>NZ_CP150347.1:3865000-5957500 GCF_051521375.1 Sorangium sp. So ce693
GTCGACGTCGCGGGCGTCACCGCCCGCCTCCAGCGCGACGCTGATCATCTCAACCTGGGACCGGGCCACCTCGCCGTGCGGCGCGAGGCAGGCTCGCTGGTGGTGGAGCTCTCGCCTGGAGAGGCCGCGATCGCGACCGCCGGCGCCGACGCCCAGCAGGCGCTCACCTTTCGCCTTCGCGTGCCGATCAACGAAGCGAAGGAGACCCCGCAGGAGATCGTCGCCGATGTGCAGGGCGGACCCATTTGGCTCTCCACCCTCGGCGTCCATGAAGGGGACATGGGCCTGTTCGATGTGGCGCGGACGTCGATCGTCAGCCGAGCGCGGGTCGTCCTCTCTGCCGACGGCCAGACGCTCGGCATCGACGGCGAAGGAAGGCTGAAAAACCTCTCCCTGCGGAGCGCGGCCCTCGCAGACGAGCCCATCGCTGGTCTCGACCTGGCATGGCGAGCGAAGGCGAACGCAAAGCTCGACGGATCCAAGCTCGTCGCCGAGGACGCCGAGGTCGACCTCGGTGCACTGAGGCTGATCGCGCGCGGCGAATACGAGCACGCAGGAAGCTCACATCGGGTCCGCGGCAACTTCGAGGTGCCTCTCACGGCTTGCCAGTCGATGTTGGATTCGGTGCCCAAAGGCATCGTGGCGAAGCTCCACGGCATGAGGCTCGCCGGCTCGTTCGGGATCGAAGGGAAGCTCCGGTTCGATACAGCGAACCTCGATCGGAATTTTTTGCTTGACTGGGGTATCTCCAACACCTGCCGCGTGACCGAGATGCCGCCGGAGCTCAGCGTCGATCGCTTCAAGCGTGCGTTCCGGCGCCTGGTCTACGGGCCCGGCGGCAAGCGCGTCGAAATCGAGTCCGGGCCAGGGACCCCCGAGTGGGTCTCCTACGAAGACATCTCCCGCTTCATGGAGGTCGCCGTGCTGACCACGGAGGACGGCGGCTTCCACCGGCACCACGGGTTCGACGAGGAAGCCATCAAGAACTCGATCCGCGAGAACCTCCGGAAGAGGCGGTTCGTGCGAGGGGCGAGCACCGTCAGCATGCAGCTCGCCAAGAACCTCTACCTCGAGCGGACCAAGAGCGTGGCGCGCAAGCTCCAGGAAACCTTGCTCACCATGTACCTCGAGCAGGAGCTCACCAAGGAGCAGATCATGGAGCTCTACCTGAACGCGGTGGAGTTCGGGCCGCTGGTCTACGGCATCGGCGCTGCCGCGCGGCACTACTTCAATGCGTCGGCGGCGCAGCTCTCGCTCGGACAGGCGCTGTACATCGCGTCGATCCTGCCAAACCCGAGCGTGCAGCACTTCGACGCGAACGGCGAGGTGACGCCTGCCTGGAGCGGGTACCTGCGCAAGCTCATGCAGATCGCGCACAGGCGCCAGCGGATCTCCGACGAGGAGCTGGAGAAGGGGCTCCAGGAGGTCGTGGTGCGAGGCTCCCCTGCGCCGCATCTGGCGCCCCGTCAGATCGGTGAGGACGGCGGTGAAGCCGGCGAGGAGAGATCGGGAGAGGACGAGGGCGGCGCCTGGGCGGCGCCTTGACGCCCGCACGCGCGGGCCGGGCTGTCAGCGCTTCGACGCGGCGGTCCGGAGCTTCGCGAAGAACGCGCGGAGCACGCCGGCGCACTCGTCCGCGAGCACGCCCGAGGTGACCGCGAAGCGATGGTTGAGCCGGTTGTCGCGCCCGATCGCGAACAGCGTGTCGACAGCTCCCGCCTTCGGGTCCGGGCAGCCGTAGACGAGCCGCGCAATCCTGGCATTGACGAGCGCGCCCGCGCACATGGGACACGGCTCCAGCGTCGCGTAGACCGTCGCCCCTTCGAGCCGCCAATGACCAAGCCGCCTGGCCGCCGCCCGCAGCGCGTCCACCTCGGCGTGGCCGGTCGGATCCTGATCGACCTCGCGACGGTTTCGACCGCGCGCCAGCACCGTCCCCGTCGCATCGACGATGAGCGCCCCCACGGGGACGTCACCGGCACCTGCCGCAGCCTCGGCCTCAGCGAGCGCCTCGCGCATCCACAGCGCGTCGACGCTCGCTGGTTCCTCCGGCTGTGCCACAGGGGAGAGGAGCAATTCCGCTCCGTCATCCATGACGTCCATGAGGGGCTCAGGACCTTTTACACGACCAATCAGGCGCGCCCAGGAAGATTCGAACTTCCGACCCCCGGCTTCGTAGGCCGATGCTCTATCCAGCTGAGCTATGGGCGCTCTGGTGAAGACAAGTGCAAGACGTGGCTACGCCACCGCACTCCCGCGTCGCGCTCGGTTGCGCGAAGTGAGTGCCGGCGTTTATACGCCCCTGAGCGAGCTGTCAAAGGAAAAGTGATCGAGGCCTGAGGGCGTCTGCTCGGATGCGCGGCGTTGGCGGCCGAGGTCGCTGCAAACATCGCTGCTTCCTGTGCCCTCGCGCCTCGCCCTCCCGCGACTCCCTCCGAATGGCCGAGCCTGCTTGCCCGCCAAGGCTGATCCCATCCGCAAGGTTGAGCTGCCGCAGAGCGAAGCGGGCGAACGGAGCAGGCCATGCCTTCGACGCGCACCACGCCGGCGGCGGGCAACGAACGCAGGACAAAAACAGGGCGCGCGGCGACTCCGTCACGGAATGGCCGCGCGCTTTCACACGCTCTCGAAGGGCAAGCGAAGCTCAGAAATTCACAACGAGGCGAGCAGGCCAAGCTGACGAAACGGGAAGAAGCCGTAAGCCAAGCAGCAGCGACGCCATGGACGAGGCGGATGGCGCCAGCTGAACGACCAAGCACAAGCTAGTGAGGCCCGTTACTAGGTGAGGAGGACCGAGACACGCTGCAGCCCACAGCGCAGAACACGGTCAATTCCGCCTGGAGCAGCCTCTGTGCCATCTCGCGGCCTCCTCCTCGGCGCGCCCTCGCGCGTGCACACGTCCAACGGAATACTCACGTTTCGTCGCGGTTTCTTCGGTAGTCGCGGATCGGTGTCCGACGAGGTGCTCGGGCACCGCTGTCGCGTGCCATGCCGTGCTTCGCAATCTTTGCGGACCGAGATCGCTGGCCAACGCGCGCTGTGACGCGCCGCGCTGTCGAGGGCCCCGCGAGCGCCTACCGGGGGCCGCCGAAGAGGTGGTCGTGCGGAGCGTCGGCATGGCAGCGCTTGCAGAGCGGCAGAGCGCCACGGTGGGTGGAGGTGCCCTGGGGCGTGAGGACCAGGTACTCCCAGTTGCCGCCGTCGGGGTCGTAACCAGCCGGTCGCTTCACCATGGCCAGGAGCGTGGCCGGCTCCGGCGAGCCCGCCCGGTAGTGGAACTCGACAACGGCCGCGCCAGAGGGGAGGACGCGATCCGGACCCAGCTGCGGGTAGGGCGCAGCCGCCGCGTTGATCCTCACCTCCGCCTCCAGCTCGCCGGTGAAGTGCTGGGACCGAGCTCGATCCGTGACGGGCTGGAAGCTCGCGAGCTGGCCGGCGAGCTCCCAGGCCGAGGGCGCCGCCGCCGGAGGTGCAGCGGGCGCCTCGGCCGGCGCGCGCGCCTCGGGGGTGGAGCTGGAGCCGGGTCCGATCCACTCCGTGGTCCCCGCGACGTCCGCGCGGGACAGGGACGACGGGGGCGGCGCACAGCCGACCGGCAGGGGGGCCCACCCGGCGCAGAACCGCGCCTCCGTCGAGAGCGTCATCGAGGCGAGCGACGCCGCAGCGAGCGCGCACCACGCAGAGAGGCGGGTTCGGGACCGCACCGGTCGAGATGCTACACTGCCCGGATGTACCTGGCCTCTTCCAGGCGAGGCCGCGCATGGCGCGCCCTCCTGGCCGCCACGCTGGTGTCGCTGTCGGGCGCTGCGCTGCTGGGAGGCGCCCCACGCGCAGCCGCCGAGGAGGCGTCCCGCCGCGCCTGGCTGGGCGTGGAGCTGGAGCCAGGGCCGGCCGGGGGGGTGGTCGCGAAGCACGTCATCAACAGCTCGCCGGCGGCCAAGGCGGGCATCGTGGACGGGGATCAGGTCCTCGCGGCGGACGGCGTGCAGATCGACGAGCCAAAGCAGCTCGTCGCGCGTGTCGCGCTCGCGGGGCCTGGAAACGTGGTGAACCTCCGGATCCGGCGCGGCGGTCGAGAGCGAGACGTCGCGCCGACGCTGGTGCCGTTCCCGGGGCACGATCAGATCCTCCGCCTCGACAAGATCGGCACGTTCGCGCCAGCCTGGAAGCCGCTCACCACCGTCGGAGGGGCCGTCCCGGCGAACATCGGGGCCCTGCGCGGAAACGTGGTGCTGCTCGATTTCTGGGCGACCTGGTGCGCGCCGTGCCGCTTGATGGCCCCGCAGCTCTCGGCGTGGCACGCGGCGTACGCCGCGCAGGGGCTGCGGGTCCTGGGCGTGACGACCGACGAGGTCGGCGTCGCGACGAAGACAGCGCAGGCCCTCTCGATGCGCTACGCGGTCGCGGCAGACGCGTCGGAGTCGACCTCCGCGGCCTACGGCGTCAAGGCGCTCCCCACCATGTTCGTGATCGACAAGAAGGGCGTCATCCGGGACGTGGTGGTCGGATACGACCCGACCCGGCACGCCGAGGTCGAGAAGCTCCTCAAGGCGCTGCTCGCGGAGCCCGCGCCGGCGCCGTAGCCGCCGCGGGGCCGCGCGGGCTGGACCGGTACGCTCTCCATGCTCCTCGCCATCGACGAGTTCCTCTGGGCGCTGCGCCGCGACGGCTTCGCCGTCTCGACGGCGCAGGCCATCGATGTCACGCGCGCGTGCGCCCTCGTCGGGTTCGGCGACCGTGGGGCGCTGCGCGACGCCATCGGCGCGGTGGTCGTCGAGCGCGCCGCCGATCTCCGCCGGTACCGCGCCTGCTTCGACCGCTTCTTCTCCCCCGAGGGCGCGCACGTCGGCGATCTGTGGGGGCGCCTGCGGGAGCGAGGGTTCTCGGATGGGGAGCTCTCCGCCCTGCGCGATCTGCTCAGCGCGGCGGCGGAGCGGAGCGGCGCCTCGGGCGACGCGATCGCGTTCCAGGCGCTCGCAGGGACCGCAGGGGAGCTCGACAGAGCGCTCCAGGCAGCCGGGATCGCGCGCGTTCTCGCGCCGATGACGAGCTCGCTCCAGGTCGGGTTCTTCGCGCAGCGGGTGATGGATCAGCTCGGGGTGCCGGCCGTCGCCAGCGCGCTGCGGCGGATCCGGAGCGCGCTCGAGGAGGCGCTCGGCGAGGAGCGGGGGAGGGCCCTCGCGGAGGCGCTCGCCGCGGAGCTGGAGCGGATGCGGCACCGCGTGCGCGAGCACGTGACGCTGTCGCTCCGGCGCTTCGAGGGCGAAGAGCCAGCTGCCGAGGGCCGCATGGATGTGCCGTTCGCCTCGCTCGGCGAGGGCGAGATGGAGGAGGTGCGTCGCGCCGTGAAAGAGCTGTCCCAGCGACTGCGCGGCGCGGAGCGGCTCCGCAGGCGCCGCGCGCGGCGCGGGAGGATCGATCCCCACCGGACGCTGCGGCGCAGCCTCCAGACCGGCGGTGTGCCGTTCCAGCCGGCGCGGCGGGCGCGGCGGCGCGACAAGCCGCGCCTGATGATCCTGTGCGACGTGTCGGACTCGGTCCGCGTCGCCGCGCGGTTCATGCTCGAGTTCGTCTGCGCGGCGCAGGAGCTCTTCGACCGGACGCGATCGTTCGTCTTCGTGAGCGAGCTCGCCGAGACGACCGAGCTCTTCGAGGCATTGCCGGCGGGCTCGGCGCTCGATCGGATCCAGCGCGGCGAGGTGGTGAGCCGGGCGCACAACTCGAATTACGGGCGCGCCCTGCTGGCCTTCGAGGAGCGACACGGGCGTGACGTGGACCGGCGGGTGACCCTCGTGATCCTGGGCGACGGGCGCACGAACTACTTCGCGGACGAGGCGGAGGTCGTGAGGAGGCTGCGCGACAGGGCGCGGGCGCTCCTGTGGCTCTGCCCGGAGGGGCCGGGCGCCTGGGGGACGGGAGACAGCGCGATGCCGCGCTACGCCGCCGCGTCGACGAAGGTGCTGGTCGCCCGGACCGCGCGGGAGCTCGAATCGGCGGCGCGGGAGGTGGTCGCCCGGCGCGCTTAGGGCTATGGGTCGCGCCATGTCGCTCGATCAGAAGCTGCGGGATCTCACGGCGCGCATCGAGAAGGGAGGCGCGCAGAAGTACCACGACAAGAACGCGGAACAGGGCAAGCTGTTCGCGCGGCAACGCGTCGCGCTGCTCGTCGATGAAGGAAGCTTCATCGAGGACGCGGCGCTCGCCAACGCGCTGGATCCCGAGCTGCCGGCCGACGGCGTCATCACGGGCACCGGGACGGTGGGCGGGCGCCCCGTGTGCGTGATGGCGAACGACTCGACGGTGAAGGCCGGCTCGTGGGGGCGCCGCACCGTCGAGAAGATCCTGCGCGTGCAGGAGACAGCGCGGCGCCTCCGGTGCCCGCTGCTCTACCTCGTCGACTCCGCGGGGGCGCGCATCACCGACCAGATCGAGATGTTCCCCGGGCGGCGCGGCGCGGGGCGGATCTTCTACAACCAGGTCGAGCTGAGCGGCCTCGTCCCGCAGATCTGCCTGCTGTTCGGCCCGTCGGCGGCGGGGGGCGCCTATATCCCGGCGTTCTGCGACGTCGTGTGCATGGTCGAGAGCAACGCGAGCATGTACCTGGGCTCTCCGCGGATGGCGGAGATGGTGATCGGCGAGAAGGTCACGCTCGAAGAGCTCGGCGGGGCGCGCATGCACTGCTCGGTCTCGGGGTGCGGCGACGTCCTCGTGAAGACCGAGGAGGAGGCGATCGCCTTCGCGAAGCGCTACCTCGCGCTGATGCCGCAGAGCTCCGCCGAGGCCGCGCCCCGCGTCGAGCCGAGGCCGGAGAAGCCAGGGCAGCGGCCGCTCGAGGACGTGATCCCCGCCGACGAGAACAAGCCGTTCGACATCATGGCCGTGATCGACGCGATCATCGACGAGGGCAGCTTCGTCGAGATCAAGAAGCTCTACGCGCGAGAGATCGTCACGGGGCTCGCGCGCGTCGAGGGACGAGCGGTCGGCATCGTCGCGAACCAGCCGAAATACAAGGGCGGCGTGCTGTTCGTGGACTCGGCCGACAAGGCGGCGCGGTTCATCTGGCTGTGCGACGCGTTCAACATCCCGCTCCTGTACCTCGCCGACGTGCCCGGCTTCATGATCGGGACCGTCGTCGAGAGGCAGGGGATCATCCGGGCCGGGGCGAAGATGATCGCCGCCGTGAGCGAGGCGAGCGTGCCGAAGCTGTCCGTCGTCGTGCGCAAGGCGTACGGCGCCGGGCTCTACGCGATGTGCGGGCCGGCGTTCGCGCCCGACGAGTGCGTCGCCCTCCCCTCGGCCTCGATCGCGGTGATGGGGCCGAGCGCCGCGGTGAACGCCGTCTACTTCAACAAGATCCAGGCGATCCCGGCGGGGCCCGAGCGCGAGGCGCTCGTCCAGAAGCTGCGCGACGAGTACCGGGCCGACGTCGACCTGGAGAAGCTCGCGAGCGAGCTCGTGATCGACGCGATCATCCCGACGGCGAACCTCCGCCGCGAGGTGGCGCGCCGCTTCGAGCGGTACGCCGGCAAGGTCGAGGAGAGGCCGCGCAAGAAGCACCTCGTGCCGCCGGTGTGAGCGGGCCGCGGCGCGCTCCGGAGAACGCGCGGCGAGGGCGGCGCCCTTCGAGTCCTCGGCCGCGCGCGGACGTGGTGTAGACTCGCGGCGTGCTCGCCCGCAGGTCTCCGCTCTCCATCGCGCTGCTCGGCCTCGCCCTCGCGGCCGGTGAAGCGCGCGCCGACGTCCCGGCCCCGGCGGTGGCGCGCCTGCTCAGCTCGCGCCTGGGTCGGCACCCGTTCGCCGATCCGCGCGGGCGCATCCCGGTGATGGTGCCGCTGCCCGCCGGCGCCGACGCACGAGCGCTCGGGCTGCTCCCGGTCGCGCCGGGCCTCGGGACCATCCGGCTCGCGCCCGGCGACGTCGGCGCCTTCTCCGCCGCGCACCCGGAGCTCAGGCTGCTCACAGGACCGCCGCGGCAGCCCCTGCTGGATCGGTCCAAGGGGTGGATCCGCGTCGAGCCGTACAGGAAGGTCACCGGCGCGGACGGCAAGGGGGTGGTCGTCGGCGTCGTCGACACCGGCCTCGACGTGACCCACCCGGATTTTCGAGACAAGGACGGCAAGACACGGATCCGATGGATGCTGCAGGCCGGAAGCCCGAAGGGGCTGCACGCGGCGCTCGAGCACACGTACGGGTGCGATGATCCGGACCAGTCGGCGTGCGCGATCTTCTCCGACGCCGACATCGACGCGATGCTCGCGAAGAGCATGCCCGGCATCCTCCGCGATATCGCGGGGCACGGCACGCACGTGGCCTCCATCGCTGCAGGCAACGGCGGGCCAATGGTCTCGGAGCGGCCGCGGTATGTCGGCGTGGCGCCCGCCGCGACGCTGATCATCGCCGCGCCTGCGCGGCCGGGCGAGGGCTTCGACGATCCGGACATCCTCAAGGCGGTGCAGTTCATCTTCGACCGCGCCGAGGAGCTGAACATGCCGGCGGTCGTGAACCTGAGCGTCGGGAGCGATTTCGGGCCCCACGACGGGACGAGCCCGCTCGAGGCGGGGCTCGCAGCGATGGTCGGCAGCGCTCATCCGGGGCGGGCGATCGTCGTCGCCGCCGGCAACAGCGGCGCGCTGTACGAGATCGACGGCGAAGGATCGCTCGGGATCCACACCGAGGCCCACGTGTCGGCGCACGCCGAGACGCGCGTGCCTATCCGCACGCCGAGCGCGGAGCGCGGCGAAGGATACGTCTGGATCACCTTCCGGCCCGGGGACGAGGTGTCGGTCGGCCTCGAGGGGCCAGGCGGCGAGGCGTGGATCGGCCTGGTCGAGCCCGGAGACGACGCCGGTTACACCGGCGACGACGGCGAGACGACCGGCGCCGTCATCAACCGGGTCGCGAACGGGAAGTCGCCCATCACCTCAGCGACGAACAGCGCCGTCGTGGCCTTCAGCGGGGCGTGGAAGGCGGGCGAGTTCGCGATCCGCCTGCGAGGCCAAGGGGACGCGCAGCTCTGGGTGACGGGGCTCGGCGACGTCTCGCCGTCGCACGATCTCGGGCTCCTGTTCCTGCGCGCCATCAAGCAAGGGACGATCAACGTGCCCGCGAGCGACCCTGGGCTGCTCGCCGTGGGATGCACCATCAACCGCGTCCGCTGGCAGCCACTGGGGAGCTCCACGAGCGTGCGCCTCACGAGCCTCGACGGCGTGGACATCGAAGAGGACAGCGCCTGCTACTTCAGCGCGGCTGGTCCCACGCCGTTCGGCGTGGCCAAGCCGGAGATCAGCGCGCCCGGCGGCCTGGTCGCGGCCGCCATGGCCAGCGGCGTCGACCCGCGCACCCATCCCGGAGGGCTGTTCGATACGCCCGGGTGCCCCGGCGACGAGCCTTGCTTCGTCGTCGACGATTACCACGCGATCGCGTCAGGGTCGTCCATGGCGGCGCCGCAGGTCGCAGGGGCGATCGCGCTCCTCTTCCAGGTCAACCCGAACCTGACCCAGGCGGAGGTCACGGAGGCGCTCCAGGCAGGCGCGCGGTACCCGAGGGGCGCCCTGCCGCTCGACGCGCAGCTCGGCCCCGGCGTGCTCGATCTCGAAGGCGCGCGGCTCGCGCTCGAGGCCGCCGAGACGGGCGGCAACGAGCCGGCGCTCGACAAGAGCTGGTACGTCCTGTCGAGCACCTACGCGAGGCCCGACCCGTCGTGGCCGGTCTGGGGGACGATAGAGCTGCGACGCCCTGACGGAGCCCCGGTGAGGGGCGTCGATGGGAAGCTCACGGTCGCCGTCCGCGGCGGGGTGATGCACACGCCGCTCCGGGAGGTGCGCCGCGGGCTGTGGCAGTTCGCGGTCGCCGCGCCGCGCGGCTCCGGCGGGACGACGCTGGCCATCGACGTCCTTTACGGCGGTGCCTCGCTCGGCGCGCGCGAGCTCCCGGTAGGGAGCGACGTCTGGATGGCGAACGGAGAGCTCGAGGCGACCAGCGGCGCGTGCACCTGGGCCGCGGCTGGCCCGGACCGCACGCCGCCGTCGAGCCGCGCCGCCTGGGGCCTCGCGAGCGCCCTCGTGGCGGCGTCGGCGGCGCGCCGGCGGCGCCGCGGCTGAGCACCCCCGCGGCCCGCGCGACCTCGCATCGCCCGGGTGCGCGCACGGCTGCCGTCCGGCGCCGTCCGTGTCACCGTGGCCGAGCGGCGGCGCGGGGTAGAGCACGACGGCGATGGAGCATGGACGCATGGAGAAACGGGTGAGCCTGGATCGACCTCCCGCGGTAGAGGCGGACGCGGGACACGCGCGCGCGCCCCGGCCGCTGCGGTTCGCGGCGCGCACCGGCTGGGATCTCTCGGGCAACAGCCTCGCGTCCGTGCTCGCCGAGGCGCGCGGGGCGGGGCGCGCGCTCGTCGATTTCACCGAGTCGAACCCGACGCGCTGCGGGATCGTCGAGACGGCTCACCTCATCGCGCCGCTCGGCGAGCCGCGCGGCGCGCGGTATTCGCCGCTGCCGCTCGGCGATCCGGCGGCGCGCGCCGCGGTGTCGCGCTACTACCGGGAGCGCGGGCTCGACGTGAATCCGTCGAGCGTCGTGCTGACGGCCAGCACCAGCGAAGCGTACGGCTGGCTGCTCAAGCTGCTCGCCGAGCGCGGCGACGACGTGCTCGTCCCCGTGCCGTCCTACCCGCTGCTCGAGTACCTGGCCTGCCTCGAGGACGTCTCGCTCACGCCCTACCCGCTCCTCAGGGAGGAAGGATGGCGAATCGACCTCGGCGCGCTCGAGCGCGCGGCCGGCGAGCGGACGCGGGCGGTGGTGCTCGTCCATCCGAACAACCCGACCGGCTCCTTCGTGCGCCGCGACGACGCTGCCGCGCTCGAGGCGTGGGCCGGGGAGCACGGGCTCGCGCTGATCGTCGACGAGGTCTTCGGGGACTACGCCCACCGAGACCTCGCCCCGGACCGCCTGCCGAGCTTCGCCGGCTCGCGGCAGGCGCTGACCTTCGTGCTGAGCGGGCTCTCCAAGGTGATGGCGCTGCCGCAGCTCAAGCTCGGCTGGATCGCGGTCTCGGGGCCGCCGGAGCTCGCCGCCGCGGCTCTGGAGCGGCTGGAGGTCATCGCTGACACCTACCTCTCGGTCGGCACCCCGGTGCAGCTCGCGCTGCCGGAGATCCTCGCCTCGCGGGCGCCCGTCCAGCGCGCGATCCTGTCGCGCGTGCAGGCCAACCTGGCCGCGCTCGACGCGGCGATCGAAGCGCACGCCGGGGGCGCGGTCCGGCGGCTCCCGATCGACGGCGGCTGGTACGCGACGCTGGAGGTCCCGCGCGTGCACGACGAGGACGGCTGGGTCGAGCTCCTCGTGCGCGACGAGGGGATCATCGTCCACCCCGGCTACTTCTTCGACATGCCGCGCGACGGCTTCCTCGTGGTCGGCCTGCTGCTCGATCCGGACGTGTTCGCGGAAGCCGCGCTGCGGCTCGCGGGCCGGATCGCGCGCGCGATCAGCGGTGAATGAGGACCACCGTGGAGCGGCCGGCGTCGCGGGAGGCCCGCAGGCCGTGCCACCCCTCCGGCACCGGCGGGTCGGTCCAGGCGAACATCTGCTTCGCGTCGATGGGGGAGAGGTTGACGCAGCCGCCGCTCTTCGGCTCGCCCCAGGCGTCGTGCCAGTACGCGCCGTGCAGCGCGTGCGGTCCGCTGAAGTTCTGCACGAACTGCACCTCGGAGTGGACGATCTTGTCGTTCGTGCTCGACACCATCGTCGCCGTCACGAACTTCCCGTCGATGCGGAAGCGCCCGGTCGGCGTCGCCGCGGTCTCGATGGCGGGGATACCCTGCCTCGGGACGCCGCCGCGCCCCGGTGAAATGAGCGTCGCGAAGACCGGGGTGAGCTCTTCGTAGGCGACGAACCAGCCGCCGAGCACGCTCACCTCGATCCACTTGCGCGGCGGCGACGACGGATCGGCCTCGCCCTCGAGCGGCGAGCTCTTCGCCGCCTCGATCACGACGGTGTCGTCCGCGCGCACGTAGACCCCTGGCTCTCGCGTCTCGAGGAACCGCTCGCCGTCCTCGGACTCGGCGCGACCGGTGAGCCCGACCGAGGCGAGCCGCGCGAACGACGCGCCGGTCGGCTCGAAGCGGCCGCCGGCGCCCCGCTGGTACTTCGGTCGATCGGTCTTGCGGAAGAACGCGAGCGGGAGCGAACGCCCGTCCTTCAGCCAGACGCCCTGGAAGCTCGAGCGCGGGTAGGGCTTCAGGCGATCCTTCGGCATGTACGCCTGGTCCGAGGTCACCACCCAGGTCCGGTCCTGCGCGTCGAACGCGCGGGTGAACGCCACCGTCGAGCCGTTCACGATCCGGTCGCGCCCCTCGCGCACGAGGCCGCCGAAAGGAAACAGCGCCGGGGCGGCGACCCC
This sequence comes from Sorangium sp. So ce693, assembly GCF_051521375.1. Taxonomy (NCBI): domain Bacteria; kingdom Pseudomonadati; phylum Myxococcota; order Polyangiales; family Polyangiaceae; genus Sorangium; species Sorangium sp. So ce693. Next base: position 3,877,398 of record NZ_CP150347.1, read on the forward strand.
CGCGGGCTTCAGGTCGACCCCCACGAGGGCCTCGTCGATCTCTCGAACGGCTTCCTCGCCAGCGCCCTCGGCGGCGCGCACCTTCGCGATGTTCGCGAGGTGCTCCTCGAGGTCCCACTCGGCGCGCCGCTGCTCCTTCGCGCTCGGGAGCTGCGGGTAGCGCGGCGCGCCGGTCGACTCCGCGTAGTCATAGGGCCACGGGGAGTCGACCCTGGGCGCGTGCGGCCGCAGCGCGACCACGACCGGGTCGTTCGGGTCGACCGCGGCGCTGGCGCCAGCGCAGACGTAACCCCGCGGCTCGATGGCGTACCACGCGTCGCACCCCTCGCCCGGCGTCCGCGCGGCCTCGGCGCTGCCGCCGCGCAGCGCGACGGAGCCGCCAAGCCCCAGGTAGCCGCTCCAGCCCCGCGTCGGGTAAGGGCCAGGGCTGATCCACGCAAACCGCCCCTTGGAGTAGATGCGCGCGCCCTCCGCCGCTGCGCTGGCCGGCGGTGTCGTTCCCGCCGCGCTGGCTGGCGGCGTCGTTCCCGCTGCGCTCGACGAGGGCGGCGCTTCGGCCTCCGCCTGGACCGGGGCCGGCGCCTTCGTGACGTGCGCCGCCTCGACGACCGCGGCGCGCGGCGCGTCCGCTCCCGCGGACACGCGCGGCGCGTCCGCCTCGGGGGGCGTCCGCAGGGCGTCCGCCTCGAGCGAGGCCGGCGCCGCCTCGGCGGGGCTCTCTTCGGAGCAAGCCGCGGCGCCGCCCGACGCGATCGCGCACGTCAGGGCCGCGAGGAGCAAGGAAGGCGGTGAGCTAGCCATGCAAGCGGGAGAGACTAGTTGCCGGAAGCGGCTGCGGACAAGCGAACGACACCTGCGCCGCCCGCGGCCGCCAGCGCAGGCGAGCCGCGCTCGCCGCTAAAGCCTGCCGAGCACGGCCACCACGAGCAGGATGACCCCGACGAGCGCCGCCGTGATCATCGCGAACTTCATGAGGCGCGGCTTCAGCCACTTCCACAGGACGAGGCGAGCCACCTTCCACAAGAGCACCAGGATCTGCCGGAGGACCTTGCCCACGACGAGAGCGTAGCGCAGTCCCGCGGCGCGCGCTGCCAGCAAGGGCGGTAGATTTCGCGCCCAATGAACGAACCCTGCGACCGCCTCCGCGTCGGACAGGGCCGGTCGCAGCGCGAAGCGGGCCGCCACCGGATACCTCCGCCAGCGGCCAGCCCGGCGTGCGGGCGGTCGCTGCGTTCGGTCCGCGGCGTCACGTCAGTCACGTCAATTGATGTCGACGCTCACCTTCGATGCATAGCTGCCAGGGGAGGGGAAGGTGATCTCGCGCAGCGCGCCGGCGACACACTCGGCCGCCTCCTCGCCCCGTTCGTCGTTGCTGGACACGCCCACGCTGAGCGGCTTGCCGTCGGTGTCGATGTAGAGCGTGGCCTTGAGCTGGCTGGCGCCCGCCTGGCTCCGGCACGTCGCGAGCGTCGGCTTCGCCTTCTTGTACGGCGTCCCGAGCTGGTCGGGCGTCCAGGGCACCGGCAGGCGCTCGTCGCTGCTCGGCTCGAAGGTGAAGCTGTTCTCCGCCAGACCCTCTCCGCCGACCGGCTTCGGCCACCTCGTCGCCTTCAGGACGCTCAGCATGCACGCCTCGGTCTCGCGATCGCCCAGGTTCGAGTCCTTCACGAACGCCCAGCGCGCCGTGCCCTCCTCGGTCACCCGGACCTTGAAGCGGATCTCGCCCCCGAGATAGGGGATCCGCTGGACGCCCTTCTGATAGCAGCGCGAGAGCCGAGGCGACACGCGCTCGAACGCCGCTTGCACCTTCTCCTCGTTCATGCCGCCGATCTCGGAACGAGAGCTCATCTTCGGGCTCGACGTCTCGACAGGTTCGGCGTCGACCATCACGGGCGCCACGGACGTGGGCGCGGCGCCGCCGCAGCCCAGCTGGGCCGCGAACGTCGAGAGAGCAACGACGGTGATCGTACACCTGAGCAAGCGCGTGAATTTCATGATCGGACGAGGACTCTATACGAGCCGCGTCTTGGGCGAAAAGAGCGCGATGAGGGGAACGCGCGCTGCAGTGCGTGTGAGAGATTCTACGCCTGCGCGAACGCCGACGCGCCGCTCCGAACGCGCGCCCGCTCGGACAGGAGGCGCCCGCAACGCACACGGTAGAGGCGTAGCGGTGAAGGTCCGTCCACGAGCGCCTGAGCGCAGAAGATGCGAGGCGGCGCGCCTGAGCGCACCGGCGCGTCGTGGTCTCGGTGCGTATGGCCGTGGATCACGTGAAGGTGATCGTGCTCGTGGAGCAATGCCATGAGCTCAGCGCTGTTGATGAGGCCGTCCAGCCACTGCATCGCTCCGATCGGATGGCGGAGCGGCGGGTGGTGCTGGGCGAGCACGAGCGCGTCGCCCGAGCGGCGCGTCTCGGCGGCGAGCGAGGCGATCCACGAGAGCTCGCGGGCCGCGATCGCGCCCGCCGAGCGCGTCACCGGTTGCATCATGGCGGTCGAGACGGCGGCCACGACAGCCCCGGGCAGCGCGACGGCCTTCCCTTGCCCGCTCGTCGCCGCGAAGGGGCGGAGGCAGCCCTCCAGCGCGCGCTCCCACGCGCCTTCGGTATACGCGTCGTGGTTGCCAGGCACCAACGTGACGCGGGCCGGGTCCCAACCGCTCTCGGCCAGCACGGCCGCGAGCACCTCGAACTGGGCAGGAGTCCCGTCTTCCGTCAGGTCGCCGGTGAGCACCAGGTGGTCCGCCCCGGTCCGCCACGCCTCGACGAGCGCGGCCAGCGTGCGGCGCCGGCGTTGCGCTGCGTCGATCGGGCGGCCGAAGCTCAGGTAACGAAGCCGCCACCGCTCGGCGCCGCGGCGCCGGTCGTGATCCGCCTCGAGGAGATGGAAGTCCGTGAGGTGCGCGATCGTCGTCATTGACGCGATCGTGAGCCCTGACCGACGTCGTTCTCGCGACATCGACGCAAGCTCTCGGCGACGCAAACCGTCGCTGCGCGAGGCGCCTCGACGCGCGCCTCGCGATCTCAACACGACATCCGCGAGCGCGTCGCGCGCGTGTCGCCGCGACGGGCCCGACGTCTGTCCGGGCCGGGCGGCGCCGCTCCCGCGCCGCTCGACGAGCGATCGTCATTCACGGGGCGGGCGTGGCGCTGCTCGGGACGGGGAGCGTGCCTCCGGTGAGCTGATCGCTCTCCTGGTTGCCCTCGAAGCTGTTGTCCTCCGACACCGACGGCGCCTGCGCGCCCTGCACGACGAGGCCAAACCGGTTGCCGGTCGACTCCGAGCTCACGAGCGCGCCGCGGCTGTCGCTGAAGAGCAAACCGGCGCGCGCGCAGCGATGCACCTGCACGTAGCTCACCTGCGCCGTCGAGCCGAGGACCACGAGTCCATCGCCCAGGTCCGGCACCGATTCCGTCTGCCCACCGGCGCTCAGGGCCGAGAACGTTCCGCCCTCGACCCCGAGGATGGCCGTGTCCTCCACCGTGCTCGGCGAGGCCAGCAGCAGGCCCGCCACGCGGCTCTCCAGCACGGCCGACCTCTGGACGAGGACCTGCGCCGCCCCGGCGCTCAGCAGGCCGACGCCGCCCGTGCCGTCGCGCTCCTCCGGCAGCGAGCGCTCGATGAGGCTGTCCGCGATCTCGAGGGTCGCGCCCTGGGACGCGGACACGCCCGCGACGTGGGGCTCCAGGACATACGCGGACGCAAGCGCGGCGCGGCCACCCTGCACGAGCACGCCGGCGGCGCGATCCCGGTGCAGCGGGCTCGCGCGCGTGCCCTCGATGACGACGCCGCTCGCCGAGAGCGTCCCGCCCGAGACGAACAGCCCAGCGTCGCCGGCCTGGCGCACGAGGCTCGACGACAGCGAGAGCGCTCCGCCGCGCTGCTCGACGGCGACTCCGAGGCGATCGCTCTCCGAGGCGGCCGCGCCGTCGAAGAGATTGCCCGATGCCTCGACCGCCGTATCGGCGTCCGCGACGACGAGCAGCGCATCGCACGCCCCTGACAGTACGCTGGAGGCGAGCGAGGCGCGCGCGCCATGCTCCACGGCCAGGCCGCCGGCTTCGGGCGCCGCGTCTGCCGGGGCGGCGATGAGGTTGCGCGCCGCCACGAGCTCCGCGCCGGCGCCCGTCACCAGCGCGCCCAGGCGATGGTCGACGAGCGCGTTCGCGTCGAGCCGGAGCGTGCCTTCCTCGAGGTGCACACCGACGCCGTCGCTCGTTACCGACCGCAGCGCAGCTGCCTCCAGCAGGTTGCCCTCCGCGACCACCTCCGCTGCCTCCGAGCTGATCCGCAGGTTGACCGTGCCCCCGACCAGCGCGTTCTCGGTGAGCCGCGCCTCGGCCCCGGAGACGACGAGCACGCTCGTCCAGACCTCGCCCGCTCCATCGTCCGCCCACGACGACTGGATGAGGCTGCGCGACAGGTCGAGGCGCGCGCCAGGGAGCGCGACCACGAGTCCATTGCCGCTCTCGCCCGTCACCCGGATGTCGCGCACCGAGACCGCCGCTGCCTGGATCAGCATCCCGATCGAGGCGCTGAGCACGCTCACGCCGCTCACGCCGGCCCGCTCGACGTCGTGGATCCAGACCGCGCTGACGTTGCCGCTGGGATCGCTCTGCTCGCCCCGGAGCACCACCCGCGAGGCGCACCGCCCGACGATCTCGATGGGCTTCGTGATCTCGATCGGCTCGTCGTACTCGCCCTCGGCCAGGACGACGCGCCCGTCCGCCCGAACGCTCGCCAGCGCCTCCGCCAGCGTCGTGAACGGCCTCTCCCGCGACCCGTCGCCGTCTCCTCCCTCGTAGGCAGGATCGACATGGAGATCGCCGGGGGCCTCGACGATCTCGCCCCACGGCATCGAGCCGCAGCCGTCCGGGCCGTCGATGGAAACACAGCCCTTCTGCGGGACCGCGAATGTTCCCTCCGGGCATTTGGCCATGGTGGGATGACAGGCGCCGCCCTCCACGAACTCCGCCGCACAGCCGGGGATCCCGACTTCAATGCAGCCCTCGTCGTGCTTCGGGATCGTCCCGGGCGAGCACTTCGCGAGCGTGGGACGACAGAAGCCGTCCTCGTCGACGAACGCGTCGACGCAGCCCGGAATGCCCACCTGCGCACATCCGCTGGCGCCGCTGATCTGCCCCGGCGCACACCCCGAGCCGCCGGCGCCTTCCCCCGGGAGGCTGGTATACGGCGGCAGGTTGGTGCTCTCGCAGCCGAAGAGCGAGACGGCGCACAGGCTGGAGGCGAGAGAGAAAAGACACCAGAGCGCCGAGTGTCCAAGCTTCGCGCGCAACACCCCACCAACCTAGCAGATGCTCCGATGTGCGCGCCGGCAATGCGCGCCTCTCTCGCCGTCTTCAGCCGCTCGAGACCGGACATTCACGGGCATGACCCGGACAGCCGCAGGTCGGCTCGCGCCCAGGCGAGCTTGAAGCGCGCGTGTGCGGCGTTTGCGTCCTCTTCCTTGCCCTGTGCGCGCAGGCTGCGCTCGAGCCCGCACAGCGACCAGCCATTCTGCGGGTTCTGGCGCAGGTCCTCCCGGTAAGTCGCCTCCGCGTCGCGCGTGCGATCCGCCTTGAGGAGCACCTCCCCGAGCGTGTGGCGGACCGGCTCGGGCCAGTCCGGCGGCTCGAAATAGCGCAGCTCGTCCTCGATGCGCGCGGCGTCCTCGAGCAGGCGGGCAGCGGCGCCGGTGTCGCCGCGCTCCGACGCGATCTGGCCCTCGACCACGAGCGAGGCGATCTCGAGCACGTCCTTCGCGCGGTTCTTGCCGATCGTCGCGTCGTCCGAGCTCTCGGACGCTATCGCCCGGAGCGCCGCCGCCTCGCGCGCGGCATCGTCATGGCGCCCGGTCGCGGCCAGCGCGCGGCCGCGTGCATAGCGCCATATCCCCGTCGTGTACCGCAGCTCGGGCGGCGGCGCCGGCTCCGCGAGCACGTCGTCCCACCGTCCGAACCGGACGAGCGCGAACAGCAGCGCAGGGCGGAACATCTCGAGCATCGGCATGTGCCGGACGTTGTGGTCGGGGACCGCGTCGGCCAGCTCTCGCGCGGCGCGCACGGCGACGGCGCTGCGCCCCTCCATGCTCGCCGAGACCGAGAGGAAATAGAGGTTGTGAGGGAAGTACATCATCGGATAGATGCCCTCCGGCCGCCGCTCGCGGAGGTACCGGCGATCGGCCAGCACGGCCTGCTCGTTCGCGTCGGAGGCGTCGGCGTAGCGACCGACGCGCATGAAGATGTGCGACGGCATGTGCACGAGGTGCCCAGCGCCAGGGGCCAGACCGCCGAGGCGCTCGGCGCTCGGCAACGCCCGCTCCGGCGCGCGCGACGCCTCGACCGCGTGGATGTAATAGTGATTCGCGCCGACGTGCTCGGGATCGCGCCGGAGGATGCCCTCCAGCGTGGAGACGATCTCGTCGGTCTCCGGCTGCGGCCGGCCGTCCGGCGTCCAGAGATCCCACGGGCGCAGATCCATGAGCGCCTCGGCGAAGAGGACACCCGCGTCGAGGTCGTCGGGGAAGCGGCGCGCGAGCTCGCGCATCGCGCTCGCGTAGGCGCGGTCGAGGGCCGCCCGGTCGCGGCCCGGCGCTGAAGCGTGGCGCTCCGCCGGCGCGTCGATGTACGCGCGCTCGCGCTCGCTCGCGGACGCGGCGAGCGCGCGCGCCTCCGCGATGGCATCGAGGGCGGCCCGCTCCCGCGCCGCGTCGGCCGGCTGGTTGATGTTCGGGCCGAGCGTGAGCGCGATGCCCCAGCGGGCCATGGCGAGGCCGGGATCGATCCGGGCGGCCTCCTGAAATGCGCGCCTCGCCTCGTCGTGGTTGAACGCGTAGACGAGCCGCAACCCCTGATCGAAATAGCGTTGCGCGAGCGGCGATGACGTCGTCACGGGGTGATGGAGAGCGCCGATGCCCTCGAACAGAGGGACGCGCTCGGCGTCGGGCGTCTCTGCGGGCGCAGGGCCGGTCGGCGGCCCCGCTCCAGGCGAGGAGGGGCGTGGCTCCGCGCCGTGCGCCGCGAAGGCGGCGCAGGCGCAGAGGAGGGGCAGGCTGAAGAGCGCGCGTCGAGCTGTCATGGGCACCTCCTGGAGCCCGGATCGCCACGGGCTCCGATGGTCCAACATCCCCTCGCGGGGTCGCTTTGCCTCGGGCACCGCCCTCCGGCGCGAGCGCGGAGGTCGAGCCGAGCGACGGCCATGCACGCGCGGTTCCCGCGGCACGGGAAGGCAGCGCACAGAAGAGCGGGGGTTCCGGGCCATCGACGCGCTCGCTCCGTCAGTGCGGAGCTCGATGGACGGATGGCGAGACTTGCGGCAACCTCGGGACATGACGACGTGCAGGGATGAAGCTCTCCGATGGGTTCACCGCTACGCGATCGGCGGGGCGGCGTTCGCCGCGCTTCCGCTCCCGATCTCGACCTCCGCCGGGCTCGTCGCGATCGAGACGCACATGATGGCGATGGTCGGCGAGATCTACGGCGAGAACGTGGGATCCGTGGTGACGACCGCGGCCGGCGGGAGCTTCGCGATCCTCGGGCAGGGCTTGAAATTCCTCGCCACCCGGGCGGTCGGCTTCGTCCCCGTGATCGGGCCGGCCATCAAGATGGGCATCGCAGGGCTCACCATCGTGGCGATCGGCCGGGGCGTGGTGGGGCACTTCGAGCGGAAGTACCCGGGCAAGATCTTCGAGAAGCCGTGAGCCGACGTGGCGTGCGCGGCGCGCAGACGAGGCGCGCCGCGCGCGATGCGCCGCCTTCCGTGCACATGAGGCGCGGCGCGCGCAATGCGCCGACGCGCGGCGCCGCCGGACGCGCGCGAGTCGCATCCCGCACACGAGGCGCGGCGCGCGCGATGCGCCGGCGCGCGGCGCTGCTTGATGCGCCGCGCGCCGCTATCGAGGTACGTCAGTTCTCGCAGCCGCTGCAGGCGAGGGGGCAGGTGCCGTTCGCGGTCGCCTGACAGTGAAGGTCGGGCGCGTCGGCGCTGTCGCCGTAGTCGCAGCAGATCTCGCCGGCGCGGCAGCATCTCACGCCGCAGCAGAGGCCTTCTTCGCACCCGAAGCCGGGGGCGCACGCATTCGCGCACTGGCCCTGGATGCAGACCTGAGTCTCGGTGCAGGTCGTGCCGCACGACCCGCAATTGCGCGGATCACCGGCCAGGTTGACGCACTCCGATCCACAGCACGAGAGCCCGGGCTCGCACGTGCACACCGTGCCGCCCTCGCCGCCCATGCCGCCCTCGCCCCCTGTGCTCGTCGTCGCGACGGTGGTGGTCGCTCCGCCTTCCCCGCCCGCGCCCCCGCTGGAGGAGCTCGACGCGGTGACGACATAGGTCGGCAGATTGTTCACGGTGCCCGGGTCAGCTTCACATCCAGCGACGGCGAACAATGCGGACCACAACAGCAATGCGATCACCCGATGACAGGGCATGAGCACCTCCAAGCCGAAAATCACACTACCACGGAGGGTCGTGGCCACACGAGGGGGGTATGGCACACGGCGCAGCGCCGGCTGCATGCGCTGCGTCGTACGCCGCGGTCGGCGCGTCACGACCAGGAACGCAACGGCGCCTGCGACATCAGGGGGTGATGAGCTTGCAGTCCGACAGGAGCCCCGTGTACCAGTCATCGGTCCTGTCGAGCCATGCGCCCTCGCTGGACCAACGGATGCCGGGCCGCTTCATCCTGCCTTCGACGGTGTAGGTGCATTTCACCGCGAACCGTGCGGACGGCAGCTTGCCGTCGGTGAGCGCGGGCTCGCTCCACAGGCCGGAGGCGAGGAACTGGACGCGGTCCGTGGTCGTGTAAGGACGGAGCAGCTTCTTGTCGTCCGCATCGCCCTTGGACCAACCCTTGGTGGGCGACTCGAACGCGCAGTGCCGGCCGTTGATTTCCTCGGCCGACCAGCAGGCGAGATCCTTGATGTCGGTGGACACGAGGGTGACCTCGACCTGGGATTTGTCCCCGGTCTTCCACTTGGGGCCGGCCGTGCCGGCCGCGGGCTCACGCCCGAAATAGGCGAAGGCCGCGGCGAGGCCGCCGATGATGATGAGGAACAGGATCATGCTCTTGCCGAGCGAGCCGCCCTGCGGTTGGGCGGCGGCGCGAGGCCGCGCGCCGGGCTTCTTGCCGGCCGGGCGCCGCGCTGCGCCAGCCTGCTTTGCAGGACGCGAGGCTCTGGCCGGCGACGCTGCGTCGGCGCCGGCAGCGGCGCGGCCCTCGCCGTCGTCCTCGTTGCGGGTGTCCTGCGCGTCGGCCTCGCCGGGAGGCGCTTCGTCCGTGTCGGGGCGGTCTCTGTCTTCGGAGCTCGTAGCCATCGAGGCGCTTTATGTACCGGAGCGCGTCCGCGACTCAAGCATTCCGTGGACCGAGCGGCAGGGCACGATCGCCCGTTCCAACGAGCAGCCCTTGATGTAGGCTGCGCTCCCGATGACGTCCGATGCCAGAAATCCACGCGCGCGCATCCTCGGCACAGGCCGCTCCCTGCCGCTCGCCGCTCCGACGAGCGAGGCGCAGGCGGGCGCGCCGGCGGACGGCGCGGCGGGCGACCCTGGCGCGAGCGACGAGCGGCGCCGCGTCGCGCCCGGCGAGAGGACGAGCGACCTGGCGGCGCGGGCGGCGAAGGCGGCGCTCGAAGCGGCCGGCATCGGGCCGCGCGACCTCGAGATGATCATCCTCGCCACCTCGAGCGGCGACGCGCCGATGCCGGCGACCGCGGTGTACGTGCAGCAGAAGCTCGGCGCCGAGCACATCCCGTCGTTCGACCTCTCCGCGTCGCTGACGGGCTTCCTCTACGGGCTGTCGGTGGCGAACCAGTTCGTGACGGCCGGGACCATGAAGCACGTGCTCGTCATCGGCGCGGACCTGCTCTCCCGCCGCCTGGATCCGCGGGACAGGGCCGCTGCCCAGCTGTTCGGCGACGGCGCCGGCGCGGTGGTGATCGGGCCGGCGAGCGGCGACGGGCGCGGGATCCTCAGCGTCGGCTTGCGCGCCGACGGGAAGAAGGCCGATGTGCTCCAGGTGCCCGGCGGGGGATCCGCGGAGCCGCTCACCGTGGAGCGGCTCGCCGACCGGCGGCAATACCTGCGCGTGAAGCAGCCCGAGCTGCGGCAGGCCGCGGAGGAGCACCTCGGGGCCCACGCCCTCTCGGCGGTCGCCGCCGCCGGGCTTGCGCCCGCGGACGTCGACTGGGTGATCCCGCACCACGCCGACCCGCACCTCGTCGCCCTCCTCGCCGAGCGCCTCGGGTGCCCGCCTGAGCGCGTCCTCGGCGGGGTCGACGGCGCCAGCGCGGCCGGGGCCTGCGCGGGCTCGGTCGCCATGGCGCTCGACGAGGCGCTCCGCGACGGCCGGATCCTGCCCGGAAATCACGTGCTGCTGTGCGCGCTCGGCGGCGGCCTCACGTGGGGCAGCGCCGTGCTCCGCGTCTGAGTCGACGAGGGCCGGGTCCCGGGTCTCTGGCGGCGCGCGGTCCGGCCGGCACACGGCGCTCGAGGGAGCCCGCGCGCTGCGCTCGGTGGCGGTGGGGGGATTCCCCCCATCCTGGTCGAAGGATGGAACCGCCGAGTCGCCACAAGACGCCAAGAAAACCACAAAATCTTGGCGTCTTGTGGCGACTTGGCGGTTTGAAAGACCCCACCTTCAGCCGAAGTGCCCCACCGCCACGCTCCGTGGCGCTTGCGAAGGCGACGAGCGCCACCGTGGACTTGTTGCCGTGCGCTCCCCATCGTGGTCAGGAGAACCCATGAACGACGCTCCTCTCTACAAAGATGCCAAGCAACCCGTGGGAAAGCGGGTGGAAGACCTCCTGCGTCGGATGACCCTGGACGAGAAGGTAGGGCAGCTCATGCAGCTCGACGCCCAGGGAGATCTGGAGGACGCGATCGGGCGGATGAAGGTCGGCAGCCTCCTGCACTGCAACGGGAAGGACGCTGACACGGCGATCCGGCGCGCGCTGGATACCCGACTTGGCATTCCGGTGTTGATGGCCGACGACGGGATCCATGGCCATTCCTTCTGGGCGGGCGCGACGATCTTCCCCACGCAGCTCGCCATGGCCTGCAGCTGGGATACGGGGCTCCTGGAGCAGGTCGCGCGGGTGACCGCCGCCGAGATGCGGGCCACGGGCCTCAAGTGGACGTTCTCTCCCGTCCTGTGCCTCACGCGCGATCTCCGCTGGGGCAGGGTGGGGGAGACCTTCGGCGAGGATCCCCACCTCATCGGAGAGCTCGCCTGCGCGATGATCAAGGGCTATCAGGGCAAGGGCCTGGACGATCCGGACGCGGTGCTGGCCACGGCCAAGCACTATGCGGGGTACTCGGAGACGCTGGGCGGCCGTGACGCCTCGGAGGCGAACATCTCGCGGCGCTACCTGCGCTCGTATTTCCTGCCGCCCTTCGAGCGGGCCGCGAGGAGCGGCTGCATGGCCTTCATGACTGGATATCAGTCCATGGACGGGATCCCGGCCACCGCCAACCGCTGGCTCCTGACGGAGGTCCTCAAGGAGGAGTGGGGGTTCGAGGGGATCCTCGTGACCGACTGGAACAACGTGGGCAATCTCGTGCTCGATCAGAAGGTCTGCAAGGACATGGCCGAGGCGGCCACGGTGGCTGTCCGGAGCGGCAACGACCTGATGATGGCGACGCCGCAGTTCTACGAGGGCGCCCAGGAGGCGGTGCGCCGCGGGCTCCTGGCCGAGGCCGAGATCGACGCGGTCGTCCGGCGCGTCCTGTCGCTCAAGTTCTCCCTGGGGCTCTTCGAGGACCCCGGGTACAGCAGCGAGCAGCGCATCCAGGAGATCATCGGGTGTGCGGCCCACAGGGACCTCAACCTGGAGGTCGCGCGGGCGTCTCTCGTGCTGCTCAAGAACGACGGCCTGCTGCCGCTCGCGGAGGGCGCGGCGTCGAGGCCATCGCGGCGGATCGCGGTGATCGGCCCCAACGCGGACGACGCGATCGCCCAGCTGGGCGACTGGTCGCTCGGCTCGGGCCAGATGAGCGGCGGCAACGGGCCGGAGCACCCCCGATCGAGCATCGTCACGATCGTGGATGGGATACGGGAGCTCGCGCCCTCGGGGTGCGAGGTGGTCTATGCGGCGGGCTGCTCGGTCGTCAGTGAGGACGAGTCCGGCATCCCTGCGGCGGTGGAGCTTGCCCGGAGCGCCGACGTGGTGGTCCTGGTCCTGGGGGATCGGATCGAGTTTATCGGCGAGACGAAGAGCACGGCGACCCTCGAGCTCATGGGCGGCCAGAGGGCCCTTTCGGACGCGATCGCCAGGATCGGCGTTCCGACGGTCGTGGTCCTCGTCAACAGCAAGCCGCTGGTCCTGCCGCGGTCGGCGCTCGGCGCGGCGGCGATCCTCGAGGCCTTCAATCCGGGGATGATGGGCGGGCGGGCCGTGGCCGAGGCGGTGTTCGGGAAGATCAACCCCTCTGGCAAGCTGACGATCTCGTTCCCCTACCACGTGGGCCAGCAGCCGATATTCTACAACCAGGCCCGCGGTCAGCACGGGAATCGCTATGCGGATCTCACGCAGGAGCCGGCGTTCGCCTTCGGCTTCGGCCTGAGCTTCACGCGCTTCACCTACGGCGATCTGAACGTCCTGACGCCGAGCGTGGAGCGAGGCGGCACGGCGTCGTTCGAGGTGACGATCACCAACGCTGGCGGGCGCGAGGGCGTCGAGATCGCCCAGCTGTACATCGAAGATCTGGTGACGTCGTCCACATGGGCGCAGAAGGAGCTCAAGGCGTTCCGCCGCGTGAGCCTGGCCGCGGGGGAGGCGCGCAAGGTGCGCTTCGACGTGCCCGCCTCGGAGCTGTCCCTGGTCGACGCGGAGGGGCGCCGCGCGGTGGAGCCGGGGGATTTCCGTGTCCACATCGGCTCGTCGTCCCGGCCTGACGACCTGCTCTGCGCCGGGTTCGCCGTGGCGTAGGGGGTGTGGGCGGCTCCGGTTTGTCGGCGGCTCCGGTTTGAAGTTGGATTCTGGCTGGAGGTTGCCGCACATCTCTGGCCAGAATTTCAATTTTCGTCGGATCGTGTATTACCGTCGGCGGGGCAACGAGCGCCGGGTGAGGCCTCTGCGTCCGAGGAGGGAAGGACCGATGACGGCGAAGCGGGTGGCGCTGGTGACGGGCGCGAGCACGGGGATCGGCCGGAGCGTGGCGGAGACGCTCGCGAGGAACGGGTATGTGGCCTTCGCGGGCATGCGCGATCCCGACGGCAGGAACCGAGCGGCGCGCGACGAGGTGGTCGGCCTGGCGACGGCGGGGATCCCCATCGAGACGGTCGCGCTCGACGTGACGGACGACGCCTCCGTGGCCGCGGCGGTCGCGACCGTGGTGGAGAAGACGGGGAAGATCGATGTGATCCTGAACAACGCGGGCGGCTGCGTGATGGGGCTGGCCGAGTGCAGCAGCGTCGATCAGCTGCGACGGCTCTTCGAGACGCATGTCTTCGGGACGCAGCGCGTCTGTCGCGCCGTGCTGCCGCACATGCGCCGGCGAAAGACCGGGGTGCTCGCCTTCACGTCCAGCGTCGGTGGGCGCGTCGCCCTGCCGACCACGGCGCTCTACTCCTCGGCCAAGGCCGCGATGGAGATGATCGCCGAGGGCTACAAGCGTGAGCTCGCATCGTTCGGGATCGACGTCGTGATTTTGGAGCCGGGAATGGTCCGGACGAAGATCTTCGACAACATGTGGCTGGACGACGACACGGCGCGCGCCGCCGAGTACGGGGCGCTCGGCGGCGTGGCGCGTGCCGTGCTCGAGATGGTCAAGACCATGGAGGGACCATCCCCGGAAGAGCTCGCGGGCGTGCTGCTGAGGCTGCTGGAGATGCCGCACGGCCAGCGGCCGCTGCGCACGACGTTCGGTCCGGACGCGGCGCTGATCGACCCGGTGAACATCGCCGCGGACGAGGCCACGCGGGCGCTGCACGCCCTGTACGGGGGGTAGACGAGGCGCAGCCATTCGAGGCCTAGCGCTGCCTCGCGCCCCTCATCATCCATTATCCGGGCTCTCCGCCGGTCTGGGGGCGCCCATTCCACCCGGCCCGCCCGACTAAAGCGACTTCAGGTACTCCACGAGGTCACGCTTCTCGCCGGAGTCGAGCCCCAGATCGAAGCGCTCATTGTAGCTGCGCACGACGTCCAGCAGCGTCGCGAAGCGGCCATCGTGGTAGAAGCGACCCTTGTTCTTCGGCTTCATGAACAGCCCTAGCTCTCGGACGAAGAGGGCGGCGAGGTTCATCGTCTTGTACGAGTTGCCGGGCGCGCGGTTCGCCTGGAAGGCGTCGATTTTCATCTCCTCGGGCGTGTGCAGGTTCCAGCCAGCATCGGTCCAGAGCGGCTTGTTGTGGCAGTCGGTGCACTTCGCCTTGCCGGTGAACAGCTTCGCGCCGCGCTCGGCGGCCTCCTCGTTGAAATCGCGCCCCGGCTCCGGCTTCGGCGCCGGGAGCGCGAGTTGGTAGAAGTGCAGCGCCGGGAGCTTCGACGTGACGAGATCGTCCTTCGGATCCACGACCACATTCCAGATCCCGGTGGCCGCGGCGTTCGGGTACTTGACGGGATCGTTGAGCCTTGGATCGAAGAAATTACCCTTCCCATGGAGCTGGGTCACGGCGACAAACGCGTTCCAATAGGGCACCGAGCCCCAGTTGCCCGTCCATGTGTGCTCGTTGACGCCGCCCATATCGAACGCGTTGGGGAGCAAGGTCGCGGCGGAGGTCCTTTCGTCAGGCGGGGGCAAGGTCGCGAGGGAGAGCCCTCCGTCAGTCTGGAACGCCTTCCCGTCGAGCAGCAGCTCGGCGTCGTACTTGCCCGGCCCCCAGCTGAGCAGAACTTCCCTCACGCCTGCCTCGGTGATGCCCGCGGGCACCTTCGGCAGCAGGTCGACGATCGGCTGGAGCGTCGGGGCCGTAGCGATGATGGCGCCGACGTCCAGGTCGCGGTTGGCCCAGCCGTCGAGGCGCGTGCCGATGCCTGGACGCACGGAGTCGTTGACCGTGGAGTGACAGAACGCGCACTGGAGCCCGATGGAGATCAGCTTGCCGTGGTCGTTGAAGAAGCCCGTCACCCCGAGTATCGCATCGAGCTGCAGGAGGCTCAGCGTGACGGCGGGATCGTCGAGGTCCACCTGGCCACGCGCGATCTTGTCCCGGAGCCGCGACGGGAGCGCGTCCGCGTCCACCTTCAGTCCGAGCTCCAGCGCTTGAGCTGGAGTCACCTTGGCGATGCTCTCGTGCAACCGGAGCTCGCCGCCCCAGAACTGCTCGTCGCCGAAGGTGTCGAATCGGAAGATGTCCTGTCCTCGCTGGAGCAAGTTGCGCGTGTTTCGTTCTGTGGTGGCTTCGAAGTCGCTGAATCGCCCGCGGCGGGGAAGTTCATCCTCGGCGGAGGCGACGTGCTCTGCGCCCTCGTCCCGGTCGGCCGAGTTGCACGCGAGCGCGGCCACGCCGAGCGGAAGCGTCGCTCCGACGAGCACGAAAAGCGGGGTGAGATGTGTCGTCATGGTAAGACCTTTCGGTGTCTTCGTGTCCTGCTGCGAATCCAAAAGTGGTTTGTCTGCCTTCGCGGGCAAGTAAGAGAGTCCATGATCGTTCCGTCGGGTGAGCCGCTCGTGCGCGTGTCGCCAGCCAGCGACAGGCGTTGAAGGCAGAGGTCTCGCCATGTTTGTGGGCGTTGCTTCCCGTTCGTGCCGACTGGGGATTCGATGAAATTGGGAGATGATGGATTGAGCTTCAGGCGATGGACGCCTTGCGCCCTGCACACAAGGGGCTGCGTCCGGCTTGGCGTCCGCAGCCTCGGCCTCCGCGAGGAAATGGGCTACCGTGCCGAAGGGCGCGCTCCGTAGAGCGGTGGTCAGCCGCCGCGGACACCGGCCCGTCTTGGCGCTCTCGGATCCCTCCATGCTGAACCTCCTTCTCCGCCTCTCCCCGCTGCGCCCCGCCGTCCGCCTCGAGACCGTCGAGCGGCGCGACTTCACCGAGCCGCGCCTGCGTGAGCTCCACGCCCTCTCGAACGCGCTCATGGCAGAGGACTTCGGGCACTTTTGCGTCCACGCGAGGACCAACGATGTCGTGCATGTCTTTCGCCGCGCCGACACGGGGGCGATCGTCGGCTTCCAGTTCTGGAAGACCGCGCCGCTCGCCTTGCCCCGCAGCCGCGCCATCGTCGGCGGGAAGCTCAGGATCTCGCCGGACTTCCGGACCCGCGGGCTGCACCTCGTCTCCGGCCTCCTGTTCTTGCTCGAGACGAAGCGCCGCGCGCCGCGGACCCGCCTCTACCGGCTCTCGATCGCCAGCCTCTTCGGGTTCGTCTCCATCACCGAGGCGCTCGCGCGCTACGAGCTCTTCGATCCGAAGCGGCGGGGCACAGCGGAGGACGAGGCGGTGCGCGAGGCGTTCCTGAAGCTCGCCAGGGAGAGCAACTACCACGTCGACGACGAGACCGGCCTCGTTCGCGTCAACATCTTCATGACCGAGGAGACGGTGAGCCGCTATTCGCCGCGCTATTTCGAGCGCCCGGCCGCGCGGCGCTACGCCGCCGCCAACCCCGGCTTCCGCACGAACGGCTGCTACGCCGGCTTCTGGTTCCGCTTCACCAGCGAGAACCTCCTCGCCATGACCCGCGCCGTCACGAGGAGGCTCTTCCGGCGGGACACCCCCGTTGCTCCACCGCCCGCGCATGGATAGCGGTTCAGGATGTCCCTTGCCTTGGAGGGCGAGAGGTCTTCGCCTCGGGGAGGTCGATGCCGACTACGGCGAACGATCTCGTGGGCGCCTCATCGAGCGCCCGGATGACGTCGGTCGGACGGCGTCCTCGGTGCTCGAGCGCGATCAGCGGTCGAACGTCGAGCGCATGCCCCCGCCGAAGCTGACCGTCCACGCCTCCTTCGAGCGGCGCGGGTTCCAGAACACCCGCACCGGATGGTGAAATGGATAGCCCTCGTCCAGCACGAAGGTCGGCGCCTCATCGTCGAGGTTCTCGGTCAGCCAGAGCCCGTCCCGCTCCGTCGTCATGTACATACGGTGCGCGTTTTTCGGGTCGATGGCGCACGACTCGACGCGATATCGATCGCTGATGCGCTGCCATGTCGCGCCGCGATCCCTGGTCCGGTACAGCCCCCCGTAGAAGCGCTCGTCGTGGCTGAAGACCGCGGTGTACCAGGTGCTCTCGGTCCTGTCGTTCGGATCGATGACGATGTCCTTGGTCCAGTAGTGCATCTCGGGCGAGGAGCGGTCCTCCCACGCCGAAGCTCCAGGCTGGAGGAGGAACACGCCGGACCTGTCGGTGAACGTCCGGGTGTTGCCGGGCTGATGGCCAGAGTAGGTGGCCACGATGCTTCCGTCCTTCAGCACATGGACGTTGTAGGGGTGACCCTGCGTGCGGGGCGGGGCCGGGAGCGCGGCTGGCGCCGCCCCCGGCGCGCTCAGATCGAGGCGATAGATCCCTCCCGTCAGGCTGTTGACCGCGCTCGCGTAGAGCTGATCTGGATCGTTCGGATCGAGCGCCAGCCAGACGACGGGACGCCCGAGATCGGCGAAGAGCGACCACGTGGCACCCTTGTCGGCGGACACCATGATTCCCCCTCTGGACGGGCGGCTCGGCGTTCCGTCGAGGCGCGCGTCGCGCAGGTAGGGGCTCTGGTAGATGTCATGAACGCTCCCGGTCGCGGCGTAGAGCGCCCCCGTGTATGGGTGCCTGACCACGTGATAGGTGGTGTTCAGGGACAGGCCGTTCGCGCCGTCGCGAGACCAGGACTCGCCGCCATCCTCGCTCAAGGCGCTGCGGATGTCCGTGAGCGACGCGAACATCGTGTCCTCGTCGTAGAACGTCAGCCACCAGCCCGACGTCTGCTCGACGCCGCTCGTGCGGTAAACGCCGGACTTGGGTGTGTCCGCTCCCCTCGGGTTCTCATCCGCTGGTTTCACGTAGGCCTGCTGAAAGGTCCTGCCCCCATCCTCGCTGACGTGGACGAAGCCGAGATCCGTGAGGGCCACGCGGTCGGGATCCGTGGGCGACACCGAGAGGCCGAGAGCGTACTCGCCGAACTCCCAGTCCATGTCTCCTTCGAACCCGCTCCATCCGGTGTCGATGTTGGCGTTGTGGTCGGTGCGGAACACGTGCTGCCAGGTCTCTCCGCCGTTCACCGTGCGGAGGACGATGGGCGAGAGCTTCTCGCGATCGCCGCCGGCGACGTACGCGACGCGGGCGTTGTCGTCGGGCATCGCCACGAAGGCGAGCTTGTCGGCCGGTCCGAGCCCGGACGTCGCGGCTTTCCAGCGCCTCTCACCGAGCTTCAGCCGGTAGAGGCCAGCGTACGCGTCCAGCTCGCCGCCGGTCGTGTCGGCGCTGATGAGGGCGTTGCCTTCGCCGTCCGTCGCGGAGAACGTGACCGCGAGGAAGGTCGTCCTCTTGCCGTGCCCGGAGCCGGCGAACGAGACGATCTTCTCGCCCGCCGGCATGCCGCCGATCGACGTGTCGACGGCGAAGGTGCCTCCGTTGTCGTGCGAGACGAGCAGTCCGTCGCTCGTACCAACATAGATGTCGCGCCCATCCCAGTAAACGCCGCCGACCAGGAGGCCGCCCGGCCAGGTCGTCGCGTGGACCGAGCGGAAGGTGCGGCCGCCGTCGCGCGAGAAGTAGAGCTCCGTGGAGTCCGAGAAGAGCAGCCGCCGCGTGCCCTGCCGGTCAACGAACAGGTAGTGGCCGTCTCCTGGCCGCCCTGGCGTCGTGATCTCGGCGTCCCACGTCGCCCCCCCGTCGGTGCTCTTGGCCAGCGTGGCCACGTCCTGGATGCCGTTCGTGGACAGCGTGTAACTCACCCCATAGAGGACGTCGGGATCGGCGGTGAAGCGGAATTGTGAGAGGACGCCGCCCTGGAGCTTGTGAAAGTGCAGGGTCGTCCAGCTCCTGCCGAAATCCCTCGTGCGATAGACCCCCTTCATGTCGCTTGCCATGAAGATTTCGCGGCCGTCGTGCGGGTTGATAGACGGCGAATAGAGGGCGCCCCCGCCGCCCACACCCCGTGATTGCCACCGGCGGCGCGCGCTCCAGGACCCGTGCTTCTCCAGATCCTCGTTCGCCCTGCTCGTGCCCGCGGCGAGGCGGTCGCTCGATGCTCTCGTCGCCTCGTGGATCGCGGCCTCCTCCGCGCAGCCTCCCGCGAGCAGCGCGATACCAAGGACCAGCGGCCCCGCCGTGGTCCTGAAGTCGATTGTGAATCCAGCGTGGTTCGTCATGTATGCTCCCTCACGCTTGCAATATCAGACGCTCAAGCGCCTGTGTGCGACGCTTTGGGGATCGGCGCCTCGTTTGCGTGATCCGGTCACGCGGCAGGGCAAACGTCTACCGCGGGGGTATGTTTGCGTAGGTGTAAGGCCAGATGGGGTGACGTGGCCTCCTTGTCGTACCGCGAAGAGGCGAGGCCGACGTCGGTGTCGTCGTAGGAGTGTTCCGACGCTTCGTAGACCCAATCGTCGCGCTCATGTACGAGATCGGCTATCCAGCGAGAAGATCCCCGGAGCCTCCTCCGATCCGCCACATCTTGCGCGCAGCCCGGCCACGGCGCGGCGCCACGCTCCGTCTCATGACCGACCTCTCGTCCTCCGCCGGCGTCGCGGTTCGCCCTGCGGCGGCTGGCCGCCTGCGCCGGCTCGGCGCCGCCGCGCTGTCGCTGCTGGTCGCCGCGGCCGTGTGGCTGCCGTGCCTCCACCTCTTCTTCCGGAGCGAACCGGGCGAGCACCGCGCCGCTGGCGCGCTCTCGCCGCGCGGGCAGGCGCTGCTCGCGCATCAGCTCTCGCTCTGGGAGGAGGGCGGCGCGGCGCAGGGCGCGACGCTCGCGCGGATGCGGGCCGCGAACGCCGAGTGGGACTTCATGGGACGGACCTTCCTCGTCCTCGGCCTCGCCAACGCCGCGCTGCGGGATCCGGGCGCCGAGGCGCGCCACCTCGCCGTCATCGACCGGATCGTCGACGAGACCCTCGCGATCGAGCGCGAGCGGGGGATGCTGCACTTCATGATGCCGTACGCCACGCGGCGGCCGTTCGTGCAGCAGCCTGCGCGCAGCCTCTTCGTGGACGGCGAGATCGCGCTCATGCTGGGCGCGCGCGCCCTGGTCGCGCGCCGCGCCGATCACGAGGCCGAGCTCGACGCGCGCGTCGCCGAGATGCGGTCCCGCATGGAGCGGAGCCCCGTGCTGTCGGCCGAGAGCTACCCCGACGAGTGCTGGACCTTCTGCAACACGCTCGCCCTCTCCGCGATGCGCATGGCCGACGCGCTGCACGGGGAGCGCCGCGGCCTCGAGCTCGGCCGCCGCTGGCTCGCGGCGGCGCGCGCCCGGCTCCTGGACCCGAAGACGGGGCTGCTCGTATCGAGCTACACCCACGACGGCAGGATCCTGGACGGCCCGGAGGGCTCGTCCCTCTGGCTGGTCGCGCACGCGCTGCTCCTGATCGACCCTGATTTCGCGCGCGATCAGTACACGCGGGCGCGCCGCGAGCTCGGGGCGGAGCTCCTCGGCTTCGGCTGGGCGCGCGAGTGGCCCCGCTCGTGGGCCGGCCCGGAGGACGTGGACTCGGGCCCGATCGTGCCGCTCGTCGGGGCGAGCGCCGGGTCGAGCGGATTCGCGCTGCTCGGCGCCGCGGCCTTCGGCGACGCGCCGTACCTCGGGGGGCTGCTCACCTCGCTCGACCTCGCCGCGTTCCCGATCCGCGAGGGCGACCGGCTGCGGTACGCCGCGAGCAACCAGGTCGGCGACGCGGCGATGCTCTACGCGCTGAGCTTCGGCCCGCTCTGGGAGCGGATCGCCGGGGCGGGAGGTGCCCCGTGAGCCGACAGCTGGCCCTCGGCGCCGCGATGCTCCTCGCGGCCTTCGCTGTCTGCCACCTGCTCGGCCTGCGCGAGCAGGTGTCCGTGCTGAGCGGCACGCCCCCGCCCGCCGGTGGGGGCGACCCGTTGCTCGGCGTCGCCTACGCGCTGGCGTGGTTCGGCGGCGTGGTGTTCGCGCCGATCCTCGCGATCGCGGCGGGCGTGCTCGCGGTCGTCGACCGGCTCCGGTCGCGGCGATCTGCGCCCGCTCGGACGGCTCCGCCGCCGCGCTGAGCGGCTGCCTGCGCCACCTCGGCCGGCTCGCGCGGGGCGCCTTCGCGCGCGCCGCGCTGGCTCCGCGCGCGTCGGTGATGGGCGAGCTGCTCCGCCCGCAGCAAGGCGCCAGCAGCCTGCTGCCTGCGAAGCAGACCTGCCGCCCGGCGTGCCGGCGCGCGCGGCGCCGCCAGGAGGGCCCGGCAGGCGCGGGCAGGGCGACGCGGACGCCGGCGCACGCCATCCCCTCTGCGAATAGCGGCAAGCGCAGGGTGGAATGAAACGTGCTTTGGCGCGGCTCTCTCGGCGCGAGAAGACACATGATCTCGTGTCTGCCGATGGAAGGAGCTGATCGTGGATCTCGAACTCACCGGCAAGCGGGCCATCGTCACCGGCGGCAGCCGCGGTATCGGCAAGGCCATCGCGCGGGAGCTGGCGCGCGAGGGCGCAGACGTCGTGATCGCCGCGCGCGGCAAGGACAAGCTGGAGGCGACCGCCGCCGAGCTCTCGGCGGAGACGGGCCGCCGCGTCGTCCCGCTGGTTGTCGACACCGGCAACGAGACCTCGGTCAACGCGCTCGTCGAGCGCGCCGTCGCCGCGCTGGGCGGCGTGGACATCCTCGTCAACAACGCCGCCGTGCCGGGCGGGATCTCGACCGCGACGCGCCTCGACCAGATCGTCGACGCGCAGGTGATCGAGGACATCAACATCAAGGTCGTGGGTTACCTGCGGACCGCGCGCGCCGTCGCGCCGCACCTCATCGCGAACGGCTGGGGCCGCATCATCAACATCGGCGGGCTGGCCGTGCGCAAGGCCGGCCGCCCGGTCGCCACCCTGCGCAACGTCGGCGTGGCGGCGATCACCAAGAACCTCGCGGACGAGCTCGGCCCGAAGGGGATCAACGTCACGGTCGTGCACCCCGGCGCGACGCGCACCGAGCGCGTCCGGCCCGAGCCGGAGAAGGAGTTCGCCGCCTCGGTGAGCATCGGCCGGATCGTCGACGCCCGCGAGGTTGCGTGGGTCGTCGCGTTCCTCGCCTCGCCGAGGAGCGTCGCGATCAACGGCGACGCGGTCGTTGCCGGCGGCGGGAGCGTCGGGCCGATCTATTATTGAGCCCTGAAACGACGGGCCCGCGCCCCCTGCGGGAGCGGGAGGCGACCGCGCCAGCGCGACGCCACGAGCAACCTAGCCAAAGCACCAACGGAAGATCATGAGCATCCCGACGACCCGACTCGGCCGTACCGGCCTCACCGTTTCGCGCCTGTGCCTGGGCACGATGACGTTCGGTTTCCAGACGGACGAGGAGACCTCCCGCGCCATCCTCGACAAGGCCGCTGGCGCCGGCGTCAACTTCCTCGACACGGCCGACGTGTATCCGCTGGGCGGCGGTTTGGAGGCCGCCGGGCGCACCGAGGAGATCGTCGGCCGCTGGCTCAAGGGCAAGCGAGACCGCTTCATCCTCGCCACGAAGTGCGTCGGCCGCGTCGGCCCGAACCCGTGGGATCAGGGCGCCTCCCGCAAGCACATCCTGGACGCGATCGACGCCTCCCTGCGCCGGCTCGGCACCGATTACGTGGATCTCTATCAGCTCCACTCCGACGACCGCGACACCCCGATCGACGAGACGCTGGAGGCGCTCGACCTCGTCGTTCGCTCGGGCAAGGCGCGGTACATCGGCGTATCCAACTACCTGGCATACCGCCTGGCGCGCGCGCTCGGCCGCGCCGACGTGCGCGGGCTCGCGCGGTTCGTGTCCGTGCAGCCGCGTTATGCGCTGCTGTTCCGGGAGATCGAGCGCGAGCTGCTCCCGCTCGCGCAGGAGGAGGGCCTCGGCGTCATCCCCTACAACCCGCTCGCCGGCGGGTTCCTCACGGGCAAGCATCGCCGCGGCGAGCCGACGGCGGGCACCCGCTTCACGCTCGGCGCGGCGGCGTCCATCTACCAGCAGCGCTACTGGAACGAGCGCGCGTTCGCGACCGTCGAGAAGCTCTCGGGCATCGTCGCCGAAGCAGGCCAGTCGCTCACGACCGTCGCCGTCGCGTGGGTGCTCGCCAACCCGGCCGTCACGTCGGCCATCATCGGCGCCAGCCGGCCAGACCAGCTGGACGCGACGCTCTCCGCGGCCGAGCTCTCGCTCGATCCGCAGCTCAAGGCCCGGCTCGACGAGGCGACCGCGGAGTTCCGCCACGGCGACTCGCCGCGCTGAGCCGGGGTTGAGGCCGCCGGCGCGCCTTCGCGACGGCAGCGCCGGTCAGCCCCCGAGCGGCGTCTCCAGCGCCTGCCTCCGCGACAGCGTCCGCAGCTTGCTCAGCGCGCTCTCCTCGATCTGCCGGACGCGCTCCCGGCTCACCGAGAACATGCCCCCGATCTCGGCGAGCGTGTGCGGCTGCCCGCCGTCGAGGCCGAACCGGAGCCGCAGCACGTCGCGCTCACGCGGGGTCAGCGCCTCGAGCAGCGCAGAGACCTGCGCGTGCAGGCGGCGGTGGACCAGGAGCTCGTCCGGCGCGGCGCCCTCGCTCGCGAAGAAGTCGCCCTGGCGCGCGCCGTCGTCGTCCCCGACCGGCGCGTCGAGGTACACGGGCGGCAGTGCCACCTCCCGCAGCGTCTGGAGCTTCTCCATCGACAGCCCGCTCCGCTCGGCGACCTCCTCCGGCGCCGCCTCGCGCGCGTGCTCCTGCTCCAGCTCCCGCCGCGCCTGCAGCGCCCGGCGCCGGGTCTCGGCGATGTGGACAGGCACCCGGATGACCTGACCCTGGTAGAGCAGCGCGCGAGAGAGCGCCTGCTTGATCCACCACATCGCATACGTGCTGAACCGATAGCCGCGCCTGTAATCGAACTTCTCCGCCGCGCGGATGAGCCCGAGATTGCCCTCCTGGATGAGGTCGAGCAGCGGCACGCCGCGGTGCCGGAGCTGCCGGGCTGCCGCCGCCACGAGCCGCAGGTTCGCGCGGACCATCTCGGCCCTCGCCTCCGCCGCCGCACGGCCGGCGACGCGCATCGCCGAGAGCGTCCCCTCGATCGCCTCGCGCCCGCGTCCATCGACCGCGGGGATCGCCGCGCGCAGCGCGCGCTCGATCCGCTCCTCCACCAACGGGCCCAGGCGCACGTCGGAGAGCCCAGACGAGAGGGCGGCGCGCGCTCGCTGTCCGCTCGCCTCCGTCCGCCCGGCCTCCGCCAGGGACCGCGCGAGCCCGAGCAGCCGCGCCATCGTCACGGACGTCGCGTCGCTCGGCGCGTCGCCTCCGTCCGCGTTCAGCAGCAGATCGCTCATGTCCACCCGCCCCGCCCGCAGATCGTCGGCGAGCGCCGCGAGCGCCCGCAGCGCGACGGGCGACGCGACCCAGGCCTCGATCATCGCGCGCTCCGCCGACTCGATACGACGGCCGAGCTCCACCTCGAGCTCGCGGCTCAGCGGCGCGCTGCCCGAGATCTCCTGGAGATAGACCGCGGCGACGTCCTCGCTCGGCCGCGCCGGCGGCGCAGCCCGCCGGCTGGCGGGCGCTCCCTGCCGCGACGACGGGGGAGGGCGGGGGTCGGCGCCGCGCTGCTCCTCGGCCCTCGCGCCGGCGACAGCGCGCCTTCCCTCCAGGATCGTCGTCTCCGCCTCGCCCAGGAGGCGCGAGTTCGTGGGACTGTCGTTCATCTCGCCTGCTCCACCATGGTGCCGCGTCGCGCGGTGATCCGCTCGGGCGCTCGCCGGGACACGCACCCTCAGGGCAACCCCCCAGCATGGACCATGAAGCGACTCCGGTCATGCCGCGACAGAACAAAGGGGCTCCGCGGTCCGCGCGATCCAGAGTGCGCGACAGCCGCGCTCACTCCAGATCGCCTGTCGGCGCGGTCAGGCGCCGGGCCCGCGCGAGCCGCCCGGGCCGCCTGACCGAGAGGCGTCGGACCTTACAGCAGGACGGCCAGCGGGAGCACGGCGGGGCGCCGCGACGCCTCGCGCCGGAATACCCGCCTCACGCCTCGGCTGAGCGCGTCCTCCAGCGCCGGCGCCAGCGTGCGCGCCGCGGGCGACAGCGCGGCGAGCGCGTCGCGCGCGCTGTCGAGCGCGGCGGCGTACAGCGGACCGCCCTCCTCGAAGTGGGCCACGCCGCGCCCGAGGAGATCGGGGCCGCGCAAGATCTCGCCCGTCTTGCGGTCGGCCACCACCAGGACCATCACGAGCCCCTGATCCGAGATCTGCTCGCGCTCCCGGAGCACGATCTCGGAGACGTCGAGCCCGCCGCGCGCGTCGAGCCACACCCGGCCGCTCTTCACCGTCTCGCCGAGGCGCATCCGGCCATCCTCGATGATCAGCGAGTCGCCGTCCTCGACGACGAAGACCCCCGACGGCGGCACGCCCATCCGGAGCGCCGTGCGCGCGTGGGCGAGCAGCATCCGGTACTCGCCGTGGATGGGGACGAAGTGCTCCGGCCGGACCGCGTCGAGGAGGATCTTCTGCTCCTCGGCTTGCGCGTGGCCGCTCGCATGGATGGGATCGAGGCCGCGATCGAGCACGACGGCGCCGCGCTTCGCCAGGCGGTTGGCGAGCTGGCTGACGGCGATCTCGTTGCCGGGGATCGCGCGGGACGAGAAGATCACCGTGTCGCCCGGATCGACCCGCAGCCGGTGGTGGTCGCCCATGGCCATGCGCGCGAGGGCGCTGTTCGGCTCGCCCTGCGCGCCCGAAGCGAGCACGACGAGGCGCTCGGGCGGGAGCGAGGCCGCCGTGGCGTCGTCCACGAGCACGCCGGGAGGGACGCTCAGGATGCCGATCTCCTCAGCGATCCGCGTGTTGGTCGCGAGGCTGCGCCCGGCGAGCACCACCTTGCGGCCGAGCTGGGCGGCGAGGTCGAGGACGCTCTGGACCCTGTGGACGTTGGAGGCGAACAGCGCGACGAGGATGCGCCCCTTCGCCTCGCGAAACCGCCGGGTGAACCCTTCGGCCACCGCGGTCTCGCTGACCGACCAGCCGTCGCGCTCCGAGTTGGTGGAGTCCGAGAGGAGGGCCGCCACGCCGGCGCGGCCGTACTCGGCGAAGCGGCCGAGATCGAGCCGCTCGCCGGCCACGGGGGTGAGATCGATCTTGTAATCGCCCGTGTGGATGAGGATCCCCTCGCCCGTCTCGATGGCGTAGCCGACCGCGTCGGGGATGGAGTGGGTCACGCGGAGGGGCTCGGCGCGGAACGGGCCCGCCACGAAATGCCGTTGCGGCTCGACCTCGCGGAGCGGCACGTCGATGCCGTGCTCGGCGAGCCGCTCGCGCACCAGCCGGAGCGTGAAGCGCGTCCCGTACACGGGGACGGGGAACTCGCGCAGCAGCGACGGCAGCCCGCCGATGTGATCCTCGTGGCCGTGCGTGACCAGCACCGCGTCGACCCCGCCCGCCTCGCGAACGTAGCTGAGGTCGGGGATCGCGACCTCGACGCCGAGCACCTGGTCGTTGGGGAACATGACGCCGCAGTCGACGAGCACGCGGCGGCCTTCCTCCTCGATCAGCATCGCGTTCATCCCGACCTCGCCGAGGCCGCCGAGAGGAATAATCCGGACTCCCATGGGCACAGCCTAGCATCGCCGATCGCACGAACAGAGGCCTCCGCTGGAGGCGCGCGCGGACCGGCCCGCGCGGAGGCGCGGGCGCGGGAGGGCCGAGCTCAAGAGAGCTGGGCCCCGCGCTGGGCAGGAGGCCTGTCCTCCGGTCTGCGGATTGCCTCTGCGCAGAGCGGGAGGACCTCATGGCACGATCCAACGTTTCGCTGGGCGCATACGAGCTGCCGACGACCTACCTGCCGCCAGACGACGTACCGACTGCAGAGCTCGCCTCGCTCGCCCCGAGCGTGCGGGCGGTGCAGCGGACGACGACGATCCCCGCGAGGCCGCTCCTCGGCGCCGTGCCCCTCGCGCGGATCGTCCCCGAGGACGTGCACTCCGTCCTCGACTACTCGAACGGACTCATCGTCGCTCTGGCCGGGCTCTCCGCGCGGACGAAGGCCGCAAAGGTCGCGGGCGTCGCGCTCGGCGCCTCGGTCGTCTTCGTCTCCCTGCTCACCGACTACCGGCTGAGCCTGGCAAAACGGATACCGATCGAGGCGCACGAGGTCATCGACCATGCCTTCGGCGCGTCGGCGATCGCGGCGCCGTTCGCGCTCGGCTACGCGAAGCGCGACCCGCTCGCCGCGGTCATCCACGTCGCCGCGGGGGCGGTTACGATCCTGGGGTCGCTGCTCACCGATTATCGCGCGGTGAGGGGCGCCGGGCGCCGGCCGAGGCGGGCGTAGCCGCGCGCGAAGCCGGCCAGCGCCGGCACCTCCCCATGTGCCGAGTCGCCCCACCCTCGGTCCCACCAACGGTCCCCAACGCTCTATGCGAGCCGCTGTATCCAGGCACGGGACTCGCGATGACCGTACCACAGCGCATGTCACACACACCGCCGCAGCGAGGCTGAGAGATTCTCTTGCTTTACTGCGGGAAGTTACCCCGGATCAGCAGAGAAACCGCCATGGCGCCAAGGTCGCCAAGAAAAGGGGGGAGGGCTGTCGCAGGCGCCGCGACGCCTCCCGCGCAGCGGTGGCCGGCGCGCGGAGGATCGGGACCGACGGTGCCGAGGAATACGGACGCCAGGCGCCGTCGTTGGCACGGGCGACCGATGAAGCACCGACCATCAACCCTCCTCCTGGCCGCGCTCTTCGCCGCGGCCTGCTCGCGCCCTTCCAGGGAGACGCCGGCCGTAGAGCGCAGCGCTGAAGTCGCCGGGACGGCCGCGCCGGCTCCGCCAGCCTCTCCGCCGCCGCAGAAGCTCCAGGCCGTCACGCGGATCGGCGGCGCGCTCGTGCGCGCGCCGCAGGACGACGCGCTCTACCTGGCCGACGAGGACCACGCGGTCCTCCGGCGCATCCCGCTTCCCGTCGACGTGAGCACGCCGCCGGTCGAGATCGCCATGCCGGGGCGGCCGGCGCAGGTCCTCGCGCTCGCGGACCGGGTGCTCGTCACGATCCGCGATCCCGGGCTCCTCGTTATCTTGCGGCCCGATCCGGCGGCGGGGCTCGTGGAAGCGGCCCGCGTGCCCCTGCCGGCCGACGCCTGGGGGCTCGCGATCACGCCGGACGAGCGCACGGCGCTCGTCACGAGCGCGTGGGCGGGCAAGGTCTCTGCGGTGGACCTCGCGACCGCGACCGCGACGTGGTCCATCGATGTCCCGCGCGAGCCCCGCGGCGTCGTGATCCGCGAGGACGGCGCGGCCGCGTACGTCACGCACCTCACGTCCGCCGCGCTCACCCGGATCGCGCTGCGCGGCGCTCCCGAGGCCAGGCCGTTGGCCCTCCCGCCGTCGCCTTTCCGGGCTCCTCATGGCAAGTCGCTCTCCGCGTCGCTCGGCTACGCGGCCGCGCTCTCGCCGGACGGCCGCCGCCTCTTCGTCGCGCGCCACGCGCTGGGCGCGCTCGGCGAGCAGGCGTGGTTCGGCGCCTCGACGGTCGACGTCCTGATGACGAGCGACGAGGCGCCCCTCGCGCCGCGGCGCCGCCAGGGCGCGCCGCTCTGGCGGGCGAGCGCGCTCGACGACGCGGGGTTCGACGACGCGGAGCTGGAGCTCCCCAACACCTCGCTCGCCCCGTTCGTCCAGCCGCGCGCGCTCGTGTACCGGAAGAGCACCCGCACCCTGCTCATCGCCAGCGAGGGCACCGATGCCCTGGTGGAGCTCGACGCGCTCGCTGTCGATCCGGCGCTCCGGCCGCTCCGCACTTACGATCTCGGCCGCCATGCGGGGCCCGACGTCTACGTGGCGACCCTGTGCGGCGCGCCCAGCGGCGTCGCGCTGTCCGCGGACGAGTCCATGGCGTGGGTGGTTTGCCGCTCGACGGACGCCCTCGCGATCGTCCGCCTCGACGAGCACCGCGACGACGCGCCGTTCGAACCGAGCCCCGTGCCGTACATCGCGCTGGCCGACGCGCCGGTCCCGCAGCAGGCCGCCCTCGGCCGGAAGCTCTTCTACAACGCGGTCGACTGGGGCACGAGCGGCGGCCTCGGGTGCGCCGGCTGCCACCCGGACGGGCGCGACGACGGCCATGTGTGGCACGAGGCCCGCGTGATGGACGTCGGCGGTGAGAGCGTGAATTTCCTCGGATCCGCCGAGAACCAGCCGGCCGATGTGGAGCCGCGCGGCGGCGTGCCCCGGCAGACTCCCATGCTCGCGGGCCGCGTGTCGGCCGAGGGGCCCTATGGATGGAACGCCCAGAGCGAGAACCTGGCGGAGCGCCTCCGCGAGGGGTTCGGCCTTCACCGGTGGGGGCCCGGCGGTCTGGGCAACAGCGAGCTCGCCCTGAGGGCGCGCCACCTGGCCGCGTTCCTGCGCGCGGGCCTCGTGCCGCCGCCCAGGGAGGCGCGGAAGTTCACGCCGCAGGAGGAGCACGGTCGCGCCCTCTTCATGAGCGACACGGCGCAATGCGCTCGCTGCCACGTGCCCGCGACGGAGCACACCGACCGCATGGGCTACCCGATGCCCGGGCTCGCGGCGCGACCCGGGTTCGCGGAGGAGAAGGCGGGCCAGGTGTTCAAGACGCCCTCGCTGCGCTTCGTCGGCGGGACGGCGCCCTATTACCACGATGGATCCGCGAAGACGCTCGAAGAGCTCATCGACGCCAACCAGGACCGGATGGGTCGCACCAGCCACATGTCGAGGAATGACAAGGCGGCGCTCGCCGCCTTCTTGAGGACGTTATGAAGAAGAGAGCGGTGATCGGGATGGTCCTGCTCGGCGCGCTCGCGCCGGCGCAGGCCGCGGAGTCGGTGCTTGCCCAGGCGGGAGGCGCGGCGGCCGGGCCGCAGGCGGGGGCCGCGGGAGACCCGGCGGACGCGGGAGGAGGCGCGGAGGCGCCGCAAAAGCGCGCGCTCGAGGCGACGCCGCCGCCGCCCGAGCGGACGGCGCGGCCGGCAGCGGCCGAGTGGGACGCCGCGGAGCAGGTGTCGCTCGCGCGCGCCGCGAGGGGCGGCGCGTGCAAGGCGCGCCGGCAACGCGAGTGGCTGCGGATCGATTGCAGCGTTCCGTCGGTGGTCGCCGTGAGATCGCTCGGCGCCGGGGCCGGAGGCGAGTCTGTCTCGGTCGGTGAGCAGAGGCCCGACGAGGACGGCGCCTTTCCGTCGAGCATCTCGGTGATCTTCCCCGTCCGGATCGGCGACAGGAGGGTCATCGAGATCCTCTCGATCGAGGAAGGATACCGCTTCCAGACCGGGCTCTCGACGAGCGTCGTGATCTCCGAGCAATGGCTCGAAGGCGACGCCGGGCCGCTCGTCAGCGCGCTCTGAGCCCACGCCGGCGCGATCGTTGACGCGCCCACTTCCCCTGCCCTGAGAGGCGCCACGCGCCTGGACGACATCCACGCAAGTTCGGAGGCGTCCCACGCTCCAAGCCGGGAAACCGGGCTCGATCTGGCGCGCTCTGCATCGAGAGCCTGTTCGCGAAATGTTGCGGTGCTTACCGCACGGCGCCGTCGCATGTGCGCCGTCCACCTGCTCCCCGCGCGCACGCGTGGCGCGTGGCGCGTGGCGCGTGGCGCGATCGATCCACGCGGCTCGCGGGAAGGGATTGGATCCGGCGCGACTACGTCGTAGTGTGGAGAGCTCGCATCGACCATCGCACCGGCCGTCGGCTGCAGCATCCAGAGCAACGATCCGGCGGTCATCGCGCGCGCCGGTCGAGAGATGGAGAAGAGATGAGCTGCTTGAGCGTGGATCCTGTCGTCACCGACAGCTTCGGGATCGAGCCGGCCTTGAGGGACGACACCCTCAGCGTCAAGCTCACCGGCACGGGCGACATGGCGGCATCCTCGCCGCTCAGCAGGTACGTCAAGGCGCTGGAGGGCGAGGTGATGCGCCTCTCGGTGAGCACCGTCGAGTTCGACGTGCGCGGCCTGTGCTTCATGAGCTCGAGCTGCCTCAAGGCGTTCGTCGGCTTCATCTGCGGCCTGATGAGCCATGGTCTCAGATGCAGGATACGGTTCGTCACGGACGCGAAGCGGACATGGCAGCGTCGGAGCCTGAAGCCCCTGGATCGCATGTGCCCGGAGCTGGTCTCGATCGCGGACGCATGATCGAGAGCCCGAGGCCATGACGAGGAAGCGTCGGACGCTCGCATTTCTGATCGACAATGTCGTTGGCGACTACCAGTCCGAGCTGCGCGCCGGGATCGAGCGCGGCGCCGCGGCGCACGACGTCAACCTGCTGACGGCGTTCAGCGACCCGGCCATGGCTCGCCGGCCGGAGGTGGCGGACCGGGGCACCTTCTATCACCTCATCGGCCCTGAGACCGCCGACGGCGTCATCGTCGCCTCATCGACGCTCTCCCCTTACGGCGGCATGGAGGTCATGCGATCGTTCTGCCGGTCCTTCGCGCCGCTGCCGGTGTGCAGCATCGGGACCGCGATCGACGATGTGCCGAGCCTGATGGTCGACAACGCCCTCGGGAGCGAGATCTCGGTCGGGCACATGGCGGACGAGCACGGGTGCCGGCGCATCGCGTACATCGGCGGCCCGAGCAGCAGCGAGGAGGCCGCGCTGCGCGCCTGCGGGTACCGGAGGGCGCTCGCGGCGCGGGCGCTCCCTTGCGACGAGCGCCTCCTCGTGTTCGGTGGGTTCACGATCCCGACGGGGCGCGCGGCGATGCGCGAGCTCCTGGCTCGCGGGGTGGCGTTCGACGCCGTGGTGGCGGCCAACGACAGGATGGCGCTCGCGGCGATCGAGGTCCTCAAGGCCGAGGGACGCCGCATCCCGGAAGACGTCCTCGTGTGCGGGTTCGATGACGTCGGCATCGCGCGCTTCACGAAGCCGTCGTTGACGACGGTACGCCAGCCGATCGAGCGGCTCGGGGGGATGGCCGTGAGCACGGTCCTCCGCATGATCGACGGCGAGGCTGTCGAGGCGCTGCAGCTCGCGCGGGTCGAGCTCACGCAGCGCGAGTCCTGCGGCTGCGGGTACCGCGCGGGCGACACATTCCTTCAGCCGGTCCCCTCGGCGCGCGGCTTTCCGCGCCCCATCGCGGATCAGCGGGCGTCGCTGGAGCGCGCGCTCGCCAGCAGCGTGGCGATCCCGAGGGGCGCCCTCGACGGCTGGGCGGGCGACCTGCTCGCCGCGATGGAGGCGGAGCTCGCGGGCGACGAGGGGCGCTTCCTGCGCGCGCTCCAGGCGCTCCTCGACGGGGCGAGGCGCGAGGGCGTGCTCCTCGAGGAGTTCCAGGCGGTGATATCGCTCTTGCGCTCGCGGGTACAGGGGCCGTC
This sequence comes from Sorangium sp. So ce693, assembly GCF_051521375.1. Taxonomy (NCBI): domain Bacteria; kingdom Pseudomonadati; phylum Myxococcota; order Polyangiales; family Polyangiaceae; genus Sorangium; species Sorangium sp. So ce693. Next base: position 3,909,726 of record NZ_CP150347.1, read on the forward strand.
CGTGGGCGGCGACGCGGCGCTGGAGCAGCTCTGGCACGCCGCGCGCATCCTGATCGGGAGCGAGTGCGTGCACGTCGAGGGGGAGCAGCGGCTGAACGTCGAGCTCGCCGCGATCGATGTCACCTACGGCGCGCGGGGCTTCTCCGCGTGCTTGAGCCTGCCCGTGCTCAAGGGGTTGCTGGCGTCGGAGCTGCCGAGGATGCGGTTCTCGGACGTCGCCGTGTCGCTGTACGACGACGCTCAGCACGCCACCATGAAGCCGCTGTTCGTGATGGAGGACGGCCACGAGGTGGAGGTGCCGGCCGTGAGCTTCCCGGCGCACCGCCTCGCGCCTCCGGGCTTCCTGGACGCCGACGAGCGCATCAGCAGGATCGTGCTTCCGGTTGCGTTCGGCGACGAGGAGCGGTTCGGCGTCGCGGTGCTCGACCACCGCGCCAGCGGGATGATGTACGAGGTGCTGCGCCTCCAGCTCGGCTCCGCCGTCAAGGCGGCGGCGCTGCACCGGCAGGTCGTCCGGGAGGTGGAGCTGCGCGAGCGGCTGGAGCAGGAGCGGGTCCGCCAGGAGAGCCAGGTCGCGGCGCGCATCCAGACGACGCTGGTGCCGAAGCAGCTCTCGATCGAGGGGCTCGACCTCTGCGCGGTCATGAAGCCGGCGGCCGAGGTCGGCGGCGATTACTACGATGTGATCCCGGCGAACGGGGGCGGGTGGCTGGGGATCGGCGACGTCGCGGGGCACGGGCTCGCGGCGGGCCTCATCATGCTGATGATCCAGAGCATGGTATCGGCGCTGACGTGCAACGATCCGGCCGCGAGCCCGGCGAAGGTCGTCACGGCGCTCAACAAGGCAATTTTCAAGAACGTCCGCGATCGTCTGGAGCGCGACGAGCACGCGACGCTCCTCTTGCTCCGGTACGAGCGCAACGGGCGCGTGACGTTCGCGGGCGCGCACGACGACCTGATCGTGTGCTCGGCGCGGACGCGGCGCTGCGCGTGCATTCCGAGCTCAGGCGTCTGGATCGGCGCGCTGCCCGAGATCGGCGCATTGACGCGGGATGCGGAGCTCTACCTTGGGGACGGGGACGTTCTCGTGCTCTACAGCGATGGCGTGACCGAGGCGCGGAACGCCCATCACGAGCAGTTCGGGCTGGAGCGGCTCTGCGCCGTCATCGAGGCTGTCCAGACCGAGCCTGTCGGCGTGATCCGCGACCGGATCCTCGAGGAGGTCGAGGGGTGGTGTCCGAGCCCGGACGACGACATCACGATCGTCGTGGCGAGGTATCGCGCGCCCGAGTAGCTGCGGCGGGGCGGGGCTCGCCCTGGCCGGGCGCGTTCCTCGTTGTGGACCCGTCGCGCCGATGAAACTCCTCGCTGCGTGGGGCACCGCCGGTGCTTCTGCTGGCGAGAGGGCGAAGGAGAAGGCCGTGCGCTGCTACGGCGAGCGCCCTGGTTTCTGGGGCCTTGCCGGCTTCTGTGCCCGCGGCCCGCGGTCCGGCGGCGGCGTCAGCTCGAAGCGCGTGCCGAGCGCGCCCTGAAGGTGCGCGACCCGCTTCGCCCAGGAGGCCACACGGCGGCTGGCCGTGATCACGAGGACCTCGCCCATCGCCTTCTCCTGATGGACAAGCACGCTGACCGCGAGCGGCCAGCTCCTCCGCTTGCGTCAGCGAGCGCCTCGATTCCGGCGACTCACCATGGCGGCCGCCACCTCCTCCGCCGTGTCCGCCACCCCTCCCGCGGCGAATTTCCCTGAGTTCACCGCCCTCTCCGCCTGGCACGCCTTTCGCGAAAGGGCTCTGGCATGCAGGCCACGGCGCTCACGTTCTCTCTGCTCGGGCTCGACGCGCACCCCATCCGGGTGGAGGTCGACTCGGGCCGCGGTCCGTCGTTCTTCCAGATGGTGGGCCTCGCCGAGGCGAGCGTCCGAGAGAGCCGCGTGCGCGTCCGTGCCGCGCTCCAGCAACTGGGCATCGAGCTCGACGAATACGTGATCACCGTGAACCTCGCCCCGGCAGACCTCAAGAAGAGCGGCGGCGCGTACGACCTCGCCATCGCGATCGCCGCGCTCGCGGCGCTCGGCAAGGTGCCCGCCGAGGGGCTCGACCGGATTGGCCTGCTCGGCGAGCTCTCGTTGAGCGGCGCGGTGCGCCCCGTGCGCGGCGTCCTGCCCGCGCTGCGCGGCGCGGCGGCGCAGGGGGTCGCGCGCGCGATCGTTCCCCAGGGCAACGCGCGCGAGGCGGCGAGCGTGGCTGGCATCGACGTCCTCATCGCGGAGCACCTCGGCCAGGTCGTCGCGCACCTCCGCGGCAACAGGCCACTTCCGGGCGCAGGGACCATGGCCGCCATCGACGCAGAGCCGGGCCCTGCAGCGGCGGATCTCGCCGAGGTCCGCGGCCAGCACGGGGCGCGCCGCGCCCTCGAGATCGCCGCTTCCGGGGGACATAACCTGATCATGATGGGTCCGCCTGGCAGCGGAAAGACCATGCTTGCTCGGCGCCTGCCGACGGTTCTGCCGCCGATGTCCTACGACGAAGCGCTCGATATCACCGCGATCCACTCCGTCGCCGGGCTGCTCTCCCCGGACAGGGGCCTCGTCGCGATTCGCCCGTTCCGCGCCCCGCATCATACCGTGAGCGCCGCGGGCCTCGTCGGCGGCGGGGATCCCATCCGCCCCGGCGAGGTCTCCCTGGCCCACCATGGGTGCCTGTTCCTCGACGAGCTGCTCGAGTTCCGCCGCGGCGTCCTCGAGGCGCTCCGCGAGCCGCTCGAAGAGGGCACGGTCGCCCTCTGCCGTGCCCGCGCCCGCGTCGTGTTCCCGGCGCGCCCGATCCTGGTGGCCGCCATCAACCCCTGTCCGTGCGGCTTCCATGGCGACCGCGGCAATCGCTGCGCCTGCTCCCTCGATCGCGTCCGCGCCTACCGTGCGCGGCTGAGCGGGCCGCTGCTCGATCGCATCGATCTTCACATCTCCTTGCCGCCCGTCGATGTCGCTCACCTGTGCGCGCCGCTCGTCGACGGCCGGTCGTCGCTCGAGGCGCCCGAGAGCTCCGCGGCGGTGCGGGCGCGGGTGGTCGAGGCCCGCGCCGCGCAGCGCGCGCGCTTCGAGGCGGGGGAGGTCGCGGCGACGCACAACGCCGAGCTCGGCCCGCGCGATCTCGCGCGCGTCGCGATGCCGGACGCCACCGGCGCGCGCGTGCTCGCGTCGGCCGTGGAGCGGCTCGGCCTCTCGGCGCGGGCGTACACCAAGGTGCTGCGGGTCGCCCGGACGCTCGCCGACATGGACAGGAGCTCTGCGGTGCGGGCAGCGCACGTGGCCGAGGCGATCGGCGCGCGGCTGTTCGACCGCGAGGCCGCCTCCGGGCCGGCGCCCGCCACCACCGCCGCGGGCGCCTGAGCTCGCACCGGCGCCAAGGACCACCGCGCCCGCAGCGATGCCGGCGCGATCGCGGCCGCCCCGACGGCCGCGCTGGATCGTCTGTCCGCGCGCTCGGGGGCGCGCACGCTCGACACGCAACAGCAACACGCAACAAGCAACAAGCAACAAGCAACGAACGCACGTCGAAAAGGAGAGACCGAGATGATGACCGAGATCGCTGAGAAGCTCCGCACCGTGAAGACCGTCGTCGGCACCATCGAGAAGCAGTTCGGGAAGGGAGCGATCATGTCATTGAACGGCGAGAACGAGACCCGGGACATCGGCCTGATCCGGACCGGATCGCTGTCGCTCGATGCGGCGCTGGGGATCGGGGGGTACCCGCGCGGGCGCATCGTGGAGATCTATGGCCCGGAGTCGTCGGGGAAGACCACGCTCACGCTGCACGCGATGCGGGAGGCTCAGCGCGCTGGCGGCGTGGCCGCGTTCATCGACGCCGAGCACGCGTTCGACGTCACGTACGCGCGCACGGTCGGCGTCGACATCGACAGGCTGCTCGTCTCGCAGCCGGACAACGGCGAGCAGGCGCTCGAGATCGTCGAGATGCTCGCGCGCTCGAGCGCCGTCGACGTGATCGTCGTCGACTCGGTGGCTGCGCTCACGCCCAAGGCCGAGATCGAGGGGGACATGGGCGATTCGCACATGGGCCTCCAGGCGCGGCTGATGAGCCAGGCGCTGCGGAAGCTCACGGGCATATGCCACCGCACCGACACCACGCTCATCTTCATCAACCAGCTCCGGCAGAAGATCGGCGTCGTGTTCGGCAATCCCGAGGTGACGACCGGCGGCAATGCGCTCAAGTTCTACGCGAGCGTGCGGCTCGACGTGCGCCGGGTGGGGCCGGTGAAGGTGAGCGACGAGGCCATTGGCAGCAGGACGCGCGTCAAGGTGGTCAAGAACAAGATGGCTCCTCCGTTCCGAGAAGCCGAGTTCGACATCCGGTGGGGAGCGGGCATCGACGGCGCGGCGGATCTCATCGACTTCGCCTGCCAGATCGGGGTCGTCGAGAAGAGCGGCGCGCACCTGTCGTTCGCGGGCGAGCACATCGGGCAGGGGAGGGAGCGCGCCCGCGAGGCGCTGCTGGGCAAGCCGACGCTCGCCACGTCGCTCCGCGCCGCCGTCGATGCGGCGGCGCCGGCGCGCGCCAACGGTAGCAACGGCAGCGCGGCGATGGATTCCTGATCTCGGGGCGGCCGGCGCGCCCGGCGGCTCGCCGCCGTCGGCGCGGCGGCACGCGCTGCGCAGCGGCGCAGCGCCTCGCGAGCGGCGCAGGGCGGTGGACGCCGGCGGATGGTGAGCGACGACAGAGACGACACGGACAAGAGAACGACGGCAGACGACAACACAGAAGCGAACTGGAGCATGTCATGAACGAAGGACTGAACAAGGTGATCCTCATGGGCAATCTCGGCGCGGATCCGGAGCTGCGCTACACGGGCAACGGCACCCCGGTGCTCCACATGCGCATGGCGACAAACGAGTCGTTCGTGGACAGGAACAAGGAGCCCAAGGAACGCACCGAGTGGCACAGCATCGTGTTCTGGGGGCCGCGCGCCGAGGCGCTGGCCAAGGTGCTGACGAAGGGGGACGGCGTGCTGATCGAGGGCGGGCTGCGCACGTCGAGCTACGAGAAGGACGGGATCAAGCGCTACCGCACCGAGGTGATCGCGCGGGATCTCCGCTTCGCGGGGCGGCGGGGCCTCATGGCGGAGCCCGCGCCGGGTCCGGATGACGACGGCGAGCCGACGCAGCCCGGGACGGGCGTGCCGACCACGGCGCGGCTCGGGAAGAACGGCGCGCGAGGGCGGCCCCCGGAGGCGCCTGCGCTGGATGATATGCCGTACTGAGGCGGTCCGTCCGGACGGGCGCGAAGGGCGAGGCGGCTTGTATCGAGCCGCCTCGCGGCGTTTACAGCATGCGTCGTCTCACCCGGTCGGCGACATTCCCCTTCTGCGGTCGCCATTGCGGCCCCATCGAGCCCCAGCGCTCGGTAATTGGCGTGTTGCTGGATTCCGCCGAGGCCAGTTTCCAGGGCGATGTGTCACGACGTCGCCCTCCGCGGACGCTGGCGCGCAGCGTCAGCCGCGCGATGCGCGCGATGCGTGCGATGCCCGCGATGCGCGCGATGACTGATTTCGATGACTCCAGGTCACCATCATGCGGTGGACAGTATCCGGCAGTGCCGTCTGAAGACCTCTCGTGTCCTACATGAGCACAGAAAAATGATTGAATGGATGGTGAATGTGATCGAAGTGTGTTGACGAATGCCGTGTGTTGGAAGTAAACACTGGATGCTAGGCTCGACGCGACCAGGTGCGATTCTCTGGCTGTACACGATCGACCTCCTCAACCGAATCTGCTCGGCCTGCGGAACTGCAACGTGGTAACCGTCAACCGAGGTACTTCATGCTCAGCAATGCGGCTCGCTTCCTGATGGTATCTGCTGCTGCTTCTTTCGTCGCGCTCGGCGCTGCCCCGGCCGATGCGTGCTCCCTGCTGTCCAGCGGAGCACTCGACTTTATCACGGCCGGTACGCCATCGGCGACCGGGGCTGTCTTCCTCACGAGCGTTCAGAAAGAGGAGTTCTGGTCCGACCCGGACCCGATCGTGGACGCGGTGAACGACGCGGCCAATATGTCCTACTACTGGGGTTCGACGAGCCCGAGCTCGGAGAAATACTATACCGAGTTCACCAAGCCCGGGGCCATCGTCTCGCTGATCTCGAACATCACCAGCGTCGCTGCGGGTGACGTGCTCGTCATCAACAAGACGGTGGCAGGCGGCGTACAGACCGCATACGGCGGGCACACCGTGATCGTCACGGGCCCGGCGCAGCAGCTCGCGACGGCTCTCAACCCGATCTACGCGGGCACGATCCAGTGGGCGCTGCCGATCGCCGACTCCACCAGCTCGGTCCACGGATGCAGCACCACCTGGCGTGACAGCCGGTGGACGAGCACGTGCAGCGACTTCGTTGCAGGTCCGGGGACGGGCTACCTGCGCATCTATACCAATACCTCGGGAGTCCCCGTGGGCCACACCTGGAGCGTCACCTCGGTTTCGGCCGGCAATTATTTCCCGATCACGAGCACGACTGTCCCGGCGCGGCCCTTCGTCATCGGCAGGCTGAACACCTGCCCGCTGCCCACGCCGGTCCCCTGAGCCGGCGCGCCCCCGGGCGCAGCGGTGAGTTCGCCGGGCGATCCTGAGGGCGTACACCCTCAGGATCGCCCTCTCCCCCCTCCGGCGTTTACGGCGTTCCGCCCTTCTCGGCCGCCGCGGGCACGCGGCAGAGCTGGGCGATGCCCTTTCCGCTCAGCTTCTCGCGCGTCAGCTCGAACTGCGGCACGTACATGCAGAAGCGGCCGCCCTTCTCGGTCGCGATGCTCGTTCGACGCGAGATCATCTCCTCGAGCTCCGAGCGGCTGACGGCCTTGTCCGTCTTCAGCGTGTCCGAAACCTTGAGATCGACCGCGTTCGGGCAGCTGACGCTGGCGGCTACGGTGAGGTTGGGCTTCACCTTCTCCTGACCCTCGCGATAGTCAGCACCTGGCCCCGCCTGGCCGCTCCCTTCAGCCCTGCCGGCCTGTGCGCCTGCGTTGTGCTGGCTGCCGCCTTGAGCGCCGCCGGCATGAGCCTGGGCCTGGCTGCCGTCGGTATGGCCCTGCTCTCCCGCGCCGCCCCGTCCCAGGTTGCCGCCGCCGGTCTGGCCGCCCGACGGCTGCTGCGACTTGCCTGCGGCGACGGGATCGATCCGACCGTTCACGGAGGCCGTGTAGGTGCACCCTTCCTCGACCGGGAACGAGATCTGCTCCTGGAGCTTTATCGCCTGTTTCTTCTGACCCTGCCCCTGCTGCTGCTGCCCGCGCTGTGCGCCGCTCGGGCTGGGCTTGTCGCCCTGATGCTGCGCACCGCCCTGCGCTGCTCCCGGCGTGCCCGATTCGCGTTGCTGCGGCGTGCTCGTGCCGCCCGTCTGAGCAGCTGCGAGCGCCGGCACGACCGCGAGCGCTCCCATGGCGAGCGCAAGTTGGATGGACCGATTCGATTTCATATTACCCCCAACCGTAGAATCTGCTTCCGATCGTACTCACCACCGCCGCGGGCCGACCGCCCACTAGGCGGCTCGTTCCCAGACCTTCCTTGACAGCGCGTCCTTGATCCACGCGAGGTGCCGCTGCTCATCGGCGTAGTTGCGCTCGATGATCGCGCGCGCCTCGGTCGTGAGCGACTCGTCCAGCGCGGCTTGGTACTGCCGGTTTGTGAGCTCCTCGTTGCCGCGCATGGCGAGGAGCGCGCTCTGGTCTCCCTGGCTCGTGATCGCCGTGAACCCTTCGATGAGCTTGCCCTTGAGGTCGCGGGTCTGTGCCGCGACGCCGCCGAGCGACGTCACATGCGCGGTCAGATCCACCACGTGGCGCGCGTGATCGTCCCTGAAGCTCGCGAGCCTCTCCTTGGTATGAGCGTGCTCGCACGCCTCGATGGCGTGGTCATAAGCGGCGATCGCGTCGCGATCGAGCTGGATGAGGTCGTTGAACACCTCGAAGACGTCTCTCGCCATGATGGACACTCCTTCCGGGATCGCGCTCCGCTCGGACCCCCCCCGCCCACCACCTGGGGCATTTGCGTGGGGGCGCAAGCCATGCGCACGTCGTCGCCGGAACTTGTGGTCGCCGTCGGCGCGCTCGGCTCGGTCGGCGCTCGCGCGGCCGCTGGCGGCCGCGTCGGGCGGCCCGGCATCCCGATCGGCCCGGCAACCTCGACCTGGCACGGACCGTGAAAGCGTTTGGAAGATGGAAGATGGAAGATGGGAGTTGGGAGACGGGAAACCCTACAGCTTTCGTGGACTGGCGCCGCCAGCGCAGGCGCCGCGGGGAGATGGGACGTGCCTATGAAATGCTCTCTTGGCTGCTCGATGCGCGCCGCGCTCGCGCTGCTTCTCGTCGCCTCCGCGGCCTGCGCCGAGGGGCTCGCGAACGCGCCCAGCATCAACCGCGAATGGACCCCGGACGACCGTGGGCAGGACGCCATCGCGAATGGCCCGCGCTCCTGCCCCAGGGAAGGCCCCGATCCGCTCTCACCCCCCGGTGAGCTGCGCGATATCTGTCCCAAGGTCGCTCCGCCGAGGCTGCCCAACGCCGCTGCGTTGCCCTGAGCGCAGCCGGTTCGCGCGAGCAAATCTCGCTGCGTCCTCTGGCCTCACGCTCGCGCGCGCAGGAGCTCGCGGCGAGCTCCGCACGCAGGGGGTCCTTCTGCGGTCGACCGCGTCTACAATCGACGACCCGGATGCGGCTGTGCCTGCCAGCGCAAAGGCAGAATGTCCCGGCTGAGGCGAACTGCCTCATGCAGAAGGGACGATCGCCCAGGCTCCGATGTGCCTCTAGGGCTCGGGCGCGCCAGCTCCCGCCGCGACGCCCGTTGCGGGGGGGCGACTCCGCCGCTCGCCCGCAGGGCACTCGTGGAGCCCGGCGCCCGCTGCGTCGACCGTGAGCTGGACGGTCCGGCGCTGCCGCGCGATCGGGATGGTGACGGGCTCCTCGATGAGCTCCGGCGCCAGCGCGCCGCGGGCGGGGATGAAGCGCGGCTCGCCGGGCTTGCGATCATCGGCCACCTTCCACGCGCGTGGCACCTTCCTCAGCCCGACCGGGTAGAGGGTGAGCCCCTCGCGGTGGACGTGAATCCGCAAGAAGTTCTTGTAGTCCTGGATCCGGAGCGCCGAGAACGCTTCGTTGCCGTGGCGCCGCGCGACGTTGAGCGAGATCAGGAGGTAGAGGCCCATGATCGTCGACCCGACCACGGCGCCGGTGGCGCCGACGAAGAGCGTCACGCCGAGGAGGCTCCACATGGACGGGCGGTCCTGGACGTCGACACCGAGCAGCGCGCCGCCGAGGTGCGCGAGCCCCAGCGCCGCCGCGAGGTGCGCGAGCGCGTGGAGCGAGCCCGCGAACCGGCGATACCAGGTCTTGTAGGTGTCCGTGAAGACGATGAACACGAGCACGACGACGAGGACCCACCCCACGGCCCCCGGCCCGGGACGGGGCAGCGTCAGGGAGGAGAGCATGTAGACGAAGGCGGCGGCAGGCCAGAAGCCGAGGTTGTGCCGAGCGAACGAGAGGTTGCGCCAGGCGAGCCGGCGCGACTCCGACTCTGACGGAAACGAGGCACGCAACATATAGGGGCGCTGGTCGGTGCCCGCGCCGGAGCGGACGACGGTGACCGGCTCGCCGTGGGTCGGGTGCAGGAACGCGCCGCCGCCGCCGGCGATGACGTTCTGCCGGCCATCCGCGGACTCGTGGCGGCGGTAGTGGTGCAGATCTCCGGCGATGCGCGCGACGATCTCGACCCCGGGCCGCGCGTCGGCGAGCTGCTTCTCGAAGAAGGCGAGGTTGCTCTGGAGCTCTGGGTTGTAGATGGCGCCTTTCACCCAGTCGGGCTCGGCGGTGCAGAGGATCACGCGGTCGCCGTCGCGCATGTCGTGCGTCGCCAGCTTGCAGAAATACTCGATCTGCGGCTGGTCGATGTCGGACTCGAGCTGGATGTCGACGCCGAGCAGCCAGAAGCCGTGGGGCAGCTTCAGCGCGAAGTAGCTCCGGGACTGGAACGTCTTCCAGGCGCCGAGCGTGCGCTTCTGGCCGAAGAGGCGCATGAAGCTCATCAGCCCGTCGTACCAGTCGTGGTTGCCTGGGATGGCGAACAGGTGCGGCGCCTCCGTCACATCGGCCTTCGGGAGCGCGGCCGCGTAGGGCTCGACGAGCCGCGTCCAGTACGCCTGACGCGTGGCCGAGGGGTACACCTGGTCGCCGCCCATGATGAGCACCTCTCCGCGCCTCGTCTCCCGGCCGCCGAGCGAGAGGACCGGCCGCGCGAGGAGGCTGGCGATCGCGTAGGTGGGGTTGAAGCCATCGCCCGTGTCCGCCACGTAATCGATCCAGAGCTCGTCGCGCATGACGCCGTTTCGGACGGCATAGTCGAAGGGCGGTTGCGGCCCCGCGATCGCCTCGAGGAGGCGGAAATCGTCGCGCGCGCCCATCAGGCGGGAGACGGTCATGTCGAGCGCGGAGCGGGCCAGCTGGAAGGGGCTGTACCAGCAGGTCATGAGGCTCCGCTGGAGCGCCGCGAGCTGCTCGCGATCCGGGCGATCGATCATCCGTCCCTCCGCTCAAGGGAGGTTATCACCGCCGGAGCGCCGCGTCGCCTCGCCCGAGCGCCTCAGCGCGGCACGACGACGTCGTGGGCACTCACGCTAGGCGAGATCACCGCCCTCCTTGAGGCAGCCGGCGAGCTCGCTGAGGAGCTTGTCGGTCGCCTCCAGGCCGCTCGTGAAGGCTTCTCCCTCCTTGGCTCGGCGGGTGAGCCGCATGTCGGGCGAGAGTCGGTAAGGTGAGCTCTTCGGCTGGACCAGCTTGAGCACCTTCGCATGATCGAGCGGGGTGTCCTCGCGCAAGTGCAGCGTGACCCCCTTGGCGCTCGCCTCGCATGCGAGCGCCTTCAGCCGGCGCAGCTCGGTCTTGAGTCGCATGAGGTGCACGAACCGGCGCGCCTCGAGCGGAGGCGGGCCGAAGCGATCCTCCATCTCGACCGCGAGGTCCTGCACGTCGTCGGTCGAGGCGGCACCGGCGAGCCGCTTGTAGAGGGAAAGACGTACGCCGACGTCGGAAATGTACTCTTCTGGCAGAAGCGCGTCGGCGTCGAAGGAGAGCTCGGTGTCGACGTCGTGAACCACGGGCTCGCCGCGCAGCTCGTGGACGGCCTCGTCGAGCATCTGGCAGAAGAGCTCGAAGCCAACCTGGGCGACGGTGCCGCTCTGCTCGGCGCCGAGGAGGTCGCCGGAGCCGCGCAGCTCCAGGTCGAGCGAGGCGATCTGGAAGCCGGAGCCGAGCTCGGTGTGGCGCTCGAGGGCCTCGATGCGGGCGCGGGCCTCGTCGGTCATGGCGTTCGGGGGCGGGACGATGAGGTAGCAATAGGCGCGCTCCTTGGAGCGGCCGACGCGGCCGCGCAGCTGGTAGAGCTGCGAGAGGCCGAACATGTCAGCGCGGTCGATGAGGATGGTGTTGGCGCGGGGGATGTCGAGGCCGCTCTCGATGATGGCGGTGGCGCAGAGGACGTCGTAGCGCCCCTCGACGAAGTCGAGCATCGACTGCTCGAGGTTCTGCTCGCTCATCTGGCCGTGGGCGACGCAGATGCGGGCGCTCGGGACGAGCTCGGCGAGGCGGGCGGCGCGCTCGTAGAGGCCCTCGACGCGGTTGTAGACGTAGAACACCTGGCCGCCGCGGCCGAGCTCGCGGAGGACGGCCTCGCGGAGGACGGCCTCGTCGTGGCGGGTCACCACGGTGCGGATGGCGCGGCGATCGATCGGGGGGGTCGTGATGATCGACATGTCGCGGAGGCCGGAGACCGCCATCTGGAGGGTGCGGGGAATGGGGGTGGCCGAGAGCGTGAGGACGTCGACGTTGGTCTTGAGGGCCTTGATGCGCTCCTTGTGAGTGACGCCGAAGCGCTGCTCCTCGTCGACGACGAGCAGGCCGAGCCGCTTGAAGTGGACGTCCTTGGAGAGGAGGCGGTGGGTGCCGATCACGACGTCGACGCTGCCGTCGCGGAGGCCGCGGGAGACGTCGTCCTGCTCCTGCTTGGTCTGGAAGCGGGACATGGCGCGGACCTCGATGGGGTAGGAAGCCATCCGCGATCGGAAGCTGAGGTAATGCTGCTGCGCGAGCACCGTGGTTGGGCAGAGGACGGCGACCTGCCTGCCGGCGTTGGCGGCGCGGAAGGCGGCGCGGATGGCAACCTCGGTCTTTCCGAACCCGACATCGCCGCAGACGAGGCGGTCCATCGGGCGGCCGGACTCGAGGTCGGCCGCAACCTCGGTGATCGCCCGGGCCTGGTCGGGCGTCTCGTCGAAGGGGAAGGTCGCCTCGAAGGCACGGTAATCGTCGTCTGGCGGCGGAACGGGCTCCGCCGTAGCGGCGCGGCGCTCGGCGTAGAGGCGGAGGAGCTCGTCGGCCATCTTGCGGACGCTCTTCTCGACCCGCGCCTTCGTCTTGGCGAATGTCTGCCCGCCGAGCCGGTCGAGCTTGGGAGCGCCCTCGCCGCCGCTGAATTTCTGGATCTGGTTCAGGCGGTAGACCGGGAGGTAGAGCTTGTCGCCCCCGGCGTACTCGACGGCGATGAGATCGACCGTGGTTGAGCCGACCTGCTTGTGGACGAGGCCAAGGTACCGCCCGATGCCGTGCTCTACGTGGACGACGTAGTCCCCGACGCCCAGATTGCGGAGGTCCTCGAGGAAGGCCTGCGACGGCTTCGTGGAGGAGGAAGCGGCGCGTGCGGCGCGGCGGTGAGCGCGGGCACCGAAGATTTCCTCCTCCGTGACCAGCGCGAGCCCCTCGGCAGGAGCGATGACGCCGCGCGCAAGAGAGCCCGTTACGACGAGGGCCGTTTCGCGCGGAGACGCGGAGCTGCTGCCATCAAAGAACGCGGGGTCGAACGGACCGAGGTTGGCCTTCACCCGCACGTCGCGATGGCGGAGCAGGGCGACGAGGCGCTCAACCTGGGTCTGCGCGCGTGCGGCGATGAGCACTCGTAGGCCCGCTTCCTGCCATGCGACCACGCGACGAACGAGCGGGTCGAGGGCGCCGTGCTTGCCGCGTGAAGCACGGGCGATCTTGATGGCGCGCTCGAGGTCCGACTGATCGCGCGTCGCAAGCGATGGAACGTCCTCAGGGACGACCTCGAAGCGCTCCAGCGAGTTCCGATTTTCCGCAGCACCCTCAACCCCGGTGCGGTGCAGGGCAAGCACCGTACGGGCGCCGAGCCACGAGGCAATGTGCACCTCGTCCTCGTAGAAGGCGGCCAGCGGGAAGTGCGGCTCACGGTCCTTGTGGCTCCGATCGGCCGCGGCGCGACCGAGCTCGTCGCGCACGGCGGCGGTGACGGAGGATGGGTCCTCAAGGACGATGAGCGCGTCGTCGGGCAGGTACGACGTGAAGGAGACGAGGTCGATGAAGGCAGGCAAGTAGCCTTCGGCCCCGAAGAAGGCGCGACCGCTCGCGACGTCGTCGACCAAGGCGCGCGCCTTGGTCGAGGGGAAGTCGATGACGTCACACGCGGCGCGCACCCGCTGGCGGGCTCGCTCGACATTTGCAGGCGTGAGGATCGCCTCGCGCGCCGGCGGGATCCAGACCTCCTTCACGTCGGCGACCGTGCGCTGGTCGTCGGGGTTGAAGGTCTTGATCGATGCGACGATGTCTCCGTAAAAGTCGATGCGCACCGGCAGCTCGGCGGAGGGCGCCCAGATATCGAGGAGGGCGCCGCGGACGGCGAATGTCCCGGGATCTTCTACCAGGGGGCTGCGGACGTAGCCGGATGCACCGAGGCGGGCGGAGAGCGCGTCGCGATCCATCTCCTGCTCGGCGATGACGAGCTCGGCGTGTTCGGTGATCTCGTCCCTGGGTACGACCTTGCGGGCGAGCGCGGTGATGGGGCAGACGAGGACCGACCAGGGAAGGTCCATGCCGAGGTGGAAGAGCGTGGCGAGGCGTGTCTGGGCGCCCCGGCGGTCCGGGTTGACATCCGCGTAAGGGCTGGCCTCGTTCGGCAGGTAGAGCAGGACGCGGCCGAACGTGGTCGAGCCGGCGGCCTCGGCGTCGTCGGCGTCCCGATCGACCAGCAGGAACGACGCGTCGGCCGCCAGAGCGCGGGCGCTGTCGACGTCGGGAGTCAGGGCGATGATCCGGCGCCCGGCGGCGGCCGCGACGAGGCGACGGATGACGAGGGCGCCGGCCGAACCGGCCGAACCTGTGACATGACGGGTGCCAGGTGGCGCCGCGGCGAGCTCTGCGGCGAGCTCACGGGGCGTGATGACCGCGCGGTCTGCCGGGATGTCGAACGACGGGAGCGGCTCGAAGTCGGCCGGCGTGGAGGCGGGCGGGCCGCTGGTAGCGGTATCGTTCGAAGCACTGTCGTCGACGTGGCCTGAGAGCTCGGCGATCGTGGCGCTGAGCGGGGAGCTCGAGGTGGAGGTGCGGGAGCGCTCGGGGGGCATCGGCGCAGCGCGGTCTAGCATGGGCGGAGCGATTCGACCCGCCGTTGTTTTCGCGCGCGACCTGACCGTGGTTCGCGCCGCGCAGGTGCCACCCTGCCGTGCTGCGGCCGGGGGCGCGACCACACCGTGCTGGGAGCGTATCGCGTGGACGTCGTAGGAGGGGGCGTTACACGACGGGTACTTCAGATCGGCCCCGGTCCTGAATGGCCTCTAGTCACGACGGTAATGTCGACTCTCGACTCCACGCCGGCATTTCGACCGCTCGGACTCTGTTCACGCCGAACCTGGTATCATCGAGCGAACCGAGCTGGCGAACCGGTGCGCCTGCCGGCCAGCCGAATCGCCCGACATAGTGCATGAGTCAAGCCCTGGAGGAGAACGAATGTGTGGTCCTGTCGTTGCCTGCAATAACGCCCTGTCGTATTCAGGTGTCGGTAGTGTTGCGCGGCGGGCGAGCTGATATCCCAGGTTTCGGCTTTTGAAATGCTCTGGGGTCAATGTGAGCTGGTCCTGCATCTATGCGGCCGCTGGCTCGCCCGCGTTAACGGTGACACCGTGGAACACGCGCATCCACCACGTTCCCGCAGGGAAAGTTACGCTGCGAACACCTGCGCGCCATTGATTGATCGAGTGTCGGTATGCGATGCGAAAGGCGTGAACGGCAGCGATGGCGGCGTTCTGTGCGTCTGCCTGTCTGCGGCCGACTGCGAATGTTGGATTGAGATCTCGAAGTGGCTCGATGCTCGTTGCTCGCTTGTAAGGAGAAATGTTCCTCGCGCGCGCAGCCCCCAGGAAACCAAGCCTTTGTCGTTGCAGGGTAGTGCGAGCCTGTCTCTCGTGCAGATCGATCCTCTCGGTGATCTCGTGGCGAAATTTGTCAGCGTCGCAGTCGTTGATTGACGGCGGAAGTGTGATCGCAAGAGCTGCGTCGGTTGGCCATTCGTGGTTCCGTGGATTGAAGTATATTTCAGGTCTTTGGGCCCGCAGCACGCCGCGGCCGATGTCGCCGACGAGCACCTTGGCTCCTGGCCACTCATGCGCATGCCGTACGAGACCAGCAGCGACCGGATTTGCGAGTGTGTAAGCGATCTTCTCCACCAGAGCGTCCCGTGTTGCTAGCCGTACCACGCTGGTTGCTCGATGGTCCCACACCGGCCCTTCCCACGCGCGCAAGATCTTGGTCCCGAGAGCGATAAGCCGATGGAATCTCTGTAGAAATCGTGGGAGCTCGCCGTGCGTGTCTGTGACAACGATATGAATGTGCGTGGACATTACGCAGAGGGCGTGTATGAGGATACCATAGCGGTGGGCCGAGACAGCCAGGGTATAGATCACGAGCCGTGTGATCGCGGAGTCGGGGCGGAAGAGAAAGTGCCTTCGCAGTACACGGCGGGTGAGTAGATACGTAGCGCCGGGGACGATCGCACGAGGCTGGCTCATGTCCGACGGGTATGTCAAGCGCCGTGCCGGACTCGAAGTCCGCCGATTTTTGAAGATTTTGGTGATTGAAGCGGTGGCGGCCGCCATCCACTCCGCCACCTTCCGCCACCCAGTGGTCAGGTCGGGGGGGCAGGGCAGAGTGCAAAGGGCAGAGCGCAACGTAGCTCGGTAGACGTCGATTGCTCGAAGGCCACGGAGGCGATGCATCGTGGGTCGGCAACAAAACCAAACAAGAGCTCAACAGCTCTACAGGTGGACCCCGCCTCCTAGCGACACCCCCCACGTTGTTGCCCCTCGCTGCCCGGTCACCCCGGACGGCGCATCCAGGTTGACCGCAACCTGGGAGCGTACGAACACCGGCTCTAATTCCACATTCGCATATAAGGTTGCTGCCCACTGTGAGAAATCTCGCCCTGCGAGCGGCGCCGACTGTGCGAGCATCTGCACCCGCACTCCGGGTGTCAGCGGGCCCATCCGCAAGCCGGCGTGAGCGGCGGCCACGACCGCCAGCCGAGACGGATTGGCGTTTACGGAAACGAGCACGGCTGGATCCAGCTCAGCGCCAACGATCACCGGCATGTACAGCTCCGCCCGGCTGCGGAGCAACAGCGCGATCGGGATCGCGTTCGGTGCCCACATCCAGTAATCCGCGAACCCGCGCGCGGCCGTAGCTACGGCGTAATTGTATTCGACCTCCGTATTTTCCGGGATGGTGCCAGGGAACGTCGTCACCGGCGGTGCAACCCCGACCCCGGCATAGATCGAGCGGTTTCGCTCCTCGAGCAGCGCCGCCTGCACGGTCACGAACGGATTCCCGAACCGGAACGCCGAGCGCCGCGCCTCGCTCTCGATCCGAAACGTAGTCCAGGCCGAGGTGACGTCCGTGGTTGCGAGCAGCCAGCTGTTCAGGCGAACGCCCGCCGCCACCTGCGCCGCGACATGAATCGTATTCAGCGCCCGGTCCTGCGGCGAGGCCGTGAAGATACCGTACAGCGCAATATGGCCGCGGCCGCCAGGTCGCACCGGAATGTCCCCCGTCGTCTGTGCCCAGCTCGGCGCCGCCCCCGCCAACGCAACCACGGTGACCGTGAGCCCGAGCCCGAACGCCCGCCTCCTCACTTCGTCCTCCGGAATTTCTGCACGCCGCGACCCCTCAGGCTGGTGACGTAGACGCTGCCGTCGTGCCCCACGGCGATCCCGTGCCCCCAATCGATCTCCCCGGGACCGTCCCCCGATGTGCTCCACCGGTCCACAATCTTCCCGTCGAGGCTCATCCGCAGCACATGCCCCCGGGGCCGCTCCGGATCCTGATCGCCTCCGTCTACGACGTAGACGTGCCGATCGGGTCCGAAGGCGATCGCCCACGGTCGCCCCAGCGCGGCGCTCTTCCACTGCGCCAGATAGTCGCCGTTCGCGCTGAAGACCTGAACACGCGCGTTCTCCCGGTCTGCCACGTAAACGCGCCCCTCGTCGTCGGTGACGATGCCGTGAGGCGTGTCGAGTTGTCCCCGCCCGAAGCCCTTCTCGCCCCACTCCATGACGAACTCGCCGTCCCTGGAGAAGCGCGCGATCCGCGCATGGTTGTAGCCGTCCGCCACATAGACGTCGCCGTCCAGGCCGAAGGCCACGTTGGTGGGCCGGTCGAACTGCTCCGGGCTCGCCGCGCACCCGATGCCTGCGAGCAATACGAGGATCCACACACCGATGCCCTTCATGGCGCCTCGCCGAGGGTCATGACCACATCCCCCTCCGCCGTCAGCTTGAACACCCGGTTCTGCTCGGAGTCCGTCACCCAGACGAAGTCGTTGCGATCCACCTCGATCCCGTGCGGATAGAAGAACAGCCCCTCTCCCCACGCGTCGAGCAGCTCGCCCGTCTCTGGATCGAAGACCAAGATCGTGGGTTCGCTGATCGGCGCGTCGTTCCCTGACGTGCGCCCGGCCGCATGGCTCACCAGCACGCGCCCCCGCGCGTCGACCGCCACGTCAAGCGCCGGGCCGAACACCATCCCGTCAGGGACACGCGGCCACCCGTCCGCCACCGCGTACGGCGCTACAGGCGCGTCGTCCGCCGCCGGCGGTCGCGATGTGCACGCCCCCGCGAGCGTCAACCCTACCAGCCAGCGGCGGCCCCCGCGCTGCGCACAGGAGACCGACGTTGCGTTGCGAAGCAGCCATCCCATGACCAAGTATAACAAAGTTATCCTGATGGCGTCAACGGGCGAGGCGCGGACGTGGCAAGATGGTGGGCATGGGTGTGATGAATGCCGATGAACCGGTGGAGCGCGTGTTCACGGCGCTCTGTGAGGGACGGTTGACGCGCGACGATCTGACGGCCCGCAAGATCGCCGCGTTCCTGGGCCAGACGACGATGGTGCTGTATCACCACTTCGGCTCGCTCGACGGATTCCTCATCCGCGTCGATGGCCTCGGGTGGCGGCGGCTCGCCGAGCGCCTCGACGCGCGGGCGCGCGGCGGCGCCGACGCGCGGTCGCTCGCCGTCGGTTACGTCGAGTTCGCGCTGTGCCATCCGGACCTGTACTGGCTGATGGCCGAGCGCCGCTTCGACCGCGCCCGCCTGCGCGAGCAGGGGCGCCTGCGGCTCGCGCGCCCTCTTTGGAGCTCATTCGTCGAGCTCTTGCGCCATCATGGCAGCAGGCGGCCGGAGGAGGATACCCACGTGCTCTTCGCGGGCCTTCATGGCATCGCGATGCTCGCACTGAGCGGGCGCTCCAACCTGGGTGAGGTTTCTTCCGGGAAAATTCCTTCCAGCCTGGGTAGGGCCCCCCCTGGAGGCCCGGGTGGGACCCCATTCAACCCGGGTGAGGAACCGAACCTGGGTGAGGGGACCGCCACGGGTGAGGAACCGAACCTGGGTGAGGGGACCGCCACGGGTGAGGAACCGAACTTGGGTGAGGGGTCCACCGCCAACCCGGGTGAGGGCCTCGCCGCAGATTCGGAGGTGGCCTTCGCCGCGGCACGCCGTCTCGCGGACCTCGTCCTCCCCGTCCGTCCACCCGAGCCGACCGCCTTCCAGGCGGGCCACGACCGCGGCGGCCCAGGGCGCCGCGCCTGAGCCGTCCGCCCAGGCGCGTTCAGGCGCCAGAGCGCTCGCAGGACGCTCCGCGCGCGACGCACCGGCTCCTGGCACACGGCTCGCCAGCGAGGAAGAAAGGGAAAGCGCGTCGGCGCGCGCCTTCGCGCCGGGCGCATACCTCGCGCGGCGCGGGGCTTGCGCTGGAATTGTGCGAGACCGAGACCGACCCCAGCACATCGCGCCCGTTCGCCGGCCAGGCCGCGCAATGTCGGGGAAATCGGCACGTCCTGCGAGCTCGCGGCATCTATCTGGGTTCGGAGGTGTTATGCGCGCGCGACGCACGGTCGCTTGGTTGCTCAGCGGGGGGCTCCTCACCGCCGGCGCCGGTTGTGGCAGCGACGAACCAGATGCGCTCGGCTCGGCGCGGCTCGCGGCCGTCGCGAGCGCCGACCGCACCGTGCACGCGCCCGATGCGCTCGGCGCCCAGCACCAGGCCGCGATCGCCGCCAACGCGGACGCGAGCATCCTCGTCGCGACCTACACCGATCCGCGCGGCGCCCTCGCAGATCCGATCAGCCTGTCCGGCGTCGCGCGCTCCGCCGATGGCGGCAGATCCTTCGCCGAGGTCCTCGGCCCGAACGGCGTGGGCGCGCTGCCCTCGGCCGCCGGCGGGCGGGTGCTCGGCGCCCCCCGCGTCGTCCACGATCCGACCCGCGACGTGTTCGTCAGCTCCTCCACCTACGTCCGGCCCACCGACGGCCTCCAGGGCCTCTGCATCCATGGCTCGACCCCCGGCAGCACGGCCGGCTCCTCGTGGTCCGCACCGGTCGAGGTGGCTCCCGCGTTCGTCGCGGGGGAGAGCGCCGAGCAGGCCTCCATCGACGTCAACGCGGCGACCGGGCGCCTCTCCGTCACCTGGGTTCAGCGCGGCGGAGCGTCTCCGAGGGTCCTCTACAGCCACTCCGACGATCTCGGCCAGACCTGGTCGCCCGCGGCCACGATCGCCCAGGCGCCTGCAGGCGGCGATCTCGACGGGCCGAGCGCGCGCATCCTCCCCGGGGCGACCGACCGGGACTCGGTCGTCTACGCCGTCTTTCGCGCCATCGAGCCGGGGACCTCGCTGCGCAACATCGGTTGCCGCCGGTCCATCGACGGAGGCGTCACCTGGGAGCCGCTCACCCTCCTCGACGAGGCCAGCTACCCCGCGGAAGACCAGATCCTCGGCGTCGACCAAGGAAGGAGCGCCCCGTCGATCGACGTCGACCAGGCCACGCGGCAGGTCTACGTCGTCTATCAGCGGAGCGGCGCCCGCGGGACAGGGGACATCGCGCTGCGCTCCTTCACGGAGCAGTGCACCGCAGGCCCCGCCGTCCTCCTCAACAGCAATCCAGGGCGCGATCGGGCCCAGTTCTTCCCCTTCGTGGCCGTCGACCGAACGACCGGCACGGCGCACGTCGTCTACTACGACCAGGATGTCGAGAGCTCGGGTGACATGACCGAGATCGTCCACACCGCGTCGAGCGATCAAGGCGCCTCCTTCAGCGCGCCTGCGGCGATCTCGGACCACCCCTTTCACGCGGGCCACGGCAACGACGCCTCCCGGCAGAACCTCGGCGACCGCATCGGCGGCGTGGCGCTCGCCGGCGAGCTCTACAGCGTCTTCAGCATGACGGCCACCCCGCCGCGGTTCGACGAGGGGCAGCCGTCGTCGACATCCCTGATCGCGCCCAACGTCCACCTGGACGTCCTCGACGAGCTCGCGCGCGTCCCGCCGCTGCGCGCGGCCGGCACCCGGATCGCGGACACCGCGTGCGGCGCCCTCGCGAACGAGCGCATCGATCCCGGGGAGCTCGTCGACGTCGGCGTCTACCTCGAGAACTACCTCGCCAACCCGATCTCCGGCAGGACGACCGTCTCGCGGATCACCGCCACGCTGTCGACGGATACGCCCTCCGTGACCATCGTGAGGGCGAGCGCGCTCTACCCCGATATCGAGCCCCTCCGCACCGTCGCGGGCGACGCGCCGTTCGTCCTCAGGACGGCCCGGGACTTCGTTCCGGGAACGCCGATCGACCTGACGCTCACGGTGAGCTCGGCTCAGGGCACGGTCGAGCTGCCGATCCAGCTCGAGACGGGCTCGCCGGGCGCCGCGGAGGTCCTCCTCCGCGAGGATTTCAACGCCGCGAGCGCGCCCGCGCTGCCCTCCGGGTGGCAGTCGGTGCGCGCCGGCGGGTCGGCCTCCGCCTCGCCGTGGACGGTCGCGCAGACGCTGACGCCCGGAAACAACGCGGCGTTTCACGACGAGGAGGCGGTGACGTCGCTCGTCGCGCTGGTGTCGCCCGCCGTGACCATCCCGGAGAGCTCCGGGAACTCCTACGTCACGCTCGACTTCGATCTCACCTACGAGCTGGAGGACGATCCGCAAAAGCTCATCCAGGCGTTCGACGGCCTGACGCTGCACGTGGAGGATCTCACGGCTGGCGCCGCGCCCCGGGCGGTCCTCGCGGAGGCGTTCGCCGAGCGGATCATCACCGGCGGGAGCCACCACTTCCCCAAGCACCTTCCAGCCCGCGACGACCCGGACTACCTCGAGGACAACGCGGTATGGTCCGGCAGCTCCAGCGGGAGCAAGCACGTGTCGATCCGCTTCCCAGGCGCCGGGTTACGGGGGCGGACCGTGAGGCTCCGATTCGACTACACGCAGGACGACAGCCGGGTCTGCACGGATATCGGGCGCCCTGGGCCGTGCGGCGTCGCGGTCGACAACATCGCGCTCGCGGCGGTGCCGGTCGTGTCCGGCGCCTGCGGGGCGGACCTGGCCATCACCCAATCGGCCGCGCCGGATCCTGTGTCGCCGGGCGCGCAGTTCACGGTGACGATCGACGTCGCCAACGAAGGGCCGGGCGACGCGAGCGACGTCGTGGTGTCGTCCGCGCTGCCCGCCGGGGCGAGCCTCGTCAGCGCCGCGGGGACCGGCTGGACGTGCGATCCGGCCGGCGAAGAGCTGGTGTGCCGGCGCGCCTCGCTCGCCGCACGGGAGAGCTCGTCGATCGCGGTCACCCTGGTCGCGCCCACGCTCGCGCCACGCACGGTCAACGAGGAGATCGAGGGCACGGCGAAGGTGAGCTCCAGCGACTACGATCCGGCGCCGGAGAACAACGAGAGCGGCGTGCGCGTCGACGTCTCCGTGCCGGCGCGCCTGATCTGCTATCTCACGGTCCTCGGCGAGCGCATCCCCCGCGAGGATCTCGCCTATACGGCGCTCATCAGCAACACGGGGGGGCGCGTGCAGCACGACAACGCAGGGTTCGAGTTCGTTGACGTGCTCCCGCCCGAGCTCCTGCTGGAAGGCGCGTTCGCGGACAGCGGCGCGGTCTCGGCCGATCCCACCACCAACACGGTGGGCTGGGACGGCGAGGTCGAGCCGGGGGAGTGGGTGGTGCTCACGATCGAAGCGATCCTCCTTCCCCTGACCGATGGACTCGTCGTCACGAACCAGGGCACGCTGTTCTTCGACGCGGACTCGGACGGCGTCAACGAGTCGAGCGCGATGACCGACGAGCCCCTGTTCGCCGGCGCGGCCGATCCGACGGTGCTCATGGTGAGGCCCGCCATCTGCGGCGATGGCGAGCTCGGGCTAGGCGAGGAGTGCGACGACGGCAACCGGCGCAACGGGGATTGCTGCTCGGATCTGTGCACCGCCGAGCCGCCGACCACGATCTGCCGCATCGCGACCTCGCTGTGCGATCCAGGGGAGTATTGCGACGGCGCAGGGAGCTGCCCCGCGGACGTGAGCCTGCCGGACGGCGCCAGCTGCGATGATTTCGATGTTTGTAATGGCAGCGATGTCTGCTTCCAGGGACTTTGTCTGAGCGACCTCCCGCTCGACTGCGATGACGGGGATCCGACGACCACGGACGAGTGCCATCCCTTCTTCGGCTGCCGGAACACGCCAAGCGGCGCCACGGTGGGAGGGGTCGGAGGCGGAGACGACGGAGGAACTGCAGTCGGCGCAGGCGGCGGCGACGCGGGCGGCAGCGGAGCGGGCGGCAGCGGAGCAGGCGGCGGCGTCGCGGGCGGTAACGGCGCTGGCGGCAGCGGTGCGGGCGGCGGCGGCGACGCCGGAGGACCGGCCGAGGGCGCTGGAGGCAGGAGCGACGGCGCCGGCGGCGATTGCTCCACCGATGCCGGCGGGGCGGGCGGCGCTGGGGTCGGTGGTGGTCGAGATGCGGCGGGTGGGGGTGGGGAAGGGGGAGGAGGCCAATCCGACGGAGGAGCGCCCCCGGGCCCATGCTGCTGTTTGAGCATCAGCTGCGCGTATACCGCCATGGGCGGTGAGACCGGGCACGCGCCAGGAGCGGACCGCGCGCTCGCGCTGTGCGGCGTCCTCGTGGCGCTCGGCAGCGCGCGCCGCGCTCGCCGCCGTCGCTGCTGACGGCGGCGCGCGCGCGCCCTGCGATCACCTGTAGACGAAGACCCCCTTCAGGTCCTCGGTCTGCGAGATGGGCGTGCCGTCCTTCTTCGAGGTGGTCCTGAACTGGTAGATCATCCCGGGGATCAGCCCGGGACCGTCGTACTCGACAGAGACGGTCTCGCTCCCCGTCACCCTGGGCACCTCCAGGTCCTCCCAGATCTTCGCGCCGAGCGCGTCGAACAACCGCACCTCGTACAGATCTTCGCTGGAGTCGTCCTCGAAGACGAACGTCGGTGTCCCGCTGACCTCCTCCAGCGCGCTCGCGCCGGGCGAGACCACGCCGATCGCGCCCGTCACCTTGAACGACTCCTGGACCATCAGGTCCTGGCCGGAGACCGTGATGCGCACGATCTCGGTCCCGCCGATCGACGTGTCAGGATCTCGCACGAGCGCATCGTCCTCGAACGCGGCGAGGACCACGTAATCGCCGTCGGGGACCCCAGCGATAGAGAACTCGCCGGTGACGTCGCCTTGCCGGAGCCCTCGCGGGGTCTCGCCGCGCGCGGTCGCCTCGTCAAAGGTATCGGCCACGACGAGGATGACCGAGGTCGCGCTCCCGCCTGGAGCATTCACGATCTCGACCTTGCCGCTCACCACCGCCGTGGCGTCTCCGGTCGCGTGAAGATCCACGCCCGTCGTCTCCTTGCCGGCGCTGACGGTCGCGCTCGCCGTGTCGAGCGCGAGGCCCGCGGCATAACCGTTCACCGTCACGTCGCCCGCAGCCACGTTGTAGATGGTGTAGCTGCCGTCGAGATCGGCCGCGCCGGTGGCGCCGCCCGCGACGAGCAGCGTCCCGCCGGGCTGGTCGGCGTGGACGACCCCGGAGATGGAACCGAGCCCATCGCTGTCCGAGAGCGGCAACAGCGAGATCTCCGTCGCCGCCGACTCGATCGCGAGCGGTTTGCCCGCCGCCGTGGAGAGGTCGATGGGCAGCGCGACCCGCGGCGCCTTCGGGAACGTCTCGTAAGCCTGCGCGTCGGCGCGCAGCGTGATGTTGGCCTCGACCGGAGCGCCGCTCAGATCGCGCCGCGCGGGCACGACGAGCTCGTAGGTCCCGTCGGCTCCGGTGACCGCCACCCGGGAGATCACCGCGTCGCTCGGGTCCCGGGCGAGCACGCGCGCGCCCGCGACGGCCTTGTCGTCGAGCGAGTCGTAGACGCGCCCCCTCAGGGTCACCGGCTCGAAGCAAGCGGGCTGGGCGCCCTCCACCTCCTCGCACACCTGCGGCGCGGCGCACCCTGTCTGTTCGGCCACCGAGCAGCTCTGCGGCTGACCCTCGTCGTCGCCGCCGCACCCCATCCCCATCAAGGCGCACAGCAATCCAACAGATATCGAGCGCATCACCATCGACTCGTCTCCTTTCGAACCTGTCTTGTCGCCGCAGGCACAGCTCCTCGGCCCGTGAGCGGCCAGCGCCGCGGCCTGCGATCTCGTCGCCGCTTCAAGCAGGGGCAGTGAATCACGCAGGCGCAGCGGGCGCCGAGCAGGGCGAATACCAACCCCCCGGTTCTTCTATGTCTTTCGTGGTTCTATCCCTGTCCTCCAATCCAGGGAGAACCCGGGCCGGCGCTGGGCTAGTTCAGGATGACCTGGCAGCAGCCGGTGATACAGTAGTAGCCTGCGGCACAAGGCGCCTGGCCGGCGAGCCCGCACGGCTGGACCCCGGTTACGCACTGGCCTTGGGGCTCGCCGGTGGGCCCGCCACCGCTGCCGGTCGCGTCTCCGCCGCCGCCTGTCGCGGCTCCGCCGCCTCCACCGCCGACGCCCGCTCCGCTGGTGCCGCTCTCGAAGCAGTCGTCTGGCAGCGTGTCCTTGCCAAGGCACAGCTCGCAGTGGCCGCACTCGTTCAGGCAAGCATCCACGGGCGTGCAGGGCTCGCAGCGGGTCGGGTCGGACTCGTGGCCGCGCGAGCAGGAGCCTTCACCGGTGCCATCGGCGTCGGAGCCGAGCCAGACGTACTTGCCGCCGCCCGCCGGCAGCTCGCAGCAGCCGAAGCAGTCGCAGCCGTTCGGCGTGAGAGGACCGCAGATCGTATGGCAGGTATCGGACTGCTCGCCGTTGAGATCGCTGCAGCTCTTGCCCGCTGCGCCCGGCGTCGAGGCCCGGCTGTCATAGGCGCACATCGTCCCGTTGATCGACTCGGGGTGAAACCCGGGTGCGACCTCGTGCTCATCGCACTTGTGGTTCCAGTGGCAATCGTCGTTGCCGGAGCCGGAGTCCTGGTCGAAATAACAGTCGACGGTGCACGCCGGCCCCGCCTGGCCGGGGATCCCGCCGTAGTAGCTGCCCTCGGTGTTGTCGCACGGGCCGAGGCAGTCCGGGTCCTGCGCGTCGACGAGCCCGTCGCCATCGTTGTCGACGAGATCGCCGCACGCGTACGTCTTGCCCTGACACTCGACGATGCTCGTCGGTGTCGCAATGCCTCCGCCCGCAGCGCCGGTGCCGGCCCCGCCGCCGCTCGCGCTGCCGCCACCGCTCGCGCTGCCGCCGCCGCTCGCGCTGCCGCCGCCGCTCGCGCTGCCGCCGCCGCTCGCGGTGTCGCCTCCTCCCGCGCCGCCGGGCGGGGCGGCGCCGTCAACGGTGCTGTCGCTACAGCCGGCGCTGAGGGTGAGTCCAAACAGGGCGGTCACCAACGAGAGAGGGAGAGAGAGAGCTAGGCGCATGGTGTCTCCAGAGGTGGCTCAGGCGCTCCCGCCCGCAGCGCGAGCTGCGGAGCGGGGATACCGGCGCGTTCATCCGGAGTAGTTCCGCCGCGGTCAGGTCACGGCTCAGAAAAATGACCGATCGCGAAAAAAACGCGAAGCCATCGTGAAGCCGGCGTGCGGTCGTGGGGTGATAACCCACGTTGTGCTCGCAGTTTCCGCTTCTCTTTCAGGTAGCCACCGAGCGGGCACGCTCGGCGTTCCCATGTGGCCGCGTGGCCGCTGCGCACCGGGACCGCGCGCAGCGGCGGTCACGCTGCGTGATCGCGCCGCCGGCGGGCGCCCAGGCCCAGCGCGCCGGCGAGGAGCGCCACGAGGCCGACGAGCGTACCGCCGCGCTCGCCTCGCTGCATCGCGCAGACCAGCCCGGACGAGACCTCCGGCTCCGTGGACCCGCCGCCGCTGCTGCCCGCACCACCGCTGTCGTCGCAGGCGTCGCCGACTCCGTCGGCGTCGCCATCCCCCTGATCCGCGTTGGCCGCGAGCGGGCAGTTGTCGTCGCCGTCCGGGACGCCATCGTTGTCGTCGTCCGCGTCATCGACGTCGCAGGCATCGCCTTGATAGTCCTCGTCGCTGTCGGCCTGATCCGCGTTGGGCACGGAGGTGCAGTTGTCCTGCTCGTCCGGGACGCCGTCGTTGTCGTCGTCTTCCTCGCAGGCGTCGCCCTGACCGTCGCCGTCGCTGTCGGCCTGATCGGGGTTGTACTCCTCGTCGCAGTTGTCCGCCGCGTCGCTCAGGCCGTCTCCGTCCACGTCCTCGCAAGCGTTGCCCACGCCGTTGTCGTCGGCGTCCGTCTGATCGGGGTTCGGCACGTGCGGGCAGTTGTCCGTCTCGTCCGGTATGCCGTCGCGGTCGCCGTCGACGTCGGCCCCGAGGTCGCAGGCGTCGCCGCGGCGGTCGCCGTCGGCGTCGGTCTGATCCTGGTTGGGCACGTGCGGGCAGTTGTCCTCCGTGTCCACGACGCCGTCGTTGTCGTCGTCGTCCTCGCAGGCATCGCCGGTGCCGTCGCCGTCCGTATCTTCCTGGAACAGGTTGGACACGACAGCGCAGTTGTCCTCCACGTCGACCACGCCATCGTCGTCGCTGTCCGGATCGCAGGCGTCGCCGAGGCTGTCCCCGTCCGCGTTCTCCTGGCCAGGGTTCTGATCCGCAGGGCAGTTGTCCTCTGCGTTGCGCAGCCCGTCGCCGTCGGCGTCGATGTCGGGCTCGCAGAAGTCGCCGATGCCGTTGCCGTCGCTGTCCTCCTGGTTCGGATTGCGCGTGGCAGGGCAGTTGTCGCAGAGATCGCCGATCTTGTCGTCGTCTCTGTCCTGCTGGAGCGAGTTCGGGACGTCGCGGCAGTTGTCGACGTCGTTGTCGATGCCGTCGCCGTCGTCGTCGCCGGCCTCACAGACGTCGCCGGTGCCGTCTCCATCGGCGTCCACCTGATCGTCGTTCGCCGTGAAAGGACAGTTGTCGTCGGCATCCAGGACACCGTCGTTGTCGTCATCGTCGTCGCAGGCGTCGCCGGTGCCGTCCGCCTCCGCATCCGACTGGTCCGGATTCATCGCGACAGGACAGTTGTCGCAAGCGTCGCCGACGCCGTCGGCGTCCGAATCCCGCTGATCCCGATTGGCGACGGACGAGCAGTCGTCGCACGCATCGCCGACCGCATCGCCGTCGGCATCCGCTTGATCCGGATTCTGGGCCTGCACGCAGTTGTCCTGGGAATCCACGACCCCATCCAGATCGGTATCGGGGTCCTCCGCCCACCCCGTGGCCGGCAGGATCAGCCCGAACAGGCCCGCCAAGAGCCCCACCGAGAACCGTCGCCCGCGCGACCGCACGCCCCTCGTCCCCGCACGTTTCATCGCGCCTCCGTCCTTCATGGCCTTCATGGCGACAGCTTGGTCACGAACACGTCCGTGCCCTCGCCTCCCTCGATCCGCTTTTCCCCGAACGTCACCTTCCCGGTGAACGCGCCGGTCACGTAGACCTGCCTGTCGCTGTCGATGGCCACGCTCGTCGCCCGGTCCGCGCCAGCGCCGCCGAAGCGGTGGCTCCACTGGTAGCCGCCGTCCGGATCGAGCTTGGCCACGAACACATCGTCGTCTCCCGCGCTCGTCACCGAGCCGTCCGCCAGCGTCGTGTCTCCGCGGAACCCCCCCGCCACGACCACGTACCCCGCGCCGTCGACGAGGAGCTGACCCAGCGACGCGCCCTCCTCGCCGATCACCCGGCTATAGATGTGCTCGCCCTTCGAATCGAGCTTGGCCACGAACACCGCCGGGTGCTCTCCGGCCGTCCGAGGGCCCCCGCCGAGATCGATCGTCGCGCCGAACTCCCCGCCCACGATCACGTTGCCCGCCCCGTCCACCGCGACCGCCTTGGCCCGCTGCGGCCCCGCGTCGCCGAAGCGCTTGCTCCAGCGGTGCTTGCCGAGCGCGTCGAAGCTCGCCACGAACACATCGAAATCCCCGGCGCTCTCCAGGGGATCGCCGCCGAGATCGAGCGTGCCGGCGAAATCTCCGACCACGATCGCGTTGCCGCGCTCGTCCATCGCCACGGCGCGGGCCTGCTGATCGAAGCCGTCGCCGAACCGCTCGCTCCAGAGCGGCGCGCCGTCGGCGTCGAAGCTGGCCAGGAACACGTCGCTGCCCCCGGCGCTCTCGAGCCGGTCCTCGCCGACGTGCAGCGCGCCCGAGAAGCGCCCGGCCACGACGAGGCGCCCCGTCGCCGTCGTCGCCACGCTCGTCGCGGCCTGGAAGCCGATGCCCCCGAGCGGCTGCAGCCACAGCTCCTGCCCCTCCGCGTCGAGCCTCGCGACGTAGCCGTCTCGCCCGCCGGCGCTCGTCCGCGGCTCGCCGCCGAACTCCAGCGTGCCGGAGAACTCCCCCGCGACCAGGAGGCCCTCGTTCCCGTCCGGCACGAGCGAGTTCACCGTCTGCGGATCGAACGCACCGAAGCGCTTCAGCCCGAGCCCCGACCCGTCGCTCGCCGAGAGCCGCGCCCAGAAGACGTTCTCCTCGCCGATCGGGGTCACGCTCTCGTCGTCGAGGGCCACGTCCTCCGCCTTCGTGAGCCTGCCGAGGAGCGCCGCGGTGCGGTCGTCGGCGACGGCCACGTTCGCCCCCGCACGCTCTCCGTCGCCCCCGAGCGCGCGCGCCCACTGCACCTCGCCGCCCGACTGCGGCGCGCCGCCGCCCTCGCCGCCGGCCCCCGCGGGGGTCGACAGGCTGAGCTCGGGAGCGCAGCCGAGCGCCGCTGCCCCGAGCGCCGCAGCGCCGACCATCACGACGCCGAGCGCCGCGCCGGCTGTCGTTGCCGGGTAGAACCACCGCACCCTCATCAGAACACCCCCTGCCACATCACGCCTTGCGCCGTGGGCGTCGCGATCGGCACGAGCGACGACGCCCGCTCGCCGCCCACCCTGGGCCGCAGGAGGATGCCGCCCAGCGCCGCGCCCACGCCGGCGATGCCGACCGCGCCAAGGGTCACCGAAAGCCCCAGGCTGCGGTTCCACCGCGCTCGGAGCGCCTCCATGCTCTCGAAATCGTGGACGGTCCGGTCGCATACGGACCCGGGGCACTCCTCCCCGACCCGAGCCCGCGCGGCCATGTGGTCGACAGCGAACACCGCGCTCCCCGCGAGCGCCGCGAGCCCCACGCCGCCCGCCGTCCATGCCCACAGCGGTACCGGCGCGCGAGGCTCCGCCGGCGCATCCGCGGGTGGCAGCTGCCCTCCGCCCACGTTTGCACCCATGCTCCCGCCTGCGGCCGCGCCTGCCTTCGGCTCGGTCGAGGGCCCCGGCACGAGGCGGATGCGGACCTCCACCGGGGCGCGCTCCGCCTGCTTCAGCGTGACCTCGCGCCGCCCCGTCTGGAAGCCCGGCGCCGTCACCACCACCTCGTGGCGACCGGGGTTGAGCTTGCGCGGGTAGGGGAGCGCCGCGCGGGGGATCGGCTGGCCGTCCACGCGCGCCTCGATCTGGTCCAGCGCCGCGCCCTCGACCCGCAGCTGGAGCGACGGGATGCGCGCCTCGAGCTGCTCGACCATCGTCGCGGCGGCCGCCCGCGCCTGCGTGAACACCGGCGGCTCGTCGCTCCCGAGGGGCAGGTGGACGACCTCGTACGCCGTCTCCCGGGCCTCGATCAGGCGACCGAGCGCCTCGTCGGCGCGCGCGAGATCGAGCCCCGTCGTGGGGGCGCGCACGAGCGCATGGGCCGCCTGGAAATCCTCGCGGGCGCCAGCGATGTCCCCCGCGTCGCGCTTCTTGCGCCCCTCGATGAGGAGCGTCCGCGCGGTCTGACGATCCGCCGCCGAGGGCTCGGCCCGCGCCGGAAGCGCCCCGGCGACCGAGAGGACAGCCAGGGCTATGCCTGCGGCGCGGGAGGCACGGGGGCGCAACAATTTCATCTCATCACCAAGCCGCCCGGGACTGTCCCGGACTACTCGATCATGATCGCACGCCGCTCGCGCGGGGGTCAACTACGCCAGCGCGCGCGCATCGTGCTCATGGGCCCATGGCGCGCGCATCGCGTATGGCGTCGATCACGTCCATCCACATCCATTGCGCTCACCGGTTGTTGGCGTTCGCGACTCGCTCCGTTCACATGGCCGGGCGACTCAGCGGCAGCGGCACGGCGGGCGTCGGGCCGGCGACCCCCTCCCGCTCCTTCGGCGGCGAGATGGATCCTCCTGCGCTGAGGGGCGCCTCGCTCGGCGCGATCGGCGCGAGATCGGCCGTCGCCGGGCCTCGGAGGACGCGGCCCACGGCGTCGAAGCGGGCGCCGTGACAGCGGCAGTCCCAGCTGCGCTCCGCGGAGTTCCACGAGACCACGCCGCCGAGGTGCGTACACATCGCCGACATCTCGTGGAGCTGCCCTTGCGGATCCCGGTAGACGGCGAGCTTCTTCAGGCCCCTGCGCACGACGGCGCCGGCGCCGGGCGCGATCTGCGCCACGTCATCGACATCGCCCTTGCCGAACCATGAGGCGTACTGGCACGCGACATTGAGGTTCTCCTTCGCGTACTCGGAGACGGCGGCCAGGCTCAGGTTGACGCGGGTGGGATCGAAGAGCGACGCCATCCGGCTCTCGCGGCCCTGCACGAGATCCGAGATCACGAGGCCTGCGATCGTCCCGTGCGTCATGCCGTTGCCACAGTCGCCCGTGGCGATGAGGATCCTCGAGCCCTTCTTGACACGACCGATGTACGCGAGGCCGTCGACCGTCTCCATCACCTCGCCGGACCAGCGGTGCAGCACCTCGCCGGCCTGCGTGAAGCGCTCTCTCGCCCACGCCTCGAGCCGCGCGTGGCGCTGGTCCGCGTCGCTGGCCTGTCCGGTCTTGTGGTCCTCTCCTCCCACGAGGAGCACCTCGTCCGGGCCGTCCGCGCCGTTGATGTTGGCGAGGCGGACGTAATGGAACGGTTCGGCCGTGTCCCAGTAGAGCCCCGGCGGGACGGCGCCCCGGGGGATGCGCAGGCCGACGACGTAGGTCCGGTAACCGGCTTGCTTCAGGTGCACGGCGATGCGCGGAATGAAGGGGGAGTTCGTGGCGAGCACGGCCTCGCCGGCGATCACCCGGTGCCCGCGGGCCGTCCTGACGACGACCTCGTGAGGCACGGCGCCCTCGTCGACGTCGACCACGTGCGCGAGCGTGTAGAGCTTGCCCCCGTCGCGCTCGATCGCCCGCGCGAGCCCCGCGAGGTACCTGCGAATATGAAACTGCGCTTGATCGGGGAAGCGGACCGCGGGCCCCGTATCGAAATCGAGCAGCGGCGCGCGGTCGACGTAATGAGTGGAGCCGAGCCCGGCGCGCTGCGCGGCCTCGAGCTCGTCCCGGAGGGTGGCCGGGGGCGACCCCGGGGCCGCGAAGAGATAGCCGTGGACGCGCCGGAAGTCACAGTCGATCTTCTCTTCCGCGACGATCCGCTCGATCGTCTCGATGGCCGTCGTGTGGCTCCTTGCCGCGAGGCGCAGGCGGCTCCTGCTGTGGAGCTTCGTGAGCGAGGCCCAGCGCCGATCGAGCGCGTGCGTGATGTGCGCGGTGGTGAGCCCCGATTCGCCCCCGCCGACGGCGCCGTTGTCGAGGACGACGACGCTCTTGCCGGCCTTCGCGAGGAGATATGCCGTCGTCAGCCCGGCGATCCCCGCGCCGACGACGCACACGTCCGCCTCGTGGTCGGTCGCGAGGGGGGTCATCGGAGGGATGACGGCGTGGGTCCAGGCGGTGTTCTTATCGTAGGCTCGCTCTGTCATAGGCGCTCCGCGTCTGGACGCCGAGGGCTTCGGCCCGGCGCTTCGTCTCGGTGATCGGTCGTGTGGTCCGCTGCCCGGGAGGCGTGATGATCTGCGGCACCGGACGCCGCGGACACGGCCTCCATGGCCGCCGCGCCGCCGGCGCGCGCGGGGGGACGCGCGCCGGCGGCGCTCTTCGTTCGCGCGCGAATGCGCGCTCGGGCGAGCTCGTCAGGCCCCTCTCGCCACGCCGGCCTCTCGCGCGCCGACGCTTGCCCGCGCGGCGCTTATCGCCGCTGCGCGCGAAGAGCGCGAGCGCAAAGAGAGTCGTGGCGCTCCGGAGCCAAGCTACCCACATCGCTCGCGGGACAATGCAGATCGCGTACCGCGCCCACCGCCGCCCGGCGCGGCACGTATGTCGGAGGTGCCGCGGGGCTCACGGTGAGGCATTCTGCCACGATGAGGCGAACCTGCGGCGCGCAGCGTGCGTCCGAGCCCATCGCGGGCAGCGTGCAAGAGAACGGTTGGTCAGCGGGGGCGCCGTCCAGGCGAGGCGCGCCGTCCAGGCGGGACGCGTCGTTCCGGCGGATCCACGGGTAGCCGCTCGTTGCCACGAATTCGCCGCGACAGCTGCTTGATTCGATCCGCGCGCACGCGTACTTGACGTCCACGACACAGCAGATTGAGGACGTTCGACAGCCCACGGCGAGGGGGGGCCGGACCAGCCTTGGCTCCGCCGAGCGCCCGTGGCTCGGGCTCTTCGTCGGGATATGGAGGATTGATGAAAGCGCACTTGGTGACGAAAGTGGCTCGGATTGCTCTTCTGACGAGCATGGGACTTCCCCTGGGCTGCGACGGCTGCGACTCGGAGCCCGAGGACGGCGCCACCTCGTCGGCGAGCGGCGTCGGGGGCGCCGGCGGGCAAGGCGGCGAAGGCGGCGTCGGCGGGCAGGGCGGGGCCGGAGCCGGCGGCGGGCAAGGCGGTGAAGGCGGCAGCGGTGGAGTCGGAGGCACCGGCGGGCAAGGTGGCGAAGCGGGCGCCGGCGGCAGCGGTGGAGTCGGAGGCACCGGCGGGCAAGGTGGCGAAGCGGGCGCCGGCGGCAGCGGTGGAGTCGGGGGCGCCGGCGGCAGCGGTGGAGTCGGAGGCGCCGGCGGGCAAGGTGGCGAAGCGGGCGCGGGCGCATCAGGTGGAGTGGGGGGCGCAGGAAGCGGCGGCGGCGCGGGCGGAAGTGGTGGCGGCGAGCCTCCGGCGTTCCTCGGAGATGCCCTGTGGGGGCGCGGCGCCGGCGAGGCCAAGAACGAGCGAATCGAGGCGATCGCTGCAGATCCGCACGAGAACGTCGTCCTGGTCGGCGGCTTCGAGACTTCGATCAACTTCGGCGGTGAGGCGGACGCCCTCGTGAGCGAGGGTGATCTCGACCTCTTCGTCGTGAAGCTCGACGCAGCGGGGGGCCACGTCTGGAGCAGGCGTTTCGGCGACAAGTCCGAGCAGGTTGCGTTCGCGGTGGCCACGGATTCGATCGGCGACGTCGTCGTCGCCGGGGAGTTCGAGGGAACCCTCAACTTCGGCGCGGACCCGAGCACGGCGCTCGTGAGCGCCGGTGGGAAGGACCTCTTCGTCGCCAAGCTCGACGCCGACGGCAACCACGTCTTCAGCAAGCGCTTTGGCGGCGAGCTCGACCAGGGCGCCACGGCCGTGGCCGTCACCGAGGCGGGTGAGATCGTCGTCCTCGGCATGGTCGACGGCAGCATCAATTTCAGCGAGGATCCCGGGACCGCGCTCGAGGGGAGCGGCGGTCCCAACGTCGTCGTCGCGAAGCTCGACCCGAGCGGCGGCCACCTCTGGAGCCGGCGATTCGGGTCCGCGGAGAGCTGGCAGCGCTTCCGCAGCGTCGCGGTCGGCGAGTCGGCCCTCTACGCGGCCGGCGCGTTCGGCGGAAAGCTCGAGATCGACGGCCACGCCGTGGAGAGCACCGTCGACGGCTCGCGCGACGGCGAGCCGATCTACGGCATCGATGGGCTCGTCCTGCGGTTCGATCTCGCATCGGGCGGCCTCGCCTGGGCTCGGTCGCTCGGCGCCGCCGGCGAGCAGTTCGCCAAGTTCGTCAGCCTCGGGCTCGACGGCCATCCGGTCGTCCTCGGCAACTACAGCGCTCCGTTCCGCGTCGGGTCCACGGACATCGAGCAGGCTCCGGTCGGGGAGTACGACCTCTACCTGGCCCGGCTCGACGCAGGGACGGGTGCGCCGCTCGCCGCCCGCGGGCTTCCCTCCGCGGGCGACGAGTTCGTCTGGGGCTTCTCGCAGGATCCCTGGGGCAACCACGTGCTGAGCGGTTACTTCACGGAGGCGCTCGAGCTCGGCGGGGCGCCGGTCGAGATCGAACCGCCCGAGTCGGGCGACGCGTTCGTCGCGAAGCTCAGCCAGGACTTCTCCGAGGAGCTCTGGTCCGACGTCTACCGCGATGGGGTCTTCTGCTTCGCCACGGCCCAGGCCGTCACCGGCAGCGGGAACACCGTCGCCGCCGGCCTCTTCCACGGCGAGCGGATCGAGCTCGGCGGAGGCCTCCCCGCCATCGAGCACAGCGCGCCTGCGGGCGACCGAAGCAACGCCGACGTCTTCCTCGTCACCCTGTCGCCGTGACGGCAGATCGGGCGCGCAGGGATCCCCGCGCGCCCGATCACCGACGCCGGTGTGCCGCAGCGCCGCTCAGTTGGTCTCGTGGCGCTGCTGGTCGGCGCGCTGCGCGGTGCTGCTGCCCTGCTCGCCCTCGCGTTCGCCCTCACCCGGCGCGCCGCTCGGTCCGTCGCCGCGCGACTCGCCGCCCTTGCGCCCGATCTGCGCCATGTGTCCGCGGTTCTGGCTCACGGCCGCGCCGCCTTTGCGGCCGATCGCGGCCATGTGCTCGCGATTCTGGCTCACGCTCGCGCCGCCCTTGCGGCCGGCTGCGCGGGCCTCCTCGGAGCTGAACTCGTGGGCCGTGCCCTTCTCGTGCGCGGCCTTGCCGCCCATGCTCGCGATCGCGCGTTGCTGCTTCTGGTCCATCGCCGCGAACCCACGACTGCTGCTCTGACCGTGTTGCTGTGCCATGAGTCGTCTCCTTGGTGTCTGGGCGCATCGCTTCAGCACCCGCACGGGCGACCCAGGCGTGGTGCCCTGTGGGATCGTCGCTGAACGATGTCGGCTCCTCCGGGGGACTGCAACGTGAGTGCCATGAAGAGGGATCCATGGACACGCGACGTCACCGCGCGGATCCAAGGGGCATCCGTGGATTCTCGTGAGAGCTCGGGAGCGTCCAGGGTGCGTTCCAGCCGGGTGAGGTGACGGCGATGCTCCGCGCGCACCCGGGGGAGGACGCGGTTTCTGCGCCGACGTGCGCAGCGCCGATTGCATCGCGTTGCGTCCAGCGCCGCTCAGCCCGGCCGAGACCGGCGTTCCAGCGGACGGCCAGCCGCGCGGCAGACTGCCCCACCGGTCGTGAGCGGGCGGGCCATCGCGCCTCGTCCTCGGCGCGCGGTCGAGAGACGCGCTCTCTCGTGTGGACGACTCGGGCGCTCGCGACGTCGCCGACGTCACGGCCGCCGGGCCGCCGCGAGGATCGCGCTCCGGTGTCCAGAGCGCTTGACGGCGCGCGTTCTCGAACACCATCGCCGATCCCCGGCGTCGTGGGCGCAGCCGTCGCGCAGATCCAGAGGCGACGCCGCCGCGCAGATTCTGCGCGTCAGCGAGCCCTGCAGCGCAACCTGGGACGCGACGGCAGCATCGTGGCGACGCGTAGACGCTGCGCCGCTGCGTCGCCGCGTTCGCACGCGAGCGGCCCGCCGAGGCAGCGGTGGGCTGTCGCCTGGGCGCCGCGCAGGGGGCGCGGGGGCTCCTGCCGCCGTCGAGCGGCGCGAGGCGGCCCGTCAAAAACTCGACATCCGCGTGGCCCCCGAGTTGCTCAGCCTGTTGCCTCCCGGTCGCTGGGGCGTCACCGATGTCACGGTGACGCCACGCGCGAACACGTGATACAGAGCGGCCCGGCGTCAGTAGCCCATGCGCACCATGCCATCCCTGGAACGTCCCCGAATGCAAGAGAGGCTCACAACGGACTGTGACGAGGTCGCCGGCTCCGGCGGGCTGGTCGACGTCGAGCGCGAAGGCGCGCTGTTGAAGGACGCTCTACGCGGCCTGGTCGGCGTGTTCGCTCTCCACGACGTGATCCTCATCGGCTATCTCGCCTTGACGACGATCTTCCTGCTCGGGGCGCCGCCGACGGAGCTGCGAGCGCAGTCCATGAACCGCAATCTGGCGGGCATCGCCGCCCTGGTGTCCGTCTGTGTGCTCGTTCGTCGTGCCACGTTCCTGGCGCCCTTGGTGAGGAGCGTCCTTTACCGACTCTCGCTCGTCGGCGCCTTCCTCCTCAACTACCTGTCGCTCCGGACCCTCCTGCCGGCGGTCCGGAGCGACAGCGTCGACGCGCAGCTCCTCCACCTCGACCTCCTCGTCTTCCGCGTCGAGCCAGCGCTCTGGATGGAGCGCTTCAACACGCGCCCGATCGTGGAGTGGTTCTCCTTCTTCTACTTCAGCTACTTCCTGATCTGTTTCCTCTCGATGGTGCTGGCGGTCTGGGTCGCCCGCCCCGGCCGGGGGACGACGGAGTACGCGGTTGGCTCCACGCTCGTCTACTGTGTTGGCCAGCTCGGCTACATGGCGGTCCCTGCGTACGGCCCCATCAAGGCGCTGAGCCACCTCTACCAGGGGCCGCTGGACGGCGGCTTCTTCTGGGGCTGCGTGAGCAGCGTCGTGCAGGCCGGCGGCGCGATGAAGGACGTCTTTCCCTCCTTGCACACGGCCGCGCCGCTCTGGTTCGCCCTGTATACGTTCCATCGCGCCCGCACAGACCGGCGGCTCTTCTGGCTTGCCGTGGTGGCCGCGTTCTTCTCCATGAACATCATCGTCTCCACCATGCTCCTTCGCTGGCACTATGCTGTCGACGTGGTCGCCGGCGTCGTCCTGGCCGTTGGCACGGCGTGGCTCACGCCGCGGCTCGTCCGCTGGGAAGAGGGCCTCCGCGCCCGCATGGGTCAGCCGCAGCCGTGGAGCTTCCGGTAAGCGCGCCTCTCCGGCGCTGGCGCGCTCCAGAACCGCGCGCCTTCGAGCCGGGGGAGCAGGTCTCAACGAGCCGGCCTCGGCCTGAGCTCGGTGAGCACGAGCAGGGGCGCCGGCAGCGGGCTGGGCGACAGCCTGGCGCAGGGGCTCTCCGGGCCAGGAAAGCCGATGAAGCGGCGGGTGTCGGACTCGCCCCACGTCATCGAGCGTGGGTGCCGCTCAGCCCCGTGACGCCCGCCGCGGGGCTGCCGTCGTCCAACGCGACCTTCTGGCGGCCGCTCAGGCGAGCGGTGCCTCCCACGCTTTCAGCGGAGTCCCCCGCGGGAGCTCGTCGGCGCGGTCAGCCGCCGGCTGGAGCCGCGGTGCTTCGTGCACGCGGACCGGCGGCGCCTCCATGGCCGCAGGCTCCTCGGCGGCGCTCACCGGCAGAAATCCGTCCGACTGTTTGCTCCAGAGCCGCTTGTAGGCCCCGTTTCGCGCGAGCAGCTCGGCGTGGGTGCCGTCCTCGATGATCCGGCCGTTCTCGAACACCAGGATGCGGTCGAGGTGGACCACCGTCGAGAGGCGATGGGCGACGACGAGCACCGTCTTCTCCTTCATGACGTCGTCCAGCGTGTCCTGGATGGCCTGCTCGGTGATCGAGTCGAGGCTCGAGGTCGCCTCGTCGAGGAGGAGGATCGGCGCGTCCTTCAGGATGACCCGCGCGATGGCGATGCGCTGGCGCTGGCCGCCCGAGAGCTTGACGCCGCGCTCGCCGACCATGGAGTGATACTGCTCCTTCATCTGCATGATGAACTCGTGCGCGTGCGCCTTCCGCGCGGCCTCGACCACCTCTGCGTCGGTCGCGTTCAGCCGGCCATAGCGGATGTTCTCGAGGAGCGTCCTGTGGAAGAGGCTCGGGTCCTGCGGGATCAGGCTGAGCTGCGCGTGCAGCGCGTCCTGCGTCATGTCGCGGATGTCCACGCCGTCGATCAGGATGTGACCGGAGTCGATGTCGTAGAGACGCAGGATGAGGCTGACGAAGGTGGATTTGCCGGAGCCGGAGAAGCCGACGAGCCCGACGCGCTGGCCGCGCGGGATCGTCACGTTGAGGCCCTCGAAGATCGGCCGATCGGGCGTGTACCCGAAGGTCACGTCCCGGAGCTCGATCCGGCCGCGCTCGACCGTCGGGGCGACGGCCTCGGGGCGGTCGACGAGCTCGTGGGAGCGGACGATGGTGTTCACCCCGTTCGCGACGTTGCCGACGAACTCGAAGAACTCGAGGAAGCGGCGGCTGAGGTTGCGCGCCTCGTTGATGATGAGGAGCGACAGGCTCGTCGCCATGACGAACTCGGCGACGCCGATGTCGCCGCGCTCCCAGAGCCTGAGCGATTGGTAGAGCGTCCCCACCTTGAGCAGCGCGGCGGAGGCGAACTGGAACCAGCGCACGCGCTCGGAGTACCAGTTCGATCGGCGCACCGCGCGGAGCTCCTGCTTGAGCTGCTCGTCGAGGTACGCGCGCTCGAAGCCGAACCGGGCGAAGAGCCGCGCGCTCGTGAGGTTGGTGACCGAGTCGACGAGCTTGCCTGTGGTCTCGCTCCGCGCCGACGCGGCGCGCACCGCGTGGGGCTGGCACCGGGTCGCGAGCCAGTAGGAGATGCCGACGAACAGCACCGCCCAGGCCGAGACGACCGCGGCGAGCGCCGGGTGAGCGCGGTAGAGCAGCCCGATCGAGACCGAGAAGACGATGGCGATGGGCCAGAAATCGAAGAGGATGGCCCACAGGGTCTGCGAGACCCCCATCGACGTCTCGCTGATCCGGTGGGCGAGCGCTCCGGCGAAGTTGTTGCTGAAGTAACGATGGGAGTGATGCTGGAGGTACGCGTACAGATTGCGGGTCACGTTCTGGCGCTGCCACGGCCCGACGAGGATCTGGCAGAGGCCGGCGATCCGGCTGAACAGGAACTCGCCGGCGATGAGCGCGACGAACAGCGTCAGCGCGTCGCGCAGCCGTCCGCTCAGCACGGCCCGGTCAGCGCCCGACACCTGCGTGACCCCCTGGATGACCTGCCCGATGGCGTACGGGATCATGATCCCGCACGAGGCGTGGGCCGACTCGAACACGAACATCGCCAGGTACCAGGCACGGTAACGACCGACGAAGTGAACGATGAAGCGGAAGGGCGTGTCCGGGAGCACCGGAGCGCCGGGGGCGCGCTGAAGAGATGTCTTGGGTTCCACCGAGTTGTCCTGGGCGCCCAGCGCGCCCTCATGAGCTGACGGTCACTGAGCGCTCCGCCCTCCGCCCTCCGTCCTCCATCCTCCGTCCTCAAAATGCACTAACCGGGCCAGCTCTGCCTTGACCGTGACCATGGAGGAGGTGTGGGAGGGGGCTGCTGCCTCAGCAGCAGCCCGTGGTGATCGGCTGCTGCGGCGCACGCAGGGGTGGTCCTGCGCTCGAACGATCCGGATCCACGCGCGGGCCCCCCGTGGAAGTTCAAGGTGGCTGTCGCTCGGC
The DNA here is from genome assembly GCF_051521375.1 of Sorangium sp. So ce693. Classification (NCBI taxonomy): domain Bacteria; kingdom Pseudomonadati; phylum Myxococcota; order Polyangiales; family Polyangiaceae; genus Sorangium; species Sorangium sp. So ce693. The sequence continues at coordinate 3,949,646 of NZ_CP150347.1, forward strand.
CCTTGCGTGGTCGGCGATCTCCGCTAAGCGCATCAGGATGAGCTGTTCTCTGTCTCGAGCAGCCGCGAGCGTGATGCGAGAAGGGATGAAACAGCGGTCGAGCGAGGAACGCGCAGAAGGGCGCGACTTCATCGAATGCCTGGAAGACCTCGCGATCGTGCGACCCGTGGATGACTCCGAAGAACATCTCCTCTGGGACACCGAGCTTCTGAAGCAGGAGCTCGCCCGCGCGAGCCCTGGTCGCGAGTCGGGGCTGATGCGGCTCCTCGCGGCGCGGGTCGCGATGAACAGCTCTTTCCAGTTCTTCGGCCTGCTCGACGCCCACGGTACGAGCTGGGAGTCGAACCATACCTCGACCCGCGGCGCCGGCGTGGAGCGGAGGGAGGTGCACGGCGTGCCCTTCTGGGAGTGCCGCTGGTGGCAGGGCTCGCCGGAGATCCAGGAGCGCCTGAAGGACGCCGTGCGGCGCGCGGCGCGCGGCGAGTTCGTCAGGTACGACGTCGATGTCCTCGGGGGCAACGAAGGTGAGCGGCGCATCACCATCGATTTCAACCTGAACCCCGTCAAGGATCGGCAGGGCAAGGTCGTCTTCATGATCGCCGAGGGGCGGGACGTCACCGAGCAGCGGCGGCTCGAGCGCGAGGTCGCGCAGCACCGGGACGAGCTCGCGACGCTCGACCGCCTCAAGACGGAGTTCGTGGCCAACGTGAGCCACGAGTTCCGCACCCCGCTCACCCTCATCCTCGGGCGCGTCGAGGACGCGCTGTCGAGCCAGGCGAGGTCGCTCTCGGGCGACGGCCTCTCCGCGGCCCACAGGAGCACCCTCCGGCTCCTCCGGCTCGTGAACACGCTGCTCGATTTCTCCCGCATCGAGGCGGGGCGCCTCCAGACGTCGTTCGCGCCCACCGATCTCGCGCGGCTCACCGCGGAGCTCGCGAGCTCCTTCCGCTCGCTGATCGAGGGCGCGGGCCTGTCGCTCGTCGTGGACTGCCCGCCGCTGCCCGAGCCCGTCTACGTCGACGCGGCGCAATGGGAGAAGGTCGTCATGAACCTCCTCTCGAACGCCTTCAAGTTCACGTTCGAGGGGGAGATCGCGGTCTCGCTGCGCGCTCACCCGGACCACGTCGAGCTGACCGTGCGCGACACCGGCACCGGGATCCCCTCGGAGGAGCTCCCGCGCATCTTCGAGCGGTTCCACCGCGTGCAGGGCGCGCGCAGCCGGAGCATCGAGGGCACCGGGATCGGGCTCGCCCTCGTCCAGGAGCTCGTCAAGGCGCACGGCGGCTCGCTGCGCGCCTCGAGCGCGGTGGGGCAGGGGAGCGCGTTCACCGTGGCGATCCCGAGGGGCCGCGCGCACCTGGCGCCGGAGCGCGTGGTCGCCGCCGGGGAGCCGGCGCCCTCGGCGGCGAGCACGAACCTCCACGTGCTCGAGGCGTCCCAGTGGTCCTCGCGTGGGTGCGAAGGCGCGGCGCCGACGGGCCCGGAGCCGCGCGCCGACGCCGCGCCCGTGCAGGTCACCCCGGGGGGCGGAGAGGGGCGGATCCTCGTCGCCGACGACAACGCGGACATGCGCGAGTACCTCATTCACCTGCTCACGCCGAGGTGGAGCGTGGAGGCGGTCTCGGACGGGCGGGCGGCCCTCAAGGCCGCGCTCGCGCGCCCGCCCGACCTCGTGGTGAGCGACGTGATGATGCCCGAGCTCGACGGCGTGGCGCTCCTCCGGGAGCTCCGGGCGGACCCGAGGACGAGCAGCGTCCCTGTGGTGCTCGTGTCCGCTCGGGCGGGGGAGGACGCCGTCGTCGAGGGCCTCGACACGGGGGCGGACGATTACCTGGTGAAGCCGTTCTCGCCGCGCGAGCTCCTCGCCCGCGTCCGGACGCAGATCGAGATGGCGCGGATGCGGCGGCGCGCCGTCGAGGCCGCGGAGCGGGAGCGCGCGCAGGAGCTGCCTCGCTTCCTGGACGCGGCGAGCGTGGTGCTGGCCGAGTCGCTCGACTATTCCACGACGCTCGCGCGGGTGGCGCAGCTCGCGGTGCCTGTGCTCGCCGACTTCTGCCTCGTCGACGCGCTCGACGAGGAGGACGGCACCTTCCGGCGGGTGGGCGTGGCGCACTCGGACCCCTCGCTCGCCGCCGTGGCCGAGGAGGCGAAGCGCTTCGCGCCCAAGCTCGACGGCAACCCGGAGCACCCGCCGACCAAGGTGCTCCTCGAGCAGAGGTCGGTGCTCGTCGAGCACTTCACCGACGAGCAGATGTGCGCCATCGCGCAGAACGACGATCACCTCCGGGTGATCCGGGCCATCGGGGGGCACTCGTTCATGTGCGTCCCGCTGGCGCGGCGGGGGCGGCTCTTCGGGACGCTGACCTTCATCGTCGTGCGATCCGAGCGCCGGTACAGCCGGGCGGACCTCGCGGCGGCGGAGGAGCTCGGGCGCCGCTGCGCGCTCGCGGTGGACAACGCGCGCCTGTACAGGGACGCGCAGAGCGCGATCGCGCTGCGGGACGAGTTCCTCTCGATCGCCTCCCACGAGCTGAAGACGCCGCTCACCCCGCTCGCGCTGCAGATCCAGACCCTGATGCGCCGCGCGCCCGAGCTGTGCCCTGACAGCGAGCGCCTCCCGTGGCTCATGGACCGGCTCGGGCTCGTTCGCCGGCAGAGCGAGCGGCTGAGGCGGCTCGTCGATAACCTCCTCGACATCTCCCGCATTTCCGCGGGGCGCCTCGCCCTGGAGCTGGAGCAGGTCCGGCTGTCGGACATCGTCCGGCAGGTGGTGTCTCGCTTCCAGGAGGGCGGCGAGATCGCGGAGGCGGGCTCGCGGGTCACCGTGAGCGCGGCGGACGACGTCGCAGGGAGCTGGGATCGGGTGCGGCTCGAGCAGGTCGTCGAAAACCTCGTCTCGAACGCGCTCAAATATGGTCAGGGAAACCCGATCGAGATCACCGTCGCCCCGATGGGCCCGATGGCCACGTTGACGATCGCGGACCACGGCATCGGGATCGCGCAGGAGCACATCGGGCGGATCTTCGGGCGGTTCGAGCGCGCCGTGTCGGCGCGGCACTATGGCGGTCTGGGCATGGGGCTCTACATCACGATGCAGGTGGTCGAAGCGCTGGATGGTTCGATCGAGGTGAGCTCTGCCCTGGGAGAGGGCTCGACCTTCAAGGTGACCCTGCCGCTCGCCGGCCCTCGGGGCTCGGGCCGGCGGGGTCTGCCGGGATTCGAGGGCGCCTGAGGCGCCCGGCGCGAGGGGGGCCCGCGGGCCGGCCCGAGGTCGTGGCGCCCTGGTCGCCGTCACCCTGTGAAGGGAGCGAGTGCGCATGACGATGAGCCGTGCCAGCAAGCGCATCCTGATCGTCGATGACGACGCCGCGATTCGCCGTACCTTGAGCGAGCTCCTGGAAGAAGAGGGATATGCCGTCGCCTGCGCCGCGAACGGGCGCGAGGCCCTGGCAACCCTGCGGGACGATCCCTCGTCCATCGCGCTCGTCCTGCTCGACCTGATGATGCCGGTCATGGATGGGTTCCAGTTTCGCGCCGAGCAGAAGCGCGACCCGACGCTCGCCGCCACGCCCACGGTGGTGATGACCGCGCGCGGCGCGACGGAGCGCGCCGGCATCGACGCGGACGCGATCCTCAGCAAGCCGTTCGATGTGCTGAAGCTGATGGACACCATCGAGCGGAGCTTCCGGAGGGAGTGATCCGGCGGCGCGCGGCGTGCGGACTGGAAACTTCACGCCTTTCATGATTGGCCGGGAGCTGGCCGGCTCGCTCGAACCTGAGTCCGTCGGCCCGCAGTCATGGCTGGCTCTTGGTCAGGCCGATGGCGCCCTTCACCACCTTGCCGAGCTCGGCGACGGGGCCGCGCCCCCAGTAGTGAAAGAAGAGGATGCGCGGCTCTTCGCCGATCATATGATGGTGGATCGCCACGATATTGATCTTGCCCGCGCGGAGCGCCTTCAGGACGGGCTGGAGCTCGTCCTCGGTGACCGCGAAGTCGCCGTCGACGACGGCATTGTCATCCGTGCCTGCGAACGCGGCCCACGTGTTCACGCCCATCGCCTTGCCGATCTTACAGCCGCAGTCGGCGACGGCGGCCGGTCGGCCGATCACCGCCTTGGCCATGCCGTCCTTGGCGGTGACCTTGACCCCGAGCGCCGCCTCCACCTTGGCCGGGTCGATGGTGCTCTTGGCCGGAATGGCCGGCCCCTCGAAGCGCTCGCGCGGCTTCGGCGCCTTCTGCCGGATGGCCCGCGCCGCGTCCAAGGCAGCGCGTACGCCCTTGCCGAGAGCGTCCAGCTTGCCCTCGCCGCCGATGTGCATGAAGTAGACCTTGGGCCGGTCAAAGAAGAAGTGGTTGTGGAGCGCGGTGACCTCGAGCCCGGCATCGAAGGCGGCGCTCATGGCGTCGTTCACCTCGTCCTCGAACATGACGAGATCGCCCATCACCATGGCCTCGACGCCCGGCTTGTGGCCGGGGGTGAACCCGGCCCACGAGGTGAGGCCCATGAACGGCGGCATGGCCCAGCCATCCACCTCGACCTTGACGTCGTTCCGGGGGAACGAGACCTTCACGACGCCTTCGGTGACCTCCGCCTTGCCCCCCGTGGACGCCTCGACGACCGCGGGATCCACGGTGGCCGGGGCGGCCACCGGTGCCTGAGCGGCGGAATCGGCTGCAGGCGGAGCGGCGGGGCGCGCGACCGCCGGCGGCTCCGCCGAGGGCGCCGGGGATGTGTTGCTACAGCCGAGCGCCATCAGCGCGGCGAGACCGAGCCAATCAACGATGTTCCTCATCGCTTCTTCTCCTCTTGTGCAAGCGGCATCTTCTCAGATCAGAGCGGCATGATGGTGAGGTCGTCAAAGTACGTGACCGAGTCCGCCTTGGTCCAAACACCGACCTTCCCCGGCGCAGTGAACGTCCGGTCCGTCGCGTCGATGATCTGGCTCCCGTCCCAGTGAACCTGGATCCGGTCCTCGCGGGCATCTACCCGCAGCTCGTGCCAGTTGCCAGTCACCGCGCCACTCCAGCTGGCGATCTGCGTCCGGCGTCCGTCCTTGACATGATAGAGCCGCACATTGCCCTCGAGCGCGTTCGCAGGGGTGATGTAGTAGTTGTTCTCGTCGAGATAGCGGAAGACGAGACCACATGCCTGGTCCACCTTGCCGGAAACGGCCTTGCACTTGACCGAGGCCCGGAGGTCGCGGAGCGTGGGCTCATCGGCGACGGCCGCGGACTACCTTTCATCGCTCGGTCTCAGCCCGCTCCAGATCGGGACCCGCTCAGGGTTCGCGCTGTATGCGGCTGTCGCGGTCGCAGTCGGCATTCTCTACTGCGAGCTCTCGCCCGCGCTCGATCAGCACACGCAGACCGCGAAGGCCGCGCCTCTCCTGCGGTCGCGCCGGATCGTCTTCCGGCTCGCGGCGCTGTTCAGCCTCGACTCGTTCGGCGGCGGGTTCATCGTCCAGTCGCTGCTCGCGTTGTGGCGCTTCCGTCGATTCACCCTCTCCGTGGAGACGGCGGGCGCGATCTTCTTCGCCGGAGGGAGACAGCAGACGGGGGCACGGCAGCGACCCGACCCCGGCGCTCACCATGAACCAGACCGCCTTGCCGCTCACGAACTTGAAGCACGCCTCCGGATCGAAGAAGCGCCGGATGATCCACGCGCTCGCGATGCGGTCGACGTGGATGTTCTTGCGGGTGACCCACGTACGGCCGCGTACCTCGGCGGCCAGCACGGCCGGCCGACGCTTCGTCGACGCCCAGACGTTGCAGATGGCGTCCGATCTTCACACGGAGGTATGCGGGCTTGGGCGGGAGCTGATGGATGAGGAGCAGCCATCCCCGGGGCTGTCGGTCTGCTGCGTACCGTCAGCGAATCGAGCCGGGAGTCAGGACGGACGGAAAAGGGCTCTCAGGCATGCCGTGGCCACACGGGGGCCGGCGGATCGCGGAATGGCGAGGTCTGGTTGTGCCTAGGCGCCCGCCCTCGAGCCGCACATGGTCGTGAGCACCGCGAGCAGCTCCGCCGGTTCGATGGGCTTCGGGACATGGGTGGTGAACCCTGCCCGCAATGCGCGCATGCGATCCTCCGTGCGCGCATAGGCGGTGAGCGCGATCGCCGGGGTCCGCCCCCCGTTTGCCGCCGGGAGCGCGCGGATCTTGCGGATCAGCGCGTAGCCGTCCTCGCCAGGCATCGCGACGTCGGACACGAGCACGTCGGGCTGCAGCGCCTTCACCGCGAGCAGCGCCTCGGCCGCGGACGAGACGGCCGTCACGCGCGCGCCGCACTGCTCGAGCATCGTGACGAGGAGCTCGCGCGTGTCGTCCTCGTCCTCGACCACGAGCACGTTCAGCGCCGCGAGCTCCGGCGGGCGGTCGCTCCCGGCAGAGACGCTCGGCAGCTGCGCCAGCCGGCGCCCCCGGCCGTGGCTCGGCGGCGCCGCGAGCGGCAGCTGGACGACGAACGTGGCGCCCTGACCCTCCCCGTCGCTCAGCGCGTGGGCCGTGCCGCCGTGCATCTCCACGAGGCTCTTCACGATCGTGAGCCCGAGGCCCAGGCCGCCGTGCCTGCGGGTCGTGCCGCTCTCGGCCTGCCGGAACTGCTCGAACACGTACGGCAAGAACGCGGGCTCGATGCCCTGGCCGGTGTCGGACACGGTGATCTCGGCGGACCCGTCGGCGCGATCGAGCCGGATGCGGACCACCCCGCCGCGCGGCGTGAACTTCACCGCGTTGTTGAGCAGGTTCCAGACGACCTGCTGCAGCCGGCCCGCGTCGCCCGCGACGGCGCCCACGCCGGGCTCGATCAGCGGCAGGAGCTGCACCCCCTTGGCGTCGGCCGCCGGCCGCACGACCTCGAGGGCGGCGTCGATCACGGGCACGAGCTCGATCGGATGGACGTCCAGCCGGAGCTTGCCGGCCATGATGCGCGAGATGTCGAGCAGGTCGTCGATGAGCTGCGCCTGTGCCTGGGCGTTGCGCTCCACCGTCTCCAGCGCCTTGTCGCGGCGCTCCTCGGCGAGCTTGCCGGTGCGCAGCATCCGGACCCAGCCGAGGACCGCCGTGAGCGGCGTGCGGAGCTCGTGGCTCATCGTCGCCAGGAACTCGTCCTTCAGGTGGCTGGCGGCCTCGGCCTCCTGACGGGCGGCCTCGGCCGCGGCGAGCAGGTCTTGCCGCTCCTCCTCCGCGCGCTTCCGCGCCGTGATGTCGAAGAACGAGGAGACGACGCCGGCCACGGAGCCGTTCGCGCCGCGGAGCGGCTGCGCGTTCACCGAGAGCCACACGACCGAGCCGCCCGGCCGCTCCAGCCCGAGCACGACGCCCGACTGGGGCGCGCCGGTCCGGAGCGCGATCTGCGAGGGGACCATCTCGAAGGGGAAGGGCGAGCCGTCCTCGCGGACGAGCCTGCACGGCGGGCCCAGCATCGTGGACCCGACGAGCTGGGCCATGGGCAGGGCGAGGATCCGCTCGGCGCTCGCGTTCGCGGTGCGGATGACGCCGCGCTCGTCCTCGAGCGTGATGCCCTCCTCGAGCGCGCTGATGATCACGCGATAGCGCTCCTCGCTGTCCCGGAGCGCCCGCTCCGCCTCGATCGCGTCGGTCTCGTCGCGCGTGATCAGCACGGCGCCCGCGGGCGAGCCGTCGGCGTGCCGGAGCGGCGACGCCGTCCCGGCGAGGGCGCGGATCGAGCCGTCCGGGCGCGTGACGAGCCAGCGCGCGTTCTCGACCTTCTCGCCCAGGAGCGCGCGGTGGAGCGGGTCCTCGTCGGGGCGCAGCGGCCGGCCGTCCAGCGCGAGCAGCCCGCGGGGCCGGAGCGACTCGAGCGCGTCGCTCGCGTCGCGCTCGTACACCCCGTGCTGCCGCTGGGCCTCGCCGTTGCAGATCCGGAGCGCCCCGCGCGCGTCCGCGGCCATGATGCCGTCGCCGCTCTGCTCGATGAGCGCGCGCAGCAGATCGCGCTCCACCGCCGCGATCCGCTCGGCCCGCTCGGCCCGCTCGCGGAGCCGCTTCGAGCGGAGGAGCGCGCCGACGCGCGCCGACAGCGCGGCCGCCGGGCAGGGCTTGACCACGTAGTCGTCGGCGCCCGCGGTGAGCCCCTCGACGAGGTCCTCCTCCTGCCCGGCCACGGTCAGGATGAGGATCGGGAGCCCGACCGTGGCGGCGCGCGACCGCAAGAGGCCACAGATCTCGGTGCCGGACATGCTCGGCATCACCTGGTCGAGCACGAGGACGTCCGGCAGATCGCCGCCCCCCACGCGCTCGAGCATCGCGGCGGCGTCCGTGAAGATCTGGACCTCGTACCCCGGCGCGAGGGCGCGCGCGGCCATCTCGGCCTCCAGCAACGAATCGTCGAGGATCCACACCACCCCGCGCTGCGCGTGCTCGCTCGGCGGAGGCTCCATGCCCACGTCCCGGACGCCTCGCCCCGCGGCCGGCGCCGGGCGCCGGGGCGGGCCGTTCGCATCGCGCGCGGCGTCGGCGAGCACGAAGTCCATCGTCATTGGCCGATTCATGGTTCTCCAGGAGCAGCAGGGGCCGCGAGGCGTATCGCTAGAGGGCGGCGCCTCTCGGGGCGGGACGGGGCGCGGAGACGCGTTGGTTCCGCAAGCGTCTTTACCGCCCAGTCTCATCTGAGTGAGAGCCTGCGACGATGCAAGCGTAATACGATGAAAGACGCCCTGTCGCTCTCTTCTGGGTTGCGTCTGGCGTTTGTTGCGTCCGATCACGTCCGGTTGCGTCAGGTTGCTTCTGGTCATTGCCCCCCGCGCCACGCGGCCGTCGCCGGTTTCCAGCGACCGCTGTCATGGCGTTCGCGCGCCTGCCGACGTTCGCTGGCGCACTGGCGCTCCCCGGGGGAGCCCGGACTCGTCAGCGAGCACAGCAGACATCGCCGGCGCCGGCTCGACGCGCGGGCAGCGCACGGCCGGCGCGCTGCTCACCCGAGCCGGGGAACCGGAGCTCGGGGCGGGGCTGACGGGAGTTCCCTGATTCTCCCGCGGACGCACAGGCGCGATTGACACCTCGTGTTCGGAAAGGCTATTCCCTCGACCGAGCAGCGCTGTGGCAGAGATCCTCGTCGTTGATGACAGCAGGGTGATGCGCGAGATGGTGGTGGCCTGCCTGCGGGCAGAGCAGCACGGGTTCGCGCACGCGGCGAGCGGGCTCGAGGCGATTGAGACGCTCTCGCTCAGGCCGTTCGATCTCGTGGTGCTCGACCTGAATATGCCCGATATCGGGGGACTCGAGGTGATCGAGTTCATCCGGGGTCAAGACAGGCTGCGGAGCCTGCCGATCCTGGTGGTGACGACCCGGGGTGATGAGGAGTCCCGCGCCCGCACGCTCGCCGCGGGGGCGTCCGAGTTCATGACGAAGCCCTTCACTCCTGACGCCATCCTGGCCAGCGTGCGCGCGCTCCTGCAGGACGACGTCGCCGGCGCCGGATGACCGGCGCGCTCGATGTGAACGAGTTCGTGGCCGGCTACCTCGTGGAGGTGGAAGAGCACCTCTCCGCGTCGACGGCCAACCTCCTCGCGGTCGAGGTGGCCCTCCGGGCCGGCGAGTCGAGCCCCAGGCCGATCCGGGAGCTCTTCCGCGCCCTTCACACCATCAAGGGCCTCTCCGCCATGGTCGGCGTGGAGCCGATCGTGGATCTCGCCCACGCGATGGAGACCGTGCTCCGGGCGGCGGACCGGGCGGCCGGGAACCTCTCCGCCTCGTCGATCGAGGTGCTGCTCCGCGGGCTCCGGGCCATCGAGGAGCGGGCCCGGGCCCTCGCCGAGGGCAAGCCGGTGCTGCCGGCGGCGCCGGAGCTCCTCGCCGCGCTCACCGCGCTCGATCTCGCCGCCGCGCCGTCGCCGCCCGTGCCGACGATCGGCGCCGATCCCGAGATCCTCGCGAAGCTCGGGCCCGGCGAGCGGGTGCAGCTCGCGCAGGGCGTGGCCGGCGGGCGGCGCGCGCTGCGGGTCGACTTCACCCCCTCGCCGGCGCGCACCGCCGAGGGGGTGAACATCACGACCGTCCGCGAGCGCGTCGGCAAGCTCGCCGAGATCGTCAAGGTCGTCCCGCTCTCGGTGCCGGCCGGCGATGGGGCGCCGGGCGGCATCGTCTTCGCGCTCCTCGTCCTCACGAGCGCGCCCGACGAGGAGGTCGCGCGCGCGGCGGCGGCGGATGGTGTCCGCGCGCTCACGGTGGAGCCCCCCGTCCCGTCGGCCGTCGCGGCCCTGGCGGAGCGCGAGCCGGACGAGCCGGTGGACCAGGAGCCCCAGCTCCGAGGCGTCGTCCGCGTCGAGGTAGCGCGCCTCGACGACGCGCTCGACAAGCTGTCGGCGCTCGTCGTCACGCGGTTCCGGCTCGCGCGGGCGGCCGCCGAGCTGCGCGCCCGGGGGGTCGACACCCGCGATCTGTCGGAGATCCTGCGCGAGCACGACCGGACGCTGCGCGACCTCCGCGGCGCCATCATGCGCGCGCGCATGATCTCCGTGAAGGAGCTCCTCGAGCGCGTGCCGCTCGTCGTCCGCGGCCTCGGCCGCGCGACCGGCAAGCAGGTACGGCTCGAGATCGACGCCGGCAAGGCCGAGCTCGACAAGGCGGTCGCGGAGCGCGTCTTCCCTGCGATCGTGCACCTGCTCCGGAACGCCGTCGATCACGCCATCGAGCCGCCCGCCGAGCGGCGGCGCCTCGGCAAGCCCGAGGAGGGCGTCGTCCGGGTCTCCTGCTTCGAGCGCTCCAGCAATCAGCTCGAGCTCAGCGTCGCCGACGACGGCCGCGGCATCGATCGCGCGCTGGTGGCGAGGCGGGCCGGCCGCCCCGCGCCCGAGAGCGACGCGGCGCTGCTCGACCTCATCACGCTCCCCGGGCTGTCGACGCTCGATAAGGCGACGAAGACCAGCGGCCGCGGGCTCGGGATGGACATCGTGCGCCGCATCGCGGTGGAGCAGCTCAGCGGCGAGCTCTCGGTGAGCACGTCACCCGGCGCCGGCACCACCTTCACCCTCCGGATCCCGCTCACGTTGACCATCGTGGACGCCTTCTCCTTCCTGTGCGGTGACCAGCTGTTCGTGACGCCCGTCGCGGGCGTCGAGGAGGTCGTGGAGATCGATGCCGCCCGCATCATCCGCGGCCCGGCCCCGGGCGAAGCGCGGGGCGGGAGCATGCTGCTAGCCGCGGGCGAAGCGCGCGGAGGGACGATGTTGCCAGCCGCGGGCGAAGCGCGCGGAGGGACGATGTTGCCAGCCGCGGGCGAAGCGCGCGGAGGGACGATGTTGCCAGCCGCGGGCGAAGCGCGCGGAGGGACGATGTTGCCAGCCGCGGGCGAAGCGCGCGGAGGGACGATGTTGCCAGCCGCGGGCGAAGCGCGCGGAGGGACCATGTTGATCGAGCGCCGCGGCGAGGTCGTTCCCCTCGTCGACCTCGGCGCCCTCTTCGAGATCGGGGCCTCGCCCGCGCGCAGGGCGCTCGTCGTCCGTCGCCACGGCGCGCCCTTCGCGTTCGGCGTGACCCGCGTGATCGGCCAGCAGGAGGTGGTCGTGCGGCCGCTCGAGGACCCGCTCGTCAGGGTGCCGGGCGTGTCTGGCTCGACGGATCTCGGCGATGGACGCCCCACGCTCGTGCTCGACCTCGTGACCCTCAGCGGCAGGCTCTCCGCCGGCCGCGGCGGCCGCGGCGCGCTCGTCCGGGTGGCCTCGTGAGCGAGCTGCACGTGGTCCTGAAGCTGGCGGACACCGAGTACGTCATCTCGGCGGCGGACGTGCTCCACATGGAGTCGTTCGCCGGGGCGACCCGGGTGCCGGGGACGCGCTCGTACGTCGGCGGCCTGGTGCAGATCCGGGGCCGCGTGGTCCCGGTCGTGGATCTGCGCGTCCGCTTCGGGCTCCCGAGCGCGGAGCCGACGCTGGACTCGCGTGTCATCGTCGTCCAGCACGGCGGCCGCACCGTGGGCCTCCTGGTGGACAGCGCGCGCGAGGTCGTCAACATCGCCGAGGGCGAGCTGCGGCCGCCCCCCGAGGTCATGGCGGAGGAGAGCGCCGGGTTCGTCAGGGCCGTCGCGAAGATCGGGGAGCGCCTCGTCATGCTCGTCGACGTCGGCAGGATCATCGGTGAGGAGCAGGATCATGGCAGCTGATGCAATCGCGGACATCGATGGCGCGCTCGCGCGGGCGGAGCAGACCGAGCGCGCGCTCCGTCAGGCGGTCGCGACCGTCGCCGGCGTCGAGCAGGCAGCCGCGCGGCTCGCCGCCCTCGGCGCCGAGCAGGCCACCGCCGGCAGGGAGCAGGGGGCCATGGCGGGGGCGCTCGCGGGCGAGCTCGAGGAGGCCGGGGCGGCCGCTCAGGCGCTCGCCCGCACCGGGCAGCGGGTGGGCGACGCCGTCGTCGAGGTCGTGAGGGGGACCGAGGGCATGGCGGGCGGCGTCGGCGCGCTCGCCCCCGCGCTCGCCAGCGTGAAGGGCGACGCCGACGCGCTCGCCGCCTCGACGGACACGACCGCGGTCGCGCTCGAGGAGATGGCCCGCTCGGTGAAGGCGGTGAGCGCCAGCGCCGAGGAGCTCGCGTCCTCCAGCGAGGAGCTCCTCAGCGCGGTCTCCGTGACGAGCGGATCGGCCGACGAGGCGGCGGCCCGCGGCGAGAGCAGCGCCGCGGCCATCGAGGAGATCGGGGCCACCATCGAGGAGATGTCGAAGGGCGTCGCGCGCCTCTCGGCCGACGCCAAGGGGGTCGGGGCGCAGATCTCGAGCATGGCCGGGGCCGTCGTGGGCGTGAGCGGCTCCCTCGATCGCGTCGCGAAGGACGCGACCGAGATGGCGAGCGCGGTCGAGGAGACCGCGGCGACCGCCGAGCAGATGGCGCGGTCGATCCGCGGGGTCGCCGAGAGCGCGAAGGCGCTCGACGGGAGCGCGTCGACGACCGCGAGCACGATCATGGAGATCGCGAGCTCGGTCGAGGAGGTCGCGGTCACCGCCGAGAAGAACGCGGCGACCATCGAGGCGAACGCGGTCGCCGCCGAGCAGCTCGCGCGGACCGCGCAGCAGGTCGCGCAGAGCGCCGAGCAGATCAGCGGGCTCGCGGCCGGCAACGCCGCCACGTCGTCGCAGGTCGAGGCCTCGACGCGGCGGATCGTCGCCATCGTCGAGACCGCGCGCGCGACCGCCGAGCAGGGGGTCGCGACCGCGCGCCAGGGCGCCGCGACGGTCGGCAGGTCCATCGCCGGGCTCGGGAGCATCCGGCAGGCGATGGCCGACTCCGCGTCGGTCATGAAGGAGATGGGCAAGCGGGCGGAGGAGATCGGCGACATCGTCCAGACCATCAACCTGATCGCCGACCGCACGAACCTCCTCTCGCTCAACGCCAGCATCGAGGCCGCGCGCGCGGGGGAGCACGGCCGCGGCTTCGCCGTCGTCGCCGAGGAGATCCGCAACCTCGCCGATCGGGCCGCCGTCTCGAGCGCCGAGATCGCCAAGATCGTCCGCGCGCTCCAGGCGAGCGCCCGGGAGGCGGTGGCCGCCTCGAGCGAGGGCGTGAAGGTCGCGGACGAGGGGACCCGGCTCGCGAGCGACGCCGATCGGGCGCTCACGTCCATCCTGCAGGGGGTCGAGGAGCTCGGCCGCTCGATCCGCGACATCGACCGGGCGAACGCGGAGCAGGTGCAGGCGGTGGCCTCCCTGACCCAGACCGCCTCGCGCATGAGCGACGAGGGCAAGGCGGTCGCGCGCTCCGCGGCCGAGCAGACCAAGGCGATCCAGGCGCTCGCGCAGGGCAGCGCGGAGATGCGGCGCATGGCCCGGCAGACGAAGGACGCGACCGCCGAGCAGGCGCGCGCGCTGCGGGACGCCGTGAAGGCCAACGCGCAGCTCACGTCCGCCGCCGAGCGGGTGTCGCGGGCGATGGACGAGCAGGCGACAGGGGCGTCGCAGCTCGCCAAGGTCGCCGCGCAGATGCGCGCGCTGACCCAGCAGACCAGCGCCGCCGTGGTCGAGCAGACCCGCACCCTGGCCGGGATCACGGCGCTCACGCAGGACGTCACGGGCGCGTCGCAGCGCATGGTCGCCGGCCTCGCGGAGCAGGCGGGCGGCGCGACCGAGATCGCGCGCGCGATGGACGACATCCGGCGGCTGTCGGTCCAGTCGGCGCGGGGCATCGGCGACCAGGCGCGGGCCGCGAAGCAGCTGGAGGCGTCCGCCCGCCAGGTCGCGCGGCTCGCGGCGGCGGTGACCGCCGCGACGGCGGACCAGGGCAAGGCGACGGCGGCCCTGGCGAAGGAGGGGGAAGCCGTGCGCCGGATCGCCAGGCAGACGGCGCGGGCCGTGGCCGATCAGGCGGAGGTCGTCATGGCCCTCGCGTCGGGCGCGAACCGGCACACGTCGTCGCTCCAGGCCGCCGAGAAGGGGGCCGGCGAGCTCTCGACCCGGAGCGAGCAGCACGCCGCCTCGCTCTCGCGGCTGCGCGATCCGGTCCGGGAGCTGCTCGCCTCGACGGCCAAGCGCGCGAGGGACACGGGCGCGATCGCGAGCGACGCTGGCCAGGTGCTCGAGCAGCTCGGCAGGATCCGGCAAGCGAGCGCGGAGCACGCGGACGCGGTCGCGGGCGTCGTCGCCACGGTCGCCCACGCCGTCGCCCACATCAAGGCGAACGGGACGCAGCACCCCGCGCCGCCGGAGACAGCGTGATCGCCCGGCGCCCCGCGCTCGCCATCTCGGACGCGGAGCGGCAGCGTGTCGAGCAGGTCGAGCGGCTCGCCGCCTCGGGGCCTCCGGGGGCGCCTGCGCTCATCGAGATGCTCGCGGATCCGAGCTGGACCGTGCGGCGGGCCGTCGTCGCGTCGCTCGCCGCGCTCGGCGATGCGGCGGTCCACCCCCTGTGCGCGTGCCTCTCCACCCGGCGCGACAGCGAGGCGCGCGTCGCCGCCACGGTCGACGCGCTCGTCGCGTCGCTGGGCGACGTCGACGCCGCCGTGCTCGCGCTGAGCCTGGATCCTCGCCCCGCGCTCGTCGCCGACGCGGCGCAGATCCTCGGCCGCCGCGGCAGCGCGAAGGCCGTCTCCCGGCTCGCGGAGCTCACGTCGCACCCCGACGACAACGTCGCGGTCGCCGCGATCGAGGCGCTCGGCCGGGTCGGCGGCAGGTCCGCGGTCGACTCGCTCGTGGAGGCTGTTTCCAGCGGGAATTTCTTCCGTGTCTTCCCGGCGATCGACGTGCTGGGCCGGAGCGGCGACCCGCGCGCGACCGGGCCGCTGGCGGTCCTCCTCGATGATCCTCGCTACGTGCTCGAGGCGGCGCGGGCGCTCGGCCGCACCGGCAGCCGCGGCGCCGTGGCGCCGCTGGTGCGCCTCCTCGGGCGGCCGAGCGACGGCGTCGTGCGCGTCGCCGCGGCGGCGCTCGCCGAGCTGCGCGAGCGGTACCGCGAGCGCTACGGGACGGCCGCGCCGATCGACGAGGCGCTCCGGAGCGAGGCGCCGGCGCCCGGCGTGGCGCGGCGGCTCTCCCAGAGCCTCGCGGGCGCGGATCCGGCCGAGCAGGCCGCCCTCTGCAGCGTGCTCGGCGCGATCGGGGGCGACGACGCCCTGCTCGAGCTGACGCGCCTGCTCGACGCCGGTCCTCCCGTCGCGGGCGCCGCCGCGGAGGCGCTCGGCCAGCTCTCGCGGAGCGCGGATCCCCGGGTGCTCGCGGCGCTGCGCGACGGCGACAGCCCGCGCAGGCTCCTGCTCCTGCCGCTCGTCCGGGGCGTCGCGGCGGCGGGCGACGTGGAGCGCTGCCTCGCCGATCCGGACGCGGAGGTCCGCGCGGCGGCGTGCGACGCGCTCGCGCGCATCGCGGAGCCCGGCTCGGCGCGCGCGCTGTTCCAGGTCCTCGATGACCCGAGCCCCCGCGTGGTCCACGCCGCGACGACCGCGATCCAGGGCCTCGGCGGCCCGGACGTCGAGGGGCTCGCGCTCGCCGCGGCCCACGAAGGGACCCCGTCCGCGCGGCGGACGGCCCTCCGGATCCTCGGGCACCTCGCGCCTGCGTCGGCGCTGCCGGTCTTCCTCGACGGCCTCTGCGACCCCGACGTGCGGGCGCGCGAGCAGGCGATCCATGGCCTCGCCTCCCTCGCGGCGCCGGCGGCGCTCGACGCGCTCCTCGCGGTCGCGGCCGATCCCACGGCGCGGATCCGGGCCGTGGCGATGCGGGCGCTCGGGCAGTCGCGCCGGGATCCTCGCGTGATCGACGCGCTCCTCGCGGGGCTCCGCGACGGCGACGCATGGGTCCGGTACTACGCCTGCCAGTCGCTGGGGAAGCTCGGGTGGGAGGCGGCGGCAGGGGTCATCGCCGAGCGGCTCCGGGACGAGAGCGGCCAGGTCCGCGTGGCGGCGATCGAGGCGCTGTCGGGGATCAAGGGCGAGCTCGCGCTCGCGGCGCTGGAGCAGGCGGCCCGGGACGGCGACACGGACATGCGGCGGTCGGCGCTGATCGGGCTCGGCATCGCCGGGCGGGAGGCGTCGCTGCCGACGTTGCTCGGCGCGCTCTCGTCCCCGGACGTGGCGACCCGGCTGGTCGCGGTCTCGGCGATCTCCGGCTTCTCGTCGCCCGAGGTCCTGCCGGCGCTCGTGCGCGCGGCGGGCGACCCCGACGAGAGCGTGCGTGCGGCCGCGACCAGCTTCATCGCGGGGCGGCCAGGCGCCGAGGCGACGAGGACGCTCGTCGCGCTGCTCGTCGCGTCGCGGGCGCAGGGCCCGCTCCTCGCCGCGCTGTCGACCCCCGTGCCGGGCCGCATCGAGGGCATCCTCGACGCCCTGGGCACGGCGGACGACGAGCTCTCGCCGCTCCTGACCGCGGCGCTCGCGCGGATGCGGCTCCCCGGGGCGCACGCCGCGCTCCTCGAGGCGCTCCGGCTGCCGCGCGCGCCGGCGCGGAAGGCGGCCGCCACGACGCTCGCCGCGGTGGCCACCCGCGAGGGCTTCGCGGCGGTCGAGCGCGCCGCGCGGACCGATCCAGATCCCGAGGTGCGGCGCGTGTCCGCGTCGGTCCTTGCACAGTGGGCCTGATCCCGTGGGCATGACGAGCCGCCTCCCCATCTCTCCGCAGGTCTTCGCGATCTTCAGCGCGCTCGTCGTCGAGAAGATCGGCCTCCACTACGACGCGGCCGATCGCGAGCTGCTCGGCGACAAGCTGTCGGCGCGCGCCATCGACGCCGGCTTCGACTCGCTGCTCGATTACTACTACTTCCTCCGCTACGACCCGGCGGGCGCGGCCGAGATGGACGCGCTGATCGACGGGCTGGTCGTGGGCGAGACGTACTTCTTCCGCGAGTTCGCGCAGCTCGAGCTCGCGGTCTCGGAGTTCATCGCGCCGCGCGTGGCGGCGGGCGGCCGGCCGCGGATCTGGTCGGCGGCCTGCTCGAGCGGCGAGGAGCCGTTCACGCTCGCGATGCTCCTGGCCGAGCGGGGCCTGCTCGACAAGGTCGAGCTCATCGCGAGCGACATCAGCGCGCGGGCGCTCTCGCGGGCCCAGGCCGGCGTGCTCGGGCCCCGCTCGCTCCGGAGCAACGCCCCGCCGCCTCCGTTCGCGGAGCGGTGGTTGCAGGTGACGCCCGATCGCGTCGTCGTGAGCGCCGACCTCAGGCGGGCGATCGACTGGCGGCGGATCAACCTGCTCGACGCGCCCCAGGTCGCGTCGCTCGGGCAGCTCGACGTCGTGATCTGCCGCAACGTGCTCATCTACTTCCACGACAACACGGCGCGGTGGGTGGTCAAGAACCTCGCGGGGGCGCTCTCCGCGGGCGGGATCCTCCTGGTCGGGGTCTCCGAGTCGCTCTTCAGGCTCGGCACCGCGCTCTCCTGCGAGGAGCGGGGCGGCGTGTTCCTCTACCGGAACGCGGAGCGATGAGGCGGCGCCCTGCGGTCCGCGTGCTCGTGGTCGACGACTCGGCCTTCGTGCGCAAGGTGCTGCGGCAGATCCTCAACGCGAGCTCCTCCATCGATGTCGTCGACACGGCCATGGACGGCCTGGACGCGCTGGAGAAGATCGAGCGCTACAAGCCGGATGTCGTCACGCTGGATCTCGTGATGCCGAACCTCGACGGCCTCGGCGTGCTCGCGTCATTGCCGCGCGAGGGCGCGCCGCGGGTGATCGTCGTCAGCAGCGCCGAAGCGGACAGCGATCTCGGCGTCAGGGCGCTCCAGGAAGGCGCGACCGATCTCGTCGAGAAGCCGACAGCGCTCGCGACCGATCGCCTCTTCGGCCTCGCGGAAGAGCTGGTCCGCAAGGTGCTCGCCGCCGCCGAGGCCAAGGTCCACCGCGCAGAGCCGCCGCTCGCGCCGCCGCCCGCGCCTGGCGCGATCCCGGCGCTCTCGCGCACGCGGGTCGTCGTGATCGGCGCGTCGACCGGCGGCCCTCTGGCGCTGACGCGGCTCTTCGCGGCGATGCCCGCCGGGTTCCCGGCCCCCATCGTCGTCGCGCTGCACATTCCGCCTGGCTACACGGAATCGCTGGCGCGCCGCATGGACGACGCGAGCGCGCTCTCGATCGTCGAGGCGTCGGACGATCTCCCGCTCCGGCCCGGGCTCGTGGTCCTCGCGCGCGGGGGGACGCACATCGGGGTCCGGCGCGACCTGACGCGCGCCAGCGTCCGCTTCGTGGAGACGGCCGACTCGTCCCTCTATTGCCCGTCGGTGGATCTGCTCTTCGCGAGCGCCGCGGCCGAGTTCGGGCCGGGCGTCCTCGGGGTCGTGCTGACGGGCATGGGGGACGACGGCCTGGAGGGCTCTCGGGCGATCCGCGCAGCGGGCGGGAGGATCCTCGCGGAGGCCGAGTCGTCCTGCGTCGTTTACGGCATGCCCCGCCGCGTGCTGGAGGCCGGGCTCGCCGCGGCCGTGGCGCCGATCGATCAGATGCCTGCGGCCATCCTGCGGCATCTCTGACATCGCACATCGCACATCGCACATCGCGCCTCGTCACAGCGGCCAGTAGACGACCTTCCCCTCGATCTCCTGGAACGTCGCCGCGTTGCCGTCCTGGGAGACGATGAAGGCGATCCGCTCCGGGTACCCCGCGACGAACGCCGCGGCCGCGCGGTGGCGGGTGCCTCGCGCGTCGAGGCTCAAGCTCGCGTCCATCCGCTGGTCGGGCGTGGCGGCGAAGACCTCGGAGATGATCGCCCGCGGAGGCGGCAGCTTCGCGCCGAACGCGAGCACGTCGAGGGCGTGGCTCATCACGACAGCGCCGTCGACGGTCGTCAGCCGGACGATGAGCTCGAGCAGCCGGCTGACGCGCTCGGACCGCTGGAGCGCGTGCTCCGATTCGCTGGCCGCCGGCCTCCCCCCGGACGGCTGGCATTGCCCGTCCGGCAGGTGGGGCTCGTGCGCGCCGGCGAGGTCGAGGATGGCCGAGCCGAGGCACAGGGCAGGGGTCAGCCGCTTGACCTCGGTGTCGAGCTGATTGCCCTCTTCACCGAAGAGCTGCGGCAGGCCCTCGCCCGGTCCCAGTACGACCAAGAGCCCGCCGCGGCCGAGCTCGACCATCCCCTCGACGATGCGCAGCAGATAGCCGCGCACGTTGCGGGCGAGCGCGCTCGCCTGGTCCCGCGCGACGGTCCGCTCGATGGAGTCGAGCAGCGGCAGGTTCTTGGGCATCCACGTCCGCACGGCGCCGCGCTCGTATCGGACGACCTCCCATTCGCCGCGGTACACGGCCACGACGCCGGGCTTCGGGGCGACGACGCGCACGAGCTGATCGAGCGCGAACGACGGCCGGCCGTGCGGCACCGCGATGCCGGCGACGGCGAGCGACCCCTCGATCGGCACCACGGCCAGGAAGGAGCGCGGCCACGCGCTCGCCGGAGCCAGGTTGGCCAGGTGCTCCGCGTCGAACGCCACCGGGGACCCGAACCGCACGAGATCCCACGCGGGCTCTCCGGACTCGAACTCGGCGAGGCGCTCGGCGAACACGACGCCGATCGGGTTGAGCCGCCCCTCCTCCGTCGCCATGGACGCGAAGAACAGCGTCTCGATCAGCTGCGTCAGGATCGCGGCGAAGGAGGGCGGCGCCTCGTCGGGGGCGACGCGGGCGCCCGGAGCCAGCTTCTGCGCCGCGAGCGGGGCCTGCCCTTGCAGATCGAGGAAAGCCGCCGTGACGTCCGCCGGATACTTGGGGCGCATGAGCTCGCTCTACCCTCCTCCGCGCCCCGGCCAGCCCGGCGGGCGGCGCGCGGACCGCTTCGCCGTGCTCGCTACGCGGCCCGACGCGAGCTGCCGCCCTTCCGCTTCGGGGTCTCCGCCTTCCGCGCCCTGGATTTGCCGCCCTCTTCCGGCGCTGGTCTGTCGTTTTTCGCGCCGTTCTTCGCCTCGTCGTTCGCGGCCTTCCCGCCCTTCTGTCCGAGGCTCTTCTTGAGCAGCGCGATGAGGTCCACCGTGCCGGTGGCGCGGCGCTCGCGCTCTTCCTCCACGGGCTCCGCTGGCGCGGTCGTGCGGCCGGATTTCACCTTCTTCTCGATGAGCTTCATCACGTCGTCGCGGTACTCGTCCTTGTATTTCTCCGGCTCCCACGCGGTGGCCATCTCGGCCACCAGCCGCTCCGCCATCTCCAGCTCCCGCTTGCCGAGCCCCTTTCCCTTGGCGTCCATCTCGGGCAGGTCGAGCTCCTCGTCGGAGCGAAGCTCGTGCGCGAACCGGAGCAGGTTCAGCACGAGCCCTCTGCCGTGCGGCCTCACCGCGGCGATGTGCTCGCGCGTCCGGATCACGACCTTCGCGATACCGACCTTGCCCGTCTTCCGCAGCGCCTCGCGCAGGAGGACATACGCCGTCACCGGCGATCGCTTCTTGCCGTTCTGGGACGCGGGAGCGAGGAAATACGGTTTATCGTAGTACATCGGGTCGATCTCCGAGGCGTCGACGAAGTCGAGGATGTCCACGGTCTGCGTCGCCTCCACGTTCGCGCGGCGCAAGTCCTCGTCGGACAGGACGACATACTCGTCTTTCTCGTAGGGATAGCCGCGGACGATATCGTCCCAGCTCACCGGCTCGCCCGTCTCCCGGTTCACGCGCTCATAGCGGATCGGCCCCATGGTGCGCCTGTCGAGCTGCGTGAAGTGGAGCTCGTCGGGCTCCTCGGCGGGGTAGAGGGCCACCGGGATCTGCACGAGCCCGAAGCTGATACTCCCTTTCCAGATGCTGCGAGGCATGTGCGCTCCTTCGACCCGGGCGGCGACCCGAGGGGCCGCGCCAGGTCCGTCATGGCGGGCAATGCAAGCCGGCGGCCGACGACGCGTCCTCGCGGAGCCTGCGCCGCGCGCCCGTCCCGGCCGCCCGGGGGCATCGCGGATCCTGCGCCTCCCGCCGCGCGCTGCCACAGCCGAGGTCGCGTTTCGCCACGGCGGACCGGGCGCGGCGCCGATCGGTGGTGATCGCTGCCCCACGCGCCTTGGCCCGCTGTATAACCCGCGTGACATGCCTCGGCGTTCCCACGACCTTCACGGCGCCGCGCCGGACGAGAGCCGGACAGCGCTGCTCCTCATCGACGTGATCAACGATCTGGACTTCCCGGGAGGAGACCGGCTGCTCGCCCACGCGCTCCCGATGGCGCACCGCGTCCGGGCGCTGAAGCAGCGGTGTCGCGACGCCGGCATTCCGGCGGTCTACGTGAACGACAACTTCGGCCGCTGGCAATCCAACTTCCACCGTCAGATCGAGCACTGCCTGGAAGAGGGCGTCCGCGGCCGCGAGATCGCGGCGCTATTGCGGCCTGGAGAGGACGATTATTTCGTGCTCAAGCCCAAGCACTCCGGCTTCTACGGCACCACGCTGGAGATCTTGCTCGAGTCGCTCGGCGCGCAGACGCTCCTCCTCACCGGCATGGCGGGGAACATCTGCGTCCTGTTCACCGCGAACGACGCCTACATGCGCGATTACCGGCTGTTCGTCCCGTCGGACTGCACGGCCTCCGAGACGGAGGAGGACAACGGCCATGCGCTCCGGCAGATGCAGCGCTTCCTCAAGGCCGACATCACGCCGTCGGACGAGCTCGACCTCGAGCGGCTGCCCGCCTGAGGCCGGCCGATGCGCGGCGTCAGGCGGGCAGCTGCCCGAGGTCACGTGGGAAGAGAGAGCGTCGCGCTCAGGCGACGGCCTTCTGCTTCGACGAGATCCCCTCTTCGGTGAGGACCGCGATGTCGGTCGCGCCGCTGCGCTCCAGGATCTGCTTGGCGAGCGCGCGCTCGTTGCTGTCGTTGACGTGGACGGAGATGAGGATGTTGCCGCCCTTGATCTTCCCCTCGTACTGCTTGGCCTCGACCTCGGGGATGCCGAGCCCGATCAGGGCGCCCGTCACGCCGCCGAGCGCGGCGCCGGCCGCGGCGCCGCTCAGCGCGGCCATGATGGGGCCGGCGGCGATGAAGGGCCCGAGCCCCGGGATGGCGAGGGCGCCGATGCCCGCGAGCAGCCCGATGGTCCCGCCGACCGCGCCGCCCGCGCTGGCGCCCGCCGTCGCGCCCTCGGGCGCCTTCGTGTGCTTCTCGTGCGCGAAGTCCCGCGTCCCGTGCTTGTCGGGGAACAGCGCCGAGATGTCGCCTGTCATGAAGCCGGCGCGCTGCAGATCGCCGACGATGATGTCTGCCTGAGCGAGCGTGCTCACGAGGCCAAGGACCGCTTTCTTCGTTGCCATGGTGTCTTCCTTTCGGACCGTTCGATTCGGTTCAGTCAACGTCGACTTCGAGCTGGTTATCGACCTTCTGCACACCCGGGATCCCGAGGGCGATCGCGCCGATATCGGCCTTCTCCTTGTCGCTCTTCACCGGGCCGCGCAGCGTCACCACCTGCCCCGTCGTGATGATCTTGACGTTCTTCGCGCTCATCGAGAGCGTGTCGTTCGCGACCACCGCCTGGCGGATCTTCTGGGTGATCGTGCGATCGGCCTCGTTCTCGCCCTGGTCCCCGGGGGTCAGCGCGGCGGGATCGCGATCGCGATCGTTCTTGCCCGTGTTGTCGGCGGCCGTCGGCGTGGGGCTGTTCGCCCGCTGGGCGATCTCGCCCGGCACCGCGGGATTGCCGTCCGAGCGAGTCGTGCCTTCCGCTCGATCGCAGCCGGCCGCAGCGGCGAGCGAGAGAGGCATCAGCAGGAGGTATTTTGCTGTGTTCATGCCCGCCGCCCTCGCAAGGCCCGGGCCATCCCTGGCCATCCCCCGGTGGAGAGCGCCTGTCGGTGCGCGGCCGTGGCCACGGCGGAGCATGACCCCCGTCACGCCGGAGGATGAGATGCCTTTTTTCACGCCGTACCGTGGGTCGGCTCTTCCATGCGTCGGCGCGCGGCTGGCAAGCTCATGACTGGAAAGAGGCCGGACTGCCCCAAGTGGGGCGAACTGCCCCGTGCCGGCCATGTCAGAAAGGGAGAACTTGCGCTATCGCGCGGAGGACGGTGCGTGTGTACGCCTGTGACGGACGTCGTCGAGAGCGCCAGTCGCCAGCACCGGATCGGGCCCGCGCTGGAGGAAGGGCTCAGTCGTCGCGGGCGCCTTTCGGCCGTTCGGTCGTGCGTGCGTTTGGCGGTTCGATCGGCCGTTCGATTCCGAGCCTCCGCAGCTTCCGGTAGAACGTCGCTCTCGACATGCCCGCCTCGCGCGCGGCCTGCAGCGCGTTCCAGCCGGTCCGCTCGAGCGCGGCGAGCAGCGCGGCGCGCTCGTCGCGCGGCGGTCGCAGCGCGCCGCGGCCGCCGCCTTCCTGCGCGCGGGGCAGGTCCACGTCGTCGGGGCCGATCCTGCGGCCGTCGCAGAGCACGACCGCCTTCGTGATCACGTTCTCCAGCTCGCGCACGTTGCCGGGCCAGCCGTGCTGGCCGAGCCTCCGAAGCGCCTCGTGGGACAGGTGCGGCGCCGGGCGGCCCAGCTGCTCGGCGGCGCGGCGCACGAAGTGGAGCGCGAGCTCCGGCAGGTCCTCCAGGCGATCGCGCAGCGCCGGGAGCCGGATCTGCACCACGGCGACGCGGTAGTAGAGGTCCTCGCGGAAGCGCCCGCGCGCGGCCTCGGCCAGGAGATCGCGGTTCGTCGCGCAGACGAGGCGGAAGTCCACGCGCACGGCCTCGGCGCTGCCCACCGGGCGCACCTCCCGCTCCTGGAGCACCCGGAGCAGCTTCGCCTGCACCTCGAGCGGCATCTCGCCCAGCTCGTCGAGGAAGAGCGTGCCGCCGCGCGCCGCGACCACGAGGCCGGTCCGGTCCCGGTCGGCCCCCGTGAACGCGCCGCGGACGTGCCCGAAGAGCTCCGACTCGAGCAGCGCGGCGGGGAGCGCGGCGCAGTTGATCCCCATGAACGGGCCGCCCTTCCGCGGGCCGGCGAAGTGGATGGCGCGCGCGACGAGCTCCTTGCCGGTGCCGCTCTCGCCCGTCACGAGCACGTTGACCGGCGCCTCGACCACGCGGTCGAGCGTCGCGAACACAGCGCGGAGCGCGGGGCCGCGGCCCACGATGGCGCCGTAATCGTAGCGGTGCTCCAGCGCCTGCTGGCGGACGAGCACCTGCTCCTGCAGACGGTCGATCTCCGCGGCCTGGCCGCGCAGGAGCTCCTCGACGCGGCGCCGCTCGGCCTCGAGCTCCACGGTGCGGCGGCGCAGATCGTCGACGAGCCGCGCGTTGCGCAGCGCGAGCGCGACCTGGTCGGCGAAGGCGAGGAGCAGGTCGACGTCCGCCGGCGCGAAGCGCGCGCGCCGGAAGCGGTTGTCGAGGTAGAGCGCGCCGAGCACGCCGTCCGGCGAGCGGATCGGCACGGCGATCACGGACCTGAGCCGCATCGCGTGCACCGACGCGTGCTCGTGGAAGCGCGGGTCCTCCTGGGCGTCCACGGTGACCACGGGCTCCTGCGTCGCGATCGCGCGCTCGGCGATGCCGTAGCTGAACTTGAGGTGGCTCCTGCCGACCTTCTCCCGGTCGACGTTGCGCGCGACCGCCACGCGCAGCTCGCCGCCCGGCTGCTCGATCAGCAGGAACCCGCGCTCCGCGGCCGTGAGGTCGATCGCGGCGTCCATCGCCATCGCGAGGATGTCGGCGATCTCGACGGAGGAGTTGAGCCTGCGGAACACCGCGAGGAGCCGCTCGAGCTTGGCCGTGCGCTCCGCCGCCGGCTGCGCCGCGGGCTCGGCCGCCGCGGGCGCGCGCGCCGGCTGGGCCGCGCGGCGCCGGGGGTGTGTCCAGAAGGCGTGCTGCAGCGCCTCCGGCAGCGAGCGCGCCATGGCGGTCCAGGCGGCTGCCGCGCGCTCCCGCTGCGCCGCGGCGGCCTCGGGCTCGCCGGCGAGCTCGTGGGCCTCGGCCAGGGCCAGGCGGACGTCCGCGGCGAGGTCGGGCTGCGCCGCGCGCTCGGCGAGGCCGAGGGCGCGCTCGAGGCGCTCCCGGGCAGCGGTGAGGTCCTGACCGAGGTTGCCGTCGCCCTCGCCGTCGAGCAGCGCGAGCCGCCCCTCCAGCAGCGCCGCGCGCGCCCCGAGGTCGGGCGCCTCCCGGGCGGCTCCGTGCTCGCGCGCACGGCCCAGCGCGGCGCGCGCGTCGCCCGCCGCGCCCCGCGCGAGGTGGGCCCGGCAGAGCTCCAGCTCCTCCTCCACCACCTCCCGCTGCGCCCCCTGCGCCTCGAAGCCGCGCCGCGACCGCTCGAAGCAGCGCGCCGCCTCCTCGGCGTCGCCGGCCGCGAGCGCGCAGTCCCCGAGGACCGAGGCCGCCGCCGCCGCGAAGAACGGCGCGCCCCGCCGCGCGGCCTCCGCCTCCACCCGCGAGGCGACGCGGGCGGCCCGCTCGAACGCCCCCACGTCCGCCCAGAGCTTCGCCAGATCGAAATCGAGGACGAGGACCAGGTCCGCCTGGCCCAGGGCGGAGGCGAGCCGCGCCCCGCGCTCGTAAGCGGCGAGCGCTTCCCCGAGCTCGCCCGACTGGTGGCACGCCGTGCCCACGTTGAGGCTGCAGCGCGCCACCAGGTCACCGAGCCCGTGCTCCTCCGCGGTCGCCAGCGCCTGCCGGTACCCCACGAGCGACGCCTCGACCTCCCCGGCACGGAAGGCGTCGATCGCCTGGTACGACAGCGCCCTCACCAGCGCCCTCGGCGCGCGCCGATCGCGGTGCAGCCCGGCCGCGAGCCCGAGGTGCAGGCCCGCGAGCCGGCGCTCGCCGAGGTAGCTCGCCGCGACGCCGACGTCCTCGTGGAGGCTCGCCAGCACCTCCGGCTCGTCGCACCACGCGAGCGCCGGCTCGGCGCGGGCCCGCGCCTCCGCGTGGGATCCGAGCCGCAAGAGCGCCCGGCTCGCGAGATCGGCGAGGGCCGCGCGCTCGCGCGGCGTGGACGATGACGCCGAGCCCTCCCCGCCGGCCTGCTCGGCCCGCTCGGCCTCGTCGAGCCGCGCGAGCGCCGCCGTGGGGTCGCCCAGCTCCAGCAGGCACGCGCCGAGCCGGACGAGCGCCTGCGCGCGCCGCGGGCCGAGCCCTCCGGCCTCGTCGCTCGCGAGCAGGTGCTCCAGCACCTCGCGCGCCCGCGCCGCGCGGCCGGCGCGCTGGAGGGTGGACGCGATCTCGAGCCGGGCCTCCGCCGACGTCGCCGCCTCGAGCAGCGCCTCCGCGGTCGCGGCCCACGGCGTTGGATCCGCCTCGCGCTCCGCGCGCCGCTCGAGGAACAGGCGCTCGGCGGCCGCCGCGTCGCCCGACAGCGCGAGGTGCAGCGCCCGCTGCTCGGCGTGCGCCGGGAGGGCGGCGGCCGCCCGCGCGTGCGCCGCGCGGACCACCTCGCCGCTGAGGGCGCAGAGGAGGGCGGCGATCGGCCCGGCGCGCGTCAGCGTCCACCCCCCTGCGGTGCGGGCGGCGACGCCGCGGGCGGCGAGCTCCGCCAGGTGCGCGACCGGGAGCCCGAGCGGCGGCAGCTCCTCGTCGGCGACCGCGCCGCCCCGCACGGCCAGCGTCGCCACCGCGTCCCGCAGCGGCCGCCCGAGGCCCCGCAGCCGCAGCGCGTAGCGCGCGCTCGCCCCGGGCGTCGTCGCGTCGAGCCCGGCCACGTCCCCGCTCTCGGCGAGCCGCCCCGCGATCACGACGAGATCGGCGGGCCACCCCGCGCTCGCGCGCAGCACGACCTCCGTGGCGTCGCCCAGGCCGATGTCGTCCATCCAGCGCTGCACCGCCTCGCGCCCGAGCGGCGGCAGCGCGACCTCGCGCGCGCTCCGCCCCGCCTCGGCGGCCACCGCGGCGAGCGGCGCGCGGCCGCCGCCGTGCGGGACGCGCTCGGCGGCGAGGAGCAGGACCGGATCCTCGGGGCCGAGCAGGCGGGCGAGCGCCTCGAGCATCTCCCGGTCCGCCCCGCTCACCTCGTCGGCGTCGTCGAGCACGAGCACCAGCGGCCCGGCCCCCGCGTCGCCGCCTCCTCCTCCCCGCGCACGCGTCAGGCGCTCGTGCGCGCGCAGGGCGCCCAGCGCGCCGGCGGGGAGCGCCTCCTCGCCGGTCGCGCGGCGCAGCATCGAGGCCACCGGCGCGCTGGTCCTGGCGAAGCCCTCCACGGCCTCCATCCGGAGCTCGGCGCTCCACGTCGCCTCGCGCAGGAGGCGGCTCTTCCCGCAGCCTGGCTCCCCGGAGATCACGCAGACGCGCGGGCCGCGCTCGCCTCGCTCGAGCGCGGCGAGCGCCTCGGCGACCGCGCGCAGCTCACCCTCGCGCCCGACGAGGTGGGGCGGCTCCGGCGGCGGCGGGGCCAGGGCGCGCGGCGCGGCGCCCACCCAGTCGAGCACCTCGCCCGCGTCGGCCGGGCGGTCGCGCGGCTCGGACCGCACGAGGCGCTTTGCGAGCGCGCCGATCGCCTCCGGCAGCGGCTCCGCGAGCAGCGGCGCGATCGCCTCGAGCGTGCGGCCGAGCGAGAACAGGTCCGCGCGCCCGTCGGCCGGCTCGCCGCGGATCACCTCGGGCGCGAGGTAGCCCCGGGTGCCGGAGACGCCGTCGTCGGGCCTCCCCCCGAGCCGCGCCGCGCACGACAGGTCGATCAGGACCGCGCGCCCCGAGGCCCCGACGAGGATGTTGGCCGGCTTCACGTCGCCGTGGCGGATGCGCGCGCGGTGGAGGAACCGGAGCGCGTCGAGCACGTCCACGATCGCGGCCCGCGCCTCCTCGAAGCGGCGGCCTGTCACGTACTCGTCGAGCGGCGCGCCCAGCACCGCCTCCGACGTGAAGTAGAAGCGCGGCTCGCCGGTCTCCCGGAGCATGCCGAAGTCGAGCACCCGGACGAGGTGCGGATGGAAGAGCCCCGCCAGCATCCTGAACTCGCCGCGGAACGCCGCCCGCTCCGCCGTGCGCGCGTGGCCGAGCAGCTTGAGGCACAGGTCCCGCCCGAGCGCCTCGTCGCGCGCGAGCCAAGCCGTCGCCAGGCCCCCCCGCCCCAGGGGGCGGATCAGTCGGTAGCGGCGGGCGAGCAGGGTCCCTTCGGCTTGGCTCACCCGCGCAGTGTCTCACGAATGTGCCACCTGAGACAATGAGACACTATATGAGACACTTGTGCCTTGGATTTCGCGTCGATTTCCGTTCTTTTTCATTCGGCACCAGGTTTGCTCTAATGGCCGGCATGGCGATGCAGACGACATACGGACACCGAGGACGGCGGGGCGCGCGCGTCGCGACGCTCCTCGGGGTGCTGCTTGGCGGCTGTGTCGTGAGCCCGCAGCCGAGCCCGCCGGTCCACGAGCCGATCCTGGATACGGGGCTCGTCGGCGTCTCGGGTGACCCCACGGTCTTGCGGCAACAGGTCTTCCTCAAGGGAGAGCCTGGCGCGGTCGAGCCGGCGGAGGGCGTGGTCCTGGTGACGAACCTCGACAGCGCCGACGCGCCCGTCGTCGCGGAGATCAAGGCCGACGGCAGCTTCGTGGCCGCGGTGGACGCGTCGACGGAGCAGGTCCTGCGGATCCAGGTGAAGCAGGGCGAGCGCCGGTCGGAGCCGGTGGATCTGCAGCTCACGGGGGAGCCCATCGAGGCGACGCGGACGATGCTGGCGCACCTGCCTTGCCTCACGATCGAGCCCGCCGCGTGGGTCTCGCTCGAGGCCGGCGAAGGCGACGTGGTCGTCCGCAATTCGTGCGCCGAGGATGTGGCCATCGGCGCGCCGCGCTTGCGCCGGGGCGCGGGGCCGTTCGGGTTCAGCCCGGCGGAGGCGTTCGTGGTGCCGGCGGGCGAGTCCGCCGTCGTCACGGTGCGCGCGGACGGTGAAGGGGTGGAGCGCGAGGACGTGCTCTTCCTCGAGGTCACGGCGCCGGAGCCTGGGCGCCGCGCCGTGACATTGACGCTCCCCGACTGAGCGGTCGGGGAGACGAACAACGAACTCGCGCGCCGCGCTCGACGTACTGCGCGCGGCGCGAGGCGCCCCTTCCTCTGGAAGGGAGGGGCTCGTGGATGTCTATCGCCTCGCCGGGGACGGCGGGGCTCTTTTGGAGGAACAGATGAACGTCCAGAATCGTATCAAGAGCAGCCGTATCGGATCCTTCCTCTGGCTCGCGCTTTCGATGCTCCCGCTCGCCGCGGGCTGTCACGTGGAGATCGCCGACGACAGCACCGCCTCCGACTCGGCGGAGGTGAAGGGCGGCGGCGGCGGGCAGGGCAAGGCCTGCGGCGGCCTCCTCGGCCTCTCCTGCAAGAAGGGCCTTTTCTGCGACTACGAGCTCGACGCCATGTGCGGCGCGGCCGATCAGACGGGCACCTGCCAGTCCATCCCCAAGGCGTGCACGAAGGAGTACAGGCCGGTCTGCGGCTGTGACGGCAACACGTACGGCAACGAGTGCATGGCGAACGCGGCGGGCACGTCGGTGTCGTCGGTCGGCGAGTGCGCGCCTCCTCCGGGGGATACCTGCGGCGGCCTCCTCGGCCTCTCCTGCAAGGACGGGTACTTCTGTGACTTCGCGCCCGACGCCCAGTGCGGCGCGGGCGATATGACGGGCACCTGCCTGCCCACGCCGGGCGCGTGCACCAGGGAGTACAACCCGGTCTGCGGCTGTGACGGGAACACGTACGGCAACGCGTGCACCGCGAACGCGGCGGGCGTCTCGGTCGCGTCGAGCGGCGAGTGCGCGCCGCCTCCGGAAGAGGGCAAGGCGTGCGGCACCCGCGGCGGCTGGACGTGCGAGAAGGGCGAGTTCTGCAACTTCGCCCCCGAGGTCGAGTGCGGCGCGTGGGACGGGCCGGGGACCTGCACGCCCATCCCGGAGGCGTGCACGCTCGAGTACAACCCGGTCTGCGGCTGCGACGGCCAGACGTACAGCAACGCCTGCGCCGCCGCCTCGGCGAGCGTGTCGGTCGCGTCCAAGGGCGAGTGCGCGCCTGCGGGGAAGATCTGCGGCGGCATCGCGGGCTTCGCGTGCGACAAGGGCGAGTTCTGCAACTACAGCATCGAGGCCATGTGCGGCGCGGCTGATCAGACGGGCACCTGCCAGACCATCCCGGAGGCGTGCACCGAGCAGTACGACCCGGTCTGCGGCTGCGACGACACCACGTACGGCAACGAGTGCTTCGCGCACGCGGCGGGCGTGTCGGTCGTGTCGCGCGGCGAGTGCGCCGAGCGCCGGTAAGGCGGTATCGTAGGCGCCGCCCGCGCCGCGCGTAGCGCGACCCCCCCTCGCGCGACGCGCGGCGCGGCGGCGCCGCCCTTGACCGGCTCCGGGCCGGTTCCGTAGCATCCTGCCGCGCATGAGCGCCGCTCGATCCCAGACAGCGTCGACGCTCCTCCTCGACGAGCACTTCGAGGCCGGCGACGACCGGTTCGTGGACGAGGTGCTCGCGTCGGAGGCGGGCCGGAAGCTGAAGGCGCTCGCCCCGCGCTGGTACGCGGACCGGCGCCCGTTCGCGCGCCGCGCGCTGCTCCGCTACATCGACGACGGCTGCGACCGGCCGCACCACCGCGCCCTCGTCAAGGTCCTTTACAAGCTCGCCGAGCAGGCGGGGGACGACGAGATCGTCGGCCGCTTCATGGTCGCCTTCGATCGCCTCGTCCGCCGCAAGCTCGTCAAGGTGACCCGCTACGACTGGGTGACCAGGACCTCCAGCGACGAGCCCTGCCTCGTCAGCGACACCGGCGTGCCGGTCAGCCTCCCGAAGGGCGACGTCGAGTCGCCGCGCTTCTCGATGCGGACGCGCCACTACCTGCGGCGCCGCGCGTTCCGCTACTTCCGGCGGCTCGGCCGGCGCGACGCCGCCCGCTACGGCCGCGCGATCCGCGCCGCGCTCGCGCTCTACCGCGACGAGCACCTCGACAGGCCCGAGCGCCTGCTCGACGCCTGGGGGCTGCTCCACGCGCTCTACTGGGGCTCGCCCGCCCTCGATCGGCTCCCGCGCGGCGTCCGCCTCGCGGAGGGCGCCGCCCTCGCCGAGCTCGAGCCCGCGCCGATCTACCCCGAGGCGTGGCAGGGCGCCTTCGACGAGGTGCTCGGCCTGGTCACGGCCGCGAGGAGCCGCACCGTCCGGGCGTTCGCCGTCGGGCTCCTCGAGCGCGACCACGCCGCCGAGCTCCGCGGCCTGCCGCTCGCCCGCGTGCGAGCGCTCCTCGAGAGCCCGCACGACGAGGTGCAGACCTTCGCCGCCGGCCTGCTCCGCCAGGTCCCGGGCCTCGGGAGCCTGCCGATCGCGGACTGGCTCTCGCTGCTCCAGACCGAGAACGCCGCGGCGCTCGCCTTCCTCTGCGAGGCGGTCGTCGAGCATGTGTCGCCGGCGCGGCTCTCGCTCGCCGAGTGCGTGGACCTCGCTCGCGCGCGCGCCGCGCCGGTCGCGGAGCTCGGCCTCCGCTGGGCGAGGACGAAGCCCGTCGAGACTGCAGCGGATCTCGACACGATCGCGCGCCTCGCGACGGCGGTCGCCCCTCGCGTGCGGGAGGAGGCGGTCGCGTGGCTCATCGAGGTGCTCGGGCGCTCGCCCCACGGCCGGGCCGAGCACGTGCGCGATCTCCTGGACTCCCGCCACGAGGACGTCCGCGCCCGCGCGCTCGAGCTCTTCGAGGCCGACGCCCGCTTCCGCGATGACACCGGCCTGTGGGCCGCGCTGGCCGAGACGCCCCACGCGGACGCCCGCGCGTTTCTGGTCCGGCACCTCGCCGCCCGCAAGGCGGCCTTCTCGCCCGAGGCGCTGCGGCACGTCTGGGCGGCGGCGCTGCTCGCCGTCCACGGCGGCGCGCGCGACAAGCGCGCGGTCGTCCGGCAGATCGCGGACCGCGTGGTCGCCCGGCCCGGCGAGGCGGACGCGCTCCTGCCGCTGCTCGGCGTCGCGCTCCGCAGCGTGCGCGCGCCCGAGCGGCGCGCCGCCCTCGGCGCGCTCGCCCGCGCCGCGTTCCGCGCCCCCGCGCTGCGCGACGCCATCGCGCGCAGGCTCCCGGAGCTCCGGCTGTTCGAGGGGGAGGACGCGGCGTGAGCTTCGATCTCCGCTACCTCGGCAAGAGCGGCATGAAGGAGCTCGGCGGCGGCGCCGCCCTCAGCTTCGCGCCCAACCTCGCGCGCCCCAGGGTCTTCTTCGACGGCGAGCTCGCGAAGCCGGTGCGCTTCCGCGAGGCGATCAGCGCCCTCCACGACGTCGTCGTGGGCGACCTGCGGCGCCTGCCGAAGGATCGCTCCGCCCACGAGGCGTGGAAGCAGCAGGAGGCCGAGCGCGAGGCCCGGCTCCGCCGGGAGATCCACGGCGAGGCCATGAAGGCCGAGCTCGCGCGCCTCGGGAACGCGCCGCTGCCGCGGAACCTCGAGGCCGACTTCCGGAAGATGCACAAGCTCTACTGGGGCGCGCGCGTCCGCTGGGCGAACGAGCTTGCGAAGAGCGATCCGCAGCTCTTCCGTCACCTCGTCCCCTGCGATCCGGTCGTGACCGTCGCGCCCGACGTCGTCTTCTTCGAGTGCTTCTCCAAGGACGAGTCGAGCTACGGCTGCCTCTCGGTCGATCGTGACGCCTTCCGTGGCGCGCAGGACGCCGGCCTCGGCACGACGAACGTCGACTACTCGCTCGCGCTCTACGAGCACTTCCAGACGCTCCGCAGCTACCGGCCGACGCGGCTCCTCGTCGATCCGACAGGCTTCGAGGTCGCCGTGGAGGGCCGCGGCGACTACCGCGAGGAGAAGATCGATCTCCCGCCCTCGTGGCTGCGCGGCTTCGGCCAGCTCCAGGCGGCGATGTGCCTGCCGTGCCGGAGGGTCGAGGTCCCCGTGGAGGCGGTCTACTCGCTGCTCGCGCACCTCGACCGGCACCGCGAGCGCACGGGCCCGCGCAGCCTGCGCTTCCAGCTCACGCCGGGCAAGGCGCCGATCCTCGTGCTCGACCCGTGGGGCGTCTCCATCCCGTGCCGCGGCGTCACCTGCGACGATGTCCCCGTGGCCGTGGGGCCCGCGGCGGGCGGGGGAGGGCTCGGCCCGTACCGCTCCGGGGCGCCGAGGGGCGCGCCGGGGGCGGAGGCGACCGAGGAGATCAAGGTGTGGGGGAGGCGCCGCATCGAAGTGCTCGCGCGGCTCTTGCCGCTCGCCGATCGGATCGAGGTGCGGCTGCTCGGCTCCGGGCTGCCGAGCCTGTGGATCGTCTTCATGGGCGAGATGCGCTTCACGCTCGCGCTCTCGGGCTGGACGGCGAACGACTGGACCTCGGGCTCTCACCTCGACGTCATGGCGGACGCCTTCACCCCGGACGCGCAGCTGGCGGACCGGGTCGCGCGCCACCTCGAGATGGTCCGGCGCGCGTCCTACGGCGAGCTCGCCGTGTCGATGGGCGCGCCGGACGGCGCGCTTCGCAGCGCGCTGCACCTCGCCGCGAAGCAGGGGCAGGTGGTTTACGACCACGCCGCGGAGTGTTATCGCTGCCGCCCGGTGATGCCGGTCGCCCTCTCCGACGCGCTGCTCGGCCCCGAGCCCCCGGAGCTCGCGGAGGGCCGGCGCATCGCCCGGGGCGGCGTGGAGATCGCGCGGGAAGAGACGCTCTCCGGCGGCCGCCGCGTCGTCATGGCCAGGGCCAAGGCGACGAGCTGCGAGCTGCTCCTCGACACCGACGGCGCGATCAAGAAGGCGAAGTGCAGCTGCTCGTACTTCTACAAGAACCGGCTGCGCGCGGGCCCGTGCCGGCACCTGCTTGCGGTCAAGCTCCACCTGTCCGGCCGCGGCGACGCGGCGCCCTCGCAGCAGCCTCCGGAGACGCCGGGGCAGGCGGAGGCCGCTGCGCGCGGCACGAGGGCGGCGACGGCCGCCCCGCGAGGCGAGGCCGTGCCGTTCCCCGCGGAGCTCCTCGTCGAGATCGAGCGCGCCGCGGCCGCCCAGCGGGTGGGGCTCGCGGAGGTCGTCGAGGCGTCGTGGGATCTCGCGTTCGAGCGCATCCAGGGCTGCCGCTCCTGGGTCGAGGCCCTCGCGCTGGGCGGTCCGGAGGCGGAGCGGGCGCTCCGCGCGCGCGAGCTCCGCGCGCCGGTCATCAGGACGCTCCCGGTTCACGCGGACGTGCTGGCCGAGATCCGGCGCGTCGCTGACCAGTTCAAGGCGAGCTCCGCCGCGGTGGTGGGCCTCGCGTGGCTCGTCGCCAGGCGATCGACGAAGTGAGGTTCACAAGACACCTGAGAGTCCAGCCCTGCAAGGAGATCCGTCCGCTCGAGCCCAACATGCTGCGGCGCTCCGCCGCGGTGGAGGTTGTTCTTCCATGCATCCCCACCCCCGATGTTCTTTGGGCGCCTTTAGCAGCTGTGCGGTTCCACTCAGAGGGACCTGCGGTCCTGGAACCGCACAGCTGCCCGGCGCCTGGGTGATCGGGCGTGGTCACGAGCAAGTAGTCGGGCGGGCGGGCTTCCTTGGAGGGCTGGACCGGGTGATGGGGTACTTTGGCCGAAGATGGGGTCTTTTGAACCGCCAAGACGCCATAAGACGCCAAGAAAAACACAAAAATCTTGGCGTCTTATGGCGTCTTGGCGGTTCCATGATTCTGGCAAGGTGGGGTAACTACCCCACCACCCTGGACCGGGTGCTGTCCAGAGGAACGGTCGAATGGGCTTCTGGGATAAGCTGAAGTCGATGCTCGGC
This sequence comes from Sorangium sp. So ce693, assembly GCF_051521375.1. Classification (NCBI taxonomy): domain Bacteria; kingdom Pseudomonadati; phylum Myxococcota; order Polyangiales; family Polyangiaceae; genus Sorangium; species Sorangium sp. So ce693. The sequence goes on from NZ_CP150347.1 coordinate 3,984,607, forward strand.
CTGGGCGGGGCCGAGCAGGGCGAGCGAGCGCCGGGTGGGGCCGAGGCGGAGCAGGCCAAGGGGGCGCAGGCCGGGCCCGCGGCCGCCGCGCAGCCGGCCGCCCGCGCCGCGGCGGCGGGCGCGAAGCCGCGCCCTGCGGACCCCTACGCCGCCGGCGGGATCCTCGGCCTCTCCGCGGACGAGCTGCGCAAGCGCGCGCTCAAGATCAACCCGCGCATGACGGCCTGGATCGGCCGCGTGGACACCATCCCGCCGCAGAGCGACGAGCGCACCGCCCTCATCGATCGGGGCCTCATCCTGCGCGGCCTGCTCACCGAGGCGCAGATCGCCGAGATCCACCGCGTCGGCGATCTCTGGCTCAGGCACAAGGACGCCGCGGCGCTCGCCGGCACCAACGCGGCGCGCTCGGCCGACGAGGCGATCGAGCGGCTCAAGCGCGAGAAGCTCGCCCGCAAGGAGGAGAAGCGGCGCCGGAGCGCCGAGCGCAAGCGGCAGCGCGCCGAGGCGGTGGCGCGCCGCCGGGCCGAGGACATCATCTTCCTGGGCACCGACGTCTCGGCGGGCCTCGCGGACCGGCGCTCGCACGTCGAGTCGCTCGCCCAGCGCGGGCTGCCCGTGCTGTCCACCCCGGCCGACCTGGCCGCGGCCCTCGGCGTCGCGGTCCCGCGCCTGCGCTGGCTCTGCTTTCATGGCGAGGCCGTCGAGCGCCCTCACTACGTGTACTTCGACGTCCCGAAGCGCTCGGGCGGGACGAGGCAGCTCGCGGCGCCCCACGCATCCCTGGCCGCGGCGCAGGCCTGGGTCCTGCGCGAGGTCCTGGAGAAGCTGCCCGTCGAGGAGCCCGCGCACGGCTTCGTGAAGGGCCGCTCCACGGTCACCAACGCGCGCCCGCACACGCGCCGCGACGTGGTCGTGAACCTCGACCTGTCCGATTTCTTCCCGACCATCACGTTCCCGCGGGTGCGCGGCGTCTTCCATCGGCTCGGCTACTCGCCGGCGGTGGCCACGCTCCTCGCCCTGCTCTGCACCGAGCCGCCGCGGCGGCCGGTCGAGTACGACGGGCAGCGCTACTGGGTCGCGGTCGGCGATCGCGCCCTGCCGCAGGGCGCCTGCACGAGCCCGGCGATCTCGAACCAGGTCGCGCGGAAGCTCGATCGCCGCCTCGCCGGTATGTGCGGCCGCGCGGGCTTCACGTACACGCGGTATGCGGACGACCTCACCTTCTCGGCGCCACCGGGCAAGCGCGGCGACATCGCGATGCTGCTGGCCCGCGTTCGCCACATCGTCGAGGAGGAGGGCTTCGCCATCAACCCGGACAAGGGCCGTATCCAGCGCGCCGGCGGTCGGCAGGTGGTGACGGGCGTCGTGGTCAACGACAAGCCCTCTGCCCCGCGCGAGGAGGTGCGCCGACTGCGCGCGATCCTCCACGCGGCGAAGAAGACCGGCCTCGCGGCCCAGAACCGCCAGGGCGTGCCGGACTTCGAGGCGCACCTCCGCGGCAGGATCGCCTATGTGCAGATGATTGACCGCGAGAGGGCCGCGCCGCTGCTCGCGGCCCTCGACGCGCTCACGGGGTGATAGCTGGGCGCATCTTCGTGCGCTACGGGTTCAGTCGCATCGTTCGGCCCGCTGCGGAGTACTCTCTTTCGCACGCCTCACTCGCCTGCCTGGAGCGACAAACGGATCGAAACCTCCTGCCGAGAGCAAGATTTCGAGCCACCCAAGCGCCCCAAGAACGCCAAGAAGAGGACAAATTCCTGGCGCGCTTGGTGGTTCGTTTCTTGTTGTTCTTGTTGATCGATGTGAGCGGCGCGCTCGGTGCCGTCCGTGGCAGTGCCGTGCGTCCAGGCGATGCCGCCTGGTGCCCATTGCCTTCTCTCGACGTGTTTTCTCATGCCTTGAGGGCTTCTCCCCTCTCCGCCTCCCTCTCGCCTCCAGCCCCAGCGTCATTGCAGGCTCGTGCTGCGGCCGTGTAATGTCGGGCGCCATGAAACGCCGTTTCGCGGGCGCGTCGGGAGCCACGATCTCCGGTCTCGCGCTGAGCTGGGCGATGATCTCGTGCGGCGCCGCCGTCGGCTATTCCGACGACTGCGCCGAGATCTTCAGCTGCGAGCCGCCGCCGTCCTCCCAGCCGCCGTGCGCCGGCGACCCCGCCACGACGCCAGCGAAAGAGGAGTGCGGCGTCTTCGTCGCGGGCCACGGAGACGACGCCCGCGCGGGGACGAAGCAAGAGCCTGTGCGGACGTTGCAGCACGCGGTCCAGAAGGCGCTGCTGGAGGGCAAGCCGCACGTCTACGCGTGCGCCGAGGACTTCCACGAGGCGATGCGCCTTCCGTCGGGCGTCGAGATCTGGGGAGGTCGCGCCTGCGGGCGCGAGGACTGGGCCTACCTCGGCGCGGACCACCCGACCGTCGTCGCGCCACTTGCTGGCGGCGTGCCGATCCGGGTGCATTCCCATGGCGCCGTCCTCTCGGACCTCTTTTCCAGCGATCCGCGCTCGCTCCTGTTCGGCGTGCGGCTCGTGGCGGCGGACGCGATCGAGCCGGGCGGCTCGTCGATCGCGCTGATCGTGACGGACGACGCCAAGTTGACCGTCGCGTGGAGCGAGATCATCGCGGGCAACGGCGCGCCCGGCGCGTCCGGCGAGGACGCGCCGCTCGACGTCGCGGAGGCCGGCGCGCCCGGGAACCACGGCGGTGCGGTCTGCTCGGAGGATCTCGTCGACGGCGCCTTGCCTACGGTGACGCGGTGCCCCGACGGCAGCACGTCGATCGGCGGTCGCGGTGGCTTCGGCGACCGCGATGCCGGCGGCGACGGTGAGAACGGCGCGGTGATCGAGCGTGATTCCGCGACGGCTCCGCTGGTCGGCGGCCACGGCGGGAAGGGGGTAGCCGGGGCCGAGGCGTGTGACGCGGGCGAGACCGGACCGGACGGCGCAGCGGGCGCGCCGGGCGAGGGCGGCGAGCAGAAGGCCGCGCGCGCCAGCGCCGAAGGGTGGCACGGCGCCTGGGGCGAAGCGGGGACGCCTGGCACGATCGGCCGGGGCGGCGGAGGCGGCGGCGGAACGCGAGGGAGCGGTGTCTGCGCGAGCACGGAGCCCCAGGGCGGCGCGTCCGGCGGCTCGGGCGGGGGCGGCGGCTGCGGTGGTCGCGGGGGCGGCGCCGGGCAGGCGGGCGGATCGAGCATCGGCATCCTCACCGTGGGGGCGGAGGTGGTCGTCGAGTACTCGTGGATCGTTGTGGGAGCGGGGGGCGACGGCGGGTCCGGCGGACGCGGGCAGGCCGGGGGCTACGGGCGGGCGGGTGGCATCGGCGGAGCGGCCGGGATGAATGATCGGGGACAGGAGGAATATGCCTGCGAGGGCGGCCACGGAGGGCGGGGCGGCCCCGGCGGCGGTGGCGGCGGCGGGCTCGGGGGGTACTCCCTCGCCGTCGCCCGAGTGCACGGCGGCATCGATTTCAAGGCGAGCACCGTCGTTCAGCTGAACTCGGCGGGCAAGGGAGGGGCGGGTGGCGGCTCCGACCGACGGCTCGGCCGAGGAGACGATGGCCTCGCCCAGGAAATCTGGTCGTTGGAGCAGCTGATCGAGCCACCGCGGTGAACCGCGGCGTGCCCATGCCGAAGCGCCGATTCACGAGGGAGACCGATGCAACAGTGGGTAGTGGCGGGGGCGGTGGTGCTGTTGGCGCTCGCCTCCACGGGGTGTGGAACGGCCGACCGCTGCGACGGCGGGGCGGGGTGTGGTGGGGCAGCGCCGACGGAGGCCGACTGCCTCGAGGCGCTCGCCGCGCACAGGGCGGTCGACGGCTGCGGCGTCTTCGCTATCTCCGCATCGGTCCGGAGCGGCGATGGCACGATGGCGAGCCCGGTGACATCGCTGGAGCGCGCGATCGAGCTCGCACGCGCCGGCCGGCGCCGCGTGTTCGCGTGCAACCGAGTCTACCCGGAGATCCTGACCATTCCCTCCGGGATCGACATCCACGGCGGGTTCAATTGCGATAGCGGCTGGCAGTACGATGCGCACTGGTCGCGGACGATACTCCAGGTCACGTGGACACAAGCCCCGCAGACCATCGTGCCCGACGAGGGCGAGCGCCAGGAATTCGACGACGGCGTCACGACGCTCACGGATGTGAACTTCAGACAGATCGGCCCGTTCGACACGGTCGATGCCGGCCAGACCGCGTACGGGATCGTCGTCGAATCGAACGCGGCGGTGGAGCTGATCCGAAGCGACATCGTGGTCAACGATGGCGCGAGGGGGCCCCACGGAAACAGCACGCGCGTCGACCAGCCGGAGCGAGCGCGCAGCGGAGCGCCCGGGAACCCGGGGAACGACGGCTGCTCGGCCGGCACCGTGCCTGGAGGCGCACCGGTCACCACGGTCTGCGACGACGGCTCGGTGTCCACGGGCGGCAAAGGGGGCGATGGCCACGCAGATGGCGGCGAAGCCGGGAGCGACGGGACGCCGCTTCCAATCCCGAACCCTGATGGCCATGGCCTCGGAGGCAGCGGGGCGAGCGCGGAGGAGAGCGGGTGTAAGCGCGGGGAACCGGGGCAGGATGGGGATCCCGGCGCGGACGGCCGGAGCGGGCGCGGTCCGGGGCGGATGACCCGGGCGGGCTGGGTGGGTGAGAGCGGAACCGACGGCAAGGCCGGCGCGCCCGGAACGCCCGGCGGGGGCGGGGGCTCTGTCGGCGGCGCGGCCGTGTGCGGCGCGTCCCCGAAAGGCGGCGCATCCGGCGGCTCCGGCGGCGCCGGCGGTTGCGGCGGCAACGCGGGCGGCGGGGGCGGCAGTGGGGGTGCCAGCATCGGCATCGTCGTCTTCGCGGGCGCCAGAGCGACGTTGCGCGAGGTCGCGATCCAACCGGGCAGCGGCGGGGACGGCGGCCGGGGTGGTCGCGGACAGAACGGCGGGTATGGCGGGCTCCGTGGAGATGGAGGGCAGCTGCAGGCAGATGGTTCTCGGGCCTGCGCGGGCGGCTCGGGTGGCCGCGGCGGCGACGGGGGGCACGGCGGCGGCGGTACGGGGGGGCCATCGATCGGCATCGCCTACGTGGCCGAGGATCAGCTCACCCTGGAGAACGTCACCATCGACCTCGGCGCGCCGGGCGAGGGCGGCTTGACTGACAAGCTGGACGGCGACAAGGGCGACGACGGCTTCGCCGTCGAGACATACCGCTTCACACCGTGAGCCCGGCCGGCGTTGCGCCCGTCGGGCTCGCTCGGGACGCGGCAGCCGACGGGCGGGAGCGGTAGCCGCGCCTATCCGGCGAGCGGATGCCGACGGGTCTGCGCCGGATGACGACAGGTTCCACCTCGGATGACGACGAACCCCCCACCGGATGACGGCGGGTACCCGCCCCGATGACGACGTCTCCGGGCCGGATGACGATGGCTCGCCGCCCGATGCCGATGGGTTCCGGCCGGATGCTGATGGGCTCCGGCCGCGTGCTGGCGGGCCCCAGCCCCGATGACGACGTCTCTGGGACGGATGCAGATGGCTTCCGAGCGGATGACGATGACGTCCATTTCAGATGACGACGGCCCCCTCCCGGAATGACGACGCCCTCCGCCGCGATGCCGACGATTCTGCGCCGCGCGCTTGCGCGTCGCCATCCACGGGCACGCTCCGCTAGCTGGCGCCATGGCCAAAACTTGCCACCCGGTCGACATGCCGCTCCGCACCCCCTTAGCCTGCGCTGATGGCCAAACCTACCTCTCGTCCCGAAGAGACCGACGACAACGATCCCACGCTCGAATCCCTGGCCGAGCGGCTCGGCAAGCCGGAGCCAGGCATCATCGAGGCATTGCTCGACGGCACGACCGAATCCCAGCTCGTCGAGCGAGGGCGGCAGATCGCCTCTTCACGTGTCTTGACCGACCTGCGCCGCCTCTACGCGACGGCGCACGCGTGCTGGTCGAGCGCGTCGAAGGACAAGCGGGAGAAGCTGCGCGGCTTCTCGCCGGAGCTGCTCGCGCTCGCCGTCGACCAGGCGCTCGCGCTGGAGCGGCTGCTCGAGGCGCACGAGAGCGCCGGGCAGAAGAAGGACGCGGCGCGCGCCACGACGGACGCGGCGCTGCGGGAGCGGCACTCGCGCGCGCTGCTCCTGCGCGATCAGGCCTACGAGGTCCTGCGCGGCGTCGCCGGTTCGGGCAAGGAGGCGCGCGAAGAGCTCGCGCAGGCGGTCGGCACCGCGGAAGATCCGGGCGCGCTCGCGCGCGGGCTCACGCAGCTCGCCGCGCTCGGCAAGCGTTACCTCGCGCAGAAGAAGGGCCCCCTCGCCGTGCGCGCCAAGCTGATGCGGCTCGACCAGGACTACGTCGCGCGCCTCGAAGATACCGCCGAGGAGCTCACCCAGGCGGCGAAGACCGCGGCCGCGCGCCCTGCGGGCCAGAAGGTCACGAGCGGCGACCTCGACCGGGCCGACGGCATCAACCTGATCCTCCTCGAGCAGATCGTGCGGGTGTTCGAGCGCGCCAACGAGCAGGATCCGACCATCCCGCGCCTCGTTCCCATCGCGACACGGCGGCTCTTCAGCCGGAGCACCAGGAAGAAGGCGACCGAGACGCCCGGCGGAGGAGGCGGCGCCGCTGGCAGCGGCAGCGCTGGAAGTGGCAGCGCTGGAAGTGGCAGCGCCGGCGGCGCGCCGCAGGACGAGGAAGATCCGGTCGAAGGCGACGACGTGCCGGCCTGAGCCCAGAGCGCCCTGATCGGATCCGAGCATCGACCGAGGGCTCCGGCTGCAACCTGGGCCCTCTTCCCTTCTGTCACGCCCTTGCCGGCGACTTCACGGGCGGCCCCTCGCCCGCGGCCAGTTTGCATCCATTTTCCGTGGATTTCCGTGGATCTGCGTGGCCAGCCACGTGCTCCTCGGCCGAGCAATGTCCTACCGCTTTCGTGAGGGCGCTTGCGCCTGGAGAACGTGCGGGTGAGCGTGCTTTGGCGAGAAAAATCGCGGGGTGGAGGCAATGAGATGAGAACGGCGCGATTGGTGACGATCGTTGCGGCGGCCCTTGCCGCCCTGGTGCTTGGTGCGACGGCGCCGGCGTGCCTGTGGGATCACGAGGAGCCCCTGAGCGGGTGGATCTGCGCGATACCGAATACCGGCGTTGTCGAGCACTGCGTCGACGCGAGCGAGGGCCCGGCCAGCGCGTGGAACAAGGCCGAAGCGGACGGCGAGCTGCCGATATTCATGTGGGCGCGGTGGTCGGGTCGCGTGACGCCCGACGAGCTCATCGCGAACGAGGCGGAGCTCGGGGCCTGGTTCGATACCATCGATCGGGTCGTGTCCTATGTGCGCGACGAGAGGAAGCACGCCGAGTCGCTCCGGGCGACGCTCCACGGCGAGCTCGGTAAGCTGCTCCGGCTGATCAGGGATAGCCAGGAGGAGGCCCTCCAGGCCGATCCGATCCATGCGGCCGACAACTTCAACGAGGCGATGACCGGCAAGGCGAGCGCCGAGCAGGAGCCCCTCGCCGCAGCGATCGGCGCGGACAAGCTGGCGATGGCCGCCGTGCAGGCCGTCCTCGATCGAGCCCGGGACGAGGGCGCGCCGCTGCAATCGAGGTACGCGGGCGCGGCGGCGCGCTTCGCCGCGTACCGCGCGACCGAGGCGGCGGAGACGGCGGCGTATGCGGCGCTCTCGGCGCAGGCGTCGCGATCGGCGATCGACGAGCTCGACGGCGTGGAGCGGGCGGTGCTCGCGGCGGCGCGCGAGGCGAGCCGCGCGCCGAGCGAGCTCGCCGCGGAGGTGATGACGCTGTCGGCGGAGCTCCAGGCGCTCGCGGTCTCGTTCGACGAGGCGATCGCGCCGCACAGGGAGGTCCTTGCGACGCACGGCGCGGTGGTGCCGGACATGACGTCGGGGGCGCTGCGCTCGCTGAGCGCGATGCTGGGCTACGCGCAGCGGCGGGTCGCCCGGAGCGACGCGACGGCGACGACGCTGCTCGGCGGCATCGCGCTGCGCCGGCAGGCGCTCGTCGCGCTGAAGGCAGACGAGGGGGTGCGCGAGGCGAGCGCGCGGTCGCGGCTCCGCCGGGCCTCGGAGGCGTTCAGCGAGGGAGCGCGCGCGCGGGCGGCGGCGCTGTCGGCGGCGCCGCCGATGAGCGAGAAGCTGGGGCTGCCGCTCTTGGCCGAGCGGTGCGGGGAGCTCTTGGCGCTGGTGCAGATGCGGCCGCTCTGCGAGGCGGCGTCGTCCTCGTGGCGAGAGGCGGGGTGTGCGGCGCTCCGAGGGCGGTTCGACGCCGCGGAGGCCGAGCTCAGGACGGGCTTGCCGCAGAAGATCGCGGCGGGCCTCGCGGCGCTGCGGGAGAAGGGGATGGGCGCGGCGGAGCTCGACGCGGCTCAGGCGAGGCTCGACGCTGGCGACGTGAAGGGCGCCGCGATCGCGTATGACGCCGCCGTGCGCGGCGCGGAGGGGACATGAGCGGCTCGAAGGATGTTGCGCAGCGCGGGCGGAGCGCCGCGGTGTTCCAGAGGCTCGTCGCGCTGGTCACGGCGCTGGCGGTGCTGGCGCCGTCGTTCGCGTGGGCCGGCACGCCGTACACCATCCTCTGGAGCAACCGCCAGGACGTCGACTCGTGCGCGAGCGGCGAGCTGGAGACGGAGGGTGACGCCCTCTTCGAGGTGAACCAGACGCCCCTGCCCACCTACGGGATCCCGGGCGCGCTGCAGGTCGAAGGCGATGGCTCTCGGAGCAACACGCTCGAGGCGGGGTTCGACTCGGTGCTGCTCCTCACGGGGGCCAACCAGTTCGACTTCGGGGTCCACACCGTCAACGGGGGCAACTGGTGTACCCACGCGCACGACGTGGTGCACCTCGTCTCGGAGCCGCTCGGGCTGAACAAGCCGCTCTTCGACATCCGCCGCGATGGGACCGGCTTCAATGGCAGCACCGTCGCCGACCTCAGCCTCGCGGAGATCAACCCCGCGCTCGCGCGCGACATCGCGGAGCTGGAGGTCGCCATCGGCAAGCTGATGGAGGCGATCCTCCGGAACGCCGCCAAGATAGCGGACCTCCGGGCGCGGATGGATCTGCTGCGGCAGCTCGACACCGAGCTGCACGACCTGGTGAGCCGGCCGCTGGACGAGATCTCGCGGACCGATCTCGACGCGATCCTCGACCGCTACGAGGACGTGGTCGACCCGGCTACGCGGGCGGCGATGGAGCAGCTCGTCGACGACCTGAAGAAGAGCGTCAGCGACCTGGAGGACGAGCTCGGGCGGCTGATCGACGAGTTCGGCGCGCAGGCCGACGAGGTGGCGGACCTCGCGACGCAGGACGCGCGCGCCGAGGGATGGAACCCGGACGACCCGTGGGCGTATGCGCTCGGGGAGAGCGAGGTGCCGTGGGTCGAGGTGCCGGACATCGCCGAGGTAGAGGGAGCGTTCGAGGAGGGGAGGGACCCGTATGCGGCGTACGCCGACGGCGTGATCGCGGCGCTGGAGGCCGACGTGAGCGGCGACGTGGTGGTCGCGCGGGCGGACTTCGTGGCGAACGTGAGGGCGTGGCGAGCGAACAGCGCGGCGCTGGAGATCGCGCTGCGCGACCGGATGGGGGTGTCGGTTGCGGAGACGAACGCGTTCCTGAAGGCACAGAACCGGATCACGGCGGTCGTGCGGCGGTACATGGATGCGTCGGACTGGTTCGAGGACTCGCCGGTGCCGCCAGACCTGCGGGCACAGGTGGACACGGTGCTGAAGCCGCGGTTCGATGCACTGGCGGACCAGATGAAGGACAGCCTGAACCAGTGGACGGGGGACGGGCTCGACCTGGAGCAGACGCAGCTCTACCAGACGATCAGCGCGTTCGCGGGGGCGATGTCGACGATCGGCGAAGGGTTCGAGGCGTACGCGGAGGTGATGCAGACGCTGGTGCACGCGACGACGCGCATCGGCGTCGGGTTCGTGCCGGTGGTGGGGCCGGCGCTCGACCTGTGCGAGGCGGTGACGGGCAAGGCTTGGTGCTTGCCCTCGGGGGAGGAGCTCAGCGACGAGGAGCGGATCTTCTCGGGGCTGGGCTTCGGGCTCGGGGCGGTCGGGCCGATGTGGCGCGCGGTCAAGACCAGCGGTGGGCTGCGACCGGCCGCGATCCGGGTGGCCGGGGAGATCGCCGAGATCGAGGAGGCGTTCGCCAAGATCGTGAAGACGAAACGCGTCCGGGGGTACAAGAACCTCCGCGGGGCGGTCACGAAGCAGAAGAAGGTGGACATCTTCGAGAAGAAGGCGGCGAAGTTCCTGGTGGACGATGGTCGATCGCTCGTCGGGGTCGGCGACGACGCCGTGCGCGAGGTGGTCGGGATTCCGAAACACTCAAGCCCCGGTGGCTCCGAGGGCATGGCGCCCGACTTCGTCTCGATATCCAGCGGGCACAAGCTGATCGTGAGCGAAGCAAAGGGCGGCGGAACGATCCCGGTCGGCGACGTGCTCGATCAGCTCACGAATGCGATGAAGGCGCTGAAGGACAAGGGGCTGGAGGGAGACGTGGCTCGGCTTGAGCTCATCATGGAGCAGGGGGCGAAGTTCGAGCCGAAGAAGTTCACCGTCAAGGACGGCTACCTGTTCGATTGGGACGCTGGCGAGACCGTTACCCTCGAGGGCTTCAACAAACCCATCATGGTGATTCGCCTATGAGCAACTCAGGACCTCGATTCTTCGCCTGGTGCGACGAGCCAGAACGGATCGATGCGCTCGCGGCGGCGCTGTCCGCGCTGGTCATCCCAGAGTATGCCATCAGCCTCATGATGAGCGCGAGCCTGAGGTGCAGGACGTGCTCCATCGACGAGGCGCTCGCCATGGTGCGCGCCCACTTCGGAGGTTTGAAGAGCGCTCACGTAGGCTCCAGCGTGAGGCCGAACGATTCCAAGCGCGTCATGAGGTTGAGCCTCGCGTGCTACCCTGAAGAAAGCGAGCGTGACCATCCTTACGGCCCCCTGAATGCGAAGGCGGGCGAACGCAAGTGGGATTTTTACCCCTACGAGATCCCCGTGGGCAGGGGCCCCCGCTCCGTGGAGGCCGAGGCCGCAGCCGCCTACCATGTGGTCCAGGGCGACGTCGAGGATCTCTTGCTCCGCCTCTGCGCGCCGGACACGAGCGGGCGCGTGCCGACCGGCGCCTGCACGGGCGAGGAGGACTGGATCGCCCCGGTCGCGATGTCCGCGACCTACAACACGAACGCCGCGGAGCTCGCGCGCGATCTGGCCCTCTCGTGGGTAAGCCTCCATGACAAGGAGAGCGTCTCGCGCATCGCAGGCACGTCGCTGGAGGCGCTCCGCGCGCGTGTCGACGCCGCGCCGCGCGGCGCGCGGGTGCCCATGAAAGGCACGAGCGAGCTCACGGGTTCGCTCTCGCGCGAGACCGTCCTCAAGGCGCTCGCGACGCCGCCGGCCACGCTGCTCGAAGCGCTCGAGGCCGCGGCGGTGCCCGATGACACGTGGCGCGCGGCCGAGCCGAAGGCGCGCGAGCTCATGGAGCTACGCCGCCAGCTCGACGACGAAGCCGCGGGGGAGGTCCCACCCGCCTTCTGGGTAGACATCACGACGCGTGAGCACACCCGCTTCCTCGAAGAGCACGCCCCCTTCCACGTCCGGCGGCTCCCGAGCGGCGGCGTGCTGCTGGCCACGCACCCGTACCGCACGCTCTGGCCGCTCTGGGCCGACGCGCTCTTCGTGCTCGGCTTGATGTCGTGACGTCAAGCCAAGCAACACGCTCGGGAGGCCGTGACGCCATGGGTCAAGATCAAGCACGGGGAATGACGGCTGGAGCCGGCCGGCAAGAGGGCCGCGATGGTCGCCGACCTGGTTCCGTGACGAAGGGAAACCAATGGTCCGTCAGCAAGGTGTAAATGATGTAGCCGTTCCGCTCAGGTCGGAGGGCATCGCGTCGTGAGTCGCGCAAGCAGCTATCGTACGCTGAGGGAGGAGCCCCTTCGCTTGTATGCGGCGTGCGACGAGGGACACAGGGTCGACGCGCTTGCGGCTGCGCTGTCCGCTCTCGTCATGCCGGGGTGGTTCGTGAGGCTCTCGATCCATCCGCTCGCCGGTCCCGATAGGTCTTACGCCGCGCTTCCCATCGAGAAAGCCGTGGAAGTGGCTCGCTCGGCCTTCGGCACGGATGTGAGCATCGGAGCGAGCTTCTGGACCATGACGAGCTTCGGCCACGGCATCCCGCTCACCATCGGCTGCGCCGACGAGAAGCACGAGCGTCGGTCCCCGGACGGTCCTCTGAGCGCATCGAGCGGCGATCATCACGATCTGCTCCCAAACAGCATCGACGTGGCTGTCGGCGCCCGCTCCGTCGAGGTCGAAGCCGCGGTGATGTCGGTGCATGTCCAGCAGGACATCAACGATTTCTTGATCCGTGTCTGCTCGAGCGAACACGTGACGACCGGCGGGTGCTCAGACCTCAATGCCTGGGGTCCACCGATCGAGCTCGCCGCAACATACCACGCGGACTCCTTCGTCGCGCGCGATCTCGCCCTGTCATGGGTGCACGTCCACGAGGGCTACAAGGTGGCGCGCGCCGCAGGCAACTCGCTCGATGCGCTCCGAGCGCGTATCGAGGCCGCGCCGCGCGGGACGCGGATCGCGGTCGCGGGCACCGTCGCGCGCGCGCGCAAGCACGCCGAGCTGGAGGATTCCGCAGAGAGGGAGAGGATGGGGCTGCTCGTGCGCGATGAACCCGATCCGCGCGCGCGCTGGAGGAAGTCCATCGAGCTCACAGAGAGGGAGGACGCGCTGCGCGCGCGCGGCGAGGTCCTGCCGCTCGGCACGCGCGTCGCGCTCGCGGGTGACGCCGAGCTGACGCGCGAGCAAGTCCTTGCAGCCCTCTCCACGCGGCCGGCCACGCTGCTTGAAGCGCTCGAAGCCTCCGCTGTGCCGGACGACGCGTGGCGCGCGATCGAGCCGATCGCGCTCGAGACCATTCAGGCAGCGAAGGAGGGTGCGCCCACCGAGAACGTGATCGTGAATACGGGAGCGCACACTCGATTCATCGAGCATCACGCCCCGTTCCACGTGCACCGCCTGCCGAGGGGCGGCGTGGTGCTGGCCACGCACCCCTACCGCACGCTCTGGCCGCTCTGGGCCGACGCGCTCTTCGCGCTCGGCCTGATGGCCTGACGCAGGCTACACCATGAGGAGGATCGAGCAATGAGAGAAGGGCCGTTTTTCTTCGCCTGGTGCGACGAGGCACAGCGGGTCGACGCGTTCGGCGCGGCGCTGTCGGCCCTCATCAAGGCGCCCCAGTACGGCATCCGCGCGATCATGGACCGCGACACGGAATGCAACACGACCTCCGTGGACGAGGTGGTCAGCATGCTCCGCGCCCACTTCGGGCGCACCGACGCCGAAGCCTACTTCGTCGCGTCGCTGAGCTACGAACACTTCGTCCATTGCATTCTTCGCTGCTTCACCGACAGGAGCGAACGCCTCAAGCCGATGGGCCCCATCCACATGCACGCCCGCGAGATCGAGGACTTTTGCCCCATGCACATGGACCTCGCCCTGGGGAGGGGCCCGCGCTCCGTGCAGGCCGAGGCCGTGCTCGCGTGGCACATGGCGCTGGAAGACATTGACGACGTCCTGCTCCGCCTCTGCGCGCCGGACGCGAGCGGGCGCGTCCCGACGGGCGGCTGCACGACAGCGCGGACTTGGCTCGCGCCGGTCGGCCTGTGCGCCACCTACAACGCAGACGCTCGCGACATCGGGCGCGATCTCGCCCTCTCGTGGATCTGCCTCCATGACAAGGAGAGGGTGTCGCGCATCGCGGGCCTGCCGCTGGAAGCGCTCCGCGCGCGGGCGGAAGCCGCGCCGCCTGGAGCGTGCGTCGCGCTGAGACATAGCAGCGGGCACTCGAGCTCGCTCTCCCGGGAAACCGTTCTCAAGGCGCTCGCGACGCCGCCCTCCGCCCTGATCGAGGCGCTCGAAGCAGCGGCGGAGAAGCCCGATGGCGCGTGGCGCGCCGCAGAGCCGCGCGCGCGTGAGATCTACGAGAGGACGCTTCCGTTCACGGGGCGCGACGGACAGGGCACGGAGACAGGCAACGGTTCGCCGCTCTTGCAGGTCGACATCACCCTCGACCACTTCGAGTTCCTGGTCGATCACGCCCGGTTCCACGTCCGTCGCCTGCCGAGCGGCGGCGTGGTGCTGGCGACCCACCCCTACCGCACGCTCTGGCCGCTCTGGGCCGATGCGCTCCTCAGGCTCGGCCTGATGTCCTGACGCAGATCGTGCCACCTCTCGCGCCTCCGGACTTCACACCCGGGCGAACGAGCGGTTGGGCAGAGTCTCGGCTCCATGCGGGCCATCGCCCTCTGTTCCCTGCTGCCTGTCTGGAGACCTCGCAGGCCCCGCCCCCAAAGTGGCACCTTGAGCCAGAACATGCATCAACGGCGGACATCCACCCACGCCGTCCCGCGAGATTCGTCCAGCCTCGAAGCGTCTTCGTGTTACTATCCAGGACACATTCGTGGTGGGGGCATGCCACGCCGTGGGCTGTTGACCGGGCCTGACCGCGCCAGAGCACGTCTGACGTCAAGGGGAGTGATGCTGACGATCTCGGGTTATCAAGCGACCGACAAGATCTACGAGAGCGGCAGCTCGCGCGTCTACCGGGGCCAGCGCGCCGGAGACGGGCGCGCCGTGATCCTCAAGCTGCTGCGCTCGGACTATCCCAGCCAGACGGAGCTCACGCGCTACCGGCATGAATACGCGGTGCTCCGCGACCTGGATGTGCCGGGCGTCGTCCGGGCGCTCGACCTGTGCAGACACGAGAACGGGCTCCTCCTCGTCCTCGAGGATTTCGGCGGCCGCTCGCTGGCGCACCACCTCCACCACCTCCAGCGCCGCCCGTTCGACGCCGCGGACTTCGTCCGGCTTGCGATCCAGATCACGCGCGCCCTTCACGAAGTGCACAGAAGCGGAATCATACACAAGGATATCAATCCGTCCAATATCGTATTCAACCGCGAGACGGGCGCCGCCAAGATCATCGACTTCGGCATCTCGACGCGGCTCTCACGGGAAGAGCTCTCGATCAAGAGCCCCGCGGTGCTCGAGGGGACCCTCGCCTACATCTCTCCCGAGCAGACCGGTCGCATGAACCGGTCGCTCGACCATCGCACCGATTTCTACTCGCTCGGAGCCACCTTCTACGAGCTCCTCACGGGCGCGCCGCCCTTCAGCGCGACGGACGCCATGGAGCTCGTCCACTGCCACGTCGCGCGCGAGCCCGCCCCGCCGCGCGCGCGCTGTCCGGGCGTGCCGGAGGTCCTGTCGGACCTCGTGATGAAGCTCATGGCGAAGGCGGCCGAGGGCCGTTACCAGAGCGCGGCGGGCCTCCTCCACGACCTGGAGGAGTGCGAGCGGCGCCTCGCGGCCACGGGCGAGATCGCCCCGTTCCCGCTGGGCCGCGCCGACGCCTCCGGCGAGCTTCGCATCCCGCAGCAGCTCTACGGGCGCGAGCGCGAGGTGCAGGCGCTGCTCGAGGCGTTCGATCGCGCGGCGCGGGGCAGCGCCGAGCTGATGCTCATCGCAGGATACTCGGGGATCGGCAAGTCCGCGCTGGCGCACGAGCTGTACAAGCCCATCACCGAGGCGCGCGGGTATTTCGTCGCGGGCAAGTACGACCAGCTCCAGCGAAGCACCCCGTACACCGCGATCACCAGCGCGTTCCGCGACCTGGTGCGGCAGATCGTCGCCGAGCCCGAGGCGCAGTTCGCGCTGTGGCGCTCGAAGATCAAGGCAGCGCTCGGGGTGAACGGGCAGGTCCTCGTCGACGTGATCCCCGAGATCGAGCGCATCGTGGGCGACCAGCCGGCCGTCCCGGCGCTGGGGCCCGCCGAGTCCCAGAACCGCTTCGTGCGCGTCCTCCAGAACTTCGTCCGCGTGTTCTGCGACGCCGAGCGCCCGCTGGCCATCTTCCTCGACGACCTGCAGTGGGCCGACGCGGCGTCCCTCAGGGTCATCGAGCTCCTGATGACGGACGCGAAGCTGCGCGGCCTGCTCGTGATCGGCGCCTACCGCGACAACGAGGTCGGGGCCGCGCACCCGCTCTCGGCCGCGATCGCCGCGCTTCGACGGGAAGGGGCGGTCGGTCGGGTGCACGAGATCTCTCCGGGGCCGCTCGGCACCGAGATGGTCTGCCGGATGCTCGCGGACGCGCTGCGCGCGGACGCCGCGGCGGTCATGCCGCTCGCCGCACTGGTCGCGCGGAAGACGGGCGGCAACCCGTTCTTCGTCAACGAGTTCCTCCGCACGCTGCGCCACACCGGGTGCCTGCGGTACGACGCCGGGCTCGCGGCGTGGACGTGGGACGTCGAGCACATCGAGTCCAGGAACATCACGGACAACGTCGTCGACCTGATGATCGGCAAGCTCCGGGAGCTCCCCGAGGCCACGCAGCGAGCGCTCATGTCGGCGTCCTGCCTCGGCAACCGCTTCGACCTGGGCAGGCTCGCGGTCATCCGCGAGGAGACGCGCGGCGATGCCTACCGGCACCTCGTGCCCGCGCTGCAGGAGGGCCTCATCGTCCCGCTCTCCCCGATGGAGTCCGCGGCTCCCGACGATCTCGCCGCGCCGCTCGTCTTCCCGGACTACAGGTTCCTCCACGATCGCGTCCAGCAGGCCGCGTACGCCATGATCGAGGACGGCGAGCGCAGCGGCCTCCACGCCGACATCGGCCGGCTCCTCCTGCGGAGCCTGGGCGGGCGCGCCCCCGAGGAGAAGGTCTTCGACGTCGTCTACCACCTGAACCGCGGCGCCGACCTGCTGAGCGACGCCGCGGAGCAGCGGCGCCTCGCGGAGCTGAACCTGCTCGCGGGCCGGCGCGCGCTGCTCTCCGCCGCCTTCGACGCGGCGCGCGGCTACTTCGCCCGAGGCCTCTCGCTCCTGCCCGCGAGCGCATGGCAGGGCGATCCTGCGCTGATGAGCGCGCTCCACGTCGGCGCGGCCGAGGCGGCGTGCATGAACGCCGACTGGGGCGCGATGAAGGAGCTCGTCGACGCCGCCCTGTGCGAGATCCACGACGTCATCCACAGGAGCAAGCTCTACGAGCTCCTGATCCTCTATCACCACACCCAGGCGGAGTTCCGGAAGGCCGTGGACATCGCCGTGGAGGCGCTCGCGCAGCTCGGAGAGACGTTCCCGGCGAGCCCCGGCATGCAGGACTTCCTCGACGCCTACACGAAGACGACGAAGCAGGTCGCCGAGATCGGCCTCGAGCGCCTCGGCCAGCTCGCCCCGATGACGGAGGCGCCGAAGCAAGCCGCGCTCGTGATCCTCCGGCGCGCGATCCATGCGTCCTACTTCGCCGCGCCGGAGATGCTCGGGCTCTTCATCTGCCGCGCGCTCGACCTGACGATGGATCACGGCGAGTCGCCGCTCTCGTCCTATGCGTTCGCGGCGTTCAGCGTGCTCGTCAACGCCGGCGTTGGCGACATCGCGACGGGATCCCAGTTCGGTGAGCTGGCCATCGCGGTGCACCGGCGCCGGGACGAGCCGTTCTACAAGGCGAGCGTCTACAACTTCTATTACGGGCTCTCGCGGCACTTCTACCGTCCGGCCCGCGAGAGCCAGGCGCCGCTCATCGAAGGATACCTGAGCTACGCGGAGAACGGCGACGCCGAGAGCGCCGCGTACTGCCTGATCAACGCCTTCGTCTGCGGCGCCGTCTCCGGGCAGAACCTCATGGACCTCGAGTCGATGTTCGACAGGTACATCGAGGAGGTGTTCAGGTTCAAGCAAGAGCAGGTCATCAACCAGCTCAGCGTGTGGCGGCAGGTCATCCGGAACCTCACCGGCAGGTCCGAGCACGCGGCGAAGATCGAGGGAGAGTTCTTCGACGCCGAGCAGGCGCTCCCGGGCCTCTACGCGACAAAGAACTTCAACACCGTCAATTACATTCATACGGCGCAGGCCATGCTCTATTTCGTGTTTGGCGAATACGAGCTCGCCTACAAGCACGCTGCCGAGACGGAGCCGACCCTCGGCGCGAGCACGGGCAAGGTGTTCACGCCGCTGCACACCTTCTATTACTCGCTTGCCATGACCGCGCTCTACCCGGCGGCCTCGCCGGAGGACAAGGCGCGCTACCGCGCGAAGCTGTCGGAGAACCAGGCGAAGCTCAGGGCGCTGTCCGCGACGTGCGCCAGCAACTTCCTGCACCGGTACCTGCTCGTGGAGGCCGAGCTCGCGCGGCTCGACGGCCGCGCGGCCGAGGCCCTCGACCTGTACGACCGCGCCATCGCGTCCGCCTCGGAGCACGACTACGTGAACGAGGCCGCGGTGGCCTGCGAGCTGGCGGGGCGGTTCTGGCTCGCGCAGGGGAAAGAGAAGCTCGCGCGCGTGTACCTCGCGGACGCGAGTTACCACTACAGACTCTGGGGCGCCGTCCGCAAGGCGCAGGACCTGGAGGAGCGGTATCCGCAGCTCGCCGCGCGCGAGGCGCACTCTCAGCGATCCTCGGAGATCGCGCCCTCGCGGACGTTCGTCACGACCACGTCGCTCGGCGCATCGCGCCTCGATCTACGGACGGTCCTGAAGGCGGCGCAGGCGATCTCCGGGGAGATCGTGCTCGACAAGCTCCTCGCCAAGCTCCTGTCGGTCGCCATGGAGAACGCCGGCGCCCAGCGCGGCTGCCTCGTCCTCCGGGACAGCGACGGCCTGCGGATCGAGGCCGAGGTCGACTGGACGGACGGCCGCGACGACACGCGCTTCCCGGGGCTGCCCCTCGACAAGGCCGCGGCGCACGATCGCCCGCTCGTCTGGGCCGCTGTCGTGCAGTACGTCGCGCGGACGGGCCAGTGCGTCGTCCTCTCCGACGCCTCGACGGACCGGCAGTTCCAGCGCGACGACTACGTCGCGCAGCGCTGTCCGAGGTCGGTCCTGTGCACGCCCATCGTCCACCATAACGACCTTTACGGCGCCATCTACCTCGAGAACAACACGGCGACCGGGACGTTCACCCAGGATCGGCTGGAGCTCCTCTCGATGCTGTCCTCGCAGATGGCGATCTCCATCGAGAACGCGAAGCTCTACACGGGCGTGGAGCAGAAGGTCCGCGAGCGCACGGCGGAGCTCCAGCAGGCCCACGCGACGATCGTCCGGCTGGAGCGGGAGGCGGTCGAGAACCAGATGGCGGGCGGCTTCGCGCACGAGATGCGCAACGCCCTCTCCGGAGCCGCCATGGTGCTCGAGTCCGTGACCCAGGGCGGCGAGACGCTGTGCGCGAAGAACGCAGCCCGGCTCGGCGAGCTCTTCGACTTGCTCAAGGGCGACATCCCGGAGGGAAAGATCAAGGCGGCCATCGCCTATCTGGGCGAGCTCGAGGAGGCCGAGGAGACGCTCGACAGCGTGCTCCGCATGGTGGGCGACTGCACGGAGCGCGCGCTGAGCGTCACGAACAGGATCCTGGAGTACTCGAAGCTCGGCGTCGCGCTCGCCGGCGACGAGGTCGTGAGCCTCCGCCGCGTCATCGAGTCGGTTGCGGCGCGGCACCGCGACGAGTTCGCGCGCCAGGGCGTTTCGGTCGAGCTCGATCTCCGGGGCGGCTCGGTGGTCGTCGGGTACGAGTCGCACTTCGACTCCATCGTGAGCAACATCGTCCTGAACGCGCGCGACGCGCTGCTCCTTGTCGGCGACGGCCGCGGCCGGCGGATGCGGGTCGAGACGATCGACGAGGGGGAGCTCCAGGTCATCACCATCAGCGATAACGCGGACGGGATCTCGTCCGAGGATCTCTCGAAGATCTTCCAGCCGTTCTTCTCGACGAAGCCGACGACCGGCGTGGGCCTGGGGCTCAGCTTCGTCTCCCGCCTCGTCGCGATGTACCGCGGGACCATCGACGTCGAGAGCGCCGCCGAGCGCGGAACGACGTTCGTCGTCCGGCTTCCGCGCGCGGCGCTCGACCAACCGCCGCAACCGCCGCAACCGCCGCAACCGCTGCACCCGGCCGGCGCGCCCGTCGGCCGGATCGAACTCAACCTCTCCGGGAATTGAAAGGAGGCGCCAAGATGACATCGGCGAAATTCACCAGGCGCTTCCGCGAAGCTTCGGACGAGGCGCCGGAGGAGCCTGGCAAGGAGCGGCCGATCGTGGTCGTGATCGACGACGACCCGCGGATGCGGTCCGCGCTCGCGTTCACGATGCGGCATGACTACGACGTGCGGCTGTACGCGAGCGCGCAGGAGGGCATCGCCGCGATGACGGAGATGGTCAGCCTGGTCATCCTGGATATCCGCATGCCGGGTATCGACGGGCTCACTGCCTACCTGAAGATCAAGGCGCTGTTCCCGAAGGTGCCGATCATCTTCTACACCGCGTTCCAGGACATCCTGGAGAAGCAAGACCTGCTCTCGACCCACAAGGCGTTCGGCTATTTCGACAAGAATGGCGACGTGTCGGGGCTCATGGCGGCGGTCGAGAAGGCCGTCCAGCATCACAGCCTGGTCTCCAGCATGGCGAGCGCGCAGAAGCTCGTGCGCGGGATCATGCCCCCTGACGCGAGCTGATCAGCGGCCGGCGTGCTGCCGCGCGCGCGGCAGCTCGACCGTGAACATCGCGCCCTCGCCCAGGCGGCTCTCCACGCGGACCGCGCCGCCCATCGCCTCCGCCGCCTCGCGCACGATCCAGAGCCCCAGCCCGAACCCGCTGTAATGGCGCGACGTCGTCGCCCGCTGAAAGCGGCGGAAGATCCGCTCGTGATCGGCCGCCGCGATGCCGATCCCGCGGTCGCGGACGGTGAGGCGCGCCATGTCGCCGGACGCCTCGAGCGCCACGTCGACGGGCTTGCCGCCGCCGTACTTGGACGCGTTGGAGAGCAGGTTGGTGATGATCTGCTCGAGCCGCACCGGGTCCCAGTGCCCGTTGACGGCGCTCGGCGCGTCGACGGTGATCGGACAGGCCGCGCGCCGGAGCAGCGCCGCCTGCCCGCTCAGGGTGTCCCGGAGGAGCGCGCTGAGATCGACCTCCCGCGGCGCCACCGTCATCGGCGCCGCCGTGATCTGCGAGATATCGAGCAGCTCCTCGACGAGGCGGTGCAGCCTGCCTGGTTGAAGGTGGCGCGAAAGCGCTCCTCGCTCCTCCTCAGCTCCTCCTCGGAGCGCTTGCGCTCCGTGATGTCGTGGAATGACGTGACCACCGCGTACGGGATGGACTCGCTCGGGCGGAGCAACGGCTGCGAGTTGATGGAGATCCACGCCATTTCGCCCTCCGGGCGGTGGACCCCCATGATCACGTTCTTCTGCGGCGCCCCCGTGCGGAGCGTCACGATGGCCGGGTGCAGGTCGCCGTTGAACGCAGAGCCGTCCTCGTGGACGGCCCTCCAGCGGGGATCGCGGCTCTCCCGGCCCGCCATCGCCGCGGACGTGAGCCCGAGGATGCGCTCGGCGCTCGCATTGCACGCCTGGATCGCGCCGCTCGCGTCCTGGAGGACGATCCCCTCGTCGAGGGCGGCGATCACGGAACGATAGCGCTCCTCGCTCCTCCGGAGCGCCGCTTCCGTCGCCCTCCGCTCCGTGACGTCGGCGCAGATCATGAGCAGGGTGGTGACGCGGCCGCCGCGCAGGATGGGGCTGATCCTCGCCTCATAGCACGCCGGCTGGCCGTGCTCGCTGGGGATCGTGCACTCGCAGCTGTCGGGCGCCCCCGACCGCACGACGCGCTCGACGCAGGAGCGGGCCGCCTCTCGCGTCTCCGGCGCGATGTGCTCGTAGACGCTCGTCCGCAGGAGGCTCGTCGAGCTCACCCTCGGCAGCGCGCGGCCGGAGAGCAGGATCGTGCCGTCCGGGGAGATCACCAGGATGCAATCGGATGCGCTGTCCAGGATCGCCTGCAGCAACACCTCGGCGCCGCCGAGCTCGGCCAGCTGTCGCTTGAGCGCGTCGGCGGCGCCTTCTTCCGCGGATTTCCCCAGCGCAGCCACGCTCTATGCATTGTTACCACAGGTCGCGCGCGCAACCGCACGGACGAGGTCGCGTCGGCTGACGGGGCCCGCGCGGGGCCCGCATCGCCGAGGTCTCCGGCGTCGTTTCTCGGCGCGAGGAGCGCGCCGGCGGGTGGCGAAACGCCGCGCGCGCCACTACGCAAACCTCCGGGCGAGGACGACGATGCGGAGCACACGGGTGGACGGGGCTAGCCGCCAGCGCGCCGAGGGCGCCGCCGCGGACGGGCAGGCCGAGGTGGCGCTGCGGGAGAGCGAGGCCCGCGAGCGCGCGGCCAGCGCAGAAGCCGCCCGGCTGGAGGCCGAGGCGGCCGTCCGGCGGAGCGAGGAGCAGTATCGCCTCCTGAACCGCGCCACGAACGACGTGATCTGGGACTGGGATCTGGAGACGAACCGGGTCTACTGGAACGGAGCGGTCGTCCAGCATTTCGGCTGCACGCCGGAGGAGCTCGGCGACGGCCCCGAGGGCTGGTACGACCGCATCCACCCGGAGGACAGGGCGCGGGTATCCGAGGGGATCCGCGCGGCGATCGAAGGCGACAGGGAGAGCTGGACCGACGAGTACCGCTTTCGCAAGAGCGACGGCTCGTACGCGCCCTTCCTCGACCGCGGCTACATCGGCCGGAGCGCGAGCGGCGCGCCCACCCGCATGATCGGCTCGATGCTGGATCTGACCGAGCGCCACCGGGCCGAGGCCGCCCTGCGCGAGAGCGAGCTCTTTCACCGTCAGACCCTCGAATCGATACCGGGCATGGTGTGGGCGACCCGGCCCGACGGCTATTGCGAGTTCTTCAGCGAGCAATGGGTCGAGTTCACCGGCGTGCCCGCCGAGCGGCAGTTCGGCGACCGCTGGCTCGAGGTCCTGCACCCGGACGATCGGGAGCGGGTCTTCGCCTCCTGGCGCGCCGCCGTCGGGGGGCTCGCTCCGTATGACCTGGAGTACCGTATCCGGTGGCGCGACGGCGGATACCAGTGGTTCAAGGTGCGCGGGCGGCCCATCCGCGACGCCTCTGGCCGGATCGTCCGCTGGTTCGGGATCGCCATCAACATCCACGATCTCAAGCTGGCAGAGCAGGCGCTGCGGGACGCGGACCGGCGGAAGGACGAGTTCCTGGCCATGCTCGCCCACGAGCTGCGCAATCCCCTCGCGCCCGTCCGCACGGCCGTCGCGATGCTCCGGAGGGTCGGAACGGCGGATCCCGTGCAGCGGCGCGCGCGGGACGTGATCGATCGCCAGGTGACGCACATGGTCCGGCTGATCGACGACCTGCTCGACATCTCTCGCATCGCCCGCGGCCGGATCCAGCTCCGCAAGGCGCGCTGCGATCTCGTCGGCATCGTCCGCCAGACCGCCGAGGATTACCGGGCGAACCTCGAGGCCGACGGCGTGGCGCTCCGCGTGAGCGCGCCGGACGAGCCGCTCTGGGTGGAGGGTGACGACACCCGGCTGGCGCAGATGCTGGGCAATCTGCTGCAGAACGCCGGCAAGTTCACCGACGCGGGCGCGAGCGGGGGCGGGCGTGTGTGGGTGCGCGTCGAGGCGGGCCCTCCGGGACCCGGGCGCGACGGGGGCGTGTTTGGACAGGCCGTCATCACGGTCGAGGACGACGGCGTCGGGATGGATTCGGGGCTGCTGTCGCGCATCTTCGATCCGTTCAGCCAGGCGGATCAGGGGCTGGCCCGGAGCAAGGGGGGGCTCGGGCTCGGCCTTGCGCTGGTGAAGGGGCTCGTCGAGCTCCACGGCGGGACTGTGGCGGCTCACAGCGAGGGGCCCGGCCGCGGCTCGATGTTCACGCTGCGGCTGCCGCTCGCGGCGCCGGTCGCCCGGGACCTGTCGGCCGCCTCCGACGGGGAGGAGGCCAGCCGGCAGGGGGTTCGCGTCCTCGTGATCGAGGACAACCACGACGCGGCCGAGAGCCTGGAGATGCTCTTGACCCTGAGCGGCTACGACGTGGAGACGGCGTTCGACGGCCCGACCGGCCTGACGGCCGCCCGGACGCGCCCTCCGGATGTGGTCCTGTGCGACCTCGGTTTGCCGGGCGGAATGGACGGCTACGACGTGGCCCGCGCCATCCGCGCCGAGCCGTCCCTCGCCGCGACGCGCCTCGTCGCCCTGAGCGGCTACGGTCAGGACGAGGACCGGCGGAGATCGCGAGAGGCGGGCTTCGACAAGCACCTCGTCAAGCCAGCCGAGGACACCGCGCTGATGGAGGCCCTGTCGGCGGGGCGCCGCGAGCTGTGCAGCGCGGCGAGCCCGCTCTCGCGCTGACCTGCGGCCCCGCGCCGCACCCCGAGCACAGCGCCATGAGCTGTGTGCGTCATTCCACGCGCGTGTACGCTGTACCCGGGACACAGGGCGCGCGTGGCGCCTGCAGACGCGTCACCGGCGCCACGATGGCGTGATGGATCCGACGCTGTTGAACTATCCTCCGGTCTGTGGCGCGGAAGAGCCCGAGCTTTGAACACCTGCCCAGGGACCGAGACGGCTCCATCTTCGATCGGCGCCGGCGCGTAGCGCGCGCCTCGCACGCATTGCGTGTCGCGCGCGCAATGCATGTTGCGACCGACCTGGATGAATGGCGCGTCCGGCGCGCCGCTCGCGCGGGGGCGACCTCGACCGTGGCCCTGTGGCTCGCGCTCCTTTCGCCGTCGGGCTGCGCCACGGGGGCAGGCCGCGCGACGCCGCCCGAGCCGACGCAATCGCAATCGCAGGCGCAGGCGGCGACGGCTGTCGCTCCGATGCGCTTGCCGTACCGGACGGAGCCGGGCTGGCGGTCCGCCGACGAGGGCGCGGACTCGATGGGGATGGGGCTGGCCGACATCGACGGCGACGGGTTCAAGGACATCATCATCGCGAACGGCAACGACCTCGCGGCGAAGCCCGTCGTCGTTTACTACAACGACGGGACCGGCCGGTTCCCTGAGCAGCCCAGCTGGTCGTCGCGGGATCTCGAGTACAACACCGGGCTCGCGGTGGGGGACATCGATCGCGATGGCCGGATCGACGTCGCGGTGAGCGTCGGCCCCATGCCTCCTCAGGATGTGAAGCAGGGGCACGTCAAGGTCTATCGCAATCGCGGCGGGGCGCTCGAGCCGTCGCCGAGCTACCGCAGCGGAGACAGCTACTCGAGCGTCGGCTGCGCGCTGGGCGACATGGACGGCGACGGGGATCTGGATCTCGCGGCCTCCGTCGCGTTCGAGGAGGGCGTCGCGCCGGGCCCTGCGCGGATCTACGAGAACGTCGATGGCGTGCTGTCCTCGCTGCCGGTCTGGAAGAGCGCCAGGGTCGACCACAGCTTCGGCATGGAGTTCGCCGACATCGATCAGGACGGCCTCCTGGATCTCGCCGTAGCGATGCCGGGCGTCCCGATCTTCCGCGCCGCGCTGCGCGATCGCGGCGTCATCTCGCTCCCGCGGGAGCCGGGCTGGACGGCGAGCCAGGCGATCCGATACCCGATGTTCCTGGACGCGGGGCGACTCGGGGCCTCCACCGGGCTCGTCGTCTCGTACAGCGACTATGGCGCGAGCATCGGCCGGTCGGGCAGCGCGCGCGCGCCGAGCGTGTCCGCCGCGCCGGCGGCGGGCGCGGGCGCGGCGGCCACGGGCGGAGATGCGGCCGGCGCTGGCGCGGGCGCGGCGAGCGCCAGCTCGACCCGCTTCGAGGCCTATGCGCCGCAGCTCGATCCGGGTCCGACCTGGCGGTCGGCGAGCCTCGGCTGGGGGGCAGGCGTCGCGCTGGCCGACGTGAGCGGCGATGGCGTGCTGGATGTGATCGCGGGCCGCTGGGGTCCTGCGCCGCCGCCGAAATCGCTGGGCGCGCCGATGCAGATCTACCTCGGCCAGGGCGGCGGTTTCAGCCCGGAGCCCGTCTGGGTGTCTGCGACGAGCACCGTGCAAGAGACCATCGCGCTCGCCGACCTGGGCCGCGAGGCATTGCGGACAGCGACGGAGACGTTTCGCATCCAGCGCGAACGAGCCGTCGTCACGCTCTCTCGCCAGGTCATCGAGCAGATCGACGAGATCCGTCGCAATGGCGCGCTCGTCGCGCCGCGCGACGTCGCCTCGCTCCCCGGGGGGAGCTGGATCTCCTTCGCCCGGCGGCTCGTTCCCGGCGACGAGGTGCAGGTGCGTTACACGTACTCGACCGAGCTGGACATCGTCGTATCGAACTGCGATACGTCGAGCTATATCTACTACCACACGCCGCCCCGGTGAACGCCGTGCGGCGCCGCGCGCGCGAGCTCGTCGTCGCGTGCATCACCCCACCGTGGAGCGGCCCCCATGTTGATGTTCTTCATCGCCGATCTCGCCCGCGATCCCAACCTCCAGGCGGCCTTCGCCGAGGATCCGGAGCACACCATGGAGGCCGCCGGCCTCTCCGATCCTCAGCGAGCGGTGCTGCGGTCGCGCGATCCGAAGCGCATCGCCGATGCAGTCGCCCGGGAGGTCGAGCGCCTGCCGATGCGGTCGCCGGACCCGGTGGTCAACTGGATTGGCCCGGTGCTCCATGTCACCGCCGTCTACCCGCCCGCGGGCGTGGTGGGGCAGGTGGTCAAGCTGGTCGTCTACGGCACGTTCTTCGAGAGCGCCATGCAGTGCTCGCTGGTCCAGGGGCAGACGGTGATTCGAGGGGTGGTCTCGAACGTGGTGACCGGGGAGAGCTCGCGCATGGATGTGCAGTTCAACCTCGGCAACGCGCCCCCCGACTGGTTTGGCGTGCAGGCGCGGACGCAGAAGGCCGAGAGCACGCTGCCGAGGGCGTTCGAGGTGGAGCGCGCTCGCGTGCGATGAGCGGAGCGCCCAGCGCGCGGGGCGGCGTCGCCGCTCGGAGAGGCGCGCCTTGATCGTCCCGCTCCATGCGCTGATGGCGCCGGACGCGGCGCTGCTCCCGCCGGCGCTGGTCTCTCCGGCGGCATGCGCGCGCCTCGCGGCGGTCGCGGGCGGCCTGCCCGCGGCGGCGTCCAGCGTCGCTGTCGAGTGCCGCCTCGGGGCGTCCGAGCGCGTCGATCTGCTGGTGTGTTTGATCGCGGCGGAGGGCGGCCACCGCGAGCTCGTGCGGCGGCGCGCCGAGCTCGACCTGCTCGCGACGCCGGCGTGGGCGAGGGTCGTCGAGTTCTGCGCCGAGTGGGCTGACGCCGGCTCGCCGCTGCACCGGGGTGTCCCGCTGCTCTGGCTCGAGCTCGACCTCCCTGACGCCGGTGCGCTGCCTGGACCCGTGCCGGCGCCGTACCCGTTCCCCTGTGTCGAGCCCGGGCTCGTGGGCGGCCTCGTGCCGGCGAGCCCCGGCGCGGCGGCTGGCGCCGCGATCCCGGAGCGGGCGAGCGTGATCAGGCGGGCGCTCGCGCTCCTGCTCGGCGGGCCCGTGCCGCCGGCGGTCGAGGGCGCGTTGCTCCTGTGCCTCGCGCAGCTGCCTCCAGGCGGGCGGGCGATGCACGTCGCGCCGCTCGCCGCGCGGGGAAGCGCCGCGGTCCGGCTGGTGGTGGCGATGGCGAAGGCCGATGTCCCTGCGTACCTGGCCCGGGTCGGCTGGCCCGGGGCGATCGCGGAGATCGATGCGCTGCTCGAGAGCGTGGTCCCGTTCACGAGCCATGTCAGCTTCCACCTCGACGTCGACGCGGAGGTGCAGCCCATGCTGGGTCTGGAGATCTCGTATCCGGTCGTGGATGTCCGCTGGGCGACGGTGCTCGATCGGCTGGTGGCGCTGGGCGCGTGTTCGCCGGAGAAGCGCGATGCGGTCCTGGGCTGGCCGGCGGAGGCGCGGAGCTGGCCGGGCCGCGGGTGGCCGGCGCGCCTCCGTCAGGGGGTCATGCTCAAGCTGGTCTACCGGCCCGGCGTGCCGCTGGAGGCGAAGGCCTATCTCGGGATCACGCCCTACGTGGCGCTGTTCGGGTGATCGGGTGAGACGGGCAGCAGCGCTCCCGCGATGTCGTGGCGTGAGGGCGGTGCCGTGATTCCCCGTCTCATGGAGCGAAGACCGCTCCGCGGTTCAGGAGGAGCGCTGGATCGTGCTGCGCCTTGAGCTTGCGTAGCGCCTCGTAGGTCTCGTCGCCGAAGCAGGCGCGGTAGGCGTCGACGTCCCAGGTCGCCTCGGACTGGATGTACCGGCGGCAGCCGAGCTCGACGGCGTGCCTCGTGAGCTCCTCGGCGTAGGCGCGCAGCGGGCCCGCCGCGTCGCCGGGGGGCAGGCGCAGGGCGCCCCAGGAGCCGATAGCGAAGAACGGCTCGTCGCGCGGATACACCAGCGGAGGCACGGGGCGCCGCTGGCGGATCGGGTACACGTAGCGCCGGCGGTAGTCGAGGAGGCCTGCGTGCGCCGCCTCGAGGGCCGCGATCCGCGCTTGCGCCACGGCGAGCCGCTTTCCCGGGGTGAAAAGCGTGAACCACACGAGCTGCTCATCGCGCTCATGCTCGTCCAGCCCAGGCCCTTTCAGCTCTCGCGAGGCGGCGACGACCTCCCGGGCGGCGCCAGCGCCGGTCGGGTAGGGCGGGGGATTCGCCCTGTCGCGCGGGACGAGCTCGAGCGTTGCCTCGGCGACGACGCCGAGCTGGCCCATGGCGCCGAACAGCCATGGGAAGAGCGCGTCGTCCCTGCCGACGCAGCGGAGCTGGCCTGTGCCATCGACGAGCGTCACGGCCGCGACGTTCTCCCAGAAGCCCCCGTACAGGCTGGAGCCCGGCCCGAAGCCGCCCGCGGCGACGAAGCCGGCGACGGAGGGCCCTGCGTGGCCGTCGTTCACGACGGGCACCGTGAAGCCGTGGCGCTCCACGACGTCGCGCACGTCCCAGAGCACGGCGCCGCCGCCCGCGGTCACGGTGCCTTCCGCCTCGAAGCGGACGTCGCCGAGCCGCTCCGTGCGGAGGAGGAGCTCGTGCACGTCGGGCAGCGACGCGCCGTTCAGGCCGTGCCCCTGGCCGCGGATCCGCACCGGGACGCCGTGCCGATGGGCCGTCCCGAGGGCGTCGGAGAGCTCGGCAGAGGAGCCGGGGGCGATTTCACAGAAGCTCTCCGCGCTCCGCCGCAGGCCGCCGTAATGCGATATCGGGCCGGAGATCACGCGTGGGGCGAACGCGGAGAAGATCTCGCGGAGCTGCTGCGGGCGCTGCACGGCGCGAGGCTATCACGTCGATGGAATCCAGCGCAAAGACGCGAGAGCGCGTGGAGAGGGATCGCCGCCACGTCGAATGGCGCCCTGTTTGCGTCCGCGACACGGCGCGCACCCACCAAGAGGCGCAATCCACTTCAAGCGACGCCCCTCAGCATGTTCATCTTTGCGCGACAAGAGCAAATTCCACCATTGCCTGTCGCAGGCGTGCACGAAGGGTGTATCTTTGCGCGATGGTGCAAGGGCAACCCCGCCATGGCAGGCAATGCGACGCTGAGGGCGAACGATGAACGACAGGGAGCCCGAGGCCGCGCTGCGGCGTGATCCGACCGATGGGCTGGCCTGGCTCGCGTACGCCGAGACGTTGCGCGCGGCGGGTGATCCGCTGGTTGAGTTGATCGAATGGGAGCGGCGGGTGAGAGCCGACGAGGCGGGAGCGTGGCAAGCGCGGCGGAGGGCGCGGGAAGAGCTTCGCGGGGAGTGGGAGCTGAGCGACGAGGATGGGGTCGACGGCGAGTTCGAGTGGGGGCTCTTCAAGGTGCGCCGGGTGAGGAAACATCATGCGGCGTGCTTGTGGCGTCTGACTCGAGTACCGTTGCTGGACGCGAGCTCGCTGGAGCTCGAGCAAGTGCCGCGCGCTGAGCTGGAGGAGTGCCTGGCTGCGCTCGAGTCGTTGAAGCCGCGACGGCTGCTGTTGTCCGATGCCTTGCTCGACGCAGGGGATGCGTTGACGCTGGCGCGGGCTCCCGCGGCGACGATGCTGCGGCAGCTGGTGCTGGAGGCGAGCGGCGCGAGCTTCGAGGGGGACGCCGTGATGGCGGAGTTTGCTCGCGTGTTGCCGAAGGAGGAGCTCGAGCAGCTGGGGTTGTGGAATCTGCGGATCGGGGACGCCGGGCTGGAGGCGTTGCACGGCGCGGGTGCCTGGCTGCAGTTGCGGCACCTGTCGCTGGGCTTCAACGAGCGGGTGTTGAGCGGGTCGCTGTGCACGCTGTTCGAGGGGGCATGCTGGCCTCGGTTGGAGCGGTTGGCGCTCGGCTGCTGCGAGGTGGATGCCGGCATGATGCCGCGCCTGTCGGGTCTGCCGCTGGCGGCACGGCTGCGCTCGCTGAGCTTGTGGGGAACTCCGGCGGGTCCGGCGTTCTGGCGTGACCTGGCGGAGAGCGCGAGCTGGGCCTCGCTGCAGCGGTTGAACGTGGAGGAGAGCGACTTCGACGACGCGGCCGCGTACGCGTTGAGCCACGCTCGAGATCGATCGCTAGAGCTGCTCATGTCTTTCTTCACGCCGCTCGGCGCGGACGCGGCGTTGTCGCTTCTGCGCGCCGAGGGGCTGCCGAGCTTGCGGCTGTTGGCGAACATCACCTCCGCGACACCCGAGCAGACGGCGGAGCTGCGCGGTTTTGGCCAGCGGTTCACGTTGGGCAGCGTTCACGACTGCGGAACGCCTCAATGGATCGTGCGCGATCACTTTCAGATGGATCGGTGGTAGCTCCAGGGCAGCCGCAGCGGCGCTGGCCGGGCCCGCGGTCCGAGGCCAGCGCGACGCCGGGATACCTCGATCGGGCGCCCGCGGTGGGGCTTTACGTGCGCCGCGACGTCGCCGATCCTCGTGCAATGCACCTACGTCTCGCTCCCGCTCTGGCTCTCGCTGTTCGACGCAGGGCGTGATCGGCCAGTTCTTCCGCGAGGGCGCGGAGCCCGTCTTCACGGGCAACGGCGCGTGGGAGGTCTGCGCGACCGGCGAGGACTACGACCTCGGCTCGCACGGGCCGACGCTGGAGACGATCGACCAGCACATCGCGCGCTGCAACGGCGGAGGCCTGGATCCGCGGACGACCAGCGTCGGCTGGGTGACGACGGAGGTGTCCGAGCGCGGATATGTCGTGTTCGGCGAGGCGAATGACACCGCCACCGACGTCCCGGTGCCCGGCAACGAGTTCCCGATCGTCTGCGGCATCGACGAGGCGGCCCGGTGGATGTGGTACGAGTGGAACCCGAGCCGCGGCGCCGGCAGCCCGTTCATCTGGCCCGGCGACAGCAGCAACGTGATCAAGGATTTCCTGATCTTCCGGCTGGGCGCCGAGTTCGTGCCCGAGCCGCCGCACTAGCAACCAGACACGCTGCGACCAGAGGTCGCCATTGTAGATCTCCTGGATCACGAGGGATCAGTGAGCCGGGGTGGGTGTTCGAGGCCGTGATTCCACCCCTTCAGCGCCTCGCTGCCCGCCGCCTACCGCTCGTAAATGTACGGGACGGTCGTGCCGAGTCGGACGAAGCCGAGCCGCGACAGGATGGGCTGACTGTCGGGCCGAGCATCGACCTGGAGGTAACGATGACCGCGCTCGGCGGCGAGGCGGGTCCTGTACGCGACGAGCGCCCTGTAAACGCCTTGACCACGCCACGCAGGCGCGGTCCCACCGCCCCAGAGGCTGGCGAACTGCGTCCCTCGGTGGAATTCGACCCTGCCAGCGCAGATGGGGACGTCGCCGGCCATCGCGACGACGGCGGCCATCGCCTCGGGTTCCTCTGCCAGCTGCGTCACCAGCCTGCGCTCCAGCGAAGCGTGATCCGTACCGAAGGCCGCCTCGTGCGCCCGGACGACCAGCCGCACGCCTTCGGCATCGGTCACGGGAAGCAGCCGCACGCCTTCGGGCAACACGACCTCCGTGGGGAGCTCGGCGGTATCGGCGACGAGCAGCGCCTCCTCCGGCTCCGGATGGAAACCGACAGCGACCAGCCGCTGCCCCAGGTCCGCCGGCCGATCGTGGGTGTAAAGCTTCCACTCGAAGGCACGCCCGAGCGGTGCGAAGCGCGCGATCTGCTCGGCGATCGCGAGGTCCACGGTCGTCTCATCGAGGTCGGACCAGACGATGGTCGCCCAGCTCCCGTCCGAGCCCTCCGCCCGTACGGCGTGGCGGGCGAAGCCGGATCGTTCAGGCGCCAGCTCGCCTGAGCGCCCCTGCCTGATCTGCTGGTCAAACAGCGCAAGTACGGAGTCACGGTCCACGGGGGCATTCCATCACCGAGCCATCTCCTTCGCAACGGATCCCGGCCTCCTCCAGAAGACGATGACGGGCGAGGCCTCGAGCGGGTGCGGGTGCGGGTGCGGATGGCGCGGTGCGCGCTAGCGATGGCGCGGCGGACGCGGCGCGCGCTCGAGGTGCTCGGCCGGACCGCGAGCCGAGGAGCCGTGCTGCGCGCGCTCGAAGCCCACATGAATTCGCCCCTTCGCTCCACCGGCGAGAATCAGCCGTCCGGCGATCCCGACGGATGGAATCGACGAGCCCATCACCCCTTGACGCGCGAGCAAGCCTGTCGGCGCTGCTGTCGGGGAGATGCGCAGTTCCCTAAGCGCATCCCGTCCACCGTACGCGGCGCGTCCTCTCGTGAGATCCTTGCCGCTCCGAGGAGGTCTTGACATTCGCCCCCCCCGGCTCGCCTTTCCGTACCATGCGACATCCCGACGCTCGCCGCTTCGAGCCGGACGACCTGCTGTCGTTCAAGCTCGTCGCCGAGATGGTCCTCTCGCCCGACGGCCGCTGGATCGTTTATGTCCTCGAGGAGATCGACGCCAAGGCAGACACCTACGTCTCCAACCTGTGGCTGATCCCCGCGTGCGGAGGCGCTCCACGGCAGATCACGTTCGGCTCGGACACGAACGAGAGCCCCCGCTTCTCTCCGGACTCCTCTCGGATCGCCTTCCTCTCGGATCGGGACGGCGGCCCGGCGCAGCTCTATGTGATCCGGATCGACGGCGGCGAGGCGAGGCGGCTGACCGACCTCAAGTCGGGCGCTGGTCTCCCCGCCTGGTCGCCTGACGGCGCTGCCCTGGTCCTCTCGGCGAAGGTCGCCTCCGATGCGCCGCCGGGGGCTCCGCGGGTGGTGACGAGGGCCCTGTACAAGAGCGATGGGGTGGGGTTCTTGCTGGACCGCCGGACGCACCTCTTCATCGTCCCTGCCGAGGGGGGCGAGGCGCGGCAGATCACGCGCGGTGACGCGAACGAGAGCGACCCGGCGTGGTCGCCCGACGGGCGCCTCATCGCGTTCAGCCGGACGCGGGCGGGCCCCCGTGACGCCCACCGCAGCGACCTCTGGGTGATGACGCCGTCGGGCGAAGGGCTCCGGCAGGTGACGCGCAGCTGCCCGCTCGCCACGATGCCCTCCTGGTCGCCGGACGGGCGCACCCTCGCCTTCTACGGCCCGCGCGAGGACGGCGCCTCGCGGCTGCACGTCTGGGTCGTCGACGCGCGCGGCGAGGCGGAGCCGCGCATGATCACCTCGGAGGACACGGAGGTCGCGAGCTTCCCGCTCGGCAAGCTGATGCCCCCGGCGTGGTCCGCGGACGGGCGCGAGATCGCCGTGGTGCTCGCGACCGAAAGCACCTCGGACGTCGTCCTGGTCTCGGTCGAGCGGCGCGCGCTCCGCAAGGCCATCTCGGATGATCGTCAGATCACGCAGATCAGCGCGGCGCCCGGCGCGGGAGCCATCGCGTTCCTGTGGAGCAGCATGCGCCTCTGCGGCCTGCTCGGGAGCGCGCGCTGGGACGGCTCGGACGCGCGGCTCCTCATCGACGTCAACGAGGCGTGGGGCGAGGATCGCGCGTGGCCCGACGTCTCGCTGCGGGAGTTCCGTGGCGCGTCGGGGATGAAGAACGTCGGCCTGCTGATGCTGCCGCCGGGAGGCGGCGGGGGACCCGTACCGCTGCTCGTCCATGTGCACGGGGGCCCGCACGCCTCTGTCGAGTTCGGCTTCACCTACCGGCCGTACTGGTATGTGCTGGTGTCCCGCGGGTGGGCCGTCCTGTCCTTGAACCCGGTCGGCTCGGCCGGACAGGGAAAGGAGTTCGCCGATCGCCTGCGGGGGCGCTGGGGCGAGCGCGACCTGCCGGAGCACCTCGCCGCCATCGACGAGCTGGTCGCCGAGGGCACGGTCGACGGCGATCGCGTCGCCATCGCGGGCAAGTCGTACGGCGGCTTCATGGCGGCGTGGGCGATCGGCAAAACGAAGCGCTTCCGCGCCGCCGTCTCGGGCGCGCCGGTGGCGAACCTCGAGTCCCATTTCGGGACGTCCGACACCGGCTACTACGTCGATCCCCACGACATGCGAGGAGAGCCGTTCGACAAGCGAGAGCTCTACCGCAAGCTCTCGCCGGTATCCTCGGCCGGCGAGGCCACGACACCCACCCTGATCCTGTGTGGCGAGGAGGACCACCGCTGCCCCATCGGCCAGTCGGAGGAGCTCTTCGCGGCGCTCGCGCGTTCGGGCAAGGCGCCCGTCGAGTTCATCCGCTTTCCTGGCGGCGATCACCACCTCGCCGAGCACGGCAAGCCGAGCCACCGTGTGTTCTATAGCCGCCGCATCGTCGAGTGGATCGAGCGCTACTGCGCGAGAGACCGCGCTCCGGAGGCGGCCTGACCGCGGCCCGCAGGCTGATCGCCTGCGCGAGGGCTCGCTCTACCCCCGCGGATGCTGTCGCTGCAGCGGGGGGCCGCCGAACTCGCCCGGGCTCGCGCCCGAGAAGGCCTGGAGCGCGCCTGTGAGATCGGGGAAGACGATCACGTCGCGCGCGGGCTCGCCGGGGCCGTAGCGCAGCCAGAGCAGCGGCCACGCGTAAGCGCGCACCGCCTGCGCCACGATCCGGCCCCCCGTGGCGAACGCGCTGAGGGTGGCCACCGCGCTCTCGATCGTGCCGGCAAAATGGTGGCCATGAAAATCCGGCTCGACCGCCCGGTCGCCGCCGCCTCGGTAGGCGGTGCGCACCGCCCGGGGGCGGAGGTCGAGGCAGCGCAGGGGCTCGGGGGGATCCGCGGCGCCCAGCGCGCGCTTCAGGGCGCTCTCGAACGGGAACAGCGCCGGCACGAAGGACATCTCGCGTGGCGCGTAGAGCTCGCGCACCTCGATCGGGCGGTCCTGCACGTGGCGGATGCGCACCCGACGCATGTGGCCGTCGCCCATGCAGGACGCGCAGACGACGGGGCTCGCGCTGGCGCCGGCGCACGCGGTGCAGGGCCGGAGGCCGAGATGCTCGACAAGGCGCCGGTGGGCGCGGGCCTCGAAGGCGTCGGGGAGCGGCGGCTCTCCCGGGGCGATCTGGAGCGCGTCTTCCTGGCTGAGGTCGACGACCTCGGTCCAGCCTTCGCGGCGCACGATCGACGCGAGCACCACCAGCGCTGCCACGCGGCGCTCCTCGGCCGGCGCGCCGGGCGGCAGCGCGAGGCCCTCGGCGCGGGCGCGCCCGAGCCGAGGGAGGTACCGGGCCACGGGGTCGGACGGATCCACCGTGGCAAGGCTAGTACGTTGTCGCCCAAGGACGAATTCTGCCGCGTACGGCTCCACCACTGCTGGTCGAGGATCCCCAAGGGAACCCCCGCTGGCGAGACCGCGTAGGCGTGGACCACCTTCACTCCGCTGGCTCCGTTGGCTGTCGAGCCGATCGCGCCGAAGTCCTTCGTGCACGCACGGTCGGCCAGCGTGAGACTGGTGCCGTCCACGGCCACGAAAACGAAGGGATGGCTCTCGCATGGGCTCGCCGTCGCTACGGCCACGGCCGTCAGGAGGTCCTCCTGCCGGATGTCCGGGTTGGCCAGGAAGTCGTAGGCGGCCTGTCGCTCCGCGCTGCTGAGGAACACCTCGAGAACCGTGCCGCCGGGCCGGAGGGCCGCGGTGGTCGCCATGCGCACCAGGCGCATCGTGCGGCGCGCATCGCCGAGTTCCGCGTGTCCGAACTCCTCGTAAGCCCAGTTCCTGGCCTCAGCCCGACTGCCGTCGCTCATGGCGGCCCGGAACGACCCGCCCGTGGCTCAAATTCCCGCAGGCGATCGAGATCCGATCAATGCCGAGACGGAAGCGGGGGAGGACCATTAGCGTGGATTTCGCGCCCAGGGGGGCACGAGCGAGCCGAAGGCGCCGTGCGAGCGGCGCTCGGCCAAGCGCGTGCGGTTTAAACTACAATTGGCTGACGCCCAGAGCGTCACGAAGGCGCACGCCCCCCTTACCCCCCACGATCATTTCGGCTGGTTTCATTTTCAATTGAGCCAGCGGGCGAGCTGCGAGCACGTCGGCACGTGCAGGGTCGTGCCCCGACCCGACCGGGCCAACCTTCCCGGAACGAGGATCAGCGCGCGGCGCAGCCACGGCGTTCGCCAGCTCGCCAGGTGCGGAACGTGCTCCAGCACATAGCGGCGCATCAGGTTGGCCGTCAGCAGCTTCAGCAGCAGCGCGGCATGATTGGCGTTGAAGCAGTGGCTCGGCACGCGACCGCATCCCCACCCGTGCTTGAGCTCGCCAATGAGCGGCTCGATGCCCGCGCGCAGGTCATACCGCGCCGCGACGTCTTCCGGCGCTTCGACCGGCTCGTTGGTCAAAAAGACCTGCACCGTGTAGTCGAGCCCCTCCCAAAGGTTGATCTGCTTGCCATTCTCCCGGTCGCGTGTGCGTACGGCGATGACGCGGACCCCATCGGGCCAATCGCGGCGCCGGAAGAGCACCTCGGTCACCTGCCGTCGAGGACGACCGTCGGCATCTCGGTCGATGGTCCGCCATCCGGTGGCGTACGCGATCCTGCCCACCAGATCGGGGCTCATCCGCGCCTTGGTCAGGAAAAAGCATCCCTTCGCAGCAACGGCGTGCATCAAGGCGCTGCAATCCCCAGCGCCATCGATCCGTACGTAGATGGCTGCACTCGGAGCTGCGGCGCGCGCGCGATCAATGCACTTCTCGACGAA
The DNA here is from genome assembly GCF_051521375.1 of Sorangium sp. So ce693. NCBI lineage: Bacteria > Pseudomonadati > Myxococcota > Polyangiales > Polyangiaceae > Sorangium > Sorangium sp. So ce693. The sequence goes on from NZ_CP150347.1 coordinate 4,021,371, forward strand.
GGGCACATCGGCTTCGCCGAAGCTCGTGTCGCCCGGTCGCAGCTTGGCCCCGACGATGGCGTCAACCTCGGCGATCCGCGCCAGGATCGGATGATAGCTCGGCCGGCCGTGGTAGCGCGGGTTCGGGCCCGGCCGCGCCCCCTCCTGCATTCCGAAGAGCGGCTCCACGGTGGTGTCGACGTCGATATGCACGAATCGGTGCTTTCGGCGAGCAACCAGGGCAAGCCCGTGATCGACGACCATGCTGTGCAGCGCCTCGAGCGCATCGTCGTCGAAGCGGCACAGGTCCCGGTAGACGGTGTCGATGCTCGGGACGACCCCGCCGGCGAGGCGTACGAAGAGCGGATCGACGGCGAGCGCCTCGATGCCGAAGACGCGCTCCTCGCCGGCGAGCGCGCCGTCCATCAGCAGGCGCATCTGCGCGGCCATCGGGTAGATAACCGAGCGACCCGACTTCAGCCGGAAGAACCTGCGGCTCAAGGCCGCGTCGACGCCAAGCTCCCGGATGAAGGCGCCGAATGGGGCAAGCCCTGCGATGCCCGTCAGATTCTTCTCCGTGGGCGCGATGTGAATCATGGCAGGGTTTGGCCGCCGGATTCGCTCCTGGTGCCGCCCGTCGCCTTTCCTCTTGAACCCGAGTTCGCGCCGGCGCACCTTGGAGGTGCTCGGCGTGTGCCTTCGTTTGGTCATAGCAACCCGGACGGGTCGCCACGCCGAGCCTTTCTTTCAAGGCGTTCCTTTTACAGCGCCGGATTTCTCACGCCCCGGATCGGATTTCTGGGCGCGAAATCCACGATTAGTACGCCTATCTACAATAAATCGCCACGCTCACCTCCTTTGCTTGCGCGTGGCGACGCGCGGCGCCAGAGAGTCAACACTGCTCGCGCGCAGCGCGGAGCGACCGCGCAGGGCGGGCCGTGTAGCTGCCCATGGAGCGATTCGTCCGCAGTCTTCGGAAATTCGTCACCCCGGAGGTGATCTTCGGCATCGACGCCCGTCTGCTCGCCGGCCGGTACTGCAAGCACCTCGGCGCGAAGCACGTGCTCCTGGTCACGGATCCCGGCGTGCTCGCTGCCGGATGGGCGACCGACGTCGCCGAGTCGCTGGAGAAGGCGGGCGTCGCGTACTCCATGTTCTCGGACATCCGCGCGAACCCGACCATCGAGGAGGTGATCGCTGGGACCGAGCTTTACCAGGCCCGCGGCTGCGACATCATCGTGGCGGTCGGCGGTGGCAGCCCGACCGACTGCGCCAAGGGCATCGGTCTCGTCAGCTCCAACCATCAGCATATCCTCGAGTTCGTCGGCGCCGATCGGGTCTCCACCCCGATGCCGCCGCTCGTCGCGATCCCCACCACGGCGGGCGCCGCCTCCGATGTCTCTCAGCGTGGATTTCGCGCCCAGAAATCCGATCCGGGGCGTGAGAAATCCGGCGCTGTAAAAGGAACGCCTTGAAAGAAAGGCTCGGCGTGGCGACCCGTCCGGGTTGCTATGACCAAACGAAGGCACACGCCGAGCACCTCCAAGGTGCGCCGGCGCGAACTCGGGTTCAAGAGGAAAGGCGACGGGCGGCACCAGGAGCGAATCCGGCGGCCAAACCCTGCCATGATTCACATCGCGCCTACGGAGAAGAATCTGACGGGCATCGCAGGGCTTGCCCCATTCGGCGCCTTCATCCGGGAGCTTGGCGTCGACGCGGCCTTGAGCCGCAGGTTCTTCCGGCTGAAGTCGGGTCGCTCGGTTATCTACCCGATGGCCGCGCAGATGCGCCTGCTGATGGACGGCGCGCTCGCCGGCGAGGAGCGCGTCTTCGGCATCGAGGCGCTCGCCGTCGATCCGCTCTTCGTACGCCTCGCCGGCGGGGTCGTCCCGAGCATCGACACCGTCTACCGGGACCTGTGCCGCTTCGACGACGATGCGCTCGAGGCGCTGCACAGCATGGTCGTCGATCACGGGCTTGCCCTGGTTGCTCGCCGAAAGCACCGATTCGTGCATATCGACGTCGACACCACCGTGGAGCCGCTCTTCGGAATGCAGGAGGGGGCGCGGCCGGGCCCGAACCCGCGCTACCACGGCCGGCCGAGCTATCATCCGATCCTGGCGCGGATCGCCGAGGTTGACGCCATCGTCGGGGCCAAGCTGCGACCGGGCGACACGAGCTTCGGCGAAGCCGATGTGCCCTTCGTCGAGAAGTGCATTGATCGCGCGCGCGCCGCAGCTCCGAGTGCAGCCATCTACGTACGGATCGATGGCGCTGGGGATTGCAGCGCCTTGATGCACGCCGTTGCTGCGAAGGGATGCTTTTTCCTGACCAAGGCGCGGATGAGCCCCGATCTGGTGGGCAGGATCGCGTACGCCACCGGATGGCGGACCATCGACCGAGATGCCGACGGTCGTCCTCGACGGCAGGTGACCGAGGTGCTCTTCCGGCGCCGCGATTGGCCCGATGGGGTCCGCGTCATCGCCGTACGCACACGCGACCGGGAGAATGGCAAGCAGATCAACCTTTGGGAGGGGCTCGACTACACGGTGCAGGTCTTTTTGACCAACGAGCCGGTCGAAGCGCCGGAAGACGTCGCGGCGCGGTATGACCTGCGCGCGGGCATCGAGCCGCTCATTGGCGAGCTCAAGCACGGGTGGGGATGCGGTCGCGTGCCGAGCCACTGCTTCAACGCCAATCATGCCGCGCTGCTGCTGAAGCTGCTGACGGCCAACCTGATGCGCCGCTATGTGCTGGAGCACGTTCCGCACCTGGCGAGCTGGCGAACGCCGTGGCTGCGCCGCGCGCTGATCCTCGTTCCGGGAAGGTTGGCCCGGTCGGGTCGGGGCACGACCCTGCACGTGCCGACGTGCTCGCAGCTCGCCCGCTGGCTCAATTGAAAATGAAACCAGCCGAAATGATCGTGGGGGGTAAGGGGGGCGTGCGCCTTCGTGACGCTCTGGGCGTCAGCCAATTGTAGTTTAAACCGCACGCGCTTGGCCGAGCGCCGCTCGCACGGCGCCTTCGGCTCGCTCGTGCCCCCCTGGGCGCGAAATCCACGCTCAGTTTGCCATCATCACCGACCCGGCGGCGCGCACGAAGGTCGCCATTATCAGCAAGGCGATCGTGCCGGACGTTTCGCTGGTCGATCCCCGGACGCTCCTGACGATGGATCCCCGCCTTACGGCGTGCACCGGCATCGACGCTCTCAGCGTGGATTTCGCGCCCAGGGGGGCACGAGCGAGCCGAAGGCGCCGTGCGAGCGGCGCTCGGCCAAGCGCGTGCGGTTTAAACTACAATTGGCTGACGCCCAGAGCGTCACGAAGGCGCACGCCCCCCTTACCCCCCACGATCATTTCGGCTGGTTTCATTTTCAATTGAGCCAGCGGGCGAGCTGCGAGCACGTCGGCACGTGCAGGGTCGTGCCCCGACCCGACCGGGCCAACCTTCCCGGAACGAGGATCAGCGCGCGGCGCAGCCACGGCGTTCGCCAGCTCGCCAGGTGCGGAACGTGCTCCAGCACATAGCGGCGCATCAGGTTGGCCGTCAGCAGCTTCAGCAGCAGCGCGGCATGATTGGCGTTGAAGCAGTGGCTCGGCACGCGACCGCATCCCCACCCGTGCTTGAGCTCGCCAATGAGCGGCTCGATGCCCGCGCGCAGGTCATACCGCGCCGCGACGTCTTCCGGCGCTTCGACCGGCTCGTTGGTCAAAAAGACCTGCACCGTGTAGTCGAGCCCCTCCCAAAGGTTGATCTGCTTGCCATTCTCCCGGTCGCGTGTGCGTACGGCGATGACGCGGACCCCATCGGGCCAATCGCGGCGCCGGAAGAGCACCTCGGTCACCTGCCGTCGAGGACGACCGTCGGCATCTCGGTCGATGGTCCGCCATCCGGTGGCGTACGCGATCCTGCCCACCAGATCGGGGCTCATCCGCGCCTTGGTCAGGAAAAAGCATCCCTTCGCAGCAACGGCGTGCATCAAGGCGCTGCAATCCCCAGCGCCATCGATCCGTACGTAGATGGCTGCACTCGGAGCTGCGGCGCGCGCGCGATCAATGCACTTCTCGACGAAGGGCACATCGGCTTCGCCGAAGCTCGTGTCGCCCGGTCGCAGCTTGGCCCCGACGATGGCGTCAACCTCGGCGATCCGCGCCAGGATCGGATGATAGCTCGGCCGGCCGTGGTAGCGCGGGTTCGGGCCCGGCCGCGCCCCCTCCTGCATTCCGAAGAGCGGCTCCACGGTGGTGTCGACGTCGATATGCACGAATCGGTGCTTTCGGCGAGCAACCAGGGCAAGCCCGTGATCGACGACCATGCTGTGCAGCGCCTCGAGCGCATCGTCGTCGAAGCGGCACAGGTCCCGGTAGACGGTGTCGATGCTCGGGACGACCCCGCCGGCGAGGCGTACGAAGAGCGGATCGACGGCGAGCGCCTCGATGCCGAAGACGCGCTCCTCGCCGGCGAGCGCGCCGTCCATCAGCAGGCGCATCTGCGCGGCCATCGGGTAGATAACCGAGCGACCCGACTTCAGCCGGAAGAACCTGCGGCTCAAGGCCGCGTCGACGCCAAGCTCCCGGATGAAGGCGCCGAATGGGGCAAGCCCTGCGATGCCCGTCAGATTCTTCTCCGTGGGCGCGATGTGAATCATGGCAGGGTTTGGCCGCCGGATTCGCTCCTGGTGCCGCCCGTCGCCTTTCCTCTTGAACCCGAGTTCGCGCCGGCGCACCTTGGAGGTGCTCGGCGTGTGCCTTCGTTTGGTCATAGCAACCCGGACGGGTCGCCACGCCGAGCCTTTCTTTCAAGGCGTTCCTTTTACAGCGCCGGATTTCTCACGCCCCGGATCGGATTTCTGGGCGCGAAATCCACGCTCAGTCACGCACTCGAGGCGTTCGTGTCGCGCGGCAGCTCGCCGCTGACCGACGTCCACGCGCTCGACGCCGCGCACCTCGTGATGACGACCCTCCCGGCGTCTTTTCGCGATCCGAGCGATCTCGAGGCACGTACGCGGATGATGCTCGCGAGCCTGGAGGCGGGCCTGGCCTTCTCGAATGCCAGCCTCGGCGTCCTCCACGCCATGTCTCACAGCCTCGGCGGCTGGCTTGACCTCCCGCATGGCGAGTGCAACTCGGTCGTGGTCAGGCACGTGGTGGCCTTCAACTTCTCGGCTGCGGAGGAGCGCTACGTCCGTATTGCCGAGGCCATGGGCCTCGAGCTCGAAGGCCTGAGCTCCACCGAGAAGTGCGCCCGCCTCCGCGCCGCCATCGAGGCGCTCTGCAGCGAGGTCGGCATCACCGAGACGCTCGGCCAGTCTGGCGTGCGGCGCAGCGACATTCCCGAGCTGGCGCGCCACGCGATGGATGACGTTTGCATCTTCACCAATCCTCGACCTGTGGACCAGAAGCAAGTGGAGGAGATATATGAAAGAGCCCTATGATCTCGCGCCCATCGAGCTCGACGAGAACCTCGCGAGAGTTCTGGGCCTCGGTGAGGGCTCGATCCGCAAAAACTACTACCCCGAGCTCCGCGCCCGCATCGCGGAGCTGGAGCGCTTCCGCGCCGCCCTCGACGAGAGCTGCGACGCGATCCTCCTCGCCGACCTGCCTGATGGCCGGCTCCGTGATGTGAACAAGACCGCCTGCCAGACGCTGGGTCTGTCCTCCAGCGAGCTCCTCGGGCGATCGCTCGGCGAGATCGTGCCCGCGCTAGGCGACAGCCTCGCGCGCACGGCAGGGCGCGCCGACAGGCTCGGCGAGACCGTTGAGGTGACCGTGCGCATCGCCCACGGGGGCGAGGTTCCCATGTGGGCAAACATGACCCCGGTGCGCGTCGCGGACGGGCACTACGCTGCCATCGTCATGCACGACCTCACCGAGAAGAAGCGGGCCGATGCCGAGCGCGAGCTGCTGCTCGAGAGCGAGCGCGCCGCGCGGGCGGACGCCGAGCGCGCGAGCCGTCTCAAGGACGAGTTCGTCTCCACGATCTCGCACGAGCTGCGCACGCCGCTTAACGCGATCCACGGCTGGACCGCCATCCTGCGCCGTCCTGCCATCAGCGCCGAGCAGCTCGCCAAGGGACTCGACGTCATCGCGCGCAACACGGGCCTCTTGGCGCAGCTCGTCGACGACCTGTTGGACGTAAGTCGCATCGCCGCAGGGAAGCTCAGCCTCGAATTCACTCCGCTCGATCTCGCCCCGGTCGTCGATGCAGCGGTCAATGATCTGCGCGCCTCCGCCGACGCCAAGGGCGTGACGCTGCGCACATCCCCCACGCCGTACGGCGCGCCCGTCGTGGGCAACACGGGGCGGCTCCAGCAGGTCGTCTCCAACCTCGTCTCCAATGCGATCAAGTTCACGCCTAAGGGCGGGTGCGTTGACGTGACACTCACCCGCGAGGGGGCTCGCGTCGTGCTCGACGTCCACGACACCGGGCAGGGTATTGAGCCCGAGTTCCTGCCGCATATTTTCGATCGCTTTCGGCAGGCCGACGCGTCCGTAGCGCGCCACCACGGCGGTCTCGGCCTAGGCTTGGCGATCGTGAAGCATGTGGTCGAGCGGCACGGCGGAACGATCCGCGCCGAGAGCACCGGCCCCGGCGCTGGGGCGCGCTTCATCGTCGAGCTACCCGCGGACTTGGCGCGGCGGCGCACGTATGACGCGGCGAGCGTCACGCGCTGGGAGCCCATGGACCTTACCGGCACGCGCGTGCTGGTCGTGGAGGACGACGTCGACTCGCGCGATCTTGTGCAGCGCGTCCTCGCGGAACACGGCGCGGATGTGCACGTGACGGCGTCTGGATCCGAGTCGCTGGAGTGGCTTGTGGATCATCCCATCGACGTGTTGGTGAGCGACATCAGCATGCCCGGCATGGATGGCTACGAGCTGATGCGGCAGGTCCGCGGCGGCCGCGCGCCGCTCGCGGCGGCCGCACCGGCCATCGCGATGACGGCGTTCGCGCGGTCCGAGGACCGCGCGTCGGCCCTAGGCGCCGGCTTCCAAGAGCACCTCGCCAAGCCGATCGATCCCGCCGCGCTCGTATCCGTGGTGGCGAGGCTTGCGAAACGAGCACCGTTCGTGAGCGCTTGAGCGCGCACTCCACACCCGTTGCACACTCGACCTCGTCGAGGCGCGGAGCACGGTCGATCCGGTCTTGGGTGTGCGCGCAGTGCTCTTTCAGCATACCGACGTGAGCAGGAGCGCCCGGTGCTCCTGGACCACCCGCGAGCGGATCGCCGCGAACGAGCGCGCCGGCAGCGCCTCTTCGAGGTGGAGACGGGCGCTCTCGTCGAGGCGGGCGACGGCGGCGCGACCTGCTCCTACCAGCGCGCCGGCCGATAGGCGCGCTCCCCAGGAACACTCACGCATGGAGGTCAGAGGCGGCGCCGCTCGGCCGGAACGTCGGAGGTGCCGGCCGGCGCCTCGTCGTCACGCTGGAAGCGAGCCGAAGAGCGACGCCCATACGGCGCGCGTCCGGACCGTCAGCGCGCTGCCCGCCGGCACCTCGATGGCGTCGTCGGGGACGAGCACCTTGGCGTAAATCGCCTCGTACACCCGCTTCACCTCACCCGGCCGGACCATGTCGCGATCGTGAGCCGGCATGATCCCGACCAGCCTGTATCTCTGCCGTTCGGCCAGGACCTGCTGATGGGGTGATTTCAACGTCGCGAAGTAGTACGCGAGCTCTGCTCCGATCGCGCGCCCGAGCCTCTCGAGTAGCATCGGGCCGAGGAGCGCGAGGGACGGGCCGCGATGCGCCGGAGCGATCGCGCCCATCCGGCACGTGATGGTCCTCGCGCTCGCGTTCTTCTCGAAGGTGGTCATCGCCACGATGGCGCCCTGGTGCCTCGCGACGATCGGGAGGATCGGCCGGTCCTCGGCGACGTCTGCGAGCATCGTCTGCTCGTAGTAGAACTCCGGCGTCAGGTGGCATGACTCGGCGCCGACGACGATGTCCGGGTACCACCCGCGGAGGTCCTCCACCAGCGCGAGGACATCGGCTCGCCGGAGCTGCACCAGCTCGTAGCCGCTCGGTACCTTCGTCTCTTTGAGCGTGGCGCGCGCTTCGTTCCAGTTCATGCGACATGCCCCTCGGTCAAGCGAGCCGTTCTTTGTTGAAGGAGATACGATTCCGGCTGGACCCAGCCGGCCACGCGAGCGCCCCGAGCCTGTCGAGCTCTTCCCTCGCGCCGGAGCTGCCCTGCGGGTAGAAGCGCGGGCGCGATGCGGAGTCAAGCGCCTCGCCCGGCCGCGGCCCCGGCGCGCCGGTTCGCGGGAGGGCGCCCGCGTGCGATGCACCGCCGCTTCGATGAGCTCCGAGAGCGAATCCGTCGGCGCAGGCCGGCCGTTCACCGCCGCCGAGCTCGACGCCTGCCTGAAGGCGATCGAGTCCTAGTCGCCGATCGCGCGCTGCTCGCGTCGGTCAGTGCGGAGGACCGCCGCCGGCCCCGCCGCCGAGCCCGCGCCCCTGGATCCTGAAGCTTCTGAAGACGACCAGTCGTCTCACGCCGCCGTGGTCGCCTCGCTGGCCAGCGCCCTCTGCCGCGCCGTCTCGTGTCGTCCACGAGGCGATCGGCCGGCGGCTCGGGCTCCACCGCCCGTCAACTCCGCTACCCAACATGATAGAAGCCGCGCCCATGACATCGATTTGCTTCCGCTCTACCGCCCCGTCGCTGCGACGCATCGCCCTGGCCCTCGCCGCAGCCCTGACCCTGACCGGTTGCTCGTCGGGCGGCGACTCGGGCGGCAACTCGCCGGTGCCGGCCGATCCCGTGCCCCTGACCGCGTTCTGCGCCGAATGGTCCGCTGCCCGCTGCGCCGGGGTGCAGCGCTGCTGCACCCAGACGACCGGCAAGTACGCCGACGACGCCGCCTGCGCCGCCGGCGAGACCGCCCTGTGCGAGGCGACGATGCTGCCCGCCCTCGGCAACCCCCAGTACATCTACGACGAACAGGCCGGCGGCGACCTCATCGCCCGCCTGCGCCGGTCCGGCGACGGCTGCCGCGAGCCCGACGGCGGCCTGGACATCACCGCCCTGCTGAAGCCGGCTCTGGAACCGGGCAGCGCCTGCGACCTGGCCGGCGCCGCCGCGCTGGGCGGGAATCCCTGCAAGGGGACCATCTGCAAACCGGCCAGCGCCGAGTCGACCGCCGGGACCTGCCTGGTGCTGCCCGCCGAGGGGGAGCTCTGCCCCGACCTGCTCTGCGCCGCCGGTCTGGTCTGCACCAGCGAGACGGATGGCGACCGTTGCCGCCCCGCTCCGCCCTTGCCAGCCGAGGGGAGCCCCTGCGACGGCAGCTCTGACGACCTGTGCGCGCCCGGGCTCCGCTGCCTGCCGACCACGGCCGCCCTACGCGCCTACTTCTCCGGCGGGGACTATCCCGAGGAGCGCACTTGCCAGCCCCTCCACAAGAACGGCGAGCAGGCCCTGGACCCTGGCGACTGCGAAAGCGGCCTCATGAAGATCACCTCCCAGGCCAGCCTGGCCGCCACCTGCACCGCCTGCCGCAGCCACCAGGACTGCTACAGCGAGAACACCGACACGTTCGACGGTCTGGTCAGCGTCGACAGCTATAGCGGTTACTGCGACCAGGGCGTCTGTCACGACGGCCTGAACGACGTCGCCCCCGGCAGCAAGTCCGAAGGCGCCATCTGCTTCGACGTTGCGGAGTGCCGGTCCCTCAGCTGCGACCGCACCCCCAACGCCTATGGCCACTGCCAGGAGGCGAATGTCGAGGCGCTGTTCTGCACAACGCCGTTCACGGGCGGGGGCGCCGCCACCGACGGGGAGGCGGCGCTCACTACCTCCAGCTCGGGGTCTCGACCCGCAGCTCGCCCCTGAGGCCGGCGGCGCCGGGGCGGTGACTCCGCCCCTCCGCACGAGCGACGAGGCCCAAGGACGAAGTACCGAGCCGGCGAGGTCGATGGCAAGGGATCTGTAACGCGGCCTCTCGAGGACGCCGTTCTCGTCCCGCGTGCGAGGTGATGACGTACACGCGGTCGCCGACGAGGGCGGCGCCCTCGAGGCGTGTTCAGCTCGCGCGCGCGAGGCCGACCGTGGCCGGCGCGCCGCTCTGGGCGAGGCGTTCGGCGAGGGCCTTGTCGTAGAGGGCCTGTTCGCTGGCCTTGTGGGCGGCCGTGAAGCGCACAAGGATCGCGCACACCGACGAGACGAGCGCGGCGAAGCCCAGCACCGCAAAGCAGTCCTGGGTGTCGCCGACCGCCTTGAGCAGAAAGCCCGCCGCGACAGCGCCGACATTGCCGCCCGCGCCCACGATGCCCGCGACGCCGCCGAGCGCCTTGCGATCGATGAAGGGCACGAGCGCGTAGGTGGCGCCGCACGCCATGTGCGTGAAGAGCCCGAAGCAGATCATCGCGACCACCGCCATCCCCGCCGTCTGCGTCCGGGAGAACCAGAGCAGGCCGAGCCCCTCGCCGACCATCAGCGCGAACAGGAGGGTCGTGCGCGCGTCCAGGCCCTTCCGATGGGCCAGCCGATCGGAGAGGATGCCGCCCACGGCGCGCGCGAAAAGCGCCAGGAGCCCGAAGCTGCCCGCGGCCATGCCCGCGGTCTGGAGATCCAGCTTGAAGCGGTCCACGAAGTAGCTGGCGGCCACGTTGTGCACGAAGAGCTCGATCCCGAAGCAGGCTCCGTACGTGACGAACAACATCCAGGACCGGTAGTTGCCCATCGCCGCCTTGAAGACCGCCCATCCGCCCTTCTTCCCGCCCTCGATCTCGACGCCCGCCGCGCGAAGGTCCTTGTAGTTCCCTTGCGGGCAGTCCTGGGTGAACTTCCAGTAGAGGACCGCCACGACGAGCATGAGCGCGCCCGGCACCACCATCGCGAGGCGCCAGCCCATTGAGGAGCTGACACCCAGGCTCAGCACCGCCGCGAGCACCCAGGGCATGGTCGACTGCGTGACCCCCCCGCCGGCGTTGCCCCAGCCCGCGCTCGTGGCGTTCGCGGTGCCGACCACGTTGGGAGCGAACATGACGGACGTGTGGTACTGCGTGATGACGAAGCTCGCGCCGATCATGCCGATCAGCAGCCTGAAGAACAGGAAGACCTCATAGCTCCGCGCCAGCGCGATCCCGAGCACGGGGATGGCGCCGAGCGCCAGCAAGCACGTGTAGGTCGCCCTCGGACCGTACTTGTCGCAGAGCGGCCCGATCACCAGACGACCCGCGACCGTGATTCCCACGGCGGCGATGTTGATGTTGGCGATCTGCTCCTTGGTCAGCCCGAATTCCCCCTTGATGACCGGCATCAGCGGCGCAACCGCGAACCACGCAAAGAAGCAGGCGAAGAACGCCAGCCAGGTCAAGTGGAATGCGCGCATCGCTGGAGTCGACAGCGAAAATAGCTCGATCTTGGTCGCCTTGGTAGCCTGGGTCATGGGTCCTCGTAAGGTGCGGTTCTGAAGGACCTCGCGGTGCGCAGCTCGAGGCCTCAGGACGGATCCATAAAACAAGGACCGTAAATGGGTCGTAAATCGTATGTTTCCGATCGGTGTCGGAGCACAAATGGGCTGCAGATGGTATGTTTCCGGTCGATGTCGGACCCTGGATGGGCTGTCGAACGTATGTTTCCGGCCGATGTCCGACGGCGAATGGGCTGTCGAACGTATGTTTCCGGCCGATGTCCGACGGCGAATGGGCTGTCGAACGTATGTTTCCGATGGATGTCCGCGCCGTGGTCATCACGGCGCGCGGTGCGCGGTCAGGGCGCCTGCGGGTCGGCCATCGCGATCGGAAGCGCGCTTCAGGGCCAGGCGAGGGAGCGCGTCTGCCCGATCCTCGCGACGAAGGCGTCGGCGTCTCCGTTGTGGGTGAGATCGGGGCGGCTCACGGTCGGGAAGCTCGCCTCCGCCGAATAGGTGAACCCGGCGACGAACGCGTCACCGCGCCAGTGCACCGCGATATCTCTGCCGGCGTCCGTGCTCGATCCGCCGATGAACCCCGAGTAGACGAGGCGCGCGCCGGAGGCGTCGACCTTGGTCACGAAGGCGTCGAAACCGCCGTTGTGGGTGAGGTCGGGCCCCCCGAGGGCGGGAAAATCAGCGGAGGATGTCGCGCCCGTCAGGTAGGCACGGCCGGCGAGGTCGACAGCGAGCCCCGTGCTGCCGTCCAGGCTCGTGCCGCCGACATAGCCGGCGTAGACGAGCTCGGCGCCTGACGGGCTGACCTTCGCCACGAACGCGTCCTCGGCGCCGTTGTAGGTCAGGTCGGGCCCGATCTTGACCGGAAAGGTCAGCTCGTCGGAGGCGGTGTTCCCGGAGATATAGGCGTTGCCTGCGAGGTCCACGTCGATGCCCTGGCCGACGTCGGAGCCGGCGCCGCCGATGTAGCCGGCGTACTCGAGCCCGGTGCCCGAGGGGCTCACCTTGGCGACGAAGGCGTCGCCGACGGTTCCTCCGTCGTTCTGGGAGAGATCCGGGCCGACCTGGACAGGGAAGGTGTCCGCGCCCGAGAAGGTCCAGCCGGTGACATAGGCGGCGCCGGCCCAGTCCACGGCGATGGAGAAGGCCTCGTCCTGCGCGCTGCCGCCGATATAACCGGCATAGACGAGGCCTGCGCCGGAGGCGTCGACCTTGGCGATGAAGGCGTCGGCGCCGCCGTTCTGCGTGATATCGGGGCCCACCTGAGCGGGGAACGTCGATGCGTCGGAGTCGGCCCTCCCGGTCACATAGGCGTCGCCGCAGCTATCCACCGCGACGTCGAACCCGATATCGATGCCCGAGCCGCCGATGTAGCCGGCATAGGCGATGTCCTCGCCGGAGGCGTCGATCTTCACGATGAACGCGTCGCCCTGGCCGTTGTAGGTCAGGTCCGGGCCGATCTCGACGGGGAAATCGTCGGAGTGCGTGATGCCTGTCACGTGGGCCTGGCCGGCCCAATCCACCGCGATGCCCCTGCCGAGCTCGAACCCGGATCCGCCGATATAGCCCGCGTAGACGAGGGCGCCCCGGGGGTCCACCTTGGCGACGAAGGCGTCCTGGCCACCGTTGTATTTGAGATCGGGACCGACGATGTCCGGGAAGGTCGTCCGGGTGGAGGTGGTGGAGCCCGTGACATAGGCGTTGCCGACCAGGTCCACCGCGATGTCCTCGCCGTCGTCCGAGCCGGATCCACCGATGAAGCCGCAGTAGATCAGCACGGCCGGATCGATGACCAGCGGCAGGGTCGGGTCGTAGGCGCCCAGGCGGAGCCCATACGTCTGCGCCCCGTCCAGCGCGGGTGCCTCGAGGGCGTACGCGCTCGGCACCGCCACGCGGCCCTCCGGGGTGTCCTGGAAGGACAGCGGCGCGTCGTCGGTGAAGCTGCCTGCCGGCGTGGAGATCTCGATCTGCCCGCCCTCGGTCAGGCGCACCGCGCTCGCGCCCCGGTAGGTGAGCCGGATCTGCGCCGGATCGGACCCCGGCGCGACGACGAGCTGGTATTTCAGCGCGTGGGCCGTGCCCGAGATCTCGAGATCGACGCCGGGCCAGAGGTCCTCGTAAACGACTGCGGCATAGGTCGGGAGGCCGGTCCTCCACTGCTCGCGAGGGCCCGTGAAATAGCTGACCACCGCGCCGGTGGAATCCTTCCCCTCGGGCGCGACGCCGGCTCGATGGCCCTCGAACTCGAGCCTCACCGCCCAGCGGGGGAGCGATGCCTCCGGGGCGCCGGCCAGGACGAAGGTGATGCCGTCGGGCCCGAAGTGAACGGCCTTGTCTCGCCCCTGGACGTGATAGCCCGCGGCGGACTCCGCCGGCCTTCCGCTCTCGATGAAGTGGAGCGCAGGCTCGACCAGGGTCGCCTGCGACCCGGCCGCGCTGTCGTCCGGAGCGGCGGGCGCCTCGCCGTCCATGCGTCCTGGCGTCGCGTGATCGCAGGACGAGAGGCCGAGCGCCCCACCGAGAAGCCATGCAGTCCTCAGGATCGTCATCAACGTTCCCCCTCCCGCCATGCATCGCACGGCCGCGGCCGGGAGAGGCGGGGATGAAGGATACGACCTGACCCAGGGCATGCCAGGCGCCCTCCGGGGCTTACGGCAGGATGCGGGCGTTGCCACGCGGACGGCACGAGCGCGCCGTGGACCCGTGAAGGATCGCGCCCACGGCCGCGGCTGTGCTCGGCATCCCCGCGCCCGCCGACTCTACACGATCTGCTTTCCTCGCTGCAGCCTTCGCGTCAAGCCGCCAGGGATCCGCAGAAGCCTGGAGGCGTCGAGTGTGGGGCTGTTTTCATGGCGTCCGCGAGCTCACCGCCAAGCGTTGTGCCTCGAATGGCTCGATGGAAGGCCACATCGACGCTCGCCGGCAGCCAATGCAGTCCTCCGCGACCGGAATCCCTGCGCCGAGCAGCCTGCGCGCCGCCGAGAGCTCGAGCAGCCCGGATTGGAACCACACCACCGAGGGACGCAACACGAGCGCATCCTCGACGTGGGGCACGAACTCCTCGGGCTTGCAGAAGACGTTGAGCACGTCGATCGGCGCGGGAAGCTCGATCAGGCGGCGGCGGACGGGCACGCCGAGGATCTGGGTCGCCTCGGGATAACGGGTCGGGACGGGGAGGATATGGTAGCCGACCTTCTGGAGGTAAAGCGGGATCTGGTGCGCATCGAGATCCCGGCGGCTCTCCGGCTTGATCCCCAGCACGGCGATCGAACGCGCATTTCTGAGCGTCCGTTCCATGTCCGCCACGCCGAGTAGAGGGACGTCGAGCATGTTCTGCGCCGCGGAGAATATCTAGCATGCGCGTCGTCGTCCTGGACCTGCGTGATCTCCGCGATGAAGATTCTCTCCATTGCCGTCGCGATCTCCGCGCTGAATGCAGCCAAGGGCGGTTGGCAGCCCGAGCCGCCGAGGGGCGGTCGCTCGATCAAGGATATCGGTGACACCGAAGCTTTGGTCAGAGAAGAGGGCGAAGCCCAGGTCGCGAGGGGACAGCAGCGCCGCGCAAGACGACGCCGGAGCTGCGCAGCGGAGGCGACGACCAGGCGCAGGTGTTGAGTTATAGTAACGCAGAACACCAAGAGGGGCGCACAGGAGGGGCCGGGGCTGCACAGGAGGGGGGCCGGGGCTGCACAGGAGGGGGGACGGGGCCGCGCAGGAGCGAGCCGGGGCCGCATAGGAGCCGCTGAAATGCGTGATAGAACACAAAATTGGACGCGCAGGATGGGCGCACGGGCCGCGCAGTAGCCGTTTGATCGTACGATAGGACACCAATTGGAGTGCGCAGGAGGGTACTGGGACCGCGCAGGAAGGGCGCCGAGGCCGCGCAGGAGCCTGCCGGCGCCGCGCCGCAGGCCCGCCAGGGCCACGCACGAGGGTGCTGGGACCGCGTGGGAAGCCGCCAGAGCCGCGCAGCGTGTACGAGCGGAGCCCTGGTAACACTTCTGACCGGGAGCTGCGGTGACACTTCCTTGAGCTACGGGCCCATGCTCCGGGAGGACTGGAAACAGGGGACCGGATCCTCGTCGACACGACACGCTCGCCGCGCTTTCTCGGATCGCCAGGACCTATACACCAACCGCTCCCCGTGGTCGCGGTACACACGAGCCTCTTCTCACGATCCGGCGTGAGTTCGCGCAGGTCACCGCGCCCTGGCCAGCTTCAGCTCCTTGTTCTTGAGGGTGACCTGCGCGAGCAGGACCGGGCCGTAGTACAGCTCCCAGACGTCATCGGCGATCGGCGTCAGCCCCACGGGCTCGCCGGCGAGCAGTGCGGAGATGGTGGTCTGCGAGCCCCGAACAGCATCCGTCCTTGGTCGTCAAGGCGTCGAATGGCCATCGTGTCCGGGTACTCCGGCGACGAGGGCTTGCTCGGCATCGAACGACGCGAGGGCGTGTAGCGCGAAGCCGGCGTCCTCTGGCCGAGCGCCTCGTGCGGACGCTGATCATTGTACTCGTGCCGAAACCAGTCGAAGACGCGCCGCTGCGCTGCCAAGTTGGCTTCTGGCGGCGATGTCGCCTCCGCCTTCAACGTCTTGTGCATTCGCTCGTGGCGGCCGCTCTGCTGCGGCCTACCGGGCTCGATCCGCTCGGGATGAATGCCGAGCTTGATCCAGCTGACCGAGAGCGCCGAGAGCCCACCGATGCCGATCGTGGCGAACGGCGGGCCGTTGTCCGAGCGGATGCGGTGCGGCAGCCCGAACTCGCGGAACGCGCGCTCGAAGTGCGGCCGCACCGAGGCCTCGTCCGGCTTCGCCACGCCCTCGCACTTGAGCAAGTACCGCGTCGCCTGATCCGTCAACGTGAGCGGGTGACACCGGGTCTTGTCGCCGAGCGCGAAATGCCCCTTGAAGTCGACGCACCATGTGTCATTAGGCTGCTCCGCTGGAGCCAGCGGCGGCGGCATCGCGGTCGGTGGCGTCACCACGCGCCGCCGACGGGGCCGGATCAGCCCATGCTTCTTGAGCAGCTCGCCGATGGTGCTTGCCGCCGGTAGCCCCTCCACGCCCAGGCTCTCCAGCCGGGCGCGCAGCTTCTTCGGCCCCCACGTGGGGCGCTCCTTCCGCAGCTCGATCAGCGCGTCGACGAGCCCCGTTGGCGTCGCATGCGGGAACGTGTGAGCCACGGGCCGCCGCTCCTCCAGCCCGCTCGGTCCGGCCTGCTCGTAGCGCTCCACCCACTTGTACCCCGTCTTCCGGCTGATGCCGAACCGCCGGCACAGCTCCGCGAACGTCTCGTCCGACTCGTTTACCTGCGCGATGAACCGAAGCCTCTCGTCCACTGAACATGTCTCTTTCCAAGGCACCAGCGCTCCTCCGTCGCCGGTCCTCTACGACATGTGTCACCGAAGCTCCCGGTCCGTCCAGGTGCGACCCAGGCTGCCGGTCTGAACCGTTACCCAGGCCACCGGTCCGTACCCTCACGCTCGAGGGCGTCACCTTCGAGATCGGCCGGGCCATGGCGGCATCAGCTGGAACTTCGATGGCAGCACGACGATGGCGGAGGACGGCAACTCCGCCGAGACGCTGCGATTTCCTGAATAGCCGGATTGAAGCTTGCCGCGGCGAGCTCGCCGGCTCGGCCGAGGCCGCGTCACCGCGGATGGGTGATGGGTATGGACAGCCAGACGCCCGCAGGAACGTCCGGGTCACACTGCCGCGGCGCCGAGGCCCTCGATCCTCTACCCCGCGACGCGTGGTCTACTCATGGGCCATGGGGGTGCGACATCCTGGGCGACTTGCACGAGCCCGGTCGGGTAGACAACAACGGCACCGAGTTCACCGACATGCGCCCGCCAGGCGCGCTATCCTCGCGGCACCATGGAACGCGCACCTGACTGGCTCTCCCTATGCACCGACGGCATCGACCTGGCAGCGCAAGATGCAGCAGCCCTGGAGACCCACCTGCTGAAGAGCTCGAACGACATCGAAGCGCGCGCCAAGTTGCTCGGGTTCTATTTCACGAACCAAGATGATGACGCACAGCGCCGACGAGCAGACCACGTTCACTGGCTGATCGCACATCGCCCAGAAATCCATCTTGCTGCCTTCGCGCGCATCCACCCGGAACTTTACCCGGATGCATACAACGAGGGGAAACGCCTCTGGCTGAGCACGGTATCCAACAGCGCCAACGACCTCGCTGTCCTCAGGAATGCTGCCAGCTTTCTTGAGTCCGGAGATCCAGACATAGCCGAAGATCTATACAAGCGAGGAGCCACAATCGAACCGGACGAGTCAGTTTGGCGACAGCGCCTAGGAGGGCTGCACTTCAGATCCTGCATTGGCTCGACATCGAGCGAGGAGCGCAAACGAATTGCACGCGAAGCGCTCGCGGAATACGAAGTGGCGCTCACGCTTGAGCGCTGTTCGCTAGAAGCACTCGGAATTCTCATGGACATCGCAGAGGCGGCAGTCGTGTGTGAGAACTACGAGCGGGCGACTGAAGCCGCAGAACGACTACTTGCCGACGCCGAGGGGCACGTCAACACGTTTCAGTACGGCAATGCCGTGCATCTCGCGCACATCGTTCTAGGAAAAATCGCTCTAGCATGTGGTGAACCAGCCAGGGCAGCAGCACACCTGCGAGCCGCGAGCGAGGTTCGCGGCTCGCCACAACTCAAGACTTTTGGACCCGATCTCGAGCTCGCATCCCGATTGCTGGCCATCGGACGGCGAGACGCTGTCACGTTCTACATCGATGGTTGCAAGAAGTTTTGGGAGAGTGGCGCGTCATTGCTGGAAAAATGGACACTCGCCATCGGTCGCGGCGAAACACCAGATTTCTCAAAGCGCTGAACGACGTCTTGACCAGCTCGTCCACGAGGCTGCGTCGCGTATCGGCTCGATGCCCCCTTCTGGCGCTGGCGACCACGCCTGTGTGCCGCCCAAGGGTCGACCGCGCGCCGTGGAGCTGGACCGAGCTACTCCCGACCGGACCCACACGTCGATTTGCGCAATAATCTCTATCGTCGCCGCAGAGCGCCTCACCGAGCTCGCTTGGTCAACGCGCCCGCCTGAAGGGTGTGCCGAGCCGAACCCTCGCTCGACCCGAGTTCGCCGGCATCTACCGCGGTACTCACGGTGTACGCTCCGGCGCCATGTCGCGCCGCCAGCAACGGCCCTCGAGCTTGTCCGAGGCACTCTTGGCCTGCACGGCCCCGGGCTCTCGGTGCTGAGCAGCGGCGCCCACTTACCGGCGCCCGAGGTGCCCCTCGACTCTGCAGCCGCGCCGAGTTCGCCGACGCCCGCCTCGGCCACCCCGCCCGCGCCGCCGCGCAGGGGCGCCGCCGAGATCGCCTCGAGCTCCTTGCCGAGAGCGCACTCGAACTCGGGCAAATTAACGGCGGACGCGATGGAATGGGTCAGTTTCACCGTGCGTTTCGCCGACTTCTATGCGATGCTCATCGTTCACAATCCCTGAGACATTTTCCGTTTGCTTCGTTGCACTCGTGCATGCAATTCTTATCTCCCTTCGGACAGTTTGCTATGCACTTCTCGTTGATTCTGTCGCAACGCTGCTTGCACTTTTCAACCGGATCGCCATTCGCGCCGCTCACCCACCGGCACGAGCCGCACGACTGCGCTCCCGAGCCGAGGTGCACCCCATTGGCATACTCACATCGCTCCTTGGCTTCGTCCAGGCTCGCATGATGGCCCTGGTACAGTGAGGTGCAGGCACCGGCCTCTCCCCAGTTCTTGCATTGAGTCGAGCCAGCCTTCCACGAGGTCGACGTCGGCGACGATCACCCCTTCGTCGCCCGGGTCGAGGTACCCGGCGCGATCCGGAAACCGCTTCAGATCATGCGCCTGCCCCTCGTCGACGTACACCGACGTGCCACCGCCCTCCGCGCCGTCGCAATAGAGCACCGGCCGCCCGTACCGGCGCGCCTCCTCCCACGCCTTGCCGGCGAACTCCGGCAGGGTGTGGTGCGGCGTCAGGCTCGGTACGGCGAGGAACCGACAGGCCCCGAGGCGCTCCGCCACGAGCTTCCGGTGCGGTTCGCCCTCTCGAAACAGGAAGTCGAGACAGACCAGCACGGCCATGGGCCCCGGGAAGCCGTCGGGCATCTCGACGGGCGTCCAGGTCGCGCCAGGCCGCATCGAGCTCCGCTCCGGGATCGCTGGGCTCAGCTTCGCCTGCAGGCCGAGCAGCCTGCCGCCGTGGAGCACCGGACATACCGACTGTCCGACCGTGGGAAGCGCGGCCGCACCGAGCCGCTCGTACATTCCGGATCGCCGCGCTGCCCGGTCGACGGTGTGCGTCCCGGCCACGACGACCATGTCACCCGCGGCCTCGGCGACGCCCTCGAGGATCTCCCACGGAACGCTGTACTCGGGGAGCACCGCGATCCTCGCGCCGTACTCGCGGCACGCGGCGAGCACCGCCCTCACCCGCGCGAGCAACTGCGCGTCGTACGCCTCCCGGATGCGCCGGCGGAGCGCGTCGAGCTTCGGCTTGATCGCCTCCGGCACCTCGCCCCGCGAGGGAAGCAACGAGTCCGACGCCACCCTCGGATCGAACAGCGGATCCTCGAGCGGCGATCGCCGATCCACGACGATCGCCGGATGATAGGCGAGCTGCACGACAGCAACCCGCGTGTACGTCGACCCCTTCGCCGCCTTCTGCACTCGCTCGCTCCCCGCTGCCCGGCGCGTCCGCTTTTACCATTGCTCCGGCGCCGACGGAGCCATCCCAGTCACCGGCGCTCGGTGACCGCGAGCCGGCCACGGCGGAAGATCGGCCGCCGGAGCCGCGGCGCCCCCAGCGCGAGCGCGGCCCCGCACGCGAGCGCGAGCCCCTGCAGGTAGAACCGCGGCAGCGCCACCACCGCCTCCAGGTGGTGCCGGCCGGGCCCGACCCGCACCGCGAAGAAGCCCGGGGCGACGCGCCTCGATGCCAGCTCGACGCCGCCGTCGCGCACGCGCCAGCCGCTGTACGCCGTCGCGCGGAAGACCACGTCGACAGGCGCCTCCGCGTCGACGGTCGCCTCGTACACGCCCGGCTCGCGCGGCACCTCGCGCACGCTGGCGCGGGCCGCGTCGCAGCCGTCGTCGGCCATGGCCACGCGCTCGAGCGGGCCGCGGGTGGCCTCCAGCGCCATGAGCTCGCCGGGCGTGTCGAGCGCGGTGCGCGGCTGCTCCAGGTGCTCGAAGAGCGCCGCGAGCAGATCCGCCTCCCGGCCGCGCCATACCTCGCGCACGCACCCGAGCCCCACGTAGTCCGTGCCGCCCACGCGCCGCGACAGCTCGACCTCGCCGCGCCTGTCCACGAGCGCCCACGCCTCGGGTGGCCCCGGCCGCTGCGCGGTCAGGTGGATGAGCGTGCGGATGCCGAGCGCCTCGGCACGCGCGGCGCTCCCGGGGCGCTCGGGCGCCACCTTGAGGAAGGCCGCGGCGTGAACGCCCACATGCGCGCCGGCGCCGGTCGAGGCGGCCATCGGGACCGCGCGGCGGAGATCGGCGGCGTGCATCATGGAGCAGGTCGCGAACTCGTCCTCGACGGCGTAGCTCGCGCGGCCGGGCGGCGCCTCGGCGAGCCAGCGGGCGATGAGATCGGGGTCGAAGCCCTCGGCGGGCGGCGGGCAGCCGCGCGACGCGACGAGCGCGGCCTGCTTCTCTGCCATGACGTGGAGATCGGCCGCGCGGGCGGGGATCTCGACGGCCGCGACGAGCGCGAGCGCGGCTGGCAGGAGCCCGGCGACCGCGGCTGGCAGGAGCCCGGCGACCGCGGGGCGCGAGCGGCGCGCGCCCCGCGCTGCCAGCGCGGCGCCGATGCGCGCGAGCGCCGCGGCCGCGAGGTCGAGCGCGCTGAGGATGGCCGCGGCCGCGACGAGCGGCAGGAGGGCGAGGGCGCGCATCGGCTGGAACAGCGAGAGCAGCGCGCGGCCGAGCGGGCCTGCGCCGACGATCCAGCCGCCGCTCATCGACAGGAGCAGCGCGACCGCCGACGCCGCGAGGACGGCCCGCGACGCCGGGGCGCGGAGGCGCGTCGCATGCAGGAAGCAGGAGGCGATCCATGCGGAGCCGATCACCGGGGCGTGCTCGTAGTCCAGCAGGTCGCCCTCGAGCATCCACGGCAGCACGCGCTCGGGCCCGAAGCCGATGTGCCGCCAGCCGAGGCCGGCAGGCTAGCCGAAGGGCGCGGCCATCGACGCGATGCCGGGGCCGTAGAGCGCGACCGCGACCAGGCCGCCGCCGGCGAGCGAGCGGAGCACGCGCGCGCACAGCCGCCGATCCCACGCGGCGATCGCGGCCGCGCCCAGGACGGCGGCGCTCACCGTGAAGACCTGCGGGTGCGTCGCCGCGCAGGCGGCGGCGAGCGCCGGCCCGAGCTCGAAGCGGGCGGGGCGGATCACCGCGGCGGCCCAGGCGATGACGAGGGGAATGACCAGGATCTGCGAGAGCAGCCCGAGGAGGAAGAACGACGGCCACCCGCCGGCGAACTGCACGTACGGCGCGACCCACGCGAGCGCCACCGCGCCGGCGGCGGCCGACGCGGGCCGCGCGCCGACCGCGCGGGCCGCGGCGAGGACGACCAGCGGGGCCCCGACGAAGGCCGCGAAGCCGAGCCCCTTCACCGCGACCACCGGCGCGACGCCGAGGCGGATCAGCGCCGCCACGAGCAGCCAGCCGACGGGCGGGTAGTGCAGCGCGATCGGGAAGCCGCCGTTGTTCGTGGCGATCCACCCGTGCGGCAGGCCGCTCGTCGCGATGTCGAAGGCGATGGCGAGGTGCGAGATCGTGTCCTTCGACAGCGCGGCGCCGGGCCCGGCGAGCGCGGGCGCGTCGCGCAGCGCGGGCAGGAGCGCGACCGCCACCGCCGCGGCGGCGGCGAGCCAGGCGAGGCGCGGCGAGGGCCCGGGCGCGGTGGCTACGGCCGGCGCGGGCCCGGACGCGACGGGTACGGCCGGCGCGGCAGGGCCGGCGGCCGCGCCGGCGCGGAGCTCGGCCAGCCGGAGGACGAGCACGCCGAGCGCGAGCAGGAGGTAGAGCATCAACGGAGCTCGCCGGCGCCCGGGTCAGCCCGGGGCGCGCTGCCAGGTGCCGAGGAGCGACCAGCCGGTGAGCGTCCGCCGCACCGACACGAGCCGCATCCGCTCCCCGACGTCGAGCGCCGCGAGGCTGCGCTCGTCGAACTTGCTCGGGTGGATGTGCTTGCGCGAGAAGCCGTCGCGGCGCGCGATCCACTCGAGCACCGTGGCCTCGAGGAGCGGCAGCGTGGACAGCCGGCCGTAGTTCGGGGTCGTGAGCAGCAGCGCGCCGCCCGGCGCGAGGCGCGCCGAGAGCCCGCGCGCCCAGCGCGACGGATCGAGGGTGTGCTCGACGACCTCCTTCGCGAGCACGACGTCGAACGGGCCGTCGAACCCGCCGCCCGTCGGGAGCTCGTACGGCCCCGGACAGACGGCGAAGCGCTCCGCGCGCGCCGGGTAGAGGCGCCGGCACGCCTCGATGGCGCGCGCGTCGAGATCGCAGCCGTAGAGCTCGGTCGAGGGCGGGGCGCCGGGGATCTCCCCTTCGAGGCCGCAGCCGACGAGGAGCACGCGCGGGCGCGGGCCGCGGGCGGCGATGGCGCGCGCGAGGGGGCGGGTGAGCGCGCCGTGGTAGAGCGACCACGGGAACCGCTCGCGGCGGCGGTGGTTCGAGAAGTAATCGCCGGGCGGCGCCGCCGGGTCAGCCATCGGGCCCTGCCTGCGCCACGAGCAGGTACTCGGCGGCCGCGTCGCCGCCCGGGGCGAGGCGCCCGAGCGCGTTGACCACGGCGCGCGCCACGTCGGCGGTGAGCGGGCGGAGCGCTGGCATCGCGATCCAGCGGCCGGTGAGCTTGCGCATCACGTAGCCGAGCAGGCTCGGGTACAGCATGAAGTCGAACGCCCACGAGGTCGGCCGGCCCGCGATGGGCCGCGTCTCCACGAGGTCGAAGCCCGCGCGCGCGAGGTGATCGCGCCAGCCCGCCTCGTCGTAGAGGTGGACGTGCGAGAAGACCCGATCGAGCGCGTCGCCGTACGCCCGCGAGAGGCCGACGAGGCCCACGGAGCGGAGCGCCTCGGGCAGGGCGAGCTGGTACGTCCAGTCGGGCGTGGGCACGATGAGCACGAACCGCGCCCCGGGCCTGAGCGCGCGCCGGATGTTCACGAGGGCGCCGTGGAGATCGGGCACGTGCTCGAGGCTGCAGTTGGCGATGGCGCTGCCGAAGAATCCCTCGGGCAGGTGGACGTTGACGATGTTGCCGCAGATGAGCGTGCGGTACGACGCGGTCCGCTGCGCGCGCTGCACCTCGGTCGGGTTGATGTCGATGCCCCACGCCTGCTTGTCCGGGTAGGCGAGGCGCGCGAACAGGCCGTCGCCGCAGCCGACGTCGAGCAGCGGCTCCGGCAGATCGAGCTCGCGCACGGCGCGCAGCCGCACGCACTCGCGGATGGCGAGCGCCGCGGGCGCGAAGGCGTAGTAAGCGGAGAAGTCGTCCGCGTCGAGCGGTCACTCTCGGTCCATCGGAGCGCTCATCACCCGTGGAGGCGCAACGAGCGCCGGTACGCGCGGACCGCTTCGATCGGGGGCGGCCCGTCGGTCGGTTCGACGATGGCCTCGAGGGCTCCGGGGTCGAGGTGCGGCAGGGACATGCGCCGCATCCTAACATCGGAGCGGCGCTCCTCGGGTGCGGCCGAGTTTCTCGGACACGGGGATCGGCGCCTCACGACCGCGTCTGGGCACACCTTCACCGCGCCGGCGCGCCTTCGGTCGAGCCCCCTCCTGCGCCGCCAAGCGCGACACCGCCTCCGCGGTCACCGCCGGCACCGGCACGCCGGTCGCGATCAAGACGCCGACGGGCTGCCAGGTTGGGTGGCGTACGGCCGCCTTGCAGCGAAGATCGCGCGTCGATAGGCTGGCACGCATGTGGATGCGTGTCGTCGCGGCGATGTCGATGGCCGGCTGTGCGTCGAACGGGCAGACATACGCGTACGTCATCGAGTCGACCGACGCCGGCCTCGTCGTGGAGGCCAAAGGGATCTTCTTCGCCACGGAGAAGGACACGATCGCCAAGGCGCACGAGAGAGCCCGCGAGGCCTGTCCGGAGGGCTACACCGTGCTGTCCTCCAACGAGGGAATGGGCATGAGGACGGAGCGCGGCATCGTATTCCGGCTCCGCTTCCGGTGCGGTCGGGAACCGGTCGCGCGACCCGTCGACCCTCCCTGGTTCTGCGGCCGGCAGTCTCAGGAATGCTTCTCTTCGAGCGACGGGTGCCAGCTGCGCCTCCGCGAGCGATGCGAATCCCTACCACTCGACTGCCACGACTCGTGCGCATCGCAGGACGTCGCGGCGTGCTACGACGTGAGCGACCTCAGTAGCGGCGTTCGGGTAGCCACGCGGTGCAGCAGCGACCTGGGCATCTGCGAGCGCCGAAGGTTCGACGAGTTCAATCACGGAACAGTGCTTGCCCGGGTGAGCGAGTGCGTGGAGCGCCGCTGACCCGTCGACCCAGCCGGCGCGAATGCTATCGCAGCCGGTCTCGTGGCGCGGCGCTCTTGCGACCTGCTCGGCGGCGGGCGCCTGGCTGGCCGGAGCGCCGCCCGCGAGACCCACGGCGGCCTCGGGTCATGGGCCGAAGCGCCTAGACGACGCGTCGTGCCGGGTGTTACCAAACGTAACGCGCGCGCATCGAAGCGTTACCGAACGTAACGTCACGTGGCCGGACGACGCCACCCGGGCGTCCTCCCGGCGATGAACCGAGTAGTATATTGAGTCCTCATGTGACACAGTCGACCGCGCGGGTGAGGGGCATGGCATCGGCCCGCGCTCTCCCGCGCGCCTCCGGACATCGACGGTGGGCAGCGCAGCCATCCAGACGAGCTCTTCGATGGATCCGAGCTCGATCCAGGCGACGCTGCGCGCACGAGCGAACCGGCGCGCTCTCGGCTGAAATCAAGGAAATTCGAAAGTTCGAATGCGCTGAAGGAGCTGCTGATCGGGGGCGGTGCGCCGAGGGGCAATTCGAACGATCGCGAACACGGCAATCTTTCGAGCGTCGAGGACCATGCGAAGAATACTTTGTGCTCTTCTGTTTTTGGCTGTCGCCGGCTGCGGCGATGACACGGACACCACGACGTCGAGCAGCACGTCCAGCTCGACGTCCAGCTCGAGCAGCGCGGCGGCGAGCTCCGGCGGGGGTGATGCCTCTGGCGGCGGCGGCGGCGGCGGCGGTGGCGGTGGCGGCGGCGACACCGGCGGCGGCGGCGCTGGCGCCACCGGCGGCGGCGGCGAGGCCACGGGCGGCGGGGGCGGTGACGGCGGCGGCGGCGGCGCCGGCGGCGCGGCGGAGGCGCACTGGGTCGGGACGTGGACGACCGGTCCGCAGCTGACCGAGACCAACAACAACCCGCCCGAGCCGGGCCTGGCCAACAACACGCTGCGCCAGGTCATCTATACCTCGATCGGTGGCAAGGGCGTGCGGCTGCTGCTCTCGAACGAGTTCGGCGACGGGCCGGTGACCATGGAGTCGGTCCACATCGCGGAGTCGACGACCGCCGACGGCATCAACGTGGCCACCGATCACGCCCTGAAGTTCGCGGGCGCCGATTCGGTGACCATCGCGGTGGGCAAGACCGTCTTCTCCGATCCGATCGAGTACGCCATCAAGCCCAACACCAAGATGGCGGTGACCATCAAGTTCGGCGCCGTGCCGGCCGGGATCACCGGGCACCCGGGCTCGCGGACCAACTCGTACATCCAGACCGGCAACGGGGTCTCGGCGGCGAGCCTGACCTCCCCTGTGTCCACGGCTCACTGGTACTACATCACGGGCCTCGACGTCGACGCGGCTCCCGAGGCGGCGGCGGTCGTCATCCTGGGTGACTCGATCACCGATGGCCGCGGCTCGGACACGGACGGGAACACCCGCTGGCCGGACTTCCTGTCTCGCCGGCTGCGGTCCAATCAGGGGACCCAGCAGGTCGCCGTGCTGAACCTGGGCATCGGCGGGGGCACCGTGCTCGCCGGCGGGCTCGGGCCGACGGCCAAGGCCCGCTTCCAGCGCGACGTCCTGGACCAGCGCGGCGCGAAATGGCTGATCACGTTCATCGGCGTGAACGACATCGGCAACGACAGCCAGCCGCCCGTCGCCGACAACCTGATCGCGGCCTATGGCGAGTTCATCACCAAGGCGCACGACAAAGGGATGCTCGTTTACGGGGCGCCCATCACGCCGTTCGGTGGCAACGGGTACTACTCCGCCGCGCACGAGGCCACCCGCCAGACGGTCAACACCTGGATCCGCACGAGCAACAAGTTCGACAAGGTCATCGATTTCGAGCCGGCCGTCGTCGACCCCAGCGATTCTACCAAGCTGAAGGCGGACCTCGACTTCCAGGATGACGGGCTGCACTTCAACCCGACCGGCCTGGAGGCGCTGG
This sequence comes from Sorangium sp. So ce693, assembly GCF_051521375.1. Classification (NCBI taxonomy): domain Bacteria; kingdom Pseudomonadati; phylum Myxococcota; order Polyangiales; family Polyangiaceae; genus Sorangium; species Sorangium sp. So ce693. Next base: position 4,048,188 of record NZ_CP150347.1, read on the forward strand.
CGAACGTCGTCGACCTCTTGCTGTTCGTCCCCCAGCCCAAGTAGAGCCGAGGCCGCTCTGGGGGGCGTGGGGGGCGCCCGATCGGGCGCGCGGAGCTCCGAGCTCCCGCGCGCCCGGCGAAGGCCACCCGCTCCCCCGGCGGAGAAAGCGCCTCGGTCCTCGTAGGCGCCATGACCGGTAACCTGGACAACTGAGCCGCCAATGTTGACGCGTTGCGCTATGCGTCCTCGCGTATTCAGCCGCAACGGTCCTGAGTAGCCTTGTCCCATGCGCGGAGGAGACGACACGGAGGCCAGCGCGACGGATGGCGCGCCCGTGCTCGTGGCGGCGGCCGCGATCGGGGCGAGGCGCTGGATCGAGGTGGCGCCGTGAGCCGGATCCTTCTGGTCGAGGACGAGGTCGTCATCCGGACGGAGCTCCGGCGGCTGCTCGCTCGTCATGGTCACGACGTCATCGAGGCGGGGTCGGTCGAGGATGCCTCGGCGGATCACGATCTGCGCACGTTCGATCTGGTGCTGGCCGACGTGCGCCTGCCCGGGGCGCCGGGCACCGCGCTCGTCGGGCAGTGCGGCGGCGCGCCGGTCGTGCTCATGACGAGCTACGCCACGGTGAAGGCGGCCGTGGACGCCGTGAAGCGCGGCGCCGCGGATTACCTGTCGAAGCCGTTCGATCACGCCGAGCTGGTCGCCCTCGTCGACCACCATCTGCCCGGCGCGCGGCCTGCGCGGGGCACGCCGTCCGACGCCGCGCCGCGCGACTCGGTGCCCGCGTCGTCCGCGCCGCCCGCGCCGCCCACATCGGAAGACGACGAGCTCGAGGGCATGGTCGGCGGCTCTGCGGCCATGCGGGAGGTGTTCGCGCGGGTGCGCAAGGTCGCGCCGAGCGAGGCGACGCTGCTCGTCCTCGGCGAGAGCGGCACGGGCAAGGAGACGCTCGCCCGCGCCGTGCACCGGCTGAGCCCGCGCCGGCAGATGGCGTTCGTTCCGGTCCACTGCGCGGCCATCCCCGAGGGGCAGATCGAGGGGGAGCTCTTCGGATACGAGCGCGGCGCCGTCCCCGGCGCGATCTCGGCGCGCGCCGGGCTCTGCGAGGCCGCGGAGGGCGGGACGCTGCTGCTCGACGAGATCGGCGAGCTGCCGCCGAAGGTCCAGGCGCGGCTCCTCCGCTTCCTCCAGACGGGCGAGGTGCGGCGCGTGGGCGCGACCCGCGCCCGGCGCGTCGATGTGCGCCTCATCGCGGCGACGCGCCGAGATCTCGTGGCGATGGTGCGCGACGGATCGTTCATGAGCGACCTCTACTTCCGGCTGCGGGTCCTCGAGATCCGCCTCCCGCCGCTGCGCGAGCGGCCGGGCGATGCGGTGCGCCTCGCGGAGTCGCTGCTGAGGCGGCGCGCGTGGGCGATGGGCCGCGCGCCGCTGACGCTGACGCCGGAGGCGCGCGCCGCCATCGCGGCGGCCCCCTGGCCTGGCAACATCCGGGAGCTGGAGAACGCCGTTCACCGCGCGATGGTCCTCGCCGACGCGAGCGAGATCGGGCTGGATCTGCTCGGGCTCGACGCGCCCCCTCAACCGACTCCGCCCGCGCCTGCCGCGGACGCGCACGAGGGAGAGCCCCCGTCCGACTCCCTCGAGGGCTATTTCCGCCGCTTCGTCCTCGAGCACCAGCACGAGCTGACGGAGACCGAGATCGCCCGCCGGCTCGGCATCAGCCGCAAGGCGCTGTGGGAGCGGCGGCAGCGGCTCGGGATCCCCCGGCCGCGATCCTGAGCCGCCATCGACGGCGACGCGCGTGTCAATTTGGGTTGACTGGCTCGATGTGAACGTTCACAATTGACTCAGGTGCGCTCGGGCAGGGCGGTGACCTGACCAGGCCCCTCCTGGGATCGGCATTCTTGGCGGAAAATTGAACAGGGAGCCGGGGAGACGGGGAGATTGGTGGGAGTTGATTCCCCGTCTTCTCACCTCCCTGTGAGTTCCCCCGAAAAACTTGTGGCGATGCTTCAGGGCGGCCGTCGCGCGACCACGGCGGGTCGTCCCGGCCAAGGAGAAGCGTCGCCTGGACGCGTTCATTTTTCATTTTTCTGAAAGCCGCGCGCCGCGCGCTCACGCTGACACCTCTTCATCGGGCCATGACCATGCACTTCTCTTCCCAACCTCCCAGCACCCGCTCTCTCAACCGACGCGCAGGCGGTACGGCGTCTGCTGTCTGTCTTCTCGCTCTCCTTGCAGGGTGTAGCGGGGAGTCGCAGGTGGGCGATGGCGGCAGCGGCGGCGGCGGCACCACGGGCGCGACGACCGGCCCCGGGATGGGCGTTTCGAGCAGCAGCGGCTCGGGCGGGAGCAATGGCCAGACGACGAGCGTCGGTTCGACGAGCGCCAGCGGAGGCTCGGACGCGACCGGAGGCGGTGACCCCGGTACCGGCGGCAGCGGCGGCGACGGCGACGGCGGCGACGGCGGCGGCGCCCCGGCTGTCTGCCCCGAGACCTACTCCAATCCTCTCATCTGGCAGGACCTCCCCGACCTCGAGGTCATTCGCGTCGACGACACCTACTACTACACGGCGTCCACGTTCCACCATGCGCCGGGAGCGCCCCTGCTCCGCTCCTACGATCTGGTCCACTGGGAGTACGTTTCACACTCCGTTCCCCTGCTGGACGTCGACCCGTCGTACGACCTGAGCGGGGGTCGATCCTATGTCAACGGCATCTGGGCGTCGACGCTCCAGTACCGGAAGAGCAACAAGACCTTCTACTGGATGGGCTGCATGCACAACAAGGGCGGCGGCTGGGTCTTCACATCCAAGTCCCCGGAAGGTCCGTGGGAAAAGCACAAGGGTGGCTGTTACTACGACATGGGGTTGTTGATCGACGACGACGACACCATGTACGTGGCCTCCGGCAACAACACGATCAGCGTGGCGCAGCTGAGCGCGGACGGCTTCAGCCAGGTCAAGAGTCAGACGGTGTTCCAGACGCCGGGCGACCTCTCCGGACCGCTGGAGGGCTCCCGCTTCATCAAGAAGGACGGAGTCTACTACATCTTCACCACGCAATACGCGAACGGTGAGTATGTGCTGCGCTCGACGAAGGGGCCCTTTGGTCCCTACGAGATGCGGCCCTTCGCGGTGAGGGTGCCCTACGCCGGCGCTCCGGGCTCCGGCGGCTCCCCGCACCAGGGCGGCATCGTCCAGACGCAGAACGGCGACTGGTACTACCTCGGGTTCAACGACTCGTACCCGGCCGGCCGCATCCCGGTGATGGCCCCGATGACCTGGAACGACGGCTGGCCCTCGCTCACGCTGGTGGACGGCAAGTGGGGAGGTACGTACCCCTTCCCGGACCTGCCTTGCGGATCGAATCGAGTGAAGCCTCCTGTGACCAAGGACACCTTCGCGGAGGCGACCCTGCGTCCAGAGTGGGAGTGGAACCACAACCCCGACAGCACCAAGTGGTCCTCAGGGGCCGGGCTGACGCTGCAGACGGCCACGGTGACCGACGATCTGTACGCCGCTCGAAACACGCTGACGCGCCGTGTCGAAGGACCCGTCTCGATCGGGACGATCGAGCTCGACTACAGCAAGATGCAGAACGGCGACGTCGCCGGCCTGGCCGCCCTGCGCGACGTATCGGCGTGGATCGGGGTCAAGAAGGCCAGCGGGGGAGCGCGCGTCGTGATGACCAACGGCGTCAACATGAACACCTCCTGGGCCACGACGGGCAAGGGCACCGAGGCGGCTGGCGCGGACGTGTCCGGCGGCAAGATCTGGCTGCGCGTGGAGGCCAACGTCCGCTCGGATGGCGGCGGCGCGCAGGCGCGCTTCTCCTACAGCACGGACGGCACCCGATTCACCAACCTGGGCAACACGCTCAGCATGAACAAGAACTGGCAGTACTTCCTCGGCTACCGGTTCGGCATCTTCAACTACGCCACGCAGTCGCTGGGCGGATCGGTGAAGGTCGCTTCCTTCGAGGTAACCAAGCCGTAAGATGCGAGCCGACCGCCCGCATGGTCATCGGCGTGACCGAGAGCGAGAGCCCCACGGGCCCGCTCGAGGGCGCGTTGGATCGCCAGCCGGCTCGTGCGCCGTGTGGGGCGGCGTCGAGCCGGCGGCGTTCATCGATGGCGATGGAGAGGCGCGTGTTGGCGGGGGACTGCCCCCCAGGGGCCGCTCATGCAGCGGGCCGCGGGGAGGGCGGAGCGGGGCGAGCCTACTTCTTCGTCGGCGCGGGCGCGCCGCTCTGGATCCAGCTGCGGAGGGCCGAAAGCTCGGCGCTCGTCAGGCTCGGCTTGCCGTCCGCGGCCTGCGGCATGACGCCCGTCTGGCAGGTGCCGCCTGCGGAAGGCCTGCATCCGGCGTTCCCGGCCGTCCCTGCGACCTTGAGGTAGAGCCAGCTCTGGTCCGGGTTCCCCGGGACCACGAGCTTGAACTGCCCACCGCCCCTGGCCGTCTTGTTGACGAGGCCCGCGACGATGTCCGCCGAGCTGATGTCGCCGCCGAGCGACAGACCGGCTTGGGGACCGGTCGACGGCGCAGCGTGGCAGCCGCTGCACTTGTGGATCGCGCTCTCGAAGATCGGACGGATGGTCTCGTGGAAGACGCCGGACTCCTCGGGCAGGGGATTTCCGGGATCCGGATCCGGCGTCAGGTCGGGGTTGATGACCTGAGCGATCGCGTCCATCTCGTAACACTGGGCAGCGACCGCGTCCTTCAGCTTCTGATCGGTGGGCGACATGCCCTTGGCGACACGGTACTTCTCCCAGACGTTGTCGATCCAGCCGTGCAGCTTCCAGAACATGTAGTTGTCGATGTTCGTGAACTGGTTGCCGAGGCCGTGGTCGGTGTTCTGGGAGCGCACCCACTTGAAGTGGAGATCGCCGTGCAGGCCGCTGGCCTGCTGGTTGGTGCCCGGGATGGCCTGGCCGGCGAAGCACTGGAGCCACATGCCGAGCGCGCCCTCGTCCGGGAAGCGGCTCAGGTTCTCCGGCTTGTCGATCTCGTCGCCGATCTTCGCGTTGGCGAGCGTCGTGGCGCTCCAGGGCCTGAAGTCCGATCTCCACTGCTGAGGCACCTCCTCCGCCGTCGTGGGGAACTTCTTGAAGCCCTCGAACTGCTCCGAGTGCTTCGGCCAGAGCTGCTTCAGCGACTGGATCATGTGCCGGTGCATGGCGAGGAACTGGAAGCCGTCGCCCGTGCTCTTGCACTCCTGGTCCGACGGGACCGGGACCGCAGACTTGCAGATATTGACTCTGCTCATGCCCATGCCGCCGGTGCAGCGCCGGATGCTATGCCACTCGAAGTGGGCGGCTTGCCATTCGTTCTCCTCCATCCAGGAGATGACCTCCGGCTGAACCGTGAGATCGATCTGACCGTTCTTCGTGAACTCCGCCGAACCGTCCTTCATCGTCGCGTCGGTGGGATGGGGATCGTAACCGTCCACGCAATGATCCTTCGGGTGCGTGTCGCCCGTTCCGCTCGATCCGCCGGTGCCGCCGGCGGGATCTCCGGTGGACGAGGAGGAGCCCGTCGTCGCGGTGGAGGTGGAGGGGACGCCGGCGCCGGCGCCGCTGGTGCTTGCGCCGGGACCGGTGCTGGTGCCGGTGCCGGTCAACGAGGAAGTCGAGGTGGAGGTGGGCACGTCGCCGCCGCCTGCTCCACCGGTGCCCCCGGCGTCGGGATCGTCGCCGCTACAGGCTCCCAGCACCAAGGCGGTAATGCACGAGAGTAATCCGAATGTGCGTTGCGAGATCTTGCCCAATGACACGGTGGACGGACCTGCCTGATCGTTGATTCGCATGGTGCTCCTCGTTACCGCTGATGCCGGACCGCTGGGTGCCGGGCGCATGCTTCCGCGCGGCCGCTGAGCCAGACGCCAGATGGAGCATCGGCCAACCGCCGGTAGCATTTGCGTAGCACGAGGTTTTCGAGCGGAGAAGCGGGTGTAAATTTGCTGCGAAACGATCGTCGCCGTCTTTGGATGAGGCGTGGGGGAAGGGAAAGTAAAGAGTTTTTAATAAGTCAAGGGTGATTCGCCGCTCACCCCAGGTGATGAAAGGCGCGTTGCGCCATCCGGCTTCCGCCTGGAAAAGTGAAGCTGTACCGATGGCTGATCGCCGTCATGAGCTATCGACCCGCTCAGGCCGGTGACGGATCAGGTCATCGCGATGCCGCTGGTCGGCTCCCTGGACGCGCCTCGGCGACCTCGTGACGCCTCGAACCCTGAAGGAGGGTATCGCGTTCACCCTGCGGCGCGAGCGCCGCGGCTCTCGGGCGCCGGCGCGCGAGTGGGCTGCTCGATGAGCTCTCGGCGATCGTCACGGAGCATGTCGGGCGGCCCGCGGGCGCATCTTCTGGCTCGTTGACCCTCTCGCGCGACGCGATCTACCGTGCGACTGCCCCCCATGAACCTCCACGTCGTCCGCCAAGGCGAGCACCCGGCTGCCATGGCGCGTCGCCGCTGAGCGAGGCGATGCTTCCGGCGGACGAGGTCATCAAGAAGCTCGTGCACGTGCTCGCGCCGTACCTCGGCGAGAACATGGCGCGCGCGGCCGTGCGCAGCCAGGCGGACAAGCTGGGGTTCAAGCACGGGCGCCTGTCCCCGGCCGACGTGGAGCGCCTGCTCGCCGCGGTCGCGCCGGGGCTCGGCGTGTTCGTCGGGCGGGACAAGGCGCAGCGGATCCTCGACGATGCGCGCGCCGCCATCGGCGCGCCGGGAGGAGCTCCATGACGCGAGTCCCCGTTCGCCGCGTGGCGCCGGTGGTGGTGACGATCGTGTGCGCGGTGTACGTCCCGCGCCTCCTGCCGCAGGCCGCGGCGCTCTCGGAGCGGCTCCTCCCGACGCCGGTCGTCGATACCGTGGGTCCGCTCGTGCGGCTCGCGTGCCTCGCGGTCGCCGCCGTGTTCGGCCTGCGCAGCGCCGCGCGCCTCGAGCGCGACAACCCGGCGCGCGGCCCGTGGTTCCTCGTCGGCGCCTGGCTCGCGCTCTTCACCCTGGGCCAGGTCGGGCTCGTGTACTACCCGCTCGTCGCGCGCGCGCCCACGCCGCTGCCGTCGATCGCGGACGCCGCGTTCCTCCTCGGATATGCGCTGTTGATCGCCGCGTCGGTGCGCTTCGTCTTCGTGTACCGCGCCGCCGGCTTCCCCGTCGGCAGCGCGCGCGAACACCTCGGCATCGCCGCGGGCGCGGCGGCGGCGATGGCGATCGTCGGTTATCCCGTGCTCGCCCCGATCGCGCGCGCGCCGGTGCCGCTCGGCGAGCGGCTCATCAACATCGCCTATCCCATCCTCGATCTGATCGCGCTCGTCCCCGCGCTGGTGATGCTGCGGATCACCCGGGCCTTCCGTGGCGGCAAGGTGTGGGCCATCTGGGGATCGCTGCTCGCGGGCTGCGCGCTCATGGCCGCGGGAGACATCCTGTTCGCGTTCTTCTCCTCGGCGAATATGACGGCGTTCGGGCCGGGCGTGGACATGATGTTGCTCCTCGGGTACTTCGCCGCGGCGTGCGGGACGATGCTGCAATACGAGACGATCACCGACTGACGACGGGGGGGCGGTACACGCCGCAGGGGAGCCGTCGCCGAGGCGCAGACCGTTCCAGGCAGCGCGCGATGTCACGGTGAGAGCGTGACGTCGGGTGTGACATGTCACGCCCCCGGCCGTGACATGTCACGCCGCTGTCGCGGTCGGGGGTGTGACATGTCACGGCGGCTCGCCGGGCGGAGAGGTCGACCCGTTGGCCTGGCGCGCGCCGCGGCTCGCCCAGTTCGGCCGGATTTGCCGCATCGATACGCTTGCGCTGCCCCGATCAACGTCACGCTGGCGAGGGCGCGCCTGGCGGCATGCGCGTTGCAAAGTCACTCGATGACTCGATGGCTCGATGACTCGATGACTCGATGGCTCGCAACACCCGTCCAGGGGCGCGCGGCACCGCCGCGCCATCACACGGAGCGGAGCGTCATGATGTCTGCGCCGATACCGATGACGACAATGAATCTCCTCACGAGGTACCTCTCTGTCGAAGAGCCGATCGACGGGGCGCTCCTCCGCGCCAACGTGCCGAGCCCGCTGTCCTCTGTCGCGTTTCATGAGGACGTCGAGTGCATCCGCAGGTCGTTCGCCGCGGGGTTCCCGGTTCACCTGGCGATCCACCGGGTGGACAGCGCCGAGGCGGCGCGCCGGGACTACACGGCGCTGCACACCCACGACGGCCCGGAGATCAACGTGATCCTCCCTGATCCCACGGGCCTCGAGTACCGCATCGAGCTCGGTTCCCGCGTCCACCACGTCACCGAGAGCACGAGCATCTGGATCCCGCCGGGCGTCCCGCACTCCGCGAACGTGGTCCGGGGCTCTGGCTACCTCATCGCCGTGCGCTTCGATGACGGGGGTGCGAGATGAGACGTGACCTTCCTCGGAACCTCGACAGGGACGCCGGCGTGAGGGGGCCCGCCGTGGCCGCGTCGAGCCCCGCGCAGGCCTACCGGAACGCGAGCCTCTGGCAGAGGGGGCGCGGCCAGCGCCTCATCGCGTTCGCCGGCGTGAGGCCGGGCGAGCTCGTGCTCGACCTCGGCTGCGGCACCGGCGGCCTCACGCGGCAGCTCGCCGAGCTCGTGGGCCCCGACGGGCGCGTCCTGGGGATCGATCCGGACGAGGCGCGGATCGAGCTCGCCCGGCGCACCGCAGGGGCGCCCAACCTGGAGTTCCAGGTGGCGGCGGCCGAGACCCTCGGCGAGGTCGCCCGGAACCGCCCCTTCGATCTCGTCTTCTCGAACTTCGTGTTCCACTGGATCCGCGACAAGCGAGCGGTCCTCCGCCTCATGCGCGACCTGCTCCGCCCCGCGGGGCGCATCCTCGTCCAGTGCGTCTCGTCGCTCCCTGCGCTCGTCGGGGAGCTCTCGCGGCTCGCCGACCCTTCGGGGGAGCGGATCCTGCGGGACTTCGCCTTCGAGGAGGCCGCGGCGCTCGCGCACCACGTCGAGGGCGCCGGGCTGCAGCTGCTCCGCCTGGAGGAGCAGCATGGAACTCACGTGTATCCGACGCTCGACGCGCTGCTGAGGTGGTGGCAGGCGACGACCCACGACCGGTTCGACCCGCGGACCGTCGAGCCCGCGGCGCTCTCGCGGTTCGCCGAGCAGCACGGCGACGGCGGCGCGTTCCGGGTGCGCGAGACGTTCTGCTGGTTCGAGGCGCGGCTCGCCCCGGCGCACTCGTGGGGACGCGGCGGCTGACCCGGCCCCGTGTTCGACGAGCGCGGCGCTCCGGTGCGGCCCGATTCGCTTGACCCCGTTGCCACGTCCCCGTTCTCTCCTGAGGTGGGCTACCATCCGCTCCCCGCAGCCTCCCGCGGCGGCGCTCGCACCCAGGACCGATCCGAATGTCGATCTTCGAGCTCTCGTTCCAGTCCGGGGAGGCCTTGCTCTCCGTGCGCCGTGTCGTGATCCAGGAGGCCGTCTCCGAGCTCTTCACCGTCTCGGTGTGGGCCCGGTCCAGGCTCTCGGATCTCGAGCTGGAGCCGCTCGTCGGTCAGAGCGCGTCGCTCCAGATCCAGCCCGACCCCGAGCACCTCCACTGGCTGAGCAGCAGGCTCTGGCAGGGCGTGTGCAGCCACGTGGAGCAGGTGCAGGCCGAGCCGACGGGGCTCTCGACATACTACCTCCGCATCGTGCCGCGCCTCTGGCTGCTCACCCAGCGCCGCGGACACCGCATCTACCAGCACCTCTCCATCCCCGACATCGTCGACGCGCTCCTCGGCGAGTGGGCGATCGAGCCGGCGTGGAAGATCGATCGCGGCGCGTATCCAAGGCTCGAGTACAAGGTCCAGCACGGCGAGAGCGACCACGCCTTTCTCTGCCGCCTCCTCGAAGAGGCAGGCATCGCCTACACCTTCCCGGACAGCGGGAAGGACGCCAAGCTCACCCTGAGCGACAAGCTCGAGTCGGAGCCGCTGCGGCCGGGGCCGCCGCTGCCTTACATCGACAACCCCCTCGAGACCTCGGAGCGCGAGTTCGTCACCAGGGTGCGGCTCAGCCACGAGGTCCGGCCCGGCGCGAGCACGATCCGCGGCCACGACTTCCGCAAACCCTCGTTCGCGCTCACCGGCGAGGCGCCCCCGGCGCCCGCGCCCGAGGCGAAGTACGAGCAGTACAGCTACGAGCCCGGCGCGTTCCTCGCCGCGAGCGCCGGGGGCGGCGCGCCCGTCGGCGACGCCAAGGGCGTTTACCGCCACGACCCGAAGCACGGAGCCGATCTGTCGACACGGGTCCTCGCGGCGATGCGCGCCGACAAGCGCGGCGTGCTCTTCGAAGCCAACGTGATCGACCTCTACCCGGGCCGGGTCTTCTCCGTCGATCAGCACCCGCACCCGGAGGTGGGAAAAGGGCCGCTGATGGTGGCCGAGCTCGAGATCGCGGCCTCGCTCGACGAGCCGTGGAGCGTGCACGGGCGCGCGCTCTTCGCCGATTCCAAGGTCCCGTACCGGCCGGCGCGCAAGACGCCCAGGCCGGTCGCGCCCGGGCTGCAGAGCGCGACCGTGGTGGGGCCGCCGGGCGCCGAGATCCACACCGACGAGCTCGGACGGGTGCGCGTGCAGTTTCCGTGGGATCGCGAGGGCAAGCTCGACGACAACAGCTCGTGCTGGATGCGCGTGAGCCAGGGCTGGGCGGGAGCCGGCTTCGGGATGTTCATGCTCCCCCGCGTCGGCCAGGAGGTGCTCGTGGCCTTCCTCGACGGCGATCCCGATCTCCCCATCGTGGCCGGGCGCGCCTTCAACGGCCGTGAGCTCGTGCCGTACAAGCTGCCTGATCACAAGACGGTGAGCACCTGGAAGAGCAGCTCGTCGCCCGGCGGCGCGGGCTACAACGAGATCAAGTTCGAGGACCAGGCGGGCCAGGAGCTCGTCTACATGCAGGCGCAGCGCGACAGGAACCAGCTCGTCAAGCGCGATGAGGTCGAGCGCACCGCGCGCCACAAGCGGAGCACCGTGGGCGGCGACGAGCACGTGGTCGTGAAGGGCACACGGAAACAGCTCGTCCACGGGGGCGACCACGTGCACGTGAAGCTGGACCAGCGACAGGCCGTCGACGGCTCGGTGTCGCTCACGGTCGCCGTGAACCGGGACGAGCGCGTGGGCGCGAACCACGCGCTCGAGGCCGGCGGGCAGATCCACATCAAGGCGGGCGCGACCCTGGTGCTCGAGGCGGGCCAGCGGCTCACCATCAAGGGGCCTGGGGGCTTCATCGACATCCACCCGGGGGGCGTCGACATCGTGGGAACCGTCGTCAACATCAACAGCGGCGGCGCGCCGGGCGCCGGCCAGGGCGCGAACCCGGCGGCGCCGCTCCAGGCCGAAGAGGCGCACCCCAAGGACACGCCGTCTCCCTGAGACGAGGAGGAGCGAGATCATGCCCGCCGCCGCGCGCCTCACCGATCTGCACACCTGCCAGACGCACCCTGGGCCCACGCCGATCGTCACGTCGGCCAGGACGGTGAACATCGGCTTCCAGCCCGCGGCGCGGGTCGGCGATCGCGCCGCGTGCCCGGCCAGCGCCGCGATCGTCGAGGGCTCGGCGACCGTGTTCATCGAGGGCGCCATGGCCGCGCGGCTCGGCGACGAGACGGCGCCGAAGGGCGCGATCGTGACCGGGTGTCCGACGGTGAACATCGGCTCGACCCCCGAGATCGACGCATTGCTCGCCGCGTCCGCGTCGGGGACTCCATTCCTCGATTGCGAGAGCTGCCGGATGGGCGGCGCCGGGTGAAGGCGCTGCTCCACGTGACATCAGGGCTGCTCGCCGGGCGGCGCGTGCGCCTCCAGGCCGGCGAGGCGCTGCGCGTGGGGCGCCTCGGGCGGGCCGAGCTCGTGATCTCGCAGGACGAGCAGATGGCGCCTGTGCACTTCGAGGCGGCGTGGGACGGCGCCGTCTGCCGGCTCCTCGATCGGAGCCGCCGGGGGACGCTGGTCGACGGCAAGGCGGTCGCCGAGGCCGCGATCGGCGACGGCGCCCTCGTCGTCGCGGGGCAAACCCACTTCCTGCTGCGGCTCGTGCCCGACGATCAGGGCGCCGATCTCCCGCCCGCGCCGCCGCGCCCGCCGCCGTCACGCGAGCTGCTCGCCGCGCGGGCCGCCGCGCTCGCGGCGCTGCAGAGCGAGCCGGAGCCGCTCTTCGCCCTCCTCGACGCCGCCCGCGATCGGCGCATCCTCACGCTGCTGCGCGCCTGCGAGGAGGAGAATCGCTCGCTCTTCGAGGGGGTCGCGGGCGAGGCGATGGCCCGGGCGGCGCCGCACCTGGTGCGGATCGAGAAGGGGTCGGCGCTCTTGCCGGTGCTGGTGAACGAGGGGTGGGGCGAGAGCTGGGGAGTCTACCTGACCGGGCGGAGGCCGCTCCGAGAAGTGCGGCAGAGACTGCGGCGGTCGCTGATCGTGAGGGATGAAGAGACGGGGAAGAGGCTCTATTTCCGCTTCTACGATCCGCGGGTGCTGCGGTCGTTCCTGCCGTCGTGCTCGGTCAGGCAGCGGAGCGAGATCGTGGGGACGGAGATCGGCGGATTCCTCGTCGAGGGCGAGGCGGGCGAGGCGCTGCGGCTCGGGTGCGGCTGACGGCGCTGGGGGCCGAGCGCCGAGGACCTCCGCCATCGCGGGCCGCGAACGGGCAGGGGGCGTGAGCGCCTCTCCCGCTGTCGTACCCTCATGATGCGCGGCCCTGCCGGACCTGCACCACCCGCCCGAGCGCGACCGCCTGGAGCGCCACCGGCTCCGCCTCCCGCTCGTCCATCGCCGGGTGCACCGCCGCGATCGCCCGCGCCCGGAAGCGCGCCGAGAGCGGCAGCGCCTCGGCGATCGAGGCCGGCAGGTAGATCACGAGCGGCTGCGTCTCTCCCGCCACGCGCAAGAGGGCGCGCAGGTGCGGCCCGCCCAGCACCTTGCGCTTCTGGTAGTGCCGCTGCTCCAGGAGCGCGCGCTCCACCTGCTCGCTCGCGAGCTCCACCCGGCCTCTCTTTCCGTGGGCGAGCGCCTCGCGGATCCTCCCGCACAGCGCTGCGGCCACGGCGGGCGCGGTCGAGACGCCCGGCGTGGCGAGGAATCTCTCGGCGGTCTCGAGCGCCGCCGCGAGCGCGTCGTCGCCGGTCGCGAGCGGCGTCGCGGTGGAGACCAGGGCCTTCAGCGTCTCGACCTCGTCGAAGGACAGCGAGAGCTCGCCCTCGACCAGCTCGAGCGGCGGCATCGGCATGCCGCGCTTGCCGGCGGCGCGCGCGAGCGCCCCGTGCACGCCCGCGACGTCGGTGGCCGCGCCGCGATCGAGGATCTCGAAGACCTGCGCCCGATCCTCGATCTCGGCGGGCTCGTCGGAGAGGGCCGGATCGTCGGCCTCCGGATCGAGGGGCTCGTCCTCCATCGCGTCGAGCAGGCGCTGCCAGGCCGGCTTGCGGACGATGCGCGGCACGCTCTTCCGATCGAACCAGATGAGCGTCAGCGCGTCCCGCTGCGCCGCCGCCGGCGCGAACGCGGCGCTCGAGTCCGCCGCCGCGCCTGCACCCGCGAACATCGCGCCGATGGTCTGCGGCGCCGCCGGCGCGTGCGGGATCATACCCGCGGCGCCCGATCCGGGCTGCGGAGCGCCGGCCGCCCAGGGGCTCATCGGCTCGCCGGGCGAGGCCTTGGCGATCGGCGGGGCAGGGATCGGAGAGGGGGTGTTCGGAGGAGGGATGTTCGAAGGAGGGGTGTTGGACGCGGCGGCGGGGGGCGGCGCCGAGGACGGGGCGACGAAGGGGAGAGGCACCTTCGTCGCCTCCTCGGTGATGTCGCCGGTCTCGCCCTCGATCGAGCTCCGCTTCGACCGGAAACGGGGCGGCTCGGCCGGCCGCGGGGCGGGCGCCTCGGGGGGAGGCGGCGCAGGCGGTCCCGCGCGAAAGGGCATGATCGTCGCCTGCGGCGCGTCGGGCGACTTCGCGTGGATGTCGAGGGTCAACGTCGACGGGCCGAGGGAGGGAGGCTTCACCGTGGGGCCGGCCGGGCCCACGCGCGGCGGCGGCTGGGGCCCCGGCGCCGAGGGGGTGGCTGCCTCGGCGGGCGCCTGCCTCGCGGGCCGCTCCAGCGAGACGCGGATCTGCCCTGACTCCTTGGGGCTCGCGAGCGGGAGCTGGCCTCGCCAGGTCAGCGTGCAGAGGAGGCGATCGGCGTCGATCACGAGCGTGTCGCAGCGCATGGAGAGATCGCGCGGCCCGCCGGCGCGGCCGGTGACGGTCGCCCGCGGGCGGACGCCAGGAAGGCTGGTGACGAGGCGCGGGTGGCGGGGATGGAGGTTCTCGAGCACGATCTGCTCGTCCTCGCGGAGCTGCAGCAGGCGCTGATCGAGCGGAGCGACGTTGAAGAAGGTGCGGTCGAAATCCTCCGGCAGTGGGCTCGAGAGCAGCGCTCCCGACGACCAGGCCGCCGCGTGTTTGCCGAGCCTGCGGTGCCGCAAAGGCCACGTGGGGCCGATGGGCCCGAAGCCCACCGCCGCGATGGGGTCGTCCGGGCTGGTCACGACCCGATCCACGGGGAGGAGGTTCGGGACGGCGGCCCTGCCGCGGGCGTCGCGCGCCGCGCGATGGATGCCCGCAGGGTTGTCCGTGTCCGGCCCGCCCGCGGCGCGCTCGTAGGCGAGCGGCATCGTCGTGAAGTGCGCTCCTTCCAGGAGCTCGCCCTCCTGGGTGAACAGGCGATCGCAGAACACCTGAATGGGTTTATCGATCTCGCCCACCGCCATCCGTGCGATCAGCGACCGCGCGGGGCTGCCGCCGGGCGCGTGGGCGTGGCCGACGAGGACGACATCGGCGCCCTGCTTGAGCGGCGCGAGATCGCTCGCCTCGATCAGGCTGCGCGCGGGGTCGTCGTCCAGGTGCGCGTCGCGCTCGCGGATCGGCTCCTGCGCGGGCGCGAGCGGCGACTCGCCCGGCGCGAGCGTGAAGGTCGCCTTGCAGACGACGGTGAGCACCCAGGTCAAGGAGCGCACCTGCCAGAGGAGCGAGGCGACAGGGAGCGGCCCGTCGGAGACGACATCCATAGGTGGGCCGACGGTACCACCACTCCGGCGAAGTGGATTCAGTCATGGCGCGGCGCTCCGCGCCGTCAGGGGGCGCGCGGGCTGTCTGCGATGAAGGCGAGCCCTGCTGCGGCCGCGTCCCGAAAGGACCATGTCGGCTCGACTTCGAGGCGATCGCCGTACGTCGCGTCTCCCGCGGGCGTCGCCGCGCTGCCGCGCCGCGCGCGAGCTAGCGCGGGGACTCAGGGATCCGCGTCACGGGCTCCGCCGTCAACGCGCTGTGCTTGCGGCTGTAGCCGAAGTAGATCGCGAACCCGACGAGGAGCCAGGCGGCGAGGCGCAGCCAGTTCTCGGTGGGCAGCGAGAACATGAGGAGGAGACAGATCACGATCCCGAGGATCGGGGTGAGCGGGTAGAGCGGCACCCGGAACGGGCGCGCCGCGTCCGGCGCCGTCCGGCGCATGATCAGGACCGCCGCGCAGACGAACAGGAACGCAAGGAGCGTCCCGATATTGACGAGCTCCGCAAGGATCCGCAGCGGGAGGAGCGCGGAGAGGGTGGCGACCACGAACCCGGTGAGCAAGGTGGACTTCCAGGGCGTCTTGAAGACCGGGTGCACCGATCCGAAGAAGCGTCTGGGCAGGAGCCCGTCACGGGCCATTGCGAGCAGCACGCGCGGCTGGCTGAGCATGAGCACGAGCAGCACGGAGGTGATCCCGGCGACCGCCCCGAGGGAGATGATGAGCTGCGCCCACGGGAGGCCGACGCGCGCGAAGGCGTCGGAGACCGGCGCGTCGATGCTCAGCTCGGTGTAGGGCACCATGCCCGTCAGGATAGCCGCGACGGAGACGTAGAGGAGGGTGCAGATCACGAGCGAGGCGACGATGCCAGTGGGCAGATCGCGCTGCGGGCGCTTCGCTTCCTCGGCGTGGGTCGACACCGAATCGAACCCGATGTACGCGAAGAAGATGGTCGCGGCGCCGGCGAGCATCCCGAGCGGCTCTCCCCCTTTACCGGTCTCGCCGAAGATCGTGTGACCGAAGAAGCTGAGCCCCCCGAGCCCGAACGGCGCGAACGGCCGCCAGTTGTCCGGGTCGACGTGGAACGCGCCCACCACGATGACGAAGAGCACGACGGCGAGCTTGAGCGCGACCATGACGGCGTTGAGCGTCGCGCTCTCGCGGATGCCCTTGAGCAGGATGACCGTGACCACGACCGTCACGAGGATGGCCGGGAGATCGAGGATCGCCCCCGTGGACACGAGCTCTCCGAGCGCCGGTTTGTAGTCGAACGGCGCGCTCCTGAGCTCTCTTGGCAGCTCTACCCCGAAGATCCCGATGAAGTCCTGAAAATAATGGGACCACCCGTGCGCCACGGTGGCGGCGCCGACGGCGTACTCGAGGACGAGATCCCACCCGATGATCCACGCCGGCAGCTCGCCGAGCGTCGCGTACGAGTACGCGTAGGCCGAGCCCGCGACTGGCACCATCGCCGCGAACTCCGCGTAGCAGAGGGCCGCGAACACGCAGGCCATCCCCGCGACCACGAAGGATAGCATCAGCGAAGGACCTGCCTTGTCGTGCGCGGCCTGGCCTGTGAGTACGAAGATGCCTGTCCCGATGATGGCGCCGATCCCGAGGCTCGTGAGCTGCAGCGGCCCGAGGACGCGCCGGAGGCGGTGCTCCCCCTGCAGCTCTTCTCTCATGACCGACAGCGGTTTGCGGACGAGCAGCCGGCTCCCCATGGCCTTCAGTCTGCTGGCTCTGCGGCCCGGCCCCCGTCACGTCAAGCCGGAGGCCCGTCGAGCCGGGAGCGGCCCCGCGCCGCCGGACGAGCCGAGCCTGCCGCGCCGAGCGCCCCCGCGCCCGGGCGCGCGGCGGGCGCGCGGCGGACGCACGATCCGACAGGCGATCGACGACCCCCGGGCGGCCGCTGGACGCGGCGCGCGGCGCCGGCGCGCGACATCGAGCTCGGTCCGCTGCTACGCTCGCGGGCGGAGGTCGCCGAGCACGGGCCGGCGACGCGGGAGGAAGGGGAGTCCGTGATGGCCAGGAAGGAACTCGTCGGGCAGTTCATCGAGCAGGGGCGCGCCGAGGGGATGGCGCAGGCGATGGCGCAGGCGACGATCGAGCTCTATGAAGAGCGGTTCGGCCTCATGCCGCCGGCGCTGAAGTCCGCCGTGGAGGCCACGCACGATCTGAAGACGCTCCAGACATGGCTGCTCGTCGCCGGCGCCGGGACACGCGAGGTGCTTCACGACAGCGTCGCTGCCAGCTCCTCCGGGCGCTCGTCCTGACCGGCGGCCGACGACCCCGGCGAACGTGGATCCGGCGCGCCGACGGGCATCGCCGGCGCGAGCCGAGCGCCGCGGCCCTCCGAGCGCGCGCCGCCGTTCGACGCGCTCGCCCCGCCACGCCGCGAGGTGACGGCGTGGCCCTGCGCGGCTAAGCTCGCGCTCGTGCCGTTTTCCCGGAAGACCACCCCCCTGCGCCGCCTGCCCGCGCTCGCGCTCGCAGCGCTGACGGCGATCGCCGGCGCCGCCTGCGTGAGCAAGCCGACGATGCAGCTCGACCACGCCGAGATCACAGGGATCCGCATCGCCTTCCCGCCGAGCCTCGGCATCCTCATGACCATCGTCGTCAACGTCCACAACCCGAACTCGTACGACGTGGCCGTGCGCGCGGTCCGCGGCCAGGTCGTGCTCGCCGGCCGCTACCCGCTGCCGGTCGACTTCCGGGCCGACGGCGACGGCGTATGGCTCCCTTCCGACCGCACGACGCAGGTCCGCGTCCCCGTCAGCGTCCCCGTCGATCTCGGCCTCCAGCTGCTCCGGGAGACGCTCACGTCGCCCGTCATCCCGTACCGCTTCAGCGGCAGGGCGGACGTCACCGCGACGCGCACCTTCCGGCTCGAGGCCGACGATTACTCGGTCGACGATCACGGCGTCGTCGCCCGCAACCAGATCGAGACCGCCCTCGGCATCCTGCGATAACATCCGCCGCGCCCGGAGCCTGCTGGCTGCACGCCAGCGGCCCACAAGGCGCCTCCGGGCGGACGGACGCAAGGCGCCCCCGGGCGGACGGACACACGCTCGGCCTCCGGCGAGGACCATGCACCGAGGTGTCCACCACGCTGGCGCACTACGTGCCGATGTTGCGCAAGTCGCGCCGACCTGGCGCGGCCGCCCTCGACGTCGGCGCCCGCGCTGGCCGGCCGGCCGGCCAGCGCGACGCTCGATGCAATAACAGGTCATGACAGCAGCGCGCTCGCGCCGCGAGCGTCTCCCTCGTTCCTGGTGGCGGCTCCCGCCACCAGGTGGAGGCTCCGGCCTCCAGGCGGCGCGGCGAGCCTCGTCGCGCAGCCTCCGCGCAGGACAGCCTGCGCCTCACACGCGCTCTCCTCGGCGATGCCTCGCGCCGCCGAGGAGCGTGGGGGGCATCCTGGCCAGGTCGTTCATGGACGGAGCGGCGCGTTGGTCACCGACTTGCTTCGGCTCGCTCCTGAACTCGGTCGCACTTGCGACACGCGCGTCCCGCGCCTTCGGCGCGAGGGGGAGCCTTCATGGTGGATGACTGTTCCAGCGGTTTTCTCGCGCTCGATCCGGAGATGAGGCGCCTGCGCGAGGCCCTCGAGACCGTGGCGCCCACGCCGCTGCCGGTCCTGATCCTCGGCGAGACCGGGACGGGAAAAGAGGTGGTGGCGGAGTGGATCGCCGGCATGTCGCGGCACCCGCGCGAGCGCTTCGTGAAGGTGAACTGCGCGAGCCTGTCGGAGTCGCTCGTCGAGAGCGAGCTCTTTGGCCACGAGCGCGGCGCGTTCACCGGGGCGGTGGCGCCGCGCGAAGGGCTGTTCGAGGCCGCCCACGAGGGCACGCTCTTCCTCGACGAGGTGGGGGAGCTGTCCCCGCGCACGCAGGCGAAGCTGCTCCGCACGCTGGAGTACGGCGAGATCGTCCGCGTCGGGAGCACGCGCCCGCGGCGCGTGGACGTCCGGGTGATCGCGGCGACGCACCGCGATCTCGAGCAGATGGTGCGGGAGGGGAGCTTCCGCCAGGACCTCTACTTCCGCCTCAACGCGATCACCCTGCGGATCCCGCCGCTCCGGGCCCGCACCTCCGAGATCCTGCCGCTCGCGGCGCTCTTCGCGGCGCGCCTCTCGCAGCGGCTCGCGCGCCCGGCGCCGCCGCTCGCGAAGGAGGCGACCGCCGCGCTCCTCTCGCACGCCTGGCCGGGGAACGTCCGGGAGCTGCGCCACGTGGTCGAGCGCGCGGTCGTGATGTCGAAGGGCGGGCCGATCGGCGCGGATCACCTGATGCTGGAGGCGCCGCGCGCGCCGGTCGAGGCCGGGATCAAGGGCGATCTGCGCTCCTTCGAGCGGGATCGCATCGTCGCCGCGCTCGAGCAGGCCCGCCAGAACCAGACGCGCGCCGCCGAGCTGCTCGGCGTCTCGCGGCGCACCCTCACCAACAAGCTCAACGCGTACGGCATCGCGCGGCCCCGCAAGAAGGTCGCGCTGGAGGAGTGCTGACGTGGCCTCGCCGTTCTTCCGCACGATGCGGTCGCTCGAGATCGAGCGCGGGCCGAGGACCTGGATCCGCCTCGCCGTGATCCTCGCGGTGCTCGGCGCGTGGGCGGGCTGGATGCACGCGGCGCGCGTCTCGGTCTACGCGACGACCGGGAAGGCGCGCCTGGAGGTCAGCCGGATGGCTCACCGCGTGGCCGCCGTCGAGCCCGGGCGCGTGTCGGTCGTGCAGGTGTCGCTCGGGCGCCACGTCGAGCAAGGGGAGGTGCTCGTCGAGCTGGACGCCTCCGTCGAGGAGAGGCGCCTGGAGGAGGAGCGGACGAGGGCGGCCGCGCTCGCGCCGAAGATCGATGCGCTGCAGCACCAGATCGCGGTCGAGGAGGAGGTGCGCGCGTGGCAGGTGAAGCTGTCCGACGCCTCGGTGGCGCGCGCCAGGATCGACCTGCGCCAGCGGGATCTCTCCGCCGCGCACGGCGAGGAGCTCCGCGCGATCTCCGAGCGCCTGCACGACGAGCGGCTCGCGTCGACGGCCGACCACCTCGAGGCGAAGAGCCGCGCCGCCGACGAGCGGCTCAAGGCGGAGGGGGCGCGCGCCGATCTCCGGCGGCTCTCGGTCGCGGGGCACCACGACGAGCGGCAGACGGCGGCCCGCCTCGCGGAGCTCGGGCGCGCGCTCGGGGATCTGGTGGCCGAGCAGCAGGAGGCCGAGGCGGCCGTGGCCACGGCGCTCGCGCAGATCGAGCGGCGCAAGGTCCGCGCGCCCATCGCGGGGAAGCTCGGGAACATCGCGGCGCTCCAGGTGGGGGACGTGCTCAAGCCGGGCGACCTCGTGGCGACGGTCGTCCCCGGCGACGACCTCCACGCGGTCGCGCTCTTCGCGCCGTCCGACGCGGTGGGGCGCATCGTCCCCGGGCAGAGGGCGCGGATGCGCCTCGACGGGTTCGCGTGGACGCAGTTCGGCATGATCGAGGGGGAGGTCTCCCACGTGGCGAGCGAGCCGTACGACGGCGCGATCCGCGTCGAGCTGCTCGTGCGGCCGGAGAGCGCGGCGTCGATCCCTGTGCAGCACGGGATGCCGGGGACCACCGAGGTCGAGGTGGAGCGCGTCTCTCCGTGGGCGCTCCTCCTGCGCGCCGTGGCGCCGGGAGGCGCGCGATGAAGCGCGCGTTCCTCGTCCCCGAGGTGCTGCAGGCGTCGCTGATGGACTGCGGCCCCGCCGCGCTCAAGGCGGTGCTGCAGGGGTTCGGCGTCGACGTGCACTACGAGTGGCTCCGCGACCGCTGCCAGACGGACGTGGACGGGACCTCCATCGACGCGCTCGCCGCGCTCGGGCAGGAGCTCGGGCTCGCGACCGCCGAGGTGGTCGTCCCCCACGACAGCTTCCTCCTGCCAGAGGCCGACTGCCTGCCCGCGATCGTGGTCAAGCGCGGCGCGGGCGGCGCGCTCCACTTCGTGGTCGTCTGGCGCCGGCTCGGGCCGTTCGTGCAGATCCTCGACCCCGGGAGCGGGCGCCGCTGGGTGCGCTCAGCGCGCTTCATGGAGGACATGCCGCACTTCCCGATCCCCATCTCGATCGAGCGGTGGCGGCGGTGGGCGTCGTCCGCGGACTCGCTCGGCCCGCTCCGCGCGAAGCTGCGCGCGCTGCGCGCGGACGGGGAGGCGCTGATCGCCCGGGCCGACGCGGACCCGGGGTGGAAGCCGTTCGCGGCGCTCGACGCCGCCGTGCGGATGGTGGCGCGCCTCGTCCACGGCGGCGCGATCGCGCGCGGGGGCGAGGCGCAGCGCGTGCTCCACGGCGTCTTCGAGCGCGCCCTCGCCGGGGAGGCGGGCGCCATCCCGAAGGGGTTCTTCTGGGCCACGGAGGGCAAGGCGCCCGGGAAGCTGCTCGTGCATGGCGCGGTCATCGTCCACGTCGGCCCGCGTCGGCGCGGGGCGGGCGAGGCCGGCGCGGCGGCGCGCGCGCCTGCGCCCCCCGGCGCGGCGCCGCCGCCGAGCTACCGCGGGAGCGCCGCGGCCGAGGCCGCGCGCGGGGTTGCGCCGGGCCGGCCCGCGCCGCGCGCGACCGCGACGGCGGCGCTGCCGGCGTCCGTTCGCCGGGAGCTCGAGCTGCCGACGCCATCCCCCTCGCGCCTGTTCTTCTGGATGCTGCGCGCCGACGCGGGCGGGGCGCTCGCGCTCGTCGGGGTGGCGCTCGCGGCGAGCGCCGCCATCGCGGCGATCGACGTTGTCGTCCTCCGCGGGCTGTTCGACGCGGTGAAGAGCGTCACCGTCGCGTACCAGCGCGCGCTCGGGCTCCTCGCCCTCGTCGCGTTCGCCGCCGGGGGCCTGGCGCTCGAGATCTTCGTGGCCCACGCCGTGTCGCGCCTCGGGCGCGCCCTCGAGGTGCGCTTCCGGGCGGCGTTCCTGGAGAAGCTGCCGCGCCTCGAGGATCGCTACCTGCGCAGCCGGCCGACCTCGGACATGACCGCGCGGGGCCACGCGATGCACCTGATGCGCGAGGCCCCGGCGCTCTTCGCCCGCATCGCGCGCGCGGCGCTGTCGTTCGCGGCGACGCTCCTCGGCGTCGTCTGGCTCTACCCGGGCGGCGCGTGGTTGTCGCTGGTGGCCGCGGCGGTCGCGCTCGCCGCCCCGTACCTCGCGCGGCGGCCGCTCGTGGAGAGCCTCATGCGCCTGCGCACGCACGCGGCGTCGCTCGAGCGGTTCTACCTCGACGCCCTGCTCGGCGTCGTGCCCATCCGCGTCCACGGCGCGGAGCGTGCGGTGCGGCGCGAGCACGAGGCGCTGCTCGTCGAGTGGGCGCGGACTGGCCGGCTCGTGCACGCGCAGTCCACCGCCATGCAGGCCGCCCAGGGGATCGCGAGCACGGCCGTGGCGGTCGCGATCGTCGGCGGCTACGTCGCCTCCGGCGGCCCGGCCGCGGCGCTGCTCCTGCTCGTGTTCTGGTCGCTGCGCCTCCCCGCGGCGGCGCAGGAGCTCGTCGCGGCGCTGCTCGGCTGGAAGAACGTGCGCAACGCCTCCGTGCGCCTCTTCGCGCCGCTCGCGGCGCCGGAGATGGACCTGCCCCGCGCGCCCGCCGAAGACGTTGTCGACGCAGCGCGCGCCGCGCAGGGCGCCGCGTGCTCCGCGTCGATCGACCTCCGGGGCGTCAGCGTGAAGGCCGGCGGGCACACGCTCCTGTCCGACGTCTCGCTGAGCGTCCCGGCGGGGGCGCACGTCGCGATCGTGGGGGCGTCGGGCGCGGGAAAATCGTCGCTGCTCTCGCTGCTCCTCGGGTGGCTGCGGGCGTCCGGGGGGGAGGTCCTCGTCGACGGGCGCCCCTTCGACGACGCGGCGGCCCCGCGCCTCCGCCGCGCGACCGCGTGGGTGGACCCGGCGATCCAGCTCTGGAACCGCACACTCCTCGAGAACATCACCTTCGGCCACGCCGGCGACGCCCTCGCGCGCGTGCCCCTGTCCATGAGCCAGGCCGAGCTCACAGGCGTCCTGGAGAGCCTTCCCGACGGCTTGCAGGCGGCGATCGGCGAGGGGGGCGCGCGCCTGTCGGGCGGGCAGGGGCAGCGCGTCCGCCTCGCGCGGGCGCTCATGAAGGGCGACGCGCGCCTCGTGCTCCTCGACGAGCCTTTCCGCGGCCTCGAGCGCGAGCGGCGCCGGGAGCTGCTCGCGCGCGCGCGGGAGCACTGGGGGCGCTCGACGCTCGTCCTCGTCAGCCACGACGTCATGGACACGCTCGGCTTCGATCGCGTGCTGGTCGTCGAGGGGGGCAGGGTCGTCGAGGACGGCGCGCCGCGAGAGCTCATGGACGACCCGCGGAGCCGCTACCGCGCGCTCGCCGAGGCGGACGCGCGGGCGCGCGACGAGGTCTGGTCGAAGGAGCGCTTCAGGAGCGCGACGATGGAGGGCGGCCGGCTCATCCAGGGGGCGGCGTGAAGGCGGGCGAGGCCGGACAGGCGGCGACGTTGGGCGGGCTCGTCTGGCAGCCGTCCGCGCTCGCCCACGCGATGAGCGCGCTCACGGCCGCGTGCGGGCTCGCGACCGGCGCGGTCCCGTCGCCCGGCGCGCCGCCGGAGGGCGACCCCACCGCGTGGATCGAGGCGTACGCGGGCTGCATGGGCGTCGAGGCGGAGGCCATCCAGTGCAGCTTCGCCGAGCTCGGGGGCGCGCTCGCGTCCCTCGGCCCCTCGATCGTCCGCGTCGAGCAGGGCTACCTCGCGGTGATGTCCGTCGGCCGGCGGGGGCTCTCGGTGCTGACGCCGGCGCTCACGCCGGCGCGGATCCCGCTGGAGACCGTGCGCCGGGCGCTCACCGCCCACCTCGAGGACCGCCCCGCGTCGCACGTCGACAAGTGGCTGGCCGCGGCGCAGGTCCCGCCGCGGCGCGCCGCGCGGGCGCGCGACGAGCTGCTCGCCCAGCTCGTCGCGGATCGCCCCATCGACGGCGTGTGGCTGCTCCGCCCCGATCCTGGGTCGAGCTTCCGGCGCCTGCTCTCGAGGCGCGGGGTGCTCCGCCGGGGCGCGATCTTCCTCGCGGCCGCTGCCTCGCAGATCGCGCTCGGCGTCTTCGCCTGGTGGCTGATCGGCGCGGGCGCGCTCGAGGGCGACGTGCAGCCGGGGTGGCTGTTCGCGTGGGTGCTCCTGTCGCTCTCGGCGCTCTTCGTGCAGCTGTTCGCCTCGTTCACGGGGGGCATGCTCACGATCGACGTCGCCGCGCTCCTCAAGCAGCGCCTGCTGTGCGGCGCGCTCCGCCTGGATCCTGCCGCGATCCGGGCGCGCGGCTCGGGCGAGCTGCTGGCCATGGTCTCCGAGTCCGAGGCGGTCGAGACGGCCGGGCTCGGCGGCGCGCTCGGGGCGATCGTCGCGCTCGTGCAGCTCGCGAGCGCCGCGGCGGTCCTCGCCGCCGGCGCCGGCGGCGGCCTCCACGTCGCGCTGCTCCTCGGGTGGACGCTCGCCGTGGCGCTGCTCGGGCGCCGCTTCGCCCGGGAGCGGGCGGCGTGGACGGGCGAGCGGTTCGCGATCACGAGCGGCTTCGTCGAGCACGTCGTCGGGCACCGGACGCGCGTCGCCCAGCAGGCCTCGCACCTCCACCACCTGGAGGAGGACGCGGCGCTGGAGCGCTATCACCGCGCCGCGCGGGGGATGGATGGCGTGGGTGATCTCCTCGCGTCGCTGCCGGCGCGCGGGTGGCTCGCGCTCGGGCTGCTCGGCCTGGTCCCCGCGGTCCTGGGCGGGGTGGGCGCGGGCCCGCTGGTCGTCGCGACCGGCGGCATCCTCCAGGCGCAGGCCGCGTTCGCGACGCTGGCGACGAGCCTCGGCGCGCTCCTCTCCGCCGCCGTCTCGTGGCGTTCGATCGCCCGTCTCTTCACGGCGGCCGAGGGCCGCGAGCCCGCCGGGATCCCGCAGGCCGTGCTCGGGCGCGCCGCGACGTCGGACGTCGTGATCGAGGCGCGGGGCGTCTCGTTCCGCTACGACGGGGAGCGCGGCGAGCCGGTCCTCCGCGGCTGCGACCTGGTGCTCTCGAAGGGCGACCGGCTGCTGCTCGAGGGGCGCTCCGGCGGCGGCAAGTCGACGCTCGCGGCCGTGCTCAGCGGCCTTCACGCGCCGTCGTCGGGGCTCGTGCTGCTGCGCGGCCTCGACCGGCGGACGCTGGGCGGGGCCGCGTGGCGCAGCCGCGTCGCGAGCGCGCCGCAGTTCCACGACAACCACGTGCTCTCCGGGACGCTCGCGTTCAACCTGCTGATGGGCCGCGCGTGGCCCGCGTCGCCCGAGGACCGGCGGGAGGCGGAGGTCGTCTGCCGCAAGCTGGGCCTCGGGCCGCTGCTGGACAGGATGCCCTCGGGGCTCGATCAGGTCGTGGGCGAGACGGGGTGGCAGCTCTCGCACGGCGAGCGGAGCCGGCTGTTCCTGGCGCGCGCGCTGCTCCAGCGCTCGGACGCCGTGATCCTCGACGAGAGCTTTGGCGCGCTGGATCCGTTGACGGCCCGCGAGTGCGTTGGCGCCGTGCTGGAGCGGGCGCCGGCGCTGATCGTCATTGCGCACCCGTGAGCGTGAGGGAGCGGAGTACGGCCTCGACATGGGGGTGTCGTCGCCAGCGTGAGTGCTGCCGCGTCGCCCGCGGTGATCGGCGCGGGCCGTTCGCGGATCTCCCCTCGGTAATCCCGGTTCAGGTGGACCCCACCGCCGTCCCCCGACGACGACGGATCAAGGTCGAAAGTGCAATTGCCAGAGCAACCAGGGAAGTCCCGACAGACTCCCCCGAATCGGCCCTGCCGACCGCGCACGATCCAGAATCAGCGCTACCGGCCGGGCCACCACCCGTGACGGCTCCACCCGTTCCACTGCTCCCGCCGCTTCCGACTGCGGTGCCGCTTCCGCCTGCGGTGGCACTTCCGCCTGCGGTGCCGCTTCCGCCTGCGGTGCCGCTCGACCCCGTGCTCCCAGCGGTCCCGCCGCTCATGCCGCCCTGCCCCTGTCCACCACCCGCACCATCTCCACCGGTTCCGCCTGCGCCGCCGCTTCCGCCCGCCCCACCGCTGCACTGCTCTATCTCGGGATCGACCGGCCCGGTCTTGTCGAGACCCAGAAAGGGGATGACGTACTCAGCGAGGAATAACGCGTCGGATGGGCCGTGATCGCCGCCAATCGAGGTGAACGCGTCGAGGACCACGTAGCCGCACTCGTTCTCCCAGCGCTGCCGCGTCGCATCGTGGTTGCCGAGCCGAACTCCCGTATCGGTCGACGTCGGGCTCGCGCCCACGCCCAGAACGTTGGTCCATTGCTTGATGGCCTCCGTGTGGTTCGGGTACCTGATGATGGTGTCCGCGTCGCCGTGGAAAAGCTGCAGCCGCGGGCGATGTCCCGCATACCCCGGGGCCAGCGTACGGGCGATGTCGCCCCATTCTTGCGCTGTGTGGGTCACCGAGCCGCCCGCGCACGCTCCGCTGTATCCGCCGTTGTTGCCTGATTCGTTGGCTGCGCGGCACCCGGCCGGCATGCCCGCCAACGCGGCGCCTGCTTTGAAGACGTCCGGGTAGAGGGCAAGCAGGAGCTCGGTCATCATGCCGCCGGACGAATCTCCCGTCGCATAGACGCGATCCGCGTTGCCTCCGTACGTGTCGAGCGCGTACTTCACCATCTGCCTGATGGCGTGACTGTCGCCACCGCCTTCGCGCGTGCGCGTCTTGTCCGACACGACGTCCCAGCATCTTCCGCTGCTGGGGACGACCATGATGAAGCCATGGTCGTCCGCCGCGTCGACGATGCCCCCGCCCCGCGCCTGACCAAACACTGTACTGGCGGTCCCGCCGCAGTAGTGCACCAGCGTCAGAATCGGAGGATTCGGCGCCACGTGGTCCGGGACATAGACGTACATGCTCACGTCACGAGGCAGACCGCTCTCCCCCCAGTCGTTGACCTGACGCAACGTCGCCGCTCCCGCGGAGGGTACCGACCCCAGCATGGCTGCCAGCAAGGCGCCCCAGGCAGTCCAATTTCGGCTCATGATGGAGTTCTCTCCTGTGTGTGAACTGGCTCTGTCGAACCAAGCAAGGCTGCGACGACATGACGCCGGCGATGTCGATGGCGAATCGCCACGCTCACCTCAGGTGACAGAAGGTTCCTTAACGCGATCCGCCTTCCTCTTGCTGAGGATGGCGAAGCGGACCCTCCGGACGGAGGCGGCGCCGAGATCGATCGGATGACGAAGGTCTCCGTGTTCACGACGACCCATCCATGGCGAAGCAAAAGGATACCGATCGGGTCGATTGTGAACGCTCACATGAGCAACGTCAATTCCAATCGACCGGCCCGCGGTGTCGTCCAGCCCGAGGGGGGCGGGCGGGGCGCCTCTGGAGCGCGGCGTCACGAGGAGCGGTCCTCGGACCTGCGTCGAGGCGGATGGGCTCCACGGGAACGGCGGCCGTGAGCTCGTCGTCGGGCCATTTCGGTTGACGTCGCCGATGTGAGCGCTCACAGTCGCTCGAGAACCACCCTTTCGCTTTGTCCAGAACAGGCCGTCGTGCGCGCAGGGCGCCCGTCCTCGGGATCGATCCCGGCACGGCTCCGCTCGGTCATCGCGGACAAAGGTGCCCCACGCACATCGGACCGGGTGGGCGTCGGCGTCCATCGGCGCAGCAACTAGGCGCGAAACCGAGGAGCGAGATGGCACGTTTGGGAAGCAGATCGAGAGCACGATTCCTGGTGGCGCTCTTATGGACTTCCGGGTGCAGCGACCCGGTGACGACGACCGGCGGAGACGCAGGGCACGATGCCGAGCCCCCCGCGTGCTCCGAGGGCACCTGGGATCACGACGGCGACAGCGCGACGAGCTGCGTCGCATGGACAGGCTGCTCCGCAGGCACCTTCGCGAGCGCCGAGGGCTCGCCTACGGCGGACCGGCGGTGCACGGCGTGCCCGGAGGACACCTTCAGCGACACGATGAACGCGCCGAGCTGCAGGATGCACACGCCCTGCGCGCCTGGGACGAGGCAGACCGCGCCTGGGACGAGCACCACGCCCGCGCAGTGTGACGGCTGCTCGCCGGGCACGTACTGCGCAGGCAAGACCGCCGCGCCTGTCGATTGCGCGGACGGCACCTGGGACGACGACGCCGATCCCACGACGACATGCGTCGCGTGGACCGACTGCGTGCCAGGGGAGCTCGTCGGCGCGGAGGGGAGCAGCACCACGGACCGCAGCTGCCTCAAGTGTACGAACGGCGAGCACACGGCCACGATGAATGCAACCAGCTGCTCCCCGGGTGCCTGGGTGATGAGCTACTTCGGGCCGAATCAGGACGTGGCGAGCGATTCGCTGCATCTCGCCTACAGCACCGACGGGCTTCACTGGTCGGCCCTCGCCAATGGACAGCCTGCGTACCAGCTCACCGGGATGGGCACGAATCACATCCGAGATCCGTTCCTGTTCCGCAAGAACGATGGAACGTATGTCTATATCGCCACGGACTGGACGCTCTCGGAAAACGACTCGAACTACTGGAACCATCCGAGCTCCAAGATCTTCGTGGCCGACTCGACCGATCTCATCACCTTCACGAATCCCCGGTTGATCACGCTCACGAACCTCTCGGGCCCCAGCGCCACCCCGATGCACGCCTGGGCCCCGGAGGCTTACTACGATCCCGATCGCGAGCTCTATGCGATCATCTGGTCGGGGAACGACACCACGGGCGCGAACCGCATCTACGTCAGCTACACCGAGGACTTCGTCACCATCGTCAACCCGACGCCCGACGTGCTCTTCGATCCGGGCTACAGCGTCATCGACGCGACGATCACGCAATGGAATGACCGCAACTACCTCTTCTTCAAGGACGAGACGGACAGCAGCGGGAGCGCGCTCACCGGATCGGGCAAGGACATCCAGATCGCGCGCTCCTCGACGCTCGCGCTCGATCCGGCGACGTTCACGCGATGGAGTCCGGACTACATCACGCGCGGGTCGACCCAGAGCAGGAGACGAGCGACCGAGGGACCGTTCGTCATCAAGGATCCGCGGGAGAGTCGATGGTACCTCTTCGCCGACTACTACCTGAACGGCGGTGTGTTCGGGTGCTGGAGCACGACGGATCTCGACACGGATCCGGGCTCTTGGACGGAGCTCCCGAGCGGGCAGTACCGCTTTCCGTCCGGCGTGCGCCACGCGAACGCGGTCCGGGTCACGCAGGCGGAGCTCGACGCGATCATCGCCCACTACTGAACATCCTACCGGACCCACTGATGGGTAGAGGTTCCCTCATCATGCGCGCACCGAGTTCTTCCCATCCAGAGCGCACTTCCCTCTCTGCGCCACGCGTCGCGCTCACGGCGGCAGCTGGCGCCTTCGCCGCGCTGCTCGTGGTGGTCGGGTGCTCGGATGGGCCCTCGACCGATGCGCCGGACGCGTCGACCAATTCATTGCGGATCATGCCGGCGGTCACGGCGCTCAGCACCTCGGAGTCCGGCGGGCGGGTGACCGTGAGCGTGGCGCTCGACGGCGCGCCGAGCGGGCCTGTCATGGTGCCGGTCTCGAGCTCGGATGCGACCGAAGGCTCCGTCTCACCGGCGACCATCTCCTTCACGGTGGAGGATTGGAGCGTCCCTCGAGAGATCACGGTCACGGGCGTGGACGACGCGGACAGCGACGGGGATCAGATCTTCCGCGTCCGCTTCGGGCCCTCGGTCTCTGCAGACCCAGCCTGCGACGGCCTCGTCGCGGAGTCCGCTGACATCACGAACACGGACGACGACGGTCCAGGGACGGCGGGGATCGTCGTCAGCGACCCGTCGGGGACCCTCGCCGAGCGCGGCGCTCCCGTGACGTTCACCGTGCTCCTCGCGTCGCAGCCGAGCGCGCCCGTGACGATCGCCCTCAGCGTCAGCGACGCGACCGAGGCGACGCTGAGCCATGCGGACCTGACGTTCACGGAGGCGAACTGGAACACGGCGCAGACCGTTACCTTGAGCAGCGTCGATGACTGGCAGGCCGACGGAGCTCAGCCCGTACGTGTCGTCTTCGGCTCACCGGCCAGCGAGGACCCCGAGTATGCGGCCCTCGCCGCACCCGCTGTTCTCGAGCTATCCAATCTCGACGACGACGTCGGAGGGGGGTACCAGATTCGCACGACGCACAAGGAGGACGCGCCGCTCTACGTCGCGCACTCCTATTATCACGCGATGATCACCCACCTCGACGATAGGGCAAACAGCCAGCTTCCTGCCGACTTCCAGTGGAGAGTGGTGCCCGGCCTGGCGAACCCGGATGATCCGACGCTGGTGTCGTTCGAGCCTGTGGGTCTCGGCGGTCGCTACCTGCACGTCGACAGGATGAATTCGACCCGGTACCCGCTGCAGAGCGAGACGGCCAACCGGGCTAGCGGGCTCTGGCAGACTCCACCCGAAGAGAGGAGTCACCTTCTGTGGATCGACGTGTTCACGGATACCACCACGTTCCGGAGCGACGCCACGTTCCGGATCGTGCCCGCGCTGAACGGGGATCCGACGATGGTCTCGCTGCAGTGGTACTCAGATCCGACACGTTATCTCCGGCGCCTGAACTACCAGATCTATGCGCACGTGCTCGACGGCACGGCGGTCAAGAACTCGGAGGCGTCGTTCGCGCTCGAGCCGCTCGGCTATTTGATCTCGCAGCGCGCCGATCCCCACATCAAGCGGCACACGGACGGGTACTACTACTTCACCGCGAGCGTGCCGACGTACGATCGCATCGAGATCGGGCGCGCGACCACGATACGAGGCCTGGCCAGCGCGACCCCGAAGGTCGTCTGGACGAAGCACGCGACCGGCCCGATGGCGGCGCACATCTGGGCGCCCGAGCTACATTTCATCGACGGCAAGTGGTACATCTATTTCGCCGCCGGAAGCTCGACCAACATCTGGGCCATTCGCATGTATGTGCTCGAGAACTCATCGGCCAACCCGATGGATGGCACGTGGATCGAGCGAGGGCAGATCGTGACGGACTCGGACACGTTCGCGCTCGACGCGACGACGTTCGAGCACGACGGCAAGCGCTATCTCGTGTGGGCGCAGGAGGACCCCAGCGTCGAGGGCGACAACAGCAGCTTGTTCATCGCGGCCATGATGAACCCGTGGACGCTGGCCAGGCCCAGCGTGCGGATCGCCAGACCCGAGCACGCCTGGGAGACGGCGGGGTTCGCGGTCAACGAAGGTGCTGCCGTGCTCGAGCGGAATGGGCGGATCTTCATCAGCTACTCAGCGAGCGCGACGGACGATCGCTACTGCCTCGGCCTGCTCACGGCGAGCGCGACGGACGACCTGCTGAGCGCCAGCTCATGGACGAAGAACGAGAATCCAGTGTTCGTCAGCGCAAACGGGCTGTATGGCCCGGGCCACAACTCGTTCACGACCTCGGCGGATGGATCGATCGACGTGCTCGTGTACCACGCGCGGAACTACGAGAAGATCACGGGGGACCCGCTCTACGACCCGAACCGGCACACGCGCGTCCAGCGGCTCGAGTGGAATGCAGACGGAACGCCGAACTTCGGCGTACCGCTCCTGAACGGCGCGAATACGATTGGCGACCGACTGTTTCGCGGAGGAATCGAGCGCGAGCAGCGAGGTGGGGAGCTCGGCACGAGGCTCTCCCAAAATCCCGGAGAATCCGACGGATTGTGACGGTTCGTCCCCGCGGAACAGTGCCGCCAGACGCACCGGTCGATGACGAGCGATCGCCGGAAGCAGCGGGCTCTGCGATGAATCGGCGGGAGAGGGGGACCCGCCTGGGAGTGATGAAAGGTCGGGCGGACGACAACGGCAAATGAGGACCGCTTCCCGGACGCGCCGCCCCTTGTCATGGCCCTGGGGGGGACCGTCGTGTTACCATGCCCATGGAATGAGCGTGTGCCTGCACCCCGTCGCGTCGCGTTCGTGGCCTTGCCGCGGCGCGCGTAGCGCGCTCATCCCCCTGCGATCCCGGCTCCTCTGCCGGAGGTCGCCCGCACGCTCGTAGGGGAGCGGCCTCCCGGCGTTTTTCGCTGGCCGCTCCCGGAAGGAAGCGGGCCTGGCATCGAGGGCGCCCGAGCGGGCGACCTGGGCGAGCACTCACGCCGTCCAGCTCGCCGGCGCGGACCTTCGGCCGAGCCCGGATCGCACCGACGACACAAGGAGATCTCAGCTCATGGCACCTCACTCGAACCCCATCGTCCTCACCGAATTTGACCGCGATCGCCTCGCGCGCCTGCTCGAGGCGCTGCGCGCGCGGCCCGGGGGCGACTCCCCGAACCTGGAGGCGCTCGAGATCGAGATCGAGCGCGCCGACGTCGTGAAGCCAGCGGATATCCCGCCGAACGTGGTCACCATGAACTCCAGGGTCGAGCTCCTCGATCTCGACACAGAGGAGCGGCTCTGCGTGACCGTGGTGTTTCCCGGGATCGCCGACGTGAAGAGCGGCCGCATCTCGGTGCTCGCGCCGATGGGGCTCGCGCTGCTCGGCTGTCGAGAGGCAGACGAGGTGGAGTGGCCCACGCCGAGCCGCACCCGGCGGCTCCGGATCGAGCGCATCGTCTATCAGCCCGAGGCGTCGGGTCGCTTCGATCTGTGAGCGTCCGGCGCGAACGGCCGGCCTCGCCGGCGCGTCGCGCGCCTTGAACGCGAAAGGCCCGACGCTGCTCGTCGCAGCGCGGGCCTCCGCGGTCGTGTCGTCAGGTTCGAGGAGCCGGTCGCCGCGGGCCGCGGTCCCCCGCGCCTCGAGGTCGGCTCAGCAGCCGCAACAGCCGGGCGGGCAGGTGCAAACCTGCGGGGCAAGGCCCGCCTGGAGCTCCGTGGGGACCTCCACCGTCAGGCGCGCAGGGCGCTCCTCGACGGTCTCCTGCTTCGACTCGACCTCGACCTCGACCTTGATCTGCTCGTTCATGGCGATTGCTCCGTAGTGGGTTGGTTATTTCCATCCGGGGACTCGACGTCCCGCGAGGAGGGCTATTGCAGTCGCCGTGCCACGCCGTTTTGCCGCGATATCGGCCGCTTTGGCGCGGTATCGCCCGCGCTTGAGCAACCCCTTTCCCAGTTGGGGAAATCGGTCTGGCATCGCCCTTCCCGATCGGGCCAGCTCCGGTGCACGCGGTGGGGTCCCCGAGCGGCGCTCGCCCGCACAGGAGACGGGCTCAGATCGGCGTTTTCGGCGCGCAGGCGCACGCCGGTGCGCCGAGCACCGAAAACGTCGAGATGGGCCCGTCTCCGAAGCGGGCGAGCGCCGCTCGGCATGAAGCTCGCAACGAGCGCACGGTGATGGACACGTCAATCATCCCCGAACTGCTCTCCTTCCGCGCGCCGTGGCTCGAAGAGAAGCTCGTCAAGGACCGGGTGGTCCATTCCTGCGAGGAGGCGGCGCGGCTCCTCGACGAGGTAAAGAAATACCTCTTCCTCTGCGAGGCGAACCGGACCCGGCAAGTCCCCATGTTCTCCCGGAGGATCGACGAGGTCTGGCACCAGTTCGTCCTCTTCACCGAGGAGTATGCGGCCTTCGGGCACCGCTTCTTCGGCGAGTTCGTCCACCACACCGCCAACACGGCTCCTCGCGGCCCCGGATCGCGCCCCGAGATGACCCGCGCCGAGTTTCGCGCCGAGTACGAGGCGCTCTTCGGGCCCGTCTCCGCGGCGTGGAGCGACGAGCTCGCCGTGACGCCCGACACGCGGCTCATCCGCGTCACGTTCGGCCGGCCCATCTTCGTTCGGGTAGAGGAGGGGAAGGCAGATCTCGTGTGGTCGCTGGAGCCGCCGCGCGTGCTCCTGCGCATCGACGCGTGGGCGAAGGACGCGCTGCAGTTCATCGTCGACTGCGATCACTTCTATGTCCGCGAGCTCCCCGGCCTCGAGGACGGCGAGCGCGTGGCGCTCTGCCGTCCGCTCGTGAAGGGCGACTTCCTCCGGGTCGCGCCATGAGGCTCGCCGAGCTCACCGCCCTCTTCGGGCGGCTCGATTTCCCGGGCCCAGAAGACCGCGGCCATCCGGCGCGCGATGATGTGCGCGCGGTCGAGGGCGCGGTCCGCGCCGGGCTCTCGGACGACGAGCTCCTGCTCGACCTCTTCGCGCTCGAGATCGAGCGTCGCGACGGCGCGCCGGATCTCGCGCCGTTCCACGTCATCCCCGAGCTCGGCGTGCGCCTCGCGTTCGCGTACTGGCGGCCCGGGCGCGCGGCCGGCGCCCACGAGCACTCGGACTGGACGGTCACGGCGGTCGTCCACAACACGCTCGACGTCGCGACCTTCGACTGGGACGCGACGGCCCGCGCGCGGCGGCTCGTGCCGAAGCGGCTGTTCTCCGCGGAGGCCGGGCGGGTCGGCCACATCTACGGGCCGTGCATCCACGATCCGCGGAACCCGACGGGGAGCTGGTCCATCTCGCTGCACCTGTTCGGCCCTCACGACGGTCCTGTCATCGAGGCGCAGGTGGGCCCCATCGAGGGCCTGACCCCCGCGGCACCCCGAGCGGAGCCGGAGGACGCGCTCTCGGCGGCGCTCCTCGCGCACGAGCGGGAGTGCGTGCGCCGGGCGCAGATCGACGCCCTCGAGCGGCGGGGCCCGCAGGCGGCCGCGCTCCTCGCGCGCCTCCACGCCCGCGGCGACGCGGGGACCCGGCGGCGCGCCGCCCGGGCGCTCGGCCGGACCGAGGCCCTCGGCGCGCACGCCGTCCTCTCGCGCCGCTGGCCGGGCGTGGATCTCGACGTGGCGCCCCGCGCGGGCCGCGCCGAGCTCGTCGCCCACTCCGGCGGGCGCGCCCAGGTCCTTCTCCGCGTCGACGCGTGGGCCGGGCCCGCCCTCCGCGCGGTGTCGGCCGCCCGGGAGCTCCGCCCCAGCGACATCCCCGGCCTCGCGGAGGCGGAGCAGCTCGCGCTCGCCCGCGCCCTCGTCGACTGGGGGACCTTTCAGCCCTTCGAAGCCCAGGAGAACTGAGCCATGCAATCCACGCAGCCCACGCGGCCCACGCAGCCCACGCAGCCCACGCAGCCCACGCAGCCCACGCAGCCCACGCAGCCCACGCAGCCCACGCAAACAGACGTCGTGACGCCGAGCGCGCGCAGGCGGCCTGAACTCTTTGCCTACCGGGCGCCGTTCGTCATCAGCAAGCTGCTCATGAACAAGACCGTGGCCACCGAGCGCGAGGCAGAAGCGCTGTTCCGGGAGCTCGTGCGCTATCTCTGGCTCGTCGACTCCGACCGATCCCGGGCTTACCCGATGTTCTCGCTGCGCGTCGACGAGGCCTGGCACCAGTTTGCTCTCTTTACAATCGAATATGCCGACTTCTGTCGGCGCTTCTTCGGGCGCTTCCTGCACCACGCGCCGAGCAATGCGCCCGTCACGCACGCCTGCCGCGAGGCGACGTGGGACGAGTTCGCGGACGCGTACAGCGCCCTGTACGGCGAGCCGCCGCCCGAGCTGTGGAGCGACGCGTCGTCCGTCTGCGGCCCGCGCCGCGTGATCCGCGATCGCGAGGTGTCGGTCCGGCTGAGCGACGGCAAGGCGGAGCTCGTCCAGGGCGACGCGGTGCTCGTGCGCGTCGACGCATGGGGCGAGGCCGCGCTGCGCTTCATCGCCCGGCACGGCATCTTCTACGTGCGCGAGCTGCCCGGGCTCGACCTGGACGACCGGATCGCCCTCTGCCGGGCGCTCGTGGCGTCGCGGACGCTCCGCGTCGCTCCGTAGCCGGTGCGGCCGCGCTGGCGCAGCGAGGAGCGATCGTCGTGGGCCCTCGCCGGGCCCACGCGCCGCGCCGTTCGGGGCGTGGCGATGCGATGGCGCTAGCGCGAGCCGGCGCCCAGGAGGGCGGTCATCGAGAGCTGCTGAGGACCGTCGCCGAACCGCGCTTGCAGCCTGCCCAGGATCGCCTCGCCGAGCTCCCCCCAGCGGGCCTCCCCGAGCTTTTCCCGCAGGAGCACGAGCGGCGCGTTGCTCCGGCGCATCGAGCCCCAGAGCAGCTCGGTCGAGGGCGCCTCCATGGCGTGCTCGACCTCTCGCACCGACACGTCTCGAAAGCCCGCCGCCTCCATCTCGGCGCGGAACTCGTCTGGATCCCCGAGCGGCGCCTTGCCCTCGCCGAAAGGCAGGCCGGGCAGCTCGGCGCGGATGGCCGAGAAGAGCTCTCCGAGAATGGGTGTCCTGTCCATCGGCGCCCAGCTCCCGACGACGGCGCGGCCGCCGGGGCGCAGCACCCGGAGGAGCTCGCGGAAGCCGCGGTCGCGGTCGGGGAAGAACATCAGCCCGAACATCGAGAAGGCGGCATCGAAGGAGCCGTCCTCGAAGGGCAGCGCCATGCCGTCGCCGACGCGGGCGTCCACCGCGAGCCCCGCGCGCGCGGCGCGCTCGCGCAGCTGCTCGACCATCGCGGGGGCGAAATCGAGCGCGGTCACGCGCGCCTCCCGGGCGGCGAGGAGGGACAGGGTGCCTGGCCCGGCGGCCACGTCGAGCACGCGGGCGCCCGGGACGACGCCGGCGAGCCGGAGCGCGTCGGCGGCATACTTCTCGAAGTGAGGGACGATGTCGGCCGCGTAGTCGTCGGCGACGATGTTCCACGCGACAGGGGTGGCGAGGGGGCTCGGAGGCTGGGTCATCGGCAGAGGTGCTACCACGTGCGCGCCGAGCGGATCCAGCCGCAGGTGTCCTGGCGCGGCGTTCCCTTGGCCGGCGCTCACGCCCTCGCGGCGAGGCGACGACCGCCGCGCGTCCGCGCGAGGGAGATGCCGTGATGAGGTGATGTGGTGATCACCGCGCGACCGCGCTCTCGCGTCGACTCGCCATGCGCGCCTGCGCCAGCGCCTTCGGCGCGCCCCTCGCGCCGGCGGGGCTCGCCGCCGCCTCCGACGAGCTCGGATCAGCATCCGAGTCCGCGCTCTGCTCCTCATCTGCCTTGTCGGCGCCGCCCTCGGTCGCGTCGTGCCGCGGCAGCACGGTCCTCGCGGTCGACACGAGCAGCACGCTGGTCAGCGCGACGACGCTCGCAGATCCAGCGACGAGCACCGCGATATGCATCATTGTGCGCTGGAGGAGGCTCCCTTCATTCAACTTCCGGAGGATCTTCAACATCGTGCTACCTGCCTCGTTCGCGAGCGCCCGCTCGCTGCCAGCGTCCCTGTGACGACTCCTGCGAATGCGAGCGTCGTGCCAGCAGCCATCCGCTGGAACCAGCGCATGGATCGAGGGGCTTCTTGCGCCGCTCTGCCAAAGCTGACACTTCCGCCACCTGTACAATGGCTCATCCTGCCAAAATGACAATCCGTTCTTTGAGCGTTTTGACACCGCGTGTGCCGCGTGCGGACCGCCCGCGCCCGTGACGCCCGTGACCGTGGAGAAGGGAAGACATGCGTCTCTGACGCGCCTGCCGAGCCTTCCACGCTTTCGGGTCGCATCCTGTCCTGTCGATCTGACCAGCCTGGACGAGGACTCCGTCGCTTCGTCCACCACACCCGCCACACCACCACACGTGCGGGCTCTTCCGGCGGGCGCGCCGTCGTCGCGCCGTCGTCGTCGGCCGTCGTCGCGCCGTCGTCGTCGATCGCTGCCCCCTCCTGCGGGCGGCGGGGTAGAGATCGGGCCCATGCTGCTCACCCGCGCCGAAGCCACCGGATTCCGGGAGACCTCCCTGCACGCCGACGTGATGCGGTTCGTCCGCGCGCTCGAAGGCCGCAACGACCCCCGCCTGCACGTGACCACCTTCGGGACCAGCCCGGGCGGGAGGGAGCTGCCGCTGCTCGTGCTGTCCAGGGACGGCGTGCGATCCCCGGACGACGCTCGCCGCGCCGGGCGCCCCGTGGTGCTGATGCTCGACGGGATCCATCCCGGCGAGGTCGAGGGCAAGGAGGCCAGCCTCGCGCTCGTCCGCGATCTGCTCGACGGCCGCCACCCGGACTGGCTCGACGCCCTCGTGCTCCTCGTCGTTCCGCTGTTCAACGCGGATGGCAACGACGCGCTCGACCCGCGGAACCGCCGCCTCGACCTCAAGAAGCTCACCGGCCAGCCAGGTCCCGTCGTGGGCACCCGCACCCAGAGCCAGGGCATCAACCTGAACCGCGACTACCTCCGCCAGGCCGCGCCCGAGATGCGCCTGCTCCAGCAGCGCGTGTGCATCCCCTGGGCGCCCGATCTCACGATCGACAACCACGCGACCAACGGGTCGGTGCACCGGTTCCACATGACGGTCGATGTGCCGCACACCATCGAGTCCGGCCGCCCCGAGCCGATCGCGATGGTGCGCGATTGCCTGGTCCCCGACGTGATCGCCGCGGTCCGGCGGCGCGGCTTCGAGAGCGGCTGGTACGGCAACTTCGTCGAGGACGAGCGGGTGCTCGACGCCGACGGCGAGGTCGACCCGGCCTCGCCCGTCGGCCTCGGCTGGATGACCTACCCGCACCACCCGCGGTTCGGCTCGAACTACCGCGGGCTCACGGGGCGGCTCGACCTGCTCCTCGAGTGCTACAGCTATCTCCCGTTCGAGGAGCGCGTCCAGACCGCCTCGGCGTGGCAGATCGAGGCCCTCTCCTGGGTCGCCGCCCACGCCGACGCGGTCCGCGAGGTCGTGGCCGCGAGCGCTCGGCCGCCGGAGCGCGTCGCGGTCCGGTACCGCCTCGAGCCGACCGGGGCCCCGATCGACATCCTGACGCGCAGCCCGCGGACGTTCGACGGCGAGCCTGTCACCCTGCGGATCCCGCACCACGCGCGGTTCGTCGGGACCACCGTGGTGGATCGGCCGCGGGCGTACCTCGTGCCGCCGGCGATCGCCGAGGCCCTGCGCCGGCACGGCCTCCGCGTCGAGCCGGCCGGGGGCATCTACGACGTCGAGGTCGCCCGGGTGGCGTCGCTCGGCGCCGAGGGCGGACGGGCGATCCTGGAGGCGGCCCGGGTCGGAGAGGTGTCGGTGCGGTGGCGCGAGGAGGCCCGGCGGGCCCCCGCGGGCTGGTCCCGGGTCGACACCGAGCAGCAGCTCGGCGCGATCGCCGTGTACCTGTGCGAGCCGGAGAGCGACGACGGGGCGGTCGAGAACGGCCTCGTGGAGGCGCCCGCCATCGGGGACGAGCACCCGGCGTGGCGGGTACGGTGAGCCCGGATGGGTCGGGCGGTCAGGGCTTCTTGGCCGCCATCGCGAACGCGATCCCGTGGGAGAGGTCGCGGCGCGTGACGATGCTGCTGAGCTCCACCTCCAGGGCGACCAGCGCCTGAGCGACCTCGGGCCGGATGCCCGTCAACACCACCTCGACGCCGAGCAGCCGCACCGCCTGCGCGATCCGCGCGAGCGCGCTCGCTGCCCGCGTATCCAAGGCGGAGACGCCCGTGAGGTCGACGATGCATATCTGCGCTCTGTTGTCGGAGATCTTGTTGAGGAGCGCCTCCGCCAGCTGGTGCGAGCGGCGCTCGTCCAGCGTGCCGATGAGCGGCAGGACCAGCACCTCGTCGCAGATCGGGATGATCGGCGTCGACAGCTCGCGGAGGGCGGCAGACTGCGCACGCAGCCGATCCTGGAGCTCCTTCTGCTTGGTGATGACCTCGGTGAACATCATGATGCCACCGATCCCCCCGCGCTCGTCGTGCCACGGGAAGACCTGCCAGCGCACCCACTCGACGCGCCCGTCGGATCGCTGGAACGGGTCCTCCTCGTGGCGCTCGCTCGCCCCTGCGAGGCAGCGCTGGTGGATGTCCTTCCATCGCTGCGGGATGTCGGGGAAGACCTCGTAGTGCGAGAGACCGATGATCTCGCGCGGCGCGAGGCCATAGTCTTCGAGCCAGCGCTTGCTCGTCAGCAGGTAACGCATGTCGCGGTCGAACAGCGCGACCGCCGCCGGCATGTAACTCGTCAGGAGCCGCACGTAGTCCGCGAGCCGTTCCACCCCCGCGCCGCGACGGCCCCTGTCCTTCTCGAGCTCGCTCACGCGCAGGCGCAGCCGCTCGAGTTCCGCGACGAGCTCGTCGTGATCCCGTCCCTTCATGTCGCACGCTCCCCCCTCTGTTGCCCAGGGCGCGCTCGCGCTCTCGCGCGTCGTCGCGAGTCTATAACGACGCCGGCCCACGCCCGCAGCCCGTCGCGCGTCAGCAGCGTCGCGCGGCGCGCGGCGCGCGGCTCTTGCCGCCGCCCCGCTTCGCGGCTCAAGCTGCGCGCATGGCGCCCCCCTCGACACGGCCGGCCCCTGCAGCCCCGACCGGCCTCCCGACCCAACGAGAGCCCATGAAGGACCAGATTCCCGGGTTTCTGTTCATCGACCACATCGCCATGGCCGTGCCCGCCGGGCAGCTCGACGCGCAGGTGGAGGCGTACGAGATGCTCGGCTTCCGCGAGGTGCACCGGGAGGAAGTGCGGGGCACGGATCAGGTCCGCGAGGTGATGCTCCGCATCGGCGACAGCGACAACCACGTCCAGCTCCTCGAGCCGCTCTCTGCCGAGTCTCCCGTCCAGAAGCTCATCGACAAGAACGGCGGTCGCGGGGGCTTCGCCCACGTCGCCTACCGGGTCAGCGACGTCCAGGCCGCCTTCGACGAGCTCAAGGCGCGCGGCTTCCGCATCATCGACGCGGCGCCGCGGCCGGGCTCCCGGGGCACGACGATCTTCTTCGTGCACCCCCGATCGCGCGAGGACGCGCCGTTCGGTCACCTCATCGAGGTCGTGCAGTCCCATGGATGACAGGCTCTTCGCCGAGTTCGCGCCGGTCGCGCTCGCGACGTGGAAGCAGGCGCTCCACCGGGATCTCAAGGGCAAGACCGCGGACGACCTCTCCTGGGCGAGCGCCGAGGGGCTCCTCGTGCCGCCGATCTTCGCGCCGGACAGCCCCTCGCTCCCGCCGGCCACGGGTGGCCCGCTCGTGGCGTCGCTGGTCGCCGAGCTCGGGAGCGGCGCGCCGGAGCTGCGGTTCACGATGGGATGCAGCTATTTCCTGGAGATCGCCCGCCTCTGCGCGGCGCGCCTCCTGGCCGAGCTCCTGCGGCCGGGCGCCACGATCACCGCCGTCATCCCGTCGGCCGCGGTCCCTGGCGACGAGGAGCACAAGAACCTCCTCCGCGGCATCGTCGGGATGATGGCGGCCATCGCGGGCGGCGCGGACGACATCGTGGTCACGCCGCCCGAGCGCCTGCTCGGCAACGCCCGGGTCATCCTCCGCGAGGAGGCCCGCTTCGACGCCGGAGACAGCCCTGCGGCCGGCTCCTGGTACGTCGAGCAGCTCGCGCGGAGCCTGGCGCGCGCGGCGATGCGGCAGCTCGGCGACACGAGGGAGATCCCGGAGCCGGGCGCGGCCCCGTCGGACGTCGCGTCGCTCGATCACCTCGGCTTCTCCGCCGGCGCGCCGCCGTTCCTGCGCGGGCCGTATACCAGCATGTACGTGGTCCGCCCGTGGACCGTCCGCCAGTACGCCGGCTACTCGACGGCCGAGGAGTCGAACGCGTTCTACCGCCGCAACCTGGCCGCAGGGCAGACCGGGCTCTCGGTGGCCTTCGACCTCGCGACCCACCGCGGCTACGACTCGGATCACCCGCGCGTGGTCGGCGATGTGGGGAAGGCCGGTGTGGCCATCGACACCGTCGAGGACATGAAGATCCTCTTCGACCAGATCCCGCTCGATACGATGAGCGTGTCGATGACGATGAACGGCGCCGTGCTCCCCATCATGGCCTTCTACATCGTCGCCGCCGAGGAGCAGGGCGCGCGCCCCGAGCTGCTCTCCGGGACCATCCAGAACGACATCCTCAAGGAGTTCATGGTCCGGAACACGTATATCTACCCTCCGGCGCCGTCGATGAGGATCGTCGCCGACATCTTCCGTTACACCGCCGAGAAGACACCCAGGTTCAACTCGATCAGCATCAGCGGCTATCACATGCAGGAGGCCGGCGCGACCGCCGAGCTGGAGCTCGCGTACACGCTCGCCGACGGCCTCGAGTACCTGCGCACCGGGATCGCGTCGGGCATGGATATCGACGATTTCGCCGGGCGGTTCTCGTTCTTCTTCGGCATCGGCATGGACCATTTCACCGAGATCGCCAAGCTGCGGGCCGCGCGGCTCCTGTGGGCGAAGATCGTGAAGGGGTTCCACCCGAAGAACCCGAAGACCATGGCGCTGCGGACCCACTGCCAGACGTCGGGCTGGAGCCTCACCGAGCAGGACCCGTTCAACAACGTCACGCGGACGGCCATCGAGGCGCTCGCGGCGGTGCTCGGCGGCACGCAGTCGCTGCACACGAACGCGCTGGACGAGGCGCTGGCGCTCCCCTCGGACTTCTCGGCGAAGATCGCGCGCGACACCCAGCTCCTCTTGCAGCGGGAGACGGATATCTGCCGGGTCATCGACCCGTGGGGCGGCTCCTACCACGTCGAACGCCTGACAGACCGGCTCGCGCGGAGAGCGTGGCAGTTCATCCAGGAGGTGGAGTCCCTGGGCGGCATGGTCAAGGCCATCGAGAACGGCCTTCCCAAGCTGCGCATCGAGGAGGCGGCCGCCCGGAAGCAGGCCCGGATCGACGCGGGCCGCGACATCATCGTCGGGGTCAACGCGTACAGGCTGGAGAGAGAGGCCCCTATCGAGCTCCGCGAGGTGGACAACACGGCGGTTCGCGAGAAGCAGCTCGCGCGGCTGCGCGAGGTGAAGGCCGCCCGCGCGGAGGCCGCCGTGGGCGAGTCGCTCGCCGCGCTCACCCGCGCTGCCGAGACGGGCGAGGGGAACCTGCTTTCGCTCGCCGTCGACGCCGCGCGCCGCCGCGCGACGCTCGGCGAGATCTCCGACGCGCTCGAGCGCGTCTTCGGCCGCTACGAGGCCCCGGTGCGCACGGTGAGCGGCGTGTACGGCGCGGAGATCCGCGATGCGGCCGCCCGCCGCGAGGCGGAGGCGCTCGTCCAGCAGTTCGCGGCCCTCGAGGGCCGGCGCCCGCGCATCCTCGTCGCCAAGATGGGTCAAGACGGGCACGACCGGGGGATGAAGGTCATCGCCACCGCCTTTGCGGATCTCGGGTTCGACGTCGATATCGGCCCGCTCTTCCAGACCCCGGACGAGGTGGCCCGCCACGCCGTCGAGAACGACGTGCACGTGGTCGGGGTCTCCTCGCTCGCCGGCGGCCACAAGACCCTGGTGCCGCAGCTCATCGACGCGCTCGGGCAGGCGGGCCGCGGGGACATCCTCGTGGTGGCGGGCGGCGTGATCCCGCCGCAGGACTACCGGTATCTGGAGGAGCGCGGCGTCGCGGGGATCTTCGGGCCCGGGACGGTCATCCCCGAGGCCGCGGCGCGGATCGTCCGGACGCTCCTTGGGAGCCTCTCGTCGCAGGAGGCGCGCTAGGTTGAAGGCGAGCCCGAGGCAGCTCGTCGACGGTCTCCTCGCGGGCGACCGGGCGGCGCTCGCGCGCGCGATCACGCTGGCCGAGAGCTCGCTCCCCCGCCACCAGGAGCTCGCCGAGGAGGTCCTGGAGCGCTGCCTGCCTCACGCCGGCGGCGCCACGCGCCTCGGCATCACCGGCGTGCCCGGGGTCGGCAAGAGCACGTTCGTCGACGCCCTCGGCGTTCACCTCGTGCGCGACCGGGGGGAGACGGTGGCCGTGCTCGCTGTCGACCCGAGCAGCCCTGTCCACGGCGGGAGCATCCTCGGCGACAAGACCCGGATGCCGCGGCTGGCGAGCGACCCGCGGGCCTACATCCGCCCCTCGCCGTCGGGCGGCTCGCTCGGCGGCGTGGCGCGGGCAACGCGCCAGGCCATCGTGCTCTGCGAGGCGGCCGGATACAGCAACATCCTTGTCGAGACGGTGGGTGTCGGGCAATCCGAGGTCGCCGTCGCCGACATGACGGATTGCTTCCTGCTCCTCATGTTGCCCGGGGCCGGCGACGAGCTTCAAGGCGTGAAGCGGGGCATCATGGAGCTTGTCGATCTCGTGATCATCAACAAGGCCGACGGCGGGAACGTCGACAGGGCCGCGCGAGCGCGCCGCGACTATGAGAGCGCCTTGCACCTGTTCCCTCCGGCGCCTCACGGCTGGGCGCCCGTCGTCGGCGTCTGCTCGGCCCAGGAGGGCCGAGGCGTCAGCGAGGCGTGGGAGAACGTGCTGCGCCATCGCGCGCACATGCAGGCCGGCGGCTGGCTCCTGCGCCGCCGCGCCGCGCAGGCGCGCCGCTGGCTGTTCGAGCTCATCGAGGGGCACCTGCGGGAGGCGTTCCTGCGCAGCGCCGGCGTGCGCGAGCGCCTGTCCGGCGTGGAGGCGCTCGTCGAGGCGGGATCGCTCAGCCCGCTGCGCGCCGCGCGGCAGCTGCTGGAGGCCTGGGGCCAGCGGAGCTTATAAGGGGTCTCTCCCATGCGCGACGTCTGCTGGCGCTGCCGGCGCCCCCGTCCGGTCTGCTATTGCGCGCTCCTGCCCTCGTTGCCGACGAGGACCCGGGTCGTGCTCCTCCAGCACCCGCGCGAGCGGAAGGTCGGCATCGGCACGGCGCTCATGACCCACCTGTCGCTGCCCAACTCCGAGCTGCACGAGGGGGTGGTCTTCGAGGACGACGCCCGGATCGCCGCCCTCGCCGGCGATCCGACGACGGCCTTGCTCTATCCCGGAGGCGACGCGCCCGCGGCGGGCGGGGCGCCGGTGCGCTCGCTCCTCGTGGTCGACGGCACGTGGTGGCAGGCGAGGAAGATGCTCGCGTTGAACCCGCGCCTGGCCTCGGTGCGGCGCATCGGCGTGACGCCCCGCGCGCCGGGCAACTACCGCATCCGCAAGGAGCCGCGGCCCGAGTGCCTCGCCACGGTCGAGGCGGTGGCCAGCGCGCTCGGCGCGCTCGAGGGCGAGCCCGCGCGCTTCGACGAGATGCTGCGGGCCTTCACGTT
Source organism: Sorangium sp. So ce693 (assembly GCF_051521375.1). Taxonomy (NCBI): domain Bacteria; kingdom Pseudomonadati; phylum Myxococcota; order Polyangiales; family Polyangiaceae; genus Sorangium; species Sorangium sp. So ce693. The sequence goes on from NZ_CP150347.1 coordinate 4,093,025, forward strand.
CATGGTCGACCGGCAGATCGAGCACCAGGCGAGGAGCAAGGCCCCGCGGCGGCGGCGCGCGCAGGCGGCCTCGCCGCTCGCGCCGCTGCGCCCCTACCTCGCCGAGCCGGAGAGGCTGGTGCTCGTCGACGGCGGGGCCAGCTCCGGGGGGCCGGCGGGCGCGGGCGCGGCCGAGCCGACATCCGAGCTCGTCCACCTCGTGGCCTGCCGCGCGTCGGGCGAGCGCTTCGAGGCGTTCCTGCGCCCGCGGCGGCCGCTGGGCCCGAGCGTCGCGCACCAGCTCGAGGTGCCCGAGGCGCGCCTTCTCGACGGCGAGGACGCGGGCGCTGCCCTGACCCGCTTCCGCGCCTTCGTCGGTGACGGCGTGCTGGGCACCTGGGGCTCTTTCACGGTGGACGTGCTCGCGCAGGAGGGCGTCCGGCGCCCGCCTTTCCTCGACCTGCGCGACCTCTGCGCGCGGCACCTCGGGCGGCGCCCCGGCGGCATCGCCAACGGGGCGCGGGCGCTCCGGGCCGGGGAGCCGGCGCCGTGGGGCGCCGGTCGGTGCGGGCGCGCGGTGGGGTGGCTCGAGGTCGTCCTCGCGCGCCTGCTCGACCTCGCGGGGGAGGACTCGGCACCAGACAGCTAGAGAGACAAACGGGTCAAAACCGCCTGCAAACACGGATCGCGCCGGCTTGACCGTGGCCAAGGTGACCTGTACCGTCTGGCCACCTTCGTTGCGAGATTCCCTCGAGACGGCGAGTGAAGAGGAGCGAAAGCCTTATGGACGGGCGGGCGTCGAACGACAGATCCAGGATGAAACAATACTTCCAATTCGGCGACGGGCCGTTCCTCAAAGGGGCCGGGACGAGGTCGCCGGAGGCGTGGTTCTTGGGCCCGAAGGCCGAGAACGCTGACGAGTTCGAGAGGCTCATCGTGGAGGCCGTCCGGGATCACTCGTTCTGGCGACGGAACTTCCACCCTCAGGATCCCACGCACATCACCGAGCAGTCCAAGCGGCACCCGTCCTACCTCCACGCGATGGACTCGCTGAAGGACGGCTTTCGATCGCTCATGTCGTTCCTCAAGAAATCGGTGCCCTTCTTCAGCGATCGGTACCAGGGGCACATGAACTGGGATACCTCGATCCCCAGCGTGCTCGGCTACTTCGCCGCGATGCTCTACAACCCCAACAACGTCGCGTTCGAAGGGTCCACGGCGACCACGATCCTGGAGATGCTCGTGGGCGACGATCTCTGCCGGATGCTCGGCTATTCGCTGCCGGACGAGGGCGCCGGCGAGAAGGCCATTCGACCCTGGGGACACATCACTTGCGGCGGCACGGTCGCGAACATCGAGGCGATCTGGTCTTCCAGGAACTTGAAATTTTACCCGTTGTCGCTCCGGGACGCGATGAGATCCGAGCCGAGCCTCTCGGCGGCGCGTGAGCTCGTCGTGACCACGTGCGACGGCAGGCGCGCGCAGCTCGGCGCCCTCGACGCCTGGTCGCTCCTGAACCTCAAGGTGGACGAGATTCTCGCGCTGCCCGCGCGCCTCACGCAGGAGTACGGCATCTCGAGCGATACGATCACGGCGGCGATGGCGGGCCACTCCCTCCAGCACCTGGGGATCCAGGAGCTCTACCGGCGATGTGGGGCAGACCTGCCGTGCTCGCCTGTGTTTCTCGTCCCCGCCACGAAGCACTACTCGTTCCCCAAGGCAGCGGCCGTGCTGGGCATCGGCTCGGCGAACGTGCTCGATATCCCCGTGGACTGCGACGCGCGGATGAGCCTCTCCGCGCTGGAGGCGACGCTGAAGCGTTGCCTCGACGAGCGGCGGCCGGTCTACACGGTGGTGAGCGTCGTCGGGAGCACGGAGGAGAGCGCGGTCGATCCGCTGAAAGCGATCCTCGACCTGCGCCATCGATTCCAGAAGGAGGGGCTCTCGTTCACGGTCCACGCAGACGCCGCATGGGGCGGCTATTTCGCCTCGATCCTCCGCCCTGACGAGGGGCCGCGCGCGAAGGACGCGCCCTCGGGGCCTGCGGCCGAGATCGGGATGAGCAGGTACGTGACGGCGCAGCTCTCGGCGCTCGGCCGGGCGGATTCGATCACGGTGGATCCGCACAAGTCGGGCTATGTCCCGTACCCGGCCGGGGCGCTCTGCTACCGGAACTCGGCGATGCGCGACATGGTGACGTTCAAGGCCCCCTACATCGTCCACGGGGACGCGGAGCCGACCGTGGGCATCTATGGGCTCGAAGGGTCGAAGCCAGGAGCCGCGGTGGCGGCGGTCTACCTGAGCCACAAGGTCATCCGGCCGACCCGGAGCGGGTACGGGCAGCTCCACCGGAAAGCCCTCTTCAACTGCAAGAGGTTCTACGCGCGGCTCCTCTGCTTGGCTCGCCGGGAAGATCGGTTCATCATCGTCCCGGTCCCGCGGCTTCCAGCCGAGATCGGGGGCGGCGACGTGGAGAGCGAGCTGCAGTTCATCCGCGAGCGCATCGACCGACCGAGCCTCGAGGAGCTCCTGGCTGACCCCGAGGCGATGGCGGTGCTGCCGGAGCTCGGTCCCGATCAGAACATCCTCACCTACGCCGTCAACTTCAAGCACCCAGACGGTTCGATCAACACCAGCCTCGAAATGATGAACCGATTGAACAAGGCGATCTATGATCTCTTGAGCATCGCCCCCGGGGACGACATCTATCACTATCGGATGATCGTGAGCACGACGGACTTCAGCGAGGAGCACTACGGCAACGTCTTCATCGAGGACTACAAGCGGCGCCTCGGGGTCTCGGCGTCGTTGGGCTCGACGGTGACGGTGCTGAGGTCCACGATGATGGCGCCCTGGCTCCTGGAGTCGCCTGAGGGGAGCATCCTGGATGTGCTGGAGCTCGAGCTTCGCGATGCGATCTTCAAAGCGATGATGCGGGACTCGATGCTCCAGGCCTTCGAGGAGATCGACACGAATCGGGACGGCGCCCTGGACGTGGCCGAGATCATGGCGAAGTTTCGCGAGAAGGGCTTCCACGACAGCGAAGTTGACGAGTTTTTGCAGGTCTGCGACCTCGACAGGAACGGCAGTGTGTCGGTGAGCGAGTTCCTCGGGGCGTTCTCGCACTTCCTGATGAAGGCGAAGCTCTCGGGGAGAGAGGCGAGGGGGTAAGCCAGGCGGAGGCGGACCCTCGCCGCCTGGCTCGAGGCCGAGCCGGGATCTCGCGGCGCCGCCGTGCCGCTGGGCCAGCGTCGAGCCAAGCGCCCTGAACGCCGTTGCGGCCCGGGGCGCCGCGTGAGATGCTCCGGCCGTGGCATTCATCCGGCTGCGCTGAGCCCGGCATCCTCGTCCTCCCCGTAGCCCCGGCATGGCCGGGTCGGCGTGGCGAGCGCGCGGGTGCCCGTCCGTGCCCTGTCTTCCCTCATCACGCGGAAGACCGGGGCGCGGAGCCTCACGCCCGGCAGCCCGGAAGGAGCATGCCACGCACGCCTGGCCGGTCGTGAGCTCGCGCCGCGAGTCTTCCCCATTCACGCGCGCCGCCCTGGAAAGGTGGCGCGCGAAGAGGCTCGCTCTCATGACCGAACGTACCAGTACCCCGTCCACGTCTCCTTCGTCCTTTGCGCCCATCGACTCCGTCGCTGCGCTCCTCGATGCGGCGCGCCGCGAGGGGCTCCGTCTCGTCACGTCCCACGCCGGCTTCGACACGAGCGGGCTCGATTTCCTCGTCGTGCACGCCCGCGACGAGGACGGCGTTCCATGGGTCGTGCGCACGCCGCGCCGCCTCGCGGTGGTCGCGTCTGCCCGCGTGGAGGCCCGCGTGCTGGCCCTCGTGCGCAGGCGCCTGCCGGTCGCCGTGCCCGACTGGCGCGTGCACACCGATCAGGTGATCGCGTATCCGCGGCTCGTCGACGTACCCGCGGTGACCGTGGATCCCGAGGCGGGCGTGCGCTGGAACCGCGTCGACCCGGCGGCGCCCTCGGCGGCGTTCATCGCGTCCGTCGCGGAGGCCCTGGCCGCGCTGCAGCGCACCGATGCGGCGGAGGTCGAGGCGGCGGGCGTCCCCGTGAAGCCGATCGACGGCGCGCGCCAGGCCCTCGCGCGCGCCATGGACGAGACGCGCGCCGTGCTGGCGCCGCCGGACGTCCTGTGGGCGCGCTGGCAGCGCTGGCTCGCGAACGACGCCATCTGGCCGCGCGAGCTCGCCCTCGTGCACGGCGACCTGCACCCCGGGCACATGCTCGTCGACGAGGGCGGCCGGCTCACCGGGATCCTCGACTGGACCGAGGCCCACCTCGGCGACCCCTCGGGCGACTTCGCGCTCTTCGCCGGCGCCTTCGGCAAGGGGGTGCTCGACGCGCTCATCGCGCGCTTCGAGGCGGCCGGCGGCGCCACGTGGCCCGGCCTCGCGGCCCACGCCGCCGAGCGCTGGGCGGCGTGGCCCCCGCTGGCGGCGAAGTGGGGCGCCGACTCGGGCAACGAGGGCGTCATCGAGCACGCGCGCAACCTGCTCGCCGGGATCGCGGCCGAGAGCGGGTGAGCGCCGGCGCGCGCGACGCGCCCCCATCAACCACTGAAATAATGCGCTGCGTTGTGAGCCCGCGCATGTTCAGCCGCTGCGGCCCTGGGTAGCCTCTCCGCATGAGCGGAGGACACGGCGCGGATACCGGTGCCGCGGATCGCGCGCTCGTGCTCATGCTGCTGGGCACGGTGCTCCTCGTATCGCCGGCGCGGCTGCTCTGGGCCCGCGGCCTGCTCGCGGTCGCCGCCGTCTTCGCGGTGTGGGCGGCGCTGATCGCGCTCGCCGTGCTCGCGACACGCGCCGACCGCGCCGACCGCGATCGCGGCGAGCCCCCCCGCGACGAGCGCGAGCGCGGCGGCTCCGCGCCCGGTGACCGTGATCGAGGGCCGCCGTGATCGACGTCGGCGTCCTCCTCTTCGCCACGGTGGCCTGGCTCGCCGTGCTGGCCGCGATCGCGCTCGCCGCGCAGCGCGAGCGGATCCCCCGCGCGCTCGCGCGTCACCCGCTCGTCCTCGCCCTCTCGCTCGGCGTCTACGCCTCGTCGTGGACCTACTACGGCGGCGTCGGCTTCGCGCAGCGCCACGGCCTCGTCTTCCTCGCTGTCTACCTCGGCCCGACGCTCGCGTGCATCGCCACCCCGCTCCTCTGGTCGCGCGTCCTGCGGATCACGCGCGAGCAGCGCCTCTCCTCGCTCGCAGACCTCTTCGCCTTCCGCTTCCAGAGCCCCGCGGCGGGGGCGGTCGTCGCCGCCTTCTCCGTCGTCGCCAGCGTGCCCTACATCGCGCAGCAGTTCCGCGCGACCGAGCAGTCGGTCCGCGTGCTCTCCGGGCCCGGGCACGAGGAGGCCGTGGGCGCCGTCTTCTGGGCGCTGCTCACGCTCTTCACGGCGTTCTTCGGCGCCCGCCCGGCCGCCGAGCAGGGGCGCGAGGACGGCCTCGCGGCGGCGGTCGCGTTCGAGTCGGCGGCGAAGCTCGCCGTGCTCGCGGCGGTGGGCCTCGTCGCCGTGCTCGGGGTGTTCGGCGGGGCGGGCGGGCTCGCGGGCTGGCTCGGCGAGCACGCCGCCGAGGTCGAGGCGCTCGGCCGCCCCGTGCGCGAGGACAGCGGCTGGACGTCGATGCTCGTCATCAGCTTCGCCGCCGCCTTCCTGCTGCCGAGGCAGTGGCACATGGCGTTCGCCAGCGGCGCCGGCGACCGCGCGCTCGCCAAGGCGGCCTGGGCCTTCCCGCTCTTCCTGCTCGCCCTCAACCTGCCCGTCCTGCCCGTCCTCTGGGCCGGGACCCGCCTCGCGCCGGCCGAGCCCGCCGACAGCTACGTGCTGCTCGTGCCGCAGCTGCTCGGCCAGGGCTGGCTCGCGCTCGCCGCGTTCATCGGCGGCATCTCCGCGGCGAGCGCCATGGTCATGGTCACGGCCGTCGCCCTCGCGAGCGCCAGCGCCACGCACCTGCTCCTGCCGCTCGCCCGGAGGACGCTGCGCCGCAACGTCTACGCGCGCGTGCTGTGGCTCCGCCGCGGGCTCCTGATCGTCATCCTCGCCGGCGGGTGGCTCTTCCACCGCGCGCAGCCGCACCGCGGGCTGCTCGTCGAGAGCGGCATCGTGTCGTTCGTCGCCTTCGCGCAGTTCCTGCCGGGGCTCTTCGCCGCGCTCTTCTGGGAGCGCGCGACGCGCGCCGGGTTCCTCGCCGGGCTCGTGGCCGGCATCGGCACCTGGACCGCCACCTGCCTCGCGCCCTTCCTGCCCGAGCTGTCCGGGCTCGACCCGGGGTGGCTCGATCTCCTGCGCGAGGGCGCGGGCCGGGCCGACCCCGCCGTGTACGTGACGGTCACGGACACCTGGTCGCTGCCCACGTTCGTGTCGCTCGCCGTCAACGGCGCCACGCTCGGGCTCGTCTCGCTCCTGCGCCCCCCGGCCGAGGAGGAGCGCGAGGCGGCGCGCCTGTGCACGCGCCGCGAGATCGGCCCGTCGGTCGAGCGCGCGACCGTGGCCTCGAGCGTTGGCGCGCTGGAGGAGCGGCTCGCGCGGCTGCTCGGCCGCGAGGCGGCCGCGCTCGAGGTCACGCGCGCCCGGATCGAGCTCGACATCCCGCGCGACGAGACGCGGTCCACGGAGCTCCACGCGCTCCAGGAGCGCCTGCACCGCAACCTGTCGCCGCTCGTCGGCCCGGTGCTCGCGAGGACCGTCGCGGAGGCGGACGCGCAGGCCGCCCCCGCGGCGTTCGGCAGTCGAGCGGCGAGCGGCGCGCTCACCGAGGAGCTCCGGTGGCTGGAGCGGCGCCTCGCGCGCGGGGAGGCCACGACGACGTTCGTCGGCGCCGCGAAGGAGCTCGACCTCCTGCGGCGCTGGCTCCGCTCCGTGCTCGCGCAGCTCCCCCTCGGCGTCTGCGCCGTCGGCTCCGACGGCGCGATCAGCCTCGTGAACCGCCGCCTCGAGGCGCTCGTCGGCGCCGAGGAGCGCGACCTCGTCGGGGCGCCGCTCGACCGGCTGCCGGCCCCGTTCGCGGAGCTGTTCGCGCGCGCCGCCCGCGCCGCCTCCGCGGGCGAGGGCGGCGCGGACGAGATCGAGGCGCACGTGGCCGGCCGCGCGCGCTCGCTGCGCGTCCACCGCGCCGCGCTCGACCCGCTCGACGCGCGCGCCGCCTCGGGGGGCGTGGTCCTCCTCGTGGAGGACCGCACCGAGCAGCGCGCGCTCGAGGCGCAGCTCGCCCACCGCGACCGCCTCGCCCAGCTCGGCCGCCTCGCCGCCGGCGTGGCCCACGAGGTCGGCAACCCGCTCACCGGCATCGCCTGCCTCGCGCAGAACCTCCGCGCCGAGTCCGACAGCGACGAGATCCGCGCGCGGGCGGGCCTCATCCTCGGCGAGGCGGCGCGCATCGAGGCCATCCTGCGCTCCCTGCTCGACCACAGCCGCACCGGCGCCGTGCCGAAGCCCGGCGAGGGCGCGCGCGCGCGGGTCGGGCGGGTGGCGCTCTCCGAGGTGGTCGCCGAGGCCGTGCGGCTCATCCGGCTCGACCGCGCGGCGCCCCACGTCCGGGTGGACCAGGCCTGTCCCGACTCGCTCGTCGTCATCGGCGATCGGCGCGAGCTCGTCCAGGTCTTCGTCAACCTGCTCGCGAACGCCCGCGACGCGTCCGAGGCCGGCGCGCTCATCGCCGTCCGAGGGTGGATCGCGGCCAGCCAGATCGTTGTCGAGGTCGAGGACCACGGCAGCGGCATCCCCGAGGAGCTCCTCGCCGCGGTGCTGGAGCCGTTCGTGACGACGAAGCGCGACCCGAGCGGCACGGGGCTCGGCCTGCCGCTCTCGCGCTCGATCGTCGAGGATCACGGCGGGACCCTCGCGCTGCGGAGCGCAGTGGGGCGGGGGACGACGGTCGTCGTCCGGCTGCCGCTCGCGGGCGCGGGGTGAAGCGGTCGGCGCGCGACGTCGGGTGTTACCGATCGTAACGAGACGTCGCCGAGCGAGCCCGCCCGCGTGCTTGCCCCGTGGACGAACAGGTATTCTCAAGGCTGCTTGCGTGGTACTCAGATCAAAGAGAGCAGCATTCCGCGAGCTGGGGGTGACAGGGGCATCGCCCCACGCGCTGCCCGGCCCCTCCTCCTCCTTCGTGTGCGAGGGAGGACGGGTCATGAACAACACTCTGGCTGCCTCTTTCCGCTCGGCGCGCCTGTAAGCCCGTCTCCGGCCCTCTCGACAAGCGCTGGAACTCCTCCGAGGAACCGTTCTCATGGCACAGACGTCTCCCCAAACCTTCGCCGTGACCCCCACGAGCAATGCCCCCGCGGCCGGGCGTGAGGTTGTCAGCAGCTCCACGCTCTGGAAGGTCATCTTCGCGTCCGCTGGCGGCACGATGATCGAGTGGTACGACTTCTATATCTTCGGGAGTCTCGCCGCGATCATCTCGACCCACTTCTTCCCGAAGGACAACCCGACCGCGAGCTTCCTCTTGACGCTCGGCACGTTCGCAACGGGCTTCGTCGTCCGCCCGTTCGGCGCGCTCGTGTTCGGGCGCATCGGCGATATCGTCGGTCGGAAGTACGCGTTCCTCGTGACGCTGCTGCTCATGGGCGGCGCGACGGCGCTCATCGGCTTCTTGCCGACGTACGACAAGATCGGGCTCCTCGCCCCGATCGCGCTCGTCCTGATACGTCTCGTTCAGGGCCTCGCGCTCGGCGGCGAGTACGGCGGCGCGGCGGTGTACGTCGCCGAGCACGCGCCCGACGAGAAGCGCGGCTTCTACACCTCGTTCATCCAGATCACGGCGACGCTCGGTCTGTTCATCTCGCTGGCGGTGATCCTCAGCACCCGCCTCCTCGTGGGCGAGGAGGCCTTCAAGGAATGGGGCTGGCGCATCCCGTTCCTCCTGTCGGTCCTCCTCGTCGGCGTGTCCTTCTACGTGCGTTCCCGCCTCAAGGAGTCGCCGATCTTCAGCAAGCTCAAGGCCGAGGGGAAGACGTCGACCGCTCCCATCAAGGACAGCCTCGGCAACAAGCGCAACTGGAAGGTCATCCTGGTCGCCCTCTTCGGCGCCACGGCCGGCCAGGGTGTGGTCTGGTACACGGGGCAGTTCTATGCCCTCTACTTCCTGCAGAACACGCTGAAGGTCCCGTTCATCACGGCCACCATCGTGATCGCCTCCGCGCTTGCCCTCGGCATGCCGTTCTTCGTGTTCTTCGGCGCGCTCTCGGACCGCATCGGCCGCAAGAAGATCATGCTCGCGGGCAACCTGTGCGGCGCGATCGGCTTCTTCCCCGTGTTCTGGGCGATGAAGCAGAACGCGGACAACCCGGTCGTGCTCACCGCGCTCGTGTTCGTGCTCGTGCTGTTCGTCACGATGGTCTACGGCCCGATCGCGGCCTACCTTGTCGAGGCCTTCCCCGCGAAGGTGCGTTACACGTCGCTCTCGATCCCGTACCACGTCGGCAACGGCGTGTTCGGCGGGCTCTTGCCGCTCATCGCCTCGTCGGTGACGGTCGCGACGGGCAACATCTACGCGGGGCTCCTCTATCCGATCGCGGTGGCGCTCATCACCGTGGTCGTCGGCGGGATCTTCCTGAAAGAGCGCAGCGACGTGCGCCTCTGGGACGAGCTCGATCGCGCGGCTTGACCGCGATCTCCCGGCGGACGGAGCGCCGCTCGCGCACCGTCCGCCGCCTCCCGCTCCTTGCAGATCCGTGAGATACGGGCTCAGCCGTCAGGCTCCGGAGCGAGGCATACGAAGGTACGCCGCCGCGAGCCGAACGACGCGGATGAGCCTGTAGAGCTGAGGCTCCTCCTCGAATTTCCGCGCTCACCTTGTCTCCGTCATATACCTGCCATTTCAGCTCCTAAGCGCCGAGCATCGTCCACGCAGAGCTGGTAGGGGCTCGGCCCCGGTGGCGCGGGAGGCCTCGGCGAACCGCCCGGCGTGGCGTGTGGTCGTCGCGCGCGGCACGGACGGGCTGAACTCGCCTGGGACGTCCTGTGCCCGACGTGCTGCGCACGCCGGACACAGGACGTCATTTGGGCTCAAACATCAGCCCGTCCGTACCGCGCGCGACGACCACACGCCACGGGGGCCTACGGGATGTGGGATGGCATGGGGTGAGCCTGGGCGATGAGGCGATTCAGCTGAGAGGCGCTCTGTTACCGCGTCGCTCGAGCGCGGCCCTGATTTCGAGCACGAGCCACAGAGGCCGTGAGGGCACAGAGAGGTGCACCCGCGTGCTCTGTGCACCCATGGTTCAAATAGTTTCTCTCGAAGGAACCTGGATGAGCGTGGGAGACGCGATGTTGGTGAATCGCGTCGATGAACAGTTTTGTTGCTACTGATGGGCTTCAAGGCCTCCGATGTGCACTGTGCTTCTTCGTTACATCGAACCACAGCATGGTATTGACGCGTCGCCTGCTTGAGAGAGCAATTGTGCTTGACTCGGTACGTGGTGTGATCGAAGGGTCTCTCGTCGGGAATCTGGAAATCGGGGGCTGCGAAACAAAGATAGGTTGAGCGCGCCGTGTCATCTGCTTTGCGCGCGGCGCGTCGGCGTGGCATCTTACGGCACTTGCTTGCGGCCGTCCGGCCGCTCCTAGGAGAAAATTTATGCGCTTTGCTAGCTCGCTGAGCTTCGGCTTGGTTTCGATCGCTTGCTGCCTGGCTGCCTGCATCGCTGCGTCTCCAGACGACGAGGAGATCCTGTCGCTGGAGGGCGAGCTGCTCAGCTCGGACGGGACGATGTCGGCGGAGCTGTCGTACCAGTCGCAGTGGCCGACGGGGTACTGCGCCAACGTGACCGTGAAGAACGCGAGCTCGAAGGCGAGCACCTCGTGGGGAGTGGCGATCGGGCTCAACGGCGCGACGCTGGCCAACTCGTGGAACGCGCGGATCACACAATCGAACGGGACGCTGAACGCGACCAACGAGAGCTACAACGGCTCGCTGGGAGCAGGAGCGTCGACGACCTGGGGGTTCTGCGCGAACGGCACGGGGAAGCCCTCGATCACGTCGGTCAACGGCAACGGGAACGGCGGCTCCACGTCGGTGAGCTCGAGCAGCAGCGCTTCGAGCAGCTCCAGCAGCGCTTCGAGCAGCTCCAGCAGCAGCACCTCGGCCAGCTCTGGCGCAGGGGGCAGCGGCGGCGCGGGCGGGAGCGGCGGCTCGGGCGGGAGCGGTGGAGGCCCGGTGGTCAATTCCGGCCTTCCGACACCCCCAGGCCCCAGCAACGTGGCGAAGCCGTCGGGCGCGGCCGGCGGGTTCAGGGTCATCAACTGGGCCGGCTTCACGGGCGCCGTGTCGTATACGTTCGACGACTCGAACTCGAGCCAGATCCAGAACTACGACACGCTGAACGCGCTCGACGTTCCGTTCACCTTCTACCTCCAGACCGGCAAGACCGAATCGACGAATTCGGTGTGGCAAAGGGCGCTGAACGACGGGCACGAGCTCGGCAACCACACGAAGAGCCATTCGAGCAACGACAGCGGCGCCGATACGGACGCCGCGACGCAGTTCATCGAGAGCAGGTTCGGCACCAAGGTGTGGACGATGGCGGCTCCGAACGGCGCGTCCGTGTACTCGAGCATCGCCAGGACGCGCTTCCTCATCAACCGCGGCGTGGCCAACAACCTCATCGGCCCGAACGACTCGACCGATCCGTTCACGCTGCCCTGCTACATCCCGCCGACCGGCGCCTCCACGGCGACGCTGGATCAGCAGGTCACGAGCGCGCGGGACGCCAAGAAGTGGCGCACCGTCCTGGTGCACGGCTTCACCGGCGGCTCCGATGGCGCCTATCAGCCCGTACAGCTCCAGGCCTTCGTCGATCACGTCAAGCACTCCAAGGCGCTCGGCGACATGTGGCTCGACAGCGTGGTCAACGTCGGCGCTTACTGGCGCGGCCAGAAGGCGGTCTCCTCCGCCACCTCGTCGACGTCCGGCGGCGCGACGACCTACACGTGGCAGCTGCCCGACCACTTCCCGCCGGGCAGGTACCTGCGCGTGACGGTCAACGGCGGCACGCTCAAGCAGAACGGCGTTCCGCTGAGCTGGGATCCGCACGGCTACTACGAAGTGGCGCTCGACGCGAAGTCCGTGACGCTGTCGCCGTGACGAAGCGGGCCCGCGCCCGGCGGGCCCCCTCCCGCCGCGACGCGGCCCGAGCAACCCGGACCCGAGTCAGCCGCGGAGCGCTCTGTCGCCGAGCGGCTGCAGCTCGCTCCTGGCCTCGTGAGAGAAGGAATCGACGAGGCACAGAGGGCACGGACGAGAGCGCGCAGGGGTGGCGGGGGCTTTGGCCGAAGGTGGGGATGTTGAACCGCCAAGACGCCAAAAGACGCGAACAAAAATCTTAAGAATCTTGGCGTCTTTTGGCGTCTTGGCGGTTTCATCGCTCCGGCATGGTAGGGGAGTTCACCCGCCTCCCCGCGAAGGAGCTCTGTGTCCTCCGCGGGTCCAACGTGGCATCTCATGGAGTTTGCTTGCGGCCCGCTCGGCCGCTTTCAGGAGAAATTTTATGCGCTTTGCTAGCTTGCTGAGCTGGGGCTCAGTCTCGATCGCTTGCTGCCTGGCCGCCTGCATCGGCGCGTCTTCCGACGACGAAGAGATCCTGTCGCTGGAGGGCGAGCTGCTCAGCTCGGACGGGACGATGTCGGCGGAGCTGTCGTACCAGTCGCAGTGGCCGACGGGGTACTGCGCCAACGTGACCGTGAAGAACGCGAGCTCGAAGGCGAGCACGTCGTGGGGAGTGGCGATCGGGCTCAGCGGCGCGACGCTGGCCAACTCGTGGAACGCGCGGATCACGCAGTCGAACGGGACGCTGAACGCGACCAACGAGAGCTACAACGGCTCGCTGGGAGCGGGAGCATCGACGACCTGGGGGTTCTGCGCGAACGGCACGGGGAAGCCCTCGATCACGGCGGTCAACGGCAACGGGAACGGCGGCTCGACGTCGGTGAGCTCCAGCAGCAGCGCTTCGAGCAGCTCCAGCAGCGCTTCTAGCAGCTCGAGCAGCAGCGCTTCGAGTAGCTCCAGCAGCAGCACCTCGGCCAGCTCTGGTGGAGGCGGCGCAGGCGGCAGCGGAGGCGCAGGTGGCAGCGGCGGCTCGGGCGGCAACGGCGGTTCAGGCGGCGGCGGAGGCGCGGGCCCTGGCTGGGACTGGGCCGGCATCATCGGGACCGGTCAGAGCCTGTCGGTCGGGGCGCAGGCCTCGCCGGCCAGGGCGACCACCCAGCGCCGTCACAACCTCAAGCTCTCGCTGGGCAACGCCTCGGTGCCGCCCTTCGATCCGAAGAACGGCTCGCTCTCGATGGTGCCGCTGGTCGAGCCCATCCGCGCGCTGGCCACGGGCTACCCGAGCGCCTATCCGCGCAACATCTATGGCGAGTCGCCGCATACGGCCATGGGGGACCAGATCACGGCGCTCGTGCAGGCGGCGACGGGCGGCGATTACATCAGCGTTCACACGGTCGTCGGCGAGAGCGGACAGGCCATGTCGGTCATCCGGAAGGGCGCCACCGACACCGGCTCGACGGGTCGGGCCTACGCGGCGTCGCTGTTCGAGGCCGCTGCGATCGCCCGCCTCGCCGGCGCGGCGGGCAAGACGTACGGCGTCGGCGCGATCGTCCTCACCCACGGCGAGTCGGACGCCGGCAGCTCCAGCTACAAGAACGACCTCATCAAGCTCTGGTCGGACTACAACGCCGATCTCAAGCCGTTGACCGGGCAGACCCGGTCGATCCCGATGTTCGTGTCGCAGCAGCACGCCTATCCGAGCGGCTCGAACCAGCGGTCGGCGGCAACGCTCGCGCAGTGGCAGGCCGGGATCGACCGCCCCGGCGACATCCTCTGCTCCGGGCCGAAGTACCAGTACCCGTACGCGAGCGACAACATCCACATGACCGCGATCGGGTACGAGCGGCTCGGCGAGAAGCTCGGGCAGATCTATAGCGAGAAGGTCGTGCAGGGCCGCGACTGGCAGCCGCTCCAGCCGACGCGGGTCGAGCGCAGCGGTCGCGTCATCACGGTGCACTTCCACGTGCCCGTGCCGCCGCTCGCCTGGGACAGCTCGCTCCCGGCGCCGCACCAGAGCGCGCTCACCGAGTGGGCGCAGGGACGCGGCTTCGAGGTCCGCACGGCGAGCACAAGGATCCCGATCAGCTCCGTCGCGATCTCGGGCGACACCGTGCGCATCACGGTCGGCAACGATCTCCCCGCGACGGGCGTCTGGGTCGGCTACGCCATGACCAGCGACGGCACGGCGTTCTCCGGCCGGACGTGGCGCTCGGGCCAGCTGCGCGACTCCGATCCCTTCGTCGGATCGATGACGGGGACCGCGCAGCCGAACTACGCGGTGGCGTTCGAGATGGCCGTGCCCTGAGCCTCGCCGTCGCGGCGCCTCCCTCGGCGAAGCTACAGGTTGGCAGGTAGCCGCATAGGTGACCCCGGATGGTCGTGCAGCTCCCGGCGGCCGGGCGTCGCTCAGCATGAGGTCCATTGCATCTCGGCGCGCCAGCACCAAGGCCGCTCACCAAACCACATGCTTGCGCACCAGCGCAAGCGCTTGCGGATCAGCACAACCGCCAACGCAAAGCCATCAGCGCACGAACCTAGCAACGAAGCTTCTGAGCGCCCTGTGTTCGCACGATTTTGCGCCGAATCTGGTGTTCGACGCGCCCGAGCGACATCATGGAACAGCGATTGCTGATGCTCGGACGCGGCAGATGATGGCTGGAAGGCTCGGCGACGGCGAGAGGCTCGCGGCGCGGTAGCCCGACAGCAGGGAGTTTGCCGTTTGCACCGCAATCATGAGGCGCGGGCACTCATTTCATATCGGCACCGCCTCCGGGACATGTGTTCACGAGGCGCTCAACCATCGATCAGGAGCATTCATGAAGAGGAACAAGCTTACGTGGTTCGTGATGGCTTTCTTCGTCTCTGCGACCGCCGCCCTGGGCTGCGCCGCACCGGATGAGCCGGCCGGCGATCTGCTGGCCGGCAACGACGATGTGCCGACGTCGGTGATCGAGGCCGCCGAGCAAGCGCCCATCTACGAGGTGGGCGTCGAGTTCGACGGTGAGACGACGACCGTGCAGGCGCAGGCGACGGTCGGACTCCGCGCGCACCTCCTCGATGCGGGGTTCAAAGGTCTCCACGGCGAGGAGGCGGTCACTGCGTTCCTCACCGAGATGGCCCAGCAGACGGTCAATGGGACTGGCGAGCTCCCGGAGGGCGTCCTGACCGTCGGCGACCCCGAAGGTGATCCGAGCGAGCGCGCCCCGAGCGCGACGTGTAGGACCTGCTACGCCGTCTACGACTGCACGACCCTGTGCATCAACGGCACGTGCGTCACCCAATGCGTCTATAACTCCACGGTTTGCTTTTATTATACCTGTTAGTAAGCAGTGAGGAGCGCTGGCACCCCGCGCCGCTCGACCGGCGGCGCGGGGTGCTGCGCGACCGCGGGCGATGAGCGGAGGCTCCCGGCGAGCATCACCGAGCAGGAAGTGCGTGGGTCGGCCATGGCGGCGACAGGGCGGCTGCGGGCGCGATAGGATCGGCCGCGCCGTCAGACAGCGGGCCAGCCACGTGCCTGCTCGATGTGCTGGCGTAGCGCATCCAGGTCTGCGAGCGGCATCTCCTCCAGCTCCGCCGCGCGCTCAGGGGGCAGCGGGATGCCGAGGAGCTCGCAGAGATCCCGGATCGCCTCCCGGAGCAGCAGCGCGCCGCGCTGCTCGGCGAGCGACAGGCCGCCGCGGAAGCCCTGCCCGGTCATCTTCTCGCGCTCGTATTCGCTCGACTCGTCTTCGGTCAGGTTCGCGACCCGCGCCACCTCCAGCGCCTCCGCGAACGGCTCCTCCGGCAGCTCCGGCGGCACCCGCTCCAGGCTCGGCGCCGTACGGAAGAAATACGTCCACTTGTCGAGCACCGCCTCCATCATCGCGAAGTTGTTGCCGATGCACAGCCGCGGCCCGCCGCCGAACGGGAAATACGCGCAGCGCGGCAGCCGGCGCTGCAGGTCGTTCTCCCACCGCCCGGGCTCGAACGCCGGCGGGCGCGGGAAGTGGCGCGCGTCGCGGTGCGACGCCCACTGGAGGATCCACACCTGCTCGCCGCGGCGGACCACCAGGCCGTCGCCGAGGCCGGCGCCTTATCGCCTCGCGCCCGATGCTCCACGCCGGCGGGTACAGGCGCATCGCCTCGAGCACCACGCGCTCGGTGTAGACGAGGCGCCGCAGATCATCGACGGCATCATGCGCAATCTGCTCGCCGAGATGCGGCTGAGCGCAGAACCCCCTGTGCCGCTCACCGTTGCTGACGCAGGCCCCAGGCGCTGGCGAGCAGCGCGCGGCACGCCTCGGCCCTCTGGTGCAGCTCTCCATCGCGAAAGTGCGCTCCGAGCGATGCGTCGAGCACCGCCGTCGCACCCAGAGCGGCCGCGCGCAGCGCCTCGTCTGCAGACGGCGCCGCCTGCGCGATCGTCCGCGCCAGCGTCCCCGCGACGTCGCCGAGGTAGACCTGCCCGCGCGTCTCTGCGATCGCGAGCGCCTTCTGGCCCGCCGCGAGCGCCGCGCCGAGATCTCCCGTTCCGAGCTCCGCTTCAGCCAGGTTCCGGTACATCTTCGCCAGGTCCGAGCCGGCGCGGCTCTGCTCCCCGATCCGCACCGCCCGCCGAGCGTGATCTCGCGCCGCGGCGAGCTCCTTCATGGCGAGCTCGGTCTCGGCCAGGTTGCTGTACCCGATCGCGATCTGATGCAGATCACCCGAGCGCTCCTTGAGGCGGATCGCGCGCAGGAACGTCTCGCGCGCCCCCGGGAGATCACCCATGCGGAGGCGCATCCCCGCGACGCCGTTCAGGGCCAGGCTGATGAGGTGAGGATGGGAGGAGTCCGAGACCGCGCGGGTGACCTGGCGGTAGGTCCGCTCCGCGCTGACCGTCCGACCACGCGCCGCCAGCGCGAGCGCCACGCCGAGCAGGGTCGATGCGACGTCCTCCCGCCAGCGCTCGTCGTTCCGGCGCAGGGTCCGGCAGATCCGGAGCCCGGTCCGAGCGGCCTGCCAGCTCGCTTCGCGCCGCCCTTCGCGGCGATGCAGGAACGTGAGCAGCGCGTACATCGCCAGCGTCTCGCGGAGCTCCCCCGCCTCCGTGGCCCGGGCGATCGCCCGCTCGGCGAGCGCCCGGGCCTCCGGCAGCGCGCCGCGCACCTTGGCTATCAGCGCGAGCCGCGCGTCGATGCGCGCGTCCCAGCTGAGCGCCTCGGGCCGAGCTTCCCTCGCGCTCCCGCGGCGCTCCCCGCCGCGGATCAGCGCTCGCGCTTCCTCGTACTCGCGCTCGGCGTCGTCGAGCCGGCCGACACGGCGGAGCGCATCGCCGAGGTCGAAGCGCACGCGAAGGCGCTCCCGGGCGGCGGCGCTGCGCTGCTCCTGCTCGTCGTCGCCGCCGCTGGCCTCCTCGTCCTGGTCTTGCAGGGCGCGCGCCCGCTCGAGATGGCGGATCGCCTCCGCGTTTTCGCCGAAGGACATGGCCCGCACCGCCGCCCGCGCGTACGCCGAGGCCGCGCGCGCCGCGTCGCCCGCCCGGTCGTACTGCGCGGCCAGGAGCGCCACGGCGACCCCTGTCTCCCCCTGCCGATCGAGCCAGGCGGCCGCCTCGAGGTGCAGCGCGCGGCGGATCTTCGCGCTCAGCATCTCGTACGCCACCTCGTGGGTCGCCGCGTCGGCGAAGGCCATCTCGCGCTCGCCCTGCAGCGTGGACGGCTCGCGTGTGCGGATGAGCCGCCGTTGCCGGAGCTGTCCGAGCGCTGCTTCCACCGGGATGCCCGTGTCGACCGTCGTGCCCGCCTGCTGCAGGTGCTCGACGGCCCCTTGCCAGAACGTCCGCCCGACGACGGCTGCGTGCATGAGCACCTCGCGGACCTTGGGCTCGAGCCGGTCCAGCCGTGTCTGCACGATCCCCTGGATCGTCGTGGGCAGCCGCAGCGCGCCGAGCCGCTCCTCGTGGAGCACCCACGCCTCCCGCCCTCGCGCCTCGATCGCGCCCGCATCGACGAGCAGGTGGAGCAGCTCCTCGACGACGAGGGGGCTCCCCTCGGCGCGGTCGGCGAGCGTCCGCACGACGTCGGCGGACAGACCCGGCACGCGGCGTAGGCGGTCCTTGATCATGTCCTCGATGTGACGGCGCGCGAGCGGCGCGACCTCCTGGCGGTGGTGCGCCTCGGCGTCGACGCCGAAGCCGGAGCGGCGCTCGATCAGCTCGGTCCGCGCGCTGCACACGAGCAGCAGCGGCAGGTCCGCCATGCCCTCGACGAGGCTCTCCAGCAGATCGAGGCTGGCGTCGTCGGCCCACTGGAGGTCGTCGCAGAGCACCACGATCGGGAGCTGCCGAGCGGCGAGGCGGGCGAGGCGCATCAAGGCGGCGACGATCCGCTGCTTCACGAGCGCCCCGGCCTCTTCGGGCCCGAGCGAGTCGCAGGTGGCGCCCGTCCCAGCCGTCCCGCCGAGGAGCGCCTCGATCTGGAGCAGCGCCGCGTCGATGTCCGCGGCATCGAGCTCCTCGCCGGTCGCGTAGCCCATCCAGCGATCGTCGTCCGTGGGCGGCGCGTCAGCGGCGCGGCGCGCGTGGAGCCAGCGCAGGCCGAAGCGCAGCTTCCGGCGGATCCCGCGCTGGCCGTCGCGCGGGCGGATCCGGAAGCGCTGGCGGAGGAGCGCGGCGGCGAGGCCGTAGGTGACGTCGGTGGTGAGCGGCGAGCACTGCGCGGTCAGCACGAGGACCTTGCTGGGCCCGGCCGCGAGGTGCGCGAAGAGCTCGGCGAGCAGCCGGCTCCGCCCGGCGCCGGGCGGACCGACGAGCGACAGGAGCTGGGCCCGGCCCTCGGAGAGCACGGTCTCGAGCGCGTCGAGCATCCGTTGGGTCTCGGCGCCGCGCCCCACGACCCGCGTCGCGAGGCCGAGGAAGTCGGTCCGGGCGAACGCGACATGGCCGTTGAGCGCGCCCGTGACGCGGTAGCAGGAGAGCGGCTCGCGCCGGCCAGGGAGGTCGATGGGGGCGAGCGGCACCACGTTGAACCGGCCCGCTATCTGCCGGTACGTGTCCCGCGCGACGGCGATGGCCCCGGCGGGCGCGGCCGCCTGCAGCGCGGCGGCGACCCGCACGACCTCTCCGGTCACGAGGAGCTCCGGGCGCTGCGGATCGCCGCTCGTTCGCGTGAAGACCCGTCCCGTCGCGATCCCGAACGACGCGGCGAGGGGCGCGGGGGGCGCCGAGCGCCGAGGAGCGGAGCTCACGCGCACGGCCGCGGTGCGGAGCGCGGCGACGACGGCGCGCTCCGCGTCGTTGTCGGTCGCACGCGGCACGCCGAAGACGGCGATCACGCGCTCGTCGCCGGAGCGCGTGATCACGCCCCCCGTGCGCTCGATCTCCTTGACGACCACGTCGCGGCTGCGATCGGTGAGCTCGGCGATCTCCTCGTCGTCGAGGTGTGAAGAGCGCGCGGCGAGGCTGGAGAGGTCGACGCACAGGACGGTGCAGACGCGGTTCTCTCCCGACGGTTGGAGCGAGGCGCTCGTCGGCGCAGAGGGCGGAGGGAGCGAGCTCTGCGCTGCGTTCGGCGGGCTGGAGGCGCGCCGGTCCTGAGACATGGGCGCGGTGGCTGCCGGATAGACGTTCTGATCGGGCGCGCGCCCCGTCGCGGTGAGCGAAATCTCCGGGGGGGCGGAGCGTGCCTTTACCAGGCTCGACCAGAATTCTCTCATCGTGAGAAAGCGGGCGCCTGACTCGATCGTGAGCGCGCGGCGAAGGACGAACGCCACGCCGTGGTGTTCCGGGGTGATGCCGGAGAGCAAGTCCGGACGCCGCCACGCGTCGAGCGTGGACGTGAAGAGCTCGATGAGGGATTCGCCTCGAAGCACACGTCGGCCCGAGGCGACCTCGATGAGGATGAGCGCCATGGCGAAGACGTCGGTCCACGGCCCGGTGGCGCCGTACTCCCGGACAAACTGCTCCGGGGCCGCGTAGATGGGGGTGAACACGCGCTGGCTACCGCTATTTCCGGCGCAGGCGGCGGCGAACGGTGTTGTCTCCTCGAAGACCTTCGCGATGCCGAAGTCAAGGACCTTGAGCCCGGCGCCGCCGCGAAAGCGTACACAGAACAGATTGGCGGGCTTGAGGTCCCGATGCGACACGCGGTTCTCGTGGGCGATGGCGAGCGCCTCGGCAGCCGGGGAGAGGAGCGTTATCGCCTCGTCGAGATCCATGGGCCGGGACCCTCGGGCGTGGCGCGTCGAGAGCGCCGCGGCGAGCGTCTCTCCCTCGAGCCACTCCATGACCAGGTAGGGTGTCCAGACGCCGCGCGGAGAGGTGGAGGCGCCGATATCGAGGGCCTGGACGATGTTGGCTGTCTGCCGCGAGAGCTGGTGGAGAAGCTTCCCTTCGGCCCGGAGCATCGCGAGGAAGCCGTCCTGCCCGGAGGGCGGCATGCTGCGCTGCATCTGGAGGCACTTGATCGCGACAGGGACGTCGAGCCCGAGGTGCACGCCGCGGTAGACGACGCCGAACCCACCCTCGCCGACCACCGCCTCGATGGCGAACTGGCCGTCGAGCGTCGCGCCCACCCAGCCGAAGGGGTCCGTCAACGTCATCGCAGGCGAGGGTACCGGCTGCCGGATGCCGTGAGAAGAGGGCGTTTTGTCCGAGAGGACGCTGCCGCCATGTCGGGTTGACCGCCGTGGGGACCGATGCGACGAGAGCGGGGTTCGGCTCGAGCGAAAGCCTGCCGCCTGGCCGGCCGAGTGGCCGGCCGCGGGCCGGCAGCATGACGAGGGCGGTCCGGGCAGCTCTCGATCTCAACGCGGGACGCCGTGCGGGCGGGCGTCCGATCCGGTGAAATTCGAGGAGCGCGAGGTCGCGGTCGCCTCTGAACGTGGATTTCGCGCCCAGGGGGGCACGAGCGAGCCGAAGGCGCCGTGCGAGCGGCGCTCGGCCAAGCGCGTGCGGTTTAAACTACAATTGGCTGACGCCCAGAGCGTCACGAAGGCGCACGCCCCCCTTACCCCCCACGATCATTTCGGCTGGTTTCATTTTCAATTGAGCCAGCGGGCGAGCTGCGAGCACGTCGGCACGTGCAGGGTCGTGCCCCGACCCGACCGGGCCAACCTTCCCGGAACGAGGATCAGCGCGCGGCGCAGCCACGGCGTTCGCCAGCTCGCCAGGTGCGGAACGTGCTCCAGCACATAGCGGCGCATCAGGTTGGCCGTCAGCAGCTTCAGCAGCAGCGCGGCATGATTGGCGTTGAAGCAGTGGCTCGGCACGCGACCGCATCCCCACCCGTGCTTGAGCTCGCCAATGAGCGGCTCGATGCCCGCGCGCAGGTCATACCGCGCCGCGACGTCTTCCGGCGCTTCGACCGGCTCGTTGGTCAAAAAGACCTGCACCGTGTAGTCGAGCCCCTCCCAAAGGTTGATCTGCTTGCCATTCTCCCGGTCGCGTGTGCGTACGGCGATGACGCGGACCCCATCGGGCCAATCGCGGCGCCGGAAGAGCACCTCGGTCACCTGCCGTCGAGGACGACCGTCGGCATCTCGGTCGATGGTCCGCCATCCGGTGGCGTACGCGATCCTGCCCACCAGATCGGGGCTCATCCGCGCCTTGGTCAGGAAAAAGCATCCCTTCGCAGCAACGGCGTGCATCAAGGCGCTGCAATCCCCAGCGCCATCGATCCGTACGTAGATGGCTGCACTCGGAGCTGCGGCGCGCGCGCGATCAATGCACTTCTCGACGAAGGGCACATCGGCTTCGCCGAAGCTCGTGTCGCCCGGTCGCAGCTTGGCCCCGACGATGGCGTCAACCTCGGCGATCCGCGCCAGGATCGGATGATAGCTCGGCCGGCCGTGGTAGCGCGGGTTCGGGCCCGGCCGCGCCCCCTCCTGCATTCCGAAGAGCGGCTCCACGGTGGTGTCGACGTCGATATGCACGAATCGGTGCTTTCGGCGAGCAACCAGGGCAAGCCCGTGATCGACGACCATGCTGTGCAGCGCCTCGAGCGCATCGTCGTCGAAGCGGCACAGGTCCCGGTAGACGGTGTCGATGCTCGGGACGACCCCGCCGGCGAGGCGTACGAAGAGCGGATCGACGGCGAGCGCCTCGATGCCGAAGACGCGCTCCTCGCCGGCGAGCGCGCCGTCCATCAGCAGGCGCATCTGCGCGGCCATCGGGTAGATAACCGAGCGACCCGACTTCAGCCGGAAGAACCTGCGGCTCAAGGCCGCGTCGACGCCAAGCTCCCGGATGAAGGCGCCGAATGGGGCAAGCCCTGCGATGCCCGTCAGATTCTTCTCCGTAGGCGCGATGTGAATCATGGCAGGGTTTGGCCGCCGGATTCGCTCCTGGTGCCGCCCGTCGCCTTTCCTCTTGAACCCGAGTTCGCGCCGGCGCACCTTGGAGGTGCTCGGCGTGTGCCTTCGTTTGGTCATAGCAACCCGGACGGGTCGCCACGCCGAGCCTTTCTTTCAAGGCGTTCCTTTTACAGCGCCGGATTTCTCACGCCCCGGATCGGATTTCTGGGCGCGAAATCCACGCTGAACGACGTCGCACTGCGTCGACGGGCAGCGGTTCATCGGTGCGCCCATTTTTGCATGTCCGCGCTGCGTGTCGGCAAGCTAGGGTTTGCGGCGAATTCTGGAGGAAAAATCATGTCGAATCGGTTCTGGACCTGTTTGTCGGTGGTGTTCGTGGGCGGTGCCGCGTGCGCAACCGTCGCCGGATGCGGCAGCGATGAGCTCACCCCCGCGACATGCCCCGAGGAGAACCAGGTCCGGGGTGTCTGCGTCGGTGTTCCGGCAGGGGATCTCTGTGTCGGCGAGAGCTGCCCCGAGGGGCCCGAGTGCGCCGAGGTGGTCGACGTCACGAGCGGTGATGAGCTCACGTCCGCGGCTCAAGGAGCCTCACCCGGGACCTGCATCGCGCTCCGCTCGGGCCGGTACGGCGTGGTCCGCGTCCCCGGCGGCGTGAGCCTCCTCGGGCGCTCGGCGGCCGCGGTGCAGGTTGAGGGGATCGTGCTCGCGGCGGGCGAGGGAGCTGTGGTGCGCGGGCTCAAGGTCGGCCGAGAGGGCGTGAGCGTACAGGGGGCGAAGGGCGTGCGTATCGAGTCAGTCCGCGTCGTCGGGGAGAGGGGATACGATGAGCGCGCTGGCGTCGAGCTCTATCCGGGCTCCAGCGTCACGATTGTGGACTCGGAAATCTCCGACTCTGGATACATTGGCGTCTTCGCCGAGAATGCCAACGTGACCCTGCAGCAGAGCGTCGTCTCGGGCGCCCAGCGCGGCGGGATCGTGATCGAGGGGATCCCGGAGGATGACTGCGATTCGAACTGCACCTGCGCGAACCGTCCTGTGCTGGAGGTGAGGAGCAGTATCATCCGTAGCAACCACATCATCGGCGTCTCGCTGCGGGGCGCCACCGCCAGCCTGGATAGCGTGGACGTGAACGACACAAAGGTTGGCGACGCCTTCGAGACGGGCTACTTTGGAGGCGGCATCTCGGCGGCGGAGTGCTCGAGCGTTTCAAGCGCAAGGAAGGTGCGGGTGCTCGACAGCGAGTCCTTTGGCATCCTCGTCGACCGATCGACGGCAGCGCTGGGGGATGAGGGGGAGGAAGACTCCATCGAGATCAGCCGCAACACGCGGGGGCTGTGGATCCAGAACGTCTGTAGGGGCGGCGGCGCGGGTTGCGTTACGCTGCACAACGGGAAGCTGGACGGCAACATCGGCGTGGGCATCGGTATCACGGGCCAGTCGAGGAGCATCATCCTGTGCAGGTCCGCGATCACGGAGACCGCGCGCGAGCGGCTGCCTGTCTTTGACGGGATGAATGAGCCGTCGGTCGACTACGTGGGCGACGGCGTCGACTGGCTCGGCGGCTCGGAGGTGATACTCGAAGAACTGACCCTGAGCGGCAATGCGCGGCAGAGCCTATTGATCGATGGTCCTGCGGCAGGTAGAATCGAGAAGCTCCGCTTCACGGGGGACGCGGACACGGCCCCCGTGCAGCAGAATTTCACGGATGGGGATGCTCAGCCCGCAGGCATGGCGCCGCCGACCATCACCGAGCGCACGTTCACGATTCCGCAGTCGCCTGCCTCGCTCTAGCCGGAGTCAGCGCGGCGAGAGCAGCGCGAACGGATGCAGCGCCGCGGACCACGGATGCAAGGCTCGCCGTGGAGAGCAGAGGCGTTACATTGAGGTCGTAGCGAGGATCGTTGCCTCCGGGATGGACCTCGCGATCCCAGCGCGATGTGCCCGCCTGCAGCAGCTGGCCGACGGCACCAGCCAGAGCGTCCGCGCGACGACGGCTGCGCGACGATGCACTTCGGGGAGATTCGGGACGAGCGGGTCACGCTACGTATGCACCATCCCTGAGCCGTCGTGGGCAGATGCAGCGCCCCCACCGGCCTCCCTCGCGCCGCTCCTATACATGGTTCTTCCGCGCCTCGCTCGCGCCGGCCTCCGCCTCCACAAGCAGATAGCGCAATTCCTCGATCACCTGCGATCTCCCCTCGGCGAGGGCGAGCACGACGTTCCGACTCCGCAGGTGCATTTCTCGACGAACGCCTCGCCGCTGAGCCGGCCATCAAGGCCCGAGCCGACCCAGCCTGAACGGGCCGGCGACGCACGAGCGTCAACGTACGGGAGGTCGGCCGGGCGAGAAGGCGGCCGCGTCCGCCTCAGATGCTGGAGTGCGGGCAAGCTAACGGCGGGAGTGTGCCGGGGTATAGCAGCGCGGAAGTGCACGCAGTCAGTGAGCGTGTATAATACCGCCAGCGTGGACGGCCGCGCGCCATGGCGTCAAGGCAGCGGGAGCGGCGGGAGCGGCTCCACCGGGGGCGGAGGCTCCAGGTTGGCAGTTTCCACATGGCAGCGGTCGTCGGTCTCGCCGCAGTCCTCGGTGTCGCGGCGGGTGCACTGCCAGCTGCTGCTGCCATTGAAGGAGGCGCGGGATCCGTCAACGGTCTCGCCGTTGAGATCGAAGGCGTTGCAGGCGAGGGTCGTGGCGAGAATCGTGACCTCGGAGCCGAAATTGGCGACCCCGGCGCGGGCGTTGTCGGTGATCGTGGCGTTTTGGATCCTGGCTGTGCCCTTCTCTACCGCAATCCCATCCCCAAAGGTGTTGTTGTCGCGTGCCTTCGTGGTGCGCACAACCGTGGCCTCGATCGTCGCGTCAGAGTTGAGGACGAGCACGCCCACCTCATGGTTCTGCTCAACGAGGCTGGTGCGGACGGACACGCTCGCGCTCTCGCCTGTTTCAGGGGTCTCCTGGACGCCGATACCCCATCCTCCCGTCCCATCTGCTCTCGGCTGGGTGACGCGGACCACGGTGGCCTCGATCATCGCGTCAGAGTTGAGGACGAGCACGCCCACGTCATGGTTCTGCTCAACGAGG
Source organism: Sorangium sp. So ce693 (assembly GCF_051521375.1). Taxonomy (NCBI): domain Bacteria; kingdom Pseudomonadati; phylum Myxococcota; order Polyangiales; family Polyangiaceae; genus Sorangium; species Sorangium sp. So ce693. The sequence continues at coordinate 4,118,418 of NZ_CP150347.1, forward strand.
CTGGTGCGGACGGACACGCTCGCGCTCTCGCCTGTTTCAGGGTTGCTCGCGACGTCGATCCCCCATCCTCCCGTCCCATCTGCTCTCGGCTGGGTGGCACGAACCACGGCGGCCTTGATCGTCGCGTCCGAGCCAAGGACAAACACGCCCACGTCATGGTTCTGCTCGACGACGCAGGCGCGGACGGTCACACTCGCGCGCTCGCCTCTGCCTCGGTCATCCTGGACGCCGATCCCAACTCCTCCCGTCCCATCTGCTCTCGGCTGGGTGGCGCGTACCACGGTGGATTCGATCGTCGCGTCCGAGCCAACGACAAACACGCCCACCTCATGGTTCTGTTCAACGAGGCTGGCGTGGACGGTCACGCTCGCGCGCCCGCCTGTGTCGGGGTTATCCTGGACGTGGATGCCCCGCCCGAACGTCCTACCTACGCTCGGCTGGGTGGCGCGGACCACGGTGGATTCGATCGTCGTGTCCGAACCACTGACAAACACTCCCATCTCATGGTTCTGCTCAACGAGGCTGGCGCGGACGATCACGCCCGCGCGCTCGCCTGTGTCAGAGTTCTCCTGGACGCCGATCCCCCTTCCTCCCGTCCCATCTGCGCTCGGCTGGGTGGAGCGGACCACGGTCGATTCGATCGTCGCGTCCGAGGCTTCGACAAACACACCGACGTCATGGTTCTGCTCAACGAGGCTGGCGCGGACGGTCACGCTCGCGTGCTCGCCTGTGTCAGGGTTCTCCTGGACGCCGATCCCCCATCCTCCCGTCCCATCTGCGCTTGGCTGGGTGGAGCGGACCACGGTCGATTCGATCGTCGCGTCCGAGCCAAAGACCGCCACGCCCTCATCATGGTTCTGCTCGACGAGGCTGGCGCGGACGGTTACGCCCGCGCGCTCACCTGTGTCAGAGTTCTCCTGGACGCCGATGCCCCGTCCTCCTATCCCATCTGCGTTCGGCTGGGTGGAGCGGACCACGGTCGATTCGATCGTCGTGTCCGAACCAGCGACCAACACGCCCACATCATGGTTCTGCTCGATGAGGCACGCGCGGACGAACGCGCGCGCACGCGCTCCTCTGCCACGGGCGTCCAGGACGCCGATGCCCCATCCAAACTCCCCATCTGCGCTCGGCTGGGTAGCGCGGACCACGCTGGCCTCAATCGTCGCGTCCGAGCCATGGACGAGCACGCCTGTGTTGCGGTTTTGCTCAATGAGGGAGCCCCGCAGCACCATGCGCGTCTGGCCACGCAACGCCTTTACGGCAGCAATCCCATGGTCCCCCGTATCGTGCACTCGTACCTGCTCGATCGTGACGTCGAGCGCACTCGACAGGAACAGTCCGGCGCCCTCACCGGTCACGGCAAGGCTTCGGATCTCGGTCCCTGTCGCGGCGTTTCCGTCCACCAGAATGGCCGGGGCACTCGGGTCCGTCCCGCGGATCTCCACCAACGCAGGACATCGTCCCCACAGGCGCACCGCCTTGCCCCGGATCACCACGTATTCGGCATAGGAGCCGTCCGTCACCGCGACGATGGCACCGTCGACCGCTTCGTCAATCGCCCTCTGGATCGTCGTCCACGGTTTCGTCATCGTCCCGTCGCTGTCCCCGCCCGCATAGGCCTGGTCGACGAACTGCGTGTTCGCCCTGACCGGAATGGTGCCCCACGGCTCATCGCCGCAGGAGGCGACCTCACGGCAGCCCGTTTCTCCGGGGATGGCCATCTGCCCCTCGGGACACTTGTCTTCCGGGAGGATCGCCTTGCAGCCGCCGTTGCCATCGCCAGCGAACCCCTCTCCACACGCCTCAGGAGGCACCCCGGCCGGCTGGCATTCGCCGCTCTCTATCGCAAGCTCGCCCGGCGGGCACGCCATGTCCGGCGGAAGCCCCGCCGGCTGGCATTCGCCGCTCTCCATCGCAAGCTCGCCCGGCGGGCACGCCATGTCCGGCGGAAGCCCCGCCGGCTGACACGCGCCCGTCTCCAGCGTGTTCTCCCCTGGGCCGCACGGCTTCGGCTCGCAAACTCCATCCTCCCGCGCCACCTCGCCGGGCGCGCATCCCTTCGCGCCCGCGTCTAACTGATTACCACAACCCATCACCGCGAGCGTGGTGACGATCGCCCACGTCCACGCCACCGCGAGGGGCCATCGGACGATCCGTTGCCGAAAGCTGACCATACGAAGCACACTCCTTTCAATTCGCCAGTCATAAGACGGCTACTGATGATGATTTCGAACACGCGCACGTACTGGCCATGCGCTGATTCTCCCCGCGAGCGACGGGCGCCGGCTGAACGCGCTCAAGCACGGAGGGTACCAAGCCCGCGGGGGCTACCATGTCCTCTGGACTGCTCCCCGGAGCCGCTCACCGTCCCGAGTCACGGCTCGCGGCATCGGCGAGGAACGCGCGGCACGCCTCGGCTTTCTGGCGGAGCTCCCCCTCGCGAAAGTGCAGTCCGGCTGCGGTGGTAGCCTCCGAGCGAGCGCGGCGGCGCTCTCGGCGGACCCCGGCGCTGCAGGCCAGGCGCGGGAGCACCGATAACGGCTCGGGCTGCGCGCTGCACCCTCCCTGGCGAGCCGCGCCGGGCCGCTGCGCGCGCTGCCAAGCCAGGCACGGCGAGGCGCCGTGGGGTCAAGGCTGCGAGAGCGGCGGGAGCGGCTCCACCTCGGGCGGGGGCTCCAGGTTGCCAGACACCACCTTGCAGTGGTCGTCCGTCTCGGTACAGTCCTTGGCACCGTCGGGGGTGCACTGCCAGCCGTCGCTGCCGTGGAAGTCGGCGCGGGATTCGAGCAAGGTCTCGCCGTTGAGATCAAATCCGTTGCAGGTAAGGATCGTATCGAGGATCTTGACCTTGGAGCCGAAGTTTGCGACCCCGGCGCGGTCATTGTCGGTAATCGTGGAATTTTGGATCGTTGCCGTGCTGTCTCCTAAAATGACAACTCCATCCCCGAACTTCTCGTCGTGGCGAGCCTCCGTTGCCCGCACGAGCGAGGTGTCGAACGTCACGTCCGAGTTGCCGACGTACACGCCGATCTCATGGTTCTGATCAATGACGCATGTGTCTATGGTCACGTTCGCCCGGTCATTTGTGTCGAATGCGTCCTGGAGATTGATGCCCCGTCCTAGTGCACCATCTTTGCTGGGCTGGGTGCTGCGGACCACGGTGGTCTCGACGGTCGCATCCGATCCAAAGACGGCCATGCCAACCTCATGGTTTCGCTCAATAATGCATGAACGTACGAGCAAGCTCGCGCGCTCGCCAGTTTCGCTGTTCTGGGCGCCGATACCTCGTCCACCCATCCCATCTTCGCTGGGCTGGGTGCTGCTGATCTTACTGGTCTCAATTGTAACCGCCGAGCCAAAAGCGGTCACGCCAATATCGCTATTCCCTTCGACGAGGGATGTGCGGACAGTCAGGTTCGCGCGCCCGCCTGCCTCGAAGTCATCGTGGACGTAGATCCCCGCCCCTCCCATCCCATCCTCGCTGGGCCGGGTAGCTCGAACTACGGTATCCTCGATTGTCGCATCTGAGCCGGTGACGGACACGCCAGCCTTGCGGTTTTCCTCGATGATGCATGCGTGCATGATCATGCTCGCGCGCTCGTGGGAGTCGACGTCAGACTGGACGTCGACTCCACGCCCTTCCTCCCCATTGGGGCCGGGTTGCGTGCCGCGGATTATGGTTGCCTCCAAAGTCGCATCCGATCCAGAGATGGATATTCCTGCCGTGTGATTGTGCTCGACGAGGCACCCGTGGATAGTCGCTCTCGCGCGTTCGCCGCTGTTGTGGTCGGACTGGATGACGATTCCCCGCCCTCCCTCCGCCTCTGTGCTGGACCGAGTGTCACGGACCATGGTTGCGTTGAGTTTTGCGTCCGAGTCGAGCACGAACACGCCGGCGTTATGGTTTCTCTCAATAACGCATGCGCGTAGGTTCACGTTCGCGCGCTGGCCTGGTTCGTCTATATAGACCGCATCCATGACGCCGATCCCCCATCCTCTCCACTTGTCTTCGTTTGGCTGGGTGTCCCGGATCACGGTTGTCTCGAGCTCCGTATCCGATCCGTTGACGAGTATGCCGAAGTCGTGGCTATGCTCGATTACGCATGCGCGTACGCTCACGCTTGCGCGCTCGATTCGCTGGGGTGGCCAGTCTGATTCGCTTGTGACATCGGCATCTGCGATGTCGATGCCCAGTCCTCCTACTCCATCGGCGTTGGGCTTGGTGGAGCGGATGACGGTGCCTTCGAGCGTCGCGCGCGAGCTGTACACGGACACACCGGCACGATGGTTCTCCTCGATGAGGGAAGCCTTCAGCGCTACGTTCGCCGGGCCGTCCGTATATGCGATCGAGATTCCATGATCCCCCGCGTCGTGCACCCACACCTGGCCTACGCTGATGTCGTGCGCACCCAGGATGATGAGCCCGATGCTCGGCCCGGTCACGGCGACGCTTCGGATCTCGGTCCCGCTCGCTTTCGTTCTGATCACCCGAACGGCAGCGCCCCGCGTCCCTGCGCCTTGGATCTCCACAAGTCCAGGACATCGGCCCCATAGGCGCACCGCCTTGCCCGTGACCAACACGTCTTCGACGTACGTGCCCGCCGCCACGGCGACGATGGCGCCGCCATCGGCTTTGTTGATCGCCCGCTGGATCGTCGTCCACGGCTTATCCTTCGTGCCGTCGCTGTCGTCGCCCGCGTAGCTTTGGTCGACGAACTGGGTGTTCGCCTCGACCGGGATGTCGCCCCACGGTCCTTCGCCGCAGGGGGCGACCTCGCGACAACGGGTTTCCCCGGGGATGGCCATCTGCCCCTTCGGACACGTTTCTTCCGGGAGGATCGCCGAGCAGCCGCCGCGGCCATCGGCGACGAACCCTTCTCCGCACGCCTCCGGCGGCACCCCCGCCGGCTGGCATCGGCCGTCCTCCAGCGCAAGCTCGCCCGGCGGACACGGCATGTCCGGCGGGAGCCCCGCTGGCTGACATTGGCCCGTTGGCAGGGTGATCTCGTCCGGGCCGCATGGCTTCGGCTCGCACTGTCCGTCTTCGCGCGCTACCTCACCCGGTGCGCACGGCTTCGCATCGACTGGATCACCACAGCCCATCGTCACGAGCGCGGCGACGAACGCCCACGACCAGACCACCACGAGGGGCCATCGGGTGCTCCGAGCCCTAGAATCCGCCATACAGAACATGCTCCTTCGCTGACCACATTGAAGCCACTGCCGATATCGAGCGCGCGCAGGTGCTAGCCTTGCACCGGGCTTGACCTGAGAGCGGCGGTCGACGGCTGGTCGCGCTCCAGCACGAACAGTGCCATCCTGCGGACGGCGTATACTCCACAAGACGGCGTTGGTTTACGGGATTTTGCATGCGCGACCGGAGACCGGACGCGGCCACGGCCGGCCCTGTGGCCGGCCAGCAGATGCATTGACCGACGTCGCTCCGTCATGACGCGGCGCGATGCGCGGGGTGCCTGAAGGGCGATTGACCTGATCCGGGCGCGACCACATCACAGCCAGAGACGTCTGGCCACGGGCAGCCAGACGTCTGGCCACGGCGATGCTCAGCCGCTCATCACAGCCGCGGATCGATCGGCTCGCTCTCCAGCGCCAGCACCCCGAACACACACTCATGCACGCGATGGAGCGGCTCGCCCTCCACGAAGCGGTGGAGCGCCTCCAGGCCGAGCGCGTACTCCCGCAGCGCGAGCGCGCGCTTCCCCGACACGCTGCGGTTCCGCAGCCGCGCAAGGTGCTGCGGCATCAGGTACTCCGGTCCATAAATAATCCGCAAATACTCCGGCCCCCGGCACTTGATCGCCGGCTGGACGAGCCCGCGCGGGCCGCGCACGACCCACTCCCACGACTTCACCACCATGCCCTCGCCGCCGCGCTCGACCATCTCCGTCCAGAAGGCCACCGCCTGCGCCTCGCTCTGCGGGTCCGAGAGGTCGACCACGCGGTGCGGGGTCTCCACGAAGAACGCCGGATCGACCTCGGCGAGCCGCGCGAGCTGCCGCAGGTGGAAGCCGTGGTCCCGCGCCGCGTGCACCGCGCCCTCGCTCGCGAGCAGGTGGAACGGCGCCAGACGGATGTCCGAAAGCGACCGCACCGGCCAGCAGTAGCGCCGGTAGGCCGCCACGTACCCGTCCATCGCCGCCTTCCGGGCCGCGTGGCGCTCGAGCAGCACCCGCGCGCTCTCGTCGCGCGCGGCGGCCTTCTCCAGCGCCCGCACCGTCGCGTCGAGCGACGCGCGGCCCGACGAGCCCACGGCGGCGTACTGGCCGCGCAGGAGATCCTGGGCCTTCGCCGACCAGGGCAGGAGCTCCGCGTCGAGGCAGACCCAGTCCGTGCGCAGCTCGGCCCACAGATCCGCCCGATCCATCGCCGCCCGCACCCGGTCGATGAGCTCCCGGCTCCGCGCCTCGTCCGAGAAGAACGGCCTGCCCGTGCGCGTCGTGCACACGCCGAGCGGCCCCTCGTCGAGGCGGAACCGCCGCCGCCGCGCGGCCTCGTCGCGGCACACGACGAGCACCGCGCGCGACCCCATGTGCTTCTCCTCGCAGACGACGCGGCCAACGCCGTTCTGCCGGAAGTACGCGAACGCCTCGCGCGGGTGCTCGAGCAGGCCCCCGTCCTTCGACGTCTCGCTCGGCGACATCGTCGGCGGCAGGTAGATGAGCCACCGAGGATCCACGGCGAAGCGGCTCATCGCCTCGAGCGCCGCCGCCGCGTTCTCCTCGCGGATCGTCACCATGCCGTGCACCCGCGTCCGGATCGCGCGCCGGCCGCGCACGTCGTCGATGTCGAGCACGTCGTAGGCCTGCCCGCGCGATCCGGCCTTCGGCTCGCCCGCGAGCGGCGCGAGCGGTTTCGCGGGCTCGTAGTACACGCGGCGCGCCTTTACCTCGACGAGCTCGCGCTCCGGGTAGCGGAGCGCCGTGAGCGCCCCGCCGAACACGCACCCCGTGTCGATGCAGATCGTGCGGTTCTCCCACTCGGCCACCGTCGTCGGCGTGTGGCCGTAGACCACCATCGCCTTGCCGCGGTACTCCGAGGCCCAGTTGTACCGCACGGGCAGGCCGTACTCGTCGGTCTCGCCCGTGGTCTCGCCGTACAGGCAGAACTCTCGCACCGCGCCCGAGCCCCGGCCCTGGAACGCCTCCTTCACCCCCGCGTGCGCGACCGCGAGGTTGCCGTCGTCGAGCACGTAGTGGCTGACGAGCCCGTCGATGAAGTCCGCCGCCTTCGCCCTGAACGCGTCCGTCTCCGCCTCGAGCTGCTCGAGCGTCCGCTCGAGCCCGTGCGTCGGCTTCACGTCGCGCCCGCGCAGCTTCTTCAGCAGCTTCACGTCGTGGTTGCCGGGCACGCAGAGCGCGGCGCCCGACTCGACCATCGCCATCGCGAGGCGCAGCACGTCGGGCGAGCGCGGCCCGCGGTCCACGAGGTCGCCGAGGAAGATCGCGCGCCGGCCCTCGGGGTGCGACGCGCGCGGCGCGTCCGGCAGCCCCTCCAGCTTGTAGCCGAGCGCCTCGAGCAGCTCGACCAGCTCGTCGAAGCAGCCGTGGACGTCGCCGATGATGTCGAACGGCCCGCGCTCGTCGCGGCGGTCGGTCCACAGGCGCTGCCGCTCGATCGTGGCCGCCGCCACCTCCTCGGGCGAGGAGAGCACGTGCACGTAGCGGAAGCCCTCGCGCCGGAGCTCCTTGAGCGAGCGGCGCAGCTCGCGGCTCTGGCCCCGCACGACGTGCGGGCCGAACTGCCGGTCCGGCCGGCCGGCGTTGCGCGCGTGGCAGAGCTTCTCCGGCATGTCGAGCACGATGGCCACCGGCCGCACGTGGTGCTCGCGCGCGAGCGCGACGAGCGGCCTGCGCGCGTCCGCCTGCACGTTGGTCGCGTCGACAACGGCGAGCCGCCCCGACGCGAGCCGCTTGCCCGCGATGAAGTGCAGGACCTCGAAGGCGGCCGCGCTGGCGGACTGATCGTTCTCGTCGTCGGACACGACGCCGCGGTAGTGGTCCGACGAGAGGATCTCGGTCGGCTTGAAGTGCGCCCTCGCGAACGTGCTCTTGCCGGAGCCGGACGCGCCGACGAGCACGACCAGCGAGAGGGAAGGGACGATGAGGGGGGCCTGCTCGCTCACGACGCCACCTCCGTCGCCTGCGCGAGGGCGCCGCCCGCGCCGCCCGCGCCGCCGCCCTGGGCCTCTCCGCCGCCCGCGCCGTTGGTGCTGCTGGCGCCGCCCGCGCTGCCCCCGCCGCCCTCGCGCGTGAAGATCGCCATCTGCGTCGGCGCGCCGAGCGAGGGATCCATCGGGCCGACGGGCAGGTGCTCGACGGCGTAGCCGTGCGCGGCCGCGACCCCCTCGCAGAAGGCGTGGAACTCGGCGCGCGTCCACTCGAAGCGGTGGTCGCCGTGGCGGAGCGCGCCGCGCGGGAGCCCCTCGAACAGCGCGTTGTACTCGGCGTTCGGGGTGGTCACGAGGACGACGCGCGGCCGCGCGTGCTCGAAGACGCTGCGCGTGAGCGCGCCGAGCCGCGAGAGGTCCACGTGCTCGATGACCTCGACGAGGGTCGCGGCGTCGTAGCCCGAGAAGCGCGCGTCGCGGTAGGTGACCGACGCCTGGAAGAGCTGGATGCGCCGCCGCTGCTTGTCGGGCAGGTCGTCGAGGCGCAGCCGGTTCCTGGCGATCTCGAGGCTGCGCATGGAGACGTCGGCGCCCGCCACGCGCTCGAAGACGCGCTCGTCGACGAGGCGCTTCAGCAGCTTGCCCTCGCCGCAGCCGAGGTCGAGCACGCTCCTCGCCTCGGCCCGGCGGAGCGCCGCGACCACGGCCTCGCGCCGCGCCTCGTCGAGGCTCATACGCGCCTCGCCCCGGTCCTCGGGCGCGGCCTTCTCGTCCTCGGCCTCCTCGGGGCTCGCCTCGTCGTCGGCCACGAGCCGCGCGAGCGCGGCCCGGAAGAGCGGCCGGCTGTGCTTCAGGTAGCGGAGCGCGATCGCCTCGCGCTCCGGGTGCTCCGCGAGCCACCCCTTGCCCTTGGCGAGGAGGTTGTCGACCTCGGCGTCGCCCACGTAGTAGTGCTTCTTGTCGTCGAGCACGGGCACGAGCACGTAGAGGTGCGCGAGCAGCTCCCTGAGCCGGCACGTCCTCGCGAGCGAGACGCGCAGGTAGGCGCTCTGGCCCCACTCCGGGAACGTCTCGTCGAGCGGGAGGCGCTCGGCCGCGACCTCGTAGCCGAGCGGCTCGAAGAGCCGCCGGAGCAGCGCCTCGCCGCCGCGGCACGGCAGCGCCTCGATCGTGGCGGAGAGGGGGATCGGCGCGTCGGCGAGCTCCGGGCGGTCGCGGCACTTGCCGCCGAGCGCCGAGCCGAAGACCTGCGCGATCGCCACCGAGAGGAACGACGAGGCGACGTAGGGCCGGTCGTTCACGTACTGCGCGAGCGTCCCGGGCTCGCCCGCGCCGCGCCCGCGCACGAGGTCCACGGGGTCGACGTCGAGCAGCAGCGCCGCGGTGCACCGCTCCTCGGTCGCCTCGGGATAGAACACGTGCGCCTTGCCGAACGACAGCGGGAACGACTGCGTGTACGCAGGGTTCTTGACGAGCAGGTAGCCGAGATCTGTCGCCGGCCTGTGCGTGGTGGTGAGCGTGAGGAGCATCGGGGGCCGCAGTCTACGCTAGTGTTGAACGGGTGACGCAGGAGCCCGCAAGCGAGGGAAAGGCCCACGTCGGCAAGGCCGTGGTGATCACCACGGCCGTGCTCTGGCTCCTCGGCTGGATCGACCAGGGAAGCTTCGAACCCTGGCGCGGGCTGGGCATCGCGGTGTGGGTGGCGGCGGTCCTCGGCGCGCTCACGCTGGTGGCGCGCCGCATCGGACCGCAGCGCGCGCCGATCTGGCTTCAGCTCGTCGTGCTCGCGTTCACCGCCGGGATCGCCAGCTCCATCGCCAACACCTGCTTCTTCCTCGTCGCCACGGCGCTGCCCGAGGTGTTTCCAGAGGGACCGCGACGGCCGCTCGTGGCCACCGCCGTCGTGGGCTTCTTCGACGGCGACGCCCTGTTCGGCTTCTGGGCCCTCCTGATCGAGCTACCTCGACAGATCGGCGCCGAGCGGCGGCTCGAGCACGAGCGGCGCGCGCTGCGCCAGGAGGTCGAGCTCGCGCACATCCGCGCCGCGCTCGAGCCTCACTTCGTGTTGAACACGCTCAACACGATCGCCGGCCTGGTGACCGAGGAGCCGGCCGAGGCGCGCACCCTGATCGCGACGCTCGGCGACCTGCTGCGGGACATCATGCAGGGATCGCGGCGATCCCATCACACGGTCCGCGAGGAAGTGAGCTGGCTGCGGGGCTTCGCGCGCATCCTGGAGTCTCGGCACTTCGGGCGGCTCGCGTTCGAATGGGACGTGGACGCCTCGGTGGAGGACTGCGTGCTCCCGGTGATGCTCCTTCAGCCCCTGCTGGAGAATGCGGTGCACCACGGCGCGCTGCGCCGACGGGAGCGCGGCCGTGTCGTCCTGCAGATCACCGGGGAGGCAGGACACCTGCGCTGCGCCGTCGAGGACGAGGGCCCCGGCTTCGACCTGGCCGCTGTCCCGAAGGAGGGGCGGGGGCTCGCGCTGGTGCGGCGCCGCGTCGCCCTGGAATCGGCCGACGCGTCGCTGCGCATCGACTCGAAGCCCGGCCGGACGCGCCTGGAGGTCACGCTGCCCAGGAGGACCGCATGAAGCTGCTCTCTGCTCTCGTCGTCGAGGACGAGTGGCCGGCCCGCAACTTCCTCGTGGAGCTGCTGCGCGATACCGGGAGATTCGGGACCATCGCCGCGGTGACGAACGTCGAGGCTGCTCGAGAGGCGCTCGATCGCGTCGAGCTCGGCATCGACGCCGTCTTCGTCGATATCCGGCTCGTCGATCGCCCTGGGGACACGTCGGGCCTCGACTTCGCCCGCTCCCTCGCGGATCTCGCGAGCCCGCCGGCGGTGGTGCTGGCCACCGCGCTGGCGCATCACGCGCTCGATGGGTTCGAGATGGGCGCTGTCGACTATCTGCTCAAGCCGTTCACGCTCGACCGCGTCACCACGTGTGTGGCGCGGCTCCTCGAGCGACGCCGGGCGCCGTCCCCGAGCGCGGGAGAGCCGCGCCTGGTCGCGCGACACGACAACCGCCTGGTCTTCCTGGACCTCGACGGCATGCTGGCGTTTCAGGCGGCGGAGCGGCTCACCTCTCTCCACCACGTCGATGGCGTGTTCTCGGTGGACCTCTCGCTCAACGCGCTCGGGGCCACGCTGGGCGATCGTGTGCTTCGCGTGCACCGCAACTGGCTCGTCGCCCCGGCGCACGTGCACGGGCTCGGCCGGCTCGACGGGGAGCTGGTCCTCGAGGTCGGTCCACGGCTCCGCGTGCCCGTCTCGCGCGATCGCGCGCGAGAGGTCCGGCAGCGGCTCCTGGAGAACACCGTCGGCATCACTCTGCCCGACTGAGCTCGCCTCACTCGGCCGAGAGGACCAGCTTCCCCAGCTCGAGCCCGAAGCCCTCGATGTCGAACACCTCGTACGTGTTCGTCCCGAGGATCACGCGCGTGTTCGCCGCCGGGCAGTCGATCGCGACCCCTCCAAGGCCATAGTCGCCGGCTCCGGCCGCGGCGTAGACCGTCTTGCCCTCGAGGTCGTGGGCGCCGCCCGAGAGGTAATGCGCCTCGTACGACTCGAACGCGGCCGGACCGAGCACCTCCCCCTTCCAGACGGCGACCAGCCAGCGCTCGAGGTCGGAGACGGTCGTCACCAGCCCGCCATTGCCGACGAGCGACCAGGTGTACGGCCATCCGGCGGGGTCGTTCTCCCCGAAGGTCGAGGCGTCGTATCCGATCGCGGTGTCGACCCGCTCCCAGAGCGGGTCACCGAAGAACCCGCTCTGTTGCATGTGGGCGGGAGCGAAGAGCTCGTCGCGCACGTAGTCCGTGAACGCTCGCCCCGAGACGGTCTCCACGACGTCGGCGAGCAGCGTGTAGCCGGAGTTGGAGTATTCCTCGTCGCTCCCCGGCTCGAACAGCAGCTCCTGCGCGAAGATCCGCTGGCGCGCTTCGAGCCGCGTCATCGGCTCGAAGTCACCCTCCGTGTCGTGGTACTCGTCGAACCCGGCGCGGTGCTGGAGGATCTGAACGAGCGTGATCTCGGCCTTGTCGGCCGGCACGTCATCGAAGAGGGTCGCGAGCGAGTCGGTAACGGCGAGCTTGTGGTCGCCTTCGAGCTTGAAGATGGCCGTCGCGGTCAGGTCCTTCATCACGGAGCCGAAGTCGTACGCCGTGCCGGCGACATTGGGGATGTCGTGGTCTCGATCCGCCAAGCCGTAGCCGCGCGCGAGCACCTCGGCCCCGTCGACGGTGACCAACACCGACCCGGAGAACCCGGCCGCGGCCGCGTCCGAGAGGCGACGCTCGAGCTCCTCGCGGAGCTCGTCCCGCTCGGGAAGTGCGGGCGACTCCCCGCTGCACCCAGTTTGTGGGACAGCCAGCGTGACAAGGCCGGCTGCCATCAGCCATTGCGAGATTGGTTTCATGCCGCGCCAGGCTGCCAGCCGAGCTCGCGAAGATCAGGGACGAATCGACGAGCGCCAGGTTCTCGGCCACGAGCGGCGGGTTCCGCGGGACGAGCACGTGGGGGCGGCGGCAGCGCGTCCCGAGCCCCAGAGCGCCGTCTTGGCCGGATCGAGGCCAGCCGTGGCTCGCCCGTCGAGGGCGACGCGGGCCGGGCTGAGCCGGTACACTGCGGCGGGCGCGCGGGCGCGCTCGTGGACTCGGAGAATTTATGAGCACAAGCTCTGAGCTTCTGGACAAGAGGATCCGCGTCGTCGTCGAGGGGATGGCGATCGAGTGGGATCTCGAGAACGGGCAGTGCACCTGGGCCGGCGTCCCCTCGGTGTCGATGTTCCTGCCGAGCAGCGTGGTTGGCCTGATGTCCGGCTTCCAGCGGATGGCGGGGACCGAGCGCTTCAACCTCGCCGTGGAGAGCGGGGGGCGGCTCAGCATCGATGACGACTGGAAATACATCTCCGGTTATCCGACGTTCGAGGAGGGCTTCAAGGCGCTCGGCCTCGGCGCGGCCACGGCGGGCTGGGGCGTGTGGCACGTGCTCTCCCTGGACCGGGAGCGGAAGGAGGCCCGCTTCCGCGTGGTGAACGGGTGGGAGTCGGTCTACCAGAAGGAGCTCGATGTCTGCTGGGGCAGCAGCATGATCGCGGGCAAGCTGGCCGGGTTCTGCACCCGGCTCTTCGGGGAGGAGTGCGACGTCGAGCAGACGTCGTTCGCCGCGCGGGGCGACGCCCACGATGAGTTCACGGTGCGCCCCTCCACGACAAGCCTGGAGGACCGGCTGCAGAGCCTGCTCGACGAGGAGCGGGCGACGAAGACGGATCTGGCCATCGCGCTGCACAAGCTGAAGCGCGAGGTCGAGGAGCGCGCCCGCATCGCCGAGGAGCTCCAGAGGACCGAGCAGGAGCTCCGCGACAAGCTGTCGTTGATCGAGCGGCAGCAGCACGAGCTCCGCGCGCTCGCCACGCCGATCATCCAGGTGTGGGACGGCGTGCTGACGCTCCCGTTGATCGGCACGCTCGACGGCGTGAGGGCCGGGGTGATCACCGAGGAGCTGCTCGACGCCATCGTCAGGACGGGCTCCCGCTACGCGATCCTCGACATGACCGGCGTGGACAGCATCGACGGCGAGACCGCCGATCACGTGATCCGGATCATCCGCGCGGTCGAGCTGCTCGGCGCCAAGGGGGTCATCACCGGCGTGCGCCCCGCGGTGGCCGCGCTGATCACGTCGCTCGGCCTGGAGCTGTCCGCCGTGACCACGCTGCGGAACCTCCGCGAGGGGCTGCGGATGTGCATCCAATCGCTCTCGGACAAGGCTGCAGGGGTGTGAAGGCGGCGGGCGGTGGGGAGCCGCCCTCCGGCGATGGCTCTGCCCGCCAGTGATCCGGCCAGGGATGGCCGGACCTCGTCCCCGCCTCGCGCTCTACGCTTGCGGCCAGGGTCAGCGGCGGTAACGGTGGTGGCGGTGCGCCGGCGCGCGCCCGAGACGCTTCCGTCGCGTGACGTCGCGAACAACCAAGAGAAAAGGCCCATGAAGCTTCGTTCCATCTCGGTCCTGATCTGCGTCTTCGCCCTCGGCGCCGCGTCGTGCTCGAAGGAGGCGCCGAACGCCGGCAAGGCCGCGCCTGAGCAGACGCAGGCGAACGCGGCGCACGCCCCCGCGGACGTCAAGCCCGGCTCCCACGAGGACTGGTGCGGAGAGCACCAGGTGCCCGAGTCGCAGTGCACCCGCTGCAACCCGGATCTGATCCCGGCCTTCAAGGCCACGGGGGACTGGTGCGCCGAGCACGGCCTGCCCGAGTCGCAGTGCCTCAAGTGCAATCCCGATCTGAAGATCGTCCGGCCGCCGAAGGAGAGCTGACGTGCCAGGCCGCGCTGGCATCGCGGTGCTCCTGCTCCTCGCCGCGCTCCCGGGCTGCGGAGGCAAGGCGACCGACAACGCCGCGGCGGAGAAGGCCGGGGCGAAGCGGAGCGCGGCGTCGGCCGTCGAGGGCGCCATGTGCAAGGAGCACGGCGTGCTGGAAGCCCTCTGCACGAAGTGCAATCCGAAGCTCGTCCCCGTCTTCCAGGCCAAGGGAGACTGGTGCAAGGAGCACGAGCTCCCGGAGTCCATCTGTCCCATCTGCCACCCCGAGCGCGGAGGCAAGCCGGCGGCCGACGTGGCGAGCGACGGCGCGCCGGCGGACGGGACGAAGGTCAAGTTCAAGACCAAGGACACGGCCCGGCTCGCCGGGATCCTCACCGCGAAGGCCGTCGAGCGTCAGGGCGGCGGCGGCGTCCCCGTGACCGCCAGGATCGTCTACGACGCGCTCAAGGTGGCGGAGGTCAACGCCCGCGCCCCGGGGGTCGTCCGGCAGCTCCACGTGGACGTGGGCGCGGAGGTCAAGAAGGGGGCGCCGCTCGCGATCATCGACAGCGCCGACGTGGGCGCCGATCGCTCGCGGCTGGCCAGCGCGCAGTCGCGCCTCACGATCGCCGAGGAGAACCTGAAGCGCGAGGAGCAGCTCGAAAAGGAGGGGATCTCGTCGCGCCGGAGCGTCCTCGCCGCGCAGCAGGAGCTCGACGCCGCCCGCGCCGAGCGCGCCTCCTTCGCGGCCTCGCTGGCCGTCGTGGGCGCGAGCGCGGGCGGGGGCGGGGGCTACACGCTCACCACCCCGCTCGCCGGCGTCGTGACGCAGCGGAAGGCGACCGTGGGCAGGCTCGTCGGCGTCGAGGAGACCCTGTTCGAGGTGGTCGACGTCTCGAGCATGTGGGCCGAGCTCGACGTCCCCGAGACCGATCTACCGGCCGTCTCGCTGAAGCAGCCGGTGGTCATCGAGGTCGACGGCATCGAGGGGCGCGAGCTCAGAGGGGAGATCACGTACGTGGCCCCGGCCATCGATCCGGCCACGCGCACGGCCAAGGCGCGCGTCCCGCTCGCGAACCCGGGCGGCGCGCTGCGGGCCAACATGTTCGGCCGGGCGCGCATCCTCGCCCCATCCCGCGCGGCGGTCGTGGTGCCCCGCGCCGCGGTGCAGCGCGCGAAGACCGTGAAGCTCGTGTTCGTGCGGCTCGCGGACGACCAGTTCGAGGCGCGGCGGGTCGAGATCGGGGCGACCGAGGGCGACCTGGTCGAGGTGACCAAGGGCGTGCGCCCGGGCGAGGAGGTCGCGACCGAGGGGAGCTTCCTGCTCAAGACCGAGACCCTGAAGGAGAGCATCGGCGCCGGCTGCTGCGGCGAGGACTGAGGCGCGGGCCATGCTGAACGCCGTCATCACCTGGTCGCTCCGCCACCGGTTCCTCGTGATCCTTGCCTCGATCGGCCTCTCCCTGGCGGGCATCCTCGCCTTCCGCCGCCTGCCGATCGACGCCTTCCCCGACACGACGCCTGTGCAGGTGCAGATCAACACGGTCGCGCCTGCCCTCTCCCCCGTCGAGATCGAGCGCCAGATCACCGCCCCCGTCGAGCAGGCGATCTCGGGCCTGCCCAGGCTCGAAGAGGCCCGCTCGCTCTCTCGCTTCGGCCTCTCCCAGGTCACCGCCCGCTTCGAGGACGACACGGACATCTACCTGGCCCGCCAGGTCGTCATGGAGCGGCTCCAGACCGTGACGCTGCCGCCGGGGATCCATCGCCCTGAGCTCGGCCCGGTCGCCACAGGGCTCGGCGAGGTGTTCCACTACGTGGTCACGGGCAAGGGCAAGTCGCTGAGCGAGCTGCGGACGGTCCACGACTGGGTCATCGCGCCGCAGCTCCGCTCGGTGCGCGGCGTGGCCGAGGTCAACGCGTGGGGCGGCGATGAGCGGCAGATCCAGGTGCTCGTCGACCCGGCGGAGCTCACAGCGCGAGGGCTCTCGCTCCACGACCTCTCCGAGGCCCTGGAGCGCAACAACGCCAACGTGGGCGGGGGCAACCTGGATCAGGCCGGCGAATCCAGCCTGATCCAGGGCATCGGCATCGCCACGCGCGTGAGCGACATCGAGGACATCGTGGTCGCCGCCAAGGGCGGGGCGCCCATCCGCGTGCGCGACGTCGCCCGGGTGGTCGAGGGGCGCGAGATCCGGCGGGGCGCGGTCACCGCCGACGGCCAGGGGGAGGTCGTGCTCGGCCTCGGCTTCATGCTGATGGGCGAGAACAGCCACGAGGTCACGACGCGGCTCAAGGCGCGCCTGGAGGAGGTCAAGAAGAGCCTCCCGAGAGGCGTCGACGTCGCCGTCGTCTACGACCGCACCGAGCTCATCGACAAGGTGCTCGGCACCGTGGAGAAGAACCTGCTCGAGGGCGCGCTCCTCGTCGTCGCGGTGCTCTTCGCCTTCCTCGGCGACCTCCGCGCCGGGCTCATCGTGGCCTCGGCCATCCCGCTGTCGATGCTCTTCGCCTTCGATCTGATGCTGCGCGCGGGCGTCGCGGGGAGCCTGATGAGCCTCGGCGCGATCGACTTCGGCCTCGTCGTCGACAGCTCGGTGATCATGGTCGAGAACTCGGTCCGGCGGCTCTCGGAGGATACGAGCGACCGGAGCACGACCGACGTCGTGCGCGACGCCTCGATCGAGGTGCGCAAGCCGACGATGTTCGGCGAGCTGATCATCATGATCGTCTACCTGCCGATCCTCGCGCTCGAGGGGGCGGAGGGGAAGCTGTTCCGGCCGATGGCGCTCACCGTCATCTTCGCGCTCATCGGCTCGATGATCCTGTCGCTCACGCTCATGCCGGCGCTCGCGAGCCTGCTCCTGCCGCGCCGCATGAAGGAGCGCGAGAACGTGCTCGTCCGCCTCCTCAAGCGGGCCTACCGGCCCGCGCTGCAGCTCGCGCTGCGGTGGCGCTGGGCGGTGCTCGCCGGGGCCGCGCTGCTCCTCGGCAATGCGGCCTTCCTCGCGACGCGGCTCGGCGCCGAGTTCGTGCCGCGGCTCCGTGAGGGGACGATCGTCGCCAACACCGTGCGGCTCTCGGGTGTCTCGGCTGGCGAGTCGATCCGCTACGGCACCCAGCTCGAGCGGGTCCTCCTCGACAGGTTTCCGGACGAGATCGAGCGCGTCTGGACGCGCACGGGCACGGCGGAGGTGGCGACGGACCCGATGGGGCTCGAGCTGTCGGACATGTTCATCACGCTCAAGCCGCGGGAGGCATGGAAGCGCGCCGCCACGCAGGACGAGCTCGTCCAGGCGATGGAGTCGGAGCTCTCGGGGATGCCGGGCATGCGCGTCATCTACACGCAGCCGATCGAGATGCGGGTCAACGAGATGGTCGCGGGGATCCGGGCCGATCTGGGGGTGAAGCTGTTCGGCGACGACTTCGACACGCTCAAGCAGAAGGCGCGCGAGATCGAGGCCGCCCTCAAGAAGATCCCCGGCGCCGCGGACGTGGTGACCGAGCAGGTGACAGGCCAGCCCGTGCTCGAGATCGAGGTCGACCGCGCCGCCATCGCCCGCCACGGCATCGCGGCCGCCGACGTCCTGGATGTCGTCGAGGCCCTCGGCGCGCGGGAGGTGGGGCAGCTCCAGGAGGGCGAGCGCCGCTTCCCCGTGGTGCTGCGCATCGACGATCGCTACCGGGAGGACCCCGCCTCCATCGGCCGCATCCTGGTCACCGCGGCCGGCGGCGAGCGCATCCCGCTCGCGCGGCTCGCGAAGATCCGCACGACCGAGGGGCCGGCCGCGATCAACCGCGAGTGGGCCAAGCGCCGGATCGTCGTGCAGGCGAACGTCCGGGGCCGCGACGTGGGCACCTTCGTCGAGGAGGCGAGGGCGAGGCTCGATGAGGTCGAGCTCCCGCCCGGCTATTACGTCCGCTTCGGCGGGCAGTTCGAGCACCTCGAGCGGGCGCAGGCGCGCCTGCTCGTCGTCGTGCCCATCGCGCTCGGGCTGATCCTGCTGCTGCTCTACTTCACCTACGGGCGGCTCCTGGATGCGGTCCGCGTCTTCACGGGCGTCCCGTTCGCCGCGATCGGCGGGGTCGTCGCCCTCTGGCTCTGCGACCTGCCCTTCAGCATCTCCGCGGGCGTCGGGTTCGTGGCGCTCTCAGGCGTCGCGGTGCTCGGGGACATGGTGCTCGTCTCGACCATCCGGCAGCTCACAGCGGCCGGGATGCCGGCGCGGGACGCCATCGAGCTGGCAGCCGAGCGGCGCCTCCGCCCGGTCCTCATGACGGCGCTGGTCGCCTCCCTGGGCTTCGTGCCGATGGCGCTGAACACGGGTGTCGGCGCCGAGGTCCAGCGCCCGCTGGCGACCGTCGTGATCGGCGGCGTGATCTCCTCCACGCTGCTCACGCTGCTCGTCCTGCCGGCGCTCTACAGCGTGGTCGGCGGGAGGCTCCGCGCGGACGCCGCCGGCGAGACGGGCGCCTCCGAGCCTCCGCGGCCCGCTGGCCCGGCCCTGTCGCCTGCGGCGGAGTAGCCGATGCGCGCGCGCTCCCGCCTGCGCGCGATCGCCGCCGCCGCGGGCGTCCTGGTCCTCGTCCAGGCGCTCGCGGTGGGGCTCTACTGGGCCGTGGAGCGTCGCCGCGGCGCCGAGCGGCCAGGTCGCCCTTTCGCGCACGAGCGGCTCCACGACGGCCAGCGCATGCCGGACGCCACCTTCGAGCACCCGGACGGGACCTTGCTTAGCGCGGCCGCCTTGCGCGGCCGGCCGGTGCTGCTCCACTTCTGGGCCACGTGGTGCGCCCCCTGCCGCGCCGAGCTCCCGCGCTTGCTGGAGCTCGGCCGGCAGCTGGAGAAGGCCGGGAGGCTCCAGCTCGTGGCCGTGAGCGTCGACGAGAACTGGGACGTCGTGCGCGCCTTCTTCGGGGGCGAGGTCCCTCCCGGCGTCGTGCGGGCCGGATCTGCTGCGGTGCAGCGGCGGTTCGGCGTCTCGACGTTGCCCGACACCTTCCTGGTGGAGGCGGACGGCAGGATGTCCCTCCGCTTCACGGGCGCGAGGGACTGGCGTGCGCCCGAAGCGACGACGCTGCTCCTTGGACAGGAGCGGCCAGCGCCCTGATCGCGCTTCCCCCGGGAAATCCCTGGCGAGGGCCACGCCGCCTGCTGCGTGAGGACGGAGCGTCTCTCTGCCGGGTCCTGGCATCAAATGAAAGTAATTAGCAATTACAAACGCCTGCGCGCAGCGCACGCACGCTGGCCGAGCGTTCGCCGGGCCGCCTAGCGGGAAGGCTCCACGAGAAAAGTGCCCAACCCGAGGCTACTCGGCGCCCCCGGCAGACACCGACGACCCATCGAGGGAGCCGCCTGCGCCACCCGAGGCATCCGTGCCGCCGATGCCATCCGTGCCGCCTGCGCCATGGGTGCCGCCTGCGCCATGGGTGCCGCCTGCGCCGCCCGCGGCATCCGTGCCGCCTGCGCCACCCGCGCCGCTCGTAGTGCTCGCGGCATCCGTGCCGCCCGCGCCGCTCGTACTGCTCGCGGCATCCGTGCCGCCCGCGCCGCTCGTAGTGCTCGCGGCATCCGTGCCGCCCGCGCCGCTCGTGCTGCTCGCGGCATCCGCGCCGCCCGCGCCGCTCGTGCTGCTCGCGGCATCCGTGCCGCCCGCGCCGCTCGTGCTGCTCGCGGCATCTGCGCCGCCCGCGCCGCTCGTGCTGCTCGTGCTGCTCGCGGCATCCGCGCCGCCCATTCCACCGGCGCCGCCGCCGCCACCCGCACCGCCTGTGCCCGGGTCCTCCAGGGGGTAATTCTCGTCGAGGCACAGACGGCCCTTGGGCGTCAGGGTGCAGACCTCGCCGTCCGCGCAGGACGACTGGCCTCTCGGGCACTTCGTCACGCCGAAGAGACAGAATCCATTGGTCTCCACGCCAAGGAACACGCACGAGGAGGTCGGCAGCAAGCAGTCGCTGTGGCTCGTGCACGCGTTGGTGCACATACCGACGTCGCCGACCCCGGGCTCGTCCGCGAAAGGATACGCACAGAGGCCCTTCTCCAGGCCTCCGCAGTCCTCGTTGGCGATGTCCCCGCCGAGCCCGCACAGGCCGGCGCACACGCCCAGGTTGGTGCCGACTTCGATGCACCACCCCGCGCAGGGATCCGTGCCGTCGGCCTTGATCGCGCACTGGGCCCCTGTGGGCAGCCCTCGCGTGGGCTCGTCGACGCAAACGTTCATCCGGGGGTCGCACACCCGGCCGCCGCCGCACTGGCTGTCGGAGCCGCAGTTCGGCAGGCACACGTACACGTCATCGATGTCCTCGCAGCGCAGCTCCTCGCGGCCGCGGCACTTCGCCGGATCGAGCTTGTCGACGATGCTCATGAGCGGGGGCTCGCCCGCGGCGCAGCCCAGAAAGCAGAGGCCGCCGAAGCACGCGCTGCCTTCGCCCTCGCAGTCGCTGTCTTGTTCGCACGCGGTCGTGCAGTACCCGCCCGCCGGGCCTCCGCCGAAGAGGTCGTCGCCCGATTCCGTGAAGCAGTGGCCGCGCGGGCCGCAGTCCGCGTCCTTCGCGCACCGGGCGCCGAGCCCGCGCGCTTCACCGGAGCCGCCGTCGCCGGAGCCGCCGTCGCCGGAGCCGCCGTCGCCGCCCCCGGCGCCGCTGTGGGCGCTGGAGCCGCCGTCGCCGCTGCCGGAGCCGCCGTCGCCAGGGCCGCCGTCGCCGGAGCCGCCGTCGCCGGAGCCGCCATTGCCCGCCGAGCCCGCGCCGTCGCTCCCCGCGCCCGCGCCGTCGCTCGTCGATGTTCCTCCCGCGCCTGCGTCGGGGTCGTCAGAGCAGCCGAGAAATCCCGTCGAGACGGCGACCGTGGTGAGCAAAGCCGCCGCAATTCTTCGCACTCTCATCGCTGTCACCCGAACCAGGAGGCCGCGCCCCCATCGGGCGCGCCATCGACTGATTCACAGACGGTACCGGAATCGGCGCCTCTCCAACATCGGCAAACCGCCTTGTGCCGGCGTCCGCCGTCCTCCCGTGCCGGGCCAGCCGGGCGCGGCCCCGCCTCAGAGCCGCACGAGCAGCCCAAGAAACCCGGCGAACGTCGGTCTCCCCGCGGTGCCGAGCCGCTCGCCGCCGAGCGTCACGACGGCGCGGGGCTCGGCGAAGATCGCGTGTACATCCACCAGGAGGGTCGCGCGGTCGGTCAGGCGCAGACCGGCGCCCCCGCCAAGGGCCGCGGCGACCGACCAGACATCGCCCGTCGCGCTCCGCAGCGGCGGCAGGGGATCACCGCTGACGAACAGGTGAATTCCGCCCACGCCGGCCGAGAGCACAGGCGAGAGCGCGCCCCCCGTGTCCAGCGCCCATACCGCCTCCAGAAAGGCCATCTCCTGACGGACGGACACCGTGCCGAGCTCGCCCTCGAGCGTGGGCCCCAGCGTCGGCCCAGCGAACGTCAGCCGCGCCGCGAGCCCCGCGGGCAGCGCGCCGCCGTGGCCGTCCGCGCCGACCCCGTACGACAGCCGCAGCGCGGGCCCCAGCGCCGGCCCGATGCCATCCACGCTCAGGAGCGCCGCGAAGCCGGCCTCGACGCCGACGCCCGCGAGCACCCCAGCCCGCCCAGGCGCAGGGGTCATCCCGGCGGCCCGCCTCTGGACCGGCCCCATCCACCGCCGCACGTCGTCGGGAACGGCGGCGCTGCCGCCCTCCGCGGCGCGCCCGTGCGGCTCCTGCAGGCTCGCCTCCAGCAGGCTCGCCTGCAGGAGCTCGACCGCGCGCACGGCCATCACCGAGGGCGCCGACGCGCCGGCCGCCTCCACGGCGCGCACCACCGTCTTCTGCGTCACCCGGTCGACGATCCAGAGGTCGGCGGTCGCGCCCGTCCGCGAGCGGACGATCGTCGCGGCCGCGAACGCGCCGGCCTCCTTCGCGGCGCGCTCCAGCCCTGCGCGCGGATCGCCCTCGGGCGCTCGCACGACGCGCACCACCTCGAACCCCGCCGCGCCGAGCTCGGCCCGCAGCCGCGTGGCTGCTTCGAGCACGAGCGCATCGTCCACGCCGGCCTCGACGATCACCACCCGCGACGCGGCCGCCTCCGCCTTCTGCGAAGGCGCGCCAGGCGGCGCCGCGTCGGCCCGCGCCGCGGCGGGCGCCGACGCGAGGAGGACCCAGAGCAGGAGAGCGGGGGAGCGCACGCGCCAGGGGTCTATCAGATCGCGGGCGGGCGTGGAGCCGTATCCCAGCGAGCGGAGAGCGGGCAGGGGAGAGAAGGCAGGGGGCCCGGCGACGTGCCCGAGCCGCTGAACCCTGCGGAGCCGGGGGCGACCGTCCGGGCTGGCCGTGTTCCGGAGGACCTCTGTCCTCCTGCATTGCCGTCGCCTGGTTCGACGTGGATCACGCCGGTGCCATCGACTTCTACAAGTCGAACCTCGCTCCCGGGGAGTCGCCCAGCTTCCAGCTCGTCGCTCCCGCCGACAGCGTGGTCGTGTTCGCGGGCTGGTGGGGAGCGACAGGAGGCAACCTGATCATGCTGCGCCACACGGCGCCGAACGGAGAGAATTACTTCACCGAGTACCGCCACGTGCGGGGCGGGGTCGCCCACGACAAGAAGGCTGCCTGCAGTTGCATCGATCCCGCCGCCGCGACGGCGGCGGACCGGCTGGCCGGCTGCACAACGGATCAGCAGAATGAGCCCATCTGCAAGTACGCGGCGAACCCGACATACGACCACCTCTGGGGGCTCACCGGCTACTCGCTTCCGGCGGTGGGGACCGTGCTGGCCCGCGGCGAGGCGTTCGGCTATGCCGGCAACACGGGCACCGTTCGCGACAACATCGACGCCAACGGCATTCCGAATGATCCGACCGGCAACACGCACCTGCACTTCGCGACCTGGGTGGAGCGCCCGGACGGCAACAACGACGGTGTCCCCGATCAGGATGGTGCCCAGGGACACGACATCGTCGCCGTCGATCCGTTCGGCGTCTACTCCAAGCTGGGCGGAACCCTCAACGGCAAGGGCTGCTACGACCCCGCGAACACGAGCACGTTCCGGCGCATCATGGCGCCGCACTACCCCGAGACGGTCAATCTCCCGGATACCGTCGCGTACGCGAACAACCACGACAAGTACTACCCGGACGCCGGGTGGTATCCGCAGACGTTCAATATCTACAACAAGGATGGTGCGCGCTTCGTGGCGCTCGGGTACAGCCCCGACGCGCCGTCGCAGTCGACGCGGTGGTTCAACCTCAGCAAGACCTCCATGAACAACAAGATCGCCGAGCTCGACCCCCTGGGGTGGAAGGTCCGGCAGATCTCGGTGCGGCTCGAGTCGGGCGCCCCCCGGTACACCGCCATCTGGGAGAAGAAGGCGCCCGGCGAGACCTCCGAGGTTCATCTCGACATCACGGACGCCCAGTACACCCAGCTCTGGAACGACGAGGTCGTCCCCGGCAACCTGTACGTCCTGGACCATTCCACCCACACCTCATCGAGCGGGCGGCGCCACAACGTCGTGCTCACGAGCGCCGTCTCGTACATGTATGACTATTACGACATGACCGGCACGCAGCTGCGCGACACGGACGATGATCTCCAGGACCTCGGGTGGAAGCCCTACTCGATCAGCGCCCAGGAGGGCACCTCGGGGAGCGGCGTCCGGTTCTCCGGCGTCTGGCGCTGGCTCCCCGGCGAGTATGAGGTCGAGTTCGCTCAGTCGGAGTCGACGTTCAAGGCCGAGCAGCTGACGCGCAGCGAGGATGGCTGGCGTCTCCACCGCGTCCAGGGCTACGACAACGGAACGAAGTTCGTCTCCATCTGGCACAAGCCGTAGCGGAGATCGCTCCTCGCGGCCGCCGGCGGCAGAGCGCGGCGGCCGCCTTCTGGCCGATCCGATCGATCCACCCCGCCCCCACGACCCCGCGGCTGCGCGGCTGCGCGGCACCCTGAGGCTGCGCCGGCGCACCCCTGCCGGCGCGCCTTCGCGCTCGCTCCCGCGCGTTCGCCTCGACGCCAGCGATCCTGGACGCGCGATGGCAGATGGGCTTCCATGTGGATGAGCTCGAATAGGCCCGAACCTGCCGGCGAGACGCCGCCGCAGGGATCAGGGGCGACCGCGCGGACCGAGGGGGAAACGCCATGGCGGATGGGGAACTCGAGGATCTGCAGCAGCTGCCGTCGCGCCAACACAGCGGCTCGGAGTCGAAGCGCGACGACGCTCCGCCGGTGCTCGTGAGTCCGACGGCCGGCGGGCGGCAGGCGCGGTCAGGCCCCACGGAGACCTCGCCGGAGGCAGGGCAGCCGCCCTCCAGGCGAGAGAAGGCACGGCCGCCGCCCTGCGGGCGAGGGGACCCACGGCGGTCGCCGCCCGCCGAGGAGATCGAGCTCGTCAACAAGACGGCCCGCCGGATCTGCATCAGGCGCGATGGCAGCGACCTCGTCGTGGCGCCTTTCGACGTGGTGCGCACGACCGAGGCGGCGGCGCAGGGGCTGGATCTCAGCGTCTGGCTCGAGCGTGGTTATGTGGAGAAGCGCGCCCCGCTCCATGTCGAGGAGCCGAGCCTCGACGCCGCGGCCATCGCGGGGGTGCTGCTCCTCGGGGGCCTGACGTTGCTGTTCATGGTCACCCTGGACGGCTGGGCCCGCTTGACCTTCGGCGCGGTCGGCGTCGGGATGATCGCGTTCACCGTGTTCCCGTCGCTGGAGCGCTGGGCCCAGCATCGCCACCGCAGCACCGCCCTGATGCTGCGCGATCAGTTCTGGCGCGCGATCGGCATGCTGGCGGTGTGCCTGATGGGGCTCGGCATCCCCGCCGCCACGGTCCTCTTGCAGGCCGAGAAGCAGCTTCACGAGATCTTCAAGCAATCGATGCGCAGCATGGCATTGCTGCTCCTCTTCGCGCTGTTCATCGGCACCGCGGCGACGTTGCCCGCGCTCCTGTTCTTCCTGTTCGCGGAGCAGCGCCGGAACGTGGTGAAGGAGCAGTTCCACCGGGACGTGCTGCGGCTCGACCCCGCGCTCCGCACGATCGACGAGGCGGAGCGGGCCTACTCGCCGCTGATGAAGGACGCGCTGGACACCCGGCGCGGTCCGCTGTTCTTCGTCCCGATCAT
Source organism: Sorangium sp. So ce693 (assembly GCF_051521375.1). Lineage (NCBI taxonomy): Bacteria > Pseudomonadati > Myxococcota > Polyangiales > Polyangiaceae > Sorangium > Sorangium sp. So ce693. The sequence continues at coordinate 4,143,936 of NZ_CP150347.1, forward strand.
CCTCAGCACGTTCCTCCTCTCGGTCGGCTGGGTGATCTCGGCGCTGCCGACGGTGGCGTCCGTGGCCGAGACGCTGGGCGACAAGCCGGTCGAGCTCCATACCCTGTTCATCCCCAACCGGACCGCGTTCACATTCGCGTTCCTCGGCACGTATTTCTTCGCGCTCAACATGGTATTTCGCCGCTATGTGCGGGCGGATCTCGGGCCCAAGGCGTACAGCCACATCTCCGTGCGCATCATCATCGCGACGATCCTGGCCTGGGTCATGAGCAAGACGTTCGAGGGCGCCTCGCCCTCGGGCGGCGCGGCGCCCATCGACAACGCGCCCTGGCATCTGCTCGTGCTCGCCTTCTTCATTGGCATCGTCCCGGACACGGGGCTCGCCGTGCTCCATGACCTGCTCAAGACGCGCATGGTCACCTTCTTCGTCCCTACCCTGAAGGACCGCGACCCGCTGACCCACCTCGAGGGCATCACGCTCTACGACAAGGCGCGCCTGCTCGAGGAGGGCATCGAGAACATCGAGAACCTCGCGCACCACAACCTCATCGAGCTGATCCTGCGCACGCGCATCCCGGCCCCGCGCCTTGTCGACCTCGTGGACCAGGCGATCCTGTATCTCCACGCGCGAGACGAGGCCGAGCCGGCCCGGAACGCGCCGTCGAGCATCCTCTTGAGGCTCAAGGCGCATGGCATCCGCACGGCGACCGATCTCGAGCTCTGCATGGCCGTGAAGGAGACGCGCGACGCCGTGGTACGGCTGTCCTCCGAGTCGCGCATCCTGCTCCTGCTGAGCGCGCTGCGGGACGACGAGTGGATGCCGCAGCTCCGGAGCTGGCGCGAGTTCCGCAAGACCTACGAATACGCGTACACCGTCGAGCAGCTCACTCCGCCCTCGCCCGAGGCGAGGCCCCGGGCGGCGTGACCGCGCGTGACGTGGCGCGACGCGGCCTTCCGGGTGAACGGGGCTGGCCGCCGTCCGTCACCGTGGGCCGGCGACCGATCGCCACCACGGGGTCGGCGCGCCGACGCGCTCGGGCTCGAACGCCGCGCCGATCTGGGGGGTCACGACGCGCGCGCCGCGCTCGGTGGCCAGGGAGAGCAGCGTCTCCGCCGGCTCGTCCCAGTCGTGGAGGGCGAGGTTGAAGGTGCCCCAGTGGACGGGCAGGAGCGTGCCGCCGCCGAGCATCTCGAGCGCGGTCAGCGCGTTCTCGGGGCCGAGGTGGATGGTCCCCCACGCAGGGTGATACGCGCCGACCTCGAGCATCACCAGGTCGAAGGGGCCGTGTTGCTTGCCGATGTCCTCGAACCCGGGGAACAGCCCGGTGTCGCCGGAGAAGAAGACCTTGCGCCGCTCCGTCTCGATGACCCATGAAGCCCAGAGCGTCGCGTTGCGGCTGGTCGGCCCGCGGCCCGAGAAGTGCTGAGCGTGGATTTCGCGCCCAGAAATCCGATCCGGGGCGTGAGAAATCCGGCGCTGTAAAAGGAACGCCTTGAAAGAAAGGCTCGGCGTGGCGACCCGTCCGGGTTGCTATGACCAAACGAAGGCACACGCCGAGCACCTCCAAGGTGCGCCGGCGCGAACTCGGGTTCAAGAGGAAAGGCGACGGGCGGCACCAGGAGCGAATCCGGCGGCCAAACCCTGCCATGATTCACATCGCGCCCACGGAGAAGAATCTGACGGGCATCGCAGGGCTTGCCCCATTCGGCGCCTTCATCCGGGAGCTTGGCGTCGACGCGGCCTTGAGCCGCAGGTTCTTCCGGCTGAAGTCGGGTCGCTCGGTTATCTACCCGATGGCCGCGCAGATGCGCCTGCTGATGGACGGCGCGCTCGCCGGCGAGGAGCGCGTCTTCGGCATCGAGGCGCTCGCCGTCGATCCGCTCTTCGTACGCCTCGCCGGCGGGGTCGTCCCGAGCATCGACACCGTCTACCGGGACCTGTGCCGCTTCGACGACGATGCGCTCGAGGCGCTGCACAGCATGGTCGTCGATCACGGGCTTGCCCTGGTTGCTCGCCGAAAGCACCGATTCGTGCATATCGACGTCGACACCACCGTGGAGCCGCTCTTCGGAATGCAGGAGGGGGCGCGGCCGGGCCCGAACCCGCGCTACCACGGCCGGCCGAGCTATCATCCGATCCTGGCGCGGATCGCCGAGGTTGACGCCATCGTCGGGGCCAAGCTGCGACCGGGCGACACGAGCTTCGGCGAAGCCGATGTGCCCTTCGTCGAGAAGTGCATTGATCGCGCGCGCGCCGCAGCTCCGAGTGCAGCCATCTACGTACGGATCGATGGCGCTGGGGATTGCAGCGCCTTGATGCACGCCGTTGCTGCGAAGGGATGCTTTTTCCTGACCAAGGCGCGGATGAGCCCCGATCTGGTGGGCAGGATCGCGTACGCCACCGGATGGCGGACCATCGACCGAGATGCCGACGGTCGTCCTCGACGGCAGGTGACCGAGGTGCTCTTCCGGCGCCGCGATTGGCCCGATGGGGTCCGCGTCATCGCCGTACGCACACGCGACCGGGAGAATGGCAAGCAGATCAACCTTTGGGAGGGGCTCGACTACACGGTGCAGGTCTTTTTGACCAACGAGCCGGTCGAAGCGCCGGAAGACGTCGCGGCGCGGTATGACCTGCGCGCGGGCATCGAGCCGCTCATTGGCGAGCTCAAGCACGGGTGGGGATGCGGTCGCGTGCCGAGCCACTGCTTCAACGCCAATCATGCCGCGCTGCTGCTGAAGCTGCTGACGGCCAACCTGATGCGCCGCTATGTGCTGGAGCACGTTCCGCACCTGGCGAGCTGGCGAACGCCGTGGCTGCGCCGCGCGCTGATCCTCGTTCCGGGAAGGTTGGCCCGGTCGGGTCGGGGCACGACCCTGCACGTGCCGACGTGCTCGCAGCTCGCCCGCTGGCTCAATTGAAAATGAAACCAGCCGAAATGATCGTGGGGGGTAAGGGGGGCGTGCGCCTTCGTGACGCTCTGGGCGTCAGCCAATTGTAGTTTAAACCGCACGCGCTTGGCCGAGCGCCGCTCGCACGGCGCCTTCGGCTCGCTCGTGCCCCCCTGGGCGCGAAATCCACGCTGAGAGCGTCGATGCCGGTGCACGCCGTAAGGCGGGGATCCATCGTCAGGAGCGTCCGGGGATCGACCAGCGAAACGTCCGGCACGATCGCCTTGCTGATAATGGCGACCTTCGTGCGCGCCGCCGGGTCGGTGATGATGGCAAACTGAGCGTGGATTTCGCGCCCAGGGGGGCACGAGCGAGCCGAAGGCGCCGTGCGAGCGGCGCTCGGCCAAGCGCGTGCGGTTTAAACTACAATTGGCTGACGCCCAGAGCGTCACGAAGGCGCACGCCCCCCTTACCCCCCACGATCATTTCGGCTGGTTTCATTTTCAATTGAGCCAGCGGGCGAGCTGCGAGCACGTCGGCACGTGCAGGGTCGTGCCCCGACCCGACCGGGCCAACCTTCCCGGAACGAGGATCAGCGCGCGGCGCAGCCACGGCGTTCGCCAGCTCGCCAGGTGCGGAACGTGCTCCAGCACATAGCGGCGCATCAGGTTGGCCGTCAGCAGCTTCAGCAGCAGCGCGGCATGATTGGCGTTGAAGCAGTGGCTCGGCACGCGACCGCATCCCCACCCGTGCTTGAGCTCGCCAATGAGCGGCTCGATGCCCGCGCGCAGGTCATACCGCGCCGCGACGTCTTCCGGCGCTTCGACCGGCTCGTTGGTCAAAAAGACCTGCACCGTGTAGTCGAGCCCCTCCCAAAGGTTGATCTGCTTGCCATTCTCCCGGTCGCGTGTGCGTACGGCGATGACGCGGACCCCATCGGGCCAATCGCGGCGCCGGAAGAGCACCTCGGTCACCTGCCGTCGAGGACGACCGTCGGCATCTCGGTCGATGGTCCGCCATCCGGTGGCGTACGCGATCCTGCCCACCAGATCGGGGCTCATCCGCGCCTTGGTCAGGAAAAAGCATCCCTTCGCAGCAACGGCGTGCATCAAGGCGCTGCAATCCCCAGCGCCATCGATCCGTACGTAGATGGCTGCACTCGGAGCTGCGGCGCGCGCGCGATCAATGCACTTCTCGACGAAGGGCACATCGGCTTCGCCGAAGCTCGTGTCGCCCGGTCGCAGCTTGGCCCCGACGATGGCGTCAACCTCGGCGATCCGCGCCAGGATCGGATGATAGCTCGGCCGGCCGTGGTAGCGCGGGTTCGGGCCCGGCCGCGCCCCCTCCTGCATTCCGAAGAGCGGCTCCACGGTGGTGTCGACGTCGATATGCACGAATCGGTGCTTTCGGCGAGCAACCAGGGCAAGCCCGTGATCGACGACCATGCTGTGCAGCGCCTCGAGCGCATCGTCGTCGAAGCGGCACAGGTCCCGGTAGACGGTGTCGATGCTCGGGACGACCCCGCCGGCGAGGCGTACGAAGAGCGGATCGACGGCGAGCGCCTCGATGCCGAAGACGCGCTCCTCGCCGGCGAGCGCGCCGTCCATCAGCAGGCGCATCTGCGCGGCCATCGGGTAGATAACCGAGCGACCCGACTTCAGCCGGAAGAACCTGCGGCTCAAGGCCGCGTCGACGCCAAGCTCCCGGATGAAGGCGCCGAATGGGGCAAGCCCTGCGATGCCCGTCAGATTCTTCTCCGTAGGCGCGATGTGAATCATGGCAGGGTTTGGCCGCCGGATTCGCTCCTGGTGCCGCCCGTCGCCTTTCCTCTTGAACCCGAGTTCGCGCCGGCGCACCTTGGAGGTGCTCGGCGTGTGCCTTCGTTTGGTCATAGCAACCCGGACGGGTCGCCACGCCGAGCCTTTCTTTCAAGGCGTTCCTTTTACAGCGCCGGATTTCTCACGCCCCGGATCGGATTTCTGGGCGCGAAATCCACGCTGAGAGACATCGGAGGCGGCGCCCGCCGTGGTGGGGATCGCGACGAGCGGCGGCATCGGGGTGGAGACCCGATCGGCGCCGACGAACTCGAGGATATGCTGATGGTTGGAGCTGACGAGACCGATGCCCTTGGCGCAGTCGGTCGGGCTGCCACCGCCGACCGCCACGATGATGTCGCAGCCGCGGGCCTGGTAAAGCTCGGTCCCAGCGATCACCTCCTCGATGGTCGGGTTCGCGCGGATGTCCGAGAACATGGAGTACGCGACGCCCGCCTTCTCCAGCGACTCGGCGACGTCGGTCGCCCATCCGGCAGCGAGCACGCCGGGATCCGTGACCAGGAGCACGTGCTTCGCGCCGAGGTGCTTGCAGTACCGGCCGGCGAGCAGACGGGCGTCGATGCCGAAGATCACCTCCGGGGTGACGAATTTCCGAAGACTGCGGACGAATCGCTCCATGGGCAGCTACACGGCCCGCCCTGCGCGGTCGCTCCGCGCTGCGCGCGAGCAGTGTTGACTCTCTGGCGCCGCGCGTCGCCACGCGCAAGCAAAGGAGGTGAGCGTGGCGATTTATTGTAGATAGGCGTACTAATCGTGGATTTCGCGCCCAGAAATCCGATCCGGGGCGTGAGAAATCCGGCGCTGTAAAAGGAACGCCTTGAAAGAAAGGCTCGGCGTGGCGACCCGTCCGGGTTGCTATGACCAAACGAAGGCACACGCCGAGCACCTCCAAGGTGCGCCGGCGCGAACTCGGGTTCAAGAGGAAAGGCGACGGGCGGCACCAGGAGCGAATCCGGCGGCCAAACCCTGCCATGATTCACATCGCGCCCACGGAGAAGAATCTGACGGGCATCGCAGGGCTTGCCCCATTCGGCGCCTTCATCCGGGAGCTTGGCGTCGACGCGGCCTTGAGCCGCAGGTTCTTCCGGCTGAAGTCGGGTCGCTCGGTTATCTACCCGATGGCCGCGCAGATGCGCCTGCTGATGGACGGCGCGCTCGCCGGCGAGGAGCGCGTCTTCGGCATCGAGGCGCTCGCCGTCGATCCGCTCTTCGTACGCCTCGCCGGCGGGGTCGTCCCGAGCATCGACACCGTCTACCGGGACCTGTGCCGCTTCGACGACGATGCGCTCGAGGCGCTGCACAGCATGGTCGTCGATCACGGGCTTGCCCTGGTTGCTCGCCGAAAGCACCGATTCGTGCATATCGACGTCGACACCACCGTGGAGCCGCTCTTCGGAATGCAGGAGGGGGCGCGGCCGGGCCCGAACCCGCGCTACCACGGCCGGCCGAGCTATCATCCGATCCTGGCGCGGATCGCCGAGGTTGACGCCATCGTCGGGGCCAAGCTGCGACCGGGCGACACGAGCTTCGGCGAAGCCGATGTGCCCTTCGTCGAGAAGTGCATTGATCGCGCGCGCGCCGCAGCTCCGAGTGCAGCCATCTACGTACGGATCGATGGCGCTGGGGATTGCAGCGCCTTGATGCACGCCGTTGCTGCGAAGGGATGCTTTTTCCTGACCAAGGCGCGGATGAGCCCCGATCTGGTGGGCAGGATCGCGTACGCCACCGGATGGCGGACCATCGACCGAGATGCCGACGGTCGTCCTCGACGGCAGGTGACCGAGGTGCTCTTCCGGCGCCGCGATTGGCCCGATGGGGTCCGCGTCATCGCCGTACGCACACGCGACCGGGAGAATGGCAAGCAGATCAACCTTTGGGAGGGGCTCGACTACACGGTGCAGGTCTTTTTGACCAACGAGCCGGTCGAAGCGCCGGAAGACGTCGCGGCGCGGTATGACCTGCGCGCGGGCATCGAGCCGCTCATTGGCGAGCTCAAGCACGGGTGGGGATGCGGTCGCGTGCCGAGCCACTGCTTCAACGCCAATCATGCCGCGCTGCTGCTGAAGCTGCTGACGGCCAACCTGATGCGCCGCTATGTGCTGGAGCACGTTCCGCACCTGGCGAGCTGGCGAACGCCGTGGCTGCGCCGCGCGCTGATCCTCGTTCCGGGAAGGTTGGCCCGGTCGGGTCGGGGCACGACCCTGCACGTGCCGACGTGCTCGCAGCTCGCCCGCTGGCTCAATTGAAAATGAAACCAGCCGAAATGATCGTGGGGGGTAAGGGGGGCGTGCGCCTTCGTGACGCTCTGGGCGTCAGCCAATTGTAGTTTAAACCGCACGCGCTTGGCCGAGCGCCGCTCGCACGGCGCCTTCGGCTCGCTCGTGCCCCCCTGGGCGCGAAATCCACGCTGAGAGGGCGTCGCGGTGAAGCGGACGCCGCCGATCTCCGCGCGCTCGTGCCAGTCGAGCTCGGTGATCCGCGCCGGGTCGACGCCGAGCGCCTCGAGGAGCGCGCCCACGCCGAGGGGCGTGACGATGGGGACGCGCGTGCGGGCCAGCGCCTCGATCGTCGGAGCGCAGAGGTGATCGAAGTGGTCGTGGGAGAGCAGGACCGCGTCGAGCGGCGGCAGCTCGTCGAGCGCGGCCGGGACCGGGTGGAAGCGCAGCGGCCCGGCAAAGGAGACCGGCGAGGCGCGCTCGCCGAACACCGGATCGGTGAGGACCCGGCGGCCATCGAGCTCGAGGAGGACGGTGCTGTGGCCGAGCCAGGTGACCCGCAGGCCGGTGTCGCTCTGCCGGGCCCAGGTCTCGTGGGGCCTCACGACGGGCAGCGGCGCGGGCGGCTCCCGCCGGCCGCGGCGGAAGAAGAACTCGCCGAGCACGGGAAGCGTCGAGCCCTTGGTCATGGTGGGGCCGGCGCCCGAAGGGTTCTCGAACTTGCCGTCCTTGAACTGAGCTGAAGCGCGCGCCCGCTCGAGCCGCAGCCCTTTGCGACGCCGTGAATCGTTCATGAGAGGACGACCTCCTGCCAGGCGCGGTGCCTGGCGAGACAGAACACGACCTTGAAGGCGACCATCCTGCGGCCCGGTCGCCGGAGGAGGCGTGGGCTCCGCCTGGCGGCGCGCGCGCTCGGCCAGGGTGGCTCGCTCACGCACCGGACGAGCTTTGCGATCGGCGTGCAGACCGTCAAGGCCTGAACTTGACAAATTGTTCTGAACTTGTCAATGTTGACCATCGCCCGAGACCTTCTCCTCGCCCTGGCCTCGCGGCGATTCGCCCCGTGCCCCTCCCGGGTACCGCCTCGGGGGAGCGACCTGCCTGGATTTGTGCAGGAATCGACGCACGGCGAAGCCCTGGTCATCCGATGATCCAAGGGAGCCGCGGCGACTCTCGTTCAGGCGAGACTCGACCCGTTCAGTGACACGGGCGAAAAGGGCGCGAGAAGCCAAATGTCTCGGTCGATGTAGGACATCGCGGCACAGGCTATTGGCCAGCAACTGCCGTTGTCGTGGCTTCGTAAATAGTCGTTCATAAATGCCGGCAAATTGGACGAGATGGACAGATGCGCGGCAAAGTGAAGAGAGTCGGCGGCGGTAGACCGGCGCAGAGAAGCGCAGATTTGTGTGTGTTTGCGCGGACTTATAAACGACCACGCAAACGATCGTGTGAACGCTCATGCGAGCGACCGCGCAAGCGATCATGTGAACGTTCACGCGAACTACCATGCAAACGAACGTGCAAATGACGCGACGGGACGCATGATTGGCTTGACTCGCAACCCGATACGCGACAAGAGTAATCCTCTTAGCGGTGCCTGACCGCCTGTCGAACGAGTCCTCCAGCTCCGCACCTCGTGATCGAGATCCCGTGGCGGGACGATGACCGATGACCACCGCGGCCGTCCCTCCGGAGCCTCCATCGCGCATCGCGTGTCGAGAGCCCCTGACCAGCGCAAGGGCAGCGTCGAGCTGTAGATAGACCGTATTCTTACTTGACAGAGGAGAACAACATGAGATTCGCATCAAGGAGCGCCTTGCTTGCCTCCGCGACGAGCCTTCTCGCCGTCTCATGCATCGCTGGTCTGGACGACACCGGCAGCGAGGAAGGCGACGCGCTCGGGGAGAGCCTTACGATCGATCCGAACGCGGTCTACACGCTCGTCGGCGTGCAGAGCAACAAGTGCGTCGAGATACGCGGGGGCAGCACGGCGAGCTCGGCAGCTGCGCAGATCGCGACGTGCAATGGCTCCACGCGACAGCAGTTCCGGGCGGAGTCCGCGGGGGGCGGATACTTCCGGCTGAAGAACGTGAACAGCGGTCTCTGCCTCGGGATCAACGGTGGATCGACGGCGAACGGTGCCACCGTCGTCCAATCCAGCTGCGGCAACGCCACGAGCCAGCAATTCTCGTTCGTGGATGTCGGCAACAACGCCCAGCGGATCACGGCCCGAAACAGCAACAAGGCGCTCGACGTCGTCGGGCGGTCGACCGCAGATGGCGCCGGCCTCCAGCAGTACAGCTGGGCGAACGGCGACAACCAGAAGTTCACGTTCAAGGTCGTGGGGGGCAGCTCAAGCAGCGCGAGCAGCACGAGCAGCAGCTCAAGCAGCGCGAGCAGCAGCACGAGCAGCGCGAGCACCGGCGTCGGTGGTTCTGGCGGCGCGGGCGGCGCTGGTGGCGCGGGCGGCTCGACCAGCTCCAGCAGCTCGACCAGCTCCAGCAGCTCGACCAGCTCAAGCAGCGCGAGCACCGGCGTCGGTGGTTCGGGCGGTGCGGGCGGCTCGGGCGGCTCCGGTGGCGCTGGCGGCGGCGACGCGGACACGGGGGTCAATCCGGCGTCGGGCTGCACGCTCGGCTATAGCCAGATCCCGGACGGGAAGGGCGGCAAGAACGTCGAGGCCGTCTGCCTTCCGAAGGAGATGAACTTCAACATGGCCGCGTCGCTGGAGGCCTTCAAGACGACGGTCTACCCGCTCTTGACCGCCAACTGCTCCGGCTGCCACAGCTCGACCGGCAAGGCCCAGGCGCCCATGCACTCCGACGTCGATCCGGCGCTGGCCCACGAGTACGCGCTCACGCGCGTCAACTTCAAGAAGCCGGCGGACTCCAAGCTCGTGGTCCGGATGGGAATCGATCGGCACAACTGCTTCGGAACGAGCTGCAAGGACGCGAACACGCAGATGCTCAACGCCGTCACGGCGTGGGCGAACGCCGTCGCGCCGACCCTGCCGGCCACCCCGCGCCCCGTCGCGGCCGGCGAGAAGGTCACCGAGGACCAGGTCAAGGCGTGGATCGCGACGGACAAGGCCACCGTCGCCGCGGCGGACGCGGAGTTCATCAAGTACGCCTCGCTGCACGAGCTCCACAACGCGGGAGTCAGCGCAGAGGAGCTCAACGTGGCCCGCGTGGGTCTGTCGAAGGCCCTGAACTCGACCGCGCGCTGGGCCCCCACGATCGTCAATCCGGTGGACATCAACGGCAAGGGCATGGTGTACCGCTTCGATACCCGCAACTACTGGGGCTACAACAAGGGGGTCACGAAGCTCCACTTCGGCGGATCGGACGACGACGTCTTCTTCGGGAGGACCTCCGTCAACTACCTGGGTGAGCCCGTCGGCTCCGACGTCACGTTCAGGGAGCGCTACAGGTACACCTCGACGGTCCAGGTGGATCCGAGCTTCGCCAGGCTCGTCTGGGGGCGCGTGCTCGCCGGCAATGTGGAGGGCGCCACGGACAGCCAGGTGCTCCCGCCCAACGTCAACGGCTTCAAGACCGATTACATCGAGGCGAGTCAGCTCGTCTACACGCTGACGCGCCCGGACGTCTACAACTCCATCATGGCGATCCCCTGGTACGCGCAGGATCTCGAGGCCGAGCTCGGCGTCAACCACGACGCGGGGGTGAAGTCGTACGAGTACATGCTCACGAAGCAGGCCATCACCGTCGATTCCCGCATGTACTTCAGGGCCAAGACGAAGAGCGGCGGGTACTACTGGAAGACGTGGGACGTCTTCAGCGGGCAGCTCGACGCCGGCGTGAACACCATCGAGCAGGCGTACGAGGTGGGCCAGATCCGGTTCCCCTTCTGGGCGCACCCGATCCCCAAGTTCATCAGCGGCGCCGGCGGCTCGGCGAACAACTTCAGCTTCATCGCGACGCTGGCTCAGCCGAACGGCACGGAGCCGGCGGGGTGCGAAGGGCAGCCGAGCTACGCCGGCGGCAGTTACCTGAACTGCCGCTACTACACCGGGACCGACGGCCTCCAGCAGTCGGCGGAGGAGGTGATCTGGGATCTGCCGAACGGCCTGCAGGGGTACTCCCTCTGGGGCGGCATCAACCAGCGCCGCGTCGACGCCTTCGTCAACATCGTGCGTGATCCGCGCCTCCAGAAGACTGCATCGGACGCGCAGATCAACAGCAACGTGGGCTTCGCCACCCAGGACCGCCGCCTGAACACCGGCAGCTCCTGCATCGGTTGCCATGCCGACGGCATGAACCGAGGCAACAACGATCTGCGCGACTGGCTCGACGCCGGCGGCTCCCGCCTCCCGAAGGGCGAGCACGGGGTCGACGGGTGGATCAACGACGCGGCGACGGTGGCTCAGGTCAAGGAGCTGTATCCGCCGTCGACCGTGATGCGGCCGCGCATGGAGGACGATCGCAAGGTCTTCCTGACGGCGATGGGGAAGATCAAGCGGGGGATGGCCCTCGGCGCGGACAAGAACGTGTACGTGGAGCCGACGATCTGGACCATCGAGTGGGCGCAGAACTTCTACAAGTACCCGCTGAGCCGCTCGAACTAGCGCCTCCACGCGCGAGCTCGCCCCTGGTCTCCAAATCTTGGTGTCTCGTGGCGGCTCCATCATTCTGGCAGCGTGGGGTAAGCCCCGATAGGCGTTAGCCAAGCTCGTTCGGTCACGATCAGGGCACGACGCCCGCTGCCGCCCCCTCCACCCCCCATCGGTCACCAACGTGAACGTTTACGACGTGAACGTTTACGTGGTCGTGAACGTTTACGTGGTCGTGGTCGTGGTCGTCAACGATAGGCCGTGAACGACCACGACCACGTGAACGTTTACGTAAACGACCACGTGAACGTTTACGTAAACGACCACGTAAACGTTTACGTAAACGACCACGTAAACGTTCGGATGTAGGCGAACGTCGCGCGAAGCCTGGTTGACACTTGTGGGGGGAAGCACCCCACCTGAACGTTCTCCCGATGGGCTCAAACGATGAATGTCAGACCGGCGTTCGTCTTCCGCCGGGCTTCACGGCGTGAGGAGATCGCGCGCCACGGGCTCGTGCGCGCCGCGCGGGTGGCGCTTCAGGTAGAGCTCCGCGATGGGGCGCGCCGCCGCCCGGCCGGCCGTGCGCTCGACCGCCACCATCTTGCGGCCGAGCGCCTCGGCCGCGAACGGGCCGCCCGGCGACTCGGAGAGGTACGTGTCGTACCAGGCGATGGCCGCCCCGGGCGAGCCGCCGTCGTCGATCAGGCGGCCGAGCAGGAAGGCCGCCGCCTTGCCCTGGCTCGTCCCCGGGAACCGCTTGCGCGTCGCCGAGAGCGCGCGCTGCGCCACGTCGCCGCGCCGCGCGTACCGCGCCGCGTCCCCGAGGGCGACCAGGTCGTCCAGCGAGCCGCGCTCCAGCACCCCCCCGAGGCCGCGCTGCTCCGCCTCGGCCAGGACTGCCCGGAAATCCCCCGCCGCCACGCGCTGGGCCCAGCTCGGCGCCGCCGCCGCGCCGGCCGGCGCAGCCGGCCCCGCACCGTCCGTCGGAGGGCTCGCGGGCGCCCCCTCTGCCCGCGAGCCCTCCGGCCGTACGGCCCCGGCGTCGCCGACCGCGGCGTCGCCAGGTCCGATGATCTTCTCCTCCCGGGGCTGCGCCGCCGTGCCCGCGGGCGGCAGCCCCTTCGGCGCCGGGTCCGCCGCGCTCGCGGCGTCGCTGCTCGAGATCTGCACGTCGCCCTCGCGCATCCGCGCCACGAGCCGCTGGCCGGCGCGGAGCGGCAGGCCGTCGGGCGCGAGCGGCCCGCGCACGGTCACGCTCCCCTCGTGCAGATCGACGCGCAGGGTGCCGTCGCTGCGGCTCCAGGACACGTCGAACACCGTGCCGGTGACAAGCACCGCGAACGGCCCCGCCTCGACCGACCAGCGCGCCTTCGGCCGCCGCGTGACGCGCAGCGACGCGCGGCCGTCCTCGAGCAGCATGCGCGCCCCGGCCGCGTCGACGTCCACCACGCGCATCGCGCTGCCCGCCGAGAGCGCGACGGAGGTGCCGTCCGTGAAGCGGAGCCGCGCCTCTCCGCCGGCCGTCGCGGCGATGTACCGGCCTGCGGTCGAAGGCGCGCCCTCGACGGCGTAGTCGAGCGGCCGCGCCGGCCAGAGCGCGACGAGCGCGAGCGAGAGCGCCGCCGCGCCGGCGAGCGCGAAGCTCCACCGCGGCCGCCCCGAGAGCGCGCTCCACAGGGGCGAGGCGCGCAGCCACGCGCCCACGCGGCCCAGGGCTCCCGCGCGGCCCGTACCCCGGCTCACCGCCTCCACGAAGCGGGCGCGCTCGGCGGCGTCGTGCGCCGCGTCGACGTCCGCGGGGACGCCGCTCCGCACGAGGTCCGCGAGCCGGCTCAGCTTCTCCGCTTCATTCATCGCGCTCTCCTCCGTCGGCGGGGAGGGTCCCGGGCCGATCGAGGTCCTGCGGGGCCTTGGTGAGGTAGGCCGAGAGCGCGGGATCGCGCTCCGCGGCGGTGAGGATCCGGTGAGACGCGCGCGCGAGGTGGCGCTTCGTCGTGGCCAGGGAGCAGCCCAGCGCGGCGGCGATCTCGGTGAGCTCGAGCCCCTCGATGAACCGCAGCACGAAGAGCGTCCGCGACCTGTCGTCGACCTGGTCGAGGATGCGGTAGAGCCGCGTGAGCGCCGCGCGCCCCTGCGGATCCTGCTGCGCGCCGCCCATGTCCGGGAGCTCGCCCGAGGGCGACAGCTGGAGCCAGCGCCGCACGCGCCTGCGCCGCAGCTCGGCGCGCGCCACGCGCACCGCGATGCCGACGATGAAGCTCGAGAGCAGCGAAGGATCCCTGAGGTCCTTGGCCACGCGGAAGAAGCGCAGGAACGTGTCCTGCACGTGGTCGTCGACCTCGTCGCCCGGCCCGAGGGTGCGCGTCAGGATCCGGCGCACGAGCGGCGCGAACCGCTGCCACAGGATCGGCGCGGCGCCCGGGTGCCCCTGCGCGGCGGCGCGCGCGAGCGCCTCGTCGTCGGTCGCGGCCAACGGTAGCGCCTGCACGCCCCGCCTTTGCGTGGAGGGCGCGACCGCTGTCAAGGGCGGGACGGTCGACCGGCGGGGTTGGACCACGCCCAGCAGTGTTCCCCGGGAGGCCCCCGCGGCTCAAGATTCGGTACGAGGGGCGCGTGGTGGGCGGCGCTACCTCGGACGCGGGGGGTGGGCGAGGCGCTCGAGACGGCGATGAGCGGCGTGGTGGACACGTCGGCGCAGGTCGTCGTCCTGGACATCACGGACGTGAAGGGCGTGAACAGCTGCGTCGCCGCGACGCTCGTGCGGGGCGCCGGGCCCGCGCCGGTCGCGCGGGGAGGATAGGATACCGATGAGCGCTGGAGCCTGCCCCGGCAGGGCGGACCGAGGCAGGCGCTCAGTTGGCGAGCTTGTTCGGCTCTCGCGGGCCGAAGATCGCCTCCCAGTTCGAGCGGTAGGCGTCGGTCGCGACCTGCGCGGGGCCGGACCGGGACGACTCGCGCGGCCCCGGGAGGAGCACCTCCACGTCGAAGAGCCGCGCGTGCTCGGACCGCTGCGTCAGCTTCACGAGCTCCCCGTTCAGCGGGCGCCCGTGCTCGGTGGGTCGCAGCTCGCCGATCTCGAGCCGGTCCTCCCGGCTGCGGATCACCCGGAAGCCCTCCCCCTGCTCTACGGGGCTATGGATGAAGACGACATCCTGATTCGCCGCGGGCGCGGGCGTGTCCTGGTTCTGCGGGGGCTCGTCCTTGCCCATCGCGAGAGTTTCCCACGTTTGCCCCCCGGAGCGCCAGGTGGAGCGAGCGGTCAATCGCCGCCTGCTGCCCATCGCACACCGCCTCCGCCCACGGTCCCCGCCTCCCGCCCTCCCGCCTCCCGCGCCGCAACGCTGCGCATCACGGCGGCGCGCTTTGACATGGCGCACGTGGCGCGTGGCCGGAGCCTCCAAAACTTGGCCAGCGCGGGGCTTACGCCGTACTGCCGGCCAATGGGCCCTCTGCAACCGCGGAGGGCTCGCGATGGCGGACGCGGCTTCGCGGCGGAGGAATGGGCGTATGAACGGTCGAGGCGCAGAGGGAGAGGGCGTTCGCAAGGCGCCGGAATCCTTGGACAGGGAGCGCGAGGGCGGCGGCGAGCGGCGCGCTGGCGCCGGGCAGCGGGTCCGCATCGAGGCGCTCGTCGCGGTCGGCGAGACGTCGGGCGGCGGCTTCGAGGCCGAGTCGATCGACATGTCCCCCGACGGGATGCGCCTGCGCACGGCGTACCTGCCGCGGGTCGGCGACGCCCTGATCTGCCGGTTCGACGGGCTCGGCAAGGAGCTGGTCGTCGAGGGCGAGGTCTGCTGGCGCGCCGAGCAGGCGCGCGGCGGCGAGTTCGGCCTGCGTTTCACCGGCCTCGACGCCGAGTCGGAGGAGGCGGTGCGCGCGATGTGCTCGTCGATCGACGCTGGCGCAGCGGGCCCCGTGCCGGCGCTCGCCGTACAGGCCGGCGCCGCGTCGCCCGGGGCGGCGCAGCGGGGCGCCCGCGTGCGGCTCCACATCGACGGGCTGGGCTCGCCCATGAAGGCGCGCGTGCGCGGCGGCGGGCTCGACGACCTGGAGGTCGGCTCCAACCTGGAGTTCCTCAAGGTGGGCCGCTCCCTCGAGCTGGAGGAGGTCGATCAGGGAACGCGCCGCGAGGCGTACATCGACCACGTGAAGGTCGAGGTCGACCCCGCGACGAGCGTGCCGCAGCTCGTGGTCACGCTGTGCTACGAGGCGCCCCGCGCGGCCAAGGCGCCGCGGCCGCGGCCCTCGTCGCCCGAGGCGCTCTCCCCGGGGCGATCTTCCCACGACGCCGGCGCGCCGGCGCGGGCACCGTCGTTGCCGCCGCAGGGCGAGCGCCCGGCTGCGCGGGCGTCGTCGGCGCCGACGGTTCCGGCGCGCGAGCATCAAAGCGAGCGCGCGGCTGCGCGGCCTTCCTCGGCGCCGACGTTTCCGGCGCGCGAGCATCAAAGCGAGCGCGCGGCTGCGCGGCCTTCTTTGGCGCCGGCGGCCGAGCCACGGGGCGAGCGCGCCTCCTCGGGCGCGAACGGCGGCGCGGCCGCCCACGCGGACGACGATCACGACAGCGACGTGTCGCCGGCGCTCTCGGCCCGGGAGGCGCGCGCGGGGGCCGAGGCGGCCCCGCCCTCCGTGGACGGCGGGGCGCCGTCCTCCGCGCGGAGCGAGGCCGAGGAGGAGGGCGCCGAGGCGGCCGCCGACGCGCAGCCGGGCCGGCTGCGCGAGGTCGGCGAGAAGGCCGCGATGGCGGGCAAGGCGGTGGCGGGCAAGATCGCGCCCGCGCTCGCCGGCGCCGGGGCGCGCGCCGCCACGGCGATGGCGGGCATCGTGGCGAGGATCAAGGCGCGGCGCGCCGAGCGCGCGGGCGACGCCGACGGGTCGGGCAAGGACGGCGGTCCGCGCCGCAAGACGGCGCCGCCGCCGGCTGGCGCGCTGAAGTCCGGCGGTCGCCGGCTGGTGCGCGAGGAGCCCGAGGAGGCGGCGGGCGAGGGGAGCGAGCCGCCGCGCTTCAACAAGAAGGCGGCGGCGGTCGGCAGCTTCCTTGGGCTGGCGGCGGTGCTCGTGGTGTTCGGGGCGGCGCGCTTCTTCGGCCTGCGGGGCGGCGACGCGCCCGCGGCCGGGGCCGAGTCGGCCGCGGGTGTGCCGGCGCTGCCGGCGTCGGCGTCCTCCGGCGCGCCTGCCCTCGCGGCGGCCGCGGGGCCGGCTGCGGCGCCGGGCGGCGCGCTCACCGCGAACGTCCCGCTGTTCGGCGCGACGCCGCTGTCGACGACGGAGCCCGTGCCGCCGACGCCGCCGGCGGAGCCGAGCGCGCTCGCCGGCGACGCGCTCGCGCCAGGCGTGGCGGTCCCGGGCGGCCCGGGCGAGGAAGACGAGGCGGAATCGGCGGACGACGGCGACAAGGAGGGGTCTCGGGAGTGGGGGCAGGGGTCGGTGAGGAACCCCATCGTGCTGAAGCTGAAGATGGACGGCCCGATCGAGGAGCTGAACGGCGCGGCCGGCGCGATGGGCTTCACGGTGTCGCTGCCCGATCGGCGCGCGCTGTCGTCGGGCAGCGGCCTCGCCCGCAAGGACAAGCGCATCGCGTCGGTGCGCGTGGTCAACACGGCGCACGGCGCGGAGGTCACCCTGCAGTTCAAGGACGGCGTGCCCGCGTACAAGGCGAAGGCGCGCGGCGATCGCCTGGAGATCTCGCTCGGCCGCGGCGAGTCGAAGAAGGTGGCGTCGAAGTCGAAGCCCGAGAAGAACGAGAAGCACGAGAAGAAGAAGACCGACGACGCCAAGAAGAAGAGCGGGAAGGGGAGCGGCAAGAAGGACAAGGAGCGCTGAGGGGCGCTCGGCCGAACATGGCCGACGGCTTTCAACGAGCCGAGTCCGCTGCTGGTACTGCGTCGCTCGACGAACGCCGATTCACACGGCGCGCCGCCCGCATGGGAACGAGTCTCCCGTGTTCGTTCCCTCAAGCCCTCCTCCGCCGAAATCGATACCGCGCTCGCGTGTGGTCTGGGTGTCACCGAGCTGCCCGGATGAAGTCCTGAAGTGACTCCATAGAGGTTCGGGTTGAGCTCGAGGAGCCCGCCCGCGGCCAGGAGGCCGTGCCAGGAGCTGTCGAGTGCCACCAGGCTCCGGACTGAGGCGCATCCATGGGATGCGCTCCAGCTTGATCGAGCCATCGGAGTCGACGGAGGTGCTTTTGTACTTCCACCCGGCGTCCGACCCGAGACCGAGTCCCACGTGATCCCCGAGCCAGAGAGGCGTCCAGGGGGTCGTAACGGATCGGATCCATCATGGGGCTGGCGGGGCCCCGCCATGCGCCGACTCCCCGCGCTCCGGGCCCACGTCGCCGCAGGTTCTCCTTGGTCCCCCCTCCACGGCAGCCACGGCAGGCCCCCGTGGAGGGTGCTCGTCGCGCGTGGCGGGGACGGGCAGTTGTCTGAGCCCAACCAACGTCCTGTGTCCGGCGTGCGGAGCACGCCGGGCACAGGACGTCTCAGGCGAGTTCTGCCCGTCCCTGCCACGCGCGACGAGCACCCTCCACGGGGGCCGGGCAGCTCGGCACTCCCTCCTTCCCTCCGTCCCACGCCCCCAGCGCCGATCTCCGCCGCCCCCCTGCTACACGGATCTCCCCGGCCCCACCGGCGGCGGGATCGACCACTCCGCGCTGTCCGACAGCCTCGGCTCCGCCTCCTCCGCCGCGCTCCCGAAGAAGTCCGCGACGTCGTGCCGCCTCGCCTCCGCGTCCGCGCGCCCCAGCTCGATCAGCTTCCGCGTGAACGAGCCGTCGAACAGGAGGTAGCTCGCGAGATCCGCGTCGTTCTCCGCGCCCACGTCCACCAGCGAGAGCAGCCGTCGCATCATCGCCGGACCCCCCTGCAGCTTGCCCGCCCTCACGTGCTCCGCCGCCAGGCGCCCGAGATCCGCGCTCGGCCGCACCACCAGCGTCTCCACCCGCCGGTACGGCAGCGCCCCGCGCAGCGCCGCGGCCCCGTTGATCGACTGCAGGAAATCCGGGCCGAACGCCTGCTCCCCGTCCTCGATCATGTGGTTCACCCGCGTCAGCACCTCGAAATCGGTCTGGATGTGGTCGAGCAGGAACGCGTTCAGCACCTTGCCGAGCACGAGCGCCATCCCCGGCGGCTTGCCGCTGTCGCCCGCGTCGATGCTCCGCACCTCGCGCGACAGCCCGATCGCCAGGACGTGCGTCGCCCCCAGCCGCAGCGCAGGCGCGATCGGGGTGTTCTGCCGCACGCCCCCGTCCATGTACAGATCGCGGCCGATCCGCACCGGCGGGAACAGGATCGGGATCGCCGCCGACGCGAGCGCGTGCTGCGGGCCTACCAGCGCCCCCCGGATGATCGTCCGCGGCGGCGCCGTCGTCGGCAGCGCCCCGTCCGGGCCCGTCTGCATGAAGATCACCGTCCGGCCCGTCCCGATCTCCGTCGCCGACACGCTCACCGCCGAGAGGTAGCCGTGGCGCAGCGTCCGCGCGATCGCGCGCCACGGGATCTCCCGCTCGACGAGCCGCTGCATCGGCGACACGTCGAACAGGCCCACCCCCTCCGACCCGCCCCCGAACAGCAGCTTCGGCATCGAGATCGCCTGCCGGACCCCGAAGCCGAGCACCGTCTCCAGCTTCAGCTGCGTCCACAGGTTGACGAGGCGCCGCACCCCCAGCGTCGGATCGTCGAGGTGCGCCGCCAGGTAACACGCGTTCACCGCGCCCACCGACGTACCGCACAGGATGTCGATGCGCGGCGGCGCCCCGCGCAGGCGGGCGAACGCGTCGAGCACGTACGACAGGACCCCGACCTCGTAGGCCCCCCGAGCGCCGCCGCCCGAGAGGATCACCGCCACCTTGCGCCGCTGCTTCGCCCCGGTCCTCGCGCCCGTTCCCGTCATGCCATCTCCCCGCGGCGGAGCGGGTCGTGCCCCGCCGCCGGACCGTCCGCCTCCGCGGCGAGGACCCGCCGCACCACGGTGCGCTCCAGGAACAGCGCCCTGAGCCGCGCGTCGCGGATGTAGCCCGCCACCCTCCGCACGTGCGCCGCCGCGCGGCAGTACGCGTCCGTCGAGCTCGCCGGCGCGCCCTTCTGCAGCGCCTCGCAGCAGAGGTCGCGCACCTCGATGCCGTACTCGGAGCTGCCCGCCTCGACCGCGCCGAGCGCCGTCCGCGCGAGCAGCACCCCGGAGTGGACCTCGCCCGCGTCCACCCGAGACGCCGCCTCGATCGCCGTCGCGTGGGCGTGGTAGCTCATCAGCCCCTGCGACTCGGCGAGCTGCCGCGCCTCGGAGGCGTTCGCGATCGCGCCCTGGATGTCGCCTCGCGCCCTCGCCAGGAGGCCGCGGACGTTGCGCTCGTGGATCATGTCGTAGACGCTGCCGGTCACCGCGATGAGCGCGCCCGCATCGGCGCAGAGCGTGTGCGCGGCGTCGACGTCGCCCGCCTCGAGGAGGATCCCCGCCGAGCAGAGGAGCGTGTCGGCCCGCGCGTCCTGATCGTCATAGCGCTCGTGGGCCTCGCGCGCCCGCTTCATGTACGCCAGGCTCCGCGGTACGTCCCCGAGCTTCGCGTACGCGTGGCCGATGTTGCTCAGCGTCTTCGCGATCTGGAACCGGCCGCCGATCGCGAGATCGATGGAGATCGACGAGAGCCCGACCGCGATCGCGTCCTCGAACCGCTCGAGCACGAACATCGCCACCGCGAGCGAGTTCTTCGCGCGCGCCTCGCTGCGGCGCGCCCCCACCGCGCGGAACACCGCGATCGCCTCGGCGTAGGCCTCCACCGCCTCCTGCACGCGGCCGACCCGGCGCAGGAGCACCCCCTTCGTGCGCAGCACCTCCGCGCGCGCCCGCGGCGTCAGCCCGCCCGCCTGCGTCACCCGGAGCGCGCGATCCGCCGCGTTGATCGCGCCCTGGATGTCGCCGAGCTCGCGCAGCACCTCCGACAGGATCGTGAGCGCCTCGACCTCGAGCGCGGGGCGGCGCGCGATGCGCGCGATCTCGGCCGCGCGCTGCGCGACCGGCAGGCCGCGGGCGAGGTAGCCGTCGTCGAGGTCGAACCGCGCGGTGCGCACGAGGGCGAGCGCCGCCCAGCGCGCCTGGCCGCTCTCCTTCGCGAGCTGGCGCAGCGCCGCGAGGTGCCGCCGCCGGTCGCGGCGGCGGCCGAGGTGGCGGAAGATCGCCTCCAGCGCCTCGTGCGCGATCATCACGCGGGCGTCGCCGGCCGGCAGGAGCGACAGCGCCCGCTCGTAGTACCGCCGCGACAGCTGCGCCTGGTGCCCCGCGCGCGCGGCCCGCGCCGCGTCGAGGTAGAGCTCCGCCGCCTGCGCGGGCGCCTCGCCCCGCGCGAGGTGCTGCGCCACGATCGCCGCCGAGAGCCCCTGCGCGAGCGGCGTCGTCGAGAGGTGCTCGCCGAGCCGCCGGTGCATGCGCACGCGGCTCGCGCCGTCGAGCGCGAGGTAGGCCACGTCGCGCACGAGCGGGTGCCGGAAGTCGACCGCCCCGGCGCGGCGATCGCACAGGCCGCGGGCGCAGAGGCGCGTCACCGCCTCGTCGTCGGCGAGCCGCGTCAGGTTCAGGATGTCGTCCTTGAGCAGCGGCCCCCCCGCGACCGCCAGCCAGTTCACGACGTCGTGCTCCGCCGGCGGCAGCTCGCGCAGGCGGTCGCCGATGAGCTGCTCCAGCGTCGAGGGCAGCGGCTCGCCGCGATCCCCCGTCCGGTCGTGGCGCACGAGCTCGTGCCGCCCGCCCGGGTGCTCGACGATCTCCAGCGTGCCCCGCTCGAGGAGCGCGTCGATCATCTCGAGCAGGAAGAACGGGTTGCCGGCGACGCGCGGCACGAGCTCGCCGCAGACGGTCGCCACCCCGTCGCGCACGCCGAGGCGCGCCTCCACGAGGCGCATCTGCTCCTCGGCGCTGAGGCCGCGGAGCTCGATCCGCACGAGCCCCTCGATGAACGGGGTCACGCGCTCCTCGGGGCGCGTGAGGAGCAGCACGAGCACCGGGAGCCGCTCCGCGCGCTGCTTCAGGAGCTCCGAGAGGAGCTCCAGGCTCGGCCGGTCGGCCCACTGGAGGCCGTCGATGACGACGACGAGCGGCTGGTGCCGCGCCAGCGAGCCGAGCAGGTACTTCACGCCCCGCACCACCACGTCGCGGCCGTAGGCGGCCGCGTCTTCCTCGGGGTGCTCGAGCTGCTTGCCCGTGACGAGCTCGGCGAGCCGCGTGACGATGCGCGCGCCGAGCGGCGAGCGCGCGATGGGCCCGAGCAGGGCGCGGATCACGTGGGACGCGTCGTCGATCGCGTGGTCGAGCCCCATCCCGGTGACGTCGCGGAGCACGTCGCAGACCGTGGCGAGGGGCAGCTCGCTCTTCACGGGGGAGCACTCGACGTGGAGCACGCGCGCGTCGCCCGGGAGCTCCGAGAGGAACGTGGAGATGAGCGCGCTCTTGCCGATGCCCATCTCGCCGACGATGACGCGCGCCACGGACTGGCCGCGGAGCGCGCCGACCGGCGGGCTCGAGGGCCTGCTCGGCCGGCTCGGGGGCTTGCTCTGCCGGCTCCCCGGCGGCTCGCTCTCGCCGAAGCGCGCGGGCGGCTCGACGTTGCCCTTCACGGGCGGCGAGATCGCCCGGTGGTAGGCCGCGTGCAGATCGGCCCGCTCCGCGTCGCGCCCCACGAGATCGTTCGGCGAGAGCGCGATCTCCGCCATCCGCTCCTCGCGGGTGAGCGGGCGCTGCAGCGCGTAGAGCCGCATCTGGTGCGGGACCGGGTAGCCGCGGGCGTCGTCGAGGTCGAGCGAGGGCGCGTCGCCCCAGCGGAAGTCGCGGCGGACGAGGCGGTAGACGCCGCCCGCGACCCACGTCTTGCCGAACGGGGTGCGGATGCCGATGCGCTCGGCGAGGAAGTTCGCGGGCTCCTTGAGCGCGTGGTTGATGAGGTGCCCCTGCTCGTCGCGCTCGCCGTACGCGATGCCGCGGACGATGCCGATCGCGGCGCGGAGCTCGACGGGCAGGTCCTCCGACGCGCCCGCGAGCGCCTCGTGCACGTCGACCGCGAGCGAGGCGGCGTCGGCCGCGGCGCGCGAGGGGTTCGCGAGCAGCCCGACCACCGCGCGCGCGCTCGCGTGCGACTCCCACGACCAGATCGCCCCGTGCTTGAAGGCGATCGCGTCGAGGGTCGTGCGGATCGAGCGCCCGCTGCGCTTGCCGGCGAGCCGGCCCTGCGCCCCGAGCAGCGCGTCGACGCCCTCGATGCGCAGCGTGACCACGGCGACGTGGCGCACCTCGCGCACGGCGCGCGGCGCGCCGGTGCCCTCGGCGTCGCCGCCCGTGCGCGCGGCCGGCACCGCCGCGAGCGTCTGCGGCTGCGCCACGGAGCCGTCGTCCGCGGGCTGCTCCTCCGCGCCCTCCGCGCCCTCCACGCGGCGCGCGGCGCCCTCGCGCGCCTCCTCCGCGCGGTCGCGGCCGAGCAGGTGGGCCACGGTCTGCTCGACCGAGGCGTTGTCGACGAGCTCCTGCCTCGCGAGCAGCGCGCGCGCGACCGCCCCGGCCAGGTCGCGCGCGGTCTGGAAGCGGGCCTCGGGCTCGCGCTCCATGGCGCGCATCACGATCGCCTCGAGCTCCGCGGGGATGTCGCGCGCGTGCGCCGAAGGGGGGTCGAACCGGCCCTCCTTCACGGCCTGGAGGAGCGCCTCGTCGTCGAGCTTGCCGTACGGCGAGCGCATGGCGAGCATCTCGTAGAGCACGACGCCGAGGGCGTAGATGTCGCTGCGCCGGTCGACCCGCTCGCCGCGCGCCTGCTCGGGCGACATGTAGCCGAACTTGCCCTTCAGCACGCCGGTCTCCTCGCGGAAGAGGTTGGCGCTGGCGATGCCGAAGTCGGCGATCTTCACGACGCCCTCGAGCGAGAGCAGGATGTTCTGCGGCGAGACGTCGCGGTGGACGATCGCGAGCGGCATGCCGCCCTCGTCCTTGCGCTCGTGGGCGTAGTGCAGCCCCTTCGCCGCCTCGGAGACGATGAACGCCGACACGAGCGGCGGGATCCGCGACTCCTTCTGCTGGGCGGCCCGCATCAGCTTGCCGAGGTCGAAGCCCTCGACGTACTCCATCGAGAGGAGCAGCCCGTCCTCGCCGTGGTCGGAGAACTCGTAGACCTGGACGATGTTCGGGTGGTTCAGGCGCGTGGCGAGGTGGGCCTCCTCCACGAACATCGCGCGGAAGCGCCGCGAGGCCCCGTGCGCGGGGAGGATGCGCTTGACGACGAGGAGCTTGTACGTCCCCTCGGCGCCCCGCTTCTTTGCGAGGAAGACCTCCGCCATGCCGCCAGCGCCCAGGCGGCGCTGGATCTCTAGGTCGGCGAGCTGGGACGGGTGCTTGGCCATGCAGCGAAGCGGCGCGCGGGCGCCCTGGCTGGGAGGCGCCGGGCGCGGTGAATCGGGTGACCGGTGATGAACAAGGTCCGCGCTCGGTTCCCCCGATCCATGGAAGGACGACGGGTTGACCCGCATGGTAGCGTCCCGCCCGCGTCTCCGGGGAGACAACCAGGGTGGAAAGGCGAATCTTTCTGGGTGGCTCGGGGATCCCCGCCGGGAGTGAGCCTGCCCGCGCGCCGCACATCCGCGATAGCGGCGCCGCCAGACCCCGGCCCTGACGTCTCGCTTGCAAGGCACCCTCCCACGGCGCCCGACACCCGGCCGCTGCTGCGCCAGCAGCAACAAAGCTGTTGCCGAAGCACAGGTCGTCTGTTAAAACGGATGCCGCGTCTGTGATGAGAGACGCCGGGCGTCCGACCCCGGCCGCTGGCCGTTGGCCACTGGGCCGAGAGGCGGTGGGGTCGTCGTGTGCGCGCGCCTGAAACCTTGAGGGCTTGTAATGGACATTCGCGTGACAGAGGCGGACGTCGTCGTCGTGGGCGGCGGCAGCGCAGGCTCCACTGCAGCGGTGGAGGCGCAACAGCGGTTGCCCCGGGGGAGGGTGGTCCTCCTCGAGAAGGCGCATATCAAGCGGAGCGGCGCCATCGCGATAGGCATGGATGGTCTGAACAACGCCATCATACCAGGGCACGCGACGCCGGAGCAGTACGTGAAGGAGATCACGGTGGCCAACGATGGCATCGTGAACCAGCGCGCCGTCTATGAATACGCGCGGAACAGCTTCGCGATGATCCAGGAGCTCGACTCCTGGGGCGTGAAGTTCCAGAAGACGCGATCGGGCGATTTCGACGTCAAGAAGGTCCACCACAACGGGAGCTACGTGCTCCCGATGCCCGAGGGCTACGACCTCAAGAAGATCCTGACGCGCATGGTCAAGCGCGCCGGCGTGAAGGTCGTCAACCGCGTGATGGCGACGCGGATCCTCGTGACCGACGGCCACGTCGCCGGGGTGATCGGCTTCGACACCCGGGAAGGGCATATCGAGATCATCAAGGCGAGGGCGGTCATCCTGTGCTGCGGCGCCTCGGGGCGGCTCGGGCTGCCGGCGTCTGGCTACCTCCACGGGACGTACGAGAACCCGTCGAACGCGGGAGACGGCTACTCGATGGCGTACCACGCGGGCGCCGAGCTCTCGGGCATCGAGTGCTTCCAGGTGAACCCGCTCATCAAGGACTACAACGGTCCGGCGTGCGCCTACGTGACAGGCCCGCTCGGCGGTCACACGGTCAACGCGAAGGGGCACCGCTTCATCGAGAGCGATTACTGGAGCGGGCAGATGATGCTCGAGTTCTACCGGGAGCTCCACTCCGCGAACGGCCCCGTGTACCTGAAGCTCACCCACCTCGCCCCGGAGACGATCACCGAGGTCGAGCGGGTCCTGCACCAGACGGAGCGCCCGAGCCGCGGGCGCTTCCACGAGGGCAGGGGGCACAGCTACGCGAGCGATCTCGTCGAGATGCACATCTCCGAGATCGGCCTGTGCAGCGGGCACAGCGCGTCGGGCGTCTGGGTCAACGAGAAGGGCGAGACCACGGTGCCCGGGCTCTACGCCGCCGGCGACATGGCGTGCGTGCCGCACAACTACCTGCTCGGCGCGCTCACCTACGGGAAGATATGCGCCCAGAGCGCGCTCGATTACCTCGAGCGCGCGCCCGCGGTCGAGCCGCTCGCCGCCGCGGTCGACGCCGAGCGAGAGCGCATCCTCGCCCCGCTCTCTCGACGAAGCGGCGTGCCGCCGCACCAGTACGAATACAAGGTGCGGCGCCTGGTGAACGATTATCTCCAGCCGCCCAAGACGGGGAACAAGATGACGCTCGGGCTCGAGTACTTCCTGCGGGCGAAGGAGGAGCTCGAGGAGGTCACCGCGGAGAGCCCCCACGAGCTCATGCGGGTGATGGAGTGCCATTTCATCCGCGACTGCGCGGAGATGGCGGCCCGCGCGTCGCTGTACCGGACCGAGAGCCGGTGGGGCCTCTACCACTACCGGCTCGATTACCCCGAGATGGACGACCAGCGCTGGTTCACGCACGTGAACCTGAAGAAGGACGAGCGCGGCGAGATGGTCGCCTTCAAGAGGCCGGTGGATCCTTATCTCTTCCCGATCGACGACGGCGAGCGCACGGCCTACCACCGGCTGCGCATCCCGGCCGAGGAGCCGCGCGCGTCGGTCTGACGAGCGCCCGAGAACGCGAGAACACGAGGTCAATCAAGCGATGGGTCACCTGCTCAACCGCGAATCCGTCAAGGCGCAGAGCGCCAGGTCCGTGGGCCACGCCGAGGCCGCCGTGCGGCTCGATCTGCCTGTCGTCATCGACGAGGCGTCGTGCATCAAGGGCTGCCGCATCTGCATCGACTCGTGCCCGGTCGATTGCCTCGCCATCGATCCCGAGACGAAGAAGGCCCACATGGCCTACGACGAGTGCTGGTATTGCCTCGCGTGCGAGATCGATTGCCCCAAAGAGGCCATCACCGTGAAGATCCCCTTTCTCATCCGATAACGACCCCACGGCAGAGACGACATGACACAGCCTTCGCTCGCGCGGGATCTCGAGGGCATCCTCGGGGATCCCGACCCCGGCGCGCGCCAGCTGGCGCTGACGCAGATAGAGGATCTCTCGGATCCGGAGATCATCCACCCCCTCATCGCGGCCGTCCGCGACGAGGATCCGACGGTGCGGGCGCTCGCGCTCGGGCACCTCGAGGATCTCGGCGACGCCCGCTCGGTGCCCGCCGTCGTCGGGGCGCTCGACGACGAGGACGCCCGCGTGCGGGAGGCGGCCGCCACGGCGCTCCGCGAGATCCGCGGGGCGGACGCCGCCACGCACCTCATCGAGGCGCTGGGGCACACGAGCCCGTTCGTCCGCACCTCCGTGATCGTGGCGCTCCGGGAGATCCGCGACCCGCGGGCGCTCGCGCCCCTCGAAGGGGCGCTCGGCGACCCGGATCCCGAGGTGCGGCGCGAGGCGGTCCTCTCCCTGGCCTACCTGCGGCGGCCCGAGTCGGCGCCGGCGCTCCGCCCGAGCCTGCGCGATCCCGACGCGCGGGTGCGGCAGGTCGCGATCGGCGCGCTCGAGTCACTCGACGCGCCGGGGCTCGTCCAGGATCTCGTGGGGCTGCTCTCCGATCCGGACTGGCGGGTCCGGGTCGAGGCCGCCATCGTGCTCGGCCGCTCGGCGCACGGCCTCGCGGCGCCGCACCTCCGGAGCGCGCTCGACGACGGCGCCTGGCAGGTCCGGAAGGAGGCGGCGCTCGCGCTCGGGCGGCTCCGGGCCGCCTCGGCCACGGAGGATCTGGTCGGGCTGCTCGGGAGCGACCTCGCGGATCTGCGCAAGGCGGCCGCGCAGGCGCTCGGCGAGATCGAGGCGGCGGCCGCGGAGGCGCCGCTCCGCCGGCTGCTCGGCGACGCCGACGTCGAGGTGCGGAAGGCGGCCGGCCGCGCGCTCGATGCCATCCGGGCGGGGACAGGACGACATGAAACCTTTGCGAGGGATTGAACCGATGATCAGGGCGCTTCGCGCGCTCGCCTTCCTCACGTTGCTCGCTGCGGTCCTCACCGGGCTGTCGTGCAAGCCGGAGGCGAAGCAGACGATCCGGATCGCGATCGGGACGCAGGACACGACCATCAATTGCGCCACCGGCGGGCTGCTCATCCGGGAGCTCAAGCTGCTCGAGAAGCACCTGCCGAGGGACGGCAAGTACAAGGACGTCACGTACGAGATCGAGTGGAAGGACTTCACCTCCGGGCCGCCGCTGACGACCGAGATGGTGGCCGAGAAGCTCGATATCGGCGCGATGGCCGACTTCCCCGGCGTGCTGAACGGCGTGGCGTTCCAGAAGCAGGGGAGCCGCAGCCACTTCATCGCCACGCTCTCCGGCAGCCCGCTGGGGAGCGGCAACGGGATCGTCGTGCCGAGCGACTCCCCGGTCCAGGGCCTGAAGGATCTCAAGGGCAAGCAGATCTCGGTCCCGTTCGGGTCGTCGGCCCACGGCATGCTGCTCCGGGCGATCCGCGATCTCGGCTGGGACCCGGACAAGGACGTGACGCTCGTCTCGCAGTCGCCGGAGGTGGGCGGCTCGTCGCTCAAGGCGAACAAGATCGACGCGCACGCGGATTTCGTCCCGTTCGCGGAGCTGTTCCCCTTCCGCGGCTTCGCCAGGAAGATCTACGACGGCTCCAGCGTGAAGGTGCCGACGGTGCACGGCGTGCTGGTGCGCGAGGCGTACGCTTCGAAATACCCGGAGATCGTCGTGGCCTTCCTCAAGGCGGCGCTCGAGGCCGACCGCCTGTTCGCGGAGGAGCCCGAGAAGTACAGCGAGCTCATCGAGAAGGTGACCGGGGTGGACGCCGAGGTCGCCTACATGTTCCACGGCCCGCTCGGCATCCAGACGCGGGACTTCACGATCAAGCCCGAGGTCCGCCGCGCCCTCCAAGTGGCGGTGGACACGCTGACGCTGCTGAAGCGCACGGACACGACCCTCGATGTCGGCACGTTCGTGGACGACCGGTACATCCGGCGCGCGGCGGCGGAGCTCGGGCTCGACTACGAGACGCGGCTCGCGAGCTACGCGAAGCTCCCGCTGTCCGGGAAGGACGCGCTGTCCGGGGAGCCGATCGCCGAGCCGACGCTGGCCGCGCAGATCTGGGTCGCGGGCGAGCCGAAGGTGCGCGCGTACGCGAGCCCCGGCACGGCGCTCGCCGCCCTGGGGCAGCTGAAGACCGAGGGCAAGGAGATCCGCGCGGTGTTCGTGCACGATCGCGCGAGCGGGGTGAAGCTCCTCGCCGATCGCGCGTGGTACGCGAGGCGCCCGGACGGCGGCCTGTCGGCGTTCCTGGCGAAGGAGGACGCGGAGCGGTGGGCCGCGGAGAACGGCGCGGCGGTCGTCGACTTCGCGACCCTGCAGGCCGAGCGCGCGAAGCTCACGGCGGCGGCGCCATGACGATGATCTCCGAGCGCAGCGCGCCGGCCGGGGCGGAGCTCGGCGGCGGCGCGGCCTTCGCGCCCGCCCCGGCGAGCGCGAAGGCCGCGTCCGCCCCGGCGAGCGCGGCCCGGCGGGGCGCGTCCCCGGCGCCGGGCGGCGCGCGCCGCGAGGGGCGCCCGCGCCGCGACCTCCGCCGCGCCTTCCTGCGCGCCCTGTCCGTGGCGGTGTGCGTCGGCCTCTGGCAGTGGGCGTCGACGACACGCGCGCAACTCGGCGTCGTCACGTTCCTCAACGTGCCCGCGCCGACCGACGTCCTCGACGCGGCGCGGGAGCTCTTCGCGTCGCCGAAGCTCTGGCAGCACCTCGGGAACAGCGTGTTCCGCGTCCTCGCGGGGTTCGCCGCCGCGGGCGCCACGGGGGTCGTGCTCGGGCTCCTCATCGGCAGGTCGCGGCTCGCCGAGGACACCCTCCTGCCGCCGCTCGAGATCCTGCGCCCCATCCCGGGCGTCGCCTGGCTCCCGCTCGCGATCCTGATGTTCCCGTCGGCCGAGCTGAGCATGATCTTCATCACGTACATGGGGGCGCTGTTCCCGATCCTGATCGCGACGATCCACGGCGTGGGCGCCCTCGATCCGCGGCTCATCGCGAGCTCCCGCAGCCTGGGCGCGCGCCCGCTCCGCCTGTTCCTCGAGGTGGTCCTGCCGGGCGCGCTGCCGAGCATCGTCACGGGGATGAGCATCGGCATGGGGACGTCCTGGTTCTGCCTCGTGACCGCCGAGATGATCGGGGGTCAGTACGGCATCGGCTACTTCACCTGGGAGTCGTACAACTTGCAGCGCTATCCGGACATCGTCCTCGGCATGCTGCTCATCGGCCTGCTCGGCATGCTCAGCAGCGCGCTCGTCCTGCGGGTCGGCGCGTGGCTCACCCCGTGGCAGCAGCCCCAGGAGAAGGGCCGATGACGCTCGACGCGAACCGCGCGGCGGCGCGCCGGGAGAGCCCCGGTGGCGCCGTGGAGATCCGCGGCCTGTCCGTGGCCCTCGGGACGGGCGCCCGCCGCGTCGAGGCGGTGCGGGATCTCGACCTCCGCGTCGAGGGCGGCGAGCTCGTGAGCCTCCTCGGCCCGTCCGGGTGCGGGAAGTCGACGATCCTGAACGCCGTCGCCGGGTACGTGGCGCCGGAGCGCGGCAGCATCGTCGTCGGCGGCGAGCGGGTCGACGGGCCGGGACCGGCGCGCGGCATGGTCTTCCAGCAGAGCTCCCTGCTCCCCTGGAAGACGGTGCTGAACAACGTGGGCTTCGGCCTCAAGGTGCGCGGCGTCCCCGAGCGTGAGCGCAGGGAGGCGTCCCGGCGCCTGCTGTCGCTGGTCGGGCTGTCGGGGTTCGAGGACGCCTACCCGGCGCAGCTCTCCGGCGGCATGCAGCAGCGCGTGGAGATCGCGCGCGTGCTGATCACCGAGCCGCGCGTCGTGCTGATGGACGAGCCGTTCAGCGCGCTGGACGCCCAGACCAGGCTCTCGATGCAAGAGCTGCTGCTCGACGTCTTCCGCCAGGTCCGCACGACGGTGCTGTTCGTCACGCACGACATCGACGAGGCCATCTTCCTGTCCGACCGCATCGCCCTGATGACCCGCCGCCCCTGCCGCGTCGGCGCGGAGATCGCGGTGCCGTTCGGGAGGCCGAGGACCGCGGCGATCGTGGGCTCCGGCGAGTTCGCGGCGATCAAGCGGCGGTGCCTCGAGGCCCTCCGCGACGAGCGCGCGGCCGCCGCGCACCGCCACGATCTGGAGGCCCAGACCAGCGCGTGAGGCGCGGGCCGGCGCGCAGACCCGGGCCGCGGGGGCGCGGCGCCCGGGTCCGGCGGCTCCGGCCCTCTCCTACGCGCTTGATGTCCCGGGCGTTCCTCCTTACTACCGAGCCGAGAGGAGTGATCGCGATGTTCAAGAGATTCCTGCGGGTGACCGACGTGCCGTTCTCGGCCTCGATCGGGCTGCTCGCGCTGCGCGTCGTCATCGGCGCCGCGTTCATGTTTCACGGCTGGGGGAAGATCCAGCACCCCTTCAGCTGGATGCCCGCCGGCGCGCCCGTTCCGGGTTTCCTGCAGGCGCTGGCCGCGCTCTCGGAGTTCGGGGGCGGCCTTGCCTGGATCCTCGGCCTCCTGACGCCGCTCGCGTCGCTGGGCCTCGCCGTCACCATGGCCGTCGCGACCGCGATGCACGTGTCGCAGGGCGATCCGTTCGTCTCGATGGGCGGACACTCCTACGAGGCGGCGGCGGTCTACCTCGGCATCTCCCTCGCGCTCCTCCTCGTCGGGCCAGGGAGGCTCTCCGCCGACGCGGCGATCTTCGGGACGAAGCGCTGAGCGCTCGCGCGCGCCCTCGCCCGATCCGCGCGAGGGCGTCGCCGCTCGATCCCGCGCGGCCGATCTGAGCCGCGCTGCCCTGCTGCGTCCGGCCGGGCGGGTGATGTCGGCGCGCGCTGGAGCGCCCTGATCCATCAGGGCTGGACAGCGCGTGCGCCGGTCAATGTGCGCGTTTGAATTGCGCATGTGAAGCCGCGCCGTCCCGACACTATGCTCCGGTCGGGAGGACCCGATGAGAGACGCCGAGGCGATGGCGCCTTCGAGCAGCGCGCGACGCGGTGTCGTCATCGCAGCGACCTGTTCGTTCGCCGTTGGGTGCGTGACGCTGCTCGGCTGGTGGATCGGGTCGACCGTCCTCGTCGCCATCGCGGACGGCCTGCCGCGCATGATGCCCAACACCGCCGTCGCCCTCGTCCTGGCGGGGGTGTCGCTCTGGGCGCTCGGAGCGCGAGAGTGTCCGGCGCGTTTACGCCGGCTGGGGCAGGCGTGCGCCGCCGTCGTCCTCGCGCTCGGCCTCGTGGTCCTCGCGCAGTACGTCTTCGCCTGGGATCTCGGCGTCGATCGCGTGCTGTTCGCGGGGCGCGTGGATTTCCCGAGCAAGTTCCCGGGCAGGCCCCCGCCGAACACCGCGCTCTGCTGCGTCCTGATCGGCCTTTCGCTCCTCTCGCTGCGCGTGAAGACGCGGCGAGCGTGCCTGTTCTCGGAATGGAGCGCGCTCCTGGCCGCGGCGCTCGCGCTGACGGCGCTGACCGGCTACGTGTTCGGCGCCGGCTACTTCTACGGGCTGCCGCCGCTGTTTCCGTTCACCGGCATGGCGCTCCACGCGGCGATCGCGTTCCTCGCCGTCTGCGCCGGGCTCCTCATGGCGCGGCCCGATTGCACGACGTTCGCCACGCTGACGGCCAGCCGGTCCGGAGGCATCCTGCTGCGGCGCTTCCTGCCGTACGTCGTCCTCGTTCCGCTCGTCATCGGCCGCCTCTTCCTGTTCGGCGCGGATCGCGGGGCGTACCCCATCGCGGCGTCGTTACCGCTCGCCTCCGCCATCACGACGCTCCTGCTCGGGGCCATGCTCTGGGTCAGCGCGGCGCGCATGAACCTCCTCGACGAGGCGCGGCAGCGCGCCGAGGAGGCGCGCGTCTTCCTCGCGACCGTCGCGCAGGCCTCGGATGACGCCGTGATCGGCACCTCCCTCGACGGGACCATCCTGAGCTGGAACCCGGCGGCGGAGCGCCTTTACGGCTACTGCGTCTGCGACGCGATCGGGAAGAAGCTGCCCCTCCTGTGCCCGCCCGAGCGCGCCGGCGAGGCGGAGGCCGTCCTCGCGCGCCTGCGCCGCGGCGAGCGCGTCGAGCGCTTCGAGGCCGTGAGCCGGACCAAGGGCGGCAAGAGCATCGATATCGAGGTCACGGTGTCGTCGATCGTGGACGCGTCGGGCCGCGTCACCGGCGTCTCGACGATCTGCCGCGACATCGGGCGCCGCAAGGCGATGGAGGCCGAGGTCGCGAGGGCGCACGAGGCGGAGCGGCGCATCCGCTCGCAGCTCGAGGCGGTCGTCGAGCAGCTGCCTGAAGCGGCGATCCTGGTCGACGCCACGGGGCGGCTCATCACGTGCAACAGGGTCGCGCTCCAGTACGCGTCCAGCGCCGCGGATGACCCCGATCCCTGGGGCAACTCGGTCCGTTTCGAGCACAGGACGCCGGCGGGGAGGCCCGTCGCCTGGGAGGACCGCCCGCTGACCCGGGCCCTTCAGCGCGGGCAGATCGTGACGGGCGCCGAGGGACTGTTGTGGCGCGACGGCGCGGGCTTCGTCCCGGTGCTGGTCAACGCCGCGCCGGTGCGCTCGGACGACGGCGAGCTCCAGGGCGCTGTCGCGGTCTTCCAGGACATCTCGGTGCTCAAGGAGATAGAGCGGCAGCGCCAGGAGTGGATCGGCGTCATCGCTCACGATCTCCGCCAGCCCATCCAGGTCATCGCGACCGCGAGCCAGCTCCTGGGTCGCGCGGCCGGCGAGCGGCCCGTCGCGGACTGCCGGAAGCAGCTCGACAGGATCACCTCGTCCATCGAGCGGCTGCGCCGCATGATCGACGATCTCCTCGATGCCTCGCGGATCGAGGCGCGGCAGCTCACGCTGGATCGTTCGCCGGTCGATCTCCGCGCGCAGCTCGACGAGATCCTCGAGAAATCGGCCGATGTGACCGCGGGCCACGCCGTGCGCCTGGCGGTGCAGGGCGACGTGCCCGCCGTCCTGGCGGACCCAGGGCGGCTCGAGCAGATCGTCACCAACCTGCTCTCCAACGCGGCCAAGTACGGTCGGCCGGAGGGGGACATCGTGGTCGCGGTCGACGCCGGGCCGGCCATCGCGCACGTCGCGGTGACCAACTGGGGCGGCGGTATCCCGGAGGCGTCCCTCCCGCACCTGTTCAAGCGCTTCTGGCGCGCGCCCGACGCCGTCCCGCGCAGCGTCCGCGGCGTAGGTCTCGGCCTCTACATCACGAAAGGCCTCGTGGAGGCCCACGGGGGCAGCATCTCCGTCGAGAGCAGCCCTGGCGGCGCGACGACATTCCGCTTCTCGCTGCCGTTCGCGCCCGATACCGCGCGAGCCGTCGGAGCGTAGTGCGCAGACAGCCCCTCTCTGCCCCTCTCTGCGCCTCTCTCCTGCTTCCTGCTTCCTGCTCCACCGCCGACCCCACCTCGAAAAGCGGGCTTTCAGGCGAGCTCGTCAATCCATGACCGGCGAGCTCGTCAATCGGTCCTCCAAGTCCTCCCAGGATTGAAGAGACGTTTGTCCTGCCGCTGTACGTTCTCCGTATTCCGTTTTGCGGTGCTGCCATTCTTTCGCCGGTTTCTACGGCTCAGATCGTCAGAATGATTGCAGAAGGAACTTCCTGAGGTTCGTATCCTTGCTACACCTGAGATCCGCTCCGGCCCGACGCCGGAGCAGTAAGGTGGCGCAGCAGTGAATTCCTGGTTCTTGCAGGTGAGTAAGCGGCTGGGGCCCGCGGGGCGCCGGCTCTGGGTGCTTGGGTTCATGGGGGTGGTGCTTGCGGTCACGCTCGGGCTCGCGCTGCGCGCGGCGCGCGAGTCGTCCGCGCAACGTACGGCGACGTACACCGAGCTCCTCCAGATCGCGCAGGCGGGGCAGGCGACCGCGGTCGAGGTGAGCGGGGATCGCTTCCTCGTGCATCAGGCGGGCGGCGCCGCGGTGACGGCCGTCGTCGACGAGCCGACGCTCCGGCAGGAGCTGGTCTCCCGGTTCGCGGGCGCCGGCGCCTCTGTCGACTTCGCCTCCCGGGAGGATCCGTCGCGCGCCGCGTCGGCGGTGCTCCCGGTGGTCGTGCTGGCCGCGGTCGGCTTCGCGCTCTTCACGGTGAGCCGGCGGCGCAGCCCGAAGGTCTTCTCCGACGTCAAGGCCGGGGCCACGCGGGCGGCCGTGCGCTTCGCCGACGTCGCGGGGATGCACGAGGTCAAGCAGGAGCTCGCCGAGACGGTCGAGTTCCTGAAGAGCCCCGACCGCTTCGCGCGCCTCGGCGGCCGCCCGCCGCGAGGCGTGCTGCTGACGGGCGAGCCCGGGACCGGAAAGACGCTGCTCGCGCGCGCGGTCGCGTGCGAGGCGGGCGTGCGGTTCCTCTCGGCGTCGGGGTCGAGCTTCCAAGAGATGTTCGTCGGCGTGGGCGCCTCCCGCGTCCGCGCGCTCTTCGCCGAGGCGCGCAAATCCGCGCCGTGCATCGTCTTCATCGACGAGATCGACGCCGTGGGGCGGGCCCGCGCGAAGGGGCACGGCGACTCCGCCTCTGCGGAGCACGACCAGACGCTGAACCAGCTGCTCGTCGAGATGGACGGGTTCGACCACGAGACCGGCATCGTGGTGATCGCGTCGACCAACCGGGTCGACATGCTCGACCCGGCGCTGCTCCGGCCGGGGCGCTTCGACCGCAAGGTCACCGTGCCGCTCCCCGACGTGCGCGGCCGCGAGGAGATCCTCAACGTCCACGCCGGGCCGATCCCGCTCCAGGGCGAGGTCGACCTCGGCTACATCGCCCGCGGCACGCCGGGCTTCTCGGGCGCCGACCTGGCCAACCTCCTGAACGAGGCGGCCATCCTCGCGGCCCGCGAGGGCGCCGACGCGGTCGACCCGACGCACATCGACCGCGCGCGCGACCGGGTGCTCATGGGGCTCGAGCGCAAGGGGGTGCTCGTCGACGAGGACGAGCGCTATGCGACCGCCGTCCACGAGGCCGGGCACGTCGCGGTCGGGCTCCTCGCGCCGAGCTGCGATCCCGTGCACAAGGTGTCGATCCTGCCGCGGGGCCGCGCGCTCGGCGTGACCCAGGCGCTGCCCGAGAAGGATCGGCTGATGTACCGGAAAGAGTACCTCGAGGATCAGATCTGCATGCTGATGGGCGGCCGCGCCGCCGAGATGGTGATCCTCGGGACGATGACGGCGGGCGCCTCGGACGACATCCAGCGCGCCTCGACGATCGCCTGGAAGATGGTCGCGGAGCTCGGCATGAGCCACCTCGGCCCCATCTGCGTCGGCGACGGGCACCCCTCGCGGAGCCCGGCGCTGCTCGACCGGGTCGACGAGACGGCGCGGGCGCTCACGGAAGCGCAGCTCTCGCGCGCCGTCGAGATCGTGAGGTCCCGGCGAGGCGAGATCGAGGCGCTCGTCAAGGCGCTCCTCGAGAAGGAGACGCTCGGCATGGACGAGATCCACGCCTGTTTCCCGGCCGATCGCAGGCCGCGCCCCGAGGGCCAGGCCGCCTGACCGGCGGAGGCTCGAGGACGCCGGGAAGGGAAGTCCTTTCAGGCGTCCTCGGCGACAGGCCGCCCCGCTCGCCGCGAGGGCGTCCGGCGCTCTCCCTCTCGCCGCCGGACTCGACCCAACTCCCCCCGCAGCTCAGCCATCTTTCTCGTCTTCGACGCTTCCGACGCTCCCGCGCGTGTGGCTGGCGTGTGAAGCGCCTGTTGTCCGAGATACGTTGTGCTCGGAAAGCTCGCTTCACGGCTGCGCGCGCCGGATCCGAACCCGGCGCGGGGGCATTGAGCCGCGGCGCGTCGCGCCTTCCTTTCCGTCCGGAGATGGCAAATCTCCCCTTGCGAATGCCGGGCAAGCTGGTGAAGTGTGGCCACTTGCATGCATGGATTCCGTTTCGTTCGCGTGTCTCTCGACAGGGCACCCCCTCCGCGTTCGCTGATGGCCAGGCCTCTCTCCGGCCGCTCCCTGAGCTCGGCGCGGCCGTCGCGGGCTCTCCTGCCCCGCGCAGGCTCGGAGGCGTGCGGTGCCTGAGCCTCGGATACTGATCCTGTCCAACAGAGATCCGGAGGAAGCCGTCGATGAGCCGCCACTCGCGCAGCGGGTGGGGAGCGGTCGGCTCCGGCTCGGTCGTGAGGACGGCAGCGCGGTGGTCGCGGAGAGCGTGCTCGCGACCCTCGCCGCGGCTCCGGGCGTGCGCGTGGCGCACCGACCTGTGCTCCGGCCGAGCGAGGTGCTCGCGGCCATCGGCGACCATCGCCCGGACGTGATCTTCAACCTGTGCGAGGCGCTCGACGGCGACAGCCGCCACGAGGTCATGTGCGCGTGGCTGCTCGCGGGGCTCGATCTCGGCTTCACGGGCAGCGATCACGTCGCGCTCCGGAGCTGCCTTCACAAGGCCGAGGCGAACCGGATCCTCGCGCGCGCCGGCGTGCGCGTGCCGGCGACGGTGCGGGTCGAAGGCCCGGATCGCATCCCGCAGGTCGCGTTCCCGGTCATCGTCAAGCCGGAGCGCGAGGACGGCTCGATGGGGATCGATCGGGGCTCGGTCGTCCACGATCGCAAGGCGCTCCGCGACCAGGTCGCCTCGGTCGTCGCGCAGTGCCGCCAGCCGGTGGTGGTGCAGAGTTACGTGCACGGGCGGGAGATCTCGGTCTCGCTGCTCGGGTGGCCGACGCCGCGCGTGCTGCCGCCCGGCGAGGTCACCTTCCAGGGCCTGCCCGAGGGGCACCCGCACGTGATCACGTACGAGTCGAAGTGGCGCCCGGAGACCGCCGCGTCGATCGGGACGCCCTCCTCTGCGGCGGTGCTGCGGCCGCTCGATCTGCGCCGGGTCGTCGCCGTGGGTCGCCGCGCGTTCGAGGTGCTCGGGCTGCGCGACTACGGCCGCGTCGACGTGCGGCTCGACGAGCGCGGCACGCCGTACGTCATCGACGTCAACCCGAACTGCGATCTCTCGCCGGACGCCGGCTTCGCGCGGGCGGCGGCGCGCGCCGGCCTGTCGTACGCCGACGTCATCTGGGAGATCCTCCGCGCGGCGCTCGCCCGCGGCGCGCGCCACGACGAGCTGCTTCACGCGCGCGGCCGCGCGCCGGCGCGCGGCCGCGCTGCGGCGCGCTCCGCTGCCCGCGGCGCCCTCGCCGCCGCGCCCGAGGCGCCGTGATCACCCAGCGCGGCCTCCGCGCGGAAGATCGGCCGCTCATCGCGGCGCTGCTCGAGTCGGTCCCGGCGTTCACCGACGACGAGCGCGCGGTGGCGCTGGAGCTCGTCGACGTGACGCTCGGCCAGCCCTCGACGGACGGCTATGGCTACCGGTTCGTGCTGAGCTTCCAGGGCGCCCCGGGCGGCGACGGGGCGCCGCGGCTCCTCGGGTACCTCTGCTACGGCCGCACGCCGATGACGCAGTCCACGTACGACCTGTACTGGATCGCGACCTCGCCCGATTTCGCCCGGTCGGGGGTGGCGCGGGGGCTGGTGTCCACGATGGAGAGCGAGATCGCGCGCGAGGGCGGCGGCCTCGTGCGCGTGGAGACGGGCAGCCGGGAGGGGCACGGCGCGGCGGTGCGCTTCTACGACGCGGTGCAGTTCACGCGGTCCGCTGTCCTCGCCGACTTCTACGCGCCGGGCGACGATCTCATCATCTACACGAGGCGGGTCGCCCCGGCGCGCGCCTCGGCGGCGCCCTCGGCCGGCGAGGCGTCCGCGCGCGGCGAGGCACCGGCGCGCGGCGAGGCGACCGCGCGCGGCGAGGCGCCCGCGCGCAGCGATACGCGGCCGCCGGGCGAGCCTGCGCTCTACGACGCGGCGTTCGGCTACCGCGACTACGCCGCCGAGCGCGACTTCCTGCTCGCGTGCGCGCGCCGCTTCGGCGGCCGCCCGGTGCAGCGCGTCCTCTCGTGGGCCTGCGGGCCCGCGCGGCACCTGGAGGCGTTCGCCGAGCTCGGCGTCGGCTGCGCCGGCGCGGACGGCTCGGCGGCGATGATCGCCTATGCGGAGCGCGCCGCGTTCGCCCGCGGCGCCGGGGCAGGCATCCGCTTCTCGTGCGCGGAGCTCGACGAGCGCCCGGACGTCGCGCCGGTCGATCTCTCGTTCGTGCCGCTCTCGGCGATCCACCAGCTGGCCACGCCGGCGGCGCTCGAGCGCCACCTCCGGCTCGCCGCCTCGCTGCTCTTGCCGGGCGGCGTCCACGTCATCGAGGCGACCCACCCCGCCGATCTCACGCCGTCCGGCGTGAACAGGACGGAGTGGACCGAGCTGCGCGGCGAGCAGTCGATCGACGCGCGGTTCCGCATCCACATCGAGCGGTCGACGCCCGATCGCGTGGTGCCCGTGACGCTCGAGGTGGTGTGCTCGGCCCGGCGCAACGGCGGCGCGCCGAGGGAGCTCTCGTCGATCCGGCAGGAGGTGACGTGGTACATCCCGGACCTCGCCGGGTGGCGGCGCGTCGCGGAGCGGGTGCCGGAGCTCTCGCTGGTGGCGACGCTCGGCGACTTCAACGTCGACGTGCCGTTCGAGCACGCCGCGGCGTGGCGGCTGATCCTGGTGCTGAAGCGCCTCTGATCGCCCGCGCCGCGCGCGCAGCGGCGGGCGCTTGCAGCGGGATCAGTTGAGGTCCCAGAAGTACTTGCCTCCGCTCGGCGGCGGCTCGTCCGCGCCGCCGCCGGGGCCGCCCGCGTCTCCGGCGTGCGTCAGCTGGAGCACCTCCTCGAGCGAGCTCGCCTCCTCGCGCCAGTACGCCTCTGTGCCGAAGTGCGGAAAGGTCCTCGGGAAGATGGGGTCGTGCCACCGCCGCGCGATCCATGCGGCGTAGTGGATCATGCGGAGCCCTCGGAGGGGCTCGATCAGCCCGAGGGTCGAGCGGTCGAAGCGGCGGAGCTCCTCGTAGCCCTCGATGAAGAGCTCGCGCTGCTGCCGGGCGGCCTCGTCGCGGCCGGGGAGGAGGAGCCACAGATCCTGCACGGCGGGGCCGACGACCATGTCGTCGAAGTCGAGCACGCGGAGCGCGCCGTCGCGCAGGAGCAGGTTGCCCGGGTGCAGATCGCCGTGGATGCGGTGCACGTCGACGCCGCGCAGGCGCTCCTCGGCCACGTCCGCGACGGCGCGCGCGGCCGCGAGGTACCGCCGCTCGACGGCCGCGGGGATGAGCTTGCGCTCGACGAGCCAGCCGAGGTCCTCGCGCGCGTAGGTGTCGGCGGAGAGCCGGACGCGGTGCTCGGCGGCGCTGGCCGCGCCCACGTTGTGGATGCGGGCGGCGAGCCTGCCGAGGCGCACGAACAGCTCGTCGCCGAGCTCGTCGGGGGCGCGGCCGCCCATGCGCTCGAAGAGGCAGTACGGGATGTGGTCGATCTGCTTGAGCGTCTCGCCGTCGGGGAACGGGCGCGTCGGGCAGACGGGGATCTCGGCGTCCGCGAGCTCCGCGAGGAACCGGTGCTCCTCGAGGATCTGCTCCCGCGTCCAGCGCCCCGGCCGGTAGAACTTGGCGATGACGCGGGTGCGATCCTCGCGCTCGACCTCGTAGACGCGGTTCTCGAACGAGTTCAGCGGGTAGCAGACGCGGTTGCAGGGGACGCCCGCGGCCTCGACGGCCTCGATCACCTTGTGCGGAGTCAGCGACAGGAAGAGGTCGGTCGGGGTGGTGGTGCTCATGGTGGGGAGAGTTGAGCACCGACCGGCGTCGCGCTCGACGAGAACTTTCGCCGCGCGCTGCCGGAGGCCGTTGCCGCGCGGCGAGCGCCGTTACCGCGGGCTGCCGGAGGCCGTTGCCACGCGCCGTTACCGCGCGGCGAGCGCCGTTACCGGGCGGGCCCAGGGGCCCTGTGTCAAGCGCGGCCGTGATACGCTATCCTGAGCACCTCATGATGGAAGAAACGCAGCTTTCGTTTCGTCACCTCGAGATCAGCAGGCTCGAGGCGATGGTCGAGATCATGTTCCTCGCCGCATACGCTGACGGATCCATCAACGAGGCCGAGCGCGCCGAGCTCGCGCGGCACGTGGCGGCCATGAGCGAGGGGCGCGTCGGGGCCGACCTCGTCGAGTCGCTCATCTCCATCATCGAGCGCTCGGTGCGCGACGAGGGCAGGAGCGGCCGCTTCGCCGCGCTGCGCGCCCGCCTGCCCGACGTGCGGATGCGCGAGGCCGCGATCGAGCTGGCCGTCCGCCTCGTGGCCGCCGACGGCGTGATCCACGAGAGCGAGCACGCGCTGCTCGTCGAGGCGGCCAGGGCCCTCGAGGTGCCGATCGCGTTCAAGGGGCGCGTCGTGCCCGGCTCGGCCCGCTAGCTCCGCCCGCCAGCAGTCCGGCCGGGGATGGCCGGACTGCTGCGCGCTTCGCGGCGGCTTCGCGCGGGCGGCCCTGGCTTCGTCTCCTCGGGGCTCCGCCCCGAACCCCAGCGTCCGCTCCGCGGTGACCCCGGCGCGCCCCCCGTGGTGCCTCGCTGGCCACGACGCGAGCCGGACCGACATCCGCCGTCGATGTACCCGTAGAGCGCCGGTGTTGCGCGCAGGGAATGCGTCGTGCGACGAACGTTGCGCCGACGGATCGGCCGCGCGCTCGTCCCGCGACCGCGCCGGCGGACGACGCGCCGCGCGCCGGTCGCGGCGGACGGCGCGCGGCCCCCGGGCGAGCCGATGGCGGCGGGCGCCGATCTGATGCCTCCACACCGCAATCTCGGCGTCGCGGCGAGCGGGAAAGGGGCGGATCTGCGGCGATTTTAAGCGGCCTGCTCCTTGCAATACCCGAGAGCAAAGGACATGGACAGCCACCGAACTGACAGCTCCACGACGCCACATGGCGCCTCGATGGATCCCGCGTCGAATCGATCCCGCCCTCCGAGTGGGGGCCGAGCCTCTCAGCGTGCGTACCGCTCGCCGCGGTCTCCGCGCTGGCCTTCGTCTCACCGCCCTCCGTTCGAGCCTGTCGACCTCCGGACGTCGGGCCGCCTGTCGCGGCCGTCTGGCTCGGCCTTCCGTCACGGCGGGGACGTCGCGCCGCTGGAGGCGCCGAGCGACGCTCCGGCCACCCCGGCGAGCGTACCGCCCGCCACGCTGCGGACCGGCCTTGCCGGCTCGCCCGCGGCTGCCGCCCGGGCGGTCCCCGCGATCGACCCGCGCTCCGCCGCGCTGCGGCGCTACGCCCCAGGCGACGTCCTCGGGGGGCGCTATCGCCTCATGGAGCTCATTGGAGAGGGCAGCATGGGCGCCGTGTGGAAGGCGCGGAATCTCGCCCTGAGCCTCGATGTCGCGCTCAAGCTCATCCGTCGCGACTGCGCCGTCCCGGAGGCCGCCTCGCGGCTGACCCGGGAGGCGCAGGCGACGGCGCGGGTGTCGCACCGCGCCGCGGTGCGGATCTTCGATCTCTGCTTCACGGAGGAGGGAGAGCCGTTCGCCGTGATGGAGCTCCTCCAGGGCCGGTCGCTCGCCCAGGTGCTCGCCGAGTCGGGCGCGATGTCGCCGATCTCCGCGGTCCAGCTGCTCCTTCCCGTGATCGGCGCGCTCGGCGCGGCGCACGGCGCGGGGGTCGTGCACCGGGACGTGAAGCCGGCGAACATCGTCCTCGTGCGCGAGGGCCGCCGCACCGTCCCCAAGCTGATCGACTTCGGGATCGCCTCCACGGCGGTGCGCGCGGCGGGCGACGAGCGGGGCGAGACGCTGGTCGGGAGCCCGGCCTACATGGCGCCCGAGCAGGTCCGCGGCGGGCAGGAGTCGGACGCGCGCGGCGACGTGTGGAGCGCGTGCGTCGTGCTCTACGAGCTCGTGAGCAGCCGCCGCCCGTTCGGCGGCCCGAGCAGCATCTCCATCGTGCACGACGTGCTGCGCGCCGCCCCGCCCCGCCCGGAGGCCCTCGATCTGCACCCGCGGCTCTGGGAGATCATCGAGCGCGGCCTGGCCAAGGACCCTGAAGGGCGCTTCCCTACCATGGCGGCGCTGGGCCGCGCGCTGGCCCAGTGGGCGATCGCGGCCGGGGTCGCCCACGACGTGACGGGCGCTTCCCTCGTCGACTACTGGCTGTCTTGAGCGGGGCTCTCAGTACTTCACGTCGCAGCCCTTCGCGTCGGAGAAGGCCTTGATCGCGTCGAGCTCGGTCGCGGTCGCGTCGCTGTAGGCCCAGCTGATCGCGCCCGCATATCCGTGGCTGTACCAGCTCTCCAGGAGGGTCGGCAAAGCGGCCGTGGCCAGGCCGGCGATGGGGAAGTCTCCCATGATGACCGGCTTATCGGTTATGCCGTAGTCCTTGGGCGACTGGTTGTATGGCCAGTACAGGTTGACCCGGTCGTTGATATGAAAGGTGTAGAAATCGACGTCGGCGTCTCGCCAGGATCGCGCCCACTTCATCGACGCCGAGCCGATCGTGATGAGCGCCGTGCTCTCCGCGCGCAGCGCCAGGATGGTGTCGCCGAGGAAGGCCGCCATCTGCGCGTGCTCGATCGGCTCCACCTGGGGGTCGGGTTCGTAGCGAGGGCCGTCGTCCGGGCTCGATCCGGTCATGGCCAGCTCGGGCTCGTTGATCACGTCCCACGCGACCATCCGGCGCTGGTAGGGGCTCTGCGCCACGGCCTTGGCGATCGGGCGGACGACCTTGTCGATCAGCTTCGCGCGCCGCTTCGCGTCCTTCACGATGGAGGTGATACCGACGGTCTTCACGTCGGCGTCGAGCCGGGTCGGGTGGAAGTTGTCGAAGGAGAACAGGCAGAACACCAGGTTGACGTCCGCCTGCTCGGCGAGCTCTAGCGCCTTCTGGACGTCGCGCCGCGTCGTCCCGCCGAGGCCTGTCGGGTTCTCGCTCGTGTCGAAGACGACGCTCTCGCCCCGGATCTCCGGCAGCATCCACCACCGCACGACGCTCGCCCCGTGAGCACGGATGTCGGCGAGGTTCTTCGCGTGCGTCTCCGCCTCGGCCGCGACGCCGCGCTTGCCCCACGCGGCGATGCCGCCGAAGTCGCCGGCGAAGTTGTGCCACGCATAGTTCATTCCGAACATGAAGCGCTTCTTGCAGCCGATCGTGATACCCGCGCTCTCAGCGGGGCACTCGTCGACACACTCCATGGCGTCGCCCGGACCGCCTCCCTGTCCTCCGTGGCCACCGTCGGAGGGGGCGCCCTCGCCACCACCGCCGCCCGCGCCCCCAGCGCCCTTGCCGGACGCCCCGCCAGCAGGCGAGCTCACGCCGGAGCAGGCGACGAGGACCAGCGCGGCTGTTGCGATGAGCGCGCGGAGACCGGGTGGGCAACGGAGTGCGTTCATAAGGACAGCGGGGTGATCGTACGCGTGCTGTCACGCGAACGCCATCCTCGGGTGGCGGCGCGGGCAGCGAGCGGGCCGCGAGATGCGGGCAGGCCGGGCGGCGAGATGCGGGCAGGCTGGACGGCGGACGGCGCGGGGCTTCGCCAGCGGGGGTCCCCCCTTGAAACCTGCTTCCCCGCCCGGCTATTGGAGGGGCTCGGGCGCCGCTCGGCCCCGAACGCCCCGCTTGCGGGAGGAGAACCACCGATCATGAAAGCGCGCGCAG
Organism: Sorangium sp. So ce693; assembly: GCF_051521375.1. Classification (NCBI taxonomy): domain Bacteria; kingdom Pseudomonadati; phylum Myxococcota; order Polyangiales; family Polyangiaceae; genus Sorangium; species Sorangium sp. So ce693. The sequence continues at coordinate 4,187,912 of NZ_CP150347.1, forward strand.
CCGTGGCCCACAAGGCCGGCGAGAAGCTGACGGTCGAGGACGTTCAGGTAGAGGGCCCTCGCGAGGGCGAGGTCCTCATCGAGATCAAGGCGACCGGCGTCTGTCACACCGACGCTTACACGCTCTCAGGCAAGGATCCGGAGGGCCTCTTCCCCGCGATCCTCGGCCACGAGGGCGCGGGCGTGGTCGTCGACGTCGGGCCGTCCGTGAAGAGCCTCAAGAAGGGCGATCACGTGATTCCCCTCTACACGCCCGAGTGCCGGCAGTGCTCTTATTGCACGAGCGGAAAGACCAACCTGTGCCAGGCCATCCGCGCCACGCAGGGGCGCGGGCTCATGCCGGACGGGACGAGCCGGTTCTCGATCGGCAAGGAGCGGATTCACCATTACATGGGCACGTCGACCTTCTCGAGCTTCACCGTCCTCCCCGAGATCGCCGTCGCCAAGATCCGCGAGGACGCGCCGTTCGACAAGGTCTGTTATATCGGCTGCGGCGTGACGACGGGTATCGGCGCCGTCATCAACACCGCGCAGGTGAGGCCTGGAGACAACGTGGTGGTCTTCGGCCTCGGCGGCATCGGGCTGAACGTGATCCAGGGCGCCCGGATGGCCGGCGCCGACATCATCGTCGGCGTCGACATCAACCCGAAGCGCCGCGAGCTGGCCGAGAGGTTCGGCATGACCCACTTCGTCAACCCGAACGAGGTGGCGGGGGATCTCGTGCCCTACCTCGTCGAGCTGACCCGGGGCGGCGCCGATTTCAGCTTCGAGTGCATCGGCAACGTCAAGGTGATGCGCCAGGCGCTCGAGTGCTGCCACAAGGGCTGGGGGACGAGCATCATCATCGGCGTCGCGGGGGCCGGCGAGGAGATCGCCACGCGCCCCTTCCAGCTCGTCACCGGGCGGGTCTGGAAGGGCACCGCGTTCGGCGGCGCCAAGGGGCGCACCGACGTTCCCAAGATCGTCGACTGGTACATGGAGGGCAAGATCAAGATCGACGAGCTCATCACCCACACGATGCCGCTCGATGACATCAACCACTCCTTCGACCTCATGCACGAAGGCGAGTCGATCCGCAGCGTCGTGCTCTTCTCCTGAAGCGGCGCGGAGCTCGACGCCGGCCGCCTCGCGCGTGACCGCAGGGGCGGACGAGCGCACTAGGCCGCTCGGCGCGCGGGCATGGCGCGCGCGCCAGGCATGCGGGCCATGCCCGCGCGCGCCAGGCCTGCTCCTCGGGGCGCGTGTCGGTGCCATGTCGGTGCCCTATCGGCGGCGACGGGTGCTGCAAAAATGCTGACCCATGTGACATCATTCGCCGCCATGGTCCATGTCACCTCCCTGGCGGGGCTGCCCGCCAACGCCCTCGCGGAGTCGACCGCGGCGATCGCGGCCTGCGATGCTGTCGTCCTCGTCGCGCCATCGCCCATCGCGAAGTACGCGGGGGGGCTCGGGTCCGCCGTGGGCGCGGTGGTCGAGGCTGCGGCGCGCGTCGACTCCGCGCTCGAGGGCAAGTGTGCTCCGCTCGTCCTGCCGGCGCCGGGGGTGCCTGGCGGGCGCCTGGTGCTCGCGCCGATGGGGCCGCTCTCGGAAGACGTCGATGACGTCCGCTCCGTCGCGGAGGCGGCGGCGGCCGGCTTCGCGCGGGCGGTGGACGCGGGGGCGAGCCGGCCGCTGCTCGTCGTGCGCGCTCCGGTGGGCGCTGCGCCGCGGTTCGCGCGGGCCGTGGAGGTGGGCGCGCTCGCCGCGCTCGGGAGCCAGTGGACGCCGCTCGAGGCGCGGGAGGCCGAGATGGCCCCGCGCTCGGCCGAGTCGGTCGCGGTGCTCGGGCTGTCGGAGGCGCGCGCCCGCGAGATCGCGGCCATCGAGGTCGGCCGGGCGCTCTGCCGCGACATCACGGGCACCGAGCCGGAGCGGATGGCGCCCCGCCGCGTCGCCGAGATGTGCGAGGCGGCATTCGCGAGGACGGGGGTGCTCGTCAAGATCGAGCGCAACGTCGATGACTATCCGCTCATCAGCGCGGTCTCGCGGGCGTCGCGGGTCGTCGAGCGGCACCGGCCGTGCGTCGTGCGGCTCGACTACAGGCCTCGCGGGGAGATCCGGCGAACGGTGCTGCTCGCGGGCAAGGGCGTCACCTACGACACGGGCGGCGTCGATCTGAAGACCGACGGGCACATGGCCGGGATGTCCCGGGACAAGGGCGGCGCCGGCGCGGTCGCCGGCCTCGTGCGCGCGGCCGCGGCGCTCGGCCTGGAGGGCGTGCGCATCGTCGGGCTCCTCGGGCTCGTGCGCAACAGCATCGGCGAGGAGTCCTATGTGAGCGACGAGATCATCCGCAGCCGCGCCGGCGTGCGCGTGCGGATCGGCAACACCGACGCCGAGGGGCGCCTCATCCTGGCTGACCTGCTCGCGCTCTCGCGGGAGCTCGCCATGAGCGGCGCGGCGGACCCTATCGTGTTCTCGGTCGCGACGCTGACCGGGCACGTCTACCGCGCCCATGGGCCTTATACCGGCGCGATCGGCAACTCCGCCGCGCGCGAGGAGCTCGATCGGCTCGACGTCCTCGCGGAGCGCTGGGGCGAGCCGATGGAGCGCGTCCGGCCGCGGCGCGAGGACTACACGTTCGTGGCGCCCCGGTCGAGCGCCGAGGATGTGGTCTCCTCGAACCGCCTCGCCTCGGTGAACACGCCGCGCGGGCACCAGTTCCCCTTCGCGTTCCTCGACATCGCCTCGGGGCTCAAGGGGGGGGCGCTGCCGTTCATCCACCTCGACATCGGCGGCGTCGGGGTCGAGTCGGCGGACTGGCAGTTCGGCCGCCCGACAGGCGTCCCCATTCCGAGCCTGACAGCCTATCTCTCAGGCGAATCTTAATCGATAGCAGCGGGAAGGAGGAGAGTGGGGCCTTCCGAGCTCTCGTGGAGAACCGGGAGGGAGCTCGTGGTGTTCCGCGCTCGATGGGCGCATGATCCGTTCCTGGTGGCAGGGACGGAGGCGGCCCGAGCGGATGTGTTGCACGGTATCATCGGGCGATGGGGGCGGCCGGCACGTCGCTGGCAAGCTGGGCCTCCATGCGGAGAACTCGCTCGACCACGACCGGCCATCGCGCACCGATCCCGCGCGCGCTCGCCGGGGGACTCGCCCTCGCGGCCGCCGCGTGCAGCACGGGGGAACCGGGGATCAACCTGGATGTACCGCGCCTGCCGGCACAGCGCGCCAGAGGCGATGTCCTGCCGGCCGCCACGAGCGACGGCGAGCAGGCCGAGAGCGCGCAGCCGGCGCCCGATACGACCGGGATCACGAGCATGGCAGTCCCGATCGGAAGCACCGGATTTGCGCGTGGACGGTCGACGGTGGTCGTGAAGGGCTCGCTGGAGCGCGTGCGCGCCGCCGTGCTCTCGTTCGAGCGTTATCCGGAGTTCATGCCGCACTACAAGAAGTGCCGCTTGCTCGGGCGCACGCCCGCGGGCGGGTGGGATCTCTACATGGAGGTCTCGGCCCTCTCGGGCGCAGTCACGATGTGGGCGCGCATCGAGATCCAGAAGCCGGTCGTCGAGGATGGCGTCGAGACCTACGCGTCCCGCTTCATCTCCGGCAATGTGCAAGATCTCCAGGCCACCTGGCGGCTCGAGAAGATCGACGCCCAGTCGACGCGCCTGTCCCTCGAGGTGTTCCTCCGGCCGAAGCTGCCGCTGCCGAAGAGCCTCCTCAACGCGGAGAACCTGGACGGTTCGGCGCGCGCCGTCGCGGCCATCCGGGCGCGCGTCGAGCAGGCGCAGGACGGGAATCGCTGACGCGCGCGCGCGCGAGCGAGGCGGAGCGGCCAGCGTCACCCGCCCGAGGCGAGCCGCCGGACGGGGTTGGTCACGTCGAGCCGCGCCGCCGTGGCGCCGTAGACGACCCGCTCGGTGCCAGGGTCGCCCAGGAACTCGTAAGGAAAGCCGAGCGGCACCCGGCTCGCCGCGTCGAGCCTCTCGAGGGCCGCGGCGGGCAAGACGACGTCGAGGCAGCCCAGGCAGTCCTGCATCTGCTCGGGCTTCCGGGCGCCGATGATGGGGATCACCTGCGCCGGGCGCGACCTGAGCCACGCGAGCGCCACCTGCGCCGAGGAGCACCCGAGCTCGTCGGCCACGGCGTCGACCGCGCGCGCGACGCGCAGGCCCCGCTCGTCCAGGCGCCCCTGGTTCATCGCCGCGCGCGCGGCGTCCTTGCCGCCGCCCCGCGTGTACTTGCCCGTGAGCACGCCGCCGGCCATGGGCGCCCACGCGAGCACGCCCAGGCCGAGCCGGGACGCCATCGGGACGAGCTCCCGCTCCACCGTGCGCTCGATCAGGCTGTACTCGATCTCGATGCCGATGAATGGCGACCAGCCCCGGAGCTCGGCGATCGCGTTCGCCCGGGAGACGACCCAGGCAGGCGCGTCGGACATGCCGACATAGAGCACCTTGCCCGCGCGCACCACGTCGTCGAGGGCGCGCATGAGCTCGGCCTCCGGCGTCGTCCAGTCCCACGCATGGACCCAGAGCAGATCGATGTAGTCCGTCCCCAGGCGCTTGAGGCTCGCCTCGACGGACTGGACAAGGTTCTTCCTGCCGTTGCCGCTCGCGCTCGGATCGGCGTCGTTCATCGAGAGCGAGTACTTCGTCGCGATGACCCACGCGCCGCGGTCGCCGCGGACGAGCTCCCCGACGATCCGCTCGGCGCTGCCGTTCGTGTACTTGTTGGCGGTGTCGATGAAGTTGCCGCCGCGGGCGCGGTACGCCTCGAGGATGCCGCGGCACGCCTCGGCCGACGCGCCGAAGCCCCAGTCCTCGCCGAAGGTCATCGTGCCAAGGCTGATCTCCGAGACCTTGAGCCCGCTGCCGCCGAGCAGCTTGTAACACATCTCCATGGTCGTCCTCCTCGGGCGCAGTCGTCGCCCGGCGACGGGCAGCCTAGGGCGGGCGGGAAGGGCGCTATAGAACGCCGCTGCGCTTCCTGGAACCGGGCTGCTGCGTTGACCGGCCACGCGCCGCAGGCGCATGCTGGGGCCGGCTCTCCAATGGCATCCCGCGCATCTCGCGTCTCTCGTGCCTCCCACAGCGCCATCCCGTTCGTCCGCGCCGGGACCCGCGAGCCCATCGAGGCGCTCCGGCAGGCGGAGATCCGCGCGTCCAGCCGCTCGCTGCGCTGGACGGGCATGGTGGCCGAGCTCGGCGTGAACCCGTCCTGGGAGACAGACCACCTCGCCGTCGCCGGCCATTACATCGCCATCAACCTCGCGGACGCGCCGCTGCGCTTCGAGCGAAAGGGCCAGCGCGGCTTCGAGCGCGTGGAGATGCCGCCCGGCAGCCTCTGGCTCCAGCCCGCGGAGGTGCCTTTCTCTCATCGCGTGAGCGAGGCCACGATCTATGGCGCGCTCGTGCTCGACCCTGCGCGGCTCGCGCGGCTCGCCGGGGTGCGGGAGCTGCTGCTGGAGCCCCGCGTGGGGCTCGTGGACGCCCAGATCGAGCACGTGCTGCGCGCGCTGCTGGTCGAGGTCTCGCGCGGCGGCGCCACGGGCGCGCTCTTCGCGGACGCGATGCTCTCGGGGCTCGCGGCGCGGCTCGGCGCCCGCCATGCGGCCCGGCCGGAGCGGCCGGCTCGGGGAGGGCTGTCCCCTGCGACGCTGCGGCGCCTGCTCGACTACATCGAGGCGCACCTCGGCGACGATTTCGGGCTGGAGGCGCTCTCCGGCGTGGCCGGGCTGAGCCCCGCGCACATGGCGCGGGAGTTCAAGCGAGCGCTGGGGGAGCCGCCGCTCGCCTACGTGACGCGGCGGCGGCTCGACCGCGCCCGCGAGGCGCTGCTCGCCGGCGGCCGCCCGATCGGGGAGCTCGCGGGCGCGCTCGGCTTCGCCGACCAGAGCCACCTGACACGGCTCTTCAAGCGGCGGTTCGGGATCACTCCGGGCGCACTCGCCCGCGGCCGGTGATCGCCGCGAGGCGCTCGCGGACGCCTCAGGGCAGCCGGGTGCTGAGGTTGGCTATCCCGTCCGGAGGGCCGTCGAGGGGAGGGGAGCCGAGCGTCCATTTGCGGACCGGCGTGCCCGGCGGCAGGCCGACGTAGTTGTGGCGGTGCCGGGACCCGTTGAGGTGCGCCCGGTTGCCGGTGAAGGCGCTGAGCCCTGCGGGGTCCTCGTTCTGGATGCCGAAGAGCGCGTTCCTCGACAGCGTGTTTCCCTCGACCAGCGCGCGCGCGCAGGCCCTCAGCCAGATCCCTTTTCCGTCGTTGTTCGCGGACTGGCAGCCGATGATCCTCGCGTCGCTCTGCCGCTCGAGCAGGAACCCCGCGCCCTTCTGCGGGTCGCCGCGCGACGGACCGGCGTCGACCGGGGGGGCCGGCGGCTGCACGAACAGCGGCGCGCGGTGGACGGTGTTGCCGTCGGCGATGCAGTCGACGAACGCGTTGCCCTCGCCGCCCACGAGCCCGCCCTGCGGATCCGCGAGCGGCGTCGAGGCGATGAACCCGGCCGCGAGCCCGTCGTCCTCGGCGGCCCCGCTCGCGTTCCTGTTCCCCACGGCCACGCAGCGCCTCAGCACCACGTGGCGGGTCGAGTGGAGCGCGAAGCCGCCGGCGGGCGCGTTCACGCTCGCGCCGTGGTTGCCGATCGCGCGGCAGCCCTCGAGTAGCCCGCGGTACACCGCCCTGCCGATGCGAAAGCCGAGCGCGGAGAAATCCTTGACCGCATCGGCGGACGCGGCCGGGTTCGCGTTGTAGTTCCCGTCCGCCTCGCACTCGACCATCTCCAGGTTGCTCGTGGTCGAGATGTTGAACCCGCACGCGCGGTTCCCGGTGAGCGTGAAGTTCCGGTTCGCCCTGCAGCGCAGGAACTTGTAGTTCTCTCCCCACGCGAAGAAGCCGGCCGGCTCTCCGCCCGACGTGTTGTCGTGCGCCTCGCAGTCCTCCACGAGCACATTGCGGCAGATGACGAAGTCGACGCCGACGACGTTGAACTGCACGCCGCTCGGCTGGGCGCTGGTGTTCGCCGTGCGGTTGAACACGCACTCCTTGACCTGCACGTCGTCGCAGAACAGGACGAGCGCGCCCAGCGTCACGACGAAATCGAGCCGGCTCGTGTTCTCCGAGCACACGCAGTTGATCATCCGGATGCCTTCCGCGAAGGCGACGCCGCCGGCCGCGTCCCGGGCGCCCATCACGAAGATCCCGCCGTTGCGGCACAGGAACCCGGTATCGATCACGCCGTCGCCGCCGCACCGGCGGACGGACAGATCGAGCAGATCCAGCTGGCTGCACGCCCTGGCCGCGATCCCGACCCCCTGGATCCCGAGCACGCTGCCGTTCCTGATGACGAGCCGCGCCCTCCCCTCGGCGAACACGCCGACGTTCCCGGAGACGACCTCGCCCAGGCAAGGCCTCGCGCCCGGGTCGGGGGCGACGACGGGCGCCGGTGGGTCGATCTGCTGCAGCGTCCTGCCGCCCAGGTCGAGGGTGACATCGTCGCTCGCGATCGTGATGGCCCGCGCGTTCGCGTCCCGCGCCACCCAGTCGACGTCCTCCACGAGGGCGTACACGCCGGGCGCCGTGATGACGAAGGGGACGCGGCGCTCGGGGTCCGGTCCGCCGTTGATGTCCTGCGCCGTGATCGGCGTCGCGGGGAGGCGCGCGCTGGCGCCGGGGAGATCGCTCATGGTCCTCGGTCGGGAGTCTACGCCGTTCACCCTGCTCCGCGCGGCGCCGGCGAGCGCGCGCCTCACTGGATCGGCACCGCGCGCAGCGACTCGGCGAGCTTCGCGTAGAGCGAGCTCCGCGGGTCGTCGCGCCGGTAGACGAGCCGGAAATGATCGCGCGCGAGGGGCGCGGACGGCAGGAGCCGCTTCAGCTTGCCGCCGCGGAGCTCGGCGGCGACCATGTGGCGCGGGAGCACGGCGACGCCCTCGCCGGCGAGGACCAGCGCCTTGATGGCGGCGCCGAGCCCCACCCAGCGGTGCCGCGCGAACGCGAAGCGGCCGGCGCCGCCCGCCTGATCGGCGAGGTACCGGAACAGCGGCATGGTCGGGTCGATGTCGAGCAGGCAGTGCCGCGCCGCGTGCTCCGGGCGGGCGAACGCCTCGCGCCGGAGCAGCCTGGGGGAGGCGACGAACGCGTAGCGCTCCTCGTGCAGCGTCTCCGCCGCGAGGCTCGTGGCGCTCCAGCGGGCGCTGGTGACGACGCAATCGACGCTGCGGTCGTGGAGGCGCCTCAGCAGGTCGTCGGAGGCGCCGAAATAGAGGTGGAGCGTCAGCTCGGGGCGCCGCCGCGTCAGCGCGCCGAGCTGGGGGACGATCCACGACATCCCGAGCTCGAACCGCGTTCCGAGCGTCAGCTCGACCGGCGCGGGAGCGGGGCGCATCGCGCTGCGGAGGCAGTCCTCGGCGAGCGCCAGGCACTGGCGGGCGCGCGGCAGCAAGGCGAGCCCGCGCGGCGTCAGTTGCACCCGGCGCGTGGTGCGCTCGAACAGCGGAGCGCCGACCTGCTCCTCGATCTGCCGGATGCGCTGGCCGAACGCGGCGGGGCTGAGCGCGACGGCGCGCGCTGCGGTCCGGAAGTTCAGCGTTCGCGCCGCGGCCTCGAAGCAGGCGAGGTTCTCCAAGGAAGGGAGCAGCATGGCGGCATTGTATCGTCCAGCGCAACAATCCTGACCATGAGAACCGGGATCGCGCCGGCCACGGCGCGCGGCGCGCCGCGCGGCCGGCGCGCGTGCTCCGGAGGGCTCGGGTGGTCCGGACGCCGGGGCGCTACCGGGGATCCTCGACGGGCGCGGTCTCGAGCGGGACGGTGCCGCCGTTCGCGACCCACTTGAAGCCGTCGACGAGCGCGGTCGAGTCGAGCCTGTCGTCCCCGGTGTCGAAGATCATGAACCGGAGCTTGAGCTCCTCGCCGCCGGTCACCGGGGCCTGCGTGCGAAGCCAGCCGGTCGCGCCGGCGTCGTTCCAGAGCCCGAAGCCGGTGCCCTCGAGCTCGTCAGTCCCGAGCGGGCAGCCCTCGCAGACCTCGAAGAAGCTGATGTTGACGCTGACGGGGTTGCCCACGCTGTCGAACGACAGATTGCCGTTGAGCGACCCTGGCGGGGCCGGCGTCGCCAGGGCGACGAACTGGTCGTTGAAGGCGTCGCAGACGAACTCCGGGTATTCGAAGGTGTAGAACTTGAACGCGAACTCGTAGCCGGTCGCGTTCGTCGGCGTGCGGATGACGAGCTCGAGGGCGATGTCGTCGTTGATGTTCGCCGACGGAGAGCACGCGGGGTTGTCTTGCGGGAAGCCGGGCGGCGCCGTGCCCGATCCGTAGTTCTTGCAGCTGTCCGCGTTGCACGCGCCCGGCCACTGGGCGATCCGGGCGCGGCCCGAGGACAGGACGAGCAGGCGGGTCCCGCCCTGCGGGCGCACGTTGGGGCCGAAGGAGTCGAGCACGCCCACAGCGGGCGAGGGCGCCGCGGGCGAGCCGTCGCCGCGCACGTACTGCGCGCTCAGCACGCCCCACTTCCTGTCGCCGGGCGACGCCTTGGCGCAGAGGTCGATCGCGTGGGCCCCGTGGATGGCGTCGAAGTCGGCGGGAGCGATGTTCCTGTCGCAGGCCGTCGGCGCGTTGTCGATCACGCCGTCGCAGTCCTCGTCGACTGGCTCGGGCACCGCGCCGCTCTGGTCAGGCTCCGTGATCACGACCTCGACGGCGCCTGGGTTGACGTTCGGGTCGCCGTCGTTGCAGTCGCCGTCCTCGACGGTGAACCCGTCGCCGTCCTCGTCGGGTGAGGCCCCGTCCTCCGTCGGCGCGCCGCCGTCGCCGAAATCAGCCCAGGAGCCCGTCGCACCGGTGGCTCCGTCGGCGCCCGCCTCCGCCGTCGTGGCGCTGGTCGCGCCCCCGCCGCCCTCGCCAGGCGCCTGCTGGAGGTGCGCCGTCGCGGAGCACGCGCCCGAGGACCAGAGCGCCGCCCCGATGCTCGCGCAGAGACCCAAGTAGACGAAGCGCCCGCCTCTCATGGTGCATCCACCTCGATGGTCGATCCGGACGCCGGAGCGACCTGCTCCCGGCGACCCACGGCAACATGCGAGCACATCACGGTCCGGGCTCGCTGTCTGCTGTGCGCTGCCGTGGCGGCGTGCGGTCGTCGGGCGGCGCCCCTCGTTCTCCTTGTTCCTGTTCCCCTCGCTTCAGGAGCCGCGCGGCCCACAGCGAGAGCGCGAGCAGCCCGACGGCCAGCGCGCCCCCGATCGCCGTGCGGTGCCGCTCGGTGAACGGGAGGTCGCGCGCGACAGGGGCGGCGCCGAGCGCAGGGTTCGCGGTTGCGGCGCCGAGCCTCGCGGCGGGGGGACGCTCGCGCACGGTGTGGTCGAGCAGGTCGACCAGGTCGTAGCTTGGGCGCTTGCCGAGCGCGTCGCCCACGTAGAGCCGGTGCGGGCCCGGCCGCGCGGCGCGGAACACGACCTCGCGCGCCCGCACCTCGCCTTGCGCGCCCGAGAGGGAGAGCGGCGCCGAGTCACCGTCGTGGATCGTGAGCCGGAGGAAGCGCTTCCGGGTGGGGTTCAACGGGACGCGCGTCGACGCGAGCGAGGGCCCTGACTCGCCGTGCGGGCGGATGCGATGGATCATGCCGCTCCCCACGGCCGGCCAGACGGCGCGGTACGTGGTCGAGGCGACGTCGACGCGGCGGCTGAACTCCGGCGTGGAGACGTCGAGGAGGACGGCCTCCAGCGGCGCGCCGTCGGCGCCGGCGTCGAGCGTGACGAGGGTCGTCTTCGCCTCGCTGTCCCGCTGCGTCTCGACGATCGCGAGCGGCAGCAGCGCGGGGGCCTCGGCGGGGGCCTGCGTCTCGCACGAGACGGCGCCGCCCGTGATCCGGACGTCCGCGGCCGCGTCGCGCGCCGGGGCGCCCTCGGGGACAAGGCGGATCCGGACCAGGGCGGCGCGCGAGAGGGGATAGCGGACCGACAGGTGCTCGACCGTCTCCGATCCCTGGGGGATGCGGTAGACGTAGGCGCCGCGCGCGACCTCGCTGAGCGACCTCGGATCCGTGCCGGTCTCGACCCGCGCCTCGCGGAGGAAGCTGCCGCCGATGACGCTGAGCTCGACGTGGCAGTGGCGCGTGCCGGGCGCGTCGAGCGCCCACGTCGCTTGCGCGACGCCGGCGGCGTCGACCCCCGGATCGAGCATCGTGGCCGCGATCCGCCCGGACGAGTGCGCGGCGCCTGGCTCGCGGAGCACGTAGGGCACCTCGGCGCCGTCGGGGCCGGCGATGCGGACGTCGGCGAGCAGCTCTTCTGCGCGGCTCTCGCGGTAGAGATCGAGATCGACGTCGACGCGGTGATCGCCGGCGGCGTCCACGCCCTCGATGGGCCGGACGAGCGCGTGCTTCTCGATCGGGAGCGCCGCGCCGGTCTGCGCCTCGGAGGGCCGCGCGAGGCTCATCGCCGCGAGCAGCGCGAGCGGCCCGGCCGCGCCCCGCGATCCGGCGCGCAGGAGCGTCACGAGGCGCCGGCCGAACCGCGCGTAGAGGAACCCTCCGCCGACGAGCAGCGCCCCGACGCCCGTGAAGAGGGCGATCTGGTAGATGCGCTCGACGTGCCAGACGTCCCAGGCCACGAGCTTCGCGATGGTGACGGCGAACAGGGAGAGCCCGGCGTAGCGATGGAAGGTGTCGCGCGCCGCGAACCCCGCGGTGAGCAGCGCGATCGCCGCGAGGGCGAGCACGAGCGTTGTCGCCATCGCGAGGCTGCCTTCCTGGCCCTCCAGGGCGGCGCGGTGCTGCATGGTGAGCTCGGCGAACTCGGACGCGTCGAGCGGGGCAGGGGGGGCGGCGGGGAGCGCGGTGATCGCGCTCCGCACCTCGAGGACGACGGTCGTGATGAGCAGGGCATACCCGGCGCCCAGCGCCGCGGCCGCGGCGCCGCGCAGCTCGGCGCGCGCGGCGTCCAGGGGGCGGGCGAACGCCGCGCGCGACAGCAGCCGCCCCGCGGCGAGCAGGGCGGCGCTCACGCCCGTGAACGCATAGGTCCTCGCGTTGAGCAGGACGGGAACCGCCATCGTCCCGTCGCGGCCGCGCGTCGCGAACCAGGTGGTCACGAGCGCCTCGGCCTGGGCCCGATCGACGACGAGCGCCCGCGTGAGGGCGGCGGCGAAGAGCAGCAGGGTGATGGCGAGCCAGACCCGCTCGCCGGTGCGCGCCGCGATCGCGGCCGCCACGGCCGCGAGGATGCTCCAGATCACGGTCACCGTCGCGCCGCCGAGCCCGAACGCGGCGGACGCGGCGAACAGGGCGAGCGCCTGTCCGAGGAGCAGGGCGATGCGATCGGCGGGGGGCGCGGCTTCGGCGCGGGTCACGCCTGCGCGGAGGAGCGCGGCGCCGAGCGCCAGGTCCAGGGCGCCGGCGCCCGCGGTGAGCAGCGCGCGGAGCGTCGGCGTGTCCTCCGGCGTGGCGCCGAGCGCGGCCGCGACGAACCCGAGCGTCGCCACGCACGCGGCGAGCGCGTCGGACCAGGAGAGCGCCGGCGCGCCGGGCTCGCGCGGGCGCCGCGCCGAGGCGCCCGCGGCGCCGAGGAACACCAGCATGACGAGCGCCGAGGCGCCGAGGAAGCTTGCGTTGACCGCGCCGACCGCGCCGGCCGCGCCGGCGGCGTCGATGGACGCCGAGGCGCCCGCGTCCGCCGGCGCGATCGCGAAATGCGCCGCCGCGGCGAGCGCGCCTGCCGAGAGGATCGCCGCGGCGAGGAGCAGGGCGGGGAGCGCGGCGCGCGCGGCCGTCCACGCCGCGAGGGCGGCCGCGAGCGCGAGCGCGAGCGCGAAGAGCGCCGCGTCGGCCTCGATCAGCAGCATGCCCGCCGTGCAGGCGAAGAGCGCCGCGCCGGCGGAGCACGCGATGGCGGTCTTCCGATCGAGCTGGCCCGCGAGCCCGGCGCCGCCGCGGAGCCACCCCGCGAGGTAGACGAGCGTCCAGGCCGCGACCAGCGCGACGAGCGTCGTGCGATGCGCGGCTGGCGCGTCCGCGAACGTCGCGGCGAAGGAAAGGAAGCCGGCGCCCATCGGCGCCAGCAGCCAGGCGCCCTCGTCGGGCGCGCGCAGGGCGACCAGCGCCGCGAGCGCGAGCGTGATCGCGGCGGCCGTGAGCGCGCGCGGCGCGTCGAAGAGCAGCGCGGTCGCGCCCGCGTGCGCGAGCACGAGCGCGGCGATGCTGGTCGCGGTCGCGTCCGCGCGCGCCGCGACGCGGAGGACGCCGGTCGCCTCCGCCCCGGTCGGCGGGACGCTTCGGTCGGGGCTCGTGGCGGGCGCGCGGCGCAGCCACAGCGCGCGCAGGACGCCCTGCGCCGTGGCGAGCGCGACGAACGCGAGGGGCGCAGCGCGCGCGGCGAGCGCGAAGTAAGGCCCCGGGAGCGCCTGCGCAGGCGAGTCGAGCCAGGGCGCCGCGTCCGCGTCTCCGCCGGCCGGGGCGGCGCTGGCGTCGAAGTGCCTGGCGTACCAGCCCCAGAACAGCGCCGTGTGGCCTGCGATCGCGAGCCACGGCGCGACGCGGAAGCCGAGCCTCGCTGCGACGGCGTGGACGACGCTCGTCATGAGCAGGAGGTAGCCGAACAGGACGAGCGGCCGGTCCTGCCCCGTCGACAGCACGACGGGGTTGAGGAATCCGGCGACGAGGCTGAGGATCAGGATGGCCTCGCCGCGGTGGCGGAGCGCGAGGCCGGCGCCGAGCAGGAGGAGCACCGTGTCCGCCGCGAATGCGGCGGGGATCGGGACGAGCTCGTACAGCGTGGCGCTCGCCCACACCGACGCGATCAGGACCGAGAGGCCGAGGCCGATGAGCGTGTGGACGAACCGACGCTGCGCGCGCCCGTGGAGCACCTCGGCGATCGCGAGGAGCGCGGCGCCGGTGGCGGCGCCGATCGCGACGCGCCCGAACGGCCCGATCCAGGCGTTGTCCGAGGCGTACTTGAAGAAGAAGAGCGCGCCGAGCAAGAACGTGGTCGCGCCTGCGCGGGTGAGCCAGGTGAGGCCGAGCCGCTCCTCGATGGAGGGTCGCTCCTGGGCTTCGCGATGCGCGGGCGAGCCAGCGCCGAACGCGCTCGCCTCGAGCGTCGCCGCGGGGCGAGGCGCGCGAGGCGGCGGAGGAGCGGCGGGGCCCGGGAACGCGACGTCCGGGGGCGCCGCGGTCGAAGCGGCGGCGAACGCCGTGGACGCGAGCGCCGGGGGCGCGGTAGCGGTCGGATCCGCGATCCCAGGAAAGGCGCCGGCCGTCGTCGCGTCGAGCGCGGGCGGCGCGCTGGCGGTCGTCGCGTCGAGCGCGGGCGGCGCGCCGGTGGTCGCCGCGTCGAGCGCGGGCGGCACGCCGGTGGTCGCCGCATCGAGCGCGGGCGGTGCATCTGCGCCCTCGGCATCGAGCGCGGGCCGGGGCGCCGCTGGGGGCGGGATCGCGCCCTGGGCGATCCTCTCTTGCTCCAGGTCGTGTGTGCTTCGCGGGCTCTCCGCCGCTGCGATGAGCGCTGCGCGGCCACGATGCCCGGAGAGCTCGGCCACCCGGTGCTCCAGCGCGTGGATCCGCAGCAGCAGGTCCTCGTTGCGCCGGTTGGCCCGGACGGCGAACACGAAGGCGACGAGCGGGGCAACCAGGAGATAGCCGACGAGCGCGAGCCCGAAGAAGACGACGATTCCTGCCCCCATGCATGCTTCGTAGCATGCGGTGCGCGTCGCAGGCGCCGCCCGTCGGCGCGATGATGCCTGTGCTGTTCACGCTGCTCGCGCTGACGACCCCATCGGAAGGCGAGGACCTTTCGGCGCGCGCTGGGATTCGGGTAAGGTGCCTCCGCATGAGGAACACACGCCTGCCTGATCGCCGTGCGCCGGGCGCCTGCTATCTTCCCCGTGTTCCCGGACGGCGGCGTTGCTCGGGGGGGGAGCGCGGCCATTCGGGAACAGTTCTTCTGTCCTCTCGACCTTCGGCGCCGGAGACCTCGCGATGGTGAAGCACCCGACCGTCTCTGCATGGCAGCGGGATCACGAGGAAGGCGGTTATACGGCCGAGTTGCACGGCTGGACCTTGCGGGTCCGCTGGATACCCGAGCGCCCGGGTGAGCTCCGCGGCTTCGTGTGGGAGGCCGTCGATCCCTCGGGGAACAAGGTCACCTCGCCCGAGATCCACGAGGAGATCGAGGTGGCGATGGCGTACGCCGAGGAGCGCGCGGCCCCCGATCCGAAGAAGCACGAGGGGAAGACCGTCGATTGAGTGAGCCGCGCGCCGCGCGGCGGCGCCGGGCTCAGCCCGCCTTGTCCGCGGGCGCCGCCTTGCGGCTCCGCCTGGCCCCGTAGTTCCGGATCACGATCTCCCCCACGCGGCCTCTGGCGTCGCTCTTCGCGTTGATGCTCCGGAGCGCCGCGACGCGGTCGATCTTGAACCGCTTGTAGAGCGGCGGGATCTCCGGAACATCGGAGTTCGAGAGCATCACCTGGACGCCTCGCCCGTCGAGCTCCGCGAAGAGCGCAGCGAGGCGCTCCTGGTCGCGGAAGCCGAAGCCGCCCGCGCTGTAGGACGTGAAGTTCGCGGTCGACGAGACGGGCGAGTACGGCGGGTCGAGGTAGACGAAATCGCCTTCCTGGGCGTGGTCGAGCACGCGCTCGAAGTCACGGACCTCGAGCTCGACGCCCCGCAGCGCCGCCGAGCAGGCCCGCAGCTGGGGCGGGTTGCAGATGGCCGGCTTCACGTAGCGGCCGAAAGGCACGTTGAAGCGGCCGGCGCTGTTGACCCGGTAGAGCCCGTTGAACCCCGTCTTGTTCAGGAAGATGGTCCGCGCGGCGCGCTCGGGCAGCGTGAGCGAGGCGGGATCGACGTCGCGAACCTTGTAGTAGTGCGCCTGCTCGTAGGCGTGGCTGCCCAGCGCGGCGATCACCTCCTCGACCCTGTCGCGCACGGCCCGGTAGCAGTCGATGAGCTCGGCGTTGACGTCCGTCAGCGTCGCGCGCTCCGGCTGCAGGCAGAAGAAGAGCGCGGCTCCCCCCACGAAGGGCTCGAAGTAGCGCCCGTACGACGCGGGGAGGAGCGGCTGGAACTGTCGGAGCAGCTGGCCCTTGCCGCCCGCCCATTTGAGGAACGGACGTGGCATCACGGGCGCGTCGTCGTCGGGTTCGGTGACAAGGGCGGTGGTCATCGCGCAATACTGGACGCCAACCTACCAGGGCGCGCGATCGTCCTCAACCACCGAAGGCCACGACGAGCGAGCGCGAGCCCCCTGGTCCGGCGCCCCTCGCCGGTCCGCCCCCGACGCGCGGGTGCCCGGGGCCATGCGTCTCTCCAGGCTAGGTCGTTCTATGTCCACGCCGCGGCCCCGTCGGGCGGCGAGGTGCCTTGTGGGCGATGGTGGATGTTGGCATGATTCATTAGCGATTTCAATTGCTTGTAAGCGTGCGTGAGCATGCGTGTCCCGGCTGGAGCGCTGCCCGGATCATGGCATGTCGCCGCTTGCGCGATCGCCGAGCAGGGATAAGTTGAAGTCTCGACACGCGGGCTGCACAGCCGCTGGTGGAGCGGAGTTCTCCCGCATGCGCGCACCGCCGCGTCAGGCCATCTCGCCGGTGGACCTGCGCGGCGCGGCAGGGGCTCGCCCGGGCGCTGGGCGCGGGCGTCCCGCGCCGGGTGGCGGCTCCTCGAGGGCCGCCATTCGTGGAAGCCGCCGTTGCTTCTCGACAGGAGGGATGCCGCCATGATGCTTGCCTTCGACCTCGATCGCGACGATGCCCCGCAACAGCGCGGCCCCGCTCCGGCGGACGGACCGGGGTGTTTCGGTGAAGCTGCGGACTACCGTGCTCAGCGGATCCTGTACGCGGCCCGCGACTGGATCGGCGAGCAGGACGGCATCACCACCGACGGGCGCTCGCTGATCCTGCTGCACGCCCAGCGGACGCCGCCGGAGCGGCGCGAGGCGCTCGTGCGCTGCTTCGAGCGCGTGCTCCTGCACGCCCCCCGGCCGGAGCTCGCCGCGCTCTCGGCGTCGCTGCGCCAGGCGGGGCTCTCCGTGGACGAGGACTTCTCGGTGATGGGCGCCCCGGCCGGCGAGGTGCGCGCCGCCGTGCAGGGGCTCGGCCGGTTTCGCGCCTTCCCGCCGGGCCTGCGCCTGTCCAGGGTGTCGCCGGACGACGACGAGGCCTCGATCCGCGCGATCCAGGAGCTCCAGGCCGAGGGCGGCCACGCGCCGCTCCCGGGGTGGTACCTGCGCGGCGGCGAGGGCCGCTCCTTGACGCTCACGCTGCGCGACGGCGCGGGCGCGCTGATCGGCTGCACCACCCTGTGCGTCGTGACGCGGCCGCAGCCTGCCGAGGTCGGCGGCCGCGAGGCGCTCGCCCAGCTCGGGCTGCTGGGCGCCCCGCCGCTCTGGATCTCCGACGTGGACGAGGCGCCGTCGTGGACGGCCATGCCGATCTGCACCTGTCTGCGCGAGGACCACCGCGGACGGGGGCTCGGGGCCCCCCTCCAGGCGGCGGTGCTCCGGGAAGGGCACGATCGCTTCGGGATCCGGTGGTTCTATGCGCTCGTCAGGGCCGGCGACGAGATCGCCAAGCGCATGAACGCGCGTTGCGGGCTCGCCCCGCACCGCGCTGAAGGGTTCCTCGTCGCGTCGGCGTTGCCTCCCGAGAAGCCCCGGCGGCCGGCGGACGCGCGCCGCGGCTCAGGCTGACGGGACGGACGCGAGGAGAAAGCGCCGGCGTCCTAGCCGAGGAGCCACGGGGCCGGCGCGTCGCCAGCAAGGCGCCGGCGGATGGTGTCGAGCGCGCGCTCGAAGTAGCCGTCGCGCGCGACCACGAACTCATCGAGCCGCACGTCGCGCGGCTCGACCTTCACCGCGCCCGCGGCGTCCGGCGGCCGCCGCACGAGGCCGCTCGCGCGGGGCACCTCGCCTCGGACGAGGCGCAGCGCCGCGTCGAGCGGGAGCGACAGCAGCGCGGTCACCTCGTGCGGATCGGGACGCAGCTCCGCGAGCGCGCGGCGGGTCGTCGCGAGCAGCACGTCCTGCAGCTCGCGGTCGACGATCCCGGGCGCGTGATCGTCCTGGCTGCGGCGCGTGCCGAGCCGGACCACATCGCGCGGCGAGAGCGGCAGGCCGATCTCCTCCTCCGCCTCGCGCAGCGCCCCCGCGAGATCCTCTCCGGCGCGGTAGTGCCCCGACACGGCGACCTCGAGCGCGCTGGGCCAGGTGTCCTTGTCCGGGCTGCGCTGCTGGAAGAGCACCCAGGGATCCGCGGCGCTCTGGCGGCTGTCCAGCTCCAGGCCATCGGGCCCGCGCTCGAGGAGCACCCACACGTGAACGCTCCGGTGCCAGTCGCCGTCGCGGTGAACGAGCCCGCGCGCCTTGCGCACGCCGAGCGGCCGGCCGCCGTCATCGAGGATGTCGAAGAGCTCCTCTACGTCCTGCGCGGCCATGCGCCGGAGGGTAGCGCAACGTGAACGGCGCAAGACGTCTTTGCTGCTCTGCGTGCTCGCGCGCTCGTCAGATGGCGCTGTGCTTCGCGTCGCGCTCGACGCATGACATCGAGCGGAAGCAGCAGGAAACGAGGCGAAAGTGTGTGAAAGTGGCGATCCCAGCGGGAATCGAACCCGCGTTACCGGCGTGAGAGGCCGATGTCCTAACCGCTAGACGATGGGACCTTGTTCTGTGGAGAAGACCGACAGCAGAGCTGAGCGGCCTGGCTGGGGGACAAGGATTCGAACCTTGATAGCAAGAGCCAGAATCTTGCGTCCTGCCGTTAGACGATCCCCCAAGGGGTCAGCGCCGTGTTCATCAGCGCCACGGGCCGCGGAATCTACTTGGGCTGCCTGGATTGTCAAGCGATCAAAATCGGGCCCGACGAAGAAAAATGCTCGGCACCAAAATCCCCGACGTTTCGTGCGCTTTACGGGCTCAGCAAGGCCTCCCGCTGCTCGACCCCCTCGCTCTCCTCGCTCAACCCGCTCCGCCCTCGTTGCATTCCGTCCGTTGTCGTCGCACGCCGCGCTGTCGCCATGATCCGTCCAGGTTGTCTACAGCGTGCCCTGCGTGCTGTCGGAGAGGGGGCTCGTCCCCGGTCAGAGAGGGGGCTCGTCCCTGGAGGAGGCTTCACGACGCCGCGACCGCTCCCTCGGCATCGCTTCTCCAGACATCTCGGCTTCGCCCCTCCGGACTCTCGGCTCCGGAAAAGTCGCGGCTCCCTGCTGCGTGCCCTTGACGCGCCGGGTGACTGATTTACTTTCGGCCGCGGTTTAGCCACCGGCCTAGGAGAGTGCCAAGACACTGCGATCTCGGGCACTTAGCTCTTGTCGTGCGGGCGGAATGCCCCAGCGGGGGGGCGAACGGGACCTCCGGCGAGCCGATGGTCAGTCAACAAGCCGAGGACGAGGGAGCCAGCATGAAAATCAGGCCGCTGCAGGATCGGATTGTCGTCAAGCGCGTCGAGAGCGAGACGAAGACCAAGGGGGGCATCATCATCCCCGACGCCGCGAAGGAGAAGCCGATCGAGGGGCGCGTCGTCGCGGTGGGCAACGGCAAGGTCCTGAAGGACGGCAAGGTTCGCCCGCTCGATGTGAAGGTCGGGGACAAGGTGCTGTTCGGCAAGTACAGCGGCACCGAGGTGAAGCTCGACGGCGAGGAGCACGTGCTCATCCGCGAGGACGACGTGCTCGCCGTGACCGAGTCCGCCGCGACGTGAACAAGGCCTGAGGCAACCGAACGCAAGCGTTTGCACACGCGGCCGCGCGGCCGCGAGGGGATTGAGACATGGCTGCGAAGCAGATCGTTTTTAGCCGCGGCGCCCGCGCCGCGATCCTCAAGGGCGTGAACACGCTCGCCGATGCGGTCAAGGTGACCCTCGGGCCGAAGGGGCGGAACGTCGTCATCGAGAAGAGCTGGGGCTCCCCGGTCGTGACGAAGGACGGCGTCACGGTCGCCAAGGAGGTCGAGCTCGCCGGCAAGCTCGAGAACATGGGCGCCCAGATGGTGCGCGAGGTCGCCTCGAAGACCAGCGACAAGGCGGGCGACGGCACGACGACGGCGACGGTGCTGGCGCAGGCGATCTTCGGCGAGGGCCTCAAGCTCGTCGAGGCCGGCCACAACCCGATGGACCTGAAGCGCGGCATCGACGCGGCGGTCGCGAAGGTCATCGAGGCCGTGCAGAAGGCCGCCAAGCCGACCAAGGACAAGGACCAGATCGCCCAGGTCGCCACGGTCAGCGCCAACGGCGACAAGGAGATCGGCCAGATCCTCGCCGACGCCATGGAGAAGGTCGGCAAGGAGGGCGTGATCACGGTCGAGGAGAACAAGCGCATGACGACGGAGCTCGAGACCGTCGACGGCATGCAGTTCGACCGCGGCTACCTCTCGCCCTACTTCGTGACCGACCCCGAGAAGATGACCGCGGTGCTCACGAACCCGCTCATCCTCGTGCACGAGAAGAAGATCTCGGCCATGGCCGACCTCCTGCCGCTGCTCGAGCAGGTGGTGAAGCAGGGGCGCGAGCTGCTCATCCTCTCCGAGGACATCGAGGGTGAGGCGCTCGCCACGCTCGTCGTGAACAAGCTGCGCGGCACGATCAAGGTCGCCGCCGTGAAGGCGCCCGGCTTCGGCGATCGCCGCAAGGACATGCTGAAGGACATCGCCATCCTCACGGGCGCGACGCCGTTCATGGAGGACCTCGGCCAGAAGCTCGAGAGCGCCACGGTGCGCGATCTCGGGACGGCCAAGCGCGTCGAGATCGACAAGGACAACACGGTCATCGTCGACGGCCAGGGCGACAAGGGCGCCATCAAGGGCCGCATCGAGGCGATCCGCAAGCAGATCGCGGACACGGCGAGCGACTACGATCGCGAGAAGCTCCAGGAGCGGCTCGCGAAGCTCGCCGGCGGCGTCGCGGTGGTGAAGGTCGGCGCGGCGACCGAGACCGAGATGAAGGAGAAGAAGGCGCGCGTCGAGGACGCGCTGCACGCGACCCGCGCGGCCGTCGAAGAAGGCATCGTGGTCGGCGGCGGCGTGGCCCTCTTCCGGGCGGCCGCCTCGCTGGAGTCGCTCAAGTTCAACGACGAGCGCGACGTCGGCGTGCGGCTCGTGCGCCGCGCCGTCGAGGCGCCGCTCCGCCAGATCGCCCAGAACGCGGGGGTCGACGGGACGGTGGTCGCGGAGAAGGTCCGGTCGGGCGCGCCGACGTTCGGCTACAACGCCGCGACCGACGCGTACGAGGACCTGCTCGCCGGCGGCGTCATCGATCCGGCCAAGGTCGTGCGGCACGCGCTCTCCAACGCGGCCAGCGTCGCCGCGCTGATGCTCACGACCGAGGCCCTCATCGCCGAGAAGCCCAAGAAGGAGAAGGCCGCTGGCGGCGGCGCTCCCGGCGGCATGGGGGGTATGGGCGGCATGGGGGGTATGGGCGGCATGGGCGGCATGGGCGACTTCGACATGGGTTGATCGCCTGTCCGCGCCGCTCTCGGGCTGCCGCCGCCTCCGCGCGGCGCCGGCCCGCTGAGCGCGCTGCTCCCGACGAAGCGGGCCGAGGGGTCCTCCAAAGCATGGTGGCTTGGGGGGCCCCTCGAGTTTTGTGAGGGCCAGCGCTCTTGCCCGGGTTTTTGACCCGCGGTCACGTGGGGCGCTAGACTCCCGGGCAATGTCGGAGTCGTCGTTCGCCCGCTATGGCCACGAGTACGTGCCGGGCGACGTGCTCTTTCGTGAGGGGGACTCCGGCGACGTCATGTTCGTCATCCAGTCGGGCGCCGTGCGGATCACGAAGTCGGTCGCCGGCGAGGACAAGGTGCTCGCCGTGCTCGGGCCCGGCGAGTTCGTCGGCGAGATGGCGATCTTGAACGGCAAGCCCCGGAACGCGACGGCCACCGTGAGCGAGCCGTCCCGCTGCCTCGTGATCGACGCGCGGAAGCTGGAGGTCATGCTGCAGCGCGACGTCGAGATAGCGCTCCGTCTCCTCAAGAAGCTGGCGAAGCGGCTCGACGCGGCGAACTCGCTCGTCGAGATCCTCATGCACCGTGACCCGAAGGCGCGCGTGATGCTCGCGCTCGCGCGTCACGCCGAGGCCTTCGGGGAGGAGACGCCTGAAGGCATACGCGTCCGCTCCTCTCCCGAGGACATCGCGCGCGAGGTCGACGTCGAGCAAGAGACGGTGGACGAGGTGATGAAGCGGCTCCGCCGGCTGAGGCTCCTCTCGTACGGGCCGCCTGCACCCGCGGCGATCATGGTGACCGACATGCGCAGGTTCCGGGATTTCATCGAGTTCCTGGACATGCCGCAGAAGTTCGGCGGAGAGAGCTGAACCAGTGGAGCTGCGTGTCATCGGCTGCCACGGCGGTGAGACCCCCAGGCATCGCACGTGCGCGTTCGTCGTGGACGACGTCCTCGCGATCGACGCCGGCTCGCTGACGAGCGGGCTCGAGGTGAAGGACCAGGCGCGGATCGAGGCGTGCCTCGTGAGCCATGCGCACCTCGATCACATCCGCGACCTGGCCACGATCGCGGACAACCGTTGCCAGCTCGGGTGCCCGCCGCTCGTGATCGCGGGCACGCGCGAGACGCTGCGCACGCTCAAGAAGCACTTCTTCAACAACGTGCTCTGGCCCGATTTCGCGGTGATCCCGAGCGCCGGGCAGCCGACCATCCAGTACCTCGAGCTCAAGCCGGAGCGCCCCACGCCGGTCGCCGGGCGACTCGTGCGGGCGGTCCACGTGACGCATACGATCGACGCGTCGGCGTTCGTGATCGAAGGGGACGGCGGCGCGATCGCGTACAGCGGCGACACCGGGCCCACGGAGCGGCTGTGGGAGGTGCTGAACCAGCAGCAGGACCTCCGCGCGCTGCTGATGGAGGTCAGCTTCCCCAACCGGGAGCAGCGCCTCGCCACCGTGAGCGGCCACCACACGCCGCAGACGCTCGCCGTCGAGCTCCAGAAGTTCCGCGCGCCGAGGGATCTGCCGACGATGCTCTACCACATCAAGCCGGTCTTCCAGGCCGAGGTGGAGCGCGAGTGCGCCGCGCTGAAGGGGCTGAACCTGGAGGTCCTTCAGCTCATGGATCACTTCGTCCTGTAGCCGACGCGTCGCCGACGCATCGGCGCGGGGCGTCGTGCGCGCGGGTGATGGCAGCGCTGCGCTCGGCGGGAGCGCGGCGCCGAGCTGCCCGGCCCGAGGGGGATAGCTCGATGCCCCGAGCGAGAGCGCACCGCGCAGGAGGTGAGGCCTGCGCGGCGGCGGCGGGAGCCCGCGCGCAACCGCCGAGCGGCGGCGCGGGCTAGCGGCTTTCCTGCGTGGGCTCGTCGTTGAAGGGGCGCTTGCCGTCGGGCACCTCTTCGACGCGGGCGAGGACGACCGTGATGTTGTCGGTGCCGCCGAAGTAGTTCGCCCGATCGATGAGCGCCTTGCACGCAGCGTCCAGCGAGCCGCTGGACATCACGAGCTCGAGGATCTGATCGTCGCTCACCAGCCCGGACAGGCCGTCCGAGCAGAGGAGGTACACGTCACCGTGCCGCGTCTCGTCCGTCACGAGATCGACGAGGACGTCCTCGCGGATGCCGAGCGCGCGCGTGATGACGTTGGCCGGAAGCTGCCGGACCTCCTCCTCGGTCATCCACGGGGCCATGTGCGCCGCGTCGCTGACGAGCGAGTGGTCGCGGGTCAGCTGCGTGATCTGGCTGTCGCGCAGGCGATAGCAGCGGCTGTCCCCGACGTGACCCACCGTCACGTGCTCGGCGTCCTTGGAGAACATCGCCGCCACGATCGTCGTGCCCATGCCGAAGTCGGCGAGCGTCTTCAGCGAGCGATCGAAGATGCGCCGGTTCGCCAGCCTGAGGCCGGTGACGACGTAGTTCTCCTCCTCGGTCAGGTTCGGATCGGCAGGGAAGGGCCAGGTGGCGTCCCTCCCCACCGTCACGGACAGGAAGTCCGAGAGCGTGCTCACGGCAAGCTGGCTCGCGACATCGCCCGAGCGGTGTCCGCCCATTCCATCCGCCACGGCCACGACACGGTACTCCTCGCTGACGAGGAGGTTGTCCTCATTGTGGTCCCGGAGGAGCCCGGTATCCGTCATCCCGGCAAACCGGGTCCGCAACATGGGCAGAGAGTAGACGCGGAGCAGGGGGGCAGCGCAAGTTCAAGGCGAGGGCAAAGCTGAAATCCTGGGCCGGATCTCCCACCGCGACCGCTCCATGGCCGCCGGAAGCGGCCGGCGGCAGGGGTGGAGGACCGTTCCGGAGGCGCTCGCTCGCCGGACGCACTTTGCTCTTGAAAGATGAGAGAGGACGTGGGGTTCCTCGCGGAGCGGCGCGCGCCAAGGCGACGGGCGCTCGAGCTCAGAGCCAGCTCTCGCCGATCGCGATCCCCGCCGAGGCCGCGATCGTCTCGGCGGCGCGCACGCCGCAGGCGTGCGCCTCCTCGAAGAGCGCCATCCCCGGCTGATCGACGTGAGCCCAGGCGACGCGCTCGGAGAGCGCGCAGCGCGGCTCGAACGGCCGCGGGCCGAGGAAGCCGGGGCGCGGGCGCGGCATCGCGTGACCCCAGATCATGACGTCCATCCGCTCGACATCGTCGCGCAGGTGCGGGTGCGCCGGCGCGAGGTCGCGCAGCACGCCGTCGGCGAGCGACTCCCACGGCGCGCGGAGCAGCGCCGCGCGCGCGGCGGCCACGTCCGGCCCGCCGAAGGCGCGGTAGTAGGTCAGCACGGTGCGCTGCACCGGCGTCTCGAGGCGCGATCGCTGCATCGTCGCCGCCGCGAGATCGGTGAGCTGGTGGCGCGCATCGACGTAGCCGAGCCCCTCGGCGCCGTAGAGGACGGAATCCCACGCGTGGTTGGGGTCGATCGGCCGCTCGACGTGCAGGTTCGCCACGAGCCACGCCGACGCGATCCGCTCCGGCAGCTCGCCCGCCGCGCTCCCCGCGAAGATCCGGCGCACGACGAACGCCGGCGCCGCGAGGATGGCCGCGCGGGCCTCGATACGGCGCGCCTCGCCGCGCTGCACGTCGACGTAGTCGATCTCGACGCGGCCGCCCGGCTGCGGGCGCACCGACGTGACGAGCGCGCCGAGCGACACGCGCGGCGCCGCGCGCTCGAGCAGCGCCTTCACGAGCCGGCCGTTGCCCTCGGGCCAGACGAGGTAGCGGCTGCCCGCGAGCTCCGGCGTGCGCGCCTTGCGCCCCGCGAAGTAGTGCAGCCCCGCCCAGGCCGAGATCTCCTCGGGCGCGCCGCCGAAGTCGTCGAGCATCGCGTAGCGCACGTACCAGCGAAGGAACGGCGTGCGGTACCCCTCGCGATCGAGCCACGCCGCCATGCTCATCCGGTCGAGCTGGAGGAGCTCGGGGTCGCGCGAGGAGCGTTCGAGCGGGATCTGGAACGCCGGGCGCCCGTCGCTGCCGGTGAGCTCCGTGAGCTCCTCCTCGAACGCATGGAACCTCTCGAGCTCGTCCAGCGCCTCGCTCGAGAGCGCGTCGAGCGGCGCGAGGCCGCTGTGCCACGCGCCCTCGTAGAACAGCCGCTCGCCCGGCGCGTGGCACAGCCGCCGCGGATCGAACGTGGGGCGCCCCGCCGCGTCCCACCCGGTGACGACGCCCATCTGCTCGAGCAGGCGCAGCGTCGCGCGCGCCTCGACGTTCGGCGCGGCGAGGTAGTGAGCGCCCCACGGGTACGGCACGACGCCGTCGTCGCCCCACGCGCTCGTGCCGCCTGGCCTCGGCTCGAGCTCGAGGACCCGCAGATCGAGCCCGGCGCCGGCGAGCCGCCACGCGGCCGACAACCCGCTCACCCCGCCGCCGACGATCACGACGTCCGCGCGCTCGGCGGGGCCGCTCGCCGCGGGCAGCGGGCCGCCGCGGAGCAGGTGGCCCGCGCCGTGGGCCGCGCCGACGATCTCGCCGGCGAGCGGCGCGCGCCCGGGCGAGGCCGTGTGCACGACCCAGCCCGCGGCCACGGAGCTCAGGAAGCCGCGGCGGTTCACCGGATCACCGGGTCCACTCGGCCCACTCGCGCGTGTACACGGAGACGAGCTTCTGGTCGTTCAGCCGGTTGATCGGCGCCTCGACGCGGCCGAGATCGCGAGGGAACCGGAAGAGCTCCGGCAGGCCGCTCGAGTCGAGGTAGCGGAGCCTCGACGGATCGATCCGGAGCGCGCCGGGCGCGGCGAGCCCCTCGCCGCCCGCCAGGATGAAGCCCCACTCGCCGAAGCTCGGAACGTAGACGTGGAGCGGCGCGGTCTTGAAGCCGGCCGCCTCGAGCGTCGTCACGACGCACCAGAACGACTCGCGCGCGTAGTGAGGCGACGTCGCCTGGACGACGGCGAGCCCGCGCACGGAGAGCCGCTGCCGGAGCAGGTGATAGAACGCGTCCGTGTACAGCTTGCCGACGGCGTAGTTGCCCGGATCGGGGAAGTCGACGATCGCGAGATCGAACGACTCGGTCGACTCCTCGAGGTACTTGAACGCGTCCTCGTTGCGGACGGCGACGCGCGGGTCGCGGAGCGAGCCCTGGTTCAGCTCCGCGGCGAGCGGCAGATCGCGGAAGGCGCCGGTGACCGCGCCGTCCAGGTCGACGAGCAGGATCTGCTCGACCGACGGGTAACGGAGCAGCTCGCGCGCTGCGAGCCCGTCGCCGCCGCCGAGGATCAGCGCGCGCCGCGGCTCGCGCCCCAGCGCGGCGACGGCCGGGTGCACGAGCACCTCGTGGTACCGGTGCTCGTCGTCCGACGAGAACTGGAGGTTGCCGTTCAGGAAGAGGCGCGTCGTGCGCGGGCTCCTCGTGATGACGAGGCGCTGGTAGGGCGACTGCGCCGCGTAGACGATGGGCGCCCCGAAATAGAGCGCCTCCGAGCGCTCGACGAACCGCGAGACGAGCGCGAAGGCGACCCCGAGCCCGGCGATCACGATCAGGCAGAGCGCCCGCAGCCGGACGACGACGGCGCGATCGAGGGGGAACAGGAACGTGCTCGTGATCGCGACGGCCGCGTTGAGCATGCCGAAGAACAGGCTCGTCTGGTGGATCCCGAGGCGCGGCAAGAGGAGCGAGGGGAAGAGCAGGCTCGCGGCCAGCGCGCCGATGTAGTCGAGCGTGAGCACGCGCGCGACGAGCCGCTTGAGATCGAGCGAGAAGTTGAGCAGCCGGATGAGCAGCGGGATCTCGAGCCCCACGAGCACCCCGATGAGCAGCACGAGCGAGTAGAGCAGCGCGCGGAACGAACCGAGCGCCGTGTACACCCGGAAGAGCATCGGCGCGGAGAGCCCCCCGACGAGCGCGAGGCCGAGCTCGATCTCGACGAAGCGCTCGAGGAGCCGGCTCTCGATGTACTGGGAGAGGTACGAGCCGATCCCCATCGCGAACAGGTAAAGGCCGATGACGAAGCTGAACTGCGTCACCGAGTCGCCGAGGACGTAGCTCGCGAGCGTGCCGGTGATGAGCTCGTAGACGAGCCCCGACGTGGCGATGACGAACACGCTCGCGAGGAGCGCCGGGTGCACGAGCCGGGGCAGCGGCTGCGCAGCAGGAAAGGGCGCCGGAGCGTCCCCGGGAGGGGCGCCCCGAGCTCCCGCAGGGCTCTCCTCGGTGGCCGGCATCGGCGCGGTCCTAGCACCGCTCGCGCTGGACCACAGCCTGTTCGGGCTCGCCGGCGCGCTGGTGAGCTCTGGCGAGCGTCCGCGCGCTGACGAGCTGCGGCGTGCGGCGTGTGCGGTACGCACGACGTGCTCCGTGCTCCGTGCTCCGTGCGACGTGCTGCGTGTGATGTCGACGAGCGCACCTGAAACGCTTCCTCTTCCGTCGTCGAGGCTTCTAGTATGGTGCTCGCGTGAGCACGCCCTTCGACCGAGCAGCCGCGTGCCCCTCCTGCGGCGCGCCGATCACGTTTCGCTTCGCGGGCGCGATGGCGCAGGTGTGCAAGCACTGCAAGTTCGTCGTCGCGCGCACCGATCGGGACCTCCGCGCCGTCGGGCGCGTCGCCGACTTGGTCGATATACCAACGCCCCTCCAGCTCGGCGTCACCGGGCGGTGGGGCAACGAGCCGTTCGTTGTCGACGGCCGCGTCCAGCTCGATCGGGCCAGCGCGCCGGGCGCGCCCTGGCAGGAGATCTTCATCGCGTTCCCGGCCAGCGGTCGCTGGACGTGGGTCGCCTTCGCTCAGGGGCGCTGGTACGCCACCACCGAGGCGCCGCTCCCGCTGAACGGGCTGCCGCAGTGGAGCTCCCTCCAGCCGGGCGGCCGTGTCCACCTCGAGGGGCACGGCATGTTCACCGTCGTCGAGGTCGGCAGCCGGCGTGTGATCTCCGCCGAAGGAGAGATGCCCTACGTCGCCGCGCCGGGCGTGGTGACGGGCTTCGTCGACATCGCTGGGCCGAGGGGCGAGTTCGGGACGCTCGACTACGGCGACGGGCGGATGATCCCGCCCAAGCTCTACCTGGGCCGGCAGATCGACCCGGCCGTGATGAAGCTCGACACCGGCGCCCCTGTGGACCAGCCCACAGCGCAGGTGTCGGCCGTCGCGTGCCCGAACTGCGGCGGCAACCTTCCGCTCGCCGCGCCCGGCACCACGGAGCGCATCGTCTGCCGGTACTGCGGTACGGCGAGCGACCTCACGAAGGGCGCGCTCGTCGCGCTCGGCCAGGTCCCACGGCCGCCCATGGAGCCGTACGTCCCGCTCGGCGCCGAGGGCCAGCTCCGCGGCACGCGCGTGCTCTGCATCGGCTTCGTCATCCGGGGCTGCACGGTGGAGGGCGAGCGCTACCGCTGGCGGGAGTACCTGCTCTACGGCGGGCCGAGCGTCGGCTACCTATGGCTCATGGAAGAGGACGGCGCGTGGCAGCTCGTGACGCCTCTCTCACCCGGCGAGGTCCAGCCGATGGGCTCGACGGCGAGCTATCAAGGGCGGACGTACGCGCTCAAGCAGAGCGTCCACGCCGAGGTGGAATACGTCATCGGCGAGTTCTACTGGAAGGTCGAGATCGGCGAGGCGGTGCAGGCCACGGAGTACGAGGGCGAAGGCGGCAAGGTCAGCATCGAGCAGGCCCCGACCGAGGTGAGCGTGTCATTCTGCTCACCGCTTCCAGGGAAGGAGCTCGCCGCCGCCTTCCACCTGCCGCCCCCGCCGAGCCCCTCGTTCGGCGGCGGGACGAGCGCCAGCGCCGGCACGGTCGTCGTCATCGTCGTCGTCCTGATCGTCGTCCTCCTCATTCTCATCGCGCTCAGCGACTGCGGTGGGGGCGGCGGCGGCGTCATCTTCATTCCGAGCGGGGGGGGCAGCCCGAGCTTCGGCGGTGGGAAGTGATCCAGTTTCACTGCTCTATTCGGTTGCGTATGAAATAAACGGCCTGCGTCGGTGCGTCTTTTGCGATCCCGGCTGGTGTCGTGTCGGGCACGAGCAGCGCTGGACATGTCTATGTCCACCTCCGTGGAAAGGCGACATCGCGTCGAGCGGAGCGGTCGGATTCGGGCAGATGATGGTCGGTTTCGGGTATCGACCGCCGCCGGCCGCCGCTGGCGATCGAATGATTTCAATGGCTTACGCGCTGGCCACCGGCGGCCCGTGACGTGCAATGTGCCGTCCGACGCCGGCGGTGGGCCGGCGGCGGAGGCCCATGCAAACCGTGAATTCGATCGACCCGCACGCACAGCTGCGTGCGCTCTACATCTCGCTGCTCCGAAACCAGGAGTACTTCGACGAGTTCAAGCAGTTGCTCGCCCTCTACGTCGTCGCGCCCGAGGCAGACGAGGAGCCGGTGGACGCGGCCAGGATCCGCGCGCAGCTCAACGGCCGCATCCGCTCCTGGATCGGCGGCTTCTTTGATGGGCTGAGCGCCTCCCAGGTGCTCCAGTGGCGCGCGATCGTGGTCGAGGAGCGCTTCAACGTGTGCCTGTCGCCCTGGAAGGAGTCGAACGTCTATTGATGCTGCGGCGCAGGCGACAGGCGGGGTTGCACCGCCATCGGCGTACGTCTCACCGGCGCGGCTCTGCCCCGGTGCCATCTACCGGCGCCCGGAGCGCGCCGCGCACCGCGAGCGCCGAGCCCGGCGCGGCGCGCCGGGCGATGGAGGTGCCCGCGCATGGATGACGCCCTCTGGGTGGACGAGCTCTACAAGGCGTTCTGGCGGACCCTCCCCGGGATGCTGCACGCCGACGCGCAGGGGCTGGCCTACACGCTCGGCCTGTCCCCGTCGCGCGACGTGCCCTGGAGCGCCGTGTTCAGCAACGAGATCACGCTGGCCGCGCCCGCGCTGCTCGCGGAGGCCATGCCGGGCGTCCGCGGGGCCACGGTGCAGGACGCGCTGCTCGCGCACCTGCTCGCCGTCATCGAGGCGTTCGGCACCGATCGCATCAAGGACAAGCAGGTCCGCCCGACCTGGCAGCTCGAGGCCATCCTGGCGCACGCTCGGCGGGCGCGTGACGACGCGCTCCGCCGCGTCGCGCCAGGCGTCGACGACCCGGCCATCGATTTCGCGCGCGCGGACGACGCGACGCTGTTCGCCATCGAGACCGAGCGCAGCCTCCTGGCGAGCGGCGGGCCCGCCGGCTTCAGCCGCTATTACGCGCTCTCCCTCGGCAAGCAGAGCGTCGGCTTCCCGGCGTCGATCGCCCTCGCGCACGCCGCCGGCTGGAACGCCGAGCGGCGCGAGGTGCTCGCGCGGCTGCTGTCGTCGGTGTGGCTCGGGCTGCAGCTCCACGACGACGTCATGGACTGGCAGGACGACTACCAACGAGGCGGCGCCTGGGCCGTCGTCCTGGCCTCGGAGCTCCGATCGCGCGCGCACGGAGAGCCCCAGGCCGAAGAGCGCGATCGGGACCGCGCCTCGGAGCCGCGCCACCGCGGCGCCGTCGCGTACGGGCCGCTCGGCACGCCGCCCTGGGGGATCGCGGTGACGCCGAAGGCGCAGAGCGAGCCGCCGATCCCCGACGCGCCCTCGTCCCTGCTCCCCGTCCGCCGGATCGTCCTCGAGTCCGGCGTCCTCGCGGCGATGCTCGACGGCGAGCGCCGGTGCTTCCGCGCCGCGCGGCGGCGGGCCGCCGTGCTCGGCGCTCGCCGTGTCGCGGCCTGGGCGGAGGGGAGGGAGGGGCAAGCCCAGGAGCTCGCGCGGTGCGAGGCCGAGAGCCCCGGCTTCGCCAACCGCGCCCACGCGCTCAACGCCTGGGCCAAGGCCGTGCTGGCATGAGCCGCGGCCGCGGCGCGGCCGCGCGAGGGGGGGCGGGCTCTCCGGAGGAGGGGTCCGCGCGCGCGCGTCCGGCGCCCGGCCGCAAGAGCGCGCCGCCTCCCGCGTCGTCGGCCGCGCCGAGGACGCGCCCGCGGCGCCCGCCGTGGGACTTCGGCTATGCCCCGGTCCCCACCGCCGCCGGCGACGACGACGGTGGTCCCCTCGACATCGTCGTCGCCTCGCGGTGCCCCGTCGCGCCCGACGCGGTCGCCGAGGCGCTCGGGGAGCGCTGGTCTGGCGTCGCGGTCGAGCGCGTCATCGAGCGGACGCCCATCTTCTGGCTCCGCGTCCGATCCCCCGATCGCGGGCGGCGCGCGGACGTCGTCGCGGCGCTCTCGGCCGCGGCGCTGCCGGTGCGCTACGTCGCGTCGGCCCGGCGCCCGAGCGCCGCCGTCGCCCCCCGCTTCGACGCGGCCGCCGGCGCCGCGGCGCGCCCCGAGGGGTGGAAAGCGCGCGGCGCGTCGGACGAGGACGAGCCCGTCACCCCTGGCCGCTGGTTCCTGCGCGACGAGGGCGGCGGGATCGGCGTCGATCGCCGCCGCTGCGGGGGCGGCGCCGGGATGCGCCTCGGGGTCATCGACGACGACGCCTGGACGGCCGACGAGCTCGGCCTCGAGCGCGAGGTGCTCGTCATGATGGAGCAGCCGCCGCGCAGCCAGGCGCACGGCGCGTTCATGGTTGCGTGGGCCGTCGGGGGCCGTCGCCCCGGCGGGTTCCGCGGCGTCGCGCCGGACGCGTCGCCCCGGCTCTACCTGATCCCGAAGCCTGGATCGTGCGTCCTCGCCCTGCCGGTCGCGATCGTCCAGGCGGTCAGCGACGGCGCCGACGTCGTTGTGTGCGCCGCGTACGTCGAGGGCTCGACGACGCCCATGCTCGACGACGCGCTCGAGTTCGCCGCCCGCCTCGGGCGCCGCGGCCGGGGCTGCCCCGTCGTGTTCCCCACCGGCCGCGAGGCCTCGAGCCCTCCCGAGTCGCTGCACGCGAGCTTCTCGCTCGGGTTCGGCGAGCCCGCGAGCGACCCGCGCGTGTTCTGCGTCGGCCCGGGCGCCCGCGGCGACGGGTGGTTCCTCTGGCGGGACCGCCGGGGGCGGAGCCGCCCCTTCGCCAACCGCGGCCCGGCGGTGCGGTGGCTCGCGCCAGGGGACGATCTCGCCTGCCCACTGCCGTCCGCGTCCAGCGCGACCCCCGCGCTCGAGCGGCTCTGCCACGCCGAGTCGAGCGGGGCCTCGGCGCTTGCCGCGGGCTCGCTGCTCCTGATCCTGTCGCAGAACCCGTCGCTCCGCCTGCCCGAGCTCGACGCCCTCGTGATGCGCACGCTCGCCCCGGTGCCTCCCGCGGCGCCCGCGTCGGCCGAGCCGATCGCCGACCCGTGGGACGTGCTCCCCGACGGGCGCGATCGCGACGGCCACAACGCCAAGCACGGCTACGGCCGCATCGACGCCGGTCGAGCTTGCCTCGCCGCCGGAGATCCGATCGCGCTCGCGCTGGTGCTCATCGGCGAGGACGGCGCCGCGCGCATCTGGCACGACGTCCGCGGCGAGGGCCCGCTCCTCCGCCGCCTGTACTCGCGCCGCCTCGCGCGCTGGGCCGTCCGGGCGCTGCTCGCCGACCCGAGCCTCTGCCACGGCGTCTGCGCGCTCGTGCGCCACGCCCGGCTCACCGCGGGCGACCCCCGGCGCCGGCGCGCCCACGGCGCCGGCGCCGTGCTGCGGCAGCTCTCGCTCCTCGTCCGCGCCCTCGCCGCGAGCCGCGCGGCGCCGCCGCCCTCGCCGCGCGTGCGGGACGAGATCACCGCCGTGCTCGACCGGCTCGAGCGATCGGCGACCGACGCCGCCGCCGTCGCCGAGGTCGAGTCTCGCTTCGGAGCGCTGGCCGACGTCGTGTTCGCGGACGCCACGGACGGCGACGCGCACGAGGGCGCCGCCTGAGCGCGCTCCCGTCCCGCCGTGGGGTGATCCCGCTCTCATCTCCGCGGGAAAACGTAATAATAATTGCGTAGTAGCGCTGCTGGGGCGCCAGGATCGCGGGTGCCGGGCGCGTTGCACGCCGTCCGGCGCGCGAGGCCCGTTGGTTCACCCGGAGTTCCAGCGTATCGTGAGTGGCTGGCGGCGCAATTTGCGCGCCGTCGGCTCTCCCGATGCCCGCTATCGAGAATCGGCGTTGGCTCCTCGCGGTGGTCGTCCTCGCGGCGCTCGTGCTGGGCGGCTCGGGGATGAGGAGCGCTCTGAGCTGGTACGAGCGCCCGTTCCCCGGCGTGCTCGTCGATCCGGACGGCGTGGTCTCGAGCGTGGGCCTGCCGTCCTGGGAGGGCTTCCAGAAGGGCCTCCGGTACCCGGATCGCGTCGTCGAGGTCGACGGCTGGCGCCTCGAGAGCACCGCGGGGCGCTACCGCGCCGGCGCCTGGGATGCGGCGGTCGAGAGGGCGGCGCGCGAGGGGCATCGCTCGGTGCAGGCCCGCGTCGAGACGGCGGAGGGGCTGCGCGACGTCGAGCTCTCCCTCGTCCCCTTCGACGCGCTCGCCTGGTGGTTCTACGCCGGCGGGCTGATGGTCGTCGCCTCGCTCTACGTGGGCGCCGCGCTCATCGCCCTCAGCGCGAGCCCTCACGGCAAGCTCGCCCGCGCCTTCGCGAGCGCCGCGCTGTTCGCCGCGCTCTTCCAGTTCGCGCTGTTCGACTACCACAGCTCGCGCCACCTCGTCCCGTTCTTCCACGTCGCCTACGCGCTCGTCCCGATGAGCTTCTTCACGCTGGCGCTGCGGCTGCCGGACGACGTCCCGCTCATCGCGCGCTACCCCGTCTTCGCGCGGATCGCGCACGGGCTCGGCGGCCTGCTCGCCGCCGCCCTGCTCGCCTCGCACGCCATGGGCTGGACCACCGTCGCGCTCCGGAGCGTCTGCGCGATCCTGTTCGTGGCGTCGTTCTTCTTCTTCGCGACCACGCTGATCCTCCGCTTCGCCGCGGCGGAGGGCGACCGCCGCCGCACCCTGCGCGCGCTGCTCCTCGCGATGGCGCCGCCGCACGTGGTGATCGCCCTGGGCTTCATGCTGGCCATGCTCGGCGCCCCGGCGTCGACGCTCGCGTGGTTCGCGATCCCCGCGCTCGCCCTCACGCCCGTCTCGAGCGTCGTCGCGTTCATCCGCTACGACCTCTGGGGGAGCCGCGCGCTCCTGTCGCGCCCGCTCACGCGCGTCATCATCGCCTGCATGATGGTCGCGCTCACGGTGATCCTCTGCTCCGCGTGCGCGGGGTACGCCGGCCTCCCGCTGCTCGGCGCGATCAAGGTCGCGGCGCCGGCCGCCGTCGTCAGCGCGGCGCTCGTCGTGTTCGCGCTCGGCGCAGGCGATCGGAAGCTCTTCCCGGCGCGCGCGGAGTACAAGCCCACCGTCGAGCAGCTCAGCGAGGAGCTGACGCTCGTCGCCGATCCCGACGAGGTCGCCTTCGCGGTTGAGCGCACGGTGGCGCGCTGGCTCTCCTGCGAGCGGGTCACCTTCCGTCGCATCGCGGTCGACGTGGCCGACGGCGCGAGCGCGGGCAACGCCGGCGCCGCGCCGGGCGAGCCGGCGCCGAGGGCGGACGAGTCGAGCGGCGAGCGGGTCATCGAGGTCGAGCCCTCCGAGAAGAGCGCGAGCGCGAGCGAGCTCTCGCTGACGGTCATGTTCCGCGGCCGGCTGCTCGGCGTCCTCGAGGTGGGCAAGAAGCGCGGCGGCGCCCTGTTCACGAGCGAGGATCTCGACCTGCTCCGCACGATCGGCAACCAGGCCGCGCTCGCCATGGCGCACGCCCACAGCTACGCGGAGCTGGAGCGGCGGCGGCGGGAGCAGGCCGCCGCGTGGCGCGACGAGCGCGCGGCGCTCATCGAGACGCTCGCGGCCGAGATCACCCACGAGGTGCGCTACCCGATCAACTTCTTCCGCTCCGTGTTCAAGCGCGGCTCGAGCAACCAGAGCCTGGACGCCGAGGAGGTCGAGATCGGCTGCGAGGAGGTCGAGCGCCTCGAGCGCCTCGTGATGGGGCTGCGCCGGGTGACGCACAGGAAGCTCGAGCGCCGCCGCCTCGCGGTCGAGGAGCTCGTCAGCCGGGCGGAGATGCTCCTGCGCGATCAGCTCGGCAAGCGGCGGATCGAGGCGCGCGTGAGCGCGGGATCGAGGCTCCGCTGCGATCCCGATCAGGCCACGCAGGTGCTCGTCAACCTCCTCTCGAATGGCCTCGACGCGGCCGGCGACAAGGGGACGATCGGGGTCGTCTGGGAGACCACCGAGAGCGGCGCCGAGCTCGTCGTGTGGGACACGGGGCCGGGCATCTCGGGGGACGCGTCGCGCCTCTTCGCGCCCTGGTACACGACGAAGCCGCGTGGGACCGGGCTCGGGCTCGCCATCACGCACCGCATCGTCCGCGCCCACGGGTGGTTGATCGAGCCGGAGCGGCGCGACGGCACGACGCGGTTCGTGATCTCGATCCCCGCCGCCGACGTCTCCATGACCGCGGAGGACGAGGTCGCGTGAAGATCCTGATCGTCGATGATCAGCGGAGCGGCCGCCGCACGCTCCGGCAGATCCTGGCCGCGCTCGACGAGGTCGAGGTGATCGAGGCGGTCGGCCTGGACGACGCGATGGCCGCCGTGGAGCGGAGCGCGCCGGACCTCCTGCTCCTCGACGTGCGCCTGTCGGACGATCCGCGCGACCGCGGCGGCCTGGAGATCCTGCGGCGCGTGCGGGCTTCGGGGCGGAGCACGCCCGCGCTGATGGTCACGTCGGTCAGCGAGCTCTCCGAGATCCGCGAGGCCATGCGGCTCGGCGCGCAGGACTACGTGCTGAAGGACGAGCTCTGCCCGGAGATGCTCCTGCCGATCATCGAGGGCCAGCGCGAGCGGCTGCTCCTGAAGGGCGAGGTGGTGCGGCTCCGCGAGCGGGTCGACCGCACGTTCGGCACGAAGGCGCTCCTCGGCTCGTCCGCGGGGATGGAGCGCGTCCGCCGGATCATCGAGCGGGTCGCCGAGTCGAACAAGACGGTGCTCATCCGCGGCGAGACCGGCAGCGGCAAGGAGATGGTCGCCCGCGCGCTGCACGAGATGAGCTCGCGCCGCGGCGAGCCGTTCGTCGCGGTCAACTGCTCTGCGCTGCCGGGGACGCTCATCGAGTCGCTCATCTTCGGGCACGAGCGCGGCGCCTTCACCGGCGCCGAGAAGCGCATGCGCGGCCAGCTCGAGCTCGCGGGCGCCGGCACCATCCTGCTCGACGAGATCGCCGAGATGCCCGGCGAGCTCCAGGCGAAGCTCCTCCGCGTCGTCGAGGATCGCCGCTTCCGCCCCCTCGGCGCCGAGTCGGAGATCCCGCTGCGCGCCCGCGTCCTGGCCGCGACCCACGTCGACCTGGAGAAGCGCATCAGCGAGGGGCGCTTCCGGGAGGACCTCTTCTACAGGCTCAACGTCGTCACGGTGCACGTCCCGTCGCTCGCCGAGCGCGACGCCGATCTCATCGAGCTCCTGCTCGCGTTCAGCGCCGAGCTCCCGCGCAAGCTGCGCTACACCGACGACGCGATCGCGTGGCTGGTCCGGCGGCCCTGGCCCGGCAACGTGCGCGAGCTCCGGAACGTCGTCGAGCGGCTGGGGCTGCTCGCGGACGACGATCTCATCGACGTCCCCACGCTCGAGGAGCTCGCGCGCGAGCGCCCGGTCGTGGACGCCACCGCGGAGATCGACCGGCTGGCGCGCGCCCTGCTCGCGCTGCCCGAGCGGCTGGGATCGAAGCTCCGCGTGATCGAGCGCGCCGTCCTGCACCACGCGATCGAGAGCTGCGGCGGCAACAAGGCGGCGGCGGCGCGCCTCATCGGCGTCGATCGGAAGATGCTCGAGCGGCGCTGGGACCGGCACACCGGCGAGGAGCCGCCGAGCAGCCGGCGGATGTCGATGCCGACGCCGATCGCCGGGCGCCACCTGGGCGAGGAGCCGCCGAGCAGCCGGCGTCACACGCCCGCGAACGGGACGCGGCACCTCGGCGAGGAGCTCTCGGGCAGCCGCAACCAGACGCCCGCGAACTTGCCGCGGTACGTCGGCGAGGAAGCGCCGACCACCCGCCGCCAGGTGCTGCCGCCAGGCCACGACGACGCCTGAGCGGCGCGGCGCCGCCGGCGCGCCGCGCTATCGGGTTTGGGGCGCTACTTCCTGCCGATGCCCGTGTAAACGAACCCCATGCCGCGGAGCTCGTCCGGCTCCCAGATGTTGCGCCCGTCGAAGAGCGTCGGGGAGCTCAGGATGCGCTTCAGCCGGTGGAAATCCGGGCGCCGGTACTCGTGCCACTCGGTGACGACGACCAGCGCGTCCGCGCCTTCGGCCGCGCCGTACATGCCGTCGCTCAGGAGGATGCGGTTCCCGTAGATGGCGCGCACGTTCGGCATCGCCTGCGGGTCGTGCGCCTGGACGGTCGCGCCCGCCTCGAGCAGCGCGTCGATGAGCGTGAGCGCCGGCGCCTCGCGGATGTCGTCCGTCTGCGGCTTGAACGCGAGCCCCCAGACCGCGATCGTCTTCCCCTTCAGCGCGCCGTCGAAGTGGGCGCTCACCTTGCTGGCGAGCAGCCGCTTCTGCCGCGCGTTGATCCGCTCCGTCGCCCGGACGATCTCCAGATCGTGCCCGACGGAGCCCGCGGTGTAGAGGATGGCCGAGAGGTCCTTGGGGAAGCACGATCCGCCGAACCCGGGGCCGGCGAACAGGAACTTCGTGCCGATGCGGGGGTCGGCCCCGACGCCCTTGCGCACGAGCTCGATGTCCGCGCCGACTTTCTCCGCGAGCACGGCCAGGTCGTTCATGAACGAGATGCGCGACGCGAGCAGCGCGTTCGCGGCGTACTTGGTGAGCTCGGCCGAGCGCGCGTCCATGAGCTGGATGCGATCGCTCGCCCGCACGAACGGGTTGTAGAGGTGGCGCAGGATCTCGCGGGCCTTCGGGTCGTCCGAGCCGATGATCACGCGGTCGGGCTTCATGAAGTCGTTCACCGCGTCGCCCTCCTTGAGGAACTCCGGGTTCGACGCGACAGCGAACGGCTGGGTGGCGTTCGCGCCGATGATCTGCCGGAGCCGGTCCGCCGTCCCGACGGGGACCGTGCTCTTCGTGGCGATCACCTTGAAATTATTCAGGTTCTTGCCGATCGTCTCGCCGACGGCCTCGACGGCGGAGAGGTCTGCGGAGCCGTCGTCCGCCTGGGGCGTCCCGACGGCGATGAAGACGATCTCGGCGTCGCGGATGGCGCTGGCGACGTCGGTGGAGAACCGGAGCCTGCCGTCGCGCGTGTTCTTCGCGATCAGCACGTCGAGGCCGGGCTCGTAGATCGGCACCTCGCCGCGCTTCAGCATCTCGATCTTGGCAGCGGACACGTCGACGCACGCCACGTCATTCCCGAAATCCGCGAACCCCGCGCCGGCGACGAGGCCGACATACCCTGTTCCCACGACGGCAAGCTGCATGGGCGGGACGCTACCACGACCCCGGCGCCGTTCGAGCCGGCAGTCGCACGGACTGTGACCCTCGATCGATCTGTCCTACTCCTCTCGCGTGCGCGCGCGCGCCGAGCGTTCGTGCTGCCCTTGCCCTCCCTGAGCAAAGGGGCTGCCGGGCGCTCCACGGCAGAGGCGCCGCGCGGCTCAGGGGTGGACGAACACCACGGTGCCGGTCAGCGAGCGCGCTGCGCCGTGCCATCCCGGCGGGACGGCCGGCTCGGTCCAGAAGAACAGGCGGCGGGCGTCCTCTGGAGACAGGTTGATGCAGCCGTGGCTCTTGGGCCGGCCGAACTTGTCGTGCCAGTACGCGCCGTGCAGCGCATACCCCTCCTCGAAGTACTGCACGTAAGGCACGTCGCGCAGCTCGAACTCCTCGCCGACGGTGTCCGAGTCCATGGTGCTCGTGACGAACTTCGTGTGAATACGGAAGATCCCGCGCTTGGTCGCGGTGCTGGACTCGTGATCATCGAGCCCCGCCTCACCGCTCGAGATCAACGTCGCATAGACGGGCTTCGTGCCCTCGTAGGCGACGAGCACCTGCTTCGTGATGTTGACGTCGAGCCACTTCTCGCCGTTCTTGCCCCAGGCAGGCATCTTCTTGGCAGGGTCGATGCGGCCTGCGTGGCGGTCGTCGACCCAGTCGCCGTCCTTCGTCTCGTAGTGCAGCTTGCCGCCGAAGAACTGCTGCTTGCCGGTGAGCGGCACGGCGGATCGCCACTCGAGCTCTCCGCCGTCGACGAGCTTCTTGCCCACGAGGCGCCACCGCTTGCCCCCGGCGCGGCGCACGAGCGCGAACGGGAAGTCGACGTCCTTGCCGATCTCGACGCCGTGGAACTCGGAGCCGCGGATGGGGCGGAACCTGTCGGCCGGGATGACGCGCAGATCGGTGGTGACGTTGTAGCGCCGGCCCTCGTGGAGGAACGACTCGAGGAAGGCCATCCCGTTGCGCCGCGAGACCTCGTCGATCTTCACGGCGTCGCTGGTCTTGATGAGGCCGGAGAGGTTGGGGGCGCGCCGGCCGTCGCGCAGGTACCAGGGGATCTCGCGATCGGTGATGCGCTGCGCGAGCGCGTCGAGCGCGGGCGGGGCTGGCTCGGCGCTCCATTTGAGCCAGACGTCGAGGCCGTAGGTGGCGCCGCTCTCCTCGTCCTTGGCCCAGCGATCGAGGTGCTTCTTGAGGTTGGGCTCGAAGCGCGCGAGATCGTCCTCGGTCGGGATGCGCGCGTAGGCGGGGCCGCCGCGCGTGACGGTCCCGTACATGTACGGGAGCTTGTGGGTGACGTCGGGGCGGCGGGCCGCAGCGCGGACGATCTCGTCGTCGAGGTCGAGCGTCGCATCGGGGCCGACGCACACGTAGCCGAACGGCTTGATCTTGCGGAAGCCCCCGGGGCACCCGGACGTGCCGGCGGGCTCGGGATCCATCTCCACGATCGCGCCGGCGCGCAGGAAGCCGACGGGCTTCGCGTCGGTGCTGGGCCGCGCAAGGACGCGGGTGAGCATCGAGGTGCTGGCGAGCCGCGGGCGGCCCTCGGGGACCGGCGCCGGCGGGGTGGCGACGCCGCCGAGCGACACGATCGGCGGGCCCGCGGGCAGGCCGGGCGGCGGCTCGTCCTCGGCCGGGGTGGGCGAGGCGAGGGCCGCAGGGGAGGCGAGGGCGGCGGCGGAGGCGCCCTGGGCCTTCTGGCTTCCGGCGGCGCCGGGGAGCTCGATGGGCGCGTCGGCGGCGCTCCCGGAGCGTCCGCAGGCCGAGAGGGACGCGGCGATCGCGAGGAGTGCGAGCGCATGGCGGCTCGCCGCGAGCGTGGCTGCGGCGCGCGTTCGAGGCGGCGTGTCCATGGCGCGCCGACCGTAGTGCACAGGAGGGGGAGGAGGGCCAGTTTTCGGCAGGCGGATGGAGGTGGGCTCTCGGCGCCTCACCTCGGATCAGGCGCCGAGAGCCGCCCTCGCCGCGCCTCCACGCCGGGATCGGCGGCCGCGTCGTGGTGCACGATCAGGGTGAACGGATACCGATCTTCACCTCTCGTATCGGGATCGTAGGCCCCGGTGGGCAGCGCGGTCACCACGAGCGTTCGTTTCCCGTCCGCTGCGAGCTTCAGCTCCGCGGAGCCGGACGACAGATCCAGGATCTCGCCGTCCGAGTCGGGCGTCAGACCGGGGACGGCCTGGACGACGAAGCGGCGCCTCGCGTCGTCGGGCGCCTCGAGCGACACCCGGAGCGATCGAGGCGTGTCCGCGCCCGCCGAGAGCTCGATATAGCTGGTGCCGAGCAACATCGGCGCGCGCTCGCGGATGTCGATCCTGCCCGGCCTGGCCTCGACCTGGGCCGCCAGCGAGAGCTTGGCCGCCGCGAGGTTCTCCAGGCCACCCGCGAAGTGCCGGAAATGGCGGTCGTCGATGTGATCACCGGTGTACCAGCGCCAGCGCGCGAGCTCGGGGACGGCCTCGACATAGCTTGTGCCCGCCGCGTCTCGGAGCATCGCATCGAGCGCATCGACGAAGTCAGGCTCGTTGGGCTGCGCGCCGTCGCCTGGGCCGGCAGCGTCGC
This sequence comes from Sorangium sp. So ce693, assembly GCF_051521375.1. Lineage (NCBI taxonomy): Bacteria > Pseudomonadati > Myxococcota > Polyangiales > Polyangiaceae > Sorangium > Sorangium sp. So ce693. Next base: position 4,229,105 of record NZ_CP150347.1, read on the forward strand.
GCGACCCGAGCCACATGCGCGAGACGAACCTCGGATCGCCGTCGAAGAACCGATCCTTGAGGTAGAGCAGCACCATGGAGGCGCCGTACATGGACCACGTCTCGTAATGGTCGTTGTGGTCGATGGCCCAGTCCGGGTGCCTCTGGAAATCGGCCAGGCTCTCGCCCGCGTAGTGATCCGCGCGGACCTGGTCGAGGAACAACGCCGACATCTCGAAGACGACGGGGCTCTCGCTCCAGTCGTCGGCGGCCTGCGAGGCGTGCGCCATCTCGTGCACCACGGTCTCCTCGAGCGCGGAGCCGCCGTAAGGCCCCCACGGATCGACGATCATGGTGGGATGCCGGTCGTCCCACGAGGTCGACGGCTCGCCTCCGAGGACGTCGACGAGGCAGCTGCGGTGGCCTCTCCACACGAACACGTCGAACGCGTCGTCCGGTCCACACTCTCCACCATCGCCGATGGGCGGGCGCATGCCGATCTGGTTCACATGATAGTCCCAGCCCTCCTCGACGAACGCGAGGACCTGGCGCGCGGTGTCGCGCTCTTCCGCCTTGTAATGATGGACGAGCACCGGGAGCGTCGAGGATCGAAGGGAGAAAGGAAACATCTCCTCGAAGTCGATTCGCCCACAGATGCTCTCGCCTTCCGGCAAAGGGTGCTTGTACTCCGCAGGTGTGGCCGGGGTCGTGTCATCTCCCTCTGTGCCGCAGCCGACAGGCCCGAGGCCGAGGGTGAAGCAAGCCAGCCAGGGAAGGGATCTCCGCATCGAGGCGCTTTAACCGAGCCTCCGGGGAGCTTGCAAGCTTGCAAGGATGCGAGGAGCGGCTGCCAGCATGGCCGCGTGGCGCGAGGGAGCAGCACCCGGCTGCGTGCGTGCCAGAGGTGCTGCCTCTCACCGCGGCTGGAGTGCTAGGCAGACTGGTCGAGCTCTCGCAACACGTCGCGGAGCGCCTGGGCCTCGGCACGCTCGAGGATCACGGGCGCTGACAGGGGCGTGGGCGCGTGGTCGCGAAACTCCACGGGCTGGAAGGCGGCGAGCGCACCGGACGCGGTGTAGGCGAGATCCAGGCGCACCGCGGAGGTGTCCGGGTCGCCGTCCTCGTCGAGGGCGAAGGGGAGCTTCGCGATGGCGGCGAAGTCCCGCCTCTCCAGGGCGGTGGTGAGCGCTCCGATCGGGCAGGTGAAGTAGCGGAAGCCTTCTTCCACCTTCTCACCCGTGGAAGTGTACACGAACTCGCTCAGGATCAGCCATTTGCGACGGGTGGTGAAGCGAGGATCGGCGCGCAGGAAGTCGGAAAGTTCTTGAATCTCCATCGTGCGTTCATACCGCAACCGGGCTCAAGATATCCATCAGTCCGTCGGGGCGGGTCACGCTGCTCGGTCATCGCGCACACGAACGCAGGGTGGGTCGTCTCGATGCGTTGATCTTATGACATGGCCCTACGGCGGGGGGCGATGAGGGATTACGACCGTCCGAACCTGAGCAGCAGCCCGAGCCAGCCCTTCGCGAGGTAAAGGAGGTTGATCAGCACATACATCCAGAAGAACACGTCGAGCCGGTCCGCGAGCGCGAACGCCCAGATGTGGCTCGGGTAGTGGTTCAGGAAGCGCAGGAACGTCATCACGAGCGCCGCCGCCCGGGCGGCGGGCGACCGGGGCCCCTCCTCCGTGGCGGTCTCGTAATAGGCGGAGACCGACGTCTCCTTGCCGCTGATCTCGGGGCGGCGGACGAAGTTCGTCAGCGAGATCGCCGAGGCGATCACCGCGACCCCGACGACGCCGGCGAGCAGGAAGCGCGGGTCCCCGCCGGGCCAGCGGCCGCCGTCGAGCCCGAGGCCGCCGGCGCTGAAGAGGCGCATCGAGAGGGCCCCCGAGAGGAGCACCGCCTTGAGCTCGTCCGTGAAGAAGTCGAAGAGGTGGCCCTCCTTCGACGCGAGTTGCTTGTGCCGCGCCAGCATCCCGTCGGCGCAGTCGAGCAGGTAGCTCAGCTCGAGCACGGCGATGGCGACGAGGCCCCCCGCCGCCGTGGGCAGCGCGACGAGCAGCGCCGCCGCGACCACGAACACGGCGAGGTTGAGCAGCGTCACCTGGTTCGGCGTGATCGAGGTCCGCGCGAGCAGCGCGACCACGCCGCCGGCGAGCGGGCGCATCAGGTACGTGTTGAAGAGCTGATCGTGCTTCTTCCGCGTGGCCAGGTAGATCCGCTTCGCTTCGCCGAGCATGGCCGGCGCATCCTAGCCGAGCGGCTCGCGTCTTGCTCGGGCGGCGGCGCCTTCGCCCCCGGCTGACGGATCGCCCGCCGCCCGGTCAGCGCCGCGCCGGCCGCGAGGCGGGCGCGCCCGCGTCGAGCGGCTCGTCGCTCCAGTCGACGGCGATCGAGTCCTCCTTGGCGGCCTCGGGGCGCACCCACTCCTTGGTGATGGAGCCGCCGCTCACGGGAGGCTCGTCGCTCCAGTCGACGGCGATGGAGGTCGAGACGCTCGCGGGGTGCACCGCGATCGTGGCGGGCCCGCCCTCGTCCGCGGCGCCTCGGGGCGACGGCTGCTCTCGCAGCGTGATCGCGTCCGGAGCGAGCGCGTGCGCGAACCGCGACGCGCACGGCGGCGGCTCGCTGCGCAGGAGGGCGCGCACGTCCTCCAGCATCTGGCGCGCGTCGGGGTAGCGCTGATCGCGGTCGAAGGCGAGCGCGCGATCGACGACGAGGCACACGTCGCGCGGCGCGTACGGCGCGCGCTGCGCGAGCGGCGGCGCCGGCTCCCTCCCCATCTTCAGCAGGAGGTCGAAGTCGGTGCTCGCCTCGTGGACGTGGCGGCCGGCGATCAGCCGGAACATGGTGGCGCCGACCGCGAACAGGTCGGCGCGGGCGTCGATGTCGCGGCCCTTCGCCTGCTCCGGCGGCATGTACGGCGTCGTGCCGAGCACCAGGCCCATCCGCGTCAGCTCCCCCTGGAGGCTCGAGTCCTGGCGGATCCGCGCGAGCCCGAAATCGAGGACCTTGATGCGCGGGCCGCCGCCTTGCGCGGGCGTGTCCCCCGCGCCGTCGCCGACGACGTACAGGTTGGGCGGCTTGATGTCGCGGTGGATGATCCCCTGCGCGTGCGCCGCGGCGAGCGTGTCGAGCACCTGTGCGGTGAAGCGGAGCACCTCGGCAAGCGGGAGGCCGCCGAGGCGGCGCTCACGCTGGGCGAGCGACTCGCCCTCGAGCAGCTCCATCACCAGGAACGGCGCCCCGTCCTCGGCGACGTCGATGTCGCGGATCTCGACGGCGCCCGGGTGGCGGAAGCGGTTCGCGGCCTGGGCCTCGCGCTCGAACCGGTCGCAGATCTCCTTCGACTGCGCGGCCTGCGGGTGCAGGATCTTGAGCGCGTCCCGGCGGCCGATCCGGTGGACGCCGACGTAGACGGCGGCCATGCCGCCGGCGCCGAGCAGCCGCTCCAGCGTCCACTTGTTGCGGATCGTGGTCCCCACGCGGTGTGAGGCGGTTTCGCTGCTCATGGGGTCCTTGCGTTCATGGAAGCGGCGCGGCCGCACGCGGTCAAGCGTATGCTCCGCGCGGTCGCGAGGAGAGCGATGACGAGACCGGGCAAGCAGAGCGGGCGGCAGTACACAGAGGCCGAGGTGCGGGCCATCCTGGAGCGCGCCCTCCGGGACACGCAGGCGCGCGGCGTGAGCCATGACGAGCTCGTCGCGGCGGCCGAGGAGATCGGCATCTCGCGGGGCGCCATCGAGGCCGCGTCGCGCGACGTCGAGCATGTCCGGGGCGAGGAGGAGGCGCGCGAAGCCATCCTTGCGCGCCGGCGCAAGGGGTTCCGCACGCACCTGTTCTCGTTCCTCCTCGTGAACGCGTTCCTCTTCGCGGTGAACGCGCTCACGGACGGGCCGTGGTGGTTCTTCTGGCCGCTGCTCGGGTGCGGCCTGGGGCTCGCCTTCCACGCGCTCGCCGCGCTCTCCAGCGACGTGTCCCCGCGCCAGATCCGCCGGGAGATCGAGCGCAGCGCCGCGCAGGCGCGGAAAGAGCAGCACCGGCGGCTGAAGGAGCAGCGCAGGGTCGAGCGCCTCGAGCGCAAGCAGCGCCTCGAGCAGAGCGCGGAGGATTTCGGGCACGCCGTCGAGGAGGGGGTCGCGACGGTGCTCTCGCGGATCGCGCAGGAGATCCGCGGGAGCGCTCCGCCGCCGGCGCCGGTCGAGGGCGCGTCGAAGAGGTCGCGGATCGCGCCGCTCGACGCGGACGAGGCGGAGTTCGAGGAGCTCGGCGAGGAAGAGGCGGATCGCGCGGCCCGGCGAGGCCGCGGCGACCGCTGACGGCGGCGCGCCGCACGCGTGGCGGTGACCTTCGCGGCGCGCGAGCACGTTGGGCCGGCCTGCCATGGAAGTGGGGCGTCGAGGTCGCCCGCACGCCTCGGTCGCGGTGGTCGAGTCGTCGCTCGACCAGCTCATCCCGGTGGAGTTCCGGGCTGACCTGGTGCTCGAGCTTCGAGACGCGAATGGCAGACTGGCGTTGGCGATCGTCCTCGAGGTCCACCGCGACGTGGACCCGGACAAGAAGTTCTCGTGGCCGACGTACGTCACGGTCGTGCGCGCCAAGAAGCGCTGCGGCACAATCCTCCTCGTGATTAACGTCCTTGGGGCGAAGACCGCCACCGACGTGCTCTCGTGACGGTCGATCGATGCGGCCCAACAAGGCGATGAAGTGAACGGCCTTTGCCCGCTGATTATCCCCCTGTGGCGTCCGGATGGCGGACGTCGTGCCGAGGTAGCTGGCGAGAGGGGGCACCGAACAACGAGAGTTCGCCGCCACGCGTCTCACCCCGCCCTCCGCGCGCTTCACTCCTTCATCCGGAAGGCCAGAGAAGAACCCGACAGGCATCTGTCGATTTCTTTCGTCGAGCGCTCGCCCCGGTCGCCGCGGGCCTTCGCGCAGCGCCGCTCCCCCCACGCCAACCGCCCGCCCCTCTCGCTTCCGCCTCTCCCCCCGGCGGGCTACCCTCGACGGGATGTTTCACCCCGTCGTCGACCGGTGGTTTCGTGACCGCTTCGGCGCCCCCGCCCCGGCGCAGGAGCGCGCCTGGCCGGTCATCGCCGCAGGCCGCGACGCGCTGATCAGCGCGCCGACCGGCGCCGGCAAGACGCTCGCGGCCTTCCTCTTCTGCCTCGACCGGCTCGTCCGCGACGCGGCGCGAGGCGCCCTCGAGGACCGCACGGACGTCCTCTACATCTCTCCGCTGAAGGCGCTCTCCCACGACGTCCACCGCAACCTCGAGCAGCCGATCGCCGAGATCTCCGCGGCCATGGAGGCGGCGGGCCTGCCCGCGCCGGGCATCCGGGCCGTCGTGCGGACCGGCGACAGCCCCGCGCAGGAGCGGCGCGCCATGGCGGCCCGGCCGCCGCACGTGCTCGTCACCACGCCGGAGTCCGCGTTCATCCTGCTGACCAGCGCGTCGGGGCGGCGCGCGCTCTCCGGGGTGCGCACGGTGATCCTCGACGAGGTCCACGCGATCGCCGGCGACAAGCGCGGCGCCCACCTCGCGCTCTCGCTCGAGCGGCTCGAGGACCTCGTGGTCGGCCAGGGCGGCGCCCGCCCGCAGCGCGTGGGCCTCAGCGCCACCGTCCGCCCCATCGAGATCGCCGCCCGGCTCGTCGCCGGCGCGCGCGAGCTGCCCCAGATCGTCGACGTCGGGCAGCGGCGGGATCTCGATCTCGCCATCGAGGTGCCCCGCGACGAGCTCGGCGCGGTCTGTACGCACGAGCAGTGGACCGAGATCTACGACCGCATCGCGGCGCTCGCGGAGGGGGCGCGGTCGACGCTGGTGTTCGTCAACACGCGCCGCCTCGTCGAGCGGGTCGCGCACGCGCTCGGCGCGCGGCTCGGCGAGGACGTCGTGGCCGCCCACCACGGCAGCCTCTCGCGGGCCCGGCGGCTCTCGGCGGAGCGGCGCCTCAAGGCCGGGGAGCTCCGCGTCGTCGTCGCGACAGCGTCGCTCGAGCTCGGCATCGACGTCGGCGCGGTCGACCTCGCCTGCCTCGTCGGCTCGCCGCGGTCGATCAACGTCGCCCTCCAGCGCATCGGCCGCTCGGGCCACGCCCTCGCCGCGACGCCGCGCGGGCGGCTCTTCCCGCTGACGCGCGACCAGCTCGTCGAGTGCGCGGCGATCGTGCGCGCCGCGCGCCGCGGCGAGCTCGATCGGATGGCGTCGCGCGAGGGGCCGCTCGACGTGCTCGCGCAGCAGATCATCGCCGCGTGCGCGTGCGAGGAGCGGGACGAGGAGGGGCTCTACGCGCTCGTCCGCCGGGCCGCCCCTTACGAAGGCCTCTCGCGCCGCGACTTCGACGCGGTGGTGGCCATGGTCTCGGGCGGCGCCGCCGCGGCGGACGACGGCGCGTCCGCGGCCCGTGGCGCGCGGCAGCGGGCCGGGTCGCTCGTCTACCGCGACGCGATCGGCGGCCGGCTGCGCGGGCGGCGCGGCGCGCGGCTCGCGGCGCTCACGTCGGGCGGGGCGATCCCGGACATCGCGGCCGTCGACGTGGTGCTCCAGCCCGACGGCACCAAGGTCGGCACGCTCGACGAGGATTTCGCGATCGAGTCGTCCGGGGGTGACGTCTTCCTGCTGGGCAACACCTCCTGGCGGGTGATCCGGCTGGAGGGCGGCCAGATGTGGGTCGAGGACGCCCACGGCGCCGCGCCCACGGTGCCGTTCTGGCTAGGGGAGGCGCCGGCGCGCACGCCGGAGCTCTCCGCCGAGGTCGCAGCGCTCCGCGCCGAGATCGCGGCGCGCCTCGACGAGGAGCGGGTCGATGGGGCGCGGCCGGCGGCCGAGCGGGGCCAGGGCGGCGAGGAGGCGCGGGCGGCGCGGTCCCGGGCGGCGCGCTGGCTCATGGAGGCGTGCGCGCTCGACGCGCGCGGCGCGCTGCTCGTGCGCGACTACATCGAGGCGGGGCGCGCGGCGCTCGGCGCGGTCCCGGGCGGCGCGACCGTCGTGGTCGAGCGCTTCTTCGACGAGGCCGGGGGGCAGCAGATCGTCGTCCACACGCCGCTCGGCGGCCGCGTGAACCGCGCGCTCGGGCTCGCGCTGCGCAAGCGCTTCTGCCGCTCGTTCGACTTCGAGCTCCAGGCGGCGGCGACCGACGACGGCGTGCTGCTCTCGCTGTCGGCGGAGCACGGGATCCCGATCGACGAGGTGCTCGATCTCGTCCGCCCCGAGGGCCTCGAGGAGGTGCTCGTCCAGGCGGCTCTCCAGGGCCCGATGTTCCGCACGCGCTTCCGCTGGGCCGCGTCCCGCGCGCTCGCGCTGCTCCGGTTCCGCGGGGGCCGGCGGGTGCCGCCGGCGCTCCAGCGCATGCGCGCCGACGACCTCCTGCTCTCGATCTTCCCCGAGCAGCAGGGCTGCCAGGACAACCACGGGCTCTTCGCGCACGTCGAGCCGCCGGATCACCCGCTCGTCCGCGAGGCGCTGCGCGACTGCCTGACCGAGCTGATGGATGTCGAGGGGCTGCGCGCGCTGCTCGTCGGCCTGCGCAGCGGGGCGATCCGGGTCGTCGCGCTCGACACGCCGGAGCCGAGCGTCTTCTCGCACGAGATCCTGAACGCGAACCCCTACGCGTTCCTCGACGACGCCCCGCTGGAGGAGCGCCGCGCGAGGGCGGTCCGCGTGCGACGCGGGCTCCCGGCGGAGGTCGCCGAGCGGCTGGGCGGGCTCGATCCGGCGGTCGTCGCCGAGGTGGTCGCCGAGGCGCGGCCGGACGTGCGCGACGCGGACGAGCTGCACGAGCTCCTGCTCGACCGGGTCGCGCTCCCCGCGGAGGAGGGGATCCGGAGCGGCCTCGCGAGGCACTTCGAGGCGCTCTGCGCCGCGGGGCGCGCGGCCGAGGTCGGCGCCGCCCCGGGCGCGAGCGCCGGCGTGCCGCGCGCGCCGCGCTGGGTGGCGACCGAGCGGCGGCCGCTTGTCGAGGTGATCTGGCCGGAGGCGGTGTTTGCGCCCGACGTCGCGGTGCCGCCCGCCGTGCGCGGGGCCGCCGGGGCGGTCGATCGCGGCGCCGCGATCACGGCGCTCGTCCGCGGCTTCCTGAGCGCTGCGGGGCCGATCTCGACCGAGGATCTCGCGTCGCGGCTCGACGTGCCCGCGTACGAGGCGCTGTCCGCGCTCGCGCGGATCGAGCTCGCCGGCGGCGCGCTGCGCGGGCGCTTCCTGCCGAGCGCGCCGTCGCGGCCGGCGCAGGCCGCCGCGGGCCCGAGCGATCCGTCGATCGAGTGGTGCGACCGCCATCTCCTCGCCCGCATCCACCGCCGCACCGTCACCGGCCTGCGCAAGGCGATCGAGCCCGCGACCGCGGCGGAGCTCCTCCGGTTCCTCCTTGCGTGGCAGGGCGTGCGGCCGGGCACGCAGGCGCGCGGGCCGGGGGGCCTCGGGCGGGTGATCGAGCAGCTGCAGGGCTTCGAGCTCGCCGCCGGCGCGTGGGAGCAGGCGGTGCTGCCCGCGCGCGTGGCCGGCTACGACGAGGGGCTGCTCGACGCGCTCTGCCTGTCCGGCGAGGTGGCGTGGGGCCGCGTGGTCCCGCGCGACGCGGCGGCGCCCACGCGCGCGGCGCCGATCACGCTGGCGCTGCGCCGCGATCTCCCGTGGCTCCTCGCGCCGCGGGAGGCCGAGGGCGCGCCGCCGCCGGCGTCGCTCTCCGAGGCGGCGCAGGGCGTGCTGTCGTTCCTGACGCGCGCGGGCGCGTCGTTCTTCGACGACCTCGTGGGCGGCGTGGGCCGCTCCCGGGACGAGGTCGAGGAGGCGCTCTGGGAGCTCGTCGCCGCGGGGCTCGTGACCGGCGACGGCTTCGCGGCGCTGCGCTCGCTGCTCGGCGGCGGCGGCGCGCCCGTCGCGCTGGGCGCGGGCCGCCTGCGCGGCGGGGCGCGCCGGGGCGGCCCCGTCGCGTCGGGCAGGTGGTCGCTCCTTCGATCGCGCCCGGACCCGTTCGCGCCCGCTGCCGGCGACGCCGGAGAGGGGGCCGAGGGCCCCGACGCCGTCGAGGCGCTCGCGCACCAGTACCTCCGCCGCTACGGCGTGGTCTGTCGCGAGCTGCTCACGCGCGAGCCGCGGCCGCCCGCGTGGCGCGACCTCCTCCGGGTCTACCGGCGGCTCGAGATGGCGGGCCAGCTCCGGGGCGGGCACCTCGTCGCCGGCTTCGTGGGCGAGCATTTCGCGCTGCCCGAGGCGCTCGACGCGCTCCGCGCCGTCCGGCGAGAGCCCCTGTCCGGCGAGATCGTGCAGCTCTCGGCGTGCGACCCGCTGAACCTGGTCGGCATCGTCACGCCGGGGCCGCGGGTGCCGGCCGCGCTCGGGAACGTGGTCATCTACCGCGACGGCGTGCCGCTCCTGCCGGTGGCCGCCGCCGCGCCGGGCGGGCTGGGACGGGCGATGGCCGTTGCCCCGGGAGCAGCGATGTGAGGGCGGCCTCCTCGTCTCGGTCAAGGAAGCCTGGAATGGACTCGAGATTGACGCAGACGGGGAGCGCGCGTTCGTCTGCAATGGTCTGGTTCGGGGCTGGGCGATCGATTGAGAGGGGAGGGTGGCTGACGCGGAGCGCATGTCGGCGCTTCTCGGCGGGCCCTGCCAGGGATCTGCCTCGCGAGCGGAGAGAGAGTTCAACGCAAAGGTGCCAAGAGCGCAAAGACGCAAAAACGCACGGTGATTGTTCCTTGGTTTGCGCCTTTGCGTCTTTGCGCCTTTGCGTCTTTGCGTTGAACTCTCTCTCCGCGGATCCCTGGCCGGCGTAACTACGCCATCGGCTCATCGCGGCGACCCACTCTCCGCTGGTCATCACGCGAGAGATGCGCTGGCAGGGCAAGCGTCGCGAGACAGACGTGTAATGTCTCCGTCACACGCGCGCCGCGCAGGCCGCCGACGTGCGCCAGGCCGGAGCACGGCGGGCTTCTGCGATGAACGAGCCGAGCTCGGGTCCCTCAGCGGTGGGCATCGAGGCGCGCAGCAGGCGTCCTTGACGCTCGACCGCATGGCGCGAGCTGCCGTACTCTCACGCCGATGGCCAGCGAAAAAAAGAAGAAGTCACGAACCGAGGCCGCCTCGGACGCGGGCACGCAGGGCGAGAAGCCCTCCGCTGAGCCGCAGCGGGGCGGCAAGAAGAAATCGACGCTCACGGCCGCCCAGCGGCAGGAGCTGCTCGATCTCGATCCCGCCTATGAGGCGCCGATCGACCACCCCGTCTCCGATACGTTGCAGGAGGCGCGGGAGCTCGAGGTCGCCTTGGGCAAGCTCGGCAAGGAGATCTACAAGAAGAGCAGGCTCTCGAAGGAGGTCGGCACCTCGATCTCTGCCCGGCGCGAGCTGCTCGCCGCCGCCGAGTCCGCCTGGACCGAGGTCCGCACGCTCCCGCTCTCCTCCGACCTGCGCGCGCAGCGCAAGGACGCGGAGGCCCTCAAGCGCGACGCCATCGCGGCGCTCCGCTACTTCCTCGCGGCGGACGAGGAGGTGGAGCGGCGCGTCGACGGGATCGTCCTTGGCACCGGCGTCGCCGACCTGGTGAGCGATCTGAGCCAGCTCGCCGAGCTGCTCGAGCAGCACCGCGACGCGCTGGCCAGGGCCGATCTTCCGAAGCGCGCCCCGGAGCGCGCCCGTGAGCTCGCCGCGGCGCTCAGCAGCGGCGCGGCGGAGCGCGCCGTCGATCCCCAGGGCAACGCCGCGATGGCACTCCGGAATCGCGCCTTCTGGTGGCTGCGCGAGGCCATGGACGACATCCGCGCCGCAGGCCGCTATGTCTACCGCGACGAGCGCAAGGTGCTCGCGCTCTTCCGCACATCGAGCGCGCGTGCCCGCGCGCGTCGGCGCGCAGTGAAGCAGGATGAGCCCGAGACGACTGGATCGAGCCCGACACCGGCAGCGCCTGAGCCTGAATCGACCTGACGGCAGCGCAATCCGACGCGTCGGCAGCGCGATCGGACATGCAGGGAGCCCGATCCGACATGGCAAGAGCGCGATCGGACACGCCGGGAACGCGATCGGACACGGGTGGGGCCCAATCCGATAGGACCGCAAGGCGATCCGACACGTCGAGAGCCCGATCCAAGCCGTTTTCGTGAAGCGGACACCGCTGCGGCGTGCCCACGCGCACGTTGCGCTCCAACCCTGATGCGTCAATATCGTGCGGCGAACACGCGCTCGGGGGGGCGTTCCTGGTCATCTGAGGCCGCCGCCATGTGGACTGTCCTTCCCGAGCTTCGCCAGCCTGCCAACTCCCGTCACCGCGCCTCCGGCCCGCCAAGGGTGCTCTGGACATTGCCGGTCGCGTTCGCGGCCGCTCTGCAGTGCCTCGCATGCAACCAGGGAGCGTCTCAGCCCGGCGGAGCGAAGGCGGAGAAGCCTGCGGCCAGCGTCAAGGAGGTGACGCTCGCCCCCGTGACGGAGCTCGTCATGGAACAGGCCGTCGACATCTCGGGGACCCTCGACGCCGACGAGCAGGTGACGCTCGGGGCCAAGGTGGCCGGACGCCTCGCCTCGATCTCGGTCGACCTGGCGAGCCCGGTCCAGCGTGATCAGGTCATCGCTCAGCTGGAGGCGCGGGACTACGAGCTGCGCATCGAGCAGGCCACGGCCGCGCTGGCGCAGAGCCGCGCCCAGCTCGGCTTGCCCCCGGACGGGCCTGACAGCGAGCTCGATATCGAGGGCACGGCGATCGTGAGGCAGGCCCTCGCGACGTTCAAGGAAGCGCAGGCCAACCAGGTGCGGGCGCGGGGGCTCGCCAGGGAAGGGTTGATGTCGGGCATGGACCTCGACGCGGCCGAGGCGGCGGCGGTCCGCGCGGAGACCGCCGTGCAGTCGGCGCGGGAGGAGGTGCGCATCCGCGAGGCCGCGGTCCGCCAGCGGCGCTCCGAGCTGCGCATGGCGCGGCAGCAGCTCACCGACACGATGGTGCGCTCGCCGCTCGATGGCGTCGTCCAGGTGCGGCGAGCGAACGTCGGCCAGTACCTCGCCGCGGGGGCGCCGATCGTGGATGTCGTCCGGATCGACCCGCTGCGGCTGCGCGTCGCCATCCCCGAGCTCGAGGCGGCGGGCGTGCGCGCCGGCCAGCCCGTGCGCGTGACCCTCCAGGGAGACGGCGCCACCTATCCGGGGACGGTCGCGCGCCTCGCGCCCGCGCTCGACCCGCAGAGCCGCACCCTGCTCGTGGAGAGCGACATCAAGAACCCCGGCCACCTGCGGCCCGGCAGCCTCGTCAGCGCGCAGATCGTCGTGAGCTCGAGGTCGGTGCCGACCGTGCCGGCGACCGCCGTCGTCCGGTTCGCCGGCCTCGCGAAGGTCATCACGGTCGAGGACGGCAAGGCGAAGGAGAAGCAGGTCACCACGGGAAGGACGTCGGGAGATCGGGTCGAGATCGTGTCCGGCGTCGCGGTGGGGGAGTCTGTCGTCGCCCGGCCCGGGTCGCTCCAGCAAGGGCAGCCGGTGCGCGTGGTGGAAGGGGGCTAGGGTGCAAGCGCTCGCCAGGATCTGCATCCAGCGGCCCGTGTTCGCCGCCATGCTCACGCTCGCCCTCGTGGTGGTCGGCGCCGTGGCGTACTTCAAGCTGGGCGTGGATCGCTTCCCCGCCGTCGACCTGCCGACGGTCTCGGTCCGCACCACGCTCCCCGGCGGCGCGCCCGAGGACGTCGAGTCGGAGATCTCCGAGGAGATCGAGGAGGCGGTCAACACCGTCGAGGGGATCACCGAGCTCCGCTCGATCTCGACGAGCGGCACCTCCGTCGTCGTCGCCACGTTCAACCTCAACCGGGACATCGACTCGGCGGCGCAGGACGTCCGCGATCGCGTGCAGGCGGCGCTGCGCCGCCTCCCCGTGGGCACCGAGCCGCCCGTCATCGCGAAGCAGGACAACGACTCGACCCCGGTGATGTCGATCGCCCTCTCGGCCGATCGATCGATCCGGGAGCTCACCGAGGTGGCCGACAAGCTCGTGCGGGTGCAGCTCGAGCGCGCGTCGGGCGTCGGCGAGGTGCGCGTCGTCGGGGGGCAGGAGCGCGCCATCAAGATCTGGCTGAACGCCGATCGCCTCGCCGCGTACGGCCTCCCGATCACCGCCGTCCGCGACGCGATCGTGCAGCAGAACGCGAACATCCCCGCGGGGAACGTCACGGGGAAGGAGGAGGAGCGGACGCTGCGCACGATGGGCCGCATCGAGGACGCGGGCGCGTTCAACGATCTGGTCGTCGCCACGGTCGACGGGCGCCCCGTCCGGGTGCGCGACATCGGCCGCGCCGAGGACGGCACCTACGAGCAGCGCTCGCTGGCCCGCCTCGACGGCAAGCCCACCGTCGTCCTCGACGTCGTGCGGCAGTCGGGCGCCAACACCGTCGCGGTGATCGAGGCCGTGAAGGCCAACCTGGCGAAGCTCTCCGAGCAGATGCCCGGGGACGTGCGACTAGAGGTGATCCGCGACCAGTCGGGCTACATCTACACGGCGCTGCACGAGATCAACGTGCACCTCGTCCTCGGCAGCCTCCTCGCGTGCGCGGTCGTCCTGCTCTTCATGCGGTCGTGGCGGTCCACGATCATCGCGGGCGTCGCCATCCCGACGTCGGTCGTCGCGACGTTCGGCATGATGTGGCTGCTCGACTTCACGCTGAACAGCGTGACGATGCTGGCGCTCGTGCTGATGGTGGGCATCGTCATCGACGACGCCATCGTCGTCCTCGAGAACATCTTCCGCTTCGTCGAGGAGAAGAAGATGGACTCCTTCGAGGCGGCCAGGGCCGCGACGCAGGAGATCGGGCTCGCCGTGCTCGCGACGACGCTGTCGCTCGTCGTCATCTTCGTCCCCGTGTCGTTCATGTCGTCGATCTCGGGGCGGTTCCTGTTCCAGTTCGGGATCACGGCCACGGTCGCGATCCTCGTGAGCCTGCTCGTCAGCTTCACGCTGACCCCGATGATGAGCGCGCGCCTGCTCCGCGAGGAGGGCGCCCGCGCGCACGCGGCGGGCGAGGCGGGCGCGCACGGCGGTGGGGGCGAGGCGGCGACGCGAGAGGGCTTCTACGGGAGGCTCGAGGCCAGGTACACGCGCGCCCTCGCGTTCGCGATGCGGCACCGGGCGCTCGTCGCCGTGTCGGCCGCGCTGGTGATGGCGTCGGCCGTGCCGCTCTACGGGCTCGTGAAGCAGGAGTACATCCCCTCCGGCGCGGACGACGCGGAGTTCGAGATCCGCGTCACGGCCCCGCTCAGCGCGAGCATCGGCGCGATGGACGACGTGATGCGGCAGATCAGCGATGACGTCCGCGGGGTGCGCGGGGTGCGGAGCGTGCTCGCCACCGCGGGCGGCGGCTTCGTGGGCGGCGTCAGCGCGGGCGAGGCCTTCGTGCGGATCGCCCCGCACGACGAGCGCACGTTCTCCCTGACGCGGCTGCTCCGGGAGACGCTCTCGGCCCATCCATGGCGCGCCTTCAAGGACAACTACTCGCAGAAGGACGTGATGCAGGAGGTGCGGCGCAAGCTGCGCAAGTACTCCGATCTCCGGATCTCGGTGCGCAACGTGCCGTCGTTCAACATCGGCGGCGGGAACTTCGAGATCGACTTCGCGATCCAGGGTCCCGACATCGAGCAGCTCGAGCGTTATGCGAACGAGCTCCGCGAGCGCTCCGCGCACCTCGGCGGCATCGTGGACGCCGACGTGACCCTGAAGATCGACCGGCCGGAGCTCCGGGTGCTCATCGAGCGCGATCGCGCGGCGCAGCTCGGGGTCCGGACGCAGGACATCGCGACCGCGCTGCGGCTGATGGTGGGCGGAGATCAGGCGGTCTCGCGCTTCCGGGACGAGGCCGAGAACGAGAACTACGACGTGCAGCTGCGCCTCATCGAGGAGGATCGCGATCGGGTAGCGGCCGTCCGCCGCCTGTACGTGCCCCGGACGGCGCGCGCGTCGGCCGCGCCGTCGCCGGGCGGCGCTGGCGGCGCGACGGCGCCCTCGGCCGGGACGCCGCTGCTCCGGGGCGACCTTGTGCGCCTCGACAACCTGGTGCGCATCGAGGAGGCGAGGAGCCCGTCGCGCATCGACCGGCTCGATCGCCAGCGGGTGTCGAGCCTGCGCGCCGGCGTCGCCCCGGGCTATGCGCTGGCCGACCGGCTGGAGGCGCTGCGCGGCGCCGCCCGGGAGATGGACATGCCCGCGGCGTACACGACCAGCGTGCGCGGCCGCGGCGCGGAGCTCGAGCGCACGTTCGGCGAGTTCATCTGGGCGTTCCTCCTGTCGATCGTGCTCATGTACATGATCCTGGCGTCGCAGTTCGAGAGCCTTGTGCACCCGGTGACGATCCTGCTCTCGCTGCCGCTTTCGGTGCCGTTCGCGCTGCTCAGCCTGTGGGCGACCGGGAACACGCTGAACCTGTACTCTGCGCTCGGCTTCCTCGTGCTGTTCGGCGTGGTGAAGAAGAACTCGATCCTCCAGGTCGACCACATGAACAAGCTGCGGAGCGAGGGCATGCCGCGCGAGGAGGCGATCCTCCAGGCGAACCGCGATCGGCTGCGGCCCATCCTGATGACCACGCTGGCCCTTGTCGCGGGCATGCTCCCGCTCTGGCTGGGCACGGGGCCCGGGGCCGAGGAGCGCCAGACGATCGCCGTCGTGGTCATCGGCGGTCAGTCCCTGAGCCTGCTGCTCACCCTGATCGTCACGCCTGTCTCGTACTCGCTGCTCGACGATCTCGCGCGCAGCGAGCGCTGGGGGCGGGTCCGGTCCCGCGTGGCCTCCCTCCGAGAGCGCGCTTCCGCGCGGTTCGGCCGCCTCTTCGCGCGCAGGACGACGTAGGCGCGGCGGCGTCCGCTGCCGGGCGCCTCAGCCCTTCCCCATCCCGAGCGCGGCCACGGCCACCGCGCCCCAGCCCACGAGCAGGAGCAGCCCGCCGAACGGCGTGACCGCGCCGAGGACGCGGACGCCGGTCAGGGTCATCGCGTAGAGGCTGCCGGAGAAGAGGAGCACGCCGCCCGCGAAGCAGAAGCCGGCGACCGTCGCCGCGACGCCGCCGGTGCGCGCGGCGAGGTGGGCGGCGAGCGCCAGCGCGAGCGCGTGGGCGAGGTGGTACTGGGCGCCCGTTTGCCACCAGGAGAGGCGCAGCGCGCCGTCCGCCTGTGCGTCGAGCGTCGACTTGAGCCCGTGGGCGCCGAACGCGCCGAGCGCCACCGCGAGGAACCCGTAAACGCCCGAGAGCAGGAAGAAGAGACGTTCCATCGGGCGCGGAGCTTAGTCCATGCCCGGAGCTCGTCACGAGGGGCGCTCGGCGTCCGCGCAACTGCGGCGGGCTCGCGCCGATGTTCGACGTGCAGGAGGACGGTCCGTCGACATGGGCAAGCGAGGACGCAGGCGCGGAAAGGAGAACACGGGGCAGGACGACGAGCCGGACGACGTCGATTTGATCCTCCGCCACGTATCGCGGCAGTTCCCGCACGACGTCGCGCGCGCTCTCCTCGGCGCGGCCGGACCCATCGAGCCGCTGGGCTGGGTCGATACGCAGGTCACCGGCCGCCAGCGGCGGCTCGATCGAGCGCTCGCCGTGATGGTGGGCGGCGAGCGGCGGCTGCTCCACGCCGAGTGGACGCTGGCGATGGGCGACGAGATTCCGTTCCGCGTGTTCGAGTACCATTGCCTGACGGCGCTGGCGGTGGCGGACGAGGCGCGGGCGAGCGTTGGAGCGCCGGCTCCGCAGCCCACGCCGATCGACAGCGTGGTGGTGGTCCTCTCTGGCCGGGAAGCGCCGTGGCCAACGCACGGCGCGTATCGGACATCGTCATCGGACGAGCCCTTCTCGGGCGTGCAGTTCCGTATCGAGGCGGTCTATCAGCGGACGGTGGCCGAGCTGGCGGCGCGGAGAAGCCCGTTCTGGCTGATCTTTACGCCCCTGGCAGCGGATGCGGATCGCAGCAAGCTGAACCAGGTAATCGAGGAGCTCCGGGCCTGCTCCGGCGAGCGTCAATTCGGGGAGCTCGGAGCAGCGATGGTGGCCCTGGCCGAAGCAGACACGCGTGAGCGGGGGCTCGCCGACGTGGTAAAGTCGCTGCTGCCGCGGGAGGTCGTGATGCAGAACTCGATTTACAGAGAAGGCAAGGCGGCCGGGCTCAAGGAAGGGCTGGAGAAGGGGCTAGAAAAGGGTCTCGCGCTGCTAGCACACCAGGTCGAGCGGCGATTGGGGCGCTCCCTCACAGCGGACGAGCGAGGCCGGCTCTCCGAGCGCCTGGGCGCAGAGGGCCCTGAGAAGGTGGGCGACGTGGTGCTCGACCTCTCCGCAGACGATCTGTCGATGTGGCTCACCGCCACGGCTTCATGACGGCCCAGCGGACCACCGGCGCGCGCCCTGCCGGCGAGCCAGCGCCACACGCCCGTCCGAGCGCGCGACGCGTCAGCCTCCCTCCGCCCGCCGCCGCGGGAAGATCGTCCCCCGGATCTCCGCCATCGACGCGCCGAACGTCGCCGCGAGCCGGCCGAGGACGAGGCGGTTCAGCCGGCCGTCCGGCGGCGCCTTGACCGCGATCACGAACGCGGCGTCGATCGGCGTGCCGGCGTGCCTCGCCGCCCGCTCCGCGAGCGCCGCCGCGTCGGCGTCGGACAGCTCCTCTCGCCGTGCCACGCGGATCTTCACGTAGAGCGCCGCCCGCATCAGCGTGTGGTAACCGTGCATCCACGCCATCCAGCGCTCCTCCGGGCCCCCGGCGAGGGCCCGTGAGAGCGCGTCGTGGCGCCGCTCGATCTCGTCGAAGGGCAGGTTGTCGAGCTCGTTCAGCGCGCCGGGGAACTCCCCCGCGAGCGCGCGGAACACCTCCTTGCCGGGGATCGGCTCCCCGGCCGCCCGCGCGCGCCGGAGCTCGGCGAGCGTGAGGTACTTGCGGGCGAGCTGCGACAGGACCTCCGGGGAGAGGCGCATGTCGCCGTCGGGGTCCGCCACGCCGGTCACAGCCAGCCGTGGGGGAACGCGAGGACGTCGCCGATCGACGCGGCGCCGAGGCACAGCGCGACGAGGCGATCGACCCCGAGCGCGTTTCCCGCCGCGGGCGGCATGCCCTCCTCGAGCGCGTCGAGGAAGCGCTCGTCGATCGGATAGACCGGCTTGCCCTGGGCGGCCCGCGCCGCCTGATCGGCGAGGAGCCGCGCGCGCTGCTCGATCGGGTCGGTCAGCTCGCCGAAGCCATTGCAGAGCTCGACGCCCGCGACATACAGCTCGAACCTCTCGCAGACCCGCGGATCGCTCGGCTTGAGCCGCGCGAGCGACGCGAGCGGCGCGGGGAAATCGACGAGGAACACCGGGTGGGGCAGCGCGGCGATCGCCGGCTCCACCGCGTCCACGAGCAGGCGGAAGAACCGCTCCTCGTCGCTCGACGCGAGCGCGATCGCGTCGTCCGCGGGCACGCCCGCCCAGCGCGCGAACGCCTCGCCGATCGAGATCCGCGGGAACGGCCGCTCCAAACGTACCTGCTTGCCCGACGTCGAGATCGTGCCATCGGCGCCGAGCGCGCCCGCGACGCGCTGCACGATCGCCTCGGTGTCGGCCATCACCTCGTCCACGCCGGCGAAGGCGCGGTACCATTCGAGCATCGTGAACTCCGGGTTGTGCCTGTCCCCGAGCTCTCCGCGCCGGAAGCAGCGCGCGAGCTGGAAGCAGCGCGGGACGCCTCCCGAGAGCAGCCGCTTCATCTGGTACTCCGGGCTCGTGATCAGGAACGTCGGGCGCGCCGCCTGCACCGCGAACGCGTCGAGGTGCAGGTCGAGCCCGGGGGAGGGGACCATGCTCGGCGTCTCCACCTCGAGGAAGCCGCGCTCGGCGAACAGCGCCCGCACCGCGGCGAGCGCCGCCGCGCGCTGCGCGAGCGCCGCGCCGCGCCCGCGATGGATCGCGCGCTCCGTCTCGCTCGACGGCGGCGCCGCGGCGCCCGCGCGCGCCCGCGGCGGCCTCCGGGGCGCGATCCGCTCGACGATCCGCGCGGACGTGAGCGCGCAGTCGGTCGGCGCCGGCGCCGGCGCCGGCGCGCCCTCGACGATCGCGAGATCGCCGACCTCGAGCGGCGGCGCGGGCGCGCCCTCGAGCGCGACGCGCAGCGCGCTGAACGCGTCGCCGAGGACGAACGCGCCCTCCGCGACCTCGAGCACGCGGCCGCCGACGCGAACCCTTCCGGGCAGCGGCGCACCGGCGGGACACGGGGAACAGGCGGAGACGATGTCGCTCGGGGCGAACGTCGCCGGGAATCCAATGGAGGTGTTTGTTTCAGAGAGAGCCACGGGAGCCTGCGTTGAAGGTGCCGGAGACATACCACGCAGGTTGACCAGGGAGGTCACGTAACGAGGCAATCGCGGCCACAACTCCTTGATTTTCCGCGAGGACGCCGCGTCGCTTCTCCTTGATGAGCCAACGCAACTCGTTACGTTGGTCGCGCTCGTCGGTCCGGCCCTGCCGCGCCTCACGCGAGCGCTGCTTGCAGAAAGCCAGCAGAAATCCAGCCGGAGAGAAGAACCCATGAGACGACTGCCGCTCTTGCTTCCGTTGACCGCACTCGCAGCCTTGGCCGCTGCGGGGCCCGCCGCCGCGTCCGAGTGGCACACGCTGCGGAAGGGCTCGCCGGCAGCGGACCTGTCCTTCCGCGGCGCGGATGGCGCGCGGGGCGCGGCGGAGGCGGCCCTGAAGCACGCCGCTTCAGAGCTCCGCCTCCAGGGCGTCTCGCTGCGTTACCAGAGCGAGCTCGTCGATGGCGATCACCGCACCGTCCGGTTTGCGCAGTTCCACGCCGGACTGCCCGTGCTCGGCGCCGCGGTGGCGATCGACGTCACTCGGGAGAACCGCGCCGAGGTCGTGGTGCTCGACGTGGCGCGGGACGTGTCGGTCGCGACGACGCCGACTCACGGGGAGGAGGCCGCGCGGCGCGCGGTCGAGGCGACGTATGGGATGACGCTCTCGGAGCGGCCGAACGCGGCGCTCGCGGTGTTTCCCGAGGCCGAGACGGGCGGCAAGCTCGTCTGGGTGGTCGATGTCCGGTCGGATCGCGGCGGGGAGCGCTACCTCGTCGACGCGCACACAGGCAAGCTCGTCCACAGGCGCTCGCTGGCCGTGCACGCGCGTGGGCGCGTTTACCCCATCAGCTCGGCGGTCACGCCCGAGGTCCAGGATCTCGAGCTCACAAGCCTCGACGCGGCGGATCCCCAGACCTTGAGCGGCTGGGACGGCAACTTCAAGGTGGTGAATTACGTGGATGGCGACCTCGCCGCCGGCGTCCCGCTCACCCTGGAGCAGAGCGTCGGGCCGAACGCAGGGGAGGACTTCCTCTATGACCCGCCCACGAGCGCGGAGGACGCGCACGACCAGTTCGCGCAGGTCGGCATCTATTACCACCTCACCCGGATGCGCGATTACTTCGTGTCGACCCACCACATCGACATGGGGGCGCCCAGCTGGAAGCTCGTCGCGGTCGCCAACATGCTGGAGGCGGGCCGGCCGATGGACAACGCGTTCTTCTCGGGAGAGGGCGTGGGCGAGCCCTTTCGCGCGCCGAACCTCATCGCCATCGGCCAGGGCTCGTTCTTCGATTTCTCGGACGACTCCGACGTGTTCCTCCACGAGTTCACCCATTACGTCTCCGCCAACGCGGTCGGCTACAATGGGGGCCAGTTCGCGATCAACGAATACGGGCTCTCCCCCTGGGCCGGCAGCATCGACGAGGGCATCGCGGACTATTTCGCCTGCACCGTGAACGGCGACTCCACGCTCGGCGAGGCGACGCTGGCGCCGTTCGGCGCGGCGCGCGACCTCGCGAAGGACACCAAGACGTGCCCCGGCGATCTGGTGGGCGAGGTGCACGAGGACGGCGAGCTGATCGGCAGCCTCGCGTGGTCCTTGCGCGAGAAATTCGGGGCCAAGGTGGGCGACAGGCTCGTCTGGGGCGCGGTGACGCTGCTGACCCCCAACGCCTCGTTCGGCGATTTCGCCAAGGCGCTGAAGAGGGCGACCGACAAGCTGGTGACCGCCGGTGACCTCACGGAGGCGGACGCCGGCGCCGTCGACGCGCTGATCGCGAGCCGCGGCCTCGACGACTGCGAGGAGGTGCTCGATCTGACCGGGGGCAAGTCGCAGACGACGAACATGCTCGGGATCGACTCGCTGGTGTTCGGCACCGGGGCGTCGTGCGCGGATTACCGCTCGCAGCTCAGCCTGCAGAGCCTCTTCCACTTCAAGAGCACGCCGGATCGGGCCGCGAAGGGCGTCCGCTTCACCGTGCAGGTCGATCCCGACCGCGGCCACGACGTCGAGTGGAGCATCTATGTGAGGACCGGCCGGCACGTCGGCTTCAGGCTGGGCGAGCTCCTGCCGGAGGTCAGGAACTACGATTACAGCGTCGAGGGGATCACGGAGACGAGCGGTGAGCTCGTCATCGACGAGAGCTCCGATCCGCCGTTCGATCCCACGCAGACGTACTACCTGGTGATCGGTCACAAGAACTGCCCGTCCTCGTCCGTGACGGTGGAGAGCGAAGATCTCGGGGTGGAGCCGCCTGTCGAGCCGACGGATCCCGTCGAGCCGGAGCCCGCTGGCTCCACGGGCGGCGCGACGCCGGACCCGACCGATCCGATCGAGGATCCCGAGCCGGAGACGGTCGTGGGGTGCGCTTGCCGCGCCGCCGAGCCGAGCGCGCCCGTCGCGCCGTGGACGGCGCTCGCCGGGGTCGCGCTCGCCGGAGCTGCCGTGCTGAGGCGGCGTGCGCGGGCGCGTCGCGCGCTGGGCTGAAGTGAAGGACTGAGGGGCTGAGACCGCGGGCGCCACGCGGCGGGCGACGCATCGACGCGCGCCGCCGTGGCGCCTGCCCTCTACGCAAGCGCGAGGCTCGGAGCGCTCGCGCGTGTCGCTTCTGTGGGTGGGATACGGGGCCGCTTTCGCTGCGCTAGCGTCCGCCCGCGCCGCCTGTGCCACCCGCGCCGCCGGTACCGCCCGCACCGCCGGTGTCGCCACCCGCACCGCCGGCGCCACCCGCACCGCCGGCGCCACCCGCACCGCCGCCGCTTCCGCCCTCGCCCGCACCGCCGCCTCCGGCCGTCCCGTTGCCGCCGGTGCCACCGCCGCTGCCGCTCGTGCTGCTCGTGCTGCCCGTCGTCGGGTTCTGGTTCGGATCGCAGACCTGCGTGGTCACATCCGGTCTGCAGCAACGATGTTGTTGCTGCTGCTGACCGATGCCCATGCACTCGAGGCCATCGGCGCAGTCATCGTTGCCGTTCGCGATTTCGCAGGGCTCGCCCTCTTGCTGCCGGCTGCAGCTCGCGGCGGAGGCGACGAACGCCGCGGCGAGCGCGGCCAGGAGGAGCGCGGGGCGCAAGGCGTTGCGCGATGTCTTCGGGGCTTTCACGCGCGCTGGTCTAGCAGAACCACGCGGGCTTGCCTATTGCCCATCTACTGCGGAGGGGTAGGCCGGTTCTTGGCGTCGATGGCGTCGATGAACAGGCCCATGTACTGCGCGGCGCTCGTGATCGAGAAGACGAGCGATAGATAGATGAGCAGCCGTCCGACGTGCACCACGTCGACCTCTCCGAAGTCGACGCCGAGGTGGATGTGGTACGGGTAACCGAGGATCAGGCAGACGATCCCGATCATCTGCAGCGCTGTCTTGATCTTCCCGCCGTCGCCCGCCGCGATGACGAGCCCCTCGGTCGAGGCGATCGAGCGGAGCGCCGTGATCGTGATCTCGCGCGAGATGAGCAGCACCACCGCCCACGCCGGGATCCGGCCCATCGGCACCAGCCACACGAGCGTGGCGGCGACGATGAGCTTGTCGGCGAGCGGATCGAGGAACTTGCCGAGCACGCTCACGAGGCCCTGCCGCCGCGCCAGGTAGCCGTCGAGCATGTCCGTGATCGCCGCGAGCGAGTAGACGCCCGCGGCCCAGAAGCAGTCGCGCGGCGCGCCCCTCGAGAGCAGCAAGAGGACGGCCGGGATCATGAGGATCCGGGCGAACGTGAGCAGGTTCGGGAGGTTCCGCGCGTCTTCCCAGAGCGTGCGCCGCCGCTGCGCCTTGATGCCCCGCAGGGACGTGCCCGCGCTAGCGACCATCGACGAGGACCATCCCCTCTCCGCCGAACGTCACGAAGCCCTGCATCCCTCCGGGCGCCTCGGATGCGGGAAGCGTGCGCGGCAGGAGCCGGCCCATCCACCCGAGCACCGCGGTCGCGCGCGTCGACGTCGGCCGCGACGGGGTGATCTCCAGCGCGGCGGCGCGCTCGGGCACCGACAGGACCATGTGGCCGCGGCCGCGGAGCTGCACCATCGCGACCGCCTCGCCCTCGCCGGCCGGCAGGCGGCCGTTCTCGTAGCCGATCGGCAGATCGAAGCCGACGAGGACGTCCTCGCGCAGGTAGATCGGCTCTTCGCCGAGCGTCACCGGGTGGAGCCGCCGCCCCTCCGGCGCGCCGAGCACGAGCTCGCAGCGCCCGCCGATCTCGACGAAGGGCGTGCTCGGCCCGCCGAGCGGCTCGTCGAAGATGCGCCCGCGCGCCTGCCGCTTCAGCACGTGCGTGGCGGTCCCGGAGTGCACGCTCATCGTGCGCAGCGCGTCGAGCCGGGCGACGAAGCCCTTCGCTGCCTGCACGAGCACGACGCCGGTCGGGTGCCGCGTGACCGCGGCCTCGCGCGGGAAGACGAGCAGCCGCTCGCGCGCGAGCGCCGAGAGCGTCTCCAGCGGCTGCGCCGCCGACGGCGTCGCGGCCGGCGGCGGCGCGGCGGGCGCCGCCGTGGGAGGCGGCAGCGAGGACGACGACGGTCGCCCCGCCGCCTTCCTGCTCGCCGCCGCCGCGTCCGCCGCCCCGGGGACGGCGATCGCGAAGCGGCCCGTCGCGGAGGGCTCCTCGGGCGCCATCGTGCTGCGGCGCACGGTCGGGGCCACGCTCCCTCCGGGGGGCGCCTGCACGGCGGGCATCGACGGGACCGTCGGCGCCGCGCCGACCCTCGGACCGGGAGCTCTGCTCGCGCCGGGCGCGCTCGTCGCGCCTCCCGCGCGGTCCGCCCCGAGGCTCTTGAACGACGGCGGCGCCGGGATGGTCGGCATCATCTCGCGGCCAGGCTCGATGGCCGACCATGTCCCCGACGGGATGCGCGGCAGATCCGAGTCGTGCCGGAAGCCCGCGCCCGCGCGATCGAGCGCCTGCACCGCCTCGCCTGCAGCGCGTTGCACCTCGGCCTTGGCCTCGATCGGCGGCTGATCCTCGGTGTCGGGCGCCTCCATCGAGTACCGGCCCGTGGCGCCGCCCGTCATGTCGAGCAGGCGGCGCGCCATCGCGTCGTGGCCGCCCGCCGCGAACGCGTGGCTCGCGCGCTCGTAGTCGCCCATGCGCTGGAACGCGAGCCCCAGGTAGCCCCACGCGCGCTGGTGCTTCGGGTTCTGCTCGAGCGCCTTCTCGAGCTCGGACCGCGCCTGCGCCGGCTGCCCGGTCTTGAGGTACGAGAGCGCGAGGTTGATGCGCGGCTCGACCGCCTCCGGGTGGGCCTGGATCAGCCGCTCATAGATCGCGATCGCCCGCGGGTAGAGCCCCAGCCGGAAGTAGACGATCCCGAGCAGGTCTTGCCCCTTGGGATCGCTCGGCTGGAGCGACAGCGCGCGCTCGAGCTCCGCCTTCGCGGCGTGGACCCGGTTGTCCTGCAGGAGCTCGCTGCCCCGGTGCAGGTGGAACAGGAACTCCTCCGCCGCGACTTCGCGTGTGGAGGGCCGTGGGTCGTCGCGCTCGTGCATCGTCGGATGGATCGTACACGAAAACGCACACACGCCGTCAGGCGCTCGCCGCCTCGATCGCCTCGGCGAGCGTGAAGGCCCCCTCGTAGAGCGCGCGGCCGACGATGACGCCGCTGACGCCGGGGATCTGGGCGAGCGCGCGCAGGTGAGCGAGCGATCCGACTCCGCCGGAGGCCAGGACGGGGAAGCCGCACGAGGCGGCGAGCTCGCGGGTGGCCTCCAGGTTGGGGCCGACCTGCGTGCCGTCGCGGGACACGTCGGTGTAGAGGAGCGCCGCGACGGGGGCGCCGGCGAGCGCGCGGGCGACGTCGAGGGCGGTGACGGAGGAGACCTGCTCCCAGCCCTGCACGGCCACGCGCCCGTCCTTGGCGTCGACGGCGACCACCACGCGCCCCGGGAAGCGGCCGGCGAGGTCGCGCACGAGCGCGGGATCGTTCACAGCGGCGGTCCCGAGCACGATGCGATCGGCGCCCAGCGCGAGGTAGCTCTCGGCCGCGGCGGCGGAGCGGATGCCGCCGCCCACCTGCACGCTGCCGCCCTCCACGCCGAAGGCCGCGATGACGGCGCGGACGGCGTCGGCCTGGACGGGCAGGCCGGCGCGGGCCCCTTCCAGGTCGACCACGTGCAGCCGAGCGCAGGCACGGCGGAGGCGAGCGGCGAGCGCCGCCGGGTCCTGGTCGTAGACGGTGACCTGATCGTAGCGCCCTTGATGGAGGCGCACGGCCTGGCCTCCGAGGAGATCGATGGCGGGGATGAGCTGCACGCGGCGGGTCTAGCGCGCCTCTGCGCCGGCGGGTAGAGGCGGCGAAGGCGGCGGAGGTCCGCGGCGCCGCCGCGTCACCACGACCCGCTCGCCCCGAGCACGACCCCCTCCGGGCTTGCCGCGAGCACCCCTGCGCGGATCCGCCTTGACGTCGCGCCGGCGGTCATGTCGCTCTGCGTCGGCTCGGTCAGGTAGAGGACCGCCGCCGCCCCGAGCCCGGCCAGCCCCACGCCGAAGCCGATCGTGCTCACGAGCCCGGTGGTGCTCGCGCTCTCCGCCGCGTCCAGGCCCGTCGGGTCGCAGGCCGTCGGGTCGCTCAGGCCGATCCCGCTGCCGCAGTGCTCGCGGACGACGCTCTTCTTGCCGAGCGTGAGCGCGCCCGTCACCCCGCCGAGCACGAGCCCCGCGACGCCGACGCCGCCGGCCACGTACACGGCCGCCCGTCGGCTCGAAGGGCTGCTGTCGGCGGGCGGCGCCGCGGCGCCGCTCACCTGCAGCTCGACGCGCTTCTTCTCGCCGTGAGCGAGGTGGATCCGCGTCTCCTGGACAGGCCCTCCCGGCGCCTGCGTCGACACGACGTGCTCTCCCGGATCCACCGGCACGCTCGCGCCGAGCGCGGCGCTGTCCACCGCGCGACCGTCGCGCTTCACCACCGTCCCTGCGGGGGCTCCCGGCGGGAGGGAGAGCGCGAGCTCCGGCACGAGCGGGGCCAGCTTCTCGCGCTCCTCCCTGGCGACCTTGGGCCGCTCTCCTTGCCGGCGCTTCTGCTCCGGCGTCAGCTGCTCGTGGAGCGCAAGGTACTCCCCGAAGTGCGCGAACGCGGTCGCGACGTGGCCCCACCTCGACTCGCAGATGGCCAGCGTGAAGAGCGCCCCCGGCTTGGGCTCGATCCGGTGGCTCTCGGCGATCGCGTTGCAGCCCGCCTCGTACCGGCCTGCCTCCATCTCGGCGAGGCCCCGGTTGAAGAGGGCTTCCGCGGTGGCGCTGTCCTGCGCCGCGGCGGGCGTCGAGGCGGCGAGCGGCCAGAGGACGAGAGCGAGAGGAGCCAACCGGCGCAGGCGACGTGTCATGTTCTGGGGCATCCACGAGAGAAGGTGTCGAGCGGTGTCGGCGAGGATCGGAGCGGCAGCCTGGCGGACATCGGCCTCAATCTCGTCCGAGCAAAGGGACTTTGGGGCGAGCGGCGGAGCCTCTTCGCTCGGTCGAAGCGGGCCTCGGCGTCGCCTTCGGGGCAGCGCCCGCCGCCCCGCGCGCGGCCGGCCCTGCGCTGGCGCTCGCGCTGGGCGCGGGCTGGGCCGCGGCGGTCGCCGGCGCGGAGGCGCTGGGCGCCGGCGCCGACGGCTCTGCCGGCGTCGTCGCGCTCGGCGCAGCGGTCGCCGCGGCGCTCGCCGAGCCGGCGTCCAGCGCAGGGGCCGAAGGCGGCGCGGCCGCCGCGGGCTCGGCCTGGGATCCGGCGCGGATCAGGAGCCAGGTCCCTGCGCCAAGCACCCCGAGCCCGAGGACGACCGCGGCGGCGACGAGCGGGGCTCGGTTCGGCGCCGCCGGCGCGATGTTCCCCGAGGGGACGGACGTCACCGACGTCTCCATCGTCGCCGCGAGGGGCGCGGCCGGAGCGCGGGACGGGTGCTCGGGCCCCATCGGGCCGATGCTCGTCGCCACCGGCGGCATCATCGCGGGTGCGGTGATCGCGGGCGCGGTGATCGCGGGCGCGCTGATCGCGGGCGCCGGCGTGGCGAGCGCGTGCGCCGAGGGGTTCGCCATGGCCCAGGGCGGCGTGGTCGGGCGGGGTGAACGCCCGCTGCTGGCCGGCGCGAGGCCGAGCAGCTCCGAGAGCGCCTGCGCCGCCTCGCTCGCCAGGCGGAACCGCGCCGCCGGATCGACGGCCGTGGCCCGGGCGAACCAGCCATCGAAGCTCGGCGGCAGCACCACCCGCTGCGACATCGCCCGGTGGACCGGCGGCTCCTGCGGCCCGTGGACGACCACGAGCGCGAACGCGATCACGTCGTTCGCGCTGAGCGCCTCCGGGCTCCAGTACGGCGTCCCCACGAGCAGCGTGTACGCGATCATCCCGAGCGCGTAGATGTCCACGGCGCTGGTGAGCTTCGTGTCGGTGCGGAACTGCTCGGGCGCCATGTAGATGGGCGTCCCGAGGCTGCGCGTGATGCCGGCCGCCGTCCCGCCCTCGGCAAGCAGCTTCGCCACGCCGAAATCGAGGATCTTCATGCGGGGCGTCCCGTCGTCCCGCTGCGTGACGAACAGGTTCTCGGGCTTGAGATCCCGGTGGATGATGGACGCCGCGTGCGTCCGGTCGAGGGCCGACGCGGTCTGCTGGAGGTACGTCGCGACCTCGCCGGGAGGCAGCCTGCCGAGGCGCTTGAGGCGCTGGCCGAGCTCCTCGCCGCGGAGCAGCTCCATCACGAGGAACGGCATCCCTGTCGGCTCGTCGATGCCCGCGTCGAAGACGTCGACGATGTACTCGCTCTCGATGTCCGCCGTGATCTGCGCCTCGCGCTTGAAGCGGCTGCGCATCTCCTCGCTCTGGAAGAGGTACGCGTGCATCACCTTCAGCGCCCGGCGGCGGTTCGTCTCGATGTGCACCACCTCGTAGACGGACCCCATCGCGCCCACGGCGAGGAGGCGCGCCACGCGATAGCGGTGCGCGAAGATCGTTCCGTCCGCGAGCGTGCCCGACACGGCGGGAGGGTCGCGCGCGGCGGCTGTCGCGTCAAGGATCCCGGGACCCCGCCAAGGACGGCGCGCGCTGCGCGGAGCGGCGGCCGCGACGCGTGACCGCGCGACCGCGCGGCCGCGCGAGTCACCGCGCTCGTGCGCACCGCAGCCCCGCGCCGGCGAAGTGGCCGGTCGGCGAGCGCTCCTGGAAGGCCGAGGTGAGCAATGTAGCCTCCTCGCTGCGCCAGCCCCCGCCCCAGATCATGTGGTTCGTGTCGGGCGTGAGGACGGCGCAATCCTCGCAATCGAGCGGGAGCGCGTCGTTCGTCGCGAACGAATCCAGCACCCACTCCCACACGTTTCCCCCCAGATCCGCCTGTCCCCACCGCCCGTCTCCCCGCGGCGACCTCGACCCGCCCGGCTGGAGGTCCGCGATCTCGCACGACCCATCGAGGCCGCACCCGTACACCGCGTAGCTCTCGTCGGGCTCCGGGGCGCTCTCCGGGCCCGACCATGGATACGTGCGCTGCTCCTCCCCGCCGGCGGCCGCGTACCGCCGCTCCGCTGCCGTGGGCAGCCGACCGCCGTCCCACGCGCAGAACGCGAACGCCACGTACCAGCTCACGCAGGCCGCGGGCAGGAGCTCGTGATCGCCCACCTCGTCGGTCCATGAAAAATAGGGATCCTCGCAGTGCAGCGACGCCGACAGCGCCGCCCGATCCACGGGCAGGTCGGCGTCCCACGCAGCGCGCCACCCGCTGTCCGGAATCTTCGGGTGCGCTCCTGCGCCCACCGCCGGCCAGCTCGCCGGGTACTCCGAAAGGAACGCCCGGAACCGCCCCACCGTCACCTCGAATCGATCCAGCCGGAAGTCGCTCACCGTCGCCAGGCGCGGCTCGGCGTCGCCCCGATCGAACGTGCCTCCGGGCACCACCAGGCTCCCGCAGCAGCCCTCGTCTCCGCGCGGCCCGCAGATCGCGTCCATCTTCGCGCAGCTCCGAGGGACGGCGCAGCGCCCGTCATCACACGAGGGCGCCTCCGCCGGGCACTCGGCTTCGTCCTGCCACGCTCCGGCTTCGTCGCACGTCTGCGGCCTGTTCTGCGCGCACCGCACCTCGTCCGGCGTGCACGTCTCGACGTCCCCACCGCCGCTTCCGCCGCCCGCCAGGTGGTACGGCTTGTCCACACCCACGATCGCCGTGCAGCCCCCGATCACGAGGCATGCCCCCGTCCACATCGCCACCGCAGCCGCCGCGATCTGCATCAGCGCCGCGCTCCGAGGCGCTCGACCAGCGCGGACCGCGCCGCGCGCAGCGGCCGCCGAGCCACCGTCCCAAGAATCGCCATGCGCGGGATTCTACTGACATTTCGGCTCGCGAGAGGGCCCGCTCGACGCCGCTCTGCCGCCGTGGGGAGCGAGGTGCGACCGGCGCCCTCCTCCGCAGCGCCGGGCTCTGCCGCGTGTGTCCTGGCTCATCGCGGCTTCTGTCCTTGCGCGCCGGCCGACGTCCGCTCGGGGCGAGTCGTTCCGGCCCGGCGGGCGCTGGTTGCGCGAGGTCGGCGGGCGGATACCATCGCTCGCTGAAGATGGCTGTACTGACGCTCGAGCAAGCGGCGATCCCGCTCCGACAGGCGTACCGGGAAGGCCGCCTCATTCCCTTTCTGGGCGCCGGCTTCTCTGCCCCGCTCCAGCTCCCGATGTGGAAGGAGCTGGTG
This sequence comes from Sorangium sp. So ce693, assembly GCF_051521375.1. Lineage (NCBI taxonomy): Bacteria > Pseudomonadati > Myxococcota > Polyangiales > Polyangiaceae > Sorangium > Sorangium sp. So ce693. Next base: position 4,258,973 of record NZ_CP150347.1, read on the forward strand.
GGGTGGATGGGCGCCGCGCTCGGCTTCGAGCCAGCGCTCTTCGAGCTGCACGGCCTGCCCCCTCAGCTCGCCGGCTTCTTCGCCCGGGAGTGCGCGGGCGGCCTCGACAGCTTCATCGCCGAGATGCGCGCGCGCTTCCACGCGCGGGAGGTCGACGAGCGGCGCAGGAGCTCGTGCCAGCACAAGGCCCTGGCGCGCCGCGACTTCCCGACCATCTACACGACCAACTTCGAGCACCACATCGAGGAGGCGCTGCGGGACGCGGGCAAGGAGGCCGTGGCGCTCGCCAGGTTCGACGACTTCGCGCGGTGTCCGGCGCAGGGGGCGTGCCACGTCATCAAGTTTCATGGCGATCTCGACTGGCCCGAGACGGTGGTGCTCACCGAATCTCAGTACTTCAGCCGCCTCCGGCTCGAGGCGGCGCCCGATCAGCGCCTGCGGGCCGATCTGCTCAGCAACAGCTTCCTCTTCCTCGGCTACAGCTTCGGCGACGTCGACATCCGGTACATCTGGTACCGCATGGAGCAGATGCGCATCGAGGGCAGCCCGCAGCTCGCGAAGCGCGCGTCGAACCGCCGCGGCTACTGGGCGACCTTCGGCGCCGGGCTCGTCCAGCCCGCGTTGCTCGAGGACTGGCACATCGACGTCATCGAGCTCGACCCGAACGACAAGACGAAGAGCGTCGTGCACTTGCTCGATTCGCTGGGCGGGTGAGGGCGGTGGTCATGGTCTATTTCGTCTCCTCGAACCACCGCAAGCTCGCGGACATGACGTATATATGGAAGGACGCCCCGACGCCGCTCCGCGTCCTCCGGCTCGACGTGCCCCAGATCCTCTCGTCGGATCTCGACACCGTCGTACGCGAGGAGGCCCTCGCCGCCTACCGGCTCTCCCTCGTTCCGCTCTTCGTCGAGCACGGCGGGCTCTTCATCGAGCACCTGAACGGCTTTCCGGGCCCGCTCGTGATGCCGTTCTGGGAGCGGCTGCAGGACCGGATTTGCTCCCTCATCCCTCCTGGGCAGTCGCGCGCAGCGCACGTCGTCCAGAAGGTGTGTTATTGCGACGGCCGGACGCTCCGTGTCTACACGGGCAGCGTCCTCGGCGAGATCGCCTGCGAGCGGCGGGGAGACGAGGGCATCCACTGGGAGCCGATGTTCATCCCGGCCGGGCACACGCGCACGCTCGGGCAGATGCCTCGTGACGAGCGCCTCCGGTGCTCCGCGAGCGCGGAGGCGCTGCGGGCGTTCCGGTTCGATCTCGGGCTGTGATCGCGGAGCGCGGCGCTCGCGCTCGCCGAGACGCGCGCGGCCGTGACGCCGCCTCCCGCGGCGCCGGCTCCTCCTCACGTCGCCGGGACCTCGCGCCGGACGGGCCGTGCTGGCAGGCCGCCGCGGCGCGCCCTGCACCTCCGCGTGCTGGATACCGTGGGGCTTGACTTCCGGATCGCTTTGGAGTTCCTAACCGTCCACGACCGCGGCAAGGGGGCGAGATCCTGGTGTCCGGCGCTCCGCTCCCTGCGCTCAGAGGTTGTCCCCATTTGGCGCGGAGGCGATTCATGGAGTTCAGACAGCTCGGCGGGTCAGGGTTCAAGGTACCGGTGCTGAGTCTCGGGACGGGGACGTTCGGTGGCTCCAACGAGTTCTTCCGGGGGTGGGGCGCGAGCGACGTGGCCGAGGCGACTCGGCTGGTCGACGTCTCGCTCGAGGCCGGGATGAACATGTTCGACTCGGCCGACATCTACTCCGACGGGATGGCCGAGGAGATCCTCGGCCATGCGATCAAGGGCAGGCGCGACAAGGTCATCATCTCCACCAAGGCGACGTTCCGGAGCGGCCCGGGCCCCAACGACGTCGGCTCGTCGCGGTATCACCTGATCCGGTCGATCGAGGGGAGCCTGCGCCGGCTGCAGACGGATTATATCGATCTCTTCCAACTGCACGGCTTCGACGCTGTCACGCCGCTCGAGGAGACGCTCGGCACGCTGGACGATCTCGTGCGAGCGGGGAAGATCCGCTACCTCGGCTGTTCGAATTTCTCCGGCTGGCACCTGATGAAGTCGCTCGCGGTGTCGGAGAAGTATGGCCTCTCTCGGTACGTGGCGCACCAGGCGTATTATTCGCTGGTGGCGCGCGACTACGAGTGGGAGCTGATGCCGCTGGCGCTCGATCAGAAGGTCGGCGCGGTGGTCTGGAGCCCGCTGGGCTGGGGGCGGCTCACGGGGAAGATCCGGCGCGGGCAGCCGTTGCCGGAGGTCAGCCGGCTCCGGAACAAGCTCTCTGTCGACGGGGGGCCGCAGATCGACGACGAGTACCTCTATGGTGTCGTCGACGCGCTCGACGCGGTGGCGAAGGAGACGGGCAAGACCGTCCCGCAGATCGCGCTCAACTGGCTGCTGCAGCGGCCGAGCGTCGCGAACGTGATCATCGGCGCTCGCAACGAGGAGCAGCTCCGGCAGAACCTCGGGGCCGTCGGCTGGACCCTCGCGCCAGAGCACATCGCGAAGCTGGACGCTGCGAGCAAGACGAAGCTGCCGTATCCCTACTTCCACCAGGCCGGCTTCAACGAGCGCAATCCGTTCCCTGTCGCGCTGTGACGGCCGCGGCCCGGCCGCGACCGGCGCCTCACGGCGCCTGATCCTGCGCGGAGGCCCGGCACGGGGCGTGAGCCCTCGCCGTGGAAGGCGATCCCGTGGCGAGGGCCGGGCAGGGCAGCGCGGCGGTGGCGTCCGGCGTGGCGGCGTGCAAATCAGCGGTCGTGCTCATTCTTTGCGACTTCGACGGGACCATCACCCGCGACGACCTGACGAACCGGATCTGGGACGCCCACCTTGGCTATGACTGGCGGCAGGTGCTGCTCGCGCCTGCCGTCGGCGGCCAGCTCACGCCGTTCGAGCTCCTCCGCCGCGGCTACGCCGACGTGGATCGCCCGGCCGCCGAGCTCCTGGACGAGCTGCGCCCGCACGCCGAGCTGCGGTCGGGCTTCGAGGATCTCCTGGCCCTGTGCGCCCACCGGGCGTGGGTGTTCCACGTGATCAGCCACGGCCTGCCGTTCTACATCCGCGAGTTCCTGCCGTCGGGCACCGCGTTCTCCTGCTTCGATGCCGTCTTCGATGGGCGCTGGCGCGTGACCGTGCCGGAGGCGGTGCCGGTCGGCCCCGGCGAGGACTTCAAGATCCGCGTGCTCGATCAGCTGAAGGCGGCCACCGGCGAGACCTCCACGGTCTACATCGGCGACGGCCGGCTGGACTACCCCGCGGCGCGGTGCTGCGATCACGTGTTCGCGGTGCGGGACAGCGCCCTCGACGTGCTCTGCGCCCGCGAGGGGATACCGTATACGCCCTTCGACAGCTTTGCCGAGATCTGCGCGGCGCTCGAGGGCGGCGGCACCCCCGATGGGGAGCGCGCACGGCGCGCGGCCGGCGCCACGCCGACAGCTGGCTGATCGATCCGGGGTTCATCCAGCCCAGGGGCCACCTCGCCTCGGGTCACGCCTCCTCGATCGCCGCCGCAGGGGCGGCGCGGCTCAGATGTGCTTCGGCGGGTTCAGCTTGTCTTCCGCCGATCTCCGCTGGACGAGCGCCTTGGCCTTCTCGTAGAGGACCCGCAGCCGGCCGCCCTCGGGCTCCCAGTACTCGGCGCGCTCGACGTAGAGCTTCAGGAAGGCGGCGTGAGGGTGGGTGGGGCCGGCCGGCAGCCACGCCTTCCACGAGGGCTTCCAGAGGCTCCGGATCTTCTCCTCGTTCCTCTCGACCGTCGCGCGCGCCGAGATCGAGATGTACGCCCGATCCCGCGGCCTGTAGCAGCAGACCGCCACCTGGTGCTCGCGGGTGATCTCGCCTGTCTTCGCCGCCTCGTCCTCCGTCACGAACCAGAGATCGCAATCCATCAGCTCGGCCGGCTCCTGGATCTCCATGGGCCGCCCTCGCATCAGCCCCTCCGGGGTCATCGTGACGAGCATGGCAGTGTCGAACTCCCTGAGGAGCGCGTGCAGCTCGCTCATCGATCCACGGACCTGAGCCTTGGCACCCGGCTCCACACTCCGGTGTTGCTCTTCACTCTGGTGTTGCATGCGGACAAAGCTGCTCCGCGGACCCTGGCCCGCAAGCAGGGGCGCGCCCTTACCCGTGTACCGCTGCAGCCTGGCGGCGCTCCGGCGTGACCCGAGGCGCTGCCCCTGGCTCGCGGTCCAGGCGGCTCGGCTCGCCTCGCGGGGTTTTGCGCAGTGGACGGCGCAATGCGACGCCTTGACGCGCGTCCGCTCGGCAGATGTGGCGTTCTCCTGCCGCCAGAAGTGCCAATCCGCGAGCCCTGCGGGGGTGGCACACTCCATGCGTTCGCCGGCGCGGGGGCACACCACAACTCCGCCCAGCAGGCTCTGCCATGACCGCGTTTTTTGACGACGTCGACCCTCGTATCCCCGCCGTCCCCATCCGGGACGACACCGCCCGGATCCGGGAGGACTTCCTCGTGCTCGCCGCGCACGAGATCAGGACGCCCGTGACCTCGCTCCTCCTGCAGCTCCAGCTGACGAAGCGGATGAGCGAGCAGGAGCCCGAGAAGACCCCGGCGTGGGCGGCGGCGATGCTGGCCGTCTTCGACCGTCAGCTCGGCCGCCTCGCCCGGCTCTGCGACGACATGTTCCAGGCGAGGCACGGCGGCCTGGCCCACGGCGCACCGGCCCGCCAGCCGCTCGATCTCGTCGGGCTCATCCGCGAGGTGGTCGCGACGGCGGTCGCGCATCGGCCGGCCGCGTGCGGCGCCATCTCGGTCGCGGCCGAGGGCTCGGTGATCGGCTGGTGGGACCGGTCCCAGCTCGAGCGCATGACGTTCCACCTGATCAAGAACGCGATCACCTTCGGCGAGGGCAAGCCGATCGCGATCGAGGTGCGCGCCACGCGCGCGCGGGCGCGGCTCATCGTGCGCGACCACGGCATGGGGATCGCCCGGGAGGACCATGAGCGGATCTTCGCGCGCTTCGAGCGGGCCGTCCCGGTGGAGCGCTTCGGCGGCCTGGGGCTCGGCCTGTACATCGCGCACGTCGCGGCGCGCGCGCACGGCGGCGCGATCCGCGTCGAGAGCGAGCTCGGCTGCGGCGCGGCGTTCATCGTCGATCTCCCGCTCGCCCCGCGGCGGCCGCAGCGCGTGAGGGCGGCGCGGCGCTCCTCGTCGATCTCCTCGCCGATTCCCCCCTCGCGCCCGGCGCGGGCGCGGCGCGGCGCGGGCGCGGCGCGCGCGCCCGAGCTCCCCCGGGGGGCGCGCCTCAAGCTCGCGCAGGTCAAGCAGGTGCACCAGCGCCTGCTGCGCCCGCACTGACGCGCGGGTCAGCCGTCGAGGAAGCGGGCGAGCAGGCGCAGTCCGGCGGCCTGGCTCTTCTCGGGGTGGAACTGCGTCGCGGTGACGTTGTCCCGCTCGATCGCGGCGGTGATGCGGTGCGGGCCGTGCTCCGTCGTCGCCGCGACCAGCGCGGGGTCGAGCGGGACGGCGTGGTAGCTGTGGACGAAGTAGACGAAGGGCCGCTCGCCCGCGAACACGCCGAGCGGGCCCGCCACCTCGCGCGCGAACGCGATGCGGTTCCAGCCCATGTGGGGGATCTTGATCCCGACCCACGGCTGGCCGGCGACCGCGTCCGCCTCGGCCGCGCTCGGCTGAGGCGTGAGGCGCTTGACGGTGCCGGGGAACACGCCGAGCCCGCGCGCGCCCTCCGCCTCCTCGCTCCCGTCGAAGAGCGCCTGCATGCCGAGGCAGATGCCGAGGTAGGGCGTCCCCTTCCGGATCTGGGCGCGCAGCGCGTCGCCGATGCCGCTCTGCAGCGCCGCGGCGCAGTCGCGGAAGGCGCCCTGGCCGGGCACCACCACCTTGTCGGCCCGGCCGATGATCTCCGGGTCGCCCGTGCGCGTCACCGCGCACGGCGCGCCGGAGTCCTCGGCGGCCTGGAGGAGCGCCCGCTCCACGGAGCGCAGGTTGCCCATCCCGAGATCGACGAGCGCGATGGCTTGCATGGCTCAGAGGCTCCCCTTGGTGGACGGGATGCCGGCGACGCGCGGCTCGATCCGGGTCGCCTTCATCAGCGCCTTGGCGAACGACTTGAAGCAGATCTCGACGATGTGGTGCAGGTTGTCCCCCTCGATGAGGCGGACGTGGAGGTTCGCGCCGACGCCGCGCGCGAAGCCCTCGAAGAACACAGGGGCCAGCTCGACGTCCCAGGTGCCGAGCTTCGCCTTGGGCAGCGGCACGCGCCAGACGAAGTACGGCCTGCCGGAGAGGTCCAGCGCGCACTGCGCGAGCGCCTCATCCATGGGGAGCGTCGCCTCGCCGTAGCGGGCGATGCCCGCCTTGTCGCCGAGCGCCTTCTGCACGGCCGTGCCCAGGGTGATGCCGCAGTCCTCGGTCGTGTGGTGGCCGTCGATCTCGACGTCGCCCTCGGCGTGGAGGGTGAGGTCGAACAGGCCGTGGCGGGCGATCTGATCGAGCATGTGCGTGAGGAAGGGGAGCGGCGTCTTGATCTCCGAGCGGCCCTGGCCGTCGAGATCGATCTCGATGCGGATGTCGGTCTCGCGCGTCTTGCGCTGGACGTTGGCGATGCGGGGCATGGCGCGTAGGGTAGTCGCGCTTGGCGGCAAGGGAAGCGGCGTGATCCCGATGACTCCCGATGACGCGGCAGGTAACGCGGCAATGGCCTTGGATGCGAGCGTCGGATCGCATAAGGTGGCCCCCTGAATAACGTGGCGGTGGTGGCGCCCTGGAGGCAGCCCCAGCGCAGGAGCGTCCGTGAGCTCACCGGTCACCGAAGGTCAAATTCTATCGGGGAAATACCGGGTCGAGCGCATCCTCGGGCAAGGGGGCATGGGCGTCGTCGTCGCCGCGCTGCACGAGCAGCTCCACCAGCGGGTCGCCATCAAGCTGCTCCACCCCGGCGCCAACGACGAGATGGTGGAGCGCTTCGTGCGCGAGGCGCGCGCGGCGGTGCGCCTGAAGAGCGAGCACGTCGCGCGCGTGCTCGACGTCGGGACGCTCGAGACGGGCGCGCCGTTCATGGTGATGGAGTACCTGGAGGGGAGCGACCTCCAGGAGACGCTGCGGCGGAGCGGCCCGCTCGAGCTGGAGGAGGCCGTGGGCTACGTGCTCGAGGCCTGCGAGGCCATCGCCGAGGCGCACGCGGCCGGCATCATCCACCGCGATCTCAAGCCGGCGAACCTCTTCCTCACGCGCGCGGCGGACGGCAGCGGCATGGTGAAGGTGCTCGATTTCGGCATCTCGAAGGCGCTGGCGGACCCGTCGACGGCCGGGGCCGAGCCGGAGCTCGGGCTGACGAAGACGGCGATGGTGCTCGGCTCGCCGCTCTACATGGCGCCCGAGCAGATGCGCTCGGCGCGCTCGGTCGACGCGCGCGCGGACATCTGGTCGCTCGGCGCCATCCTCTACCAGCTGCTCACCGCGCGTGTCCCCTTCGACGCGAGCTCGCTGTCCGAGCTCATCCTGATGATCAACACCGAGCCGCCGCCGCCCCCGACGACGTTCCGGCGCGATCTGCCGCCGGGCCTCGAGGCGGCGATCCTGCGCTGCCTCGAGAGGGACGTCACGAAGCGCTTCAAGTCGGTCGCCGAGCTCGCGGGCGCCATCGTCGATTTCGGGCCTCCGCTCGCGCTGGCCTCGCTGGAGCGGATCGAGCGGACGCTGGGGCTCGTCCCCGCGGTCTCGTTCCGGGACCGGGCGAGCTCCGTGCGCGAGCGCATGAGCACGCCGCCCGCCTGGCAGACGTCGCAGGACCGCGCGAGCGGCGTCCCCGCGGCGACAGCGCGGCACAGCGCGGCGCCGCCTGCCGGCGCGACGGCGGGCGGCGCGGTCGGCGCGGTTGGCCACACCGCAGGCCCGGCGGGCACCGCGCCCGGCTGGGCGGCCGGGGGCGCCGCGCCCGGGGCGCGCTCGCGGAGCGGCGTCGTGCTCGCGCTGGCCGTGGTGGGCGTCGCCGTGGTGATCGGCGGGGTCCTGCGCTTCGTCACGTTCCATGGCAGCGCGGACGCTCCTCCCGCCGACCCGTCGGCCGTGGCGGCGACCGCCTCCGCCGAGCCCTCGGCGCCCGCGACGCCGGCTCGCCCTCCGGTCGCACCTCCGGAGGTGACCGCGGAGCCGCAGCCGCCGGCGACCGCGGCGCCGTCGGCGACCGTGTCCCCGGTGGCGACCGCCGCGCCGGTGGCCACCGCGGCGCCGCTGTCGACCGCCGGGCCGAAGGCGCCGGCGAGCGCGACGCCGGTCGCCACGGGGCCTCGGCCGAAGCCCACCGCCGCGCCCTCGGCCGCGCCGGCCGCGACCGCCGCGCCGGCCGCGACCGCGACCGCGACCGCCGCGCAGCCGGGGAGCATCTTCGATGTGCTGAACGACAAAGGTAAGCCCAGATGAGTTGGCCAGGAAGCGAACGGCTCCCGCTGTGGAGCAGCAGGAGCCTGCGCATCGGCGCCGCGGTCGCGCTCGGCGGCGCCGTGCTGACGGCCCTCGCGCCCGCGGGAGCGCAGCCTGCGGCGGCGAAGCCTGCGCCGGCGGGAGCGCAGCCGGCGCCTGCGGCGGCGAAGCCTGCGCCGGCGGGAGCGCAGCCGGCGCCGGTGGCGGCGCAGCCCGCTCCTGCCGCTGGCGCGCCGGCCGCGGGCGCTCCTGCTGCCCAGGGGCCGCTGTCCGCGACGCTCACCGGCGAGGCGAAGGCCGAGTACGAGGCCGCGCGGATCCTCTTCAACGACGGCGACTACCGCAACGCCATCATCAAGTTCGAGCGTTCCTTCGAGCTCTCCGGCGATCCGCGGCTGCTCTGGAACATCGCCCTCTGCCAGAAGAACCTGAAGCGCTACGCGCGCCTCCTCGGGACGGTCGAGAAGCTCCTCAGGGACGCCGGCCCCCAGCTCGGGGAGCAGGATCGCAAGGACGCCGCCGCGCTCATCGAGGCGACGAAGGCTTACGTGAGCCGGCTCGATCTGAAGGCCAGCGAGGCGGGGGCCACGGTCTTCGTCGACGGCGAGGAGGTCGGCCAGACGCCGCTGAGCGAGCCCGTGCTGCTCGACGTCGGCACCCGGAAGATCCGGGTGACCAAGAAGGGCTTCAAGGACGTCGAGGTCTCCCAGCAGGTGACGGGCGGCGGTGACGTCACGGTCACGGCCACGCTGGAGAAGGAGGTCCACCAGGGGCGCCTCATCGTCACGGCGGCGCCGGACGCTGTCATCTCCATCGACGGCCGCGTGGTCGGCCGCGGCGGCTACGACGGGCCCGTGCCGAGCGGCGGTCACGCGCTCCGCGTCACGGCGTCCGGGATGGTGTCGCACCAGTCCGAGGTGATGATCCAGGACGACCAGACGCGCCGCGTGCAGGTCACGCTGGCGCCGCAGCCCAAGCAAGGGAACGTCGAGACCTGGCTCTGGATCGGCGGCGGTGTGCTGGTGGCCGCGGGCGCGGTCCTCGTCGCCACGGGGGTCTTCGGGCCGGAGCCGCCGGTCGAGGGCCGCACGTCGCCCGGCTCGGTCGCCCTGTCCCGGAAGGGCGTCGCCACGTTCACGATCCCCTTCGGGGGTGGCCGATGAGCGCCGTCGCCCGGGCGGCGCTCGCCGCGCTCGTCGCTGTCGCGGTCTGCGGGTGCTCTCCGCCGGACGAGATCATGCTCGCCGTCTCGACGGATCTCGCCATGCCCGACGACTTCAGCGCCCTCCAGGTGCAGGTGTTCGAGGGCGGCACGCCCAAGTTCTCGGCGTCCTACGAGCGGCTCGGCGAGTCCGACGCCGCCGCGCGCCTGCCGGCGACGATCGGCTTCTTCTCCGCGAGCGGCGGCGGCGACTCGATCCGGATCAAGGTCAGCGCCCGCATCGGGGACGAGCTCGGCGCGGTGCGCGTCCTGCGCGAGGCGGTCACGAGGATCCCGAAGAACCGCGTCGCGCTGCTGACGCTGCCGCTCAACTTCCTCTGCGACGATTCGGGCGAGATCGACGAGAGCGGCGACGTGGTGAACAAGCACTGCTCGGAAGGGCAGACCTGCGTCGCCGGGGCGTGTGTGTCGAGCGAGGTCGATGCGGGCGCGCTCCCCGACTACGCGCCCGGGGACGTCTATGGCGGCGGAGACGGGGACGGCGACGGCGATTGCTTCGACGTGACGGCCTGCTTCCAGGGCACGGCGCCTGCGGAGGTCGACGCGGCGTGCTCGATCGCTGGCGAGACCGGGGTCCCGCTCAACGTGGCGCTGGAGACCGCCGCGGGCGACGGGATCTGCGATGACGCCGACCGTTGCCTTGTGGCGCTCGACGCCGGCAGCGCCGACGGCTTCCGGGTGGAGGACGACGGGCGGATCCAGCTGCCGACCGCCGTGTGTGAGCACGTGGCCGCGGGGAAGATCGCGGCCGTCGTGACGTCGCCGGTGACGGCCGCGTGCGTCCAGAAGACCGCGGGCCTGCCGACGTGCGGGCCGTGGTCGGCGTCGGGCTCCGCGAAGCCGTGATGATGGAACCGCCAAGACGCCAAAAGACGCCAAAAGACGCCAAAAGACGCCAAGAAAAACACAAAAATCTTGGCGTCTTTTGGCGTCTTGGCGGTTCAAAAGACCCTGCCTTTGGCCGAAGTACCCCTCCACCCATCCGAGCGCTCGCCGTCCGGCGTTTCGGCAGGTCGCGATCTGGAAAAGCGGTCGATATCGACGTGCCGTCGAGAGCGCGACCTGACCTGACGCTCGTCGTCGAGCGTTCCGGCAGGGCGCGATCTGGGAAAGCGGTCGATATCGACGTGCCGTCGAGAGCGTGACCTGACTCGACGCTCGTCGTCGAGCGTTCCGGCAGGTCGCGATCTGGGAGGACGCTTGAACCCGGATGTCCCGTCGAGAACGTGACCTGAGCCGACGCATGTCATCAGGCGCTCGCCCAGGTCGCGATCAGCCCGAGCGCCGGAGCTCGACGTGCCGGCAAGATCGCGATCTTCCCGGGACATTGCCGCGAACGCTGTGCCCAGGTCCACACCTGGGCTTCCCTTCAAAATTACGCTGACCGCCAGATCGGGGCCGCCTTCCTCACGGCTCTCGTGAGCCTCGGCCCATGACGAGCGCCTGTGAGGGCCGTCACCTCACGTCGGTCGCCCCGAAGCGCGACTCGGGGCCGCGCTGCGCGCTCCGCGGTTGCTCCTGTAATCGGGTGTCATCGACAGGACATGAGACCGGCGCTTCCCTGGCACGACGCGCTGTCCCCCACGTGGAGGTCTGTCCCATGTTGAAACACCTGATGATTGAAGAGATGGTCGCCCTCGTCGCTCCGTGGATCGAGGATGCCCAGCGGAAGCGGCTGTTCCTGTCGATCCCGGAGATCGCGGGGCTGCACGACAAGGTGGCCGAGGTCCACGGCGCCGTGCTGGCGGTTCGCCCGAGCAAGACGGGCGTGTCGGCCGGGATGACGGCCCTGAACGACGAGCTCGCGAAGGTCGACGAGCGCCACGATCACCTGGCCAAGGCGGTCTCGTACGGCATCGACGCGCACCGCGAGCACTGTCTGGCGGAGGAGCCGCCGGACGTCGGGGGGGCGGAGGCGTGTGATCAGGCCCAGGGCCGGCTGTTCCCGACCGGGCTCGCCATCATCAAGGCGTCGCCCACCGCGGAGTCGGGCAACACGGCGCGGATCGCCCGGCTCCTCGACGAGGAGCCCTCGACCGCCGCGCTCCTCAAGGCGATCCCGGCGCCGGGCAAGACGACGCTGCTCCACACCGTGCAGCGGTGGATCGCGTCGGGCAAGGAGCTCGCGACGATCGAGCACCGGCGGGACGCGCTCGCCGCCAAGGAGAAGACCGCGCCGGTCGTGAACGCGACGATCCTGGCGGCGCGCAATCAATGGCTCCGCGTCGTCGCCGCGGTGCTCTCCAACCTGGAGATCTCCAGCGCTCCGGCGGAGGCCATCGAGACGATCCGCGGCCCCGTCCTGAAGGCGTCCGAGCGAGCCGGCAGGCGCTACGCCAGCGGCAAGGCCGGGGGCGCCGGCGCCGAAGGGCCTCGCCAGCCCGCGGCAGCGGGGGAGGGGGGCGCGGCCGCGGGCGGCGGGCCCGGGATCAGCCCGCCCGTGGAGTGACGCGCGCCGCCGGCCGCGTCACCCGCGCCGCCGCCGCCACCGCGCGAGGAGCGCCGCGGCGGCGAGCCACGCCGCTGCCGAGCCCGTCGCCCCGTCGGTGCCCACCGCGAGCCCGCAGCCGTTGCCGTGCGCTCGCGGGGTGCCGCGCAGGGGCCTGGGGGCGGCGCCCTCGCCGCCCGAGCCGTCTTCGCCGCCGTGGCCTCCGCCGCCGCCCGCACCGGCGTCGCCGCCGCCCGGGCCCGCGTCGCCGCCGCCCGCGCCGGCGTCGCCGCCGCCCGAACCGTCTTCGCCGCCCGCGCCGCCGCCTCCGCTGCCGGCGTCATCGGGCACGCAGCCGCCGGCCACGCAGGTGCCGCCGGGGCAGCGGGCGCCCTCCTTGGGGAGGAGCGCGCACTCGCCGTGCCTCGGGTGGCACTGCGCGGAGGTGCAGACGTTCCCGGAGGGCGCGCACACGACCGGATCGCCGCCCTTGCAGACGCCGCCGTCGCAGGCGTCGTTCCGGGTGCAGGGGTTGCCGTCGTCGCAGGGCGTGCCGTCGGGCTTCGCCGGCGCGCTGCAGTCGCACGCGTCGCCCACGTGGTCGCCGTTCGCGTCCTCCTGCCCCTCGTTCGAGAGGAAAGGGCAGTTGTCGTCGGCGTCGGGCGCGCCGTCGCCGTCGTCGTCGTCGTCGCACCGGTCCCCGTAGCCGTCGCCGTCGCCGTCGCTCTGGCTCGGGTTGGCCACGAGCGGGCAGTTGTCGCCGTCGTCGGGCGCGCCGTCGCCGTCGTCGTCGATGTCGCACGCGTCGCCCTCGCCGTCGCGGTCGAGATCGGACTGGTCGGGGTTCGGGACGGAGAGGCAGTTGTCCACGCCGTCCTCCACGCCGTCGTCGTCCCTGTCCAGCGCGTTCAGGTCGCACGCGTCGCCCCGGCCGTCCGTGTCGGCGTCGGCCTGATCGGGGTTGGGGACGAGCGGGCAGTTGTCGACCTCGTCGCCAAGGCGGTCGTTGTCGTCGTCGTCGTCGCACGCGTCGCCGCTGTCGTCCGGCGGCGACTCGTCCTTGTTGTTCTCTTGCCCCGCGTTGGGCGTCGACGGGCAGTTGTCGCCCTCGTCGGGCACGCCGTCGCCGTCGTCGTCGGGATCGCAGGGGTCGCCCGCGCCGTCGCCCTCGAGGTCCGACTGATCGGGGTTCGCCGTGAGCGGGCAGTTGTCGTCGCCGTCGGGCACGCCGTCGCCGTCGTCGTCGGGATCGCAGGGGTCGCCCGCGCCGTCGCCGTCGGCGTCGGCCTGATCCGGGTTCGGCGCCGACGGGCAGTTGTCGTCGAGGTCCTTCACGCCGTCGTCGTCGTCATCGCCGTCGCCGTCCGCGTCCCAGTTGACGACGTAGGCCCGCTCGCGCACCGACATCCCGGCGAGCGCCGGCGCCGGGAGCGCGTCGAGGTGGGCCGCGCCCGCGTGGGAATCGGCCCGGCTCGCGCGCTGGCCGCCGAAGTGCATGACGATCCGCGTCGCCCCAGGCGGCAGCTTCAGGGTGAACTCGACGGCGGGCCCCTGCGTCGCCGCGCAGTCGAAGGTGGTCATCCCGACACTCCCCGGCACGATCGCCGCGGAGGGCCCGAAGAAATTGAAATGGAGGCTCGGATCTCCCCCCATGTCGATGGCGTCGTCCGTGGCGAGCCATCGATCCGCCGGCGTGAACTCCAGATCGCCCGTGTACGACTGCGTGATGGTGGTGCCGTTGTCGGACCCGACGTTCGTCTCGATCCGCACGACCGTCACCCGCTCGCTGGCGGTGGGGTTGTGGAGGATCTCCAGGAAGCGCGCCCAGCCCTCGTCGGTCGGCACGTAGATCTTCCGGGTGACCTCGAGCTCGCCCATCAGCGCCGGCCCGTGGACGAGCTGCCGCCCGTCCATCTCCTCGGCCCGGGTCGACGAGGGGAAGGTGCTCCCGTCCACCCGCAGCATCATGCCGGTGTCGAAGGCGTCGTTCGTCCCGTCGCCGATCACCCCGTCCGTCCCGACGTCCCACCGGAAGGAGAGACCATCGATGAGGTCCTGCAAGGGGCCCGCGGCGGAGCACTGCGCGGCCGCGCTACGCGGCGCCGCAGCGAGCGCCAGCGTGACGCCGAGCGCGGTGGCCATCACGGTTCGCTTCATCCTCTTCACCCTCTCTCGCCACGCAGGGCCGCGTCGCATGGCCCGATCACGCTCGTCCTCGTCACCGCGCCGCGCCGCCCGCGGCCGGCTTCTGCTCGCCTTGCGCCTGCTCCGGGCAGCCGCGCCGCGACGGGTCGCCGCCCGCGGAGCCCGCGGCCGCCCGGGGGCAGAGGTCGTCCTGATCGGCGACGCCGTCCTCGTCCTCGTCCTCGACGGGACAGCCGTTCCGCTTCGCGTCGGCGCTGGCCGGGCCGTGCGCGTACGGGCACGCGTCCCGCGCGCCGGGGATGCCGTCCATGTCCGGATCCGCGTTCGCTTCGGCGTCCGGCGCCGCGCCGGCGGGCGGCCGCGCCGGGGGAGCCCACGCCACCGTGCCCATCGCGCGGAACGACGGCGTGCCGATCGCGTCGCCGATCCCCGGCCCGGCGGCCGCTCCGACGACGAGGCCGGCGAGGGGGCGGAGCCGGGCCCCGATCAGGAGCTCGGCGCTCGTCGTCCTCTCCACCTCGACCCGCTCGCGCGCGGTGAGCGACAGGGAGCCGCCCTGGAGCATCGTCTCGGCGTACACCTCCGGGCCGACCTGCAGCCGCTCGTCCCAGAGGAGCACGCCCGCGCCGCCGCCGTAAGCGAGCGTCGAGGGGCTCTCGGAGCTCCGCATCACCGCGCCGGCCGCGACGCTCCACACGACGCGCGCGACCCGCCCGCCGAGCAGGAGCTGCGGCGTGACGCGGACCGCGCCCTCGCCCATGTACGCGTCCGAGCTGCCCGTGGGCAGGTGCAGGGACGCGCTCGTGCCGATCTGGAAGGGGTCGCCGTCGTCGCCGAGCAGCCGGACCCGCACGCCGAGGCGCAGATCGCCGAGCGCAGGCGACGACGGAGCCTCGGGCGCGCCCGCGCCGGCCGCCGCCGCGGCGCCGTCGCCGCTCTGGGCGAGCGCGAGCGGCAGCGAGGCCGAGACGAGCAGCCGATCCCACAGCGAGAGGGAGCCGCCGACGTGGAGGAGCGACTGGCTGCCGACGATCACCCGCTCGGGCGAGGCGCCATCGGAGAGCGTGAGCGGATCCTCTGCGTGGTCGAACAGGGCGAGCCCGCGCGGGACCAGGTGCCCTCCGATGAACGGCGACGGCACACCGAAGAGCGGATCGCCCGCCGGTGTCGGCTCGAACCGGCTGAGCGCGACGGCGCCAGGCCCCTCCGCGCGCGCGGAGGACGGGCCGAGGGCGATGCCGAGGAGCGCGCCCGCAAGCGCCGCGCCCACCGTGATGAGGCCTCTCATGGGCGCCGGATGGTATCCCCGCCACCGCAAGCGGAGCAAAGGCGATTTGTCCGAGACGTTTCCAACAGTTGCTTGCGCGGCGCGCGCATCGGGTAGCATCGCGGTGATCCCAGCCGGAGAATCGCGGTGATCCCAGTCGGAGAATCGGAGAGTCGGAGCACGGCCCGCGCGGTGTGCCTCCGCCAGCAAGGAGCATCGATGCGAGGGAAGCACCTGGGCCGTTGGGGGCGCGCCGTCGCGGCCGCGCTCGGCGTGGGGCTCGCGGCGGGCGCGGCCGCGGCCCAGCCGGCGCGCTCCGCGCCCGCAAAGGCGCCGCCCGCAAAGGCGCCGCCCGCAGCGACGCCGCCCGCGGCGACGCCGCCCGCGCCGCCCGCGGAGACGCCGCTCGCGGAGTCGCTGACCGGGATGGCCAGGGCCGAGCACGGGGCGGGCGCGGCGCTGTTCGACGAGGGCGACTACGCGGGCGCGCTCGCGCGGTACGAGCGCGCCTACGAGCTGTCGCGCGATCACCGGCTGCTCTGGAAGATCGCGCTCTGCCAGAAGAACCTGCGGCGCTACGCGTCGATGCTCGCGACGCTGCGCCGGCTGGAGGCCGAGGGGGGCGCCGCGCTGTCGGCGCGCGACAGGCAGGACATCGCCGATCTGCTCAAGGCCGCCGGGATCTTCGTGTCCCTCCTCGCGATCACGGCGAGCGAGCCGGGGGCCGCGGTGTTCGTGGACGACGAGCGGGTCGGGACGACGCCGCTCGCCGCGCCGGTGCCGATCGACATCGGCGAGCGCCGCATCCGCGTGTCGAAGCCCGGCTTCGTCGATTTCGTCCGCCAGGTGAAGGTCGTGGGCGGCGACAGCGTCGCGCTCGTGGCGCGGCTCGACCGGGCGGTGCACCGGGGGCGGCTCGCCATCGCGGCGGGGCAGGACGATCTCATCGCGATCGACGGCAAGGTGGTGGGCAAGGGCCGCTGGGAGGGCTCGGTGCAGAGCGGGACCCACGCGCTGCGGGTGACGGCGCCGGGGATGGCGCCGCACGAGGCGCAGATCCTGGTCCGCGACGACGAGCGCCGACGGATCGACGTGTCGCTGGAGCGCGCCGCGCAGCGGGGCGGCGCGAGCAAGTGGCTCTGGATCGGCGGCGGCGCGGCGATCTTCGCGGGCGCGCTCGTCGCGGGCGCGCTGCTCTTCGAGCCGGGGACGCCGGTGGAGCAGGGCAGCCTGGGCACGGTCCCGCTCAGCTTCGGAGGGAGACGTTGATGCGGATGAAACGGACGAAGCGGACCAGGTCGATGTCGGCGGCGGTGTGGCTCTCGCTCGCCGCGGCGGCTGGGCTCTCGGCCTGCGGCGGGGAGAAGGGGCAGCTCATGGTCGTCTTCCAGACGGACATGTCGCTGCCGAAGGACATCGATACGGTCCGGATCGAGGCGACGCTCGACGGGTCCGTCGTCTACGACGAGACGTTCGAGCGGCTCGGGAGCGACGGGTCGATCCGCCTTCCGGCGACGCTGGGCTTCCTCACGCCCGACGACCCGTCGCAGGCGCTCCGGGTGCGCGTCATCGCGAGCCGCGGCGGGAAGGACGGGGTGCGCCTGCTCCGCGAGGTGCTGACGACCGTGCCCGAGGGGCGCACAGCGACGCTGCACATGCCCATCCAGTTCCTGTGCGACGGCTCGGCCGAGGTCGAGCGCGACGCGCAGGGCAACGCGCTGCGCGACGCGGACGGCAACGTGCTCGTCAAGAACAGCTGTCCCGAGGGCCAGAGCTGCGTCGCGGGCTCGTGCGTGCCGCGCGAGGTCGACTCGCGCGAGCTGCCCGATTACGAGGCCGTGGCCGTGTTCGGCGGCGGGTCGGGCGACGGCGACGGGCTCTGCTTCGACACCCTGCAGTGCTTCGCCGCCGCCGCGTCGGCGCCGGTCGATCTCGAGGCGTTCGCCGCGGACGGCACCGTCTGTCGGGCCGCCGCGCCGAGCGGCGACGTGAACGTCGCGCTGCTCACGCAGGGCGGCGGCATCTGCGGCGAGAGCGCGTGCTTCGTGCCGCTCGACGCGGAGAGCGACGCGGGCTTCCGGGTGGAGGAGGGCAACGTGCTCCGGCTGCCGGTCGAGGTGTGCAGGCGGGCGCAGAGCGGCAAGCTCGCGGGGCTCGCGATCGCGGCGGCGGGAGAGGGGAAGTGCCGCAGGAAGGGGACGGACCTGCCGACGTGCGGCCCGTGGTCGGCGCTGCAGGGCGGCGAGTCCACGGTGCCCGACGCGTCAGCGCCCGTCCCCGTGGCGGTGGCGCAGGTCCACCCGGTGTCGCTGCAGGTGGCGGCGGGCGGCGTGACGTGGATCGCGGGCGCCACGTTCGACGGGGAGGGGATGGCCCAGGCGGACGGGGAGCTGAAGACGGCGCCCGTCGACGGCGGGGAGCCGCTGATCCTCGGCGCGACGCAGGCCTCGCCGCGGGATCTCGCGATCGACGAGGCGCGGCAGGTGGCCTTCTGGACGAACGCGGAGGACGGCACGCTGAGGGTGGTCCCGCTCGCGGGCGGCGAGCCGCGCGTGCTGCTCGCGGATCTGGAGCAGCCCGAGGGGCTCGCGCTCTCGGGCGGCGCGCTCTCGTGGACCGAGCTCTGGGGAGGCGGCGTGTTCCGGGCGCAGCTGAGCGGCAGCGGCGCGGACGTCGAGCTCGGCGCGCCGGAGGAGCTGACGCCGACCGGCACGGCGTTCTCGTCGCCCTACCGCGTGGCCAGCGCGGGGGACACCGTGTGCTGGACGTACCAGGGCACGCTGGGCAGGACCGACGGGGCGGTGGCGTGCCGCGTGGGAGAGGCCTCGGTGACGATCGCGGCGGAGCAGCTCACGCCGCGCGAGATCGCGCTCGACGTGGACGGGGAGGGGAACGCGGCGGCTGTCTACTGGGCGAGCTTCGAGGGCGGCAGCGTCTTCCGGGCGGATCTGAGCGGGGCGGAGGTCGGCGCGCCCGAGGAGATCGCGTCGGATCAGGGCCAGCTGAACGGCCTCGCGGTGGACGAGGGGCACGTGTACTGGACGCGGCGCGACGCGGGGACGGTCGTGCGCATGCCGAAGGGCGGCGGCGAGCAGGAGGTGCTGGCCTCGGGGCAGGCGCGGCCGGGCGACATCGCTGTGGACGAGGCGACCGTCTACTGGATCAACGAGGGATCGCCGGACGGCAGCGACGGCGCGCCGGTGAAGGACGGGGCGGTGCTGAAGCTCGCGAAGTGATGGGCGGCAGTCCGTCAGCCGGACGGGCTGGTGGTCGCCAGCGGGACGCGCGCCATGTGCTCGTCGATGCGCGCGCGTTCCTTCGAACGGTAAGGCAGCTCCGCCGCATGCTCATGCCATGCTTCGCGCACGCGCTCCGCCGCCTGCCGGATCCAGCCCGCTACCTCGTCGAACGGGCGGTCTGCGACCTCCGCTAGCAGGCGGAACGATTCGATCTGCACGTCCTCGAACCGGCGGGAACCGCCGAGGTCCAGCGCGAGCCCGTCGCCCAGCGGCGGGACGTAGAGGATGGACGCGATCAGATCATAGGCGGGGGACAGGCGAGGGTGACGCTTGTCCGGATAGATCAACGACCAGTTCTTCAGATGTGCGTCCGTGTTCCCGCAGAGCACGCAGAACACGAGGCGCTCGCAGAAGGGTCGCAGATCGTCCGGGGCGAGCTGCGCGAGGACGGCCGCGATGTGTTCGTAGCGACCCGTGAACTGTCCAGGATCCCCGGGGGGGCGGTCGAGCACCTGGCCCAGATCCTCGATGTGGACGCGCTCGCCGCCCGGCAAGCGATCGAAGCGCTCGATCAGGAAGACCGTTCCATCGCCGATCGGGGTTCCGTCCGGAAGCTCGACGAACTCCTCGGCGCGTGCCTGCCGGCATGGCGGCACCGAGAGGCCCGACGCTCGTGCCCAGAGCATCGTGGCG
This sequence comes from Sorangium sp. So ce693, assembly GCF_051521375.1. Classification (NCBI taxonomy): domain Bacteria; kingdom Pseudomonadati; phylum Myxococcota; order Polyangiales; family Polyangiaceae; genus Sorangium; species Sorangium sp. So ce693. The sequence goes on from NZ_CP150347.1 coordinate 4,278,363, forward strand.
AGCTCGACCCGCGGTAGCTCCTTGTGGAGCGGATCATGAAACTTCGCGATGTAGGACCCCGTCTGCCCTTGGACCGGGAGGGTCAGGCCACGCTCACCTTCGCGAACGGATAACTTGTACTGCGCGCCCGCCAGCGACGAGCGGAGCAGCCCCTCGGCCGTGTGCGGAGCCTGGACGCGGCTCACGCCGGCTTCGCGCGAGAGCCGCGGCAGACAGGGCGTCAGGATCACGGCGCCCGGAAGATCCTCGCCGAGGAGCTGCAGCAGGTTGAACTCGTCGTCCTCATCGCAGCGCGCCTGCTTCGCGACGGCGCGGCGAAGAGGTCCCTGAGGGAGGAGATGATCGAACCAGCAAATCAGGTTGCCAGTGCTCTCGATGTCGTACGGCTTGCGGTCCTCGAAGAGCTGGCCGAGCACCGGGGCATCGGCCATGCGGAGCCATGACTCGTCGAACGAGAAGCGGTAGTCCCAGTCGTTGAAGCGCTCGAGGATGCCGATCCGCACCGATCCGAGACGCACCTCGAGGGCGCTCATGTCGTGGCAGCCTGTGCCTCGACGCGCCGGACCAGCTCAGCGATGGGGAGGCGGTCAGCTTCGCCCGGAGCGCTTCGCTCGGAGAAGAAGCGTTGAAACCACCGATCGAGCTCTCGCTGTCGGTGCTCGACAAACTCAGAGATGTCCCCGCGCAGCAGCGCGTCCGCGGCGCTCCGGTCCAGCCCATGGCTTCGCAACACCTCTTCCGGCGCGTGTGGGAGCCTGGCGATCTGCTTGCTTCCTGGGAGCAGGACACGCCGCGCGACCGTCGACGGCGCGTCTCGACCCACGTCGCGGAAGATCTTGGCCAGATCCCGCCTGTCGAGCAGCCTCTGGACTTCCTGCAAGGTGTAGGCCTCGCCAGTATCGACGTTCCGGGGATCCATGTGGAGCATGGCGACCGCGCAGAGCCGCGTGGCCGCGCTGTGTCCCGACCAGACCGTGGAGGCGGCCGGTGGTTCCACGTCCTTCGGGACCGTGAACAGCAGGCGTTCCACGGAGGCGAACTCGTCGCGGTCGATCTTGGACTGCAGGTTGTTGACGGTCGCGTGACTGCTGTCCGTGTGGACGCCAGCGAGCGCGCCGCGCCAGATCCAGCGAACCAGGAGCGTCCGCGTGCGAGGGTGTGGACTCGGGTGCAGGTGGAAGAATCGGGCGAGGAGGATGAGCGGGAGCCGGTACGGCAGGAGCTGTAGATGGAGAATTCCGGCATCGTCGGCGAGGAACGCGATCGCGCGCCGCAACGAAGTCTCCGTTTCCTCCACGGCGGACGCCCTCACCTCCGTCGCGTCGCCCTCACGTTCGGTGAAGGTGTGCCGCGGATCGCGCCCTTCGACGGCCTTGAGGCAGCGAAGGAACCAGTCTCGCTCCATGACCCCGAACCCGGTCTGCTCCTGGAGCCGCGCGCAAGCGCTCTCGATCGGGCGCGGCCCGGCGCCGTCGAAGAGCGCCTCGAATACCTCGCTCTCCTTCATCGGCACGCCGGACGTGTTCGCCCTTTTGAAGATCAACCTGAGGGCTTCCTTCGATGCCTCTTCCACGACGTACGCGGGGATCTGGTACTCCCGGATCGCCTTGCCGAGCGCGATGGCGCGCTGGACCAGATCGGGTCGCTGCTTTCCGAACGGCCACTCGTGCAGCCAGCCGAGCAGCAGGAACGAATCCGAGATGACGTTCAGCGGGATCCAGTGCGGCGGAGGCTCTGCCGAGCGCGAGCGGACGAAACGCTCCGCCTGGAGATCGAACCACACGGCGTGGATGTCGCCGCGAGGCCGCGTGTCGGGGTGCAGCAAGGCGCCGGCGAGCGCGTTGATGCGCTGCTGGCCATCGACGACGAACAGCGCGTCGGGTACGGCGGGGGCATCCACGCGGAGCGGGCCGAAGTGCAGGAGCCGCGGCTCAGCCGACCTCTTGGACAGGAGGAGCTCGCCGACGGGGAACCCGCGGTACACGCTGTCGAAGAAGTCGAGCACATGCGCGGAGCGCCAGCGGAGCGGGCGCTGAAACTCGGGGATCCGAAGCTTGCCGTCCCGGATGTCCAACAGCAGACGCTCGACGCTGAGCGCTCTGGCTTCTGGGCGGCGTTCAAGGCGGCGGCTATCCATCTACTCAAGGGGTAGCGCCTCCTGGCGATCCCCGGCAAGCCGCACCCAGACGCCGCGCCGTCTGCGCGCTCGCCGCCGCGTGTGCTATGGGCCGATCCGTGAAACGCACGGCGCTTCTCCTGTTCGCCCTCGCGCTCCCCGCGTGCGGATCGAGCTACGCACAGCAGGGCCCGAGCGACACGCTCCGGGCCTACGCGCAGGCGCTCCAGGAGGGGCGCGTCGACGCGGCGTACCGGCTGCTCTCGGACGAGGCCAAGCGGTCGATGTCGCTCGAGGCCTTCCGGCGCGCGGTGCGGGACAACCCGGACGACGCGCTCGAGATCGCCCGCGCCATCGCGCGGCCCGCGGCCGATCCGGTGGTGACCGCGACGGTCACCATGCCGAACGGCGAGGAGCTCCTGCTCGTCTTCGAGGGCGGCCGCTGGCGGCTCGACGCGGCGGCGGTCGATCTCTACGGTCAGGCGACGCCCCGGCAGGCGCTGGTGGGGTTCCTGCGGGCCTTCGAGCGGCGACGCTACGACGTGATCATGCGCTACGTTCCCGACGCCGAGCGGGAAGGCCTCGTCGAGCCCGCAGGCGCTGCGCCCGACGAGGCGGGCGCGCCCGCCGAGGCGAGCTCCGCGCGGGGTGGCGAGAGCCCGGCGCAGCCCGCCGGACCTGGAGCCGCGCCGCCCGGCGCGGGAGCTGACGCGGCGCAGAAGCCGGGCGGTCGGCCCGGGACGGTCAAGGCCGCGGCCGACGCCGGGCAGCTCACGCCCGAGAAGCTGAAGAGCGCCTGGGAGGGGCCGCAGAAGGAGCAGATCAACCGGGTCGTCCAGGCGATCAAGGCGGCGCTGCCGACCGCGACCATCGAGGAGACGGGGGACAGCGCGTCGATGGCCTACGGCGCCGGCGGTACGGTCGCTTTCACGCGCGAGCACGGGGTCTGGAAGATCAAGGACTTCTAGCGGCGCGCCCGCGTCATGGCTTCGAGAAGAGCGCTGTACTAGGGTTGTCTGCATGCCGACCGGCGATCCTTCTTCGCGAACGCCTCCCTCGCCCGACGCGGATAGCGTCCCGATCCTCCCGCTGCGCAACTCGGTGCTGTTCCCGATGTCGGTCGTGCCGATCAACGTCGGCCGGCCGCGGAGCGTGCGCCTGGTCGAGGATCTCCTCGGCCGCGAGCGCGCGCTGGTCGGCGTGATCAGCCAGAGGTCGCCCGACGTGGACGAGCCCACGTTCAAGGAGCTCTACTCCGTCGGGACGGTCGCGCGCGTGGTGAAGGTCATCCGGCTCGGCCCGAACAACTACTCGGTCGTGCTGAACGGGCTCGGCCGCTTCCGGGTGAAGTCGGCGTTCTCGCTGGAGCCGTACATGCGGGCGCGGATCGAGCGCATCCCGGAGTCGCTCGTGCGCGACGTGGAGCTCGAGGCGCTCGGCGCCGGCCTGCGCGAGGCGACGCGCGAGGTGCTCGGCCTGATGCCGAACCTGCCGCGCGACACGGCGGGCATCCTCGACAACGTGCGGGAGCCGGGCGCGCTCGCCGATCTGATCGCCTCGAACTTCCCGCAGGCGCAGGCCTCGGTCGGCGACAAGCAGGAGATCCTCGAGGCGTTCGACGTGAAGGCGCGCGTCCGCCTCGTGCTCGCGATGGTCGGCCGCCAGCTCGAGGTGCTGCGGGTCAAGAAGGAGATCTCCTCCATGGTGCAGGAGGAGATGGGCAAGTCGCAGCGCGAGTACATCCTCCGGCAGCAGATGAAGTCGATCAAGGAGGAGCTCGGCGAGGGCGGCGACGACGACGAGATCGAGGAGCTCCGCGAGCGCATCCGGCGCGCCAAGGTGCCGGCGGAGGTCGACAAGGTGGTCCGCAAGCAGCTCAGCCGGCTGCGCTCGATGGCGCAGCAGTCGGCCGAGTTCAACGTGACCAAGACGTACCTCGAGTGGATCGCGGATCTGCCGTGGTCCAAGACGACGGTGGACAAGCTGAGCGTCGAGAGCGTGCGGCGCTGCCTCGACGAGGATCACCTCGGGCTGGAGAAGGTGAAGAAGCGGATCGTCGAGTACTCGGCGATCCGGCAGCTCCGCACGGACAAGAAGGGGCCGATCCTGCTCTTCATCGGGCCGCCCGGCGTCGGCAAGACGTCGCTCGGCAAGTCGATCGCGCGCAGCATGGGGCGCCGCTACGAGCGGATCGCGCTCGGCGGCGTGCGCGACGAGGCGGAGATCCGCGGGCACCGGCGCACGTACGTGGGCGCGCTGCCCGGGCGCATCCTGCAGGCGCTGAAGAAGGCGGGCACCAAGAACCCGGTGCTCGTGCTCGACGAGGTCGACAAGATGGGCGTCGACCTGCGCGGCGATCCGGCGGCGGCGCTCCTCGAGGTGCTCGATCCGGAGCAGAACTCGACGTTCCAGGACCACTACCTCGACCTGCCGTTCGATCTGTCGCAGGTGATGTTCCTCGCGACCGCGAACAACTGGGACGGCATCCCGGGGCCGCTCGTCGACCGCATGGAGGTCATCGAGGTGCCCGGCTACACGCGGACCGACAAGCTGGGGATCGCGCGGGAGTTCCTGGTGCCGAAGCAGCTGTCGGCGCACGGGCTCACGGACGAGCGCCTGGAGTTCACGGAGCCGGGCATCGAGGCGGTCGTCGACCACTACACGCGCGAGGCGGGCGTGCGCGGCCTGGAGCGGCAGATCGCGGCGGTGTGCCGCGCGACGGCGGTGAAGGTCGCCGAGGGCCACGACGTGCGCGAGGTGGCGACGCCCGAGCACGTGGAGCAGGTGCTCGGCCCGCACAAGCACCGCCCCGAGATCGCCGAGCGGACGCTCCAGCCCGGGGTCGCGACCGGCCTCGCGTGGACGCCGGCGGGCGGCGAGATCCTCTTCATCGAGGCGACGAAGATGCCGGGCAAGGGCAACGTGGTGCTCACCGGCAACATGCGGAACGTGATGCAGGAGTCGGCGAGCACGGCGGTGAGCTTCGTGCGCAGCAAGGCCGATCGGCTGCACCTCGATCCGGAGTGGCTCAAGGAGATCGATCTGCACGTGCACATCCCGCAGCACGGCACGCCGAAGGACGGGCCGAGCGCGGGCGTGACGATGTTCGCGGCGGTGGCGTCCCTGCTGCTGGGGGCGTCGGTGCGCAGCGACGTCGCGATGACGGGGGAGATCTCGCTGCGCGGGCGGGTGATGCCGGTCGGCGGGGTCAAGGAGAAGCTGCTCGCGGCCCACCGCGCCGGGATCCGGCACGTGCTCATCCCGGCGAAGAACCGGCGTGACCTCGAGGACGTGCCGCAGGACGTCAAGGATCAGATCAAGATCACGATGGTGTCGTCGATGGAGGAGATCCTGCCGATCGTGCTGGAGCCGCCGCGGCGCGCTCCGGCGCAGAGCGCGTCGCCGGAGGAGATCGAGGAGCAGGCGGGGGCGCAGTAGGAGAGAGTTCGTCGAGGGCCTTACCGTCGTCTGTCGATGGGGGGTTGGGGGTCGCGGAGGCGCGCTAGCCATGGCAGGCGCGCACGAAGCCGCAGCGCAGCTTGCGGCATGCCTCGACCGGGACGCCGTCGAAGCGATCCTCGGACCTCGCCTCGGCGAAGCGCTCGGCGAGGCGGGCTAGCTCGCGCTCGAACCGCGCGTGCTCGTCGTCGGTGAGGGTCCCCATGGGGCCCGCGGCAGCGAGCCACACGGGCTCGACCTCGGCGCCGACGAAGAGCACGCCAGCGCGGATGGGGCGGTCGGGGTGACGCCTCCTGAGCGCGAGCGCGCACGCGCGCAGGCGGAGCTCGTACGGCGAGAGATCCGCGCGGGGGCGCGCGCGCTTGTACTCGACGACGTCGATCTGGCCGCCCGGGTGCAGGATGGCGAGATCGATGGCGAGCGAGAGCGCGAGCCTCGCGCCGCGCCGCCGTCCGGCGCGCTGGGGCTCGACGTCGAGCACGAGCGCCTCCTCCCGGAGGAGCGACGCCTCCTCTCCGCGCACCTGGCGCGCGTAAGGGCCGTCCAGGAAGCGCGCGACGCGCTCCGCGGTGCGCAGCACGTCCGGGCCGTGCGGCGGGAACCCCTCGAAGGCGAGGCGAGCGGCGACCTCCTCGGCCTCGGTCGGCTCACCCCAGCGCGCGCGAGGCCAGCGCTGGAGCACCCGGTGCACGGCGCGGCCAGGGGGGCGAGGATCCGCGCCGTCCTCGAGCTCGACGCGCTCCTCGCCCGGGAGCTCGGGCGGGCCCTCGACGTCGAACAGGCCGAGCTGGCCCTCGCCGGCAGGCTCGCCGATCCCGAGGAGGTGGCGCAGCCGGAAGCGGCGCGGGCACGCCTGGAACGCCGCCAGCGACGCCGCCGCGACCAGCACGGTCTGCGCGCGCGCAGGCCCCGTCGCCGGCGGCGCACGGGGGGCCGGCGCGGCGCGCGCGTACGCGTCGGTGCCGGGCGCGGGCGCCTTCGCCCCGGCGAGCAGCGAGCTGGCGTCGAGCGTCGCACGGATGGTGCCGGCCAGCGGCGTGGAGGCCTCGATGTCGACCGCCGCGGCGATGCGGGGCTCGGTGTCGAGCGCCCCGGCGGCCCGGGGCTCCGCGTCGACCGCCGCCGCGGCCCGGGGGTCGGCGTCGACCGCCGCCTTCAGCGTGAGCCACGCCGAGCCGCTCCGCGGCTTCGCCTCGGCGCCGACGAGCACGAGCTCGCGGCGGGCGCGCGTGATCGCGACGTACGTGAGCCGCTGCCGCTCGGCGCGCTCCCGCGCCCGCACCTCGGCGCGCGCCGCCTGGAGCGCGGGCGTGCTGATGGGCAACGACGGCCCGCGCGCCGACGCCTCGGCGTCCTGGAGCGTGCTGGTCCGCAGCCGCCCGTCGATCACCTGCACGTAGTGGCGCACGAGCAGCGCGGCAGGCCGGTCCCCCGCGGCGGGGACGTAGCTCAGGCCAGGCTGGGCCGCGCGGGGCTCCGCGTTGAGATCCAGGAGCACGACGGCCGGGAAATCGAGCCCCTTGCTGGCGTGGATCGTCGTGAGCCGCACGGCGTCGTCCTCGGGCGAGAAGACGGCGGCCTCGGGCTCGTCCGCCTCGTCGCGGATGCGGCGATCGAGCCAGCGGACGAAGCTCGCGAGCGAGCCGCCCCGGCGGCGGGCGATCGAGACCAGGCGGTCGACGTTGCCGAGGCGGGCCTGGGCGCGAGGGAGCGCCGCGAGGACGCGGTCGAGATCGAAGGCGGTGACCGCGGCGCGGATCGCCTCGCCGGGCGTCGAGCGTAGCGCGGCGCGGCGCAGGCCGGCATAGCGGGCGCGGAACGCCTCGAGCCGCTCGCGATCCCCCGCGGGCAGGCGCGCGAGCGCGGGGAGCGGGCGCCCGTCGTCGAGCTCGGCGTCGTCGGGCGAGGGCGACCGGCCCCCCTGCGCGAGCGCGGCGGCGGACCAGCGGCCGAGCAACGGGACCGCGAGGCCGCGGCCAGGAGGCGCGAGGAGCGCAAGCGAGGTGTCCGAGAGCGCCACCACCGGGCCGCGGAGGACGGTCGCCAGGGCGAGGCGATCGCGCGGATCGAGCAGGAGGCGGAGGATCGCGGCCAGATCGCGGACCTCGGCCGCGTCGAAGAGCGCGCGGCCGGCCACCACGTACGGGATCTCGAGGCGCGCGAGCGCCAGCTCGACGAGCGGGATCGTGCTCCTCCGCCGGGTGAGCACGGCGACGTCGCGGAAGCGCAGATCGCCGGTCGCGGCGCCGTCGCGGCCTACAGCGCCGTCGCGGCCTACAGCGCCGTCGCGGCCCGCAGCGCCGTCGCAGCCCGCGCCGCGGACGCGCCGCGCGATGTACGCTGCCGCGATCAGCGCCTCGCGCAGCTGTCCGCGCGCGTCCCGGACCAGGGCGTCGACCCCGTCCGGAGCGCCGCCGCCGTCGCTGACCAGCACGACGTCCGTCAGGCCCTCCGCGGCCCTGCCCGGCGCCGCGACGAGGTGCTCCGCCGCGCTGTAGGCGATCTCGAACTCGCGCGGCGAAGCCTGGGGCGCGCCCGCGTCGCCGTCGCCCGCGCCGCCGTCGCCCGAGCCGCGATCCTGGGCGAAATCGCGCGCGGAGAAGGCGTTGATGAACGCGAGCAGCTCGGGCGTCGACCGGCGGCTCTCGCGGAGCGCCACGAAATCGGCGCTCGGATCCGGCGACCAGAGCGCGGGCGCGAGCTCGAGCGCGCGGCCCGCGGCGGCGCCCGCGAGCTCCGCGCAGACGCGGCAGAAGATGGAGACGTCGGCCCCGCGGAACCCGTAGATGGATTGCTTGCGATCGCCGACGAGGAACAGGCCGTGGCCCGACAGGCCGGCCGCCGTCGGGGCCACGCCGGCCGGGCGCGCGAGGGCGGCGTCGTCCCGCTCGCGCAGGAGGTACACGAGATCGCGCTGCACCGCGCTCGTGTCCTGGAACTCGTCGACGAGCAGCACGTCGACCGAGCCGCGGACCGCCGCGCCGATCGCCGGATCGTCCCGCAGGCCGTCGCGGGCGGCGCGCAGGAGATCGCCGAACCCGAGGCCGCCCTCGGTGCGGCGGATCGCCGAGAGCCGCTCGCGGATCTCCTCCAGCAGCTCGATGATCCGCGCCTCGCGGCGCGACAGGGCCGGGGCCTCGCGGAGGAAGCCGAGCAGCTGCTGCGCCTTGTCGCGGTGCTTCTCGCCCGGCAGCGCCTCGCGGAAGGCGATGAGCGCCTCGTCGGCCGGCGTGGACTTGCTCTTGTGCGGCTTGCGCTGCGTGAGGAGCTCGATGAGCGGGGCGCTCGCGGCGCCCGCGGGGAAGGGCGCGCCGCCGTCCTCGCGGCCGAGCGCCGCAACGAGCGCCGCCGCCGGCGCGCGGAAGGCGGCGCTGCCGAGCGCGGCGCTCCCGGCGGCGAGGCGGCGGAGCTCCCGCGCGAGCGCGCTGGCCTCGGCGGCGTGGTCGGTCACGGAGAGCCGGCGCGGCGCGAGGCCGTCCTCGTCGAGCCGGTCGAGCAGCCGCGTGACCTCGCTCCGCGCGGCCTCGACGCCGCCCGTCGCGGCGATGAGCGCGCGCGCGGCGTCGGCGCGCTCGCCCCCCTCGGCGAGCGCGCGGCTCAGCGCCTCGTCGACCGCGAGATCGCTGAGCGCCTGCGCCTCCTCCTCGTCGAGGATCCGGGCCGAGGGCGAGAGCCCCATCGCGATCGCGTGCCGGTCCACGATCTGCTTGGCGACGCCGTGGAGCGTGTCGATGCGCGCGGCGGGGAGGCGGGCGAGCGCCTCCTCCGCGCGCTTGCGCAGCTCGGCGACGGGCAGCGAGGCGCCGGGGAGGCCGGCGACGGCCGCCTGCCGCGCCCGGAGGATGTCGGCGAAGGGGATGTCCGCCTCGCCGTTCCAGCGGGCGATCTCGCGGAGCGATCGCTCGACGCGGTGGGCGATCTCCCGCGCCGCGGCGCGCGAGAACGTCGTCGCGACGATGCGGTCCGGCGGCACAGGCGGCGCGGCGGACGCGGCGTCGGGCAGGCCGAGGGAGGTGAGGCCGAGCGTGAGCAGCACGTAGAGCGCCGTGAGGCGGTGCGTCTTGCCGGTGCCGGCGCTCGCGGCGACCACGACGTTGCGGCGGAAGGCGTAGATGAGCGCGTCGCCCTCGGCGAGCTCCGCGCCGCGCGGCGCGGAGCTCACGCGACCTCCTCCGCGGCCTCGTCGCTCGGCACGACCGCGGGGCGGCGGCACACGTCGCGCGCGTCGCACCGCGCGCACATCGTCGAGAGCGTCGGCCGCGGCGCGGCCTTGCCCTCCCAGAGCGCGACGACCGCGGCCCGCGCCGTGCGCGCGGCCTCGGCCCAGCCCTCGGCGAGCGCGCGCTGCTCGTCGGCCGTGCGCGGCCACAGCTCGATGAGCCCGCGCTGGCGCACGCCGATGTAGACGGCGCGCACCTCCTCCGCGCCCAGCGCGCGCGCCGCGATGGCGCTGTACAGCGGCAGCTGGAGCGCCCTCCGCCGCTCCTTGGCGTCGGGGAGCTTGCCGGTCTTGTAGTCGACGACCCGCACGACGCGCTGGTCGGTCGATCGATCGAGCCGGTCGATCTGGCCGTCGACCCACAGGCTCGGGCCGCCCTCCTCGTCGAACGGGGGGAGCTCCAGCGGCTGCCAGGGGGGCGGCTCTCCGGCGCCGAAGCGCCGCTCGGCCAGGAAGAAGCGGAGCTCCGGCGACGCGTCCTCCCCGTCTCCGTCGAGCGTGCGGGCCACGACCTCCATCACGTCCGCGATCGCCTTCTCGACCGCCTCGCGGCGGAGCGGGGCCATGGGCGCCGAGACGCCGAGCGCGGCCTCGGCCGCGGCGCGCGCCGCCGCGAGCTGCTCGGCCGGATCGCGCTCCGGGCCGAGCTCGCGCAGGGCCTCGAACGAGGCTTGCAGGGCGCGGTGGATCAGCGTGCCGCGCTCGCGCGCGTCGGCCGACTCGGCGAGGTCGTCGGCGCGGCGCACGTGCAGGACGCGGCGGGCGAACGCCGCGAAGGCGCAGCCCACGGCGCGCTCGATGTGGGTGACGGCGATCGGCCTGCCGGGGTGCGCCCCGCCGATCGCGGCCCTGAGCTGCGCGGCGAGCGCTGGATCGCCGTCGACGAGGACGCGGCCCGTGTGGAGGTCGATCGGCGCGCGCGGATCGAGGAAGAAGTCCGCGCGGGCGCGCTCGATCCGGATCCGCTCCGCGAGGTCCGCCGGCGGCCGCCCGCCGCCCGCGAGGGCGATGAGCTCCGCGTCGCGCGGGCCGAGGGGGGCCGCGTCCGGGGCGACGCGCGAGGCGGGCTCCGTGCGCTGGGGCGCGCCGGCCGCCGCGGCCGCGACGAAGAGCGGGTGCGGCTCGTTCGGCTCGCTGTCGTCCCCGCGCGTGAAGCAGAGGGCGACGCGCCGGGCGCCGGCGAGCGCCCAGCCGAGCTCCGCGCGCTGGGTCGCCTGGCGCTCGCGCCCCGACGCGGGGCGGCTCGGCGCCGGCAGCCTCCCGCGGAGCGCCTCGCCGAGCAGCGTCTCGTCCGCGCCCGGGCTGCCGCCGTAGGCGCGCGCGTCGAGCCCGGTCACCACCACCACGTCGTGATCGAGCGCCGTGAAGCCGGCGGCGACGTCGATGCGCACGGCGCCGGCGCGCCCCGCGTCGCCGCGCGGCCCGGCGCCCTGCTCGGCCGCGGCCCGCTCGAGCTCCGCGTAGATCTCGGCCGCGGTGGCGGGGCGCTCCTCGCAGCCGAGGTCGTACGCGGCCCGCGCGAGCGCCTCGGCCTGCTCGCGGATCGCGCGCGCGGCCCGCGCGCCTTGTCCCATCGCGCCCATCGCCTCGAGCGCGAGCGCGCCGCCGCTCCGCCGCTCGCCGCGCAGCGCGGCGCGGAGCTCCTCGATCCCGGGCTCGCCGAAGCCCAGCTTGTCGAGGAGCGACAGGAAGCGCCGCACGATCTCGGGCCGTGTCGCCGCCTCGCCGATCCAGCGGGCGCTGGCCAGCAGCCGCTCCAGCGCGTGCGGCATCCACGCCTCGTCGTCGCCGTCCTCGTCGCCGTGCGCGCCGCGCAGCACCTCGAGGCCCAGGGCGAGCTCCGCGTCGCTCAGCGCCTCCTGCGCGGTCGCCGGCGGCGTCCGCGCCGTCCCTGCGCGGCGGTCCGCGCGGCGGGCTGCCACGACCGAGATGAGGCCGTCGATGAGCAGCCGGCCCGTGCGATCCACCTCGACGGGCACGTCGCGCAGCCGGTGGGCCAGGTCGGTCGAGCGCCGCTCCGCCTCCGTGGCGGACGTGCGGTCCATCCAGGCGCCGGCGTGGACCCCCGGGGCGCGGAGGATCTCGATCGCCTGCTCGCGGCGCACCGGCCCGACGGCGAGGCGCAGGATGGCGAGCGCGACGCGCCCATCGGGGCAGCTCGCGGCGGCGCGGCCGCGCGGCTCCGAGGCGCGGACGCCCGCGTCGGCCAGCGCGGCGCGGAGGGGCTCGAGCGCGGCGTCGTCGAGCGCCGGCACGACGAGGGCGATCCGCTCGGGCGGGATCCCGCGGCCGAGCGCGGCGGCCACCTCGGCGGCGGCGGCGCGCGCCTCGCCCTCCGGGGTCCTCGCCGCGATGGCGGCGAGCGGCTCCGCTCCGCCGTCGGGCACCCACGCGATCTCCGGCGCGTCCTCGAGCGAGGCCCAGCGCCGCTCCAGGGCGTCGGCGACCGGCGCCGCGCCGTCGTCCGGAAGCGCGGGCAGCTCGACGGTGACGCCCGCGCCGCCGCGGGCGCGGACCGCGGCGTGCAGCGCCTCGACCCAGGCGAGATCGTCGGGCTCCCAGGCCACGGCGCCGCGGATCGTGACCTTGCGCGGGAGCGGGAGCGCGGCGGACGCGCCGGCCGAGCGGAGCGCCCGCGCGAGCACGGACCCCGCGCAGCGCGGGTCGACGAGGCGCGCTGCCCGCAGGGCGGCGTCCGCCCGATCGAGGACCTCGGCGATGGCGATCGCGTACGGGGTCCCGAGCGCCCGCAGCTCCGCCGGGGAGGTCCCGGCGCGCCGGAAGCTCCCGAGGGCGCGGTCGATGGCGTGCGCGAGCGCGACGCGCGCGGCGGGCTCGGCCGGCTGACGCAGCCGATCCGGCGGCAGGGCGTCGAGGGCGAGCCGGGTGGCGAGGCGGCTCGTGTGAAGGCTCGCTATGGCGGCGTCCGGCGCCAGCAGGGCGAGCGCCTCGGAGACGAAGCTCCACCGTGAGCGGATCTCATGGCCTGCGGTACGCGGGTCGCGCAGATCGAGCGAGGCGAGCTCGCGTTCAACGTGCCGCTCGGTCGGGACGATGAGGAGCGATGTTCTGCTCACCACCGCGAAACGGCCGAGTGCCGCTCCCGGGAAGCGCAGGCGCCCGCCAGGGCAGGCGGCTGAGAGGGCGCCGGCGCGTCTGAATGCACGTCCAGCATGGGGGACCTCACGGCAGACGCTTTACTTCATGCATCCGTCCCCTCGCAACCTCTGCCGGGGGCGCGCCTTGTTGAAAAAGTCCCGCGGAATGTGGGAATTCTTGTGGGGAAAAGGGAATGCGTGTTGAAAAACCTGTTGAGAACCCCGGACGGTCCGGGTCGCAGCGCGCCGTAGACCTGCGGAATTGCACGCAGCGAGGGCGGGCCAGAGCACGCCCGGGGCGCTCTGCAGTTTTCAACAGGCTCAGCGGTCGTCGGTGGCGTCGGCGGCGATCGGAGGCGACCGGGCGTCACGACGGGGCGTGAGCCGCCTCGGTAGGCCGAGCGGGGCAGGGCGGACGGAAGGAGGAAAGGGGGGAGGGGGGCTGGGCGCTCCGTCGCGAGGCGCCCTGTCGCTCCCGTCGGTTGCGCCGGTTGCGAGGGGGGCTAGCGGCGCGCCACGTCCTTGTCGCGGCGGACGCTGGTATCGTTGGCCGGCGGCAGATCGGACAGGCTGGCTGGCGGCATCGCTGGCGGCAGCAGCGTGGGAGCCGCCGTCGCGCTGCCCTGGTCGCCGCCTCGCGCGGCGGGACCGGCGCCGGCCGACGCGGCGGCGGACGCGCTCGTCACGGCGCCCGGCGAAGCATCGGAGGCGGCGGGTGAAGCATCGGAGGCGGCGGTGGTCGCCTGCGTGCCGGGGGGCGCCTCGGACTGTGCGCGATTCCGCACGGCGGTCACCGCCTTGTCGGCCGCCTTGACGAGCTGTGTCGTCACGACCGAGGGCGGGAAGGGGAGCTTCGGGGCGACGAAGAGCTCGAGCTTCAGGATCGTGTGGTGCTCGTCGACGGCGCGGAGCCGCCAGCGGGCGCGGAAGTCGGCGACGTTGCCGCGCTTGTGGCGGCCGGAGATCACCTCGTCGGCGCCGTCCTTGGTGGGCGGCGACATGTCGGCGACCGTCCAGATGTGCGCGGCGCCGTTCAGGATCGGCACCTGGAGATAGACCTCGCTCGTGCCCTTGCGCTTCGCGAGCACGCGGCTCTGGTCGAAGGGGCCGATGAACGTCTTGTAGCTGCCGTAGGAGGTGACGATCTTCCGGACCGCCGACAGGGGCGCTTTCACGAGGATCGCTGCGCCCCCGGTGTCGATCGCGGCGACGGGCCCGGTGGTCTTCAGCGTGTACCGGAGCGCCTTCCCGAGCGACGCGAGCTTCTCCGACTCGGCGTCGGCGGCGCGGGCCGCGCGCGGCGAGAGGGAGAGGGCGAGGACGGCGAGCGAGAAGGCGATCAAGGACAGGGACCACAGTTTCTTCATGGACTCTCCTGTTCGAGCGACGTCCGTCAGCGCGGGCTCCCCCCCACGTAGCGGACATGCGCCTCGGGCGGCGAGACCGCAGCCCCTCGCTACATGTAACTCCGTGAGCAGGCAGCCGCACGCCTGCGCACTACAGAAAACATGCTTTCTTCGGACGAGGTCGGAATTCAGCGATCGGCGTCGGCGCGCTTCACGTTCACGCCGCTGGCGCCGCGCTGCGCGCTGTCGTCGATCGTGGGCGTCGTGGGCGCGGCGCTCGGGGCCTGTCCGGCAGCGTCGGCGTCGGGCTCCGACGAGGCCGCGGGCGGCCGCAGGGGCCGCTCGCCTGGCTCCTCGTCGAGCGGGGCCATCTTGCAGGAGCCGTCGAACTGCACGCCGCGATCGATGAAGATGGCGGGCGCGTGCAGGGCGCCGGTCACCTTGGATGGAGCGTAGAGCTCGATGGCGTCGCGGGCGCGGATGCTCGCCTGGACCTCGCCGCCCGTGACGATGCACGTGACCACGTGGATCTCCCCGATCACGAGCGCCCCTTCGCCGATCACGAGCACGTCCTCGCCGCGGATCTCGCCGCGGAAGCTGCCGTCGATGCGCACGCGGCCCTCGAAGAAGAGCTTGCCTTCGAAGTGCGTACCGCGGCCCAGGAGGGCGTTGATCTCGGTGGGCCGGTGGCCCCCGCCGTCGTCGCCGCGCGGGCTTCCTGGGGATCGCGGCGAGAGGGGCGAATCCCTGTCGCCCGGGAAGGACATCGGCTCCATCGCCTGCTGGCTTACTTCAGGCATCGTCACATTCGCAACGGGGGTGCGCGTCAGTCGCGTAACGGGCGCGCCGAGGTGGCCGTGTATGTTGAGTGATTTCCTATGCTTGGAGACGATTTGCGGCAGGGTACGTTTTCTGCAGAGGGGGCGGACCGAGCAGGTGTCCCGGCGCGCTGACCGCGCCGGTGGACGGCGCGCGCGGAGGGTGGGCCGACGTCTGGCAGAGCGCGCGGTGGAGCGTGAGGGTCCGAGGCGACCAGGAGAGGGAGTGGAGATGACGTTCCGATCGTTGCTTGTGGCTGCCGGTGTCCTGGGCAGCATCTCGGTGGCGTCCGCGCAGACGCCGCCCGCGCAGCCGACAGCTCCACCGGCCGATCTCACGCCGCCCCAGCCGCCGCAGCAACCGGCCGCCCCGGCGCCGGCCGCGCCCGGCGCTCCCGCTGCCGCGCCCGGCGCTCCTGCCGCGGCTCCCGGCGCCCCAGCGGTTGCGCCGGGCGTGGCTGCCGCGCCCGCCGCCGCTCCGCCCGCGGAGCCAGCGCCCCCCGCGCAGCCCGAGCCTCCGGCAGAGCCGCCGTCGGCCCCGGTGACACCGCGGTCCGACGCCGTGGTCTCCCCGGTGGTGCGGTTCGATCTGGCCACCGCGGCCGATACCGTGCAGGAGGAGGACGAAGAGACGAACCTGCGCTGGCGCGGGACCACGTTCACGTGGAACCAGGCCGGCAGCACGACCCTCTTCGGCGTCGGCGGCGAGTACACGCCCGACATCCAGGTCTACGGCTGGGATTTCACGCTGCGGCCGAGCTACTACCTGCTCGACCGCCCCAAGGACAAGGTGTCGCTGTCGGCCGAGATCGGCTGGCTCGTCGAGCTCACGAACAGCGACACCACCGCCACGTACCGGGAGCCGCAGCTCAAGGACACGACGCTCGGCGCCCGGTACAGCCGCGCGCTCTGGGAGAGCGGCGGCGCGAACAAAGGCGAGTACAAGACGGACGCCGCCATGCGGCTGCGCGTGACCCTGCCGACCTCGCCGCAGAGCTGGAACTCGGGCGACTACTTCACCGTGTCGGTCGGCCCGCAGGTGAGCCAGAAGATCAAGCTGCTCGGTTCGAAGGCCGACGGGCTCAACCATGTGACGGCGACGCTCGGCGTGACGTATGCCCACCTGTTCTCCAGATCGATCATGCGGGTGAACCCGGACCTCCGACGACTCCGGCAGAACCCGAGCGGTGAGAGCGAGCTCGACGAACAGCTGAGCGGGTATGCCCAGGTCCTCAATCGCCTGACCACGAGCCTCGATCTCGACGTGCCGCTCTACAAGGACCTCTCGCTGGGGACGAGCTTCGGGCTGCTCAGCCGGTTCAAGCCCGAGCTCGGAGAGGGATGCCTCAAGATCAGCACCGGCTGCGCCCCGTATACCTTCGACGGGACCACCTACCTCCCGAACACGGCGTTCGACATCAACGTGAGCTACCCGGTCTACGAGGTCGTCGACCTCACGCTCGGCTACAACAACACAACGGCGCAGCTCGGGGAGGACGGCCAGCGCAGGAGCTTCTTCTATAGCCCTGACGCCCAGTTCTATCTCGACATCAACGCCAACCTCGACGTCATCTACTCCAAGGTGACAGGCCGCGGGAAGAAGGCCGAGAAGGCGGGCGCCGCCAGCGCTTCGCGCCGGCAGGCGCTCTGACGCGCACGAGCCGTCGCGGCTCGCCGGCGGCTCGTCAGCGCCTCGTCACCGTACCGTTACGCGCGCCCGCGGCTCTCGCCGGTGGTCAGGCCGCCGGCGATGAGGTGCGCGGCGCGCAGGGGCTCGGGGAGGTGGCCGTTCACCGAGAGCCGCGCGATCAGCGCGCTCGCGTCGTCCAGCGAGATCCCGGCGCGCTGCACGTACACGCTCGCGACGGGCTCCATCGGGCCGGCGCGCTCGATGAGCGCCCACTTGCGGCGCCCTCCCCGGACGCGCGAGAGCAGCGCGTCGCGGATCGCGTCGAGGTCCGGGAGGCGCCGCGCCACCACCACGACCGGCAGGGCGAGGGCTTCGTGCAGCGCCGCGAGATCGACGACGTTGAAGCCCGCCACCGCGATGCCCTGGAGCATGACCACCTGCGCCTGGGCGTAGAAGCGGGAGCCGCGGACCATCGCGGCGATCGCGGCCGTGGCGTTCCGCCCGTCGCGCCTCACGCGGGTGGAGAGGACGCCCTCGAGGCGCAGCCCCGAAAAGACGGTCCCGACGACCTGCACGTCGCCGCGGTGGTCGCGGGCGAACGGCGCGTCGTCGACCCCGATGACGTGCGAGAAGCGTGGAGCGCGGGCCGGCACACGCGGAGCTTAACGTGCTGCCGCCTTTGCCGGGCCAGGCGGTCGTGCTGTACTGCTAGGATGCGACCTTCCAGGCACCTCTCGCTGAGCCTTCTGCTCGCCCTCGGCCTCGCCTCGTCGCTCGCCCTCGGGCAGGGCGCCACCGCCCAGCCGGCCCCGAAGGCCGCCGCGGCGCCGGAGAAGGCCGCCGCCCCGCAGAAGCCGGCGGTCAACAAGCCGCGCGGCGGCAGCGCCGGCGCGCCGAAGCGCCCCGGGCGCGCGCGCAAGCCCAAGAAAGACGCGCAGGCGAGCCTCGCCGGGCGGCCGGTCGCCACCTTCCCCGGCTTCCGCATGCTCCCGGCCGGCGGCTCGCGCGTGTTCGTGCAGATCCACGGCGGCAAGGTCGACGTCGCCGAGTCGAAGGCCGCCGGGCGCCTCGTTTACCGGCTGAAGGGCGCAGGGGCGATCCAGACGAACCGCTTCCCGCTCGTGACGTCGTTCTTCGCGACCCCTGTGGCCCAGGTGCAGCTCGTCGGCCAGGGCAACGATCTCGACATGGTGATCGACCTGCGCACCCAGACCGACGCGGCCTACCGCGTGCTCGAGACCGATCAAGGGATGGTGCTCCAGGTCGACTTCCCCCCGTCCGTCCCCGAGCAGCGCGCCGCGGCGCCGGCCGAGGGAGCGCGCAAGCGCTCGGAGCGCCGCACGATCTCGCAGGAGCCCGGGAGCGACGAGAGCTCGGATCTCTAGCGTTCCGGCTGGCCGCGGCCGGGGTCCGGGCCGAGGCCGAGCTCACCGCCAGAGGGGGACTAGATGGCGACGGCCTCCCGCCGGGCCTTCTCCCCTGGCGGGCCCGCGTCCGCCGCCGAGGCCGGCTCGCCCATCGCCGCCGCGGCGAACGTGACGAGGACCATCCACAGGAGATCGGCGAGCAGCAGGTGGACGAGCTGCATCCACACCGGCGCGAGCAACAAGAGGTTGAGGAGCCCCGCGCCGATCTGCAGCAGCACGAGCGCTCCGGTCGCGGCCGAGAGCCGCGCGACCTCGGGCGAGGGGCGCCGGGCAGCGACGGCGCCGCGGGCGAAGAGGAGGTAGACGCCCACGGCCGCCGCCACGGTCGGGTGCAGCACGCGCAGCTGCAGCAGGAAATGCGCCGTGGGCGAGAAATCCTGCGCCAGCCCCTCGCGGAGCGAGCCCGCGGCGAAGAGCGTGTCCCCGAGCGCGGCGATGGCCCCGGTCACACCCACCGCGAGGACGCCTGCGAGCCCGGCGCCGAGCAGCGCGCCCGTCACCCCCTGGCCGCGCAAGCGCACGCGCCGGCCCCCGCGCGCCCAGTAGAGGGTGCAGGTCATGGCGCCCACCAGCAGGAACGTGTTGATGAGGTGCACGGCCATCCAGAGCGCGCGCGCCGCCGACGCGTCGTGCGCGACGTACTCGAGCAGGACGATCCCGGCGCCGACCGCCGCCTCGGTGATCATGAACAGCATCGACGCGGCCGCGCCGCCGCGCACCGGGTGGCCCGACGGATAAGCGACGAAGGCCCAGACGAGCTGCAGCGCGACGAGCAGGAACGCGATGCCCGAGGTGGCGCGGTGCGTGAACTCGATGAAGGTCGCCGCGCTCGGAGAGCGCGGGATGACGTCGCCGTTGCACGTCGGCCAGTGGCTGCCGCAGCCGGCCCCCGAGCCGGTCGCGCGCACGAACGCGCCCCACAGGATCACGCCGAGCGTGAAGGCCAGCGCGAGCGCCGCGAGCTTCCAGAACCGCGCCTGAGTCATGCCGGGTCCTTACCGCGAAACCAGCGCGACGGCAGCCCGCGCGAGATCGGCGATGCACGGGCAACCTGCCCAAGCAACTCCTGCGATCGTCAGCGCGACCGCGCGCGACCGGCGGCGAGGCGGCGTCCACCGCAGCGCGATCTCGTTGCGCCCGGCCCCGGCTGAAGGGAGGATGTGCCGGTGCCGAACAGCGACGAACTCCGAAGCGCTCCGCTCTCCGCGCCGATCGAGCTCCCGAGCGGTCGACCGGCCAGGATCGTCGTCGCGGACGACGACCGCCTCGCGCGCCAGATGCTGGCGAGCATCCTTCAGAAGGCGGGCTTCCAGGTCGAGGCGGTCGACGACGGCCAGGAGGCGATCGAGCTGATCGGGCGGGGAGGGGTCGATCTCGTGCTCCTCGACATCGTGATGCCCCGGCTCACCGGCCTCGAGGCGTGCAGGCTGCTCAAGAGCATGACCTCGGAGTCGTTCCTCCCCGTCGTGCTGGTCACCGTGAAGAGCGACACGGCGAACCGGGTCGAGGGGCTCAAGATCGGCGCCGACGACTACGTCTGCAAGCCGTTCGAGGAGGAGGAGCTCCTCGCGCGGGTCGGGGCGATGCTCCGGATCAAGCGGCTGCACGACCAGGTCGCGGCGCAGCGCGCCTACCTGGAGCAGCTCTCCATCCACGACGAGATGACGGGGCTCTACAACTACCGTTACCTCTTCACGCGCCTCAACGAGGAGTTCAAGCGCGCGGAGCGCTACCACGAGCCGTTCGCCTGCGTGCTCGTCGACATCGATCGGCTGAAGGCGATGAACGAGACCGGGGGGCGCACGCTCGGCGACGCCGTGATCCGGCGCGTGGCCGACGGGATCCGCCGCTCCGTCCGGGAGGTGGACGTGGTCGCGCGCTACGGCGGCGAGGAGTTCCTCATCGTCCTGCCGAGCACCCACTTCGCCGGGTCGCTGACGGTGGCCGAGCGGATCTGGCGCGAGGCCTCCGGCAATCCGGTCGAGTTCGGCGGAGAGGCGAGGCCGTGCAGCGTCTCGATCGGCGTCTCGCTCTACCCCTCGCGCGACGTCCGCTCCAAGGACGCGCTGATCCGCGCCGCGGAGAGCGCGCTCAACCAGGCGAAGCGCGAGGGCGGCAACCGGATCTGCGTCTTCCAGCAGCACGGCCACATCTACACGCCGACGGCGAGCGGCGAGCCGCAGTCCTCACCCCCGCCAGGGAAGCTCCGGCGCTCGAGCGATCCGGCCTTCGCCGCGACGCACGTGGCCACGGAGGAGCCGAGGGAGCCGCAGACGCGCCGGGGCACCGACCTCCCGCCCTTCCCGTCACGCAAGCCGCTCTAGCCCCGCTCGCCGCTCCGCCTCGTGAACGCCGCAGATCGCGCCCGTATCCTCCTCGTCGACGACGAGCCCGCCCTGCGCCGCGGCCTGGCGCGCGCGCTCGTGCGCGATTTCGACGTCCTCACCGCCGAGGACGGCCCCGCGGCGCTCGGGCTGCTCGCGACGACCCGCGTCGAGGCGGTGCTGCTCGACCTCGCCATGCCGCGCATGAGCGGCGCCGAGGTGCTCGATCGGATCAGGGCCGCGTACCCCGACGTCGAGGTCGTGGTGATGGCCGGCCACGCCGACCTCGACGCCGCGATCGCGGCCGTTCGCGCCGGCGCGTACGGGTTCGTGACGAAGCCCGTCGACGCGGAGGCCGCGGTCGCGATCACGATCGAGCGCGCGATCGAGCGCCGTCGGCTCGAGCGCCGCGCGCGGGCCCTCGAGGAGCGGGTCGACGAGCACGAGCAGCTCGGCGAGGTGATCACGAGCTCCGCCGCGATGCAGGACGCCTACAGGAAGGCGCTCGGCGTGGCGGCCGTCGCCGCGCCCCTCCTGCTGGTGGGCGAGCGCGGGACGGGCAAGGAGCTCGTCGCGCGCGCCGTCCACCGGCGCGGCCCGCGCGCCGCGCGGCCGTTCGTCGCCGTCGACTGCAGCGCGCTGCCGCCGTCGCGGGCCGAGGACGAGCTCTTCGGCGAAGGCGGCGACGCCTCGCTGGACGGCCGCGCCCGCGGGGGCCTGATCGAGGCGGCGGACAAGGGCACGCTCTTCCTCGACGAGGTCTCGGCGCTGCCGCTCGCGGCCCAGGCCAGGCTGCTCCGGGTCCTCACGCACGGCGAGATCGCGAGGGCGGGGGGCGAGCCGCGCCGCGTGGACGTGCGCGTGATCGCGTCGACGTGCGAAGGCCTCCGCGAGCTCGCCTCTTCCGGCCAGCTCCGGGAGGATCTCGCGTACCGCCTCGGCGTCATCGTCGTCGAGCTGCCGCCGCTCCGGCGGCGCAGGGAGGACGTCGCGCTGCTCGCGAGCCACTTCCTGAACCGGTGCGCGCGCAGGCACGGGCGCGACGTCAAGCGGATCGGCCCCGAGGCGGCGCGCCTGCTCCGCGAGCACGCGTGGCCGGGCAACGCGCGCGAGCTCGAGAGCGCCATCGAGCACGCCGTGATCTCGGCGCGCGGCGAGGCGATCCTGCCCGCGGATCTGCCGCCCTCGGTGTCGGGGCGCTCCGGGCCGTCGCTTCGCCCTCCGAGGGACGCGCTCGTCCTGCCGGCCGAGCTCTGCGATCTCCCCTACGCGGAGGCCAAGGAGCGCGCCGTCGATGCGTTCGATCAGATCTACGTCGGGCGCCTGCTGGAGCGCACGGGCAACAACCTCAGCGAGGCGGCGCGGCAGGCGGGGATGGATCGCTCGAACTTCCGGAGGCTGAAGAAAAAGGTCGCCTCGCGCGGAGACGAGGCCGCGCAGGGGGAGACCGACGGGGCGGCGCCGGGCAAGGGCGGCGCGGGCTGACGCGCGGACACCTCGGCACACGTCGCGCGCGCACGTCGCGCGCGCACGTCGCAGAAGCGCGCGGCCGGCTCGTGCTACGTTGCGCCGAAAATGGCCCGACGCGCTGCACGAGCTGCCCTTGCTGCCGCCGCCGTTTCCCTCGCGGTCCGGCTGGCGCCGCTTTCTGCTGCCGCCGCCGACGCCGGCGGGGCTCCCGGGCGGCGGGCGGCGGTGGTCCACGATCTCCCGGGCGTCCTCGCGCTCGCCGACCGCAATCACCCGAACGTCGCCGTCGCCCGCGCGAAGCTCGACCAGGTCCGCGCGCAGCTCGACGAGGCCCGGTTCGCCCCGTTCTCGCAGTTCAAGCTGACAGGCGGCGTCGCGCTCGCGCCGACCGTCCGCGGGAACAACGTCTTCAGCCCGAACACCGACGTCTCGCTCACCTCGAGCCTCGGGGTCGGCTGGCGCGTGAACATCGACGGCGTCATCCCGCTCTGGACGTTCGGGAAGATCACGAACCTCTGGGACGCCGCCGAGGCGAACGTCCGGGTGAACCAGGCGAGCGTCGAGAAGGAGCGGGACGCGGTGCGGCTCGACGTCCGCAAGGCCTACTTCGGCCTCCAGCTGGCGCGCGACTCGCGCAGCCTGCTCGTGGACGTGAGGGCCGAGATGGACAAGGCGCTCCGGCGCCTGGAGGAGCAGGTCGAGCGCGAGGAGGGCGATCCCATCGAGCTGCTCAAGCTGCAGACCTTCGGGGCCGAGCTCGAGGCGCGCGGGGCCGAGGCCGACAAATACATCTCGGTCGCGCTGGCGGGGCTGCGCTTCTACACGGGCGTCGCGGATCTCGACATCCCCGACCTCCCGATCCGCCCGCCGAAGCACCGGCTCGGCCACGTCACCCGTTACCTGACCGCGGCGCGCCTGTACCGACCGGAGCTCGCGCAGGCGCGCGCGGGCTTCGACGCGAGGTCCGCGCAGGTGCGGCTCGCGCGCGCGCAGCTGTTCCCCGACATCGGCATCGCCGTGCAGGTCGGGGTGAGCGCCGCCCCGGAGGTCGCGGATCAGCTGAACCCGTTCACCAACGACCCCGGCAACTTCTTCCACTACAGCGCGGCGCTCGCGCTGCAGTGGAAGCTCGACCTCTTGCCGCAAGCGGCGCGCATCCGCGCCGCCGAGGCGCAGCTCGAGGAGATGGCGGCGACGCAGCGCTTCGCCATGGGCGGGGTCGCGACCGAGGTCGAGACCGCCTATGCCGAGGTCGTGGAGGCCCAGAAGCGGCTCGACGCCTACAGCAAGGCGACCAAGTACGGGAAGCGCTGGCTCGTGATGGTGCAGCAAGGAATCGACGTCGGGACCATGACGGACAAGGATCTCATCGATCCAGCCAAGGCATATGCCACGAACCGATTTAACCAGCTGAACGCGACGATGGATCTCGACATGGCGATGTCGCGGCTCGCGAAGGCGACCGGCTGGGACGCCATCGCGCCGGACGGCACCTGAGCGAGGGGGGCGGCCGCGCTGAGGCACGCGCTGCGTCGCTCGGCTCCACGTCACCCCGGCTTGAACGCGACCGTCCTTGGCAGTACGGTGCGCGGACAGCATGGGAGCCAACGTCAACGTCGAGCAGGCGCCGCACAAGGTGGCTTTGGCAGCGAGCGGTGATGCGGCGCGGCGCGCGGCGAGCGGGGCCTCCGCGGGCGCCAGCATCGCGTTTTACGTCCTGCTCGCGGCGTCGGCCCTCGCCATCATCGGCACTCTCCACTTCGTGGCGTACGTCGTGCCGACCGAGGCCACGATGGGGATCGTGCAGAAGATCTTCTACTTCCACGCCCCCGCCGGGTACGCGATGTACATCGGCGCGACCGTCTGCTTCATCGGCTCCGCCGGCTACCTCGCGCGCGGCACCCAGCGCTGGGATTCGCTGGCAAAGGCCGGCGCCGAGGTCGCCGTGGCGATGGGGCTGATCGTCCTCGTCACCGGCCCGCTGTGGGCCGCCAAGGCGTGGGGCGTGTACTGGACGTGGGATCCGCGCCTCACGACGTCGCTGCTCAGCGTGCTTATCTACATCGCTTACGTCGTGCTCCGCGCCTTCACCGGCGACAGCGACGCCGAGCGCAAGTTCGCGGCGGCCCTGGGCGTCCTCGGCGCGGCCAACCTGCCGATCATCCATTATTCGGTGAAGATGTGGGGCGGTAACCACCCCACGGTCATCACGGGCAAAGGCGGCGGCCTCGGGCACCCCGACATGAAGATGGCGCTCGGCTTCGGCTTCCTCTCGTTCACCCTGCTCACCCTCGCGCTCGTGTGGGCGCGCTACCGCGTCGATCTCGCGTCGTCGCGGCTCGCGGAGATCGAGCAAGAGGCCCTCGAAGCCGGCATCGGAGAGGACTGACAACGTGAATTCCCATCATTCCTTGTTCTCCCATGCGGCGTTGCAGCAGCCGACGAGCACCACGTCGGACGACCGGTCGCAGGCGTTCCGCCCCGTCCAGGGGGGGAACGACATGCAGAGCGGAGAGAAGCTGCTGGTCGAGGCGTACGCCGCGATCTGGCTCATCCTCTTCGCGCTGGTCTTCCTCTCCTGGCGCCGGCAGAAGCAGATCGACCGGCGCATCGACGCGCTGGAGGCCGCCGTGCAGAAGGCGCGGTCTGGAGCAGGCCAGGGGGCGAGCTGATGCCGAACCTGGGGGAGATGACCCCGCAGCACGCGCTCTACATCCCCGTGGTGCTGATGCTCGGGCTGATCGTCGGCTACATCCTGGGCAGCCGCGCCGTGCGGGCCGAGCTAGAGCGACGTAAGCGCAGAATGAAGCAGTGACGGGGGCGCAGGCCCCTCGTCCCGCGTAGCTGGCGGGCTCGGTGAGCGCCGTCCCCGCCCCACGAGCCGGAGGTCACAAGGTGGTCGATTTCTCTGTGAGCGAAGAGCACAAGGCTCTCATCGATACGGCGCGTCGCTTCACGAAGGAGCGCATCCTCCCGATCGCGGCCGAGTGCGATCAGAAATCGTACTTCCCGATGGATGTCTTCGTGGAGGGCTGGAACATCGGGCTCGTCAACCCGACCTGCCCGGCCGAGTACGGCGGCCCGGGGATGGGCGAGCTCGAGAACGCCCTCCTCGCCGAGGAGCTCTCGTACGGGTGTACCGGGATCCAGACGAGCTTCCTCGCGAACGGCCTCGCGCTCACCCCCATCAAGCTCGCCGGCAGCGAGGAGCAGAAGAAGAAGTACCTCGGCATGCTCACCGCCGAGCCGATCATGGCGAGCTACTGCACGAGCGAGCCGGACGCGGGCAGCGACGTCGCGGGCCTCAAGACCCGCTTCACGAAGCACGGGGACGACTACGTGCTGAACGGGCAGAAGTGCTGGATCACGAACGCGAGCTACGCGCGCTACTACGTGATCTTCGCGACGTCGAACCCGGAGCTGCGGCACAAGGGGATCGCGGCGTTCATCGTCGACCGCGACACGCCCGGCGTGCGCGTCGGCAAGAAGGAGGACAAGCTCGGCCAGCGCGCGAGCGACACCGCCCAGGTGTTCCTCGACGATGTGAAGGTGCCGAAGGCGAACCTGCTCGCGCCCGAGGGGCAGGGCTTCAAGCTCGCCATGGAGACCTTCAACCAGACCCGCCCGGACATCGGCGCGGCCGCGACCGGCCTGATGCGGCGCTGCGTCGACGAGTGCGTGGCCTACGCCAAGGAGCGCAAGACCTTCGGCCAGCCGATCGGCAGCCACCAGCTCATCCAGTGGATGCTCGCGGAGATGGCGATCCGCGTCGAGGGCACGCGCCTGCTCTACCAGAAGGCCGCGTGGAACCTCGATCACGGGGTGCGCGACCCGATCGTGTCGAGCTTCGCGAAGGCCTACGGCGCCGACAGCGCCATGCAGACGGCCGTGGACGCCGTGCAGGTGTTCGGCGGCAACGGCTATGTGAAGGAGTACCCCGTCGAGAAGATGATGCGCGACGCGAAGGTCCTCCAGATCTACGAGGGCACGAGCCAGATCCAGCGCCTCGTCATCGCGCGCCAGCTGCTGGCGTAGCGCATAGCGCGCCAGCTGCTGGCGTAGCGCATAGCGCGCCGCGAGGGCGCGCCAGCGGCCGCGAGGCGCGCCAGCGGCCGCGAGGCGCGGCCAGCGTGTCAGATCTGCGGGTGCCAGATCAGCGTGAGCTCGGGGCCGAGCGTGAGCGCGAGGCCCTCGGCGGGCACCATCACGCGGCGGACCTTCTGGCCCGCGAACCTCGTCCCGTTCGTCGAGCAGAGATCGAGGGCCATGATCTCCGTGCCGTCCCGCAGGAGCAGCAGGTGGGTCCGCGAGATGTGCGTGCTCAGGACGGCGCGCAGGCCGCGGTCCAGGCAGTTGTCGGCGCGCCCGAGGAGCACGCCGTCGTCGAGCGCTTGCTGGGGCAGCTCGACCGCGGCGCTGCGCTCGCTCGATTGCAGCGTGAGCCGCACGTACCCGCTCTTCGCGCGCGGGGCCACCATCTCCTCGATGTGCGAGACGGGGCGCACCGACGTGATGTGGGAGATCTCTCCGCGGGCGAAGCGGTGGCTGGTCGTGATGCCCTCGGTCGCCGCCGGCGGCGCGGCGCCCTCGCTGACGGCCTTGCCCGCGATGCTCTCGATCCCGCGCGGCGGCTCGCTCATCCCGCACGAGCTCACCTCCAGCGCCCTCGACGAGGCGCGCGGCCCGACCGGGAGCCCGCCGACCACGTGCTTGCCGATGCGCACGAGCAGCGGGCCGCTGACGACGATCGATCGCCGCGGCACGTCGTCGTCCACGAAGAAGGGGATCGAGGTCTGCAGATCCATGAGCCGCAGGCCGAAGGCGCCGTCGGGGAGGTTGCAGCAGGTGGCGACCAGGTGGCGCACGCAGACGTCGTCGCCCGACGCGAACTTCATGTCGCAGCGCGGGTGCGAACCGAAGACGGCATACGCGCCGCTGTTCGCGGGCAGGTCCAGCCACGCGACGTCACCGCCTGACACCCGGAACAGCCGGTACCCCTCGCTCATCGGCGACTCGGGAGGGTTCAGCGCCATCACCGCCTCGGCGGTGGACAGGGCGCGCCGCATCGTGGCGACGTCGATCCGCGGTTCTACCGTCATCGCGCGCTCCACGAGCGGCGCGAGGTCGCGCGCCCCGCAGTCCGCGTCGGACCGCCGAGCGCGAGCGTGAACGGCGGAGTCGCTGCGCAGGCCTCCGGCAGAGCCGCGGCAGGAGCGAGCGTGGTGGATGTCAGACAGCGGCGAGGCCTCATGCGGTCGAGCCGAATCCTACCGGAATTTTTCGTCTGGGGCTCTTTCGCTGCGCGCCCCGAATCTGCTGTGGCCGGCGGGGCTCAGGTCGAGACGACGGCTGTCCGGCTCAGCTCACGCCGACGCTGACCTCCGCAACGAGCTCGCCACCCCAGCGCCAGAAGGCCACCGAGCGGCTGAACAGGACGATGACCTCCAGCCCGAGCCCTCCGCCCAATTCGAGCCGAAAGCGCCCGACGTCCACCTCGATGAGTTGCATGCTCCCCGAAGACGCGAGAGTCGGGCCAACCGTGGATCCGTGCGCGTTGCACGCTGGTGTGTCCGCCGGAGGCACGGCCTCCCCGCGGCCCGCAGGGCGCGCCGGCCCGCGTCGGCGGGCCAGGGCGCGGACGCGCTGCGCGCCGCCGCGCGAGGGGGGCAGCGGGGCGGCGACGTGGCGGGCCCGCGGCGGGGGGCAGGGGCGAGCGCCGGCGGACGCAGGCGAGCGGGCGCGGGGCCGTCGCGCGGTCGTCGACAGCCGCGCCATTTTGACGCCGCCCGCACGGTGTCTATCCTGGTCGCGGTGTCCCGGATCCTCCCACGCTTCGACTATCGCATCGAGTTCGCCGCATCGACCGATGTCGGCCTCGTCCGCCCGAGCAATGAGGACCGGATCCTCTGTTGCCCCGAGCTCGCCCTCTTCGGCATCGCCGACGGGATGGGCGGCCACGCCGCGGGCGAGGTCGCCGCTCAGATCGCCGTCGACACGGTGCGCGCCGAGGTGCTCCGTCCGCCCGCCGCCGACATCCTCGACGCGTACGTGGCCGACCCGAACATCGAGGCGCGGCGCGAGGTGTTCGCGCTGCTCCGGCGCGTGGGCGAGGCCGCGCACGCGGCCATCCTGGAGGCGCGCCGCACGGAGCCGAGTTACCAGGGGATGGGCACGACGCTCGATTTCGTCTTGCTCGCGCACAGCCGCGCGTTCTTCGCCCACGCGGGCGACAGCCGCGCGTACCTGGTTCGCCCGACGACCACCGTCCAGCTCACCCAGGACCACGCCCTCTACGATACGCTCCGCGCGGCCGGCAACCCGACCCCGGCCAGGAAGCCGCAACGGAACCCGCTCGTGAACGCGATCGGGCTCGCGGGCACCGTCGCCGTCGACACCGTGTTCGTCGATCTCTCGCGCGGCGACCGCATCATCCTCTGCACCGACGGGGTGCACAACGCGGTCGACAGCGAGGCGTCGCTCTCCCGCTTCTGCTCGAAGGGCGGGCCCGAGGAGGTCGCCGCCGGCCTCCTCGGCCACGCGCGCGAGCGGGGGGGCCACGACAACGCGAGCGTGATCGTCATCGACATCAAGGAGCGCTTCGTGAAGCGCGCGGACGACGCCGGCCCGTCCTCGCGTGATCTGTCGGTGCTCTCCGCGTGCCCGCTCCTCGCCGGCATGAGCCCAGCGGCGGTGCTCGGGGCGCTCGCGGCCGGCGTGGAGGTGGAGCTCTGCGCGGGGGATCGGATCCCGCGCGACGTCGCCAGCGATCTGGTCGCTTACCTGGTGCTCGACGGCGCCGTGAACCTGCCGGACGGGCGGCGCGTCGGGTCCTCCGGGCTGCTCTTCCCCGAGTCGCTCGTGGGCGCGCGGCGCAAGGGCGATCTGCCCGTGGCCGCGGCGCGCACGCGGCTCATCCGGATCCGCAAGGACGATTTCGCCGAGGTCTGCGAGCACGACGCGGAGCTCGCGGCCGCCCTCTACCAGCGGCTCGCGCGGTACCTCGCGCTCGGGACCGGATGAGCGGGGCCGCGATGCAGCTCTCCCTGCTCCACCTGGACGATCGCGTCGCGGCCTTCGCGAAGCCGTCCGGGCTGCTCGTGCACCGCGGCTGGGGCAGCGCGCCGGTCGTGTTCGTCGACCTCGCCGAGCGCGCGCTGGGCCGGAAGGTCTACCCGGTCCACCGCCTCGACCGGGCCACGAGCGGCGTGCTGCTGGTCGCGCTCGACCCCGCCGCCGCGGCGCTGCTCGGCGCGCAGTTCGAGCAGGGCCTCGCGCGGAAGCGCTACCTGGCGCTCGTCCGCGGCGTTCCCCCCGAGCGCGGGTGCATCGATCACCCGATCCCGCGGCGCGAGGGGGGCCCGCGCGTCCCGGCCGTCACCGACTTCGAGCGCCTCCACGCGCTCGAGCGCTACGCCGTCGTCGAGGCGCGCCCGCGCACGGGCCGGCTGCACCAGGTGCGGAGGCACCTCAAGCACATCAGCCACCCGATCATCGGCGACGTGAACTACGGCAAGGGCGAGCACAACCGCCTGTTCCGCGAGCGCTATGCGCTGCACCGCCTCGCGCTCCACGCGGCCGAGCTCGCCGTCGCCCACCCCGAGACGGGCGCGCCGCTGCGCCTCGCCGCGCCGCTGCCCGACGACCTGCGAGGCCCGTTCGATCAGCTGGGCGTGCCGGCGTGGATCGGCGCCGTCGGCGACGCGATCGCTAGCCCGCCCCTGGATCGCGGCGCTCCGGGGTGACGCCGTGGCCGGCGCGGATCCCCTCGAGGGAGAGCGCCGGGCCTCGCTGGACGAAGCCGCCGTCGAACGGGTTCTCGGCGAGGAACATGGGCGTGTCGAGATCGACGAACGAGAACCCGCCGAGGCCGGCGGCGAGGCACGCCGACGCCGTCATCGCGAGCACCGACTCGACCATCCCGCCGATCATGAGCCCGAGCCCCGCGGCGCGGGCGACCGCCGCGATGTCGAGCGCCTCGGCGATGCCGCCCTTCATCAGCTTGATGTTGACAACGGTCGCCGCGCGCTCGGCCGCGACGCGGAGGACGTCCTCCGCGGAGGCGGCGCTCTCGTCGGCGGCCACGTCGACGCCGGCGCGCCGCGTGACCTCCTTCATGCCGTCCCAGTCGTCCCGAGGCACTGGCTGCTCCAGCAGCGCGACGTCCGCGCCGAGCCGGCGCGCGTGCGCGACGAGCGCGAGCGCCTCGCCCGCCGTGAGCCCGCCGTTGCCGTCGAGGATCAGCGACGCCCCGGGCGCGGCCGCGCGGATCGCCTCGATGCGCGCCGGGTCCGACGCGGCGAGGCGGCCGCCGACCTTCACCTTGAGCGTGCGGAAGCCCATGCCCGAGGCGCGCCGCGCGGCCTCCTCCGCGCGCTCCGGCGAGCCGGTGGTGATGGTGATGTCGGTCGTGAGCGCCGTCCCGGAGCCGCCGAAGAAGGCCCAGAGCGGCATGCCGGCGCGCTTCGTCAGCGCGTCGAGGATCGCGGTCTCGATCGCGCAGCGCGCCGCGCCCGCGCCGCCCCCGGCCGCCGTGCGGAGCGCGCGCGCGACGGCGCGCCACGCGCGCGCGTCCGAGCCCACCACGGCCTCGCGCAGGGAGAGGGCGGCCGCGCGCGACCCGTCCTGCGTCTCGCCGTTGAAGGCGGGCAGCGGCGCCGCCTCGCCGAAGCCGAGCGTCCCGTCGGCGAGCTCCACGGTGACGAGGAGGTTCGCCGCGCGCTCCTGCGCGCCGCCGGCGATGCCGAACGGCTCGTGCAGCGGGATGTCGAGCGCCTCGACCGAGACGCGTCGGATCAGGGTGGGGGTCGTCAAGACGGGCGTCGCCTCCTCGGGAGCCTCAAGGGGATTGGCGGCCGCCGTCGGCGGGCGGCGGAGCGGCCCCCGGGCCGAGGAGCGCCTCGATCTCCCGGGAGATCTTGTCCTCCTCGCCGTCCTCGTAGCCCGCGTGGATATGGCGCACGACGCCGCCCCGATCGACGACGAACGCGGTCGGCATCCTCCGCGGCTTGTACGCCTTCTCCGCGCTCTGGTCCTTGTCCCAGAGGATCTTGAACCTGACCCCCGCCTCGTCCGCGAACGCCGTGAGCTGCTCCGTCGAGACGTCCTCGGGCGCATCGAGGGAGACGGCGAGCACGGCGAGATCGCCGCCGAAGCGGTCGAGGAGCGCCTGGTACTTGGGGAACGACCTCCTGCAGGGGCGGCAGTAGGTCGCCCAGAAATCGACGATCACCACCTTGCCGCGCGCGTCCTTGAGCGTGGAGGGCCCCTCGCCGCTCACGACCTCGGCAGCGAGCTCGGGCGCCGCCGAGCCGATCAGGCCGCCGCCCGTCTCGGGCGCCGGGGGCGCGAGGGGCGCGGCGCCGCCGCAGCCGCCCGCGAGCGAGAGGGCGAGCGAGGCGCAGAGGGCCGCGAGGACACGGGCGAACGACGGCGATGGACTGGGCCTCATGACGAGATCTCCCTCCTCGGTCAGGGCTCGCGATCGACGATGGAAGCGAGCATCTCTCCCTCGGCGCAGAGCGTCCCGTCGACGCTCGCCTCGCCGCGCAGCTTCCAGACGTTCGAGCGGTGGTGCAGCACCTCGGCGTAGAGATCGAGCCGGTCGCCGGGCGTCACGGTGTGGCGGAACTTCGCCTTGTCGATGCCAAGGAAGAACATGAGGTTCGACGTCGCGTCGAACGGATCCGACGCGTAGGCGAGGATGCCGCCGAGCTGCGTGAGCGACTCGAGGATCAGCACCCCGGGCATGATCGGCCGCTGGGGGAAGTGCCCCTGGAACCAGGGCTCGTTGTAAGCGACGCACTTGTAGCCGCGGATGCACTTGTTGGCGGTGATCTCCGTCACCCGGTCGACCATCACGAGGGGGTAACGGTGCGGCAGGATCGACAGGATCTGATGGATGTCGAGCGTGACGGGCGCTTGGGTTCGGTCAGGCAAGGCCGGCTCCTTTCCGCGGTGTGGAGCGCGCGGGCGGCGCGCTACTTCGCGTCGTCCTTCTTCTCTGCCTTGTCGCCGCCGGCGTCGTCCTCGCCGCCGCCGGTGTTGTAGAGCTGGATGACCTGCTCCGTCAGGTCGAGATCGGCGCGGACGTACGGGGCCGCTTGCTTGTCGAAGATGATCTCG
This sequence comes from Sorangium sp. So ce693, assembly GCF_051521375.1. Taxonomy (NCBI): domain Bacteria; kingdom Pseudomonadati; phylum Myxococcota; order Polyangiales; family Polyangiaceae; genus Sorangium; species Sorangium sp. So ce693. Next base: position 4,310,392 of record NZ_CP150347.1, read on the forward strand.
TAGCTCGACTTCTTCGCGATCCTGCCGACGATGAGCATCATCTTCTTGAGGATGGGCCCGGTGAGCTCGCCCTGCTTCTTCTGGAGCTCCTTGTTGTAGTCGACGAACACGGTCTGGAGCTCGACCATCTGGCGCTGCCAGTCCTCCATCCGCTTCTGGAGCGACTCGCGCGAGAGCACGCGCGACTGCTTCTCGATGTCCTCGCGCGCCCGCTGGAGCTCGGTCTGCTTCGCGTCGAGCTCCTGCTGCCGCCGGTCGAAGAGCTTCTTCAGCGTGGCCTGCGCCCGGATGCCGTCCTCCGTCTGCATGACGGCGTGCTGCACGTCGACGACGGCGATCCGGGTCTCGGCGGCGGCGACGCTCGGCGCGGCGAGGGCGAGCGACACGGCGGCGGCGCGGGCGATCCGGGCGAGGAGCGGCGCGGACCGATGCGCGGACCGATGAACAGGAGAGCGGGCGACCATTGGAGCCGATTACCTGCCGCGTGACGGACGGTCAAGGTGTGCGGCGGATCAGAGGCACTTGCCCGAGATGCAGCTCTCGCCATCGGGGCAAGGCTCGTCGAGCGAGCACTCCGGCGCGACCTCCTCCCGCGTCTTGCAGAACCCGTCGTCGCAGCCGACGAAGCGGCTGTCGATGAGCTGGCAGGCCCGCGTGTTCTCGCACGGGTAGTGGCAGTAGCCGTCATCCATGCACTCCTGGCCCTGCGCCGCGCAGGCCTTGGCGCCGCAGCCGGGCTGAGGAGAGGGGTCATCCATGCACGCGCCGGTGGCCGCGTTGCACACCTCGCCGGGCGCGCAGTCCGCGTGCGTCGCGCAGCCGGTGGTGCAGGCGCCGTCGACGCAGACCGCGCCGCCCTCGCACGGGGCCGCGTCGCTGCACGCGGGGTTCGCGGGGTCGGGGACGCAGACCCCGCGGTCGCAGCGCGTGCCGGGCTCCGCGCAGGGCGCGGCGTTGGAGCAGCCATCGGCGCACTCGCCGTTCACGCACACCCTGCCGTCGCCGCACTCGTAGCTGAACTCGCACGCCGCGATGCAGAGCCCGTCGACGCACCGCGTGCCGTCCTCGCACGCGCCGTCGCCCTCGCAGGGACACGTCGTGAGCTCCGCGTCGCAGTCGGTCTCCGCGCCGCCCGCGCCGCCCGCGCCCCCCTGGCCCGCGCCGCCCTGACCCGGGTCTGCAGGACCCGCGCCGCCCCGACCGCCGCTGCTGGTGTCGATGTCCGGCTCCACGGGGCGACACCCGTAGCCGTCGCAGAGGAAACAGTTGTCGCCATCGGGGTCGCACTGGAGCGACGCGTCGCCACAGCCGCCGCAGCCCGTCGCGGTCGCGGCGATCATCAGGAACAGCGCGCCTCGACCCAGGATCTTCGCAAGGGGGGAATGAAGAAGCATCGAAGTCCTCCAGCGGCGGCCGGCACCGGCGCGGCCTTCCCGCACGACTACCATGACGCGCGCTAACACGCAGCGTGCCACGGGGCGGCAGGAGAGGAGCGCCGGGAAGCCCGACGAGGCGCTCGTTTTGTGAACCCGCTTGTGAACCTGCGTTCACCTGCGCTCGTCGCGCGAGGTTCACTGATCCGCGGGGGTCGCGCGGCGGCGAGGCGGGGGACGGCCGGCGATCGAGGCCCGGGAGTGATGGAGAATGCCGCAGCAGGCGCTTCCGGTCAGGGCGAAGGCGCGGGGGCGCTCCCTGCGAGCGGCCCGGCCGGTCACCCCGCGAGGATCAGGAGCGGTACCCCGCGTTCACGTCGACGTAGCCGTGTCCGAGATCGCTCGTGAGGTACGCGAAGTCGCCGGGGCCGCTGCCGAGCACGAGCTCGATGACGTAGGTGTCGCGCGCGAGCACCTCGTTGGCCTTGAGCTCGGCTTCCGCCCCGACCGGCGCGCCGTTTCGCACGATCGGGATCCCGCCGACGAGGATCTGGGCCTCGCGCGGGTCGAACGGGACGCCGGCGCGGCCCGCGGCGGCGAGCAGCCGCCCCCAGTTCGCGTCCTTGCCGAACAGCGCTGTCTTCACGAGCATCGACGTGGCCACCGTGCGCGCGACGGCGCGCGCACCGTCGCGCGTCGCGAGCCCGCGGACGCGGATCTCGGCGACGTGCGTGCTGCCCTCGCCGTCGGCCACCATCGAGCGCGCGAGCTCGCCGCAGACCTCGGTGAGGCCCGCCGAGAGCTCGTCGCGCGAGACGCGGCGCTGGGACGCGCCGGAGGACAAGAGGAGCACCGTGTCGTTGGTGCTGGTGTCCCCGTCGACGCTGCACGCGTTGAACGTCACGTCGCACGAGGCCGCCAGGGCCTCGCTCGCCTCGCCGGCGTCGAGCACGGCGTCGGTGAACAGGAAGACGAGCATCGTCGCGTGGGGCGGGCCCACGTCGGGGTGGATCATCCCGGCGCCCTTGCCGATGCCGAGCAGCGTCGCGCCGGCGCCGAGCTTGCGCTGCGCGAGCTTCGGCCAGCGGTCCGTCGTGCAGATCGCCTGGGCGAAGTCGAGGTAGCCCTTCGGCGACAGGCGCGCCGACAGCTCGGGGACACGCTCGATGATCCGGTGCGCGGGAAGGACGGCGCCGATCACGCCGGTCGAGGCGGGGAGCACCTCGTCCTCCGAGGCGCCGATGGACTCCGCGACGGCGCGCGTCGTATCGAGCGTCGCCTTCCACCCTGCCTCGCCCGTGCAGGCGTTCGCACACCCGCTGTTGGCGACGACGGCGCGAGCGCGCCCCGACCGGACGCGCTGCATGGCGATGTCCACGGGGGCCGCGCGCACCAGATTCCGCGTGAACATGCCGGCCACGACCGCCGGCTGATCGGCCACCGCGAGCGCGACATCGATGCGCCCGTCTTTCCGGATCCCGGCGCTGACGGCGCCGAAGCGAAAACCTGCAACTGGCTCGAAGCTCATGAGGGCGCGGAGTCTACGCACGAACGCGCGCCGGGAGAAAGCGACAAGCGGGGGGCAGGCGCCGCGGGGGATGAGAGGCCCGGAGGCGGCCGAGCTGAGCGCGGCATTTGCAATGCTTCGCCTCGATGATCGCGGTCCGTATTGTCGACATCAAGGGCCTGTATCTGCCGGGCTTTCCCGACAGCACGGCGCCGCCGGGGACGACGCGGGCGGCTGGATACAAGCCCGGTTACAAGAGCGTCGATAACCGGGGACGCGTCTACATCAATCGAGATCTCGATGGGCAGTGGGCAAAGAATACGCAGCTCGTCGAGATCACCGTCGAGGTGACGAGCTCCGAGGGCGAGCTGCCAGAAGGAGCCCGGATTCGCTGGAGCGCGCGCGATCCCGACGATCCCTCGAATGAGCGGCCGGAGGTGCACCCGGACTGGGGTCCCACCCTCGACGAGAACGATTACGACGCCGCGGGGGGCTATGTGGGGCCGGTCGAGGACGACAACGAGGGAACGCAGGACAGGGCGTCTGGCTGGGAAGAGGTGGAGGGCTACGCGCTGTCCGACGTGACGGAGACCAGCGCGAGCACGGCGATCGTCGGGAGGAGGAGCAAGGTCCGGCGCCACATGACCGATATCGCAGGAGACAACCTGATCGTGAGCGCCGCGCTCGACGCCGCTGGCGTCGCCGAGGCGGCCGGCGACGAGACCGGGATCATGACGCTCTGGCGCCGTATCGACGTCGAGTACATCCGGATGGAGAGCGCGCCCCCGCTGCCCGTGGAGCTGGCGCCGGAGCACTTCGAGCCGGTCTTCACCCAGCTCGATTTCGCCGAGGCGCGCGTCATCCAGGACCTGCAGCGCCTGGCGCCCGACGCGGAGACGCTCGGCGACATGGCCGCGCGCTTCGTGAGCGAGCACTTCGAGCACGCCGGGGAGCCTGGCTGGTTCTGCCTGATCGCCGCGCTCGAGCCGCACCCGGTGCCCGAGGTCCGGGGCGAGGTGCTGTTCTCCGGGAGCGTCGCGATCCTCGACGGCGGCGAGGGCGAGCGGCGCAGCGAGTACGTGGAGATCCCTGGCACCCACCCGGACGCGAGCTACATCACGTTTCGCTGGGAAAGCTGGCAGATCAGCTTCTCGGTCGCGAGCGCGGCCGTCCTCGACGACCCGCCGCGGACCCGCCTCTGGCTCGCGCCGCACGACATCCAGAGCCAGTTCACGGCGGGCGACGGGTCCCTGGCGCACGCGTACGAGAGGCGCCTCTTCTTCTTCCCGCGGGCCCGCCGCAGGGACGGGGCGTGGGAGCCCCCGGGCTACGGCATCCCCGCGAGCGTCGAGGCCGACGTGCGGGGCTCAGGGGCCGCCTATGTCGCCGGCATGAGCCCCACGATCGACGTCGGGCCGGCGAGGTACTTCGCCGGCAGGACCATCCTCTTCACCCACCACAGGGCGTGGTGGGACCCCGAGGCGGCGCAGCCCCGGCGCGGCTACGAGCAAGGCACGCTCCACACGATCGTCCACGAGCTCACGCACGCCTTCGGGATGCCGCACAAGTGCGGCTACTTCGATTACCGGCAGCCGCGCCGGACGACGTGCTGCATGAACTATCGGTCCCACTGGATGGTGGACGCCGACCAGCAGCTCATCCCTGGGACCGACGGGCGGGTCGGCAACGACCTGTGCGGGCGCCACGTGAAGGAGACCCGGCGCGTGCGCCTCGAGAACAACAGGGGGCTTCGATGGAGATGAGGGGCTGTCATGTCCGATGAACACGCGCGGAGCGCCGGGGACCCGGCCGGCCCGCCTGGGCTGGTGCTCCGCTCGCTCGATCACGATCACCGCTATGTGCTCGGCTTCCCCCTGCACGTGGCCATCACGCTGTGCGCCGACCGCCCTGGCGCCTGCATCCTGCGGCTACCGCGCCCGAGCTGGGCGGGCAACGCCGGCGCCATCGGCGTCCGCCTCGCGCGGGCGGGCACCGGCGAGGAGGTCGTGAGGACCGAGCCCTCGCCGGTCGTGCTCCCTGAGCACGGCACGCCGGTGTTCCGCCTGTGCCCGGGCGAGTGCAGGCGCATGCTCATCGACGTCTCGTCGTACCTCCCGGCGGGGCTCGATCCCGGGCAGTACACGCTGGCGATCGTCTACGTCGGGCCGCCGAACCGGGCGGAGAGCGCGCCGGTGCCGGTCGAGCTCGCGGCGCCGAGCCCCGAGGAGCAGCGCGAGCTCGGGCGCCTCGCGCCCGAGGCCGCCCGCGCGGGCTCCTGGGGCCGCTGGACGAGCCTCCCTCCGGACAGCGGCGCGGCGGTCACGGGCCGCGTGGAGCCGGGCGATCCGCTCCGCTTCGACAGCCTCTTGCGTTATCTGCTGTACGGGCCGCAGCCGCTCGGCGACGTGGACCCGGCCATCCTCGACGTGCTCCGCGGCGTCTACGAGCCGGAGGCCCAGGCGCTCCGCGCCGAGATCTACGCCGCGCGGGGGGACACGGCGCGCTTCGCGGAGACGGTGGCGCTCATCCGGGCCGCTCACCCGGGGCTCGGCTGGTGGATCGAACAGATCGCGGCGGGGCAGAGCGAGATCGGCTTCGTCCGGGCGTGCCGGGCGAACCCGTGCGGCGGGTGAGCGGCGGCGCCGGTCCACGTCTGCCAACGCCCGCCCACGCCCTCGTCGCCGCGCCGGCTCCACACGCGGATCACGCGATTGCAACGCGATGGTCACCTTGAGCGGGTTCACTTGTCGCAGAGCGATGCGTGACGCGATGCGAGCGATGGCGAGGTGCTTCTACAAAAGGACGCGGTCGTGAGCGCGCTGCCCCCCGACGCCGTGGCGTCGCTCCCGGGCGCGGAGGCCGCCGCCGTCTCGTGGCGCACGCAGGGCCAGCGCTACATCACGATCATCGTCAAGGCGAGCTTCGCGTTCACGCCCGGCGCGGCCATGTGGCGGACGGAGCCGCAGGAGATCCTCCGCGCCGAGGTGCATCACGGCAAGAACCCCGCGCGGAGCGTGCGGTTCACCGGCGATCTCGCGCCCTACCTCGGCCGCGCGGACGTGCTCTTCACGGGCGACGCGCACGCCCCTGACGGGGCGCATGTCGAGTCCTTGCCGGTGCGGCTCGCGGTCTTCGGCGCGAGCGGCTGCGCGCTCGACAAACGCCTCCTCGTCCGCGACAAGAAGCCGTTCCAGCGGATGCCCCTCGTGTACGAGAAGGCAGCGCGCGGCGCGAACGGGTTGGAGAACCCCTTCGGCATCGACGCGAGCGACGGCGAGGCCCGCGTCCTCGACCCGCAGGACCCCGCGCGGCCCGCGGGGCTCGGCCCGATCGCGCGCGCCTGGCCCGTGCGCAAGCGGCTGCTCGGCAAGACCCGGCGCGAGACGCTCGAGGGCCCGAACGCGGAGATCCCCGCTGGCTTCGACTGGTCGTACTTCCAGGCGGCGCCCCCGGACCAGCGGATCGAGTATCTGCGCGGCGACGAGTGGATCGTGCTCGAGAATTTGCACCCGGCCGCTCGCCGGCTGGAGATGCGCCTGCCCCGGGCGCGCGGCATGGCGCGGATCCACGGGCTCGGCGCGCCTCCTGCGACAGGGGGCGACGTCATCGAGCTCAACGCGGACACGCTCCGGATCGACGGCGCCGAGCAGCGCTGCACGGTCGTGTGGCGTCAGATCGTCCCTGTCCACGACGACGCCCTCGCGGCCGTGCGGATCGCCGCCGGCGTCGCGGTCGACGGCGAGGAGCTCGCGTGGCCCGACCTGCGCCCCGGGCGGGCCTCGGGCGCCGCGAGCGCGGCTCCGGGGGCGCTCCTGATCGGCCCGCAAGGGACCGTGCACATCGAGGACGCGCCCGGCGCGCCTGGCCCGGCGCGCCTTCGGGACGGGGATCCGGGGCGCACCATCCACCTCTCGGACGACGAGATCGAGATCATCGACCTGATCCAGCGCCCGTCGCCGCTGCAGACGGTCGCGCTCACCGACGAGCAGGGCGAGGCGGCGGTGCGCGCGGCGGCGCTTCCGTTCGCGGCCGCGCCGGGATCGGCCAGGCAGAGCCGGCCCGAGCCGGCGCGACCGCTGAACGATGCCGTCGCGAGCGCGACGCTCACCGACGAGCACGGCGAAACGGTGATGCGCGCGCCGGCGCTGCCGTTTGCGGCCGCGCCGGGATTGGCGAGGCAGAGCCGGCCCGAGCCAGCGCGACCGCTGATCGACGCCGTCGCGAGCGCAACGCTCGCCCTGTCGAGCGAGGAGGAGGTGCGCGTTGGTGAGCGGCCCGCGATCCCGTTCTTCTTCGACCCGAGGTCGGCGCCGCGCCTCGATCTCAGGCTCAGGGCGCCAATCGTCGGCGCGCCATGGTCTGGCGCGCTCGCTTCACCCGCGCCCGGCCCGTCCATGGGGCTCGCGACCCTCGCGTTGGAGGATGCTCCGCCGCCGTCCGCCGAGGTGTTGCCGCCGCCCGTCGAGGTGTTGCCGCCGCCCGTCGAGTCTTCGTCCTACGCCGCCCCCGCTTCGGGCGTCCTCGTGCGCGAGCCCGAGCGACCCGCCGCGTCCCGCTTCTTTCACGTCCTCCGGCGCGAGGACGAATCGCCCTCCGGGCCGCTCCCGCCGCTCGGAGACGGCGAAGAGGTGAGCCTCGAGCGGTGCGCGATCATCACGGCGGAGCTCGCCGAGAAGCCGGTCCCCCGCGCCGACGTGCTCAAGGCGCACGGCCTCTCGGAGGCGCGCTGGGCGGAGGCCGAGCGGCGGTGGCGGGACTCGATGACGGAAGAGGCCAGGTGCCGTGAGCGGGCGCTCCGCGACAGGTTCGACGCGGCCTATGTCGGCGCGTGGGAAGCTGTCTGTGGCCCGCTGCATGCGGCCGATTATGCCCGGCTGATCGTCGCGACCGAGCGCAGCGGCGGCGCGGCGGCGCTCGGCGAGCGCGCGATCCGACGCACCGTGTGGGTGCGCATCAAGCGGCTCTGGGCCAGGCGCCTCGCCGAAGATCCGCGGCTCAGAGCCCGCGTCGAGGCCGAGATCGCGAGGCTGCGCGAGGCGCCGCGCCAGCGCGCGCAGGGCGGCGCTCTCACGGCGCACGCCGTCTGAGCGCAAGCGCGAGGCGCCGCGCCAGCGCGCGCTGGCGCGCCGCGTCCACGAGGAACTCCGCGTCAGGACATTGCTCCCGGTCGGCCCGGTGCGCGGCGCGCGACGCGCTCCAGCAAGCCTGGTACTCACACCGCGAGAATGCGCGCGCTCCCGTACCTGTTTATCGCCGTCGATGGTGGATTCATCCTGTACTGGTTGATCACGGTGCTGCACGTCATCCCGGCCGAGCACCTGTTCAACGACTACGACAACCCGCTGATGGTCGCCTGGAACTGGTCGTTCCTGCCGATCGATCTCGCCGTGTCGGTGACGGGGTTCGGCGCGCTCTCGCTGCGACGCAAGGGGATCGCGGCCTGGGAGCGGCTCGCGACCGTGTCGCTCGTCTTCACGACCTCGTCCGGCCTGATGGCGATCTCGTTCTGGGCCATCGTGGGCGACTACAATCTCTCCTGGTGGGCGCCCAACCTGTTCCTTCTCGTCTATCCATGGTTCTTCCTCCCCCGGCTCCTCATGAAGGCCTGAGCTCGACCGCTGCCCGGTTGCCGCGCGCGGCCGTGGCCACGCCGCCTCGCGCGTCGGGGCGAGCCCAGGCCGGGGGGCGGCGGATCGACGGCCGCGCCCCGCCGGGGAAGGGCGCGGCGCGCCGTGCCCCTTGACCGCGGCGCGCGGGGTTCCGAACATCGAAGGCAGTGGGAGTCATCGTCCGCTCATGATCGACGCGTCAACGCTGGGCAAGGAGCTCGCGGGCCGGTACAGCGTGGAGGGGCTGCTCGGCGTGGGCTCGATGGGCGCCGTCTTCCGCGCGCGCCACCTCGCGCTCGCTCGGGTCGTGGCGATCAAGGTGCTCACCGGGCACACGGAGCCGAACGCCGGGGAGCGGATGCTGCGCGAGGCGCGCATCTCGGCGCTCATCAAGTCGCCGCACGTGGTGAGCTGCTACGACTTCGGCTTCCTGTCGAGCCGATCGCCGTTCATGGTGATGGAATACGTGGGCGGCCCGTCGCTGGCCGCGCGGCTCCAGGGCGGGCCGCTGCCGCTCGACGATCTGCGGCGTTACATGCTCCACGCGGCGCGGGGGATGGCCGCCGCGACCGAGCTCGGCGTGATGCACCGCGACCTGAAGCCGTCGAACATGCTGATCGCGCCGTCAGGGGAGCTGAAGGTCGCCGACTTCGGCCTCGCGCGCCTGACCGCCACGACGGGGCCGTCCGCGCTCCGGGAGCAGCCCCTCACCGCGATGGGGACGGTGCTGGGGACGCCGTTCTACATGGCGCCCGAGCAGGCGTGGAGCCCGCAGGAGAGCGACACGCGCGCGGACATCTACAGCTATGGCGCGTCGTTTTACCACGCGGCCACGGGACAGCGGCCGTTCGAGGAGCAGGAGCTCCTGCCGCTCCTGCTCGCGCACCGGCAGGACATCCCGGCCCGGCCGCGGGCGCTCCGTCCCGAGCTCGACGAGGACGTGCAGGCCGTCCTGGAGCGCTGCCTGGCCAAGGACCCGAAGGACCGCTTCCAGTCCTTCGAGGAGATCGACACCGCCCTCGTGGGCGCCCAGAGCACCCGCTGGGGGGACCCGCACGACCTGACGCTCCGTGTGTACATGGAGCAGTACAAGCGCTTCCGGCCCGCCCTCCTGTCGGGTGGCCCTGCGGGGCCGGTCACGGCCTTCCAGTTCCACGGGGACAGGACGCTCTCGATCGTGCGCGCGAACATCGCAGGTGTGTTGGCCGACGCGCTCGTGAGCGCGGACGACGGGCAGCTCACCATGTCGGGCGGCGTGGCGCTCGCCCTGAACCACGCGAGCGGCGGCGTGTGCCACATGGAGACGCGCAAGTACGTTCCCGTGCGTCACGGCGGGGTGGTGGTCAGCTCCGCTGGCAGGTTGAACGCGCGGTTCGTGTTTCACGCGATCACGCTCGACTGGGATCACGTGGCGACCTACAGGCCGACGCGCGACCTCATCCTGCGGCTCCTGGAAGGGTGCTTTTATCACGCGGACACGATGAAGCTCCGGAGCATGGCGCTGCCGCTGCTCGGGGCGGGGAGGGCGGGATTCTCGCCCGCCGAGTGCCTCGACACGATGGTGGAGTTCCTGGTGAAGGCGATGCTCCTCGGCGGGACAGGGCTGTCCCATGTGACGATCGTGCTGCGGGAGGGCGCTGGGGTCTGAGCGATCGTCCTGTCGATAGGTAGCGCCGCGTCAGCGCCCCCGGCGATTACCAACGTGAACGTGAACGTCTGAGGATCCCGCACATTTTTGATCCGTTTCGGACGCGCCAAGCGTCTGAAATATCATGGGAAATCCCGATGTACCGGAAGCGATGCCGTCGATCGTGCGCGAGTTCGAGACGGTGCAGCTGGGCGACGCGCCTGCATCAGCGGGTCCGGGCTGTGGTGGCGCGGCTGAGCGTGGCGCCGGGCGAGAGTTTCCCGGACTCGCTGAAGACAGAAGCCGAGCTGGAGGGCTTCTACCGGCTCCTTGGCAACAAGCGCGTGTCGTATGGTGCGCTGGTGCAAGCCCACAGCGAGCAGACCCTCGAGCGGATGGCCGGTCACGACACGGTTCGTGCGGTGCATGACACCACCGCGGTCGCCTTCGACGGCGACGGAGCACGCAAAGGGCTCGGTCCGCTCAACGGCAAGGACACCCAGGGCTTTTTGGCGCACGCGACGCTCGCCGTGGCCACCGACGCGATCAACCAGCCGCTTGGACTGCTGGGCCTTGCCTGCTGGGCCCGCAAAGCCTCCGCCCTCTCCAAGAGCCCACGCAAGAAAAACAGGACGGGCAGCGACTATGCGCGCATGGCCGACAAGGAGTCGACGCGCTGGCTGCGGCAGGTGGAGGCGGCCGAGCAGGCCGTGGGCGACCGCACGTCGCTGCTGCACATCATGGACCGCGAGGCCGACGCCTACCCGCTTCTGTGCGCCATGGTCGAGCAGGGCCACCGCTTCGTCGTGCGCATGGCGCGGGATCGAAACGTGTCGGAACTGGCCGAGGACGAGGAAGAATCGCTCGACGACAGCGCACGGCTGCGGCTGAGCGAGGCGCTGGTCGAGCTGCCGATCCGGCTCAGTCGCGAGGTCGTGCTCACCCAACGCCGCGCCGGCCCTGTACCGGCGAGCAAACGCGCGCACCCCGAGCGCTCGGAGCGGATGGCCACGCTGGGCGTCGGCGCGCGGCGCGTGGCGCTGCGCCGTCCCTACTACCTGCCCGAGCTGGCCGAAGAGCTCGCGGTCAACGTCGTGGTTGTGCAGGAGATCGACCCGCCAGCGGGCGAAGAGCCGGTGGCGTGGGTGCTGGCCACCAACGAGCCCGTCGACACGCCCGACCAGATCGGAGCGATCGTCGACCATTATCGGGCACGGTGGCTCATCGAGGAGTTCTTCAAGGCGCTCAAGACCGGCTGCGCCCTCGAGACGCGCCAGCTCGAGAGCTTCCAGAGCCTGACGAACGCGCTGGCGCTGTTCGCCCCGATCGCGTGGCAGATGCTGCTGCTGCGCTCGCTGTCACGCCTTGAGCCCAACGCGCCTGCGGAACGAGCCCTGAACCCCACGCAGCTGAAGCTGCTGCACCAGCACCAGCCCAAGAAGTTGCCGGCTCAGGGGGCGACGGTAGTCGATGCGCTCTACGCCGTTGCCGGTCTTGGTGGACATCTGAAGCGCAACGGTCCCCCCGGCTGGCTGACGCTCGCGCGCGGAATGCAGACCTTGCTCATGCTGGAGACGGGCTGGAACGCCGCCCTTGCCAACGCAGCGAAAACTAAGGGGGAAATGTGATCAATCCTCAGACGTGAACGTGGTCGTGGTCGTGGTCGTGGTCGTCGACGACACGATGGTGGACGTGAACGTTCCGCGAAAACCTTGGGCGACGATTGGGGACGTCTACGTTCACGATCGAGCCGTTGACGACCACGACCACGTTCACGACCACGACCACGTTCACGACCACGACCACGTTCACGACCACGACCACGACCACGTTGGTGACTTGCCGGGGGGCGGGCTTGGTGCCCTGAACGCGCTTGGTGAACCCCGATGAGGGAGAGGGGGCGCGCTCGCGGGCCTGTCGGGTACGGACCGGTGGCCTGGGTAACGGTTCAGACCGGGAGCCTGGGTAGCACCCGGACGGACCGGGAGCTTAGGTGACACATGTCGTAGAGGACCGGCGACGGAGGAGCGCCGGTGCCCTGGAAAGAGACATGTTCAGTGGACGAGAGGCTTCGATTCATCGCGCAGGTCAACGAGTCGGACGAGACGTTCGCGGAGCTGTGCCGGCGGTTCGGCATCAGCCGGAAGACGGGGTACAAGTGGGTGGAGCGCTACGAGCAGGCCGGACCGAGCGGGCTGGAGGAGCGGCGGCCCGTGGCGCGCTCGTTCCCGCACGCGACGCCAGCGGCGATCGTCGACGCGCTGATCGAGCTGCGGAAGGAGCGCCCCACATGGGGGCCGAAGAAGCTGCGTGCGCGGCTGGAGAGCCTGGGCGTCGAGGGGCTGCCAGCAACGAGCACCATCGGCGAGTTGCTCAAGAAGCACGGGCTGATCCGGCCCCGTCGGCGCCGCGTGGTGACGCCGACGACCGCGATGCCGTCGCCGCTGGCTCCAGCCGAGCAGCCGAATGACACGTGGTGCGCCGATTTCAAAGGGCACTTCGCGCTCGGCGACAGGACGCGCTGCCACCCGCTGACGTTGACGGACCAGGCGTCGCGGTACCTGCTCAAGTGCGAGGGCGTGGCGAAGCCGGACGAGGCCTCGGTGCGGCCGCACTTCGAGCGCGCGTTCCGCGAGTTCGGGCTGCCGCACCGCATCCGCTCCGATAACGGCCCGCCGTTCGCCACGATTGGCATCGGTGGGCTCTCGGCGCTCTCGGTCAGCTGGATCAAGCTCGGCATTCATCCCGAGCGGATCGAGCCCGGTAAGCCGCAGCAGAACGGCCGCCACGAGCGAATGCACAAGACGTTGAAGGCGGAGGCGACATCGCCGCCAGAAGCCAACTTGGCAGCGCAGCAGCGCGTCTTCGATCGGTTTCGGCACGAGTACAATGATCAGCGTCCGCACGAGGCGCTCGGCCAGAGGACGCCGGCTTCGCGCTACACGCCCTCGCGCCGCTCGATGCCGAGCAAGCCCTCGTCGCCGGAGTACCCGGACACGATGGCCGTTCGACGCCTTGACGACCAAGGACGGATGCTGTTCGGGGGCGCGCAGACCAACGTCTCCACACTGCTCGCCGGCAAGCCCGTGGGGCTGACTCCGATCGCCGATGACGTCTGGGAGCTGTACTACGGCCCGGTCCTTCTCGCGCAGGTCACCCTCAAGAACAAGGAGCTGAAGCTGGCCAGAGCGCGGTGACCTGCGCGAACTCACGCCGGATCGTGAGGAGAGGCTCGTGTGTACCGCGACCACGGGGAGCGGTTCGTGTATAGATCCAGGCGGTCCGAGAAAGCGCGGCGAGCGTGTCGCGCCGACGAGGAACCGGTCCCTGTTTCCAGTCCTCCCGGAGCAGGGGCCCGTGGCTCAAGGAAGTGTCACCGCAGCTCCCGGTCAGAAGTGTTACCAGGGCTCCGCTCGTACACCTGCGCAGCGCCGGCGGCGCTCCTGCGCAGCCATGGCTGCCTCCTGCGCAGCGCCGGCGGCGCTCCTTCGCAGCCACGGCCGCCTCCTGCGCAGCGCCGGCGGCGCTCCTTCGCAGCCACGGCCGCCTCCTGCGCAGCGCCGGCGGCGCTCCTTCGCAGCCACGGCCGCCTCCTGCGCAGCGCCGCTGGCTCTCCTGCGCAGCCACGGCCGCCTCCTGCGCAGCGCCGCTGGCTCTCCTGCGCGGCCTTGGCGTCGTCCTGCGCAGCGCCGCTAGATCTCCTGCGCGACGCTGGCTCTCTCCTGCGCAGTCTCTTCTGGTGCGTCCAACGAGATCGCCGCGGCCCCGCAGATTTCCGGACGCGTGCAGTTCGTCGACCACTCGGCTGAAGAAGACTCCCAATCACATCACTGCCAGCACATCAGTGTACGCCCAGGACGGGGCCACTCCTGTCTCTTCGGATCACTCGCCGAGTTTCTATTTGACGCCCAGATCCCACCAAGAACAATGGCGGGTGTCCCCACACCGCGTGTCGCAGCTCGGCGAGGATCCTTCACCATGTCGATGCGCTTCCACGGCAAGGTCGGCCTGCTTTGCGCTTGTAGCCTCGTCGCGGCCCCCGCCCGGCGCTGGCGCTCGAGTTCAGCGGCGGTGTCAGCGTCGGTGGGATCCAGGTCGGGACCGAGCCCAGGCTCGCCGTGAGCCCCTTCATCGGGTGGCTGTGGCGCACGCAGGACGGGCGACTTCCGGATCGAAGTCCACAACGTGCTCAGCGTCGTCCCAGGGGCAGGCGTCGGGGTCTACGATCGGACGGTGGTGATGCTCGGGTACACCACGAAGACCGGCAACGTCAGCATTGGGCCGTCGCTGTCGATCTACATGATGCAGGTGTGCGGCGCCGTGATCTGCGACCGCGTGATGGGGGTCGCTCCGGGCGGCCGTGCACAGTCCGACTGGTACTTCCCCGGGCGTCTCGGTGCGTCCACGAGCGTCACACGACGGCTGTCATGAGGACTGCACAAAACGCGATCCTACGTCAACGTGTCGCGCGAAGTGTAATGCCGACTATTCCAAGTGTCTTCGCAAATGCGAGGATAGCTGCAAGTGAGGTCCAATGCTTGAGTTGACCACGATATTTACCCCAGTGGACGGTAGTCCGAAGCGGACCATCACGCTTCGAATCAGTGATGTGCGGCTCGATTCCGGTGGCGCTTCGTGGTCTGTTGCCGTGGAGATTCTCGGGTTCAAGGATGATGACAGGGTTCGGCTGAAACAGGTGGACTGGACACAGGCGATCGTGGATGGTGCCCAATTTATCGCTCGGAGGGTCAACGACAAGGTCGAGAACGCGGGCGGCGGAACCCTCGATCCACCCATTTGGAACACGACATGGGGAACTTGAGCGAGTGGACGCGATGGTGGACACCAATGCTCGGTGCTGCGCGCTCGGGGCGGTGGTCGAGCTCGGCCATGTGGCCGTACTCTCGCCAATTTTACGGTGTCGACGAACTCCAGGCATTTCTCGCTGCATGCTGGAGCGTCCCGCCAATCCTCGCCACACTTGCCCCCGCCGGAGCCAGGTTAAAATGGCTTGGCGAGGATGACCTCGGGTTCGGGGCTTCCTCTGCGACCCCCTGAAGAAGCGCGGAGATTTACGGCGGTGGATGCCGCGCATCGGAGGGGTCACCGCGCTCAGTGCCGTGGTCGAGAACATGACAGAGATTGCGGGTGGTCATGATCGGTTTGAATTATCGATTTTATGGTGATGCTTCTCGGGGTGTTGCTGTGCGATTGTCCAATGTCAGGCCGGCGCGCGATGCCGACGACCCCGCGCCTTGGGACATCGGTGTAACGATCGTATGGGGAGCGGAGATCGCATTTGATCGACCGCTTGCTGGTGCGGACCCACTCCATGCAGTGGAGCTAGCCGCTCAGTTTGCGTCCAAGTACCTCCGCCGTCATCGCGCCGCCTTCGGCGTCGAGGCGCCTCTGGACCGCAGCGGCCGTGCCGGAGTCCGCTTGCCCCTTCCTGCGGGCGTCTGGCTGTCCTGGTCCGTGGTTGACGCTCCCTGGGCGGAGCCGGATCGCCCGCCGAAGCGAGCTTCAATCCCGCTCTTCAGGAAACCGGGCGTCGCATGAGCCTCGCCGCTCTCTCTCTCTCTCTCTCTCTCTCTCTCTCTCTCTCTCTCCGTCATGCTGCCATCGTGGTTCCATGGTTCCAGCTGGTGCCGCCCTTGCCTGGCTTTCCGGTCTCGATGGTGACGCCCTCGAGCATGAGCTGGTCCTCGTCGAGGTAGGCGGTGCCGGTGATACGGAGCATCCCTGGCCAGGAAGCCCACGGGCTGGGGGCCTGCGCGTGCGGAGCGGGCGCAGCGCGCAGGGGAGTCGGCGCGGCCTCCTTGGCGCTGCTCGCCGCCGCACACGGTAACGGCATCGTGTCCGGCACAGTAAGGCTCACTGCGGCACGCGCGATCTCCTGCGACGCGGCGAAGCCACGCGATCTGCGGGATCCCTCAGCCTGGACCAACTTTTGCTGTCCGTGCCCTCACGAGGTGATGCTCATGTCGAGGATCCTGGCGATGGTTTCAATTTGTCTTCTGGCGTCCGCCTGCGTCGATTCGACGACGGTGGGCCCTGGCGGGCCCACGAGCAGCTCCTCCGGCGGCGGCCAAGGGGGGGACGGCGGCTCCGGCCCGGGGCCCGGCGGCGGCGCGGTCGATTGCTCGGCGTTCGAGGACGACGAGCCCGGACCGCAGGTGACGTTCACGGTGACCAACAACCGCGCGACGCCCATCTATCACCACAACGACAATTGCTCCGACCGCTTTCGCGTGGCTCCGGAGGGTGGGCAACTCGGCAATGCGGAGCTCTCGAACCTCGAGATGACCTGCGAGGAGGTCCAGACGGCAGAACACTGGCCGCTCGACTGCCACGACGCGACCGTGATCGAGATCGCGGCCGGACAGAGCGCGACGTTCGGTTGGACAGGCGTGCTGTACGAGCGCCAGCAGATGCCTAGCGCCTGCGCGGTTCGGCCGGACAATCCATTCGTCGCGTTCTGCGAGCGCGCCGTCGCCGTGCAGCCCGGAGCGCTCGAGATCGCCATCGAGCTCTTCGGCGCGGCCAAGTGTGGACTAAGCAGCCAATGCGATAACCCCAGCGCTCCGTTTACTGTCAGGCAGGATTTCACGTACCCGGACGACACGGCGGTTGCGATCGCGATCGACTGACGTCGCCACCTCGCTCAACGGTCGATCGGACTCAGGGAGATCCCTCATCGGGATCGACATCGGGAGCATAACAGTTCGCGGTACCTCAACGAGGGTGGGCCAGGCGCGCCGCGTGGAGCGAGGGGGTCAGAGATGGCGCGGTCCCGGGCTCGACGTCCTTGCCGGGATCGCAGCGGTCATCGACGCTTGGTGCGTGGATGGGTGGGCGGCTTGCTGCGCGCGGGGCCGGCTTCCAGCGCGTCTATACCTCGGAGGTGGAGGGCAGACCCGCCTTCGGCTGGGTGTGGCGCTGGCGCTCCAGCGGGATGGTGGTGGCCTATCCGGAGATCCTCTGCGGCGAGAAGCCATGGAACGCGCCCACCGCTGAGGTATCGCCGATTTTCAGGAGAGTGAACGAATCCGGGTTCGATGATGCTTCGATGATCGAACCCACGCGCGCAGCGTGACTGTATCTTGCGAGGCACGCCACAGCGAAACCGTCGCGATGAAGCAGTAAGGACCCTTGACTTTCGCCTCATGTCGATAAGAATATTCCAAACCGCCCTTGGCGGTCCGGACCTATCTCGGCCCGGCGCCGCGGTCGGTCGCTGGATTGCGCAAGGGCCGACGCCGAGTGAGGCTGCTGTGGGGATTACTTGCTTCTTGCGGCTGCGCGTCCGAGGTGGTCTTGCTTTCTCTGAGGCGATGCCCATCCCCAGCACACGCGGTATTTGCATGTGAGTGTCTCTTCGACAATCGTCGTGATCGCCAGGCCTGCGATCGGCGCGGGCACCGCGGGTGCATCCATGATCACCGGGACATGGGCATGCTCGCGGGTACATTCGATTTTTGACCGCTGGACCGAAGGGGCCGCAGACGGCTCGATGGGTTCATGAATCCATCGAGGGCAGAGTTTTGAGGCTCAGCCGGTCCATCATGGAGAACCCTTCAGATGCGCGTCGCTCCCTTGCTTGTCTACTTGTCCGCTTCGGTCGCATGCTGCCTGCTGTCGTGCAACGTCGAGCGCACTGCGGGCGATGACCTCGAAGGCCTGGACTCGTCCTCGAGCAGCTCGGGGACGGGCGGCGGTGGGGCCGGCGGGGGCTCGTCGTCGAGCAGCAGCTCGGGGACGGGCGGCGGCTCCAGCGGGGAGGGTGGGGCCGGCGGGGGCTCGTCGTCGAGCAGCAGCTCGGAGACGGGCGGCGGCTCCAGCGGGGAGGGTGGGGCCGGCGGGGGCTCGTCGTCGACCAGCAGCTCGGGGACGGGCGGCGGCGGGACTGGCGGGGGCTCGTCGTCGACCAGCAGCTCGGGGACGGGCGGCGGCGGGGCCGGCGGGGAGGGTGGGGCCGGCGGCGCGCCCGACACGTGCACGACATCCGAACAGTCGGTCTGCAGCAATCAAACCGGCGACCACTGCGGCTTCACCTATCGGCTCTGGATGGACCGGGGGACCGGCTGCCTGACCAGCACCGCGGATGGCTTCAGCGTGGAATGGAGCGATATCAATAATTTGCTGGGCACTAAGGGCCTGAGGCCCGGGTCGGGGAATCAGATCGTGACCTATGAGGCTGACTTTCAGCCAAACGGCAACGCCTACCTGGGGGTCTATGGATGGACGAAGAACCCGGACGTCGAATACTATATCGTTGATGGCTGGGGCACCTGGCGCCCCCCTGGCGGACCAGCAGCCATGGGCACCGTCACGAGCGACGGAGGCGTCTATGACATCTACAGAATCCAGCGATCCGATGTGCTTGGGATCAATGCCCCTCCCCAGTTCTGGAGCGTTCGCACGCAGAAGCGCACGAGCGGAACCATCACCGTCGCCAACCACTTCGACGCATGGAAGAGCCTGGGGCTGAACATGGGGACCTTGACCGAGGTCTCGATGCTCGTGGAAGGATATCAGAGCAGCGGAAGGGCCGAGGTGAGCTTCTCCATGAGATGAGCGCCGGGGTCGGAGCGTCGATCCCGGCCCGCCCCGGGGCGGCTCGCCGAGCTAGCGCCCGCTCGCGCCGTCGCCCCGCGCGGTCACGGACACCCGCAGCGCGCCGATCCCGCGCGTCTCGGCCGTGGCGCCGGCGATATCGATGACGAGCTCGTCGCCGGACACGATCGGCCCCACGCCCTGGGGCGTCCCCGTCGCGATGACGTCGCCGGGCTCCAGGGTCATCACCCGGCTGATGTACGCGACCAGCTCGGGCACGCCCCAGATCATCTGCGCCGTCAGCCCGTCCTGCCGCACCTGCGAGTTCACGACGGCCCGCACGCGGAGCGCCCCGGGATCGAGCTCCGTCTCGATCCACGGGCCCACAGGGCAGAACGTGTCGAACCCCTTGCCCCGCGTGAACTGCACGTCCTTCCGTTGCAGATCCCGCGCGGTGATGTCGCCAAGGCAGGCGTACCCGAGCACGTGATCCAGCGCGTGCTCCGGTCGCACGTCCCGGGCGCGGCGGCCGATGACCACGCCGAGCTCCGCCTCGTGCTCGACCCGCTGGCTCTCCGGAGGGAGCACGATGGACTGGCCAGGACCGATGAGCGCCGAGGGCGGTTTGAGGAAGAGGAGCGGCTCGACCGGGACGTCGTTGCCCAGCTCCTGGGCGTGCGCCGCGTAATTGCGCCCCACACACACGATCTTCGTGGGGACCACGGGGCAGGCGAGATCGACGTCGGTCCACGCCACGGCCTCCCCCGTGGTCTTGCCGCCAAGCCAGGGCGGCGCGTCCAGGACGAGCGCGGCTGCGCCGTCGAGGCGGGCGAAGAAGGCTGGGCGATCCTGATCCGGAGGCGCGAGGCGAGCGAAGCGCATGGCGCGAGCAAAGCGCGATCTTCGCGTCGCGGCAAGCCTGGGACTGGGACCTACGCAACACGACGCCGAGCGCCTGGCAGCCGTCTGCGCGGAGCTCGTGCGTCGTGGTCGTCGCGCGGCGTTGGCGGTGGGCCGCCGTCACGGAGGAGGCGCCGCGGCGCCCCGACGTCGCGCGACGAGGCGGGCCTCGTGATTCCCCTCCTCGAGCCACCCTTCCTCGTAGCGGACCACCTCGAGCGCCTCGCCGAGGAGCCCCGGGAGCTCGCCGTCATCGAGCAGCCAGCGCGCGCTCGGGTGCGCGTGTCTCAGCAGGTTCGACCGCGTCGGGTGCACGACGACGAGGAGGCCGCCCGGGGCGAGCTCCGCCGCGCAGGCCGCGAGCCGGCGCTCGAGGAAATAGAAGATCAGGAGAAGGTCCCACGGCCCGGCAGGGAGCGGGTCGCGCTCGACGTCGAGCGCCGCCGTGCGCAGCGCGAGCCCTTCCTTCGCCGCGGCGCTCCGAGCGATGCCGAGCCCGACCTCGGAGATGTCGGCCAGCGTCACGTCGAGCCCGCGCCGCGCGAGCCACAGGGCGTGACGGCCCGCGCCGCCCGCCAGGTCGAGCGCGCGCCCGCGCCGGGGCAGGAGCGGATCGAGCGCCGTGAGCACGGCGGAGGGCTCCCCCGGATCGCCGCCGCCCTCGCGGTAGCGGGCGTCCCACCTCGTGCGATCGTCGTCCGACACGCTGTCCTCCTGTCCTGTTGGCCGGGCCGGGGCGGACACCGGCGAGCGCCCCTCGCTGGCGCGGAGCGTACCATCACCCGGCGGGGCCGCTTCGGCGCCGGGCGACGGAGGCGGCCGGCCGGCGCTGGACGCGCGGCATGACCTGGCCTAGCACGCCGCCGGTTCGCCATGCCCGAGTGCCTGACCCTGGCCCCGACCCCGGATCCCCGCCGCTTCCGCGCGCCCGACGGCGCGCTGCTCTCGCCGCCCGAAGGCTGGGCGTGCCTGCCCCCGGGCGACGCGGGGCTCACCCGCCGGGTGAAGCTCGCGGGCCCATCCTGGATGGTGGTCGAGAAGCGCGGGAGGAAGACGTTCTCCCGGGGCCTCTGGGCGCCCGCCGCCACCATCGAGGCCGCCCGCGCCGCGCTCGAGGCCGAGCGCAGCACGCCTTCGTACGCGAAGAAGCGTGAGGCGGACGCCCGGCGGAGGGAGCGCGACCAGGAGGAGTACGTGCGCGAGTTCGAGGCCGCGGTGGCCGCGTTCCTTCGGTTCTCGCCGCGCTACGCCGCGCTCGCGCGGGCGGTCGCGACCAAGGTGACGCTGCACGCCACGCCGGTCGGCAGCGGCACCGTCGCCCGCACCGAGCGGATCCCGGTCGCGCAGCGCGCCGAGTCGGCCGTGATCGCCTGGATGCGGCACCAGACCACGGCCTACGACTCGATGGCCATCCCGCGCGTGAAGGGGATGCGCCGCGAGGTGCGGCGCGAGCTCGCGCAGATCTCCCGCGCCATCCTCGATCTCCATCGCGGCGACGCGCCGCACGCGGCCGCGTCGTGCCCGCTCTGCGCGGCGCTCTGACGCGCGGGGCGGAGCAGAGCGAGCGCGTTACCCGCCGAGCAGCCCCTCGCCGACCAGCCGCGCGCGCAGCCCCGCGGCCCCGTCGAACACGTGCGCGCGCATCCCGACGGCGGCCGCCGCCTCGCAGTTCTCCGCGCGATCGTCGACGAAGAGGCACTCGCCCGCGTCGACCCCGATGCGCGCCATGAGCCGATCGAAGAACTCGCGCGCCGGCTTGCGCACGCCCAGGTGATGGCTCGAATAGACGCCCTCGAACAGGACGTCGAGCGCGAACGCCTCGCGCACCTCCTCGACCCACACGGGGTAATTGCTCGCCACGAACCGGAGCGCGCGGCCCTCGAGCGACGCGACGATCTCCCGCACGCCGGGCAAGAAGCGATATCCCGCGCGGCGCACCTGGTTGAACGCGTCGAGGTCGAACGAGAACCCCTCCGCGCCTTCACGAAAGAACCGGCGAGCGAACTCGGCCTCATCGATCTCGCCGATCTCGAACGCGGGCCAGCACGTGGGATCGCGATGCCTCGCAATCTCGGGGGGCGCGGCGGGCGCGGCGGGCGCGGCGGGCGCGGCGGACTGGATCGCCGCGGCGAGCGCCTCCCGGTACGGGTCGTAAAGGACGGTATCCATCAGATCGAAACACACTGCGCGGACCATCAGGCGCGAACCGTAGCACCGGCACGCGCGCGTGTGCGCACACAGGTCACACGGGCGCACAGGCGTGCGGCCACACCGGTGAGTTGCGCTGAGGGCGCCGCGACGTGAGCGCGGCCTGAGCGCGGCGTGGAAGCGGCCTGTAACAAAGACACAAAATTGATACGAACTTTGAGAAGGCGCATCTCGCAATGCGCTGCGCGATGGCTTATACTGGGCATGGGTGGCGAGTCCTCATGAGCGTGGTCCGGCGATGCGCCGGCTCCTGAGGACACGTGTGGTTGGTCTGCTTTTCTACCGGCGCGCAGCGCCGGCACTTACTTAAAAAGGAGTCAGGCCATGAGATTGCCTGCGATGGGCATTGCCTTGTTCACGGTCGCCGTGGCCAGCGCGGCGTGCGGCGGCGGCGATGGCGACGAGAATCAGAGTGGCTCGGGCGCCGCGAACAGCTCGGGTAGCGGGAGCGGAGGCGACGACAGCGGCTTCGGTTCAGGGGGTGTGACCTCGGGCAGCGGCTCGGGTTCAGGCAACCCCAGCAGTGGCGCTGGCCCTTCGACCGGCGCCGGCGAGGCGTGCGCCACGCAAACGGCCCAGGCCGGGCTCCAGCCCGTGTACCTGGCAGTCGCGTTCGACGTGTCGGGCAGCATGGGGATGAACGATAGGCCCTCGCACAGCAAGGAGCTCAAGTGGGATCCCGTCGTTGCCGCGACCAAGCAGTTCTTCACGGATCCGGCGTCCGCGGGGCTCACCGCCTCGCTCACGTTCTTCCCCGGCGAGCGGCGGATGTGCGACGCCAGAACCTACGGCGCGCCGGACGTCGAGATGACGCCGCTGCCCTCCGAGGCGTTCGGTAAGGCGATCGACGACGTCACGCCCGCGACCGACGACGACTGGCGCACGAGCACGCCGACGGCGTTCGTTGTCGATGGGACGGTGACCTTCATCGAGCGGCAGCGCCAGGAGAGCCCCGGGAAGTACGCGCTCGTGCTCGTGACCGACGGCTACCCGCAGCGCTGCGGCGGGCAGGCGGACTCCATCGAGGCCGTCGTCGAGCGCGTCGAGGGGGCGCGCCAGGACAACATCCCGACCTACGTGATCGGGGTGGCGAACCCGCCGGAGGACGAGCCGGGGAACGTCGACAACCTGCGCGACATCGCCGCGGCGGGCGGCACGGGGCAGGCCTTCATCATCGAGACTGGCAACCCCGACGCGACCGCGACCGCGTTCAGGGCGGCCATCGACCAGATCCGCGGCGCCGCGGTGACGTGCAACGTCGCGATCCCGGCGGCGCCCGACGGGAGGACGTTCGACAAGCAGCGGGTGCGCGTGACGTACACGAGCGGAGGGGGCCAACCGAAGGCCGTCGCGTACGATCAGGAGTGCGCGAGCGACGACGCCTGGCGCTACGACAATCCATCGAACCCGTCGCAGATCGAGCTCTGCGAGAGCGTGTGTAACGCGATACAGTCCGATCCAGAGGCGTCCCTGGGCGTCGACTTTACCTGCGAGGACGTGATCGACATCCCGCAGTGATCCAGTGATCGGCGGCGGGGGCGCTCCCTGATGCGGGCGCGCCCGCCGCTGGCGTGGCGCGGGGCGCGCAGGCTCGCGTCGCGAGCGCGTCCTTCAGGGCGCGCAGGCGGCCTGTGGGCGGAAGAGCGCCCGGACGAGGCCCCGGTAGTCGTCGTGGGGCACGCCGCCGCGGAGATCGCCGCCGAGCTTGTAATAATAGCACCGCGAGGGGGCGATCCCGGCGGCCGTGTACGTCGCCACGTCGCTCGGCATGTTGCCGAAGCCGAAGGAGGGCACGATGCCCGTGCGCGCCTTGAGCCATCCGAGCTCGATCGTCTTGTACTTCGCCGCCGCGCCGCCGAACGCGCCGGTGACTCCGATGGTGGTGTGGAGGATGCCCGGCGGGAAGCCCTGCTCTCGCAGCCAGACCCTCGTGCTGCCCACGAGCCACTCGGGGCGCGCGGTCACGTAGAAAAGGTAGATCCCGCTCTCGGCGAGGGCGCGCATCGCGTCCGCCGCGCCGGGGTGGGCGGCCGGCGGGGCGCCGCCGACCAGCTCGCTGACGACCGCCGCCTCGCTCGACGTGAGCGTCCCGTCGACGTCGGTCACGGCCACCTGCGCGCCTGGCGGGAGGACCTCGATGAACAGGTCCGCGCTCGTGGCGTCGCCGGCCACGGCGAGGTGGACGCGGTGCCGGCCGACCTCGAGGCGCCGGCCCGCGGCGAGGTCGATGTAGATGCGCCCGCCGGTGTCCGGGATCCCCTCCGTCGTCCGGTGCGGGTGGTCATCGTCGCTCGTCCGGAAGGTGCCGAGCCGCTCCCAGGCGCCGCTGCAGCCGCGGAGCAGATAGGCCTCGACGTCCTCGTCCTCGAGATCGTCGTCCTGCGGCCCGTAAGCGAACTTCGCGATGGCCCACTGGGGCCCGTCGGCGCGGGCGAAGAGGTCGCGCCCGCGGTGGCGCGGCCACCCGGCCGCGACGAGGCGCGAGCGCGTGTGCCTGAACCCGCGCGGCAAGGCCTCCGGCGGCGGCGCGTCGCAGGTCGGCCGGGCCGGGCAGGCGCCCGCCCGGGGCCGCGGCGGCGCGGGCGCATCGGGCTGCCGCGGGGCACCGGCGCAGGCGACGAACGAGACGGCGGCGAGGACCAGCGGGGCGAGCGGGGAGGGGCGCAACATGTCCACGTATACCGCGTTGGTCGTGCTCGTGAACGCGGTCGTGGTCGTGAACGTGGTCGTGGTCGTGGTCGTGAACGCGCTCGTGGTCGTGAACGCGGTCGTGGTCGTGAACGTGGTCGTGGTCGTGGTCGTGGTCGTGGTCGTGGTCGTGGTCGTCCGCCGGCCGACGTGAATCGTGGGAGTTGAGAGCGGCGATCTCCGGGGGACGTTCACGTTCACGATCGAGCCGTTGACGACCACGACCACGACCACGTTCACGACCACGACCACGTTCACGACCACGTTCACGACCACGACCACGTTCACGACCACGACCACGTTCACGACCACGACCACCACGACGGTGATCGCTAAGGTTCAGGTCCAGAGGCCCGTCGGCTGCCCAAGGAGCGCGGAGCCGACCTGGCCGAACCAGCCCTCTGCGGCGGCGGCGTGCTGGGAGAAGGTGTGAATGTCCCGGAACCGCCGTTGCAAGGGCGACGCGTTCCGGGCGACTCCGCCCCCGCCCGCCTGATAGCAGGTGTCCACGGCCCGGGCCGTCACCTCCGTCACCCACGCCAGGGCGCCCGAGATCCGCGGCGCCACCGCGAGGGCGGCGCCAGGGTTGTTCACGCACGCGGCCCAGAGCTCGTCCCCTATGTCGCGCAGCAGGGCGCGGGCGGCGCGGACGCTCGTCTCGGCGCGGCCGAGGTTCACCTGGAACAGCGGAGAGTCTGCCAGCTGGGTGCGCGCATACAGCCGCTTCTTGCCCGAGCTCGCGAGCGTCACGATGTCGTCGAGCGCCCCCTGGGCGATCCCCACCGCCACCGCCCCCATGTGGAGCGCGAAGTGCAGGACGGGCGCGACGAAGCCCGGCCCGGCCACCGACGGCTGGCCCCGGAAGATATCGAGGGTGTTCGCCTCGGGGCAGAAGGCCCCTTCCAGCGCGATATCGTGGCTGCCCGTGCCGCGCAGGCCGAGCACGGACCAGGTGTCGATGATGCGCGCCTCGCTCGCCGGGAACAGCATGCCCCGCACCTCTGGCGTCTCGCGCGTCTCGCCCATCCGCGGGCGGCCGCCGTCCATGATCACGCAGTTTCCGAACAGCCAGCTGGCGTGCTCGCAGCCGCTCGCGAAGCTCCAGCGCCCGGTGACCCGGTAGCCGCCGTCCGTCGCGTGGGCTTCGCCCTGCGCGTTGAAGCCGCCGCCGATGATCACGTCCGGCCCGCCGGCGTAGATGGCGTCGAAGCGCTCGCGCGGCAGGAGCGCGAAGAGGTGCGGGCTCTCCGAGCCGATCATCACGGTCCAGCCGGTGGCCCCGTCCGCCCGGGCGAGCGCCTCGAGGACGTCCATCCCCGTGCGCAGGTCGACCTCGTGGCCGCCGTGGCTCCTCGGCAGGAACATCCGGAAGCAACCCGCCGCCTTGAGCTGGCCGAGGAGATCCGCCGGGAGGCGCCGCGCCTCCTCGATCTCCGCGCTCCGTGAGGCGATCGCGGGGGCCAGGTCACGGACGGCATGCAGCACCTTCGCGGCGTCTTCGTTCTTCATCGCTCGCTCCTTGACATCGGGGGTTGGCGGACCCTGTGAAGGCCCGTCAAAACGGCTCATCGTACGGCGGTTCAGGAGCTCCGCGCGGACTTTCGGCCCCCCTCCGCCGGGAGCGACGTCATCGCGGGTCGGTCACGCGGCCCATGAACAGCACGGTGCCAGTCGCCACGTCGCGGATCAGGAACACGAACGGGTGATCCGCGCGGAACACCTGGGGCGGCGCCGGGGCTGATCGTGTCGTCATGACGACCCCCGTGGCCGCGGCGGCTTCGGTCCCTTCCTCGTTGACCTCCACGAACGCCTTGTGGCGCACCTGGGAGATGTAGAGCGGCTCTGCCCTCGTGATCCCGGAGAAGTCGGCCTTCTTCTCGTCGAACGCGAGCGGCATCCCCAGCGCGCTCAGGGTCGCCGACAGCTCGAGCTCGGCGGTCATCTTGAAGCGCGGGAGCGCCACGTCGACCCGCGTCGGCTCGAGCGCCTCCACGTACGCCTTGAGCTGCCCCGCTGCCAGGCGCTGCTCCACCTGCGCCAGCCCGTCCACCTGCGCGGGCAGGACGACGACCATGGCCAGCCGGCGCTCGGGGCTCTGCGCCTCGTACGCGAGCTCCAGCACCGAGGCGTCAGCGGTCTTTCCAAAGCCCGCCAGGAGCGTCTTGCGCATCATCGGCACGGCCGGCGCCGTCCCGGGCTTGACCGTGAACGGCTCGTTCTTGGTGGCCTTCTTGTCGAAGGGCGTCGCCCACTTCCCCTTGAAGTAGACAGCGTTCGTCAGGACGAGCCGCGTGAGGCCGGTGATGCTCCCGGCGGGCATCAGGTCCTTGATCTTCCCGTTCGTCTGCTGTTCGACCCATTGATTGATGCGCCCCCGCGCCGGCTCGCTCCCGCCCTTGAAGTCGACGAGCTCGATCCCTGCCCCGTAGTGCTGCTGGGTGGTGCTCTGGAACGCGGGCTCGATCGGCAGCCCGGCCTGGCCCCACAGCCGGTTGGCGATCCGGAGCTCGGGCCCCTTGGGCCCGGTCGCCAGCGCCAGCTCCTTGATGAGCCCGCCAAAGGCGGGATGGAGCGCCTCGGGCGGGAGGGTGAACTCGAGCGTCTTCGCCATCTGAGCCGCTGTCTCGCCGCGGGCGCCGGCGTAGGTCATGGCCAGCGCCGTCGAGATGCTCGCCGGCGAGAAGAAGAGCTTGTCTTTGGTCGCGGCGAGCTTGCCGTAGAGGCGCTGCGCGAACGCGGCGTTCGCGTCGGCGAGCGCCGTGGCCGGCGCCGGAGGATCCGGCTGCTGAGCGTCCGGCGGGGCGGGCTCGCTCGGCCCAGGGGCCGCCGCCCCGGAGGTCGGCTTCGCGCCGGGACAGACGTGTTCCCACCGGCACGCCCCGCCCTCGGCGCGCGCGCACTGCGGGGTGCCGGTGGAGCCGTCGTCGCAGACGCGGGCGATCATCGCGAGGGGGCCGCAGTCGGCGGGCTGGCAAGCGGACGCGCTCGGGGCCGGCGCGGCCGGCGGGGCGCCGTCCCGGGCCTGACACCCGAGCCCCAGCAGCGTGCATAACGCGGTCGTGAAGAACGAGATCGGTCTGGCCATGGCGCTGAGGTACCAGCGCGCCAGGCCGGCGGGAAGCTCGACCGGAAGGCGGAGCGAGCGTGTGCTCCCGTCGCGCCGTCAGAAATTGTGGACGAACGTGAACCGGCCGGCGAGCTTCTTCCCGCCGATCTGGCTCTCCTCCTGCGTCTCGTAGCCGAGGTAAAGGAGCAGCTTGTTTCCCGTGCCGTAGTTCAGCCCGAGCACGCCCCCGACCTGCAGGCTGGCGAGGCCGCTCTTGTCGACGTCCACACCGGCGGTCGATGGATCGTCCTCGAGCGTGACCTCGTTGAGGTCGAGCGTGGCCTCGAGGTGCGGGCCGATGCCGAAGTCGTCGATGGGGTAGTAGAGCAGGAAGTCCCGCGTGTAGACGTAGTTCTGGACGCTCTCGTCGAACATGCTGGAGAACGACCCCAGGATCCACGACTCGAAGTAAACGGGCTTCGAGTCGACGAAGGTGAACAGCTGCGGGGCGACCAGCGCCGCCGGCTGCATCGTCGTGAAGTTGAACGAGAAGCCCACCATCGGGTTGAGGATGACAGGGCCCATCGTGAAGGCGGGGCCGATGTCGAACTCAGCGGTTCCCAGCGTGGTGAGGTAGATGTCGCTCGAGAGGCTGATGGGGCCGACCTGGTGCGTGGCGCCGGCCCAGAGCTGGAGACCGAGGCTGTCTGCGTCGAAGCGGAACCAGCTCGGGATCTGGCTCGCCTGCGGCTCCGGCGCGACGGGCTCCGCCGCGGGCGTCGGCGCGGCCGCGGCCGCTGCGCCCGGATCAGCCGGGGGCGCAGCGGGATCCTGAGCCCAGGCGGCGGGCGACGCGAGCAACCCCACGACGCAAGCGAGCGCCGAGCAACTTCTCCGCATATCGTTCTCCATCATCGAATTGCCTCCTCTGCGCAGCACGAGGTGAAAGCAACATGAAACATGAGAGCAACATGAAACGTAACTGCAGTCGGTCGACACTAACGTAGTGCAGAGCAGTTAGGCAAAGCCGATGTGCATGGAGAGCCCCCGAGCGGCGCGCGGCCGCGTGGCCTGCCCGCGCGGGCGCACCTCGCTGCCTCGCTGGCCACAGGCGTCGATCGGGCAGGGGAGCGGCTCGAGCCGTCGGCGGCGCTGGACCGGGCGAGGTGTCGTTCGCCGAGGGCCGCGGGCGCGCAGGGGGAGAGGGGCCTGCGCCCTTCTTGAGAGGAGGATCACAGAGGGATGTACTGGATGCCCGCGGCCGCCCCGAGCGACGCCAGCGCGGCGGCCCCGACGAGGAGCAGCGTCATCTTCAGCAGCGTCCCCTCGATCTGGTCGGCGACGAGGCCGTCGACGCCCTGGGAGAGCTCGTCCCGCACCTTCAGCAGGTCGATGCCGCCTGCCTGGTTGGCCTCGTTGCGGAAGCGCGCCAGCGTCAGCGTCTCGATGGTCCCGAGCAGCTGCGCCTCGATCTTGCGCCGCAGGAACCCCCGCACGCCGCCCCCTGTCGGCGCCGCCTGCACCCTGTGGATCACGGCGAGGCGAAGGCGCTTCACCGCCTCGTTGAGCGGGACGCGCTCCACCGCCTGCGCCACCCGCCCGCCGCGGGCGCCCGCCTCGGCCTGCTCGGAGACGCCGAGCAGCCGCTCGAACACGGAGGTCACGAGCATCCCGCCGAGGCGCTTCGCCCGCACGATCTGCAGGATGCCGGTGCCGAGCGCCCGCTTCCACGACAGCGTGAAGCCGATCACGGCGGAGAGCGCGAGCGCCGCGACGGCCGCCAGCGCCCCGCGCAGCGCCGAGCCGTCGGCCGCGATGGCGTACGAGGCGGCGGCGAGGACGAGGGCCAGGAACGACATGGCCGCGGCCGTCAGGAAGAAAGAGCGGAGCGCAGGGCCCAGCGCCCCGGCGACACCTTGCGCGAACGGTCGAAGATCCATGACCGCTCAGCTGACCACGCCCGCCGCGCGGCGAAAATGCCGAACGTGGCGGGCGCGCGTCGATCACGTCGAGCATGCCCGGAGGGCGCCGCTCCCGCCCCGCCCGCCTCAGATGACGCCGAACTTCTTGCCGACCTTCTCGAACGCCTCGAGCGCGTGATCGAGGTGCTTGCGCTCGTGGGTCGCCATGTAGCTCGTCCGGAGCACCTGCTGCTTGGGCGGGACGCCCGGGGTGATGAACGGATTCACGTAGAGCGAGTAGTCGTCGAGGAGCGACTTCCACATCATCACGGTCTTGAGATCGTCGCGGATGTAGATGGGGATCACGGCCGTCTCGGTCTTGCCGAGCTCGAAGCCGAGCCGCTGCAGCTCCGTGCGCATGTACGTGAAGTTCTCGCGGAGCTTCTCCTGGCGCCAGGGCTCCTCCTGCATGACCTCGAGCGAGGCCATGGCGGCGGCAACGCAGGGCGGCGCGGCGCTCGCCGCGAAGAGGAAGCTGTAGGCGAAATGCTGAATGTAATCGAGCACCTTTCGCTCACCGACGAGCCAGCCGCCGATCGAGGCGAGCGACTTCGAGAAGGTGCCTCCGATGAGGTCGACCTCCTTCCCGAGGCCGAAGTGCGCGGCGGTGCCGCGGCCCCCCGGGCCGATGACGCCGAGCGCGTGGGCGTCGTCGACGAGGAGCCGCGCCTTGTGCTTCTTCACCACCTCGACGATGCCGGGCAGACTCGCGATCTCGCCCTGGGCGCTGAACACGCCGTCGGTGATCACGAGGGCGCCCTCGGTGTCGGCGATCTCGGAGAGCGCGCTGTCGAGCGCGGCGGGATCGCTGTGCTTGTAGCGCACCATCCGGGCGCCGGCCGCCTGCGCGAGCCGCACGCCGTCGTAGATGGAGGCGTGATCGTCCTTGTCGATCATCGCGACGCTCCGCTTGTTGCTGAGGAGCGCCGAGATGGTCGCGATGTTCACCTGATAGCCCGTCGTGAACACGAGCCCCGCCTCCTTGCCGTGGTAGGCGGCGAGCTTCTGCTCGAGCTCGTTGTGGAGGCGCATCGACCCGTTCACGAGCCGCGAGCCGGTCATGCTGGTGCCGTATTTGTCGATCGCGTTCCGCGCGGCTTCCCGCACCTTCGGGTGCGTCGTCAGCCCGAGGTAGTTGTTCGAGCCGAGCATGATCACGGTCCGGCCCTCGAGCTGCGCCTCGGGGCCGTTGTTGAAGTCGAGCGGGCGGAAGAAGGGGTAGACGCCCATGGCGCGGGCGTTGTCCGCGGTCATGAACTTGTAGGCCTTCTCGAACACGTCGCGCCCGCCGATCCGCGCCAGCGACGTCCGCGCCGCCATCTGGGTCGCGAGCTGCTGCTCGGCCGCCGCGGCCACGTAGGTGCCGGCGCCGTTCGAGCCCGCGCCGTTCGCGCCCACGCCGTTCACGTGCGGGCGGCTCGCCACCCCGCGCTCGCGCGGCGCCTCGCTGCTCGCCGTCTCCTCCACGACCGACAGCCCCGCGCCGCTCGCGGCGGGCGCGGCGGGCGCGGCGGGCCGACGAGCCGCCGCGCGCGACGGCGTCGCCCCGTGGACGCCGGCCTCGTCGTCGAGCGAGGGATCGATGTTCGGGAGCGCGTGCCCGTTGAGCAGGATGTCCCAGGCCTCCGCGGCCCGCTCCCGGGCGGCGCGCAGGCGGTTCTTCGCGTCCATGACCCCCGTGGCGAGCCGCATCACGCGATCGTTGCTGACGACACGGACGACCACGCCCGACGAGGTGAGCTTCTTTGCTTGGTCGACCAGACGATCCTTCATCCTCATGCCCTGGCTCCTCACGCGATCGAATTAAGGGGCGCGGTCCTGTCCGCGAAAGCCGCTCCGGCGTGCAGGATCGAGGCCTCTCGGGCCCCTGCTCGTTCCCTGCGCGTGTCGCCGCTAAAGCAGCCTGCGCGGGCCGCGTCAACTGCCACCACCGCGTCGTCCTGGCGTGCCACGAGCGCCGCGGAGCGCCGTCGCCGCGCAGGCGCATTCCGCGTCGCGCAGGGTCGTTCGCGTGGTGCGCGGCGACGTTCGCAGAGCTCGCCCGCCGGGGGCCTGCGCGCGCTGCACCTGACTCCCAAACACCGCGGATGACAGGCCGCGGCAAGGGCAAAGGCGCAACTCGTTGCGGAGTGGTGCGCGCCGGTGTAGGAAAAGTTTTCAGGGTCTATGCGCCGTGTCCTAGTCGTTGACGACGAAGAAAACCTGCGCCTCGTGGTGCGCACGTTCCTCAAGCGGGACGGCTACGAGGTCGAGGCGGTCTCGAGCGGCGAGGAGGCGCTCGCGATGGTCGAGACGTTCGGGCCCGACGTCATCCTGACCGACGTCCGGATGCCCAGGATGGGCGGGCTCGATCTGCTGGCGACGCTGAAGGCCAAGGGCAACGAGGCGACGGTCATCGTGATGAGCGCCTACGGCAACGTCGACCTGGCGATCGAGGCGATGAAGGCGGGCGCCTACGATTACATCCAGAAGCCGTTCAAGGCCGAGGAGGTGCTGCTCACGCTCCGCAAGGCCGAGGAGCGGGAGGCGCTCCGCCGCGAGAACCGCGTCCTGCGCCAGGAGATCCGGCGGGAGAACCTCTTCGAGGAGCTCCTCGCGAAGAGCCCGCCGATGCAGGTGATCTTCAAGACGATCGCGAAGGTCGCCGACTACAAGACCACGGCGCTCATCACGGGCGAGAGCGGCGTCGGCAAGGAGCTCGTGGCCCGGGCGATCCACAGGCGGTCGAGCCGCCGCGGCGGTCCGTTCGTCGCGGTCAACTGCGGCGCCATCCCGGAGAACCTGCTGGAGAGCGAGCTCTTCGGGTACAAGCGGGGCGCGTTCACCGACGCGGTGAACGACAGGGCGGGCCTGTTCGAGCAGGCGAACCACGGCACGCTGCTGCTCGACGAGATCGGCGAGCTGCCGCTGGCGCTGCAGGTGAAGCTGCTCCGGGTGCTCCAGGAGGAGACGCTCCGCCGGCTGGGGGACAGCAAGGACATCAAGGTCGACGTCCGCATCCTCGCGGCGACCCACCGCGACCTGATGGCCGAGACGCAGGCCGGCCGGTTCCGCGAGGACCTCTTCTACCGGATCAACGTGCTCCCCATCGCGATCCCGCCGCTCCGCGAGCGGCGGGAGGACATCCCGATCCTCATGGATCACTTCCTCGCGAGGAACAACGCGCGGTTCGGCATCAACATCCGCGGCTTCGAGCCCGAGGCGAGGCGGCTGCTCCTGGAGTACCGGTGGCCGGGCAACGTGCGGGAGCTGGAGAACACCGTCGAGCGCGCCATGGTGCTCTGCGAGGGCGAGCGCATCGGCGAGGCCGACCTGCCCGAGCGGATCCGCGAGGCGCGCGATCCGATCCAGATGCAGCTGACGAGCGGCGAGCTGTCGATCAAGAAGACGTCCCGCGTCATCGAGGAGATCCTCATCCGGCGCGCGCTCCAGAAGACGAAGGGCAACCGGACCAAGGCGGCCGAGGTGCTGGAGATCAGCCACCGGGCGCTGCTCTACAAGATCAAGGACTACCGGATCGATCTCTGACGGCGGCGGGCCGACCGGGAGTCGACGGGGACGACGCGGACGGCGCGACGACCGTGGACGATGTTCCAGATCCGGCCGAGTCGAAGGTCGGTATTTCTCCAGATGTCCGCGAGAGGCTCGCGCCGATGCATGGGTCAACGCGTGACCGCAACCAAGCGCGGGCGGCACAACAGCTCTCTTGCGCCCGTCGCCTCAGGCGGCTACGTCGTCCCGCTCCCCCATGAAGAAGAACTACGTTCTCGACGCGAACGTCCTCCTCCACGATCCGCACGCGATCTTCAGGTTCGAGGACAACGACGTCATCATCCCGATCTACGCGATCGAGGAGATCGATCAGTTCAAGCGGGAGGGCTCCGAGCGCGGGCGCAACGCGAGGACGATCGCCCGGCTGCTCGACGAGGTCCGCGGCGCCGGGACGCTCGCGACCGGGGTGCTGCTCGAGAGCGGCGGCACGCTGCGGATCGCGATCCCGGAGCGGCGGCCGGAGCTGCTCGTGGGGCTGGAGTCCGGATCGCAGGACAGCGCCATCCTCCAGACGGCGATCGACATCCGCGATCGGCACAAGGATCGGCCGACCATCTTCGTGACGATGGACACGAACCTCCGGATCCGCGCCGACGCGCTCCGGATCCCGGCGGAGACGTACGAGAACCAGCGGGTGCACGACCCGGCCATCGAGCAGTCGGTGGTGGAGCTCGAGGTGCCCGGCTCCGAGGTCGACGCGTTCTTCCAGAACGGCTCTCTCTCCAGCGACAAGATCGCGGATTTGTTGCCGAATTCGGCGGTGTTGCTCCGCGACGCGGGGGCGCCGAGCCACACGGCGCTCGGCCGGTTCGACGCGGCGCGCGGGCAGATCGTCGCCCTCCGGGTCGGGCGGGAGGGGGTGATGGGGGTCCGGCCGCGCAACAAGGAGCAGGCGTTCGCGCTGGACCTCCTGCTCGACGATTCGGTGCGGCTGATCACGCTGATTGGCAAGGCCGGGACGGGCAAGACGCTCCTCGCGCTCGCGGCGGCGCTGAAGCGGACGACCGAGGACAACGCCTACAGTCGGCTGCTCGTGAGCCGGCCGATCATGCCGCTGGGGCGCGATCTGGGCTTCCTTCCGGGCGACGTGGACGAGAAGCTGAACCCGTGGATGCAGCCGATCTTCGACAACCTCGAGTTCCTCTTCTCGAACGGCGGCACGAAGCCGGGGCGCGACGCGCGCGGCTTCGTGGAACTCCTGGAGAGCGGGCGGATCCAGGTCGAGCCGCTCACCTACATCCGCGGGCGCAGCCTGCCGCACCAGTACCTCATCGTGGACGAGGCCCAGAACCTCACCCCGCACGAGGTGAAGACGATCATCACGCGGTGCGGCGAGGGGACCAAGATCGTGCTGACCGGCGATCCTCAGCAGATCGACAACCCGTACGTGGACCATGCGTCGAACGGCCTGCTCGTGGTGGCGGAGCGGTTCAGGCGCGAGCGCATCGCGGGTCACGTGGTGCTCGCCAAGGGCGAGCGCAGCGAGCTCGCGGAGCTCGCGGCGAACCTGCTCTGAGGCGAGCGGCGCCGGGCGCGCGGCGCTCTCACGGGGCGGGGGCGTGCGGGGCGGGGGCGCATTTGGAAGGAGCGGCGGGCCGTGGCGCGGCGTCATCGAGCTAGATCGGCCGAACGGCCGGCGCCTCCGGCGTGGGTGCCGGACGCGGATCGGCTCCTCGGCGCCGCGGCGCGGCGGATCCGCGTCGTCGGGTCGAGCACGCCGGTGAACCTCGTCGAGGAGCTCGCGCGGCTCGCCGCCTCCTGGGATCGGAGCGGCGGGGAGCTCCCGCGGTTCACCTACGCGCCCGCGCAGGACCACGGCGAGCTTCGAAAGGCGATGGAGGCGGCGGCCGAGCGGCTCGCGGGGCAAGGGGAGCTCGGCGCGGTCTACGCCGGCCGCGCGAGCGAGCTCGCCGCGGAGGCCGCGATCTGCGAGGC
Organism: Sorangium sp. So ce693; assembly: GCF_051521375.1. Classification (NCBI taxonomy): domain Bacteria; kingdom Pseudomonadati; phylum Myxococcota; order Polyangiales; family Polyangiaceae; genus Sorangium; species Sorangium sp. So ce693. Next base: position 4,345,354 of record NZ_CP150347.1, read on the forward strand.
CGCGGGCGGGGCGGGGTGCTGGTCCGCCGCGCGCCGCCGCTACGCCGCGCGCGACGCGTTCGACGAGCAGGCGGACGCGCTCGCCGCGACATGGGTCGAGCAGGAGGCGGGCGCCGCGTCGAGCGACGAGGAGCGGGTGCGGAGCGACGACGCGCGCTCGCCCTGGTCGCTCCTGTCGCGGATGCGCCGCGAGATCGGGGCGCGGCGCTTGCCCCTCCGGGTCGTGATCGCCGACATCGCGCCGCTCGCCGCGACGGGCGACGGGGTGATCCAGGTCGCGCGGGGGCGCATGCTCACGCGCGACGACGTCGAGCGCACGGTGCTCCACGAGATCGAGGGGCACGCGGCGCCGAGCGTGCGCGCTGCGGCGCTCCCGCTGGGGATCTTCGCGATCGGGACCGCGAACGGGGGCGACGATCAGGAGGGCTGGGCGCTCGCGCGCGAGCGCGCCGCGGGGTACCTGGTCGGCGCCCGCCGGATCGAGCTCGGGCTGCGCCACCTCGCCGCGCGGAGCGTCGAGCGCGGCGCGGGCTTCGTCGAGACAGCGCGGCTGCTCGAGGCGCGCGGCGCGCGCTCCACGGGGGACGCCCTGCGCATCGCGGCGCGCGTCCACCGGGGCGGCGGCCTCGCGCGGGAGGTCGTCTACCTGCCGGCGCTGCTGCGGGTCGAGGCGCTGCTCGTGGAGCAGCCAGCGCTGGGGCCGGTGCTCGCCTCGGGCCGGGTCTCGGTGGGCGCAGCGGCGTCGCTTTCGTCCTGGGCGAGGGAGAGGTGATGGTCCGCGGCTGCCCAGCTCGACCGGGAGCATGGGAAGCCGGGAAGAAAAGTCCGATCCTCGCTGAACTTCGTGCCTTCCTGGGAAGCCGATCCCATGAAATGAAGGCATCGCCGGCCGGGTGAGGGGCGGGCGAGAAAGGGGGCTGCGTGAAGGGAAGGATCACTCCAGCCGTGCGAGCGCGGCATGGAACGCGCTTGACGTGGTGGCCGGCGGACGGGCGACGTCGCGCGTGCGGTCGCATCCGCGCGGCGTGCGGCGGCGGTCCTGGGAGCGCGCGGCGCGGACGGGCCGGCGGGCGGAGGCGGGCATGAACTCGAAGAAGGCCATGGAGAGGGAACCCAGACGGCCGCCGAGGGGAAGCGAGGCCCCGACGGTGGTCCTCAAGGGGGACCTCCATGTCCTGGATCTCGGCGCGGGCCTGATGCTCGACGTGTTCATCAACGTCGAGGGGCGCCTGACGACCTTCGTCAGCCTGGATGGCCAGCTCATCGCGGAGCTCCGCGTCGCGGGCCTCGCCTGAGGTCCCGGGCCGATCAGGGGCCCGAGAACTCCCGGACGACGCGGAGGATGCCCTCCCCGTAGCTCGAGATCTTCGCCTGACCCATGCCGCGCGCGAGCGCGAGGTCGTCGAGCGACGCGGGCCGGATCCGCGCGATCTCCCGGAGCGTCCGGTCGTGCGCGATGACGTAGGCGGGCAGCGACTTCTCCTTGGCGAGCGCGGCCCTGTGGGCGCGGAGCGCCTCGAACAGCGGCACGTCGCGCTCCTCGAGCTCGACGCCGGGCTCCGCTTGCGCGCGCGAGGCCGGGAGGGGGGCGCCCGGCGCGGGGCGCGCCGCGTCGTCGCGGGTCGCTGCGGACGCGAACGCCTGCGGGGCCGGCTGCGCGCGCGCCCGCGTGGAGGGCGCGGCCGCCGGCGGGCGCGCGGCGGGCGACGCGCCCGGCGCCGCGCGGCGCGGCCGCCGGCGCGCGGCGGGGACCGGGAGCCGCACCCGCGTGGGCACCTCTCCGCGCATCACGCGCCAGCCGGCTGGCGTGATGAGGGGGACGGGGAACTCGCCCGTCGTGAGATCGATCCAGGCGTTGGCGAGCAGCGCGCGAAGGATCGACATGGCCTCGTCGTGGCTCTTCCCCTCGAGGACGCCGAACGTCGAGAGCCGGTCGAGCCCCATGCGGCGGACGCGCTCGTTCGACTCGCCGACGAGCATCGACGCGACCGCCTGCATCCCGGCGCCGCCCTTCACCCGCGCGACGCCGGCGAGCGCCCGGCGCACGAGGTCGTTGTCCCGGGCGAGCGCGGCCGGGTCGCTCGCCTCGAGGGCGTCGACCTCCAGACAGACGTCGCAGTGGCCGCAGCCGCCGAGCGACTCCGCCTCGTCGCCGAAGTAGCGGAGGATGAAGTCGTGCCGGCACGTCGCGGCGTCGACGTAGCGGAGCAGCTCTCGGAACAGCCCCCAGGCGCGCGCGGCGTCGTCGGCGTTCGCCTCGACGCCCCCCTCGCCGAGCTGGCAGAGCCGGCGGCGCAGCGCGATGTCCGCGGGCGCGAACAAGAGGAGGCCGCGGGCCGGGTCGCCGTCCCGCCCGGCGCGGCCGACCTCCTGGTAGTAGGCCTCGATCGACGACGGCGGCTGGGCGTGCACCACGAGCCGGACGTCGGGGCGATCGATCCCCATGCCGAAGGCGTTGGTGGCCACGACCACGGAGAGGCTGCGATCGGCGAAGCCCGCCGAGATGCGCGCGCGGGACTCGGGGGCGAGCCCGGCGTGGTACGCTTCCGCGTTCCAGCCTGCGTCGCGGAGCGCCTCGGCGAGGCGCTCGGCTCCCTTGCGGGTGGCGGCGTAGACGATGCCCGCCCCGCGGGGCCGCCCGGGATCGCCGAGGGCCTCCAGCAGCGCGCGCGCCGTGCGGCGCCCGGCCTCGCGCGGGCCGTCGACCGCCGAGACCTGCAGGTGGAGGTTGGGCCGGGCGAAGCCGCGCAGGATCACCTTGGGCGGCGGCTCTTCGGCGCCGCGCCCGCGCCCGCTCACCGCGTCGCCGTCGCCGCCGCCGTCGTCCGCGCCGTCGGGCGCGGGCAGCGGCCAGCCGAGCCGGCGGATGATCTCGTCGCGCGCGTCGGGGGTCGCCGTCGCGGTGCAGGCGAGGACCCGGGGCGGCCGGAGCCGCGCGAGCGCGGCGCCGATGCGCAGGTAGTCGGGCCGGAAGTCGTGCCCCCACTGGACGATGCAGTGCGCCTCGTCGACGGCGACGAGCGAGAGCCGGCTCGCGGCGAGCGCCTCGAGGAACCCGTCGAGGGCGAGGCGCTCGGGCGCGGCGTAGACGAGCTTGTACTCGCCGCGGCGGAGGGCGGCGAGGCGGCGGCCGTTCTCGTCGCGCGCGAGGCTGGACGCGATGAACGTCGCCGGGATGCCGCGCGCCTCGAGGGCGCGGACCTGATCTTCCATCAGGGAGATGAGCGGGCTCAGGACGAGCGTCGTGCCGGGCAGGGCGACGGCCGGGAGCTGGTAGCAGAGCGACTTGCCGCCGCCGGTCGGGGCGACCACGAGGACGCGGCCCGCGCCCCCGAGCAGGGCCTCGATCGCCTCGCGCTGCCACGGCCGGAACGCGGCGATGCCGAACCGCTCCGCGAGCACGGCGTCGAGCGACGGGGGCGAGCTCTCCGGCGGGCGCAGCGAGGAGGGGGCGAGGCGCTCGGTCACGATCGGCGAGGGGCGTTCAGCGAGGACCATGGCGGCGTCGTCGAGCGAGCGCCGTGCCTGCCGCGAGCCCTAGCATTTTCGCGCGCATGCGTCGCCCGGTGGGTGGCGGCGCCATGGCGGCGATCAGGCCTGGACGACGCCGATGCCCTTGGCGAGCGCTTCCATGTCGTCGAAGTGATAGACGTGGCGACCGTTGCGCCCGCCGAGCGCCGCGGCGACCATCGCGCCGGCGACCGTCCTCGCGTCGATGGGCCGGTACCTGCGCAGGCCGCCCTTCATCGTGAACCGGAGCGTCTGCGCCGCCGCGACGCCGATGGCCTCGCCCTTCCTGACCTCGCCCCGCTCGCCGAGGAGCAGGCTCGGCCTGAGGACGTGGACCGCCGCGAAGCTCGCCGCCGAGAGCTCCTGCTCGAGCTCGCCCTTCACGCGAAGGTAGAAGCTGGTCGAGCGCGGGTCGGCGCCCACGGAGGAGACCAGGACGAACTGCTTCACCCCGGCCTTCTCGGCGAGCCTGGCGATGGTGATGGGGTAGCGATAATCGATCTCGTAGAAGGCCTCTTCGGAGCCGGCCTTGGCGATCGTCGTCCCGAGCGCACAGAACACGTCGCTCACGCCGGCGAAGTCCGCGCCTTCGAGCCGGTCGAAGTCGACGATGCGCTGCGAGAGCCGCGCGTCCTCGATCGGGGCCGGGCGGCGGAGCAGGGCGACGACCTTCGTGTACGCTGGCTGTTGCACGAGGAGGCGCAGGCAGTGGCCGCCGACGAGGCCCGTTCCTCCCACGATGAGAGCTGTCTTGTCGACCGTCATGTCTTCCATGTCCGTGCGGAATCACCCGCGGAGAGCGCCGCCGCGGGGATCCACAGCCGTACCATGCAGCGTAACGCAAGCGGCGCGCGAACCATAGCGGCCGGCCGTGCGCGGCGCGAGCGGACCGACGGCGCGGCTCCCCCACGCTTCCTTTCCTGGTGTGTCCGGGCGCTACATGCTCTGTCCTTGGCCAGTCACGCGCCAGTCACGCGCCGCGCTCAGCCACGCGCCGCGCTCGCCCGGAGCAGCATAGACGGACGACCGCAGGGCTTCATCGAGCTGCTGGCTCTGGAGATGGCCGTACGCTGAAGGGGGGATGATCGCACATCTCCTGTGATCCCGCGGGCGCCTCTCGGAGCGAGCGCGCGAGATGGGCCTTGAGCGGGCCGCCCGCCTCCTGCGTCTCAGCGGCGCGGGGCCCGCGCGGCGCCTCACGTGAGCTGCGCGCTGGTGACCTTCTGCGAGCGCTTCGTGCGCTGGGCCTGCGAGCGCTTCGCGCGCTGGGCATGGAAGGCCTTGACCGCCATCGGGATGACCAGCTCCCGGTGCTTGGGTACCAGGTTGTTCGGCAGCTGCTCGACTGGCCACCAGGTGCCCGTGGCCGGGACCTCGGCGAGCTTCGCCTGATGGACCCGGGAGAGCATCCAGCCGCGCGTGGCGGCCGAGAAGTAATCGCCGACGAACGTGAAGTCGGAGATCGTCATCCCGACCCGGTGGAGGACGTGCTCGGGCTGCTCGCCCGGCGAGAGGACGCTGCCGGGGCAGCACCACTCTCCAGGGCCTGCCGCCGACGCTCCGCGCTGTGTCAGGAGCACCTCGAGGGCGCCAGAGTCCGCGTTCCTCCGGAGGCACACGGCGTCCGCGGCGAGGTGGATGGGGAGTCGGGAAAGAGCGTTGATGAGCGAGCTGCCGAGCGGCTCCCGTGGATCGACGTACCCGAGGAGCCAGCTGGCCATCGACTTGATGAGCCTCATCGGGGCACCCTCCGCGAGGGCGCGCGGCTGGGCCGCTGGAGCACCGCCCGCCGGGCGTTCAGGCGAGCGCGTCGGCGCTGCTCAGGGCTGGACGTCGTGCCGGGGTCGCTCTTCGCGCTGCCGCCGGGGCGGCGCGGTCGGGGCGATGGGATCGAGGTTCGAGTTGGATCTTTCATAGGAGGTTGCTGCGTTGGTGTGGTTGTGCGTTGTTGCGTCATGTTGCGCAGGTTCAGATCTTCATGTCGTTTCTCCTGGGATGTCGGGCTGCGCCGACGACGTTGAAGAGCCTACAATGCGCTCTGTTTCTTTGTCGTTTCAGTCGTGCAGCTCGGACGTGAATCATTGTCCTGCGTCGTTGCTCGCTGTCTCGCCGAGCTCCTGACGCCGGTGTTCGGGTGTCGTGCGTGAGAGTCGCTGGTGATCCGGGCAGCGCGAGCGCGCATGCGTTCGCCGGGGCATCGATGACATCGAGGTGTCAGCCGGGCAGTCGTCGCGTCGTCCGCGCTGGCCCGCCGGCCTCATCCTCCTCGGCCCCCTCGGTCACCTCCGCCTCGACGTCGATGACCTGCCATGACGCCGGTCGACCGCGGGACGCGCCAGCGCGCCCATCGGCGCGCTCGCCGAACGGCCCGCCGCTCAGGTCGATGACCCTCATGCTGAAGAACGCGCCGTTGCCGGGGCCGTCCACGCCGATGCCGGCGGCGCTCGCCGCGGCCACCCGCCGCTCGAACCGCTCCCGCACCGCCGCTGCGATCCGGCGGCGCACCGGCGGGATCAGGAGCATGAGCCCTGCCACGTCGGTCAGCACCCCCGGCGTGATGAGCAGCGCCGCCCCGAGGAGCGCGAGGAGCCCTCCCGTGAGCCCCTCGTCCGGGACGCGGCCCGCCGCCAGCGCGCCGCGCCACGAGGCGAGCACCTTGAGCCCCTCGCGCTTCGCGAGCGCTGCGCCGAGGATCGCCGTCCCGAGCGCGATCGCCACGGTGGGCCAGAAGCCGATGACGTCGCCGATCGACAGGAGGAGCCAGAGCTCCAGGATCGGGAGCGCCGTGAAGAGCAGGATGAGCTTGCCCATGACCCCCGTCGTCTAGCGCCGCCCGCCGCGCCGCGCACGCGTGGGGCCGCCCGCCGCCGGCCTCGCTGCCGAGCGCCGTCATCGCGCACCGCGGCACGCCGCCATCGCGCACCGCCCCGCGCCGCCATCCGCCGCCAGGAGCCCCACGAGGCCGGCTGTTCCACTGTTCCATGCTCCGCCCTGGATCCTGCGCCGGAGTACCGGCCGCGGTGAGAGTGCGCTAAGAGCGCTTGCCCCGGAGAAATCCATGACGACTGTCCCCGTGGAGCAGGAAAAGGTGGAGGCGTGTCGCGCGTTTGCCGCCGACATCGCCGACGAGGTGCAGCGCTTCATCGACCGCCACACCACGGTCGGCGTCGAGCGCACCGTCGCCCGCGCCTACGGCGTGATCGGCGCCGACGCCGAGGGGACGCCGCTCGTGAACGCGCTCGTCGATCGCATCCACAGGGCGGGGCAAGCGGGCCGCGGCGTCGCCTACCACCTGGGCCGGGCGCTCTGCGAGGGCGCCGGCTCGGTGCAGGAGGCCGCGGAGATGCTGGCGTTCAGCGAGGCGGCCGACCTCGGCGCGGGGCCGTCCGCGGCCGAGGCGCGCGGCGCGCTCGAGGCCGCGACGCGGGAGGCGATCGCCCGGATCGACAGGGCCCGCGACGAGCGCGAGGCCAACAAGGCGGCGCACCGGGTCGGCGTCGCGCCGCTCAAGTACGTCATCGTCGCGACGGGCAACATCTACGACGACGCCGTGCAGGCCAAGGCCGCCGGGTTCGCCGGCGCCGACATCGTCGCCGTGATCCGCGCGACCGCCCAGTCGCTCCTCGACTACGTCCCGGAGGGGCCGACCACCGAGGGATACGGCGGCACCTACGCGACCCAGGAGAACTTCAGGATCATCCGCCGCGCCGCCGACGAGGCGACCCGCGACACCGGCACCTACCTCGCGCAGACGAACTACTCGTCCGGCCTCTGCATGAGCGAGATCGCCTGGATGGCGGCGGTGGAGCGGCTCGACATGCTGCTCAACGACGCGATGTACGGGATCCTGTTCCGCGACATCAACATGCAGCGGACGTTCATCGATCAGTATTTCTCCCGGAGGATCATCGCGAGGAGCGGTATCGTCATCAACACGGGAGAGGACAACTACCTCACGACCGCCGATGCGGTCGAGAAGGCCCATACGGTGCTCGCGTCGCAGTTCATCAACGAGGCGTTCGCGCGGCGCGCGGGCCTCCGCGAGGAGCAGATGGGCCTCGGCCACGCCTTCGAGATCAACCCCTGGCTCGAGGACAGCCTCCTCTTCGAGCTCGCCCAGGCCCAGCTCGTCCGGCAGATCTTCGACCGGCACCCGATCAAGTGGATGCCGCCCACCAAGTTCAAGACAGGCGACATCTTCCACAGCCACGTCCACGACGCGATGTTCAACCTGGTCGGGATCACGACCGGCCAGTCGATCGAGCTGCTCGGGATGTTCAGCGAGGCGGTCCACACACCGCTCCTCATGGACCGGTATCTCTCGCTGAAGAGCGCCCGCTACATCTTCACGGCGGCGCGGCACCTCGGCGACGAGATCCAGTGGAAGCCGGGCGGCATCGTCGAGCGGCGCGCCCGCGAGGTCCTCGACAAGGCGCACGAGCTGCTGCGGGAGGTCGAGCAGGAGACCGTCTGGGACGCCATCGGGCGCGGCGCGTTCGGCGACGTCAAGCGCACGCGCACCGGGGGGAAGGGGTACTCGGGGGTCGTCGCGCGCCACCCGGAGTACCTGAACCCGATCCTCGAGGTCCTGGAGCGGTCGTAGGCCTGTCCTGCTGCGCCGTTCCGGTCGGAGGGCCTTCGGGCTGGGGGCGCGCCGAGAAGGACGGGATTCCCGGGACAACTCTCCGACAGGGCCGGAGCGTCAGCGCGCCGGACGACATTCTTCCTGACTTGGCATCTTCCGTGCGCCGAAGCATGGCTGAAGCGTGGAAGCATGGAAGCATGGAAGCATGGAAGCATGGAAGAAGCGCGCTCTCTCCCTCTCGATCGCGCTGGCCGCGCGACGCCGCATGGCGCTACTGTCAACGATGGATGGGCTCTTCTGGCCCACCGCTGTAGACAGAGGTGAGCATGACACTGCGAAACATCCTGCGTGCGTATGGCGACCGAGAGGGGGACGGGATGGTCCAGATGTCGTTCACGCTCCGCGTCCTGCCGGGCGACCGCGCGCGCGAGGCGGCGAAGCGCTTTGCCGAGTCGCACGGCCTGCGCGAGCCGCTGGTCACGGCGATGGAGCAAGCCAGCCGGGAGCACACGTATTTCGTCGTTTACGGGCACTCCCAGCACGGCGTCGACCTCTCGGACATCGAGGTCGAGGAGCTCGCCGCACAGCCGCTCACGCGGGACGACATCGAGGCGCAGGCGAAGAAGCTCGGCCGCAAGATCGTGGTCGTCGGGGCGTGCACCGGCAGCGACGCGCACACGGTCGGCATCGACGCGATCCTGAACTACAAGGGGTTCGCCGGCGAGAAGGGGCTCGAGAGCTTCAAGTGCTTCGACGCCCACAACCTGGGCGCCCAGGTCGAGAACGCCGAGCTCTGCGAGAAGGCCAAGGCGCTCGGCGCGGACGCGATCCTGGTCTCGCAGGTGATCACCCAGCGCAACTGCCACAAGGAGAACGCGGCGGCGCTCGTCGAGCTGGCGACGCGCCAGGGCTTCCGGGACAAGGTGATCCTGCTGCTCGGCGGCCCGCGCATCGATCACAACCTGGCCGTCGAGCTCGGCTTCGACGCCGGGTTCGGCCCGGGCACGAAGCCGATCACCGTGGCGTCGTTCCTGATCGAGCGCCTCGTGGGCCGGGCGTAGGCGGTCAGGCGACGAGCAGGTGGTAGGCGGCCGAGAGCTCGGCGAACCGCGCGGTGCGCTGGGCGCCGTCGCCGGCCTGCGCCGCGGCGCGGTCGGGGTGCAGCGACGCGGCCAGGCGGCGGAAGGCGCGGCGGATGTCGGCCTCGGTCGCGCCCTCGCGCAGGCCCAGCGCCTCGAGCGCCCGGCGGCGCGGCTCGTCCGCGCGAGCGGCGCGCGGCGGAGCGCTCCGCGGCGGCGCGCTCGCCGGCCCGCCGTGCGCGGCGCGCGCCGACGAGCCGCGCCGCTGCCGATCCCGCGCGCGCGGGCGGCCGTGGAGGAAATCGCTCGGAGAGAGCGGGCCGGTCTGCCGCAGCGACCCGGCGAGGGGCCTCGCCGTGTGGAAGCAGATGGTCGCCTCCTCGATGCTGAACAGCGCCTCGAGGCGCTCTCGGAGCTGGATCCGGAGCGCGCGGTCGACCGCGCTCGCCGGGATGAGCCCCGCCGCCACGAGCACCTCGCCGGTCCGGCGCCCCCGGTGCGCGGCGACGAGCGCGGCGAGCCGCTGGATCGACGGCTCGGGTGCGGAGCCCTCCTTCGCGAGGATCTCGCCGAGGCGGGGCACGCGGAGCGGCGTCTCGACGGCCGTCACGAGGCCGGAGAAGAGCTGGATCCGGTGCTGGCGGCCCGGCACCGTCGAGCCGCTCGGCGTCCGGAGCTCGCAGAGCTCCAGGAGCCCGGTGGTCTTCTCGCGGTGCAGCGCGCCGAGCAGGTCTCCCAGGGTCGACGTGGAAAGGCGGCTGGGCAGTTGCATCGAAGGCGGCGTTATCACTGCCGCGCTCGATCGGCCAAAGAAGCGGCGCAGCCGCTCGGGAGCGCGGACGTCTCCCTCGCCGGACGGGCCCGCTCGCGCGCACCGTCACCGTCGCTCGGCCATCGCTCGGCCATTGCGTGGCCTTCGCTCGGCCGTCGCGTGGCCTTTGCTCGATTGCGTGCCCCTGCGCGCACGAATGTGTGCCCGGGCCGAGGCCCGCCGTGCGAAGCTCCGCGCGAAAACGGCACGGCGCACCGCGCCGGCGCGCGGATCAGGAGGAATCTGCGATGGGCTTGCTCGACGGAAAGGTCGCGATCATCACGGGAGCCGGCGGCGGGATCGGCCGCGAGGAAGCGCTGCTCTTCGCCCGCGAGGGCGCGAAGGTCGTCGTCAACGATCTCGGCGGGACGCGCGACGGGGCGGGCTCGAGCGACGCGATGGCGGCGCAGGTCTCGGAGGAGATCAAGGCCGCGGGCGGGCAGGCCGTGCCGAGCTTCGACAGCGTGGCGACCCCCGAGGGCGCGGCGAAGATCGTGAAGACCGCCGTCGATGCGTTCGGCCGGGTCGACATCCTGGTGAACAACGCGGGAATCGTCCGCGACAAGACGCTCCTCAAGATGGATGAGGGCATGTGGGACGCCGTCATCGCCGTTCACCTGAAGGGGACGTTCCTTTGCACGCAGGCCGCCGCGAAGCAGATGGTCGCGCAGGGCGGGGGAGGGCGGATCGTCAACACCACGAGCGTCTCGGGGATGATCGGCAACTTCGGGCAGGCCAACTACGCGGCTGCCAAGGCCGGCATCTACGGGCTCACCCGCACCGCCGCGATCGAGCTGCAGAAGCAACGGATCACCGTCAACGCGATCGCGCCCATCGCCAAGACACGCATGACGGAGGATCTGCCCATGTTCCAATCGGCGGGCGACACGCTCACGCCGGCGCACGTGGCGCCTGCGGCGCTGTTCCTCGCGTCCGACCTGTGCGCCGACAAGACCGGCAACGTCCTCGCCGTCGCGGGTGCACAGATGTACATTTACAAAGTCGTCCAGAGCCCCGGGAAGTTCAAGGACGAGGGCGGCGTCTGGACGGCGCAGGAGATCGCGGATCACTGGGACGCGATCATCAAGCTCTGATCGTGGCGCGGGCGCTGGCGCGACGGCGCAGGGCGCCTGGCCGACGGCGGGCGCGACCGGAGCGCCGGCGCGCCCGCCCAGGGCTGCTTCCCGCGGATCGCGCCTCACCCGCGGCGCGGACGATGCGGCTTCGCGCGAGCCGACCGTTGCTGCGCTGATCCCTGGATGCTAGGTTCGAACCGCTTCCGGGGTACGATTGGCGCATCGGCGCACTGTTCGAGCAGGTCGTTCACGCGGAGTCTGGAGGTGCCACCGGTGACCGTCTTTCGCTGCTGTTACGGCTGCGCCATGTCGCGCGGTGCGGCCTCTGCAGCGCGGAGGCGTTGAGCGCCGTGTCACGTGACGCCCACATCCCGCTCGCCCTGTGGATCTGCGCGGCGATCGTGGCGCACATGGCGGGCGGCGGCGGCGCGGTCGAGGTGGCGCAGGTCATCGAGGATCGCGCCCAGCTCCGCCAGATGGTCCACGCGGTGAGGGATGGCCTCCGGCCGGGCGACACGACGTTCGAGATCCTGACCGACGGCGCGGCGCTCACGCCGCCTCCCGCCCCGCTCGCGCCGCCGGAGCGACCGGCGGACAGCGAGCCGGACAAGGACGCGGCGCCCGATCCGCAGCAGCCGAAGCCCGAGCCGACCAAGGCGGCGACGATCCCACCGCGGAAGCCGCCGAAGGCTGAGCCGCCGCGCCAGGCGAAGGCGCCTCCACCCGCGCCGCCAAAGGCCGAGCCGCCCAAGGAAAAGGCGGCCAGGATCGTACCGGTCCAGCCGGCGCCGCCGCCGCCGCTGCCGCCGGCGGATCAACGGATCGCCGTCCGCCAGCACGTCCAGAAGGACCAGGAGGACAACCCCGAGGCGAACCGGATCGCGGACGACGCCAACAAGGTCGCCGAGGAGACCATGGCGCAGATCCGCTCGAAGGATCAGGACGATCCGGAGCCGACGCCCGGGACGCCGTCAGGGCCGAAGGCGCCGACGGACACGGTCGGCGACAGCGACCACGATCACAGCGGCCACAGCGAGGAGCGCGCCGGCAACGAGAAGCACGCGCCCGGCGAGGGGAACCCCAGGAGCGAGAGCGCGGAGCACCACAGCCCGGCGTCGCCGGCGCAGGCCGCGCAGGCCTCCCGGGCAGCGTCCTCCCCGAGCGTGCCGGGCGCGAGCGGCGGGGCTCGCGTCGCGCAGGCACCTCCCGCGCTTCCGCCGCCGGAGAGGGGCGCCGCGGGCGGCTCCGGCCCGGCGTCGCCCGAGGTGATCGACGGCGCGCACGGCGGCTACACCCTCAATCCGGCGAACCCGGGCGGCGACGGCAAGAGCCGCGTGGCCGGCAAGAAGGCGACGCCGCAGCCCTACCAGAGCCCGGTCCGCGTCGGCTCGATCGGCCTCGGCGCGCCGGGGCTCCCCGGCGGGCCCAACCTCAACCTCGACATGGCCGGCGTGCAGGCGGCCGTCGGCAACGAGAAGCTCAGGGCGGAGCGGGCCTCGGACGGCGCCTCCCGCAAGAGCGCGCACCGGGGCTCGTGGGAGACGACGGACAAGTGGAAGAAATGGCGCGCCGCGATCGAGAACTACGACCCCTCGGTCAAGCCCGGCAACCAGACCTCGCTCAACGCCGCGCGGGTGCCGTTCGCGACGTACATCAACATGATCCACAACCGGCTCCACCCGATCTTCGCGGAGGAGTTCCTGGCGTCGCTCGAGAGCCTGCCGTCCGGGCACGCGTTCAACCAGAACCGGGTGACCCACGTGGAGATCGTCCTGAACAAGGACAGCGGCAGCATCGTGCGCCTCGGGGTCACGAGGCCGAGCGGGATGACGGCCTTCGACATCGTCGCGCTGAACTCGGTGCAGCGCGCGTCGCCGTTCGGCAAGGCGCCGGACGCGATCGTCTCGCCGGACGGCAACGTGTACCTGCACTGGGAGTTCCACCGGGATCCGTACGACGCGTGCTCGACCCGCAACGCCCGCCCGTTCCTGCTGAAGGCGCCCTCCGGCGCCGCCCCGGTCGAGCCGGCGCCGGTGCGCAGGGGGCCGCGCGCCGTCCCGGGCGACGAGGGTGCGCCGGCGCCGCAAGGTCCGCTGCTTCCGCTCGGGCGTTAGGTCCCGGCTCTGCACCGGGACCGCGGCGATGTATCCTGCGCGTCATGCCGAAGGATTCCGACGAGGCCGTTCGAGTGACCAACGCGCGCATCGAGGCGGCGCTCGCGGATTCCCCGGCGTTCACCCGAGTCGAGCCGCAGTTCTACGTCGTCCGCCAGGGGACCGCGTACGTCTACCTTCATGTCCTCCCCTGGGCGCCCGATCGCGCGCTCGTGCGGCTCGTCGCGCAGCTCGCCCGCGGCGTCGAGATGACGCCGGACCTCGCGATGAAGCTGCTCCGCCTGAACGCGCGCATCCGCTTCGGCGCCTTCGGTTACGTCGCGCAGGGCTCGTGTGTGGTCATCGTCCACACGCTCCTCGGCGGTGAGACGCTCGACGCCGACGAGATCCTCGTCGCGCTCCGGGATCTGTCCGTGCTCGCGGATGAGTACGACGACCGCATCGTCGAGGAGGCCGGCGGCCAGCGGATGCAGGACCTGATCGACGCCTCGGCGACCGCCGCGGTCTTCACGGATCTCGACGCTCCCCGCGCCTGGGACAAGGGCTGAGCGACGGGCGCTCATCTTCAATGCTCCTCAACATCGATCTCCCACCCGAAGGCCCTCCTCTCACCGCCGCGCCGGACGCCGCTGCCTCGCCCCATCGCGAGGAGGGCGGCGAGCCTCCGCCTCCCGAGCGCCGGTCCTCCGCCGCCGGGCGACCTCCGCTCGCCGGCCTGCCAGTGCTCGCGCTGATCCGGCCGCTCGCCGTCCTCGCCCTGCTCGCGATGATCCTCGGCCGCATGCTCGCGCCCGCGATGGTCGGCCTGGCGGTGGGCATCGAGCGCGCTGTCCACACGATCGAGCTCGCCGGCGCCGGCGCCTCGCAGCTCTTCGCGATCGGCGCCATCGTCGTCGCGATGGCGCTGATCAGCGCGGTCGTGCGGAGCCGCGTCCCGTACGCGCTGCGGATCGGCACGATCGTCGCGGGCAGCTTCGTCATCCTTGTCGTGCTGCACGCGACCGTGCAGCGCGTGCCCGATCTCTCCGCCGCGCTCATCGGCGTGAGCGCCGCGATCCTCGCGCTCGGCAGCGCGTGGGAGGCGCTCCGCGTCCCGTTCGTGCGGCCGGTCGCGGCCGCGCTCGGGCTCGTCGGCGCCTCTGCGCTCGTGCGGCTCGCCGGCGTCCTCCTGGCCGTCTGGGCGAACGACCGCGGCTCGAAGGCGCTCGCCGGCGCGACGAGCTCCGTCGCGACCGCCGCGTTCGCGCTCGACGCGCTGGCCGTCCTCACGGCGACCGTCGCGCTCGGCGCGGGCCGCGAGGCGCGGCCCCGTGAGGCCGAGCCGCCGCGGCCGCGCCTCGTGAGCCCGCTCTCGCTGGTGGCGCTCGCGTCGGCCCTGCTCGCCACGCGGGCGGCGCTCGCGGGCGCCGCCGACGACGCATCCATGGTCGAGGCGCTCTTCCGCCGCGCGCTCGACCGGCTGCTCACCCGCCCCGCTCCGGTGGTGCCGCTCTCGATACAGCTCTTCGTCGCCGCGCTCTCGGTGGTGATCGTCGCGCTCGCGCTCGTCGCCCCGCCGCGGCTGCCGGCGCTGGGCGGCGCGCTCGCGCTGCTGCTCGTCGCGGGCAGCGCCCCGGAGGTGCCGCTCGGCGCGCTGTCGCTGGTGATCGCCGCCCTCTGCGTCGCGCTCGCGGCCCGCGACGAGCGCGGCTTCTGGGCGGCCGTGCTCGCGAACGAGCGCGAGCGCACCTCTGGCTCGCTCCCGGGCGCCGGGAAACCGGACATCACCGGCGGCGCGTCAGGTTGACGCGAGCGACGACACTCGTTAAGCACGCCCTCGCTGTGCGGAAGGACGGCGCGCGGCATTCCACCCGCTGCTCGCCATGAGAAAGACGCGGTGGGAGTCGCCGCCCGGTCCAGACGACCCCTCCCTGAAAACGCCAGATCAGGCTCGGAGGGGCGCAAATCAGGCTCGCGTGGCGCGCCGCGGGCGCGGGAGAGTCCTCATGCATCGTCGCGATCTCGCCTCGCTCTCTGCTCTCGCGCTCGCGCTCGCAGGGTGCCCCGAGGAGCCCTCGAGGCCGAGCGGCGGCACGGCCGCGACGGCCATCAAGGCGGCACCCCCGGTGGCCTCGGTCGAGAAGCCCGCCGCGGCCCCTCAGGGGTCCGAAGCGCCGAAGGCCACGGCGCAGGCGGCCGCCCCGGCGGCCCCCGAGGGCAAGGGGATCATCAAGGGGGTCGTCAAGTTCACCGGCAAGCCGGTCGAGATGAAGGTCCCCACCGCGCGCAAGGACGCTCCGTTCTGCCAGGACAAAGACGTCCTTTACAACGCTGTTGTCGTCAATGATGGCAAGCTCAAGGACACCTTCGTCCGCATCGCGGTCGGGGGCGTGCCGGGCAGCTGGAAGGCGCCCGACGCGCACGCGGTGGTCGACCAGCAGGACTGCATGTATGTGCCGCGCATCCAGGGCGTGGTCTCCGAGCAGCAGGTCGACATCAAGAACAGCGACCGGACGCTGCACAACGTGCACACCTACAAGGGCTCTGAGACGCTGTTCAACCAGGCGCAGCCGGGGGGCGCCGCGCCGCTCACGAAGGCGTGGAAGGACGGCATCATCAAGCTCACGTGCGACGTCCACCCGTGGATGCGCGGCTTTGTCGTGGTGACGGATCACCCGTTCTTCGCCGTGAGCGGGGATGACGGCTCGTTCACCATCGAGAAGGTCCCTGCCGGCAAGTACAAGCTCGAGGCGTGGCACCCCCGCTATGGCCTGAAGACCGCCGACGTCGCGGTCGCGGACGACAAGCCCGCCCAGGTCACGTTCACGTACGCCGGAACCGAGCCTGAGCCGGCGGAAAACAAGGACGAGCTCAAGGGCCTTTGGTGAGATCCATGGCAGCGGCTGCGGCAGGCGTCGCCCCGCCCCGGGCCGCCCGGCTGGCGGCAAGCGGCGCGGGGGAGCGACCTTTCCAGGCTCGCTCGACGCGCAAAGAACGGCTGAGCACGCCACGACGGTTGCCGCAAGGCGACTCGTGCCCTAAAGGGAGGCGGGCGACAACTGACGAACTCGACTCCCCGAGACGTGTTGTGCGCGCTAGTCTCCCGGCCCCGATGCTGTTTTCTCCCGCCTCCCGCGCTCCGGTGATGACGTTTTTCAGTGTAACTGTCCCGAGCCCAGGGATCTTCGGAAATGCCGCGCGAGCGCGCGGCGTGGGCGCCGAGCACAGCAGCGAGGTGCGCGCGTGACCATGAGCGTCGAGCAGGCCGCCGAGCGCGCCCCGGTCGTCCCTTACGTCCGCCAGGCTGAGCCGTCCGAGGGCGGCGGCTGTGCGGTCCCCACGAGCGCGCGCCCGCTGCTCAAGGGAGCGGCCGATCTCGTGAGCCTCACCAAGCCGCGCATCACGAGGATGGTGGCCGCGACGATGCTCGGCGGCATGTGGGTGGCGAGCCGTTATCTCCGCGCCGGACTGGCGGGAGAGGCCGCGATCGAGCGCGCGGCGGTGCCGCCGGCGCAGCTTGCGCTGGCGTTGCTGGGGACGGTGCTCGTCGTGTCCGGCGCCAACGCGCTCAACATGTACATCGAGCGCGACACCGATCTGCTGATGGAGCGGACGCGGAGCCGCCCCTTGCCGGCGCGGCGGCTTTCGCCGGAGCTGGCGCTCTGGTTCGGGATCGCGCTCTCTGCCGCCTCGATTCCGGTGCTGTTCATCGGGGTGAACGCGACCACGGGCGTGCTCGCCGCGGTGGCGCTGCTCAGCTACGTCCTCGTCTATACCCCGCTCAAGCGCCGGACGACGCTCTCGCTGCCGATCGGCGCGATCCCCGGCGCCATCCCGCCGCTGCTCGGGTGGACGAGCGTCACAGGGCAGATCGACGCGCCCGGCTTCCTGCTCTTCGCCGTCATGTTCCTCTGGCAGATCCCGCATTTCCTCGCGATATCGCTCTTCCGTCAGGACGAGTACCAGCGCGCGGGGCTCAAGGTGCTGCCGCTCGAAAAGGGCGATCTCACGACACGGCGCCACATCGTCGGCTACCTCGCGCTGCTCGTGGTGTCCTCGGTCCTGTTCGTCCCGCTCGGCGTGGCGGGCCCTGTCTACCTCGGCGCCGCGGTCCTCCTCGGCGGCGCGTTCTTCGGGCTCGGCGTCTACGGTCTCCGCGCGGGCACCGGCGCTCGCTGGGCGCGTCAGGTCTTCTTCGCCTCCATGGTTTACCTGGTGCTCCTCTTCGCTGCGCTGATGATCGGCGCCTGAGCGGCGCCTCGTCGCCTTGACTCACAGGGGACAGGCCCTTAAGCGTCACCGGATGGTCTCAAGCGAGCCCACGCGCCACGCGAACGGCGCTCTGTCGCCTGCGGAGCCGACCGGCCACTCACTCCCGTCCGACCGCGGCGACGCGGGGAGGCCCCCGCGCCGTAAGCTCGTGGGCACGCCCGTGTTCTGGGCAGGGCTCCTCGCGCTGGTCGGGCTCGCGGCGCTCATCACCATCGGGGTCGCCGGGCGCGCGCTCCACGGCCAGGCCGCGGAGACGCCCGCGATCCGCATCCCTCTGCCCGCCTTCGAGCTCACGGATCAGCGGGGCGCGCGGTTCGGGCTGGAGCAGCTCCGGGGCCGCGTGTGGATCGCGGACTTCATCTTCACGACCTGCCCGACCGTGTGTCCCAAGCTCACGCAGCGCATGAAGGAGATCGAGCACCGGGGCCGCGATCTCGGTGACGCGCTGCACCTCCTGACATTCACCGTCGACCCGGAGAACGACACCCCGGCGGTGCTCGCGGCCTACGCGGCGTCGCAGCAGCTCCCGCTCGAGCGCTGGACGCTCCTGACAGGCCCCCTCGATCAGATAGAGTCGACGGTCCTCGACGGCTTCAAGATCGCCATGGGCAAGAAGGAGTCGAGCCCTGGGCTCTTCAGCATCTTCCATGGCGAGCGCCTCGTGCTGGTCGACCAGCAGGGCGTGATCCGCGGCTACTACGAGGCGAACGACGACGGGCTCGACACGATCCTGCGCGACGCGGGCGCGCTCGTGAAGTCGAGGTGACCCGCTCGGGCCTGCCTCACGCCTCGATGGCGAGCCGCTTGATCATCTTCTGAAGGCCGAACCTGGACAGGCCCAGCAGCTTGGCGGCCTGCGTCTGGTTCCCGCGCGTGCGCTCGAGCGCGTCGCGCACGAGCTCCGTCTCCAGCGCGTCGATCCTCGCGCGGACGTTGAGGCCGAGCTCGCGCGGCGTCGCGCTGCCGCCGTGCGCGATCTCCGGCGAGAGGTGCTCCCGATCGATGGTCCCGTCGCAAAGCACGAGCGCCCGCCGGACCTCGTTCTCCAGCTGGCGCACGTTGCCTGGCCACGCGTAGGCCGAGAGCCGATCCATCGCCCCGCGCGTGACCCGGACCGGGCCGCGGCTGTGCTTCTCCAGGAAGTGCTGGACGATGAGCGGCACGTCCGTCGCGCGCTCGCGCAGCGGCGGCACCCGGATCGCGATGATGTTCAGCCTGTAGAGCAGATCCTCCCGGAAGGCGCGGGCGCGGACGAGCGCCTCCAGATCCCGGTGGGTCGCGGCGATGACGCGCACGTCGACCTTGCGCGCCCGCTCCGAGCCGATCGGCCTCACGAGGCCGTCCTCGATGACCCGCAGCAGCTTCGTCTGCATCGCGAGGCTCATCTCGCCGATCTCGTCGAGGAACAGCGTGCCCCGATCGGCCACCTCGAAGAGCCCGGCGCGCGGGCGATCCGCGCCCGTGAACGCGCCGCGCACGTGCCCGAAGAGCGCCGACTCGAGGAGCCCTTCGGGGATCGCGCCGCAGTTCTCGCTCACGAACGCGTGCGCGGCGCGCGGCCCGTTGTGGTGGATGGCCCGCGCCACGAGCTCCTTCCCGCTGCCGGACTCGCCGCAGACGAGCACCGGCACCTCGGAGGCGGTCACCCGATCGACGAGGCGCAGCATCGCGCGCAGAGGCTCGCTCTCGCCGATGATGGCGTCGTACCGGTAGCGCGTGTCGCGGCCGCCGCGCGCCCTGGCGAGCTCGAGCGCCGCGGCGTCGAGCTCCGCCTCGCGCCGCGCGAGCTCCTCGGCGAGGCGCGACGAGGCGCGCTCCGCGCGGCGCGCGGCGCGGCGCAGCTCGACCTGCGCGCGCGCGTCGGAGATCGCCAGCGCCGCGACCGACGCGATGGCGCGCGCCCACCGCAGCTCCTGCGCGCCGAACGCGCCGCGGCGCACGCGGTCGTCGAGGTAGACGACGCCGAGCGCCTCGCCGCGCGCCACGAGCGGGACGGCCAGCACGCTCCGCAGCTTCAGCGCGTGCACGCTGCGGTGCACGCTCGGCAGCTCCCCCGCCGCGTCGACCGCGACCACCGGCTCGCGCGCCTCCAGGGCGCGGCGCGCGAGCGTCTCCGACAGCGCGAGCTGCTCCGCGCCGAGGCTCGAGCGGGCCAGGTTGCGCGCGGCCCGCGGGACCAGGCGCCCGTTCGGGGCGCGCAGGAGCAGGAGCCCCCGCTCGACCCCCGTCCAGAGCACGAGCGCGTCGACGACCCGGTCGAGCAGCGGCGCGAGCCGCTCGCGCTCGCCGAGCGCGCCGACGAGGGCCTCCAGATCGCGCGCCTGCTCGGGCCGAAGCCCGCTCTCCGGCAGCGCCCGCGCGCGGACCACCCACGGGAGCGATCGGACCGCGCCGGAGAGCGCCGACGCCCCTGGCGACGCAGCGGAGGCGCCGGCCGAGCCTGCGCCCGCGTTGCGCCCGCAGAGCTCGCGGGCGGCGTCGGCGAGCGCCGCGAGCACCCGGTGCGCGACGTCCGTCTGCCCGGCCCTGACGGCCAGCGCGTGCGCCGCGGCCAGCGCCGGGCCGCGCGCCGCGATCGGGGCGCGGGCGCCGGCGAGCGCGGCGATCGCGGCGAGGACGCGGTCGCTGCGGCCGCGCGACGCCGACGCGCCCGACGCGCCCGCCGGGCCGCGCGGCGCGTCGTCCGCGGCGATCGCGGCGCCGACGTCGTCCGCGGCGATCGCGATCGCGGCGCGCGCGCCCCACCAGTCGAGCCGCGAGGCCGCCGCGGGCTCCGGGCCGTTCGCGAGCTCGTCGAGCTCCTCGACGCGGGATCCATCGAGCTCGTCTGCGCCGTGGCGCAGGAGCCGCGCGGCCGCCCGGAGCGTGTCGTCCGCGGAGCCGCCGGCGAGGAGCGCCGCCGCGCGCGCCGCCGCCGCGCGCGGGTCGACGTGCGATCCGACGTCCGCGCTGGCGACGCCGTCGCCCCGCGCGGCGACCACGTCGGCGATGGCCCAGAGCGCGTAGGCCTCCGCCTTCGCGTCGCCCGCGTCGCGGGCCCGCGCGATGGCGTCCTCGGCGGTCCGGCAGGTCTCGTGCACCAGGCCCGCGGTGGCGTAGGCGGCGGCGCAGGCGAGCAGCGCCCGTGCGCCCTGCGCCGGCCGGCCGAGGTGCTCCCAGAGCAGCGCCGCGCGGGTCGAGGTCGCGATCGCGCCGTCGAGATCGCCGAGATCCACCGCCGCCGCCGCCTCGCCGGTCCGGTAGGTCGCCTCCTCGACCACCGCGCCGGCGCGGACGGCGTAGTCCACCGCGGCGCTGAACGACGCGTGCGCGCGCTCCGGATCGCTCGCGTGCCACGCGTAGCCGCGCACGGCGGCCATCCGCGCCAGCTCCTCGACGGAGCTCGCGAGCGCCTCGCCGCGCGCCACCTCCGACAGCGCCCGCGCTGTGTCGCCGCGCAGCACGGCGAGCAGCGCGCGCACCTCGCAGAGCGGCGCCGTGACCGCATCGCCGGCGAGCGCGTCGGCCGCCTCCAGCGCCCCCGCGTCGATCGCGGCGCGCGCGAGCACCGCGCGCGCGCGCCCCTCCGGGTCCGCGCCGGCATCGATCGCGGCGCGCGCGCTCTCCTCCGCGAGGGCGCGATCGCCGGCGCGCCGCAGCACCTCCGCCGCGAGCGCCGCGGCCTCCGTGGCGCCTCGAACGCACGAGCGCAGCATCAGGCTCCGCGCGCGCCCGGCGTCGCCGTGCAGCCGGAGCGCGTTGGCCGCCGCGACCACCAGGCTGGCGGGCGCGTCGTCGCGCTGCTCGATCGCCTCGAGCGCCAGCGGATCCGGCGGCACCCGCGCGATCGCGAGCGCCAGCGCCGCCGCCTCCGCCGCGCCGAGGGCTCGTGCTTCGGCGGCGCCCTCGGCAGCTCCGCGGTCCTGCGGCGCCGCGCTCGCCCGCCGCCGCGCGCCGCTCCCCGGGGTTCCCAGCACGGCCGCCTCGACGTCCGCGTACGTCCAGGCGCGCGGCGGGACCTGCCGCGCGAGCGCGACGAGCGCGTCCGCGAGCGCCCTCTCCGGCGCCGACGCGAGGGGCCCCATCGGCCACGCAGCCGCGCTCGTCCCCGCGAGCGCGGTGAGCCACCGCGCGACGCGGTCCGGCCCGAGCCGCCCCAGCCACGCCGCGTCGCCCTGCGGCGGACCCGCGCGCGCCGCACCGTCGCCCGCGCGGAGCGGCGCGCCGGAGAGCGCGCGCACCCGCTCGACCACCGCGAACGCGTCCACGAGCCAGGGGGCGACGTCGTCGCGCACCCCGAGCGCCGCCTCGAGCTCGTGTCGCCGCAGGCGCAGGTAGGCGGCGCGCACGCGGCGCGCGTCGCGGTCCTGTCGATCGCGCTCAGCGGCGGGCGCCCCCGCGTCGCGGCCGGCGCGCCCCGCGGGGGGCGCGGCGAACGGGTGCCGCGCGCGCGCCGCGCCGGCGAGCGCGGCGCGGGCCGACTCGGTGACCCACGCGGACGACGGGCGCGCCGCGGGGGAGGGCGAGAGGAGCGCCCGGCAGATGGCGTCGAGCGGCGGCCCGGCCGCGCTCTCCGCGGCCACCGCGGCCCGCGCCGCTCCGATGGGATCGTCCGCGTCCGCCACGCCGGGGAAGGCGATCTCGGCGAGCAGCGTCCCCAGCGCGAGCAGGTCCCTCGCCCGCGCGTCTCCGAGCTCCGCGTCCCCGCGCGCGATGTACCGCAGCGTCGCCCCGTCCACGGAGGCCTCGTGGATCGAGCACGCGAGCCCCAGGTCGATCACCGCGACCCGCCCCTCCGGCGTCAGGATCAGGTTCTCCGGCTTGAGATCTCCGTGCGCCAGGCCGATGCCGTGCAGGTCGGCGAGCGCCTCGCCCGCGTCGCGCGCGGCGGCGAGCGCGAGCGCCGCGCGCTCGCCGGGGGGCAGCCCGCGCAGGGCGTCGGCGACGGCTCGCCCTTCGACCCAGCGCATCGCGACGAACGCGCGCCCCTCCTCCCCGGGGGCGCCCTCGACGCGCGCGGCGCGCGCGACGCCAGATGGCATCGCGAGCCAGCCGACGTCGACGAGCTCCGGCAGCCGCGGCGAGAGCGCCAGCGCCGCGTGCAGCGCCTCGCGGGCGAGCACCCGCCGCGCGGAGGCGCGCTGCGCCGCGGGCGCTCCGCGCTCGCGCGGCTCGATCTTGAGCGCCACCATGCCGCCGCGCTCCCGATCGGCGGCCTTCCAGACCTCGGCCGACCCGCCGGAACCCGCGACGTCCAGCAGCCGGAAGCGCTCTGCCAACCGAGGTGTCACGGTCGACGGCTCGCTCATGCCCAGAATGCTCCCGGGCCGCGAGCCACCTGTCAACCCGGTTACGGCTCTGGTGGAGCGCCCTCCGCCATGCCTCCCGCGCCTCCGCCGCCTCCGCCGCCGCCGCAGCTCGGCGCGCCGCCGTCTGGCAGATCGATATCGACGGCCCCCGCGTCGCCGCACGTGTCTTCCGGGCCCTTGCCGTAGTGGTCCGCCACGAAGCGCGCGAGCGACGCCTTGTCGAGGCACGTCGCGGTGTACGTGGCGCCCCAGGCCGCGGCTGCGACGGGGGTGTCCAGCGCGCTGTCGGGCGTCATCACGAGGCGCGCCTCCGGCCCCCCCGGCACCAGGAGGCACTTCGGATCGGAGGCGGCCTCGGCCCGCACCTCGTCGAGCGCCGCCTTCACGTCCGCGCAGCCGGACGAGGCGCACCGGTACGCGAGGACGATCGCGCCGTGCTCGAGGTTGTGGACGTACATCTCCCGCGGGACCTCGGACTCGAAGCGCTTGTACTCGGCCCAGATGCCCCAGTGATCTCCGCCGCTCGGCGGGTTGGTCGTGTACTGGACAGGCGCGCACGTGGCCACGTGTTGCGCCGACGTGACGGGGATCCCCGTCCTGACGACGACCTTGCACTCGGTCTCGCCCGGGAGCGGCGGAGCCTCCGGAAAGCTCGTGACGGTCTCGGGTTGTTGCGGCGCGGGCGCGGCGTCGCCCTCGTCGATCGGGGGCGCGCTCGTGCCACACCCGCTGAGAGGAGCGGCGAGCCCGGCGGCCATCGTGGCAGCGACACACATCTGCGCGAAACCGCAGTGTTTCATGGCCGAAGCCTACCATGTCCGACGCGCGACGCGCGTTGCCCTGGCACGTCGGCTCTGGTGTACTTGGCTCCCCTAGCGTGGCGAAGCAAGAGAACGATCATCGGCAGACGCTCGTCACCTGCACCTCGATCGCCCCGCCGGTGCTGCCGGTGGCGCCTGGCACCGCGTGTCTGGTGGTGATCTACGGCACCGAGCTCGGGCGCCGCATCGCGCTAGGGACCGGGGCAATCGAGTGTGGGCGCGCGATACAGACCGATATCCCGCTCGACGACGACGCGGTGAGCCGGCGTCATGCGCGCATCTCCTGGACGGGGATGAGCTACGTTGTCCGCGATCTCGGCTCGACCAATGGCACCTACGTGAACGACGTCTCCGTCGATGAGCGCGCCCTCAGGGACGGCGACCAGGTGAAGATCGGCCGGACGATCTTCAAGTTCATCCAGGGTGGGAACGTCGAGCTCTCGTATCACGAGGAGATCTACCGGCTGATGACCTTCGACGGTCTGACGCAGGTCCACAACAAGCGCTCCTTCGAGGTCGCGCTGGAGCGCGAGGTATCGCGGGCTTGCCGCTACCATCGCCACCTCGCGCTCATCATGTTCGACATCGATCACTTCAAGAACATCAACGACACCCGCGGGCACCTCACGGGCGACGCCGTGCTCCGCCAGATGGCCGCGCTCGCCGCCGCGAACGTCCGCCGCGACGACGTCCTCGCGCGCGTCGGCGGGGAGGAGTTCGCGCTGCTCGTGCCGGAGATCGCCCTCGACGGCGCCCGCGTGGTCGCCGAGAAGCTGCGCGCGCTCGTGGAGCGCACGCCGTTCCGCTTCGAGGAGGGCGAGGTCGCCGTCACCGCGAGCTTCGGGGTCGCCGCCGTCACGCCGGACGCGCCTGTCTCGCCGATGGAGCTCTACCGCCGCGCCGACGAGCGGCTCTACCATGCGAAGAAGGCCGGGCGGAACCGCGTGATGTGACGCTGCGCAAGCGCCGTCAGGGCGAGGCAGCCGGGGCGGAGCAGTCTCGCGGCGCGGCGCCGTTGAGGATCCACGCGGACAGGATGTCCATGCCATCCACGTAGGGCGTCGTGTACTGATCGTCCGGCGTCTGGGGGTTCTGGGGGTGGAACCAGAATATGGGGTTGGAAGGCGGGGGCGGCATCGGCATTCCCACGACGAACGCCGCCTGCAGCCGCTCGTTCTCCTGGCGGAGCTTCTCCGCCGCATCGGCGGGCAAGGAGGGGTCGACCGCGCTCTGCCCGATGAGGATCTTGTAGAGCAGGTAGCTGTTCCCCGGGTTTCCCGGGTCGATGAGCGGCATGGCCCTGCCGAAGCGCGCAGGGGATGCCTCCCCCACGTGCGCCTTCTCGCCCATCTGGGTCTGGTGCGCGGTGCGCCCGATCGCTGTCTCGAGCAGCGGATCGAGCTGGTTGAACGCCGTGCCCAGGTTCAGGTCCAGCCCGGCGGCGGCGCTCGCGCCGTTGTGGCACCCGAAGCAGCCGTAGAAGAGGTAGTACGCGGCGCCCCTCACGCAGGCGATGCACGTCGGATCCGCGGGAGCGTCGCCCTGGCAAGCGTCCGTGCGCATGACGCACTCGAGGTCTCGCTGGCAGAAGAAGTCGCCGCTCGGCGGGCGCTCCGGCATCGCCTGGGGCGGGTTCGTCGCCGCGACGGAGAACTCGATGCGCGTGTTGCCGTCGAGGGGCGCGCCGTCGAACGCGCGGATGCCGGACGGCGCAGCCTCGTCCGCCGGCTTGAAGACGGTCAGCGCATACCGGGTCCCGGGAACCAGACCCGGCATGCCCTCGATCTGGCGGAAGATGACCTCCCGCTGGACAGGGTTGTACGTGGGCGCGAGGGCGATCGGATTGACGCAGTCCGCGTAGGTCTGGACCGTGGCCAGATCGCCCGAGACGCACACGGACTCGGCGCCGACCGTGGCGCTCACCGAGCTCGGCAGCAGGAAGCGATCGAACTTCAGCACGAAGCTCGCTGTCGACAGGACCTCGGTCGTGCCGGCGGGATCGAGCGCGGTGCGGACGGGCTGGTAATTCTGGTCGAGGCTGGTCGTGGCGCGTGCCTCGATCAGCTGGACAGGAGGGGCGTCGATCGGCTGGAGCGTGGCCTCCCCCACGTCGCAGCCGGCCGTCGCGAGGGCCGCCTGCAGACAGAGGGGGAGGGGGGCGAGGCGCGTCGCGCGAGCCAGCGTGCTCAGCTCTCGGAGTAGAGCGAGAGCTGCTCGCGGACGACCTTTTCGTTCACCCCGGACTGGATGTGCTCCTTGAGACAGTCGGCCAGCGTGATCAGCATGTCGTCTACCCCTTTCTCCTCGATGAGCTTCGACAAAAGTTGGCGTGCCTCCCGTCCGTCGTCCTCGCGGAGGAAGCCCCGCACTGTCTCCAGCGTGATTTCCCCCTGGAAATCGAGATAGAGGTTGTCGATCAGGTACTTGATCAGCTCCTTCACGCCCGTTCTCCTTGGCGTTCGCGGCGATCGTTAGGGAAGCCGCGCGCACTTCGCTATACCCGTCGCTGGAAGGCCAGGGCAAGGAATATACTGACGGATTTTGACTTTTCATTGGCACCGCTGCACGAACCTGTCGCTCGACTGATGGCACACCAGGCACGGACGCGGGTTCCGGGAGAACGCCGTCTTGCACTTGCTCTCGAACCCGAGCGGGTGCGGGTTCAGCCCTTGCCCGCCTGACGCCCCGCGCGTCGCGTGGCAGGTCGCGCAGTCCCGCTCGGTGTGGCAGGAAACGCACGCATTCAGGTTTCGCTCTGCTTCCCAGGCGTGGTGCTTCGCGCCGCGTGGCGCTGTGGTCCACTCCGCCGGCGGGGGATGGAAGCGGCGCCCCGTGGGCCGCGCTGCGCTCGGCGCGTCGCGCGCCACGCCCGTCCGCCGGTGACAGTCCGCACAGAACGTCTGCTCCTGATGGCAGCTCACGCAGCGAGGATTGTCCTGCCGGGCCGCTTGCGGGTGCATCGAGAGGAAGTCGTTCGGGTGGACGTTGCGCGGACGGATCTTCCCGTCGTGGCAGTCGGTGCAGTAGTTCGCGCTGTGGCATGACCCGCAGAAGGCGCTGTCGTTCGCGGCGATCTGCCTGTGCCGCTCGAGCCAGTCGGGCGTGTGCCCCGCGTTGTGCAGCCACGCGGGTGGCAGCAGATCGCCCGTGGCGAACGCCGTCACGAGCCGCCCGTCGGGGCGCGTCACGTGGCAGACGTCGCAGTCGCTCTTCGCCTCACCCTGGGCCGCGCCGCTCATGTTGTGGCACGTGAAGCAGCCGGCCATGCGCGGCAGTTGGTCCCGGGTAGCGAGCTCGATCCGATCGACGCGGCCGTGGCACTGGCTGCACTTGATGTTCCGGCTCACGTGCTTCGCGTGAGGGAAGCGGAGGTTCGCGTGCGGCAGCACGAGCGGCGCCACCTTTCCGTCGCTGCCAGCGTTCTCCCCGATATGGCAGTACGCACACTGTCCGTTCTCGTTCGTCCCCGCCTTCACCTGGGTGAGGTCGGAGTGATCGACATCATGACAGTTGTCGCACGTCTCGCTCGGCTTCGGCAGCAGCCGGTCCGTCACCGCGCCGCTCGTGTAGGCCGCGCCGTGGCACGACTTGCACGTCTGCTTGAGCCCCTTGACGTGCTTCTTGTGGTTGAAGCGGATCGTCAGCGTCTGCGGGGGATAGATCTCGTCGCTCGGGACCGGGGTCGCGCTCGTCCCGGGAGGCATCCACGCCAGGGGCACCTCCGCGTCGGCGGGCATCGGGTGGAGGCCCGACGTGTACCCGCCGTGCGGCGCCTTCGCAGGCGCCTCTCCCTCGGCGTCGCCTTCGTCCGCGTCGCCATCGGCCGCCTCGGCGCTGTCGTCGCCTGCTGCCGCCGGCGGCTTCGGCTGGGCAGCCGCCTCGGGGCCCACGATCGCGAGCGCCAGCGCGCCCAGGCACGCGACGATCGCGACCCACCCAGGGACGACCCTCGCCTCGTCTCGCCGAGCGCGGCGCCGGCCGTCCTGTCTTGCGTCCATGCGATCCTCGCTCACGGCGCCACCCGCAGGTTCATGAGGCCGACGACCCGGAAGCGCTGGCCCACCAGCCGGTTCATGTCGTGCTCCCACTCGATCTTGAAATCCGCGACCTCGCCCGGCCGATACCCGGCCCCGAGGACATATCCGAACGACGTCGCACCCCGGTCCGGCCTGAGCGGATCCTCCCAGTTGTACAGCGACATCCGCGCTCCGAGCGCGTAGCGTTGCCCGCTCAGCCGCTTCTCTCCAGAGAGATCGGCCCCCGTCCGGCGCCCACGCTCCCCCGTCTGCAGCATCCCGCGGAGCTCGACCGACGTCGTGCGCGTGCGGTAGCGTCCCGCGAGGTTCGCGAGCACATCGGTCGAGATCGTCGCGGCGCGGTTCTTCTCGTCGCGCGCGTAGTCGCGGAGCGCGCCGTCATTCGGATCGAGCGACGTCGCGCCGACGCAGCCTGGTCGATTCACCGCCTCACACTGGCCGGCGCCGAACTCCTCCGGGTTGCCTTCGGCGATCCACATCCGCGTGCCGCCCCAGGCCGCGACATCGATCTCGCGGGTGACGTCCACCGCCGCCCGTCCGGTGATCGTGGTGATGGGATCGTGGGTGAACCAGTTCCAGATCGAGTCAGCGTCGAACGTCGGAACGAAGTAGTCGACGTCCGCCCCCAGCGTGACGCGGCTCCCGGCGTACACCTCCAGGCCGCCGTAAAACGAGCCGACGAGCTGGTTGTAGAAGTCGTAGGTCACTCCGCCCTTGAGGCCGCCGAGATCCGGCTTGTTGATGTTGGCGGCGTACCCGAGCCGATCCTGCGAGATGCGCGACGCATCGGACGTCCGGACGCCTCCGCCCGGATCCGGGAACTGCTGGGTGACAGAGGTCCCCAGGTTGTAAACGCGGCGGTAGGTCAGGCGACCGTGGACGAAGCTCGGACCCGCGCTCTCGAGCGCGACGCCGAACGCTGGGGCCAGATCGGACGCCTGATACGACGGGAAATCGGCTGCACTCCCGGGCTGAGTCCGGTCATCGCCGAATCCCCGGTGGCTGCCGCGCCAGATCCCCTGCTGCTCGAAGCGCGATGTGGAGAGCGGCAGGCCGCCGCGCTGCTCGAGCCCGCCGTACGCCTCGAGTTGAACGTAGTACGGTGTCGTCACCCGGAGGAGCGCGCCGTCGAACGACCACCACCCGAGCACGTCGCTCACATACTGACGGCCGACCCGGAAGCCGAGCCACCCGCTGGCGACGTTCCGCCCTTCGACGTACGCATACATCAGATCGATGGGCGCCTCGCGCAGCCCCGGGATGTAGCGCGAGCCGCCATCGATGCTGTAGTCGGTCTCGCCGCCCCGCTGCGCGCCGTCGAGGTGGCCATTGATCCCGAAGTCCGCGTCGAGCCGGAGCCGCACGGTCGCCGAGTAGTCGGCCTCGCCTGGGGCAGAGTCGCCCTGGAGGTTGTAGACGGCGAGCCCCAGCGTCTGAAGGAGCCGCCGCCGTTCGATGTTCGTGTCGCCCCAGGGGCTCGCGACCTCGTAGGCCTGGACGCCGGTCGTCGACTCGACCTCGAAGTCGGCTGCGGCTGCGCTGCGCGGGACGAGCGCGCAAGGCAGCAAGCACGCCACGGCCAGCGCGCGTGACAGGGGGAGGCGGCGGAGGGGGAGGCGACAGAGGGGGACGCGACGGGCGCTCCCCACGAGCGTGCCAGGGCGTGCGTCGCTGGCGTGCCGCGGACGACGTCGCGACGGAAGCTCCGCCATCCATGAGAGATGCTCAATCACGGATGGCGCTCACTTTCGTCTTGTGCGGGCCGGTCTGCGCGGCTTCGCTCTCAGCTGCCGCCGAGGGCTGAACAAGCATGGCGTGGAGTTTCGTCCACACGCGGTGATGCTGTCAACCCGATCGCAGGACGAACGGGCTTGTCACGATGCGCGCCGGGTCAGCTGTACCCAGCGCCCTTCCGGAGCTTGCCGTCCGAGCCCACGCTGAAGCCATTCGAGTCCTGGAGCGCCTGGCTCGCGCTGCTCCGCAGCTCGGCCGGCACCGTCCAGCCCCGGGTCATCAGCCCCTCGGCGACCTTGTTCTTCACCCGGACCGACTCCTCGGTCGCGAGCATCTTCACCAGCGCTGGCACGCTCGCCTCATCGCCCTGGGAGAAGATGGTCTGCACGGCGTGGAACCTGACCGTCTCGTTGACGTCGTCGAGGAACCGCTCGACCGCCACCCGCACGTCGTCGCCCTTGATGTCGCCCAGCGCCATGATGAGCTGCTGCTTCGGCTCGACGTTGCGCGCATACTCCGTGTCGAAGCGGTCGAGCAGCTGGACGAGCTCGGTCCGGTACTCGGCGTCGTCGAGCAGCGCCCGCAGGATCTTGAGCGGCCAGGTGAGCGCCTCGGCCTTGATGCAGAACTCGACAACGGCCGGCACCGCGTCCTTGCCCGCATCGACGATCCCCCGGAAAGCCAGATCCTTCTCCTCTTGATCCGTGATGGAGGGGTCGATCGAGAACGTGAAGCGCCTGAGGAGCGCCGCCGCCGCATCCGCGCTCTTCATCGCGGCGAGCGACTGGATGGCGTCGAGGCGGTCGTACGTCTGAGCGCGCTTGTCCGCGACGACCTTCGCAGGCCCGGCCACCTTCTTGTCGGAGGGGACGCCCCCGGCAGGGGGATTGCTTTTGCGGAGAAAATCGAAAATACCCAACGCTGACCTCTGGTGGCTGTCCCCGCCGCCCGGTCCGAGCTACCCGGCGATCGTCACCGGATCTATAGCGGGGCGCATCTTCGTGCGCTACGGGCTCATCCGCGTCGTTCGGCTCGCTGCAGCGTGCTCTCGCCCGCCTCACGCGCCTGCCTAGCGGCTGAGCCCGTATCACATGAATCCGCGCCCCGCTAGAGTGGCTCGCGGCAGAGGGTGCTTCCCGCCTGAGCTACCCCGGGCGAACCGGCTCGGTCACCGCGAGCCGGCGCAGCCGTCTACTCCGTCGTCTTGATGCCGGTGGGGAACTGAATACTCAGGCTCACGGTGACCATGCTCGTGAAGTGGAATTCGCGGTCCTTGTCGTCCACCTTGCGGTCGGGGAACGCCTCGTCCGTTCCGAGCCCGTGGTTGTCGAAGCCCGAAGTATTCCATGCGAACGGCAGGGCGCGCCACTCCGCGCCGAAGCCGATGAAGTCCGACGGGTAGAAGTTCCAGCCGAGGCCGAACGTCGGTGCGAAGGCCATGCGGCTCTCGAGTCCGAAGGTCTCCGCGCAGGCGTTCTGGTTGGTCGTGCCGCACTCCTTGCGCTCCTTCACGCCGATCGCCGCGGCTCCAGCGAAGAAGCTCACGTCGGTGTCAACGAAGAGCTCGGCGAACAGCGCCAGCTTTCCACGGAAGGGAACGACCGTGACCTGGGGCGCTGCGACCCACTGGATCTGCCCGAGCTGATCCTTCGTCAGATCGCCCTTGGTCAGGTTGACCCTGGTCAGCTGGCACGCCTTCGTGAACGGCTGGGCATCGCAGTTACGCCCGTCGATCGCGACGCGCTGGAGCTCGTCCGTCAGCCCGGCGTTGTACTGAAACCCGTACCCGCCCCAGGCGCCGAAGCCGAGCCAGTCCGTGAAGTGGTAGGTGAGCCGCAGGCCCGGCATGATCGTCCGCCGGTACTCGTCCAGCAGCGTGAACGATGCGCCTGGAGCCACCTCGAACCGCCCGGCACGGTGGAGCCGGAGCTGCCGCACGGCCGGTGCGCCGGCCAGAGGGCCCGTGAGCTGAATCTCCTGCGCCTCCGCGGGCGCAGCCGTCATCAGAAGTGCACAGCCGGTAAGCCCTGCCACCACAGTGCAGAGGCTTTGGACGAATCGACGCATCATGCCTGTCCCCGTCTTTGGCTGAATCATCCTATGTCTCGCGCTCGGCGTCTGCGCGTCCCCACGTCCAAAGTCTTCACTTCGGCAGCCGGTATTCCCAGGAGAACGGCAGGAAGACCGACAGCCCGACCTGCGCCTGTACGTTGTTGGTGAAGCTCTTCCCCTCGGCGAGCCAGGTGCTCTTGTCCTGAGGGTTCGCCGCGACGCTGGGGTTCTCGAGCTCGTCGAAGAAGATGTAGTCGCTGACCTCGAACATCGCCGCAAACCAGCGGTTGAAGAAGATGCGGAGGCCACCGCCGACGTGGAAGGAGAGCTTCGGCTTCCAGTCGAAGGTGCGGTTGTCGGGATCGACGACGGCCATGGGCCTCGTCGAGATCGCGCCGACACCGCCCAGTACGAAGAAGTCGTAGTGGAAGATGAAGTCGCTGAACCCGGCGAACTTGCCGTACGCGGGGACGTACGTGAAGTTCGCATTCGCGTTCCACTGATACTCGGTGATCGGCTCGCCGATACGCGCCGCCCTGCTCGTCTGGAAGTTGAAGTCCGACGGCGTGTTGAGCGCACCGTACCAGTTGCCGTTGACCCCGATCGCGAGGACGTTGGTGAGGTACCAGTTGACCGCGAGCCCCGGCCCGTTGTGGCCGACGAACTGGTCGTTCATCGTCAGCCCGAAGTACGGGTTCACCTCGAAGCGGTGGTAGCGCAGCGCGTAGATCTGCTGCACCGCGTAGGTCTCGTTCTTGAGATCCTTCGCGGCCTCCTTCTCCAAATTGATCGTGGGACACGCCGTCGGGTCGATCTTACAGATGTCCCCAAGCCCCGTTTCCTCGCCGCCATCGGTCGGGGCCGCGGGCGCCTCCACCGGCTCCGTGCCCTCGGCAGGAGTCTCTGGCTCGTCGAGGTTGATTTCCTTGGGTTGCCCTTTTGGCTGAGCCGACGCCGTAAGCGGCACCGCGACGAGCGCAGCCGCAACGAGAAGCCCCACGCGAGCCTGGTTCATCGCCATCCCTTCCAAAGTCCGTGCGATGCGAGCGATCGCGATCGATCGCCCAGGTAGTACAGCTTCCTAACTACTCGAATTCATTAAATAATTCGGTCAACCGCCAAGCCCGACGGACTATATCACGCCGAAAATAAAAGGATCAACAACCAAATCCTTTTGCCACGGACGACCGGCGGCGTCGCAGAGGGGGCGCGCCGGGTGGATTCGCGGCGAGCGGCAGACTCGCTGCACAATCACCGCGGGCTCGGATCGCCGGTGTGCTTGCGCCGAGGGCGCGACGATCGTGACGCCTGACGGGTTCAGCGGCAGAGGCGCGGCGTGCTGAGACATCGGAGCCATCGCCCGTTGGTTGGACCGGTGTCGAGCCGCGCGATTGGGTGGTGAGGAGAGATCGAGCGCCGCCGGCGCTCACGCCGCGGGGCGCGCGTCAGGCGGCCGCGTCTTCGGAGCCGCTGGCGCGGCCGAGCATCGCCTCGACGAACTCGTCGGGCTCGAACTCGCGGAGGTCTTCCGCGCGCTCGCCGATGCCGACGTACCGGACGGGCAGCCCATGCTCGGCGCAGATGCCGAGGATGACGCCGCCCTTGGCGGTGCCGTCGAGCTTCGTCAGCACGATGCCGGTGATGGGCAGCGCCTCCTTGAAGAGCGCGGCCTGTTGCATGGCGTTCTGGCCGTTCGTGGCGTCGAGCACGAGCAGCGTCTCGTGAGGCGCGCCCTCGAGCGCCTTGTTCATGGTGCGCGCGACCCGGGACAGCTCCTCCATGAGGTTCGTCTTCGTGTGCAGCCTGCCGGCGGTGTCGGCGAGCACCACGTCGGCGCCGGTGTCCTTCGCCTTCTGGATCGCGTCGAAGATCACCGCGCCGGGGTTCGCGCCGTCCTTGCCACGCACGACCTCGCAGCCGACGCGCTTGCCCCAGACGTTGAGCTGCTGCACCGCCGCCGCCCGGAACGTGTCGCCCGCGGCGAGCACCACCGTCCGGCCTTCGGCCTTGAGCTGCGTCGCGAGCTTGCCGATCGTGGTCGTCTTTCCCACGCCGTTCACGCCGACCACCATCACCACGGTGGGCTGCGCCTTCAGCGGCAGCCCGCCGCCGGCGCCGACGCGCAGGATCCGCTTCGCGTGCTCCCGCAGCGCGTCCCAGACCTTGTCGGTGTCGGCGAGCTCGTTCCTGCTGAGCGCCGATCGGATCTCGTCGAGGAGGAGCTCTGTCGTCTTCACGCCGACGTCCGAGGTGAGCAGCACCTCTTCGATCTGCTCGACGACGTTGGGATCGATCTCCTTCTTGCCGGCGAACAGCGCCTTGAGCCGGCCGAAGAAGCCCTCGCTCTCCCGCACCTTCGTGAGGCCTTTGCGGAGCCCCTCGATGTCTCGCTTGCGCGCGGCCGGAGGCGCGGTCTCCCGCGCCGGCCTGGCGGCGGGCTTGGCGGCCGGCGCCTCGATCGCGGGCGCGACGGGCGCCTCCGCGACCGCGGGCTCCGGCGCCGCCGGCTCGATGGCGGCCGGCGGCGCGACGGGCGCGGGCACCACCGCGGGCGGCTCCTCCTGCGGCGCGGGCTCCTTCGCCTTCGCGGGAGGAGCTTCCTCCGCCGGAGGCTTCTTCGGGGCACGCGGCTTCTCGGTCGGCTTGTCCGCCGGCTTCTCGGAGGGCTGCTTCGCCTTCTCCTGGAGCTTCTTCGGTTCGGGGGGCGCTGCGATCTCCGGTGGCGGCGCCTTCTTCGTGACGAAGTAGACGATCGCCGCCACCACGACGAGGCCGACGATAATTAGGGCGATTTCCACGTTGGCGTTCTCCGGCGAGGGAGCCGACTATATGGGACGCACCCCATACGTCAACGTGCGGTCGCGCGGGGGCGCGATCCGGCCAGCGAAACGGCAGATCGACGCGGCGGCGGGGCCGGCGCTGCGCGGGCCTCCGTGTACCTGGCTCACGGGGCGAGCGGCGAGGCGCCCGGCTTGGGCTCCGACGCCCCGAGGTCCTGCTCGATCCGCTCGTCGACGGGATCGGGGCCGAAGGCGGCGTGCTCGATCCGGCTCGCCCAGAGCTCGACCTCGCGCTGCTGAACCCTGCTCGCCGCGCGGCGCACGTGCCCGGGCGTCGGCTCGGGCGGCCCCTCGAAGGGAGCTCCCTGGCGCCGCGCCCAGCGGACGAGGCGGTCGAGGACGGCGCGGCGCCGCGTGACCAGCGCGATGCCCAGCTTGCTCGGCGACGGGAGCGCCTGCTCATGGCTGCTGTGCATCGGCGCGCGGACCACGAGCCTCGCGTCGCTCCGGTACGGCGCCTCGATCGAGAACTCGCCGACGTCGTCGGTCAGCGCGCGGGCGATGACGCCGCTGCCGTCGAAGGCGGGCACGACGATCACGAGCTCGGCGCGCGCGATGGGCGTGCCGTCGTGCGCGTCGGCGACGGCGCCACGCCAGCCGGTCGCGCCCTCGAGCGGTCCCATGACACGCACGCCGGCGCGGCCGGGCGGCGCGACGGGCCGCTCGTCGCCCGCGCGCGTCGTCGCGGCGCGCTTCGGCGCCCGCCGCCAGCCGCCGAGCACCCAGCCCGCGATGACGAGGACGACGGCGCCGAGCGCGATCTGTCGCCACGCCCCGGGGCCCGCGACGGGCACGTCGATCGCGAGCTCCGCGCCGGGGATCCACCACGGAGAGGCGGGCACGTAGCGGAGCGAGATCGGGACCGTACCCGCTCGCTCGGCGGTGAACGCGGCGATCACCCGCGCCTTGCCGCCGGACACGGTCGCCGCTCCGACGGGCTCACCCGCGCGCAGCGCCTCGACGACGCCGCCCTCGACCGGGCCACGGGACGAGCGCACCTCGACGTCGATCGACACGCCGTCCTCCGCGCGCGCCGGCTCGACGGGATGCGACAGATCGAGCGTGACCTGCGCGTACCGGACGACGCCCTGGCTGACGCTCGCCTTCGCGAGCGCGGCGGTTCCATCGAAGCGCGCGCGCAGCACGCCCTGGCCGGCGCCGTCGAGGCGCTCGGTCGGGAGCTCGAAGCGCGCGCGGCCGTCGCCGCCGGTCGGCGCCTCAGCGAGCCGCGCGCCGCGCTCGTCCTCGAGCACGACCGGGAGCCGGTCGCGCTCGAACGGCGCGCCGCTCGCGAAGCCGCGCGCGCCGCTGCGATCGAGCCGGAGCGCCACGGCGACGTTGACCGTCGGACGATCGAGATCGATCGCGTCCACTGGCGGATCGAACCGGAGGATCACCGGCGCGAGCGGGGCCGCGTGTGCCTCGATCGGGATCTTCGCCTCGGCCGCGTCGTAGAGCTTTCCCCCGGCGAACCGGATGCGCAGCGTCGCGTCCGCGAGCGGCGCGCGCCCGCGGAGGCAGAACCCGCCGCGCTCGTCTGTCGCGATCACGTAGCCGCCTTGTGAGGGGCGGGGCTCGCGGGCGCGCGCCGCGCCGTCGGCTGCGCACCCATCGACCGCCGGCAGGACCGCGGGCGCGCCGGCGCTCGTGAGCGCATCGATGGAGAGCGGCGCCTCTGCGATCGCGCTCCGCGCGTCGTCGACGACGCTTCCGCGCACGACGAACCCGTCGGGCTCGGTCCATGCGACCGCCTCGATCTGCGCGCTTCCTCGCACATGGATGCGGAGCGGCGCACCTTGCGTCTGCGCGTGCGCCGCGGGCGCCGCCGCGAGCGCCGTGGCCGCGAGGAGCGCCAACGGCACGCATCGTCTCAGTCCGCGCATCTCCCGAAGGCCTCCGGCGAGCTCCTCGTCATGGTCGCGCATTATCCGTCACGCGGACACGGCATGGGCAAGGGGAAGCCGATCCGAAGCCATGCCGAGCTCGCGCTCGCCCGCCGCCTGCGGCGCGAGCGAGCGAGCAAGCGGCGAGCGCGGACGTAAGCGGACGTGAGCGGACGTGCACGCGAGCTCGCGGCAGCGCGTCGGGTCGATGGCGGCAGCGGGTGGGTAGATAAGCGGATGGTGAAGCCGTGTTCGCCGTGAGCCCAACATGTTTCACGCGTTGAAGCGCCGCGGGCAGGCCGCGTCAAACCGTCCAGTCTGGTCGCAGCGAGGAGCGAGCGAATGCAAGGCAAAAGTGCGAGCGTGTGCGCACCAATTTTCGGGTGTAGACCGGCTGATCCGATCGCCACGGCGGCGATGCGCTCGTGTATCGTCGGACGTGGAATGCGTCGGCCCTTTTCAGTGCTCGTGTTGCTGGTTGTGACGCTTGTACTCTCGCTGATACCCACGAGGCTCTACGCGGATCAGCGCACGAGCTACCTCGCCGACCAGCTCAGGACCAACGAGGACTATCGCGTCCGCACGCAGGCGGCGCTCGCGCTCGGCGCGTCGGGAGACGACGCCGCCACGAGGCCGCTCTGCGATGCCCTCACGGACAGCAACGCGTCCGTCAAGGTCGCGGCGGCCGCGGCGCTCGGCAAGCTCGGCAAGCCCGCGGGGCTCGCGTGCCTGGAGCGCGCCGAGGGGCGCGAGCAGACGCCGGCCGTCAAGTCGCAGATGCAGAAGTCGATCGCGGCGCTGTCCGCCGGCGGCGGTGGCAGTGGCGGCTCGGCTGCGCCGCCGCCTCCGGGCGCGGACACGAAGTACTACGTGGCCATCGAGATCACGAACAAGAGCGGTCGCCCCGAGTCCGAGATCGAGCCGCTCGTGCGCGCCGCGATCCAGTCGAAGATCCTCGCGAAGGCCGGCTACGCGGTCGCCCCCAAGGGCGAGACGGTGGCGCAAGGCAAGAAGATTCTGAACGGCAAGAAGCTGAAGGGCTTCTATCTCCTCGCCACGGTCGAGCCCGCCGTGTACCAGGGCGGCAACCTCACCCAGGTGGTCCGCGTCAGCATGTGGACCTATCCGTCCAAGTCGCTCCAGGGTGAGTTCGCGCCGAAGCTCACGCAGAGCGGCACCCCGAAGAAAGACGTCCAGAGCGAGAACATCCTGATGAAGATGTGCGTCGAGAACGCGGTCGAGACCTTCCACAAGGTCGTCGCCTCGCTGTGATGCACCTTCGCTGCTCGAACTTGGCTTTTCCAGTGCCTCACGACCCTTGTCATCTCCAGCCAGCTCCGAGGATCCCATGAGCGACGCTTCCAGCACGGCCCCGCAGACCTCCGCGCCGGAGGTCAGAGCGCGCTACCAGCGGAGCGCGCGGAACTACCTGATCGACCAGAACTTCCAGCTGAAATACACGGGGTTCCTCGTGGGGATCAGCCTTGCGCTCTCCGTGGCGCTCGGGATCCTCCTCTGGAACGCGAGCTCGAAGATCATCGAGCAGAGCCGCAGCGCCGTGCAGCAGGGACAAGAGACCGTCCGTCAGGGGCAGGAGACGGTCAAGCGCGGCCAGGAGGTGCTCGTCCAGAGCCGTCGGGTCAGCGAGGTCGTCGCGATGAACATCGCGAAGGAGTACAAGGACGATCCCGAGCTCACGAAGACGTTCGGCGAGGCGGCGCAGCGCGACGAGAACAAGCTCAAGGACGAGCAGTCGCGGCTCGAGCGCGACGCGGCCACGCTGCAGCAGCGGGCGGAGGCGCTCGAGCGGCAGGCCGCCGACGTCGCGAACAACCAGCAGATGTTGCTACGCCTGATCGTCGCGCTCCTGTCGCTGCTCGTCCTGGGCGTCGGCATCGCGGGCATCGTCTTCACGCACAAGATCGCCGGGCCGATCTTCAAGATGAAGCGGCTGCTCCGTCAGGTCGGCGAGGGCAAGCTGGTCGTGCGCGAGAAGCTCCGGAAGGGCGACGAGCTCCAGCACTTCTTCGAGGCGTTCGAGAAGATGGTCGAGGACCTGAGGGCGCGCCAGCAGGGCAAGATCGCCAAGATGGATGCGGTCCTCGAGAAGCTCGAGGCGGGGGCGCGCGCCGAGAAGGGGACGCTCGAGATCGACCCCGAGGGCCTCTCCCAGCTGAAGCGCCTCCGCAGCGAGATGCAGGAGCAGCTCGACGCGTGATCGAGCCCGCGCGCGGTCGATCGACGTACGCGCTGTCCGAATCCCTCCCGAGATCAAGCCAAAAATAAGAAGAGTTCAGGCCGCGCTAAAAGGCGGCCTTGATGATCTCGACGGTCGCTTCTCCGCTCGGGAGGAACGTCACGGATGCGGCGTCGAAGCGCATCCGCTCCACGCCGCGCACGCGCGAGAACGTGGCGCGCCAGAGCCGCTCGCCCGCTCGCCGCACGCGGGCGCGCTTGCTCGCGTCGATGCTGTCGAGGGCGCGGACGTACGAGCCGGCGCCGCGTGTCCGCACCTCGATGATCACGATGACAGGGCCGTCGCGCGCGACCACGTCGATCTCCAGCCGCCCCACCCGCGCGTTGCGCGCGATGATCTCCACGCCCTGCGCGGCGAGGTGAGCGACCACCGCGTCCTCCGCGCGCGCGCCGAGCGCTCGCCGCGCGTCGGCCGCGGGAGCGCCAGCGGGCCCGATCGCCGGCCGGCTCTTCGCCGGAGCCGCCCGTGCGCTGCGCGTCGCGGCGCGCCCGGGCGGCCGGCCGTCATGTGAGCCCGAATCTTCGCTGGGAGGGAGGGAGAGGGAGGTTCCGGCCAGATCGGCCGTCGTCGGCGGAGGGCTGCGCGAGCCGCGACGGCCGGTCACCCGACGCCTAGAAGCCTTCGCACTGGTCCGAGTTGGCGCGGCCCTGCACGTCGCCGCAGGCCCCCTCGTTCTCGAACCCCGTGTTCTGCTTGATGCAGTACTTGCCGGTGATGTTCGGGTCCCCGAGGCCGACGTTCGGCCGGATCTCCGAGCAGGTGAAGCCCTGCGGGCACTCGCAGAAGTTGAAGTTCGGGTCGTCCGGCTCGCCATCGGCCACGCCGCACCGGCACGAGCAGTACACCGCCTGCTGCGCGTTCCGGTTCGAGTTGGCGGCGCACTGGCCGCAGACGGGCGACGCGACCTGGTCATCGGTCCCCGGCACGCAGCAGGCTTTGCCCTCGTTCTCGGCCGCCGACTTGGTCGGGTCCTGGCAGCCGGTGAAGCCGTCGCGGCAGAGGTACAGCTTGCAGACGCCGGCATCGGTGTCGCACTTCCAGCCGTCGCCGGGGCAGTCGGTGTCGCCGCCGCAGCGACAGAAGGCGCCGGCGGCGTCGCAGTTGCCGCTGAGGCACTGGCTCTTGCCGCCGTCCGGCCTCGTCGGGTCGCAGTCGGGCGCGTGCGTCCCCGACTCCTCGCAGGTGGTGCACCCGCCTTGCCCGGGTACACACGTCGCAGGCGCCTCCTGGCCGAGCGGGCAGCTCACGCGCCCCTGGAAGTGGTTCACCAGGCAGATCCGCGTCTGGCACTGGAAGGATCGCGATTCGATGTTCTCTTCCGTCACCTTGAAGCCAGCAAACTGCGAATCGTACTCGTCTTCAGGCAGACACGGGTCGCCGACGCCGCCGCTCTCGCACGCGGAGGGCAGGCTCGCCATAGCGACGACGCTGAGCAGGCCGAGCAGGCCGGACAGAATGGAACGGGTCATCAGAACGTGCTCCTTCGGCGGCGGTGCGCGCCACCGCTTCGGCAGCGGCGCGCGGACGGGAGGCAAGAAAACGCTCAAGTCGAGGTGCTCAAAGGCACAACGTCAGCGGTTGGACCCTAGACGAAGCGCGCCTTGAGCGTCAACAGCCGGATGGGGCGCGCCCGTCCACGTCGCCGAGGTGGCGGGCGCCGCCGGTGCGAGGCGTTCGACCCTGCGCGCGCGCATCCCTTGGCGGCGGACGGCCTGGCTGCCGCCTGGGCGGCGGCGGTGAGGCGGCGGCGCGACGATCGCGTTTAAGGAAGCGATCGCGCCTCCGTTCGATAATTCCACCGTCGACTCCTACGCAGTGCGCAACCCCAAGGTCGACGCGGCGCCGGGTGTCTCAGGACGGGAATGCAAGAGGGGGCCCCTCGCCCGGCATCGCTTGACAAGCTGCGCGCCACAATCCTACCATCCCCCGCCACACGCAAGTATCCGTTGATTCTCATTGAACTTTTTGGTTCCTGACCGAGCTGCCTCGGGGGTCTACGGCGCGCGTTCTCCGTGTGTGGAGCCGCGAACGGGGCGAAGGGGCCACGATCTTTACGTCGCCGAAAGCGAGG
This sequence comes from Sorangium sp. So ce693, assembly GCF_051521375.1. Lineage (NCBI taxonomy): Bacteria > Pseudomonadati > Myxococcota > Polyangiales > Polyangiaceae > Sorangium > Sorangium sp. So ce693. The sequence goes on from NZ_CP150347.1 coordinate 4,385,763, forward strand.
AACGACGATGCGGAACCGGGTGGCGAGTATCTGCCTTGTAGCTTCTGCCCTGTTGCTATCCCCCGCCGTGGGGCATGCGCAGCCCGGCAAAGGTAAGCCCGTCGCGGCTGAAAAGGCGGACGCCAAGGGCGACAAGAAGCCCAGCAAAGAGGTCAGCGCCGACGAGGATGCGGGCCCCGTGACCGCGGGCCAGATGACGGAGGAGGCGGCGCAGGGCAAGCGGCTCTTCGACAGCGAGCGGTGGAGCGACGCTGCGCGGCAGCTGAAGCGCGTCGTCGACGGCGACACCGGCGATGACGAGGGCAACAAGCAGATCGCCCAGTACCACCTCGCGATCGCGCTCTACCGCCTGCAGTTCTACCAGGCGAGCTATGCGCTCTTCTCGCAGATCGCCGACAAGCCGAGCCACCTCAAGTTCAACGAGACGCTGCTCTGGCTGTCCAAGCTCGCGACGCAGCTCCCGGAGCCGGCGGACATCATCGAGCGCGTCGGCAAGTACAAGACCGAGCAGATCGCGCGGTTCAACAACCCCCAGCAGCGCGACCTCTACTGGCAGCTCAACTACCTGCTCGGCCGCTACAAGTACCGGAACCGGAACTACGAGGAGGCCATCAGCCTCTTCGCCAAGGTCGACCCGAAGAGCAAGTACTACGTCCAGGCGCAGTTCTTCAGCGGCATCTCGTACGTGCAGCTGCGCAAGTCTGTGCCGGCGGTCAAGTCGTTCCAGCGCATCGTCCAGGCGATCGACGAGGGCGTCGAGGGCCTCGAGGACGAGGCGCGCATGCGCGACCTCGCGTTCCTCTCGATGGCGCGCACCTACTACTCGGCGTCCGTCCGCCTCGACGACAACAACGTTCCGACGATCGACGCCGCGAAGCTCTCGGCGGCCGTCAAGTACTGGAACCGCGTCGACGTCGCGAGCGAGTACTGGCTGGACAGCCTCTTCGAGCAGTCCTGGGCGTACTTCATGGCCGGGCTGTACCCGCAGGCGCTCGGCAACATCCACACGATCGAGTCGCCCTACTTCCCGAACTCGTTCTATCCCGAGGCCGACATCCTGAAGGCCGTCGTCTCGTTCACGATCTGCCAGTACGGCGACGCGACCACGATCGTCGCGAAGATGAAGAAGAAGTACGAGCCGATCAAGAAGGACCTCGAGTCGATCCTGTCCCGGTACCAGGGGGAGGGGAACGAGGAGCGCTTCTTCCAGTTCCTGAAGGACGTGGGCGCCGGCAAGGGCGACATCCCGCCGAGGGTCCGGCCGATCGTCGAGAACGCGCTCTCCGATCGCCAGCTCCGTCGCAACATGGAGTACGTGCGCATCCTCGATGAGGAGGCGGATCGGTTCAAGAAGGCGCCCGCCAACTTCCGCAACTCCCCGGTCGGCAGCGACGTGACCGACGCGCTCGAGTTCGCGAGGAGCCTCGCGATCCGCAACGCCGGCACGCTCGGCCGGGAGCGCTACCAGCGCAACCTCGACGAGCTCAACGAGCACCTCCGTGACTCGTCGAAGATCCTCATCGACATCACCGCGGCCGAAAGGAACAAGCTGGATCAGCAGGTCGTCAGCGGCCAGCTGTCGAAGGAGGACGCGCTCACCTACGGCGTCGTCAAGCCCGACGACGAGCACGTGCTCTGGCCGTTCGACGGCGAGTACTGGCGCGACGAGCTCGGCTTCTACCGGCAGGTCGTGACGTCGAAGTGCAGCAAGTGAGCGATTTCATCATGGTTGGCCCCGCGGCCCTAGGTCGCGGGGCAGGCAGCGCTTCCTCACGGGGGTCCGTGGCGGAGGGACGGAGATGGAGATGAAGCAGTCGAAGTTCGGTGTACTGCATGCGCTCCGCGCGGCGGCGGGTACGTTGGCCGTGGCGGCGTGCGCGGTCACAACGAGCCCCGCGTCGGCGGCCGACGCGTGCATCACGCAGCCGGCGAAGGATGCGATCGCCGCCTGTCCGGGCGGCAAGCTCCAGGTGTCGGCGGGCAAGAAGCCGCAGGTCAGCTTCAAGTCTGCCCCGCAGGGGATCCAGCTGAAGAAGCGCGAGGACCTGACGAAGCCGACCAATCCGACGGCTTCACAGGCCTCGGCGCAGCGCGACGAGCGGCGCAATCGCCTCGCCCCGAAGGTGAGGAGCCTGCTGGTCACGGAGATCCAGGGACTCGAGGGCCTGTACTCCTCGACGCCGAAGAACGCGCCGGACCGGCCGAAGCTGATGCGGCGCCTCGCCGAGGGCTACGTCGAGCTCGAGTCGGCGGCGTTCCGCGACAAGACCGAGGGGCAGATCAAGGCGGACGAGGCCAAGCGGAAGAACCCGAAGGCGGTCGCCGGGATCAAGGCCGAGATCGGCAAGGCCGACAAGATCCTCAGCCTCGCGCGCAAGCAGGCGATCAAGTACTACACGGACCTGAAGACGCAGTATCCGAAGTACTGCCAGAGCACCAACGCGGCCGACCCCGCGAAGAGCACGGGCTGCACGGACGAGGTCCTCTACTACCTCGCCTACGAGTACGAGCAGGCCCAGCAGCTCGAGGACGCTCGCAAGGTCTACTTCGAGCTGATCAAGAACTGGCCGAACTCGAAGTACATCCCGAACGCGTACCTCGCCTTCGGCGAGCTCTTCTTCAACGAGGCGCAGGGCGACCCGTCCAAGTGGGACCTGGCTGAGCAGTCGTACGTCAAGGTCACCCAGTACCCGCCGCCCGAGAACAAGGTCTGGGGCTACGCCCACTACAAGCTCGGGTACGTCTACTGGAACAAGGGCGATTTCGCCCGCGCGATCAGCGAGTTCAAGAAGACGATCGAGTACGGGCAGCAGTTCCAGCAGATGCCGAACGCGGCGCAGCTCGCGGTCTCGGCGCGGCGCGACATCATCCCCGTCTACGCGCTCGCGGGCGATCCGCGCAAGTCGCACGACTTCCTCCGGCCGCTCAGCGGCGACACGAGCGGCAGCTCCGAGAAGACGTTCAAGATGATGGACGACCTCGGGCAGAACTACCTCGACACAGGTCATTACAAGGAGGGCATCGAGCTCTACACCGACCTGATGACCCGCGATCGGGGCCCGAGGTACTGCGTCTATCAGGGGCACATCGCGGAGGCGACGCTCGCCATGAAGTCTGGCAACAAGGACCAGATCATGGGCGAGCTCGGGCGCCAGCTCGACGTCCACAACAAGTTCCTGGGCGAGGGGCACCCGGCGGACGCCAAGCTGAAGTGCTCGAACATCACCGCCGGTCTGCTGACCGAGACGGCGATGGCCTGGCACCTCGAGGCGGTGGGCTCGGGCGGCGTGCGCGGCACCGGCGACAAGAAGACGATGCAGCTCGCCGCGCAGCTCTACGACAAGGTCGTCAACAATTTCAAGCAGGAGCAGTTCGCCAAGTTCGAGTTCCCCCGCATCCTGAAGGAGGACTGGCCGAACATCTTCAAGATCAAGTACGCGATGGCCGACCTTCTGTACTTCCAGAAGGACTGGGCCAAGTGCGGTCCCGCGTTCGACTCGGTCGTGGCCGAGGACCCGAACGGCCCGCAGGCGGCTGAGGCCGCGTACGCCTCGGTGCTCTGCTACCAGAACATCTACACCGAGACCCACAAGGACGGCTCCGACAAGAAGGGGTCCGGCAACCTCCCCGACGGGGGGACGGGCAAGAAGGGCGACAAGAAGGCGGAGAAGGCGAAGTTCCTGCCCAAGGACTTCAGCGACAGCCAGAAGGGCATGATCACCGCCTTCAACCGGTACGTCTGCTACATCAAGCCCGCGGCGAACGACAAGGAAGCGCAGGAGCAGTACGTCGAGGTGAAGTACGCGCGCGGCCGCACGTACTTCGAGGCGCAGCACTGGGAGGAGGCCGCGCTCGCGTTCCGCGACGTGGCGCTGAACCACGCCGACAAGGAAGTCGGCATCTACGCGTCTCAGCTCTACCTCGAGTCGCTCAACGTCCTCGGCGCGAACATGGATCCGCCGCGTCCGTCTTGTTACGACGACATGGCCGCGGACGTGCCCAAGTTCGTCGACCTCTACTGCAAGGGCGGCAAGGAGAAGGAGAACGCCGAGCAGTGCGGCATCCTGATCCGCATCCAGCGCGACATCGAGCGCCTGCGCGCCCAGAAGCTCGTCGAGGCGGCTGATGCGGCCGGCGGCGTCGAGGCCCTCAAGAACTACGAGAAGGCCGCCGTCGCCTACATGGACATGTGGAAGAAGTACGGCGAGGCCGCCTGCGAGGCGAAGCAGCCCGCGTGCGAGAAGAGCGAGGAGATCCTCTACAACGCGGCCAAGGCGTTCCAGGCCGCCCGCCTCATCGCCAAGTCCATCTCGGCCCGCAAGATCCTGCTCGATCCGCGGTACAACCTCCACAACACCGAGCTGGCGAAGACGTCGATCTACGAGATCGGCGGCAACTACCAGGCGATCGCGGTCTATGACGAGGCGGCGAACTGGTACGAGCGCTACGCCCGCGAGAACCCGAAGGGGGACAAGGCCGCCGAGGCGCTCCAGGACGCGGTCGTGCTGCGGCTCGGCCTCGGTCAGGAGGACCAGGCGATCAAGGACGCCGACCTCTTCAACAAGAACTACGGCAAGGCGAAGCCGGCGCAGACCGCGCAGATCGCGTTCGCGATCGGCGCGCACTACATCGATCGCGAGGACTGGGATCAGGCGCGCCGGCGGCTGTCGACGGCGATGCCGCAGATCGATCGCAACGCGACGTTCGACGTCCAGGTGCAAGCGCACGCGATGTACGCGCGCGTCCTCCTGCAGACGAAGAGCGTGACCCCGGCGAACGGCGAGTACAACAAGGTCCGCGGCTACTGGAAGGACCCGGCGGCCGCGCTCAAGAAGCTCGACGCGATCGGCGGCGAGGAGCCGGAGAAGCTGCGTCGGCTCGGCAAGGTGCTGACCGCGGTCGGCGAGGCCTACTTCCACTTCGCCGAGCAGAAGCGGAAGGACGTCGATAAGATCAAGTTCCCCGAGTACAAGGGCTCCGGGAACCGCGAGGACGTCCTCAAGCACATCAACACCAAGGTCGCCGACTGGGTGAAGAAGAAGCGCCCGGCGATCGAGGCGGCCGACGCCGAGTACCAGAAGATCCTCAAGCTGGAGCCGACGCCTCCGCCGAAGTGGGTCATCGCAGCCGGCGCGCGCGTCGGTCAGATGTGGGGCAAGTTCGTCGCCGAGTTCCGGGCCGCGCCCATTCCGAAGGAATGGAAGGGGCACGGCATGGTCCCGGGCACCGACGTCTCGTACGACGAGATCCGGGGCGAGTACTACTCGCGCCTCGACGAGGCGAGCGAGCCGCAGAAGCAGATGGCGAAGGGCGCGTTCAAGACCTGCCTCGACCTGTCCGTGAAGTACCAGTACTTCGACGACTACTCGCGTACCTGCGAGGTGTGGCTGTCGAAGAACTACGGCGCCGAGTACCACCTCATCGACGAATTCCGCGGCTCGCCGTCGCGGGTCAACTCCGGCATGAGCGAGCGCCCTGCGCCGCTGAACCTCGACGGCACCCCCTTCCGAGAGGCGCTGACAGCCGCTGACAAGCCGGCTGCGAGCAAGGAGAAGGAAGAGGGCGAGGACAAGAAGGCGGGCGACGACAAGAAGGCGAGCGAGGACAAGAAGGCCGCGCCGGCTGCGTCCGGTTCGTCCAAGGAAGGCTCGGCGCTCGATCGGGCCACGACCCGACCCAGGAAGTGATGGAGCGAAACATGAGAAGCATCACCTCATTGGCAGCGGTTGCGGTGCTCCTTCTGGCCGCGACGGGTTGTGGCGGCGGGAGCACCGGCGGTACGGCTCACGGGGCGAAGGACCCGACGACGGGCAAGACGATCACCGACAGCAAGGGTCAGGCCGTGTCGGTCGAGGCGGCCAACAAGTTCAAGACCGCCATGGACACCATGGTCCAGCACGACAAGGCTGGGGACTGGTCCGAGGCGACTTGCAGCTCGACGGCCCAGCTGTTCCTGGACGCCGCGGACGAGCAAGGGAGCACCACGTTCGCCGAGGCCATCTACAACGCGGGGCTCGCGTACCAGCGTTGCAAGAAGGACTCGGAGGCGAAGAAGCACTTCACGCAAGCGCTTCAGAAGAACCCGAAGTTCCACCCCGCGCGGGTCCAGGTGGCGCTCTACAACCTGGCGGAGTCGGGCGACAGGAACATCGACGCGGCGATCAGCGAGATGCGCCAGGCCGCCGTCGTCGATGCTCAGTACAAGAACGTCGAGGCGCTCGTGCACCTCGCGCTCCTGTACATGAAGCGCGGCAACCAGGTCGCCGACAACGATGGCCCCAACGACTTCCAGCGCGCGAAGCGGTACATCCAGAGCGCGCTGGCCGTCGACGACGCCTTCATGCCCGCGTTCAACCAGCTCGCTATCTACTACCTGGAGACGGCGAAGCAGAAGGCGGGCAGGAAGTCGGGCAAGGCGGTCGCGACCAACGTCAGCAAGCAGAAGAAGGTCGACACGCAGGCGCTGGAGCTCGCGGCGCTGGTCTGCTCCCAGGCCATCCGCAAGAACCCCAACTACGCGCCGATCCACAACACCGCGGGGATGATCCAGGTGGAGCTCGCGAACCTGAACGGCGCCGTGCAGGAGTTCAACATCGCGAGGAAGCTCGACCCGACCTTCTACGAGGCGCAGATGAACTACGCGGCGGTGAACCTCCAGTTCCGCGGGTTCCAGCAGGCGGACGAGGCGTACCGCGCGGCCCTGAAGATGCGTCCGAACGACTACGACGCTCATCTGGGCCTCGCGCTCGCCCTGCGCGGTCAGATCGATGACTCGAACTTCGACAGCATGGTGGCGTCCGCCAGCGCGGAGCTCGATGCCGCCAAGAAGGTCGCCCCCGAGCGCGCCGAGACCTACTACAACGAGGCGATCCTGACCCAGGAGTACAAGGCGAAGTCGGGCGGCAAGGGGGCCGAGGGCGCCCTCATGTCGGCGAAGGGGCTGTTCGGTCAGTTCATCCAGAAGGCGGGCGCCAGCACCGAGTTCGCCGACGCGGTGAAGCGGTCGAAGGAGCGCATGAGCGAGATCGACCAGATCATCGCCTTCAACAAGCAGACCGAGGCCGAGCGGAAGGCGGCCGAGGCTGACATGAAGACGAAGGAAGCCGAGCAGGAGGCAGCTGCCGGGAGCGAGGGCGAAGGGGGCGAAGGGGGCGAAGCGACGACCCCGGCCCCGGCTCCTGCCCAGTAGCGGAGCCTCGTCCTGGGCGCTGTCCGGGTCGCAAGGAGGGTGAGCGAGGGATACGGTAGTATTCCGGGCGAGCTCGACGGGCGGGTCGGACAGCGTGGCGGTGCGACAGACAACGGCACCTGAAGCCCCCTTCTCTCGCTGCACGAAGCTGCATCAAGGAGAAGGGGGCTCGTTCTTTTCGTCTTCGTCGCAGCGCTCTGGGAACCTTGGGTGGAATCGGTTGTCGAGGCGTGTGTGGGTCGTGCTCTCCGACGCCTCGATAGCATGCGAAGCTGGTTGACCGGCCGCCGCGGAAGGCGGTACAATGGCACTGTAACAGCGTCGAAACATTGTGAGGAGGCTGGAATGAGAGGGTTGACCCGATTGGGTGCGGGAGTCGTGGCTGCCGTTCTTATGAGCGTGGTCGCCTCATCGGCGTTCGCGCAGGGAGCGGCTCCTGGCGCTGGGAAGAAGGATGAGGGGTACGGGTACGAGTTCTCGGACGATCCGCTGAACGCCGGCGGGTTCGGCCCCAACGACGCCACCATCCGCGTGCGGCCCGGCCCTGTCCGGACGACGCTGATCAGGCCCCGCACCTCGTTCGTTCCGGAGATGCTCAAGTCGGTCGAGAACCTCTGATGTGATGGGCAGGTTTGGCACCTGCCCTATCGATTTACCCCCCGGTGCTGGGGGCGTGCGCCGCGCGGCGCACAGGGAAGGCTGGCGGAGATGGAAGGCAAGCAAAGGGTCGCTCTCACATTTGCGCTCTACCAAAACGAGGCGCTCGTCCGCCGGGAGACGATCACCCAGGATATCGTCAAGGTAGGCAAGGACGCGAAGAGCCATCTGCGTGTCGATGACGAGCTTGCCTCGCGCATGCACGCGGTCATCGAGGTCGCCTCCCCGCAGGACATCACGCTCATCGATCTCGGCAACGAGCCGGGCACGATGGTGAACGGGGCGCGCGTCAACAAGTGCAAGATCAGCCCAGGCGATCAGCTGCAGATCGGCGGCACGAAGATCATGCTGGAGCGCGCGGAGCCGGTGGCGGTCGCCGCGGCGGCGGGCCCCGCCAAGCCGGTCCCCGCAAACCCGTTTGCGGCGGCGCCTGGTGGGAACCCGTTCGGCGCTGCGGCGCCCGGGAATCCGTTTGCGGCCGCGCCCCCTGGGAACCCGTTCGCAGCCGCCTCCGCGGGCGGGGCGGACCCGTTCTCCTACAACAACCCGTTCGCGCAGTCGGCGCCGGCCGTCGACGAGGTGCCCCCGGACGCGCCGGAGGGCTCCTACACGTACACGCTCGTGAAGAACGGGCCGGACGTGCCGAGCGAGGAAGTCGAGGTCCCGGCGGCCTCCGTCGAGGTCATGATCCTGTGGGATGCCGCGGTGCTCCACGTCGAGCACCTCACGCCGCCGCGCTCCTTCTACGTGGGTGAGGAGGCGGGGAAGAACTTCAAGTGCGACTACTTCATCCCCTCGGAGAAGCTCGGCACGACGCGGGCGCCCATCCTCCTCGCGGATCGCTCCGGCTCGGTCTCCGTGGTGCTCCTGCCCCGCGCGACCGGCACCATCGAGATCCCGGGTAGGCCGAAGATGACGGTGCAGCAGGCGATCGATCAGGGCCTCACGCAGCCGTGTTCCGAGCTCTCTGGCGCCTATCAGATGGCGCTTCCGTCGGGCGGGAAGGCGAAGGTCGAGCTCGACGGCATCGTCTTCCAGGTGTCCGCCGTGAACGCGGGCAAGGTCGTGGCTGGCCACCTCCAGCTGGACACGCAGAGCCTGCTGTACACGGGCCTCTCGATGGCGGTTCACCTCGGGCTACTCGCTGCGATGGCCTTCTTCATGCCGCCCCTCGGCGATACGGGCGAGGACGGGATCTCCGCTGACCAGCAGTTCCTGATCCAGCAGTACCTCGCGGCGGCTGCCGAGAAGGAGATGGAGGAGAAGGAGACCGAGCAGGTCGCCGAGAACGCTGCGGACAACAAGGAGGGTGGCACCGGTACACGCGCCAAGGGTGAAGAGGGTTCGATGGGTAACCCGAACACCAAGGCCACCGGCAACCGCTACGGCGTCCAGGGGCCCGCCGACAACCCGGATCCGCACATCGCCCGCCAGGCCGCGCTCCGCGACGCCGCGGAGTTCGGCATGATCGGGCTGCTGAACGCCGGCGCTGGCGGCGATCCGAACGCGCCGACCGCGCCGTGGGGACGCGACGATTCGCTCGGGAACGATGCGCTGAGCGCCCGCGGCAACATGTGGGGCGATCAGATCGGCGACTCGTTCGGCGCTGGCGGCCTCGGCCTCTCCGGCATCGGCGAGGGTGGTGGCGGGCGCGGCGAGGGCATCGGCCTCGGCTCGATCGGCACCATCGGGCACGGCGCCGGCACCGGCACCGGCCAGGGCTTCGGCTCCGGCCATGGCCGCCTCGGTGGGTCTCATCGCACCAAGCCGCCGCAGGTGCGCATGGGTGCGACCAGCGTGAGCGGCCGTCTGCCCCCCGAGGTCATCCAGCGTATCGTCCGTCAGAACTTCGGTCGATTCCGGCTTTGCTACGAGAACGGGCTCAGGAACAACCCGAATCTGCAGGGCCGTGTCGCGGTGCGCTTCGTCATCGGGCGCGACGGCGCGGTCTCCAACGTGGGTAACGGAGGTTCGGATCTGCCCGATAACGGCGTGGTTTCCTGCGTCGTTCGGGCGTTCTACGGCCTGTCGTTCCCGCAGCCCGAGGGCGGTATCGTCACCGTCGTCTACCCGATCATGCTCAGCCCCGGCGGCTGAGTTCGCCTCGCCGCTCGGTTCGAGCGAACGCCCCGCACCTCGCGTGCGGGGCGTTTTCCGTTTCAGCGCTGGACGCGGCTGGCGCTGGGCGCGGCCGGGGGTCTGCGGCGAGCGCCCGTGGGGTGGCCAGCTCGGCGTCCGCCGCGCGGGGGAGGGTGGGGGCCCGGCGTGGAGGCGCTGCAGCGAGGCGCATGCGCGGGGTCTGAAGCCCTGGACTTCCGCGGTTGCCTCCGCCTATTCTCGCGTCGCCGCGCGAGGTTCGACGCGCGCCACCTCGGGACGCTTGTGACGGTGCCACACGGAGCGGGGCAGCCTGTCTCCGAGACTGCTGAAGGAGCGGCGCAGCCGTCTCCGGGATTGGGGACGGAGCGGCGCAGCCGACTCCGGGACGCTGAAGGAGCGGCGCAGCCGACTCCGGACGCTGAAGGAGCGGCGCAGCCGACTCCGGGACACTGAAGGAGCGGCGCAGCCGGCTCCGGGACGTTGAAGAGGGGCGACGCGACGCCCAGGTCACTCAGAGGCCGGCGATGCCGGGGCCATTCGAAAGGTGAGCGAGATGAAGCTTGGGGCATTCTTGATGGTTGGCCTGGTCGCGGCGAGCGCGGCGGGCCTGGGCTGCAGCCGGCACCGCCAGGAGGCCGTCATCCTGGCGAATCAGGCCGACAAGGAGGTCGCCGTCAACCCCGACGGTGCGGCCAACAAGTACGAGCAAGCGACCAAGCTCGACCCGACCAACCACCGCATCTTCTTCAAGCTGGCGATGGCTCACAAGAAGCAGGAGGAGTGGGACAAAGTCGCATCGACGCTGTCTCGCGCCACGCAGATCGCCCCGAAGTTCGCCAACTACTGGTTCGAACGGGGGTGGGCGCTCGAGCAGCAGGCGAAGAAGAAGACGATCTCCTACGAAGAGTCCAAAGAGCCGTACCAGAAGTGCATCGAGAACGACCCCAACTTCGCGGACTGCTACTCCCAGCTCGGGAACGTCTATCTCTGGACGGACGACGAGCAGAAGGCGCTCGAGAACCTCACCAAGGCGATCGAGCACAACCCGAACGAAATCCGCTACTACGCGGCGCTCGCCGACCTGTACTCCCGTCTCGGGTACACGAAGGAGGCCGAGCAGGTGCTCAAGGAGGCGATGTCGTTCGCGAAGCCGGGGGACAAGTACCTCTTCGGCATCCACAGCCTGCTCGCGTCGGTCTACCAGGACCGGGGGGCCACGGCGGAGATGGTGTCCGAGCTCGAGGCCGCCAAGGCGGTGGCGCCGACGGATGGTCCCGAGTCTGTACAGATCCTCTGGAGTCTCGGGAGCACCTACGCGACCCTGGATCCGCCGCGCAAGCAGGAGGCGATCCAGATGCTCAAGGGGTTCACCACCCGCGCCTGTAAGGGCTCGAAGGCGGCGAGCTTCAAGACCGAGTGCGAGACGGCGAACACGCTCGTCGCGCGGCTCGGCGGTCAGTAGCCGTGATGCCGCGCGCGGCACGGGGCACGTAAGCGTTTCAATTCGTTCGAAGGTCGGGGCCGAGGGTCGATAATCAATGGATCTTGCGCAGCGTCTCAATCATCTCGAGTCGGTTCATGACTGGCAAGGGCTCGTCGAGGAGCTCGAGAAGGGGATTGCGGCCGAAGGGGACGCCACCCGGAAGGCGGCATATCACCTGAAGCTCGGGCGGCTGCTCGAGGAGAAGTTCCTTCAGGCCGTCAAGGCGCTGAAGCACTTCCAGGACGCCTACAAGCTGAATCCAGCGCTGCTCGAGGCGCTGGAGTCGGCTCGTTCCATCTACTGGGACCTCGGCAAGACCAACATGGTCCAGAAGCTCCTGGAGCTCGAGCTGAGGAACGCCCCCGAGGGGACCGCGGCCGCCGAGCTCCGCGTGGAGCTCGGCGACGTGCTCTGCGACGCGGGCGATTTCGAGCGCGCGACGGAGATGTACGCGAAGGGGCTCGCTGCGTCCGGCGGGACGAGCGAGGAGGCGCGGGCCTGCCTCTTCGACATGCAGGTCGATCAGTCGTCGTGGTCGGCGCGCATGGCGGAGCTGGTGGACGCGGCCGACGCGGCCGCGAGCAACGACGAGCGCAAGCGGCTGCTGCTCCGCGCGGCGCGCCTCGCGAAGCGCTTCGATCGCGGTCAACTCGAAGACCTGCTCCGGAGGGCGTACGAGACCGCGCCCTCCGACAAGCAGGCAGCGACGATGTTCGAGGGGCTCCTCGTCGAGGCGGAGCGGCCGCAGGCGATCGTGGAGACGCAGCGCCGCATCCTCGACGCGCGCGCCGGCGTGGCGCGCGGAGAGGCGGCCTTCAAGTTCGGCGTGCGCTGGGCCACGCGGCACCAGAACGTCGAGATCGGATCGAAGCTCCTCGAGGAGTCGCTCCGGTTCGATCCCTCGAACGAGGCTGCGTTCGCCTACCTGCGCGAGCTCTGGGGGACGAAGGAGGGCAACTGGGAGCGCGTCGCGTCGCTGGCGGAGAGCGCTGCCAACCAGAACGGCAGCTCCCCGTACATGATCGCGCAGGCGGGCGGCATCGCCTGGCGTCAGCTCGGCAACCTCATCCGGGCCAGGAGCTGGTTCGAGAGGCTCTCGGCGGTCGCCCCGACGCACCCGAGCGTGAGCGCGTTCGAAGCGCAGATCGGCGAGCGCCTGACGGCCGCGCCTGTCGCGCCGTCCGCGCCTCCGCCGGCTGCTGCCGCGCCTGCGCCCGTCGCCGTCGCGCCCGCGCCCGTCGTCGTCGCGCCGCCTGCGCCCGTCGCCGTCGCGCCTGCGGACGCCACGCCGCTTCCCACGAGCGCGCCTGCGCCCGTCAGCGCGCCTGCGCCCGTCAGCGCGCCTGCGCCCGTGAGCACGCCAGCGCCGCTCAGCACGCCAGCCCCGGTGAGCGGCAGGGTGAGCGCGCCCGTGAGCGCTCCTGTGGATGCCTCGTCGGTGGACGAGCGCGACGCGAGGTCCTCGGTGGCCGACATCGAGCCGCCGCCGCCTGCGCGGGCTCCCGCCGAGAGCAGGCCTGCCGATTCGGAGGTCGGCCGGCGGCCGACGGCGCCGCCGCCTCCGGCCGCAGAGACCGCGGGCCGCGTCGAGGAGCTCAAGGCCAAGGCCCAGAAGCAGGAGCAGGCCAAGCGGTACAACGAGTACGTCAAGACGCTGATCGAGATCGCCGAGGCGGTCTCGGATCCCGCCGAGAAGATCGACAACTACGCGAAGGCGGCGGATCTCTACTCGGGCAAGTTCTCGAACGCGGCCGAGGCGGTGAAGTGCTACGAGGCGATCCTCGCGATCGACGGCGAGCACGCGCAGGCGATCGACTTCCTCCGCCAGAGCTACGAGAAGCGGCGCGACTGGGAGAAGCTCATCGGGCTGCTCCGCCGCGAGGCCGCGGCGCTCCCGGAGGGCGGCGATCGCGCAGCGAAGTACCTCGAGATCGCGAAGCTCGCGTCGGAGCGGGTGAAGAAGGTCGACTTCTGCATCGAGCTCTGGGACGAGGTCCTCGCGAACGACCCGGAGAACCCCGAGGCGCTGAACGCGCTGGCCGGGCTCTACGAGAAGAACAAGGACTACCAGGCGTTCGCGAGGGTGCTGCAGAAGCAGGTCGACACGACCTTCGACAGCACCCAGAAGCTCGCGCTCCTCAGCAAGCTCGCGCAGCTCTACGGCGAGCGCCTCAAGGACGACGAGGCGGCCGTCAAGGCCTGGCAAGAGGTGATCGCGCTGAACCCCCAGGACCGCAAGGCCCAGGAGGCGCTCAAGAAGGCGTACCTCCAGCTGCAGCGCTGGGACGATCTCGAGGTGTTCTACGCCGAGAGCGGCAAGTGGGACGAGTTCATCCGCGTCCTCGAGTCGCAGGAGGCCAAGGAGACCGACGACGCGGCCAAGATCAGCCTGCTGGTCAAGATCGCCGATCTCTGGATGGTCCAGAAGCAGAAGGCGGATCGCGCGGCGCGCGCCTACGAGAAGGTGCTCTCGATCGACGGCTCGCACCTCGCCGCGGCCGAGGCGCTCATCCCGATCTACACGCAGGCGAACAACCCGAAGGGGCTCGCCGGCGCCATCGAGGTGAAGCTCTCGCACGACCAGGACGACGTCTCCCGGCTCGACCTCTACCGGCAGGTCGCGGCGCTCTACGAGACGCGCCTCAAGGAGCCGCAGCGGGCGTTCGAGCGTTACCTCTCGGCCTTCCAGATCGCGCCGCAGGACGAGCAGTGCATCGATGACGTCGAGCGGGCCGCGCGCTCGACCGAGGGGTGGGACGCCCTGATCCAGGCCTACTCGTCGGCGATCTCGCGCGCCGAGGGCGAGGGGGACATCGCGCTCGGGGTCGATCTCCGGCTCCGGCTCGGGCGGGTGCTGCTCGATGAGGTGAAGCGCATCGACGAGGCGCTCTCGCAGTTCCGCGCCGTGTACGAGGCGGACGGCGAGAACCAGGCCGCGATCGGCGCGCTGGAGCGGCTCTACCGCGAGACGGGTCGGTTCGGCGAGCTGCTCGGCATCTACGAGAAGAAGCTCGGCATCGTCACCGAGCCGGAGGAGCGCAAGCAGATCCTCTACGCGATCGCGGAGCTCTACGAAGGGGAGCTGCGCGACGCGGCGCAGGCGATCGGGACGTACCGCCAGGTGCTCGACGACGAGCCGACGGACCCGCAGGCGCTCGCGGCGCTCGACAAGCTCTACCGCGAGCAGCAGGACTGGGCGTCTTACGTCGACGTGCTCCGCAAGCGGATCGACTCTCCGCTCGACGAGCAGGCGCTCATCGACCTCAAGTTCCGGCTCGGGAGCACCCTCGAGAAGCACCTGAACGATGCGGCCGGAGCGCTCGAGAACTACAAGGAAATCCTGATCCTCGATCCGGGCAACGACGCGGCGCGCCTCGCGCTCGAGGCGCTGCTCTCGAACGAGGCCCTGCGGGCCGAGGCGGCGGCCATCCTGCAGGAGATCTACGAGGGGCGCGGCGACTGGGAGAAGCTGATCCAGGCGCTCGAGATCCTCGCCGCGGCCGAGGGCGACACGGCGACGCGCGTCGCGCTGCTCCGGAAGGTGGCGCGGACGGCGGCCGAGAGCCTGAGCGACCTGGGCCGCGCGTTCGACGCGCAGTCGCGGGCGCTCAAGGACGACCCGTCGCACGCCGAGACGCGGGCGGAGCTCGAGTCGCTCGCCGCGCAGGCGGGCGCCTGGGACAGGCTCGACGTCATCTTCAGCGAGATCGCCGATTCGCTGAGCGACGCCCGGCTGAGCCGCGAGTACTGGATGCGCCTCGCGAGCATCCACGAGCGGCTCGGCAAGGTCGAGGAGGCGGCGAACGGCTACCTCCGCGTGCTCTCGATCGATCCCGCCGACTCGGAGGCGCTGGAGGCGATGGACGAGCTCTACCGGCGCACCGAGCGCTGGGGCGATCTCATCGGCGTCTACCGGCGCCGCATCGAGCTCGTGCACGAGCCGACCGAGCGCGAGGGCCTCTATGCGCAGATGGCCGAGGTCTACGAGCAGCGGCTCGGGCAGCCGGAGGAGGCGATCGCCGCTTACCGCGAGGTCCTCTCCATCGACAACACGAGCATGGTGGCGCTGGCGGCGCTCGACGGGCTCTTCAGCCGCCAGGGCATGTGGGAGGAGCTGGCGGACAACCTCGAGGCGCAGCTCGGCATCGCCGTCGATGAGGAGTCCCAGATCAGGCTGATGCTCCGGCTCGCCGCGCTGCGGGAGTCGCGGATGCGGCTCGTCGACTCGGCGATCGACATCTACCGGCAGGTGCTCGAGCGCGAGCCGACGAACGTCGAGGCGCTCGGGGCGCTCGAGCGCCTCGGGAAGGTCGCCGAGCACGAGCTCGCGATCGCGGAGATCCTCGAGCCGCTGTACCGCCAGTCGGGCGACTTCCAGAAGCTCATCGGGGTGCACGAGGTGCAGGTGCGGCGCAGCGACGACGTGACCCGTCGCGTCGAGCTGCTCCACCAGATCGCCGTGCTCTACGAGGACGCGGGCGGCGACCTCAGCTCGGCCTTCGACACCTACGCGCGGGCGCTGAGCCAGGATCCGGCCTCGGAGTCGACGCAGGAGGGGCTCGACCGGCTCGCGCGCGCGACCGGCCGCTTCGCCGACCTGGCGCGCGTGTTCGAGACGCTGGCGGCGCAGCAGACCGACGCGGAGCTCGCGAGCTCGCTCTACACGATGAGCGCGCGGATCTACGAGGGAGACCTCGGCGACATGGACAGCGCCGTCGGGCACTACCGGCGCGTGCTCGAGATCGATCCGCGCAACCTGCACGCGGCCGAGTCGCTCGAGCGGCTGTTCAGGACCGCGGAGCGCTACAACGAGCTGTCGCAGATCCTCCAGCAGAAGGCGGACATCCTCGACGACCTGAACGAGAAGAAGCTCGCCCTCTTCCAGGCCGCGAGCATCGAGGAGGAGGTGCTCGAGCGGCACGATCCGGCCATCGCCGTCTACGGCAAGGTGCTCGAGCTCGACGCCGAGGATCTGCGGGCGATCGACGCGCTGACGAAGCTCTACCTCAGCCTCTCGCGCTGGCAGGAGCTCCTCTCCGTCTACGCGAAGAAGGCCGATCTCGTCCTCGATTCGAACGAGAAGAAGCGCATCTACTACCAGATCGGCGCGGTGTACGAGCGCGAGCTCGGGAACGTCGCGAGCGCGATCGACACGTACCAGCGCGTCCTCGAGATCGATCCGGACGATCTCCAGGCGCTCGGGCGGCTCGACGTCCTCTACCAGACGTCGCAGAACTGGCTCGAGCTGCTCAGCGTGCTCCAGCACGAGGCGGAGATCACCGCGGACCCGGCGGAGGGGATCAGCTACCAGTACCGGATCGCGGAGCTCTACGAGAAGCACCTCGACGACGTGTCCCGGGCGATCGAGCTCTACCGCGATCTCCTGCAGCAGATGCCCGATCACGAGCCGACGCTGCGGGCGCTCGAGCAGATCAAGGACGGCAGCCGTGAGCCGCTCGGCGCCGCGCTGGTGCTCGAGCCCATCTACGACGCGTCCGGCGAGTGGCAGAAGCTGATCAGCGTGCTCGAGGTCCGGGTCAAGGTGGCCGAGGACCCGTACGAGAGGGTCGATCTGCTCCACCGCGTCGCGCGCCTCTCGGAGGAGATGCTGAGCGACCACGTCACCGCGTTCGAGACGTACGCGCGGGCGGTGACGTTCGACATCGGCAACGAGGAGTCGCTCTCGAACCTGGAGCGGCTCGCGATGATGGTGAACCGCTGGCCGCAGGTCGCCGCGCTGTACGACACGGAGCTCGGCCGGCTCGGCGAGGAGCCGGCGCGCTTCGTGGAGCTCGGGCTCCGGCTCGCGCAGATCTTCGAGACGCAGCTCGACGACATCGACAGCGCCGTCGCGCGCTACAGGCGCGTGCTCGAGGTCGAGCCGGAGAACCAGACCGCGATCGCGTCGCTCGATCGCCTGTTCACCGCGACCGAGCGGTGGAGCGACCTCGTCACCATCCTCTCGCGCGAGTCGGAGATCGCGCAGTCGCCGGACGAGATCCTCGAGTTCAAGTACCGGCTCGGCGTGGTCTATCAAACGCGGCTCAACGACCTGCCCGCGGCCATCGGGGCGTACCGCGAGGTGCTCACGGCGGCCCCCGAGCACTCGCCGACGCTGGAGGCCCTCGAGGGGCTCTTCGCGGCCGGGATCAAGCAGATCGAGATCGGCGCCATCCTGGAGCCGCTCTACCAGGCGGCCGCGGAGTGGGAGAAGCTCGGCGGGGTGCTCGAGGCGGAGCTCACCCACCTCACCGAGCCGCAGGAGCGGCAGGCGATGTACTACCGGCTGGGGGAGCTCCAGGAGGAGCGCCTCATCTCGCCGGACGGCGCCCTCGCGGTCTTCATGCGGGCGCTGAAGGAGTACCCCGGCGACGAGAAGACGCTCGAGGAGGTCGAGCGGCTCGCCGGCTCGGTCGACGGCGGCTGGGAGATGCTCGCCAACGCGTACGCCGACGTGCTGGGCATCCACAGCGACAAGGACGTCCAGACAGGCATCGGCAAGCGGCTCGCGCGGGTCTTCGAGACCGACCTCAGCGACGTCGCCAAGGCCGAGGAGACGTACCGGTACGTGCTCGGCATCGAGCCGCTCGAGGCCGAGGCGCTCTCGAACCTCGATCGGATCTACACGCAGCTCGAGCAGTACCCGGAGCTCGCGAGCGTGCTCGAGCAGCGGGTGCGAGCGACCGAGGATCGCCCGGAGCTCGTCGATCTCTACCTCCGGCTCGGGCAGACGTACGAGGAGCGGCTCGGGCAGCTCGACGACGCCATCCGCGCGTTCCGGCGCATCTTCGACGAGCTCGAGACGACGAACGAGCAGGCGATCAGCGCCCTCGAGCGCATCTACACGGCCAAGGGGGCCTGGACCCAGCTCAAGGTCGTGCTGGAGCGGGAGCTCGAGAACGCGATGGGCGACAGCCAGGAGGCCGACATCCGCGCCAAGATGGCGCACCTGCTCGCCGATCGGCTGAACGACGTCCAGGGCGCGGTCGAGACGTGGAAGCGCGTCCTCGACCTCCGCGGCGAGGATCCGGAGGCGCTCGGGGCGCTGTCCAACCTCTATGAGCGGGTGGGGCAGTGGTCCGAGCTCTGCGACGTCCTCGAGCGGCACTACGACATCGCGATCGACGATGAGTCGCGCGTCGCCGTGCTGCTCCGCCGCGCCAAGCTGTTCCACGAGCAGCTCGGCCGCGACGACTCGTCGCTCGACGACTACCAGCGCGTCCTCGACATCGACTACGCGAACCTCGAGGCGCTCTACGCCATCGCGGCGATCTGGCGGCTGCGCAACGAGCCCGAGCAGATCGTGAGCTCGCTCCACCAGACGGTGGATCGGGCGCGGGACGTGCTGCCGGCCGAGAACGTGATCGCGCTGTACCGCGAGCTCGGGACGACCTACCAGCACGTCCTCGGGCAGGCGTACGACGCCATCGACGCCTGGAGGAAGCTGCTCGAGGTCGACCCGAAGGACTTCGAGGCGATGGCCGCCCTGGAGAACCTGCTCCGGGCCGAGGGCCGCTGGGTCGAGGTCATCGACGTGAAGATGGGCCGGGCGGCGGCCTACGAGTCGCCGGCGGACAAGGTGCGCGAGTACCTCGAGGTGGCGCAGATCTGGGAGCACCAGGTCGAGGAGAGGGACCGGGGCACGCTCGCGTACGAGAAGGTCCTGGAGCTCGAGCCGACGCACGATCAGGCCTTCGCGGCGCTCGAGCAGCTCCACGACGCGGCCCGGCGGAGCGAGCCGCTCATCGAGCTCTACCTCGCGCGGCTCGACTCGCGCGAGGAGGTCTCCGAGAAGACCGACATCCTCCGCAAGGTGGCCCGGGTCTTCGAGGAGCAGCTCGAGGACAAGCCGCAGGCCTTCGACGCGCTGCTCACGGCGTTCGAGATGGACTTCTCCGACATGGACACGGTCCGCTACCTCGAGCGCATGGCGCAGGCGACGAACCGCTGGCCCGAGCTCGTGCAGACGGTGAACGGGTGGCTGCAGCAGCAGACGGCCCCGCTCCAGAAGATCACGCTCTGCCTGCGCCTCGCCAAGTGGTACGCGGAGGACCTCGGCCACCCCGAGTACGCCCAGCCGTACTACCAGCAGATCCTCGCGCACGACCCGAACAACGTCGCGGTGCTGCGCCAGATGGCGAACTTCTTCAAGAAGACCGGCCAGTGGCAGCAGCAGGGGCAGATGCTGACGAGCGCCCTCAACGTCGCGGTGACGGACGTCGATCGGAAAGAGGTCCTGACCGAGCTCGGCGAGGTCCTCGAGAAGCACATGGGCGAGGTCGAGCAGGGGCTCAGCTTCTACCGGCGCGCCCTCGACGTGGATCCGCTGCACCTGCCGGCCCTCGAGGCGCTGGAGCGGATCTACACGGATCGCGATCAGTCGAACGATCTCGTCGACGTCCTGCTCCGCAAGGCGCGGGCCGTGAGCGAGTCCGACGTCGTCGCGGCCGTGAAGCTGCGCACCGCCGGCCTCTACGAGTCCAAGCTCGGCCTGATCGAGAAGGCCGGCGCGGTCTACCGCGAGGTGCTGGACATCGACGCCTCGAACCTCCTCGCGATGCGGGGGCTCGAGCGCGTCTACACGGCCACGCACCAGTGGCCGGATCTCGTGCGCGTCCTCGAGATGCAGCTCGACGTGGTCACCACGGAGCGCGAGCGCATCGACGTGCTGATGAAGATCGCGAACCTCCAGGAGGAGCAGTTCCTGAAGCCCGATCTGTCGGCCGCGCGCCTCGAGCAGGTGGTCGAGATCGACCCGAGCCACGAGCCCGCGCTCGAGGCCCTGGAGCGCTGCTATCGCCGGCTCCGCCAGTGGCACGATCTCATCAACACCTACGATCGCCACATCAACGCGGCGGAGGATCGGCAGAAGAAGATCGAGCTCTGGGCCCAGACGGCCAAGGTCTACGCGGAGGAGATCGAGGACCTCGACCGCGCGATCGACGCGTACCTGAACATCGTCGACATCCAGGACACGCACATCCCGGCCCTGGAGGCGCTGGCGAAGCTCTACGAGAAGCAGGACAACTCGGCGAAGGCCATCGAGTACATGACGCGCGTCGCCGACCTGACGGCCGACGGCAAGCAGCGCGTCGAGATGTACTTCCGGATCGGCCGGCAGCTCGACGAGAAGCTCGGCGAGCGGGTCCAGGCCCAGGAGCGCTTCGAGATGGCGCTCGATCTCGATCCGTCCCACGTGCCGACGCTGGCGGCGCTGCGGGTGATCGCGATCGACGCGGCCGACTGGGACCGGGCGGCGCGTTACCTCGACCAGGAGCAGATGAACACCGACGCGCCCCGCGCCAAGGCGCGGCTGCTCGTCGAGCTCGGCAAGCTCCGGGACGACATGCTCGGCGAGCACGCGCTCGCGGTGCAGGCGTACGAGATGGCGCTCCAGAGCGATCCCGACAACGAGGACGCCGCGATGCCGCTCCTCAACGAGTACGTCTCCACGGAGCGGTGGGCCCAGGCCGAGCCGCTCGCGGAGATGCTCGTCAGGAAGAGCGGCAAGCGCGACAGGTCAGAGCAGCACCGGCTGCAGCGGACCTTCGGGCGGGTCCTCGAGCGCCTCGGCAAGGACGACGCCGCGCTCAAGGCGTACACGGCCGCGCACAACCTCGATCTGACCGACCAGGAGACGATCCGGGGCCTGGCGGACGTCAGCTTCAAGCTCGGCGACTGGGCGAGCGCGCTGACGAACTACCAGAAGGTGCTCACCAGCCTCGACGAGGCCGAGACCGAGGAGCGCGCGACCGTCTACTACAAGCTCGGCTGCATCAAGCAGGCGCAGGGGCAGTCGAAGCAGGCGGTCAACAACTTCGAGAAGGCGCTCGGCGCCGAGCCCGCGCACCGGCCGACGCTCGAGGCGATGGTCGCCGTCTACGACGCGCTCAAGGACTGGAAGCAGGTCTGCCACTACAAGCGGCTGATCCTCGACAACATCATGGACGGCGTCGAGCGGTTCAGGATGTTGAACGACATCGGCGACATCTGGGTCGACAAGGAGAACAACATCCCGAAGGGCGTGGAGGCCCTGGAGGAGGCGCTCGACCTGGAGCCGCAGAACCACGTGCTGCTCCACAAGCTGCTCCAGCTCTACCAGCGCACGGGGCAGTGGGAGCGGATGGTGGACTGCCTCCAGCGCATCGCGGAGCTCGAGCCGCAGCCGGATCGGAAGAGCCGTTACCTCTACACGATGGCGCAGATCTACCGCGACAAGCTGGACGACCCGGCGCGCGCGGTGGAGCTGTTCAACGACACGCTGGACCTGAACCCGCACTCCCTCGAGGCCTTCGAGCGCATCAACAAGATCCTGACGGCGCAGAAGGAGTGGAAGCAGCTCGAGCGGGCGTACCGCAAGATGCTGCACCGGGTGGCCGGCAAGGGGAACACGGACCTCGAGTACAGCCTCTGGCACGCGCTCGGGCTCATCTACCGCGATCGGCTCGGCGACAGGACGGCCGCCGTCGAGACGTTCCGCATGGCGTCGCGGCTCAAGCCCGAGGACGCGACGGAGCACCTGATCCTCGCGGAGCTCTACGAGCAGTCGGAGCAGTTCGATCTGGCGACCGGCGAGTTCCAGGCGATGGTCAAGATCGATCCGATGAAGATCGACCCGTACAAGCGGCTCTACCGCCTGTACGTGGACAGCAAGCGCTACGACCAGGCCTGGTGCGTCGCGGCGGCGCTGTCGTTCCTCCGCAAGGCCGATCCCGACGAGCAGCAGTACTTCGAGGACTACCGCCCGCAGGGGCTCATCCAGGCGAAGAGCCGGCTCGACAACGAGCAGTGGATCAGGAACCTGTTCCACGAGGAGGAGAACCTCTACGTCGGCAAGATCTTCGAGATGATCGCGGGCGCCGCGCTCAGGGCGAAGATCGAGACGCTCAAGCAGCGCCGTGAGCTGCCGGTCCTCGATCAGCGCTTCCTGCAGGACCCGGCGACCTCGACGGTGACGTTCGCCCGGACCTTCGGGTGGGCGGCCAACGTCCTGGGCCTGCCGGCGCCGCGGCTCTACGTGCGGAGCGACGTGCCCGGCGCGCTCGTCGCGGTGGCGAACGAGCAGCCGGCGTCCGTCGCGGGTCAGACCGTGCTGACCGGGTTCTCGCCGCAGGAGCTCACGTTCATCGTCGGCAAGCACCTCGCGATGTACCGCGGCGAGCACTACATCAAGACGCTGTTCCCGACGGTCACCGAGCTGACGGTGCTCCTGTTCGCCGGGATCAAGCTCGTCGCGCCCGACACGTCGGTCCCGCCGGACATCGAGAAGCAGATCACGGCGACCGCGCAGACGCTCCGCGGGTTCATGCAGCCGATGCAGCTCGAGGGGCTCCGCATGGTGGTCAAGAAGTTCCTTGCGGAGGGCGCCAAGGCCAACATCAAGCGGTGGGTCCAGTGCGTCGACATCACCGCGGCGCGCACCGGCCTGCTCCTCTCGGGCGATCTCGAGATCGCGAAGAAGATCATCGCCGCCGAGCCGCAGCAGCCCGGGGATCTCCCGCCCCAGGACAGGCTCAAGGAGCTGATCGTCTTCTCGACGAGCGATCAGTATTTCGCGCTGCGTCAGGCGCTCGGGATCGCCATCGGCGAGGGCTGATCCCGCGCGGCAGTCGGGCCTAAGTAGCGGAATTCACCTCATTAACCGGAGTACCCGGGGCATTCAGGGGGAGCGCGCGCGCGCTCCTCGCCCCGGGGCTCCGCTGTGCCGGAGGGATGCACATCTCCATGAGTCTGCTTGACGAGTCAGCAATCCTTACGAACGATCAGGTGCTGTGACCTCGTCATCGATGATCGTCCGGCTCCCCGTGCAGTCCGCGAGAGGCTTCGGGAGATACAGGCTGATCGCAAAGCTTGGGCAGGGAGGGATGGCCGAGGTCTTCCTCGCTGCGCATCGCGGCCCGCTCGGGTTCGAGAAGCTGGTCGTGATCAAGCGGCTCAAGCCGGGGATCGCGACCGAGCCCGAGGTCAACGCGATGTTCCTCGACGAGGCGAGGCTCGCCGCGCGGCTGAACCACCCGAACGTCGTGCAGACGTACGAGTGCGGTCAGATCGACGACCAGTACTACATCGTGATGGAGTACCTGGAAGGGCACTCGCTCGATCGGATCTGCAGGAAGATCGACCCGTCGCGTCACCGCGCGGTCTACCTGGCGATCCTCGCCGACGCGCTCGCCGGGCTCCACTACGCGCACGACCTCATGGACTTCAACGGGCAGCCGCTCCAGGTGGTCCACCGCGACATCAGCCCGCACAACATCTTCGTCACCTACGACGGGCAGGCGAAGGTCGTCGACTTCGGCATCGCGAAGTGGGCGACGCGCGACGCGGACACCAGCACCGGCGTCGTGAAGGGGAAGATCCGGTACATGGCGCCGGAGCAGGCCCTCGCGACGATGGTCGACCGCCGCGCGGACATCTTCTCGATGGGCCTCATCTTCTGGGAGCTCGTCGTGGGCGAGCGCTTCTGGGGAGATCTCTCCGACGTGCAGATCCTCCAGCGGCTCACCTTCGGCGAGATCCCGAAGCTGCGCGAGCGGTGGCCCGCGGCGCCTGACGCCCTCGAGCGGATCTGCTCGCGCGCGCTCGCGATGGCGCCCGAGGAGCGGTACGCGACGGCGGCCCAGATGCGTGACGACGTCGAGGCGTACCTGGCGACGATGGGCCGCCGCCCCTCCTCGGCCGAGATCGGTCGCCTCATCGGTGAGACATTCGCGCACCGCCGCGCCGAGGTGAGGTCCG
The DNA here is from genome assembly GCF_051521375.1 of Sorangium sp. So ce693. Taxonomy (NCBI): domain Bacteria; kingdom Pseudomonadati; phylum Myxococcota; order Polyangiales; family Polyangiaceae; genus Sorangium; species Sorangium sp. So ce693. Next base: position 4,409,930 of record NZ_CP150347.1, read on the forward strand.
CGATCAGCGACCAGCTGGGGCGGCTCCACGCCGGCGCGGCCGAGGGCGGGGAGGAGTTCGAGATCCTGCCGGTGCTCGAGGAGCGCGGCGCCGTGCCGTGGTCTCAGCGCATGCCGCTCTCGCAGATGTCGCAGCAGTTCTCCGCGCCGGTGGGGGACCAGATGCTGGGCGACGACCCGTCGCGCGAGGACAGCATCTCGAACCGCCAGACGATCCCCACGATCATGGTCGCCAACACCAAGTCGACCCGGCGAAAGGCGCTCTGGAGCGCGGGGATCGCCGTGCTTTCGGTGCTGCTGATCGGCGGCGCGTGGGCGGTCCTCGCGCTCCGATCCTCGAGGACCCCGCCGGAGAGAGATCTTCCGACGGAGGCGAGGGACGAGCCCACGACCCCGCCTCCTACGACCTACGCGCCCCCGGTCGCCAACCTCGTCGAGCTCCGGATCATCGCCACGCCGCTCGACGCGAAGATCTACCTCGACGACGTGGAGCTCCCCAGCAACCCGTTCTTCGCGAGGTTCAGCCGGGATGGCACCGGGCACCGCATCCGGGTCACGGCCGACGGGTACACCCCGGAGGCGCGCTTCGTTGTGTTCACGCGCGACGAGGTGCTGACCATCAACCTCCGCCAGGTGCCGTCGACGTCCCCCAAGGCGGGCGGCGGCGCCGCGCCGCGGAAGTGACGGGCAGGGCCGCGGGCTCGGCCTAGCCGCCGGACAGCCGCCGGAGGCGTCGCGAGGGGCGTCGGAGCGCCGCGCGGGGCTCTACGGCCGGCCGCTCAGCATCGCCTCGAGCTCCGGCGGCACGCAGCCGTAGGCCTCGGCGGCCACGAGCAGCGCCGAGTTCTGCGGCAGGTTGAGCAGGAACGAGCTGGCGTAGGGCGTCCCCTCGAGGCCCTTCAGCCGGCGCAGGAGCGGGGGCATCGCGCGCTCCATCGCGGCCCGCGCGCCCTCCAGATCGCCCATGTCCACGCAGGCGTCGTGGAGCGCGAGGTAGATCGGCGCCTCGTTGAGCAGGCTCGGCGCGCCCGCCTCGACGAGGGCCGCCGCCTCCCGCGCGATCTCGCGGGCCTGCTCGGCGTTGCCGAAGCGGCGCTCCGCCTCGGCGCAGAACCCGAGCGCCACGGGCAGGACGTCGCGGTTGTCGGTGACCCGGTACGCGTCGGTGGCCTTCTTCAGCAGCGAGCGCGCCCGCGCGAGGCCCGACGACTCGAGGCGCAAGAGCTCGCAGCCCCGGTAGAACAGGATGCCCAGCGTCACCCGGTCGCGCACGACCCACATGCTCCCCGCGGCCTCGTCCGCGCTCGCGCGCGGCTCCGCGAGCACGGCGTCGAGCCGAGGCTCGGGGCCGAACGTCGCCGCCCAGCAGAGCAGGATCATCTGCCCGTGCCGCGCCGCCCCGGAGCTGCCGATCGCCTGCGCCCTGGCGATGCCCCCCTCGATCTCCTGGAGCGCCTCCTCCCGGGCGCCGATGGTCGTCAGCGCGAAGCCGACGTTCATCGTCAGCATCGCCTCGCGCTCCTGCAGCCCGGCCCGGCGCGCGGCCCGCGCCGCGTTCCGGCGCGCCCCCAGCGCGGCGGCCGGCTCGCCGCGCGTCTGGTGGGCGACCGCGCGCGTCTGCCACGCGTCGACCGCCGCCCAGACGAGGTTCCGCCGCGCCGCCAGGTCGAGCAGGTGCGCGGCCTCCTGCTCGGCCATCGCCAGCTGCCCGGCGAACGCGTGGACCTGCGCCAGCGTCGCCGAGCACTGCGCCTCCTCCTCGACGAGATCGATCGACCGGGCGCGGTCGCGCAGCGCCGTCAGCCGCTCCTCCAGGTCGATCCCGGAGCCGCACGCGTGGTCGTAGCGCGCGCGGGCCGTCAGCGTGCGCAGCTCGCTCGCCTCGTCGAAGACGTTCTCCCACATCGCCCGGATCGCCGAGTCGCGCTCGGGCGAGCGCGCGTCGAGCCGCGAGTACGCCTCCTCGAGGAGGACCGCGCGCGCGAACGCCGTCGGCTTGTCGGGGGAGAACACGAGCGCGCGATCGGCCATGGTGACCGCGTCGCGGAGCGAGTTCGTCGCCAGGGCGCGCCGCGCGGCGGCCTCCCAGCGGATCGCGGCCTCCTCGTGCTCGCCCCCGAGATCGAAGTGCTGCGCCACCGTCGCGCTGTCCTCGCCGAGCCGATCGAGCCAGCGCGCCGCCGCGGCGTGCAGCCTCCGGCGGAGCTCTTCGCCGACGGACGCGTACGCGACGTCGCGGACGAGCGCGTGCTTGAACAGGAACTCGCGCGCGGCCGGGAAGCGCGACGCGGGCTGCGCGACGAGGAGCTCCGCGGCGATGAGCTTCTTCAGCGCCGTCGCGGGCTCGGCCACCCCGACCTCGGCGAGGCCCAGGTCCCACACCGACAGGCCGAAGACGCTCATGCGCACCACCGCCTCCCGGGTGGGCTCGTCGAGCGCGTCGAGGCTCACCTGGATGGCCGCCTCGATCGTGGGCGCCGTGGCGGCGTCCTTGCCCGATGCGATGACCCGCGCGAGCTCCTCGGCGAAGAGCGGCGAGCCGGCCGCCTGCTGCGCGACGCGGTCGAGCGTCGCCTCGTCGAACGGCAGCGCGGCCGCGGCCGCGCTGAAGACCGCCCGCGCGATCTCGCGCGTGGCCCGGCGCGCGATGGGGCGCAGCTCCACGCGCACGTGGTCGCGGCCGGCGAAGCGCTGGCCCTGGTCGCGCCAGAACGCGGGGCGCACCATGAGCAGGATGAACAGCGCCCTCCCGGTCGCCCGCCCGAGGAGGTGATCGAGCCACGCGACGCTCTCCGGGTCGGCCCACTGCGCGTCCTCGACGAGCAGCGCGCACGGCTCGCTCGACGCCGCGTCGACGGCGATGTCGGTCATCGAGAGGTAGAGCGCGTCGCGCGCGCCGCGCAGGTCGACGCCGTCCGGGAACGGCTGGTTCGCGAGCAGCCGCGCGAGGAGCCCGCCGTCGCCGTGGAGCGGCCGCCGCGCGCGCACCGCGTCCTCGGCCTGCTCGAGCGACGCGCCCTTCGGCAGGCCCATGAGGACCCGCAGCGCGTCCGTGGCGACGCCGAGCGCCTGCGCGCGGCCGAACGACTCGCAGCGCAGCTGGACGAGCCGCGGCGGATCCGGTCGATCCACGATGCGGGCGACGAACTCGCGCGCGAGCCGGCTCTTGCCGATCCCCGGCGGCCCCGAGATGCTCATCACGACCGGCGTCCCGTCCTCCACGCACCGCTCGAACGCCGCGACGGTCGTGATGAGCTCGGCGTCCCGCCCCACGAACGGCGTCTGCGCGTCGGGCCGCTTCGGCGCGCGCGCCAGCACCCGCACGGCGCCGCTCTCCAGGGGCTCGCCCATGAAGCGCCCGCGGGACAGCTCCACCGTGGTGGCGTCCGCGAGGACCCGGCCGAGGCCCGCCTCGCGCGCGAGCGCGACCGCGCGGTCGACGACCTCGCCGGCGGCGCGCGTCCTGTCGACGCGCATGCGGCCGGAGGCGACGCCGACGCGGCCGCCGCGGCCGCCGAGCGCGAGCCCGAGCTCGAGGGCGCGGGACGCCTCGTCGCCGTGGGCCTGCCGCACGCCGAGGTGGGCGGCGATCGAGTCCGTGCCGAGCGGCAGCGCGTCGGCCCCGCGGCGGCGCAGCGCTTCGAGCTCCCGCTGGCGCTCCTCCCCGGTGGCCACGTGCAGCGCCACGATCGTGGTCACGAGCCGCGTCCCCATCGCGCCCGGCGGGTTGTCGCTCACGCGCAGCGGCGACGGGGTGGGCAGGTACGGCTCGTCGGCGAGCGCCGCGAGCCTGTCCGCCACCTCGCGCGCCGAGCTCGGCCGGAGCTCCCGGTCGGCGAGCAGGAGCGCGTGGATCAGGTCGTCGAGCGCCGGGACCACGTCGAGCAGGAACTCCGAGAGGCGCGGCGCGGGCGTCGTCGCCAGGCGGACGAGGGTCGCGATCGAGCTCGGCCCCATGTGCGGGGGCCGGCCTGCGACCAGCTCGAACAGCGTCGCGCCGAGCGAGTAGAGGTCGCTGCGCGCGTCCACCGTCGCGTCGCCGCGCGCCTGCTCGGGCGAGATGTACGCCGGCGTGCCGACGAGGCCCCCCGCGTCCGTCGTGAGCACGACCTCCTTCGACGCCGCCACGCCGAAGTCCACGAGCTTGGTGCGGAGCGGGGCGTCCGGCGAGCCGCGCAGGAGGATGATGTTGGAAGGCTTGATGTCGCGGTGGACGACGCCCGCGGCGTGCGCGGCCGCGAGCGCGCTCGCCACCTGCCGCCCGACCTCGATCCCCTCGCGCAGCGAGAGCGGGGAGCGCTTCTGGCGCGCCGCCAGGTCCTCGCCGTCGAGCCACTCCATCGCGATGTAGGTCGCGCCCTCCTCGATGCGCCGCCCCTCCGCGTCGACAGCGCTCGCCTCGAGCGTCCCGAACGCAACGACCCTCACGATCCCCGGGTGATCGAGCTCCGAGAGGACCTGCCCTTCGCGGGAGAGCCGGGCCTGGCCCTCGGCGTCGACGCCGACCGCCGTGATGATCTTCAGCGCGACGTAGCGCTCTGTCTGCACGTCGAAGGCGCGGTGCACGGTGCCGATCCCGCCGCGGCCGACCTCGTGCTCGATGTGGAACCGGCCTGCGACGAGCGGCCTTGCGGACTCGATGCGCGCGGAGCTCATGCGCTAGCCGACGTGGTTCGTGGGATGGGAGCCGAGGGGGCTCCGGCGCAGCGGAGAGGCGATCTCATCGCGTCGGGCCGCGTGGGCCTGCGGTGTTCCGACAGGGCGCATTCGCGAAAGAGACTACGCCGTCGCTCATGGCAGTTCCAGTGTCGCGGTCGCGGGGACCCGGCAGCGTGGCGGACGCGGCGAGCCGGCAGGAGAGCTCGCCGAGCCGCGCGCGCCTCTCTGGCGCCTGGCGCGCCTCTCTTGACGGACCCGGCCGGGGAGCCCGCAGAGCGCGCGGCGGGCCTCTCTTGACGGATCCGGCGGCTCCTCCTACGGTCTTCGGCTCCGCTGCTCCTCCAGCGTTGCGCTACGTTGCGTTACGTTCGAGCGGCGGGAGCCATTTCGATGCTCGATCGCGTCGCCGTTCACCAGACCCGGCTGCGCACGCCCGGCCTCGGGCTCGACGCCAAGGGGGTCGCGCTCGGCGCCAAGGGGCTCGTCCTCCTGCCGTCGATCGATCGGCTCGTGGCCTTCCTGGCGCTCTACACGCGGCAGGGCTCGCTCGCGGACATCCTCCGCTCGCTCGTCGTCGAGATCGTCCGATCGAAGCTGGGGGCGCGGGAGGTCACCCTCCTGTTCGCGGCCGAGAGCAGCGATCGGCTCGACCGTGTCGCCGAGATCGCGCGGCTCGCGGGCGGCTACAGCTTCACCGGCACGAGCCGGCACTTTGTCCAGTACCGCGACGCGGCCGCGCCGTTCGGGTACGACGTCCCGCAGATCCTGCCCAGCGACGCGGCGCTCTCGCTCTATCACAACGCCTTCTCGCAGACGTACGAGGTCGAGCGTCGCGTCGACGTGCGCACGCTCCTGCTCCGGCTCGAGCCGCACCTCGATCCGGCCGCCGGGCGGGACCCTGGCCCCCGCTGGCTGCTCGCGGAGTCGGGGCTCGGCCCGGCGCTCATTCGCTACTTCTCCCGGAGCAGCGTCGAGGCCGAGGTCGGCCTGTGCGAGTGGCCGCCGGAGTCGAGCTTCGATGACGCCCCGGTGCTCCGGTACCTCTTCCGCGCGCCGGCCGTCCCTGCCCGGATGGTCCCGCTGCTCACGAGCACGCCGGGGCTCGGGTATTTCGTGCCGGTCGCGCCGGGCGCGGCGGTGGAGGTGGGGTTCCGGCACCCGGTCAACCTCCGCGCCTGCCCGGTGTTCGGCGAGGCGGGCCTCGTGCTCTTCCGGGGCGGGGGCCGCGAGGCGCTGGAGATCGCGAAGCTGCCGGCGATGGGCGACGTCGCGGCGTTCGCCCGGGTGGAGCTCGGCCGCGAGCCCGTCGCGGCGAAGGTGGCGGCGGAGGGCGACGCGCAGCGCCCCGCGTCGGTCGTGCTGTCGCTCCGCCTCGTCCCGAGCTCCGAGCCGTGGCGCTCGGTCACGGCCTCGTGGATCCGGCCGCAGGAGATGCCGCTCCTGCGGCACGTCGCCTACGCGCTCGGCCCCGAGACCCTGCGCCGCGCCCGCATCGCCTTCACCGCTGCGGGCGCGTTCCTACGGCACCCCACCGGCATCGAGGGGATCCCGGTCGGCGAGTTCTTCCGGGAGGTCCATCCGGGCCTCTACATCCCTGCCGGCTACGATGCGGTCCCTGCGGTCGCGCCCGGCGTGCTGTTCCGCGCGCTGGGCGCCCCCGCCGGGCAGGCGCTGTTCATCGGGCGCGACGGGGGGGCGATCGGCGTGCCGGAGGAGGCGTTCGTCGCCCTCGAGACGGCGCTGCTCGAGGCCCAGCAATGGTCGGCGGTGGCCGCGTCGTCCGCGGGCCTCACGGCGGCGCTGGCCACCGAGCTGCCCGAGGTCGTGCTCGGCGGCGTCGGCATCCGGCCGCTGCGCGATCTCGCCCCGTCCGAGGCGCTGGCCGAGCCGAGGGCGCTGCCGCCGGGCGCTGGCCGGGCGCCCCAATGACCCAGGCCGAAGCGATCGCCGAGCGGCTCTCCGAGCTCCAGGCGAACGTGCTCGCCCCGCTCGTCCTCGGCGGTCCTCTGCGCCCCGTGCGCCCCTTCGGCGTCCGGCTCGCGCTGCTCCTCGGCGACGGCGCGCCGGCGATCGATCGCGACCTCGGCTCGCGGATCGATCTGGTCCGCGTCCGTGTCGCCCGCCTCATCGCCCCCGTCGACGTGCTCCCGGGGCTCACCGCTGCCGAGTGGGCGCTCCTTGCCGCGCTGAACGACCTGCTCCAGCTCACGAACCACGAGCTCGCCAGCGTCCTGACGCGCAGCCGCTATCCCCGCCTGCTCGCGAGCGTGCGCGACCTCTGCGAGCTCGTGCCCGCGCCGGTGGACGTCGGGGCCGCGCTCTCGCGGCACGTGACGTTCGCGCGGGTGCTCGACTGCTTTCGCACGGACGCGCTCGTCGCCTGGTGGACGGGCCGCGCGAGCTTCCGCGGCCAGCGTCCGCCCGCGCGGCTGCTCCGGTGGCGGCAGCTGCGCGGCGTCCAGGTCGACACCCGGCGCGTCGGCCTCGCGGACATGGGCCACGACGTCCCGGGGCTCGCCCCGCCGGACTTCGCCGAGGCGCTCTCCCTCTGGATGACGCGCACGCCGCTCACGGATCTCGCGACCGCCGCGCGGAAGGACCCGCCGTTCGCGTGGTCGGCCTCGACGCTCGCGGTCGTCGCGACGCCTCCTGGCCGGAGCCTCGCGTACCGCGTCCTCCTGCGCCAGCCCCACGACCTCGCCGTCGCGGCGCTCGCCCGCGCCGCCCGGGAAGTCCCGCCGCGGTTCGCCCAGGCGCGGGCGCTCGCCGAGTCGTTCGCCAGCGAGGTCGCCGCCGGCATCAAGCTGCTCGACGAGCGCTCCGCGGCCGGCTGACCCGCGCCTGCCACGCGCTCGTCCTGTCATCTCCACGCACCGCGCGCGGCTTTGCTCGGCTCAAACGGTGCGTGGTACGCTCCGTCCTCCTTGCAGTGCGGAGGCGCGCCGTCCTTGCGCTCGCGCCTTGGACATCACCTCACGGGCATCGCCCTGGGAGCGACGGACCGTTTGAACCGGCAAGACGCTGAGACTTCCGACAAGTTGCTTGCTTCCCCCTGGCGCGCGCGGCGCCGCGGCTCCTGCGTCGAGGCGTCGCGGCGCGCCTGGAGCGCCGGGCGCTCCTGCGCGCGCCTCGCCGGCGTCGCGCTCGCGCTCGCGCTCGCGGTGAGCCCGGGCGTCGCGTTCGCGCAGGCGGAGGCGCTGCTCGACGAGGGCAAGAGCCTGATGAAGAAGGGCAAGGTCGCGGAGGCCTGCCCGAAGCTCGAGGAGAGCTACAGGCTGAGCCCGAGGTCGGCGACGCTCCTCGCGCTCGCGATGTGCCACGAGAAGCAGGGCAAGGTGGCGACGGCGTGGGCCGAGTACATCGATCTCGGCGCAGCGGCCCGCAAGGAGGGCAACAAGCGCCTGGAGGCCGACGCGAAGGCGAGGGGAGCGAAGCTGGAGCTGTCGCTCCCGCGGCTGACGCTGAGCGTGCCGCGCGCAGCCGCGGTCGAGGGGCTCGAGGTGACGCTGGACGGGGCGCCGGTCGACGGCGCGCTCTGGGGTCAGGCGAGGCCGATCGATCATGGCCAGCACAAGGTGAGCGCGAGCGCCCCTGGTCGAAAGCCGTGGGAGCACTCGGTGTCGATCAAGCGGGGCGAGCGGAAGACCGTGGCGCTGCCGGCGCTCGCCAAGGACGCCTCGGCCGCTGCGCAGCCTGCGCCCGCGGCGGAGGCGCCCGCGCCGGCGGCGTCGGTGGCGGCGGCGTCGGAGAAGGGGAGCGCGGCGGCCGGGGACGGCGCCGCGGGGCCCGGGAAGGGCGCTGCGGGGCCGGGGAAGGGCGCTGCGGCGCCGGGGAAGGGCGCTGCGGGGCCCGGGAAGGGCGCTGCGGGGCCCGGGAAGGGCGCTGCGGGGTCTGAGAAGGGCCCGGCTGCGGCGGAGGCTGGGAAGGGCGCTGCCGGGCCTGGGAAGGCTGCCGCGGGGCCGGAGACCGATGCGTCGCCTGCGGCGCCTCCTGCAGCCGAGGAGCCGGAGCCGAGCTCTGGATCTTCGCCGAGGCACACCGGGAGCTTCGTGATCGAGGCCGGTGTGGCCGGCGGCGCGTTGATCGGCCTGATGGACGCCGGCAGCTTCGGCGATCTGAGCGCGTACTCCTACAGCTACAACATCCCGGAGGGTGAGCTCATCGCGCCTTGTGACGATGAGGTCTGCCATGCCAGCTTCGATCCGGCGATCGGGCCGTTTGCTGGCGGGGAGGCGTTCATCGGGTTTGCGATCTCCGAGGATCTGCACCTTGGCGCGCGTGTGCTGGGCGGCTACCGCTTCGGCGGCGGCTATTTCGTTGTCGGCGGCCCCTCCGTCTCGATGCGCCTCGGGCGCGTCTGGCTCGGCCTTTCAGGGCTCGTGGGCCCGGTGGGGCAGCAGGCGAACGTCACCGGGATCAAGGGGGAGATCCCCTCCGAGGTGGTCCACCTCAACTACGGTCGGAGCGAGGTCGCCGTGAACGCGCGCGAGGGCAGCCTCCCCGAGAGCGCGCTCGTCGAGACGCTCGCGTTCGGCGGGAGCGTCGACGTGTCGCTGGTGCTCGCGGACCTTCCGAGCGCGGGCTGGACGTCGGGCGCGCTCCTGCTGAGCGTCTCCCCGACGGTCATGAAGGGCCTCGACGGCTGGGTCTTCGCGGCCCCGGCGAGCCTCGGTTACCGCTTCTACTGAGCGGCCTCACGAGCCGTCGCGCGCTCTTTCGTCGGGCGCCCGGGTGAGGGCACCGGGCGCTTCGGTGCGCGACGAGCGAGACGCGCGAGAGGGCGCAGCAGCGGCAGCGGATGCCCACCCCCGGTCCGTGCTCGGCGCTCCGCGCCTGCGCGCGGCCCGCCCCTCCCAAATCGCGCGCTCCGCGCGCTCAGGGAGGGGAGGGGGCCTCGGGGGGAACACCACGAACGCGACCCGACCGCGCGGAGGACCGGTATCGGCCTCCGATCATTCATCGACGGCGATTCCTTCGCGCTGGAGCGCGTCGTATCGCTCGCGTCCACCTCGCAGATAAGTCTCCACGGTCGCCCGCGCTCCAGGATGCTTCTTTGTCACGGTCCGAGCCGCGAGGAGGAGGTCTTCCACTGTGCGGGACACGATTCGCGTCCTGCAGGTGCCCGATGTGGACGCCGAGGGCAAGCGTGAGACGAAGACATCGGGACTCATCCAGTGCTTGACCAGCGCGTCCGAAGCCTCCTCAATGATGGGCAGGCCGAGAGCCTGTGCGATCGAGAGGCCCGCATCTGCGATGAAAAACGTCCCTGCGTGGTCGCGCATCGCGCGTCGCACATGATCCTCGAGTGCGATCCGTTCCAAGAACGTTGACGCCGATCCAGAGAGAAGTTCGACGCGATCCAACATGGGAATGTAACAGAATACCCATCCAGCCTCGTTGATGTAGAGATCCCGTTCCGTCGTGTACAAGCCTACATGGACCATCGGATCGCCGGTCGCTGACAAACGTGCCATGGGCCACGCTGACGAGACGAGCGCGGAGTCGTCCTCGGGCTCGTCGTCGCCGGGAGAGTCGAGGCCAAGGCATATCAATTGAAAGAGTCCGAGGGCCAGGGAAGGCGCCTTCGGATGGGTCCCTCGACGTACCAGGCCACCGAAGTCTTCTTCAAGTTCGAACACCTTGTCGAACCACGGCGCACCTCGCCGATCGAGCTCCTCGGCGAGCCGCTCGAAGCTACATGTTCTCGAGACATCCCGAAATATATGCTCGCTCGTGAAGAATGAACTCGCGCGGTCCGAGAGCTGCCTACCGAAAGCCTCCAGCGATGGACGAGTTTGGCTCATGCATCGATCCTCAGGGGTGACGCATCCAGCCTTTGCTGGTGAGCGACCAGGTTCCCAGGTTGGTTGTTCCCGGTGTCGATATATTCGGAGATTTGTTGCTCGGATCCTTGTGAAAGCTATCGTTTGGTTTGGAGAAGCGCTCGAGCGGTCCCACGCCTTTCTTGTTTTGGTATCCTGGAGCGAGCACCTTCGTGGGCGGCATCATGCCAGCGAGCGCGAAGAGCCTCGGCACCGTTTGCGAGCAGTTTGGGCATGGAGCGCGAGCCACGCTCGATTTCTCGTGCTTCGACGAGATTCCGTTTTCTTCGTCTATCTCTCGCATGGCGGATCGGAGGTTCTTCTTCCACCCCTCTGCGCCCGGCTCACACTTTTTTGGCCTATTCCTCTCTTCCCAGTCCTTGATGTGTGCGGAGAGCGCTGCTGGCTCTGCGCAGTTCCAGGGAGCGGTGGGGTCATCGGGATCGCGAGCCGGCGTCGGAGGTAACGCGGCCAAGACTGCCTTATGTAGATCGCCCGGGCCTCTGTCCTGGCTCGCGCCGGTCACGGTCGTGCCATCTTTTTTGCGGATGGTGCAGAGGACCGGATCCTTCTTGAGCCCATCCAGATCGATCGCTTCGGGGAGCCACGAATCGGCGTAGGCATATGCCTTGAGGCTCCCTTCCAGCCCTATCGGCTCCGGGCTGAGGTACTCCCCGGTCTCCGGGTCGTAGTACCTGTGCCCGTTGTAGTGGAGCCCGGTCTCCTCGTCGGCATACTGCCCCGGAAGCCTGAGCGGTGTGATCCTGGCCTGTTCGGCCGGCAGGTCGCCGTACAGGCCTGCCTCGAGCTCCGTCGCGGCGCTCCCGTCCCCCTCGAACAGCGCCTCCGGAAACCCGTTCACTCCGTGCACGAAGTACCTGAGCCCCCCCGCCGCGCCCTCCCTCTGCGCGAGCGGCAGAATGCTCTCCGGCAGCGTGACGTAGCTCCGCTCCTCCACGACGGGCGCCTCGTCGTGCTGCGCGCGCTCGGTGCGCTCGTGCACCATCACATCGCCGCGAAAGGCATACCGGGTCACGCTCTCGACCTGCCCGAGTCGCGCCACGCGCTTCTCGACCCTGCGACCGAAGGCGTCATAAGTGAACGAGATCGTCCTCCCCTCCGGGGTCCGCGCCGCCATGAGCCGCCCGTCGCCGGTCCAGTCGTACGTCCACACGAGCTCACGCCGCACCTCCCCCTGGCCGTCCAGCTCGCTCACGCGCTTCCGCACCACATCGCCGCGATCGCTGTACTCGTAGTGCACGGTCTCTTGTCCCGCGGTGCGTGCCGTCAACCGCCCCCCAGGCGCGTACGTACGTCGCTCGCCAGCTCGCTCCATCTCTCCCGCAGCGGTGTAGCGGAACCGCTCGGCGACTCTGCCCGCCTTGCGCCGCTCGACGACGCGGCCGTTCGCATCGCGGAGCAGCTCTCCCATCTTACCGCCGAGGTCCTCGTGGGTGCGTAGCAGCCCCGCAGGCGACCAAGCGTACGTCTTGCGCCACGTCTCGCGCGACGGCAGCGGGCCGACCCAGGCGGGCTCTCCCGGAGCGACGCGCGGTGCCGTAGGCATCCCGAGCACCCGCTGCCGCTCCATCCACCCGTCCGCGTCGACGTCGGTCGCGATCGTGCCGCCGCCTGGCAAGAGCCGCTCGACCTCGAAGCCGCGCGCATCGTATGCGAGGCGCAGCGGCTTGCTCTCCCCGCCGATCTGCACGGCGACGGGCCGCCCCCTGACGTCGCGCTGCACGCTCATCTCGCCCCCCGGCCCGCGCACGGAGGTGGCCTTGCCCATGGCGTCGTAGGTCCACGCGAACGTCGCGAGCACCTCGGCGCCCCGCCGCGTCACCTCGGCCGTCACCCGCCCCCGCGGGTCGTAGGTGTACTCGCACTCGATGTCGCCGCTGACCGCGCGCTCGATCCGGCCGAGAGGATCGTACTCAAAGGTATCTTCGCGCCCGTCGGAGGTGCTCCGCTTCACGAGCCTCCCGAGCGGATCGTACGCGAGACCGACGCTCTCGGAGCCACACTCCCTCCGTACGATCCTGCCCAGCAGATCGAGCTTGTACCGGATCTCCCGCCCATCGAAGGTCCGCTCGCCGGTGATGCGCCCCTCGGCGTCGCGCTCGAGCCGGTGCTCCTCGCCTGCCTCGTTGACGATGCGCACCAGGTCCTGCTCGCGATCGTAGCGGTACCGCACCTTGCTCCCGTCCGGCCGCTCGATCTCGGTGACGACGTGGAAGCCGCCCCAGCGCAGCGTGGTCGTGCGCCCGTCGGCGTCGCCGATCCTGGCCAGGTTGCCGTCGACGTCGAAGTCGTAGCGCGTCACCGCGCCGCTCGGCCCGAACACGGCCGCGAGCCTGCCGCAGGCGTCGTAAGCGAACCGCGTCTCGTTCCCGCGCTCGTCGGTGAAACCCATCACCCGCCCGAGGAAGTCGTAGCGGATGCGTCGCTCGGTGCCGTCGGGCTCGACGACGCGGACGCGGTTCGCGAGCGCGTCGTACTCCATGCGCGTCTCGCCGCCGTTCGGCAGGGTCGCGCCGACCAGCAGGCCGCGCGCGTCGTAGGCGAACCCGACGACGAACCCCATGTCGTCGTAGACGGCCACCACATCGCCGCGCGCGTCGCGCTCGTAACGCGCCGTGCCGCCGAGCGCGTCGGTCATGGCCGAGACGAGCCCGCGCGCGTCGTGCTCGTAGGCGGTCCTGTTCGCCATCGGATCGACCTCGGCTAGAACCCGCCCCTCGGTGTCGCGCTCCCAGCGGAAGACCTGCCCCAGCGCGTCCTGGTACGCGCACAGCGCACCGGTATCGTCGTAGCCGAACCTATGCACGCCGCCGCCGGCTCCCCAGACCATCCTGTCGAGCTTGCCGAAGGCGTTTCCGTCGACCCGCCGGATGGCGCGCGAGGTGATCACCTCCGTGAGCACGCCGTCGTGGTGATCGATCTTGACGTGCAGGAACCCCTTCGCTGGTGAACCGTCACTCAAGGCCCCCGGCACGCCGTCGTCGAGCGCGTCGTTGCCCTCGCGGTGACACCACGCTTCGATGCAGCGCGTGTCCTTGTAGCGAAACTTGGCGACGAGCCCGCCGGGCTCCTCTCGCCGAATCAGACGATGGCGTTCATCGTAGGCGAAGCGGTGGGCGTGGCCCGCGGCGTCCTCGGCCGCGATGAGGTCGCCGCGCGCGTCGAACGCGTACCGCCGCCGTGTCTCCCATCGACCGTGCGCGAAGGCGTTCTTGACCTCGAAGGCGGCGATGTGCCCGTCGCTGTGGCGCCGTACGCGCACGACACGGCCTACGCTGTCGATGACCTGCACGAGGCCGCCGTCCTCGTACGCGAGCGCGACGGCGTTGTCGTGCACGTCGACGATCCGGCTCAGCAGCCAGCGGCTGCCGAGCGGCTCTGCGAACAGATACGCCAGCCCATCCGCCGCGAGCGCGTAGCCCCAGGGATACCGGGTCAGTACCCCGCACGGCAGCCGCACCGATTCGTCCTCATCGAGCTTCCGCGGCAGCTCCATCGCCGCCGCGTGCGGCTCCAGCACCCGCAGGCCGCGACGTCGCTCCTCGATCTGCCACGCGAGCGAGTGCGTCCAGCCAAAGCCGAGGCCGCAATCCTCCTCGACGAGCGCCGAGCTGTAGCTGCGCTTGACCACGAGCGGGATCGCGCCGGGCAGCGCGAGGTCGACGACCGCCACCGTGTAGACGCGCCCTGTGATCGGATCGACCGGATCGCCCGCGTGCGTGCCGCCTCCGCCGCCGTGTGCGGGGTTGGGACAGCCGCCGCCGCTGCCGGGCCCGCAGCTCCCCGCGTCCTTGCCGCCGCCGCGCGCGCCGTTGCCGCCGTTCTTCCCATCGCCGCCTTGACCGCCGCCGCGGCCATTCCCGATGTGGCCGTTGCCACCGCCGCCGCTTCCGCCGCCGCCGAGGATGAAGACGCCGGGGTTCATGCCGGGGATCACCGCCGCATTCGGAAACGGGGCCGTTCGCGCCATGCGAGCATGCTCGGCGACGAGCGTGCCGCCCGCAACCCGCCGGCGGTTCCTCGACGCCGTCCATGGCGGTCCCCGCACGCGGCGGTGCACGCCGACGGGCGTCCCCCCACGCAGAGCTGCATGCCGGCGGGCGTCCCCGCACGCGGCGGTGCACGCCGACGGGCGTCCCCCCACGCAGAGCCGCATGCGGGCGGGCGTCCCCGCACGCGGCGGTGCACGCGGGCGGGCGTCCCGCCACGCGGCGCTGATCTGCCAGGCCGCCCCGCCGGCGGCCGGATCCGGGATCCGTGAGAGCTCGCCCGAGCGGACCGCGTTCCCGGAGGCATCAACGGCCGACCTCTCCTGCGGCGCGCGATCCCTGCGGGCGTTCCGCCGCTCCTTGGTGCCCCCGCGGGGGCAGGCTACCGTCCCGCCATGTCCAGGACCGGACGGCGCAAGCAGAAACCCACGCCGCGGCAGGGCGCCCCGGAGCTCACGCCGAAGAACGTGGCGCGCATGGAGGTCGATGCCGCGGTCTACCGCCTTGTGAAACTCCTCGGCCGCTACCCGGAGGAGCACCCCGACACGAAGGCCCGCGGCGCCCTGGAAAAGACGCTGCCCGCCCTCGACGTGCTCCGTGCGAGCCACCCGGACCATCCGCAGGTCGCCTGGGTCTCCGGGATGATCCTCCGCAAGCTCGGCCGCCTCGACGAGGCCGTGCAGCTCGCCCGCCGGGCGTTCGAGCTCGATCCGACGTTCGCGACCGCCGTGAGCCTGGCCTACGCCCTCCGCGAGCGCGGCGAGATCGACGCCGCCCGCGACGCGTTCGAGGCCGCAGCTCGCCTCGATCCCGAGGACGTCTCGGCCCGCTGCGACCTCGGCGCCATGCTCTGCGAGGCCGGCCGCACCGACGAGGGGCTGCGGCACCTCGACGCCGTCCTCGAGGCGCAGCCGGCGCACCCAACCGCCTTTCCGATCCACGCCTACCACCGCGCCGCGCGCGACGGCGACGCCTCCGCGTACGACAAGCTCGCGGCCTACGCCAGGGCGCACCCGGAGAGCGCCGCCGCCGCGTGGGCGCTCGAGCGCCTGCGCGCCGAGGGGCTCCACCACCCCGCTCCCGCCGCGGTCGTCGAGGGCTTCGTCGCGGGCGCCGCCGAGGCGCTCGACCACCTCCACCGCGATCACGATCCGTGGCTGAACCGCTTCGGCGCCCGCGCGCACGGATACCGGCTCCGCCCGCCGCTCACCGCGCGAGACATCGAGCGCATCGAGGCCTCGTGCGGCGCCCGCATCCCCGCCGACTACGCCGCGTTTCTGACCCGCGTCGGGAGCTCCGGCGCCGGCCCGTACCACGGGCTCCTGCCGCTCGACGGCCCTGGACAGATCGAGAGCCTCACCGGCGAGTTCCCCCACACGAGGGCCTACCGGCCCGATCCACGGACGCTGGCCGCACCCCAGCGCGCCGCGCTCCAGACCGACGACGTCGTCCGCGGGACGGTCGCGCTCGCGCACATGGGCTGCGGCTACTTCTCCGTGCTCGTGATCCGCGGCCCGCGCGCGGGCAGCGTCTGGGCGGATCTTCGCGCGGCAGGCCTCGGCGTCGTCCCGACCCACGACAGCTTCACCGCGTGGTACCGCGGCTGGATCGAGGAGCTCTCCAGGGGAGAGCCGGCGCGGATCCCCGTGGAGCCAGGACGATGCTCGGCGCCCGCGGCGCTCAGCGACTACCTTGCTTCATGGGAGCGGCAACACGCGCTCCGGCCCGGCACCCTGGACGAGGCAGGGACGCGACGGGCGCTGCGCGAGATCCCCGACGCCGGGATCGCGATCCAGGCAGCGGCGTCCAGGTACTTCGACGCCGGCGATCCCGTGGACCCCTGTCCCAGCTGCCAGCACATGTTCGATCACTTCCTCCGGAAGAACATGCTGCAGCCCGCGCAGATCCGCCCCGGCGTGCCACCCAGGGCAGCGCGGCGGGCCCCGCCCGAGGCGTAGCCTACCCCCTCGGATCCGCGCGCCGCCTCCGGGCGCGGCGCGGCTCGCCGCGGACGCTGTCCGCCCCGCTGGCGGGCTCGGGCGACGGGGCGAAGCCGATCGCCGCGAGCTCGCTCTCGCCGATGACGTCGCCCTTGGCCACGAGCGCCGCGCGGAGCAGGACAGCGCCCATCTCGGCGTCGTTGCCGGGCCACGGGTGGTCGAGCACGGCCTGCAGCGCGCGCAGATCGAGGCCGAACGGACGGCCCCGCAGGCGGACGCCGATGCGCGCGAGGTGATCCAGCGCGAGCGCGCGGAGATCCTCGGCGCGCGACGACAGCGAGGGCAGCGCGACGGCCCGGTCGCCGAGCCGGTCCGCGAGCCGCTCGCTCAGCTGGCCGGTCGCCGCGAGCGCGTCCACGGTCTGGGGCACCGCCACGACGAGCCCCACATCGTCCGGCAGCGCGGCGCCGAGGTAGCTCTGCACCTCCGACGGCAAGGCCTGGGCGTCGAGCACGAGCAGCGTGCCCCCCCGCGCCGCCTCGATGGGCGAGCTGTCCGGATCACGCCACAGCGCGAGCGCGGTCGGCGTCCCCGAGGAGCCCTCGATCGCCGCCGCCTCGTCGCGCGCCGGCGCAGCGCCCCGCGCCTGCGCGAACGCCTGCGCGAACCCCTCGGGGAGGGGCGCCGCGCCGTCGACGATCGCCAGCGGGCCGCCCGCGCGCGGCGAGGTCAGGTGGACGACCGCGCCCCACGCCACGGCGTCGATCCCGGGCGCCGTCAGCAGCGTGACCGGGCCGCCGGCCACGCCGAGCCGCTCCAGCTGCTCGAGCGCCGCGCGGGCGGCGGGGCTGTAGGCGGCGGCCCGCGCCGGCCGCGCGAGCAGCGCCGCGATCGCGCGGAAGCGCCCCGCGCCCTGCGCCACAGCGCGCTCGAGCCGGCTCACCTCGCGCGCGCGCTCCTCGGCCTCGCGGCGGGCGGCGACCTCGCGGCCGCGCGACCCCGACAGCATCGCCGACACCGCGATCACCGCGCCGAGCCGGTCGGCGACAGCGCGCAGGCCGCTCACCTCCTCCAGCGTCATCGGCGACGCGCGCCGGGCCCGCGGGATGGCCAGGGCCCCGATCGGGCCCTCCGCGTCGTTCACCAGGGCCACGACGCCGACGTCGCGCTCCGCGAGCCAGGCGAGCAGCGGGCGCACCTCCGGCCGCCGGACCTCGACGGCCTCGGCGGCCTCGACGCGAAGGACGCGCTCCGGCTCGATCTGGGCGAGCTCGATGAGGCGCGCCGGCACCTCCGCCGGCTCGGTGTGCGCGTAGCCGGCGCGATCGACGGTCACCCGCTCGGGCGGCGAGAGCAGGTAGAGCGCCGGCGGGGCCTGCCCGGCGACGCCGGCGTCCGACGCCTCGCGCAGCGCGGAGAGCGCCGCCTCGAGCGCCGCCTCCGGCTCCGGGTTCATCGCCGCGCGCGTCGCGGCGTCGAAGGCCCCGAGCCAGCGCGCCCCCTCCGGCGCGAACCGGCGCGCGAGCGCCGGCGCCGCGAGCCCCGCGAGCGCGCACAGCGCGCACGCGCCGAACACGGCCACGCCGACGGAGGACTGCGGCGCGCCGCGGAGCCCGAGATCGCCGCGCGGCGCCTCGTGCACGGCGTAGACCGCGAGCAGCGCCGGCGGGGTCGCGAGCGTCGCGACGGCGAGCGTGCCGCGGAGCGCGCGCGAGACCTGCGCGGCGTCCGCGGCCACGGTGCAGAACGCGACGCAGACCGCCGCGACGGCGCTCGTGACCGGCAGGATCGACTCGGGGGGCGCGACGCCGACGAAGGCCGCCGCGAGGCCGACCGCCAGCGCGGTCGCGGTGAGCAGCAGCGCGGCCTCGACCCTGTCGGCCACGCCGAGCTCGATCCGCCGCGCGATGCGGACGCGCGCGATCGCCACGAGCGTCACCGTGAGCGAGCCGAGCGAGGCGGCGGACGTGGCGTAGTGGACGAGCAGCGGATCGAGATCGGCCGTGCGCTCTGGCGCCACCGCGGAGACGGCGGGCAGGGCGATCGCCACGGTCCAGAAGAGCGAGGCGAACGCCGCCGCGTCGAGGCGCCGCGTGCTCGGCGGAGGCTCGAGAAGGCCGCCGAGGCCCGCGATGCGCGCGAGGCCGACCAGGGCGGCCATCGCCGCGGCCGCCGCGCCGAGGTTGCCGAGCGCGATCAGCGCGAGCCCGGCGGGGCCGCTCCGCGCGGCGGCGAGCATCGCGGCGCCGGTGAGGCAGACGGCAGCCGCGCTGCGGGCCGCCGGCTCGATCCGGTCCTCTCCCCGCGGCGGCCGCTCTACCCAGCGGAGGCCAAGCGCGAGCAACGCGGGCAGCCCGAGCAGGGCGAGCCACGCGGGCCCGTGGCCGCCGGACGCCCGGAGCGCGGCGAAGGCGGTGTAGGCGACGGCGGCCGCGGCGATCCAGAACGAGCGCCGGCGCAGCATCGCGGCGAGCGTAGCGTCTGGCCACGGGGGCGCCAACGAGGCGGTCTCATCGAGGTGACGACCGCGCCGCCCGCGCCGCTGCCGCGGCCAGACGCTCCTTCGCTACCTCAGGGCGGGAGCGCCGCGATGTAGTCGTAGAGACACTTCTTCTCGTCGGCGCTGAGCTCCGGGCCGAGCGGCATCCGGCTGTCGCACGGCGGGGGGTCCGAGAGCTTCATGTAGAGCAAGCTGGCGTCCGGATCGCCCGGCACGATCACCGTGCCGTTGCCGCCGCAGTCGGACGCCTGGCCCGCGACCCTGGTCTCCCAGCCCGCCGACAGATTGAGGCCCCCCAGGTTCGCTTGCCCATCGTGGCAGCCCGCGGTGGCGCACTTCGCCGCCACCAGCGCCTGCGCTTCCGCGCATCCGGTCCCACCGCCGCTGCTCGCGCTGGTGGTCGCAGCGTCGCCGCCGCTGGTGGCCGCAGCGTCGCCGCCGCTGGTGGCTGCAGCGTCGCCGCCGCTGGTGGCTGCGGCGTCGCCGCCGCTGCCGGTCGTCGCGCCCTGGCCGTTTCCGCCGCCAGGCCCGTCGCCGCCGGCGAGGTACTGGTCCTTGTCCTCGAGGGTCCCCGCGCAGCTGATGATGAACGCAGCGCCGCTCATCACGGCGGCGGCGAGCGCGGTGCGCCCGCCAAGGAAAGCGATGTACGTCACGTGCTACCTCTCTCTCTCGCTCAGTAAACGTAGGCTCCGGCGAGCCGCACCCCAAGGTACTGGTCGATCGCCCCGCCGGCCACGTACGGGTCGCCGATCGCGGGCTCGAACGACGAGAAGAACCGCGCGTACTCGACGAGGAGCCGCGCCTCGACGCCGGTCGTGACGGGCACGAGCACGCCGGCCATCGCGCCGATGCCCTGCACGCTCGCCCCGGCGAACCGATCGTAGACCGGGCCTGACGAGAGCGGGAAGAGGTAGTCGGCGCCGAGCGCCAGCGCGACCGGGCCGGCCGGCACCCGCAGGTCGAGGCCGCCCCGGACCAGCGTGTAGGAGACGTTCGGCACCGTCCTGGCCAGGGCCTCCGGCGCGTCGACCTCGAAGGTCAGGAGCCGGAGCCCGGCGGAGATGCCGAGCACGGCCGACTCGCCGATCGACAGCCGCTCCCGCAGCCCCAGGTTGACGCGCTGGTAGGTCGTGCTGATCGGGTCGCCCTCGCCCACCGCCGAGTTGAGGCCGAGCGCCAGCATGTACCCCGCGGTGATGCCGAGGCCCTTGAGCACCGGGATGTCCGTCGACGCGAGCGGGTACACCTCGCCGGAGATCGACAGCGCGGGCTGACCGAAGACGTCGTAGGGCCGGAGGTTCTGCGTGACCGGATCGGAGTACTCGAACCAGCGGCCGGTGAACTCGACGCCGGCCTCGACCGAGAAGAGCGCCGAGCGGGGGTCGTGGCGCTTGCGCTTCCCGCCCTTGTCGCCGTCGTCGCCCCCCTTGTCGCCGTCGTCGGCGCTCTTGTCGCCGTCGTCGCCGTCCTTCTCTTCGTCGCCGTCCTTCGCGCCGTCGCCGTCGTCGCCGCCGTCCTTCGGCTTGTCCTCGTCGGCCGCGGCGGGCGGCGGCGCGATCTGTGAGAGCGTCGGGCCGAGCAGCTCTTCCAGCGCCTTCTTGCGGTCGTCCCGCGAGCCGCCCAGCGGCACAGCGCTGTCCACCGCGAGGTCGCCGGCGTTCTCGTCGACGTAGACGAGGTGGACCTCTTTCTTCTTCTTCTTGTTGGTCCGCGAGACGCCGTAGATCACCCCCTCCACCTTCGCGGCCTTGCCCGCCTTGCGGATGCGGTCGATGGCCTTCTTCCGCTGGGCCTTCGTCACCAGCGCGTCCCCCACCGGCTTGGTCTGGCCGGCGCCCCGCAGCGACTTCGAGAACGCGTCAGCGTCCACGACCTTCAGCGTCTCCGGGACGAGGGACGCGATGTCCTCGCGGATGTCGTCCGCGTTCGGCCCCTCGATGTGGATCGCGATCGACTTCGACCCCTTGGGGGCGGCGAGCGCGATGGGCGAGAGCGCGAACGTCGTGACCGTCGCGGCGGAGAGCCCGAGGAGGATCCTCCCGCAGAGGCTCAAAGAGAGGGACAGCGTTCTGAACCTGGTCGGCTTCCGCGCGGGCCTTTTGCCGGCAGCGGCGTCAAACGAAGCTTGCACGCGCGCGAGCCTACAGGCGATGTCGCGGCTGGATCCAGCGTCTTTCGACTGGGCTGAGCGACATTTCTGGTGACGCGCAGTGTCGCTACGAGACTCCGCTGCAATCGGACTCGCGGGCCTCGCTGAGCCTCGTCTTCCTCGGCGCCTTGACGGGCCCCGGCGAAGCGAGAAATGTCGTCGCACGATGCGCAGCGCCGCGACGCAACGCATCGCATCGCAGGCCAGCGCGTCCCCCAGGGGAGAGGGCAGATGGATCGGTCAAGAGGACGGCACCGCCGCGCGGCGCGCGGCCCCGGCGGCTCTCTCGGGCTCGCGATCGTCGTGGCGGCGGCCGCCGCCTGCTCCAGCGGGCGCGGCGGCGGGGCCGCGGGGGGAGCGGAGGGCGAGGCGCCGCGCTGCGCGGAGATCCGGCCGGGCGCGTCGCCGCTCCGGCGGATGACGCGCTTCGAGTACAACAACACGATCCGCGATCTCCTGGGCGACGACAGTGCGCCGGCCGACGCCTTCGTGGTCGAGGAGGAGGCGCTCGGGTTCAACAACCAGGCGGCGGCGCTCGGGGTCACTCAGCTCCTCGCCGAGCAGCTCATGAAGGCCTCCGAGGCGATCGCGGCGCGGGCCGCGAAGGATCTCGGGAAGCTCCTTCCGGGGTGCGACCCGGTGGTGCAGGGGCCCGACGTGTGCGCTGCCGAGCTCATCGAGCGCCTCGGCAAGCGCGCGTTCCGCCGTCCCCTCGCGCCCGCGGAGAGCGAGCGGCTCGCGCGGCTCTTCGCCTCCGGAAACGACGAGCACGGCTTCTCGACCGGCGTCGAGCTCGTGATCCAGGCGATGCTCCAGTCGCCGCACTTCCTTTACCGCGTCGAGCACGGCATGCCGGATCCGGCCGGCGAGGGCGTGGTGGCGCTCTCGGACCACGAGATCGCCTCGCGGCTCTCGTACCTGCTCTGGAGCTCGATGCCCGACGACGCGCTGTTCGCTGCAGCCGACGCGGGGGAGCTCCGCACCGCGGAGCAGATCGCCGCGCAGGCCCGCCGCATGCTCGAGGATCCGCGCGCCCGCGCCGCCGTCGCGAACTTCCACGCGCAATGGCTGCAGCTGTCGAACATCGACACCCTCACCAAGGACCCGGCGGTCTACCCCGGCTTCCACGCCGGGCTCCCGGCGCTCCTCCGGGCGGAGACCGAGGCGTTCCTCGATCACGTCGTGTTCGAGGACGACGCCGGCGACGTGGCGACCCTGCTGACGGCGCCCTACTCGCTGATGAACGCCGAGCTCCGCGCGTTCTACGGGCTGGGAGCGGCGGGCAGCGCGGAGGCGCCCGGCGAGCTCTCGGTCGTGCCGCTCGATCCCGCGCAGCGCGCCGGCTTCCTCACCCAGGCCAGCGTGCTCGCGGTGCTCGCGAAGCCGGACCAGTCGTCGCCCGTCCATCGCGGCAAGTTCGTCCGGGAGCGGCTGCTCTGCCGGACGCTGCCGCCGCCGCCGCCCGACGTGGACATCCAGCCGCCGCCGGTGCGGGAGGGGATCCCGACCCGCAGGCAGTTCGAGCGGCACGCGGAGGATCCGGCCTGCGCCGGTTGCCACCGGCTCATGGATCCGATCGGCTTCGGGTTCGAGCGCTACGACGGGATCGGCCTCTACCGCGAGGTCGACCGGGGCGTCCCGGTCGACGCGAGCGGCGAGATCGTGGGGAGCCGGGATATCGATGGGCCCTTCGACGGGGCGGTGGAGCTCGCGCACCGCCTCGCGGAGAGCGACGAGGTGCGCCAGTGCGTCGCGACGCAGTGGTTCCGCTTCGGCTACGGCCGCGCCGAGCAGGCGGAGGACGAGTGCAGCATGCGCCAGATCCAGGCGGCGTTCGCCGAGAGCGGGTACAACATCAAGGCGCTGCTCGTGGCGCTGACCCAGACGGACGCGTTCCGCTACCGCCGCGCGGCGCGGGGCGCAGGGGGTGCGCCGTGAGCGGGGCCGTGCAGCGCCGCGCGTCGAGGAGGCGTCTCGACCGCCGCGCCTTCCTGCGCGGGGCCGGCGGGCTCGCCCTCGCGCTCCCCTTCCTCGACGCCATGGCCGGATCGGCGAGCGCCGTCGATTTCCCGAAGCGCTTCGTCGTCTTCTTCACCGGCCTCGGCACGGTGAAGGAGGCCTGGCAGCCGATCGGGACCGAGACGTCGTTCGAGCTCGGAGAGATCCTCGCGCCGCTCTCGCCCTACCGGGACAAGCTGCTCGTCGTCGAGGGCATCGACATGGAGTCCGCCTACCACGGGCCGGGCGACTCTCACCAGCAGGGCATCGGCCAGGCGCTCACGGGCACGGAGCTCCAGGAGGGGACCCTCTTCCCGTACGCCTGCAACCCCGCCGCGCGGGTCGGCTGGGGCGGGGGCATCTCGGTCGACCAGCTCCTCGCCGCGAGGCTCGGGGATCGCACGAAGCTCTCGTCGCTCGAGCTCGGCGTCCAGGTCCAGTACGCCAACGTCTCGTCGCGCCTCTCGTACCTCGGCCCGGGCCAGCCGGTCCCGCCCGAGGACGATCCGCGCGCGGCCTTCGACCGGCTGTTCCTGGACCTCAGCGCCGATCCCGCGGAGCTCGCGCGGCGGCGCGTCCTGCGCCGCCGGGTGCTCGGCAGCGTCATGGAGGACTACGGCGCCCTCGCGCGCGAGCTGGGGGGCGAGGACCGGCAGAAGCTGGAGCGGCACCTCGACGCGCTGAACGACATCGAGAAGCGGCTCGACGTGCCGGCGCTCCTCGGCGGCGCGTGCGCCCTGCCGGCGCTGGGCGAGCCGCTCGACGTCTACGCGAACGACAACTTCCCCGCGATCGGGAGGCTCCAGACCGACCTGCTCGCGATGGCGCTCGCCTGCGATCTCACGCGGGTCGCGTCGATCCAGTGGAGCGCGACCCAGGCGGGCAAGGTGTTCACGTGGCTCGGCCAGTCGGAGACGCACCACGCGCTCTCGCACTCGAACATCGCCGACGCGGACAAGCAGCGGCAGCTCGTCGACATCGGGCGCTGGCAGGCGGAGCAGCTCGCGTACCTGCTCGAGCGGCTCGACGCCGTCCAGGAGGGCACGGGCACGCTCCTCGACAACACGCTCGTCCTCTGGTGCACGGACATCTCGGAGGGGCAGAGCCACTCGCGGCGCGACATGCCGTACGTGATCGCGGGGGGCGCCGGCGGGGCGCTCAGGACCGGACGATTTTTGCGCTATGCCGGCGATCCCCACAACAACCTGCTCGTCTCGCTGTGCAACGCGATGGGCGTGGACGTGTCGACGTTCGGCAACCCCGCGTACTGCACGGGGGCGTTGCCGGGCCTCTCGGTCTAGTTGCGCGCGCAGGAAATCCCGCCGGGGATTGCTGACGCGCGCAACCAGGGCGACCGCGAAGCGGACGCCGGGGTTCGGGGCGGAGCCCCGAGGAGCCAGCCGTCGGCGCGCGTCCGCCGGGTGTTTTGGGCTTTTCGTCGCGCGCCGATTTTGGCAAGTAGGCCCGCATGGGCGCCCTGCTGTCCTCCGGGAAGCCTCACGGTGCGCGGCGCGCGGCGCGCCTCGCTCTCTGTCTCGCTCACCTCGCGGCGCTCACGGCCGCGGCGTGCGGCTGTCGCAAGCCCGCGGACGCCTCCGCGGACGCGGGGGCGGCGGCCCCTGCCGGCGACGCGGGCGCCGACGCGGCCCCCTCGGCGCTCACGGCGACCGAGGGGCAGGCCGCGCCTGCGGCGCCCGCGGCGTCCGCGTGGCCGCCGAGCGACAAACCGCTGCTCGGCGTGACGGCCTTCGTGGCGACCGTCTACAAGGAGCCGCGCGACACGTCGAAGAAGCTCGGGTACCTGCGCGTCGGCTCCAGGGTGCCCCGCTCCGCCGAGCCCGCCGGCACCGCGGGCTGTCCGGGCGGCTGGTATGCGATCGAGCCCCACGGCTACCTCTGCGTGGGTGAGGAGGCGACGCTCGACCTGAACGACCCGATCCTCAAGGCCGCCGGCCCTGGGCCGAACATGAGGACCGCGCTCCCGTACCGGTACGCCTTCGTCCGCGCCGTGCTGCCGCTCTACCTGCGCGTCCCCACCGCCGAGGAGCAGCGCAAATCGGAGTTCAAGCTGGACGAGCACCTGTCGTGGTTCGAGGAGAACAAGGCGACCGTGCAGCGGGTCATCCTCGGCGCGAACGACGTGGCGATCGACGCGCGCGGCGTGCCGCTACCTGGCAAGCAGCTCGGCGAGCTCGGCCTTGGGAAGAACTCGCTCGAGCTCGGCGAGGGCGCGCTGCTCGGCGGGGAAGGGGACGGCGACCCGATCCCGTTCTGGCTCGAGGGCGGCAAGCGCCTCATCCGCAACATCAGCGACTTCAAGGTCCCGGACTACGCGGCCTTCGCCGATCGCGCGCGGCGCTTCACGGGGCTGTCGCTGATCGGATCGTTCACGACCGGACCGGAGTCGCTGAGCCGGCGGTTCGCGATCACGACCGATCTCCGGCTCGCGCCTGCGACGAAGATCAAGCCCGACACCGGCTCTCCCTGGCACGGCGTCGAGCTGACCGACGCGCTCACGCTGCCGCTCGCCTTCGTCCGCGCGCGGAGCGCCCGCGACGTCCAGATCCAGGGCGACAAGGCGACGCCGGGCAAGGAGCTGCCGTTCCGGGACATCGTCCCGCTGACCGGCAGGATGCGCCGGATCGAGGGCGTGAAGTACTACCGCACCCGGGATCAGCGGTACGTGAGCCAGCTCGACGTCGGGCTCGCGGTCGCGCCGTCCGCGTGGCCGGAGGTCGCCGAGAAGGGCGAGAAGTGGATCGAGGTGTCGATCACGCACCAGACGCTGGTCCTCTGGGAGGGCAAGCGCCCGGTCTACGCCACGCTGGTCTCGACCGGCCAGGCCGGGGTGGCCGATCCCAAGACCACGACCGCGACGGTGCGCGGCATCTTCCGGATCCGCAACAAGCACATCACGGCGACGATGGACTCGAACGAGTCGTCGAGCGTCGGCGGCCGCGCGGAGACGACCGCCGACGCGCCGTCGGCCTCGCGCGGCGCGAAGCCGGAGAAGGGCGGCTCCTCGAAGGAGCGCTCCTCGAAGAAGCCGGGCGCGAGCGCTGCGGCGAAGCCCGCGGCAGGCGAGAAGGTGGTCCCCCGGAAGGGCGACGGGGAGTACGGCGTGACGCGGCGCCGCGGCGAGGGGACCTATGCCCTCAAGGACGTGCCGTACATCCAGTACTTCGCGAGCGGCTACGCGCTCCACGCCGCGTACTGGCACGACGTCTTCGGCACGCCGCGCAGCCACGGCTGCATCAACCTGTCGCCCATCGACGCCCACCGGCTCTTTCTTTGGACCGATCCCCCGGTGCCGCCCGGATGGCACGCCATCAACACAGGCGAAGAGCTGGGCGAAGGAACGACGGTCATCGTGCACGAGTAAGAGAGGCGATCGCCGTCTGGATGAAGGGGTGCGGGGGCGCTTCAGTGCTTCGGCGCGGTGCGGAGGAGGTCGGTCAGGGCGTCGTCTGCGGAGGCGGCGAGGGCGTCGAGGAGCGCGGCCAGGCGGGCGTGCTGGTCCGGGGTGAAGGGGGGCATGCCGAAGCGCGCGCGGACGCCTGAGAGGCGAAGAACCAGGCCGGCGCCGTCCTGGTAGCCGGCGATCCAGGGGCCGCGGAGGAGCTCGTCGCAGATGCGACGGAGCCGCGACTCGAAGGCGGCGCGATCGGCGAGGGCGCCGGCGGGGGAGGGGGCGCGCTGCTGGAAGTGGTGGATCGAGGCGGCGGTCTCGGTCGGGGCGCCGTCGATGGCGTCGAGGCCGGCGCGGAGGTCGTCGAGGAGGGGCGCTAGGCCGGTCCTGCGGACGAGCGCGCCATCGAGGCACATCTCCCAGAGCACGTGCGCGAACAGCGCGAGCCGGGGCGCGCCGAGCGAGGCGGCGCGCAACGCGGCGGCGAGGCGGCGCTCACCCTCCACGAAGACGGGGGCGGCGTGGAACCAGCGGTCGACGGCGACGTGGTGGTCGATGCCGGCCAGCACCTCGGCGAGGCGGGGCGGCGGGGCGGCAGGGCGATCGGGCGCGCGGGAGGGCCTGACGCGCCGGTCGGCCATGCGCCAGAGGTCCGGGAGCATCGCCGCTGCGCCCGCGGCGGCCGAGCCGAGGTCGCGCGCGGCGAGGTGGCGATGAAGCAGGAAGTTCATGCGTTCAGGATGGCGCTGCCGTCCGCGGCGGTCGACGATGAACCGACGCGGCGCGCTCTCCCTCGCCCTTCAATTCCCGCTCTGGGGCTAGGGATACGGCTGCTTCGGCGACGCGGCGGGCCCGTGAGGGCCTGCAGCGCAGGCCGACCGTGACAGGCAGGAGCGCCCATGAGCTGCCTGTCCCCGATCCAGGAGACTCGTCTTCGTGCTCGATCCACCGGTACGCGCCGCGTGGTGCGCGTGGCGATGAGAGAAGCGCGAGGACGGCAGTGGGCCTCGATGGACCGGAGCTGCGGTGGTCCGGCGGTCCGAGTTCTGCCGCAGCGCCGCAGCGCTCATGTAGGCAGATCGGCGCCGTCGAGCTCGAATCGCCGGCCTCATCGTTACCCGGCCAGCGGAGATGGATCTATGCCAGTCGCCCGTCGCGGCCGTCAGGGCCCCTTTTCCTCCTTGGAGCCGCGAGTTCGGCGGGGCCCCACGCGCGCCCCGCCTCGCACATCCCCTCGCCCGCGGCCGTTGCTTCTCTTGCTCGGGGTTCGGCGCAACAGGTAGCCTAGGCAACGATG
The DNA here is from genome assembly GCF_051521375.1 of Sorangium sp. So ce693. Classification (NCBI taxonomy): domain Bacteria; kingdom Pseudomonadati; phylum Myxococcota; order Polyangiales; family Polyangiaceae; genus Sorangium; species Sorangium sp. So ce693. The sequence goes on from NZ_CP150347.1 coordinate 4,437,716, forward strand.
CAGGCCAGCGACCCGTTCGGCTGGGTGGGGTCGATCATCGACGGCCAGTTCGCCGTCGAGGCGCTGGCGGGCGAGGGAGCGTTCGGCGTCGTCTACCGGGCCCGGCACCTCGGCTTCGATGCGCCGGTCGCCGTCAAATGTCTCAAGATCCCCGCGGGTCTAAGCCCTGACCAGCAGGACGGTTTCCTCGCCAAGTTCCGCGAGGAGGCGCGCCTGCTCCACCAGCTCTCACGCCGGACGATGGGCATCGTCCAGGCGCTCGACATCGGCGCTGCCGCGGCTCCGAAGGGGCCCTGGACGCCGTACATCGTCATGGAGTGGCTGGAGGGCGAGACGCTCGAGCAGGATCTCAAGCGCCGCAGCGCCGAGAAGCTCCCGCCGAGGAGCCTCGGCGACGCGATCCGGCTCCTCGCGCCGGTCGCCTCCGCGCTCGCCGTCGCCCACGACGAGAACGTGTCTCACCGCGACGTCAAGCCGGCCAACCTGTTCCTGCTCGGCGACCGCATGAAGGTGCTCGACTTCGGGCTCGCCAAGGTCTTCTCGGAGACGCCGACGTTCGCAGAGGCGCTCGTCCAGACGGGACGAACGTTCCGCGCCTTCACGCCGCAGTACGGCGCGCCGGAGCAGTTCAGCCCGCGGTTCGGCGCCACGGGGCCCTGGACCGACGTCTATGCGATGGCCCTCATCCTCGTCGAGGTCGCGAGCGGTCAGCCCGCCCTCTCGGGCGGCGACGTCATCCAGCTCTTCGTCGCCTCGAGCGACGAGGCGATCCGGCCGAGCTTCCGTTCCCGCGGGGTGAACGCGAACGCCGACGTCGAGGCGGTCCTCGGCCGCGCGCTCGCGATCAACCCCTCGCAGCGGTTCCACAACCTCGGCGAGATGTGGGCCGCCCTGGAGGCCGCCCACCGCTCCAGCATCGTCGTGGTGGCGCGCGACACCCTGCGCGCGCCCGCCTTCGGCCCGAGCGACACGAACGACGACGCCGACGGGCTGCTCGACCTCGCCGCCGTCCACCTGCCGCCGCTGCCGCCGCCGCCGGCGCTGTCGGTCCCGCCGCCGTCGCTGCCGCCGTCGTCGAGGTCGTGGCTGGCGCCGGACAGCAGCGGGATGAGGGGGAGCGTGAGCTCCGATCGCGGCTCGCCGCGGACCCGGGCCGCGCTGCCGTTCGAGGGCGGAGAGCACCGGATCTGCACCGTCCTGTTCGCCGATCTGTCCGAGGCGACCGCGCTCTCGTCGCGGCTCGATCCCGAGGACGTCAAGGACGTCGTCGACCGCTGCTATCAGGAGCTCGCGGAGCACGTCGAGCAGATGCACGGGATCGTCGAGCGGCCGATCGGCGGGCGCGTCATGGCCGTCTTCGGCGTCCCTCGCTCGACCGACAGCGACGCCGAGCGGGCGATCGTCGCGGCGCTCGGCGCGCAGGCCGCGATCCCGCGCCTCGCGCTGCCGCGCGCCGCGCGATCGGTCCGCCTCTCGGTGCGGTTCGGCATCGCGACGGGGCGGGCCTTCGTCGGCGCGGGAGGCTCGGCGCGGCAGGACCTCGCCGTCATCGGCGACGCGGTCGACGGCGCGGGGCGCCTGCAGCAGCTCGCGCCGCGCGGCGCGATCGTGATCGGCCGCGACACCCACCGCCTCGTCCTCGGGCGCTTCCACGTCGAGCCGATCGACGCGGGCGCGGTCCGGGCGCCGGCGGCGCCTCCGGCGTCCACCGCTCACGGCGCGGCGCAGCCGATCTACCGCGTGCTCGGCGAGGCGCCGCTCCACCACGCGTTCGCGCCGCCCGATTTCCATGGGCTCTCGACGCGCCTCGTCGGGCGCGGCGCGGAGATGCAGCGCCTGTGTGATCTCGTCGAGACCGCCTTCCACGAGCGGCGGCCGCGCCTCATCACGCTGGTCGGCGCGCCCGGCGTGGGACGGACGCGGATGCTCGCAGAGCTCTTCGCGGGCCTCGGCGACGGCGGCGCCGGGGGCGGCGCGCCCTCCTCGGAGCGCGGGTACGCGCTCGCGCCGCCCGGGGGGCTGCTCACCCTCTCGGCGCAGTGCTCGGCGCTCGCGCAGGAGTCGAGCTATGGCCTGGCCGGCGCGCTGCTCCGCCGCTGGTTCGGGATCCACGAGGCCGATCCAGCCCAGGTCATCCTGCGCAAGCTGCGCCGCGGTCTGCGCTGGATCCGGCTGCGCGCCGCGCGCGCCCGCGTCCGCGCCGAGCGGGAGGCCGCCGGGGCGGGGGCCAGGGCCGCCGCGCTCGGGGGCGCGTCGCCCATCGTGACCCGCGCGTCGTCCGTCCCGCTCCGAGGGCCGATCAGCTCGACCGTCAGCGGGCGCAGGGGATCCGGGGCGGCGCGGTACGAGGACGACGACGAGCTCGATCCGTCCCCCTCGCTGTCGAGGCCGAGCGGGGGGAGCGACCTCGAGGAGATCCTCGCCCGGCTGGCGGCGATCCTGGGCGCGCGGCCTGCGCCCGCAGGGCTGCTCGAGGCCGCGGCGCGCGGCAGCGTGCTGGCGAGGCGCCGGATCGCCTCCGCGCTCGTGCTGCTCGTCACCTTCGCGCTCGAGCGGACGCCGATGGTGATCGTGTGCGACGACCTGCAGTGGGCCGACGACGCGACGCTCGACCTCGTCGAGGAGCTCGTGGCGCACGCCGAGGGGCTGCCGCTCTGCATGGTGTGCACCGCGCGCCCCGAGCTCTACGAGCGCCGCCCCGACTGGGGCGTCGGGAAGGAGGCGTACGTCCGCGTCGACGCGTCTCCGCTCGCGCGGCGGCACGCGGAGGAGATGATCCGGGATCGGCTCCGCGGCGCCTCCGCGCTCGATCTCGAGCTCGTGCGCGCGATCGCCGAGCGCTCCGAGGGCAACCCGCGAACCGTGGAGGAGACCCTCCACCTGCTCGTGGACGCCGGCGTCATCGAGGCCCAGGAGGGCGCGTGGCACGTCCGTGACGACGCGCTCAGCGCGCTGAGCCTGCCGCCGGCGGTGCACGGCGTGGTCCAGGCGCGCCTCGACCGCCTGGACGAGGCCGCGCGCGGCCTCCTCGCGCAGGCCGCGGTCGTCGGCCGGACCTTCTGGGAGGGCGCGGTCGAGCGGCTCCGGAACGACGCCCCGCAGGCGCGCTCGCCGATGTCGAGCGAGCGCATCCTCGCGGAGCTCCAGGATCTCGATCCGCCGTTCTCGGTGCGCCACGGCGGCAGCGCGTCCACCGCCGAGCTGCTCGCGCGCCTCTGCGAGCGCCAGCTGATCCGGCTCCGCTCCCCCGCGTCGTTCCCCGGCGAGCGCGAGTACGTGTTCGTGGAGCAGGCGACGTGCGAGGTCGCCTACGAGATGCTGAGCCTCAAGATCCGCCGGCGGATCCACCTGCTCGTCGCCGACTGGATCGAGCACCGCGCCCCGAGCGCGGCGGCGCGCGACGAGGGCGCCGCCCTCCTCGCCCACCACTATGAGCGGGGCGGCGATCTTCGGGCGGCCGCGGCGGCGTACGACCGCGCCGCGGCGCACGCCGCCGCGATCGGCGAGGGCGCCGCGGCGGCGCGCCACGCGGCGCGCGCCCGGGAGCTCCACGACGAGCTCGCGGCCGACGACGCATAGGCAGGCCGCCGCTACCGCGCCTTGCCGCGCGCGTTCGGCAGCCGGGCGCCGGACACGACCAGCGCGTGGCGCAGGGCGTCCTCGAGCGCGCCGAAGGTCTCGAGCGTCCGCGCGTCGCTTCCGAGCGTCACGATGGCCTGCGCGACCCCGGGGGAGATGCCCGACACGAGGCAGCGGCTGCCGAGCAGGCTCGCGGCCCGGGCCACCTGGAACAGGTGGTCGACCGTCGGCGTGTCCGCGACCTCCACGCCGGTCAGATCGAGCACGGCGAAGTGGGCCTGCGTGCGGACGATCTCCCCGAGCAGCTTCTCCATGATGTCCGTGGCCCGGACGCCGTCGAGCGCGCCGATGATGGGCAGCACGAGGACGCCCTCCCACGCCTGGATGATCGGCGTCGACAGCGCGCGGATCGCCTCCTGCTGCTGGCGCAGGACGCTCGCGGTCCGCTCGCGTTCGGCGTTCTCCGCGGCGAGCATCCGGTTCTTGCCCTCCAGCTCCTCGGCGTACACCTCGAGGCGCTCGATCGACTGGCGCAGCTGATCTTCGAGCCGCTTGCGCTCGGTGGTGTCCCGCATCGTCACGGCGACGCCGCCCTGGATCGGCACGATCTGGTGGTGCACCCAGACGCCAGGGCGCGACGCCTGGGCGGCCGGCGCGGGCAGGAGGATCTCCTCCTCGATCGGCGCCCCCTTCCGGAGGCCGCGCAGGCACCTCTCGAGGAGGACGCCGGCCTCGATCGAGTGGACGAGCTCCGAGAGGCGCTGACCGAGGAGCTGCTCGCGCGGCATCGACAGCATCGTCGCGGCGCGCGCGTTGAGCCCCGTGATCACGAAATCGGAGATCTCCTCGCTGTCGTCGCGGCGGGAGGCCAGCGTGAGGAACGCGTCCATGCTGGCCTCGACGGCCGCGTGGAAGCGGGCCTCGCTCTCCCGGCGCTGCTCCTCGGCGCGCCGGCGCTCGGTGATGTTCTCCCCCACGATGAGCGCGTTCGTGACCTCGTCGACCCCGCGGATCGCGCTGACGTGGTTCGCGTACCACGCCCGCCCGCCGTTCGCCCCGAGGCCGACCACCTCGTAGCTCGCGCGGCCCCCCTCCTGGAGCACCGTCCGGAGCGCCTCCCTCACGGTGGCGTGGTACTCCGGCGCCGTGAAATCGTAGAGGCTCCGGCCGACGATGCTCTCCTCCCGGACCCCGGGAGACGGCCGGTTCACCGAGACGATGCGCGCGTCCTTGTCGACGACCACCAGGTGGTGCGGGATGCCGTCGTAGAGCGCCCGCAGCTTCTCCTCGGACTCACGGAGCGCGATCTCGGCGGTCTTGCGCCGCGTGACGTCGCGGGCGACGAAGTAGACGAGCCCCTCGTCGAGCGCGAGCATCGCGTTCCACTCGAGCCACCGGTACGAGCCGTCCTTGCAGAGGAAGCGGTTCTCGTAGGTGATCGTCTGCGCGCCCGTCGAGAACGTGTCTGTCTCCGAGAGGGTGCGCGCCTTGTCCTCGGGGTGGATGAACTCGAGGTAGGGCCGCGCCATCAGCTCCTGGCGGCTGAACCCGAGCGTGCGCTCCCACGAGGGGCTGAGCTCCTTGAACCGCCCGTCGAGCGTCGCGGCGCCGAGCATGTCGACGGCGAGCGCGTAGAGCCGCCGCTGCTCCTTGTCCTCTTCGCGCACGACCGCGCGCAGGATCGGCCCTGCTCGGTCGGGGAGGGGGAGCCGCGCGATCTGCGTGTCGGCCTGGATGAAGTCCCCGCCTGGGCGCCGGTAGAGCCACCGAAACCGCTGCGGCTCGCCCCGGCCCGCCGCGTCGAGCCGCTGCGCGAGGCCTTCGGCGGAGGCCTGTCCGTCGGGCTGCAGGAGCGGCGCGAGGTCCGTGAGCTCCCGTCCGACGAGGCCGTCCGCGGACCCGGCGAGCAGCCGGATCGCGCTCGGATTGGCGTCGATCACGCGGCCGTTCTCCAGGAGGAGGAGCGCGTCTTCGGCCGCCTCGAACGCGGCGCGGTGGAGATCAGGCTGGCTCATCGTGGGCGCCGCAGGGTGTCAGGAGCGCCGTGCCGCCGTGTTGTCCTCTCGATCTCGATCGCCAATCAGCACCTCGAGCGGCCGCCGACACCCCCGCTCGGTCGCTGCCGCCAGCGGCGCATTGTGCAGGAAGCCTCGGTCGAGGTCCATGAGCCCGCGCGCGGCTCGGCGCGGGCCGTTGTCGTCGTCGCCGTCCTCGTCGTCTTCGTCCCCGTGCGTTTCGTCTCTCGTCCGCTCCCTGGTTCGGGATCCGTTCCGGTGCAGGCCGCTCGCGCGGCGGCATTCGAGCGCTGTTGCCTTCGTCAATGTTGTCTGCCTGCCACCTGCTGGCGACGGCCTCTCGCGTGCTGCGGGCGCCGTGGTAGCGTTGGTCTGTATCGCGGGGGGTTCCTTCTGCGCTGCCTGTCGGCAGGCAGCTCTCGCGCGGTGCGAGGGGGTTCGATGATCTCAGAGGCGTGCGGGCTCTGCGCTTGGCCGGCGAGCCTTCTCGTCGACGACGTACAGCGGCACAAGAGTGCGCTCCTGGACATGGCGCTGCAGATGCGTGCGGACGACAAAGAGCCGCTCGCGCGCGTGGCCTTCCGGGGCGCGCTCTACTGGCAGCGCTGGCTCCTGACGAAGGAGCCTGGGCTCCACGAGGAGGCTCGGGTCGTCTCCGGGCTCGAGTTCGCCCGAGAGGCTGGCGACTGGAAGGAGGCCGACATGCTCCTTGCCCACGCCGACGGCTCGAGCGCCCTCGCCGGTCTGCCGTTCGTCGATCACTGGAAGGCGCTCGTCGCGCAGCACTTGCCGGAGCAGGTGAGCGACGAGCACGAGCTCGAGGAGACGTTCCAGGAGTTCCGGCGGCACCCCAGCGAGGAGGCCGCGGAGAGCGTGCGGCGCTGCGCCACGGCGATCGCGCCCCTCGGGTCGCCGGTCCCGGTGCACAGCCTCCTTGCGCGTGTGGCGATGGATCTCGGCCAGACCGAGGAGGCGGAGTTCCACCTCGCCGCGCTCGTCGTCTGCAGGCCGCTCTGGATCCCCTACGTCGTGCAGCTGGCCGAGCACCAGGCGAGGCTCGATCTGCCGCGCGCCCTCCGCACGATCGAGGACGCGCGCCGCCTCTTCGGGCCCGACTTCTGGCTCCCCCTTTGAGCGGGGCTCACCCGCTTCGGATACGGGCCCATCTCGGCGTTTTCGGTGCTCAGCGCACGGGAGTGCGCCTGCGCGCCGAAAACGCCGATCTGGACCCGTCTCCTGTGCGGGTGAGCCCCGCTCGGCGACGCAGCTCGTGAGAGCGCCAGCCGTCGGCGGCCTTTGAGCCTTTGGAGAGCGCTTGTGGCGCCCCCCGGGCCCTCGCCTCAGGTGCTCTCGAGCGTGCGCATCCAGCCGCTGATCCGCGTACCCGCCGGCTTGGGCCAGCCCATCCGCGCGAAGCGCTCGAGGAGCTGCGGCGTATGGTCTCCGGTGCGGCTGTCCTTGAAGGCCGCCCGCGCCGCGTCGAGCTCGCGCGCCGCCTCGTGGAAGCGCCCCTCGTGGTACGCGAGCCACGCGAGCGTCAGGTGCCGGTGCTGCCGGGGCTCCGCCTCCGCGAGCGCCACCGCCTCGCACGCCATCAGGTGCTCGCGAGCGAGCTCAGCGTCCGCGCGGTGGAGCGCGATCTGCGCGAAGAGCAGCCGCGCCTCCACCAGGCCCCACGGATCCCCGAGCCGCTCGAAGAGCCTGCCGGCGGCGAGCGCGTGCTCCTCGGCGAGCTCCGGCGCGCCCGCGTCGAGCGCCACCATCGAGAGGAGGCGCTCGCACCCGGCCTCGCCGCGCGGGTTCGCGACGTCGCGGAAGCTCTGCCGCGCCGCGAGCGCGCCCGAGCGCGCCGCCTCGAAGTTGCCGACGCGGTGGTCCGAGTGCGACAGCGCGAGGTCGCACTGCGCGAGCCCGAGCCGGTAGCCGATGGCGTCGAAGTCGGCGTGCGCGGTCGTGAGCAGCGCGCGCGCCGCCTCCGAGGTCGCCCCGGCCTGCTCGACCATGCTCTGCAGCAGCAGGCACTGCGCCCGGCCGAGCCGATCGCCGACCTCCATGAACCTCGACGCCCCGGACGCCAGCACCGCCCGCGCCCGCGCGTGCTCGCCGAGCAGGTAGTCGATCTCGCCGAGCAGCACCTCGCACTGCGCCTGCCCGTGGCCGTGGCCGATCTCGTCGAAGATCGCGTGCGCTCGCGCCACGAGCCGCCGGCCCTGCGCCTCCGCGCCGAGGTCCGACGCGATGTGCCCGAGCAGGCGCAGGCAGTGCGCCTGGTTCTCGCGGTCGCCGGCTTGCTCGAAGATGCGCCGCGCGTCCTCGGCGTCGCGCCGCGCCTCGTCGAGCCTCCCCGCCAGCCGCAGCGCCTCGCCGCGGAAGCGCAGCTGCGTCCCGAGGCGCGTCCCCGTCAGCACGGGCCGCGCGTCCACCCCGCCCCGGAGGCCCGGGCGCGAGTCGCTCCCCCCGGGCAGCTTGCCGTCGAGCACGGCGAGGTCGCGGAGCGTCGCCGCGATGTCGCGCGAGCTCTGCCAGTGCGCCGCCACGTGCGCGTGCATGAGCGCCGCGGCCTCGTCGGTCTCGCCGGCGCGCAGCAGGCTGACCACCCGGTGCCGGAGGATGCGGCGGCTCGACGCGGCCGGGTGCGCCCCGAGCGCGTCGGCGGCGGCGCGGAACACGCGGGCCGCGTCCGGCTCGAGGAAGAGCTGCGAGAGGAGGTGCTCTTGGAGCAGCGCGTGCGGCCAGCGCAGGCGATCGCCCACGGCGAGGAGGATCTGGGCGCGCTGCATGGACGCGATCGCCCGGTCCGCCGAGATATCGAGCGAGGTGAGCAGCGCGCGCAGGATCTCGCGCCGGATGTCGCCGCCGAGCGCGGCGGCGGCGCGCGCGCCGGTGCGGAGCTCCTCGGGCAGCGCCGCGAGGCGCTCTTCCCAGAGGTCGGCGGTGGTCGCCGCCTGCACGGCCATCGACGCCCTCGGCACGAAGTACTTGCCCGCGCGCAGCTGGAGGTGGCCGCCGCCCGCCCACGCGTGCAGCAGCTGCAGCGCGAAGAGCGGGTTCCCCTTGCTGCGGGCCGTCGCCGCCTCGGCCGCCGCGTCGTCGAGCGGCAGCGTCTCCCGGAGCAGCGCGTGCGTCTGCGTGGGGTTCAGCGGGGCGACGTCGAGCCGCTCCCCGACGTAGGCCGCGAGCGCCCCCTCGATGCGCCTCGCCGCCACCGGATCGCACTCGACCGCCTCGCTCCTGACCGTCGCCACGACGAGGAGGCCCAGGTTCGGCGCGTCGCGGTGGAGCGTCATGAGCCCCTCGAACGTGGTCGACGAGGCGTAGTGCAGGTCGTCGAGCCAGAGCAGCACCGGCCGGTCCCGGCCGATCCTCTCCAGGGTCTTGCGGATGATCAGCCAGCGGAGCTCGGGGCGGTCCAGGCGGAAGCGCTTCCCCGTCGGGCCGACCGCCTCGCTGCCCGGAGGCGACGGCTTGATCCACTCGGCGGTCGCCGCGACCCACGTCTTGCCGACCTCGTCCTCGGGCGGGACCTCCCAGAGGTTCATCAGCACCTTCTCGACGATCTCGCGCTCGGCCCGCTCCAGCCGGTAGTGCTGGGTCACCGCGCCGAGCACGCCGTCGAGCGGCGCCGCGATGCGCCGGTAGCGCGCGCGGAGCGGCACCATGAGCGCCCGCTCGTGGACCTCCTCGCAGAGCCACTCGGCCAGCCGGCTCTTGCCGACGCCGGCCTCGCCCGCGAGCAGGACGAACCGGTGCATCGCCTTCGGCGCGTCGACCATCTCGGCCACGACCTCCATGAGCCGCGCCCGCTCCCCGGTCCGCGCGACGAACGGGCTGGGCCGGAGCGCGAGCAGCCCGGTGGTCGTCACGGACGGCGGCGGGTCGTCGTCTGGAGGCTCGATGAGCTCGGGCGTGAGCAGCTCCTTGCGGCTCGGGGGCAGACGGCCGCTCGTCAAGAGGGCGATCGGCAGCGGCGTCGCTGTCACGTTCTCGTTGTTGCGCGGCTCGAACCGCTTCCACACCCGCCGCGCGTCGCCAGCGAAATCGAAGCGGTGCCAGGGCCGCTTCGCGAGCAGCCGCTTCGCGAACTTCGCGACGTCGCCCGGCACCACCGGGGGGAGGGGCAGGTCCGGGATCGACGCGCTCCGGTGCTGCTGGAGGAGCTCGTCGTTGTTGCCGTCGTAGACCTCGCCGCCGGCGAGCAGGGCGTAGAGGATGCAGCCGAGCGCGTAGAGGTCCGTCGGCGGTCCGACGTGGGGCGCCGCGAACCGGATCTGCTCGGGCGCCATCCAGCCCGGGGTGCCCGCGCCCCAGCGCACCGTGGGTTCGCTCTCCCTGGAGCCGTCGAGCCGGTGATCGACCCGGTCCTGGATGAGCCAGGCGAGCCCGAGGTCGAGCACGTGCACGAGCGGCGGCTCGCCCCCGTGCTGCAGATCGACGAGGACGTTGGACGGCTTCAGGTCCCCGTGGATCACGCCCCGCGCGTGCGCGTGCGCCAGCGCGCCGAGCACCTGGTCGATGACGCTCCAGATGATCGGCCAGGGCAGCGGGTCCTCGAGCCGCGCAAGGTAGAGCCACTCGTGGAGCGATCGCCCCGGGACGGCGTCCATCACGAGGTACGGCGTCCCGTTGCTGAGCGCCCCGAAGTCGCGGGCCTTGACGAGCGCCGGATGGGAGAGCCCGGCGAGCGCCCTGGCTTCTTCCTGGAACCACCAGGCGTCCTCGGGGCGGGCCGCCGCGCCTGGCCGGTCGAGCAGCTTCACGGCCACGCGCTCGTCGAGCACGAGATCGCGGCAGAGATAGACGACGCCCATACCGCCGCGACCCAGCTCTCGGCGGACCTGATAGCGACCGGCCAGGATCGTGCCCGGCAAAAAGCCTTCTTCCGACATGACGGTGAGCCGCCCGATGATAGCCGTGCCGGCCGGGCCCGGTAGACTCGAATCTCGCCGGGCACCAGGCGCCAGGCACCAGGCGCCAGGCGCCAGGGCGGCCCGAGGTCGCTTGGCGGCAGTTCGTCGTGTCGGGTCAGCGGAGCGATGCTAGGTTGCGGTGATGGATGCAGCGGTACGCGTGCTTGCATTCGCTGGCGCGAGGGATGTGCTGGGCACCGGAGAAGTGGCGCTGCCGCTGGCTGGTCCCTGCACCGCAGCGGAGCTCCTGGAGCACGTCTGTGCTCGCTATCCGGGGCTCGGCCCCTACAAGGGATCCATCCGGGTGGCCGTGAACGGCGTCTATGCGACGCCGAGCGATCCTGTAGGTTTCGGTGACGAGGTCGCGCTCATCCCGCCGGTGGCGGGCGGCTAGAGGACCGAGAGGGACGCTGCATGCCTTCTTCTATTGGCGGCCTCGATCCTGCGCGCAATGCGGGCGACGCGCCGGCCGAGCGGAGGCGATCGCTGCCGCTCGTCGGCGGCGGAGAGGCGGGGCGACGCGCCGCCGTGATCCCGTACCGCGACGGCGCCCGCGAGGCCGCTGGCGCGCACGCGGGGCCCGCGCCGCGGAGCGCGCGCATCTCGGTCACGGATCGGTGCGACTTCGCGTGCACCTACTGCCGCCCGTCGCGGCATGACGGCTACGCCGACGGCAAGCTCATGACGGCCGCCTGGCGCACCATGTTCGAGGCCCTGCGCGACGCCGGCGTCCGGCGCGTGCGCCTGACCGGCGGCGAGCCGCTGCTCCACCCCGAGATCGTGTCGATCGTCGGGTGCCTCGCCTCGCTCGGCTTCGAGGATCTGGCCCTCACGACGAACGCGTCGCAGCTCGCGCGGCTCGCCGGGCCGCTGCGCGCCGCCGGGCTGCACCGGCTGAACGTCTCGATCGACACCCTCGATCCTGCGCGCTTCCACGAGGTGACCCGGGGCGGCGAGCTCGCCCGGGTGCTCGACGGCATCGACGCCGCGATCGCGGCGGGCTTCTCGCCGATCAAGCTGAACACGGTGGTCCTCCGCGGCGTGAACGACGACGAGATCGAGCGGCTCGCGCTGTGGGCCTGGGAGCGCCGGATGGTGCCGCGCTTCCTCGAGGTGATGCCGATCGCCGAGGGCGCTCGGCTCGTCGGCAAGCACCTCGTCACCGCGGCCGAGATGAGGGCGCGCCTCGCCGAGCACCTCCTCCCCGAGGAGGCGGCGGCCGAGCCCGGCCTCGGCCCGGCCAGGTACGTCCGCGCTCGCCGCGACCCGTCGCTCCGCGTGGGCTTCATCACGGGCACGAGCGACACGTTCTGCGAGAGCTGCGATCGCCTGCGCGTCTCCTCGACGGGCGTGCTCCGGCCGTGCCTCGCCACGGACGACGGCGTCGACGCCTCGCGCGAGGCGAAGATCGGCGATCGCGCGGCGATCCGCCTGCGCCTGGACGAGGCGTGGCGCCTCAAGCCGGACGGCAAGGTCTGGAAGGGCTGCACCGAAGAGACGGCCTCCGCTGTGTCGATCCGCGCGATCGGCGGCTGAAGGAGCGGGCGATCGGCGCGGGGCCGGATCACGTTCGGCTACCGGTCCTCGGGGCCGCCGTGTCAGATTCCGGGGCGATGCCGCGAACCCCTGATCGACCCCGCGAGGGCGAAGCGCTCTCGACTCACCTCTCTCCGAGCGGCGAGGCCCGCATGGTGCCTGTCGAAGGCAAGCCCGTCACGCACCGCCGCGCGGTCGCGTCCGGCGCCGTCCTGATGCGCCACGAGACGATCGCCCGGGTCGCGCGCGACGACGCCCCGAAGGGCGACGTCCTGGCCGCGGCGCGGATCGCCGGGATCATGGCGGCGAAGCGCACGCCGGAGCTCATCCCGCTCTGCCACGGCATCGCGCTCACGCACGTCTCGGTCTCGCTCGACGTGGACGAGCCGTCCGCGTCGATCCGGGTGACCGCCGCCGCGGAGGCGGTGGATCGCACCGGGGTCGAGATGGAGGCCATGGTCGCGGTGAGCGCCGCGTGCTTGACGATCTACGACATGCTCAAGGGGATCGATCGCGAGATGGTGATCTCGGACATCAAGCTCCTCGAGAAGAGCGGGGGCCGGTCCGGCCATTTCCAGCGGAGCGCGCCGTGAGCCGGATCCGCGCCGAGCCGCTCCGACTCGACGAGCTCATCGCCGCGGTGTCTCACCCTGGCGCGGGCGGAATCGCCACGTTCCTGGGCGTGGTGCGCGACGTCAACGAGGGCCGTTCGGTCACGCTGCTGGAGTACGAGGCCTATGGGACGATGGCCGAGGCCGAGCTGGAGCGGGTCCTGTCGGAGATCGCGGCAGAGCTCCCCGGCGTGCGCGTCGCCGCGACGCACCGGGTGGGCGCCCTCCACGTCGGCGACGTCGCCGTGGCCTGCGCCGCGAGCGCGCCGCACCGGGCAGAGGCCTTCCGCGGGTGCCGCCTGCTCATCGATCGCATCAAGGAGCGCCTGCCGATCTGGAAGCGTGAGCACGGGCCGGACGGCCCGTACTGGGTCGGATGGGAGGACGCCCGCTGCGCCGGCGAGCACGGGCACGAGGCGCCCCACGGGCACGCGCACGGCGACGAGGCGCCCCACGGGCACGGCCACGGCGGGACGGCGCCTCCGGGCAGCGCTGGCGCCTAGCGCAGGCCGGGCAGGCGCCTAGCGCAGGCGAAGCCCGGCCGGCGGCGGCGAGGAGAGCGGGTCGTTCTCCTTCAGGCGGTTGTGATGCCGGATGTCCGTCCCCTTGACGAGGAAGACGACCGACTCCGCGATGTTCATCGCGTGATCGGCGATGCGCTCCAGGTACTTGGCGATCGACTGGATGCGCGTGGCCCTGTACACCGTGCTCGGGTCGCGGCTCATGACGAGGAGCACCTCCTGGAAGATGCGGGCGTAGTGCTCGTCGATCACGTCATCGCGCGTGAGCAGCTGGTTCGCTCGCTCGCAGTCGCGGGCGACCAGCGCGTCCAGCGCCTCGTGCACCACCTCGATCGCCTCGTCCGCGAGGCCTTGCAGATCCGCCACCGGCGCGAGCGGCGGCTCCTCGTTGAGCTCCTGCACACGCTCGCAGACGTTCACAACGAGGTCGCCGACCCGCTCCAGATCGGTGACGATCTTGAGCGCCGTGGTGACGAAGCGCAGGTCGGACGCCACGGGCTGGCGGGTCGCGAGGATCCTCATACAGAGCTCGTCGACCTCGCACTCGAGGCGGTTGATCCGCCGATCGAGCCGGATCGTCGCCTTGGCGAGGCCCGTGTCGCGCGTCGTGAGCGCGGTCGAGCCCTTCTGGATCATCTCCTCGACGAGGCTCCCCATGAGCAGCAGCTTCTCGCGAAGCGTGCGTAGCTCGTGCTCGTAGACCTTGCTCGTGTGCGACGTCGGCATGATTCTATCCCCCGCTTCCATCAGCCGAACTTCCCGGTGACGTAGTCTTCCGTCTTGCTCTCCTTGGGGTTGGTGAAGATGGTCTGGGTCCTGTCGAACTCCACCAAGTCCCCCATGTAGAAGAAGGCGGTATAGTCAGAGCACCGGGCGGCCTGCTGCATGTTGTGTGTTACGAGCACGCAAGTATACCGCTCTTTCAGCTCGTCGATGAGCTCCTCGACGCGCGCGGTCGCGATGGGATCGAGCGCCGAGCACGGCTCGTCGAGCAGGATCACGTCCGGCTCCACCGCGAGGACGCGGGCGATGCAGAGCCGCTGCTGCTGGCCGCCCGAGAGAGATAGCCCGGACTGATCGAGCTTGTCCTTCACCTCGTCCCAGAGCGCGACTTGGCGCAGGCACTTCTCGACGAGGCCTGTGGGATCCTTGACGGAGATGCCGTTCAGCTTGTGTCCGGCGAGGACGTTCTCGCGGATCGACATGGTTGGAAACGGGTTGGGTTTCTGGAACACCATGCCGACGCGCCGCCGCAGCCGCACCGGGTCGACGGCTTTGTCATAGATGTTCACGCCGTCGATCATGACGGAGCCCTTCGCCGAGGCCCCGGGCACCTGCTCGTGCATCCGGTTGAGGCATCGCAGGAACGTCGACTTACCGCACCCGGACGGGCCGATGACCGCTGTGACCTGGCCGTCGGGGATATCCAGCGTGATGTCGTGGATGGCGTGGAACTTATGAAAATAGGCGTTGAGCCGAGTGACGCTGATCTTGGCTGGCGGCGCCTCGTCTCCTGGCTCGATGGAGCGGCTGTCGATGCCGTCCACGTCGAGCCCGCTGCGGCGTTCCCCGGACCGTCCTTTGTGGTGCAGTGAGTCGAACGAGCTCATCGGGTGCCTTTAGCGCGCCTTGACGCTCCGCGACGTGGCGATGCGCGCGAGCAGGTTGAGGAGGAAGACGATGATGATCAGCACGAGGGCGCCGGTCCACGCCTCCTGCTGCCATTTCGGGTAGGGCGATGTGGCGTTCCGCCAGATCTGCACCGGCAGTGAGGCGATGGGGCGGTCGATGGCGAAGCTCCAATACGATGAGCCGAGCGCGGTGAGGAGCACTGGCGCGGTCTCGCCGGCGATGCGCGCCACGGCGAGCATCACGCCGGTACCGATCCCGGGCGAGGCCGTCCGGAGCACGACGAGGAGGCTCGTGCGCCACTCCGGCACGCCGAGGGCGAGCGACGCCTCGCGGAGGTGGGCGGGCACCAGCTTGAGCAGCTCCTCCGTCGTGCGGGTCACCGTCGGGAGCATCACGATCGCGAGCGCGATGCCGCCGGCGAGCGCCGAGAAGCGCTTCATCGTGACCACGACGAGGGCGTAGACGAACACGCCGATGGTGATCGAGGGGACGCCGCCGAGCACGTCGGCGATGAACCGGATGGCGGCCGCGAGCTTGCCGCGCCCGATCTCGGCCAGGTAGATGCCGGCGAGGATGCCCGTCGGCAACCCGATGCTGCAGCCGATGGCGACGAGGATGAGCGTGCCGACGACCGCGTTGCCCATGCCGCTCCGCTCGTCGCCGACGGGCTTCGGCAGCTGGGTGAAGAAGTCGAGGGACAGCCCGCTGAGGCCCTTGCTGACGACGTAGATGAAGATCAGGAACAGCGGGACCAGGACGACGACGGCGCTCGAGACGCAGAGCCCTTCGAAGAAGTAGCTGCGCGCGCGGCGCAGCGTCTCGCCGGGCGCGGGCTCGAGCAGCGTGCGCCTGGGGGCGCTCGTGGGGCTCGCCACGGGGACAGGAGTGTCGCTGTTCATGCGCGCTTCTCCAGCTTGCTCTTGGTCGAGCTCACGAGCCACCGGGCGAAGAGGTTGAGGAGGAGGGCGACCCCGAAGAGGAGAAGCGCGATCTTGGACAGCGCCGACACGTACATATCGCTCGTCGCCTCGACGAACTCGTTGGCGATGACGCTCGCCATCGAATAGCCGGGGTGGAAGATCGACGCGCTCACCTTCGGGACGTTGCCGATCATCATCGTGACGGCCATCGTCTCGCCGAGCGCCCGGTTCAGCCCAAGGATGATGGCCCCGATGATGCCTGAGCGCGCCGACGGGAGGACCGCGTAGCGGATCGTGTCCCACGCGCACGCGCCGAGGCCGACCGCCGCCTCGCGGTGCAGCTGGGGCACCGCCTGCATCACCTCGCGCGACACCGACGTGATCGTGGGGACGATCATGATGGCGAGGATGACGCCCGCGGCGAACATGCCGAAGCCGAGCGGCGGGCCCTCGAAGAGGGGGATGTAGCCGAAGTACTTGATGATGACCGGCTCGACGGTGTCCCGGAGCCAGGGGCGGAGCACGGCGATGCCCCAGAAGCCGTAGACGACGCTCGGGATCGCCGCGAGGAGCTCGACCATGAACCCGAGCGGCTTGCGGATCCGGTGGGGCGCCAGATCCGACAGGAAGATCGCGAGGCCGAGCGAGACGGGGACGGCGAGCACGATGGCGATCAGCGACGTGACGACCGTGCCGTAGACGAACGGGAGCGCGCCGAACTCCTCACGCGCAGGGTCCCACACGCGCCCGGTGAGGAACCCCAGCCCGAACTTGTCGATGGCGAGCCGCGATGAGCGGATGAGCTCCAGCACCATCAGCGCTGGCACCGCGAGCACCGTCAGGCCGAACATCGTCAGGATGGCGCGGAACGCTCGATCTGCTCCGCGCGTGCCATGTGGCGCGTCGCTCTGTGGCGCGGACGAGGCGGCTTGTTGCATCGGGACTTCTACGGTGCTCATGGACCTATCCTGCGCTCCTGCGCGCACGCCAGCCGCGCGCGGCGGAGCGCCGTTCGCACGGCTGAGGCGCATTCCTGGGGGTTATGGGGCGAGCAGGGGCTTGCCGTCAGGGCCGGCCAGCGCGGCGAGCTTCTTGTCGACCTTCTCGACGACAGCCGCGGGCAGCGGGGCGTAATGGAGGTCGTTCGTGAACTTCTGGCCGTCTTGCATCGCCCACTTGACGAAGTTGGCGAGCACCTTGCCCTTCGCGAGGTCCTTCTGCTCCTGGTACACGAGGAGGTACGTGAAGCCGGCGATGGGGTATGCGTCCTCGCCCTCGGCGTCCACGAGCGAGATCCGGAGGTCTTCCGGCATCTTGGCGGCGGCGCCGGCGCCCGCGGCGGTCGTGCTCTCCAGCGACGGGGCGATGAACTTCCCGCTCTTGTTCTTGAGCGAGGCGAACGTGAGCTTGTTCTGCATCGCGTACGCGAGCTCGATGTAGCCGATCGAGGCGGGCGTGCTCGTGATGAGGGCGGAGACACCGTCGTTGCCCTTGGCGCCGAGGCCGCCAGGCCAGTTCACGCTGGTCCCGGTCCCTGGTCCGCTCTTCCACTCCGGGCTGACCGCGCTCAGGTAGTCGACGAAGATCTTGGTCGTCCCGCTGCCATCCGAGCGGTGGACCGTCGCGATCTCCTTGTCGGGGAGCTTCACGTCCGGGTTCTCCTTCTGGAGGGCCGGGTCGTTCCACTTCTTGATCTTGCCCAGGAAGATGTGCGCGGCCGCCTCCGGCGTGAGCTTCAGGCCAGACGGGACACCCTCGAGGTTGTAGGTCAGCACGACCGCGCCCAGGCAGGTCGGCAGGTGAAGGATGCCGGCGGCCTTCCCGAGCTGCTCCTCGTTCATCGGGGCATCGGAGGCGCCGAAATCGACGGTCCGCTCGGTGATCTGCCGGATCCCACCCCCGGAGCCGATGGACTGGTAGTTGATCTTGACCTTGGAGTTGGCTTTCTGGAACTCAGCGATCCACTTCGTATAAAGAGGGTACGGGAACGTCGCACCCGCGCCCGTCAAGGTGATGTCCCCGTCAGCGGTCGGCTGCGGCGCGGTGTCCTTCTTCGCGCCGGGGAGCGAGCCGGTTTCTTGGGGGGCATCAGAGCGACCGCACGCCGCGGTCAGGAGGAACATCGCCAGGGTGAGCAGAATTCGAGCCATGCACAGCAAGGCGTAATCGAGTTTTGTGACAGCTCCGTGACGGCAAGGTGGAACAGCGAGTACCGCGCTTTCCTGGCTTTGCGTGGTTCGCGTGGATCACTCGGCGCGCGCCAGGCGGACGGTGAACTGGGTGCCGCGGCCGATGGCGCTCTCGACCTCGATCGAGCCGTTCATCAGCTCGACCAGGTGCTTCACGATGGCGAGGCCGAGCCCGGTGCCGCCCAGATCGCGTGAGCGGCCGGCGTCGACTCGGTAGAACCGCTCGAAGATGCGGCCCAGGTGGTGGGGCGGAATACCGGGGCCGTCGTCGGCGACGGCGATCGTCACCTGGTGATCGACCGAGCGCGTCTTCACCGTGACGTGAGCTCCCTCGCCCGCGTACTTGATGGCGTTGTCGAGCAGGTTCATGAGCACCTGCTCGAGCGCGCGGCGGTCGCACCGAGCGGGCGGGAGCGCCGAGGCGTCGACGGTCAACGTGACCCTGCGCCGGCGCGCCGCCTCCGCGAGCAGCTGCGTGACGTGCTCGATGGCGGGGGCGATGTCGAGCTCCGACAGCGCGAGGCGGAAGTTCTTCGCCTCGATCTTCGAGAGGTCGAGCAGGTCGTCGACGAGGTGGCGGAGGCGCTTCGCGTGCCGATCGATCACGTCGACGAACTCGGCGGCCTCGTGGGGATCGTTCAGCGCGCCGAGCTGCAGCGTCTCGGCGGCGGTGCTGATCGCGGTGACCGGGGTGCGCAGCTCGTGGGACACGTTGGCGACGAAATCGGTCCGGATCGTCTCCAGCCGGCGGAGATCGGTGACGTCGTGGAACACCGCGATGAGCCCCGGCTCGGCGGACGCGCCGTCGTGATCCGCGCCCCACGCGGCGAGGGCCTCGCGCTCATCGTGCCCGAGCCGCTCCGGGCCCTTCCGGCGCGACACGCGCACGAGCAGCCGCCTCGGCAGCGTCCGCCCGAGCTCGACCTCGACGTCGACAGGCTCGTCCCGCTTGCCGGCGAGCTGGATCGCCTCGGTGAGCCGCGCGTTGCGGATCGACTCGATGACCGATCGACCGAGCGCGTCCTCGCCGAGGGAGGCCATCGCGCGGAGCGCCCGGTTGGCGAGGAGGATCCTCCCGTCGCGATCGAGCACGAGGACGCCCTCGCTCATCCCGTCGAGGATGCCCGCGAGCAGGGCGCGCTCCGTCCGGACCTCGGCGGTGGAGCGGGAGAGCTCGCTCGAGAGGTGGTTCAGCGCGCGCGCCAGCTGGCGGAGCTCGCCCGAGCCGCGCAGCGGGGCGCGCGTCGACAGGTCGCCCTCGGACATCGCCTGCGCGAAGCGGGTCAGCCTCCGGATCGGGCGCGTGACGAAGAAGGCCGTGGCGGCGCCCACCGAGACGGCGACGACGATCACGGTGCCCATGCCGAGGAGCAGGGTGCGCCGTGAGCGAAGGAGGGCGGCGTCGACGGCGGCGCGCGGGCTGTGCTCCGCCAGCAGCGCCGCTTCCATGTCGCGCGCGGCGAGGCGCTCGATCGGGACGCCAGCGACGAGGAGGGCGAGCACCGTCCCCGCCGCGAGCTTCGCGCCGATGCCCAGCCCCCTAAGCAAGCGCATGGGCCCCTAGGCGACCTCGGGCTCGGCGCGGAACCGGTAGCCGACGCCGCGCACGGTCTCGATGTAATCGCCCGCCGCGCCGAGCTTCTCGCGGACGCGCTTCACGTGGGTGTCGACGTTGCGCGCGGTCACGTCGACGTGCGAGCCCCACACCTCGTCGAGCAGGAGATCGCGCGACAGCACGCGCCCGCGGCGATCGTAGAGCATCATGAGCAGGCGGAACTCGAGGGCGGTCAGCGCGATCTCGGCCTCCTGAACCCAGGCCCGGTGCGCGGCGCGATCGACCCGCAGGATGCCGAAGTCGAACTTCTCCGGCGCCGACGCCGGGCTCTCCGAGCGCTTGAGGATCGCCCGGGCGCGCAGGATGAGCTCGCGCACGCTGAACGGCTTGACGACGTAGTCGTCGGCCCCGAGCTCGAAGCCGACGATCCGGTCGATCTCCTCGCCCTTGGCCGTGACCATGATGACGGGCACCGCCGATGTCTGTGGGTTCTGCTTGAGGCGGCGGCAGATCTCCGTGCCCGACATGTCCGGGAGCATCAGGTCGAGCAGGACGAGATCGAACCGCTCCTCCTTGACCGCGCGGAGCGCCGTCTCCCCGCTCCCAGCGGACACCACATCGAACCCTGCCTGACGGAAATTGTAGGTGAGGACGCGCTGCAGGTCGCGCTCGTCCTCGACGATGAGCACGTGGCTCGGCATGGCCGATGTATGTAGCAGCGCATTGTGACAGCTTGATGGCGATCGCGCGTGTCGCGCGTCGCCCTCGCGAGACGGAATTGCGACAAGGACGCGGTGGCGCGCGAGCGCGAGGAGAGCGCGGAGAGCCGAGACGGACAACGGGCGGGCGGGATCGGACGTGGCCGATCCGCAACCTGGGGCGCGGCCGGGAGAGCAGCCTGGAGCGGTGTGGCGGGGCGGACAGCGATGACGGAAGCGCGACCGGCCGACGGGTCATGCAGCGCGGCGGGCTGCGGACTCCCGGGACGGAATGCGTGACGCTTGCAACGCTCGGCGTTTTCGCCTAACTGGGCCGCCCATGGCCCTCGAGCGAACACTCTCAATCATCAAGCCTGATGCGATGGAAAAGAACACGGCCGGCGCGATCGTCGCCCGCCTCGAGCAGGAGGGCTTCACGGTCAAAGCGATGAAGCGCATCCACCTTACCCGCGCGGAGGCCGAGGGCTTCTACGCGGAGCACCAGGGGCGCGGCTTCTTCGACGAGCTCGTGACGTTCATGTCGCGAAGCCCCATCCTGGTGATGGCGCTCGAGCGCGAGGACGCGGTGGCGAAGTACCGCGAGGTCATCGGCGCGACGGACCCGGCCAAGGCGGCGGCAGGGACGATCCGCAAGCTCTACGGGGCGAACGTGGGCGAGAACGCGGTCCACGGGTCCGACAAGCCGGCGACCGCCGCCCGGGAGATCGCCTACTTCTTCGCGGGTTACGAGGTCGCGCCGAGCGCGACGGCCTGATGCTCGGCGAGCGGCTCGCGGCTGCGCTCGGCGCGGCGCGGGACGGCGCGGCAGGCATCGAGAGCTTCGCGCACCTGCTCGGCTCGCGCCGCGTCGGGCCGCGTGGGGTCGCGCTCGCGCTGCCGGAGGTCTGCGAGGGATGCGCGGCGCTCGTCGTTGCCCTCGACAGCCTGTCCGCGGCGGTCCGCGACGGCTTCGTCGAGACAGACGCCGCCGTGGCGGCCGACGCCGCGGCGGTCCGCGACGGCTTCGTCGAGACAGACGCCGCCGTGGCGGCCGACGCCGTGGCAGCCGACGCCGCGGCGGCCGACGCCGCCTGCGCGGTCCTCGGCCACGCGGGCGTCGAGGTCGCGCGCCTCACGGACGAGCTGTCCCGCGCCGCGGCCGGCGCCTCGCCGGCGCGCGGCCCTGGCCGCGGTCGCGGAGATCGCGGCGGCTCCGAGCGCGGCATCGACGCGCGGCAGCGCCTCGGGCTCGAGGCGTCGGTGCGCAGGACGGCCCGGGAGCTGAGCGGCGCGCTGCGCCTGTCCGAGCTCGTGATCGCGACCCTCGAGCTGCGCCCGACGCCGCTCGATCTCATCGACGTGCTCCGCAACTGGAGCGCCGCCCCGGCCGAGGGGCGGCCCGTGGTCGGCATCTCGGTCGCCTCCTCCGACGGCCGGGCCAACGAGGTGGAGGGCGACGTCCGCGCCGTGAGCGGGCTCATGGAGCTCGCTGTCGGCATGGTCAGCGCCGCCGGTGTCGCGAGCCCGCACCTCACCGTGTCCCGCCTCTCGGACGGGCGCTCGGTGGTGCGCATCGCCGAGCGCGGCCCGCGCGAGGGGGCGCCGGCGGTCGCCCTCGACGTGGTGCTGCGCGACGGCGGCGAGCGGGCGGCCGCCGTGGCCCGCGTCGTCGCGCGCCGCGCGCGCATCGAGCTCGTCGAGGGGACGGGCGGGCGCGTCGTCACCATGACGTTCTGACCCCGGTGCCGGTGCTGGCTCGGCCGTGCTAAAGGCGGCGCCATGGCCACCGAAGAATCCATGAAGTCCCTTGTCGAGGCGGCGTTCCGCGACCGCGAGCTCCTGCGCTCGCCCGCGCACGAGGCCGCGGTCCTCCGCACGATCGAGTGCCTCGATCAAGGTCAGCTCCGCGTCGCCGAGCCCGACAAGACCGCGCAGGCGGGCGGCGAAGGCGCGGCGTCCACCGGCGAGGGCGCGCCGCACAGGTGGGTGACGCACGCGTGGATCAAGGAGGCGATCCTTCTCTACTTCTCGGTCCGCGGCATGAGCGTGATGGAGGCCGGCCCCTTCGAGTTCCACGACAAGATCCCGCTCAAGCGCGGCCTCGACAAGGCGGGCGTGCGCGTCGTCCCGCCGGGGACGGTGCGCTACGGCGCGTTCCTCGAGCAGGGCGCGATCGTCATGCCCGGCTACGTGAACATCGGCGCGTGGGTCGGCTCGGGGTCGATGGTCGACACCTGGGCGACGGTCGGCAGCTGCGCGCAGATCGGGCGAGGGGTGCACCTCGCCGGGGGCGTCGGCATCGGCGGGGTGCTCGAGCCGCCGGGGGCGCGGCCTGTGATCATCGAGGACGGCGTCTTCGTGGGCTCCCGCGTGATCGTGGTGGAGGGCGTCGTGGTCGAGGAAGAGGCGGTGCTCGGCGCCGGCGTGGTGCTCACCGCGTCGACGGCGATCCTCGACGTCACGGGGCCGGAGGTCGTCGAGCACCGCGGCCGGGTGCCTGCGCGCAGCGTGGTGATCCCGGGAACGCGGCCGAAGCGCTTCCCCGCAGGGGAGTTCTCGATCCCCTGCGCGCTCATCATCGGCAAGCGGAGCGAGGCGACGGACCGCAAGGTGTCGCTGAACGCGGCGCTGCGAGATTTCGCGGTGCCGGTGTGAGCGCGCGCGCCGACGCGGACGCGGCGGCCGCGGCCGATCTCGCGGACACGCTGCTCTGGCTGTGCTCCGTCCCGTCGCCCACGGGCGAGGAGCAGGAGCTGTGCTGCGCGGTAGCGGAGCGGCTCGGTCGGGCCCGGCTCGCCGCGCCGGTGCGCCGCCACGGCGACTCGCTCGTCGTGCAGGTGACGCAGGGCACGGGCGGCCCGAAGATCGCGCTGGCCGGGCACCTCGACGTGGTGCGCACCTCGCACGACGGGCCGCCGCGGATCGAGGGGGATCGCCTCTACGGCCCCGGCGCGAGCGACATGAAGTCGGGGCTCGCGCTGATGCTCGACCTCGCCGAGGGAGAGCGGGAGGCGATCGCGGGCGTCGATCTGACGCTCGTGTTCTACGCGCGGGAGGAGGGGCCGTACCTGGAGAACGAGCTCGCGCTGGTCATCGAGCGCGAGCCGGATCTCCGCGCGCTCGATCTCGCTGTGTGCCTCGAGCCGAGCGACAACCGGCTGAGCCTCGGCGCGAGCGGGTCGCTCCACGCTGGGCTGACGTTCCGCGGGCGGACGGCGCACAGCGCGCGGCCGTGGCAAGGGGAGAACGCCATCTACAAGGCAGGCCCGCTCCTGGTCGAGCTCGCTGCGCTCGCGCCGCGCGAGGTCGAGATCGACGGATTCGTCTACCGCGCCGTCACCACGGCGACGATGGCGCAGGGCGGGCGCGGGCGGAACGTCGTGCCGGACGAGTTCACGATGAACCTGAACCACCGCTTCCCGCCTGGGACGTCGATCCAGGAGGCGCAGCGGACCATCGAGGCGCTCGTGGACGGCCGCGCCGAGATCGCCTGGCGCGATCTCAGCCCTTCGGCGCCGCCGCACGCGTCGCACCCGCTCGTCGTCGCGCTGCGCGAGGCGGGCGTCGCCGCGGTCGAGCCGAAGCAGGCGTGGACCGACGTGGCCCGCTTCGCGGAGCTCGGAGTGCCTGCCGTCAACTTCGGCCCTGGCGAGAACGCCCAGGCGCACCAGCGCAACGAGTGGTCGTCGCTTCAAAAGCTGTCGGAGGGTCGCGCGATCCTCCGCCGCTGGCTCTCGGCGCTCGGACCGGCCTGACGCCGCGCGCGCACCCGCCGCGTGCGCTCCGTGTCACGGGGGAACCCGCCTGATCGCGCGCGGTGCTCGGGGCGCGCCCCGGCGACCCTCGTGCCCTTCAGGTGCCTGCGCGCACCGAGAGCCCGGCGGCGGGGATGGTGAAGAAGAACGTGCTCCCCTGGCCGGGCGAGCTCTCGACCCAGATCGTACCGCCGTGGGCCTCCACGATGCCCTTCGTGACGAACGCCGCGAGCCCCATCCCCTGTCCCATGGGCCTTCGAGGGGGCGCGTGGCGGGTGAAGAGCAGCGGGTGCTGATCCGGGGAGATGCCAGGTCCTGTATCGGAGATCGAGAATCGCGCGTCGGTGCCCGACGGCTCGGCGCGCACCGTGATGCGTCCGCCCTTCGGCGTGAAGCGCATGGCGTTGCCGAGCAGGGTGGCGATGACCTGGACGATGCGCTCGCGATCGCACGCGATGGGCGGCAGATCGTGCGGCAGCTCCTTGGCGATCTCGAGCGGCTTCAGCGCGACCGTGGGCGCCACGAGCTCGATCGCCTTGTCGAGGATCGGCTCGACCTCGTGCGCGCCCTTGCCGACCTTCAGCGAGCCGCTCTCGATGCTCATGGCGTCGACAAGGTCCTGCGCGAGCTGGTTGATCTCGTCCGCCGCGCGGGTGATCGCCTCGAGCTGCCGCCTACCCGGGCCCTCTTGAGCGACGGATCGCATCAGCATGCGGGCGCTCACGACGATCACGCTCAGCGAGTTCCTGAGGTCGTGAGAGATGGTGGATACGGTGTCGCGCAGGAGGCGCTCCGCCGCCTCCGCGCGACGCTCGAGGAGCTGGCGCTGCTCCTCGATGATCCGCTCGCGCTTGGCCGCGTCGCCCCGTGGGGCGAGCCGCTCCGCGTCCGCCTTCGATCGCCTGGGCGCCCTGGCGCGCAGGGTCGCCGGTCCCGCGGATCGAGGCCCGCTCGCTGCAGCGGACGCCGAGCCTCTCTTCGGAGCGCGCAGGGGCGCCGCCGTGGTGCGCCCGCGGAGCGTGCGGCCGTGCGCTGCATCCGCGCCGTCCGCCGCGTTCTTCCCGGCTTTTTTTCTCGTCACCCCCGCCATTCTTGTCCCCTCGTGCCTCTCAAGCGCTCAGTTAGCCAGAAAGACCGCACCGAGAATAGTCAGGTGGTGCCGCAGTCAAGTCCTGGCAGCGCGGGAGCGCAGGTGCGCTATTCGCGGTCTCGCGGGGGGCACGCGCCTCGCGGATCTCGCGAGCTCGTGCGCGCTGTGTGGGTTTCGCTGGTTCCGTGGAGCGGGGATTCGCAGCGCGTCAGGGCGTGCTTTCCGGCTGCGATGACGCGACGCCGCGCGACAGGAGGCGGCGAATCTCGAGCACGAGCGTGTCCGGCAGACACGGCTTCGTCAGGAAGGCGTCGCACCCCGCGTCCTTCGCCTCGCGCGAGTGCCCCGCGAGCGTGTGACCTGTGAGGGCGACGATGGGGATCCGCATGGTGCGAGGATCGCTCTTGAGGTGGCGCGTCGCCTCCCAGCCGTCGATCTCGGGGAGCGAGAGGTCCATCAGGATGAGGTCCGGGATCAGCTCGAAGGCGCGGTCGAGCGCCTCGCGCCCCGTCGCCGCCTCGGCCACGCGGAACCCGGAGAAAGACAAGTACTCCGCGAACATCTCCCGGTTGTCCTGGAAGTCGTCCACGACCAGGACGAGCGGCGAGACCGCGTTGTCATCAGACTTCACTTCCATCCCTGTGAACCTTTCCATTCCTCGGCGCACCGCGCCGCCCGATCGGTCGTAAGGGGCTCCGGCATCGCTCGGCCGGCCTCTCACGAAGGTCATGTAGGGGGGCGATCCGCTCGGGTCACGTCATGTTTGTATACCTGATAGCGGGCACAATGCCGGGCATTTCCCCTCCCGCGCAGGGGTTATCCTGCATTTGCCCTGAAGGGGTCTCAGGTTGCTCCTGACGTGGCCTAGGTAGGTCCGTAGGGTCGGCGGACGCCGACGATCTCGTGGAGCAAACGGGCGGCGCTGTCCCAGTCGACCGGCTTCACGAGGACGCCGTCGAACGCCGAGGCGTTGAGGGCGGCGCGGGCCTCGAGATCGCGCCGGCCGGTGCACGCGAAGATGGCGACGTGCTGGGTCGCCGGATCGGCGCGCAGCGCCTCGGCGACGACGAAGCCGTCGATGCCGGGCATCCTCAGGTCACACAGGATCACATCCGGCACGTCCTGCGTCGCGAGGAACACGCCACGCAACCCGCCGGTTGCCCGCTCCACCAGGAAGCCGTGCGCAGCGAGCGCCGCCTCCGCCATGACGAGGAAATCGGGATCATCATCGACGATGAGGACCCTGCGCCGCCGCTCGATCACCAGGGTATCCTCATCTCCCTGCTCGTCGTGATGCTCGGTGAACTCACTGCGCTCTGCCTCGGACATGCTCCCCCGCTCGCGGCTCGGCTGACAGCGCTCCCCAGGTGCTCGGGCTTCGATGCGCGATGCGCGGAAGCATGACCATGGGACCATGGAAGGAGAGCAACGGCCTCCCGCCGGCGTTTCTGGAAAGGCCCCCCCGCGCTGGTGGAGGCGGAACCTGAACCCCAGGTACACCTTGTGCCCAGGTCGCTTATCCGCAACCATCAACTGTCCAGCGCAGATGGGGGGTCTCTGCGCGGCTCACCCCCAGCGTCCGGCGACCGCTGTTTCGGGGCAGCCCCGACGACGGTTGGCTTGCTCGTCTGATGCTCGAGGTCCGCGCTGCTGCATATTCGGAGCAGGCGTTTATGTGGATGGATGACGAGTTCTTCGCGCGTGTGGGCCACGATCTTCGGGGTGAGCTGGCGACCATGCTGGCGGGGGTCCACTATCTCCTGCGTTACCAGAAGGACCTCGGGGCGGCGCCGCGGGACATGCTGGAGCGCGTGCGCGGCGCGGGCGAGCGGCTGAAGCGGCTCCTCGACGAGTTCGACAACTCCATCTGGCTCCGCGCGGACGCGAGCCGTCCCATGGCGATCGCGTCGTGCGATGCAGGCGAGCTCGCCCGCCGCGCGGCGGGGCACCTCGAGGAAGCGGCGACCGCGCGTGGCGTGCGCATCTCGTTCGATGCCGAGCCCGACGGGGGCGCCCCCGTGGAGGGGGATCCTGAGCTGCTCCGGGTGGCGATCGAGTACGTGCTCGGCTTCGCCATCCTGCGCTCGCGCGATCGCCCCGTGCAGATACGTGTCTCGATCTCTGGCGGTGAGGCGGTGGTGACCGTCATCGACGAGGCCGGCCCCGTCGCGCCGGAGCCGCTCGCCCGGCTGCTCGATCCGTTCGGCGAGCGGGCGGCGATCCCCGCCGACCCCGTCGCGCCGCGCCGTCGAGAGCGGCTGGGGCTCGGGCTCGCGATCGCGCGTGGCATCCTCGGCGCGCACGGGGGCGGGCTGACCGTGGAGCCGTCGTCCGAGCGCGCGGACGGCAGCTCGACGGAGCCGGCCTCGGGGCTCTCCCCGACGGGTCTGCGATTCTCGTGCTCTCTCGGCGGCGTTCAACGGGGCGCTCCCCCCGGCTCGCCCGAAACGAGGGGTCGCGGCGGCGCGGCGAGCGCGAGCGGCGATGGCGGATGAGGTCCTGCCCGGGGCTCGCAACGCGCGGATCGTGTCCGATGAAGACTTCGTCTAGGATGAACGGGGTCGCACGTCGCGAGCGTGCTCCAACTTCCACCGCCCACCGATGAATGCGCCTCGATGCCGACGCTGAGCTCTCTCCTCGTGCAGCATGGGGTTACCTCGATGCGGGTGGTCGAAGAGGCGATCGCCCGCCAAGTGCTCCACGGCGGCGACCTCGCCACGAATGTGCTGGAGCTGGGGGCGGTGCGTGAGCGGGAGCTCACGGCGCTGCTCGCAGAGAGCCTCGGGCTCCCGCCCGCCGTCGGCCGATTGCGGCCCGCGTCGCCCGAGGTGCTCCGGACGATCCCTGTCGATCTCGCGGTCCAGCACCGCGTGTTCCCCCTCGACGTACGCGGAGGCCTCGACGTGGCAGGGGCGGGAGCCGCGCAGCGCGAAGCGACGCTCGTCATCGCCACGGCGGAGCCCCTCGCGTTGCCCGTGGCGGAGGAGCTGAGCTTCGCGCTGGGGGTCAGCCTGCGGCAGCTCGCCGCGCCGCTGGTGCGCATCCGCCAGGCGCTCGCCGAGCATTACGGCGTGGCCCTGGAGCGGCGGTTGTCGCGGCTCGTGAAGCAGCTCGACGCGCGCGCCGAGCCGAGCCCCGACGAGCCGAACCAGTCAAACGGGCCTGGGCCAGCGGTCACCGCAGCGGTCCCGCCGGCGGCGTCGGCGCCCGCCTCACCCGCGGGCGCCGACGCGGCTCCACGCGCAGCGGTCGACGCCACCTCGTCCGCGCGGGTCGACACGACGCCTCCTGCCGAGGTCGTCGCGGCTCGCCCTGTCGAGGTCGCTGCGGCCTCGCCCCCTGGCGTCGATGCGGATTCACCGGCAGGCGCTCGCCCCACGTCGCCTCCAGGAGTCGACGCGGCTTCGCCGGCCAGCGTCGAGGAGCCCGAGGAGGCTGCTGAGACCCAGCAGCGGCGGCACAGCATCGAGGATGCTCCGACGGTCGAATCGCTGACCTCGATCTACGACGAGGACACGGTCGTCGCGGACGTCGCGCTCAACGAGGCGGTGCCCACGCCGAGGAAGCCGCCGCTCCACGAGATGGATGACGAGCCGACGGTCGTCGCTGCGTATCCGCTCGATCTGTCCGCGCTCCGCTATCCCGAGGCGCACATGCCTCGGGTCGAGGCGGTCGCTTCGAAGCGCGCCGCGCCAGCTCGTGGTGAGGCGGCCGCGCCTACCGGCCAGGCCGCTGCGCTGCAGGAAGAACCGGCGATCGAGCCGGCCGTGCCGACGCCGCGCTCCGAGCAGCTCGCGCCGCACCTCTCGCCGCTGGCGCCATCGGACGCCGTGCACACGTCGCCGCGCGTGGAAGCGCCGGGGCCGCCCGTCGAAATCCCGGAGTCGGCTCCGAAAGCAGCGGCCTCGCCGGCGTCGGCGCTCTCCGGCGCGCGTTCGCCGGCGCCAGGTACTCAGCTCCTGACGGGCTGGCTGAAGCGGGCCTCTGCGGCACACCGGCCTCAGCGAGAGCCGCTGCCGCAAGCCGCCTCGGCGCTGCAGCAGCGGCCGGACGGATCCGCGCCGACGGCGTCGGCACCGTCGCCGCTACCCGCAGTACCGACACCCGAGGCGCCGGTCCCCGAGGCGCCTCCGGCCGAGCGACGCGAGCTCTCCTCGATCACGCCAGCGGCGAAGGTCTCCATGCGCGAGGCGGGACGGTCTGCGCCCGCTGCGCAGAGGCGTAAGGGCCCCTTCACGCTGGCCATGGCCGAGCAGGCGCTCGCCGCCGTCGGCTCGAGCGAAGAGGTGCTCGCGGTCCTCTTCGACTTCGCTCAACAGTACTTCGAGTACACGGTCCTGTTCACGGTGCACGGCGAGCGCGCCGAGGGCCGCAACGCTTCAGGTCCAGGCGCCGAGCGTGAGCGCGTCACGAAGATCACCGTGCCCTTCGAACGTCCGAGCGCCCTCGCCAGGGCGCGCGCGCTCCGCGCGCCGCTCGTCACCGCGATTGCCGGCAGCGCTCCTGACGCCGAGCTCCAGCGCGAGCTCGGCAGGAAGGTCCATGCGGCCGCTGTGGCGGTCGTCCCGATCGTCGTGCGCGGCCGCGTCGTCGCGCTCGTCTACGGTGACGACGGCGCCACCTCGGTCGAGCTCTCGAGCATCGGAGACCTCATCGCGCTCGCCGGCATCGCGGCGACGGTGCTGGAGCGGCTCATCCTGCGGAAGAAGCTGAACCGCAGCGGTGGTGCCCAGCAAAGCGACGGCCCGGCGCCCCACGATGCCGCCACGCCTCCGCAGAAGGCGCCCGCGCCGCTGCATCCCGCACCTGCGCCTCCGGAGGGCGCCGCCGCCGGACCTTCGGAGGGCGCTGCTGCGCCTCCAGAGGACGCTGCTGCGCCGCTGGGCGAGCAGGCCATCGAGGGACCGCTGTCCCTGCGCACCCGCGCCGCGCTCATGGAGCTGAGCAGCATGGTCCGGTCGGACGCGCACGGCTCGCACGTCGCCGCCGCAGGAGCGCAGCTGCCCGCGGCGGATGCAGATCGCGACGCGGGAGAACCCCCGCCCGCCGACCCCTCGGACGTCGCGCCGCGAGCCGTGCGGCCGCAGGGCGGCTGGACGACGGAGGACGGCGCTTCGGGGATCGATGCCGTCGCGCGTGCCTTCGGCCTTCGCGGCACCGGCGTGGAGGCCGAGTCCGTGCCGCCGGAAGAAGGTGTCGCGCACGCGATGGCCTTCAGCTCGACCATCCCGCCGGCCCCGACGCTGCACGCACAACGCCTCGGCTCCGAGCCGCAGTTCCGGTCGGGCCTCGAGGTGGACGCGGACGTCGTGTCGGGCACGGCCGTCACGGCGCCGATGATGCCGGCGATCACGCCGCCGATGATGCCGGCGGTCACAGCGCCGATGATGCCGGCGGTCACGCCGCTGCCTGCGTCGCGCGCCGCAACGTCGTCCGCGCCGGCGATCATCGACGAGATCCCCGACCTCGAGATCCCCGCGGCGCCGGTCCCCTCGGCGTCGGAGGACCTCGATCTCGGCGAGCCGGAAGAGGCGCGGACGAAGCGGTACTCACGGCCTCCGTGGATGCTCGACAGCTCGATCACGCCGGGCGCAGAGGAGCACCGGGAGCTCGGACCGGCGCCGGCAGCGGGGCGCCCCTCGTGGCGCCGCCGCACGCCTGTCGCCGTCGAGACCGCCACGTCGTACGCGAGGCCCCCGTCCGAGCGCCGCGCCGCGGTCTCGCAGTCGCCGGCCGGCGACCTGCGCGCGGAGTACAGCTCGCTCCTTCAACACGTCCTCGCGGGCGGCGAGTCCGGCGCGAGGGCGTTCGCCGAGCTCGTGCGGAACGGCGACACGGCGATCTCGATCGTCGCCGCGCGGTTTCCCGGTCCGCTCCGGGTCGACCGTCAGCGCTTCCGTGAGCAGCTGGCCGGACCGGAGGGCGCCGCGATCGTCGCCACCACGCCCCCTGCCTCCCAGTGCGGGCCGCTGCTCGAGCTCATCGTCGCGATGCGGCGGCCGGCGCTCCCCTTCATGACCGTGCGGAGCGCCTCGCCCGATCCCGAGGTGCGCCTGTGGGCCACGCACGTGCTCGGCGAGCTGCCGTACCCGGAGGCCGCCAACGCGCTGCTCCCACGGCTCTTCGACGACAGCATCGCCGTGCGGCGGATCGCGATCCAGTCGGCCGCCTCGCTGATCGCGGCGCCGCCTGCGGGCGGCCCGATCCTGCAGGGGCTCGATCACATCGCGCGCGATCGCGAGGAATCGTCCGCGCGACGGCTCGCGGCCATCGAGACGATGACCGAGATCCGCTCCGGAGCCAGCGTGCCGGCGCTCATCAGCGCGCTCACCGATCCTCACGAGGCGATCGTCGAGGCGGCGGCGCGGGCGCTGATCGTCATCACGCGGGACGATCTCGGCCGAGACGCGCGCAGGTGGCTGTCATGGTGGTCGAGGAACGGCGAGCGCCATCGTATCGAGTGGATCATCGACGCGCTCACGCACGAGAAGCCTGCCATCCGCCGCGCGGCGATCGACGAGCTGAAGGGCATCACCAAGGAGTACTTCGGCTACTACGAGGACCTGCCGCGGCAGGAGCGGGAGGCCGCCCAGGAGCGCTACCGCGCGTGGTGGATCTCCGAGGGGCGCTCGCGGTTCCGCACCACCGGCTAAGGCTGCAGGGAGGCGGGCGGCTCAACCGCTCAGCGGGAGCCGCCCGTCGGGTGGGCTTCAGGGAAGGGAAGGGGAAGGGAGAGAGCGAACCGCGCGGCGGCGGTTCACTTCGGGGTGGCGGGGGCGGCGGCCGGCTGCGCGGCGGGCGCCGGCTTCTTGACGGGCAGCCCGGCGGGCGCGGTCTCGCCGGCCTCCTTCATGGCCTTGTCGATGAGCTTCTTGAACTTCGAGAACGGCTGGGCGCCGCTGATGAAGTAGCCGTTCACGACGAACGCCGGCGTCCCGCTGATGCCCGCCTTGTCCGCGACGGCGCTCTCGGAGTCCACGAACGCCTTGTGGGTGTTCGCGTCGAGCGCCTTCTTGAACTTCGTCAGGTCGAGGCCCTGCTCCTCGGCGTACTTCTCGAGCGAGGCGCGCGCGAGGCCGTCCGGCTGCCCCTGGTTCTTGAAGAGCTCCTCGTGGTACGCCCAGAACCCGGCGTTGCCCTTCTGCGCGTACGCCTCCTGCGCGGCCTCGGACGCGAGCGGCGCGTTCTTGTGCATCGGCAGCGGCCGGTGGCGCCACACGATCTTCAGCTTGTCGCCGTAGGTCTTCGAGATCTGGGAGACCGTGTCCTCGACGCGCTTGCAGAACGGGCACTCGAAGTCCGAGAAGACCTGCATCACGACCTTGGCCTTCTCGCCGCCCTTCCACGGGCTGTTCGGCGGCGGCGCGGAGACCTCCTTGCGCTCGGGCGGCGGCGGCTCCTTGCCGTCCTTGATGATCTCGGCGTAGAGGTCCTTCGCGGCGACGCCCTTGGCGAGCAGCGCCTCGGACTTCTTCAGCTCCTCGTCGATGATCGCCTTGAACTTGTCGATCGGCTGCGCGCCGACGAGCCGGCGGCCGTTGATGAAGAAGTGCGGGGTCCCGGACGCCTGCAGGTCGTCCGCGAGCTCCTGATCGGCGGCGATGGACGCGCCGTGCTTCTTGGTGGCGATCGCGGCCTTCACCTTCTCGACGTCGAGCCCGAGCTCCTTGGCGTAGCCGAGCAGGTCCTCGTCGTTGAGCTTCTGCTGGTTCTTCCAGAGCAGGTCGTACGCGTCCCAGAAGCCCTTGTCGCCCTTCTGCGCGCGGGCCTCCATGGCGAGCTCAGCCGCGGGCTCCGCGCGCTGGTGGAACGGGAGCGGGTTGTTCTTCCAGACGAACCGGACCTTGTCCCCGTAGGTCTTGACGATCTCGTCGATCGTCGGGACGACCTTGCTGCAGAAGGGGCACTGGAAGTCGGACCACTCGACGATGGTGACCAGCGCGGTGGCCGGACCCTTCGCCGGCGCCTCGCCGACGGGCACCTTCCAGACGGTCTTGTCGTCCTCCTGCGGGCGCTCGCGGTCCTTCTGGGGCGGCGCCTTCGCCTTGTTCTCCGCGGCGAGCTTGGCGTACACCTTGTCGGGCTTCGTCCCGGAGGCGACCGCCGCCTGCGCGGCCTTGAGCTGCTCGTCGATGACGGACGTGAACTTGTCGATCGGCTGAGCGCCGCTCAGGAACACGCCGTTGATGATCGACGCGGGCGTGCCGGTGACGCCCGAGGTCTTGCCGACCGCCATGTCGGCGTCGATCTTGGCCATGTACTCCTGCCGATCGAACGCCGCCTTGAACTTCGCCCTGTCGACGCCGGCGTCGCCGGCCCACTTCTCGAAGCTCTCGGGCGAGAGGCTCTTCTGGTTCTGGAAGGCGAGCTCGTGGAACTTCCAGAACGCCTTCGAGCCGCCGAGGCGGAACACGGTCTCGGCCGCGAGCGCCGCCGGGCGCGCGTTCTTGTGGAAGGGGAGCGGGTTGTTCTTCCAGATGATGCGCAGCTTCTCGGGGCCGTACTTGTCCTTGAGCTGGCTGATCGTCGTCTCGACCTTGCTGCAGAACGGACACTCGAAGTCGCTGAAGACGACCATCGTCACCGGCGCCGCCCGCGTGCCCCACAGGGGGTCCTTCGACGACACCGGGATCGCCGCGTCTTCGTCGGTCCACGGCTGACCGTCTTCGACGGCGGCCGAGATCTCATGGCCGCGCGAGCCGGCGCTCCGATCGATGCTCCACATCAGCCCCATCCCTGCGATGAAGCAGAGAAGAAAGCCGACGATGGCTGTTCCCTTGTTCATGATGTTTCCTCTCTCAACGTGGGTGGGGCTCCGCCAGGCGGGCCCCTCCTTCAACGCGGGTGCGGCACCGGGTGCAGCGCCCGCGACAAGATCGCCAATCGTGAGCTCCCGGGGCGGCGCGCCACCCCGGGCCAAGGGAGCCGCCGCCGCGTGCCCGCAGCGCAGCCCCCGGCGGAGCGCCAGAGCCGCTCTCGACCCCTCACGCCGGCGCCTGCGCCCGGCCTCGCGCGCGGCTGGCACGTCGCCCTCGAGAGGGCGAGCCTGCGCGACGTGGGACCGGACCGGCGCCTAGGAGGCTCGGGTCAGACCGGCAAGCGCTCCGGATCTCGCGGCAGCACCGCCCTCGCGCCTGGAGCGGTCTCCGAGAGACCGAGCGGCGCGATCGCGTGCGGGCTGCCGGCGAGCTCGCCTCATCGAGGCGGGTGGTAGACGCCCTGCGCGACGCCGGGACGCGGTCCTCCCGAGACCGCCCCGAACGAGAAGAGCGAGACGGGCGCGCACGGGGGAGGGAGGACGAGCTCCGGAAGGAGCAGCGCCTGGTGCGGAGCGCTGGCGAGCTCGCTCACAGGACCTGGATGTCGCGAGTTCGGCCCCACCATCGGCCCGCCATCGAGCCCGGCGCAGCCTGGCGCCGCGTCGATCCGCGCGTCGGTGATCGGGAGGGTGCGGGGCGGAGCGACCGCGGAGGCTCCGCGGGGATCACAGATGGGCGCGTCCCTCGTCTCGCCCGTCGCATCGTCGACGCTGGTCAAGACGGTGCACGACGGCTCGTCCGGCGGGGCGACGATCGTCATCCGGTCGTCCTCGCACACCGGGATGATCGCAGCGCGCGCTTTCAGCGGCAGGACCAGCGCCAACGCGAACGTCAGCACGGTCATCAGGCGCTGGACAGCGTGTCGCGACATCCCTCGCAAGGATTAGCCGAGGCGTGCAGGGAGAGCAATGGCCCGGATCCCCGAGGGAACGCGGCACTCCGGGCCTTCCTGGACGGAGCCCGACGCTTCTCCAGGGTACCGCCCGGAGGACGCCACTTGTCGACAGGGTGTGGATAACCCTGTGGATAAGTTGGAGAGCCCCTGTGTCGAACCGGTGGTTCGAGCAGCCCGCGCCAGCAGGAGCACGGCCGGTTTCAGGGTTGTGCGGCGATCCGCGCGAACTTGGCCCACCTTGTCCTACATCCGGTAGGTTCGCTTCATGGCGAACTCCTCCGCGACCGTGCCTCGCCCGGTTCCTCCGCCCTCGCATGAGCCCAACAAGAGCGGCTTCGCTGCGGACGATGTTCCCCGGCCGCTCGGTCGTTACGTGCTCCTGCGGCGCATCGCCCGCGGAGGCATGGGGGAGGTGTTCCTCGCCTCCACGACCGGGCTGGAAGGGGCCGAGCGCCCCGTCGTCGTGAAGATCATCCGCCGCGAGCACGCGTCCGATCCGAGCTACATCGCCCGCTTCCTCGACGAAGCGCGGGTGCAGGCGCAGCTCCAGCACTCCGGCGTCGCGCAGGTCATCGAGGCGGACGTCGACCCGGCGACGGGGGAGCCGTACGCGGTGGTCGAGCACGTCGAGGGCCGGAGCCTCGGCGAGGTCCGCGCCCGCGCGGTGCAGCTCGGGCACCGCTTCGACTGGGCGGAGGCGGTCGCGATCGCGACGATGATCGCGGAGGCGCTCGCCCACGTGCACGAGCGCAGGGACCCGTCGGGCGCCGCGCTCGCCATCGTCCACCGCGATCTGTCGCCGCAGAACGTGATGCTCGGCTTCGCCGGCGACGTGAAGATCATCGACTTCGGCACCGCCCGCGGGCAGAACCGCCGCTGCCACACGGTCGCGGGCGTCGTCTTCGCGAAGCCGGGCTACGTCGCGCCGGAGGTCGCCAACGGAGATCCGGGCGACGCGCGGGTCGATCTCTATGCGCTCGGGATCATGCTCTGGGAGCTGTGCGCGGGGCGCCGGTTCCTGCAGGGCGACGCGCAGGCGCACATGGCCGCGGTCGCGCGCAACCAGAACGACCCGCCGCCGATCGCGCTGTCGCTCGGGGCTCCATCGGCGCTCGACGCCGCCATCGGGCGGCTCACGGCCTTCGACCGCGACGCCCGCTACCCGTCGAGCCGCGCCGCCGCGCGCGACCTCGCCGCGCTCCTCGGGGCGGCGGTCGCCCTGCCCGGCGGCGAACGCGGCGTGCGCGCGCGGGCCGCGCACCTGATGCAGCGCCTGTTCCCCGGCGAGCCGGGGCGCTCGCGCAGCGAGTTCGCGGCCCTCGTCGCCGCCGCCAAGGCCCACCGCGCCACGGCCGTGACGCCGGTGAGCCCGCGCGCGGAGGCCATGGCCTCCGCCGAGCGCGTGGACGACGGCACGCTGCCCGGGACGCGCTACCGGCTGCTGCGCGAGATCGGGACGGGCGCGAGCAGCACCGTCCACGAGGCGGAGCACGTCGATCTGGGGCGCCGCGTGGCGCTCAAGGTCGTCTCCGCGGAGCACTCGGCGACCGACGTGGTCGCGAGCCGCTTCCGGCGCGAGGCGCGCGTCCTCTCGCGCCTCTCCCACGAGCACCTCGTGAAGGTCCACGATTTCGGCATGGCCGCGGATGGCCGGCTGTTCTGCGCCATGGATCTCCTGGAGGGCGAGACGCTCGACGCCCTGCTCGTCCGCGGCGGCGCGATCGACTGGAGGGACGCGCTCGCGATGGCCGCCAAGGTGCTGAGCGCGCTCGAGCTCGCGCACGCCGAGGGGCTCGTTCACAGGGACATCAAGCCCGAGAACCTGTTCATGACGCGCCCGCGCGCCGCCGAGGGGGCGCTCTCCCTCGCGGACGCCGGCCTGAAGCTGCTCGATTTCGGGCTCGCGAAGCGCCTCTCCGAGGATCGCGGCGAGGCCGACGGCGTCGCGGACGAGACGGGCGCCGGCGAAGGGCCGGCCCGGGCCGCGGTCGCGATCGTCGGGACGCCCGAGTACATGGCCCCCGAGCAGGCCGCGTCGGGGCGCATCGACGGCCGCGCCGATCTCTACGCGCTCGGCTGCGTCCTCTACGAGATGCTCACGGGGCGCCTGCCGTTCGTCGAGCACAGCCTCGTCGCGCTGATCGACGCGAAGATCAAGGGCAGCCCCGAGCGCCTCCGCGAGCGCGCGCCGGCCCGGCAGATCCCGACCTTCGTCGACGATCTGGTGATGCGCGCGCTGGCCCGTCATCCGAGCGTCCGCTTCCAGAGCGCCGCCGAGATGCGAAAGGCCATCCTGGATGCGCTGGGGCAGCCCGCGCGCGCGCGCACCCGCCGCCGCGCGCTGGGGTTCGCCGCGGTGGCCGCCGCGATGACGCTCGCGGGCGTGCTGGTCGTCGGCAAGGGGCGCGAGCTGGTGGCCAGCGTCCCCGCGGTCGCTGCGCTCGTCGGCGCCGCGGGCGAGGCGACCGCGGCGTCGGGCGACGAGGCGCAGCCCGCTGCGCCCGGCGCGCCGGCAATCGCTGCGGAGGCGCCGGCAGTCGCTGCGGATGCGCCGGCAGTCGCTGCGGATGCGCCGGCGGCAGCCGCGGATGCGCCGTCGCTCGCGGCAGCTTCCTACGCGCCGGCGTCCGCCGCGGCAGCTCTCGCAGCGGCCAGCGCGCCAGGGCCTGGCGCGGCAGGGCAGGGGAGCGCCACGCCTTCGACCCTCGCCGCTGTGTCCGCCGCCGGAGCTGATGCCGCCGCGCCCCGAGAGGGAGCCGCGCTGCCCGCGGCGGTGGTGCCGCATGCGCAGGCCGCCATCGCGAAGAGCGACGCGGCGAAGCCACCGGCGAGGGACGAGCCCGCCCGGCGCGCCTCGGCGACGGCCGCGCGCGCACCGGCGTCCAAGGCCGCCAAACCTGCGGCGCGCGGCGCGGCGGATCGCGCCTCCCGCGAGGTCGCGAAGCGCGAGCAGAAGGCGCGCGAGCGATCGTCCTCGTCCGCGGCGCGCGAGTCGGCCGCGCCGACACCCGCGCGTGGCGAGGCTGACACGGCGGCGAAAGACGCGCACGAGGATCGCGGCGAAGCGAAGCGGCGCCGTCACAAGCGGCGGTCCCGGGTCGCGAAAGCGGAGTAGCCCCGCGTCGCGCGGCGCATTTCGCTCGCGCGTGGGCTGCGGCGTTGTATACCGCGCAGCCTGCGATGGCTCAGATCGCCCTGTCCGCGCCGGGTTCGAACGCCGTTACGTCGGGGCCACCCCATCGCGCGATCCTGCGGCTCGCGCTGCCGACCGTGGCGGCGATGCTCACCCAGAGCATCGTCAACGAGGTCGACATCGTCTTCTTCGCGCACCTGCCGTGCCCCGAGTCCTCGAACGCGCACGCGGCGCTCCTGCCGTCGCTGATCGTCCTGTGGCTGTTCGGCGGCTCGCTCAGCGCGATCTCGGTCGGCACGCAGGCGTTCACGGCGCGCCGCTTCGCCGAGAATCGCCCCGAGGACGCTGGCGCGGTCCTAGCGAACGCCCTGTTCTTCGCGATCGTCGCCGGCGTCGTGTTCTCCGCGATCGGGTACCTGACGATGCCGTACATCCTGTCCGTCATCATCAAGGTGCCGGACGCGCGGCAGGCGGCGCTCGACTACCTCGGCTGGCGCCTGCTCGGCGTGACGTCGATGGCGGCGACGTTCGCGCTGAAGGCGTTCTTCGACGGGATCGGCAAGACGCACATCCACCTGGTCTCGGCCCTCGCGATGAACGGGCTGAACATCGTGCTCTGCCTCCTGCTCATCTTCGGCAACGCCTCGCTCGGCATCCCGAAGTACGGCATCGCCGGCGCGGGCATGGCCGGCTTCATCTCGACCTACGTCGGCCTCGCGATCATGCTCGCGTACGCGCTCCTGCCGGCGTACCGGCGCCGCTACCGCCCGTTCGCCACGAGCAAGCTCTCGGCCCCGCTCGTCTGGTCCATCCTCAGGCTGTCGATCCCGAGCGCCGTCGCCACCGTCGCGATCATGAC
The DNA here is from genome assembly GCF_051521375.1 of Sorangium sp. So ce693. Taxonomy (NCBI): domain Bacteria; kingdom Pseudomonadati; phylum Myxococcota; order Polyangiales; family Polyangiaceae; genus Sorangium; species Sorangium sp. So ce693. The sequence continues at coordinate 4,476,430 of NZ_CP150347.1, forward strand.
GGGCTTCGCGCTCTTCTACGCGATCGCCAGCAAGCTCGACCAGGTCGCGCCGGCGGGCGTTGTCTCGCCCCTCTGTCCCGGCGGCCGCGCCGAGCCGGTGTACGGCGCCGCCACCACGGTGATCGTCGGGATCCTGAAGCTCACGTTCACCGCCTGCCTCGCCTTCGGCACGTCGACGGCGACGCTGGTCGCGCAGTCGCTCGGCGAGAAGGACGGCGACAAGGCCGCGCGCTTCGGCTGGACAAGCGTCCGGCTGGGGCTCGCGATCTTCGGGGTCGTCGGCCTGCTCGAGGCGATCTTCGCGCGGCAGATCCTCGCGTTCGCCAGCAGCAGCGAGCTCGTCCAGGCCGCGGCGCTCCGGCCGCTGCAGGTCATGGGCATCTGCACGCCGCTCGTCGCGGTCGGCATGATCCTGACGCAGGCGCTCTTCGGCGCGGGCAACACGCTGTTCGTGATGGTCGTGGAGCTCATCCTGCACTTCACCTGCCTCGTCCCGCTGGCGTGGCTGCTCGGCATCACGCTCGGCTTCGGCCTGATGGGCATCTGGGGCGCCGGCGTCGCCTACGTGGTCCTCCTCGCCGCGACCATGGTGTGGAAGTTCCGCTCGGGGGACTGGAAGAAGATCCGGCTCGACGCCCATAAGCCCCTCGACGGGGCCGCGCTCGGCGAGGGCGGCGGCGGCGCGAACGCGTAGGGCTCTGAGCCGACCGGCTCAGCGGGGGAAAGCGGCGGCGTTCCCGCCGTCGACGGTCACGACGCAGCCCGTCGTGGCCTCGGCCGTCGCGAGGTAGAGGAACGCCTGCGCCACGTCGGCCGCGGTGGTCTCGCGCCGGAGCAGGTTGTCGCGGAAGTAATCGTCGACCGAGACGTTGCGGGCGCGGGCGCGCGCCTCCAGCAAGCCGGCGCCGAAGAGCGCGGTGCGGATCCGGTCGGCGTTCACGGCGTTGGCCCGGATGCCCTGAGGTCCGAGGTCCACGGCGTACTGGCGCATGAGCGAGACGAGCGCCGCCTTGGCGACGCCGTAGGGGCCGAAGTCGGGCCCCTGGTTGAACGCGCTCTTCGAGGCGTTGAACAGGATCGCGCCGCCTGATCCCTGCGCGAGCAGAACCCGCGCCGCCGCGCGGGCGACGTTCTGGTGGCCGAGCAGGTTCAGCTCGAGCGAGGCGCACAGCGCCTCGTGCCCCTCGGACGTGTGGAGGGAGCCCGAGAACGCGCGGCCGGCGTTCGAGACGACGACATCGACGCCGCCGAAGTGCGCGGCGCTCTGCGCGAACGCGCGGTGCACGCTGGCCTCGCTGCGCACGTCGCAGGCGACCTTCATGCAGCGGCCGCGGTAGCGGCCCCCGAGCTCGGCGGCTGCCTTCTCGAGCGACTCCTCGTCGCGATCGGCCAGCACCACGTGCGCCCCCGCGGCGAGGAACGTCGCCGCGGTCGCGTGGCCGATCCCCGAGGCGGCGCCCGTGATCAGCGCGATCCGCCGATCGAGCGGGCCCCTCTGGCCCGCCCCGAGCTTCAGCTTCGCCTGCTCGAGGCTCCAGTACTCCATGTCGAACAGGTCGAGCTCCGGGACCGGCTGGTACCCGCCGAGCGCCTCGGCGGCCTCGATCACGGAGACGGTATGAGCGTAGACGTCTGCGACGATCTCCGCCTCGGCGCGGGAGCCGCCCACGCACAGCGCGCCCGCGCCGGGGAACAGCAGCACCCGCGGGAACGGATCGAGCTCATCGCGGACGACGCCCCGCGCCGCGCAGGAGCGGCGGAAGTACTCGTGGTACTCGGCCACGTACCTCGCGATGGCCTGCTCGACGGTCGCACGGAACCGCGCCACGTCGGTGGTGGCGTGGGCGTCGATGACGAGCGGCCGCGCCTTGGTGCGGATGACGTGATCCGGCGTGGCGCAGCCGATCTGCGAGACCCTGGCCAGATCGTCGCGCGCGCAGAACGCGAGCAGCTCCAGGCCGGTGCGGAGCGTGCAGACCCAGGGGCGCCCCGACGCGCGGGCGAGCGCTCCGCGGACGACCGGCCCGATGGCGGCCCGGAGGTCCGGATCCGCCGCGACCGTGGGGTGCGAGACGACCACGCTGCGCTCGGCGATGTAGTGCTCGGCGCGCGTCACGGCGTCGATCATGCGCGCGTAGCTCTCCTCGGCGGTGTCTCCCCACGTGAAGACGCCGTGCTTGTCGAGGATCATCAGCGACGGGAGCGCCCCTTGCGCGAGGCGCTCCCGGACGAGCTCCGCGACGCGGCGGGCGAGCGCGAAGCCTGGCATCACGTACGGCACGAAGAGCGCGCCGTCCCCGTAGATCGCCTGGACGACCTCGGCCGAGCCGGGCTGATCGATGACCGCGAGCACCGCGTCCGCGTGCGTGTGATCGACGAACTTCGCGGGGATGATCGCGTGCAGCAGCGCCTCGACCGACGGCGTCGGGCTCGCCGGATCCAGCATCTGGCCGCGCAGGAGCGCGACCATCTGCTCGTCGGTCATCGCCTCGAGCGCGCACGCGCGCTGGAGCGGCGCGAGGCGGCACGCCGGGAAGCCGCGCGGCTCGATGGTCGCGAGGTCCCACCCGCTGCCCTTGATGAAGAGCACCTCGACGCGATCGCCGAGCAGGTCGACGGCCGTGCTCTTGACGCTCGTGTTCCCGCCGCCGTGCAGGACGAGCGACGGATCGGCGCCGAGGAGGCGGGAGGTGTAGACGCGGAGGGCGAGATCCTCGCCCCAGATCGAGGCGTAGGTGTCGAGGGTGCGCTGGGCTTCGTCCTTGCTGTGGCGAGGATCCATCAATCGGCCGCCTACCCCAGCGGCGGAGGCGCCGAAAGCCCGCCGCTCAGTAGCGGTAGTTCTCGGCCTTGAAGGGGCCCTCGGCGGGGACGCCCAGGTACTTCGCCTGCTCCGTCGTGAGCTGGGTCAGCTCGACCCCGAGCTTCGGCAGGTGCAGCGCCGCGACCTTCTCGTCGAGCTTCTTCGGCAGCAGGTGGACGCCGATCGTGTGCTTCTCGGTCCACAGGGCGATCTGCGCGAGGACCTGGTTGGAGAACGAGGTCGACATCACGAACGACGGGTGGCCGGTGGCGCAACCGAGGTTCACGAGCCGGCCGCGCGCGAGGACGATCAGCCGCTTGCCGTCCGGGAAGATGAAGTGGTCGACCTGCGGCTTGATGTTCTCCTCCTTGATCTCGGGGTTCTTCTCGAGCCACGCGATCTGGATCTCGGAGTCGAAGTGCCCGATGTTGCAGAGGATCGCCTCGTCCTTCATCGCGATCATGTGCTCCGCCCGGACGACGTCCTCGCAGCCCGTCGCCGTCACGAAGATGTCGGCGATCGGGGCGACGGTCTCGAGGCGCTTCACCTCGTAGCCCTCCATCGCCGCCTGCAGCGCGCAGATCGGGTCGATCTCGGTGATGATCACGCGCGCCCCCAGGCCGCGCAGCGACTGCGCGCACCCCTTGCCGACGTCGCCGTAGCCGCACACGACGGCGACCTTGCCGGCGAACATCACGTCGGTGGCCCGCTTGATCCCGTCGCCCAGCGACTCGCGGCAACCGTAGAGGTTGTCGAACTTGCTCTTGGTCACCGAGTCGTTGACGTTGATCGCGGGCACCTTCAGCTTGCCCGCGCGGTGCATCTCGTAGAGCCGGTGCACGCCGGTCGTCGTCTCCTCGGAGAGCCCGCGGATGGGATCGGCGCCCGTGAAGAGCTCCGGGTGCTTCTCGTGGGCGACGATCGTGAGATCGCCGCCGTCATCGAGGATCATGTTGGGCCCCTTGCCGCCCTTGAAGGCGTAGAGCTGCTGCTCGATGCACCAGTCGTACTCCTCGAGGGTCTCGCCCTTCCACGCGAAGACCGGGATGCCGGCCGCCGCGATCGCCGCCGCCGCGTGGTCCTGCGTCGAGTAGATGTTGCAGCTCGTCCACGTGACCTCCGCGCCGAGGGCCACCAGCGTCTCGATCAGCACCGCCGTCTGGATCGTCATGTGGAGGCAGCCGGCGACGCGCGCGCCCTTGAGCGGCTGCGTCGAGCCGTACTCCGCCCTCAGCGCCATCAGCCCGGGCATCTCCTTCTCGGCGATGCGGATCTCCTTGCGACCCCAGTCCGCGAGCGTGATGTCGGCGACCTTGTAGGAGAGCTTCTTCTCAGCAGTCATGGTGTCCCTTTGCCTTTTCCGTGAATGCGCTTGTGCGCGCGCCGCGCCAGCCGACGAGCAGCTGCCAAACCAGGTGTCGATCCGGGCCTTCGCCCTGCCATGCGGACGGCAGCCGCCGGAGCTCGACACTGGAGAGCCCGGCCTCCTCGGCGAGACCCCGGAGGTCGCCCGGCGAGAAGCCGAGCCAGATGTCCGCCTCCTGCTCTCGAAGGGCCTGATCATGGTGCGCCTCGTAATCGAGCACGCACACCGCGCCACCGCGGGCGTTCGCGCCGTCGCCGCGGCCGGGCGCGGCCGGGCGCGCGAGCTCGACGAGCGCGCGCATCGCCTTCGCCGGCTGAGGCGCGTGGTGCAGCACGCGCGCCGCGAAGACCACGTCGGCGCCCCCGGAGAGGGCCTGGTCGGCCTCCGGAGGATCGCCGCCGAGCGCGCGCGCCACGGCCTGGATCACCTCGGGCCCGTCGATCTCGCCGCACACCAGCTCGACGTTCTCGAGGCTGCGCCTCCGCAGGCGCTCCCCGGCGAGCTGCAGCTGGGCGCTCGCGCGATCGAGCGCGACGACGCGATCGAAGACGGGCGATAACACCTCGAGGAGCGCCCCGTCGCCGGTGCCCGCGTCGACCGCCAGCCGCCTGTGGGGCAGGAGCGGCGCGAGCGCCGCGAGGTAGGCGGCGAGCTCGGACGGCGGCCCCGGGCGCAACGGCCGCCCGCCGCGCGCGAAGAACTCGCGCGTCTCGGCGTCGCGCGCGGCCAGCACCTCCTCGATGCGCGCGAGCGTCCCGTCCGCCGCGCACGCGCGCTGGCCCGCGCGCACGGCGTCGTCGACCACGGGATCGGTCGTCGCGCGCGGGTCCAGGCGAAGCAGCGTCCACGTCCCCTGGCGCCGGGCGAGCAGGATCCCCGCCTCGCGGAGCGCGGCCGCGTGGCGGGAGATCTTCGGCTGACCCTCGCGGAGCAGCTCGGCCAGCTCTCCGACGGCGAGCTCCTCCGCCGCGGCCAGGCCGAGGAGCCGCACCCGCACCGGATCCGCCAGCAGCCGGTACAGCTCGCACCGCGCGACCGCCTCCTCCGGTTGAGCCGGCGTCTCCACGACCGAGACCATGCCTCATACATATGTGTTGATGCGCATAGATGCAAATAGTTTATTCAAGGCTCTGAACGCGCTCGGTTCCCCTCGAAAGCCCCGCTGACACGTATGCCCGGACACCACGGCTCGCGCGCCGGGGTAGGATCCCGTGCAGCGAGTAGCAGGGGCCAGCCATGCGCACGGGGGCGCCCTTCAGCGGCCGTCCCCTTACCGGGGCTCCCTCCGCTTCCTCGGCGATCGCTGCTGTCGTGGTGCGTCGCGGCTCTTGGCTCGCGCTGGGTCAACCGAACGAGCGGACGGCCTTCTCCAGCTTCGCCTCTTCCGAGGAGCGGAGCAGGCCCACGGCCACCACGGTCAGGCGCTCCGGCCTGAACAGCGCGCGCGCGGCGTCGCGCACGTCGGCGACGCTGACGCGCGCGAGCTCCTCGTGCCGCGCCTCCGGGGTGCGCGTGATGTCGGCGAGCGCGGCCAGCCCATGGAAGCCGGCGGTCGCCTCGACGTCGTCGAGCATCGCCTCCACCGACCAGAGGTGGCGGTCCCGCGCCTTGGCGAGCTCGTCCTCGCGCGGGCCGACCTCGGCGAGCTCGCGGAGCAACGCGAAGATCTCCCGGACCACCACGGTCGCGCGGTCGTGCTGGACGCCCGCGGCGATGTCGACGACCCCGTCGTCCTCGTAGGCCTCGAACATCCCCGACACGTCGTAGCAGAGGCCCAGCCGATCGCAGATCCGCTCGTACAGCCGCGTCGACATGCCGTCGTCGAGGACGCGGAGCAGCATCTCCACGGCGGGCTCGCGCGGATCGCGCTCGCTCACGCCCCGGAACGCGATCCGCAGATCGGTCTGGCTCGACTGGTTCTCGATGAAGCGGAACCTCGGCTTCTTCTGCCCGTTGGGCGGCGGCGCGGCGGGCACCTGCTCGCCGCGCGGCATGGCGCCGAAGTGCCGCTCGGCGGCCCGCGCGCACGCCTCGGGATCGAGCCGACCCGCCAGGCAGAGCACCGCGTTCGCCGTCGTGTAGTGCCGGGCGTGGTGGGCGCGCAGCATCGGCTCGTCGAACCGATCGAGCGCCGCGATGTCGCCCGTGATGGTGAACCCGAGCGGGTGCCGCTCGTACATGAGCGCGCGCGCGTTGTTGTCCGCGTCGATGTCGCGCCCCTCGTCGTCGAGGTCCTCGAGGATCTCCTCGCGCACGATGCCGCGCTCGACCTCGATCGCGGTGAAGCGGGGCGACGTGGTCACCTCGCCGAGCAGGGCGAGCACCGGCTCCAGGTTCGTCGGCGGCACGGAGATGCTCATCACGCCGTGGTCGACGTGGGTCGCCGCGTAGAGCGTCCCTCCGAGGCGCTCGAAGGCGAGCGCCTGCGCGTGCGCGGACGGCAGCGTCGACGTCCCCCGGAACACCATGTGCTCCAGGAAGTGCGAGATTCCGTTGTTCTGCTGGCTCTCGAACCGTGAGCCGACGCGCAGGTACAGCGAGGCGACCGCCCGGTGGACGTGCGGTTGCGGGACGAGGACGACCTTGAGGCCGTTCGGGAGGACGACGTCGCGCGCGTCACGCAGCGGGAGCGACGTCATTCCCCCTCGTCTTCGAGCGGCAGCGGCGGCTCGCCGGAGCCATCCTCGGCAGGCTTGGACTCCTTCAGGAGGTTCTGGTCGTACTTCACCTCGCTGCCGATCGTCGACTTCAGCCGGCGCACGTACCCGATGAGCGCGTCGTTCTGCTTCGCGGCGCGCATGGCCGACGTGTAGAACTCGCGGTCCTTGTCCCACTGCTCCTGGCTCGCGGAGGTCTTCTCCTTCAGCTGGATCACGGCATAACCGTTCGCCAGCGCCACGACGTCCTTGGGCAGATCGCCCGGCTTGTCGAGCTGGAAGGCGATGCGCGCGGCCTCGGTGCTGTCCTTCGCGTCCGCGATGGGCGAGCCGGAGACGTTGAACGGCAGGCTGGTCTCGACGGTGGGCCGGTTCGGGTGGTTCGCGATCGTGTAGGGGGCCCGCGCATCCCCGGCCTCGGCCTGGCCACCCTCCTTCGCGCCCGCCTCCTTGTTCCCGTCCTGCTTCGCCGCGGCGGGCTCGCCGCCCGCCTTCGCGCCCGGCGCCGCGGCGCCCGCCTTCTCGCTCGCTTTCTCCTTCGGCTTCGCCGGCGTGAGCTGGGCCATGTACGCGGCGAGCGCGTCCTCCAGCGACTTGCCGCCCGCGGCGGCGGCGAGCACCTGCTTCGCGGCCTCGGCCGCGAGCCGCTCCGACTCGTGGGCGATGTAGAGGTCGCGCGCCGCCTCCTGCCGGCCGATCTTCTCGGCCTCGGCGTCCTTCGCGATCTGCTCGAGCTTGATCACGTGGAAGCCGTCCTCGGTCTCGATGAGGTCCGACACGTCGCCCGCCTTCATCTCGAAGAGCTTGTCCTCGACAGGCTTGCTCAGGCGGCCCTTGGCCACGCATCCGAGCTCGCCGCCGCGCGCCGCGCTCGGCCCGTCGCTCGCGGTGCGGGCCACGTCGGCGAAGCTCTCGCCCTTCTTGAGGCGCTGGACCGCGCCCTCGATCCGCGCCTTCGCGGCCGCCTTGCCCGCCTCCGGCCCCTGCTCGGCCTCCTCGGGCTTCACCTCGACAACGAGCTCTCGGGCGACGCGGCACTCGGGCTGATACTGCGCCTTCCGCCCCTCCCAGGCCTTGTCGAGCTCTTCCTTGTTGGTGTCGGCCCAGGCCTGGATCGCCTTGTCCGACGTGTCCACGATGAGATCGCTGTAGAAGCGCCGGTCAAAGCGCACGTAGGCGAGCGTCCTGGTGGATTTCTCGCGCGAGAACTGCTCGAACGCCTCATTCTCGCCGACCCGGACCCGCGCCCGGATGAGGTCGCGCATCCGGGCGGCGATGAGCTCCTTCCGCTGGTAATCGCGGAAGTCGGTGGGGCTCATCTTCGTGATGTTCCGGATTTGCTTCTCGTACTGCTTGTTGTCGAATTTCTTCGTTTGCCGGTTGCGGACGTCCAGGTAGCGAGTGAGGTCTTCCCGGAGGCTGAGGGCGTAACCGACCTGGCGGATCTTGTCTGCCGGGAGCGAGACATGGACCCTGCCAGACACGAGCTCGTTCGTGAGCTCGTCGTCCGAGACGGTGATCCCGAGGCGCTTCGCGTCCTCATTGAGGAGCCACCGCTCGTAGAGCCCCTCCGCCGTGAGCCGCCGGTAACCCATCGCCCGGAGGCGGTTTTCGTCGACGCTCCGCATCGCGAGCAGGTTCTTGGACGCGTTGAAGTCGGTCGAGGAGATGCAGCTGCCTCGGACCTCGACGGCACAGGTCCTCCCGGCCGACTGCACGGGGCCCGTGCTCGGGCGGAACTGGACGATGAAGACGACGGCGATCGCGATGATGATGGCAGCGCCGAAGATTTGGCTCAGTCTGTTCACGAAGGGCTCGCTCCCGGGGCGTGCGCCGCTCGCTCTTCGAGCGGCCTCCCGCCTTGGCCTGGCGCGGCATAGCACGGCGTCGACGGCGTGTCTTTACGGCGGTCGGGAGCGGGGCTAGGGGCTCATGCCATGGCAAGCTCGAAGTCACAGCTCCCCGATTGCGGCCTCTACCTGACGACAAAGCCGCTCCCCGGACACGAGGACAAGGTGCCTGCTGGCACCCTCGTTTCCTTCCACAACCACTCGGACAACGGTCTGCCGACGGTCACGACGCCCGACCACAACGTTCACAACCGCTGGCACTTCCACGGTCCTGCGGTCGCGTTCCGGGGCACGACGTGGGCGGACTCCCTGCAGCGCCTCCCCGCCGAAGGGTTCTACACGCTTCGCAAGGAGCTCGCGTTCGACGGCGGCAACTGGCCGAAGGGCACGCTGGTGCAGCTCGGTTACACGCAGGCGGGCATGCCTATCCTGTTCATCGCCCGTGTGCGTTCGCGGCTTCAGGAGAACGACCTCTTCTTCTCCGACAAGGGCGTAGGCATCAAGCGCGAGCAGCTGTCCCTGCTCGAGCCCGTCTCCGTCTTCGAGGAGCCGAGCGACGGCTCCGGCCACCAGCCCGACCACGCAGACGCGCACTGAGCGACCGCTGGTGGGGCGCGTCCTCGTGCGCCATGCAGGACCCAGCTCTCCCGTCCACGCTGAATATCGACCGGAGCCCACATTTCTGTCCCCGGGTACGGCGTGTGCTTGTAATTTTCTTTCGTGATTCGACGCAGAACCCTCACACCCCCGTCCCTCCAGATTCCCCCTGAGCTCCTGGCCAACCGTCGCAGGAGCCCCCGCCGCGAGCTGAGCGAGCGGGTACGCCTGGAGACCGGCGAGCGCGCCGTCGCCGGCTGGACGCTGAACGTGAGCGTCGGTGGGCTCAGGGTAGTGATAGAAAATTCACTCGACCCTGGTACGGAACTAACGGTCTGGCTCGACGGCAGGAGCCCGCGTCCAGGTAGGATAATGTGGGTGCAAGACGAGCCCGATGGGTCGATCGTCGGGGTGTGTTTCCTGGATGGTCTGGAGGATCGAGAGGGCATTAACGGCCTGGGGAGCCTGGAAGGCGGCCCCTCGAGGTCGCCGCGATCGAGCTCCTGAGCACACACGAGCGCGCCGGCGTTCCAGAGCGCCACACGTGGTCGGCGCTGTCGGCTTGACGAGGCACCCGCAATTTTGCGATGGATGTTCCTGCTGACAGCTGGGGGTAGCCGGAAACCAGCGGAAGATGCCGACACCCGCGGAGATAAAGAAGGCCCTGCTCCAGGCCGGATTCGAGGTCTACCGCACCCGGGGCGACGCCGTGCAGGTCGCGGAGCGGGTGCGGGAGAACCTCCTCATGGACTCGGGGATCGTCGTGGGCGCCGAGCCGCTGCGGGTCGGGTTCATCGTGCGCGCCCAGCGCAACGATTTCCCGGGGGCGGCGGACGAGCAACTCTTCGAGCGGGCGCGCGGGATGGCCGAGTCCGCCGTGGCGCATGGCTACACCGAGGCCGAGGCCGCCCTCCGCCACGTCCGCGACCCCGGCGACGCCGAGCGGACGCTCGATACGTGGTGCGAGGTCCACTTCGAGAAGCGCGTGGCGTCGCTCGAGCTCGCCGTCAGCGAGGTGGGGTTCGCCCTCTCGCTGGAGAAGACCGCCCTGCCGCGCTGAGCGGTACGCGATGCCCTTCGATCGAGCCGCGAGCCTGCTCGGGCCCTCTGGCCCGTTCGCGCGTGGCCTGGACGGGTACGAGGACCGAGAGGGGCAGGTGGCGATGGCGAGCGCCGTCGAGCGGGCGCTCGCGGAGGACCGCATCCTCCTTTGCGAGGCGGGCACCGGGACGGGCAAGACGCTCGCCTACCTGGTGCCCGCGATCCTGAGCGGTCGCAAGGTCGTCGTCTCGACCGCGACGAAGGCGCTCGAGGACCAGATCTACACGAAGGACCTGCCGCTCGTGGCCGAGCACCTCCGGCTGGATCCGCGCGCGGCGCTCGTGAAGGGGCTCGGCAACTACCTGTGCCTGCGGCGCTTCAGCGAGCTCCGGACGAGCCCCGGCGCGGGCGCCGGGATCGCGGGGCGCTCGCTGCCGCTGATCGAGGCGTGGGCGCAGGAGACCGAGATGGGCGACGTCGCGGAGCTCGCCCACCTCGCCGAGGGGGATCCGCTCTGGCGAGAGGTCGCGTCGTCCAGCGAGACGCGCCTCGGCGCCTCGTGCGAGCACTTCGAGCGGTGCTTCGTCACGCGGATGAAGCGCGACAGCGAGGCGGCGCGCCTCCTCGTCGTCAACCACCACCTCTTCTTCGCGGACCTCGCGCTGAAGATCGCCGGAGCGCGCCGCGGCTTCGCCGGCGCCGGCGCGCTCCCGCCGTACGATGCGGTCATCTTCGACGAGGCGCACCAGCTCGAGGACATCGCGACGGGCTTCTTCGGCGTCCGCGTCTCGCGCGCGCGGGTCGACTCGATGCTGCGCGACGCGGACCGGGCCTTCATCGCGTCGGGCCTCGCCGATCGCATCCTCGGGCGGGGCGAGGGGACGGCGATCACGGCCGTCGTGCGCGAGTCCGCGGACGCGCTCTTCGATCGGCTCGCCTCGCTGGGCGGCGCCGCCGCCGGTGGCGGGGATCGCGGCGAGGCCCGGAGCCCGCTCGCCAGGGACGCCTGGTCCGGCGAGCTGCTCGACGCGTACCACCGCCTCGACGACCACCTCGAGGCGCTCGCGGCGTACGCGAGCGCGAACGCGATCAGCGAGGCGGTGCAGCTCGTCGGCAACCGCGCCGCGCAGCTGCGGGACGACGCGGCGCGCATCGTCGACCCCGCGACGAACCAGGTCACGTGGGTCGAGGTGCGCGGCCGCGCCGTCTCGTTCGGCGCGTCGCCGGTCGATCTCGGGGACATGCTGCGCGAGCACGTCTTCGAGCGGATCGGCGCCGTGGTGCTGACGAGCGCCACGCTGACGACGAGCGGCTCCGCCGGGGCGAAGTTCCGCTTCCTCCGCTCGCGCATGGGCCTCGACGAGGACGTGTCGGTCCCTGTCGACGAGCTCGAGGTCCCGTCGCCCTTCGACTACCCGACCGCCGCGCTGCTCTACACGCCGCGCGATCTCCCCGAGGCGACCGACGCTGCGTTCGTCGAGCGCGCCGCCGATCGCGCGGCCGAGCTCATCGGCATCACGGGCGGCGGCGCGTTCCTCCTCTGCACGTCGATCCGCGCGATGAACGCGCTCGCCGCGGCCCTCCGCGTCCGGTTCGCGCGCGCCTCGGCGGTCGCCCGGGCGGACGGGATCGCTCCGGGGCGGCAGGCTCCGCTGCTCGTGCAGGGGGACGCGCCGAAGGGCGCGCTGCTGCGCCGCTTCCGCGCAGAGCGGCACGCGGTGCTCGTCGCGACGATGAGCTTCTGGGAAGGGGTGGACGTCCCCGGCGAGGCGCTGCGCCTCGTGATCATCGAGAAGCTCCCGTTCGCCGTGCCGACCGATCCCGTCGTCGCGGCCCGGTGCACGGCGATCGAGCAGAACGGCGGCAACCCGTTCATCGCCTACAGCGTGCCGCAGGCCGCGATCACCTTGAAGCAGGGCTTCGGTCGGCTGATCCGCGCGCGCACCGATCGCGGCATCGTCGCGATCCTGGACCGCAGGATCCGCACGCGCGGCTACGGCCGCGTGCTGCTCGACAGCTTGCCCGACGCGCGCCGGACCGACCGCATCGAGGACGTGCGCGCGTTCTGGGCGGCCCGCGCGGCCGACGCGGAAGCGGAGCGAGGAGCAGCGCCGGCCGGGACAGGCGCGCGGACATGAGGCGCGGGGCGAAGGGGCCGCGAGGCGAAGCGCGAGACGAGGCGCACGCTCCGGCGACGCGCGCGCTTCGTCGGAGCGCTCGTCAGGGATACGACGTCTTCCCGTAGATGCACCAGGCGCCGCCCTTCCGGAGGGCGATGGCCTGGAGGAGCCTGTAGTCGGCCTTGAACCTGGGGTCGTCGTACGAGGCGCGGGAGGAGGGCACCGTCGGGTTCTTGCAGTCGATCCCGGAGGAGATGACCAAGAAGTAACGCGGGTTCTTCGCGAAGATCGCGTCGGTGTAGCCGGCCCCGACCTTGTGCGTGTACCCGCCCGGCAGGCGGGAGACCTCGGGGCTGAGCAGCCCGAGCATGTCGACGACCGGGAAGCCCGTGCGGTAACCGACGTAGCCGATGTCGGCCAGCGCGATGGGCCCAGGCTCCGCGTTCTGGGCGAGCCACTCCGCGGAGCGCCCTGCCGCGTCGTCCCAGAAGCCCTTGTCGTTGACGAGGAGGTTCCGCTGGGCCCGCACGAGCTCGCCGGCGCGGGTCGCGATCGTGATCGCGCCGAACGCTGCGATCGCGATCGACGCCACGCGCTCGCGGCGCGCTGCGATCGCGCGGACCGCGTCGTCGGCGAGCAGGAACGCGAACGGCTCTGCCGGCGCGAGGAACCGGAAGTAAGGCATCCAGTCGCCGCCCACCGCGACGACGTACACGCCGAAGAGCAGCGCGATCGACGCGATCGCGAGGCCGCTCCGGCGCCGGTGGACGATGGACGAGGCGACCGACAGGAGCCCGAGCCACAGGAAGGCGCCGGCGTGCTGCGCGTACTTGCGGACGTAGTCGCCCCCGCCCTGGATCTGCAGCGCGAAGTCGCCCGTCTTCGCGGCGAGCGTGTTCGGGAGCCATGCGCCGTAGTAGCTGTGCCGCCACACGAGGTGCGCGGCGACCGGGAGCGCGAACGCGATGAGGCGCAGCGCGCTCCGGCGCGAGAGCGCCTGCTCCGAGTGCCAGACGACGAGCAGACCGAGGAACAGCGGCGCCTCGGGGCGGGTGAGCGCGGCGAGCGCGAACACAGCGCCGGACAAGGGGAACCAGGGGAATGAGGAGAAGACGAGCGCGGATCGAGCGCCGCCGTCGTCGCTGGCGGCGTCCTCTTCACGGAAGAAGAGCTCGGTCCCCGCGAGCGTGAGCAGGAGGAACAGCGGCGTCTCCAGCCCGAACACCGCGTAGCCGGAGAAGAGGACGCTCATCGCGAGCAGCCACGTCGCGAGGCAGGGCACGTTCGAGAACGGACGCAGCCGCCGGGAGAGGAGGTACGTCGGGACGAGCGCACCTGCAGCGCAGGCGGCGCCGAGCACCTTCGACGCCGCCGCCGGCGCCGCGCCGAGCTTCACCGCCGCGGCGAGGAGCACCGTCCAGAGGAAGTTCGTGTAGCCCTCGACGCGCTCGCCCACGTTGTAAACGAGCCCATTTCCGTTCGCGAGGTTCTCCGCGTACCGGAACGAGATGTATGCGTCGTCGATCGTGAAGCTCGCGACGCGGAGCGCAGCCGCGATCGTGATCACCATCGGCGCGAGCAGCCCGAGCGTGAGCTCCAGCGAAGCGGGGAGGGGAGCGCCAGCGAGCCAGCTTCGAAGATCGCGCGCCGGCGAGGCGTGGCGCTCCGCTCCCGACGGCTCCTCGCCTTCGAGGGACTCGTCGTATCCCACCTCCTCGCTCCTCTCCCCTGTGGTCACGGGCTCGTCGCTCATCGGGCGCCGACCATACCGCGATTGTCACAGCCACAACGTCGAGCCGCGTAAATCGGGACAGGATGGTGTGCGCACATCCCGACGCAGTGCGAACGAAATTGCGCACTCCGACTGTAGGACTACGCTGTCGAGGCAGCCACGGCGACGGCTTCCCGTGCTGACAAGGAAGGAGTCGAGTGATGAGCGAGCTCGTTGCGCACCTGCCCGTGATCGGTCCCGTCGTCGCCCTGGTGGCGCTCGCCCTCGCCGCCGTCTTGCTCGCGCGCAGGGCGTCGGCTCCCGCTGCTCCCTCTTCCGCGCTGTCCGTGAAGGAGCGGGCCATCGTGGCGGCCTGCGCTGACGCCCTGTTCCCGGCCGGGGGTCCAATCCCGGTCTCCGGCACGGAGGCCGGGCTGGTCGAGTACATGGACCGCTACGTCGCGCGCACGCCGCGGCCTCTCCGGCCCTACATGCGGCTGCTGTTCCACTTCGTCGAGCTCTCGCCGTGGGTCTTCGGGCCGCGCCGCGCCCGCTTCACGCGTCTCCCGCAGGCCGATCGCATCGCGGTGCTCGCGTCGATGGCGCAGAGCTGCATCTATCTCCGGCGGGTGACGTTCCTCTCGCTGCGGACGATGCTCTCCATGGGCTATCTCGCGAACGAGAAGGTCGCCGGCGCGATCGGCGTCGCCTGCTGCGCCACGCCCTTCGAGCGCCGCGCCGCCGGGAGAGCGGCGGGTGAGCCCGCCGCCGCGGCGCCCCCGTCGCTCGTGCCGGGGGTGACGGCATGAAGCTCCCCGTCTTCCCGGAGCCGCCTCGCGCCGTGAGCCGCGAGCGCGGCGAGCGGCGCTCGCTCTCCGAGGCCACGCTCCGATCGCGGGGCGCTGTGGAGCCGCTCGCGCCCGGCGAGCCGCGCACCCAGGTGAAGGTGTTCGCCGACTACGAGGGCGAGGTGCGGGCGTCGTGCGAGGTGCTCGTCGTCGGCTCGGGTCCGGGCGGCGCGGTCGTCGCCAAGGAGCTCGCCGAGGCGGGGCGCGACGTGATCCTCGTCGAGGAGGGGCCGCCGTTCGGGGTGGAGGATTTCCGCCAGGAGGCGGGCGAGTCGCTCTCGCGCACGCTGCGCGAGGGCGGGATGCGCGCCGCCCGCGGGCGCATGCTCATCCCGACCATGCAGGCGATCGCGCTCGGGGGCGGCTCGGTCGTCAACTCGGCCATCTGCGCGCGCTCGCCCGCCTGGGTGTTCGACAAGTGGGCAGAGCGGACCGGCACGGCCTCGCTCACCCTGGACGCGCTGCTGCCCCACTACGATCGCGTCGAGCGCCTGCTCGGCGTCTCGCCCACGCCGATGGAAGTGCAGGGCGAGCGCAACCTGCGCTTCAAGCGCGGCTGCGATGCGCTGGGGCTGTCGAGCGAGCCGACCCACCGCAACGTGCGCGGCTGCCGCGGCTCGGGCGAGTGCTTCACGGGGTGTCGCAACCGCGCAAAGATGTCGACCGACGTCTCGTACGTCCCCGCCGCGATCCGGGCGGGCGCGCGCGTCTTCACCAGCGTGCGCGCCGAGCACCTGCTCCTCTCCGGCAGGCGCGCCGCCGGGATGCGCGGGCGCACGATCGAGCCCTTCACGTGGCGCGAGGGGGCGTCCGTCGAGATAAGGGCGGAGCTCGTCGTGCTGGCGGCCGGCTGCATGGCGACCCCGCTCATCCTGCTCCGCAGCGGCGCCGCCGGCTCGAGCGGCTACGTGGGCAACGAGCTGCAGCTCCACCCGGGGCTCGCCATCATGGCGGTGTTCCCCGAGCCCATCGATCCATGGGAGGGCGCGACCCAGGGCTATCATTCGCTCCACTTCATCGAGCAAGGGATCAAGCTGGAGGTCCTCTGGTCGCCTCCGGCGGTGCTCGCCGCGCGATTCCCCGGCTTCGGGCACGACTACCAGCGTCACCTCCGGACATACAACCGGATGGCGCCGTTCGACGTCATCATTGCTGCCGAGCAGTCGCGCGGGACGGTGCGTCCGAAGCGAGGCAGCTGGGACCCTGATGTGCGATTCGACTACGCACCGCGCGACGTCGAGAAGATCCAGCGCGGTCTCGGCATCCTGTCCGACATCTGCTGGGCGGCGGGGGCCTCGTCGATCCTGCCCGGGCTGCACGGGGTGCCCGACGAGCTGAGGTCGCCGAAAGAAGCCGAGATCCTGAAGAGCAAACGGCTCGACGGACGAGACACGATCACCGCGGCGAATCACGCCTTCGGCACGGCGCGGATGTCGAGGCGCCCGCGGGACGGGGTGGTCGATGAGGAGGGGCGCTGCCACGATCTGGACAATGTGTACGTCGCTGACACGAGCGTCTTTCCTGGAAGTCCCGCAGTGAATCCGATGCTTACGTGCATGGCGCTGGCCGATCGGATCGCATGCGGCATCATCGAGCGCTGGTGAGGCGCGCGGCGGCGTGTCACCACAGGAGTCAGTGAGCCAGGGGCGCCGCATCCGTCGGGCAGGCACGGCATGTCGCGGACGGTATGTGAGGGGGGCTTTGCACCCGAGAAGGAGGCAACTCCCGAGTTGATACGAGGCCCCCGCGAGGTACAAGTTTAACGGCACGTTTCAACTCGCACGGGGCCGAGCCGTCCGTCCGCCGAGCTGGGAGGGAAGCTTTGGGACCGAACGCAGTTTCAGCTGCAATTCCGCGCGGACAAGCGCGCTCGCCGCATCGGAGCCACAGCCATCACGGCCGCGTGCTCCTCGTCGAAGACGAGCCCGACCAGGCGGCCATCCTCGAGGCGGTACTGCGCCACGAAGGGCTCGACGTCGTCGTGGCGTCGAGCGGCGAGCAAGCGCTCGAGATCCACCAGCGGACGCCGGCTGACGTGCTCGTCACGGATCTCAACCTGCCGGGCATGACGGGGGTCGATCTGATGCGCCGGCTCTCGCCCGGCGAGCTCGAGGGGCCCGAGCCGAAGGCGCCGCCGCCCCACGTGGTCATGGTCACCGGCGCGGCGTCGATCACGAGCGCCGTCGACGCGCTCAAGCTGGGAGCGGCCGACTACCTCCAGAAGCCGCTCGATCCGGCGCGCCTCGTGCTGCTCGTGCGTGAGCTCCTCTCGTCGCCGCCGACCGAGTTCGACGACGACGATCCCCTCCATGGGCAGCTCGTGTTCGAGGGGATGATCGGCGGCTCGCCGCGGATGCGGGAGGTCTTCACCCGCATCGATCGCGTCGCCGCGACGATGGCCCCCGTGCTCATCGTCGGCGAGAGCGGCACGGGCAAGGAGCTCGTCGCGCGCGCCATTCACAACCGGAGCCGCCGCCGCGCGGGACCGTTCGTGCCGGTCCACACGGGCGCGATCCCGCGCGAGCTCATCGGCAGCGAGCTCTTCGGCCACGAGAAGGGCTCGTTCACCGGCGCGTTCGCGGCCGCGGAGGGCAAGTTCGAGGCGGCGGCTGGCGGCACCGTCTTCCTCGACGAGGTAGGCACGATGGACGCGGCCGTGCAGGTCAGCCTCCTCCGCGTGCTCGAGACGTACAGGTTCACGCGCGTCGGCGGGCGCAAGGAGATCGAGGCCGACGTCCGCGTCGTCGCCGCCACGAACAAGGACCTGCTCGACCTCGTCGACGACTGCGTCTTCCGCGAGGACCTCTACTACCGGCTCAACGTGTTCACGGTGACGCTGCCTCCGCTACGCGAGCGCAGGGAGGACGTCCTGCCCATCGCCGAGCGCTTCCTGCTGAAGTTCGCCAAGCGCTACGGCACCCCGGCCCGCCGCCTCTCGGACGCCGCCGTCGAGCGGCTGGCCGAGCACGACTGGCCCGGCAACGTCCGCGAGCTGCGCAACGTCATCGAGCAGACGGCGCTCTTCGCCTCGAACGAGCTGGTGTCGGCCAACGACGTCCAGCTCGGCCAGGGCCGGATCGAGCGGCGCGCGGGCCGGCGTTCCTATGACAGCATCCCGTCGGCGAGGGTGGCGGCGCCGGTCGCCCCTGCCGAGCCGGCCGAGCCGCTCTCCGTGCCGATCGTTCATGCCGCCGACCTGGTGGTCCCGTCCGAGCCCGTGCCGTCGCACGTCGGCGCGCAGCCCGTGCCGTCCTCCATCGGCCCTGCCTCGATGCCGCGGAGGCCGGGGGAGACGGGCACGCACGAGGCCGAGCCGTCGCGGGACGCCGGCGAAGCGGCGGAGCACCCGCTCGTGCTGCGCCTTCCTGTCGGGACGCGCCTGGCGGATGCGGAGCGCAAGCTCATCCTGCTGACCCTCGAGGCGGTGCGCGGCAACAAACAGCGCGCCGCCCGCGTGCTCGGGATCAGCCGCCGCGGCCTGTACTCGAAGCTGCAGGCGTACGGGGAGCACGTGGGGAGCCACGAGGCCCAGGGGCACAGCGAGAGCGCCGAGCCGCAGGACCCGGTCGACGACGTGCCGGTCGTCACCGACGAGCCCGCCCTGGAAGAGCTCGGCTCCGCGCGCGGCGACGCCTGACGGGCATCCTTGCCGCTCCGCGCCGCGAACGCACGCCGCGCCGCGCCGCGAGCTCACACCGCCACACCGCAGGTTCGCAGTACCGCAGCAATCACGGGTCGCGCGGGCGCGCCGAGTGTGAGCCGCCTCCCAGCGCGGATGGGCCCATGAGCCGCGCCGCGAGGCGGCTGGTCGCACTCCGGGACCCGACCTGCGCGCTGCTGCGCCGCACCCCGACAACGGTCCCGTCGGCGGTCCGTCCCTTTGTGCTTTACGAAGGGACGACGACCTCGGCTATCGTAAAGCGGAGCTGCGAGATCAGACGCGCGACTGGCACGTCAGAGAGCGGGCCACCGGCGCGGTATCAAGGTAAACTCTACGCGACGCCTCGCCGGCACTACACCCCAGCGGGCCAGCCCCCAATGAAGATCACCTGCCAGTCCTGTCAGTCGAAGTACACCGTCTCGGACGAGAAGGTCCAAGGCAGAACCGTCAAGATCAAGTGCCGCAAATGCGGCGCCACGATCCTCGTGAACAGCTCGGGCGTGACGACGAACGGCGGGCTCGCCGATCCGGTGTCCGGCACGAGCGTTCCGAATGATGGGACGACGTACCTGGTCAACGTGGCGGACGGCGATCAGCGCTCGATGGCGCTGGCCGAGATCGTCACGAGCTACCAGTCGGGGGTGATCAACGCCGAGACGTACGTCTGGGCGGACGGCATGGCCGACTGGCAGCCGCTCGGCCAGATCGACTCGATCGTCGCGGCCCTGCACGCAGGCAGCGCTCCTGCCTCGGCGGCCGCGCAGGAGGCGCCGGTGCAGTCGACGTCCGTGCCCAGCGGGGGAGCGGCCCTCGGGCAGACCTCCCCGGGAGTCGAGTCGGTCGCGGCGGCCG
The DNA here is from genome assembly GCF_051521375.1 of Sorangium sp. So ce693. Lineage (NCBI taxonomy): Bacteria > Pseudomonadati > Myxococcota > Polyangiales > Polyangiaceae > Sorangium > Sorangium sp. So ce693. The sequence goes on from NZ_CP150347.1 coordinate 4,495,936, forward strand.
CTCCTCGGGCAGCGGCGGTGCGTCGCGATCCGGCGCGCCCGACGCAGGATCTCTTCGGCGGGAGCCCGGGCGTCGAGGCGCACCGGCCCAGCTCCGACGACGTGGCGACGAGCGCACCGCTCTTCAAGAGCGGCGCCGCGCCTGGCCAGCGCGACGAGAACTCGATGCTGTTCTCGCTGAGCGCCCTCACGGCGAAGGCCGCCGCTCCTGCCCCGGCGCGGGCGGCCGTCAGCGCCTCGGAGGACTCCGGCCTCATCGACCTGAAGGCCCTCGCATCGGGAGCCGGCGTCCGAGCGCCGTCGCCTGTCGCGAGCATCGTCGCCAACGATGGCGGCCTGTTCCAGCTCAGCGCGCCGATCGTGACCACGGCGCGAGCGCCGTCGGTCGCGCCGCCGAACGTCGGCGAGGCCCCTTCCAAGAACCGCGCCCCCTTGATCATCGGCGCGGGCATCGCGATCGCGGGCATCGCGATCGCAGGCGTCTTCTTCCTGATGAAGGGCGGCGGCAGCACGCCGGTTCCCGCTGCGGTGGAGACGACGCCGCCCACGGCCGCCGCGCCGGCGACGACGGCGCCCCCCGAGCCGGAGCCGGCGCCCACCGCGTCGGCGACGGCGTCGGCGACCGCGACGGCAGAGCCGGTCGCGAGCGCTGCGCCGAGCGCCACGCCGACGGCAGCAGGGGCGCGCCCGAGCACGAGGCCGTCGACGCGACCGAGCACCGGCGGCAGCACCGCAGGCAAGCAGACGCCTGCTGCCGCCGCCCCGGCGCCGGCCGCTCCGGCCCCCGCGAAGCGCGGCGGCTGCGGGTGCGCGGCCGGCGATCTGATGTGCGCGATGCAGTGCTCCGCAAAGGGCAAGTGAACGCGCACCGGCCGTCGTCCGATCGGTGAGCGGAGATCCTCGTCGCCGGAGCCGCGCGCGCGGCGGCTGCTCCGGCGCTGGCTCTGCGATGCGCGAGCGGCATGAGCCAGACGCTGCAGACACGCGCGACGCGCGCCGCGGCTGAACCTTCGAGCGGGCGCCCGCAAGGACGGTGCGGCGCCCGGACCGCCGCGCTAGCATCGTCCGTCATGAGTGAGCCCGACGGGCGGCTGCGCGCGCCGATGCCTCGGTGGATGCCGGGCGCGGCGCGGCGCTCCGCGATGGCGCTGCTCCTCTGCGCGAGCGCGGCAGGGTGCGGTGGACGGGCGGCGATGACGCCATCCGGAGGACAGGCGTCGAGCGATCGCAGCGCCGCTGGGCAGGCGTCGCGCCAGGCTCCGGGCGGGCGAGCCTCGCAGGGCGCGCTCGTGACCATGGTCACTCCATCGCGACTGCTCCCCGACCTCGTCGGAGAGCGCGGCGTGGTGGCCAGCGAGGCGGGGGCCAAGCGGGTGCTCATCGATCGCATGCGCGTCGTCGCGCACGACGATGGATCGCTCGAGCGCGCCGCCGACCTGTTGCCGTCGGGTCAGGTCACCTCGCTCAAGCTGCCGACGCGCCTGGGCGGCGGTTACCTGTTCTACTCCTCGAACCGCGGCAGCGCGCAGCTCTGGCGGGCTCAGGCGTGGCTCGCCCCGCTCGAGCCGCTCGTCCAGCTGCCGTCGGAGGCGAACGAGATCCTCGCGGGGTTCGATCGCCTCTACGCTCGGCTCTCGCACAGCCACCGGCTCCTCGCGATCGACGCGCAGACGGGCGCGGCGATGCCGCTCGGCCCGCTCCCACCGGCGAGCTCGTACGGCCAGATCGCGTTCGCCGACGGCTGGCGCGCCGTGGTCGAGGCCGATCTGCGCGGCTTGCTCGTCACGTTCGACGCAGGGGCCACCTGGCGTGAGGTGGAGATCGACGCGCGGCCGACCTCCGTCGCCGTCGTCGGCGGCGATCCTGCCGTGATGACCGCGAGCGGGCTCTACGCGGTCGATGCGCGCGGCGGCGTCACGTACCGCGCGCTGGAGGTCTCCGACGACGTGCACGAGCCGCCGGCGCGCGCCCAGGGGCCTCTCGGGAGGCGCCCGCTCCGCGCGGCGGTCGAGGACGGGTGGCCCGACTCGAGCACGACCGCGGTGGTGGCTCGCGGCGGCGCCCTGGCGCGCGTCTCGCTGCGCGACGGGGCGGTCATCGACGTCGCGCCCGACGCCTATCCGGAGCGAGAGGCGGCCTGCCATGCGATCCGCGCGGGGGCGTCGTTCGGGTTCGTGTGCGGCGAGCGCGAGGGGCCGACGACCCTGTACGCCTTCCAGCCGCCGCTCGGCATGCGCCGGCTGATGCGCTTCGACGAGCCCCGCTTCGTTGTCGCGAGCGGCAACGGTGCGCTGGTGATCCGCGGCTCCTGCAGCGAAGACAGCGCGGTGCGCGCCGGGCGTGCGTACTGCGTCGTCGCCGCCGACGGGCGCACCCGCGAGATCCACGTCCGCGCGCCCGCGCGAGACGCCGGCATCGAGCGCGTCGTCGCGCTGTCCGACGGCCGCATCGCCGTCCTCTCGCCGCCTCGCCTGGACGCATCGGGGCAGCTCACGCTGCTCAAGGGGAGCGACGTCACGACCGTCCCGCTGATCCTCCCGGGCAAGCCGCGCAGCACCGCGCGCGATCTGCAGCGCGGTATGTGGATCGAAGGGTTCGAGGAGCGTGAGCCCGGCGTCATCGGCGGCTGGGTAGAGGCAGGCGGTCCGATCGTGGGCGTTCGGATCGACGCGAAGAGCGGGAAGGTGACCGCCGGCGCGCCGCGCCAGGACGGCACGGGCGCGCTGTTGTCAGGGCGGTTCGCGTTCTCCCTCGGAGAAGGCGAGCGCGCCGCCGAGTCGACGGACGGCGGGATGACCTGGCGCGCGCTCGATCTGCCGGAGCGGGACGACGACACCGCGGCGTCGAGGACGCGCGCGTGCGGCCCCGTCGGCTGCGTCTTCAGGGGGTGGATCCGGGTCGGCTGGGGCAAGGCGGCGATGCCGGACGATCTCGCCGAGGCGAAGCCGCCGCCTGTGCTTCAGATGCCGCTCCGCGCGGGGAGCCCGATCGCGATGCGCTGCGAGGCCCTCGGCTCCTCGACGCCACCGCTGCCGGACAAGCCTTCCGCCGCGCCGTCCGCGCGCACCGAGGGAGCGCGCCCGGCCTCGTCGGTCACGCGCTCGGCGTCGACGGAGACACCGACGTCGCCGTGGGCTCCTTTCCGCAACACTCCGCCGCCCAAGCGCGGGGCGGACGAGATCGGCCTCGACAACGGGGCTCCGTACGACATCGTGACGATGCGCGCCTACGCATGGGGCAAGCGAGGCGCAGACTGGGCGCGCGCCGGGCGCTGGCTCCTCCGTTTCGACGATCGCTTCGACCCGGATGGCGGGGTGCGCTCCAGCGGCGTGAGCGCCTCGCCTTGGTCGGATGAGGCGTCGGCCGCCGAGGCGCTCGGGGTGGTGAGCCAGGGGGCGGCGTCCTGGGGCGCGTACCTCGACCCTGGCGGACGGGCCGCGCTGACCCACGTGTGTCGCGGCGCCGGATGCAGCCTGTTCGCAGCCTCTGAAGGGCTGCCGATCCTTCCGTTGCGCGACAGCGCCGGCCGCGCCGGCAATTTCCTCCGGCCGTTTCCGAACGGCGCCGTGCGGCTCGGCGAGACGTGGTTCTTCGTGACGCCCGGCGGCTCGTATGACGTCGTGGCGCTGTGGCGCGCCGACCTCGGGATCGCGCGGCAGCTGGCGACCTACTATCGGCCTGGCCGCGCCGGCTACGGCGTGGATCCTCCGCGCCTGGTCCGGCGTGCGCTGGGCGGCGGTGTCGGCCTGCTCATCTCGGCGGCTCCCGACCCTGGCGTGCGCGCCGGCTCCTGGCACGTGCTCCCGATCGACCGCGAGACCGGCGCGCTCGGCGAGGCGGTGCCGCTCGGCCGCAAGGACCTCGCGGATACACGGCTCGAGCGGTGTACTCCGGGGCAGGACGGCTGGCTCCTCGACACGAGCCTGGAGGGCTCGCCGAGCTTCGATGTCGTCGGCAGCTCTCCCTCCGTCGACGGCGCCGAGTTCAGGCTTCGCCTCGATCCAGGCAGCGCGTGCGTCGAGGCGATGGCGGTGAGGCTGCAGGGCGCCTTCTCGAAGGCGCCCGAGAAGCAGAGCGACGTCGGCGCCGGCGCGATCCCGCTCGCTGCGACCGAGCGCGCGACGGGCCGGAGGTGGCGGTTGCGCTGCGAGCCGAAGGACGCCGCCAGATGATCCGCTAGTGGGTGATGGCGTCCGGCGAAACGGCGTTCACCCGTCCTTCGACGCCGACCTCCTCGCCTTGCCCGTAGCGGATGGCCCCGAGCCAGTCGGCCGTCCATGCGATCGGCGTGGCGGAGCTGTCGAGCTGCGCAGGGCCTGAAGCGTTCACGACGATCTCGCCGATCATCCCTGCCTTCTCCGATGCCTCGGTGCCAGCGCGCCACAGGAGCTTGAGCCCGCCAGCGCACAGCATCGCCATGCAGTCGCTGGAGCAGTCGGAGTAGCCGCCGAGCAGCTCGCCGAGCGCCTGGCACTCTGCCGCAGCGGCGAGCGCTGCAGGGACGGACTCCGCATCCGCCTCCGCTGCGACCCCGAGCCCGGTCACTCCGCCGATGTATCGGGTCGGCGACCACGTCAGCGTCCCCGCGAGCCGGAGCACGTCGCCGGGATCCGCCGTCCACGACATGAAATGTTCCGATGGTACGCCCGCGTTGTCAGCGGTCACGCTGCCGAGCCAGCTCGCCTCGAAGAGCGCGCGTCCCTGCATGTCTCCCGCGCCGCTCAGCTGGCCATCGAGCGCGAGCGGCGTAGCCGCGAGCCCGGCATGGGCCCATCCACGACACCTGTTGCGCAGGGGGACTGGGAGGGCGGCGAGGTGCGCCTGTGCCGCCGCGTCCCAGTCACCCTCGATGCGCTGCGCGGCAAACGCGGTCGCCTGGGCCGGCGGCGCGGCGCGCTGCATCGCGTCGAGCAGGGACGCGGCTTCCGCGCCGGCAGGCAAGAACGCGTCGAGCAGCTGCTCGGTCGCTGCTTCGAGCATCGCGGTCAGCCCCTCAGCCGTCACGAGGGTCAGCTTCGTGTCGAGGCGCGTCGCCGCCATATCGATCGGCAGGTCCTTGATCGGGACCCAGACGTCGCGCGCCGACCCGGCCTGCAGCTCTCGTTCGCCCACGCAACCCCACATGATCCGACCGCTGTGCAGAGCGACGGTAAGGCTCGGCCCTACAGGCGCGCCCTTGACGACCACCGGCTCGCCTGGACCGCCGTGCGCCACGAGCGCGCCCACGGGTGCTTCGGGCGCAGCAGCCGCGATCTCCTCGCAGGTGGCCTCCGCGACGACGCTCGCCGTCCAGCCCTTCGCGACCCGCGTTCCGTCGTAGACCGGGATGACGCGGAGCGTGCCGAAACCCTCCGCGCTCACCGAAACACCGAGCTCGGCGGATGGCCCCTTCTTCGTCGCGGCGCGCAGCCGAAACGTGCTCCCCAGAGTCGACGCGTGGAGCTGAACCGAGGCCCTGCCATTTTCGTCCGCGACGGCCGTCGTGCGGTCGACCCATGCACCCGCAGCTTCGCCGAGGAGGGTGAAGCTCACCTCGTAGGGCGCGGGCGGTTGTCCCGTGACCCAGACCGTGCGCAGCTCCCCTGGCACGAGCTGGAGCGTACCTTCCTCCTCGAACGCCAAGACGGTGGGTTGACCGGCGTCCCCGGGCGTATCGGGGCCATCCACCGACCCCTCGGCCATACGAAAAGAGCAGGACGCCAGTCCGACGATGGCGATCCAGGGAGCCGAGTACTTCCAAGGCAAGCTCACGCTTGGAGTGTACCTTGCATCTCCCCCGGCGAACAGCGGAGGGCGAAACGTACGACGTCCTTCCGGGTGAGCCATGTCCATCGACCACCGACCCTGCCGAGCAGAGCTTGGGGCGAGCGGGTTCACACAGGGGTGACGTCGCGAGCCGTGCCGCGAGGCGGTGGTGCCAGGGCCACGTGGCGGCAGCGGACGACCGCAGGGCAGCGGACGTCCCGCTGTGCGAGCGGTGGCGCCGCGCCTCGAGGCATGAGGCAGACGGCGCCGGACCGCAGGGACGCGACTACTTCACGTAGATCTGGGCGACGGCGAGGCCGCTGCCGCGGACGGTCATGATGGCCTTCGCGGGGCCGCCGACGGGGAGCGGATTCTTGAAGCAAGTGCCTTTGCCGCCGAGCGTGGCGTTCGGTCCGGTGGTGTTGTCCTGAGAGAGCACCACGGGCGGCAGCATCGGCGCGGGCTGGGCGACGATCTGCAGGTTGAGCTCCTGGACGCCGAGGCCCACGCCGATCACCGAATAACACTTGCCCGGCTGGATATTGAACGGCTGCTCGAGCGTCTGGCCGTCCTGGAACTGCCCGGCAAACGCGCCGCCTTCCGGCTGCATGCCCTGGACCTCGGAGGCCGCCATGGCGGTGAGGATCGGGGTCGCTGCGCTGACCGCGGCAGGCGCGATCGGGGTCGCCTGGCCGGTGCTCGTGCCCGTCGCGGTCGGCGTCTGCGTCGGGGTGGGGGTCGTGGTGGCAGGCGGCGTGTACTGGCCCGGCTGCTGGGTGGGTTGGCCGTACTGGCCAGGCTGGGCGGGCTGACCGTACTGGCCAGGCGGGTATTGTCCGGGCGGGTACTGGGTTGACGCCCCGTACTGGTTCTGCATCTGCGACGGGTTGTTCGGCTCCGGGTCGCTGCCGCCGCAGGCGAGGGGCGCGAGGCCGAGCAGGGCCGCTGGGATGAGGACGTGCAAGCGCATACGAGGCTCCTTCAGGGTTGTGCGGGTGAGGCCGCGACAATGGGACGCTCGCCGCACCCGCGGCGGCTCACCGCCGCTGGTCACGGTCGGTGAGACGGCCGAGGTGGGGGCGTGTTCTACAACGACTTGGCAGCGCGAGGCCAGACGCTGCGGTGCAGGCGCGGTGCGGGCGGCACGAGGCGCGTCCAGCGGGCCGAAAGCGCGGCGTCGCCGCGGCCTGGGTACACAGGTCCTGGAGCACGTTGTCGACCAGCATTCGACGTTTCGGTGTCCGCGGGCGGGCGCGCGCCGTATCGATCGCCCGCCGTGCCCCTGCGCGGCCGCGGCCGTCGAGCCCCCTCGGTGGATGCGCTGAGCCCGGTCGGCGCGGCCCACCGACCTGCGCCCCTCGCGAAGACGCACCTAGCCGTCGCCGCACCCGCCCGAGGATACACTGGTCCCTGCGGCCCTCCATGAGACCCCTGCGGCGCTCCAGCCCAGTTGACGCGGGCGGAGGGCGACACCAGAAACCCCGTTCACAACCGCGCGCGGGGCGGGGCGGTCACGTGGTCCGCTTGGCGAGCCAAGTGCGGTCCCGTCGCGAGCCCCGCCGGACGCCACGGCGTGCGGCCCGGCGGTCACGCGCCGCTTCTGTGTAGATTGAACAATGGGCGATCCCGCTCGCGGCGGGAGATCAGGAACGAGCCATGAGCGACATCCACCAGGCAATCAAGGATACCGTCGAGAGCAACCGCGTCGTCCTCTTCATGAAGGGCACCAAGACCTTCCCGCAATGCGGGTTCTCGGCGCGGGCCGTCGACATCCTGAAAAAGTGCGGCGTGGACTTCAAGGACGTCAACGTGCTGTCCGATCCCTCGCTGCGCCAGGGGATCAAGGACTACTCGCAGTGGCCGACGATCCCGCAGGTCTATGTGGACGGGAAGTTCGTCGGCGGCTCCGACATCCTGATGGAGATGTTCCAGTCGGGCGATCTGCAGAAGCTCCTGTCGAACCAGAGCTAACGTCCGGATCGCTCCGGGGCGCGAAGCCCTGCTGCGCTCACCGCGCGGCGTAGGACCTCGTCGAACATGTCGCCGGTGAGCCGCCCCGTCTGCGTGTTCTGCTGGCTGACGTGATAGCTGCCGAAGAGCCGCGCCGCCGCGGCGCCGCCGCGCGGATCGGGGATCGACGCCTCCACGCCGTGCGCGAACGGTGGCAGGCGTGGGTGAGCTTCCGCGCGATCCCCCGCGGACGCGCGGTGTGCCCGGGCGAGCGCGCCGACGGCGTCATAGCCGATCTTGCCGAGCGCGAGGTAGACGCGCGCCCGATGCAGCGCCGCGAGCTCTCGGTCGATCCACCCACGACACGCCGCGAGCTCGGCGATCGTGGGCTTGTTGTCCGGGGGGGCGCAATGGCAGGGGGCGGTGATGAACACGCCCCGAAGCGAGAGCCCATCGTCGCGCGAGGTGCTCGTCGGCTGCGAGGCGAGCCCCGCTCGATAGAGCGCCGCGTACAGAAAGTCGCCCGATCGATCGCCCGTGAACATGCGACCGGTGCGGTTCCCGCCATGCGCCGCCGGGGCGAGCCCGACGATCACGAGCGGCGCGTCCGGATCGCCGAAGCCCGGCACAGGGCGGCCCCAGTAGGTCTGGTCCCGGTAAGCGCGCCGCTTCTCTCGCGCGACGTCCTCGCGCCACGCGACGAGCCGCGGGCAGCGCCGGCACTCGACGAGCTCCGCCGTGATCTGAGCGAGCGCGCGCGCCGCGCCGCCGCGGCTCACGCGGCGGGCTCGCCGCGCGCGCTCGTCGAGGCGCTGGTCTGCTCGAGGTCCACGCCGCGCTCCGACGCGCGCGCGTCAGCGAGCGGGCGCGGCGGCGCCGCCGCGTGCTCTGCCAGGCCGCCCTGCTCGCCGGCCACCATCCCGGTCACGATGCGGTCGAGCACCGCGTCGAAGCGCAGGCGATTGAAGCGGGCTCCGCTCGCCAGCCAGTCGATGTGCCCGCCCTTGCCCGGAAAATGGCCGACGATGTCCAGGTGGTCGGCCTTGCCGGCCCAGATGAGCTCCCCCCAGACCTGCGAGGCGAGCGGGACCACGCCGTCGTTGGCGTCCGGCGGCGGCAGCTCGCCGAGCACGCGCGCGAGCTTCTGCTCGATCGAGCCGTCATGGGAGCGGCAAGGGTAGTGCTCGTTCAGGCGGGCGGTGATGTTCGACAGCGCGGTGAAGATGGCAGCCGACATCGCCCCCCACGGCGACCGGAGCGCCGATACCCAGTCACGGACGGCGTTGCGTGGCGCGTACGTCGCGACGCTCTGGTACCGCAAGCCCGCGCGGTCCTCGAGGCCGGCGTGGAGCAGATCCATCGCCTCGGGCATGAGCTGGACGATGGCGCCCTGGTCGTCGCGCAAGAGCTTCAGCCAGGCGCGCAGCTCGCGGCTCGACGCGTCGTCGAGCACGCGGATGAAGCTCTCGACCGCGCGATCGATGAGCTCGATCTCGAAGAAGCCGAGCTGCGCCCGGCCGAAGGCGGCGACCAGCGCCGACGCGGCCGCGAGCGGAGGCGCGCCGAGCTTGAGGCCGGCCACCGTCAGCGCGGTGACGGCGTAGAGCAGGCGCTGGCCGCTCACCGTGGCGAAGAAGGCGGCGAGCGGGGTGCCGAAATGAGGCGTGTTGATGGTGGTGACGGACCGCAGCCGGCTCGTCCAGCCGAGCCGGCGATGAGCGTTCCCGGGGAGCCGCGCCGTCGGCGAAGCGACGAGGCGGGCGTCCAGGCCTCCGGTCGAGTGGCCTACGATGTGGATAGGGCCGTCATCGTCTCCGGCGCTCTCGTCGACGAGGCGGGCGAGCTTCGCCGCCCGGCGGAGGATGGAGGCCGTCGGGTGGACCTCGCAGACGTGGATCTCGACGATCCGGCCGCGATCGCGGAACCGCTCCTCGATCGCGCGGATGAAGTGCTCGAAATACTCGAGGGAGGCGAGGGTCGCGAAGCCGAACATGCCCGGCGACAGGTAGACGCGCGTCTTCTGCACGCGCGGGAATGTGACATGCCCGCCGGCCCTCCGCGGCATTTCCGTCGCCGCCCGCGCCTGCGGCCACGGCAGCCGGGCGGCGTGAAGAAGCGGCGGCATGCCGGCCGCAAATCCGGCTACCCTGCGAGCGTGGACGACCCCAGCGCGCGGGAGATCGAGGCGGCTGTACAGGAGGCCCTGGGCCTGTTTGGAACATCAGGCTCGGTGAGCGTGCAGGGGCGCCAGATCGCGCTGCGTGGGCGCGGTGCGCCCGTGGCCATCGATCTGGAGCAGCTGGTCGAGCAGTGGCCGCTTCTGCCGCAAGAGCTGCGCACGCGTAAGGCGTCCGACATCGCGCGGCGGCTCGCTCAGGCGCACCGCGCGGTGAGCTCGCTCGCGCCGCCAGCGCCGGCCGCCCGGGTCCGGCCAGCGCGGCACCTCGTGATCCCCATCGGCGTGATCGCGCTCGTGGTGGTCGGCGCGCTCTTCGCGTCGCGCATGTTCCGATCGCGCGAGGCCCCGGCTGCCTCGCCCACAGAGCCGGAGACGACCGCCGGCGAGGATGCGGCGCGGAACGCGCGCACGTGCGAGGCCGCGCGCAAGCGGATCTACGCCGGCGCTTCCATGGGGCCCTTCGAGCTCGCGGGCTGGGCCGCCGAGCTCTGGCTCGCGATGCCGCGCGGCGCCGCCGCAGCGGAGGTCGCCGCCGGCGCCGGGGAACCTCCAGCCCTGACCGCCGAGTCCGTGGGGCTGGGCGCGCTCATCGCGCAAGGCAAGCTGACGGCGGGCGCCGACGCCGATCTTGCCGCGATCACCGACGGGGTCGTGGAGATCGTCCCCGGGTTCGACGCGGAGGAGGCGAAGCGCTCGCCGTCGTGGCGCGCGATCACCGCGCGCTTCTCCGGCGGATACGCGCGGGCATACTTCGATCCCGCGCACCGGGCGCGCTTCGTCGCGCTCGGCGATCGCATGGCCGACGCGTCCGCCGCGGCGCTGGGCGCCCTGTACGCGCGCTGCGCGCACCTGCCCTACCACGACGCAGGCGCCTGGTTCCGCGGCTCGGATCCGGCCGCGGCGGCGACGGCGCTCGTCTATGCGTCCGGCCTCTTCGCCGAGATGTCGGCGGTCGATCGAGGGGCGCTCGCCGCGCTGCCAGGGGTGGGGCCGATCGACGCCTTGCGCGGCGCCGGCGCCTCGCTCGACGCGGCGAGCCTTGGCAAGCTGGTGGGGGCGCACGGCGGGGGCATCACGAAGGGCGGCACGGGCGCTGTCGTCATCACGTTCCCCGTCGGCGGGCCGACCCGGGCGACGACCGCGAGCCGCACCGTCGCGCGCAAGCTGCAGGTCGGCGTGGGCCAGGAGTGAACGCTCACTCGCCCGCGGCGAAGTGAACGATCGAGAAGACCGGCGCCGCGTCGCCGGCGCGCTCCGTGAGGAGCGCCCGACCGCCGAGGAAATCGAGCTCGACGACGAAGGCGAAGCCGGCGACCTCGCCGCCCTGCTTGCGCGCGAGCTCCGCCGCGGCCGAGGCCGTGCCGCCGGTCGCGAGCAGGTCGTCCACGATGAGGACCCTGGCCCCCGGCCTGATCGAGCCCTTGTGCATCTCGAGCTCTGCCGTGCCGTACTCGAGCGCGTACGCCACGCGATCGGTCGCGGCCGGGAGCTTGCCGGGCTTGCGCACGGGCACGAAGCCGGCGTTGAGCCGGGCCGACAGCGCGCCGCCGAAGATGAAGCCCCGCGACTCGACGCCGACCACGACGTCGACGTGCTCGCCGACGAAGCGCTGGGCCAGGAGATCCAGCGTGATGTGGAGCGCCCGCGGATCCGCGAGGAGCGGCGTGATGTCCTTGAAGAGGATCCCGGGCTTCGGAAAATCCGGGACGTTCCGGAGGTGCGCCTTGAGGTAACGGAGCGCATGCTCGGAGGGCAGGGCGTCGTGATTGAACATGACGCGAGCCTAGGCGAGCGCATTCGAGCCGGAAAGCGCTCCACGCGTCGCGATGCGAGCTACGTCAGGCGACGTGGCCGTCGTTGAGCTCCGCGGCGAGGAGGCCTGCGATGCCCTCGTGCTGCGCGGCGAAGAGGTCGAGCGTCAGCGGCGTGACGCTGACGGCCCCTTCGTCGTAGGCCTCGGTGTCCGAGCCGGGGACGAGGTCGTGGCGTACGCCCGCGCCGCCGATCCAGAGGTACTCGTGCCCGCGCGGATCCCGGCGAAAGATCACCTCTTCTGTGTACAAGCGCGCGCCGATGCGCGTGGCTCGCACGGGCCAGCTGCTGCCCGCAGGGATGTTGACATTGAGCAGCGGCGCTGGCCGGCGCCCCTCCTGCCCGGCGGCGCGGTGGAGGGCGAGGGCGAGCTTGACGCCGAGCGCCGCGGCGGCCGGGAGCGACGCGCCTGCATCGGCGGAGAGCGCGATCGACGGGACGCCGCGGAGCGCTCCTTCTCGCGCGGCGGCCACGGTGCCCGAGTAGAAGATGTCGGCGCCCAGGTTGAGCCCGTGGTTCATGCCCGACACGACCAGATCGGGGCGCCGCGGCAGCACGCGCGCGCCGGCGTGAAGGGCGACGTAGATGCAGTCGGCGGGCGTCCCGTCGACCGCGAACACGCCAGGCGCAGCCTCCAGGAGCCGGAGGACGCGGTGCAGGCTCAGGGAGTGGCTCGTCGCGCTCTGGTTGACCGCGGGGGCGCACACCACCACGTCGGCGTGCCGGGCGAGCTCGTCCCGCACCGCGATCAGGCCCGGGGCCGAGTAGCCGTCATCGTTGGAGAGGAGGATCAGAGGGCGCATGGGTTCGCTCGATGGGTCTCTGGATCAGCGGCCGAGCAAGCGCCTCGCGAGCGCGGCGACGAGCTCGACGAGGGCGCTGATGCGGCCGAACCATGCGGCTCCACCTCGCGCGCGCGCCATCGCGAAGGCGACGGTCCGGAGCGCGGGCGTATAAGGGTACCACCACAGCTCGCTCTTCGCCCTGCTGCGGTCCTCGAGCAAGAAGCGCGGCCGCGTCAGCTCCGCGAGCGCGTGTGGGCTGCTCGTGACGCCGTAGCCGCTGTCTCCCGCCCCCGTCCACGGCGCAGCCGGGAGCGCGCCCGTGAAGCCGTGGTTGTTGATCGTCACCACGCCGGAGCGCAGCCGTCGCGCGAGCGCGTGGGCCCGCTCGTAGCCGCGGGTCCAGAGGCTGGTCGTGAGCGCGAAGCGGGACGCGTTGGTGCGCGCGATCGCCTCCTCGGCGTCCTTCACCACGATGACGGGAAGAACGGGGCCGAAGGTCTCCTCCCGGAGCAGCGGCGTGTCCTCGCGCTCCACCTTGAGGACCGTCGGCGGGAAGGCGAGCGAGCCCTCTTCCGGCGCGCCGCCTGCGAGGATCTCCGCCCCGCCCTCGACGGCCGCCTCCAGCTGATGCCGCACGAGCTCCGCCTGCCTCGCCGTCGTCATCACGCCGACGTCGACGCCGGCCCGGAGCTGCCCCGTGAGCTCGACGACGCGCCCGATGAAGCGGCCCGCGATCGCCTGCTCCACGTAGACGCGCTCGATGGAGGCGCAGTTCTGTCCGGCGTTCGTGAAGGCGCCCCAGAGGACGCCGCGCGCGGCGCGCTCCAGATCGCAGTCGCCGAGCACGATGGCGCTGTCCTTCCCGCCGAGCTCCAGCGACGTCGGGATGAGGCGCTCGGCGCACGCGACGGCGATCTTCTTGCCAGTGGCGACGCTGCCGGTGAAGACGACGAGATCGACGCCAGCCCCGACGAGCGCGGCGCCGAGGTCGCTGCCGCCCTGCGCGACGGCGAGGACGCCGTCCGGGAGCAGCCCGTCGAACAGCGAGGTGACGAGCGCGCCGGAGCGCGGCGTGACCTCGCTCGGCTTGAAGACCACGGCGTTGCCCGCGAGCAGCGCCGGCACGATCGTGCGCAGCGGGATCGCGACAGGGTAGTTCCAGGGCGTGATGAGCGCGACGACGCCGCGAGGATCCCTCTGGATGCGCCCGACCTTGCCGGGGTAGGCGAGCGGGTCGAGCGCGACGGGGGAGTCGTCGAGGAGCTCCTCGATGGATCGGGTCCAGTAGTCGATGAGATCCGCGTTCGGGAGCACTTCAGCGAGCGCGGCCTCCTCGATCGGCTTGCCGCACTCGCGGTGCACGAGCGTCGCGATCTCCTCGGCCCGCGCGAGCAGGCGCTTCTTGACGCGCGCGACGAGCTCGGCGCGCTCCCTGATCGGGACCTCGGCCCAGGCGACCTGCGCCGCCCGCGCTCTGGCGACGATCGTCGCGAGGGCGCCGAGCTCTGTCTCCGCCACGTCGTCGAGCGGCGCTCCCCCTGCCGGGCTGCGCAGAGGGAAGGGACCGGAGCTCGCCACCCTGACGGACGCTGACGACGATGCGTCGCCAGCTGCGGCGCCGGCGTCGTGGGGAAGGGGAGTCGTCTCGGAATTCATGGGGCGCGGAGCCTAGCACCGCGCTCCTGTCCCTCTGCATGGGGCATGCGGTGACCCCGAGGGAGCAGGCCCCGACCGGACGGGCCAGGGGCGCGGGTTTCTACGGAGCCGGATCAGGCGTCGGTGCAGTCTCCTCGGCGGGAGCGGGCGCAGCGCCCTCACCGTCCGGGGTGGCGGTGCCGGCGGCGCTGCCTTTCCGCTTCGTGGGCCGGTCGGGCGCCGGGCTCGCCGCGGAGGGCGTGATCGACACGACCGTCTGCTTGCGACAACCGACGATGACCGCCTGACCGGCGGAGAGCCATGCCGGGGTCGACGTCTTCTCCGTCGTCAGCTTACCGAGCCGCACGTAACGCGTTCCGCAAGGCACATCGAGCGTCTCTCCGGTGCTTCCGGCGAGCGAGCCGTTCACATACACCGACGCTCGCTCTGGCGAGTTGACCGTCAGGTGGCCCCGGTTTGACGGCAGATCCTCGGCTTTGCCTGCGGCCGGCGCAGCGCTCGCTTCGGGCGCGGCGCTCGCTTCGGGGGCAGCGCTCGCCTCGGGCGCAGCGCTCGCCGCCGGCGCCGCGGTCTCGACCGCGGACGGTGCAGCGGGCGCCGTCTCGGTGGGCGCAGCGGTCGGCGTCGGCGCGGTGGTCGGCGGCTGCTCGGTTGCGCTCTGGGTCGCTCCGGGAGACGTGGTGTCGGGGGCGACGTTGGGGAGGGGAGCGGGCTCGGAGCCGAACACGCCGAGCTTGTACGCGACCGCTGCGCCGCCCACGAGGAGCGCCACGGCTGCGATCACGAGGCCCACGGGAGAGCGCGGGCGCGGCGGCGGGCGCACGGTGATGCCGGCGTCCGCGGTCGGCCGCGTCGTGACGTGGTCGGAAGGCTTCACGTCCTTGTCGGCCGGGAGGGGCGGATCCTTGGTGATGACCTTCGGGAGAAGGTCGCGGTCGGCCGCCTTCGGCCTGGACCTGCGATCCGCTTCGTCGCTGGCGTCTCTGGACAGCGTTCCGGGCGACGCAGCGCCGGTCTCTTCCGCGACCGAGCGCGCGATGGCCTGGGCTTCGGATCGCGCGGAGCGGACCGCGGTTTCCTCGTCTTCGAGGCCCTCGGGGCGGGAACGAATGACGGTGGGCTCGTCCTCGAGCATGCCGCGGATCACGGTCGGCTCATCGTCGACCATCTCGCGGCTGAACTCTTGCTCGCTGGCAGGCTCCCCCATCGCGCGCCGGGTGGCGACGGCGATCTGATCGGGCGCCTTCGGGGTGACCGGCTCCCCGGAGGACGACGGCGCGCGGGCGGTGACCGCCTCGAGCGTCGGGGCGTCGTCCGCGGCGCGCGACGCGGTCGTGGCGTGCGCCTCCGCGCGGTCGGGCAGGGATCTGCGCTCCGCGCGCGCCTCGGCATCCGGCGTCGGCCTTCGCTCGGCCGGGAGCTTCAGCGCTGCTGCGGGCCTCTGGCCGGGTTCCGGCTCGTCGGGGAGGAGCCCTGCGAACGAGAGCTCGCTGTCGCTCTCCGCCACCTTGGGCCGCGCAGCGACGTCCTCGTGAGGGAAGAACGGCTTCGTCTCTGCGCGCGGGCTGGAGCCCCGGGCCGGGGGCACCGCTGCAGCGGGCGCATCCTTGGCCTGGGCACCTGACCTGGCAGCGGGCGCCGTGACCTTGGCCGCTGTTCTGGCTGCCTCTCTCGGCTTCAGCTCGGCGGCCTCCGCGGGCGGGCGGTAGGTCTCCTGAGCGCCGGCGGGGGGACCCGCGTCAGCTCGCGGGAGATCGAGCGATGCGGCGGGCCTCGCGACCGGCTTCCCGGGTGAGCTGGGAGGCGGCGCAGGGTTGCGCGCCGGCGTCGCCGCGGCCGGCTTGACGGCCCCCGCCTTGACCCCGCTCGCCGCGGGCGTGGCCCCTGCGGGCGCCTTCACCGGCGGCTGTGGCGGCGTCTTCGCCGGAGATTGCTGCGGCGCCTTCGCGGCCGCTGCGGGCTGCTTCGCGGCGCTGGCCGCCGCGGTCTGCGGCGCCTGCGCGGCGATCTGGCGCGCATCGGCCGCAGGGGTGAAGGCGTCGATGCCACCGACGTCGTCGAGGACGGGCTCGAGGGAGCGCGGCGCAGACGGTCCGCTCGCTGCGACCGCGCTGGCCGCCGCCGTCCGTGCTTCGTTCGCCGGCGACGTTTCCGTCGAGCTGAACCTGGGGTCGGGCGAGGCCGCGCCCGCCGTGTCGTTGGCGATGGCGCCGGGCGCCTCGCCGCGATGCGGGACGAGCTCGGCGGAGGCCGCGAGCTGCGCCCGAGTACGAGGCGCAGCGGCGTTCCGCTGCACCCGGTGGAGGAGCCCTTCGAGGGTGGCGACTTTTTCGGCGACGTTCACGCCGCGCCAGCATATCGCGGCTCGGCGCTCGTTACATCATTCGCGGTGATGCGGCGCGATCAGGCGGGCTCACCAGCCGAAAATCCCGCCGGAAGAGGGTCAGAGGGTCTCGAGGTAGGCGACCAGATCGTCGAGCTGGGCGTCCGAGAGGTGGGACGTCTTGCCGTGCCGGTCGCCGCCGCCGCAGGCGGGGTTGGTGAACCGGTCCTTCAGCGTCGGCGCGCACCCGTCGTGCATGAACGGCGCGCGCGCGCCGATGCGGACCAGCGACGGCACCTGGAAGGGCTTTCCCGTGCCGACGTCGAACGACTCGTTGCTCGTGAGCTGAGCGCCCGCGTGGCAGCTCGCGCAGTCGACGGCCTTGTCGTGGAAGAGCGCGTCGCCGCGCGCGACGGCCTCCGCGTCGGGCGCCGACGACACCGGCGGAGCGGGCAGGCTGTCGATCCACCGCGCGAAGACCTTCACCCGGCGCGGTCCCTGGTGCATGCCGCCCATGCGGCGCTCGAAGACCTCGTCCATGATGGCTTCGATACCGGACATATCGCCGTCCCAGTGGAACGGCGCGGTGTTGAGGATGCCGCCGCTGACGAACTGGGTGCGCCGCGGGCCGATGGGGTTGAAGACCCAGGTATGGCTGTCCTCGCCTCCCTCGGGATGGCACGACGCGCAGGCCATCGGTCCGGACGCGTTCCGGTGGAACATCTCGTGGCCGGTATCCTTCCGGCTCTCCCCGGGGAGCGTGATGACCTGGGTGACGCGGTTGCCGGTGGCGTTGATTTCCCCGAGGATCTGGAGGCCCGCCGGTTCACGGGTCTGGACCACCACGGAGCTGCCAGCGAACGCGACGGCCGTGGGCTCGCCTTCCACGGCGACGCGCTGCTCCGCCTCGATGCAGGTCCCTTCGGGGGCACCCTTCGCCACGTTCAAGTTCGCGCTGCTGGTCACGAGGATCTCGCTCCTGCCGGCCGCGACGACCGCATAAGAGAGGCCGTCATCGGACACCGCGACATCGACCGGCAGGGTGGCGGAGGGGAGGGCAGCGGCCAGGTTCGGCTGGCCGTCGGAGTCGGGCGTCCCGACCTCCGAGACCGTGCTGTGGACGACGCTCCCATCGCATCCGCCGGAGCTGTAGCCCCCCTCCACGATCTCGACCGGCGCGATCAAGGCGCGCTGGTGGACCATCGCGACACCGCCTGTCGGCAGCTTGATCGTCCGCCAGGCGACGGTCGGCGCGAACTCCTGCCCGAACAGGTTGAACTTCGGTAGCTTCTTTTGCTCCATGACGGCGCCGTCCGCTCCGATGGTGAGCAGCTCGGCAGACCGGAACTTGCTGACCAGGAGGCGATCCCCGTCCACGACCACGTCGCGCAGATCGCGATCGAGCTTCAGGCGGCGTGTCGCCGCTCCGGGACCGGCCGGGAGCGTGACGAGCTCGCCGCCGACGCAGGCGACGTGGAGCTCGTCGGTCTGCGCATCGTAGGCGATCCCCCGCGGGGCCGGGCACACGTCGCGCCTGTCGACGATCGTCCCGCTGTCCGCGTCGACGGTCACGATCGCGCCGCCGCGGCGGAGCGCGACGTGGAAGCGACCCGCGTCGTCCTCGACGACCCTGCCCGGCTCGTCGCCCTTCTGCAGGGCGATCTCCGCGGTCAGCTTCTGCGCCTGGAGATCGACGATCCACACCCGGTCGCGATCCGGATCCGCGGCCACCGCCCGGAGGGCGCTCTTGCTCACGGCGAGCGTTCCGCCGCTGATGGCGGGCGGCGGCTCCGCCGCGACCGCGACGCTCCCGGGATCACCGATGTCGGGGGTGTCGTCCTCACCGAGCTCCCACGGAGCGCAGGCGGCAAAGGATGATCCGATCACAAGGATGGCGAGGAACGGGGAGAAGCTGCGGCGCGACGCAAGCAGTCTATGCATGAGGGCCTCCGGTCCGCCGCCAAGCAAGATGGCGGCCACTTCATTCGATGTTCTTCCATCCGATCGCGCGCGGCAATACGTGTTGCCGCGGAGAGAGCGACGTATTCCTGCCGTCCATAACGCGCGTGAACGGGGTTGGATGGCGCGTCTGGCGAGGGTCCCGTGCTGCGCATCGGCGATGACGTCCCTGCTGTCGTGGCCCATTGCGGCACGGCATGACGAGCGCGCCAGACCATCGTGTCCGGCGCGGCCCAGGACGGTGCGCGGCGCGGTCACGGCATCACGCGGGCCCGGGGCGCAAGCACGCCGTGCGCCGAGAGCGCGGGCTGCCCGGTCACCTTCGCCAGACGGCGAGGCGAGCGATCGCCGAGACGCGATGCGTGGGATCGCCTGTGACTTGACGGGTGCTCTCGCCGCCCATAAGTGACCCACCGGTCATGAAAAGCACCGCACCCTCGTCTCGACGCAGCATCTCGCTGGCTTCGACGCTCGCCGGGCTGCTCGCCCTCGGGCTCATCGCCTCACCGGCTGCGGGGCAGCCGGCCGCTCCCCGACCGGCGGCACCGCAGCCGGTCACCCCGCCGCCCGCCCCTGCGCCTCCTCCCGCGGGCCAACCGCAGCCTGCCGTCGCTGCGGCCCGGCCGGCGGCGCCGAAGGCCGATCCGCTCGCCACGGCCCTCGCGCCGCAGCCGGGAGGGCTGACGCCGGACGATGTCGCGAAGGCTGCGCTGCAGACGCGCGCGTCGCTCCGCGCCAAGCAGGCCGATCTCCGCGCGGCGTCGGCGAAGGTCGACCAGGCCATGGTCAATTTCTTTCCCCGGCTGACTGCGACGGCGACCTACACGCGCCTCTCCGAGGTCGAGAGCGCGGGGCTCGGAGGCGGTGGCATCGTCGGCGCGAGCAGCGAAGGGTTGATCAAGGTCGGTCCATGTCCGCCCGACGTGCAAGGCCAGTGCGTCGTCGACAGCGCGGGGCGGCCGGTGGGGGCCGCCTCGCTGTCCTTTCCGGCGCCTCTCAACAGCATTTCGCTCACGGCGAATCTCGCCGTCCCCATCTCGGACTACGTGTTCCGCATCTCGCAGGGATACGCCGCCGCGTCCCACGCGGAGAGCGCGAAGAAGCTCGAGCTCCAGGCGGAGACGCTGCAGGCCGCGGCCGACGCGAAGGTCACCTTCTTCAACTGGGTCCGCGTGAAGGGGCAGGTCGTCGTGGCAGGTGAGGCGGTGTCTCAGGCGAGGGCGCACGTCGAGGACGCGCGCCGCACCTTCGAGGTGGGCCTGCTCTCGCGCGCCGACGTGCTCCGGCTCGAGGCCCAGGTGGCCGGCGCGGAGCAGGTGCTCAACGAGGCTCAAGCCGCGCTCCTGGTCGCGGATGACCAGATCCGGATCGCGCTCGGCGCCGGGCAGGAAAGGCCGCTCACGCTGGGGATCGACGTGATGGGCAGCGCGCCTGCGAAGCCGCCCGCCGAGGCGCTCCCGGCGCTGGTGCAGGAGGCGCTTCAGAGGCGCCTCGAGATCCGCGCGCTCGACGAGACGCAGTACTCGCTCGAGAAGGCCGAGGCGGTCGCGAGGGCCGGCTACTTCCCGCGCGTGGACGGGTTCGCCGATCTCACCTACGCGAACCCCAACCAGCGCATCTTCCCGACGCAGGACAAGTTCGCCATGACATGGTCCGCCGGCGTCCGCGCCACGTGGGTCGTCAACGACATCTTCACCACCGCGGGCGCCTCCGCCGAGGCGAACGCCCGCACCACGCAGATCGCGGAGCAGAAGGCCGCGCTGCGCGACGCCCTCCGCCTCGAGGTGGCCTCGGCGTATGCGGAGCTGAGCAAGGCTTCGAGCAGCATCGAGTCTTCAGAGCGCCAGCTCGCGGCGGCCGCGGAGTCGATGCGCGTCAGGTCCGAGCTGTTCCGGGCAGGACGGGCCACGAGCGTCGACGTGGTCGACGCCGAGGGCGAGGTGACGCGCGCGCGGCTCCAGCAGCTCAACGCGCGCGTCGGCGCGCTCGTCGCCAAGACCCGGCTGGACCACGTCGTCGGGCGCGACGCGAAGGACCTGAAATGACCCGGCCGCGCGCGTCTTCTTCGCTTGCACGGCCCTCCTGGCCGGAGTAGGGAAGGCGTGCGCCGCTGCAGCGCGGGTTCCTGCGGCGCGTTTGTCGATACCGCGGCAACCACCCGCATCATCCCTCACCGGCCGAGGTAGCGCGTCCACGGTGCGCGCCCGGTCCGCCCGTCATGACGGAGCTTGCGCTCACCCTCAGCGGCGGCCTGCTCGGGCTCGCCTTTGCGGCTTACCTCGCTCGCTGGGTCGTCGCACGCCCCGCGGTCGAGCCCGAGATGCAGCGCGTCGCCGCGATCATCCAGGGGGTCGCGGAGGCGTACTTTCGCCGCCAGAGCAGCGTGATCGGCGCGGTCTCGGCGATGCTCGGCGGCGCCATCTTCCTCGCTTACGGCCTCCTCCGGCGCGCCGGGGAGAACAACCCGGTGCCAGCGCTGGAGCTCGGTGTCTGGCTGACGCTCTCGTTCGCGGTCGGGGCCGCCAGCGCGGTCGCGACCGGCCGCGTCGCCGCCTGGATCGCGCCCCGCACCAGCGTGCGCGCCGCGAGCGGCGCCCGCCGCTCGCTCGATCTCGCGCTGCAGATCGCCCTCCGCGGCGGCGCCGTTTCGGGGCTCTTCGTCGCGAGCATGAGCCTGCTCGGCCTCGGCGGCCTGTTCGCCGCGGTCCTCGCGTTCCGTGGCGGCTTCGGCGCCGAGCCGGCCGAGGCGCTCGCGCTCGCCCCGACCATCCCCTGGGTCATCGCCGGTTACCCGCTCGGCGCCTCCTTCGCCGCCCTGATGGCGCAGCTCGGCGGCGGCACCTTCTCCAAGGCGGCCGACCTCGGCGCGGACCTCGCCGGCGCGGAGGTCGGGCTCGACGAGGACGACCTCCAGAACCCGGCCACGATCGTCGACCTGGCGGGCGATACGGTCGGCGACTGCGCCGGGCGCGCGGCCGGCGTCTTCGCCTCGACCGTCGCCGAGAACGCGGGCGCCATGGTGGTCGGCGCGATGCTCTTCCGCAACAACGCCGGGCTCCCGAGCGCCCTCGCCGTCGTGCTCTTCCCGCTCGTCAGCCGCGCGTTCGGCCTCATCGCGACGCTCTTCGGCGTCATGGTGGTCAAGACCGACGACCGGGAGGACGCCTTCAACGCCCTCGTGCGGGGTCTCTACGTCACGGCCACCCTCCACGCCGTCGGCATCGCCGGGGCCGCCAAGTGGCTGCTCGACGCCCACTGGGTCGTCTTCTTCGCGTGCGGCGTGATCGGCATCGTCGCCGGCATCGGCGTGCTGCACGTCACGCAGTACTACACCGAGCAGCGGCACCGCCCGGTGCGCGAGCTCGCCGAGGCGGCGCGCAGCGGCTCCGCGATGGCGGTGCTGCGCGGGCTCGCCATCGGCCTCGAGAGCTCGGTGCTCCCGCTCCTGGTCGTCGTCGGCGCCACCTTCGGCTCCTACCTGCTCGGCGCCCGCTCCGGGCTCGCCGGGGGTGGCCTGTTCGGCACCGCGGTCGCGACGATGGGGATGCTCGGCACCTCGGGCTACGTCCTCGCCATGGATGCGTTCGGCCCCATCGTGGACAACGCGGGCGGCATCGTCGCCGTGACCGTCGCCCGCGAGCGGCCGGACGTGCGTGGCCGCACCCTCGTGCTCGATGCCGTCGGGAACACGACCAAGGCGCTCACGAAGGCGTACACGGCCGGGGTGGCCGCGCTCGCCTCGCTGCTGCTCGTCGCGGGCTACCTCGATGAGTCCCGGCGCCGCGCGCTGGCGTCGAGCGCGCCGATCCGCGGCGAGACGACCGCGATGGTCCTGCGCCTCGACCGGCCCGAGGTCTATCTCGGCGCCCTGGTCGGGATCCTCCTTGTCTTCTGGCTGGCCGGCCGCTGCATTCGCAACGTCCTCCAGGCTGGCCGACGTGTCCTCGACGAAGTGAGGCGCCAGGCCCGCGCCCGCCCGCCGGGTTTCGTCGGCGACCACGAGCCCTGCGTCGAGATGGTCTCTCGGGCAGCGCTGCGCCACATGATCGCGCCGGCCCTCGTCTCCGTGGCGGTCCCCGTCGTCGTGGGACTTGCCTTGCGCTTTGCAAGGACGGAAGATAATCCTCTGGTCGCGGCCGATTCAGTCGCGGCCCTGATCATGGCCGGGACGGTCGCAGGCGTCCTCGGGTCGCTCTTCTTGGGGAATACCGGGGCGATCTGGGACAATGCGAGGCAGTACATCGCGACCGGCGCGCACGGTGGGCGCTACCTTGTCGACGAGACGGGGGCGCGGGCGGACAACCCCACCTATGGTGCCGCCGTCGTTGGCGACACGATCGGCGATCCGCTCAAGGACGTGGCCGGTCCCGCGATCCACGTGCTCATCAAGATGCTCCCCGCCGTGACCATCGTGTTCTTGCCGTTCTTCATCTGATGACGGTTCTTCACCCAGCGGGATTTGCCAAGAGATCCCGTTCACCCGACCCATCCCGGCGAATAGCCGCCGCACCCGTATCCCGAGCCCACGACGTGCCGCCTCCGATCTCCGACGCACTCTCTACCCTCAGCGATCGTGGCCTGCGAAGGCTGCTTGGCGCCCGCACCTTCCTCCGCGGGCTGGAGTACTTCCGCCGCCGCGTCGTCGAGGACATCTCCATCAACGAGACGATGGCGAGCGGCACCGTCCGCGCCGCCGACTCCGAGCCGTATCCGGTCAAGGTCGAGCTCTCGCCCGATGGCATCCAGTCGCAGTGTTCCTGTCCTGCGTTCCAGAAGGCTGGGCAGCACTGCAAGCACGTCGCGGCGCTGCTCATCAGCATCCGCGACCAGGCGCGCGGCGCGCAGCCGCGGCGCGAGCCGCCGATCCCGGCGCTCGTCCCGCAGACCGCCCACGCCGGCGGCGACGCCCTGAAGCGCGTGCGCCGCCGCGACCGCCGCGGCCGCCTGGCGATCACGCCGGCGGCGCCCGTCCCGACCGTCGTCGGCACCCACGGGCCGCCGGGCTCACCCGTCGCCCTCGCGGCGCCGGTCCTGGACGCGACGGCCAAGCAGACCGGGATCGGCGCCTGGCTTCCGCCCGAGGGCGTCACCGGGGCACGGCGCGTGGAGTTCCGCCTCCACGTGCGGCAGGGGGCGCTGACCGTCACCGTCCTCGACGCCGAGGCGCGCGTCCCGGTGCTGCCCTCCGCGGCGCTCGCCTGGCAGGCGCTCTATCCGACGCCGGATCGCGACGCCCTCCGGCTGCTCGCCCGGTTCGAGAGCGGCAACCCGCGCCACCCGGCCGTCGATATCCGCGGCGAGGACGTGGCCGAGCTGCTCCCGCTGCTCGAGGGCCAGCGCGTGCTGCTCGAGCCGGCGCTGATGCAGCTCCGCTTCGGCGACGATAGCCTGCGGCCGCGCTTCGATCTCGAGACCGTCGGCGGCGACACCATCATCGTGAAGACGAGCTTCGAGCGGGGGAACGACAAGCGCCGCTTCTCGCTGCTCCAGGGCGGGTGGTTCGAGGGCTGGCCGGGCTGGCACATCGACACGCAGGAGGGGCTCGCGCGCCGCATCGACAAGCGCGTCTCCCCCGCGGCGATGCGCCGCCTGCTCCGCTCGCCGACCATCGGCGAGCCGATGAGCGAGCTGGCCCGCATCATCATGCAGGGGCTGCCCAAGATCGCGCTCGAGGTCGGCGCGGAGCTGCCCGACCTGAACCAGATCGCCGAGGTCGTGGATCTCGTGCCCACGTTCCGCATGCGCGCGGGCGGCTCGCTCATCGAGGCGCGCGTCACGCTGACCGCCGCCTACGGCGACGCCGAGGTCGCCGTGCGCGCCGACGGCATGTCGCCCCCGGTGCTCATTCAGCCGCCCGAGGAGGGGATGAAGCGCGCCCGCTGCATCCGCGTGGACATCGCCGCGCAGCAGGAGGCGGCGAGCAAGCTGCTCGCCCTCGGGCTCAAGCCGGACGAGACCGGCCAGGGCTTCATCGCGAACGGCGACCAGGCGCTCACCTTCTGGACCGAGGGGCTCGCCGAGCTCCCCGACGACTGGGACCTCTTCGTCCCCGAGGATCTCGTCGACACGCAGGTGCGCGGCAGGCCCATCGGCGTGTTCGCCAAGGTCACCTCGGGGATGGACTGGCTGAACGTCAAGCTCAGCTTCGAGAGCGAGGGCGTCGGCGTCGATCGCGACGAGCTGCGCCGCTGCCTCGCCGAGGGCAAGCGCTACGTCCGCCTCGAGGACGGGTCGTTCGCCGCGTTCGATCCCGACGCCGTGCGCGCGATGCTCGATCGCGAGGTCGAGCTGATGATGGCGGCCGGCAAGAGCGGCCGGCTGCCGCTCGCGCAGGCCGGGCGGGTGCACGAGCTGCTCCAGCACGCCAGCGGATCGAGCGTGACCGCGTCCGCGCGCGAGCTGTTCCAGAAGCTCAGCAACATCGACGAGATCGGCAGCACCAAGCGGCCCAGGAACCTGAAGGCGACGCTCCGCCCCTACCAGGAGGCGGGCCTCTCGTGGCTCAAGTTCATCCATGACATCGGCTCGGGCGGCGTGCTCGCCGACGACATGGGCCTCGGCAAGACGGTCCAGACGCTCGCCCTCCTGCTCGCCGTCAAGCAGGAGGAGAAGCACATGCGCGCGCTGATCGTCGCCCCGACGAGCGTCGTCACGAACTGGGAGCGCGAGCTCGCCCGGTTCGCGCCCTCGCTGTCGGTCGCCCTCTGGCACGGCGCCGATCGCAAGGACCAGATCGACGAGGTGAAGGCCGCGGAGGTGGTGATCACCAGCTACGCGCTCCTCCGTCGCGACGAGGATTTCCTCGCGCAGCTCGACCTGAGCTACGCCATCCTCGACGAGGCGCAGCACATCAAGAACCCGATGAGCGCCACCGCCGCGGCGGCCAAGCGGCTCCGCGCGAAGCGCCGGCTCGCGCTGACGGGCACGCCCATCGAGAACCGGCTCTCGGAGATCTGGTCCATCTTCGACTACGTCTCGCCGGGCTTGCTCGGCTCGCTCGACAAGTTCGAGGCGCGCTTCTCGCGCCCGATCGAGGCGGGCGACTACAAGACCGCGCAGCGCCTGCGCGCCGCCATCCACCCGTTCATCCTGCGCCGCACGAAGCAGGAGGTCGCTAAGGATCTTCCCGAGAAGATCGAGATGGATCAGATCTGCGATCTCACGGGCGAGCAGCGGGCGCTCTACCTGCAGGTCGCGCGCGAGGTGCGGGCGCAGGTCCTCGGCGAGGTCGAGCGCGTCGGCCTCGCGAAGAGCCAGCTGCAGATCCTCGCCGGCCTCACCCGCCTCCGGCAGGCGGCCTGCGACCCGCGGCTGCTCGGCTTGCCGCGGGAGTTCGGCGACGACGACTCGGGCAAGCTCGTCGCGGTCCGGGAGCTCATCGCGAACGCCGTCGAGGGCGGGCACAAGGTCCTCGTCTTCAGCCAGTTCGTGATGATGCTGAGGCTCATCGAGAAGGCGATGAAGGAGGATGGAGTCGCCTACGAGTACCTCGACGGCTCCACGAAGGACCGGGCGGAGCGCGTCGAGCGCTTCCAGAGCGATCCGAGCGTGCCGGTCTTCCTCATCAGCCTCAAGGCGGGCGGCACCGGCCTGAACCTCACCGCGGCCGACACGGTCATCCACTTCGATCCGTGGTGGAACCCGGCGGTCGAGCAGCAGGCCACGGACCGCGCCCACCGCATCGGTCAGACGAAGGTGGTGACGGCCTATCGGCTCATCGCCGAGGGCACGATCGAGGAGAAGATCCTGCTGCTCAAGGACAAGAAGCGCCAGCTCGTCGCGTCCGTCCTCAGCGAGGACGCCGGCGGCGCGAAGAAGCTCACCAAGGCCGACCTGGAAGAGCTGTTCGCGGTGGACTGAACGAACGACGGCGCGCAGGGGGAGCGCGCCGGTCGCGGAGCACCGGCCGCTCCATGGGGGTGCGCAGGGGAGCGCGCCCCTCCCTCATGGGAGCACGGGTGGATCCATGACGGCGTTCGGAGTGGCCGTCATGGGGGGCTTTGGGCACCGCAGGGCGGGGAAGGATGGCTACGGCTTGCGGCTGCCGCTCAGGACCATCAGGTGGTACTTGCCGAACTCGCTCTGCCCCAGGGTGAACAGGACCTCGATCAGGAGGCGGTACGGCGTGGTCGCGTCGGCGACGATGATCGCCTCCGACGACGACGGATCGAGCCCCTTCGCCGCGCGAATGGCTTTGTCCGTCTCGCGCGCGTGGGACAGGGCGTTCGCCAGCGGCACGATGTAGAGATCGTTCGGCCCGCTGCGCTTGTACTTTGCGTCGACGCCCGACTGCGCGAGCTGCTCGCGGTTGGGCAGCATGACGATCGGGGTCGGATCCTCGCCGACCAGGATCTGCGACTTCGAGACGATGACGACCACACCCTCCTGGGAGGGCTCGGCCTGCATCACCGACTTCGGCAGGGTGAGATCCTTCGACTGCGGGATGGATGCCGCCGACGATCCAACGCTCTTCAGCAAGAAGACGAGGATGATCGTCATCAGGTCGAGCATCGCCGTGATGTTCAAGAAGTCGATCTCGGGCTCCCGCCGGTTCCTTCGGATCGCCTTCCGGAGGGCCGCTTTGTAGCGGACGACGCTCGCCCTCGGCCGCGGGGCAGGTCGCTGCTCGGCGCTCATCGGGCCACCCCGAAGTGGACCTCCGGGAACAGCACCTCCCCGTCGTCGCTCCTCAGCGCATCCATCACGTCGATGATCGTCTTGTAGTCGATGCCCGGGTTCGCCGTGATCGTCACCTGCGTCTCCTCTTTGAACTCGGAGCGGGCGTTCTTGAGGCGCTTCGCGCACGCCGTGAGGGCGGGATAGTCATAGCCATCGTTCACCTTCGGCACCGTGACCCCGCCGCCCACGTCCTGGCAGCCGGTCGCGATGTTGCCGCTCGACGTCTTCAGCGAGATCCCCTGGCTGGTGATGAACGCGGAGAGGTTCAACGCCTTGCTGGAGAGCTCGCTGCGCACCTTGCCCCCGCCGATGGAAGGCGGCGTCGTGTCGATTGACGACACGAATGTCACCGACACGCTGGCGAGCACGAAGATGAGGATGTTCGTGATGATGTCGAGGTACGGAACGACGTTGAGCTCGCCGGCCTCCTCCCCGGCTTCGGGCTCCTTGGGCTGCGACAGGCGCCGGATCTTCGATCGCTGCGCCGAGCTGAGCGGGACGTCTTGCGGGTCCGCCATGGGCTAGTAGCCAGGCTTGCTGCTGATCGTGAGCAGGTTGAACACGCGCTCCGTCGTCGACTCGAGATCGTGCTGGATGTTCTTGGAGCGGGTGTGGAGGAGCACGTGCGCGATCATGCACACCACCGCGATGGCGAGGCCGAACGCCGTGTTGTACATGGCCTCCGCGATGCCGTTCGAGAGCATCCGCTGCTTGTCGGCCTGCGAGAGGCCCTGGGCGGCGATGGAGGCGAACGTGTTGATCAGGCCGGAGACCGTCCCGATGAGGCCGATCAGCGTCGCGATGTTCGCGAGCGACCACAGGGCGCCGATGCGCTTCTCCACGGCCGGCTTCAGCTCGGACAGCTTCTCGCTGAGGGCGGCGTCGATCTCGTCGGCCCCCTTGTTCGCGTGGGTCAGGCCGGCCTTGACGAGCTGCAGGATCGGATAGTCGCTCGCGTCGCAGAGCTTGATGGCGCGGTCGATGTTGCCGGCCGCCACCAGCTTCTTGACCTGCGCGAAGAACTCCTTGGAGTTCACGCGGTAGCGTCCGAGCTGGAACGCGGTTCGTTCGATGATGATGGTCACCACGACCGCGGAGACGACCAGGTTCGCGATCAGGAAGGTCGGATTGTGTTTGATGGCCTCCCACATCCCACCTTCGCCACCACCCTCGGCCGCCAACATCAGCAGATGACGCATCCTCGAAGTCCCTTTCTCAGCGTCGTCAGAAGCCCGACAATCTCCAGGCGCGGCGACTATAACTGCCGCCCGATCCCGTGCGCAAGCTCGGCGATGCTGCCGCGCCCCGAGCCGCGAGGCCGGGATCGCCGAAAATCCCCGCAAGAACCAGCGTATCTCACGGCGAGCTCACCCCGGCCACGCGGACGGGCGCCGGCGGTGTCGAGGCCGGACAGGGAGGTCCGGAGACCCCTGAATCGCCCGGACCGCCGGCGTCCGAGCGGGCCACCGTGCTCCGCCATGCCGCGTCCCCCGGGGCGGATGAGCCGCTGCGCTCGCTCTCGGGTGATGCGGCTCGCGCTGCCGCGCCGCGCGATCGGGCCGGCGGTGGTCATGCGGGCGCTGCGCCCCCTGAAATTCGCGGGATCTGCCGCATGTCGACCCGCATCGCGCCCGGCCGATCATGACATAACCCCGCGATTGTTGTAAAGTTTTGCCCGTATCAGAGCGCTCACGTGTGGCCAAATCTCTCTTGACGGCGCCGGGTCTCAATCGCGAAGATGCGCGAGTCCCCCGGGCGCGTCGGCGTAGCTCGGCCACAAGGCGGCACGCTCTGCGGTGAACGGGGAGCCGCGCCCAGAGCCATGAAGGGCCCCTGGCGCGACGACGCGAAGTCAGTCTTGGACGACAGGTGGGAGAGCTGGGACGGCGCAGGGCGCCGGCACCAGAAGAGACGATCAGGACTCTTGCAGAGGTCAGCGCCGCTCGGTTAGCGTCCCGTGGGCATCTCGCCAGAGAGCGACAGCAGCACGCCGTCCACGGCCAGCGCCGCCAAGCAAAAATAGGCCTCTCATCCGTCTTTACGTGTGAGTGAAAGACTGCCGCCCCTCGGCAACACGAGTCTGACAAAGGGAACCGATCGAGTTGCGCGAAACCTCATCCCGGGGACGCGAGGCGAACTGGAGGACAGAAGCAATGCACGGAGCGTATGAAGCTTTCAAAGAGGGTGGGTGGGGTATGTGGCCCATCCTGTTCTGGTCGATCCTCACGATCGGCATCATCGTCGAACGCGCCCTCTACCTGTTCGGCTCGTCCATCAACAAGGACGTCTTTCTCGCCACCATGCAGAAGTGCATCCTGGCGGGTGACGTTGCCAAGGCCGTGAAGATGTGTTCGGCGGCGAACGCCCCGCTCGCCCGCATCGTCCAGGCCGGCCTCGTCAAGGTGAACCGTCCCGACGAGGAGGTCCAGGCGGCGATGGACGAGGCGGCTCTCCGCGAGCTGCCGAAGATCTCGGCGCGCACCTCGTACCTCGCGCTGCTCGCGAACCTCGCGATGCTCTCGGGCCTCCTCGGGACCGTGACGGGCCTCATCAAGTCGTTCGGCTCCGTCGCCGGCGAGTCGGTCGACCCCAGCCAGAAGGCCCGCGTGCTCGCGCTCGGGATCTCCGAGGCCATGAACTGCACGGCCTTCGGCCTCGGCGTGGCCATCATCGGCCTCATCGGCTTCGCCGTGCTGAACGGCAAGACGCAGCACATCGAGGACGACATCAACGAGGCGTCGGTGCAGATCCTCAACCTCGTCGTCGCGAACCGTCAGAAGGTGAATGTCGCAGCAGTAGGTCAGGCGGCTGCCTGATGGTCCTCGGCGGGCCCGGGTCGTCGAGCGCCCTTCGCGCGCGATGCAGCCTGGGCCCGCTCTCGCGCCTCGAAGCCCCCGACGGCGGCTTCCGCCGCCGGGGCCCCGGGAACTTCGGAAGAGCGACGAAGTCAGACCCAGCATGGTGGCCCACCGCGAGCTGCGGGCAGGGCGTTCCCCGGAACAACTTGGATAGGTGAGCTCAGGCTCACGTTGGGAAGGCAATATGGGCGGCGTAGACGTCGGCGACGGTGGCGGCAAGAAGCGGTCGACGAACAGCGATATCAACATGATCCCGTTCATCGACCTGCTGATGGTCACGATTGCATTCCTGTTGATCACGGCGGTCTGGGTCACCAACTCGCGCATGAACGCGGACGCCCAGGTCCCTGGCCCTCCGGACCCGAACAAGGAGCTCACCCCGCAGACGCCGGAGAAGGTGCTGAACCTGCACATCGGCGAGAGCGAGTTCGGGCTCGTGTGGAAGCAGGGCGCGACGGTGGTCAACGAGGTCAAGGTCAACAAGTCGCCCGTCGAGATCGGCGAGGCGGGCTCGAAGATCGTCCGCTACCCCGAGCTGGCGAAGCGGATCGAGGAGGAGTGGAAGACCCACGGCGGCCACCGGGACCCGAGCGACAAGAAGCTCGACCAGGCCATCCTCCACACCGACAACCGGACGCCCTTCAAGGAGATCGTCGCGGTGCTCGACGCGCTCTACGCGCCCAAGCGCGAGATGCGGCTGCCCGATGGGAACAAGCAGGTCCCCGTGTTCAACATGACGTTCTCGGTCCGCTGAGGCAGGAGCGCGCACATGGATAGGTTCAATCCGAAGCACCACAAGAACCCCCACGCCCACGTGATCCACCAGCCGGGCCGCCGGCTGATGAAGGGCGTGCCGCTCCGGTTCGTGTGGAACAAGGTGTCCGGGCACGGCGCTCGCAGCCCGAACGCTGGGCTCAACCTCGTGAGCTTCATCGACTTCCTCGTCGTGACCGTGATCTTCCTCCTGATGTCCTTCTCGGCGTCGGGCGAGATCGCCGTCGACAAGAACGTCAAGCTCCCGAAGGCGGAGAACGTCGAGGACGTCATCGACGCGCCGATGGTCGCCGTGAACGGCAACCAGATCCTCGTCGACGGCGCCCTCGCCGGATCGACCCGCGCGATCGAGGAGCTCGGGCGGCTTCAGAAGATCGACGAGCTCTTCAACCTGCTCAAGAACAAGCGCGAGCTGTGGAAGCAGGTGCAGCCGAACAAGCCGTTCCCCGGCGTGTGCATCCTCCAGGTCGATCAGAACGTGCCCGCGCTGGTCGTGAAGAGCGTGTTCCAGACCGCGGCGTTCGCCGGTTACCCGAACGTCAGCTTCATGGTCAGCAAGCTCCCGAAGTCGCAGTGATCCCCGCTTCTTGACCTATCGAGCACAGAAGGATGGGGCACGCCGGGCGACCCCCGGCGGCCTCGGTCACCATGGAACGTGGTGGCTCCAGCGGCGCGCTCGGCGCGGCCTTCGCCTCTACGCGGCTCGCGTGGAGGAGGCTGCCTTGCTCGGGTGATCGGGCTGGGGCCTCCTGCGTGGAGCCTCTGCTATGTCCTCTGAACAGCCGCCCCGCGAGCGCGGCCTGCCGTCGGTCTACAAGGCGCGCGAGGCGCGCTCCAAGATGCGCTGGCCCCCGGCGAAGTTCTGGGGTTACACGGCCCTCGTCCTGGCGGTCTCGGCGATCCTCCACTGGAAGTGGTCGCAGGGGCAGATGGAGAGCGCGCGCCAGAAGCTGATGGCGCGCCAGCGCGCGGTCGCCGTCGAGCTCGGCCCGCGCTGGTTCCCCATGCGCGAGCGCGTGGAGGGCTGGACCCTCGATCTGGCGCGGAGCGCTGGCGCCGATCTCGTGGATCGGGAAGCGCTCAAGACGTGGAATTTCCGTGAGCTTGCAGGTATTTACCTGCGCCTCCGGGTGGACGAGGCCACGGGCGTCGACGCCGTCCGGAAGAACGCGCAGCAGTCGCTCCGCGACGCGTTCACTGCGTGTCTCTTGCGTGTGCCGAACCCGAACCCGCTGGCCGGCGCGGAGTGCAAGCGCACGCGGGACTGCCCCGCGGGCGAGTACTGCAACGAGGCCGAGCGCTGCTCCAGGCCCGCGCAGCCCTTCAACCTGCGCGTCGCCTACCGGACCATGCAGGTCCTCTCGGACGAGTGGGTGCGTGACGCACAGGATGCCTCGAGCGAGCTCCGCCTGCGGCTGCTGGAATCCAGCTTCGAGGACACGATCCGAGACGATGTTCCGCTAGCGGCGGAGCTCCTCACGCGGGCGCAGTATTACCTCCTCGTCCTCGACGAGCCGGCCGAGGGAGCGGCGAGCACCGAGGCGTTGCTCGGCGTCCCGCACATGGCGCGGGTCGGGGTGTGGCGGCTGTCGGACGGCAAGCCCATCCTGCGGGTGCGCCGCGAAGCGAGCGGCAATCTGATCGGCGGGACGCCCTCGATCGAGGGGAGCGTGCTCGATGCGCGGCAGCGGCAGGCGAACAGCTGCGCGCTCGCGCTCGCGGTGCGCGAGGCGATGGGCGACACCACGGCCGCTGTCGCCGAGCCGCAGTGAGGGCGCGCCGCCCCGGGGCGCGCGCCGCTCATCGCGCCTGCGCGCGCCGGCTCGCGCCGTAGTCCGCGCTGCGGCGTGAGTTCACGCGGCTGTGCGTTGCCGCGTGAACTCACGCGCGCCGCCGCGCCTCAGCGCGTGTTGCCGCGTGAACTCACGCGCGCCGCCGCGCCTCAGCGCGCGTTGCCGCGTGAGCTCACACGTGCGCGCCTCTCTGGAAGTCTCGCGCAACGATGTGCAGGTCCGTGAGGTTGTGACCTGTCGGCCCGGTCTCGACACGCGTGCCGAGCGCGCGATGAACGACGGCGTCGTCGAAGCGCGCGAGCGCCGCGTCGATCGCGCGGTCGTCCATCGCGGCTGCTGCCGCGCGGGCGACGGCCGCCCCCGCGGCGCCGGAGCTGCCATCGACGCCGTCGGAGGCCGCGCAGAGGAGCGCGACGTCGGGCGGCAAGCCGCGCAGGGCGGCGAGCGCGATCCATCCTGCGCGGCCGCCGGCGCCGCGGTGGGCCGGCAGCGCCAGCGTCGGCTCGCAGGGGATCACGGCGGCTTCGCCGGGAGCGAGGGTGCGCGCGAGCGCGAGGCGGCGCTCCACGATCGCGCGCGCATCGCCGTCCTCGGCGGGGGCGGCGGCGGCGCGGAGCCCTGTCCTGTCGGCGAGGGCCGCCGCCACACGCTCGGCGAGCTTGTCCGGATCGGCGAGCACACGCGCTTCCAGGAGGCGCGCGTCCGCTGGCTTCAGCGACTCGCTGAGCGCGGGCGTGAGCCGCGCGAACCGGGGAGCCCAGCGCTCGAGGGCGGCGAGCGCCTCCTCCACGCGCGTCGGGTCCGGGACGGTGGGACCCGAGCCGACGTCGTGCGGGAGTCCACCCACGACGTCGCTCATGAGCAGCGTCAGCACGCGCGCCGGGGCCGCCGCCGCCGCGAGCCGCCCACCCTTGATCCGCGACAGGTGGCGGCGAACGAGGTTGACGTCCTGGATCGGCGCGCCTGCTTCCAGGAGCTCTGCGACGACGGCCTGCTTGTCCGCGAGGGACACGCCCGGAGGCGGCGCGGCGATCAGCGCCGACGCGCCGCCGGAAAGGAGGGCGATCAGGAGATCCTCGGGCCCGAGCGCGGCCGCGATGGCGAGGGCCGCTTCGGCCGCGTCGACGCTGCGCGCGTCGGGGATGGGGTGCGCCGCGCGCATCACGCGCAGCGGGCGCAGCGCGGTCTCCTCGGGGTCGGTCGGCGATGTCGTCTCATCGCGCGCGGCGAGCGCCGGGGCCGCGACGGTGATGACGAGCCCTCCGGCGATCCTGTCACCCCAGCGGCGGAGCGCCCCCCGGGCCATCCCGGGCGCCGCCTTCCCCGCCGCGATCACGAACACGCGGCCGCGGTGCGCTCCGGCCTCGGCGTCGAGCGCGCGCTCGACGAGCCCTGCTGGGTCGAGCTCCGTCAGCCCGGCGCGGAACGCGGCCACCAGCGCCGCGCGCAGCTCGCCGAGCGCAGCGCTCAACGGGTCCTCGCGCCAACCACGCCGCGCTGCACCGCCGCCCGGGCGGGGGCACGATCGCCTGCGTCGACGAGGTGCGCGCGGAGCACGTGGTGCCAGCCCAGCGTGACCGACACCATCGCCCGCTGCGCGTCGCGCGGGCCCTCGTCGCCCGAGAGCTCCGGCCCGCGGAAGCGGAGCGCACCCCGCACGCCGAGGAACGGGCCCGTGGCGTCTCCCAGGAGCGGCACGTCGAGCGACAGCGAGAGCTCGAGCCCGGGCTCTGCGGCGAGCCCTGCTCCCGGCGGCGCTTCCCAGAACGAGCCCACGCCGAGCGCGACGGAATCGATGAAGAGGTCGAGCCAGGGCGCGCTGCGCTCGAGATCGCTCGCATAGCGGGCGAGGAAGAGCGGCTGGATGAAGACGCCGCCCGCGATCGAGCGCGCGACGGGAGCCCCGTCTGCGCCGAGCGCGTCGGTGTAGTGCGCATACAGGCCGGCGGTCGAGAGGTACACCGCGGCGCCGCGCGCGCAGAGCGCCGGACCGCCGTCCGCGAACGAGGCGCCAGCGCCCGCGCGCAGATCGAGGTCTCCGTCCAGCCGGCCGTACGCCCCATCGCCCTCCGCGTGCGCCGTGGACGCCCCCCCGAGTGCCGCGAGCGCTGCAATACCGGCGACTGCTCTGGTGATGGCGCGGCGCGCGCGCGCGGGCTCGGACGATCCCCGGGCTGCCTTGTTCCTGGTGGTCATCAGCGTATCAGCGCCTCCCGCACCGTATCCCGCAGCTCGGGCGCGAAGAGGATCCGGGTGCGTGTCATCGTCTCGTTGCGCAGCCGATCCAGCAAGAAGGACACCTCGGCGGGGCGCCGCGGGCGCCCTCTGGAGTAGACGACCATGAGCGACTCGTCCTCGGCGTAGGGCGTGTCCTCGGCGACGTCGACGCCGACGTACACATCCGGGTCGAGCCCGCCGCTCTGCGCGATCTCTCGCACGGTCTCCAGCGCCGCCGCGCGCCGGGCGTCGCGCTCGGCCGGCGACTCGCCGGGCTCCGGGAACAGCTCGACCGACTTGAAGAGCGAACGCACGCGCAGGCGGCGGGCGAGATCGGACAGCACGGGATCGGGCGCCGCCTCCCACGCGTGGATGGCCCCGAGCAGCACCTGATCGTCGAGCTCGAGGTACTGCTCCAGGGTGGGCATCTCGCCGACGGCCATCGCGGCGACCGCGGCGGGGACCTCGGGGATCCGGTCCCCGGCGGCGAGGCGGGCGACGACGCGCCGGAGGATGGCGCCGATCATCCACTCCGCGCTGCGCGTCGTCTTGTGGAAATAGACCTGTTGAAACATGAAGAAGCGGGCGAGCAGGAACGACTCTATCGCGCTCATCCCCTTCGTCCCGTCGATGGCGAGCGCGGGCGCCGGCGGGGCGGACGCGGCGCCGCCGCCGGGCATCTCCACCTGGACGTCGCTGAACCTGAGGCTGCGGAGCAGCCACGGCAGGTCGTACTCGCCGTACCTGACGCCCGTCGCGTGCGCGTCGCGGAGCAGGTAGTCGCAGCGATCGACGTCAAAGGTCCCGCTCACCGCCTTGGCGAGGTACGGCAGCTCGTGCCGTCCGCCGATGAGGTCGGCGACCCGCTGCGGGAGGTAGGGATCCTGGCGCACGAGCACCTGGTGCACGTCCGAGGACGGGTCGAGCAGGATGCGCTCGGTCCAGCGCTCGTGGTGGAGCGCTCCCGGCATGGCCTCCTCGAAGAGATGCGACAGCGGGCCGTGGCCGAGATCGTGCAGGAACGCTGCGGCGATCGCGTCGCGCGCGCGGTCGCTGGTCACTCTCTGCCAGAACGGAAGGTCGCGATCGATCTGACGGAGCCTCGCGATCAGGCGGCGCATCACGTGAGCGGCCCCGAGCGCGTGCGAGAAGCGGGTGTGCTCGGCGCCTGGGAAGGCGAGCGACGTCAGCCCGAGCTGACGGATGCGCCGCAGCCGCTGCACCTCGCGAGCGCCGAGCAGGCGCGGAACGATGGCCGCTTCGCCGCTCTCGAACTCGATCAAGCCGTGGACCGGGTCGCGCAGAATCAAGATGGGTCTCCACTCGACGCCATGGGCGCAAACGGCGCCGGGTCACTCAGGAGTCGCCTGATGGCGTCGATCCGCGGGCGTGTGCGCGGGGGAGAGGGCTCATTGCTTCGGGCGTGCGGTGTGGAGCACAGCATGGTGCGCCTCGAACAGGGACGGGAAATCAAGGAGGTGTGCGACGTTCCCACGTGGGCCCGCGGGAAGGCAAGCGCGGCTCGTCGCCGAGCCTTCTTCGTGAGCGATCCAGCGAGCCGGTCAGCTCCCCCTGACGAGGACGACAGGCGCGCCGCATCGGGACGCCGCGAGCGTGGCGCGCGACGGAATTCATGCGACCGGGCCAGCCACGCCGAGGCGGAATCGCGCGGCGGACGTCGAGCGGCCGACGTCGCGGACGTCGCCAACGTCGAGCGAGCGGCAAATCGTGTCGAGCGCCGCGTGAGGCGAACGCGCGCGCGGCGCATCACGGCACCGCGAGCGTGGTCCCGCGGCCGCATGCGATTGCGTACGAGCGCGTGTGATTGCGTACGGTTGCGTGCGGTTTCGTGCGGTCGCGGTACACGGGACGAGCGCTCGAGATACGGGCTGAGATGCCTGAGATGAATCGGGCGAACAGCGGGTGACCATGCGACGAACGCGCGAGGAACGTGCGAGGACGACGCGAACCACAGCGGGGTGAACCGACGAACAACAGACGTGAACCGACGTGAACCGACGTGAACCGAGGTGAACCGAGGTGAACCGGCGAAGAACAAACGAAGAACCGACGAGCGAGAAGGAGGCGCCGCGAGGCCAGCGAGCGAAATTGCGATCGGAGAAAATTGTGATCGACGGAGGAAAGTGCTCGATTTCTTGAAGCTGGACGAGCATCCTGGTGTACGGTAGGAGGCTGACTATTCCGCTGGTTAACGTGGGTCATCGGATATCCGGGAGATCAAGTCGAGCGCATGACCACAACCAACGGACGACAGTCGGGGCGGGGGCATCCTGCAGATGAGGAGCAAGGTCGGGTGACACGCGAATCGGGAGGCATGGCGAGCAGTGATGAGGCTGAGCTCGACGAGTCGCCGAGGCGGCTCGACGCCATCCTTCGCGCCCTCCCAGAGTCGGAGCTCAAGGGCCTCATCACACGCATGGGGATCCGCATCGACGCCGCGAAGCGGATCGACGCGCCTTCTCAGGCGGCGCGGGCGCTGGTCGGCCTCCCCGACGTGCGCGACCCGTCGCGGCTCCCGACCGCCAGCCGCGAGCTGCTCCATCGCATCGCCGAGGCGGGCGGCGTGCTCGTCGTCCCGTCGCTCCCGGCCGGGCTCGAGCCGCTCATCGCCCGTGGCGTCGTCTACGCGCGCAAGACCGACGAGGGCATCGAGCTCGTGCTCCCGGCCGCGTTCCTCGTCCAGCTGAAGAGCTGGGAGAGCGAGGACCCCCGGGCGATCCGGGCGCTGCTCGCGCAGGCGCCCTTCGAGACGATGAGCGCGATCGCGACGCACTACCTCGGCCGCCCGGCCACGCCGCCCATCGCGCTGTCCCTCGAGAACGCGTGGGAGACGCTGAGCGATCCGGACCGGCTCCGCGAGGAGATCGATCGCCTCGCGCCCGTCGAGCGCCGCCTGCTCGAGTCCATCGAGGCCGTCGGCGGCGAGGTGGACACGCAGGAGCTGCTCGATCTGGAGCGGGAGCCGATGCGCCTGCGCAGCGCGAGCGGGGTGACCGCGAGCCGCCGCGGCGCGGGCTTCGCGCTCGAGCGCCGCGCCTTCCTCATCCCGATCCATCCGAACCGGCACGTCGTGCCGACCGAGGTAGCGGCGATCGTCGGCGCGGATCGCCGCCGGATGCGCGAGAAGCGGCGCGAGCAGATCCGGTCGTTCGTCCTGGAGGAGGATCACGCCCCGCGGCGCGCCCGCTTCGCCTCGGATCCCGGGATGCTCGCGCTGGCGCTCGCGTACTGCGTGCGCGAGCCCGGCAGCGACGTGCGCCCCGGCGTCGGGACGCCGCGGTCGCTGCTCGTCCGGCTCGCGCAGCGCTTCGGGCGGGACGTCGATGGCGTCGCGCTCGTCGCCGCGCTGTCGCGCGCCGTCGGGCTCTGGGACGCTTCGGCGGCGTCGCCCGCGACGCCGCCCGGCTCGCTCCTGGTGCAGGAGCTGACGCCGCTCCTGTTCACGACGTGGCGCCGCGGCGGCGCGTGGGATGAGGCGCGCGCCGAGCGGGAGGTGCTCCGCGTCGCGTCGGACAACCGCGACGCGAGCCCCATCGGCGCGCTCCGCGAGATGGTGCTCGACGCGCTGCACGACCTCGGCGAGGGCCGCTGGGTCCCCTGGCAGTCGCTGCAAGGCTACCTGGCGGCGGACGAGCGCATCGCGGGGGTCGAGCGGCTGGTCCGTCGCTGGGCCGAGCGCGCCTCGGTCGAGGCGCCGGAGGTCCCCGACATCACGCGGCGGATCGCGCTGGAGTCGCTGCCGGCGCTCGGGATCATCGATCTCGGCGGGGCCGAGGACGTGGCGAGCGCGGAGCTGGCCCTCCGGCTGACGCCTCGCGGGCGGGCGCTCCTCGCGGGCTCCGCGCCGAGCTCGGACAACAGCAAGAGCAAGTTCGTCGAGGCGCACGCGCTGCGTGTCGGCCCGAGCGCCAGGGTCGCTGCCGTGCTCGGGCTCTCAGCGTTCGCCGAGATCGGCCGCGTCGGCGATCATGTCGATCTCCTGCTCACGCCGCCGTCGATCGCGCGCGCGCTGTCGGTGGGCCTCGACAGCGACGCCCTGCGCTCTCGCATCGAGGCGGTCGCGCCGCTGCCGGACACCATCTCGCGCATGCTCATCCAGGCGAGCGTCGTCATCGGCAAGGCGAGCTTCGTCGGCGCCTCCGGCTTCCTCTGGATCGAGGATCCCGAGATCCGCGAGCTGCTCCGCACGCGGCGGCCGGCGGCCGAGATGTTCGTCGATCCGTCGCCCCCCTCGGGGTTGCTGATCGAGGCGGGTGTCGATCTGGAGCGGCTCATCCGGCGCTGCCGCGCCCTAGGCGTCGAGATCGAGGCCGATCTCGGCAACCTCAAGGCGACGCGGCAAACCCCGGCGCACGGCACCGAGGGACCGCACCGGACCTCCTCGACGGCGAACATGCGCCGCTCCCGGACCCCGCCAGCGCGCACCCGCTGAGCTCGCTGTCAACTGGCATTGCGGGGCCACGAGCGCAGGCCGACCGCTGAGCCGAACCTGAAGGAACGGCGGTCGTCGGCGCCTCACCGACGGACCGTGCAGGCGCTTCGTCCGCGGTGTGGCGGTGCGTGAGGAGCGCAGGCTGGCCCTGGGTTGCGCTTGCTTCCGCCTGTTCCACGCGCACGTCCCACCTGGGAGTCGTTTTTTCGCAGCTCTTTGCATTCCTGCGGCGTGAGGGGAATCGCTTCGGAGAAGCGCGACGTGTATACCTTAGCTCGATGGCGCCCTCCTCTGGTGAGCCGGACTCGACCGAAGGAGAAGTCTCGGTCGGCCCGGAGACGGCTGCGTTTCCGCTCGGCCCGGGGGAACCGAAGGCTGACAACGTCTACACGATTGCGCCTGGCACCGTCATTGCGCGCAAGTACCGCGTCGAGCGCACGATCGGCCGTGGAGGCATGGGACTCGTGGTCGAGGCGCTGCACCTCGATCTCGATACGCGTGTCGCCATCAAGTTCCTGCTCCCGGAGTTCATGTCGTACACCGAGGCGTCGGAGCGGTTCATGCGCGAGGCGCGCACGGTCGCCAAGCTGCAGACGCACCACGTCGTGCGCGTGCTCGACGTGGCCGCCCTGGAGAGCGGCGAGCCGTACATGGTGATGGAGCTGCTCGACGGCGTGGACCTCGCGGGCCACGCCGCCGAGTCGGGCACCCTCGCGATCGGCGAGTGCATCGATCACATCGTCCAGGCGTGCGACGCGCTCGCGGAGGCGCACGCGCTCGGCATCGTCCACCGCGATCTGAAGCCGGCGAACCTGTTCCTGACGAAGCGCCCGGACGGCGCCCCGCACATCAAGGTGCTCGACTTCGGCGTCTCGAAGATCCTCACCGGCGACACGGGCAACGTCTCGCTCACGCAGACGACCACGATCCTCGGGTCCGCGCTGTACATGTCCCCCGAGCAGATGCGCTCCTCGAAGAGCGTCGATCCTCGCACCGACATCTACGCGCTCGGCGTGTGCCTCTTCGAGATCATCGGCGGCAGGCCGCCGTACGTCGCCGATAGCTTCCCCGAGCTGTGCGCGAAGATCTACACGTCGCCGCCCGAGGCGCTCCAGGACCTCCGCCCCGAGGTGCCGGAGGGCCTCGTCGAGGTGATCGAGAAGTCGATCGCGCGCGAGCCGGAGGATCGCTTCCAGTCGATCGCGGAGTTCGTTCAGGCGCTCGCGCCCTACGCCGCGCCGGGCACGCGCACGACCATCGGCGGGATCCTTCGCCAGCACGCCGTGGAGCTCGACCTGCCTCCGCCGGCGTCGCGGGCGGCCATGACGCGGACGTCGCGCGCATCGCGCACGAGCAGCGGGCCGTCGGTGAGCGACAGGGGCGCGCGCACGGGCAGCTCTACGCCCCCGGTGGAGGACGAGGTCCCGCGCCGCGGGCGCACGATGCTCTACGTGGCGGTCGGGGCTGTCGCCGTCCTCGTGGGCGCGTGGGGCGCGCTCCAGTTCCAGCGCAGCCGCTTCGCTGTGGGAGGGAGCGAGGCGACCGCTCCGGCGGAAGCGCCTTCCTCTGCCGACACCGCGGCTCCCGGCGCGCCGACGGCGACGGCGCCTCAGGCGCCGGACACGGCCGCCGCGAGCCCGACGGTCGCTGTCCCCGCGGGCACCGCAGCGACGGCTGACGCAGGCGCGAGCGAGGCGGACGCAGGCCCATCGGATGCGGGCGTCAGCCCGACCGGGACAGCGGTGGATGCGGGGAGCGAGCCGTCCGCAGCGGGTACGACGGCGCCAAGCGCCAGCGCGGGCAAGCCGCCGCGCGCCGGAGCTGGAGGGCGAGGGCGCACGCGCCCAGCGGAAGCCGGGGGGGCTGCCGTGGACGAGCCGGCGCCGCCGCGCACCGTCACGCCGACCGTGAACGACGATCTCTCGCTGGAGACGTGCACCGCCACGATGCCGGACGGCTCCAAGAAGGTCGTCCCCTGCAAGTGACGCGCGCAGCGGCGCCCGTTCGCGAAAGGGGCTCGCCTGTCACGCCGGGATCGCGGCCGGATCGCTCAGGATCGCGCCGGTGAAGCTGGGGCGCAGGTAGAAGCCGCGCGGCAGCGCGGCGATCATCTCCCCGTCGCGTCCGAACGCGAGCGTCCGCGAGCGCCCGCTCGCGGCCTTCGGCCGCGCCTGGAGCCAGCGCCCCGCGTGCGCGGTGAGCGCCTCGACGGCGCCGATGCCGATGAGCCCCATCAGGTCTTCGAAATCGGCGCGCAGGACGCGCTCCTGCGCGTCCGTCGGCCGCCAGAGCCGCGGGACGCCCAGCCGTCGCTCCTCGCTCGGCCGGCCAGGAGAGGCGATGATCGGGACCCACAGCACACAGGCGAGCTTCGCGCGAGCGCGCGACGTCTCCCACTCCGCACGATCGGCGTCCGAGAGGGAGATCGAGCAGACGAACGTCGACTCCTGCGGCGCCCCAGCCACGTCGACAGGGATCGTCTTGAGCTCGATCCCGAGGTGGGGAAAATCGGGCCTCGATGTCGAGCCGGCCGTCGCGCCTAGCGCGCGCTCGAGGAGCGCGCCGGCGGCTCCCTTCGTGCGCACGCCGCCTCGGGGCACGGCGCAACCGAGCGCGCGTGCCAGATCGGCGAGCGTCAGGCCGGCGAGCGCGGCTGCTCGGCCCCGGAGCTCGGCTTCGTCGCGCGGCGGTTTCAGCGCAGGGATCAACG
Organism: Sorangium sp. So ce693; assembly: GCF_051521375.1. Taxonomy (NCBI): domain Bacteria; kingdom Pseudomonadati; phylum Myxococcota; order Polyangiales; family Polyangiaceae; genus Sorangium; species Sorangium sp. So ce693. The sequence goes on from NZ_CP150347.1 coordinate 4,537,828, forward strand.
ACGCCGCCCTTAGAGCATCGCGGGGCGCGACTCCAGCGCTCAGCCGCGATCGAGAAAGGTTGGCCGCCGGGGTGCGCCGGTACGTCGATGGGAATCGAGCAGCGCTGACCCGGGGGCCATGGCGGCCTGATACGCGGCCCCCCCGAACGCGCCGCCGAGAAACAACCTACTGCTTAAAACCTTCTTTGGGCCGACAGGATTCAGAGGAAAAACGCATCAGGAATTTCCTGTATGGACTTTCCGGGGCCCACCAGCGTTGGGCCTGGCAGCCCGCTCGTCGTCGAGCGGCCATCTCAGGTCAGCGAGCTGACCGGTGATCCGCAGCAGCATCTCTCTCAGAGAGGAGGCGTTCGCGCGGTCGTTCGGGTTGTGTCGTAAACAGGCATACATGAACGCCGCGATGTCGGCGGTCCTTGGATCGTCGGCGATGCGCTTGATCGGCGCAGGGAGCCCATCGTGCGTGACGTGCGCCGTGATGAGCGCGACCTCGGTGGGCGCGTCGAACAGCGTCTTGCCGGTGAGGATCTCGTAGGCGAGGCAGCCGAAGCTGTAGATGTCGGCGGTGAGCGGGGTCGGCGTGACCCCGGCGGGGACGACGCCCCAGATCTCCGGGGCGCCGTAGCAGCCGGTGGCGCAGCCGGGGCGGATGTGGCGGCCTGCGAGGCCGAAATCGACGAGCACGGGCTCGCGTCCCCCGCGAAGGATCACGTTGGTCGGCTTGATGTCGAGGTGCCCAACGCCGACGGCGTGCATGGCTTCCAGCCCGGCGAGGATGCCGTCGAGCAGCGCCACCGCGCTCCGGGAGGTCAGGCCTCGAGCGTCGAGCAGCTTGTCGCAGCGGATGCCCTCGATGAGCTCCATCACGAGGATCGGCTTGGGGCGGGCGCCCGCGTCGAACGTGACGAAGCGGGCGATGTTCGGGTGATCGGGCAGCGAGAGCAGCGCGCCCGCCTCCTCGCGGAACAGGCGGAGGAAGTCGGCTTCCGAGACGCTCCTGGCCGCCGTGTGATCGTACTCCGGCACCTTGAGGGCGAAGCGCTCCGCCGATGGATCGTGGCGCTCCTCGGTGCGGGTGACGACGAACACCGTCCCCAGCGAGCCGCCGCCGAGCTGGCGGTGCACGTAGAAGCCGCCCAGCGTGCGCCGGCTCGGCAGCCACGCGGGCAGCGGCTGCTCGGGCAGGGAGACCCCGCTCGGCGCGCTCGGCCGCCGGACCGGGAGCAGCAGGACGCGCGGCGCGACGAGGGCGACCACATCGGCGAGCGCGCTCGGGATGCTCGCGCGCGCGGCCGAGACGAGCGCCTCGATCGGCGCGGCGACGCTCGGCTCCGCGTCGCCTTCGTCCTGCAGCGCGACCTCGATGGCGAGGCGCAGCGGCTCGGTCGCGCCGGAGGGCGCGGAGGCCGGGTGCTCCCCGCAGCGCCGGCGCGCGCCCGCGGTCAGCTGCGCGAGGCGCGTCAAGGCCTCCTCCAGGGCGGCGAGCGGCGAGGCGTCCACGTCGCCGTCGCCCGCGCCGGTCAGCGCGCTGAGCGCGCGGGCCGCGTTCAGCGCGCCGAGCGCGCGCGAGAGGCGGGCGAGCGCGCCCCGCACGATCTCCGTGCGCTGCGACGCGCCTGCAGGGAGCGCCGTGACGAGCGCCTCGAGTGCGGCGAGGCGCTCGAGCGCCACGCGCGCGCGCTCGGCCTCGGCGAGCTCCGCGTCGAGGCCGCCTTGTCGGGTCGACCGGCGCGACGCCGGGGCGTCGCCCTCCGTCGCGCGCGCGCCGCCCTCGCGCCCGCCGCGCGCGAACCGCGCGTAGGCGCGCAGCAGCTGGGCGACGTCCGGGTGCATGCTCGCCTGGCCGAGCACGTCGAGGTCGTCGGGGTCGCCGCCGCGCATCGCCGCATGCAAGAAGATGTCGGCCGCGTCGGCGGCGCCTTCGCGCACGAGCGCGTCGAGGCCGCGGGCGACCGAGGCGGCGATGGCGCGGCGGAGCGACGAGCCGCGCTCGGCGCGCAGCCGGTCGAGCAGCACGCTGATGGCGCCCGTCCAGCGTGCGAGCACCCGCGCCTTGAGCTCGGGCTCGCTGCCGAAATCGGTGCTCTCTCCGTCGATCAGGTGGATGAGCGCGCGCAGGTTGCGCTGGTGCACGGTGACGTGCAGGGGCGGCGAGGCGCTCGCCCGGGCGGCGGGCCCCTCGGCGCGGAGCAGCCAGCGAGCGAGCCGCTCGTCGAGATCGTCCAGGGAGGCGACCCCGGTCGCGTCCTCGCTCGGCCGCCGGTTCAGGAGCAGGAGGCTCTTCAGCAGGCCGGAGCCGAGCAGCTCGGCGTCGAGCTCGCGCACGAGCCCCAGCGCGGCCCTGCGCGCCGCGGTGCTCTGCGCGTCGTCGTGCTCGCAGAGCTCGATCTCCTCGAGCGCGCCCACCACCTCGGTCGCCAGGGCGTAGGCCTCGAGCGCGCGGCCGTGCGCGTCGCGCGGGCCGGTCTCGACGAACGCCGCGACGGCGCCGTCGAGCGCGCCGCGCAGCAGCGCCACCCCGGCGCTGTCCATCGAGAGGTCGCGGTGGATGACGCGCGCGAGCGCCGCGAGCCCGTCGTCGCGGACGTGCGCGCTGGGCGGGGCCTCGAGCGCGTCCTCGAGCGCTCGGGCGCAGCGCGCCGCGGCGCGGGCGCCGAACGGCTCGCCGCGGCTCATCACGCCGCGGAGCTCGCGCCGGAGCTCGACGATCGCCTCGGCGGTCGCCATCGGGGAGGTGCGCGCGATCTCGTCGAGCAGCGCGTCGGCGGCCTCGGGCTCCGCGTCGGCCGCGACGGGGAGCCCCCAGGCCATCGCCGTGGCGATGCCCGGATCCGCGGCGAGCAGCGGGCTCCGGAGCAGCTCGATCGCGCGTCCGAGCGCGCCGTCCGGATCCACGGCGATGCTCGCGGCCAGCGACGCCGCGCCGCGCCGCCACTCGGTGGGGGAGAGATCCTGGGCGAGCAGCGCGCGCACCTCCTCGTCGAAGTCGGGCAGCACCCCGGCGAGCAGGCCGCGCGCCGCGGCCACGTGGCGCCACACGAGCGGCTCGCGATCGGCGAGGAGCGTCTGCCAGGCGAGCGCGATCCCGTCGGCGTTGCGGTCGAGGTCGCGCCGCCGCCCGTCGCCGACGTTGCGGAACAGCCGGAGCGGGAGGTCGTCGCCCTGCGTGGCCCGGCGGGTCGCCTCGCGGGCGGCGCGCTCGAGCAGGCGCGCGGCGAGGCGTCGCTCCGGGAGCGAGCCGGTCGATGGCGCGGCGATCCAGTCGCGCGACAGCTCGCGCCGCGAGGCGAGCAGGAGCGCGAGCGGTTCGACCGGGATGTCGGTGCCGGCGGGGAGCCAGAGCGAGAGCATCACGCGGGCGCGGATCCCTGCCCCGGACAGGCCGCGGGCCGAGCCGGCCGCCATGCGCGTCGCGAGGGCGACGAACGTCGCTGCGTTGCCGGCATAGAGCTGTCCCAGGACGCGCCTGCCCAGCTCGCGCCGCTCGGGCCCGAGCGGGAGCGCCCCGGCGATCTCGTAGAGCGCCACGCTCGCCGCGGCCGGCGCGAGCCAGCTCAGATCGTCGAGCAGCCCGTCGGCCATGGCGGTCTGGACGCTCCGGAGCAGGCCATCCGGGCTGAGGGAGTCGAGCGGGGTCGATCCATCGAGCGCGTCGACCAGGGCCAGCGAGGCGATCGTCTGCCGGAAGAGCGCGCGGCGGACGTTCGGGTCGTCGTGGGACGTGAGGTCGACGAGCCCTTCGAGGTATTCCGCGCGCGGTCGCATCGGCAGGTTGCGCAGTCTAGCGCGCCGACGCGCCGGCCCCCCTCCCACGCCGCGGCAATCCTCGCCCGCCATGGAACCTCCCACCTCGATCCGGAGCGCGTGCCGCTCCACATGGCTCCGAGACAGCTACCTCCCCCTACGATGATCGGACCGGCCCGAGGCGCGCCCCCGCCGCGCGTTTCGCCTCCTCGCCCAGGCGAGCACGTCGTGGCACGGCGAGGAGCCGGCCCGCCGACGCTCGATCTCGCGCAGAAGCGCGTCCCCTCGCGTCCGGCCGCCTGGACCGTCGGCGCGCGCGTGGGGCAGCGGCAGATGGCAGAGCGCTCCGGGCCGCTCTACGCGTTGAGGACGCAATCCACGCATCCTGCGCAAGGCACCGCACCGCACGGACCGGCTGGGTGGAAGTGAGCAGCGAAGTGAGTTAAGCGGCAGCGCTACGGGGCCTCGTCGCCCAGCGTGTCCGCCGGCGACGCCTCGACTGAAGAGCTGGAATGCAAGGAGACGTGGAACAGGGCTTCTCTCTCGATCTCGACGCGTTCCGCGCGGCGTACTCGCGCTTCCTCGCGCCGGCCGGGGACGCGGCGCCGCGCATCCTGCTCACGGGGCACTCGCACCAGGCCTGGCCTGATGTGGCGCGCGACGCGCTCGCCGCATGCTTCGACGACGCCGCGCGGCTCGTCGACGGCAAGTGGGACGCCGCGGTGTTGCCCAGGCTCTCGGCGGTCGGCGCGGCGATCCTGGAGCGGATGGGCTTCGAGCGCGGCGACGCCATCGCCTTCGGTCAGAACACCCACGAGCTCGTCTACCGGCTGATCTCGTCGCTTCCGCGGCGCGAGCGGCTCCGGATCGTCACCACGCAGGGCGAGTTCCACTCGCTCAGGCGTCAGCTCGCCCGCCTCGCCGAGGACGGCGTCGAGATCGACTGGGTGAGCGTCGAGCCGCGCCACGCGCTCGCCGACCGGCTGCTCGCGGCGCTCCGGCCGGGCACCTCGATGCTCGCGATCTCGGCTGTGCTCTTCGAGAGCGCGACGGTGGTGCCGCGGCTCGGCGAGATCGTCGCGCGCGCGGCCGAGATCGGCGCCGTCCCGCTCGTGGACGCCTACCACGCGTTCAACGTCGTCCCGCTCGCGTGGGGCAGCGCCGCGCCTCATGTCTTCGCGGTCGCGGGGGGCTACAAGTACGCGGCGATGGGCGAGGGGATCTGCTGGATGCGCGTCCCGCACGGCTGCGGGCTGCGCCCGGTCTTCACCGGCTGGTTCGCCGACTTCGGCTCGCTCGCGGGCAGCAGCGGGGGCGTCGCGTACGCGCCCGGGGGCGCGCGGTTCGCGGGCTCCACGTTCGACCCCTCCGCGGTCTACCGCGCCGCCGCGGTGATCGCGCACTGGGATCGCTTCGGCCTCACCGTGCCGCGGCTGCGCGCGATATCGCTCCGGCAGACCGGGCGCATCCTCGGCGTCCTTGACGCCGCGGGCCGCGGCGGCGACGTCGTCTCGCCTCGCGAGCCCGAGCGCCGTGGCGGCTTCGTCGCCGTCCGCTCAGCGCGGGCGGGCGACGTCGTGGAGCGCCTCCGCGCCCGGCGCGTGCTCGTCGACGCCCGACGTGACGTGCTGCGCATCGGCCCCGCGCCATACCTCACCGACGCCGAGATCGACCAGGGCGTCGCGGCCCTCGTCGAGGAGCTCGGTCGCTAGCGTCCTGGCGACGTTCTCGTCGGGACGCTCAGGGTTCGCTGTGGACGCGCGGCGCGTCGGGGTACAGCGACCGGAGCCCGCGCCAGGCGACGTCGGCCGCGCTCTCCGCGGGCTCGGCGAGATCCCATTCCAGGTAGAGCTTGTCGCCGTCGTAGCAACCGAAGCTCGTCGACAGGCAGAGCAGCGGCTCGCGCTCGGTGGCATACCCCTCGCGCGCGACGTCGTGCCCGTAGATCGCCACGCGAGCGTCCGGGTCGATCGCGCGGAGGAAGGCATAGGCGCGGTCGCTCGACGTGCTCCGCGCCCAGAGCAGCGCGCCGAGCGTCCCGTGCAGGCTCATCTCCGAGAGCGGTACGTCGAGGAACCCGTCGAGCGGGAGCCGATCGAGATCTTGCCGGCTCTGGATGCGGGCGTGCGGCGCCGCATGCAACATGACCAGCCGGGCCGCGCGCGCGGCCGCCACGAACGGCCACCCGCGGAACCAGCTCCGCATCGCCAGCGTGTCCTCCGGGCCGAGGAGGTCTTCGAGCCGCAGCGCCTCGTCCGGGAAGAATTTGGCCACCACCGGACCTCCCACGTGCGCGTGCTCGTGGTTGCCGAGCAGGTAGTGAACCCTGCCGGGGTGGCGTTCCGCGAGACTCCTCGCCTTTTTCAACAAGGTCACGGAATCGCCCCGGTAGAACGAGCCCAGGTAGTCGGGCCATTCACCTTCGTCGAGCTCGGGCCCGTGGACCAGGTCGCCCGTGATCACGAGGACCGCGCCGTCACGGCCGGTCGCCGCCCGCTCGAAGATCTCGGCGATTCGCTCGAAATCCGCGACATTGCCCTGTAAATCGGTGGCGACGATGAGTCTGCCCCGATCAGGGAGGTCGACGACACGCTGCACGTCTCCAGCATAGCCGAACGTCCCTGCGTTCGCCTCGCGTGAACTGAGCCCATCCGACGCGTGAACGCCGGCCGGCTGCCACGCCACGCCCTCTGCCAGAACATCCAGATTTGACGAAATACTACAATAGTACTGTGACTTGGCGGAGGTTCTCGCTCGGGCTAGGCTCGCAGTCGTATGCAAAACCGGAAACTTTCAGCGTGGGTGGACGAGGTCGCCCATCAGACGCGGCCTGATCGGGTCGTCTTCTGTGACGGCTCCGAGGCGGAGAACCGAACGCTGATCCAGGGGATGCTGAGCGACGGTACGCTCCTCGCGCTCGACGGGGAGAGATACCCCAACTGCTATCTTCACCGGAGCGACCCGACCGACGTCGCCCGGACTGAGCACCTCACGTTCATCTGCACTCGCGACAAGGAAGACGCGGGCCCGACGAACAACTGGATGTCGCCGGACGAGGCCTCGCAGCGGGTCGGACGGCTGTTTGACGGGGCGATGAAGGGGCGGACGATGTTCGTCGTCCCGTACCTGATGGGCCCAGTGGGATCACCCTCCTCGAAGGTCGGAATCGAGATCACCGACAGCCCTTATGTCGTGGCGAGCATGCGGATCATGACCCGTATGGGCCGGGTCGCGCTCGATGCGCTGGGCAGCTCCGAGGACTTCTGCAGGGGGCTGCACTCGCTCGGGGACCTGAGCCCCGAGCGCCGCTTCGTCTGCCATTTCCCGGCGGAGCGGCTCATCTGGAGCGTCGGCTCCGGGTATGGGGGCAACGCGCTGCTCGGGAAGAAGTGTTTCGCGCTGCGCATCGCGAGCACGATGGCGCGCGACGAAGGGTGGCTCGCGGAGCACATGCTCATCCTCGGCCTGGAGGACCCGGGAGGGCGGGTGACGTACGTCTGCGCGGCGTTCCCGAGCGCCTGCGGGAAGACGAACCTCGCCATGCTCGTGCCGCCGGCGTCCCAGAAGGGGTGGAAGGTGTGGACGGTCGGCGACGACATCGCCTGGCTGCGGATCGGCCGGGATGGCCGGCTCTGGGCGATCAACCCCGAGGCCGGCTTCTTCGGCGTGGCGCCGGGGACGAGCTCGAAGACGAACCCGAACGCCCTGGCGACGCTGGCCAGGAACTCGATCTTCACGAACGTGGCGCTCACGCCGGAGGGGACGCCGTGGTGGGAGGGCTTCGACGGTCCGGCGCCGCCGGTGCTCACCGACTGGAGGGGACGCCGATGGACGCCCGACAGCAAGGAGCCCGCGGCGCATCCCAACAGCCGGTTCACCGCGCCGGCCCGCCAGTGCCCGTCCATCTCGACGGAGTTCGAGGCCGCAGCGGGCGTGCCCATCTCGGCCATCGTCTTCGGCGGACGGCGCGCGCGCCTCGCGCCGCTCGTCTGCGAGGCGCGCGGCTGGGCTCACGGCGTCTATCTGGGCGCGACGATGGCCTCGGAGACGACCGCGGCGGCCACCGGGAAGGTCGGGGTCGTCCGCCGGGACCCGATGGCGATGCGCCCCTTCTGCGGATACAACATGGGCGATTACTTCCGGCACTGGATCGAGCTCGGCGAGAACCACGCAGCGTTCCCGAAGATCTTCCACGTGAACTGGTTCCGGCAGAGCGAGGCGGGCGCGCTCCTCTGGCCAGGCTTCGGCGAGAACCTCCGTGTCCTCCGCTGGATCGTCGCGCGCGTGCGCGGGGAGGCGAAGGGACGCGACACGGCGGTCGGGATCATGCCCGCGGACGGCGAGCTCGACACGAGCGGCCTCGGCGTGAACGACGAGACGATGCGCGAGCTCTTCGCGATCGATCGCGACGCGTGGCTGGAGGAGGGGCGCGATCGCGAGGCGTTCCTGGAGTCGTTCGGCGCGCGCATGCCCGAAGCGCTGCTCCGGCAGAACCGGGATCTCATGGCCCGGATGCGCGCGTGAGCTAGCGCGGTCGAGAGCGGTTCACGCCTAATTCACGCCTGATTCACGCCACGCACCGCCGCGAGGCCCGGAACGGCCCCGGCCGAAGGCTCGCGGCGGCGACGCGCGAGCCCTGCCCAGGAGCATCCCGGCGCTCGAGCTCGACGCCAGGCCGTGCGGGCGCGCGGGCCAGGAAGAGTGACGCGCGGGCGCACGGGCCAGGAAGAGTGACGCGCCTCCGCGCGGCCGAGGAAATGACGCGCGCGCCCGCGCCAGCCCAGGAACCGACCTGCCCGTCCGCGCTGCGTGGCGAGAACGGTCGGGAATGTCTTGACGCCGGCGCAAGTAGGCCCACACAGTTCTTTCAAAGAATTCTGAAACTTTCATGAGCCACGCAAGCGACATCCATCGCCAGGCGGAGCTGCTCGCGGCGGACGCGATCGGCGACGTCATCGAGCACTGGGGCTTCCGCCGGGTGCTCGGGCGGATTTGGACCGTCCTGTTCATCGAGGGCGGAGCCCTCGCCGCCGCCGAGATCGGCGAGCGGCTGCAGGTTTCCTCCGGCGCAATGAGTATGTCGCTGACAGAATTGCAAAGGTGGGGTGTAGTACGAAGAGTATGGAAACCGGGAGAGCGGAAGGAGTTCTTCGAGGCCGAGACGGACTTCTGGAAGATGATTTCCAAAGTGTTCGCCGAGCGCGAGCGGCTGATCGCCGACTCCGTGAGGGAGCGCCTCGAGCGGGCATCGGCGCTGCTGGAAGGCCTGCCTCCGACCGAAGCCGCCCGGTTCAGCCTCGATCGGGTGGAGCGGCTCCTCTCGTTCGTGATCGTCGCGCAGGCGGCGCTCGACGGGTTCATCAAGAGCAGGACCGTGGATTTCTCGCGGTTCGGGGATCTGGTCCGGTTCCCCATCCGCGCCGTGCGTTCCCGGCGAGGCGCCTAGCGGGACCGTGATTTCGGAGAGCTCGATCGTCACGGGGGGCCCCGCGCGGTGCGGGGCGCAGCGTGCGCTCGTGCTTCCAGGTGGAGATGGGATGACTGCGACTACAACGTTTACTGGGACGGTCCAGCGGAGCGATGTCGTCTCGAGCCTCGGAGGCATGTGCGCTGGGCGAGGGCTCGACGCGCTCGCCGCGCGCCTCGCGGAGCTGAGGCGCCTGCTCGACGGGGACCTCGTCGACATCGAGGGCGAGATCGCGAAGGTCGGGCTGGACGGCGAGACGCCGGCGCACCGGAGCGCACGGCACCTGCTCGGCCTGAACGGCAAGCGGCTGAGGCCCATCTGCGTCGCGCTGGCCTCCCACATCGGGAGCGGCTTCAACGACGCCGCGCGGACGTTCGCGGTAGCGGTCGAGCTGGTCCACAACGCGACGCTGCTGCACGACGACGTCGTCGACCTCGGCGATCGCCGGCGAGGCGCGGACGCGGCGCGGGTCATCTACGGCAACGCCGCCTCGATCTTCGGCGGCGACTACCTCCTGCTCGACGCGCTCTCCAAGATCCAGGCGGTCGGCATGACCGACGTGCTCGAGCGGGTGCTCCTCGTGATCAAGGAGATGGTCGTCGCCGAGGCGCTCCAGCTCGCGTCGCGGGGCCGCGTGCGCACGAGCACGGGCGAGTACTTCCAGATCGTCGACGGCAAGACGGCGTCGCTGTTCCGCTGGGCGATGTTCGCAGGGGCGCGCGCGGGCGGCGTGAGCGAGCCGCTCTGCAAGGCGCTCGAGAGCTTCGGGACGAGCCTCGGGGTCGCGTTCCAGCTCGTCGACGATGTCCTCGACTTCGCGGGCGACCCGGAGGCGACCGGCAAGGCGCTGCTCACGGACCTGCGCGAGGGCAAGATGACGTACCCGCTGCTCCTCGCGATGGAGCGCGACCGCGAGCTCACGCCCGCCCTCGAGGCGCACTGCGCGTCCGAGGACACGGCCGTCGAGCCGGAGCTCGGCCGGCGCATCGCGCAGATCATGGTCGAGGAGCGCGTCGTGGACGACTGCCTCGAGCTCGCCTCCCGGCTCTGCGGGGACGCGGTGCGGAGCATCGAGCCGCTCCCGGAGAGCCCGGCGAAGGCGGCGCTGGAGGGGGTCGCGATGTCGACGCCCCGGCGGAGGCGGTGAGCGGCGATGACGAACCCCTTGATGCAGTGCGCGGAGCGCGCGCTTCTCTCGCGAGCGCGCGGAGACACCCGATGAGCCAACACGTGTCCAGCCGGATCAGCGGCTTCTACAAGCGGTGCCTCGAGGAGCGGCTCAGCGCGATCCAGGCGCTCGGCCTGCTCGACGAGGAGGCGCTCGCGCACCTCGCCAGCGGGGGAGGGCTGCCGACGGCGGTGGCCGATCGGATGTGCGAGAACGTCATCGCGACGCACGCGCTCCCGCTCGGCCTGGCGCTGAACTTCCGCGTGAACCAGCGCGACGTGCTTGTACCGATGGCGGTGGAGGAGCCGAGCGTCATCGCCGCAGCGTCGAACGCGGCGCGCATGGTCCGGCGGTCGGGCGGCTTCTCGGGCGAGGCGGACCCGCCGATCATGACCGCCCAGGTCCAGCTCGATGACGTGCCGGACGCGGAGGCGGCCGCGGGCCGGCTGGAGGCGGCCCGCGCGAGCCTGCTCGCGGCCGGGGACGCGGCCATCCCCAGGATGGTGGCGCGCGGCGGCGGCTGCCGCGATCTCGAGGTGCGCGTCCTCTCGGCGGAGCTCGGCGTGCTCGTCGTGCACCTCTACGTCGAGGTCGGCGACGCCATGGGAGCGAACCTCGTCGACACCGTGGCGGAGGCGGTGGCGCCGCTCGTGCAGCGTATCGCCGGCGGGACGCTGGGCCTGCGGATCCTCTCCAACCTGACCGTCCGCCGCCTCGTCCGGGTGACGGCCACCGTGACGGACGACGCGCTCGGGGGCGCGGACGTGGCGAGCGGCATCGCGCGGGCGAGCCGCTTCGCGGAGCTCGATCCGTACCGGGCGACGACCCACAACAAGGGCTTCATGAACGGGCTCGACGCGGCCGCGGTGGCGCTCGGGCAGGACTTCCGCGCCATCGAGGCGGGCGCGCACGCGTACGCGTCGCTCGGCGGCCGGTACCGGCCGCTCAGCACGTGGGAGCGCATCCCCGACGGGCTCGTGGGGCGCGCGGAGCTGCCGCTCGCCGTCGGCACGGTGGGCGGCGCGACCGAGGTGCACGCCGGCGTGCGCGCCGCGCTGCAGCTCGTGGGCGCGAAGAGCGCGCGCGAGCTCGCGGTGGTGCTGGCGTCCGTCGGGCTGGCGTCCAACCTGGCGGCGCTGCGCGCGCTCGCGAGCGAGGGCATCCAGCGAGGCCACATGCGGCTCCACGAGCGGAAGCGCGCGCTCGGCGTCACGTCCACAGCGGGCGGGGAGGCCGCCGGGCCGGCGTCCGGCGACGGCAAGCGGTTCGCCGCAGAGCGAGCCGAGGCGCCGCGCGCGGCGCACCAGGCGGGAGGCGGAACATGAGCGACGCGAGCCAGGATCAGGCGCCGCGCGGCGGGCGCCGCTTCGGCACGGGCGAGATGTTCGACGGCATCGCCGAGCGGTACGATCTCCTGAACCGGGTCATCTCGCTGGGGCTCGATCAGGGCTGGCGGCGGCGCGCGGTGCGCTCGCTCGAGCTCTCGCCCGGCGCGACGGTGCTCGACCTGGCGACGGGCACCGCCGATCTCGCGATCGCGATCGCGCGGGAGCACGACGTGCGGGTCATCGGCGTCGATCCGTCGCAGGGGATGCTGGGCGTCGGTCGCCGGAAGGTGGAGGCCGCGGGGCTCGCCGGGCGGATCGATCTCGAGGTCGGCGACGCGCAGCAGCTCGGGCTCGGCGACGCGAGCGTCGACGCCATCTCGATGGCGTTCGGGATCCGCAACGTCCCGGATCGCGCGCGGGCGCTCCGCGAGATGGCGCGCGTCACGCGGCCCGGGGGGCGCATCGCGATCCTCGAGCTCAGCGAGCCGCGCAGCGGGCTCATGGGCAAGCTCGCGCGCTTCCACATCCACACGGTCGTGCCGTACGTGGGCGGCGCGATCTCGGGCAAGGACGAGTACCGGTACCTGCAGGACTCGATCGCGAGGTTCCCGCCGCCGGACGAGTTCGCGGAGCTGATGCGCGAGGCGGGGCTGCGCGTGCTCCGCGTGGAGCCGCTCACGATGGGCGTCGTGTGCCTCTTCGTCGCGACGCCCGAGGGGGCCTGACGTGCGCGTGAGAGAGGGCCTCGGGGGGCGGTGATGGGCGGGTCGAACCTCCACTCCGCCTGGGCGCAGCTGTTCGTCCGCGCGCTCGCGCAGGCCGGGGTGCGCGACGTGGTCCTCTGCCCAGGCTCGCGCTCCACGCCGCTCGCGATCGCGGCGATGGAGAGCGAGGAGGTGCGCTGCCAGAGCGTCGTGGACGAGCGCGCCGCCGCGTTCTTCGCGCTCGGGCAGGCGCGCGTCACCGGCCGGCCCAGCGTCTTCGTCTGCACCTCGGGCACCGCCGGCGCGCACGCGCTCCCGGCGATCATCGAGGCGCACCAGAGCTTCACCCCGTTCATCGCGATCACGGCCGACCGCCCGTGGGAGCTCGCCGACGCCGCGGCCTCGCAGACCATCGATCAGACCAAGCTCTTCGGCGACCACGTCCGTCACTTCGCCGAGCTCGGGCTGCCGGATCCGTCGCCCCTCGCGATGCGCGCGGCGGCGCGCATCGCGGCCCAGGCGGTCACGCGCGCGCTCTCGCCGACGCCGGGCCCGGTCCACATCAACGCGCGCTTCCGCAAGCCGCTCGAGCCGGTCGACGCGGCCGGGCCCGAGCCATGGCAGGCGGAGTGGGAGGCGCTGATGCGCCGCGGCGGCACGCGGGTCGTGTCGGCCCGCGCCGGGGTCGATGGGCGCGCGATCGAGGAGATCGCCGCGCGCTGCGCGCGCGCGGAGCGGGGGCTCATCGTGTGCGGCCCCGCCCAGAGCCGAGAGGACGACGCGCGCGCGCGCCGCGCGGTGCTCGCGCTCTCGCGCGCGACAGGCTTCCCGGTGCTCGCCGAGGGCACGAGCCAGATCTGCTTCGGCGGCCTCGCCGAGGGCGTCGTGATGCCGGCGTCGTTCGATTCGTTCCTCCGCGCGCCCGAGTTCCGCGCGGCGAACGCGCCCGACCTCATCCTCGAGCTCGGCGCCCCGCCGACATCGGCCGGGTACGCGACCTACATCGCCGAGCACGCGAGCGCCCGCCGCGTCGTCGTGTCCTCGCACGGCTGGAACGACCCGACGAGCGCCGCGGCCGCCCTCGTCATGGGCGAGCCCGTGGAGGTGTGCGAGGCGCTCGCGGCGCGCCTCGCCGGGGCGGCGCTGAGCCTGGGGCGCGGGCGGCGGGACTGGGCCGCGACGTTCGCGCGCGCCGGCGAGATCGCGGCGGCGCACGCCGCGCGCGCTTGCGCCGGGGACGAGCTGACGGAGGGCGCCGTCGCCCGGATGGTGGCCTGCGCGTGCCCGGCAGGCTCGCTGCTCGCGATCGGCAACAGCATGCCGGTGCGCGACCTCGATACGTACTGCCCGCCATCGGCGCGCGCGCTGCGCGTGCTGCACCAGCGCGGGGCGAGCGGGATCGACGGCCTGGTGTCGGGGGCGGCCGGCGCCCGCGTGGCCGCCGCCGCGCCGGTCACGTTGATGCTCGGCGATCTCAGCCTGCTGCACGATCTGACCGGGCTGCTCCTCGCGGCGAAGGCGGCGGGCGACGGCCGAGCGCCGCTCGTCATCGTGGTGGTCCAGAACGACGGCGGCCGCATCTTCGAGCACCTCCCCATCGCCAGGCGCGGCGCCGAGCTGCTCGAGCGGTGCTTCACCATGCCGCAGCACCTCGATTTCGCGCCCGCGGCGGCGATGTTCGGGCTCGGCTACGAGCGCGCCGGGACCGCCGGAGATCTCGCCCGCGCGCTCGCCGCTGCGTACCAGCGGATGGGCGCGACGCTGATCGAGGCGGTGGTGCCGCCCCACGACGGCGCCGCCCGCGTGGCGCGGCTCTGGTCCGACGTCCGCCGCGACGTCGCGGCCCTGGTCAGCGCGCCGGCCGCGGAGGGGGCGGCGGCCGATCTGCAGTCTCCATGAGCGGCGCGCGCGCCGAGAACCCCGAGCTTGCCGAGAGGGATCCACGATCATGAACCAGGTCAACGCGAACACGAGTCCCGCACCCGACGTCGTCGCGCGCGGCGCGTCCGGCGGCGACGCCGCGCAGCGCGGGAGCGCTCGCGCCGCTGCGGGAGCGCGCGGGCTCCGCGAGCCGGGGAGGGGATCGTGAGCGCCGCGGCGGCTCCTCAGGCGGCGGGCGCGGCGGCCGCGGAGGGCGTGCGCCCCGGCTCTCTCCGGGCGTGGCTCCTCGCGTCCCGGCCGGCGACGCTCACCGCGGCGCTCGCGCCGGTGATGGTCGGGACGGCCGTCGCCTACGCGCTCGGCGGGATGCGGCTCGGCCCGGCGCTCTCGGCGCTCGCGGGCGCGATGCTCATCCAGATCGCGACGAACTTCGCGAACGACGTCTTCGATCACGAGAAGGGGGCCGACACGCACGAGCGGCTCGGCCCCACGCGCGCCGTGCAGGCGGGGCTGCTGACCGCGCGCCAGGTGCGCGCCGGGCTGCTCGTCACGATCGCGCTCACGCTGCCGTTCGGGGTGTACCTGGCGTTCGTGGGCGGGTGGCCCATCGTGGTGATCGGCGTCGTCTCGATCCTCGCTGGCGTCGCGTACACCGGCGGGCCGTACCCGCTCGGCTATCACGGCCTCGGCGACCTCTTCGTGTTCGTGTTCTTCGGCCTCGTCGCCGTCTGCGGTACGGCGTTCGTCCAGCTCGGCTCGGTGCCGCCGCTCGCGTGGGCGGCGGCCGTGCCGATCGGCGCCATCGCCACCGCCGTGCTCGTCGTGAACAACGTCCGCGATCGCGAGACGGACGTCGTCGCCGGCAAGCGCACGCTCGCCGTCCGGCTCGGGCGCCGCGCGGGCGTCATCGAATACGCGATGCTCTTCGCCGTCGCCTACGCGGTGCCGGTCGCGCTCGCCGTCGGCGAGGGCCGGCGGTGGACGCTCCTCGTGTTCGCGACGTTCCCTCGCGCGGTGCGCCTGCTCCGGGTGCTGGCGACGACCGACGGCCGGCCGCTCAACGAGTGCCTCGCCGGGACGGCGAAGCTGCTGCTCGCCTACGCGCTGCTCTTCTCGCTCGGCCTCGCGGCGCAGCTGTAGGGATCATGCGCGTCGTCGATGCCCGCCTCGCGTCCCGGATCCTCGATGGCGCGCGCCGGGGCCTCGTGCTGTCGCTCACCGACGACGACGGGCGCGTCGGCCTGGGCGAGGCCACGCCGCTCCCGGGCTTCTCGCCCGACACGGCCGACGAAGACGAGCGCGCGCTCGCCGAGCTGCCGGGGGCGCTCGGCGCGATCGACCCGCCGGCCGAGGGCGCGACACCGGCGGCCGCGGCGTCCGCGATCCTGCGCGCGCTCGCGCCGCTGTCATCGCGGCTGCGCCATCTCCCGGCGGCGCGCTTCGCCGTGGAGACGGCGCTTCTCGATCTGCTGGGCCAGCGCCTCGGCCTCTCGATGTCGGCGTGCCTCGGCGGACACCGGCGCCACGCCGACGTCCAGGTCAACGGCCTGCTCACGACCTCGGTGGCGCTGCCGGAGATGCTCGAGCGCGCTCGCGCGCTCGCCGCGCGCGGCGTCCGCGCCATCAAGGTGAAGCTCCGCTCGCGCGGGGAGGACGGCTTTGCGCGCGACCTCGAGGCGCTGCGCGCGCTGCGGCGGGAGCACCCGGGCGTCGAGCTCCGGCTCGACGCGAACGCGGCATGGTCGCTCGACGAGGCGCCGCGTCGGCTCGCGCTCCTCGCGCCGCTCGGCCCGCGCTTCGTCGAGCAGCCGGTCGCGCCAGAGCTCCTCCATCACCTCGGCGCGCGCGAGGTCCCGTGGGCGGCCGACGAGTCGCTCGCGGTCGAGGGCATGCCGGAGCGCCTGCTCGAAGCGGAAGGCTGCGCTGCGTTCATCCTGAAGCCGGCGATGCTCGGCCTGCTGCGCGCGCACGCGCTCGGCTGCAGGGCGCAGGCGCGCGGCATCGACGCCGTGGTGACGCACCTCTTCGACGGGCCCATCGCGCTCGCCGCCTCGTGCGAGCTCGCGCTCGCCTTGCCGCGCCCGCCGCTCGCGTGCGGCCTCGACGCGCATGCCGGTCTGGAGGCGTGGCCCGCGATCCAGATCCCGCAGCTCCGCGAGGGCGGCCTGGTCGCGGCCAGCGATCGGCCCGGCCTCGGCATCCGGCCATGGACGGGCTGAGCCTCCTCGATGCCGCGCGCGATCCGGCGACCGCCGCCCGGACAGCGATCGTCCACGGCGGCGCCGGGGACGACGCGCCGCGCGCGATCGACGTCCCCGTTCTCGGCTTAGGCCCCGGCGGCGCTCTCCGCTTCGGCGAGCTGGCACCCGCGGTCGCGGCCGTGTGCGCCCGGCTCGCCCGCGCGGGGGTAGGGCCGGGAGCCCGCGTGGCGCTCGTCGCCCCGAACGCGCTCGGGACCGTGGTCGTCATCCACGCGCTGCTCGCGCTCGGCGCCGTGCTCGTCCCGATCCACCCCCGGCTCACGGCCGGCGAGGCGAGCCTCCTGCTCGACGACGCGCGCCCCGACCTCGTTCTGCGCGAGCCGGCGCTCGCCGCCCTGCTCGACGACGCCGCGCCGGAGATCGACGCGCTCCGCGAGCGCGGGGCGCGCGCCGCCGAGGCGGCGCGCGTCCCGCCCCCGGACACATCCGGCGATCTGGCGATCGTCTACACGTCGGGCACCACCGGGCGTCCCAAGGGCGCGGTGCTCTCGCGCCGGGCGATCCTCGCCGCCGCCGAGGGGAGCGCGGCCAACCTCGGCGTGCGCGACGACGATCGCTGGCTGCTCTGCCTTCCGCTCTGCCACGTCGGTGGCCTCTCGATCGTGACCCGCTGCTTGCTCGCGCGGCGCGCTGTCATCCTCGCGCCGCGCTTCGATCCCGCCTCGGTGCTCGCCTCGATCGTCCGCGACCGCGCGACGTTGCTCTCCGTGGTGCCGACGATGCTGCTCGCGCTGCTGGAGGCCGATCGCGACAACGTCCTCGCCCGGCTCCGGGCGGTGCTCGTCGGCGGCGCGGGCGCTCCGGAGCGGGCGCTCGATGAGTGCGCGCGCCGCGGGATCCCGGCGCTCACCACGTACGGCCTCACCGAGGCGTGCTCGCAGGTCACCGCGCAGCGCCCGCGCGATCCGCGCGCGAGGGAGCCGGGCTCCGGCTCCCCGATCGCCGGCGTCGAGCTTCGCATCGAGGGCGCCGGCAGCGACGGCGTGGGCCGCATCGAGATCCGCGGCCCGGTGCTGTTCCGCGGCTACTACCGCGGCCCCGACCGCGCGCCGGAGCTCGCGGTCGACGGCGCCGGGTGGTTCGGCACCGGCGATCTCGGCGCGCTCGACGCCGCCGGGCGGCTGCACGTCGCGGCGCGCCGCAGCGATCTCATCGTGACCGGCGGCGAGAACGTGTACCCCGCCGAGGTGGAGCAGGTCCTCGCGTCCTGCGCGGGCGTCGCCGGCGCGGTGGTGTTCGGCGTGCCTGACGAGCGCTGGGGCCAGGTCGTCGCCGCGGCGATCGTCCCGGATCGGGGCGCGCCCGGCGCGACGGGCGGCGCCGCGCCCTCGCCCGCATTGCTCGGCGACCTCGCGGCCGTCGTCGCGGCGCGGCTCGCCCCGCACAAGCGCCCGCGGCGGCTCTGCGCCGTCGCGGCGCTGCCGCTCACCGCGGCCGGCAAGCTCGATCGCGCCGGCGCGGCGGCGGAGCTCGCGGCTGCGCTCGCCCCGTTTCCACCGCGCTAGCGCCCGGCGCGCCGTCGCTCGGAGCGGCTATGCGAGCGCGCTGCGCAGATCGCCCGGGAGCGGGCACGGCGTGAAGCGCGCGCCGTCGATGCACACGTGCACGGTCTGCCCGATGGCGGCGACCCGGCCCGCCGCCGTCACGCGGTAGCCCACCGTGAACGACGTGTCGCCGAGCTTCGGCGCGAGCACCTCGACCTCGATGGCGTCGCCGAACCGGAGCGGCAGGAGGTAGTCCGCCTCGGCATGGACGAGCGGGAGCTTGATCGTGCCGCCCGCGATCATGGCGGGGAGGTCGACGCCTCGCTCCTTCAACGCGATCATGTAAGCGTCGCTGAAATACTCGAGGACCCGCGGATAGAAGACGATCCCGGCCGCGTCGACGTCCTGGAAGCGCACGGCGCGGCGCTCCACGGCGAGGCGCGGCGCGGTCTGCTTGAGCTCATCGACGCTGAACGCGCGCTTCATCGCGCCGCAGGGTAGCGCAGAGGCGCTGCTCACGTCGCGAGGAGCGCGGTGCTCCGCCGCACCGCGGCGCCCTCCTTCTCCGGCTCTGACGCGGGCGGTCACGTCGGACCGGCGGCGCTTCGTCGCGTCGTTCCCCTGTCCCTTTCCGCTCGCCGTCGTCCGTTTCGCGGTCCATGCTCGCCCGCGATGGCTGACCGACGTCCCGGCGGTCTCGGGGCCGGGTCCCGCAGGCTGCGTCGCGCCACCGCGAAGGAGAGCGAGCGCCGCGCGATGCGATGCCTCGGGGCCCGAGCGCCGCGCTCCCGCGGCGTGGTCGCGGCGCTCGCCTGCCTCCTCGCGGCGTGCTTCGCGGCTGCGTGCGAGTCGGCGCCGGCGTCGACCCCGACGCCGATGCCCTCCCAGAGCCCGCCCGTCGCTGCGCTGCCGCGGCCTGCGTTCGCGGAGTCCTCGGCGCCGACCGGCGCGGCGCACGCGTCGAACCCGCTCGGCCTCCCCCCGTATCCGATCAAGCTCGAGCCAGGCCGCCGCGTGTTCACCTTCTCGGACCGGATGCTCGCCGGGGCCAAGCTCGGGTCCACGCTCGTGCTGTACGCGGGCACGGTGGTCGGCTTCGACGGCGACGACCTCATCGTCGAGGGGAGGGGCGGACCGTCGTACAAGGTTCACCCGGGCTACGTCATCCCCGTGCCCGACGCGCCCCGCCTCCGGCCCCACGACCCGCTGCTCACGGAGTGGAACGGCGTCATGAAGCACGCCGTCCTCACCCGCTTCGTGAAGGACAAGATCGAGGTCCGCTACACCGACATGGACCCGCGAACCCCGCTCGCGCAGCTCAAGGGCGTTCGCTTCGTCGTGCAGACCGCGGGGCTCGCGCCCGGCAACTTCGCCGCATGGAAGGACGGCGAGACGTGGCGCCACGTGCTGCTCGTGTCGCGGCTCGGCGGTCCCGCGGCCGAGCCAGGCGCCGTCCTGACGTCGCTGTCCAGCAGCTCCGCGCGGTGGTTTGCCCTCGGTTACGGCGGCGCCGCGCTGCTCGCCGACGAATCGGCGCTCCGCCCGCTCCCCGTCAAGCCGCAGCTCAAGATCGGGGCGAGCGTCTGGGCCGAATGGGTCGGCGCGCTGCGCCCAGCCGTCGTGCAGAGCGCCGAAGAGACAGGCCTGTACACGGTGAAGTTCGAGCGCGCCGGGCGGCCGGCCACGGTCGGCTGGGGGCTGCTCACGCCGCCGCTCCAGCCGTAGCCGCACGGCGCCCCAAGAGCGCGTCGCTCGAGCCGCCACCCTGGCCGGCGGAGCCGTCCCGACTCATGGCGAGCTTCCGACGTGGGCGAACGCCGGATCGCGATCTCGCCGCGTCGCGGAGCGGCGATCTGGAGTCGAGCAACGTCGCACGCACACAGCGATGGTGCGCAAGCCACTACGCGTTTTCGCCCGACATGGAGAGTGGTAAGCGCTGTAGTATGGATCTCAAGAGCGCATGGCTGGCGACGCGCCAGTGGGTCCCTTTCACCCTCAGGACCATGGCGTACGGCACAGTGTCTCTGACGCTGGGCCCCCTCACGCCGCAGCGCTCGGCGAGCCTGTGGGCGATGCGCCGCTGGTGTCAGGCGAGCGCGCGAGGGCTCGATATCGAGATCCAGGCGAGCGGGCTCGAGAACGTCCCTCCCGGGGTGTTCGTCTACTGCTCGAACCACCAGAGCCTTCTTGACATTCTGGCCCTCGGCGCCGTTCTGCCAGGCGATTTCAAGTGGGCCGCCAAGCGCTCCCTCATGAAGATCCCGTTCCTCGGCTGGCACCTCCGGCTCGCGGGCCATGTGCCTGTCGATCGCACGGTCGGCTCCCGCGCCGCGGTCGAGGCGATCGCGCGGTTCGAGGAGGTGCTCAGGAGCGGCAAGCCGCTGCTCGTCTTCCCCGAGGGGACGCGGAGCGAGGACGGCATCCTCCGGGAGTTCAAGAACGGCGGCTTCTATGCAGCCGTCCGCGCCGGCGTGCCCGTGGTGCCGGTCGCCATCGACGGCACGCACCTCCTCATGAAGAAGGGCGCCATCGACACCGGCGACGGCACCCTGCGGATCGTCCGCGTCCGGGTCGGCGCGCCGATGGCCGTGCGCCCGGACGGCCGCGAGGGCGCGCGGGTCAACGAGCTGCGCGAGCGCGCCCACGCCGCGGTGAGCGAGCTCCTCCGCTCGATCGGCGGTCGCGTCGAAGCGCCGGCCGGCGCCGCGGCCGCATCGGAGGCGCCGGCGAGCGGCGCCCGGACCGAGCAGGCGTCCGGCTGACGGGCGACGCGCCGGCCGGGTGGATCAATCGCAGAGGCTGGGGAGCGCGTCGATCTCGGCGAACAGCTCGTCGTAGCTGTCGATGCGACGGCCCCCGTGCGACTCATCGTCGAACCGATAGAACACGCGCTGCGCGAGCGGCATCACGCCGGCGTTGTCGTAGGCCTCGGCGTCGGTCGCCGTGTTGCCGAAGGCCCACGCGGGCAGCATCTCCCTTCCGTCGAACAGCCGCTCCAGCTCCGCTGTCTTGTACTCCACGGCGCGGTCGCCCACCGCGCCGGTCAGGCTCAGCGTCGTGTGCACGATGCCAGGCGGGAAGCCGTACGCCTCGATGAAGTCGCGCGTGCGCTGGACGAGCCACTCCGGCCGCGCGGTCAGGTACATCGGGCGGTAGCCCTTCGACGTGAGCCGGTGGAACGCCGCCGCGGCGTGCGCGTGCACGTCGGGCAGCTCGCCGAGGAGGAGCGAGGTGAACTCCTCGGTCTCCGTGCCGGTGAGCGTCCCATCGACGTCGCTGACGAACACCGGGGCGCCCCGCGGGACGACCTCGATGAAGAGGTCGGTGCTCGAGAGGTCGCCGCGGACGACCAGGTGGACCCGGTGCCGGCCCGGACCGAGCCGCTGCGCCGCGGGGATCTCGAAATAGACGCGGCCGCCGTCATCGCTGACGCCCTCGACCGCGCGGTGCGCCGAGTCCGCCTCCGTCGTGGTCGCCGAGCCGAGGCGCTCCCACGCGCCGCCGCAGCCGCGGAGCAGATAGATGTCGACCCGCTCATCCTTCAGGTCCTTGTCCGTGATCCCGTAGGCGAACTTTCCGATGATCCACTGCGGGTCGTCCGGCGTCAGGTAGAGGTCGCGTCCGCGGTGGTTGGGGCTCCCAGCGCCGGCGATGAGGTACGAGGACGGGTGGTTCCAGGCGAGCTCCTCCCCCGGATCCGGCGGCGGCGCATCGCACGCCGGAGGTGGGTCGCAGAAGGCCCCCGGCGCCCCGGCGCCGCTCGAACCGCCGTCCTCGCCGCTCGGCGCGCCGCCGCCGCCATCGCCCTTGCCCCCGCCGCCATCGCTCTGGCCCCCACCGCTGTTCTGGCCGTCGCCATCGCCGCCCCGGCCATCACTGTCGCCGCCCTGGCCCCCGCCTCCGCTGCCGCTCGGCGCCCACTCGAGCGTCCCGTCGGCCGATCCGCAGCCGATCGCGAGCGCTGTTGTCGCCATGACAAGTAGTATCCTGGTCTGCATCGGGCCCGAGTGTGACCGAGTCGCCCCCATTCGAACAGCGAGCTCCGGTCGTCGATGGCGTCGCTGTAGACCGCGCTCGCCCCTTGCGTGCCGGCCTGACTCCGGGCAATCGTAGCTGCCCCAACGATGCCCAAGCCCGACCCGAAGGTCCTGCTCCGCCACGCCGGTGACTATCTCAAGGCGCACCCCGAGGAGATCGCGAGGGCGCTGCGCGGCGCGCTGCGCCTGCGGTTCGGCGTCCCGATCGATGCGCTGCGCTATCTGGCGAGAGAGCTCAGCGGCGGCAAGCGCGCGCCGAAGGACATCGTGATCGAGGCCGCGCCCCCGGGCCTGCGCCTCGCGCTGACGGTGAAGGTCATGGGCGCCCCGATCCGGGCCTCGTTCACGGCCTTCGCCGAGGAGCTCGACGTGCGCGCGGACGCGATCCAGGTCGGCCTGCGGATCGCCGACCTCAAGCTGCAGGTGATGGGCGACGAGGCCTCGCCGATCGCCGGGCTGATCGGCTCGGGGGCGATCGACCTGAACAAGCCGGGCGATCTCGTCTCCTTCATGCCCAAGCGGCCCGCCGCGCTGATCGACGCGAAGGATGACAGGATTACCCTGGATCTCCTCAAAATCCCGGCCCTCGGCGGGAATCCGACGGTCGCGCGGGCGCTGCGCATCTGCGCGCCGGTGCTCGGTGTCCGTGCGCTCAAGACCAAGGATGACCACCTGGACGTGCACCTCAAGGCCACCCCCTCCGGGGTCGCCGCCGCGATCGCCGCGGTGCGCGCGGGCGTCTGATGCTCTTTCCGCTGGGGGCCGTCGCCCGCTAGACTTCTCCGTGCATGTCTCGGCTCCCCGAGCCCGCGCCGGCTGCGCTCTCGCTTCAGTTCCTTGCAGAGATCGCGTCCGGGGCCACCACCCGCGTTGATCTCTGCAGGTCGGCAGGTCCGCACCGGCCTGGGGAGCTGCTCGCCGTCAAGCGGCTGCACCCGCACTTCGCCGAGGATCAGAACGTCTCCACCCGGTTCCTCGACGAGGTGCGCACGACCGCGGCGCTCAAGCACCCGAACGTGGTCGAGGTCGCGGGCTGGGGGACGGACGAGCAGGGATGGTACTTCGCCGTCGAGCTCGTGCAGGGCGTGAGCCTCGCGCGGCTCATGAAGACCGTCTTCGACACGGGCGAGATGTTCTCCGAGCGGCTCGTCGTCCACGTCGGCGCGACGCTCTGCCGCGGGCTCAGCGCGGCGCACGAGCTCCGCTCGCCAGGCGGCGCGCTGCTCAACCTCGTGCACCGCGATCTGACGCCGGGCAACGTGCTCGTCGGCTTCCAGGGCGAGGTGAAGATCGCCGATTTCGGGCTCGCCAAATCGTCGCTCCGCGTGATGACGACGGCCGTCGGGGCGCGCCGCCGCGTGACGACGTACATGGCGCCGGAGCAGGCCCGCGGGGGCGCCGCCGACAAGCGCTCCGACCTGTTCTCGCTCGGCGTCGTGCTGTTCGAGCTCTTCACTGGCAAGCACCCGTGGCCGTCGACGAGCGACTACGAGCTCCTGCGGAGCATGTCGACGCAGCCGGCGGCCGATCTCCGGGAGCTCCGGCCGAAGATCGACAAGGAGCTCGTGTCGATCGTGATGCGCTGTCTCGAGAGGGACCCGCCGTCGCGCTTCCAGAGCGCGGACGAGATCCTCGCTCGGCTGGAGGGCTGGCTGCACAGCCACGGGTACCACGAGGGCAACGAGGAGGCGCTCGGGCGCTTCGTGCGGCGCAACGCGATGAGGCAGATGCGCTGGTTCGAGCGCGCCGTCACCGGCGGCTTCGCCGGCGTCGCCAAGGCGCCGCGCCCCTCGCTCTCGACCGCGCGGGCGATCCCGCGCCGGCCATCGGCCGATCCGCGGGGCAGGGGTGCGAACGCGCCCGGATGGCTGCGCAGCGACGGGGGGGCGCGCGCTCAGGACGGCGACGCGACCGACATCGAGGCGCGCCGCGGGACGCTGTCCCATTCGCCGACCGGCCTCACGCCGAGCGACGTGGACGCCGCGGACGACGATCTGGGCCGGCGTGGTGCCATGGCCTCCGAGACGGCCGACGAGGCGACGGTCGTCGTCGGCAGCAACGGCAGGGGGCGCGCCGACCCCGGGTCCTCCAGCTCGGGCGGAGGACGGCGGCGCAGCAGCCTGCCCTCGTACGGATCCATCACCGAGCGGGACAGCGAGCCGCTGCCGATGTTCGGGAACGAGCCGCGCGCGACGCCCGGGAACGAGGCGACGCCCTCGATCTCGAGGGTGGCCGCGTTCGCCGTGGATCATGACGCCGACACACCGCTCACGGCGCAAGGCGCGCCGGGAGGCGCGCGGCCGCTGCACGCGGAGGTCGACCGCCTCACGACCGAGGCGCTCCGGCTCCGCGAGGAGGCGCGCTTCGCGGTCGCCCACGCCGAGCGCAAGCTGGCGCTGGCCAAGGTGGCTGCTCACCTCTCCGAGATGGCCACCGAGGCGCTGCGCCTCTCCGCGAGCGCCGCCCCGGAGCGCGCGTCGCACCGCCTCGACGAGGCGCTCGCGCTCGAGCGGGCGATGCACAAGGTCATGTCCACGCCGCTCACGCTCGCGCCCGAGACGACCGCGCTGCCTGTCGCGTGGGGCAACGAGCAGCGGTCCATCCTCGCCCAGCTCGGCCTCGAGCACCTGGCATCACCCGCCACGTCGAGGCCCTCGGACTTCGGCGCGCCCCCGCATCGGCTGACTCCGGCGCCCGGGGACGCGAGCGCGGCGCAGCAGCTCATGGCGACCGGCCCCGCGAGGAGCGACGCGGCAGGCGTGCCATCCGCTGCGCTCGCCGTCCGGGGCGACGCTGCGGGCGACGCGATCGGCCCGCCCACCGCTGCGGACGCTGACGCGTTTCAGGCCAGCCTCCGGCCGATGCTCCTCGGCGTGCCGCGCGCGCTCGCGCTCGCCGTCGCGGCGGCGGCCTTCATGGCGTTCGTCTTGCTGGCCTGGCTCTATTCCTGAGCGCCGCTGCGCCCGCGAGCGCGCGACGCGCGACGCGCGCCGCGCCGAGACGTCGCTTGATCCCGGCGGGGCACGGCGGCTACCGTCCTTGGATCATGAGCGAGCAAAGCGACTGGGTGCTGATCGGCCTGGATGAGACCACGGCGCGCCGGCAGGGGATCCCCGCGCGCATGCCGGTGCCTCGGGGTGAGTTCGAAGGGCTGGCCGACAAGGGGCTCGGCATCGACGCCGCCCGCAAGTGGATCAAGGACTTCCTCACGAACTCCGAGCCCGGCAAGAGCGGCGTCTGGCGCAAGCAGAACAGCACGCTCGTCTCGCAATTCGAGGCGTTCCTCGACAAGGCTCCGGTCTGGGAGCGCGCGCAGAAGGCCTTCGGCGAGCGCGACTACGAGAAGGCGATCTCGGCGCTCAAGCGCATCATCACGATGGATCCTGACGATCACGCCGCGCGGCTGAACCTCGCCTCGGCGCAGGCGAACATGGGCGATCACCCCGCGGCGCTGAAGAGCTTCCAGGCGATCCGAAAGACATTCCAGGGGGACGCCGACTACCACGTGGCGGTCGGGCAAGTGCACCTGGCGATGCAGAAGAAAGACGCCGCGCTCGACGAGATGGTGCTCGCGCTCGAGGCGAAGCCCGACTGCCAGCCGGCGCTGGACGCGATGGTCCAGCTCGGGGTCCTCACGCCGATCTACGAGAACCCGCGCGACGCGGCCTCGCTCGTCTACGTGCGCTCCGACGCGGTGCTCGAGTACCTCGCGGGCCAGTGGGACGCGGCGCCGCGCGACGGCGCCTTCTATCTCGAGCAGCTCACCTACCACGAGCGCGAGCTCCGCCACGACGTCGCGCTGGCCGCGGCGGAGCGCGCCGTCGCCGCCTCGGGCGAAGGGGCGAGCGGCGAGCGCGCGCACCTCGCGCGGATCGCCGCGCTCCGATCGCTCGGGCGCACCGACGAGGCGCTCGCCGCGGCCGAGGCCTTCGTCGCGACGACGCCGTCCTCGTCGGGCGCCTGGGTCGAGCTCGCCAAGTGCCTGTCCCAGGCGGGCCGCGGAGCGGAGGTGCCCGCCGCGGTCGAGCGCGCGCTGGAGAGCGACCCAGGCGATCTCGCGGCGCTCTCGCTCCGGTTCTGGCCGAGCGATCCCGCGGACATCCAGAAGGTCAACGAGGCGATCCCCGCGCTCGCCGCCTTCGTCGCGGCTCACCCCGAGAGCGCCGGCGCGCGCCGCTCGCTCGCCCGCGCCGAGCTCGTCGCAGGTCGGATCGACGACGCGCTGGCGGGCTTCGCGGCGGCCGTCGCGCTCGCGCCCGGGGACGACGATCTCCGGGCCGAGCACTGGACCGAGCTCGGGAAGCAGCAGCGGTACCCGGACATCATCGCCGATGCGGCGAGGCTCTCGGATCTCGCGAAGCGCGACTGGAAGCTGCGATGGAACGAGGCCGAGGCGTACGCCGCGCTCGGCAAGAACATCGAGGCGCGGGCGGCGTTCTCGGCCATCAACTTCGACGAGTCGCTGCACGTCGACGTGCGCCGCAGGGCCAAGCGCGCCGTCAAGACGATGGATGAGACGCCGCCCGTCGTGCCGTGACGCCGAGCCGCGGGCGGCGCGCGCTCAGAGCGAGCCGGAGACGCCGAGCCCGACGGCGTCGCCCGTGACGATCGGCTTCACCGAGAGGGAGACGTCGTTGCGGACGAGCTTCTTCTCGGGCGCCGCGAGGCCGCCGATGAACATCGCGGCCCCGGCGACCTGAGCCAGCCCGTCGACCATGAGGACGAAGACGCCGCCGCCCTTCGCATCGGCGGTGCCGACGGTGATGAAGGGGCCGGCGAGCGGGATGTAGAGCGGGAGGTAGCTCTCCCCGCTGCCGCCGCTCGCCCTGTCCGCGCTCTCCGCGACGAGCCCGACCATCGCCGAGAGGATGTAGGTGACCCCGAACGTCACGGCGCCGCCGATGACCAGGCCGCGGCGCGCCCTCTCCTCGACGCGGTAGCCCTCCGGGACGGCCTGCCCTTCCTCGTAGTTCATGATCCTCGGGCCGACCGGGTACGAGCCGGGAGTCGAGGCGTATCCGGGCGGCGGGGCGTAGCCCGGAGGCGGGGCGTAGCCGGGAGGCGGGGCATAGCCCGGAGGCGGGGCGTAGCCGGGAGGCGGGTAATAGCCGGGCTGCTGCCCGTAGGGGGCAGGCGCGCCGTACGGCGCGGGGGCTCCGTAGGGCGCGGGCTGCGGCTCGGCGCCGGCAGGGGCGGCTGCGCGCGGCGGCGCGGACGCAGCAGGAGGCGCCTGCGCGAAGGCGGAGGGGGCGCCGAGCAGGAGTGCGGCGAGAGGTGCTGCGCTGGCGAGGAGCGCTCGCCACGGATGCGTCGGGGCGCCCTGTCCGGGATGGATCGTCATGGTCAATGACGCTAACGCAGCTCCGTCGCCAAGGTCCAGACGAGCGCAGGTCGCCGGCGCGTGGCGTGTGTGCTCCAGGGCCGCGCCTAGGCGCGTGTGCGCGCGGGCTCCATGGGCTGGTGCCTCCTGACGGCGCCACCGTCCTTGCGCGCCTCGAGCTCCGGCGCGCGGTGGTCCTCCAGGAGCGGCGGGATCTCGCCCGTGATCAACCGTGAGGCGCGCTGGTAGGTCACGTAGGACAGGGCCCACGAGAACAGCACCAGGAAGCGGTTACGGAAGCCGATCAGGAAGAGGATATGGACGAACAGCCACGCGAGCCACGCCAGGAACCCGGAGAGCTTCAGCTTGCCGAAGTCGGCGACCGCCGCCGCGCGCCCGATCGTCGCCATGGATCCCCGGTCGTTGTATCGGAACGGCAGCCGCGGCAGCCCCCGCAAGGTGCGCGCGATGCTGCGCGCAGCGTGGCGCCCTCCCTGGATCGCCGCGGGCGCCACGCCGGGCACGGGCGTCCCGTCCTCCTGCTTCAGCGACGCGAGGTCGCCGATCACGTAGATGTCCTCGTGACCCGGCACCGTCAGGTCCGGCGCCACCAGCACGCGCCCTGCCCGGTCGAGCGGCGCTCCCAGGGTGCGGGCGATGGCCGACGCCGCCACGCCGGCCCCCCAGAGCACGGTCCTGGCTTCGATCCGCTTGTCGCCGATCGAGACCCCCTCCTCGTCGATGCCGGTGACGCGGCAGTTCGTCCGCACCTCCACATTGAGCGCGGCCAGCTGCTGTTTCGCCTTCTCGCCGAGCTCCGGGACGTACGACGGCAGCACCTGCCCGGCCCCTTCCAGCAGGACGATGCGGGCCTTGCTCGGGTCGATGTGCCGGAACTCGCGCCTGAGCGTGTGCCTCGAGAGCTCCGAGAGGGCACCGGCGAGCTCGACGCCCGTCGGACCCGCGCCCACCACGACGAACGTCATCCAGGCGCTCCGCCGCGCCGGATCGGGCTCGCGCTCGGCCGCCTCGAAGGCGACGAGGACGCGCCGGCGAATCTCGAGCGCATCCTCGACGGTCTTGAGCCCGGGCGCGAAGGCCGCCCACGCGTCGTTCCCGAAGTACGAGTGCGACGCCCCGGCCGCGACGATCAGCTTGTCGTAGCCGAGCTCGCCGTCCTCGAAGATCACCCGCTTCTGGACGGGGTCGATCGCCTTCACCTCGGCGAGGATCACGCTCGTGTTCTTCTGCTTGCGCAGCACGTGGCGGATGGGCGTGGCGATGTCGCTCGCGCTCAGGCCCGCCGTCGCGACCTGGTACAGGAGGGGCTGGAACGTGTGATGGTTGTGCCGGTCGATCACGGTCACGCGTACCGGCTCGCGCCGGAGCGCCCGCGCCGCGTAGAGGCCGCCGAAGCCGGCACCGATGATGACGACGTGCTCCATGCCGTGGCCCTGGTTCCCGTGTGCCACCGCAGCAAGAGCAGGAGCCGCAGATCTCCCGATTTGACCCTGGACGTGAAGGGGCGCCCTCGCTCGTTCGCGGGACGGAGGCCGCGAAATGGGCGATCGCGATCCCCTCTCGTCGGCGTCGCCGTCCGTTCGTCTCGTCGGACAGCGCTTGCGTCAGGCGCCCCAGGCGGTGCGCAGCAGGGGCCGATCGATCGCCATCGGCCCGGTCAAGCGGCTTTGCCCTGGGCGATCCACTTGTTCATGAAGACCGCGCTGAGCTCCCACCCTTGCCGCAGCTCCTTTTCGGCGCTGCTCTCGAGCATGCCGCCGACGCCGAACACCTTCGCTTCGATCGTGATCTCGGCGATCCGACGCACCTTGTTGTCGCCGATGGCATCGGCGCGCACCACGCCTTCGTTGCGCATCTTGTCGGCCAGGGTGCTTGGTGTCAGCTTGAAGGTCCACACCTTCGTCGCCTTGTTCAGCCTGCCCTCTTCGGTGTAGCGGAACCCGGAGCCGAGCAGCTTCTCGACGGGGCCGGGCAGATTCATCTTCGGCTTCCCGGCCGACCTCCGGATGATCTCCGTCGCCGTCTCGACCTGCTCCGTGATCGTGAACTCGGGGAAACCGAGCTCCTTCCTGTAGAGCTCCTCGTTGAATGTCTTGTCCAGGAACAGCTTCCAGAACGTCTCGAGGTTGCAGTTGATCTCGTGTGTGAGGGTGAACTTGCCCATGGGATCGTTCCTTTGCGGTGCGCGGGTTCGATGACGTCTAGCTCTGCGTGTACCGCAGCCCGTACGTGGCGTCCATGTCTCGGCCGGGACCGCTGAACGCGGGATCTGCGAGGACAATGCGTCCGTCTGTGTTGCGCGCGTCGGGTGATGCGGGCGCGGGCGGCGGGCTTCCAGCGCTTCTGCATCCGTGCGAGCATGACGCTGTGACGTGCATCCTCGTCATCGACGACGACGCCGCGATCCGATCCATGTTCGTGCGTTCGCTCCGCCCGCTGGGCGAGGTCGAGGAGGCGAACGGCGGGGCGCCGGCGCTGCGCCGGCTCTCCGCGCGCAAGTTCGATCTCGTGGTGCTCGACCTGCACATGCCGCTGGTCGACGGCTTCAGCGTGCTCGAGTCGCTCTCGGCCAAGGGGGCGCTGAACCGGGACACGCCCGTCTTCGTCGTGACGGCCGATGAGTCGCAGCAGGCTCGTATCCGCGCGCTGCGTCGGCACGCGATCTTCCTGCTCTCGAAGCCGGTGAACCTCGCCATGCTGGTGTCGCTGGCGGAGTCGTCTCTGAAGAAAGCCGCCGCCCGCGCCACGCCGTCCCCGCCGTCCGAAGAGGCGCAGCCCGAGAAGCCGAAGGAGCACTGAGCGCGATCCGCCGGCCGCGCGGGAGGCCGCTGCGGCCGGTCTGAAGGCGCTACCGCGGCGCCAGGTCGAGGGGCGGCGCAGCGGGGCGCGGCCGCGGCGGCGCCTGGCCGGGGACGGGCCCGCGCGGCAGCGCGGGGGCGGGTGGAGTCGCCGGCTGCGCGGGCTGGAGCGAGGGCCGTGGCGGAGGCCACCCGGTGACGGATGGCGTCGGCAAGGGTCCCGGGACGCGCGGCGCAGGGGTGACCGAGGAGCCCGGGTACGGCGTCGCCGGCGCGGGTGCGGCGCCGGGGATGTACGCCGGCTGCCCGCTCGGGAGAGGGGCGCCTGCGTCGGCGGGGACCGCGGCATCCGCGGCCGCGTCGGCCGCGTCGACCTGCGCGGCCGCGTCGGCCGCGTCGACCTGCGCGGCCGCGTCGGCGATCTGCTCGGCCGCGGCCGCGTCGATCGGGGCCGCGGCATCCGCGACGGCGTCGCTCGCGACCGTGGCGGCCGTCGCCGACGCGCTCGGCTTCGCCGCGGCATCGGCGCCGGCATCGGGCGTTTGCACCGCCGGTACGGAGGCGCTGGGGCTGGCGGAAGGCACCCCCACACGGCCGAACGGCAGGCGGCCGGAACGCGCGAGCGCGAACGCAGCGGCCGCGATCAGGCCCAGGACGATCAGCGCGAGCAACGCCACGCGGACGAAGGACCACGTCGCAGGGGCCGGGCGCGCGCGGCGCTCGGGCGCCGGCGCGACAGCGCTCGCGGGGCCGCCCGCGTGCGCCGCCGGACCGACGTGAGCCGCCGGCCCCGGGGGCGCCGGCGGCCCCACGTGCAGTGGCGGCGGGATCAGCGGCAGCGGCGAAAGCCCCGCCGGGAAATCGAACGGCGAGCCTGCCCCGTCCGGGTTCGACTTGCGGGTTGCATCCGGATTCGACTTGCGCGTCGCGT
The DNA here is from genome assembly GCF_051521375.1 of Sorangium sp. So ce693. Taxonomy (NCBI): domain Bacteria; kingdom Pseudomonadati; phylum Myxococcota; order Polyangiales; family Polyangiaceae; genus Sorangium; species Sorangium sp. So ce693. Next base: position 4,568,969 of record NZ_CP150347.1, read on the forward strand.
CCGGATTCGACTTGCGCATCGGGTCGGCGTTCGCGCGGCGCGGGCTCGTCGGCGCCGGCATGCGCGAGCTTGCCGGCCCCGACATGCGCGAGCTCGCTGGCCCCGACATGCGCGAGCTCGCTGGCCCCGACATGCGCGAGCTCGCGGGCCCCGACATGCGCGAGCTCGCGGGGCCTGCCGGGGACGAGGGCGGCGCCGCGTCGGCCGCGCCCCCGCCCTCCGTCGCCTCCGGGCCGTCCTGCAGGATCGGCAGCATGGAGATGCGCCGGAGCATCACCTCGGTCGCGTCCTCGGGGCGCGAGGCCTGCGGCTTCTGGGGGTGGGCGCGCTCGGCGAGGATCCGATCGAGCTCGTCGAGCGCCTGATCGATCCGCTCCTTGCGCGCCTCGGCGACCCCGGGGAGCAGATCGCGGACGAGCTGGCCCACCTGTTTGTCGGTGTAGCTCTCGCGGACCGCGACGCTCACCTGCTCGAGATCGCGGCGCAGCTCCGCGGCCGTCTGGTACCGCTCGTTCGGGTTCTTGGCGAGCGCGCGCATGATGATGCGGTCGAGCTCCGGGTGGACCTCGGGCATGATCTCGCGCGGCGGCTGCGGGTTGCGGTTGGCGATCTGCTGCATCGCCTCCAGCGGGCCCTTGCCGCGGAACGGCGTGTGGCCCGTCACCAGGAGGTAGAGCAGCACGCCCATCGAGAAGAGATCGCTGCGGCGGTCGAGCGCCCCGCCCATGACCTGCTCGGGCGAGAAATACCCCGTCTTGCCCTTGATCGCGCCGACGCGGCTGGTCTGCGCGCGCGCCCGCGTCTTCGCGACGCCGAAGTCGACGACCTTGACCATGCCGTCGAACGTCACCATCACGTTCTCCGGCGTGACGTCGCGGTGGATCAGGTTGAGGAGCTCGCCCGTGTCGTCGCGGACCTCGTGCGCCGCGTGCAGCCCGGCGCACGCGGCGATCATCACGTGGAGCACCCAGCCGAGCGGCAGGAGCGCGCGCTTCGCCTTCTGGTTCGAGAAGATCTTCGCGATCGGGGCGCCGTCGATCCACTCCATCGCGAGGTACGGCCGATCGCGGACCTCACCGTACGCGAGGATGTGCACGACGTTCGGGTGGAGGATCCGCGACGCGGTGCACGCCTCGTCGAGGAACATCGCCCGCGCGTCGTCATCCCCGCGCATCGCGTCCGACAGCAGCTTGACGGCGACGATCTGGACGGACCCGTTGGGCCGCCTGAGCCGCGCAGCCCACACGGCGGCCATGCCGCCCACGGCTGCCGGGAACAGCAGCTCGTAGGGGCCGATCGTATCGCCCGGCTGGAAGTTACCGGGGTCGTCGTCGTTCCAATCACTCCACGGATCTTTGGCCACGCGCTCCCCCACCATGTCGGAAGACGTGCAGCGCGACAAGACCTGGCGCTCGGCCCCGTCTTCCCGCTCCCCTGCGCGGCGCCGCCGGTGTCAGGCCCGGCGACGCTCGCCTACCATGCGCTCGAGCCGCCCGAGCGCCCGGACGAGGACGTCCTCGCTCGGGCCGAAAGAAAAACGGACGTGGTGGCGGAACCGCGACGGCCGCCCCGCCCGGCGCTTGCCGGGGTTGACGTCGAAGAACTCGCCCGGCACGACGATAATCCGCTCCCCGAGGGCCGCCCGGAAGAAGCCGTAGCCGTCGGAGAGCCCCGGGGGCAGATCCGCGACCGAGCCCCAGACGTAGAACGTGCCCTCGGGCGCCGCGTCGACCGTGACGCCGAGCTTGCGCAGCCCCTCGAGCATGATCTCGCGCTTGTGCGAGAACGTCCGGTGAATGGCCGTCGTCTCGGCGCGGGTGTGCTCGATGGTGAGCAGCTCTGCGGCGGCGCGCTGCATCGGCTTGGAGCCGCCGCCGTCGAGGAAGCTGCCGGCGCTCGCCACCGCCTCGATGACCTCGCGCGGCCCCAGCGTCCAGGTGACGCGCCAGCCAGGGTAGCGCCAGTTCTTGGTCAGGCCGTCGAAGATCACGACCGGATCGCGATCGACCTCCTCGACGTAGCGCGCCGCGCTCTCCATCGGGGCGACGTCGCCCATCCCGTAGACGTAATGCGAGTAGAACTCGTCGAGCAAGAGCGCGCAATCGAGCTCCTTCGCGGTGCGGACCCAGGCGGCGAGCTCCTCGCCGCGCACGTGCTTCCCGGTCGGGTTGCAGGGATTCGAGGCGAGGATCGCGCTCAGCCCGCGGCCCAGGATCTCGCGGCGCAGGTCGCCGACCGAGAACGAGTAGCCGCGCTCGCCCTCGAGCAGGATCGGGATCGGCGAGAATAGCCGGAAGACGTCGAGCAGCTCCTCGTACGCTGTGTAATCGGGGAGGAAGTGGCCGAGGTTGATCTGCCCGAGCGCCGCCGCTGCGCGGGTGAGGGCGATGCGACCCCCGCCCGACACGGCCACGTTCTCGGCCGTGTAGCGCGACGGCATGCCCCGCCGGTAAGCGCGGTTGTAGAGCGACGCGATCGCCTCGCGCAGCTCCCAGAGGCCGGCCACCGGCGCGTACTCCTGGTCGTCTCCGGAGATCGGCACCGCCGCGCAGCGCGGGGGCGAGCCCGGGAGCGGGCCCGTCTCCGGCTGGCCCTGCCCGAGGTTGCACCAGCCGTCCGTCCCCTCGTCGGCGCCTGCCTTGAACCCGAGGCGCGCGGCCTCGGTCGTCACGTAGATGACGCCCGTCCGCGGGACCTTCCGGAAAGCGTGGACCGCCCGCTCGTCGCCGCGCGGCGGGGCCGGCGTGTTCCCCCGGTCGGCCGGCGCCCCAGGATCGCTGGGCCGGGCCTCGTCTCCCTGGAGATCGCCTCGCTCGTCGGGATGCTCTCGCTCTACTTCTGTCATCGTTCGTTTCCAGGCACTTCCAGGCATGAGATGCGATGCCGTGGTGATCCAGCAGGAGGCGAGCGCCTCAGGCCTGCTGGGCCGTCGGCTTTCCGCCGTCCTCGCTCGCCGGCTCGGGCTGCCGCGCCCACGGCATCGTCTTACCGGAGAAGATCCAGAGCAGGTAATAGCAGAAGGCGAGTGAGACAGCGGTGAGCACCGTGTACTTGTCGTCGTTGTAGTTGAACGTGATCCAGATGAACTGGCTGAGCGCCGCCAGGCCGAACAGCGGCACCTCGATCTGGCGCTTCACCCGGGTGAGCGGCGCGCTCAAGATCATGAATGAATAGTAATAACAGGTGAGCTGCGAGAGCAGGATGACGAAGATCTGGGCGAGGCACTGGGCCACCCACAGCGAGCGGACCCGCCGGCACACGTAGACGAAGCCCGCCAGGGACGCGGCGATGATCCCGTAGGCGATCCAGCGATATTTCGCGTAGCGCTCGTTGCGCATCCGCTTCCAGACCTCGAACGGATCGACGAGCTTCGTGTCCTTCGTGTACTTCATGCGGCCGGACTCGACGCCCGTACCGGGCTCGTGGGAGACGAGCACGCGGAGGCCCATGTGGTTCGTCAGCGGCGTCTGGTCGTGCACCTTGAGCGTGTGCTCGTAGAACTGCCGGTACGAGTCCGAGCCGGAGACCTTCATGCTCACCGGAATGAGCACGGCGGCCGCGAGGGCGCCGCCGATCAGCACCTGCACGTGCGACCTCGCCATGCGCTTGTGGCGGACGAGGTGAATCCCGGCGACGGTGAGCCAACCGATCACGGGCAGGCCCGGGAAGATGCGCAGGAGGCCCGCGTACACCATGCTCGCGCCCGCGAGCTTGAAGTAGCGCTTCCGGATGAGGCAGGCCGAGAGGACCAGGTAGAAGAGCCAGTCCTGCCGGAGGAACGCGCCGCCCGTCCAGTAGAACGGCGCCGACGACTGGCACCCCCAGAAGATCGCCGCGACGGCGAAGACCCGCCACCCGAAGGCCCAGTAGAGGGCGGCGAACATCCCGAGCAGATAGAAAATATCGAAGCTGGCGAGGAACTGGAGGTAGCGGGTGCTGGCCGGCTGGAGGTCCGCCCAGAACTTACCCATGATCGTCCAGACCGGCGGCGGGTTGTAGCCGTGGTCCTTCTGCATGTCCTCCCAGTAGCCCTTGTCCGAGGCCGTCCGGAAGAACTGCACGTCGGCCTTGAACGCATCCCAGCGCTCCGGTGCGAAGTGCGCCTTGCAGATCTCGGGGTTGGCGAGCACCTCGCTCGCCGGCATGAGGAGGTTGTCGCCGCCGAGGTTCCGGATCTTCTTGTCCGGGTGGCGGACCTCCTTCGACATGTCGAGCTTGACCTGCCGCCCCGTGTCCTCGTTCGTGTACGTGACGAGCCCCAGCTCGTCCTGCGCGATCAGCGCGCATTTGTAGAGGCCGTCGTACCCCATCTCCGGGAAGTACTTGGCCCCCATGTAATAATGGAACTGATCCCAGCGGTGGTAATACTTGGGATAGCCGAAGCGGAAGCCGTTGAAGTACGCGATGATGGCGGCGACGCCGAGCGCGACGCCGGCGAACCGCTTCCAGCGCTCCGCGATCGGACGGCGCATCCCCTCGCGGTGCGTCTCGTAGAAGACGCAGAGCGCGGCGCCCATCGCGATCGCCACCTTCGCCATGTCCACGGCGCGGGCGTGCTCGTCGATGTACCGGTCCAGACCATAGAAGAACAGCGCGACGCCCGCGGCGACCGTGCTGTACCGCGCGAGCACGCGGAAGCGCGCCGGGGTGAACCAGTTGAGCGCGAACGCGACGCCGAAGTAGGCGCAGAGCGCGATGACGATCTCGATGACTTGTTGTGACGTGAGCTTCATTGCCTGCGGTTCGATCGGGATCGAGGTGACGCGGGATGCGCCGGCGGGCCTCTTCGCCGGCCTTCCGCGGCAGCGCGCCCGACATCGGGCGCTGCTGCCGCCCCGACCCGTCGCTGCGGGCTGGAGCCCGTCGGGGCCGGGGCGACGCCGTAGGTGCAGGACGCACCCCGTCCCGGACGGGCTCCACGGGGGAGGCGGGGCCACCTTAGCCGAAATCCCAGGAGTGTGGCGCTCTCGTTGTGGTCGCCATGGGCATCGGCGAGCGTACCCAGGCGGCGTGCGTGTGACAGGTGTGACCGGGGCGGAGCCATGTCGCCTCGACGTGCTGCGCAATTGAGCGGGCTTCCTCCGCCGAGCAGAGCTCGTGTATCGTCTCCCCTCGTGTCGAACGACAGTTTCTCTTCTGCTTCTTCGGGGGGCTCGGAGCGAGAGGGGGTCCGTGGCCCCTACGGTTTTCTCGTGCGCGTCGACGGCGCGCCGCCGCTCTGGTGCCGGGAGGTGCGGGGCTTCCACCGCGCCGCCGTCGCCGCGGCCGATCCTGACGCGCTGCCTCCCGCGCAGCTCGTGCTCGTCGGCCTCGACGAGGCGGCGCGGGCGTGGCTCGCGTCGTGGGCCGAGGACAGCGAGCGCGTGCGCCGCACGCTGACGATCCGGAGGCTGCTCGACGACCGGGAAGCGACCGCGGTCGTGACGCTTGCGTCCTACGGCTATGGAGTCAACACCGCGCTCGCCGTGGAGTCGGTCGTGGTGCCTGGGGGCGACGGCCCGGCGGCCATCCTGCGCAGCGGCGTCCACACGAAGGAAGAGATCGACGCGATGCTCGCGGTCCTCGCCACGGCGCTGCCGGAGGGCGAGGAGGCGAGCTGGTTCGCGCACGTCTGACGGGCGCGCGGCCCCACCTCGCGCTGCGGCGCGGGCGGCGGAGGTCACGGCGCGCGGGCCCGCCGTCCAACGTCCTTGCCGGCGTCCTCGCCGTTGTTCCACCTTACCTGTTCCGGCAGCTGCGCGCGTGCGTCCGGCACGTCGTCTCGCCGGAGCGCTGCGCCTCGTCCTGCCGAGATGCGCCTTGCGCCTCGTCCTGCCTGGCCGCTGCTCCCGGTGACGCCTGCCTGGCCGTGTGCGGCGTGCGGCGTGCGACGTGCGACGTGCGACGTGCGACGAGCGACGTCGAACGACGCCTGCCCGGCTGCGCTGCGAGACGCGGTGGGAGCGGTGGGACCCTGCGGACCGCGGGTAGACATGGATGGAATGGAAGAGAATCGCTTTCGATGTTTCGGTGCGTGAGCCCCTTGCTCGCCTGAACAGCGGTGATAGGCTGGTCCTCGGCCTCGGACGGAGCATCAGCTCCAGGATGGTCCTGCCGTGGAGCACCACGGTGCCGGGGTCGACACCAGATCGGCGGGCTCTCCGCAGATCCGCAATCGAACACCCTTGCCATGCCGGACGATCTCTTTCGATCCGGCGCGGGGTGCCGGCAAGCCGGAGGAGGGATGGACACCATGCACAGTACCAGTGGCTCTTCTATACCGGAGGCTGGGAACGGCTGACCCTCGTGGAGCGTGGACGCAGGGTCATCGGGGCCTTGCAAAACGCTACCGCGCTCGGCCAGGTCCGGCGCTCGATAACCTGTTGACTGCCATCGCGACCTCCGCGAGGCCGGCAGAGAGGGAATCGAGGAAGACTCAGGTCTTCCAGCAACGATTCTCACCGGCGCTCCGGGGCCGAACGCTCGTCGCGATGGGACAGGGGGGGCGCCGCACAGGCGGGATCAAGCGGGGTCCAGAAGGCCTCCGGTAGAGGCCCACGGGACGGGTCGGGTGCGAGCAAAGCACCCGACCCGTTTTTATTTCCATTGCCTGCGAGCGCTTTTTTGTCCTGCGCCGTGCCTGTCTGGTACGCGGGCTCGATGCGGATGCTGCTGCTCGCGCTGCTGCCGGCGTTGCCCTTGCTTCCAGCCTGCGCCGACGCCTTCGGCGATCAGGAAGCGCCGGAGCGGGGGACCGCGCTCGGCGCGTTCCACGTGGTCGGGACGCAGACGGCGAACACGTGCGGGGAGGGGGCGCTCGGCGCGAAGCGCCTGTGGGAGTTCGACGTCGAGCTCGCGCGCGGCGACGGGTCCCTGTACTGGAACAACGGCGCCAGCGTGATCCCAGGCGTCATCGACGACGACGACGTGAGCTTCTCGATCGACGGGCGCGTGGTGGTGGACATGCGCGCCGGCGACGCGCCGCCGGGGCCGCCGTGCTCCGTCGAGCGCCGCGACCGGGCGCTCGGGCAGCTCGGCGGCAGAGGGGATGACGTCGCCGGGTTCAAGGCGACGATGTCCTTCGAGTTCGTGCCCACGGCGGGGTCGCGGTGCGAGGACCTCGTCGCCGGAGAGCTCAGCGTGGCGCCGGTGCTCGCGGCGCTGCCGTGCGGCATGGCCTACGATCTCAAGGCCAAGCGGAGCGCGCTCCCGCCCGAGTGAGCTTCGGGTGGGCGTGGACCTCCGGGCGCGCGCCGGGGTAGGGTGCCACGATCGTGAAGCACGTCATCCATTCTCTGGGCGGGCGCGGCGGGCGGCGCTCCGTCCTCGTCCACGGCGGCGCGGGCGACGTCGCTCCTGAGCGGCGGCCGCTGCACGCGGCGGGGTGCCTCCGCGCGGCGCGCGAGGGAGCGCGCGTGCTCTCCGAGGGAGGGAGCGCGCTCGACGCGGTCGAGCGCGCGGTGCGCGTCCTCGAGGACGATCCGCTCTTCAACGCGGGCACGGGCGCGTGCCTCAACGAGGAGGGCCACATCGAGCTCGACGCGTCGATCATGGAGGGCCGCGGGCTCAGGGCCGGCGCTGTCTGCGCGCTCTCGGATTTCGCCGAGCCGATCGCGATCGCGCGCGCGGCGCTGGAGGACGGCCGGCACGTGCTGTACGCCGCGCACGGCGCCGCGCGGTTCGCGCGGATGAAGGGGTTCTCGCCCGTGGGCGAGGCCGCGCTCATCACGGAGGCGGCCCGGGAGGCGCTCGCGGCGGCCCAGCAGGGCATCCGCGCGACCTCCTGGGCGGGCAACACGGTCGGCGCGGTGGCGCTCGACGGGGGCGGGCTCACGGCCGCGGCGACGAGCACGGGCGGCACGGTCAACAAGCGGGTCGGGCGGGTGGGGGACTCGCCCCTCATCGGGGCTGGGACGTACGCCGACGACGAGGCCGGGGCCGTGTCGACGACCGGCCACGGCGAGGGGATGATCCGGCTCGTGGTGGCGCACTCGGCCGTGGAGCGGATGCGCGCGGGCATCGGCGCTGTCGACGCGGCGAGCGGGATCATCGCGCACCTGGCGGAGCGCCTCGACATCACCGGGGGCGTCATCGCGCTCGATCGGACGGGGCGGTTCGGGCTGGCGCGCTCGACCGCGACCATGTCGTGGGCAGCTGTCGGCGATTGGGGTGAGGAGAGCGGTGTGTGAATTCTCTTCCTCCGGCGCGGGCGGGGCAGGGACCGGCGGCGCTGCCGATGGCGGCGGTGGGAGCGGGGGTGGCGATGGCGCGGGGGCGGCGCGTCGACGCCTGGCGGGAGCGGGGCTGTCGATATGGGGGAGTACCGCAACCTCTTCGCCGAGAACGGGCGCACGCAGGACGAGGTGAACGCCAAGATCGCGGCCGCCTGGGACCATCTCTTCAAGGGGGATCCGGCCGAGCAGTCCGCCTATTTCGAGCAGGACGAGAACGACAACGGCCCGCTCGCGCAGATCCGCGACATCGCGAGCGAGGACGTGCGCTCGGAGGGCATGAGCTACGGCATGATGATCGCCGTCCAGACAGACCATCAGGCGGAGTTCAACGCGCTCTGGAACTGGGCGAAGACATACATGTTCCACGCCGACGAGACGCACCCGGCGTACGCGTATTCAGCCTCGCGGCCACCGACCAGCGGTCCGCCGATTTCGTCCAGGCGCTCTGGGACCTCGATCCCCCGAGCGGGCAGTACCGCTACTACGACGGCATGCTGTATTTCATGGCGCTGCTGCACGTGAGCGGCGAGTTCCAGGCATATGCGCCGCAGTGAGGCGCGGCGGCGCGGCGCCGCGCAGATTCGTGTGATCCGGGCTCGGTCGAGCGACGCAGCGACGCGATGAGCCCGTGGCGCACGAAGATGCGCCTCGCTATAGTCCGCCGCCCTCATGATCCCTGCCGGCCCCCTGCCCATCACACCGCTTTCCTCGCCGCCTGATCTGATCTGGCGGGTCCCTGGCTCGAAGAGCATCACGAACCGCGCGCTCGTGCTGGCTGCGCTCGCCGACGGCGAGAGCACGCTGGAGGGGGTGCTCCACAGCGACGACACGCGGCACATGCGGTCCGCCCTGGAGGCGCTGGGGATCGGGATCGAGGACGCCGGACCGCACACGCTGGTGGTGAAGGGGGGTCGGGGCCGGCTGCGCGCGCCGGGGCGCGAGCTGTTCGTCGGGAACAGCGGCACCACGGTGCGGTTCCTGGCGGCGCTCGCGTGCCTCGTGCCGGGCGAGGTGGTGCTGGTCGGCGACGAGCACATGGCCAAGCGGCCGATCGCCGATCTGGTCGACGGCCTGAGGCAGCTCGGGGCGGATGTGGAGTGCGCGACGGGGTGCCCGCCGCTCCGGATCCGGGGCGGCCGGCTGAAGGGCGGCACGCTGACGATGCGCGGCGATCGCTCCAGCCAGTACTTTTCGGCGGTGATGATGGCCGGCCCCTTCGCCGACGCCGCCATCGACCTGCGCGTGGCCGGCGAGCTGGTCAGTCGCCCCTACGTCGAGATCACGCGGCGCATGGTCGCGGATTTCGGCGGCCGCATCGACGAGGCCGCGGGCGGGTTCACTGTCCATCCCGCCGCGGGGTACCGCCCGCGGGCGTACCGGATCGAGCCCGACGCGTCGTCCGCGAGCTATCCGTTCGCGCTCGCCGCGGCCGCGGGCGGATCCATCACCGTGCCCGGCCTCGCCGACGGGGCGTTGCAGGGGGACTACCGGTTCGTCGAGCTCCTGGAGCAGGCCGGCGCGCGGGTGAGCCGGCAGGCCGACGCCACCACCGTGCGCAGCGACGGGCGCCTGCGCGGCATCGACGTCGACATGCACCACATCTCGGACACGGTGATGACGCTGGCGGCGATCGCGCCGCTCCTCGAGGGGCCGACGACGATCCGGAACGTGGCGAACATCCGGATCAAGGAGACGGACCGCCTCGCCGCTACCGTCGCAGAGCTCCGCCGCCTGGGCCAGGAGGTGACCCACGGCGACGACTGGCTCCGCATCGAGCCTCGGCCGCTGACGCCCGCGCTCGTGCGCAGCTACAGCGACCACCGCATGGCGATGAGCTTCGCGATCCTGGGGCTGTGCCGGCCAGGGATCACCATCGAGGATCCGGCCTGCGTCGCGAAGACGTACCCGACGTTCTGGGAGGACGTCGAGCGGTGCCGCGGCGCGAGCGGCGGGGCCGCGCCCGTCGGGTGACCGCGGGCGGCCATGGCGACTTCTAAGTAGCACGATCCGGCTGCAGCGGAGCCAGCGGGGGAGGTGGAGCAGCGCGGGGCGCCGGCGGGGCTGTCCCACAAACTCGCGCCTTGTGGCGGCTATTGCCCGTTGAACGGGGGGCGAGATCGGGGAGAGATCACTTCGCTGCGGGCCGGCGCTCGGGTTTGTGGGGGCCTGCCCCGCCGGCGCCCCGCGCTGCTCCACCTCCCCCGCTGGCTCTCCACGGTGAAGAGGACGTTTCGCAAGGAGGGCCCCGAGCCGGGCCCTGGTCGGCGCGAGGACGAGGGCCCTCGTCATGTCGATTCAAGGGCGGGGCCGCGCGTTCGCGTCGAGCCAGTCGAGCGCCTCGTCCATCACCCGTTCGGCGTCCGGCAGCGCTCCGTGGTGCGCGCCCGGCATCTCCCGGTAGACCGCCGGTATCTTGGCGGCGAGGAGCCCGCTCGCGCCCTCCTTCATGCGGTACGTGGCGTCGAGCTCGCCGCTGATCATCACCGCTCCCCGGATGCCCCGGAGGCGCGCGGCCGAGGGCGTCGTGGGCGCGCCGAGCAGCACCAGCCGCGAATACCGCTCCGGCCACCGCTCCGCGAGCCGCTCGGCGAGATAGGCACCCTGCGAGTAGCCGATGACCACGAGGTCTTCCGCCTCGCCGCCGCACGCCGCCAGCGCGTTCCGGATGCGGCCGTCCTGCTCGTCGACGTCGGGCGAGTACTTGCTGAACACCCGGTCGGCGCCACAGGGCACGTCGCCCTGGAGCCCGAGCACCCCGCCGTGCTCCCGCGCCGCCCTCGCGAAGGCCTGCACGTAGCCCATCCCGTGCCCGCACATGCCGTGAAGGAACACCATCCGTGGACACGCGCCGAGCGGCCCGGTGACGACGAACGCCGGCAAGTCGCCTGGCACGGGCACCTCGGTCGCCGTGAGCGGCGGCTCGACGGGCTGCCGCTCGACCCTCGCGGGCTGCACCGGGCGCTCCTCCGCGAGGGCTCGGTCCTCCTTGCTACACCCCGTCGTGAGCATGGCGACGCCGAGGCCGGCCAGAGCGAGAACGGAGAACTTCATACGACTGGCGTGGTGCCAGGACCGGCCGACGGCAAGCGGGGCGCCGCGCGGCGGATGCGCGGGCCAGCTGGATCAGCGGCGCCCCTGGTGGCCGATCAGGAGATGACCCAGGTCGACCGCGATCATGACGACGGTCGCGGCGACGAGCACGGCGAAGAGGAGGCGGAGGATCCGGTTCGGGAGGACGTTGGTGGTGAGCGCGCCTAGCTGGGAGCCGACGGAGGAGCCGACGAGCAGGGCCAGGGCGAGGCGGAGCGAGACGAAGCCGTGGAGCGCTTGCTCGAACGTGCCCACGGCGACGGTCACGAAGAGGAGCAGCACGCCCGTGCCTGCGGCGTTGCGCACCGAGAGCCCGAAGCCGTAGAGCAGGATCGGCATGAAGAGGACGCCGCCGCCGATGCCCATGAGCCCCGAGGCCGCGCCCAGCACGAAGCCGAGGTAAGCCATCATCGGGACCGAGACCCGCTCGAGCCCCACGCCCGGGAGATCGATGAACGGCGGGATCCGGATCCGGGTCACCAGCGGCCCCGGGATGGTCACGTCGCCCCGGGGCGCCTCGCGCCCGCGCGCCCGGAGCGCGTCGCGCGCGACGTAGACGGTCGTGAGCGAGAGCAGCACGATGAAGACCAGATCCAGGACGAGCGTCACCGCCGGGACGGGGCGGCCGAGCACCACCCACCTCCCGCGCTCGGAGAGGTAGGCGAGCAGGCGCGTCCCGGCGTCCACGCCGATCAGGCTGCCGCCGAGCATCACGAGATCGATGCGAGGCTCGCCGCGCCCGAGGTGGCGGTACTTCAGGAAGGACGCGATCGAGGTGCCGCACTTCTGGCAGAGCGCCGAGCCGACCGCGACCGGCGCGGGCACGCCCACGATCGCGATCAGCGCCGGCGTGAGCAGGAAGCCTCCGCCCACGCCGAACATCCCCGCGATGTAGCCGATGAAGAGCCCGATCAGCGCCAGCATCACCAGCGAGACGGGGTGTCCCACGCCAGCATGAAGGCTGATCTCGAGCATGGCGCCCCGCTCAGATATGGTATTCGGTGGGCGGGAGCGGCGGGGCCGCCTTGCCGGCGCGCGCCCTCCGCCGCGCCACGATGGCCTCGACGCGGTTCGAGACCCAGACGACCATCACCCCCCAGGCGAGGGGCACGAGGACGCAGAGGCTCGCATACACGACGGGGCTCATGGCGGGCAGCTCGGGGTTGGCTTGGGCTCCGGCGCGAGAACGTCAAGGCCGCAGCGAGCGCCACCCCGGCCCGGCGAGCAGCGCGGTTTTGTTCTTTATGGTGGATAGTCCATCCGTTATAACGGATACGTCCGGCTGGCGCGCTCCCACGGATCGTCGCGCTGTGCGAGCGCGGCGCCGAGGCGCGCAGAGAACAGCCTGGCATCGCGGCAGGGGAGTACGTCCCGCGCTGCGAGAGACGATCGATTGCAAGGATGGCAAGGAGCAGACCGATGAGTGATCGCGGCGTGGCGTATTACGGCGAGCGGTACGGCGGCGAGGGGCCGGCGCCGCGCTTTGCGCAGTGGAACGAGGTGATCGAGGCGCTGCTCGGGCATCGCTCGGTGCGGCGTTACGCGCCGAGGCCGCTCCCGGAGGGCACGCTCGAGCTGCTCGTGGCCGCGGCGCAGTCGGCGCCGAGCTCGTCGAACCTGCAGCTCTGGAGCGTGCTCTCGGTGCAGGACGCCGAGCGGCGGCGGCGCCTTTCGGAGCTCGCCGGCGGCCAGGCGCACGTGCGCGATTGCGGGCTGTTCCTTGTCTGGCTCGCCGATCTGCAGCGGCTCGGCGAGCTCGCGAAGCACCGCGGCGTGGGGCACGAAGGGCTCGACTACCTCGAGATGTTCGTCATGGCGGTGGTCGACGCGGCGCTCGCCGCGCAGAACGCGCTCGTCGCGGCCGAGTCGCTCGGCCTCGGCACCGTCTACATCGGCGCGCTGCGGAACCACCCCGAAGCGGTCGCGGCCGAGCTCGGCCTGCCACCCCAGGTGTTCGCGACGTTCGGCCTGTGCGTGGGCTGGCCCGACCAGGCCACCCCGGCGAGCATCAAGCCGCGGCTCCCGCAAGAGGTCGTCCTGCACCGCGAGCAGTACGGCGCGTTCGAGCGAAGCGTGGGCGCGCTCGATGCTTACGACCAGCTCATGGAGCGCTTCTATACGAAGGAGCGCATGGGCGTGCAGGGGAGCTGGAGCCGCCACTCGGCCGCGCGCGTCGAGTCGGCCCAGGCGCTGCGCGGGCGCGACCGGCTGCGCGCGGCCCTCCTGGCGATGGGGTTCCAGCTGCAATAGCCGGAGCCCGGCGGTCGATGCGCGCGAGGTGCCGCGGAGGTGCGCCCGGAGCAGCACCTTGGCAGCAGCCCTTGGTGCCTCTCCAGCAATCAGGGAGCCGCCCACCGGATCGGCGCCGGGAAACAGGCGATGGCATGTCGGCTGCAATTGCGCTGGAGAGGGGCGGACAAGGCAGCTGGCCTGAACAAGGGAGCCTTCCCATCATGAGCGAGGAACTGGAGCCTGAGGGCGAGGGCGGACGCGTCCTCGACGGGAGCGACACGCTGGCGCTGGAGGCCGACGTCCTGGTGATTGGCGGCGGGCCCGCCGGGACGTGGGCCGCGCTCGCCGCGGCGGCGAAGGGCGCGCGCGTGGTGCTCGCGGACAAGGGGTATTGCGGCAGCAGCGGCGCCACGGCGCCTTCGGGGGTCGGCGTGTGGTACGTGCCCCCGGTCCCCGAGATGCGCGAGGCGGCCAAGGCGAGCCGGGAGGGGCTTGGCGGCTTCCTCGCGGACCGGGGCTGGATGGACCGCGTGCTCGACAAGACGTGGGCCAGCGTGAACGACCTCGCGACCTGGGGTTATCCATTTCCGGTCGACGACAGCGGGCAGCCCGTCCGCCGCAGCCTGCAAGGCCCCGAGTACATGCGCCTCATGCGCAAGCGGGTGAAGCTCGCTGGCGTCCGCATCCTCGACCACAGCCCCGCGATCGAGCTCCTCGTCGACGGGAGCGGCGTTGTCGCCGGGGCGGCCGGCGTCTGCCGGCAGCTCGGGCACAGGTGGGTGGTAAAGGCCGGGGCCGTGGTCATCGCCACCGGCGGCTGCGCCTTCCTGAGCAAGGCGCTCGGCACCAACGTCCTCACCGGCGACGGAGGGCTGATGGCCGCCGAGGCGGGCGCCGAGATGTCAGGGATGGAGTTCTCCAACGCCTACGCGATCGCCCCGGCCTTCGCGTCGGTCACAAAGACCCTCTTCTACAACTGGGCGACGTTCTATTACGAGGACGGGCGCGTCATCGAGGGGGCCGGCTCGCAGCGCGGCCGGTCCGTGATCGCGGAGACCCTCCTCACCCAGCCGGTCTACGCCCAGCTCGACAAGGCCGACGAGGCGCTCCAGGCGTGGATGCGCACGGCCCAGCCGAATTTCTTCCTTCCCTTCGATCGCGCCGGCATCGACCCCTTCCGGCAACGGTTCCCGGTCACGCTGCGGCTCGAGGGCACCGTGCGCGGCACGGGCGGGATACGCATCACCAGCCACGGCTGCGCCACGTCGGCGCCGGGGCTCTACGCCGCCGGAGACGCCGCGACGCGAGAGCTCATCTGCGGCGGATTCACGGGCGGCGGCAGCCACAACGCCGCGTGGGCCATCTCCTCCGGCCAGTGGGCCGGCGAGGGAGCGGCCCTGTTCGCGCGCAGCGTCGGCCCGCGCGCCGGCCGGCGCGCGGTGGAGGGAGTTGGCCGAGCCGCGCTCCCGGCGGCGGGCGGGACGAGGCCGCTCGACGCGGAGGGGGTGATCCGGTCGGTGCAAGACGAGGTGTTCCCGTACGACAAGAACCTCTTCCGCACCGCGCAGGGGCTCGCGGCCTCGCTCGACAGGCTCGATGGGCTGTGGAGGGACGTGCGGCAGGCCTGGCCCGGGGCGGCGGTGCGCGAGGCCGTGCGGGCGCGGGAGAGCGCCGCGATGGTGGCCACCGCGCGCTGGATGTTCAACGCGGCGCGCGCGCGCACCGAGACGCGCGGCATGCACAAGCACAAGGACCACCCCGGGCTCGATCCGGCGCAGCAGCGGCGGCTGATCACCGGCGGTCTCGACCACGTGTGGGTGCGCCCCGAGTCGCCCGCGCCGGCGTCGATCGGCGCGGCTGCGGCGGAGGTGCAGGCGCCATGATCGAGCTCGTCAGCGATGCCCGGTGCATCGGGTGCGATCTCTGCGTCGAGGTCTGCCCCACCGACGTGTTCGACCGCGTCCCGGGCGGCGCGCCGGTCATCGCCCGCCAGGGCGACTGCCAGACTTGCTTCATGTGCGAGGCCTACTGCCCGGTGGACGCGCTCTACGTGGCCCCGGAGGCGGAGCGGCCAACCGCGGTGGACGAGGGACAGCTCGAGGCCTCCGGGCTGCTCGGGAGCTACCGGGCCGCGGTGGGGTGGGGCACCCGGCGCAAGCCGGGCGCCGCCGCCGACCAGACGTTCCGCGTCCTCTCCGTCGCTCGGCAGCGCTAGCAGCGCCGCGCGCGTCTCCGCGTGCCGTCACGGCAGCATCCCCATCCCCACCACAACCGTCCTTGCGGCGAGCCGTTCGAGCGCGAGCACCTGCTGCCCCGAAGGGGCTCGGGCCAGTCGAGCCCGTTGTCCTCAGGTGCATGGCGGTAAAATTTCAATGCACGAGAAATCGTGCGTCCCGTGCAATTCTCGTGACTGACTTCGTCCTGCTCTCACAACCTGGGTGAGAAACGAGGCCACCATTCCGCTCACGGCCGGGAGGCGAGGCGCCGACCGGACGATGAGGGGCCGCGCGAGGTATGCATGAGACGATCTAATTTCTTCGTTTGCTTTTCGCTCGCTGCCGCTCACCTGGCATGCGGATCGAGCGGTGATTCCGGAACCGGCGCGGGCGGCGCTGGCGGGGAGGGCGCTGGGACGGGCGGCGGCGCGACCGGCGCGGCGTCCAGCGGCAGCGGCAGCGGTAGCAGCGGCAGCGGCAGCGGCGCGGGCACCAGCGCTGCGTCCGGCAGCGGCGGCGCCGGGACGAGCGCCTCGACCGGCAGCGGCGGCGCGGGCGGCGGCGCGGGCGGCGGGGCGCCCACGGGGTTCGCGCAGATGGAAGACCTCGACCGCGGTGTCGTGGCCGTGCCCACGGACGGCGGCACGTACGTGGGCTTCCGCCTGTTCGGCTACGACCCCGACGACATCGCGTTCAACGTCTACCGCGACGGCGCCAAGGTCAACGACGCGCCGCTCACGGACTCCACGAACCTCGTGGACCGCGGCGGCTCTCCGAGCTCGGTCTACACCGTGCGCCCCGTCGTCGGCGGCGTCGAGCAAGGCGAGTCGGAGTCCGCGTCCGTGTGGAAGGATGGATACCTGTCCATCCCGACGACGCCGCCGCCCGCAGGGGACGGCTACACGTACTCGAGCGGCGATGGCAGCGTGGGAGACGTGGACGGCGACGGGCGTTACGAGATCATCCTCAAGTGGGATCCGTCGAACCTCCAGGACAACTCGAAGGCCGGCCGCACCGGCAAGACCTACCTCGACGCTTACTCGCTCGACGGCAAGCGGCTCTGGCGCATCGATCTCGGGGTGAACATCCGGGCCGGAGCGCACTACTCGCCGTTCCTCGTGTACGATCTCGACGGCGACGGGAAGGCGGAGGTGGCCGTCAAGACGGCGCCGGGGACGCGCGATGGGAGGGGCGAGTACCTGAGCAAGGGGCCCGCGGCCGGCGATGACGATTCCAAGGATTACCGCAACAACGACGGCTATATCCTCACCGGCCCGGAGTACCTCACCGTGTTCGCCGGCGACACCGGCGCGGAGCTCGCCACGACCGAGTTCAAGGTCGGGCGCGGCGACGTGTGCAGCTGGGGCAACAACGAGTGCTACGGCAACCGCGTCGACCGCTTCGTCGGCACCGTCGCGTTCCTCGACGACACGGGGCGCCCGAGCGTCGTGTTCGGGCGAGGCTATTATGCGCGCACGACGCTCTCGGCCTGGAACTACCGCGACGGCGCGCTCTCGAACCTCTGGACGTTCGACTCCAGCTCGAGCCGCGCCAACGAGGCGTTCGGCGGCAAGGGCTGCCACTCCATCAGCGTCGCGAACGTGGACGACGACCCGCAGCAGGAGATCATCAACGGCGGCGCCACGTTCGACAACGACGGCAAGGGCCTCTGCGCGGTGAACTACTATGCTCACGGCGACGCGCTGCACGTCACGGATCACATCCCGTCGCGCCCTGGACTCGAGGTGTTCCAGCCGTACGAGGGCAGCGAGTCGCCCGCCTACGCCATGCGTGACGCCCGCACGTGCGAGGTCCTCTGGAAGGGGCCAGGCAACGGCGGCGAGGAGGGCCCCGGCCGGGGCGTGGCTGCGGACGTCGACCCGCGCAGCCCCGGCAGCGAGGCGTGGGTCAACAACAGCGAGCTGCTGGGCGGCTCGGACGGCGATCGCGTCGGGAACCGCCCTGCGTCGAGCAATTTCCTCATCTGGTGGGACGCTGATCTGAGCCGGGAGCTCCTCGACGGCAATGGCATCCGCCAGGCCGACGGCCAAGGGGCGAACTTCACGGCCGCCGGGTGTACCTCGAACAACGGCACGAAGAGCACGCCGACGCTCAGCGCCGACCTCCTCGGCGACTGGCGTGAAGAGGTGATCTTCCGCTGCGGCGATTCCATCCGCATCTTCACCACGAACCAGGCCGCGACGAACCGGATCTACACCCTGATGCACGATCCGCAGTACCGCGTGGCCATCTCGTGGCAAAACGGCGCCTACAACCAGCCGCCTCACCCGAGCTTCCATATCGGGGAGGGGATGGCCGCGCCGCCGAAGCCGGATATCCACGTCCGCTGAGACTCCGGCGCTGGCAAGTCGCCTCGCTCGACTCGATATCTGAAGCCGACGGCCTGGCTACCGAGTCAAAACGCGTCGAAAGGGCCGCCCTCACTGCACAGCCTGCCTGTGAGCGTTCACATGTTGATAAATACACGGTTACAGTACATTCGTTAACACCGTTGACGAAGTTCGCGTGCCGCTGGTAGAGTGGTGTTGCCTGCCCGAGGTGAGGCGGGTTGCGCCTGACGGACTGAGCCTAACGGCCTGAGAGCCTGAGAGAGCGACATGCGATTTATCGACTTGCACCAGGGTTCTGCGACCGAACTCCGTACATCGCGGCGGGGCCTGGCCACGCTCGCCGCGCTGGCCGCGTTGTTGCTCAGCGCGTGCGCCGGTGACGATGGCAACTCGTTGAGCGGCGCGTCGGAGGGCGGCGCGGGAGGACCCGATGCGACGGGCGGGACGGGCGGCGCGGGCTCGCAATCGAGCGTGAACTCAGGCTCGGGCGCGGGCTCGGGTGCTGGCTCGCAGGCGAGCACGGGCGCGGATTCGGGCTCGGGCGCGGTCTCGGGTTCTGGAGGCGCCGGTGTCGGCGGCGGTCCGGACGACCATCCTGCGTACGACCACTGCGAGAGCGGGTACATGCCTCACCCGAGCGACTCGGATCCCAACATGAAGGATGGCCCGGCGGAGTTCTTTCCGCCCGGCAACAACGATCCGAACATCGTTGATACGACGGTGCAGCCCCAGGTCCTGGACTGGATGTATGAAAACAGGTGGCAGGACGCCCACGTCGAGTGGCACGCGATCCGCGCCTGCAACTTCGGTGGCGCCGGGAGCAAGGTGGGCATCTGCGACTTCAAGCAGCTGGTCCCGAAGGATCAGAACTGTCAGACCGCCGGCGACGGCTATCAGTTCCTCGTGTTTCACCGCCACATGATCCAGGCGCTGCAGCAGCTCTGGCCGAATCATAAAGAGCAGTTCACCGGCTTCACCAAGTTCCCGACCAAGGCGGAAGACGTGCCGCCCCAGTGGCGCTCCGCGTGGAAGAACTGGGACGCGGACGCCCTCGCCGCCGGGAAAATCGGCGATGAGATCGACAAGCCCGAGAACCTCGCGAGGTTCAAGGACGAAGGCGAGCTCGGCTTCTGGCTTCAGTGCAACGTGGGTCAGAAGCTGGCGGGGGCGGCCAGCATGCCGTGGGTGGGGCTCCACTTCGTGCTGCACGCCAAGTGGGCGCGGCCGGGCAACACGACGCATGGTGTGAACAACACCAGCGCGAACATCGACAACTACATGTTCTGGAAGCTCCACGGCTGGATCGACAACGTGTGGGAGAAGTACCGGCTCGCCAAGGGGTTGTTGCCGACGGACAAGAAGCTGAAGGACGATCTCGTCGCGCAGTGTCGCGAGATGGATACCGAGATCAAGATCATCAAGGACAACCTGGACCCCGAGGACGTCAGGGATCCCAATGCGCCTTTGCCGGTGGAGTCCGGGTACTTCCACGAGAAGGTGCGGCCCATCTTCGAGAGCGCGACGAACCTGTGCAGCGGCTGCCACGCCGAGTCGGGCGCCAACGCGGGGCTGTCGCTCGGTGGCCACCTCAGCTCCAGGGAGATCGTCGACGGTCTGGTCAACGTGCCCTCCCGCGACGGCGGCCAGTTCAAGCTCGTCGTCCCGGGCGACCCCGACCACAGCTGGCTCTACCTCAAGGCGGCCGGCAAGGCGGAGGGCGCGGGTTGCCAGCAGACCTCCACGGCGCAGTGCATCTCGGGCGTGATGCCGCCCAGCACGGGGGGGCCGACCGTCAGCCCGGCGCAGCTCGAGATCTTGCGTAAATGGATCGCGGACGGCGCCGCGGGACCGCCCTGATCCTGGCGAGCGCTCGAGGTCGGCGGGATCTGATCTGCCGACCTCGAGGGTGAAGAGCCAAGTTCGTCTCAGGCCGACATTGGGGGCTCCGGGGCGCCATCAGCGCCCTTCGCCCCGCACCCCGAGGCGTCAGAACATGCCTGGGGCGCTCCGCCTCCCTCCTGTCTAGCATTCCGCACCTCGATCTCCGCCGTGAGCGGCCGCGTCGCTTCTGCGGGCATCGGCGCAAGGCACCGCGCTCGGTTCCGCGCCCACGGCAGGCCCCCGTGACCGAGGCGTTAACCAAGCTTCGCGCCGCGTTCTCCTACCTCCGAACGTGGCCGTTTACGTGGTCGTGGTCGTTTACGTGGTCGTGGTCGTGGTCGTGGTCGTCAACGATAGGCCGTGAACGACCACGACCACGACCACGTAAACGACCACGACCACGACCACGACTGAGGATCCCGCACATTTTTGATCCGTTTCGGACGCGCCAAGCGTCTGAAATATCATGGGAAATCCCGATGTACCGGAAGCGATGCCGTCGATCGTGCGCGAGTTCGAGACGGTGCAGCTGGGCGACGCGCGCCTGCATCAGCGGGTCCGGGCTGTGGTGGCGCGGCTGAGCGTGGCGCCGGGCGAGAGTTTCCCGGACTCGCTGAAGACAGAAGCCGAGCTGGAGGGCTTCTACCGGCTCCTTGGCAACAAGCGCGTGTCGTATGGTGCGCTGGTGCAAGCCCACAGCGAGCAGACCCTCGGGCGGATGGCCGGTCACGACACGGTTCGTGCGGTGCATGACACCACCGCGGTCGCCTTCGACGGCGACGGAGCACGCAAAGGGCTCGGTCCGCTCAACGGCAAGGACACCCAGGGCTTTTTGGCGCACGCGACGCTCGCCGTGGCCACCGACGCGATCAACCAGCCGCTTGGACTGCTGGGCCTTGCCTGCTGGGCCCGCAAAGCCTCCGCCCTCTCCAAGAGCCCACGCAAGAAAAACAGGACGGGCAGCGACTATGCGCGCGTGGCCGACAAGGAGTCGACGCGCTGGCTGCGGCAGGTGGAGGCGGCCGAGCAGGCCGTGGGCGACCGCACGTCGCTGCTGCACATCATGGACCGCGAGGCCGACGCCTACCCGCTTCTGTGCGCCATGGTCGAGCAGGGCCACCGCTTCGTCGTGCGCATGGCGCGGGATCGAAACGTGTCGGAACTGGCCGAGGACGAGGAAGAATCGCTCGACGACAGCGCACGGCTGCGGCTGAGCGAGGCGCTGGTCGAGCTGCCGATCCGGCTCAGTCGCGAGGTCGTGCTCACCCAACGCCGCGCCGGCCCTGTACCGGCGAGCAAACGCGCGCACCCCGAGCGCTCGGAGCGGATGGCCACGCTGGGCGTCGGCGCGCGGCGCGTGGCGCTGCGCCGTCCCTACTACCTGCCCGAGCTGGCCGAAGAGCTCGCGGTCAACGTCGTGGTTGTGCAGGAGATCGACCCGCCAGCGGGCGAAGAGCCGGTGGCGTGGGTGCTGGCCACCAACGAGCCCGTCGACACGCCCGACCAGATCGGAGCGATCGTCGACCATTATCGGGCACGGTGGCTCATCGAGGAGTTCTTCAAGGCGCTCAAGACCGGCTGCGCCCTCGAGACGCGCCAGCTCGAGAGCTTCCAGAGCCTGACGAACGCGCTGGCGCTGTTCGCCCCGATCGCGTGGCAGATGCTGCTGCTGCGCTCGCTGTCACGCCTTGAGCCCAACGCGCCTGCGGAACGAGCCCTGAACCCCACGCAGCTGAAGCTGCTGCACCAGCACCAGCCCAAGAAGTTGCCGGCTCAGGGGGCGACGGTAGTCGATGCGCTCTACGCCGTTGCCGGTCTTGGTGGACATCTGAAGCGCAACGGTCCCCCCGGCTGGCTGACGCTCGCGCGCGGAATGCAGACCTTGCTCATGCTGGAGACGGGCTGGAACGCCGCCCTTGCCAACGCAGCGAAAACTAAGGGGGAAATGTGATCAATCCTCAGACGACCACGATAACGTTAACGTTAACGTTAACGTTCAGGTTGGTGACCGATGGTGAGGTGAAGGGGGGGAGACCGACCCAGGCGAGTCCGTACTAGGGGCCCGGAGGCGGGTAAGTGTCTTCCTTCATCTCCTGGATCCAGCGCGAGACGACCTCCACTCCCGTCTCGTCGACCTTGTGCGTCCCGATCCGCGGCATCTGCCCTTCGAAGCCGCGGAGCACCTGGCGGGCGACAAGCAAGCTGCGCGACGGGTCTCCCGGCCGGATGTCGTACCAGTTGGCGGGGTCGGGGTTCGGGAGCCCCTCGTACTTCGCGTTTTCCGCGGGGCGCTTGTTGATGGCCGTCCGGGCGGCATCCGTGGCCATCACGCTGCCGAGCTCGCTCGCCTCGAGCCGCAGGTACAGGCCCGTCTTCTGGCCCGCCGACTCGGGCAGGTCGTTGTGACAGCTCACTCCGCAGTTGGCGTGAAGGTAACCGAGCGCCTGGCGCTCCACCTCGTTGCCCGGAATCGTGAGGGCGAGATTGCTCGCGTCCGCGATCACGCCGAGCTCGACCAGCGTCTCGGGCGAGAGCCCCTGGGCGCCGGAGCCGAGCATCAGCGCGTCCCAGCCGAGGACGTAATCGGCGCGTCCGACGTGGCACTCCTTGCACTGATCGCGGTTCGGCACGGTGTGGCCGGTGCCGTAGAGATCTTCCACGCCGAAGTCGTTCTGCATCTGGATGGCCTGCTTCTCGTCCTCGGACCACACATAGCTCGTGTAGACCCAGCCGGCCGCCGTCTTGCGCAGGAGGCGAGTCTCCGCGAGGCGCAGCGCGCCGCCCGCGCCCGTCACGCTGAACTCCTTCCAGAACTGCGTCCCCTCGGGGTAGATGAACGCGTCCGGATTGCTGGTGTCCACGTGCTGCCCTTTCGGGATGGAAACGAAGCGCCGCTTCTTGGCGCCGTCGCTCCAGAGCTCCACGGCAGGCTTGTACTCGAGCACACCGCACGCGAGCTCGCGCTGATCGAAGTTCCCGTAGAGCCCCGTACAGCGCAGGTTCACCGGCAGAACGCCGTCGATGGGCGCAGCGCAGTCCACGTCGGTGGGCATCGCGAACTCCGCGCAGCTCGGGCCTCCACCGCCGCCTGCGCCGCCTGCGCCGCTCGCTTGCGCGCCCGATCCGCCGCTGCCGACCGTGGTGCCCGACCCCCCTTCGCCCTCGGGCTGCGCCTGCCCGCCGCCCGAGCTACATCCCGCCGCGAGCAGCAGCGCGCCGACGAGTGAACCGTTCCTCACGACATGAAAAAGCATGCGCGCAGTCTGCCACAGGAGAGGAGCGCTTGGGAGCGTGGAGTCACGCCTTCGCCATGCCGCATCGCGCATCGCGCTCGCGCGGCGCGCTTCATCCGGTCAGCGGTCGTCTGCTGTCGGTGCTGTCGGAGGGATGTGAACGTCGATCAATCGACGATCGAGCGGGCAGCGTGGCGGCGGGTCCGATCTGCTGTCGGAGGGATGTGAACGTCGATCAATCGACGATCGAGCGGGCTGCGCAGCGGCGGGTTCGACAGAGCCGATGAGGGCAGGGCGCCCCCTGAAAATGTGAACCTATCGAATGGTCCACTCTTGCTGTACACAGCGCGTCCAGCGCTGGATCGTTCAGGGCCCGAACACCCGGCATCGTCTGTGCGCCGCGCTCTTGCGCCGCTCCGGCACCCACGCTCGCGCTGCCGCAGCGGGCGCGGTGCGGCCTCGGCAGCAGGCGCTGCTGACCGCGTGCTCGTGACGCAGCACCTGGCGCGCGAAATCCGGCCGAAGCGCGTGGAAATGCCTGGCACGGTGTGTGCGATCACGATGACCAAGGACCAACGACCAATGACCAACGACCAACGCCCACGACGACGGCGCGCGTCCGAGCCGCGACCCGGCACGGAGGGCGCGGCGGTGCGCCGCCCGGGCCGTCACCCCGCCGAGTGCGCCCGAGAACAACCTTTTCACGGAGCCGTCGCATGAGTGGTCTCAGTCTCGTCTTCGATACGCCCCAGCTCGCGCAGGACTACGAGGTGCGCAGCGCCGATCGGCAGTTCCGCCATGGAAAGCGGCTGATCGCCGAGCTCGGCGTCCGCCCCGGCGAGCACGTGCTCGACATCGGCAGCGGCACCGGGCTGCTCGCAGAGCATGTGGCGGGCCTCGTCGGGCCGACCGGCAAGGTGCTCGGGATCGACCCGCTGCCGCTGCGCGTGGAGATCGCCCAGCAGAAGGCGAAGGCGAACCTCTCCTTCCAGGTCGGCAACGCCTACGCGCTCGACGGTTTCCCCGCCGGCAGCTTCGATGT
Organism: Sorangium sp. So ce693; assembly: GCF_051521375.1. Taxonomy (NCBI): domain Bacteria; kingdom Pseudomonadati; phylum Myxococcota; order Polyangiales; family Polyangiaceae; genus Sorangium; species Sorangium sp. So ce693. Next base: position 4,593,227 of record NZ_CP150347.1, read on the forward strand.
CGTGTACCTCAACGCCGTCTTCCACTGGCTCCCCGAGAAGACCGAGCCGCTGCGGCAGATCCACCGCCTGCTCAAGCCGGGGGGCCGGCTCGGGCTCACCACGGGCGCGAAGGATCACCCGAACCGCCTGCAGGCCATCAAGCGGGAGGTGCTCTCGCGGGAGCCCTACGCACGTTATCCGGAGTCCCGGGATGGGACGCCCCACTGGGTCACCGCCGTGGAGCTCGCCGGCTTGCTCGGGGGCGCCGGCTTCACCGTGCAGAAGATCGAGGCCCAGGAGAACGTGCACCATCAGCCGGACGGGCGCTCCGCCATCGCCTTCTCGCAGGCGAGCTCGTTCGGCAACTTCCTCGGCCACCTGCCCGAGTCGCTGCGCAGCCAGGCCATCGAGGACATCCAGCGCGAGCTCGAGGCCTTCCGTACGCCCGAGGGCATCCGGCTCGAGGGGAAGCGGCTCTTCGCCATCGCACACAAACCGGCGTCGCACTGAGCTGACAGGTCGATAGCCGACCCCTGCACCGCGACGCCATTCCAGCATCTTTATCGCTTTTCTCTGCCACGAGGAGAACTCCGCATGAGCGCCACACAGAACCACAGCAACAACGTCCTCGAGATCGTCCCCGTCGCCGGCCGGATCGGCGCGGAGGTGCGGGGCGTGCGCCTCAGCGCCGATCTCGACGCCACCACCGTGAGCGAGATCCGGAAAGCCTGGCTGCGACACAAGGTCATCTTCTTCAGGGGCCAGCACCACCTCGACGACGCCTCGCAGGAGGCGCTCACCACGCTGTTCGGCGCAAAGCCCGTCGCGCACCCGACGGTGCCCGTGGTCAATGGCACCGATTACATCCATGAGCTCGACTCGCGCGAGGGCGGACGCGCGAACTCCTGGCACACCGACGTCACGTTCGTGGACGCCTACCCGAGGGCATCAATCCTCCGGGCGCTCGTGATCCCGGCGTATGGCGGCGATACGGTCTGGGCCAACACGGTCACCGCGTACCAGGATCTGCCGCCCGCGCTGCGCGCGCTCGCGGACACGCTGTGGGCGGTCCACAGCAACGAGTACGACTACCAGGGGCGGAAGCCGAACTCGTCGTCGGACGACCTGCGGCGCTTTCAGGAGGTGTTCACGTCGACCGTGTACGAGACCGAGCACCCCGTCGTGCGTGTTCACCCGGAGACCGGGGAGCGGTCGCTCGTGCTCGGCCACTTCGTCAAGCGGCTCGTCGGCGTCTCGTCCCACGACTCGGCGCACCTCTTCCAGGTGCTCCAGGAGCACGTCACGCGCCTCGAGAACACCGTCCGCTGGCGCTGGGCCGCGGGCGACGTGGCGGTCTGGGACAACCGCGCCACGCAGCACTACGCGATCAACGACTACGGCGATCAGGTCCGCGTTGTGCGCCGCGTGACGGTGGACGGGGACGCCCCCGTCAGCATCGACGGCAAGCGCAGCGTCACCCGCAAGAAGGCGCAGCGCGCCGCCGCCGCGAGGAGCGAGAGCGCCGGCGTCGCCGTGGCCGCGGCGAGCGCGTAGTCGCGCCGAGCCGGGGCGCCTCCGCGGGCGTCAGGGGATCCTTGACGGCCGCGGACGCGTGCGCTTCACCTGCGGCGGAGGAGTGCCCCGTGGGTCCAACAAGCAAGCGCGACGACGCTCGAGACGGAGCGCAGAGCACGGCGCACGTCGTGGTGATCATGCTGATCGTGGCCTTCGGCGTGCTCGCGCTGCCGTGGATGGTCCTCCGGAAGCTGGACGCCCGGACGCCGACGGGCGGCGTGGCGGCCTCCGGCGTCCCGGACGAGGACCTCGCCCAGGGCGGCAAGATCTATTATCGCTCGTGCGCCAATTGCCACCAGGCGAGGGGGGAAGGGAAGCCGGGCCGCTATCCGCCCCTCACCGGCTCCTCCTGGCTGCTCGAGGACAAGGAGACGCCGATCCGGATCACGCTGCTCGGCGCCGCCGGTACGATTGAGGTGAACGGCGCGCTCTACAACGACGTGATGCCCAACCTCGGCGTCACGCTGTCGGATGAGGACGTCGCGCTGGTGCTCACCTACGTCCGGTCGAGCTGGGGGAACAGCGCGCCCGCCATCACGCGGGACGAGGTCGCGAAGGTCCGCGCCTCGCTGGGAGATCGGATGGAGCCCTGGGCCGGCGGCGCGGCGCTGTCGGCGGCGCGGGAGACGCGCGTCCTGCACTGAGGAGCGCGGGCGATCGGAGCGGGCCGCCGGGGAGGCGCTTCCAGGCGCCGAGCGCGGTCACTCCCGAACGGGCTCCTGCAGATCCACCCCGAAGTGCTCGCGGTAGCCCCGCCGCGCGGCCTCGCGCAGCTCGTCGTCGCCGCGGCTGAACTGCTCCTCGAACGCCTGCGCGTACGCCTCGGGATCGACCTCCCGCGCGCCAGAGCGCAGCCTCTTGCCGGAGAGCGTCTCGAGGACGATCGTGGCCACCCGGTGCTCGGCGCCGCCGCGCGCCACGACGCCGAAGGGGAACAGGTGCACGAGCGTGAGCTGCGGCGGCGCGTCGCCGGCCGTTATCTCGGCGATGTACGCGGAGAGCTCGCGGCTCACGCGGTCCTGCGCCTCGTCGGAGAAGCCGGCGAGCAGCTCGGTCACCGCGGGCGAGAGGGGCAGGTGAGGGCCGTCGATCTGGTGCTGGAGCTCGTGCCGCTCGGTGCCGGCGAGCACGGCCCGCTCCAGCGTGGAGCCCAGGCGCTCGCGCAGCTTCGCGAGCGCCGCGTCGCAGCGCGCGAGGGCGCCGGCGTTGGCGCCGGCCGCGCCGTCCGCCGCCGCGTGGCACGTCGCGCCCTCCTTGTCGAACCGCTCGGCATACGACCGCACCTCGGAGCCGAGGACGAGCGCGAAGGGATCCTGGTCGCGCGAGAAGCCGAGGTGGACGCGGGGCTCGCCCGTCATGGGCTCGACGAGGAGCGTCGCGAAGCGGTCGTCGCCGACGCGGTAGGCGTGGACCTCCTTCACCCGGTAAGGCGTGGTGTAGAAGCGCCGCGTGGCGCCGTCGGTCGAGACGCCGAGGTGGACGGACGCGTCCAGGTAGTACCCGAGGCCGGCGCGTCGCGCCGCGTCGTTGGCCTCGGCGACGAGGCGGCCGAACGCGCGGCCGGAGAGCTCGAGATCGTCCACCTGACCGGCCAGCGTCGCGAGCGCCGCGGCGACGTCCTTGCCGTCGGGCTGCGCCCTGGCGACCGCGAGCATGTCGCGGCTGCGCGCCCTGGTCAGCACCTGCGCCTCCGCGCCCGTGCCCTGCGCGTCGCGAGCGTGCGCGTCGCGGGCGATGCGCGCGCGCTCCCAGCTCGGCAAGAGCTCGCCGTACACCTTGTCCCATTCGGTCGTGGGCGCGCCGAGCCTCCAGTCGACGCCCTTCGGCGTGGGGCGGCCGAGCACGAGCAAGGCGCCGAGCAGCGCGGCGACCGACGCCGCGGCCGCGCCTGCCGCTGCGATCGGCCGCGCGCCGCCGCCGCCCGCGCTGGCCCCGATGCCTGGTTCCAGCTCGGCTTCGGGCACCATCACGCCGAGCGCGAGCACCTCGATCGCGGAGGCGAGCACCGCCACGACCGCGGCGAGCAGGAGGGCGAAGAAGGCGACGGCGCCCGCCTCGACGCCCCAGCCGCCCGAGAGGAACGCGCGGTACACGAAGAGCAGCATGAGGCCGGGCATGGCCCACACGGCCGCGATCGCGAGGCCAGGGTGCTCGCGCCGGGGCACGCGGCGCACGTAGGAGAGGCCCAGCAGGGCGATCGCGAGCGGGCCGAGCACGAACAGCAGGACCATGCCGTAGCCGAGCTGGAAGCGGGCGTCGGGCAGCGTGGCGACGAGCACGGCCGCGCGCGCGATCGTCTGCGCGGGGATCTCGCCGCGGGACGGCCAGAGATAGAAGACGAGCGCCGCGGCCACCGACGCGACGAGCAGGGCGCTGCCGCCCTTGCGCGCCCGCGCGTGGAAGCGCAGCACCACGCCCGCCGCGGTGAACGCGAAGACCGCGAGGAACGGGGCCGGCCGCGTCAGCAGGCTGTCCGGCAGCGGCAGCATGTCCCACGCGGAGCTCCGGCGGCCGATCCACACGGCGACGTTCACGGCCACGAACGCCGCGAGCACGGCGATCGCGCGCGACGTCGGCCGCTCGACGAGCAGGCCCGCGCGCCGCTCGGTGCGCGCGCCGAGGAAGAGCAGCCACAGGCCGGCGATCGCGGGCGCGAGCGCGGCGACCTGGGCGGCGGGCGCGAGCTCGGGGAGCACGCTCCACACGAAGATCCCGTGGCCGTAGGCGACCTCGTACGGCACCAGCGCCGACAGCGCGAGCGCGAGGCCGCTCCACAGGCAGCGCGCGCGCAGGCGCTCGGCCGACATGCGGTAGAACATCGCGGTCGCGGCGCTCTCGTCGCCGGGAGGAGCGGCGGCGTCCTGCGGCAGGGCGCTGGCGTTCTGCGGCGGGACGAGGGGCGCGCTCACGGCTCGACCGCCGCGCTCGCGATGCGCGAGATCGACCGCTTCTGCGGGAACACCGGGTCGCGGTACCGCACCTCGAACAGCACGCGCTTCCCATCGGCGGAGAACCGCGGCACCCGCTCCGCCGCGGAGCCCACCGTGAGCTTCTTGATCTCGCCCGTGGAGAGCGCCAGCACGGCGATGTCCGTACCGCCCGTGCCCCGCGTCTCGAACGCGACGCGCGCGGCGTCGGGCGAGAACGCGGGCCACGAAGCGCCGCCCGGGGCCGCGTACACCTTGCGGCGCCACGTCGCCGTGTCGATGACCGCGATCCCCGGCTCGTCGCCGTCGACGACGCACACGATCTTCGTCCCGTCGTTCGACGCCGCCGGGTTGCGCAGGTCCTCCCCGGGCTTCGCGCGGAACGGGCGCTCGATCGACAGCGGCTGCTTGCCCACGTCGACCACCGCGAGGTGCGGCGCGTCGTCCTCCGACGCGTCGGGTACGTAGACGAACACGAGCCTCGTCTCGTCGAGCCACGCGAACCCGCCGAGCGACTGATTCTCGGTGTGAAAGCCGAACACCTCCTTGCCGCCGTCGGTGTCGAGCACCATCAGATCGGCCTGCGCGCCCGCCTCCGGGCGATCGTAGACAGCCACGAACCTGCCGCCGGGGGCGAGCTTGGGGTCGACGAACCGGTGCTCCGGGTCGACGCGCACGCGCTTGCTCTGCCCGGATCGGTCGACGACCGTGATCGTCTTCGCCCAGCCGAAGAAGTCCTCCACCAGCGCGGCCCGGTCGCCGTCGCGCTGCGACGACGGATACGAGTACACGTGATAGCCCCTCCACATCGGCTTGACCGCGCCGGGATCCGTCGTCGGGACGGCCGGCTGATCGAGCGGCCGCCACTCGACCGTCTCCAGCGCTTCGCTGCGGGCGAGGTCCCTGGACCTCACCGAGTGGAACACCGAGACATCGGCCGTCTTGACGAAATACCCGCCCTCGGCCGTGCCCACGAGCAGGTCCTCCGCCGCCTGGGGCGACAGGAACGTCACGCGCCCCTGCTCCTCGGCCTCGACCTCCTTCGCGCGGGCGGCGTATGCGGCGGCGGCCCGGTCGAGGTTCGCGGCGCGGTCCTTCACGAACCTCCGCGCCGACGCCAGCCGCTCCAGCAGCTTGATGTCCGATCCCTCCGTGATCTCGCGCACCGAGGGGTGGTCCATGAGCTGCGCGATCACGGCGTCGAGCGCCTGGGACGCCATGGAGTTCGCGAGCAGCGCCATCGCGCGGTCCTTCTTCGTCGCCCCGGAGTAGCCGCGGATCCGCCCCTCGGTCGATGTGCCCTTGTCCAGGGACGTGAGCGTCACCGGCGCGTCGACCCGGAGCTCGAAATACCCCTCCTTGACCGGGTGCTCCACGATCTCGGGCGCGAGGCGCGCCTCGATGATGAAGCCGGCGCCGAGCGCCCTCGCGGCCTCCTTCGGGTCCTTGGCGCTCTCGAGCGCCTTCACGACCTTCGGGTCGCCGCCCTTCACGGGATCGAACCCGAGCTCCGCGAGGTGCTCACCGAGCTCGTCGGCGAGCCTCGCTGCGGGCTGCGACCCTTCCCACCAGTAGCCATCGAGATCGATCGCCACGAGGATACGCAGCGGATCGGTCGTGGTCATCGAGCGGAAGGCGAGGAGGCCCGCCGCCGCGATCACGAGGCCGAGCACCGCGAAGACCGGCCAGAGCCTGCGCTTCGGCACGAGCGCCTCGAGCGACTCCGGCGGTTCGGCCTCGGGGGCGGGGGGCTGCGCGTCGGTCGGGGGTCGAGGCTCCTCCATGGAAAGGGACGTGCCCTATCCGCGAGAGGGCGTAAAGCTGCGTGAGCGTGGCGCGCGGGAAGGACGCTGGCCGGGCTGCCCGGGAGTCCGCACCTCTTACGGCCCGCCTGCCGACGCTGCATGAACAGGAGGGGAGGGGCCGGCCTCGGGAGGAGCCCCGCCTTCGGGCTGGCCACCCCCCATGACTGCCTGACCATACTCTCCCGGCGCGGGGGACTCGAGATTGGCGTGAATTCCCGGGAGGCATGCGTCGTGCAAGCGGGTCCAGACCTGCTCTTCATCAACGAGGAACCTGATGACCACCGCACATGCTTTTCGCCGCACGCTTGCATATCGCCTCTTCGCCCTGCTCGCGCTCCCCGCTGCGGGTGGCGCGACCGGCTGCGTCACCGCCATGAGCAGCTGTCCCGACGAGCCTGAGCCCGTCTCCAAGGTGGCCTGTTTCGCGTGGCCGCAGGAAGGCGCCGGCGGCGCTGGGGGTGCCGGTGGCGCAGGCGCCGGCGGGGGCGAGCCTGTCGCGTGCCCCTCGCGGCCGGAAGCGCAGGAGATCCTCAATCAGTCCGCCTTCGGGTCGCACAGCGTCAAGAGCGATGGAGCCTTGCAGGACGGGCAGTGCTGCTATCAGACGTACTTCATCCCGATGTGCGAGGGGCGCCCGTACCTCGTCGAAGAGGCAGCGCGGACAGCGCCGTTCGTCCGCGCCCGCGGGAGCGCCGGCTGGGGCGCGGCGGAGGCCCTGACGCCGCGGATCGATCATCTCAGCGCGGACCTGCGGGAGGCGCTGGCCGCGGCGTGGACGAGCGACGCGCTCTTCGAGCACGCATCCGTGGCCTCGTTCGGCCGCTTCGCGCTCGAGCTGCTCGCCGCGGGCGCGCCGGCCGATCTCGTGGAGGAGGCGCACCGCGCGGCGCTCGACGAGGCCCGCCACGCGCGCCTCTGCTTCGCCCTCGCGAGCGCCTATGCGGGCGAGGCGATCGCGCCCGGCGCGTTTCCCTTCGACGGGCGGGTGGAGGTCGAGGCAGATCTCGCGTCGATCGCGGCGCGCGCCGCGAAGGAGGGCTGCATCGGCGAGACCATCGCGGCGGTGGTCGCGGCCGAGGAGCTCGGCGCCGCGGAGGACCCGGCGGTGCGGAGCGCGCTCGCGATCATCGCGGCGGACGAAGCGCGGCACGCGGAGCTCGCGTGGGGCACTGTGGCGTGGGCGATCCGCGCGGGCGGCGAGCGCGTGCGCGCGGCGGTGGAAGAGGTGTTCGCGGGGCTCGGGCGCGCGGAGCTCGGGGGAGGCGACAGCGCAGGAGGTGCGCAGCTCGCGGCGCACGGGCGGTTCGGCGCCGCAGCGCGCGGCGAGGCGGCCGCGCGCGCGATCGAGGAGATCGTGCGGCCGGCGTCGAGGTTGCTCCTGGCAGGGCGCCCGTACGAAGCTGCCCAGAGCGCGATGATGGCTTGAGGGCAGGGGCCCTTCCGCTCGCCCTGGCCACGCGATACGCTCCCTCTCCGCCATGAAGGAAGCGCATCTCGTGACCGGGGCGACGGGGTTTATCGGCGGCGCGCTCGTCCTGGAGCTGCTGCGGCGGACCGATGACGACATCGTGGCGATGGTCCGACCGGGCGACACCGGGGCGGTCGAGAGGTTCCGCCAGTCCATCCATCACGCTGCAAGCCTCTACGAAGCGACCGATGTGCTCGCGAAGCTCGACAGGTGCCGTGTCGTCGCCGGTGACGTCGTCGAGCAAGACTGCGGCATCCGCGAGCCGATCGGCGCTCGCGTCGCGCAGGTGTGGCATGTGGCCGCATCGCTGCAATACGAGAATCGTCACGTGGACGTCATCAGGGCGACCAACGTGGAAGGCACCCGCCGCGTCCTCGCCCTCGCGGGGCAGCTCGGGGCGGGGACGTTCAATTACATCAGCACGGCGTACGTTGCAGGGCGCGCGACGGGGGCGATCCCCGAGGTGCGGAGCCGCGGCAACGCGACCAACAACCACTACGAGCAAAGCAAGATCGACGCCGAGACGCTCGTCGCCTCCTGGGCGAACGGGCGCATTCGTATCTTTCGCCCCAGCATCGTGGTGGGGCACAGCCGCACGCTCGGGGCGACCTCGTTTTCGGGCTGTTATGGCTTCTTTCGGCAGCTCGTGCAGTTCCGCGGGATGATCGAGCGCACCCAGAAGGGCTTGCTGTCGCGATCCCCCGTGCGGATGAGGGTCGACCCGGATGGCGACCTGAACCTCGTTCCGGTCGATGCCGTCGTCCAGGAGGCCGTCGGGATCGCCCTCCAGGACGCGTGCGAGGGTGTGTTTCATCTGACGCATCCATTCCCATGGAAGACCGGCGCGACGGTGCGCGCGATGTTCGAGCTGCTCGGCATGCACGCGCCCATGTTCATCGACCGGCGTGACGACTTCTCCTGGCTCGACCAGCAGCTCGACAAGCGAATGGATTTCTACGGTTCGTACATCATCGGTCACAAGCATTTCGAGCGAATCCGGACGGACGCGGCGCTCCGGGGGCACGAGCGTTTTGCGTACGCCGAGGTGCCCCTCGTGGCGCTCTGCCAGTGGTACCATCAGGTCCTCGAAGAGACCCGCAAAAATCTCCCGGTGGCTCGCTGACATGAGCGCGCTGACACCGCTATTCATCGTGGGAACGGGGCGTTGTGGGTCGACCATGCTGTCGAACCTCGTGCGCCGACATCCGGACCTGCTGAGCATCTCCGAGTTCTTCTCGCTGGCCACCGACCTCGGTGGACGGATCTCCCTGTGTTTCCCGGACCATCCGATCGACGCGGACGAGCTCTGGCGGATCGTCGCGGGCATTCAACCCAAGCTGGCGACGATGCGGCGCCACGACGTCATGATGGACGAGGTGCTGTATCGGCCGGCGACGCTGCCATGTTTCGGGGGCGTACCGGGCGTGCCGGCCATCCTGGAGACCGCGCTTCCGCATCTGTGCGACGAACCGGAGGCGCTGTTCGCCGACCTCGAGCGCTTCGTCTCCACCCTGCCCGTGGCGCCGGTCGGCCAGCACTATCAGCAGGTGTTCGGGTTCCTCGCTCACCGTTTCGGCAAGCGAACGTGGGTCGAGCGTTCCGGGGGCTCGTTGCGGCTGGTTCGCCGGCTGATCAAGAACTTTCCCGACGCTCGTTTCGTACATCTGGTCCGTGACGGCCGCACCTGCGCGATCTCGATGAGCCGTCACCTCGGGTTTCGCATGGCGTTGATCGCGGTTCAGCTGACCGAGATCCTCGGCGTCGATCCGTGGGAATCGAGGGACCGCGCCTACGTGGACGACGTGCCCGAGGAGCTGCTCCCGTTCTTGCCCGAGCGCTTCGATCGCGAGGCCTTCCTGCGCTACGAGACGCCGCTGCCGCTGTGCGGCCATTACTGGTCCGGCGAGATCGTGACAGGGCTCGACGAGCTCTCGGCCGTCGCGTCCGGGCGGCTCTTGACGCTTCGCTACGAGGACTTCGGCCGAGCGCCGCGCCCGACCATCGCTCGCCTGATGGAGTTCATCGGCGTCGACGCCGATGACGCCTGGATCGAGCGCATGGCGGGCATCGTCCGACCGGCGCGCTCGCGCTTCACCGAGCTCGCGCCCGGAGAGCGACGCGCGTTGATGGACGCGTGTCAGCCTGGCTTCGCCGCGCTCGCGGAGCTGTATCCCACCGAGATCGCGGAGGCGGCCGTGGGCGAGGTGCCAGCCTGATCGCCGCGTGTGGAACGACGGCAACACCTGGCCTTTTCAGCGTATCTATTTTGCGTCTCCCAGCACGATTCCGGCAGTCGGAAGTCTGTGCCCTGGGCGGAGACTGCTGATCCTGCTGCATGGACGCGCCCCCTGAATTCGGCGCGTCTGCTGCGATCTCGCTGATTTCGGGGAGAGGTGTCGTCGTCATAGGCCCGGCGCACGACCCCGGCAACCGTCTTGCATAGCCGCGCCGGTCGCAGGAGGCACAATGAAAGCTCACTTCGGCGCGGGGTTCACCGCGCTCGTCGCCATGATTGCGGCCATCGCCGGGTGCACGGTGCTCGACGGTTATGACGATCTCCCGTGGGACGACACCGAGGGTTTACCGGACTCCCCGACGCGAGATCGATCCCCCAAGGTCTCCGCGGTGCCGCCTCCCCCGATCAGCGGCGGGACGCTTCTTGTGACCACCGACAAGGCGTTTGCCATTGCGGCGGATCCGGACCGCGACAGGATCTCCATCGTCGATCTCGTCAGGTCCAGGGTGCACGGGATCCTCCCCCTGGAGAAGGACGACGAGCCCGGGCGTGTGGTCGAGGGGGCGGCTGGCTCCGTTCATGTGGCGCTCCGCCGCGGGGGCGCGGTGGTCACGATCGATCTCGCGACCAAGAAGATGCACCGCAGGCCCGTGTGCCCCGCGCCCCGCGGGCTCGCCTATGACGCGTCGACAGACCTGCTCCACGTCGCGTGCGCGGGCGGCGAGTTCGTGACGCTCTCTTGGGACGTCGCGGCCCCGCCGGTCCGCGAGCTCCGCCTCGACGGCGACCTGCGCGACGTGGTCGTCGAGGGGGACTCGCTCCTCGTGAGCCGCTTCCGGTCCGCCGAGCTCCTGGTGGTCGCGAAGGACGGGACCGTCGTCGAGCGCATCAGGCCGCTGGCGTACATCCCGGGTGCGCTGTACGACGGCGCGAACGACACGCGCGAGTTCGCGCCGGCGGTGGCGTGGAGGACGGTCCCGCTGCCTGGGGGCGGTGTGGCCATGGTGCACCAGCGTGCCCTCGTCACGCCCATCGAACCTGCGGGGGCCGGCAGCTACTACTCGACGGATTGCAGACAGAGCGTGATCCATACGGCGGTGACCGTCACGCGACCGTTGCACAGCGAGGGCCATCCGTCGGACCTTGTGCTGTCCAGGCATGGTGTGGGCGGCATCGGGGTAGGGGTGCTCCCCGTCGACATCGCTGTGTCGCCGGATGGGCTCAGCGTGGCGATCCTGCAGGCGGGCAGCCGCGATCTCGTCGTGACGCCGCTCGAGACCCTCGAGCGGGAGGACGGGATCGAACGCTGCGCGCTCGCCCCAGACCAGGACCGCCCCTTTATCGGCCCCAGCGGCGAGCCCATCGCCGTCAGCTACTTCGGAGCGAACAAGCTGCTCGTGCAGCTACGGGAGCCGCCGGGCATCCTGAAGGTCTCGGCCCTCGACGGCGTGAAGTTCGGCATGATCGAGCTTCCCGGTGAGAGCCGGCTCGACGATGCCCATGCCCTCTTCCACGGCAACCGCGGCGGAGCCCTCTCCGTCACCTGCGCGTCCTGCCACCCGGAGGGGCATGAAGATGGTCGTGTATGGAACTTCCAGCCCGTCGGACCGCGCCGCACACAATCCGTGTCAGGCGGCGTCCTCGCGACGATGCCGTTTCACTGGGATGGTGACCTGGGATACTTCACGGGCTTCATGGAGGAGGTGTTCGTGAAGCGGATGGGTGGCTCGCTTCCGGACGGCGAGCACCTCGACGCGTTCGCGGCGTGGCTCGACACGATCAAGTCCCTGCCCCGGTCGAAGCCGGCCGACGAGGAGGCCGCCGCGCGCGGCGAGGCGCTCTTCAACGACCCGACCCTGGCGTGCGCGACGTGCCATTCCGGCGAGACGCTCACGAACAACCAGACCGTCGACGTGGGCACGGGCAAGCCCTTCCAGGTGCCCTCGCTCCGCGGGCTCGCGGCGCGCGCTCCGTACATGCACGACGGCTGCGCCGCTACGCTCCACGACCGCTTCGGCCCGTGCGGTGGAGGGGACCGACACGGCGTCACCTCGGCGCTCGCGCCGGCTCAGATCGACGATCTCGTCGCGTACCTCGAGACGCTCTGACCCGATGGCTCCCGGCCCGCGCCGGGCGCCTGTCGCACCGCCGCGAAGCGCCCGGCCTTGGGGGCGACGTGCCGAGGAGCTACCCTCATCGCATGTCCGACCTGCTCGTCAACATCGATGTACCGGCGCTCGATCCTGCCATCGCGTTCTACACGCGTGCGTTCGGGTTGCGCGTCGGGCGGCGCTTTGGTGCTTCCGGGGTCGAGCTCCTCGGCGCTGCGGCCCCCATCTACCTCCTGCTGAAGCCGGCCGGCAGCGAGCCAGCCGCCGGTGCGGCCGCGCGCGACTACCGGCGCCACTGGACGCCGGTCCACCTCGATTTCGTGGTCGACGATCTCGAGGCCGCCGCGCGTCGCGCCCTGGGGGCAGGCGCGATCCCCGAAGCCGATATCGAGGTGGCAGCGTGGGGGAGCATGCTCCGCCTGGCCGATCCCTTTGGCCACGGCATCTGCCTCCTTCAGTTCAGCGGTCGCGGCTACGACGAGATCGCCACGCCCGGCTGAGCGCACGGGCCATGCGGGGCAGCCGCCAGCGGCGGCCTCGGCGAGATCACGTGTTCTCCCGCCCCGCGCCGGCGCGGGGCCCTGGGGCCTGCTTCCCGCGCAGGTAGCGCTCGAGCAGCTGCACGAGCTCCTCGGCCAGCGCGCCGGAGCGCACGTCGTCGGGCCGCTCGACGATCGCCTGATGCACCACCGCGTGCGCCGCGGTCTGCATCATCCACCATGCGAGCTCCACGTCCGGCGCCGGGCAACCCCACGCCGAGAGGAGCTGCTTTGCCTCCTCGAGCAGAAAGCCCTCGCTCGCCGCGGACCGGGTCGCCCTGATGCGCGGCATCTGCTCCAGGAACACGCGGTGCAGCTCGGGCTCCACCGCGTGGGCGGCGATGCCGGCCTCCACGATCGTCCGGACCACCCGGTCGGGCGACTGCCCCTGATGCGCGGCGAGCACCGCGGCCGCGGCCGCGCGGCCCTGCTCGATGTGCCGGCGGTGGAGCTCGGCCACGAGCGCCTCCTTGCCCGGAAAGAACTGGTACAGCGACGCGACGTTCACCCCGGCCCGCTGGGCCACGCGGTTCGTCGTCAGCCGCGCGTACCCGTCCCGGACCAGAATGTAAGCGGTCGCCTGCAGGATCGCCTCGACGGTCGCGCGCGACCGGTCCTGCGTCGGCTGTTTCCGCGGCGTTATGGCGTCCCGCTTGCGCATGGAACCATGCTGGCAGAACGCAAGCTGACGAGGCAAGCGACAGCTTCCAAGATGGCGTGACTTCACCTGACAGGAGACAGCCAATGAATCCGTCGCTGAGCACGCATGTCCTCATCGCAGGGGCAGGGCCCACCGGCCTGACCCTCGCGTGCGACCTGGCCCGCCGTGACGTGGCGTGCCGGATCGTCGACAAGGCGCCATCCCATTTCGCCGGCTCCCGCGGGAAAGGCGTGCAGCCGCGCACCCTCGAGGTCCTCGACGATCTCGGGGTGGTGGACGCGGCGATGGCCGCCGGAGGCTCTTACCCGTTGATCCGCGCCTACGACGGCGATGCGGTGATGGGCGACTGGGCCATGTTCGAGCGCCGCGCGCCGGCGCCGGACGTGCCCTATCCGAACATCCTGCTCCTCGGGCAATGGCGGACGGAGGAGATCCTGCGCGCACGGCTGGCGGATCACGGTATCCATGTCGAGCTCGCGACCGAGCTGACAGGCTTCGAGCAGGACGGCGACGGGGTGACCGCCACGCTGGTCCGCGCGGGCGAGACGGAGCGGGTCCGCGCCGGCTACCTCGTCGGCGCGGACGGGGGGCGCAGCTTCGTGCGGCGCGCGCTCGGCGTCGGCTTTCAGGGGGAGACGCTGGAGGCGGACCGGGCGCTCGTGGGCGACGTCCGCGCCGATGGGCTCGACCGCGAGCGCTGGCACGCCTGGCCGAAGGCGCGCGGCGGCCCGGTCGCGCTGTGCCCGCTGCCTGGCACGGAGTGCTTCCAGATCGTGATACCGATCCACGGCGACGAGGCGCCCGAGCTGACGGTGGAGGCCGTCGAGAGGCTGTTCCACGAGCGGACGGGGCGCTCGGATGTCCGGCTGCACGACGCGAGCTGGCTGTCGCTCTACCGGCCCAGCGTGCGGATGGTGGACAGGTACCGGGTCGGCCGGGTGTTCCTCGCCGGCGACGCCGCGCACGTGCACCCCGCGGCCGGCGGGCAGGGCCTGAACACCGGGGTCCAGGACGCCTACAACCTCGGCTGGAAGCTCGGCCAGGTGCTGGCGGGAGCGCCCGCGGCGCTGCTCGACACCTACGAGGAGGAGCGGCTGCCGGTCGCCGCGGCGATGCTCGGCCTCACCTCGAGGCTGCATCGCCGGACCGCGGAGGGAAGCGCGGGCGAGCAGCAACGCGGCGCGGAGACGCAGCAGCTCGACATCAGCTACCGCGGGAGCTCGCTGGCCCGCAGCGAGCACGGCGCGCCGGCGCGCGTCCTCCCGGGGGACCGAGCGCCCGACGCGCCCTGCCATGACGCCGACGGGGCGCCAATCCGCCTGTTCGATGTGCTCCGTGGCCCGCACTTCACGCTGCTCGCATTCGGCGCGGCGCACGGGGACGCGGTCGCCCGGGTGAACGCCCGGTATGGCGCCGCCGTGCACGCGCGCGCCGTGGTGCAGCCGGGGGAGCTAGCCGGCCGGCGCGCCCTCGTCGATACGGACGGGCACGCGCGCGCCGGCTACGACATCGACGGCGATGCGCTCGTGCTGGTCCGCCCGGACGGCTACATCGGATGGCGCGCTTCCCCGGGCACGCTCGAGCAGCTCGAGGACTACCTCCGCCCGCTGGTCGGCTTTGCTACGGCTGAGGTTGGCGGTACGCTGAATCAGATCGAGCTACCGCGCAGGCCACGCGACACCTCTCGAGATGGCGCCCCCTGACGCGATCGCGGGCTCCGCCCGCGCAGGAACGGACCGAGTCCCCGCACGGCGCGCCCGCGAGATCCGCTGACGCGCCCGCGCGCCCCCAGAGAAAGGCAGCGAAGGAAGAACATGAACACCCGCTGGTTTGAACAAGTCCTTCTGGCCCTGACGATGACGCTCTCGGCCGGTTGCGCGGCCGAGGCGCTCAGCGACGAGGAGCAGAGCGAGGTCGTGGGCGAGGCGGAGGAGGCGATATCTGTCTTCTCCTTCAGCCGGAGCGCGACCAACAACGCCACCGTGAACACGGCCAACTTCAACCTCACTATCAACCCGAACCGGCGCGTGATGATCGGCACGACCGGCATCGTCGGCGCCAGCTCCTCGGGCGACACGTACCTCCGCCTCTTCGACCTGAGCTCCGGGTCGCCCGTGGAGGTGGCCTCGGCGAACGACGGCCCCTCGGGGTCGATCTCGGCGCAGATCCGCTATACGACGTCGGCGACGGGCTGGCCCTTCCAGATCCGGGCCGGCTGTGACGGATTCTCCTCGTGCAGCGGGACGGTGGCGATCGCGCGCGGCAAAGGCACCTTTTCGTACTCGAGGAGCAGCACGAACTACGCCACGACCAACTACGTCGAGCAGGCGTACTTCTTCAACGCTGGAGAGACGATCTCCTTCGGCACCTGCTCGGCGGTGCTTTACGGGGCGAGCCGCTCGGGGATGTCGTATATCCGCCTGTTCGATCGCAATGGCGTTCAGGTCGCGGTGGACTCCGCCGAGACGATCGGCTGCTCCGAGATGCCGAAGACGACGCACGTCGCGGCGCTCTCGGACTACTACACCTTCCGCGCCGGCTGCGTGGGCAACACCTCGTGCACCGCGACCGTGGCCGTCTACGCCGAGTGAGGATCGAGCAACTCGCGGCAAGGAGCGAGAAGCCTCGCCACGACGGCGAGCATAGCACCAGGTCCACGCCCGCGTGATAGAATCCCTGTTACTTTTGCGCACCAGGTGCAGATTCGGCGCCGCGACGAGTGAAGATCGTCAAGAGCGACTCGGCCATGGCCCGCAGCTCGCGGGGAGGCTGGCGCGTGGTCGTCTACTCCAGCACCAGGCTGACCAGCCTGCGGACAGAGTCGCAGTCAGCTTGCTGCACGGCCAGCGACGTCGCCACCTCTTTTGACAGAATAGCGTCCAGGGCATCTCGCAGCGTTCGGAGCTCGTCCATGATGCCCGGCATGGATCAGAGAACGCCGGTGCATCGATCATGCGCGCTCGACCGTGGTCTGCAAATCGCAGCAATCTCCACTCATGGAAGCCACGACACAGAGGCTGATTGCCGCCCTGTTGCTATCGCCCGCTTGTTTCTCATGTGCCATGACGACGGAGGATGTGGGCGAAGGGCCCGACGTGATCATGTTGGATGACATGACCACGTCAGAGGCTACTGGCACCGCATCGAATGAGCTGGATTTTCATGACGTACCGCGCATCGAACGTCAATTGATCTGCCTCGCCTTGACGAGATCTGGCCAAGAAGCGAAGGAGGCGTTTTGTGGATCGCGATGGAGTCTCGATCCAGACAAAAAGGACGTATGCTCGAAGAAGGCGAGCAGCGGGAGCGAATTTGAATGGGTTCTCTACTGCGCACTGACAACGTTCCCGGATTAGCCGTGTGAGCCGCTAGATCAGCTATCCGATCGCCGTTCGCCGGGGTGGCGTGCAAGGCGAACCGGACCGCCAGATCGCCCTGCTCATCGGTAAGCCGATCGAGCCGTGGTCCCCGGACTGCGGCTCGCTCCTGTGCATGGTGAACGCGAATGGATCCGCGGGGGGCTGCGCGTTGGTGAGGTACGTGGCAGCCGACTGGAGAGCGAAAAAGATGCGAAGTTCGTCTTCCGCGGTGAGGTGCATCGTCCACTCGACCCAGTCCTCGTCGACGTGGTGGTTGAATAGAACGTCGCGGGCGGGAGGTCGACCTGCTCAAGAGCGCACCGGGGGCGTCCGGACCGATGAGCGACGGGTCGAATCGGGCGCGATCGAGGCCGTTCACGAGGCTGACGGCGACCTTCTGGATGCCTCTGACGTCGAGGTTTATGACCACGGTGCACGCGCTGATCTTCCGCATGGGGCTCGCCTCCCGCGCTCGTATCATGACGCCTCCGCTCAAGGTAAACTTGGTGCGGCGCGCGCAGCGATCGTGTAGATCGGAGTCTCTGCGACGGCTCCGGCTCCTCCACCTGATGCCTTGTCGCTTCTGGGGCGGTCCGGAGCGGCAGACCGTGCAAGCGGCAAGGGTCCTGCGCGAGCGCGGCGCGTGCGACGTCTCGTTCGCCGTGCTCCCGCACCGGCAGGCGAAGGTCGCGGACAACCCGCTCGTCGTGGGCGCGCGCGCGGAGGGGTTCGAGGCCGAGCCGCTCGCGCTGCAGCGGGGCTACGACCTGATCGACGGAGCGCGGCGGCTCCGCGCGATCGCGGCGCAGCGCCGGCCCGACCTGGTCTGCACGGTGGGGTACAAGGCGGACCTCCTGGCGCTCGGGCTGCGCGGGCGCGGCGCACCGCGGGTGCTGGCGGTGGCGCGCGGGTGGACGGGCGAGGACCTGAAGGTGAGGCTCTTCGAGTGGGCCGATCGCCGGACGCTGCGCTGGCACGACGGGGTCGTGGTCGTGTCGGAGGCGCAGCGCGCGGCGGTGCGGGCGTGCGGGGTGAGCGAGACGCGGATCTTCTGGGTGCCGAACGCGATCGACCTGGATCGGATGCCGCCGCCCGTCCCGCGCGCGCAGCTGCTCGCCGAGCTCGGGGTCGGCTCGTCGGCGCAGCTCATCGGGGCGGTAGGGCGGATCAGCCCGGAGAAGGGGCAGCGCTCGCTCGTGGAGGCGTTCGCGGCGGTGGCGCGCGCAGACGCGCGGGCCGTGCTCGTGCTGGTGGGCGACGGGCCGGACGAGGCTGCGGTGCGGGCGGAGGTGGCGGCGCAGGGGCTCGGCGAGCGCGTGCGGCTGCTCGGCCTGCGCCGGGACGGCGCGCAGCTCATCGGGGCGCTGGACGTGCTGGCGCTGCCGTCGCGCACCGAGGGTCTGCCGAACGTGGTGCTGGAGGCGTTCGCCTATGGGACGCCGGTCGTCGCGAGCGCCGTCGGCGGCGTGCCGGAACTCGTGCTGGACGGCGAGACAGGGTGGCTCGTCCCGCCCGGGCAACCGGGCCCGCTGGCGCAGGCGTTGCTCGACGCGCTGGCGTCGCCGGAAGAGGCGGGGGCGCGCGCGACCCGCGCCCGGGCGCGGCTCCTGTCGCGGTTCACGGCGGAGCGGCAGGCCGACGCGTGGCTTGCGGCCATCGCCGCGGTGACCGGCTCCGCGATGGACTGAGGGGGCGCCGGACGGCGCCCGCCTCGGCGTGGAGCGCGGCAAATCTCGGGGGGATCCGGTCAGGAAGGAGGCGCGGAGAGGCTCTCGGCCGCGGGCGCTGCCGGGACGCCGCAGCGATGCTGATGCAGCTGCTGGTAGATGCGGGCGAGCGTGTCGCCCACGACGCTCCAGTCGTACCTGTTCTGGACGAGCGCCTGGCCGGACGCGACCAGGCGCGCCCGCAGCGCCTGATCTGCGTCGAGCTCGAGGAGCGCGCCGCGGAGCTCCTCGACGGTCTGGGTGACGAGCGCATGCTCGCGATCGCGAAGCGTGAGCCCCTCTGCGCCGAGCTGCGTGGAGATGACGGGCACGCCGGCCGCGAGCGCCTCCAGGATCTTCAGCCGCGACCCGCCCCCGATCCGCAGTGGCACCACCGACGCGATCGCGTCGGCATAGTAGGGACGCACATCGGGCACTGTCCCGGTCACCTCCACGGCCGGCAATGCGCCGAGCGCGCGCACCTCCGGCCTGGGGCTCCTGCCGACCACGGTGAGGCGCCACTCAGGTCGCGCGTCGTGGATGGCGGGCCAGTGGTCGCGCGCGAAGGTGACGATGGCCTGCGCGTTCGGGCGGTAATCCATCGAACCGACGAAGACGACGCGGCGGCGCTGGGCGGGCTCGGAAGCATGCCCGGTTCCGGCGAAAGCGTCCACGTCGACGCCGTTGTCGACGGCGAAGGCGCGCAGGTCGGGGCGGAGCGCGAGGAGCTGCGCGCGATCCCGCTCGCTGACCGTGATGTGCGCGTCGAACTGCTCCAGCATCTTGCGCTCGAGGGCGGCGAGCTGCGATGCCAGCGCGGATGCCGCGAGCCCGCGGAGGGGGTCGGGCGCGTGCTTGCTGTAGCGAACGAGCACCTCCGACTCGATGTTGTGCCAGTCGCAGAGGAGCAGCGGTCGATTGCGCGCCGCGCGCAGCAAGGGCAGATAGCCGGCGAGGTGCACGCCTTCGACCTGCACGGCGTCGAACTGGCCTTGCTCGAGGACGCGCGCGAGCTCCTGACGCATGGCGTTCGTCGTGTAGTTGAGGACGACGAGCGGCAGCTGCCCCACGGCCCCGAGCAGGATCTTGCCGATGGAGTTTGGCCGCTCCCGGGCGAGGGTCACCACCTGATCGGTGATCTGCGCGATCTCGGTCATCGCCGGAGGGACGGGGCCGCACCCGCCCATCCGCACCCGACCGTCCCTGACGACGCCGTCCTCGAAGCTCAGGTAAGTGACCCGCGCGAAGCGCGCGAGCTGCCGGACAAAGTGCCAGTTGCGTAGCTTGGCCCCGGTGTCCAGCGGCCAGCAGGCACGAGGTGCGAAATAGAGAATACGCATCTGTCGCATTGTGGACATAGACGCCTCCGGCTGGTGCGCGTCGCACAGGCAGGTTGGGACGATGTCTCCCCGCGCGGCACGTTCCGGGCGACGCGCGGTCCGATCCCCCTGCACTCGCTCGGTGATGGACTGGGCGGCCGGCGCTCAAGGAGCGACGACCGTAGCCTGGAGAGGCTAATATGCCTTTCCGGTGCGCTGTACAGGAATCAGCGCAAATCTGGTTGGTGAGCGTGCGTGGAGGCGGGAGGAGGACCGCGCGCCTCGCATTTCGCACCTTGCATCGGGCGACGCGCACGGAATGACGTGCACGCGGGCCGAGCGCTCCGGCCGGACACGACTAGACGGCGGATCTGCAAGCCGACTCCGCCGAGCAGGCAGGCGAGGCAGAGGGCGCGCTCTGCTGGGTCCACTACCGGGTCATCAACGACAGCGCGGGGGTTCGTGGTTTGCCCTGGATGGCCGAGGATCCGTTCAAGTACAAGCTCCTGGGCGACACGATGACCGGCCCCCAACGCCTGCACGGGTTTCTAGAAAACGGCGACCGCTGGACGTACGTCCACAACCACGTTCCTGCCGACATACCTACGACGTACATGTGTTGGGGTCTGGCCCCGAGAAGGAGGCATATTCGAGCATGGCGCTGAAGGCATCCACCGCCACGTCGTCCAGGACCACGAAGGTCCAAAAGAACGATTCTTCGCGCGAAGCGCAGGGCGCACCTCTCCTGTCCAACGGCGCAGCAGCGTATATGCTCAGCGCCGCCTACGAGGCCGAGCTCCTCCGAGAGGCCGAGCCGCTCGGCGAAACCACGCAGGTTTTCCCGGGCAAGGTCGTCGGGCGCGTGATCAGGGCGAGCCGCATCCAGCTCGCCCTGAGCGCGACGTGGCGGATCTCGTCCGGGAGCGGCGGACGAGGGCGAGCCCGACGCCGAGGTGGCGGACGAGGGCGAGACGGAAGCCAAGGCGACGGAAGACGTCGATCCCGGCAACGACGGCGCGCGGTGATCGCGCTGGACCGCCGCCGCACGGCCGAGGGCCGCGGCGCGAGTGCCTCCGTCAGGTCTGCAAGGGATGATTTCAGGATCGAAAGCTTCAGGGGTTTCCTGATGGGTAAGTTCTTGAAGGAGGTGCGGAAAGGCCCTGGCCCGTGTCCTGCTAAGTATCCAGAGCAGAGCGCCCGTGACGGCTTCCCCCCCGCCGTCGAATGGGCGCTCTGTTTTTTGTGCGCCGGCGGCCCCGACCCGCAATCCGGCGACGAACCCTCGCTCGATCTTGGACATAGGGGCTCTGCGACCAGTCGCTCGGCGCCGCGGTCACCGGCCGGGGCACGAAGCCCGAGCTGGTCCCTTACGTTGCGCCCCCACCGCGCGCCGCGCGGCGCTTGGCGAGCAGCTCGGCGATGGCCTCTGTGTCGGCCGGCTTGGTCAAGTGAAGATCGAAGCCGGCGCGCCGCGCCTCGGCCTTGTCCTCGTCGCGGCCGTAGCCGGAGAGCGCCACGAGCAGGCAGCCCGCCGTCCCCTGCTCCCGGCGCGCCCTCCTCGCCACCTCGAACCCATCGAGGAGCGGCAGCCCGAGATCGATGAAGGCGATGTCGGGGCAGAGACGGCCGAACGCATGGATCGCGGCGAGCCCATCGTGCTCCATCCACACCTCGTGGCCATGGAGCTCGAGGAGCATCTTGAGGCTCTCCGCCGTGTCCAGGTTGTCCTCGACGACGAGGATCCGCAGCGGGCTCCCGGCGGCTTTCTCGCGCAGGCTGGCCGGTTGCGTTTCGCGCGCGCTCTTGGGGAGCGCCGGCAGCGTCACCGTGAACGCCGCCCCCCGCCCCCGTCCCGCGCTCTCGACGTCGATTCGCCCGCTGTGCAGGTTCACGAGCTGCTTCGCCAGCCAGAGGCCAACGCCCAGCCCGCCCTGGGAGCGCGCGAGATCGGATGTCTCCTGCACGAACGCCTCGAACACCCGCGGTTGCATCCCCTCCTCGATGCCCACCCCGGTGTCCGTCACCCGGACGACGGCCTCACCTGTCTCCGAGCGGCTCACCTCGATGCCGATGCGCCCGCCCGGCGGCGTGAACTTGGCCGCGTTGGTGAGCAGATTGACGAGCACCTGGAGGACGCGGACCCGATCCGCCTCGATCCGGAGCTGCTCGGCCGGGAGCGTGACCGAGAGCGTGTGCCCAGGGGTCTGGATGAACGGGCGGGTGGCCTCGACCGCCTCCTGTACCAGGTCAGCCAGCTCCAGCGTCTCCCGCTGAAGCGCGATTTTCCCGCGGCTGATGCGTGAGACGTCGAGCAGATCGTCGACGAGCCTCGCCATGTGGGAGACCTGCCGCGCGATGATGTCGCGCGCGTACACGAACTTCGGATCCTCCAGGCCGAGGACGCGCATGATGGCCACCGCATTGCGGATCGGCGCGAGCGGGCCGCGGAGCTCGTGCGCCAGCATCGCGAGGAAGTCGTCCTTGCGGCGGTCGGACTCCCGCAGCATCTCCTCGAGCTCCTTGCGGCGCGTGATGTCGGTGACCACGGCGATCCAGCCGTCCGGCGTCCCGCGTGCGTCGTGGGTGGGGACGTAGATCGCCTTGATCCAGCGCAGGCCCAGGCCTCGGAAGAGGACCTGCTCCTCGTACTCCACGCGCTCTCCCTGGAGCACACGGTCGAAGTACGGCTTGAGATCCTCGAAGGCCTGTGCCCCGACGATCTCGATGATCGTCTGCCCCACGATCTCCGCGACGGGCCGCGCGATCCACGCGGCGTACTCCGGGCTCACCCAGAGGTAGCGGAGGTCGCGGCTGCAGTACGTGACCGCGGCGGCCATCCGGTCCGTCACCATCCGGAGCTGCTCCAGAGCCGCCCGCAGGCCCTCCTCAGTCTCATGCATCGCCGAACTCTCCGCGCTCATGCCACCCCGACCGGCGCGACCCGAAGCATTCCAGTGCGTCCGTCAGGTCTGCAAGCGGCGATCTCAGGATCGAAAGCTTCAGGGGCTTCCTTACGGGTAAGTCCTTGAAAAGGGTGCGGAAAGACCCTGGCCCGTCTCCTGCTAAGTAACCAGGACAGAGCGCCCGTGACGGCTTCCCCCCCCGCCGTCGAATGGGCGCTCTTTTTTTGTGGGCCGGCGCGGGAGGGCGCGAGGAGCGCCCGGCAGACGCTGGGCCGGTGCGGCTACGGATCCTCGGTGACGAGGACGATGGCGAGACCGTCGTATCCCTTGCTGCCCACGGTCTGGATCGCGGTCGCGCTCACGCGTCGCTCGGTGGCGAGCAGCTTGTTCAGGCGGCGCACGCCCTGGACGTTGGGATCGGCGCTCTCGGGGTCGATGATCGCCCCCTTGCGCACGACGTTGTCGATCACGATGACGCTGCCGCGGCGGGAGAGCTTGAGCGCCCACGCGAAGTAGTCGGGATTGCTCGGCTTGTCGGCGTCGATGAAGATGAGGTCGAACGGGCCGCGGCCCTCCGCGGCGAGCTTGGGCAGCGTGTCGAGCGCTCGCCCCAGGCGCAGCTCGACGATGTTGGCCAGCCCGGCGCGATCGAGGTTCGCGCGGGCGACCTCGGCGTGCTTCGGCTCCGACTCCAGCGTGATCAGGCGGCCGACGGCAGGCAGCGCCCGCGCGAGCCAGATCGTGCTGTAACCCCCGAGCGTGCCGATCTCCAGGATGGTCCGCGCCCCCTGGATCCGCGCCAGGAGATGCAGCAGCTTGCCCTGGTTCGGCGCGACGTTGATCGGCGGCAGGCCGGCCGCGGCGCTGGCCGCGAGCGCCGCATCGAGCGCGGCGTCGGACGGCACGAGCGTATCGGTGAGGTAGCGATCGACGGCGGACCATTGCTCCTGAGACATGAAAATCATCCTCCTCCCATCGCGGCGACCACCGTCGCGGCGCACGGGTGAGCTGAGCGCCAGATGTTCAAACTTCCTGCAGCTGACAGAGACGCTGAGCGTCCCGATAGCGACGCCTCGCGGCTACGTCAAACGTTGGATGTTTGTCCGTTATAGCAGATGGGCGCGGTGAGCGCAGCGCCCGCCGCCGCGCAGGGCTCGTCCTACCGCGGCACGAGGACGCGGACGTCCCAGGGCGCGAGGTCCAGCGCGAGGGCGCCGGCCCGGAGGCGCGAGGCGGCTTGCGCGCCGCTCAGCGCGTCGCGCAGGCCTCCCCGCGCGTGGGCGGCGAACGGCTCCGGGACGATGAGCCGCTTCCTTACCGGTCGATCGCTGAAATTCAGGACGACGAGCGCGAAGCGGGACGCGTCGTCGCCGTGCCTGACATAGGCGAAGACCTCGTCGTCGGGCCCCCCGGCGTGGACCGTGAGGTGCCCCGGCGACCGGAGCGCCGCGACACCGCGCCTGAGCCGGATCAGCCGCTCGTAGTGCCGCGCCAGCTGGCCGCGCGGGGGCCGTGAGACCGGGGCGAGGCCGCCGTAAGGCTCGTACTCGGCGCCGAGCTCGTCGAACGTGTAGACGCACGGGATCCCCGGCAGGGTCAGCAGCGCCGCCGCAGCGACGCGCGTCAGCCCCGGCCCGTGGCGGGTGATGAAGCGCGCGCCGGTGTCGTTGTTGTTGATGAACCTGAGCGTGCGCTCGGGGCGCGCGGCGGTGGTGGCGAGCGCCGCGCCGAGCCGGGCCGCGATGCCCCGCGGCGCGCCGAACACGTCTTTCCAGGCCCAGTGTCCGAGCTCCTCGGTCCAGTCGTAGGCCGCGTCGAACCCGTTCTGCAGATAGTACGGATCGCGCGCCGAGGCCTCGGCGATCAGCGCGACATGCGGGCTCACGCGCCGGAGCTCGGCGGCCCAGGGGGACCAGAGCTCGCCCCGCCGCTGCTTGATGCCCCACGCGGCGTCGACGCGATAGCCATCGATGTCGAACCGGCGCACCCAGTGCAGCGACGCCTCGAGCATCCAGCGCGCCACCTCGGCGCTGTCGTAGTTCAGGTTCGGCAGGTGCTCCCAGTCGAAGTAATGTGTCGGCTCACCGCCGTCGTCGCGATCGTAGAAGTCGAAGGTGTGGGCGCGGTTCGAGCGCCGCTCGGCCTCCCGGAAATACGGGTGCTCGGCCGATGTGTGGTTGGGCACGAGATCGAGCAGCACGCGCAGGCCGCGCCGGTGCGCGTCGTCCACGAGCTCGCGGAGATCTTGCTCGGTCCCGTAGTCGGGGCGCACGCTGAAGTAGTCGGTGACGGCATACCCGAAGTCGCCCTCGGGCGCGGCGAAGAGGGGAGATAGCCAGATCGCCGTGACGCCGAGCCGCTCGATCGCGGGGAGGGCGGCGCGGACGCTCTGGAGCGGCGGATCGCCGAAGAACGGGGGCACGACGCCGTAGAGGACGGCGTCGTCGATCCACGCCGGCGCGGTCGCGCCAGGGGTGGCTTCGAGCGGCGGCGCGACCCGCGCGGCGTCGCCTCGGCCGCGCTCGTCGCGCACCCTGAGCTCGTACAGCGCGTGACCGCGGGCGTCGGGCGCCGGCAGCTCGAGGCGAGCGCCTTGCCCGAGCGGCTCCGGCGCCGCGCCGCCGCGCAGCCGGAACCAGTCGAAGGCGACGATCTCGGCGCGCGAGCGCTCGCCGGGCTCGCTGCTCGTCGCGTCGAGGACGAGCTTGCCGCCGGCCAGCGCAGCGCGGGCGCGGGCGCGCGGCGTGTCCTCGAGCCGGACGCGGTAGGTGACGGGCGGAGAGTCCAGGTCGCCCGCGCTCGCCTCCCGGCAGCGCGCGACGATCTCGTTCTCGCCCTCGATCAGCGGGATGTCCGCGAAGAACCGCTGCTGCTCGATCGCCGCGGGGAACACGTCGCCGCCCACCCGGATCGCGCAGTCCTCCAGCGTGCCCGCTCCGGCGAGGGCGCCCTGGATGCGCGCGCTGAAGGCCCAGACGTCGGCATCGCCGGCGTGCAGCTCCAGCCGGACTTGCGCCGATCCGGACGGGCGCGGCGATACCGAGGGGGTGACCGACTCGCACGAGGACGCCGCCAGGAGCAGAGCGGCAGCCCATCCGAGCCGGGTGAGCAGCCGAAGGCGACGTGATGGGCCTTCGACGCGCTGTGGCCGGACACCGGTGCTCGCGTGGATCGAAACGACCGGCGGAGGTGGGGATGCACAGGGAGAGAAGGCGGCCGTCGAGCGGAGGAGACGTCTCAGCATGGGGGCGATGCGGCAAGCGGGGGAGCCCCTCTATTCCAGATCCACCCCCGGCGATCCCTGAAGCGCAGTGAGCGCGGAGCTTTTATGTCGTGATCTTCTCCATCTACTCCATGTCCGCTATGTCGTGGCCTCCATGGCGATGCATTCCCGTGCTGGGGCTTCCTCTGCGCCTCCTCGCGCCAGGATCAGGCGGCGGCGCTGAGACGCGATTGCGGGCGCGCACGACGAGCGGGACGCCGCCCGACGGGCTCAGCGTCAGGTTGCGGCGCACGGGTCGGGGCGGCCGCTCGTCGAGCAGGCGGAACTCCCATGCCGAGAGCGCCACGCCGAGCACGATCTTCATCTCGAACATCGCGAAGGCCGCGCCGATGCAGCGGCGGTGTCCGCCGCCGAACGGCAGGTACTCGAACGGGGAGAACTTGCGCTCCAGGAAGCGCTCTGGCCTGAACCGGGACGGCTCGGGGTAGAGATCGGGGTGGTGGTGCACGAGCAGGATGCAGGGCGCCACCCCCGTTCCCGGCAGGAGCTCGTGCTCGCCGAGGCGGAACGGCTGCGCCAGGAGGCGCGGGGACTCGGTGACGATCGGATAGATGCGCAGCGCCTCCTTGCACACGGCGTCGAGGTAGGGCAGGGCGGCGAGGCGCTCGGGGTCGGGCTCCGGGCCGAGGGTGTCGATCTCATCGCGGAGGCGCGCGAGGACGCCGGGGTTGCGGTGCACGTGATCGAGGGCCCACGCGAGGGCGAGCGCCGTTGTCTCGTGCCCGGCGAACAGCAGCGTCCGGAGCTCGTCGAAGATGGCCTGATCGCTCATGGTCGAGCCGTCGTCGTAACGGGCCGAGACCATGAGGCTCAGGATGTCGTCGCCCGGCGCCGCGCGCGCCCGCTCGATCTGCCCGCGGAACAGGGCATCCAGGTCATCGACGCGCCGGCGGAAGCGCGCGTAGGGGCCGAGGCCGCCGAGGTCCCGCTGCAAGAACGGCAGGAAGGTCAACGCCGGGGTCAGCGCGTCGGTCATGGCGACGACGGCGCGGGCGAACGCGCTCGTTCGAGACGGCTCCTCCACGCCGAACACGGCGCGGATGATGACGTCGAGCGAGATCGCCTGCGTGATCTCCTGGGCGACGGCGCGGGGCGCGCGCGCCGCCTCGGTGAGCCGACGGGCGGCGGTGTCCGCCATCGCCGCGGCGTAAGCGCGCATGCGATCGCCGTGGAACGGCGGTGTCAGCAGCTTCCGCTCGCGCCTGTGGCGCTCGCCCGAGAGCATGAGGAGCGAGTGCTCCCCCACGAGTGGCGCGATCGCCCTGGTGGCGAAGGGAAGGAATGTCTCTGGCGGCGCCGTCAACACTTCCTCCGCCGATCTAGGGCATCCGGCGATCACGACGTCACCGCTGACCACGGGGACGTTGAAGACATCCCCGTACGTGGAGGCGCACCGCGACAGGAACTCGAAGGGACGGGTGATGAACTGGTAGGTCGTCAGAAGTCGGCCGCGCGGGCCTCGAAGCAACTGGCTCATGGCGTACCTCGGCGGGAGCTCGATCTCGGGGGCGCGCGGCGCCTCGCCGGGATCGATACCAAGGATGGGCTCGGCGCGCCGCTCCGGCAGCGGCGTCGGGCGCCAATGTTGCGACGGATGGCGCCAGGTGGGGGCGCGCCGCGCGCTGTCCGCCCGACCAGGGCCATCGTGACCACGCTGCCGGGGCCGGGGCCGGCCAGCGCTGCCGCGCTCGCCCACCAGAGAGCTCGCCTCGGGCATTACGCAATGCTCGTGCCATAGGCGTAGTGGCGGCCGGCGACATTTTTGATGGATGTGCCGATGAGTTCTGCGCGCTCCGGCAGTCCACCCCCCGAACCCATCCCGCGGCAGCGCCCGCACCGGGCGAGGCCCATTCCCGATGACAATGGAGACGTCCCCATGACCCGGATCGAACTGCCCCGCGTCGTGTCGCGCGCCGAGTGGCTGGAGGCACGCAAGGCGCTGCTCACCCGCGAGAAGGAGCTGACCAGAGCGCGCGATCGGCTCAACGCGGATCGCCGGCGCCTGCCGATGGTCGAGGTGACCGAGCCGTACGAGTTCTCGGGCGCCCACGGCAAGCTGCGCCTCCTCGATCTGTTCGAGGGCCGGCAGCAGCTCATCGTCTATCATTTCATGTGGCTGTTCGAGGACGACGGCACTCCCAAGGATCGCGGCTGCCCGAGCTGCTCGGGCTACGCCGATCAGATCTCGAAGGGCCACCTGCGGCACTGGCACAACGTCGGCACCACGTTCGCGTTCATCTCGCGCGCTCCCTGGGAGAAGATCGCGCCGTTCAAGGCGCGTATGGGCTGGCCCGTGCCCTGGTACTCGTCGGCGGGCAGCCGCTTCAACCACGACTACCACGTCACGCTGGACGAGTCGGTCACGCCAGTGGAGTACAACTACCGAACGCCCGCCGAGCACGAGCAGGCGGGCTCCGCCTATTATCTGGGGGGCAAGCAGCCCTTCGACCTGCACGGGCTGAGCTGCTTCCTGCGCGACGGCGAGCGCGTGTACCACACCTACTCGACCTATGGGCGCGGCACGGAGTCGACCGGCGGCTCGTACTATTTCCTCGATCTGACCGCGCTCGGGCGCCAGGAGGAATGGGAAGAGCCCAAGGGGCGCAGCACCGGGCTGGGCGCCAAGGCCGGCGACGAGCGCATCCGTTACCCCGACGAGCAGGAGGATCTGTCCGATTCGAGCGGCGCGCGGCCCGCGGCCGCCGCTCCCGAGGCGGACGACTGTTGCTCACGGATGCGCCGCTGAACCGCGGGTCCGGCGCCATTCTCGGCGAGAGCGCGACGCCCGAGCGGCCTCGCTCGCCGTCGGCAGGAGTGAACGCCGCTCACCGCGCATCGAACCTCACGTCCAGGTCCGGGTACTTGCGGGCGAAGTACTCCAGAGCCAGCCACGTGTGGCAGTGCCGGACGTCGGGCTGGTGCGCCGTCGGGCAGTTGCAGCCGAGGAACACGTCACCTTGCCGGGCCTCCTGCGCCAGCGCGTCGAAGCGCTCCCGTTGCTCCGCAAACCGCTCATCGAGCGCCGCGAGGTAGGCGGCGCGAAACCTCTTGAAGCCAGCTTGCGAGGGCTCCGACAGGAACTCTTCGACCATCTCCGGGGTGGGCCTCAGGACGTGGTGCGTGTGTTTGCGCGTGTCGTACCGCTTGCCTTCTGGCAGCGGATCGTCCTCCGGGCGGCGCCCGCGGACGAGGTGGTAGCGTGCAAGCATGCGCTCATTCCTCCTTTCGTTCGTCGTTGGGATGCGTCGGCCGCGACGTCTCATGGCGGTCCGGGCGAAGCGCGGCGCGCAGCACGAGCGCGCCTCTCACCGCGGCGCCGGCGCGCGCGCCACGCGTCCGCCCACGACCACCATGTCGATCGGCGTGTCGACGAGCGAGCGATCGGGCGAGAGATCGCGGCCGAGGACCGTCAGATCGGCCACGTAGCCAGGCGCGATCCGGCCCCGCTGGCCCTCGGCCCAGGCCGCATACGCAGGCGCCGCGGTGAAGGCCAGGAGCGCCTCGTCGAGGTCGAGCCGCTCCTCGGGCATCCACCCGCCCGGGGGCTGGCCCGAGGGATCCTGCCGGGTCACGGCTGCATAGATGCCGAGCAGCGGTGAGGCGTCCTCCACCGGGAAATCCGAGCCGAACACGAGGCGCGCGCCCGACGAGAGCAGCGACCTCCAGGCATACGCGCCCTTCAGGCGATCGGCGCCGAGCCGCGCGGGCGCCCACGGCATGTCGCTCGTCGCGTGCGTCGGCTGCATCGAGGCGATCACCCCGAGCGCCGCGAAGCGCGGCAGATCGTCGGGCGAGAGGATCTGCGCGTGCTCCACCCGGAACCGCAGCGCCGCCGCCCGCCCCGGGCCGAGCGCCTCGAACGCGTCGAGGACGGCGCGGTTGGCGCGGTCGCCGATCGCGTGCACCGCGAGCTGGAAGCCCGCGTCCGCGACGAGCCGCGCCGCGCGCGCGAGCGCCTCGCGATCCATCAGCAAGAGCCCGCTCGTCGAGGGCTCGTCCGCGTACGGCTCGAGCAGCGCCGCGCCGCGCGAGCCGAGCGCGCCGTCGGCGAAGAGCTTGACCCCGCGCAGCACGAACATCGCCGTGCCTGTCGGGTCCACGTCGGGCGTGCGCGCCTTCAGTCCCTCGAGCTGCCCGTCGCCTGCGAGGTAGGCGTAAACGCGGATCGGCAGCCGCCCGGCCGCGGCGAGCGCGCGGTAGACGGCCACGGTCTCGTCGTCGATGCCCATCTCGTGCACGGCCGTGAGCCCGGACGAGAGCGCCTCCTCCGCCGCGCGCAGGATGCGCCGCTCGCGCACGGCGGGCGGATCGGCCGGGATCCTCGCCTCGATGAGGCCCATCGCGTTGTCGACGAAGACGCCCGTCGGCTCACCCGCGGCGTCGCGCAGGATGCGTCCGCCCGGCGGATCCTGCGTGCCTCGACCGACCCCGGCCGCGCGCATCGCCACGGCGTTCGCCCAGAGCGCGTGCCCGTCGACGCGGCGCAGCGCCACCGGGTGCTCCGGCGCCGCTGCGTCGAGGGGGGCGTGCGTGGGGAACGCCGCGCCCGGCCAGAGGTTCTGGTCCCAGCCGCGGCCGGTGATCCACTCGGCCCTCGGGCGCGCCTTCGCCGCCCCGGCCACGATCGCCGCCGCCGCCTCGGCGCTCGTGGCGCCGCGCACGCTCAGCGTCTCCAGCGCGACCCCGAGCCCGTAGAGATGGGCATGCCCGTCGACGAGCCCGGGCACGACCGCGCGCCCCGGCAGCTCCTCGACGCGCGTCCCCGGCCCGACGAAGGCCTTCGCGCCGGCAGCGCTGCCCACGAAGACGATCCGCTCGCCGCGCACGGCGACCGCCTCGGCGCGCGGGTTCCCGGGGTCCATCGTCCGGACGACGCCGGCCGTGATCACGAGATCTGCGGGCGCTTCGGGCGTCGACGTCGCGGCGGACAGGCCCGGCGAGGCACAGCCGGGGGCGAGGCTGCCGAAGAGGCTCAGGAGCGTCGCTCGGAGCGCGTTCGACATGAGCGCCACCCTAGCACCCGCGCGGGGCGCGCAACGGCGGGCAGGGGGCTACCAGAGGCTCAGCGTGACCGCGACGGTCAGCAGCGGCAGCGGCGCGAGCACCGCGGTGAAGAAGACGAGGACGTCGATCCGAGCAATCTGCGCGCGCCCTTGCTCGAGCAGCTCGGCCTGCTCGCCGGCGACGATCTCGGCGCCGCAGAGAGCCCCTCCGCGGTACGTGCCCCCGGACGTCGGCCCGAGGACCACGACCGGTCCGGGCGGCAAGCCGCGGTCTGCGGCGCGCACGGGAGGCGAGCCGTCCGCGAAGTCGAGCCAGCCGTTTTCCTCGAGCACCGCGACCCTCGCCCCCGCGATCCGCGCGAGGGCGCGGCGGGCGCGCCAGCGATGGCGGAGCAGCGCCGCGGAGAGCAGTACTCCGCAGGCCGCGACGGCGATCGCGCGCCGGTGGGCGCCGAGCACGTCTGCGACGAGGCGCATGGACGCGGGCATCGGGAAGAACCGCGGCGCCGTGAGGACGACCGGACCTGCTTCGCCGCCGCGATGGGCATCGTAGATCGCTCCGTCGAGCACGAGGAGCTCGCCCAGCTGGCGGTCGTTGGCGAACAGAGACGCTTTGCGAACGAGCGGCGACGCCTGGCGGATGATGAAAGAATCGCGGGGATCGATCCAGCCCGGCTGCTGCCGGCACGCCTCGGGGTCGACCATCGTGTACGTGCCGCGCTGAGACAGCCACGTCACGAGGTAACCGTCGAAAGGCCTTCCGGCCTCCTCCACGTCGATAAAACACCTCTCGGACAGGCTCGGGCACAACCGGCGCACACCCAGCCGGCCGATGGTCACGTCGTGGATGCGCGTCACGAGGGGCGGTCCGGACGGGTCCGACGGGCCCTCTGCGATCATCGAGGTCTCCCCCACGACGGGCGGGACGACTCCGATGCTCGGAAGGGACGCGATGTGATGCTCCGGATCGGGCTCTCGTATGGCGCGAGCCAGCGATACGGCAATGAGGCCCGTGGCCAGCACGAGGACGGCGACGCTCGCCGCGTGGAGAGCGCGCGGCGGCACGTGGACCATGGTGCTCGCCATGGCAGCGAAGAACACCACCCCGAGGGCGCCGACGAGGGCGGACATGAGCCCGAACACGCTCCCGATGGCCGGCAGCCACTCTCGCCATACGTGCCAGGAAGGGGGGATGTCGGGGCACGTCATCGCATCCCGGGTCACGCAGACGAAAAGGTACGCGAGCGGAAGGACGAAGAGGGGAAGGGAGACGCGCAGCGCAGGGCTGCGTGTCGCGGCGGCGACGCAGAGGAGCGCGACGAACAAGCCCGCCTCCACCACGAACCAGGGGACGGACACGTGCTTGCCCGTGAGGACGGCGAGTGCGACGCAGGGTCCAACCAGGACCCCCACGCACGCGGCGTGACCCCTCGGAGGGTCCGAGAAGAAAGAGGGGGGATGATCGCCCGGTGCCAGCATCAACGCTCCTTGAGCTCTTCACCGAGGCGCCCCGCCCGCGGCAGGACCACCTGGACATCGACGACCGCGCTGCACGCTGCGCGCCTCGGATAAACGCGCCTCGGCCTGCATGTCCGACGATCCCATGGGGCGCCGATC
This sequence comes from Sorangium sp. So ce693, assembly GCF_051521375.1. NCBI lineage: Bacteria > Pseudomonadati > Myxococcota > Polyangiales > Polyangiaceae > Sorangium > Sorangium sp. So ce693. Next base: position 4,625,719 of record NZ_CP150347.1, read on the forward strand.
GCCGTCAAGGAGGCCGCCGGATCGCGACGGAGGGGCGCCGAGCGTTCGAACGCGGGGTTTCAGGGGGAGCACCGTCCGCCGCGGCGCAGCTGGCGATCGAGCCTGAGCGTGCCGCGGCCTCACGGACCAGAGAGCACCAGGGAAGACATCTGATGGAGGCTCGCGCCGTCGGCGTGGGGGCTCAGACCTCCCACCGCGCCGCGCAGCCGCCCCCCTCGGCGCTGCGCGGGGGAGCGCGAAAACCACGAGAAAGGCCTTCATCCCCGGGGATCCAGGGCGCGCCGGGCGGCGGCCCGAAGCGCCCCGACAACCTGGCCTGCCGGTTGCTCTATGGGGATGCGACGCCGCGAGACAGCGACGAAGGCCTCGCAGGCGACTCGGTATCGCCAGAGGCCGCCGAGACGCGATCTCGTGAGCGTGAACCCCGACCCAAGGATACACCACCATGAAGCTCAAGAACCTGCTCCTCTGCTCGCTCATCTCGTCCTTCTCGCTCGTCGGCTGCATCGCCGAGCCGCTCGACGGCGACAGAGCCGATGAGGGCGCGAGCGACGCCGCCGAGGTCGTGGGGGAGGGCGCCGAGGCGATCATCGGCCCCGGGGGTGACGACGGCGGCGGCACGGTTACCAAGACGGTGAACCTCTCCTGCTCGATCACCTTTCCGAGCATCTTCAACCCGAACGCGGCAATCAAGAACACCTCGCTCTTCGCCGTTCCGGACGAGGCGAAGATCACCTTCACGGTCACGCACTACTACGGCGATCCTGGGCCCTACACCCGCTCGATCACCGGGCCGCTCGCCAAGGGCCAGACCAAGCTCGTCCCGCTCTCGCACCCCGGCGCGCTCGACGCCTACGGCTGCACCGCCAAGGCCACCTGGACCATCCTCGACTGAACCCGCCGCAGCTGACCAAGCGGTGGCTTCCGAAATCGGGGTCGTCGTCCAGTGGGTGCGAATCCTGCACGGCCCCGAGCGCACCACGACAGCGGTTCACGGGATGATTTTCTTCAGTCACATGCTCCCATGAGGGGCGCCGATCCGCGAGGGGCGGTCATCATACCCACGACTTCGCCGTGGTGGGCTGGCAGTGCTTGACGAAGAGCGTGCCATTCGATCGACGGATGAGCACGACTTCGAGGCCCACCCAATCCTCTTTCACGGGGTTGCCGCCCTGGATCGAGATCCACAGCTTTCCGGCCCCGTGGGTCGTGTACTTCATCAGCGAGGTCTCCGCGTCGACCTGCAAGCCGTTGATCTCCGCGCGGTGCTGGTGCAGCACCCGCGCGAGCTGCACGGCCATCCCATCGAGCCCGCTGGGGACGCAGGCGTTGGCGCCAACGTTTCGGCGTAACTCGGCCGCATCTCTGGCCGAATTGTCATTGTCGGCATAGTGTTCGGCGCAATTGCGGCCGGCGCTCCTCCCGAGCAACGCGCGGGCGTCATGCACATGATAGTCCTGCTGAGCGAGCAGGTTGTTCGCTGTCTGCTGGACGCCGCGTGCGGCCTTCAACGCGAAGAGCCGCTCGTGCACGACGTCGAAGGTCCCGGCGCCGTTCGTCGCGTAGTCGAGGGCATCCTGGGCCTGTTGACCGGCGATGTTCCACGACTGCACCAGGACCTCGGCGGCCTCTTTCCCGAGGGGCGTCCCCTGGGCTTCGATGAGCAGGCCCGCTGCGGCGGGGTTGCCCATCACACGCTGTCCACGTTCGAGGAGCCAGAGCAGACGAGCGTCGGTGAGCGCGGGCGCGCTCGCCAGCATCTCCTTGGCCTTGTCGAAGTCGTCGATCACCCACCGTAGCGCGTGGAGCACGTTCAGCGCGCGATCGGACCCGAAGTTCGCGCTCGCCGCATAACTGAGCATACGGTCGAACACGAGGAAGTTGCGACCGAGCGGCCAGAGTTGGTGGTCAGCGAGGATCGTGCTCCAGTCCGCGTCGGACAGAGGCAGCGCGAGCAGCTGGGTCAGCTTCACGCAGCGATCAGGGGTGTAGTAGCGGGACAGCAGCTGCGCGACTGCCGCGGCAGTGCGACCCTTGCGGACGACGTCGCAGGCGGCTTTCAGCAGCTGAGCGGTCGCCGGCAGGTTCGCCGCCAGGCAGGCCGGCGCGAGGCTCTCCAGCAGCGTGAGACCCTGAGTGAGCTGGAGCTCGACCGAGGCGAGCTGCAGCCAACTGTGGAGTTCCCTGGCCTGGTAGGACCTCCTCACCACGTCGCCGAGCTGGGGTTCGGTGCCGCGGTGGGTAAAGAACCTCTCGGCCGCGGTGAGAATCTTCTGGTCTGCGCCGTAGTTGCCAAGCAAGGCAGGAAGGTTTCGCTTGACGATGATCGTGACCTTCTGGGGTGGACCTTTGAGCGCAGCCTCGATGTCGGTGGTGCCGATATCCGCGCACGACACGTTCACGATGCCCGCCTGGGCCGGGACGCCCCCGACCCAGGTGACCTGACTCGCGGCGGCGGGCGGCGAGGTGACGGCTCGGATCACCACGTCGGTTGTCCCCTTGAAGGCCTCCCAGGCCCCGCTGCCATTGTCCGTGGCGTTGACGACATCGAGCCGGACGAGCACGGGGTGCACGGTGAGGGTGTCGGAGCGGGATTGGCCGCGGAGCGAAACCCGCACGTCCCGCGACCCGAGCTGATCGCACGAGACCTGAGCGGTGTGTTGGTCGCCGCTGGGCGTGGCGCCCTCCCATTGGAGCTGGTCCCAGGCGTCCGGTACGTCGGGGGAGGTGGTGGCCGTCGCGGTGACCGTCGCAGCGGCGTCGTAGGACGCTTCGTTGGCGCTGAGCACCAATGAGACGAGCACGGGGTGCACGGTGAGGGTGTCGGAGCGGGACGCGCCGCGCAGCGACACCCGCACGTCCCGCGAGCCGAGCTGATCGCACGAGACCTGAGCGGTGTGTTGGTCGTCGCTGGGCGCGGCGCCCTCCCATTGGAGCTGGTCCCAGGCGTCCGGTAGGTCGGGGGAGGTGGTGGCCGTCGCGGTGACCGTCGCAGCGGCGTCGTAGGACGCTTCGTTGGCGCTGAGCACCAATGAGACGAGCACGGGGTGCACGGTGAGGGTGTCGGAGCGGGACGCGCCGCGCAGCGACACCCGCACGTCCCGCGAGCCGAGCTGATCACACGAGACCTGAGCGGTGTGTTGGTCGTCGCTGGGCGCGGCGCCCTCCCATTGGAGCTGGTCCCAGGCGTCCGGTACGTCGGGGGAGGTGGTGGCCGTCGCGGTGACCGTCGCAGCGGCGTCGTAGGACGCTTCTTTGGTGCTGAGCGCCAGCGAGACGAGCACGGGGCGCACCGTGAGGGTGCCCGAGCGGGACGCGCCGCGCAGCGACACCCGCACGCTCCGTGAGCCGAGCTGATCGCACGAGACCAGCGCCGTGTTGCCGTTCGATGACGCGACGCCATGCCATCCGAGCTGGCCCCAAACGGCCGGATCGTCGGGGGAGGTGGTGGCCGTCGCGGTGACCGTCGCAGCGGTGTCGTACGGCGCTTCGTTCGCGCTGAGCACCAGCGATTCGAGCCGGAACCCCCGCACGACGAGCTCGTCCTCGACCCCGCCGAGGCTCGCCCCGATGATCTGCTCGTCGAACAACGCGCGCGAGACAGCGCGCAGGTTTGGGCCTCCGGCGACGGGAGCCCCGCCGGTCCACTGGATCTGAGCCCACGTCTCCTGATCGTCGGGAGTGGTCGTCGCCCGTACCAGCACGACCCCGTCCTCTTCGTGGAGCGTCCACCAGGTCCCGAGGTGGAGCTCGGCGTCTCTCACCACGTCGAGCCGCACCAGGAAAGGATCGAAGACCGTGACGTGATGGGAGGCGAACATCGGGCCGAGGCACGCGAACACCACGAAGTCGCCGGCTTGCGAGCGTGGGACCAGCCGGTGCCGGGGACTGCCCGCGTCGAGCCCCCCAGCCCACGCGATCTGGTTCCAGGCGGTTCCGTCGTTGGGGATGGTGTCCGCCTCGAGCAGGACGAAGCCGGCGGGGTGCGTGGTCGTCCGCGAGGCGTTGGGCCCGATCGGCGCGGCGCCGGCGATGACCCTGAGATTGATGAGCACCGGGCGGCGGTCCCGGCAGGCCAGGATGGGGTCGCCGACCCGCCTGGCGCTGCGCTCGCCGAACACCTGGTCGCGCGCTTCCTGCCTGGGTGACGGCTTGTGCCGCTTCGCAGGCGGGGGGTCGTAACCCGTCGGAATGTTGCGTTTCATGGCGAGCCGTCGCCTCCCACGGGAAACCCTCGTGCTTCGGCCTCGTCCTCGAGCGCCGGCATCCTCAGATCGCCGTGGAGGGCGGGATCGCGGAGGATGCGGGCGATCCAGGGGTGGGCGGGATCGGCATCGAAGCCAGGGCCGACATCGAGCATCCAGTCGAGAAACTGGACCACGTGATGCTCCAGGGTGACGCCGTAGCGGCCGGCGCGGACCACGCCTTCCTCGATGAAAGCGCGTAGCTCGGCGTCGCCCAGCGCCTCGCAGGCGGGGCCATGCCAGCGCCGGAGGTAAGCGGCGGTCTGGTCCAGAAAGCGCTCCCTCTGTAGGGCGGCGAACGCCGCCTTCTGGTGGCGTCGGATGATCAGCATGGGACCGGCGGCCGATGACCAGAGAGCGTGGCGAGCACGAGAGCGGATGCTACGCGGTGCGGATGGCCCGCACAACGCTCGCCGGACCCTGAAGGGAGCCGTGCTCGACGGACGGTGACCGTGCGAGGCGGTGGAGGCTCGCGCCGTCGGCGTGGGGGCTCAGACCTCCACCGCGCCGCGCAGCCGCCCCCCTCGGCGCTGCGCGGGGGAGCGCGAAAACCACGAGAAAGGCCTTCATCCCCGGGGATCCAGGGCGCGCCGGGCGGCGGCCCGAAGCGCCCCGACAACCTGGCCTGCCGGTTGCTCTATCCGGATGCGACGCCGCGAGACAGCGACGAAGGCCTCGCAGGCGACTCGGTATCGCCAGAGGCCACCGAGACGCGATCTCGTGAGCGTGAACCCCCGACCCAAGGATACACCACCATGAAGCTCAAGAACCTGCTCCTCTGCTCGCTCATCTCGTCCTTCTCGCTCGTCGGCTGCATCGCCGAGCCGCTCGACGGCGACAGCGCCGATGAGGGCGCGGGCGACGCCGCCGAGGTCGTGGGGGAGGGCGCCGAGGCGATCATCGGCCCCGGGGGTGACGACGGCGGCGGCACGGTCACCAAGACGGTGAACCTCTCGTGCTCGATCACCTTTCCGAGCATCTTCAACCCGAACGCCGCGATCAAGAACACCTCGCTCTTCGCCGTTCCGGACTCGGCGAAGATCACCTTCACGGTCACGCACTACTACGGCGATCCTGGGCCCTTCACCCGCTCGGTCACCGGGCCGCTCGCCAAGGGTCAGACCAAGCTCGTCCCGCTCTCGCACCCCGGCGCGCTCGACGCCTACGGATGCACCGCCAAGGCCACCTGGACCATCCTCGACTGAACCGACCCTGCTGGTTCCTCTTCGGGGTAATTCACAGGGAGCCGGGGAGTGAAATCCCACCAATCTCCCTGCCTCCCCGACTCCCTGTTTGATTTTTTTTTGCTCAAAATGTCAACAAAATGAGGGGAATTGTCAGGTTCGGAGCGAGGTATGGACGACCGGGCACGGCGCACCGCGCGATGCCGTCTCTCATTCTCCTGCTTCGGTACTGCATGTAATGTTGATCCACCCTCGACGGCCTTCGATCGCGCCGCCAATGAACCGGAGCGGCCATGGGTGATCCGAACGCTCGCAGCTCCACTGCGATACGAGCTCCGGCACCTCGGTCGCGCAGAAGCCGCTCGGGCATCCCGGACAATCGAGCGAATGCCGGCAGCTCTCCAGGTCGGCGCCGGCGAGCTGCACGACCTCGCAGCGGCGCAGCTCCGCGCCGCCGCGCTCGACGAACGTGGGCTGCCCGCCTGGATCGCGCTGGCCTCGCGCGGCATCGCAGCGCTCGAGATCGGCCTGATCGATCATGACGTTGCAAGCGACCACACCTCCGGCGTCCACGGCGAGCGGGTGGGCCTGGCAGATGAAGCCGCAATCGGCCCACCCCGGGTGAAGGAGCATGTCCCACGTGTCCTGATCGTCGCAGCGCGAGGTGATCGGCTCCGCGCGCACGAGCTCGCTCCACGCCTCCAGTCGCGTGCTGCCTCGGTCGACGGTGCGACAGGTCCAATCGGGCGTGGTGAAAGGCCCGACCACCTCCGTGTCCAGGGTCATCGACAGCGCTGTCGGGCTGGGTACCTCGTCGGCGATGAGCCCGGGCCCTTCGTCGTCCCGCGTGCTCGCGACGAGCAGCCTCGCGATCCTGTCCTGGGGCAGTGACCTGACGAGGGCTACCTCCGCTTCCCCCACCGGCGCGCGCGCGCCCGTGACGAGCTCCAGCGCGCGCCTGGCCGTCCGTAGCGGGCGGTACTCCTCCCCGGGCTCGGCCAGGCGTTGCCCCAGCGCCTCTGTCACGCCTGCCATCACTGCCTCGACCTCTCCCTCGTTCGAGGTCTGCGTGGTCCACGCGAGCGCGGGGATTTCCCTCGAGGTGAGGAGCGCCGCAGCGTCGGGCGCGCTCGGCCGCGCGACGACCACCCGGAGTTCGCCGGGGTGCCACTGGGCCGGATCCGCGCTGCCGCAGGATCCCCATTCCCACCGCGATCCCAGCACCGCGAGGAGGCTCGCGCGCACGCTCTCGGCGACGCGCTCGCGGAGCTGCGCGGCTTCGGCCGTGTCCGCGTCATCGACGACAAGCACGATGACCTGCGGCCCTTCCTCGCTGAGCTTTCCGTCGAGGACCAGCTGCGAGGTTGTCCGGGGGTCCACCGCCACCGGATCCGTGCCGCACGCCACGGCGGCGAGCGTCAGCCATGGGAGATGGAGAGACCTCATTTGCCACATCACGGGCGGTGTTGGCAACACGCGTACCGGTGAGGGCGCTGCTCTCGAGGCCGAGAAGAGCGCCATTCCTGCGGTGTTCGAAGTGGGCTGAGCGCGCTCCCTGCCAACACGGCGGAGCGCGGCGCCAACCCAGTTGCTCAGCCCGAGCGAACCGCTCTCTCCCGGAATGGTGACGCCGGATCCGCGACTGACCCGCAAAGCCCTCGGGGATGAGGCCCGCTACTTGTTCGTCTGGTGCTGGCGGGCGCGATCCGCGACCGTTTGCCCGCCGGGGACGCCGCGCACGTCGCGGTTCTGCCACTCCAGCATCCAGCCGGGGTATTCGGGCGGCAGCGCGCTCGCCTCGTCGAGCTGCTTGACATGCTCGGGAGAGAGCGTGACCTCCGCGGCGGCGAGGTTGTCGGCGAGCTGCTCCCGCGTCTTTGCGCCGATGATGACGCTGGTGACGAAGGGGCGAGTCAACTGCCACGCGAGCGCGACGCGCGCGACCGACAGGCCTGTAGCGCCCGCGACCTCGCGCAGCGCGCCGAGCACGCGCGGCAGGCGGGCGCGGTCGACGGGCGGGAAGTCGAAGCTCGTGCGCCGCGCGCCGTCAGGGCCGCCCGGCTTCTCCGGATCGAACTTGCCCGACAGCATGCCGCCCGCGAGCGGGCTCCAGGGGAGGATCGCGATGCCCTCCGACTGCGCCAGGGGCACGATCTCGCGCTCGATGTCGCGCCCCGCGAGCGAGTAGTAGACCTGGGCGCTCTCGAACCGCGCGAGGCCGTTCGCCTGCGCGAAGCCGATCGCCTTCATGGCCAGCCACGCGGGCAGGTTGCTGAAGCCGACGTAACGGGCCTTGCCCGAGCGCACCACGTCGTCGAGGGCGCGCACCGTCTCCTCGATGGGCGTCACGGGGTCGACGCCGTGGATCTGGTAGAGATCGACGTGATCGAGCCCGAGCCTCTGGAGGCTCGCGTCGATGCTCGCGAGGATGTGCGCCCGCGAGAGGCCGATCTGGTTCACGCCCGGGCCCACGCGTCCGCGCACCTTGGTGGCCACGACGACCTGCTCGCGCGGGCGTCCCAGCGCCTTGAGCGCCCCGCCGACGAGCCGCTCCGACTCGCCTTCGGCGTAGACGTCCGCCGTGTCGATGAAGTTGACGCCGCTGTCGAGCGACGTGCCCACGACCGCCTCGACCTCGCTGGTGCCGAGCGCGCCGATCACCTGCCAGAAGCCCTTCCCGCCGAACGTCATGGTGCCGAGGCAGAGCTCGGACACGTAGAGGCCTGTCTTCCCAAGGAGCTTGTATCGCATCGTGCCTTCTCCCTTGTGTGTCCCGGAGGGGTAAGTCTTCGAGCGCGCTCGAAGTCAAGGAGCGGACGGCGAAACAAAACGGGGCCGGGTGCGCCCTTGACTTCGAGCGCGCTCGAGCTTTTACCGTGACGGGTGCCGAAACGCCGCCGGCCCTCCCCCGCGCGGCAAGGAGAGGTCCAGTGCAGCCCCGCCGAGCAGCTGATCGCCCTCCGCTCTCCGCCATCGACGTCCGCCCCCCTCCCGCGGAGCGCGCCGAGGCGCCCTCGGGAGCGGCTGACAGGCTGACCATCGCCGAGGTCGCTGCCGCCACGAGCACGAGCACGCACACGCTGCGCTACTACGAGCGGATCGGCCTCATCCAGCCGATCGCGCGGGCGCGCAGCGGCCACCGCCGCTACGGTCCCGACGACGTGCGCTGGGTCGTCTTCCTCCGCCGGCTGCACGAGACGGGCATGCCCATCCAGCGGATGCTCGCCTACGCGACGCTCGCGCGCCGGGGCGACGCGACCATCTCGGAGCGTCGCGCCCTGCTCGAAGCGCACCGCGACGAGGTGGCCAGGAAGCTCGCCGAGCAGCAGGCCCACCTCGCCGGCATCGAGAAGAAGGTGCGAATGTACGAGGAGCTGGAGCGTCAGCTCGCCGAGAAGAGCGGCCGTGACGCGCCCGCGCCCGGCCGTCAGCCGGCGGCCTTCGTGCCGAGCGCCTGATCGCCGATCGTGCCAGTCCTTGTGCGCGCGTGCGATCCCCGGGGAGGGTGTGGGTGTATTGTTCCTCGGCGTTGAGGCTGACCAAACCCTCGACGGCCACTGATATGCTGCGGCCGTGCGACGGCTCGCCCAGCTTGCGCTCGCCGTGGTCTTGACGGGGTGCGCGCCGCATGGAGACGAGGATGCGATCGCGACCGCGACCTCGCTCCCGATCGAGGTCCTCGGCGCGCCGGGGGCCGCCGTCGCGGTCACGATCGACGTCCCCGGCGACGTCGCCTCCGCGCCGGGCGCCGGGCTCGCGCTCACGGTGCACAACGTCGTCGAGGCCGACGCGGCCTACGTGGTGGTGAACGACGCGGCGCCGATCGACCTCGCCGCGCCGGGGCTGCGCAGGCCGTCGGGCGGCCACGCGACCGCCACGCTCCCGCTCCCCGAGGGCACGCTGCGCGCGGGCGCCAACCGCGTGGTGTTCCGCTACGACCGTCAGGTCCGCGACGTATCCGGGTTCCGCGTGATCGACGTGGCCGTGGTGGCCGGGGGGCGGCGGGGGACGGCCGACCTCCTCGCCGACGACCCCGCCGCCTGGACCGCGCCGTCGGCCGACGCCGGCGCCATCGAGCGCGGGCGGCGCTTCTTCACCGAGGAGAGCCGTGACGGCGGGCCGGTGTGCGCGCGCTGCCACGCCGACGATGGCGCCGACCTGGCCTACTTCGCGTTCTCCAACCACAGCGTGATCGCGCGCGCCCAGCACCACCTGTTCACCCCCGCCGAGGCCGCCGACGTGGCGAGCTACGTGCGCTCCCTGGCCGTCCCCCCCGTCGGACGCGTGATCGACGCACCGTTCCAGCCCGGCCCGCAGCACGCGGGCGCGGCCGGCGCCGGGCACCAGGCCGTGCTCGACTCCGACGAGGCGCTCGGCGCCGCGCTGTTCCCCGGCGGCTTCCCCGAGGACCCGGCCTGGGACCTGGCCGCGTCGCTCGACACCTCGGCCATCGCGCTCCCGGTCGAGACGCCGTCGTGGATGCGCTGGCTGCCGCGCAGGATCGACGAGACCTGGTTCACGCGCGACGACGGCCGGCTCGCCGAGGCGCAGGCCGCGCTCGAGCGCGACGGCACGCTCGAGGCGGCGCGCGCCTTCGAGACCGCCGCGGTGCAGATCGGCAAGGAGATCCTCATCACGACGGGCGATCACGCCGGGCGCGTGGAGCTCCTGCGTTACGCCGCGATCAAGCTGTGGGACTGGCAGCGGCGCCACGGCGGCTTCGACGGCGCGGACCGCGGCTTCCCCGACGGCGGGCCCGCCTTCCCCTACGAGGTCGGCTTCGCGTTCTTCGAGGCGGCGTTCGCCGACGCCGTGCCGGACGCGATGGCGCAGACCTTTTCCTGGTGGGTGGCCCAGGCCGCGGTCAACCCCGGCCGGGGCCACACGTCGGGCGATCGACCGCTGAACTGGAAGGACGTCCTCACCGCCGCCGACGGCGCCGGCGCCGGCCCGTGGACGATCACCTATCTCCACCTCGTCGGCAGCCTGGAGGAGTCGCAGGGCGCGCTCGCCGACGACTTCGGCACCGATCGCGGGCCGGTGCGCCTGCTCGGCGTGCCGCTGCGGCGCGCCCCCGGCCCGATCCGCGCCGCGCTGCTGCGCCGCTTCTTCGCGCGCGAGGCGGCGTTCCTGGCCGGCGGCGGGACGCTCACGTCAGACCATCACGTGGTCCTTGGCAACGCCTGGCGGGATGGGTGTGAGGGGCTCGCCCTCGACGAGCGCGCGGAGCTGCGCGCGCTCGCGCCGCCCGAGGTCGCCGCCGACCTGGCGGCGTGTCCCTAGAACGCCGAACATGTTGAAAATCGTCTAATTTCGACATGTTATGCAGCCTCCCGGATCAGCCGCTGGGCCGCCTCAAGATTCTGGATGGCTGCGGTGCGCCGGAGGTCGAACAGATTTCTCCTGGCGCCGATGTAGCGCGCGCAGTGTCCTTTCCGCGCCGCGATATGGGCGAGCGCATGCTCCACAGCTGTCCGCTGCCGGAGCACGGCGCGTCCTGGCCCGGTCTGCTGCAACTTCCGGAACTTGCCCTGCAGAGCTTCATCCTCGGCGATGGACACGGTCCGCCCTCGCCCCGAGGCAGCTTGCGTGCACTTGGCTCGGAGGGGGCACGCGCCACACTCCTCAGGGTCAAACTCGACAGTATCGCCCGGTTCGAACACCTCGATCTGTCCCGCTGGACACGTGATTGTCTTGGCGCGCAGGTTGATCTTGAAGTCGCGCTTGCTGAATAGATCGGGGCTGCGAGCCCGCTGGCCCCAAGGCTTCGAGAACACCTGGCCGCCAGCGCGGATCACGTCGTCAACGACGGGACTGTGGACGTAGGCGCGATCGATGTGCAGCTCGACGAGGCGCAGCCGCTGATGCTGGACGTCCTCGGCGATCGGCGCGGCACCCTCTTCTTCGGGCCGATTCGCTGGCGTGACCGCGCAGGCGACAATAACGGGAAGGTCAAGGTCGCGTGCGATGTGCTCCTTGTAGCCGTCGAAGCGCTTCGAGCGGCTCTTGCGACCGTGGCGCATCTCGGCGTCTTCAATGGAGACACGGCGGTCAGGTGCAACGCCTTGCCGGATGCGAACGGTCCCATCCTCGGCTGTTTCCAGGTCCTGGTCTCGAACCTGTGTGACCGCCTCCAGATAGGTGCGAAGCGGCTGCTCGACGACGTCGTCCAGGTGGCGGTCGACCCACTGCTGCAGCGACGAGACCTGCCGCTCCAGGATCTGAATCGCTGCCGCCTTCTGTTTCGGGTCGCTCCAGTCGAGGTCGAGCCCGGCCTTGATGCTGGGAGCCAGAAGCAGCGGGATACCCGCCTTGCGGCAGATCTCCTCGGGCGGACGCTCCGTGATCTTCGACACGACGCGGACTATGTTGCGTGCAGCATGGCCGAGCAGGTTGATCGTGTCCTCAACCCGCCCGGCCCCCGCTAAAGGGCGGCTATCGATCGCCACGCGCAGCGCCTTGGACACCGCACGCCTCTCGCCCTCCGTCATCGCGCCGGACCGAACAAGCGCCACGGTCCTCTCCAGCAGCATCCGGTCCATCTCGTGCGCGACCATCCTCTCTCGGAACGCCTGCAGGGCGCCCTGCGAGAACGGGGGCGTCGCCGCACCCAGGCACCCGAGCACCATCTGCCAGCGCAGGTCGACGACGGACAACTCCACCGCCTCGGCATCCGATGCGCCGACGTAGCCTTGGAGCAGCGTGACCATGCACATCAGCGCCGGTGGATGCGGCGGCTCGCCTGCCCCCGTCGTCCGGTACATGCCCTCCAGCTGCTCCTGGAACGTCTCATCGAACAGCTCGTGCCGGTGCTGCCTGAGAAAGCCGAACAGTGCTCTCACGCGCGTCAGCCGCTTCATCAGCGCCTGCTCTTGCCGCGACAGCTCCACGGGCGGCGACCATCGTTCCATCCGTGCACCTCCGGACGCGGACGAGATCATGGCCCGACGAGACCGTCGAGCCTTCCATCGAAGCGACCAGAATTATCACAAAATCAACCTGATCGGTCCTCTAGGCGGCGACTGCTGGAGGAACGATGGTTCGAACACGTCTCGCGCTCTCACTCGTGGCCGCCGCCACGCTCGCGGCCTGCGGCAGCTCTGGGAACGGCCCCGACGGCCCCGACGGCCCGACCGCCGACTGCCCCGACGGCGAGTCCTGCTCCTTCTGCGACGCGACGACCTGGGGCGGCGCGCTCCCCGGCGCGGACACCGACGTGGTGATCCCGTCAGGGAAGATCGTCGTCGTCGACTGCCCCGCCGAGGCGCACACGGTCCTGGTCGAGGCCGGCGGCACGCTGCGCGCGTCGCGCGAGGCGTCGGCCACGCTGACCCTGCACGGCAACCTGGTCGTGGAGGGGACCGTCGATTACGGCACGCCCGACGACCGCGTTCCCGACGGCGTGACCGCCGAGATCGTCTTCACCGGCATGCACGACGAGGACTACGCCGGCACGCCCAGCGCGGTGGAGGGAGGGGACGGCCCGCAGTCGGTCGACACGCCCATCTCCGTCGTCGGCGGCGACGTCGGGGTGTGGGTCATGGGCGCCGGGCGCCTGCTCGCGGCCGGCGCGCCCAAGCGCGCGTGGGGGAAGCTCGTCGAGGGCGCGGGGGACGGCGACGCGGTGTTCACCATCGACGACGCGTCGGGGTGGAAGGCCGGCGATCGCGTCGTCCTCACCCCGTCGGCCCCGCTCGCCGGCGGCGACGTGGCGGTCGACCAGTTCGATGAGGGGACCATCGCCGCTGTCGACGGCAAGGAGGTGACGCTGGCCAAGGCGCCGGCGTTCACCCACGACGGCTGCGCGGACTGCCTGCGCCGCGCCGAGGCCGCGAACCTGTCGCGCAACGTGGTCATCCGCTCGGCCGACGACACCGCACACGCGCACATCCTGGTCGCCGAGCAGGGGCACGCGCAGCTCGACAGCGTGGAGCTCCGCTGGCTCGGCCCGCTGATCCCGTGCAGCGGCGGCGCCGAGGGGACCGCGCTCCCCGCCCGCCGCGCGCCGCTCTGGTTCCACCAGCAGAAGGACGCCTCGGCGGGCTCGTTCGTGCGTCACGCGGCGATCTGGGGCGGCGAGCTCCACTTCATCATGGTCGAGCAGTCGAACGACATCGAGATCAGCGACGTCGCCGGCTACGACACCCAGGGGGTGGGCTTCGGCCTGTTCTACGACAACGGCGCGTGCGGCACGTTCTGTGACGATCGCGAGAAGGCGCCGGCCGGCGTGCTCCTCGACCACGTGCTGGCCGCGCGCGTCGGCATCCCCGAGCGCGTCGACGGCTGCATCCGCGTGGACCACCGCATGACCGGCATCGCCGTGTCGGGCGGCGAGGGCTCGGGCGCGCGCGACTCGGTCGCCGTCGGCGTGGGCTACGACGGCACAGGCGAGGACGTCTCCGGCTTCGGCTGGCAGGAGGGGGGCTCGGGGCGGCCGGCGGACTTCGTCTTCGACGGCAACGTCGCCCATCACGTCCGCGGGCACGGCGCGATGATCTGGCACAACATCGAGGTCGCGCAGCCGGCGTACCGCGACAACGCGTTCTGGTCGAACGGCCACTACGGCGTCCTCTGGGGTGCCTACGTGAATCCGCTGCTGTTCTCCGACGTCGTGGCGGTGGACAACGGGCTGGCGTCAATCGGCGTCAAGGCCATCCCGCTCGACGACACGGCCCGCTTGCAGGGGGGCACCGTCGACGACATCAAGATCCTGGCTTACGTGTTCATCCAGGAGAAGCCGGCGATCTTCGATCACGTGACGTTCACGGGCGATCGTCCGGTCGCGGTGACGCAGCTCCACGAGGCGTGCGACGGCGGCGACGAGGAGGACCCCGCCGATCCCGACTGCCTGCGCGTGTGGCTGCGCTTCGTCGATCCGGTATTCCCGCCGGGCGTGCTGCCGTTCGATTTCGGGCAGACGTTCAACCGCTACTCGACCTGGGAGGTGCGCGGCTTCTCCAGCCCCGACTTCCCGGACCTGCCGGCCGACTTCGATCTCTACCGCGCCGACAACGAGGTCGAGGGGGGCGCCTACTTTGCGCCGTTCGACGCGTGGCTCGTTCCACGTTGATGCGGCGAGAAGCGCCGACAGCCGCGTGTGGGTCGAGCGCCGGATGATGTTTTGACCTCTGACCCTAGGAGAAGGAGCGCCGCGTCGACGACGGTCGTCCCCCTGGATCGGTCGCTCCCGGCGTCGTACCCAGGAATCGCCTTTTCTTGTGCATGGTACCGTGTTTGCCTGGGGGCGTTCGCCCGATCGGTCGGGTGAGGAGGAGGTAGACCATGCGCAAGCTATGGGTGGTTATGGGGATGGCGGCGGCGGGGCTGACGACGGCGCCACGACCTGCTGAGGCGTGCGGCGGATTCTTTTGCGGACGACAGCCGGTGGACCAGACCGCGGAGCGGATCTTGTTCGCGACGAATCAGGATGGCTCGGTCACGATGGTGACGCAGATCCAGTATGCGGGCGCGGCGCCGGACTTCGCCTGGGTGGTCCCGCTGGCCGAGGTGCCGGCGGTGGACAGCCTCGCTGTGTTCCCGCAGCTTGCGCTCACCGCCCTTGATACAGCGACAGGTCCGCAGTTCCAGTGGCCCAACGACCCGAACTGCTACCCTGCCTTCCCCGAGGCAACCGCAGGGGGCGGGTCCACTTCAGGCGGCGTCGACGACGGCGACGTCACGGTGCACATCCGGGAAGAGGTCGGGCCGTACGACGTGGCCGTGGTCGAGTCGACCGATCCTGCGGCGCTCATCGACTGGCTTCGCACAAACAACTTCCGCGTCAACGACGCGATGGCGCCGTACATCGGTATCTATACGAGCGAGGGGATGAAGTTCCTCGCGCTGCGGCTCAAGCCGGACGCCGAGGTCACCGACATCCAGCCGTTCCGCTTCACGCTTCCGTCGGGGTCGCCGTCGATCCCGATCCGGTTGACGGCGATCGCGGCCGAGCCGGAGATGGGGATCACCGTGATGATCCTCGGCGACCGGCGCTATGGGCCGGCCAACTGGACGGACGTCGAGATCGACGACAACCAGATCGTCTGGAGCGCGAACCAGTGGCCGGTGCAGACGAACTGGACGGCGCTCGTCGCGCGCAGCGTCGATGAGGCCGGCGGTCGCGGCTTCGTCACGGAGATGAGCGGACCGACGATCGGCATCGCCGACCAGGTCCGCAACACGATGAGCTCGGACGAGCAGCAGGTGGCCGCCCGCGACGCGCTGCTGCCGCTCCTGGAGGGCAACACGACCATCACCCGGCTCTATACCCGCCTGTCGCCCGAGGAGATGACCGTCGATCCGATCTTTCGGCGCACCGACGGTCCCGTGGTGTCGAACACCCACCTGCTCCCGCGCTACGTCGATGACCGCGACCTGTGCGTGGGCGCTCCCGGCGCCGAGGCTGCCGGCGCCGCGTCGCCGTGCGACTTCGCGGCGTGCGGCGCAGGCGGCCTGTGCCGCGTCGTCGAGGGCGCAGACGGCGCCCAGCCCGTCGCAGCCTGCGCGTGCGTGCCCGGGACGACCGCGCGCACGACGTTCGATCCGTCGGGCCGGCCGACGGTGACCTGCCAGGACCTCCGCATGTCGTTCCTCAACCCCGGTGACCGGGCGCTACCTGACGCGCCGCCGCTCGCGGATCCTTGTGCGACGTTCGATTGCGGCGCGAACGGCGAGTGCGTGCCCATGAACATGACGCCGACCTGCCGCTGTTCGACCGGCTATGTGGCGGTAGGCGCTATCGCCGCCGACGGCAGCCGCGCGACGACCTGCGTGCTTCCCGACGAGCCCGTCCCGGCGTCCTTCTACGACCGGCGCGTCCCGCAGCTGCCCGATTCGCTGCCGGGTGGTCGACCCGTCGATGTGCCGCCCCCCGCCGTCGTGGCCGCCTCTGGAGGCTGCAACGCCGGCGGCCATGCTGGCAGCGCCGTCGGCCTCAGCGGCGCGCTGCTCGGCCTGCTGGTGGCCGTGCGCCGCCGCCGGCGCTCGTAGGAGTCCGCACGGTGGCCTGCTCGACCTTCGCCGCCGGCCTCGCCGTGCTCCTCGCGCTCGCTCCTGGCTGCGCCGGCGGGGACGAGCCGCCGGCGCAGGGAGTCGCCGAGCTCGGCACCGGCGAGTGGCAGTTCGAGCCGCTGGCCGACGGCCAGGAAGTCGAGCTCGCCCACGGCGCGCAGGGCGGCTGGCACGTGTGGACCAGCCTTCGGACGCTCGGCGTCGAACCCGAGGGCGTCCAGCTCGAGGTCACGACGACCGTGATCGACGATCCGTCCTCGGCGACGACCAGCCGGGGGAGGATCGTGCTCACGGAGCTCGAGGACGGCCGGTGCGAGTTCATCGGATGGCCGGCCGTGCTTCGCGAGCCAGCTTGTGCCATCGGTCTACCGCTCCGGATCAGGGGGGTGGTGACCGACGCGCGAGGCGCGGTTGCGACCGCCGAGCGGCTGGTGCGCCCTCGATGGGACAGCGACGAGGCCTGTGCTGGGCGGCCGTAGGGCCCGAAATCCACATCGCCAGCCTGGTCCAGCAGCTCCATGTCAGAGCGAGTGAACGACCCAGATGGCTGGCTCCTCATAACGCCCGCGCCGACCCTGGACGTACACGGGGGCAAGGCCGCCGGGGATCTCGAAAGAGCGCTCGGAAGGCAAGATAGGCCTGCCGAGCCAGACCTCCCAGAAATCGAGCTCCAGGTCGACCACGAGGGCGCAACGAGGAGTCCCGGCGATCCGGCCCCCAACGCGGAGATGCGTTCGGACCCACGGGTCGGTGGGCAAGCCGTCCTCGCGGGCGCGATCGAGGAACTCCTCGATATCGATGCCTGGGCAGGATGCCTTGGACGGGGGGCGCACCGGGGCGAGCACGCCGGCGAGGCCCGAGCGCCTCGCCAGGGCCTTGAAGGCGGCGAGCACGAGCGCGCTCACGCCCTGGCCGCGGAACAGCGGCGACACCGAGGCGGTGAAGGCGCCCAAGTGGGTTGGCGGCTCGCCGCCGCGGACCGCCTTCGCACGGAGGACCTGCCACTTCCAGCCGCTGTCGGGCAGCGCCGCCAGATCGTCGCTCCGCACCGCGATCGGCGCCGCGTTGCCGACCGCGGCCAGGCGCCCCGTCGCCCTCTCGACGAGGCCGAACGTGAACGCGGGGGTTTCCCGGATGATCTCCAGATAGGCGTCCTCGACGTCGTTGGAGTAGATGAACGGCGTCGCGGCCCACGCCTGCGCGACGAGGACATCCATCAGGGCGCCGAGGTCCGCGCGCTCTGCGCGCGTGAACATGTCGAAGCGGTCGCTCACCGCTCCAGGCGGAGCATCGTGGGTCATGCGAAGTCGTTCAGCTCGGCGAACGCCGTAGTCACGTCCAAGGAGGGGCGCAACGCCCACGACGAGCGGAGCAAATCCGCCATGGATTGTCAAGCGAGCGCCATGGTTCCAACGTCAAGCCGCGACGCAGAATCGTTTCTTCGCGCCAGCGTGCTCCAGCGCGCTCCAACGCGTGATGGTTACCCTCGCCAAGGTGTCTTTGACGCGGAGGGCTCGTCTCGAGCGAGTCGCTTACCCACGCATCGAAGGGCCTCCTTCGCCCCGCGGCAGCTGCGGGCACACGCAGCCGGTCATCGCGTGGGATCAGCACGCGCGGTGCTGGGTACCCTCGCCGGGCGTGATAAAGATCATCACGCTCGGCGCGCGCACGATCTGCCCGTGCCAGACGCCGCGAGGGACGATGCACGTGCCCTGATCGCGCAGCTGGATCACGCGCTCGCCGCCCTCGTCTTCCAGCACGACGTCGACCGAGCCGGAGAGCAGGATCAGGACCTCGTCGCCATGGGGGTGGACCTCGCGGGGATCGGGGCTCTCGTCCATATGAAAGAGGCCCACCATGCGGCCGGCGTGCAGTTCCTCGCGCTCGCCGATCTTCGCCCAGAACTCGGCGTCCACAGGGATCAGCTTCGCGGCGCCGCCGTCGAGGAG
Organism: Sorangium sp. So ce693; assembly: GCF_051521375.1. NCBI lineage: Bacteria > Pseudomonadati > Myxococcota > Polyangiales > Polyangiaceae > Sorangium > Sorangium sp. So ce693. The sequence goes on from NZ_CP150347.1 coordinate 4,644,106, forward strand.
CTGCACGTAGGTGTCGGAGAGATAAAAAGCGTGGCGGTCGTGTCGGGTCATGCGCGCACCATGGGCCGTCGCGCGCGCAGGTGATTGTAGATTTTTTCCGAGCATCCCGGCGCACTCCGGCCGCCCTGGCTCCGCGCGTCAGCAATCCTGGCGGGATTTCTGACCTGCGGAGCTACCGGACGCGGGCGCGCCGGTACTCTCCCGGCGTCGTTCCCGTCCAGCGACGGAAGCTGCGGTAGAAATGGCGCGGCTCGCCATAGCCGAGCAGGAACGCGATCTCCTGGAGCGCGAGGTCAGGCCGGCGAACGAGATCGAGCGCCTTCCCCCGCCGCGCCTCGTCGAGCTGCGCCGTGAACGACGTGCCGATGTCCTTGAGCGCGCGCTGGAGCGAGCGCGTGCTCATGCCCAGCGAGCGCGCGACCCCCTCCTGGTCCACGTCGCCGCGATCGAGCCGCTCGTCGATGCGGGCGCGCACGCGCGCGTCGAGCGTCGCGGCGCTGGCGGGCGCCGCGCGCGCGGCGAGGAGCTGCTCGGCGTGGCGAACGAGGTAATCGCGGACCGACGGGTCCGCGCCGACCAGGGGCGCGTCGAGCACGCGCGCATCGTAGACGAGGCCCGTCGCGCCCGCCTCGAAGCGGGCGGGGGCCCCGATCGCCTCCTCGTAGAGCGACGGCGGGTGCCGGCGAGGATGGCGGAACAGCGCCTCGATCGGCCTCGCCGAGCCGCCGAGGTAGAGCGCGATGAAGCGCGCGAGCGTCGCGACCATCATCTCGATCGGCTCGGCCATGGCGACGACGCGCGGCTCGTGCTCGAGCGCGAGCCGCGCGACCCCGCCGTGCTCCTCGAGGAGGATGCGGAGGTACGGGTCCATCAGCCGGCAGAAGCGGCCATAGACGGCGACGCCCTGCCGCACGGTCTCGCTGTGGCGAAGGACGTGCCCCACGATGCCGACGACCGAAACCGGGATGCAGCGCGCATAAAGCAGCCCGAGAGGCTCGCCGGGCAGGCGCTGGAGAAGGAGCTCCCAGAGCGAGAAGAGCGATGCATACGGCACGAGCTCGTCGGGCGCGGTAAGGATCTCGGGCGCGACGCCAGCCGCCTGGAGGAGATCCTCCTGCGGGACTCCGCACGACGAGGCGAAGGCGATGAGCCCGGCAGGCATGGATGCGAACACGAGATCGCCGTCGGACATGGCCTGCGCCGAGGATAGCGCAGCCGCCCGGGGGCTCAGCGCCGATCCCGCCGAGCCCCCGGGCGGCTGCGGGTCCCCGAGGCACCCGCCGCCTCGCTGTCCAGGGCTGGTCGAGCGTCCGGGGCACGGCGCGCCGGGCCGTCGTCCTGGGCAAAGGACTCCCTGTCGCCGGAATCCTTCATGCTCGATGGGGTGGGGACACCGGGAGACCCGACGTAACCGATCTAACCGAGGTCACCGCCCGCGCCTCGGTTCGCGATCGCTCGACCGATTGCATGGAATCCAGCTTGAACGAGCGCTCCGGCTCGTGGCATCCTTGCCATGCACGCAAAGGGGGGACGATGGCGGTGCATCACATCGCGCTGGCGACCAGCGATCTGGTCGCCACACACCGGTTTTATACCCGGGCCATGGGGTTCCGTCTCGTGAAGGTCATCGCGGTGCCCTACGAGGGCAGCCGCGATGGGGGCTGGGCGAGGCACGCCCTGTATCGGACCAGCGAGCCCGATGGTCCGCTGCTCGCATTCTGGGATGTGCACGAAGAGACGGTGCGGGGGCGCTTCAGGACGGATCTCTCGACAGGGCTCGGGCTGCCGGTGTGGATGAACCACCTGGCTTTCAGCGCCCCGACGGGCGAGCTCTACGGTCGGATGCTCGCGCGATGGCTCTCGCACGGCCTCGAGGTGACCGAGAGAGATAACGAGTTCTGCCGCTCGATCTGCACGATCGATCCCAACGGCATCATGGTCGAGTTCTGCCAGACCCTCCGGGCCTTCTCGGCCGAGGAGGTGGCCGACGCGGAGCGCTCGCTCTTCGATCCCATGCCGCCGCTCGAGCTGCCGCGACCCTCGGTCGTCCACCGGTCGCAGGTGGGGTGATGCGCCTGCGCGCGACCAGGCCGGTGATTGCGTCCCATCGTCACGGCATGTGCGGCGCGTGGGACGGCGAGACCGCGTGCTGCGATGTGGCTCAGGGCGCTGCCGGCGCCCCTTCCCGGCAGGGCGCCACCCGATCTGCGCCGCCGAAGAACTCTCCCGAGAGCAGCGACCACGCCCGCGCGTTCTCCGGCGGGCCGCACTTGAACGGCGCCTTCGAGAGCCGCTTGCCGCGGAGCGCCGCGCGCTGCTCGCGGTAGTAGCGGATCGCCAGCTCGGCGGCGTATTCCACGACGCCGTTCCCTGGCTGGAACGAGTAATACGTGCCGCCCTTCACGATGGTCTCGTTCGGCGAGTACGGCGTGAGGCAGGAGATCCTCGTCCCGCAGCGCGCGACGATGCCGTCGTAGATCGGCGAGAGCGCCGCCTGGGACCACCCGCCGTGCGCGACGTCGTTCAGGTGGAAGAGCTCGTGGAAGAGCGTCTCCCGCACGTCGTCCGCGGAGCGGTGGAGCGAGCCGGAGAGGTTGTATGCGACCGTCCAGCCCGAGGCGTAGGCGGAAGGCGTCCGCGCCCGCACGGACCGGAAGTACCGGAGCGCGAGGGCGCGATGTCGGTAGCGCACGGGTGAGCTGGCCGCGGCCGCGAGATCCGCGATGAAGGCGTCGAAGTCGGCGATCGCCGACACCGTCCACTCGAGGTGGCGGCGCTCGGCGCGCACCGGCAGCTCCGGGACGAGGTGGAGCATGCCGCGGTAACCGCCGTCCATCATGTGCTCCCGCTCCAGCCCGGCGACGCTGCCGTTCTGGTCGAAGAGCGCGGTTGCGCTCGCCGAGGCCTGCGGGTCGCCTTGGTAGCGGAGCGCGAGCAGGCAGCGGATTCGCTCGTGCCCCGGGCCGGGCGCGGCCGCGGTCCCGGCGTTCCCGTGCCGGCAGGCGTCGATGGCGTCCCGGTGGGCGGCGGCGTCGTCCGGGAACAGGATGGCCTCGGCTTCGTCCGCCGAGATGGCAGGGGCCGGCTCGGTTCGGGCGGGGAAGGGCGCGGCGCCCTGCGCGCCATCGGCCTGCGCTCCCCCCGCGGACGCCGCGCCGGCAGGCTCAGGGCCTCCCGGGCCTGAAGGCGCGCTGGCTGTCGCGAGGACCGGAGAGCTCGGCGGCGCCGCGGCCTTGCCGGCGGCGCCCGGGGGGCCGGGGCTCGCGGGGGCACACGCCGCGACGAGCAGCGGCAACGCGAGGGTCAATACGGCGGCGAGCGGCGGTGTTGCCCCGGGGCGCATCCTGCCAGGATGCCAGAACTTGGTGCGGCGATCATCCAACGATGTCCGTCGGGGCAGGGGAGGACCCCAGCGATGCGCAACGGGTCCTCTGCGACGCGAGCGCTACCCTACCCACGCGCGTGCCGCAGCCGCATGCGGATAAGCCTGCTCACGGAGCGACGTGGCCCCGATGCGGGCCTTCTACGGCACCACCACGGTATCGTTCGTCTGCAGCGGCAGATCCCCGCGGAGATCGCCTTTCCCGACGACCTCATCGAACACGAACGGAATCCTGCGCTCGCCGATCGCGTCGCGCCGGACGATCACCACCTCGTCGGGGTCGGCGAAGCGGGTGAATCCGCCCGCGAGGGCGAGCGCCTGGAGCACGGTGATCTGCCCCCTCGGCGTGAACTCGCCAGGACGCGACACCTCGCCCATCACGTAGACCCGGTAGCTGTGGAGCTCCGCCACCTCGACGCTGACGACCGGCTTCTCATGATAGAATTTGGCGGCCTGCGTCGCGATGTCCTCGGCGATGCCCATGACGGTGCGCCCCGACGCCAGGACGTCGCCGATGAGCGGGATCGTGATGAACCCGTCGGGTCGCACCGTGACGCGCTGGCTCAGCGCCTCGTTCTTCCAGGCGCGCACCTCCAGCACGTCGCCGGGGCCGACCGCATAGGCGCTCGTCGCGCGGCGCTCCGCATCGAAGTCGACGCGTGGTGCGCGCGCGCGCGCGCCGCAGCCCGCGAGCGCCATGAGGACCGTGAGCGCAGAGCAGAGCAGGGCAATCCGGACACAGCGGGAGCACATGCGGTTTCCAGCCTCCTTGATGCGATGGCGCTCCAGCAAGCGCCGATCCCGCGGCCGCGCTCCGCGCCTGCTCCTCGCGCGCGCACTGGCGCTCTTCCCGCGTGCCGCTCGGACCCGCGGTGCTAGATCCGTCGCGCGGAAGGGGGGAATGCGCGCCGCGCCTCATCGCGCCCGCGCAGGGCGCCTCCGCGCGGCCGCCACGACGGCGCGGCGCGGGCCGCCTGTGCGCGGCGCGCGCCACGCGGACGGCGCGCCACACCATGGCAGCGTGGGTCGTGTGCGCGCTGTGCGCGCTCGTCATCATCAAGCCGCAGGAGTTCATCCCCGCGCTCGCGGGGATTCCGCTCGTGCACGCGGCGTTCGGGATCACCCTTCTCTGCGTCGCCCTCGACGTCGTGTGGCGGCGGCTCAAGCCGACGCTCGCGCCTCAGGTCGTCTATGCGCTCGCGTTCCTCGCCTGGGCGGCGCTGACCACCGCGCTGAAGCGCCCGGCCGCGCTCGAGGAGCGCGGCATGCAGCTCGCGACCGTCGCGGGCATCTTCGTCGCCGTCGCCGTCGCCGCGGCCTCGCCGCGAGGGCTGCGCGCGCTCGCTATCACGCTCGTCGGCTGCGCCGTCCTCACGACCGTTGTCGCGATCGTGCAAGCGTTCCAGCCGCACGGCTGCATGATCGCCGCGCCCGATGACTGGGAAGGCAAGGGCGAGCTCGAGCCGGATGGACGCCCCTGCGAGACCAACCTCGACTGCCGCATCGAGGCGCCCGTGCCCGACGGCAACTACCGGTGCGAGCGCCCCGGGCCGCTCGGCACGTCGACCATCGACGGCCGCGTCCGCTACCGCGGCTCGCTCGCCGATCCCAACGAGCTCTCGCTGATGGCCGGCATGTCGATCCCGCTCGCGATCGCGCTCGCGGAGCGGCGCGCCGGCCCGCGCCGGCCGCGCAGGCCCCTCCGTGGGGGCCCGCCCCCGTCGGCCGGCGCGCCGCCCGGCGGCGCTGCGCTAGGGCACGCGCCGCCCTGCGGGGCGCGCCGCGCGCTGACGCTGCCCGTCCTGATCACGGATCGGCTGATCTCGCGCGTGGCCGCGGCGCTCCGCGCGCTCCCCGTGACCGCGATCATCGCGGCGATCGGCGCGATGGTCGTCCTGTCGCGCTCGCGCTCGGGCGTCATCGTGTACCTGGCGGTCCTCGGCTTCAGCTTCATCCGGCGGAGCGGGACGCTCGGCGTCATCGCCGCCTGCTTCATCGGGCCGCCCATGCTCCTGCTCGGCGGCCGGAGCGGCGATGAGGCGAGCGAGAGCTCGGACGAGCGCGTCGAGCTGCTCCGGGAAGCGTTCGAGCTGATCCGCCGGACCAAGGGGATCGGCGTCGGCGCAGGGCAGTTCGGCGACGAGTCGTCGCTCGGCTTGACCGCCCACAACTCCTATCTCCTCGCCGCGGCCGAGACGGGTCTGCTCGGGATGTGCCTGTTCGCGCTCGTCCTGTACGCGTCGCTCAAGGTACCGCTGTCGATCTGGCTGGGCGACGTCGATGCCGGCCCCACGGCGAGGCGGTTCGCGCCGGCGATCTTCGTGAGCCTGTGCGGCGCGCTGATCGGGATCTTCTTCCTCTCGTGGGCCTACAAGGACATCCTCTACATGGTGTTCGGCGCCTCCGCCGCGCTCTACGGCGCCGCGCGGGCCGAGGACAGCCGCGTCGTGGTGCGCGTGTCGGGGAGGGAGGTCGCGCTCGTGTGCGGCGGGATGGTCGTGGTGCTCGTGCTGCTCAACATGGTGCTCCGGTTCCTCGGGTGAGCGCGCGAGCGCCGGGCGCCGCGGGACGGCGGCGGCGCGGCCTCGCAGCAGGCCGTCGGACGGCGGAGAGGCGAGGGGCCGGATCCTCGGCGAGACGGACGTGGACGTCCTGGGACGCTGGCTCCAGCGCGCGGCGACCGCGGCGGCGGCGGAGGAGCTGTTCCTGGGTTGACCGGCCGCTGACGGAAGCCGGACCGGGGCTCCCGGTCACCGTGATTTCCCGGAGATGGTCCATTCTCGGAATGGAACTGGCGACCTTCAGGCGAGCGACGCGGCATCAGGGAGCCACGTACGACGCATTCAGCGCCATCCGGATCTCGGGTGTGTGCGCAGGCGCGAGATGCCTCTCCAGCAGGAGGCGCGCCCATTCTGAATGGCGTGACCGGTTGCACGATGCCGTTGCCACGCGCATCGCCTCGTGGTCTTTTGAGGACACCGTGTCTTCCCTCGCCCAGCAGATCGCCGCGCTCCCTGGCCCCCTCCTCGCTCGCCTCCGGGCTCGCGGGTTCGACCCCGATCGCGTCGCCCGGTGGGCCGCGTCCATCGGCAAGGACCGGGACGCCCGCAACCGCCTCCAGGGCACGGTCGAGCCGCCCGTGCCCGGCGATATCGCCGACCTGCCCGCCGAGGGCACGCCCGAGCACGCCCGCTGCCGCGAGGCGGGCCTGGCCGCGCTGCGCCGGGGCGAGGTCGCCCTCTGCGTCCTCGCCGGCGGGATGGCCACCCGGATGGGCGGCGTGGTCAAGGCGCTCGTCGAGGTGCTGCCTGGTCGGACCTTCCTCGATCTGCGCCTCGCCGAGAGCGATCACCTCCGGCGCACGACGGGGGTCCCGGTCCCGCTGTGGCTGATGACCAGCGAGGCGACGAACGGACCGATCCGCGAGGCGCTCGGCCCGCGCCTCGACGAGCCGGGCGATCTCTGCGCCACGTTCGAGCAGCACGTGTCGCTGCGCCTGACCCCGGAAGGCGGGCTGTTCCTGGACGAGGCGGGCGAGCCGAGCGTCTACGCCACCGGCCACGGCGACCTCCCGGACGCCCTCCGCGAGAGCGGCCTCCTCGGCCGTTTCATCGCCCGCGGCGGGAAGATCGTCTGGATCGCCAACCTCGACAACCTCGGCGCGACCGTCGATCCGGTCCTCCTGGGCTGGCACCTCGGCCACGGCGGGCCCCTGTCCGTCGAGGTGGTCGACAAGGGCGGCGACAAGGGCGGCGGGCCGCTGCGGTGGAACGGACGACCGGTGATGGCAGAGGACTTCCGGCTGCCGGTCGATTTCGACCCGAAGGTCGTGCCCGTCTTCAACACCAACACCTTCCTGGCGAGCGCCGAGGCGCTCGACGCCCTCGCGCTGGACTGGATCTACGTGGAGGTCGAGAAGAAGGTGGACGACCGCAAGGCGATCCAGTTCGAGCGCATCCTGAACGAGGTCACCTTCGGCCTGCCGGCCCGGTTCGTTCGCGTGCCGCGCGAGGGCCTCGCGGCGCGGTTCCTCCCCGTCAAGGACGTCGAGGAGCTGGAGCGGCGGCGGCCGGCGATCGAGGCGATCGCCCGCGCGCGCGGCTTCCTCGGCTGAGCCGAGGGGCACAGGCCGCGGCGCGCGGTCGACGACCGAGGGGGCCGGTCATCGTGATAACGACGCGCGCGCCGCGGAGAAGCGCCCGAGTGCGCGCTGGCGGATGGGAGGATTGGATATGGCAGATGCGCAGACTGTCTCTCTGGACGCGGCGACGCCAGCGGACGCCGTGATCCTGTCCAATCTTCTCGAGCTGTACATCCACGATCTCAGCGATGTGTTCCCCGGTATCGAGCTGGGGCAGGACGGGCGCTTCGGCTATCCCAAGCTCCCTCTCTACTGGTCGGAGCGGGAGCGGCGGTTCGCGTTCCTCATTCGATGCGGCGGGCGCGTCGCCGGGTTCGTCCTGGCGACGCGCGGTTCGCCGGCGGTGGAGGACCCGGACACCCTCGATGTGGCGGAGTTCTTCGTCCTTCGCCGCTATCGCCGCTCCGGCGTGGGCCGCCAGGCGGCGTGCCTCCTGTGGAACGGTCTTCCCGGGAAGTGGACCGTGCGCGTCGCCGAGGGGAACCGGGGCGCTCTGGCGTTCTGGCGCGGCGTCGTCGCGGAGTTCACGAGCGGCGCCGTGACGGAGCTCGTGCGTCCCGGCCAGCCGAACGCCTGGCGGGTGTTCTGCTTCGAGAGCGTGCCTGAGCGCGTCGGGCCCTGATTCCACGGGCGGCGCGGATCACGGGCGCCGGCCGGCGCGCCCCTCCGGATCTTCGCCGAGCAGCTCCTCGATCTCGGCCGCCGCCTTGTCGAGCACCTTCACGGTGCGCGCGAGCACGGACGGCGTGATGCGCCCCCGGCGCATCGCGTGGCGCAGCATCTTCATGAGCGAGCCGATGCGCTTCATGACGTCGCCGAAATCCTCGGCGAATCGCTCCCACGAGGTCTCGACGAAGCGCTCGTAGAACTCGTCGACGTACTCGCGGTTCGCCTTGAGGTCCTCGCGGCCCGCGTCGGTGATCTCGTAGATCTTGCGCCCCTCGGCCTCGATGACGCGCGCGTGGCCGAGCTCCTCGAGCATCTGCAGCGTCGGATAGATGACGCCGGGGCTCGGACGGTAGGTGTCGCCGCTGCGCTGCTCGATCGCCTGGATGACCTCGTAGCCATGGCGAGCTCGCTCGGCGAGCACGTCGAGGACGAGGTAGCGCACGCCGCCGCGATCGGCGCGGAGCGGCGGCCCTCCAAACCAGTCGCCCCACCAGCCCGGCGGGCCGCCGCCCATGCCGTGCCGACCCCTCCCGAACGGACCCCCCTCGGCCCTCGCGGGCCTGCGCAGTGATGGTGTTCGTATCCCCAGAACATAGACAAAATCCCTCTCTGGCTCGGCGGCGGACCGCCACGGCGGCGAGCACTCAGCTGCCGCGCGCTCGTGCGCAGACCACCCCGGCTCCGCGGCCCGGCGGCCATGCGGCTGCCGGGTCGATATTCTAAAAGATATATCTAAAAGATAGCTCTCGACCGATGCCCGTCAAGGGGCGGGGCGGACGACCGCAGGCTCCGCGGCCGGGCAGGGCAGGGCCGCAGGACACAACGATGGAGAGACGCGCCGCGGGCAACCTGGGTGGGGTCGGCGCCGCAGCTCAACCTGGGTGGGGCCGCCGCAGCTCAACCTAGGTGGGGCCGCCGCAGCTCAACCTGGGTGGGGTCGCCGCAGCTCAACCTGGGTGGGGTCGCCAGCTCAACCTGGGTGAGATCGCGGCCGTTCGCTGCTTGACACAGGACGCACGTCCCTGTAACGAAAGTGAAAATGATTTTCAGTATCGACGCTGCCCCTTCGTTTGCTCGACGCGAGCTCGCGGGTGTCGCCGCGTGCGCGTACGCCTCCGACGCGTTTCCCGACCTCGGGCTCCACGACGAGGAAGCGCGCCAGCTCGCCCGCTTGCTCGAGGTCGAGCGCGCTGGCTTCACGGAACAGGAGCTCCGCCCCCTCGCGACCCGCACGCGGCTGGTCGACGATGTCGTGGACGACTTCTTCCGCCGTCACCCGGACGGGTTGGCCATCGGGCTCTTCTCCGGGCCGTGCACCCGATTCTCGCGCGTCGACAACGGGCAGCTCCACTGGATCGACATCGACGTTCCCCGCGTGGTCGCGTGGAAGTCCCGGCGCGCCCCGCAGACGCCGCGGTATGCGCTGGCCACCGCGTCCCCAGGCTGCGATCACTGGATCGATCAGCTCGCCGACGCGCAGGACTGGCCCACGTTGATCCTCGGCCTCGGCCTCTTCTCCCACCTCGGTCCCGAGCGGATCGGCGCCTTCTTGACCCAGGTCTCCCTGCGCCTCGCCAAGGACGTGGAGCTCCTGCTCGACGCGAGCCCGAGCCTCCAGCTCCGTCCCACCGCGGCGAGGGGCGCGCGTCACGTCGAGCTCCACCGAGAGGGAGGGGTCGTCGAGACGTTTCCATGGCTGCGCGTCCTGAGCGACAGCGACTATCCCGAGCCGCTCGGCGCCCGCATCCGGACCACGAATGGACTCGCGCGCTTCTTCCGTAAAGCGCAGTTCCCGATCCTCCGCCACCTCCGGCGCGTGTGAGCCCTCGATAGCACCCTCGGGTACACCGCCATGACAAGCAACAGCAAGACCCATGCACAAGGACAGAGAAGCTCGATGAACATCCAGGACTACGTTGACGCAACGGCGCCCTGCGGCGCCGCGCTCCACCATCGCGACGCGCGCGCGTCCCTGGGGAGGGCCCGGGCATGAGCCGTTACACCGGACCTCGCGTCAAGGTCATGCGCGCGCTCGGGGTCGAGCTCCCCGGGCTGTCGGCCAGGAAGACGGAGCGGAGGCCTTACCCCCCCGGGCAGCACGGACAGGCCCGCAAGAAGCTCAGCGAGTACGCCCTGCGGCTCCGCGAGAAGCAGAAGGTCAGGCTCAACTACGGCCTCACCAACACGCAGCTGAAGACGCTCATGCTCGAGGCGCGCAGGAGCGACCTGGCCGCCGGGACGAAGCTCATCGAGCTGCTCGAGCGGCGGCTCGACAACGTCATCTTCCGCGCGGGCTTCGCGCGCACCATCCCGGCCGCGCGACAGCTGGTGGCGCACGGGCACGTGCTCGTCGACGGAAAGCGCGTCGATATCCCGTCCTACCGCGTCAGCGCCGGAGAGACGGTGAGCGTGAGCGAGAAGCGCCGTGACCACCGGACCGTCGTGGAGGGCCTCGCGAAGACGGACATGGAAGCCCCCACGTGGCTCGCTGTCGACAAGGACGCCCGGCAGGCCCGCGTGGCCGCGCTGCCGGACGAGACGAGCATCCCGTTCCCCATCGCCGTTCAGCTCATCATCGAGTACTACTCGCAGCGGCTGTGACGAGGAGGAGGGCTCGCCGCGCTGGCGAGCCGGCCTCCCCCGAAGCGGGGCCGCGGCGACGAGCGCCCGCCTTTCCGGGAGCGTCCACGCAGCGAGCCGCGCTCGCCGGACGCGGAATGTCCATGGCGTTCGTCGGCGTCGGCCCCCTCTCACGCGGTCAGCGCGCGTGGTGGCGCCGAGCGGTGTGCGTCCCGGGGTGACGCGCCCGCGAGCACGCGCCTTGCCGTGCGGGTGCGGAGCGCCCCCGCGCGCGCCCTCCGCGCCGCGCGGCGCCGGACGCGCTGCCCACACGGGCGAGGAACACCATGGCCAGCCTGAGCACGGAGAGCACACCCCGGGAGCGCCTGGATCGCGCGATAAGCGTCCTCGGCCGGGTCCGGATGTACTGGCGCGGAGCGGCCGCGATGATGGCCGTCGGACTCGCGATCTCCTTGGCCCTGGCGCTCGCCACGAAGCGGGTGTGGCGGAGCGAGGCCACGATCCTCTACCGCGACACCATCCAGACCGGCCGCGATCCCCAGAGCGGCACCGCGCGCGCGGCGCGCCTCGGGTCGAAGCTGAAGGACGCGCTCACGGCGCGCGGGACGCTCGCCGGCGTCGTCGAGGCGTTCGGGCTCTACCCGGAGAAGACCGCCCGCTCGATGGTCGAGGCCGTCGAGGAGATGAAGACCCACGTCGGCTTCCGCGCGCAGAGCAGCGATACGTACGTCGTCTCGTTCACCCACGACGATCCGCACGTTGCGCAGCAGGTCGCCGCCCGCCTCACGCAGATCCTGCTCGACGACTACCGCCGCGACAGCCTCGGCACGGCGACGATGACCCGCGACTTCCTGCGGAAGGAGCTCGCCGAGGCCAGCTCCAAGGTCGACGCGGCGAGCCGCGCGCTGGCGACGTTCCTCGCCAGGAATCCGCAGTTCCAGTGGGGGCTCAACGACTCTCCGTACGCGCCGACGCCCCAGCCGCTCGGCTCGCCCGGCGCCCCGGCGACCGCCGCCGCCCGCGCCCTGCCAGCGCAGCCAGCCCGCCCGGCCGATCCGCAGCTCGCGGCGCTCGAGCGCCAGCTCGCCCGCGTCGAGGCGCTGCTCGGGGCCGCGCGGTCGCCAGCGGTGACGCCAGGGCAGCCGCTGCCCCAGAGCGTCGTCGAGGCGCAGCGGGCCCGCACCGCCGCTGTCGCCGCGGTCGCGTCGGCCGAGGCGGCGCTCGCCGAGAAGCTCACGACCGTGACCCCGATCCACCCGGACGCCGTCGCCGCGAAGCGCCGCGTCGAGGCGGCGAAGAGCCAGCTCGCCGCGGCCGAGAGCGCGCTCGGGCTCGTGCGCGCGGGCGTCACCGAGGCGCCGGCCGGCGAGGAGCGCGCGCTCACGCCGGCGCGGCGCGCGGCGCTCGCGGCGGAGCGGACCGCGCTCCTCCGGCAGATCGCGGGCCTGCGCGTGCGCGCCGCAGGCGGCAGGGCGTCGTCAGGGGGCGAGGCGCCGCGCGCGCCGGCGGAGAGCGCGGCCAGGGGCGAGGCGCCGCGCGCCCCGCCGTGGGCGGCCGACGGAGCCGCCGAGGAGCGCGTGATCGAGCTCGAGACCGAGTGGCACCGGCTCCGCCTCGATCTCGAGCGGGCGCGCGAGTACCTGAAGACCGTTCAGGCCAACGAGCGGGCCGCGGACCTGTCCGCGGACGCCGCCGAGAACAAGAGCGAGACCGAGCTCGACGTCCTCGATCAGGCCTACCTGCCGAGCCGCCCCGACCGTGGGCGGGGCCGCGTCTTCTTCGCGGGCGCCGCGGTGACGTTCTTCTTCGCGCTGGGCGTCGCCGGGGCCCGGGTGCTGCTCAACGACACGCTCTACGACGGCGGCGACATCCACGCGCTCGGCGGCCCGGCCCTGCTGGCCGCGATGCCGGAGCTCCCGGCGCGCCCGCCGCTCCGCGAGCGCACGATCGTGCCGGCGTACTGCGCAGAGCCGCTCGGCGGGCCCGGGTACGGCGCGGAGCCGTCCGGCGGGCCCGGGTGCGGCCCGGAGCCACCCTGCGCGGCTGGGCCCGGCGCGGAGCCGCCGGGGGAGGCCAGGCACGGCGCAGAGCCGTCCAGCGCGGCTGGGCCCGGCGCAGAGCCGCCCGGCGGGTACGGGCACGGCGCGGAGCCGCCCGGCGCGCCGGAAGAGGCCGCTCCGGCCGGCGCCGTCCCGGACCCGGAGGACACGCTCCGGGATGGCCTCGATCTCGGCGACTGCGAGGTGGTCGACCGGTCGTCCTGGAGCGCGCCCGAGGCGCCGCTCGCCTGCGTGGGCGTGCGTTCGTTCGCGCGCGTCGGCAGCCCCGCCCTCGACGGGCCCGAGGTGGTGATGATCGGCGCGGACCTCGATCCCGAGGGGCACGGGGTGTTCGAGCTGCTCCGGGGAGCGCCCGCGCCCGCGCTCGCGGCGCTCCGGGTCCTCCGGCACCGGCTCGATCAGCGGCGGGCTGGCGAGCCGCTGGCGGTCGCGGTGGTGAGCCCCGGCCGGGCCGAGGGCAAGACCGCGCTCGCGGTCCGCCTCGCAATGACGCTCGCCGAGGCCGAGCGCGCGCGGGTGCTGCTCGTCGACGGCCACCTGGCGTGCCCCCGCGTCGCGGCGACGCTCGGCCTGCGGCTGCCCGCGCACGCGAGCTTCTCGGAGCAGCTCCGGCGGCGGATGGCGGGCGAGATCCGCCCGCTCGGCGTCATCGCCGTCAGCCAGTCGCTCTCGGTGCTCGCGGAGCCATCGCTCGAGGCGAGCTACCCCGCGGCGCTCCACTCGGTCCACTTCGAGGCCGCGATGCGCACGCTGCGGCGCTATCACGACTACGTCGTCATCGACGGCCCTCCGGTCCTCGGCTCGGGCGACGCCAACGTCATCGAGGACGCCGCTGACGGCATCGTCCTCGTCGCGCGCGCCTCGCTGACCCAGGCGTCGTCGCTGACGAGGGCCGCCGAGCAGCTCGGCGATCGCCGCATCCTCGGGGTGGTCCTCAACGACGTCGCGCCGAGGCCCGTCGTCAGGAAGCGGATCTGCATCGACGGCGAGCCAGCGGAGCAGTCGGCCTGAGGAGAGGCGAGGAGGCGCCGAGAGGGCAGCAGCGAAAGGAGCGCGGCAGGAGCCGCGGCGGTGCGCCGGCGCCCGTATCGAGTTCAATCGATTCTGTGTCGGCCCTTCAACGATCTCGCGGCATCTTCGCGATCAGAACGTGATCTTTATCGCGTCGGCCGACTTGTTCGCCTGGCCGTGGTGGACGACCTCGATGTTGTTGCCATCCGGGTCGAGCACGAACGCCGCGTAGTAGCCAGGATGGTACGGGCGCTTGCCCGGAGCGCCGTTGTCCTTGCCGCCCGCGGCGACCGCGGCGGCGTGGAACCGATCGACCGTCGCGCGGTCGCTCGCCTGGAAGGCTAGGTGCGCTCGGCCCGTGGGCACACCGGCCGCGGACGGCGAGTCCACGCTGGAGATGAAGAGCTCGTCGGCCCAGAAGTAATCGTCGGCCTCGTCTCCGATCGGGATCCCGATCGTCTCGAAGACGGCCCGATAGAACTTCTTGCTCGCCGCGAGGTCGGCCACGACGAGCTGAACATGATCGATGAGGCGCCCGCGATAAATCTCTCGTATTTCCATCACTCCGGGATACCGCACATCGCCCCCGGCGCAAGCGGACTCATTCGAGCTCATCGGCTCGCGGGCCACGCGCGGCGCGGTTGTTTACGCCGCGCGCCGCGCGCCCGGGCCTTCAGCCGATCTTGAAGTTGATCGATTTCGGCCGCGTCAGGTGCAGGAACCCGAGCGTCGAGAGCGTCGCGCCCTTGCCGCTGTTCTTCGCGCCCGTCCACGGGAGCGCCGGATCCAGGGTGTCACACTGGTTCATGTAGACCGTGCCGACGTCGAGCTCGCGCGCGAGCCGCGCGGCTCGCTCGCGGTCGCGCGTCCAGACCGACGCGGTGAGCCCGAGATCGCTGTCGTTCATCAGCGCGAGCGCCTCCTCGTCGGATGAGACCGGCACGATGGGCAGCACCGGCCCGAACGACTCGATGCGCATCACGTCGAGATCGGGCGCCGTGTCCACGAGGAGCGTCGGCTCGAAGAAGCGCCCGCGGCCCTCGACCTGGGTCGCCCGACCGCCGCAGAGCGCCTTCGCCCCCCGGGAGAGCGCCTGCTTCACCTGCGCCTCCAGGAACGCCGGCGCATGGGGCTGCGCCATCGGACCCAGGTTCGTCCGCTCGTCGGTCGGATCGCCGAGGACATAGCGCTTCATCAGCTCCAGCGCGGCCTCCACGAACTTCGGATACAGATCGCGGTGAACATACGCGCGCTCGACAGCGCAGCAGCTCTGTCCCGCGTTGTAGCAGGCGCCGTCGACGATCCCGTCCACCGCCTTCTCGAGATCCGCGTCGGCCGCGACGTAGGCGCCGTCCTTCCCGCCGAGCTCCAGGCCGGCGTCGACGGCCACTTTCTTCGATGTGGCCGCATAGATCCTGCGTCCGCCTTCGACGGAACCGGTGAAACCGACGAAGTTGACCCGCGGGTCCGATGCGATGCGCTCGGACGTGGGGTGGTCGCAGTGGAAGGCCTGGACGAGGCCGGGCGGCGCGCCGGCCTCCGCGAACGCCGTCGCGAAGTGCTCTCCGCAGAGCGGAGAGCGCGGCGAGTGCTTGAGCAGCACCACATTGCCCGAGAGCACCGCGGGGATGACCACGTTCACGGCGGTGAGGAGCGGATAATTCCAGGCGGGCAGATTGAAGACCACACCGAGCGGAGCGCGCACGATCCGCCGCTCGAGCCCGGGGAGCTCCGGCAGGATCACATCGGCGAGCGCGCCCTCGGCGATCGAGATCATATGCCGGGCTCGCTTGGCCATCCCCGCGACTTCATTGCGGGATTGGCGCAGCGGCTTGCCCGTCATGCGGGTGATGTCGGCGGCGATCGACGGGGCGCTGGCCTCGATGTGCTCGACCGCGCGCTGGCACAGGGCGGCGCGCTCGGCGATGGATGTGTGCGAGAAGCGCCGCGCGGCGGCGGTCGCCGTGTCGAGGAGGCGGTCGACGGCGGCCTCGTCTGCAAGAGGCCGGCGGACGGCTTCCTCGAGGGTATACGGGTTGTCGATCACAAGGTCGGACATGGCGGGGGAGATTAACCCAGTTCCCTGCGGGGCCAAGCGTCGTCTAGACTCGGGGCGAATGCGCGCCACCGCGGCAGGTCTATCCGACGTCGGCAGGGAGCGGGTCCACAACGAGGACCGATACATCCTCCTCCCCGAGTTCAACGTCTACGTCGTCGCGGATGGCATGGGCGGGCACGAGGCCGGCGAGGTCGCGAGCCGGATCGCCGCGAGCGCCATCGCCGGCTACTTCCGCGACGCGAACGGCAAGCGGCGCAAGGCGTCGACCGGCGACAGGCTGCGCGCCGCCGTGACGTACGCGAACGCGCGCATCTACGCGCACGCCGACGACTCGCGGTTCTACCGCGGGATGGGGACCACGGTCGTCGCCGCGGCGTTCTCGCCGCGGGAGCGCAAGTTCTACGTCGCCCACGCCGGCGACAGCCGCTGCTACCTCCTCCGCAACGGCGATATCTCGCAGCTGACCCGCGACCACTCGCTCATCGCGGACGCGCTCCTCGAGCGGCCCGACCTCACGGAGCGCGACCTCGCCTACCTGCCCCGCAACGTGATCACGCGCGCGCTCGGCATCGCCCCCAGCGTCGACATCGACCTGCGCGCGGAGCGCGTCGAGGCCGGCGACGTGTTCCTCCTCTGCTCCGACGGCCTCCACGGGCTCGTGGACGATCGCGAGATCGCGCGCATCGTCGAGGACAACGCCGTGCTCGCCGACGCGTGCGGCAAGCTCATCGACTGCGCCAACGAGAACGGTGGCCGCGACAACATCACCGCCGTGCTCATCCGGATCGAGGAGACGGCATCGGCGTCCTGGAGCCAGCGCCAGGGCGTCAAGAGCCGCAGCGCGCGGTAGCATCCAGAGGCGTGCGGAGGGGGGCGGGAGCGCGCCGCGTCCTCGCGTGAGCGGCGCCGCCGCGCCCCCGCCGCGTGCACGTGGGCTGAAGACAAGGGAGGTCATGCATGCGAACCAGGTGGATCGGGGTGGGGCTCTTCGTCGGCGCGCTGCTCGCGTGGGGCTGTGGCGGCGAGGCCGCGCTCGGCGAGGCGTGCGAGAAAGAGGGCGCGGACGGCGAGTGTGAGAGCGGGTCGGTCTGCGGCAAGCCCGACGACAGCGCGGCGCTCGAGTGTCTGAAGACGTGCGTCGAGCAGACCGACTGCCCCGCGGACCAGGAGTGCAACGGCATCTCCGGCTCGGACCTCAAGGGCTGCAGGCCGAAGTAGGGGAGGGCGCGGTGTCCACGCCGCGAGCGCGGCGGCCAGCGCGCCGCGCTCAGAGCACGCCGGCGTGCGCGCGATCGAGCAGGCCGTCCATCACCTCGAACAGCTGCCGGTTGCCGTCCTGGGAGTAGCCCGCGAGCTTCTCTTCACAGGCCGGGATGGCCTTCACGAAATCCGCGATGACAGCCGGGTCGTCCAGCGAATCGGCGCCGCGGCCGAACCCCTCGCGCTCGAGGTAGCGGGCGTTGAGCACCTGCTCGAACTGGCGGCCGAGAGGGACGGCGAGCATCGGCTTGCGCAGGTAGACCGCCTCCCCCATCAACGTGAACCCGCCGCCGGCGATGACGGCGCGGCACGACGCGAGGTCGTCGATGAAGCCCTCCTCGCTGAAGGGGCGGTAGCGCAGGTTGCCCTCGACCTGCTCTTCCGTGATGTTCCGGCGCATCCCGTAGATGCGGCACTCGAGCCCGGTCTTCGCGAGCGTCGCCGAGAGCGCGTCGTTCCCCTCGGCGGTCTGGTAGACGAGCAGGTGCTCCCCGGGGCGGCGGTTCGCGGCGATGATCTCGGGGCGGAGGATCGGCGGTACCAGCGTCGTCTCCTGCTTGCGGACCGGCGGGCGGAAGAACGTGGCGATGACGTAATGGTTGCAGAACGGCAGCTTGCTCTTCACGAACGCGCGCGTGAGCTGGAAACCCGCCTCGTGGCCGGCGAGGATCTCCGCGTCGTGGGTGCACCGGTTGATGATCTGCATGTTGTCGACCGAGAGGATCGGCAGCCGGTGGAGCTTGGCGTAGAGGTACGTCCACGACTCGAAGTCGCTGACCGTGAGCTCGGGGCGAAAGTCCTTGATGAGCTCGAAGTACGCGGCGATGTTCTTCGGCGTGCCCGTCGCGCCGGAGAGCACGTTGGACCAGAGCGTCTTGCCGCGACGCACCCGGTTCTCCTCGTAGATCATGTGGAGCCCGTGGATGCGGTTCACCCCCGCGAAGCGCTTGGACAGGAAGTCGGTCGCCCTGCCCGACGCCATGATCTCGAGCTCGTGTCCCTGCGCGAGCAGGTGTTCGATCACGACGCGCGAGCGCATGGCGTGCCCCATCCCTTCGCCGACGACGCCATAGAGGATCTTCATGACGCGCGAGTGTAGCGGGGGCTTTGGGGCGTTCGGAAGGAAACGGCGCCGCCGCGGCGCGGGCGGCGCGGACGGCGACCGAGCGCAGGCGGCGCCGCGGCGCGGGCGGCGGGCGTGACGCCCCGCCGCCGGATCTGGAGCGAGCTGCTGCCGCTCGAGGTGGTGCGGGCGCCCGGGACGCTCGCGCTGCTGCGGCGGTATGCGCTGGAGCTCTCGATCGCGGTGCGGCCGGACACCGCGGCGGGGCTGCCGGATCTCGTCGCGGCGTGCGCGGATGCGGGGGTGGCGGTCGCTGTGTGGCCGATGATCGCGGACGAGGACGGGCGCTGGGCGAGCGCCTGCAACGCGGCGGCGTTCGGCGCGTTCATCGCCCGGCTGCTGGACGCGCTCGACGCGCGGCGCCTGACCGCGGCGGAGATCGTGTTCGATCTCGAGCCGCCGATCGATGCGGTGCGGCGGGCGCTCGCGGGGGGGCGCGGCGCGCTCGATCTGCTCGGCGGTGGGCCGCGGGGAGCGCGGGGGAGCCCGCGGTGGAGCGATGCGCAGCGCGCGTACGTGGAGCTGGCGGGCGCGGTGCACGCGCGCGGGGTGGCGACCTCGGCCGCCATCGTGCCGCTCGTCCTGACCGACGGGCCGGCGCGCGGCTGGGAGCGACTGCTCGGGACGCCCGTGTCCGCGCCGCCGTGGGGGCGCGTCGGCGCGATGCTGTATACGTCGTTGATCGCGGGGTATTCGCGCGGCGCGCTCGGCCGCGACGACGCGATCGCGCTGCTCGCCTGGGGGTGCCGCGCCGCGGCCCGGCGGTTCGGTCCGAGGGCGGGCGCCTCGCTGGGCGCCGTGGGCAAAGGCGCGCTCGGCGACGAGCCGGTCTACAGCTCGGTCGCCGAGCTCCGCGAGGACGTGGCCGTCGCGGAGGCGGCCGGCGTCTCGGATCTCTCGCTGTTCGACCTCGGCGGGGTGCTGGCGCGGCCGCCGGCCGAGGCCTGGCTCGAGGCGTTCGTTGCGCCGCCGGAGGCGCATTCGCCCCGGGAGACGCTGCGGGCGCGCGGCGTGGTCGCGGCCGCAGCGCTCGTGGGTCGGGCGGCGGGCTATGCTCGCCGGCTCACCTCGCCGTGACGGCGATCTCACCCGTGGTGTGCCTTGCCCTGGCCGCGGTAGCGCTTCCAGTGATGTCGCTTGTTCTTGTTCTTCGGCCTGCTGTTGTTGGACAGGCCGATAGACGTCTTCTTCGTGTGCACGGACATGGCCCCGTCATGGCGCCGAGACGGGGCGGGCGACAGGGGTCACGAGCTCCGGCGCTGCTCAGGCCAGACCGCCGGGCTGAGGAAGCGATAACCCTCCCTGATGGTCAAGGGCGCGGCGCTTCTGGCGACTTGCCAGTTCGTCCCCCGATCGCCGAAGAGCTCAGACGCTCTCGCGATCGGGCGCTCGCGCGGCGGGCGACTCCGCTGCGCCGACCGCCGCGGCCGCCTGCAGGCTCGGCGCCGCCTCGGCGGCGCCCGCGGAGGCATGCCGGATGCGCCGCTTCGTCTGCACCATGTGCACGATCTGGTCGAGGATCACGGCGACGAGGATCACGGCGCCGATGATGATGAAGGTCCAGTTCGGGTCCAGGCGCCAGATGCGTTGAATGCGGTCAGCGTCCTGGTACGGCAGCTGGAACATATTGATGCCGTTGTCGATGACGCGCATCACCGCGGAGCCGATGATGATGCCGAGCACCGTGCCTTCACCCCCGCGAAGCGAGCAGCCGCCGAGCACGGCCGCGGCGATCGCATACATCTCGTACGCGATGCCGACCTGCTGCGACATCTGCCCGATGTACGAGGCGTAACAGACGCCGGCCACGCCGCCGAGGCCCGCCGAGATCACATAGGTAGACGTCTCCACCCGCCTCACGTTGATGCCGGAGTACTCGGCCGCGTCGCGGTTGCCGCCGATCGCATAAACGTAACGGCCGAACACCGTGAAGTGCAGCGCATAGGTCGCCACGGCGCTCACGGCGAGGAACATCAGGAGCGGGTACGGGACGAGCGCGTCGCTCCCGCTCTTGAGCAGCCCGCCGTTCGCGAGGGCGAGCAGCGGCGAGCCACCGAGGCTCAGGGTGCCCCCCTGGGCGATGGTCTGCGAGACGCCGCGTAAGAACAACATGCCGCCGAGCGTGACGATGAACGGCTGCAGCTTGAGCCGCGTGATCAACAAGCCCTGGCCGAGGCCGATCAGCAGCGCCACGCCGAGCGCCACCGGAATGCCGATCCATAGCGGGTAGCCCAGGCCGCCGATCTGGGTCGACGAGAGCTTGGCGATGAGGACGCCCGTCAGGCCGATCACGGACCCGATCGACAGATCGATGCCGCCGGCGATGATGACGAACCCGATGCCCATCGCGAAGATCCCGAGCATCGAGATCTGCCGCAGGGTGTTGATCGAGTTCGACTGCCCGAGGAAATCCGGGTTCGAGATGTAGAGGCCCAGACACATCACGACGAGCGCGATGGTCATCCCGAGCTCGCGCCTCACGACAGAGCCTCCTTGTCCGCGTGGCCCGTCATCAAGGTCGCGATCCGCTCCTGGCTGAGCCGTTCCCGCGGCAGCACGCCCTTGATGCGTCGCTCGTGCATGACGGCGACGCGATCGCTCATTCCGATGATCTCTTCCATGTCCGAGCTGACCATCAAGATCGTGATGCCTTCATCCGCGAGGGCGGCCATGTGGCGGTAGATCTCGGCTTTGGCGCCGACGTCGATGCCCCGCGTCGGCTCGTCCAGGATGAGCACGCGCGGGTTCATGGCCAGCCATTTCCCGAGCACCACCTTCTGCTGGTTTCCGCCGGAGAGGTTCACGACGGGCTGACGAATGCCGGGCGTCTTCGTCCTCAAGCGCTCCACCTCCGATTCGGCGACCCGGCGCTCCGTCTCCCTGTTCAAGAAGCCCCAGCGGCCGTAGCTGCCGATGTTGGGCAGGGAGGTGTTCTCTGCGACGCTGAGCGGCAGCACGAGGCCGTGGCGCTTGCGATCCTCCGGCGCCAGGTAGACGCCGCGGTCGATGGCATCCCTCGGTCTTCGAGGAGCAAACCCCTTGCCTTCGAGCGTCATGCGTCCCCCGAGCGCCTTCGTCACCCCGAAGATCGTCTGCATGAGCTCCGTGCGGCCCGAGCCGACCAGGCCGGCGAAGCCGAGTATCTCCCCGCGTCCGGCCGAAAAAGAGACCTGCGCGGGCGCGCCGGGCACGACGAGCCCTTCGACAATCAGCACGGGCTCGGTCGATCGACGGGGCCGCCTCTCCGGGAAGTAGTGCGCGCTGAGCTCGCGGCCCACCATCATGGCGACGATCCGTTCGCGCGTCGCCTCCGCGCGCGTGAGGTCACCGACGTAGCGGCCGTCGCGCAGGACCGTCACCCGGTCCGCCAGCGTCATGACCTCTTCCATCCGGTGCGAGATGTAGACGATGCCGATGCCGTCCGCCCGGAGCTTGCGGATGATCCCGAAGAGGTGCTCGGACTCACCGCTCGTGAGCGACGAAGTCGGCTCGTCCATGATGAGAATGCGCGCGCTCAGGGCGAGCGCCTTGGCGATCTCGACCATCTGCATCTGGCCGGCGGTCAACGCGGACACCGGGGTCGAGGGCGGGAGCGGCAAGCCCACGCGCAGGAGCAGCTCCCTGGCGCGGGCGTGCATGTCGCCCTTCGGCAGCGGACGGAGGAGCAGCCCTGTCGCGCCGCCTTCGTTGCCGAGGAAGATGTTGGCCGCGATGTCCAGGTTTGGTGCCAGCATCAGCTCCTGATGGATGAGCGCGATGCCGAGGCGCTTGGCGGCGCGCACGCTCTCGATGGCGACGCTCCTTCCATCGATGCGGATCTCGCCCTCATCGGGCTGCAGGGCGCCCCCCAGGATCTTCATGAGCGTGCTCTTGCCGGCGCCGTTCTCGCCCATGAGGGCGAGCACCTCGCCCGGCTTCAGCGAGAGAGAGACGCCCTGGAGCGCGATCACGCCGGGAAACCGCTTGGTGATCGCGCGCATCGCGAGCAGATCCGGGGCGGACGCTGTCACGCTCACTTCTTCATTTCAGCGAGCTGCTGCTTGAAGGCCGCCACGTTGGTCTTTTCGATCACGTCGATGCCGGTGTCGATGCTCTTGTTGGCCGGGATCTGCGCCTTCGCCGTGTCGGGCTTGACCGAGAGCTCATGCGCCCACTTGCTCGCCAGGTAACCGAACTGAAACGGCTTCTGGACGACCGTGGCCGAGATCGTGCCGTTCTCGATGGCCGTGAGCGTCTCCTGCTCCTCGTCGAACACCGCCGCGAGGACCTTCCCCTTCTTCCCGAGCGCCTCGATGGCCGCCGCGATGGCGGGGCCGTTGTAGGACCACAGGCCTGCGACGAGCTTCAGGTCCGGGTGCGCGTTGATGATGTCCTCCACGTTGGAGCGCGCCTTCGCGCGGTCGGTGTTGTCCTCCCGCTTGTCGACGATCTCGATGTTCTTGCCGGCGATCGCGTCCTGGATGCCTTGCAGGCGCTGCTTCGCGTTGTCGGCGGAGAGCGTGCCGACGAACACGGCCATCTTACCGCCTTCCGGGAGGAGCTTCACGATATAGGCGCCGAGCGCCTTGCCGGCCTCGTGGTTGTTGGTGCCGATGTAGAGCAGTCGGCTCGACGCCGGGGCATCCGAGTCGAACGTGATGAGCTTGCTCTTCTCGGCCACCTTGTTGAGCACCGGGACCTGATCGGCCGGCGCGATGGCGCTCACGGCGATGGCGTCGTAGCCCTGACTCGAGAGGTTTTCGAGGATCTGGTTCTGCTCCTCCGTGGTGCCGTTCGACGGCATCTTCACGTCGACCTGAACCTTGCTTTCTTGCTCGTATTTGCGGACGCCCGCCTGAGCGATCTTCCAGAACTCGGACGCGTTGTTGGTGACGAAGGCGAGCTTGACGACCTTCGGCTTCGAGCCGGCGCCCTCGGCTGGCGCGGCGCCCGTCCCCTCGCTCTTCTCGTTGCACCCCGTCATCGCGAGCAGCCCCAACAGGAAGGGCGCTACGACCGCCCAACCCTTGCCCCAGGACATCGTCTCTTTCACGGCTGGTCTCCTTGCTGATTCACTTCAAGAACGTGTTGACATCACGCGTGGCGTCGCCCTTACCCGGCCGCTGTCCCCGTGATCTGCCGCAAAGCTGGCGGCGCGTCTTTCCACAGTGCGCCCCGGTGGCTGGGGTCTACCCTCCGCGTCCCTGGAGGCCGAACCACTCCTTGGTCTTTACCATCGGAATGGATCTGGAGGACAAAGGATGCCCGCTGGAATGCATTGTGAGCGTTCACATTTTCGGTGTCAACTCCGATCGGCGGGTGCTGTGTGCGGGACGTCACGGGTGAAGGCTGATCGAAGAATTGTCAGGACACGGGAACGCGTGGTCCCCCGGTGTGATCAAGGGCGCTGCACCTGCCGAAGGCGCGCAGGGTCTGCGACTCACCACGTCGAGCATGAGCTGAGATGATGGCGCTGGGCGATTTCTGTCGATGGGCAGGAAATATGCCTTTTTTCCGGTACGTGCGTTGGCGACCCTCGCACAGCGTGTGATAGGTTGGTGCGGTTCGAGCATATTTGTCTTGCGACATTGGCTTGAGCGCGCGGAGGTTCCTGTGAATCGAAGCAAGCGGTGGGTCGTTGACGCGACATGGGTGATGTCCGTCTCCGCGGCGCGTGCCCGGACGGGGGTCGCGCTCGGCGTGGTGCTCGCGGCCGCGGCGTGCGGCGAGGAGGGCGGCGACCGCGGTGCGATCGCGGGGAGCGGCGGGTGGGCGACGGGCGGCGCGCTCGCGACAGGCGGAGCCTCGGAGGCGGGCGCCGGGGTCGGCGGCGCGGAGAGCACCGCGAGCGGCGACGCGCCGGGGGACGGGGGAGCGGAGAGCATCGCGAGCGGCGGCGCGGGGAGCGCCGCGAGCGGGGGCGCGCCGGGGGACGGCGGAGCGGCCGGGGAGGGCGGTGGGCCGGGCAGCGGGGGCGCGGGCGGAGCGAGCGACACCTGCAGCAGGGCCGCTGCCTGCGGGACGCACAAGTGGGCGTGCTGGCCCATGCCCAACCCGGCGGGCAGCGGCCTGCCCAACCCCGCGAGCTACACCGATGTGGGGGGCGGCGTGGTGCGCGACAACGTCACATGCCTCGAATGGCAAGAGACCCCTCCTTCCGAGGCGTACACGTGGGAGCAGGCGATCGGCTATTGCGACGGCCTGACGCTCGGCGGATTCTCCGACTGGCGCCTTCCCACGCGCATCGAGATGACGTCGATCGTCGACTTCACCCGGAGCCCGGCCATCGACAAGGGCGCTTTCCCGGGGGCGCGCGGGGGCTTCCACAAGACATCGTCCGACTGGATCCTCACCATCCGGCAGGCCGGCGCCGGCGCGGGGCGCGACTACGCCTGGGCCTTCAACCTGAGCGACGGGATCGTCAGCAGCGCCTACTCCAAGGCGACCGTGGCGAGCCTGCGCTGCGTGCGAGGCAACGGCGATGGGGAGGTGCCGAGCAGCCCGGCCGTGGCCCCGCCCGACCAGTACACCGTCGTGTCGCCCGGCGAGGTGATGGACAGGTACACAGGCCTCGTCTGGCAGCAGGGGTATTCGCCGGCCACGATGGCCTGGGCGGAGGCGGAGGGCTACTGCGCGACGCTCGATCTCAACGGCCACGCGTGGCGCCTGCCCAGCATCCGGGAGCTCGCGACCCTCGTCGACGAGGCGCAGGTGGCGCCGTCGATCAACCGCACGATGTTCCCCGACACGCAATGCGGCTCCCGCAGCAACGACTGGTACTGGAGCTCTCACGCGGCCGTGGGGAACGCCGCGGCGGCCTGGGCGCTCAATTTCGACGACGGCTTCACCGGGTTCAACGCGGGAGAGAGCGGCAAGTGGAACTATTTCACGGCCGCGTGGGTGAAGTGCGTGCGCTGAGAGCGCAGGCGCGGCCGAGGCGGTCCGTCCCGGGAGATGGCCGGCGCCGCCGCGCCTCGTTTCGGTGGCGCGCTGCCTCCAGCGTCGGATAGCGTGGCTCGGGTGAGCCCGAGCACACCGCCGGCGCGCCCTCGCCTCGCCGCCCACGTGCTCGCGCGGCGCCACCTGGTCGGCGAGGAGGAGCGCGTCATCCTCCACGATGCCCGCACGGGGCAGCTGCTCCAGCTCGGCCCGCGGGAGTGGGTCCTGCTCTCCGCGGCCGACGGGACGCGCGACGTCGAGGGCATCGTCATCGCGGCGGCCCGCGAGGGCGCGCACGCGCGTGTGCCCGCGGCGCAGGCGTTCTTCGCGGAGCTCCACGCCGCGGGGCTGCTCGGAGCGGACGACGCCGGCGAGGACGCGGCGCGCTCCAGGTCCACGGCGGCCGCGGCGCCCGCGCCCGACCCGGGGGAGCGCGATCCCCGCGAGCGCCGGCTGGAGATGCTGCCCGACTTCAGCCTGCACTGCGACGGCCGCGGGAGCTGCTGCCGGATCTACGCCTCGATCCTCTTCGACCCCGAGGAGGCGGCGCGGGCGCGGGCATTGCGGCCCGACGTGCTGAGTGGAGGCGCGCGCCACGAGCGGGCCTTCACGCCGGAGCGCGGGACGTGGCCGTGCGCGGCCTCCGTCGTGGCGATGCGGGACGGGCGGTGCGCCTACCTCGAGGGCGAGGGGCGCTGCTCGCTCCACGCGAGAGGCGGGCCCGAGGCCAAGCCGCTCGGGTGCCGCACCTTCCCGACCAGCTTCGTCGACGACGGCGAGTCGGTGCGCGTCTCGGTCGCCGTGGAGTGCGCCTGCGTGCTGGCCAGCGCGGGCCGCCCCGGCGGCGCGCCGCTGCTCGATCCGCGGCTCGTCACGCGGGGGGATCTGGACGAGCGCATCGATGTCGCCCGGCTGCCGGACCGCGCGCAGGTGGCGCCCGGCGCGACCGCCTCCCGCGCGGAGGTCGTCGCCTGGTCGCGGCGCCTCGCCGCGGCAGCACCCCCGCCCGATGTCGCCGCGGGCCTCTTCTCGCTCGCCGCCGCGCTCGAGGCCGAGGGCCTCACCGAGGGGGCGATTGCGCGCTTCGAGCGGCCCGATCCGCTGGATGCGGCGGCGCTCGCGCCCTGGCTCGCCGCGCTCCATGGCCGCGCGGCGCGGCGGGCGCGCGAGGACGCCGTCTGGCGGAGCGAGCGGGACCTCGCGCGGTGGGCCACGCGGTGGATCGCGGACGCGACGCTGGCGCTGGCCGAACCCGACCTGCTCGGCGCGCTGCTCCTCGCGCCCGTGCCCGCGCGCGTGGGCGACCGCGAGCGCTTCACCCTCCGCGCGGCCTTGCACGGCCACCGCCTGCTCGGGGCGCTGCCGCTCTCGCTCGCGCTCCGCGATCGCGCCGTGCGGCTCGTCGTGGCCCGGGCGCTGCCGGCGGTCGTCGACGGGGAGGGCGCGGACGACCCGGCCTGCGCCGAGCCGATCGCGCTCGTGGAGGCGACGCTGCGAGGCCACGGCCTCGACGCGTACGCCGCCGAGGCGGCCACGGCCGGGTGATCGCGTGCGCCTCCTCGAACTCGGAGAGACATCGGCTCCGATCCTGTCGATAATGCGCCCGCGATGAGCCAGCCCCCGCTCGACAACAAGACGGACTTCGCCGCGCACCCACAGCTGCTCGTCGACAGGGACGGCGAGCAGCTGGTCACGATCGTCAAGGCGAGCTTCGAGCTCCAGGGCGACGGCAGCCTCGAGCTCGCGCCCCCCGAGCGCACGCGCGGGGTCCGCCTCGCCGACCTGCCCTGGGAGGAGAAGAAGCCCGAGAGCGTCGCGTACCCCGCCGACGTCTGCCTGTTCAAGCCGGCGACCGACGTGATCTTCGTGGCCACGGCGTACGCGCCGAACGGCAAGGCGGTGCCGTCCTTCGACGTGCGCGTCGAGGTGGGCCCGCTCAAGAAATCGCTCGTCGTGTTCGGCAAGCGGCTCTGGGTGGACAAGGGCGCCGCCCTCACCGCGCCTTCGCCCATCGAGCAGATCGACATGCGCTACGATCACGCCTGGGGCGGGCGGGACGACGACGATCCCGCGGCGCCGCTCGAGGAGCCGCGCAACCCGATCGGCACGGGCGTCACGCGCGCGCCGGCCTCGCTCACCCACCAGCCGGCGCCGGCCATCGAGGATCCCTCGTACCCGATCCGGACCGCGAAGACCGGGCCGCCGCCCGCCGGGATCGGGGTCGTCGGCCGGCACTGGGAGCCGCGCCGCGCGTACGCCGGGACGTACGACGCCGCGTGGCGGGAGAACCGCGCGCCGCTCCTTCCCGAGGACTTCGACCACCGCTTCAACCTCTGCGCCTCGCCGGGCCTCATCGCGGATCCGCCGCTCGCGGGCGGCGAGCCGGTGCGGGCGCTCAACCTCACGCCCGAGGGGGCGCTCAGCTTCGAGCTCCCGAAGGTGCAGGTCGAGATCGAGTTCCACGTGAAGGACCGCGCGCCGGTCGCCTTCGCGCCCCACCTCGACACAGTGCTCGTCGACCTCTACGCCACCGGCCCGCAGAAGCCGGTGGCCGTCGAGATGGTCTGGCGCGCGCACGTCAAGGCGCCCCGGCGGATGAAGGACGCGCGCGTGATCGTGCGCGAGCGGGGGCGAGCGTGAGGCCCCTCGCCGCCATGGTGGCCGCGGGCGCGGTCACGCCCGTCGGGCTGCGCTCGATCGACACCGCCTTCTCGTACCGCGCCTCGGCCGCGGCGATGCGCGAGTCGCCGCTCGTGGACGGGCAGGGCGAGCCCGTCACGATGTGCTTCCTGCCCACGCTCGATCCGCGCGTCACGGGCGCGGCGCGCGCCGTCCTGCTCGCGGAGCGCGCGCTCGGCGAGGCGCTCGAGAAGCTCGGCCCCGCGGCGCGGGGGCTGCGCATGCAGATGGGCCTGTGCCTCGACGAGCACCTCGGGCAGCGGCCGCCTGGCGGCGAGGCCCCGGCGCAGCGGGTCGCCGCCGAGCTCGCCGCGCGGGCGCAAGCGTACGGGTGCGCGCCGGAGATCGCGGTGAAGGTCTCGACGCGAGGGCCCGCCGCGCCGGGGTACTTGCTGCCGGAGCTGTGCGACGCGCTCGCGCGAGGCGCGATCGACGCGGCGCTGCTCGGCGGCGTGCACACCGACTACGACCCGGCGCGCATCGCCGCGCTCGACGCCGCGGGCCGGCTCTTCCGGCCGGACAACCTGGACGCCCTCGTCCCCGGCGAGTGCGCGGCCTTCGTGGTCCTCATGCGCCCCGACGTCGCGCGGCGCGCGCTCCTCCGCGAGCTCGGGCAGATCGTCGGCGTCGCCACCGCGCACGAGCGAGCACGCCCGGACAACGACGAGTCCGCGTTCCAGGCCACGGGCCTCACCGCCGCGCTTCGCGCTGCGCTGGCGCCGCTCGCCGAGCGCGGGCTGCGCGCCGGCTGGATGCTGACCGATATCACCTTCGAGACCTTCCGCCATTTCGAGCTCCAGGCGGCGTCGGTGCGCACGCAGCAGCTCTTCTGCGATCCGCAGCAGCTGGAGTGCCCGGCCCAGCGGATCGGCGCGCTCGGCGCCGCGGCGATGCCGCTGCACCTCGCGATCGCGTCGGAGGCGTTCGCGCGGGGCTTCGCGCCGCACCCGTGTGCGGTCTCCCTCGCCGGGAGCGACGGCGGGGAGCGCGCGGCGATGGTAATCGTGGCGCCGGGGTGACGGCGCAGCACGCCGGACCAGGTCCGGGTGCAGCCGCCGAACGGGACGAGCGCCGAACTGTGGCGCCCACGAGGGATGCGGCGGTGGTGGAGTACTTCGGCTGAAGGTGGGGTCATTTGAACCGCCAAGTCGCCATAAGACGCCAAGATCTTAGAGGATTTCTTTGCGTCTTATAGCGATATGGCGGTTCCATCATTCCGGCGCGGAAAATTCGCCCGCCACCTGTCGACGCCGCCTCGGAGTATTGAGATGCCGCCGTAGGTTGTCGGCACGATAAGTCGACACCATGCCTACCGGTAGCGACCGGGCCAGCTGTCCGCCCAATGGGTACCAGCGAGCTCGGCGCATTGCGTTTCGACCTCCGCTGTTGTGCAGTTCCCCCTGGCAGGTTGAGCTCGACCGTGTTGCTTCTCGCACGCGTTTACAGCTGCGAAGAAGTTCCGCCAGTAGAGGGGACCGCGAGGATCGGAGCACGACGTGGAGCGCGCCTGGCTGTTTATCGATTCCGGGGCGGTATCCCCGCACATCTGCAGGACACACCCACCCTGGCAGGCTTCTCCCTGCTCTGCCGGCACGTGTTCGCAGGGCGACAGATCCTTTCCGGGGGCGCACCACTGGAGGGTTTGCGCCAGCTCTTTCGTGCACGGCGGACCGTAGGACACTCCCTTGGGTTCATCGCGGCACCCGGGCGTGAAGGCGACGAGCAGGAGCACGAGCGCGATGGTCGATGCGTTCATGCCTCTTGCTTAGCACAGGCATGAGGCGCGGAACGACGCCGCGCAGCGTTCGCGCGGCTCGCCGCGAGAGCACGAAAGCCCCCTGTATGAGAGTAGTTGTCGTTGCTCGGGGATCCGCTCACCGACCCGACCGCAAATAGTGGGGTCGTTTGCGCCCACAAAAGTGGGATCAATTCAAGGCAAGTGGGGTAATTCCCCCGCTACCTGTCGACACCCTCCCCGGAAAATTGAAATTCAGCCCGGAGGAGGTCGACACCCTCCCCGGAGCCCGTCGCCAGATGGCGAGTCGGCCCGATCGCGCGCCGCGCCGGCCCCCCCGGGCGGCCATGCAGCGCAGGAACCTGCTCCCCTTGGCGATGTCGAAAGGCACCATGCCCAGGCCTTCCCTTCCGCTCGCCGGCCTCCTCCTCGTCGCCGTCCTCGGCGCCGCCGCGACCTCCGACGCGGCCACGGACGGCCGCGACGCGGTTGCCCGCGGCCTCGACCTCTTCGTTCACGCGCCCGACCGCGGCGCGCCCGGCGCCACCCTGCCGGTGCAGGTCCTCGCGCTCGGCTTCCCCACCGCGGTCACGCTCCGGCCGCTCGAGGCGGTCACCGTGGAGGCGACCTGGGATCCCGAGCACCTCGGCAAGGTCAGCGCCGTCCCGCCGCCCGTGCGGGTCACCACCGACGCGAAGGGGCGCGCTCACCTCGACGTCCCGATCCCGGAGGGGCCCGAGCGCGAGCTCCGGCTGCTGCTCGGCGTGCGCGCAGGCGACCGGCAGCGGACCCGGACGCTCACCGTGCAGCGACTGGCGCCGCTCCAGGTCGACCTGCACGTTCCTGACACGCGCGTGGTGCCGGGCAGCGCGATGTCGGCGTGGATCACCGTGCAGAGCCAGGCCTCGGGGCAGCCGGCCCCGCGGGTCCCCGTGGAGGTCAGCCTGCTCGAGGGCGGCGTCGCGCGGCACACGGCCGTGGTCACGACCGACGCGGCCGGCGTTGCGATGACACGCGTGCCCGTCCCGTGGATCGACGAGCCCGACTGGCGCTGGATCCTCCGCGCCCGCGCGCGGGGCGCGGCGGGGGCCTCGTCGAACGCCGCGGAGATCTCCCTCTCGCCGCGCGAAGAGACGCCCGGCGCCCCGCAGATGCTGGCCGAGTGGTCCGAGCAGGATCTGCGCGCCGGCGATCGCGCAAGCTACGTGATCCGGATCCGCGATGGCGCCGGCCAGCCCGTGGCCGGGCTGCCGGTGCGGATCTGGACCGGGCCGAAGGGCACGAGCCCGCCCGAGGACAGGGCCGCGTGGGAGAAGCTCACGACGCCCGCGCGCACCGACGCGGCCGGCGAGGTCCGCGGCGCGGCGGTGGCGCCCACCACCGTGGTGCAGGGCGCAGGGACCACGCTGCGCGTCGTCGCGCGTGCGACGTTCGAGGGGCACGAGCTCGAGCGCGAGGCCACCGTCTCCGTGGAGAGCCCCACCTCGGAGGCGACGCTGCTCCCGGAGGCGGGCGCGATCGTTCCGGGCGTCGCTCAGCGCATGCTCCTGCGCGTCCGCGATGCGCGGCGGAAGCCGGTGCAGGGCACCTTCACCGTCGAGGGCGACGGGCTCCAGGCCGCCGTGACCACCGACGCGTACGGCGAGGCCGAGGTGACCTGGGAGGCGCCCGTCGAGCTCGGGGCCTTCCGCAACGTCGGGCCGTGCGCCGGCGGCGTCGCGGCGGCGGTGCGCGTGCGGCCAGCTGGCGAGCTCCCGGCGCTCGCGTCGCGGCGCGAGCCGTTCGCGCTGTGCGTCTCCGTCGATCGCGACGCCTCGGCGCTGCTCCGGCCCGAGCGGCTCCTCGCCCGCGCCGGCGACGCGCTCCCGCTCCGCGTGATCGACGCCAGCGGCGCGGACGCCCGCGCCGGCCGGCGGTCGGCGGGCGGCAGGGCAGGGGACGGCGGCAGGGCAGCGGACGGCGCCGGCTGGAGCGTGATCGTCCAGGCGGACAACGCGGCCCGCGCGGCGAGCGCCTGGATCGCCGGAGGCCCGGAGGGCGGCGCGCTCGGCCTGCCCGAGGGCGCGGCCGGCGTCTGGACGCTCAGCGCCGCCGCTCCTCGGCCGGGCGCCGCCGCGCGGCAGGCGGGCGGCGCGGTGCTCGTCACGCCGCGCGTCCTCCCTCGGCTCGAGGCCCGCATGACCGGCGGCCGCGCGGCCCCGCGCGGCGCCGTCGACGTGGACCTCGCGCTCACCGACGGGGGCAGCCGCGGCCTGCCCGGGACCGTCGCGGCCGTCGTCGTGGATCTGCACGGCGGGGGCAGCGTCGGCGGGCTCGCGGCGCTCGACACGCGCGCGCGGCTCTGCCAGGGCATGGTCGAGCCCGAGCGCTGCGGCGCTTTCCTGGAGGGCGATCCCGCGCTCGATCCGCTCCGGCGCGCGGAGCTCGGCGCGCGGGCGCGCGAGGCGATCGCGCCGGCGAACGATCCGGCCGGCTCCGCGCGGGCGGCGCTCGACGAGGCGTTCGGCCAGGTGCTTCGCTCGCTCGAGGGGGCGGTCTTCGAGGCCACAAGCGACCCGGAGCGGCTGCGCGACGTGCGCCGCCGCGGGCCGGGCGGCGCCTATGCATGGAACCCCGAGCTGATGACCCTGGTCACGGCCGCCATGGATGCGCCCCCCGAGACGCCCGGCGGCGAGCCGCTCTCGCTCGCGGACCTCCTGGCGGTGGACCCGCAGGTCACGTTCGATCACGTCGCTCGCCGCGTCACCCGCCTCAAGCTCTTCCGCATCCTCGCGGCGGCGCGCGCGTTCCGGCGCGAGCGGCTGCTCGACCCCGACGAGCCGGCGCTCCGCGATCCGAACGCGCTGCTCCGCCGCCTGGTGCGCGACGCGCAGCTCGAGGAGTCGCTCCTGCTCGATCCCTGGGGCGGCACGATCCAGTTCACCCCGACGACGGCGCCGCCCGCGCCGTTCCTCACGGTGCGGCGCGGCTTCGCCCTGCAGGCGCCCGGGCCCGACGGCCGGATCGGCACGGGCGACGACGTGCGCGATCCGTTCGAGCGCGTGCTGCGCTCGGGCACGCCGTACGCCAGGGCGGTCGGCGAGGATCGCCTCGTCGACGCGAAGTTCGACATGGAGGTCGGCGACGCCACGGTGTCGGCGTGGGAGAGCCTCCTGGAGGAGCTCACGGGCACGTCGCTTGGCGAGGGGCTCGGCCTGAGCGGCATCGGCACCGGCGGCGGGGGTACGGGCTCCGGCGTCGGGTTCGGTTCAGGCCACGGCCGGCTGGGCGGCGCCCACCGCACGTCGAGCGGCGCGCCGCGGGGCGTGTTCTTCTGGTCGCCGCCCCAGCGCACCGACAAGGATGGCCGGCTGCGGATGCGCGTCCCGCTCGGCGACGTCGAGACGACCTTCCGGCTCGTCTTCGTGGGCGTGCCGGACGGCGCCACGCCGGCCACGGCCACGCTCGACGTGCCCACGGCGCAGCCGCTCTCGGCGCGCGTGGAGGCGGGCGCCGCGTGGGTCGAGGGCGACGAGGTCGACGTGGAGATCTCGGTCCGGAACCGCTCGCCGAGGCCGCTCCGCGCGAACGTGGAGCTCACGGCGCGCGGCGTGGCTGCCCTCGCCGACCCGCGGCGCCGGGCGGTGGCGGTCGACGTGCCCGCGGGGGGCGCGGCGCCGGTCCGCGCGCGCGTGCGGGCGCTGCGCGCGGGGCGGGCGGAGCTCGCGGTCGCCCTGAAGGCGCAGGGGACCCCGGGCGACACGCTCGTGCACGCGTGGGAGGTGCGCCCCGCGGGCGAGCCCACCGATCTGAACATCGCCCAGATCGTCGAGGGCGGCGCCACGGCCACGCTGAGCGTCGCGGCGGACGCGCAGCGCTACCAGCCCACCGGCCGCCCGCGGCTCGTCGTCGAGCGCGGCCTCGCGGGCGCGCTCACCGCGGCGCTCGAGGCGATGGATCCCGACCGGCTCTCGTCTGCCGGGGCGATGGCGGACGCGGTGGAGGTCGCGGCGCTCGTGCGCCGCTGGGCCGCGGCGCGCGGGGGTGAGGGCGCGCCGATCGCCGCGCGCGCGGAGGACATCGGCCGCCGCGCCGTGGGCCGGCTGCTCGCGTACAAGGAGAGCAAGAAGGACCTGGCCTTCTGGCCTCCGGCGCTCCGGGCGCGCACCTTCGCGCCCGCGTCCGCGGCGGAGGAGCTGCCGAAGATCGACGCGCGCTGCCCGCGAGAGCCCCTGCACCCTGCGGCAGCGCTCGACGCGCTCGAGGTCGAGCCCTCGCCGGCGGGGGGCGCGGTGAACGCGTGCTGGGACGCGTTCGTCACGAGGACGCTGGACGACGTGATCCAGAGCGGCGATCGCGTGGCGCTCGCCCGGGTCCTGCTCGCGCTCGCGGAGCGGCCGCACCGGGCAGCGCTGGCCGCGAACGTCGCGGACCGGCTGCGCGCCTGGGTGGCGCTGCTCCCGACCGGCGGCATCACCTTGCCGCCGGGTCAGGCCGAGGATCGGAGCGCGCGCGCGGTGGTCTACGCGGCGCTCCTCCGCGCTGCCGGGCTCGGTCGGAGCGCGGCGCCGCCCGCGAGGCTCCTCGGCTGGGTGGGCGTGCAGCGCGACGTGCGCGGCGGCTACGGCGCGCCGGCCAGCACGCGCGCGGTGGTGCGCGCGCTCCTGGCCCACGGGGGCGAGGGCCGCGGGGTGGCGCGCGTCACGGTGACGTCGGGAGGCGCGCGCCGTGACGTGGAGGTCGGGCCGTCGGGGCGGCTCGTGGTGCCGCTCGACGCGGGCGCGACGGAGGTGACGGTCGAGGCAGCGGGGCCCGCGGTCGTGGCGCGCCTGGAGCGCCCGGCGCTCCGGCGCTGGAGCCGGCCGCCGGCCGCCGCGGCGAGCCCCGTGCAGGTGGAGATCTCCTGGCCGAAGCGCCCGCGCGCGGGAACGACGGGCAAGCTCGGGATCTCGCTGCGCCACACGCTGGGCCGCCCGGTCGAGATCGACGTGCGCATCCCGCTTCCGCCAGGGGTGTCGCTGGCCGAGCCGCTCGGGGGCGTGCGGCAGGTGAACGGCGTCCTCGCGCTGCGGGCTTCTGTCGAGGCGAGTCGGCTCGCGACGCTCGTGGAGATCCCGGTGCGCTTCGCCCTCGCCGGGAAGGTGACGGCGCCCGAGGCGCAGGCCCGGGTGGCGCAGGAGGAGCTGCCGCGCGCGGTGGTCCCGGCGCGGCCGATCCTCATCGAGTGATCGGCGCTCCTGGATACCGGTTCACTCTCCGCCCGCGCCGGCGCAGGAGCACACGGCTGAAGTCGTGTTCGATGCCCGGCCACAGGGGTTCATATGGACGCATCGATCGAGGGCACGGCTTCGGCGCGCCCGCAGGCTGTGGAGTGTAGGCGGCCCCTTCGATGCATGATCGGTTGTTGATAGTAGCGTCGCTTTTCCAGTGAGACGGCGCCATTGAAGGCGAAGCGTTCGACGAAGAGATCACCTTGACACAAACTCGGATCGCCGCGCGCGCGGCCCCCTTCCGTGTCACGATCCCGGCCGTGAGCCCGCGATGTACGCTCTTGCAGCTGCTCCTCCTCGCCGCCTGCGGAGGCCCCCAGCTGCCCTCGCCCGCCGCCGTCGCGGGCGCCGCCGAGGCACCGCCCCCGAGGTGCGTGCTGCCGGGCGCGCCGACGGTGGTGCATCGCGAGGGCAACGCGGTGTTGCAGGTATGGGAGGCGCCGGCCGCTCCGGTGCTGTTCCAGGAGGTGTTGCCGAGCGCGCCCGGGTACCTGGCGTATCGTAAGGCGATCGCGGCGGCCGGCGGCGACCTCGAGCGTCCGGTCGCCGATCCACCCCAGCCGCGCGACGACGCCGAGCGCGAGCTATGGCGCCGCGAGGACGAGAACGCCGCGCTGATGTACGGCGACGCCGGTCGCGTCCGGCCTATCCGCTGCCTCGAAGCAGCCCTGTTCGCGGCCCAGGACGCGCGCTATTCGGAGCTCACTCAGCCCACCGAGTTCATCGCGTCGATCCTGCGCCGCGAGGTCGGCGGCCGGCCCCAGCTCAAGATTTACCTCGGGGCGAGCGACTCGATGTTTCCGCCCAAGGCGTTCTATGGCTTCGACGAGGTCCGCCGCGACGTGGCCGCCGGCTGGGAGTATTGGGTCGTCCTCCACAACCACACCGTGCGTACTCTTAACGGCAAGCCCGCCCTCGGCGTGCCCGCGCCGAGCACCAGCGACGTGCCGCTCTTCCGCGCGCTCGTCAAGGAGTCGGGGCTGCGCGCGGTGTGGGTCACGAACGGCTTCTACACCGGCGAGGCTACGGCCGAAGATCTCGCCCGCTACCGCACCCGCGATTGACGGTCAGCGCATAGCTTGCGCAAGCGTGAAGGTCGCTTCGGAAGGAGCGGCCCGTGCGCGCGCCGCCCCGAGGTCCGCACGATCCGGCCCCCACGCAGCCCCCACCGCGTCGGCCCCGCGTCGGGTTCCGGCGCCGGGGCTTGGCGCCGTCCGCCGATCGCCTACCATGCCCCCAATGGCCGCTACCTTCGCCACCTTCTCCCTGGAGGGCGACAAGCTCCCCGCGGACGTCGCCGTGACCCGCTTCGAGGCCGTCGAGGCGATCTCCACCCCCTACACGGTCGAGGTGCGCTTCGCGACGCTGGACGCCTCGTTCCGGGTCGAGGACTGCCTGCGCAGCCGCCTCTGCCTGCGCGTCGTCGACACGTCGGGCCAGGAGCGCCTGTACGACGGCATCGTCGACCGCGCCGGCTTCGCGCACATCGCGGGCGAGAGCCGCCAGTTCGACGTCCGCCTGCGGCCCGCGCTGGCCGCGCTCGCGCACCGCGAGGGGTGCCGCATCTTCCAGGAGAAGACCATCGTCCAGGTCGCGCAGTCGGTCTTCGAGGACGCCGGCTTCGGCGACAAGGTCGAGTGGCGGATCGCGAAGGAGTACGAGCCGCGCGAGTTCATCGTCCAGTACCGCGAGTCACACCTCAACTTCGTCTCGCGGCTCCTCGAGGACAACGGCCTCTTCTACTACTTCCGGCACGAGGCCGCCGGGCACACGATGATCATCACCGACGACCCCGCCGCCTTCGAGGTGGAGGAGGGGCTGCCGGTGAGCTTCCGCATGGCGCAGGGCGGCCTGCCCGGGAGCCTGCCGCTCTCGAAGTTCACGAGGACGCGCGCGCTGCGCACGAGCCTCGTCCACCTCCGGGACCACGATTTCGAGAAGCCCGACGTGAAGCCGGAGTCCGCGCTGCCCCGCAAGGAGGCCATCGCGCTGCCCTACTTCGAGTACCCCGCCGGCTTCACGAAGGGGAGCGTGGGCGCCCGCCGCGCCGAGGCCCGCGTGCGCGAGCTCTCCGCCGACGCCGACGTGTGCGAGGGCGAGAGCCGCGCGGCCGGGCTCAAGGTGGGCGAGCCGTTCGCCGTCGAGGGCGCCGCGGAGCCGTGCCTGAACGGCGAGTTCGTGGTCACCCACCTCGTCTCGCGCGGCAACCAGACGCTCACCGGCGGCGCGACGAACTACGACGTCGAGAACCACTTCCGCGGCGTCCCCAAGGGCGCGCCCTTCGCGGCCGAGCGCCGCGCGCGGCGGCCGCGCATCCGCGGCATCCAGACGGCGGTCGTCACCGGGTCGAGCACCCAGGAGCAGGCGATCCACGTCGACAAGTACGGCCGCATCAAGGTCCGCTTCTTCTGGGACCGGCAGGGCCAGCAGGACCACACCTCGAGCTGCTGGCTGCGCGTCTCGCAGATCGCGATGGGCGGCTCGATGATCCTCCCCCGCGTCGGCTGGGAGGTCTCGGTCGCGTTCCTCGACGGCGACCCGGACCGGCCGCTCGTGCTCGGGCGCACGTACAACGCGGAGAAGACGCCGCCCGACGCGCTCCCCGCCGCCAAGGCGTCCGGCACGCTGAAGAGCATGTCGTCGCCCGGCGCGGGCGGCCACAACCAGATCGGCATGTCCGACACCGCGGGGAGCCAGGGGTTCGGCATGCACGCCCAGAAGGACCTGAACGTCACCATCAAGAACGACAAGGTCGAGGAGGTGACGGTCAATGAGGAGCAGCACATCAGCGTGAACGGCTCCCGCTCGGTCAAGGTCGACGACTCGACCTCCATCGCTGGCAATCAATCGCTCGACGT
Organism: Sorangium sp. So ce693; assembly: GCF_051521375.1. Classification (NCBI taxonomy): domain Bacteria; kingdom Pseudomonadati; phylum Myxococcota; order Polyangiales; family Polyangiaceae; genus Sorangium; species Sorangium sp. So ce693. Next base: position 4,681,830 of record NZ_CP150347.1, read on the forward strand.
CGGCGCGGTGCTCTCGCACAAGATCACCGGCAACCAGAGCATCTCGATCGGCGGCAACGACACGACCAACGCGATCAGCAACCACGTCGAGAAGGTCACCGGCAACCGCTCCTACACGGTGAGCGGGAACCAGATCACGATCTCGAACGGCGTCAGGCACTCCATCACCGGGGACATGAGCCGCAAGGTCGGCGCGCTGCAGCTCTCCGGCAGCCTCGGCTCGATCAACGACAACGTCCTCGGCGGGATGACGGAGACGGTGGGCGCCGTGAAGGCGCAGATCATCAACGGCAGCCACGGCGAGCAGATCACGGCCAACAAGGACCAGACCTCGCTGGCGGCGGAGCTCCACCTCACGAAGGGCTCGCTCTCCCACGTGGCGCTCGGCGTCACCAACATGGTCGGCGGCCTCCATTACCAGAAGCTGGACGGTGATCTCGTGGTGCAGGCGCCGCTCATCACCCTCCTCGGCGCCGTCGGCGTCTTCAAGGGCGGCGGCAGCGAGCTCAAGCTCGGCGGCGGACCCGTCGTGATCAAGGGGTCGAAGATCGCGGTCAAGGGCGCGCTGGTGGTCAAGATGGGCGCGTCGATGAAGCTCGGATCGTGAGGGCCCATGGGCGCTAGTGACGTGAAGAGAGAGGTGAAGAGTGGCTGATCATCATGTCCTCGCGATCCCCTCCCTCAGCGTGGAGGGCAAGATCTACCGGGTGCTGCGCTTCGAGCTCACGGAGCAGCTCTCGGAGCTCACCCGCCTCGAGTGCGAGCTGCTCGACGACGAGGCGGCGCTGCCGAGGCCGAAGGAGGTCCTCGGCAAGCGCGCGGTGTTCACGCTGTCGCGCAGCGACGACACGCAGACGCGCTCTTTCGCCGGGACGATCGTCCTCGCCGAGCTCGTGCCCGATCCCGACGACGTGCCCACGCTGCGGATCGAGGTCGCGCCGGCGCTCTGGAACCTCGGGCAGCGCTCCGACTGCCGGATCTTCCAGGACAAGAGCGCGGTCGACATCGTGAAGGAGGTCCTCGAGGGCGCGGGCGTGCCCGCGGGCCAGCAGGACTGGCGCGTGACCGAGCCCCACCCGACGCGGGTCTACACGGTCCAGTACCGGGAGCGTGACCTCGATTTCGTGCACCGCCTCCTCGCCGAGGAGGGGATCTACTTCGCGATCCACATGAGAGATGAAGAGGACGTCATCGTCTTCGGCGACTCGCCGACCGGCCTCGACGACATCGAGGGCGCGACGTCGCTGCCGTTCTTCCAGGACTTCGGCGCCGAGGGCTTCGCGGATCGCGTCGTCCGCCTCTCGCGGGAGGTCTCCGTGCGGAGCGACAAGGTGTTCGTCCGCGACTACGACCCGGAGAAGCCCTCGACGAAGCCGGAGGCGTCGGCCGAGGGGAGCGATCCCGGGGAGCACGTGCTCGAGATCTACGAGCACCCGGCGCGCACCGCCGACGCGGGCGTCGCGGAGCGGCTCGCCAAGGTGCTGCTCGACTCGGTGCAGGCGGAGCGCGACGTCGTGCGCGGCGAGAGCGGCTCGCTCGCGCTGCTCCCGGGCCGGCGCTTCTCGGTGGACGGCCACCCGTACGACCCGCTCAACCAGGAGTACCTCGTGGTCCGCGCGCGCATCGCCGGCAGCCGGCCGCGGAACTTCGAGCTCTCCGGCCGCGCGGGCGCGGAGGACGGCGCGCGCGACCTCCAGTCGATCTGCGAGTTCTGGGGCGTGCCGACCGGGACCACGCGCTACCGGCCCCCGCGGCGCGCCCGCGAGCAGGTGATCCCGGGCGCGCAGACCGCGATGACCACCGGGCCCTCGGGGCAGGAGATCCACACCGACGCGGGCGGGCACGTGAAGGTCGCCTTCCACTGGGATCGCTCCGGAAAGAAGGACGACACATCGAGCCGCTGGATCCGCACGAGCCAGGTGCCGACGGGCGGATCCATGCTGCTGCCGCGCGTCGGGTGGGAGGTCACCGTGCGCCACGTCGAGGGCGACGCGGACCGGCCGTTCGTGATGGGCCGCATGTACAACGCGCTCACGCCGCCGCCCTACGCGCTCCCGAAGGAGGCAGGGAAGAGCTCCCTCCAGACCGTGACGACGCCGGGCGGGGGCAGCACCAACGAGCTCCGGATGTCGGACGCGAAGGGCGGCGAGGAGATGTTCATCAACGCCTCGAAGGACATGTCCACCGAGGTGAAGAACAACGCGACCGAGTCGATCGGCAACAACCACAAGAAGAAGATCGGCGCCGACCAGACGACGAACGTGACGAACAGCATGACGACCAGCGTCGGGTCGAACCAGACGCTCTCGGTCTCCGGCAACCAGTCGATGAAGATCGAGACCTTCCACGTCGACGACATAAGCGGCGATCACTCGCTCTCGATCGGCGGGAACCGCGACATGAAGATCGGCGGGGATCACAAGCGCGACGTCACCGGCAACAGCTCGCTCACGGTGTCCGGCAACCAGATCGATCTCGTGGTCGGCTCGGTCACGGATCAGACCCTGGCCGGCTTCAACCACGAGGTCGGCGCGGCGCTCGTCGAGCTCGCGCTGGGGCACCGCTCCGTGACGGTCCAGGGCGACCGGAGCGAGACGGCCACCGGCGCGAAGGTGATCGCGGTCAAGTCGGGCCGCGGCGTCCAGGTCGGCGGATCGATGAACGTGAAGGTCGGCGGCGCGATCGTCAACGTGGCGAACGGGAACCGCGTGGAGAGCTCGCTCGGCACGTACACCGAGCTCGCGGGGGGCGCGCAGCTCGTCAAGGCGAACAACGCCGTCTTCGAGGCGACCGGCGCGCTCACGCTGGTCATGGGCGCGTCGATCCTCTCGCTGACGCCCGCGAGCGTCGCGATCATCGGCGTGTCCGCGAAGCTCGACGGCGACGTCTCCGACACCGCCGCGCTGGTGCTCGACAACTGAGGAGGAGGGGAACGTGGCACGCGAGACGATTGCGCACTTCACGATCGACGAGGTCCCCGCGGCGCGGGTGCTCCGCTTCGAGGCGATCCACGAGGCCGGCAGGCCGCTCGTCCTCGACGTCGAGGTGTACCTCCACTCGTACCAGGAGCTCGATGCGATGATCGGCAAGCCCGCGGCGCTCTCCTTCGGCGCGCCCGGGGAGGCGCCGCGCGTCATCGCGGGCACGGTGGAGGCCGCGACGTCGATCGGCTCCACAGAGCTCGGCATCGAGGGGCTGCTGGGCGTCCGCTACGCCGTCCGCGTCGTCTCCTCGCTCGCGCTCCTCGCGCGCAGCGTCGACTCGCGGATCTTCCAGGACATGAGCGCCAAGGAGATCGTGGCGAAGGTCCTCGAGGATCACGGGATCACCCGCGTCGCGTGGCGGCTGAGCGGCGACTGTCCGAAGCGCGAGTACTGCGTGCAGTACCAGGAGAGCGCGCTCGCGTTCATCTCGCGGCTCATGGAGCACGAGGGCGTCTACAGCTTCGTCGAGGTGGACGCCGACGGCGAGCTCCTCGTCTTCGACGACGACAGCACCGTCGCCGGGCCGATCGCGGGCGACCCCGCGCTGCCGTTCCGCCGGCGCACCGGGCTCAGCGCGGCCGACGAGCGCGACGCCATCTACTCGATCCGCGAGCTCGAGCGTGTGCGCTCCGGCAAGTTCGTCCTCCGCGATTTCGACTTCAAGCGGCCGAAGCTCGACCTCACGGCGACCGCGGCATCGGGCGAGAACGACGCGCTGGAGCGCTACGACTACCCGGGCGGCTACTTCGAGCCGAGCGAGGGGCAGCGCCTCGCGCAGATCCGGCTGGAGGAGGAGCAGGTCGAGCGGCACACCATCGAGATCGACACCGTGTGCTCGCGCCTCGCGGTCGGCCAGAAGCTCACGATCACGGACTCCGGCGAGCTCGACGGCGAGTACTTCCTCTTCGCGGTGAAGCACACCTACGTCCACGAGGAGGGCGACGCGCACGGCGGCAGCGAGCGCGCGACGCCGCGCTCCAGGGCGCGGGCGCGCCTCGTGCCGGCCTCCGTGAAGTACAGGCCGCGGCGCATCACGCCGATCCCGCTCATCGAGGGGCCGCAGACCGCGACGGTTGTGGCGCCCGCAGGCTCGCAGACCGAGGCGATCCATACCGACGAGTTCGGTCGCTGCAAGGTGAAATTCCACTGGGATCGCAGCGACGTGATCGACGACAAGGCCTCGTGCTGGATGCGGGTCGCGCAGCTCCAGACCTCCGGCTCGATGATGCTCCCGCGCATCGGCTGGGAGGTGATCGTCGAATTCCTCGAGGGCAACCCCGATCGGCCGATCGTGACAGGGCGCCTCTACAACGGCGTCTATATGCCGCCGTACGCGCTGCCGGAGGGCAAGACCCGCACGGCGATCCAGACGTCGAGCACGCCGGGCGGCGGCGGAGCCAACGAGATCCGCTTCGAGGACAAGGCGGGCTCCGAGGAGATCATGGTGCACGCCCAGCGCGACATGAAGACGGTCGCGGCGAACAACGCGAAGAGGAACATCGGCAACAACGAGACGTCGGTCGTCGGGAACAACGCGTCGCTCGAGGTCGGCGGCAACCAGACGACGAAGATCACGAAGGGCTCGCAGAACACGGTGGGCGCGAACCAGACGATCAGTGTCGGAGGCAACCGCAACGTCGAGGTGAACGCGGTGTCGGCGCTTACGGCGAAGGGCAACGCGACGACCACGGTGGGCGGGAACCAGTTCGAGATGGACGGCAACCCCCTCGAGGCGATGCTCGCGCTCGCGGCGCAGGCGGCGGTGCAGTTCGCGAGCGTGATGGCCAACAACGCGATCGCGGCGGTCCAGGGGCAGGTCGACGGCGCCATCAACCAGGTGATGGCGCCGATCAACGGCCTGACCCAGAAGGCGGCGGGCGTCGCGGGCGCGATGCAGGCCGTCGCCGGCGGCGACATGAGCCGCATGCCCGGGATGATCGCGGGCGCGTCGGGCATCCCCGGCGCGAGCCAGCTCGCGGCCTCGATGGGCGGCGGCGGGGGCGGGGGCGGCGCCGCCGTCGGCGCGCCGGGCGCCGCGGCGCCCAACATGTTCGCCTCGATCGCCTCGAACGTGGCGCAGAGCAGCCTCGCCGGGAAGGTCTTCGTGAAGCCGGAGGCGCTCGCCTCGGCCCTCGGCATGGACGGGGGCGGCGGCGGCGGCGGGTCGACGGCCAACGTCGGCGGGCCGGACGGCGCCGTCGATGGCGTCGACGCGACCGACCGCGAGAAGGGGCCCGGGCACACGACCGCCAAGGTCACGGGCACCCACAAGGAGGACGTGGGCTCGATGAAGGTCCTGGGCGCGATCCAGGACATCGACAACAACGTGACGGGCAAGAAGACGATCGACGTCGGCGCCGCGACCGTGCAGGTGGCGTTCGGCAGCTACGCGGAGAGCGTCACGGGCTCGAAGAGCGAGAAGGCGACGGGCCTGGTCGTCCTCAGCAACGGCGGCGAGAGCGAGACGGTCACCGGCTCGCGCACCGCGATGGTGGGCGGCGCGATCGTCGACAAGCTCAAGGGGTCACACGTGGTGCAGGCCGTCGGGCCCGCGACGTTCATCGGGGCCTTCCACAAGGTGGAGGCGAAGGGCGCCATCGTCTTCAAGTGCGGCGCCAGCGAGGTGGTGATCGACGGCGCCGGCGTCACCATCACGTCCCCGCTCGTGACCCTCCTGGCGCCGAAGATCCAGCTGCCGAAGAAGGTCTCGGAGGTCTGATGGCGGCTCGGTTCGACGGTGGGTCGCAGGCGGCTTCTGCGTCGCTCTCGCTGGAGGAGCCGGACGCCGCGGCCACGGCCGAGGAGGCGTCCGAGTCGCCGCGCGTGACCCTGGACGACGTGCTCGCCGAGCCGGCCGCGGCGCCGCTCCCGGCGCGGACGGCGCAGCCGCTCGGCGCCGCCATGCGGACAGCGCGCGTCGCCTCGATCGCGGGGCGGAAGGCGTCGATCCACGTCCGTGGCGCGGAGGGGCCCGTCGACGCCCAGATCGCGCCCGACGTCGATCCCGAGGTGATCGCCGACGCCCGCGCCCGCGGCGACGCCGTGCTCGTCGAGCTCTGCGAGGGCGAGCCCCCGCTGATCGTCGCGGCCCTGACGACGCAGCGGCCGCACACGCTCCACCTCAAGGCGACCACCGTCGCCATCGAGGCGGAGCAGGAGCTGCTGCTCCGCTCCGGCCGAGGCGCGGTCCGCATTCGCCAGGACGGCGACATCGAGGTCGTGGGCAGCCGCATCAGCGCCGCGTCGCGGGGGCTGTTCCGGATCGTCGGGAGGCTCTTGCGGTTGAATTGACGGCACGCGCGGCGTGCCCGCTGGAAGGCTCGGCTGTCATAGCTTTCACTCAGGGAGCGTCGAAACAGCGATGCGAACGGCACCTGTCCCCAACATCCCGGCCATCCCGGGGATGAACCCCGGAGTCTTCGTTCTCGGCGGCGGCGGTGACGGCGGCGGGGCCGGCGGCCGCGGAGGCGGCGCGGGCAAGGACAAGCAAGGCGCGAACGGCAAGAACGGGGGCGACGACGCGTCCGGGGGCGGCAAAGGCGCCTGCGGCTCCGGCCAGAACGGCGGGGCGTGCCCCAACCATCATGGCAAGAAGGGGAGCGGCAAAGGCTCCAAGGGAGACCCTGTCGACATCGTGACAGGGCGTGTCTTCACGATCCCCGTCACCGACGTGCACTTGCCGGGCCCGCTGCCGCTGACGCTGACCCGCAGCTACACGAGCGCCGCGCGCGACCGCGACGTCGGGCTCGGGCGCGGCTGGTACCACTCGTACGCGTGGGAGGTGGAGGTGCACCGCGGCCGGACGAGGCTCTGGACAGGGAACGGCATGTACGTCGACTTCACGCCCATGCGCGTCGGCGAGTCGGCGGTGGGCCCTTCCGGGTGGCTGCTCGTCCGCGGCCAGACAGGCTTCGTGCTCGATCGGGGCGACGGCCGGTGGCTCGTCTTCGAGCACGCCTGGCAAGACCGGTATCTCCTGTCGGCGGAGACCGACTCTCACGACAACCGCATCTCGTTCTTCTACAAGGAAGGTGTCCTGGCGCAGATCGTCGACTCGGTCGGTCGCAGGGTCGAGGTCCGCTCCACGAGGGAAGGGCGCATCGCCTCGTTCGAGGTGAAGAACGCGGCGCATCGGGGCCAGCTGGTCCCGTTCGCGCGGTATCGTTACGACGACGCGGGGGACCTGGTGCTCGTCGAGGACGCGATGGGCGCGGCGACCAGGTACACGTATACGGACCATCTCCTGACGTGCCAGGAGCACCCGACGGGCCTTTGCTTCTACTTCGTCTATGACGGGGAGGCGCGGTGCGTCGAGACCTGGGGCGCGTTCCCGGGGCGCGAGGACGAGAGCCTCGCCGCCGACGTCCCGGCGGTGCTCGCCGACGGGATCACGGCCGCCAAGGGCATCTTTCACACGAAGCTCGAGTACGGGCCTCACAACTACGTGGAGGCGGCCGACTCGATCTCGGTCGAGCGCTTCTTCGGAAACGGCTTCGGGAGCGTCGACAAGGCGGTCACGGCCGCCGGCGTCTTCAGCCGCACGTACGACGCGTGGGGAAACCTGCTGTCGTTCACCGACGCGACGGGGGCGACGACCCGCTGGGAGCGGGACGCCCGCGGGCGGGAGCTCCGGATCACGGATGCTCTCGGCCGTGTGACCACGTTCGAGCGGGACGCCGACGGGCACATCCGGAGGGCGGTCGACCCTGCCGGGGGCGTCATCGAGACCGGGCGCCTCACGGGCGGGCTCGTGTGGCGCGACGCCATCGGCGCCACCTTCGAGGTGCACTTCGATCGCCGCGGGCTCACCACGCGGACCGTCGCGCCGAACGGCGGGCAGACGCTGTACAGGTACGACGATCACGGGAACCTCATCGAGCGGACCGATCCCACGGGCGCGGTGACGCAGTACACGTACGACTACTGGGGTCGCCGCCAGAGCATGCTCGATGCGTCGGGGGCGATGGTCACCTACGCCTACGACGACGCCGGCCGCCTCCGATCCGAGCGAACGCCGGACGGCGGCGTGACGCGCTACGAGTACGATCCGTCCGGAAACTGCACGTCGATCTGGCACCCGAACGGCCACACCACCACGCACCGCTATGCGGGGTACAACCGCATCGTCGAGACGCGAGAGCCCGACGGGCGGATCAGCAAGTATCGATACAACCGCGAGGGGCGCCTCGTGGAGGTGCACAACAGCCACGGAGAGGTGCACCGCATCCGGCTGAACGCCGCCAGGCTCGTCTCGGAGGAGGTCACCTTCGACGGCCGCACCCTTCGCTATCGTTACGACGCCATGGGGCGTGTCGTGCAGTTCGAGAACGGACTCGGCGAAAAGACCGGGTACGTGTACGATGTCGTCGGTCGCGTCGTGGAGCACCAGTACCCCGACGGCGGCGTCGAGACGTTCGAGTACGACGAGCTGGATTACATCATCGCGGCGCACGGCCCCTCAGGCGACATCTTTTTCGAGCGCAATCTCCTGGGCTGGGTGACGTGTGAGCGGCAGGTGAGCGGCGGCGAGACGTTCTCGGTCGAGACGAAACATGACCTGATGGGCAATGTCGTCGAGCGAAAGACCTCCCGCGGACACCACCAGACCTGGGTGCGCGACGTCGCCGGCCGCGCGCTGCGGGTGACGCTCGACGGCAACGAGGCGCTCGGCGTCGTCCGCGACGCGCTCGGGCGAGAGACCGCTCGCTATCTGCCCGGCGGCGGGCGTGTGGATGTCGTCTATGACGGGCTCGACCGCATGGTCCAGCGCACCGTGTCTCGCGGGGTCGCAGCCCCTCGGGTGGCCGCGGGGCAGCCCGATTGGGTCGGGGCGCTCCCCCATGACCTCACCCTCCGGCAATCGGTTCACTACACGCCGCAGGGCGATGTGGCCGCGATCGACGACGATCGCTCGGGCGCCGAGCGATGGGAGCACGATCCGCGCGGGCAGGTGCTGGCGCGCACCGACGTCCACGGGCAGGGCGAGCGCTTCCGGTACGACGCGGAGGGGAACGTGCGCGAGCTCGGCCCCGGCGCGCCGGAGCGCGAGTACGGGCGCGGCAACGTGCTTCTCCGGCGCGGCCCCGTGTCGTACGTGTGGGACGGCGACGGGAGGCTGATCAAGCGCCGCGTGGTCATTCCGAGCGGTCAGGAGGCCACGACGAGCTACGAATGGAACGGCGCGGGTCTCCTGAGCGCGGTGGTGCGCCCCGATGGCGTCCGGATCGAGCATGTCTACGATCCCTTTGCCCGACGCCTCGAGAAGCGCGTGGTCAGGCGAGGCGAAGGCGGGCGCATGGCCACGCTGTCCACGACGCGGTTCATCTGGGACGGGGACACGCTCGTTCATGAGATCAAACGCGAATGGGGCCCGGAGGGCGATCGCGTCACCCAGGAGAGGACGTATTGCACCGACGAGGAGACGTCGGCGCCGTGGGCGCAGAAGGACGCCAGGAGCGGCGAAGGCGACGCGGTGTCGGCCGAGTGGTACTATTACCTGAACGACCCTGTCGGCAGACCGGAACGCCTGCTCGACGCCGCCGGGAATGTCGCCTGCGAGCTCGACCGCACGGTGTGGGGCGCCGCGCGCCCGCGGGAAGGCGCGCGCACGGAGACGCCGCTGCGGTTCCTCGGGCAGTACTACGATGACGAGACCGGCCTCGCGTACAACCGTTATCGCTACTACGATCCTGCGGTAGGACGGTACATCAGCGTCGACCCAGTCGGGCTGCTCGGCGGGCAGAACGGGTTCTCCTATGCAGGGAATCGGCCCACGAAGATGGTGGACCCCACGGGGTTGATGTTCTCGACCACCACGGGGCGGAAGGACGCGAACGGCAATCCGCTGCCGGACATCCAGGGGAAGAGCTCGACCGTCCAGAGCGACGACGACCTCGACCCGGCGCTGAGGGACGCGGTATCGAACTCCCGCGAGAAATTCAAGGACCCCAACAAGCCCGACAGCGATCCTCGAAACCTGGATGCCGACGGCAAGGTCAAGCCGAACGCGTCCAGCAAGGCGGGCAGGTGCGCCGAGATCGACGGGCTGAACCAGCAGGCCAAGGACATCCGGCAGCGCCTTGGCAAGGATGCGAACGGCAAGGATTGCGAGAAGTGGGCGAAGATGTCCGAGGCCGAGCGGAACGCCCGAGTCCGGAACGAGCTGCGCGAGGAATACCGTCGCGGCGCGAAGATCGAGGCGCACTCGAAGAAGGGGAAACCCAAGAATTCCTCGGAGAAGCCTTGCCCGTTCTGCGCGCAGGTCTTCCGCGAGCTGGGCATCCATCCGGAGAATATCAATGCTGATCCGAACAAGGATGTGTCCGACGAGGCCAAGAAGAGAGCTGGGCTCACCACGGGTGACGCCAAGGGCGGCGTCATGTACAATGGGAAGAAGTGGGATCACAAGACCGACGGCGTCTACGATCCGGACAGGAATGATCCGGGGAAGAACGTGGCGCGGGAGAATCCATCCGCGACCAACGTCGTCCCCAAGCTGAACCCGGACGGCTCGCAGCAGAAGAACTCGCGCGATCCGAACGCATTCCAGGACGAGCAAGGCAATTACAGGCGACCGGACAAGCCGCCGCCGCCGCCGGAGCCGAAGTTCGTGCCGCCCGAGGACGACAACACCGACCCGACCAGGAAGTAGAGATGGCAGACCTCGGCGAAGAAGCTGCGATTTCGGGCTTGCTCGGCGGGCTGGAGCGCGCGCCGGACGGGGTCTGGCAGGCCACGCGGGCCCTTCTGGCCTCTCCGGCGGTGGCGGCCTGGCTTCACGGCGAGCCGCGTCCTGCCGCGTCGGCGGAGCAGCGCCCGTGGTCAGCGCTGGAAGCGCTCTGGGCGAACTTCCCCACAGGCGGGCGGGCCTTGATCAGGGCTTCTGTGCGCTCTGGCGCGAGCTCTTTGCTAGGCGCGTTCTGTCTTCATCTCACGCGGCGAGGGCTGGCCCGTGTGGTGTTCATCCCGATCTCGGTCCACGGCGGCATGGCGGATCCCTCGATATGGGTCGCCGCGCTGCACGCGCGGCTCGGAGCATTGACTTCCAGGAAGGCGTCCGAGCGCGCGCTCGCTCCGCGCGTGGCAGATGACATCCGACCGATCCTCGACGGTGACGAGAACCCCGACATGCCGTTGCTGCTCGTCCTCGACGGCGTCCACGAGAACGACGATCCGGCCGTGTGGTCGCGCATCGGATGGTCAGCTGGGCTGCCCGGGAACGTCCGGGTGTGGGTGTCTGCGGACAACGACCCCGGTGTCACGGCCGCCCGACGGGGTGAGGCCCTTCATTGGTTGAATGGCTGGTCGGATGTCGTCCTGGCGATGCCGCCGGAGCGCTCCGCCACGGTGTTGCCCGGTGACGTCGACGCCGATACCGTGTGTGTCTTGAGCGCTGCCAGCGGGCCGATCTCAGAGGCAGAGCTGGTCCAGATCGTGGGCGGCGATCGGGCCGAGACCCGGGTGTCTGCCACGTTGCGGAAACTCGAACCGTGGCTCTGTCCTACAACGCATGGCGCCGCGTTCCTTCATCGAGCTCTCGGGAAAGAGCTCGCGCGGCGCTTGAGCAACCTGGGCGACGCCCGTGGGCGGGCGCTCTTGACCGCACATGTTCGGGCGACTCTCGATAGCTGCTCCGAAGGGAGCATCGCCCCTGTCGCTCGATCGGAATACCTCATTCGATACGGGGCAATGCACTTCTTGCGACACGACGCCACGGTGGAAGAGCTCGATCGCGTGATCGCCGAGCCGATGCGCGCCGCCTGGGAACCCTTGGATGGCGGTGCGTTCGGCTTTCGTGCGCTCGTCGTCGCCGCGTGGCGGCGAAGCCACGCGGCGTTCGGCGAAGCGACGTCGGAAGCCTTGCGTGGCCGTCGTATGGTGCAGGCGTTGCGGTTGCGAACGATCTTCGAGCAGATCATCAGTTTGCTCGTGCATGCGCTCCCGGACGTGGTCGCCGGTGCCATCCACGAGGGGATCTTTCGGCCGGACGCAGGTATCGAGCTCGCCAAGCCGCTGAGCGAGAAAGATAGGCTACGGCTCTGGCGGGCGGTCCGGCCCGCCGTGTCCGAGGCGGATGTGGCATGGCCAACGCCCTTGCTGCACGAAGCAGACCGCGCCGTCGGAGGGATCGAGGCCGCCGGCGCGACCGAGACCCCGCCGGCATACGAGCTAGACCGCAGGCGCTTCGTATTGGACGGGCTGAAATCACGTCGTGTCGTGAAAGCGCTCGTGATCGGTGCGCTCCGGCGGATCGCCGAGCGGCTGCGGTCCCCCGCGCGGGAGGAGGTCCTGCTGCTGGCGGCCAGGCGCCTTGCCGGGCTCCGTCCAGAGCGCCGTGCGTTCTGGGCTGCCCTGCTGGCGCCGCTCTACCCCGAAGAGCGCCGCGCCGAGCGACTCGAAGACGTGGACGCGCAGATCTCGGCCTTGCCGGAGCTCGGAGATCGCCTTGAAGTCTTGACGGAGCGGCTCCTGGGGACCTCGGCGGGAGCGAGCGCGATCGTTCAACGAGCCATGGGATGGTTGCTGTCCTCTGAACGGTTTCCGCTCATGGCGCAGCGCTTTCTCTTTCATGTTCCCGAGAGTGAATGGAACCGGTGTCCTCCCGAGCAGGCCCGAGCGCTCGTCCGCCGCTGGCAAGGCGAATCGCGAGGATCCGCGGATGCGCTGGGGCCGCTCCGCTGCGCGCGGCTGCCTCCGTGGCTCGCGGCCGAGGTGCAGGATGCTCCCCTCGCGGAGGTGAAGGAGCGGACGGACGTCTCCGACCGCAACTACGTCGCCTCCGAGCTCGTCTCCTTCGTCACGGCGGACGTCCGAGCGGAGCTGGCACGCATGTTCTTCTCGGTACCGCCAGAGGCCTTTCGCGGCGAGGACCGCGCCATCGAGAACTGGGCGGAATCGGCGACGCTGGAGGAGCTCCGCTACATTCACCAGAAGGTGTTGCCATGCATGGGCTCTCAGATTGACGATGCGCTCGCGGCGCTCTCCCTCCGTGCAGTGGCGCTCGGCGACAGGGACCTCGCGGCCAGCTTTTGCGCCGCGATGGAGGGGGACGACGACCGGCATCAGGCCGAGCTGGAGATCGCGCTCGCTCTGGGCTCGTTTTCCGACGTGGAGCGCCTCGTGCGTCCGGATCTGGAAGACGAGGAAGCGTCTGGAATGCTCGAGATGGTAGGGAAGGCGTTGAAGGGCGAGGAGGACGCGGCTCGCTTCGCGGAGCTCGTGCGCGGCGCTGCCCGCGCCTCGAACAGGCTGTCCGCGTGGGCGGCCGTGTTTCCGTCGCTCTCCCCGGAAGCGAGGGAGAGGTTGTCCCCCGCCGTCGCCGACACGGTGAAGGAGGTGCTCCGCGAGCTCCCCGAGGAGTCGGACGACACGCTCTGCAGCATGTTCCCCTGGATGTCAGAAGAGAGCCTGTGCGACGTGTGGCGAGAGCGAGCCTCACCCGAGGCGTGGCGCCCGACGATCGCCGAGATCACGCCTCTCTTCACGTACGATCGACGTTATGACAACGGCGCGTGCCTGGACACGCTCCTCCTGCGTCTGGGAGGTGAAGCCGCGCTCGTGGCCTGGGCCAGGACGCTCGCCGAGCTCGATGACTGGTTTTCGGAGATCGGGCCCGGACCCGAAGAGGGCTGACCCCGCGCGTCCGCGGCGATGTGGCCATCGCCGCCTGGGTTACCGATTCAGCTTGTCACTCCCGGACGACGCCCCCTCCGGCCGCGCTGCCGGAGCCCCAGGGACGCCGCGAGCAGCGCTGTCAGCGCGAGGGCACCCCCGGACGGCGCGCGGCTCGCCGAGCGGCAGCTACAACCAGCCGGCTCGCCCGACTCCTCGCCGGAGGTGCCCCCCGACGACGCCTGGGCGGCTGACGTTGAGCTGGGGGACCCTCCACCCGTAACCGTGCCCGTCGAGGGCGCTCCTCCGGAGCCGGAGCCGGCGCCACCGCCGCTGCTGGCGCTGACGCTGCCGTCGCCGCCGCCGCTCGTGCTTCCCCCCGTGCCACCCCCGCCGGCGCCCTCGCCCCCGACGGGCGAGAACTGCCAGAAGTTCATGTTGAAGAGGTTCGACCCGCCGCCGGTGAAGACGAGATAGAGATCGTGCACGCCTGCGGCGCCGTCGACCGCACACGACACGTCGCTCCACTTCTGCCAGCCCCCCGTCGCCCCGACCGCGCAGGTGCCCACGAGCTTGCCGTCGCGCGCATCCAGGCGGAGCTCGATGCTGCCCCCCTGCGCGCCGCTCGCGACGCGCGCGCTGAAGCTCTCCGCCCCTTCGCCGAAGTCGACCCCGCGGAGGCGCACCCAGTCTCCGTTGTTGATCAACGAGAGGTCCATCCCGCCCTCCTCGCAGCGCTCGGTCTCGATACCGCTCTGCGCGTTGAAGGTCTCGGCTTCGACGCGCGCGTAGGGGTCGAGGTTCGCGAGCTGCTTGAGCCCGTCCGTCGTGTAGGTCACCGGCACGATCGAGCCGTCTTCCTTGTAGGTGAACGACTCGATCCCGAGGTTCCGGCGATAGCCCGGGGGCTCGCCGGCGTCGTTGGCGACGGAGCGATTGTGGTAGGCGTGGTACCAGGAGCCGCCGAACTCGAAGATTGCCGCGTGGTTGTTGTTGTTGTTGTTCTTCGGCGGCTGGGGCCCCACCGTGCCGCGGTGAGTGAAGCCGGAGGTGGGGCTCGAGCTCGTGAGGTAGTCGATCCGCATGCCGTTCGCGGGGTTCGTCGAGTACGACAGATAGTAAACGCCGTTCCGCTTGTGCATCCACGAGGCCTCGAAGAAGTACGGGACCGTGATCGTGGAGGCCGAGCCCGAGACGCTCACCATGTCGTTGTTCAGCTTGATGACGCGCGCGTTCTGCTCGCCGTTGCCGCCGAAGTAGAGGTACGCCTGGCCGTCGTCATCGATGAAGACCCCCGGATCGAAGAGCCAGATGTTCTGGCCCGAGGCGCCGGGGGTGCTCGAGGTGATCAGGGCGCTGCCCTTCGCGTCTCTGAACGGTCCGGTCGGGCTGTCGCTCTTGGCGACGCCGATACCTGATCCGTTGTTGGCGAAGTACATGTAGATGTTGCCGTTGCGCTCCACGAGCGAGGGGGCCCACGTGTTGGCCGCCCAGGAGGCGTCGCGGGGCACGCGGATCACTTCCCCGTGGTCGGTCCAGTTCTTCAGGTCGCTGCTCGAGATGGCCACGAACGAGGCCATCTTGTAGCCGTCGTCCGAGCCGTCCGCCTTGACGTTGTCGTCGTCGTTCGAGGCGTAGAGATAGACGCGCCCGTCGTGCACCAGCGAGGCCGGGTCGGCGAGGTAGCGGTGCGAGGCGATGGGGTAATCGGCCAGCGCGGAGGGGCTCGCGACGAGCCCGACCGTGGTGAGCGCGAACCCGCAACAAGCCGTTCTCGCCAATGTACGTGAGCGACGCATGTTCACCTTACCTGTTGGTCCAGAGCCCTTGATCATGGCCGCTCGGGCGGCGCTTCGCCCCCGAACTGGTACAGGCGAGGTCCCGAGCGCAGGCTTCCAGGGCGAAGCGAAAGGATATCCCTGGGGGTCAAATGTGAACGTTCACATGGCCGGTGTCAATCAAAATCCGGCGCGCGGTGAGCCTCGGCACCTCTCGACGCCGGCGCTGAGCGGCGCCCGACTCGAGCGCGGGTGTCCTCAGCTCGTCGCGCTCTGGTCGATGAGCGCCTGCCACTGCGCCTTGAGCGCCGGATCGGCCTCGAGGCGCTCATGCCAGATCCTGTGCAGCGCGACCCAGCTCTGCGGGGTCAACCCATAGTGGCTCTGGATCTGCGGGATGTGATTCGGATGGTCGCGCAGGTCGGCGCACAGGCGCGCGTACCGCGCGAGGGAGATGCGCTCCACGCGGCGCATCGTCTCGTCGTCCTCCATGCCGGCGTGCGCTTGCGCGGCGGGCTCCGCGGGCGCGGGGCTCGCGGACGGCTCGGCGGCGCTTGGCTGAAGGAAGGGCAGGGCCCAGCTCCCCGTCGGGATCTGGGGCGGTTGCGGAGCGATATCCCCCCTGGCGGGCCGCGATGGCGCGGGGGATTGGCCCGGACGAGCGAACGGCAGGGCGTTGTCGGCGGCCGGCGAGGGGGTCGCTCGCGAGAACGGCAGGGGATTGGCGGCCGGCGGCGGGGAGGCCGGGCGAGAGAAGGGCAGGGGATTGGCGGCCGGCGGCGAGGAGGCCGGGCGCGAGAAGGGCAAGGCGTTGTCGGCCGGAGGCACAGGGGCCGTTTGCGAGAAGGGCAGGGGATTGGCGGCCGGCGGCGAGGAGGCCGGGCGCGAGAAGGGCAAGGCGTTGTCGGCCGGAGGCACGGGGGCCTGTCGCGAGAAGGGCAAGGCGTTGTCAGCTGCAGGCACAGGGGCCGGTCGCGAGAAGGGCAGAGCGGCATCGAGCGGAGGCAACGGGGCCGTGCCTGAAAAGGGCAAGGCTCTGTCGGCCCCCAGCGCGCCGACCGTGCCGATGGCCGTCCTCTCCATCTCCGGGCTCTCTGCCGGTGATGCAGTCGTGCCCTCGACCGCGGGCGCGCTCGACACGTCTTGACGGAACGGCAGCGCATCCCGGCCCGGGAAAGGCGTCGTGCCGAGGAGCGTCATGCGGGCTCGCGGCGCCGTCGATGGCCGCTCCAGGCTCGGCATGGGCAGCGGCGACGGCACCGCCGGCAGCAGCGACGGCGAAGGCATGACCGGCGGCAACGGCGAAGGCACGGCCGGCGGCAACGGCGAAGGCATGACCGGCGGCAACGGCGAAGGCACGGCCGGCGGCAACGGCGAAGGCTGCACGACCCCGGGCAGCGGCGCGGCGGCATTCCGCCTGGCCCAGGGAGATCGCGCAGCCCCCTCGTCGCTCACGCCCGCGGCGGGCGGCGGCGTCGCCCCATCCCGAGGCGCCCCCTGCAGCGGGGCGATGCGCGCAGCAGGCGCCACCGGCATCGGCCCTTCCAGCTTCCTGGGCGCGCCCCGCGCCTTCTCCTCGGCGCGGCGCTTCTGCGCGGCGACGAGCTCCAGGTACCGGCGGCTCGATCGCAGCTGCCCGCGCGCGGCCTGCGCGGCGAGCCTGGACATCCACCGCTCCCGCGCCGCCTCCCACGCGGCGGCCGAGAGCCCCGCTTCGGCGAGCACCTCGTCGCGCGGCAGGCCCGCCTCGAGGGCCCCGGCCACGGCGGCGAGCTCCTCGAGCCGGATCGATCGGACCTCCTCGTCGCGCTCCACCATGTCCACGAACATACCCCCTCATCACCGCCGGCCGGCGCGCCGCGGCGGCCCGGCCGACGTCGCCTCGCGGCCGTCCCGGTTACCTCATCGCCCGCTGAAACCGCGCCAAGAGCGCGTCGTCCTCGAGCATCGCCGCTGTCCATCGCTGCTGCGCGCTCAGGTAGTCCTCGAGCGTCAGATCCAGGCGGCTCAGCAACGTCGCCATGTCGGTGCCGCGCTTCATCGCGCGAGCCGCTTCGAGGAAACGCTCGAACGACAGATCGCCCTTCGCTCGGGCGCGCTGGACCCTGGCGAACGTCTCGGCGAAAGCGACGACGAGCGGCGGCACGCCCGCCTCCTCGCCGTCGTCGTCGTCCGCCTCGGAGAGCCGCGCCTGCCAGGCGTCGTCGAGCGCCTCCCAGCCGGCCTCGTCGAGCCCGTGCGCCGCGAGGAGCGCCGCGCGGTCGGCGCTCGGGTCCGCGAGCCGGGCGGCCAGCGTCGCGTACGCCTCGACGTCGTCGACGCCCTGCGCGCTCTGCGGAGGTTCCTTCATCGTCCGGCCAGGCTACCTCAGCGCGCGTCTTGGGGCCTCCTTCGCGCAGGTGTATTCATGGCGCGTGTCCTTCTCATACCTGCCCTTCGTCGCGCCCGGCGGTCAGGAGGGGCAGCCCTCCGCGCCCGCCGGCACGGACGTGCTCGCCCACGACAAGCTCGAGAACGCGCACGCCGCGCTCCGCCGCGCGGCGCTGTCGCTCGAGCACGACGTCGAACCCGTGACCGACCTGACCGGGCCCGCGCGCGCCCTGGAGCGTGCCCTCGGCGCGATCTACGACGCCTTCGACGGCCGCGCCGAACCCCTCGGCGCCGTGCGCGCCGCCCTGGCGGAGACCGACGACATCGCCGCTCAGATCGGGCAGGCGATCGGGCTCGACGCCGGCTTCGCCGCGGTGGACGAGCTGCTCCGGAGCGCGCGCGGCTGGCTCGAGCAAGCGGCGGCGCGGCTCGCCCTCGTGCCGCCGGCGCCGCCGCTCGACCTGCCGCCGATCCTCGCGAGCCGCGACCGGCCGCGGTTGCACGCGGTCCAGCGGGCGTCGCTCGCGCCGCTCATCAAGGTCCCGGAGCCGCCCCCGGCCGAGCTCGTCGCGAAGCCGCCGCCGCCGATCCCGCCGCCGCGGACGTTCGAGGAGCTCAAGGCGGCCGTCGAGGCGCTGAAGCAGCAGGCGCCCGCGCCCGGCGCGCTGCCCGCGGCGGCGGAGGCGCGGCTGCCCGCGGCGGGCCCGGAGGAGAGAGCTCCGCGCCCCGCGCCGCCGGGCTTCGCGCCGGAGATCGGCGACGCAATCGACGATCTCGCCTTCCTCCGCGCCCGCGCCCGCGAGTCCTTCGAGGAGGTCGCGATGGTCGGCATGCAGCGGGCGCCGCTGCTCGGCGACCCCTTCCGCGGGGCGCTGGTCCTCGAGCGGCGCATGCTCGCGGCCATCGACGTGATCGCGGCGATCGGGGCGCCGGCGCTCGAGCACGTGCCGCGGCTCGTGGCCGACGCGCCCGTGAAGGACGCGAGCGTCGCGTTCGCGAGCGCGATGGTGCTCGGCTGCTTCGCCGGCCGCGACGCGCTCGCCGCGGCCGAGCTCGCGCTGCTCCGGAGCGGCAAGGACAGGGCGTTCATCGACGCGCTGGGCGCTGCCTTGAAGCTCGTCCCGCACGAGCTCCTGCCGCTCGCGCTCCGCAGCCTGCTCCGCGAGCCCGAGCCGCTGGTCCGCGCGATGGCGATCGACGTCCTGGCCTACCGCGGCTTCGCGACAGAGGACGAGCTCGTCGCGGCGGCGTCGGACGACGCGGCCCCCGTGGCGGCGTGCGCGCTCCACCACCTCGGCTGCACGCCGGGCGCCCGCTTGCCCGAGCTGATCCAGCGGGCGCTCGCGTCGACCGCGGCGCCGGACCCGGCGCTCCGCGAGGCCGCCTGGACGGCCATGGCGCTCTCGGATCACCCGCACGCCCCGCTCGCGCTGCGCGGCGCGCTGGACGAGGCCGACGGCGCCGACGCCGCGGCGCTCCTGCTCGCGCTCGCGGGCGACGACGCCGACGCGCGGCTCCTCGCCTCGCGCGCCGCCGAGGCGCCGCGCCGCGGCCTGTTCTTCGCGCTTGGCTGGGCCGGCGCGGCCGCCGCGGTGCCGCTGCTCATCGACGTGCTCGAGCGCGACGTCGACGGGGACGTGAAGCTCGCCGCGGCCTACGCGCTGGAGCGGATCACCGGCGCGGGGATGTGGGACGAGGTCGCGGTGGCGGACGAGGAGATCTTCGTCGCCGATCCGCCCGAGCCCGACGTGGGCGAGCCTCGCGAGCTCAAGCTCGCGCAGCTGGTCAGCGATCCCAACGACCTGCCCGAGGCGCCGGCGCCGGAGATGGAGGAGCAGCCCACGGTGGACGCCGCGCGCTGGCGGGCCTTCTGGCGCGAGCGCTGCCAGGGCTGGGACATGAGCGCGCGCTACCGCCGCGGGCGCCCCTACACACCCGACGTCGTGCTCGACGAGCTGGACACGGGGCGGGTCACCCCGGGCGAGCGCCGGCTGCTCCAGCGCGAGCTGATCATCCGCACCGGGCACTTCGTGCGCTTCGATCCGCACGACTTCGTGGTGGCGCAGGAGGAGGCGATCCAGGCCTGGCGGCCGATCGCGGCGCGCGCTTCCGGCGCCCCGGGCCGCTGGACGCGGCCCCGCCGGCGCGTAGGGTAAACGGCGCGTCGGCGCGCGGACGCACGCGAGCCGAGCCGAGCGCGAAGAGGGGCGCGGTGCCCGCCAGGGGGGATGCATGGAGCGACGCGGACTTCGGAGGAGCAGCTGGCGGCTGGTCATCTCGGCCTCGGCGCTCGGCGCCGCGCTGAGCGCGGCGCCCCCGGCGAGGGCCCAGTCCAAGGAGGAGCTCGCGGAAGCACGGGCGCTCTTCCAGGAGGGGGTCGCGCTCAGCGCGGCGAACCACTGCGCCGCGGCGCTCGTGAAGTTCCAGGCGGTGGCGGGCGTGCGGCGGACGCCGCAGGTGCTGTTCAACATCGCGGAGTGCGAGGCGCGGCTCGGCAAGCTCGTCTCGGCGCTCGGCAACTACCGCATCGCCGCGGCCGCGGCCGACGGGGACCCCCGGGCGAACGACGTGAGCGCGAACGTCGGCGCGCGGATCGAGGACCTCGAGGCGCGCATCCCGAGGCTCGCGATCCACCGGGGCGCGGGGGCGCTCACCGCCACGATCCTGCTCGACGGCGCCGCGCTCGGCGCCTCGGAGATGAGCGCCGACATCCCGGTCGATCCAGGGCCCCACGTCATCTCGGCCCGGGTCGGCGATCGCGAGGCGGCGCGGGAGACCGTCACGCTCGAGGAGCGGGACGCGAAGACCGTGGAGATCGCGATCGCCGATCCGCCGGCGGCGCTGCCGCCCGCGACCGCGTCACCGGGAGGCGCGCCCGCGGAGGTGCCGCCGAGGGCCGCGCTGGAGGGCCTGCCGGCGACGCGTCCGTCGAAGGCGCCGGGCCTCGCGGTGCTCGGCGCCGGGATCGCGAGCGGCGCCGTGGGTGGGGTCTTCCTCGGCCTGCGCGCAGGCACGCTGAGCGATCTCGACGCGCTGTGCGGCGGCGACAGGAGCTGCCCTCCTTCCGCCAGGCCCGTCGCCGATCGAGGCCGGCTCTACACGGGCGTCGCCGAGGCGGCGATCGGGCTCGGTGTCGTCGGCGTCGCCGCGGGGATCACCCTGCTCGTGATGAGCGGCAGCGCGGCCGCGCCGGACGCGAGCGCCCGCGCAGCCGCCGCTGCGGCCGCGCGGCGCGCCCGCGCGGGCGTCCGCCGCGCGGAGGTCCTGCCGCAGGCGCCTGGCGCCGACCTCGCGGGGCTCAGCGTCGCCGGCAGCTTCTGAGGCCGGGCGCCCTCCGGGCCAGCGGGCGTGTCAGGTGCGGCAGCAGAACGTCCGTGGGCTCGCGCCGCGGGCCTCTCCGCGGGGCGTGCCGCCGCTCGGCAGGCACGCCCCGCCGGTGGGCGCGCCGACCGACGTCACCTTGCGGCCCACGACGGAGGGGTCGTCCTCGAGGTCCTTGCAGCTGCCCGCAGGCAGCTCCGTCACCCGCATCGAGCAGGTGTGCAGCTGCGCGTCGGAGTAGAGGGCGACGGTCGTCGGGCACGTCCCGCCCGACGGCGCGCCGCACGCGCAGTCGTCGTCGCAGCCGCGGCTGTCCTCGACGTCGGTGTAGAAGACATGCCGCTCCGTGTAGGGGCCCGGCGGGCAGACGGCGTCGCCGTCCCTGGCGATGCAGAGGCCGCCCTCGAACGGCGCGGTTGGCTTCGGCGCGCA
The DNA here is from genome assembly GCF_051521375.1 of Sorangium sp. So ce693. Taxonomy (NCBI): domain Bacteria; kingdom Pseudomonadati; phylum Myxococcota; order Polyangiales; family Polyangiaceae; genus Sorangium; species Sorangium sp. So ce693. The sequence continues at coordinate 4,703,326 of NZ_CP150347.1, forward strand.
GACCTGGCCGAGGTTGCAGCCCCGTCCGAGCGGCTCGGCCGCGGCGCACGCGCGGCCGAGGCGAGTCCACCTGGGGTCCGGCCTCTGCACCTGCACGGCGCTCGGCGCGCACGCGCCGCCGGAGGCCGCGAGCGGGCTCACGCTGACCGAGACGGCGCACGGCGCGCCGGTGGTCGCCGAGCACTCCGTGTTGCTGCTCGGCCCGCAGGTCAGCCTGTCGCTGAAGACTCCATCGGGGCCTCTGCACACCTGGGCTTCCCAGCCGGGCGTCTCGAGCGGGAAGAGGCAGTGCGGCTCCGATCCGCAAGGCGCGTCCGCGACGGTGATCGTGATCCCGTCCACCGGATCGCAGCCTTGCCCCTCCGCGGGACCGCACGAGCACGCGCAGCTCGCCGGCGGCGCGGACAGGCCGCGGTTTCCGACGAACGGCGGCCCCGCGGCGAACTCGGGTGGGCAGCCCGGATCCATCGCGGGCTCGCCGTCGAACAGCGCGAAGTAGCCGCTCCAGCCCTCCGGCACGGCCGCCGTGCACACGAAGTCACCGCACGCGGGATCGGCGCAGTCGATCCGGCCGTCGCCGTCGTCGTCGGCGCCGTTCGCGCAGTCCTCTGCCCCGTCCCCGCTGGAGCTGCGGCTGGCGCTCCCGGAAGGCTCGGGCTCATCGAAGGTGTACTCGGGGTACAGACAGGCGGCGGGAGCGGCCAGGGCGCCTGCGGCGCCGAGCCCGATGCAGGCCGTGAGGCGCGCTCCCCGGCCGACGAGAAAAGAGCCCACCGAACCACCTCCGTGACAGGTGGCCGCGCAGCGCCCGTTCGCGCTCGTGCCCCTGCCCAGAGGATATCGCGCCGCGCGGCATGAGCCACGAGCGCCGCTCGAGCGACGTTCGCTGCGCGGCTACTTCTTGGCGGGCGCGGCCGGCTTCGCCGGGGCGGCGGGCGGCGCGCCCTTGGCCGGCGGCGCGCCCTTGGCCGGCGGCGCGCCCTTGGCCGGCGGCGCTTCGCCGGCCTGGCCGCTGTTGTACAGCTGGATCGCGCGATCGGTGAGCTCGAGATCGGCGCGGTAGTAGGGCACGGCCGACTTGTCGAGGATGAGGTCGTAGCCCTCCTGCGCCGCGAGGCGCCGGAGGAGGCCGAGCACCTTCTGCAGCATCGGCGTCGTGAGCTCGCTCTCCTTGCGCTGCATCTCGCGCTGGGCGTCGAGCGTCGTCGCCTGGAACTCGGCGGCCTGGCGCTGCCACGTCTCGAACCTGCGCTGGAGGACGTCCTTCGGCGTCTTGCCCGCCTGGGCCTCCTTGTCGAGCTTGTCCCGCTCGTCGTCGAGCGCGCGGCGCTTCGTGTCGAGCTCCACCTGGCGGCTGTCGAACAGCTTCTTGAGCGTCGCCTGGACGCGGAGCCCTTCCTCGGTCTCCAGCATGGCGCGGCGCACGTCGACGACGGCGATCTTCGACTGCGCGGACGCGGGCGTGGGCGACAGCAGCGCCGCGCTGCCGAGCGCCGCGGCCGCGAGCAGCGGCAGGACGCGCGCCGTGAGCCGTCGGCCCGAGGTCGGGCGGGCTGCCAGCGGAGCACCCTGGGTCGCGCCGGCCGGACGCGCAGGGGTGGAGAACGTGGAACAGCGCGCGACGAGCCGCTCAGGAGCGTTGTTTCGCATCGCGGATGGCCTTAGCTACCCGGCCACCCAACGTCAAGAACGTGGCGCGCCCTTCTCGTGCGCTGCCGCCGCCGCGCCCTCGGCGTGCGCGTCCTTGCTCTGCGCAGGGCTCGCGCTCCGGTGCGCTGCCGGGTCGTTGCTCGGCGCCTCGGCGCGCTCCTTCCGCCCCGAGGCGCCGGCGGTCTTCGTGACCTTGCTCCGCGACGGCGCCCCGGCGGCCCGCTGGGCGGACGCGTCCGCCGCGTGCGGCGGCCGCTGCGTCGAGGGCAGCGACCGGCCGAGGCGCTCTCGGGCGAGCGCGATCAGCCGCCCGACGTCGTCGTTCCCTCGAAGGAACGCGTCGCGCTGGCGGGGATCCCGCAGGGCCTCGACGCGCGCGGCCAGGGCGGAGAACGCGGCGTCGAGCGCGGCGTTCGCCTCCCGCTCCTCCCCGATCGCGAGGAGGGCCTCCACGAGCGTGACGCGGATCGCGTCGCTCCACTCCTCGATGGGCCCCCCCGCGAGGTGGCGCGATGCCTCGCGCGCCGCGTCGACCGCGGCCCTGAGCTCGCGGCGCGCCAGCTGGACGCGGGCCATCGCGAAGCTCGCCATCGCCTGCAGTGCGGCCGCGCGGTGCGCCGCCTCCTCGCAGAGCCAGCGCGCGACGGCGTGGGCGGTCGCGTGGTCGCCGGGGGCGCCGCGCCAGACGAGGAAGAGCGCCTCGTACAGACGACCGGCGAACCTGAGGCGGGAGATCTGGCACGCGTCGGCGATCTCGCTCGCCTGGCGCTCGAGCGCGACGCCCTCCTCGATGCTGCCGAGACGCGCGTGCGACATGCCGAGGTTGTGCAGCGCGAACCCCTCGATCGCCCGGAGCTTCCGGCTCCGCGCGTCGAGCAGCGCGCGCTCGAGCAGCGCCTGCGCCTCCTCGAACAGGCCGAGCTGGTTCAGCGCCGAGCCGGCGCTCAGGCGGGCCTTTGCCGCGATGACGGCGTCGCCGGCCCCGTCGGCGTCCGCGACGAGCGACGCGCCCAGGGAGGCCGCGGCGGCCAGGTCGCCGGCGTACATCAGCGCGGCCAGGTGGGCCTCCCGGGCGTGGAGGAGCGCGTCGGTCGAGCCGCTCCCGCGCGCGGCCTCCATGGCCGCCTGCGCGGCGCGGAGCGCCTCGGCGGGCCGGCCCAGCGCCGCGAGGGCGCGGACGCGCGACGCGAGGAGCTTCGCGCGGATCGCGGGTGAGAGCGCCGCCGCGAACTGCGGAGAGAGCGCGGACGCGGCGCGCGCGTCGCCCTCGGCGCTCCGGCCTGTCTCGATCATGCAGGTCGCCGCGACGACCTGCGCCTCGCCCCACAGATCCGAGCCGGGCAGCGCGAGGCGCGACGCCTGCTCCGCGGCGTCGAGCGCCTCGTCGAGGCGGCCGAGGAGCTCGAGGATCTCCCCGCGGCGGACCAGGAGCGCGGCGCGCGTGGTCCCCTCGGCCCCGCAGGCGAGCCCGCGCGTCGCGAGATCGAGCGCCTCGTCGAGCTCCGCGCCGCTCGCCGCCGTGTCCCGCGTCGCGCGCGCGTACAGAAGCGCGGCCCGCGCCTTGTCGCCGCCCGCCTCCGCGTGGCGCGCGATGAGCCCCGGATCGACGCCCGCGGACTCGAGCCAGGCGGCGGCGGCGATGTGGAGCGCGGCCCGGTCTTCCTCGAGGATCGACGCGTACGCCGCGTCGCGCACGACCCCCTGCCGGAACGTCCACTGCACCTGCCCCGGGACCCGCGGCTCCAGCTGGCGCGCGATCATCTCGCCCGCCTCCAGCTCGGCGAGCTCCGCGCCCACGGCGCGCTCGAGCAGCGCAGCGACGCCCGCCGTCCAGAAGACCTGGCCGAAGACGGAAGCGGCGCGCAGCGCCCCGCGCACCCCGCTCGACATGCGGTCGACGCGGACCTGCACCAGGGCCTGCACGCTGAGCGGCACGGCGTCGCGCCCCTCCGCCGCGGACCGGATGAGCTCCTCCAGGAAGAGCCCGTAGCCGCCGGCGCGCTGCACGATGGCCCCGCGCGTGGCCGGGTCGGCCTGCGGGAGGGCGTCCGCCACGAGCTGATCCGCGGCCTGCGGGGACAGCGGGGGGAGCGTCACGCGGGTCACGTCGCGGTGCTCCCACAGCGACGGGAACCGGGCGGAGAGCTCGGGCCGCGCGAAGCCGAACACCCCGAAGCGGAGATCGGCGCAGCCGAGCAGCCAGTCGACGAGCTGGACGGTGGTGCTGTCGGCCCAGTGCATGTCCTCGATGACCAGGATCTGCGGCGTGGCCTCGGACTTCGAGCGGAAGAACGCCTCCACCGCCATCCGCGTGCGCGACTCCATGAGCTGCGGGCTCTCGCGGGCAGCGCGCAGCGGCTCGTTGTCCTCGTCCGGAAAGGGCACGCCGGCGAGCTCCCCGATGAAGCCGGCGAGGAAGCGGAGCGGGCGGGCCAGGCGCATCGCCACGTGGGCGCTCACCTTCTGCACCTGGTCCTCGAGGCGCTCGCAGTCGCGGACGCCCATGAGCGAGCGCAGGGCGCGGCCCAGCCCCGTGATGCCCGCGCCCTGGCTCATCGCGTCGCCGCGGCAGAGGAGGATGATCGGCGCGTGCGGCGCCGTCTCGAGGTGCTGGATCAGCTCGGCGCGGACGCCGCTCTTGCCGATGCCGGCGGGGCCTGTCACGAGCGCCGCGCGCGGCGCGCCGTCCTCGGCGATCTGTCGGAAGATGCCCTGGAGCCTCGCGAGCTCGTGCCCGCGCCCGAGGGTCGCCGTGGAGAGCCCGGCGAGCTTGCGCGCGTCGAAGCCGGCGGCGTCCTCGTGGACGAGCACGCCGCCGCGCGCGTCCTCCTGGACCACGAACCGCCCCTCCAGCGCCGCGGTCGCGCGCGCGTCGATCCGGACCGCGCCGGGCGTCGCGTACTCCAGCTGCTGGGCAGCGCGCTCGAGCGCCTCGCCGGCGAGGCTCGCCCGGCCGCGGACGGCGTGCCCGATCGCGACCGAGGCCCGCGCGCCCGGCGTCGACCGGGCGACGGTCAGCGCCGCCCGCGCGGCGCGCGCCACCTCGTCGCCCCGCGAGCGCTCCACCCCGAGCGCCGCGACGAGCCTCCCGTCGGGGAGCGGCTCGAACCGCGGATCGTCGCCGAGGGCCTCGCGGAGCGCGGCGTCCACCTCGGGGCGGAGCGGCCCGGCGCCCAGCTCGAAGAGCGCGCAGGCGATCACGCGCCGCTCGCCGTTGGCGAGCCGCACCTGCGGCCGCTCGTCGCCCGGCCCGGCGGGCCCCGGCATGATCTCCTGCGCGGCCGCGCGCCGGACGATCGAGGCGGACCTGTCGGTCGCGGGAGGATCGTTGTTCAGCTCCCCGACCCGCGCGAGCGCCCGCGCCAGCTCGCCGCCGTTCTCGTAGCGCTGCTCGCGATCGCGGGCGATGGCGCGCGCGAGCACCTCGTCGAGGGCCTCGGGCACGTCGAAGCGGATCTGCTGCGCGCGCGGGGGATCCTCGATCGCGAGGCGGCTGAGCAGGGCGATCGCGTTCTCGGTCTCGAACACGTTCCTGCCCGTGACGAGGCGGAACAGGACGGCGCCCAGCGAGTACACGTCGGCCCGCGCGTCGACCGCCTCGCCGCGCGCCTGCTCGGGCGCCATGAAGTGCGGGGTGCCGATGATCGTGCCGCGCTCGGTGGGGCAGTCGTCCGGGACCGCGAGCTTCACGACGCCGAAGTCGATCAGCTTGATCGCGGTGCCTTTGCCGCGGACGAGGAAGATGTTGGAGAGCTTGAGGTCGCGGTGGACGACGCCGCGGGCGTGGATGGCGGCCATCGCGGCGGCGCTGCGCCGGACGACCTCCACCGAGTCGCGCATGCCGAGCGGCGCGCGCCGCTGGCGCTGCCCGAGATCCTCGCCGTCCAGCCACTCCATCGCGAAGAAGAGGCGCCCGTCGAGGCAGGTGCCGTGAGCGATGTACTGGACGATGTTGGGGTGCCGCAGATCGGCGAGGATCGCGATCTCGCGCGCGAAGCGGGCGCGCTCCTGGGGCGACGCGGCGGCGCGCAGGACCTTGAGCGCGACCGGGGCGCCGGTGGTCTGATCCGTGCCCTTGAAAATATCACCCATGCCGCCGCTTCGGCTGCGGGCTTCGATCATGAAGCGGTCGGTCGGGTCGGTGGACTCCGGGAGCACCGTCCGGATAGGCTACGCGAATCTCGCGTCTTCATGCCAGCGAGAAGGCGTTCTGCGCGGCGCGGAGCGCCGGCGGGCGACCTGGGCCGAAGCCCGAATCGCGCGCCATCGTCGTGCTGCTCCGCAGCGTGGCGCCTCCATGGGCGGCGCGAGCAAGCCACGGCGCTCGAAAATTCCAGCCAGCATCCGCGCCGTCCGCACCATCCTCCTGCCCGCGCGCGCCCCTCCGTGCGCTCAGAACCCCGCGAGGAGCCCGGCGCCGATGGAGGCGCTCGGACGCGGAGGTCTCAGCGCGCCGGCGAGCGGGTGGTCGAGGAGCCCGAAGGAGACGAGGACCTCGGCGTGCGAATAGAACGAGAGCGCGTCGTTGAGCGCGAGCTCGATCCCGCCGCGGAGCCCGAGCCCCATGAACAGCAGAGACACGTCGGTGGCGGGGGTCGACCGATCGCCGACGTGCGCCACGCCCATCTCGACGAGAGCGCATGTGACGAGCAGGTCGGCCGTGTGAAGGCACGGAGCGAATGCCCCGCTCGCGTGCGTGCGCAGGTACGGCGATCTCACGCTCGTGCTCCCGCCGGGGCTCGGGGTGTACGGACTCGACACCTCGCCGTTTCCGCGCGCGCTTGGCTTCGAGACGGCGAACGTGCCCCGGCTCTCCAGCGAGAAGGAGAGGCTCTGTGACCAGCGAACCCTGAAGAGCAAGGAGGCGCCGCCGAACAGCCCCTCGGGCACCCCGAGCCCCGCTATCGCGCCCGTGCCGACCCGCGCCGAACTCCATGGCTCGCCGGGCCCGCCCGCAGGCTCCGGGCGCGCCGGCGTGCTCTCTGGGCGAGGCGGCGCGGCGGGCGCTCGTTCGTCGCTCGCGAACGGCGTCAGCGCGAAGGAGATCGCGAGCGCGACGGTGTTGGTGAGCTGCTCGCAGGCGCCGTCTCCGTGCGAGAGGTCGAAGCCCCGGCCGGAGACCCGCCCGTCGGCGTTCCGGTAGGTGGTCGTCGCGACGACGTGGGCGCCGTGAGGCCTGATCGCGACGTCGACCTCCTCGGTCGCGTCCTCGCGGAAAGGATCGTACCCGACGCGCAGCCGGATCCGCTCGCGCAGCGCGCGCTCTCCAGGGCACGAGGCCGCTTGCGCACCCTCGCTGTAGCGCAGCCGCAGCGCGCGGCGCGCCGGCTCTGCCGCGAGCGAGGGCGCGCTGAGCAGCAGAGAGGCGAAGGCGATCATGCAGAGAAACGAGCGTGCCATATCCCCGATCAGCGGCTCCGATAGACGAGCCATTCGTGGCCGCCATGAAGCCCTCTCGAGCCAAAGCACGTCAAGAGCTCACGTCGCTTCTCTTTGCGAGCCCGGCAAGCATCAATCGAAGTGATAATCGAAGCCCGTGAATTGTAATGGCCGCGAAATCGCGATTATGCGCGAGCGGGATCCGAATCCGTGACGAGCGTGATCACTCGCCCGTATACACGTGGGCAGCCGACCCGCGCGGGGCGTGAGGAGCCGTCGGGACTGGTGGCAATGCAGACACGCTGTCTGCAGTGGCCTGCGCGCGGCGGGCGTGCTCCGCCCGCCGCGCGGACCTCTCGGTCAGCGCCGCGCGCGGTCGAGCTCGTTGGAGGGGGAGGGAGGGGACGAGGGGGAAGCGGCCGGCGAGCGGTCAGCCTGCGCTGGCGCCGGCGCTGGCGCCGGCGCGCGAGGCGAGCCGCGCGAGGTCCTTGGGGTCGCTGACGCGGACGAGGATGACGGTGATGTTGTCCCGCCCGCCGCCCGCGTTCGCCTTCTCGATGAGCGCCTGCGACGCCTTCTCGGGATCGGGCTCGGCGAGCAGGATGTCGCGGATCGCCTCGTGGCTCGTCATCTTCGAGAGGCCGTCGGAGCAGAGGAGGTAGACGTCGCCGGGGTGGGGCCGGGCGATGATCAGATCGACCTTGACTGCGGGGGAGATTCCGATCGCTCGGCTCAGGTGGTTCGCCATCGGCCCGGTGATCCCCGCGGCGCCCATCGTGTGATCGGTGGTGAGCTGCGTCAGCTCGTTGTCGCGCAGGCGATAACAGCGGCTGTCGCCCACGTGGCCGATGTAGAGGCGCTGCTTGTTGGGCGAGAACCGCGCGCTGACGAGGGTCGTGCCCATGCCCGTGAGGCTCCGCTCGGCGTGGGCCCGCTCGTAGATCGCCTGGTTCGCTTGCTGGATCGCGACCGCGAGCTCGCTGCCGCGACGCGGGACGTCGGGGTAGGGGCTCTCCTCGTCGCTCTCCACGAACGACTGATCCTTGAACGCGCGCGCGATCGTGTCGACCGCGAGGCGGCTGGCGACGTCGCCGCCCGCGTGGCCACCCATGCCGTCCGCCACGGCGAACAGGTAGTGCTCGTCCAGGCAGAGGTAGCAGTCCTCGTTCTTCTTGCGCTTCTGGCCGGGATCCGTCTGTCCGACGGCGCTGATGAGCAGCAGCGGCGACGAGCTGGTCGGCTCGTCGACGGCCGCCTCGTCGTCGTAGATGATGGGGACGGCGGACGGCTCCTCGCGCTCGTGCCCGTCGTCATCATCGTCGTCGTCGTCGTCATCGTCGCCGCCGTAGGACGGGATGCTCGCGCGCTTGATCGTGCTCTGCAGCACCTCCGGCGGCGCCAGCGTGATCAGCGTGAGGTCGTCGTCATCGTCGTCGAACGCGTCATCGTCGTCGTCGCGGCGCGATGAGCCGTTCGATCGCTTCCAGTCGGCGCTCGAGATCCGCTCGGTGCGGCCGTGACTTCCGGTGGTCTTCGCGTGGGCGCTCTCGCTCGCGGGCGTGCCGCCCCGCAACCCTGCTGCGCCTGTCCTCGTCGTTGAATCTTCGAGTTCTCCCTCCCCCTCGTCGAGGGCTTGAGCTCCTGGGCCCCCCTGCGTCAGCGTCGTCGCCGCGCGAGGCCGGGCCCGGTCGCCGTTGTTCGAGCGAAAATACCAATAGATCAGCCCAAGAAGGGCGATTCCCATGACAAGGGCGGCTGCGAGATCGGCCATGTCCCGGCGACCAACGTAGCAAAGGCGCGCCGCGTCTCCGAGATCAACGTGCAGGGGGACGGACGACGGCGATCGATCCGGTCGGCCTTGACCTGCGGAGCCCGCGCCGCAGGGGCGCACCTTGGGCACCACCCGGCGCAGGGGAGCGCCATCTCACCCCGCCGCAGGGCTCGCCACCCCGTGACGGGCGGCCGCTGCAGAGCGCCTCGCCTGGAGCAGAGCGTCTCGCCAGGAGGAGGCCGCGCCTGGCGGGTTGCGCGCGCTCACCCCCGGGCAGGCCGTGCGGCCGTGCTGCGCTGCGGCAGGTGCAGGCGAGAAACGAGGGCCGTCGCAGCGGCGTATGCCGCTCGTTCGCCAGGAGGACCGCTGCGAGCGCCGCGCGATCGGCGCGCGTCCGCCGCAAACGAACCCGCGGAGAGGAGCGGGTTGCCAGTGCTCCAGGTGCTGACTAGTCTCCGCGCCCGCATGAAGCTCGCCCGCACACTTCTCCAGACACCTCGCATCGTTGGCGTGGGCCTCGCGGCCTCGATCGTGGGCGGGCTCGGGGGCGCGGGCTGCTTCGTCGAGGGCGAGGGGCTGCCGCCGCCGGTCGAGGGGCTCTACTACCCGACGGGCCTGGCGGTGTCTCCCGGCGGACGGGTCCTCTACGTCGCGAACTCGGACTTCGATCTCCAGTTCAACGGCGGCACGGTCCAGGCGCTGGATCTCCAGCGGCTGCGCAAGCGGGCGCTCACGCTCCAATCGGGGCTCGCTCCTGGCGGGCAGGACGCCAGCGGCGGCGTGCGCGGTGCGTGCGATGCGGTGGGGCTGAAGACAAACGCCGCGTCGTCGCTCTACCCGGGGCCGTGCGGGCCGCTCAACCTCTCCGCCCTCGATGGCGACGAGGAGGTCGTCCGGAGCTCGGCCGTGATCGGCGCGTTCGCGTCCAGCCTCCTCCTCGTGCACAGGCCGCCCAGCGGCGAGGCCGCCGACCCCGGCGCGGAGCCGCAGGCGCGCCTGTTCGTGCCCGTGCGCGGCGACCCCTCGGTGACCTTCTTCGACGTCGCCGACGATCGGTTCGACGACGCCGGCGCGCAGCGTTGCCAGGGCGAGGCCTGCTTTCGGCTGGACTGCGGCGCGAGCGCGGCGGGCGGGCGCTGCGGCAGAGATCACCGCATCGGGGAAGACCCCGGCCAGGAGCTCATCCGACGCAAGCTGCCGCCGGAGCCGTTCGGGATCGCCGCCGGCCCGGACGGGACGAGCATCGTCGTCTCGCACCAGACGGAGAACGCCGTGAGCGTCATCGTGAACCGCTGGGAAGCGAGCGAGAGGCCGCAGCTGGCGTACGTCCTCACCGACCTCGGCCTCGGACCGACGGAGCTCGCGGCCGTGCCGCGCCCGAGCGTGCTCGGGGAGCTGAAGAAGAAGGGGTGGGGGATCGACCACCAGCCCGCGTTCGCGGTCACGTACATCGCGTCGTCGGAGCTCGGCCTGCTCCGCTATCAGGACGGCGCTTCAGGCGCGGCGCCGCGCCTGAACGAGTCGACCCCGACGCCGATCACCGCGCTCGCGCGGGGGACCGACTCCCGCGGGGTCGCGTTCGACGCGAGCGAGCGGCAGGCGTGCGAGGACGGCTGCGCGGGTGGCGCAGACGTGGCCGAGTGCCTCGAGCGGTGCGTGGAGATCCCGATCCCTGTGTACGTGGCGCATCGCGGCCCGAACTCGCTGCTCATCGGCGAGCTGACGACGACCCTGGTCAAGAAGGGCTCGGTCGTCGACGCGGAGGGGCAGGCCTCGGTGTACGACACGATCGCGTTCCACGACGCCGCCCCGCTCGGGGCCTACCCGTCCCGGATCGAGATCGGCCAGGTGATCGACCTGGAAGGCGTGCCTCGCCGCAGGGTCTTCGCGCTCGCGTTCGACGCGGGGCTCGCGTTCTCCTACGACCCGGCAGCGCGCCGCGTCGACGCCGTCATCAAGACCGGGCGCGGGCCGCAGGCGCTCGCGTTCGACACGGGTTCCGCGTGCGGCGACGAGAAGGAGCGCTGCGACCGCGAGCAGGGCAGCGCCGGCCGCGACACCTATTCCCTCATGTACATCGCGCATTTCACCGACTCGTACCTCGGCGTTGTCGACCTCGACATGCGCAAGGCGAGCACGTTCGGAACGATGATCCTCACGGTGGGCACGCCCGTCCCGCCCCGGGAGTCCCAATGAAGCCGCGCCTCGCGCTCCTCGCCTCCACCTCCGCCCTGGCGCTCGCCGGGTGCGCCGGGGAGGCCACGCCGGTCACCGTCGAGGCCCTGGCGCAGTCCGGCCGCAGCGCGTTCGTCTGCCTCGCCGTCGACCGGCCGGATCCGGACAAGCCGGGCGTGATGCGCTCGCTGCCGATCACGGACTGCTCGTACCGCACCGTCGAGTCGTCCACCGACTACGTGGTCGACGCCGAGGACGGGGGCAGGGCCACGCTCCCGCACCTCTACGGCCTCGTCACGCAGACCGCGCGCGGCGAGGTCGCGATCGTCGACATGACGACCGAGTCGGCGCTGACCGTCGATCGGGACCCGGGCACGCCCGCCCCGAGCTTCCTCCCTGTCGGCGCGCAGCCTGTCGACATCGTCGCGACGCCGGGCGGGACCGCGTCGTTCGTCGCCGTCGCGGAGCCGGGGCGCGCGGGGATCTACGCGCTCCCGTCGGCGAAGGTGCTGCCGCGCGAAGGCTGCCCGGTCCCGTCGCTCAGCTCCTGGCCGGCGTGCTCGCTCCCCTCGGCGCCTGGCGAGATGCTGCTCGTCGCCGACCCGCCGGACCCGGAGGGCAGCGGCAAGCTGCGGAGCTCGTGCGAAGGCAGGTACGACGTCGAGCCGACCAAGCCTGGCGACCCCGGTGCGTTCGTGGACGACGTCTGCTCCACGTCGAACGGGAGCTTGGACATGGAGGGCGGCGGCCGCCAGAAGCTCCTCGTGACCTTGCCCGATCTCGGCGGCATCGCCGTGATCGACGCGCAGAAGCTCCTCGAGGGCGAGGACGGCGGCTTCGAGGCGTGCGAGGTGGAGCGGTGGGTCCCTCTCGGGGTCTCGCTCCCGCCGGCCGCGACGCCCGGCGAAGCGCCGCACGGTCCCGAGTGCGCCCAGCCGGCGGCCGCGACCAGCCAGGAGCAGGCCTCCGAGAAGCCCCGGCCCGCTGGGCTCGCGCTCTCCGACAAGCGCCTGTTCATCGCGGATCTCGACGCGCCGGTGATCCACGTCGTCGACCTCCCGACGCCCTGCGAGCCGCGCGAGTCACCCCCGCTGCTGCCCGCGTCGACGCTCGATCCAGGGCGCGTCGTCACGACGACGCGCCTCGCGGTGAGCCTGGCGTCGCCCCCCGACTTCAGCCGCTACCTCTACGCGGTCGACGCCGGCGACGGCAGCGTGATGGTCTTCGACGTCAGCGACGGCGCGCCCAGCCGGTCGCCGCTCGCTCGCGAGAATCCGGACTGGAACCCGTTCCAGCCGCCCGACCGCGTCCGCCTGCCGGCGCCTGTCCGCGATCTCGCGATCGTGCAGCGCGACGTCCCGAAGAGCCTCCCGGCGACGGGCGTGGTGCCGAGGGGAATCCGGTGCAGCCCCGATCCGAAGCTCACGCCGTGCGACAGCAGCGTCACGTCGTGCGACATCGAGACGCTGTACCGCACGTCGGCCGATCGCGACTCCGGCGCCAGCCCGCTGAAGCTCCGGGGCACGTTCGCGTACATGGCGCTCACGAACGGCCAGGTCGCGATCGTCGACATCGACGACCTCGACGCGGCCTGCCGCGGACCGGAGCGCCCGAGCGTCCGCGCGGGCTGCGATGCGGACGCTCCGCCGAGCAGCCCGCTGCTCGAGACGAGCGGCGAGGCGTCCTGCAACGTCGTCCTCCCGCACGCCGTCCGCTCCGAGACCTACGTCGTGGCGAGCGACGGATCCGGCCAGATCGAGCCCGGCGTGCAGGGCCTGCCGATCCTCTACGATCGCAGCGGCGCGGTCGTGCCGCTCTCCGCGGAGAGCCCGAAGATGCGCGCCACGTTCCCGTCCGAGGGGGCCGCGCCTGACCTCGCGCTCGCGGTGGGGGTGCAGCGCGAGGCGATCGCGTCGAGCGACAGCGCTGAGAGCGAGCTCGACGAGCAGGGGCTCGTGCTGAGGTCCGGCGGGCCGCAGCACGCGCTGACGATGAACCTCGAGGACCCGCGGGTGCACATCGCCAACGAGACGTGGACCGCGACCTACGAGGGGCTGCTCACGTCGATCACCCGGGCCGCCGTGGCCTTCGACGAGAACCTCTACCTGAGGGGCGCGGACGCCCGCTTCTGCCGCCGCGGCGTCCAGAGCCTGACCAGCGTGAAGGCACAGCTGGAGGCCGCGGGCGTCCCGGAGGCCGAGACCCGCGCCGAGCAGCTCGCCGACTTCGCGCAGATCACGTCCGAGCTCCCGGACGAGGACGCCACCTACTGGAACAACGTCGACTCGTCCGTGTGCTCGTTCGACACCTGCAACGCGAAGTACGGCAGCGTCATCACGTCGCGCCCGGCGCTCCGCATCGAGGAGGCCTACGACGACCACCTCGAGTTCGCTCCGGCCGCCGAGGCCGAGGCCAAGTTCGCGGCGTGCTGCTTCGCCGGCTCGGTGCAGCTCGGCATCCGCGCCGGGGGCCAGTGGGTCGTCCGGAGCAACGGCGCCGGCTTCCTGCACCACGTGATCGCCGATCCCGCGACGGGCACCTGCCGGAATTCGTGCGACACGCGCCTCTCGCGGCTCAACGGGCGCGTCGTCCACACACCGCGCGACGGGCGCGTCACCGACGGCGAGCCGGGTGCGTTCATCAACCCGATGTTCCGGTTCGCGGTCACGGGCGGCGTGCCCGAGCAGGACATGCAGTTCCGCTTCACCACCCAGGGGGCGTTCTCGCCGCTCGCCCTGGACCTCGCGGACATCAGCGACACAGTGGAGCTCCAGCCGCAGGCCATCCAGCTCGTTCCGGCCACGGGCGAGCTCGCCGTCACCGACGGCTCGGTCCAGGGCCTGTTCCTGCTGAGCTCACGCGACGTCGCCGTGGCGCGCCGGTTCCGCTGAGCCGCCTGCCGGCACCGCGGCATTGCGGTTCCGGCGCCGAGATTTCCACAAAAACAGCGGAACAAACGCGCGAATCACGCGTAGACCTCACCGGCGGTCGAGACTAAGACGCCGGCGATGCAGCCGTCCGAGCAGCCTGCGGCCAGGAAGAAGCTGACCCCGGTGATGCGCCAGTACGAGGATGCGAAGGCGCTCCACCCCGACGCCATCCTCTTCTTCCGGATGGGCGACTTCTACGAGATGTTCAACGACGACGCGGTCCTCGTATCGCGCGCGCTGAACCTGACGCTCACGAGCCGCAACAAGGGCGAGCCCGACGAATCCCCGATGGCCGGCGTCCCGCACCACGCGGCGCACGGGTACATCGCGCGGCTGCTCGCGCTCGGCCACAAGGTGGCGATCTGCGAGCAGTGCGGCGATCCGTCGAAGATCAAGGGGCTCGTGCCGCGGCAGGTCGTGCGCGTCGTCACGCCGGGGCTCGTCACCGAGACCGAGCAGCTCGACGCGCGCGCCAACCATTACCTGGCGGCGGTCGACGGCGGCGGCGCGCCCCGCGGCGACGCCCTTGGAGCCGGGGGCCCGTACGGCCTCTCGCTGCTGGATCTCTCCACCGGCGAGCTCTCGGCCACCTCGGTCCCGGACGCCGCGACGCTGCTCGCGGAGCTCGCCCGGGCGGATCCGCGCGAGGCGCTGATCGCCCGGGACCTCCCGGACGTGCGTGCGGCCGCGGCCTCGCTCGCCTGCCGCGCGGCGCTGCGCGACGACGAGGAGCTCGACAGCGCGCAGGTCGCGGCGATCCTCGACGACGCCGCGATCGAGCCGATCTCGGCGGCGGCGCTGGCCGAGCACCCGCTCCCGGCGGTGCGCGCCGCCGCGCGGGCGCTGCGCTTCGCGCGCCGCTGCAGCCCCGGCGCGCGCATCCCGGTGCGCCGCATCGCCCCGCACGACACCTCGGGCACGCTGCGCATCGACGAGACGGCCCAGGCGCACCTGGAGCTCGTGCGCGCCGCGGACGGCGGCCGCCGAGGCACCCTGCTCGACGTCATCGACTGCACGGTCACCCCGGGCGGCGCCCGGCTCCTGCGCCGCCGCCTGCTCTCGCCGCTCGCGGATCTGGCCGGCATCCGCCGGCGCCTCGACGAGGTGGAGCTCTTCGTCTCGCACCCGCGCGCCCGCGGCGAGCTGCGGCAAGCGCTCGGCGGCGTCGGCGACCTCGAGCGGCTCAGCGTCCGCGCGCTCCTCGGCGAGGCCACGCCGCGCGACCTCGGCCTCCTGCGCGACGGCCTCACGGCGTCCCCAGCGGCGATCGCCGCGGTCCGTTCGATCCCCGACCTCGGCAAGGCAGCGTCGCGGGGCGACGACGGCGCCGCCGCGCGGGGCAAGGACGGCGCCGCCGCGCGGGGCAAGGACGGCGCCGCTGCGCGAAGCAAGGACGGCGCCGCGGCCGCGTCGGGCTCCGAGCCGCTCCTCGCCGAGGCGGCGTCGCTGGACGTCGTCGCCGACGTGTGCGCCGAGCTCACCGCAGCGCTGATCGAGCGGCCGCCCCCGAACACGCGCGAGGGCGGCATCTTCCGCGAGGGGTACGACAAGGAGCTCGACGACGCGCGCGGCGTGGAGAAGAACGCGACCGAGCTCATCCTCGCGCTCGAGGCGAAGCTGCGCACGCAGACGGGCGCTCCCTCGCTCCGGGTCAAGTACACGCGCGTCTTCGGCTGGTACATCGAGGTGACGCGCGCGCACATCGCCAAGGTCCCGGAGACCTTCCGCCGCAAGCAGACCGTCGCGACAGGCGAGCGCTACACGAGCGACGAGCTCGACGAGCTCGCCGACAAGATCGAGCACGCCGGGGCGCGCGCGCTGGAGCGGGAGACGGCGCTCTTCGACCGGCTGCGGGCCCTCGTCGCGAAGAGCGAGGGCCGCCTCCGCGCGCTGGCGCGCAAGCTCGCGGCGTGGGACGTCGCCGCCGCCCTCGCCGACGTCGCCCACCGCAACGACTACGTGCGGCCGCACGTCACGGCGGGCGAGGCGCTCGCGATCCGCGACGGCCGCCACCCGGTGGTCGAGCGCTACGCGGCCGCGGGGCACTTCGTTCCGAACGACACCCGCCTCGATCTCTCGGGCGAGCGCCTCTGGCTGATCACGGGCCCCAACATGGCGGGCAAGTCGACGCTCATGCGCCAGGTGGCGCTGATCGTGGTCCTCGCGCAGATGGGCAGCTACGTCCCCGCGCGCGAGGCGGAGATCGGCCTCGTCGACCGGATCCTCTCGCGCGTCGGCGCGAGCGACAACGTCGCGCGCGGCGAGAGCACGTTCATGGTCGAGATGCGGGAGACCGCCGAGATCCTCCGCGACGCGACGCGGAGATCGCTCGTGATCCTCGACGAGATCGGCCGCGGCACGAGCACGTACGACGGCCTCGCGATCGCGTGGGCCGTGGCGGAGCACCTGTTCGACGCGATCGGCTGCCGCGCCCTGTTCGCGACGCACTACCACGAGCTCACGGAGCTCTCGGCGCGCGCGCCGGGGATCGCGAACCACTCGGTCGCCGCGCGCGAGCACGGCGACGACGTCATCTTCCTCCACAAGCTCGAGGCGGGCCCCGCGAGCCGGAGCTACGGCGTGGCGGTCGCGCGGCTCGCGGGCGTCCCCGAGAGCGTGCTCGCGCGCGCCCGCGCGATCCTCGCGACGCTGGAGTCGGGCGCCGCGCTGCCGGGCGGCAAGCACGCCTCCCTCCGCGGCCGAACGCGCGGCGGCGCCGCGCAGCTCGACCTGTTCGCCCCGGCGCAGGCCGCGGTGCCGCCGGAGCAGTCGGCCGTCATCGAGACCTTGCGCGCTGTGGACGTCGATCGGCTCGCGCCGCTCGACGCGCTGCGGCTCGTGGCCAAGCTGAAGGGGCTGCTCGGCGGCGGCGGCTGACCGCGGCGACTCAGTCCGGCGGCGCGATCTCGCGGAGCTCGGTGCCGCCCGCGTACCCATAGCTCACGAACGAGTCGAACCCCGTCACGAGCAGCCCCACGGGCGCGGAGGCCGTGAGCCAGTGCACGCCGTCGCGCTGCATCCCGGGCAGCACGTTGTCCGGCGCCTGCCGCGCCGGATCGATCGCCGCGAAGCTCAGCTGGCAGCGGTAAACGACGAACGACGGCGCGCGGCCCCCGCGCTGCTCCTCCGTGAGCCCGTCCGCGGGCGCGATCTCGCACTCGTCCGGCCCGAGCGTCACGTCGTCGAGCCGCACGACGGCCGACCGCGGCGCGACCACCGAGATGAAGTCGAACGCGTACTTGTCCGGCGTCAGGAACACGTAGTCCGGCCGGAACTGCTCGATGGGCGGCAGGATGATGAGGCTCGGGTCTCCGCCTGGCAGCCCCTGCTTGACCCCCGTCGCGTTCTGGCTGGCCATGATCTGCGACACGATGACCGGCTCGGAGCTCTCGATCATGAAGTCGCCCCACGCCGTCACCTCGCGGAACTCGCCCAGCGACGACAGCGTGATCCGATCGTCCGGCGGCGGCAGGGTCGTCTCGATCACGGCGCCCTTGCTGCTCGCCGCCACGATCCTGACGTACTCCGGCTCTGGCACGGCCTCGATCCGCGCGCCGGCCTCCTTCACGGTCTGCGACCGGCTCGGCGTGTGCGGCACCGCGAACCGCTTGCCGGCGGTCCGGGTCGGGTCGAGCTGATCCTCCAGGTGGTCGGCGCAGCAGCGGCGATCCGCGAGCTCGTCGAAGTGGGGCGCGTCCGAGGCCTCGTTTCCGGTGAAGACCGCGATCGGCTGATCGGCCTTCACGATCGATCCGGTGAAGTCCGCGTTGAACCCGCCGCTCTCCAGGTTGAGCACGTCGAACGCGCCGAGCTTGACCTCGATCGACCCGCCCGCCGGCGTCTCCGGGACGGGCCCGCCCCCGACGACCCTCGCCGTCGTCGTCACCTGCACGGTCGTGCCCTCGCGCGTCCCGACGATGGCCAGGAACGCCCGAAGATCGATCGGGTTCTGCGGATCGAAGTTCGTGTCCGGATCGTCCGTGACCGCGATGGTCTGCGGCCACCCGGTGACGACGTACGCCGTCGCCATCGCGCCCGGGCTGTAGGTCAGCGCCTCGCGCGGCTTCAGCAGCGAGGCGTCGTTGGAGAACACGTTGGCGTTCTCCAGCGGGTTGAACTGGTAGGCGACGATGGGGAACTTCGACGTGATCTTGTACGCGTGCCGCGTGAGCGCCGTGTGCGTGCCCGTGTTGTACTCGCCCTCCGGGCTGCCATCGACCTCGCGCGGCCCGAGCTTGAACACCTGGAGATAGAGCGGCGCGATGAGCGCGCTCGCGATCTCCACCGGGGCGGGCGCGTCGCCCGGCGCGCCGTCGTCCTGGAAGATGTGGATCTCGTTCGGCACGTCCGGCTGCGGGTTCGAGACCACCACCGCGAACTGCTGCGCCGCCGCGTTTCCGGTCGCGTCGATCCGCGCGTTGTCCAGATCGACCGCCCAGTACTCGCACCCCACGTTGCTCCGCTCGAGCTCCGCGACGGCGCACAGCTGCTGGCAGCTCCCGCTCCTGCACGCCTCGCCGGCCTCCGTGTCGCACGTGTCGAGCACGCGGCCGAAGCTGCCGTCCGCGTCGCAGACCACCACGTCCTGCTCGCGGCACGAGTGCGCGGCGGGCACGCATGGCCGGCAGCCGAGCTCGAGCGACGCGCACACGAGCCCTCGAGCGGCGCAGTCGTCGAGCGTGACCCAGGCCAGCCCTGCGCCGGTCTCCTCGCAGCGCGTGAGCTCCGCGCCGCAGCGCACCTCGCCGGCCGTGCAGGGCGGCGGCTCCTCCGGCCGATCGCCCCACCGCGTGCCGCTGTCGAAGCAGCTCGGCGCGAGCCCGAGCCCCGCGGCGACGGCGATGAGGGCGGCGGCGGCGTACCGCGATCGGACGCGGCTTCCTGGCTTCCGTGCGCGCGTCGGCCTGCGCGCTCGCGTCGGGTGGGGCGGGGCGCTCATCACAGGTGCGCGCTGAAGCTGTCGAGGGAATAGGCCGACATCCCTGCCGGCTTGAGCTGCCGGTAGACGAGCTTGCCGTAATCGAAGCCGTCGATCTTCGCCCCGTACACCCCGATCGTGAGCGGCCCCGGCGGCAGCGCGCCGTTCTCGATCTCGAGCTGCCGGAGGTCCGGCACCTCGACGGCGTGCGACCCTGCCGGCACCGCCACGGTCCACCGGATGAGGCCGTTTCCGCTCGCGATGTCGTAGACGCTGAGGTCGACGGGCGCGCCCGCGCCGAACGAGGTCGCGAGGTGGGACCCATCCCAGGCGCTGTTTTGCGCGGGTGCCTCGAGCGTCGGCCCCCCCACGAAGTCGCCGATGCGCACGGGCTCGCTCGTGCTGGTCGAGAGGACCCGCCCGACGACGGACAGCGGCGCCAGCCCGGCCTTGCCGGTCACAGCGCGCGCGGACGAGTGGTAGCTCGCGCCGAGCAGATCGCGGGCGAGCGGCGGCACGCCCACGAACGTCAGCCCCCCGTTGAACGGGATCAGCGGGCTCTGCGCGCCGATCGGGAGCGTCGCGAACCCGTCGTTGCCGATCATCAACGACACGTTCGCCTGGATCCGGTCCGGCCCCTTCGGCCCCTTCGCCGGCGCCCTGAC
Organism: Sorangium sp. So ce693; assembly: GCF_051521375.1. Taxonomy (NCBI): domain Bacteria; kingdom Pseudomonadati; phylum Myxococcota; order Polyangiales; family Polyangiaceae; genus Sorangium; species Sorangium sp. So ce693. Next base: position 4,722,814 of record NZ_CP150347.1, read on the forward strand.
GTCCATCGAGAGGGCGTGGTCGAGCGGCTGATTGATCCGCAGGAACACCTCCCTCGTCCACTCGTTCGGGAGCACCGGGATCCCGCGGACCACGCCCATCGCGTACGCGGTGAACCGCGGCGGGGTCGTCGAGCGATCCTCGAGGCCCGCCAGCGCGTAGAGCGTGCGGTTGCCGGGCGCGACGTACATCGTGAACCCGTGCCCGAGCTCGCCCGACGTCTCCGGCGTGATGGCCTGGAACTCGGACGGCAGCCTGAAGGTCGCGAGCGGATCGACGCCCGTCGTGAACACGTAGGCCGCCTTTCGCTCGGTCTCGCGGCGCGGGCTCGGGATGTTGCCCCACGCGACGCTCCCGGGGTCCAGCGACGTGTCCCAGACGAGCTCGCCCTCGATCGCCCCGGCGCTGCCGACCTTGCCGCCGACAGGCGGCGGCGGATCACCGGACGCGCCGCACGCGGGCGTGAGCACCGGATCCAGGTAGACGGTCACCGTGTCGACAGGCACGTCGACGAACGAGATCGGGCTATGGCACGTCGCGGCCACGGTGACGGTGCGCGGCGAATCGAGCGACGCGTCCTCGATCACCGCGACGCCGGACGCGTCGACCTCGATCGGAGAGGTCGTGTCGGCGCCGAGGACGACGCGCGCTCCGGGGATCGGGTCCCCCGTGAAGTTGTCATAGACGAGCACCTTGAGCCGTCCGGCGAGCGGCGCGCCGCTGAGCCCGCCCTTGTAGCCGTTCACGCTGTCCTCGTAGGTGTAGCCGTCCAGCACGAGGATCGTCTCGCCGCCGGTCGTCACCGAGATCGTCTTCGCGCCCGGCGTGCCCTGGGGCACCGTGCAGACGAGCCGCGTCGGCTCCGGGACGGCGAGCGACGAGCACGGCTTCTGATCGATCTTCGCGACCGTCGTCTCGTCCCAGCGCGTGCCTTGCCCGATGAGCTCGACGGTCGTCCCGCCGGAGATCGGCCCGCTCGACGGGGACGCATAGAGCGCGTCGTACACGTAGCCGCCCGGCAGCGCTCGCCGGGTCGACGTGTCGTCGCCGTTCTGTACGGCGAGCTCCACCGGGCCCGCCGCGCCCGGCGGCGCCGCCACCTGGACCCGGCTGGGATCGATGGGCACGATCGCGGACGGATCGACCTCGACGTCACCGAACCAGACGCGGACCTGGGAGCTGAAGCCGTTGCCGTGGAGCAGGACGCGCTGGCCCCCGTTGAACGGCCCGTGCGTCGGGTCTGCGCCGAGCAGCGCGTGCGGATCGCCGCCGGGCAGCCCTGCGCCGGTGGACGATGACGTCGACGTGGTCTGCGGGTCCACGCCGAAATCGCCGCCGTCGCCGTCGGTCTGCCGGCGGATGCCCTCGGGCGCCGACGCGATGCAGGCGGAGACGATCGCGAGCCCTGCGCAGACCGAAGCGAAGCGTGCGGTAAGAAAGCCTCGTGATGCGGTTCGCACGAGGCGAGTGTACGCCATCGCGGATGCCGGGCCACGGCGCGCCGAGGGGCGTGGCCCGGCGTTCCCGTGCTCCGCGCGGCGTGGTCCCGTCCGCGCAACCGACGCGACTGACGTAATCGAGGCAACTGACGTAACCGACGCGACCGACGCAACCGACGCGACCGACGCGACCGACGCGACCGCGCGGAGGGGACCACGCGGAGACACACGCAAACACACGGAAATACTGCAGGGTGATGCGGTGGTTTCGTCGCTTGACAAGCGATGGGCCTCGGGGTAGCAAACCGCCCCCTTCTTGCGGTCTCGTGACGAGGGGGACAGCGGAGGCTGAAACCTCTCACCTTCGCTGCCGCTGAACCGAATCCACACGCTCTCCTGGCACCCACGGCATTCCGCGGCCCGGTGCCCCAGCAGCACGGACGCTCCTGTCCGCGCCTGGGGTTGGTCGCGGGAGGGGGAGCGGCGGACCAACCGAAAGGACACTGCCGTGACCGATACCAGCTTCTCCGCATCCGTCCCCGCGGTCGACACCATGCAGGCCGCCGCCCCCCAGCCGGGGGATTTCCCGCTCCCGCTCCGCTCGCTGCTCGACGCGGGCGTGCACTTCGGCCACCAGACGAAGCGCTGGAACCCGAAGATGCGGCCGTTCATCTACGGCGCGCGCAACGGCATCCACATCATCGATCTCGATCAGACGACGCGGCTCTTCAAGCGCGCGTACGACTTCCTGACCGACGCGGTCGGCCGCGGCGGCCACGTGCTGTTCGTCGGCACGAAGCGCCAGGCGCAGGACATCGTGCAGGAGGAGGCCCGCCGGGCGGGCATGTACTTCGTCACGAACCGCTGGCTCGGCGGCACCCTGACGAACTTCCGGACGATCAAGCAGGGCCTCGATCGCCTGCGCACCCTCGAGCGCATGAAGGAGGACGGCACCTACGAGCAGCTGCTCAAGAAGGAGGTCGTCCGCCTCGAGAAGGAGCGCGAGCGGCTCGAGAAGTACCTGGGCGGCCTCAAGGGGATGGGCGGCCTCCCGGCGGCGATCTTCGTGATCGATCCGCACCAGGAGTCGATCGCGATCAGCGAGGCGCGCAAGCTGAACGTCCCGGTCGTGGCCATCACGGACACGAACTGCGACCCGGATCTCGTCGACTTCGTGATCCCTGGCAACGACGACGCCATCCGCTCGATCCGGCTGATCACGGCCCGCGTCGCGGACGCGTGCGTCGAGGGCGCGCAGCGCCGCAAGGATCACGGCGAGGGCGCGCAGCAGGGGGCGGGCGGCGGTCGCGGCCAGCGCGACGAGATCAACGTCTACCAGGGCGGCCGCGGCGGCGGTCGCGGCGGCGGCCCGCGCCAGCAGCAGGCGTCGTAGCGCGGCGCGAGCCGCGACGGAGCGGCCCAGCGCCCGGGCGGTGGGGTGACGGCGACGTCACCGCTCGCCTGGGCGGTGTGGCAGCCGCGAGAGAGCAGAGAGGGCGCAGGGACAGAAATGAAAATTTCACGCCTCTGCGCCTTCTGTGCCTCTGCGGTTCGACCCGCCCTCGCTCGGGCCGTTCGTGCAACAGCAGTCGGACGTGTGGTGAACGGGGGCCGCTCGGCGCGGCCTCTTCCTATCTAGGTTCCAGGTTGAAGGAGAAAGAGCCATGGCCGGCATCAATGCGCAGGCGATCAAGGAGCTTCGTGAGCGTACCCAGGCGGGGATGAGCGACTGCAAGAGCGCCCTCACGGAGGCCGAGGGCGACATGGAGAAGGCGGTCGAGATCATCCTGAAGAAGGGTCTCGCGAAGAGCGCCAAGCGGGCCGGCGCGTCCGCCACCGAGGGCGAGGTCCGCGCGGTGGTCGCGGCCGACCGGCGGAGCGCGACGATGGTCGAGGTCAACATCCAGACCGACTTCGCCGCCCGCAACGACGCGTTCCGGCAGTTCGTCGGCGACGTGCTCTCGGCGGTCGAGAAGGCCCCCGACGGCGCGGACGCGGCTCAGCTCTCGATCGGCGGCAAGTCGATCGCCGACACGGCCACCGAGCTGACCGCGCGCATCGGCGAGAAGGTCGCTGTGCGCCGGTGGGATCGCGTGTCGATCCCGGCGGGCAAGCACGGCGTCACGCACGCGTACGTGCACCTCGGCGGCAAGATCGGCGTGCTCGTCGCGGTCGAGGCGTCGAGCCAGGCGGTGGCGGAGCACCCTGCGGTGCAGAAGTTCATCGACGAGACGGCGATGCAGGCCGCCGCGATGAGCCCGCTCGTCCTCCGCCGCGAGGAGGTCACGGAGGAGCTGAAGGCCAAGCAGAAGGAGATCTTCGAGGGGCAGCTGCGCGAGGATCCGAAGCCGAAGCCGGAGGCGGCGTGGCCCAAGATCATCGAGGGCAAGTTCAACAAGTGGTACTCGGAGGTCGCGCTGCTCGAGCAGGAGTCGGTGGAGGCCGCGTCGCGCGGCGAGGCCGGCCAGACGATCGAGAAGCTCCTCCAGGCGGCGTCGAAGGCCGCCGGCGGCGAGCTCAAGCTCACGCGCTTCGTGCGGTACGAGCGCGGCGAGGGCATCGCCAAGAAAGAGGACGACTTCGCCGCCGAGGTGGCGAAGATGGCCGCGAGCTGACGCGGTCCGATGCGGGGGCGCCTCGCCGCCGTCTCGATCGACCTCGACGAGGTCCCGAACTACCTCGCCATCCACGGGCTCGCCGTCCCGGATCGCTCCGGGGCGGCGGTCGCGCTGAGCGCCGTCTATGACACGGCGCTCCCCCGCATCGCTGCTTTCGCTGCTTCCCACGGCATCCCCATCACGCTGTTCGCGATAGGCCGCGACCTCGCGCGCCCCGAGAGCGCCGCGACCTTGCGCGCGCTGAGCGACGCTGGCCACGCGGTCGAGAACCACTCGTACGGGCACCGCTACGACCTCTCGCGGCTCCCGCGCGCCGCGATCGCGCGGGAGGTGCTGCTGGGCGCCGAGGCCATCGCGGAGGCGGTCGGCCGGCGTCCGACGGGCTTCCGCGCGCCGGGGTACACGGTGAGCGACGCGCTGTTCGACGCGCTCGACGCGGTCGGTGTCGCGTTCGACTCCTCGGTGTTCCCGTGCCCGCCGTACTACGCCGCGAAGGCGCTCGCGATGGGCGTGCAGCGCGTGAAGGGGAGGGGATCCGCTGCGATCCTGGATACCCCGCGCGTGCTCGCGGCGCCGCGCCGGCCGTACCGGCCGGGGCGGCCGTGGTACCGGCGCGGCGGCCGGCGCTTCGTCGAGCTGCCGATCCAGGTGACGCCGGGGCTCCGGCTGCCGGTCATCGGGACGAGCGTGGCGCTCGCGGGCGCGGCGGGGGCGCGGCTCCTGGCGCGCGCGTGCGCCGGGGAGGCGCTCGTGAACCTGGAGCTGCACGGCATGGACTTCCTCGACCGGAGCGACAGCCTCGAGGCGCTCGCGCCGCACCAGCCGGAGCTCCGGGTGCCGCTGGGCAGGCGGATCGAGGCGCTGGGGGTGTTCGTGGAGGAGCTTGCACGGAGGGGAGCGAGCTTCGTGCGGCTGGACGAGGCGAGCAGGGAGCGCGGGCTCGTGGAGTGACCCGGGGGGCGGTGCCGACTCCGAGAGCGAGTATTGCCGGCTGAGCGAGAGGGGAAGTCGATTCGACGCTCTGCGTCGTGTGCGTGATCCCCGTGCGTCATGCGCGCGTTTCTAGTGTGTGGTGCGCGCGTTCTTGGCGCGTCGTGCGCAGGGGCCTGGCGTGTCTTGCGCGTGGCGTGCGGTGGCTCCCGCGAGCTGCCTGCGCGCCGTGCGCGGGTTCGCTCCGCCTCTGCGCGACGTTGTTCCGCGCAGTGTGCGCGTCGCGGCGCGTGGTGCGCGCGTTCCGGCGTGTGGTGCGCGCGTTCCGGCGTGTGGTGCGCGCGTCCCGGCGCGTGGTGCGCTGGTGCGACCGCCGTCCCGCGCCTTCGCCCGACGACCTCGCGCGCCACCCCCTGCCGTCGTGGCGCTTCTCATCCTGCGCTTCGCGCGCGCCGCATCCTGCCATGCGCGTCCCCGCCGGCGGCTGTGTGCCGTGTCCCGGGCATGGTGCGCCCCTGCGCCTCATCGGATCGGGCTGTCGCGACGTGATTGTGCTCGCGGGAGTGCTCCCTTTCCTTTCATTGACGCCTTCTCATAGCTTCTTCTTTCATGGCCATTTCCAAGACCAAGAAGCCCGCGCCGGCGGCATCGCCGGCCGAGGTACCGATCGTCTCATCGACCACCATCACCCTCGACGCGCTCGCGAGGGAGCTCGGCCCCGCGGATGGCGCGTTCGCCGCGCGCACCTACGCGGGCATCCCCGAGGAGGACCTCGTCACCGAGGGGACGCGCATCGACTCGCAGAGCCTCATCGATGACGTCCCCCACTTCGTCGCCTCCGCGCGGCGGATCCTGGGCTCGCTGTCCGAGGCGCAGCGCGGGAAGGTGCGCATGCCCGCGGCGCTCTTGCCGCTGCTCGTCGCCGAGGCGGGCCGGCTCCAGGCGATGAAGCGGTCGCACGACGCGGCGGCGACCGAGGCGGCAGGCGCGAGGGCCGCGCTCGAGGTCCAGGGCCGGAGCGCGATGCGCGACGGCATCGGCGAGCGCGATCTCTGCTACGACGGCCTGCGCAACGCGCTCGGGGCTCGCCGCATGGCGCGGGTCGACGCCGTCGTGGGGCGCGCGGACTCCCCCGAGAGCCTCGCCAAGGGCCTCGAGGCGCTCGCGAGCTTCATCGACGAGACCCGACGGGCCGATCCCGCGCAGGACGCGAAGCTCCTCGAGGACTACGGTGTCGGCGCCGAGTGCGCGGCCGCGCTCCGGGCCACGGCGCAGCGGGTGCGCGGCGTCGCCAGCGTCCAGATCGCCGCGGGGCGACGGGTGACGCAACGCGCGCTCGATCTGCAGGACGGGCGCGTCGCGGTCGTGATCGAGAAGATCCTCCGTGCCTTTCGCGCGGCGCGCCGGGTCGATGGAACGATCCTGGTCCCCGAGCTGAACAAGGCTGCATGGATGTTCGAGGCCCGCTCCGGCAGCTCCGCCAAGAAGCCCCCGCCCGCCGGAGAGAAGCCTTCGTCCAACGGAGAGACTCCCCCGCCCGCCGCCGGCGGAGCACCGGGCGCCGTACCGCCGGCGCAGGGAGAGACGACGCCGAGCCTCGGCGCCGACGGCTGAGCCTCATCTCCCAGGACCACGGGCGGCATCGCCTGCCGCCAGCGCTCTCCAACGGTCCATCTCCACGCCTTCAGCCCGCGATGAGCCGCCTCGCGACGACCATCCCGAGGACGCCGGCGAGCAAGCAAGCGATCAGCGTGATCGCGATGTTGGCGAGCCCCGCTGCCCACGACTTGTACTCGATGAGCCGGATCGTCTCGTTGTTGAAGCTCGAGTACGTGGTGAAGCCGCCCATGACGCCGGTGCTCAGGCTGAGGCGGAGCGTCGGCGACAGGAGCTCCGTCGTCGCGGCGACCTCTCCGATGACGCCGAGCAAGAACGACCCGATCACGTTGACCGCGAGCGTCCCATACGGAAACTCGGCGCCGAAGCGCTGCTGGCACCACGTCGAGAGCCCGTACCGGGCGAGCGTCCCCGCTGCGCCACCGAGACCGATCCAGAACCACCGCTCCATTCGTTTCACCTTCCCGCTCGAGTCGCGAAGATCGTGAACGGCGGCCGCGCACTTGCGTCCTCTCCGCTGCTGGCCCAACGCTGGCGCGGGTGAAGCGCCGCTTCAACACGACCGGGCCGTGCCGCCCCGATCTGCACTACATGATCCCGGCCGAGAGCCGCCTGCCCGAGGCCCCGGGGCTCGTGGAGCAGATGGGGTACTTCGTCGTCCACGCCCCCCGGCAGACGGGCAAGACCACCGCCCTGCGCGCCGTCGCCGAGCGGCTCACGGCCTCGGGTCGCCACGCCGCGCTCCTCTTCTCCTGCGAGGAGGGCAGCGCCGCGGGCGACGACTACGGCTCCGCCCAGCGCGCCGTCCTGCGCGAGCTCACGCGCGCGGCCCAGATCGCGCTGCCGCCCGAGCTCCTTCCGCCGCCGTTCTCCCTCGAGGGCGACGAGGGCCTCCTCTCCGCGGCCCTCACCTCCTGGGCGCGCGCCTGCCCGCGCCCGCTCGCCCTCATCTTCGACGAGATCGACTCGCTGCGCGGCCAGGGCCTTCTCAGCATCCTGCGCCAGCTCCGCGCTGGCTTCCCCAGCCGTCCCGACCACTTCCCCGCTTCGGTGATCCTCTGCGGGCTGCGCGATGTACGCGACTACAAGGCCGCGAGCGGCGGCGATCCCGGACGCCTTGGCACCGCGAGCCCGTTCAACATCAAGCTCGAGTCCCTGCGGCTCGGAGACTTCTCGGAGGAAGAGCTCCGCGCGCTCTATGCCCAGCACACGGAGGACACCGGCCAGGTCTTCGTCGATGCGGCGCTCTCCCGGGCCTTCGAGCTCACCGCCGGCCAGCCGTGGCTCGTCAACGCCCTCGGCCGCGAGATCGTCGAAAAGATGGCCGTCCCGCCCAGCGAGCCCATCACCCGCGCGCACGTCGAGCAGGCCAAGGAGCGCCTCATCCTGGCCCGTGCGACCCACCTCGACTCGCTCGTCAGCAAGCTCGCCGAGCCCCGCGTCCGCCGCGTGCTCGAGCCCTTGCTCGCGGGAACGTACGAGGGCGGCGGCGACACGTACGACGACGACGCCTCCTACGTCCGCGATCTCGGCCTCGTAGCCCAGGGCAAGCCGCTGCGCGTCGCGAACCCCATCTACCGCGAGGTGATCGCCCGTGTCCTGTCCTCTTCGGCCGAGGAGCGGATCGACGCCCCGCCCGAGCGCTTCCGCCTGCCCGACGGCCGCCTCGCTTTCCGGCGCCTGCTCCGCGCGTTCGCGGCCTTCTGGCACGAGCACGGCGAGGTGCTTGCCTCCGGGATGCCGTACCCAGAGGTCGCTCCGCAGCTCGTCCTGATGGCCTTCCTCCAGCGCGCGGTCAACGGCGGCGGCTTCATCGATCGCGAGTACGGCGTCGGCCGTGGGCGCATCGATCTGCTCGTCCGCTTCCCCTACCAGAAGCCCGACGGCTCCCGGGCCGTCCAGCGGCGCGCGGTCGAGCTCAAGGTATGGCGCAAGGGTCAGAAGGATCCGCTCCGCGAAGGCCTCGCGCAGCTCGACGACTACCTCGCGCGCCTGCGCCAGAAGCGCGGGACGCTCGTGATCTTCGACGCCCGCGGGCGCCTCGCTCGAACCGCGCCCAAGTTCTCCGAGGCGACGACGCCCCGCGGCCGCCGCGTCGCGCTGCTCCGCTTGTAGAGCGCCGCTCGAGCTCCGGTTCCAGGAACGAAGAGCGTAGGCCCGAGCAGAGGGTGTTCGTCGCGCGGCGCGGGGAGGGCCGATGTTTGAGCCTGGGACAGAGCTCCTCCGGCTACGCCGGAGGAGCTCTGTCCCAGGCGAGTCCGGCGGGGTCCCCGCGCCGCGCGACGAACACCCTCTGCTCGGGCCGGGCGCCCGGCAGGACCTCTCGTCCCGCGGCCCCCCTTGGCTACTCCGCCGCCTTCCTGAACTCGATCACCCGCCCGCCCGTGCCGTCCGCCAGCGCAGGCCGGTTCACCCGCGACACCTCGTCCGTCGCCACCCCGGATGCCGCGATGAACTGGCGCGCCTGCTCGTTGTCGCCGTGCGCCAGCTCGTCCGGCGTCCCCGACGCGACGACGCGCCCCTGGATCACGAGGAACGCCTGGTGCGCGATGCGGAACGTGCTCGCCATGTCGTGCGAGATCACCACGCTCGTCACCTTGAAGCGCGCCCGCGTCTCCTCGATCAGGTCGTCGACCAGCCGGCTCGTCAGCGGATCGAGCCCGCTGGTCGGCTCGTCGTAGATGAGGATCTCGGGCTCCAGCATCAGCGCGCGCGCCAGGCCCACCCGCTTGCGCTGCCCGCCGGACAGCTCCGACGGCATCCGGTCCTCCTTGTTCTCGAGGCCGAGCGAGTTCAGCATGCCCACGACCTTGTCGCGGATGTCCCGCTTCGACATGTGCTTCCGGTGCTCGCGCAGCGGGAACGCCACGTTGTCGAAGATCGTGAGCGAGTCGAGCAGCGCCGCGTACTGGAACACCATGCCGAACCGCTGGCGCATCCGGTTCATCTCGAAATCGCCGAGCGCGCCCATGTCCACGCCGTCGACCCAGATGTGGCCGGTGGTCGGCCGCTCCAGCCCGATGAGCAGCCGGAGCAGCGTCGTCTTGCCAGCGCCCGACCCGCCGATGATCACCGCCGTCTCGGTCCGCCGGAGGTGCATGGTGATGCCGTGCAGCACCTTCGTCGCCCCGAACGATTTCTTGATGTCGTCGACGAACAGGTGATCCCCCGCCTGCCACCCCGGCGGCATGTTGCCCACCTGCTGCGCCTCCGGGGGGGCCGCGTGCGAGGGGGAGACCTGGCTGGGCGGCCTTCTCGACATCCGCGCCGTACGGTACCACGGAGGAGGCCCCGCAGGACGCCGATCGCCTTGCATCACGGTAAGGGCGAGCACGTGCTTGACGCGGCAGGGCGCGGGACGGAAACGTTGCTCATGACCGACGACCTACTCAAGGCAGCCCTCGAGACAGCAGAGGCGAAGACCGACAAGGATGGCTGGGCCGAGCTCCCCGAAGGGCGCATGCTCACGCTCTACGCCGCGCACGACGGCGTGTCGCTCCCGGTGACCAAGATCGAGGCCGTGTCGAGCGCGGGCGGGCTCCTCAAGGCGCGCAGCACCAAGGGCGAGACGTTCGTGCTCGCGCTGAAGGACGTGTTCGCCATCGCCCTCGACGGCGGCGGCAAGGGAGCCCAGGCCAGAAAAGCCGGCTTCCTCGGCTGATCGCGACGACCTTCCATGGCCCGATCGTCGAGAGCGGGAGGAGGTCCTGCAGCGCGGTCCGCTCAGCGGGCCGTCGACCTCGCGCTCGCCGAGCTGCAGCGCCGGTTCGGCCTGGGCCGCAGCCTCGCCGCCCCAGGCTGGGTGCGCGAGCGGGTCCTCGCCGTGCTCAGCGCCGTGGCCGCGCGCCACGGCGTCTCGCCGCTCGCGGCCGCCGAGCGGCTGCGGGACGACAGGGAGGCCATCGAGGAGATCGTCAGCGCGCTGCGCGTCGGCGAGACGCGCTTCTACCGCGACCCGATCATCTGGGAGGCCATCGCGACCTCGGTGCTGCCCAGGCTCCCGCCCGACCTGCCGATCGCCGGCCTCTCCGCCGGGTGCAGCACCGGCGAGGAGGCCTATACCCTGGCGATGGTGCTCGCGAGCGCGGGCCGCCGCTTCAGCGTGCTCGGGGTCGACCGCGCCGCTCCGGCGATCGAGGCGGCGCGCGATGCCGTCTACTCCGCCGAGGCCGTCGACCAGCTCCCCCCGTCCTTCGTTCAGCGCTACTGTGAAGAGAAGGGCGGAGCGCTGCACGTCGGCCAGCAGCTGCGCGACGTCGTTTCCTTCGAGGTCTGCGATCTGGTGCACGCCGTGCCGAGCGGGGGGTTCCAGATCATCTTCTTCAAGAACGTGCTCCTGTACCTCGCAGAGCCCGCCGGCGACGCGGTGGCGCGCCGCCTCGCGGCCGAGCTCGGCCCAGGCGGGCTCCTGTTCTCTGCCGCGAGCGAGGCGCCGCGCCTCTGCGGCGCCGGCCTCACGCCGATCAAGGTGAACGCGCACGTCACCGCCTTCCGCGCCCCGGGCGCCTGAGAAAGCAGAACGACACCGCATGAGCGTCGACCTCTCCCCCACGTCCAGGCCCAGCGGGCTCGCCGAGCTCCGCGCCGCCTACGCGCGCGAGCGCGCCGAGCTCGATCGCACGGCGCCGAGCGGCTCCACGCCGGCCGCGGATCCGGCCGCCGTCGGGGTCGCCCTGGGGCGGCGCCACGCGCGCCTGCTCGACGATCTCCTGGCGCGCCTCTTCCACCTGCTGCGCGAGTCCGGCGGGCCCGGCCGCAAGGAGTGGGACTCGGTCGCGATCGCCGGGGTCGGAGGCTACGGCCGCGGCGCGGCCGCGCTGCGGAGCGATCTCGACCTGCGCATCCTCGCCCGCGACGCCCAGCGCGCCAGCGCCATCGCGGACGCGCTGCTCTACCCGCTCTGGGACATGGGGGTCGCCGTGGGGCACCAGGTCGTCACCATCGACGACCTCATCGACGGCGCGCGCGAGGACCTGCCCACCGCGACGAGCCTGCTCGACTGGCGGCACGTCGTCGGCGACGCGTCGCTGTCGGAGTCGCTCTGGCAGCGCGCCTCCTCGGGCATCTTCGCGCACTCGGAGCTGCCCCGCTTCATCGAGCGGCTCGGGAAGGAGATCGCGCAGCGGCACGAGCGCTTCGGCGGCTCGGTCTACCTCCTGGAGCCGGACGTGAAGAACGGCGCGGGCGGGCTGCGCGATCTCGACGTCGCCCGCTGGGCCGCGAAGGCGCGCTACGGCGTCGGTGAGTTCGACGCGCTCGTCCGTTTCGGCGCGCTCGTCGCGCGCGAGGCGGAGGAGATCCGGAGCGCCTCGGAGATGCTCTGGCGCATCCGCAACCTGCTCCACGCCCACTCCGGGCGGAGGACCGACCGGCTGACGTTCGACGAGCAGGAGCTGTGCGCCGGCGCGCTCGGCTACAGCAAGGGCGCCGGTCCGGCCGACGCCGGCCGGAAGGGCGCGCCGCCCCCTGACGAGGCCGCCGTGTCGCCCGAGGCGATCGAGCGGATGATGAGCGACTACTACCGGAGCGCCCGGACCATCTCGCGCTCCCTCGACATGATCGTCTCGCGCGCCACGCCGACGCTGACGCGGCGCCGCCGCCGCGACGAGGACCTCGGCGCCGGGGTCCGCCTCTTCGACGGCTGCATCACGATGAGCGATCCGGATCTGCTGAGGACCGATCCGGCGATCGCGCTGCGGCTCGTCTCCGAGGCCGTCGAGCGCGGCGTGCCGCTCTTGCCCTACGCGCGCGGCGCGATCGTCCGCGCGGCCGGCGATCCGGCGTTCTGCGCGGCGCTCCGCGAGAGCCCCGAGGCCGCCGAGCGGTTCAGGACCCTCGTCGCCACGTGCAAGGAGACGGAGCTGCAGAGCGGGTCGGTCGTCCGCGAGCTGCACGACCTCGGCCTCCTGCTCGCGATGATCCCGGAGTTCTTGCCGGTCGTCGGGCGCGTCCACCACGACGTCTACCACGTGTACACGGTCGACGTTCACTCGGTCGCCGCGGTCGACCGGCTGGCGTCGCTCGTGCGGGGCGAGCTCGCGGGCGAGTTCGGGCTCGCGTGCCGGCTCGCCGCCGAGGCGACGCGGCCGACGATGCTGTTCTTCGCCACGCTCCTGCACGACGTGGGCAAGGCGATCGGGGGCACCGATCACAGCGGGCGCGGCGCCGAGATGGCCCGGAAGATCCTGGCGCGGCTCGGCTTCCCTCAGGAGGACATCGACGAGGCGTGCCACCTCGTGCTGAAGCACCTCGTGATGTACCTCATCGCGACCCGGCGCGATCTCGACGACCCCGCGACGATCTCCGAGTTCTGCCAGGAGGTCCACGGCCGCGAGGGGCTGCGCGATCTCTACCTGCTCACGGTCGCCGACCTCTCGACCACGAGCCCCACGTCGATGACGTCGTGGAAGGCGCGCATGCTCGACGAGCTGTACCTCTCCGCGGACAGGGCCCTGCGCGGCGCGCGCGAGGACGCGGGGCCGTTCGGCATCGATGACCAGCGGATGGCCCGCGCGATCAGCGGTACGGTGGGCGCCCTCGAGGACCTCCCGGCCGCGAGCGAGGCCGAGCGGCGCGCGCAGCGGGACTTCCTGGCCCGCTATCTGGCGTCGATGCCCGAGCGCTACCTGCTCGCGAACAGCCCGGCCGCGATCGCCGCGCACTCGGAGCTCGCCCGGCAGCAGCAGTCGAACGGCAACAGCGTCTCGGTCGCGCTCGTCCCGTCGCGCCACCCGGAGGCCGCGGAGGTCTGCGTGGTGGCGCCGGATCGCCCCGGCTTGCTCGCGGCGATCACGGCCGCGCTCGCGGCCTCGCGCCTCGAGGTCCACGCGGCGCAGATCCACTCGCGCGCGTGCGACGACGAGGGGATGGACGACGGCGGCGTGATCCGCGCGAGGGCAGGCTCGTCCCCGCCGGCGGGCGTGCGCCTGCAGGCCGTCGACCTGTTCTGGGTGCGCGACCGCGGCGAAGGGGTAGGGGGGGTGGCCCGCGCCATCCCGAAGCTCGTGACCGACATCCAGGGGGTGCTCTCGGGGCAGCTCTCCGGCGCCGAGCTCGCCAAGAAGCGCCGGGGCGGCGCGCTGCGCGAGCGGCCGACGCCGAAGGTCCGGACGCAGATATCCATCGACGATCGCGCCTCGCACCACACGGTGATCGAGGTCCTCACGCGCGACCGCCCCGGCCTCCTGTTCGCGATCTCGGACGCGCTCTACCGGCTCGGCCTCTCGATCTCGGTCGCCAAGATCAACACGGAGGGCACGCGCGTGGCCGACGTGTTCTACGTGAGCGACGCGGACGGGACGAAGATCGCGAACGGCAAGCGGACGCAAGAGGTCGAGGAGCGGCTGCACGCCGTCCTCCAGGGTCTGGACGGCGAAGGGAGTGTCGGATGAACGAGAGGTGGTTTACGCGCGCGGTGTGGACGGCGGCGGCGACGGCGATGACGACGACGGCGAGGCCCGCCGCGCAGCGGGTCCTGGCGGCAGCAGCGCTCGCCGCGTGCGTCGCGGCGTGCGGGGGGGCGCAGGAGCCGCAGCGCGACCCGCTCCTGGCCGATCCGCCCGAAGGCAGCGACGCGGCGGCCTCGAAGGGCGCCTCGTCGACGGCGCTGGATCGGGGCATCGCGTACATCAAGAACGAGAAGTACGAGGAGGCGAAGCAGCACCTCCTCCAGGCGATCGAGCACGAGCCGGGCAGCGCCGAGGCGCACTATTACCTCGGCCTCGCCAACGAGAAGACGAACGATCGCGCCGGCGCCGAGGCGTCGTACAAGAAGGCGCTCGCGAGCGATCCCAAGCTCGAGGCCGCCGCGCTGAACCTGGCCGCGCTCTACCTGGACGAGCCGCCTCGACCGGACGACGCGATCGCGGTCCTCTCGAAGGCGATCGAGCAGGCGCCGGACCGGGCCGCGCTCCACCAGAACCTGGCCTACGCGTACGGGCTGAAGGGCGACGTGGCGAACGCGAGCAAGCACTACGAGGCGGCGCTCAAGGCCGAGGACACGGCCGCCACGCGCTTCGCCTACGGCGCGATGCTGTTCGAGGCGAAGGTGCTCGACCGGGCCGCGGCCGAGCTCAAGAAGGCGCTCGCGGCGACCGGCGACGACGTGGCGACGATCGCGACGATCGGGCGGATGCTTGGGCCGGCGAAGGCCTACGCCGACTGCGTGGCGGCGTTCGACCGCGCCATCAAGCTGAAGCCGGAGGCCGAGTTCCACGTGCGCCGCGGCACGTGCCGCCACGAGCTCGGCGACGAGCCGGGGGCGCGCGCCGACTACCAGGCGGCGATCAAGGTGGACCCGCGGTTCGCGGCCGCGCACTACTACCTCGGCCTGTCGTTCCTGGCCGAGCGCAAGCCGCAGAGCGCGATCGCCGCGCTCACGGAGGCCGGGAAGCACGGGGGTGACACCGAGATCGGCAAGCGCGCCCGCGCCAAGGTCAAAGAGCTCAGCGCCAGGCTGAAGTAGCGCCCGGAGGCCGAGCAGGCTCACGCGCCGAGCAGCGCGATGAGCCTGTCGAGCTCGTCGAGCGAGCCATAGGTGATGCCGAGCTCGCCGTGGCCGCCCTGGTCGCGCACCTCGACGCGGGTCCCGAGCCGCCGCGCGAGCCGCGCCTCCAGGTCCTTGATCGCAGGCGACTTCCCCCCGCGCTTCTTCTCGCCCGCCTCCTCGCCCTCGCCCTCGGCGGCCCGGATCTCCCTCTCCTTCGCCGCCTTGATCAGCGCCTCGACCTTGCGGACGGGGAGCTTGCCGTGGACGGTCCGCTCCGCGACGTCGGCCATCACCTTGTCGCTGGGCGCGCCGAGCAGCGCGCGCGCGTGGCCCTCGCTGAGCTCGCGCGAGATGACCATGGTGCGGATCCGCGGCGGCAGCCGGAGCAGCCGGAGCGAGTTGACGATCGTCGTGCGGTCCTTGCCGACGCGCTCGGCGAGGGTCTGGTGCGTGTAGCTGTGCTCGCGCAGCAGCCGGTCGAACGCCTCGGCGATCTCGATCGGGTTGAGGTCGGCCCGCTGCACGTTCTCGACGAGCGCGAGCTCGAACGCCTCCTTGGGGGAGACGTCCTTGACGACGACGAGCACCTCCCTGAGCCCCGCGCGCTGCGCGGCGCGCCACCGCCGCTCGCCCGCGATGAGCTCGAAGGCGTCGTTCCCCGCCTGCGTCCGGCGCACGATGAGCGGCTCGATGAGCCCGTGCTCGCGGATGCTGCCGGTGAGCTCCTCCAGCTCCGTCTCGTCGAAGTGCTGCCGCGGCTGCCCCTTCTGCGGGACGATCTTCTCGATCGCGCACACGAACACGCTGCGCCCTTCGGCCGCCGTCGCTGTCGCCGGCGGCGCCGCCGGGAGCAGGGCGTCGAGCCCCCGTCCGAGCGCGCGCCGCGCCCCTTTCTGATCGGCATTCATGATCTGGGTCGTGCGTCCCTCGCGCGCTCTCCGGGGTTCTGCGGGGGCGAAGGCTCGGCCGGCGGCTCCGCCTCGACGGCGTCCCCGCGCGGCTTCTTCTTCGTGTCTGCCGCGGCGGCGGGCGGGCCGTCCAGGATCTCGCGCGCGAGGCTCAGGTAGCCCTGCGCCCCCTTCGACTGCGCGTCGTAGAGCAGCGCCGGCTTGCCGTGCGACGGCGCCTCGCTGAGCTTCACGTTGCGCGGGATGATCGCGTCGAAGACGCGGAAGTGCGCCTTCACCTCGTCGGCCACCTGGTGGGTGAGCGAGTTGCGCCCGTCGTACATCGTGAGGACGACGCCCTCGACCGTGAGCTCCGCGTTGAAGACGCTCCGCACCCGGTCGATGGTCGCCATCAGGTGCGTCAGCCCCTCGAGCGCGTAGTACTCGCACTGGAGCGGCACCAGCACCCGGTGCGCCGCGGTGAGCGCGTTCAGCGTCAGGAGCCCGAGCGACGGCGGGCAATCGAGCACGACGTAGTCGTAGCCCGCGAGCTGCGGGCGCAGCGCGTTGCGCAGCCGCACAGCGCGATCGTCCGCGTCGACCAGCTCGAGCTCCGCCGCGACGAGGTCCTGGGTCGCGGGCACCACGCCGAGGAGCGGCACCTCGGTCGGCACGATCGCGTCCTTCAGCGCCGCTCGCCCGATCAGGACGTCGTAGAGGGACAGCTCGAAGCTCCCGCGCCGCACGCCGACGCCGCTCGACGCGTTCCCCTGCGGATCGCAGTCGACGAGCAGCGTGCGGTACTCTGCCGCGGCGAAGCTCGCGGCCAGGTTGACCGAGGTCGTGGTCTTGCCGACGCCCCCCTTCTGGTTGGCGACGGCGAAGATGACAGGCGAAGGCTTGGGGGCGGCGCCGGGCTTGCCGGGCGCGCCCCCCTCGTTGGGCGATGGCATCGTGCTGTGTCGCGTCCGACCAGGCTGCTTACACGACCCCCATCGGCACGTCGAGAGAAGCGGGCGCCTCGACACAAACGTTCGACCGAGCGTGCGGGTCGGTCCAGCGCGGTCGGTCCAGCGCGCGGGCCCAGCGCGCTGCCGCCGCGGGCGTCCTGAGACGCCCTGGACGCTGGGCTGCGGCACCCAGGACGCGCCCTGGACGCTGTGTTGGGGCCCCCCGGGAGGGCGCGGACCCGCGCGGGGCGTCGTCCTCCGCTCGCCGCCATCGCCACCCTTCGCTTGCCGGATTGTTGGCCTGAACGGCAGGCGTATCTACAGTGCCCACATGTCGCTTGATGTAGGCAAAGGTGGCCGAACGGCGAAGGCATGGGCGCGCGGACGAGCCTCGAGGCGAGGTCGCTGCTTCGGCCTCGGCGGGGCGCTGCTGGCCTGCTGCGACCCGGGGCCCGTCGATCGGGTCCTCGCGCGCGCCTTCTGGTGCGACGGGCGCGGCCCTGCGCCGCTCGCGCCTGCGCAGGTCCTTGTGCTTTCGCCTTCGCTTCAACGCAGGTCGGCGCTCGGTTCGCGCCGTCGTCCGCCTTCGACCTCGAGTCGCGGGCCGACGCCGACCGCCCCTTGATCACGGACGTGGTGCCCAGCTTCGCCGAGCAGACCGACGCACCGACGTCGCCTCGGCACATGTGAGGAGGACAGATGCCGCTTCCCAGGTCGTATCAGAACTTTGCAGAGTTCGAGCGGGAGATTCTCCGCCCGAACCGCGTGGGCTTCTCGCTCGAGGACATCGTCGAGGAGGAGGGGTCCTTCGACGCCGAGCTCGACTTCGAAAAGGACCCGTTCGACGCCTCGGACGACTGAGCGCGGCGGCGCGGCGCGCGGGAGGTCTTTTCAACGTCCTCGCACGTGCTCGCACGTCCTCGCGGTTGCGCTCGGCGCTGCTGCCCCGTGACGTCGCGTCGCCAGCGCCAGCGCTGCACATCAGCTTGCACGATCCCTCCCGGGATCCGAGCCCCGGCGGCCGCCTCTCCGCCGGGGCTCCTTTTTTTTTAAAGCAGCGTCCTGTCGCTCGTCTTGACCCCCCCAGCGACGCGTGGCACGAGTGCCGCCCTTCGAAAAAACCGCCATGCAAGTCAACGTCGAAAAGCTTTCTCCCGTGCTGATGGAGTTTCAGGTGGAGGTCCCCGCGGACCGGGTCCGGAGCGAGGTCGACAAGGCCTATACGGCGCTCCAGCGGACGGCCCGGGTCCGGGGCTACCGGCCTGGCAAGGCGCCGCGCCAGGTGCTCGCGCACCTCTACGGCGGCCGCATCCATGCCGATGTCGCCCAGCGGCTCGTCGACGCCACGCTGAACCAGGCGCTCGCCGACAAGCAGGTGCAGCCTCTGTCCCAGCCGGCGATCGCGCCCACCGAGCTCCGCCCTGACGACACGTTCTCGTACAAGGCCCGCTTCGAGGTCCGCCCCGACATCGCCGAGGTGAAGTGGGAGGGCTTCGAGGTGAAGCGCCCCTCGACCACGCCGACGGACGAGATGATCGACGCCGAGATCACCGCCCTCCGGCGCGAGCACTCGACGCTGCAGGCGCCCGATCCGGAGCGCCCCGCGGCCAAGGGGGATGTCGCGACGATCGCGTTCACCCTCGAGGTCGGCGGCGCGCTGCGCGACACGAAGGAGCAGGAGATCGAGACCGAGCTCGGCAGCGGCCAGGTCTTCAAGGAGATCGAGGACGCCCTCGCCGGGATGACGCCCGGCCAGTCGAAGGACGTCCAGGTCACGTTCTCCGAGCAGCACTCCAACGCGGATCTGCGGGGCAAGCAGGCGACCTTCCACATCACGCTGAAGGATCTGCGGGAGCGCATCTTCCCGGAGGTGGACGACGAGTTCGCGAAGGACTGCGGCGACGAGAGCCTGTCCGCGCTCCGCGAGTCGCTCCGCAAGAAGATCGAGAAGGAGCTGACGCAGCGGGCGAGCGACGCCGTCGCCGAGCAGCTCGTCGTGGAGCTCTGCAAGGCGAACCCGATCCCGGTCCCGCCGTCGCTCGTCGACCAGCAGGCGCAGCTCGCCGAGCGCGAGCTGCTCGCGACGGCGCGGAGGCAGGGGCAGCGCGTCGATCCGACGCCGGAGTTCCGCGCCCGCGTGCGGCTCGACGCCGAGATGAAGGTGCGCGCGGGCCTGGTCATGGCCGAGATCGCGAAGGCGAAGGCGGTCAAGATCACCGAGGCCGATCTCGAGAAGGGCTACGAGGAGCTCGCCGAGCAGACCGGCAAGAACGTGGCGAAGATCAAGGCGGAGTACCGCGAGCCCCAGAAGCGCGAGCTCTTCGCCGGGATGATCCTCGAGGACAAGATCCTCGACATCATCGAGGCTGCGGCGAAGGTCGCGGACGCGAGCTAGCCCCGCCCAGCAAAAGTCCGGCGCGGAATGGCCGGACCTCTGCTCCGCACGCCGGCGCCTCAGCTCTGCTGCGCCGGCGTGCGCCGTTTGTCCAGGTCGCGCCTCTCGCGCTCTCGATCGACATCGGGCGACATCGGGCGACATCGGGCGCGCGCGCCTGGATCGAGCGAGCCGCGGCGCGCCGCGTGTTCCGTGCGCCGCGCGGCGAGCGGCCGATATTTCCGGTAACCTTGGGCGCGTTCGGTCTTGCGATCGGACGCAGTCTGGCCCAGGAGTAGAGCCCCTGCCGCGCGGCAGCGAACCCCCCGGAGCACCGGATGACCCGACGAGTCGAAACCCGCACCCAAGCCATCGAGTTTCTCGAACGCGAGAAGGCCTACATCCTCCCGACGGTCACCGAGGTGACCCACCGCGGCGAGCGGGAGTGGAACATCTTCAGCCGTCTCCTCAAGGATCGCATCGTCTTCATCGGCACGGAGATCGACGACTTCGTCGCGAACGCCGTGATCGCGCAGTTCCTCTTCCTGGAGAGCGAGGATCCCGAGAAGGAGATCCAGGTCTACATCAACAGCCCGGGCGGCGTCGTGACGTCGGGGCTCGCCATGTACGACACGATGCAGTACGTGCGTTGCCCGGTGTCGACGATGTGCATCGGCCAGGCCGCGTCGATGGGCGCCGTGCTGCTCGGCGCCGGCCGCAAGGGTCGGCGCTTCGCGCTGCCGCACGCGCGGATGATGATCCACCAGCCGCTCGGCGGCGCGCGCGGTCAGGCGACGGACATCGAGATCCAGGCGCGCGAGATCAAGAAGATCAAGGAGACGCTGATCGACATCCTCGTCGACGCGACCGGCAAGAACCGGGACGAGCTGGCGAAGGACATCGAGCGCGACTTCTACCTGAGCGCGACGCAGGCCAAGGAGTATGGCCTGATCGACGAGGTCTTCCCGAAGCGGAACAAGTAGGTGGCTGCGCCGCCGCGTTCGGCGGGCGTGCTGGGGCCGAAGCTCGGCGCGGCGTCGCGCCGGGCCGCGGCGCGCCGTCGCGCGGCGTCACGATGCCACGCCCCGCCGCTGTGGCGGGCGGGGCATTGCGCGCGGGCGCGCGGGAGCGGAGCACGCGGGAGCGGTTCCTTGCGCGCCGCGCTGTGCTCGCTCGATCCGCTGTTTTTCGCGCTTTTCGTGCGACGTGCGGCCTCGTCGTCGGCCGACAGCGGGGCGCCATCGGGTGATTCCCTGACTTCGGCCACAGGCTGGAGACCACCCCCGTTAGCTTGCGACGGTACGGGCACCGCACTAGAATCCGAGCGCGGCGTTTGGCTGCGCATCGCTGAAAATCCAGGGAACGGTGGAAGCCGTTCCCGGCGCAAGTTGGAGGGGCCGCCGCCGCGGCGGGACCCCACCTCTCATTGAAGCGGTAGCGTCGGCAGACCGCACTGAGGGTCGAAGTGGAGCGAAGGCGGGACGATCACTCGAATGGCAATCTAAGCTGCTCTTTCTGCGGCAAGTCGCAGAAAGAGGTGAAGAAGCTCATCGCGGGCCCCACGGTCTACATCTGCGATGAGTGCATCGGGCTGTGCAATGACATCATCGCGGAGGAGGTCGAGAAGGACGAGCCGTACGCGGGGTCGACCCCGGTGCCCAAGCCCGCCGACATCAAAGCGACCTTGGACGAGTACGTCGTCGGCCAGAACCGCGCCAAGAAGATCCTCGCTGTGGCGGTGCACAACCACTACAAGCGCATCGACAGCCGGGTCTCCTCGGACGACGTAGAGCTGTCCAAGTCGAACATCCTCCTGCTGGGGCCGACGGGCTCCGGCAAGACCCTCCTCGCGCAGACGCTCGCCAAGATCATCAACGTCCCCTTCGCCATCGCGGACGCGACGACGCTGACCGAGGCCGGGTACGTCGGCGAGGACGTCGAGAACATCATCGTCCAGCTCCTCCAGAACGCGGATCACGACGTCGAGCGCGCGCAGCGCGGCATCGTCTACATCGACGAGATCGACAAGATCAGCCGGAAGAGCGACAACCCGAGCATCACCCGCGACGTCTCCGGCGAGGGCGTGCAGCAGGCGCTGCTCAAGATCATCGAGGGGACGATCGCCAACGTGCCCCCGAAGGGCGGGCGCAAGCACCCGCAGCAGGATTTCCTGCAGGTCGACACGACGAACATCCTGTTCATCTGCGGCGGCGCGTTCGTCGGGCTCGATCAGATCATCCAGCGGCGCATCGGCCAGAACACCCTCGGCTTCGGCGCCGACATCAAGGCGAAGAAGGACTTCAAGCTGGGCGACCTGCTCAGCGTCGTCCAGCCGGAGGACCTCCTCAAGTTCGGGCTCATCCCGGAGTTCATCGGGCGCTTGCCGGTCGTGGCGACGCTCCACGAGCTGAACGAGGAGGCGCTCATCGACATCCTCACGAAGCCGAAGAACAGCCTGGTCAAGCAGTACCAGAAGCTCTTCGAGATGGACGGGGTGAAGGTCAAGTTCACCCGGGGCGCGCTCGTGGCGGTGGCCCGCCAGGCCCTCGAGAGGAACAGCGGCGCCCGCGGCCTCCGCGCGATCCTCGAGTCGGCGATGCTCGACATCATGTACGACGTCCCGTCCCGCACGGGGATCAAGGAGGTCGTCGTCAGCGAGGACGTGATCGTGAAGCACGAGCCTCCGCTCATCGTGTACACGAAGGAGGCGGAGCTCGCGTAGCGCTCGCCCCCGGGGGGCCGCGGGCCGGGGCGCAAGGCGCGGCCCGGGCCGAGCCCTCGCCCCCCGGAGGCTCCTCCGGGCGTGCCGGCGCCGCGTGTCCCTGGAGGGCAGCGGGACGAGCCGGCGGAAGTTCAGCATCAAACCAAGGCATTTGACAACCGAGGCGGGGGTGCCCCGACCTCCCGACACTCCCGGAAAGACGGCGGATGTTCTTCAAGAACGACAGTGATCGCGGCAAGAACGCACCCGAGCGCGGGATCGTCCCGTTGCTCCCGCTTCGCGACATCATCGTCTTTCCACACATGGTCTCGCAGCTGTTCGTCGGGCGCGAGCGCAGCATCGCCGCGCTCGACGAGGCGATGAACCGCGGCAAGGAGATCTTCCTCGCCGCGCAGCGCAACGCGAAGACGAACGATCCGACGCCGGACGACATCTTCGGCGTCGGCTCGGTCGGCGCCATCATGCAGCTGCTCCGCCTCCCGGACGGCACCGTGAAGGTGCTCATCGAGGGCAAGCGCCGGGCGCGCATCCGCCGCTACGTCCAGAGCGATGCGTACTTCCTGATCGAGTACGACGAGATCGTCGAGAGCTCGGTCGCGAGCGTCGAGGTCGAGGCGCTGATGCGCTCGGTCCAGTCGACGTTCGAGATGTACGTCAAGCTCAACAAGAAGATCCAGCCCGAGGTCCTGATGGCGGTGCAGGCCATCGACGAGGCCTCGCGGCTGGCCGACACCATCATCGCCAACCTGCCGACCATCAAGCTGACCGACCGGCAGGCGCTGCTCGAAATGGAGGAGCCGCAGAAGCGGCTCGAGCGTCTCATCGAGTTGATGCAGGCCGAGATCGAGATTCTCCAGGTGGAGAAGAAGATCCGGAGTCGCGTCAAGAAGCAGATGGAGAAGACGCAGAAGGAGTACTACCTCAACGAGCAGATGCAGGCCATCCAGAAGGAGCTGGGCGGCGGCGAGCGCGACGAGTTCAAGAACGAGATCCAGGAGATCGAAGAGGCCCTCAAGACCAAGCGGATGAGCAAGGAGGCCGCCGCGAAGGTCAAGAAGGAGCTCAAGAAGCTGAAGATGATGCACCCCACGAGCGCCGAGGCGACCGTGGTGCGCAACTACATCGATTGGATCCTGGAGCTCCCCTGGTACGACAAGAGCGAGGAGCGTTATGACCTCGTCGAGGCCGAGCGGATCCTCGATGAGGATCACTACGGCCTCAAGAAGATCAAGGAGCGGATCCTCGAGTACCTGGCGGTCCAGGCGCTCACGAAGAAGCTCAAGGGCCCGGTGCTCTGCTTCGTCGGGCCGCCCGGCGTCGGCAAGACGAGCCTGGCGAAGTCGATCGCGCGGGCGACGGGGCGCAAGTTCGTGAGGCTGTCGCTCGGCGGCGTGCGCGACGAGGCGGAGATCCGCGGCCACCGGCGGACGTACATCGGCGCGCTGCCCGGCAAGCTGATCCAGTCGCTCAAGAAGGTCGGGACGAACAACCCCGTGTTCCTGCTCGACGAGGTCGACAAGATGTCGACCGACTTCCGCGGGGATCCGGCGGCTGCGCTGCTCGAGGTGCTCGATCCGGAGCAGAACCACACGTTCAACGACCATTACCTGGATCTCGATTACGATCTCTCCGACGTGATGTTCATCACGACGGCGAACACGCTCTCTGGCATCCCGGTGCCGCTCCAGGACCGCATGGAGGTCATCCAGCTCTCGGGCTACACGGAGTTCGAGAAGCTGAACATCGCGGTGAAGTACCTCGTGCCCCGGCAGCGGAAGGAGTGCGGCCTCGAGGACGTGTCGCTCGACTTCACGGAGGGCGCGCTCCGGACGATCATCCACCACTACACGAAGGAGAGCGGCGTGCGCTCGCTGGAGCGCGAGATCGCGAGCGTCTGCCGCAAGGTGGCCAGGCGGGTGGTGTCCGACGGCAAGGAGAAGCCGATCGAGGTCGTCGCGAAGAGCATCCCGAAGTACCTCGGCGTCCCCAAGTACCGGCTCGGCCGGCGCGAGGAGCGCGACGAGGTGGGCCTCGTGAACGGCCTCGCCGTGACCAACGTCGGGGGCGATCTGCTCCCGGCCGAAGCGACGGTGGTGCCGGGCAAGGGCAAGCTCGTGATCACCGGGCTGCTGGAGAAGGGGATGGAGGAGAGCGGGCACGCGGCGATGAGCTATGTCCGCTCGCGCCTCGATCGCCTCGGGCTCGAGCCGGACGTCTATCAAAAGGTCGACGTCCACATTCACTTCCCCGATTTCGTCCGCAAGGACGGGCCCAGCGCAGGCGTCACGATGGTGACCGCGCTCGTCAGCTCGCTCATGAAGGTGCCTGTCCGGCGGGATCTCGCGATGACGGGCGAGATCACCCTGCGCGGCCGCGTGATGCCGATCGGCGGGCTCAAGGAGAAGCTGCTGGCGGCCCATCGCGGCGGCATCGCGACCGTCATCCTGCCGAAGGAGAACCGGAAGGATCTCCGGGACGTGCCGCGGCGGGTGCTGAAGGCGCTGCGGCTCGTGCTCGTCGAGCACGTCGACGACGTGCTCCGTGAGGCGCTCATCCTGCCCGACTCCTATGCGGTCTTCGGGCCGCCCAAGGGCGTCCTGGAGTACCGGGACGGCGAGCTCGTCACCGAGGCGGCGTCGGTCAAGGCGCCGCCGGCCGCGGCGGGCGAGCCGACGCCGGCCGCGCCGCCCGGCGCGTGAGCGCTGCGGCGCCCGTCGGATAGGCTGGCGGTCGCCGCAGAGACGCACTAGCTGTGCGTCGCAATGATTCGACGCGCACTGATTTCGGTATCCGACAAGACGGGACTGCTCCCGCTGGCCAGGCGGCTCGCGGAGAAGGGCGTGGAGATCCTCTCGACCGGGGGGACGCAGCGGGCGCTCGCGGACGCCGGCGTGCCGGTCATCGGGGTGGAGGCCTATACCGGCTCTCCCGAGGTGATGGATGGCCGGGTGAAGACGCTCCATCCCCGCGTGCACGGCGGCATCCTGATGCGCGGCGCGATCGACGACGAGGACCTCGCGCGGCTCGGCGGGGCGCCGATCGATCTCGTGGTGTGCAATCTCTATCCCTTCGAGGCGACCGTCCGGAAGCCGGGGGTCACGCACCCCGAGATCATCGAGAACATCGATATCGGCGGGCCGTCGATGGTGCGGAGCGCGGCCAAGAACCACGCGCGCGTCGCGGTGGTGGTCGATCCGGCCGACTACGATGCTGTGCTCGCCGAGATCGACAGGCAAGGTGAGGTGTCGAGCGCCACCCGCCGCCGGCTCGCCACCAAGGCGTTTGCGCACACGGCGGCCTACGACGGGATGGTGTCCGGTTACCTGTCCTCGCTGCCCGAGGACGGTGAGCCGAACGCCGCGCAGCGCGAGGCCTATCCGCGCTTCCTCACGCTCGCTCTCGAGCGGGCCTATCCGCTCCGGTACGGCGAGAACCCGCACCAGTCCGGCGCCTTCTATCGTGAGCGGGGCGCGGCCGCGGGGTCGCTGGCGCTGGCGGAGTCGCTGGGCGCGGGCGGCAAGGAGCTCTCGTTCAACAACCTCGTCGACGTGGACGCCGCGTTCGAGGCGGTGCGCGAGTTCACGCAGCCTGCCGCGGTCGTCGTGAAGCACACGAACCCGTGCGGCGTCGCGACAGGCGACAGCCTCGCGGCCGCCTACAGGACGGCGCGCGAGGCGGACGCCGTCAGCGCCTTCGGCGGGATCGTCGCCCTGAACCGCGAGGTCGACCGCGCGGCCGCCGAGGTGCTCGTCGAGACGTTCCTGGAGTGCGTGGTGGCGCCCGCCTATGCGCCCGAGGCGCTGGAGGTGCTCCGGACCAAGAAGAACCTCCGGCTGCTGGCGACCGGCGCGCTCCTGCCCGCGGATCACCGGGAGCTGACGTTCAAGCGCGTCGGCGGGGGCCTGGTGGTCCAGGAGCGGGACGCCTCGGCGGCCGGCGAGGTGCGCGGCGGCCGGGTCGTGACGAAGCGCGCGCCCACGGAGCAGGAGATCGAGGCGCTCGATCTCGGCTGGCGCGTCTGCAAGCACGTGAAATCCAACGCGATCGTGCTCGCGATTCCCGGGAGGACGGTCGGTATCGGCGCCGGACAGATGTCGCGGGTCGAGAGCGTGCGCATCGCCTGCAGCAAGGCGGGCGAGCGGGCTCGCGGGAGCGTCCTGGCGTCGGACGCGTTCTTCCCGTTTCCGGACAACGTGGTGCTCGCCGCGGAGCACGGGATCACGGCGATCGCGCAGCCTGGAGGCAGCGTCAAGGACGCGGAGGTCATCGCCGCGGCCGACGCGGCGGGGATCGCGATGGTGTTCACAGGGGCCCGGCACTTCCGTCACTGAGCTGGCCTGGCGCCGCGGTCCCGCCACGGACCGGCCTGGCGCCTCCCCATCCCGGGGCGCGCGCGCTCCCTCTCCCTTGCGCCGGAGGGGTGGGTCACGCTCGCAGAAAAGTTGACCTTTGCGCCTTGACTGTGATGATGGTCAACGCTGCGCCTGGGCAAAGCGCTGTGCGCGGCGCGAAGGAGCGAGCTGTGGGCGGAATCAGCGAGACGTGCAGCGTGTGCGGGACCGGATTCGAGGTCCAGTTCCGGTACCAGATGGAGGAGAAGGACGGCGGCTTCTCCTTCTTCTGCTCGCAGAAATGCCTGGAAAAGAGCCATCTCGGCGGGCAGGACGGCGCCGCGCTCGCCACGTGCGACGCGTGCGCGAAGCGGTTTCCGCCGGATCTCGTGTCCCAGGTGCTCTACGTCGCCGGGCGCCGGCACTACGCGTGCTCGCTGGGGTGCCGGACGCAGCTGGTCCGTGAGGCGAAGGGGGTAAGGCTCGGCGACATCGCGGCGGCGGCCGCGGCGCCGGCCGAGGGGGCAACGCCGACCGGCGGCGAGGCGCCGCTGGCAGGAGGCGCCTCGCGCGCCGCCACGGAGGCAGCTGAGCCGGCGCCGCCGGCGGTTCGCGCGAGCGCACACGGCGAGGCGACGGGGCCGGCCGCGCCGGCCGTTGCGCAGGTCGCGTCTGCTGCTCGGCCGGCGGAGCTCAAGGGGCAGGGCGCGGTCGCGGTGCCCCTGTCGCCGGCGGGGGGCGCGAAGCGGCCCGCGCAGCCGCCGCAGCGGCCCGCCGGGGTGCCCCGCTGCCTGGCCGTGTTCAACCACAAGGGCGGTACGGGCAAGACGACGACGGCCGTGAGCGTGGCGGCCGGGCTCGCGGCGCGCGACAAGCGGGTGCTCCTCGTCGACACCGACGCGCAGGGGAACGTCTCTGTCTCGCTCGGCGCGGGCGCGGAGCGGTCGCTCTATCACGTGCTCGTGATGGGGCTCCGGGTCGCGGACGCGACCAAGACGGTGCGCCCGAACCTGGATCTGCTGCCGTCCAACGAGACGCTCGCCGCGGCAGAGCTCTACCTGGCAGGGCGCCAGAACCGCGACCGCGTGCTCTCGGATCGCCTCTCCGCCGCGGCGGCCGAGTACGATTACGTGGTGCTCGACTGCTCGCCGAGCCTGTCGTTGATGAACCAGAACGCGCTGGTGTTCGCCGACAGCGTGCTCGTCCCGGTCGCGTGCGACTACCTGTCGCTCGTCGGCGTCCGGCAGGTGATCAAGACGGTGAAAAACGTGAACGCGCTGCTGCATCACCCGGTGCAGATCTGGGGCGTGCTGCCGACCTTCTACGACGGCCGCGCGAAGATCGCGCGCGAGGCGGTGAGCACGATGAAGCAGCACTTCGGAGAGCGCTGCCTCGCGCCGATCCGGCAGGCGATCAAGGTCAAGGAGGCGCCCGCGCAAGGGCAGACGATCTTCGAGTATGCGTCGGGGACCCCCGCCGCGGACGACTACCTCGCGGTGGTCGATCGCATCATCGAGAGCCGCGAGCGCGGCACGGCGGGCTCCGAGGCAGGGGCGGCGCGCGACGGGACGGCGTGGAGCGTCGACCGGGTGGACGCGGGTACGGAGCGGCCGGGCGCTGCGGCGGCGGGTGCGTGAAGGGACCCGCGGACGCGGGGTCCCGCTGAATGAAGGGCCCGCACTCGCGGGGTCCCGCTGAATGAAGGGCCCGCACTCGCGGGGTCCCGCTGAATGAAGGGCCCGCGGACGCGGGGTCCCGCTGAATGAAGGGCCCGCACTCGCGGAGTCCCGCTGAATGAAGGGACCCGCGGACGCGGAGTCCCGCTGAATGAAGGGCCCGCACTCGCGGAGCCTCGACCGGGCAGGGGAGCTGGAGGAAGCAATGAAAAGCGAAGGCGATCTCGGGGGCGCCGCGCGGGCGCTGCTCGATCGCGACGAAGTGGAAGGTGTTTTGTCCGGGGCGTTCTATACGTCCACGGAAGTGCCTCGCGTGCGCGCAAAGGCCCGGACGACCGGCGCCGCATCCGAGCCGGGTGCTGCGCCGGCGCCCGAGAGACCGCAGCACTACAAGGTCATCTGTATCTCGATGTACACCGAGGATCTCGAGCGGCTGGACGAGATGGTCAGCTCGCTCAAGGCGCGCGGGATGACCAAGGCCAACAGGAGCGCGCTGATCCGGCATGCGCTCTCCCAGGTCGATCTCGACAAGATCCCGAAGGGGATTTAATCCCTTCTTTCAGGGAGACCTCGACAGGACGCAGGGCGCGACGTCCCCATTTCCATCATCGTGCGGCGGGCGCCGCGGGCTCCCAGGGGCCCCCGCGTCGCCGGTGGGGGCTGGCAGCCCGGCTTTCCCGGGAGCCGGCGAGCGGCGGAGGGCCCGTGCACAGGCGCCGGCGCTCACGACGTCGTGGCGCTGCGCCTCGTCCCCTGGCCGCCGCGCCGCGGGCATGCGGCGTGCTTCACGTGCTAGAGTCGAGGCCTACCAGAGAGGGAACATGGACCACAACTACGTAGGATACGGGACCCGCTCGTCGGTGCACCGTGCCGGTGCCGAGTCGCGCGAGCGCTTCCTCGTGCGAACGTACAACCACCTGTTCGGTGCGATCGTGCTCTTCGCTGCGATCGAGGTCGCGCTGTTCAAGACCGGCGTCGCCTCGGTCATCGCCAGGGCGATGATGGGCAGGAGCTGGCTGCTGGTTCTCGGGGCGTTCATGCTCGTGAGCTGGCTGGCCAGCCGCGCGGCGCACACGTCGGTGTCGAAGCCGGCGCAGTACGCCGCGCTCGGCGGCTACGTGCTCGCCCAGGCGATCGTCTTCGTGCCGCTCCTCTACATCGCGGACATGGTCGCTCCCGGCGCGATCCAGAGCGCTGGGCTCGCCACGATGGCCGGCTTCGCCGGGCTCACCGCGATCGCGTTCGTGACCCGCAAGGATTTCTCGTTCCTCGGGGCTCTCCTGCGCTGGGGCGGCATCTGCGCGCTCGTCCTCATCGCGGCCGGGGCGCTGTTCGGCTTCCAGCTCGGCACCTTCTTCAGCGTCGCCATGGTCGCGTTCGCCGGGGCCGCCATCCTGTACGACACGTCGAACGTCCTGCACCACTTCCCCGAGGACCGGTACGTCGGCGCCGCGCTCCAGCTCTTCGCGTCGGTCGCCCTGCTGTTCTGGTACGTACTCCGCCTCTTCACCACCTCCCGCAACTGAGCGGGGGGCACCCGCGGCGGATACGGGCCCATCTCGACGTTTTCGGTGCTCAGCGCACTGGAGTGCGCTTCCGCGCCGAAAACGCCGATCTGGGCCCGTCTCCTGTGCGGGTGCCCCCCGCTCGGGCGGCGTCCGTTGCCGAGAGGACTCGGGCGGCGTCCGTTGCCGAGAGGGACTCGGGCGGCGTCCGTTGCCGAGAAGACTCGGGCGGCGTCCGTTGCCGAGAAGACTCGGGGGGCGTCAGGGAGAGAAGAGAGACTGTAGCGCTCTTGTGAGTGAGAAGAGCATGAGGGCCGTCAGGGCGAGGATGCCTGCCAGCGCCAGGGATAGGCCGGCGTAGAAACGAAGATTGGAGGGGGGCGCGCTGCCTTGCGTGCGCGCGGCGAGGTGCGCGCGCAGCAGGTCGAGGTTGCGCGCGTTCGCCTTGTAGGTCGCGTCGAAGAGATCGCCTACGAGAGGAACCGTGCCGAGCAGCGTCTCTAGGCCGACGTTGAGCACCATGCGCAGCACCGCCGAGGCGGGGAGACGGTAACGCGTCGCCGCGAGCACGATGTAGATCGAGAGCGCGAAACCGATGAGATCGCCGATGCCAGGGATCAACCCGATCACGGCGTCGTAGCCGACCCGATAGTCGAGTCCAGGGATACGGATGGAGTTGTCCAGAAAGTGCCCGAGTGCGTTCAAGCGCCTGAGCCGCTCGTCCTCGAGATCAATGGGCTTCAGCGGGGCGAGGGGCGGCACGGGCATGGCGGACCCATCTCGGCGAAGCGGGTGAGACATCCCTCGTAGTCTACTTCTCGCCCCCTTCGACGGCGACTCAAGAGAGACCGCAGGGCGGCGGGCGAGGGGCGGGCAGGAGCACGCGCCTCCGGAGGGCGGGCGGGCGCTGCCGCCGTTGCGGCGGCGGCGCTGCGATCCATGCTGGCGCTTACCATGCCGAGCCCGCGCGCCCTGGTTCGCCGCTACGGAGCGCGGAGAGCGCTGCTCGGCCTCGCCAGCGCGCTGCTCGGGACGCTCGACGGGGCCGCGGCGCTCGCGCAGGGACGGTACGAATCCGCGCTCCTGGGCGGGCGATCGGCGCTCCTGGGGGGGACGGGGGTCGTGCTGGGCGTCGACGGGGCCGCGCCCTTCCTGAACCCGGCCACGATCATCCGCATCGAGGACCGGAACATCGCGTTCTCGTCGGCGTTCTTCCGCTATGCGCACCGCACACTGCAACGGTGGCACCAGCCAGGTCCGGTCGACCCCGCCCTGTACGGCGATCTCCGGCTCGATCGCACGACGGTGAGCGATCAAGGGCTCGACAGCCTCCCTGACGCGACTTGCTATTTCTTCAACTGGAAGAGCGGCGTGCGAGGCGCGGATTCGGCGCGGGTGCCGGTCGGCCGCCAGGTCGTCGCCGCCTGCCTCGGCAAGACGGAGGAGAACGAGTTCGGGTTCGACGCGCTCCGATTCTCGGGGGAGTCCGCCTCCCGGCGCGTGAGCCAGGCGCAGACGCTCCGCTACGCATGGGGTCGCTTCAGCGCCGGTCCATCGTGGAGCTACAGCGCCACCCCGCGCCTCGCCCTGGGCGCCTCGCTCTCGCTCGTGCGCACGCGCTACACGAGCTCGCTCGGCGTCGCCAGCCTCGTGGAGGACACCGGCGCGGGCTCGGCGAGCAGCGCGACCTACCAGGCCGCGCTCTCGGGCGATTCATGGGACCTGCTCGCGCACCTCGGCGTCACGTACCGGCTGAACCGGGTGTTCTCGGCCGGGATCAGCCTGCGGACGCCCAGCGTTCACGCCGTCGACTCCCTGGATGTGAGCTACGTGGACACGCGCGGCGACGGGACGGCGGCGGCGCGCTACTGGGCCGGTGAAGGGGAGTTCGTGGCCCCCTCTCCGGCCCGCGTCGCGATCGGCGCGAGCGCGGAGTGGAGCAGGCTGCGGCTGGAGCTCGACGGCTTCTTCTACATGGGCCAGCCAGAGTTCGCGCGGATCGCCGCCGATCGTGAGGAGATCGCGATTGCGGGGGGCGCGGTGACGAGCCGGACGCGGGGCCGCCTCGACATCGTCGAGGCGGCGGCGCCCATCGTCAACGTCGGGCTCGGCGCCGAGGTGTTCCTCACGCGCGACCTCAGCCTCGTGGGCGGAGTCGCCTCCGATTTCAACGCGCTGTCCAGCCTGCGAGGCCCCATGTCCGCCGAGTCGAAGCTCTTCTTCGAGCGGTTGAGCGGCGCCCACGCGTCGCTCGGGTTGGTCTCCTATACCCGCTACGGCGATCTCGTGTTCGGCGCGCGCCTCGATTACGCCGCGGGGCAGATGGCGGCCGTCAACGCGTTCGCGTCGCCGGTGCGGCTCGACCCCATCGACTGCCGCGAGATCGGCGCGACCCTGGTGCTCGCCGGGAGGATCAGCCTGCGCACCGTGGAGGACGTGGCGCGCGAGATCGGCGACGCCGTGGAGGGCTCGGCCGCCGCGCCGCCCGAGCGGACCAGGCCGAGGGAGCCGATGCGGGCGCCCGCTCGAGAAGACTGAGCGGC
The DNA here is from genome assembly GCF_051521375.1 of Sorangium sp. So ce693. Taxonomy (NCBI): domain Bacteria; kingdom Pseudomonadati; phylum Myxococcota; order Polyangiales; family Polyangiaceae; genus Sorangium; species Sorangium sp. So ce693. Next base: position 4,754,892 of record NZ_CP150347.1, read on the forward strand.
GACGCGCGCCCTCGATCGAGCGGGCGCCGCGCTCGTCCGGCGCGAGGCTCGACGCTCGCGGACGCGCCGGAGGCCGCTCCCACGCCGCGGCGCTCACGCCACGTCGGCGTTCCGCGGGCGCACCGCGGCGCGCTCCGCGAGGGCCTCGGCCTCCGCGAGCGCCTCCGTCTCCGCGAGCGCCTCGGCCCCGGCGAGCGCCTCGGCGTCGCCTTGCTCCCTCAGGCGCTCGAACGCCGCGAGCGCGGCCGGCGCGACCGCCGAGAGCCAGCGCCGGCTCGCGGCGTCGAGCCGGAGCTCCTCGCGGAGCCGCTCCACCTCGCCAGCGCCCGCGGCGCCCGGGCTCGCCGCCGCGCGGCACACGTCGGCGAGCAGCTCGTCGCGCGCGTTCAGCGGCAGGTCCGCGTCCCGCTCGGTGAGGCGCGCCGCCCCGGCGATGTCGCCCTCCCGCGCCCGCAGCGCGAGCGCCACCCGCAGCCTGGCCCTCTCCAGGAACGGGTACGACGCATACCGCTCCGCGAGCAGCGCCATCTCGGCGCGCGCGTCGGCGCTCCGGTCCATCGCCGCGAACAGGAACGCGCGCTCGGCCAGGAGCGCAGGCAGCAGGATGTCCGCCGCCATCGCGCGCACCGCCTCGGTGCCCAGCCGCGCGAGCCCCGCCTCGCACGCCGCGAGCGCCGCGGAGAGCTCTCCTTGCCGCTCCGACAGCTGGGCGAGCGCGAGGTGCGCCTGCGCCGCGGCCGCGGGCGCCTTGCTTCGCGTGAGGGCCTCGAGCTCCCCCTTCCCCCGCTGCTCCTCGCCCTTCGCGACGGCGACCTGGGCGGCCATGAAGCGCTGCGAGAGCTTGCGCGCCCGCGTCATGTTCACGAGCACCGCACCGACGAGCATCACGATGAAGAAGATCGGCAACGCCAGGACGATCGAGAGCGGTCCGAAGATCGGCTCCGCCGGCAAGCGCTCGACCTCGGCCGCGACCGGCGGCGCCGGATCGGAGTTCAAGAATTGCCACACCCCCAGGAACACCATCACCAGGGTCACCCACAGGAGCAGCATGCGGCGCACCGCCTTCGCCGCCGGCTGGCGGCTGCTCCCGGTGCGCCCCTCCGCCGCGGCGCGCGCGGAGGCGTCGGCGCGGTCCAGCTCCGCGCGCGAGAGCTCCTCCACCCCGCCCGCGGCCAGCGCGGGGGCGCGCATGAACGGCGCCGCGTCGGGCGAGATGCGCGCCGCCCAGTCCGCCGCCGAGAGCTCGCCTCCGGCCTCCGGCTCCCGCTTCGCGCCGGTGCGGTAGACCGAGCTCGCCTTCGCCTTCAGCATGCGCTGGTACGCGCGGACGAGGGCGCGCTCGCGCGGGCGCGTGTGCTCGACGAGGAGGCTCCGCTCGCGGAGCAGGTGCGCCCGCAGCGCCTCCCTGTCGCCCGAGCGCTCCAGGAGCACCGCGGCCGCGAGCTCGGCGCGGGCGAGCACCTCGGGCGACGCGAGGGCGCTCGCCCGCACGATCTCGATGTCCGCCGCGGCGCCGTCGCGATCGCTCGTCGAGGCGCGGAGAAGGGCCCTCAGCGAGCGCGCCGCGGCGATCGTCGCGTGCTCCAGGTGAAAGGAGAGCGGGTCGGTGCGGCGGGTCACCGCGGCGTCGGCGCGGACGAGCGCGCCCGCGAGATCGCCGCGCTGCATGGCGGCGAGCGCGCGCTGGACGTCGATGACGCGCAGGACGTAGCGCGAGCGGCACGTCGCTTCCGCGTAGTCGAGCAGCTCGGCGGCGTCCTCGCGCTGGCCGGACGCCGCGAGGTTGTACGCCTTGTTGACGACCTGCACGGCGACGCCCGTCGAGCGGGTGCGGAGCCCGATTGCGATCAGGAGCGCGCCGGCCATCCCGAACGGCACCCCGGCCGCGACGCTGCCGAACCCCGCCACGCTCACGCCCGCGCCCAGCAGCGCCATCGCCCCGCCGAACGCGATCTGCCGGTTCGCGATGCGGCGCGCGGCGTGCGGCGTGATCCCGAATCTTGCAGGCAGCTCTCTCGCCATCCCGCGAGCGTAAGAGATCGCCGGCCGCGCCGGCCAGGGGATCTCACGGGTACGGCGTGGCCCGACCGGAGCCCGCGCTCCGTCCACCGCGCGGGCGACGGCGCGCCGGAGGCGGATCCCTGGCGGGCGAAACTAGGGCAGGGGCGCCGGCGGGTCGATCGGCTCGACGCGCACCCGCTCCTCGTAGAGCGCGCCGCCCTCGCCGATGTCCGTGATGCGCGCGGTGATCAGCGCGTTGGCGCAGCGGCCGTCCCGGAGGTGGCCTCCCTTCGGGATGAGCGCGACGTCGCGGCGCTGGGCAGGATCGTGGCGGATCACCGCCGTCATGGCGCCGACGCGCGACGTGATCCGACAGGCGCCGCCGTCGGGCACGCCGCCGGCCGCGTCCGGGTGGACCGTGACGACGGCCGGACCGCGCTGGGGGCGCGCCCACTGCGACGACTGGGACTTCTCGGTGGAGAGCGCCATGAGCAGCAGCGGGAACTCGCTCGCGTCGGGATCCACGCGCTCCTCCGGCGCCTCGGTGATGAGGTTGACCCGGCCGCTCGGGGTCGGGAACTTGCGGTCCTCGAACAGCACCTTCGGCGCCAGCGGGTTGCGCACCGGCCCGCGCTCCAGCGTCTCGAGGGTGACGCCGAGCGGCGCGAGCTTCGGCTCCGTGACCCGCCGCTTCCAGTCGCGGGCGCTGCCGTCGAGCGCGTCGCCGAGGCCCACGCGCCGCGCGAGCGCCTGCATGATCTCGAGATCGCCCTTCACCCCGGCCGGGGGCGGGACCACGGGCGTGGAGACGCCGAGGTAATGGTGGCCGTAGGCGCCGACCACGTCGTCCGCCTCGAGGAGCGTCGTCGTGGGCAGCACGAGGTGGGCGACCCGCGCCGTGTCCGTGAGGAAGGAGTCGACAACGACGACGAACTCGCGCGTCCGGAGCGCCTCCGCGACCGTCTCCGACTCGGGCAGCATCGCGACCGGGTTGCCGGCGGTCACCCAGACGGCGCGGATCGGCGGGTCGCTCATCCCGAGCACCTCGCGTCCGAGCAGGGGCTCGCAGACGGTGCGCGGCGCCGGGCGCTCGCCCTGGAACGGCGAGAGGTCGAACGCGCCGCGCCGCTTGAAATAGAACGAGACGCCGCCGCCGGGGATGCCGAGGTTCCCGCTCACGGCCCCGAGCGCGTCGAGGGCGCGCACGATCGCCCCGCCCGAGGTGCGCCGGCCCATGCCCCAGCCCACGAGGATCGCCGTGGGCCTCTCGGCGAGGCGGCGCGCGAGGTCCAGGGCCGCGCGCTCGGGCACGTCGGCCTCGCGGCACCACGCGGCGACCGAGCTCCGCCGGGCGAGCGCGCGGAAAGCGTCGAGGTGATCGCAGTAGTCCGCGGCGCGCGGGTCGGCCCACCCCTCGTCGAAGAGCACGCGGGCGACGGCCATCGCGAGCGCGAAGTCGCCGCCGGGGCGCGGCTGATAGAACGCCCCGCAGAGCGCCGCCGTCCTGTGGTGCACCGGATCGATGAGCACGAGCTCCGCGCCGCGCGCCTTCGCCTCGCGCAGCACCGGGAGCGTGTGAGGGCTCGAGGTGAAGACGTTCTTGCCCCAGAGGAGGATGTGCCGAGCGCTCCGCAGATCGGCGAGGTCATGGCTTTCCTCCTCCCCGAAATCGGTGAGCTGCGCGGCGTCGCCCGCGCCGGAGCAGATGTCGCCGCGCTTGACCGTGACCGGCCCGAACCGCGCGAAGAACGCGTCGGCGATCCCCGTGAGGATCCCGAGCGAGCCGCCGCTCCGGTAATGGAAGATCGCGGCCGGGCCCGACTCGCGCCGGATCGCGAGGAGCCGCTCGGCCGCGGTGTCGAGCGCCTCCTCCCAGGAGACGGGCGTCAGCTCGCCGCCCTTGCGGAGCAGCGGCGTCGTCAGCCGCTCGGGCGAGTACTGGGTCTCCAGGAAGCGCGATGTGCGGTAGCAGAGGAAGCCCCGCGTGATCGGGTGGTCCGGGTCGCCGCCGAGGCGCACGACGCGGCCGTCCTCCACGGTGGCCACGATGCCGCAGGCGTCGGGGCAGTCGCGGTTACAGAGGGTCTTGCGGAGCTCCTGCATGGCAGCAGCGTAGATCGGGCGTGCAGGGCGGTACACCCGCTCTGCCCCCAGGAAGTCCGTCCGGACCTGGCCGGCCTTCCACGCCGCTCCGCGGCGGCTCCGCGCGCCGGATCAGTCGGCCGCGAGCCGCTCGGGCGCGTAGTCGCGCGAGTCGTCGCCCGAGACCTCCTGGGCGATGGCCCGCAGCTGCTCGTAGCGCTCGCGCAGGAGCGACCACAGCCGATCGCGGATGTCCCTCGAGTCGAGCCGCTCCGGCGGGCGGGTGTTGCTGAGCAGCCACTTCGCGGTGCCGTTCAGCTGGGCCAGCTCCTCCCTGGTGATCGGGATCCGGCTCTGCACATGGCTCCACCGGTCCAGGATGAGGTTCGTGATGGTGGCCGTCGCGCTCGCGGGATCGCCGGCGACGAGCGCGCGCCGGACGATGCCGAAGGTCTCGGGCACGATGCTGCGCGGGAAGTACACCTCGGCCGTGGCGAGCGTCGGGCGCAGCGCCCCGTAGAGCAGGTCGAGCTTCTCGACGACCTCGGGCGGCGGCGCGCTCTCGGGCTGCATGCGCGTCACCGCGTAGTCGAGCGCCATCGCGAGCTCCGGCAAGCTGCGGATCGCGTCGAAGCGGGACTTCGGCAGCCGGCGCCGGTGGCGCGCCGGATCGCGCGTGACGGACTGCACGGCGCGCCGGACGATCGCGAGCACCCCGCTCGCGTCGCCGCGAAAGGCCTGCACGTTGGCCGCGGGCAGATCGCTCGCCGGCATCGCGTACCGCTCGTAGCGCTCCCGATCCAGGCTCTCGTCGCCCCGGGCCCGCGGGTCGACCTGCAGCGGCGCGGCGCCGGCCGATGAGGCCGGTGCGGATCGCTCCGGGCCCGCCTGCCGCGGTTCTCGGGCGCCGGCAGGCTCTCCTGGAGAGGGCGCCGCCGCCGCGTCCTGCCTCGTCTCTCCCGGATCAGGCACCGGCCCGGATGTCGTGCTCTGGGCGGTGCTCTCGGCCTCGAGCGGTGTGGACCGGAGCGCTGGATCCCGCAGCGCCTCGAGGTCGTCTCGCGCACGCGTCATCTCGGCCATCGTACGTAAGTCGGTACTTCGGCACAAGATCCGCCGCCGCTCGATCTCGCCGTCGTTCTCTTCCTTCTCTGCCTTCTCTTCCTGCTCTTCCCGCTCTGCCTTCCGCCTCGCGGGGGATCTCGGCTTCCAGCGTCCATCGCGCACCCGCGGGCGCCGCCTCGTCCGCAGGTGTCATCGCTGCGCAAGCGTCACCCCGCACACACACACGAGCGGAGGGGTGGCCCGCGATGGGGGCGTCCACCTCCTGCGTGGATCACGCGTCGAGCGCGTCCCAGAAGGTGCGCAGATCGTCCGAGAGCGGCGCCTCGATGCGCACGCGTTCGCCTGTCATCGGGTGCGTGAGCTCCAGGAGCGCGGCGTGGAGGGCGTGGCGGTCGAGCTCGAGCGCGCGGCGGTCGTCGTCGGTGAGCACGCCGTCGGCGCCGCGCGCGAACATGCCCTCGTCCGGGCCGTAGAGCTTGTCGCCGACGAGCGGGAGGCCGCTCGTCGCGAGGTGGACCCGGATCTGGTGCTGCCGGCCGGTCTCGAGCGTGCAGCGGACGAGCGCGTAGCGCCGGCCGGTGAGCGGATCGGCGCGGCGGCCCAGCACCTCGCACGCGGTGGCCGACGCGAGGCCGCGGCCCGGCGGCGCGACCCGCATCTTGACCTTGTAGCGGCTCGCGCCGTCGAGCTCGAGCGGCAGCTCGACCCGGAACGTATCGTGCTCGGGCCAGCCCCAGGCGATCGCCGCGTAGCGCTTGACGACGCCGGTGCGCTCCTCGAACTGCGCCTTCACGGTCCGATCGGCGTCGGGCGTGCGGCAGAGCAGCAGCACGCCGCTCGTCTCCCGATCGAGCCGGTGGGCCAGGAACAGCCGCTCGCCGGGGCGCGCGGCCTCCATCATCTTGATCACGGTGCTCTTGTGGTACCGCGCCGTGGGGTGCACCGGCAGGCCCGCCGGCTTGTCGATGGCGAGCAGCGCGTCGTCCTCGTGGAGGACCGGGATCGGGGTGTCGGGCGCCTGCTCGTCCCACGGCTCGCGCCAGAGGAGGATGCACTGCTCCGGCCGGACGCGATCGCTGCCGCGCAGGCGCCGCGCCTCGGGCGAGTAGGCGCCGCGCGCGACGATCTCGGCGGCGCGCGTGCGGCTCGTCCGCTTGAGCTGGGTCTGTACGAACCGGTCGAGCCGCATCCCGGCCGACTCGGGCGGCACGCGCAGCACGGTGACGACCGACCCCTCCGGCACCTCCGCGGGGCGCACCACCGGCGTGCCGCGGCCGAAGGGGCCGCTCGTGCCGGCGAGCTCTCGCGCGCTGATCCTGGTCATGAGTGGAGCCTTGGCCTTTAGCAAAAGCGCTGGCCCTGTGGGACCGCGCAAAAGGTAAGTAATATTACAAAATCGCGCGTGAGACGACCGCGTGGGTAAGGGCGAGCCACCAGAGCTGCCCGCGGCGGCGGTGCGCGGTGTGCCGCGGGCATGGCGCTGGGGCTCGCAGCGGTCTTTCATCGCGCGTCCCGCGGACAGGGAGGTCGTGCACGGCGGCGAGGGGACCTCGGAGGGGATCGCGAGGACGCCTCGCCGGCCGTGCGAGCGCGCGCCTGTGGGTTCGGAAGCCGCGCTGTACGCGCCCCGGTTCGTGCTACACACGGCGCCCGCATGGACATCCTCTTCGCTGCGTCCGAGATCGCGCCCATCGTCAAGGTCGGCGGCCTGGCCGACGTCGTGTCGTCGCTCTCGAAGGCGCTCCGGCTGCTCGGGCACAAGGTGACGATCGCGCTGCCGCGCTACCAGGCGCTCGACTCGAGCGGGCTGATGATGGCGCGCCGCCTCACCCCGATGCCGCTCGAGGTCGATGCGAAGGTGTCGCCGGGCGGGCCGATCCAGGTGACGCTCTTCGACGGGCGGCTCAGCACGGGCGTGGAGCTCGTCGTCCTCGATGTGCCAGGCTTCCACGATCGTCCGGGCATCTACGGCGAGGAAGGGCGCGATTACGAGGACAACGCGCGCCGGTTCTCGCTGTTCTCCCGCGCCGTCGTGGAGCTCGTCCGCCAGCGCGCCCGGTCAGGCTCGCCGTTCGATATCGTCCACGCCCACGACTGGCCCACCGCCATCGTGCCGTACCTGCTCCGCCACCAGCAGGCCGTGCCCGGCCGGACCGTGCTGACGCTCCACAACGCCGCGCACCAGGGCCTCTTCCCGAAGGACGCGCTCGCGTACCTCGGCCTCGACGACGACCACTTCCGACCCGAGCGGCTCGAGTTCTACGGCCAGCTCAATTTCCTCAAGGGCGGCATCCTGGCGGCGGACGCGCTGACCACCGTCTCGACCACCTACGCGAACGAGATCCTCACGCCGAAGCAAGGCGAGCGCCTCGACGGCGTGCTCCGCACCCGGGCGAACCAGCTGTCCGGCATCGTCAACGGCATCGACTACGCCGTCTGGAACCCGATGACCGATCCGGCCATCATCGCCCGCTACGACGCGGAGGACGTGGGCAACAAGGGCCGCTGCAAGAGCGCGCTCCTCCAGGAGCTCGGGCTCGAGATCCGGCCGGATCGCCCGCTCCTCGTGTCCATCGGCAGGGTGGTCGCCCAGAAGGGCAGCGACCTGCTCGCGAACGCGATGCCGAAGATCCTGAAGGGCGACGTCAGCGTCGTCGTGGCCGGCGAGGGCGACCCCGAGCTCATGGAGAAGCTCGCCGCCGCCGCGGCCAAGGCGCCCGAGCGGGCGAAGTTCCTCGGCGGGGTGAGCGAGGCCGTCGTGCACCGGCTCATGGCGGCGGCCGACCTCGTCGTCGTGCCGTCGCGCTTCGAGCCGTGCGGCCTCGTGCAGCTCTACGCGCAGCGCTACGGCGCCGCCCCGGTGGCGTGCAGGACCGGAGGCCTCGTCGACACGATCGTCGACGTCGACGCCGCCCTGGAGACCGGCACGGGGTTCCTGTTCGACAAGCCGACGGCCACCTCGCTGCTCGGCGGCGTGCAGCGCGCCCTCGCGGCCCTCACGTCGCCCCGCTGGCCCGCGGTCCAGCGCCGCATCATGCGCCTCGACCTCGGCTGGGACCGCCCCGCGCGCCGCTACGTCCAGGTCTACCGCCAGGCCCTCGCCAGCTGAGCACCGCGCCGTCGCCGAGCCCCGCGCGCGGTCGCCTGGCTCTGCGCGCGGAACGGAAGCGGCTCGGGACACCGCGTGAAGGTGCGGCCCGACCGAGGTCAGGGGCCCTCCGCGCGACAACGTGTCGCATTGGCGTGGGGCAGGAGCCTCGCCTATAGCAGCGGCCGTGCTGGCCAGAGCCGTTGCCGGTGTGGTGCTCCTGCTGTCGCTCGCGGTGCACCCGAGGGAGGCGCGGGCGTCGGCCTGCTGCGGCGCGGGCCACGGCATGGCCCAGTGGCTCGCTCCCTCGGAGCGCGCCGCGGCGAGCTTCTCCGTCCGGCTCACGGAGCAGCTCGGGGCGTGGGCGGTGGACGGAGGCTTCGATACGTCCGGCGAGGGTGTCTACCACCGCGAGCTGAGGGCCGAGGCCGGGTGGCTGGTGCGGGCCGGAGAGCGCCTCCAGCTCGGCATCTCCGTCCCGATGATGGTCACCTGGAGCGGGGTGGGGCTCGGCGATGCGTCGTCCGGCGGCGGGCCGGGCGACCTCGGCGCGGCAGCCAGGATCGCGCTCATCGAGGGCGCGGCGTCGCCGTGGATCCCGTCCGCCGCGTTCACGCTCGGCGTGACGCTCCCGACCGGGCGCGGCCCGAGCACCGGGACGGCGCCGTTCGACGCGGGCGTGGGCGGCGTGACCGGCGCCCGCGCGATGGGCGTCGACATGACGGGCGCCGACACGACCGGCCTCGGGGTGGCCGAGATCCGGCCGGGGATGGTCCTCGAGAAGTCGTGGGGCTCGTTCCACGCGCTGCTCTCCGCCTCGACCAGCTTCCGCACCAGCCACCGTCTCCCCGACGGCGACGCGGTGCGGTCCGCGCCCCGCGTGCAGCTCCTCGCCGCGGCGGGGCCCGCGTGGCCCTCCGGCGCGTCGCTCACCGTGGGCGTGCTCCACGAGCGCGAGGGCGCGCCGCGCGAGGTCGAGCCGGGCCCGGGCCCCCGCATGCCCATGGGAGAGGAGCGCGTGCGGACGGCGCTGCTCGCCGTGCTGGCCCACGACATCGGCGCGCGCTGGACCGCCGTCGGCAACCTCCAGGTGGACGTGCCGATCTCCGGGATCGGCCGCAACGAGGGCGCGTTCGCCGCCCTGTCGGCAGGCCTTCGCTACGTGTGGGGAAGACGTGATTGAACCTCGTGAACAGCCTTCGCCGAAGTCACCCGCCAGGCGCCGCGCGGCGAGCGCCTGCGCCGCGCTGATCGCGGCGCTCGCCGTCCTCTCGCCGGTTGGCTGCGGCTCCCGGGACGTGGAGCCGGATGCCGGCAACCGGCTCGACGTCGGCGTGAACGGGCGCATCGAGTTCGCGGTGGAGTCGATCGAGCCGATCAAGCGAGGCTTCAACACCTTCCACGTGCGGCTCACGTGGACCGACTCGGGGAACCCGGTGCAGCGGATCAAGCTCCGCGTCTACGCGAGCATGACGAGCATGGGGCACGGGTCCGTGCACGAGGGCAAGGAGATCGAGCCCGGCCTGTACGAGGTCGCCGACGTGCCCTTCGGGATGAGGGGCCTCTGGGACGTGCAATACAGGGCCCTGGCCTCGTCCCTCATCGACGAGGCGGCATTCGAGTTCGACGTCCACTAGGCTGACGCCTCGTGCGAGCCCCTACAGAACGCTCCGAGCGAGCCCGTACCGAACGCTCCGTGCGAGCCCTCCCAGCGCCGACGCATCACCCGCGCAGCGGGCCGGGCGCGCGGCGGCGCGGCCCCCTCTCGTCCTGCGCGGCGGCGCTGCTCTCGGTCGCGACGCTGCTCTCGGTCGCCGCGTTCCCGGCGCCGGCCTCGGCCAACGGCCGCTTCCCGGCCGCAGGCCTGATCGCGTCGCACCCGAGCGATCCGTCGCGCCTCATGGTCCGCGCGACCTACGGCCTGCTCGCCTCGCACGACGGCGGCGAGCGCTGGCGCTGGATCTGCGAGCCGGTCGTCGGCTTCGACGGGAACGAGGATCCGATGATCTCCTTCCTCGCCGACGGGACGATCATCGCCGGGGTCTTCGACGGCCTGAGCGCGTCGAAGAACGGCGGCTGCGACTGGTCGCTCGCCCAGGGCGATCTGATGAACCGCTACGTCATCGATCTTTCGGCCGATCGTGAGGACCCCTCCCGCGCCGTGCTCGTCGTCAGCATGGGGCTCGGGGCGGGTCGGTTCCTGACCCAGCTCTGGGAGACGAGCGACAACGCGGACAGCTGGACGAAGGCCGCCGTCGATCTGCCCGACGATTTCCTCGCCCACACGGTCGACGCAGCCCCCTCGGACCGCGCTCGCGTCTACGTGAGCGGCCGCTACGGCGCGCCCGACTACGCCGGGGCCCTCCAGCGCACCGACGATCGCGGCGCGACCTGGGAGCGGCTCGACATCCCGGGGAGCGACGACATGCACCTGCCGTTCCTGGGCGCGATCGATCCCGTCGACCCCGACATCGTCTACGTGCGGCTCGACGGCGATCCGACCGATGCGCTGCTCGTCTCGAAGGACGGAGGGCGCAGCTTCACCACCGCCTTCGAGAGCGCCGGCGACCTCCTCGGGTTCGCGCTCTCGCCGGACGGCGCGACCGTGATCGTGGGCGGGCCGCAGGACGGGATCTGGCGCGCGCCGGCCGCGTCGCTCGAGTTCGAGAAGATCTCGGACGTCGGCGCGCGGTGCTTGACCTGGACCGCCGAGGCGCTCTTCGCGTGCGGCGACGAGTTCGCCGACGGCTTCACGGTGGGCCGATCGATCGACGACGGCGAGAGCTTCTCGGCGCTGCTGCACCTCGACGGGCTCTGCGGGCCGATCGAGTGCGCGCCGGAGAGCGGCGCGACCTCGACCTGCGCTCCGCTGTGGGGTGCGACGGAGCTGACCATCGGCTCCCAGCAGTGCGACGGCGCCGCAGCGACCGGCAGTAGCGGCGGGGGATCCGAGCCGCCGCCAGCGGAGGCGTCGGACGGGTGCGGGTGCAAGATCGGCGCGGCAGGCGCGACGAGGGGCGAGGGCGCCGCGCCGTTCGCCAGCAGCGCGATCGGGTTCGCGCTCGCGGCGGGCGTCGCGAGCGCGCGGCGGCGCAGGCGCGCTCGCTAGCGCGGCGACACGAGCGAGCGAGCGCGCCGGCGGCCGGGAGCGCGAGCGCGACGGCACACGAGCGAGCGCGACGGCGCAGGCGCGCTGGCGAGCGAGACGGCGCTCGTGTGCAGGCGAGCGCCACATAACCGCTTATGGAAGCGCGCTCGCATGGCCCAGGAAGAAGGGTACGGACGGAGAGGCCGGACCGACTCGGCGCCGTCCGCGGGAGAGCCGGACGGGCAAGCCGTCGCCTGGTTCGTTTCTGGATCTACGTCCTCGTGGGCTGGCGTAGACTGAGGGTGCCTCGGCTCCGGCCAGCGCGTGAATGGCCCCTAGAGACCTTCCCAGATCGCCGCTCGCCGTCTTCCTGCGCGCTCACAGCGCGGAGATCCTGGAGGCATGGGAGCGCGCCGAGCGTCGCCGCGCGCCGGGCGAGCAGTCCCCCGGCTACATCGCGCTGCGCGCCGAGCTCCCCTCCATCTTCGCGCGCCTCGCCGAGCGCCTCGAGGCGGCCGTGGCCGCCGCGGCGGCGCCGCCGGGCGGCGACGAGCCGGACGCGTGGGGCGGCGTCGAGTCCGTGTCGGTCGAGTTCCCCGAGCCGCTGCTCGGCTTCCGCGTGCTCGACAAGCTCCGCGACGGGTTCGAGCTGGAAGACGTCGCCGCTCACTACTCGGTGCTGCGCCGCTGCGTGCTCCGGATGCTCGAGCGGACGGGCACGCAGCCGTCGTGGGTCGAGATGACGATCCTGCACGAGGTGCTCGATCAGGTGATCATCGATCCGGCGACGCGGAGCGCCGCGCTCCGCGAGCGCGCGCTCGGCGCGCTCGATCGCGTCTCGGCCGAGGGTATGGGCAACGTGCACATCGATCGGCTGCTGCGGCGGCTGGTCGAGGTGCTCGTCGAATCGGCGCGGTCGGTCGACTGGGCGGTGATGCTGCTGCTCGAGGGCGAGGTGCTGCGGATCCGCGCCGGCATCGGCGTCGACGAGGCGCTGTGGGGCCTGCGCGCGTACAGGCTGGCGGAGGGCTTCGTCGGGCGCGTGGTCCGCGAGCGGCGCCCGGTGGCGCTGCGCTCGGCGGCGCCGGATCCGCTGGCCACCGACGCCGGGGGCGGCGCGGCGGGGCCCGAGTCCGGGGCGCAGAGCGAGCGCCCGAGCGACGCGCTCCACGCGCTCTACGGCGTGCCGATGCTCTCGGAGGGCCGGCTCGTCGGCGTCACGGTCGTGAGCTCCCGCCGCGTGGCGGAGTTCTCCGAGGGAGACCGGCTGCTCTTCAAGAAGGCGGCCGAGCGCGCGGCCGCGCTCGCGACCCAGGCCCAGCTGCGCGAGCAGCTCGCCGCGGAGCGCGGCCGGTTCGAGGCGGCGATCCAGAGGCTCCCGGTCGGCGTGGTGGTCGCGGAGGGAGCGTCGGGCGCCATCGCGCTCAACAACCGCAGGTTCGCGGAGATCGTCCGCGGCCCCGAGGAGACCCCGAGCCACGCGCCGCTGCGGACGCTGCTGAGCGAGACCGACGACGACCAGCGCGCGCGCTGGCTGCTCCACCGGGCGCTGCACGGCGGCGAGACGGTCTCCCGCGACGAGATGGAGTTCATCCGCGCGGACGGAGAGCGCCGCCTCGGGAGCTTCAGCGTGGCCCCCGTGCGCGACGCCGACGGGCGCATCACCGCGGCGGTGATGACGCTCGAGGACGTGACCGAGCTCAGGAAGGCGGAGCGCGCGCGGCAGCTCCTGCTCGAGGCGAGCGCGCTGATGGCGGAGTCGCTCGACCACGACGGGACGATCGAGCAGGTGGTGCGCCTCGGGGGCGAGCGCTTCGCCGACCTCTGCGCGCTCGATCTCGACGACGGCGGCGGCGCCCCGCGGCTCGTCGCGTCCGCGCGCCTGCCCGAGGCGCGGGCGCTCCTGCCGAGGCTGCTCAAGCACCCGCCGCTGCTGCTCGGCGACGCCGCCTCGCTGGCCGAGGCGACGGCGCGCAGGGAGGCGACGCTGATCCCGCTGGTCACCGATCCGTGGCTGCAGCGGATCGCCCGCGGGCCGGAGCACCTCTCGGCGCTGCGAGAGCTCGGCGCCCGCTCGGCGATCCTCGTCCCGCTCGTGGCGCGCGGCCGCAGGCTCGGCCTGCTGAGCCTCTGGACCGTGGATCGCGAGCTCCGGCAAGACGATACGGGCGTGGCCGCGGAGCTCGGGCGCTTCGCGTCGCTGGCCATCGAGAGCGCGCGGCTGCACGGCGAGGCGGCGCGATCGAGGTGACGCCGCTCGTGCCTCGGGCGTGATCGGACGGCAACGCCCGCTGGCGGCGTCGGGCTATCCCTGCCCGCCCTCGTGGTCCGCGTCGGGGTGAGCTCGGCGGTTCGCCGGAGCGAGCCCGGCGGGTTCGTCCGAGGCGACGCCGGGAGGCGCGGGCGAGCGCGCGGCGGCTTGCGTCGCGGGGATAGATGAGGCGAAGCTCCCGCTCTCGCACACGACCGTATGACAAACACCAACCAAGAACGTCCCCTCGCTGTGCTCGTCGGGGTGCAGCTCCCCGGCGTCGACGATGTCGAGCACGCCGCCGATCTGGCCGAGCTCGGCCGCCTCGTGCACACGCTCGGCTTCGATGTGATCGCGACCGTGTCGCAGCGGCGCGGCGCGCTCGCGGCGGCCGCGGTGCTCGGGGAGGGTAAGCTCAGGGAGCTCGCGGAGCTCACGGGCGGCAGCGGCGTCGTGCCCTCGGGCGCGCCGGAGCGAAAGAACAAGGCGCGCGCGCGCCGGGCCGCGGAGAGCGGCGACGGCGACGAGGACGACGTCGAGCTCGGCGGAGACGACGGCGACGACGCGGGCGACGACGGCGGCGCGGAGCCGCGCGCGGGCGGCGCCGGGCAGGCGGCGCGCCTGGCGACGGTCGTGGCGGTCGATCACGACATCTCGCCGAGCCAGGCGCGCAACCTGGAGCGGGCGACGGGCGCGCAGGTGCTCGACCGGGCGGGCGTGATCATCGAGATCTTCCACCGCCACGCGCGGAGCCGGGAGGCGAAGCTCGAGGTCGAGATCGCGCGGCTCAACTACGTCGCGCCGCGGCTCCGGGAGACGGGCGGCGGCGGGGACCGGCAGCGCGGCGGGATCGGCGGCAAGGGCGCCGGCGAGAGCGCGCTCGAGCTCGATCGGCGCAAGATCCGCGACCGCATCGCGGAGCTGAAGGAGGAGCTCACGGCGGTCCAGCGCGAGCAGTCGACGCGCCGCGCGCTCCGGCAAGGGCAGCGCCGCGTCGCGCTGGTCGGCTACACGAACGCGGGGAAGTCGTCGCTGATGCGGGCGCTGACGGGCAGCGAGGTGCTCGTCGCCGACAAGCTCTTCGCGACGCTCGACACGACGGTGCGCGCGCTCCACCCGGAGGTGCGCCCGCGGATCCTCGTCTCGGATACGGTCGGCTTCATCAAGAAGCTGCCGCACGATCTCGTGGCGAGCTTCCGCTCGACGCTGGACGAGGCGCTCGAGGCGTCGCTCCTGCTCTACGTGGCCGACGCGTCGGACCCGACCTTCCGCGATCAGCTCGCGGTGACGCGCGGCGTGCTCTCCGAGATCGGCGCGAGCGAGGTGCCGAGCCGGCTCCTGCTGAACAAGGTGGACCGGCTCTCCGAGGAGGAGCGGGACGCGCTGCGCCTCGAGTTCCCCGAGGCGACGCTGCTTTCGGCGAAGACCTCGGCCGACGTGGCGGCGCTGCGGGAGGCGATCATCGCGTTCTTCGAGCAGTCGATGGTGGAGGCCGAGCTGCTCTTGCCGTACGCGAAGCAGGGGCTCATCGGGGAGATCTACGAGAACGCGCGCGTGCTCTCGGAGGAGTACGACGACGCCGGCGGCCGGCTCTCGGTGCGGGCGCACGCGGCGGCGCTCGATCGGCTGCGCAGCCTGCTCGCGCGCTGAGGGCGCGGCGGGCGGCGCTGGCGCGAGCGGCGTCGGCGCGCGCAGCGCTGGCGCGCATGGCGTCAGCGCGGGCGGGCGGCGCGGGCGCGCACAGCGTCGGCGTGGGCGGCGATGGCGCGCGCCTCGTCAGCCTGCAGGCGTCGCCGCCTGCGGCGGCGGCGCAGGACGATGCCGATCGCGAACGCCAGGAGGTGGAGCCCAGCAATCACCGCGACGAGGAGCCACCGCTGCACGCGCGGAGCGTAGCACCGGAGCGCCGGAGCGCGGGTGTCCGGGGCGCGTGGTACGCTCCGCTGTCCACCGTCGCTCCGCGCCATGAGCTCCTCCACCGACGCAGCGCTCGAAGCGATCGTCCAACGCGGGCTGGAAGCTTACCGCGCGGGGCGGTTCTTCGAGGCGCACGAGCTGTGGGAGTCCGGATGGCGCGACGAGCCGGACCCCGTGAGGAAGACGTTTCTCCAGGGGCTCATCCTCGTCGCCGCGGCCCTGCACAAGCTCACGAGGATGCAGAGCCCACCGGGGGCGTTGCGCCTGCTCGACAAGGCGCGCGCTCGGCTCGCGGGAACGCCTGACGGCATGGGCGGGCTGGCGATCCGGCTGCTCGTCGACGACATCACCCGCGCAGCGGTCGCGATCGAGCAGCTCGTGAGCGGAGAGAGAACCGAGATCGACGCCTCGCTTCTGCCCAGGATGGAGATCGCGGACGACGTCGCGCCGCCATCGCCGTCCGGGGCGCGTCCGCGGCCGTGAGCTTCTGACCCGAACGGGCTCCGCAGTCGATTCTGCGCTCGTCGCGTGCGACATGGGACGCTGGCGTGACATCGTTTGCCTGAGTGGTGTTCGCGCATGGGAAGCGCCCGTGTGGGGGGATATCGTGGCAGACGGGTACTGTGGAACCGGAGTGGAGGGGACGGCGAGCGCCGAGCCTCGAGCCAAGCTGCAAACCGAAAGGAGCCGCGTGACACGGCGCAAGCAGATCCTGATCGTCGACGACGACCAGGAGATCCGGGAAATGCTCGAGATCACGCTGGAGGAGGAGGGCTATGACGTCCTCTCGGCGAGCGATGGCGAGGCCGCGCTCGCGCTGCTGGAGCGCAACCGGCCGAATCTCATCCTGCTCGACATGCGCATGCCGGTGATGGACGGTTGGGGGTTCGCCCGCGCGTACGCGTCGTGTCCTGGTCCGCGCGCGCCCATCCTCGTGATGACGGCCGCGGTGGACGCCGGCACCTGGGCCCGCGAGGTGGGCGCGTGCGCGTCGGTCGCAAAGCCGTTCGATCTGAACCGCCTGCTCGATTCGATCGCGGCGCACGCGGGGTGCCCGCCCGGCCCGAGCCCGGCCTCCGCCTGAGCACGCCCGGGCCGGGCGCGGGCCCGGCGCGCTGCCTGAGCGAGGGGCCATGCCAGGCGCGAGCCGGGCGCTGAGCGACTTATCTGAGCGGGGTCATGCCGGGCGCGAGCCCGGCGCGCTGCGTGAGGGGGTTATCCGAGCGGGGTCATCCGTGGCATCAGCCCGGCCGAGGCCGCGGCGGATCTGCCGCGGCGCCAGGCGGTGGATCAGCCGCCCGTGGCGCGGCGCATCGCGCAGAGGAGGTCGCCGCGGCACGGGTCGGTGGGAGCGCGGCGGTCGGTCGTGTCTGGCGCCGCTGGGCCAGGCTTGGCGCGCGTCGCCGCGGCTGCGCCCGTGGCCCGCGCGCGGTTCTCGGGCGCGCGCCGCGAGGCGACTGCGTCGTCGGGCGCGTCGCCGGCGCTGTTGCGCTCGACAGGAGGCGCGGCCAGCGCGCGCTCGGCGGGCGCCTCGATGCGCGGGAGCCGCGCCTCGACCGCGCGCGCGGCGGCGGCGAGGCCGGCCGTCGCGCGAGGGCCGGTGGCGGCGGCATCCGGGGCAGAGATGCCCGCCGTGAGGGCCGCGATCGCGCCGGCGCCTGCGAGCAGGATGGCGATCGAGCGGGCGCGCCATGCGCGCGCCGGCGCGTCGAGCGCCGGCGCCTCAGGCACGGGTGCGGACGCGGGCGGCTCGCCGAACGGGAAGATCGGCAAGAGGTCGAGGACCTGGGGGCGGGCGCCCTCCTCGCCGGCCTTCAGCGCGGTCAGGTCGATCTGTCCCGAGGACGCGTCGCGCTCCTCGCTCGCGGCGCGCGCCGCGGGCGGGGCCGTGACGGCGGCGTCCTCCGTGGTCGCCGGCGTATCCAGCGAGGGCATGTCCAGCGAGGGCGCGTCCACCGAGAACGAGACGGATGTGTCCTCTCCGGGGCTGGTGACGGCGGCTCGCGGTTCGTTCCACCACTCCTCGTGCTGCGTGTACTTCATGGTTGCTCCCGCTTCAGCCGTATCGGTCGAGCGCTGGAGTCGCGCGCCTGCGCCGGCCGGTCGGCATGTCCTTTCGAGATTTGGACATGCACACGCGCGCGCGCTTGGGCCCGTCGCGCGCCCAGGCCCACGCTCATCGACCGCGATCGCGGGGCGTTGCGATCGATTCCGCCCCGTGCGCGCGCCGGTGTTCGCCGCGTTCGCCGCGTGCCTCGCGTTCGCCGAGCTCGCCGCGTTCGCCGTGACGCACGCGCCTGCTACCGAGGTCGGGGAGCACCTGAAGCGGGCCCGTCGGCGGCGTTCGCGATCTTGCGAGCGGGCTCGTGACGCCCATACTTCGACCGCTCGGATCGCCGAGGGCGTGCAGCCGGCGGGGCCTCATGACCGCGTGCGCTCGGGGAAGTTGGTTGCGATCGGGGCGTTCCTCGTCGAACAGAAGTTCCCACGCAAACGCGAATCGGATACTTGAGGTGAGATGAAATCTACACGGCTCTTCACGGTTCTGGGGGCGCTGATGTTCCCCCTTGCAGTGGCTCTGGTCACCAGCGGGTGCCCCAAGAAGGAAGAGGACGACGTTCCGCCGGTGCCCTCGGCTCCGCCCGTCGTCCCGACGCCGGCCCCGACGCCGACCCCCACGACGCAGATCGTGCCCGAAGAGGACGCCGGGGCGGACGCGGCAGACGCCGACACGGCGGACGCGGACGCTGGAAAGAAGGTGGTCGGCACGGGCGATCCCAGCGGGATCCGCAAGTGCTGCGCGGCGCTGCGCCAGAACGCGAAGTCGGCTCCGCCCGAGCAGCAGGGCGGCTACCTCGCGGCCGCCTCGGCGTGTGACGGCCTGGCGAACTCGCCGCAGGGACGGCAAGCGCTCTCGACCTTGCGCGGCCTCCTGGTCGGCGCGCAGATGCCGGCGTCCTGCCAGTAAAGGGACGGACGGGAGGGCCAGCAGCGGTCGGGGGAGCGGGCTCCCCGCCCAGCTTGCCGGACGCATCTGGCGAGCTGGGCCGGTCGTCCGGCTGTCCTGAGGGCGTCGGGGCAGCCGGAGCCATCAGCCGTGCACGGAGCCATCAGCCGTGCACGTAGACGAGCGTGCCGCCGCCCTCGAGGTTCAGCGCTCCATGCCACTCGGGCGGGACGGCGGGCTCGGTCCACTCGAAGAGCCAGGCCGCGTCGGCAGGGGCCAGGTTGATGCAGCCGTGGCTGCGCGCCTTGCCGAACTCGTCGTGCCAGTACGCGCCGTGGAGCGCGTAACCCCCGTGGAAGTACTGGGTGTAGGGCACGTCACGCAGGTCGAACGCCGCCTCGGACGCCTCATTGTCGCCGTCCATCGTGGTCGAGACGTGCTTCGCGTGGATGTAGAACGAGCCGCGGACGGTGGCGTCGGTCTCCTCGGGATCGGCCATGCCGCTGCGACCGCTGGAGATGAGCGCCGCGAACACGGGGCGCGTGCCCTCGTACGCGACGAGCATCTGGCGGCGGATCGAGATGTCGATCCACTTCTTGCCGTCGCGCGCGAACCCCTGAGGGTCCTTGCGCAGCTCGGCGATGACGAGGTGGTCGGCGGCGAGCCATGAGCCCTCGGTGGTCTCGAGCAGCCCCTTGGCGCCGCCACGCGTGCGGCCGGTGAGCACCCAGCCCGAGCGGTGCGGCGCGAGGCCCGCGTCGACGAGCGCGCGGCCCGACGCGGAGGGGCGCTGCCGGGTCGCGCCATGGACGCGGACGAAGGCAGGGGCGCCCTTCAAGGCGGGATCGGGGCGGGGATCGGTGCCGGGCGGCGCGGGAGGGAGCTCGTCGGCAGGCAGCTCGGCGACGGAGAAGCTCGCGTTATCTGCCGGCGAAGCGGTGGCGGGCGTCGGAGGGGCGGCGGGCGTCGGAGCGGCCGACGACGTGGGGGATGCCGACGACGCCGCGGCGGCCGGGGATGCCGTGTCGGAGGGGCCCGCGGGGGCCTCGGCGCCGTCGGCGTCGAGATCCTTGATGATCACGCCGCGCATCGCGCTGAGGCGCGCGGGGCGGGTGCGATCGAGCGGGATGAGGTCGAGCTCGGTCGTGAGGCCGAAGCGGCGATTGGTCCACTCGAAGGTCGTGATCAGGCCGAACGCAGAGCTCTCCTTGGTGCGGCCCGTATGCACGGAGTAGTGGAGCTTCTCCTCGGCGCCGTACGGCTTGGGGAGATCCCGGCCGGCGAGGAGGAATTCCGGCACGGGATCGAGCGGCAACGACGAGGGCGCGACAGCCGCGCGGGCGAGGTGGGCGCTGAGCGTGGACCCCTCGACGCGGCGCTGATCCTCGACTGTCGGGAGCCGGAAGTAGAGGTGCGGCGGGGGCGAGCCCGACATGACGTAGTAGTAAGGCACGGGTGCACCACGGCGCGGACCGCGCACGGCCGCGGCGACCACCTGGTGCTCGAGCGCGAGCGAGGCGCCCTTGCCCACGCAGACGTAGCCGCGCGGCGCGATCCGGTACCAGCCGCCAGCACATCCGTCGGTGCCCGCAGGGAGCTCGGCCCGATCGACGACCGCGCCGGCGCGCAGGTAGCCGAGCTTCGTCGAGCGCTCGTCGGGAGCGACGTAGATCCAGGTGCGCATCGCGATGCTGGCGATCTTCGCGCCCCGGCCCGGCAGCGTGGTCTCTTTCGAGGAGGGCGATGCGGCGGCCGACGACGCGAGCGACGCAGGCGACACGGCGTCCGGCGCGGCGGACCCAGGAGAGGGGGCCAGCGGCTCGGCCGAGGGGAGACCCGGGGCCGCGGGGGCGGCACCGGTGGCGAGCGGGGCGGTCGCGTGAGCGGCGCCGGAGCGGTGATCGTCGGTGGCCCTGCCGGGCGGATCCTGGGACGGAGAGCAGGCCGCGGTCGAGAGGACGAGCGGGGATGCGCCGGCGAAGGCGACGGCGAGAGCGCCAGCGCGGACCAGGGCGCCGGAGAGCGAGCGGGAAGGCGCCGTGGCGCGAGGGCCGACGCGGGGGCGAGCGCGAGTGCGCGGGGAGCGCTGCGGTGCGGGCAGCGACGCGGGGGCGGGGTCTCGAGCGAGGGAAGGCATCGACGCGAAGGCGGAGGCAGGGAGACCCAGGCCCGAGGTGCGAAGGCGCGCGGGGCCAGCGAGCCAGCGGGAGGCGAGGAGCCGAAGCTGGAGCCGCGAGGGGCTGAGCGGGCGAGGTGTATGCTGAACCGAGGGGGAGATGCAATCTCCTGCCGGCGGCGTCAGGACGGGGAAGGAGAGGAGGGAGAGGGAGACGGGAGGGGGAGACGGGACGAGGCGCTAGCGCTTGACCTTCTTCGCGAGCAGGTCACCCAGCGTGCCGAAGTTGCGAGGCGCGGGCTTGGCGCCCTTGTCGTTGCCGCCGCCGGAGCGCTCGGCCTTGGCGTACGACTCGAACTGGCCGCGCTCCTCGTCGACGCGGAGCGCGGAGATCGACAGGCGGATCTTGCCGGACTCGTCCACGTTGAGGATCTTCGCCTCGACGTCCTGCCCCACCGTGAAGTGCTTCTTCAGGTCGGCGGAGCGAGGCGTCGCCGTCTCGGCCGTCGGGACGAGCCCGCGGCCCGAGCGGCCGGACGTGCCCGCGATCTGGACGAAGACGCCGTAACGCTCGATGCCCGTCACCTTGCCCTTGACCCGCGCTCCCTCGACGAGCAGCGGCGCGCCGCCCGCCGCAGGCGCGGAGACCGCGAGCGACGTCGCGCCGTCGCCGCCGTCGCTCGCGCGCACGACGACCGGCGTGAGGCGCACCTGGCCGGTGCCAGAGTCGACGCCGGCGACAACGGCCGAGACGCGCGAGCCGACCTCGACGCGGAGCTTGCCGTCGCCGTCGGCGAGCGCGACGCGCTCGAACATGCCCTCCTGCTTGCCGCCAAGATCCGCGAAGACCGCCTCGCGAGCGATCGCGACCACGGTCACCTCGACGGTCTCACCCGTGTGGTACTGGCGGCGGCGCTGCTTGCCAGCTCCTTCGGACTGCTCGAAGAGCGAAGCGAACGATTCCTTGGAGGCGGCGGAAGGGCGTGACGACGACATGGCGCGACCTCATAGCGCGAGGCGAGGGCGCGAGGAAGGCGGCGATGAGCGGGAAGCGAGGGGGGAGGCGGGAGGACGGGGCGGGAGAGGGGGGCGGAAGCGGAAGGAGGGGGAGACGGGGGAGGGGAGACGGGGAGGGGCTGCGGAGAGGACGGGAGGGCGGAGAGCAGGGAGGCGGCGGGAACGGAAAGGTGGAACCTGGCGGGGGCTTCTGCTAGCTTCGCCGGCCGCTGAATCGGGTCGATAGCTCAGTCGGTAGAGCTGCGGACTTTTAATCCGTAGGTCCAGGGTTCGAGTCCCTGTCGACCCACTGAATGATTCCGAGGGGTTAGACGCGAAACCTCAGGTGGAATCGAGGCGGAGGTGGGCAGCGGCGCTGCCCACCCGGGCGTCTGGCGGACGGCGCCCTTGATGGCCGTCTCGCTCAGGTGGGCGTACCGGTGCGTCGAGGCGATCGACGTGTGGCCGAGGTGCTCGCGGACCTCCTCGAGCGTCCAGCGACGGCCCCACCAGCCGGCAACCAGCGAGCTGGCGCAGGTGTGGCGGAGGTCGTGCCAGCGGACCGGGCGGGTGACGCCGACAGCGGCGAGGTAGCGGTCGAAGAGGTCGACCTTCTTCTGCTTCCGGCGGCCGGTCGGGAGGGTGACCATCTCGCTGCGGATGAGCGGGGTCTTGCCCTTCGACACACGGCCGCCCTTGGGGCCGGGGAAGACGAGCCCCTCGGGGTTGTGAGGGGCGTAGCTCGGGAGGAGCGCCAGCCAGCGGCGGCAGATGTCGACGGCGTCGGCGGAGAGATAGACGCGGCGGATCTTGCCGTTCTTAGGGGGCTGGTTCTTCGAGCCGAAGCGGACGACGACGTGCGGGGCGTCGGCGTCGAGGCGGAGGTCAGCGAGCTCCAGGTTGAACTGCTCGCCCTGGCGGAGGCCGGTGAGGAGGGCGAAGAGGATGATCAGGCGGTCGGCCTCGGGGATGGCGTCGCTGGTGCGGATGCGGTGCTGCTCCTCCGGCTCCAGGTACGTCCACGGCTCGACGGTGGCATCGCGGGCGCGGCGTTTGGTTGCCTTCTGGACGCGCTTCTTGAGGGCGGCCACGGGATTCGTGGTGATGTGCTGCGGCATGGCGTCGTCGAGCATCTGCCGGAGCAGCCCGACGACCTGCTTGACCGTTGCGGGGGAGATCGGTTTGGGGGCGCGATAGGGGGTTGCGGTCAGCTTCTTCTGGAGGGCGCATATCCAGGCGTCGACATCGCCCGGCGTGATCATGACAAGTGCCATGTTCGCGAGAGGTGAATTCTCGATGTGCGTCCGCCAGCGGCCACGGTCGGTCGAGATGCTGCGCAGGCCGTCGAGGCGCTCGCGTTGATCGAGCCACTGCTCGCCCCACGCCCGGAGGGTTATGCCGGCGATGTCGCTGGCGCGCGAATAGACGGCGGCGCGCAGCTCCTCGGCCTCCTCCCCGGTGGCGCAGGAGCCGATCCTGCGGCGCTCGCCGTTGATGGTGATGCGGACCAGATGGCGGCCGTTGCGGTTCTCACCCATGCGCGCCTCAAGGTAGCACGCCGAGCTTCTTCAGCGCGGCCATGGCCCGGGCCTGCGTCAGCGGAGACGCGGGGGGAAGGTCAGCTGCGCGAGCGGGCCTGCGGACCGGGCGCGGGAGCTCCGGCCCGGGATCGTTGGCAGCGGCCTCGATCATGTGCGCGAAGGCGCGGAGGAGACGTGCGAGCTCGCGGGGCGTGAGGGGCCGATCCTCATGCCCGACCGGGTCCTTTCTTGCTGCATCGCCCTTCATCGTCGTTCCCTTTTCCTCGTGCGCGCGTGGCCAGCAGGACGTGAGCGGCTTTGCCCTGCGCCGCCGGCAGCTCGTGCGCGGGGTAAGCGGCGTGGCCCGCCGTGGTGTCGGTTCAAGGTGAGCCTGACGCGGAGCCCGCGGAGATGCACAAAAAGGTATCTCTGACGGCAGGGTATTTCGAGAGGAGATCCCTGCCTCCGCGCACGTAAAAACTGAATCATAACGTGTTGCTGTGCGTGTGCAGAACACCCGCTGGGAGCCCGATTTGGGGGCTCGATTTTGTATCTCGGCGCGCGCGAGGGCCTGGTCGAGCCAGCGCTCCAGGGGGCCGACGTCGGTGCAGGCGGCGCGAACAGCGCGCAGAGCGGAGCGCGGCGCTCCGGGCGCTCGGCCGTGGCGTCAGCGCGACGCGCGACCACGTGCAGCGCGCCTTCCAGTGCCAGGCGGCGGTCGAACGCGCGCACCCGGCTCAGGGACGCGATCGCGTGCGGCTCGAGGGCTGACCGCTGCGCGCTCCCAGCGCTCCTGCGCCGCGATGGCCTCGTCGGCGGCACGGACGCCCTCAACGAAAAACTTCGCGTCCGCTGGATTGTCCAGGTCGAGGCCGAGCCGGAGCAGCACCGCGCGGTCGCGTGGTGGCACCATGCGGACGATCTCGACGGCAGGGCGGCGCACGGATGGCATGGAGGGAAAGTAGCAGCCCGGGTCAGCGTCGGCGCGCCCCGAGGAACGCGCCAGGGTCGCTCCAACCCGTTGACCGCCACGACGCTCGAAGCGCCAGCGCGCTCAGGCACCGCGTTGGCGGCCAAGTCGAGCGGGGGCGCGTTGCCGAAGACAAGCAGATCGAGGGCGAGCTCGGCGTCCCCTGCCGCAGCCCGGACGCGGAGGCCGTCTGCGCGTGGCCGGCTCGGTGGCGATGCCATCCCTGCGCCCTCCCGGGCGGGTTCGCCGGCACCTACATCGAGGCCCCGTCGTCGCACAGAAGCAAGCCGATCTTATCGAGCAGCTGTCGCTTGACCCGCTCGCTGTTCAAGTCCTTTTCGTCGCCAGCTCCAACAGGCGAGACCTTGACGACCCGCCTGACCAGCACGAGCGCGTCGATCGTTCGCTCCGCCTCATGGTCGTCTAAGTCGCGCCGGAAGTGATCAACCAAGCCTTTGACGCTCATGGTAGCCCCGCTCTCGGAGGGATTTCTCCCTGGCTTCTCGAAGCCTGATGATGTCGCGTAGCGCGTCGATAGCTCTTGTGCGCCGCTTGTAAATCGTAGAGAGAGGTACCCCTGCGCCTTCGGCTATCTGGGCCATCGAGAGTCCGTTCAGGTCGTGTGCCACGAGAACGAAGCGCAGATCGGGATCAAGCTCGTACACCGCGTCGAGGGTGCCGGTCCTGACGTTGTCGGACTCCATCATCGCAGCAGCGTCCGGGGCTGGATCGAGCACCTCGATCACATCGACCAGCTCTTCTCTGCGCTGCCGCGCACGCTCGTGGTAGTGCGCGGCAACGTGTACGGTGATCACGTTCAGCCAGCGTTCCGGCCTGCCGCGCTTCGGATCAAACCTGGGCCAGCTCTCCCAAGCGTTGAGCCAGACTTGGCCTGCGATGTCGGCACGATGGCACAGCGGGATCCCCAGCTGTCCCAACCAGCGCAGAACGGCGCGAACCAGCGTCGGACAAAACAGGCGCGCGTGTGCGGTGGCGCGCTCGTCTTCATTCGGCAGACGTCCCATAATTCACCCTTCCCGGAGGGCAGTCGCCCATCATCTGATGACGCCGCGTCGCCGCACTCATGCGGCACCCGTTCGCCGTCTTCCCCGTAAACGTCCGCCACCAAAGCAAGACGTCAGCCGTAGCTGCTCAGTTCGCGACGCGGCGGCATGCTTGCCAACATGCAATAAGACGCGCACCTCGGGTCGCGTGCTCACGTCCTCCGAATGCGAGGCACGGCTTCGCTCACCCGTGGCTTCCTACTCCTGGGAGTGTCGTGTTCAGCGGAGAGCGCTCTACCTCCTCCCAATCGGACGCGTTGGCGGAGCTCGCCCCTCCTTCGTCACGCTGTAGCGGGAAGCTCGTCAGCGTCCCAGCGCGACGAGCGAGCTCCGCCCCCGTGGCGGTGCGAACAGGGAGCGGCGACCGAAGCCGCAGCTGTGGAGGCGGCGGGAGCTTCGCTCGCGGGCTTCTGGCCGCGAGCTCGGGAGACGGCACCACGGGCGGAGGAACGTCGAGCGCGCGAGGGGGCACCGTGGGCGGAGGCGGCGGCACCGAGCTCGGCGCCGGTGACGACGCGGGACGCGCCGAGCTCTCGCGCGTGGCGGCGGGCTCGCCGACCTGGATCACCACGGTCTCCTCTCCGCCCGTTCGGCGGTAGTCGTGCAGCTGCCACAGGCGCTCCCAGTACCGAGCAGGCGTGCCGGTGAAGGACTCCAGCTGCCGGGCAAGGCCGGGCGTCATAGGAAGGTCGCTCCTCAGCAGCCGCTCCACCTCCCTCGGCTCTAACCCCGTGCTCTCGGCAAGCTTTCTCCTCCACGAAGGCATCGTCGCGCAGAACGATTCGAGGACCCTTCCTGGCCAGGGGACGAGGCGCGCGCGGGCGTCTGTCAGCTCTGCGAGTGCTGCATCGACGTGACAGTCCAGTAGACGCCGGTATCGGTCCCGCTCGCCCGCTGCCTGTTCCTTCGCATCGGTGAGGGCTGCCTCCTCGTCATCATGCGCGTGCTCGCGCGCCTCGCGAAGCCCGCGCTCGCGTCCAAGCGCTTCGCGCGCGGTGACCGCAAAGCCGATCGCGGCGCAGGCTATCATCGCGAGCCCGAGCGGCGAAATGAGCCACATCGCACCAAGTAGATCCTCCATGGTATTCATCGCGTTTCGTCTCCTGGACGCGAACGTCCTTATTCAGGACGCAAGGCAGATCTCGGCCTTGTGCTGTCCGACGACATCACTTGCATCACCGCCCGCTGGCTGTCGGAGGGACGCCGACGACTCAGCGAACTTGCGTTAGGAGTGCTTCACGCTCCGCGGCGAGCTGTCCTTGCGGGAACTCCCGCGCATGTGTCTCAAGCAAGCGGCGGGCCTCTGCCTCTGCGACCGCGTTGTGGTCGTCGACGGCCCTTCGGGCCTCGTCGATGAGGCTCTGCTCGCGCTCGCTGACGGCTGGGACCACGGCGCGGACGGGGAGCGAGGTACGACGAACCGGCGCGCCTGACGGAGCAGGCACACGTGCGTCTCGGTCCTGCGCCGGCTGCGCGATCTCCTGGGCGGTCGGCGCGGTCGGCGCGGCGGCCGCGCGCACGGGAAGTTGGACCGGCGGCTGCGCGATCTCCTCCACCGCTGGTGCGGGTGCAGGAGCGCGCACCACCGCTGCCCGCAGCCACGACTCCGGGCTGAGCGAGTCCGGCAACGTCGCGATGACGGCGCAGGTCAGCACGACGACCGTTCCTTGCACCAGGATCTTGATGCTCAGGCGGCCCAGCTTGCTCAGCCACCCCTCGCGGCCCCGCAGATCGAAGGCGAACGGGACGCATGCAGCGTCGTCCCATCCGCGTGAGCGTTGACGCGCCCTTCGGCGTTTCACCGCCGCATCGAGGTCCTCGAGCGCTCGGAGGTAGTGTGTACTCACCGTCTTCGGGTTGAGCCCCAGCTCGGAGGCGATCTCGGTGAGCGGCACCTCGTCGAGCCTGTGTTTGATCAGGACGTCGCGGTACTTGGGGTCGACCTGGTTGATCAGGTCGCGGAGGAGCGCCTCCCGCTGCTGCCTGCGGAGCATCTCTTCCGGGGTCGGGCACTCCGCCGGAGGCTCGTGATCGTCGAACGAAGTCAGGACCTCCCCCCGACGGCGTGCGTTCCGGACGTGGTTCTGCGCCTGGTTCCGGACGATGGTGGCACCGTAGGCCGCCCGAGCCTCCCTGAGCTCGAGCCGCTGATTCGCTTCCAGCTCCCGCAGCAGGGCGTCCTGCGCGAGGTCCTCCGCATGTCGCGCAGGGACACCGAAACGCCGCGCGAGGCGCCGGAAGAACTCGAAGCCGGTAGAGGTGCTGCCTGGCTCGCCCATAACCGGTAAAACACCTGAGCCGTGTGGAGGGCTTCAAGAAAATGCAGGGCGGCTCCAGTATCGGTCGGATATGATGCGACATGTAGGTGCGGAGGCCTGCGACTGCATAGGCAGCGATGGTCGCATTCCCCGATCGGGCGGGATTTTCTCATCGGAACGTTCAGGTCATGCCACTTTCAGCGCCGTTGACGCGCCACGGCTGGCGTGAGTACCGTCCGTGCATGCGTTTTGTCGCGCGATCGCTCTGGATAGCCTTGGTGCTTGGCGTCGTGGTCGGCACTACGCATCCGGTCCGTGCGGAGGACCGGAATTCGGTCCCCACACGAAGCGACGATTCGATCGTAAAGGACCATCTTCGCCGCGCCCGACGAGCTCGGGCATCGGGAAAGTGGACCGAGGCACACGCCGCGTATAAGGCGGCCTTCGAGGCGATCGACTCGACATCTGTTACAGTGCGAGAATCCGCTGAGGTCGCTGGAGAGCTGGGCCTTTGCGAGCTCAAGTTACGCAAGTTTCGTGACGCAGCGGAGCACCTGGCTTGGAGCCTTGAACGGCGCAAGGCGCTTTCTCCTGAGCAGCAAAAAGGATTCGCGGACGGACTGGCCAAGGCCCTTCCGTTCGTCGCGACGCTCTATCTGTCGGTGGACCCGCCGGATGCCGAGGTGCTCATCGACGGCAAGCCCATCGGCCGACTCAGGCGGACCTACAGACTGTTCTTCGAGCCTGGCAAGCACATGGTGCGGGCCCGAGCACCGGGCCGCGAGGAAGGCTCGCAGACGTTGGACGCGCAGCCAGCGACCGAGCCGACCATGACGATCCAGTTACCACGCGCGGCCGAGAGCAGCGCCAAGGACAACGCGCCCGCGGTGCCCAGGCCCCTGAGCGCCCGCAGGCTCCCGGGCAGCCAGCGTCGTGGCCGACGACGCTGCGTATCGCGGGGATCGCCGTCACGACGGCCACCCTGTCCGCGGGCAGCCTGCTCATGATCCGGGCCACGAATCTTGACGACGATCTGAGCGAACGGCGCGACGGGCTCAACGGCGGTGCGACGGCGAGCGGGTCCAGGTGCTGGCAAGCCGCGGACCGTCCGGCGTGCGCTGACCTGCTCCGCCTCCGAGACGAGCGCAACCTGTCCGCGGGCGTGGGCACGGCCATGCTCATCGCCGGCGGTGTGATCGGGGCAGCGACCGCCGCGTCCTTCTTCACGGACTTCTCCTTCCTGGGGCTCACGCCGGCTCAGGATCGGATCCACGCCTCGCCGGTGGCGGCCGGGCGAGAGGTCGGCGTGATGATCGAGGGGCTGTGGTGAGGACGTCGGGGGCCGAGAAGATGCGTTCGAAGGAAGGCCGGCGCGTGGCGACGTCGGTCGTCGCTGTCGCGATCTTCATGTGCGGCGCAAGCATGCTGACAGGGTGCCCGTACTCCGACCCTTGCTGGGAGGTGGAGGCGTGCGAACCCGATCCGGTGCCTCCGCCCGGTCCGTGCGAGGGGCAGCCTGGTACGGCGCCGGCACTGGATGAATGTGGGGTGTTCGTCAGCCCGTTGTCGGGTGACGACAGGAGCCCAGGCACGAAGGACGCGCCGGTGAAGACCCTGCAACATGCGATCGGGCTCGCCGCGCACGGGCGAGGCCACGGCGAGGAGCCGACCCGGCGCGTGTACGCGTGTGCCGGGGAGTTCGCGGAGAAGATCGCGCTGCCGTCGGGGGTCGACCTCTGGGGCGGGCGCCTGTGTAACGGCGGGGATTGGTCGTACGAGGGCGCATTCGACGGACCGGATCACCCGACGATCATCGCTCCGCCGGTGGGGATCCCGCTGCGGGTCCTCCGGGAGGAGGGTACGGCGCTCGCGCAGGACAACGCGACGTCGGTGATCGCCGGCGTGCGCGTCGTGGCGGCGGACGCCTCCGCGCCGGATGGCAAGTCGTCGATCGCGGTGATCTTGAGCACGGGGGCCAGGGCGATCGTGCAGGACAGCGTGATCGTCGCGGGCGACGGCAAGGACGGGGAGCCGGGAGAGGACGCGGACGCCGAGCGGGCGCCATACGGCCTTGAGGGAAACGACGGGGTGTCCGCCTGCTCCACGGACTCCCCGACGGGCGCCCTTGCGGTGGTCACCGTGTGCGACGACGGCATCGAGTCGACGGGTGGCTACGGCGGTGACGGCGGACTCGACGTCGGCGGCGATGGCGCGCCGGGAGAGCCGGCGCCCGCGGAGGATTCCGAGCGCGACGGCCATGCAGGGCTCGGCGCAGATGTCACGAGATGCAGCGAAGGGGGCGACGGCGCAGACGGCGCCGACGCCGGTCGCGCGGATGGCGCCTTCGGTCCAGGCTTCCTCAGCGACGATGGATGGATCGGTGTCCCGGGCAAGGACGGGAAGAAGGGCGGCGTCGGCCAGGGCGGCGGTGGCGGTGGCGGCAGCAAGTCGCGTGGGGACATGGTCGCGTGTCCGGCAGGCCTGCCCCAGGGGGGCGCCGCCGGCGGCGCTGGCGGGAGCGGCGGCTGCGGCGGTCGGGGAGGCTATGGCGGCGGCTATGGCGGCGCGAGCATCGGTATCGTCGCGCTGGAGGGCACGGACCTGACCGTCGCCAACACCGACGTGCTCACTGGCAAGGGCGGCCAGGGCGGGGTCGGCGGAACGGGCCAGCCGGGCGGTGCGGGGCGCCCCGGCGGCGACGGGGGGAAAGGTTTCGCGACGAACACCGGTCAGACGTGGGCAGCCTGCCCCGGTGGCGGAGGAGGCAACGGCGGTCGCGGCGGCGATGCCGGCGGCGGGCTGGGCGGCGCATCCGTCGGCATCGCCTACGTGGTGCCCAACCTCGCCATTCGACCCGGGACCACCATTGTTCCCGGAGCGCCCGGTGCCGGTGGTCTCGCAGGGAACGCCGGTCCGGAGGACGAGGTGGGCAAAGGGGAACGCGGCCCACAAGGTCAACTGGTCGCCTTTCCCGCGGCAGGCGAGCTGATCCATTGAATCGCGCCGCGCGACACGAGACCAGTGAGGGATGCTCATGAACCTGAATTCCGCGATCCTCCTCGTCGTTGCGCTGCCGCTCGCCTCGGTCGGCTGCGGGACCGCACCGGGGGTGGACGACCCGAACGGTGCGCCGCCGTGCGACGGCCTCTCGACGTGTGGAGGCGATCCGATCCCCGAGTCCGTCTGCCTGGAGCACCTTGCGAACGGCAAGGCGGTCGATGGCTGCGGCGTGTTCGTCCACAATCCGTTCTTCGGCGGCGACGACGCGAACCCCGGCACGAAGGACAGGCCGGTTCGTTCCATCCAGCGCGGCATCGAGCTTGCGCGCACCGAACGCGGTCGCGTGTTCGCCAACAACGATGGCTTCGACGAGTCCGTCACGCTGCCCTCCGGGGTGGATATCTACGGAGGCTTCGACACGTTCGAATGGGAACGCGTGAAGGAGATTCAAACCCTGTCGCAGAGCATGAGCAAGCTCATTCCCCCCTCGGTCGGGCAGATCGCGCTGATCGTCGAACCGGCCCGCGTCGGCGACACGGGGGCAGCGGACGGGGTCTCGGTCATCGATCACATGTTCATCGGCAGCCAAATGCATATCGGGATGATCGTTCGGTCGGGCGCCGCGGTGGAGATCGTCGGAAGCTGGATCGAAAGCGATTACGGAAGGGGGGGCCACGATGGGGAGAACTGGCCGGGCCGGGCAGCGTCGGGGCCGGACGGGGAGTATGGGGGAGACGCGTGCTCCGCAGCGACGGTCCCGGGTGGGGCTCGGGCGGTGAACTCCTGCGAGGGAGGGATCCCGAGCGTCGGTGGCAAGGGGGGCGACGGCCTCGCCGACGGCGCCGGAGATGGGGAGGACGGCGAGCCCGTACCCGAGCCGAACCCACAGCACCAGGGGCTTGGAGGAAGTGGCGACCGGGCAGACGGTGGCTGCAACAGCGGCCACACCGGGAAAAGCGGCATGTGGGGCGCCGCCGGCGCAGCGGGAAAGGGGCGCGGGCGGATCGATGAGACCGGATGGCACGGCGATTGGGCCGGCGACGGCGCCCGGGGGATGCCGGGTCAAGGCGGTGGCGGGGGCGGCGGGCGTCGCGGTGGGCTCGCGGTGTGCGGCGTGACCACCAAGGGCGGCGCCGGCGGCGGCTCCGGAGGCGCGGGCGGTTGCGGGGGGCGGGGCGGCCGAGCAGGCGGGAACGCCCAACCGAGCATCGGCATCCTGGCGCTCCACGCGAAGGTGACGGTGCGCGACAGCATCATCACCACCCGCGACGGGGGCCAAGGCGGCGACGGCGGGGAGCCGGAGGAAGGCGGCAAAGCCGGCCGAGGTGCTCCAGGAGGCGCCTTGGGGGACGGCATGTGGTCCTGTCAGGGGGGCAGCGGCGGTCTCGGAGGCCCTGGCGGCTACGGCGGCCCCGGGCGCGGTGGGGACTCGATCGGCATCGCCTACCTCGACGAGGGCCAGCTCACGCTGGAGGGGGTCACCTTCGAGATCGGGCTGCCGGGCCCGGGTGGCACGAGCTGGGAATGGACCGGCGATGTGATCACGGGGGAGGACGGTATCGCCGTCGACACGTTTCGGTTCCCTGAATAAATAGGAGAGGCGCGACCTCGGCGGTCCTGTGTCGACCCGCGCCGGGTGGGCCTCGCTCGAGGTCGTCAAGGCCAGCGCCCTGGATGCAAGAGGCCGCCCCGACGTGCACAGTGTCCGAAGCGAGCGCGCAGCAGACGCTCCAGCGTCGAGCAGGCGCTTCGTGGTGGAACGTCGTCAGCGCTCAAGTCCGATCCGGTCCCGCCGCGCGTGGACGCACGCCAGCCCTGCGCTTTGCGCCCTCTTGCCGCCCCGGATAGGCCCAGCGCTGGTGCGCGGCCTCCATCGCCTGCTCCTGCGTCGGGTAGAGGTCCTCATCGGGAGGCACAGGCACGGTGCGGCCCTCGTCGTCCTCCATGAGCCACGCGAGGCAATCAAAATTAAAATGTGCCATTCGCGTTCGGAGGTTCTTCGCCCTGGTGCGCTCGGCCCGGAACGCGATCCGCTGCTGCTCGGTGAGCGTCTCCGCCAGGAGGCGACGTTGCGCGTGCGACAGATCGCTCCAGCAAATCCAGGGGGGCTTTCCATGCCCCAGGAGCTTGAGGTACAGCGGATCCTCGTTGACGTGCATTCGCCAGCCGGGGGGGACCGGCGCGGCTTGCGCGTAGACGGGGCCCAGGCCCGGAAGGTCGAGCAGCGCGTAGCCACCGGCCCCCCGCCGAATGTCTTTCGCGAGGTAGGGCGTGAAGGTTCCCCCGGTCGGGAGGAGCGGCGCGCCCTGGCCGGAGAGGACCACGACGCGGCTCGCGAGGTCGGCGCCGCGGTCGCGCCAGAGGCGTGGTGTCCCGTTGGAGGGCTTGGTCGCCGCGAGCTCGGCACGGGCGAGCTCGGTGGTCGCGGTCGCGGACGGCCTCGTGATTGCGAGCTCGGCGCCGTTTGGCGGTCCGTGCCACGTAGGTTGCGGGGATCGCTTCGTCACCGCGAGGTCGGAGACGCCGCCGAACACCGGACGGCGGTCTACGGGAGCGATCGGGCAGTCGAGCTGCCCGTTTGGACGAGAACCGCCCGCCCAGGCCGAGGCGGCCAGCGTCGGCGGGCTAAGGCTTGCAGGCTGCCCATGATTGATCCCACGGATCGTGGCCTGCTCGGGCGCGCGGTCCTCGCGTGGGCACCCGAGATCTCGTGTGGTGGACTCGCCCTCTTCCTGCGCGGAGCGCGAGAGGGTCACGGGGTTACGGCCCCTCGTTGTGACGTCGCGGATCGACCGGTCGGACATCCCATAGAGGATGTCCGGGGCACCCGCCCTGCGCAAGGGGCTTCGCACTAGGGGTGGTGTTGGCCGGCCAGCCGCCAGCGCTGGCCGGCCAGTGTGTCCGCGGTGCCGACCGTGCGTGCGCGTCGCGCGCGCTTCGAGGTCGCGCAGGTCGCTGTCGAGGGGCACGATCTCGGCCGACGCACAGCAAGAAGTCGACGTGCGCCGCGGCGCCGAGGCGGCGACAACTTCCCTGACAAGGGGGGCCAGCGCGCCGGACGTGTCGAGCGTGGCGGAGCGCAGGATGTCCCAGTTGCTGCGCCGGAACATGAGCGGCCCCACGCCGGCGTCGACGAACTCGACGTAGCAGAACCGCCCTCCGTGCTTGAGGGCGAGCTCGTAGCGCTGTCCATCCGAGGCTGGTGCGCGATGACGCTTTTCTTATCAAGCACTACCCGCCCGCACGCGCCCCCTTCGCCGTGGAGAACTCCTTCCTCGTGCTGGTCGACCTATCCCACCTCCTGCTCGAATCCATCCTCGACGCCTGCTCCGCCTGCTCGCCCCGTGGCGAGAGCATCCGCGCATGCATGCGCGACGTGTCCCTCGACCCTCACGCCCGCCGCGGCGAGCTCAGCACCGAGTTCGCGCCCACGTTCCTCGTCGCCGGCGCCGCTCCAGGGCTGGCGTCCTGCCCGCCTTCTCCACGAAGTACCCCAATCCGAGCGGACCCACCCACTCGTCCACTTGCCGTACCGCTACGCACTCCCGGCGCAAGTGCTCAAACCGACCGACCCGGCGCGGGCGTTGCGGGTCTCCGGCATCGGAATTCTGTCCCTGCTTAGCGGCAAAGAAGGACGCTCCCTACTGGTGAGGGCGTTGTGGCTGACTCATAGCGTGCCGGACGGATACGCAGCAAGGCAAGAGAAGGAAGAACGCGCGTTGGTGCGCAGCACACGAACCGATAATCACCACCACAGTGGGAAAGCGAGGAACTATGCCGGAGAGACATGATCATCAGCCGGGGACAGGCGCGGACCGCGGACCGCACGAACCTCCGCCTCAGAGTCCATCGCGTCATGAGCCATTCTTTCGGCTTACTCCTGACACCGTTGTGAATGATGTTCATGGCGGCACGTCGGTGGGTGGACCCAATATCATGCACCTCAGCATGCAAACGATGTATCCACTGTTCTATTTGCGGACATACGACGATGTGCGCAACGCCTTTGGTCCGTCGAATGTTGTTGGAGCCCGCCGACACTTCTGGATGAACGGCATACGAGAAGGAAGGACCGCGACCCCGTTTTTCGACCCCGTGTTCTATCTTGAAAATTACCCAGATCTGCGGCAGGCGTTCGGAGACAAAAACTATGCCGCAGCGGCGACTCACTGGATAAAATGCGGGATCGGAGAAGGGCGAAGGGGTTCTCGTGTTTTTGATCTTGGTTTCTATCTCAATAGTCATCCAGATCTCGTTGTGGCCTTCGGCGAACGTAACTTCGCAGCAGCATTTGCTCACTGGAAGAAACACGGTCACGCCGAGCGGCGCGCCACGGCTCCTGGAACCGTGCTCCAGATTGTCGCGGAGAACTTCGCCTTCGGAGATGCTGACAGGAGCTTCTTCTTTGCTGGAGCCACAGCGGGTGACGATCACCGGGTGGTGGATTGCGTCCTCGGGCTCCTGACCCTGATCACGGATGAGGGGGATGGCTTCGATGAGGTCGGCAATCATTTGATGCACGAGTGCCTTGGTCTTGCTCGCGATGCGACGCCTGCAGAGAGGGAGATCTTTCGCGCGCAAGATCGGAACCAATACGAGCACGACCAGGCCGAGCGCAATGCTGTTACCGCATGACTCTCGCGTGCGGGCCCTCCGATGCGGTGGGTAGACGTTTTACGCTACGTGCGCCGATGGCGGAAGACACGCCCTCCTTCTGGGTGGTCGAGCGCAACTACGCCACCGCGCAGAGGGCGATTCATCTGCCGTTCACGGTGCGCATGCGGATCGAGGCTTAGTCCTCGTCGCGCCAGCGGCGAGCACGGAGCTCATCGCGACGTGCCAGACCGGTGTGCGCCCGCGCATCCCGGCGGGAGCTCGAGCTTAGAGGGCCGCGTCGACCGGCAGCAGCCGCGCGGCAAAGAAGCGCCCGTTAAACCACCACCCCAGGTCATGCAGGCGACCCTCGTGCAGAAGAGCGCCGCCGGCGTCGAGCGTGCCGGCGCGGAGCGCCCGGTCAGGGTGGGACATCCCGACCAGAGCGGCGCCGCAGCGGGTCCGTTTCCCTACGGGTCGACGGACCACGTTGCAGCGACGAACGAGGACGGTGGGATCTCGTCTCCGAGAGGGAAATAATCGAACGTTGCCGTGGGCGCCTGCGCCTTGCATGCGCCGGTGCTGTCTACGGCGTAGATGGATGTGGGGTTGAGCCGCGCTCCGACCGAAAACAATCGAAAGCCCGCTGATGATTCACACGTCGTGGTCGCTTGGAAGGTCTGGTACGCGTACTTGGCAGTACACCCCTTGATGGTGGAAAGCGCAACTGCCTGGGTACAGCCTGCATCCGCGAAAATGTTGGGTTGGTAGATGGCCGCCCCATCCCCAATACCTGGAAGGCAGCGTTCTCGGCCGTCTCCAGCGATATAGAAGAAACAAGTCTCTCGTCTCTCGGAGTCAAACCAACGAAATGGGTCATACGCCTTGGCTCCATCCGCCGTGGTCCGATACCGCGCCTTCAGCCGAGACCCGCTCACCGGATCTGCTGAGGCGTCCGGTACGGGGTCCATAAAGCCGCCAAATCCGCCGTTGCCCCCGTTGCCGTGTGCGCCGGAGCTCGCGGCGGTCTGCTGCGCGTGCGCGCCACCCGCTGCGCCCTGGCCGGAACCTCCCCCGGTCTGTTGCGCGGTGGTGCTGCCTTCGGCGCCCTGGCCAGAACCTCCCCCGGACTGCTGCGCGTGTGCGCCGCCCGCTGCGCCCTGGCCAGAACCTCCCCCAGTCTGCTGCGACAATTGACCGGGCGAGCTCTTCTCGGAGGCCGCGCAGGCCACCATCGCCAAGTAGATCGCGCTGCCGCCGAGCAGCGCCGAGATCACATCACGCGTTCGCATCGAGAAACCTCCCGCCCCGGCGCTCGTCCGGGAGCGCTACCCAGGCTACACGACCGACGAGCTCGCCGCGCGCCGCGGCACCGAGGGCCGTGGCGCGGCCAAAGGCCAGCCGCCCGCGGGCAGGGCGAGCGCAGCGAGCTGGCGGAGCTCCCACGTTCTGAGCCGGGCCGGCCCACTTGACACGCGAGGAGCACGGCGACCGCGAAGCAGGCGCGGGATCGCAGCCGCCCCTCGAGCTCGCCGGCGTCCACCTCGACCCTGTGGCCGCTGCGCATCGACCCCGGCAACAGCCGCAAGGGGGTGGCGCCCATGGCGATGACCGGGCGCTTCCCGCCGGCCACCGAAGACGTGAGCTGCGCATCACGGATAGACGTACCCGAGAACTCCCTCGTATGCCCAACATTGCCCGTAGCAGAAACCGTTCGGATGATAGGCTTTCGTGTAGTAGTGATCGCCGGCGCTCTCAGACCAATATCGATGGAGCGGCACAGTGCCGGCATATTGCTTGGGAAGAATATGTCCGGCGATGCCTTCGTAGGTATAGTTCAACGCGCCGCCGCCCAATTCGGACCAATTCGTCGTGTAGAAATGATCGCCAAGACTCTCGTTCCAATACTGGTAAATCGGAAAGGTTCCTTCTTCAGCGTTGCGCAGAATCGACCCCTCGGATACCTCGAAACTGTATCCGAAGAAGGCAAAGCCAGCATCGTTTCTATTGATCGTATAGTAGTGATCGAGATTCGAATCGTTCCAGTACCTCCAGAGCGGCGTGAGGCTAATGTCGGACGTCTGCTCGTTGTCGAATACCGACGCGCTCGCGCTGGGGCCTGTTGGAGTGGCCCATCCGCTGCATCCTTCTCGCTCGGTGCACACCTGGAAGCGCTTTATATACTGGATTCTCGGATAACCGGTGAACCAGCACCCGTCGCTCGGCGCATATACTGTTTTCACCAGTCCAGGCTTATTCTTTAGCTCGTACCAGGCACGGACCCTATTGCCGTCGACCTGGTTGTCGCACCACCAAAAATTAGTGCGATTGACGCAAACCTTGCCATTTTCGCCGTGCTTGACGCATCGACGCTCGGTCCCGGGGTCGCACGCCACCAGGCAAGCCGCGAGTCCTCCCAGGCCGCATAGGAGTCGGCTCC
Source organism: Sorangium sp. So ce693 (assembly GCF_051521375.1). Taxonomy (NCBI): domain Bacteria; kingdom Pseudomonadati; phylum Myxococcota; order Polyangiales; family Polyangiaceae; genus Sorangium; species Sorangium sp. So ce693. Next base: position 4,792,288 of record NZ_CP150347.1, read on the forward strand.
GGGTTCCGAAGACATCGCACTTTTTGCCACCATGGGCGCAGATTGGACCCCCACACCCCCAATGCCACAGACCACGTCGCAGGACAGCTTCAATGCCTGCTGCGCTTCGCCTACGGGTTCCTCGCTGACCAATCCGACACCGTCCGCTGGAAAGCCATCGTCGCCGACGTCTGTGCCGACCCCGGAAATACCGTCATCGCCCGAACTTGGGCCGTCGTCGATAGCGCCGCACGCCGTGACGAACACAGCCGCCATCAGGACCATCTTCTTCATGCGAATCTCCTCGCGCGCGTGGTGGAAGAGACTGGGTATCGATACCCAAGCGGACCAGCGTCCACTGCGGTAAACGCTAGCATGGACCACTTGCTTGCTTAAATTCCATTCTGGAATGTTGCACGCAAACACAGCGACCGAGCTCCGCGGACAATAGGCGCGGCTCTGCGTGCATCTCCGCGCGCTCTATCAGCAGTACGCGACGAGAAGGCTCCGGAAGACGGCACCCTGGCCGCAGAACAGGCGTCGAGCTCGCCGAACTCCACGGCGGCGCCGCGCGTGAGCCTCCGAGCGCAGCGGTTCTCGCGGCGTCTCCCGGACCGGTGTACACCCGCGCGTCGCGGCGGAAACTCGGGGCTTAGACGGCCTCGTCGGCGGGCACCAGGCGCGCGGCAAAGAAGCGCCCGTTGAACCACCATCCCAGGTCATGCAGGCGACCCTCGTGCAGAAGAGCGCCGCCGGCGTAGAGCGTGCCGGCGCGAAGCGCCGCCCAGACCTCGCGCGAGAACATCACCGGCCCGAGGCCAGGGGGCTCTTGGCGGCCCCTCAGCGCCTCGTAGGTGGCCGGGCGCGGGGTGCTCGGGAACTCCAGGGCCGGTCCACCGCGCCTGTCCCGGCCCGGGGCCCTCGACGACGGACAGGGCGACGCTCAGGTCTCCGTCGGGCGCGAACGTTCCCCACGCACCGCCGCCGATCGGCCGATAGTCAAGCCGCGCGGCCGCAGCGAGCAGATCCCGATCGAGCAGCGGTCGGGGTGGCGCGAGCTCGGGCCGCGTGGTGGGTTCGGCCGGCGCGCTGTCCGGCGGAGCAGGGGAGGGGCGCGGAGCGCCCTGGGGCCACACCGTGACGACGCGAAAGCCGCCGCGGCCTGCGAAGCCCTCGCCCTGTACACCCCGCCGCGGGTGGAGCCAGTCGCCGTCGAGCGCGACGTAGGCGAGGCCGAGCGCACCGGGCGCGTCCTGCGCGCCAGATGCCTGCGCGCGGAGCGGGGCGGGGATCTCGCTCGGCGAGAGCCGGCCGAGCGGCGTGCGCGGCATCAGACGGGTGATCGCCTCGGGGCTGCGCGCGGTCGCAGGGCAGGTGTTCGGGCACCGCTCGGAGGCAGCGCTGCCCGGCGTCGCCACGGCCGGGCCGACTTCCACAAGCGCCGCATGGCAGCACTCGCCGACGTATACCTGAGGGCGAGCTCGTAGCGGTAGCCGTCGAAGATCAGCGCGCCGGACGTGTTGAGGGTGGCGGAGCGCAGGACGTCCCGGGTGCTGCGCCGGAACATGAGTGGCCCCACGCCCGGCGGCATGAGCTCGACCTCGGGGAAGGGGCCGCCGGGGGTGCGAGCGCTCGATGATGGTCCAGCGCATCCGGCCCCGGTGTCGCGCCCTCGACGACGGCGAGCACCTGTCCTTGTCAATGTGCCTTCGGCAGAGTAGGCCCGCGTGACCCACACCGCTCGGGGCGCGTGCGTCACGCCGTTGCTCTTTGCTGGCAGCACCGCGATGTCTGATAGATTGCGCCCGTGATCAGCGACTCCATCGAGCTCCACGCCGGGCCGTTCACTCCTTCGGACCTGCGCGTCGTCTCGTTCCGCGGGCGTGAGGCGCTCTCTGAGCTGTTCTCATTCCAGCTCGTGGTGCAGGCCGCCCCCGAGCTCGAGGGCCGCGACGCCGAGCTGCTTGGCCGCCTCGCCTGTTTCATCCTGCGCGACGGCCGCGGCGCCGAACGCCGCATCGAGGCCCTTGTCGACCAGGTGCGGGCAAACGCCACGTTCACCCCGCGAACCGGTCCCACCTGGCACATCCGCCTCGTCCCCCCGCTCGCGCTGCTCAGGCGCCGAACCACGAGCCGCATCTTCCAGGACGAGACCGTGCCGCAGATCCTCCAGCACGTCCTCGCCGCCGCCTCCCTTCCGGTCGAGCTCCGCCTCTCGCGGACGTACGCGGTCCGGAGCTACTGCGTGCAGTACCGCGAGAGCGACCTCGCGTTCGTGCGGCGGCTCGCTGCCGAGGAAGGCATCGTCTTGTGCTTCGCGGACGCGCCGGTCGGGGTTCCAGGCAGCGTGGCCCGCGCGCCGGTGATCTTGCTCGACGACCCGGCGCACTACCCCGCGGCGTTCGACAACGGGCCGGGCGTCCTCGTCCTGCGTCCTGAGGAGGGGCTGACACCCACAGGGCTCGAGATCGTCGCCTTCGGCGTGCAGCGCTCGCTCAAGCCTAGCTCGGTGCATCTCCGGGACTACGATTTCCGCCGGCCGAACCTGGTCCTGAGGGAGCGGGCTGGGAACGCGGCGAGCGGGCCGCCTGCGCTGGACGTGTACCAGCACCACGCCGACTACGACACACCAGAGGTCACGCCAGACCGCGCGCGGGTTTTCCTGGAGCAAACCCAGCGCCGATCGGTCGAGGGCAGCGGCGAGAGCTGGGTCCGCGCGCTCGCTCCTGGACGCCGCTTCGAGCTCAGCGCCGAGGCCTCCCCCGGGATCGAGGGAGCCTACGCCGTGACCCGCGTCGTGCACGAGGGGCACACCCCCGACCTGTCCGGGCGCCCCGCGGAGCGCACCTACCGCAACCGCTTCGAGTGCGTCCCGGCAACGGCGCTGCTCCGGCCGCGTGCGCCGGCGCGCAGGCCGAGGCAAGTCCTCGAGACCGCGGTGGTCACTGCGCCGGCAGGGCACGAGGTGCACACCGATGAGCATGCGCGCGTGAAGGTGCAGTTTCACTGGGACCTTGATGGGCAGCGCAACGAGAAGAGCTCGGCCTGGCTGCGTGTCGCTCAGAGCTGGGCGGGAGCGTCGTTCGGCTCGCAGTTCATCCCGCGCGTAGGCATGGAGGTGCTGGTCGGCTTCCTCGGCGGGGACACCGACTGCCCGGTGGTGCTCGGGTGCCTGTACAACGCGACCCATCCGCCGCCGTTCCCGCTGCCGGCGGAGAAGCTGAAGAGCGGCCTGCGAACCCAGAGTTCGCCCGGCGCAGGCGGGGCGAACGAGCTGTCCTTCGACGATCGTGCGGGCGAGGAGCGCATCTGCCTCTTCGCCGAGCGGAACCTCGAGGAGGTTGTCCAGCACGACCACACCACGATGGTCGGTCACGATCAGCGGATCACGGTGCAGGGCGATCGCACCGTCACCGTGAGCCGGGACCAGACGACCTCCGTGCAGGGGAGCCGCACCGAGAGCGCCGCCGGGTCGGCGATCGAACGGATCGGCCAGAACCGGCTCCTCGCGGTGCAGGGGTCGCAGCACGTCGCGGTCGACGGCGATTCGAGCTGCGTCGTGGGGAGGGATCTGGACGTCGCGATCAAGGGCCGCCTGGGCGCGACGGTCGGCACTGAAGAGGACGAGGCCGTCGCAACGCTCGACGTGCATGGCGACAGCGCGTTGGCGACCACAGGCAGCGTGCGCGTCAAGGCCACCCAGTCGCTGCGGCTCTCGTGCGGGGCGAGCACCATCGAGCTGACCCCGGACGAGATCAAGCTCGACGCCAAGGCCATCACCATCCTGGGCGGCAGTTCGGTCTCGCTCCTCGGCAAGGGGCCGGCGCTCTACCTGACGGACAAGGCGCTCGTCGACGCCAAGGCGATCACCATCAAGACGCCGCAGTCGTTCCTGAAGCTGGACGAGGACGCGAGCCTGCAGGGCAAGCTGGTGAAGCTGAACTGCGACGCGGTGGATGACGGGGAGGAGCCCGAGCAGGAGAAGGAGCCGCTGAAGTCGTTCCGCGTCCGCGTGGCGGACGTCTACGAGAAGCCGTACGCCCGCAAGAAGTACCGGCTGATGGTCGACGGCGTGAAGTACGAGGGCCAGACGACCGACGACGGGATGGTCGAGCAGGACCTGCCGCCGACGGCGGAGACGGGCGAGCTCGTGGTGTGGCTCAAGGAGCCTGACAAGGAGCCGACGCTGAAGTGGCGGCTGAAGCTCGGCGATCTGCCGCCCATGGACACGCCGCACGGGATCCGGCTGCGGCTGAAGAACCTCGGCTACTACCGGATCACCGAGGGACAGACCGAGCGAGCGGAGGTCGCTGCGATCAAGGCGTTCCAGCGCGATCAGGGCCTTGAGCCCACCGGCATCCTCGACGACGAGACGCGCGGGCGGATCGAGGCGGCGCACGGCCATTGACCGGACCGATGATTTGATGCTGCGGCATGAATCCACGAAGAAGGAACTCAACCCATGCGTTCGCCGAGATCCGAGAACGGTGCTCGTTTAGCCGCTGTCATCGTGGCATGTTCGCTTATTTCCTGCCGGCCAGGGAGCGCTGCGCCTGGTACCCCCGCGCGCGGCGGAGACGTCGCGCAGCGTGCACCGGGCGCCGCGGGGCCATCTTCCTCGCGACCAGAGAGTTCGTTTGACAAGGTCGCTGATCTCCCCGGCCGCACGGCCCGTCTGTGGCCCCTGGAGGGCGGCCAGATCCTGCTGGAGCGCAACGGCACCTCCTTTGCATTGATCGATGGCGATCATGTAGGGTCGACGGCAGAGATAGTCGAAGGTCTGCCTATGGAGTCCTCCGTACCAGAGGGAGAGGTGAGAACCCTCGTCGGGCGCTGGCCCGATGCGGTGTGGATGGTCTTGCGCACAGCGGACAACTCGAGCCGGACCTATCCCTTCTACCATGAGAGCGTGTTCCGCCTCGGGGGCACTCGCTGGAAGATGGTCCACCAGGTACCAGAAGGCGACTACTCCGATGACCTCTACCAGGGCCTGTGGGATCAAGGCCGAGGGTGCCTGGTCGGCTTGCTCGTGGACAAGGAGGAGGCCACCGACGCCTGGACGGCACACGAGGAGGTGCTCGATTGCCCTGGGCAACCCGTGCCGCGTCCTTCGTACAAGGCGACGAACGATAAGAAATACGGGATAACCGCGGCGCGGGGCTGGCACTCGGGAGACGTGCTGGCGATCGAGGCGCACGCTGCAATGAAGGAAGGCGAACCAGTTCCGGTCCGGCTCGTCCTGTCCCGACCGGGGCCTCCGAACAGGACCGAGATTCTCCTCCCACTGCCGTCCGAGATCCAGCGCGACAAGCGGAAGTTCTACCCATGGGACATCCGCCTGCTCGGAGAGAGTCCGACCGACGTTTACGTCGTCGGTAATCATGAGCTCGGGATGGATGCGCCTTATGGGGTATATGGGCTCTACCCAGCGGAGGATAAGCCGCCGCCCATGCTCTTCCATTTCGACGGGGCCGCTGTTGCGGAGATGCCTGCTCCGCCGACAAGGAGGATCCTAAATGCCGCTCGCGGGCAGGACGGTACGTTGGTGATCCTCGGCCTGGCGCGAGACGCTTCCCGAGGAGGGAAGGCTGTGGAGGTCTGGGCTCTCCCGCGAGGCGGCGCCTGGATGCAGGTACCGATGCCCGTCGATCCAGAGGCGAAGGCAGCGTACATGCCGGAAAGCGTCGCGGTGCGGTCGCTGTCCGAGATCTGGGTCGTAGGCGTTCACGAGAAGAGTGAAAAGGATCATCGACTCGCCCTCTTCCGCTCCCACCGCCTGACCGGGCTCGCGCCGGGCGCGAGCCCGACCCACGGTACCGGTAGCCAGCTCCGCAGAGAATTCGGTGGCCCAATGCATACTCACGTGCCGGCGATCCTTGCAACCCGCCCCCCGGCTCCTGGTACACTGCACCACTGATCAGCGATCTCTTCGAGCTGGCACCGGGCGGGCGTCGGCGGAAGCGAGCAGGGATATGGCAGCACGAAGCGTACTGTGCACTCTGATGAACTCTACGGGCGAGCCGCTCACATTCGTGGGCCCTCCTCAGCTCGACCACGGGATCCTCACCCCGGGCCAAGAACCACCGCCCACGTGCGGAGCGACAGTGGTCTGGTCGGCCGAGTCCGACGGCTTCATGACCGGGACCGAGGGCCGCGTGACCTACCGCGGCTCGAGCGGCTCGGTGACGCTGTACTGGAACAACCCCTTCGTCGGCGGCAACGACTACGGCGCCACCCCCGGCGGTGCTTACATCCTCACCAAGGTGCAAGGCCCGAAGGTGGGCAGCAACGTGAACGCCACCTACGTCGTGGACCGCAGGAAGGAGCCGGCCCCAGCGCCGGAGCCGGAGGCGGATGCCGCCGACGGGGCCGCCCCCACGCAGGCACGACCGCTGGCCGAGCGGCCGGAGGAGCCGGGAAGAAGCAGCCACGTGCCCAAGGGGACAGGGCAGGTCACCGTGATCAGCCCCAAGGACTGGCTCGTCGACATCGCCTGGCAAGCCGTCAACAGCATCGAGTGGAGCCCGCTGGTCCTCGAGATCACCGAGAACCGACACGGCAGCCAGAGCGGCGCTGCGTGCCCGGGCATGCTGCCCACCTTCCCTGGGGTCAAGGAGAAGGGGAAGTGCCAGAGACCGCACGAGGCGAGGGCAGCGGCACGAGAGGCGAAGTACACCGCAGCGCTCGAGCGGCTGAAGAAAGAGGGAATGGAAGAGAAGCTCGCCAATGCTAAGGCGCGCGAGGAATCGAACATGGTTCCGAATGACTTTCACTCCTGGTGCGGCGACTTCGTGTCATGGGTGTTCTGGAAGGCCTGGGTCTTGCGTGGCAGTCCGGAGGACAAGATCACGCGCGTGGAGCTCGGCAAATTCCTTAACCGTGAAGCCCTCAACGGTGTGTGGACGTTCGGACAGAACCTGAACATGGTGGAGGCCTATGCAAAGGGGCTCTCGCTGGAGGTATTCCACCAGAACCAGAAAGCGAAGGGCACGCCCACCGGCCTCCTCGTCTGGCATCCTCCGGGGGACGGGTATGCGCCCAAGCCGGGAGATATCTTCATGGCCGACCGTAAAGCCGGAGGTCACATATCCATTATCGCATCCTGTGAGCCCGAAGCGTTCTACGCCCCATCTGATAAGCAACGGCAGCGTCCGCATTATCGATTCATGACGCTGGACGGGAAATCCTTCGATTTTCGTGACGACGACGGCGAGGCCGGGTGGAACGAGGCCCTGGCGAACCTCAGCCCCGAAGAGCGCAAGAAGATCCAGCTTCCGCAAGGAAAGTGGCAGGGTGTTGCCCAGAACAAGCGCAGCACGGATGAAAAGAAAGATCCGCTCCGGGGTTTCATCGACACCTCCAAGCTCAGGGAGGCCCTCGGGTACCGTTGATAGGGGAATAGAGCGGAACAATGACAGCGCGCAACGTACTGTCCGTTCTGGTGAATCAGACCGGCGAGCCACTCCCACTCGTGGCTTCTCCTCAACTCGACCACGAAGTGCCGTAAGCGGCGCAGGATAGCTCGGAGAGAACATGCGGTCGCAGCCCCCCAAGCCAGGCAAACCCGCCGCGAAGCAAGGCGACAAGGTCATCGGCGTCGACACGCATCTAGTGATGGTGCCCTCGCCCGGCGGCCCTGTGCCGACGCCGACGCCGATGCCGTTCAGTGGGGACCTGTCCGGCGAGCTGAGTGCGGATGTCCTCGTCGAGGGCAAGCCGGCCGCGGTCCAGGGGAGCACCGCAGCGAATGCGCCCGCGCACCTGCCCACTGGAGGTGCCTTTCAGCGTCCTCCGTCGAACCAAGCTCGGATCCAGGCGGGCAGCAAGACGGTGCTGATCAACAACAAGCCGGCCGCGCACCTCGGCGATCCGGCACTGACCTGCAACGACCCGGCCGACGCGCCGAACGGAAGGGTGCTCGCGTCCGGCACCGTGCTGGTCGGCGATTAGGGGCCAGGGGATGGCGGTAGCCACGAAGCCCGCATCGGGAGCGCAGGAAGCCAGCGGAGGGGTCTCGCTGGCGCAGGTTGCGGCCGTAACGGCGGCGGTGACCGAGGGGTTCCCGCTCGCGGACGTGCTCGCAGTCGAGGGGCTGACGCCGCGTGCGTTCGCGCGGGCCGATCTCGCCTGGAAGCAGCGGCTGGTCGCCGAGCCGGAGCTGCTCGCGGCGTACGAGCTGGAGCTGGCGCAGGCGGAGGACTGGCTGGAGCGATCGGTCGAGCCGCTCGCGGAGGAGGCGGCCGCCTGGGCCAGCTTCCTCGCTGCCTTTGAGGCGCATCCGGCGCCGTTCGAGCTGCTGCACGGGAATGATCTGGGCATGAACGACGTCTCCCGGCTCCGCCGCCGCTGGGCGCGGCGCGTGGAGGAGGATGCGAAGCTCGGCGAGCTCCTCGTGGAGCTTCGCGCGAAACCCGGGAAGCTTGGACCGCTACGGGTCGGCTCCCGTGTGCTGAGGCCGTCGAGGATGGCCGACGCACGGGGAGCGGCGAACGCGCCCACAAACGATCCCACCGCGGCGGTGATGCCCAGCGAGCCCGGTCTGGGTCTGGCCGAGTACGCGGCGCTGTGCGCGGAGCTCGAGGCACTGCCCGAGCAGCGCGAAGGGGTGTTGCGGCGCCACGGCTTAGGGGACGAGGCGGCGCTCGCCGCGCTTCATCAGGGGTGGCGGGCGGTGCTGGGGCGCGATGTGGTGCTGGCGAAGGACTTCGAGCGGCTGGAGGCGCACCACGCGCACCGGCTGGAGATGCTCCTCGCCCGGGCGCGGGACGTCGCTGACGTCGAGGGCTCGATCGCACCGCTCGCCGTCTTGCCTGCGCCGTCCGCGCCGTTCTCCGGTGGGGCGGCGACCCCGAAGGCGCTGCAGGGCACGGGACCCCTGCTGGACGTGCCCCGAGCAGCGGTGATCCCCTTCATGCCCGCGCAAGGCGAGATCGCGATCGTGAGGGCCGAACCGAAGCCTCCGCGCGCTGCGGAGTCGCTCACCGGCACGGCGCCCCTGCCCGACATTCCACGGGGGGCGGCGCTGCCATTCCCGCGGTCCACCGTGTCGGCGGCGGTGAAGCCCCCGCCACCCGTGGTCGCGGAGACCGGGCCGCTCGTGGACGTCCCCCGCGGCCCAGCTCTGCCGTTCGCGCCCGAGGCATCGGCGGCTCCTCGGCCACCCACGCCGACAGCCCAGCCGCAGCGGCCACGGGCACCTCGGGAGGCCGCGGAGACATCACCGGTGCAGGCGCTCCCGCGAGGCCCGGCGATTCCCGTTGCCGAAACGGCTCCGGCGAGGCCTGCCGGAGCGCCGGCCTCATCGAAACGGGCTCCGCAAGCTCCGGCTCAGCTCGGAGAGACGTCCCTGAGCCTCGAGATCCCCCGTGAGCTGCTGAGGCAAACCGCGAGCGCGCAGGCTGCGGTGACCGGAGGCACCTCCCAGAGTTCCACGACGCCGCTGTCTCCCTCGCCGTCGAGCAAAGCTGGCACGAGCGGTCCAGCGCACCTCGCCGAGCCGATCGACATCGTCCTGCCGCTCGCCCGATACGCCGCGCTCTGTGCCGAGCTGGCCTTGTTCCCTGACGCGGCCGAGGAGATCTTCCGGCGATACGGGCTGGGCTCCGCCGAGAAGCGGTCAGCGATCGATACAGCCTGGAAGGAGCGGCTCCGCGAGCACCCGACGGAGTACGCTCGATGGCAGGAGATGTTCCGCCGGTGCCATGCGCACTTCGCAAAGCGGGGTACGCCCGGCTGATCTTGTCCACCTGATCGATGTGGTGCGGAGCACGGGAGTGCTCCGCCAGCTCCTCAACGTCCTTGAAGACCCCCGCCGCACGGCCGTGTTCTCGGCCCTGCCGTCGCCAGTTATCCGCCGGCGCTCGTCGGCGGGCGCGCGGACGAACGCGACGCCGGCGAAGACGCCGCACCTGACGCGCCTGCGCCGGCGGCGTCGGGGACCCGAGAGCTCTTCGCCCACGACGAGGGGGGCTCCACGTCCGACAGGCGCACGAGCTCGCGCCGGCGCTTCACCTCGTTCCCGCACACGCGGAGCATCCGATCCCGCACGAGGCTCGCACCGTGATGCCGGACCGCGGTCTCGAGCATTGCGAGATCCGGCGCCTTGAGGGCGGGCTGCGCCCGGCCGCCCTCCCATCGGCTCACCGTCACCAGTGACGCACCGCACATCAGCCCGAAGCGCTGCTGGGTGACGTCTAGCGCTCGCCGCAGTTTTCGGACGCGGTCCGACCAGTTCGTCATGTCCCTCTGACTCCGACCCCACCCCTGGAAATGCCGAAAGTTCAACCGGTCAGCCTACTGCATCACGCAGACCGTGGCCACCCCGGATCGGTCGCGCGCCGCTCTTGGCGGCGACCCAGCATCGCCCCCTCCGGCGGCCCCATGCGCCGAAGCGCCTCGACGCGGGCCGCTTCGAGTCGCGACCGGCGCGGCGCACGTGCGGCCCGGCGCTCGGCGAGCTCGCCCAGGAGCTGCCCCGCGCGCTCCCACTGCGCCGCCGCACCCGGCGCGTGCGCTATCTTTCGGATGACGTTCCAGGGCGCCTCCAGGTCGTCGGCCAGCCTACCGATCTCGGGATGAAGGCGTGCGATGGCCCGGAGGGAGCACCGGGTTTGCCTGTTCACCTGGATGCACTCTTCCAGCACCGTTCTCGGTGCGCGGACAATCCCACAGGCGAGCTCGTACCAACGCCGCGGCGAACTCATGCCGCCTGATCATGCACATGTGCGCGAAGGTGCCAAGTCGATCCGATGTGGATGTTGTGCTCTTTAAAGAGTGTATCAAACGATGATGTCTTCTTCTTGCGTTGGTAGGTCGTATTAAAGTCCGATATGTAGAGCGCCTAAGCCGCGGCAGGACCTGAGGTGCCGCATGAAAGAGTGAGGCGCCACCGGACGATCGAAAGGAACCGCTTCCGCGGCGTCCAGCGGGCGCTCCGAGATACAAAAAACACCCCTCTCCAACGGCCCGGAACGGCGCCTTCAGAGCCCCGTCGTTACTGGCTAAGTGCGCGAACCGAAAGGTCCTTGGAGCGGACCGCGAAAAACGTATCTCGCGCCGAGATACCTTTCTCTCCGAGATACACTTTCGGGCGTTCTCGCGTGCTCTCGTTCAGGGTTCCTCCCGAACCCAATCACCAATGGAGGTTTGGGGTATGGCAACAGCGACTCTCTCGCCTGCGTCGGCGCAGCTCGCGCTCGTCCAGGCATCGAATGACAACAAGCTCGCGCTGATGAGGCGCGATATGGAAGGGCTCAAGCGCCTGGCCAACGACAAGGAGGCCCAGCTTCAGCAGCTTTCCGCTTCCCTCACCGTCCAGACGACCAAGGGGCGCGTCGTCATGGGCCTGTCCACCGCGACCACCATGGGCGCGGCCATGGTCGGCGGCGCCCTCGACGGCTATCTCACCGCCAAGAGCAGCGAGAAGATCGGCCCCGCCAAGATCACTAGCCTGGCCGGCTTCGGCGCTGCCCTCGGCGGCGTCCTCGTCGACGACGTCCTGAGCGCCGAGCTGCTCAGCGCCGCCGGTCGCGGTCTGGTCGCCGGCCCGCTCTACGAGGCCGCACGGCAGTGGGGCGAGCGCAAGGCCGTCTCCACGCCCGGTACGGCCCCCACGAACAACGCCACCGCCGTTGCCAAGCGCTGAAGGGTGACGCGTGAACGGCGACGGCCAGAAACGCGGCGTGCGCGCTGTCGATGCCGCTGTGCTGACCGAGGAGCTCACGCGCCTGGCGCGCGAGATCACCCGGGGGGCGAACGACACGATCGCCCAGCTCAACGGCGGGCTCAGCGCGCAGCAGCGCATCGTGGAGGGCTATCAGAGCCTCCTTACCGATGCGAACCTCAAGATCGCCTCGCTCCAGGAGGAGATCGGTGAGCTGCGCCGCGCGAGCGTCGAGACGAAGCGCCTGGAGCTCGAGTTCGAGCTCCGTCGCGCCGAACTCGCGCTCAAGGAGCAGCGCGTTCACGCGCTGCTCAACACGCTGCGCGACGTCGGCGGGGCCGTCGCCGTTCACTACATCGGACAGAAGCGGGGAGGCGCCCTCCCGCAGCCGAACTCCGAGCCGTCGCGGTCTGTCGAGGCCGTGATCGCCGACATCTGGCCTCGGCTCACCCCGGAAACGGTCGAGAAGCTCAAGGCCGAGGCAGGCACCGATCTCGTGTTTGAGCTCCTGACGAAAGTCACGGAGCACATCCAGGTCAACAACGTTCCAGACGAAGAGAGGAAGTAATGCACGACATTTTGAATGAACTCGGCGAGGGGTCGAGGGCCAAGGTCGCCAAGCAGAAGCTGAAGCGCATCGTGCCCAAAGCGCTGAAGCGTCGCACGATCCAAGTGGGCAAGCGGACCACCGCCGCTCAGTCCTCCACCGTCGTCGATCGCGGCGTCGGTGCATACATGGGCGCGATGGCCAACATGGCCGCGATGGAAAACTCCCGGCCAAACAGGGCCTACTCGCTGATCGGCGCCGATCCGGCCACGCCGATCAACGCAGGAGCGACCGACTCTTTCCGGATCACGCTGCCCAACGACGCCTTCCTCGTCTACTGGGTCGCTTGCACTGAGGATGCCGCGAACTTCGTCGTCACCTCGCTGAAAGTGGCCGGGTACGACGTCATCGGCGGCAGTCCGATCAATCTGGCGTCGTTCCTGACGACCACCCACCGGCTTGATCGGCCCGGCCCGCTCACCGGTCGCGTGTTCGACGGCGGCACCACGATCGAGTGCACCGTGCGCAATATCTCCGACCAGCCGCAGCGGTTCCGTGGACTGACAGCCTGGATGATCAGTACCGACTGCGGCAGCACCAAGAAGGGCAAACCGGCGCCCGCCATTCTCTCGTTCCGCTCGCTCTCGAGCGGGTTCCGAAACATCTTTGCCCGTAAGGGCGTCGTGCGCTGAGAGGAGCGCTCATGTCATGCTGAACCCCGCGATCCCGCTCACGCCACAAGACTCTCTCTACGTCATGCGGCGGATGGTCGTCTCGTCCACCATCACCGCAGCGCCGCCTGCAGATCTGCGGTATGAGCGGGACTCGCGGCGTCGCAACCGCCGGTTCCGCCGCGACGACCAGTGGCAGCGACCCGAGCAGACCGACGCGCTTCGGCGCGGCGACTGTGAGGACCTCGCGATCCGCTGGGCCGTCTGGCTCGGCAGAAAGCGGCCGATCTACCTGTGTATCTCCAGGACGGGTCGGCGGAACTGGCACTATTTCCTGCGCGAGTCGGACGGCACCATCAATGACCCGTCCGTACGCGCGGGAATGGAGCCCATGAATCCACATAAATACAACGCGGAGGCCTATTCAGTGCTCATCACACCCGATATGTTTGACCGCCCGGAGCTCGGCTCTGGTGGGATTTCCAACGCACAGGCTGCACAAGGATTTGGCACGGCGGCTCAGGTATCGGGCGCAGCCGCCGGCGCGCTCGTCGCTGTCTACCCGCCCGCTGGCGCGATCGCCGGCGCGCTCTCCGTAGGCCTCGGTGCCATCGGAGGGCTGTTCGGCAGCGCCGCCGAGGCCGACGCCAGGAAAGCTCAGGCCCGGCGCGCCCCGCCGCCTGGCCCGGAGCAGGACCGACGCGCCGCGAAGGTCCAGCGCGCCCCGGTGCAGCCGGCGGCGCAGGCCAAAGCCCCCGCTCGCCCGGCGGCCCGCCGCAGGGCCACGGCGCGAATCCTCGCGGCCAAGGCGAGCCGGCTCCGGAAGGTGCTCGCCAAACGGGATCCGCAGCTCGCACAGCAGACGGACGACGCAGCGATCTCGAAGGCGCAGGCCGCGCTCGCCTTGGTCGCGGCGATGCAAGCCGGCTCGCCCAAGGCCCAGCAGGCGGTTGCCTCGGCTCTCATGCAGCCGCTCGAGGACAAGAACGGCGCGCCCAATGAAACGCTGGTGGCGATCCGCCTCGCGCTCGCCCAGGTGGCCCTCTCTCCGGGTCTGCCGATTCATCCGGCCGTTGCACGCGCAGCCATCGAGCAGCCGCACGCCAGCGAGGACGAGCTCGTCAGCGCTTCGGAGGAGGCCGACGAGGAGCCCGAGGAGCTGGGCAGCGGCGGCGCCTGCTGCGCGGTGTGCGCCAGCGGCAAGGCCAGGCGCGCGAGCCAAGCGCACGGCACCGGAGACGAGGATGCCGACGGCGACGACGAGGACGAGGACGACGAGGGCGCTGACGGCGACGAGGACGGCGACGGCGACGAGGACGAGGACGGCGACGGCGACGGCGACGGCGACGAGGACGAGGACGCCGACGGCGACGGCGACGAGGACGCCGACGGCGACGAGGACGAGGACGGCGACGGCGACGAGGACGAGGACGCCGACGGCGACGGCGACGGCGACGAGGACGACGAGGACGAGGGCGACGAGGACGCCGACGGCGACGAGGACGAGGACGCCGACGAGGACGAGGACGAGGACGGCGACGACGAGGACGCTGACGGCGACGAGGACGACGGCGACGAGGACGAGGACGCTGACGGCGACGAGGACGAGGACGAGGACGAGGACGACGAGGACGCTGACGGCGGCGAGGACGGCGACGACGAGGACGCTGACGGCGACGAGAACGAGGACGACGAGGACGCTGACGGCGACGAGGACGAGGACGACGAGGACGCCGACGGCGACGAGGACGAGGACGAGGACGACGAGGACGCTGACGGTGATGAGGACGCCGACGGCGACGACGAGGACGCCGGTGACGAGGACGAGGACGAGGACGAGGGAGCGGGCGGTTGCGCCTCTGGCGCGTGCGAGCTCGACGAGGACGACGAGGACGCCGACGGCGACGACGAAGACCTCGAGGACGAGGAATAGGTGCGTTCTCCGTGTGGCGCATCCGAGGTCAGGGCGATGCCCAGATCAAGCTGCTGGACGTGTGCAGGCCAGTGCAGATCCACTGCTCGATCCGCGGTGCGGCTCGGCCGCACCCTCGCACGGGGAGGCATCTTCACGCGCTGTACGTGACCGACGTGGGCAAGATCAGGCCGGCCGTCGTCGGCCTTGGCGGGGAGGAACAGGACTCGTCCATGCAGGTGGAGTTCGACCTCAACGGTCAGATCCATCTCAACTTGCCGGGCTCTCTCTACCTCACCGGTGGCTCACCGGAGGAGACCTACGAGCTCTCGACCTCCCTCAGTGAGTGCGGATCTGCCGTCCCCTCGTGGCACCCGCTCACTACGCGCGTCACCGGCGCGCGGTTCGTCGTGCCTGCATATCACAGCCGCGTCCGCAGCGCGGACCCGGGTGTGCGGTTCAGGGTAGGTGGCAACGCCGGCAGGCTTGACCATACGCCCATTCACGTCACGGGCGACGCAGTGATGGACCTGAACGATGGTCCTGAGCCCGTGCTCAACCTTACTCACGGCGGCGGGATCTCCGGTCTCGCGCCGACAAGCATCACTCTGATCTCCGAGTGGTGGGGATGAAGTTCCATGTTGGGTGCTCTCCTAGCGTTACTACCTGCTGCGGCCAATCTCGGCCGCGATATCGTCCGATCCTGGCGCAAGTCAGGCCGTAGCAGCTCCTCACTCGAGCTGGCGCGGTACGCTCCCGGCATCGAGCCGATCGCACCGCTTCCTGCCTCATGGCTCCGCTGGCATGGGGCACGGCCCGAACCAAGGGGCGCGCCGACGAACACGATTCTGCTCGCTCGTGGGCTGGAGAAGATGACCCCACGGTTCCGCGGGATGCTCTTGGACATGTGCGAAGAGCTCGGGATCCCCATCGACTCGTTGGCCGCCATCATCAGCAACGAGTCGATCGGATTCGATCCGGCTGCCTTGAACCCGCTTCCGGCAGCCGGCCTCATTCAGCTTACCACCGGGGCAAAGCTGGATGGGTTCACCACCAAAGAGGCGATCCTCTCTGTGGCTCGCATGTCGGCGGAGGAACAGATCGAGCGCGTGATCAAGCCCTATTATGCGCGGATGAAGGCCGCCCGCGGCGCGAATCCGGGCCACTTGTACATGCTTAATTTCCTCCCAGCGGATGCCAACAACCCCGAGGATTTCAAGCTGGGCATCGAGGACAAGGAGGCGACGGTCGCCAAGACGAAGCCGAAGGACTGGCGCGGCAAGGTGTACGCGGTCAACCGGGGCTTCGATCGGGAGAAGAAAGGGTATTTCACCATCGGCGACGTGTACGCGGTCGCCGCGGTGATCTGCCGCGGGGCCAGGGGCCGCCGGATTACGGTCGACGGGCAGATCCTCGAGGCTGCGCTGGGGGAGGGGGGCATCGCCCGTGCGACCGGCCCAGCCCTTCCGGCTGCTCCAGAGCCCGCGGCTGTCGCAGCTGCGGAGCCTTCGCCAGGCGCGGCGGCGTCGCCTGGAGCCGCCGCAGCTGCCCCTACAACCCCAACGGTCGCGAACGGCAGCCCGGCTACCAGCCGGGCGAATGGCGGGGGACCGTGGGTCTTCACGCCCGAGCAGCCAGCGGCCGGTCTGCTCGAGCGGGCCCTGGCCGAGGGGCGGGTGCTTCCGCCCGTGTGGGTCCCGGTCGACGTCGGCGAGCTCGTGATCGAGGTGACTGCGGATGCGCTCCGTGCGCCGGTGACGCTCCGGCTCGGGAGGGAGGAGCGGCACTGTCCCGCTGTGCGTCTGCCCGTGAGCTACCAGGAGCAGATGAGGATCGCGCGTACCCTGGGCGCGATCTCGCCCACGGTCGAGTTCTGGGAGGGCGCGTGGAAGGCCGCGCCGATCAAGGTGCAGCCCAAGGCTCTCCCGCCGGATCGGCTGATGTCGAGCGTCGGTCGAGCGGTCGACCATTCCGCCAACATCGACGCGTACGAGCCGCGCGACGGTGTCCTGATTCGCGATGTGGGCAAAGGGTGGATCCTGCACCCGCGCCTCGCGGAGCGTGGCGCCGTCAACTACGGCTGGATCCAACCAGGCAACGCCAAGCCGATCCAGTCGGTCGGCGGGCGCCACGACGCTGCGCACTACGACTACTCCCAAACGTGCGTTCTCGTGCGGCGCGTCGCTCGCGATCGACAGGGGAACGCGGTGGATCTGCTCGATTATCTGCAAAGCAAAGGCATGGATAGGAGGTGGCTTGATGTCTACAAATGAGAAGCGAGTCACGCGCAAGCGACAGCCGACAGAGAGGACCCGAGCGCCCCGGACACGACGGGGCCGTCCCCCCGTGGCGCGCGTGCCCGAGCAGAGCGACGGCATCGAGGAGTGGGTCTTCGGACCGAGCGACGAGTCCAAGGCAAGAGTCGCGGAGATCCGCGAACGCTGGGGTAGGCTCCAGGCGTGGGGCGTTCGTGAGAAGCTCCCGAACACCCGCGGCCAGCAACGCGCCGTGCAGGAGTTCCTCTCCTCGTGGGACCGCTCTCCGGACGTGACCGCCATCGGCGCGGCATCGGCGGACGTCATGGCCATGGAGCTCTACGCCGAGGACTACGACAAAGCGCGCGGCGGCACCTTCCGATCCTTGCCGATTGGAACGCCGTTCGACATCGAGGGGTCAAGCCGCTTCATGCAGACGGCCGCCGTTGCAGACAAGGCTGCTCGGGAGGTGAGCGCAGTCGTGAAAGAGGCCGGGCACGACCTCAAGGAAGCGGCACAACCGCTGCTCCAGGAGGTCGGTGCCCAACTGCCCACGCTCATGGGGCTGGGCATCGCGCTGGCCCTCTTCAGTGTGGCGATCGCCGTCAAGACGGCGCCAAGGGTGACCTATGGCTGACAGAGCAACGGCAAGGACGCCTTCATCATCTCCGGGCTGATCATCGGCTCCGACCTTCTTCTGGGCGTCGCCGTGAGGGCGTCGTCCGGTTCGGATGCGGGTTCACAGAAACGGGAGTAACCAGCCATGCCTCGAATGGGATCACACAGGTTCTCGCGCAAGGAGCTGCGGCAGCAGATCTCCCGCGAGGACCGCAACACGATCAAGGACCTCCGGGCCCAGATCCGCCAGCTCAGAGCCGGCGCGAATGAGGAGATCAAGAAGGCACGAGAGGCCTGCCTGCTGTCCAAGCGGCCGCAGCTCGACGACCAAGACGCGCGCTTCAACGAAACCGTCAAGAGCCTTCGTGCCGACCGCCGAGCCGTCAAGAAGCAGATCAAGAGCCCGTGCAACGCGCCCGCTCTCCGCGGGATCCTGGCTGGGCCGCATGATCCGGCGAGCATTCCGGAGTACCTCAGGGGAGCCGTGGAGCCGTTCCGCGCGCACCACGACAAGAGCGTCGATCTGAAGGACCGGCTCAGAGTGCAGCGCGCGGAGAAGGTCGCTGACACGAAGCAGCGGCCCAGGCGCACCGCGGGGGAGCGTCTTTCCGAGGCGAACGACCTCGCGCTGCAGAATATCCCGGAGCACCTCCACGGCTTGTGGAACCAGATCAAGGGGTCGCTCAGGGCGAACCGGCATCGGGCCCGCTGGGAAGCGTTCCTGGACTGGGTCGACGCAAATCCGAGCGAGGTCGCGACATTCCACGCGCAGCGTCAGGCATCCACACAGGCACAGCTCGACCGCGAGCTCGCCGAAGAGCAGGCGCGCCGCGCGGAAACGGAGCGCGCCCAGCGCGAGCTCGAAGCGGAGATCGAGCAGGACGAGCGCCGGCCTCCGCCGGTGCCCAAGGGGCGCGGCTGGAAGCTCTCGATGGTGAAGGGCAAGAAGGTCGAAAGTGTTCACGTCCTCCGGCATCCCTCCCTGGAAGAGCGCGCGGAGCGTGCTGCCCTGGAGGATCGCCTTTGGTTGGCGTGGCGCGTGGGCGAGTTGGAGATCCTGCAGGAGCAGCTCGCTGGTCCTGGCTCCAGCGTCATCCACGTGTCGCAGGCCGGCGGTCCGGTCGAGACCTTCGAGATGGGTGGGCGCACCACGCGCCAGGCCGTCGAGGGGTGGCTGAAGGCGAAGGAGGCGGCGGCAAAGGCTGCGCAGCCCAAGCCGTCGAAGCAGCCGAAGTCTCCGAAGCAGCCCCGCAAGGGCAGGGGTGCACGCGGCCGCACATCCACGCCGCCGCCGGTGCGCATCCTCCAGCTTCCGCCGCCGCTCCGTGTCCTGGCGCTGCCCGCGCACATGCCGGAGGAACCGGCCCGCCCTTTAGCGGACGCGCGCGCGGACGAGGAAAGCGCTCTGCGCGCGCTCGATGAGGTCAACGAGGACGTCGAAGTTGCAGGAACCCATATCGAGGAGGTGGATGGTTGGATCCTGCTTCGATTCCGCGAGAAGCCCTGCGTGGCCATCAGGGAGCGCCTCAAAACTGCCGGCTTCCGCTGGTGGGAGGCGACCATCAGCAACCAGCACGGCGCGTGGAGAGCGCCCGCGAGCGACCGCGCCCGACAAGTGGCCATCGCCGAGGCCCGCGCGTTCGCTGAGACCTCACCCGCGGCGTCGGCGCACGAGGAGAAGCGCCGCGAGCGGATCGAGCGGATGAAGGGCAGGGCCGCCCGGGAGAGGCGGCGCGCCGAGTCAACCTACCAGCGCGCGCGACAGCTCGGGGAGGTGATCCCGCTGGGGCAGCCGATCCTGGTCGGCCACCACAGCGAGGGTCGCGACAGGCGGTACCGGGACAAGATCCGAAGGACCTACGACGAAGCATTCAAGGGGATGAACCGGGCCGAGGAGCTCGAGCGCCGAGCAGCCGCCGCCGAGCGCAACACGGCGATCTCCAGCGACGACCCGGACGCGATCGTCAAGCTGAAGGCGAAGCGCGAGGCGCTCGAGGAAGTCCGCGCGCTGCTCCCGCAGGCGCAGAAGGTCCTGAAGACGTCCAAGGACCGGAACGCAGCGCGCGCGGCGCTTGCTGCGCTCGGGTTCGCCCCCGTCTACATCACGCGCCTCACGCCGGACCCGCCGCTCGACAGGTGGGCGGTCTCGACCGTGCGGCAGAACACGACCGGCGAGCTCACGCGGCTCAGGCGCCGGATCGAAGAGCTCGAGCAGCGCGCGGCCGCTCCGAGGCCGGCCGCCGCGCAATTCGGCGACGCGCGGATCTACGAGGAGGACAACCGCGTGCGGATCCGTTTCGAGGACGGGAAGCCGCCCAAGGCGCTCCGCGAGCGGCTCGGCGGGCACGGGTTCCGCTGGGCGCCCAGCATCCAGGTGTGGCAGCGCAAGGCGTCGACGGCCGCATGGTACTGGGCGCGTCAGATCCTCAAGGACCACGCCGGCAAGGCGTCATGCGCGGCAGGAAGCGGGGACGCTGAGGCGTGCTGCGCGGAATGCGGGGACCCTCCACCCGTGGCGACGAACGAGGGCACGGCGCTGCTCGAGGACTCGCGACGTCACGGAGACGGCGGAGAGCTCAAGCTTGAGCCCACGTCGCCGGCACCGAAGGGGACCGCCGTCCAGGCCTCGCGGCCGTCGACGGCGCAGGAGCGCACGTCCAGCCTCTTCGGCGCGGGTGGTCCCGTGCCGCCTGCTCCTGCTCCGGATCGGCAGGAGGCGCTGGATCCCACAACGACCCCGGACTGGCGGCTGACGAGCTGGGAGCGTACCGGAAGCCTTTTTGGACCGGCCGGCCCGGTGCCTCCTCCTCCAGGCGAACGAAACGTGCCGTCGCAAACGCGGCTGCGATTCATGTGAGGACGGGAGGAACATGTACAAGGATGACGAGCAGACACGATCGAAGGACGACGAGAGCATGTGCGATCTCTCGATTATCGCGCGTGCGCTGCTGGACGCGACTCCGGGGAGTACACGGCTGGAGCAGCTTCACAACCTGCAGCGCGTGCTGGGCGCTTCGCTGCACGCTGCCGCGGGACACCCCGACGTGTTCCGGTACTACCGTGAAGTCCTGCCCGAGGGCGTTGTGCGATCCCTGCTTGCGCTCGCGCAGTCGGCTCCTGCGATTGAAGCCAAGGCGAGGAACGCGGCAGCCAGGCGGGCGAGTGATGTAGTCGATCGCGAGGCCCCGACGTTCAGGAAGCCCACCATGTCGGCCGGATCGCGCAGGTCGTCCTACCCGCCGCGTGCACACTGCGTCGCCTACAGCGGCGAGACGTTTTGCATCACGAGCACCGACGACGGCACGCGGCTCTCCTGCGTGCAGTGCGGCGGCATGTACCCGATCGGCGAGTTGACCCGGGTCGTGACCGTTCCTGACCGCACTTCCTGAGCAGCGCGAGCCCGCCTCTGTGAAGGGCGCCTCGCCCGCGCCTTTCACGTCCCTTACATCCAGCGCCGCGCGGCGGCAACGCTTGCGTCCAACCTGGTCGCTGGTTCGTGGTCGTGGTGTCGAGGTCGTGATAGCTCTGGAGAGCAGACGCCAACCCAGCGATGAGTACAACCTGAAGGTTCAGCTTGCGAAGCAAGGGCAAACGCTCGTCCGCGTGGATACGCCTCGCGACTGTTCGCGACCATGGTCACAACTGGATCGTCCAGAAGATCATGAAGCAGGCGACCCGCTACGGGAGCTCCGAGACGTCAACTGCATGGCTCCGCTTGGTGTACGCGAAACTCTTGTGGGTGGATCGCGCACAGTATGAGCTCGTCGAACGAACCCTGGTGGCATCGCCGTCTCCCTTCCCTGCGTTGAGGTCGTCTACAGCGCCCCCGGGCGCATGTCGCCCGCCGCCTGTTCACGGCGCCCCAGCCCCCAGCCTGTCGCCGATCCCGGTGCATTGGGGCGATGACGACCGTGGCGTTGCCGCTGGTAGCCGTCGCAGTGTAACTTTCGGTCGGACGGAGGTTAGGATGTCTCAGAACGACCTGTTGTTCGCATTCATCGAGCACAGCCAGCACGGCCAGGATCACATCGCCTTCTCGAAGCGTGGCGCCAGTTCCCGCGGCTATGTCAACGTATTCGGGCCTTCGCACGATCCGCGGGATCCGAAGACGGCGCGGATCGTGATCGATCACGACGGGTCCGTCGCGTTCAAGGACGCGAGCGTCGCTCAGGCACTCGGAGCTCAGCCGCGCCCGGAGGGGGTCATGGCACCGAGCACTGGTGCGGCACGTTGGGAGTTATCGGCGACAACTATCGCGGCCACGTACGGTGGCAATGCTCATAAACTCGTGGGCGCTATTGTCGCCGCGATGCGCGCGAATGCGACCTGGTGAACGCGGCTGCTCTACGGCCAGCGTCTCCGAAAACTCGCGTGTGGGGGCATGTCGGACTTGCAGTTGGCGAGCGCCACGCTGGCCGCCCAGCCGAAGCCATCTCTCCGTGAGGCCGCCTGGGCCCAGCTGTCAAGCGATCTGCGGGCGAGCGACGGCGTGCGTACGCTCCTTGAGCGGAACGCCGCGCCGATTTCCCAGAACGATCTGGCGATGTGCCTGACTCCTCGCGAGCTGGATCAGGCCATTTTCCAATAAGCCCCGAGTGGTAAGAAGCGGCTCGCCGCGACCGGCTGAAATACGTGGGAGTCATTGCTAACACTCCGGACGCTGCTTGACCTCGCGGGGGAGGAGATCCTCGCCCGCGTGACCCAGCGCTGCGAGCCGCGATCGAGCGCGTGAGGCAGAAAGCAGAGCTGACGGCGCAGGTGGTGGCGATCTCACTGGATTTTTCGCCGCACCCAGCCTCACCATGTGAGGGCGCTACACACATCTTTGGGTCTTGACCTCGATCCGTCAAAAAAGGATGCTCGGATCGGTGGACTGGATAGATCGCGAGAGGAACACGGCGACCCTCGTTCGTGCGTGCTGGGAGCTCGCAGCCCCACGGCCGTCTCCGGAACAGCTTCATGCGCTCTGCCGGCTATGTTGGATTACTAAGGGATTCGATGGTGGCGTAACGGCGGACAATACACGTACAGTCGTTGCTCCCGCGCTCTCTGCGATCCTTCGCGTTGACCTCGTTTCTGCGAGTCGAGGTGCACTCGTAGAGGAGCTTCGTGGCCTCCGGGTATCCCGTGATGTTGCCAAACCAGTCTCGTTCGAGATCGGGTTCGTTAACTTCTATGCGGCTTTTCGCAATACGAGTCTCGACTGGGTTCGTGCGCATCGGCGTGAGGTCGCGAGCGTCTTCAGAAGGGCGCGCAGCGCGTCGTCGGATCCAGCAGCTCGCAAGGTTTATGAGATGATCGAGCGGCTTCCGCCGATTCCGCGTCCGGGGGGCCGAAATCTGCCCGCGTTCAACCTGCTGACGCCCGTCGTCGCGTGCCTCGATGTTCGTGAGCGCTCGCCGGTTATCAACGCGAGAGAGACGGTCAGACGACGCCTGGGCAGGCTTGGACTGGCGCACTCCACGCTCGTCGAGCAGTTCGATGGTCTTGTCAACCTTCTGAACCAGGCTGGCATGGACGGCGCGTTTGCGCTCGACACGGCGAATGATGATGAACTCGGCGAGGCGCTCGATGCGCCTCCCGCGAGCTCAGTCCCCGAGCGACAGAGAAAACACGGGAGCACGCCGCTGCTCCCTCGCGACGACCACGACGTGAAGGTAATTCGTCTCGCTCTATCGGCTACGCATCAGCGCCTCCACAACACGATGACGAACGCGCTCCTCGCCATCTGTAGGGGGCGTGGGTTAGTCGTGGAGCAGGGTAACAACCCAGAGTGCATGTTCGACGCGCTTATCCGTCGCTACCGGGGGACGGAGCGTGATCTCCTTGTGGAGGCCAAGACGCATGACGCTGCACCATTTTGCCGCATGGCGGTGGGGCAGCTCCTCGACTATCGGCGTAGGCTCCGTCGTCGCGCCGGCGTCGACCTCGCGGTGCTTTTCCCCTCAGATCCAACAGAGTCCGCGCGTGCGTTCCTCGCGGATATAGGCGTAAAGGTGATCTGGCTCTCTACGGACAGGAAGAAGATCGAGGGAGACGTGACGCTGTAGTGACCTGCACCGATGTGTGACAATCTTGCGATGCTCCTGCTCACCGGGATCTATGCGGGCGGCCAATCTGAACTGAGACGCCTAAGGGGGCTGCTTTCGATGACAGTGTACGCAGGTGCACCGCAGAGCTACGCGCTCCGCCGCACGGGCAGCTTGCCGTCCGGCTCGGCCGTGTGCTCCGCGAGCGCCGCGCGCGCCTGTTCCAGAGACCCAGCCGGCAACACCACGGGCGCCCTCTTCGCGTCCTCGGCCTCGGCGAGCTCCACGTTCAGCGCCTTCAGGGTCGCCTTCGCCTTACGCAGCAGCCTGCCGAGCGCGTCGCCGCCCTTGCGCACCTCTTCGCCCAGCTTCTCGGCATCGCTGCGGATCGACTCGCTGAGCTTGCGCATCGTGTCGAGCCGGTCGAGCTCCTTCTGGATACGGTGCTCGATGTCAGCGAGCGCCTCGATGTCGCCCGCGTCCTCGGGGCGCCGCTGGCGGCTCGCGAGCGCGAGTCCGAGGAGAATCGCGGCGTGCAGGTACGGGTCGGTCTCCTTGTCCTCCTCGTCCCACACCACGAGGATGTCGTTGCCGTAGCGCGCGAAACGCGGGAACGCCGCGGGGGCGTGACTGCGCGCGATGACGAAGACGCCGCTGTGCGCGAGGCGGTTGCCGCGGGCGCGCTCGAGCTCCTGCAGGGCCTTGGTCACCGTGTACGCCCCGTCACGCTTCGCCTCGATCACCATGGAGCCGCCTGCGTAGACGCTCTCCTCGGTGAAGCGGATGACCTGGTCGCCGACCTTGCAGCCCGGCTTCGCGCCGACCGTGTTCCCGGTCGTGTCTACGGTGACCGGCGCCCCCTCCACGGCGCGCTGAACGAAGAGGAGCACGGCCTCCTCGTAGTTGAAGCCTCCGCGCGCCGACCTGGCGTCGCCCCGCTTGCGCTCCTCGAGGCGGACGAGCGATTCACGGATCGCCTGCTCGAGCTTCGTCTGGCGCTCCTGCATCGCGGCCATCGCCTCGCGCTGTGACTCCCCGTGCTGCCGCAGAAGTGCTGAAAGGGAGTTCTTCAGAACCGCCATCGGCGAGCTGGGAAGCTCCGGGTTCATCGCCGACAGGAGGGCGGTCCGGGCCGCGGCGGTTTCGCGCGCCAGGCGGCTCAGGAGCGAGTTCTCGTCGTTCGCGTCGAGAGCCTTCGTCGCGAGCGCGAGCTGCTTGCTGCGGTCCTCGTCCGCATCCTCCAGCTGCTTGCGCAGGGCGCGGAGGAAGCGGGCGACGGCGCCATCATCGGCAACAGGATCGAGCGCGCGGGCGACCTCGGCCTGGTTCTTCTCGAGCACCTCGCGCAGCTTCGACTCGATCAGGAAGAGGATCCCCTCGCTGTCGGTCGGGCTCAGCCGGCGGAGCAGCGGGCTGTTCTGCCCGAGCTCGCGGGCGAGCGTCTGGGCCAGGGCTCCGTGCTCCGGCGAAAGAAAGCGCTCCATCGTCCGGGCGAGGTCGCCCTCGTCCCGCAGGAAGCCCTCGAGGCGGGCGATGACCTGGCCATCGCGGGGGTCGAAGTAGCGCGCGAGCACCTGCACGAGGGTCGCCTGCTGGCGCTCGATGTAGGCGGCGAGCTGCTGGTCGAGGTCCTCCTTGAGCGTCTTGCTGATGTCGTACAGGCGCGACTCCTCGGCCTGCCGGTGCGCGTTCAAGAGCGCGTGCAGCCCGATGGTCCACGCATCGGTGCCGAGGACCGCACGCTGGGCATCGTTGAGGGGGCCGAAGGCGGCGAGCACGTCGTCGCGGTGATCGTGGATATGGGCCTCGATGGCACTGGTGTTCACGGTGACGAGGACGGTGAGCGGGGCTTGCATGTGCATGCGCCACCCTTCTTCATGTCCCGTTCCATGCGTCGCGGAGTCGCACGCTCGGCCGACGCGATTGCGTTGCGAGAGGAACAGGCCGGAGGGAGAAGAAGAATGTCTCTGCTGCCAGAAGTTTTGTTACGCTGCCCGTCACGATGGCGCGCGTTCTCCTTGCGTGGATCGGGAAGACCGACATCAAGGCGGCCTCTGGAGACGCCTCGGTCGGCGATGGTCCCCTCGCGCAGGCCCTCGTCGACCGCGACTTCGACCACGTCGTCCTGCTGAACAACTACCGGGCGGAAGAGGCCGCGCTCGTCGAGCGGTGGCTCAAGAAGAAGACGAAGGCGAGCCTCGTCGTCCGCCAGGAGAAGCTGTCCTCCCCGACGCACTACGCGGACATCTACCGCGCCGTCACCGCGTCGGTCCTGTGGGCGGTCGACGAGTACGGCAAGAAGGCGAAGCTGACCTTCCACCTGAGCCCCGGCACCCCGGCGATGGCGTCCATCTGGATCATCGTCGCGAAGACGCGCTTCGAGGCCGAGCTCATCGAGTCGTCGAAGGAGGCGGGCGTCCGCACGGCCGACGTGCCGTTCGAGCTCGCCGCCGAGTTCATCCCGGAGGTGATCCGGCGCGCCGACGAGGACCTCGAGCGTCTGAGCGGCGGGCTTCGCCCCGAGGAGCCGAAGTTCGGGGACATCCTGCACCGCAGCGACGCGATGAAGCGCCTGGTGCGTCGCGCCCGTCAGGCTGCGCCATACTCGGCGGCCATCCTCATCGAAGGCGAGTCGGGGACCGGCAAGGAGCTCCTCGCGGCGGCCATCCACAAGGAGAGCCCGCGTAAGGACATGCCCCTGGTCACCGTGAACTGCGGCGCGATCCCGAAGGAGCTGGTCGAGTCGCAGTTCTTCGGGCACACGAAGGGCGCGTTCACCGGCGCCGCAGACCACGCCGGCTACTTCGAGCAGGCTGAAGGGGGAACGCTCTTCCTCGACGAGGTAGGAGAGCTGCCGCTCGACGCGCAGGTGAAGCTACTCCGTGCGCTGCAGGAGAAGATGGTCCGGCGCATCGGCGGCAAGACCGACGTCGGCGTCGATGTCCGCGTGATCGCGGCAACGAACCGCAACCTGCTGGACGAGGTTCGCGAGCGTCGCTTCAGAGAGGATTTGTACTTCCGGCTGGCCGTGCTCGTTCTGAAGGTGCCGCCGCTCCGCGAACGTGAAGGCGACATCGGCCTTCTCCTCCAGCGGCTGCTCGATAAGCTCAACGCGGACATGGCGGCGCAGTCCGGCGTGCACAAAAAACTTTCTGCCGGCGCAAGAAACATTCTCCTGCAGCACCACTGGCCTGGCAACGTCCGCGAGCTCGAGGCCACGCTGCTGCGCGCCTTCGTCTGGTCGAAGGGGCCGTCCATCGAGGAGAGCGAAGCGCGCGAAGCGCTCGTTGGGGTCCCCGCGGCGGGATCAGGACCAGAAGTCCTCGGGCGCCCCTTGGGGGATGGCTTCCGGTTGGCGGACCTCCTCGGCGACGTCGCTCGTCACTACCTGGCGCGCGCGATGGTCGAAGCGCAGGGGAACAAGACGAAGGCCGCCTCCCTGGTGGGGCTCTCCAACTACCAGACGCTGAAGAACTGGCTCGAGAAGTACGGGGTGGCCGAGTGATGGAACAGGCTCTGCACATAGCGTGGGCATGCTGCCCAAGGACGCCATCTTGAACTCCCAGAACTTTGAATTCTTGCGACGCAAGCATCCCGAGCTCGCCGAGCTCGGCGCGTTCGCGGAGGCGTACGCGCACTCCGACCCCGCGGGCTCGCTCATCAAGCAGCGGGGCCTCATCGAACAGGCGGTGCTCGCGATCTACGAGGGGTACGGCCTTCGCCTGCCGCTCAGCGACAACCTCAACGACCTGCTCCGCACCGAGGAGCTCAAGCAAGCCGTCCCCGACGTCGTGCTGCAGAAGCTCCACGCGGTGCGCGTCGCCGGCAACCACGCCGCCCATCCGCGCAAGCCCATCACCAGCGACGTGGCGCTGGACCGCCTGTACCAGACCTTCGAAGTCGCCCAGTGGTTTCACCTGCAGGTCGACCACGGCGCGCGGAAGGACTGCCCGACTTACACCCCACCCGTCCGGGCGCAGGCCCACGGCGCCAAGGAGAAGGAAGCGCTCGAAAAGCTGCGCCTTGCCGAGGCGCAGTACGAGAAGGTCCTCGCCTCCCTCGAAGAAGAGCGGAAAAAGCGGCGGGAGGCAGAGCAGGTGGCCGGCCAGTCGGCCGAGGAGCTGGAGAAGCTCAAGGCCGAGGGGCAGAAGGTCGCGAGGGTCCTGCAGTTCAACGAGCTCACGACCCGTCGGCGGCTCATCGATCAGATGTTGCTGGACGCGGGTTGGGACGTGGGCCTGAACGGGGCCGACACGGAGCAGGTCCGACAGGAGGTCCCGGTCTTCGGGATGCCTACCTCCTCGGGGGACGGCCGCGCGGACTATGTGCTCTACGGCGACGACGGCAGGCCGCTCGCCGTCGTGGAGGCGAAGAAGACGGTGAAGGACGCGCGGCTCGGCGCCGAGCAGGCCCGGCTCTACGCGGCGTGCCTGGAGAAGGAGACGGGCCAGCGGCCCATCGCGTTCTTCACCAACGGGTTCGACCTCTTCGTGTGGGACGACGCCCAGGATCCGTCATGGCGCAAGGTGTACGGCTTCTACTCGAAAGACAGCCTCGAATACCTGCTCCTCCAGAGGAAGAACAAGGTGCCGCTCGCCACGGTGGCGCCGAACCTCCAGATCGCCGATCGCATGTACCAGCTCGAGGCGGTGAAGCGGGTCTGCGAGCGGTTCACGAACAAGTTCCGCAAGGCGCTCCTCGTGCAAGCGACGGGTACGGGCAAGACCCGCGTGGCCATCTCGCTGTGCGACGTGCTCCTCCGGGCCGGCTGTGCGAAGCGCATCCTGTTCCTCTGCGACCGGCGGGAACTTCGCAAGCAGGCCGATAACGCCTTCAAGGACTTCTTGCCGGACGAGCCCCGCGTCATCGTGAACAGCTCGACGTGGTCGGATCGGAGCAAGCGGATCTACCTGGCCACGTACCCGGCGATGATGAAGCACTACGAGGACTTCGACGTCGGCTTCTTCGACCTCGTCATCGCGGACGAGTCGCACCGGAGCATTTACAAGAAGTACCGCGCCCTGTTCATGTACTTCGATGCGCTGGAGGTCGGCCTCACGGCGACGCCGGTCAAGTTCATCGATCGCGATACGTTCGACCTCTTCGCGTGCGAGGGGAACGACCCGACCTCGCACTTCGGGTTCAAGCAGGCGATCGAGTCCAACCCACCGTACCTGGTGCCCTTCCGCGTGCTGAGCTTCCCCAACAAGTTCCGGGAAGAGGGCTTCAAGTACTCCCAAATGACGGAGCAACAGCGCGCGGAGCTCGAGGACCAAGAGGAGAACCCCGAGGCCGTCGAGCATGAGTCCGGCGTGTTCGAGAAGAGCGTCTTCAACAAGGGCACGACGCGCTCTCTCTGGCGTCGGCTCATGGAGCAGGGCATCCGCGAGGAGACCGGGAGCCGCGTCGGGAAGACGATCGTGTTCGCCCGGAACCACAAGCACGCGGTCCACCTCGCCGAGGTCTTCTACGCGATCTACCCCCAGTACGGCGCGAAGTTCTGCCGGGTCATCGACAACCAAGAGCCGCGCGCCGAGCAGCTCATCGACGACTTCAAGAACAAGGACAACGAGCTGACCATCGCCATTTCGGTCGACATGCTCGACACCGGCATCGACGTGCCCGAGGTGGTGAACTTGGTGTTCGCGAAGCCGGTGAAGTCGTACGTGAAGTTCTGGCAGATGATCGGCCGCGGCACGCGCCTCTGCCGAGGCCTGTTCGGCCCGGGCAAGGACAAGAAGGAGTTCCTGATCTTCGATCACTGGTCGAATTTCTGGTTCTTCGACGAGAAGTACACGGACAAGCAGCCAGCGCCGCAGAAGTCGCTCCTGCAGCAGCTCTTCGAGACCCGCGTGGCCATCGCCGAGGCTGCGCTCGACGGGATGGACGAGCCCGTTTTCCAGGCGACGGTCGACCTGATCGTGGAGGACGTGCGAGCGGTCAAGGACGCCGGCAGCATTGAGGTGCGTGACCGCTGGAAGGAGCTCGAGCTCCTCTCCGACCGCGAGCTGGTCGCGCAGTTCGCCGCGGCCACGAAGGCGGACCTCCTGTCGATCGCGGCGCCGCTCATGCAGTGGCGGAACATCCGGGGGGACGAGGACGCTTACCGCTTCGATCTGCTGGCGAGCCGGCTCGAGCTGGAGCTGCTCAAGGGCGGGGTCGGCGCGCCGCGGGTGCAGGACCTGAAGGGGCACGTGCAGGAGCAGGTCGAGCTCCTGATGAAGAACCAGAACCCGGTGAAGGCGAAGGCGGCGGAGATCACCGCCGTGCGCAGCAAGGGGTTCTGGGAATCGGTGACAGTGCCGAAGATCGAGGAGATCCGGCGCGAGCTGCGCGGCATCATGAAGTACCAGCAGCAGGCGCCCAGGGGGCGGGTCGGGCCTCTGGTCTACGACGTCTCCGACGGCGAGGTCGCGGGCGAGGCGTACATCCCGAAGCTCGACGGACTCGACTATGTCGAATACAAGCGGCGCGTTGAGTCGGTGCTGGCGGCGCACTTCGCCGAGAACCCTACGCTGGCGCGGATCCGCGGCGGAAAGGCCGTGCGCGAGGAGGAGCTCGACGAGCTCTGCCGGCTCGTCCTTCAGGTCGACGACAAGGCCAACATCAAGCACCTCGTCGGGCGGCAGCCGGAAGCGCGGCGATCGCTGCTCGCGGTGTTCCGGAGCCTCGTGGGGCTGGATGCGGCGGCGGTCGAGCGAGCGTTCGCGGGCTTCGTGCACAACCACCCGCGGTTGTCGGCGCAGCAGCTCCGCTTTTTGCAGGTGTTGCAGAACCACATCGCCCAGCACGGGGGCATCGAACTGGAGCGGCTCTACGAGCCGCCGTTCACCACGGTCCACGCGGAGAGCGTGGATGGAGTGTTTCCGAACTCCGGCGAGGTCGACCAGATCATCGCCATTCTCGAAACCTTCCAGACGAAGGCGGCGGCGCCTTCCGAACCGCCGCCTGCCAGCCGACGAGCCTCATGAGCAACCTGACCACGAAGCAAAAGAACGACATCGACAAGCTCTGGACCGAGTTCTGGACGGGCGGCATCACGAACCCGCTCACGGTGATCGAGCAGATCTCGTTCTTGATGTTCGCCCGCCTGCTCGATGTGACGGAGACCCTCAACGAGAAGAAGGCGGCCCGGACGAAGAAGCCGTTTAAGCGGATCTTCTCCGAGAAGCAGCAGCTGCTGCGCTGGAACCAGCTCAAGCATGTGACGCCGGCCGAGAAGATGCTGAAGATCGTGCGCGACGAGGTGTTCCCGCACTTCCGCACGCTCGAGGGCGGGACGACCTTCGCCGAGTACATGCAGGACGCGCAGCTCATGATCCAGAAGCCGAGCCTCCTGGTCTCGGCCGTGAACATGATCGATCAGCTGCCGATCACCGAGGGGGACGCGAAGGGAGACCTCTACGAGTACCTGCTCAGCAAGCTGACGACCGCGGGCATCAACGGGCAATTCCGGACGCCGCGGCACATCATCCGGTTCATGGTGGAGATGCTGGATCCGAAGCCGACGGATGTCATCGGCGACCCGGCCTGCGGGACGGCGGGGTTTCTGGTGGGGGTGATGCAGTACCTCACAGAGAAGTACACCTCGCCGAAGGGCATCCTCAAGGGCGCGGGCGGCGAGAAGGTTTATACCGGCGATCTGCTCGAGGAGTACCGCACCCATATCCAGAACGACATGTTCCACGGGTTCGATTTCGACAGCACGATGCTCCGCATCGCGTCGATGAACCTAATGCTTCATGGGGTGGATAACCCGGATATCCACTACCAGGACACGCTCTCGAACTCCTTCCCGGAGAGGTTTGGCAAGCAGGCGAACGGGTACTTCGATGTGATCCTGGCGAACCCGCCGTTCAAGGGAAGCCTCGACGCCGAGGATGTACACCCGTCGCTCACGCAGAAGGTGAAGACCAAGAAGACGGAGCTGCTCTTCGTGGCGCTAATCCTGCGGATGCTGAAGAAGGGGGGGCATAGCGCGACGATCGTGCCGGACGGCGTACTCTTCGGCTCGTCGAAAGCTCATGTGGCGCTCCGGCAGATGCTCGTCGACGACAATCAGCTCGAGGCGGTCATCTCGCTGCCCTCGGGCGTGTTTAAGCCGTATGCCGGCGTCTCCACGGCTATCCTCGTGTTCACCAAGGGCGGCAAGACGGACCATGTTTTTTTCTACGACGTGGAGGCCGACGGGTTCTCGCTCGACGACAAGCGCGATCCCGTGAAAGAGAACGATCTTCCGGTAGCTTTGGAGCGATGGCGTAAGAGGAGCGCCAAGAAGGATACTGAGCGAACGGCTAAGCACTTCATGGTGCCGCTTGACGAGATCCGAGACAAGAGCTTTGATTTGTCTATCAACCGCTACAAGGAAGCGGTGCGCGAAGATGTTAAGATTGATCCGCCTCGGTATGTCATTCAAAAGCTGCGCAAAATCGAGCAAGATATCAGCCGTGAGCTCGCGGAACTCGAGGAGATGCTCCGATGAAGCTTGAGCGGATCCCGAAGGGGTGGCGAGTATGCCTTCTTGGAGATGAAATTACACTTCAAAGAGGTGTGGATATTACAAAGGCGACATGTCGGCCAGGATCGATTCCGGTCGTCTCTTCTGGAGGTGTCACCGCGTACCATGATACCTCCATTGCCGACGGTCCGGGTGTCTTACTCGGGCGGAAGGGATCGGTTGGTGCAGTCCATTACGTCGAAGGTCCTTACTGGCCACACGATACGACACTCTGGGTCAAAGACTTTAAGGGAAATGTTCCGCGTTTTGTGTATCATTTCTTTGGGCAGTTCCCGATCGGTGATTATGAGGCCAGTACTTCAAATCCAACGCTGAATCGAAACAATATTCACCCTGTTGAAGTTCTATGGCCTCCAATCCCAGAGCAACGTCGCATCGCCGACATCCTCGACAAGGCCGACGCGATTCGACGCAAGCGGAAGGAGGCCATCGCCCTCACCGAGGAGCTGCTGCGGTCGGCGTTCCTGGAGATGTTCGGGGACCCAGTGGCGAACCCGAAGAAATGGTCCGTGATCGCCATGGGTGACGCGATCTCGTCTTTCGAAGCCGGATGGAGCGCTAACGGCGAACCGCGCGTCCGCAACGACGATGAGTATGGCGTCCTTAAGGTGAGCTCTGTGACTTCGGGGTACTTCCGCCCAGAGGAGCATAAGGCAGTTTTTTCCGGTAATGTCGACCGCGAGCTCGTGACGCCCCGCCGCGGGGACCTCATTTTTAGCCGCGCCAACACGCAAGAACTCGTTGCGGCATGCTGCTTGGTAGAGCAGGACGATCCCAGATTGTTCCTACCCGACAAACTCTGGCGGATTGTGCCTGAGGGCGAGGTGGTTACGGCCGAATTTTTGAAGTCCTTGCTAAGCCATCCGGGATTTCGTTTCGAGCTCACGAAGCGAGCAACCGGGACGAGTGGCTCGATGCTGAATATTTCAATGGAGAAGGTTCGTTCAGTGGCGATGCCAGCCCCGCCTCTTCTGCTTCAGCGACGATTCTCCAGCCTGGTGTGGCGCGTCTACGAGGCACGTGCCAGACAGATTGATGCGAGTCGAGTTGGCGAGGAGTTGTTTGACTCCCTTGTTCGGCACGCATTTCAGGGAGATCTCGCTCGAAGGATCGATTCGAAAGCTGGGCAGATGCAGCTGTTTGCCGAGACGGGATCCAGGTGACGGCCCAAGAGCGCGGTTGCGTCACGCGGCCGTCGTCTGCGGCGATCCATGGGTAGTCGATGATGCGGAGCTCGGCGAGCAACCGGCTTGAATCGCTGTGCTGCGTGCAGTGCTCAGGTGCTTCTGTCGCGCATGTTTCGATGTTATGTCGCCTTACCGATGACAGGGTGACTATTGACCACGAGGTCGGGGGAGGGGACGGATGACGGTTGTGGAGAACATCGCCTGGGTGTGTCCACCGGAGCCGATCCGCGGCCTCGATCACCTCGGCGTCCAGGCGCCGTGCACGACCCTCTACACCCAGCTCCTTCCCGGCATCACCAACGTCACCGACCGGGCGCGGTACTACGCCTTCTACCCATGGCTGCTCTGGTCCTTCGAGCGCCGGTACGACGACCACTCGCTCGCTGAGTTCCGGCGCGTGCTGCGCCGGGCGGAGTGCCTCTTCGCGCTCATCGCCATCCGACACGCTCGTGAGCTCGACGACGCCGACGATAGGCGCCACGGCATCGGAATGGTCGGCCGGTTCGAGCTGCTCCGGATCGGCGACGACGTCGAGGAGATCTCGCTGGACGAGTACGCGGCCTTCGAAGGACCAAGGCGCTACTTCAAGAACAAGCTCGGCGGGCTCGGACAGTACTACTTCGGGCCACTCCGCGACCTCCGCATCCTCGACCACTCGCCGGAGGGGAACGACTACCCACCCGGGTACGACCGCGAGCGAGGGCGCGAGCTCGCCGAGGCCTTCGCCAAGGGCGTCGCGGAGGATGCGTTCTTCCGCCTCCTGGAGGCATCCGCGATCACCTGGTCGGATCTCGACGAGCTCGCCTCGTTCTGCCCCTGCGGGCTCCACGGAAGCCCTGGAGAGCACGAGCTGCTGCTCAACCTGTTCCTGACCAGGACCGCCGCGTACGAGGTCGATGGAGGCCCCGCGCGCCGGGCGTCGCTCGGACTGATGCTCGACCTCGTCCATCGCGAGGGAAAGAACCCAACGTACAACTACGAAGCGCTGCTGCGCGGCGCCTCCTACGCCGGAGCGCTGTCCGATGGTTCGCCATGGGAGCTGGACGGGGCGCTGCTTCGCGCGCGAGGAGGGTGGGGGACGTACCAGCGCAACGAGCTCCTCTCGATCGCCGTCCAGGGCCTCTTCGCGGCGATCCTCCGCGCCATCGAGCGCGACCACCGGGGCGTTCTCCGCGAATCCGCCGACGCCGCGGACGTGGGCGAACGCCTGCTCTCGTCGTTCGGCGCGAGGCTCACCAGGCCGCTTGTCGACGAGATCGCGCAGGTGCGAGGCGAGCTGCCGCCGCTCGCCAACTGGACTGCTGCCGAGCACGAGCTGCAGCTCGGATGGGAGCTCCTGGACCTCGGTCTCGAGGACGATCAGCTTGGAGAGGTCGCCGAGAAAAGCATCGAGATCCTGCTGGCCCTGCTCGCCCGCGGCGTCGACGAGTACCCGTACGCCGACTTCGAGCTCGACCCGGAGTACTTCGACCCCCAAGAAGTCCACCTGCTCTCGCTCCGGCAGGCGTCGCGCACGACGTGGGCCGCGATGAGCCTCGGCGCGTGGATCCGATGGCTCGCGGTGCACTGGTGCGTCGGTCGCCATCTCCGGGTCGCCCTCCGCAAGCTCCGCGCGGAGCGCCGCGACACCTTCCGCATCCGGCCGCTCGAAGGCGAGCTGCGCGTCGTCGAGGCGCCGGCGCCGACGTTCACGCTCCCCCGCGTCACCAGGGCAGTGCAGATCCTCAGGGACCTCGACCTGATCGACCTCGAGGACGATGGGCTCGTGCTGACCGAGCGCGGCCGCGCCGCGCTGGAGGTGTGCCGTGGAGGATGAGCTCGCATCCATCTCCTTGATGGAACACCTCTCCGAGCCGGGATTCCGGGCCTCGGTCATCGCGACCTACAACTGCTACTTCCCGTTCTACGAGGAGGTCGTGCTCCGGCGCCTGATCGCCGCGGGGTGCACGCACAACGTCCTCATGATGGATGGCGCCCGGTGCGCGGAGGCGTTCGCGAGCGAGGACCTCCGCCCGCGCCGCGCGGGGAGGGACTATACGCTGATCCCCGTCGAGGTCGGCGGCGCCTTCCACCCGAAGATCCTGCTGCGCGTCGGCAAGTCGAAGGGGGCGCTGTTCGTCGGCAGCCACAACCTGACGCTGTCCGGCTTCGGGCTGAACGACGAGGTGACCGCCGTGTTCCGCGCCCAGGGCGCCTCGATCCGCGGCGCCGCGGCCCCGTTCCGCCGGGCGTTCGAGTTCCTCGCCGGACACGTCCCCTCCGGATTGCCCGACGTGGTCGAGGCCTACGAGGGCCTCAAGCTCGGCGTTCCGTGGCTGGAGGGCCCGGTCGCCGCCGACGCGGGCGACCGCGTGATCTTGACGTCCTCGGCGACGGGCGCCGATCTCTGGTCGCAGATCGCGCCCCGCATGCCGCGCGACGTCGCGACCGTGTTCGTCTGCGGACCGTTCTTCGATCCGAAGCTCGCCTTCGCGCGCCGGCTGCTCGCGGATGTCCGGCCGCGTGAGGCCGTGATCGGGATCGACCCCGCGTCGGTCGAAATCGATCCGGAGGAGGCGGCGAGGCTCCCCGGCGTCCGGTTCGTCAACGTGGCCGGCGTCCCGAAGCTCCCACACCGCCGCGACGGCGTTGTGCCTTACCTGCAC
This sequence comes from Sorangium sp. So ce693, assembly GCF_051521375.1. NCBI lineage: Bacteria > Pseudomonadati > Myxococcota > Polyangiales > Polyangiaceae > Sorangium > Sorangium sp. So ce693. The sequence goes on from NZ_CP150347.1 coordinate 4,828,311, forward strand.
GCGAAGGTGCTCTGGTTCCAGGGGGCGGGCGGCGAGCTCCTGGTGGTCGGGAGCGCGAACCCCAGCGTCGCGGCGTTCCTCGCGCCACCGGCCAGCCGCAACGCCGAGGCCGTGGTGGCCGACAGGCGGGTCGGCGCGGGCACTGCGCTTGGCGTCGAGGTCCTGCGCGCAGCGCCGCCGATCACGGACGCCGACTGGTCGGTCATCGCAGAGCGGCGGGCGAACCAGCAGGCGCGAATCGATGCTCCTGGGCGGAAGGTGTGGATCGCCACGCCAACCGCCCACGGCTTCCTGGCGCAGGCGCCGATCCGCGCGGGCGTCGTCTTGCACGGCATCGGCGAGGAGGGCGCAGTCCTCGGCCAGGCCGTCGTCCGGGGGGAGAGAAGCGGGACCTCGATCGAGGCGCCTGAGGGCGTACGTGACGGGGCTCACTTCCTCGAGGCGCGATCGCCCGGTGACCCGATGCTGGTCATCGTCCACCGGACCGAAGAGATCGCGAAGAACCTCGGCGGCGACACGCGCAAGGCGCTGCGGCAGGCGCTCGGCGCGCTCGAGGAGGACCCCGGTCAGCTCGAGACCCTCCTGAAGCTCACCGAGAAGGTGATCTTCGATTCCGATGACGTCGTGCGTACGACGCCATCGGGGTCCGCCGGAGGGGCGTCCGCCACGACGGAGCCGTCCATGGGACCGGCCTCTCTGGCCGTGGATGCCGCCGGGCCGAAGGCTGGCAGACGCCGGCGCCGGCTCGCGAGCGGCGACGTCCTGGTGTTGCTCGACGCGCTCATGCGGCGCCTTGGCGAAGGCCTATCGGCCGCGCCCGGCCCGCGCCCGCCAAGCGACCAGGAGCAGATCGGCGTGGATGAGGAGGATGGCGGCGAGCTCGCGCGCGAGGCCCCCGACCACGAGGCCCTCGCGAAAGCTTGCCGCGGGAAGGTGCGCCGGCTGATCAAGCGGATGGAAGAGCAGCTCGAGCTCGCAGCCGGACCGGACCGAGCCCGGCGAGCGGTAGTTCAGCTAGCCGCCGTCCTCGGGGTGCTCCGCGCCCTGCGCCTGATCGAGCAGCGGCCGGAATGGCGCCGGAAGCGACTTGAACTGGTCGATCGGGATGACGCATGGCGGCTCTACGAGGCGGCGGCGCTCGCGCTCGTGTGGGGCGCTGAACCGGTGGCGCAACGTGCGCTCACCGAAGCAGACGGCGAGATGTTCGAGGAGCTTTCGATGGTGATCGGCCTCCTCGGCTGGCTTGCCTGGGAGGTCGGCCTCGATGTCGAGGTGTCCTCGGAGCGGGGAGGGCAGCGGGGCGTCGAGGACGATTCCTGGGTCACGGCGCAGCTCTACGCCTTGCTCGCGCCCTGGCTCGCGGCTGACCCAGAAGCGATCTCGATCCTCGAGGAGAGCGTTGCCCGCACACCCAAGCCCCGGGTCGACAGCGATCGGTGGTTCATCGTACACCTCGACCTCGCCGAGCGCCTGGCAGAGGTCCTCGTCGACCCCGCGCGCGCGGCCAGGCCCGCCCGCCGGCCGCGTCCCGGAGATCTGGTCGTGCTGGCCGAGCGGTTCTCCCCGCGCGTCCGCGTCGTGCTCGACGTCAACGCGATCGTCGGCGACGCGAAGGCGGTGCTCTTCGATGCCGGCGACGAGAGCGGCCGGCGCGAGTTCCTGGCGTCGAAGGTCGCGAGCCTCCCGTGGGAGCCCGAGCGCGGCGGTCGTGTTGCCGCATCGGCGTAGCGGGGCAAGGGCCTCGTGAACACGATTTGCTGCGTCGCGTTGCGGAGGCATAGAGCGGTCGAAGCGCTCGTGTGCGGCGAGCGCCTCGGGAGACGCTCCGCTGGTTCGCGAGCCGCCTGGCGGCTGGGCGTGTGGTGGAGGCATGGTTGGATGCTCGCGCCGGCCTGCGGGACCCGTACATGCCGCGGGACACGGCGCTCGAGACGGTCGATCGGGGGGCGGACCCTCGCGATGCGTAGCCGCCGGTCCGTGCGGCAGAAGGATCTTTCTGGCGGCATAAGCCCGCTTAGGGTGATCTCCGGCAGGAGGAGGAGCCCGGCAGGGACCTCGGTTCATACGCCGCGCAGGCTCAAGAAGGCGAACGGGATGCCCCGGAGGGGCCCACCGGCTCGATCAAGCCGGCACGCGGTCGAGGGGAAGATGCTCGGCACACCCGCTGCAATACGGTCGAGCATGAAAAACTCATCTCGATCCACCGCATCGTTCCCCCTGCGTTCAACACGTCACTACCTCGATCGCGCCTCCCACCGACATCTCCGCGACAATGTGCGCGACTTCATCCTTCGCCACGGCGTGGATATCCGCGCGGCGGGAGCCACCCACCTTGTCGTGATGGAGCGGCGGCTCCCGGTCGACCTGCGCGGCACGGAAGCAGCACGACTTGCACGCGATTGGATCCTCGTGGTGGGCGACGGCGGCGCCCTCATCACCTGCTACCGGCGGAGGCGCGCTGTTCGCTTCGTCCGCCGGAAGTCCGGGCGACCATCGGCGCGATCGGAAGGTCGCCCGCGTCAGACGGCGAAAGCGCGTCACTCGGGCGGAGGTGCTGCATGCTGACCCAACGGATCACTCGCTACGCCGCTGCTCATGGGATCTCCCTGCCGGTGCTCACCGACAACCATGTGCGTGAGGGCTTGGCGGGCACGTTGCGCATCGAGCCCGAGATCCCGTTTCTGGTGCGCTCCGACATCCAGGGCAGGCTTGGGCCAGGCCTGGATGTGGGCGCGCTGCTCGGTGGGCAGATTCGTGCGGGGGTGCGCCCTGGCGACGGCCACTGGGAGGCGGTGAGGGCATTCGCGCGTGGGGCGGCGCGACCGCCCAGGTGCGCCCTGGTGCTGACGACGCCCTCATGGCGATTTGTGATGCTCCCGGTGAAGGGCGGCTTCCTTGTGATCGAGGCGCTCTACCAGAACGCCGGCGCTGAGGCACCTCTACCGGAACCGCTCCTCTACGCCCGGTTCCGGCACGGGACCATCGCGGGATTTGACGGGGACACCATCCTCCGGGCTGTCGCCGCCCGTGTGCAGGTCATGGGGCTCGCGCGGCGGGTTGACCCGATCGAGCGGGCGGACCGCGCGTTTCTTCTGCCGTACCAGCGCTACCTGGAGGCCCTGCGCGATCGGCTCCGGAACCTGTCGTCGACCGTCGCGTACGAGCTCGTCTCCAGGAAGCCGATCCGGCTCGAAGTCCGCGGGGAGGACGAAGGGTGGCCTCTTCCTTTCTCCCTGCCGCGTGCGCAGGTCGATCTGCCGCGGTTGGGCGGCGGGATGTGCCGCCTTGACGTGGCCGAGGTCGACGACGAGCGGCTCGTGCTCACGCTTCACGGGGAGGACGACCGAGACGAGCCGATCGCGGAGCAAGGGCACGCAAGGCTCGCCAGCGCGCTCGGCCCGCTTCGGCGCATGCTCGAAGCACTCGAAGCGCTGGCCGAAGGACGTCACGCTGAGCACGTGCAGCTGCTCGACACACTCGTCCGCCCCGATGAATTGCCGGCGTTCGAGCTGGCGGCAGCTGCATTTCCCCGGCTGGGCGCCCGGGGACCCGAGAACGACGCGCAGCACCGCGCCGTCGCGCTTGCGCTCGCGAGCCCGGACCTGTGTGTGATTGACGGGCCACCCGGCACAGGCAAGACCACGGTCATCTGCGAGATCATCCGCAACCTGGTCGCTCGCAGAGAGCGCGTCCTGCTCGTTGCCCCGACCCACGTGGCTCTCGACCACGTGCTCCAGCGCATCGGTGACGAGGCTGGGATTTTCGCGCTGCGTCTCGGCTGGCCGGATACCGTCGACGAGCGAGCTCACCGCTTCCTCGTCGACCGCCGCGGAGCGTCGCTCTGCGAGCGGTTGCGCGGAAGCCTCGACGTGGCACTTGATGGGACCGACCCCGCCGATCCGGTCGTCGCGGCGCAGCGGGGGTGGCACGACGCCATCGAGCACGACGCGAAGCTTGGCGATATGCTTCTGTTGAACGCGAACCTCGTTTGCGCGACCCCCATCGGCATCGCCATGGTGCCCGCGTTCCGCGACCCGGAGCCGATCTTCGACGCGCTTATCATGGACGAGGCCAGCAAGGCGACGGTCCCCGAGTTGCTCGTGCCCGCGACCCGAGCGCGCCGCTGGATCGTCGTTGGCGACCACCTCCAGCTCGCTCCGTATTCCGATCTCGCGGAGATACGTGCGATCGCCGCTCAACGTGCCGAGCGGGGCGAGGCCGACGCAGATGACGAACAGATCGAGGACCTCGCGTGGACGCTGCGCAGGCACTTCGAGCAGCGAATGCATCCCAGCGATCGTATCCGGCAGCGAGTACGCGAAGATCTGCTGGCGGCCGCATTCCCGGGGGAAGCGGAGAACGTCATCACCCGCCTCGCCACCGTTCCGGATGACCAATGGCGCGACCTGGCTGACTCCCATCTCCAGTCAGGGGAACTCCCAGCCGCACTGGAGGGGGCGCCTCTGACCGACGAGGCCGCCTTCTACCCACGCGCTCGCCTTCTCGCGGAGATGCTGGACATGCAAGACGTTGCCATGCGCAGCGCCTTCGAGCTCATTCGCGGCATTCCGGAGCTCGCCTCGCGACGTGTGAGCCTCGACTGTCAGCACCGCATGCATCCGCAGCTCGCCGAATTTTCTCGACGTTGCGTCTACGGGCCACAGAACCTCGGCTACAAGTCTGCCAGCCACACTGCAAGCCTCGGATTGCCAATTCCTGGGCTGGAAGCTCCGGCGATCTGGATCGATACGGCTTGGGCCGAGGCCGCCGATCGCTACGAGCATCCGCGAGACAACCAATGGGACAGCGGCGAGTATGTAAACCCTTTGGAGGCCGATGTCGCCGCCGAAGTCGTCGAGAGATGTATCGCCTGGGCTGAGCGGAGTTACCGTGGCGAGCGCCGCTACGACGATCCGTTCGAGATCGGTGTCATCACCTTCTACCTCTCACAAGCCCGCAAGCTCATCGACGCGCTCTCTTCGCTGTATCGGCCTGGAAAGTCGCAGTGGCGCGGGCCCGCTCACCGTCGCACAGCGGCCGGCGGGGTTATTGATGTTCACGTGAGCCTGGTGGACCGCTTTCAGGGACAGGAGAAGCATGTGATCATCCTCTCGGGAACGCGCAGCAACCCGATGCACCGCCGAGGTCACGTCAACAACCTCAACCGGCTCAACGTCGCGGTAACTCGCGCCCACCACAAGCGGATCGTGGTCGGCGACACCTCCACGCTCGCAAGGCGAGGCAACAAGGAGCGTCCGCCGGGCGATCTACTTCGCGAGCTTCTCGCCGACTGCGAGCATAAACAGGCATGGGGTAAGCGGATCGGCCGGCGGCCTGGCGCCGAGAGGCAATGATGGATCCGGCTCAATTCATCACCGCTGCACGTGTGCTCGAGGAGCGACCCGATGCTCCGGCGTTGGTTCTCGGGCGCGCACTCAAGCTCTACGAGGTCGAGCTGTCTTCGGTAGACCTCGCGGTAGAGGAGAAACTCCCGCCAGCCGACCGTGCCGTTCTGCAGCTCGCTCGGGCGCTTGGCACGGTCACTGCGGGCCATGTCAGGGCCTATCTCGGCCTCGGCCCAGAGCTGTCCCCGCACATCGTCGCGCGCCTCACGAAGAACGGCCTGCTGCGAGCGAGCAGCATCACCGCGCGGGGTACCTCCGCGCGCCAGGTCGAGCCTGTACAGGTCGATCGCGAGCCCGGCCTCTCGCTGACGGAGGCGGGCGCTGAAGCGCTTGCCGCCGGCGCTCGCGTTGTCATTCGCCAGCGTTCCCTTCGTCTTCTGATGAGCGCCGATCCTCTCGTCGTGGTGAGCGTTCTCTCGCGACCGATGCACGCGCCCGCACGGCGTGCTCTTCCGCTGCCTCCGACGGAGGTTCCAAAGCCGCTTCAAGCGCTGGATGAGGCCCTTCGTGCCTCACGGCAAGCCCGCTTCGAGGCGATCGGACTCGCAGATACGCTCACGGACATTCCAGGTGGCGAGCGCATTGAGGGGCGCCTTCTCGGCTGCTCGCTAGGAGCACCCTACGAGGTTCGCTTGGCGTCGGAGAACCTGGAAGCTTGGCTCTTGATCGCTGTGCATACGTCGCCAACGGAACCGTTGACACCCCGGCTCCACACGGCGGTCTTTCGGCGCGGTGACACCGATCTCCGCCCGCTCGTTCACATTCACCCGTTTGCTGCTCTCCCTTCGTGGCTTCAGACTCTTCGCGATGTTGACAAGATCCTCCACGATGCCGGGATGCGCCTTCATTCTCCTGCACCCTTGTCTCCGTTTCCAGTCCTCGCTGACGGCGCGCAGTTCATCGAGCTTCTCGGTCCGGGAGACGAGCCTGCGCCGGTGTGGCGGTCGCTACCGAATCCCGGAGCTGGCTTCCTTGCGCGCGTCCACCTGCGAGCGATCCCGGCGTCGACCGAAGCGGCCCATGAGGCCCTTTTCACCTTTCTCAGCCGCCGTCCGAACGCTCTACGCACGGGCCTCAGGCGCGCCCTCGCGATGACCTGGGAAAAACTCTGCTCGTTCTGGTCATGGAGCGACGCGGCACCGCCCGACATCGCTACGGTCCATGAGCGCCTCTGGGCGCACCTTGCCTTGCGGGGAGTCCTCTGTGCTGGCCGCCTCGAGCGGGACCTCGTCGCCCCGTACCTCGGCGAGGTGTTGCATGATTGACGCCGCTCGCACCGTCGCGCTCGGCGCTGAGCGCCTCGCGGGCATGTTCTTCGTGCCAGGGGCGCCCATGCTCCCGGCGTGGATCGAACCAGATCCGCTGCCCGGTCCGACGGCGGCAGGTCCGATCGCGCACGTCGCGACCACCGGCCCGGACCCAAACGCGCCCCTGCGCGCTGCGCTGCTCGATCTCATCGAGCGCGCCGAGGAGAAAGTCTTCCTCGCCAGCTTCCTGTTTGCCGATCGCGCCGTCGCGGAAGCGCTCGCCCGTAAGGCCGAGCGTCTTCGGGGAGGCGTGTACGTGCTCACCGCGCTCGATCGCAGTTTCCCTATGGACGTCGGCGAACCCGACGATGATGAGCCGGGAAAGCGCGAGCAGATCGACCGCAACCGGCGGTTGCAGCACTTTGACAACCTTCGTACGCTTGCCAGGGCAGGCGCATGGCTCCGCAGCGCAGCCGACCTGCACGCGAAGCTCTGCGTCGTCGATGATCGCGTCGCCCTTGTTACGTCCGCGAACGCCACGGAGGCGGCCTACCAGAAGAATCCCGAGAACGGTCTGCTTGTACGCGAGCCCACGCTCGCACGGGAACTCGGTCGCGCCTTTGCCCGCGTCTTCCTCCACCGCTTCACGCATCAGTCGCCGCCAGCCGCTGACCTCGATGTGAAGAAGCTGCATCCCGACCCCGGCCCACCCTGGAGACCGATGGTCCTCCGCAGTCCAGATACTGTCGTCGCCACCATCGGCCGTGACGAATCGTCTCTCCTGCATGCCACGCTGCAACTCATCGACCGTGCCCGCCACGAACTGATCCTCACCGCTTTCAGCGCAGTTGACCTCCGCGATCACCCCGTCGGGCTCGCCTTGCGCGCCGCCATTGCGCGCAAGGTTCGCATTCTTGCCGTTTTCCCGCCCGACGATCGCCGCTCCGATCGCCGCGAGACCGGTGCCTGGCTCTTCGGTGACGCGCCAGACGGCGCCGTCACGGTAGCAGGCTGTCCCCGGACCCACGCGAAAGCTATGATTGCCGATGGGTCGCATACCCTTGTGTGGACCGGCAACCTCGATGGACGGCACGGTTACCAGGACGGCTTCGAGGTCGGCCTCGCAACATCCCGCCCCGACGTCGCCAGCGCCGCGCGCGCCTACGTGATTGCGCTCGCCCTCGCCGCGAGCCACCGCGCCGTCTTCAACCCTACACTTGACACCCTCGCCGGCGCATACGGTGACCCGAGCCCTCTCGCCGGCGAGTGGACCCTCGTCCTCCCACCCGGCTCGCTCTGGTCCCCTGCCACCCTGATAGAGCTTCTTCGCTCAGTACCGGTCACGTTCACCCGCCGTAGTTCCGAGCTGATCGTTCGCATCGGCGAGGCCGCAGAGTTGATTACCAGCGTTGACGTGCAGCGGCGCACCCTTCGTGTAGAACGTTCGTCCGATAGGTCAAGCAACGGAGCGCATTTCGACGGGTACCTCCGGGGATGCCGCCTAACCGTGACGGGTGGGGGGAGGGAGACGGCGAGGCCCGAGAAACGAAAGAGCAGGCGAAGAGACAGAGGTTAATGGCCGAGGGGGTAGAGCAACAGTAAAAGTTACTGTCCCCTGGTAGATGCCTTTCTGACAGATCGGGATACCGACGGGCTGTTTGACGCCGCAGCAGTCGGATAGTTATCGCAGGCCAGACTTTGCTGGACAGACGCGTACACGACAACCACTCGGCCCCGGCCTCCGCCTCAAGGATGGCGCACCCAGGATGCGCGCTCCGGGCCGCCGTTGGGCGCGCCGGCGTGGAGGGTCTCTTTGATGAAAGGGGCGACCGCCTTGCTCTGCGTGAGCTCGTCAAGAAGTCGCGCGGCGTGGTCCAGCGCATCGATCAGCTTGGTGTCCGCATCCCGCGCCGCGAGCGTCGTGCCCACCATCTGGAGAGCACGGTCGACGATCTCGTTGAACGCGTCGGGGTGATGCTCGGCGTTGCGCAGCCTGCCCGCGACGTCCATCAGCGTGTCGTCGAGCCACTGGGGAGCTCGGAGCCTCGCATTGTCGAGCAGTGAACGAGCGCTCCGCAGGTACACGCTCGTGGGGGCGGCATAGCCGCGGGGGAGCCGCGCCTTCACGATCCTCCGGAACGCGACCTCGAGCATGGCGGCCACGGCTGCGTAGCGGCGTGTGCCTTGGAGCATCCCGGCACGGATGAAGGTCAGGCTTCTCATCGAGTCCTGGGCCGCCTGTTGCACCGGGTCCGGGAGGCCGAACATCCGCTTTTTGAGCGCTGCCGCGATATCCGCCAGTCCGGTCGATCGGTGCTCGTCCCGCATGCTCTGCACGATGGCGCGAAAGCGCTCTCGAAGCTCTCCAGCCCTCGGGCGATCATCGGATCGAGATACCACCATCCGGCCCAGGAGATCCTGGAGCTGGTGGGAGGCTGCGGACGAGCTCGTGGCGGCGCCCAGGTCCGTCTTCAGAAGCTTCCGCAGCATGGTGCCGGTGGAGTACACGTCACCGGCCGTCGACCAAGCCGACGAATCGCTCGTGTTGAGCACCTCGGGAGGAATGAACTCCGCCACGCCTTCGACGATGGAAACTGGCCCGCCACGGAGCTGCTCGACCGCCCGCGCCAGCCCGAAGTCGATCAGGACGACGTTGATCTCTACCTTACGAGCATCGTCGTCCTGCGGGACGCGAAGGAGGACATTCGCGGGCCGGATGTCGCGGTGAACCACGCCCGAACGCTCCAGCACTGCCAGAACTTCTGCCATCTGCAGGCCCACTTCGGCGACCGTGGGCTCCATCATGCTGCCCTCGGGGAGTGGGTAGCCCGGGATCCACTCGTAGACCACGAGCCCCTGCTGAGGGTCATCGTCCGCGATGCCCATCTCCAGGATACGGGGCAGATGCTCCCGAGCCCGCTGGTCGCCCGCTTCGCCGATCTTCCGGAGGAGCGCGACCTCGTGGATGAACCGCGCCCTCGCCCGTGTCTCACGGAGGGAGATGGCCCTCACCGCGACAGCGCGGTTGTTCCGTTCTGCGCGCCAGATCCGGGCCTGGCTGCCCTGGAAATCAGGGGCCTCGTCGGCGTCGCTGCTCACGCGCGGCGGCCGTCGCACCCGGTGGAGCCCGAGGCGCTGCGCGGCTTCGCGCTCGGCATCGTCATGGAGCGGGCGCGGACTGAGCGCACGAATCGCGAGCAGGCGCTCCAGCATCGGCAGCTTGAACTCGCCGTGCTCGTTGAGGACGCGCAGGGTCTCGAGCTCTCCCTCGGCTTCGTTCAGCCGCTCATCGAGAGGCTCCGCGCCGGGGCAGAGCTTGCGGAGCAGCGCCCTGGCTTCGGCACGGCCGGCGCTCCCTCCGGCTGGTCCCTGCGCGCGCGCACCAGCCCAGGCGAGCGCCAGCGGGTAGACGGTGCTCGGCTTCCAGTCGTTGAGGTTGTCGCTCTCGTTGAGCGGATCACGTACCCAGTCCCAGATCGCCGTGTCGCCGTTGCGGAAGTCCGTCTCGATCTTCGCGCTCGCCCCGTCGACGTCGGCGCGGATGAACCACGTTCGATGCGATTCCCGGCAGAGCGTGAGGATCTCCGCCAGGAGCTTGCCGAGGATGAACAGGTTCCCGGAGAGCTTCGCGAGGTGCTCGCGCGCCTCGCGGGAGCTCTGCAGGCCACCGCCGCTGCTGGTGCGCTGGAGCAGGTCGATGATCTCGTCATCGCTGAACTCGAAACGGTGGAACTCCTTGAGCGAGGCGCGCAGGTTGGTGCTGATCAGCTTCGGCAGATGCCCCTGACCGACGAACCCGAAGAGCACCGCCGCGCGCTGCACCTTCCCGTCGCGTTTGACCACCGCCCACGAGTCCTCCATCCGCTCCTTGAGCCGCTCCGCGAGCTGCTCGCGTCGCGACTGCGCGAACATTGCCTGCGCCTCGTCAACGAGGACGTAGATGGCGCGAATCCCGCGCTCTGCCGCCTCTTCGCGGACGGAATCGTATGCATGCGCCACGGGCAGGAGCCCATCCTCCAGATCCCGGTATACTTTCCTGGGGCTGAACTTGGTCTCGAACTGCTTCGCGATATCCTCCCACAGGCCTGTCAGCGTGCGCTGGCTGGCCGCGACGCGGTTCAGCAGGACGACGTCGCCGGCGCCGATGAACTTCTGTACGCCACGGAGCAAGCTCGTCTTGCCAAACCTCCGGGGTCCGTAGACGAAAAAGGACGATGTCCCCTGGCGCAAGATGCTCAGCAAGGCGTCGTAGCGGCGCTCGACGCCGAGCCGGCAGAGCAGCATGTCCTCCGGCTCCACGTTCTGGGGGATGGGATCGCGCAGATCCGGCATTGTCAACGCCAGCACCTTCCAGGTCAGCGTGGTCTTCTCGCTCTTGCCGTCCGGCGCGGTGCCCGTGATCGACACTTGCAGCTCCTTCTTGCGCGCCGCCATGTCCTCGGCGAAGCGTCGGGAGAGGACCACCGTGATCTCGAAGTCGTGCTGGATGGTTCCCGCCGTGAGCTTGAGCGGCTCGATCTCTTCGCGGTACGCATGCGCTTGTGGGGTCACGAAGCTCACGAGCAGCTTCGTTAGCTTGACGCGGAGCTGGATGGCCGCTGGGAGCGGTGACTTGAAGCGCACCTGCACCGGGAGGCAGACGGTCCCGTAGTCGAGCGTGTCGATTTGCTTGTAGACGCCTCGCGCATGGTGCACTGCGGCGCTTGCGCTGCCGTCGCTTTTCGAGGACAGCGGGGGATCGAACCAGAATGCGGGGGTCGAGCGCACGTCAGGAGACGTGGGCAAGAAACGCCGGGCGATCTCCCGGATTTGCTGGAAGGTGAGGTTGGAGATCGTGTTGAGCAGAGCGCGGACCAGGTCGATGTCGCGCAGCGTGCTGCTGCAGTCGTCGAGGGATGCTGTTCGCAGGTGTTCCCGGACGGCGTCGAGCGTCTCCTTACCGAGCGAGTCCGAGAGTTCCCTGAACCGCTGCAGGATCCCCTCTCGCTCGAGGACCTCGGCCTCGGTGTCAGGCCACCCGGCCGACAGGCGGGCACGATCCTGGTCGGTGGTGATCTCTGCGATCCGCACGAGTCGACCCTCACGTTCGTTCTGTGCGGCCCGCTCTTCAAACGCTTGCCGGAGTCGCTCCGCCAGCGTGCCGGCACCCAGGTCGGGGAGATCGCGGACGTGCTCCTGCTCCGCCGCCGGGAGCTCCTCCACCCAACGCAAGCACGCCTGGACCTCGTCGACGAACGCACCAGCATCGATGACCTGGCTGGCACGCGCGGCGCGGTCCGTCACCCCTCGCCAGACCCAGTCGGGGAGATGTGCCTCGATGCGGGTCGCGAGGGCGCGCGCGCTCTGGAGTTGATCGAGGCTCTCCGGCCGGCCGAGCAGGCCCACGAGCCTGTCGTCGAGGGGGGCTTCGATGCTGGTGCCGAGCCAGGTTGCGATCTCGTCGACCGAGGTCGCGACGGCGGCGACCTCGTTCTGCTCTGGCAGCCGTGCGAGCTGGGCGTTTAGGGCGGCGATGGCCTGACTCAGCGTGGCCGCTACCTGGAGTGGACGCGCCGGGTTGAGGGGCGCCCCGATCCACCCTTCCTCGACTTCACGCAGGGCTTCGAGCGTGCGGAGGACCTCGCTCACCCCCGTGCAAAGGCGTGCGCGCGCCGCGTCCAGAAGGGTGCGGACACACGGTGGCTGCGTCCCGCCCACGCGCTGCTCCGAACGGTCTGGCATGCCGGTCGGCGAACTGATGTGGGGGTTGATCTGCTGCGTGGAATGGAGGGCACCCTGTGCGGTCTCGGCGGCGCGCTGCGCAGCGTCGCCGGCCCCCGGCGCATCCTCGCCGGTGCCTTGCGAGCCCTCGCTGGCACCCACGGCATCCACGCCTGTGACAAACGCCTCCTGGCTGGCGCCCTGCGCAGTTTCGCGAGGGTAGGGCGCGGCTTCGCCCGCTTTCTGTGTGGCCTCGCTGCCCTTCGCCTTGAGCTTGACAATAGGCGAGCCGATGTACGGCGTGGGCGAGACGACGCCAAGGCTCGGCACTCGCCCCGAGCGCGGAGGCGGCGCCGTATCCGCGGGCGTCTCCCCCGACGGCGTAAGTTCCGGCGGGGCGGCACGGTGCTTTGAGGTTGGTGCACGGTAGTCCTTCCAGCGGAGGAGGACTGCGGCGGCGTTCGCCTCGCGCTCCGCGTCCAACAGGCGCTCCACGGGCGATTCCAGGAACGCGTCGTCGCCGGTCAGGTGGCCGAGGCCGTCGCGTAGCCACGTGAGAACGGCGCGACGCCAGGCGAAGGCGGCCTCCGGGGCGTTGGCCGCGTGGCTCAGGTCCTTCGCGCTCTCCTCGAGCTCGACCAGTCGGTCCCGAGCTCGAACTCCGCTCGCCATGGCCAGCCAGATCTGCGCGCGATCCTCGTCGAGCAAAGGCAGCTGAGAGAGCGCGGCGAGGAACGCTTGGAGCTTCTGGTTGCCGAACGACGCGGGGTTGCACACCGTGTTCAGCAGCGGCACGCCGAGCGCGCGCCGCAGGGCTTGGTGCACGCGCTCGTCTATCTCGACATCACCGGGCAGAGGGCCAGCCACGAGTGCCCGGAGCTTTTCGGGCAGAAACGCGCGCGTCCGGACGCCCTGCGCGTTCAGGAACTCTCGAGCGGGCGTGAGGACGTCCGTTATAGGGGGGGCCTTCCGTGGCAAGAAGCGCCTCCGCGTGGCGGGGGGCACCCCCGAGAGCCGGCGCCTCACGTCCTCGCTGAGGGCCTGCGCGGTCATGAGGAGATCCTCGTCGGCGATGCGGCGGCGCGGAGGGAGCGTGGGCGTCTCCGGCTTCGGCGGCGGAGGCGCGACAGGCTTCGCATGCAGTGACGCATCGCCGGAGGGCTTCGCGGTCACGAGGAGATCCTCGTCGGCAATGTGGCGGAGCGGAGGGAGCGTGGGCGTCTCCGGCTTCGGCGGCGGGGGCGCGACAGGCTTCGCATGCAGCGACGTGGACGCGACGCGCGCCGCCGGCGCGGCGAGGAGGAGCAGCAAGCCGTCGAGCTGATCAGCGGGCGGTGGGCCTGCATTCGGATCGACGCGCTTGAACGACGCCTGGAAGCGGACGGCCTCTGGCGGGGCCGGAACGGGCGCGAGGAGGTCCGTGATGAGCAGCGCATCACCGCGCGGTGAGATCCTCGCCGTAGCCCTGCAGAGATCGGAGAACAAGACCAGCTCTTGTGCCTCCGTCCCACGCGCCACGATGACGTAGTTCTTACCCCCCGATTTGGCCCACCGATGGGTCAGCTCGTCGAAGACGTGCTGGCCGGAGCGGAGGCCCTGGGGCCCGCGGAACTCTGGCTCTCTGCGGACGGCGTTTCCGGTCAGCTGAAGATAGTGAGTCGTCATCGCGTGCGTTGCTCGGGCTGGGCGATAGCGCCGCTACTCGAGAAGAAGCTGCGCTTCGTATCATGGAACCCTCTGGGAGCTCTTCCGGCTTCCCGACGGGCGCTGCCTACGGACGGAAGGCGTCAGCGTACATGGTTGCGCGGGTGCCTGGTAGACGGGATGAGGGGCCCAGCGCCGCGCAGCGGCAGGCGGCAGGCGGCACGCGCCGGAGCGAGAGCTGGGCCGACGGACATCTCCCTCCATGGTGGCGGGGGGACCTACGCCGTGGCTGGTGTTCGCCGCTGAAGCTGTAGGTGATATACGCGGACCTGTTCTGGAGCTGCTTCCGGGGCGGCGTTTACATGAGCGCGCCTTGGCGCGAGGATGAGGCTCGCGTCGTCGTGGGAGGAAGGTTGACCACTTCGCAAAGTTATCGGCGTGCCCAAATCCGATGAGAAGGGGAAGTCTCGATGAAGCGAACCGCGGTCCGGTACTTCCTGTGCGAGGTGCGTTGGTGAGCGTGCGAGGACGGACGGTGAACGCTGCGCTGCGCCGGCACCACGGCGGGCGCCCGCTCTTCACGCTCAACATGTCGGCGGCCGAGCTCTCCGCACTGCGGGAGGAGCTTGCGGAAGGAGTCCGAAGCACGGGGATCGCGGCGTTGCGGGCATCGGACCGCGCCCGCATGTTCGTGGTCTACGCCGCCGAGTTCCTATGCCAGGAGGGGCACGCGCTGGAGTGGCGGCCCATCCTCGGCTCGATCGGGGTGAGCGCCGAGGAGGCGCCGCGGTATCCCGAGCTGTACGAGGCCGTGGTCGACGCTTTGCGCTCTTTCGATCGGCAGGTCGTGACGCGCCAGGGCCGCAGGCGCTTTCTCGCGACGTTGCTCCGGGAAGGCGGGCTCCCCGTGCACATCGGCAACCTCCCCGAGCTGGTGGGGGCGCTGGGCCGGGAGATTGGCTGGGAGGCGCTCGCAGGCCAGGACGGCATGGCCGCCCGGCGCTTCGCCGTGGCTCGTATCAAGTTGCTCGCGCAGGGGCGGCTCCGAGAGTTGCTCGACGCGAGCGAGGCCGCCGAGGCGCTGGAAGACATCCTCGCAGACGCCGCGGCGACGCGCCAGCGGCTGGCGCGGTGCGGGGTGGATCCGACCTCGCTCGGCAGCGCGGACGATGTCCGGTGCGCGCTGGATCAACACGGGATCGAGCTGCCGGCGACGAGGAATCCCCGCTTGCTAGCGGCCATGCTGGCCTCGTTCCGGGACGCGGCGCAGTCGCCGCGCGGAGCGCCGGCGGCGTCCTTCGGCGCGGCGCTGGAGCTGCGCGCGATCCTGCTACCGGATCGTCGAATCGAGCTCCGCGCGAGCTTGGATCTGGCGCATCCAGCGCTCCGTGGGCGCATCCCGGCGGACGTGACGTATGCGACCGTGGCCCTGGAGCCCGGGACGCACGGGGCGCGCTTGATCGCGTGGTCGGAAGGGGAGAGGCGGTTCGAGAGCGACGACGCCGTCAAGGGGCGTCTGGAGTGGCTCCTCGGCATGGGGAGCCCGACCGCGATCGTGGTGGCGCGCTACGCGGCGAGGGGCGGCGCGGCGCAGGTGGTGCCCGTCGAGACGCTGGTGCTCCCGGACCAGGCGCTGTGGTGGTTCGACGGGGAGGGCCGGATGCTCCGCGCGGATCAGGAGATCATCGCCGCCGGCGAGCGCCGCCTCCTCTTGGCGCGCGAAGAGATCGTGATCGAGACCTCGGGAGGCGTCACCGCCGCGGAGCTGTCCGGGGGAGCAGCCGCCGCCTGGGCGATCGACGCCGCCACGGAAGGGGAGGTCCGCGTGCTCACCGCGGGAGGCGAGATCACGGTGATCGAGTGCCGGCATCGGGTCCTCTCCGTGAGCATCGAGGGCGGCTTGCCGTCCCAGTTCTCGCGCGCAACCAGCGCCTTCGAGCGCTTGCCCGATCTGACCGTGAACGACGCCCGGGATGGGGTCGACGTGGTCGTAAGCGCCGGGCCGCACGCGCCCTTCGAAACGGTGGCGCGCGATGCGGCGGGGCGTATCCGTCTCAGCGGGATCCCGCAGCTCCGAGGCGCGTGCGGCACCGTACGGGTGCGCCTCACGGCGCGCGACGGGCGGAGCTTCCACGCCCGCTGGACGGTGATCCCGTCGCACTTCGTGGAGCTCGTCGAGGCGCGGCGGGTCGTCTTCGGATCGAAGCTCCTGGCCCATGTGACCAGCCGGCACGGGGTGGTCACGGCGCTCGGTCCAGGCCGCTTCGAGGTCCAGGCCCCCGCGGACGCGCAGGAGGTCGCGACGGCGCTGGGGCTCAACTCGGGGGAGATCCTCCGTGCCTGCGTGCCGCTAGCGCGGCGCTACGTGCGCTTGTGGAAGGACGTCGTGTCCAGGGAGGAAGCGCCGCTCGACGGGACGGCGATCCTCACCGAGCGCATGGTCTTCACGCACGCCTGCGTGGAAGTGCGCTCCGAGCCCGATCGCGAGGTGTGGCTGGAGGACGAGGGTGGGGCGCGCCTCGTCACGAGCCGCACCGATCGCTTCGGGCGCGCGCTGGTCCCGCTGCGCGATGTGGTGCGGCAGAAGCTCCGGCCAGACAAGAGCTCGATCGTCGTCGCCGCCCGCGTCGACGGCGATCCGGCGGCCTACCGCTTCCAGGTAGTCGTTCCCCGGATGCACCACCCCTCGCGTGTCGCGCGCCCGGGGCAGCTCGTACTCAAGCTGCTGCTTGACGAACGCGATTTACCGGAGAAGCCCGCGCTGGCCTGCTTCGATGTCCTGCGGCCGTTCGATGAGCCGGCGATCGTCGCCTGCGGGCTTGAGAGCGTCGAGCCCCAGCGCTTCGAGGCGGCAGCGGCCGCGAGCGCGCTGCCGACGTCGCGCGGCCGGTGGATCGTGTTCCTGGCGGACGCGGCGCGCTCGCCCGTGAGGAGCCATTCGGGCGGCGTGCTGGTGGAGATACCCCTCGACATGGAGGCGGTCCCGCCGCGCGCGCTCTCGTCGCTTGACGAGGGGTTGTGGTCCAAGGAGGAGCCGCAGATCCTCCGCGCGCTGGAGGACATGACGACCGATCCGCCGGCGTTCGAGGTGTGGCTGGACCGCTTCGTGGGCGCGGTGCGGGGCCGCGCGGCCTTCGGGCTCGAGTGGTTTTACCTCTTCGATCTCATCGCCGCGCGCGCGCCCTGGGTCCTGCTCGCCGCGGCGGCGCAGCTCCCCGCGCGCGCCCGGTTCGCGTGGCTCGATCTGTATCGCACCGAGTGTCGCGGCTTCACCTGGCTCGGCGTGACCCGCTCGGAGCGGCGACCTCTCGCGCGAGCGCTGCGGCGCAAGGAGGTCCACGAGATCACCGAGCTAATCGAGACGGCCAAACAGGCGCGCGCCATGCCGCGCGCCGTCGAGCTGACGCTGTATCAGGAGGCGCTGGGTGGGCGGCCGGAGGCCCCGCTGCTCCTCGAATCCATGAAGGCGGAGGTGTTCGGTGAGGGTGGTCCCATCGAGCTTCCCCGCGACTGGGAGGGGCGCCTCGCGCTCCGGATGTCGGACCTGACCGAGATCGCGACGCAGGACAGTCTGCGTGGACGCCGGGCGGCGGCGTTGCTGAAGCTCCGCCAAGGGGCGAGCCAGGAGCTTCTAGAAGCGCTCCCGCGGGCCTGGGTCTTCGGTACGCCCGGCGCCGCGCCGAGCGTCAAAGCGACGTTGATCGAGTCGGAGGCGAAGGCGAAGCGCGAGCTCTCGGTCGGCCACGGCCGCATGGTCGTCGACGCCGAGCTGCGCGTGGCCGAGGCGGCGCAACTTTTGACGGCGTATCGTGAGCAGGGCGTGCGGATCAGGAAGGACGCGTGGAACGCCATCGCGGTGCTCGACCAGATTGTACCCGACCTTCTGGATGCCTGGTTGCTCGTGTCGATGGGAAAAAGGTGAAGCGATGAGCGGGTATCAACTGGACGCCTATGCCGCCAATGAGCGGGCGCTGGCAGAGATGACGAGCTTCGTTCGGTCATCGTTTCGCTTCCGAGATCAGACGATCGACGATGCGGTCCACAAGGCGATCACGGACTTCGGGCTCGTCGCGCCCCCCGTCGTGGAGGCGAACTTTCCCTTCGAGCTGCCCAGTCTCGGCCCGAAGACGACCGGCGAGCTGGCGAAAGCAGGGATCGTGCACCGCGACCTCCCGGCGCTGCTCCAGGCCGCGCGCGGCGAGGCACAATGGCCGGCCGACCGCCCACTCTACCGGCACCAAGTCGAGGCGATCGAGAACTACCGGAAGGGGAAATCGCTCGTCGTCGCGTCGGGCACGGGCAGCGGCAAGACCGAGTGCTTCCTCTTCCCCGCGCTGGACATGATCCTTCGCGATCCGGACCTGAAGCGACCCGGCGTACGCGTGCTTCTCCTTTATCCCCTGAACGCGCTGGTGAATAACCAGATGGATCGGCTGCGGGCGATTCTTGGCGACCATCCGACCATCCGCTTCAGCCTTTACACGAGCCGCCTGCCGGAGAAGACGAAGGTGGCAGAACGGAAGCTCAATAAACTCGGGTTGCCCGTGCCGCGCGCGGAGCTGATCTCGCGCGAGCAGCTCCGCGAGCAGCCGCCGCACATCCTGGTAACGAATTATTCGATGCTGGAGTACGCGCTCGTCCGGCCGGACGACGCGCCGATCTTCAGCGACCGGTTCGCGCGCCCGGAGATGGTCGTCATCGACGAAGCGCACGTCTATGCCGGCGCGATGGCGGCCGAACTCACGCTCCTCATGCGGCGCGCCTGGCTTCGCTGGGGGATCGCGGAGCCGAGCGCAGTCCAGGGGATCGCCACGTCGGCGACGATGCACCAGGGGATCTCGGACGGCCGGGAGCGCCTCCGCTCCTTCGCCGCGAGCTTGCTCTCCAAGGCGCCTTCCGACGTCGAGCCTATCGAGGGGCGGCGCGTCGTCCCCCAGGCGAAGACCTCGCCTGTCAAGATGGCCCTCCCTGCGCCCGCCGCGGTGGCGGCGTTCGACACCGACTTCGCGACGCTCGTGGACGAGGTGGTGGACGGCGATGTCGAGGTCAAGCTCGACGGCTCGAAGGTCTCCCGTGAGCGGGCGCAACAGGTGGTCGACGTGCTCCGCCCCGGCTTCCGGACGTGTGATGACTTCCCGGCCGCGCGCCTGCTCCATGCTGCGCTGGAGCCGCTCACCTGGGTACGCAAGCTGCGTGGCGATCTGAACGACGCCGCCACCCGCATCGATCAGCTGGCCGACGTACTGTTCGGGAAGGACGGTGATCTGGGCGTGCGCCGGCGGGCTGCTCACCGCGTCCTCGAGGTGCTCGCGCTGGCCCGCAGCGCGGCGAGCGAGATCCCGCTCCTGCCCGTGCGCATCCATGCGACGGCGCGCGGACCGCACGGCGTCTACGCCTGCCTCAATGACCAGTGCCCCGAGGCGGTGATTCGGGGCGCGCTCGGCACGCTGTACACCGAGCCGGTGGGCCGGTGCGGGTGCGGCTGCGGCGTCTACGAGCTGCGCGTGTGCGAATCCTGCGGTCAGTCCTTCGTGCTCGGGCTCGAAGGGGCTGGTGATGATGGTCTCCCGGCGCTGGTGCCGCAGCGGGTGCAAGGGCAGGCGGGCTCCGGCGGCGGCGGGAAGCGGAAAGAGGACAAGAGCGACGTGGCCCTGTTCTGCTTCAGGGATCGTTGGGATGACGGCAGCCCTTTCCTCACGGCGGACGGAGCGCCGGAACAGCGGTGGGTCGACACCAGCTCGGCACCCTGCCGGCTCGGCGCCGAGGACGGCCGGCGCCTGTGGCGATTCCCGGGCGGGAACTTCAAGGGGCCCGAGCGGACGCTCGCCGGCGTGGCTTGCCCCCGCTGCGATTCCCAGCGACCTGCGCTGCCCGTCATCCGGCGCGTTCAGGTCGGCACCGACGCGGCGCTGCAGGTATTGATCGATGGGGTGTATCCGTCACTCCCGCGACATCGCGCCGCCGCCGCTCGCTGGTTGCGCGGTGGGGGGAGACGCCTCCTGCTGTTCGCCGACAACCGCCAGGTAGCCGCGTCGCTGGCGGCGAAGGTGGAGGAGTCGCATGATACGCTGCTCGCCCGCCGGATCCTCGTCGAAGCTCTCGACGCTTGCGCCGGCCGGGGGGAGTCGGGCCGTGCCTCTGCCCTCCAGCGGGACATCGTGGCCGCCGTGGAGCGCGACGACTTCGAGGAGGCGGCCCGCCTCAAGGTCAAGCTGGCTGAGGCCCGCGCCGCCGCCGCCGCCGAGGGCGTCGACTTCGAATGCTTGGCCTCGGCCATTCGCGACCACGCAGGCCTCCGAGAGCTCAGCAACCACGACGCTGCCAGCGCGCTGGATCTGGCTCGCATGGTCGTTGCTCGCGAGCTCTCACGCCGCCCTGGACGTCTCGGCAACCTGGAGGCGAACGGCGTCGTGGTGGTCGATTACGGGCTCGCTTTTCCTGTGCCTAAGCATCCGGACTTGCGCCAGCTGTTCTCCGAGGAGATGTGGAACGCGCTCGTCGCCACCCTGCTGGACACGGCGCGCGCCGATGGCGCATGCACGGTCCTGCGCGTCGGGGGCCATGATGACTTTCTCCCGCGCCGTCTCATCGACCGCCCGATGGTCAAGGAGCCTCGGAAGGGCAAGGCCGGCGCGGACGCCAACGAAGACGCGGCCGACGGCACGTGGGAGAAGACGCCGGTCCCGCTCATGCCCTCCGGCGCCGGGGTGACCGCGAACGAGAGCCGCCGGCTGGCTTACGTGGAACGGGTGCTGGCGGCGCTGGGCGCGCCTGCTGCAGTAACGCCGGTGCTGGTCCTCGAAGAGGTCTGGGACGCGCTCGACCGCGTCGCGCCGGTGGGGCAACAGCAATCCCAGTCGGTGTCGCCCATTCGGCGCCGGGACGAAGCGGGGCGCTTGGAGATCGTGTTTCACCTGCTCCGCTTCCGACGGTCGAGCGCGGGGCCGCTCTATCGTTGCCGCCTGTGCCGGACGTCGTGGGCGCGCGCGGTGGCAGACGTCTGCCCGACGAGCCACTGCGAGGGCACGCTCGCCCGCATACCGCTGGGGCAGGAGCTTGATGACCGGGACCGGATCGTGGCGCGTGCGGTGGGCGAGGGTCGGACGGAGCTCCTGGGGCTGAACTCCGAGGAGCATACCGCGCAAATCCTCCCGGAAGACCTGGAGCAGAGCGAGGCTCGCTTCAAGGATGGCGAGCGCAACGCGCTCGTGTGCTCGACCACGATGGAGCTCGGCGTCGACATAGGCGGTCTCAGCGCCACGTTCCTCACCAACGTGCCGCCCGGTCCGTCGAACTACCTGCAGCGCGCTGGCCGCGCTGGTCGCCGCGCGGAGGGCACGGCGTTGGTGCTGACGTTCGCGCGACCGCGGCCGTTCGACCAGGCGGTCTTCGCCGATCCGGAGCGCCCCTTCAAGCTTCCGATCACACCCCCCGCGGTCAAGCTCGACAGCCCCCGGATCTGTCGACGCCACGTGTACGCGCACCTTATGGCACGGTTCTTCCAGCGCTTCGACGCTGGCGTGAGCGCCCAGAATCCGCTCACCGTCTTCGGCTCGGTGAAGGCGTTCTTCGAGGACGCCGTCGCCGCGGTCGAGCACCTCGACGCCGCGGTCGGCGATCGGATCGGGAAGACGCTCGGGGTCGACGTCAAGCAGGAGACCATGTGTCACGCGTTCGTCGCGTGGCTGGTGGACATAGCGGTCGCCGACTCCTCGCTCGTCGCGGAGGTGCGGGCGCTGACGGCGCGCACCGCGCTGGCGAGCATGTCGATGGACGACATCGCCGACCGTTGCTGGACGCACATCGAGAAGATCGCCGCTGAAGTGCGCCACCAGCTTCGCGTCCTGAACATGCAGCTCGACGCCGAGCGAGCCAAGCCGGAGGCGGCGCAGGATCGCGGGATGATTCGCGCGCTGGAGTACCAGCGGTACGACCTGACGAGCGAGTCGTTGCTCAGTTATTTGGCCGTCGCGCAGTTCCTGCCGCGGTACGGGTTCCCGGTGCAGGTGGTGCCTCTCGTCGAGCGCTGGGAGGAGAGTCAGGGGGAGAGCCGGTCACCCTCGCAGCCGCGCCTCCGCCTCGAGCGCGATGTGGCGCTCGCGCTGAGCGAATACGCGCCGGGCGCCGAAGTCATCGCGGGCAAGCACGTGCACGTCTCCCGCGGTCTCCTCCGGCACTGGACCGGTACGGACGCTCCCGGCGTGATCGCGCAGCGGGTCATCGGCCTGTGCCCGAACTGTGGACAGTTCCATTTCGCTCGCAACCAAGGTGGCCTGGAGAAGGCGTGCAAGACCTGCAAGCAGCCGGGGTTGCGGGAGATCCCGGTCATCCAGCCGAAGCTGGGGTTCGCCGTGCAGTGGGGGCGGCGGCCGCAACGCTGGGCCGGCGGCGCCCGGACCGCCCTACGCCCGGTGACGGAGGCCGTGTACGCAACCCGCGAAGGAGGCCCGACGGCAGAGGTGAGCGCCGGTCTAGCGCTGGCGTACGACGAGGAGGGGTCGATCCTGGTGCGTACCGAAGGGTCACTCGTGGAATCGGACCGAAGCGGAGCGAGCGCGAGCTCGGCCGCGGTGGGCGCGCAACGGCAGGGATACGGCTACGCCATCTGTTATCTCTGCGGCCGCGCCGAGCCCGAGACGGAGCTGCCAGGGATCGACAAGAAGGGTAACAAGGTCGATCCGCTCCCCAAGGCGCTCGAGCAGCATCAACGCCTGCGTGGTAAGGGGCGCTGCGAGAACAAGGGGAATTATTGGCGCCACATGGTGCTCGCCGGCGATCTGCGCACGGAGACGCTCCGGATCGAGCTGAAGGGGGCGCTCGCGCTCCCCGGCGGGGAGGATGGCCTGCGCCTCGCGACGACGTGGATGGTGGCGCTCCAGCTCGCAGCGGGCGAGGTTCTGGGGGTCGATTCGCGCGAGGTCAGCGGGTTGCTCTCGCCGCGAGGTGTCGGTCAAGGCTTCGTGTACGACGTCATCCTGTACGATCAAGTGGCCGGCGGGGTGGGCCACTGCCGGGCGCTGCGGGAGCGCTGGCAGGATCTGATGATCGCGGCCCGACAGCGGCTGCGGTGCTCCAACCCTGCTTGCACGACGGCATGTCACCGTTGCCTGCTCGCGTTCGAGACGCAGCGTTACGAGCCGCTCCTGCGGCGCCGTAAGCTGCTCGATCGTCTCGATCCCGGCTGGGCGCTCCTGGAGAAGCGGGCTGAGCGAGACGGTCTTCCAGTCGAGCCGGTGTTCCGGGGCGGCGTCGAGGTCCGGGAGCGTCTTGCGCGGCTGCCGACCGCGGAGATCACGGTCGTGGCGCCCAGCGTCGGCCGGCAGGCGATGGCGGACGATGGCTGGCTGCGCTGGATTGTGCGGCACGCCGACGGCCCAGGGCGCGCGCGCGTGGTGCTCGGTCGCCTGCCGGATCCGAACTCGGACGAGGAGCGAATCACGGCGCTCCGGCTGCGGTTGGCGATCGAGATGGGCAAGGTGGAAGTGCGGAAGGTGTCGCCGAGCGCCGCAGCGGATTTCGCCTGGAAGCTGTCGTCCGGTGCGCCCGATTCCGAAGATGTGTTCCTCGTGGAGCAAGCGCATGACGCGGACGCGCTCGGTCCTGGGTGGCTGCGCGAGAAATGCCGGGTGTTCCGTACCGTGGGACGCGCGGCCGGGCAGGCAGCCCGGGAGCGCGTGGCGGCGCTTGTCGCTGCCGCGCGGGTGTGCACCGCATCGGACTTCGAGCCGGACGAGGCGGCCCCGAGCATCATCGTTCACAACGTGCCTGCGCGCCAGCAGGGCGCGGACGCAACCTTCGCCCGCTGGTTCGTCAACGCCTCGGGTGAAGCACTCAACCATCGGCCCATCCGCGCGCTTCGGATCGTCGATCCTTACCTGCAGACCCACTGGCAGCTCATCTTGCTCGAAGAAGCAGCGGCGTTCTTCCGGGCGCGTGGCTGCCAGAGCCTGGAGGTCGAAACCTACGCGCCCAGCCCCGAGAAGGAGAACCAGGGGCACGGGCATCACCGGACGCTCAGCGCCGACGAGCAAAAGGCGCGGATCGCGCGCATCGCGGGGAACTCGGGATGGCGGCCGCTGGTGCTGCCGAGCGACCCGCTGGCGCGGGTTCATCTGCGAACCATTACGGGCACGCGGGAGGACGGTTCGCGTTTCGTGGTGCTGCTTGAGCGCGGTCTCGACTTCATCTCGTTCGACAGGCGGCAAGGGGCGCGGGTGACGCGGGAGAGCTACGTCGTGGTGAAGGAAGAGTGAGTGCCACCCGATGAAACGGGAGCGGACGTGGCTCGCCTCATCGCCGCCATTCAGGTCGGCTGCCCGGCAGATAGGTGCGGTTCGCACGGCACGCTACCTTCCGCGCTTCCCGCGTTCGGCCGTGAGGTCGACCACGGGAGCTTGGACGCTGGCCGCCGCGTTCTGCCATGGTAGCCCCAGCAGCCGCCCGATCGCCTCGTGCGCAACGCGCACCGCTTCGACATCCCCCGCCGCAGCCGCGGCCCCCAGCCCGTCCCCGAGCTGCGCAACCAGCGCCGCTCGCGGCGACAGGGCAGGGGAGGGCGCCGCCCCCGCACCCGCGGCCACCTGCTCCGCCAACCGCACCAGCATGTCCACCCCGATGGCCTCCCCCGCCGCCACCGCCTTCAGTGCCGCCACCGCCAGCTCCCGCCCCCCGCCTCCCGCCTGCCCACCTTCCTGCCCACTTTGCCCCTTAACCCCGCGAATTCCTTCGGCACCCCCAGGCTCTTTTAATCCGTAGGTCCAGGGTTCGAGTCCCTGTCGACCCACCAAATAACTACGCGGAACTGCTGACCTTTCCGACCAGCACCACCGCCTGTTCCAGGTTTTCTCCACGGACCGCCCCGGCAGGCGACCCGTCGAGCAACGCGATCGTGCTCGGCGACGGGTGCATGTGGCCCATGGTCTCGTCGAGACGTCGCGGTGCCCGGCGAGCTCCTTGAGCGGCATCAGACGCGCCCCCCCGCATCGCGAGGTGCGAGCAGACCGTGTGGCGGAGGGGGTGCGGGCCCTCGAGCACGCGAGCCCGGCGCGGCGCGTCGCCTGCCGCATCCAGCGCGCGACCGTCCGCCCCGTGATGGGCGAGCCGGCATCCTGCTCGGCCGGTAGCAGACCGGACATGTGGTTGGCCCTGCTCGGCCGAATAGACCTCCGCCGGTGTATGGCGAGGTGATCGAGCTCGACCTCGGCGCAGTCGTCCAGCCACGTGGCGGCGCGGAGCACGCGGGTGACCGCGATCCGGCGCCGGTCGGAGACGACGATCCCGTTGGCCTTGAGCTCGTTCCGGATCCGGAGGAGCTCCTGCACGATGCGCTCGGGCAGCGTCACCCGGTCGACGTCCGCCCGCGCCGCGTCCCACTCAGCGAGCTTGATCTGGGCCGAGGCCGAGCCGGACCCCTTGAACACCTCATCGAGGAAGGCGCACTCGACCCCGGTGAGCCGGCCGTCGAGGTTGCGCTCGCAGGGATCGTTCTTCAGGGAGCTGAGCTCCACCGGCCCGAAATACTCGTCTTCGGATCCGAACTTGCTCACCAGCGTCTGGAACTTCCGCGCCTCTGGGAAGCGCGACAGGAACCCGAAGAACAAGGCGCTCTTCGTCGCACCGGGAGGGCCCACCAGCAGCGCGTGATCGCCAGACAGGACAGCGAGCAGGATGCACTGGACGGCTCTCGCGCTCCCGGAAAGCGGCAAGCTGACTGTCGCGCATGGTCCCGAACCTGTGCCGCACAGACGTCATATCAACCGCGTTACTGGTCGTGGACTTCATCGTCACCTCATGTGTCTGCGCAGCGGGCATGCTGCGCCGGTGCCTCGCCGCGGTGTCACCCACGGTGAGGCGTCTATGGGGGCAACCCCGACCTCCTCAGTCGTTGACCACGGGGATCGTGAACGACACGCCATCACCGCGGTCGAGCTGGAGCTGGAAGCTGTGCCGGCGCTCATTGACGCGCTCCGCGATCCGGTCAGCGGAGGTGGTTTCCGTGTGCGGCCATGGCCTCAGCGTGCGCGAGTTGCAAGCGCAATGCCGGTGTCACCAACATGGGGGCTCTCCACTGCTGCACCTCGCAGGGGCGACCTTTCCGCCGGTGCCGCCCCGCCCCCGACATCACGACGGGAGGGGCTGAAATGTGCGGATCGTGTCGGTCTTCAACACCGGGCGGAAGGCGGACGCAGCGGCGCGCGCGGGCTGCCCCGGCTGGTGAGCGTGACGGGCGCCAGGCCAAGTGCGTCGCCGCATGCACGCCCACGAGCGTCGCCTCCCACGGCCTTCATGAACAGGGCACGGCGAAAACGTACAGTTAACCTGGAAACCGCTCAAAATAGATTTCATTTGAAGCGTCGGGCGGGCGCCGAGCGGCGACACCTGCTCATCATCCCTCGCGACGATCGCGCTTTACAGGCGCGTCCAGAGCGCTAAAGAAGGCAAATCATGAAAACACCGCTCACCACATCGACCCGTCCTCGCCACCTCGTGACGCGACTCCTTGAACAGCCGGATCTCGTCCACCTCGTGCAGGGCCTACCGGCCCCGGTGCTCACCAAGCTTATTCATCACATCGGCCTGGAAGACGCGGGCGAGATCGTCGCGCTCGCGACGACCGCGCAGCTCGAGGGAATCTTCGACGAGGATTTGTGGCGCAGCGAGCGCCCGGGCAAGGACGAGACGTTCGACGCAGATCGATTCGCCCTCTGGATCGAGGTCATGCTCGAGGCCGGTGAGGCGTTCGCGGCGCAGAAGATCGCCGAGCTCGACGAAGACTTCGTCACGCTGGCCCTGTGCAAGCACGTCCTGGTGATCGACATCGACGGGCTCTGCGTGCAGATGTCGAGCTCGGCGCATTCGGACGATGACGATCTCGTGGAGAAGGCGCTCGAGGGCTGTCTGTACCAAGAGTTCGAGGAGTTCCGGGTCATCGCCAAGAACCACCGGAGCTGGGAGCCCATTCTCTCGGTTCTGGTCGAGCTGGACAAGGAGCATCACACCCTCCTACGAACGCTGCTCGATAGGTGCTGCGCCATCTCCTCCGAGTACATTGAAGAATCCGGCGGTCTGTACGACGTCCTCACCTCCGAGGAAATGCTGGAGTCTGACGTGGCCGGTGAGCGGGAAGATCGGCGCGAGCAAGAGGGATTCGTCGCCCCTTCGGCGGCGGCGAGCTTCCTCAATCTGTCGAGGGTCACACCCCTGGAAGAGACACTGCAGTCCCGAACGTACGACGCCGTCACGCGCGCCCATTTCCGAGCGGCGGCGGTGAAGGATCGACCCACCGCAGCGGCGGCTCGGCGGTCGGACGCGCTCGAGGCGAAGAATGCGGCGAATCAGCAGAACCTCAAGGGCTTCCTCGAGGTTTTGCGCGAAGCGGACGTCCTGCCGCCTGCGACCGAGCCGGGGCTCCTCACGGCCGGCACGAAGCACGGGGAAGACCTCCCGTTCACGTCGGCGATCCGCGAGGTGAAGACGCGCGACGCGGAGATCTATGGGAAGCGCCTGATGGAGCTGAGCTACCTCGTGAACGTCCTCATCTCCGGATGCAGCTACAACGGCGGTGCGTTCCGGCCGTTCGAGGCAGTCGAAGCCGCCATCTGCACGTGCAACCTCGGGCTCGAACAACTCCTCGGAGAGCGATCGACGCGCAAGAAGCCGAGCCCGGACGAGCTCGTGTCGGTGATCATCGAGCACGACGCGGTAAAGATTTTCATGGCCGGGTGGAACATCCTGCATCACCGGGTGTCGCTCTTCGCCGCCGACGCGATACGGAAAACGCTGAAAAAGCTGGCCGCCGACCAGTCCGACGCGCAGACGGCCCGAGAGATCGAGCGCGTGGCCCTCGGGCTCGGGGCGGATGCCGACGCGGGCAAGCCGTGGCGCTCGCGCGGCAAGCTCGACCGGCTCGAGGGCGTGCTCGGGGCCGAGACGACATCGACGTTTCGGGCGCTTCTGGACGAGTACCCGACGCTGCCTCACGGCGTGGGCGAAGGATCGCGGACCACCGCGGGCCGGCCTTTGCGCTTCATCTCCACGGCCGCGCAGGTTCTGGCCATACAGACGTTGCTGAAACGGCCGGAGGTGATCGGTGCAAAGGGCCCAGAGCGCGCAGCCCGCACCGACGCCCCCGCCAAGCCTCGACTCAAGCGCACTCGACCTGGACCGGGCCGCCAGAAGTAGAATTTGAATTTCATCACTCCCGAAGCGGGTTTGCGGGGACAACGGAAGCGGTACCGCCTGCGGCGGTGCCGCTTCTCGCCCTTGGCGAGCCGCGAGCGACGGGGAGTGTCAAGAGTGTTGGCTGTTGAGTCTGCGGGCTTCTTGGGGCGGAGACGGCCGATCGCTCACCCGGCGCAGAGGATCGGGACCGCCCGGATGGCCGCGCTCCTTGAGCATGCCGAGGAGGCGACTCGAGCGCAGCGAGGGATACTTGCCGAGCTGCTCGACGATGAAGGGCACGAACGGGTCGACTATCGACGGGCGCGGCGCGACGACCTTCTGCGGTGACGCGGCCTCGGGATCGGGTCCGGCACAACACCTTCGGCGTAGTGTAAAGCATGGTTCGCTCGTGCTCGCTTCGCGCGGCTCATGAGCCGGTAAAGCGGTAAAGCGGCCGGGTCTTGCCCTGGCGCCAGGCATGCGCCTGCCTGGCCTGCGGGTGAAGTACCGATGCTCGGCCCCATACGTGTTTCATTGCCGACGCAAATTTCCGTCATGCGCGGAAGTAATGCGGCTTGCAGATACCTATTGCTCAATCTGTCGGCAGTGTTATATGTGGCCTGGCGGACAGAATCATACCGCGCCAGCCAAAGAGACGCGAGCACTCCAAGGCACGACGACGAAATCGTGCTCTTGCATGCTGAAACGCGAGCAACTCAGGCGCACGATGCGTCTTTGTTGGCCGGCGATGGGAGGTTTTGAGGGGTACTTGCCGCTGCGACTGCTCTTGGCGACACGTGTGTCGCACAGGCTTGCAGGTGTGCCAGCCATTGAACGATTTCAATGGTTTCAATGAGATTTCGAGGCGGCGACGCCAGAGCGTCGAACAGGTTAATTTTGTAAGAAGTTAGGTACCTTCGATGCAATGCTCGAAGGTCCGGCCGGACCGCGATCTCATCCGCGTCCGGAGGTGCATGGCTGGAACGATGGTCGCCGCCGGTGGGGATGTCGCGGCAGGAGCAGGCGCTCATGAGGGGGCTGACAGGCGTGAGAGCGCTGTTCGGCTCTCTCGGGCTGCGCCATTGTGTTTGCCGTTCTAGGTCGTAAAAAATCGTGACGGGTCGATTGCGGGAGAGGGTCGATGGACGTCGGAATCGAGCGCATTAACGCTTATCTCGGGCAGGCATGTATCGACGTGCGGATGATATTCGAGCACCGAGGCCTCGAATTGAAACGTTTCGGAAACCTGTTGATGGACAAGAAGTCCGTATGTCTGCCGTGCGAGGATTCGGTAACGAATGGTGTGAACGCGGCAAAGCCGCTCATTGATTCGCTCGATCGGTCTTCTGTTGAGAAGATCGAGCTATTGATCACATCCACCGAATCCGGGCTCGATTTCGGCAAATCGCTCAGCAACTACCTCCACGACTACTTGGGGCTCAGCCGCCGCTGCCGAATGTTCGAAGTGAAGCAGGCCTGCTACGGCGGTACGGCGGCCCTACAGATGGCTGCCAATTTTGTGAGGTCCAACGCGGCGCCAGGCGCGAAGGCGCTCGTCGTGGCGACGGACATCACGAGCGCGACAGCAAAGCACACATACGCGGAGCCGTCCCAGGGGACGGGCGCCGTGGCCATGATCGTCGGCGACGAGCCGCACGTCCTGGAGCTGGATTTCGGCGCGAACGGCTATCATGGTTACGAGGTCATGGACACCTGCCGGCCGGACGTGCACGTCGAGGCCGGCGATCCGGATCTGTCTCTTCTCTCCTATCTCGACTGTCTGGAACAGAGCTTTCGAAGCTACGTGGAGCGGGTCGAAGGTGCGGATTTTCAGTCTGCATTTGACTACCTCGTGTTCCACACGCCGTTCGGTGGAATGGTGAAGGGTGCTCACCGCAACATGCTTCGCAACATGAAGGTCCCGCCGGAGAGCATCGAGCGTGACTTCAAACAGCGCGTGACGCCGTCGCTCAAGTATTGCGCGGAGGTCGGTAACATCTACTCCGCATCGATCTTCCTCGCCCTGATCGGGCTGATCGATTCCGTGCCGCTCGATTCCGCCAAGCGCGTCGGGCTCTTTTCGTACGGTTCGGGCTGCTCTTCGGAGTTCTATAGCGGAATCATCTCTCGACGCGGACAGGAGCTGGTGCGGGCCCTCGGCCCGGCAGAGGCGCTTCGAAAGCGCTATCGGCTCAACATGGCCGAGTATGAGAACCTGCTGACGCTGAACTCGGAGTGGACGTTTGGCGTGCGCGATCGGCGGGTCGACGTCTCCGGATACCGAGACATCTACGACCGACAGTTCACGAACAGCGGCTTGCTCGTGCTGGAGAGCGTCGGGTCGAACTATCATCGAAAATACAACTGGGCTCACTAGCTGGCCCGTTCGGTGGACTCGCGCGTTCCAGGGCGGAATAGACGCGTTCGCGTTCGGTGAGCGGGTAAAGAACCATGATTGATGGTCGTCGGGTCATTTCGAGAATGGACGTCGCCGCTTCGGCCTGTCCCGGTGACTGGTACGTGCCATGAACGTTGACCTCCTCGGGCAAGCCGACTCGGCCGATGGCGATCGCGGCCGCGTCGCCGTCGGACAGAGCTGGATCGTCGCGCTCTCGGCTCGAAATGAGCAAGAGCTTCGGCGCCTCGCCGGATCGATGCGCGAGTGGTTGTCGCGTGGGCGCAACGGGATCTCAATGGGAGATTTGAGTCGAGCGTTGAACGTGGGACGCACCCATTTCGGCGTGCGATTCTGCGGGCTCTTCGACTCGCTCGACGACCTCTCGGCCGCGCTCGAGCGGCGGGCGGCCGGGGAGGCGCCGCGACGTGCCGATGTCGAGGGTCCGCGGCTGTCGCTCGAGACCGCGACGAGCGCTTTGGAAGAGAGCGGCACGGGGCCGGAGGCGCGCAGGGCGGCGCTGGAAGCCGTCTGCGACTGGTACCGGCAGGGAGCCGATATTGATTGGCGACGTGTGTGCGGCGACCCGTCGGAGGGGGCCCCATTCGACCTGCCGGCCTACCCATTCACGGATGTCGACTTCTGGTTTCAGGCCGAAAGGCCCCATTCGGCCATATCGGGCGCGCGGCCCTGGACGCTGGATTCGTTCTGGGATGCGGACCTATCCAGGTTGGGTCGTCAAGGCTTCGCGAAGCTCTTGGGTGACGATGATGCGAGCGTCCTTCAGCATCGCGTCGAGGGGGCGCCCCTGGTCCATGCTGCGTTCTATTTCGAGCTCGCTTTTGCCGGCCTGAAGGCGTTGCGATGCCGGTTTGACGGCTTGCGATGGCGTTCTTGCGTTTGGGCGAACCACCTCGTGCTCGGCCGGCGCGTGCCCGTGTGCCTATGGCTGCGGGACGACGGCGACACGGCCTCGTTCGAGATAGGGCTCGGGAGCGAGACGACGGAAGAGATCGTCATGCAGGGGCAATGGGAAACAGATAGCCGCGGCCCGGTTCCCCCGTTTCCGGACACGTTCCCCTCCGGAGCGGCGCGCGAGCGCGCCACGGCGGCGGCGGTCTACGACACGCTGGCGGATCGGGGGGTGGAGTATGCGCTGAACGCGCGGCTCATCGAATCGATCAATCTGTGGGCGGCGGACGAGGCGTGGGTCGAGCTCTCGTCCCTGGCACCCGAGAGCGACCGGCAAGAGCCGGTGAGGCGAGCGTTCTTCGCGGCGCTCCAGGCGGCGGAGTTCTTGATCGCCCGATCCTCGGAGGCTCCGGCCGTCGTGGAGAGAATCGAATCTATCGCCATCGCGGACGCCACGCGCGAGCCGCGGTTCGCGCGTGTCCGATCGACTGCGAGCGAGCATGGGGCGCCGACCTACGATATTGTCGTTTTCGACGTAAATCGCGAGGTCGTTGTCGTCATCGAGCAGGTGCTCTTTCAGCTCGTGGGCGGGGCGCGCGGCGCCGGGGGCCGACTCGATCAGGTCACGCGCGGTCCGATGCTGGCGCGCCCGCGCCTCGTGGCGCGCCCTCCCGACGTGAGAGCCCCTTCGACCATCGGCGAGAGCGTGCTGATCTTCGACACCGACGATCGCCTCGCTCGACGAGTTCGGGAGAGCGAGCGCGACGCGGGCGTCGCCCTCGTCTTACCCGGAGCGGAGTTCCGCCGGTGTGACGCGCTGACGTACGCGATCGACGTCACCCGAGGCGAGCACTACACCGCACTGCTCGAAGCGCTGCGCGGCGAGAGCTTCGTACCTGGACACATCGTCCATCGTTGGGCCAAAGGTGACTTCGGCTACCGGCCCAATCAGATCGACTCGCAGCTCGACCACGGCGTGCGCTCGCTCTACTGGATGGCCCGTGCTCTCGTCGCCGCGCGGTGGGATCGCCCGTTGCAATTTTTGGTTTGGTACGGCGGGCGTCCCGAGCTCGTGCAGCCTCTCGGCGCGTCGGCGACCGGCTTGCTGCGAGCGTTCGCTTTGGAGCAAGCACGCACCACCGTGCGCGCGGTGGAAGACGCCTGGTCGGAAGACGATCCGGTCAAAGCCGAGGTCATGCTCCGAGCGGAGCTCGCCGTCTGGTCGGGCGACATCGAGGTTCGCTACGATAGCGGCGGACGTTGGGCGAAGACGTGGGAGCTCGTGTCGCCCTTGCCGGCGCCGGCCCCGCATCCGGTGCGCGCGCACGGCACGTACGTGCTCACGGGCGGCCTCGGTGGCCTCGGGCTGTTGTTCGCGGAGCGCTTCGCGCGGCTCGCGCCGGTGAACCTCGTGCTCGCTGGACGATCGGCGCCCACGCCGCGGCAGGAAGACGTCATGGCGCGCTGCCGCGCCTTGGGGAGCCGAGTCACGTTCGTGCGATGCGACGTCACCCGTCAGGATGAGGCGGACGAGCTCGTGGCGCGGGTGCGCGCGGAGTACGGGCCGATCCACGGCGTTGTTCATGCGGCAGGCGTGCTGCGTGATGGTCTCGTGGCGACCAAAGGGCTCGATGCCCTGAACGAGGTCATCGCTCCGAAGATCGCGGGGACCGTTCACCTCGACATTGCCACGCGTCGCGAGCCGCTCGACTTCTTCGTGATGTTCTCGTCGCTCGTCGGCGCCGTGGGCAACGTGGGTCAAGCGGACTTCGCGGCGGCCAACGCGTTCCAGCTGGCGTTCGCCGAGTTGCGAGAGGCGCAGCGGGTGACCTCCGAGCGTGCGGGGGTTACCCGCGCGATCGCTTGGGGCCATTGGCACGAAGGCGGTATGCGAGTGACCGATGACGTGGACTCGGCGCTCGCTGCGCGCGGGATGGTTTCACTGTCGAACGAGGTGGGCTTCGCGCTGTTCGACGAGGCGCTCCGCGCGGAGGCTCCGGCCCTGATCGCCGCGCAGGGTGACTCGTCGAAGCTGCTGTCGCTGCTCACGAAAGCTGGCCGAGGCTGACCCATGCAGGAGACGCGAGATCAAACGTTCGTGCGCGTTCAGGCGGTGCTCTGTCGGATCGCCGATGCGCTCCTCAAGCGGGGGCAGGGCGCCGCTGATCCAGCGCGCACGCTGCCCGAGCACGGCTTCGACTCGATCATGCTCAAGGCTTACGCGCGCGCGATCAGCGACGAGCTGCAAATCGATCTCGCTCCGAGCACGTTCTTCACGCACGACAGCATCGCGCGCTTGACCGCGCATATCCTCTCGGAGCACCAGGTCGTGGCGGACGCGCCGGATCGAGCGTCCGGCAAGACGCGCCGATTCGAAGGGTTTCGAGGGCGAAGGCTCGAGCCGCTCGATCTCGTCCGGCAAAGCGCCCCCGACGCGAGCCGCCCGGCTGACGTCGCCGTCGTCGGGATGAGCGGGATGTTTCCCGACGCGCCGGACCTCCAGGCCTTCTGGCGGAACCTCGTCGAGGCGAGAGATTCCGTGACCGAAGCGCCGACCGACCGCTTGGACTTCTCCACCTTCGACGCGCAGGACGGAGACCTGGCGAAGGCCGTGCCACGTTGGGGGGCTTTCGTTCGCGACGTCGATCGCTTCGACGCTGCCTTTTTCGGGATCTCGCGGCGGGAAGCCGAGGTCATGGACCCGCAGCATCGCCTGTTCCTCGAGAACGCTTGGCACGCCATCGAGGACGGGGGCTATTCGCCGCGCGCGTTCGCGGGGCGCCGGGTCGGCGTCTTCGCCGGCGCGCAATTCCACGGCTATGAGGATCTCGTCTTCGGTGCGCGGATCTACGACGGGTACACTGGAACGGGTAATTCCCAGTCGATTCTGACGAACCGCGTCTCGTATCTCCTCGATCTGCGCGGCCCAAGCGAGACCGTCGACACGGCCTGCTCGAGCTCGCTCGTGGCGATCCATCGGGCCGTGCAGGCGATTCAGAACGGCGAGTGCGAAGCCGCGCTGGCAGGCGGCGTCAGCCTCAACCTCAGCCCCAAGGCGCAGGTCGTGACGGCGCAGCTCGGGGTCCTTTCTACGACGGGGCGCTGCCGGACATTCGACGCGCGCGCAGACGGTTACGTGAAGGGCGAGGGCGTCGCGGTGTTGCTCCTCAAGCCGCTCGACCGAGCGCTGGCCGACGGCGATCACGTGTACGGCGTCATCAAGGGGAGCGCCGTCAATCACGGCGGCAAGGTGAGCTCGCTCACCGCCCCGGAAGCGGGGGCGCAGAGCCGGGTCATCATCGACGCGCTCGAGCGCGCGCGTATCCGGCCGGAGACGCTGGGCTACATCGAGGCGCACGGTACCGGCACCGAGCTCGGCGACCCCATCGAAATCGACGGCATCAAGGGTGTGTTCCGGCACTTCGGGGTCCCCTGGGAGTGCGCGTCGGAGGGCGAGCGCTGCCGCATCGGATCGCTGAAGACGAACATCGGGCACCTGGAAGCGGCGGCCGGCGTCGCAGGCGTCGTCAAGGTCCTGCTAGCTCTCTGGCGTCGGGAGCTGCCGCCGTTGCTGCATCTCGAGACCGTCAATCCGTATCTGAAGCTCAACGGGACTCGGCTCTCGATCGTCACCCGACTCACGCCGTGGGAGCGCAGGGCGAGGGAGAACCGACATCCCATACCTCGGCGCGCCGGGGTCAGCTCATTCGGGTTCGGCGGGACCAACGCGCACATTGTGCTCGAGGAGGCGCCGGAGCGATCGCCTCGAAAGGTGGAATCCTCTACCGCCGAGGTCATCGCGCTCTCCGCGAAGACGGAGCGGGCGCTGTTGGCACGGATACGTGCGCTGCGATCGTGGCTCGACGACGTGGGTGACACCTACGCGCTTGCCGACGTCGCCTTCACGATCAACATGAGCGGGAGTAATTTCTCCAAGCGCTGCGCGTTTGTCGTCGGGTCGCTCGCGGAGCTGAAGGCGGCGTTGACCGCGGTCGATCGCGGCGAACGACCCCAGGGATTCCTCGACGCGGAGCGCGCCGCGGACGCCGTTCACGACGCGGCGGTCGAAGCGGCGGCAAGCGCGATGTCGGATTCGAGCCGGCTCGGTCGCGCGCTCGAGGGGATCGCGGCGGCGTTCGTCCGTGGCCGCGTAATCGACTGGGCCAGGCTCTTCTTGGGCCAGGAACGCCGCCGGATACCGATGCCGGGCTACCCCTTCGAGGGAGAGCGGTTCTGGATTCCAAAACCCGAGCAGGACATCAGCCTGGGGTTCTTCGGCCCGGCCTTTGTGCACTCCGAGCTGTCCGTCGATAGCATCCAACCGGCCGGCGCCCTTCTCGTCGTCGGCGGGCAGGAATACGCGCGAGAGCTTCGCGCCCGATGGCCGGGGCTCGACGTTGCCGTTCTCGCCGGCGATGAGACCAATTACGCGACCGCGATAGATAGGTTGCGCACGGAGAATCGATTTCCGCAGCGGGTGATCTGGTGTGCCCCGGACGTCGACCAGGAATCGGCTGACTGCGCTCGCCACTACCGGATGGCGCTCGGCTCGTTATGGAGGCTCTCGCAGGCCTTGATTCGAGCGGCGCCGCACCGGACGATCGATGTGCTCGCCGTTCACGTGGGGCCGTCGTCAGCCCCGCTGGCCGCGGCGGCTGCCGCGTGGGCGAAATCGGCGCTCGCGGAGCATGCCTCGTTCTATTGCCGCGTCCTAGAGCTTTCTCCTGATCTGGACGCGTCCGCCCGCGCGTCGCTCTTGGCTCGCGAGGTCCTCTCCGGCGACGCTGCGTTCGAGGTTCGCTATGATGGGATGCGGAGGCGCTCGGTCAAGAGCTATGTTCCGCTCGAGGCCGCGCCGTCGCCCGTTCCCTTGCGGCGGGGCGGCGTCTACATCGTCTCCGGCGCCTTCGGCGCGCTCGGCCGCCGATTCGCCGAATGGTTGGCGACCGAATGGCAAGCGAAGCTCGTGCTTCTCGGTCGTCGGCTGCCGACGAAAGCGCCGCCGTCGGGCTCGCGAGAAGGCGACGTTCTGGCGCTCGAATGCGACGTGACGCGCCTCGACCAGGTCGAGGCCGCCGTGCGGCGCGGGGTCGCCGCGTTCGGGACAGTGCACGGGGTGTTGCACGTCGCCGGCGTGGGCGGCTCGAAGCCGGTGCTCGATCTCGACGCCATCGAGCTCGAGCGATTGCTGGCCGTCAAGGCGGAGGGAGTCATCCACCTCGATCGCGCGACGAGACATCTTCCGCTCGACCTCTTCGTCGGGTTCTCGTCGTTGGCGGCCGCTGCCGGGACGGCCGGTTATTCGGCGTACGCGGCGGCGAACGGCTTCCTCGATGGCTTCATGCGGGCGCGCGCATTGGCGCGACGGCCCGGGCTCAGCCTCTCGATCGCCTGGCCGTTCTGGGCGGACGGAGCGATGGGGCCCGCGGAGGAAGCCAAGAAGGCGTGGATCGCGTGGATGCGAAAGACGCAAGGTTTGGTGCCGTTGTCGGCCGCGTCCGGCCTGCGCGCCTTCGAGCTCTCCCTGGGGTTGGGCGAGGCTCACATCGTCGTGACGGAAGGGGAGTTGAGCAAGGTAAGGCCCATGTTGGCGGCGGCGGCGCGGGCCGAGCGACAGGGTGAGCCCGACGAGCCGGCAGCGTCGTTGTCTGTGGACACGCCGGTGCCGTCGGGGCCGACGCAATCGAGGCCGTCAGCGCAGGGATCCGCATCGATCGAGCGCGCGCTCGTGGAGCTCGCGGCGCGCATTCTCAAGGAACCCGAATCGTCCATCGACCCGCGCGCGCCGCTCACCGAGTTCGGATTCGACTCGTTGTCGCTCAAGGAGCTCGCGTCGCGCCTCTCGCGAACCTATTCGCTGCCGATCACGCCCAATCTCTTCTTCCAATATGGAACGTTGCACGCTCTCGCCGATTACCTGATCACGAAGTGGCCCAATCTTCTGAAACCCGCCGGTGAGCCAGAGAGTTCTCCCGTGGAGAAACTCACGACGGCGACGGAACCGGCGATGCAGGGCGCCCGCTCGGGACGAGAAGAAGTGAAACGAACAGAGCCGGGACGAAGCGATCTGGGACGAGAAGAGGGGTGGCAAGAAGGCTCGCTGCGAGGGGGGGATCCGCCGCTCGGCACCGCGCCGGCGGGCTCGGAGCCGATCGCCGTGATCGGGATGGCCGGCGTATTTCCCCAGTCGAAGGACGTCGACGAGCTGTGGGCGCACCTCGCGGCGGGGGACGACCTCGTGACGGAGGTGCCGCGGGAGCGCTGGGACTCCCGCGCCTTCTTCGGCGACTCCACGCGCGACCCACAGAAGACGAATTCGAAATGGGGAGGGTTCGTCGCGGACGTCGACTGCTTCGATGCGGCGTTCTTCCGCATATCGCCGCGCGAGGCGGAGCTCATGGATCCGCAGCACCGGCTCTTCCTGCAAGTCGTGTGGAGCGCGATCGAGAACGCCTGCCACGATCCGCTGGCCCTCGCGGGCCGGAGCGTCGGCGTATTCGGTGGAACGCAAGTCAGCGAGTACCAGGAGGTGCTGGAGGCGCACCGCGAGCGCGACGCGTTCCGCGTAACGGGGAACATTGACGCGCTCCTGGTGAACCGGATCTCGTACTTGCTCGATCTCAGGGGCCCCAGTGAGGTCGTGAGCACGGCCTGCTCGAGCGCGCTCGTCGCCGTGCATCGCGCCCTGTGCGCGCTGCGCCGGAACGAATGCGAGATGGCGATCGTCGGCGCCGTGAGCCTGATGCTCTCGCCGCTCGGGTTCGTCTACCCCAGTCAGATGCGCATTCTGTCTCCGGACGGGCGCTGCAAGACCTTCGACGCGCGAGCCAACGGCTACGTCAAGGGCGAAGGGGCCGGCGCCCTCGTCCTCAAGCCGCTCTCGAAGGCGCTTCGCGACGGCGATCCGATCCACGCCGTCCTACGTGGCAGCGCGGTCAACCACGGCGGCAGAGCCACGTCCCTGACCGCGCCGAACTCGGCGTCGCAGCGCGACGTGATCCTCCGCGCGCTCGCCGACGCAGGGCTCGGCGCCGGGAGCGTAAGCTACGTCGAGACCCACGGCACGGGGACGGAGCTGGGCGATCCGGTCGAGATCGACGGCTTGAAGCAAGCGTTCGCTGAAGGCGGCGCCACCGCGTCGGCGTCGTGCGGGCTCGGGTCCGTGAAGAGCAACATCGGTCATCTCGAGCCCGCAGCCGGCATCGCCGGGCTCGTGAAGGTCATCTTGGCGCTGCGGCATCAGATGATCCCTCGGACCCTGCACGTCGAGACCGTCAATCCGTACATCAACCTTGAGGGCTCTCCTTTTTTCATCGCCGACCGCCCGCGGCCGTGGACGAGTGGACTCGACGCTTCTGGCCGACGGGTTCCGCGCTGCGCGGGAGTGAGCTCGTTCGGATTCGGCGGGGCCAACGCGCACGTCATCGTGGAGGAGGCCCCTCCGCCGGCGCCTTCGGGCCCGCCTCCTGAGAGGCCGTATTCGATGCTCGTGCTCTCCGCGAAGAGCGAATGGTCGCTCAAAGAACGGCTGCGCGACCTCCGGCGATGGATCGGACAGCACCGCTCGGAGGTGACGCTTGGAGAGCTGAGCTTCAACCTCGCCATGACGCGCAGCCACTTCACGCACACCTGCGCGCTGGTCGTGAAATCTTACGATGAGCTCGACGAGGCGCTCGCGCACCGGCTGGAGGGGCGCCCGTGCGCCGCTGTCGTGAGCGGGACCGCCGCGAGCGGCAAGGACGGCTCGGAGCCGTTGCTGGACGAGCTCTCGGAGTATCTCGCGACGACGGTGGCGCGCGGCGATCTGACGCCCGAGCGATATCGCAGCCTGTTGCTCGCCCTCAGCGAGCTCTATTGCCGGGGCAAGCGGGTGGACTTCGGCGCGATCTTCGGGACCGCGAGAATTCGACATGTGCCGTTGCCTTCCTATCCGTTCGAGAAGCGGCGACACTGGCTCGAGGCGAGCGGCGCGCGGGGCGCGGCGATCGCGTGCGGGACCGACCTCGGCTACTACGAGCCGAGGTTCGTGGACGCTCCTTTGCCCGCGGCCGGCGCGCACGCGCTGCCGCCCGGCGCCGTTCTTCTCTTCGATGTCGATGATGCGCTCGCCCCCCGCGTGAGCCGCCACCTCGGCGGTCGCCCCGTCGTTCTCGTCGAGCAGGGGCGGGAATACCGCCGCGTCGATGCGCTGCGGTACGAGCTCGATCCGGGTGATCCCGAAGGCTACGAGCGGCTTTTGTCGTCGATCGAGGGAGACCACGGAGGCTGCGCGGCCGTGGCGCACCTGTGGGCGCAACACCGATTCTCGCCGGAAGTGCGAGCAGTCGATGCGCAGCTCGACGAGAGCTTCTATTCAGTGCTCTTCCTCGCTCGCGGCCTCGTAGCGCGAAGGCGTCAGGTCCGCTTTCTGTTCGGCTATCGGGAGGCCGAGGGACCGCAGCCTGTGTACGCGGCGATGGTCGGGTTCGTCAAGTCGGTCGCGCTCGAGCATCCCGCGCTCGACATGTGGGTCGTTGCCTTTGGCGGCGCGGCGGCGCCTCCGAACGCGGTGGCCGCAACGTTGGTAAGAGAGCTGGAGAACGGCTCGACCCGCGGCGTGCGCGTGCGGTACTCGAGTGAGCGCCGCGCGATCGAGCGGTTCGAGCGGGTGAGCGCCGAGCCCGCCTCGGCTGGCGTTCGAGAGGGCGGCGTCTATGTGATCACGGGCGGCTGCGGAGGGCTTGGGCTCATCGTTGCCGAGCACCTCGCGCGGGCGTACCGCGCCAAGCTGGTGCTCGTCGGACGTGCACCGCTGGACGGAGGCAAGGAGCGCCACATCGAGCGGCTCGCCGCGCTCGGGGCGGAAGTCGTCTACGTCCCCGCGGACGTCACGATCGCAGAACAGGCGATCGGCGTCGTCGAGCTCGCCGAGCGGCGGTTCGGCGCCCTTCACGGCATCGTCCACGCCGCGGGCGTGGGCGCGGCCGCGCCGATCAAACGGAAGGCCGTCGAGGAGGCGCGCACGGTGCTCGCGCCGAAGGTGCAGGGGACGTTGAACCTGCTGCACGCGGTCGGCTCGCGCCGGATCGATTTTATCGCGCTGTTCTCGTCGATCTCCTCTGTCATCGGAAATCCGGAGAACGTGGACTACGCATTTGCAAACGCGTTCCTCGACGCATTTGCCGCTGCCCGCGCCGGCGCTCCGGGGCCGCGTATCGCCGCGATCAGCTGGCCGCTTTGGGAGGATGGGGGCATGAAGCCGGGCCCGGCGCAGATGGCGGCGCTCGCGCGCTGGATGCGCGAGGCGCAGGGGCTCGTCCCCCTCCCAAGCGCGCGCGGCATCGAGGCGTTCGAGCGCTGCCTTGGTCTCGGCCGGCCCCACCTGATGGTGATCGACGGCGACGGAGCGCTGTTCGAACAGACGCTGTCACGCGCGTGCGAACGCGAGCTCGACGCGGGCGCGGCGGCGGACACGACCGTGAAGCAGTCCGCGGTGTCCACCGTCGAGGCCGCGGATGGGGCGGAGAGTGCCGGGCGCACCCCTGGTCCGTCGGCCGTCGCGATCGAGGAGGAGCTCCGCGCGCTCGTGGGCGCTCAACTGAAGCTCCCGGAGGCGGACATCGACTCCGCCGAGACGTTCTCGAATCTGGGGCTTGATTCAATCTCGCTCAAGACGTTCGTCGAGAAGGCGAATTCGCGGCTCGGAGTAAAGCTGATGCCCAGCGTCGTCTTCTCGTACGAGACGCTCCGGGCGCTGGCGCACCACGTGGAGGCCGCACATTCCCCGACGATCCATTCCTCGTCGGGCGCCCCTCCGACCACCCCGGTGCAGGGGACCAACGGCCGCGTCGCCGCCGCAGCGCCCCCGGCTGCAGTCGATCTCGATCCGCCCTCGGCCACCGGCGCCGCGGGCGCCGGTACAGGAGCCACGCCCGCCTCGGCCGCCGCTGCGCCGCCGCCGCCGCGTGGCTCGTTCCGCGGCGCGCCCGCGGCTCAACCCGAAGGAATTGCCATTATCGGAATGAGCGGCGCGATGCCGCAGTCGCGCGATCTCGATGCGTTCTGGCAACACCTCGTGGCGCGGCGCGATCTCGTAACCGAGGTCCCTGCCGCGCGCTGGGACTGGCGGCAGTACTTCGGCGAGGGCGTCGCGCAGTCGGTCTCGAAATGGGGGGCGTTCCACGGAGATGTCGATAAATTCGACGCGGATTTCTTCGGGATCAACCGGCGTGAAGCGGCGTTGATGGATCCGCAGCAACGCGTCTTCCTCGAGGTCGCGTATCACGCGTTCGAAGACGCCGGATACTCGACCAGCTCGCTTGCCGGGCGATCGGTCGGCGTCTTCGGGGGGATGAACTTCGGCGAGTATCAG
Source organism: Sorangium sp. So ce693 (assembly GCF_051521375.1). Classification (NCBI taxonomy): domain Bacteria; kingdom Pseudomonadati; phylum Myxococcota; order Polyangiales; family Polyangiaceae; genus Sorangium; species Sorangium sp. So ce693. The sequence goes on from NZ_CP150347.1 coordinate 4,870,125, forward strand.
AGCCTCCTCGCCGCGCAAGGCGAATCGCACGCGTATATGGCGACCGGCAACTACAGCAGCATGCTCGCCAATCGCATCTCATTCCTGCTCGACCTGGTCGGGCCGAGCGAGACGATTGATACGGCGTGTTCATCTGGGCTCGTAGCCTTGCATCGAGCCGTGCAGGCGCTCGAGACCGGCGAGTGCGAGATCGCGCTCGCCGGCGCGGCGAGCGTCATCGTCAATCCGCGGTCGTACGTCGTGTCCAGCCGGTTGGGGATCCTGTCGCCCACTGGACGTTGCCGGACGTTTGATGCCGCCGCCGACGGTTACGTGAAGGGGGAAGGGTCCGGCGCGGTCGTGCTCAAGCCGCTCGCTCGAGCGCTGGCCGACGGCGATTCTGTCTACGGCGTCATCAAGGGGATCGCCACCAATCACGGCGGTCGCGCCAACTCGATGACCGCGCCCCGCGCCCCGGCCCAGGCGGCGGTCATCCGGCGCGCGCTCGAAAAGGCGAAGGTTGATCCGCGGACGATCACGTACCTCGAAACGCACGGCACGGGGACGAGCCTCGGAGATCCGGTCGAGATCGACGCGCTCAAGCTGGTATTCCCGCCGGAGGGCGCGCTCTCCACGAGAGGTTACTGCGCGCTCGGAGCCGTGAAGACGAACGTCGGGCACCTCGAAGCCGCCGCTGGAATGGCCGGGCTCCTCAAGGCCCTCTTGGCTTTCCGCCATCACAAGCTCCCCGGGAACGTGCACTTCAAGACCCTGAACCCGTATATCCAGCTCGACGACAGCGCCTTCTTCGTCCACGCGGACACCATCGAGTGGACGCGGATAAACGACGACATCCCGCGGCGCGCTGGCGTGAGCTCGTTCGGCTTCGGAGGCGTGAACGCGCATGTTGTCCTGGAGGAGTCACCCGACGTACCGCGCCGGACGGCCGGCCGACCGGCCTATGTTTTCTGTGTATCGGCCAGGAAGCCCTCGCAGCTCTCACGCCGCATCACCGATCTGCTCGAGTGGCTCGGCTCCCAGGCGGACGTCGATCTCGGGGCGCTGAGCTTTACGCTGAACGCCGGGCGGGCTCACCACGCGCACCGTTGTGCGATCGTCGCGTCGACGCGCCACGAGCTCGAGGAGCGCCTGGTCGCGGAGCGCGACCGGGTTCAGAGCGCTCCCGACTTGCCCGCGCCCGCTCGCGGGAAGGCGGACGCCGCGGCGCTGAACGCCCGAGATGGATCGCGCGACCCGAGAACGGCGCTCGCGTCGGCGAGCCGGGGCGACCGGCCTGCGCTCGCGTCGATCGCCGATGCCTACGTGGCCGGCGCGGAACTCGACTGGCAGCTCCTGTACGAGGGCGAGGCGGTGCGCCGCATCTCGATTCCCGGTTACCCCTTCGAGCGGATTCGTTATTGGTTCGACGAGCTGTCTGCGTCGCCGCCGGCGGTGTTGCCGGCCGTGCCTGCGCAGCAATCCAGACGCCCGCTCAAAGCGCTCACGGTCCCCCGCGGAGCGCCGTCTGACAAAGCGCCAGCGTCCGCGCTCAATGGTGATTCTCACCACAAGATTCGTTTGAAGACCATTCGGAGTGAAACTCCGTGACCTACATCGATTGGAGCGCGCGAAAGTGAGCACGAGCAGCCGCCTGAAGCAGATTGTGGCCGACGAACTGCTGCTGAGCCACGAGCAGTTGGACGCCGATGCATCGTTCTCCGAGCTCGGGATCGACTCGATCCTCGCGGTCGAAGTCGTGAAGAAGGTCAACCGCGCATTCGGCGTGGAGCTGAAGAGCACGGCTCTTTACGACCTGCCCTCGATCCGCGCGCTGGCGGAGCACATCGACGGCCCTGGAGTCGAAGCGCCTCGGGGGTCGCGCATTTCCCTGAAGCCAGTGGGCATCGCCGGCCCTGCGCCATCGTCCATCGTGGACGCGCCCCCGGCGGAGGTGGACACGCCCCCGGCGGAGAGCGCGGCCCCCCGGACCGCGCCGCCTCCGACGCGCGCGCAGGCCGAAATCCGTAGAGAGCTTCGTGAGGTCGTGGCGGCAGGGCTCCTCGTCTCGCCGAACGACTTGAAGGACGCGGCGGCCTTCGCAGAGATAGGGGTCGACTCGATCCTGGGCGTCGAGATCGTCAAGCGCTGCAATCAGGCGTGGGGAACCGAGCTGCCGGCGAGTATTCTTTACAGCTATCCCAGCATCGCCGACCTCGCCGAGCACGTCGCGGAGATCCTCGCAGAGGCGTCCCACGCGGGCGGCCGCTCACCAGAGGAAAGCAACGGGTCCAGGAGTCGTCCGATCGTGCATCGCGCCGTGTCGGAGGTGCGGCGTGAAGCGCCGCCGAGCGCGGCTCCGGAGGTGCGGCGTGAAGCGCCGCCGAGCGCGGTGTCGGAAGTGCGGCGTGAAGCGCCGCCGAGCACGGCTCCGGAGGTGCGGCGTGAAGCGCCGCCGAGCGCGGCTCCGGCAGTGCGGCGTGAAGCGCCGCCGAGCGCGGCTTCGGAGGTGCGGCGTGAAGAGCCGGCCCAAGCACCGGCGGCCCGCGCCGCGGATCCGGACGAACCGATCGCAGTCGTCGGGCTCTCTTGCCGTGTACCCGGCGCGCGCGATGCGCGGGAGTTCTGGGTCAATCTCTACCAAGGTCGCGACTCGGTGCGAGAGGTGCCCCACGAGCGTTGGGATCCGCAGCTCTGGTTCGATCCGGATCGCCACGCGCCGGGCAAAACATACAGCAAGTGGGGGGGATTTCTCGACGACGTCGACAAGTTCGACCCGCTCTTCTTCAATATCTCGCCTGCCGAGGCGAGCTGGATCGATCCCCAGCACCGCCTCTTTCTCGAGGAGTGCTGGTCGGCGCTCGAGGACGCCGGCTACACGCCGGACGACGTGCGCGGCAGGCGTGTGGGCGTCTACGCCGGAATCATGAACAATGATTACCAAGAGGTGATCATCCGGTCGGGCTCCAGCCCCAGCGAGCACGGCACGACGGGCATCGCCGAGTCGATGCTCGCCTCACGTCCGTCGTACTTCCTGAACCTCAAGGGCCCGGCGCTCACCATCAACACGGCATGCTCATCGTCTCTCGTGGCCATTCATCTGGCGTGTGAGTCGCTCAAGAACCGGCACACCGATATGATGATCGCCGGCGGCGTGACCTGCTATCTGACCGAGTCGTCGTACATCGGAATGAGCAAGCTCGGGATGCTCTCGCCCCGGGGGGTGTGCTCGCCGTTCGACGACGGAGCCGACGGTATCGCTCCCAGCGAGGGGGTCGGCGTTGTCGTCTTGAAACGTTTGAGCGACGCGATCGCCGACGGAGACAGGATCTGGGGGATCGTTCGGGGGTCTCTGACGAATCAAGACGGCAGGACCAACGGGATCACGGCGCCGAGCTCGATCTCGCAGAAGGCGCTGTTCGTCGAGCTGTATGAGAGGACGGGGATTCACCCGGAGAGCATCCAGTACGTCGAGGCTCACGGCACGGGGACCAAGCTCGGCGATCCGATCGAGGTAGAGGCGCTCAGCGGCGCGTTTCGCACGTTCACGCAGAAGTCGCGCTTCTGCGCGCTCGGCTCGGTGAAAGGCAACATCGGCCACACGTCGGGCGCCGCCGGCGTCGTGAGCCTGATCAAGGTGCTGCTGTGCATGAAGCACCGCACCCTCGTGCCATCGCTCCATTACGAGCGTTCGAATCGGCACATCGCCTTCGAGGAGACGCCGTTCACGGTTCAGACCGAGGTAGCCGCATGGGAGGCGCCGCAGGGCGCGCCGCGGCGCTCCGCGATCAGCTCGTTCGGGTTCAGCGGCACCAATGCCCACTTGATCGTGGACGAGCCGCCTGCATTGCCGATCGCCCCGAGCACGCCCAAACCGGCTTATCTGTTCGCGGTCTCGGCGCGGACGCCGGACGCCCTCCGGCAGAGGTTGGCGGCTCTCTCCGAGGCCTTGACCGAGGCTGATGGCCGTATCGACCTTCAAGCTCTGAGCTACACGCTGAACCGCCGCCGCGCGCATTTTGCACATCGCGTCGCGCTGATTGCCTCGTCGGTGAGCGAGCTCCAAGAATTGCTGGAGGCCGCTCGCCGCGGCGAGGCGGGGCCGCGCGTCGTCCTTGGGCCCGCTTCAGCCAAGGAGACGAGCGCCTCCGACGCGCTCCTTTTCACGGAGGTGCTCACCATCGTGATCGAGCAGGTCCGGCGGCGAGACGGCCTAGACGATGCGACCTACGCGCGCAAGCTGACGGTCCTCGGGGCGCTCTACGCGAGAGGGCTGGACGTCGATTGGGCGATTCTGCACGAGGGAGAGACCTCCCGTCCCTTGAGCTTGCCCGGCTACCCGTTCCAGAGGCGTCGGTGCTGGATCGAGGTGTCGTCCAATGACTCGGCGAGCAAGGCGTCTCCGGCTCTGGCTCCGTCGCATCGAGTGAGCCCCCGGGTCCAGGAGAACGGTGCGCATCACAATGGTGCGCGCGAGAACGGTGCGTATGAGAACGGCGCTGGCCTCTCCCGCGGTTCGTTCGCGGCGCCGGTTTTGGAACCGAGCCATGGGGTCGAGACGTTCGAGCTCTCCGAGGAGCAGCCGACGTTGGCCGATCATCGAATCGCCGGGCAGTCGATCGTTCCAGCGGTGCAGTATCTGGAGCTGATCCGCGCCGCGCTCGAACGCGGCGGCAAGCGGGCCGTCCGGCTCTTCGGGTGCGTCTGGCTCGATGCCTGCCGGGTCCGCGGCTCGGCGCCGCGACTTCGTTTGTCGCTTGAAGAGGCCGGACGGTTCGTCTTTAGCTCGACCGACGAAGCGGGGCGAACCGTCGTTCATTGCCGCGGCTCCTGGGAGGAGAGGGACCTCGCCCGGATCCTGCCCCCGGTGGCCCTCGCGCCCCTCCTCGAGCAGGCGGTCACGGTCTTGAAGGGCGCGGAGATCTACGCGAAGTTCGCGCGGCTCGGGATCGACTACGGCCCGAGCTTCCGAACGCTGCAATGGGTTCAGCGCGCGGGTACCAAGCTCGTGGCGAAGATCGAGGCGCGTCCTTCGCGAGGCGGAGAGCTGGTTGTGGCCGGTCTCCTCGACGGTGCGCTTCAAAGTCTCATCGGGTTCGCGCAGGACGAGGGCGAAGGTTCGTCGGTTCCGTTCAGCATGGATGCCGTGGAGGTGTACGGGCCCGTCGACTCCGAACTGTACGTCGTCGTGGATGTCAAACCATCCAAAGGCCCCGGTCCCAGCCTGTCGCGTCAGGTCGATCTCAAGCTGATCGCGCTCGATGGGCAGGTGCGGGTCAGCATCGAGAATCTCACCGTTCGGAAGTATGCGAACAAGACGCAATCCATCCAGGCGCCGACGAGCCCGCGCGTCGTGTTGTGTGAGGTCGACTGGCGCGACCGCCCCGCGGGGGAGGTGCCGATCGACCTGGCCGCTGCGCGTGGCGTGCTGGTGCTCGAGGGGCGGGCTGGTCTCTCGAGTGCACTCCAATCCTGGTGTTCCGAGAGGCAGCATCGGATGCCGATCATCTCGGTGACCCCCGACGCGCCGTTCGCGCAGCTCGGTCCGGCCGAATACTGCGTCGACCCAAGCCGCCCGGAGGACTTTGCTCGGCTGTGGAGCGCTCTTGCGGCCGGTGGCATCGCGGTGAGTCACGTGCTCAACCTTTGGTCCATCCACGGCGCGCAACGCGGCGGGGCCGGGGAATCGCTGGAGGACAGAATAGCGACGGGCCCGCTCGCGACGTTCGATCTCGTCGCCGCCTCGGCTCGGGCAGGGACGAGGAAGCTTCGCCTCCTGCATGCGTACCTTACGGATGACCCGCTGGCCGGCGCCGACGCGATGATGGCTGGTTTTGCGGAGAGCGTCGTCCGGGAAAAGCCGGACTACGACCTCCGGGTTGTTGGGCTTGGAGAGGCGTGCCGTGCGCCGTCGGTGCTGGTCGACGTGCTCGCACGAGATCTGTTCAGCAAGGGCGCGCCGCGCCACGTGCGGTGGGTCGATCCCCGGCAATCGCGCTTCATGGGTGTGCGACGCCTGGAGGCCGACGCTGCCGGCACGTCGGCGGTCGCGGCGGCGCCGGTCGCCGGTGGTGTCTACCTCGTCACGGGCGGCATGGGCGGCGTGGGTCGTCACGTCGCGCATTGGCTCGCGTCGGAGTTCGGCGCCCGCCTCGCGCTCGTCGGGCGGCACGCCCGCGATCCGATGATCGAAGCCAAGCTCGAGCCGCTGCGCCGCGCGGGCGCGGCGGCCGTCGAGTACTTCTCCTGCGACGTCGCATGCGCGGACGAGGTCGACGCGTTGATCCCGGCGATCCAAGACAAGCTCGGCGCGCTGCGCGGAATCATCCACGCGGCCGGCGTGCTCAACGATTCGCTTCTCGTCAACAAGACACGCGCAGACTTCGAACGCGTCCTGTCGCCGAAGGTGTTCGGCGCGGTTCACCTCCATCGAGCCACCGCGCGCCATCATCTCGATTTCTTCGCCGCGTTCTCGTCGCTGGCGGCGCTGAAGGGGAACGTGGGCCAGGTGGACTACGCGACCGCCAACGCCTTTCTCGGCCACTTTGCGGCGTGGCGCGAAGGGCAGCGCGAGAGAGGCGAATGCTCGGGGATCACCGTAGCCATCGACTGGCCGCTCTGGCGGGACGGCGGAATGCAGGTCACCGCCGAGATCGAGCAGCGGCTGCGAGACGCGTTCGGTCTTGAGCCGCTCGAGACGGGGGAGGGGATGGACGCGTTCCGGACGATCCTCGCGCGGGGCGTTCCGCGCGTCGCCGTGGCACGCGGGCGCGTCTCCGCCGTCTCTCGTTACCTCGGCCTGGAAGGCGACGACGTCAAGGTATCAACGGTCACTGCGGGCGCGATCGAGCGCGGGCCTGTCGCGGCGATGCACGAGCCCCCGCCGCAGCGGACGGGCGGCGATCCCGGTCAACGAGAGCAGGCCGCTGTCGCCATGTTGACTCAGATCTGCGTGGCGACCCTCGGGCTCGACGCTGCCGACGTCGACCCCGACGCGCCGTTCGACACGCTGGGGGTCGATTCGATCCTCATGATGAAGATCCTGTCGGCGATCGAGCAGCACGTCCACTTGCCAGTGCCGCCCAGCATGATCCTCGAGAATCCGACCGTCCACCAGCTCGCGAAGGCGCTGGTCGCCGAGGGTTTTGTCCGGGAGCCGAGCGCCAAGGCGAACGGCGTGCGGACGGAAGCTCCGGCCCCGTCCATGGATCCGATCGCGCCTTCGCGGTCGCCTGCCGCCGCGCCGGTGCCCGCTGAGCGGGCGCCCGATCGCCGGATCGCCGTGATCGGGATGGCCTGCCGCTTCCCGGGTTCCCCGAGCCCGGAGTCGTTCTGGGAGAACTTGCGGGGCGAAAAGTGCCTGGTCACCGAGGTGCCGCCCGATCGCTGGGACGTCGGTCGATCGTTTAGCCCCGATAAGAGCGCCGGCAGATCCTACTCGAAGTGGGGCGGCTTCATCGAAGGCGTGGATCTCTTCGACAACGAGTTCTTCGGCGTCGCCGACGAGGACGCGGTGGTGATGGATCCCCAGCAGCGCATCGTGCTCGAGCTGACCCAGGAGTTGTTTGACCGGGCGGGGTATGCACGCAGCGAGATCGAGGGGCGAAACATCGCCGTGCTCCTCGGCGCGTCGCAGAGCAGCTACATCAACCTGGTCGAGGGCAACCTGAGCGACAAGCAGCTCGCCAAGGCCGTCGTGAGCACCATTTCGAACATGGTCGCGGCCCGGGTCGCCGACTTCTACAACCTCAAAGGCGCGGCCCAGACCATCGACGCCGCCTGCGCCTCGGCGCTGATCGCCGTGCACGACGCCTGCAATGCGCTGGTCGACGGGTCCGTGGACATGGCTGTTGCGGGTGGCATCGGGCTCCTCCTGGACGACCGCCAGTTCGTATCGTTCAGCCGCGCCAGCGTCCTGTCGGATACCGGCGTTTGCCGCGTCTTCGACGAGAAGGCGAACGGCTTCGTCCTCGGCGAGGGCGCGGGGCTCGTTCTGCTCAAACGATACGACCAGGCCGTGAAGGACGGTGACCGGATCCTCGGCGTCATCCTGGGATCGGCGGTCAATAACGACGGCCGCACGATGGGCTTGACCGTGCCGAATCAGGCGGCGCAGGAGGCGGTGATCGAGCTGGCGCTCGCCAACGCCTCGGTGTCGGCTGACACCATTTCGTACCTCGAGGCGCACGGCACGGGGACGCTGCTCGGCGATCCCATCGAGGTCAAGGCCGCTTCCAAGGCGTACTCCAAGCAGACCGAGGCGAAGCGGTACTGCGGCATCGGTTCGGTGAAATCCAGCGTGGGGCACCTGATGCGGGCCGCGGGGATCGCGAGCTTGATCAAGGTGATCTTGTCGCTCCAGCACGGGACAATCCCCGCGACGCTCCACTGCGACGAGCCCCACGCGCGATTCCAGTTCGAGCAATCGCCGTTCTACCCGGTCCGGGGCACGCAGGAGTGGCGCCCGCTCAAGGGAGTGCGCCGGGCGGGGATCTCGTCGTTCGGTTTCGGCGGCACCAACTGCCACATGATCGTGGAGGAAGCGCCTCGATCGGTGCCGGCGCAACGGCAAGAGCGCCCCCCTCAACCGTTTCGGCGTCGGCGCTTCTGGGCGGACGGGAAAACCCCGGCGCCGAGGCACGACGAACGCCATCTGTGGGACATCCTCAGCCGCCTCGAGCGGGGCGAGCTGAGCTCGGAACAAGCGACGCGAATGACCGCGCAGGCACTTTGACGCGAGGGAGCGGGCAAATGGACACGGCTTTACGGAAAATCTTCGAGAGTGTCGAGCGAGGCGAGCTGTCGCGCGACGATGCGATGCGACGGATCGTCACGCTGCGCGGCGAGCAGCGCCCCTCGGCGAAGGACGCCGCGTTCTCGCGCCAGTTCTCGCTCGGGGACGCGTACGTCCGCGATCACCTCGTGCAGAGCGAGCCCGTCCTGCTCGGTGTCACGTACGTGAGCCTGGCGCTCGACGCGTGGAGGCGGACCGGGCGCGCCGGCGGTGCGTGCGCGCTCCAACGCGTCACCTTCGTCGAACCCATGAAGGTGCGCGCCGGCGTCCCATGTCACGTCTCGGTGGAGATCGAGGAGCACGCGGGCGAAACAAAGTTCCGCGCGCTCTTCACACACGCGGACGGGGCAGGCGGCTCGCGCATCCCGGCTCACGGTGAGTACGTGCCTGCCCCGGGCGGGCGGCCTCCGGCGATCGAGCTCGAGGCGGAGCTGCGCGCGGCGTCGGCGGTTGTTCCGGGGCACGATCTCTACGGGCGGCGCGACGGCATCGAGCACGGCCCTTCGCTCCACACGGTCCGCAAGGTCCACGTGAGGGGTGATCGAGCGATCGGCGAGCTCGCGCTCTCGGATGTGCTCGCCTTCGAGACGACCTACGAGAGCGTCCATCCCGCGCTGCTGGATGGGGCGATTCTCTCCGCGGCGGTCCTCCTGCCGGAGGGCGCGCGCTCCAAGCCCTTCATTCCAATTTTTATCGGCTCGCTCACGCAGTATGCCGCGGTCCCCGCCCGCTGCTTCAGCGTCTCCCGGCTGGTCAAGGCCAACGACGAGGTCACGATCATCGACATCGTGCTCGTGGACGCGAGCGGCAGCGTGCTCGTCGACGTCCGAGGCTTCACCTGCAAACGCATTCGAGCGACGAACAGCTCGGCGACCGCGGAGCAGGCGAGGCGCGACGTCACGCCGGCGCCTCTGGTCGCCCACGGCGTCGAGGCTCGCACTTCGGACTCGACCGATCTCGTCGAGAGCTACGTCGTTCGCAAATTGGAAGCGTTGGTCGGCTCGTCAAGGCCCCTCGATCCTAAGACCAACTTCATGGATCTCGGGATCGATTCGAATCAGCTCGTCGGTCTCGCAGCCAGCATCGAGAAGGAGGTTGGTGTTCAGCTCTATCCGACGGTGTTCTTCGAATATCCGAACTTGCGCGACCTCACCGCCTTCTTCGCCCAGGAATACGGCGAGAAATTTCGCGCGTTCTGCGGCGTGACCGTTGAGTCCCCTCCGCGGCCGACGCCCACCGCGAAGCCGGTCCAGAGCAGCGCGCCCCGGCAAGCCGACGAGCGCATCGCCATCATCGGGATGGCGGGGCGCTGGGCGGAGGCGCCGGATCTCGAGGCGTTCTGGCGGAACACCGCGCTCGATCGGGATGTGGTGCGGGAGGTGCCGCTCGACCATTGGGACTACCGGCCCTGGTTCGAGGCGGGCACGCGACAGGCCGACAAGACCTACGCGAAGTGGGGCTCGTTCGTGAGCGACGTCGCCGAGTTCGACGCGGAATTTTTCGGCATATCGCGACGAGAGGCGGAGCTCATGGACCCGCAGCAGCGCCTGCTGTTGCAAACGCTCTATCACGCGGCCGAGAACGCCGGTTACGGCGTCAAGATACGCGGCTCTCGAGCGGGTGTGTTCGTCGGCTGCTGCTTCTACGACTACGCGCAGGAGATGGGCCGGGTCGGCAAGGTCGTTGATCCTCACGACGGGACCGGCAACGCCGCGACCATGCTCGCGAACCGACCTTCATTTTTCCTCGATCTGCGCGGGCCGAGCCTCACCATTGATACCGCGTGCTCGTCGTCGCTCGTCGCCCTCGACATGGCCAGCGACGCGCTGCGCCGGGGCAAATGTGATCTCGCATTTGTGGCGGGCGTCAACCTGCTGCTCAGCTCCTGGCACTATCGCTATTTCTGCAGCATCGGCGCGTTGTCTCCGACGGGGCGTTGCCACACGTTCGACGAGCGCGCGGACGGCTACGTCCCCGGGGAAGCGGTCGGCGTTTGTTTGCTCAAGCCGCTCTCCGCCGCGATCGCGGACGGTGATCGGATCCACGCCGTCATCACCGGCTCCGCGGTGAACCACGGAGGCTACACGCCGTCGCCGACCGCGCCCAACACCAAGATGGAGACCGAAGTCATGCGCGAGGCGTGGCAGAACGCGGGGGTCGACCCGACGCGCATCGGCTACATCGAGGCGCACGGCACGGGTACTCCGCTCGGGGATCCCATCGAGATCAACGCGATCAAGGCCGCGTTTGCTGCGCACACGGCCGAACCGGGCTTCTGCGCGGTCGGGTCGGCCAAGGCGCAGGTGGGTCACACCGAAGGGGCGGCCGGCATCACCGGCGTCATCCGGACCGTGCTGGCCATGCAGAACGAGACAATCCCCGCGTTGCACGGTTTTCGGAAGCTCAATCCGTACATCAGCCTCGAGGGGAGCGCGATCTACATCCCCGCCGAGAAGCGGCACTGGCCCGCGCGGGCGGGTGAGCCGCGCAGAGCCGGGGTCAGCTCTTTTGGGTTCGGAGGGACGTACGCCCACGTGGTGCTCGAAGAGGCGCCGCCCCGGTACGTCCCGGCGGAGGGCAGTCTGCGGTCCCACGTGTTGATCGGCATCTCGGCCCGGAACGAGCGTGCGCGGAGCACGCGCGTGACCGAGCTCCGCGATTGGTTGGCGGTGGCCGGCGACGTCTCGCTGGCCGACTTGGCGTTCACGTTGAACAGGACTCGCGCCCATTGGGCGTCGCGGCACGCGTTTGTCGTGCAGAGCGTCGACGAGCTCCGCGCGGCGCTCGACGCCGTGCTACGGGGGGAAGCGCCCCCGTCGGTCCTGTCGTCGAACGCCCGCGTCAAGCCGGAGCGGCACGCGGCGGCCGCCTTCGAGACCGCCTACCGCCGGCTCGTAGAGTGCGGCGACGGCGAAGAGCTTCGAGCGGTCTTGCGCTCGATCGGGGCGCTTTACATCGAAGGTGCTGAGGTCGACTGGGCGCGCGTTACGCCTGGTGCCCGCTTGCTTGACGCGCCGCTCTACCCCTTCGCCACCGAGCATTGCTGGTTCGACCATCGCACCGCGCCGCCCACCGAGCACACGACGGCGCCTCACGTGATGTCGGCGCCGCCGGTGTCAGCGCCGCCGGCGTCGGCGCCGCCGGCGTCGGCGCCGCCGGTGTCGGCGCCGCCGGCGTCGGCGCTGCGCTCGGTCGATCGAGTCGAGGACGCTGGGCGTTCCGAGCAACCCGCGGCGTCGCACGTTTACGCCAAGGGCGTGCGCATTTTGAGTGACATCTTGCTGCTGCCCGAGTCGAAGATCGATCGAGACGCCGAGCTCACCAGCCTAGGCGTCGACTCGGTCATGACGATGCAGTTCGTGATGCGAGTCAACGAGGTCTTTGGGCTTCGCCTGACGGCCGCGGCGCTCTACGACGTCACGCGCGTGGGCGACGTGCTCGACCGCCTCACCTCGATCATCGAAGGCGCGGCTGCGTCGACCGCTGACTCGACGGTCTCGCGGGGGTCGGAGTCGGTCGCGAGCCCCGCGCCGGCAGCGGCGGCGGAGCCACCAGCGGCGGCGGAGCCGCCCGTCCGGACCGCGGATCCGGCGAGCCACGCTCCCGAGTCTCCTTCCGCCCCCGAGCGGAAGCGGCTCGTTCTCAAGCGAACCGGGGTGGTGCAGCCCTCGAGTGTACCCGCTGGGGCGCGCTACGTGCCGTTCTTGAGCTTCAACACGGCGGGGCACAAGGTGCCCCTCTTTCTCGTCCACCCCGGCGGGGCGGGGGCCGAGGCGTACATCAAGCTCTCCACCTACCTCGACAAGAGCCAGCCGCTCTACGCCATCGAGTCGTACAACCTGTACAGCGGCGAGCCGCTGATCCGCACCGTCACCGAGCTCGCGGCAGTGTACCTCCGCCATCTGCGAGAGGTCCAACCGCGCGGCCCCTACTATCTCGGCGGGTGGTCGCGCGGCGGGATGATCGCCTTCGAGATGGCGCAGCAGCTCCGGGCGAGCGGCGAGCAGGTAGGCACGCTCTACCTGTTGGACACCTATGTGATGAACGAGCGCGAGAAGCTGGTGGCGCTCGACAACGTCATCAAGCACTCGCTGCCCAACTCAGAAGACGGCTCGTTCCGGAGCCTGCTCCGGAAGAACCTCGCCACCGAGCGAATCGCGAACATCGTGTACGACCCGCGCGAGTTTCCGGGGCGGACCATCCTGTACAAGGCCAATCAACCGCTCGAGGCCTCGGTCGCCAGGGACACGATGCGGCAGGTCCACGTAACGATGCACGAGGGCATTCCGCGGGCGGCCAGCGACGGGGTCGACGATGTGATCGACAACCTGAACGCGTTCATCAACGAAGACACGATCGCCGATTTCAACGCGCTGGGCGCCAAGCCCGACAACGGCTGGTCTCGTTACATTCCGAACCTGCTCGTCCGGGTCATCGAGGGCAACCACTTCAGCATCATGGGGGAGCGGACGCTGCGCCCGATGGTCGAGCACATTCAGGCGGACCTGCTGGCGACGTCGGCTTCCGGCCGGAGCGGCGCGGCGCGAGAGCGCGACGGGATGGGCGCCCACGTCAAGAGTCGGGCCAACGGAGACCTCGTTTTTGCGACCTCGGGCATGGGGGATGAGAGATGAAATGTGAATGGGCGCTCCGCCGCGGTGACTCCCCGGAGCTGTTTCGCGTCCTTGGCACTCCCGACGCGTCGAATGTCCCCCACGCGGACGTGGCGGACGACTCGCACGCGCTGATGATGTATCGACAGATGGTCGCGCTCCGCGTGCTCGACGAGCGGGCGCTCGTGTACCACCGGCACGGTCGCATCGGCACCTGGGCGATCTCGTGGGGCCATGAGGCGATCCACGTGGGCGTCATGGCGGCCCTGCGCGACACCGACTGGGCTTTCCCGTCGTACCGCGAGAACAAGCTGTGCCTGCTCCGGGGCATGTCGCCCGAGACGATCCTGGCGGGGTGCCGCGGTCAGCCCGAGGGGTTCTGGAATCCCCACGAGTGGCGAGTTGGCTCGATTTGCATTCCGGTGGCCTCTCACGTCCCCCACGCGGCGGGGTTCGCTTGGGGCGAGAAGCTGCAAGGGCGCGACACGGTCGCGGCGGTCTTCTTCGGCGACGGCGCCACGTCGGAGGGCGAGTTCCACGAAGGAGCCAATTTCGCCGCGGTGACGCGGGCCCCTGTCTTGCTCGTGTGCACGAACAATCAATGGGCGATCAGCACCCCCGTATCGCGCCAGACTCGGGCGATGTACCTGGCGGACAAGGCGGTGGGTTACGGCATTCCAAGCGTGCGCGTCGACGGGAACGACGTGCTCGCGGTCTACGAAGCCACCCGGCAGGGGGCCGAGCGGGCTCGCGACGGGGGGGGGCCCGTCTTCATCGAATGTGTGATCTATCGGGCGCAAGCCCACGCGTTTCCGGACGATCCAAGCGCGTACCGCGACGATGTGGAGGCTGAAAAGGCGCGGCGCGAGGAGTGCCTCGGGCAAATGGAGGCATACCTTCGGGCGCGCGGGCTGCTCAGCGACGAGCAGGCGGCCCAGTACCGATCGGAAGCGCTGGCCTCGGTGGCCGCGGGCATCGTCAAGGCGGAGGCGCTCCCGACCGCCGACCCAGAGCTGATCTTTCAGCACGTCCTCGAAGAGCAAACTCCAGCCATGCGGAGCGACATGGAGCGACTCCGCGCCGTGCGCACCCGCTACGGATCACCGTGAGGATCGGTAGATGACCCTACTCGCATTCGCTGACGCGATTAACCTTGCTCTTCGAGAAGAGCTACACAGAAATCCGCGCGCGATGCTGCTCGGCCAGGACATCGGGCGCAGCGGCGGTGTGTTCCGCGTGACCGCCGATCTGCAGCAGACCTTCGGCGCCGATCGCGTCGTGGACGCGCCCATCTCCGAAGCGGGCATCGTGGGGATGGCCGTTGGATTGTGTCTCTCGGGCTGGCGGCCGGTCTGCGAGCTCCAGTTCGACGCTTTCAGCTATCCGGCGCTGAACCAGATCTTCACCCACGTGAGCAGGTACCGGTGGCGGACGCGGGGCGCCGCGGCGATGCCGATGGTGATCCGCATGCCGTGCGGCGGCGGCGTGAAGGCCCCCGAGCTGCACTCCGACTCGCCGGAGGCCTATTATTGCCACACACCCGGCCTGGTCGTTGTCATGCCCTCGACGCCCGCGGACGCGAAAGGGCTCCTGACCGCGGCGCTCCGCGCGCAGGACCCAGTTGTGTTTCTCGAACCGAAGAAGCTCTATCGCCACGCGCGGGGCGAGGTGCCGGAGACGGAGCACGTCGTCCCGCTCGGGTCGGTGCGCACGGTGCGTGAGGGGAGCGACGTCACGCTGATCGCGTGGGGGGCGATGATCGACGTCGCCGTGCAGGCGGCGGATGTCATCCGCGAGGAGGGAGTCTCGGCGCACATTTGCGACGTGCGTACGCTCTCGCCGCTCGACAGAGCGGGCATCCTGGACGCGGTGAGGGCCAGCGGCCGCGTGGTGATCGTGCAGGAGTCGCCGAGGTCATGCAGCCTGGCCAGCGAGATCGCGGCGCTCGCGGCGGAAGAAGCCCTGTATGACCTGCGCGCGCCAGTGGTGCGCGTGAGCGGGTACGACGCTCCGTACCCTTATTACAGCGTCGAACACTATCACCGCCCTGACTGGGCGCGGGTCGTTGACGCTATCAAGCAAGTGCTCGCGGCGTAGGACAGGTATCTGATATGGGTTTCGTTTACGTATTGCCGGATCTCGGGGAAGGAATCGCCGAAGCAGAGGTCGTGCGCTGGCACGTCGCCGAAGGCGACGACGTGAAGGAGGACGATCCCCTCGTCGAGGTGCTCACCGCCAAGGCGACGGTCGACGCGCCCTCACCGAGGACGGGCAAGGTGCTCAAGGTGGTCGCCCTGACAGGAGAAACCATCCAGGTGGGCGAGCCGCTGGCCGTCATCGGTGAGGCCGGCGAGGACGTCGAGGCCATCCTCCAGGCGAACGCCAAGGCGAGCTCGCGGCGGCCCGCGGGCGGCGCAATCCAGGTCCTGCCCAGCGTCCGCAAGTTGGCCGCGGAGCTCGGCGTCTCGCTCGAGGCCCTACAGCACTCCGGCCCGATCACCGCGGATGTGGTGCGGGCCGCCGCGCGGGGAAATCTCGGCGCCTCTGTGCAGGGAAACCTCGGCGTCGGCGTCCGTGCGCGGCGGCGGCTCCAGGGCGTCGGCCGGGCGGCTGCGCAGAACCTGTCGCGCGCGCAGCTCGTCCCGACGGTGATGGTCGTCGAGGAGGCCCAGCTGGATGCGCTGTTCCGCCTCCAGCAGCTCCTTGATATCGGCTACGTGCCGTTCCTCGTGCAGGCGGCGATCGCGGCGTTCCGCGAGGTGCCCGAGGCGAACGCTCGATTCGACGAAGCCAAACAGGAGCTCGTGATCTACGACCAGGTCGACATGGCTGTCGCCGTGCACCTGGACGAAGGGCTGGCGGTCCCCGTCATGAGCGACTGCGCGGGGCTCTCGCTCCGTGAGCTGGCGGAGAAGATCCGCGACCTCGGAGAGAGGGCGCACGCCAACGCGCTTTCGCCGAGCGAGAGCATGGGAGGCACATTCACCGTCTCATGCCCGGGGGACGCGGGGGTGCTCCTCGCGACGCCGCTGCTCAACGTGCCGCAGGTCGGGCTCCTGGCGCTGCACCGGCTGTCGCGGAGGCCGATCGTCGTCGATGGCCGATTGGCCGTGGGGTGGGCGGCGCACGTCACGTTCACGCACGATCACCGCGCGATCAACGGCATGACTGCCTGCCACTTCCTTCGGCGCGTGGTCGAGCTCTTGTCGAAGCCGCTCCAGGCGCTCGAGGCCGGGATCTTCCGGCCCGGCGATCTCCAATCTCAAGCGAGCCGAGCGCCGCGTCCGGGCGCGTCGGAGCCTTCCGGGGCGCTGGCCGCCGAGCTGGGCGGGCTGCCCGAGCCGCGCCGGCGCGACCACCTCGTCGCGGCGATCGAGGCGCGCCTCCGCAAGCAGCTCAATACCAACTGGACGTTTGATCGCTCCCGGACATGGTCGGATCTCGGCTTGAACTCGTACGGCGCGGTGTCCTTGCGCAGTTCGCTGAGCGACGCGTTGGGGTGCGAGCTGCCGCCGACGCTCTTGTACAGACACGCGACGCCCGTCGCTCTCGCCGAGCACCTCCTCGGATTGCTGCGCCGGCCGGCGGCTCCGGCGACGCTCACGCCGGTGCAGCTCCTCCAGCGGCTCCGGGGGATGCAGGAGCAGCAGGCTCACGCGCTCCTCGTGGAGCTGACCGAGGGGCGAGCTGCGCGGGACGCACAGCCGCGGCAGACGAAGGGCGAGGACCTGATCGGCGAGGCGGGGGGCGCGGCGGCGTCGGACGTGGAAATCGACGCGCAGCTCGATGACATCTTGGGCGCCGATTCTTCGGCGGGGGCATAGGTCGTGAGCGACGAGCAGACAATCCGGCTGCGCCGCGCGATGGCGGCCGTCACGAAGCTCCAGGCGCGAATAGCGCAGCTGGAGGCAGGGGCGCACGGCGCCATCGCGATCGTCTCCATGGCCTGCCGGTTTCCCGGCGGCGTCGACAGCCCGGAGGGGTTCTGGCAGCTCCTGGATGACGGACGGGACGCCATCACCGAGATCCCGCGTTACCGGTGGGACGTCGACGCGGTCTATGACCCGAATCCGGGGACGGTCGGCACCACGTACTGCCGCGTGGGCGGCTTCGTCGGCGAAGTGGACCGGTTCGATCCTGGTTTCTTCGGGATCAGCCCGCGCGAGGCGCTGACGATCGATCCGCGCGAGAGGTTGCTCCTCGAGACAGCGTGGGAAGCGCTCGAGCGGGGAGGGATGACCGCCAAGCGGGTCGCCGGCTCCTCGACAGGCGTCTACGTCGGCATTTTGACCCTGCCGGAGTACCAAATTGACGCTCTCCGTGACAGGGACCGGATTGACCCGTACACGCTCCTCGGCACCACCCACAGCGCGATGGCGGGCCGACTCTCGTATTGGCTCGGCCTGCACGGCCCCAACATGCCGGTCGACACGGCATGCTCGTCCTCCCTCGTGGCCGTGCACCTGGCCGTGCAGGCACTCCGGGCGGGGGAGTGCGACATGGCGCTGGCCGGAGGGGTGAGTCTCCTGCTCGCCCCGGAGGGCTACGTCTATTTCTCTCGCCTGACAGCCCTCTCCAAGACGGGGCGGTGCCATGCGTTCTCCGCCGACGCCGACGGCTACGTGCGGGGCGAAGGCTGCGGGATGGTGGTGCTGAAGCGCCTGGAGGACGCGCAGCGGGACGGTGATCCGATCCTCGCCGTGATCCGGAGCAGCGTCGTCAATCAAGACGGGACGTCAAACGGTTTCACCGCTCCCAGCGGCGTCGCTCAGGAGCAGATGCTGCGCCGGGCGCTGAAGCAGGCGCAGATCGAGCCGGCCACGATCGACGTCGTGGAGTGCCACGGGACGGGGACGATCCTGGGCGATCCGATCGAGGTCGACGCGCTGGCGAGCGTCTATGGAGAGGGGCGCTCGCCGGACCGCCCCCTGCTGCTCACGTCGGTGAAGACGAACATCGGGCACACCGAAGGGGCCGCGGGCATCGCGGGGATGATCAAAGCGGTGCTCGCGCTGCAGCATCGCCGCGTGCCGCCGTCGTTGCACTTCAACGACCGTCCGAACCCGAACATCGCTTGGGATCGCTCTCCGGTGAAGGTGGCGACCACCGCGATACCGTGGGAACAGAGGGAGCACCCGCGGCGCATCGGTGTGTCCTCGTTCGGGTTCTCGGGGACGAACGCGCACATCATTCTGGAAGGGGCGCCTGAGGTCACGCCGAGCGCGGCGCCGCCGAAGCTGAGATTGCCACGGGTCCCGCTGGTGTTGTCGGGTCACACGGAGGAGGCGCTGCGGGGCAACGCGGAGCGCCTGGCGGCGTGGCTGGACGACCACGACAGCTCGCTCCTGGATATCGCGTATAGCCTCGCGGCGACGCGAACCGCCTTCCGGGAGCGCGTCGCGGTCTCGGTGGCGGACGCACCGTCGGCCAAGGAGGCGCTCCGCGCCTTGGCGCGAGGGGATCTGCCGTCCGACGCGATCCGCGCGACGGCGCGCCGAGACCGGGCCGTCTTCATCTTCCCCGGCCAAGGGAGCCAGTACCCGGGCATGTGCCGGACGTTGCTGGACGAGCCGGTGTTTCGTGAGGCGCTGGCCGCGTGCGACGCCGCGATACGTCAGCACGCAGGCTTCTCGGTGCTGGAGCTGCTGGAGCAAGACGACGATGCGCAGCGGAGCGCGCTGGAGAAGGTGGCCATCGTCCAACCGGTCTTGTTTGCCGTCGCCGTCGCGCTCGCGCGGTTGTGGCAGTCCTGCGGCGTAGAGCCGGCCGCCGTCGTCGGGCACAGCCAGGGAGAGGTCGCCGCGGCCGTCGTGGCCGGCGCGCTGTCGCTGGAGGAGGGCGCGCGCGTCGTCAGCGTTCGGAGCCGCCTCTTGAGCCGGCTGGACGGCAGCGGGGCGATGGTCAGCGTTGGCCTCCCGATGAAGGAGGTGGAAGCCCTCCTGGCCACACACGAAGGGCTGTCGGTGGCCGTCGTGAATACGAGCGAGTCGACCGTCGTCGCGGGCGATCGTTCCCGGTTGGAGGCGCTGCTGGTCGAGCTGGAGCATCGAAGCGTCTTCTGCCGCCGCATCGCGGTGGACTATGCGTCGCACTCGCCGCAGATGGGCCCGATCCTGGGAGCTATCCGTGAGGGGCTCGCCGATCTCGCGCCCCGCGAGGCGAGCACGCCGTTCTACTCGACTGTGCTCGGCAAGCAGGCGATCGGCACCGAGCTGGGTGGCGGATACTGGGCGGACAACCTGCGTATGCCCGTGCGGATGGACCTGGCGCTCGAAGCGCTCGGGCAGCGCGACGCCGCCGTGCTCCTGGAGGTGAGCGCTCATCCTCTCCTCGCCGCCCCGCTCGGGCTTGCGGGGCACGAGGCCGTTGTCGGTTCGCTCCACCGCGACGCGGACGCCGCCTCGCGCTTTCGAACGGCCGCCGCACAGCTCCATGTGCACGGCGTCGAGGTCGATTGGGAGAAGGTCTACGCGGCTGCGGGCGCGAGGCGGACGGCCGTGCCGACCTATGCGTTCCAGCGCGACCGCTACTGGTTGGAGAAGCCGAAGGAGCGACGGCCGCAGCGCGGAGGGCACCCGCTGCTCGGGGAGCGCATCGAGCTCTCGACGCCGAAGAAGATCGCGGTATGGGAGAGCGCCATCGGCCTCGAGGCGTTGCCGTACCTCAAGGATCATCGGGTCGAAGACGCGATCATCTTCCCAGGCGCGGGCTTTGTGGAGATGGCCCTCGCGGCGGCGAAAGAGCTCTTCGGTGGAAGAGCTCACGTGGTGGAGGATCTCTCGCTCGACGTCGCGCTCGTTCTCCTGGAGGAGGCGAAGGTCGTTCAGCTCGCCTGCGTGGAAGACGAACCGGGGTCGATGGGCTTTCAGATCTCGAGCTGGGAGGACGCGAGCTCGTCGTGGGTGCGGCACGCGCGGGGGAAACTGCGGCTCGGCGAGCCGGAGAAGGTCGCACCGGAGCCGCCTCGCGAGGTGCGCGCGCGCTGCCGCACGGCCGTGAGCGGCGGCGACTACTACGGGGCGCTCTCGGAGCGAGGCCTCGTTTACGGGCCGTCGTTTCAACGGATCGCACGCCTCTGGGTCGGAGAGAAGGAGGCGCTCGGCGAGATGCAGCTCGCGGGCGACGGGACCTCGGGGGCGAGGCGCTACATCGTCCCTCCCGACTTCCTCGACGGCTGCTTTCAGGTGTTGATGGCCGCGTCGGGGTCGTCGACGGCGGGGCCGATGGTCCCGGTAGGCGTGAAGTCCGTGCGGGTTCGGGGGCCGCTCGAGGGCAACGTATGGAGCCACGTTTGGCTCCGAGAGATCGACGAGGCGAAGGGCAGCTTCACGGGCGACGTGTCTCTGCTGGACGAGTCCGGAGGCGTGCTGGTCGACGTGCAGGGGCTGCGCGTCCAGCGGCTCGAGCGCGGCGCGGTCGCGGGCGAGGAGATCCGCCGCCTTGAGCACCGCTTTCATCCGGCGCCGTTGCCGGAGCGCGAGCGCACGGCCTCGGGCAGGTCGGGCCGGGTCGTGATCCTCGCGGACGAGGGCGGCGTCGGGGATGCTCTCGCGAACGCGCTGCGGGCGGAGGGGGTATCGGCCACGTCCGTACGCGCTTCGGAGATCCCCCTGGAGGGCTCACGGGTCTTCGAGGATCTGTTCGGCTCCTCGCCGTGTCGAGACATCGTGCACCTCTGGAGCCTCGACGGCCCGCCGCCCGATGAGATCACCGTCGCCTCGCTGGCGCGCGTCGGGCAGCGCGACTGCGGAGCCCTGCTCCACGCCGTACAGGCGCTCTCGCGCCTCTCCTTGCGAGACGCGCCGCGGCTCTGGATCGTCACGCGCGGCGTGCACCAGGTTGGGGCGCCATCGACCCCGAGCTCGCCCGGCCCCGCGCTGCTGTGGGGGCTCGGTCGAACGATCGCGGCCGAGCACCCGGAGCTCTCCTGCACGCGGCTCGATCTGGCGCCGCGACCGCTCCCGGACGAGGTGAACGAGCTCGCGAGACATCTGCTCGTCGACGATCGCGAGGACGAGATCGCGCTTCGTCAAGAGGGCCGCTTCGTCGCGCGCGTGGGGCCCGCGGCGAAGCTTCGGTCCGCGGGGACGTCGTTTGGCCCGACGAGAATCGCCCAGGGCGCGACGTACCTCGTCGTCGGTGGGCTCGGCGGCCTCGGATTGTCGCTGGCCGCGTGGTTGGTGTCCGAGGGGGCGCGCAACCTGGTGCTGACGAGTCGGCGCGGAGCGCACACCACGGAGCAGATCGAGGCGGTCGCGCGAATGACGGCCTCCGGGGCCCAGGTGGTCGTCGAGGCGGCGGACGTCTCGGTGCGCTCCGACGTCGAGCGCGTGCTGGAGCGAATCGCGAAGGAGCTGCCGCCGCTGCGCGGCGTCGTGCACGCGGCCGGCGTGCTCGACGACTCCCTCCTGGAGCGGCAGACGGCCGAGCGACTGGCGAAGGTGACCGCGCCCAAGGTGGCGGGCGCGTGGCACCTGCACGAGCTCACGCGCGATCAACCGCTCGATTTCTTCGTCCTCTACGCCTCGGCGTCGGGGCTCCTCGGCGCCGCGGGACAGGCCAATTACGCCGCGGCCAACGCATTCCTCGACGCGTTGGCTCATCATCGGCGCGCCCTCGGCCTCCCCGCGTTGAGCCTCGACTGGGGAGCGTTCTCCGAGGTCGGTTTGGCGGCGGCGCAGGACAACCGAGGCGCGCGGCTGGCGACCATGGGAATGCGAAGTATGACGCCCGAGGAGGGCATCGCCGTCCTCGCCGAGGAGCTGGGCGGCGACCGCGTGCAGCTCGGCGTCATACCGCTCGACTTGCGGCAGTGGGTCGAGTGCCATCCGCACGTCGCCGCCTCGTCCCTGTTCTCCGAGCTGGTCCAAGCGGCCGGCCAGCTCCGGGGATTGAGCAAGACGGCCAAGTCGATGCAGCAGGCGCTGAGCAAGGCGTCCGCCTCGGAGCGCCGCGCGCTGGTCGAGCGCTTCCTTCGAGAACAGGTGGGGACTGTCCTCCGGATGGATGCGTCCAGGGTCGACCCGACGGCGCCTTTCCGGGGCATGGGGCTCGATTCCCTCATGGGATTGGAGCTGCGCAATCGGCTCGAGACCGGTCTCGGTCTGAAGCTCGCGGCCACGTTGATCTGGACATACTCCAACGTGACCGCTCTGGCGGAGCACCTCTCGGGTCGGCTCGCGGCGGAGACGAGCGGGGACCCACGCGTCGAGACGAACGTTCCGGTCGACGTGCTCGTACACCCGGCGGCTCCGATGAGCGTCGCGCCCATCTTGAGCCTCTCGCACGAGGAGAAGAACGCCCTCCTCGAAAAAACGCTGTCGGCGATCGAGGAATATCTCAAATGACCCAGGGCACAGGGACTGGACTCTCGCAGCTCGATCGAGCGCAGATCGCGCTCATGAAGGCGCAGCATGGGCTGGAGATGCTCGACCGGATCCGGTCGGAGCCGATCGCCATCGTGGGCATGGCCTGCCGGTATCCAGGAGGGGTCAACACGCTCTCTTCCTACTGGGATCTCCTGAGCCGGCGCGTCGACGCGATCAGCGAGACGCGCGCGCGCTGGCCCGACGCGGCGGCGGGCGCGGCGCCGGAGGTCCGCTGGGCGGGACTCCTCGATTCGGTCGACGCCTTCGACGCGGAGCTCTTCCACATCGCGCCGCGCGAGGCCGTGAAGCTCGACCCGCAGCAGCGCCTGCTCCTCGAGCTGACCTGGGAAGCGCTCGAGGATGCAGGCTACGCCCCGGACGGGCTCGTCGGTGCGCCCGCGGGAGTCTTCGTCGGCATTTCGAGCGCCGACTACGCCCAGCTCCTCACCGCCGCGCCGCCGGCCGACGTGGACGCTTACAACGGGACGGGCAACTCCAGCAGCTTCGCAGCCGGGCGCGTGTCGTATGTCTTCGGCTTCCAAGGACCGTCGGTGGCGATCGACACCGTCTGCTCGTCGTCGCTCGTCGCCACGCACCTGGCCTGTCAGAGCTTGCGAACGCAAGAGTGCGATCTGGCGCTGGCGGCCGGCGTGAACCTCATTCTCTCGCCGCGTTCGATGGACATTCTGGTGCCGCTGAAGGCGCTCTCTCCCGACGGGCGCTGCAAGACCTTCGACGCGCGCGCGAATGGCTTCGTCCGCGGTGAGGGGTGCGGCGTGCTCGTGCTCAAGCGCCTCTCGGACGCGCTGCGGGATGGAGATTGCATCTGGGGTTTGATTCGAGGGTCGGCCGTCAACCAAGACGGCAGCTCGACCGCGCTCACTGCGCCGAACATGCTCGCGCAGCAGCAGCTGCTCAGGCGGGCGCTCGCCCAGGCGAAGCTGTCCCCGTCCGACATCGGCTACATCGAGGCACATGGCACCGGCACGTCGCTCGGCGACCCCATCGAGGTAGAGGCCCTCAGCAGCGTGTTCGGCGCCGCCCGCGCGGATGGATCGAGCTGCGCGCTCGGCTCGGTGAAGACGAACATCGGACACCTCGAGGCGGCCGCCGGAGTCGCCGGGTTGATGAAGAGCGTCCTCGCGCTTCATCACGAGTGTATCCCCGCCCATCTGCACCTGCGCGCGCTCAATCCGCGGATGTCGCTCGAGGGGACCCCCTTCGTGATTCCGACGAGCGAGCTCGCCTGGCCGCGCGGCGCGAAGCCGCGTCGGGCGGGCGTGAGCTCGTTCGGCATGAGCGGGACCAACGCTCACGTCGTGCTTGAGGAGGCACCTTCGCGGCCGGCGTCGGCGAAGCCGGATGTCGAGCGGCCGGTCCACGTGATCCCGGTGAGCGCGAACACCGCCGAGGCGCTCCGCGCGCTGGCCGGAAAGTACGCGCAAAAGCTCGCCGAGACCGAGGACCGGCTGGAAGACATCGCGCACACCGCCGGCGCTGGGCGGAGCCGGCTCCCGGAGCGACTGGCGGTGGTCGCCCGGACGAAGCAGCAAGCCCAGGAGAGGCTCGAGGCGTTCGCGCGAGGAGAGACGGCGGCCGAGTGCGCGCGCGGTCGGGCCGACCGGTCCAAGCCGGCCAAGATCGGCTTTTTCTTCGCCGATGGAGGTGCGCATTACGCGGGAATGGGCCGGTCGCTCTACGAAAGAGAGCCCGTGTTCCGGCAGGCGCTCGATCGCTGCGACGCGGAGATGAAGCGGATCGCGGGCCGGAGCCTGCTCGGGGTGATGCTCGGCGAAGGCGCGAGCGGCGGCGCGCCCGACGGAGCCGAGGATGCGCTGCCGGCGCTCTTCGCGCTTCAGTTCGCGCTCTGCGAGCTGTGGCGGTCGTGGGGCGCCATGCCTGACGCGGTCATGGGCCACGGCGCTGGCGAGTACGCGGCGGCGTGCGCGGCGGACGTGCTCACGATGGAAGAGGGATTGCAGCTCCTCATCGAGCGGAGCCGGTCGCCGCAGGCGGAGCCGACCTCGGGGCCTTCCGACAAGGCGGCGCAGGCGACGTTCAAGGCGCCATCGATCCTCTTCCTACCTCACGAGGCCGGGCTCACGGCGAGGCTGGAGCCGGCGCGGGCAGAGTCCTGGCGCCGCGCCGTGGGAGAGGCCATCGCCGCCGAGCGAGGCGTGGAGGTGCTGCGCGCCAAGGGGATCGACGTGTTTCTGGAGGTCGGGCCGCATCCAGCGCGGTTCGGCGCGGAGGCGGCGCGGATCGAGGACGCGGCGGAGTGCGCGTGGCTGCCGTCGCTGTGCCAGGGGCGAGGCGAGTGGGAGACGATGCTGAGCAGCCTGGGCGAGCTGTTTGTGCGTGGCGCGGGCGTCGATTGGAAACGATTCGACGCGCCGTATGCCCGCCGGCGCGTGCGGTTGCCGACCTATACATTTCAGAGGACGCGCTACTGGTTCGAAAGCAAGTCGAGGCCGCAAAGCCGCCGCGGCCAGGAAACGGGGCACGAGCTGCTCGGCGAGCAGGTCGCTCTGGGCGGAGAAGGCGCGTTGTTCGAAAACCGGCTCAGCCCGCGTGACGATCACTACCTCGCCGACCATCGCGTGCTCGGCAAGGTGGTGGTCCCCGCGGCTGGTCTCCTGGAGATGATGTCGGCCGCCGGGGCGAAGGTCACGGGAGCCAAGGTGCGGGTCAATGACCTGCTCGTCCTTGCGCCGCTGGTGCTGGATGATCAGGCGGGGCGAGACGCGCAGGTGGTCGTCGCGGAGCCGGTCGAGGGCCGGCGAAGCGTGAAGATCTACAGCAGGAAGGCGAGCGGCGACGGCGCGTGGACGCTGCACGTCTCGGGCGTGCTCTCGGAGCTCGGCGGCGCAGGCGCGGCGCCGGTGGACCTCGCCGGGTTGCGGGCGCGGTGCGCCGAACCGCAGGACGTGGACGCGGCGTACGCGGCGTTCGAGCGGCAGGGGCTGGGGCTCGGCGAGTCGTTTCGTGGGATGGAAGCGCTGTGGGCCGCGCCCGGCGAGATGCTCGCGCGCGTGCGGCTACCGACGCGGTGCGCGAAGCAGGCGCCGGAGTACGGAATCCATCCGGTTCTCCTCGACACCGCGCTGCAGGTACTGGCGTCGATCGTGATGCGGGGAGCCGCCGAGGATCGGCTGTATCTGCCGTTCGGGGCGGCGGGGTACGCGCAGCGGACCGACGCGGCGGAGCGCGGCTGGGTGCACGCGCGCTTGACGAGCGACCCGCGCCGCGAGGTCGTGACGGGAGACGTGCAGATCCTCGACGACGAGGGGAGCGTGGTGGCCGAGGTCGCCGGGCTCCAGTGCAAACAAGCGCCGTCACACGCCCTGCAACGGGCGTCCACGAGCACAACGGAGCAGGCGATTTACAGGCTTGAATGGGTGGAGTCTGCGCCGCAGGTGGAGGTCCCGCCGGTGCGGGGCCGGTGGTTGATCCTGGCGGATCACGAAGAGCCCGCGGAGCCGCTCGTGCGTGAGCTGTGCGCGAGGGGAGGGGATGGTCGATTCGCGACCTGGCCGGAGGCGAAGCGCGAGCTCGAGGCGGGAGGCGCGTTCGAAGGGGTCGTACGGATCTGGGAGCGCGCGAACGGGGAAGGCTCTCCGGCGGATCGCGCCGAGAGTCGCGCCGTGGGCGCTTTGGAGCTGACGCAAGCGCTGGTGCGAAGCGGGCGGGTGAAGCGGCTCCTGTGCGTCACGCAGGGCGCGCAACCGGTGGCGCCGGGGGACGCCGTGGACATGGCGTCGTCGGCGCTGTGGGGATTGGGGCGCGCGGTCTTTCAGGAGCATCCAGAGCTGTCGTGCCGCCTGATCGATGTGGACGAGCTCGCCGGAGGGCTGTGGCGCGAGGTCGTGAGCGGCGACGCGGAGAACCAGGTGGCGCTGCGCAGTGGCAAGCGCTGGGTCGCTCGGCTGGTGAAGGCGCCGCGCGAGCCCGACACATTCTCGCCGGAGACGCCCAATTGCCGGCTGGAGAGCTCGAAGCGAGGTTTGCTCGAGAGTCTGCGATGGGCACCGACCTCGAGGCGAGCGCCGGGCCCGGGTGAAGTGGAGATCGAAGTCCGAGCCGCCGGGCTCAACTTCCGGGACGTGCTCAATGCGCTTGGAATGTACCCGGGCGACGCGGGCCTCCTGGGCGGCGACTGCGCGGGCGTGGTGGCGGCCGTGGGCGAGGGCGTGCAGCATGTCGCCGTGGGGGACGCGGTGATGGGCTTGGTCCCGGGTTCTTTCGGCCGCTACGTCATGGTGGACGCGCGCCAGGTGATCCGGCGCCCGCCCGAGTGGACGTGGGAGCAGGCGGCGTCGATACCCACCGTGTTCTTGACCGCGTGGTACGCGCTCCGCGAGCTCGCGGACCTGAGAGCGGGCGAGCGTATCCTCGTGCACGCGGCTGCGGGAGGGGTGGGGATGGCGGCCGTGCAGCTCGCGCGGTGGATGGGAGCGGAGGTCCTGGCGACCGCGAGCGCGTCGAAGCACGAGGTGCTGCGGGCGATGGGCGTCGAGACGATCGCGGACTCCCGGTCGCTGGATTACGCCGAAGCGTGGAGCCGGACGAAGCGGCCCGGCGGCGTCGACGTGGTGTTGAACGCGCTCGCCGGTGATCATGTGGACAAAAGCCTCTCGTTGCTCTCACCGGGCGGGCGTTTCCTGGAAATGGGCAAGACCGACGTGCGGAGCGTGTCGGACGTTGCGTCGAAGCATCCGGGTGTGCTCTACCGCGCGTTCGATCTGCTCGAGGCCGGGCCGGCGCGGATCCAGGAGATGTTGACCCAGATCCTGGCCGGGTTCGCCGGCGGTCGGCTGCGTCCGCTCCCCGTGACGAGCTTCGAAATGAGGCAGGCGCAGGCGGCCTTTCGCTTCATGGCGCAGGCCCGCCACGTGGGAAAGATCGTGCTTCGGGCGCCCGGCCTGGAGACAAAGCGGCCCGACGCGACGGCGCTGATCACCGGCGGACTGGGCGGGCTCGGGCTGCTCGTGGCGCGCTGGTTGATTGAGAAACAGGGGATCGCGCATCTCGTCTTGGTGGGGCGCAAGGCTCCCTCACCCGCGCAGCTCGCCAAGGTCGAAGAGCTGCGTGCGCTGGGCGCGCGCGTGACGGTGGCGCAGGCGGACGTCGCGGACCGCGCGCAGGTCGAAGCGCTGATGTCGTCGCTCGGACGGGAGTCGCTGCGGGGCGTGATCCACGCAGCGGGTGTTCTTGAAGACGGGATCTTGATGCAGCAAAACGGACGACGCTTCGCGCAGGTCTTCACGCCGAAGGCGCAGGGCGCGTGGAATCTGCATGAAGCGACGCGGGGCCTCTCGCTCGATTTTTTCGTGCTGTTCTCGTCCGCGGCGGCGATGCTCGGCTCCGCCGGGCAGAGCAATTACGCCGCGGCCAACAGCTTTCTGGACGGCCTCGCGCACCACCGCCGAACCCAAGGACTGTGCGGTCTCAGCTTGAACTGGGGGGCCTGGCTCGGGGCGGGGATGGCGGCGTCGCTCGGCCAGCCGGATCGCGTGCGTTTGGCGCGTCTCGGCGTCGGGTCACATACCCCGGCGGAGGGCCTCGCCTTGCTGGAGGACGCGTGGCTTCGAAGCGACCCCCAGCTCGGCCTCTTCAAGCTGGATCTGCCCGTGTCGGCGCAAGCCGCCGCGGCCGACGAGGTGCCGCCGTTGTGGCGCTCGCTGATCGTCCAGACCGGGGCGCCGCCGCGCCGCGTGGCACCTTCCTCTTCGGCATCGTCGCCGATCGCGCGATTGGCTTCGCTCTCACCCGCCGAGCAAAGGTCGGAGATCGAGTCCACGCTGCGCCAGGAGGTGGCCAAGGTTCTGTCGTTGCCCACGTCGAGCGCGGTGCCGCTCGCGACCCCGCTGAAAGAGCTCGGTCTGGATTCGCTCATGGCGGTCGAGCTGCGCAACATGCTCACGGCTCACATCGGCCAGACCTTGCCGGTGACCCTCGCGTTCGACTTTCCGACGGTCAAGCAGATGACTGACTACCTGCTGACAGAGCACCTCGCGAAGCCGAGCGAGCACCCGGCGCCCGTCGACGCGCCGGCTGCCCTCGCCAAGATCCCCGCGCGCCGCGGCATCCCGGTGGGATCGGACGAGCCCATCGCCATCGTCGGCATGGCGTGCCGGTTCCCCGGCAGCGACAATCCGCGAGCGTTCTGGGAAGCGCTGATCGCCGGCCGCGACTGCACGTCGGAGATCCCGAGCTCGCGTTGGGATGTTGCCCGTTACTACGACGCTCGACCGGGGACGCCCGGAAAGATGATTTCCCGGCGCGGAGGTTTTCTTTCCAAGGTCACCGGGTTCGACGCGGACTTCTTCGGGATCGCGGGGATCGAAGCCGAGGTGATGGACCCTCAGCAACGCTTTCTCTTGACCGTCGCATGGGAGGCCATGGAGTCCGCGCGCCTGTCGCCGCAGCGCCTGGCCGGCAGCAAAACGGGCGTCTTCGCCGGCCTCTGCAATTTCGATTACGCGCGCCTCCTGTTCACGCACGCGCTCTCCGTCAGCCCGTACGCGGGAACCGGTGGATCTCTCGCCATTGCCGCCAATCGACTCTCGTACTTCTTCGACCTGCGCGGCCCGAGCCTGACGGTCGATACGGCGTGCTCCTCGTCGCTCGTGGCGGCCCACCTCGCGTGTCAAAGCTTGCGCACGGGGGAGTCGGATCTCGCGCTCGTGGGGGGCGCCAACCTCATCCTCGCGCCGGAGGTCAGCATCGCCCTCTCGCAGGCCGGAATGCTGGCGCCGGACGGGCGCTGCAAGGCCTTTGATGCTGCGGCGGACGGGTTCGCGCGCGGCGAGGGCTGCGCGGTGGTGGTGCTCAAACGTCTGTCGGACGCGCTCCGCGACCATGACCGCATCGTCGCCACGTTGGTCGGCTCGGCCGTGAACCAGGACGGGCGCAGCAACGGTTTGACCGCGCCGAACGGCCCGGCGCAGCAGGCGGTGGTGGAGCAGGCGCTCGAGGACGCCGGCGTGACACCTTCGGACGTCGGATTCGTGGAGGCGCACGGCAGCGGCACGCCGCTCGGAGATCCCATCGAGTTCAACGCGCTGCGGAAGGTCCTCGATCGACGTCGAACCCCGGATTCCCGGTGCTGGATCGGATCGGTGAAGACGAACATCGGGCACCTCGAGGGCGCGGCCGGGATCGCGGGGTTGATGAAGGCGGCGCTGGCGGTCCACCACGGCACGATCCCGCCGCATCTCCACGTGCGGACGCTCAACCCGCACCTCGATTCGGCCGACGGGCGGTTCGCTGTTCCCACGGCGTGTGAGCCGTGGCCGGCGTCAGGGGTGCGGCGGATCGCGGGCGTCAGCTCGTTCGGATTCGGCGGCACCAACGCGCACGTCCTCGTCGCCCAGCACGGTAACCCCTAGGGACGCGGAGGGAGAAGCAGGTGGAGCCCATCGTTTTGCTCGAATTTCGCTCCGATCACATCGCGCATTTGATGCTGTGCGATCGTGCAAGCAAGAACATGTTCTCGCGCGCCCTCATCGAAGAGTTGACGAACAAGCTGGCCGAGGTCGCCCGGCATCCGGAGGTGCGCTGCGTCGTCGTGTCGGGACTGGAACGGCATTTCTGCTGCGGCGGCAGCCGGAGCGAGCTGCTCGAGCTCATCGAGGGCAACTACACCTTCGCCGTCGGTCATTTCTATCGGGCGCTGCTCGATTGCCCGATCCCGACGATCGCCGCGATGGCGGGCCACGCCCTCGGTGGCGGGTTGGTCTTCGGCTTGTACGCGGACATCGTGATCTTGGCCGAGGAGTCGATCTACAGCGCCAACTTCATGCGCTACGGCTTCACGCCCGGCGTCGGAGCGACGTGCCTTCTTCCGCACCGGCTCGGGCCCGCGCTCGCGCACGAGATGCTCCTGACGGCCAACGGCTTCCACGGGGAGGAGCTGCGACGCCGCGGTGTGCCCTTCCAGGTCGTCAAGCGCGACCGCGTGCTGCAGCAGGCCCTGACCATCGCCGCGGATCTCGCTTCAAAGCCCGTCACATCGCTCAAGCTTCTGAAGGCGACGATGACGCAAGCGCTTCGCGACGAGCTCCCTCGCGCCGTGAGCCGCGAGCTCGAGATGCATGAGATCACGTTCAAATTGCCCGAGGTCCGCGCTCGGGTAGAGCTCGAATTCGGATACTGAGGAGTGAATGCCGTGACGTTCGAGACACTTCGCTATGAGAACAGCGGCGGCGCCGCGCGGATCACGCTGCATCGACCGGAGCACAGAAACGCGATCAACCGTGCTCTGCTCCGGGAGTTGAACGCGGCGCTCGACCTGGCCGAGGCCGCTCCGGATTGCCGGATGGTGGTGCTCCAGGCCGACGGGGACATCTTCTGCTCCGGTATGGACTTCGACGAGATGGCCAAGCTCGCCGATCAGGTAGACCTTCGGACGATGCACGAGAGGACCGAAGAGTACATGCTCACGCTCAAGCGGATGGCGACCTCCCGTCGAGTCGTCGTCTCGCGCGTCGCGGGGGCGGTCACGGCGGGCGGCGTCGGCTTTGTCGCCGCGAGCGATCTCGTGCTCGCGACTCCCAAGGTCACCTTCACCTTGACCGAGGCCCTCTGGGGGCTGCTTCCGTCCAACGTCGTCCCGTACCTGGTTCGCCGCGTCGGGTTTCAGGCCGCGTTTCGCATGACGCTCACCGCCGCGTCCATCTCTGCTGAGGAGGCTCACCGGCTGCAGCTCGTCGACTACCTCGGCCCTGATCTGGACGAGCTCGAGAGGGTCATTCGCATACGGCTGAACCGAATCACTGCCGACACGGTGAGCGAGCTCAAGGGTTTTTTTCGGAAGATGTGGATCATCGACACGGCGATGGAGCAGGCCGCTGTTGAAGAGACGGCGCGGCTCGGCGCTTCGGCGACCGTGAAGGAGAACATCCGCAACTTCGTCGAGGCTCGCACGTTTCCATGGGAACGCCGCTCCGGCCGATGAACCGCCCCGAACCGAGGTACTCCTGATGAAGGCCTATATTTTTGCGGGTCAAGGATCGCAGTCGCGTGGGATGGGCCGCGAGCTCTTCGCGGAGTTCCCGGAGTACGTCGCCCGCGCCAACGACGTCCTTGGCTACTCGATCGAAGAGCTCTGCCTGAGCGACGGGGACGGCAGGCTTGACAACACCGAGTACACGCAGCCCGCGATCTATGTCGTGAACGCCCTCTCCTACATGAAGAAGGTTCGCGACGGATCGGGTCCCGCTGACTATTGCGCGGGGCACTCGCTGGGCGAATACAACGCGCTCCTCGCGGCTGGCGCATTCAGCTTCGAGGACGGGCTGCGCCTGGTCAAGAAGCGCGGCGCGCTCATGGGCGCGTCAAAAGGCGGTGGAATGGCCGCGGTGGTCGGGTTCGGAGAGAATGACATCCGCGAGCTGTTCATCAAGAACGACATCGTGAACATCGATGTGGCCAACTTCAATTCGCCCTCGCAGTTCGCGATCGCCGGGCCGAAGACGGAGATCGAGGCGGCGAAGAAGGTGTTCGAGGAGGCCGGTGCCGTGTACCACATCCTGCGGGTCGGGGGCGCATTCCACTCCCGTTACATGCAGGAGGCGAAGACCGAGTTCGGGAGGCTCGTCGAGACGTTTCAGTTCGCGAGGCTGAAGATCCCCGTGGTGTCGAACCTTCGCGCTCTCCCGTACGCGAACGGCCGAATCGCCGCGGGGCTGACGCAGCAGATCACGGGGGTCGTTCGGTGGAGCGAGAGCGTCCGGTACATGGCGTTGCGCGGCGTGACGGAGTGGGTCGAAGTGGCTGCTCGACCGGTGTTGACGCCGCTCTTGAAGCGAATCTTGAAGTGAACGATCGCGCCTCGCTCACGTCGCGCGGGCACCAGGCCCGTCTCGGCCGCCGTCGGTCGGATCGAGATCTGTTGTCGGTGAGCTTTGCAAAGAATCACACGGAGAGATGATCCCATGGACGCCCGAGGCAGACCCGTCGTCTTCATGTTCGGCGGACAAGGCTCGCAGCACTATCACATGGGGCGCGAGCTCTTCGACGCGGACTCGACGTTTCGGACGTGGCTCCTACGCGGCGATGAGCTGTTCCGGCGCGTGAAGGGCCGTTCGCTCATCGAGGTCATGTTCGACAGGTCGAGGAGCAGGGCCGACCCGTTCGACCATATTTCGGAGACGCACCCGGCCATCGTCCTCGTGGAGTTCGCGCTCGCCCAGGCGCTCCTCGTGCGGGGTGTCGAGCCCGACGTGCTCATCGGTTACAGCCTGGGCGAGTTCGCGGCGGCCGCGGTCTCGGGCGTGGCGCCGTTCGAGGACGTGTTCATGGCGGTTCTCCGGCAAGCCGAGCTCGTGGTCGAGCGCTGCTCGGAAGCCGGAATGACGGCCATCATCGGCGACGTGCGCCTGTTCCACGACGAGCCCCGGCTCTTCGCCGGATGCGAGCTCGTTTCGGTCAATTTCGAGCGACACTTCGTCGTCGCGGGGTCGCTCGGTGCCCTTGCTCAGGTCGAGGCGGAGCTGCGGGGGCGGAACGTCCTCCAGGTCCGCTTGCCGGTGCGGTACGGGTTTCACTCGCGGTGGCTCGATCCGCTGGCGCGTGTCAGCCCAGCGCTGCAGCTCTCGTCCCCGCCAGCGCCGCCCCGGGTCGCCTTGATATCCTGCGCCACCACCGGCCCGGTGTCGCACTTCGATCACCGGCATATCTGGCAGGTGATCCGGACGCCGGTGCGCTTCGCCGATACGATAGAGAAGCTCGAGCACCCGGAACGTTACGTGTACGTCGATCTGAGCCCGTCTGGGACCTTGGCCACCTTCGTCAAGAACATCCTGCCGGGCCACACGGAGGCGACTGTGGTGCCGATCATGACGCCGTTCGGCGGCGCTCGGGAGATGCTCAGCGAGGCGATCACGCGTATCGACGCGGCGGTGCACGGCGGGACGTCGCGCGCGCGGCCGGACGAGATTGGAGCCCGCGCCTGATGCTTGGGAGCGCTGAATTTCGTAAGGATTACGGGGTCGACCTCGCCTATGTGGCAGGGGCGATGTACAAGGGCATCGCTTCGAGTGATCTCGTCATTCGCATGGGGCGGGCGAACCTCTTGAGCTTCCTCGGGACGGGGGGAATGCCGCTCGCGCAGATTGAACGGGAGCTCGACAGGATCCAGGGAGAGCTCGGTCCGACGCGGGCGTTCGGCGCAAATCTCCTCGCGAACCTTGATGACCCCAGGCTGGAAATGGCCACCGTAGAGCTGCTCTTGAAGGCCAACGTGGTCAACGTCGAGGCGGCCGCGTTCACGCAGATCAGCGACGGTGTGGTGTGGTATCGATTCAAAGGGGCACGCTGGGGGGCTGACGGCGAGCCGGCTGTGCGCCGCCGTCTGATCGCGAAGGTCTCGCGCGCGGAGATCGCCGAGTCGTTCCTACGTCCCGCTCCCCCGGCGGTCGTCGAGCGGCTGCGCGCTGCGGGGCGGCTCAGCGCAGAAGAGGCAGAGGTCGCGCTGCGCGCGCCCGTCGCGAGCGACATTTGCGTGGAGGCCGACTCCGGCGGGCACACCGATCGAGGTGTCCTGATCGTGCTCCTGCCATGCATTCTTCGGCTGCGCGATCGCGTGTGCAGGGCGCAAGGCTACGCGAAGAGCGTACGCGTCGGGGCGGCGGGGGGAATCGGGGCCCCCGAGTCCGCCGCGGCCGCCTTCCTGATGGGCGCAGACTTCGTGCTCACCGGCTCGATCAATCAGTGCACGGTCGAGGCGGGGACGAGCGACGCGGTCAAAGATCTGCTCCAGCGGGTAGCCCTCGGCGACACCGCCTACGCGCCCGCCGGTGATATGTTCGAGCTGGGAGCTCGCGTGCAGGTGGTCGGTCGAGGCCTTCTCTTCGCGCCTCGGGCCAATGAGCTCTACGAGCTGTATCGCCGCCACTCGTCTTTGGACGAGATCGACCCGCAGGTCCGCCGGCGGATTGAGGAGCGTTATCTATGCCGGAGCTTCGCGGAGGTATGGGACGAAACGCGGAGCTATTTCGAAAGGTCGAACCCGGCGCGTCTTCGGGAGATGGAGCGAAGCCCGAAGGCCAAAATGGCGGCCATTTTCCGCTGGTATTTCGTGCACTCGACGCGCCTGGCGCTGCGGGGCAGCGCGGAGCAAAAGACGGATTATCAGGTGCAGTGCGGACCGGCGATGGCCGCCTTCAATGAATGGGTCAGGAGCACCCCTTACGAGAGCTGGCGATCGCGACACGTCGATTCCATCGCTGTGCTGTTGATGCGCGGCGCAGAAGACCATATGCGGCGCGCGCAGCGCGATGAGCGGGAGGAGGCGCGGCTCTGAAACCGGTATTTCTTGACTCGGTCGCGGACGCCGCTTATCTGGCTGGGTGAGATCATGGAAAACGCAAAAAACGATCAAGTTGTCAAGGGCGGACTGAGCCGGGCAATGGTGGTGGTGCTGGTATGCATCTTCATGTCGATGCTCGACAGCAGCATCGTCAACGTTGCGCTCCCCTCGATCGGGGAAGCCTTGCACGGCTCGTTTGTGGTCCTGCAGTGGATCGTACTCTCGTACCTGGTCGTCACGAGCGGGCTCGTGCTCGCGATGGGCCGTCTCGGCGACATCTTCGGCAAGAAGCGGTTGTACATCGCTGGTATCGTTATCTTCACCGCGGGCTCCGCGGTCTGCGCGGTCCCCTGGAACGCCGGGTGGCTGCTCCTGGGACGCGCGGTCCAGGGCGTCGGAAGCGCCATCCTGCTGGCGCTCGGGCCCGCCTTGGTGACCGAGCTCGTCGCGCCGGCCGAGCGCGGGAAGGCGTTCGGCATGATGGGCGCGACCGTCTCCCTGGGGCTCATTCTGGGGCCGGGGCTCGGTGGCGTTCTGGTCTCCTCGCTGGGCTGGAATTGGATCTTCCTGATCAACGTCCCCATCGGCCTGTTCGCGGCGGTGCGCGCTCTGCGCGATATTCCGTCGACGCGTCCGGCCGCGCACGAGTCGTTCGATCTTCTGGGCGCCACCGCGCTCTTTCTCGGGATCTCAAGCCTGGTGATCGCGATCACCGGGGGCGAGCGTTCGGGGATGGGTCCCGAGGGCGCGGCGGCGCTCTGGGCGGTCAGCGTGGGCTCGTTCATCGCTTTTGTCGTCGTCGAGCTCAAGGTCAAGACGCCCCTCCTCGATCTGCGGATTTTCAGGAACGCGCTTTTCAGCACGAACCTGGCGGGGGCGGTGCTGAATTCGATCGCTCTCGGCGGGACCCTGGTTTTGATGCCCTTCTATCTGCAGAACGTGCTCGCCCTCAGCGTTCGAACCACGGGGCTGCTCCTCGCCGTGACCCCGATCGCGCTCACCGTGGTTGCCCCGCTCGCGGGAGGTCTGAGCGATCGCTTCGGCGCGCGCCGCCTCATCCTCGGCGGACTGCTGATCACGGCGGTGGGCTTCTACGCGATCAGCACGCTCTCCCAAGAGACAGGCAAGGTCGAGTATGCGCTGAAGTTCCTTGTCCTGGCGGTCGGCGTGGGGCTCTTCCAAACACCGAACAGCGCGACCATCATGTCGTCGATCCAGACGGCGCGCACGGGCATCGGGGCGGGGCTCTTGTCGGTGGCGCGGCTCTTGGGCCAGACCGTGGGCGTCGCGACGGTCACCGGGCTCTGGTCGTGGCGTGTCATGTCGCACGTCGACATGGCCTCGGGCGAGGGCCCGCTGCGAGCGCCGCTGCAGGCGCAGGTCGACGGGTTTCGCGACGTGTTCTTGATTTTGCTGCTGACCACGGTGCTCACCGGCCTCATCGTGGCTCAAGGCTTTCGTTCCGGCACGAGCCCGGTCGGTCCGCTCGCCGCGGGGGGGGGCCGACCGGCAGCCGGCTGAACTCTCATCGGTTGGAAATGAAGCTCATGCAGCGACGCTGCATGAGGGGCGCCCAGGAGGAGGTTGAGTCATGACGCGTGATGAAGTGTTGTCGATCGTGCGTGAAAACATCGTGATGGTCCTTCCGGAGGTGGATGCGACCTTGCTGCGCCCGGAGAGGAGTCTCTCGGAGCTCGGGGCCAACTCCGTCGATCGCGCGGAGATCGTCGTGGGGGCCATGGCGGCGCTGCGGATCAAGGTGCCGGGCAGCGAGCTCGCCGAGGCGAAGAACATCGGCGGGCTCGTCGACGTCCTGTATCGCAAGCTCAGCGCTTGACGGCGACGCCCCGAGGAGAAGCGGAGCTCGCATGAAAGGCGTGCTTGTCACGGGCATGGGCATCGTGGGCCCCTTTGGGTCAGGGGTCGCGTCGTTCGAGCGCGCGCTCCGCGAGGGGGCACGGCCGTTCACGGTCACGTCGCCCGCGGTTTCGACCCGCGCGGGCTACATCGAGGCTCCGGTGCCGGAGGCTGTTCTTCAGGTCGCGTTCGGCGGTCAAGGCCGGACCGGCGAACTTCACCCGCGCCTGCGCAAGCTCGGCGCTCGAGCTCCTCTTGCCGTACAAGCCGCGCTCCTCGCGGCGTCGGAGGCGTTGTGGCCGGCCGGCGCGGCGCTCTCCGGCGAGCGGATCGGCATCGTCGTCGGAGGGCAGAACCTCACGCACGCATTCGAGCAGGAGGCGCTGCCGGCCTTCCGACAAGAACCCGCCTACGTGAGCCCGAGCGCGGCGCTCCGCATTCTTGACACCGACGTCCTTGGGTGCGTCAGCGAGGCGTTCGACATCCGCGGCGAGGGGATGTGCGTGGCCGGGGCGTCGGCGTCCGGAAACGTCGCGATCATTCACGGCGCGCGCCTCGTCTGCGGCGGCCAGGCCGATGCGTGCCTCGTCGTCGGCGCGCTCGCCGAGCTGTCGCTCTTTCAAATGCAGACGCTCGTCAGCATCGGCGCGCTCGGCGGCGAGTTCTTCCTCGACGCCCCGCACCGAGCTTGCAGGCCGTTCGATCGCCGCCACGGGGGGCTCATCCCTGGCCAGGCGAGCGCCGCGCTGTTGCTGGAGAGCGCTGCGTCCGCTCGTGCCAGGGGTGCGGAGCCGCTCGGATGCGTGCTCGGGGGCGGCATCGTCCTCGACGCGAAGAGCGGCTCGAGCCCGTCCGTTGACGGCGAAGTCGGCGCCATGCGCCGCGCGCTCGCCGACGCAGGTGCGAGCGCGAGCCACGTGAGCTACGTGAACGCGCACGGCACCGGAACGCCGCTGGGCGACGAGGTCGAGCTTCGGGCGATCGCGGAGGTGCTCGGCGAGCGGTGCGCGGAGGTCCCGGTGAACTCGACGAAGGTCGTGACGGGTCACTGCCTCTGGGCCGCGGGGGTCGTTGAAGCCGTGGCCACGCTCGTGCAGATGCGAGCTGGTTTCGTGCACGGCAACTTCAACCTGGACGACCCCCTCGAGACTCCTTGCAGGCTGGTCGGTCGGGCCAGCGAGGCGGCGGACATCGGCGTCGCCCTGAGCAATTCGTTCGGCTTTGGCGGCATCAATACGAGCGTCGTGCTCGGACGAGCATCGGATTCGCGCGCATGATCGCGAGCCTCGGCTCGAGCGCCGCCTGCGCCTGACCGCGGTGTCCACGATCGAGCGACGCTCCAAGCACGGGTGAGCTGGCCACCCCGCCCGCGGCTCACGTGGGTGCATCCGGGGGCCAGGCGGTGTACGCTCGTCTGGATCACACGGCGGCAAGACCGCACGAGACCCGGGAGACGACCATGGCCCGCACTGCGCCTGTACCGAACATCCCCGCCATCCCTGGAATGAACCCGGGCGTCTTCATCATGGGAGGGGGCGGGGCCGGTGGCGGGGGCGGTGGCGCTGGAGGAAACGGCTCTGGCGGTAAACAGGGCGGCAATGGATCCAACGGTGGCAAGGACGCCAGCGGCGGCGGGAAGTCCGCGTGTGGCAGTGCAGGCGGCGACGGCGCCGGCTGCCCGAACCACCATGGCGGCAAGAAATCGGGAATGGCTGCGAAGGGCGACCCCGTCGACGTGGTGACGGGCCGGGTGTTCACGATTCCCGCCGTCGACGTCGAGCTTCCGGGACCGCTGCCGCTGTCGATCGTGCGGTCGTACACCACGGCGGCGTTCGAGCGCGACGTCGGGCTGGGGTTCGGGTGGAGCCACTCGCTGGCGTGGGAGATCGAGGTGCGGCAGCGCATCATCCGTGTCTGGACCGACGATGGGCCGGTCGATGTCGAGGCGATGCCCGTGGGCGCCGGCGCGCCGGGCCCCCACGGCTGGGTCCTCGCGCGGGAGGAGCGCGGCTTCGTCCTCGATACCGGCGACGACCGCTGGTACGTGTTCGCCGAAGCGACGGGGAAGCGATACCGGCTGACCGCGATCAAGGACCGATACAACAACGAGATCAGGCTCTCGTACCGGGACGGCGTGCTCGCCGAGATCACCGACAGCGTCGGACGGATCGTCCGGGTCCGGCGGACGCCCGACGGGCGCATCGGCGCCTTCGAGATCAAGAACGCGCGGGAGCGCGGTGTCTGGGTGCCTCTCGCGCAGTACAGCTACGACGCGGCCGGCGATCTCTCGTCCGCGACCGACGCCGACGGATACACGACGCGCTACACGTACCAGGAACACGTCCTCACCTCCCATACGAGCCCCACCGGGCTCACGTTCTCATTCCGCTACGACGATCGGCGCCGCTGCGTCGAGACGTGGGGCGCTTACGACGATGGGCCCGACCGCAGCCTGGCGGAGGACGTCCCGACGCACCTGGCCGACGGGAAGACGGTCGCCAGAGGCATCTACCACTGCAAGCTGGAGTTCGGAGAGGACGGATACGTCGAAGTCGCGGACTCGATCGCGGTTCATCGCTACTTCGGGAACCGCTTCGGCAAGCTCGACAAGGCCGTGAGCGCCGGGGCCGTGTTCAGCCGGACGTACGACGAGCACGGGCACCTCCGGACGTTCATCGATCCGGTCGGCGCCATGACCGTCTGGCAGCGGGATCGCCTCGGCCGCGAGCTCTCCATCACCGATCCGCTCGGTCGAATGACGAAGATCGAGCGCGATCCGGACGGGCATGTCCGCCGAGCGATCGATCCGGCGGGCGGCGTCACCGAGATCGGGCGGACGCCCGACGGGCTCATCTGGACCGACCCCCTCGGCGCGGTGTTCCAGGTGCGCCAGGACGGGCGCGGGCGGCTTATCGAGACGGTGGCGCCGAACGGCGGCCGCACGACGTACCTCTATGACGATCTCGGAAACATGGTCGAGAAGACCGACGCGCTCGGGGGCAAGACGCAGCTGGCCTATGATTACTGGGGTCGGTGCCGCTCGATCCGGGATACGAGCGGCGCGGTGCTGTCGTACACCTATGACAACCGCGGCAACCTCACCGGCGTCTACCGGCCCGACGGCGGGACGACCCGCTACGAATACGACGGTATGGGGGACTGCACCGCGGTCCTCCAGCCGAACCAGCAGGTGACCCGGTTCGTGCGAGGCGGCTTCCACAAGCTCTGCGAGGTGCACAAGCCGAACGGAGAGAGCACGCGGTTCCGGTACAACCGTGAGGGGCGCCTTGTCGAGATCCAGAACGCGCTCGGGGAGCGCCACAGGATCGAGCTCAACACCGCGGGGATGGTGACCAGCGAGCGTGGGTTCGACGGGCGCGTGTCGCGAACCAAGTACGATTACAATGGCCGGATCATCTCCTTCCAGAACGCTGCGGGCGAGAGGACGGAGTACACGTACGACCTCGCCGGGCAGCTCATCGCGCGCACCTTCGACGACGGCAGCGTCGAGAGGTTCACTTACGACGCCCGCGGCGACCTGATCGCCGCTGACAGCCCCGCTGGCTCGTTCACCTATGAGCGCAACGCCGTCGGCTGGGTCGTGTCGGAGACCCAGATCGTGGGCGGCGAGGCCGCGACCATCCGGCGCACCTTCGATCTGATGGGTGACGTCGTCGAACGCACCACGTCGCTCGGTCACTCCGCCAGGTGGATTCGCAACGTCGGCGGGCTCGCCGAGAGGGTGATCCTCGACGGAAGAGACGAGATCCGGATCGCGTACGACGCCGCGGGGCGTGAGGTTTGCCGCGCCCTGCCGCGAGGCGGCCGGATCGAGAGCGTGTGGGACGTGATGGATCGCCTCGTCGAGCGGCGCGTCTGCTCGCCGTCGAGCCGCGTCCACGTCGGGCCGAACGAACCAGAATGGGTGGGCCCGGCCCCGGCGTCGGTGACGGTGCACCAGGCGTACCGATACTCGCCTGCGTCGGAGCTCGTCGAGGCGTGGGACCAGGCGTACGGCACGCGCCGCTTCGAGTACGACCCTGCGAGCCAGATCCTGGCGAACGTCCCGGAGCACGAGCGCGCCGAGCTCTTTCGCTACGACGCCTGCGGGAACGTGTTCGACGTCGCCGCTGGCAAGAAGGACCGCTCGTACGGTCCTGGAAATCGCTTGCTCAGGAAGGGAGACACAGAGCTCCTCTGGGACGACGACGCGCGCCTCAAGGAGACGCGGGCCAGGACCTCCGCCGGAGCGCTCGAGGTCACCCGATATGCCTGGGACGCGCGTGGGCTCTTGCAGTCGGTCGAGCGCGCCGACGGCACCGTCGTCGAGTTCTCGTACGATCCGGATGCCCGGCGCGTCGCCAAGCGGATCTCCCGGCGGCTCTCGACCGGGGAGCTGCGGCCGGAGAGCGCGACGAGGTTCGTCTGGGATGGCGCCGAGCTCGTGCATGAAATTTGGCAGGTCACGGGCGACGCGGCTGCCCCCAGCGTAGAGGCACGCACCTACGTCTTCGAGGCCGGCGCGCCGTGGGCGCAGCGCGCCGGGGAGGGCGAATGGTATCATTACCTGAACGACGAGATCGGTACGCCGGAGCGGCTCGTCGGCCCCGACGGCGCCGTCGCGTGCGAGCTGCGGCGGAGCGCCTGGGGAAAGGTCGAGCCCGCGCGCAGCGCGTTGGCGCCGGTGTCGACGCCGATCCGCTTTCGTGGGCAGTACTGGGACGATGAGATCGGCCTCTGCTACAACCGCAACCGCTATTACGATCCCGAGGCGGGTCGCTATATCAGCGCGGATCCGATCGGGATCTTCGGCGGTCTCAATGGATTCGCCTACGCGGAGAACCAGCCGACGCGGCTCATCGATCCGGACGGGCTCATGGCCAAGGCCTCGAGCGAGATCGAGACCGCCGGCGGCAAGAGGCACCGCGGATCGAGCGCGTTCGGGGGGCCGCTCGACCCCGCGCTCCAGACCGCGGTCGACAATGCCCACAAGAAGTTCGACGACGGCCAGGTGGCGGGGCCGAAGCCATCGAGCGCCGGACAGTGTGCCGAGATCGAGGCGCTGAACAACCTGGCGAAAGACATCCGGCAGGACCGCCAGAAGAACGGCAAGACATTGAAAGACCCCGCGGCCGAAGACACCGAGATCAGGAAGGAGATGCAGAAACAGGTGAAGGAGGGCAAGATGACGACCAAGACGGACAAGGACGGTCTGCTCATGGATCCGTGCAAGTTCTGCGCGCAGGTCATGCGTGAGCTCGGCCTTCACCCGGCGAACAACGGGGGCACGGGCAAGAAGAACGGTGTCATCGGCTCGGACGGCAAGGCGTGGAACGGCAATGTCTGGCACAAGGGACGCTCCATGCCGTTCAGGACCGCTCCATCGAGCACGCCGCCCTTCGCAGGCACATGAGCACTCCTTCGCGAGCACCGGACGCGCCGGCCGCTGGCCCGGCGGCGGCGGAGCGCGGCGTCCTCGACTTCTGGCGCGAGGTCGAGCGCTGCCGCAGCGCCCCCCTCGGCGGGAGAGCGCGCGCTGGCGCCGTGGCGGGCCTCGAAGCGTGGCTGGAGCATGGCGGTGCGCGCGTGGCGCTGCTCGGGCCGAGCGGGCGCGGCAAGTCGATGCTGCTGGGCGCGTGGGCGCTGGAGCTGGCCCGCGCGGGCCGGCACGAGGTAGCGTTCGTCCCCGTGAGCCGCCGGTTCGGTACGGCGCTGGAGTCCACGGCGCTGAACCTCCTCTATGCTCGCGTGGCTCTGTTCCTTAGGACGCCGCGGCGCATCGGCGAACGGGCGCACGGGGTCGAGGAGATGCGGCGCGACCTCGCGATCATGATCGAGGAGGGCCGCCCGCCCGGAAGCAGGCCGCTCGTCGTGATTCTCGACGGGTTCGACGAGGGCGCCTCCTGGACCCTCGATGCAGCGCAGCGATTCCTGCGAGACCTCGGCCCCGGCGTGCGCGCCGTGCTGTCGGCGCGCTCGATCGAGGCGCTGGGAGGGCTCCGGGAGGGGACGGAGGTGGTCGCGCTGCCGCCGATCGCGGTCGACGACGTCGCGGAGGCGATCGGGCGGAGGCTTGGCGATCTGCCGGCCAGCGTGAAGGACGACGTCGCACGGGTGAGCGGCGGGGAGCCGCTTCTCGTGGACGCGCTCATTGAGGCCTTCGCGCAGGATCCTGCGGCTGTGGCGCCGGCGCTTGCGAGCGTTTCCGCCGGAGCTCCGGGCGTCCTGGATCTCTGCGCCGGCGGCACGATCCGCCCCGTATTGCCATGGCTTGCAGGCGCGCTCGCGCCGATCGAGGAGGAGGAGCTCCTCGCGATCTCGACGGTGAGCGGCGGCGCCTGGAACGAGCTGAGCGGACCGCTGGTCGCCGCCGGAGAGTCGGGCCTCGCGCTCCGTCACCCGGCCTGGGCGGAGGCCATCGAAGGGCGGCTCGCGCCGCATGAGCGTGCGGTGGTCGATCGCCGGTTCGCCGACCACGGGAAGCGCGCGTTCGCGTCGGGTACGGTCTCCGACTACGTATGCCGGAACTGGCGCGCTCACCTGGAGCGGGTCGGCGCGAGCCTCGCAGAGCGGATCGAGCTGGCCTCGAGGGCGTGGCTCGACGTGTGGCGGACACGCCCGGATGGCTCGTCCGGGTTCATCGCCGACGTGGACGCGACGGCGGCGTGCGCGGCGCGCCTTCTGGTCGATGCCGCGGCTGGAGGCGATGTCGTGGCGGTGCTGGCCGCGCGGGTCCGCTGCCTGCTCGTGACGAGCTCGGTGCGGACGATCCTTGGCTTCGAGGAGACGCGGCGTGTGCTGGCTGCGCAGGCGGCGCAGGAGGACGAGGAGGAAGAGGAAGGGGCCGAGGGAGGCGAGGGCTCCGCCGGACCAGACATCGAGATGCCGCGCGTCGGCGAGGACGTCCTCGAGGCCGGGCGGCCGATCGCCGACGCCGCGGAGCGCGCCGGTGCCCTGATCCGGCTGGCGCACGAGCTGCCCGACGCCGAGCGCGCCGTCGTGCTCGGCTGGGCGCTCGAGGCCGCCAGCGAGGAGCACGCCGGCGGGGGCGCGCTCGCCGCCGTGGCGTGGGCGCTCGACGGGCAGGCGCGCGTGACGGCCGCGCGCGAGGCGGCGGCGCGGCT
Source organism: Sorangium sp. So ce693 (assembly GCF_051521375.1). Taxonomy (NCBI): domain Bacteria; kingdom Pseudomonadati; phylum Myxococcota; order Polyangiales; family Polyangiaceae; genus Sorangium; species Sorangium sp. So ce693. Next base: position 4,914,170 of record NZ_CP150347.1, read on the forward strand.
TGGTCGCGAGCCGACCAGAGAGAGCCGCCTCGCGCGCGTGTCTCTGGCGGCGCTGCTGCCCGAGGACGAGGCGCGCGACCTCGGTCGCGAGGCGTTCGCCGAGGTCCCGGCCGACGAGAGGAGCAACGAGCTGCCGCTGCTCTCGGAGGCCGCCGCGCGATGGTCTCCCGCGGCGGTGCGCGGGCTCTGGGCATGGTCCGAGGCGCTGCCCCCCTCGGAGCGGCACATGGTCCTCGCTCGCCTCGCTTCGGGCCTGCCCGCGGAGGAGCGGGAAGCGGGCGCGTCGGAGGCGCTGGGGCTCGCGCTGTCGCTGCTCTCGGGCGACTGGCTTCCGCCGGACGCGTGCTGGAGCGTCTGCGCGCTCGCGCCGCACGCACCTGCCGGCGCCGCGTCCGCGCTGGTCCAGGCGTGCGCGGCTGCGGCAAGCTTCCGGTGCCCGGTGGTGACGGCCGTCGCCGCGCGCCTCTGCGATCTGGGGCGCGTGGAGGACGGGCTCGCGCTGGTGGAAACGCTGCCCCAGCCGTCGGACCGGGTCGAGGTGCGATCCTCGCTGCTCGCGCACCTGCCCGCCGCGGTCCGCGAGCCCGCCTGGGCCCAGCTGTCGGGCGATCTGCGGGCGAGCGACGGCGCGCGCCTGCTCTTCGCGCGGAACGCCGCTGCGTGGACCCGGGCTCTCGGGGCGGATGCGGTCCTCGACATGTCACGCGAGATCGGCGCCAACTGGCCAGCCCTGGTCGCGATCGCCGGGGCCTCGCCGGACCACGCGCCGGCGATTGCGCGCGATCTGGTCGAGCGCGCTCTGGAACAGCCGAGCGACGAGGGCGAGGCGCTCTTCGCGCTGGTCCCGCTGGCCGCCTGGATGACCGAGCCGCACGCGCGCCGCCTCTGCCAGAGACTCCTGAACGAGCTCGGCTGGAAGCCGCGGCCCGATCTCCTCGACGACTGGACGAAGGACGACCTCGGGCACCTGGCGCCGTTGTTCGCCCGCGTCGCTGGACCGCAAGGCGTCGTCGCGGTGGCCCGGGAGATCGTCGACGTCGCGCGATGGCTGCCCTGAGCGTCCGCGGAGAGACGGGCGGCGCGACGCTTGAAGCTCTTCCGGAGCTGCGTGATCATGGCGGTCCACGCAGATCCTGGGCTTGCCGCTCAGGGGCGGTACCGCGGATCGTCGAGGAAGGCAGTATCGGTCAGCGACCGCAGGAACGCCACCAGATCGGCCTTCTCGTCCGGAGAGAGCCGCAGCTCGTCGATCTGCGGATCCGTCGAGAAATGGCCCAGCCCGCCGCGATCGTAATGGTCGACCACCTCCTCCAGCGTCGCCAGCGATCCGTCGTGCATATAGGGGGCGCTCGCCGCGATGTTCCGCAGACCGGGCACCTTGAATTTGCCAAGGTCTCCCGTGCGTCCGGTGATCCTCTGCCGCCCGACGTCGCCGCCCTCGAGGTAAGTGCCGTTGTTGAAGAAGCCTTCGTTGGTGAGCATTCCGGACGGGTGGCAATGGAAGCAGCCAGCCCGCTCGGTCAGGAACAGCGCCTGGCCGCGGCGCTCGGCGTCTCCGAAGCTCGTGTCGTCCCCGCGCCGGTGGCGGTCGTAAGGGCTGTCGGCGCTGACGATCGAACGGACGAAGCTGGCGAGGGCCTTGCGCAAGGACTCCTCGCCGGGAGGCCCGCCATAGGCATCCATGAACGCCTTCACATAGACGTCATCGCCGGCGACACGAGCGACGGCCTCGGCGAGCGGTAGATCCATCTCGTCGGGGTTCTCGATGGGCTTCCCGGTCTGCTCTTCCAGGGTGGCCGCGCGGCCATCCCAGAAGAAGCTCTCGCCCCAGGCGAGGTTCACCAGCGCGGGCGCGTTCCGCTGTCCCAGGCGGCCGTCGACCCCCTGGGAGACGGGGACCGGATCGGCGAAGGCGTACTCCTGTCGGTGGCAGCTCGCGCACGCGATCTCGCCGGTGCGAGAGAGGCGCTTGTCGAAGAAGAGCCTCTTGCCGAGCTGGGCCCTCGCCTCGGTGAGCGCGTTTTCGGTCGGCGCTCTGGCCGCCGCGGTGCGCGCGGGAAAGCCGGCGGGGATGGCGTCCGTGACGAGCGGCGGCAAAGGTCCAGGGGCCGCCGGCCCGTCGTCGCCGCATCCGCCCGCGAGGAGCAGCGCCGCCAGGCCGATGGCCCCGCCACGGTTGGAGCGCGGCGTCACGGACCGAAGGTGAACACCGTCCGATCGGGGAGGCCGCGCCGCAGGCGCTCACCCGCGAGGAGCTCGTCTCCCACGGGCCCGGGCGGCGGGACGAACCCGGTCATGTCGACGTCCGCCGTGGCGCCCGCGAAGACCTCGTCCATGACGATCCGGACGACCTTGCCCGTCGAGCCGCTCGCGGGCACGGACAGCGCGCCTCGTACCTCGACCCTGGGCGCGAGATCCTCGACCAGGTTGCCTCCCATGTGGACCGCCGGCGGAACCGCGGCCGTCTCTCCCTCGGGATCGACGGGATCCCCCTCGTCCGGCGGAGCCACGTTGCCCTCGTAGCGCAGGAAGAGGTGGCCGGTGTGCGGCCACGTCATCTGGGAGGCTTCCGCCAGAGGCGCGACGCTCGTCTCGGGCCGGGAGCTGTTGCAGGCCTGGTGCAAGCCCCAGATGAAGCTGACGCCTTCGTAGCTGCCAGCCGGAGCGCGCAGCCGGAGCGCGGCCGAGCCCGGGTCCTCGGCGTTGTAGAAGTGGACCCCGTAAGGGGTGGGGGCGCCGTCCGGGCCGACGATATCGACGGGCACGAGGTCGCCGTCCGCCCCGATCAGCGCCGCGTGCGAGACGTAGAAGCGAACGTTGAGCGGCGTGACCGTGCTGCCGTCCGGCGCGACGTTCGGCTCGCCGAACAGGAACGGCTCACCGCCGAGGACGAGCTCGAATGCGAGCTCGACGAGTGTGCCCTCGGTCCGGATGGACGCCGGCTGCTCTGCGCAACCGGTCGGCCAGGTGGCCTCGGCCTGGCCGCCCGCGCCGCCGGCGCCGGGCTGAGCGTCCGCTCCACCCGCGCTGCTCGCTCCGCCGGACCCATCGGGCTCGCTGCCGCCCGCGCCGCCGGTCCCGGACTCGATTGGCTGATTCGAGCCCCCGCCGCAAGCGGCTGCGGCGCCCAATAGCAATCCCAACAACCGGAACAAGCCAGGAGATTTCATCGTGGGATCGATTGTACGCGATGACGCACCACACGGGAACAGATGACGCATCGCCGGGATCTTGCTGGGCGAGACGCGGATGGGTGGTGCGAGCGGCTATACGCCGCCGGGCCGGTCAGCACCATTGTGCCAGGGCGGTGCGCGGGCGAAGAAGGGCGCTCTGCCGCATGACGGCGGGCGGTGACACGCAGCGCAATGGGCAGCCACGCGGCGTCCCCATCACCGCGCTGGCGCTCCTCCGGCGCTCCGACACAGGCGTTCGTTCTCGAGCGGGATGCGGCTTCTCCGCGCGGAGATCACGAGCGTCGTGCCGATGACCGCGATCAACAGACCTGTCGTCTTCGCCAGCCAACGGTCGCTCTTCGGGCCAGTGACCGCCTCGAACGTACGTAGGTTGACGAGCGGCCAGATCCCGGCGATCACATAAAAGAGACCCTGCGCTCCGGCGAGGAAGATCGCCTGTTCGTTCGCCTGTTCCCGATCACGTTTCGTGCTCACCATCGCCGCTGTCAGCGATGGCCGCCGGGCGTGCCGGAGCCGCCGGGCGCGCCGGAGCTGCTGCCGCCGCCAGGCGTGCCGGAGCGGCTTCCACCGCCCGGGCTACCGCTGCCCGAGCCGGACGAGCCGCGGGGCTTCGCGCCCGGCGTGCTGCACGCGCACTCGCACATGTTCTGGCCTTGCGACGCCCCCGACCTGGCGCCCTGGCCGCCGGAGCTGCCCGTCCCGCCGGCGGGACTCTGGCTCGGACCGGCGCCGCCCTGCCTCATGCCGGACGTCCCGCCGGCGGGACCCTGGCTCGGACCGGTACCGCCCTGCCTCATGCCGGACGTCCCGCCGGCGGGACTCTGGCTCGGACCGGCGCCGCCCTGCCTCGTGCCGGAGGAAGAGCCCTGTCCCCGGCCCGAGCCGGTCCCTCCCGGCTGGCCGCTGTCCTGCGCGAACGCGACGCCCGACCCGAGGGCCGCGAGCGCGACGCCGGCCATCAATCCGAAGACCTTCTTTTGCACCATGATGTCCTCCATCCTCCGTTCGCGAAGCCACCGCCCATGCCGCCGGGGCCCGCTCGGCATCGAGGCGCGTGGGCTCGACGCTCCACATCAGCGCCGAACGTTTGGGTCGAACCCGCGTCGAGGGAGGCTCACGCCGTCCTGATTCAACGTCGGAAAATGCCCCACGTACCGCGGATGGCAGCGGGCGCCCGGAAGCAGGCGCCGAGGTGCCATGGCGCGGGGTCGTCACGCCTGCCTGGCGAGCCGCCGGAGCGCGAGGATCCCGGCGCCGAGCACCGCCGCCGCCCCGAGGAGCCGGCGCGCCGTGTAGGCCCTCGACAGGGCCACCATCCCGGCCACGGCCCACGGGGGAGGCGCGCTTTGCTGCGGGGCCGAGATCGCGTGTGACGCCGCTCCCTTCGGCGCTGCCGAATCGCGCTCCGCGAAGAGCTCGATCATCGCGCGCGTGAAGGCGGCCAGATCGTGCGGACCGCGGCTCGAAACCCAGTTCCCGTCGCGCACGACGGCCTCGTCGCGCCAGACGGCGCCGGCATGCACGAGATCGTCCCGAATGCCAGGCCATGACGTGAGCTGCCGGCCGTTCAGGCGCCCCGCCGACGCGAGCATCCACGGGCCGTGGCAGAGCGTGGCGATCGGCTTCCCCGCCTCGTCGATGGCCCTGACGAACTCCCGCGCCGCTCGGCTCTGCCGGAGGAGGTCGGGGTTGATGAAGCCGCCCGGCAAGAGCAGGGCGTCGTAGTCGGCCGGAGCCGCTTGCTCCACCGCCCGATCGACGCGCACCGTACGGCCGGGCCAGTACAGGTTCAGGCCGCGGATCTTCCCGCGTCGGAGCGAGAGCACCTCGACGTGGGCCCCCTCGGCGCGGAGCGCCTTCGTCGGGATCGTCAGCTCGACCTGCTCGAATCCATCGGTCGCGAGCACCGCGACGTGCAACCCTTTCAACCTTTTCCGAAACAGCATCTTCGACCTCGTGACGCGCGAGCGCGCATCTCGGGCTCATTGCAAGGTCTATGCTCTCGATGGCGTGCCGGCGACCAAGTCCAGGAGCATCCGAGAGAACGGCTCAGGGGGGGCCGACGTCGTTCATGTGCCGGTCGACGCCCACGGCCTTCGAACGGAGGAGCTGGAGGCGCACGCCGAGCGGTTACCAGCTCCTGGTCACCCCGCCGTTCCGGTTACCACGTCCTCTGGTAACCGCCCCGTTGCGATGCGATATATCCTTTGAAATTCAATGGTTTGGACTTGTGGCCCGAGAGCTGCTTCAGGGGTTGGCAGGAGACCTTACCATGGTAACCGAACCGACATCCCACAGCCTCACGCTTCCCATTCTCCTCGCCACCCTGCTCGCCGCGTGCGCCGGAACGTCCGACGGCGGCAGCTCGACCGGCGACGCGCCGGCCGATCCTGCCGGTCCAGCGCCTCACGAGGGCGCCTCTCCCGGCCAGCAGGCCGCGCCCGCCGTGCCTCCGGCGCCGGATCTCGCGTACCCCGGCAAGGGCTTCATCGTCCACGAATGGGGCACCGACACCGTAGTCGTCGGCTCCGACGGCTCGCTTCAACCGGGGCTGCATCACGAAGAGGAGGACCTCCCCGCCTTCGTCTATGACCGGCTCGAAGCCGGCACGCTCGAAGGCTCGATGTCGACGAGCGTCAACGTGAAGATGGAGACGCCGGTCACTTACTTCTACTCCGAGGAGCCGCTCGACGCGCATGTCGAGATAGGGTTCCCCAAAGGGATCTTCACGCAGTGGTACCCTGCCGTCCGCGAGTTTTCCCCGCCCATCATCGCGCCCGGCAGCGTTGCTGGCGTGACGACGTACGCGGACCCGGCGTTCGACCCCGACTTCCCCTTTGGCTCGCCGATGTGCTCAGAGATGTACGGCCCGAACGCGCGCGGGTTCCTCCAGTGGAGCAACATCGAGGTCCTCGGGCGCGACAGCGATATCCCCCTGCCCGAGGCGCCGCTCGATCGGTTCACGTGGGCGCACGCGCGCCAGGTCGGCGCCAACCCGCTCCGCATCGCAGGCGTGCCCGGCGCGATGGAGGCGCCCCAGCACGAGCGCTTCCTGTTCTATCGAGGGCTCGGCAACTTCGACCTGCCCGTCCGCGTGACGGCCGGCACCGGCGGGGCGATCTCCGCCGAGAATACCCTCGACGAGGCGATCGGCGCCGTCTTCGTCCTCAACGTCGGCGCCTCGACGGGGGCGTTCGTCGCGCACCCCCAGGGTATCGCCACGGGCGGCACGCTCGTCGAGCGCGCCCCCTCGCTCGACGGAGCGCCGCCGCTCGACGCATTCGTCGAGTCGCTCGGCGCGAGCATGATCGACGCCCTCGACGCGACCGGCCTCTACCACGACGAGGCCGTCGCCATGGTGAACACCTGGAAGCGCCAGTGGTTCCGGACGCCCGGCGTCCGTGTGCTCTACCTCGCTCCGGAGGCGTGGACCAACGCCTCGATCCCGATCTCCATCATCCCCACGCCTGCCGATGTCGTGCGCGTCATGATGCTCCGCGTCGAGGTGCTCTCGCCCGAGCTCGAGGCAGCGGACGTCGGCGCGGCGCGGCGGCTCGCGGACCCGTCGCTCGCCGCCGACGCCGAGCGCCACTTCGACGATCTCGGGCGCTTCGCCGAGCCGCGTCTCCGCCGCGCGCTCACGATCCTCGGCGAACCCGCGTACGGCCAGCCCTTGCTCGCCCGCATCGCGGCGGGAGCGACGGCGAGCGCCGCGCGCGAGTAACCTCTCCACCATGCACGCCCCGCGGCGCGAGCCGTTCGTGGCCCATCCTCGGTACGAGCCGGGCGAGATCCTCGGGCAGGGGGCGCAGGGCGTCGTGGGGCGCGTGATCGACCGCGAGGCGCGGGGGCGCGAGCTCGTCGCGAAGGTGTTCCGTCAGGGCGCCTTCCGCGAGGACACCCTGCTCGGCGAGTTCGCGCTGCTCGCGCGCCTTCGCATCTCCGGCGTGGTGCGGGCGCACGATCTCGGGCGGGACGAGCGGACGGGAGCGCCCTTCCTCGTCGAGGAGTACGTGGCCGGCGACGACGCCGCGGCGTGGGTGCAGGAGGGCCCGGCCGCAGAGCGCCCGGCGCGGCTCGCGGGCGTGCTCGGCGGCGTCGCGAGGACGCTCGCCGCCCTGCACGACGCGGGGTTCGTGCACAGCGATCTCAAGCCGGCGCACGTGCGGATGCGGCCCCTCGGCGGGGGCGGCGCCGAGGCCGTGCTCCTCGACCTCGGGGCGGCGGTCTCGAGGGCGCGCGCGCCGGGCGGCGCCGTCGCGTTCACCTCGGCGTTCGCCGCGCCCGAGCTGCTCGCCGGGGGCGCGCCCTCGCCCGCGTCCGACCTCTACAGCCTGGGGGCGCTCGCGTGGTGCTCGGCCGCGGGGCGCCCGCCCGGGCCCTTTCGCGCGCGGCGCCCGCTGCGCGACGCCGCACCGTGGGTCCAGCCGAGCGTGGCCGAGGTGATCGAGGCGCTGCTCGCGCTGCACCCGCGAGACCGCCCCCCCGAGGCCCGCGAGGTGCTCCGGCAGCTCGGCGTCGCGGCCGCGGAGGCGGGCATCGCCGTCGGGGCGCCGCCCGCGCCCGTCGGGCGGGAGCGCGAGCTCGAGGCGCTGCAGCAGGCGCCGTCACCGTCGGGGCACGTGCGTTATGTCACGGGGCCGAGCGGCGCCGGCAAGAGCCACCTCGGCCGCGAACTCGTGACGCGGGCGCTGCTCGCCGGGCGGAGCGCCCGCTACGTGGCGTTCCCGCGCGATGCTGACCCGCTCCTGCTGCGGCTCATCGCGTTCTTCCGGGGCGCCGAGCAGGCGCCGCCGTTCGTGACGCCGCCCCGCGACGGGCCTCCGCTCCTGCTCTTGCTGGACGACCTGGATCAGGCCCCGGCCGAGCTCCGCGCCGCGCTCGACGCGTACCGGTGCCGGCCGGCGGCGCCCGGCGGCGCGGCGATCGAGGTGATCGCGACGGCCCGGAGCGCGCCCGAGGGCGCGGCTTGCGTGGCGCTCGGGCCGCTCAGCGACGCGAGCTTCGGCGCGCTGTGCCGCGCGCTCGGCGTGGACGACGAGGCGAGCGTGCGAGAGGCCGCCGTGGCGTCGGGGAAGAACCCGGGGTGGCTCTTCGCGTCGCTCGGCCGCGTGCCGCTCACGAAGGACACGGCGCTCGAGCGGGTGCGCGGGCTGTCGGCCGATGCCTGCGCGACGCTCGCCGCGATCGCGATCGCGGGCGGCGCGCTGCCCGAGGCGCGCTGCTCTCTCGGGTTCGGGCGCGGCGGGCGGGCGGACGCGCGGGGCGGCGGGCAGCAGCGCGCCTCCGGCGAGCGAGCCCTCGGCGAGCTGCTGGCGGGCGCGCTCATCGCGAGGCGGGAGGCGGCGGCCGGCGCGCTCACCACGCTGTCGGCTCCCGCCCTGGCGAGGGACCTAGCGGCGGCGCTCGCCACGCCGGAGATCGCCGAGGAGGTCGCCGCGGCGCTGCTCGCGGACCCCGGCGCGCCTGCGTCGGCGCTCCTCTCGGCGGCGGCGGCGCCGTGCACGAGCGCCCGCCGCGCGCAGCTCCACGAGCGGGCCGCGGCGCGAGCGCGCGAGGCCGGGCTGCGGTCGGAGGAGATCGACGCGCTGCTCGCGCTCGGCGAGGACGCGGACCGGAGGACCCCGGCGCTCCTGTGCAGGCTCGAGCGGCTGACGCGCGACGCGGGCGTGGGCGCGGCGCACCCGCAGGTCGTCGCGTGGCTCGACGAGGCGGCGCAGGGGGACGAGCGGGTGCTCGTGCTCGCGCTGCGGCGGCGCGCGGAGAGGCGCGCGCGCGATGGAGACGCGACGGCGGCGAAGGAGCAGGCGCTCGCGGCGCTCGCGGCGGCGCGGAGGCTCGGCGGCGGGGCGGCCGAGGCGTTCGCGCTGTCGACGCTGGGGCTCGTGGCGCTGATGCGCGCCGACTGGGGCGAGGCGGAGGCGTGGCTCGCGGGGGCGCAGGCGAAGCTGCCCTCGGCGGGCGAGCGCGTGGACGACGTCGAAGGCGAGCGCGTGGACGACGTGGAAGAGGTGGCGCGGCTCCACCACAACGCGGGCATCGTGGCGCTCTACCGCGGCCAGGTGGACGACGCGGTGCGGACGTTCGAGGCGTCGCTCGCGGTGAAGCGGAGCCTCGGGGATCGAGCCGGCATGCGCTCGTGCCTGATGAACCTGGGGATCGCCCTCGGGAAGGCGTCGCGCTACGAGGACGCCTTCCGCGCGCTCGACGAGGCGATGCGGCTCGCGCGGTCGCTGGGTCAGGTGGCGGGGCGCGGCTGGTGCCTGTCGGCGCGCGCGGACATCGAGGTGCGCCGCGGCGACGCGCGCGCGGCGGAGCGCTGCATCGAGGAGGCGTGGGCGCTCGCGGCGTCGCTCCCTGCGGCGATCCAGGCCGATCTGGTGATCGCGCGGGCGAACGTTGCGTTGCTCGACGGCGACGGCCCGAGGGCGCTCGCGGCGCTCGCGGCGCTGGATCCGGGCGTGCGAGCGAACGATCCGCTCGTGGACGCGCGGGCCCAGGTGGCGGAGGCGCAGGTGTACCTCACGAAGCTGCCAGCGGAGCCACGGCGGGCGGCGCGGGGGGCGATCCGGGCCGCGCGGCGGGCGCGCGCGGCGATGCTCGCGGAGGTGGAGGCGCAGGCGCTCGACGTGCTCCGCTCGGCGCGGCCGGGCGCACCGGCGGCGGGCAGCGCGTATGCTGGCCGAGGCATGACAGCGGCGGCGAGCGGGGAGGATGAAGCGCTCTGGGCGTGGCTCGCATCGGTGGCGGCCGCGGGCGACGGCGCGAGGGGCACGGCGGACGGCGCCGCGGAGGCAGCGATCGGGCTCGCCCGCGCCCTCGTGCAGCAGTCGGGGGCCGAGCGCGCGCTGCTCGCCGTGGTCGACGAGCAGGGGCGGGTGGTCGCGGCCTGGGGCGCCGATCTCGACGGGCTGGAGATCGCCGAGGCGGCGCGGCGCATCGCGCCCGACCTGGCCCGTCTCGCGCTGAGCCAGGCCGCGCCCGTCCACTACCAGCGCGACGTGGAGACGCCGGGCGGCCGCGGCTCGCGGCTCGTGGTGCGCGGCGGCGCAGACCACGCCTCGACGGGCGCGCGCGCCCCGGCGGCGAGCGCGGTCTCGCCGGGTCCGGCGCTCCCCGGGCCTCCGCGCGCGCTCCTCGTGGTCGAGCACCGGTTCCGCCCGGCGTGCTTCGATGCCGTCACGGAGGCGCAGGCCGCTCGCTGGGCGTCGCTCGCGGGGCTCTTCCTGCGGCTCTTCGCCCGCCCCGGAGCGCCGGAGGAGCCGCGCCGCGAAGGCCCGGCGCCTGCCTGCCTCGCCTCGCTCGCGGAGCCCGCGCCCGATCTCCGGCACGCCGACACCACGGTCGTGCCCGCGGCCCCGCTGCGGAGGAGCTTCCCCGGCATCCTGGGCCAGAGCCCCGCGCTGCGCCGGGCGCTCGCGCGCCTCGACGCGGCGACCGACAGCGATCTGCCCGTGCTCCTGATCGGCGAGACCGGCACGGGCAAGGAGCTCTTCGCCCGCGCGCTCCACGATCTCGGCCCGCGCCGTTCGCGCGAGCTCGTCGCCGTCAACTGCGGCGCCGTGCCCGACACGCTCTTCGAGGCGGAGCTCTTCGGCCACGCGCGGGCCTCGTTCACGGGGGCCGAGCGCGCGCGCCCCGGCCTGCTCGCCCGGGCCGAGGGCGGCACGCTCTTCCTCGACGAGCTGGGGGAGCTGCCGCTCCCGCGCCAGGCGGTGCTGCTGCGGGCGCTGGAGTCACGGCGCTATCGCCCGGTGGGCAGCGACGACGAGCGGCCGTTCGACGCGCGGATCGTCGCGGCCACGAACCGGGATCTCGCGCAGGCGGTCGCCGAGCGGGCGTTCCGGCAGGACCTGCTCTTCCGGGTGAACGCGATCGAGATCCACGTGCCGCCGCTCCGCGATCGGGAGGGCGACGTGCCGCTGCTGCTCGCCGGGTACCTGGATCGGATGGGCGCCCCCATCGAGATCGCGCCGCGAGCGCTCGCGGCGCTCGACGCCTACGCGTGGCCCGGCAACGTGCGGGAGCTCGCGCACCTGGTCCAGCGCCTGGCCGCGCTGGGCGTGCGCCGCGTCGACCTTGAGCACCTCCCGCGGGGGGTGCGGGCGAGCGCGCTGCGAGCGAGCGCGCGCCGGACGCCCGCCGCCGCGGAGCGCCCCGCGGGCGAGGCGCGACCGCCGGCCAGTCCCGCTCCGCCGCCGGCCGCGGAGCGCCCCGCGGGCGAGGCGCGCCACGCGCTGGCCGAGCACGACGAGCGCGAGCCGATCCGCCGCGCGCTCGCGGAGACCGGGGGGAACATCAGCCGCGCGGCCGAGCGCCTCGGCATCACGCGCCACGGTCTGAAGAAGCGCATGGCGCGCCTCGGCATGCGCGCCCCCTCCGGATCGCAGGGGAAGGTGGGGTGAACCCCCTCGTGAAGGCGCTGCTGACGAAGAGGCAGGCAAACGCAGTATCGGAGGACTCTTTATGAAGGGCAGCGGTTCCGGAGCACTGAACACATCGAGGCTCGAGGAAGAGCACCAGCGAGGCCGCGCGGCAGGACAAATGGTCTTTCCGATCCTCCCGCGCCCCTGCCACCCTCGAGGACCGAGCCCTCGCCGTGGGTGGAGCGGGCGGTTCGCCCTCGCGTTGCTCGTCGCGGGCTGCTCGCCTGCGGCCGTCGACGGATCGCCGGCGCACCCGCCGGACGGCGGAGGTGGCGCCCCCACCGAGCCGCCCCCGCCCGCTGCATGCGATGCCTCCGCGGCCGACGGCGTCGCCGTCTTCGCCTCGGACGTCGACACAGGCGCCCCGCAGGCGCCCGGAGCTCCCCCCTACGCGATCGACGGCTGCTGGCTGGCCTACGTCGCGGCGCGCGAGGCCGGCGACGCGAGCGGCGCTCTGAGGCTGCGTGATCTCGGTACGGGCGAAGAGCTCCTCCTCGCGCCGGCCGCCGAGACGCCCCGCCGGCCTGCGCTCGCCGGCGACGTCGTGGTCTGGGAGGCGACGGACAGCGGAACACGCGTGGTGCGCGTGCGCCGGGGTGGCCAGACGCAGACGATCCGCGGCCCGTTCGATCACGCGGGCGAGCCGCGCGTGGAGGGAGACGCCGTTGTGCTGACAGGCTGGCTGACCGCGGACGAGAGCGGCGACACGGACGTCTTCCTGTACGAGATCGGCGAGGAGGAGGCGGTCCAGATCGCGTCCGGCCCGGGCCAGCAGCGCTTCCCGGACATCTCGGCGACGCACGTCGCCTTCGCTGATTTCTCCGAGGATCCCGACGGCCGCTTCGACGAGGACGCGCGCGATCTCGCGGACATCGTGGTCTATGACCGGCGCACGAGGCGCGCCACCCGGCGCTCCCGGGAAGGCAAACAGTCCTTCCCGATGCTCGGCGCTGGAGAGAGGGGGGTGGCTTATCTCGAATGGGCGCCGTTTCATCCGGAGCCCAAGTTCGAGCAGTTCGATCTGCGGATCGGGGACATCACCGCTCCTGCGGACGGCGACGCCTTGGCCGCGAGCATCGAGCAGTCGGGCCGGCCGTACGTGCTCCCCGAGGTCCGCGGCGAGCTCATCGAGTGGGTGGAGCGGCCTGCGGACGGCAATGCGTCCTTGCGGCGGAGGCCGGCCGATCTCTCGGCGCCCGCGGTCGAGGTCCCCGGGCTCTCGGCGTTCGAGCTGTTCGGGCCGTCGGCCTCTGCGACGATCACGGTGCTCGCGGCGCGCTCGCCGGGAGGCGAGCTGGAGCTCCGCGGCGTCGCTCGGTGATCCAGGGGGGCGCAGGACAGCCTCGCGGCGACGCGGTGTAGGTCCGGGAACGCTACCTCCCGGCGGGACAGGCCTTGCGAGGGGAGTCGGCGTCGGGCGCCGCGATCACCGGAGTGATCCGAGCGCCCCACGCCCGCCGAGCTACTTCTTCGCAGCAGCGGCAGCCGGCGCCGCGGCCGGCGCCTTCCCGGCAGCCGGCGCCTTCCCGGCAGCCGGCGCCTTCCCGGCAGCCGGCGCCTTCCCGGCAGCCGGCGCCTTCCCGGCAGCCGGCGCCTTCCCGGCAGCCGGCGCCGCGGCATGCTCCTGCGGCGTGATGATGCGGAATTTGCCGCTCAGGTGAAGCAGCGACATCGTGTACAGCATGCCGTCGTAGTACCGCCACTTGCCGGTGGGCGCCTCGCGCTGATACAGCTCTTCGACGAAGCGCCAGGCCCGCGGATGGGTAGCCGCCAGCGCCGCGACGGCGTTCGCCGACACGAGCCCGAGCGAGTCGTAGTCGACGGTGGGCTTGCCCTCGAGGGTGAAGTTGCCCTTGTACTTGGGGCCCTGCGCCTCGAAGAACGCGAGGAGGCGATCGCTCAGCTCGGTCTGCCGCGGATCCTTCGCCCACCACGCCGCGTCCACCGACCAGTTGATCGCGGTGCGGAACGCGTCCTGACGGAAGTTGGCGGTCCCCGCGTCCCACGAGGCGCCCTTGGGGGTGCCGTCGAAGTTGGCATAATCGGGAGCGAGCCCGGTCTTCGGGTGGGTCGTCTTGACGAAGTAATCGCGGCTCGCCTTGGCCGCCTCGGCCCAGAACGCGCGATCCGCCTCGGGGCCCCAGGCCGCCCAGAGATCGTAGAACGCCGGCAGGTGATACGACGGGTCCGTGTGATCGCCGTTCTTCGCGAAGTTGTCCGCGTCGGGCGTGAACCGCACCATCTTGTGCTCGGTGTTGAAGAGCGAGTGCAGCGTCGTCTTGCGCTTGTCCTTGTTGACCGGCCCGGTGATCGGCTTCCGGTTCTTCATCGCGTCGAGGATGGCGAAGGCTTCCTTCTTGTAGTCGTAGATCCCCTTGCCGTTCCCCCAGCGGTTCGACGCGAACAGCAGCGCGGTGGCGAAATACTCCTCCGCGTCCGGCGCGGGATTCTCATCCATGGCCGTGCCGTCCGGGTGCATCTGCCACGAGAAGTAGCCGAAGCCGGGGTGCTTCGGATCCGCATGGTACATGTGGGACTTGGCCCAGTTCCACAGGGCGTCGAAGTCGTCTTTGCGATCGACCTGCACGGCGATCATCATGCCGTACGACATCCCCTCGGAGCGAACATCGTTGTTGCCGATGTCCATGATGTACGCCTTGGGGCCGTTCGCGTTCTTCCCCGCCGGGAACAGGACGGCCTGCTCCTTGGGGTCGCCGTGGAACAGCTGCTCGTAGGCCTTCGCAATCTTGGCGTCGATCTCGGCGGGCTTGTGTCCGAGCTCGGCGAACAGGTTGCGATACTCACCCGTCGCGAACGCTCCCTTGGCAGCGGGCTTGAGCGGCGGACCGAGGGGCGCAGGCTCCGCCGGGGCGGGCGCCTGGGCCGTGCCGCTCGGGCTCGCGGTGGTGGCCGGAGCGGCGCTGTCGGCCGGAGTCGCGGAGCTCGCCGGACCGGGCGAGCCGACCTGGGTGCCCTGGTTGCTGGGCGCGCAGGCGATCACCGTGACCGCAAACCATACCGATGCAACGGGAGACGTTAGCATTCGCAAGTTCATCACTGTCCTCGTGTTCGAGCTCGCATCCTGTGAGAACGCGCTCGGCGTGAACATCGCTGGCGACGTCCACGTATTGACGCTGCTGGGCGAGAAGGAAATCCAACCGCTCGGAGGCGTCAAGCCCCAACTGCCGGGCCTGCCTCGGGGTGAGAGGACACCCTGACAACTGCGATCCGGCTCTTCTAGAAAAGTTGCGTGATCCCAGCATCTTTTCATGTGTCGAAGGGGATCGCCTCCACGTCACAGCGCTGCTTGCTCACGGGTCGACGCGGTCGACATGATCGACGTTCACACGCCCCGAATCGGCGCTGCTGGGCCGGGCGCGGCTACGCCCTGAACTCCGCCAGCGACCGGCAGACGCGGCGGAGCCGGTCGCGCAGCCATCGGTGCGCGGGGTCGGCGTCGAAGCGGGGGTGCCACGCCTGCGAGATGGTGATGGCCGGCGTGGTCACGGGCAGCGGGAACGTGACGAGATCGAAGCGCGGGGCCGCGTGCGCGAGCCAGTTCGATGGGAACGCGCCGACGAGGTCGGAGCTGGCGAGGAGGCACAGCGCCGCGTAGTGGCCTGACGCCACGGCCGCGGTGGTCCGGGCGAGCCCTTTCTTCTTGAGGGCCTCGTCGATGGGCCCCCAGGTCTTGCCCAGCCTGGAGACGCCGAGGTGCGCGTGCTCGACGAACCGCTGCAGCGTCACCTTGCCGGACGCGAGCGGGCTGCCGCGGCGCACCACGCCAACGAAGCGGTCCTTGACGAGCGCCTGCACGCGGATCTCCGGGCCCATGTCGCCGATGATGCCAATGTCGAGATCGATCCGGCCCTCCCGGAGCGCGGCGACGTCCTCGTCGCCCTCGGGGAGGAAGCGGACCGTGACGCCCGGGGCCTCGGCCCTCAGGGCGTCGAGGAGCGGGGCGCCGACGAGCCCGAGCAAGCCGTCGCTGGTCCTGACGGCGAAGCTGCGGGTGAGCGCGGCGACGTCGAGCGCGCCCCGCTCGCGGAGGACCGCGCTGGCCGAGGCGACCACCGCGCGCACGCGCGGGCGCAGCTCCGCGGCGCGCGGCGTGGGCACGAGCCGCCGGCCGGCGCGCACGAGGATCGGGTCGCCCACGGCCTCGCGGACGCGCGCGAGCGTGCGGCTCATGGCCGAGGGGCTGAGGTGCATCCGCTTCGCGGCCAAGAGGACGCTCTCTTCCTCGAGGAGCACGTCGAGCGCGACGAGCAGGTTCAGATCCATGGAGTGCATGGGACGCAGCAATAACTTACCGTAGATGCACTGGAAGTCATGTCTGTTCGGGCGCAGGTTGGGTGTCGACCAGGGCAGCCGCGAGGGCAGGGGAGCCGTCGCCATGGGCCTGCCCGGAGGAGACCCGTCATCATGAGCACCACCCTCGATTCGCCGCGCGTTCAAAGGACCCTCGACCGCCTCTTCCAGGACGCCGACAGCGGCGATCCGGGCATCATCGCCCGCGTCCGCGGCGACCTGGAGCGCCGCGGGCCGAGCCCCGACCCCGAGAGGCTCGCCCACATGCTCGCCGACGCGTATCTGCCGGTTTCCCGCGAGGTCGGGCGGCTGCTGCACTTGCTCGCCTTCGCGACGAGGGCGCGCACGGTGGTGGAGTTCGGCACGTCGTTCGGGATCTCGACGGTGTTCCTGGCCGCGGCCGTCCGCGATGCCGGGGGCGGCGGGCGGGTGATCGGCAGCGAGATGCACCCGGAGAAGGTTCGGCGTGCGCGGCACAACCTCGAGGAGAGCGGGCTCGGGGAGCTCATCGAGATCCGCGAGGGAGACGCGCTGGTGACGCTGCGGGACGTGGAGGGGCCGATCGACTTCGTTCTGCTGGACGGATGGAAGAACCTTTATTTGCCGGTGCTCCAGATGCTCGAGCCCCGGTTGCGGAGGGGCGCGCTCATCGTTGCGGACGATCTCGACATCGCGCCGGATGACCTGCGGCCGTACCTCGAGTACGTGCGCGGCGCGGGCAGCGGCTACGGGTCGGTGGAGATCCCGCTGGGGGACAGGCTGGAGGTTTCCTGCTGGCATGGCCGCGACGGGCGCGAGGCCGGGGCGTGAGACAGGTCGCCTCGTTCCTCGCCTCGCGCGAGGCGAGCCGCGCGCAGCGGCGTGTGTGCATCAATGCTTCTTCTAGTTCTTGCAGCCTCCGTACCGTTCCACGCTCGCGAGGGTTGGCGGATTGCTGAAGTAGGTCGCGTCATACCCGCCCGTGATGAGGACCGAGCCGTCTTGCAGGGTCGTCGCGGTGTGGAAGCCCCTCTGGATCGGCTCGTCGATCGCGGTCCAGCTGCCGTTCGCCTCCTTGTAGATCTCGGCGCCGTCGCTGCCGACGGCCATCACGCGGCCGTGGGACATGGGCGCGACGGCGGAAGCCCACGTGTGGAGGAAGTTCGGCGGCGCGGTCAACGTCCACGTGTCGTTCGCGGGATCGTAGATCTCGGCGGTCTCTCCGGCGTCGACGAGGATCTCGATTTCCTCGTCGGTGCCGCCGTAGATCCTGCCGCCGCCGCCCGCCACCAGCACGCGCCCGCTCGGCAGCAGCGTGGCCGTGTGCTGCATGCGGGGCAGGTTCGTCGGCGCCGCCGCCGCCCAGGCGCCCGTGGCCGGATCGTAGATCTCCACGCTGGTGCGGCCCTGGGGCATCTCGTTGCCGTTCAACGTGTAGCCGCCGACGACGAGCACGCGCCCGTCCTGGAGCAGCGTCGACGTATGAAGGTAGCGGGTCACCGACATCGACGCTGCGCTGGACCATGTGTTCGTGGCGGGGTCGTAGAGCACGGCCTCCTTGAGGCTCCGGTCGTCGTCGCTGCCGCCCGTGCGCAACACCCGCCCGTCCGGCAGGAGGGTGAGCGCGGTATAAGCGAACTCCCAACCACGGGCCGCCTCGCCGGGCGTGAGCGGGACGCTCGCCGTCGTGCCCGTGATCGGATCGTAGACAAGCCCGCCTGGGCTGAAGAGCACCCTGCCGTCCTGGAGGAGCGCCGCGCCAACGGGGGACATGGGGTAGGGCAGCGTGTCACCGGTCGTCCACGTGTCAGCGGCGGGATTGTAGAAATCAACCGTCGTGGGGTAGGGGTAATCGCCGCTGCCGCCGGCGACCAACACCTGGCCGTCCGGCATGAGCAGGGCGATGTGCCGCTCTCGCGCCACCGGCAGCGGTGCCACCGAGGACCACTCCGCGTGGACGCCGACGTGGCGGCGGCACTTCTTCTTTTTGGCGTGGTGGTGGGCCAATGGCGCCGAGTTCACCTCCAGCGCCCCCTCCTCGAGCGCATCCGAGGCGAGGGGTTCAGGCTCCGCCCCAGCCCCGCAGCCTGCGACCGCGAGCACGGCGAGGGAAAGGAAGGGGACCAGACGACGATGATGGCGACGACCGATGGTGGACATGTAGTACCTCGTCAGGGGCTGGAGGAGGGGCAGCCGTCCCGTGCTGGGGACGCGCCATGGAGCGCAACAGAAGACCATACCAGATGGTCGTTAAGCTGGAACGGGGCGCGTCCCGCAGCGCGCTTGACCGGGCGAACGCTTTGACGTTTCGTATGCTCCGCGATGCGGAGAGTGGACTCTGTACCCCGCTCGCGGGGACCCTCTCCCCCCGCTACGCGCCATAGGCGTTAACCAAGCTTCGCGCCGCGTTCTCCTACATCGAACGTTTACGTGGTCGTAATCGTGGTCGTGGTCGTGGTCGTAATCGTGGTCGTGGTCGTGGTCGTGGTCGTCAACGGTTGGCCGTGGACGACCACGACCACGACCACGACCACGTAAACGTTTACGTAAACGTTTACGTAAACGTTCACGTAAACGTTCACGTTCACGCTGGTGATCGATGGGGGGCGGGCTTCAATGACCGAACGAGCTTGGTCAACGCCGATGCCCGCTAAACCCCTACCACCGCCCTCTCCATCGCCCCCCGCGCGCTCGCCACGGCCGCAAACCGCGGACCCAGGTACTCCGCCACCCGCACATGCTGGCTGAACACCACATTGAACCGGATATGCGGATCGCCCGCCCCATCCGCCATGAACGTCGCCCCGCGCGCCAGCAGGATCTTGTTGAGGTACGCGTCCTGCACCAGCTCGTCGACGTCCACCCCGCGCGGCGCCGCGCCCCAGAGGAACAGCCCGCCTTCACCCGGGTGGTCCAGCAGCACGCCGGCGTCGCGCAGCCGGCGCGCCGCTGCGTTCCGTGCCGCGCCGAGCTTCTGCTGCAGCCGATCGATGTGCTTGCGCCACCTGCCGGCCGACAGCACCTCCAGGAGCACGAGCTCGTTCAGCGCGCCGGTCGTCAGCACCGAATAGATCTTCTCGCGCAAGAGGGGCTTCAGCCGCCCTGGCTCGGCCGCGATGTAGCCGAGGCGCAGCGCCGGGCTCAGCGCCTTGCAGAAGCTGGAGTAATAGATGACCCCGTCCAGCCCCGAGAGCTGCGCCAGCCGCGTGGGATGCCCGGGGTGGAAGTGACCGTGCACGTCGTCCTCGGCGATGAGGACACCGTGCTGGTGCGCGATCGTCAGCACGCGGTGCAGGTTGGCGGCGCTCGAGCCCCAGCCGGTCGGGTTGTGCAGCACGCTCTGGAGGAACATGAGCTTGGGCCGGTGCTCGCGGCACGCCGCCTCCAGCGTCCCCGGATCCACGCCGTCCGGCGTTCGCGCCACCGGGACGAGGCGGTAGCCCGCCTGCCGCAGGCGGCCGAACAACAGGAAATAGCCCGGGTTTTCCACCAGCACCGCGTCGCCTGGCTGGAGGTAGGCCCGGCAGATCAGGTCGATCGCATGGGTGCCGCCCCAGGTCGTGAGCACGCGGCCCGCGTCGGCCGCGAGGCCCTGGGAGCGCATCAGCATCGCGATGCGCTCCCGCAGCTCGGGTAGCCCCTGCGGCGGACAGCGCGCCGCCATGCCGGCGTCGTTGCGGGCGAGCGCGCGCTGGAGAACCGTCGCAGGGATGGCGTCGCTCAGCCAGCTCGCCGGCAGCGCGCCGCTGCTGGCCAGCAGCACGCCGGCGCGCTGGTCGTTGGACTGCTGCGCCAGCCACACCGGCTCCTGCTCCTCGCCGGCCTCCAGCCACGCCTCGCTGGGCATGGCCGAGGCCGCCTCGCACACGAAGAACCCGGCCGTGCCTCGCGACTCGAGAAGCCCGGCCGCCACCAGCCGATCGTAGGCCGTCACCACGGTGTTGGGGCTCACGCCGAGCTGCGCCGCCAGCTGGCGGATCGACGTCAGCCGCGCGCCGGGCGGCAGCTGCGCGCCCTCGATCAGCGCGCGCAGCCGCGCCTCGATCTGGTCGGCCAGGGGAACGGCGGAGTCGCGGTCGAGCGAGAACATGGGTCAACGCAGGAACAGGAGCGCCAGCACCGCCAGCGCGCCGGCCATGATGCCATTGAACAGCCTGTGCCGTCGCGCATCGGTCAGAAATCGCCGGATCGCCACGCCGAACAGCGCCCACGCCGAGGTGCACGGAAAGGTGATGGCGAGGCTGACGACGGACACGAGCAGGGCGCCGCTCGCCACGCCCATGCCCGACGGCATGAACACCGAGGCCACCGTGATCGCCTTGACCCAGCTCTTCGGGTTGACGGCCTGGAACAGCGCCCCCTGCGCGAACGACAGCGGCCGCGGCACCTCGGCGCCCTTGACCGCGGCGCCGCCGGTCAGCTTCCACGCCAGCACCAGCAGGTACAGCGCGCCGGTCACGCGCAGCACGCCGTGCAGCGCCGGGTAGGCGGCGAACAGCGCGCCGAGGCCCAGGCAGGCGACGAAGGTCTGGACCGCGCCGCCCACGCCGATGCCCAGGAGATGCGGCAGCGATCGGCGGTAGCCGAAGTTGGCGCCCGAGGCGGTGAGCATCATGTTGTTCGGCCCAGGGGTGCTCGACATCACGAAGCAATAGGTCAGGAGGGGCAGCAGCTCGGTCATCGCAGAACGCTCCGGTCGGGGATGGCCCGGAGCGTAAGGAGGCGGTGCTCGCCGGTGAAGGCACAGGGGACGCGCCGCACGAAAGCACTGTGTCAGTCGCGCGACCGGTACAGCGAAGGGCCCGGCGCCCGGGGTACACTCGGCGCAGCGCAGCCGGACGAGGCCCGTGGGCGCGGAGGAGACATGACGGACGAATCCGCGGCAGGCGCGCCCGACAAGGCGGCGTTCTTCCGGCCGGAGAACGAGCGGGAGGGCTCGCGCCGCGAGATCTCGAGCCCCACGGGGAAGTACAGGCTCGTGGTGTCGAGCTTCTCGACGGGACGTGGCACCTGGGACTACGCCCAGGGCGAGGTCTACAGGACCGCCTCTGCCGATCCCATCGCCGTCGTGCAGAGGAACTTCGACTGGTTCCCTTTCCTGTTCGTCGAGGCGCACCCGAACGGCCACGACTACCTGGTGTGCGGCGAGGACTACCAGGGCCAGACCGTGGTGGAGCTCGATACCGGGAGGCGCCGCGACCACCTGCCGGATGACGCGAAGGACGGGATCGCCTTCTGCTGGGCGGAGATGCGCTTCGAACCGTCGGCCGCGATGCTCGTCGTCGAAGGGTGCATCTGGGCGTTCCCGTACGAGATCCGCTCCTTCGACTTCTCGGACCCGATGTCAGGATGGCCCGAGATCGAGGCGCCCGTGGTGAACGACCCGGATGCGGCGGGCGCGTGACCCCCGTCTCTCCCTGCGCGCTCGTGCCTCCGGGGCGTCAACCCCGCTTCATTTCGGAAAGTCCGTCGACTCCGCGACGGCGCGCCACGCGGCGAGCTCCTGCGCCACGAACGCGTTCTTCGCCTCGATCGCAGCGACGGTGTCGCTGCCGAGCGGGAGGCGGAGCGGGAGATTCTTCGCGCGGGAGAGCTCGACGACCACGCGCGCGAGCCGCTCCGGGTCGCCAGGCTGCTGGAGGCTGACCGTCTTCGCGTAGCTCCGGACCTTGCCCGCGGTGTCCGCATAATCGGCGATGACCTTGCCCGTCTCGACGACGGACTTCGCCTCCAGGAACTCCGTCCGGAAGTAGCCCGGCTCGATGACCGTCACCGCGATGCCGAGCGGCGCGAGCTCGGCGTGGAGCGCCTCCGAGAGCCCCTCGATCGCGAACTTCGTCGAGCAGTAAACGCCGAACCCGGCGCCCGACCGGTAGCCGCCGAGCGACGAGATGTTCAGGATCTGGCCGGCGCGCTGCTTCCGGAGCTGCGGGAGCACGGCGCGCGTCACCGCGAGGAGGCCGAACACGTTCGTCTCGAAGACGCGCCGGACCTCGTCCCCCGAGGTCTCCTCGATCGCGCCCATGACGCCGTAACCGGCGTTGTTCACGAGGACGTCGATCCGGCCGAACCGAGCGATGGCCGCCTCGACCGCGGCGGCGACGGACGCCTCGTCCGTCACGTCGAGCGCGACGGGGAGGAGCGCCTCGGGCCGCCCGAAGCGGTCCGTGATGCTCTTCGGATCGCGCGCGGTGGCGACCACCCGATCTCCGGCGGCGAGCGCCGCCTTCGCGATCTCCGCGCCGATGCCGCGCGACGCGCCCGTGATGAACCACACCCGCTCGTGCTTGCTCGTTTCCATGGGGATCTCCTCTTCGTGGCCGGGGCGCTGCGCCCCTCACACGACGGAAGATGCAACATCCCGAGCATGAAGAAAATGCGCGAAGATGTTGATGCTTTATGAACCTGCGGTTCATGATCGAGCATGACCGACGCGCTCGACGGGCTCACGACGTTCCTCGCCGTGGCCCGCCACAAGAGCTTCACCGCCGCGGCCGCCGCGCTCGGCGTCACCCCGACCGCCGTGAGCCAGAAGATCAAGCTCCTCGAGCGGCGGTGCGGCGTTGTGCTGTTCCAGCGGACCACGAGGCGCGTGGCGCTCACGGAGCCGGGCGAGAGCCTCTTTCAGCGCCTGCGGCCCGCGATCGCCGACGTCGAGGACGCGCTCGCCGCGCTCGGCGACTACCGAGGGCGCCCCTCCGGCAACCTCCGCATCACTGCGCCGCGCATCAGCGGCGCGTGGCTCGTCGCCCCGCTCGTGGCGCAGATGCGGGAGGCGTACCCGGAGCTGTCGATCGAGGTCTCGCTCGACGATGCCTTCGTCGACCTCGTGGCGTCCGGCTTCGACGCGGGCATCCGGCTCGGAGACGCGGTCGAGAAGGACATGGTGCGGGTTCCGATCTCGAACCACTCGTCGTGGTCGATCGTCGGCTCGCCGGCCTACCTCGCGAAGGCGGGGCGGCCGCGCACGCCGGAGGACCTCGTGCGCCATCACGCGATCCGCCAGCGCCTCCTCGCGAGCGGCGTCGTCTATCGCTGGGAGCTCGAACGCCGGGGCAAGACGATCACGGTCGACGTCCCCGGCGGCATCGTCACCGACGACATCGGGCTCATGGTCGCGCTCGCGTGCGCGGGGGCGGGCCTCGCGTACGTGCCGGACCAGGCCATCGAGCGCGACCTCTCCGATCGCCGGCTGGAGCGCGTGCTCGAGGCGTTCCTCACGAAGGGACCCGGCTTCTGCCTCTACTTTCCCGCGCGCACGCAGGAGCAGCCGAAGCTCCGCGCGCTGATCGAGACGGTCACGAGCTTCCGCGGGCAGGGGGCCAAGCCGCTCAGTCGCACTCCCCGACGCTCCACAGACCGGGCGCCTCCACGTGGAGCGTGACGATCTCGTCCTCGTCGAACCCGAGCGCCTCTTGCACGCCCGTCGTGCGGTATCCAAGGAAGATCTGGTTGCCCCCGAGGTCAACGATCTGCTTGTGGGCGCGGCCGTGGATCTCGTGCTCCGCCACGGATGCGGTGATCGCGTTGCAGGCGAAGGGGACGTAGCTCACGTGCGCGAGCATGATCGGCCCGGAAACGTTGAAGTCCGTGACCGAGAGCCCTGTGAACTGCCCGTCCGCGTCGTCGCTGCTCGGGTCGGTGAGCGGCGTGAAGGTCCGGCCCCCCTCGTCGTTGTAGAGGTTGGCGAGGGAGCTCGGTGAGCTCGGGTTGTTCGCCATGACCGCGATCTTCCCGGCGCCCGCCTTCCTGGCCTCGTCGACGCGGTAGATCGCCACGCCGCCGGAGACGTCATCGAAGTCGAACCAGCGCTGCAGGCCGCGGTCGTACCCCTCGTTCTGGCGGTTGTCGATCAGGAAGTACTGGTCCGGATCCGAGGTCTCGAACTTGTAAATCGTCGGCTCGACGCCCTGTCCGAGGAACTCCGCGCCGGCCGTCCGGACGATGGCAATGTCCTGTGGCGGGGCCCCGGGCTCGATCACCGTCGGCGCTAGGAATCCGGCATGGATCCGGCTCCAGGCGCCCATCGCGACGGGCGTCGAGCCCGCGGGCGAGCCGCTCGTGCTCCCCCAGCTCCCGCTCGCCATCACGCACCATGATCCGAGCGGGGTCGGGCCCTTGTAGAGATCCGGGAGGCCGACCGCCGCGTGCCCGAGCTCGTGGACGATGACACCCACCGTGGCCGGCATCGTGGTGGGCACGCCGCCGACGGAGTGGACCTGCCGTTCGCCGAGCGCGGCATAGCCGGTGAGGACCTTCCCGTCGAGGGTGATCGGGTCCTCGAAGCCCTTCGCATGGGCCCAGATGGATGGCGTCTTGCTCGTGTTCGCGGTCTCGTAGCCGGCCACGATGAAGACCACGTTGAGCTCGTCGCCGCGGACCTTGCCGTCTGCATTGGTGTCGTAGGAGGCGAAGTTGACGTAGGGATCCGCCAGCACCAGCGCCTCCTTCAGGTAGAGCTGAAGGAGGGAGAAATCCTTCTTGCTGTTGGGGTGCGCGAACGGGAGCTTGATCCGGACGATGCCGTCGTTGGCGGTGCCCTGGGTCTCCTTCGCGCGGGTGAAGGAGAATTTCCCGCGCGACATGTCGGCATAGTAATGGTTCACCGAGCCCGGGAGGCCCCCGTACATCGTCTGTTTCCAGTACGCGATGTCGGTGGTGAAGCTGCCGGTGAACGCGCCTGGCGTGGCGAGCCCGCCCCCCTGGGTGAACTCCAGCAGGATGGTGAGCAGGGGGCGCCGGATCCCGGTGATCACCGTCGGAGCCGCCGCGAACGAGAGCGCGCCCCGGGAACGTGAGATCGCCGCCTCCCACAAGGTATCGAGCGCCTCGTCGTCGATGCGCTGGAGCAGCGCCGGATCCACGGGGCCGCCGTGCCCGCGGAGATCGCGGACCAGCACGCCGGAGGGGACGAGTTTGAGGGCGCCGCGCGCGTCCGATCCGAGCTCCGCGACCTCGTAGTCGCCCGAGAGGTCGTTGAGCACGACGGCGGTGCCGTCCGCCATCCGGAGGTAGTCGAAGTGCTCGTCGCCAATCACCTCGGCGCGGAAGGTCGCGCCGGTCGGGTCGAGTCGGATCTCGCGCAGCCCGGGCTCGGCGCTCACCGCGGCCGCAGGGCGGCTCGCCGAGACGGCGCTCGCCAGCGCGGCGAGCGCGACGAGCCCGAGCCGCCCTCCGCGCCGCGCGCCGGCGATCTCCTGGTGCTCCACGTGGCCTGTGCTGCTGTTCCGAGACGTCATGTCCGTGTCCTCCTCGATCCGCGTTCGCCGCGTTCGAGGGGCGCATCGCAACGCATGTGCCGGCCTCGGTCTGCTGCACGAATCGGCGCGTTTCGAGGCTGATCCGCGCGTCTTCGGCCAGCGCTGCGCGCCGCGCCGACACGCCGCCGGGACAGCTGTCGCGCGCGCGCGACGGATGCTGTCGCGGCGGCGTGACAGCGGTCCTGCAGGCGCGCCGGCGGCGCGCTGCAGGCGCCGCTGCGGCCCCGCGCGCGCGCCGGTTCCCGGTTGACGCGGCCCCCTCCAGGGGCACCATGGCGATCATGGGCGACGATTCCGGGGAGGCCTGCACGCTCACGAGCTTCGATCAGGGGCGCTCTCTCCGGCTCCCGGCCGTCTCGGTGACCATCGCCCTCCCGGACCGGCGCACGCTCACGACGCCGCTCGATCTGCGTCCCCTCCTCGTGGGCGCGGGCGCCGACTGCGATCTGGTCCTCGCCGATCCACGCGCGTCGCGCCGGCACTGCGAGATCCGGTTGACCGAGCAGGGGGTGCTCCTGCGCGATCTGGGCAGCAAGAATGGCACGCTGATCCGCGACGTCCGGATCCGCGAGGCCTTCCTCCCGCCGGGCGTCCCCGCCACGGTCGGCGGCTCCGAGATCGTCGTCGGCGCTGCGGGCCCTGCGGCTGTCTTGCCGCTCTCCGCCGCGGACGCGTTCGGCGAGGCCGCGGGGCGGAGCCTCCCCATGCGCGCGCTGTTCGCCCGGCTGGAGCGCGCGGCCCCGACCGACGAGACCCTGCTCCTGCTGGGCGAGTCCGGCACCGGCAAGGAGGTGCTTGCGCGGGCGATCCACGCGCAAAGCCGCCGCAAGGACGGCCCCTTCGTGGTCGTGGACTGCGGCGCCATCGCGCCGAACCTGGTGGAGAGCGAGCTCTTCGGCCACGCCCGGGGCGCGTTCACGGGCGCCGCGGCGGCGCGGCCGGGTCTGCTCGAGCAGGCGAGCCGGGGGACGCTCTTCATCGACGAGATCGGCGAGCTCCCGCTCGAGCTCCAGCCGAAGCTCCTCCGCGCCATCGAGGGGCGGCAGATCCGGCGGCTCGGATCGAACGAGTGGCTCCCCTTCGACGCGCGGATCGTGGCGGCCACGCACCGGAACCTGCGCGCGAAGGCCCAGGACGGCTCGTTCCGGGCCGATCTCTACTTCCGGCTCTCGGTGGTGGACGTCCATGTCCCCGCGCTCCGGGAGCGCAAGGACGACATCCCGCTCCTCGTCGAGCGCTTCCTCGTCGCGCGGGATCCGCCGCGCGCGCTCGCCGACCTGCCGCCGGGCGCGCTCCCGCTGCTGGAGGCGTACGATTGGCCGGGGAACGTGCGCGAGCTCCGGAACACCGTCGCGCGGCTCGTCCTCTTCCCCGAGCTGCTCCACGAGATCATCGGCGCTGCGCCGGCGGCGCCGCAGGGGAGCTCCAGCGCGGAAGCGGCGCGCCCCGATCCCTCGGGCGCGGCGCCCTCCGGAGCGGCTTCGTCGGGCGCGGCGCTCTCCGGAGCGGGTTCGTCGGGCGCGGCACCAGCAGGGCCCGGGGACGCGCGCCTCCGCAGGCTCCTCGAGCTGCCGCTGCCCGAAGCGCGGGAGGTCGTGCTGGAGGAGCTGGAGCGCGCCTACGTCACCGAGAAGCTCCGCCAGCACGGGGGCAACATCTCGCACGCGGCCGACGCGATGGGCGTCTCCCGCCAGCTCGTTCACCGGCTGATCCAGCGCCACGGCCTCCGGGCACGATGATCCCGCCCGTGGACGGCGACGAGCCCCGCGTCGACGCCCCGCCGTGGCCGCGGCGCGGCCGCGATGACGCGACCCTCACCGGCCCGGCCACGGCTGCCGCGCCAGGGGCCGCGCCCGCCGCGCCCGGGGCCATGCCCGCTGCGTCGGAGGCCACGCCCGCCGTGCCCGACGCCACCTCCGATCTTGGCCTCGGCGAGGAGAGCCGGCGCTCCGCCGCCGCGCGCGAGTCCACGCCCGCCGCGCCGTCGCCGATACCGCCCTCGCTCCACGCGCGCTTCGAGGACTTCCACCTCCTCGGCCGCGGCGGCATGGGCGTCGTCTACCGGGCGCGGGACCTCCGGCTCGGCCGGCGCGTCGCCATCAAGCTCCTCTCGGCGGGCGCGCAGATCGACGGGAGCTTCCTGCGCGAGGCGCGCTCCCAGGCGCGGCTCCGCCACGAGAACGTCTGCGAGGTCCACGAGGCCGGCGTCGCCGATCACGTGCCTTTCCTCGTGATGCGCTGCATCGACGGCCCCTCGCTCCAGGACGCCCGCGGCGACCTGACCCTCGAGGAGAAGGTGCGCGTGGCCCGGGCCATCGCCGCCGCGCTCCACGAGGCGCACCGGCTCGGCCTCGTGCACCGCGACGTGAAGCCGAGCAACGTCATGCTGGAGCGGGGCACGGACGGCGCCTACCGCCCCTACCTCATGGACTTCGGCATCGCGCGCGAGGCGGGGGAGAGCGGGCCCACCCTCACCGGGGCCCTGCTCGGAACCCCCGCGTACATGGCGCCCGAGCAGGCCGCGGGGCGGGTGCACGCCCTCGATCGGCGGACCGACGTCTACGGCCTGGGCGCGACGCTCTACGCGCTGCTCGCCGGCCGCCCGCCGTTCACGGGGGGCGCCGTGATGGACGTGCTCCGCCAGGTGCTGGAGGCGGACGCGACGCCGCTCCGGACCCTGGACCGCGACATCCCCCAGGATCTCGAGGCGGTGGTGATGCGCTGCCTCGAGAAGCAGCCCGGCGCCCGCTACGAGTCGGCGCGCGCGCTCGGCGAGGACCTGCAGCGCTTCCTGGACGGCGATCCGGTGCTCGCGCGCCGCGCCTCCCTCGGCCGACGCCTGGCCCGGGCCGCGCGCCGGCACCGGGCGGCCGTCGCTGGCGTGGCCGCGCTGGTCGTCGCGGCCCTGGTCATCGCCGGCCTCTCCGTCCGGAGCCAGCGCGCCGCCGCGGAGCAGGCCGAGCTCGCGCGCGAGCTCGGCGAGACCGTGAAGGAGATGGAGCTCTTCCTCGTCGGCGCCCACGCGATGCCGCTCCACGACGTCGAGCGCGAGCGCGACGTGGTCCGCGCCCGGCTCAGGGCCGTGGAGGCCCGGATGGCGCAGGCGGGCGAGAGCGGCCGCGGCCCCGGGGAGTACGCGCTCGGCCGCGGCCTGCTGGCGCTCCAGGAGCCGGCCGCCGCCATCGAGCACCTCCGGGCGGCCGAGCAGGCGGGTTACCGATCGCCGGGGCTCGACTACGCCGCCGGCGCGGCGCTCTCCGAGCTCTACCGCCGCGGCCTGGAGCAGGCCCGGCGCATCCGCAACCCGGCGCAGCGCGCGGCGCGCATCGCCGCGCTGGAGGCCGAGCTCAAGGCGCCGGCGGTCCTGCACCTCCGCGCGGCGCTCGGCGGCGCCGTCGACGCGCCCGCGTACGCCGAGGGGCTGCTCGCGCTCGCCGAGGGCAGGCACGAGGACGCGCTGGAGAAGGCCCGGGCCGCGTTCGCGGGGGCGCCGTGGCTCTACGCGGCGAAGAAGCTCGAGGGCGACGTGCTCTTCGCGATGGGGAGCCGCTACCGCCACGACGCCGCCTTCGATTTCGAGCGGATGAAGGGCCATTTCGACGGCGCCGCCGAGGCGTACCGGATCGCCGCCGACCACGGCCGGTCCGACCCGTCGGTCCACGCCGGCGCGTGCGAGCTCTGGACCCAGACCATGAACGCCGCCGGCAAGCAAGGCGCGTCGATGCGCCCGAGCTTCGAGCGGGCGCGGGAGGCCTGCGGGCGGGCGCTCGCGGCGAGCCCGCGGAGCGCCGAGGCGTACGTGAAGCTGGCCTGGGTCCACAGCTGCTTCGCCTGGTGGGTCGCCAGCGGGATGCAGGAGGGCGAGGACGCGGAGGCGGCCCTCGCCGAGGCGACCGCGCGCGCCGAGGAGGCGCTCGCCAGGAGCCCGGACGACGCCATGGCGCGGTACGTGGCCGCCTCGGTCTTCCGCGCGCGGGCCTACCACGCGGACCTGATCGGCCGCGACCAGGGCGAGGCCCTCGAGCGCGCCGTCCAGGGCTACGAGGCCGCGCTCCAGCGCGAGCCGGACTTCGCCTGGGCCCTCAACGAGCTCTGCGTCGTCCACGCCGAGCGCGGCCGCTACGAGTCCCTGCGCGGCCTCGACCCGAAGGGGTCGTTCGAGCGCGCCGAGGATCGCTGCGACCAGGTCCTGGCGCTCGATCCAGGGTTCGGCAGCGCGCGAACGTCGCGCCTGACCACCGGCTTCTACGAGGTCGAGCACCTCGTCCGCGCCGGCCGCTCTCCGGAGGAGGCGGTCCGGCGGGTGCACGCGGTGATCGAGGCGACGCGCCGGAGCGATCCTTCCTGGACCGGGGCTCCCTACTGGCGGCTCTGGCTGGATCACGCGCTGGCGATGCACGCGCTGGACGCGGGGGCCGATCCTGGCCCGGCGCTCGCGCGCGTCCAGGAGAGCGCGCGGGCGATGGCGCCGGGCGCGGCCGCCTATCCGGAGTCGCTGCGGGCGATGCTGGCGATGCTCGAGGCGCGCGTGCGGCTCGCGCGGGTCGAGGACCCGGCGGCCGCGCTCCAGGTGGCGCGCGAGACGCTGGATCGCAGGCTCGTCGAGGCGCCCTGGGACGTGTCGGACCGGGCGCAGCGCGCCGAGGCGGAGCTCCTCGCCTTCCGGTGGAGCGCGCAGCGGGGCCGTCCGGACGCGGCGCTGCTCGACGCGGCGCTCGTCCCGCTCCGGCCCGTGCTGCTCGGCGAGCCGCGCGCCGATCCGCGGATCTACGCGCTGCTGGCCGAGATCCACGAGGCCCGCGCCGCCCTGCGGGCGGGACGCGGGCAGAACGCCGCGGCGGAGATCGACGAGGGGCTCCGGCATGCGGGCGCGGCGCTCGCTCTGAACCCGCGGTTCGACAGGGCGCTCGTGGCCCAGGGCGGGCTCTTTCGCCTGCGCGCCGCGGCGGCGCCCGGCGCGACCGCCCGGAGAGAGGCCACGCTGCGGGAAGCCGAGGCCCTGGAGGCGGCGATCCAGGCGAACCCGCTGCGCGCCCGGACCGTGGGCGCGCGCCTCGTCGAGGCGCGGCGGCTCGCGAGCGACGGGCCTGGCCCCGCCGTGCGCTGACGAGTGAGCTGCGTCAGCGGAGCGTTGCGGCTCACTGGGGGAAGCCGGGGGGGAGGGGATCGCACCAGTCGGGCGCGAGGTCCTCCAACCACGTCATGGTGCATGCCTTGCCATTGCAGTTGTATTGGCCGCTCCCCGGCGCGCCCACGGCCTGGCACTCGGCGTTGAACTCGAGGACATCCTTGTAGACGAGGCCGCAGGTGTTCTTCTGGTAGCAGTACCGCTGAGCCAGCGCCGCCTTGGCGTCGATCCCGCACCCCCTCACGAACGAGCGCGTCGGGTAGACCTCCACGACGACGTTGCCGGCGCCCACGCTCGCGCACCAGACGGCCTCGCCGTGGATGAACCCCTCGTGGTCACCGCCGTCGTCGTTCACGTTGGATCCCGTGAGCAGGATGTGGACACCGTCCTTCTTGTCGTTGACGAACGCGATCACGCACTCCAGCACGTTGTCGATCACGTCGTCGGAGAGCCCCTTCTCCGTCCAGACCGAGGCGCCGCTCACCATCCCCCGTCCCTGGTAGGGCTTGTTGCCGTAGGTCACGACGGTGCCGCTTGCCACGGCGCAGCGGAACGTGTGATTGAAGACCTCCTCACCCCCCGCGTCGGAGAAGACGCCGGTGACGACGATCGCCGGGTTGATGGCGCCGTTCTGGAGCAGCGGGTGCCGCAGCCAGCGGGCGACCTCCAGCTTCCAGGTGTGCCACGCGAGCTTCGGGGTGCCGTTGGGGTCCTGCGATCCGGGCTTTATCACCGTCGCTTCGAGCCCGGGCCCGTCGAGCTCGGCCTCGATCTCCGACTCCGACGCCGGCCCGCAAGCCGCCATGAGGAGCCCGACGCCCATCACCATCCCGTGCGCACCAGCAGAGCGCTTCATCGCGATCTCCTCGTCCAGAGAGTTTCGAGCCTTCGTTGACGGCAACGGCGAGCTTGCCGGTCATGGACACAAGCGGCCATGATCGCCGCGCTGTGTGCCAGGGACAAGGAGCATACGCCGTGCCACGCGTGAGAGGGGCGCGTCGCCGGCGGATCGCCCGCGCCTTGCCTGGCGAGGTGGTACGGCGGCGTGACAGGTGACCGCTGCGCGGACAACCGCTGTTGCGCCGCCATGACAGGCGCTCATCGGAGCTGCCGGAGTGAGCGAGCGGGAGGGCGATGACAGACAGGGAAAGCTCGACGTCTAGCGAGCCTCTCCAGCGTCTGGACCTCCGGGGCGCGGAAGACGGTGTGCGGTGCTACGGCTTCTCCGGTGGGAGCGAGGCGGTCCACCCCGTCCACCAGAGCGGAGGATCGAGGTCACGGGAAGCCGCAACCGCCCTGGCGAGCGCCGCGGCGAGCGCGCCGCGCTCGACCAGCACCCGCAAGAGGGCGTGTAGCCCAATGATCCTGCCAACGTCGCCTGGGAGCTCACGATAAAGCTTGGGCTTGCCCTGGACGGCCCGGACGTCTTCGGTCACGAAGATGAGATCCGAGCGACGCGATGCGACGGCGATCGAGGCTGCTTCTCCTCGATCCACGAACGCCATGAGGACGCCCCGCGTGGCGTCTTCCTCCGAGCCGGCCAGCACCTCGATGAGCTCCACCGAGCTCCCGCGCAGCTCTCGGCCGGCCTCCTTCATGAGGTTCGTCTCGGGATCGGTCGGCCTCCTGGGAACGGTGAGCTCTTCGAGCACGTCGTCCACCATGGCCATCGGTACGCTCTTCGCCGCAGCCACGAGCGCCTTCAGGCAACCGGCGCGCTGGAACGGGATCACCGCGTTGGTGTCGAGGAGGTACCGAACCATGGTAACGCTCTGGCTCACGCGCTCGTGGGCAAATCATCCCAGGCGGTCAGCTGCAGCAACTCCCGCGCGCGCCCGGCGGAGATCAGATCGCGATCGAGCGCTTCGAGCACGCGTCGGGTGAGGACATCGTGCCGGGATGGATCCAACAGAGGGACGGCTGCCGCCGAGCCGCCGCTCGTACGCCTGGCCTGCTCGATCACGGCTTCTTGCTGGAAGTGGACGATGTACTCGCGATTGACCAGATGGTTCACCGTGATCTCGATGGGGGTCTCGAAGTGCTGCCGGGTCCGAGCCAGCAGATCGAGCGCCTTGGACGTGGCCATCTCATACTGGGGGGGGCCCAGGAGCTGCCGCAGTCCCTCCGCGGGCATGAGGAGCTCGGCGGCAAATGCGCGCGCTCGCCGCTCGCCGTGCCATACGACCTTGCTTTCGTCACCCTCCTGATCGACCACGAGGTTGATCTCTCCCTGCGGAGGATCGAACAGGATGTGCCCGAGCTCGTGAGCAAGGTCGACGCGGGCCGCCCATGGATTGGAGCGGCGCTTGCTCGCTGTGTTCAAGATGACCGCTGCGACGCCGGTTTGCGGTTCCTTCAACGCAAGCGCATCGATCCGAGCGCTCGACAGCGCCTTGGCCCGCACCAGGACGTCGAACTCCTCTTCGAGCAGGTCGGCCATGTCTCCGAGAGGGCCGCTCTCGTCTCCCAGCGCGCTCCGTAACTTGCGAGCGAGGCGGTACCCGTCCTTGAAGGCTTCCGGGGTGGGCTCCTCTGGCTCGAATCGTTCGCGAAGGCCGGGGGGTCTCCCGAGGAGGGTGTTGACCTTCCGGAGGGCGAGCGCGCGCTCGAACGTTGCCACGACCTTGGGGCGATCCTCGACGTCGCGGAAGTCCGCAAAGGCGCCCTGCCGGAAGAACAGGGCGGCCGTCGGCGAGCGCTCGATCCTGCCTTGCCGCAGGACGCCCGCATCCACGCAGAGGACGTACGCGACGCGGTCCAGCGCCGCTGCGGTGATGTTTCCCTGCCCCTCCTCGAATGCTTCCAGCGTCGCGAGCGGCACGCGTGCAAGCTCCGCGAGCTCCTCATGCGAGAAACCCACCTCCGACCGGCGGGTTCGTACGAGCGTTCCGATCGCCTGACTCATGTCGAGAATGTATGCCCGAGAGGTGTGAACTGGTATCCGGGCGAGGCTGTGGAAAACTGTACGGATTCCTGGAATCCGCGCAACAAATTTGATCCAGGCTGGAGACCGCTCCGGTAGGCCATCGACCGCCTTTTCGTCCTCAACGCCGAGCGTGCCGCTCAGGAGAAGCAAGCCGCCGCAGCCACGGCGCCAGCTGCGAAATCCAAGCGAGGCGGCGCCAAGACGCCCGCTGACGAGGCCGGGAGCGGGGCGCGAGCTCGGGGGTCCACGCGTTCCTCGACGAGGTGAAGGACCGCATCCCGATCGTGAGCCGCTCGAGGTGCACCGCATCCGTGCCGCCTTTCGCCCGCGCCTCGGCGCACAGCTCGCGGGGGCGCTGGCCGCGCTGCCGGCGGTGGAAGCAAGCGACACCTCCCACACCTTCTGGGTCTATCCGGGGGGCGTGATCGCCGATGGTCACCCTTTCCGTGACGATCTTGCAGGCGAGACCTTCGTCTGGACGAGCTCGCTCGCGGACGTGGCCCGTTGCATCGAGGCGGCTCGCGGCGCCGCCTCCGAGGAGGCCGGCGCCGACGTGGCGGGGCTCGAAACGCTGGAGGATGCTCGCCCGCCGGAGGAGGCCCCCCGCCCGCTCTCTCCCGAGGAGCGGCGCACGCGTGGTGCCATTCGGACCCTATCCGAGGAGCCGGGGCAGGCGGGATACGTCTACGCCAAGCGATCGGGCCGTGACGTCGAGATCGAGGTGTTGCGTGAGCACGCAGGGCGCGTCCTCAAGGCGGAGCAACTCTACCACGACGGCCGCATGGTGCTCGACTATGCGAACCCGATCGAGGCGCTGCGCCCGTACCTCTCCGATCGCACGCTGGCCCATTACGCGACCATCGATCTCCGGTGGAACGCGGGCGACACCTGCTCACCCGAAGAGCTCGCTGCGCTGTTCCATGCCGCGGGGATGGAGCTGTCCGAGCCGATCGCGGCGTTCGAGACAACGTGCGGTGGATTGACCTTCGCTGGGCTCTCCTGGGGGATCTATTCCTACATCAAGCGCGGTTTCGCCTTGCGAGCCATCGAGGGGTCGATGTCTCTCCGTCACGCCCGTTCTCACTCGAGACGTTCGAGCGTGTCGGCGGCGCCTTGGCGGATGCGTTCCATGTGCCCGTGCTCGGGCCCGGTACGGACCGTTATGCCTCCGTCTGGCTACGCGAGGAGTTCGAGATCCACGAGCAGGTGAGCGACCTCTTCTATGCGGCAGGGCGGCCGCGCACGGGCGAAGACGCCGGTGACGATGAGCGCCGGATTGATGGCGCCGTTCAACGGGAGGGAGCGCGGAGAAAAATCGACCGAGGCCGTGTCGGGTCCGCGGGACCTTTTGCGGGAGTAGGGGAAAGAGGGCGCGATCCGCGCGCTCCACGATCGCCTTCTTCCCGAGGTCCACGCCATGAACAAGCCGTCGTCGCTCTCCGTTTTCGTCTCGCTCCTTCTCGCTGCGGTCGGCTGTGGCAGCACGGCGCCCGTCGAAACTGAGACGCCCGTGCCGGCGCAGGAGGCCCTGCGGGGGAGCCGTTACTGCGAGATCCTGCTCGGCGACGCGGATCTCGGCGCGAGATCGGTGAGGATCGACGTGTACAACACGCAGGGCCTGAACGAGTGCCTCGAGGCGGCGTGGGTAGCGGTCGATGAGGCCGAGGTGAAGGCCGAGACGGTGGCGGACGTGGTGGTCATGAACGGCCCGCGCCACTGGATGATCGACAGCTTCGAGGGCTCGAAGGTGCTCGATCCAGAGGTGCGCACGCTCGGCGGCATCGAGATGCGCAAGACGGGCACGCTCACCGTCGCGCTCGCCGAGGCCTCGAGCAAGGCGAAGCCCTACGAGACACGCACCGTGCGACGCGACACGACGTGGGGCTACGACGCGGGCAAGACCGTCTACGAGCTCGTCGATCCGGAGGGCGCGGTCTACGACATGCAGTCGTACAGCGTGCAGGAGGTGCAGCAGGACGAGGCGTCGCTCGCAAAGCTCGGCGAGACGTTGACGCTCCCCGCCGGCTGGGCCTTTCGAACGCGGGTGATCGGCGAAAAGCTCGAGGTGGAGGCGGTGGACGGGCTCGCCGTCGTGGTGCAAGACGGCTTCGGGAATACCTATCAGCGCTCGCAGCAATAGAAGGCGAACGGGGCGCGGCGTTCAGCGGAGACCCCACGCCTCCGGGGCGGCGAGCTGAAGCGCCCTGTCGGTCACTCCCGCAGCTTCTGCCCGCGCCCGGTCTTGGCCTGCAGCTCGTCGATGCGCTTCGACGCCTCCGCCTTGGTCAGGTTCGCCTCGAAGTCCACGCCCGCCTCCTGGGAGAGCGTCTGGAGATACGACGCCTGCGCGCCTGTCATCGGCTCGTCGCCCGTCTTCCACTGCTCGGGGTCCTTGCGCGTGTTCTCGACGCCGGCGGCCCCCTCCGCGCCGCCGGCGACGCCCACGGCGTCCCGCAATTCGTCGATCTTCTCGGACGCCTCCGCCTTGGTCAGGTCCTCAGGGACCTCTTCGCCCTGCTGCTCCGCGAGCGTGTGCAGGTACGACGCCTGCGCGCCCGTCATCGGCTCGTCGCCCGTCTTCCAGTCGCGCGGATCCTTCTGGACGTTCGACGGCCGCTGTTCGCCTGCTTGCCCCGCGGCCCTGGGATCGGCGGCCTGCTGGTCTCTTTTCGTGCTCATCTCCCGTTTCCTAATCCCGAGAGAGCGCGTGGCAAGCCCGCGAGGACGCCGAACGACGATCGTCGCGCCCCGAGCCAGGCTGGGGTAACACTCCTCGAACACCACGTCTTCGCGGCGCGAGGGTGAGGAGGGATCGATGTCGAAAATTGCACTCGTTACAGGCGCGAACCAGGGCCTCGGTTACGCGATGGTGGCCCGTCTGTGCCAGGAGCTGCCGCCGGGCAGCACCGTGTACCTGGGGGCGCGGGATCCGGAGCGCGGCGAGGCGGCCGTGGCGCGCCTGCGCGAGCAAGGCCTGCAGCCGTCCCTGGCCCGGCTGGACGTGACCGACGACGCCAGCGTCCAGGCCCTGGCGGAGACGGTGGCGCGCCGTCACGGCGGGATAGATATCGTGCTCTCGAACGCGGCCGCGCGCATCGGGAAGGACGTGCCCCAGGCGGTCCAGGTCCGCACCTTCATCGACACGAACAACCACGGCACCTACCGGATGATCCGCGCCTTCGGGCACCTGCTGCGCGACGGCGGGCGGTTCCTCGTGGTCGCGAGCTCCTTCGGCTCCCTCGGCAAGCTGGATTCGCGGCTGCACGACCGCTTCGACCCCGCCACGCGATCTCTCGAGGACATCGAGCGCGTCATGGACGAGTACGTCGAGCTTGTCGAGCGCGGCGAAGCAGAGCTCCACCACTGGCCGGCGTGGATCAATATCCCGTCCAAGGTCGCGCAGGTCGCCTCGATGAAAATCTATGCGCGCCAGCGACAGGCCGAGGCCACAGAGCGCGGGCTCACCATCGCCGCGCTCTGCCCCGGGCTCGTGGACACCGACGCGTCGCGCCCGTGGTTCGACGACATGTCGTCGGCGCAGTCGCCGGCGGATGCCGCAAAGAACGTCCTCTGGATCTGCACGGAACCCGCCGAGTCGGCGCGCGTGGTTCATGGCGAGCTCGTACAGCACCGCCGGGTAGTTCCCTGGTTGTGACGCGGCGGTCGATCAGCCGCGCGAAGCGCGCGACGCCGATCGGGTCACGAAAATCGCCCGGACTGTTCGCCGCTACCCGGCGGGCCGGACCATGGTGGCGGTGGCCGAGATCGGCGTGATGCCTCGCGGCAGGAGGAGGCGGCCACCGCCGCGGCCGGGCGGCCGGGCGACAGCGCTCCATCCTGGATCGGCGCTGCGCTCCATTCTGGATCGGCGCCGCGCCTGTCGCGGGTCGCTGGCGCGCGGCGCGGCCCGGGAACGCCTCTTTCGCCGTGTCTCCTGAGTGGCCCGCTTCCTGCGAAAGCCGGACTCGCGAGGTAGAGGTCATGACGCACATCGAGCAGCGCAGGGTCATCATCCACGAGGGCGGCGTGCCGGGCGGCGCCGCGGCGGTCCTCCACGCGGACGATCACGGGACCGGGGCGGCCGGTCGCGGGCGGTACGATCAGGGCTGGCGCGCCGGCAAGCCGGCCGAAGATCCAGAGAAGCTCAAGAAATGGGGCCGTATCAGCGCGAAGCCGAGCGAGTACCTGATCCACATGCGGCGGGGTAGCCTCCGGCCCACCTCCGGTCAGGGCGCCTCGTGCTTCAAGCTCCCGGGCGACAGCGTCGCCGTCGTGCCGACCACGGTCCAGAAGCTCCAGTTCACGGCGGACCAGGTCACCCTCGAGAAGGTCGGTGTCGAGGTCACTGGGCTCGCCGTCTACCGCATCGTGGAGCCGCTCATCGCGTTCCGGATGCTGAACTTCTCGTTCCCGGAGCGCGCGCAGGAGAAGCTCGAGGCGTTGCTCGTCGACATGTTTGCCGGCGCCGTGCGCCGGCTGGTCGCGAACCTCTCCGTCGAGGAATGCCTGACGCGGCGGAAGGAAGGGCTCGCCAGCGAGCTGATACGAGAGATCGTGCCCGTCGTCTCCGGGCGCGGCAGCACCGAGGACGCCACCGACAAGGGGTGGGGTGTCCTCATCGATACCATCGAGATCCAGGACGTCCGCATCCTCTCTCCGGCGGTGTTCGGCAACCTGCAGGCGCACTATCGCCAGGAGCAGGAGCGGAAGGCCAGGGAGGCGTCGCTGCTCACCGAGCGCGCGGTCCGGCAGGGCGAGGCCGAGGCGCAGCGCGCGATCGAGCTGACCAAGCTCTCCGCCGAGGTCGAGCTGCGCACGCGACGCCAGGAGACCAGCGAGAAGGCCCGGCTCGAGGAGCTCGCCTCCGAGGCACGGGTGTCGGAGGCGAAGCTCGTGTCCGAGCGGGCGGCCCGGGAGCGGCAGATCACGCTCGACAGCGAGATCGAGCTCAGGAAGCTCGCGGCCGACGTCAGCCTCAAGCAGCAGCGACAGACGACGAGCGAGCAGGGCAAGCTCGAGGAGCTCGCGGCCGAGGCGCGGCTGAAGGAGACGCGGCTGGCCCACGAACAGCAGATCGCGGCGCTCACGCTGAGGGCCGAGATCGAGAAGACCACGCTCGAGGCGGAGGCGGCGGCGGCGCGCCACGCGGCGAAGATGGCCGCGAGCGCCCACGAGATCGACCTGCTCAGGCAGCGCGCGGCGATCGCAGGCGCGCGCCGGCTCGTGGCCGAGGCCGAGCTCGCCATCGCCGAGATCGAGGCGAGGAAGGCGCGGCTCACGCAGGAGCTCGAGCTCGACCGCGCGCGGGCGCTCCGGGAGATCGAGAACACCGTGTCGCCGGAGATCATCCGGTTGACGGTCGCGCAGCAGATGCCGGCGCTCGCCGCCGCGTTCCAGCAGCGGATGGGAGAGGTGCACATCACGGCCGTCGATGGGGCGAACCCGTTCGGGTACATCGCGGCGGCCGTGGACGGGGTGATGGGGCTGGCCCGCGCTGCAGGGCTCGAGGTGCCGCCGGCGCGCGCGCAGAAGGCGGAGCTGACCGAGGAGAGCGGGCTGGACAGCGACCGGCGTTGAGCCCGGCGACGTGAAACGCGACTTCATGCGGAGCGGCGAACCCTGTGCGTCGCGAGTCCCCCACACGAGCGGTCGTGACGCGCCGACGGGAGCGTTGCGCAACAGCGCAATCCGTTGCGGATCATGACAGGACGTTGCGCTCAGCTCCTCGCTGTCTGAGGCGTTTCGCCGAGACCTCCACGCATCTCGCGCCGGCACGTGGGTTGCCGTGCAGCCACGCCGCAGCGAAACCACGGCGTGTCGCCGCGGCGGCAGGCCAGAACCCATCAGACATCACAGGAGGTTTCCCCCGTGAGTGAATCACCGATGTTTTCGACCATGGTCCTCCCCCAGGAGCTCGTCGCGGACGACGTGATCGGTCTCCGAGATCAGATGCGCGCGCGCATCGCGGCGCTGCTCCGGCCCAAGGGCGGCAAGCGCAAGGAGGGCGACGCGCCGCTGCCCAGGGGGATCGAGCCCATCGCGGCGCTGCCGCCGCACATCGACAGGCCGTGGAAGCGCTTCGACGCGGCCGCGACGGAGCTTCAGGATTTCCGCGGCGTGCGGGCGAGCGCGCAGGCCGACCAGCGCCATTCCGGGACGAGCGAGGCCGAGCGGAGCGCGGCGAACACCGACAGCGACGACCGATGGCGCGCGCTCGAGCAGTGGAACGCGGGCGCCGCCGGGCTCTCCGAGGATGGGCAGACGCCGTCGCCGTCCGATGCGCGCTGGCTGTACGGGCAGCTCTTTCCGGCGCCCGAGGGGCTTCGCTTCATCACGCGCCGGCCCCGGGTCCAGTGGGCCGCGATGGTGCAGCGGATGAAGACGCTGGAGGAGGAGCGCGCGCAGGCGGTGATCGAGCAGTTCGGCGGGACCCGGCACTACCGGCAGCTCGTCGCCGCCCACGCGCGCTTCGGCGAGGCCTACGGCTTCACGACCGTGGTCCTCGCCAAGGAGGGCGGGCCGACCGACGGCCGGCCGCAGTGGAGCGCCGCCCGGGATGCGCTGCGGAGCCTGATCCAGAAGATCGAGAGCCACGCCGACCCGGAGATCCCGGGGAGCGAGGCGCTGGCCGCGTTCCTGCTGGCGCCTTACGTCGAGATGGTCGACGACCTCGCGAAGCCCCGTCGAAGAGCCCCCGCCACAAAGCCCGAAGCCGTCCCGGCGCCACCGCTCGGAGCGGGCATCACGCCGTGAACCCATCCGGGTGAGCCGGCTCCTCCACGCGGGAGACGAGTGGCACTCGTCTCGCGGTGGACGTGGCTCCAAGAAAAGACGAGTGGCACTCGTCTCGCGGTGGACGTGGCTCCAAGAAAAGACGAGTGGCGCTCGTCTCGCGGTGGACATGCCTCCAAGAAAAGACGAGTGGCGCTCGTCTCGCGGTGGACATGCCTCCAAGAAAAGACGAGTGGCACTCGTCTCGCGGTGGACGTGGCTCCAAGACTTCCCTGGTGCCGGTGTTGATTCTCGACGAGGCCGACAAGCTCGCGACGGTGGGATCTATCC
Organism: Sorangium sp. So ce693; assembly: GCF_051521375.1. Lineage (NCBI taxonomy): Bacteria > Pseudomonadati > Myxococcota > Polyangiales > Polyangiaceae > Sorangium > Sorangium sp. So ce693. The sequence continues at coordinate 4,954,456 of NZ_CP150347.1, forward strand.
GTAGGCGCTGGCCGCACCGATCTATCCGTTTGCGGCGACTTCGACGACTTCCCGTGCCGGTGAGCCTCACTTGCCTTTGACGAAGCGGCTAGGACATCCAAGGGCGATCTGCTGCGGAGCCCCCCGTCGGCGCTCCGCCGCCGATGCACGGACCGCGGCAGCTCGCCCGCTCCAGGCGCAGCGCTGGCGGCGTGTGGCCTCCGGCGGGCACACGTCCCCGTCGCCCCCCTTCCTCGCGCTCGCGTCACGCCGCCTCGCACCCCGCTGGGTCGCGCGCTCGGGCCACGGCCGGCCCCTCGGTCGGCAGCCCCAGGTGGACCAAGATAGCGGTCACCACCTCGGGATCGTGAAGGTCCGCGATCACCCGACGCCGACCGCCACAAGGGCAGGCGAGGACATCTTCGAGGTACATGCGCACCGTTGAACGATCTCAGAGCGGGCGGGCACTCACCGAAGGAGCACCGACGCCAGGTCGCCGGCCCGTCCGTAGACCTGGGTCGCCGGTGCTCTCACGCGCCAAGTCTCCCGCTGGTCTCGGGAGCTCGCGGCGCGCGTTCTTCTTCCACCCGATTCGACGGCGTTTTTCGGAATCTCGGTCTTCGACCGCCCTTCCGAAAAGCCGCAGATCAGCGCTCGATACCCTCGAACGCCGGTTCAGGTCGCACTTTTCCCCGAGGAGCTCGCATGAATCGTAGTCGTTATTTGTTCTCGGCGCTGTCCTTCCTATCCGCTCTCGTGGTCGTCGCGTGCAGCGACGCCGAGAAGGGCAGCAGCGGCTCATCCGGCTCCGGTCCGCAGAACGGCAACGCGGAAGCGCTGCCGTGCGACGTCGACAAGATCCTCTCGACGAAGTGCCAGACCTGTCACGGGGCGTCCCCGAAGTTCGGCGCGCCGTTCCCGCTGGTCGACCGGAGCGATCTGGTCGCGCCCGCGGTGAGCGATCCCAACAAGAAGGTCTACGAGCTCGTCGCCGCACGCGCCCGCGACACCGCGCGCCCCATGCCTCCGCCCCCGACCGAGCGCCTGACCGCCGCGGAGCTCGCGATCTTCGATCAATGGATCGCCGCCGGCATGCCGGCCGGTAAAGACACGTGCGTCGATCCGGGCGGCGGCGGAACCATCGACCCTCCGACCCTGAGCTGCACACCGGATGTCCTGCTAGCGCCGTCCGCGCCTTACGTCATGCCGAAGGGCGTCCAGGACCAGTATATGTGTTATGGGGTCAATGTAGAGATCGGCCAGAAACGACACCTCGTCGGGGTCGTGCCCCACATCGACAACAGCACCATTGTACACCATATCCTGCTCTTCAAGGCGGATGAGGCGTCTCCCTCGACGCCCACGCCGTGCAATGGGGGAGACATCATGGGGGCTCTTTTGGCCGTCTGGGCGCCCGGCGGCAAGGCCACGGAGCTGCCGCTAGAGGCGGGCTTCCCGCTGGAAGGCACGGCACACTTCACAGTCCAGGTGCACTACAGCAACATCAAGGGCCTCGACGGGCAGCAAGACAGCACCGGCTTCGACGTCTGCACGACGACGGAGCTCCGCCCCAACGACGCCGGCATCTTCATGTTCGGCACAGAAGACATCAACATCCCGCCTCACGGCTCGCTCGACGTGAGCTGCGATTACCAGTTCCCGCCGGATATGGGGGCGCTCTCGGTAATCAGTGTCATGCCGCACATGCACACCCTCGGCAAGCACCTGTCGAGCAACACGGTGCCCACGGACGGCAGCGAGCCGAGCAACCTGGGGCTCGCCGATCCGTGGAACTTCGACAACCAGATCTGGTACGATAACGATACCATCCTTCGAGGCGGCGACACCGTGAGGACGCGTTGCGCGTGGGACAACCCGGGCAACAGTGCCGTGGAATTCGGGGACCGGACGCTGGATGAGATGTGTTATAATTTCGTGATGTACTATCCGTCTCAAGAGCTGGAGTCAACGGTGGGGGACTGGACTTCTCCGGCGGACGACGTGTCCTGTGTGACGACAAAATAGACCAGCTCGTGAAAGACGCGCGGCCTGTGCCCAAGCGGAGGCGCGCGCCGTTCGGTGAGAGCGCTCGTAAGCCTGGCGAACAGGAGCACCGCGCGCGCCGCCGGGCGCCTTCGAGGGTCTCTTCGATCCGCGCGCCACCCCGAACGGCCGCTCAGGCCGCCGGAATCGAGGGCGCCGACAGGGCTCAGACCCTCGAGCTTCCGCTTGATGTGCCGCCGCCCCCGCTGGCCGCGTTATGATGGTGCACGGAACACGGCCCCATCCGGTGACCCCGGTGGGGCCGCTGACGGCCCCGCCGCACCGAGCTGACCCGGCGCCCGCACATCGAGGAGACCCCATGCGCAACACCGGAAAAATCGTCCGCTGGCTGGACGACAAGGGCTTTGGCTTTATCGCGCCGGCTGACGGCGGCCCCGAGGCCTTTGTGCACATCAAGTCGCTGCCGCGCGGCCAGCGCCCCGCGGTGGGCGCCACGGTCCGCTATCGTGCGGCTCGCGACGCGCAGGGCCGCGTCCGCGCGGAAAACGTCGAACTGGCCGGCGCCAGCGCCAGCCTGGGCCCGGCGAGCCGCGCCCTGCTGGTGGCGCTGCCCTTCCTCGCGCTGGTGACAGCGCTGGCCGCCCTGGGGCGGGTGCCGCGTGTGCTGCCCTGGCTCTACGTCGGCGCCAGCCTGGTGACGCTGCTGGTCTATTACAAGGACAAGCGCGCCGCCGCGCGCGGCGCCTGGCGCACGCCGGAGCAGACCCTGCACCTGCTCGCGCTGGTCGGCGGTTGGCCAGGCGCGCTGTATGCGCAGCAGTTGCTGCGCCACAAATCCAGCAAGCGCTCCTTCCGCGTCGTGTTCTGGCTGACGCTGGCGCTGAACGTCGCCGGCCTCGGCTACCTGGCCTCCGACCATGGCGCCGGCGCCCGTGCGGGGATCGACAGGGTCACGGCACCGCTGACCGCCGACCGGGATGCCCTGCCCCTCAATGACTCCCGGAGACTCCCATGAGCGCTACCCCCATCCGCTTTGATGTCGTCTCGCGGTGGACATCCGGCCCCCGTTTCCTGCACACCCCTTGAGTACGTCCGCGCTGCTCGGGTTTCACCGAGCATCGTCCACGGCGGCACGCCGGGAGCCATGCTTGACGTCCGCCGCTCTCCTCCCAATGGACGTGCTGCCCAGCGCTCCCTCAAGGAGGTCCTGTTGAGCTCCACATTCGCGGAGGACGCGTACCCTTCACCCGATGAGCGCGCTCGATTGCGCGAGAGCCTCACACGATCGCTGCCCGAGATCCCGCCCGTCTACCTTTACGACGATCTCGGGAGCGAGCTGTTCGAGCAGATCACCCACCTCGGGGTCTACTACCCGACGCGCACGGAGATCGGCATCCTCGAGCAGCGCGCCGGAGACATCCTGCGCGCCGTCCGGCCGCGGCGCCTCGTCGAGCTGGGCAGCGGCGCGGGCCGCAAGATCCGCATCCTGCTCGACGCCTGGCGGTGGGTGGGCGGCGGCGAGACGTGCACGATGCTGGACGTGAACGGGCTCTTCCTGGAGACGTCGATCGGCCGCCTCCGCACCGACTACCCGGAGTACACGTTCCGCGGCGTGATCGGTGATTTCACCACCGACCTGCCGCGGCTCGGCCGGGGCGGGGGGCGCCTCGTGGTCTTCCTCGCGGGCACCATCGGCAACCTCTACCCCGACGAGCGGCGCGCCTTCTTCCGCGAGATCGCGCGCGTCATGGAGCCGTCGGACGCGCTCCTCGTCGGCGCCGATCTGGTCAAGGACACGGCCCGGCTGGAGGCCGCGTACGACGATCCGGAGGGCGTGACGGCGGCCTTCAACCGCAACGCGCTCCGCGTGATCAACCGGCGCTTCGGGGCGAATTTCGCGCCCGACGCGTTTGCGCACCGGGCCTTCTACGACGCGGCGCGGGCGTGGATCGAGATGCGCCTCGTGGCCTCGCGGCGGATGCGCGTGCAGATCCCGGCGCTCGATCTGCGGCTCGATCTCGAGCGCGGCGCCGAGATCCGCACCGAGGTGAGCTGCAAGTTCACGCGCGACTCGCTCCAGGCCTCGGCCCGAGCCGGAGGGCTCGTTGTGTCTTCGTGGCACACCGATCCCGACCAGCTCTTCGCGCTGGCCCTGCTCCGGCGGAGCGACGCGTGACGGAGGCCTCGTTCGAGGCGCTCCTCGCCGCCGCGTGGCGCCGCAGCGACGATCTGTTCGCGCTCGTCCCGGAGGCGTCGATGGGGCGTCGGCCCGTCGCGCTGCGACACCCCTTCTCGTTCTACCTGGGGCACCTCCCGGCCTTCGCGTGGAACCAGATCGGCCGAGGCGTCCTCGGGCTCGGGCCCATGCGGAGCGATTTCGACGTGCTATTCGAGCGCGGGATCGATCCGGCCGGCGAGGACGGCGCCCGCGCCGCGTCGAGGGACGCGTGGCCGGCGATCGCCGAGGTGATCGCGTACCGCGACGAGGTCCGCCGCGCCGTGCGGGCGCGCATCCCCGACGTGCTGGCGCGCGCCGAGGACGTGCTCGGCGCGCGGGGGCGGATCCTCCAGCTCGTGATCGAGCACGAGCGGATGCACCACGAGACGCTGATGTACATGCTTCAGGAGCACGGCGCCGCGCGGCGCCCCGACGGCGCGCCGGCGTTCGTGGGCGGCGGGGGGCGCGCGGCCGAGCCCCGGCGCGTCCCGGCGGGCCGCGTGGTGATCGGCGTGGACTTCGAGGCGATCCCGTTCGGCTGGGACAACGAGTTCGGGCGCGCGGAGATCGATGTCCCGGGCTTCACCATCGACTCGTTGCCGGTGCGGAACGGCGATTACCTGGCCTTCCTCGAGGCGATGGAAGACGGCGCGCGGGCCGCGCTCACGCCCCGTACGTTCGTGCGCGGCGGAGGCGGGCTGGCGGTGAAGACGATCTTCGGGCCGGTCTCCTTCGAGGTCGCGTCGGGCTGGCCGGCGCAGGTCTCGGGCGAGCAGGCGCGCGCCTATGCAGTCTGGCGCGGTGGGCGCCTGGCGACCGAGGCCGAGCTGCGCCGCGCCGCGTTCGGCGAGCCGAGCGGCGGTGTGCGCGCGCGTCCGTGGGGGCACGCGCCGGGCGAGCCGCGTCATGGCCACTTCGGCTTTCGTGGATGGTCGCCGGTGCCGACGGGCAGCCACCCGGACGGCGCCAGCGCGTTCGGCGTCGAGGAGCTGGTGGGCAATGGCTGGGAGTGGACGTCCACGCCCTTCGCGCCCTTGCCCGGCTTCGTCGCGTACGCCCGCACGTACCCCGGGTACTCGGCGGATTTCTTCGACGGGGAGCACGACGTTGTGTTCGGCGCCTCGTGGGCGACCGACGAGGGGTTCCTCCGGCCGAGCTTCCGCAACTGGTATCGCCGGGACTATCCCCATGTCTTTTCGAGCTTCCGGGTCGTACGCGAGGAGCCACGCTCTCGGCGGCGATGATCGAGCTCGATCAGGTGACCAAGCGCTACGATGGAATCGTCGCTGTCGACAGCGTCTCCCTGCGCGTCGAGCCGGGCGAGCTGGTGGTCCTGCTGGGCGGGTCGGGATCGGGGAAGACCACGACGCTGAAGATGACGAACCGGCTCATCGAGCCGAGCTCGGGTCGCATCCGCGTCGAGGGCGAGGACGTGACCACCGTGCCGCCGCACGCGCTCCGGCGCCGCATCGGCTACGTGTTCCAGCGGCTCGGGCTCTTCCCGCACCTGACGGTCGCCGAGAACGTGGGCATCACGCCGGCGCTCCTCGGCTGGGACGCGAGGCGCATCCGTGGTCGGGTGGACACGCTGCTGGAGCTGGTCGAGCTGGATCCAGCCGAGGTCCGCGATCGGCGGCCCGACGCGCTCTCCGGCGGCCAGGCGCAGCGCGTGGCCGTGGCGCGGGCGCTGGCGGCCGAGCCGGGCGTGCTGCTGCTCGACGAGCCGTTCGGCGCGCTCGATCCGATCACGCGCGAGCGCCTCCAGCGATCGTTCGCGCGGGTGCGCCGGAGCCTGGGGTTCTCGGCGATCTTCGTCACGCACGACGTCGTCGAGGCGCTGCTCCTCGGCGATCGCGTGGGCGTCATGCGCGGCGGGCGCCTCCTGCAGCTCGCGCCCGGCCGCGAGCTGGTGCGCGCGCCGGCCGACGACTACGTGGCCGATCTGGTGCGCGGCCCGCTCGATCAGGCGCGCGCCGTCGAGTCGCTGATCGCGGGCGCGCCCGCGCGAACGATCGCAGGAGGCGGCGCTTCGTGAAGGAGCAGCTCGCCCTCCTCCCGCGCTACCTCGCCGCCCACCTCGGGCTCACGCTGGTCGCCCTGGCGCTGGGCGTGGCCGTGAGCGTCCCGCTGGGCGTGCTGGTCACGCGATCGCGCCGCCTGGAGGGGCCGGTGCTGGGCGTGGCGAGCGTCGTCCAGACCATCCCGAGCCTGGCGCTCCTGGCCTTCATGGTGCCCGTGCTCGCGGCCCTGGGCGCGCGCAGCATCGGTTACCTGCCGGCGCTGATCGGCCTCTTCCTCTACAGCCTCTTGCCGGTCCTCAGGAACACGGCGGCCGGCCTCTCGGGCCTCGATCCGGCGGTGATCGAGGCCGCGCGCGGCGTGGGGATGACGCCCGGCGAGCAGCTCCGCCGCGTCGAGCTGCCGCTGGCGCTCCCGGTGATCGTGGCCGGCGTGCGCACGGCGGCGGTGCTGACGGTGGGCACCGCCACGCTCTCCACGCCGGTCGGGGCGCCGAGCCTTGGTGACTACATCTTCAGCGGGCTGCAGACGCGCAACTACACGGCCGTGCTGATCGGCTGTGTGGCCTCGGCCGGGCTCGCGCTGGTGCTGGACGGCCTGGTGCGTGGCCTGCTCGCCGGCGTCACGCGCCACAGCCGGCGCCTCGTGCTGCTGTGTCTCGGCGGCTTCGCCGGGCTCGCGGTCTTCGCGGTCGCCCCGGTCGTGCGCGCCCTCCTCGCGCGCGATCAGGTGTCCATCACCGTCGGCGCCAAGACCTTCACGGAGCAGTACATCCTCGCCGGCATCGTCGCCGGGAGGATCGAGCGCGTCGCCGGCGTGCCGGCGCGAACGCTGGGATCGCTCGGATCGACGGTGGTGTTCGACGCGCTGAAGAACGGCGAGATCGACGTCTACGTCGACTACTCGGGCACCCTCTGGGCGAACGTCCTGGGACGGAGCACGGAGAGCGCGGACCGCGCGTCGGTGCTGGCCACGGTGGAGAGGGAGCTGCTCGATCGGTACAACGTCCACGTGGCCGCCGCGCTCGGGTTCGAGAACACCTACGCGCTCGCCATGCGGCGGGCCGAGGCCGAGCGGCTGGGGATCCGGCGCATCAGCGATCTCGGGGCGCGCGCGCGATCGCTGGGGGTGGGGGGCGACTACGAGATCTTCCAGCGGCCGGAGTGGCGCGCCATCGAGCGCGTGTACGGCCTCGCGTTCCGCGAGGCGCGGAGCATGGATCCGTCGCTGCTCTACGAGGCGCTGCGGGCGGAGCAGGTGGATGTGATCACCGCCTTCTCGACCGACGGGCGGATCATCGTCGACGATCTGGTGCTGCTGGAGGACGATCGCCGGGCCATCCCGCCGTACGACGCGCTCGTGCTGGTGAGCGATCGGCTCGCGCGCACCCGCCCGGAGGTGCTGGAGGCGCTGCGCGGGCTGTCGGGGACGATCGACGCGCGGAAGATGCGCCAGATGAACGTGGCCGTGGACGAGAAGAAGGGCTCGCCGGCCGCGGTGGCCGCCCGTTTCCTCGATGAATTGCGGCGCTGAATTCTTCTGCGCTGGGCCCCCCGCGGGCCGGCCGTTGGGGCTCGCACGTTTCGCTCGCAGCAGCACCCGCCGGGCCCGCCGTGATGCCCGCGGCTTGCTCCATCGAGCGTTCGGGCTCGACGCCCTCCGTTGCGCGTAGTGCGCCGGCCGCCTGCGCCTCCTCGCCGCCATCACCGAGAAGGCGACCGCCAGGACGATCCTGGAACACCTCGGCCTGCCGGCCGAGCCGACCTCGCCGCGCGCTCCCGGACCCGCGACCCGGACGACCCGGCCTCCCGGATGGACGGCGAAATTCCCTCTTCACTTCGGGAAGTCGGTAGGGCTCCCTGTCCGCCGGAGCGCGGACGCGTCGACGGCCCACCTTGAGACTCGGATCCCGCGCAAAGTTGCCGTTACTGCGAACCTGACACCCTGACCGACAAGACGAGCGTTCGGCATGTTCCTCAAGATCCTCATCGTCCTTTTGCTCGCGCTGCCAACTCTGTTCTCCCTGTATGTCTTCTCGATTGAAGGAACGAAAATGCTCAAACCGTTGGCATTTACGTTCGCGCTGACCTCTGCGCTCTACGTCCTTGTCGTCAGCCTCGTTCGCGTCCGTCACCCTTCCACGCCGTACCTCGGTTTCTGGATCGTGTTGCCCATTTGCTCGGCGCTCATTCTCGCTTGCGTGGTGATGGCTCTCTCCGTCGTCGGTCATTGACGAGCGTGACCCCGCACGACGGCAGCTAGACCTCGCCGAGCTCGAAGACGCTCCCCGCGAGTTTCGAGAGCGATGAGAGCCTGCTCGACGTGCCCGGTTTCAGCGGTTCTTGCGGCCGAGTGCATCTCTGCGAAGCTCTAGCTCACTGCGGCTGTTGCCCAGGCGGAGCCGCCCATCCTCAGGGAAGCGGGTGAGTGCGGTCCACTGGTCGCGCGCACAGCCGGTGGCGCCGACTCCGGCGATGGGGCTCCTGGGCAGCACGCGCGTGCCGATGGCGATGGCCTTACGGTAGGCGTCACCTACCGGCGTGGGCTTGCCGGCCTCTCCGGTGCTGGCGCTGCGCCGAGCAACCGGCCGAATGCCTCTTGGACGTGCGCTCGCTTGCCGTAGACTCGCTGGCCATGACGGCGAGCCGGCGCGGTCTCTACCAGGATCTGATCACCGAGGCGCTGGCGTCCGGCCTGCGCGAGCTCGACGCCGGCCTGGAGGTTCGCACTGCGGCGCTCCGGGCCGCTGAGGCCGCCGACCGTATCGCACTGCACCTGGCTCGCGTTGTGCAACGCGCCATCTCCGGCGTGCCCGATGAAGAGCGTGTTGCCGTCGGCGTGGGTCTGGCGCGGAGGCTCGTCGAGCAGATCGACCAGGAGATCGCCGGCGCGGAGCTCCAGCCCGAGGCGCCCGTCGAGCCGGCGACGGTGCTCCACGCCATTGTCGGGCGCCAGCCGGACGGCAGCCAGGAGACGATCCCTGAGCCGCTCATCCCGCTCCTCGACACCGCGCTGCTCACCAACGCGCCTGGCGAGCCGAGGGTGGGCCACCAGCTCCTGACCGAGGTTCGCTCGGCGGACCGCATCGACGTCGTCATGGCGTTCGTCCGCCGGAGCGGCATCGCCCCGCTGCTCGAGGCGCTCCGCGTGCACTGTCAGGCGGGCCGCGCGCTGCGGGTGCTGACGACTACGTACACGGGATCGACCGAAGCGACGGCGCTCGATGCGCTCCGCAAGATCGGCGCCGACGTGTGCGTGTCGTACGACACGGGGACGACTCGCCTGCACGCGAAGGCCTGGCTGTTTCATCGAGCGTCGGGCTTCTCGACCGCCTATATCGGCTCCTCCAACCTGACGCACACCGCACAAACGAGCGGGCTCGAGTGGAACGTTCGCGTGGCCGGCGCCCGCAACCCGGATGTCATCGCCAAGGTCGCCGCCGTCTTCGAGAGCTACTGGAACAGCGGTGACTTCGTGCCGTACGACCGTGAGGAGTTCCTCGCGCGCGTCGATCAGGCAACGAACGCGGCGCCATCGGTGATGCTCAGCCCGATCGAGCTCCGCGCCGAGCCGTTCCAGGAGCGCCTTCTCGAGCAGATCGCGCTCTCCCGCGAGCGCGGGCATCACCGCAACTTGCTGGTATCGGCGACCGGCACCGGCAAGACGGTCATGGCCGCCATCGACTACGCCCGGCTCCGGGAGGCGCTCCCCCGCGCACGCCTGCTCTTCGTCGCGCACCGCGGGGAGATCCTGGAGCAGAGCCTCGCGACCTTCCGTCACGGCCTGCGCGATCATGCCTTTGGCGAGCTGTGGGTCGGCGGCCGTCACCCGCGGCGCTTCGAGCATGTCTTTGCGTCGATCCAGAGCCTCGCGGCGGCAGGGTTCGATGACCTGGATCCGTGCCATTTCGACGTGGTGATCATCGATGAGTTTCACCACGCCGCCGCGCCGTCGTACCGCGCGCTGCTGGAGCGCGCGCGTCCCGTCGAGCTCCTCGGCCTCACGGCCACGCCCGAGAGGAGCGATGGGCTGCCGCTCCTCGGCTGGTTCGATGACCGGATCGCCGCGGAGCTGCGGCTCTGGGACGCGATCGATCAGCACCGGCTCGTTCCGTTCGTCTACTACGGCATCCACGACGGGCTGGACCTGCGCGATGTGCCGTGGCGTCGCGGGCGCGGCTACGACGTCGATGGCCTCTCCAAGCTGCTCACAGCCAACGACGCCTGGGCCCGTCAGGTGGTGGCCCAGCTCGCCGCGCATGTCGATGACACGCGAACGATGCGGGCGCTCGGATTCTGCGTCAGCATCGAGCACGCGCGGTTCATGGCGCGCGTCTTTCGCGAGGCCGGTGTCGCGGCGATCGCGGTGTGGGGGGACAGCCCCGATGACGAGCGGCGCGCGGCCCTCGCGGATCTCGGCGCGCGGCGGGTCAACGTCGTCTTCTCCGTGGATCTGTTCAACGAGGGTGTCGACGTCCCTGCGGTCGACACGCTGATCCTCCTGCGCCCGACCGACAGCCCCACGCTCTTCTTGCAGCAGCTCGGGCGCGGCCTGCGGCGCAGCGCCGGCAAGACCGTTTGCACGGTGCTCGACTTCGTCGGGCACCATCGGCGCGAGTTCCGCTTCGATCGCCGCTTCGGAGCCCTGCTCGGCGGGAGCCGGAAGGAGCTCGTTCAGCAGATCGAAGGCGGATTCCCGTTTCTGCCTGCGGGCTGCCACATGGAGCTCGACCAGAAGGCATCGGAGCTCGTGCTCGACAACATCCGGCAAGCGGTGCCGTCGGGGTGGACGGCCAAGGTGGACGAGCTGCGGCGGCTCGCCCGCAGCGGCGACGTAAGCCTTGCGCGGTTCCTCGAAGAGACCGGGCTTGAGCTCGAGGACGTCTATGCCGGGCAGCGGTCGTGGTCAGACCTCCGTGATGACGCCGGGCTCCCGTCGCTGGGCGTGGGACCGCACGAACAGGTGCTGCGGCGCGCGTGCGGGCGGCTGCTCCACGTCGACGACTTCGTGCGGATCGAGGTGGTTCGCCGGCTGCTCGCGTCCGACGCGTGTCCCGATCCGGGAGCGATGAACCTGCGGGAGCGCCGCCTCCTGCGCATGCTCGTCGCCACCGTGGCTGATCGCGCCATTGACAAGGCGACCACCCTGGCGCAGGCGTGCGCTCTCGTCTGGGCGCATCCGCAGGTGCGCGCGGAGCTCGTCGAGGTGATGGACGTGCTCGCTGCCCGCGTGGATCACGTTCACCGGGCGCTCGCGACCCATCCGGACGTGCCGCTCGAGGTGCACGCGCGCTACTCGCGCATCGAGATCCTGGCGGCGTTCGGAGCTGGGGGCGGCGCGAAGGTGGCACCCTGGCAGACGGGTGTTTACTGGGCGAAGGAGGCCAGGGCCGACCTGCTCGCGTTCACGCTCGACAAGACGAACGGGCAGTTCTCGCCGACGACGCGCTACCGCGACCATGCCATCAACCGGCAGCTGATCCACTGGGAGAGCCAGTCGACCACCCGCGCCGATAGCGAGACGGGGCGGCGCTACCAGCAGCACGAGGGCCTCGGCACGGCGGTCATGCTGTTCGCGCGGCTGCGCAGCGACGAGCGGGCGTTCTGGTTCCTGGGGCCGGCGAGTTATGTGCGGCACGAGAGCGAATTGCCGATGGCAATCACGTGGCGGCTGCAGCATGCGCTGCCGGGGGATCTATTTGCGTCGTTCGCCGCGGCGGTCGCGTGAAACCGAGCTGGGGCGGGTTCATCCCGCAGCTCCTCGGGTTCGAGCTGTGCCAGAGGATGAAGCGGGTGCTCACGGAGGCCGTTCGCTACCCGTACGTCGACGAGCGCGGGATGAAGCACATCGAGGAGAAGCGAGGAGACCTGGGCGATCTGCTCCGGCGAGCGGGCCACGCCGTGCAGATCGACGGCAGCGTCGCCCGCTGGTGGACCTTCGCGGGAGGCCGTGTGAATCACACGCTCAAGTACGGGTTCGAGGTCGCGGAAGGTTGGAAGGTCGTCGCCGACAACTTTCAGCTTCGCATCGAGGGTGACGGGATCGGTCACGAGAGCGTTCGTGGGACGATCGGCAGGATGTCGTCATCGGCCTTCTGGGACGCACCCGAGTTGCGCCAGGCCGTGCTCGCCAGGTTGCCGGGCTACCGGCTATCGAAGTTCCAGGACTGCCTCCCCGAGAGATTCGCGTTGGAGGTCGTCGAGAACTTTCTGCTCGACGTCGCCGGGACGGTGCGGTGGCTGGCGGTGTAGTCAGCGTCCACACGTTTGTCGCTTGCGCCCGGTCCTGCGAGGCGCTCGACGCCTCGTCGAACGCGGCGAACGGATCGTCGGCGGCGCTCCGAGCGATCGGCCGCTGCGCAGCGCGTGGGAGTCCTGGGCCCGTCCCCGTGGCTTCGGCGTGCGTGAGATCTGGACGACGAACCGCATCCGCGCGATAGACGGCGAGCGCCGCCATGCTCGAGAAGATCCGCATCCAAGGCTTCCGCGCGCTCAAGGACGTGGAGATCTCGCTGCCCCCAGGCAAACCGCTGGTGCTCATCGGCGAGAACGCCAGCGGCAAGAGCTCCATCCTGGATGGAGTCGCGATGATCTGCGCAGCCGCGGGCGGGCGGGCCGGGCGGGCGATCCTCGATCGGGGCGGATGGGCCGCTGTCGCGTGGGCCGGGACGAGCACCGAGATCGAGCTGCTTGCCCGCTTCTCGGAGCGCTCGCCCGTCTTTCAGCGGGAGAGGGCGCCGGTCGAATACATGATCCGCTTCGGGAGCGTCAGGGCGAGCCCTACCGTCCTCGACGAAGAGGTCCGGGTTTACAAGAACGGCTTCGACCAGCGTCCGTTCATCGCGCTGAAGGGCGGCGCCGCGTCCTGGGCGGCCAATGTCCAGACAAAGAAGAACGATATCGTGGCCCCGGTGGAGTCGGACAGCGCGATGCTCACGAACTCCAGCCTCGCGGCTATCTCGGACGAGGTGCGTTACCCGACGCCGATGCACGTCAAGGAGGCGCTGCAAAGCATCGCCTTCTATCCGTCGTTCGCCCTCGGCGCCGCCCCCGACGGCGCGGAGGGCGCGCACGAGCCCATCAACGCGCGGCCGGTGGAGCGGACGCGCCGCATCAAGCGGTCTGGGCGCGACCTCCTCAACGCGCTCCACACCCTCTCGCAGGAATACGCTGACACGTGGAGCGCGCTGCTCGCCGACCTGCAGGCCGTCTTTCCCTGGTGCGACGAGATGCGATTCCCTCCCGGGCCCGGCCGAGGCGTGATCACCCTGACGTGGCGCGACAAGCGCTCGGGAGCGACCCTCTACCTCGACGACATGAGCGAAGGCATGCGCGTCTACCTGGCGATGCTCGCCGCGCTGCACGCGCCGGACAGCCCCGCGCTGATCGCGTTCGATGAGCCGGAGCGGAGCCTCCATCCCAGGGCGATGCGGCGGCTCGTGAAGGTGATGGAGTCGCGCGCCGAGAAGACCCCGATCCTGGCGGCCACGCACGCCGACCGCCTGCTCGATCACCTGGAGGACCCCGCCGCGTCGCTCGGCATCACGCGCTTCTCGAGCGACGCCGGCGTCACCGTGGAGACGCTCGACGGGGAGCTGCTCGACGCCTGGCTCAAGGAATATTCGCTGTCGGAGCTGCGCGCCCGAGGCATGCTGGAGTCGCCTCCTCAAGACGGGATGTCCGTGTCGTGAGATCGATCGTCATCGCCTACGAGGACGACTACCACGAAGAGCTGCACCTGCTCGTCAAGGCCATGCGCAGAGACCGTGGTCTTCCCGAGATGATCGTGGAGGGGAGACCCGTCCGCGGCACCGGCAACTTCGTGCACGAGGTGCCCAGGCTCCTGCGGACGCCGCTCAAGCAGACGAAGCTCCCGCCCGATCGCGTCATTTGCCTCGCGGACGCCGACAGGCCGCAAAACCTCGTTCCGGGCGCGCGGCCAGCGCCCGCCGGAGGGGACGGCGCAGCGCTGCACCAATGGGTGATCGCCTTCGAGGCGTCATGGAAAGACCACCTCGTGCGAGAATCTGCGCTCTCGGAGGAGAAGTCGTCGAGGTTGTACGTGCGCTGTATCCGCTGGAGCAAGGAGAGTCTGCTCGTCGCGTGCCCCGACGCCCTCCTCGATCACGCCGAAGGTCGCCGCGAACGGGTTCAAGAGCTGCTGGACAGGTGTGTCCCTCCTCCGGCGACGCTCGGCGCCGAGGAGTTCGCAGTCCAGTACCGCAAGCCGGCGGAGTGTCTGGATCGGGTATTCCAGGTCATCTCCGAGCGACGCTACAAGAAGGGGCGCGACGACGAGGATCTCCTGCGCGTTCGGATCAGGCCAGGCCCGGCTCGACGCGCCGAGGTGCTGAGCCGCTGCCCGGATCTCGGTCGCCTCCTCGACGTGCTCGGGCCTTGAGCTGGGGCCGAGGAGGGAGCTCGCGGCTCGACCATCGTACTACACGGCACACACCTCCTCTCTAGCTCCACCCGGCGCCAAGAAGCCCGAAGCCGTCTCGACGCCCCCCGGAGGACCGCGTGCTCGGCGACGCCCACGAGGAACGTGCGACGACACGGCGTAGGTAGCGAGCACGCTGTCACGGATGACAGCCGGCGCAGTACGACTGTAGCCTCGTCGTGCATGCTGAAGGCGCTCCTGCACGGGAAGCTCGGCCGGGTGGCGGTCGGCGTCGACGAGGAAAGCGGCGGAGACACGCTGGAGGAGGGAAGCACCCAGGAGACGGCGGCGGACGGGCTGACGGAGCTCGAGGACCCGCTCACGTCGATGGTGTTCGAGCGGCTGGAGTACCTGCCGGCCGAGCTCGCGTGGGCCATCCTGCGTGGCGCGAGCAAGCCCCTGGGCGATGGTCCGCCGATGCCCGCGATCCCTCCCGTGGGGGTGCCCTCGTGGTCGTTCTGGCCCAGCCTTCGGCCAGGCGATGGAGGGCGGAACAAAGTGCGTGTCGAGCCCGATCTGCTCGTCTCGTGGGGCGACACGCTGCTCCTGATCGAGGCCAAGCATCGAGGATTCTAGGACCCGGCACAGTGGGTGGAGCAGATTCGCGCGGCACGGGCGGCTCCCGCGCACTCGAAGAAGCAGCTATGGCTCATCGCGGTGGGAGGGATCGTGATGCAGGAGGGGCATGCCTACCTTGCTCGTGTCCGGCGCGAGGTCGCGAGCGATGTTGCCGGGGTGCTCACGATCCAATGGGAGGATCTGCGCGAGGTGCTCTATCCGATCGAGGCCTCGACGCGCGCATCGCCGCACGCGGCGATCCTGCGCGACATGGCTGCGGCGCTCGAAGCGTGGGGGTACCGTAGGAAAACGTGGTTCTCGTCGTTGCCAACGGTCGCAGAACGACTCGGGAGCGAAGGCTCGGTGTGCATGATCCAGCGGTGGAGGATCCGGTGAGCGAGAAGAACGTCGATCTGGATGGGGCGCTCGTCGATGTGCGTCGCGCGTACAGGCTCCTGCATGCTTACCATCGGCGGCTGTGCGATCTGCTGCAACTGGCAGACGAATTTCTAGCCGAGCGGGGCTTCGAATTCGAACGATGGGCTCCCATCAACGTCGCGAGGCTCCCCCAGTCAACGAAGCCGTTCTTCCGGCCTGAGCACTGGGCATGGGACCTAACGCCTGCCTACCAGGTCGAGTGCGTCTGGCAGGGATCCAGCAACGGCGCTTATTCCAAGGTCCACATCCATGCCATCGCTGATACCGGATACGATGACTCCTGCGACGGGGAACCTGACCCTACCTGCTTCAAGCCCGCCGAGGCGGCGGCCTCCGAGCTCCGGATCGGCTTGCACCGCACACGAGCCAAGAAGCCCGATTGGAGCTCCGCCTGGAGCCAGCTCTCGCGCTCTGCTAACAGGAAGAATGGGGCCGAGCACAAGGTCAGGGTCGGCGGAGATGAATACGCGCATCGTTACTTCGATCTGAATCTCTCCACGCTCGAGGACGAGGGTGCCATCAAGGAGAAGCTGCTCCTCCCGCTCGACAGGTGGCGGCTGGGGGCGTGATCCATCTCGGCAAGCGCCAGCGTCTCGGACACGTCCGGGATCTTGCGTGACCTTTCCACGGTCCGCTATCATCGCCGCGCATCATCATGCTGACCGACGAACAGCTCACCACCGTCTGGAAGGGCTTCACCCCACCTGCCGAGTGGGCGAAGTGGCAAAGAGACTATCTCGACTTCCTCTCCTGGGTGCGCAACGCCCCCGAGTCCGAGCTGCGGACCGAAGCTGCGCAGAAGAAGCTCTGGAACGCCCGCGCGATCACCCCCGCCGGCTACGGCGACGCCATCAACATCGACGCGCTCCTCGCCGACCCCGAGTTCGTCGACATCATCGTCGGCCTCCGTGGGCGCGCTTTTTCGCCCGACGTCGCGGTCCGGGCCGCAGAGATCCAGGGCGAGTACGAGCGCATCCTCGGTATGGCCGTGGCGCGCGAGGTCAAGCCCAGGCCGCACGCCAAGCTCCAGCGGCTGGTCGGCGCGCTCTTGCCAGCCGAGCTGAGCTGCGTGCTCAGCTACGATGCCGTTCGGCACATCGCCAAGCTCCTCCTGGGTGACACGAGCGATCCCCCGCTCGTGGCCCAGGTGAAGATGCGCGCGCGGCTCCGGGCCGTGCTCGGGGAGGAGAAGACCCTGGCCGAGCACGTGCAGCGCTCGACCTTCTGCTGGTGGCTCCACGAGAACTACGAGCGGCTTTCGGCTGGGCAGATGCCGCCGTGGAAAAGCAATGGGCCTGCCGAGGCCGCAGCGACGCCCCCGCCCGACGCCAAGCTGCCTCCGCTCGTGGTCTGGCCCTTCGCCAAGCAGTACGTGGGCTATCTCGCGGTGCGCAACTTCGCGGGCGCGTACCACGCCGTGGTGCAAGCGGCCCTCCCGGGGCTCTCGCAAGACGATCTCGTGGGCGTGCTTCAGGCGAGCGGTAGCTTCGACAAAGTCCCGACGCCGACGCTGCGCCAGCTCATCATCCGCACCAAGGGCCTCGGGTTCATCGAGCAGCGCGACGGCCTGCTCTACGCCACGAAGGACGGCGACGAGCTGTTGGGGAGTGAGCAGCCGGACATCCTCATCGAACGCTTCCTCCAGCGCGTCTTCGGCTTCGCCCATCTCCTCCGGTACGTCGAGGAGCACCGAGGGGCGACGGACGCGGCCGTGGTCGTCGCTCTGCAAAAGATCTATCCGACCTGGACCACCGCTGGGGTCCCCGACGATCTCCGGAGCTGGAGCCAATATTTCGGCTTGCTCAAGCGCGACGAGCGCGGCGGCCTCCATCTGACGGAGTATGGCGCCGCGTGGGCCACCCGGCTTCCGAAGGAGCTTCCGAAGCCTCCGCCCGAGGAGATCATCGATACCAGCCCGACCGAGGGCACGACCGCCGTCGCATCGAGGGAGATCCCGTATCCCGGCTTCAACGATATCCTCGCGCGCTTCAAGTCCGATCCGGAGATCGCCGACTTCGTCTTCGAGGACCGCCAGCTCGCCAGCCTCCACGCCGCCTGGCGCAGCAATCCACGCAAGCGCTTCGTGCTCCTCTCCGGCCTCTCGGGCACCGGTAAGACCGCCGTCACGCTCTGTTATTCCCGCGCGGTCTGCGACCTGATGGGGCTCTCCCCCGCCGCGCACCGGGAGATCGTGCCCGTCTCGCCCGACTGGCGGGACCCCTCGGGGCTGCTCGGGTACTTCAACGCCCTGCACGCCAACCCCACCTTCCAGGCCGAGCCGGCGCTCCGCCTCGTCCTGCGCGCCGCCGCCGATCCGGGGCGCCCCTATTTCCTCGTCCTCGACGAGATGAACCTCGCCCGCGTCGAGCGCTATTTCGCGCCGTTCCTCTCGGCCATGGAGACGGGCAAGGAGCTCGTGCTCCACGCCAATGGCGCCGAGGTCAACGACGTTCCCCCGCGCGTCCCCTGGCCGACGAACCTCTACATCGCGGGCACCGTCAACATGGACGAGACGACCCATCCGTTCAGCGACAAGGTGCTGGACCGGGCCTTCACGCTCGAGTTCTGGGACGTGGATCTCAAGCGCTTCTTCGAGCGCGCCGCGGCCAGGAGCCCGGGCAAGCGGCTCCCGGACGTGGAGGTGGCGCTGCTCGAACTGCACGATGCCATGCGCGCGGTCCGTCGTCACTTCGGCTACCGCGCGGCCGGCGAGGTGCTCGCGTTCATGCACGCCGTCCCGGAGCTGGGCGGCGCGGCGCAGGCGACGTTCCTCGACCAGGCCGTGTTCTCGAAGGTGCTGCCACGCCTGCGCGGCGAGGACACGCCGGCGTTCAAGGGCGCGCTCGAGACGCTCCTGGGGATCTGCAAGCGGCGCGGCCTCACCATGTGCGAGGCCAAGCTCGCGACGATGATGGATCTGCTCAAGCACACGGGCGTGACCCGGTTCTGGGCATGAGCCTTCAAGTCCGCGACGCGGACGGCCTGGACCAGCATACCGTCGACGGCGTCCTGCACCTCGAAGAGGCGAGGACCTACCACGTCGATGCGCCTCGTGGCGCCGGCGCGCCGCGGGCGTGGCTCGGACCGCTGGAGCTGCCCTGGAGCCAGGAGCGCGGGGCGTTCACGCTCGAGGTGGGCCACTGGGTCGGCTCGGCGGTGCTCAAGGTGGCGCACGGCGCCCAGGAGACGGAGGTCGCCGTCCAGGTGGCCCCGCGCAACGAGAAGCTCTCCGACGGGGCATGGCTCGCGCTCCTCGCGGACCTGGATGCGTGGTCGCCGGGCCTGGCCATCGGCCTCGAGGGCGGCGGCGTCGGCGCCGTCCAGTCGGAGGGCACCACGGCCGCTGTTTTAGCCATAGCCCTGTTGCCGCTGGTGCCGGCGCTCCTCCGCGCCATTCGGGCCATCGCCGCGGCGCCGCGGGAGCTCGCGGCGTCCACGCGTGAGGACGTCCCGTTGCGAGCCGTGCGGCGCGCGGATCGAGAGACGCTCCACTGGCTGGCGAGACACCCGGCGGCTGCACGTGCGGTGGATCCCTGGTTGGCCGCTCGCGCCGGCCAGCAGGACCCGTACGTGCCGCAGGATGTAACGCACGAGACCGTCGATCACCCGGTGAACCGCTACGTTGCCTGGCTCGTCGGGCGGGTCGCTCGCGTGCTCGGCGATCTCAGCGTCGTGCTCGGCGACGCCGCGGTCAAACGACGCCTGCAGCCGGACACCGCGCAATGGTGCCGTGCACGAGCTCGCGCGGCCGCAGGCGCGGCGGACGAGCTGTCAACCACGCTGCGACGCACGTTTCTCGGGTCGCTGACGCCCATGCCCGCCACCGAGGCCGCGCTCCTCGCGGTGCAGGACGATCCTGTCTACGCCCGCGCCCACGCGCTGGCTCGGCCCTTCCTGTCGCCGCGATTCCGCCTGCGCGAATCGCTGAGCGGCGCTGAAGCCCCGGTGCGCCCGAGCTTCGAGCTGTACGAGCTGTGGACGCTGCTCGCGGTGCAGCGGGCGCTCGCCGGAGTTCTCGATGGGTGGACGTGGACCTGGCGTCAGGGGGCGGGGAACGAGCTGCTCGCCGGCTTGGGGACGGGGGCCGCGTTCACCGCGAGGCATCCGAAGGACGGGGCGCTGATCGACGTTCGGTACAACGTGACGTTCCCCGGGTACCTCGCCCGGGGAAACTCGGACCGATACAGCATCTCCGGTGAGCGTCGACCCGATATCGTGATCTCGTTCGAGTCACCAGATGAGCCGCATTCGTGGATCTGTCTCGACGCCAAGTACCGCGTACGGCGGGAGGCCCTCGCAGATTCCTTCACCTCGCTCCACATCTACCGTGACGCGCTCCGGTGGGAGACGTTTGGCGGTCCATGCCGCGGCGGGTTGCTCCTCGTTCCGGCGGTCGAGTCGGCATGTCAGCCTTGGTTCGCGGGCGATTTCCGCGAGCGGTTCGGAATCGGGGCCTGGCGACTGACGCCGGGGGAGCCGCCGGACCTCGATCTGGCGAAGCTCATTCTCGCTATGGGCGGTGGCGCCGTCCGAGCGTAGGCGCCAGCGGCGGGCGCGGGCCCGGCCGCGCCAACCGCTCTCGCGGGGAACGCCGCCGCTTCGCTCAGTCGAGCCCGATCACCACCTTCCCGAAGTGCTTCCCCGCCGCGAGCTTCGCGAGCGCCTCGTTCGCCCGCTCGATCGGAAAGACCTCATCGACCACCGGCCGGATCCCGTGCAGCTCGAGCGCCGCCACGAGCTCCACGGTCGACTGCCTCGACCCGACCACCGCCCCCTCGACGCGGATCGCGCGGAACAGGATCGGCATCGGATCGATCTGGCTCCCAACCCCGCTCAGCAGCCCGATCAAGCTCACGATCCCGCCCGTCTTCACCGCCTGCAGCGATTGCGGCAGCGTCCCCGCGCCGCCCACCTCGATCACCCGGTCCACCCCTTCGCCGCCCGTCAGCCGCAGCACCTCCTCGTGCCACTCCGGCTGCTTCCGGTAGTCGATCGCCTCGGTCACGCCGAGCGCGCGCAGCCGCTCGATCTTCGCCGCGCTGGACGACGTGGCGATCACCCGCAGCCCCGCCGCGCGCGCGAGCTGCGCCGCGAACAGCGACACCCCGCCGGTCCCCTGGACGAGCACCGTCGCCCCGGGCGCCGGCCGCGGCCCCGACTCGAACAGCGCCGTCCACGCGGTCACCCCGGCGCACGTCAGCGTCGACGCCTCGTTGAACCCGAGGTGCGCCGGCGCGCGGACGATCGCGTCCTCCCCGAACACCACCAGCTCCGCGAGCACCCCGTCGTTCCCGCCCGCACCGAGCGCCGTGGCACGGTACTCCCCGCGGAACGGCCCCGAAGCCCACGTCGGGAAGAACGTCGAGATCACGCGATCGCCCTCCTTCCAGCGCCGCACCCCGGCGCCGATCGCGACCACCTCGCCCGCCGCGTCGCCCAGCGGGACGAGGTCCTCCTTGCGCTCCCCGCCGTACCGGCCGCGCACGACCATGAGGTCACGGTAGTTGATCGACGCGGCGCGGACGCGCACGAGCACCTGCCCCGGACCGGGCTTGGGCGCGGGGCGCTCGGCGAGCGTCCACGCGTCCGACTCCGAAGCGTTCTTCCGAATGATGACAGTCTTCATGGCGTGTCCTCCTGTCCTCCGTGGACACCCCATCCGTAGATCCGTTCCTCCGGGCGCAGTAGTCCGCGCGAGGGAACGTCACCTGTGCTATTTCAGCACAGATCATGATCTCGCTCGCCGCGATCGAGCTGCTCGTCGCCACCGTCGAGACCGGGAGCTTCTCGCGCGCCGCGCGCCGGCTCGGCGTCACGCCGTCCGCGGTGAGCCGGCGCGTGATGCGCCTCGAGCAGGAGCTCGGCGTGGCGCTGCTGGCGCGCACGACGCGCTCGCTCCGCCTGACGGACGACGGGCAGGCCTTCTACGCGCGCTGCGTCCGCATCGTCGAGGAGCTCGGGGAGGCGACCGAGGCGATCGCGCGCGCGAGCAAGAAGCCCGTGGGGCTCCTGCGCGTCGACGCGCCGGTGGCGCTCGGACGGGGCGTGATCGCGCCGGGTCTGCCGCGCTTCGCGGCGCGCTACCCCGACGTCCGGGTCAACCTGACGCTGCGCGATCAGCACGTCGACCCCGTGGCCGAGGGGCTCGACCTGCTCGTGCGCATCGGCCAGCTCGGCGACTCGAGCCTCGTCGCCCGCCGGCTCGGCGCGAGCCGCATCGTCCACTGCGCGGCGCCCTCGTACATCGCGCGGCGCGGCGCGCCCGCGACGCCGGCCGATCTCGCGCACCACGATTGCGTGGGGTACCTGCGCGACGGGCGGCCCACAGGGTTCCACTTCCTGACCGGAGACGGCGACGCCGTGCTCGAGGTGCCCATCTCCGGGCCGTTCCACGCGAACGACGTGGATGTCCTGAGGCACCTCGCGATCGCCGGGAGCGGGATCATCGCGATGTTCGACTTCCTCGCGAAGGACGCGCTGGCCGCTGGGACGCTCGTGACCGTGCTCGATGAATTCCCGACGACGACCTGGCCGATTCACGCCCTGTATCCGAAGAATCGGCACCTCTTGCCGAAGGTCCGCGTGTTCGTCGATTTTCTCTCGGAGATCATCGCTCCATCCTTGCCGCAACGTCGGGGAGAGCGCCGACGGAGCGGCCGACGTTGAGCGCGCGCATCATCCTGGTCCGCCACGGCCGCTCGGGGCACGTCCACACCGGCTGGATCGACGCAGCCGGGTTCCAGCGCTGGCGCGACGCCTACGACGCCGCGGGCCTGGCGCCCGGGGAGCTCCCGCCGCCCGCGCTCCGCCGCCTGGCGACGCAGGCGGGCGCGGTGGTCGCGAGCGATCTACCGCGCGCCCGCGCCTCGGCCGAGCTGCTCGTCCCCGGCGCCGAGATCGCCACGTCGGCGCTCCTGCGCGAGGTGGAACAGCCGGCGCCGCCGTTCGGCGACGCGCGGGCGCCGCTCGCGGTCTGGGCGCTCGCGATCGGGCTCAGGAAGGCCTACGGGGCGCTCCGCGGCGAGGCGCCGCCCGCTGCAGTGCAGCGCCGGGCGGGCGAGGCGGCCGAGTGGTTGGTCGAGCTCGCGGCCCAGCGCGGCAGTGTGCTCGCGGTCACCCACGCTTGGCTCCGCGAGGTGCTGGCGCAGGCGCTCGCCGACCGCGGGTGGCGGCGCGTGCACGCCTCCGCGCGTTACGCCCACTGGAGCGCGTGGACGCTGACAGACAAGCATCCATCCGGATCGTAGCTTCCCGCCAGCCGTGCCGGCCGACCCGAGCACTACCCCGTGCCCTCCGGCGCGCGCTGGCGGAGCGCGTCCTCCAGCGCGCGCTCGAACACCGCACGGGACGGATGGACCGTCAGTTTCCGGATGGCGGTATTCGCGATCTGAACCCCAAAGATGACCACCCTGGATTGGAGCAGAAAGTGACCTCCCTCGATCGCATGGAGGACGGAAACCGTCGCCTCGGTCAGCCGCGTGCGCGTCACGTGCTCGTAATCGGTCATCGCCTCCCAGTCGTTGAAGACCAGCACTCGGCCCTCCTCGGCGACCCGCCGCAACATCACCTCCTCGATCGCCGCTGCGCCCGCCTCCACCAGCACCCCGGTGACACACGTGACCATCAGCGCCGGCGCAGGACACCAGATCTTTACCGTGCCCTCGTTGCACCAGTGGGTCTGAAGCGGGCGGGCAGGGAGCGAGACCATACAGCTGGCGGGTAGACTGGGCCGCGGGCGACCGTTCGTCGAGGACCTCGTCGCACGATCTGCATCAACATGAGGAGCCGCGCGACACGCCAGGATCTCTGCCGTGTCGTGTTGTGAGGGGCCCGACCATCACACGAAGTGAAACATTCAATTCGGGCGGCTGAAAACAACCTGTGCAGTTCTCCTGTTACAGCGACGGATCTTTATGCTGCCCGGGGCCGAGCCCGCCCGACCTGCGCGCGGCGCGCGCTCCGGGCAGCCTGCCCCGTCAGGGCTTCGCCGCGCCCGCCATGAACGCGGCGAACGCTTCGGCGTACTCTGGATGCCAGCGCGACAGCGCAGGTCGGTTCCGGATCAGGTCGTCCGCCGCCCACTGCACGCGGCGCTCGTCCATCTCGCGCGTCACCGCGTTGTCGGGACAGAGCAGATAGAAGTCGCCGCGGGCCATGCCGTCGATCATCCGATCGACCACCTGATCCGCGGTCCAGGCCTCCGCGGGCTTCTCCGGGCCTCTCGCGGTCATCCCGGTGAATGTGTAGCCCGGGATCAGCAGATGGGCGGTGATCTTGCAGCCCGCCACGTTGCGCAGCTCGTGGGCGAGCTGCTCTGTCAGCACCTTCACGCCGGCCTTCGAGACGTTGTAGGCAGCGTCGCCGGGCGGGGTGGTGATGCCCTGCTTCGAGCCCGTGTTCACGATGGCGCAGGGGGTGCCCTGCGCGATCATCGTCTCGGTGAACGCCTGCACGCCGTGGATCACGCCCCACAGATTGACCTCGATGAGCCGCCGCCAGCGGTCGACGTCCTTCCACGGCTTGCCGCCGCCGCCGACTCCGGCGTTGTTCATCAGGACCGCCACCTCGCCGAACGCGTCGTAGGCGACCTGCTTCAACCGCTGCACGTCCTCGAGCCTGGCGACGTCGGTCGGCACCGCGCGCACGTCGGCCTCGCCGCCGGGCGCGGCGGCGGCGACGCGCCCGGCGGCCTCGTGCAGCGCCGGTCCGTCCAGGTCGGCGAGACAGACCTTCAGGCCCATGCGCGCGAAGCGCTCGGCGGCCGCGAGGCCGATGCCGCTGGCGGCGCCGGTCACGACGGCGGCACGGCCAGGTGTCAATGCGGGATGGTCATTCACTGCGGATCTCCGTCATGCGTTGATGGCGCGCCGCCTTTGGCGCGGCGATCGGGGCGAGCATAGTAGGCGCCGGCGGGGCGAGCCACGATCATCCGACATCCGGCGTGAGTGGCGACGTCCAGGGATGGCTTGCGTGTCACCGCAGCCGCTCCTACCATGCCATGCGCGCTGGCGGACAGCCGCGCAGGTGCGCGATGAGCGATTGAATTTTCCGGAGAACCTGAGGGATACCTCAGCCTCAACCCCCCACCCATCCGATCATCAGTCGACCGACGGCGACGATGACCAGCAGACAGGCCGCGAAGCAGCCGAGTCCCGGGCGCTTGCCGTTATCGCCTGCTCCCGCCACCTGCAGGCTCACCGCGCCCGGAGGATCCAGGCGCTTTTTTTTTAGCGTGGGCAACCGCCTCCACCGCGCCGGCGCGGCTTCGCCCTCGAGCAGCGCCACCGGGGGCGTGCGCTTCACGATCGCCATCGCGCGCGCCGCCCGGCTCTCCCGATCACCCCGCCTCGACGCGCGGATCGCCGCCTCGGGCAGCCCGAACACCTCGCCGGAGCCGTACGTCCCAGCGAGGCCGGCGAGCACGCGAAGGTGCCAGTCGGCGGGGATCGCCCCGGGTAGCCCCTCGATCGCCTCCTCCGGGATCGGCGGGAACCACACGGCGAAGTGCTGGACCCGCCTTCCGGTCCAGTCCTTCCGCGCCGGATCGAGGAACCGCGTCGCCACGTAGGGAAACACGGGAGAGCCTCTCGGCCCGGGCTCGTCGATCTCGAGCAGGCCATAACGGAGCTCTCCTGCGCTCGCGTCGGCGTCGCCGATCATGGCCTCGAGCGTCGTGAGCCAGGCGGGGAGCGCCGGGATCTCGGGCACGCAGATGAACTCGTAGTCCCAGTGCTCGCCGCGCGTCCTCCAGAGGAGGCGCGAGGTCTCGACGACGGACGCTGGCGCGGGCGCGAGCATGGCTGTCCTACTGGTTCTGGTGGTAGGCCCGCGCTCCCTCGTCGTTGCGCAGGGCCGCGGCCATCGCTGTCAGGACCGCCGTGAACGCGTCGCCCCTCCGGATCGCGCCCTCGCGGGTCTTCTGGAGCCTGTCGAGCCGCGTGGTCGCGAAGTCCTTGATCGAGACGAACCGCAGGATCTTGCTCACGATCTGGTATCGCTTCGGGAGGAAGTCGTCGAGGGAGTCGACGAACGTCACCAGATCGCGCAGGCCCTGGAAGAACGTCTCTCCGGCCGACCTCTCCTTCCTCGTGGCCTGCGCCTCGCGGACCGCGCCCTCGACGGTGCTCACCAGGATCGCGGGGGCGAGCGTGCGCACGCCGAGCGAGGTGCCCGGGTCGACCTGCGCGTCGGCGTCGACCGGCGCGTCGACCGACGAGAGCAGCATGAAGCGGTGGCCGAACGCGCTCTCGGCGCGGAGCACGGCGCAGAGCTTCGCGAGCTGATCGTCGGCGTCGCGGCAGACCTCGCGCTCGAAGTCGCTCGCGCTGTACTCCGGCGGGAACAGGTCGGCCTTGCTGAGGGCGAGGATCCACTCGCGCGGGAAGCTCACCTCGTCGCCCGCGGCGGCGCTGGTCCGGCGCAGCCGGTCGCACTCGTCGGCGAAGTGCTCGAAGAGCCACCGGATGTAGCCGGTCCCCTCGCTGCGGTACTTCGCGCCGTCCGCAAGGAGGATCCCGACGTGGCTCATGCCGAGCTTGAGCAGGCCCTGGCGCATCGCCTCCCGCTCTTCCGCGTCGATCGGCTCGTCCTCCCACCAGCGCCCGGGGTAGTCGTACCAGTGGATGCGGACCGCCGCGTCCGGCAGGTCCCTCGGGAAGAAATCGAACTCGTACGCGTCGAAGCGCGTGCTGCCGTCCGGGAACCGGCCCTCTTCGAGGCGGTAGAAGCGCCCGAGGAGCTGGTTGCCCTGCGCCTTGTTGACCGCCTGGATCTTGTACGCGTGCTCCTGCTGAAACGAGGGCTGCGTCTGCGCCCGGTAGAAGGCCGCCAGGAGGACCGTCTTGCCTGCGCCGGAGGCGCCGAACAGGGCGACGTGCAGATCGAGCGGCGGCATGGCTACTTCTTCTCCTTCACCTCGACTTCCATCTGCTTCACGCTCGAGCCGCCCCGGCCGTCGTGGACGACCGCCCACAGCGACACGCGCCCCGGCTTCGAGGGCGGCGTCCAGGTGGTCCCGTGGCGCTCGCCGGGGCCCGTCACCGCGTCGCTCACGAGGCGCCGCGCCCCGTCGAACTCGCCCCCGTCCGTGTAGTAGTCGACCCAGATCGCCTCGCGCGCCGGCGGTCCGCCGAGCCCCGTGGCCTCCACGTCCTCGTCGGCGGCGCCCGGCGGCACGATCACGTCGATGTCGTAGCTCGTGCAGTCGTCGGCGTCCGGCTCTGCCGGGCTGCATCCCTGGGCCTTCGCTTCAGGCCGGACGCACGGCTCCACGAGGGGGAGGCCGCTCTCGCCGAGCGCGACCTCCTTGTCGTCCAGCTTCAGCGTGAAGCCGTCGAGGGGCGGGTTCGTGTTGGGTCGCTGGTCCTGGAAGACATACACCTGCGTGTAGCCCACGACGAAGCTGTCCGGACCGAGCACCTTCCCGTCCTCGTCGACGCACTCCAGTGGAACCGACAGGTCGTCCAGCAGCGCCGCGGACGGCTCGGCGCCTGACAGCACCGCCGCCAGCGCTGCGGACAGCGCCGGGGACGGCCGCGTCTTGCCGGCGCACAAGGCGAACAGCACGTAGGCCGACGAGTACCTCGTGCCGGCCGCGGTGCGCCCTGCGTCCTTGCGCCTGAGGATGTCGTCGGGCAGCGCCCACGTGAACGAGACCGCGTTGGGCTTGCCGCTCAGCTCCGGGTCGATCTCCTGCCGCTCGAAGAGAGAGGTCGGCTCCTCCTGGCCGCCGTTGCCGCCGCCACCACCGATACCGCCGCTGCCGCCGTCGTTGGTGCCGCCGCCACCACCGTCGCCGCCGCTGCCGCCGTCGTTGGTGCCGCCACCACCACCGTCGCCGCCGTCACCGATGCCGCCGCCACCGCCGCCGCCGTCGTTGGTGCCGCCGCCGTCGTTGGTGCCGCCGCCTGCTCCTCCCGGCTGCTGCGGGCTCATCCCCGCGATGTAGGTGCCCAGCCACTGCGGGAGGCACCCGAGATGCTCATCCACCCCGACAGGCGGGTTCACGCAGCCCCCGATCCACGCGACCTCGACCTTGCGCGGATTGCCGTCGGCGTCGCCCAGCGCGTCGGCGTACGTCATCTGAAAGGTCACGCGCTCGCCCGGCGCCGCGTACGGCTTGTCCGCCGTCACGGTCAGGACGCGGAGCGCCTCCACCTCGGACGACGGAGCCAGGTCGCTCCCTGCGCAGCAGGGGATGCCGAGGGCCAGGGTCGAGAGCGCGGCGAGCAGCGCGCGGCGAGCGGGCAGTCGGGTCCGTTTCATCAGAAGTCTCCTCGCAGCCCGAGCGTGGGCAGGAAGGGGAGCCCCGTCACGTACTCCCGCTTCGTGTAGTTGAAGTTGTAGCTGATGCCCTCCGCAGCCTGGTAGTTGTAGACGTTCTGCACGTCCAGGTAGAGCCCGAGCTGCCACCTCTTGAATCGCCACGTCTTGTCGACGCGGACGTCGAGCTGATGGAACAGCGGCATCCTCTCGCTGTAGTCGCCCCCGAGCGGGAAGGGCGAGTACTTGCCCGAGGAAGCATGGTAGATCGCGTTCACCCGGTTCGGATCACACCCCTTCTGCTCCGGATCGCAGACATAGGGTGTCTGCAGGTTGCCCGACACGAGGCGGAAGCGCGCGCCGACCTCCCAGCCCCGGCCGAGCTGCATATTCCCGAGCACGGTCAGCACGTGCGTCTGGTCCCACGGCGTGGGGTGCTCCTCCTCGCCGGGGCCGTCCGTGCGCACCGACCGCGAGAGGGTGTAGGCCGCCCAGCCGAAGAAGCGATCGTCCGGCTTGTACTTCAAGAGCACCTCGCCGCCCACCGCGTACCCGGTGCCGTCGTTGGCATATCCGTCCTTCTCGGCCGAGAAGACGACCTGCCGATCGAGCTGCTTGTAGAACCCATCCAACGTCACGTCGATCTGCGGCGTGATCTCCTGCTCCACCCCGAGGCCGTAATGGATGGATCGGTTCGACTTGATATCCGGCGTTCCGAACGGCTCGACGCTCTCCTGGAACTGGGGCGCCTGGTAGTAGAGGCCCACGCCGCCCTTCGCCGTCGTCCGCGGGAAGCCGCTCCGGATGTCGTAGCGCGCGTTGATCCGCGGGCTCACGTCGAGCGTGTGCGTGTCGAGCGCGTAGTCGACGCGCACCCCGGGGACGATCCGCGCGCGCGGCGAGGGGACCACCTCGAACTCGGCGTAGGCGGCCGGCCGGGAGTACGGGCCGTCGAACGACTGGTCCTGCGCGGGGAGCGTCGAGAACGGCTGGTTCGACGGGTGGCCTGCAGGCAGCCTCGTCGGCGCGTGGAGGTTGACCGTCGCGACGCCGCTCGAGAGGTCGGTCCCGACGTTCATCGTGAGGAACCTGGCGAACCGGTGCGAGTACTCCAGCCGCAGGTCGAGCGAGGCCGTGGTGATGTTGAAGGCGAGGGGAGCGACCCCGAAATCGAAGACGTCCCTGCCGAGGGCCAGCGACCAGAGGATCCTGTCCCGGTTCCCCAGGCGGTTCTCGTAGCTGAGCTGGAAGCGCTGGAAGGCGGTGTGCAGCCCGAAGTCGCCCGTCAGCGCCGGCTCGTCCTCCGGCGGCTTGTCCAGGGTGATCTTGAAGGCGTCGTCTGAACCGTAGAAGCTCGCGCGCACGCGCTCGCTGGCGGAGGGGCGGCCCTCGAGGACGAACTGGTAGTCGTAGTAGACGGGCGCCTGCGTCACGCTGGAGCCCGCCTCCTTGAGCACGGGCCCGAGCCACGCGTCGACCCAGCTCCGCCGGCCCGCCGCGATGAACTTCCAGTCCTTGAGGTACGGGACGGGCCCCTCGAGAAGCACGCGCCCATCGATCAGATCGAGCTGGACGACGCCGTGGTACTTGCCGTCCTGCTTCGGCGAGCGGAGCCCGACGTCGACGATGCCGCCCATGGCGCGGCCGTACACGGCGCTGAAATTGCCCGGGTAGAAGTCGATCTTCTCGAGCATCTCGGTCGGCACGACCGAGGAGAGGCCGCCGAAGTGGTAGATGATCGGCACCGGGGTGCGATCGATGAACGTGAGCGTGTCCTGCGGCGCGGACCCGCGCACGATGAGCAGCCCGAACCCGCTGCGCGCGACGCCGGGCAGGCTCTGCAGCGAGCGCAGCGCGTCGCCCCCGGTCCCGGGGATGCGGTCGATCTCGCGGCGCTCGAGCGTCCTCCGGGTCACCTCGCGCGGCGGGCGCTCGCCCTGCACGGTCACCTCGATCCCCTGCGCCTGGCCGTCCTTGGGCTTCGCGAGCGAGATGCGGTAGCGCACGTCGATCGCCTCGCCCTCCGTGATGTCCTCCTCGGCCGTGAACGGCTCGAACCCCGCGGCGGTGACCTCGACGCGGTACTTGCCGGGGGGGAGGTTCTTGAAGCGGAACTTGCCGCGCTGGTCGGTCTTCACGTCCTCGCGGCCGCCGTCGGGCCGGAGGAGGCTGACCGAGATGTCCGGGAGCCCCTCGCCGGTGCTCGCCGACAGGACGGTCCCGACGACGGTCTCGACGTCGGCGGGCGGGGCCGGCGCCGCCGTGTCGGCGGGCTTGGGGGTGAGCGTGAACGCGTACCGGTAGAGGATGCGCGCCGGCGCCGGCGTGCCGTCCGGGCGCCGCGCCGGCTCGAACACGAGGCCGGGCGCGGCGGCGAGCGCGGCCTCGTCGAAGCCATGCCCGCCCGGCGTCTGGACCTCGGCCTTGGTGACGCGCCCGGTCTTGTCGATGTCGAGCTTGAGGATGACGCTCCCCTCGACGCCGGCCTGCTGGGCTTCGACCGGATACGCCGGCGGGGCGTACGTGATCAGCTTCGGCGGGGTGATGGCGGTGGGCGGCGCCGGCTGGGCCGTGCCCGGCTGGGGGACGACGACCGCGCCGGCCCCGCCGCGAGGGACGGAGGCCCCGCCCACGTCTCCCTCGGGCGGAGGCTCGGGCGGCGGCGCGTCGGCGGGCTGCGCGCGCGCTGCGCTGGCGGTCATCGCGACCGCGAGCAGCAGCGCTTCCGAAACAGCGAGGCGCATCGCAGAGGGCGCTGTGGAAGGCATGCGCGCGCACTCTCGCATGATGCGGACGAAGAGAGAAATATGCATCCGGGGCGGGAGTGTGCTTCCGCCGTGTGCGTGCATCGGCTCCACGGGGCGCCGGGGCGAGCGCGCGCCGTGATCGCCGGGCGCGCTCCGGGTAACGTGGTTCGCGGCTCAGCCACCCGTCGTTCGCAGCCAGGGCCGAGGCGCGCCGCCGGCGCTCAGTAGAGCGCGTCCTGGTGCTGCCACCGCTCCGAGATCCACGCCTTCAGGTAAGCGATCTCCTCCTCGTACGTCGTGAAGTCGTCGCGCCAGCTCCAGCCCTCGTAGCTCCGGTACGCCTCGCCCCACCGCGCCTCGTCCCGGCGCGCGCTCGCGTCGATGCGCGCCACGTAGCCGTCCACGATCGCCTGGATCTCGGCGTCGTCGAGCGCGCCGCGCAGGACCTCTCCGTACCGGGCGCGCAGCGGATCGCCGATCGAGGGCTCCTCCAGGAGGCGCTGGAAGAGGAGGTTCACGTTGAAGTACTCGACGCGATCCGAGGCCGGCTGGCGCTCCGTCTCCCACGTCTGGCCGAAGCTCGCGTTGAAGTCCCACGGCGCGTAGCGGAAGACGCCGCCTCCGGCCGGATCGTGGTAGTGGTAGCTGTTCTTTCCGGCCGAGTCGTCGGCCATGATGAACGTGGCGAAGATCCACCAGTCCTCGTAATCGCGCAGATCGATCCGCGACCCGATCTCGGCGGCGAACGTGTCCTTTTCGGACGTGGCGACGAAGCTCACGAGGTCCTCCAGGTCCGCGAACGCCTCAGGCTCACCTTCCTCCGGCGTCCCTTCTTTCTTCTCGAAGCCGTCGTGCAGCGTCTCCTTCGGCTCGTCGCGCGCGGTCAGCGCGAAGTTCGCGGCGTGGCTGACCGCCTTGTAGAGGTTGCCGTCCTGCGAATACCCGTGGTCCTCCATCAGGTAGCCGTCGACGTGATCGGCGACGGTGTAGAGCCCCACGTACTGCCCCTCGAGGTACACAACCGCGCTGTACGTCTTGATCTGGATGTGCTCCGGATCGAGGCGGTTCCAGAGGTCGTACGCAAGGCGCTGCCGGACATAGGAGTTGTCGTCGAACGTGCTGACGAGCACGACCTTGCGGCGATCGGTGAACCCGCCGGCCTCGTCGGGCTCGTTGAACTTGTCTTCCTTGGGGAACTTGAGCGTGAAGCTGTTCTTCGGATACGAGAGCGAGCTCTCGCCGCGGAGCTCCGCCTCGGCGGCGTACGTGTGGCCGCGGTAGACGACCGTGGCCGGCGCGTATTCCTTCGCCTCGGGGGTCGGCGAGAGGAAGAGCACCGGAAGGCCGTACTCCTCGGGATAGCGGGCCGGATCGACGACAGGCATGTTCGCCGGATCGGCCCAGTCGTCGGCGACGCCGATCTTGACGCGCCCGACCTCGGACGTCTGCGCGACGCGGATCTCGATCTCGTAGACGGCGGCCTGGTCGAGCCCGGGTGAGAACGTCACCTCGCGCGCGACCGCGTCGTAGGTGGCGCCGTCGGGGAGCGGGCCGACCTCGATCGCGCCGTCGGGGAGCGCGAGGCCGGTCGCGCACGTCACGGGGAACGTCACGGTCTCGCCCTCGAGGAGCCAGTGCGGCCCGCCGCCCGAAGGCTCGCAGCGCGACCCCTCGGGGCCCGACGACCCGCCGGCGGTCGCGCCCGCGTCGGCGGGCGACTCGCCGGAGCAGCCGGCACCTTGCAAGGATCCGAGGACCAGGGCCGTCGCCAGCGGCAGGAGAGGGCGGGGGTTGCGCATGGCGGCAATCCTAGCCGAGCGCGCGCGGCGCGGCCCCCCGTCCTGGATGTGTGCCGGCATCCGCCCGCGCGCCGACACGCGCCGCTCCGTCCTCACGTCGACGCCGCGGTCGTCGAGCTCGGTCCTTGACACATCGCCGACTGGCTATTAAACAACTGTTTCAAACGGTCGATTGATAGGAGCTCTCGCGGAGATGCGGCTCCTGAGCCGGCCGACGACAGGAGGCGTGGGATGACGAGGGGCGAAGCTGTGCGCACGGCGCGGAGCGTTGTGGTGTTCGTGCTCGGGGCGGTGGGGGCGACGGGGTGTGGGGGCGACGGGGAGGCGCCCGCGTCGCCGGGGCCGGAGGTGACGTGGTTCCGGGACATCCAGCCGCTCGTGGAGCGCTCGTGCGCCTCCTGCCACGACGGCGCGGGCGTCGGCGGGGTGGCGCTGACGGACGCGGCGACGGCGCAGCGGCTGGCCGCGCTCATGTCGCTGCGGGTGAGCGCGGGGGACATGCCGCCGCCGGTGCTGGACCCGAGCTGCCGCAGCTACGAAGGCGCGGAGAGGATGAGCCTCAGCCAGGAGGAGCGCCTCCTCTTCGATGCGTGGGCGCGCGGCGGCGCTCCGCTCGGCGATCCGGTCGATGCGCCGCCGCCGCGGGGCCGGGCGGACACCATCGAGGTGCCCGACGCCACGCTCGAGATGCCCGAGGACCACGACGTCTCCCTCGACGACGACGGCAACGAGTACTTCTGCACGATCGTCGACAACCCCTTCTCCGAGCCGGCCTGGATCACGGCGTTCGAGGCGGAGGTCGGCAATCCGGCCGTGGTGCACCACATGGCCGTGTACCGGGATCTCGGCGGCGACGCGGGCATCGGCTACGGCGTCCCGCCGGGGACGCGCGCATTCCCGTGCCGCGATCCGGTCATCGAGCTCGACTGGCAGCTGCTCCACAGCTGGGCGCCCGGCGTCGGGGTGACGCGGCTGCCGGAGGGCGCCGGGGTCCGCGTCGAGCTCGGCGAGCAGCTCGTGATGCAGATGCACTATTTCGGGCGCAGGAACTCGGACGCGCGCGACCGGTCCGGCTACCGCCTGGAGCTCTCGCGCGAGGCGCCTCGCGCCGAGGTCTACATGGATGTGTTCGGCCCGGTCCCCTTCACGATCCCCGCGGGCGCCGAGTCGCACATCGAGCGGAGCGCCGCGCCGAACGAGGGCCCGCCGCTGCTCGTGTACGGCGTCATGCCGCACATGCACGTGCTCGGCCGCTCCTACCGGGCCTGGATCGAGCGCGACGGCGGGGCGAGCGAGTGCGCCGCGCGCGGCGAGTTCGAGTTCCACCACCAGGCGCTCTACATGTTCGACGAGCCGATTCGCTGGGGGTCTGGCGATCGCTTCGTCACCGAGTGCACATGGGACAACACGGTGGACAGCGAGGGGCAGTTCTCCCTCCCGCCGCAGGACGTGCCCTGGGGGGAAGGGACGAATCAGGAGATGTGCTTCATGATCGCCTATCTATCGAAGGAGTGAGCCCCGGGGGCGGTCGGTCGTGCGGCGGGGGGACGGGCGGTGTTCCGCAGGCTCATCGGCCTCCTGGCTCCTCGGTCCCTCCCGCGCCGTGCCGCGGACGGACCACCGCCGCCCCCGGCGTTCCTCGCGCTCCGCGTTCGGCCCTGGCTGCGGCAGCGTGCACCGCGCGCCCGCGCTCCAGGAAGTCGGCGCCGAGGGCTCGCTTCATGACGTAGTAACCCCCATTGTAGAGGAGCTCTCTCTCGACAGGCGACAGCGCGAGCGGATTCGTGCTGATTTTGAAGATCGGCGCCGCTTCCGAGTTGACTTCGATCACCCTCGCCCACTTCAGCTTGTCGACCAGCTTTGCTGTATCGCCGACATCGCGCGCCTCCTGCACCGTGGAGCCGAGGGCCCAGAGCGCACGGGCAGCGATGAAAGGAGTGTGAATCGAGTGATACCGAGCCTGGAGGACGCGAATGCCGAGCGTGAGCGTCTCCTCCGGCGCCGGCGCGCCGGTGTCGAACAGGTGTACGGGGAAGTTGCTCAAGAGCCCGCCATCGACGATGTAGCTCGTCACCTTGTCGCGCCCCGTGAGCTGGACCGGCCTGAACACGAAGGGGAAGCTCATGCTCATCCGCATGGCGAGGGCCACCTCCAGATCGTCGGGCTCGACCCCGTAGAGCTTGGCGCTGATGTCGTCGGGGAGGACGAGCATGCGGCCCCTCGTGATGTCGGAGGCGATGAGGTGGACCCGGTACTTGCGGGCCGGGTTTCGTTCGTTCTCGCAGCCGGGCATGATGAGGTCGCGGAAGGTCCTGATGCCCTTCTGGTCGAGCTTCTCCCGGAAGAGCGAGAGGAGGGCGTCGCCCTTGAGCATCCCGAGCTGCGTGATGGCCCCCCAGGCCATCGCGATGGGCCTGCCCACGACCGGGATGAAGCTCGGCCCGGCTGGATCCGCGACTTTCGCGAACTCAGGGCCACCGATGATGCTGGCGATCTCCGCGGGCGTATAGCCGGCTCCCAGGAAGGTGGCCACGAGCGCGCCTGCCGAGGTCCCTGCCAGGTACGAGATATACGTGTCCTTGTACTTCTGGGTGAGCGCCTCTGCGAGCGCAGCGACCGCGCCGACGAGCGCGACCCCTCGGAGGCCGCCACCTTCGAGGACCAGGTTCAACCGCTTGGGAGGATACTGCTCTTCAACGGTGTCCTCCGCCGGC
Source organism: Sorangium sp. So ce693 (assembly GCF_051521375.1). Taxonomy (NCBI): domain Bacteria; kingdom Pseudomonadati; phylum Myxococcota; order Polyangiales; family Polyangiaceae; genus Sorangium; species Sorangium sp. So ce693. The sequence goes on from NZ_CP150347.1 coordinate 4,989,632, forward strand.
TCGTCGGGCTCGCACGGCTCGTGACGGGACAAGAGATCCCGCTCGCTCCGCTCGGGCCCTGTCGTGCATGCGACCGCGCGCGGCTCTTCCTTCTCCATGTGCTGCTCGTCCATGGGTCTCTCCCCGGGCCACGTGGTGATCATGTCTGCGTCGGTCCCGATGCGCTCTGCCCCGCGCTCCCTGCTGCGGCAGCCCGGACCGGGACGCGTCGCTCCAGGACGTTCCCGTCAACGGCTCGCTTCATGGTGAGGTAACCGGCGTTGTACAGGCTCTCCCTCCTCAGCGGTGACAGGTTTTCGAAGGGCGCGGCAGTGCCTGTGTTGATCTGGATTGTCCTCGCCCACTTCAGCTTGTCCACTCGCTTCGCGATCTCGCTCACGTCGCGAGCCATGAACGCCGTGGATATCGCGGCTCTGGCCAGGTGGTAGAACGAGGGGAATTTCACCGCGTGATACCGCTCGGAGCTCACCCGTACTCCGAGGGTCAACGTGTCCTCCGTCTCCGGCGCTACGACGTCGAACAGGTGAATGGGAAAGCCGCTGGTCAGCGCGCCGTCCACGATGTAGCTCTCGACCCCGTTCGCGCCCGTGACCCGGACCGGGGGGGACCAGAGGGGCATGCTCGAGCTCATCAGCACGGCCTGAGCGACGTCCATGTCGTCCGGCTCGACCCCGTACAGCTCGGCGTTGACGTCATCGGGCAACACCAGCATGCGCCCGCGTGTGATGTCGGAGGCGACGACGTGGACCCTGTACCTGCGCGCTGGATCTCTCTCCCTCTCACATCCGGGCATGATCAGGTCGCCGAAGGTCCTGACGCCTCTGGCTCGCAGTGCGTCCCGGAGCAGCTGCAGGAAAGTGTCGCTCCGGAAGAATCCGAGCCGGGTAAGGAGCCCCCAGGCCATGCCGGCGTACATGCCCACGATCGGCAAGCGAGCGAGCCCGGAAGTTCTCGTGAGCTTTGCGGTGTCGATGCTGAACAGATCCGTGATCTCTGTGTGCGTATAACCGGCGCCCAGGAGGGCGGCGACGATGGCGCCAGCGGACGTCCCTGCAAGATAGGAAATGTACGTGTCCTTGTATTTCTCCTCGTTGACGAGCGCCTCCGAGAGCGCGGCGACGGCCCCGACCTCCGCGATGCCCAGGGCGCCAGCCGCCTCGAAGACCAGGTTCAGCCGTCGCGGGATCCGCGTCTCTTCGGGGGTCGGGCACGGCGGCGGCGCGCACGCCTCGGACGGCGACAGGAGCGCCCGCTCGCTCCTTCGCTCCGCCGGCCCGCCTCTGCGCGCGCGAGCCTCCGGTCCAGTCCTCTGTGAGATGGGCTCCGGTGCGGGGGCGACCCTTTGCCCGGCGGGCGGCTCCGCGGTGCCGCCGTGCTGTCTCTGACGCTCCTCCATCGCCATGCCTCCGTTGTGCTGTGGAATGCGCGCAGCACGGCGCGCTGCTCGGGCTCGGCGGCGGCGCGCCCGCGCGATCACGAAAGGCAAGGACGCCATGCGCCTGCGCTGCTCGGTCAGCGCATCCCACCGATCATCTGCCGCCGACGGTCAGTCCGTTGTGGTCGTCGCGGTCGCGTGAGCGAAGCGCCCTGTTCGAACTCCGTAGGCCCGCGACACCCGCTCGTGCCGGAGAGCCAGGACGGTCTCGTATGGCTGCTTGTCGCCACAAGTATGGATAGGGGACGCGCGGAGCGTCAAGCGGAGGTGAACGTGGGTCTCCACGAGACGACGCGGTCCGTCGATGGATGGCTATCATGCCAGGCGCAATCCGAACCCTCGCCGGACTCGAGGTGCGTTCGGCACGCAGCGCCGCTCCGCGCGACGCCCTGGTCGACGCCCAGCACGCGCGGGGGCTACCGAGCGCGCCTGCTCCCCCCGCGGGTTCACGTTCATGCGACATCGCGCCGCAGGACAACGTGTCGCATGGTCGCGCCGTATCGCAGCGCGTACACAGGCCGCATGAGACGCCGACAAATCTTGGATCTCGCCGCTGCGGGCGCCGCGCTCGCCACCCTGCAAACGCTCGGCGGGTGCGCGCAAGACGACGCCGGTCCCGGGCAAGCGCCCACGGCACCTGGAGGAGAGAGCTCGCCGATGAAGCAGTTCGCCATGCTGATTTACCCGGGCTTCACCGCGCTTGACCTCATCGGTCCTCAGACCGTGTTCAATACGTTCAGGGATGCGAAGGTACACCTCGTGTGGAAGACGCTCGACCCCGTGACGACAGATGCGGGGATCACCCTCCTTCCCACGGCGACCTTCGACACGTGCCCCGAGGAGCTCGAGCTCCTCTTCGTTCCAGGCGGCGTCGAGGGCACGATCGCCGTGATGAAGGACGGTGAGGTCCTCGATTTCCTCGCGGCGCGCGCGGAGCAGGCGAGCTACGTGACGAGCGTTTGCACGGGGTCGCTCGTGCTCGGCGCGGCAGGGCTGCTCCGCGGCTACCGCGCGACCACGCACTGGGCCTTTCGCGAGATGCTGCCCCTCCTGGGGGCCGAGCCCGTCGACGCGCGGTATGTCGAGGATCGCAACCGCATCACGGGAGGCGGCGTGACGTCAGGCATCGATTTCGGCCTCCGGATCGACGCCAAGCTGCAGGGCGAGGAGGCCGCGCAGCTGGCGCAGCTCGCCATCGAGTACGCCCCCGACCCGCCGTTCCAGGCGGGGACGCCCGAGTCCGCGCCCGCGGCGGTGGTCGAGCGGTTTCGCGGCATCGCCGCGCCGGCGGTCGCGCAGGCCAGACAGGCGGCGGAGCAGGCCGCGGCGCGCTGGTGAAGCGCGGCGCGCCCGTTCCCGAGGGGCCGCTGAACCGCCGCCCGCCGGACAGGGCCCGTCGGCTCGTCCGGAGGGCGCCGCAGGGCTGGTCACTGCTCCGTCGACGTCTCGGCTTCCTCGAGCGTCAGCGCCGCGCCGGGCGCCGGCGCCCCGGACAGCGCGAGCCTGCCGACGAGGAGGCCCACCACGGCCGCCACGGTCGAGGCGAGCAGGATGCCGAGCTTCGCCGCGGCGAGCATCGCAGAGTCGCCGAACGCGAGGCCCGCGATGAAGATCGCCATCGTGAAGCCGATGCCCGCGACGCAGCCCACGACCGCGATCCCGCGCCAGCCGACGCCGCGCGGCAGGGCGCAGACGCCGAGCCGGATCATCGCGAAGCTCGCGAGGAAGACCCCGAGCGGCTTGCCGACGACCAGGCCGAGCGTGACCCCGAGCAGGATCGTCCCCGAGGCCGCGTGGCCGAGCGAGGAGCCGTCGACGCGGACGCCGGCGTTGGCCAGGGCGAACAGCGGCATGATGCCGTAGGCGACCCACGGGTGGAGCGCCGCCTGGAGCGAGACCACGGGCGGCAGCGCCTCGCGCTGGGCCTGCCGGATCCGCCCGAGGGGCTTGAGCAGCTCGTCCGCGCGGTGGCCGTCGCGCTCGGTGAGCGCGGCGACCCTGTCCACCGCGTCGCGCGCCGCGGCGACGAACCCGTGGCTGCCGAACCAGGAGCGCACCGGCGTCAGCAGCCCGATGACGACGCCGGCGATCGTGGGGTGGACGCCGGCGCGGAGCATGCCCCACCAGACGACGGCGCCTGGGGCCACGTACGCGGCGGGCGAGCGGACGCCGAAGCGCTGGAGCAGCAGCACCGCGAGCACCCCGCCGCCCGCGACGAGCAGGCCGCCCCACGCGACGCCCGACGAGTAGAACAGCGCGATGACGATGATGGCGCCGATGTCGTCGATGATCGCGAGCGCGAGCAGGAGCACGCGCAGGGCAGGGGGCACGCGCTTGCCGAGCAAGGCCAGGACGCCCACCGCGAAGGCGATGTCGGTCGCCGTGGGGACGCCCCAGCCGTGCCGCGTGGCCGGCGAAGCGTTGAGCGACAGATAGACGAGCGCGGGCGCGATCATGCCGCCCACGGCCGCGGCGACCGGCAGCGCCGCGCGCTTGACGTCCGAGAGCTCGCCCTCGTGGATCTCCCGCCGGATCTCCAGGCCGACGACGAAGAAGAAGATCGTCATCAGCCCTTCGTTGATCCAGAAGTGGAGGGGCTGCGTGAACGCCAGCGAGCCGGCGCTGAGCGTGATCGGGACGTGCCAGAGGTGCTCGTAGGCGTCGCCCCACGGCGAGTTCGCCCAAGCGAGGGCGACGGCGGACGCGATCAGCAGGACGATCCCGCTGGCGGCCTCGACGTGCAAGAAGCGCTCGATCGGGCCGAGGACGCGCTCGGCGATGCGGCGCGCAGGGGCCCAGGTTCCGGGGGCAAGCTCCTGAGAGGGGGATCGACGCAATGGACCACCGAGGCGCGAGCGACGTCGCGCGAGGGGGGAAGGCGGCCCGACCGTCCCATGAAGACCTGTCGCGGCGCTCCACCGCCGCGACACCCGCACGGGAGAATACTCGTTCAGGCGGCCGGATCCAGCGCGAACGGGCTCGCCGCGCCGGGTGCGTCGCTCCGGCGCGGCCGGGTACGTCGCTCCGGCGCGGCCGGGCGCATGGATCGGATCCGAGGCGCAGGGTGGATCGTGAGCTGGCCTCGGCGCATCGTGGCGCCGGGAGGCGACGGATGACGCGAGATGCCCTGGATCGCGCCGCGGTGACGGCCTTTCTGGTCGCCCGCCACGGCGATGCTGTCTGCGATTCGGCCATCGAGATACGCCCGCTCCCCGGCGGGCTCTGCTCGGAGGTCGCGCTCGTCACGGCGCGGCTGCGCGGCTGCGCGGGGGCTCGCCAGGTCACGCTCGTGGCCAAGCTCGTGCACGGCACGGCCGCGCGCGAGGCGGCCGTCTACCGGCGGCTATCGAGGTCCGTCGGGCGGCGCTTCTCGCCCGAGCTGCTCGGCGCGGAACGGCTCGGGCGCGGGCGCTGGCTGCTCTGCCTCGAGCGGATCGAGCCGGCGCACGCCTGGCCCTGGGCCGACAGCGGGCACACGGCCCGGGTGCTCGAGCGGCTGGCGCGCCTCCACGAGGAGACGGCGCAGGGCGCCGCGCTGCCGGCGTGGGACTACGAGGCCGAGAACCTGGCCATGGCGCGGGATACCCTCTCGCTGGCCGAGCGCCTTCCCCGCAGCGAGGTCCCGGCGCTCGCCCGGACGCTGCCCGCCTTGCGGCGGGTCGTCTCGGCGCTGCCCGCGATGCGCCGGCAGCTCCTCGCGTTCCAGCCGCTCGGCCGCGCGGTGATCCACGGCGATGTGCACCCAGGCAACGTCATGGTCCGCCGGCGCGACGGCGTCGTGGAGCCGGTGCTTCTCGACTGGGCGCGCGCGCGGATCGGCTCGCCGCTGGAGGACGTGAGCTCGTGGCTCCAGGCCCTCGGGTACTGGGAGCCGGAGGCGCGGCGCCGCCACGATACGTTGCTCGCAGGCTACCTCTCGGCGCGCGGGCTCGCCCCCGCGCTGACCCGGCCGCTGCGCGACGTCTACTGGTTCGCGGCCGCGTCCAACGCGCTCGCGGGCGCGCTCGGGCACCACCTCGCGATGGCCTGCCGCGCGAGCGAACCCGGCGCGCACGCGGCCGCTGCGCGGAACGCGGCGGATTGGCTGCGCGTCATCCGCCGGGCCGACGCGTGCTGGAGCTGAGGTGCTCGCGGTCGTCGAAGCGCAAGAGGACGCCGCGCTCGCCCTGCCACGAGAGCGACGTGAGGCTGGCGTTGCCCGGGCGGAACGGCTCCCAGCGCGCGGGCGGGACGCCGTGCAGCGCCCCGAGGATCTGGCCGATGACGCCCGCGTGCGTGACCACGAGCACGCGCTGCCCCGGGTGCGCCGCGGCGATCGTCCGGATCGCCGCGAGGCAGCGCGCGCGGAGCTCGCGGTAGCTCTCCCCGCCTGGCCAGCGGAAATCGTCGTCATCCTGGCGCAGGTGCGCCTCCCAGAGCGGGGCGTGACGCGCCTTGACCTCCTCGATCGGGAGGCCGTCCACGTCGCCGCAGCAGATCTCGCGCAGCCCGTCGTGGGGGCGGACCGGGCCCCACGCGCCGGCCGCGATCCGCGCCGTCTCGAGCGCGCGGCTCAGCGGGCTGGCGTACACGGCGTCGAACGCCGGGCCTCCGGCGAGGCGGCGGCGCAGCGCCTCGGCCTCCTCACGCCCTCGCGCGTCGAGCGGCGTGTCGGTCCATCCGCTCATCGGCGTCGCGGGGCCGCCGCGGTTACCGGCGGTGCGGCCGTGGCGCGCGAGAACCAGGAGACAGGGGCGCATGGCTCGGATCGGAGCTGGGGTGCTCGGCCCGGAGGTTAGCGTGAGCCGCAGCCCGATCGAGCGCCGCGCGCGACGGGCTCACCCTGGGGCCGCGGTCGCCAGGCGGGCGATCGAGCGCGGGCCGGCGCGGGGTGGTTGAGCTTCGGACCGGGGGAACCAGGTCGGGCCGAAACGTCGTCTGAGCTCGATCTGGTAGCCCGGGGGTGAGGGCGCCACAGAGCGGGTGCAACAGGCAGCGCAACAGGTGCAACAGGACTGTCGGAGGCTCGCGCTGGCGCTGTTCCCTGGAAACGCCGCAGCGGCGCGAGAGACGAAGCTCCGAGGCCGCTCTCCAGGGCTCGGCGCTCGAGGGCCCCGGGCGGGGCAGGTGGCACGGCAGTTGCGAATTGCCCTGCCGTGACCGGGGTTGTTCTGGCGTCTTCTCCGGCGCGCTCACCGTCGAGCCGACAAAGCCGATGAAATGGATGTCGCAATGAACACCTGCACGTCGCGCATGAGCATCGTCTGGCTATCTTCGCTGTGCGCCGCCGCGGGCGTGGCCGGCTGCGCCTCCTGGGATCCCGGCGCCGACTGGACCGGCGGCGACGCGCCGCCCGAGCTCGTCTCCGAGGCGCTCGAAGCGCTCATGCCCCGGAACAGCCTGCCGGCCCAGGCGCTCGCCGCCGGCGCGCTCCTGGAGGACCGACCCCTCCTCGACCTGCTCCGCTCCAGCGCCCTCGGCGACCCTTCGCTGGCGGACGACCTCGCGTCTCCCCAGTTGAACGCCAACGCGAGATCGCTGCTCAAGTACGTCGTCTCCTGCGCGCTCGATCCAGGCCGGCGCGTCTCGGCGTGGGAGGGCGAGCTCGGCCTCTGCGGGACCGCCTCGCCTCACGGGGACTGGTTCGAGCGCCCGCCGAGCGCGGCGTGCCAGGAGGTCGTGTCGGCGTGCGTCCTCGCGCGCACGAACGCCCTCGGGAGGAAGGTCCGCCTCTCCACGCGCAGCGACGAGGACAGCGCGCTCTTTCCGCTCCTGCCGGTCGTGCCCGTGGAGACGGAGTACCGCGACGCGGGCGACCCGCCCATCAAGAGCCTCAATGCCCCCTGCGCCGCAGGCGCCACCGCCGGGGATCCCGCTCGCGACTGCGGCTGGGCCGGGCGCCACGTCGGCACGTGCACGCCCAAGGCGCGGGTCGTGCTGAAGCCGGGCGGCCCCGCCAGCGCATCCACTCGCTACTTCATGGTGCGCGTGTGCAACGGCATCCACGGCTGCGATCATCGGACGATGGCGCCGCGTCCGTGGTACTCGGGCCTCGTCGCCGAGGGCGTCCTGAGCGTGGATGGGCGCTCTGGGACCACCCCCGAGCTGGGCTTCACCTGTCCTGATGCGGGCGTCCCCGGCCCGTCGTCGTTCGCGGTGATGGTGGCCTCGCCCCATCCCGCGGAGGCTCCCCCCGCGGCGGCGGACGTGATCGCCGCCGGGGCGGCGGCGATCTACCCCGCGCCCGAGGACAAGGTGTTCACGTTCCGGGAAGGCGCGTTCTACGGAAACCTCTTCGGGGCCGTGAACCCGGCTCCGAAGGGGGAGATGCTCTCGTACGGCCAGCACGCTTGTTACAGCAACGTCTGGTCCCGTCCGATGGCGCACTTCACCGACAGGCTGTGCGCCGGCAGGGACGCCGACTGCTTCGGGAACCCGCCCGGCGCCTGCCTCTCCAGCCCCGCGGCGCCGCCCCGGCCCGATCTCGCCCGGGTCTGCAAGGGAGAGCGCAACGGGAGCTATTTCGGCTGCGCCGCCGCTGCGGGACGGACGCCCTGGAACCACGTGATCACCGTGTTCCTCAACCACCCGTGCGATCTCGCCGGCGACCTGATCCGCTGTCAGGACGCGTTCGCGCAGCTCTCGCCCCCCGGGCCTTGATCCGCGCCGCGCGGGTCGCGCGCGAGCATTGACCGCGCCGGTCGGGCTCTGTACCCAGGATCCGTGTCAGGCGGGCTCGAGAGCAGCACCCTCTCCGTGAGCAGGGGGCCGGGGGCCCCGGCCGGAGGGCGCAGCAGCCCGTTCCTGTTCCTCGTCCTGGAGAGCCACCGGCCGCTCGCGCCGCCGGCGCGCATCGCGCTCCACGAGGTGGACGAGGTGACGATCGGGCGCGGCGCGGCCCGGAAAATCGAGCCCACGCGGAACGGCTCGATCCGGCGGCTCGACCTCCGCCTCGACGATCCGTGGCTCTCCTCGAGGCACGCGCGCATCGTCCGGCTCCTCGGCCGCTGGGTGGTCGAGGACAGCGGTTCGAAGAACGGCAGCCTCGTCAACGGGGCCCCGCTCCAGCACGCGCAGCTCGAAGACGGCGACCTCATCGAGCTCGGCCGCACCTTCTTCGTCTTTCGCGACGCCCTGCCGCACCCGCCCGGCGCTCCGGCGCTCCTCGAGGGCGCGCCCGATGCGGCGCCGGCGCCCGGCCTCGCCTCGCTCCTGCCTGCCCTGCTCGACGCGTTCGAGCAGCTCGCGGTCGTGGCGCGCTCCGCGATCCCGGTCCTGCTCCAGGGGGAGACCGGCACGGGCAAGGAGGTGATGGCGCGCGCGATCCACGCGCTGTCGGGGCGGGCGGGCGATCTCGTGGCCGTCAACTGCGGCGCGCTGCCCCGCGAGCTCGTCGAGGGGGAGCTGTTCGGGCACCGGAAGGGCGCGTTCTCCGGCGCCACGGAGGACCGCCCGGGGCTCGTGCGCAGCGCCGACCGCGGGACGCTCTTCCTCGACGAGATCGGCGACCTGCCCGCGGCCGCGCAGGCCGCCCTGCTGCGCGTGCTGCAGGAGCAGGAGGTGCGCCCCGTGGGCGCGACGCGACCCGTCCGCGTGGACCTGCGCGTGCTCGCGGCGACGCACCGCCCCCTCCAGCGCCTCGCTGCGCTGGGCGAGTTCCGCGCCGACCTGCTCGCGCGGCTCTCGGGGTACGTCATCGAGCTGCCGCCGCTCCGCGCCCGCCGCGAGGACCTGGGCCTGATCCTCGGGGAGCTCCTTGGGCGCGCGGCGCCGGAGCGCGCGGCGGGCATGCAGATCCACCCGGACGCGGCGCGCGCGATGCTGATGTACCGGTGGCCCGCCAACGTGCGCGAGCTGGCGCAGTGCGTGACGACCGCGGCCGTGCTGGCGCAGGGCGGCGCGATCGAGCCCCGGCACCTGCCCGACGAGGTCGCGCGCGCGGCAGGCCGCGACGGCGGCGACAGCGGGGACGAGGGGGAGGGCGAAGGCGAGAGCGACGCGCAGGGAGAGGGCGACGCGGGTGAAGAGGGCGACGCGCGCCGGGCGGAGCTCGTGGCGCTGCTCGTCGAGCACCGGGGGAACGTCACCGCGGTGGCGCGCGCCATGGGCAAGGCCCGGATGCAGATCCAGCGCTGGCTGAAGCGATACCGGATCGACCCCGAGCAGTTCCGGCGCTAGATCGCGGTCTCGGCCGGAGGTGCGGGCGCTTTGGTCCGAGGGACGCTCATCGCCGATCGCTACCGCGTCGTGCGGCGCCTCGGCGCGGGCGCGATGGGCGCCGTGTACGAGGCCGTCGACATCGAGACCGACCGCCGGCGCGCGCTCAAGGTGATGCACGCGCACACGATCGAGCGCGCCGATCTCCGGCGGCGGTTCGCGCTGGAGGCGCGGGTCGCGGGCCGGGTCGACAGCCCGTTCCTCGTCGACGTCGTCGACGCGGGGGTCGACAGGGCGACGTCGACGCCCTTCCTCGTGATGGAGCTCCTGGAGGGCGAGACGCTGGCCCAGCGGCTCGCGCGCAAGGGGCGCTGCTCGCCCGCCGACGCGCTCCGCTGGCTCGGGCAGGCGGCGCTCGGGCTCGACAAGATGCACCGCCTCGGGATCGTCCATCGCGACCTGAAGCCCAGCAACCTCTTCCTGGAGCGGCGCGAGCGCGAGGCGCCCCGCCTCAAGATCCTCGATCTCGGCGTCGCCAAGGTCCTCGACGCCGGCGCCGGCCTCGAGTCGACGGCGGCGGCGGGCACGCCGGTCTACATGGCGCCGGAGCAGCTCCGCGGCGGGAAGCTCACGCCGGCCGCCGACATCCATGCGCTGGGGATGATCGCCTTCACGCTGCTCGTCGGGAGCGCTTACTGGCAGGACGAGGCGGCGCGCAGCCAGGACCCGATCGCCTTCGCGCTGGCCGCGTCTTCCGGCCCCGTGGAGCCAGCGACGGCCCGCGCCGCGCGCCGGGGCGTCTCGCTGCCGCCCGGGATCGATGCGTGGTTCGCGCGAGCGACGGCGGCCGATCCTGCCGCGCGGTTCGCGAGCGCGGTCGCTGCGGTGGAGGCGCTGGCCGGAGCGCTGGGCGAACCCGGCGCGGCGCTTCCGCTCGAAGCGATCTGGTCCGCCCCGCAGGCGTCAGCCGAAGGGCGCGAGCGCGCGCCGGTGGCTGACGCGGGAGACGATGGCAGGACCAGGACCCTCGAGGAGCGCGAGGGCGGGACCAGGACCATCGGGGAGGGCGAGGGCGCGATGGCGGGGCGCGACGGCGCGACCAGGACCGTCTCCGTCGCGCCCGGAGCCATCCCGATCGCACCCGGAGCCATCCCGATCGCACCCGGAGCCATCCCGATCGCACCCGGAGCCATCCCGATCGCACCCGGAGCCATCCCGATCGCGCCCGGAGCCGTCCCGATCGCACCCGGAGCCGTCCCGATCGCTCCGGGAGCCGTCCCTGCCACGCTGCCTAGGCCTCGCGGGCGGGCGCGCTGGCAGATCGGGCTCGGCGGCGCCGCCGCGGCCCTGGGCGCCTTCGCGCTCGCTGCGGCGCTCGAGGCGCCGCCCGGGGCACCACCGGAGGCGGCGTCACCCCGGACCACGCCGCGCTCGCCGCTCGACGCGCCGGACGCGGTGCTCGCTTGCCCAGTACTCGATGCCGCGGGCGTCGACGCACCCTCGGGCTGGCTCGGCGCCGCCGCGGCGGCGACCGTGTGCGAGCGAGCGCGGATCCTCCTCGGCGGCAGCCCGGCGCGCACCCTGGTGCCGGCCGAGCTGCTCTCGCTCCCGCACCCGCCCGTGGATCGGTTCCCTGTCGATCCCTACGCGGCGCCGGAGGCCCGCGCGCGCTCGGTGGAGGCAGCGCGCCGCCGCGCCGCGGCGCACATCGACGGCGAGGTCGTCTGCGACGGCGCGGCCTTCCGGGTCGCCCTGCGGCTGCACGGACCGGACGGCGCGGAGATCACCCGCGCGCAGGGCGCCGGACGGGCCCTGTTCGAGGCGGTCCGCGAGGCCATGACCCCGATGGTGCAGGCAGGGCACCTGCCCAGGGCGGCGCGCCTCGACCCCGTGGTCGCCGAGTTCTCGCGGGCCGGGGACGTCGACGGGGCCCTCGCCCTGCTCGATCTCTCGATGGCGATGGTGCACAACGCCGGAGGGCTCGCCGAGGAGTGCGCCCGGGTCGAGGCGCAGGGCGGCGCGCTCGCGGAGATGGGGCCGGGAGAGCGCTACCGGTGCGCCTTCGTCCTCGGCCTGCCCGCGCCCGCGATCGCGCTCCCGCCGGCCGAGGCGACCTCGCCCGGCGCGTTCGCGGCGCGGGCGCGCATCGACCAGCTCGCCCATCGCGTGGACGACCCGGCGCTCGCCGCGGAGCTCGTGCGGCGGTTCGAGCAGGAGCCGTCGTCGTGGGGGCGGTCGACGCTGGCCTCGACCGCGTCGTGCCTGCTCCAGCCGTTCGATGCGGGCCGCGCCGCCGAGCTCTCGCTCCTCTCGGTGCAGATCGAGCCGAAGAACCCGACCGGAGAGTTCTGCGCGCCCTGGGTGCAGCTCGCCACCGTCACGCGGGGCACCGCGAGCGCGGAGAGCGCGCTGCGCGCGATGCAGGCGTGGGCGCCCTGGGACGGCTATGCATGGCTGCTCGAGGAGCCTCTGCCCGACGACGCCGGGCGGGCGCTCGCGTTCGCCCGGCGCGCTCACGCGCTGTCGCCGCTCGACGCCTACGTGGCCGACGTCCTCGCCGGCCGTCTGCTCGCGATCGGAGCGCGCAGCGAGGCGCGCGGCATCGCGCTCGCGCTCGCCGCGGGCGGATACCCGAGCCAGCGGGTCGAGAGCGAGCTCCTGCTCCTCCGGGTCGAGGCGAGCGAGGCCCGCTTCGGCGCCGCGCTCGCGCGGGCGACGCGGGCGATGATCCCCTCCGCCGAGGACGCCGGATGGGTGCGCGTCCAGCGGCTCGAGATCGCGTGGCGCGCGCTGGAGATCGGCCTGATCCTGGGCCGGGCCGGCGAGGTGGCCGATCGCGCCGTGGAGCGCTTCCTCGATCCGGAGCCGACGCCGCTCGACGGCGCCCACCACATCGACGTCCCGCTGCGGGTCGCGGCCCTCTGCGCCCACGCCACGGCGGCGGCGTCGCGGCGGTGCTTCGCGCGGCTCCGCGCGCTGCGGCCGAGGCTCTCGGGGGGCATCCTGCCGGGCACCGACGCGTTCATCGACGGCGCCGAGCGGGTCGCGCGGGCGGACCACGCCGGGGCGGCGAGGGCGTGGCGGCCGCTGCTGCGGGACCCGGGGCCGTTCGCGGCGGTGATGGCCGACGCCATGGCCGCGGTGTTCGAGCGGACGGGCGAGGTGGAGCTCGTCGAGCGGCTGGAGAAGGCCGTTCCGGGGGGCGAGCGCCACCTCGGCGGCGCGAGCCTCGCCACGGTGCGCGCCGCGCGCCGGGCCGCGCGACGAGGCAAGGTGGACGAGGCGCGCGCGCTGGCGAGGCAGGTGATCGAGGCGTGGGCCATCGCGGACGAGCCCGTGCCGGCGCTCGACGACATGCGGCGGATCGCGGGGCCGCGGTAGGGCAGCTCGCCGCGGGGATGCGCTCAGGCCACGCTGCATCGGGAAACCCTGCGGCGCGGCGCGCTTCCTCCCGCTCGCCGCGCTGTTCATGGCTGGCGATGGCGCCTAGACTGGCGTGACGGTCGATGGCCACCTGCCCCGCGTGTCGCTCGGTCTATCCGGAGGATGTCGCGACCTGCCCGGAGCACGGGGACGCGCTGCTGCCGGACGGGGCCTTCTCCGACGAGGACGCGCAGCTCCCGCCGGGCGCGATGCTCGGCGAGTACCGCGTCGAGCGGATGCTCGGCGCAGGGACGTTCGGCGACGTCTACGCGGGAGAGCAGCCCCTCATCGGCAAGCGGGTCGCGATCAAGGTGCTGAACCGGCGGTTCGCGTCCGACCCGACCGTCGTCTCGCGCTTCGTCGGCGAGGCGCGCGCGGTGAACCGCATCCGGCACCGCAACATCATCGACATCTTCTCCTTCGGCGTCGTCGACGGGCGGCACTACTTCGTCATGGAGCTGCTCGACGGGCTCACGCTCGGCGCGCTGATCCGGCGCGAGGGGCGCCTCTCCCCGGGCCGCGCCGTCTCCATCCTCGAGGGCATCGCCGACGCGCTCGACGCCGCGCACGCGGCGGGGATCACGCACCGCGATCTGAAGCCCGAGAACATCTTCGTGGCGATCGAGAAGGGCGGTCGCTACTTCCCCAAGCTGCTCGATTTCGGCGTGGCGAAGCTCGCGGACGAGGCGCTCGCCCACAAGACGGCCACGGGGGTCGCCATCGGAACGCCCGCGTACATGTCGCCCGAGCAGGTCCGCGGCAAGGGCGTCGACCATCGCTCGGACATCTACGCCCTCGGCGTGATCGCCCACGAGGTGCTCACGGGGGCGCTCGTCTTCCAGGGCGAGTCGATGATGGACGTGATGATGATGCACCTCCTCCAGGAGCCGCCGCGGGCGTCGGAGGCCTGCGCGGATCTCCCGCCCGAGCTCGACGCCCCGGTGACGGCGATGCTTGCGAAGCGCGCCGAGGATCGCCCGCCGTCGGCGGGCGCAGCGGTCCAGGCGTTCGTCGAGCAGGTGCGCAAGCTCGGCCTCGAGGGGCTCGACGGCGCGGGCGCCTCGCGGCCCCGGAGCAGCGCGCGCGTGGTGTCCGTCGGGTCGCAGGACGTCAGCTCCGAGGCGGCGACCGCCGTGGTCGACGCGCTCGATCCGGAGGAGGGCAGCGGCGCTGCCGGAGGCGGCGCCTCCGGGAACGGCGGCTCCTCCGGCACGCTGCGCAGCCCTGGCGGGAGCGGGGCCGTCGCGGCGGGGCGGACGCAGCCCATGCCGCCGGGCTCGGTGGCGCCTGTCGATGTCGGCCGGACGGTGGCGCTCGCCCCGCTCGCCGAGCCCGCCCGGACGGCGGCGTTCGCACCGCTCCCCGAAGCCGTCCAGGCGCCGAGGACCCGTGCCCGCCGCGCCGGGGTGCTCGCGGTGCTGCTCCTTGGCGGCGCCATGGCCGTGGCGATCGCGTGGCTCCGCCCCGGCGGCGAAGGTGCCTCGACCCGCGATGCCGCCCCGACAGCGGCCACGGGCGCGCCGCCCGGCGCCGCCGACGTCACGGGCGCGCCGTCCAGCGCCGTGGGCCCCCTCGGCGCGCCGCTGGCCGGCGTGGGCGCCACCGGCGCGCCGTCCGGCGCCGCGGATCCTTCGGGCGCGCCGCCCGTCGCAGGCGCCGCGTCCGGTCTCCAGGCGGCTCCGGGCGCAGCCGCGGATGGATCGGCGCCGCCCGCACCGGCCGCCGGGGCGGCCAGCGCGGCGTCGACCACGGCGCCGTCGGGCGTCCGGGCGAGCCACCCGCGCAAGGTCCACACCGATCTGGAGAAGCCGGCGTTCGGCAGCTTCCGCGGAGCCCCCTGACCATGAAGGCATCTCACGGAGCGTCGGTCGTCCTGGCGATCGCGGCGGCCGGTTGCGCGAACCTCTCGCTGCTCGAGGAGGACGTCTGCGGCAACCGCGTCGTCGAGGCGCCTGACGAGGCCTGCGACGGGCAGGAAGGCTGCGGCGCTCCCGGGAGCGCGCACCAGTGCCGCTACCTCTGCGGGGGCGCCGAAGGGTTCGTGTGCCCCGGCGGCTACGGGTGCGGCGCGGACGGCGTCTGCCGGCGGCCCACGGGCGTGTTCGAGGAGCTCTCGGCGCGCACCATGGTCACGGCGATGGAGCTCTCGGCCGGCGATATCAACGCCGACGGCTGCGACGAGCTCGTGCACACGACGCTAGAGAGCACCACGATTACGGCGCTCCCGAGCCAGGCCCCTGGCCTGTGCGCGCAGGCGGAGCAGGCGCTGCCGATCGCCCGGGCGGCGTCGAGCGAGGAGACGTCACCCGCCCCGATCCTGCGCGATCTCACGAGCGACGGTCAGCTCGAGCTCATCGTCGCAGGGCGCGGGGACGTGGTCGCCGCGCAGGGGGGCGCCGCGAACGGCCTCTTCGTGTTCTCCGCCTCCGAGAGCGCGGCCATGGCGCCCACGCTCTACGCGACCACGCGCCTCGACAGCGAGGCCGCGCGCCTCCTGTCGGCGCGGCTGCGCGGCCGCGACGCCGCGCTGATCTTCCTCGGAGCAGCCGCCGCGACCGGTGGCGCGAACGGCGGCGGTACGGGCGGCGAGCCGCCGGCGAGCGCCGGCCCCGGCCGTATCGCCGTCATGCCGGACCCGGCCGCGACGCCGCAGACGCTCGACGGCGACGTCGTGGCCCCCGGCGACATCGCGGCCGCTGTCGCCGCCGATCTGGACGGGGACGCCGCCGCGGACGCCGAGCCGTGCGACGAGGCGATCGTGGCGAAGCGGGGCGACGATCGGATCCGCATCTACGCCGTGTGCGGCCCCGCGGGCTCGAACGCGCTCGCGGCGCTGCCCGAGGTGCAGCTCGGCGGCGGCGCGAGGATCCGGGACGTCAACGCGTCGCTCGCCGTGCACGATCAGAACGGCGACGGCTTCCTCGACATCGTCGTGAACGCCATCCACGGCGATCTCGGCGAGATCCACGTCGCGTACGGCCTCGGCGACGGGCGCTTCCATTCGACCCCGAGCCTCCCGTCCTCCGGCTCGCCCGACCAGCGCACGGGCGCGCTCTCGCTCGGCGACGCGGAGCTCGAGGCCGCGCTCGCCGATCCGGACCGGATCTTCGTCGCCGGCGACTTCGATGCAGACCGCCCCGGGCCAGAGCTCGTGCCGCTCGACTGCCGCCCCGGCGCGCCGTTCCAGTCGCCGGTCTGCGGCTCCATCGGAGGAGGGTGCGAGGCGATCGCCGCCGACGTGAACGCCGACGGCCACCTCGATATCGTCGCCACCGAGACGCAGCTGCCCGACATCACGATCTACACCGGCGCCTCGGACGGCACGTTCTACACGCAGCGCGTCGCGACGCAGTGCCCGCCTCACTATGTCGCCGTCGGCGACTTCGACGGCGATCGGGTGAACGACATCGCCTACTTCGATCAGCAGGCGCGGCCGTCGTCTCCGCAGCCCTCCACGCGGCTCGACATCGCCTACGGCAACGCCTTCGCCGCGCCCTCCGCGCCGGCCGGGCACGGCCGCCTCGATCTCGCCAGCGGCCTCGTCGCGGGCCGCGTGCTCCAGGAGGCCACGGGCGTGCAGCTCTTCGCGCTGCGCGGCCTCCCGCGGCCGCCCGACGCGCCGGTGGGCTCCGGCTCCGGGCTCGCGCTCATCGAGGGGGGCCGCGATCGCCTCATCCGCGCGCCGTTCTACTTCGCCGCGCCTCCCGGAGCGCCGGGAGGCATGCCGCCTGGTCCTGGCATGCCGCCTGGTAGCGGCGCGTCGAGCTCCATCCTGCCCGTGAGGCTCCTCGCTGTCGCGGGCGGCATGTTCGCGGCCGGGGCCGACGGCGAACCCCAGCAGCGGCTTGCCGCGATCACGGAGCTCGCCGTGGAGGGCGGGCCGGGGCCCGTGCCCGAAGGCACGCAGCTCTGGCTGATCTCCGTCTCGCCGGAGGGAGACAACCTGCGCGCCGAGGCGTCCGGCCGTCCCGGCGAGGGAGCGCCGCCGTGCGACGCGTGCGTGCTCGCGCCGATCGACACCGACGGCGACCGCCGCGACGAGCTCGTGTGGCTGAACGACGGCGAGCTCGCGATCTACGCGGCCGACGGCGAGAAGCTCGTCGAGACGGCCCGGCAGGAGACGGCGCACGTGTTCAAGGCCATCGTCGAGGACGTGAACCCGCCGAAGTACGCGCCGCGCCCCCTCGTCGCGGATCTGGACGGCGACGGGCAGCAAGATCTCCTCGCGCGCGCGGACAGCGGCGAGATCGTCGCGCTCTGGGGCCGCGCCGGCGGGGGCTTCGACGAGACGGCGCTCGTCGCGCCGGAGCCCTGCGAGGGCGACCGGGGCTGCGCGGGCCTCGCCGTGGCGCTGCTCAACGCCGACGCCGACGTCGCGCTCGAGGTCGCCGTGGCCGGCCCCGGGCGGCTCGAGCTCTACGACCTCGACGCCGGCGCGCGGGCGCTTCGCCGCCTCGAGACCACCTTTCCCGGCCCTCCGCCGGAGGCCGGCAGCGATTTCGTCGCGCTGGTCGCGGGCGACGTCGACGGGGATGGCGTCGACGATCTCGCGGTGGCGATGAGCTCCGCGTTCCTGAAGGTGTTCCGCGGCAAGCCGGTGCTGCAATGAGGGTGGCGGCTCGCCCCTTCCGTCGGTTGCTCCTCTGGGCCTCGCTGACCCTCGCCCTAGCGCCCGCCGCGGCCCAGGCGGACGCGCGCCCGACGCCCGAGCAGGTCGCGCAGGCGGAGAACTACTTCAACGCCGGCGCGCAGGCGTACGAGGCGGGCCAGTACCAGGTCGCCGCGGAGGCGTTCCTGGAGGCTCACGAGCGCGTGCCGAGCCCGTCGCTCCTGTTCTCGGCGGCGCAGGCCTGCCGGCGGCAGTACCTCACGGAGCCGTCGCCGGACGCGCTGCGCCGCGCGATCGCCCTCTACCGCGAGTACCTGCGCCAGGATCCGAAGGCGACGCGCCGCGAGGAGGCGGTGACCGCCCTCGGGTCGCTCGTGCCGCTGGAGGCGCGGATCGCCGGCGAGGGCGCGGCGCCTGCGGGCGGCGAGGGCTCGACGGCAGAGGGCGGCGGCCCCGCGACCGCCGCGAGGCCGGCCGCGGGCGGGACGCGGCTCTTGCTGTCGTCACCGGCCGAGGGGGCGCGGGTGTCGGTGGACGGCCAGCCGTTCGTCGCGGCGCCGCTCGTGGCGCCTGTCGCTCCTGGCCCGCACCGCGTGCGGGTGCAGGCGACGGGGCACTACGACGAAGAGCTCACGGTCGTCGCGGTGGCCGGCGAGCTGATGCCGCGGCACGTCGTGCTGCGCGTGAAGCCGGCGCAGCTGCGGGTGACCGGCACGGGCGGCGCGCGCATCGCGGTGGACGGGCAGGTGAGGGGGACGGCGCCGACGACCGGAGCGATCGCGATCGAGCCGGGGGTTCATGTCGTCGAGGTCTCGCTGCCTGGATACGAGCTCTTCCGGCGGGAGCTCCGCGTGACGCGCGAGCAGGCGGTGGCGCTCGACGCCGATCTCCGCATGACCTCCCGCCGCGTCGCCGCGTGGACGGCGCTCGGCGTCGGCGCGGCGGGCGCCGTCGCGACCGGCGTGCTCGGGGGCCTCGCCCTCGCGAGCCAGAGCGAGGCGGTCGAGCTGCGGGACAGGAAGGACGCGGACTCGCTCACGCCGTCGGAGCGGGATCGCTACAACGCCGCGGTCGACGCGCGCGGCGGTCTCGGCGCGGCGGCGGCCGTCGCGGGCGGGGTGTCGTTCCTGGCCGCCGCCGCGGGGTTCGGGCTCTTCGCGTTCGATGAGCCGAAGGGCCTTGGCTCCGCCGCTCCCGCTGCCCCACCGCCGAGGGATCCCGGGGTGGACGCGGAGTTCACGGTGGGAGTCCTGTCGGCCGGTGTCCGAGGGCGCTTCTAGATTTCCGTCTCGCCGCAGGTCGTCCCCGCGACGGGCTCGGACCGCGATCAACCACGCCGCGATCAACCAGGCACGACGACGATCTCGCCGGTCGTGTACAGCGCGGAGGTGTCCCAGGCGAGCCCGGGGGCGAGCGGCACATCGATCGTCACCTCGGAGAACGTCCCCAGGAGGGCGCCGCTCCAGCCGAGCACGGCGATGGTGTCGCCGGCCTGGAAGGGAATGGCCTCATCATCCGCGTGGATCTCCAGCGCCCCGTCGATGCTCACGTCCCCGTCCACGAACAGGAGCGGCGCGGCGCTCGGCCCGGCGACGGTCAAGCTCAACGTGGCGAACAAGCCCTGGCTGTAGCTCCCGGCGACGCTCGTCGAGGGGTACACCTCGCCCACGACCAGCGTGCCGAGCG
Organism: Sorangium sp. So ce693; assembly: GCF_051521375.1. NCBI lineage: Bacteria > Pseudomonadati > Myxococcota > Polyangiales > Polyangiaceae > Sorangium > Sorangium sp. So ce693. The sequence goes on from NZ_CP150347.1 coordinate 5,008,921, forward strand.
CGGGGTTCGCGAGATCGCCCGTGAAGCTGCTGGTCTCGAGGCGCCCCCGGTAGAAATCGATGGTGTCGCCGGCCTGGACCTCGATCTCCCCCGCGGTGAGCTCGCCGTCTGCGAGCCGCACCGCCCACCTCGGGCCGCCGGGAGCGCCGGGCAGCGGCGCGAGCCGGAGGAGGCCGTCGATGCGGACGGATCCTCCCCCGTCGATCTGCAGCGCCGGATAGACCGGCGAGTCCGTGGACGCGAGGATCGTGACGTCACCGCTGTTGATCCACGACGCATAGACGTCGGTCACGTAGATGTACGCCGCGCCGCCTCGCGAGCGGATCTCGACCTCCTCTGTGGCCAGGGTCCCCAGCGCTCCGAGGACGATCCCGCCGATTCCATCGTCTCCCCCCACCGACAGCAGCCCCGCGTTCGTCCAGGTGCCGTCCCAGCCGCTCACGTTGACAACGCTGTTCTCGAGCTCGTTGCCGAGGACCTGCGCGTTCGCGGTGGAGAGCTCGCCCCGGTAGACGGTCAGCTGCGCGGCCCTGCCCGCGCCGACGACGAACTCCCCCGTGCTCACCCACCTCGTCGCGGAGCCTGTGACGAACGCCTCGATCGGGCGGAAAGGGTCCGGCAGGGCGTTGGCACCGAAATAGACGTTGTGCGAGAAGAAGCTCGCTCCTTTTCGGATCTCGATCCTGCCGCCCCACAGGTCACCGATGTAGGCATTGGTTCGGCTCGTCAGGGTCGCGTCGTATCCATCGACGAGCACGTCGCCGTAGGCGTGGAAGTAGGGCCCGCTGACCAGGAGATCGTCGGTGATCACCCTGGCGCCCCTCCGTACGATGAGCGAGCCCAGGGCGAAGTGGCCTGCGCCGATCGCGAGAGAGCCATCGTTGGTCCACCGCGATCCGTACCCGACCACCTCGACCGTACCGGAGCCCTCGTAAGGCCCGCCGATGATGGCGCCGGGGCTGAGCACCCGCCCCCTGTTGGAGACGAGCACGCTCCCCGAGCGAGGCGTGCCCGGTATCGTGCCGCCGACCAGCAGAAGGCTATCGCCGAGGTCCCACGGGTCCGCTGGGCTTGCGGGCGATACATCCCCCGAGATGGTCACCTCCGCCCGGAGCGGCACTGCCACGCTCAGCGACACCGCCGCAAGCAACGCCGAAAGGGCGCATCGAACATGCTGGTTCATAGGCCTCCTGCTCAGCAAGAAAATTGACAACACAAGAATTCCGTCCTCGCTTCCCCCTACTGCCCGAGCCGGGTGGATCGCGAGACCGATATTCCCGCGCGCACTCTAGCAGGTAACAAGTCCGACGAACGCGCGTCCTCGAATGAGCGTTGCGGATGAGCCCGGTGCGATAGGCCTCGCCGCCCGGGCCGCATTGACCGGGAAGGGTGGAGCGGGTCGCCCCTCTCGCGGGAGTTGTTTCGGAGTCGACTCTGCTGTCTCCGCCGCCCGTCGGGCCGGCATGAGAGAGGCGATTGGAGCCGATCTCTTTTTCATCAATCTTGTGTGCGAGCGTGCGAGTTCGACGAGCGTCTGAACGCGTCGGCGCCGAAGTTCTGGAGCGCGAGTTCGTCGAGGGCGCCAGCGTCGAGGCTCATCAGGGCGCGCGCGGCGCAGCGTCGGTTCCGCGCGCTCGACCTGGGGAACGCCGAGCTCAGCGGCCGGATCGAGGGCAGAGACCTTGAGGGCCCTCGACGGTCATGGCGATCTCGCTCCGGGATGGGTCATGGCTCGACCGCGCTCGATCGGCTCAGGTCGGGCCCGAACGGCGCTCATGTGGGCCTCTCGATCACCTATCCGCGCCGACCCCTCCGTTTTCCATCACGGAACGCGCGCGCTCCGGAGACAGTCACGGGCATGAAGCGCTCGTCGTTGTTCGTGCAGGCTGCCCTCGTCGTCCTCGCGTGCGCCTGCGGTGACGGAGGCGATGCCGGAGGACAGGGCGGCCAGGGTGGCCAGGCGAGCGGAGGTTCGTCCACCGGCACGACAGGCGCCGGCGTGGGCCCGTCCACCGGCACGACGGGCGCCGGCGCAGGCCCGTCCGCCAGCACGACCGGCGCCGGCGGAGGTCTCGGCCCCCACGTCCCTGAGCCGAGCACGCCGACACGCGGCGGGACGATGACGTTCACGAACATCGGCGCGCCCGGCTGGTGGCCCCGCCGCATCGACCGCGAGCCCGGCGATCCGGCGTGCGACTACAAGGACGGCGACGACACCTGGGGCGGGCACTGCTGCATGACGGAGCACCACGCGACGAGCGACAAGCTCGCCCCGTTCGATGAAGAGATGACCCTCATCATGAAGGCCATCCGCGTGAAGCAGCTCGCCGTCTACCAGCCCGGCAGCGACCCGGCCGCCTGGCAGATGATCTCGTCGTGGGACGCGAAGGACGGCGTTGGCTCCAACCTGCTCGTCACGGAAGGGCAGGCCACGTCCGCCGACTTCACGGGCGACCTCACGAAGAAGGACTGCGTCACGTACTTCACGCAGGACAAGCCCTTCGCGTGCGGTGACGGCAAGGACTACTACTGTCCCGACGATCCGGGCATCATGCACCTCGGCTGGGCGGGCTCGAAGCTCATCGTCTTCCTGGCGTCGATGACGTTCGATGACGCGGGCGTCGAGAAATGCGACGGCGGTGGGCAGGGCCACCCCGGCCCGTGGGTCGCGTTCGTGGCGTCCGAGCTCATTCGCGACGGCGGCCGCAAGTGGAACGGGCTCTGCAACTGCTACTCGAAGACGGGCACTGTCGGCGACGGCTGCGGCGAGATCAACGTGTTCGAGGTCGTGATGGACAACAACGAGTACAGCAATCGCGAGTTCATGAGCACCGGTGTCCGCTCGTACCAGGAGGGGCACATCGGCGGCAGCGTCTGCGGGAGCGGCTGTGATCGCGACGAGTTCGCCGAGGACGTCGAGGTCGTGGATGCGTGCGCGCAGAAGGCCTACGACGAGGGGCCCGTCATCGAGGCCGGCGGGGCCTCGGACGGCTGCCCGACGTGGCGCCGGCCCATCGGCGATCGCTACTTCATGATCCTGCTCGATGAGGCGCAGCGCACGATCCAGGTCGCGGTGATTCACCCCGAGAGGATCCCCTCCGCCGCGGCCGAGATGCTCCCCGATCTGCCGGGCGGGCTCTCGCGCGGCTCGATCGACGCCATGCTCTCGATGCGCCTGCCGGAGTGACCCCCATGAAAACGAGGAACACCATGCACAATTTCCGTCAGCTTCCGGTGCGGTGGGTCTTCATCGCCGCGCTCGCGTCCTTCGCCGGCGTGCCGGCGTGCTCTGGCAGCGACGACGAGACACAGGCGTCGTCGGGGTCAAACGGCGCCGGCGCGGGCAGCGCGAGCGGCGCCGGCGTGGGCAGCTCGAGCGGCAGCGGTGGAGCAAGCTCGAGCGGCGCCGGCGTGGGCAGCTCGAGCGGCAGCGGTGGAGCAAGCTCGAGCGGCGCCGGCGCCGGCGCCGGCGCCGGCGCGGGCAGCGCGAGCAGCAGCGGCGCGGGCAGCTCGAGCGGCAGCGGCGGCGCTCAGCCGACGGGCTGCAAGCGCGGCCTCGCGTATGGCTATCACTCGAAGGCCGACATGGATGTCCTCTCCCCGGCGGTGTCCTGGTGGTACAACTGGACCCATGTGCCGGACGAGGGTGTCCGGCCCGATTATTACAAGACGCTCGGCGTCGAGTACGTACCGATGGTGTGGGGCGGGGGCAACCTCGACAGCGCCGCCGCCGGCCGCATCGCCTCCGAGATCCCCGAGGGGGCGAGGTTCCTGCTCGGGTTCAACGAGCCGAACTTCGGGGCGCAGGCCGATCTTTCCGCGGCCGAGGCCGCGGCGCTCTGGCCGCACGTCGAAGCGGTGGCCGACGCGCGCGGCCTCGCGCTCGTGTCGCCGGCCGTGAACTTCTGCGGCGGCGATTGCCAGGAGACCGATCCATTCAAGTACCTGGACGACTTCTTCGCCGCGTGCAGTGGGTGCCGGGTCGATTACATCGGCATCCACATCTACACCGGCTGCAAGGGAGAAGGCGACAACCAGGCCCAGTGGCTCATCAACCACGTCGAGACGTACAAGTCACGGTTCGACAAGCCCCTCTGGCTCACGGAGTTCGCGTGCGACAGCGCGGGCTCCCTCGCCGAGCAGAAGGAGTTCCTCGTCGACGCGCTGGCGTACCTCGAGAACGAGCCTCGGATCGCGAAGTACGCGTGGTTCTCGGGCCGCGCCGACAACGTGCGGCACGCGAGCCTGCTCGGCGACGACGGCGAGCTCAACGAGCTCGGTCAGGCCTACGTCAGCGCGCCGCAGCGCGCGTGCGGAGCCTCGACGAATCGAGAGTGACGCGGCGGGCAGGCCGCGGCCGCTGCGTCGGTGGCGATTTCCCGCAGCCGTTGTGGCTGCCGATGTGCAGCTTGCCGCTGGCTGCACGCGTGCGCGGTGCCCACCTCTCTTGACGCGATGCTCCGGAGGAGGCTTGTCTGCCATCGGCGCGTGGCTGATCGCTGGCGCGCCGTTTGGAATTGACATCCGATTTGTGAACGTTCACATTCGGCCCACGACCTCACCGGGGAGGGCGACGAGGGCGGCCGCGGGGGCTTGATCCCGGGGCCTCTGACGCGCCGATCGGCTGGCGCGTCAGAGCGTCTGAACCGGCTCCATCGTTGGCTGGGTGCTGCCAAACGTGAAACAACCCGCGTATTTGTGAAATTTCTTACGCATTTCAGCTCGAGTGACGAGCGCCGTGCACGGTGCGTTCGCCCCCGCTGCCTGGTGGCGGCGGTCATCGTGCTCCTCGGCGCCGGGGCTGCGGGATGCGGCACGGACGGCGCGGACGGCGCCCTCAGCAGTGGCAGTAGCAGCAGTGGCGGCGGCGGCGGTGGTGGTGGTGGTGGTGGCCTCGCCGGGGCGCCGGGGGGCGGCGACGGCGTCGGTGGTCCCGCGGGTTCAGACGGCGGCGCCGGGGGGGAAGGCGGCGCCGGCGACGGCGGCGCGCCCGCCGAGCAGCAGGTCACCGTCCCGGTGGGCGCTGGGCTTCTGCGGCTCGAGGCCTGCGCGCCGAACATCGTGCGGGTGGCCTTCTCCCCCACGGGCGACACCGCCTTCTTCTCGCGGTCCACCCCGGCGACGGGCCCGCGCCGCTGCGAGAAGACCGCCGTCGAGGTGACGTCGACCGCGGTCGAAACCGTCCTCTCCACCAGCGCCCTCTCGGCCCGTGTCGACAAGGCGACCGGCGCGGTGTCGTTCACCGATCCCTCGGGCGCGTCGATCACCACGACCGTGCAGGCGACGACGGCGGGCGATTACCTGTTCTACACGTATTCATCGGGGGCGATCCGCCTCGACGTCGATGGCCAGCGGGTGATCGACCATTGGCGTCAGGGGTGGCTGCCGTCGACGGACGTGGCGCGCGTGCACCTCGACGCCGGTCAGAAAGTCACCGTGCACCTGCAGTGGACCGCGGACATCGACGTCGGCATCGCCAGCCTGCTCTGGAAGCCGCCGCCCGCGTCGCGCGACATCTCGCTCTGGTCGGAGGTCGGCGACGGCATCGATTACACCTTCGTCTACGGCCCCGAGCTCGACGGCGTGATCGCCGGCTACCGCACGCTGACGGGGCCGGCGGCGCTCTTGCCCAAGTGGGCCTTCGGGTTCTGGCAGTCGTGCGATCGCTATCAGTCGCAGCAAGAGAGCCTGGACGTCCTCCAGCAGTACCGGTCCCGGCACATCCCCATCGATGTGATCGTGCAGGACTGGCAGTACTGGCCGGACGGCACCTGGGAGTCGCACCAGTTCGACCGGACGCGCGCCCATCGACGCCATCCCCGTCTACGCGCGCGCGGGCTCGATCGTCCCCATCGGACCGGCCCAGGAATACGTCGATCAGCAGGCGGCCGATCCCATCACGTTGCTGGTCTATGGCGGCGCTGGCGGCACCTTCACGCTGTACGAGGACCAGGGGACGAGCACCGATTACGAGCGCGGTGCGTTCTCGCTCATCCAGCTGACCTGGGACGACGCGGCGCGAGCGTTGACCATCGGGGCGCGCCAGGGCGCGTGGGAGGGCATGCCGGCGAAGCGCACGTTCCAGGTGGTGCTCGTCACCGATGGCAAGGCGGTCGGCTTCTCGACGACGGACACGCCCACGCCCGATTCCACCGTGACGTACGACGGGAAGGCGGTCACCGTTCGTTTGTGAGCCGCTGGCAAGCGCGGAGTCGCCGCTTCCACGATCGAGGGGAGGGGATACACAACAACTTCGATTGTGCAGACTCGAGCCCTGCGACGCCCCCTGGCGCTGCCTTGGCAATGAGCCATCACGACGCTCGCGGTCCCACCCTTTCGCTCTGCCGCGCTGCACTTCCTCGCGCAGCGATCGGCTTCTTTTACCTGCGCGCTCGCGGCCGGTATGGTGATGCGCCTATTTTGAGCTGTCGCTTCATAAATGAACCGGCGCGCCTCAATCCATTGCTGGTCGCGAGGCCATGAGCTAGTGTCGAGTCCCAGTCGCGCCCTTCGCGCGCACGGAGTTACCGATGATAAGTGCCCGTTGCTCCTCCCTGGTCCTCGCCCTGTTCTCACTCTCGGGTGTTGCTTGTTCGTCGAGCGGCACCCCTCCGTCGGAAGACCCGGGGGTCGCAGGCGCGGGCGGCCAAGCGCAGGCGGGCGCCGGTGGTAACGCCGCGAGCGCGGGCAGCACCTCGGGCGGTGGCCAGCCCGGCTCCGCGGGCGCGGGTGGCTCCGATTCCAGCGGTGCCAGCGGCGGCGCGGGCGGCAGCGCGAGTGGCGCGGGCATGGGGGGGGCGGGCGGTGGTGGCGGTCAAGGCGGCGGCAGCGCAGGCGGCGCGACAGGGACGGACTCGGTCAAGAGCGCTGGCTGCGGCAAAGCGAAGACTCTGCAAAACGGCACGATCGACATCTCGTTCGGCGGCGCCTCTCGCAAGTACATCCTTCGCGTGCCGAGCGATTACGACAAGGACACGCCGTATCGGCTCGTGTTCGCCTTCGCGGAGTCCGGCTCCTCCGCCATGTCGGTGGCGAACCGGAACTACTTCACGATGGCGACGCTCGACACTGGAGCTACCACCATCTTCGTCGCGCCGGACGCCGCGAACGGCGCCGGTTCCTGGAGCAAGTCGGACGTGGAGCTGACGGACGCGATCCTGGAGGAGCTCGAGGGAGATCTCTGCATCGACAAAACTCGGATCTTCGCCACCGGCTTCAGCTTCGGGGGAGCGATGTCGTTGGCTCTCGCCTGCACCCGCGCGGACGTGTTCCGAGGCGTCGCCTTCTTTTCGGGGGCAGATCTCACGGGCTCCTGCACGGCGACGTTGACCAAGCCGATCGCCTACTACGCGTCGCAAGCCAGCGGTGACAGCAGCGGCCCCCCCATGCCGACCAGCGGTCGCGTCAAACAAGCCCAATTCGCGAAGGTCAACGGCTGCATGGAGGAGCCGTCGGCGACCACCTTCCCGGCAGCTGGCCAGCCCCACACGTGTACCGAGTACAAGGGCTGCTCCGCAGGTCACCCCACCAAGTACTGCGTGTTCGACGGCCCGCACGGCTGGGAGCCGAAGGACCCCGGGCAATCGACGAGCTGGAACGCCCCCGAGGCGTGGAAATTCATCACGCAATTCTGATTTCGAGTCGGGGACTGCGTCGGGCGCAACGACGATGGGGAGGCGGTCGCCGGGCGACGCCGTCAAAGCTCGAAGTTGGCGGCGGAGTCGGCGGCCTCTACGAGGCACACGTCGCTGTCGGCGCCGCTGGTGAGTCGCTCGCCATCGAGCGTGTCCGTCCCCGCGACGCCGTCTTGCTCGGCGACGACGGCGAGCTCAACGAGCTCGGTCAGGCCTACGTCAGCGCGCCACAGGGCCCGTGCGGAGCCTCGACAGACAGGTAGCGTGATGCGGCGGGTAGCCGGGCGGAACATCGGTGCTCGCGCAGACTCGAGCCCTGCGACGCCCCCTGGCGCTGCCTTGGCAATGAATGGCCAGGGGATCGGCGGCATCGAAGGCGCTATGCGCACGAGATCCACCCAGATTGTCGCGGTGTCGTTCGTCGCTCTCCTCGGCTGCTCCGACGCGGGGGGCGGAAACCTCGGCGGAGGCGGAGCTGCTCCTGGAACGACGACCGGTGCGGAGGGCGGCTCCGGGGGCGGAGGCGGAGGAGACGGAGGCTCCGGCGGCGAGATTTCCACCTCTGGCTCCGGAGGCTACGGCGGCGCCGGAGGCTCGGGCGGCGAGAGCTCCACGTCGGGCACCGGCGGCGCCGGGGGCTCGGGCGGCGAGAGCTCCACGTCAGGCACCGGCGGTGCCGGGGGCTCGGGCGGCGAGAGCTCCACGTCAGGCACCGGCGGAGGCGGCGGCGAAGGGGGCAGCGCCGCCTTTGGGCCATGCGGCACTGCAGGCATCTCGTTCGGCCCTCCGGAGGCCTTTCTCGATCTCGGTCACCCAGAAAGGCCTCACCCGGCTCTTCGTCTCCGGGAGCCGCGTGCTGAGCTGGGACTACGATCGCTGGATGCTCTGGGATACCGACTCCAGCGCTGCGATCGCCGACGGACACGCGCCGGGCGGCCTCGACCCCGGCGACCCGCTGTTCGGGATCCCGCCGTTCGAGCTGCCGGGCGGCGTGGTCCTCCGCGGCAACATGGTGCTGATCCAGACGGACCCCACGCGCGCCTTCGAGCTGCGCAGCGCCATCGACGGCTCCGTCCTGGCCTCCGTGACAACCGAGTACGATCAGGCCGGGCTCGCGAGCGACGGCAGCTACGCCTGGACGCGCCGCCAGTCCACCAGCACGATCACGCTCTGGAGCAACGCGGGGGTCGAGCGCTGGTCCGCAGCGGTGAGCCACCACGGCGACGTCTACGCGGCGCCGGACGCGCTGCGGATCGCACCGGCGCCTTTGGGCCCCCTGCACAATAGCGTCGCCGTGCTCCCCGCCGATGGCTCGCCTCCCACGGTCACCCCCGAGCTCTCGGGCACATTCCACTCCTGGTTCCAGGATGGCGAGCGATTTCTCACCACCGTCGGCACGACGGTGCGCGTGTACTCGAAGGCGGCGATCCAGGAGGGCATCGTCAACCTGCCGTCGCTCAAGCAACTCGCGGGGACGCGCGACTATCTCTGGATGCTCGCGGACAACAGAGCGGACTCTCCGCTCATGGTCTATCGCGTCGGAGGCGGAGCCGTCCCCGTCGCCGAGTACCCTGACCGAGCCGACTATCGCTACACGTTCGCGCCGACCGAGCGTGCGCTCGCCTTGCTCCACACGCAATCGTCGAGGCTCGACATCATCGATCTCGACGGCCCCGAGGTGACCCTGACCGAACACGCGCCGCCGCTGATCCAGAACACCCGCGTCGACATCGACAAGGACCTACGCTTGGCGGTCTCGAACGCGTACGGCGCGATCTCGTACAAGGGCACCCTCACCGATCCGGAGGGCTCGGGGCTGCTCGGCTGCGGCGCGCTCCACTCCGTCGCAGGCTCTCCCTCGGGGCACGTGGCCCTCGCGACGGGTTCGGGGAGGACGCTCCTCTATGATACGGCTGCGCTCGACGCCGGGCCCTCGGCGGTCGTTCCGTTCCACAGCAACAAGGTGCTGCTCTCGGCGGACGGTAGCCTGCTCGCGGCGCGCGCCGCCTTCGATCCGCTGGTCACGGACAAATCACTCCGGCTCTTCTCGCTGCCGGACGGCGCGCAGCTCGCCTCGCTCTCGCGCGGGCAGGTGATTCAAGACTTCTCGATGTCCTTCGACGGAAGCACGGTCGGATGCACCTACCGCCTCGACGAGCACAGGACGGAGCGCGTCGTGAGCGACTGGGCGGGCAGCGCGCCGCTCTTCCAGGACACCGGACACCGGCCGGCGCCGCTCGTCTCCCCCGACGGTCACCACTTCGTCGTCACGGACTCCGCCCCCTCCGAAGGCTGCGGGTTCACGCAGTTCTACGACGACGGCGCGCTCGTCAACGTGGTGCCCGGCTGCGCGATCGGCTGGCTCGACGACACCCACGTTCTCGTCCAGTCGTACATCCGCAATTTCGAAAGCAGCCGCTGGACGTGCCAGGCCTCCGCGATCTACGACGAGCTCGGCAACCCGGTCGACGCGCCGCCGCTGCCGAGGATCCCCATCCGCACCGACTCCGGGGATTCGGACGACGACTACGGGATCCTGCCGGTCTCGGCGACGGCGCTCTACTCGCGCTACGACGGCGTCCTCTACGACATCGAGACGGGGGCGGCGCTCGCGACCTTCCCGGGCTCGCGAAGCGCCGTCGCCGGCGCCTTCATGGTCCATCCGTGCGGCTACGGCGTGTGCGCGGAGACCTACTGAGCGGGCGTGTGGCGCGGGTGATGGCCCGCGCCGCGCCTCGCCTCGCCGTGCAGCAAACCCTGGCGGGATTCCTGACCCTGCCAGGGTCCCGCCGGCCGCACCCCATCCAGGTCTCACTTGCCGTAGGCCACCCGCCACACGGTGTTGCTCTGGTCGTCGGTCACAAGCAGCGCGCCGTCCTTGGCCACCGCGACGCCGACCGGGCGACCCCACACGTCGCCGGTGCTCGTGACGAAGCCTGTCATGAAGTCTTCGTAGTACCCTGCCGCCTTGCCGTCCTTGACCGGGATGCGGATCACCTTGTATCCGGTGCGCCTCGAGCGGTTCCACGAGCCGTGCTCCGCGGCGAAGATGTGCCCCTGGTAGTCGGCAGGGAACTGCTGGCCCGTGTAGAAGCACAGGTCGAGGGAGGCCGAGTGCGACTGGATCAGCACGTCCGGCACGATGACCTTGTCCCGGAGCTCGGGGTGCTTGCCCTCGTGCCGCGGATCCTGGTGCGCGCCGAGGTAGTACCAGGGCCAGCCGTAGAAGCCGCCCTCTTGCACGCGCGTCACGTAATCGGGGACCAGGTTGTCGCCCAGCTCGTCGCGCTCGTTCACGCTGGTCCAGAGCGCGCCCGTCGCCGGTTCGATGGCCAGGCCGACCGGGTTGCGGATGCCTGACGCATGGAGCGCCTCGTTCTTGCCGTCGGGCGTGAAGGAAAGGATGCACGCGCGCCGGATCTCGCTGTCGTCGTCATCGACGTTGGAGCGGGAGCCCACGGACACGAACATTCGCTGGTTGTCCTTGCTGAAGGCGATATCGCGGGTCCAGTGGCCGCCGCCGCCGACGGCCTCCCTGCCCGAGGGGATGTTGGTGACGAGCGCCTCGGCCGGGCCGCTGGCCCTGGTGTCGCCCGCCTTGTAGGGGAACCGCACCACGCTGTCGGTGTTCGCGATGTAAACGTGCGTCGGCGCCTCGGTGCCGCTCGGATAGAAGGCGATGCCGAAGGGGCGGTTGAGGTCCTCGGCGTAGGCGCTGCGGAGATCGGCCTTGCCGTCGCCGTCCGTGTCCCGGAGCACCAGCACCCGATCCGCCGCGCTCTCGGCCACGAACACGTCGCCGTTCGGCGCCACCTGCACGACGCGCGGCTTCTCAAGACCCGTGGCGAGCTCGACGACGGTGAATCCCGACGGGACTTTGGGGAACACACCGGCTGGACGATCTGCCTTGCTCGGACTGTTGTTCACCGACTCGCCCTCGTTGGGCGCGGAGAGGTCGGCGACGGTGATCTTGCGCTTCACGCCCGGCGCGTCCGTGGTCCAGTCGCCCAGCGCGTCGGCGCCCGTGAGGATCCTGTCGGTGGGCGCTGGCTGCGGTGTGACCTCGGCGCGCTTGGGCGAGCAGGAGGCCAGCGCGCCCGCGCCGGCGCCGACCAAGAGCACCTGAGCCGCCCCGCGCCGGGCCCACCGGCGGCATGATCTTCGGTTGTCCATGGACTCTGGTTGCCATTCGGCTGCTCCTCTGTCCACCGCGCCTCTCAACCGATGAGCCCGCCGAGCTCCTCGCTCCTCGCCACGTGCAAGCGAGGGAGCGCCCCTCCGTCCAACCCGCTGCCGCCCTGCGGCCGGCGGCTACCAGTCCGCCTCGATCACCCCTCCGGTGTACTGCGTGCTGGTCGGCGTGTACTGGTGCACCTCGAACTTGTTGCCGTCGGGGTCCGCCAGCCAGATCTGGTACGTGTTGTCGCAGCCCAGCTTCTTCTCGGTGAACGGGACGCCGCGGCTCCTCAGCGTCGCCATCACGGCGTCCATGTCGTCGGTCTCGAGGCAGAAGTGGACGATCCCGGTATTGACCACCTCGCCGAGGTTCCGGTCCTCGAACATCTCCACATAGTTGCCGGCGGCGATCTCGAGGTACGCGCCGAACGGCGCGCCTTCTCGGGTGAAGCGGAACTTGGTGGCGAACCCGAGCTTGCCGTAGAAGTCGACCGAGCGCTGCAGATCTCTCACGTTGAGACAGACGTGCGCGATGCGTTTGAACATGGGGAGGGCCTCCGCGACGGCGCCGGGGTAGGGGAGCGGCGCGCGCGGCCGAGGATACCCCAGCCGGAGGCCTCGGCGCGACGGTAGGCCCAGGCTCGCGCCCGGCGCCCGCGACGCCGCCCGCCGGCGAGCGGCGGCGCCCAGGCCGAGCCTGTCGGCGCCGGGGCTCGCGCGCGCTGAAGAGCCGGCTCGCGCGCGCCGCCGCGGTCTCCGGCGCGACGCGTCCTGGCCTCGCTCTGGCAGAGGAGGTCGAGCCGCGGGTGCGCCTTCGTGCAAACGGTGCGCCCCCCGCCTCCGGCGCATGGCCGCGCGCCGCGAAAACAAGGGGGCACGCGCGAGGCACGGCGCCTGCTTCATGGCCGGCGTCACGGCCGGAGCTCCCGATGTCGCGCCGCGGAGGCGCGGGCGCGCCGGGGCTCACGCGAACAACGAGGTCGCTATGCATAACCTACGACGACTCTGGCTGGCGCTCGCCGCCGTCATCACCGCTGGCTTCTTGATACTCGGCTTCACGGGCCGGGAGGTGTACCGCAAGGCCCCGCCGATCCCCGAGCGGGTGGAGACGCCGTCCGGCCGGGTGCTGCTCACGAAGGACGACATCCTGGACGGGCAGCTGGTCTATCAGAGCATCGGCGGACAGCAGGTCGGCAGCGTCTGGGGGCACGGCGCTTACCAGGCGCCGGACTGGTCGGCGGACTGGCTCCATCGCGAGGCCGAGGCGCAGCTCGCGCTCTGGAGCCAGCGAGAGCACGGCGCGCCGTTCGCGTCGCTCCCGGACGAGGCGCAGGCCGCGCTCAAGGCGCGGCTCCAGCGGACGATGCGCCACAACGGCTACGACGCCGCGACCGGCGCGCTCACGGTCCCCGAGGATCGCGCGCTGGCCATCGAGGAGACCGCGGCGCACTACCGCGCGCTCTTCGGCGACGAGCCGAGCCTCGCCGGCCTGCGCGAGAGCTACGCGCTGCACACGGCCGCGGTCCCCGACGCCGGGCGGCGTGACAAGCTGACGGCGTTCTTCTTCTGGACCTCGTGGGCCGCGGCCGCGGAGCGCCCTGGCACCGGCGCCAGCTACACCAACAACTGGCCTCACGAGCCGCTGGTCGGCAACGTCCCCACGAGCGCCAACGTGATCTGGTCGATCGTGAGCATCGTCCTGCTGCTCGCCGGGATCGGCGCGCTCGTCTGGTACCACGCGTTCCGCCGCGGCGAGGAGCCGTCGGACCCTGCGCCGGCGCGCGATCCGCTTGCGGGGTGGGTGCTCACCCCGTCGATGCGGGCGGTCGGGAAGTACTGCGTCGTGGTGGTCGCGCTGCTCGTGCTCCAGGTCGCGCTCGGCGTGCTGACCGCGCACTACACCGTCGAGGGGAACGAGGTCTTCGGGCTGCCGCTCGGGGAGATCCTGCCGTACGCGGTGACGCGCACCTGGCACGTCCAGCTCGGCGTCTTCTGGATCGCGACCGCGTTCCTCGCGACGGGGCTGTTCCTCGCGCCGGCGGTGGGCGGGCGTGAGCCGAGGGGGCAGCGGCTCGGCGTGAACGTCCTCTTCGGGGCGCTCGTCCTCGTGGTCTTCGGCTCGCTCGCGGGAGAGTGGCTGGCGATCAAGCAGCGCTTCTCGCTCGAGACCTCGTTCTGGTTCGGGCACCAGGGGTACGAGTACGTCGACCTCGGCCGCGCCTTCCAGATAGCGCTCTTCGGCGGGCTCGCGCTCTGGCTCTTCCTGATGCTGCGCGCGCTCTGGCCCGCGCTCGCCCGGCGCGACATGAGCCGGCACATCGTGCTGCTCTTCACCGGCGCCACGGTCGCCATCGGGATGTTCTACGGCGTGGGGCTCTTCTACGGCGCGAAGACGCACCTGTCGGTCATGGAGTACTGGCGCTGGTGGGTCGTCCACCTCTGGGTCGAGGGGTTCATGGAGGTGTTCGCCACCGCGGCGATCGCGTTCCTGTTCACCCGGCTCGGCCTCGTGCGTTCGGACAGCGCGGCGCGGGCGGCGATCCTGTCGACCTGCATCTTCCTCATCTCGGGCATCCCCGGCACGTTCCACCACCTCTACTTCAGCGGCACGCCGGTCTCGGTGATGGCGGTCGGCGCGAGCTTCAGCGCCCTCGAGGTGGTGCCGCTCGTCCTCGTCGGGATGGAGGCGCACGAGACCTGGCAGATGCAGCACCGGAGCGGGTGGATGCAGGCCTATCGCTGGCCCATCCAGTTCTTCGTCGCCGTCGCGTTCTGGAACTTCGTGGGCGCGGGCGTGTTCGGCTTCCTCATCAACCCGCCGATCGCCCTCTATTACATGCAGGGCCTCAACACGACCCCCGTGCACGCGCACGCCGCCCTCTTCGGCGTCTACGGGCTGTTGTCCCTCGGCCTCGTGCTGGCGATGCTCCGCCGCCTGCGCCCCGACGCGGTGTGGAACGAGGCGCGGCTCCGGGTGGCGTTCTGGGGGATGAACGGCGGCCTCGGCCTCATGATCCTCCTGAGCCTCTTGCCGATCGGGCTCGCGCAGGCGTGGGCCAGCGTCGAGCGCGGGCTGTGGTACGCGCGGAGCGCGGAGTTCTTGCAGCAGCCGGTCCTCGAGGCCCTGCGCTGGATGCGGTTCGTCGGAGACAGCCTGTTCATCGTCGGCGTCGCGGCCTTCGTGGCGTTCGTCGCGGGGCTCTTCACCCGCCGGCCGGCGGGCGCTGCCTCGGCGAAGCCGGCGGCCGGCGAGGCGGCAGGGATGGCCACGCCCGCGGCGAGCGGCGCGCCGGCGACCTGATCACCCACGCGCCAGCGCCCGGCAGCGCGCTGGCGCGCCTCCTCGCCGCCGCGCCGCCGCCGCACGGCGCCCCGAAATGTGCTCGTGGCGCCGAGCTCAGCCGTGAACCGCCACGCTATGCTCGGGTCCTGGAGCGCCACGGCGCTCGCCCCCGGAACCCAGCATGTCCACCGAGCACTTCGACGTCCTGATCGTAGGCGCCGGCCTCTCCGGCATCGGCGCCGGCTACCACCTCCAGACGCGTTGCCCGGGCAAGCGGTATGCGATCCTCGAGGGGCGCAGCGCGATCGGCGGTACCTGGGACCTGTTCCGCTACCCTGGCGTCCGCTCGGACTCGGACATGTTCACGCTCGGCTATTCCTTCCGCCCCTGGAAGGAGGCCAAGGCGATCGCGGACGGGAGTTCGATCCGCGACTACGTGCGCGACACGGCCCGGGAGCTCGGCATCGACCGGCACATCCGGTTCAATCACCGGGTTCGATCCGCGTCATGGTCCTCGGAGCACGCGCGGTGGACCGTCGAGGTGGATGTCGGCCCAGGCGAGGAGCTCGTCCGTTACTCCTGCAGCTTCCTTTATATCTGCAGCGGCTACTACCGCTACGAGAGCGGGTATACGCCCACCTTTCCCGGCCGCGACGACTTCCAGGGACAGCTCGTGCACCCCCAGCAGTGGCCGGAGGATCTCGACTACCGGGGCAAGCGCGTCGTCGTCATCGGCAGCGGCGCCACGGCCGTGACGCTTGTGCCCGCGATGGCCGCCGACGCAGCACATGTGACGATGCTCCAGCGCTCACCGAGCTACATCGCCTCGTTGCCCTCGGAGGACCCGATAGCGAACGCGATCCGCGAGCACCTGCCGGAGCGGATGGCCCACCGCGTCGCCCGCTGGAAGAACGTCGCGCTCAGCCTGCTCATCTACCAGATCTGTCAACGCGCGCCGAAGCTGGCCAGGCGGATGCTCCGCGGCGGCGTCGCCAGGCATCTGCCGCCCGACTTCGACATCGATACACACTTCAACCCTCGCTACGATCCGTGGGATCAGCGCCTCTGCCTCGTGCCGGACGCCGATCTCTTCCGTGCGGTGAAGGAGGGGCGCGCCTCGGTGGTCACCGACAGCATCCGGACGTTCACGAAGAACGGCGTCCTGCTCGAGTCGGGCAAGGAGCTCCAGGCGGACATCATCGTGACGGCGACGGGCCTGGAGCTCCTGCTCTGCGGCGGCATCCGCATCGCCGTCGACGGCGACGTCCTCGATCCCGGCAGGTCGTTCATCTACAAGGGGTTGATGCTGGGCGGCGTCCCGAACTTCGCGCTCTGCCTCGGCTACACGAACGCCTCGTGGACGCTCCGCGCGGAGCTGGCCTCGACGTACGTCTGCCGGCTGCTCAACCACATGGATCGCCACGGCTACCGGCAGTGCTTGCCGCGCCATGACGAATCCGTCCCCGATCCTCGGCCGCTGCTCGGCCTGACGTCGGGCTACGTGCGGCGCTCGGCGGACCACCTGCCCAAGCAGGGATCGAAGGCGCCGTGGTACTTCCGCCAGAACTACGTGCTCGATCTGCTCGCGATGAAGCTCGGCCCGGTGGACGACGGCACCATGGTCTTCTCGAGGCGAGGGGACCTGGAACGAACTTGGGGAACGCCGTTCTAGTCTACGCAGGGCGCTTCGACAGGGTAGTTGGTACCCGTCCATACCGCCGCGTCGGGGACGTAGTAGCCATTGTCGAGCTTGTACCAGAGGTTGTTGCCATTCACATAATCGCCTCTCGTGTGGCAGACGAGGCTGACCATGGCGCCGACCTGAACGGCCATGGCCACCGGGCCGTTGGCGTTGGGGGTGAAGCGCAGAAAGACACGCCGGACAAAGACATTCGGCCCCGCATAGATGGGCGCCCGGGTGAGGGCGCTCGAGGCCTCTTCGACGATCTCCTCGTTCATCCCCGTCGCTTCGTCGCTCGATCCGGTTGCCGTCATGCAGCCCATGATCCCGGTCGTGGCCAATATCGCCAGCAGCGCCGTGTGTCTCCTGATGTACGTCATGTCGTCCCCCGATGTGGTACTGGTGCAATCGAGTCGAGATGGGCGCAGGACCACGCAAGCGTCCTCTCGCGCCGGCGAGGCTACGCCGACGCTCATTATATAGTATCCGGATCCGATCCGTCCACATGCCGCGCACACACCCGGTCGGTCGCGACCCTCATCGTGTGATAGACCTCCGTGAAGTGGAGAATGGAATCGGGAAAGAGAGCTGAGGGCGGAGAGCCATGACGCCCGGCGGCGTCCAATGAAATCTCGGCGTTCGAGGACAAGGTCGTCCAAGGCGCCCTGCGCGAGATGCTGGAAGTTGCTGGATGCGCAGGTCGGTGTCGCGAGCGGAGCTCTGGCGCGGTCCCTGCCAGAAACACGGCTCCCTGGCGGGGTCGCGCTGTGAAGGTGCTCGGGGCTTCCTCTGCGCAACAAGGACGCGACGGGGCCTCTGCGCTACGCGGCGCTCGTCGCGCTGCTCTTCGCCGTGCGCATGGGGATGCGGCGGAAAAAATGAGGAGCAGGCGCGTCGGCGCACCTCCAGCGCGCGCGCTCATGCTAACAACCGCGCCGGTCGTCCGAACGCGGGCGAGCTGGCCATGGACGACCGGAAGCGGCCATTTTCACGGCCGCCTCGACGCGCGGGCCAGCGATGCATGGAGCTTTGGATGAGGTACAACCTGTTCGTTGGATTGCTTGCCTTGCCCCTCCTGGGTTGCGGATCGGATCCTGCTGACGACGCGGGCGCGACGACGACGGGCGCCACGACGAGCACGGGCTCCGCGGGGACGGGAGGTGGTGCGGGCGGGGAATCCCCGGGCTGCGCTCCGACCGCGGCGCCGGACGTCACGGATGTCTCCGGCACCTGGGCGTACCGCGCCATCGGGTCGCAGCTCACACAGGCGCAGGGTCTCCCGCCGTTCCAGACGCGCATCGTCAGCGTGATGCTCATCACGCAGCAGCAGAATGGAGACGCCATCTCCTTGCAGGGCACATATTGCGACCATTACACCGAGGACCCGGACGCGATCGTGCACGCCGTCATCCCGGACAGCTTCCGCGGGGCGCTCGCGCCGGTGACCCGCGAGGGCACGTTCGCGGCGGGCGAAGGGGGGCTCCGCTACGAGCTCGGGCCCCTCCACGAGGTCATCGGAGCGGCGCTCGACGACCCGACGCAGGACGAGCTGCCCACGGATCCGGCGGACGCTCGCGTCGTCGATCAGGACGAGGATGGACACCCGGGGATGACGGTTCAGCTCCAGGGGCTCATCGACGGGTCGGTGTACGTGGCCGAGCGGGCGCGGACCGAGCTCGATGGCGCTGCGGTCGCGACCGATCGCATCGAGGGTCGACTCGGGTTCGTGTCGGAGCAGAGCGTGCTCGAGACGGATCCTGCGAGCCTCAAGGCGACCATGGCCGCCTCGAGGACGTATCCCGATCCGGAGGAGTGCAACAGCACCTTCGTGATGGTCCGCACACCAGACGACGTGGACTGCGCCTGGATCAGGGAAAGGGCCGACACGCTCTTCCAGTAAAGCCCCTCCCGGCGGTCGCGGCGCGCCGCGTGACCCAGCGCCGCCGGGTCACCGATCGATCAAGAGGACGCCGGCTTCGCTGTGTGGCTCACTCGGGCAGTCGCAGCATGAAGCCGGCGCCGGCCAGCCACCCGCCGCTGGAGAAGCCGGGATAACCTGGGTTGTTCGTCTGCAGCCCGTCGATGCCGTCGAGCGGCTCGCCGCTCACGATGTCGACCAGGTTGTCGGGGACCTCGTCGAACACGGGGTTCCTGGCGGACGGGCTCTTCGACACCTCCCGGGGCACGAGCAGCTGGCCGTGCAGGAACGCTCCCACCCCGAAGTCGGCGCCGAACAGCGACACCGGCGTCTCGAACGAGGCGGCGACCGCGAGGCGCGCGTTGTCGACGTGGTTGGTCCTGCCGGTCTGGTCCGGCACCGGAGACGGCGTGAAGGCCACGTCGGCAGAGAGCCTGCGGCTCCCCAGCACGACCGCGCCGCCGAGCCCCACGGACACCGTGCTCGACCACGGATCGGGCGGGGCCTCGGCGTGCCGATCGCGGTACTCCGACCACCGCGTCAGGAGCGCGTGCCCGCCGATCTCCCAGGCGGGCAGCGCCGGGCCCTTCGAGCGCGCGGCGCGCTCGCCCCCTCGTTCTTCGCTCGGCGGGCCCGTGACCGATGCCCCGACGCTGACGCGCGTCGGCTGGTGGCCGAGCGTCAAGCGATAGGCCTGCGGGACCGAGCTCTCGCCCTCCGGATAAGTGTAATTCCAGAAGCGGATCCTGTTCTCACCGTCGGTGTCCGACGCCGAGGCGAGGTGGAGCGTGGCCGAGAGGCGCAGCCAGGGGGCTGGGCTGGTCGCGAAGGCGAAGTAAGGAGCGAAGACGCTCTCGACCTCCACGTCGGGGTTGATGAGGGCGGTCCGCTGGTCGCTCGCGTCGGGCACGTGGACGGCGGTCCGCGCGCTGGTGCCGATCGTGACGTCGACCCCCGCCCCCACGGATAACCAGCGGGTGATCCGGCCCGCCATCGCCACGGCCAGGCTGGTGACCGACAAGCGATCTCCCAGCAGCTCGAACTCCAGCCGATTCGAGAAGTACTGCGCGCGCTCGTCGGCGAAGAAGGCCCGCTGCTCCTGGAAGCTCCTGAGCGGCAGCAGGGCGTAGAAGCCCAGGACGAGGCGGTCCTCGTAGAGCGGCCTCACGAACCCGAGGGTCGCGTACGTGTTGGTCTGCCGGTCGCGCGTGTCAGCCCGCGGGCTCGGGAGCTTCGACCCCGGCATGGGCCGGTGGGTGAGCCGAGAGGTCGAGCCGTCCGGATTCCGGATCTGGCCATCGTACACCGACTCGGGCACGTCGACGCCCGGAGGGCGCGGGGCGAGGGTGATGTCGCCGTGGGTGACGAGCACGAAGAAGCCCGCTTGCGTCGTCGCCGCCGCGTACGGCAGGAGCGCCGGGTTGAAGAACGTGGCCTCGGGTCCCCGCGCGAGCACCCGTGCGTTCAGCCCGTTGGCGCTCGTGGGAGCGCCGGTGATCTCCAGCGCGCCCGACGCGCGGACGGCCTCGGCATGGAGGAGCAAGGCGGACGCCAGCGCGAACGGCGCGGCGACGCAGACTTTGTGCGGCATAGGCGATCGAGGCGCGGGAGTCTGCCGGAAGGTCGGCCGCGAGGTCAAGCCGTGAGACGAGCAATGGCGCCTCTGCCCGCTCGCGCGGCTGAGCCTCGAGGCGCACGTGAGCGCGCTCGGCGCTACCTCAGGATCGGGGCGCAGTTCGTGAACTTGAACGACGTCATGATCGTGAAGCTCGACCCTCCGCCGCGGCGCTCCGCGTAGAAGAAGTCGAGCGGATACTCCTTGCCGGGCTCGATGCCGAGCTCCTCGGCGTTCGCGTCGAGATCGAGCTGCGCCGGGGTCGAGACGTGGAGCCCGCCCAGGTCGATCGCGAGGCGCCTGTTGATGAACACCCAGAGATCGTCGTCACCGACGAACATGAAGACGCCGCCGGGCCGGTACTCGAACGTCATGTGGAGCTCGTAGGTGAAGCCGTAGTTGTGCTCCCGCTGCTCGTTGCCCCACCCCTGATCGTCGATCGGGAAGAACTGCGGCGCCGCGAATTCTCCGAGGCCGCGGTCGCTCAGCTCGAGAGGGACGTCGTACCGGATCCGTACGTTGACCGTGGGGTCGTCGTGATACCATTGATAAAACGCCTCGGGCCCGGTCGTCTGCTCCGTGCTGCCCTCATGGGCATAGACCGGCTTGTCGTCGGGGCCGAGCTCCGGCTTGACGATCCCTTTCAGGCCGTCGCCCACGAACGACTCGAAATCGGGGTGCCCGCCGGGAGAGCCGGAAGCCTTGAAGTCGCGCACCAGCCCGGCGAGCTTCGGCTCGCAACGCTCGTCTCCGCCGGCGCCGGCGCTGCCTTGGGCGGAGCCGCCGCCGGCGCCGGGATCGAGGATGCCGGGGTCGTCACCGCCGGCGGTGGACGAGGACGAGGCGGGCGACGACGACGTCGTGGCGCCGAGGTCGCGACCGATGACGGCGATCTCGGTGGTGCACCCCGCGAGCGCCATGCCCGTCGAGAGAAGGAAGGCCAGGAATCGAGGGGTGCTCGCGCGGGTGGCCGCCGCGGGCTGTGCTAGCTTCATCGAGATCGTCTCCTGCCGCATGGATGCCGCCGAGCTTGCCGATCCTTCAGGCAAAACCACGTGAACGCGTCGTTTCATGGGGCGCTGCCTGCAGGGGCCCTGCGTGGCCGCGATCGCTTCACGGACGCTCGCCGCAGAGCCTCAGCTCCAGTGTGCTGTCAACTCGAGGTGATCGTCGTTGTCGCCGCCGCCGGCGATGATGCGCTGGCGGACATGGTTGGCGCCGCCGATCACGAGGAGCTGCTCGCAGGAGCCGATGACTTCGGTCCACATGTTCTCATCGAAGCCGTGGCAGTGGATCCAGAGAGCGCGGGTGAAGCCGCGGCGGGATTCGAGGACCCGGACGTGGCCGGCGGAGTAGTAGTTGGAGAAGACGCGCTGGCCGAGGGAGAAGAGGGTGGAAGGGGAGATGAGGCTCGCGATGACCTTGTAGATGCCGCTCATGTCGTCGTGGGTACACTGGCGGCCAATCTGGTGGATGAGCTCTTTGCCTTCGCCGCTGGCGCGCCGGATGGCCTGGAACAGGTCCTTGTACCAGGCGATCGGGTACCAGCCAGTGGAGACGAGGCTGCCATAGCGGATGCCGTCGCGCAGCGGTTCACACATCGCATCGAGGCTGAGCTTCTGGACAGGCTCGCCGCGCAGCTTGCCAAAGCTCGCATAGACGGAGCGAAACGCCACCCCCTTGACCCTGGGTTCGTCGGTCATCCGATCGCGCGAGCCCCCTCGACAATAAGGGTACCGCAACCCGCGGGGGTCGGCCAGATTGTTGCCCTTCTCACCGGCATCGAAGAGTACAATCGCCTCCTACATGTAGCAGCCCGAGCCGTTCGATTTTCGCGCCGCTTTCCCGCGGCCCACCTTCCGGATGGCCCCGCCTGACCGGGCCACCCTGGAGCGGAGTTCATGGGGCCGGCAGCCGCAGCCATGGCCCCGAGCGACGTCGCGCTTCGCCCCCTCAGGTCATCATCCATGACTCCTGCCGCACAGTACACGATCCTCGAGACGCTCTCCGCCGGGGGGAGGGCGGTCGTTCATCGCGCGCGGAGGGACGCCGACGGCCACCCGGTCCTCCTCAAGGTGCTCGACCCGCGGCGCAGCGGACCGAAGGAGCTCGAGCAGCTCAGGCGCGAGTACGAGATCGGAGCGCTGTTCGACACCCCCGCCGTCGTCCGGCCGCTTGCCCTCGAGACGTACCAAGGCATGCCCGCCCTCGTTCTTGAGGACGACGGGGCTGACTCCCTCGATGGCCTGCTCGGCGAGCCGATGCCGATGGATCGGTTCCTCCCAGTCGCCGTCCGCATCGCCGGCGCGGTCGCGGAGATCCACGGCAAGGACATCCTCCACAAGGACCTGAAGCCCCAGAACATCCTCGTGATCCCCGCGAGCGGCGAGGTGAAGCTCACCGGCTTCGGCCTCGCGTCCCGTCTCCCCCGGGAGCACCGGCCCACGCAGCCGGCGCGCCTCATCGAAGGCTCGCTGCCCTACCTCGCGCCGGAGCAGACCGGGCGGACCAACCGGGCGGTCGACCGCCGCGCCGATCTGTACTCGCTCGGCGTCACCTTCTTTCAGATGCTCACCGGGAGGCTCCCCTTCGAGGCGAACGATCCCGTCGAGTGGGTCCACTGTCACATCGCCCACGCCCCGCCGAGCGCCTCGGAGGTCGCCCCCGAGGTGCCCGACGCTATCGCGCAGATCGTCCTGAAGCTCCTCTCCAAGACGCCCGAGGACCGGTATCAGAGCGCTCGCGGTCTCCTGCGCGATCTGGAGCGGTGCCTCGCCGAGTGGACCCAGAGCGGGACGATCGAGCCGTTCACACCGGGGGAGCGCGACGTGTCCGATCAGCTTCAGATCCCCCAGAAGCTCTACGGGCGGGACGCGGAGATAGCCGTCCTGAAGGGGGCGTTCGACCGCGTGGCGGCGACGGGGACGCCGGAGCTCGTGCTCGTCTCCGGGTACTCCGGCATCGGCAAGAGCGGGCTCGTCCACCAGATCGAGGCGCCGGTCGTCCGGCAGGGGGGCTTTTTCATTTCCGGGAAGTTCGACCAGTACAAGCGCGACATCCCCTATGCCACGCTCGTCCAGGCCTTCCGGGAGCTCGTGCGCTGGATCCTCGCGGAGAGCGAGGCGCAGATCGCCGTCTGGAAACAGCGGCTCCTCGAGGCCTTCGGGATCAACGCCCAGCTCATCGTTGAGGTGATCCCGGAGGTCGCGCTCGCCATCGGGCGGCCGCCGCCTGCCCCGGATCTGCCGCCGATCGAAGCGCAGAACCGGTTCCGCACGGTATTCCAGCGCTTCATCGGCGTGTTCGCCCGGCACGAGCGCCCCCTCGCGCTGTTCCTCGACGACCTGCAGTGGGCCGACTCGGCCAGCCTCGGGCTGCTCCAGGAGATATTGACCCACGCGGAGGTGCGGGACGTCCTCGTCATCGGCGCGTACCGCGACAACGAGGTGTCGGCCTCTCACCCGCTCCTGCGGAGCCTCTCCGAGGTGCGGCAGGCGGGCGCCCGCGTCTCGGACATCGTGCTCGGTCCCATCCCGCCCGCAGCGCTCGCCAGGTTCGTCGGCGAGGCCCTCCACTGCGCCGTCGAGGACGCCGCGCCGCTCGCCGAGCTGATCCAGGACAAGACGGCGGGCAATCCCTTCTTTGCCATCCAGTTCCTCACCGAGCTCCACGAAGAGCGCCTGATCGAGCGCGACGAGCGGAGCGGCCGGTTCCGGTGGGACGTCGCGAGGATCCGCGAGAAGGGCTTCACGGACAACGTGGTCGACCTGATGGTCGCAAAGCTCCGGAGGCTGCCCCCGGCGACGCAGGAGGCGTTGAAACAGCTCGCGTGTCTGGGGAACACCGCGGAGATCGCGCTCCTCGCGATGGTCCACGGCGGCCTGGAAGAGGGCACGCGGGCGGACCTCTGGGAGGCCATCCGGGCGGGGCTGGTCCTCGATCTGGACGGCACGTGCAAGTTCCTCCACGACCGGGTCCAGGAAGCAGCCTACTCGCTGGTGCCGGAGGAGCAGCGGGCCGCAGAGCACCTCCGGATCGGCCGGCTCCTCGCGTCGCGGTTGCCCGAGGACGCGATCGCGGAGCGGATCTTCGATGTCGCGAACCAGTGGAACCGCGGCGCCCATCTCATCACCGATCCGCGCGAAAAGGAGGCGCTCTGCCGGCTCGACTTCCTGGCAGGGACGAAGGCGAAGGCCGCGATCGCCTACGCGTGTGCGCAGATTTACCTCGCCCAGGCTTCATCCCTCTTGCCCGAGGACGCCTGGAACAGGCAGTACGAGGAGACGCTCGCGATCCACCTGGATCTCGCCGAATGCGAGTGCCTCATCGGTGACTTCCAGCGGGCGGACGATCGGTTCGACCTGATCCTCGCGCGCGCACGCTCACCGCTCGACCGCGCCAAGGCCCATCGGCTCCGCCTGCGCCTCTATCAGATCGCCGGGCGGCTCGGCGACGCCGTGAGCACCATGGTCGAGGCGGTGCGCCTCTTCGGGGTGACCTTCCCGGAGTCCGAAGACGAGATCCAGGCCGCGGTGGAGGCCGAGCTCCAGAGGGTCCCCGTCCTCCTGCGCGGGCGCGCCATCGCCGATCTCGCGCTCGCACCGACGACCACGGACGAGCGCGTGCGGGCCATCATCGGATTGCTCGTCGAGGCGATGGCTCCGACGTACAGTACGCGACCGGCGTACTGGCCCCTGGTCATCGCCAAGGCATTGAGCTTCTCCTTGGAGTATGGAAACTGCGAAGAGTCCGCCTTCGTCTACAGTTGTTATGCCGCCCTGCTGGTGTCGAGGTACGGCAACATATCATGGGGGTGTCAATTCTCCGAGATGGCGCTCAGGCTGAACGAGAGGTTCAACGGCCTGGCGCTGAAGGGGAGGCTGCTCTTTCACCACGCGGCCCTCGCCCATGTCTGGTGCGTGCGCTTCGCGGCGCTCCTTCCCATGATGGAGCAGGCTCATGCTGCTTGCTTCGAGGTCGGGGATTTCGTTTTTGCTGGTTATGCTTCCTTCAACCTGGTGTGGCTCGTCGTGGAGA
Organism: Sorangium sp. So ce693; assembly: GCF_051521375.1. Taxonomy (NCBI): domain Bacteria; kingdom Pseudomonadati; phylum Myxococcota; order Polyangiales; family Polyangiaceae; genus Sorangium; species Sorangium sp. So ce693. The sequence continues at coordinate 5,034,265 of NZ_CP150347.1, forward strand.
GCGGCGGCTCGATCGAGCAGCTCATCGAGGCCTCGCGGAAGTACGCGTCGCTGGCCGAGAAGAGCCACCACGACCTGGCGCGCCGCCTCCTCCGGACCGAGGAGCAATTCGCAGCGAGCCTGAAGGGGACGACGCGAGCGCCCACGAGCTTCAACGACGACACCTATGACGAGGTGGAGTATGTCCTCGCGATGGAGAGGGCTGGCTTCGGGATCGGCGTCGCCTTCTTTCACATCATGAAGCAGGTCGCGGCGTTCATCGACGGACGATACGCCGAGGCGCGGCAGGCCGCGGCCCGCGCTGCGCCGATGCTACGCGAGGTGATGGCCCTGGCGAACGAGGCGACGCACCACTTCTACTACGCGCTCACGCTGACGGCGATGTACGCAGACGCGCCTGCCGCGGAACAGCGGCAATTCGCGGCGCTGCTCGAGGTGCAATCGCGGAAACTGTCCTTCTGGGCAGAGCACTGCACGGAGAACTTCCAGAACCGTTATGCCCTCGTCCAGGCCGAGGTCGCCCGGATCGAGGGCCGCCATCTCGACGCCGAGCGCCTCTTCGAGGAGGCCATCCGCTCGGCGCGCGACAATGGCTTCGTGCACAACGAAGCCGTGGCCTACGAGGTCGCGTCCCGGTTCTACCGAGCGCGAGGGCTCGAGGAGTTCGCCGATCTGTACCTCCGCGACGCCCGCGCCTGTTACGCCCGCTGGGGCGCCCACGGCAAGGTGAGGCAGCTCGACCGGCAGAATCCCCACCTCGTCGAGCGGCGGTTTCCGCCGCCCACCGCCACCGTCGCGGTGGACTCCGATCAGCTCGACCTCTCCTCGGTGACCAAGGCCTCGCAGACCCTCTCCGGTGAGATCGTGCTCGACGAGCTCCTGCGCACGCTGCTCCGGATCGTGCTCGAGCAGGGCGGCGCGGAGAGGGCCTGCCTCCTCCTGTGCCAGGACCAGGGCCTCTCGATCGAGGCGGAGGCGAGCCTCGGCGAGCGCGGGGCGACGACGACCCTCCTCGGCTCGGAGCCGCTGGAAGGCTCGCCGCGCGTCCCCGCGTCGCTCATCCACTACGCGAGCCGCACCAAGGAGCGGGTCATCCTGAGCGACGCCGCCGCCCACGCGCGCAGGTTCGCGAGCGACGTCTACTTCGCCCGGAGCCGGCCCAGGTCGGTGCTCTGCATGCCCATCCTCAGGCAGGCCGAGGTGGTCGGGCTGCTGTACCTCGAGAACAACCTCCTCGACGGTGCCTTCACCCCCGATCGGCTCGCCGCCCTGGAGCTGCTCGCCACGCAAGCGGCGATTTCGCTGGAGAACGCGCGGCTCCTCGCCAAGGAGCGGACGGCGAGGACGGCTGCCGAGGAGGCCGAGCGCCGATCCACGTTCCTCGCCGAGGCGGGCGTCGTCCTCTCGGAATCGCTCGACTACGAGGTGACCTTCGCCCGCCTCGGCGAGTTCTGCGTTCAGACCCTGGCCGACTGGTGCTCGATCGATATCGTGGAAGACGGAGAGCTCCGCCGCCTGGCCGGCGCGCATGGAGATCCCGACAAGGCGCCTGTCCTCGAGGAGCTTCAGCTCCGGTATCCGCCGCGCTGGGGCTCACCCCACCCGTCGCTCACGGTCCTCCGCACCGGCGAGCCGCTCCTCATGCCGGAGCTGCCCGACGAGATCCTGCGAGCGATGTGCGTCGACGACGAGCACTTTCGGCTGGTCCGGGAGCTCGGCACGCGGACCGGGCTCTCGGTGCCGCTCGTGGTGCGCGGGCAGAGGCTCGGGGCGCTCACGCTCTCCTCGGGCACGCCGGGGCGCCGCTACGGGCGCGCCGACCTCGATCTGGCGCAGGAGGTCGCGCACCGCGCGGCGCTCGCGATCGACAACGCCCGGCTCTACCGCGCCTCTCAGGAGGCCGTCCGCGCCCGCAGCGAGTTCCTCTCCGTCGCGTCCCACGAGCTGAATACGCCGCTGACCTCGCTCACGCTCTCGGTGCAGTCCCTTCGCCGCGCGGCAGGCGCGGGGCGCCCTGTGGATCCGCAGGTCATGGATCAGCGGCTCGAGCGTCTCTCGCGGCAGACGACCCGGCTGACCCGGCTCATCAACGATCTGCTCGACGTCTCGCGCATCGAGTCGAGCCCGCGCGCGCTGGAGCTCGGCGACGTCGACCTCGGGGCCCTCGTCCGCGCGGTGGTTGCGCGCTTCGAGGCCGATCTGGCGAGGGCGCGCTGCTCGATCTCGATCCGCGGCGATGCGCCGGTCGTGGGGCGCTGGGATCGGTCCCGCCTCGACCAGGTCGTCACCAACCTCCTCGGCAACGCGATCAAGTTCGGCGCCGGCAAGCCCATCGAGATGGCCGTGGGCGCCGAGGACGGCGTGGCCCGGCTCGCGGTCCGGGACCACGGCATCGGCGTCGATCCGGCGCAGCGCAGCCGCATCTTCGAGCGCTTCGAGCGCGCCGTCTCGGAGCGGCACTACGGCGGGCTGGGCCTCGGCCTGTACATCAGCCGCAAGATCGTGGAGGACCACGGCGGCTCGATCCGGTGCGACTGCGAGCCCGGCGCCGGAGCCACCTTCATCGTCGAGCTCCCCTGCGCAGGGCCGCTGCCCCCGCCTCCCGCGGCGTGAGCAGGCTGTCCTGCTCGCAGCGGCCTCAGGTGCCCTCGGCGTCGAAGATCGCGTCGACGTACCGCAGCGTCGCCTCGCGCCGGCGGCGGGCGCGGTCGGCCGAGTCCTCCTCCACGAGCACCTCGTCGGGCCTCACGCGGAAGAGCGGCTGGCCCTTCTGCACGATCGTCCCGTCGCCGCCGTCGATGAGCACCTCCTCGACGGTGCCGGAGCACGGCGCGAGCACCTTGTTGAACATCTTCATGACCTCGATCACGTAGAGCGGATCGCCGGCAGCGAAATGGCTGCCCTTGGTCACGAACGGAGGCCGGTCCGGCGCCTCCTGCGCGTAGAACATGCCGCCGGTGACCGCGACGATCTCGTTGGCCCGCATGGCGGGCGGCGGCGCGAGGACCTTGCGCATGCGGGCCGAGAGCTCGCGATCGAGCAGGCGCTCGGGGAGGGCGATCGTGCCGTCCTCCCGCGCGCGGAGCTCGAAGAAGCGCGCGGCGTCCCCCGCGAGGACCAGCGCGTCGAGGAGCTCCAGGCCCGCCTGGAAGCCGAGGTGGGAGCCGCGGACCCGCCGCCAGAGCTCGGCGTCGTGGCCGTGAGGCGCGGTATCCCGGGACAGGTGCGCTCGCAGCTCGGGCCACGGAGGCGCGCCGCCCGCCTGGCCCATCCGCTCGCCGACGCGCCGGTAGAAGCCGAGCGCCCGCGAGAGCACCTCCTGGTCGTGATCCCAGATCACATGGGCCGCGGGCGCCTGCGGCTGCGGCGTCATGTTGAGCAGCCAGTACGTGTCCGCGAGCACCTCGATCGGGTTCTTGAGCCAGCGCACCCGCCCAGACCGGATCTCGAACGACCCCATGTTCCGGCTGAGCCACGCCGACAGGAGGTGCGGCTCCGCGCAGATCTTCTCCACGGGGCGGCGCACCAGCGTGTCCTTCAGCGTGAAGACCTTCTTCAACGCTCCTCCGCCGGTCGCGTCCGTGGCGCCGGTCCGCGCCGCGAGGCGGCGCTCGTGGCGGACGCCGAGCTCGGCCCACATCGCGTCGAAGTCGAGCCCCCCGAGCTCCACCGCGAGCAGGCCGACCTGCGTGAGGTACGGGACCACGAAGCGCGTCGTCGGCTTCGCCCACACGCTCCGCGCGAGGAACCAGTGCACGAGCCCGTAATGAAACTGGAGGTTCGTGTGGAGATCGCTGCCGCGCAGCGTCGTCGTGCGCAGGATCTCGCAGATCCGCTGGTAGGCCTCCTCGCGCGAGGCGCCGTAGGTCACGAGGAGCGCGATGTTGCTGTCGTAGGCGCCTGCGACCCGGTAATGCATGAACACCCCCGTGTCGGGGTTCTTCACGCAGATGCCCTGATCGTCGCGGATCTCGTGCGGGTGCGGATCGCTCCAGGACACGATGATGCCGGCCGCGTGGGGCTCCAGCGCGCCGTTCGTCGCGTTGAGGCGCGCCTCCACCGCGGACCCTTCCCGCCGGACGCGGATCGGCCGGGGCAGCCGCTCGCCGTGGCGCGCGAGGAGGACCATGCACTCGACGAGCGAGGTCACCTCGAACGCGTCGGCCGGATCGGCCGGGTTCTCGAAGCGGAGGGCATAACAGAGCTCCGACACCCGGTGCTCGACCTGGATCCGGGTGTTGACCTCCATGAAGTAGTGATGATCCCCCTCGACGATGCACTCGAACGTCGAGGCCGAGTTCAGCCCGACCGCCTGCCCGAACCGCTCCGCCTCGGCCTCCATCCGGGCGAGCGACGCGAGCTCGCGCTCGAGCGACGCCGCGAGCGGAACCTCGCCGGCCGCGCGCGCCCGCTCGATCGCCTCGAGCAGCCCCTCCTGCGTCATCGCGACCTCGAGCAGCTTCTGCTCGTGCATCTGCAGCGAGCAGTCGCGCCCGCCCAGCGCGACGCACCACGCGCCGTTGCCGATCAGCTGGATCTCGTTGTGCCGCGTCTCCTCGACGTTGAGCTCGAGCAGGATGTTCTTGTTGTCGCCGACGCCCGCGGCCTTCACCTCCGCGAGGACCTCCCGCGCCAGCGCGGGGACCTCGGCCGCCCGCGCCCGCGCCGCGGCCTCGGGGGCCGCCGCGTCGGGCGCGATGCCGGCGAGGAGCCGCTGCCCCTTGCCGCCGCCGCCGCCGATGGCCTTGAGCCGGATCCGCCGCCCCGGGTGGTGCGCGAGCAGCTCGGCCGCGCCCCGCTCGAGCTCCTCGCAGAGCTCGTCGGTCGTGTAGAGATCCACGCGCTTCGCGTACGCCGCCGCGAGCAGCGCGTCCGCCGCCTCGGCGAGCGGGACCCCGTCGGAGAGCCGCGCGCCCGCGGCGCCCTCGCCGAGCAGCCCGCGGTCTGCCGCGGCCGCGCGCAGCGCCGCGTGATCGGGCCACCTGCGGAGCACGATCCGCCGGGTCGCGTCGTCGATGCCGGGCGTCACGCTGACCGCGGTCGCGAGCGCCGTCCGCTTCGCCTCGTCCTTGAGCCCGGCGGCGCGCTGCACCGACGAGCGCGGGCCGATGAAGACGAGCCCCGCCTCCTCGAGCGTGCGCACGAACTCCTCGTCTTCGGCCATGAAGCCGTAGCCAGCGAACACGTGCGTATAGCCGCCGGCCCGGGCGATCGCGACGATCTCCTGCATCAGCTTGACGCGCTCGTCCTTGGTGGCGCCGGTATAGTCCTTCACCCTGTGCACGTGCGCCGGGTGGATGCAGCGCAGCTCCGGCGCCAGGGCGTGCGTGTAGACGATCGAGTCCTTCTCCGACAGGAGGATGCCGTAATGCTCGATCCCCATCTGGGCGAAGACATCCATCGCCTCTTTCCGGATCGGGCCCCGGCAGACGATCAGCGGCCGCACGTCGTCCGCGGCGAAGGAGCGCGCCCACGCCGAGCCCGAGCGGCCGAGCCTGCGGTCGCGCGCCACCCTCGGGTTGCGGTCGTAACCTCGCCTGGTCTCGAATCCATCCATGATCAATGGAACTCCCGCTGAACACCGGTGAACGGCCCTGGCTGGTAGTGCCGCAGCAGGAACTCGAGGTTCTCTGCGATCACCGAGCGGAGCTCGCGCGGCATCACGAGCCGCGAGATGGATCCCAGGCTGAGCCCCTCGCGCGGGTTCATGAGCTCCCGCTCGTAGCGCGCGCCGAACTCGGCCTCTCTCGCCTTCAGCCACGCCGCGGCCTCGTCGCGGGCCTCGGCCTTCGCCTTCGCCTCGTCGAGGCCGCGGCCGAGCCGCTCCTTGACGCCGGCCTTCTCCCTGGCGCTCGCCTGCGCGCGCACCTTGCGGAGCTCGTCCTTGTAGACGAACTCCTTGCCGGCAGGGCCCATCACCGCGACGCGCGTCGTGGGGAGCGCGAGCACGACGTCCGCGCCGGTCGCGTAGTTGTTGAACGAGGCATAGGCGCCGCCGAACGCGTTGCGCACGAGCAGCAGGATGCGCGGGGTGCGCACGTCGATGATCGCGTCGAGCATGGCCCGGCCGGCCTGCACGATGCCCATCGCCTCTTGCTCCCTGCCCGGGAGGAACCCTGTGGTGTCCTCCATGAAGAGGAGCGGGATGTTGTAGAGGTTGCAGAAGCGGATGAAGCGAGCGTTCTTGTAAGCGGCCGCCACGTCGATCTGGCCCGACGCCACCGCGCTGTTGTTCGCCACGAAGCCGACGACGCGCCCGCCGACCCGCCCGAAGGCGGTGATCGTGTTGCGCGCGCGCTGCGGCTGCACCTCGAAGTAGTCGCCGTGATCGCAGATGCGCTGGATGATGATGTTGATATCGAGCGGCGTGTTGTATCCCGTCGGCGACGAGATCGTCCTGCGGAGGAGCGTGTCGATCTCGGTCGTCTCCCGGCCCACCGGATCGCTCGTCCGCTGGAAAGGCGCGCTCTCGCGGTTGTTGCTCGGCAGGTAACCGAGCAGCCGGACGGTGGTGCGCAGCGCGCCCACCTCGTCTGGCACCGTGAGATCGGCCACCCCGGAGGCGCCGTGGACGCGCGGGCCGCCGAGGTCGTCGGGCGACACCACCTCGCCGAGGACCGATTTGACGACCGCCGCCCCGGTCAGGCCGAAGAACGTGCCGCCCGGCTGGATGACGAAGCTGCCCTGCCGCGGCAAGTAGGAGCCGCCGCCCGCGTTGAACCCGAACATGCACATGATGCTCGGGACCACGCCGCTGATCTTGCGCAGCGCCGCGAACGCCTCGGCGTAGCCGTCGAGCCCGCCCACGCCCGCGGGGACGTAGGCGCCGGCGCTGTCGTTGAGTCCGATGAGCGGGATCCCCCGCTCTCCCGCGAGCTGGAACAGCCGCGCGAGCTTGCGGCCGTTGGTCGCGTCCATCGACCCGGCGCGGACGGTGAAATCGTGGCCGTACAGCGCCACGTCGCGGCTGCCGATGCGCAGGATCGCCGTGACCAGCGAGGCGCCGTCCAGGTTGGGCCCCCAGTTCTCGAAGACGACCCGCGGCGGCTCGGGCGTGAGCACCCGGATGCGCTCCCAGATCGTCATCCGGCCTTTGCCGTGCTGCCGGATGATGTTCTCGGGGCCCGCGGAGACATAGGGGCGCCTGCGGAGCTCCTCGGCCTCCCGCAGCGCCGCGTCGTACGCCGACGCAGGCGCGGCCGGCGCCCCGGCTCCCTCGTCGAGCGGATCGTCGAGCGAAGGCACGAGGGCGGAGGGCTTCACGGCGACATCGTTGTGATCAAGAGGGCTCATGGACGGGCGAGGCGCTCTATATCACGGCAGGATCGGGAGGCGCACCTCGCGAGCCCGGCGAGGCGCGCCCCGGCGCCGGCATGTGGGGCGCGGCACGGGGCACGGCCCGCGGCGCTGCGCGGTCCGGGTCTGCAACCCCACGCTGCGATGCGGGTTCACCCCGCACGGGCAGCCCGCGCCCAGCTCGACCGGCTCGCCGTCAGGAGATCGCTTTCTCGGTGAGCAGCGCGGCCAGCACGGCGAGCGCGTCGGTCGTCGTGAAGACGCCGACGACCTGCGCGCCGTTCAGCACCACCGCCGATCCGTACTTGTGCTCGGCCATCTCGCGGACCACCTCGGAGAGCGGCGCGCTCGGCGCGACGGCGTAGGGGCACGGCGACATGGCCTCGCTGACGGCGAGCTCATCGCCCTCTTGCTCCTTGAGCGTCTCTATCCAGTAGATGTCCCGCTCGGAGAGGATGCCGACCAGCCGGCCGCCGCTCAGCACCGGCAGGTGCCGGATGCGATGTCCGCGCATGAGCGTGCGGGCGAGGCCGACCTTCTGATCGGCGCCGATCGAATGGGGGCTCTGGGTCATGCAGTCCTGGATGCGAATGGTGGAAGAGCTCATAAGGCCTCCCTTGGCGCTGGACGTCCGCGATGATCTATACGAGCTGATCGAACCGGCGCCCTTCGATCGAGCTCGGTTTGCCGCGATGGGCCACGAGGCGGGTTTGCAAGATGCGGGCCGCTGGGATCGGCGTTCGCGCTGCGAGGCTCAGCGGGCGTGCGGCGCGTGCGCTTCATCGGCGAGCCATCTACTCAGGCCCGCTTGCGCGCCGACGGGATCAGGTACCCGCAGCACCGCCCGAACCACCGCAGCACGTCGAGCGACGACAGGATGCCGACGACCTTTCCGTCGTCCGAGACGACCGGCAGCCGGTGCACGCCCTCGTAGGCCATGAGCGACGCGGCCTGCCGGATGCTGGCGCTCTCGTGCAGCTGCACCACCACGGGCGTCATCACGTCGCGCGCGGTGACCCTGACGGGCTCGTAGACATGGAAGCCCTGGCTCATCTCGAGCGGCGCGAGCTCGCCCGATCGCGAGGCCACCGGCCGCGACTCCTCGGTGTCGCCGCGCTCCTCTGCTGCGCGGAGCACGTCGGCCCGCGACACCATGCCGACCGGCCTGCCCGCCGCGTCCACGACCGGCATCCCGCTGATCTCGTGGCGGACGAGCAGGGCCGTGATGTCGTCGAGGGAGACCTCCGATCGGATGCAGATGACGTCCTTGGTCATGATCTCGGCGAGCGGCGCCTCCGGATTCACGGGCACGTCCACGCCCACGCTGCGCAGCGGATCCGCCTCCACCGCGTCCGGCGCCGCGTGGCTGGCATGGCAGACGACCGACGTCGTGCGCGAGCTCTTGTCGAAATGCAGCGCGTGGAAGCGACGGCACGACTCGCACTCTCGCGCCGTCATCGAACGCTCCCGCAACGGACAGTAGACGGTCGCCACGACCGATTCCTCGCCGTCGTCTCCAACGATGTGCGCGGTGCGGATCGTGTGGTGCCGGAGCTGGTGCTCTCCGCCGGTAGGTCCAAGGGTTGTCATCGTCGTCTCCCGTTCGCCTCTGCGTCCTTCGCTCGAGGTGTGCTGTGGGATGAGCACCGTTCGTGCCACGCACGCGAGATCGCCTGCGGGCGGCGGCGGCCCTGGTACGCCGCGGTCACGTCTGCGCCTCCGCGCGCCGTTTGCGCCGCGGCGCAAATGGCCGCGGGCTGCCTCGCGGGGCGCCCGCCCGCAGCGCTCGCGGCGAGAGGAGCTCGCTCTCGGCTCGCGCGGAGCGTCCAGCTCGCGGGAAGAGCCCAGCTCGCGCGAGGGATCCAGCGCGCGCGAAGCGCTCCTCTCCGGCGCCCGGAACGCCTGGCACGCGGCGTGCTGGACGTTGGGCAGAAGAGCAGAAGGGCAGATGGGTAGAGCGAGGCGACCGCTGGTCGGGCCTCGCATGGAGGCTGAGGAGGCTGTCATGTCGAGCGCAAACGAAACGAATCGGTTCATCGTCGTCGTCGGGATCGACTTCTCGGAGCCGAGCAACCGCGCGCTTGATCAGGCGCTCGAGTCCGCTTGCTGTCGCGAGAACGCCGAGGTGCACGCGGTCTACGCCGAGCCCGAGAGCTGGGTCGGCGTCGGGCTCTCGCGGGTGCCCGTGGTGGCCACCAAGCCCGACGTGGCGCTCCAGCAGCTCCAGCAGCGCGCGAGCGAGCGCGTGAGCGCCATGGGCAACAAGCTCGACGGCGGGCGGCTGAAGCGCGTCGTCGTCCACTTCCGCCGCGGCGATGCGGCCGAGAACATCGCCCAGCTCGCCGCCGACCTGGACGCCGACCTCGTGGTCGTCGGCTCGCACGGCTACCGCGGGCTCGAACGGCTGCTCCTCGGCTCGGTCGCGGAGCGCGTCTCCCGGCTCGCGCGCTGCCCCGTGTGGATCGTCCGGCCGAAGGATCACGCGACCGCCGGCCGGGTCCCCGAGATCGAGCCGCCCTGCCCGGAGTGCATGAAGCACCGGCAAGAGACGGGCGGCGCAGCGCTCTGGTGCGCGCGCCACGCCGAGCACCACATCCGGCCGCACCGCTACTCGTATGCGACCAACGGGGTCTACGCGCCGTCGAGCGCGGCTTATCAGGCGACGCCCGAAGGGGCGTGACCGCGAGGCGAGCTCGACGGGACCTCGCGTCCGTCAGGCACACAAACGCCCGACACGTGTCCTGAGGAGGGCAGGCGTGCGCCTGCCAAACGAGGCTTCCATCCTCGTGAGTCGTGGTCTCTCCGCGCTCGCTCCTCGATCACCTCGGCGCCGGCGCGCCGCGCGCTCTCTCCGGTCGATCGCGATCCCGCCGTGTTGACGTTCCACCGCGCGCGGGGGATAGACAGCGCCATGAAGCGGTCTTGCATCGCCCTGGCGGCTTTCGTGCTGTCCCTCTCCGCTCCCGCGATCGCGCAGCCGGTGAAGGTGTTCGTCCTCGCGGGCCAGTCGAACATGGTCGGCTACGGCGTGGGCCGCCAGCTCCCTGTCGAGCTCCAGAGCCAGCCGGACATCTGGTACGACCACTACAACCCGGACGCGCGCGAGGGAGGGCCGTACGCCGAGGCGACGAGCGCCGACTGGGGGCCGCTCGAGCCGAAGGGCGAGGCCCGCCGCTACGGGCCCGAGATCACGTTCGGCCGCGCGATGGCCGCGGCGTACCCGGAGCACCGGATCGCGATCGTGAAGATGGCGCAGGGGGGCACCAACCTCGTCGATCACTGGGGGCGCGGCCTCGCGCCGGACCCCGAGGTGCTCTACAAATCGCAGCTCTACCACGCGCTCCTCGGCAAGCTGGACTCCGCGACGTACGAGGGCGACCGCGCCCTCCGTTACCCCGAGGAGGTGACGCGGCTCGACGGCGCCCTGGCGCGGCTCGAGTCGGAGGGGGAGCCGTACGAGATCGCCGCGCTCGTCTGGATGCAGGGCGAGAACGAGGCGGGGTGGTCGGCCGCGTTCTCCTACGGCGACACGCTGCGCGGCTTCATCCGGGCGATCCGCGAGGACCTCGGCGTCCCCGGGCTCCCTGTCGTGCTCGGCCGGATCAGCGACAACCTCTACCCCGCGAACGGCGGTCCCATCGCCGCAGGAAGAGAGGCCAACATCGACGCCGTTCGCGCGGCGCAGGTGACCGTGGCCGAGGAGGACCCGCGGGTCGCATGGGTCGACACGGACGACTTCACCGTGCGAGCCCCCGACGACGCGTATCACTTCGACTCGGCCGCGTACCAGCTGCTCGGCGAGCGCTTCGCCGAGGCGTACCTCGCGCTGGTCCGCGAGGAGGGCTCGGCGAGCGCGTCATCGGCGAGCAGCGCCGGGAGCGCGGCCGCAGGGGGAGGGGGCGCCCCGGGAGAGGGCGCCACGGGAGTGGGCGCCACGGGAGGGGGCGCCACGGCCGGATCGACCGCGAGCGCGGCGGCGACGGGCAGCGCCGGGAGCGCAGGCGAGGGGGGAAGGGGCGCCACGGCCGGATCGACCGCGAGCGCGGCGGCGACGGGCAGCGCCGAGGCCGCGGCCAGCTCGGGCGGGGTCGCGCCCGGGACCACCGGCGGGAGCGGCGGCTGCGGCTGCCGGACCGCCGCCGGCCAGGGCCCCGGGGCGGCAGCAGCGCTTGCGCTCATCGCGCTCGCGGGCCTGCGCCTGCGCCGCTCGCGCGGGCACGGGCAGGGCTGAGCGCCGAACGGCGCCTATCGAGAGCGGGTAGAGCGACGGAGAGGGCGCGCGCGCCGGCTGCGCCAGGAGTGGTGGAGCAGCCGCGCCGCGCTTCGTGGGAGAGGCCTCGTCGTCGCCTCTCATGGCGACGGAGGTTCATCGCTTCACGGGAGCCGCAGGGGTCCGTCGTCGGGTCGTACGGACCAGCCTGCGAGCCTGCCCGTCATCGGGTCATCATTCCGGGACGCAGCCGTCCGCCGCCGTGCACATGTAGCCGTCGCGGCAATCGGCCGACGTCGCGCACGCCTGGTTGCAGGTCTCGTCCGACGCGCACACCCCGCCGCCGGCGCAGGGGGTCGACGCGTCACAGAAGCCCCAGCAGGAGCCGCCGGGCCAGCCCCACTCCTCCGTGATGCACTGGCCGCCGATGCAGTCGGCGTCGGCCGTGCAAGGATCGCCGTCGGCGCCATCGGGCGGCGCCGGGAGGCAGCCCTCCGGCGTGCACTCATAGCCGTCGCGGCAATCGGCCGACGTCGCGCACGCGCTGTTGCAGGTGTAGTCCGATGCGCAGACCCCGCCGCCGGCGCAGGGACTCGATTCGTCACAGTAGCCCGAGCAGTAGCCGCCGGGCCAGCCCCACGCCTCGACGACGCAGAAGAGGCCGGCGCAGTCGCCGTCCGCGGTGCAAGCGTCACCGTCGGCCCCATCGCCGGGCGGCGGGAGGCAGCGACCCAGGTCCGCGATGCAGGTAGCGCCCTCGATCGTGCACTGCTCGTCGCTGGTGCAGGCCGCCGCGCAGAGCCCCTCCATGCACGCATAGCCGACGCGGCAGTCGCTGTCCGTCGCGCACTCGACGACGCAGTAGCCAGAGCCGCCGCAGACGCCGCCGTCGCAGTCGCTGTCCGACGCGCACTCGCCCGTGCAGAAGCCACCCGGATAACCGTCCGCGAACTCGGTGGCGCAGAGATAGCCACCGCACTCGGCGTCAGTCTCGCAAGGGCTGCCGTCCGGGAGGTAGCAGCCGCCGGACGCCTCGTGGCACGAGCCCACCTCCGTACACTGATCATCGCTGGTGCAGCCCATCCAGCAGGACCCGTCGTCGCACCTGTAGCCGTCGCGGCAGTCCGCCGACGTCGAGCACGCGGACATGCAGATGGCGAGTGTCTGGGCCACCTGGACGCAGACGCCGTCGCCACAGTCGTCGTCCGACAGGCAGGCGGCGGTACAGTAGCCGGAAGGCAAGCCGGACTCTCGCTCCCCGAGGCAGATGTCGCTGGCGCACATCGCATCGCTGGCGCAGGCAGCGCCGGAGCCGCCGAGCTCGCCGCCGCCGGCGCCGGTGGTGACCGAAGTCGTGGAGGTGACGCCGCCGCCGCCGACGCCGGTCGCGACCGAGGTCGTGGAGGTGACGCCGCCGCCGCCGGCGCCGGTGGTGACCGAGGTGGTGGAGGAGACGCTGCCGCCGCCGTCGCCGCCGGCGCCGGTGGTGACCGAGGTGGTGGAGGAGACGCTACCGCCGCCGTCGCCGCCAGCGCCCGCGCTGACCGAAGTGGTGGAGGAGACGCTGCCGCCGCCGTCGCCGCCAGCGCCCGTGGTGACCGAGGCCGAGGTCGAGGAGACGCTGCCGCCGCCGTCGCCGCCAGCGCCCGTGGTGACCGAGGCCGAGGTCGAGGAGACGCTGCCGCCGCCGTCGCCGCCAGCGCCCGTGGTGGCCGAGGCCGAGGTCGTGGAGGCGCTGCTCGATGAGGCCGAGGTCGAGGTGGTGGCCCCGCCCGTACCGCCGCCGCCCGTGTCGCCGCCGCCGGTACCGCCTGCACCGCCGCCGCCCGTGTCGCTGCCGCCGGTGCCGCCCGCACCGCCGCCGCCCGTGTCGCTGCCGCCGGTGCCGCCCGCACCGCCGCCGCCTGCATCGTTGCCGCCGTTTCCTGTCGTGCTGCTGGCCGAGGTGGCGCCTTCGCCGCCCGAGCCGCCGCCTGCACCCCCGCCGCCCCCAGTCCCGATGACCGGCGACTCGTCATCGCCGCACGCCGTCGTCGTCATCAGGCCAAGAACGAAGAGACACACCAAAGATCGCATCTTCATCCGCTGCTCTCCAGCCGGTAGGGGTCCAGTGACGCGGCGCCGGCCGTCGGAGGCGAGGTGCCGCAGCGCGATACGCGCGCAGGCATCTTCTGTCGAAACGGCGCGGATGCCAACGCCTCTTTACTCCTTCTCGGCGCTTTCGGGCAGAGGGGCGCCCGCGCTCTCTCCCCATCCTACCTCGTCCACGCTCCTCCTCGCCCCGGGTCAACGACGAACGCAGCAGCTTTTCGACGGCCGATCGCGCGCGATTGTCGCGTCCGTTACGCGCTTGTGGAGCGCGTTTTGAAGATCGCGACGCCCTCTTCTCCACTCGTTTCCACCCGTTCCACCGCTCTGGCGAGCCCTCCTTGCCACCCTGCGCCTTTCTCCTCTCCTCACCACCTCCCCGCGCCTGAGCGCGCCACCCGATGTCCGTGAGGTTTCGGGCGCCTGCTCCTCAGCTCGTCAGCGAGCCTGAGCGCACCTCCGAGCTTCGCGAGGCTCCGGTCGTTCCGCCCCTATCGCCTCGAGCGCGGCGGCCGCCGCTGCTCCGCCCGCTGCAGGTCCGAGCGTCGCCTCGCCATGTGATTGACCGGCCGCCATCGGAGCTGGTATAGGTAGCCGTTTTCTTCGGGATTGAATTTTACAATCACAACCAAAGAGAAAGGCGGTCGAGCGCGGTGTGCGCAAGTGAAGGGTGCCCTGGTGCTTTCCGTGCCAGCGATGTCATCTCGCTCTTGCTGCGTCGCGTCGACGCCCTGCGCCGCGGCGAACGACCTCTCGTTTCAGCCAGAGGATGAGGAGACCCCATGCGTGTCCGACACGTGATGATCACAGCAGCGATCGCCGGTCTATTCGCGGCCTGCGCCAGCTCGGGGGGCGACGGTGGCAAGACCGAGCCGGTCTACGGGACGGTCTGCGAGGCCCGCTGCGCCTGCGAGGGCTGCTCCGACGACCAAGAGGGCCTGTGCGAGGCCGAGCAGGGCGCCATCGCCGAGCGGTCCGAGGAGCGCTGTCAGGACGAGTATACGGCGTACATCGACTGTGTCCGGCTGGAAGGCCGGTGCGTGGACGGTCATCACCTGGCCGAGGTCTGCGACGTCCATGAGGAGGCCCTCCTGGACTGTCTCGATTCCACGGATCGCTGTCCCAGCGCGGGTGACGGCACCTGCGACGAGCCCCAGGGCACCGGCAAATGCCCTGCTGGGACCGATCGAGCCGACTGCCTCTCTCCCTGTCCCTCGACCGGCGACGGCACCTGCGATGAGCCCGAGGGCACGGGCGCGTGCGCGGAGGGCACGGACGTCGTGGACTGCGCGGCCACGACCTGCTCCCGGACGAACAACGGCACCTGCGATGAGCCCGAGGGCACCGGGCTCTGCGAGGAGGGCACGGACGCCGCGGACTGCGCGGTGGACGAGCCGTGCGCAACCACGGACAACGGCGAGTGCGACGAGCCCGGAGGCACCGGGCTCTGCGCGGCGGGCACGGACACCGCCGACTGCAGCGCCCCCCTCACCTGTGACGACCTCGACGAGTGCGGCGACGACTCGAAGGGGTGTATCGGGTGCGCGAACGCGGGGAGCTGCGCCGATGAGCTCGACGCATGCATCCTCGACGACGACTGCATCGAGTTCATCCGGTGCATCGTCACCTGCGCGGACGACGATGACGCCTGCTTCCGCGCGTGCATGGACGCCCATCCGGACGGGAGGAATCCGTATGCCAACTACGACCGATGCGTGAACTGCAATGAGTGTTATTACTCCTGCGGCAACGCCAGCATCTTCGGGTGCAATCCATGATTTGTCCCGGCGCCGCGGAGGCAATGAGACGGTCAGCGGCGTCGCCACGCGCGGGATCACCGAGACGTGCGAGGGCGACCTGCGCCCGCCCCGCGTCGACGCTGAAGGCCAGATCTGCGTCGTCGACCTCGGCGCCGCGCGTCTGGCCTTCGGCATCGACGCGCGGCCGTCCCCCCTGAGCCGCTCCCGGGCAGCGCGATCCGCGCCCTCGTTCTGGTAGCATCGCCGGCGTTGCCGGAGCTCCCTCTCGCCCCTGCCGATCTCGACGCGGTGCTCGCGCCGCTCCAGAGCGCCCGGCCGCTGCCCGCGCGCGCGTACTGGGACGAGGACGTCTTCGCCTTCGAGCAGGCCGAGATCTTCGGACGCTCCTGGCTCTGCGTCGGCCGCGAGGACGAGATCGCCCGCCCCGGAGAGTGGCTGCTCGCCCCCCTCACGCCGGCGGGCGTCGTCGTCCTCCGCGGCGCCGATCTGGAGATCCGCGCGTTCCACAACGTCTGCCGCCACCGGGCGGCGACGCTGCTCGACGGCCCGTGCGGCCGCCTCTCGCACCTCGAGTGCCCGTACCACGGCTGGACCTACGAGCTCTCCGGCGCGCTGCGCGCCGCGCCCCACGCGCCGCCCGGCTTCGACCGCGGCGCGCACGGGCTCCTCCCGGCGCGCGCCGGCGCCCTCTTCGGCTTCCTCTTCGTGACGCTCGACCCCGGCGCGCCGCCGCTCGAGAGCGCGATCGGCGAGGCGCCGCCGTGGCTCTCGCGCCCCGGGCTGCGCTCGCTCCGGCGGGGCAGGCGGGTGGAGTACGAGGTCGCCGCGAACTGGAAGCTCTGCGTTGAGAACTTCCAGGAGTCTCACCATTTCCCGCGCGTGCACCCCGCGCTCGAGCGGCTGACCCCGTGCCACGACGCCGTGTCCTGGGGCCGGGGCGGCCCGTGGCTAGGCGGCATCATGGACCTCGCGCCCGGCGCCGACACGGTCTCGGTCGGCGCCACGCCCGGCGCGCGGCCGCTCATCGTCCCCGAGGCGGAGCGGCGGCGCGTGCGCGACGCCATGCTCTTTCCGGGCCTGCTCACGAGCCTCCAGCCCGACTACCTGCTCACGTACCGGCTCGCCCCGCGCGCGCCCGATCGGACGCTCGTGATCGCCGACACGCACTTCCACCCAGCGGCGTTCACGAAAGGCTTCGATCCGGGCGACGTGTTCGCCTTCTGGGACGCCGTGAACCGGGAAGACCGCGCCATCTGCGAGCGCCAGCAGCGCGGGATCCGCGCGCCGGGCTACGCCCCTTCGACGTATGCCATGGTGGAAGACGGCGTCCACGCCTTCGACGGCATGGTCGCGCGGAGGTACCTCGCTGCGCTCCGCGCGAGGACGGCATGAGCAAGCTCTGCGGCCTGGGGGGATCGCCCGTACGTCGATCTCTCGTCACTGCGCGACGCAGCTGGTCTTCATCGCTTCCCAAACTGCATCTCCGGTGGCGACGCTACCGGCGGCGGTGGGGTGGATGCCGTCCTGCGTATACTCGTTGTGTCCGTTCCAGGTCGGACGAAGGTCCAACCAGTAACACTTCGGCGCCGTGAGCCCGTCGCACAATGCCTTCATCTTCGGCCGGAGCGCATCGAGGCAGGTCTTGAGCGACGCGTACTGGTTTCCGATGGGGTCTGGATAGAAG
The DNA here is from genome assembly GCF_051521375.1 of Sorangium sp. So ce693. Classification (NCBI taxonomy): domain Bacteria; kingdom Pseudomonadati; phylum Myxococcota; order Polyangiales; family Polyangiaceae; genus Sorangium; species Sorangium sp. So ce693. The sequence goes on from NZ_CP150347.1 coordinate 5,051,302, forward strand.
AAATAGAGGACCTTTTCGACGCTGTCCTTCTCCATGGTCTCGAACAGCGACTCCGCCGCCGCGAGGGCCGCGTCGCCGTCCCCTCTCAACAAGCAGTCGTTCCCGCCGCCATCCATCAGCACGTACTTGATCATGCCGTTCTCCGCGGCCTTGCGGTACTGGCTGGGAATTTGATCGTTGGCCAACGTCGTGCCGCTGACCGAGTTGTCGATATAGCGCTCGTTCGCGCCGAGGGAGCCGTTGGCCTTGGCCTGCTTTTCGATCTGCTGCGTGATGCCGTGAGTCGCGGCGATGAACGATTCTCCGATGACCGCGACCTGATTTCCCTTGGTCTGGCCCTTGACGCACTCACCCGGGTCCGAGCCCCCGCTCGTGACGCCCGTCTCTCCGCCGGCCGCCGTGCTGCTGGCCTCCCCGGTGCTTGCGCTGCTGTTGCTGCTGCTGCTGCTGCTGCTCGAGGTGCTCACGGCTGCCGAGCTTGCGGCGCCGCCGGTGCCCGTATCGCCCGTGCCGACCGTGACCGTGGCCCCCGCGCCGCCGGTGGCCCCGTCAGGGCCGCCTCCGCCGGTCGAGGACGTACCACCGTCGTTCGCCTCACCACAGGCCCAGATGCCGATGCTCAGGAGACCGAGAACGCTCAGTTTCGTAGCGACGTGACGACGTGTCGACTTCATTTTATTTCTCCAGTGTCCGTTTGGCGCCGAGGTTTTAAGCGGCGAAAGACCCTCGTCGCCTTGTATTGACAACTCATCCGCGCATCGAAGGGGCCGCGTTCGCCCGATGCAGGTGACTGCCACGACTTCGTACCCAAGCCAGCTGACTCGATGTATAGGCATACTCGCCTATGCCTCGATCCGAGACGTCACGCTCATGTCGGTGGACTGAACAATTCGGGCGAGAGTCGAACTCGGTGTCTGCGCCACGGCCCATCCTCCTGGGAGGCCCCCGCGGCGTTCGGTCCCGAGCGCTTCACGCCCGATCGCTCGGCCTCCCGCCCGCGCCACGCGTCCATGCCGTCCGGCGACCGACCGCGGCCGTGGATCGGCGGCCCGTTCGCGAACGTGCACGGCGTCCACACGTTTGACGGCATGGTCGCGCGCAGGTACCGCTCGGAGCGAGGACGGCATGAGCAAGCTCTGCGGCCTGTGGGGCCGCCCGTACATCGATCTGTCGCCGCTGCTCGACACGGCGTGCTTCCCCGAGCTCGATCGCGAGATCGTGCGCGGCCTCTGCCGCGTCGAGCCCTCGTACACCGGCGGCAGCCTGAAGTGGATGGGCGTGGTCGCGCCCTGGGTGCACGACGACCCGTACCTGGATTACGGGGAGGTCATCGAAGGCTTCTCGCGCGACGAGTTCTGCGATTTCATCGCGCTCGGCGACGACCCGTCCGCCTTCGATCCTGACCGGCGGGGCGAGTACACGTTCGGGGACGAGACCGATCATCCGCTCACGCGGGCGCAGATGCTGTACCTGAAGTACCGCTACGGAGTCTATTTCCCCTGGAAGGTCTGCTATCACCTCCTCGAGAACGACCGCTGGGAAGACAAGCACTCGGGCGCCGGCAAGGACTTCTCGGCGGAGGCCAGAACGGTGTTCCCCCGGACGGTCGAGTTCATCCGGGGCCTGCCGTTCGTCGAGATCGGGCGGTGCGTGATCTTCGGCCTCGAGGCGAACGATCACGCGCCCGCGCACCGGGACACCGAGCCGGAAAGCGCGATCGGCGCGGCGCAGTCCATCTCGTTCGACCCGCGCGGCGACAAGCGGTTCTATCTCTGCGACAGGGAGGGGGAGGAGCGCACGGTCGTGCGCGCGCCCATCTACTGGTTCAACGACATGGATTACCACGGGGTCGAGCCGGACCCGTTCTTCCGGTACTCGATCCGCGTGGACGGCGTGTTCAAGCCGGAGTTCGTGAAGCGGCTCCAGCGCCTGTACGGACGGTAGGCGCCGGCGAGCGCTCTGCCGGTGAGTCCTCCGCCGGCGAGGCCCCGTTCACCACCAGGTGGATGAACTGCAGCTTCGCCACCGCGGGGCGCGGCAGCACGAACGGGTAGAAGTCGTGCTGGCCCATGCTGCGCGACATCTCGTTGAGCACGGCCGTCAGCTCTACCCAGGCGTTCAGGAAGCCCAGGAAGGTCTCGGCCCCTCGGTCGTCCGGGCGCCACAGCGCGTCCGCGCCCCATGGCTCGACATCGAGCTCCACCTCGTCGGCGTCGATGCCGAAGCTGAGCGCCGTATCGACGGTGTCGACCATGTGGAGATAGTGGGCCCAGGTCTCGGCCCAGTCTTCCCACGGGTGCATACTGGCGTAGGCGCTGACGAAGCGTTGCGGCCAGTCGGCCGGCGGCCCCTGCTCGTAGTTGGCCTTCAGCGCGGCGGCGTAGTCCTGCTGCTCGTCGCCGAACAGCTCCCTGAACGGCGCCAGCCACCCGGTGTCGCGCACCAGGCGGTCCCAGTAATAATGGCCGACCTCGTGCCGGAAGTGCCCGAGCAGCGTGCGGTAGGGCTCGCGCATCGCGGCGCGGGTGCGCTCGCGCGTGGCGTCGTCCGCCTCCTCGATGTTCAGCGTGATCACGCCGTCGGCGTGGCCGGTCATCACCCTGGGCCCGTCGGGCGGCGAGGCGAGGAAGTCGAAGCAGAGGCCGCGCTCCGGGTCCTCGCCGATCTTGGACTTCACCGGCAGGTTCAGCGCCAGGAGCTGCGACACGAGCCGCCGCTTCGCCGTCTCGAGCAGGCGCCACAGCGCCTGGTGCTCGGCGACGGAGAGATCTGGAATGGTGCGGTTGAGCCGGCACGCGGCGCAGAGCGCGGGCGCCTCCGTCCCCGCCGGGATCAGCCAGTTGCAGCCCGACGCCAGGTCGAAGTTGCCACAGCGCCTGTAGAGCCGCGGCGGGTCCGCCGTGTCGTGCCAGATCTGCCAGGCGCCCTCGGTCGGACCGGCCTTGAGCGGCACGACCTGGGCGCGCTCGGGCTCGTAACCGAGCGGCGTCTTGCAGGCCAGGCATTCGCTGTTGCGGAAGAACACCGGCCTTTCGCACTGGCAGCGGTAAGCGCGCGGCGCGGTGGGCTGCTTGGTGCGCTTCCATGCGCTGCGCAGGCGCGCGATCAGACTGTCGAAGCGATTGGTCATGGTGGGTCGAGCGGCCTCGATCGTGTCGGCCCCGGCTCGCGATCGCAAGGGTCGCAAGCCGTATGCCAGGCGTGCGGCCCGACGCTCGCGCCACGAGCACAGCTCAGCGCGCTGTCGAGCCGTGCGCGAACGTGCGAACGTCGAGGACGTCGCGGAGTGTCTCAGTGTGGCGAGAATGCCGTGACCCGACCCAGGTTGGGCATACCGCGCGCGCCCGCGTCTCGCTACCTCGGTGCGCGGTAGCTCTCCGGCGGACCCAGGTAGCTCGGCTTGAGCCCGCCCGTGTCCACAACGAGCTTCTGCACCACCACCGTCGGGTCGACCATCCAGAACTTCAGCACGTGCTCGCCCGGCTGAGCGATGGTGTGCGTGGTCGACGTGAGGTTCACGTTGTCGGACGTGTTCCTCTCCCACGACTTGTTCATGGGAATGCCGTTGAGCGCGGTGGTGATGTTGACGATCTGCGGCTGCCCGTCGTCGATCGACACGGCGTACTTCAGGCCATCGGAGTGCCGCACGTTGTTCCTCGGCGACAGATAGGCCCAGACCGTCACCTTCCCGCTCGTGAAGAGGTTCATCTTGTACTCGAGGCGCGGGCTCTCCCCGCCGGGCGTCTGCCTGGCCGAGGTGACCGGGAAGGGCGTCATGCCCGATTCCGTCCGACCGATGTGCGGGATGAGCTGCCAGGTGATCGGATCCGCGCTCAGGGCGCGGGTGAAGTGCTCGGCCTCGATGGACACGTAACCGTTGCTCTCCACGAACCCTTCGAGCTCTGCGCGGTTCAGGGCCGGATTCTTGACAATGGCTTGCACGACGACGCTGCTGCCGCTCGGGCCCGTCACGGTGATGGGCACCTCCGTGGTCCCCTCGGGCGCAGCGCTCCAGTCGACGCTCACGCTGGCGCGCACCTCCTTCTCGATCTTGCCGTTGTTCGGCGTGATCTTCACCCACGGCACGGACGCCTCGATCTTGTAGTCGAAGGCCTGCTGGCCGCGGTTGAAGACCTCGATGTACTGCGTCGGGTGGGTCTGGAACGGGCTGAACTCGGGAAGCACCGCGGCCGTCCGCTCGGCGGGCCAGTACTTGTCGGACCCGTCGATGGCCACGCCCATGCTCGCGTTGCTCGGCACGCTGATCTGCTTGAGCGACGGCCAGATGAAGTCCTCCAGGACGGTGTTGTTCCTCTCCGGCTGCTGCCAGCCCGAGTCAGGGTAGTTTCCGCCGTAGCCGATCTTGGGCTGCGTCTGGAAGCCCTTCCATTTCCCGCCAGCCAGCGTCTCGTTGTAGTAGCGCGACATCGCCCTGTCGTCGGCGAGCCGCGCCTCGGCAGCCGCGGCCATGTCGCCGGTCGCGGCGCGCCCCTGAGCGGCGTAGAGGATGTTCTTGAACCCGGCCAGGCGGAGCTCGTACAGGTTGGCGCTGGCCTTCACCTGATAGAGCACGAGCTGGTAGTAGGCGTCCCGGTACTCCTCCGGCAACTCATGGTCGAGGCGCTCCGCCTCGGCCGCGAGCGCCTGCCACTCCGCGACGACCCGCTCCGCCTCGCTGTAGTTGGTCAGGCTGAAGGGGCTGCCATCGGAATAGACGATGGCGTTGTTCGGGTCCTGGGCGATGTTCGCGCCGGCCCTGACGGTGATGAGCCGGTTGAGCAGCTCGGGCTTCCGGCGCGACTGGAGCCTCGAATACATGGTCAGGACCTCGGCGATCTCGGCCGCGTGCTCCGGCCCGAACTGCTGCGCCGCCCACTTCTTCTCCCACACGGGGAGCCGCTCGATCGGCCACCGCTCGGGGTTCCATGCGTAGTCCAGGAAGAACTCGAGCGGGTGCTCCTCGTTCTTCATGTCGCCCACGTTCACCACCCAGAGCCGATCGACGCCATAGCGGTACGACAGGTGGAGCTGCTCCCAGATGTTGGGGAGGAGGTTGGTGTCCACCCATTTGTAGTTCCGGCCGCCGCCCACGTAGTCGAAATGGTAGTAGAGCCCGTACCCGCCGGACCGCGGCTGCGCGGACAGATCGGGCAGCTCGCGCATGTTGCCCCAGTTGTCGTCGCACCAGTTGATGATCACGTCGTCCGGCGCCCGCATGCCGTCGTCCCAGAAGGCCTGGACCTCCTTGTAGAGCGTCCAGACCTGCGGGATGGTGGTGACGTCCTTGCCCGTGACCTGGCCAAGGATCTCCCGCTGCGTCTTCACGATCCGCTGCATCAGATCGATGTTGCCGCCGTTGTCGATGGGGAGGTCGCCGTTGCCGCGCATCCCGACGGTCACCACGCTCTCGTAGCTCCCCATCCGCTTGATGCCGTCGGTCCAGTACTTCTTCAGGAACTCCGTGTTCTGGTCGAAGTTGAACTGACCGCTGCCATAGCGGTTCCACTCGTCCTGCGCCCGCATCATCGGGGCCTCGTGCGAGGTCCCCATCACGATCCCATACTCGGCCGCCAGCTTCTGGTTCTCGGGATCGTCGTCGAAGAGCGACCTGCCCCATACGGCCGGCCACAGGTAGTTCGCCTTGAGGCGGAGCATCACCTCGTAGACCTTGGCGTAGAGCTCGTGGTCGAAGCCGTCCTGGTGGCTCGCGTTGGGCGCCGGGCCGAACGTGTTGCGGGCCCAGGTGCCCAGGGCGGGGTTCTCGTCGTTGATGAAGAAGCCGCGGTATTTCACCTTCGGCTCCCCCTGCGAGTAGCGCCCCGGCAGGATGTACAGCGCAGGGTGCTTGTGCGCCCGGACGTCGTCCCAGTAGTACCAGGGCGACACGCCGATGTTCCTCGAGACGTCGTAGGCGCCGAAGATCGTCCCGCGCTGGTCGCTGCCGGCGATCACGAAAGCGCGGCGAACGCCCGGCGCCGGGTCGCTCACGACCTGCAGGAGGGATGTCTCCCACTTGCCCTCGATGCCGGTGACGTCGAGCTTGTTCTCGGTCACCAGCCGGTCCACGAGCGGGCTCTTGCCCAGGGTCCCGATGATCACCACATCGTCCGCGGCCGGGATCTCGTCGAGCGAGACCTGCGGTTCGATCTGGGTGACCCGGCCGATGTCGGCCTTGAGATCGTTCACAACCCGGATGACGCCCGGGTAATCGCTCGAGCTCACGACGAGCGGCGCGGCCTTGCCCTCGGCGGCCATGGGGAAGCTGTCGGGGGTGGGCTCGAACGAGACGTACTTCTCCGGATCCTCCGGGTGGGGCGGGTCCGGATCTTCCGTCGGCGGGCCCCCGCCTCCTCCGGTCGGTGAGCCCGCGCCTCCTCCGGTCGTCGCGCCCGCACCGCCGCCTCCTGTCGGCGAGCCCGCGCCCCCTCCCGCCGTCGCACCCGGGTCGTCAGGCGTCGGCGACGCGCCGTCCGATCCCGAACAACCCGCCACCACGGCGAAGGAGAGGGGGAGAATCCAGCAGAGGAGCCCCGTCCGCAACATCGGGCTCCAGCTGTCCCAGAGCGCGCCGAGCGGTTGCCTGTCTGGGCCGGCACAGGGACGACCGGCGCGTCCTGCGCGGGTGGTTCCTTCATGGAATCGCGTCGACTGCTTGGCTCTGCGCTCGCTTTTGATGTGTGCCATCTGTGGCCTTTCCCGGCTGTTCAGGTGAATGGACGACGACCCCGGGCGCATGCGTGAGCTGCGCCTGAGCAGGCAGAAACACGAGCACGCAGGCCCTCACTTGCTGTCGCGTACGAGGCGAGACCGGGGTTCCAACGTACGCAGCCCGCTGGCCAGGCTCGGAGATGCCCGGAGCGCACCCATCTGATCACGCCTGGCACGGTGAGGGCGGAAGGCCCGTTGTACGCTCGCGCGACGGCTCCCGAGGGCGCGCGGGACCGCGCCACACGTCTTGGAGGTGCAGGCCCAGGGGCAGCGAGGGAGCTGCCCCTGGCGTCATGCCGGCCGGGGAGGGGGCCGCCGTCGACGACTCCGCCGACGGCTTTTGGCCACCCGCGGCGGACAGGTCACTTGGCGGGCACGAAACGCAGCGATGCGAGGCGCACGAGCTCGCCCTGGCCGCCCTTCACCTTCAAGTAGACCTCGTGCGTGCCCGACGTGGGCATCACGTTGCACGTCGTCGTCTTCCACTTCTCCCAGCCGTCGGTACCGGGGAGGGCGCAGGTGCCGATCATCGAGCCGCCTGCCAGCGGATCGATCCAGACCTCCACGGTGCCGCCGGCCCCGGCGCTCGAGGCCTCCAGCGCGATCGCCTTCGACTTTACACCCCCGCTGCCGAGGTCGACGCTCCCGAACATGGCCCAATCGCCGCTCTCCAGATCACCGAGCACCGGTCCCGCCGACGTGCTCGACACGACCTGGGCGCCGGACTGCTGGTCCGCCTCCGCCGCCGGGATCGGGGTGAATCCGTCACGGTAGGTGAACAGGTCGAAGTAGGCACGGTTGTTGGTCGCGAACATGCCGGCCTGGTTGCCAATCCAGGTGTGAGCCATGGCATAGAACCCGTCGAGCGCGGAGATGTCGATCTCGGCGCCTACCTGGGTCCATTCGACTCCATCCGTGCTGAACCAGCCCGTAGCCTTGTGCTCGGAGCGGACCAGCTTCAGCCAGACCGCTTTCCCGGCGGGTGCGGGGACCGACGCGCCCACCACGACCGGCTCGGCGAGCTCGCTGTACGCGGCCCCCGCCTCGGCCGGGGCCTGCACCGAGCGCGACCGGAAGGAGAAGCGAATCCTGTCTTCCTCGCCCTCCATGACCCGCGCCACCGAGACGTCCATGATGGCGGGGAGCCTGAACTTCTCGCTGTCGGTCATCCACGTCGGGCAGGAAAGCACCTGCTCGTCCTGCCAGTAGCCGTTGCCCACGCGGATGCCGGCCGCGTCCCCGTCGGCCGCGGGCGTGGACTCGACCTTCGCGACCATGCTGCTCGAGTGCAGCGTGTCCTTCTGAACGACCCACGCGGTCCCTCCGGTACCCGGCGTGATCCGCAGCCACCCCGGGCGATCCGCCACCGAGTACTTGTCCTCCGACGCGCCGTAGGTGGTCCACGCGGAGTTGATCGTGGCCGACGAGAAATCGTCGTTCACGGGCAGCAGGAAGGGCACGCCGCTCTGCGGCAGCTTGGGCGCGGACAGATCGCCCTTCTTGGTCGGGAATCGCGGGACCGGGATCGTCTTTCCGTTCACCTCTTGGTCGACCCAGGTAACCTCCAGCAGCAGCCCCTCGCGGCCAAGCCCCTGCCAGTCGCCGTTCTTCGAGGTCTTGGTGTCGTCGGTGCCCACGTTGCTGCAGTCGTACGAGTGGGCAAAGGCCCACCACGAGCCGTCCTCCAGCCCGATGGGCGACGTGATGTGCTGGACGCCGGCGTACGGCTCCTCGCCGGTAAGGACATAGCCGAGCCACGTCCAGTCCTCGGGGGTGCTGCCGACAAGCTTCTTCGAAGCCCAGGCGTGCAGCTGGCCGCCGCAGGCCGTGTGCGTCGAGACGAAGTAGTAGTACCAGTCGCCGCGCTTGGCCATCGTCGGCCCTTCGGCCCACTTGCTCCAGTCAGCATTGGTGAAGTCGCCGCAGCCGCCGGTCGCCTGGTCCCAGTTGACGAAGCTCATGTCGACGCTCGACTCGGGCAGCAGCATCCCGGTCTTGGGATCGATCTCCGTGACCAGGTTGATGCCGAAGTCGTTCGGATGATCCGCGTCCCATTTGCACAGACCGTTCTTGATGACCATGTAGGTCTTTTTGCTGTCGGGATCGACGAACACCGAATTGTCGGAGCCGGTCCCTCGTTCGTACGAGGTCTCGCTGCCGGGCGGCGTGTAGGGGAAGATATCGACCTTGGTGGGCTCCGACCACGGGCCCTCGAGGCTCGGCGCCGAGGAGAAATGCTGGGTGGCCCCGATGGAGTAATAGACCCGGTACACATCGCCGGCCTTGACGATGAAGCCGCCCCAGGTGCCCTGGCCAGGGCCGAGCTGCGCCTCCAGCGCGGGAGCGGTGGAATGGACCACCCGGTTCATGCGCTCCCAGTGAAGGAGATCCGTCGAGTGCAGGATCTCGAAGGCGGGCATCATGTGGAAGTTCGACCCGACCAGGTAGAAGTCGTCGCCTTCCCGGTAGATGTTCATGTCCGGGTGATCGCCGGGCAGAACGGGGTTCTGGTAGGTCGTCACGTCGAAGGCCGCGTCGCCGTCGCCGCCCGCCCCGCCGCCCCCGGCGTTCGGAGAGCCACCCGTGCCCCCGGAGCCGCCGTCTCCGCCGTCGCCGCCGTCGCCGCCGGTTCCACCGCCGTCTCCGCCCTGACCCGCGGAGCTTGTCGAGGTTGGCCCGGACGAGGTGCTCGATCCCGCCGGGCTGGGATTGGGCTCGTCCGAGCCGCACCCGATCGCGATCAATCCAACGAAAGTGACAATCCCTGCTGCATAAGAGCGCACGATGACCTCTCAGTTCCTTGTTGTGGACCCTTGAATTCCCGAGGGCTGCCGAAATGATCGCTGATCGGGCACGAAAGTGCCTATCGGCGCCACACGGACCCTGGCGGTACGCCCTTCATCCCCCTCGTGTCACGCCGTACGGGCGCGCCGCTCGAAGATCCGCTGGAGCAGGCAGGCGACCAGGAGGAGAAGGCCGATGACGATCTTGGTCCACCAGGAGCTGAGCGTGCCCTCGAACATGATGAGGGTCTGGATGGTGCCGTAGATGAGCACACCGAACAGGGTGCCGACGACCGTACCATGGCCGCCGGTCAGCAGGGTCCCGCCGATGACGACGGCGGCGATGGCGTCCATCTCCATTCCGCCGGCGTGCAGCGCGTAGCCGGACACCATGTAGAACGTGAAGGCGACGCCCGCCAGCGCCGAGCAGAACCCGCTCCAGGTATAGATGAGCACCTTGGTCCGCGGCACCGGCAGGCCCATGAGCAGGGCGGATTGTTCGCTGCCGCCGATCGCATAGACCGTGCGGCCGAAGCTCGTGTAGTGGGCGATGTAGATGGCCGCGGCGAACAGCGCGAGCGCGATGACCACGTTCCAGGTGATCGAGGTGTCGAACAGGAACGGAATGCGGTGCGACGAGGCGTCGACGTAGAAACCGTTGTGGATCGTGATGGAGTCGATGCTGATGAGGTAACAGAGCCCGCGCGCAAGGAACATGCCCGCCAGGGTGACGATGAAGGGCTGCACCTTGAAGTACTGGATGACGACCCCCATGACGAGGCCGATGCCCGAGCCCATCGCCAGCACGAGCGGGATGACCACCGCAGGGCTCAAGCCGTGCTTCTCGACGAGCGACGCCGAGACCATCGTGGTCAGCGCGATGACCGAGCCGACCGAGAGGTCGATCCCGCCGGAGAGGATGACGAAGGTCATCCCGATGGCGCTGATCAAGAGAAACGCATTGTCGATGAAGAAGTTGAGGAACACCTGCAGCGAGAAGAAGCCCTTGAACAGGTACGACCCGGCCAAGAACATGAGCACGAACAGGCTGCTGGTGACCGCGAGCGGCAGGTGCCTCGGGTCGATCCGGACGGAGCGCCCGGTCGCAGTGGTGGTGCCGCTCCCTCCGGTCGCGGCGATGGTGCCGCTCCGTCCGGTCACGGCGGCGGTGTCGATCATGGTGTGACCACCCTCCTCGTCCGTTGCTTTGCGATGAGATCCCTGACCTTCTGCGATTGCACGATGGTGATCAGGAAGACGACGAGCGCCTTCACCACCAGGTTGACCTCCGGCGGCACACCGGCGGAGTAGATGGTGGTGGTGAGCGTCTGGATGATCAGGGCGCCGATGACGCTCCCCGCCAGCGTGAACTTGCCCCCGGAGAGCGACGTCCCGCCGAGGACCACGGCCAGGATGGCGTCCAGCTCGAAGAGGAGGCCCGCGTTGTTCCCGTCGGCGCTCTTGACGTTCGAGCTCACGATGAGCCCGGCGATGCCGGCGCACAGGCCGCACACGGCGTAACAGGCGAAGGTGATCGTGCGCGCGCGGATCCCGGCCAGCCGCGAGGCGACCGGGTTCACACCGATCGCCTCGATGAACATGCCGAGCGCGGTCTTGCGGGTCAGCAGCCAGACGACGGCGCTCACGGCCGCCACGATGAACAGCGAGACCGGGATCCCGAGGAGGAAGCCGTTCCCGATGAAGTGATACGGGCTGTAGTAGATCGTGATGATCTGGCCGCCCGTGATGAGCTGGGCGATGCCTCGCCCCGTGACGAGGAGGATCAGGGTCGCGATGATCGGCTGCATGCCGAAGAGCGACACCAGCGCTCCGTTCCACATGCCGAGCGCCAGCGCCACGCCCAGCGCGCTCCAGATGACGATCGGCAGCGGAACACGCGTCGCGTCCGCCATGCCGGTCCCGCCGCTCGGTGAGAGCTCGCCGCCGATCAGCACCGCCGCGACCGCGCCGGAGATGGCCACGACGGCGCCGACCGAGATGTCGATGCCGCGGGTGGCGATCACCAGGGTGAGCCCCATGGCGATGATCATGAGCGGCGATGCGCGGTTCAGGATGTCGATGACGCTGCCGTAGAGGTGGCCGTCCTTGACCGTGATCGCGAAGAACTGCGGGTTGCTGACGAGGTTGAACAGCAGGAGGAAGCCGAGCATCGCCAGCGGCCAGAACGTGTTCCCGCTGGCGAGCCGGCGCAGGGAGGCGGCGGCGGCGCTCACGGCTGACCTCCCGCGATGATCTGGTAGACCGCCTGCTCGTCGGTCTTGGCCGTGGCGAGCTCCGCCACCTTGCGCCGGTCGCGCAGGACGACGACCTGGTCCGAGTAGCGCAGCGCCTCGGCCATCTCCGAGGAGACGATCACCACCGCCATGCCCCGATCGCAGAGATCCATGACCTGGCCCATGATCTCGCCCTTGGCCGCCACGTCGATGCCGCGGGTCGGCTCGTCGAGGATGAGCATGCGCGGATCGGTCACCAGCCAGCGGGCCAGGAGCGCCTTCTGCTGGTTGCCGCCGCTCAGCTTGGAGATGGGCACCTCCGCGTCGGCGGCCACGATGCCGAGCCGCTGGATGTAGCGGCGGGCGATGTCGTCCTGCTCGTCCCGGGACAGGTTGCGGAAGATGCCGCGCTTGGCCTGGAGGGCGACGACGATGTTCTCGCGCAGCGACAGGTCGCCCAGGATCCCCTCGACCTTCCGGTCCTCGGGGCAGAAGCCGAGGCCGCGCGCGATCGCGTCGAGCGGCGAGCCGATGCGCGCCGGCTCCCCGTCGATCTCGATGGATCCCTGGTCCGCCCCGTCGAGCCCGAACAGCAGCCGCACCGTCTCCGTCTTCCCGGCGCCCAGGAGGCCCGCGAGGCCGAGCGCTTCGCCGCGCTGCACGTCGAGATCGACGTCGCTGACCGAGCCCTTCTTGCCGAGCCCTCGCGCCCGCAACAGGGGCGCTTGCCCGCCCGCCGACGTCGCCTCCCGCGCGCGCTCGGCCCGGGCCGGACCGTCCTCCGCGACCTCGCGCCCGACCATCCGCGTGACGAGCTCCATGCGCGACAGCTCGGCGGCCGGAGTCTCGCTGACCAGCTGACCGTTCCTCAGGACCGTGATCCGGTCGGAGATCTCGAACACCTGATCGAGGAAGTGCGAGATGAACAGGATCGCCATCCCCTGCGCCTTGAGGCGCTGGATGACCGAGAAGAGCGTCTTCACCTCGTCCTCGGCCAGGCTCGAGGTCGGCTCGTCGAGGACGAGGATCTTCGCCCGGGCGCAGAGCGCGCGGGCGATCGCGACGATCTGCTGCACGGCGATGGAGAAGGTCGAGAGCGGCGCGGTGACGTCGACGTGGATGTTGAGGTCCGAGAGCAGGGCGCTCGCCTTCCGGCGCATCTCCCCCCACCGGATCGCGAACACGCCCGCGTCCTCGCGCCCGAGGAAGATGTTCTCGGCCACGGAGAGGTTGGGGCAGAGGTTCACCTCCTGGAACACGGCGCTGATGCCGAGCGCCTGCGCGTCCTGGGGGCTCGAGGGCCGGATCTCCCGGCCCTCGAGAAGGATCTGCCCATCATCCGGGGGGTGGACGCCGGTCAGGACCTTGACCAGCGTCGATTTGCCCGCGCCGTTCTGCCCCATGAGGGTGTGCACCTCCCCGGGCAGCATCCGAAAATCGACGGAAGAGAGCGCCTGTACGCCAGGAAATCCCTTGGAGATCCGCTTCATCTCGAGCACGGGCACGGCTCCGCTCTGCATCGCTCACGTCCTCCCCGGCGGCCTCCGCGGCGCCACCGTCACGCGCGCTCAGTACTTGCGCTTCGGGAACTCCTGGGCGGCGGTCTCCATCGGGAAGACGCCCTCCTCGGTGACGATGCGCTTCGGCAGCTGCTTGCCCGCCACCAGGTCCTTCACAGCGCTCATCAGCTGCGGCCCGAGGAGGGGGCTGCACTCGACCGTCACGTTCAGCTTGCCGGCCATCATCGCCTCGAACGCGCCCTTCACCGCGTCGATCGAGATGATGAGGATGTCCTTGCCGGGCTTGAGCCCCGCCTCCTCGATGGCCTGGATCGCGCCGATCGCCATGTCGTCGTTGTGGGCGTAGAGGACGTTGATGTTCTTGCCCTCCGCCTTGAGGAACGCCTCCATGACCTCCTTGCCCTTGGCGCGCGTGAAGTCGCCCGTCTGGGAGCGGAGGATCTTGAACTGGGGCTTGTCCTTGATGATCTCCTCGAACCCCTTCTTGCGATCGATCGCGGGGGCCGAGCCGACGGTGCCCTGCAGCTCGACGATGTTGATCGGGTCCTTCTGGTCCTTCGTCTTCTCGACCAGCCACTTCGCCGCGCGGCGGCCCTCCTCGACGAAGTCCGACCCCATGAAGCTGACCCAGAGGGTGTCGTCCTTCGTATCCACGGCGCGATCGGTCAGGATGACGGGGATCTTGGCCTCCTTGGCCTCGCGCAGGACGGGCTCCCAGCCGGTCTCGACCACGGGCGAGAAGGCGATGACGTCGACCTTCTGTGCGATGAACGACCGGATGGCCTTGATCTGGTTCTCCTGCTTCTGCTGCGCGTCGGAGAGCTTGAGGTCGATCCCGGCCGCCTTGGCGGACTCCTCGATCGACTTGGTGTTCGCCGTCCGCCACTCGCTCTCCGCGCCGATCTGGGAGAACCCGAGCGTGATCTGCTTATTTTCCTTTTGACAGCCCGGCCCGACCACGATCAGCGCCAGCCCTGCCAGCGCCATCATCCCCGTGGTGACAAAGTTTCGCCTCTTCATCGCGCAGCTCGTCTCCTCTCGTCCGTCGCCTCGTCCCATGAGGCACCTCGCTCATCCTCGCCGTCGTCCCCCGACGTACGGCGTCACTTCTGCCCGTAGTACGCCTTTTTCCCGTGCTTCCGGTCGAAGTGCTTGCGCACGAGCGCGTCGGGCAGGCGAGCGGCGCCCGGGTGGATCGTGCGGGTGATGAACGCCATCCTCGCGATCTCCTCGAGCACCGCCGCATTGTACACCGCCTTCTCGGCGTCCTCTCCCCACGCGAACGGGCCGTGTCCCGCCACCAGCACCATGGGTGTGTGAAGCGGGTTACGATCCCTGAAGCACTCGATGATCTGCTTCCCCGTCTCCGTCTCGTAGTCGCCCTCCACGGCGTCCGGCCGCATCACCTCGGTGCAGGGTACATCCTCGGCCAGGTGATCCGCGTGCGTCGTACCGTAGATCGGGATCGGCATGCCTGTCTGCGCCCAGCCGGTCGCGTAGGTCGAGTGCGTGTGAACCACGCCACCAAGCCCGCGGAAGCTCGCGTAGAGAACGATATGCGTCCTGGTGTCCGAGGAGGGGCGGAGGCGTCCCTCCACCACCTTCCCCTCCAGATCGACCACAATCATGTCGTCGGCCGACAGCCGATCGTAAGGGACGCCGCTGGGCTTGATCGCCAGGACGCCTCTGTCGCGATCGAACGCCGAGACGTTGCCGAACGTGTAGATCGCGAGCCCCCGGCGCGGGATCTCCATGTTCGCCGTGAAGGCGCGCTCGCGCAGCTCTCGATAGGTCGCGCTCACGTTATGGCCTCAGTGCGTCAGCCGGTAGGAGAGATCGTTCCAGCGGAGCTCGTTCTTGAGCGCGCGGATCTCGGTCCCTTCGCCGATGCGGACCAGCTCCACGCCGGCGATGGAGGCGAAGTCCTCCACGTGCGCCATCGTCACGGCGCGGCTGTGGGCACAGTGATGGGCGCCTCCAGCCAGGATCCACGCCTCGCAGGCGAGCCTGAAATCGGGCTTCAGGATCCACACCGCGCGCGCGACGGGCAGCTTCGGCATCGCCCTCTCGGGCGGCACCGACTCGAGCTCGTTGGCGACGATCCGCATGCGGCCGCCCATGTCGATCATGGCAACGTTCACAGCGGGCCCGGCGCCGGCGTCGAAGACGAGCCGGCACGGGTCCGCCTTGCCGCCGATCGAGAGCGGGTGGATCTCCAGCGACGGCCTCCCGGAGGCGATCGAGGGACAGATCTCCAGCATGTGGGCGCCGAGGACGCGCTCTTGCCCCTGGACCAGGTGATACGTGTAGTCCTCCATGAAGGAGACGCCGCCGCGCAGGCCCGTCGCCATGACCTTCAGGGCGCGGACCAGGCCGCAGGACTTCCAGTCGCCCTCCGCCCCGAAGCCGTATCCGTCGGCCATGAGCCGCTGCACCGCGAGGCCGGGGAGCTGCTTGAGCCCGTGCAGATCCTCGAAGGTGGTGGTGAAGCCGCCGAAGCCGCCCTCCTTCAGGAAGGAGCGCATCGCCGCTTCCTGCCGCGCCGCGTACCGCAAGTCGCCGTGGCGATCTCCGCCCCTCCTCAGGGCGGGGGCGATGGCGTACGCCTCGTCGTACTCCGCCACGAGGCGATCGACCTCGCGCTCGTCGACGTCGGCGATGCGCCCCACGAGATCGCCCACGCCATAGCCGTTCACCGACCAGCCGAACTTGACCTGCGCCTCGACGCGGTCGCCGCCGGTGACGGCCACCTCTCTCATGTTCATGCCGCCGAAGCGCGCGATCTTGAGCCGCCGCCCGTCGAGGATGGCGCAGGCGGCGCGCGCCCAGATGTCGAGCTTGGCGAGGACGTCGCCGTCCGTCCAGTGGCCGACGATGACCCTCCGGTCGATGCGCAGGCGAGCGCCGATGTACCCGAACTCGCGGTCCCCGTGGGCCGACTGGTTCAGGTTCATGAAGTCCATATCGATGCTGTCCCAGGGAAGCTCGCGGCCGTACTGCGTGTGCAGGTGCGCGATCGGCTTCTCCAGGCGCTTCAGCCCCGCGATCCACATCTTCGCGGGCGAGAACGTGTGCATCCACGTGATCACGCCGGCGCACCGCGGCGACGCGTTGGCCTCGCGACAGACGGCGAGGATCGCCTCGGAGCTCTTGAGCGTCGGCTTCCAGACGACCCTGACCGGGAGCTTGCCCGAGGCGTCGAGGGACGCGGCGATCTCCCGCGCGTGTTCGGCGACCTGCTTCAGCGCCTCCTCACCGTAGAGGTCTTGACTGCCAGTCAAGAACCACACCTCGAAGCCCTCTCGAAGATCCTGCATCGCGATCCCGCTCATTGCGTCAACTCCCTCTCCACGAACGATCCCAGCGCGACATAATCCCGGTACAGCGCGTCATAGAGCCTGGCGCGCTCGGGATCCGGCAGATACCGGGCCTCGGTCCCAGACGACATCGCGCGCTGCGCGTCCTCGACCGTGGCGTGCAGGCCGGCGGCGGTCGCGGCGAACATCGCCGCGCCCAGCGCGACCGGCTGCTCGCCGGCGCGGACCTCGACGGTCATGTCGAGCACGTCCGAGAGGACCTGCATGGTGAGCGGGCTCTTTCGCGCGACGCCGCCGACACCGATGATGCCGTCGATGCGGAGCCCCTCGGATCGGAAGCGCTCGACGATGGCGCGCGATCCGAACGCGATCCCCTCCACGAGCGCGCGGTAGATCCGCGGGGCGTCCGTGCCCAGATCGAGGCCGACGATGGCGCCCTTGAGCCGCTGGTCCGCGTCCGGGGTCCTGCGCCCGTTCAGCCAGTCGAGCGCCAGCACGGAGCTCCGCGCCGGCGGGATCTCCGAGGCCGCCCGCTCCAGCTCGGGGATGATCCGCTCGATCGCCGCATCGGCGAGCGTCACGTCGGCCAGCGTCGTCCGGAGCGAATGGCCCTCGCCGGGCAGGGCAGGGAGGATGGCGAGGAGCGGCCAGCTAAGGAGCTGCTTGAACCAGGCAAAGACGTCGCCGAACGCGGACTGCCCCGCTTCGTAGCCGACCGCGCCCGGGAGGATCGAGCCGTCGACCTGGCCGCAGATCCCGGCGACGAGGACCTCCGGCGCGCCGGTCTTCGGGATGACGAGCATATCGCACGTGCTCGTGCCCATGACCTTGAGCAGGCGGTTCGGCTGGATGTTGCCGCCGACCGCGCCCATGTGCGCGTCGAAGGCGCCGACGGCGACGACGACGTTGTCCGGGATACCGAGCGTCGCGGCCCACCCGGGCGAGATCGTCCCGAAGGGCACGTCCGCGGTCCAGGTCTGCGAGCCGAGCGTGGCCTTGATGGCGGGCAGGCGCGGATTGAGCCTCGCCAGGAACTCGTTCGAGGGATAACCGTCGAACTCCGGGTGCCACATCGCCTTGTGCCCTGCGGCGCAGCGGCTCCGGCGGATCTGCCTGAGGTCGTCGGTGCCGGTCAGGACGGCGGGGATCCAGTCGCAGTGCTCCAGGACGGTGACCGCCGCGCGCGCGACCGCCGGATTGGTCTCGATGACGTGGAGCGCCTTGGCCCAGAACCACTCGGACGAGTACACGCCGCCCTCGTACTTCGTGTAGTCCACGCCGCCCCAGGTCCGGGCGACGCTGTTGATCCGCGCCGCCTCGGCCACCGCGGTGTGGTCCTTCCAGAGGATGAACATCGCGTCCGGGTCCTCCTCGAAGCCAGGGCAGAGCGAGAGAGGTCTGCCCTTCGCGTTGGCCAGGACCGGCGTGGATCCGGTGGTGTCGACCGCGATCCCGCGCACCTGCGCGGCGACGTCGCTGCCCGCCTGGTCCAGCGCCGCGCGGACGGACGCCTCCATGGCATGCAGGTAGTCGAGCGGATGCTGGCGGAACCGGTGCGCGCGCGCGTCGCAATAGAGGCCCTGCGCCCAGCGCGGGTAGGGCGCGACCGAGGCCCCCGCGAGCTCACCGTTCCGCGCGTCCGCGACGACCGCGCGCACGGAGTCGGTGCCGAAATCGATCCCGATGACGAATGTTCCCTTGCGCATGACGACCCGTTGGCCGGGCGAAGCCAGTTAAGGATGTGCCCCGCGTTCAATGTGAACGTTCACAATGTGGCTGTCAATCATAATCTACTGGAACGCGACGCTTCTAAGGTCCCGGAGGATGAACCAGGCTGCAACTCTCCTCTCGTGCGGTTAGGACGGGGAGGGGACGAGGGGCCGCTGGCTGGAGCGACCACGAGCGCGACCACGACCACGAGCACGAGCGCGACCACGACCACGACCACGACCACGACCACGACCACGTGAACGTTCACGTTGGTGGCCGATGGTGGAGTGGAGGGGGTGTGACCTGCGCGTGACCGAAGGAGCTTGGCTGATGCCTCGGGGGACGCGGCTCAGCCGCCTTCGAGGCAGATCCTGCGAACGAAGCGCCTGACGGTCGAGGCGCGATGCTCGGCGTAGTAGCCCTCCGCCGCCGCTCTCGACGACTCGCCCGGCGCGGCGAGGCAGTCTGCGATGATCTCGTAGCCGTCCTGGAGATGGTTCGGGTCGCCGGGATGCGTGCGACGATATTCGTGCACGAGCTCCCGCATGCGCGCGCCGTTCCGCGCGCTCATCGCGTCGTTCAGCAGCCCGATCAGGCCGTTCTCATGCTGTATCTCGACGTGGCGCTGCGTGATGGGGTGGGGGTGGGCGGGGCCTTCGTGTCGGTCGTCGGGGCTCGGCCCGATGACGGGCAGGTCGTCGATCGCCGCGGCGAGCGTGGTGCTGCCGGCCGACGCCAGTGGTTCGTTCGACCCACGGCGCGGCGTTGCCTCGCGCGGCGCCTCCTCTCGCGACGTCTCCTGCCGAGAGGAAGGTGGCCGCCGCGCGTCGGGCTCTCGAGAGCGATGCACGAGGTAAAGCGCCGCGCCGAGGAGCAGCAGCGCGGCGACGGACCCGCGCCTGCGCGCCGACCTCACGGGATCGTCACGGTCCACGTCACCGTCTCTTGCGAGCGGGGCCAGTTGTCGCGACCCCAGCAGGGATCGTAGTAGCGGGGATCGGTCGAGGGAGGAGGGTCGAGGCACTCGCCGCTGCGGTAGCGCACCAGCTCTTCGCCGGCGTTGTCGTAGGCCTTGGCGACGATGGTGTGGGTGCCCGATGCGAGGCCCGCCGCGGCGACGTTGTAGACGGGGCCGCCGTCCGTCGCGATCACCTCGCCGTCGAGCGTCCAGTCCACGCTGATGACGTCGGGATCGATCACGTCGAGCGCGAGCGTCTCCGGATCCGTGACGGCCCCCGCGGGCGGATCGGCCGAGTCGATCGGCCTGACGCGCATCCAGATGTCCATGATCATCTTCTCGCGCGAGACCGGATTGAAGCTCGTGTTCTTGTTGTCTCCGAACAGGCTGTTCATCATCGAGTTCGAGGACGGGCGGTACTGCCCGCCATCGACGTAGCGGCTGCCGATGAACGTGCCCTGCACGCCCGTGGCGTCGGCGGCGTCGTAGTCCAGCCACTTGTCCCACTTGCCCGCCGTCGTCGCGCAGTTGCCCGTGCTGTTCACCTCGACGTACTCCGTGCCGCTGCCGCTGCACGTGTTCGCGCCGCACGCGGAGCCCGTCGCCTTGGCGCAGTACTCGTCGGCGAGCTGATGGAAGCCGTGGCCACCTTCGTGCAGGGCCGCTCCGGCGGCCTCCGCGTGCGCGCCGGACCAGAGCATCCAGGCCGAGCCCGTGTTCCACCAGCGATCGTTGTTCAACACGATGGCGTGCCAGTCGACCTCGAAGTCCTCGGGGAGGTTCGCCTTGAGCGCCTGATCCGCCTTGCGGGTGTCGCACTCTGCGAGGCGGCTCTCGTCGTCACCCGTGCAGCCGAGCGCTCCAGGGATGCCGTTCGAGGGGCTCACCAGCTTGACGGCGCAGATGTTGACGAACTTGCGATACCTGCCGTACGGCTCGCCGATCGGGCTGCTGAACCGCTTGGCCATCGCCTCCTCGATGTGCTCGATGTACGTGGTGTTCACGGTCGTGGCGTCGTAGCCGTCGCCCACGATGACGTAGTTGACGCGGTTCTCAGGTGGCCCCGCGCTCTCGATGGCCACGCCGTTCGCGCCGCAGTCGAGCACGTAAGCGGGGCCGCCTCCTCCTGTGCCGCCGGGCACGAAGCTCCCCCCGGCGCCCGTGCCGGTGGACCCGCTCTGTGCTGCGCCGCCTGCGCCGCCTGCGCCGCCCGAGCCCGGAGCTCCGCTGCCTGTTGCTCCGCCGCTGGCAGAGCCGCCAGACGCAGAGGTGCCGCTCGCCGACGTGCCGCCGCCGTCGGTCGTCGCCGCGGGGCTGTCCGGGGCCTCGCCGCAGGCGCAGAGCGCCACCAAGCTCAAGGCGTGCAGGTTGCAGATCGACTTCATCCTCGTCACCTCACGACCCCTCGCAGGCGGCGTCTACGCCCGGCTCGGCTCTACCGTATCCGAGCTCCGAGGCCCACGGTCACCCGAACAGCCCCTCGATCGCCGAGGTCCGCTGGTCCTTGTCCCCCATCACGAGATCCGGTGCTCCGAAGGAGGCCGCGATCGCCATCCACAGGTCGTTGGTGGAGCGGCCGCCGCGGTTGCCGTTGTTCCACACCTGCCCGCCGCGCAGCTTGGTTCCCGCGCCGCCGAACAGCACCCACGCCATCTTGTCCCAGTTGTGATGCCGCGTGCCGACCTCCGTGATGTACGGGACCAGCGTGGTGTCGAGCAGCGTCCCGCCGGTCACGTCCTTGGTCTCCGCGAGCTCCTTCAGGAAGCCGGCGACGTAGCCGGCGTAGAACTCTTCCACCCGCGTGAGGAACTCGAGCGTGTCGGGTGTATCGGGATCGTGGCTCGTTGTGTGGTGCACCTTGAAGATGGAGGAGTTGGGGGGCCACAGCTCGCCGAAGCTCACGTGGTTCGTGCCAGGGGACCACTGGAACGTGACCACGCGCGTCAGGTCGCAGCGGAACGCCGCCTTGATCACGGCGAAGTGGAGCGCGCCGATGCGCGCGTGCTTCACGTCGTCGCGCTCCGTGACGACGTGCGAGCCGCCGTAGGGATCGATGTGCCCGCTCACCTGGATGACCTCTGGCTCCTGGGGCATACCGCAGGTCGCGGGATCCCTCGGGTCCGCGTCGAACTCCGCCTCCACCTCGCGGATGGCGGCGGCGTGCCCCTCCAGCGCCTCTCGCTGGGAGCTCGGCGCGAGGCTCTGAAGGCGCTTCAGGTCCTTCATCGCGAAGTCCAGCACGCTCTTCTTCTGCAGGCGCGCCCGCGCCAGGGCATCCAGGTTGTCGTTCGTCGGGCCGCCCGGCATCAGCGTGCCGAACACCCGCCGGTACACCTCTTGCGGCTGGTAGTAGGGCGTCATCGGCGCCCGCGCGCCCGAATAGGACATGTGGCGGGTCGACACCTCGGGCGTGTCGGCGCGGTTGTCGCAGGACACCTGGAGCGACGCGATCGGCGTGCCCTGGAGCTCGGCCGACTGCTTCACGAGCAGCTGGTCGATGCTCGGCGCCTCGGCCATCGGATCGTCGCCGCCGTTGCCCGGGTACAGCTGCTTGGTCCGCGTCCCCGTGCACATCAGCACCGTCCCGCGCTCGTGGCCGCCGCCGACGGACCCCTCGTGCGGCAGCTTCAGGTCGCGCATCACGATCATCCGAGACTTCATGGCCTCGAACGGGGTCAGGATGCGGGAGAGCGTGAAGTTGGTCCCGTCGCCTTGCGGCCAGTAGTTCTCGTACACGGTGCCCACGGGGCGCTGCACGATCAGCAGGCGCCTCGGGGGCGCCGCGCCCTCCGCGGCCGACTCGAGGCCCTTGAGCACCGTGACGAGACCCGCGGCGGCGCCGATGCCTTGCAGGAAGCGGCGGCGAGACCATCCATAAGAAAGGTTGTAGCCCACGGTCATTCCTCCCTGGCGCGCTCGGTCAGCGCGGACGACGTCACGATGCCTTTCACGACGTTGGCCAGCGTCCGCTGGCCCTCTGGCAGCGCCTCGATCACGCGTCCGACCTGACAGTCGCGGACCCCGAGCGTCTCATCGTCCGTGCCGTAGGTCAGCAGGTGCCGCGTGATGCAGGCGGCGAACCCGTCGTTCTGCGCGACGGCCTCGGCGAACTCGACGGCGCTCGCGTAGCTCCCCGCGACCTCGGCGATGTTGCCCAGGTTGACGCGCGCGTCGATCGGCTCCCCATCGAGGGTGTCGCGGTACCGGCCGACCGGATCGTAGTTCTCGAGCAGCAGGCCGAACGCGTCGAACTGGGCGTGACACGCGGCGCAGGTGGAGTTCGCGGCGCGCGCGTCGGCGCGCTCGCGCTCGGTCATGTCGGCCTCGAGCAGCTCCTTGATCGCGTCCGAGAGCGACTCCGGGGGCGACGGGATCTTCCCGAGGCAGAGCAGGGCGCCGCGCACGAAGAGCCCTCGCGCCACCACGCTCGTGTTGTCGGTCCGGGCCAGCGCCGCGAGCAGGCCGGGCTGCGTGAGGATCCCGGCGCGCTCGTCGGCCGGCAGCTCGACCTTGCTGAACTCCTCCGGGCTCGATCCCGTGTGCTCCACGCCGTAGACCTTCGCGAGCACGGCGTTCACGAACGTCTCCCTCGTGGTGAGCAGCTCCGACACGTCCGCTCCGCGGTTCCACAGGAGGTCGTCCACGAGCAGCTCGGTCTCGTGGAACATGCTCGCCTGGAGCGCGGGGGTGTACTCGGGGAAGAGCCCCGGATCCTTCACCGTGCCGAAGAGGTTGCTGAGCCCCCACGCCGCGATCAGCGTGGTGTTCAGGCTGCTGCGCGTCTCGGGCTTCTCGAGGAGGCGCTCGGCCTGGCGCGCCAGCTCCTCCGGATCGTTCAGGGCCCCGGAGTCGGCGGCGGCGGCGAGATCCTCGTCCGGCAGGCTGTCCGTCAAGAAGAACGAGAGCTCGCTCGCGACCTCGTGCGCGGCGAGCTTCACCACGTCGCCGTCCGCGTCGCCGCCGAGCTCGGTGCGGTAGGAGAACGAGGGGGACGCGATGAGCGCCTCGAGCGCGAGCGAGACGCCCCGCTCGTAGCTCGTCTCCTTCCCGAGCGCATAGACCGACCACAGGTTCTCGAGCTCCGCCTGGTCCACGGGCCGGCGGAACGCTCGTTGCGCGAACTTCGTCAGAAACGTCTTGGCGCAGGCGTCGTCCCCGTCGGGGGTGCACCCCGTCACCTGCTCGAAGCGCCCCGAGATGCTCTCGGCCGCGTAGGCAGCCCTCGCGAGCCGCGTATGCACAAGGGAGGTCCCCACGACAAGGCCCTTCTTGGCAAACGGCTTCGTCCGCGCGTCCGGCGCCTGCTCCGCCTCGATGGCCTCCTCCCCCAGGAGATCCCGGATGGCGTTGATGAACTGCAGGTCGGCGAGCAGCACGACCCGTCGTTCGAGCCGCGGGTTGCACACGGCGTCTCCGCCGCCCGAGGAGCTCGTGCCCCCGCCCGTCGGGTTCGCGCCGGCGCCCGAGGAGACGCCCGAGGAGCTCGAGTTGCCGCCGATATCACCCACGCACCCTGCAACGAGGAGCGAAGTGCACGCGGCCGCTCGCAGCAGCCGGGAGGCCGCCCCGCTGTGAGTGAATGTTTCCACCTTCCATCGATCACACGCGGCGTTCGTGCCGCTATCGTGAGTGGAAGATTTCATGGCTCCTGCTGCGCGACCTCGGCCATCGAGCCACCTCGGCGCTTTGCGGGGCGCGCGCCCCAAGGCGGCGGCCAATAAAGAAGATAATTTCACACGATCCCTCCTGTGAGTCCGCCCTTGTGTGAAAAAGTGCCTTGCTGACGTCCGGGGCTGCGCTAGATGATCTGGCGCCGCACCGCGTAACCCCTTCACGAACCGCCGCTGCCGCGCGGGCCGACCCTGGTTGGCCATGGCGTGTGAGGCGAGCGCACGGCGCAGCAGGTCAGACCCGCCGCCTCTCCCCGCGCTAACATCGATGACGAATGCCCCGCTGCATAGACGTACGACGACGACCTAGCGGGCGCAATGCCTAAGGATGTTCCCCGAATTGTGAGCGTTCACATCTCTCGTGTCAACTGGAATCGGCTGGTGCCCCAACGATTCCTGAACCGGTTGAGTACGAGCGCCAGCGGCGTTCCTCCGAAGCCCGCCCTCCAGGGGAGGAGGGGCCGGGCTGTGGACCTGATCGACGGGGCCACGCTCGCCGGCGGCGGCCGGCATGCCGTTCGCATAGGCCAGATGTGAGAGACGGCGTGAAATCTGCGGGATCGATCGTGGGCCCACCGGGAATGGCTTCTACGACGACGAACAGCGTCGGTGCCGCGCTCGATCCCGATGGCGACGATCCCCGGCGCGCACCCGCCCAGTGACGCGAAAGCCGAGTGAAATGAAGAACTCCGACCAGTATGTGAACGCTCACACTGAAGAACTCCGTTCCAATCGACCGGTCCGCGACTATCCTCTCGCGCCGATGGCTGACAAATCTCTTCCGGAGCGCCGCGTCAAAAGGGGCGGCGGGCGACGGGCGGCGGTCATGGTCGACGTGGCCAAGCTCGCTGGCGTCTCGTATCAGACGGTCTCGCGGGTCCTTCACGACAGCCCCCACGTGCGCCGCGACACGAGGGAGCGGGTGCTGGATGCGATCCGGCAGCTCGACTACCGGCCGAGCTCGGTGGCGCAGGCGCTCGTCACCGGCCGGTCGCGGACGCTCGGTGTGGTCAGCTTCGACACGACGCTCTACGGTCCGGCGTCGACGCTCCTGGGGCTCGAGGAGGCGGCGCACGACGCGGGTTATGGCGTGAGCATCGCCAGCTTGAAGTCGTTCAGCCGAGCGCCGGTGCTGGAGGCCGTGCAGCGGCTGCGCGACCAGGGGGCCGACGGCATCGTCGTGATCGCCCCGCAGCGGTCGGCGGTGGACGCGCTGCGGCACGTCACCTCCGATGTACCGGTTGTCGCGGTCGAGGGCGGTCCGGACGACTCGGTGCCGGTGGTCGCGGTCGACCAGCACGAGGGCGCCGCGTCCGCGACCCGCCACCTGCTCGATCTGGGCCACAA
The DNA here is from genome assembly GCF_051521375.1 of Sorangium sp. So ce693. Classification (NCBI taxonomy): domain Bacteria; kingdom Pseudomonadati; phylum Myxococcota; order Polyangiales; family Polyangiaceae; genus Sorangium; species Sorangium sp. So ce693. The sequence continues at coordinate 5,076,549 of NZ_CP150347.1, forward strand.
GACCGTGTGGCACATCGCCGGCCCGACCGACTGGCTCGAGGCCGACCAGCGCATCGACGGCTGGCGCTCGGCGCTGCAGGCGGCCGGCGCCGAGATCCCGCCGCTCCTGCGGGGCGACTGGAGCGCGCGCTCCGGCTACGAGCTCGCCCCGCAGCTGACGCGCACGCCGGGCGTCACCGCCGTGTTCGTGGCCAACGACCAGATGGCGCTCGGCCTCCTCCGCTTCCTCCACGAGAGTGGGCGCGAGACGCCGCGGGACATCAGCATCGTCGGCTTCGACGACATCCCGGAGGCCGCCTACTTCACGCCGCCGCTCACCACGGTGCGCCAGGACTTCTCCGAGCTCGGGCGCCGGTGCCTCCACGTCCTGCTCGGGCAGATCGAGAGCGGCCAGCGCTCGTGGTCGCGGGTCGTGGTCGAGACCGAGCTCGTGGTGCGCAAGAGCACGGCCGTCCCCCGACGCCGCTGAGACCGCTCTACCGTACCGGCTCCGTGATGTGTTCACGGACCGGGCCGTCAGCGGGCAAGCCAGGGATAACGAGCTGGGCCGCCGCTCGAAGTGCAAAGTTGCTTCATGATTGCAACATGCGCTGTCGATGCACGTTTCCTCTCAGCTGGGAACTTGAGATGTAGCAGGCTTCGCGCGCCTGTCGTGATCACTTCCAGGCGTGGCGGGAATCATCCGTCGCGAGTTGCACGGCGTGCGTATCGCTGAGCGTGGGCGCTGCCGTTCTTGCCGCCGCCCCTCGGCTTTCCCGCTCCCAGCTTCACCAACGACAATCGTCCGACTTGCGGAACTCCAACATGAACAAGAAGCGTTCTTCTCGATTGCTGTGCAGCACGGCCTGGATCGCGCTCGGAATGGCGACCCTCTTTGGATGCGCGGATGGGGGCGAGGGGGTTGACGACGGCGTGGGCGGCTCGGGCGGAGCGGGGAGCACCGGCACCAGCGCCGGCGTCAGCACGAGCTCCAGCAACAGCACGAACAGCAGCTCCAGCGCCAGCACGACGGCCGGCGTCGGCCCTGCCACCAGCAGCAGCTCGGGCGATCCCCCGACGACCGGCGCCACCTCCGGCGGCGCGACCACGGGGGTCGGCGGCGGGGACGCTTCGACCAGCGCGTCCACCAGCGCGTCGACCAGCGCGTCCACGGGGGCCGGCGGATCCGAGCCCGAGCCGAAGTTCGTCGGCAACATCACGACGAGCGGCGCCGTGCGCGACGGCTTCGCGAAGTACTGGAACCAGATCACGCCCGAGAACGAGGGCAAGTGGGGCTCCGTCGAGAGCAGCCGCGGGAACAAGAACTGGAGCTCGCTCGACAGGACCTACAAGTACGCGCAGGACAACAAGATCATCTTCAAGCACCACGTCTTCGTGTGGGGCAGCCAGCAACCCTCCTGGGTCGGGAGCCTCTCGCCGGACGAGCAGAAGAAGGCCGTGCGGAGCTGGATGGAAGAGTTCTGCAAGCGCTACCCGGACACGAAGTACATCGACGTCGTCAACGAGCCGCCGCCCCACACCACGCCCTCGTACACGGCCGGCCTCGGCGGCAACGGCGCCAGCGGCTGGGACTGGATCGTCAACGCCTTCAAGTGGGCTCGCGAGTTCTGCCCGAACGCCAAGCTCATCCTCAACGACTACAACAACATCGAGTACGAGAACGAGCACAGGCACTTCAAGGACATCGCGAAGAAGGTGATCGACGCGGGCGCCCCGGTCGACGCCCTCGGCGCACAGGCGCACGACGCATTCAAGATCAACACCAACACGGTCAAGGGGTACATCGACTCGCTCGCCGAGCTCGGCAAGCCCGTGTACATCACCGAGTACGACATCGGCGAAACGAACGACAGCAGGCAGAAGCAGATCATGGAGGAGCAGTTCACCATGTTCTGGAATCACCCCAAGATCCCGGGGATCACCCTGTGGGGTTACATCGTCGGCAAGACGTGGAGGAACGGCACCGGCCTCCAGCAGGAGAACGGCACCATGCGGCCGGCGATGCAGTGGCTGATGGACTTCCTCGATCGTGGTAACTGACGTCGCACCGACGCGCTGAGCTGGACGAGCTCCCTCGACCGAAGGAGCTCCGGCGCGCCCGCATCTCGTACGGATGCCGGCGCGCTCTCTCCAGGTCTGCGTCGGTCTCTCTGGCCTGGTGCGGGGGTAGATTCGTGTGATACGGGCTCGGGCGCCAGGCAGGCGAGTGAGGCGTACCCACTCGCCGGCTGCGCACCGGGAGACGAGCGGCTGGCCGGCGCCTCCTCGCGAAGACCCGTGTCGGCCAGCGGGCGTCGTCGATCACTGGGGCACTTGGAGCACGTCCTCGCAGGTGAAGTCGACGCCCAGGGAGACCTCGACGTCGGCCTGGACAACGGCGCAGGTATCGTCGCAGAGGATGATCGCCGTCGGGTTCGCAGGCTCGTCGTAGCGCCATGTGCCTGCGGCCGAGCAGGCCTGATCGTACGTGAGGGTCGTCGGCGTGTTGCTCGCGGCGCTCGTGTAGGTCACGTTGACCTTTTGCTTGTCGAAGCTCCTCCCGTCGGGCGCCGGCGGGATCGGGATCGTGCACGAGACGGCGGCGCCGCGGATCTTATCGATCGCGGTCTTGAACGCGGCCGCCGTCTGCGCGGGGTCGCCGGTGTTCAGCATCGACGCCTCTCCCGTGCCGCCCGCAGCCGCGATCTCGTGCAGGTTGGTGAGGCTAGGCGGCGCGCCTTCCCCCTGCGGACTGTCGACCCCGATCACGAAGGTCGAGATGTTGTTGGAGAGTGCGGCCTCGACGTTGCTCACGACGTCCGCGAGCGCGTTGCCGCCTTGCCGGCACCCCTCCGGATAGCCGTCGGTCACGAGCACGATCGCATATTTCCCGGGGTTCTGCTGGCGCTGCGCTTCGATGTAAGCGGTGAGGCCTTCGACCGCGAATGCCGTCGGCGTGCTGGTGCGCCACGTGCCCATGGTGCTCACCTGCGGCTCGATGACATCGATCGCCTCGCCGAACGCCGGGGAGGGGAGCGGCGTCATCGGTACATTCGGCGTCGAGTAGCCGGTGGCCTGGCACGCCTGGGTCGTCTGAGCCGAGCCCGGGAAGAAGGTGAGCGACGCCTTGAAGCCTTCGGACGCGGGATCCAGGAAGAACTGCTTCGTCGCGGCCACGACGGGATCCCACTTGAGGTCCTTCCTGCGCCACTCCACGTCGCTCGCTGTCATGCTGGCCGATACGTCGAACGCGAACACGAGGTACACCTGTTGAAACCCGGCCTGGGACGACTGGGTGGCGCACGCCTCCCCCGCGCCCGTCGAGCCCCCGCTGCTGCTGCCGGTCGTGCCGGAGCTCCCGCTCGAGCCCACGCCGCTTCCGCCGAAGGTGTCGTCGACGCCGGTGCCGGTGCTGCTGCTGGTGCTGGAGCCGGAGCCGGAGCTGTTGCCGGCGCCGGTGCTGCTCTGCGAGCCAGCGCTGTCCCCGCTGCCCTCGTTGGCCCCTCCGCACCCCGCGCCGATCAAAGCCGCCATTGGCAATGCAATGGCTATCCTAGGCAATCTCATGAGCCGACTCCTTCTCGAACGCGTGCCAGCACGGTCCGCGGGCACGAAGTTAGTTAGCGACGTGAGGTCTCCAGAGGCGGAATTTTCCAGTGCATGCCTCGCCGGAGCCCCGGGATCGACGACGAGTATAGTCGATGACGCTGATCTTTGCGCGGGATACGGTCTGAAAAGACGCAGCGTCGAGTCGCGACCTCATCGGGATGTCAGAAATGTCGCCGTAGCTCTTTGCGGTGGAGGTCTTCATCGTGCAGCGACGCTGCACGCGCTGGTCGCTATGAGCAGCTCGCGTGCGATCCGGCCGCCCGCCGAAAAATCGACCACACCCAAAGATTCATCCACGTGTCGAATTGCCCCGGTCGCGCTGCGGCGCCCTGGGAGAGAACTCGAGTGGTTTCCCGAGCGGCGTATCGACGTCCGCGACGATTCGAGGCAAGATTCCGCCGTGTGCTGGCAAGGGGCTTCCTTGCGGAGGGCACGCTGGTCGTTGGTGAACCGAAGGGTACCTCGCGGAGGTCTCATGAAGATGCGATTCGGGTTCACGAGCTTCTCGTTGCTTCTCGCGTGTTCTGGCGGCGCGATCTCCGAGCAAGCCGCTTCGGAGAGCGGCGGTGCCGCGAGCGCGACGACAGGCGCTTCGAGCGGGGCCGGAGGTGGCGCCACGAAGACGGGGTGGACGTGATCATGGGGTTGAGGCTGAAGGTGAACAGCTGCTCGCCGCGGCCAAGGCCTACTTCGACGTCTTCGGCCCGAGGCGCCTTGAGCTCCAGGTCATCTCGCCGAGCGAGGAGCGCGGGGCCGAGGCTCGGAGCCGGGGATGGCGCGCGCGCTGGCTCCTGTGCCGTCACGGGGGCGAGGAGGGAGGACCCACCGGGTCGGCTCGACCTGGCCGGCTCCCTCCTGCACGGCGAGGTCGACAAGCGCGGCCATCCTCCTCGCCACATCCGTGAAGGTGTCCTCGGCCTCGGGATCCTGCGGAAGCCGGTCCGGCAGGGTGGGGCGCGTGCGGTGGATATGATAACGGTCGGAGAGGCGCGCGCCCGGGAAGGCGCGGCGCAGCTCGTCCATCCCGCCGATGAGCGCAACGAGCGAGCCCATGGTCGCCGTGCCGTTGTCGGAGTCCCAGCCGGACAGGGTGCCGATCTGTACGGTGCGCCGGAAGCTCCCCTCACCGAACAGGAGGGCCAGCGTCGCGGTCGCCAGGTTGATCGCGGATTCCGTGTACCCCCGATAGACGAAGCCGTACGCCGAGGCCCGCTCCTGGTAGCGATCCGCAATGGCATCGCGGACGCGCTCCCAGTCGTCGCGATCCTCGGCGCGATCGCTCGTCGATAGATAGGCGGACAGCACGAAGTCGATGACATCGGCTGCCTTGGACTCGTCCGGCAGGTAGCTCCTGGCCTCACGGACGATGCGCACGATCTCCTGTCGCCGCGGCTTCTCCAGATCGACGGTCGCCGCGAGCGAGAAGAGGAGAACATGGAACTGCGCGGCGTGCGCGGCGTGATCGCGCGCGGTGGTCCGTATGGGGAGATCGGCGATCCGCAGCGCCAGCCCCGGCATGCCGGGCGCGAGGGCGCCGAAGATCTCCGTGGTGAGCTGGGCGTCGATCTGGAGCGCGTCCGGATTGAGCGCTGGATCGCTCGTCGCGGGGGGCAGCACGCCGCGCTCGAGGAGATCCCGCGCCCTCCGGTTGGAGACCCAGATGAAATCGTTGATGTGCGCGCGCCATCCGTCCCGGATTTGCTCGGGGGAGAGGAAGAGCGTCCCCGCCTCGGTCATGAGGTGGAGATAGACATACTCGATGTCGGTGTCATCGTCGGCCGGGCAGGGGTCGAGGAGGACGAAGTCGATCGGCGCCCCGTCGCGCCCCAGGGGCTTTCCCCAGTCAGCATCGGTGAAGAAGGGGCGCTGGATGCGGACGCCCTCCGTGCGAAGCCCCGTCCAGTTGGCGATGCACGCGCCAATCCACATCGCGCGGAGCCGCTCGGCGTATGCCGCGCGATCGAGATGGATCCGCGATCTCGGGGACATTCCCGGGGCGTCCCGTTGCTCCAGGGGAGCGGCGAGCGCGCAGCGCGGCGCGTCGCCGGCGCCCGGGAGCGGCGATAGAGAGAGGAGCGCGAGCAGGAGGCCGCGCGTCCACGCGCGGGGCCCGATGCGGGGTGGTGGGGTACTTTGGCCGAATGCGGGGTCTTGTGAACCGCCAAGACGCCAAAAGACGCCAAGAAAATTGCAAAAATCTTGGCGTCTTTTGGCGTCTTGGCGGTTCCAGCGTTCTGGCAGGGTGGGGTAAGTAGCCCACCACCCGATGCGGGGCGAGCCTTCGTCAGGGCGTCGATCGCGGCGGGTGCGCATGAATTGCCCCCCTCGAGTGCGCGATCGGTGCGTCGCGCATGCTCTCGCTTCGCGGTGGTGCAAGGGAGGTGCCTCGCCGAGCCCGCTCCCCTGGCGTTGTTCGCGCCATTAGGTTTCGATCATGAACACCGGAAGCCTCAATGGGCGCGGCGCGGGCGCGTTCCTGGATCGCCTCGTCTCGAGCGCGGCCCGCCATCTCCTCGGCGCGTCCCTCGCCATCGCGCCGGGCGCCGCGTCGATCACGCCGGTGCTGGAGGATCTCCTCTCCTTTCATCCCGGGTGGATCACGCGGAGCGTGACCACGCATGACCCCGCAGGTGGCAACGATGATGGGTATCGCCCGGGGGTCGCGCTCGAGGGGGATCATCAGGTCCTGTTCCACGCCCGCGGGGAGGGGAGAATCGCGCGGATCTGGATGACCGCCCCCCGCGCGGAGCTCGAGAGGCCGGACCAGGAGATATGGATCGAGGTCGATGGACACACGGCGTTCCGCGGGTCGCCCGGCGATTTCTTCGGGGGTAGGGGCCCCTGGAAGTCGCCTCTCGTGCTCGACGTGGACGCGAGCTCGGGCGCATATACAAGCTACGTCCCCTTCGCCTGGTCGAGCGAGGCCAAGGTCCGCTTCCGGGGCGTTCCCATCTATTACCAGGTCACCTACCGCGAGGGCCCCGGGGCCGCGTCGGGACCGACGCCCGAGGCGCTCTCGCGGTTCATGACGGAGGACTGGACAGCCACCCTGCCTGCCCCGTCGCGCCGGGAGAGCCTGGACGCCAGCGCGCCGCTCGTCCTGGCGACAGGGCCCGCGACCGTATCAGGGGTCGACGTCCGGATCCCGGCGGGGAGCTTGAACGACCTGTCGGTGAGGATCGGCGGACAGACGCCCGTACCAGCGTCGTTCTTCTTCGGCCTCGCCAGCTCGGGCACCGACGCCGACGGCGGATGGACAACCTTCCGGAGCGCGCTGCACGCCGCGTGGACACCCGACGCCGCTGGGACCGCCAGGCTCGCGACGCGCCTGCCGATCCCGCTGGCCGAAGGGGAGGCGCTCTCGCTCGAGGCCGCGCCCGGGCAGGAGCTCGCGGGTGTGGAGGCGGCCGTCGACCTCGCGCCCGCCCGCCGAGGCGTGCGGCTGATCGCGCAATTCCGCGATCAGATGGCCCCCGGACGCGAGACGACGATGCCCCTCTTCGAGAGCGACGAGCCGCTCCAGCTCGTCGCGCTTCTCGAGGAGATCAGCGGCGGCCGGCCGAACGATCGGACGTACCTCGAGGGGGACGAGATGATCCGGACCGACGGAATGTCGCACCCGCTGCAGATGGGGACCGGCACCGAGGACTACTTCAATGGGGGCTTCTATTTCCTGGGCGCGCACAGCAACCCCTTCAGCGGACTGCTCCGCTTCCTCGTCATCGATCCCGAGGATGGATGGAGGAACGCCACGTTCGTCCATTCCCTGTACCGCCTGCACGTGGCCGATCCCATCGTGAGCCGCTCCGGTATGCGCTTCGGCATCGAGGCCGGGCCGACCGGCGCCTACACGCCGCTGCGGGTGCGCTCTCTGGGCCTCGCTTACGCATTCTCGGATCATCAGGTGATCGGTGAGCAGAAGGTCCGTGCGGCCGGGAGGCGGCGGCTGGTGCATTCGGCCGTCGACGCCGAGCGGCTGGAGCTCCGGCGGCGATCCTGGTCCAGCGAGGGGCGCAGGATCACCCGGATCGAGGTCGAATGCCCGTCCGATGCGCGCGGCCTGTTGCTGCTCCGCGCGTACTCCGCGGAGAGAGCCCCCCAGACGGCGCGCGTCAGGCTCGACGGGCGGGAGGTCGGCGTGCTCCACGAGATGCAGGCGAACCCTGTCCGGTCGCTCGCCGAGGACGCGCTCTGGATCGACCTCCCCCCCGGACAGTGCAGCGCAGGCAGGCGCCCGGTCCTGGAGATCGACGCGACACACTCCCAGGCGCCCTGGAGCGAACGGGGGTACACGCTGCGGTTCTTCTCCGGACCTCCCGCGCCTCGGCTCACCCAGGGGCCCGCGGTGAAGATCTTGGACACGGGGAGCCTCCCCGGGGGGCCGTTCTATGTGAACGATCACTCGATAATCCAGCTCGCCGATGGCCGCTGGATCCTCACCGGGATCTTTCACCTCGAGCCTTATCGACCTGACATGGAGCGCGAGTTCGTCCTCGCTACCGCGCCCGGACCCGGACCGGTGCGCTGGATGGAGTCCGTCTCACCGAGCCTCACGCTGGCCCCGGAGCGCTTCTCGATTCACGCCCTCTCTGACGAGCGCTGGATCTGGGCCCCGCACATGGTCGAGGACCGGGACGGCAGCCTGGTCATGATCTTTCATGTGGGCACGCACGACCCCGACCGATCCGGCTTCCGGATCGCGCGCTCGCGCGACGGCTTTACCTGGGGCCGCGAGGGGGGGACGCTCTTCGAGGAGTTCTGCGTCGCCCGCGATCCGATGCTCGCCCGGCTCGGCGATCTGTGGGTGGTGTACTATACGCGCTGCGCGTCGATCGAGTCGCCCCTGAGCGGCGTCGCCTACCGCACGTCGCTCGATCTCGTCCGCTGGAGCCCGCCGGCCATGGCGCTCACGCTCGGGCCGGAGACGGCGATGCGCAACAGCGGTTACACCGAGTCACCGTTCGTGTTCGAGCGGAAAGGGTGGTTTTACCTGGCGGTCACCAGCTATCCTGTCGATTACGACGCCACGTTCGTCTACCGCTCGCGCTCGCCGTTCGCGTTCCCGCCGCATGCGGTTGCCCGGCTGCGCGCCCACGCGGCCGAGTGGGTGGCGGAGGCGGGCGACTTCGAGGCGGGGCGCCTGTTCTTCACGCACGCAGGGGCCGGGAAAGGCGGCGTGTTTCTCCAGGAGCTCTTCGGCCTCTGAGCCGAAGGCCGCGCCGCCGGGCTGACTGAGCGGCGCCGTCCGACCCGGGTCGACCTGCGCGCGCGCTCGTCGGTTCGACCCGGGTGAATGACGGGCTGCACGCGAGCGTCGCGCTGGGATGAGCTTGCCTGCGCCGGGTGCAGCCGAGGACTCAGATGGTGCTTGTCGGACGGATCTGCGCGGACGACGTGCTTGCCCGCGCGAGCGTGGCAGCGATCCGTCGACTATCCTCTCGCGCCCATGAGCGTCCATGTCGTCGTGTGCGCGTTCGCGATTGCCGTCCTCGCCGCGTGCTCCAAGACGTCGTCATCGGCGACGACGTCGACGGATGCAGGCCCGGGCGCGACGGGCGGCGCGCGTCTCCGCATCGCCGTCGTGCCGAAGGGGACGACACACGAGTTCTGGAAGAGCGTTCACGCAGGCGCGGTGAAGGCCTCGCGTGAGCTCGATGTCGACGTCGTATGGAAGGGGCCGCTCCGGGAGGACGACCTCAAGGCGCAGGTCGATGTCGTCTCGAGCTTCGTCGCGCAGGGCGTGTCCGGCATCGTGCTCGCGCCGCTCGACGCCACGGCGCTGAGGGCGCCGGTGCGGGCGGCGGCGCAGGCGAAGATCCCGGTGGTCGTGTTCGACTCCGATCTCGCCAGCGACGATCACGTGAGCTTCGTCGCCACCGACAACGAGGCGGCCGGCAGGCTCGCCGGAGAGCACCTCGGCAAGGCGATCGGCGAGAACGGCAACGTCGTCGTGCTCCGTTACCAGGAGGGCTCTGCGAGCACGCAGCACCGCGAGAAGGGGTTCCTCGACGCGGTCCGCGCGATGCCCGGCGTCACGGTCGCGAGCGAGAACCAGTATGGCGGTGCGACCACGGAGTCGGCGTTCCACAAGAGCGAGAGCCTGCTGCTCGCGCAGAGGGCGGCGGAAGGGGCCGTCGCCGGGGTGTTCACGCCGAACGAGTCGACGACCTTCGGGATGCTGCAGGCGCTCCGCAAGACGAACGTCGCGAGGAAGGTGAAGTTCGTCGGCTTCGACGCGTCGGAGAAGCTCCTCGGCGCGCTGCGCGAGGGCGACATCGAGGCGCTCGTCGTGCAGAACCCGTTCAACATGGGGTACGTCGCGATCAAGACGATGGTGGCGCACCTCCACGGAGAGAAGGTCGAGGCGCGCATCGACACGGGCTCGCGCGTCGTCACGAGGCAGGACCTCGACGATCCGGCGGTGCAGGCGATCGTGAGACCCGACCTCGCCAGGTGGCTCGGGGAGTGAGCGGCTCGTGGGCGGAGAGCGCGCGCCCCTCCTCGAGGTGACGGGCCTCGCGAAGGCGTTCGGCCCGAACCCGGTGCTGCGCGACGTCTCGCTGCGGGTGGCGCCCGCGAGCATCCACGCGCTGCTCGGAGAGAACGGCGCGGGCAAGAGCACGCTGGCGCGCGTCCTGCTCGGCATGGAGCGCGCGGACGCGGGCGCGATCCTGCTCGGGGGGGCGCGGTACGCGCCGGCGTCGGCCGAGGAGGCGCGCCGCGCGGGCGTCGTCCTGGTCCCGCAGGAGCGGACGCTCTGCGCCCACCTCACGGTCGTCGACAACGTGGTGCTCGGGATCGAGCCGCTCGCGCGCGCGCGGCTCGGGATCCGGGACCGCTCGCGCGCGTGCGCCGTGGCGCGGGCGGCGATCGCGCTCGTCACCGCCGATCCGGGCCGCGTGCCGCTCGACGCGCGGGCAGGGGAGCTCGGCGTCGCCGATCAGCAGCTCGTCGAGATCGCGCGGGCGCTCGCGCAGGGCGGCCTCCGCGAGGACGGGCGGCTCGCGGCGCGGCTCCTCGTCCTCGATGAGCCGACATCGAGCCTCGGCCGGTCGGACGCCGTGCGCCTGTTCGAGCGCGTCCGCGCCCTGCGAGACGCCGGCCTCGCGGTGCTGCTCGTGACCCACTTCCTGTCGGACGTGCGCGCGCACGCCGATCGCTACACGGCGCTCCGCGACGGCCGCGTCGCGGGGGAGGGCGATCCGCGCGAGACCGAGCCGGCCCAGATCGTCCGCGAGATGCTGGGCCGCGCGCTTAACGACACGCGCGCGAGCGCCGACACGCGCGCGAGCGCCGAGACGCGCGCGGGCGCGGTGTCCGAGGCGGCGCGTCCGGCCGGCGGCGAGGTGGTGCTCGAGGCCGAGGGCGTCTCCGGCGTGAAGCGGCCGAAGCGCGCGTCGCTGACGCTGCGCCGGGGGGAGATCCTTGGCATCGCCGGCCTCGTCGGCTCGGGGAGGACGGAGCTCCTCCGCATCCTGGCGGGGCTCGATCCCAGGCGCGGCGGGACGGTCGCGCTGCGCGCTCCTCGCGGGATCGGCCTGCTGAGCGAGGATCGCGGCGGGGAAGGGCTGATGCTCGGCCGCTCGCTCGCCGAGAACGTCTGGCTCTCGCCGCGCGCTCCGCGCTTCGCCCGGCCGAGGTCGCTCCTCACGGAGGGGGCGCGCTGGATCGAGAGGCTCGCGATCCGCGCACGAGGGCCGGAGCAGCGCGTCGGCGAGCTATCGGGCGGCAACCAGCAGAAGGTCCAGATCGCGCGGCTGCTCCGCGAGGACGTCGACGTGCTGCTCGTCGACGAGCCGACGCGCGGCATCGACGTGGCGAGCAAGGCGCAGGTGCTCGCGCTGCTCCGCGAGCTCGCGCGCGCCGGCAAGGCGATCGTGCTCGTGTCGAGCCAGCTCGACGAGCTCGTCACGACCTGCGATCGCATCGCGGTCCTCCGCCGGGGGACCCTCGACCCGCCGCGGCCCGCGTCGTCGTGGACCGAGGCGTCGCTCCTCCTGGAGGCATCCTCGTGAAGAAGCGTCCGCCGTGGGTGGGCCCGCTCGTCGCGCTGCTGCTCGTCTACGCGCTCTTCGCGGCGCTGACGCCCGACACGTTCCTGCGCAGCCAGAACCTGCTCACGATGGCGCGGCAGACGGTGGTGGTCGGCATCTGCGCCGTCGGCATGACGCTCGTCATCGCGACCGGCGGGATCGACCTCTCCACCGGCTCGCTCGTCGCGTTCACGACGGTCGTCCTCGCGAAGCTCCTGCGCGCGGGGGTGCCGGCGCTCCCGGCGGCGCTCGTCGCCGCGGCGGCGGCGGGCCTCGTGGGCGCCTTCGTCGGGACGCTCGTGGGGCGGGCGCGGATGGTGCCCTTCGTCGTGACGCTGGGCACGATGAGCGCGCTGCGCGGCGCCGCGAAGGGGCTCGCGTCCGAGCAGAAGATCGACGCGGATCCGCGCGGGCTCGACGCGCTGCTGTCGTCCGACCTCGCCGCGCCGGGGCTGTGGGTGACGGCGGCGCTGGCGATCCTGGTCTTCGCCGTGCTCCTGTTCACGCGCTTCGGGCGGCACGTGTTCGCGGTCGGCAGCAACGAGGCCGCGGCGCGCCTGTGCGGCATCGACACGGGGCGCGTGAAGATCGCTGTGTACACGCTGTCGAGCCTCCTCGCCGGCGTCGCGGGGGTGATGGAGTTCGCGACGCTGACGGTGGGCGACCCGACCGACTCGATCGGCCTGGAGCTCGAGGTCATCGCGGCCGTGGTCATCGGCGGCGCGCCGCTCTCGGGCGGCGAGGGGAGCGTCGCGGGGAGCGTGATCGGGGCGCTGCTCATCACGGTCATCCGGACCGGCGGCGTCCACCTCGGGTTGCCGAGCTGGGTGCAGGAGATCGCGACGGGCGCGATCATCGTGGTCGCCGTCGCCGTCGACCGGGTGCGGCGCGCGCGCGGGGCACGCGCTGCCGCGGGCTGACGGTGCTTCGCCGCGCGCGGCCTGCGCGTCGCGGCGTGTCCGATGCTCACGGATCCCGGCGCAGCGCCGCGCGGATGGCTTGCTCGACCGGAGAGCTCTCGCCGTCTTCGCGATCGAGCCGCAGCGGTTCGGTCGGGAGCAGGGGCGGCTGGGCCATGAAGCGTGGGCGCGTGCCGCGGTGCGGCTGCGCTGAGTGGACCAGGAACGGATGGCACAGGTAGACCGTTCCCGCCTCGCCGGTCGCAAGCACCTGCGGTCGGTGGGCCGTCTCGGCGAAGCCGTTCGCGGCCAGCTCACGCAACGTCAGCCCCGGCTCGCCCGCCGGCGCGAGCTGCCTCGCGATGTCCAGGTGGGACCCCGCCCGGATGCGCGTCGGCGCGTCGGATTCGCCGACATCCGAGAAGAGGAACAGCATGAGCAGCGCGCGGCCGCGCGACGCGACGTTCACGCGCCACGACATGAAGTCGGGGTTCTCGGTGCCGAAGCTCACGTCGACGTGCCAGCCCGCATCTCCCGGATCATCGGGCGACGGAAAGCGAACGGGCCAGGTGCCGAGCGCTTTCTGCGGTTGCCAGCGCCCGCGGCCGACAAGCTGATCGAACGCGGAGTGAAGCACTGGCGTGTTCGCGGCGTCAGCGAACGGTCGCTGGCCGTACATCCCGAGTCGAACGACCGGCTTCGTCCAGGTCTTCGGATCCTGCGGATCCATCCCGGTGTCACGCCACAGGATGGCGCGGCCCTCGTCGGCGAGGGCCCGCGGGAACGCCGCGTCGATCCGGACGAATCCATCGGCGATGAAGCGCTCGATCTGTTGATGGCTCAGCTCGACCATGGCGTGCGGGCCAGTCTGCATGGCCGCTCCCGAGGGGGCAAGCGGGTTAGGTCGGGCTCGCCTGGATCAGCCGCCGGGAGGCGGGCCCATGCCGCCGGGCGGCCCTCCCATCCCGCCTATCGAGCAGAGCTCGTCCGCGAGCGAGGAGCGGATCACGGGCGTCTTCCAGGCGAGCAGCGATCCGTCCGCCGGCTGTTCGGCCGACATCGCTTACCGCGCGGCCGAGCTCCACGGCTCCAGCCTCGATTTGCGGCCGTCTTCAGGGGATCTGCACCTCGGTGGAGCCGATCTTCTTCGGATCGTTCGGCTCGTTGATGTTGTCCCAGCGGCGGTACAGCTCGACGCCCAAAGCCCCCTTGCTCAGGCCCTTGATGGCCATACCGATGTCATAGCGGCAGTCGCACCCGGCCACGGCCCCGGGGTCCATGTCCACGGGCTGCACGAGCACATCCACCCTGCTGCCGGCGATCCGGACGAACCCCTCCACCTCCTGGTCGCATCGGAACTGCGCGGCGCGGTACTCGAGGCGAACAGCGCCGCGCTCGGGCGTCGCCACGAGCGCCTCCTGCACCGTGTCGTCGTACGCGCCCGCCTTGCACTCGCTCTGGGTGAGGCCCTCGATCGCCTCCGCATCCTCCCAGCCCTCGGGCAAGTCCGCCCCGCCACAGCCGACCACCAGGAGCGCCGCGACCATCCACGCCTTGTTTTGCATCTCGTCCCTCCGGTGAGCGCGCATTGCAACGTGTGTGCCTGGTGTGTGCCCGCAACCTCACGGGGCGCAGCGGCTGATCTCGGGGGACATCCGTGTCGCGGGTGTGCCATGGGCTCTTCGGTCGCCGTGGGATCGATGAGCGGACCGCCGCACGACGGAGGTACCCTGCGATGATGCTGGCGACTGGCCACGCGAGGAGCGACCGGCCCGAGAGGTGTCCACGCCGCTGAGCAACGACCATTGGATCGAGGAGGGCGTGATGCGGCGATCGCTGGGGCTGATCTTGTGCTTGTCGATGGCGACCGTGGTTGCGGCTTGCGGGGACGACCAGCATGGGGGTGACGGGGGGACGGGCACCGGTGGCGCCGGAGCGACGAGCTCCTCGGGAGCCGGCCCGGGCTCGGGCGGCTCGACGCCGGAGCCTCCAGCGCACGAAGGCGGCGGCCCCGCGGCAGGCAACCCGGATGGCAGCTGCGCTGTTCCGGACGAGGCTCAGGCCGTCGACACCTCGTCACCGAAGACGGTGATCGGCGACGGGACGCCCGAGAGCTGCACCTCCGAGGCGGTCGTCAGCGCCGTCGCGGCCGGCGGCATCATCACATTCGACTGCGGCCCGGAGCCGATCACCATCACGCTCGAGGAGACGGCGAAGATCTTCAACGATACCGGCCCCGAGATCGTGATCGACGGCGGCGGGCTCGTGACCTTGAGCGGCGGCGGGAAGCGGCGGATCCTCTACATGAACACCTGCGACGAGGCGCAGGTCTGGACGACGCCGAGCTGCGACAACCAGGACCACCCGCGCCTGACGGTCCAGAACCTCACCTTCCTCGGGGGCAACTCGACGAACGATGACGACGAGGGCGGCGGAGCCATCTTCGCGCAGGGCGGGCGCCTGAAGGTCGTCAACTCACGCTTCTTCAACAACACGTGTGATCCGACCGGCCCCGATCTCGGCGGCGCGGGGATCCGGGCGTTCATGCAGTACAACGGCCTTCCGCTCTACGTGGTGAACAGCACCTTCGGCGGCGCCGAGGGCTACGGGAACGAGTGCGCGAACGGCGGCGGCATCAGCAGCATCGGCGTCTCCTGGACGGTCATCAACAGCCTGTTCTCCCACAACCGCGCGCTCGGCAACGGCGGCAACCCCGCGATGGCCGGGACGCCGGGCGGCGGCAGCGGCGGGGCCATCTACAACGACGGCGACACGATGACGCTCACGCTCTGCGGGACCCGGATCGAGCGAAACGAGGTGAACGCCCACGGGAGCGCGATCTTCTTCGTGAGCAACGATCACTCCGGAAACATCGTCATCGACCGGTCGGTGATCACCAACAACATCGGCGGATCGTGGTACCCGACCTATCCGCAGATCTCGAACCACGACGACACGCCGATCATGGTCACGGCGTCGACCATCGAGTGAGCGCGGCCGGTCGCGCCCGGCGGACGCCGCCGGCCGGGCGGCGCCGGCTGCCCGACCCGGGTTGCCGGTCACACTCTGCCGCCGCCGCGCGATGGAGGGGGATGCCGAACCGCCGCTCGCCCCCCGGACCGCATCCCCTGCTCGCGCTCGCGCTGGCCGCGGCGCTGACCGCGCCCGCCGCCCCCGCGCGCGCCGAGACCTGCGCCGCCACCGAGGGCCAGGCGCTCCCGGACGCGCTGCCGATGCGCGACTTCGCCGTCCGCCTCGGCGAGCGCATCGACGCGTGCGCCGCCGATGCGCGGCGCCTCGACGCCGAGCGCTTCTGCGCCGAGCACGGGCTAGAATGCAGCGCCGGGCGGGTCCGCGACTACGTGCGCGTCCGGACGCTCTTCGAGATGACGCGCGACGGCGGTCCGTTCCGGCTGCGCTGGAGCATCACCGATCGCAACCCGACCGCCTGGCACATCTGGGCCGCGTGGAGGCAGAGCCCTCCGCTCGCGTCGTCGGCCGGGCCCTCGGCGACGGCGGAGTGCGACGAGCTCTCGGCGCTCTTCGCCGGGCTCGCGCGCCGGCTCGACGTCCGCGGGGTCGGCCTCTTCTGGCCGACGTGGAACCACACGATCGCCGCGTGGGACGTGGCCCCGTCCGTCCGCGTGCTGGTGCCGACGTCGCAGATCTTCCTCGCGTGCGACGCGACGTTCGATCGGACCACGTTCCTGCCGTCGAAGCAGCGCGTCGTCTACGAGCTCCGCCTGACCGACGCGCTCGACAGCGTGCCCGTGCCGCGGCCCCTGGCGACGTTCCTGCTCGATCAGGTGGCGCACTACGCGGGCGCGTCGCTCGACGTGCTCGCGATGATCCGGACGCACCGGGCGCTGCGCTACGGATCGAGCGTGCCCGCGTCCTGCGGTGAGGGCGCCGCCGAGGCGGCGAAGGAGCTCCGCGCGCGGCCGCTCTCGCCTGCAGACCGCCGGGCGCTCGCGCGCTACGGAGCGACGGAGCTAGGGCTCGCCGCGCCGTCGGCCGAGGCGGCGCTCGCGCAGATCGCGCGCTGAGCGCGCCTCGCGAGCGTTCAGTCCTCGCCCCGGACCCGATGGCTGATGTACATCGCCGTCAGCTTGCCGAGCTGGCTCGCCGCGTCCCGCGCGCGACCTCCGCTCGACGGGTTGAGCAACGAAGCCGGCGACTTCGCCTCGATCAAGAACTCGTCGAACACGCGCCCTGCCGGATCGGTGAGCTGCACCGTCGCCTTGAGGAGCGTGTCCATGTTGAAGACGCCGGTGAAGACGCCGGGCTCGTAGAACGTCACGTTGGCGCGGATGAAGAACGGCGCGTCCGCGGCGCTCCTCGCCCTGACGACGATCGCGTCCTCCGACGCTGCCTTCTCGACGAGCGCCTCGGTGAACGCCTCGTTCATCGCCGACTTGTCCTCCTGCCAGCTCTGCCGCTGCTCGGCGTCCTTCTCCGCCATCCAGTCGGCCTCGGAGCTGTTGCCGACCTGGAGGGCGTTGAACGCGATCGGGACGACCCCGAAGCGCCCCTGGCCGTAAAACGGGTTCGGCATGGCCTGACGGGAGGTCTTCCAGGGATGCCCGCACGCGGCGAGCAGGGGAGTCAGGCAGAGCATCAGAATCCAGAGCGCATGGCGACGGTGCACGGAGGGGCCTCCTTGGAAAGCGAACAGCAGTGTCAGCAGTGTCAGCAGTGGCGACGCGGCGCCTCGACGCTCAACCGCCGAGGATCGACGAGAGCCCGCGGTAGCAGGCCCACGCCACCACGGCGCTCACAGGGATGGTGAGCACCCAGGCCCAGAGGATGCGCGTGGTCACGCCCCAGCGCACCGCGCTCACCCGCTGGCTCGCGCCCGCGCCCATGATGCAGCCGGTGATCACGTGCGTCGTCGACACCGGCATCCCGAGGAACGACGAGGTCAAGATGGTCGCCGCCGCGCTGGTCTCGGCCGCGAAGCCATGAATCGGCTTGAGGTCGATGATCTTGGTGCCCATGGTCTTGATGATCCGCACCCCGCCCGCCGCCGTGCCGAGGGCCATGGCCGTCGCGCAGGCGAAGACCACCCAGAGCGGCACGTGGAAGTCGCCGTGACCCGCAGGGATCACGCCGTACGCGACCAGCGACATGGTGATGATGCCCATCGTCTTCTGGGCGTCGTTGCTCCCGTGCGAGAGCGCCATGAAGCCCGCGGAGAGCATCTGCAGGGTCCGGAAACGCCGATTGACCACCGCCGGCCGGGTGCGCCGGACGATCCAGAAGATGGCGATCATCCCGAAGAAGGAGATCACGAACCCCACGAGGGGGCTGATGACCAGGCTCTTGACCACCTTCAAGAGCCCCGCGCCCTGCACGGCCGCGGTGCCCGCCCGCCCGGCGCCCGCGCCCACGAGCCCGCCCACGAGGGCGTGAGACGACGACGACGGGATACCGAAATACCAGGTGAAGAGGTTCCAGAAGATCGCGCCCACGAGGGCGCTGAGCACGACCACCTGGGTCACCGCGGAAGGGACGATGAGCCCTTTCCCGATGGTGCTCGCCACCGCCGTGCCGGTGAGCGCGCCCCCGAAGTTGAACAGCGCCGCGAGCATCACGGCGGTGCGGATGGGGAGGACACCGGTGCTCACCACCGTGGCAATGGCGTTGGCCGTGTCGTGGAAGCCGTTGATGTAATCGAAGACGAGCGCGACCACGATCACGAGGGTCAGCGTGACGAGGAGAGTGTTCATGGCGCGCCCCTCAGGCGTTCTTGATCACCAGCGCCTCCAGCGCGTTGGCGACGTCATCGCAGGCGTCGAGCGTGTTTTCGAGCCCCTCGAGGAACTCCTTGTGCTTGATGAGGTGGATAGCGTCCTTCTCGGTGTTGAAGAGGTCGACGATCGCCGAGCGGAATATCTGATCGCCGTCGTGCTCGAGCTTGGCGATGGCCTTGCAATGTCGGTTGATCTCGGCGACCCGCTTCATCCCCCGGAGCAGCTTGACGGCGCTGTGGATCTCGCTGCACCCCTCCAGGATCTTGGCGGCGAGCTCCTGGCTCGCCGGCGGGAGATCCTCCATGGCGTGGACCACGACGCGCATCATCGTGGAGTGGACGCGATCGGAGACGTTCTCGAGGTCGGTCGCGAGGGCGTAGATGTCGGAGCGATCGAGCGGCGTGACAAACGTCTTGTTGAGAGCGTCGTAGACGTCGCGGATCACCGCGTCGGCCGCGTGCTCGATGTCGGTGATGCGCGAGACCAGGGCTTGCCTCTCGCTGGCGCTCCGGGCGCTGCAGCACTCCGAGAGGACGTTGGCGCTCTGCAGGGCGCAGTCGGCGCCCCGCTCGAGCAAGTCGAAGAAGTGCTCTTCACGAGGTAAAAGCGATTTGATGACCCGATCGAGCCACATCATGCACCTTTCTTGGCGGGCGGGCGCATCCTAGCACGAGGACGTGACGCTCGATGGGGGCGCTTCGCGCCGGGCAGCCGCCACGGCGGGCTGTGTAAGGTCTTACCGAAGCGTTGTGTAGGGGGGCAGGAAAAATTCGCCCTCGTGTCCATCGTCATGGGCGTCCCGAGCGGGAACGTCGGCGGCCGCGGTGGCTCGGGGCCGGCGCGGCCGGGCGCCGCTCGACGCCGCTTCCACGCCGGAGCAGATCAGCGGCGGCGGGACCACGCGCCGGGCGGCACGCCGTTCCAGCGCTTGAACGCGCGGGTGAACGCGGCGACGTCCGTGAACCCGACAGCGAACGCCGCCTCGGTCACGGTCGCGCGGTGCGCCGCGAGGAGCTCCTCGGCCATCGCGCGCCGCGCGTCGTCGACGATCGCCTGGAAGCTCGTCCCGCGCTCGGACAGGCGGCGCTGGAGGCTGCGCGCGCTCTGGCCGACGGCGCCCGCGACGCGGTCGAGCGTGGCCTCGCCCTGCGGGATCGCCGTGCGCAGCTCGCGCCGCACGCGCGCGAGCACGTCCTCCTCGGCGCGCGGGAGCACGCGGTGCTCGCCCGCGGGCAAGCCGAGCGCGCGCTCGAGCTGCTGGGCGAGGAGCGCGAAGAGCATCGGGTCGGTGGTGCTCATCCGCGCGTCGAGCACCGCCCTCGGGTACTCGACCTCGGCGCGCGGCTCGCCGTAGCGGATGGGCGCGCGAAAGACGCTGCGCGCGAGCGCGTCCTCCGCGGGCGGCGGGCGCACGAGGCGGACGACCGTGGGCTCGCGGGGGGGCGTCGCGGCGCGCCGGAAGCGCAGGACGGTGGTCGCCGCGAGGTAGTCCCACACAGCGCTCGGGGCCGTGTGGCCCGGCGCGAGCGCGAAGCGGAACGTCACGTGGGCCGGCCCCTCCTCGAACGTGTGCGCGGCGGCGTCGTGGATGAGCCGCTGGAAGCGCAGGAACGCCCGCACCGCGCCGCGCACGTCGCCCGCGCTCGCGAACGTGTACTCGACGAGCGACTGCGGCGCGGCGTCGACGAGCACCGCGGCGCGCACGCCGAACGACTCGTCCGCAGCCGAGAGCGCGGCCCACGCGCGGCAGAGCTCGTCGTGCGTCACCCGCGCGTCGGGGCGGCCGAGCACCGCAGGGTCGACGCCGACGCGCGCGCACACCTCGGGCGGCGCCATGCCGTCGCGCTGCGACGCGGTCACGACCGCGATGCCGAGCGCCTGCGCGAAGACCGTGGCCGGCTGGGTCGCGGGGCGCGGGGTCACGGAGGAGGAGCCAGGGTTTCTGCGAGGGGCGGCGGCGTCAAGCGGCGTTCCGCCTGGCCCGCCCTTGGCTCACGGTTTGCAGACTCTGCAGATGCAGATTGCGGGGCGCCCAGCGCTGCCGCGAATCACGCGTCTTGTGTGTGGCGCGTAATACAAACATCCCTCGCTCAGCGGCGCAGCCAGCCGCCGCGACCAGCTCGTGTTCGCTCTCGGAGGAAGACCATGACCGATTTGCCCACTCGCCTGCTCGGACGCACCGGCGTCCGCGTCACCACCCTCGGTTTCGGCGCCATGGAGCTGCGAGGCGCCCCGCGGGGCCCTGAGCTCTCGGATCAGGAGGCGGAGCGCATCCTGAACGACGTGCTGGACTCCGGGATCAACTTCATCGACACCTCCATCGATTACGGTCGCAGCGAGGAGCGGATCGGGCGCTTCCTCTCGCACCGCAGGCACGAGTACTTCCTGGCTTCGAAATGCGGGTGTGTGGTCGGCGGAGCCCAGGGCGAGCACGTGCACACGGCGCAGAACATCCGGCACGGCGTGGAGAACAGCTTGCGCCTGCTGAAGACGGACCACCTCGATCTGGTGCAGTTTCACCGGAGCCTCACCCGGCAGGAGTTCGAGCAGGACGGCGCCCTCGAAGAGGCGCTGAAGCTCAAGAGCGAGGGGAAGGTGCGCTTCCTCGGCGTCTCCGGCACGCTGCCCAACCTGGTCGAGCAGATCGAGCTCGGCGTCTTCGACGCCTTCCAGATCCCGTACTCCGCGCTGCAGCGCGAGCATGAAGAGGTGATCAGCAAGGCCGCCCAGGCCGGCGCCGGGACGATCATCCGCGGCGGCGTGGCGCGCGGCGCGCCCACCGATTGGCAGCGCACGAATACCATGCTGCCGGGCACCACGATGCAGGACCGGTGGGAGCGAGCCAGGCTCGACGAGCTGCTCGATGGCCAGACCCGGATCGAGTTCACCCTGCGCTTCACGCTGTCGCACCCGGGACTCAGCACCACGATCGTCGGGACCCGGGACCCGAAGCACCTGCGCGACAACCTGGAGTTCGCGAAGAAGGGCCCCCTGCCGAGCGAGGTGGTCGCCGAGGCGAAGCGGCGCTTGACCCAGGCGGGATCGACGCCGGAGGCCGTGCCCGCGACGGGCGTACGCGCGGCCGGCGCGGCGCAGGCGACGGCGCAGGCGTAGGCGTAGGCGCAGAGCCGGCTCTGACGAACTGCCGCAGGCGGCACGCCTGCTGCGCGGCGGCCCCTCGTTGCTGCCATGGCAGCAGCCGGTGGTGGTCCGCTGCTGCGGTACGGGCACTCCGAGAGGGCCGCTCACCGCTCTTCCGATGGCGCCAGGCGAGCGGGTAAGGTGGTCGTCGATGCTGGCCTTCCTCAGGAAGCGGCGGCGCGACGCCGTCCGCCGCGAGCCCTTTCCGCCCGCGTGGCGCGAGATCCTCGACCGGAACGTGCCCTGCTTCAGCCGCCTTCCGGCCGAGGACCAGCAGGAGCTCCTCGGGCATATCCAGGTCTTTCTGGACGAGAAGCCGTTCGAAGGGTGCGGCGGCCTGGAGATCACCGACGAGATCCGGGTCACGGTGGCGGCCCAGGCGTGCCTCCTCCTCTTGCACCGCGAGACCGACTACTACCCTGAGCTCGAGGTCGTGCTCGTTTACCCGAGCACCTACGTGGCCCGCGGCCGGGAGGTGCGGGAGGGGGGCATCGTCGTCGAGGGCGATCGCGCGCGGCTCGGAGAGTCGTGGTCGCGGGGTTCGGTCGTGCTCGCGTGGGACGGCGTGCTCGCGGGCGCGGCGGACATGAGCGACGGTCACAACCTCGTGCTCCACGAGTTCGCGCACCAGCTCGACCAGGAAGAAGGCCCCGCCGACGGCGCGCCCGAGCTGCCCGAGCGCTCGATGTACGCGGCGTGGGCGCGCATCCTCGGCCGCGAGTACGAGCGCCTCCTCCGCGACGAGGCGACCCTCAAGCGCACGGTCATCGATCCGTACGGCGCGACGAACCCGGCCGAGTTCTTCGCTGTCGTCACCGAGGCCTTCTTCGAGAAGCCTCGGAAGCTCAGGGCGAAGCACCCGGAGCTCTACGAGCAGCTGAAGGCCTTCTACTGCCAGGACCCGGCCGACCGGTAGCGGCGCCGCCCGCCTTCGCCGTCGCCGCGTTCGACTTACGCCTGGACGCACACGCCGGCCGCGGAGCAGACGCAGCATTCTCCGCACCCGCCGCTGTTCACGCAGTCGATGCACCTGCCGGCGCCGTCGCACTGATCTTGCAGGGAGTTGCAGAAGGTGCCCGCCGGCGCGGGCTGCGCCGCGCAGAGACCGTTATCGCAGGTGTACCGGAGGCATTCCGTCGAGGCGCCGCACTCGGCGTCACGCGAGCACTCGGCCGGCACGCAGTTGCCAGCGTCGTCGCAGCGTCCCGCCGGGCAGGACCCTGGCTGGGGCGTGTGCTTGGGTGTCGTCCCCACGCAGGTGTCCGACGTGCACGGGTTGTGATCGTCCTCCGGCTCATCGGCGGCGACGGCGACCTGAGCGCCGCGCCCATCGCAGAGGAGGCGCTGGCAGTCGTCCGCCTTCGGCGCGATCTCGGTCCCTTCGGGCAGCGGCGCTGTGCCGCACCTTCCGGCGACGCACGCCGGGACCTGGCAGGGCTCTGCCGGGGCAGGGCAATCCGATGGCCCCGTGCAGCTGCCGCCGGAACCGGCGCTCGACACAGCGTCGCTGCTCGACGCGGCGCCGCTGCTCGACGCGGCGCCGCTGCTCGATGCGGCGTCGCTGCTCGCCTCGCCCGCGGCGGCGCCACCTGTCCCGCCGGCGCCGCCGCCCCCGCCGACGAAGCGGCGCTCCTCGACGCTGCACCCGACGAGCGCCGCGAGCACGAAGAGCTGAAGGAGAGCCGACGACGTGCCGCCGGCGCGCCGACACGGACCCGATGCCGAGGCGGGAGACGACCCCATGCGCCGCATCATAGAGCAGGCGCTGCCCGACGGCGAAGCGCGTGACCGTCGATCATCCACCCGGGCAGGGCGCGCCGGCGCGGGCCCAGGTCTCCCATGCAGCGACGAACTCGGCGCGCGGCGTCGGGATGGGCGTGCGGCCAGCGCCAGGGTTCCAGCCCCAGGTCACGAGGGGATCGTCGAGGTGGACGCGCAACGCCGCCATGTCCTTGCCGCCATTGCGCTTCGGATCCTTGATCTGCTCGCACAGGGCGCCCGGCGCGACACCGACGAACACCATCGGCATCTCGGGCGGCGGCATGTGCCAGCCCTTCGAGACGCCCGGCGGCACGTGCACGCCAAAGCTGTTCGGCGGGTTGGTCGGCCCGTGGCACGTCGTGCACTCCGCGCCTGGCATGCCGTGGCCCTTGGGGCCGCGGAGCACGAACTGCGTGTGCAGGCGGCCCTCGTCGCCCTGGAGCGGCACGTCGCCGGCGGGGTGACAGTTCTGGCAGCGAGGGTGCTGGAGGACGCCGCGCACGGTCTCGAACGCAGCGAGTGCGGTCTCGCGGCTGACCGGCGACGGCGAGGGCGCCTGCGAGGCCCCGGGCGTCTGTCCCCCGCACGCGGCGAGGAGAGAGGCGAGGACAAGAGAGGATCGGATCATGGTCAGTTCCTAGGCGAGGCGAAACGGAAGGGAGCGCAGCCGCTGCTTGGTCAGCGCGAACACTGCGTTCGCCACGGCAGGCGCGATCGGCGCGGTGGCAGGCTCCCCGATGCCGCCCATCTTGGCCTTGCTCGGGATGAGATGGACGGCGATGCGCGGCATGTCGAACATCCGGAGCATGGGATAGTCGTGGAAGTTGCTTTCCTGGACCTTCCCCTCGGCGATGTTGATCTTGCCGTAGAGCGCAGCCGTGAGGCCGAAAGCGACGCTGCCCTGGATCTGCGCCTCGATGCCGAGCGGGTTCACCGCCGTGCCGCAATCGACGCTGCAGGTGACCGAGTGGACGCGGATGCGCCCCTTCTCGATCGAGACCTCGGCGACCTCGGCGATGATGGAGCCGAACGACTCGTGCATCGCGAGCCCCCGCGCCCGTCCCGGCGCGGGCGCGGTGCCCCAGCCGGCCTTCTCGGCGGCGACCTTCAGCGCGTTCGCGTGCCGCGGCTTGTCCTTGAGCAGATCGAGGCGGTACGCGAGCGGATCCTGCCCTGCGGCGTGCGCCAGCTCGTCGACCATGCTCTCCACCGCGAAGGCCGTGTGGGTGTTGCCGACCGAGCGCCACCACAGCACGGTGACCGGCGTCCTCGGCGAGTGCAGCGACA
Organism: Sorangium sp. So ce693; assembly: GCF_051521375.1. Classification (NCBI taxonomy): domain Bacteria; kingdom Pseudomonadati; phylum Myxococcota; order Polyangiales; family Polyangiaceae; genus Sorangium; species Sorangium sp. So ce693. The sequence continues at coordinate 5,101,011 of NZ_CP150347.1, forward strand.
CGCGGAGCGCGGGCGTCCGCTCGACATAGGGCGACTCGGCGATCCCTTCCACCGAGGTGAGGTCCACGCCGTTCTTCGTGACGAACGACTCGAGCGGCGTGCCGGCGACGATCGACTGGCCCACGACCACCTGATCCCACGCCGTCGGCACGCCGCGCGCGTCGACGCCGACCTGGATCCGGTGGACGAAGGCGGGGCGGTAAAAGCCGCCGCGCATGTCGTCCTCGCGCGTCCACACGACCTTCACCGGCACGCCGGCGGCCTTCGCGACGATCACGGCCTCGCCGACGAAATCTGCCGCGGGGCTGGCGCGTCGCCCGAAGCCGCCGCCGAGGAACGTCGTGTGGATCTGGACCTTGTCGGGCGTCGTGCCGAGGATCTTCGCCGCGGCCATCTGGTCGCCGGTCTGGAACTGCGTGCCGGTCCAGATCTCGCAGCGATCGCCGTCGATCTTGACCGTACAGTTGAGCGGCTCCATCGGCGCGTGCGCGAGGTAGGGCACGTCGTACTCCGCCTCGAGCCGCGATTTGGCGGCGGCGAGCGCGTCTTCCACCTTGCCGACGCTGGCGGCGACGACGCCGGGCGTCCGCGCCTGCGCGTGGAACTCGGCGAGCAGCTTGGCGCTGTCGACCCCGCCGCCCTCGGGCTGCGCCCACTCGGCGCGGAGCGCGTCGCGCCCGAGCTTGGCGGCCCAGAAATGCGCGGCGACGACGGCGACGCCGTTCGCGGTGGGGACGACCTTCTCGACGCCGGGCACCTTGAGGGCGTCGGCGGCGTCGAACTTGACGAGCTTGGCGCCGAACGCCGGCGGGCGGAGCACCACGGCGGTGCGGAGCCCGGGGAAGTGCACGTCGAGCCCGAACTGCGCCTTGCCCGTGACCTTCTCCGGCGTGTCGATGCGGCGCACGAGGGTGCCGATCAGCTTCCAGTCCTTGGGGTCCTTCAGCTTCACCTTGGCCGGCGGGGCCAGCTTCATCGCCTCCTCGGCGAGCTGGCCATAGGTCAGCTTGTCCTTGCCGTGGGTGACGACGCCGTTCGCGGCGGTGCACGCCGCGGGCGCGACCTTCCACCGGGCGGCCGCCGCGCGCAGCAGCATGTCCTTCGCCATCGCGCCGACGGTGCGATACCGCTCGAACTCGCCGTTCGTCGTCGACGACCCCCCGGTCATCTGGAACTGCAACGCCGGATGGCCGTAGACCGGCGCCGCCGGCGCGTGCTCCGACCGCACCTTCGACCAGTCGCACTCGAGCTCCTCGGCGATCAGCATCGCGAGCCCGGTCCAGATGCCCTGGCCCATCTCGGAGTGCGCGAGCACCACGGTCACGGACTCGTCGGTGCCGACGCGAACGAACGCGTTCGGCGAGAGCGGGGGCGGCTGCGCAGCCTTCGGCGCGGCGCGGACCCCCTGCGGGACGTAGAAGCTGATCAGGAGCCCGGCCGCCGAGCCCGCGGTCGCTTGCAAGAAGTCACGCCGGGAGACGGTCACTTGCCACCTCGCTTGAGCCTCGACGCGAGGATCACCGCCTCGCGGACACGAACGTACGTCCCGCACCGACACACGTTTCCGGACAGCGCAGCGTCGATGTCGGCGTCGCTCGGATCAGGCTTCTGTTCGAGCAAGGCGACCGCGGTCATGATCTGCCCGGACTGGCAGTACCCGCACTGGACGACGTCGGCCTGCGCCCACGCCTGCTGCACCACGTGCGACCCGTCGGGAGACAGGCCCTCGATCGTCGTCACCTTGCGCGTCCCGACGCTCGACACCGGCAGGACGCACGAGCGCGCAGGTTTGCCGTCGAGGTGGACCGTGCAGGCGCCGCACTGGGCCATGCCACAGCCGTATTTGGTGCCGGTCAATCCCAGTAGATCACGGAGCACCCAGAGCAGGGGCATCTCCGGACTGGCATCCACGTCACGAACAACGCCGTTGACATCGAGCTTCATGGCCGTCCAGGCCATACTTTTGAGCTGGCGCGCCGTCAAGCGACTGCGCATGTCCTTATCATTTCTTCACCATCGGCCAGCGGCTCGCCGGCGTCCTGTAACGCAACGCCCGACGGCGAGCGGCCGGGCGGCGTGGAGAGGGTCCGGTCGTCGCCAGCGACGGCGAACGCCCTGGCGGGGGCCTCATGAAGGGTGAATGATGCCGAGCGCATGAACGAGCTTGAGCGGATCGTGCGCGAAGCGGCGACATTGGTAGCAGAGCGGTCCCCGTTTCTCCTCGCGACCGTCGTGCGGGTGTCGGGGTCGTCGTACCGGCGTCCGGGGGCGCGGATGCTCGTCGCCGGCGATCGCTGGGTATCCGGGTGTGTGAGCGGCGGCTGCCTCGAGGGCGACGTGATGCTCCGCGGAGAGCACCGCTGCCGCGATGGCGCCGTGGTGGTCACTTACGACTCGACAACCGAAGACGGAGAGACGTGGGGTGTGGGGCTCGGCTGCAACGGCGTCGTCGATGTCCTGCTCGAGCACGTCGCGGCCGGAGCGACGCACGACGCGCTCGCGTTCGCCGCGGCCTGCTTCGCCGAGGAGACCACCGGCACGCTGGTCACGGTGATCCTCTCGACGGCCGGCGCGGTCCGGGTCGGCGCGCGCCTCGCGTTCGGTCCGCCGTGCGCGCTCGCGCACCCGGTGACCGATCCGGCCGCGCGCTCCGCGATCGAGGCCGCGGCGCGGGGGCCGGCCGGCGTCGTGGAGCTCGACGGGCTCGGGATCACCGTGCTCGTCGAGAAGATCGCGCCGTCGCCGCAGCTCTTCGTGCTCGGGGGCGGTCACGACGCGGTGTCCATCGTCTCGCTCGCGACGTCCGTCGGGTTCCGGGTCACGGTCGCCGGTCCCACGATCCGGCAGGCGTCCCGGTTCCGCGCCGCGGATCGCGTCGTCTCGACCGGCGGCGCGGCGGATCGTCTCCGCGCGCTCATCGACGCCGCGGCTGAGCCATACGTCGTGATCATGCACCATCAGCTCACGCCGGATCGCGACGCGCTCGCGGTCGCCCTCGCGTCGCGCGCCCGCTACATCGGCGTGCTCGGGCCCGCGCGCCGCACGCGCGATCTGCTCGCCGAGATCGGCCACCCCGGCGACGATCCGCGGATCCACGCGCCGATAGGGCTCGATCTCGGCGCCGAGACGCCCGAGCAGATCGCGCTCTCGATCGTGGGCGAGCTCCAGGCCGTCGCGCGCCGGGCGCAGGGGGGAAAGCTCCGCGCCCGCGCCCGACCCCTGCATGCGCGCGTGGCGCTGGTCGTGCTCGCCGCCGGCGGCTCACGTCGCCTCGGTCGCCCCAAGCAGCTCGTCGAGCTCGACGGAGCGCCGCTGGTCCGGCGCGTGGCGACCACGTGCGTCGAGGCCCGATCCGGACCGGTCGGCGTCGTGCTCGGCGCGAGCGCCGGCGCGGTCGCGCGCGCGCTCGGCGATCTGGAGGTCGCGCACATCGCGAACGATGGGTGGGAAGAGGGCATCGCCTCCTCGGTCCGCGCCGCGGTCCGGTGGGCGGAGGCCTCGAAGGCCGACGCGCTCTTGATCGCGCTCGCGGACCAGCCCCTGCTCACGGTCGAGCACCTCACCGCGCTGCGGCAGGCCTGGCTCTCGGGCGCGCCGATCGCCGCGTCGCGGTTCAGCGGCGTCGTGGGCGCGCCGGCGGTGTTCGATCGATCTCGCTGGGACGCGCTCTCGCGCCTCCAGGGCGACCAGGGCGCCGGCCGCCTTCTGCGCGCCGAGGATGTCGCGGCGATCGACTGGGCGGGCGGAGCGATCGACGTCGATACGGCGGACGACGTGCGCGCGCTCGGGGGCCACGCGCCGGCGAATCCGCCGGGTTGATCACCAGCAGCTGTAGTCGTAAACCGTGTGCAACGTCTCCCCGGTACGCTCGACCAGCAGATCGCCGTCGAAGACGTAGGTAAAGGCCGGGATCGATGGGCTGGGCGTGCCGTCGAGCGGGCTCACCCCCTGCTCCCGGCGGACGAGACGACAACCATCGTAGACGATCTCCGTCGTGATGGTCGGCAGATCATCCGTGAAGCGGTCGAACGTCAGCTGAGCGGGGCGCCCCTGGTCATCGTGATCGTATCGGACGAAGTAATCGTCGTTGCCGAAGGTGATCGCCCGCGCGTCGTCGTCGTAGTCGATTTCCAGGACACGGGTGTCGGCCGCGCCGGTCCGGGTCATGCGGATCATTCGACCGCCCTCGTAGTCGAAGGTGTGTGTGTGGGTATCGCTGCCCCGCGTCTCGATCGCTCCGATGACATGCTGGCCGTCGTATTCGTAGACGATCGACGTCTCGACTCCCGTGTCCATCTCCGTGTCCGTCTGGGCGCACGGTCCGGGATGAGGCCCATACATCCACGGACCGAGCTCCGGCATGGGGACGCGGCCAGCGAGCTCTGGACAGCCCGTCGCGCCGGCGCCCCCGCCTCCATCACCTGACCCGCTCGTGCCGCTCGAGCCTGTCGAGGCCGCCGAGCCTGAAGCGCCGGCGCCCCCGCTCCCCGATGTCGACGTGGACGTCTCGTCGGAGGCCTCGTCGTCACCGCAAGCCACGAGCGCGAGCAGGCACATCGTGGCCACGTATCCGCACGTTCTGAAGACAAATCGATGCATCTCTCTCCTCATCCGTCAACCTGGGTCGGGTCGCCGGGCCGTCGCGCCCTGGTCATGGGAATGTCAACCTGGGGCGCGTTCCTCAGACATCCTGGTACGCGACCGTGATACCGGATATTCGACCTTGGCCCTCAAGCATCATGAGGTCACGCTGAGTTGGCGGCGCGCAGTGAACGCGAGCTCCTCCAGGATGCTGTGAGCGCAAGCGCCGTTCATCGCCTCCAGCGCCGCCGGGCATTGTGCGCAGCGGACCCAGCGGACACCCGAGCGTACCTATCCGCGGTCGTCCTGGCAACATGCGATCCGGCCGAGCGCTGATCCTCGATGACGGTGCGAGCGGGTCAACGCCTGTTCCACGTGATCGAGGCAGCTCTACCGCCCTCGGAGCCAGCGGGTCGACCCGAAGCCCGATCGAGCGCGGCGCCGGTTGACGTCCCGCGCCGGTTCGCAGTAAGTGGCGCCCCATGCATAGAGCCCTCGCCATGGTCGCGCTGCCGCTCGTTGTCCTCGCGTGTGCCCCCGCGACGCCCCAGCCCGTTGCGCCGGCGGCGCCAGCGCCGGCCAGCGCGGCGGCGGCGCCCGACGCACGCGAGCAGGGGGCGCTGGGAGAGCAGCTCGTCGCCGCCTTCAACGACGCCTGGAACCGGCACGACATGGATGCGTTCGCCGCGCTTCAAGCGGAGGACGCCGATTTCGTGAACATCTTCGGGATGTGGTGGCATGGGCGGGAAGAGATCCGTGCGAATCACGTCGGCATTCACAAGACCGTCTTTGCAAAGAGCCGCCTCGCCAGCGTGCGTGTCGAGACACGCTTCGTCACGCCGGAGCTCGCTGTCGTCCGCTGGGCATGGGAGCTGACGGGCGTCATCACCCCGGATGGCCAGCCCGTGCCCGACATGCAGGGCATCCTTGTGCACGTGGCGCGGCGCACGGGGGACCGGCTCCAGATCGTGACGACGCAGAACACGCAGGCCACCGCCGACGCGTTCCGCGCGGTGCGCAGCATGGATGCCCCGGCCCGACCCGCGCAGTAGCCGCCCGCGGGCGCGTCCGGCCTGCGAACGCTCCTACCGCACCAGCGCCGGCGCGCTCAGCGCTGCCGCGTCCGTCATCCCGGCCTGGACGCGCGCGTAGATGCCGCACGCCTCGCCGGCGATTAGATAGATGCCGTAGTTGACCGACTCGCGCCGCGCGTTCTCCAGGGCGGCGAAGTACCGCTGCGCGATCCACCGCCCCTCCCGGGCCTTGGCCAGGGACGCGCGCCAGACGTCGTCGGGGGTGTGGCGCCCGAGGATCACCTCTTCTCCCTCGGCGCCGTAATCGCTCTTCAGGACCCACTCCTCGCGCTGCGCGAGGAGCAGCTCGGGGTGCACCGTCTCCAGCCGCGACGTCACCGGGACGTGACGCTGGATCACCGACTGCGCGTGCGGCGAGAAGCGATGGAGGTGCTCCCACATGAACGCCATCGAGCGCTTGTTCTGCGGCAGCACGGCGCCGAGCGGGTTCAGGATCGCCGCGCGCCCGTCGGCCGCGGCGGACAGCACGGCGCCGAGCGGGCCGGCGAGCGGCTCGGCGTCGGGGATCTGCTCGTCGGTCCACACGCTCGATCGCTCTCCCCACCAATCCGTCTTGTAATGGCGCAGCAGGACCGAGAAGGGGGCGTCGAAGAGCGACAGGCCGCGATCGTCGTGGCCGAGGTTGTACGGCGAGCCGAGGAGCACGGAATACCCTCGCTCCGTGAGCCAGCGCCTGTAGAGGCGGATGACCGAGAGGTCCTCGGTGAACTCCGTCGGATAAACGAGGCCGAGGCGCCGCGTCGCGGCCTCTCCGAGGAGCGCGCGTGCGACCTCGTCCACCATCGCGCAGAACCGGGCGCCGAGCTCGCCGTTGGGGTCGCGCGCGCCCGGGTGGTCCGGGGCCGCGAGCGCGCTCAGCACGACCGCCTCCGCCTCGCCCGTCGGCGTGTCGCAGTTCAGCTCGGCGATCGCGGGGCCCTCGTCCGTCAGGAAGACGTCGGCGCGCGCGATGCCGTGCCACAGCGGCTGTGACGAGAGCCACATCGCCTTCTGGCAGGGCGTCAGACAGAAGAAGTCGTCGAGCAGCGACGGCTCGTCCGCGACGATCAGGCAAAGCTCGTTGTAGACCGCCGCGACCTCCTCGGCGGCGCGGTACAGGGCGCGCTGCTCGGCGGCGGTGACGAACACCGGCTCCTCGCGGAAGCGCGGGGCCCCGTCGAACCAGGGGTCGGTGATGAGGCCCGTGTCGACGATCTTCGCGGCGAAGGCGTCGTAGGCGCGGTCAGCGGAGGTCATAGGAGGCGCGCGATGGCGATCGATGTCGCGAGGTAGGTCGCCGCCTCGAGCGCGCCGAGCCCCTCGTTGCGGTCGGCCGCGATGCCCGCGTCGAGGCGGCCGCCGCGCAGCGCGAGCGGCGCGCCGAGCAGCACGCTCTGCACGAGGAGCTGCCGCACAGGGTAGAGGGCGAACAGATAGAGCAGCACGCCGCCATAGCCCTTCAGAGAGATGAAGAGACCCTCGAAGTCGCCCTCGAGCGCCCGCGCGATGATGATGGCCACGGCGATCGAGGCGCCGGCGTAGCTCAGCGCGGCGGCCAGGTTCTCTCCCTGGATCTGCTCGGCGTCATCGTACGTGGTGAGCGCCCGGAAGAGCGAGATGAACACGTGCAGCGTGATCTGCGCGAGGAGGAAGAAGCCGAGGGAGATCGCGAGATCGCCGAGATCCTTGCCCGCGATCGCGCGCGAGGTGATGAGCCCGGTCGCCACGTAGTGCGCGCCCGCCGCGAGCCCTGCGGCCGCGTTGCCCCGCTCGATCTCGGCCGGGAGCCGCGCCCTGAGCAGAAGGCGGATCCCGAGGTGGCCGGTCGCGAGCACGAGGAGCAGGCCCACGACGGCGAACGCGCTCACCCAGAGGAGGTCGCGCGCGAAGCCCTCGCCCTCGAGGCAGTTCTTCACGGCGTTGGCGGCGACGAGGAACACCGCGAGGACCTGGCCCACCGTGAGCAGCCGGCGGGCGGCGTTGCTCTCGGTGAGATCGCGGGCGACCGTGTGCGCCGGTGAGAAGACCCTCTGCCCGATGCGCAGCAGGGCGAGCAGAGCGAGCGTGGTGCCCAGCCCGAACCCCATGACGTAGGACAGACCCATGGGACGCACGCTACAGAACGCGCCGCGCCCTCACAAGCCCAAGGTCTCGCGTCACGCCGCCGCGATGCGCAGTCGGGTTTCGGGCTTTTGCGGGGCGCCGTGCGCTTTGTGATATGGGTAGGCCTGCGGGGCGGTGACGCCCGGCTCCGGCGGCGGACCCATGGTCGAACCTCCTTGTGACTCCGGCATCCAGGGCATCTTCGCGCGACCCTATATCGATCTCGAGCCGTACCTCGACCTCGCCCCGCTCGACGAGATCCACGAGGAGATCTGCCTCGGGCTCACGCAGGTGCCGATCGATTACACCGGCGGCAGCCACCGCACGATGGGCATCATGCCGCCGTCGCGCCTGGGCGAGGCGTTCGCCGACTACGGCGAGGTGATCCGCGGCCTCGGCGACGAGGAGTTCGCCACGTTCCAGCGCCTCTCGGACGACCCATCGTCGATCGATCGTTCCGCGCGCGCCGCGCTCGAGTTCGGTGAGGAGCGAGAGATCCCGCTCTCGCGGCGGCAGATGCTGTGGCTCAAGTTCCGCCATGGGGTGTACTTCCCCTGGAAGGTCTATGTCGAGCTCATCCCGAACCGAACCTGGAGCGACAAGAGCCGGAGTGAAGGCAAGGACTTCACCCGGCTGGCGCGATCGTTCTTCCCGAGGACGATCGCCTACGTGAAGCGCCTGCCGTTCTCGTCGATAGGGCGCTGCAACATCATGGGTCTCGAGGCCAACGATCACGGCACGGTGCACCACGACGGGGAGGGGAGAGCGCCGGACATCGAGCCCGACCACTTCATCACGCTCTGTCCCGCGGGCAACAAGCGGCTGTTCCTGTGGGACGAGCGGGCGCGGCGGAAGACGGCGGTCGCCGGCCGGGCCTACTGGTTCAACGATCACGATTACCACGGCGTCGAGGCGGACCCGTACTTCAGGTACTCGGTGCGCATCGACGGCACCTTCACGCCGGAGTTCATCGAGGCGCTCCGGCGCGACCACGCCAGGGCGGCCGGGGCCGCGCCAACGGCGCCGACCGGGCGTGCGCCGCAGGGCGCCGGGGAGGCCGCGGCGTGAGCCGGCTGGACGAGCCGTTCGAGCGCGCCGAGGTGCTCGACAAGCCCGGGATCGTCGGGGCGCGCTGGTGGCACAAGGGCCTGGCCGACGCGCCGAAGGACGCGTCGCGGCGGAACGCGATCCTGGCCGCGCTCGGCGCGGTCGGGCTCGTCGGGGTGGCCGCCGCGATCGCCGTGGCCGCCGACGGGTGCTCGGACGACGAGACCGCGGTGCAGAGGAAGCGGGCGCTCGACATGCAGCGGACGTTCGGCTGGAGCTTCGGCGCCGCGCAGGAGAGCGTGACGTTCGACGGCGAGTCGAAGAAGCCGTTCGACCGGGCCGCGCTCGCGAGGATGTCCACCGACCTCAGGCCGGCGGACGAGGGCGCGCGCGCCTACTACGTGCCCGCGCTGTTCGAGTCGCCGTCGGCCGTGCCAACGCTCGTCGCCGAGGGGGATCCGGCGCCCATCACGCCGCTCGGCGACGTGCTCCGGCCGATCTTCACGCCTGCGATGGACCGGGCCTACCGGAGCGGCAAGGCGCTGGCGTCGCTGCTCCTCGCCGCCCGGACGGACAGCGGCCTCCGCCGCGACATCGCGGTCATCGTGGATCTCGATGGCCCCGAGTCGGTCGCCTTTGCCGCCGGCGCGGCGGAGGCGTTCGACCCGGTGTTCACGTTCGACAACTGGCCGCACCCGCGGGGCGTCGTCAAGGCGCACCTGACGCTCGCCGCGGCGGCGTACTACCAGCCGCTCTTCGCCCGCTCGGTTCCCGGCCCCCGCGCGACGATGCTCGTCCTCGATCGGCAGCGGCTCTCGCCCTATTCGGACGACGCGGCGCAGTTCGACAACCGGCATGTCGCGAGGCTGCCGTCCGCCGATGCGCTCTGGGACAGGGGAGTTCGCCATGTGCTGGTCATCGTGCCCACGGAGAGGGACACGACCGAGTCCGACGACCTCAACGACGACTTCGTTGCGTTCCGGTCGCGCCGCCTCGACGTCGCGTTGATGGCCGCGAGCGTCTTCGCCGCCGACGCGGCGGAGTCGAAGCCCGCGAACGAGACCGAGGACTGGCCTCCCTACTACTACGGCGGCCGCGCCGCGTCGCACGGCTGGTTCTGGATGGATTATCCGTGGGGGCCGCCCCCTCGCCCGGCGCCGGTCGAGCCGAGCGCGCCGAGGCCGGGCAAATCGTACGTGCCGACGCAGCGCGCGACGCCGTTCTCGAGCGGCACCGCGTCGAGCGGGGTGTCGCCGATCCCGGACGGCTTCGGGACGGTGCCAGTCGTCGTGGCGCTCGGCACCGGCGTGATCCTCGGCGCGGCCCTCAGCCGGAGCGGCTCGTGGAACCGGGCTTCGGGCGGATACGGAGGCTGACCGTGGAGCACTCGATCTTCGCGATGGAGGTGTGCGCGCGCATGGACCCCGGGAGCACGCTGCAGCGCACGCTGCACGATGCCGTCCAGGTCCAGTTCGAGAAGATGAGCCTGCAATACAAGTGGTACCAGTACCGCCGCGCGCAGATGGCGCTGCTGTCCAATCTGCACGCCATCGAGAAGGGGTGCTGGGACTACTTCGACGACGACTCCCGGGCGCTCAACGATTACGGCATGTGGTCCCGCGGCATGATCACGGAGGAGGGCGCGCGCAAGGGGCCATCGGGGACGCCGGACCCGTACCGCGGCCAGCCCCGCTACCTGACCTTCACGATGGCGTTCCTGCTGATCCAGGGCTCACCCACGGATCGGATGCTCCGCACGGTCTGCGACATTCCCAAGGATCGCCTGTGGCGCCGCGACGTGTTTGGCCACATCCTCCAGAACCTCGGTCACGTGAGCTTCGCCAGCGTCAAATCGGATGTCCTCTACCTGATCCCGCGGGACGAGGGGTGGGCGCTGACGGCCGACGATCTGACGGATCCCAAGTTCCATTATCTGCGCAAGATCGTGTAAACCGAGGGATACCGCGCCGAGGAGGTCCACGAGGCATTGAAGGGCGAGACACCCGCCCGCCGGCCGACCCGGCCTTTACACCCCGGTCCCGCGCGGCGGGCGCGGTGCTGCTCGACGAGGTGGTCGCGGGGCTGCTCGACGCGCGCTTCGATGTGCGCGAGGGCGATGGGGTCTTCGTGTTGCATGGAGAGCGTGCGGTCGCCGAGGGCACACGCCTGCTCCTGGGCAAGGCCACGCCGTGCGTGGGGCGCGAGCGCGAGCTCGGCATGCTGCGGGCGCTGCTCGCCGAGACCGTGGAAGAGGCGACCCCGCAGGCGGCGCTGGTCGTGGCGCCGCCGGGCATGGGCAAGTCGCGGCTGGCCAACGAGCTTCTGCAGGAGCTCAGGGCGCGGGACGAGCCGGTGTCGATCTGGATCGCGCGCGGCGACACGCTGCGCACAGGCGCTCCCCTCGAGATGCTCGGCCAGGCGCTGCGGAGCGCGTGCGGCATCCACGAGTGCGAGCCGCCGGAGATCCGGCGGGAGAAGCTGCTGGCGCAGGTGGCGGCGTGGATCGCCCCGGGCGAGCGGCGGCGCGTTGCGGAGTTCCTGGGCGAGATCGTGGGCGCACCCTTCCCGGACGAGGACAGCCTCGCGCTGCGATCCGCGCGGCGTGACGCCCCGCTCATGGCGGACCAGGTGCGCGAGGCGTTCCTCGACTTCCTCGGCGCGGCCTGCGCGAAGGCGCCGGTGCTCGTCCTGCTGGAGGATCTGCACTGGGGAGATCGGCCGACGGTGCAGCTCCTCGACGTGGCGTTGCGCACGCTGGAGGAGCGGCCGCTCTTCGTCCTGGCCGCGGCGCGCCCCGAGGTGCGCGACGTCTTTCCGAAGCTCTGGGAAGGCCGCGTGCTGTCCTTGTGCAGGCTGGGGTCCCGCCAACGCCGCCGCGAAAAGTCGCGGCAAGAGGGCTGGCCTCGGCGGTCCTCGGCCTCCGCCATGGCCGGGTGGCGGCCGTGAGACCGGAGGGGTCAGCTTCCCCGGCCTTCGTCGATTGCATGAAAGCGCACCCTCGGCCTGTGGGGCCCCAGGTGGCAAGGCCGCTCAGCTGCTTCGCGGCTGTCCCGCCGCCGGAGGCACGGCGCGCTTGCCGCCGTAGATCATCGGGATGCTGCCCCTCGGCCCCATGGTGATGGACCGGCGCACGTAGGCGACGGGCGTGTCGCTCGCGAGCCGGAAGCGATGACCGGCGAGCAAGGTGCCGAGAACGATCTTCATTTCAGCCATCGCGAACGCCGCGCCCAGACACCGGCGCCCGCCGCCGCCGAAAGGGATGTATTCGAAGGGCGAGAATTTTCGATCGAGGAAACGCGATGGCCGGAAGCGCGATGGCTCGGGATAAATGTCCTCGCGGTGATGGAGGAGCAACGGTGACGGACAGATGCCCTCGCCGGCCGGGATCGTGTACCTCGCGAGCTCGAACGGGCTGCGCGGAACGCGCCCGACGTCGATCACAGGCGGATGGATGCGGAGCCCTTCCAGACAGGCGGCCTCGAGATAGGGGAGGGAGGTATACTCGTTCGGATCCGGATGTGGGCCGAGCGCGTCGATCTCCGCGAGCACGCGCTCGAGCGTCGAAGGCTCGCGGTGGAGCCAGTAAAGCGTCCAGGCGAGGGAGACGGCGGTCGTCTCGTGACCGGCGAAGAGGAGCCCGCGGAGCTGGTCGATGAGCTCGACCTCGGTCATGGCGGAGCCGTCATCGTAGCGAGCGCGCATCATCAGGCTCAGGATGTCGTTCCGCGACTCGTAGGTCTCGCGCCGCGCTCGGATCTCGTCGGCCATGACCGCGTTCAGGGCCGCGAGCGCGCGGCGGTTCTTCGCCCACGGGCCGAGGCCGCCGAAGTCCCGCCGGAGAAAGGGGAAGACGAAGATGAGGGGGCTCAGCGAGTCGGCGAACCGGAGGACCGCCTCACGCGCGATCCGGATTCGCTCGCGCCCTTCGACGCCGAACACGACGCGCACGATGATGTCGAGCGCGATGCTCTGCGTCGCTTCCAGCATCGAGAAAGAGCGCCCAGGGGTCCAGCGCGCGGCCTCCTGAGCAGCGATCTCGGCGATGGTCGCGCTGTAGGCGCGGATCGAAGTGGCGTTGAACGGCGGCGTGAGGAGCTTCCGATCGCGCTTGTGACGCGCCCCGGACGACACGACGATCGAGGTCGTCCCGAAGACGGGCTCGGCGACGCCGGCGCCGAAGGCGTCGAAGCTGTCCGGATCTGCGGTATAGATGGTGCGGATCGCGTCCGGATCGCACGTGATGTTGAACGGACCGTTCAGGGTCGGGGCGCGGAACGTATCGCCGTACTCCGCGACCATATTTTGAAAAACCGGCAGCGGGGCGACCAGGACGCGCAGGAACGCCACAGGGTCGATCGATTTCGGTCCAGGGGGTAACGGGTTCACGGCGACGCTCCGTTCAGCATGGGTTGTGGTTGACGATTCTCCCTCCACCCGAAGCGCTCATCAAGGCGGAATTGCCCTCATTAGCTCCCTGCTTCCTGACGCCTGTCGGCGTCCGCCGTAGAAAACAGTTTGGCTTTCGCGCCGAACACCGGTGTTCGGCGCGTGCCCGGTACCCGGTACCCGGGCCGGCAAGCGAGCTCAGCAACGTAATAATCGTTATCAATCGAGCTCGGCCATGTCGCCGGCGAGCTCCTCGAGCGCGGGCTCGGCGCCGCGGCCCCTGTCGACCGCGAAGCGGCCGCGGCGTCGAAGAGGGCGCCGGCGAGCTCGCGATCGCGCTGGCGTCGTACATGGCGCCGGAGCAGACAGGAAGCCTGCGTTTCTCGCTCCGGAGCGGCCGCAGGTGCGCGGGGCGCCGACGGCGCGCTACATGGCGCTCGAGCAGACAGGCCGCAGGGTCGAGGTCCGCGACCGCTCCGCGCGCGGGAATCGAGGTGGACGCCGGCGAGTTCGGGGCCATCGATGTCCGCGTGGTCAAGCGCTTCGGGCCGGGCCGTCGCTCGTTGAACGCGGGCGTCCAAGCAGCGCGTGGTCGCGGCACTGCAGAATCGTGAGGCGCGGCGCGGCCCGCCCTTGTCGCGCGGGCGCCGTCGACCGAAGACCGCGGCTGTGCAGCGGTATGGTCGAGCTCTTGATCCGTCCGTTCTCCGGCCCCGCTCGCCGGTGTACCGCGTGCGGTGTGATGGAGGTGATGGCGCTGGCGCACGCTCTGGAGGGTACGACCCCTGGCCAGTGTAGTGTGCTCGCCTAGATTCCGTTTGACGCCGATCCTCTGATCAGAAGAATGCCCCGCGGACGCCGTGGAGTACTTCCAGCGGCGCATGGTCGGGATCCCCGACGAGGTTGTAGCCCAGCTCAGGCACGCCCCCTTCCGCCCCGCGCTGGAGGCGATGGCGCACACCCTGGTCTACGACGCGACGATCGTCGCCGACGGGCACATCACCGCCGCGCTCGCGGAGGTCCGTCAGCCGACGCTGGCGATCGCCGGCGGCGCGGGCGCGCCGGTCATGCGCCGGGTCGCCGAGACGCTCGCCGCGCAGCTGCCCGGCGGACGGGCGGTCACGATCGAGGGCGCCACCCACGACCTCGCGCCCGCCCTGCTCGTGCCGGTGCTGGAGCGGTTCCTCGACGGGTGAGCGTCAGCGGGCGTGCCCGCGCTCCACGCGCGCGGGAGGCCGTCCGAGGCGCTCGCCGAGGCGCGTGAGGCGATGGCGCTGCTCGCCTCCCTCGGCAGGGTCGAGGAGGGCGAGGAGCTCGCCCGTCTCGTGTACGCTCGGGCGCTCGAGGCGATCGGCGACCAACCATCGGCGCGCGCCGCCATCGCGGACGCGCGCGAGCGCCTGCTCGCGACCGCGGCGCGGATCGACGATCTCCGTCGTCGCGACGGTTTCCTCCAGAACGTCTCCGAGAATGCGCAGACCTTGGAGCTCGCGCGGGAGTGGCTCGGGGCCGCCGCCATCGCCCCTGCGTTTGCCGGGGACGGCCGGCCACCGGCGTAGGCGCGAAGGCTGATTCAAACAGCCCTCGGGGCGATCAGCCGAGCGTGCAATCAATCCTTCAGGCCTGGTCGCGCCCCGCTCACTTCATGGATGTTACGAGTCGCTGCCCACGTCCCGCCCGTTCAAGAAGGCTGCTTGAACAGCGTGCCGTCGCGCGCCGACTGGCCTAGAACCATGTCTCCCAGCGGCCGCTGTCGATCTCGGCGGCGTGCACCGTCGCGGAGATGCGATCCCGGTCGCCCGGGAACGGCTGTATCTGGTGCAGGCGGTAGCTGTCGATGACCAGCGCGCCGCCAGGGCTGTAGCCGGCGACGAGGCTCCGCGCGGACAGCGCCTCGTCGCGCGGGTCGTCTCGCCCATCGTAGAGGACGTCCCAGAGCTTCAGCCCGCCGTCCGCGTCCGGGAGCTCCAGCATCACGACGACCGTGATCGCACGGAGCCGGCGGGCAAGGTGGTAGTCGGAGAGCCCCTCCGTATCGAAGTGCACCACGCCGCCTTCACGCGCGACCTTCTCCCCCGCAGGGAAGATATGGACGCCGGGCCCGCAGAACCCGCGCCGGGGCTGCGCCAGCCCGCCGGTGAGCGCCGCGACGAGCTCGCGCATCCGGCGCTGGAGCCCGGGGAGGTGGCGCTCGACGCGGGCGTCGGAGGCCGCCGCATCGGCGAAATAGACCCGGGAGCGCCCCTGCTCCAGGTGCGTGTAGAAGGCGCGCCCCAGCGAGAACTGCTCGCCTCCGAAGTCGGCAGTCCACTCGGCCTGGGCTGCGCGGACCCCTGCGACGAGCGCGGCGCGCTCCGCCTCGGAGAACACGCGCGGCACCTCCAGCGCGAAGTGGTGATCGAGCGCGTCGACGGGCCGGGGCGTCGCGCGCGGGGACGCTGGAGAGGAAGCGGCGGAGGGCGGACCGGGCGGGGGATCGAGCCGCAGTACGGAGGCGCGGCGCGCGGTCGGCATGGCCAAACCACCGTTAGCACCGCGCGAGCCGGCCAGCCAAGCAGCGGCGCGCCGGCCGCGCCGCGAGGCCCGGAGCGCCTACCGGTTTTTCCCGCGCGAGCCGCCGGATCCGGGTTACAGTGCCGCCGCGGGAGCACCTTTTTGCGAGCGAGGACAGCGATGGTGTCGGGCAGGCGAGGGGAGAAGCGGCAGGAGCAGCAGGCGTTTGCGCTCAAGGGCACGATGCCTGCCATCACGATGCTCTGTCTGAAGACGGCGAATGTCTCGGCCGTCGAGCGTCAGCTCGCCGACCACATCTCGCAGATGCCGCACTTCTTCCTGCACCTGCCGATCCTGCTCGACCTGGCGGAGCTCGGCGACGAGCCCGTCGACCTCGGCGCCCTCGCCGGGCTGCTGAGGAAGCACAACCTCGTGCCCATCGCCGTGCGCAACCCGACGGACGCCCAGCGCGAGCGGGCCGTCGCCGCCGGCCTCGGCGTGCTGCGGACGCCGCTCACGCGCTCGTCCCGCCAGGCCGCGCCCGCCGAGGGGAGCACCCCCACGCCGGGCCCCGTGGCGGTGGGGCCCGCGCCGGACCGCGGCGCGCCAGGGAGCGCCGCGGCGGCGCCCGCCCGGCGCCCGAGGGACGCCGCCCCGGCGCCGGACGCGGCCGGGGAGCCGCCGCCGGCAGGGCTCACCGTGCGGCAGCCGGTGCGCAGCGGGCAGGTCATCTACGTGCCGCACGGCGACCTCGTGGTCCTCTCGCCTGTCAGCTCGGGCGCGGAGCTCATCGCGAACGACAACATCCATGTCTATGCGCCGCTCCGCGGCCGCGCCATGGCCGGCGCCCACAACAACGCCGACGCGAGCATCTTCTGCATGAGCCTCGAGGCGGAGTTCGTCTCGATCGCCGGCCGCTACCTCATGGCCGACGAGATCCCCGACGAGCACCGCGGCAAGCCCGCCCGCATCTCGGTGCAGAACGACGGGCTCGTGGTCACGCGGCTCTAGGGCGCGTCACCTCGGACGGAGCTCGGTCAGGACGAGCAAATACTCCGGGGGGTTGTTCGGCGTCAGCTTCGCGTACGGGTTCTCCATCGTCGGGAAGCCGGTGAACCGCTTCGTGCTGTACTCGCCCCACGACGGGTTGTTGAAGAGCGGGATCACCGGCGCGGCCTGCACGAAGATCATCTGCAGCCCGTCCAGGATGCGCTTCTGATCGGCAGGGGCCGTCGCGGACTCGAACGCGTGGAACAGCACGTCGGCCTCCCTTGCGCCGAAACGGTGCCAGTTGCGCGGCGCCACCTCGCCGAGCGGCTTCACGAGATCTGCGCTCATCAGATCGCGATAAAAATTGTACGGCGTGGGCTCGACGCTGGTCCAGCCCATCGACAGATCGAACAGGCCCCTCTGCAGCGCCGCGTAAAACGCGCTGAAGTCATACGTCTTCATCGACGCGGCGATGCCCACGCTCTCCAGGTTCTGCGTGATGATCTGCACAGCGCGGACCCAGTCGGACCAGCCGCTGACGACGTTGATGTCGAAGTGCATCGGCTTGCCGAGCCTCGTCCGGATCCCGTCCGCGCCCCTCGGGTAGCCCGCCTCGTCGAGGATCTGGTTCGCCCGCTGCGGATCGAACTTCACCCAGTCGCCCGCCTCCACCGCCTTCTCGCTGCGAAACCGCTCGTAGGAGTCGTCCAGCCCCGTCGCGTCCGCGCCATGCGTGTAGTTGTCCGCCGCGAGCTTGACGATCTGGTCGCGGTCGATCGCCATGCTGATGGCCTTGCGCACGCGCACGTCGTCGAACGGCTTCTTCGTGGCGTTCGGGTACAGCGTGGCGGTGCCGCCGACGAGCGGGAACCAGTAATGATGGTTCGCCGGATCCTTGGCGACGAAGACCCGCTCGATGTCCGGCACGAAGGCGCCCGCCCAGTCGATCTCGCCGTTGACGAGCGCCAGGGTGACCTGGTCGTTGCTCGGATACGCCGGGAAGCGCAGCCCGTCGACCGCCGGCTTGCCCTCCTGCCAGTAGCGCGGGTTCTTGCCGAGCTCGTACACTTGGTTCTGGAAGACCTTCACCTCGGTGAAGGGCCCTGTCGCCACGGGGTTCTCGTTCGCGAACGTGACGGGGTCCGCGACTTCCTTCCACACGTGCTCCGGCACGATCGGCTGGTGGCCGATGTAGCTGAGCCCGGGCACATAGGGGCGCCTCAATACGAACTCGACGGTGGTGTCGTCGATCGCCGTCACGGCGCCGAGGAACCGCCACACCCCCGCGAGATCGAGCGCCGCGTGCTTCTTGATGAGCGCGAACGTGAACGCGACGTCCCTCGCCGAGAACGCCTGTCCGTCCGACCACTTGACGCCGGAGCGGGTCGTGAAGGTGAGCTTCTTGTTCGCGTCGCTCCACGCGTAGCTCGTCGCGAGCCACGGCGTGTACTCGCTCCGCATCGTGTTGTAGACGAGCATCGGCTCGTAGATGCCGGCGACCGTCGGGAAGCGCGCGCTCCCCTCGGGGAGCAGGGGGTTGAAGTTGCGCACCCAGGTGGCCTGCTGCTCCCTCGCGATCGTGACCACCGTGGCCCGCTTCGGCGGGGGCTGCTGCGCGGAGGCGGCCCCCGCCTCCTGCGCCGACCCCGCCGGCGTCGCCGCCCGCTCCGGAGCGGCGGACGGGTTCTCGCTGCCATTCTTCGAACGACAGCCCGCCGCGGCGCAGGTGGACAGCAGCAGCGCCGACAGGACGAACGCGCGGCGCGGCATGGTTCGACTCATCCCAGACATCCACCTCTCCACGCGGGCGATCTCGACCCCCCCGCGACGCTCCGTTCCCGTGACCACTCCAGCGACGACGCCCGGACCCGCGCCCGCCGAGGCACCCAGGCACGACGTTCGCCCCCGTGAAGCATCGGGCCAGGTGTCGCCGCGCTCGCACTCTATCGGCGCATGTGAGCACATGTCAACTCGACCGGCTCGTGCCCGATTTCTGGATCTCCTCGCGTCCTCCCGCGAAACTGGCGGTGGCTCGGGGCCCCGACCGGGCGCACAGGAGGCTCCGCCGCGCGGAGCCCCTCCCGAGGAGCGGACCGTGACCACCCCCGTCTCACGAAAACTCGTCGACCTGAGCCACACCGTCGAGCACGGCATGACGACGTACAACGGCGTGCCGGCGCCCGTCGTCTGCGATTTCCTCTCACGCGAGCAGTCCCGCGGCGTTTACGCGGAAGGCGTCGAATTCCACATCGGCCGAATCGACATGGTCGCAAACACGGGTACCTACGTGGACAGCCCGTTTCATCGCTATGCGAATGGCAAGGATCTCGCCGGCTTGCCGCTCGAATCGCTGGCCGATCTGGAGAGCGTTGTGGTCGAGGCGCGGGGCCGGTCCGGGCGGGCGATCGACGCTGACGCGTTCGACGGGCTCGATCTCGCCGGGAAGGCCGTCCTCGTGCGCACGGGCTGGAGCGCTCACTGGCGCACGGACGGCTATTTCGAAGGACACCCGTACCTGACGCGGGACGCGGCGCGGCTCCTGGCCGGCGCAGGCGTCGTGTTCGTGGGCGTCGACACCTACAATATCGACGACACGGCCGATCCCGCGCGGCCAGTCCACTCCCTCCTGCTCGGAGCGGACATCCCGATCTGCGAGCACATGACGGGGCTCGATCGGCTCCCCGCCGCCGGAGCCCGCCTCTTCGCCGTCCCGGTGAAGGTCCGCGCCTTCGGCACGTTCCCGGTCCGGGCGTTCGCCATCGTGTGAGCCGCGCAGGCCGCTCGGTGGAAGCGGGCGCGGCGTGGGCTTTCCTGGAGCGGCGGCGCGGCGCCGCGGTGTCCGCAGCCGGCTCAGCCCCCGTCGAGCGGGAAGAGCTGCAGGTTCACGGCGACGACGCGCTCGGGAGGCCGCGACTCGGCGATCACCGCGCGCATGTTCTGGAAATAGCTCACGTGCAGCTCGGAGAGCTTCTCTAGATCGGCCGCGGAGACCGTGAAGACGTTGAACGAGAAGCGCCCCTCGGCCTTGCGCGTGAGCCGCGCCAGCCCGACGCCGGCCCAGAAGCACTTGAGCCGGTGCTCCGCGTCCGGATCCGGGCGCGTGTCCACCGTCCGGATCGGCGCGACGATCCACCGCCCGCGGCTCCTCCGGATCTGGCCGGCCTCCGCGAGCCGATCGAGGCAACGCGCCTCGTCCTCGACGGGGAACCCGAGCCGCCGCGCGATCCACCCCGGATCGTGGCGCGGCAGCGCCCGGTAGGCCGGCAGCTCCAGCGCGAGGAGGACGGCGGGGAGCAGCGGCTCCTCGTAAACGGCCCGGCGCTGGGCCTCGAGCGTGCGCCACGCCGCGCTCGCCGCCGGGAGCGCCGCCGGGTCGGCGAAGAGCGCCACGAAATCGAGCAGGCGCAGCGAGCAGGCCTCGACCATCCGCAGGAAGTCCGGCAGCCGCGGCTCGGCCTCGCCCGAGAGCCAGCGCGCGACCGCGTAGCGGCTCCTGCCCGCGCGCCGCGCCACGTCGACGATGGGCGACATGGAGCGCATCTCCGAGAGGAGCGCCGCGACGCCCTCGGCCGACGCCGGATCGGTGCGCGCGAGCCACGCGGGCAGCGACGGGAAGAAGCGCCTCACCGCCCCCGCGACGTCGACGCCCGCGCGCCGCGCGGCGACGAGGAAGGTGGCCGCGGTCGGCCAGCGCCTGCCGGACTCCCACGTGTAAACGACGTTGGTGCGGAAGCCGAGCCGGCGGCTGAAGGCCAGCTGCGAGCGCCGACCGCGCAGGGCGCGGATCAGCTCCTTTGCAAGGGATTCATGGTCCACGTACCGCAGATTCGCACATGTCGAGGCCAGTTTGCCCTATGGAATGTGCGAAGCTGACCTGGCGTCGCGTCGACAACGAACGCAAGGTACGCCGCAGGAGGTCGTGAACATGCGCGAGCGGCGTTGGCTTTCTTGGGTGGTCGCGGTGGCGACGAGCGTCGGGCTCTTCGGGTGCGTCGATGGCGCGGGCGGCGCGCCGCAGGGCGGCCAGATCGGCGGAGTCCACGGCGCGGAGGGCGGGTGCGACGAGGAGAAGGAGGACATCGGCGCAGACGACGTCTCCCCGCTGGGCTTCTCGGCGCGAGCGGCGCTCACGGAGATCTCCGGAGAGCGCTCCGCCCCGCTCACGTGGGCGAAGGGCGGCAGCACGACGGCGACCGTCTCTGTCGGCGAGCTCGTCGCCGCGCGCTTCGTGCGATCGACGGTGGCAGAGGGCGGCGATGCGAGCGGCGCCGAGCCGGCGCTCGCGTTGGATTGCTCGGATCACCTGCAGATCGACGTCCCGCTGGCCTTCTCGACCGAGGACGGCGCGTTCGACGAGTCGTTCGCTGTCACGCTCAGGGTCCCGCGGGTCGACGCTGCCAGCTTCTTTTACAAGATCGATCTCTCCGCGCTCCAGGGCTCGTACGAGGTCACCGAGGTCGATCCCGCGGAGTTCAAGGCGGTCACCGTGTACCTGAGCGGCGCGCTGAGCAGCGGCGCGGTCTCCGGCACGATCAGCGGGATCGCCGAGAGCCACCCGACCGGGAGCGGGCCGGACGGGTCGGTCTCCGCGCGGCAGTTCGGCGTGGCGCAGTTCTGAGCGCGGAGCCGCTGTCGCGCGACAGCCCTCTTCAGCGGAGCATCGCTGTCCAGGGCGATGCGCGCCGGGCGCGGCCCCGGCTCGCTACTGCGGCCCGTTCGCCGCCGCTGCCTTCGCGGAGGTGATGTAACGCTTGACGCCGTAGACGGCGAGCGCCGCGCTGGCGCCGAGGATCTCGACGCCGCCATGGCCGCTCAGCGTGAGATCCAGCCCGCGGTCGCTCGGCGCGAGCGCGACCGAGACCAGCGTCGGCGATGCGGCGAGCGCGCCGAAGCTCGCCGCCACAGGGCCGTCGAGCAGGCCCGCGAACGCCTGACGGTCGATGTACAGCTGCAAATGCGAGGCGCCCTTCGCGCGCGCCCGGGCCTCGGCGAACGACGGGGTCGAGGCCAGCGATTCCTTGTCCTTCCCGAAGCGCGCGGCGACCTGAGCGAGGTAGCCCCGGTCGCCCGCGCCGATCAGGACGAACCCGGGCCGGGTCTCTGCCCTCAGCTCGTTGCCGTCATCGAGATCGTGCGCCAGCGACCCAGGCTTGGACCTGAGCTTCTTCGTTGTCCGCTTCATGTGCGCGGCGACCGCGCCGAACACCTTCTTTTGCGCCGCCTCATCCGCGGTCGCCAGCGCGATCAGCACGGCGCCGTGCCTGAGCGCCTCGGCGCGCCCGCCGGCTGCGAGGCTGAGCTTGTGCTTCGGATCGCGATAGATCCCGACCGCGGCCTCGCCGCCGAGCGCCCTGTCGACATCGCCGAGCTCGAGCCCTACCTCGGCGAGCGCGGCCGCAGCCGCCGCCGCGGTGGGCTCGCCGGCGAGCCCGTCGAAGGCACCGAGGACGTCGCTCACCGTCTTTCCCGGCGACCGCTGAAGGGACAGCCCGAACGTCGCCAGCGCCCCCTGGGGCAGCTTCGCCATGGCCGCATGGTCCGTCGCCGAGAGCACCGCGCCGAGCGCGGGGACTTCCGGTCCGAAGAGCGCGAGCTCCACGTGGAGCCCGGTCGCATCCTGGCTCATGGGAAGGGCGATGAAGAGCCGCGAGCCGGGCTCGGGGCCGCTGCCTTGCAGCCGGTGGAGGTCGATCGCGAGCCATGGATCCTTCGCGCGCCCGGGCTGGAAGAGCGCGGATGTCTTGAACGACGGCTCGCGCTGCCCCGCGACGCGCAGGGCCCTCGATAACGGCTCCGGCCGGGCGCATACGAGGGCGACCCGCGCCTCGGCGAGCCACGCGCCGTGGGCGACCACGCTGTCCTCGTCGTCTCGGAGCGCGAACCTGCCCTCGCCGGCCTCGCGCGGCAGCTCCTTCAGCAGCCGCTCGACCGGGGCTCCGTCGCGGAATCGCGCCGCTATGCAGCCGTTCTCGACGATCGCCCCCAGCGATTCGCGCGGAGCTGCCTCGCCCCCGACGAACGCCGCGGCGCCGTCGAACGACGCCATCAGATCTCGGGCGAGGTCGGGGCTCAGGCCGGGCTGGCGCGCCAGGGCCGCCGTGACCTCCTCGAGGAACGTCTCCCGGATCAGGGGCGCAGCGCCGGCGAGGAGCGCGCCGGCCTGCGGGACGCTCACGACCAGCACCGCATCGCCGGGGATGACGTCGACGAGCGACTCCACGCTTCGCGGCATCGCGGGGGCGGAAGGCGGCGCGGTCCCCGCGAGCGCCGGGGCCGCGGCCGAGCGCGGCGGCGCCGGCGCGGGGGGCCCTCCGCAGGACGCGAGCGCGACCAGCCCGGCCACGGCGAGGAGTCTGGGAAAGGCGCGGCGCATCGACAGGGGGGCTCTCCTCATGGACGTGCGCCGTGGTACACCCGACCGACCCAGGCGTCTCCGCCAAAGCGCCTGAGCCGCCGGGGGGCGCGTGCCCGGTCGCCGCGCGGGCCCTGCCCATCGCCGCAATCCCGGGCCGTCCGATGAGAGAGCGCCGCCCCGACGCGTCAGCGGCGCAGCTGCGCGCGCACCTCCATCAGGATGATGCCCAGCATGTTCCGCCCGCTCCCGTCGCCGCCGTCGGCCCAGTAGGCGTCGTTCGCGGTGTGCTCGACGAGCTCCGCGTCCCCGGTGTCGAGCAGGGCGCGCCGGAGATCCTCGTGCTGGGTGAACTTCGCCAGCACCACCTCGCGCATGACATCGTCTTTGACCTGCTCCCAGTCGGGGCGCAGCGGGCGGCTCCGCTGCCGGCCCATGCGGGCCGCCTCGCCGGGGCCAGAGGCGTTGCGGATCGCCTCCTCGTGCTCGGTGCCGGGGAACTTCTGGGCCTGGAAGTAGTGCTCGCTCGTCGGCCACACCTTGCCTTTGAGCGTGACCGGGTGGAGAGAGAAGTTGGAGAAGAACCCGTGAGCGTCGCCGGAGCGATAGAAGCGGATGACGGTCATGGGCCCAGTCTACCCCACGGCCCCCGCGGCACCGGGGAGGAACCTCGCCGCGAGCCCGCCGCCATCGCGGCGCCGCTACTGGATCGAGCCGATCTGGTCGAGGAAGTCGTTGTAGTCCTGGACCTTGTTCGCGGGGACCACGTCGACGCCGAGGTTGACCCGGTGCTCGTCGGGCATCTGGTTCTCGTCTGTCATCAGCGGGCGAAGGATCTCCTTCGTCGCATCGAGGCCGATGTGCTGGATGCCATAGAGAATGTAGGGCACGAGGTACCCCTCATAGTACTGACGCTGGACGACCGTGGCCTTGATGCGCTTCTTCTGCATGTATTCGACGGTCTTCGAATCGAAGTCGAACGCGACGATGGGGATGTCCGGCCTGTTGGCGGCTTCTGCGGCCATCACGCAGCGATACGAGATGTTGAACACGCCGATCATGCCCACGACGGGCGGGTCCGCGTTCAGGATCTGGGTCTTCATCTGATCGACGTCAAAGCCTTCCTGGCCGTTGATGAAGACGGCCTGGACCACCTGGGTCGTGTAGCCGGCCGCCCCGAGCGCCTCCAGGACGCCGAACGTTCGCTGGGACCCGTCGTACCATTGCGTTGACGTGTCGCCGTGGACCACCACCGTGCCTGGCGGGGGGGGCAATTCCCCGATCCTGGAATCGAGGAGAGCCTGCGCCGCCCTGGCGCCGGCGGACTTCTGTATGGCGCCGACGTAGAGCGTGCGCCCCGAGTCCTTCAGGTCGGTGTCGAACGTCACCACGTGGAGCCCCTGCGCCGCGGCCTCATTGATGGAGGCCTCGTTGAGGAAATCGTAGGGCGATATGCCGATGCCCTGGGCGCCATCCTCTATCGCGTTCGCGATCTGTTGATTCTGGAGGTTCTGCGACGCCGCGCCGTCGTCCGTGGTCATCTGCGTGCTGGGGCCGAGCACGTTCCCCACGGCCTCGAGCTCGCCCATGGCTCGGTTGGCGCCGGTGGCGATCGGCTCGAAGAAGGTGGAGAGGTGCTTCAAGAGGACCACCACCTGGATCGGCTTGAGCCCGCTCTGGTTGATCGCGCCGATGAGGTGGTCGACGGTATCCTCGAGCTGCGTTGGCGTGAACTCGGTGATCGGGCTCCGCTCTCGCTTGATCAGCGCGATCTCCTCGGTCGGCTTGTCCGACTGGGCGGCGTCCTCTGCCGCGCACGCCGCCGTCATCAGCATGAGCCCGAGGGCCGTCATCCAGCATCGTCCCGTCATCTTCATGACATTCCCTCCTCGGCGGCCGGCGAGCACGACGCCGAGATCTGGGACGCGAGTCCCACAAGCGTCCTGGTCTCCGTACAGCGGAGCCGACATCTGCGATAAACGAGCACCATGTCGGTTCGACGGGCGCATTGCAACGTCGTGGGCGTCCTGAAACCCATGTTTGCAATTTTGAGATACGACGTCGACGAAGTGACTGTCAATAGGCACGGAAAATCGCCGATGAGGAGTGGCGTGAGGGCGAGGTGGGAGCTCTCGGCTGAAGGCGCCGCGCGCAGGGGCGCCATGAAAGCGCGATTACACACCTCGCCTCGCGCCGACGGCGCGCCTCGGCCAGCGCGCCGCCCGTCGAGGAAGGAGGTGGAGAATGCTTACGTGAGCTCGCTGAGCGCGCCCGTGGTGAGCGCCGGGTCGGGCTGGGAGCCGAACGACTCGATCTCGACGCCGAACGCCTGGGCGATCGACACGAGGATCCGGCTGTTCGTGACGGGCGTGAACGTGGCGTCGCTCTCGCCGCACCACGGCGCGTCGGCAGGGCAGTCCGCCCTGAGCTTGATGCGCCGGCCCATCCTGAACTTCCCGTTCGCCCCGCCCGCCAGCAGCGTCGGCACGTTGCGCTTGCTGTGCTGGGCGGGGTTCCCCATGTCGCTCGACGCGTAGATCAGCGTGCTGTCGAGGGCGCCGAGCTGGTCGAGCCGCTGCATGAGGCGCGCGATCTTCGAGTAGCTGTACCGGTTGAACCTCGCGAGCGGCACCCAGGTTTCCGGGTTGCCAGCGCCGGGGCGGCCGTCGTTGCCGACCGGCGAGGCGTCGTACGTGTGCGCGACCGATCCGTGGTTGTCCGTCGGCAGCCCGAGCGGGTTGTTCGCGTAGGACAGGTCGTTCATGAACAGCGTGGCGAAGCGCGTGATGCCGCAGGCGAGCGCCTGCGCCAGGAGGTCGACGTGCGCGTCGGTGATGGCGTCGAAGTAGGGCTCGCCGCCGTTGTACTGCTTCACCGACGGGAACTTCGACGCGTCGGGCTGGGGCGGCACGACGCACGCCGGTCCGCCGGCCGAGGGCGCGTCGTACTGCTTCTCCAGCTCGCGGAGCGACGTCAGGTGCTGGTCGAGCTTCTGCTGCTCGGCGGGCGCGAGGCGCGTGCGCAGGCGGTTGATGTCGCCCTTCACGAAGTCGATGACGCTCTGGCCGAGCTCGCGCTGCCGGGCCGCGCGGGCCTGGGCCTCGGGGTCGTCGCCCACGACGAGGCCCGCGAACAGCAGGTTGAACGCCTCCACCGGGTGGATGATCTTCGGCAGCGGCGCGCCGCCCGCGCCGAAGGACAGCGTCTGCCCGGACTCGGTCCCGTCCATGCCCACCCCGAGCGCGACGCTCGTGATGCGCGTGTCCGCGCCGAGGCCCCTCTCCACGGCGAGGTACTGGTCGAGCGAGAGGTTGAGCGGCTTCTTCCCGTCGATGCGGCTGCCGGTCAGCATCGTGCCGGCCGAGTCGTGCCCGTTGGCGTTCGACAGGTGGTCGATGCCCTCGACGACGAGGATCTTGTCCTTGAAGCTCCGGCCGTAGGTCGCCGGGTCATCGAACGGCTGGAGAGAGCAGTTCTCGTACGCGATGTCGAAGCTCGTCTCCGTGTCCCCCGCGCGCATGGCCCAGTACTCGGCGGCGATGCCGTGGGGGTGATAGACGGCGACGAACTTGAGCGGCAGCTCCTCGCCGCCCGCCTGGGCGACGGAGTCCGCGAGCATGTTGACGAAGGGAAGCGTCGCGAGGCTCGCCCCCACGGCGCGAAGGAACGTACGGCGGGTCGACCGGCGCATCACTGGGGCCTCCGATGGCTGAAGAGACTGCTCTTGACGTAGGTGATCAGCGTTTCGACGAGCTTGCCCTGCTCTGCCTCAGGGACGGCCTGCCATGCCTTCAAGAACGACTCCTCGCTCTCCGCGGCGGCCTTGCCGCTGCGGCCCACCGAGGCGCGGAACACGTTGCGGGCGAAGCACGAGCGCACCGTCGGGCTCGTGGACAGGGCCTGCGCGAGGGCGTTGCTGTCGGCGTACGCACCGTCGAAATCGGCGCTGATCGCGACGGTGACCGCGCTATCGACGTCGGTCCCGTTGTCCTTCTCGCGGACCTTGCCCATGCCGTCGAACCGCTCGAACGAGAACCCGATCGGATCGATGCTGTTGTGGCACCCCTTGCACTCGGCGTCGGTGGAGTGGATCTCGAAGCGTTGCCGCGTCGTCTTGCTCGGATCGGGCACCGGCGGGACGACGTTGATGTTCAGCTCGGTGGGCGACGGGATGTCGACGCAGGCGACGCGGCGCAGGACGGTCACCCCGCGCAGCACGGGCGCTGTCTCCGTGGCGTGCGCATACACGGAGAGGAACGCGCCCTGGTTGAGGATCCCACGCCGATCGGAGAACGACACGCGCCCTATGCCGGTGCCGTACACCTTCGAGAGCGGCTCATCGACGATGCTCCAGTCGGCGCCCAGGAGCTCGCCGACCGTCCCGGTGGAGTTCGTCAGGACCTCCGTGACGAAGTCCTCCGTCTCGCGCTCCATCGACGCCCTGGCGCCGGCGAAGTCGCCGTAGACGTTCGAGTCCTTCGCCGTCATCGCGATCCGGTCGACGCCGAGCCACTCGCGGACGACCCGCACGACGCGCTCGCGCGCCGCCGACGTCTGGAGCAGCCGGCGCACCTCGGCCTCCCGGCCCTCGGGGGTCGACAGCGCGCCCGCGGCGGCGGCCTCCATCAGCGCATCATCGGGCGGACCAGCGGTGATGAGGTAGGAGAGGGAGCTCGCCAGCTCATGCTGAGTCAGCGTCACCGCATCTCCGCCGGATCCATCGCCGATCTCGGTCAGGTAGAGAAAGCCCGGCGACTGCAGGACCGCGCGCGCGACGAGCTCGATGCCGTCCGCGTAGGTCGCGCCCTTCGCGCCGACCTGATAGACGGCGAGCAGCGCGTCGGCCTCCGCCGCGTCGAGCGGGCGGCGGTAGGCGCGCCCGCCGAACGACGTGATGAACGCCCTGGCGCAGCTCTCCGCCTGCGTCCCCGGATCGGCGCAGGGCGCGAGCTCCGCGACCTTGCCCTTCACCTCGGCCGCGAGCGCCTCCGCCGCGGCGGCGAGCTGCTTCGCCAGCACGGGATCGACGCGCTGCGCGTCGTTGACCGTGAAGCCGTCTTGACGGGAATCCGGCGCAAAGCCCTCGCTCGGGTTGGTGGTGGTCCCCGTCAGCGCGCGCGCCGAGGCGGCGTACTCGGCGTTGGTGAGCCGGCGGATGCGCGCTGGGAGGAGGCTCGCGCTCTCCGTCCCATCGGGCAGCGTGACGCCGCCTCCGCTCGTCCCGGCAGCGTCGGGATCTCCTACGTCTCCCGTGCAGCCGGCGACCGCTGCCAGCGCCATCGCCAGCATGGTCCCGTAAGAATGATAACCAAGTGATCGACCCATGGTTCACTTTATGCGCGCAAGCGCTCGCGACCGCAACCACTCGTGCTCTCCCGGCGCGCCTGCGAACCAGCCCACGCGACGCCGGGACAATCGCTCTCACGACGTCGATCTGCTGACCTTCGACGAAATCGTGCTTGAGGTGATGAACAAGGAAGTGAGCCGCCACGTAGTCCAGTTCGTCGAGTCGCCGCGCGCCCGGCGCGCGCGCGCACTCGCCGCCGCCAGGCGCACCTACATGTAGGTAATTTGGATCCAGATCGCAGGCCGGGGTACGCTGCAAGTTTCGTCGCGAAAAAGTTGTTCGTTCGGTTCGCGATGACGTACCCAGTCGAGCGCGTCCCCGGCCTCAATGGAATCGGGCGGGCGCCGAGCCCCCATCACGTCGACGCCGCCCCCTCAACGCCGGGAGGCGGGCATCCGCGCGGGCTCGGCCGTAGGACAGGCCACGTCTCTCGAACCATCTCAAGGAGGTTTCTGGTGTCAAAGGTAGTCGTCGTCACCTCGGGCAAAGGCGGAGTCGGCAAGACCACCACGACCGCAAACCTCGCGTCCGGCCTCGCGGCCGTCGGTTGCAAGACGATCGCCATCGATTTCGACGTGGGGCTCCGCAACCTCGATCTCGTGATGGGGTGCGAGCGGCGCGTGGTCTACGATCTCGTCAACGTGATCCGCGGAGAGGCGACGCTCCGTCAGGCGGTGATCCGCGACAAGAGGCTCGATTCGCTGTACGTGCTCCCCGCGTCGCAGACGCGGGACAAGGACGCCCTCACGCTCGACGGCGTCGGGCGCATCCTCGACGAGCTGCGGGGCGCGGGCTTCGAGTACATCTTCTGCGACTCGCCGGCGGGGATCGAGTGGGGCGCGCAGATGGCGATGTATTTCGCCGACGAGGCGATCGTGGTGACGAACCCCGAGGTCTCCTCGGTGCGGGACTCGGATCGCGTGCTCGGCCTCCTGGACGCGAAGACCCGCAGGGCGGAGCTCGGCGAGGAGGCGGTGAAGACGCACCTCCTGCTCACGCGGTACGCGCCGGCGCGCGTCGCCAAGGGCGAGATGCTGGCGCACCAGGACGTGCTGGAGCTCCTCGGCATCCCGCTGCTCGGCGTGATCCCGGAGTCGCCGGCGGTGCTCCAGGCGTCGAACGCCGGGACGCCCGTGGTCCTCGATCCGACGAGCGACGCGGCGCAGGCCTACCTCGACGTGGTCCAGCGCTTCCTTGGCGCGGAGCGCCCCCACCGCTTCCTGGAGCCGGCCAAGAAGGGGTTCTTCAGCCGGATTTTTGGCGGCCAGGCGGCGACCGTCTGAGGGAGTTCTGCCATGTCGATCATGGACTATTTCCGTAAGTCGCAGCCGAAGTCGGCCAGCGTGGCGAAGGAGCGTCTGCAGATCATCGTGGCGCGCGAGCGCGTGCGCCCGACGGGCGAACCGGACTACCTGCCGCGGCTCAAGCAGGAGCTGCTCCAGGTGATCTCGAAGTACGAGCGGATCGACCTGGACCAGGTGAGCGTGAACGTCGAGCGGAGCGGCGATTGCGACGTGCTCGAGCTGAACGTCGTGCTCTCCGAGTCGGAGAAGGCGGCGGTGCGCGCCGCGGCGACCCGGGCGAGCGCCCCGGCCGCGCGGAACTGCTGACGCGCGCCTCAGCCGCGCCCTCGCGCCCGTGGCGCGCCCTCCGCCATCGCGATCTCCCGCGCCCGCTCCGACGCCGCCCGGAGGAGCGGTCCGAAGAGATCCGCCGGAGAGCGCTCCTCGGTCCAGCCTGGCGGCGCGCCGAGCTGCGACAGGAGCGCCGCGTGGGCCGCGGGTGGGTCCAGCGCCACGTCGAGCGCCGGCGGCGCCTCGCGCCAGGCGTCGTAGTCTTTCGCCGCCATCTTGCCGGGCGTCACCGTCGCGATCGCCGGCGCCTCACCGGCGCAGGGGGCGCCTTTGCCGGCGCCCGCCCGCCTGGCGCGCGCGGGAGCGCCCCGCGCGGCGCGGATCGCCTCGATCACCTGCTCGCGCGTGCGCCCGCGCAGCTCGAACAGCAGGAAGGGGTCCTTGTCGAACGCCTCCCCGAGCACGTAGTGCGTCGCCGCGACGTGCTTGCAGGGGTTCGCGGCGTCGGGGCACGAGCAGGCCGTGGTCAGGTCCTCAGGCCGCTCCGGGAACAAGCTCGTCCCGGCGCTCTGGAACGCGGTCTCGATCTCCTCCGGCATCTGTCCCGCGAGGAGCGCCGCCGCGAAGCTCGCCCGCTTCGCCATGGCGGCGATCGCCTTCGCCCAGGTGGCGTCGTCGAGGCGCGCGATCGTGAGGATCACCTTGTACGGCCTCGGCTGCGAGCCGGTCACGCGCGCGGTCACGAGGCCGGGCTTCACCGTGAGATCGTGCGTCCTGCCCGCGCGCGCGTACGTGCGCCCGCGCGCAAGGCGGCCCGCGTCGTCCGGCGCCATCCGCTCCAGCGCCTCCAGCCAGCGCTTGCCCCACCAGGTCGTGCCGGCCCGCTTCATCCGGATGCCTCGCGCCGGCGGCGGCGGCTTCGGCCCGGCCTCCCGGTGGAACGACGCCCATCGCGCCGGCGGGCTCATGTGGGCGCTCCTCCCCGCGCTCGGTTCACCCGAGGCCCCGCGCCCGCCCGCCGGCTCTCGGCGCGGCGCACCTGCCGCGCGCGCGGTGAATCGCCGCGGCCGCCTTCGTGCGCGCCGCGCTCGCCTTCCGGCACGCCGCGCCCGTCCAGCGCGTCGCCGCGCTCCTTCGCAGGGTCCGGCTCCGGCTCCTCGCGATCGTCCAGCTCGCCCGCGCCGGTCACGGCGTCCCTCGACAGCGCGAACAGCTCGCGCAGCGCCGCGTCGTCGAGCTCGGTGATCCACGCCTCGCCCTGGCTGACCACCTGCGCCGCCAGATCGCGCTTCTGCTCCAGCATCCGGTCGACCTTCTCCTCCACGGTGCCCGCGCAGACGAGCTTGTGGACCTGCACCGCGCGCCGCTGCCCGATCCGGTGCGCGCGGTCCGTCGCCTGATCCTCGACCGCGGGGTTCCACCAGCGATCGAAGTGGAACACGTGGCTCGCCGCCGTCAGGTTGAGCCCCGCGCCGCCGGCCTTCAGCGAGAGGACGAACACGCGCGGCCCCCGCGGATCGTCCTGGAACCGCCGCACCATCTCGTCGCGCGCGAGCCTCGGCGTGCCGCCGTGCAGGAAGAGGACCTCCGTGTCGAGCGAGGGCGCGAGGTGCCGGACGAGCCGGTCGCCCATCTCGCGGAACTGCGTGAACACGAGCGCGCGATCGCCCGCCGCGAGCGCCTCCTCGAGCATCTCGGTGAGCCGCGCGAGCTTGCCTGACCGGCCCGCGAGCGGCCCCGCCTCCCCGAGGCACTGCGCCGGGTGGTTGCAGATCTGCTTGAGCACCGTCAGCAGCGAGAGCACGAGCCCGCGCCGCTCGATGCCCTCGGCCTCCTCGATGCGGCGCATCGCCTCGTCGAGCGCCGCCTGGTAGAGCGTCACCTGCTCGCGCGTGAGCGTGCAGAAGACCCTGGCCTCGTCCTTCGGCGGAAGGTCCTGAAGCACGGCGGGATCGTTCTTGATGCGTCGCAACAGGAACGGCCCGGCGACGCGCCGGAGCCGCTCTGCGGCCTTCCGGTCGCCGTAGCGCTCGATGGGCACCGCGTAGGCGCGCCGGAACGCCTCGAGCGGGCCGAGCAGTCCGGGGTTCGCGAACTCGAGGATCGACCAGAGCTCGGCGAGGCGGTTCTCGACGGGCGTTCCGGTCATTGCGACGCGGTGCGGGGCGCGGAGCGCGCGCGCGGCGCGGGCGGTGCGCGACGAGGCGTTCTTGATGTTCTGCGCCTCGTCCAGCACGACGGCCGCCCAGTCGACGGCGGCGAGCGCCGCGGCGTCGCGGCGGAGCAGGCCGTACGTGGTCAGGACGAGCCCGCCGCCCGCGCGACGCGCGCCGCCGTCGCTTCCCTGGACGGGCCGCTCGCTCGCGCCGGAGGCCCGCGACGCGAGCTCCTCGGCCGAGCGGGCGCGCCCCTCGCCGTAGTGCCGCACGAGGGGCAGGGCAGGGGCGAACCGCGCCGCCTCCCGCTCCCAGTTGCCGACGACCGACGTCGGGGCGACGAGCAGCGTCGGGCGCGTGTCCTCGGGCGCCGCCGCCCGCCGGCCGACAAGGAACGCGAGCAGCTGGACGGTCTTGCCCAGGCCCATGTCGTCGGCGAGGCAGGCGCCCAGGCCGAGGCTCGCCATCGTCTGCAGCCAGGCGACGCCGCGCGCCTGGTACGGGCGCAGCGTCCCCACGAACCCCGCGGGCGGCGCGGCGGCGCGCTCGGCGCCCGAGCGGAGCCGCTCCATCGCGCGCGCGAGCGCGCCCTCGGCGACCACGGGGACCGCCAGGCCGTCGACGTGGGTCTCGCCGGCGAGCGCGCCCTCCAGCGCCTCGCGCGCGGAGATGCGACCGCCGCCGGCCTCGAGGCGCCGCGCTATCTCGGCGAGCTGCTCGGGGACCACGACCACCCAGGCTCCGCGGTGCCGGACAAGCGGCGATTTCTGCCGCGCGAGGGCGGCGAGCTCGCGCGCGGAGAGCGCCTCGTCGCCGAGCGCCGCTTCCCACACGAAATCGAGCGCCTCGTCGAGGCCGAGCCCGGCGCTGCCCGCGACGACGCCGGCGGTGCGGCGCGCCGCGCCGACGCGCATGCGAAGGCGCAGGCGGCGCTGCCCCGAGGCCAGGAGCTCGCCCGGCACGACCACGCCGAACCCGGCCTCGCCCAGCGCCGGCGCGGCCTGCGCGAGGAAGGCCCACGCCTCCGCGGGGTCGAGGTCCACGCGCTCCGGCCGCGCCTCGCCGAGGGCCCGGGCGATCGGCGCGAAGAGCCGCGCCGCGGCGCCGAGCGCGCCGAGGAGGACCTCCTCGGCGTCGGAGAAGGCGCGCCCGAGCGCCTTCAGCGTGCGCCCCTGGGTCTTCCACACGTCGGCGGCGGGCACGAGCAGGCTGGCATCGTCGGTCGCCTGCAGCAGGAAGCGGAGCACGAAGCCGCGGTCGCCCTGGGGCAGCTCCAGCCGGAAGCAGGCGCGCAGCGCGTCGCAGGCGCCGAGCGCGGGCCGGATCCATGCGTCGAGATCGGCCACGAGCGCGCGCTCGGCGAGCCCTTCCGCGGCGAAGGCGCGCTGCGGACCCGTCAGGGCAAGCACCAGCCGATGCTCCCACGGGGCGTGCGCGGGGCGCGGCGCGCGCGCCGGGCGATCGGTGGCGCCGCCGCGCGCGAGCGCGTCGGCCGCGGCGTCCAGGAAGGCACGCAGCAGGGCCTCGGCGGACCAGACCTCCGCGGCGCGGGGCCCGCGGGGGCGCCCGCGGCCCTCGTGAGCGGGGGCGGCCTGCGCGCCCGCTGGCACCGCGTGCGCGGCCGGCGGCATGGCCCGGGCGAGCACCGCGACGCGCGCGGCGTCCTCCGGGGCGGCGAGCGACACCGCCCAGCGGGCCTCCGTGCGCCCCCCTGCGGCGCCGGCCGGCACCACGCGCGGCACGACCCGCTCGCGCACCACGAGATCGAGGGCGAGCTTGCTCGCCAGGCTCCACGCGGCGACGGACGGCGGAGCTCGCCCGAGGTCGTCCTGGGCCATGCTGGCGAGCGCGGACAGGCCGTCCAGGAGCGCCGCGGCCTCTCCGGTCTTCCTCACGGCCCGGCCCGCCTCGGAGACCACGACCGCCTCCGCCGGGGTCGTTGCGCCGAGCGACCGGGCCGCGAGCCGATCCACGGCCGTGTCATCCCAGAGGAAGAAGCGGAGATCGTCGGGCAGAAAGACGAGCGGCATCGACGCACAGATCCATTGCACAGCCGGCGACGGCGAAAAGGGGGCTTCACGCGTCGTGAGCCAAAAAAGCGATGGGCCGGACGGGAGCACTCCGGCTGAATCACGGGTGTGGCCCATTGCCTGTCATGGCTGCGAATTGCCAGAATTTGTTTGAAACCTCTGATCGGGAGGGTTGGAGAACATCTCATGGAAAAAGATCGTGGCTCGAGGGAATGGACCTCGCAGCATGCTGCGCTGGGAGCATGGCGAGCTCGAGCGGTCGGTTGACGCCGAGCGCGTGCAGGGGCGCCGTGCGAGAGGCAGGCCGCCGCGTGGTCCGCTTCGGCGGCCCGCTCGCCGTGCCCGTCAGGCTCGCGGCATCCGTCTCGTGGTCGTGGACGCGCTTGAAGGCACACCGCCGGGTCGCGCGGAATGCTTCGTCGACATAATTCAAAGACGCTGGCATGGGCCTTACGCCCGTTGGCCCCGACGTTGTTCCAGGAGCTGAACGTCGAGTGACCGGGAGGCATCAGAGGGCGGCGAAGGAGAAACTGAATGCGAACGAGCTGGTACCTGGGCGTTGCCCTGGCCTGCGCGGCGGTGGTGTTGCCAGCGGGAGATGTCTGGGCCGATGGAACGCCGTCCTGGGAGCGCTTGCCCCCGATGATCACCCCGCGCAGCGGGCATACGGCCACGTTGCTCCAGGATGGCCGGGTGCTCGTGGCGGGGGGCCACGGCAGCGACGGGACCGTGCTCCTCCGGGACGTCGAGGTCTACGGCCCGGCGAGCAAGACGTGGACGCCCGCAGCGCCGCTCCGCAGCCCGCTCCGCGACGTCGCCGCGACGGCCGTCCTGCCGAGCGGGCTGGCCCTCTCGACGGACGGCGAGCATGTCGAGGTCTATTCTCCCGAGCTCGATCTGTGGAGCGCGGCGGCGCCCCTGACTCCGGCGCTCACTGCGCCCCGCGCCGTGACCCTCCCGAGCGGCAAGCTGTTGATGCTCGGCCGCGCGTCGGGCGCCCTCGCGGGCAGCATCTATGATGACGCCGCGGGCACGTGGACGCCCATCCGGTCGCTGAGCGGCATGACCGCCACGAGCGCGACGTTGCTCCGCGACGGCCGCGTGCTCGCGGCGGGCATCGGCCGCGGCAACATCTACGATCCAGAGACCGATTCCTGGACACCGGCCTCCGGGTATCTCGGCGGGGCCATGCAGTACCCCGCGACGCGGCTCGCCAGCGGCGACGTCCTCTTCGTGGGCGGATATCCGTTCGCGAACCCGCACCCCTCGCAGCTTTACCTCCCCGAGGAGAACCTCTGGGTCGCGATCCCGGGGCATGACCCGTTCTATTACCCGTATCCTGAATGCTACCCGCCCGAGGACTACGACATGGGCCTGGGCGTCTCGCTGCTTCCCAGCGGAAGCGTCCTCCTGACAGGAGGCATGGTGACGTACCGCTGCGGAATCCAGGACGAAAATGGCGCCTACTTGAGCGAGTGGCGCTACAGCGAGTTCAGCGCCGCGCTGGAGCTGTATGATCCGGCGAAGGCTTTCTGGGTACCCCTCGAGGTGGAGCCGCCGGAGACGATGGCGCGCGGGTATCACACGGCGACGAGCCTCGACGACGGCAGCGTCCTGATCGCCGGCGGGCTCGTCGCGTCCGGCTCGCCCGGCGGCGTGCCGGTGCCGACGGGCGCCGCCCTGCTGTTCCACGAGCGCGCGCCGCTCGGCGCGGCCTGCCAGGCCGGCGGCGACTGCGCGAGCGGCTTCTGCGCGGATTCGGTCTGCTGCGATGCGGCCTGCGCCGGTCCGTGCGACGCGTGCGCGGCCTCGGCGGGCGCCACGAAGGACGGCGCCTGCACGCCGATCTCGGGCACGCCCTGCGACGACACGGGCGCGTGCCTCAAGGGGGGCGTCTGCGAGGCGGGGACCTGCGCCGGTGGCGCCCCTGCGCCCGACGGAACCCCGTGCGACGACGCGGAGGTGTGCTCCGCGACGAGCACGTGCGAGGGGGGCGCCTGCGTCGGAGCGAGCCCGGCGAGCTGCCAGCCGCCGGACGGCTGTCACGAGGCTCCCGCATGCGATGCTGCGCTCGGGTGCTCGGGGCCCGCGCCCGAGAAGCCGGACGGCGCGCGCTGCGATGTCGCGGGGACGCCGGATGCCTGGCAGACCGCGGCGCGGATGCCGGACGAGATGAAGAGCGCGGGCATCGCCGCGGTGCTGGAGGACGGCACGGTGCTGGTGGTCGGGGTGGAGAGCAGCTCCCCCGTGCGCTGGAGGTGGATGCGCTACGACCCGAGCATGGACCAATGGCAGCTCATCGGGGGGGCTCCGCAGGTGCGGTCGATCGTGCACACCACGCTGCTGCATGACG
This sequence comes from Sorangium sp. So ce693, assembly GCF_051521375.1. Classification (NCBI taxonomy): domain Bacteria; kingdom Pseudomonadati; phylum Myxococcota; order Polyangiales; family Polyangiaceae; genus Sorangium; species Sorangium sp. So ce693. The sequence goes on from NZ_CP150347.1 coordinate 5,137,496, forward strand.
GCACGGTCCTCGTGATCAGCGACGATCGCGTGGACCGGTTCAACCCGGCCACGGGAGCATGGGTGCAGGCCGCGTCCATGCTCCGGAAGCACAGTATCGGCACGGCGACGCTGCTCCAGGACGGCAGGGTGCTCGTCGCGGCCGGCAGCGACGAATCCGCGGAGGTGTATGACCCCACCACGAACGTCTGGACCCTCGTCGCGCCCCTGAATGTGCGGCGATTCCAGCACAGGGCGACGCTGCTCCAGGACGGCAGGGTGCTCGTCACGGGCGGCGGCAACCAATCGGCGAGCGCGGAGGTGTATGACCCGGCGGCCGACGTCTGGACGCCTGTGGCTTCGATGAGCCAGGCACGCACGTCGCATGCGGCCACGCTGCTCCAGGATGGCAGGGTGCTCGTGGTGGGGAGAAGCCACGATGGCGTAGCCCTCACGACAGCCGAGCTCTATGATCCGGAGAGCGACACCTGGGCGCCAGCGGCGGAGATGGCCGCCCGGCGGTATTATGTCAATGCGACGGTGCTCCTTGCCGACGGCAGGGTGCTCGTGGCGGGTGAGCTGGAAGGCCCGTATTCGCTCGATTATACGGTTGAACTTTACGATCCGGCGAGGGACATCTGGTCGCCTGGGCCAGCCTTGAACATCCCGCTCACCCATGGCGCGGTGGCGCGGCTGAATGATGGCCGCGTTCTGATGGCGGGCGGCTCGCTCGGCAGTGTGTACTACCCGTCCCCCCTCGTGCACTTCTATGTTCCTGGGCAGGGCCCGAGCACAGGGGTGTGCCAGGCTGGCGTATGCTTGCCGGGCGCAGGCGGAGAGGGTGGCGCCGGCGGCAGCGGCGGTGATCCCAGCGGTGCCGGCGGCGGCAGTGGTGATGCCAGCGGTGCTGGTGGTAGCGGAGGTGATGTCAGCGGTGCCGGCGGCAGCGGCGTTGATCCCAGCGGCACCGGCGGCAGCGGCGTTGATCCCAGCGGCACCGGCGGCAGCGGCGTTGATCCCAGCGGCACCGGCGGTGATGTCAGCGGCAGCGGCAGCAGCGGCGATGCTACCAGCGGTGCAGGCGGCAGCGGCGTTGATCCCAGCGGCAGCGGCGGTGGCGCGAGCAGCACCGGCGGCAGCGGCGATGCTACCAGCGGTGCGGGCGGCAGCGGCGGTGATGCCAGCGGTGCAGGCGGCAGCGGGGGTGATGTCAGCGGAAGTGGCGCGAATGGCAGCGGCGCAGGCGGCAGCGGCGATACTACCAGCGGCGCAGACGGCAGCGGCGATGCTACCAGCGGTGCCGGCGGCAGCGGGGGCGATGCCAGCGGTGCTGGCGGCAGCGACGACACCACGAGCACGAGCGCAGGCTCAATCAGCGGGACGGGCGAAGGGGGTAGCGCCGGTGACACCGGCGCGCAGAGCGGCGTCGGCGGCGGCTCGCCAGGCGGCGGCAGCGGTGGTTGGCATTGCCAGATGGGGCCCGGAATCCAGGGTACACCCACATGGCTCGTCCTCGTCGGGGGGCTAGCTGCCCTGCGCGTGCGCCGGCGCTCCGCGAGGATCCGCGGCGCTGCGTGAGCCGCTCGCGCAGCTCGACGTGACGCCGGTCGATCCCGGCGAGCGAATTCCAAATACGATCACGGATCCCACGAAGTTCTACGCGCAACCGACCGGTCCCTCGCTGGACCACGTCATCGCACGACAGCTCAGCCCGCAAGGCACCCCGTTGCCCTTGAACACGGCTGGTCAGAACGAAAACCCTCAGGCGGCGATCTCCTACTCGGTCCCTGTGACCCTCTTCAGGGGCGTCAACGCGTCGCAGGCCTTCAGCAGCCTCACGGGCCTCTTCGAGCCGGGGAAGCCGACGTCTCCGGACACCCGATCTCACGACCGGCAACAGCGAGATCACGTGTTCCGACGGCACTTCGGACCAGGTCGACGCGATCTCCCAAGAAACGGGGACCGATCCGTCGCTCGCCAGCGCGCCGATCAACAAGGACTACTGCAGCTTGATGAACGCCCTCGGTGTCAAGGCAGGCGCCGACGGTTTCCCGGCGCGGGGCGGTTCGAGGCCGGTGACCCACTTCGGCATGTACGACCGGACGGAGGACTTCATCGGCGGCGGGACCAATCCCCCTACCATCCACGATCCAGGCGAGTTCACCGCGCTCAAGGCGAACTCCTGAGCGATCTCGTTCCCGAGCCTGTCGGCCTCGGGGCGGTGCGCCTGATCGAGATGTCCCCATCGGCGAGGGGGGTGTTATGCTGGTCCGCGTCGAGCGAGCGCGGCGCGGCGCCGTGCCGGGAGGTCGTTGGATGTCATCTGTCAGGGGTTTCACCCTCGAGCTGTCTCGGATCGAGTACGTCGGGCAAGGCCTTGTCCGGCCGGAGTGCGTGATCGTCGAGCCCGGCGGCACGCTCTGGACCTCGGATGCTCGCGGTATCGCGACGCGCATCGAGCCGGATGGCAGGCAGGCGACCCTCGGCCCCGAGGTGCCCGAGCCGAACGGCATGGCGATGGATCGGCAGGGCAACCTCATCGTCGCCAGCATGTCCGGCGGCAAGATCCACAAGCTCCACCGCGACGGCCGGTCCGAGGTCCTCCTCGACTCCATCGACGGCAAGCCGCTCGGCGCCGTGAACTTCTGCTTCATCGACTCGCAGGATCGCCTCTGGATCTCCGTCACGACACGGCATCTCCCGTGGTGGACAGCGGTCGTGGGCAGCATCCGCGATGGGTACATCGTGCTCGTCGACGAGAAGGGCGCTCGCATCGTGGCCGACGGCCTCAGCTTGACGAACGAGGTGCGCCTCGACGCCGCCGAGCGGTTCCTGTACGCCGTCGAGACCGTCCCCGGCCGCCTCCTCCGGTTCCCGGTGCGCGACGACGGCAGCCTCGGCGATCCCGAGCAGTTCGGGCCCGACAGCCTCGGCATCGGCGGGTACATGGATGGCTTCGCCTTCGACGCCGAGGGCAACATCTGGGTGGCGGCCGTCTGTCGCAACGGCCTCGCGGTGATCTTCCCCGACGGCAGCTACCAGACCGTCTTCGAGGATCCGCGCCCTGCAGTCCTCGAGACGATGACCCTGAAGCAGAGGAACGGGACCATCGAGCCGGCCGATCTCGGCGCCTGCGCGGGAAACACCCTGCAGCTGCCCACGAGCATCGCGTTCGGCGGCCCCGATCTCCGCACGTGTTACATGGGGTCGCTGGCGATGCCCCACCTCCTCACGTTCCGCGCGCCCGTCGCGGGGCTCCCGCTCGCGCACATGCGCTGATCGGCTTCACGCGAACAACCATCCATGCCTCGTGTTCACCTCGTCACCACCGGCGGCACCATCGCGAGCCGCGTCGACCCGAAGACGGGCGCCGCCGTGCCCGCCGTCCGCGCGGAGGAGCTCGTCGCCGACGTGCCCGCGCTCGGCCGCATCGCCGAGATCGCGGTCACCGAGTTCTGCCTCGAGAGCAGCTGGAACCTCGGCCCGGACAGGATCGCGGCGCTCGCGCGCGCCGTGCGCGATCTTCAGGGTGACCCCGAGGTGGCCGGCGTCGTCGTCACCCACGGCACGGACACGCTCGAAGAGACGGCGTTCGCGCTGGATCTGCTGCTCGACGGGGACACCCCGGTGGTGCTCACAGGGGCGATGCGGGACGCGAGCACCGCGGGGACCGACGGCCCGCGCAACCTCGTCTCGGCCGCGCGGATCGCGGTCGACCCGTCGGCGCGGGGGCTCGGCGTGCTCGTCGCGCTGAACGACGAGATCCACGCCGCGCGGTGCGTGATGAAGACCCACACGACCGCGCTCGGCACGTTCGCCTCGCCGGGCGTGGGGCCGCTCGGCTGGGTCGACGGCGAGGGCGTCCGCGTCCACGCGCGCCTCGCGAGGACGCCGACGCTGCCGCTCGCGCCGCCCGAGCCGCGGGTCTACCTCGTGAAGATGGCGTCCGGGATGGACGATCTCCTCCTGCGCGCGCTCCTCGATGCCGGGGCGCGCGGGGTGGTGATCGAGGGCTCGGGCGCGGGGAACGTCTGCGGGAGCTGGGAGGGGGCGATCGGCGCGCTGGTGCAGGCCGGCACGCCGGTGGTGCTGAGCTCGCGCTGCCCCGGCGGTCGGGTCACGCCGACGTACGGCGCGCCCGGCGGCGGGCGGCGGCTCCGGGACCTCGGGGTGATCGCCGCGGGCGCGCTCTCGGGGCCCAAGGCGAGGCTCGCGCTGATGTTCGCGCTCGGGGCAGGGCTCGACGCTGCGGCGCTACGCGCGTATTTCGACCGGCTTGCCGGGTAGACCCTCGCTCCTCGCGCCCGGCTGCGGGCCGCGCCGCTCGTCACCGGCGCCCGCCTTGCGCTTCAGCTTCTCCTCGACCCGCGTGCCCTTGAAGAAGCTCGCGTTGGCCTCCGTATAGAGCTTGTACGGGTTCTCGAACACATACGCCTTGAAGTCCTCGGCGCTGAGGACGCCCTCCTCCACGAGCTTCCAGCTCTCCGCGAGCGCCTCGGTCAGGTCGGGGACGTCCCAGTGGCCGACGTCGGAGGAGTAGATGGCGTTGATCTTCACGCCGAGCGGGTTCGCCTTGGCGTTGAACGCGGACGCGATGGTGCGGTCGTCCGACTCGGATCCGAAGAAGAAGTTGTTGACCCAGCGGTCGCGGATGTCCTCGATCTTCTCGATGCCCGCGGCCGCGAAGTCATTGCGGTACTCCGGCGCAGGCTGGCGGGCGTCGCTCGTGTACCCGGCCCCCAGCGTGTCGGCGATCAGCTGCTCGCCCTCGATGGATCGCCCGTTTGAAAGCTTTGCGAGATCCGCGCCGTAGCGCCGGAAGAGCTCGGTGAAGAGCGCGCGGTCGGTCGCCGACGGGTCGTAATGCTTCAGGCCCTCCGGGCCGCGCTTCTGGAAGCGGTCGACAAGGTGGATGTAGACCCGCGCGCCCCAGTCCGCCCCGCCCTCGAGCATGCCGATACGCAGCCCGGGGAAGCGGCGGGTGACGCCGCCGAAGAACAGCGCCTTGGCGAACGCCTCCGAGCCGTCGGCGAAGTGGCCGACGTGGTTGTTCATGTAGTTGCTGATCGACGAGCGCCCCGTCCAGCCCTGGCTCCCATAATGGGTGAGGACAGGAACGCCGAGCTCGACAACCTTCGCCCAGAAAGGATCGTAGTTGTACTCGCTGTCGATGCCGTAGAAATCGATGTACGTCGCGTACTTCGCGATCTCCGGGTGGTGCGCCGGCGGATACTTCTCCGCGATCGCCTTGATGGGGCGGCGCACGCCGCCGGCGATGTTGATCGCCTTGAGCCCCAGCTTCTTGACGGCAAACTCCAGCTCTTCGATGCCCTCCTCGGGCGTGTTCAGCGGGATGCCGGCGACCGGGGTGAGGCGGTCGCTGTACTTGCGAAACAGCTCCGCGTGGTAGTGGTTGATCGCGCGCTGGAGCGCCTGCCGCGAGCCCGGGTCCTTCACAGCGAGCGGCGCGAGGGTGTTGTTCGGGAACAGGACCGAGTAATCGGACCCTTGCTCCTCGAGGCGCTCGGCGAGCAGCTCCGGCAGGTGGTACGTGGCCACGTCCAGCGTGTTGCGCGTCACCCGCGCCCACCACGGCGACCTGACCGTGCGGTAGTGCTGCCGCTCCTCGGGCGTCTGGCTGTACCAGTCCTTGCCGCTGCTGTTCTCGGCGTTGCGGCGGCGGGAGCTCAGCGCCTTGCGCAGGTCGTCGACGAGCTTGGCGCCTCCGTAGGTGGCGACGAAATCCTCCAGCGCCGGCGAGTAATCGTTGGTGTGGATGTCCGTGTCGATGACGGGGTAATCGAGCTTCTCCTTGACAGCCACGGAGGGCGAGGCCTTGAGACGAGCGATACGGTCAGTCATGAAAGACTCCGGAAAGGGGTTGGGCGCGCCGATGTCGCCGGTGTGAGATCGATGGCCGTGCTGGCGCGCGGCAATCTGCAACCTGCGTGCCTTGACGCCGTTGCCGCCATGTCGCTGTTTGACCGCGGATCTCGGCGTCTCTCCGGCGCGCTCTGCCCGCGCGTTGCTCGGAATCGAGCACCGATTCAGCGCGGCTGCTTCCTGAGCAACACTCAATCCGGACCAATGCTGTCCGCCCGCGCGGGAACCCTACGAGGGCACGTGCCGGGCCGAGGAGGGATCCTCCCCGAGCCACGCGCGGGCGAGCGTCAGCGTGCGGGCGTCGGCGGAGATGCTCTCCAGAAAGCGCTTCCTGAACGCTGGATCGCCGGTCCTGTCGGCGCGGGCGAGCGCGTCACGACGGGCTGAAGAGCGCGAGGCACCAGTCGGCGAGGACACCGCCAACGAGATCGACGGGAGCGCCGGAGTTCTCGTTCATCCAGCGCGCGGGGACGGCCAGCTCGCGCTGCGCGCCGCCTGTCGCCGCCGTCACCTCCTGCATCGTGCAGCCGAAGACGACGCGGCTCACCCGGGCGAGCCAGGCGGCGGTGAAGCACATCGGGCAGGGCTCCACGGTGGTGTACAGCGTGTAGCCCGTCAGGTCCGGCCCGGCGGCCGCGCAGGCGCGGCGGACGGCGCCGACCTCGGCGTGCCACGTGAAGTCGCGCTGGGCGTTCACCTCGTCGGTCGCCTCGGCGACGACGGTGCCGTCGGGGGCGGCCACCAGGGCGCCGAACGGCGGCTCGCCCGCGCGCTGCGCGCCGCGCGCGAGCTCCAGCGCGCGCGCCATGAGCTCCTCGTCGCGGCTCATCGGACGAGCCTCGGGTCGAGCAGCGACTCCGGCGCCGGCGCCTTCTTGACGAGCTTGGACTCGACCGAGAAGTCGACCACCGCCTTCATCGAGGCGTACACGGGGCCGGCCTTCTCCGCCGTGCCGAAGAGCTGCTTGTTGTCGGCCAGATCGTAGATCTTGTCGCCGGCCAGCATGCCCTTCACGTCCTCGGGCGGAGCGTTCAAGTACTTGCCGATGATGGGAATCGCCTTGTCGGGCTCGCCGCGCAGGACGCGCACCCCCTGATCGATGGCGCCGATGAACCTCGAGCAGGCGTCACCGGACTCGGCGAGCCGCGATCGGCGCACGGCCACCGCGTCCATGATGGTGTCGGGGACGCTGGCGCTCGAGAAGATCACGCGACCGCCGCCCTTGGTCGCCTTGGTGATCCACGGCTCCCAGGTGACCGCGGCGTCGACCTTCCCCGCCACGAACGCGGCCCCGGCATCGTCTGCGCTCATGCTCGTGACCTTCACGTCGTCCGTGGAGAGCCCGGACTTCTTCAGGCCGGCGAGGAACAGCATGTGATTGACCTCGCCGAGGGTGAGCGCGACCGTCTTGCCCTTGAGATCGGCCATGGACGCGACCCCCTCCTTCGCCACCACCGCATCCGCGCCGTTCGAGCTGTCGATGAGCGCGATGGCCACGACGTCCGTGTCGCCGTTGCCGCTCAGCACGGCCAGGTTCTGCAGGGTCGTCAGGCCGATATCGAGCTTCCCCGCGGCCAGCGCCGGCAGCGTGTCCCCGGGGTTCGAGAACGGCTTGAGCTCGACGTCGAGGCCAGCCTGCTTGAACAGCCCGAGCTCGTTCGCGATGAACACGCCCGCATAACCGATCCACATGTCGTGTCCCACGGTCAGCTTCACCGGCGCGTTCGCCGCGGCCCCGGGCTTCTCGCCCGGCGCGGCGGCGGGCATCTCGCGCGCTGGCTCGTCCTTCTTCGAGCAGCCTGGCGACAGGACGAGGCAGGCGAGCGCTGCCCCGAGCTCTAGCACGACGGTCCTTCGGTTCATGGATCCTCTCCCCTCGGCGTATGCGTGAGCCCGAGGAGCAAGCTGCGGCGCTGCTCCTCGGGGCGGGCCCTCCCCCGCAGGAGCGAGAGGATATCCCGTTTGAGGCGCAGCAACGCCTCGTCGAGCTTGAGGTCGGGCGAGCGATCCGCCCGCGGTACCGGCACGTCGAAGGTGGCCACGACGCGGCCGGGGCGCTCGGAGAAGACCACCACGCGATCGGACAGGATCAGGGCCTCATCCACGTCGTGGGTGACGAAGAGCGTCGTGATCCGGTGATGCTGGATCACATGGAGCAGGAGCCCCTGCATCTCCTCACGTGTCTGGGCGTCGAGGGCGCCGAACGGCTCATCCATCAGCAGCACCTCCGGCTGCGCGGCGAGCGCCCGCGCCAGCGCGGCGCGCTGCTGCATGCCGCCGCTCAGCTCCGCGGGCGCGCTGTCGCGGAACTCCCACAGATCGACGAGGCGCAGCAGGCGCTCGACGCGGTCCGCCTCTCGCTCGGGGCCGGCGTGCCGCGCCCGGCCGCGGTGGCGGGCCAGCGTCAGCGGGAAGCGGACGTTCTCCCGCACGCTGAGCCACGGGAAGAGCGTCTGTTGCTGGAACACGACGCCGAGCTCGGCGCCGGGGCCGAGGACGCGCTCGCCGCCGAGCGTGACGGTCCCGGTGGTCGCCGGCTCGAGCCCCGCGACGATGTGCAACAGCGTCGATTTCCCGCACCCGGAGGGGCCCACGAGGCTCACGAACTCGCCCTCGCCGACATCGAGGTCGAGCGGGCAGAGGGCGCTGGTCTCGCCGCGACGGCCGGCGAACGCCTTGCTGACGCCGCGCACGGAGAGCGTCACGCGTCGCGCCCCCTGGCCCAGCGGAAGAGCCGGCGGTGCGCTGCGCCGAACGCCCAGTCGAGCCCCAGGCCGATCGCGCCCAGCACCGCCAGGTACGCGTAGATGCTGGGCGTCTGGATGAAGCGATAGAACCTGAGGACGCGGAAGCCGAGGCCCTCGGTGGCGGCCACGAGCTCCGCGACGACGACGTAGCTCCACGCCCACCCGTTGCACATGCGCAGCGCGCTCCAGATGCCGGGGAGGGCGGCCGGGGCCAGCACGCGCCAGACGATCTCCCGCCGGGTGGCGCCGAGGCTCTGGCTGACCTGGAGCAGCGGCGCCGGGACCCGCCGCACCTCGTCCGCGGTCATGAGCAGCAGCTGGAAGAAGGTCCCCAGGAAGACGAGGAGGACCTTCGCGCCCTCGCCGATGCCCGCCGCGATCATGACGAGCGGGATCAGCGCCGGCACCGGGACATAGCGGAGGAACTCGGTCGGCGGCTCGATCAGCGCGGCGATCGATCGGAACGCGCCGGCGAGCACGCCGAGCGGCACCGCGAGGAGCGCGGCGGCCACGAACCCGGCCGTGACCCGCAGGAAGCTGTAGCGGACGTCGAGCCAGAGCTCCGCCGAGCCGAGCGCGTCGGCCGTCGCCCGCCCGATGCTCGCGAGCGTGGGAGCGAGGGCGGTGTTCACCCCGTCGCGGCCCGTTAGCCAGGCGTACGCCGCGAGGGTGGCGAGGAAGCTCGCCGCGCCGAGCGCGAGACGGACCCGGGCGGAAACGGGGCGGCCGAGCGCGAGCCAGCGCGGCGGCGGTCGCTCGCACTGTCGCGACGGGGCCCGCGGCGCTCGGTCGCCGGGCATCCGTCAGCCGAAGAGCTGCATCACCGAGGCGCTCTCGGTGACGTAGGCGAACGCGTTGCTCATGCAGAGGATCGCGGCGTCGTGGAGCTCCCGTGAGGTCCCGGCCACGGCGTCGACCGGGAGCAGCACGCGGTAATCCAGGTTCCTCGCGGTGAGCACGGTGCTGAGCACGCAGATGTTCGTGCACACACCGCAGCAGATGAGGTTCTCCACCCGCTTGCACCGGAGCAGCAGGTCGAGGTCGGTGCCCAGAAAACAGTCGTAGCGCCGCTTGGTGAAGATCCGATGATCCTGCGGCTCGATCCGCAGCCCATCGACCATCTCGGCGCCGCGGGATCCCTCGAGGCAGTGCAGCGGCTCGAACTCCAGCTCGATGCCGAAGTCGCACCGATCGGCCCTGTGCATCTCCTGCGTGAAGACGACGGGCAGCTCACGCCCTCTCGCCCACGCGACGAGCGCGTTGATTCTCCGCACGATCTCGAGCGCCCCGCGCGCTTCGCAGGGCGCGCCCTCCTCGACGAAGTCCCGCTGCATGTCGATGACGAGGAGGGCGGTATTGGCAGGGTGGACTTTGTCGAGGGGCAACGGGCGGATACGCGGCGTCATCGCGGGTCTGACCGCTCGACGCGCGGGGGACACCGGGCGCGGCGAGCTCGCTGAGGGGTGGTGAAGAGGTGAACCGGCCCGCTCTACACCAGCCGGGAATGAAGCGTCGAAAGCCTGAACGGAATGTAACCGGCGCCTCGCTGGAGGGTCAAGCGAGACCTGGCGCGTCAGGACTTCGAAGGGGCGCGAGGCCGGCCGTTGCGTGGAAGGCCGCGGAGAAGGCCGCGTGGAAGGATGAGTGGAAGAATATGTGCGGGGGAGTGGGACAGATCTCCTTGTGTCTCTCGATGTCTCTCGTCATCTACGTGGCGCCATCGAATGCACGCGGGCCATGGCCTTCCGCCGCGCCATCGCGTAACGCACACCGGCCCGGAGATCTCTCAGGAGGACGATCCCCTCCAGCGTCTCGCCGAGGCTCGCGAGCGCTGCGGCGGTGCTCGCGGACATCCCCACCAGGATGCACTCGGCGCCGAGCAGGCGCGCGGCGTGCACCGTGCGCAGGAGGTGGTGCGCGACGGCGCTGTCGATCATCGGGACGCCGGTGAGATCGACGATCACGAGCTCGGCGTCGTGGCGCTCCACGCCTTGCAGGAGGGCCTCCATGAGCTGGCTGCCCCGCGCCGTGTCGAGATGGCCGATGAGCGGCACGAGGATGATGCCGTGCTCGATGGGCAGGACCGGGGTCGAGAGAGCGGCTATCGTCTCGAGCAGGCGCGATTGGATGGCGAGGAGATCGGCCTCGGTGCTCCGCAGCGCCTCTTCCGTCCTCTTTCGTGCGGTCATGTCGACCACGACCCCGACCATCCCGATCACGCGCCCGCTCGCGTCGCGGAACGGGACGTTGTTCTCCAGCGTCCAGCCGTCGCTCCCGTCCTCGAGCTTCCACTGGAGCTCCACGTTGAGCCGCGGGATCCCCTCCGACATGATGTTCTCGTCGTTGTCGCGGTAGCTGCGCGCGACCTCTTCGACGAAAATGTCCTCATCGCGCTTCCCGATGATCCTGTCGGCCGAGAGGTGATAGTGCGCCGCGTAGGCCTTGTTGACGGCGAGGTACCGGTGGTGTCGATCCTTGAAGAACACCATCGCCGGGATCGCGTCGAGCATCGCGGCGTACCCCGAGGCCTCCGCCGCGAAGAGGCTGGCCAGGAGCCCAGGATCGCGCTCGTCTGGCTGCGCCTCGTGCGTCGCCGCGCCCGGCTGCTGCGCCTCGGCCAGCGCCTGCTCCAGCTCCGCGACGCGCCTGCGGAGCGCCGCGACCTGCTCGTTGAGCAGCGTCTGGGGATCTGGATCTGAAAAACACTGCATTACAGGGGACCACGTTTCGGCCGGACCACAGTGAACGCATGATTGTCGGGGGCGCAACACTTGTCAAGTATTCGATATCCGCTCTCGACTCACGGCGTGTCGCCGGTGCGGCCCGGGAGGTGCGGGGCATGTCGACCAAGACGTTTCGCGCGCTCGCCCCGCGCGGGCGCCGGCGCCCGCGTCACGCGTCGTTCGAGCTGGACCCGTGCTCATTCGTCAGCACCGCACCTGCGGAGAGCGGGGGTTCGCGTCGTTCAGCACGGACGATGCATGGCGGCGCCGCGTGGGGTCGAGCAAGCGACGTGGACGTGTAATTCGTTGTCTTGCAGGTTTCAATTTCGGGTCGGGTGGCACGACCGAGACGCCTTGAACGATCGGCTCTCCCCTGGTCGAGACGAGCCGTGGCCGGGCGTGGCTCCGCGGCTCGCGCGGGCCGCCGTGCCTTCGCCGGCGGCGGCGCAGACCGGGGCGTGAGCGTTTCGGGCGCACCAATGAGCGCCGCGGGCGCGCGCCGCGCGGCGACCCGGCGCAGGGTAGGCGCACCAGCCGGCGCGTCGCCGGCCCGTTCACACGAGAGATCACACCATGAAAACGCAATCGAAACGCGCCGCCGCGGTCCTCGCCTGCCTCTCTGCCGTCCTCCCGGCGTGCGCCGAGAGCGCGGCCCCGGCCGCGCCGGAGCTCCGCCGCGTCGGCGGCTTCAGCACACCCGAGTCCGTGCTCCACGACGAGGAGCGCGACGTTTACCTGGTCTCGAACATCGTCGGCTCACCCGTCGAGAAGGACGACCGCGCGTTCATCTCGCGCGTCTCGCCGGACGGCGAGGTCCTCGATTTGACATGGATCGACGGCGCGTCGGAGGGCGTGACGCTGAACGCCCCGAAGGGCATGGCCATCGCGGGCGGCAGGCTCTATGTGGCCGATATCGACGCGATCCGCGTCTTCGACGCGAGCGACGGCGCGCCGATCGAGGACATCGAGGTGGCCGGCGCCGGCTTGCTCAACGACGTCGCGGCCATGCCCGACGGGTCGATCGTGGTCTCGGACTCCGGCGTGGCCATCGAGGACGGGGCGTTCGCCTCGATCGGCACCGATGCGCTCGTCTCGGTCGATCCGGCCGGGGAGGTCTCCCGGTTGATCGCGGATCCCGCGCTGCCGCACCCGAACGGCGTGGCGTGCGCGGAAGGCGAGATCTGGGTGGCTTACCTCGGCGCAGCGCGGGTCGACGCGCTCGACGCCTCGGGGAAGCTCCAGCGCGAGATCTCCCTGCCCGCCGGCACGCTGGACGGCCTCGTGCGCCTCGACGACGGCCGGCTCCTCGTGTCGAGCTGGGACGCGGGCGCCGTCTTCGAGATCGACCCCGCCGGGGACGCGGCGCCGCGCGTCTCCACGCTCGCGGCGGATCTCCCGAGCCCCGCCGATCTCGGCTGGGACCGCGCGAGAGACCGCCTGCTCGTCCCGCTCTTCAACGACGGCGAGATCGTCCTGCTCGACGTGAAGTGAGCCGGCGGAGCAGCGCTTTGGGCCGAGGGGCGGCGCGGTTACGCTGCGCCGCCCCGGCCGGCCCTGCGCTGTGTCTCCGCGGCGAGAGACGCGCCCTTTTCAATCAGGAGCGACGATGAAGACCCATCTCACCCGACTGCTCGAGCCCACCGATCAAGCCCAGGCCTGGGGCGCGCTCAGAGAGGCCATCTCCCGCCTGGAGCGCACGTCCTCGGCGAGCGGCGCCGGCCTGGCCCGATGGCTCGGCGTCTTCACCCGCACGCGCGAGCGGATAACGATACAGCGGCTCTCCCGGCCGCTCGTCGTGCTCATCCTCGACGGCGCGAAGCGGATCTTCCTCGACGGCCCGGACGGCAACACGCGCCTCGTCGCCCGGGAGGGGCAGATACTGCTCGTGCCGCAGGGCATCCCCCTCGAGCTGGTGAACGAGCCCGATCCGGAGCGCGGCGCGTACCGCTCGTTCACGATCGAGCTCTTGAGCGAGGTCGACGAGCGGCTCCAGCGCCGCTATCCCACGCTCTGCGTCCAGCGGGGGCTCGGCGGCTTCGAGGCGGATCGGCCGCACCTCCTGCGCTCCGCGATGCCGTCGATCCAGGCGCTGATCCACCTCGTGAACACGCTCCTCCTGCCCGGCGCGCACGCGCTGCTCATCGAGCACCGGCTGGAGGATCTCATCCTGACCCTGCTCCTGCAGCACCGGGAGCAGCTCGACGAGGCGCGCGCCGCCTCGTCGACGCTGTCGCTCGATCCGACGCTCGCGGTGCGGGCGCTGGTGCGCCGCGATCCGGCGCGCCCGTGGGCGGCCCCGGAGGTCGCGCGCGCGCTCGGGGTGAGCGACGCGACGCTGCGCCGCCGGCTCGGCGCGAAGGGGGTCTCGTTCAGGGCCCTCCTGTGGAAGGAGCGCCTCGAACTCGCCAAGGCGCTCCTGCGCTCGGGCCGCCACGGCGTGCTGGAGGTCGCGACGGCCTGCGGCTACGACTCGGCGTCGCGCTTCGCCGAGCAGTTCCGGCGCTCCGAGGGGGTCAGCCCCTCGGAGTACCGCGCGCGACACCGGGCGAGCGCGAACGACTGCTGGAGCGAAGAGCCCGAGCTCGACGCGAGGTGAGGGATCGGCGCCCCGGCACGCGGTAACGAGGGGCTCAGCCCGCCTTGTCGATGCGGCCGTCGGGGTAGCGCGCGAAGCGGCCTTCCGCGCGCCCGTGGACCGGGCCGTCGCTCGGCCACGGCCATCCGCCGAAGCCCGTCCGCCGGTAGTCGAGGAAGGCCTGCTGCACCTCCGCCATCGAGGTCATCACGAAGGGGCCGTGTTGCGCGACGGGCTCGCCGATGGGCTGGCCCTGGAGGAGCAGGAGCTCGGCCTCGTCGGGGCCGTTCTCGAGCAGCGCGGCGGCGCCGTCGCGGAGCGTGATCCTGTGGGCCGCGGGGACGCGGCGGGCGCCGACGCGCAGCTCGGCGCCGCGGAAGAAGTAGAGCGCGCGGTTCGTGCCGGGGGAGGCGGCCGGCAGCGTGAACCGCGCGCCCGGGGCCATCTTGAGCGTCCAGATCGCCACGTCGGACGCCGCGCGCGCCGCCCACGACCTCGGCGGCGGGGCCGGCGGGCGGAGCTCGCCGAGGCGGCCGGCGACGATCGTGATCTCCGTCGCCTTGCCCGCGGCGTCGCGCGCGATCTGCCTGGGGATCGTGTCGCCCCACAGCATCACGAAGTGCGGCTCGGCGAGCTTGTCGGCGCGCGGCAGGTTGAGCCAGATCTGGAAGAGCTCGAGCGGGTTGGGCCCGTCCTTCTCGACGAGCGGGAACATCTCCGCGTGGACGATGCCGCCCCCCGCCGTGAGCCACTGGACGTCGCCGCGGCCGTAGCGCGCGGCCGCGCCGAGCGAGTCCGCGTGATCGACGAGCCCGCGCCGCACGACCGTCACGGTCTCGAAGCCGCGGTGCGGGTGCTGCGGGAAGCCGGGGACCACGTCGCCGTGGTACATGCGCCAGCCGTCCTTGCCCGCGAAGTCGCGACCGATGGCGCGGCCCGCGAGCGATGCGGCCGGCCCCATCCGCTCGTTGCCGGCCGGATACGCGTCGTCGTGGTGGACGCAGAACAGGAAGGGGTCGAGCGTCTCCCAGGGGAACCCGAGCGGCGCCACGTCGCGGACGACGTCCGCCGCGGCGAGCGCGGCTTCGTCGGTGCGCTCGGGCGAGGGCGGGGAGGGGTCGCACGCGGCGACGACGGGCGTTGCGGCGAGGGCGCCGAGGGCGGTGCGGCGATCCATGGGGCTCATCGTCTCATCGTAAGGTGGACCTCATGGAGGGACAACGGTGCGAGCGCGCAACGCGGCGTTGCGCCGGGAGCAACCCGCGCAACGCGCGAGCCGACGTGAGCAGGGGAGCGGTGAGGGTGCGCGTGAGGGCATGGGCGCGGCGAGTCGCGGCGCTTTTTCGCGTCGAGGCGGGGCGGGCGCGCTCGGAGTCGACTAGAGTCAACCCTCGTGTCCAGACAGCGCTCCGAATCGAGCATCATCTTCCTTGTCGCAGCGGTCCAGTTCATCAACATCCTCGACTTCGTGATGGTGATGCCGCTCGGGCCCGACTTCGCGGTCGCGCTCGGCATCCCGATGTCCAGCATCGGCTTCATCGGCGGCAGCTACACGGCGGCGGCCGCGATCTCGGGCCTCGCCGGCGCGTTCTTCCTCGACCGCTTCGACCGCCGCAGCGCGCTCGCCGTGGCGATGCTCGGCCTCGTCGCCGGCACGGCGGCCGGGGGCTTCGCGACGGGGCTCCCGAGCCTCATGGCGGCGCGCGTGCTCGCGGGGGCGTTCGGCGGGCCCGCGACGTCCGTCTCGTTCTCGATCGTCGCCGACGTCATCCCGCCCGAGCGGCGCGGCAAGGCGATGGGCGTCGTGATGGCCTCGTTCTCGGTCGCCTCGGTGCTCGGCGTCCCCGCCGGGCTGGAGCTCGCGCGTCGCGGGGGCTTTCCGCTGCCGTTCTTCGCGGTCGCGGCGCTCGGGCTGCTCGTCGCCGGGCTCGCGATCTTCCTCCTGCCCTCGATGCGGGATCACCTGACCGACGCGCGGCCGTCCGGCAGCTCGCTCGGCGATCTCGGCGCGCTCCTCGGCCGGCCGATCGTGCTGCTCTCGTACGCGACGACGGCGATCCTGACGGTGGCGTCGTTCCTGGTGATCCCCAACATCTCTGCGTACGTGCAGTACAACCTCGGGTATCCGCGCGAGCGGCTCGGGCTGCTCTACTTCGTGGGGGGCCTTGTGAGCTTCTTCGCGATGCGGGCCGTGGGCCCGTTGGTGGACCGCTTCGGCGCGTTCCAGACGGGCTCGGTGGGGGCGGTGGTGCTCGTGAGCGTCCTGTACGCGGGGTTCGTCTCGTATACGCCGGGGCTGCCGGTGCTCGCCATCTTCATCGTCTTCATGCTGGGCATGACGTTCCGCAACGTCTCGCACAACACGCTGACGTCGAAGGTGCCGCGCCCCGCCGAGCGAGCGCGCTTCACCTCGATGCAGTCGGCCGTGCAGCACATGGCGTCCGCGCTCGCCGCGTTCTCGTCGGCCAGGCTGCTCCACGAGCTGCCGGACCACCGCCTCGACGGCATGCCGGTCGTCGCGGGGCTGTCGATCGTGTTCACGGTGGCGCTGCCGCTGCTGTTCCTGGGGATCGAGCGGCGCGTCGCGCTCGCGGCGGTCGGGCGCCCGGCCCCCTGAGGCTGCTGGCCGACGGCGGACGAGCGCGGCGTCGGCGGCGGGATGGGCCGGAGACCGCAGCAGGACGCCTCCCCGTCAGCGGGCAGGCTCCATCTGCGAGAAGCGGTAAGCCCCCACGGTGGCGGCGATGGACGAGAGGACGAGGAGCGCGAGCGCGAGCCCGATGTTGTTGAGCGACTCGCCGATGCCGACGAGCCATATCCAGCGCGTGTCGGGGTCCACCGCGCCGATGTACGTGAGCGATTTGATGGTGCCGCTGACGAACCCGAGCCCGCCGGCCACCAGCGTCAGGATACCGAGGCTCACCTGGAGGGGTACGAAGCGCCGCTCGGGCGAGATGGCATAACGGACGGATGCGGCCAGGAGCAGCAGCCCGAAGACGAGTGTCGGAAACATGCCCCAGCCGCCCATGTGGAAAGCTTCAGCCATGACGAGTGCCTCCTTCGATAGCGCTCTTGACAGGCGCCGGCGGCGAAGGTTCCGGGGCGGGAGAGGGGTTCCTTCGAAGCGCCCCGGCCACGCCATCCACGCTTGAGCCGCGGAAAGCGCTGTGGTCCGTCGCTGACCCGAGAGGCTCGCAGCTTGCATGGGCGCGGGCTTCGACTATAGCCTCGGCCTGATGAGCGGCCCCGAGAGCTCGCCGTTGACGACGCAGACCTTCGATCTGCGGCAGTCCCCGGACAGCCCGGGAATCTACTCCTACCTCCTCGTCATCGGCGCTTCCTCATCGTACAGGCGCGCCCTGCCCGACGACGGCGTGCTCGTCGTGGGGCGCAGCGACGAGGCCGACGTGAGGCTCGACACAGCGGCGGTCTCCCGGCGGCACGCCGAGCTCGTCTTCTCCAGAGGCGAGATCCGGATCACCGATCTCGGCAGCCACAATGGGACGCTCGTCAACGGCGAGCGCATCGAGGGCTCGTGCGCGCTCGGCTCCGGCGATGTCATCACCATGGGCGATACAACGCTGATCCTCCGGCGCGAGGCGCCGCCCCGGGGCAGCACCCTCATCGAGATGGGCCGGCTGCGCCGGCGCGTGGAGGAGGAGATCGAGCGCGCCGCCGACTCGGCGCGGCCGTTCGGCCTGGCGGTGGTGTCCCTCGGGTCCGTGCAGATGCGCACGATGCTCGCGCATCGGGCGCTCTCGGCGCTCCGGCTCGTGGACATCGTCGCCTGGGACGGCGCCTCTCACCTGGCGATCGGGTTTCCCGAACTCGGCGGAGAGGCGGCGCGCGCCGCGGTGCTCCAGGTGCTCGAGGCGATCGCGCCGCTGGCCCCCGAGGCGCGCGGCGGACTGGCCTCCTACCCGTTCGACGGCGGCGACACCGAGACGCTCCTGGCGGGCGCGCGGACCGCCGCGTCGATCGCGGCTCCGGGGGCGATCGCCTTCGCCTCGCAGACCGCCGTCCGGCACGTCATCGGCGATCGCACCATCGTGGTGGCCGACTCGGCCATGATCCGGCTGTTCGAGCTGATCCGGCGCCTCGCGGCGAGCGATCTGCCGGTCCTCGTCCTCGGCGAGACGGGGGCGGGCAAGGAGAACGCCGCCGCGGCCGTGCACCACTGGTCTGCGCGGGCGCAGAAGACGCTGATCACGCTCAACTGCGCCGCGCTCCCGGACGCGCTGGTGGAGAGCGAGCTCTTCGGCTACGAGAAGGGCGCGTTCTCGGAGGCGCGGGCGCCCAAGCCCGGCCTGCTGGAGCGAGCGCACGGCGGCACCGTCTTCCTCGACGAGATCGGCGAGCTGCCCCTCGGCGCGCAGGCCAAGCTGCTCCGCGCGCTCGAGGCGAAGCGGATCACCCGCCTCGGCGACGTCCGCGATCGCGAGGTGGACATCCGCATCGTCGCTGCCACGAACCGCGATCTCGAGGCCGAGGTCCACGCCGGCCGCTTCCGTCAAGACCTGCTCTTCCGCCTGAGCGCCGCCGTCGTCGAGCTGCCCCCGCTCCGGCACAGGCGGCGTGAGCTGCCGATCCTGGCCCGTCTGTTCCTCGCCGAGGCGTGCGCTCGGACCGGGCGGCCTGCGCTCGAGCTCTCGGAGGCCGCGCTCGCCGCGCTCTTCGCTCACCCGTTTCCTGGCAACGTGCGCGAGCTCAAGAACGCGATGGAGTACGCGGCCGCCACGGCGGACGGCCCGGCGCTCGAGCCCTGGGGGCTGCCCGAGCGCATCGCCGGGCTCGATGTCCCGCCGCGGACCACGGTGGACAACACCTCGGCCCCGCCCGCCGCGGCGCCCGCCCGCTTCAAGCCCATCGCCGAGGAGCTCCGGGAAATCGAGCGCACGCGCATGCGTCAGGCGCTCGACGCCGCGGACGGGGTCCAGAAGCGGGCGGCGGCGCTCCTCGGGATGCCTGTCCGCACCTTCACCTTCAAGCTCAAGCAATTCGGTATCTCGGCGCGGGAGGGGAAGCGGAGCGCGTGAGGCTCGGGCTCAGAACACGAGCCGAGCCCTGTGCGCACCCTGTCGGCATGCCACTCGGGGTGTAGATCAACGACATCACGAACGCCGACGTCGCTGCATGACGGAGCGCGTCTCCGCCTCGCCGACGACCCGAGACCGCTGGGCTCGGCTCCTTGCCCCGTAGTCGCATTCTACCCTCGCCTTCGCCCTCGCTCAGCGACCGTGCACCTCGGCTGAGGGCTGGTTCGATGCCATCGAGGACACCTCGAGATCCAACGAATCGGTTGCCCCGTTCGCGATTGGAACGACGTCCTCAGCTCGCCGGGGGCACCCCGAGCGGCGCACGCAAACAGTAGACCACGGAGATCTGATGGGTCGCGAGCCGGCCCGAGGAAGGGGCGTCGGTCCGGGAGGGAAGTCGTGGTCGCCTCGGCGCGTCCGGGGCGCGGGGGCGGCGCGCGATGGCAATCCTTGCCGCCTCTTCCTCCGAGGGCTGGCAAGCTTTGCCACGACGGCAAAGTTTGCCACCCGCGCGCTGGCCCAGGACGGGACAGCGGCCGCGGGCCGACCGCTCGATTGTGCGGCCGATCTTCTTCGATCGCGCGGCCGATCTGCTGCGGATCGCCATCGCGCGCAGGGGCGGCACGCCGGATGCGATGACGCTCTGCCAACCCGGCTCGCCGGAGATGACAGCGAAAGGTAAAAAATCATGAGAACGATCCAGAACATCCTCCTCTGCGGTCCCTTCGTCTGCGCCGTCGCTGTGGCCCTGCCGGGTTGTTCGAGCGAGCCCGGAGCGCCGCCAGATCCCGAGGAGATCCGCTGCGACAAGCTGGCCGAGTGCGGGAAGCTGAGCGAGGGCGTGGCGGCCGAGCAGTGCGCGGCCAGGATGAGCCTACTCCACGACCAGGCAGTGAAGGAGATGAACGTCTGCACGCCGGTCTTCAACCAGATCCAGAGCCTCATGGCCTGTGCGGCGCAGCAGGAGGGTTGCGAGAGCGACGTCGGTATGGAGGCCGCCGATCTCCCGCAGGAACACCCGTGCTTCGAGGAGAACGAGAGCTACAAGAAGGCCTTGCAGGAGGTGGAGGATCAGCGTCACGAGCCCGACGCAGGGGCCCTGTGCGTCTTCTTCTATGAGAGGGCCATGGCGTTGGCGACGACTCCCGCGACGGGCCAGGCGTGCACGACGAACGCCGATTGTCCAGATGTCGAATGTCCGGACCCGGCGCTCGGGAGGCGCGGCTATTGCCAGTTTGGCAAGTGCAAGACGGCAATCGACATCTGCGAGTGAACGCGCCGCTCGATCCTGCCGGCTCATCGCCGCCGGCTCAGAACGCGAGCCAGGTCGACACCATCGCAGCGTCGGGCGCCGCGGCGGGCCGGATCTCGACCTTCACGCCACCTCGGTCCTCGGTGCGGTAGATCTGTGGCCTGTTCATGAAGAGCATGGCCGTCGCCGTGATCACCGTTGCTCCGCCGGCGAGGAGGGAGCCGGCAGCCAGCCAGCTCTCGTTGACGCTGGCGTCGTACTGGAAGCCGGGGGACGGAGGGCACGACCGACCGCACTCGCGCACGCTCCGCTCCTGGGCGTATCCATGAAGGTCATCGGCCTGCCACATCAACCGGCCACCCATGACGGCGACGGCCGCCCCAGCCCCGAGCGTGGCCCAGGGGAGCCAGGCGGGCCAGCGCTGCCTGGCGACGACGGTATCGGCGCTCAGGGCGAGCTGGCCGGAGGCCTCTTTGCCGGCGACCATGAAGATGGGCTTGGCGACGGTGAAGTAGCCGTCCTTTCTCGCTGTGAGGACATGCTCTCCGGGCGTGACCATCTGGCGCCGGGCGCCGGGGCCGACGAACCAGGGCTTGCCATCCATCAGCACGGTGGCCCCCGGCTCGTCGCAGCGGATCTCGATGGCGGCGAGCTCCTCCTCCAGGAGCGCCCGCAGCGTCGTGCGCGCCTCCTGCTCCTTCTCGGCGTCGAGCGAGCCAGGCCCCCATCGCAGGGAGAGGCGCAGGTTATCATAGGCCAGCACCGGCAGGCCGATGCTCCTCAACACCCGCCCGAGATAGAGCCGGAGCTCGGGGTGCTCCCACAAAGCCAGCGCCTCTTCGTACTTGGCCCGCGCCTCGGCGAACATCATGCGCCGGTGAAAATTCCGGGCCTCCTCGAAGAGCGCGCGGGCCATCTGCTTTCGATCCTCGGAGATGCCCTGATGCCACGGGGGCGCCGACGATGCCGGGGGCGACGGCGACTCCGCTGTCGCTGGAGGATGCGGCGATGAGGACGATGACGGCGGCGGCGCCTGGGCGAGCGCAGGCGTAGCGCAGAGGGCCAGGAGGGTGATGGGCAGGAGGAGCTTCGCCGACGGAAGGGAGACGTGGACAGGTCGTCTACGGGTCGTCGCCATGAAAGCCAATCGCTCTCCTCCGGCTCGCCCGTCATGCCACATCGTGCGTTCGCCCCGCTCGCCGGGCCGATGAGCAAGCTCCGCGCTCCAGGATATGCCCGCGCATGTCCTGTGTGAAGCGCTCTGGCGGCGGGTCTGTGTGTACACGGCTGCGCTGGGCGCCTATGCTCTCGTCATCGCGCCAGCCGTCGCGGAGGCGACGATTTTGATGGACATGTCTTTTTACAGGGAGGAGTGGCGGTGCCCACCGAGCTGATCACCCTGGAGTCGGTCCGTCGATCCTCCGGCGCGGCGCCGCTCGAGCGTGAAGGGCGCTCTGGCATCAGCACCGAGAGCCTCGTGGACGTGGCCGACTCCGGCGCGGCGCTCGTGGGCAGGGGGCTCCCGCGGACCGCGCTCGCCGCCGCCGGGGCGACGGTCAGTGTCGTGCCGGCCGGCGTTCATGGGGCGAGGCGCGACGCGGTGAGCGACGCGAGCGCTCCGCCGTCCTCGTCGATTCCGCGAGCCGATCCGCCCATGGCCGGCACCCGCATCGGCCACTACGAGCTCTTGCGCGAGCTCGGCCGGGGCGGCATGGGCGTGGTCTTCCTGGCGCGCGACATCCGGCTCGCTCGCCTCGTCGCAATCAAGCTCCTCACGAGGCTCAGCAGGAGCGGTCTACAGCGCTTCCTGATCGAGGCGCAGGCCACCGCGCGCTGCAAGCACGAGCACATCGTGACGATCCATGAGGTGAACGAGCACGATGGATACCCGTACATGGTGCTCGAGTACATCGAGGGGCAGAGCCTCCGCGCCTGGATGAGGCAGCGCAGGCCCGCGGACGCCGGCGAAGGGGTGTCGACGGCGCCGGTGCCGCCCGGCCTGGCGGTCGACATGATGGTCCCCGTCGTGCGCGCGCTCTCGCGAGCGCACGTGTCCGGCATCATCCACCGTGACCTCAAGCCCGAGAACATCATGCTGGAGGCGTCGGGGGCGATCAAGGTGGTTGATTTCGGCATCGCGGAGCTGCGCGACGACGAGGCGAGCCTCGCGGTCGAGCGCGAGGCCGCCGAGCACAAGAATACGCGGCTCACCGGCGAAGGAGCGGTCATCGGAACGATGCCTTATATGTCCCCCGAGCAGTGGAGGGGGACGGACATCGATCAAGCCAGCGATATCTGGGCGGTCGGCATCATGCTCCACGAGCTCGTGATCGGCTCGCACCCGCTCGCGCCCGTCAACCCGGGGAGGCTCTTGGGCGTGACGCTCCTCGATGAGCCCATGCCCCAGGTCAGCGCGCGCCACCCGGAGCTCGGCGCGCTCGGCGCGATCATCGATCGCTGCCTGTGCAAGCGGAAATCCGAGCGGTTCGCCTCCGCGCAGGAGCTCTTGACCGAGCTCTTGCCGCTGCTGCCCGGGCGCCGTGAGATCCTCCTCGGCGCCGACGAGAGCCCGTTCGCGGGGCTCTCCTCGTTCCAGGAGGCCGACGCCGACCGCTTCTTCGGCCGCGCGCAGGACCTCGCGGGCGTGGCGGCGCGGCTCCGGAACCAGCCGCTGCTCGCGATCGCCGGGGCGTCGGGCGTGGGGAAGTCGTCGCTCGTGAGGGCGGGGGTGATCCCGGCGCTCAAGCGCTCCGGCGAGGGCTGGGAGGCGCTCGTCGTGCGGCCCGGGCGTGAGCCGATGGCAGCGCTCGCGGATCTGTCCAGCCATGCCGCCGCGACGCTGGGCGCAGCTCCGCCGACGCCCGTTCCGGAGGGCGCCGCGGCGGCGGGCTCGGCCTTGGCCCCGTGGCTGCGCGCCGAGCCCGGCCTCCTGGGCGCGTGGCTGCGCGCGTGGTCGGACCGCGCGCAGAAGCGCCTCGTGCTGTTCATCGATCAGTTCGAGGAGCTCTTCACGCTCGGCGCCCCGGCCGTCGAGCGCGCGGCGTTCCTCGCGTGCCTCGCGGGGGTCGCCGACGACGCCTCGTCACGGCTCCGGGTGGTCCTGGCGGTGCGAGCCGATTTCCTGGAGCGGATGGCCGAGCACGAGCATTTCATGGCGGCGATGATCCGCGGCCTCGTGTTCCTCCGCCCGATGGGGCGCGAGGGCCTGCGCGAGGCCTTGATGAGGCCGATCGAGGCGGCGCGGCACGAGATCGACGATCCCGCGATGATCGAGGGCATCCTCGACGCGCTGGCGACGACGCGCGGCGCGCTGCCGCTCCTGCAGTTCACCGCGGCCCGGCTGTGGGAGATGCGCGATCGGGGGCGCAAGCTGCTCACGCGGGCGAGCTACGAGGCGCTCGGGGGCGTGGCGGGCGCGCTGGCGAGCCACGCCGACACGGTGCTGGCCGGGATGAGCGAGCGCCGGGCGAAGCTCGCGCGGGCGGTGCTGGAGCGCCTGGTGACGCCGGAGCGGACGCGGGCGGTGGCGAGCCTGGGCGAGCTCTGCGAGCTGCCCGGGGATCGAGGCGAGATCGAGCGGGTGGTGGAGCTGCTCGCCGACGCGCGGCTCCTGGCGATCGAGACGGGGAGCGACCGCGCGGGCAGCACGGTGGAGATCGTGCACGAGTCGCTGATCGAGCGGTGGCCGACGCTCCGGCGCTGGCTCGACGAGAACCAGGAAGACGCCGCGTTCCTGGACCGGCTGCGCGCGGCGGCGAGGCTCTGGGACGCGAGCGGCCGCGCCGCGGACACGCTGTGGCGCGGCAAGGTCGCCGAGGAGGCGCGCGGTTTTCGCGAGCGCTACCGCGGGGAGCTGCCGGAGCGGGAGAGGCTCTATCTGGAGGAGGTGCTCCGCTTCGCCGACCAGCAGCAACGCGGGAGGCGCCGGCTCGCGTCCGGGATCATCGCGGCGCTGTCGCTGCTGGCCTTCGCCGCGGGGGGCGGATACGTGAAGGTGACCCGCCAGTACCAGGTGATCATGAAACAGTTCGAGGAGATCCGGACCGCGGAGCTCACGTTGAAGGAGGCGCTCGCGCGCGAGGAGGCGGCCCGGAGCGCGGCGGAGAGGGCGCGACAGGAGAGCGAGGCGGCGCGGCAGGACAGCGAGGCGCAGCGGCGGCGGGCCGAGCGGCTGCAGCGCGACGCCGAGGAGGCCCGGGACCGGGCGGAGGCAGAGGCCGAGAGGGCCCGCGTCGCGGCCAACCAGGCGCGGATGGCGCGGGGTGAGACGCAGAAGGCCGAGGCCGAGGCGCGAAAGGCCGAGGTCAAGGCCACCGAGGAGGAGCAGAAGACCAGGGCCGTCGAGGCGGAGCTGCGGAGCAAGAGCGAGCTGGAGCTGCTCATCGAGCGCGCCGTGGGGAAGATCGACGCGACGTTAAAGTAGCCTGTTGCTACCACGGTGACACGGAGACGCTCTCGGAGATGGCTACGCCGTTGTCGCCGACGATATGGAATTTCAGGGCGTCGCCCCATATGGCATTGAGCGAAGCGTCCGCGGGGAGGCGGCGACTCCAGCCGAGGCTGTCGTGACGCAGGAGCATGCCGTCATCTCCGACGACGTAGACGACATACTGGCTAAGGTCCCACCTGGTTCCCCATACGAAATTCAACGTTTTCTGTGTTGTCGGCGCCGATGTGATGGCCGTCCAGTCTGTGCCGTCGAAGTGCAGGATGGTGCCGCCCTCACCGACGACAAATACGTCCTGCGGCCCGCTCCCCCATACGGAATTCAATGATTTTGGCGGGATTGACTCGTGGTTCACGGCTTCCCAGCGCTCGCCCTCGAAGTGCAGGATGGTGCCGTTTTCGCCGACGGCGAATATGTCTTGCGGCCCGCTTCCCCACACGGCGTTCAATGATGCTCGCGGAGCCGACTCGTGTGTCGTGGCCTTCCACTGCCCGTCTTTGAAGCGCAGGATGGTGCCTTCGTCGCCGACGGCGAGCACGTCTCGCGGCCCGTTCCCCCACACTGAATTCAATGTTATTTGTGGGATCGACTCGTGTTTTATGATTTCCCAGCGTTCGCCGTCGAAGTGAAGGATGGTGCCTTCTTCGCCCACCACGAACACGTCTTTGGGCCCGCTCCCCCACACGGCGTTCAGCGAATTCCGTGGGATCGATCCGAGCGGCATGAATTTCCAGTTGCTGCCGTCGTAGTGGAGGATCGTGCCCCCCTTGCCAACGGCGAATATGTTGTTCGGCCCGCTCCCCCACACGCTCTTCAGGTCTTCCTGTAAGCAGGTATTGCCGTCCGGCGTAAGCGGGACGTCGCAGCGCTTGCCCGTGGCTCGCGCAAAGCACGTCGGGTTGCCTTCGCGGTCGGGGTCGCACACATAGCCGGCCGGGCAGAAGCTCGCGCCGCACGCGGCTCCGGTGTCGAAGCACGCGCCGAGGGTGGTCATCGGCGCGATCGCGGACGCCAGCGCAGCCGCGTAGCAAAGCGCTCTGCCGCCGTGCCGGCGACCCGCGGCGTCCCCGTTCCGCTCGACGCCCCATCTCCGGATGAATGCGCGCATCCTCTGCTCGTCCCTCAGCTCGTCGTGCCAACCCACCGTTCGCCCAGGTCGCCGCGGCGCGCCGGGCGCCTGCGGCGCGAGCGTACGGCGGGGCGCCTCCTCTTGGGAAGGCCCCGCGCCGGGTCTCCGCTCCCGGAGGGAAGGCCGGGGCGAGGCACCGTCCGGCGGCGCGTCTCAGAGCACGAAGCGGGCCCACAGCATCGCAGCGTCGAGCGACGCGGCGGGGAGGATCTCGAGCTTCACGCCGCCGCGATCGTCGGTGCGGTACGATTGTGGCCTGTTCATGAGGAGCAGGACCGTGCCTGTGATCGCGCTCGCTCCGCCGGCGATGAGGGCGCCGATCGCGAGCCGGTCCTCGAGGACGCTGCCCTCGTACTCGTCGCCGGCGGATGGCATGCACGACGGCGTGCAGCTGGTCTGGAAGCGCTTATCCGCCTCGTCGTGAGCTGCTCCAGCGTGCCATTTCAGCAGGGCGCCGGCCGAGCCCAGGGCGGCGCCGGCCCCGAGCGTGGCCCAGGGGATCCATGCGGGCCACCTCTGGCTGGTGACGACGGTATCGGGGCTCAACGCGAGCAGGCCCGAAGCCTCTTTGCCGGCGAGCACGACGACGGGCTTGACGACCGTGAAGTAACCCGTCTTTCTCGCCGTGACGACGTGCTCTCCCGGCGTCACGATCCGGCGCCGGGTGCCGGGGCCGACGAACCAAGGCTTGCCGTCGACCAGCAGGGCGGCGCCCGGCTCGTCGCAGCGAACCTCGATGACCGCGAGCTCGTGCTCCACGAGCGCGCGCATCGCCGCGCGCGCCTCCTGCTCCGCCTCGGGATCGAGCGCCCCCGGGCCCCATTGCAGCGACATGCGCAGGTTCTCATAGGCCAGCAGCGGCAGACCGATGCTCGCGAGCGCCCGCCCCAGGTAGAGACGGAGCTCGGGGTGCTCCCAGGAAGCCAGCGCCTGTTCGTACTTCGCCCGCGCCTCCGCGAGCATCATGCGCCGGTGCAGCTCCCGCGCCTCCTCGAACAGCGCCTGGGCCTTCTGCTTCCGATCCTCGGAGACTCCCCGGTGCCATGGTGGCGGCGATGACGGCTCCGCCGCTGGCGAAGGCGCTGGCGCCGGCGGCGATGGGGGCAACTCCGCCGTTGGCGGCGCTGGAGCGCTCGGCGGCGGCGCTGACGACTCCACCGTTGGCGGCGCTGACGACTCCGCCGTTGGCGGCGCTGCCTGCGCTCCCGCAGGCGAGGCGTACAGGGCCACGAGAGCGATGGGCACGAGGCGCTTCACACAGGAGAGGCCGACCTGAGCGGGTCGCTTGCGGGTCGTCGTGATGACAGCCAAGTGCCTCTCCTCCGGAGCGCCGCGGAACCTCGAGCGCGCGCTGGCCGCCCTGGGCGCGACGAGCAGACGTCGTGGTTCAGGCTACACCCGTGCTGGTCCTCCTGTGAAGTGGCCGGGGCCAGGGGTGCTGTTGGAACTACCCGGGGCGCCCGGCGGCCACGAGGAGGTCGCGGTGCAGGGGGCGGGCCGGAGCCGCGGCGCGCAAACGCTGTGCTGGTGAACTCGGACGCGTCTATGCTTTCACGGCGGTGCGGTGCCCCACGATCACGATGACGAGAAGCCTCCTGCGATGAGCGGCAGTTCGCCAGAGGATGCGGGCTACGCAATCACGGTGATCGCCGGCGCAGCGCCCCCCGCGGCCGCGCTGTCCGGCATGGAGACCGCCAGGGCCGACGGCGTGGTCGCGGGCGCCCGCGAGCCGCAGCGCCACGGGATGACCGCGACGGCCGAACCGCCGCCCTCGCTGCTGGCGCAGGCCAGGTCGGCGCCTTCGGCCGGCGCCCGCATCGGCCATTACGAGCTCCTGCGCGAGCTCGGCCGGGGCGGCATGGGCGTGGTCTTCCTCGCGCGCGACACCCGCCTCGCCCGCCTCGTCGCGATCAAGCTCCTCACCATGCTGAGCAGCGCCGGGGTCCAGCGCTTCCTGGTCGAAGCGCAGGCCACCGCGCGCTGCAAGCACGAGCACATCGTGACGATCCACGAGGTGAACGAGCACGACGGATCCCCGTACATGGTGCTCGAGTACATCGAGGGGCAAAGCCTCCGCGCCTGGATGAACCAGCGCAGGCCCGCGGACGCGGGCGAGGCGGTGTCCACGGCGCCGGTGCCGCCCGGCCTGGCCGTCGACATGGTGGTCCCCATCGTGCGCGCGCTCGCGAGCGCGCACGCGTCCGGCATCGTCCACCGCGACCTCAAGCCGGAGAACGTCATGCTGGACGCGGCGGGCGCGATCAAGGTGGTCGATTTCGGCATCGCCAAGCTGCTCGAGGAAGAGGTGATCCTCTCGGGCGATCGCGCCGTCGCCGGGGACACGGGGCTCACGCGCGACGGCGCGATCATCGGGACGCTGGCGTACATGTCCCCCGAGCAGTGGAGAGGGATCGACATCGGCCCGTGGAGCGATGTCTGGGCCGTGGGCGTCATGCTCCACGAGCTCCTGCTCGGCGCGCACCCGCTCGCCCCGTGCGGCCGGATGGACCTCCTCGCGGTGCCGGCGCTCGACGAGCCGATGCCCACCGTCGGCGCGCGCCGTCCGGAGATCGGCGCGCTCGGCGCGATCATCGATCGCTGCCTGCGCAAGCGGAAGTCCGAGCGGTTCGCCTCTGCGCAGGAGCTCCTTGTCGAGCTCCTGCCGCTGCTGCCCGGGCGCCGTGAGATCCTCCTCGGCGCCGACGAGAGCCCGTTCGCGGGGCTCTCCTCGTTCCAGGAGGCCGACGCCGACCGCTTCTTCGGCCGCGCGCAGGATCTCGCGGGCGTGGTCGCGCGCCTCCGGAGCCAGCCGCTGCTCGCGATCGCTGGGGCCTCTGGCGTGGGGAAGTCGTCGCTCGTGAGGGCGGGGGTGATCCCGGCGCTCAAGCGCTCCGGCGAGGGCTGGGAGGCGCTCGTCGTGCGGCCCGGGCGCGAGCCGATGGCGGTGCTGGCGGACCTGTTCGACCACCCCGGCGTGACCCTCAACACCGACGTGAGGGCGCTCTCCCCGCAGGGCGGCGCGGCGATGCGCGGGGCCCTGATCCAGCGGCTGCGCGCCGAGCCCGGCCTGCTCGGGGCCGCGCTGCGCGGGGGGGCGGGCCGCGCGCAGAAGCGCCTCGTGCTGTTCATCGATCAGTTCGAGGAGCTCTTCACGCTCGGCGCCCCGGCCGTCGAGCGCGCGGCGTTCCTCGCGTGCCTGGCGGGGATCGCCGACGACGCCTCCTCGCCGCTCCGGGTCGTCCTGTCCGTGCGGTCCGATTTCCTCGAGCGGATGGCCGAGCACGAGCATTTCATGGCGATCATGACGCGAGGCCTCGTGTTCCTCCGGCCGATGGGGCGCGAGGGGCTGCGCGAGGCCTTGATGAGCCCGGTCGAGGCGGCGCGGCACGAGATCGAGGATGCGGCGATGATCGAGGGCATCCTCGACGCGCTGCAGACGACGCGCGGCGCGCTGCCGCTGCTTCAGTTCACCGCGGCCCGGCTGTGGGAGATGCGCGATCGGGGGCGCAAGCTGCTCACGCGGGCGAGCTACGAGGCCCTCGGGGGCGTGGCGGGCGCGCTGGCGAGCCACGCCGACACGGTGCTGGCCGGGATGAGCGGGCACCGGGCGAAGCTCGCGCGGGCGGTGCTGGAGCGCCTGGTGACGCCGGAGCGGACGCGGGCGGTGGCCAGTCTGGGCGAGCTCTGCGAGCTGCCCGGGGATCGAGGCGAGATCGAGCGGGTGGTGGAGCTGCTCGCCGACGCGCGGCTCCTGGCGATCGAGACGGGGAGCGACCGCGCGGGCAGCACGGTGGAGATCGTGCACGAGTCGCTGATCGAGCGGTGGCCGACGCTCCGACGCTGGCTCGACGAGAACCAGGAAGACGCCGCGTTCCTGGACCGGCTGCGCGCGGCGGCGAGGCTCTGGGACGCGAGCGGCCGCGCCGCGGACACGCTGTGGCGCGGCAAGGTCGCCGAGGAGGCGCGCGGCTTTCGCGAGCGCTACCGCGGGGAGCTGCCGGAGCGGGAGAGGCTCTATCTGGAGGAGGTGCTCCGCTTCGCCGATCAGCAGCAACGCGGGAGGCGCCGCCTCGTGTCCGGGATCATCGCGGCGCTGTCGCTGCTGGTGGTCGCGGCGGGGGCGGGGATCGTGAAGCTGACCCGCCAGAACACGGTGATCACGGAGCAGCTCGAGGAGATCCGGAGGACGGAGGACACGCTCAAAAAGGCGCTGGCGAGCGAGGAGGCGCAGCGGAGCGCGGCCGAGAGGGCGCAGCAGGAGAGCGAGGCGCAGCGGAGGCGGGCCGAGAAGATGCAGCGCGAGGCGGAGGAGGCCCGCGTGCGCGCGGAGGCCGAGGCCGGGCGGGCCCGCGTGGCGGCGGGCGAGGCGAGGACGGCGCGGGACACGGCGCAGCGGTCCGAGGCCGAGGTGCGCGATGCGCAGGTCAAGGCCACCGAGGAGGAGCGGAAGGCGAGGGAAGCGGCCGAGACGGCGCTGCGGAGCAAGCGCGAGCAGGAGCAGCTGATCGAGCGCACGGCGGGGAAGATCAAGCCGACGCTGAAGTAGCGGGCGCGCCGCGGGCGAGGCTGCGCTGCTACCGCGCTGGCGGCGGACCGATGTGACGGTAGATCGCGGCGTCCTGGCCGACGACGAAGGAGATCCGGCCCTGGCCCCACACGGCGTCGAGCGTGGAGTTCGTCGTGGAGTTGAGCGTCAGCCAGGAGATGCCGTCGTAGCGCAAGAGCGCGCCGCCCGTGCCGACCGCGAAGACATCGGTCGGCCCGCTCCCCCACACGCCGTAGAGCGATGCCAGCGTCGGCGCTTCCATCCTGCGCCAGCTCTCGCCGTCGTAGTGCAAGATCGCGCTCTCCAGCCCGACGGCGAAGACATCGGTCGGCCCGCTCCCCCAGACGGCCTGGAGATATTCCCCTGAGTCCGAGTGCGTCACCTGCCAGCTCTCGCCGTCGTAGTGCGCGATCGTGCCCTCGTCACCGACGGCGAAGACATCGTCTGGCCCGCTCCCCCAGACGGCATTGAGGTATTCCCCTGAGTCCAGGAGCGTCACCTGCCAGCTGTCACCATCGTAGTGCGCGATCGTGCCGGCCTGACCGACGGCGAAGACATCGTCCGGACCGCTCCCCCACACGCCATCGAGATAATCCAGGGTGCCCGAATCCATCGTCTGCCATCTCTGGCCATCGTAGCGCAGGATGGTGCCGGCCTGGCCGACGGCGAAGGCATCGTCCGGTCCGCTCGCCCAGACGCCGCCGAGACGAGCCGACGTCGGCGAATCCATCGTCCGCCAGACCTGGCCATCGTGGTGCAGGATCGCGCCGTCCTGCGCGCCGTCCTGCGCGCCGGCCTGACCGACGGCGAAGACGTCGTCCGGACTGCTGCCCCACACGGCGTGCAGCTCCAGCTCGTCCGGCACCGGTGATTCCATCTTCTGCCAGCTCTGGCCGTCGTGGCGCGCGATCGTACCGAGCTGACCGACGGCAAAGACGTCGTCCGGGCCGCTGCCCCACACGCCGATGAAGTCGGCCGTCGTTTGCGCATCGAGCTGGTGCCAGCGCTGGCCGTCGTAGTGGACGATCGTGCCGGCATCACCGACGGCGAAGACATCGCCCGGTCCGCTGCCCCAGACGCCAGCCAAGGAGAGCTCGGCCGACAGGTGGTGTTCCATCTCGTGCCAGCTCTCGCCGTCGTAATGCAGGATGACGCCTGCCAGGCCGACAGCAAAGACGTCGTCCGGTCCGCTTCCCCACACGCCGAGCAAGCTGGTCGTCGTCGGTGAATCCATCTCGTGCCAGCTCTCGCCGTCGTAGTGCATGATGGCGCCTGCCAGGCCGACAGCAAAGACGTCATCCGGTCCGCTCCCCCACACGCGACGCCAGTTCGCTGAGATCTCCGCATCGATCTTGTGCCAGCTCTGGCCGTCGTAGCGGACGATCGCGCCGTTGTCACCGACGGCAACGACGTCGTTCGATTCGCTCCCCCACACGCAGAAGAGATTCTCCCCTGTTGGCGAGTCCATCATCTGCCAGCTCTGGCCATCGTAGTGCAGGATCGTGCCGTCCTGACCGGCGACGAAGACGTCATCCGGTCCAGTACCCCATATGCCAAAGACAAATTCTGTCGTCGGCGAGTCCATCATCTGCCAGCTCTGGCCGTCGTAGTGCGCGGTCGTGTTTCCCAGGACGGCGAACACATCCTCCTTCCCGCTCCCCCACACGCTCATGAAGGACAACACCGTGCCGATGGATTCGAACCGCCAGTTCCAGTCGCCGCATGGAGCTGTGGAGAGAGCGTCGCAGGTGCTCGTGCACCCGGGGCGACCGAAATCATAGCGCAGGTTCACGCAGGAGCCGGCGACCGGCGCGCCGGTGTCGCACTGCTCGTGCTCTGCGACCGCGCCGTCGCCGCAATGTGCCTTGCAGTCCTTCCGGCAATAACCGTCGGAATCCGCGTTCTGTCGACCGCGACATCGAGCGTCCGTGGGACCGAACTCGCCAGCGCCGCAGTCGCACTCTTCCTCGCGTATCGTATCGACGATACCGTTGCCGCAGCGCTCGTCGGAGCTGCAGTCGAAGCTGCACCCGTCGCCGCTCTCGCCGTTGCCGTCATCGCAGGCCTCGCCGTCCTCGACGACGCGGTTGCCGCAGGTATTGACCTCGGTCGGGACGATGCATGCCGGGTTGCCGTCCCTGTCCACGGCGCATGTATGGCCGATCGGGCACGAGCCCTCGCCGCAGCGGAGCCCTCCTTCGAGGCACGCGCCGGCGACGGCGAGCAGCGCCGTCACGAAGGCCATCGCCGTCGCAGTGTGAAGCGCGCCGCCCCGCCGGCGGCCCGCGGCGCTCCTGCTCGATTTCACGCCCGATCTCCGCGTCAATGCGTGCATCGTCCCCTCGCTTCGCCCTCGACCGACCGCCCCGCAGCTTGCCTGTCGCTCGAGCGTACGGCGGGGCCCCTTCTCCAGGAAAGGCCTGAGAACGTTTACGTAATCGTGGTCGTGGTCGTTTACGTTTACGTGGTCGTGGTCGTGGTCGTGGTCGTCAACGGCAGGTCGTGAACGACCACGACCACGACCACGACCACGACCACGACCACGACCACGTAAACGTAAACGACCACGTGAACGTAAACGTGAACGTAAACGTTTACGTTCGTGAGCGATGGTGGGGTGGGGGCGACGGGCTTCGTGCCCTGAGCGTGACCGAACGAGCTTCGGTTAGCGCTGCTGCGCCCCGAATCGCGCCTTCGCCGCGTCCACCGCGGCCTTCGTCCACTTGTCGACCTCGTCGTCCGTCAGCGTCCGCTCGGCCGACCGGAACCACAGCGCGAACCCCAGCGAGTGGGTCCCCGCCGGCAGCTCTTCGCCGCGGTACCGATCGAACATCTCGACCTTCTCGCAGCGCTCCCCCGCGGTCGTCCGCAGCACCTCGAGCACCTCTCCCGCCGGCACGTCGAGCGGCAAGAGAAGCGCCACGTCGTGCCGCATCGCCGGGAACCGGCTCGGCTTCGCGGCCACCGGCGCGCGGTACGCCGCCGCGACCGCCGCGAGATCCAGCTCCGCCACGACGGCCCCGCTCGTGATCTCCAGCGCCTCGCGGACGTCCGGGTGCAGCTCCGCCACGTACCCGACCTCGCGGCCGTCGAGCAGGACGCGGGCGCCCTTCTTCGGGTGCGCCCACGGCGGCGCCTCGCCCGAGAGGTCGAACGCCGGCGTCACGCTGCCCGCGAGCTCCGCGACCACCGCCTCGACCGCGCCCTTGCCGTCGTAGAAATCGACGTCCTCGGGCCGCGTCAGGTAGCTGTCGCGCGGACCCGCCAGGAAGATCGTGAGCCGCGTCGGCTCGTTCACCGGCGGCCGCTCGACCCGCGCCAGCTGGCTCGCGCCGCTCGCCTCGTCCTGCCACGGCAGGAACACCTGGCTCACCTCGAACAGCCGCACCCGCGGCACGTTGTACCGCTGCGAGCGCTGCACCACCGTGAGCAGCCCAGGGACCAGCGACGGCCGCATCACCGACTTCTCCTCGGAGAGCGGGTTGAGCAGCCGCAGGAGCGACCCGTCGTCGTAGCGCGCCGCCTTCAGCTCCTGGGGCGACAGGAACGAGTACGTCACCGCCTCGTGCAGCCCGATCCCCGTGCAGATCTGCCGCACCCTGCGCCGCAGCCGGTAATCGCCCCTGGCGCCCGCGGGCGCGGCCCCCACGCGCGGCAGCCGGCTCGGGATCTGGTCGTAACCAGCGATGCGCGCGACCTCCTCGATGAGGTCGATCTCCTCCGCGATGTCGGGCCGGTGCTCCGGCACCTCGACGAGGAGCCGGTCCGCCTTCTGCTCCAGCACCGAGAGCCCCAGCGTCTCCAGGATCTCGCGCGCCCGCGCCGGGGCCTCGGCCCCGATGATCCGCTGGTACCGCGGGAGCCGGAGCGTCAGGCGGCGCGGCGCGCGCGGCGCCACGTACACGTCGATCGGCTCGCCCGCCGCCTCACCGCCCGCGAGCTCGCAGATGAGCGCGCTCCCGCGGTCGCGCGACAGGGGGACCCCCGAGAGGTCCACCTCCCGCTCGAAGCGGTGCGACGCCTCCGTGTGGAAGCCGTACCGGCGCGCCGACCTGCGGATCCCGCGCGGCTCGAAGTACGCCGACTCCAGGAACACGCGCCGCGTCGTCGCGGTGACGCCGCTGTCCGCGCCGCCGATGACGCCCGCCAGGGCCACCACGCGGTCCGCGTCGGCGATGACAAGGTCGTCCTCGTCCAGGGACAGCTTCTGCCCGTCGAGCGCGACGAACGCCTCGCCCGGCTGAGCCCGCCGGATCTCGATCGGCAGCCGCAGCGTGTCGAGATCGAACGCGTGGAGCGGCTGCCCCCGCTCGAGCATCACCAGGTTGGTCGCGTCGACGACATTGGCGATCGGCCGCACGCCGAGGCGGCCGAGCCGCACCCGCGCCCAGAGCGGCGAGGGGCCCACGCCGACGCCCTCGATCACCTGCCCGTCATACCGGGGGCAGCGGTCCCCGTCGCGCACCTCCACGGCGGCGCGTGTCTGCACGGCCGCGGGCGCTCCGGCGCCGTTCGCCCGCGGCGCGGCGACGGC
This sequence comes from Sorangium sp. So ce693, assembly GCF_051521375.1. Taxonomy (NCBI): domain Bacteria; kingdom Pseudomonadati; phylum Myxococcota; order Polyangiales; family Polyangiaceae; genus Sorangium; species Sorangium sp. So ce693. The sequence goes on from NZ_CP150347.1 coordinate 5,172,346, forward strand.
GGGCGGCCGGAACGGTAGGCCGAGCACCGCGGCCACATCCCGCGCCACGCCCAGGTGCCCCAGCGCGTCGGGCCGGTTCGGGGTGACGCTGAGCTCGATGATCCAGTCCTCGAGGCGAGGCTCCCAGTCGAGCAGCGATTGCCCCGGGCGCCCGCCCTCCACGGTCAGGAGCCCCTCGTGGCTCGACCCGAGCCCGAGCTCGTCCTCGGCGCAGAGCATGCCGGGCGACGCGAAGCCGGCGACCGCCTTCTCGGTCAACGTCACGAGCGCGCCGTTGCGGTCGAGCACCTGCGCCCCGACGGGCGCATAACAGACGAGCGCCGGAGCCGCCGGGATGACCGGCGCGCCGCACGCGACCTCCACGCCTTCTCCGCCTCCGCCCGCGTCCACGCGGACCACCGTGAGGCCCTTCTTGCCCGCCGGGTGCGGCCGCGTCGCCACGACGCTCGCGAGGACCACGGAGCGCAGCGCGGCGCCGACGTGCGTCACGCGGTCGACCTCGAGCCCGCCGCGGCCGAGCGCCGAGGTCACCGCGTCGACACCGGGATCGGCGCCGAGGATCTCTTGAAGCCACTTGTAGGATATCAACATGGGGAATCGGGGCTGCGGGCGAGGGGCAGTGGCCTAGAGGCTTCCGAGGAAGCGGACGTCGTTCTCGTAGAAGGCGCGGATATCGTCGACGGCGAACTTCATGTTGGCCGTGCGATCCACGCCGATGCCGAACGCCAGCCCCGTGTATTCCTCCGGGTCGATCCCGACGTTCCGGAGCACCGTCGGGTGGACCATGCCGCACCCGAGGACCTCCAGCCAGCCGGTCCCCTTGCACTGCGGACAGGCGCGGTTCTCGCCGAAACAGACGAGGCAGGACACGTCGAGCTCGGCGCTGGGCTCGGTGAAGGGGAAGTAGCTCGGCCGGAAGCGCGTCCTCGTGGCCTCGCCGAACATCCGGCGGCTGTAGACCTCGAGCAGGCCCTTCAGATCGGCGAGGGACACGTCGCGGTCGACCACGAGCCCCTCGATCTGCACGAACATGGGGCTGTGGCTCGCGTCGTCGTCGCGGCGATACACGACCCCGGGCGCGACGATCATCACCGGCGGAGGGTGGGAGAGCATCTCGCGCACCTGGACCGGGCTCGTGTGCGTCCGGAGGAGCACGTTCTGGCCGGGATCGCCGGCCATGTAGAACGTGTCGTGCATGTCCATGGCCGGGTGATCCGCCGGGAACCCGAGGAGATCGAAGTTGTAGCGCGCGAGCTCGATCTGCGGCCCTTCGGCCACGTCGAACCCGAGCCCGACGAAGATATCGACGATCTCGTCGAGGGTCCTCATGATCGGGTGCGACCGCCCGGGCGCGCGCCAGCGGCCGGGCAGGGTGATATCGAGGGGCGGCGCGGAGAGCTCGCGATCGCGCGCCGCGCGCTTGATCCTCGCCGTCGCCTCCTCGCGGGCGCGCTCCACGCGGCCCTTGACGGCGTTGAGGCGCTGGCCGAGCGCCTTGCGCTCCTCGGGCGCCGCGCCGGGCAGCTGCTTCATCAGCGCATTGAGCGACCCGCGGCGCCCGAGCAGGCTGGCATACAGGCGGTTCAGCTCATCGAGATCGCCGGCTGCGGCGAACTGGACGTCCACCGTGCGATCGACCTCGTCGATGAGGCGGCCGAGTTCGGGACCACTCATTGCCGCCCCCTTACCGCGAAGGCCATGGCAACGCAAGACGTTGACCTCCCGCGCCGCCCCCGGCCCCTCGGCCTGGCCGCGCGCGGGATCCGGAGGCTCGACGACCCCCACCGCGGCGGGGGCGCCCCGCGCGAGGAGCCGCCATCGCCGCGTGCCCGCGCGCCGCGCGGGCTCCTCGCGGGAGGTGCGCGTCAACCGCCGGTATCGGTCACGTCAACCGTGTCAACTCGAGGTTTACGGGGCTCTCCACGGCGGCTGCCCATCTGAATCGGAATTCGCACTCTGGCCGCGGCGAGGACGCCTGGATCGTGGCGCTGCGACCGAGCCGGTCGTCTCTGGCCCATCGCTTGCTTTGAATCGTTGTGAACGTTGACGGACGCTGGCGAGCGCGCCTGAGCGCGAGCGCTGCGAGCATTCCAATCGATGAGCGAGCCACGCCAAGCGTGCTCGTCGGGCTCGCTTTTGCCCTGACGACAACCCCGCTGCTTGCGCTGCTGCCGCTCCAACACACCACGAGATCGGCGCACCTTGAATCCCCTCATCCATCTCTCTCGCGACCCTGAGCACGATGCCCGCCGCGCTCCGCGGCGCGGCGCGGTCTCCGCCCTTCTCGGCGCGGCGCTCTGGGTGTCTCCAGCGGTCGTGAACGCGCAGCCGACGACGACTCCGACTCCGGCGCCCGAGGCGCCTCCAGCAGCCGTGAACGGGCAGCCGCCGCCCCCTCCGACCCCGGCACCTGCGCCGGTGCCGGAGAGCGGCTTCTTCTTCGGCGGCGTCGGCCGCGTCGTCGCGGCCACGGACGCCGAGATGGGGCCGGGGCGGGACGCCGATATCGTCTGGAGAGGCTCGCGCCTCGACGAGTCCACGTACATCCAGATGGACCTGGAGCGGCAGGATCACTGGGAGTCCACCGGCGCCACCACGCGCGTCGCCGTCCGCCTGGTCGTGGACGCCCCCGTCCTCCACTACAACAACGCGCGGCCGTGGAACATCAACATGTCGGTGCGCAACGCCTTCGTCGAGGAGCGAGACCTCGGCGTCAAGGGCCTGTCCGTGTGGGTCGGCTCGCGCCTCTACCGCGGTGACAACGCCGAGCTGCTCGATTTCTGGCCGCTCGATTGGCTGAACACGCTGGGCGGAGGCGTCCGCTACGACCTGCCCTCGAAACGCACGTACTTCGCGGCGCACGCAGGCGTCAACCGGCCGCTCTCGCCCTATTACCTCCAGACGGTGGAGCGCCCGCCGGCGCTCAACCAGCCTGGCGCGGCGAACGTCAACCTCCTCGATCGCCAGCGGCTCATCTCGAGCGTCAAGGCGAGCCACACCGTCCCGGTCGGGGAGAAGGGCGGCGTCAAGGGCGTCCTGTACGGCGAGCTGCACCAGCTGCCGTCGGGCACGCGCGAGACGGCGGAGGCCGGCGTGGTCGAGCGCCTGCCGCGCGACTCCGGGTACGTCGTCGGCGCGCAGATCAGCCCGTTCACCGGCGTGAACAACGGGCACCTGCACCTGTTCCTCCGCTATGCGGGCGACCTCGCGGCGTACGGCGAGTTCGGCGCGCCCACCCAGCCCGCGCCGGACGGCACCGCGACCGGCGCGCACGAGCTCCTCTTCACCTTGAGCGGCAACTACGAGACGGGGCCGCTCGGCCTCATGGCCGCGGGATACGTGCGCTCCTTCCGCAACGCCAGCGAGCCGTTCGACTTCGCCGACCTCGACGAGGGTATCTTGCTCGTGCGGCCGCACCTCTACCTGCGCGACTGGGGAGGCGTCGCCGTCGAGGCCTCGTATCAGGCGCAGCGGCGGGGGAGGGTCCCGCCGCCGGCCGACCCCGCGGCGGCGGGCGCGCACCCCGCGGCGAGCCACCACAGCGCGAGCGTCGTACGCCTCGGGCTCGTGCCGTTCCTGAACGTGGCAGGCAAGGGTGATTTCAAGCGCCCTCAATTCCGGTTCATCTGGCTCGTGACCCGGCGCGACGACGGCGCGAAGGCGCTCTATCCGCAGGACGACGTCTTCAGCCAGCGCACGTGGGAGCATTTCATCGGCCTGAACGTCGAGTGGAACATCAAGGCCAGCCCGGCGTTCTGACGCAGCCGCGGGGCTCCGGGGATTCACCGCGTCCATTCGTAAATTCCGTTAACGAATCGAGGGAAGGTACTTATCCATGAAGCCAGTGAACGCTGGGCAGGTCGTGGTCCGCGCGACGGCGTCGCACACGGGGCGAAAGCTCTCCGTGACGCCGGCGGACAGCCCCATGAAGCGCCTCCATTACGGTCGGATCCTGCTCGACGGGACCACGCCGGAGGCGCGGTTCGAGACCTCCGGACGCGAGGTAGGGCTCCTCTGTATGGCCGGCGAGTGCGCCGTGAAGGTGAACGGCGAGGAGGTGATCGCGCTCGGGCAGTACGACGCCCTCTACGTGCCTCGCGGCTCGGCCGTCGAGGTGCGCACGAGCTCGGCCGTCGATCTCGTCGAGTGCGGCGCCGAGGTGGAGGGCGACTATCCCCTCCAGGTCGTCCGCTACAAGGACGTCGAGCAGAACACGTCGCTCAAGTTCAAGGCGGGCGGCGACGCCACGACGCGCGAGCTCAGCATCCTGCTCGGCAAGAACGTGCAGGCCGGCCGCATCGTCGCGGGCTTCACGCGCTCCGCGCCGGGGCACTGGACCAGCTGGCCCCCGCACGAGCACACGGACCTGCTCGAGGAGATGTACGTCTATTTCGATATGCCGCCACCGGCGTTCGGCGTGCAGCTCGTCTACACGGCTCCCGAGGCGCCCGAGGTCGTCACGGTGGTGCGGGACGGCGATGCCGTGCTGATGCCGGCGGGGTATCACCCGAACGTCGCCGCGCCGGGGCACTCCATCAACTTCGTCTGGCTCATGGCCGCGCACCGCGAGCGCGAAGATCGGGTGTTCGGGGTGGTCAACGTCCAGCCGGAGTTCGCCCAGCGCGGCTCCGGGCTCGAGGCGAGCCTCAAGTAGCGAGCAGGGGAGCGGGCCAGCGTCAGGCGGCTCGAACTCAGGAGGATAGCTTCATGGTGATGAACACGGAGTCCACGACGGCCATCGCCGACGCGCCCGCGGAGGTGCCGCGCGACGCGGGCGCCGGCGCCGCGCCGCTCTCGGCCGGCATCGGGCGATATCGGTGGGTGATCTGCGCCCTCTTGTTCACGGCCGCGACGATCAACTACGTCGATCGACAGGTCCTCGGCGTCCTCAAGACGACGCTGCAGAAGGACCTCGGCTACAACGATATCGATTACGGCAACATCGTCACGTCGTTCCAGGCCGCTTACGCCATCGGCATGCTGACGATGGGCCGCCTCATGGATCGCATCGGGACGCGGCGCGGGTTCTCGTTTGCCGTCGGGTTCTGGAGCCTCGCGGCGGCGGCGCACGCGCTCGTCGGCAGCGCCGGGGGGCTCTCCGCGGCGCGGTTCGCCCTCGGCATCGGCGAGGCGGGCATGTTCCCGGGCGCCCTCAAGACGATCGCGGAGTGGTTTCCGAAGAAGGAGCGCGCGCTCGCGACCGGCCTGTTCAACTCCGGCACGAACATCGGCGCGATCGTGTGCCCCCTCGCCGTCCCGTGGATCGCGGTGGCCTGGGGGTGGCGCGCGGCGTTCGCGCTGACCGGCGCGATCGGCGCGCTGTGGATCGTCGCCTGGATGATCCTGTATCGCCCCCTCGCGGAGAACCCGCGCGTCACGCCGGAGGAGCGCGCCTACATCACGAGCGAGCCGTCGCCGGTGCCCGGCAAGGTCGGCTGGCTCAGCCTGATCCCGCACCGCCAGACGTGGGCGTTCGCGATCGGCAAGTTCATGACCGATCCGTTCTGGTGGCTTTACCTGTTCTGGGTCCCCGACTTCCTGAACCGCAAGCATGGATTGAACCTCCTCCAGATCGGCCCGCCGCTCGTCACGATCTACCTGCTCTCCGACGTGGGCAGCATCGCCGGCGGCTGGTTCTCCTCGATGCTGATGCGCCGCGGCTGGACGGCGAACGCGGCGCGCAAGACAGCGATGCTCGTCTGCGCGCTCGGCGTGGCGCCCGTCTTCCTCGCGACGCGCACCGACTCGCTGTGGGTCGCCGTGCTGCTCCTGGGCCTCGCCACGGCCGCGCACCAGGGCTTCTCGGCGAACCTGTTCACGCTCACAACGGACATGTTCCCGTCGCAAGCGGTGGGGTCCGCCGTCGGGTTCGGGGGCATGGCCGGGGCCATCGGCGGGATGCTCATCGCGCAGATCGCGGGCCGCGTCCTCCAGCTCACCGGGAGCTACTCGACGCTGTTCATCATGGCGGCGTCCGCCTACGTGCTCGCGCTCGCCATCATTCACGCGCTCGTGCCGCGGCTCGAGGCCGCGCGGCTGAAGCAGGGATAAGACAATGACGAATGATCCGTTTCGTTTGGACGGCAAGGTCGCGCTCGTGACGGGCTCGGCCACCGGGATCGGCGCCGCGATCGCGACGGCGCTCGCGGCGGCGGGCGCGGACATCGCCTGTCACGGCAAGGACGAGCCGGGCGAGGCCACCATGGCGGCGGTGCGGAAGCTCGGGCGGCGCGCCGCCGGCATGGCCGCGGATCTCGCGGATCGCGCCGCGCACGCGGAGCTCGTCCGGAGGACGAAGGCCGAGCTCGGGCGCATTGACATCCTCGTGAACAACGCAGGTCTCATCCGGAGATCGCCGGCCGTCGAGTACTCCGAGGAGGACTGGGATCTCCTGATCGAGGTCAACCTGACGTCCGCGTTCCGCCTCTCGCAGCTCGCCGGGAAGCAGATGCTGGAGCAAGGGTCGGGCAGGATCGTCAACATCGCGTCGCTGCTCTCGTTCCAGGGCGGGATCCTGGTGCCGGCCTACGCGGCGTCCAAGGGCGGGATCGCGCAGCTGACCAAGGCGCTCGCGAACGAGTGGGCCGGGAGGGGCGTCAACGTGAACGCGATCGCCCCGGGCTACATCACGACGGACAACACGGCGGCGCTCAGGTCCGACGAGGCGCGCAGCCGACAGATCCTCGATCGTATCCCGGCGGGGCGCTGGGGGGAGCCGAGCGACATCGCCGGAGCGGCGCTGTTCCTGTGCTCGGAGGCGAGCAGGTACGTCCACGGCCACGTGCTGGTCGTGGACGGCGGGTGGATGAGCCGTTGAGGAGCGCGAAGATGAAGATCCGAAGTGCAAAGAGCTGTGCGTGGGACCAGGTGAGCCTCGGGGAGGTCATGCTGCGCCTCGACCCGGGAGAGCGGCGGATTCACACCGCGCGGACGTTCGACATTGGCGAGGGCGGGGGAGAGTACAACGTGGCGCGGGGGCTGAGGCGCTGCTTCGGGCTCCGGACAGCCATCGTCACGGCGCTCGCGGACAATCCGATCGGGCGGCTGATCGAGGATCTGATGCTGCAGGGCGGGGTCGACACCTACCCCGTGCGCTGGGTCGATTACGATGGTGTGGGCCGCGAGGCGCGCAACGGCCTCAACTTCACGGAGCGCGGGTTCGGGCCGCGCGCCGCCGTGGGGTGCTCGGATCGCGGCCACAGCGCGGCCTCCAGGCTGAAGCCCGGCGACCTCCCGTGGAAGGCCCTCTTCGGGGAGCGCGGCGCCCGCTGGTTCCACACGGGCGGCATCTTCTGCGCGCTCTCGGAGACCACCGCCGGCGTCGCGCGCGAGGCCATGGAGGTCGCGCGCGAGCACGACGTGCGGATCTCCTACGATCTCAACTACCGGCCCTCGCTTTGGAAGAACTTCGGCGGTCAGGAGCGGGCGCGCGAGGTCAATCGGGCCCTCATGCCCTACGTCGACTGCCTGTTCGGCAACGAGGAGGACTTCGTCGCGGCGCTCGGCTTCGAGGTGCCCGGCGTCGATGAGGGCTATCGCGATCTCGACACGACGGGGTTCCGCCGGATGATCTCGGAGGTCGTCGCGGCGTACCCCAACATCTCGGTCGTGGCCACGAGCCTCAGGACGGCCAGGAGCGCGAGCGTCAACGGCTGGGGAGGCATCCTGTACTGCAAGGGCGAGTTCTACGAGGTCGCCCAGCGAGACATCGAGATCCTCGACCGCGTCGGAGGCGGCGACTCGTTCGCCTCGGGGATCATCTACGGGCTCCTCTCGGAGCAGAGCCCGGAGTGGGCGCTCCAGTGCGGCGTCGCGCACGGGGCGCTCGCGATGTCGACGCCGGGCGACACGTCGATGGCGTCGCTCGCCGAGGTGCGGCGGGCAATGAGCGGGGCCAGCGCGAGGATCGAGCGATGAATCACGCGATGAATCATGCGATGGACCGCGAGCACGTCGTCCGCCGCATCGAGGAGATCGGCGTCGTCCCCGTGGTGCGCGCGTCGAGCGGCGCGCTCGCCGTGCGGGCTGGTCGCGCGCTGTGCGCCGGAGGGATCGAGGTCCTCGAGATCACGATGACGGTCCCGGACGCCCTCGCCGTCATGCACGAGATCACCTCGCGGATGGGGAGCCGCGTCCTCGTCGGCGCGGGCACGGTGCTCACCGCGGACGCAGCCCGCGGGTGCATCGAGGCCGGCGCGCAGTTCATCGTGAGCCCGGGGCTCAACCTCGAGGTCATCCATGCGGCCCGCGAGCTCGGGAAGGCTGTCTTCCCCGGGGCGCTCACCCCGACCGAGGTGATCGCCGCGTGGGGCGCCGGCGCCGACGCGGTGAAGGTGTTCCCGTGCTCCGCGATGGGCGGCGCGAAGTACCTGCGCGCGCTGCGCGGACCGCTCCCGCACGTGAAGCTGCTGCCGACTGGCGGGGTCAACCTCGCGACCGCGCGCGAGTTCATCGAGGCCGGCGCCGTGGCGCTCGGCGTCGGCGGCGAGCTCGTCGACGCCGCCGCGCTGGAGGCCGGCTGCGACGAGGTCCTCACGGAGCGCGCGCGGGAGTTCCTGGCTGTGGTCCGGTCCGCGCGGGCCGGGATCGAGGAGCGCGCCTGAGCGGGGCCGCCGCGAGGCGCTGGAGGAAGCATGATTCATCTGAAGAGAAGCGATGTCCCGAGCCTGGCTCGCGTGTCGGGCGATGCGGTGGAGTTCTTCACGCCCGAGCCGGGGCTCAAGCGCCGGGTGCTGGCCCACAACCCCAACATGATGCTCGTCGAGCACCACATGGAGGTCGGCTGGGCCGGAGCGCGCCACAGCCACCCCCACGATCAGCTGGTCTATGTCATCTCCGGACACCTCAAGTTCTCGTGTGGAGACGAGGAGTTCGAGGCGCGGGCCGGGGACAGCTTCGTGGTCCGCGGGGGCGTCGAGCACCAGGCCTGGGCGCTCGAGCCGTCCGTCGTGCTCGACGTGTTTACCCCCGCGCGCGAGGAGTACATGCCCTGAGCGCGGGGATCCGGTCAGCCACGCCAGCTCACCAAGATCATCATGTCTTTTCGACGGGCCCTGCGACCGACGCAGCGGCCCTGTGCGATTGAGGAGCCTATGAAACGCAGAACGTTCGCGATGTCGATCCTCTTGCCCTTCGCGCTGGCCGCCTGCGGGGGGGACAGCGAGCCGGGCCCTGGTCCCGGCCAGGAAGTGCCGCCCGAGATGGTCCCGTACGTCGACGCGATGAAGCGCGCGGCCACCTTCATGAGCGAGGAGGTCGCGTACAACGGCGGTTACGTGTGGAGCTACCTCCCGGATCTCTCGAGGAGCTGGGGCGAGATGGAGGCGAAGCGCACCATGCTGTGGGTGCAGCCGCCCGGCACGCCGTCGATGGGGCACCTCTACCTGGACGCCTACCACGCCACCGGCGACGAGCTCTACTACAAGGCCGCCGAGCAGGTCGCGCTCGCCCTGATCGAGGCGCAGCACGAGGCCGGCGGCTGGAACTACATCTATGACTTCGCGGGCGAGGAGTCGCTCAAGGACTGGTACGACACCATCGGCAAGAACGGCTGGCGGCTCGAGGAGTTCCAGCATTACTACGGCAACGCGACGTTCGACGACGCGGGCACCGCCGTGGCCTCGCAGCTCCTCCTGCGCATGTACCTCGAGAAGAAGGACGAGCGGTTCCGCGGGCCCCTCTACAAGGCGATCGGCTTCGTCACCGAGAGCCAGTACGAGGGGGGCGGCTGGCCGCAGCGCTTCCCGCTGATGGGCAAGGGCGGCGAGCCCGACTACACGAGCCACATCACCTTCAACGACGACGTGGCCGGAGAGAACATCAAGTTCCTGATCATGTGCCACCTCGCGCTGGGCGAGTCGCAGCTGCTCGGGAACATCGAGCGCGCCATGGACAACTTCGTCGCGTTGCAGCAGCCCGCGCCGCAGCCCGCGTGGGGCCTTCAATTCACGCAGGACGGCAAGCCGGCCGGGGCGCGCACCTACGAGCCGGAGGCGCTGACCACACACACGACGGCCAACAACATCCAGCAGCTCCTCAATTTCTACAACATGACCGGGGACGAGAAGTACATCGCCCGCGTGCCCGAGGCGCTGGACTGGCTGGACAAGGTCAAGCTGCCCTCGGAGCTGCTGGAGATCTTCCCCGACCGGACGCATCCCACGTACATTGAGATCGGGACCGACATTCCGCTCTACGTCCACCGGCGCGGATCGAACGTCGTCAACGGCGAGTATTACTTCGACAAGGACCCTGCGAAGCCCATCGGCCACTACGGGCAGGCGCGCAAGCTCGACGTCGACGCCATGCGCGCCCGCTACGAGGAGCTCGCGGCGATGTCGCCCGAGGCGCTGACGGCGGGCTCGCCCCTCAAGATCACGGGGCCGGCGGCGCTGCCGCGGTACTTCTCGCTGCGCGAGGTGAAGCTCGAGGACCTGTACGCCGGCGCCACGATGACGACCGCGCCGGTGACGGCGGAGGACGCGCAGAGGCTCGTCGGCGAGCTCAACGCGGAGGGCTACTGGCCGACCAAGATCACGATGATCACGAACCCTTACAAAGGTCCTGGCGCCGCCGAGCCGTTCGTGGAGGACACCTACGCCACCACGCACGTGGGCGATCGCAACGATACCTCGCCCTACGACCCGGCCAAGGCGCCGGCGACGTACCCGGCCGAGGAGTCGCCGATGGGCATCTCGGTGGAGTCGTTCATCAAGAACATGGGCGTGCTGATCTCCTACGTTGCGCCCGTGCAGTGAGCGGCCTCCGAGCCCCCGCGCCCTGGCATCTCGTGTGCTTGGAGAGCTGACGCCTGGGGGCCACACGCAATCCAGGTGGCTTGATGCCGGCGGCGCGGTGCCGGCGCGCGGTGGTGCAAGGAGTCGAGGCATGAGATTGCTTAGAGTTGCCATGGCGGTGCTGACCGTGGCTGCGGTCGGGCTCGGGTGCGGCAGCAGCCCGAGCGACGGGGGAGAAGGAGAAGGTGAAGGGGCGAGCTCCGGCGGAAGCGTCGGCTCCGGCTCCGGCGAGGGGGGCTCGCTCGATATCGGCGGCGAGATCGGGCCCGGATCGAGCGGTGTGGGAGGCGCCAGCCCCACGGGCGGAGGCGGAGCGTGCGCCACCCAGACGGCGGCGGCATCCCTTCAGCCGGTGTACCTGGCGTTCGCGTTCGACGTGTCGGGCAGCATGGGCAAGGGCGACAAGGACTGGCACGACAAGTCGCTCAAGTGGGATCCTGTCGTCGCTGCGACAAAGCAGTTCTTCTCGGATCCCGGGTCCGAAGGGCTGACGGCCTCGCTCTCGTTCTTCCCGGCCGACGACGACAAGTGTTCGACCGAGATCTACGCGACGCCGGACGTGCCGCTGACGCCGCTCCCGTCGGAGGCCTTCACCGAGGCGATCGACGCGATCGAGCCGGCGAGCTCGGATGACTGGCGCGGCGGTACGCCGACCGCGTGGGTGATGCGGGGCACGAGCGCGTTCATCGGGGCGCAGCGGCAGAAGAACCCCGGGAAATACGCGATCGTGCTCGTGACGGACGGCTACCCGCAGGGCTGCGACGAGGCCTCCGACACGATCGACGCTGTCGTGGCCGACGTCCAGGCGGCGCTGGCGGAGGGCGTCCCGACCTACGTCATCGGCGTCGAGAACCCGCGGATCGAGGGCGCGCCGGACACCCTCGACGACCTGCACGAGATCGCCGCGGCCGGCGGCACGGAGCGCGCCGTGCTCATCGACACCGGCGATCCCTCGCAGACCACGGCGGCTTTCAAGGCGGCGGTCGACCGGATCCGCGGCGCCTCGGTCTCGTGCACCATGGCGATCCCGCTCCCGCCGGACGGGAGCACCTTCGACAAGGAGAAGGTCCGCGTGCTCTACACGAGCGGATCGAGCGCGGCGACGGAGCTCGTGTACGACCAGAGCTGCTCGACCGAGGGCGCCTGGCGCTACGACGACCCCGCGAGTCCGACGCAGATCGTGCTGTGTGTCGACGCTTGCTCCACGGTCCAGGCGGACATGGTGGCGAAGCTGAGCGTCGATTTCACCTGCGAGAGCGTGATCGAGGTTCCCCTGTAACCGCAGGCCGCCGCACCCCTACCGCGCGGCGCGCTCGGCCTCGCCTGGCGGCGCGCGCGCCGCCAGGCTGATCCATGTCAACCGTGAGTTGACACTGTGGACACATACAGTTGCATCTCCACCGGTCCCACCTCGGCAGGGGCGGCAGACACCCATCTGCCGCGTCGAGCGCTCTCCGCTGCCCGGCGTCATTGGCCGCCTGACGCCAGCGCGGCGCGCAGGTTACCGTCCAGCAACGCTGCCGAGATGTTGTAGAACAGAGCCACCATGGCACCTGCCCAGGAGCGCGAGCGGCGGACCCTCGATCGGTACACGCTCCATGGCGTGATCGCCTCCGGGGGGATGGCCTCCGTCCATTTCGGGCGGCTCGTGGGCGCGCATGGCTTTGCCCGCACCGTCGCGATCAAGCGCCTGCACCCGCAGTTCGCCAGGGACCCCGAGTTCTCGTCGATGCTCCTCGACGAGGCGCGGCTCGCCGTGCGCATCCGCCACCCGAACGTCGTCACAACGCTCGACAGCGTGCAGGCCGACGACGAGCTCTTCGTGGTCATGGAGTACATCGCGGGCGAATCGCTCTCGAGCCTGCTGCGCGAGGCCGGCCGGCGAGGCGCCCAGGTGCCGCAGCCGATCGGCTCGGCCATCATCGCCGGCGCCCTCGCGGGCCTGCACGCGGCGCACGAGGCGACCGACGAGGAGGGCGCCGCGCTCCAGATCGTCCACCGCGACGTGTCGCCGCAGAACCTCCTCGTCGGCGAGGACGGCATCGCGCGCGTGCTCGATTTCGGTATCGCGCGGGCGGCGGTGCGGAGCCAGGTGAGCCGCGTCGGGCAGCTCAAGGGCAAGCTCAGCTACATGGCGCCGGAGCAGCTGCGCGGAGCCCCCCTGACCCGCCGCGCCGACATCTACGCCGCCTCCGTGGTGCTCTGGGAGGTGCTCACCGGGCGGCGGCTGTTCACCGGGGAGTGCGACGCGGAGATCTTCGGGCGGATCCTCGAGGGCGTCGTCCAGCCACCGAGCGCGTACGGCGACGTGCCGAAGGCGCTCGACGAGGTGGTGCTCCGCGGCCTCGACAGGGATCCCTCCCGGCGTTACGCGACCGCGCTGGAGATGGCCGCTGCGCTGGAGGAGGCGCTGCCGCCGGCGAGCCCGCGCGCGGTCGGGGCGTGGGTCGAGACCACGGCGGGGACGCTCCTCGAGGCGCGGGCGAAGAGCCTCGCCGCGATCGAGACGTCGCAGCGGAGCGCGGCCCCGACGCCGCCGACGCCGAGACCCGCCGTGGACGACGCGCCGCCGCGGGACGTCGAGGCGCGCCTCGCGCAGCCGTCCGGCAGCCGCGGGCGCGCGCTGCGGACCTCGGTGACGGTTCCGACCATGACGAGGACGGTCGAGGACATGGCGCGGCCCGCGGCGTCGGCGCTCGCGACGCCGGTCGCCGCTGCGGCGCCGCCGCGGCTGGCGAGCGCGCAGCTCGTCCGCGCCTCCACGCTCGCGCTCGGGGCCAGCGCGCTGGTGCTCGCGGTCGCCCTCGGCAGGAGCTGTAGCGTGCGTCCAGGGCCCGATGCGCCGCAGGACGGGCGCGCCGGCGCCGGCGAGTCCTCGCGGCCCGCCGCCTCGCCGCCGGCGGTGGCGGCGCCCGCCGCGAGCGTCGGGGCGCTGGAGGTCCTTGCGGAGGCGCCAGCGGCGTTGTCGGCGGCGCCCGAGGCATCGGCGGCCTCGCCAGCGCCGGCGCCGGACGCGACCGCGCCGGGGGCCTCCGCGAGCGCCGCACCGGCGCCGGAGCCGGCCGCGCGCGCCGCCGCGCCGGATCGCGCCGCGGGCGTGCGCGCCGCTTCCCCCGCGCGCAGCGCGCGGCCGCGTTCGCGCTGCGTGCCTCCGTACTATCTGGACGCCAACGGCATCCGGCGGATCAAGCGAGAGTGCCTGTGAACGACGGAAGCGTGTAGCCTGCGCCGCGATGAACGGGCGCCTCCTCGCCGCCTTCGCCGCGGCCGTCACGCTCCTCGCGGGCTCACGCGCCCGCGCTCAGGGCGTGGGAGAGACGTGCGCGGCCTCGTATGAGCAGGCGCAGCAGCTCCTCCGCGACAGGGCGCTGCTGCGCGCCCGCGCCGAGCTCCGCGTCTGCGTGAGCTCGTGCCCGGCGACGCTCGCCCGCGACTGCCAGAGCTGGAGCGAGCAGGTCGAGCGCGACATGCCCAGCGTCGCGCTGTCGGCCACGTCCGCGGACGGCCACGCTCCGGGCCGGGTCCGGGTGCTCCTCGACGGCGCGCCGCTCGTCGACGCGCTCCCGAAGGACCCGATAGAGCTCGATCCCGGGCGCCATACGCTGACCTTCGAGGACGCGGCGGGGACGCGGGTCGTCACCGTGGTCACGGTGCCGCCGGGCGACAAGGCGCTGCCGATCGCGGTGCGCTTCCCTGCGCCGGCGCCGTCGCGCCCCGCGGCCGGCGCCGACGCGCCGCGGGTGCGGCAGCGCTGGCCGCTCGTGCTCGTCGGCGTCGGCGCGGCGGGGCTCGGCGTGGGCGCGGTCCTCGGCGTCAAGGGGCACCTCGACCGGAGCGAGCTCCGCACGCGGTGCGCGCCCGGATGCCCGGCGGAGGACGTCGAGGCGATCGATCTCACGTGGAAGGCCGGCGCGATCTCCGCGGGCGTGGGGATCCTCGCGGCCGGCCTGGGCGCGGTGCTCTACTTCCAGCTCGATCCCGTCGCGCCCGCCGCGCCGGTCGCGGGCTTCTCCTTCGCGCCGGGCGGCCCCGGGCTCTCGCTCCGCGGCGCGTTCTGAGCGCCGCGCCGCGCGGCCCGAGCACCGCGCCGCGCCGCGCGGCTCGTCAGCCCTTGCTGCGGATCCCGTAGCGCTCCATCAGCCGGTGGACGAGCTGCCGGGAGACGCCCATCGACGCGGCGGCCCGCGCCACGTTGCCGCCGCTCTCCCGGAGCTTCATCGCGATGTACGTGCGCTCGAACTGCTCGACGACCATGTCGCGCGCCTCGCGGAGCGGCAGCGCGGCGAACTGGCCGACGCTCATGTCGGCGGGCCGCGGCGCCACCTTGACGATCGCCTCCTCGGCGAGGTGCGGGAACAGCATGAGCCGCGCGACGGTGTTGCGGAGCTCCCGCACGTTGCCCGGCCAGTGGTGCCCGCGGAGCAGCTCCAGCGCGTTCGGCGGCAGGTCGGCGAGCGAGCGCGGCGGCACCTGCGCCGCGAGGAAGCGCTCGACGAGCAGCGGGATGTCCTCCTTGCGCTCGCGCAGCGGGGGCACGACGGTCTCGACGACGGCGAGCCGGTAGTAGAGATCCTCGCGGAACGAGCCCGACGCGACGCGGCCCTGGAGATCGCGGTGCGTGGCGGCGATGACGCGGGCGTCGAAGGACGTGTACGCGGCGGCGCCGATGCGGCGCACCTGGCGGGCCTCGAGCGCGCGCAGGAGCTTCGGCTGGAGATCGAGCGGGAGCTCGCCGATCTCGTCGAGGAAGAGCGTGCCGCCGCTCGCCTCCTCGAGCAGGCCGGCGCGCGCGCTCTGGGCGCCCGTGAACGCGCCCTTCGTGTAGCCGAAGAGCTCGGCCTCGATGAGGTTCGGGGCGACGGCGCTGCAGTCGAACACGACGAAGGGGCCGCCGCTGCGCGGGCTCGCCTCGTGGATGGCGCGGGCGAGGACCTCCTTGCCGGTGCCGGACTCGCCGAGCAGCAGGATCGTCTCCGAGGTGGCCGCGGCGCGCTCGAGGCGGGCGAAGAGCGCGCGCATGGGGACGCTGCTGCCGAGGGCCTCGCCGAAGCTGGCCGACGTGGAGAGCGGGACGACGACCGGGGCGCCGCCGACGCGCATGGTGAGGGGCACGCCGCCCAGGGAGGCCACGGCGCTCGGGGTGAGGAAGCCCTCGACGATGAGGACGTCGTTGATGAACGTGCCGTTCTTGCTGCCGAGGTCGGTGAGGACGACCCCGCGCGGCGAGAACCGGAGCTGGCAGTGGCGGCGCGAGACGCGGGAGTCGGGGATGATGACGTCGCACTCGCCGCTCGTGCCGAGCACGATCGGCGCGACGCCGAGGGTGGCCTCGATCGGCGGGCTCTTCTGCGGGGTGACGAGGATGCGCAGGTCCGGGAGCTCGACCGCGTCGCTTCGGAGGGTCGTGATCGTCCGGGTGGGGTCGTGCATTGATCGCGCGGGAGGGAGACGTGGCAGCATCTCCGAATTTCCGGCGGATTTCCAGCGCGCGGTGCGCCCGGGGCGCTGGACGCACACCGCCGGGTTATCCTCGTGAGGTGCTCGAGTTCACGCAGTCCGAGGCCAAGGTCCTGTCCCAGTGCGTCACCCGCTTCACGGACGCGTTCCGCCGCGACGTGGCGGACGTGATCCGGCAGGAGTTCCGCGGCTACGAGCCGCCGGAGGTGACGGAGCTGATCGGACAGCTGAGCCTCCTCGGGCGGCAGCTCGAGCTGCGCCCGCCGCACGCGCAGATCCACGACACGCAGGGCCCGCTGCTCAAGCGCATCCTGATCGACCTCCGGCGCGACAGCGCCACGGCGATCGAGGAGCCGCTGCAGAAGGCCGTGAACGCCGAGACGATCCGGCACCTCCGGCGCGAGGTCCACGGGCTGGAGCAGCTGATGGCCGCGCCCTGGTTCGCGGCCACGCGCGCGCTCAAGGTGCCGCAGCTCACCGACTACATGTCGATCCGGCACGCCGAGGCCGTGACGCCGGAGGCGCCGCCGCTCCGGCCGCGCGAGTACGACGAGAAGTTCCACATCCTCGAGGCGCCCGGGCTCTTCCTCCCCGATCTGGCGCACTACCGGGCGCGCTGCGCGCTGCGCGGCGCCTCGATCGCCGTGGCGTTCATCGACATCGACGACTTCAAGGCGTTCAACGTCCAGCACACCGAGACCGCGGTCGATCTCCACGTGCTCCCGCCGTTCATGGAGAGCATCGAGGCGCACGTCTTCGCGCACGGGCACGCGTACCGGTTCGGAGGCGACGAGTACATGATCACGCTGCCCAACGCGACGCGCGCGTGGGCGGTGGACTTCCTGCGCGCGCTCCAGGAGCGGCTCGCCCGCCGCCGCTACCGCCGCGTCGAGCGGTCGCCGACGATCTCGGCCGGGCTGTGCGTCGCCGACGTCGACTGCTTCCTGACCGATCGCGAGATCCAGGGGCGCGCCAACCTCGCGAAGAACCACGCGAAGGCCACGGAGAAGGGCCGCGTCGCCACGTACGACGGGGAGCTGTTCCGCCCCGAGGATCTGGTGCTCGCGTGAGGCCGGACGGTGAGAGCGCAGCGGGCGCGGCGATCGAGGCGCGCGCCGGCGGGGATGCGCCGCCGGAGGCCCCGGACGGCCTGGTTTTGCCCGAGCCGCTGTGGGGCGCGGTGCGCGCGGCCTACGGCGAGCCTGGGCGCGCGTACCACGACCTGGCGCACGTGAGCGAGGTGCTCCGCCGGGTGGGCGAGGTCGCCCGCGACCTGGGCTGGCGGAGGCCGCGGGAGGTGTTCCTGGCCGCGCTCTTCCACGACGCCGTGTACGTGCCCGGCCGCCACGACAACGAGGCGCGCAGCGCGGAGCTCGCGCGCGAGGCGGTGGCGCGCTGGCTGCCCGGCGAGGGGCTCGACGAGGGCTTCATCGAGCGGCTCATCCTGCTCACGGCGCGCCACGGGGCCCTCGGGCCGGCGGACGTCGGCGACGAGGAGGCCCTCTTCCTCGATTGCGACATGGCCATCCTGGGCAGCGACGCGGCGGTGTTCGACGCGTACGACCGCGCGATCGCCGCGGAGTACAGCGCCGTGCCGCCCGAGCTCTACGCTGCAGGCCGGCGGCGCTTCTTCGAGAAGCTGCTCGCGGCGGAGCGGATCTTCCTCTCGCCGTACTTCCACGCCCGCCTCGAGGCGAGCGCGCGCGACAACCTGCGCCGGAAGCTCGACGCGGGCGCGTAGCGGCGCTGCGCGGGGGTCGTCGGTGGACGGCGCGGTCGTCACGGGCGCGGCGGTCCGCGCCGGCGGGTTGCGCCGGGGGGCCCGGGGCAGCGACGCCGGCGCGCGCTGCCCCTCGCGCGATCACCAGCTCTTCACGTCGCTCTTGCTCACGCGGCACGTTGCGGTGCCCCACTGGCTCGCGCCGCCGTGGAGCTTCTCGGACTCGCCCATGTGATCGGTGACGGCCTTGTACTCCTGGCAGATCTTCGGCTTGTCGTCGCCCGCGTCATAGCCCCCCTTGACGTAGAGGTTCGTGATCGTGACCGTGTCCCCGTAGTTCTGGTTCGCGCCGGCGACCGTCGTCTTCACGCGGTCCACCCTGACGTTGTCGAGGATCAGGTGCCGCGGGCCGCCGTTCGCGGTGCAGTCGCCGCACGAGCGCCAGAGCTTCCCGAAGTCGGCGATGTACGAGTTCGTGACGATGGTCGTGGAGCCGCCCTTGGCGTTGTGCTGGAAGATCTTGTCGGCCGAGTGCAGCGCGATGGAGCTGTTGATGCGCATCGTCGCCCCGTCGGCGCTGTTGGTCGCGGCGTCCTCGCAGACATCCTCCCAGTAGACGTGATCGAGCGTGCAGTCGCCCTTGCAGACGATGCCGTTGCCGCCGGGGAGGCCGCCGGCGATGATGAGGTTCTTCACGGTGACGCCGTCCTCGACCTCGAACACGGTCTTCTGGCCCTCGCCGTCGTCGCAGTCCTCCGTGTTGTTCACGCCGATCTTCTGGTTGTTGAAGTCGTAGACGTCCTGCCCGCCGTGGGAGGCGTTCTTGAGCACCGTCGTCTGCGTCCTGATCTCGCCGTTGCCGTTCGTGGGCGTCGGGATCTCCATCGGGAGCTCGTCGCCGAGCGGCTCCTCTCCACCCGCGCCGCTGCTCGTGGTGCTCGCGGCCGTGGTGCTGGAGCTCGTGGTCGCGCCGCTCGTGGTGCTGGAGCTGCTCGTGGTGCTGGAGCTGCTCGTGGTCGCGCCGCTCGTGGTGCTGGAGCTGCTCGTGGTCGCGGCGGTGCTGCTGCCGCCGCCGACGCCCGTGCTGCTGGTGCTCCCGCCGGTCGCGGCGGCGCTGCTGCTGCTCGAGCTGCTGCCTCCCTGGCCGTCGTCCGGCGTCGCGGCGTCGTCTGAACAGCCGAGCTGCATGGCTCCGACGGTGCCGAGCACGAACAGCAAAGTGAAAGCGGACTTCATTCCAGATCTCATCTCGTTACCTCTCGTTCCGGCATCATGATGGGCGACCCGCGGCCCGGGAGCGCTTGTACGGCGCTGTCGACTCCTCGACGCAACCCGTCGAGGTGGCAACCAGGAACTCGCGCTTCGCGCCGCTCAGCTGGCTTCTGCGTCGAGCTCGTCGAGGTGAATGCAAGCGGCGATCCAGGGTGCGCGGCAGGACATCGAGCATCGCGCGGAGGCACGCTGGGGTGGGCGTGTCAACAGGCGGTCGACACCGGTTGACGATCGGGTTGACGCGCGGGTGCTCCGCGCCGCTGAGCTCCGGGGGAGGGCGCGCATTGGGCGGGGGCGAGCCCACGATCGGCGTCCAGAGCCCGCCGAGCGCAGCGCCCGGCAGGCTGTGCCCAAGATCGGGTCGTCCTTGCAGCCGAAGATGACCTTGACCGAGCCGGCGCCGCTGCTCGCCACCTGCTCCCACGCGGCGCCGTACAGCTTGATCGTCATCGTGTCTGGCCCCGTGTAGTTCCATCCACCCGTGCCTGTGGTGTCTTGCATGATCGATTGTTCCCCGACGAACCCCCTGATGCTCTCAACATGATGCCTCCTGTAATCTGAATCCTGGCGACGTCATCGCGAGCCCCGCTCCCGGGCCTGCGCTCGATCCACGAACGGCGGCCACGAGCTGCGGGGCTCGGCGACGGCGCGGGCGACGGTTGCTATTCGAGCTCGTCGGCGAGGCGATCGAGCCAGCCCTCGATGTCCTCGGTCGGCGCGTCGAGCGGTCGCGAGGTCGGCGCTGCCGCCGGGTAGCCCCCTACCTCGTCTTGGCTGTTCACGAACATTCCGTCGCCGGACAGGACGTCTTCGACGATGCGCAGATCGACCTCGTCGCGGTCTCTGGGCCTCGCGCCCGCGTGCGCGAGCACCGCGTCGAGGACCGACGCTGCGGGGAGCGCCACGAGGCCGTCGGGCCACGCGGGCTTCTCGGTGAGGACGATGATGTCCGGGGAGGCGATGGGCGCCGCTGCGCCGAGGGCGTCCACGGCGATGTTGTCCTCGAGGTAGGCGGATCCCAGCGAGTTGGTGCCGATCATGGGGAGGCCCGGCAAGGTGTTGGCGCCGTGCCGCATGTAGTTGCCGACGATGCTGACCCTCGGTGGCTCCGGCGTGACGCCCGAGCTCTCCCACTCCTTGAGGACGGGGCCGAGGCGCATCGCCCATTTGCCGGGGTTGTAGACGACGTTGTTCACGATCGCCCCGGTCGCGAACCCCTTGTACCAGGGGTTTCGTTCGTTGTTGTTGGCGTAGAGGTTGCCGACGACGGTGACGTCGGTGCAGTGGTCGTGCACGAGGGTGCCCATGGAATGAGAGCCCTTCTCGTGGATGGATTCGAGGAGCCCTTCGGCGATGATGTTGTTGCTGAGGGTGACGCGGCGCGAGGTGCCGTCGGGACCGTCGAAGCGGGGGCCCGAGACGGACAGGTTCTCGTCGACGCCCCACGCCACGGAGCAATGGTCGATCACGATGTTGTACGCCGAGGCGCCGTCCGTCGTGACGTCGGGCTCGAACCCCGACGCCGGCGCAGCCCCGGCGTCGCCCATCCGGAAGCGGAGGTGCTGGATCCGCACGTCGTGCGTGCGGATCTTCATCCCGCCGCGGATCAGCGTGACGCCCGGCGAGGGCGCTGTCTGGCCGGCGATCGTGACGAACGGCTCGGTGATGTCGAGGCGTGTCTTGTTCAGGTCGATGATCCCGCCGACCTCGAACACGATCGTGCGCGGCCCCCGCGTCTCGATCGCCTCGCGCAACGATCCCGGGCCGTCGGCGTCGAGGTTCGTCACCTTGAGGATCGTACCCACGCCATCGACGGGCCCCGAGCCGCCGGCGCCGCCCGCCGAGCCGGTGGTGGCGGAGCCGCCGGTGCCGCCCGCGGAGCCGGTGGTGGCGGAGCCGCCGGCATCTGCGCCGCCTCCCGGCGCGCCGCCGGCTCCGGTCTGGGCGCCTGCAGTCGCGCCGCCGTGGCCGCCCGCGCCCGGAGTGGTACCTCCGGCGCCGCCCTGTCCGGCCGCTTCATCGCCTGGGCCAGGCGAGCTCGCTGCGCGGGAGCAACCGGCCAGGAACGTGCAACCCGTGCAACCGAGGAGGACGAACGAGAGGACGGCGGCCTTCATGAGATGATTCCTTTCGAATCGAGAGAACTCGCGTGGGCGCTGAAGGCGCCGCGCTCCCGCGGGCGACAACGGCGTATGGCGCGGCTCACCGTCGTTGCGCTGGATGCACGCACGAGGCGACTCGAGCCCAGCCCGTCGCGCAGTCCGGGTCGCGCGTGAGGTGGCGGCCGCCGAACCAGGCCGGCGCCGCGCCTCCTCCGCGCGCCGCGAGACCAGCAACGACAATGCCATTTGCCCGGACCCGCCTGCCGACGGCTCACGTGTGTGGCTGGGGGCTGCGCAGCGCTCGTGGCGTGGACATCCTCATCGCGGCGCGTCGTGGCGCCGCGACGTCAACCACGGGTTGACGT
Organism: Sorangium sp. So ce693; assembly: GCF_051521375.1. Classification (NCBI taxonomy): domain Bacteria; kingdom Pseudomonadati; phylum Myxococcota; order Polyangiales; family Polyangiaceae; genus Sorangium; species Sorangium sp. So ce693. Next base: position 5,194,058 of record NZ_CP150347.1, read on the forward strand.
GCTTGACAGCAAGGACGGCTCCCGTGTCAACCGCGTGTTGACCGGCAGCCGTCTGCCGCGAGCTCCGCCGGCGCTCAGCCCTTCCAGCCGGGCGGCGGCTTGGCGAAGCCGGTCTCGGCGGGGAAGGGGCTTGCGGTCTCGCGCTGGTGCAGCCCGTCCACCTCGATGCCGAGCGCCCTCAGCCCGTCGCGCTGCTCGTAGCGGATCACCAGCACGGCGGCGGGCTTGGGTGTCGCCCGGGTGAACTGCGTCGACGTGATGCGCGACTCGCGCCGCTCGCCGAAGGTCGTGCCGAGTCCCTTCGGCGCCGCGGGGGCCGGCGCGGCGCCCGGCGCGGGGGCTGGCGGCGGAGCAGCAGGCGCGGGCGCGGGCGGTCCAAACCCCGGAGCCGGCGGCGGCAGTCCACCGCCCTGCGGCCCGCCGAACGCCGGCGGGGGCGGCGCGAAGGGCGGCGGGGGTGGCGGCGGCGGGGGCGCGAATTCCTCGAACACCGCCAGGCCGATGACACCCACGTTGCGGGGCTTGCCGATCTGCGCGGCGTACGACTGCTCGATGCTCCCGAACCGGAACGTCGCGACCTCGGTGTGGCTGATGCGGAACCCGGTGAAATCGAACGACTCGTGCGCCCTGATCACCAGGCCGCGGGCGTCGAACGACGCGTCCTTGCCGCTCTGCACGTCGAGGCCGTCGACCGTGGGCACCACCTCGACGCGCGCGCCCGTCAGGTTCCGCACGCGCAGCACATAGCGCTGGCCCGACCGCCCCTCGACATAGGTCGTCTCTCGATGGACAAACTCCCGCGTCGGCGTGAGCGCGCCGCCCTCCTCGACGAGCAGCTCCACCTCGACGATCCCCTTCAGGTCTCGCATCTCGATGCCCCTCTCCTGAGCCGTCGCGCGCCCTCGCGCGGCGGCGAGCGTCCAGACACTACGTGAACCCGCTCGGCGCCAGCGTGTCAAGGCGCCGGGCGGGCGCGGGCCTCGCTGCCCGCTCGCTTCCCCATACCGCCCGCCCGCGGCTCGCGCTATCAACGCACCTGCGCGAGGCGCGGGCGACGCCCGCCGCTCGCAGTCCTCGCATGTTTCGCCTGTTTCGCATGGTCGCCGCATGATCGCCGTGGTCGCAGAGAAGCCCGCCGTCGCCCGCGACATCGCCGCGGTGCTCGGGGCCTCGAAGCGCGCCGAGGGCTTCCTCGAGGGCGGCGGCTACGTCGTCACGTGGGCAATCGGGCACCTCGTCGCCATCGCCGAGCCGCACCAGATCGACCCCGCCTGGAAGCGCTGGCGCCTCGACCTCCTCCCGATGCTTCCCGGCCAGTTCCCGCTCGTCGTCCTGCCCGGGACGCGGGCCCAGTTCGAGATCGTCCGGAAGGTCCTGGGCCGGCGCGACGTCGACCGCGTCGTCTGCGCCACGGACGCCGGCCGCGAGGGCGAGCTCATCTTCCGGTACCTCTACGAGGCGGCCGGGTGCAAGAAGCCGGTCGAGCGGCTCTGGATCTCGTCCCTCACGCCCGACGCCATCCGCGACGGGCTCCGGCGGCTACGGGACGCGCGCGGCTACGACGGCCTCGCCGACGCGGCGCGCGGGCGTAGCCGGGCCGACTGGCTCGTCGGCATGAACCTCTCGCGCGCCTACAGCCTGGTCTTCGACCAGGATCTCTCGGTCGGCCGTGTGCAGACGCCGACGCTGTCCATGGTCGTCGAGCGCGAGCTCGCGATCCGGCGGTTCGTCCCCGAGCCGTACCTCGAGGTCGTCGCGACCTTCTGCCCGCTCCGGGAGGACGGCTCGGGCGCGGCCGACGAGTCCTACAAGGGCACGTATTTCAACGACAAACCGCTCGCAGGCGAGCCGCCGGCCGCCGGCGGGCCGCCGAACGCCGGCGAGCGGCCCGAGACCGCGCCGTCGCGGAGGCGCCTGCCGCCGGACGGCGAGGAGGCGCGGCGCATCATCGAGCGGGCCCGGCGCGGCGAGGCGCGCATCGAGGCGGTCCGATCGGAGTCTCGCCGCCTCCCGCCGCCGCTGCTCTACGACCTGACCGAGCTCCAGCGGCACGCCAACCGCCTTTACGGCTTCTCCGCGCAGAAGACGCTGGAGGTGGCCCAGGCGCTGTACGAGCGCAGGAAGCTCATCAGCTATCCGCGCACCGACAGCCGGCACCTCTCGACGGACGTCGCGGCCACGCTCGGCGCGGTGGTGCAGGCGATCGAGGGCTCGTATCGGGGGATGCTCGCCCCGGGGACGGGGGCTCGGCCGCTCGGCAAGCGCTTCGTCGACGACGGCAAGGTCGGGGATCACCACGCCATCATCCCCACGGGGGCTCGTTCCTCGCGCGCGGAGCTCTCGACCGACGAGCAGAAGATCTTCGATCTCATCTGCCGGCGCCTCCTCTCGGCGTGGCACGAGGATCACGTCACCTCGATCACCACCGTCATCACCGCGATCACCACGCGCGGCGGCGCGGGCGCGCGCGGCGGCGAGCCGATCGTGGACCGCTACCACAGCGCGGGCAGCGTCGTGGAGAAGGTCGGGTGGAAGGTGCTCGACATCGGCTTCGGCAAGCCTCCTGCGAGGCCCAGCAAGAAGGCGGAATCGGACGGTGATGGGCCCGACGCGCGCGACGGGGGAGCGGGCGAGGGCGAGCGCGAGACCGCGGATCAGCGGCTCCCGCCTGGCCTCGCGAAAGGGCAGGTGCAGCTCGTGCTGGACGCGGAGGCGCAGGCCAAGAAGACGCGCCCGCCGCCGCGCTTCACCGAGGCCACGCTGCTCACCGCCATGGAGACCGCGGGCAGCAGCCTCGAAGAGAAGGAGCTCTCCGAGGCGATGAAGGACTCGGGCCTCGGCACGCCGGCCACGCGGGCCGCGATCATCGAGACGCTCCTCCGGCGCGAGTACATCGTGCGCAAGGGCAAGCTGCTGCACGCGACCGACAAGGGCGTCGGGCTGATCGAGGTCGTCCACGCGGACGTGAAGAGCCCCGCGATGACGGGCGCCTGGGAGGCGAAGCTCGCCCGCATGGCCCGGGGCAAGGGCGATCTGCCGTCGTTCATGGCGGACATCGAGTCGTACGTGCGCCACGTGGTCGCGGAGGTGAGCGGGGGGCGGCGCGCAGCAGGGGACGGTGCGCTTTCCCCGGAGGTCGGGGCATCGCCGTTCCAGGAGCGCGGCGAGGCGCGGTCGCGCGAGAAGAGGGGCGGCACCGCGGCCGCTGCGCCGGGGACCGGTCGAGGCCGCGAGGCGACGCCTCGCCGTGCTCCGGGCAGCAGCGCAGGGGTCGGGCTGGGCGATGCATCGCCTGGCGCGCTGCAGGCGGTCGCGGCGGCTGCAGCATCGGCGCCGGCTCGGGCGCAGGCGCGGTCGCGCGCGGCGGCGGCGCCGTCGTCAGCGCGACCTGCGGCGGCCGGGGCGACGGCGCGCCGTGCGGCGGTAGCGCCGTCGCCCGCGCGACCTGTGGCAGCGACGTCGCCGCCGGCGCGCCCCGCCGCGATAGCGCCGTCGCCCGCGCGACCCGCGGCGGTAGCATCGATGCCCGCGCGACCTGTGGCAGCGACGTCGCCGCCGGCGCGCCCCGCCGCGGTAGCGCCGTCGCCCGCGCGCGCGGCGGCCGTCGGGTCCTCCCCGGCGCGTGGGGTGGGCGCCGCGTCCTCGCCGGCGGTCGCCTCGTCGCCCGCGCGCCGGCCGGAGGATCTCGTCGAGCTGCTCCACCAATGCTTCGGCTTCAGCGCCTTCCGCCCCTACCAGGAGGCCGTCTGCCGGACCGCAGCCGCGGGGAGCGACGTGCTGCTCGTCATGCCCACGGGCGCCGGCAAATCGCTCTGTTACCAGCTCCCCGGCATCGCCCGAGGCGGCACGACGCTCGTCGTGAGCCCGCTCATCGCGCTCATGGAGGATCAGGCCTCGAAGCTCCGGGCGTGCGGCTTCGCCGCCGAGCGGATCCACTCCGGCCGGAGCCGGGCCGAGTCGCGGCAGGCCTGCATCGATTACCTCGAAGGCGCGCTCGATTTCCTCTTCATCGCCCCCGAGCGGCTCCGCGTGCCCGGGTTCCCCGAGATGCTCGCCCGCCGGAAGCCCGTGCTGGTCGCCGTCGACGAGGCCCATTGCATCTCGAAATGGGGCCACGACTTCCGCCCTGATTACCGGATGCTGGGTCAGCGGCTCCCGGCGCTCCGTCCGGCGCCTGTCATCGCGCTGACCGCCACCGCCACGCCGGTCGTGCAGGACGACATCGTCGAGCAGCTCGGCCTCGCGTCCGCGGCGCGGTTCATCCACGGCTTCAGGCGGAGCAACCTGGGTATCGAGATCCTCGAGGTCAGCCCGGGAGAGCGCCTGAACCGGGTGCGCGCGCTGCTCGGCCAGGAGGGCCGGACGCCGGCCATCGTCTATGCGCCGACGCGGAAGGAGGCCGAGGCGCTCGCCGCCGGCCTCTCGGAAGATCTCCCGGCCGAGGCGTACCACGCGGGCCTCGCCGCCCCGGTGCGCGACCGGATCCAGGCGGCCTTTCTGGACGGCAGCACCGAGATCATCGTCGCCACGATCGCCTTCGGCATGGGCATCGACAAGCCCGATGTCCGCACGGTCGTCCACGCCGGGCTGCCCGGGAGCGTCGAGGGCTATTACCAGGAGATCGGCCGGGCTGGCCGCGACGGGCTCCCCTCGCGGGCCGTGCTGATGCACTCGTATGTCGACCGGCGAATGCACGAGTTCTTCCACGAGCGCGACTACCCTGATCCGGCGGTGCTCCAGCGGATCGAAGAGGTCCTGTCGGACGAGCCCCGCCCGAAGGAGGCGATCCTGGGCGATCTCGACATGGATCCCGAGGTGGCGGACAAGGCCCTCGAGAAGCTCTGGATCCACGGCGGCGCGCGCGTGGATCCGGACGGCGGTGTCGCCCTGGGCGAGCCGGGGTGGCGCGGGCCTTACGAGGCGCAGCGGCGTCACAAGCTCGCCGAGCTCGTGCAGATGGCGCGGTTCACCGAGGGCCACGGCTGCCGCATGCTCCACCTGGTCCGCCATTTCGGCGACCAGGAGGACACGGGCGAGCCCTGCGGCCTCTGCGACGTCTGCGCGCCTGCCGCCTGCGCCGCGCGGGAGTTCCGGGCGCCGAGCCGCGACGAGGCGCAGGCGATCGCGAAGATCCTGGCGGCCCTTCGCGAGAGCGAGCAGCCGACAGGCCGGCTCTACCGCGAGGCGTTCGCCGACGGCTCGCTCGAGCGGCGCGACTTCGAGCACCTCCTCGGCGGGCTCGTGCGGGCGGGCCTCGTCTGCGTGCGCGAGGACTCCTTCGAGAAGGCGGGCGAGCTCATCACGTACCAGCGCGCGTCGCTCACGTCGCGCGGCCTCCTCGGCGGGCCGCGCGGCGCGAGCGACATCTTGGGCGACGTCCCGCTCGCGAAGCTCCCGCCGAAGGTGAAGAAGCGGCAGAGCGCGAAGTCCTCGGACGCGCGGAGGGCGTTCTTCGCCCGCAAGGCGCAGCGGAAGAAGGGGCGGGCGCGCTGAGCGGCGCGCGGGCGGCGCTCAGCGGAAGACGCCGAAGTGGCCGAGCACCCACCAGAGCAGGACGAAGATGAGGATGGTGCTGAAGCACCCGCCGCCGAGCTTCTTCGCGCCGTAGCCTGCCGCGATCCCACGCAGAATCTTGCTCATCGAATGACCTCCGGCCCCGTGTCGGGGTGTTCGATGAGCGAAGCAATGTGGGTGCCATCTCGGACGGCCAAGGGAAGGCGAGACCTGCTTGCGGGGACCGATGGTCCCACGCGACAACGCGGGTGCCATTTCGGTTGGCCGAGGGGAGGCGGGGATCTGCGCTCAGGAGGCCGATGGCCCCGCCTGATAGGGAGCGGGCATCTCGGCGCGCGCGCCACAGTGGGGCGTTTCGCCACGCGAAGGCCTCGGTCCATGCGGAGATCCGCCCGCCGGGGCGGTCGCTTGCTACCGGCCCAGCTTGGCGCTTGTTACCGGCCCAGCTTGGCGATGACGAGGCGCTGCTTGTAACCGTCGCTGGTTCCGGGAAGGGGGCCTGTGCCAAGGTCGGCGTCCACCGCTTTGGTCCAGCCCGCAAAGAGCGTTTCACCGGCGGGGGAGCTGGCGACGGCTGTCACGTTGGTCTGCGCGGGCAGAAGGCGACGCCATACGAGCTCGGCTTCGCGCGTCAGCTTGACGATGAAGCCTGGGTTGTCGTTCACCACGAGCGGGTTGCCCCCGAGATCGAGCTGTTTCTCGGCGGATCCACGGACGATGAGATTGCCAAGCTGGTCCACGACGACTCCAGATGCCGTTTGAGCGCCGGCGCCGTGGAATGCGCGCACCCAGCCAACCGCGCCATCTGCCTCGAGTTGCACCAGGAAGGCATCTCCGCGATCTGCTTCGGTCAGAGTGAAATTCTGCACGCGTAGCTCGCCGGAAAAGGCTCCCACCACAACGGAACGCCCCGACGCATCCACAGTGAGGCCAGAGGCGGACACCAGGCCCGATCCATCGAGCTTCGTGACCCAACCGATCCTCCCGCTCGGCGTCAGCTTCATGACGAAATGCCTCTTTTCGAGAGAGAGCGGGCTACCCGTGCCGAAGTCGATCTCCCCGTCGGAGCTCCCAGCTACGAAGATATTCCCCGATGCATCGACCGCAACGGCGCTGGTGGTCTCAGATCCCGTGTCGCCAAACCTTCGTGTCCAACAGCCCGGCTTGGTCACGAGGCCCGTTGCACCGTCGAGCTTCGCCACGATGATGTCCGCGCCGCCGGCAGGCTCGATCGCACCGCTGCCGAAGTCGATTGGAAAGTAGAAATGTCCCCCCACGACGATGTCATCATCTGGAGCGATCGCGACCGCGGTGAACCTGCTGCTCCCTCCCAGGCCCTTGCTCCAGATGTGCTCACCCGACGTGTCGAACTGGGCGACGAACGCCCCCGCTCGCAGCGGACCGTCGCCGAGGTCGAGGGCCCCGCTGTTCGTCTCGCCGACCACAACCAGGTTTCCATGGGAGTCGACGGCGAGACCCCACGGGTTGTCCGCGCTGATGTCCCCGAACTGCTTGGCCCACAGGAGCTCTCCGGCAGGGCTCAGCTTGAGGAGCAGCACGTCAGTGCTATCGGCCGACGAGAAGGTCTCCTCGCCGATGATGATCGTCTTGAAGAAGGCGGCGCTGACGAATACGTTCCCCTCGGCATCGCTCGCGATGCCCATGGGGTAGACGTCGCCGGTCTGCTCGTACCCTGTCACCCACACGATGCACTCGAGGCCGTCGCAGTTCTCGTCATCCGCGGCATCGCAGCGCTCCACCGCGGGGACGACCTCGCCCTCACAGGCGCCCCAGGTCCGGTCGGCGCCGCAGGTACGCGTTCCTTCTCGGCACGCGCCCCTGTTCCTGGTGCCCAGTGGGCCGGCGTAGCACACCTCCGAAGCGTCCGGCGTGCACGTGGGCGCCTCCTCCTCAGCGCCTCCCGCGCCGCCGGCGCCCATGGGGTCAGCACCCCCCAGACCGCCGGCACCCGTGCCGCCCGGCGCCCGGTCGGAGAACTCGTCGAGACCGAGGAGCTGCGCGCACCCGCTGGCGCACAGGCTCAGACCGAGGAGGGAAGCGAGCGCGTAAGGTCGTGCTTGTCGTTGCATGGGCTTGTGCGCGCCCGGAAGCCGCAAGGCGAGATTCCCGACGCTAGCGCGGAGGATATCACACTGACGCGGCGCGCAGGAGCATGGTTTCGATCGTCGCCGGGCGCTCGTCACTAGCCTCGGACGCCTCGCGCCCGAGCGCCATAGCCGAGGACCGAGAGCCCTATTCGTGCCGAGAGCCGGCGTAGCGCCGCGCGAGGGAGGACGCGCGAGAGCTGGGCCGTTGCCTTGCTCAATGCGGTCGGGACGGCGACCACGTTACCACGCTCGGCCGCCGCGATGGCGTACGCCGCGCAGCCCTCGGCCGTGAGCTCGAACGGCAGCTTTCTGCGCGGCACGCCGGGCGCGCCTACGTCGAAGATCTCCGTGGTCACCGGCCCTGGGCACAGCGCCGTCACCGTGACGCCGGTCCCCTCGAGCTCCACGGCAAGGCTCTCCGAGAGCGACAGCACGAACGCCTTGGTCGCTCCATACACCGCATGTCCCGGGGTCGGCTGGAACGCGGCGAGCGACGCGACGTTGAGCACGCGCCCTCCGCCGCGGGACACCAGGTCGGGGACGATCGCCGCGCAGAGCGCGACGACGGTCTCGCAGTTGAGCCGCACAAGCATCGCCAGCGCCGCCGGGTCGCCCTCCAGAAAGGGCCCGAGCCGCGTCGTTCCTGCGTTGTTGACCAGCCAGGCCGCGCCACCCAGCTCGCGCGCCCGATCCCGCACGCGGAGGGCTGCGCCCTCGGTGGTGACGTCGAGCTCGAGCGGGTGGATCGGCGCGTGCCCGGCGGCGCCTGCCTGAGCGGAGAGCTCCTTCAGCCGGTGCGCCCGCCGGCCGATGGCGAGCACCGGCTGCCCGCGCGCCGAGAGCTGCCGTGCGATCTCCGCGCCGATGCCGGACGAGGCGCCTGTAACGATGGCGAGGCCCGAGGTAGTCGTCATGAAGCGATCCTTTAGGCGGCTTCGTCCAGGATCGCGAGCGGGCCGTGGCCCTGACCGGCGGATGTCCCCAACGCCGGCGCCCCTGTGCGGCTCGCCGCATTGCGCCAAGATCGTGCCGATGCCTCGTGCGCGTCATCCGGTGCGGGGGGAGCCGCGCGTCGCACGTGGAGGTCAACCTTGTGCCGTTCTCGTGATCACGCTGTTCCCCTCCGGCGCGCATGCAGCCGATCGCCCGTGCGCCCGTGCGACTGGTCAGCCGTCCCGCACACTGGGCAGCCTCGGAGCATGGGGCGATAGAGGACCGCCCCCTACATTGGAGCGTGTGCTTGTTGGCCGTCTTCCTCTTGCAGACCGCGGCGCGCAGCGGCTAGCCTGTGGAGTGTGTTTCTAACTTCGGGTGCAGACGACCCGCGAGCGACGCAGCGGACCCGCGAGCGAGCCGTGCGCATTCGAGGCATCGCTGCGGCGACTGTGGCCCTGTCTGCGGCGCTGTCGTCGCCCCTGCACGCGCAGGAGGAGCCGACGCCGCAACCGGTCACCGTTTCAGAGCCCGCCATCGAGCAGTTGCCTGAGGTCGAGGGCACCGGTCTCTGCGCCGCGTCGGTCATCCCGAAAGACAGGCCGGCGCAAGTCTTCCTGCCCGATTTCGTCGGCGGGACCAACGGGCTTATCGATGATCCCACGAAGCACAGGGACGGGGAGCCACGTCTCGACTACGTCATTCGAACCCTCCTTGATCTGAGCAACAACAACACCGCTGGTGATATCAACAACCCGCGGAGTTATGGCGATTTCAGGGGCCTGTCGCCGGATTGCGGGATCGGCGGCTGCAGCTTCCCGTGGGACGATCGTGTCAACTACACGGAGATCCCCTTTGGCTCCCGCCTTCGCGGGTTCCTGAAAGTCACGGAGGATCTTGCGGGTAAGCCGGTCCATATCGGCTTCTACACCGATGATGCCGTGAGCCTCACGTTCTACGACAGCATCACGACCGTGAAGCCGGTCATGACCCGGCCGCCGGAGCTCGGCCTGCCGACCTGGCGCCTCACGAACACCGTGACGTTCGAGAAGCCAGGCCTGTACCCAATCGAGATCCACCACGCGGAGATCGCCGAGCACGCGGCGCTCGAGATGTCCTATTTCGTCGGCGAGTTCGAGGACTTCCACCGCGCTGCGGACGAGCCGCCCGTCGTGAAGCTGAACGAGGCCGGCTTCACCGTCTTCCAGCCGACGCAGTTCTTCCAGACGCTGTTCGGCTCGCCGTCGTTCCCCGATATCGATCAGTGCCTGCAGTGCGAGCGCAGGTTCGTCGGCCACGCCGGGACCAACGGCTGTCCTGGGAGCTACTACTGCAACGAGGCCGCCCTCTGCGCCCCGTGCGACACGGCGTTCTACTGCGGCGAGGAGTGCTCGCCCTGCAAGGGTGACACGCCGTTCTGCATCAACACCAACGCGGGTCGTGAGTGCGCCCAGTGCCGCACCAGCGAGGACTGCCGCGACGGCTTCGTCTGCGACCCCGAGTCGCACGAGTGCAAGGAGGAGTACGAGTGCAACATCGACCCGGACTGCCCGCGGGGCGAGATCTGCGTCGAGCACTCCTGCGTCCCGTGCGACACGGCGGATCGGTGCGCCGGCAACTCCTGCAACTGCTGTCCGAACGGCATCAGCGGCGCCCAGATGAACTGCGCCGCGGTCGAGCCGGGCGGCGTCGCGATGTGCGTCGAGTGCCTCGTCGACGACGAGTGCCCCGACGGCAAGAAGTGCCACACCCCGACGGGCCACTGCGTCGACGAGATCCCGAGCAACGCGCAGCCGAACTGCTGCGGCGAGGGCTGCGTCGACTGCATGCACCCCGAGGACCCGAACGACCCGCAGTCGCCCCCGGTGCCGTTCTGTCTCCCCGGGCCCGTCGGGACGGCGTGCGCCGCGTGCCGCAACGACATGGATTGCGCCGACGGCCAGTACTGCCTGAGCGGCGAGTGCAAGGAGTGCGTCAAGGATCGGCGCTGCGGGCCGCGCTGCGAGAGCTGCGGCGGCGACACGCCGTTCTGCTTCGGACAGTTCTCCGAGGTCGCGGTCTGCGTGCGCTGCACGTCGGACGAGCAGTGCGCCGGCACGACGTGCAACCGCGAGACCCACGAGTGCGACCCGGGGTGCATGGCGACCTGCGCCGAGGACACCCCGCACTGCGACGGCGAGAAGTGCGTCGAGTGCTACGCCGACACGCAGTGTCCGTGCGGCAACACCTGCGACCTCGCGACGAACACCTGCGACGTCTCCTGCAAGTCGAACCTGGACTGCCTCGGCAACGAGCACTGCCGCTGGACCGACGAGGCGGACGCCAAGGAGTGCGCGCTCGGCCCGATGCCCGACAACGTCGCGTGCGGCGGCACCCTCGCCGAGATCTGCAGCGTGTCGGTCGTCGGCCAGAAGGGCGCCGATCCGCGGGCCGCCGGGCTCGTCGCCCTCGCGGCGCTGGCGCTGCTCGAGCGAAAGCGCCGCCGGCGCAGCGGAGGTGCCTCGTGAGAACGCGTCCGCTGCTCGCCCCGCTCCTCGCGCTGTCGGCGCTCCTCGCCGGGGGCCCCGCGCTCGCCGAGGAGGGGCGCTTCGATGCCCAGGTCTTCCGCCCGGCTGCGGCCCCGCGCGATCTCGTGATGGTCCAGAAGTCCGAGGTCATCGGGAACCTCTCGCCGACCGTCGGCCTCTACAGCGACATCGCGGCCGACCCGCTCGTGCTGCTCGTCGCGGGCGACGACACGAGGCAGGCCGTCGACGCCATCTCGGGGCGGCTCGAGCTCGCCTTGCTCGCGGGCATCGGCTTCTTCGACGTGTTCGACGTCACGATGACCATGCCGCTCGTCCTCTTCCAGGAGGGCGGCAACCTCCGCCGCTTCGGCACCGAGGGGTCGGTCAAGAGCTCCTCGGTCGGCGATCTCCGCCTGTCCACGAAGATCTCGCTCCCGTACCTGAACCGGAAGGAGCAGGTCAAGGAGGGGTTCGGGATGGCCATCGCGGGCAACCTCAACTTCCCCACGGGCGACCAGAACGCGTTCACCAGCGACGGCGCGCTGAGCGGCGGCGCGACGCTCATCGGCGACTACCGGTTCAACTTCGGCCTGCTCCTCGCCGCGAACGCTGGCATCTGGCTGCGGCCCGACAACCAGTTCGCGGGCGTGCGCGTCGGCGACATGGCGCAGTTCGGCGTGGCGGCCGAGCAGTACGTCGTTCAGAGCTGGGGCCTGTCGGTCATCGGCGAGGTGTACGGCTACCCCTCGCTCACGAGCTACCCCGACGACCCGGGGCAGATCCCCGCGGAGGCGCTCCTCGGGCTGCGCTGGCAGACCAAGCACGGCATCACGATCACCTTCGGCGGGAGCTTCGGCGCGGCGTGCGGCTTCGGCGCGCCCTCCATCCGCTTCTTCAACGTCATCACGTGGCAGCCGAAGACGTCCCAGGAGCAGGAGGAGATCAACCGCCTGCAGCAGCGCGACAACGACGATCCGGATCGCGACGGCCTCATCGGCGCCGCGGACCGCTGCCCCGACGTGCCCGGGAGCCCCGAGAACTTCGGCTGTCCGGACCTGGACACCGATGGCGACGGCATCTTCGATCGCGACGACAAGTGCCCCGACAAGCCCGCCGGTCCGCACGGGAAGGACGGCTGTCCGCTCGCCTTCATCCGGGGCGACGAGATCGTGATCACCGAGCAGGTCCACTTCGCGACCGACAAGGACATCATCCTCGAGGACTCGAACTCGACCCTCGAAGCGGTCGCGCAGGTGCTGATCGACAACCCCGACATCCGCGAGGTGCGGATCGAGGGCCACACCGACGTGCGCGCGACCGACCTGTACAACATGGCCCTGTCCCAGCGCCGCGTGGCGAGCGTCATGGCGTACCTGATCGCGAAGGGCGTCGATCCGTCGCGGCTCCAGGCGGTCGGCTACGGGCACACGCAGCCGATCTACGACGACACCGGCTGCCAGGGGCACGACGATCAGCTGTCGCCCGATTGCCAGTTCATGACGTCGAAGAACCGGCGCGTCGTCTTCCGCATCCTGCGCTACGGCGCCGCGGGGGCGAAGCCGCTCACCGGCGCGCCCGAGGGGGGCGAGCAGCTCCTGCCGTCCGGCGGGGTGCTGCCGCAGAAGACCCAGGGCACGCTGCCGAACCAGGGCACGCTGCCGGGGCAGGGGGTCCTCAAGTCGAACGTGCTGCCGAGCGGCGGATCCGCTCTTCCGCCTGCAGGCGGGGCGCCCGGCGGTGCGGCGCCGCTGCCGAACCGCGGCAACGCGGGCGGTCTTCCGAGCAATACGGGCGTGCTGCCGCGATCCGGTACCCCTGCGCCGGCACCAGCGCCCGCGCCGTCCTCGTCGAGCCAGCCGCCTGCTCCTGGAGGCGGCGGGAGTCGCTAGGAGGCCGTCGATCCGGGGGCCCGGCCCGAGGAGGGAGTGGCCTTCGCGCAGCGCACGCAGGGCCGAACTCGCCTGGGACAACGCTCCTCCGGCTACGCCGGAGGAGCGTTGTCATTTGGGCTCAGACATCGGCCCTGCGCGCGCTGCGCGAAGGCCACTCCCTCCTCGGGCCTACGGAGATTGATGGAAGGGGGCTCGATGGCGATCGAGCGCCGATGCGAGAAGAGCGGGCGTAGCTCGATCGCGAGCGCCTCGGGGAGGAGAGGGGAGCTGGACGTCAGGCAGGAGGCCGCGCGCGGCGCTGACGTCTTCTGGTGCGCTTACTTCTTCGGCGCGGGCTTCACGGGCGCCGATGACGTGGCGGGCTTGGCCGACGACGACGGGGCGGGCGTCGGCAGCACGGCAGAGGAGGCAGGCTTGGCCGATGACGGCGGGGTGGACGACAGGGGCTTCGCCCCCGGCTTGCCGGGCTTGGCCGAGGTCGCAGGCGCGGGCGCGTCATCGTACGGCTCGTCGGATGCAGCAGGAGGAGCAGCAGGCTGCTCTGCCGGCGGCGCCTCCGGCTCGGAAGGCGCGGCCGAGTCGGCGGGCGGCGTCGCCGGGTGCAACGTCAACGGCTTCGCCTCGCCCTCGGTGCGGCGGACCCAGATCACCGCCGTCCCGCTCGCGACGCTGGCATAGCGGCCGTCCTCGGTGCGGATCTCCTCGTTGACCGCCTCGATGACCGCGTCGCCGCCGACGCCGCACGCGGCCTTGCGGAGCGACTCGAGGCGCTCCGCCTCCGTGCGGGCCGTCGGATCGCTCGCGATCGGCTGAAGGCGATGGTATTCGCGATCGGGCAGCTGGCCCGCCGGCACGACGTGCATGTCGCTGCAGAACTCGCCGGAAGGCGTGCGTTTGTCTCGGAAAGCGGTGCTGCAACCGGCGATGAGCGCGGCACCCAGGGCCGCCGAGAGGAGGAGGCGCTGCATGCTGCCTTCTTACCAGCGATGCGACGCGCGATGCAAACCCCGTGCATCATGGACGCAGCCGACGTGCACCGGGGACGCCGGCCGACCCGGCGGCACGCCGCCTTTCGCAGGTTGCTCGGGGGTGGATCCGCGCCTGACGCCGTGCGCGTCGCCGGGCCGCCACGCCACGTCGCCACCGCCGCGATCGCCCCATCCGATGTTCCGATCTCGTGAACGCCTGGCTATGCTTCGCGGCGCGATGCGCCAGCTCGAGCGATCCGCTCCTCTCGGCTTCCTCACCTTCCTCGGCGCGGCGCTCGCCGCCGCGTGCAGCGCCCCTCAGGCGGCGCCGCACGTCGCTCCGGACAGCGCCGCCCGTGCCGAGGAGAGCGCCTCGAGCGCCGCAGCGTGCCTCGCAGCCGCCAGCGCGCCGCGGCAAGCCCGCCCCGACGAGCCGCCGCGGATCGGCGTGAAGCACATCCTCGTCCGCTATACCGGCGCCGATCACGCCGAGGGCACGACGCGCACACGCGAGGAGGCGTGCCTGCGCGCGGTGGAGGCGCGCGACAAGATCCGTGGGGGCGCCGACTTCGGCGAGGTGGTGGCGCAGTACAGCGACGAGGCCGGCGCAGGGTCGCGCGGCGGCTCGCTCGGCACCGTGGAGCGCGCCGACGTCCTGCCGCCGTTCGCCGACGCGGCGTTCGAGCTCGACATCCAGCAGCTCAGCGACGTCGTGGAGACCCGCTATGGCTTCCACGTGATCTTCAGGACGGAATAGCCCTCCTGCCGAGAGCGAGCCTCCCGCCGGAGACCTCGCTGCCTGCCCGCGCGAGGCCTCGCCTCGCGGGCCACGCTTCGTCACGGCGCCGCGGCGAGCCACGCCTCGCCACGGCGCCTCGCGGGCCGAGCGCGCAAGGGTTGCGTTCCCGGCGGAGGCGCAGCATGAAGCTCCCATGCGCGCTCACAAGCTCCTCGCCGCCTTCGCCGTGATGATCGCCTCGCCAGCGCTGCTGATCGCGGCCTGCAAGTCCAGCGACGAGCCGGAGGAGGTCACCCCGGCGCCAGGCGCCGTCACAGCGCCGACCGCGACGGCGCCGCCGCCCGCAGCGACCGGGACCGCGCCGGCCGCGACGCCGACCCCGGCCGCGCCTCCAGCGACCACGACGGCCGCCCCGACCCCGGCCGCCCCGGCGGCCCCGAAGCCTGACGCGGGCGCGCCGAAGGACGCGGGCGCGCCGACGGACGGCGGCACCGCCACCACGGCCGACGCGGGGGCGCTCTCGGCCAAGCTCGCGGCGTGCGCCGCCAAGTGCCAGTCGATCCTCCAGACCTGCCTCACGCCGAAGTTCCCCGCGGACGGCGGCCTGCCCGCGCTCGCCGATCCGGCGGCGTGCCAGAGCTCGTTCGACGCCTGTCGCACCGCCTGCGCGCCGTAGCTCCCGCCCCGCCTCGACGAGGCCGGCTCCAGCGCCGCCGCCGGCCTACTTCTTCTGGGCGGCGCCAGCTGACGCGCTCGGCAGCGTGATCCGGAAGAGCGCCCCGCCGGCCGCGCCGGTGGTCACCGTGATGTCGCCGCTCATCGCCTCGACGAGGTGCTTCGCGATGGACAGGCCGAGCCCGGTGCCGCCCGACGCGCGAGAGCGGCCCGGATCCACCCGGTAGAACCGATCGAAGACGCGGGCCTGGTGCACCGGGGGGATGCCCGGACCGTCGTCCTCGATCTCCAGGACGACGCGCCCGTTCGCGGCCCGCGCGCGCACCACCACGTGCGAGCCGTTCGGCGTGTGGTGGATCGCGTTGTCGACGAGGTTGGTCAAGATCTGGTCGAGCGCGCGTGGATCCGCCGCGACCAGCGTGCCCTGCGCCACGTCGATCGTCACGTCGGTGTCCCTCTCCATGGCGCGCCCGCGCAGGAGCGCCACCGCCGCCTCCGCCTGCACCGAGAGGTCGAGCGTGCCCGGCGAGAGCGGCCGCTCGCCGCCCTCGATGCGCGACAGGTCGAGCAGATCGTCCACCAGCCGGTGCAGCCGGGTCGCGTTCCGCTCGATCACCTCGACGAAATCGCGCGCGGCCTCCGGGTCGTCGAGCGCGCCGCCGAGCAGCGTCTCGCTGCTCGCGCGGATCGACGCGACCGGCGTGCGAAGCTCGTGCGACGCGTTGGCGATGAAGTTGCGCTGCAGGCCCTCGATGCGCCGCAGCTCCGTCACGTCGAAGAAGACGGCGACGACCCCCGCCGCCCCGCGGCTCTGCGCCGGCAGCGCGAGCGGCGCGGCGTTCACGAGCAGGATCCTGCGCCCAGGGGGCCCGGCCGCGCCTGGCGCCGCGGGCGCGATCTCGATCTCGCGCGTCGCCGCCGCGCGCGCGAGCGCGACCTCCTCGAGCAGCTCGTGCAGGCTCGACGAGCGCAGCACCTCGAGCGGCGGGCGGCCGACCGGGTCCCTGCGGATGCCGAGCAGCTGCGAGAGCGCCGGGTTGACCAGCGTGATGTCGCCCTTCTCGTCCGTGACGAGCACGCCCTCGCGCATCGACTCGAGCACCGCGCCGAAGCGCTCGCCCTCGCCCCCGAGCTCGCGCCGCGACAGCTCCAGGCTCTCGGCGAGGTCGTCGAGCGCGCCGCCGAGCGTGGCGATCTCGTCGCGCCCCTGCATGCGCGCGCGCCGGCCCAGGTCGGCCCGCATCTCCCGCGCGACGCCCGTCAGGTAGACGAGCCGCCCGGAGAGGGCGCGCGCCCCGGCGAGCGCCGCGGCGACGGCGAGCGCCAGGGCCAGGATCGTGCCCTCCACCACGCGCGTGCGGGCGGCGGACAGGCTGCGATCGATCGCGACCGGCTCGAACGCGACCCGCACCACCCACGGCCCGTCCGGGCGATCGAGCCGCTGCGCGGCGTAGAGCATCCGCATCTGCGTCGTCTTGCTCACGCGCTCGCTGCGCCCCGTGCCCAGGTGCCGCGCCTCGGCGACCTCGTCGCGCGTCGCGTGCGTCTCGAGCTGGCCGAGCCCCTCCGGCGCGACCGACGAGTCGCCCCGCACCGCGCCTCGCGGATCGATCAACGTGACGCGCGCTCCGGCGACCTTCGACAGCGCCGCCGCGAGGGCGGGCGCCTCGGCCGCGAGGTCGCCTGATCTCGCGGCGACCTCGGTGACGAGCGCCGTCCGCGTCGTCAGGTTGGCCTCCGTGTGCGCCGAGAGCTCTGCTCCGAGCGTCTTCAGGACATAGCCGTCGAACACCAACGCCGCGAGGATCGCGATCCCCACCGCGAACGCGATGAGCTTGCTTCTTATACCCATGTCACCCGCGTGCCGGACCCACGCCGCGCGCGACGTGGGCGAAGATCCTTAGGTTACCTGCTTTTGTCCGTCCCATGACGACTCGTTGACGTGATGCGGGGAGACGGGTAAACGCCCGGCCCCATGGGATTGACCCGTGACGCAGTCTTCTTCGACGCGCTGGCCAACCACGCACGGCAGAGCGTCGCAGCGAGCGAGCTCCTCCTGGAGATGCTCGACAGGCTCGACGAAGCCCCGGCCCTGGTGCAGCGGATCTCCGACCTCGAGGACGAGGCCGACAAGATCACCCACGAGTGTCTGGCCGCCCTCCACCAGACGTGGATCACGCCGCTCGATCGCGAGGAGATCCACTCGCTCATCACCCGCCTCGACGACGTGCTCGACTGCATCGAGGCGGCGAGCGTGAGGCTCGTGCTCTTCGAGATCACGAGCGCCCTGCCGGACGCGCGGCTGCTCGCGCAGGATGTCGTCGACGCGTGCACCGTCATGAGCTCCGCCATCCAGTCCCTCAGGGATCTGAAGAAACAGCCGACCCTCCTCGAGCTCTGCGTCGAGATCAACAAGATCGAGAACGCGGCGGATAGGCACTACCGCAACGGGTTGGCGGCGCTCTTCAAGAAGGGGAACGACCCGCTCCTCGTGATGAAGTGGCGCGACATCTATGACCTCTTGGAGCACGCGACCGACCGCTGCGAGGACGTCGCGAACATCATCGAGGGCATCGTGCTCGAGCACGCATGACGACCTACATCCTCGCCATCCTCATCATCGCGCTGGTGTTTGATTACATCAACGGCTTTCACGACGCCGCGAACTCGATCGCCACGGTCGTCTCGACGCGCGTCCTGTCGCCGCGCACCGCGGTGCTCTGGGCAGCCGCCTTCAACTTCATCGCGTTCGCGCTGTTCGAGCCCACGGTGGCGCGGAACATCGCGAAGGGCGTCGAGCCGGGGTTCATCACGCCGAACGTCATCCTCGGCGGCCTGCTCGGCGCGATCATCTGGAACCTGCTCACGTGGTGGTGGGGGCTGCCGTCGTCGTCGTCGCACGCGCTCATGGGCGCGTTCGCCGGGGCGGCGGTGAAGAGCGCGGGGCGGCTGTCGGTGCTCGACGCGACGGTCTTCGGCAAGACCGCGGCGTTCATCCTCGTCTCGCCCTTGCTGGGCGCTGTCATCGGGTTCTCGCTCATGCACGCCATCCGGCGGCTCGCGCGGGGCTGGACCGCCGGCAAAGTGAGCTCCCGGTTCCGGCGGCTACAGCTGCTCTCCGCCGCCGCCTACTCGCTCGGGCACGGCGGCAACGACGCCCAGAAGACGATGGGCATCATCACGGCGCTCCTCATCTCCGCGGGCCTCCAGGAGGGTGGCAAGGACCCGAAGCCGATGCTCTGGGTCGTGCTCGTCTGCCACGCGGCCATGGGCCTCGGCACGCTCTCCGGCGGCTGGCGCATCGTGAAGACCATGGGGATGAAGATCACGAAGCTGAAGCCGGTGGGCGGCTTCGCGGCCGAGACGGCCGGCGCGGCGACGCTGTTCAGCGCCACCGCGCTCGGCATCCCCGTGAGCACGACCCACACGATCACGGGCGCGATCGTCGGGGTCGGCGCCACGAGCGGGCGCCTCTCCGCGGTCCGCTGGGGCGTCGCCGGGCGCATCGTCTGGGCCTGGATCTTCACGATCCCCGCCTCGGCCGCCCTCGCCGCGGTCGCCTACACCGTCGCGAACGTCATCAGCGGCCAGCCCTGACCGCGCAGGCGAGCGCGGCGCCGCGCGGCGTGACGCCACGCAGGCGAGCCGGCGCCTCGCTCGCGCTCCAGACGACGGCGCTCGCGGCGCGCCCCGGGACTTACGAAGCGCGCCGCGGATCTCCATAGCGCGACCATGCGGGCGCTCGTGATGGGGGCGACGGGGGCGCCGGGAGGGGCGGTCGCGCGGGCGCTGCTCGCCCGCGGGCACCGCGTCCGCGCGTTCTCCGCCAGGCCTGGCGATCCGACAGCGGCGCGGCTCATCGAGCTCGGCGTCGAGATCGTTCAGGGCAGCGCAGACGAGCCCCGCTCGATCGCGCGCGCGGCGGCCGGCGTCGACGCGGTCTTCGCCATGGGCTCGCCGCTCGAGGGCGGGCTCGCGGCCGCCGAGGCGGAGCTGCGGCTCGGCCTCGCCGCCGCCGAGGCCGCGAGGGCGGCGGGCGGCGCGCACCTCGTCTACACGTCGGTCGCGAGCGCCGACCGGGGCACGGGCGTCCCCCACTTCGAGGGCAAGGCGACCGTCGAGCGGTACATCACCGCGCTCGGCGTGCCCTGCACGATCCTCGCCCCGGTCTGCCTGATGGAGAGCCTGCTCACGCCCGCCGCGCTCCTCGGCCTCCGGCGCGGCGTGTACGCGGCCCCGCTCCCGGCGGGCTGCCCGCTGCAGCAGATCGCGGCGGACGATGTATGGCGGTTCGCGGCGCTCGTGATCGAGCGCCGGGGCGATTTCCTCGGGCGCCGCATCGAGCTCGCGTCCGACGAGCTCACCGGCGCCGAGGCCGTCTCGGCGCTGTCCCGCGTGGCCGGCCGCGAGATCCGCTACGCCGAGGTGCCGCTCGCCGAGGTGCGCGCGCGCAGCGAGGACCTCACGGCCATGTTCCGCTGGCTCACGCGCGTCGGCCACGGCGTGGACCTCGGGGCGCTCCACGCCGCCTACCCGGAGGTCGGGTGGCGGCGGTTCGAGGACTGGGCGCGCGAGCACCTCGCCGGCGCGCTGACCCGAGCGGTCGCGTGAAGCTGCGAGGGCGTCGCGTCGGTCCGGCGCGTGGTCCACCCGGCCCGCGCGGGGCTCACCCGGCCCGCGCGGGCGCGGAGCTCATCCGACGTGCGACGGAGCGCGGCTCGGTCGGGCCGCCCCGAGGCTGATGAAGTGGTCGAGGATCCAGGTCTTGAAGCGGTTCAGGTCGAGCCGGTCGAGCAGCGGCAGGAACGCCCGCTCCACCCCGTCCTCGCGACGTATGGAGGCGAAGTCGAGCACGCCGACGTCGTTCGCGGCGAGCACGTACGGCATCACCTCGGTGCGCCCCTCGTCGAAGGCCGCGAGCAGCAGCGACCCCTTGAGGAAGGCGGCCGAGACGTCGAGGAAGGCGGGGCGGATGCCGCGGATGTACCGGCTGAACGGCTCCGCGATCACGCGCTTGTCCGGCGAGTCGCGGAGGCCCGCGCCCTCGAGCTGCATCTTCAGGTAGTCGCTCGCCGACACGCCGGGGTGCTCCTTGCGGCGGCGCTCGGCCTCGTAGCCCTCGGCGACGATCACGAGCGCGTAGTCGGCGCGCTTGAGGCCGTCGGCGAGCTCGCTCAGCACGTCCTGGGGGAAGCGGAAGAAGGGGAGCACGATGAGGTGCGCCCGGGCAGCCACCGCGCAGTGCAGCGCGTGCCGCCCGCTGCGGTTGCCCATCATCTCGAGGATGTAGATGCGCTTGTGCGTGTAGGCGTCCTCGTAGAGCCCGCGCGCGATGGTCGCGCCCGTCTCCACGCCGGACAGGAAGCCGATCGCGCGATCGCCCTCCAGATCGTTGTCGATGGAGACGTTCACGAAGCCGGCCTGCGGGCGCACCTCGAACTCGTCGAGCCACGCCTTGATGCCCTCGAACGTGCCGTTGCCGCCGACGCAGATGAGGTGCGTGAACCCCTGCGCCTTGAAGGTCGCGGCGGCCTGCTTGCGCTTCTCGCGATCGAGGAAGCCGGAGTAGCGCTCGCTGCGGAAATCGCTGCCCGCGTCGAGCACGCGCCGCCCCATCGAGCGCGCGGGGATGCCCTGCGCGAGCAGGTCGTAGCGCTGGCGGCGGCTCATGATGAGGCGCTCGAACTGGGGCTGGGCGCGCGCGTCCGCGGTCAGAGAGCGGAAGCCCTCGGTCGCGGCCCACACCTCGTAGCCTCGCCGCGCCGCCTCTTCCGTCAGCGCGACGGCGACCGAGGAGTAGCCAGGGGCGTTGCCGCCGTCGAAGACGAGCAGCAGGCGCTTGTCCGATGCCGGGAGGGTGTCGGGACGTCCGAACTCGACGATGCTGGTCATGGCGCCGGCCTTCTACCACGCGACGACGAGGTTGGCTGAGCGATTGTCACGCGATCGAACTCGTTGTTTGACGACGCCGGGCGTTGAACGACAGCGCCGCGCGGCGTCGAGCGAGCGCGCCGCGCCGCGTGGCGCTCCGCGCGTGCGCAGTTCACCCCGTGTTGCGCATGCCGGCGGCGATGCCGTTCAGCGTGAGCAGGAGCGAGCGATCGCGCCCCGAGTCCCCGCCGCGGCTCGCCCGCAGGAGCTCGACTTGCAGGAATGAAAGGGGATCGACGTAAGGATTGCGCAGCGAGATGGAGCGCTGGAGCGTCGGGTTGCCCTCGAGCAGCCGCCGGTTGCCCGTGAGCCGCTTGAGCCACGACCGCGTCCGCTTGTACTCCGCGATGATCCGCGGCGCGACCGCCTTGCGCGCGGCGGCCGGCGCGAGCTCCGCGTAGCCCGCGAAGATCGTCATGTCGGCCTTCGCGAGCACCATCTCGACGTTGTCGATGACCGCCCGGAAGAACGGCCACGACGCCATCATCTCCTTCAGCAGCTCCGCGCCCTCGGGGCGCTGCCCCATCGCCTCCAGGCCGCTGCCGACGCCGTACCACCCCGGGAGGATGGCCCGGTTCTGCGTCCACGCGAAGACCCACGGGATCGCGCGCAGCGACTCCAGGCCGCCCGCGCGCCGCTTGCTCGGGCGCGAGCCGAGCGGCAGGCGCGCGATCTCGTCGATCGGGGTCACGGCCGTGAAGAACTCCACGAACTTGGGCTCCTCCCAGACGAGCCCGCGGTAGGCGCGCCGGCCCGTCTCGGCGAGCTCGTCGAACGCCGCGGCGTAGCGCAGCTCGGACGCCGTGGGCGGCCGCGGCTGCGCGCCCAGCGTGTGCAGGAGGACGCCGCTCAGCATGATCTCCAGCGTGCGCATCGCGAGCTCGGGGCGGGCGTACTTGTGGTCGAGCGCCTCTCCCTGCTCGGTCGCCTTGTAGCGGCCGCCGACGCTGCCGGCCGGCAGGGCGAGCAGCGCCTGGTGCGCCGGTCCGCCGCCGCGCGCCACCGACTCGCCTCGGCCGTGGAAGACGCGGAGCGGCAGCTCCGCCTCCGCGGCGATCTTCGGCAGCGTCTCCTGCACGCGCCGCAGCGCCGCGCTCGCCGCGAGCAGGCCGACCTCCTTGCCCGAGTCGCTGTAGCCGATCATCACCTCCTGCACGCCGCGCGCGAGGACGTGCGGCCGGTACTCCGGGTGCGCGAGCAGCGCCCGCAGGATCCTCGCGCTGTCGTTCAGCGCGGCGAGCGACTCGAACAGCGGGACGACGTCGATCCGCGCGCACGAGCGCGCCTCGTCCCACAGCCCGGCGGCCTTCGCGGACGCGAGGGCGGCGAGGACGTCGTCCTCGCTGTGGGTCATCGACAGCACGAGCGTGCGGCAGGACGACTCGCCGCCGTCGCGCTGCGCCGCGGCGATGCGCTGCAGCGCCTCGAACACGCGGCGCGCCTCGGGCGTCATCTGCGCCGGCTCGACGCGGCCCTCCGCGACGCTGGCCGCCGCGGCGCGCGCGTCCTCGGCCGGCGCCCGCATCTCGAGCTCCGCGAGCGCGAACCCGAGCGCGTGCACCTGCGTGAGCAGCGCCCGCGCGCGCCGCTCGCCCGAGCTCGCGCAGCGCGCGGCGCGCAGGCTGTCGGCGACGACCGTGAGGTCGCGCTCGAGCTCCGCGGGCTCGCGGTAGGGGGCCCCGACCGTCGGCTCCTCGGGCCGCACGAACGCGCGCCCCTCGCGCGCGGGGCCCTGCCCGGAGCGCGCGCGCGCCTCGGCGCGGCCGTGCTCCGCGTGCTCGAGCGTGGCGGTGAGGCGCGCCTCGATGAAGTGCAGCTTGCGGCGCCACGGCTCGCCCTCGGTGCGCGGGCCGAAGTGCGCGGCCACCTCGGGCATCGCGGCGGCGTCCTCCTCGATCGAGGCGAGCAGCCAGGGCGGCGGCGTCACGTGCCGGACCGACTGCGACAGCGCGCCGCCGAGGTCGCGCACCGCCCGGATGAGCCGGCGCAGCCCGCGGATGCGGTAGGCGAACAGCGCGTCCTCGAGCACGGCGGGCACGACGAGCGGGTTGCCGTCCATGTCGGCGCCGACCCACGAGTGGATCCGGAGCGGCGCGATCTCCGCGTCGAGCGGCTCGCCGTAGGCGGCCTCGAACGCGCGCCCGATCACGGTGGGCAGATCGGGGATCAGATCCCAGAGGATCTCCTCGATGTACCAGGCGACGTTCTTCACCTCGTCGCCGACGGTGGGGCGATCGCGGCGCACCTCGTCGGTCTGCCAGAGCGCCGTGATCTCCTCGCGGATCTCGGCGAGCTTGCGCGCCGACTCGTCGGGCGTCAGCTGGCAGCGGTCGCGCTCCTCGAGGTTCTTCGCGATGCGGTAGAGCTTCTCGAGCACCGTGCGCCGCGCTGCCTCGGTCGGGTGCGCGGTGAGCGTGAGCGTCACGTCGAGCGTCCTGAGCGCGGCGCGAACGCGCTCGGCGGGCACGCCGGCCTTCTTGAGCGTGTGCATCGCGGCCTCGATCGAGCCGCGCTGCGGCCGCGCGCCGGGATCCGTCGCGTACGCGCGCGCGCGGCGGATCCGGTGGTGCTGCTCCGCGAGGTTCACGAGCCGGAAGTAGACGGTGAACGCGCGGATGACGGGCTCGAGGCGATCGTGGGGCAGCTCTGCGAGCAGCTTGCTGAGCTCCGCGGCCGCGTGCGCGCGGCCGTCGCTGGGGCCGCGGCGCCGACGGATGGCCAGCGTGCGAATGCGCTCTTCGATGGCGAAGAGCTCTTCTCCCTCCTGCTCGATCAACACTTCCCCGAGCAGGCGTCCAAGCAGGCGAACTTCTTTGCGAAGAGGTCGATCGACCTCACGACGGCGGGGCGGCATGGCGGCCAGCCTAGCGCGATGCGGCGTAAAACGGACCACCGAGTGTGGTCTGGGCGGATGGTCCGTGGCCTCGAGGGGGCGGGCCCCCCGGGGCGGGGGGCGCTCCTCGGGACCCGCCGGGTGGGCTGGGGTGCGAGCACGGTCCGTGCATCATCCGTTCATCCGCGCCCTTTCGAAGCCTCGTCGAGCTCGTGTACCCTCAGCGGATGGCCGATGATGTGTTCGGGATCGTCGGCACGACCCAGGGGGCGTTCAAGGTAGAGCGGGTCGTCGCCGAAGGTGGGTTCGGCGTCGTCTATCGGGCGTACCACGAGGCTTTTCGAGCGCCGGTCGCGCTGAAATGCCTCAAGGTCCCGGCGACGCTGCCCGAGCAGCTGCGCGTGCAGTTTCTTGAAAAATTTCGTGAGGAAGCGGAACTGCTGTTCCGCCTGTCGGCCGCGATCCCTGCCGTCGTCAGGCCGCTGCACCACGACGTGATCTCGGCCGCGACCGGCGCCTTCGTGCCGTTCATCGCGCTGGAGTGGCTCGAGGGCCGCACGCTCGCGAGCCACATCGCCTCCCGCGCGGCGATCGGAGCGCCGCAGCTCTCGCCGGCGGAGGTGATCCGGCTGCTCGCGCCCGTCGCGCGGGCGCTCGAGGCGGCGCACCACTTCCCCGGGCCGAGCGGCCCCACGTGCGTCGTGCACCGCGATCTCAAGCCGGCGAACATCTTCCTCGCCCAGATCCACGGCGCGGAGGTCGTCAAGATCCTCGACTTCGGGATCGCCCGCGCCCGCGACGCCGCGACGGTCATGGCCGGCCAGACCGCCACCACGTCGGGCGGCCTCTCGACGGCGTTCACGCCGGCCTACGGGGCGCCCGAGCAGTGGGCGCCGAAGCGCTTCGGCAAGACGGGCCCCTGGACCGACGTCTGGGGGCTCGCCGTGACGGTCGTCGAGGCGCTCGCCGGCCGCGAGATCATCGGCGGGGATCACGTGGCGATGATGGGCACGGTGCTCGACGAGAAGCGCCGCCCCACGCCGAGGAGCGAGGGCATCTTCGTGCCCGACGCGCTGGAGGCCGCCTTCCGGCGGGCGCTGGCGGTGGACCCGCGCGAGCGCTTCCGGGACATCGGGGCGTTCTGGGACGACGTCGAGCAGGCGCTCGGGCTGCCGCGGAGCGCTCCGCCGATCGCGGTGCCCAGCCGGAGCCACGCGCCGCCCGCCGCCCGCGCCCGCTCCTCGGTGCTGCCCGCGTCGCCCTCGTCGCCGGGGTCGACGCGGTCGCAGGATCTCCTCCAGAGCACCGGCCTCGCGGCGCCGGCGGCGTTCACGGAGGCGGCCCGGGAGCTCCACCTGCCGGAGCGCGGCGGCGGCCGCTTGCCGCCGCACAGCCTCCCCACCGAGCCGGTGGTGCCGCTCGCGCTCGACTGGTCTCCTCCCGCGCCCTCGCCCTTCGCGAGGCCGTCCTACTCGCCGTCGAGGATGCCGCCCCCGATGATGGAGCGCGCGCCCGCCCGGCCCAGCCCGAGCACCGCGGAGCTCATGGCGATGTTCGCGTTGCCGGTGCGGCTCGCCGGCGCGGGCGTCGTCATCACCCTCCTCGACCTCGCGGCCGCGTCGCTGCTCTTCGACGGCCAGCGCATCGGCGTGGGCCCGATCGGGCTCTTCCACGTCGCGGTGGGCCTCGTGGTCCTGGGCATCGGGGTCGCGGTGTTCCGGCTGTTCTCGTCGGACCGCTAGCGCAGCCCATGCCCGCGAAGCCGCAGGACCTGGGCGACACGCGGTGGGACGACGTCCGCGTCTTCCTCGCCGTCCACCGGCACGGGAGCCTGGGCCAGGCGGGCGCGCGCCTCGGCCTCGACACGTCCACCGTCAGCCGCCGCTTGACGGCGCTCGAGGCGTCGCTCGGCGCGCGCCTC
Organism: Sorangium sp. So ce693; assembly: GCF_051521375.1. Lineage (NCBI taxonomy): Bacteria > Pseudomonadati > Myxococcota > Polyangiales > Polyangiaceae > Sorangium > Sorangium sp. So ce693. The sequence continues at coordinate 5,220,079 of NZ_CP150347.1, forward strand.
TTCGACCGCACCCGCGACGGCCTCGTCCCCACGCGCGTCGCCGAGCTCGTCCTGCCCGCCGCCGAGGCGATGGAGGCCGCGCACCGGCGCCTCGCGCGCGACGCCTCGGGCGCCGAGGCCGACGCCGAGGGCGTCGTCCGCCTCAGCGTCGCGCCGGGCTTCGCCGACTCGTTCGTGACCCGGAGGCTCCCGCGCCTCCGCGCCCGCCACCCCAGGATCCGCATCGAGCTCGACGCGTCCGTCCGGGTGCTCGATCTCACCCGGCACGAGGCGGACCTCGCCCTCCGCTCGATCCGGCCGGAGGGCGCCGACCTCGTCGTGACGAAGCTCGCGTCGGCCCGCTGGATCGCCGCCGCCTCGGAGCAGCTCGTGAAGGACGCCGGGCCCGTGGCGGCGTGGGACGCCGTGCCGTGGATCGCCTGGGATCGCGACCTCACCAGCTTCCCGGCGGCGCGCTGGCTCGCGCGCCACGCCCCCGGGGCGGAGATCGCCCTGCGCACGAGCTTCTTCGTCTCGCAGCTCACCGCGGCGGAGATCGGGCTCGGCGCCCTGCTGGTCCCCGAGCCGTACCTGCATGTGCACGCCCTCGCGCCGCTCCGATTCGCGAGCGCGCTCGAGGCGAGCGCGGCGGAGTGGCCCACGGACGATCTCTGGCTCGTCGGCCACCGCGCCCTGCGCGACGTCCCCCGCGTCGCCGCTGTGTGGAGCTTCCTGATCGACGAGCTCAGGTCGCCGTGAGCTCTGTCGCCCCTCGCGCCCCTCGCGAGCGGCGGAGCTAGGGCTCCTCGCGCCGCACGCCCGTCGAACCGTAGCCGCCCGCGCCGCGCGCCGTCGACGCGAGCGCGGGGACCAGGACCACGTCGGCGAGGGCGACCGGGCAGATCACGAGCTGGGCGATCCGATCGCCCCGGTGCACCGTGAACGGCGCTGCGCCCAGGTTGATCAGGACGACCTTGATCTCCCCGCGGTAGTCCGGATCGATCGTCCCGGGGCTGTTCAGCACGGTGACGCCGTGGTGCAGCGCGAGCCCCGAGCGCGGCCGCACCTGCCCCTCGTGGCCGTCGGGGAGGGCGACCGCGTAGCCCGTGGGCACGAGCTTCCGCTCCCCGGGCGCGAGCGTCACCGGCGCCTCGATGGCCGCGCAGAGATCGAGCCCGACGGCTCCCTCGGACTGGTAGGCGGGGGGAGGGACCTCGATCGGCCCCACGCGAAGGAAAGGCACCTGGATGCGCACGCGGCGGAGCCTAGCCGGTCACGGGCGCGGCAGCACCGCCTCGAGCGCCGAGCCCCGGAGCGCCTCGAGCGCCGAGTCCGACCACGCCCGCGCCCGATCCGAGAACCCGGCCTCCACGGCGCGCCGGAGCAGCTCGATCGCCCCCTCGAGGTTCCCGTCCTTGGCGCTCGCGCGCGCCGCGCCGTACGCGTCCTCGCCGAGGCCCACACGGCGGAAGATCGCCTCGTAGAGCCGCGCCGACCAGTCGAACGCGCCGCGCTCGAACGCGATCTCCGCCATCCGCCGCGCGTCGTCCTCCGAGAGCTGCTCCACGATGTCCAGCGCCACGGCCGCGGCCCGCGCCACCTCGCCCTGGTCCACGAGCACCCGGATCAGCGGGCCCGCGACCTCCTTCCGGTCGTCGCCGGCCTCCCGGGCCGCCTCGAGCGCCTTCCGCGCCTGCTTCAGGTCCCCGAGCGCGAGGTGCACCGCGCCGACCAGCGCCGGGTCCGGCTCGCCGTGCTTGCGCGCCTGCGCGACCGCTTCCCCCGCGCGCTTCGCGTCGCCGAGGAGCAGGTGCGACCAGCCGACGAGCTCGTGCGCCTCCCGGAGCGCGCGCTTCGGCGGCGCCGGCGACTGCGCGAGCACCTCGGCGGCGAGCGCCATCGCCTCGCCCGTCCGCTCGTCCTCCACGGCCCGGCGCGCCCGCTCGAGCAGCATGGCCGTCTCGGGCGGCATCGGCTCCTCCTGGAGCTCCGCGCGCCGGCGGTTCATGGCGGGCGACGACGCCGCCGGCTCGCTGCGGAACCTCTGAAGGCTCTGGAACGCGGACATGACGAGGATGAAGGAGAAGAAGAAGAACCCCGCCCTCAGGAAGAGGATGGCGAGGAGCACGGCGGCGACGCCCGAGATGGCCGCCGTCAGCCGGGCCCGCTTCGGGCCGAGCGCGTGCTCGAGGACGTGGCCGCCGTCGAACGGGAGCACGGGGATCAGGTTGAGGAGGCCCCACCACACGTTGACCGTGATGAGCATTTCCATCCCGCTCAGCAGCATGGCCGGGAGGGCGTAGAGCGCCGGGGTGTAGCTGAGCACGAGGTGCAGGAGCCCGGCGACGAGGAAGCCGGCGAAGGGGCCTGCCAGGCTGATCAGCACGTGCTGGAGCCGCCCGACGGGCAGGAGCGAGCGCCAGGTCGTGGTCCCGCCCATGAAATGCAGCGTGATCTCCGGCTCGATCCGGTGCCGCTTGATGGCGAGCGCGTGCCCGAACTCGTGCATCAGGACCGACAGGAAGACGACCAGGATCCAGACGAGGAACGTCTGGTACTGCTGCCTGGCCAGGATTCCGTACCCGAGCAGGGCGGCGGAGAGCCAGAACCCGAGCTGGACGTCGACCGAGACTCCAAACAGACGGAAGCTCATGCGCATGTAATAAGCCGTGCGGGCCGTTCGCTCAATGATTGCCGTGCGGACGCGGCCGGCCGTAGAGTGCGCCGCGATCTTCCGCGCAGCCGCGCGCGCGTGCCCATCGGGGCGCGCCGTGCCCCTCTCTGGCCGCGCGGAAGCGGCGTCGGGAGCGAGCATGGGCAGGGAGATCCGGGTCAGTAGTTGGGCGCTCGCCGGGGTTGCCGCGGCGGGCATCGCGTGCGGGGCCGCACCGGCGCCCGCGCCGTCCCCCGGGGCCGCGGCGGCGCCCGCGCCGCCGTCCGAGGCTTCCGCGCCGGCCGCCGCCCGCCCGCCCGCGGCCTCCGCGCCGGTCGAGGCCGCTGCCGCGCCAACGGCCGCACTGCCGCCCGAGTTCGAGGTCCCGCCCAACACGGCGGTCCTCCACGTCGGCGACTCGTTCGCGGTGGCGGGCTTCGCGCAGGCGCTCCGCCCGCGGATGCAGGAGCACCACGTGCGCTACGCGGTGAAGGCGGAGACGAGCTCGTACACGGTGACGTGGGCCTCGAGGATGGAGCTCCTTGTCGCGAACTACCAGCCGGACCTCGTGATCATCAGCCTCGGCGCCAACGAGGTGGAGAACGTCAACCCGCCGGCCCACGCCGGCGCGATCCGCCGCATCGTCAAGGCGATCGGCGGCCGCCCTTGCGTGTGGGTCTCGCCGCCGCTCTGGCGCAAGGACACCGGCATCATCGACGTGATCCGGACGAACTCGGCCCCGTGCCGCTTCTTCGACTCCGACGCGCTCGTGCCGGGCCCCCTCCCGCGCCAGAAGGACAAGATCCACCCGAACGAGGTGGGCGGCGCGCGCTGGGCCGAGGCCTTCTGGGGCTGGCTCACGGCGGAGCACCTTCCGGCCGGCGGGGAAGAAGGCGCAGCGGCGCCGCAGCGCAGCCCCTGGGCGCTCCGGCCGTCTCCGCCGGAGGAGCACCGCTCCCGCGCGGACGCCCCGGAGAGCGCGGCCCATCGGGGCGAGCAGGTGTCGGAGCGGCGGGCGGAGTGACTCCGAGCTGACCGGCCGGCGCCCTACGCCGGCGACGTCGCGACGCCCGCGCCGCGGTGGATCAGCCCGGGATCGTGGCCGAGCGCCCCTGCGATCGCCGCCCTCACGTCCCGCATCAACCGGTTGCGGCCCCCGGCGCCGTAGGGCGCCGGATCGATCGGCGGCATGATCGTGACAACCACCCGGTGGTGCTCCTGCACCACGAAATCCTTCGCCCGGAGCACGTGCCGCGTGCCGTCGATCGCCACCGGGAGGATGGGCGTGTTGGTCTCGATCGCCATCCGGAAGCCGCCGCTCTTGAACGGGAGGAGCGCGCCGGTCTTGCTCCGCGTCCCCTCCGGCGCGATCCAGACCCGGGTCCCGTCCTGCAGCATCGACGCGCCGACCTGCAGGCTCGCGCTGGCCTGGACGTGATCGCCCCGGTTGATCCGGATGAACCCGGCCGCCTTCATCGCCTGGCCGAAGATCGGCACGTTGAACAGCTCCTTCTTGGCGATCATCCGGAGCCGCCCGGGGATCGCGCGGAACACCACCGGGATGTCGAAGAGGCTCTGGTGGTTCGACATCACAACGAACGGCCGCGCGCCCGAGGCGTTCTCGCGCCCGCGCACCACCAGATCCACGTCCGCGTCCTCGAGCACCTTGCGCGCCCACCAGTCCAGCCGCTCATCGCAGCGCTCGAGGGTCACACGCCCGATCATCGCGTCCACCACGGTCGGAAAGCAGATCCGGGCAGTGTCGAAGATTCCCATGAACGTCGTCTGAAGGCTCATCGCTCTCTTCCCGCTGATTCCGCTGAAAGGTGAGGGGATCGCGTGGCGCGCCGACGACCGAGCAGGCCCTGCCTTACGCGGCGGGCAAGCAGCCCCCGAGGGGCGCCGAGCTCATCCAGTGCTCATGCAGCGCTCATCCAGCACTCGTCCGTATGCGAACGCCGCAAAGTATACCACTCAACCCCCGGCTGTGGTGCCGGTCACGGTCACTACCACGCGGCGCCCGTGGGGAGAACTACGGTGCTCCCAGACATACAGGGCTTGCCAGGTCCCGAGGGCGAGGCGGCCGCCGGAGATCGGGATCACCTCGCTCGAGCGGGTGATGGCGCTCCTCAGGTGGCCCGGCATGTCGTCGGGGCCCTCGTCGTCGTGCTCGTAGTCGCGGCTTTCCGGGGCCAGGCGCGACATCCAGCGCTCCAGGTCGCGAAGGACGGCCGGATCCGCGTTTTCCTGGATGATGAGGCTCGCCGACGTGTGCTGCAGGAACACGGCGCAGAGCCCGACGTCGACGCCCGCGCCGGCGACGACGCGCGCGACCTCGCGCGTGATATCGACGAAACCCCGGCCGTTCGTGCGGATCTCGAGCGTGCGCTGGACGATGGTGGTCACCGCGCCATCTTAGCCGCCTTCAGCGCGCGCGCCCGGCACGACGTCGACGATGAGCCCCCAGCTCGTCCAGCGCTGGAACCAGGCGCCCACGCGCTCGGCCAGCGCCGCGCCCGCCCCCTCTCCGGCGCCCTCTTCCTCGGTGCCGGCCGGCTCCCGAGCTCTGCTCGCCACCTCCTCACACGCCGGGACGAGCGGCACGCCCCGCCCGAGCGCCTCGAGGAGCGCGAACGCCTGAGGATCGAGCTCCTCGAAGCGGATCGTGAGGTCGGCGCCGCGGAACACGGCGAGGTGGACCGGGCGGGGCGCGGGCAGCGCGGGCGACAGGCCCTGCTTGAGCTCGCTCCGGAGGACGTGCGCCGGATGGCCGAGCCGCACCAGCGCGAGCAGCGGGTGCAGGACGATCCTCGCGGTGGACCAGCCGTCCGCCGGCATGCCCGTCACCTTCGCCGGATCGAGCGGAGGGGGCGAGGCGCCGTCGAACAGATCGACGAGGGCGTGCTCGTACCGCGCCACGTCGCGCGCGAGATCCCGCAGGGCAGGGGGGAACCCCTCGTGGGCGCCCGCGAAACCGGCGACGTCTCGCCCGAGGTCGCGCAGCGTGAAGCTCGCGGGCGGGTGCGCCGCGAGGTAGGCCCGCGCGAACGCGTCGAAGCCGTCGTCGCCGAGGACGTGCGCCAGCGCGGGGTAGTCCTCGCGGAGCGCGTCCCTGTGCCGCAGCCAGAACTGCCGCCGGTAGATGTCGGCCTGCTCGGCGGGCGCGAGCCGCTCGCTCCCGGCGACGTGCTCGCGGCACAGGCCGGCGAGCACGGCGTCGTCCGCGAGCGGCGCGCCGGCCGTGAACATGCGGGTGAGCTGCCGCGTCAGGGCGGAGAGGCCGGCCGGGGGCGCGGGGTCAGGCGGCGCGCGCACGCGCCACCTCCTCGCGGATCGCCCGCGCCTTCTCCGCCTCGGCGGCGAGGACCTCGAACGAGGGGATGTCGTCGTCCCACTCGATCAGCGTCGAGACGTCGCCGGCGCGGGCGACCGCGCGCCGGTAGAGCGCCCACACGGCGTCGACCACGTGATCGCTGTGGGTGTCGAGGATGTACGCGCCCTGGTGCGTGTGGCCGGCGAGGTGGAACTGCACGATCCGGTGGTGCGGCACGCCGTCGATGTAGGCCTCCGGATCGAAGCCGTGGTTGTACGAGGAGACGTACACGTTGTTGACGTCGAGCAGGATGCCGCAGTCGGCCTCCTCCGCGACCGCCGAGAGGAACTCCCACTCGCTCATCCGGCTCGCCGTGAAGGTCAGGTAGCTCGACACGTTCTCGAGCGCGAGCCGGACCTCGAGGAAGTCCTGCACCACCCGCGCCCGCGCCGCGACGTGCCGCACGGCCTCGTCGGTGTACGGCAACGGGAGCAGATCGTGCAGGTTGATCCCGTGCGCGCCCGTCCAGCACAGGTGATCGCTCACCCAGGGCGAGCCCACCCTGGCCAGCAGCGCCTTCAGCCGGCGCAGGTAGTCGAAATCGAGCGGATCCGTGCTGCCGATCGACAGCGAGACGCCGTGCTGGACGAGGCGGTAGCTCGAGAGGAAGCGCTCGAGGTTGGCGATCGGCATGCCGCCGTCCACCATGAAGTTCTCGCTGATGATCTCGAACCAGTCGACCCGGGGCTGGTGCTCGAAGATGTGGCGGTAGTGCGGGATGCGCAGCCCGACGCCGACGCCGAGGTCGGGGAGTCCCAGCCGCATCCGTTCGAGGTTCACCATGGTTCACCGCGAGCCTGGATCAGGGGTGGAGGGATGCGCCGCGGCGCCTCACGGCCCAGCGGATCCGCGCAGCTCGGCCCAAGGGCCCTGGCGGATCCGTGCAGATCGGCCCGACGGGTCCGGCGGATCCGCGTGGATCCGCCGGATTCCGCCGGGCCGGGCGCGCCGAACTTACGACGAGCAGTCGGCCGGCTTGCAGCCGCCCTTGCCCTTGCACTCGTTCTTGCCCGAGCACTCGTGGCCGGCGCCCTTGCAGCCGCCCTTGCCCTTGCACTCGTTCTTGCCGGCACAGCACTCCTTCGCGGCGGCCGCAGGCGCCTCGGTCGCCGCCGGCTCGGCCGCGGGGGCGGCGCCGCTCGTCTCAGGCGCGGGCGGAGGCGACGAGGCGCAGCCCGCGAGGCCCGCCACCATGCCCGACACCGCCGTCAACGCCAACGTCTTGCCCATGTCGATCGTCATCTGATCCTCCACGCTCGTCTTCGTCGCGATCACCGAGCCCACCGCGCGCCCCGCCAGAATGGCGCGCCCGCACGCTGGAGCCCGTCGGGTCTCGCCGGCCTCTCGACCGCGCTGAGCCCATCGGCTACGCGTCACTACGCCCGACCGGTTCCACGGTTTCACTCCGGACGCGTTGATTCTTCATTCAACTCCCCGTAAGTGAGCGGGGTTGACCTCCACGCCCACGCGAGCCCCCCCTGCGTGCACGGCGTCCGGCGGCGTAGCCTCGGTGGCTGGGGCGCGCGGCCAGCGTGCAGCGTTCCATGCACGACGTAACTCGCTTCGGACGGGAGGCGCAAGACAAAGCGTCCAGCGCGGCGCGCCGGCGCCGTGGCGAGTCCTCGTTCACCCGTGTCGCGGGGCGCTCCCGGTGCTCGCGGCGCTCTCGCTGGGGGCGGCCGGCTGCGGGGGGGCCCCGAGCGGGGGGGCTCCACGTGGGGGGGCCGGCACGCCGGGCAGCGCGGCGGGTGATGCGGCCTCCGGGCGCGAGGTCCCTGTCGAGGCGATCGCCGCCGAGCTCGAGGCGTTGAGCGGCGCGATCCTCGAAGGGCGGGAAGCGACGTTCCGGGACATCCTGGCCGACGCGCTCGCGAAGGACGCGTACCTGTGCCAGCCGGCGCCGCGCCGCGTCTTTTCCGGAGCGCGCGGCGACGTGCCGGAGGGGGAGCGGCGGATCGCCGGGGTGATGCCGCACTACGGCCTCTTCTTCGGTCCGATGAGCTACCTCGTGCGGCGGCGCGGCGGCGCCTGGGAGGTCGGCGTGCGCATCGCGGTCGACCCGCCGGAGCGCGCGGGCTGGCTCGAGCTGCCCGACTGCGGGCTGGCCGCCCGGCTCGGGGGCGCGATCGCCTGCCGCGGGACGCCGTACGCGCGCTCGGGATCGACGGACGCTTGCCCTGGGTCCGGCGTGTTCAGGGCGAGGGCGACGCCGGCCGCGATCCGCGCCCTGCTCGCGCGCTGGTCGGACGAGGCCGAGGGGTACTGGAACCGCGACGCGCGCGCCTTCGGGCTGCCGGTGCGCTACGACTTCGACTTCGTTCTCGCGGACGAGGCGCGCGCACGGGCGCTCCGGGTCGATCTCGCGGTGCCGCTCTCGCCGACGTGCGGCAGGACGCCGTACTTCAGCGCGATGCGGGCCGGCTGGTCGCTGCCCGTGCTGGCTCACGAGGTGGGGCACGTGCTCGGGCTGCTCGACGAGTACGAGGCGCTCTCCGGGATCGTCCGCTGCTATCCGAAGACGCCGTTCCCGGGCGCCGAGATCAGCCGGATGGGGCTGTCGATGAAGGAGGAGACGCGGCTGCTGCCGATCCATCACTACCTCGTGCTCCGCCGCTTCTTCTGCCGCGAGCCCGCGTCCATCGACCCGTATGCCGGCGCGATCCGCTGACCTGATGCCGGCGCGATCCGCTGAACTGATGCCGGCGCGATCCGCTGAACCGATGCGGGCGCGATCCGCCGAGCGCCCCACGTGCCCCCGCGCCGGCCGCCGCCTCGCGGTAGCGGCGCTCGCCTACGTCAGCGCAGCGGCGCTCGCGTGGACGGGGCTCGCGGGCTGCCGCTCGGAGCGAGAGCGCGGCGGGGCGGACGCGGGGCCGAGCGCGGCGGACACGGGAGCCAGCGCGGCGGACGCCGGGGCCGGGGCGCCGGACGTGGCGCCGCCGCTCGTGGGGGCGCCTCCGAGGCCGAGGCCGATTGCGCCGCCGGCGGAGCCGCGCTGTCCGCCGGAGATGGTGCGGGTCGCGCGCCGGTTCTGCGTCGATCGCTACGAGGCGGTGCTGCTCGACAAGGAGACCGGGCTCGAGATCTCCGCGTTCTATCCTCCGTCGCGCCAGGCGGCCGCGTCCGTCGAGCGGGTGTGGTCGAAGATGCGGCTGCAGCTCGGGGACGACGAGGCGCGCCGCATGGATCTGCCGCTGCTGCCCGGCTGGCAGAAGCAGCGCGAGTTCGAGCCGCGCGCGGTGTCGCGCAGGGGCGTGCTCCCGCAGGGCTACACGACCGGCGCGCAGGCGGAGCTCGCGTGCCGGAACGCGGGCAAGCGGCTCTGCTCGCTCGAGGAGTGGCGGACGGCGTGCCGCGGCGAGCGGGACGAGCAGTTCCCGTACGGACCGACCTACGCGGACGGGCGGTGCAACGTGTTCCGCGAGGCTCACCCGGCCGGCGTGCTCCACCGCGACGTGACGCTCGGGCACAGCGATCCGCGGCTCAACCTGGTGCGCGTCGCCGGGGCCCCTCTCTTGCGGCGAACGGGCGAGACCGCGACGTGCGCGAGCGCGTGGGAGGACGACGCGGTCGCCGACATGGTCGGCAACCTCGACGAGTGGATCGACGATCCGGAGGGGACGTTCGTCGGCGGGTTCTACGCGCGCGCGACCCGGGAGGGGTGCATGGCGCGCGTCGCGTCGCACGACTTCACCTATTTCGACTACTCGACCGGTGTCCGCTGCTGCGCGGATCTCCGCGCGCCGCCGTGACGGGCGCGCGGTCGCGGCGGCGCGGGGCGTTCTGGGAGCATCGGCCGCTGCGCGGGAGGACGTCGCGCTCGTGCGACACCTCGGGGAGGACCATCGATGCTCGCAGCCCGAACTCACGTCTACGATTCAGCGGTGCTCGACGCGCCCCTCGAGGAGGCATGGAGAGAGCTCCGGGGAGCCATGACGGATCGCAACCGTCAGGAGGGGGCCGGCGCAGAGTGTGCTCAAATTTGCCCGAAGAGAGTTCACATGAAGGCGGGAAGATCATTGATCTTTTCTTCCCGCCTTCCCGCCTTCATGTTCAATTTTGAGCACTACCCCGGCGCAGGGGGCCATGACGGATCGCAACCGTTGAGAGCGGCCCGCCGCCGGGGGTCTTCGACGGATCGAGTGAGCGCGACGGGCCCGCCGCAGGGGGGTCTTCGACGGATCGCGTGAGCGCGAGGGGCCCGCGCCCGGGGGTCTTCAACGGATCGCGTGAGCGCGAGCGGCCCGCAGCCGGGGGTCTTCAACGGATCGCGTGAGCGCGAGGGGCCCGCCGCCGGGGGTCTTCGACGGATCGAGTGAGCGCGACGGGCCCGCGCCCGGGGGTCTTCAACGGATCGCGTGTGCTGGAGCGAGCACGAGCGACGGGTCCACGACGGATCGACTCCGCTGGGGGCGGCCAGGGCCCGGGTTTGCCGCCGCGCGAGCACCGGGCCGTCCGTCCACGTCGGCGCGATTCGCACTTTCCGAGCGCACGCCGCCGTGACGAGGGCGCGCTCGAGAGGCGGCGACATCCCCTGATAACATCGCTCCGCCGCGCATGGCGGTGTCGCGCCGGCGGCATCGGGAGGAGGGAGCCATGATCGACGCGCGTTATCACGTCTACGACTCGGCGGTGCTGGACGCCTCCATCGAGGAGGTCTGGCAAGAGGTCCGCGACATCACGAAGCTCATCCCCGTCGTCTTCGGGGACAACGTCAAGGAGTACGGCTACGTGGAGGGCGGCTCCGCGGAGAAGGTGCCGTCGCGGTTCGCGTTCACGCTCGTCTCGGGGGAGAGCTCGCTGGAGGAGGTGGTCGCGCGCTCCGAGACCGAGCACGCCGTCACCTACCGGATCCACGGGCAGATCTTCGGCATCGAACGTTACACCGGGACCTACCGACTCCGGCGCGTCACGACCGGGCCGGACAAGACCTTCCTCGAGTTTCCACGGGAGTTCGGGGTCGCGGCAGGTCACGATCCAGCGCAGGTCGTCCCGGCCATCGCCGCGCTCACAGCGAAGGAGGTCGCGGCGATCAAGGCGTACTTCGCGAAGCGCCGCCGCGCGGCCTGATCCGGCCGCGGCGCGCGCTCAGGTCGTGGGGCGGCCGACCGCGAGGAAGGCCTCCTCGCCCTTCGGGCGCCGCCGGTCGCGCCAGACGAGCGCCGCGGGCAAGATCAGCACGGCCGCGAAGAGGCACGCGAGCTCGCCGATGACCGCGGAGACGCCAAGGCTCCGCACCGCGTAGTTCTGCGAGCGGACCAGGGCGAGGTAGCCCAGCGTCGTCGTGAGGCTGCAGAGGATCACCGCGCCGCCCGTCTCGCGCACCGCGGTCAGCGCGCCGCCGGCGCCCTCCCGCGCGTACCGCTGCACGATGTTCACGGCGTAGTCGACGCCGATGCCGAACGTCAGCGGCAAGGCGATGAAGTTCAAGAAGTTGAGCTTCACGTTCATCAGCACGAGCAACCCCGCCATCCACGAGACGCCGACGAGCAGCGCGCCGAGCACCGCGAACGCCGGGCGGCCGCCGCGGAAGGCGACGAGCACGACGAGGACCGTCGCGGCCAGCGAGAACAGCACCGCCGGCGGCACGTCGTCGATGACCGCCGCCCACATGTCCGCGTAGATGACCGCGCGCCCCGAGCCGCGCACGACGCTGCCGTCGGGGAGCCGCGTCTCGCGGTACGCGTCCGCCCACCGGAAGAGGTAGTGCGCGTCGTGCACGCTCTCGGGCGTGATCGGGCTGATGTACACGATGCGCCCGCGCGTCCCGTCGGTCTCGGTGAAGGCGCGCGCCACGCCCGCCGGGAGATCGCCGATCCCGAACGGCGCGAGATCGTCCGGCGGGATGACCGCCTGGATGCGGCGCCAGTCCTCGTCGCCCACGAGGCCGCGCTTCCGCGCCCTGAGGACGCGATCCTTGATCTCCTGGAGCAGCGGGATCTTCGCCTCCTGATCCCGCGGGACCAGATCCTGGAGCGCGTAGATCTCCTTGAACGGCTTCGCGCCCTCGGGCGCCGCGTCGCGCCTCGCGTAGAGCGCGGCGCGGAGCGGCTCGACCTGCTCGGGCCGCTCCACGAGGATCGCCATGCCGTCGGTGCCGACGTAGCCGGTGATCTCCTCCGCGAGCGAGCTCAGGCGGATCTGCGCCGCGCGGGCCCCCTCGTCGTTGCGGAGGTTCTGGAGGTTGTACTCCATCGGATCGGCGCGCACGTAGCTCACCGTGGCGACGAGGCCGGCCGCGGCCAGCGCGAGGCCCGCGAGCGTGAGCGTGACCGGGCTCCGCGACGCCAGCCGCGCGAACGGCGCGCCGAACGCGAGGCCGCCCTGGGCGCGCCGCCGCAGCCTGCCGAGGAGGCCCGGCGACTCCTGCTCGAGGGGGACGATCCGGTCCATCACCGCGAGGATGCTCGGCAGCGCGACGAACGTGGCGACCCAGCAGAGCACCATGCCGGCGCTGCCGATGAGGCCGAAGTCGTGGAACCCGCGGAACTCGGTGACGAGCAGCGAGCCGTAGGCGGCCGCGGCCGCGCAGCCGGCCGTGAGCGTGGGCAGCCAGGTCTCGCGGTGGGCGATGCGCACGCCCTCGAGCAGGCTCGCGCCGCCGCGGCGCGCCTCGAGGTAGCGCGCCATGTAGATGATCCCGAAGTTGATGCCGTTGCCGGCGACGATCGAGAAGAGGAACCCGGTCGCCATGTTGAGGTGGCCGAGCGCGAGCTGGGTGGCGCCGAACGTCCAGGCGACGCCGATGCCGATCGTGATCAGCATGGCGACGAGCGTGCGCAGGCGCAGGTAGTAGAGGAAGACGACGGCGGCGATGAGGACCGCGCCCGAGACGCCGACGTCGGTCAGGTCCTCGTTGATCGCGGCGTACTCGGCGATCCCGGTCTGCAGATCGCCGGCGAGGCCGTGGGTGATCCCCGCGTCGAACGAGGCGGGGCGCACGCGCTCGACGACCTCGCTCACGCGCCGGATCGCCTCGGAGCCGGCGGCGAAATCGCTGGCCATCACCTTCGAGCGGATGGCGACGACGACGGTCTTGCCGTCCTTCGACTGGTAGTAGCCGTCGGGGTAGCGCCCCGTGTCGACCCCCTGGAGGCCGAGGCTCTGCTCGATCGAGCTGGCGTTGATCTCGGGGGGCGGCTCGTCGTCGAGCAGCGCGCCCGTCGCCTTGCTGACCTCGTAGGTGTAGCGCGCCTCGATGTCGTCCCGGAGCTTGGTGAGCCTGTCGCGCTCGACGTAGAGCCCGGCGCGCGGCGAGAGGAAGCGGTAGGCCTCGTGCACCCCGTCCTCGACGCTGCCGACCCACGGGGGGCCGATCTTCTCGATCTCCGGGACGAGCGCGTCCGCGGCCCGCTGGAGCGCGGCCGTGGGGGTGCCCTCGCCGCCCTGGAGCACGACGAAGAGCGTGGACACGCCGGCCGTCTTCGCCGCGACCCGGTCGAGCTCCTGCACGCTGGGCCGCGACGCCGGCAGCAGCGACTCGAACCCCGTCAGCACATGGAGCCGCGTCGCCAGGAAGAGGGCGATGACGGTGAGGATCCCGGTCACGAGCAGCGGCAGCGCCGGCCGCTTCACCTGGAGCTCGGCGAGGCGCGACGCGAGCCCGCCTCCGCGCGACGAGGGCGGCGGGAGCCGGGGAGAGCTCTCGCCGGAAGCTTCACGGGAGCTCTCAGGTGAAGGAGACGGGCGGGGCGCCGGAGGCGGTGGCATGTGCGGAGCGGACATGAGACGGTGTGTGAATCCGGGGCGGAAAGGGAGGTTGGAAGGGGCGTTGGAAACGCCGGTGGACCACGTTCTTAGGGAACGGGATCCCCGGAGGACAGCGGTCGCGTGCGGGGCAGCGACGGCGCGCGGCCGACGTCCAGTCGGCGGCGGAGGCGCGCGGGGCAGCGATAGCAAGAAATGGGGGGCGGCGCGACCGACGGTTCCCTGCGCTCGTTCATGTCACCATCGCATCCGAAGGCCGTTCTCTGGGATCTGGACGGGGAGCTGTTCGACTCCAGCGAGCTCCTTTTCATGGCCTGGCGCGAGGCGGTCGGGGCCGCGGGGGGCTCCGACGACCACGCTGACCATGATGCGGTGTTCGGGATGCGCAACGACGATCTCGTGCGCTGACGGATCGGTCCCGAGGTCTCGGCGGCCGAGATCGCCCGCATCTCGGGGGAGAAAAAGCGGCACTTCCGGGAGCTCGTGGCGGAACCTGCGGGCGGCCGAGCAGGGCAGGTCCTACGTGCTCATGGGCGCACCCCTCGGGGATGCTCCCATAGACGTTCACCAAGCTTCGCGCCGCGTTCTCCTACATCCGAACGTTTACGTGGTCGTTTACGTGAACGTGGTCGTGGTCGTTTACGTGAACGTGGTCGTTTACGTGAACGTGGTCGTGGTCGTTTACGTGAACGTGGTCGTTTACGTGAACGTGGTCGTGGTCGTGGTCGTTCACGGCCTACCGTCGACGACCACGACCACGACCACGACCACGACCACGACCACGACCACGACTACGACTACGTAAACGTCTACGTTGGTGACCGATGATGGGGTGAATGGGGGGCCGGGCTTCGTGCCCTGAGCGTGACCGAACGCGCTTGGTTAACGCCTATGCGGGGATGCTCTCACCTGCTCTCGGCGGCCATCGAAATGCTGCTACGTGCGCAACCCGGCCGGCGATGGATCGAGGCTTGTCTCGCCTCGGGAGCGCGATGAGCCCCTAGGGGCCGGGCGGGGTCGTGCCGGCATCCGCGGCCCCCGCGCGGCGAGGCTTCGCGACGCCGCCTGCGCCCCCGTCGCGGGGCGCGCCGGCGTCCGTCGCCTTGGCGCCCGCGTCGGCCGGCGTGGCGCCGGCGTCCACCGGCGCGGCGCCCGCGTCGGCGTCGGTGCCCGCGTCCGGCGGCGTCTCCTCGGGCACCGCGGGGGGCGCGGGCGGAGGGGGCGCAGGGGGGAGCTCACTCTCCCAGCACTCCACCTTCGGGGGCGCCGCGAAGTGGACCGTGCGTGACGCGGCGTCGCCCTTCCGGGTGACGAGCTTGTCGGTCTTGTACACGGTCGCGTGGCCGCATGCGTACTCCGCGGTGTGCTTCGCCTCGCGCCCCACCACGTGCGTCCGAGGCGCGCGCTCGTTCTCGCACTGGGCCCACTCGATCTCGTACTCGGCGTCCTGGTCGGAGAGGAGGATGCGGCTCGGCGGATCGTCCTTGGACCGGCGCCCGGTGAGCGTCGTCCGGGTGATCGGCTCCTTGCCCTCGCGCACCGTCAGCGTGACGGGGAAGCGAAGGCTCCCGCGCATGTGGGCGCGCGAGGCGCCGACCTCGAAATCGGGGCAGATCGGCTCTCCCTCGATCGGGGACGGCGTGGGCGGGCCGCCGCACGCGGCGCTGGCGAGGATGCTGCCTAGGAAGAAGACGGCGAGGGGTCGGGCTCCGGGGCGGAGGTTCACGCCGGGATTACTCGTTTCCCCGGGTCCGCGCGTCAAGCGATCTTGGTCTTGCCCAGCTTCAGCACCCGATCGAAGTGCTCCTTCGAGACGGGCACCACGCTGAGCCGCGACCGCTTCAAGAGCGAGATCTCGGCCAGCGACTCGTCGCCGCGGATCGTGTCGAGGCTGACCTGCACCTTGAGCGGCGCGACCGGCTCGATGTCCACCACGCTCCAGTCCTCGTCGGCGTCGGCCGTCGGATCCGGGTACGCTTCGCGCTTGACGCGCGCCACGCCCGCGACCGCCTTGCCCTCGCTCGAGTGATAGAAGAGCACGAGATCCCCCTGCTTCATGCCCCGCATGTTGTTGCGGGCCTCGAAGTTCCGGACGCCGTCCCAGATCGTCTGGCCGTCGCGCACGAGCTGCGCGAACGAATATTTCTGAGGCTCGCTCTTCATCAGCCAGTAACGGCGAGACATGCACGATCTCCAGGGCAGGCGCGAGGGCGGCGCCGGCCTGGCCGTCGCGCTCTCATCCTCGACGGACAGCCCGTCGATTTGACCGGCTACCCTAGCACCGCCCGTTCAGTCGGTGATCACGATCTTGGCGCCGTCCGGCGTTCGTCGCGCGATCTCGTCAATCTCGTCGTCGTCGAGGGCGATGCAGCCGAGCGTCCAGTCGCTCTCCTTGTGCACGCCCGCGAGCTGCGCGCTGCCGACGCCGTGGATGCCGATGCTGTGCCCGACGCCGCGGCCCGGCGGGACCTCGCCGCGCCGCTTGAGCTCGGCGAAGCGCGCGCGGTCTTCGTCGTTCGGGTAGCTGACGATCAGGAACCGATGGAACAGGCCGTCGATGCGGCCCGCGACGCGGTACGTGCCGACGGGGGTGCGCTTGTCGCCCTCGTAGCGCTTCGGCCCCGGCCCGCCAGGCCCGAGGGCGACCCGGTAGGACCGGACGATCTTGCCGCCCGCGACGAGATCGAGCGTGTGCTCGCTCTTGTCGATCCGGATCTCGGTGACCGGCGGCAAGGCAGCGGCCCTCGGAGCGCGCCGCGCGGCCGTGGCGGGCGGCGTTCGCTCGGACGGCGCCGCACGAGGGGCACCGCCCTGGGCGGCGGTCAGGGAGGGGACCGTGTGGGTGAGGGAAGCGGCGAGCAACGCCGCGGCGAGGACGAGAGGGGGCCTGAGGAGCATGCCCGACCGTCGGCGCCGCGCCGGAGAGTGTGACGCCCGGCCGGGGCCTGCAGTATTCTCGATCGGGCGCGTCACACTGCGCGGCCGCGGCGCGATGCAGGGTCGATGAGCACGCCGATGACCACCGAGGACCGCACCCCCGCGACGAACCCCCTGGCAGAGCCGGGGCTCCGCCGAGCCCTCGAGGATTTCGTGCGGCGGCGGGTCCCGAGCGGCGAGGTCGACGACGTGGTGCAAACCGTCCTCTGCGACGCGCTCGCTTCGCCGGGGCGCCCGGTCGACCCGACGGAGCTCCGGCGCTGGCTCCTCGGGATCGCGCGCCACAAGGTGGCCGACCATCACCGGCGCTCGGCGCGGGAGGCCGCGACGGAGCTGCCCGATCTGCCGGTCAGCCCGCCGCCCATCGAGGCGCGGGAGCTGGCGCGCTGGGCGGAAGAGCAGGCCTCCGCGAGCCGCGACGCCCGGCAGACGCTGTCGTGGATGGCCCGCGAAGGCGAAGGCGAGAAGCTCGAGAGCATCGCCGCCGAGGAGCAGGTGCCCGCCGCCCGGGTGCGGCAGCGCGTGTCGCGGATGCGGCGATGGATGCGGGAGCGCTGGATGGCCGAGCTCGCCGCGGTCGCGGCGCTGGCCATCCTCGCGATCCTCATCGCCCGGCTCCTCCGGTCGACGAGCGAAGCGCCGATGATCGCGCCGCTGCCCGAGCCGCAGCCGAGCGCGCCGCCCGACGGGCCTCCGCCGCCGGTCGCGCCGCCTTCGCCGCTCGACGCGCTGGAGCGCGCGAGGTCGCTCCGGGCCGAGGCGCTGCGCGCGTGCGACGAGGCGGCCTTCCGCCGGTGCCTGGACCAGCTCGACGAGGCGGATCGGCTCGACCCGGCGGGCCGCGACGCGCCGGAGATCGCCGCGGCGCGCGAGCGCGCGCTCGAGGCGCTCCGCGCGCCGACGGAGAAGGCCCCGGCGCCGGGGCCCGTCCACGAGAAGCTCGACAAGAAGGACGAGAGCAACTCGCGCCCCGCGCCGAAGCCGCGCCCGAAGGTGGCGCCGCCGCCCGCACAGAAGCCCACCTCGTCGGTGCCCGCGGAGCAGATGCTCAAGGAACAGATGCTCAAGTCGAGGAAAGCAGCGCCGAAATCGAAGGCGGGCGGCGGGCTCGACGAGATGGATCTCCCGTCGGGGAAGCTCTAGCGGCTCGCGCCGAGGGGCAAACGACGCGCCGAGATCGCGCCGATCGCGACGGCGCGCCGTCGCCTCCGGAGCGGGGGGCCGACGCGCTCTCGAGGGGGAGCGGGGCGCGCCGCCGTACGAATCCATCTCGCAGTTTCCGGCGTAGTCGTCTAAACACGCTGGCGCTCGGCGCCAATCAACGACGCCAAGGAGAGGAGCCCAGGAGATGCGAACGACGAGATGGCTTGGAATGGCATTCGCAGTGTCGCTGCTCGCGGCGAACGCCGGCTGCGCGGTCGAGCCCCAGCAGCAGACCGCGAAGGCGCCGGCACCGCCGCCCGCGCCGCCGCCGCCTGCGCCGCCTGCGCCGCCCCCTGACGCGGACGCGGATGGGGTGCTCGACGATGGCACCGACAAGTGCGTCGCCGAGAAGGAAGACGGCCTGCCGCCCGACGCCAAGGACGGCTGCAAGTCGACCGACCCGGACGGAGACGGCTTCGTTGCCGACGCCGACAAGTGCCCGACCGAGGCCGAGGTCAAGAACGGCTACAAGGACGACGACGGTTGTCCTGACGTCCCGCCGGTCGCCGTGCTCGGCAACGAGGTGAAGCTCAACGAGAAGATCGCCTTCGTCGCCGGCAAGCCCGATATCGAGCCCGCCTCGCAGGGACTCCTCGCGAACATCGCGCAGGTCCTCAAGGACCATCCGCAGATCCAGTTCGTCGAGGTCGCGGCCTACTCCGAGAAGCTCGCCAACGACGCCGCCGCCGTGACGCTCACGAAGAAGCGCGCCGAGGCGGTGGTGAAGGCGCTCACCGCGCTCGGGGTCGAGAAGAACCGCGTGCGGGCCGCCGGCTACGGGGCGCACTGCGCGACCGATCCGGGCGAGACCGAGGAGGCGAAGGAGAAGAATCGCCGCGTCGAGATCAAGATCATGCGGCTCGACGGCAAGGACACCGGCGTCGAGCTCGCCTGCGCCGCGGCCGCCACCAAGGGCCTCAAGCCGGCCGGCGTGCCCGCGACCGCGCCGAAGGGCGCCGCGAAGGCCTCCGACGCGAAGCCGGTGGACCCGAAGGCCGCCGCCAAGCCGGCGGAGGCGAAGCCCGCCGCTGCGCCTGCCGCACCGGCGCCCGCCGCCGCGCCGCCCGCCGCAGCGCAGCCTGCCGCCGCCGCGCCCGCCGCTGCGAAGCCCGGGGACACGAAGCCGGCCGCTGCGAAGCCTGCGGACACGAAGCCGGCCGAGACGAAGCCCGCCAGCGTGAAGTAGGCGCGCGGCGCCGGGGGTGAAGGAGTCCCCGGCCCTGCGGCCATGATGGAACCGCCAAGGCGCCATCAGACGCCAAGAAAAACACAAGAATCATGGCGCCTTATGGCGTCTTGGCGTCTTGGCGGTTCAAGAGCCCCCACCTCCGCCGGAATGACCCCGGCGCCGGGCAGCGGGCAGGCTAGCGAGCCTGTCCGCGCGCGGCGGCGAGCAGGTTGGTGAGCGCCTCCAGCGCGGCCTGCCGGCGCTGCGGCTCGGGCAGCGCGCCCGGGCGCAGGCGCTGGATCTCGGCGCACAGCGCGGCGCGATCGCCGGCGAGAGCCTCGCCGCACGGCGCGGCGCGCGCGCCGTCTCCGGGGGCGTCGCGCGGCGCAGGCTCGCCGGAGAGCACGGCCGCGGCGGCCTCGATGAGGCGCGCCGTCGTCGCGGCGCTCTCGCTCTCGCCCCGGAAGCGGCCGACGAAGTCGGGCTGCTTCGAGAGCCGCGAGAGGACGTCCCAGCGCTGCTCGCGCACGGCGAGCTCCGTCGCGAAGAGCACGACCTTCAGGTTGCGGCCGAGGTCGGGGAGGGCGCGCGTCTCGGCGTCGAGCGCCATGAGATCGTCGACGACGCTCGCGTCGAGCGCCGCGGCCGCGCAGCGCACCGCGACGCTGAGCAGATCCGCGCGCAGCGCGGGGCCGAGCGAGGGAGCGCGGCCGAGCGCGCGCGCTGCGGCGAGCACGACGGGGCCGCAGTGCCCCTCGCGGCGCTGCCGCGCCAGCATGACGCCGGCGTCGTAGAGCCGGCCGCTCTGCCGCAGCGCCTCCACGGCCGCCGTGAACGCGTCGGGGTCGTACGTCCCCCGCTCCGCCGCCGTGAGGAAGCCGTCGAGGCTGCGCAGGGCAGGGCACGCGGCCGCGCTGCCCGCGTGCCGGAGGTGCGGCAGCTTGCCGAGGACGTCGGCGATGCGCAGCGAGAGCGCGAGGGGGTAGGCGTCGCAGGCGGGCTCCTCGTAGCCGCCGAGCTCGACCCTGGCCTCGGTGCACGCGAGCGGTCTGGCGACCGCGGCGAGCGAGCGCGCGGTCCTCGCGACGAGCGGGTCGAGCCCAGGGACCGCGGCGAGGCCGGTCGGGAGCGGAGCGAGGAGCGCCGCGACCGCGGCGTCGTCCGCGTCCGGCGGCAGGAGGCCGCGGACGAGCGTCCAGAGGTCGCCCGCGAGGAAGGGGTGACCGGCCTCGGCCGCGAGCTGGGCGTCGATCGCGAGCAGCGCGCGGGCGTCCCGGCCCCAGGCGAGCGGCTGATCCGGGCGCAGCCCCCGCCGCCCGAACCGGAGGCCGAACGAGAGCGCGGCGATCGCCCGGCGCGCCGCGGCGGTGCCGCGCTCGGCGTCGCCCTCGAGGAAGTGGTAGGCGGCCGCGAGCGCGGCGGCGCTGACGTAGGCGCGCGCCGCGTCCTCGTCGCTCCGGGGCGAGCCCTCGGGCGCGAGCGCCGCGGTGAGGGAGCCCTCGGGCTCGCCGCGGGTGCGGAGGCCGAGGCCGAGCTGGAAGCTGTTCGCGCCTTCGAGGAGCCCGGCGCCGTACGAGACGTCGAAGCTGAGCGAGAAGACGCGGGTCGCGGTCTTCTCCTCGTAGCGGTAGGTCATGCGCGGCACGCGCAGGCCGCGGGCGTCGGCGGCGGCGAGGACGCTGTCGAGGGCGTCGCGCGCCTCGGCGCGCCGGCCGCCGGCGAAGTCGCGCACGGCGCCGACGAGGGCGAGCACGTCGCCCGTGTCGGCCGCCTGGCAGGCGTCGTCCGACGCCTTGCTCATGGCGCTCGCGTAGGTTGACGGATCCGGGGCAATGCCGGCGCGGGCCTTCGCGATCTCGCCGAGGTACGAGAGCGCCCAGGCGACCCGGCTGCCGCTGTCGTTCGCGAGCGCGATGGCGTCCGGCGACGGCGGCCCACCCAGCACGGCGGCGCCGAGGAGCGAGGCGAGCAGCGCGAGGTCGGCCTGGTCGCGCAGCCCGAGGGCCGAGAACGCGCGGGCGTAGCCGACGAACAGGCCCCTGAGGTCGCCGCCGTCCCGCGCGGCGGGGAGCGACGCGAGCGCGTCGAGCAGCGCGCCGCCGGCGGGGCCTCGTCCGGCGCCGCCGCGCCGCGCCGGATCGTCGCGGAACGCCGCGGAGAGCCCGCGGAGCACCCGGCCGAGCGGGGCGCCGCTCCGCTCGGCGAAGCGCTCCGCGGTGGACGACTCGAGGAGCGCGCGGGCGAGCGCGTAGCCGCCGGTGAGCGCGTCCGCGAGGTCGCGGTCGACCCAGCCGGAGAGGCCTGCGGCGACGGCGGCCTCGGCGTCCGCGGTCGGGAGGGTGAAGCGCGGCGGAGCGACGCGTTCGGCCGCGCCGGCGGCGCGCGGCGCGCGTGCGGGCGCCGAGAGGAGATCGATCGCGTCGGAGAGGAGCGTCACGAGGAGCCGCGCCCGGCGCGCCCACGGGCCGTCGCCCTGCCTGTACCTCGGCGCGAGCAGGATCCGCCGGCGGACGTCGCCGAGCCGCGCGAGGGCGCGGCGGGCCTCGGGGCTCGGCCCGCGCCCGGCGGCGCAGGCGGCCCCGGTCGGGGGCGGCTTGCGCGAGCGCTCGGTGAGGAGCACGGCGAGGACGCCGTCGGCCAGCGCGGTGACGTCCTCGACGAGCTGGGGCGGCGGCGCCTCCGCGGCGTCGGCCGCGCCGGCGCCGACGTCGGCATCGCGCGCCGCGAGCCCAGCGACGGCGCGCCGGAGCGCGTCGCGCGCCTGCCGGCGCTCCGGGGGGAACCTGGCTGCGTCGGTCGCCTGCGGATCCAGCCCGCCGGCGGCGCCGAGCGCGGCGTAGCGGGAGAGGCTCGCGGCGAGCGCCGCGAGGCCGGGGTAGGGCAGCGCCGGGGCGGACGCGAGCGCGCGCTCGATCTGCGTAGACGAGAACGCGAGATCCGGCGCCTGACCGGAGGCGAGCCGGTACAGCGCGTCGGCGGCGTAGAGGCCGGCGACGCCCCAGCCGGCCTGCTCGGTGAGCTCGCCGCGGAGCTTGGCGGTGAGCGCGCCCTGCAGCGCGAGGAAGTGCGGGGGCTGCACCTCGGGCGGGTACGCCATGCCCGCGAAGACGCCGGCGAGCGCCGCGCCGAGGACGGCCTCCGGGTCGTGCGCCTCGGCCATGCGGCGCTGCACGGCGACCTGCGTGAGATCGACGATGGCGTCGCGGAGGGGCTCGTCGGCGAGCACCCCGGGGCTGTAGGCGAGGGGGATCAGCGCGAGCGCGCGGTAGCGGCGCGGCTCGGCCTCCGCGAGGGCGCGCAGCGCCGCGAGGTGCGCGAGGCCCAGCTCGGTGGCGCGGCGGTGGACGGCGCTGCCCGCCTGGCCTGCGGCGGGCGCGGGGCCGCGCTCGTGGAGCAGGCTGGGCGCGAGGGCCCACGTGGTGCTCGTCTGGTCGACGGCGCGGACGAGCGCCTCGTAACGCGGCAGCCACATGTCGAGCGGGAGCCGTCGTCCAGGCGCCGCCGCGGTGCTCGCGGGCGCAGCAGAGCTCCCGGGCGCGGCGGGCGCGGCGGCAGGGTCGCCCGGAGCGAGGGCGCCGGCGAGCGCCGCGGCGAACACGAGGTCGCGCGGGCCTTCCATGGGGGGCGCGAGGTCCCGGCCGCAGCCGGGCGCCTTGCCGAGCAGGTCGTCGAGCGCGTCGCGCCGGTCCGCGGGGACGGCCCGCAGCACGGCCGCGCCGCGGGCGCGCCACGCCGCGCGGCCGTCGCGGGCCGTGCGCACGCGGAGGAGGTCGCCGTAAGGCGTGTCGCCCGGCGCGGGCGGGGGGTCGAGCCGGGGAGCCGAGGGCGCGAAGGGAGCGTCGTCCTCGGGCTCCTCGAGCGCGACGCCGGCGGTCGCGAGCAGCTGCAGCGCGTAGCGGCCGCGCAGGACCGGCTCGTCGTTCGGGTCGCGCCCCTTCACCGCGGCCGCGAGGGCGTCGGCCGCGGCCGCGGCCTCGACGTAGCGGAAGCGGGCGGCGGCGCCGAAGGCGCGGCGGACGAGCGCGGCGAGCGCGATGTCGTCCGCGACCCGCGAGAGCGACGCGTCGCCGCGCGCGATCGGCGCGAGGCCGGCCATGAACGGCGCGAGCGGATCGGCCGGAAAGAGCTGGACCGCGCCGTGGCGAGCGCGCGCGTGGACGAGGTGCTCGTACCCGAGGGCCTCACCGAGCGCGAGGAGCAGCGCGTCGGCGCCGAGGGCTCCGGGGGGCGGCAGCGGCGCGGAACGGAGCCATTTCGCCGCGTCCGCACGCGCTCGCGCCGTGGCGGAGGGCTCCGCGCCCGCCTCGACGATGACCGCGGCGCGGGGGCCGGTCCCGCCGCGCCGGTCGAGGTCGCGGAGCAAGAGCGCCCACGGGTCGTCGGCGTCGCGGGAGGCGCGGGCCGCGACGTAGCCGAGGGCGAGCTCGCGCGGGGGCCGGCCCTCTGCGAGGGCCGCGGCGAGGGCGCGCTCGCACGCGTCGAGGTGCGCAGGATCGCACTGGGCGTCCCGCGGGGGCGCGGCGCCCGGGGAGGCCGCGCCGCCGCAGCCGGCGGCGAGCAGCGCGAGGAGCACCGCGGAGCAGAGCGGGAGAGCGCGCGGCGAGGAGGACACGCGATCGTGCAACATGGCGCGCGCGCGACCTTACACGAAGACCTCGGAATGGCCGCGATCGTCTCGCGGGCGGAGGAGGTCGGCCGCTGCACCCCGCCAGGTTGCGATGTCCCCAAGGATCCGTTACCAGATCGTTGCACCTCGACGCGACGGAGGCACCGCATGGCGATTTCTCCCGAGGACATCGTTCCGTTGAGCCAGGCGGAGGCCCGGCTCACGGAGCTCGCAGACGAGGTTCGCGCGGGTCACGAGAAGATCCTCACGCGGAACGGGGAGGGTTACATCGCCCTCGTCGATGCACGCAGGCTGGACCACTATCACCGCCTCGAACGCGAGCACATTCACCTCACGCTCCTGGAGGAGGTGGATCGGGGCCTCGACGATATCGAGGCCGGGCGCACGATGAGTGTGGAGGAGCTCCGCGCCAAGTACGGCCGATGAGCCGCCGCGCCACCGTTCGGGTCACCGTGAACTTCGAGCGGAACCTGGACGAGATCCGGCGGTTTCTGGAGGAGGCGGGGCTCTCTTCCGCTTTCGGCGATCTTCTGGATCTCGTCTTCGAGGACGTGATCCCGAGCCTGGAAGTCTCGCCCCTGCTCGGATTCGACTTCCTTGCGCGTGCGCCACAGTCCGCGGAGGTCGAGGCGCGGATCCTGGCGCTGAAGCGCCGCCTCGGCTCCGACTCGTCGCTGCGGGAGTACATCGCTGGTGAGTACCTGTTGCTCTACGTGCTCAGCGGTGAGCGGATCCATCTGCTGGCCATCAAGCACCATCGCCAGCTCTCGTTCGATTTGCAGGCGCTCTGGCGCCGGTGATCGCACACCGGTCGTCGACTTTCCTTGCTGTCGTCGATCGCCCGTGCCGTCTGGGACGCGTTCCGCGGAGCCTTGCCGTGCCTCGCGGGAGGGCGCGTATCTCCGGTGCGGCGCCCGGACCGGGCAACCCTGTCTTCCTGCCCCCGGAGCGCCATGCTACTTGCGCGATATGCAACGGGCTTCGGAGCGACGAGGTGCCGGCGGCGCGGGGGGCGGCGGGAGCGCCGGTTGCGGGGCGCGCGGCGCCGCCGCGGCGATCGGGCTCGCGATCCTCGCGCTCTCGGCGTGCAGCGAGGGCGAAGGCGGGTATGCCGGGACGACCGCGCGCGTCGGCAAGGACACAGAGACGCTCTACATCAACAACGGCAGCGAGCCCGAGTACCTGGATCCAGGAAAATCCAACGACTCGGCGAGCTCCACGCTCGTGCAGCAGATGTTCGAGGGGCTGACGACCTACGGCGCCGGTGACCTCCGCCCGGTTCAGGGGGTCGCGACCCACTGGGAGCAGAGCGACGACAACCGGCTCTTCCGGTTCCACCTGCGGCCGGAGGCGCGCTGGTCGGATGGCAAGCCGGTGACGGCGCACGACTTCGAGTACGCGTGGAAGCGGGTGCTGCGCCCCTCCACGGCCTCGCTCGCCGCGACGAACCTCTACGTCCTGAAGAACGGCGAGCTGTTCAGCCTCGGGAAGCTCAAGGCGCTGAGGGACGCCGCGCCGCTCCGCGCGGCCCCCAGGCCCGACGCGCCGTCCGCGCTCGATCTGCCAAAGGGGGCGTTCGTCGTGGTGCTGGCGCGCTCGCCGATCCAGGTGGACACAGCGATCGCGCCCCTCGCGGCGCTGCCGGAGGGCTCCGCCGCCGTGACGTTCGCGAAGGGCGACGCGAAGGGCGGCGCAGGCGATCGACTCTCGTTCGGCTCAGCAGGAGGCGGCGCGGCAGGGGGCGACGCGGCGCCGCTCGGCTCGGCGCCCGGCGGCGGCTGGCAGGGCGCCGTCGTCGACATCGTCCGCGTGGGCCCGCCGTGCAAGTGCAACGGCGCCGCCGACCGGTGGTTCGAGATCGAGCGGGGCGGCGCGCGCGGCTTCCTCCCGGGCTGCGCGCTCGTCCCCCCCGCGGGCAACGGCAACCCGGGCAAGGAGAGCGCGGGCGGCGCGCCGCGGTCGGAGGCGTACGCCGTCGTCACGCCGCACACGAGCCTCCCCACGTACGAACCCGCGGCGCCGCCCTCCGGCAGCGCCGCGCAAGGCGACCCCCCCGTGGGCTTCGTGCCCGACGCGCTCCTCGTGGAGGACGACGGCGCTGTCGGCGTCCGGGCAACGGACGACCTGACGCTCGACGTGCAGCTGGAGCAGCCCACGCCCTACTTCACCGATCTCACGAGCTACGTGACGCTCTTCCCCGTGCGCAAGGACGTGATCGAGGCGTTCGAGAAGCGCGGCGAGCCCGAGCTCTGGTTCCGCCCCGAGAACATCGTGGTCAACGGCCCTTACACGCTCGATGAGTGGAAGTTCCGTTACGAGATCACGATGAAGCGGAATCCGATGTACTGGAACCACGACAAGCTGAAGATCCACCGCGTCGTGTGGCTGGAGGTCGAGCTCTACAACGCCACGATGAACATCTACAAGGCGGGGGATCTCGACTACCTGGGCGACAACACCTCGCTGCCCGCCGAGCACATGGACTGGCTGTCGACCAAGCGGGATTTCCAGCGGTACCCGTACCTCTCCATCTACTGGTTCGAGTTCAACACGAAGAAGCCGCCGGTCGACGACGCCCGCGTCCGCTGGGCGCTCAACCTCGCGGTCGACAAGCGGCAGATCGTCGAGAAGGTCACGCGGGCGGGGCAGACGCCGGCCACGCACTACGTCCCGGACTACACAGGATCGGGCTATGACGAAGCGGTCGCCGAGGACAGGAAGCTCGGGGTCGATCCGTTCTCGTCGCCGGACGTCTCGTTCAACCCCGAGCGCGCCCGCGCGATGCTCGCCGAGGCGGGGTACGAGGTCGTCCGGGAGGGCGACGGGTACCGGGCGAAGAACTTCCCGGCGCTCGAGCTCCTCTACAACACGAGCGAGGGCCACAAGCAGATCGCTGTCGCGGTCCAGGACATGTGGAAGCGTCACCTCGGCATCTCGGTCACGCTGCGGAACGAGGAGTGGAAGGTGATGCTCAAGAACGTGCGCGACGGTCACTACCAGGTCGTGCGGTTCGGCTGGATCGGCGAGTACAACCACCCGGCGACGTGGCTCGGCACGCTGCTCTCGTACAGCCCACAGAACCGGACCGGATGGGCCGACCAGGAGTTCGACGATCTGATGCGCGCCGCCGCGGCGACGGCCGATCCGAAGGAGAGCATCCGCGCGTTCCGCAAGGCGGAGAAGCGGGCCCTCGACGGCATGCCCAAGCTGCCGCTCTACTTCTACACGAAGTCGACGCTGGTGAAGCCGTGGGTCAAGGGGTTCAAGGGCAACTCGCGCGGCGTGCAGCTCGTCAGGTGGCTGTGGAACGACCCGAGCTGGCGCGACAACCCGTCGAACGAGACCGCATTTCCGGAGCTCGAGTTCCCGACGCCGGGGCGGCTCGGCGCGCCCTGACGTGGCTGACGTGCCCTGACGTGGCTGACGTGCCCTGACGTGACTGCGGCGCCGGGCCGGCCGCGCCCTGAGGTCCCCGTTGACGCGGCGGCCTGTGCCGTGGCCTCATCGACGCGAGCGCGGTACAGACCCTCTCGGGAGAACGACATGAGCAAGACGATCCTGGTCACCGGAGGCGCGGGCTACATCGGCTCGCACACCTGCGTGGAGCTCCTCCACGCGGGCTACCGGGTGGTGATCCTCGACAACCTCTGCAACAGCCGCAAGGCGGCGGTGGAGCGGGTGGAGCGGATCGCCGGGAAGCCGGTGACATTCATCCAGGGCGACATCCGCGACGCGGCGCTCCTGGATCGGCTGCTCACCGAGCACCCGATCGACGCGACGATCCACTTCGCGGGGCTGAAGGCCGTCGGCGAGTCGGTCGAGAAGCCGCTCTCGTACTACGAGAACAACGTCGCGGGGACCGTGTGCCTGCTCAAGGCGCTCGACGCGCGGGGCGCGCGGAAGCTTGTGTTCAGCTCGTCCGCCACCGTGTACGGCGATCCCGAGCGCGTGCCGCTCGATGAGGGGAGCCGGCTCGGGCCGACCAACCCCTACGGGCAGTCCAAGTTCATGGTGGAGCAGATCCTGAGGGACGTGGCGGCCACCGGGGGCTGGTCGCTCGGATCGCTGCGCTACTTCAACCCCGTGGGCGCCCACGAGAGCGGGCTCATCGGGGAGGATCCCAACGGGATCCCGAACAACCTGACGCCGTTCATCACCCAGGTCCTCGTGGGGCGGCGCGACAAGCTCCGGGTGTTCGGGGGCGACTGGCCGACGCCGGACGGCACCGGCGTGCGCGACTACATCCACGTGGTCGACCTCGCGCTCGGGCACCTCGCCGCCCTGAACCGCATCTTCACCGTCGGCGACAGCTTCACCGTCAACCTCGGCACCGGGCGGGGACACTCCGTGCTGGAGATGGTCGCCGCGTTCGAGAAGGTCAGCGGGAGGCGCGTCGCCCACGAGATCGTGGCGCGCCGCCCCGGCGACGTCGCCTCGGTGTACGCGGATCCGGCGCGCGCGGTGGAGCTCCTCGGCTGGCGCGCGGAGCGAGATCTCGAGACCATGTGCCGCGACAGCTGGCGCTGGCAGGAGCAGAACCCGAAGGGGTTCGCCGATTAGGGCCGCGGATCTCTCCCTTGTGCCCTCGCGCCGCTGCGGCGCGCTGCTGCTCGCGGCCCTCTCGTGCCCGCTCGCGGCCTGCGCGGGCGAGGCCGAGGGCTACGTCGGGACGACGGCGCGCGTCGGCAAGGACGTCACGACCTTCTACGTCAACAACGCCGACGAGCCGGAGTACCTCGATCCCGGCAAGGCCGCCGACACGGTGAGCATGACGCTGCTCCACCAGCTGTTCGAGGGGCTGACCAGCTACGCGCCCGGCGATCTCCACGCGGCGCAGGGGGTCGCGGCGCGCTGGGAGCGCAGCGACGACAACCGGTTCTTCCGGTTCCACCTGCGGCCGGAGGCGCGCTGGTCCGACGGCAAGCCGGTGACGGCGCACGACTTCGAGTACGCGTGGAAGCGGGTGCTGCGGCCCTCCACGGCCTCGCTCGCCGCGACGAACCTGCACGTCCTCAAGAACGGCGAGCTGTTCAACCTGGGCAAGCTGAAGGCGCTGCGCGAGGACGCGACGCTGCGCCGCGCGCCTCGGCCCGACGCGCCGCCCGCGCTGTCGTTGCCGCGGGGCGCGTTCGTCGTCGTGCTCGGCCAGTCGCCCGCCCGGGCGACGTCGGCGGTGGCGCCCCTCGCGGCGCCGCCTCCCGGCGTGACCTCGGTGACGTACGCCGAGCCCGACGAGGCCACCGGCGCCGGCGAGCGGCTCTCGTTCGACGCGGCCGGCGCGGCCCCGCCGCCCGCGCCGCGCGACGCCACCCCAGGCGGCGGGTGGCGGGGCGCCGAGGTCGCCCTCCTCGCGGCCGGTCCGCCGGTCGCTTGCAACGGCGCGGCCGACCGCTGGTTCGAGATCGAGGGGCCAGCGGGCCGCGGCTTCCTCCCGGGCTGCCTGCTCGCCCCCGTGGACGCCGCCGCCTACGCGCTGGTCGCGCCCCACGCGGATCTCCCCACGTACGACCCGGCCGCGCCTCGGCACGACGCGCCGCCTTCCGGCTCCGGAGGGGCGACCGGGTTCATCGCCTCGTCGTCGCTCGTGGAGGACGACGCCGCCGTGGGCGTGCGGGCCCGCGACGACCTGACCCTCGACGTCGAGCTCGAGAAGCCGACCCCGTACTTCACCGATCTCACGAGCTTCGTCACCCTGTTCCCGGTGCGCCGCGACGTCGTCGAGCCGTTCGAGGCGCGCGGCGAGCCGGAGCTCTGGTTTCGCCCCGAGAACATCGTGGTCAACGGGCCTTATCGGCTCGACGAGTGGAAGTTCCGGTACGAGATCACGATGGACCGGAACCCGGCGTACTGGGGCCATGACGCGCTCCGGATCCACCGGATCGTCTGGATGGAGATCGCCCAGTACAACGCCACGCTGCAGCTCTACAAGGCGGGGGACATCGACTACCTGGGAGACAACTGCGAGCTCCCTTATGACCACCTCGGCTGGCTGTCCGGGAAGAAGGATCTCCGGCGCACCGAGTTCCTCTCCACGGTGTATTACGAGCTCAACACGAGGAAGCCGCCGGTCGACGATCCGCGCGTCCGGTGGGCGCTGAACCTCGCGATCGACAAGCGGGAGCTCGTCGAGAAGATCACGCGGCTCGGGAAGCCGGCGACCCACTACGTGCCCGACATCACCGGATCCGGCTATGCCGAGCAGGCGGCGGAGGACAGGGCGCGCGGCGCGGATCCGTTCTCGAGCCCCGAGGTCGGCCACGACCCGGCGCGCGCCCGCGCGCTGCTCGCCGAGGCCGGGTACGAGGTCGTCCGCGAGGGAGACGAGCTGCGGGCGAAGGGGTTTCCGCCGCTCGAGATCCTCTACAACACGGGGGAGGGGCACGCACAGGTCGCCGTGGCCATCCAGGACATGTGGAAGCGCCACCTCGGGGTCTCCGCGGCGCTGCGGAGCGAGGAGTGGCGGGTGATGCTCAAGGACCTCCGCGACGGCAACTTCCAGGTGATCCGGCTGGGCTGGCTGGCCGACTACAACCATCCTCAGACGTGGCTCGGGACGTTCCTGTCCCAGAGCCCCCAGAACCGGAGCGGCTGGGCGGACGCGGAGTTCGACAAGGCGGTCGCCGAGGCGGCCGCGACGGCCGATCTCGGGGAGAGCATCCGGCGCTTCCGGGCTGCCGAGCGGCGGGCGCTCGACGGGATGTGCAGGATACCGCTCTACTTCGAGGAGAAGCCGACCCTGGTGAAGCCGTGGGTGAGGGGGTACATCCCCAACGCGCGGAACACGCAGCTCATCAAATGGCTCTGGATCGACCCGGACTGGCAGAAGGGGCCGGCCGGAGAGCCGCCGCCGGTGCTGGAGCTGCCGCCGCCGGGGCGGCTGGGAGGGGGGCAGTGAGCGATCCCGGCGCGCCACCCTTGAAGTAGCGGCGGGCCGGGCGCTCAGCGCTCCAGCAGCTCCGCCACCGAGTCGAGCACCCGCCGGTCCGAGAGCATCCAGCGGTGCAGCGCGACCGGCACGGCGCGCGTGGTGCTGGCGCCGGGGAGCTCGCTGGAGCGGGCGGGGACGATCATCACGTCGAAAGGCGTGTAGAGCACGTGCACCTCGACCGGGCCCCAGGGATCCGGGTCCGCGGCGAGGTCGCGCAGAAGAGGGCTGCCCGGGCGCATCTGCTGCACGCCCTCGTGGGGCAGCCACATGGCGTTGAGCGTGCCGCGGTGCGGGCCCGAGATGGAGACGAAGCGCCGGACGCGCGCGCGGCCGCGGCCGCGCTGGATGTAATAGCGTGTCACAAGGGCGCCCATGCTGAAGCCGACCACGTCCACCGCGCCGCCGGGCGCCCCGGCGAGCGTGGACTCCACGGCGGCGTCGAGCTGGGCGGCGAGGCGCTCGATCGACGCACGGCCGTCGTTGGGGACGAGATCGAAGGCGCGGGCGCGATCGACGCCGCGGGCCGCAAGCCCGGCGCGCAGGCAGTCGATGCGCGCCGCCGAATCCCAGATGCCGTGCACCAGCAGGACGGGCGGCTTGCTCATGTCGTCGAGGAGTACGGCGCGCGCGGGCGCCGTCAAGGCCGCGCGACCGCAGAAGCGCGCGTAACGCGGCGTAGCCTGCGGGCGGCGCGGGACGAAATGACAGGATCCAGACCCGGGGCGCCCTTCACGGCGCCAGCCCATTCGCCTGCTTCGGCGAGCGCCAGGTCAACAAGGGAAGGACCCACCGAGACGGCATCTCGGCGGTTCACGGGCGATCGTGGCGAGGACGGCCAGGCCCGGGTAGATTCGCGCGATGCACCTCACCGACGCCTCGATCGGCGCGACTCACGTGCTCCTCTCCGGCGCCCGCGCCGCGATCGAGATCCGCTGTCCAGGCCCCGGCGTCCTGCGCGTGCGCCACGCCCCCTCGTCCGCCGTGACGAGCTTCACGCACCCCGAGCTGCCTCCCAAGCGCTCGTTCGCCGTGGTGGCCGAAGGCGCGTTGCCGCTCTCCGCCCGTCGCGAGGGCGACGCGCTCCACGTGAGCGCCGACGGCGCCTCTCTCGAGGTATCGCTCGCCTCGGGCACATGGACCTTCGGCGACGGACAGGGCCACATCCGAGCGCGGTGCGAGGGGGTCTCCGGAGAGGTCCGGCCGGCGTTCCCCGTGGACGAGATCCGCTCCCGGATCTCGCTCGCGGCGCCGCCGGGCGAGGCCTACCTCGGGTTCGGCGAGAAGGTCGGCCCGCTCGACAAGCGCGGCCTGCGATTCACCTTCTGGAACACCGACGCTTTCCCGCCGCACGTGGAGTCCGACCCGCTCTACGCCTCGATTCCTTTCTTCATCGCCCTCCGCGGCGGGGCGGCCTGGGGCCTCTTCCTCGACGAGCCGTGGCGCTCGGAGGTCGATATCGCCCTCAACGATCCCACGCGCATCGAATGGGAGTCGCGGGGCCCCGAGCTCGACGTCTACCTCCTGGCCGGCCCGCACCCGGCCGACGTCCTGAGGCGCTACGCCGCGCTCACCGGGCGCCCGGCCATGCCGCCCCTCTGGAGCCTCGGGGCGCACCAGTCGCGCTGGGGCTACGAGACCGAGGACGACGTGCGCGGCGTCGTCCGCGGCTACCGATCGCGCGGCCTCCCGCTCGACGTTGTTCACCTCGATATCGATTACATGGATGCTTATCGGGTCTGGACCTGGGACCGCTCGCGCTTCCCCGACCCGGCGCGGCTCGCGCGCGAGCTCGCGGCCGAGGGCGTCAGGCTGGTGACGATCGTCGATCCGGGGATCAAGGCCGATGAGGGATATGCCGTCTACGAGGAGGCGAGAGAGAGAGACTACCTCGTCCGGCTGCCTCGCGGCGGCCCCCTCGTGGGAGAGGTCTGGCCCGACCCGGCGGTCTTC
The DNA here is from genome assembly GCF_051521375.1 of Sorangium sp. So ce693. Classification (NCBI taxonomy): domain Bacteria; kingdom Pseudomonadati; phylum Myxococcota; order Polyangiales; family Polyangiaceae; genus Sorangium; species Sorangium sp. So ce693. The sequence continues at coordinate 5,252,604 of NZ_CP150347.1, forward strand.
CCGGATCTCACGCGCGAGGAGGTGCAGCGCTGGTGGGGCGATCTGCAGAAGCCCTTCGTCGACGCGGGCATCGCCGGCATCTGGAACGACATGAACGAGCCTGCGTGCTTCTCCGTCCGCCCCGATAGGGGCCTGCCGGCGCCGAGCGGCGGGCGCACCGCGGGCCTCGGCCCCATCGAGGGCAGCACGCTCCCCGACGACGCGCGCCACGGCGCCCGGCGCCACCTCGAGGTCCACAACGTCTATGGACTCGGCATGTCGCGGGCCGCCCACGAGGGCCTCGCGCGCCACGCGCCGGGGCGGCGCCCCTTCGTGCTGACGCGCGCCGCCTTCGCCGGCATCCAGCGCTACGCCGCTGTGTGGACGGGCGACTTCGCCAGCAACTTCACGCACCTGGAGGCGTCCATCCCGATGCTGATCGGCCTCGGCCTCTCGGGCGTGCCGTTCGTGGGCGCGGACATCCCGGGCTTCACGGGGCGCGCGAACGGCGAGCTGCTCGTGCGCTGGATGCAAGCGGGGCTGTTCTATCCGCTGATGCGCAACCACGCGGCGAGGGGCAGGCCGGCGCAGGAGCCCTGGCGCTTCGGCGAGCCGTACCTCGGCCTCGCGCGCGCGGCGCTCGAGCGGCGCTACCGGCTCCTGCCGACCCTGTACACGCTCATGCACGAGGCGGCGGAGACGGGGATACCCGTCCTGCGGCCGCTGTCCTTCGCGGCGCCGGACGACCCCGAGGCGCTCCACGCCTCCGATCAGCTCCTGTTCGGCGGCGATCTGCTCGTGGCGCCCGTGGTGCGGCCAGGGCAGTCGAAGCGGCTGGCGTACCTGCCCGCCGGCGCATGGATGGATTTCGCCAACCTGGAGCGCGCGGGGAGCGTGGATCGGGGCGGGCGCCACGTGATCGCCGATGCGCCGCTCGGCGTGGTCCCCGTGTGGCTGCGCGCCGGAGGCGCGGTGGCGCTCACCGCGCCTCGGATGCACACGACGAGCGCCAGCTGGGAGGAGATCACGTGGCACGTCCACGCGGCGGAGCGCGTGAGCGGCCGCCTTGTCGAGGACGAGGGCGACGGCCACGGCGCGTCGCGCGTCACCCGGATCGAGGGCGGCCTCGACGGCGCCGCGTTCGCGCTCGAGCGCAGCGCGACCGGCGATCTGCCGCTGGTCCGCGAGGTGGAGACGATCCGCGTCCACGGCGTGCCGGGGCCGCGGTCCGTGGTCGGGGCCAGGTCGCACCGCGCGATCGACGGGGGCGTCGAGATCGAGGTCGCGGCCGACTGGCAGCGGATCGAGCTCCAGCTGTCCTGATCGCGGCAGCGCCGCGCGCCGGGGCGGTCAGCGGTGCTTCATCACCCAGTCGATCGCCAGCCGCACCCGCGTGGAGAGCAGCCGCCGTGACGGGTACACAGCGAAGAGCTCGCGGGGCTCGACGGTGCGCCCCGTGACCGTGAGCTCGACGAGCGCCTTGCCCTGCTGCTCGATCACCTCGCGGGGGGCGCAGACCACGCCGAGCCCCTGCGCCGCGGCCGTGATCGCCACCCGCGGGTCGTTCACGCAGAGCTTCGCGCGCGGCCGGACCTCCTCGACGGAGCCGTCCCGCCGGCGAAGGCGCCACGCGGCGCCCGGGTGGCTCAGGACCGCGGGCACGGACCCGAGCGACGCGCGCGCGAGCCGCGAACGGCCCTCGAGCGCGTCCTGCACGAGGCGCGGCGACGCGGCCAGCGCGTACGGGAGCGACCACATCCGCCGCGCCACGAGGTCGGCGTCCTGAACGGGCCCGGCGCGGAAGGCGAGGTCGATGCCCTCCTCGACAAGGGGGACGACCGCGTTCGTGAGCGTGAGCTCCAGCGACAGGCGCGGGTGCCGGGCGGCGAAGGAGAACAGCGCCGGCGCGATCCGCTGCGCGCCCGTCATCACGGGCGCCGTCACCCGGAGCCTGCCCGCGGGCTCGTCCTCCCGATCCGCGGCCCTGTCGAGCACCGAGCCGAGCTCGTCGAGCAGGGGCCCGGCGCGCTCGATCAGCCGCGCGCCCTCGCCGGTGAGGCCGACGCGGCGGGAGGTGCGCTGGAGCAGCCGCACCCCGAGCGCCTCCTCCAGCTGCGCCACCCGGCGGCTCACGGTGCTCGTGGGCACCCCCGTGCGCCGCGCGGCCTCCACGAAGCTCAGGTGGTGAGCGACGGCCGCGAAGAGCCGCACGTCCTCGAGGGAGATCATCCCGCTCATGGGATGGATCATGCCACAGCATCCCATGGTTTGCCCGAGGCGCGCGCGCTACCCCTCGCTCATGAACCTTGAAGATCAGCATGTGGTCGTCATCGGCGGCTCGTCGGGCATCGGCCTCGGCGTGGCCAGGGCCTGCCTCGAGCGCGGCGCGTCGCTGACGCTCGTGAGCCGCTCGCGCGAGCGCCTCGCGCGCGCCGCGGCCGAGCTCGGCGAGCCACGCCGGGTGCGCACCTTCGCGGCCGACGCGACGCAGGAGGCCGAGATGCAGAGTCTGTTCGACGAGCATCCGCCGGCGCGCCATGTGGTGGTGACGGCGGTGGAGGGGCATTATCAGCCGATTCGCGCGCTGGACATCGCCGCGGCGCGCCGCGTGATCGACTCGAAGCTCGTGGCGGCCCTCCACGTCGCCAAGCACGCGCGGATCGAGCCGGGCGGCTCGCTCACGTTCACGGCGGGGATCGCGGCGGAGCGGCCGGGGCCCAGCGGGGCGGTCGTGGCCGCGGTGAACGGGGCGCTCATGGCGCTCGCGCGCGCCCTGGCCGTGGAGCTCGCGCCGGTGCGCGTGAACGCGCTGTCGCCGGGCTGGGTCGACACGCCGGTCTGGGACTCCCTCGCGGGCGGCGCCAAGCAGGAGCGCTTCGAGCAGCACGCGCGCCGCCTCCCGGTCGGCCGTGTCGGCGCGCCCGCGGACATCGCCCACGCCGCGCTCTTCCTCATGGGGAACGGGTTCACCACAGGCGAGGTGCTGCGCGTCGACGGGGGACACCGCCTCGTTTGAGCCTGAGCCCGCCCTGGGAGGTGGCCGGATTCGATACGTGCGAAACCGGGGAAGGCAAGCGCGGGAGGCGCGGGAAGCACGAAAAGCGCGGGAGGCGCGGGACGCGCGGGGAAGAGCCGTGGCCACCGCCTGTTCCATCGAACAAGGCATGTTCCACGAGCTTGCCGCAGCGCTTCACCACGCGATCGCCATGAGACGTGGTTGACAAAAGCCGCGAAATATGGTTGTGCTACTGCTCCCTAGGAGTGCACCATGTACCCTCGTTCTTTCTTTCTTCTGACGTTCGCAGCCGCGGCCCTGGCGTGCTCTTCGGCGCCCGACGAGAGCAGCGGCCCCACCTCCGGATCCGGCGGCAGCAGCGGGACGCCCGCGAGCAGCAGCGGGACGCCGACGAGCGGCGTTAGCAGCTCGACCGGCGACGACTTCGGGACCATCACGGGGGGCAACGTGACCACCGGCGCCGGCGGCGGCGGCGGCGGCGATTGCAAGAGCGTCCTCGACGTCACCTATCGCGACTTCAAGGAGACGCACCCCGACTTCGAGATGGCCAGCTTCAGGGGCGACGAACCCCGTCGCCACCTCATCGAGCCGACGCTCGACGGAGATCGGAAGCCGGTGTTCCTCGATTCGGTGGGCTGCTTTGCGGACTTGACGACCCCGCTCAGCTGCAGGGACGGGGTCGGCCCCCAGAAGACCATCACGAGCGAGGAGAGCTTCAACCAGTGGTACCGTGACGTGCCGGGCGTGAACATGACCCTGGCCAAGGAGCTCACGCTCCAGGAGTCGCCGCCCGGCTCGGGGCAGTACGTGTTCGAGAGCGCGGCGTTCTTCCCGCTGGGAACGGACGAGGGGTTCGGGCCCTCCCCGGCCGGCAGAGACAAGAACTTCCTCTTCACCACCGAGATCCACCTGATGTTCGGCTACGTCGCCGGTCAGAAGTTCACTTTCATTGGCGACGACGACATCTGGATCTTCATCAACGGCAAGCTCGCGCTCGACCTCGGCAGCATGCACGGGCCCGCGGAGGGCGTCATCGACTTCGATGCTCAGGCCCAGGATCTCGGCATCTTCCCGGGCAACAGCTACGCGATGGACATCTTCCACGCGGAGCGCCACACCGACGGATCGAACTTCCGCATCGAGACCAACATCTCCTGCTTCGTGCCCGTCGACATCCCCCTGTGAGGCATCCGGGCTCGGGCCGCGCCCTCCCGCAGGCCTGAGCCCAGTTCGCCCGCCACGCGGATTCAGACGTCGAGCGCGATGTTGTTGGGGTTGGCGGCGTCGATCTTGACCGGCACGACCAGGCCCGGCTGCACGCGCGGGATCGCCATCTGATGGATGACGGCGAGGATGGCCGCGCGGTACGGGGGCGCGTTCGGGCGATACACCTCGAGGTCGACACGGCACTGCGGCTGGTAGTTGATCATCGTGCCGGTGGGCTGGACGATGAGCACGCGGGCCTGCGCGGGCAGGCCCGTCATGCGGAGGTTGGCCGCCGCCGTCTGCGCCTGGATCATCTCGTTCGCGCCCGCGAGCATCTTGTTCGCGTTCTTCATCATGGGCAGAAAGACGGTGACGAACACCACGGCCATGACGCCCAGCACGACGAGGGTGATCACGATTCCTAAGAGGGGACCAGCGATCGACATGGGAGCCTCCACACGACTGCGTTGACGGGCCGGCGGTCGGCGGAGCGTGGGGGAGGACCCCGAGCTGCGCGTCGCGCCGGCGAGGGAGCGACCGATGTCACGGGCTCCTCCGCGATCACCAGGGGAGCACGAAAGGGAGCCAGCGACAATCCTGCGGAGCGCGCCGCCCTCGCCGTGGCGTGGCCGCGGGGGAGGTGCGGCGATCGAAAAGGAGGCCAGATCCACCGAAAGCGCCGCCAGTGACGCGCTCCTCGGGCGGTGACAGGCTCGTCTCCCATGATCGATGACAAGAGGACTGGCCGATGACCAACCGCGTTGAACCACTCAACTTCAGCGATGAAGCGCGCTGGACGGCCCTGGCGGCCAGCTACGAGCGCTGGGCCGAGCCGCTGACGGCGGGCTTCGCGCGCGCGGCGCTGTCGCTCGCGGGCGGGATCGGGCACGGCGTGCGCGTGCTCGACGTCGCCGCAGGGACGGGCGCCCTGACCTTGGCCGCGGCCGAGGCGGGCGCGCGCGTGCTCGCGACAGACATCTCGCGCGGCATGGCGGCGCGCCTGCGCGAGCGATTGCAGCCCTTCGCAGGGAGCGAGGCGCGGGTGATGGACGGGCAGGCGCTGGAGGTCGAGGACGCGACCTTCGACGTGAGCTGCTCCGTCTTCGGCGTCATGATGTTTCCCGACTGGCGCCGCGGCATGGCCGAGCTCGTCCGCGCGACCCGGCCCGGGGGCCGGATCATCGTGGCGACATGGTCGAGCCCGGAGGGGGCAGGCCCGGCGCCGCTCTTCCTGCAGGCCTATCGCCGCACCTTCCCGGACGCGCCGATCCATCCGCCGCCCCAGGGCATGACCGTGCTGTGCTCGCCGGAGGGCCTGAAGGCCGAGATGCTCGGGGCCGGGTGCGGCGAGGTCGCCGTGCACGCGGTCGAGGGCGCATGGGGCGGAGCTTCGGTGGACCAGCTCATGGCGGATCTCGACGAGATCCTGCGCTTCATGCCCCTCTACGTCGCGCTGGACGGCGATGGGCGCGCTCGGCTACGCGGCCCGCTGCGCGCCGTCATCGAGCCCTTCGCCGAGCCAGGCGGGGCCGTGCGTGTCCCGGTGACGGCGAACATCGCGATCGGCCGCAAGCCCGGCTGACCAAGGGATGCAGCGCGCCCCGTCCTGCGGGTCGCGCTGCATTCCTTTTCGATGCGCCGCCTGACGGGCCGCGCTGCCGTCCATGGAGAAGGGACCACATCCCGGCGCCGAGCCGGGCGTGGTCACCGGGTGAGCTTCACGACGATCATCGATTCAGACGCTTCGGGGCTCGAGATCGGTCCGGCGCCGAAATCGATCGTGCCCTTGAACTTCCCGACGGCGACAAGGGCTCCGTTCGGGCCGACGGCAATCTGGGATAGTCCTCCGTACTCGGACGGTTCGAACGCGACGTTGCAGAAGTCCTCGCCGCGCGGGTCGAGCCCGGCGACGAAGAGGCCCAAGAAATTCGTGGGCATCGTACCGCAACCGAGGTCCGTTCCCTCGAGGAAGGTGCCGGCGAGCCAGGTGTTGCCGGCGGCGTCGGCGGCGAGCGCTTGCGCTCTCGCGGAGCTCCTGGCGAACATCGCGGAGCCACCGGCGGAGAGCCTGGCGACGGACACGTTGCTCCCGTCGCCCGTCAGCGTGGTGTCACCGACCGAGAACGTCTCGAAGAAGGAGCTGAGCGTGACCACACCGCCTGCCCCATCCAGGACCGTGCCGACGTGATCGTCACCGTCGACGCCGCCGAGCCTATGGCTCCATCGGTGCTCGCCGGCTGGATCGAGCGAGGCGACGAAGACGTCGGACGCCCCGTTCTCCGGGAGCCCCGCGGCGAGGAGCGGGCCGCCGCCGAAGTCGATGGAGCCATGGAAGCTCCCCCCGACGACGATATTCCCCGCCGCGTCCAGGGCGAGGGTCTCGGCGATCGCGCCCCCCGGCCCGCCGAAGCTCTTGCTCCAGAGGTGGCCGCCCGACGCATCGAACCTGGCGACGAAGGCGGTTTGCGTCGTCACGTCGGGCAAGGGCCCGCCGCCGAGATCCATGGTTCGCACGTAGTCACCGGCGACGACGACGCCGCCCGCCGGATGGAAGCCGACGCTGCGGACCGCCACGGACTCCTCTCCGAAGTGCTTGCTCCAGACGTGCTGTCCCGAAGCGTCGAGCAGGACGACGAAGCCGCTCGAGTTCCACCCGTTCTGCACGGGGCCGCCGCCGAGATCGGTCGCTCCACCGAACCGGCCCCCGACAGCGATATTCCCCGACGCGTCGGCCGCGATGGCCAACCCGACCTGGGTCTCGATCCCGGAGAGATCGCCGAACCGCCGGCTCCAGAGGTGGTTGCCGAGCGGATCGAGCTTGAGGACGAACGCGTCGACGTCGCCCGTGCCCACGAGAGGACCGCCCCCGAAGTCGACGGTGCCATCGAAGCCTCCCGTCACGAGGATGTTGCCCTGAGCATCGACGGCGAGGGCGTGGGGCTCGACGTTGTCGAACTGGCGGGCGAAATCGAGCGCGAGGCAACCCGCCTCGCACACGGGAGCGCTGCCGCCCACGCCGACGCTGCTGCTGCTGGCGCTGATGCTGCTGCTGGCGCTGACGCTGCTGCTGGCGCCGCCTTCCCCTGTCTCCGGGCCGCTCCCAGACATCTCTTCCCCATCGTCGACGCTGACGCTGACGTTGCATCCGAGCGTGGCCAGCACGGCCGCGAGAGAAAGATGCCTCAAGTAAGACGCGGTTCTGTTCATCCCTGCCTCCCTCGCCGCGACGATATCATCGTTCGAGGAGGGCACGGATGAGGCCCTCGGGAAAGCCGGATATCGACGCCGGTGCGCCCTCGGGACGCGCTTTGGGCCGGAGGTGCGACGGGCCGCGGCGCAGCGCGGCGGGCCGCGCGGCCCGGGATGGAACCGGGCCGCGGGCCGCCTGGATCAGCCGGTCACGTTGTCCCACGCGACGGCGGTCGGCCCGAGGAGCGAGCGTCCGCCGCTCGCGATGACCTCTCGGTACCAGGAGAACGAATCCTTCGGGATCCGTCGCTGCGTGGCGTAATCGACGTAGACGAGCCCGAAGCGATCTTTATAGCCCTCGGCCCACTCGAAGTTGTCGAGCAGCGACCAGGCCCAGTACCCGACGACCGGGACGCCCTCCTGGACGGCCCGCGCCAGGCCGAGCAGGTACCGGTGCATGACGTCGATGCGCTTCGGGTCGTGCACCTTGCCGTCGAGGAAGACCTGATCCCGCGTCGCCAGGCCGTGCTCGGTGATCCCGATGGGCAGCTTGTACCGCTCCCAGAAGTACCTCGAGCCCCAGTAGAGCGTGCTGGGGACGATCTGCAGCCAGTCGAGCGTCCCGCGCGGGTAGCCCGGCGGGGAGACGACGCGCTCCGGCCTGCCGTCCTTGCCCTGCCGCCACGTGCCCGCCGAGTACATGTTGAGCCCGAGGTAGTCGATCGGCCGCTTGATCTGGTCGAAGTCGCTGGCGGGGAACTCGGGCATGTCGTCGCCGAAGAGCCGGAGGCCGCTCTCCGGATACCGCCCCTCGAGCACCGGACAGATCCACCAGGCGTTGTTCCACGGGTTCCTGTCGTAGACCGAGAAGATCGCCTCGCGCGCCGCCTCGATGTCTCCCGGATCCTCGGTCGCCGGGCGCTGCACCTGGGTGGCGAGCACGTAGCCGATCTTCGCGGCCTTGGTCGCGGCGCGCAGGGCGTCCACCTGCTTGCCGTGCGCCCGCATCTGGTTGTGGGCGGCGGTCAGGTACTCCCGGTAGGGGAGCTTGAGCCCGGGGGCGAAGACGCCGTTGAGGAGCGCGTTGCCGATGAACGCCTGCGGCTCGTTCTGCGTCACCCACCAGGGCACGCGATCGCCGAGCCGCCGGGCGACGACGGTCGTGTAGTCCGCGAACCAGTCGGCGACGTCGCGCTGGAGGAACCCGCCGCGATCCTGGAGCGCCTGGGGGAAGTCCCAGTGGAACAGCGTGCACATGGGCACGATGCCGGCGCGGAGGAGCTCGTCGACGAGGCGATCGTAGAAGTCGAGCCCCTTCGGGTTGACCTTGCCCGTGCCGTCCGGGAGGATCCGCGTCCACGAGACGCTGAAGCGGTAGCTCTTGACCCCGAGCTCCGAGAGGAGCCCGACATCCTCCTTGTAGCGGTGGTAGTGGTCGCACGCGACGTCTCCTGTGTGCCCTTCGAAGACCTTCCCGGGGGTCTTCGAGAAGACGTCCCACACGGAGGGCGTCCGGCCGTCCTCGCTCGCGGCGCCTTCGATCTGGTAGGCCGCGGTGGCCGTGCCCCACAGGAAGTCCGCGGGAAACGGCGCGGCCGTCGCGTCTGCTCGGCCTAGGCCAGCCGAGGCGGCGGTCACAGGCGGGGGCGCGGAGGACGGCGAGGCGGGAGAGGCGTTGCTCGCGGAGAGCGACTCGGAAGGATGGAGGGCCATGGGGGCATCATCCACGGCGTGCGCGGGACATCAATGGGTTCGATGCGCGTCGGCTTCGATGCGGGTCGATGATCGCGCCGGTCGCTTGACGGCCCAGCGCGGCTCGACAACATGGGCAGCATGCTCGCGATCCGACCGAAAGCCGCTGGCGGCCCCGAGGTGATGACGCTGGAGGAGCTCCCGACGCCCACGCCGGGCCCGGGGGAAGCCGTGGTCCGCGTCGAGGCCGCGGGGGTGAACTTCATCGACATCTACCAGCGGAGCGGCCTGTACACGCTCGATCCGCCCATCCCGCTCGGCCTCGAGGGCGCGGGGCGCGTCGAGGCGGTGGGGCCGTCCGTCACCGAGGTGAGGGTAGGGGACGAGGTCGCGTGGACCGGCGGCCCCGGCTCGTACGCGACGCACGTCCGGATCCCGGCCGCGAAGCTCGTCCCCGTGCCCGCGGGCGTCGGCGCGAGGCGCGCCGCGGCCGCGATGCTCCAGGGCATCACGGCGCAGTACCTCGTGCGCTCCACGTTCCCGCTCGGCCCCGGCCACACGTGCCTCATCCACGCGGCCGCGGGCGGGGTCGGCCTCCTCCTGTGCCAGATGGCGAAGCGGCTCGGCGCGCGCGTGATCGGCACCGTCTCGACCGAGGAGAAGGCGCGCCTCGCGCGAGACGCGGGCGCCGACGAGGTGATCCTGTACACGAAGGCCGATTTCGAGGCGGAGGCGCGCCGGCTCACGGGCGGCGCCGGCGTCCACGTCGTCTACGACGGCGTCGGGAGCGACACGTTCGCGAAGGGCCTGGGCGCGCTCCGCCTGCGTGGCACGATGGTGCTCTTCGGCCAGTCGAGCGGCCCGGTGCCGCCGTTCGACCCGCAGATCCTGAGCCAGAAGGGGTCGATCTACCTCGCGCGGCCGAGCCTCGTCCACTACACCGCGACGCGCGAGGAGCTGCTCGAGCGCGCCGCCGACGTGCTCGGCGCGATCGCGCGCGGCGAGCTCGCGATCTCGATAGGCGCCACATACCCCCTCGCCGAGGCGGCGGAGGCGCACCGCGCGCTCGCCGGGCGGGCGACGACGGGGAAGGTGCTGCTCATCCCGTAGCGGACGGAACCGTCGCGCGGAGGTTCGATTCGAGGCGCGGAGGAGCTGGGGAGTGCGGCCCCGCCGCGGGCGCTCCGTGTCTCCAGGGTCCTCTCTCGGGCGTGCAGACGTGCGCTGTACTCGAGCCGTGCCTGGGCGATCCGGCCGTTGACCGTGTCGTCTTCGGGCCGGTACGCTGCCGGCGCGGAGGTGCTCATTCCATGGCAGAACGTCCCACGCTTGCTCCCGAGAATGTCTCGGACACGGTGAAATCGCAGCTCGCCGGCTTTCATCGGTCCATCATCGACGAGGTCGCGGCCGCGGTGAGCCGCGACCGGGTGGTCGTCGTCGGGATGGCCCAGAATCCCTTCGTGAAGAAGGCGCGCCAGCTGCTCGACGGAGAGGGCGTGAAATATACCTATTTGGAGTACGGGAGTTACCTCTCCAGGTGGAAGGAGCGGCTCGCCATCAAGCTCTGGGCCGGCTTTCCGACGTTCCCCATGGTGTTCGTCGGCGGCGTCCTCGAAGGCGGCTACGCGGAGCTCGTGAAGCTCCGCGACCAGGGCAAGCTCAAGGGGTAGCCGCGATCAGGCGCGGGTGAACGCCGGGCACAGCGCGCAGGCCGCCTCGGCCGCGGCGCTCCACGCGTCACGTCGCGCCGCGCGAAACGCCGCGGTCGACCGGCGGTTCCGTGATATGCGGGAAGGCGCGGCGCGCCCTCGCGGCGGTCGCCGCGCTGAAGGAAGGCAGCACGGAGGCACCTCGTGACATCGCTCGGGATCCACGGAAGGCGGCGGGATGACGAGGTGAACGGCGCGGCTCGACGGCCGGGAGGCGGCGCGCCGTGAGCACCTACGCCATCAAGCGGCTGCTCTCCATCATTCCCACGCTCTTCCTCGTCGCCACCCTCGTGTTCATCCTGGTGCGCATCGTTCCGGGAGGCCCGTTCGACCAGGAGCGGGCCGTACCCGTCGAGGTCCAGCGGCAGCTCGACGCCAAGTACCACCTGAACGATCCGGTGCTGAAGCAGTATGGCGACTGGCTCCTTGCGCTCGTCACCAGAGGCGATCTGGGCCCGACGTTCAAGTACCCGAACCGCACCGTCAACGAGATCATCGCCCTCAGCCTGCCCGTGTCGATGCAGCTCGGCTTCTGGGCGATGCTCTTCGCGCTCGCGATGGGCATCCCGCTCGGCATCGTCGGCGCGATCCGCCAGAACACCTGGAAGGACACGGCGGCCATGGGGGTCGCCATGGTCGGCCTCAGCGTGCCGCGGTACGTGCTGGCCCCGCTGCTCATGCTCGTCTTCTCGCTCAAGCTCTACTGGTTCCCTGTGGCGCGCTGGGAGACGTGGCGGCACATGGTGCTGCCGGTCATCTGCGCCGGGCTCCCGGTCGCGGCCTACATCGCCCGGCTGACGCGCGGCGGGATGCTCGAGGTGATCCGCTCGGATTTCATCCGCACCGCCCGCGCCAAGGGGCTCTCCGAGCGCAAGGTCGTCCTGAAGCACGCGCTCCGGGGCGGGCTGCTCCCGGTCGTGAGCTTCCTCGGCCCCGGCTTCAGCGGCCTGCTCGTCGGCTCCCTCGTCGTGGAGAAGATCTTCAACATCCCCGGCATGGGCCGCTATTTCGTCGAGGCGGCCACGAACCGCGACTACAACCTCGTGATGGGGGTCATGCTCGTTTACGGCTTCCTGCTCATGCTCTTCAACGCGATCGTCGACGTGGCGTACGCCTTCATCGACCCGCGCGTGGAGCTGCGCTGACCATGCTCCACGCCGCCCTCCCGCAGCCCGCCGCCCCCGGCGATCCGCCCGCTGTCCCCGGCGGCGCGGGCGGCGCGGCGCCAAGCCCTGCCGGCCCGCTGCGGCTCGACGCGCTGGAGCAGGGCTCGAGCCTCGGTCGCGACGCGTGGCGGAGGCTCCGGAAGAACCGCGCCGCGGTCGCCTGCGGCGTCGTGCTCATCGCGATGATCCTCGCCTGCATCCTCGTCCCCGAGCTGTCGAGCTACCGGTACGACAAGGCGGATCTCAAGCTCGGCGCGCAGCCCCCGTCGCTCGCCCACTGGATGGGCACCGACTACTTCGGCCGCGACCTGATGGCTCGCGTCTTCTTCGGCGGGCGCATCTCGTTCGCGGTCGGCATCGTCGCGACGCTCGTGAGCTTCGTCATCGGCGTGAGCTGGGGCGGGGTAGCCGGCTACTTCGGCGGCAAGGTCGACGCGATCATGATGCGCATCGTGGACGTGCTCTACACGTTCCCGTTCCTGATCCTCGTCATCCTGCTCATGGTCTTCTTCGCGAACGACCAGACGGTCCTCTACCGCGCCTGGAAGGTCGCGCTCGGCCTCTTCGTCAAGGAGCCGTCGGACCCGAGCTACTTCCCCGTCTTCCAGATCGTCGTCGTCTTCGCGGCCCTCGGCGGCATCTCCTGGCTCACGATGGCCCGCATCGTCCGCGGCCAGGTCATCGCGCTGCGCGGACAGCCGTTCATCGAGTCGGCGCGCTCGATCGGCGTCGGGCACGCCGCGCTGATCTTCCGGCACCTCGTTCCGAACGCGGTCGGCCCGATCATCGTCTACACGACGCTCACCATCCCCGAGGTGATGATGACCGAGGCGTTCCTCAGCTTCCTCGGCCTCGGCACGCAGGAGCCGCTGTCGAGCTGGGGCCTGCTCGCGTCCACAGGCGCCGACGCGATGGACCTCTTCCCCTGGCAGCTCATCTTCCCGGCGCTGATGCTCGCGCTCACGCTGATCTGCTTCAACTTCCTCGGTGACGGGCTCCGCGACGCCCTGGATCCTCGCATCCGAAAGGACTGAAGGGCGGCGCGCCCCTCCCGGGACGCGCGCCGGCACGGACCATGCTGCCATGCTGATCGAGGTCAAGAACCTGAAGACCCACTTCTTCACCGAGGAGGGGGTGGTCCGCGCGGTCGACGGCATCTCCTTCAGCCTCGATCGCGGCGAGGTCCTCGGCATCGTCGGCGAGTCCGGCTCGGGCAAGAGCGTGACGAGCCTCTCGCTCCTGCGGCTCATCCCCGACCCGCCGGGCAGGATCGTCGGCGGCCAGATCCTGCTCGAGTCCGAGGGCGGCGTCGTCGAGGACCTCGTGGAGGCGAGCGAGGCGCGGATGGAGCGCGTCCGCGGCGACCGGATCGCGATGATCTTCCAGGACCCGATGACGTCGCTGAACCCCTACCTCCGGGTGAGCGAGCAGCTCATCGAGGTGCTGGAGCTCCACCGCGGCATGGGCCGCGCCGAGGCGCGCCGGCGCTGCGTCGAGATGCTGCAGGCGGTCGGGATCCCCGCGGCGGCGTCGCGGATCGACGACTACCCGCACCAGCTCTCGGGCGGGATGCGGCAGCGCGTGATGATCGCGATGGCGCTCCTGTGCGACCCGGATCTGCTGATCGCGGACGAGCCGACGACGGCGCTCGACGTCACGATCCAGGCGCAGATCCTCGACCTGATCGGGGAGCGGAAGGAGGCGCTCGGCGCGGCCGTCCTCCTCATCACGCACGATCTCGGCGTCGTGGCGAAGATGGCCGATCGCGTCGCGGTCATGTACGCCGGGCGCATCGTCGAGGAGGGCCCCGTCGGCGCCATCTTCCACGCCGCCCGGCACCCTTACACGATCGGCCTGTCGCGCTCGATCCCGCGGCTCGACGACGCGCGCGGCGCGGACCTGGTGCCCATCCCCGGGATGCCGCCCTCGCTCGCGCGCCTGCCGTCGGGCTGCCCGTTCCACCCGCGCTGCGCGCACGCGATCGCGGCGTGCCGGGAGGAGGCGCCGCCGCCGCGCGTCGTCTCGGGCGAGGGCAACAGGAAGGCGCTGCACGTCGTGCGGTGCCACGTCGAGGACGTCGCAGGACGAGCGCCATGACCACCGCCGCAACACCCCCGCCGCTGCTCTCGGTGCGCGATCTCAAGGTCCACTTCCCGGTGCGCCGCGGCCTGCTCCAGCGGCAGGTCGGCACGGTGCGCGCGGTCGACGGCGTCTCGTTCGACGTCGACCGGGGCGCGACGCTGGGCCTCGTCGGCGAGTCCGGCTGCGGCAAGTCGACGACCGGCCGGGGCATCCTCCGCCTCGTCCCGCCCACGTCGGGGAGCGTGAAGATCGACGGCCGGGAGATCCTGTCGCTCGACCCGCGCGCGCTGCGGAAGGCGCGCCGCGAGATGCAGATGATCTTCCAGGACCCGTACGCGAGCCTGAACCCGCGCATGACGGTCCACGACCTCATCGCCGAGCCGCTCTCCACCCACGGCCTCGTCTCGTCGCGCGACGAGGCGCTCCGCGAGGTGGCGCGCCTCATGGAGCTCGTCGGGCTATCGCCCTCGTACATGCGGCGTTATCCGCACGAGTTCTCCGGCGGCCAGCGGCAGAGGATCGGCATCGCCCGCGCGCTCGCCCTGAAGCCGAAGCTCGTGATCGCGGACGAGCCGGTCAGCGCGCTCGACGTGAGCATCCAGGCCCAGATCGTCAACCTGCTCGCGTCGCTCCAGCGCGAGCTCTCGCTCACGTACGTGTTCGTCGCGCACGACCTCGCCGTGGTCCGCCACCTGTCAAGCGAGATCGCGGTGATGTACCTCGGCCGGATCGTCGAGCGCGCTCGTCCAGACGAGCTCTTCCGTTCACCGCAACATCCGTACACGCAGACCCTGCTTTCGGCGATCCCGATCCCGGATCCCGACGTGGAGCGCACACGCCGCCGGCTGCCCCTCGTCGGCGAAGTGCCGAGTCCGCTGAACCCGCCGTCGGGGTGCCATTTCCACACACGCTGTCCCTATACGATGGACCGGTGCAGCGCCGAGGCCCCTCCGCTGGAGGAGCGTCGCCCTGGACACTGGGCCGCGTGCCATCTCACGGAGTTGCCCACGGCACCTATGCATCCGTGATGTGATCCGGCGGCGCGCAATACCCCACATCGGCTGAGCTCGTTGTCCAGACATGACGTGGAATGTCCGATGACAGGATTTTCCTGACCTCTGCGTGCAGCAGCGGGGTTAGGATCCTGGGACCGATGCCGCGAATCTCCGACGCCACGCTTCGCGCCCAGATCCCGACGGCCCTCCTCATCGGCGGCGATCAGGCGTTGCTCCAGCGCTGCCAGACGGCGGCGATGGATGTGGGGATCATCGTCAAGGCGTGCCCTGTATCGATGGCCGCCGCGCTCGCGGAAGAGCGTCGTCCGGTGGTCATCGTGGTCACGTCGTCGACTTACGCGCTCGCTCCCGAGGCGTTCGAGGAGATCGCGCGCGACGTGGTCAGCACGCTCGTGCGGGTCGACGAGGCGATGGTGGAGGACGAGCTCGGGGCGATGCTGGCCACGGCGGCGCGCGAGAGCCGCAAGCAGCGCTCGCGGCAGCAGACGCCCGGTCGCTACTCGATGATGCCTGCGGACGAGGGCGCGTCGGTGCCGCGCTCGGAGCGCATGACCATCGGGGTGATGAAGGCGGCCCCCTCGTCGCGGCGCGACCCCGAGGCGACGCCGCTGCCGCGCTCCGGGCCGCGCAGCGCGGGCGCGCAGGAGCCGCGCAGCGCAGGCGCGCAGGAGCTCGCGTACCGCGAGCGCGTGGCGGCTGCCGTGGCTGCGCAGCGGCCGGAGCGCTCACGCGCGGAGGCGCCGGGGGAGGCGGCGTACCGCGCCCGCGAGGCGCCCGTGCCGCGCTCGGAGCGCCTGGGGGTCACGGTGGGGCCGCCCTCGTCGCGCGCGCGCTGTGAGCTGCCCGCTCCGACGCCGCTCCCGCCGCCGCCGGCCGCCGGCCCGGTGGTTGCGCGCCGGGACGCGTCTGCGCCGCCCTCGGTGAGGGGGGGCGCCCATGCGCGGCGGGATGTGCCGGTGCAGGCATCGCCGGCGGCTGGAGCCTACGTGCGGCGGGATACGCCGCTGGCGGGCTCGCATCCGGCCGAGGCCTACGTGCGGCGGGATACACCGGTGGCTGGCTCGCAGCAGGCCGGGGCGTACGCGCATCGGGAGGCGCCCGCCGCGACGTCTGCACGGCGGGAGACGTCCGCGCAACAGGCCGTTCCGAGCTCGCGGCAGCAGGCCGGGGTGGCTCCACGCCGGGATACGCCGGCGGCGCATGCGCTTCCGCGGCAGGTGCCTCCGTCGCCTGCCGCGCAGCCGTGGGAGCAGCGCGACCTGCAGCCGTGGGAGCAGCGCGACGCGCAGCCGTGGGAGCAGCGCGACGCGCAGCCGTGGGAGGAGAACATCGGGCCGCAGCCAGGCGCGGCATCCCCGCAGCGGGACGTGCTCGCGATGGGCTCGCAGGACGGCGAGGCGCACCGCGGTCACTCCGCGCCGTCGCCGAGCTCCCACCGCGCGCCGCCGAGCTCCCATCAAGCACCGCCGAGCTCCCATCGCGCGCCGCCGAGCTCCCATCAAGCGCCGCCGAGCTCCCATCGCGCGCCGCCGAGCTCCCATCAAGCGCCGCCGAGCTCCCATCAGGCGCCCCCGTCCTCTCGCAGGGCGCAGTTCCACGTCGACATCGCTCTCCTGTTCGATGAGCGAGGTCTGCCGCGCGCCGATCCCCAGGCGAAGTGACGCTCGGCCGGGGCGCGCCGGGCGGCTCATCCGTTGGCAGGGCGCCGGGCGATCCCTTTGTCGGCGAGCGGCCGCGTCGCACGGGTGACCGGCGGCGCGGCGGAGGGTAAGCTTCGCGCGGCCATGACGACAGGGACGAAGCAGGAGTCGATCCACGGCAAGCTCGTTCGCGCGCTCGAGCCCGTGCACATCGAGGTGGAGAACGAGAGCCGCATGCACAGCGTGCCGGTGGGCTCGGAGACCCACTTCAAGGTGCTCGTGGTGAGCGAGGCATTCCGGGGCCTGAGCCCGCTCGATCGCCACCGCCGCGTCAACGACGTGGTGCGCGAGGAGTTCCGCGCCGGGCTGCACGCCCTGACGATCCGCGCGATGACACCGGACGAGTGGGAGCGGCAGGGGGGCGCGGACTTCCGCTCTCCCGCGTGCCTGGGCGGCTCCAAGGCGGCGCCGGAGCCCGGCGCCAAGTCCGGCTGAGCGGCGAGGCGCGCATGGAGCTCGTCGTCGCGCTCGTATCGGACCTTCACTTCGGCCCGGAGGCATCGTTCGGGGGCAAGCTGCGCAAGCTCACCGGCGAGGCGCCCGCCCTGACCCGCGCCTTCGTGAGGCGGATGAACGAGGTCACGCGGCCCGATCTCGTCGTGAACTTGGGCGACGACATCGAGGACGAGGGGCCCGAGGCCGATCGGGAGCGCTACGGCGCCTGCATGGCCGCGCTCGGCGGCCTGAAGGCCGAGCTCTTCCACGTCGCCGGCAACCATGACGTGATCCACCTGAGCGAGGCCGAGCTGCTGTCGGCCTGGGGCAGACCCGAGGCGACGCGGCTCCACTACGCCTTCGACCGCGGCGGCTTCCATTTCACGGTCCTCCACACGCGCGAGCGCAAGGATCACGACATCTCGCTCGGGCCAGAGCAGCTCGCCTGGCTCGGAGAGGACCTCGCGGCGTCCTCGCTGCCCAAGATCGTGCTGATGCACCACAGCGCGACCGATCAGGATCTCCGGGGCAACCGCTGGTTCGAGGGGAGCCCGCACATCTGCCTCGTGCGCGAGCGGCGCGCGATGCGGAAGCTCTTCGAGGAGCACGGCGTGCTCGCCGTCTTCAACGGTCATCTGCACTGGAACCACCTCGACGTGATCCGCGGCATCCCGTACGTGACGCTCCAGAGCCTGATCGAGAACCTCGACGACGACGCGCCGGGCCGCCCCGCCGCGGCGCACGCTGTCGTGCGGCTCGGCCCGAAGCGCATCGTCGTGGAGATCGAGGGCGCCGAGCGGGCGCGGTACCAGTTCGACCGGCGGTAGGGGGCGGAGGGCGCCCGAGCGGCAAATTGAACAGGGAGGCGGGGAGACGGGGAGTGACATCCCACCAATCTCCCCGTCTCCCCGCCTCCCT
This sequence comes from Sorangium sp. So ce693, assembly GCF_051521375.1. Lineage (NCBI taxonomy): Bacteria > Pseudomonadati > Myxococcota > Polyangiales > Polyangiaceae > Sorangium > Sorangium sp. So ce693. The sequence goes on from NZ_CP150347.1 coordinate 5,270,712, forward strand.
GTGAATTTCCCGAGAAATTCGAGGGGACGCCTCAGCCGGCGCCCGCCGATTCAGCCGATGTCGTGAGCGCGGCGCGTCGCCGGCCCGGCCGGTAATCGGCCGAGAGATCCGCGCCAATGCCCGGTTCCGATCGTCGGTTTCAGGCGTGCGTCGGCTCGGAACTCCAATTGACACCTCATTCCGGGGCACTTTAGCGTTATTCTCGACTTTCATGCGTCGCAACGACTCCCGCCTCCGCCCCGCTCTCCTCCTCGCGCTCGCCTTGTTCGGCGCCGATTGCGGTGACGACGCCATCTGTTCGCCAGGCGCCCTGTCCGCCTGTTTCCTCGCCGACGGGTCGCTCGGCGCGCAGCAGTGCAACGCGGATGGCACCGCGTTCGGCGCGTGTGCCCCCGTGGCGAGCGGGTCTCGACGAGGGTGCGAACACCTCGACGAAGCGTGCTGCCCCGCGCTCCCCGAAGAGCTCGTCGCGGGCTGCCACGCCGCAGCGAGCCAGGAGAACGACGCCGCGTGCGACGATTTCCTCGCGAGCGCCAACGCGGTCGATCTCTGCACCGGAGGGCCCGGCGAGGGCGGCGCGCCGGTGGTCCCTTATGGCCCGAGCTGCGCCGGCCTGCTCGACGCGTGCTGCGCGGCGCTGCCGGCGCAGCTCAGAGAAGCGTGCCACGCGACCGGATTCCGGGGCAACGAGCAGCTGTGTCACCGGTTCCTGGAGAGCGACGCCAAGGACAACGGCTTTTGCGCCGACGTCGACCCCGCGGCCGAGAGCTGCGGTTATCTGTCGGAGCGGTGCTGTCCCTCGCTCCCCGAGGGGGCGCGCGAGCGCTGCGCCGCCCTCGCGGGGGAGTCCGACGCGGCGCGGTGCCTCGACTACCTCGGCGGCGCAGCGGACGCGGGCCGCTGTCCGAGGCTCGCCCCGGACGAGCCGTTCAGCGCGGCTCCGTGCGAGGCGCTGCTCGATACGTGCTGCGCGACGCTCGAGCCTGAGCTCGCGGTCGAGTGCGATCTGGCCGCGATGTCGGGGGGCCATGCCCGCTGCGCGGCGTTCACCAGCTCGATCCGCGCGTTCGGCCTCTGCCTCGACGGCGACGGCGCGGGGGGCGGCGGCGACGACTGCGGGGACACGTCGAGCGACGTGGACAACTGCGGATTCTGCGGCAACGTCTGCGGCGATCAGCACGCGACGCCCTCGTGCGCGGCCGGCAGGTGCTCGCTCGCGTGCGACCTCGGCCACGCCGACTGCGACGGCGAGCCTGCGAACGGCTGCGAGGCAGACGTCGAAGGCGACGCGAACAACTGCGGGGCCTGCGGCAACACCTGCAGCGCGCTCCACGCCGCCGCGACCTGCGTCGCGGGCGCCTGCGAGGTCGCGTGCGACGCCGGGTACGCCGATTGCGACGGCGAGCCTGCGAACGGCTGCGAGGTCGCGCTCGCCTCGGACCCGTTCAACTGCGGGGCGTGCGGCAACGACTGCGCGGGCGGCGTCTGCGGCGCAGGAGGGTGCGCCCCGGGCGCCACCTCGCTCGCCTCGGGCCTCGCGGTGCCTTCGGCCCTCGTCCTCGACAACAGCGCCCTTTACCTGGTCGGCTTCCAGCACGCCGGCGGCATCGCCGTCCGCGTCGACAAGGTCTCCGGCGGCGCGACGTGCCTCGCCAACGGCGCTCCTCCCGGGGTCGTGGGCTGCAGCGCCGACCGCTTCGAGGACATCGCGCTCCTCGGCGCCGACGCCGTCGTCACCGGCTCATCCGGCGTGGTCCGGTACCCCTTGTCCGGCGGCGCCGCGATCCCGCTCACCACAGAGATCCCCGACCCCTGGGCCGTCGTCACCGACGGCAGCGAGGTCTGGTTCACCTCGCTCTCCCAGGGCGGGATCTACCGCGTCGACGCCCTCGCGAGCGGACAGCGCGCGCAGGAGATCACCGGCGTGTTCTCCGAGCCCGGGGGCGCGCTCGCGAGCGACGCGGAGCACCTCTACTGGTCCCGGACCGACGGCACCGTCGTGAAGCTCCGCAAGGACGGCACCGAGCGGCGCCAGATCGCGTCCGGACAGGTGGTGGACACGACGAACCTCACGCCTCACACCCTCGCCGTCGACGCCGGACACCTCTTCTGGAGCAGCCCGAACGGGTTCGTGTTCCGGCTCGCCAAGGACGGCGCCGACCTCACGGTGCTCGCCGACGACCAGCCGAACCCCGCCGGGATCGCCGTCGATCCCGGCGACGGCGGCGCTGTCTACTGGGCCAACCGCGTCGGCTCGATCCGCAAGGTCCCGAAGGCCGGAGGCGCCGTGACGACGCTCGCCGTCGGCCAGCGCGACGCGATCGCGATCGCCGTCGACGAGGCGTTCGTCTACTGGGCGACCCGGGCGGGGGACGTCCGCAAGATCGCGAAGTGAGCTGAGAGCAGCCGGGAGATGCAGCGCATGCACGATCGCGTCGAGGGCAGTCCGTCGCACCGAAGCCCTGTCTCGAGCCGCCTCCGGCGTGTGCCGGCGGTGCGCCTCCTCGGGACGCTCGCCGTGCTGCTCGCCGCCGGGGTGGTGGCCGGCATGGGCTGCGGCAGGGAGCCGCCCCCGCCCGCCGTCGCGGCGCCGCCCCTGGGCGCGCAGGCGAACGACGACGCGTGCGCGTGCAGCGGCGGCTTTTATTACAACGGCGAGGCGATCCCGATCGAGGACACCCGGTGTGACAGCTTCGTGTGCGGGCGCGACCTCATCGCCTATCACTGCGTCGACCTCGGCGCGAACGACAACTGGCGCAGCTTCCCGGGGAACAGGTGCGGTGATCTCTCCTGTCCTGGCGCAGGCACCTTCTGCGGCGCGGACGTCGTGAACGGCGAGCCCGCGGCCCTGTACCAGTGCGCGGGCGCGGGCCAGATCCCGCTCGAGTGGACGATCTGCGAGGGGGGCTGCCGGCGCGGGGCGTGCACCGAAGCCGCGACCAGCGAGTGCCCGTGCGAGGTCCCGCCCGTGGCCGGCGGCGAGCACATCCCGCGCACGTGCGGGCAACGCGTGTGTTTCCCGACAGGCGCTGGCAGCGAGGGGGTGAAGATGGTGTGCACCGCGGACGGGTGGCAGAGCCTGGGGCTCTCGTGCACGCAGCGCGCAGGCACCTGCAGCGCCTGCCGCGGGGTGCAGGACAGCTTCGACAACGAGGTGACCACGACCGCGTGCGGCGAGACGATCTGCGGCCTCGGGCACGGCAACCGCAGCGAATGGATCTGCGGAGAAGCGGGGTGGCTCGACCTCAATCGCCCCTGCGAACCGGGCACGCCGGAGGACGAGGGCGCTGAGTTCGGCCGCTGCCCGGAGCAGTTCCAGGACAAGGACGGCAAATGGAAGTCGGTCGAGCAAGGCCAGACCTTCTGCGGTGATCAGGTCTTTCGTAGCCCCTGGAACAACGACCTGGCGCGGAGCTTTGGCGAGCCCTTGATCCGCATCAAGGGAAAGGCGACGCAGCTCTTCGCCTGCCCCGGGCCGGGCGCCCGCCCTGTGCCTTATCGGGACTGCTCCGCGCTCGGCGGCAGCGGCGAGTGCAAGCCCGTGCGGGAGCTGCCGGGCATGCACTACCACGAGGTCACGGGCGCGCAGCCCCAGGACGGCGCCAGGACGATCCGCGACTGGGACCGCTGCGATGAGGGGTGCCCCGCGGTCCCCGACGCGGTGTACGCCGCCGCGGGGCCGGAGGGCAACCGCTACTGCCGCCATCTGTTCTGCGGGCAACACGGGGTCACCGGTCGCGTCGGGACCTTGTACCAGTGCGCCTACGAAGGTTGGACGTACTGTCCGCCGTCCGAGGAGTCCACGAAGGCCGTCGTGGGCCGTCCGGTGCCGTACCAGGAGTGCTCTGAGGCGTGCCTTCCGCGCAACGCCAAGGGGCATCACGACGTGTGCGATTCCTCCGTGGATCCTCAGGAGCCGTTCGGGATCCCGGATCCGGCGCCCGAGCCGAGCCCGTCGTCGCGCTGCGACGCGATCGTCGATTACCAGGGGAACGAGGTCCCTGTGACGTCGAGGCGGCGGGGCGCGAGCGTCTGCGGCCGCGGCGGGCAGGTGTTCGAGTGCCGCGATCGGCAGCTCTACCGCCCCGACGGCTGGCACGCCACGGGGATCTCGTGCGGCACGGCGTGCGGGATCTGCGGCCCGGATCCGTACGGGACCCAGAGCTCGTTCTGCAGGTCGATCGCGGAGTTCTTCGGCAACACGTGCAGCGACATCACCTCCGACCCGGAGGCGATCCTGTGCAACAACAGCGATGACGTCCTCCTGAACGACCCTGCCTACTGCGGCCACAACCCCGGCCTGCACGCCGCGGGGGACCCGTGGATGCTCTACACCTGCAAGGCGTATTGCGAGCGCGAGGACGGCGCGGCGACGCGCTGGGTGCCGTGCGAGGGGCGCGAAGGCGACGGCCAGAACGGGCGAGAGAGGACGCGGGTCTACCGCTTCGATCACGCGACCTACTGCCCCATGGGGTGCATGGTCAACAAGAGGGTGAACGACGCGTGCATCGCGCCCACTGGCACCCTCCAGTTCCCCTTTCCCGACCACAAGATGATCCAGAACATAGGCCACAAGCCGGACTGGAATGACGGCCGGCACCTCGGCGAGGACATCGGCAAGGCGAGCGGCCGGACGGAGGGCACCTACGTCTTCCCGATCGCCCCTGGCAAGCTCCTCCGGGCGGGCATCAACTGCTCGCAGTACCTCGGCATCGCGCTCGTCGAGCACCGCTTCAAGGAGAACGGCGAGGAGAAGCGGTTCTGCTCCTTCTACGGGCACCTCGACGTGGATGAGCTGGCGATGGCCCTCGTGGGACAGGACGTCGGCACCGACACGCCGCTCGGGAAGATCGCCTATTGGGACGACATCCCGAGGCAACACAACCTCTATTGCGACACCAAGTGGACGGAGTGCCCGGGGGAGGACAGCTTCCCCTGCGATCCGGGCAATTCGCACCTGCACTACGCGGTGCTCTCCCACGCCGAGTGCGCGCGCTTCGACGACGGGGGCGGCGCGCCGCCTGGGTACGATGGGTGCAACACCGCATCGGCGGTCGGATACCTCGACACGGAGACGCGGATCGAGTCCTATACCGCGCTCGACGAGACCTGCACGATCCCCATCTCGAGCCCCGACGGGTACATCTCCCCGGAGTGGTTCGTGACCTCTCGTCTACATTGACCCACCGCCGCGTCAGCGTCGGGCGCCGCGCGGGGAGGCAGGTGTCCTCGGTCCCCCTCACGCCTCGCGCCGGCGGGCGCGCGACGTCAGGCGGTGGTCGGCGGGAGCGGCATCACGCACTCCACGAAATAGCGCAGGATGTCCTGCGGGGTGATGATCCCGACGAGGCGCCCCTCGCGCACCACCGGCAGGTGGTGGATCCGGTTCGCGCGCAGCAGGGTCATCACCTCGTCCGTGGGCATGAACTCGTCCACGCAGATGGGCGGGGTGCTCATCACGTCTGCAGCCGTCATGCCTGCGTACTCCTTGCGCAGGAGCACGCCCAGGAGATCCGTCTCGCTGACGAACCCGATGATGCGGTGCCCCTCGTCGATGACCGGCGCGCCGCTCAGGCGATGGTTGGCGAACAGCTGCAACATGTCGAGGACCGGCGTGCCGTGCTCCAAAGCAATCACGCGCTCGGTCATCAGATTGCGCGCATGGCCCTTCATGGTCCGGGGCATGTAATGCTCGACACGCAGCGGCGTCAAGTGCGCGTGCGCGCCGACGCACCGCGCCGAGCAGCCCGTTCAGCCGCCGTCCTTTCACACGTCCCACGTCCCACGTCTCACGCCGATCCACGCCCACGCCGGGCCTTGCGCACGCCCTCCGTCGAGCGACCGCTGCGGACGGCCGTGGGGCGCGACGCACCGGTCGGCTCGGCGCTCGGCCGGCCTCGGCGCCTCCTGCCGGCCGCCCCGGCGGCCCGCAGGTCCGTCGAGGGAGCTCAGGAAGCCGACCGCGGGGGCCCGGGAGGCGCAGGCCCAGGCCGTCATCGGTCGGATGGATCGACCCCGCCGAGCGCCTTCGGGGCGCCTCCCGGCCGGAAGGTTGGCTGTCAGCGACAGGCCATCGTGTCGCCGCCAATCGCACTTCGACCTCGCCCCATCGCTCCTCCGTCCCCGGTGCCAGCATCGCTGTCCATGATGCCTTGGACAGAGCGGGAGTTTCGCGCCGACAGCGCCAACAGAGCGATCGCACCTCGACACAAAAAAAGCGACCCTTGCGTGCGCGTCGGTCTTTGCCCGGCGGGGTATCAGTGACATCTTTCCATTTGTCGCTGTAGCGGAGATGGCCCCATCGGCCGCTCCGACTCGTGGGCTTCTTCGCGGCTCGTGCATCTGAACAAGATCACGCACCGGCGTTCGATGCGCGCACCCCTTGGCCCGCGCCTCGGCGCCGGTCGTTTCGGGAGCTCGTGGGCCATGCGCTCATGGGCATCCCAGGGGGGCGTTATCCATGGAGCATTCGCCGAAGCTGGCTGCACTCCTCCTGGCCATCGCGGCGCTCTTCGCGAGCGCGTGCGCGGTGGCGCTCGATCCGGACGCCCCGGCCGAGGACGCCGGGGACGCCGCGTCCCAGGCCGCTCAGACGGCGAACGCGCTGACGTCGAACGCGTTGACGTCGAACGCGCTGACGTCGAACGCGCTGACGTCGAAGGCGCTGATCTCGAACGCGCTCACGGCCGAGGCGCTCTCCGGCCACCCGCTCACGGCCGAGGCGCTCCGTGACCCGGCCGCGCGCACGCTGCTGAAGTACGTCGCGGGATGCGCGCTCCCCGCGGGCGAAGGCTTCACCGTCGCCGTCGGCGACGACGAGTTCTCCTTCCCGGGGGAGCTCGGGCTCGCGGCGAGCTGGGGCGAGGAGGGCGGAGCCTGCGACGAAGCGTGCCGGTCCTGGGTCAGCGGCTGCGTCCTCGCCCGCGTCAACTATCTCGGGCACAGGGTGAGCATCTCCGTCCGCGGGGATCGCGAGGAGCTCCGGGCCGACAAGGGCGAGCGCGCGGCCTACCCGAGGCGCGAGGCCACCTACTACGGCAACATCTTCGCCCCGCAGCGCCGCTACCACGCGTGCCTCCCCCCCGAGCCTTCGTCGCTCGTGCGCTCCTGCGGGCCGTCGCTCGAGACGTGCGCGATCCAGGTCGCCGGCTCGTGCGGCAGCCTGTGCGACGCGCCGAACAGCGACGGGAGCTTCCCGAACTGCCGCGGCAAGATCCGCAGCGGCTCGGGCAAGCTCATCGTCGAGAAGACGCCGAACCCCGGCTCCGTCACCGTGTTCCTCATGGACGACTGACGTGGGCCACGCGGAGATCATCGCGGGGCGCTTCGCCGTCGAGGGCGAGGCCGCCTCCGGAGGGATGGGCACCGTCTACAAGGCATACGACCGCCTCGGCGGCGCGGCGGTCGCCCTCAAGATCGTCCGCCTGAGGAACGAGATCCAGATCGAGCGGTTCGAGCGGGAGGCCGCCCTCCTCGCCGCGCTCGTCCACCCGGGCATCGTGCGCTACGTCGCGCACGGCAGCACCCCGGAAGGCGATCGCTACCTCGCCATGGAATGGCTCGACGGCGAGGACCTCGCCGCGCGCCTCGCGCGCCGCGTCCTGCCGGCGAGCGAGGGGCTCTTGCTCGTGCGCCGGGCCGCCGACGCCCTCGCGTTCGCGCACGCGCGCGGCATCGTCCACCGCGACATCAAGCCGAGCAACCTCTTCCTCCCGGGCGGGGACGCCGGGCGGGTCAAGCTCGTCGATTTCGGCATCGCGCGGCCCAGCAGCGACGCCGGGCGCGTCACCGTCACCGGCGGCGTCCTCGGCACGCCGGGGTACATGGCCCCGGAGCAGATCGAGGCGCACAGCGCGCCCGACCCGCGCGGCGACGTGTTCTCCCTCGGGTGCGTCCTCTTCGAGTGCCTCGCCGGCCGCCCCGCCTTCGCGGGCGCGAGCCCGATGGCCGCGCTCAGCAGGGTGCTGCTGATGAATCCGCCCCGCCTCCGCGACGTGCGCGCGGACGCGCCTGCGCCGCTCGACGAGCTCGTCGCGCGCATGCTCTCCAGGCAGCCCGGCGACCGCCCGCGCGACGGCGCCGAGGTCGCGGCCGAGCTCGACCGGATCGCCGCGATGGGGGGCGGGTGGACGGCGCCGCCCGACGCGCCGACGCTCTCGGGCGGCGCGCCGCTGGACGCGCCGGCCCACGGCCTCGCCCCGCGCGACCGCGCCGCCCTCACGCTGGGCGAGCAGCGCGTCGTGAGCCTCGTCCTCCTCGGCGAGCCCGGCCTCGGCGAGCCCGGCCACGGCGCAGCCCGGGCGCCGCAGCCCGCCCCGCCGGCGCAGGAGGCCCCTGGCGAGCCGCCGCCCGGATCGCGCAGGTCGCAGCTGCCGCCCGCCTCTTGCAGGTCGCAGCCGCCGCCCGGATCGAGCAGGTGGCAGCCGCCCACGACGAGCGCGCGGGCCGCGGAGATCCGCTCGCTCGTCGAGCTCCACGGCGGCAGGCTCACGCAGCTCGTCCCGGGCGTGGAGCTCGTCATGATGTCCGGCCCCGGCAGCGCCGTGGATCGCGCCGAGCGCGCCGCCCAGTGCGCGCTCGCCCTCCGCGGCGAGCTCCCGGGCGCACCGCTTTGCGTCATCACGGGGCGGGGCGTCATCTCCGCGGGCCTCGCCGAGGGCGACGTCATCGACCGCGGCCTCGCCGAGCTCCGCGCGGCGCTCGATCAACGTGAGGTGCGCGCGGTGCGCATCGACCGCGCGACCGCCGACATGCTCGGCCCGCGCTTCGTCGTCGCGCACGCCGCACCCGCGGCGCGGAGCGGGCCGCTCTTCCTTCACGGCGAGCGCGCCGTGGACGAGGTCGCCCCCGCCTTGCTCGGGAAGCGCACCCCGTGCGTCGGCCGCGCCCGCGAGCTCTCGATGCTCCACGGCGTGCTCGCCGGCTGCATCTCCGAGGCGCTCGCGAGCGCGGTGCTCGTCCTCGGGCCGCCCGGCGCCGGCAAGTCCCGGCTCCGCCTGGAGCTCTTCGCCACCCTGCGGCAGCGGGACGAGCCGATCGAGATCCTCTGGGGCCGCGCCGACTCGGGCTCTCCCGGCTCGCCGTTCGGCATGATCGCGGACGTGCTCTGCCGGGCCGCCGGCCTCCGCGCGCGCGACCCGGCGTGGGCGCGGCAGCGCAAGCTGAAGCAGCGGCTCGGGCGTCACCTGGGCGGCCCGGCGCTCGATCGCGCGGCGGCGTTCCTCGGCGAGATCACCGGCGCGCCGTCGCCGGAGCACGCCCGCATGGTGCGGGCGGCGCGCCAGAGCGCCACCGGCATGAGCGACGGCGTGGGGGCCGCCTGGGAGGACTGGCTCGCCGCCGAGTGCGCCGCGCGCCCCGTGCTCCTCGCGCTCGAGGACCTGCACTGGGGCGACGCCGCCACCGTGCGCCTGCTCGACGCGACGCTGCGGAACCTCCGCGAGCTCCCGCTCATGCTGCTCGCGCTCGCGCGCCCGGACGTCCACCGGCAGTTCCCGAGCCTGTGGGCCGAGCGCGAGGTGCAGACGATCAAGCTCGGCCCGCTGCCGCGCCGCGCGAGCGCGGAGCTCGTGCGCGCCGCGCTCGGCGAGCCCGTGCCCGAGGGCGTGGTCGCGCACCTCGTCGAGCGCGCCGGCGGCAACCCGTTCTACCTGGAAGAGCTCATCCGCGCGGTCGCGAGCGGCAAGGAGGAGCTCCTGCCCGACTCGGTGCTCGGCACGGTGGAGGCGCGGCTCGACGCCGAGGGCAACGAGGGCAAGCGCGTGCTCCGGGCGGCCAGCATCTTCGGCGATCGCTTCTCGAAGCGCGGCGTCGCGGCGCTGCTCGGCGGCGAGGAGCGCCTCGCCGACGTGGAGGCCTGGCTGACGGCGCTCGCCGACCGCGAGCTCGTCGCGCCGGCCTCGGCGTCGGCGGGCCTCGCCGACGCCGTCGACTACGTCTTCCGCCACACGCTCGTCCGCGAGGCCGCGTACGCCATGCTGACCGAGCGCGATCGCGCCCTCGGCCACCGGCTCGCGGGCGCGTGGCTCGAGCGGAGCGCCTCCGCCGATCCGGGGGGCGTGGCGGAGCACTTCCGCCGCGGCGGAGAGCCCGGCCGCGCGGTGCGCTGGTACCGCCGCGCGGCCGAGCAGTCGCTCGAGGCGAACGACCTGCGCGCCGCGATCGAGCGCGCCGCGTGCGGCGAGGCGTGCGGCGCCGAGGGCGAGGATCTCGGCGCGCTCCGGCTGGTCGCGGCCGAGGCCAGCGTCTGGACGGGCGACCTCGCGGCGGCCGAGGAGCTGGGCGCGTCCGCGGCCGAGCTGCTCCCCGCCGGCTGCGCCGGGTGGTTCCGGGCGCTCACCCAGATCGCCGCCGCGGCCGGGAAGCTCGGCGCTGTCGACCGCGTGGCGCGGTGGGCCGCCGTGGCCGAGGGGATGTCCGCGGCGCCGCCCTCCCACGCGTCCGCGGCGCCGCCGTCCTGCGCGCCTCCGGCGCCGACCTCCGCCGCGCCCGCGGGGCCGCCATCCGCCGTGTCCGGGGCGCTGTCCTCCGGCGCGGCCGCGCTGCGCCGCGCCCGGATCGCGTGCTTCTGCGAGTGCGGCGCGCAGCTCGTCTTCGGCGGCCGCTACGCCGAGGCCGACGCGCTGCTCGCTCGCATCGACGAGGACCTCCGCGCGCCTCCGCCGCCGGACGCCGAGCTCGTCGCGATCGCGCAGCAGCTCCGGGCGATCCGCGCCTCGGCCGGGGGCGATCCCGAGGCGTGCCTCGAGGGCCTGGAGGCGGCGCTCGCGGCCTTCGAGCAGGCCGGGGACAGGCGCAGCGCGTGCGTGATCGGCGCGAACCTCGGCTTCATCTACGCCGAGCTCGGCGAGCTCGGGGCGGCCGAGTCCGTCCTGCGCGCCGCCCTGGAGGCCGCCGACCGGATGGGGCTGCGCGAGCTCGAGACGGTGGCGCTGCACAACCTCGGCCACGCGCTCGGGCTGCTCGGCAAGCTCGACGAGGCGCTGCTCGTCGAGCGGCGCGCGGTGGAGGCGTTCCAGCGGCGCGGCGACCTCCGCATGGAGGGCGTGGCGCGGACCTACCTCGCGAAGATAGCGCTCCTCTCCGGCGACGCCGCGACCGCCGAGCGGGAGGCGCGCGCGGCCGAGGCGGCGCTGCACGTGGCCCCCCGGCTGCGCGCGGCCGCCGTGGCGGTGCGCGCGCGGGCGCTGCTCGCCGCGGGCGAGGCCGCGGCGGCGCTCGGCGCGGCGCGGGCGGCGTTCGGCGAGCTCGCGGCGCTCGGATCCCTGGAAGAAGGGGAGTCGCTCGTGCGGCTCGCCTACGCCGAGGCGCTCGCGGCGTCCGGCGCCCACGGCGAGGCGTCCGCGGTGCTCTCGGAGGCCAGGGAGATCCTGCTCGCGCGGGCGCGGCGGATCGCGGACCCGCGGCGGCGCGAGCGGTTCCTGACGGCGGTGCCCGAGAACGCGCGCATCGTCCTCGGCGCCACGGCGACCTAGCCGCCCCGAGGGCTCGCGCCCTCCGCCTCGTCCGCCCGCGTATCCCCGGCCCTCGCCGGCGACATGGGGGGTTGGGCGCCCCTGCGCTGATGCCCTGTCGCGCCGCCTGGACCGACGTGACCGGTGGAGGGGAGGACACCGGCCTGCCGATTGTCCAGGATACGCGAGGTGCTTGTTGCGCTGAGAGCCTGTGAGTTCTGCTTGATTCGAATTAAAAAAATACTCTATCAGAGGTGACAGGTGATCAGACGAGCTCATTCCTCCAGCACGCGCGCTGCACTCCCCACCGCCGTCACACCCGCTCGAAATCAGGAGAGAGTCGAGAGAAAACGATGGGCCGGGCGCCGAATGTGGATTGACGCATTGCGGTGCACGGCGGGAGCCGTCGTGGTGCTGCTCTCGCAAGGATGCGCCGCGTCGATGGACGAGCCGGCGGACGCGGAGCGCGCCGAGGTCGGCGAGGGCGCGCTGGCGATGAAGAGCTATGCACAGACGCGGTATCCGATCGTGCTCTGTCACGGAATGGCCGGCTTCAAGGCGATGTTCGGGGTGATCGACTACTTCGGTGGGATCGCGGCGGCGCTGCGCGCCGGCGGAGCGGAGGTGTATGCCACCGAGGTGCCCCAGTTCGACAGCACCGAGGCGCGGGGGGAGGCGCTGCTCGCGCAGGTCGAGGATATCGTCGCGCGCACCGGGAGCGGGAAGGTCAACCTGGTCGGGCACAGCCATGGCGGGCTCGACGCCCGGTATGTCGCCGCGGTGCGGCCGGATCTCATTGCCTCGGTGACCACCATCGGCTCTCCGCATCAGGGGGCCGAGCTCGCCAGTTTCCTCCAGGAGAACCTGCGGGAGGGCGGGTTCGCGGAGGGGGCGCTCTCGTTCCTCGCCAACAGCCTCGGCGCGGTGCTCAGCCTGCTCAGCGGGCACACGGCGCCCCAGGACGCGATCGCCGCCGTCAGATCGCTCTCCGCCGCCGGGATGCGCGAGTTCAACGCGCGTTACCCGGCCGGGCTGCCCGACGGCCGGTGCGGGCAGGGCCCCGCCGAGGAGGGCGGCGTGCGCTTCTTCTCGTGGTCGGGGACATCGATCGTCACGAGCCTCATCGATCCGACCGACCTGACGCTCGGGCTCATCTCCAAGCTGTATTCGGAGTCGAACGACGGGATGGTGGGCAGGTGCAGCTCCCATTTCGGGGTGGTGCTCCGCGACGACTATGGGATGAACCACCTCGACGAGGTCAATCAGCTCTTCGGGTTTATCAACCTGTCTGGGCCGAACCCGAAGTCCGTGTTCCGGTCGCACGCGAGCCGGCTGAAGGGCATCGGTCTCTAGCCTCCTGGGGGCTCTTCGTGGTGCGTCGTCGCAGGACAGCTCTACTCGTGGCCATGGCGCTCGTCGCGACGATCGGCGTGGGGCGCCTCGTCTCGGGGGAGCGGCACCGGCAGGCCGCGCCCTCCGGCCGGTCGAACGGGGCCGCGCGCGTCGGTCGGAAGGAGACGCTGCCCGCGCTCTCCGTGGCGCCGTCTCCCACGCGCCTCCGGCAGGCGCTGTCGGTCTCGCGGCCCCCCGCGGCGCCGCGCCCGTCGACGAACGCCGCGCCGCCCTCGCTCCGCGGCACCGACGTCGACGGCGCGGTGACCGTCGACGAGCGCGGCGATCTGGTCGTCGGCCCGGAGTTGCTCGGGCTGTTCGACTACTTCCTCAGCGCCACCGGCGAGGAGCCGGCGCCGGCGATCAGGGGCCGCATCGTCGCGGCGATCCGCGAGCGGGCCGCGGGGCCCGCCGCGGAGCAGGCGATCGCGCTCCTCGACCGGTACCTCGGCTACCGCGAGGCGGCCGCCGGCGCGCGCGTGGAGCAGGAGGCCGATCCGGCGGCGCGCCTCGCCGCGCTGCGCGAGACCCGGCGCGCATGGTTCGGCGAGGAGGCCGCGGAGCGGCTGTTCGGCGACGAGGAGCGGGAGATCGAGGCGGCGATCGAGGAGTCCCGCATCCTCGCGGACGAGGCCCTCTCGCCGGAGGAGCGCGACGCGCGGATCGCCGACGTCGAGGCGGCGCTCCCGGAGCCCGTCCGCGAGGCGCGCGAGGCGGCGACGCGCCCGCTCGCGCAGCAGGCCGAGGAGCAGGCGCTCCGGGACGCGGGCGCCTCGGACGAGGAGATGCACGCGCACCGGGTCGCGACGGTGGGCCCCGAGGCCGCGGACCGGCTCGCGGAGCTCGATCGGCAGCGGGCGGCCTGGCGGCAGCGCCTCGACGCCTTCACCGGCGCGCGCGCCGACATCGAGGCGACGGTGGCCGATCCCGACGCGCGGCGCTCCGCCGAGGAGGCGCTCCTCGAGCGCTCGTTCACGCCCGAGGAGCGGCTGCGCGTGGGGGTGATCCTGGGTCTCGCCCGGTGACGGCCGCGCCTACATCGATCCGCTGATCGAGAGCCCGAGCCCGCCGGGGGTGACGAGCGGCGCTGCGCCCACCTGGAGGACCTGGCCGCGCTGCAGCGGCACGCGCAGCTGCCGAGGCATGGCGACGCCGCCGAGCAGCATCCCCAGGCCGACGGCTTGCCCTGCGCCGAGGAGGGAGAGGCCGACCGCGCTGGCCGCCGTCGGCCGCCCCGTGCCGAGGTGGATCCACGGACCCGCGAGGGGGATCAGCAGCGAGGCGGGGTTGGCCGAGGTGCGTTCGAGGCGCCGGACGAGGAAGCAGGCGCCCTGGGAGCACTGCGGCACCAGCCGGATCCGCACCTCCGGCTGTCCGAGGGAGAGGGCGGCGCCGCGGACGGCCGACGCGGCCCAGAAGCCGCCCAGGGTCGACGCGCCCGCGATGATCCAGCGCGCCCTCCGCGGGTTCGCGACGTAGGTGGCGCTCGCGGCCCGCTGCGGGGCGCGCTGCGTGACGGTCGCGGCCCGCTGCGGCGGCGCGGCACGACCCTGCGCCGGGGTCTGAGGCGAGACGGCCTGGGTCGTGCCAGCGGCGGAAGCGCTGGAGACGCCGAGACAGAGGCCGATCCCGAGAAGCCCGGCGAGCCCTTGGACGACGCCTTTCCCCCTTGTTGACCTACCGCTGGTTCTCCCCGTCTTCGAAGTCCACATGCGCCCCTCCCGGTGCCATCGACCGCACCTGCGCTGGAGAGAGCAAGCCACGGGCCTCCTCCGGGACATGCCTTTCGCCCCCGTCGATCGAGCGCCCGGCATCCGGCCAGGGAGGTGCAGTGAGCACAGAGGGCAAGGAGCGCACAGCGATTCTCTGCGATCGGCTGGGATTCCTCGGTGCTCCTGGAACACCGATCAGCTTGGAAACCAGAGGAATGAACCGCCAAGACGCCAGAAGACGCCAAGAAAACAACAAGAATCTGGCGTCTTTTGGGGTTTCGGCTTCTCGCTGTTTGCGTGAGACTTCAACCCGTTTGTCGCTCCAGGATTCCGCTTCCTGCGGGACGAGGTGCCGAGTCCCGCGTCCCGGGAGGACGTCGCAGACGAGGAGCGTCTGACAGGGGCAGGCCCCGCGATCCGCCACGCTCTCCGTCTCTCTGTCTCTCTATCTCTCCGTCTCTCCCGCCTTCGTGCGCTGCGGGCATCGCGGGCGGCGCTCACCGCAGGATCAGGCACGTCGTGGTGGCGTGGGCGTAGAGGGTGCCGTCGGCGTCGCGCAGCGTCCCGTCGGCGGTCGCGTGGCGCTTGCCGAGGTGGACGACCCGGCCCTCGGCGATGAGCTCGGGCCCGCCGGCGCGCGGGGCCTTCACGAAGCTGACCTGGAGCGAGACGGTCGTGTAGCCGACCCCCGCCTCCAGCGACGCGTGCACGGCGCAGCCCATCGCGGAGTCGAGCATCGTGCTCAGATAGCCGCCGTGGACCATCGCGATCGGATTGTGGTGCTGCTCGCCGGGAGATCCGGAGATGACGACCCGGCCGGCCTCCACCGCCGCGACCCGCAGCCCGAGGAGGCTCGCGATGGGCGCCATCGGCAGCTCGCCGTTCATCATGGCTGTGAGGTAGGCGAGGCCGGACATCGATCTCACCCTCTCCACGGCCGGCGCAGGATCTTGCCACGTCACCACCAGCTGTCGTTCCTGATTCGTCGTCATGACTCCCTCTCTCCCTGTTCCTGAATCCGACGTCCGTGACGCCCGTGACGTCCGCGCGAGCCCGAGATCGATGATCCTCGGAGCCTATCCGTGCAAGGCAGCGAGCTCAAGGCCACCGCCGTCCTTCCGCCCGGCGCGGCGCGCGCCGGCGTCGGAGATCGCGACGCGCGCGGCCTGCACCTCCTCGTCGCAGATCACCGCGCGGACCATCTCGGTGATCCGCCTCCAGACGGAGTCCCTGCGGTACGGGAGCCCGACCTCGCGGCACAGCGCCTCGACCTCCCTCGCGACCTCGGGGTATTGCCGGAGCGGCAGGTCCGGCCAGAGGTGATGCTCGATCTGATACCCCATGTAGCCGTGCAGGACGTCGGCGGCGCTGCCGGGGCTCTCGTAGTTCACCGAGCCGACGATCTGCCGGACGTAATACTCCTCGCGGCTGCGCGCGGCGCCCTCGAAGATGGGGATATCCAGGCCGGTGTGGGTCGGCGCGATCACCGCGAAGCTGTGCAGGTTCGACAGGAGCTCCGCCACCACGCTGTTGACGAGCACGCCGAGCGCTGCCCCGCGGCCGAGCGGCAGGAACGCGAGCGGCAGGAGGACGAAGTGCACGAGGGCATACGGCAGGTACGAGCGGAGCAGCATCTCGCGGTCGAGCAACACGCTGGGCGACCAGGCCGCGCGCTCGCGCCCCTCCGTCGAGGCCTCGGCCGCGCGCTCGCGCCGCTTGCGGAGGGCGCTCCGGGTGGCCGGGCCATAGTAGAGCCACTTCCACGTGCACGCGGCCAGCCTTCAGCTGGAGGTCCCGGCCTCCATGGGAGGAACGCCCCCGCGGCGCGGCGTGAGCGCTCCGGACGCCGAACAGCGGCTCCGGGCAAGAACGCGCGGCCGCGTCCCTGATGACGCGCTGCGATTTTCCTTCTCCAATGAATGCATAGCCCGTTCACGGCATCGTAGTCGCCGAGCCGCTGAGGGCGTGGGGGGACGGGCGTGTCCTGGAGACGTTCAGGTTCGTGGGGTTCACTTGTCTTGCGGAGGTAACCTATGAGGTGTGCGCGACGCGGCAGCGGAAGCATGTGGGTAGCTTGTTGTTTGCTTGTCGGATTCAGCTCGGGGTGCGAGAGCTCTGTTGTCGTTCCCGAGCCATCTTCCCAGAGCGACTCGCTCGATCCGCCGCAGGTCGATCCGCCGCAGGACGACGAGGAGGCTGACGTCGGCTCGGCGGACAGGCCCGTTGCCCGGCCGGGGACGGCCGAGCGCCTCGTCGATGTGCCGAACGGCGGCGGCGCCCATGTGCCGAACGGCGGCGGCGCGGGCGATCGATGCGCGGGCCCGTTCCCTGGCGAGGAGCCGAGCGACGGCAGCGGCTACTACCTGAAACCCGGCCTCCTCTATCCCGCGGAGTCCTCGGGCGTGTACATGGGTCAGCTGTCGCTGGGCGACATCGACGGGGACAGGCGCTTCGACTTCGTGAGCACGGATCGCAAAGCCCTGTACTTGCAGACGCATCCGCGGGTGCGGGAGCTGAACGGCGAAGTCATCTACACCCCTTCCACGCCGGCCAACTCGGTCGAAGACACGTTGCTGCTCGACGCGGACGACGACGGCGTGCTCGACGTCGTCGTCGCGCAGCAGGGAGGGCTCGTCTTCCTCCACAACCAGGGCGGCGGCGCCTTCGACCCCCCGAGGACGATCGCCGGGCCAACCACGTTCTCCCCGACCGCCGTGGACCATGACGGGGATGGCGTCCTCGACATCGTCGGGCTCGGGTACAACAGCAAGATCCTCATCTACCGGGGCGACGGCGGCGGCGGCTTCGAGCTGACACACGAGCAGCCGGCCGGCGTGTTCATGTCCGGCATCGTCACCGGCGACGTGACCGGGGACGGGTACCCCGACGCGGTGATCGCGATGAGCGGCGTGGGCGCGGGCATCGCTGTCTTTCCGCTCGACGTCGAGCGCGGTTTCGACACGTCCGGACAGCAGGTATTCTTCGAGACCACGCCGCCGAGCTCAGGTGTCTCGTTCGTCTCGGTCGCGGTGGGCGACGTGAACAACGACGGACGCCAGGACGTCGCCGCCGTCACGCACGAGTACACCGACGGGCCGATGCGGGTCTGGATCCTGCTGCAAGACGATCTCGGCCACCTGACGGCGCCGCAGCCGCTGCTCACCATCGATGATCACCAGTACTTCGTCTCCGGGGGCCTTCAGATCGCCGATCTGAACCTCGATGGGCGGAGCGATCTCGTCGCGGTCAGCCGAAACACCGCCGAGATGTGGTCGTTCCTCCAGACGCCGGAGGGCACGTTCGAGGCCCAGCCAGCGCCATTCCCCGGCACGTTCGAGGACATCGACGGTTTCGGCGTCGGCATCACCGATTTTGACTGCAATGGGTGCCCTGACGTCGTGGGTGTCCAGCTCGGCGGTCTGGTCGTCTTCCGAGGTCGCGGCTGCGCAACGGCGCCTTGAGCGCTCCCGCGGGCGGCGCCTCCTGCCCCTTGTCCAGCCCGTCCTGAGGTCGTCCCGCCGACAGCGGCGGGTCTATCGCCTCCGGGCGGCGGCTACACATCGCTGGCGCCGACCTGGATCGACCGCCTCATGGCGCCATCATGGACGGCGCGGGAGCGCACGATGCGGGCGTGCGGGCCCAGGGATGGATCCGTGATGAAGTGCCAGAGCACCCAGGTCCACGAGCGGTGCGAGACCAGCGTGTCGTAGTGGCGCTTGGCGATGCGGTGCAGCGCGGGCAGGCGCCAGCCGGGCACGTTCATGAAGTCGTGGTGCTCGACGTGGTAACCCACGTTGAACGTCACGTGGTTGAGCGGCCCGTAGTAGCTGTAGGTCTCCTGGTCGGGCGCGTACACGTAGTGCTCGTGCACGAAGTGGGCGGCCACCGGGTGCAGGCTGTGGCCGATCAAGGTCGACAGCAGCAAGTAGGCGAAGCCGGGCGCGCCGAGCAGGCGCCACGAGAGCCACGCGGCGGGCAGCTGGATGGCCAGGTTGATCCACTCGTCGCGGTTCGGCAGCTTGGCGAAGCGCGCGGCGCGGCCCAGGTAGGCCACGAAGTAGAAGAACAGCCACAGGAACTTGCGCACGCGGCCGGTGCCGATCAGCCGCACCTCGAGCGAGCGCGGCAGATCGGTGTCCTCGCCGGCCACGCCGAGCAGCGCGTGGTGCGCGAGGTGGTAACGGCGGAAGCTCATCGCCGCCGGCAGCACCATCGGCAGGTTGGCGAACAGCGCCAGCAGCTTGTTCGAGCGCGCGCGGCGAGCGGCCAGATCGTGCGCCGCTTCGTGGATGGCCATCGCGCACCAGTGCGAGAGCACCGCGCCGAACGTCGCCGCCGCCAGCGTGACCACCCACCAGGGCGCGGCGAGCACGCCGAGCGACCAGGCGACGGCGAACTGCGCGAGCACCACCGCCAGCGTGACCGCGATGGTGCGCCGGTCGTAGCCGAACAGCGCGCGGATCTCGGGGTGCTCGCGCAGGATGCGGCGCCGGCGCGCCCGGTGTGGCTCGGCGCGCGTGACCCATTGGAAGGAACGCATGCGCCTCGATCTAGGCAGCGCGACCGGCGCCGCCCATTCGCATTCCCGGCGCCGCGCCCGCGCGCGCCGGCGGCCGTCAGTCCGGCCGTAAATAGCCGTACAAAAGCCGGGTGAGCTCGGCCTGCGCGGCCGGCGCGCGCAGCATGTCGTCCTCGCGGAAGGCCGCCATGCCCAGGGTGTTTCGCATTGCGTGGAACAGGAAGAAGCCGCCGAGCTGCGGATCCACCGCGCGGGTCTTCGGCCGGATGCGCACCAGGAGCTCGGCCAGCGCGGCCTCGGCCTCGCGGTCGGCGTCGGCGATCAGATCGAAGTCGCCCACCCGCACGAACCACTTCATGAGCGCCCTCATCACGCGCGCGTGGGCCAGCTCGAGCTCGATCAGCCGGCCGGCCAGCCGGTGCAACGCCGCCTCCAGCGGGAGCGGCTCGACCTCGTCGAGCACCCGGCGGATCTCGGCGAAGCGTTTTTGCACGAAGCGGCGCAGGAGCGCCGCGACCAGCGCCTCGCGGTTGGGGAAGTACTGATACAGCGAGCCCACGCTGACGCCGGCGCGCTCGGCGATGTGCGTGGTCGATACACGGCCCTGCTTCGCCTCCTCTTCGCGCTCGATCAGCTGACCGGCGGCCTCGAGGATGGCGTCGACCGTGCTGCGCGAGCGCTCCTGGCGCGGATCCTTGCGCGGCTTCTGCGGCGTTGTGGTCACGCCGCACATCCTCGCACGGCCGCCGCTGGCCGCGTGAGGCCGACGTGCCGAGCACGACGCCGCCATGACCGTGGACCTCCTCCTCACCTCGATCCGCCTCGTCGCCCGCTCCCTCCTTTCTCCGATTGTTCGTGGATTGCTGTCACGGTCGCCTGCTTATCGGTCGGGCGGGCGTGATCGAGGAAGCTGCAAGGGTGAGAGTTCGTGTGCTCATTATCTATACTGGCCTCTCGAACTTGCTGCATTTCGATGGGCAGAAAGCGATGAGCGTCCCGGGTGCGTAGGCGCGCGCGGCCGGTCCTACCTGGTTGGCTCATAAAGGCTTGACATCCTCGAGACATTCACGCTCCCTTGGCTCATGCCGGGGGATGGGCTTCGTTTTGTCCGGACGAGCTATCGGGGTGAAGGGCCATCGCGCGCCGAGCAGGCGCCGGGGGCGGGGATCGCGCGGGCCCAGCTCGTGCGCACCCGCGACGTCTGCGAGGCCCGGGAGGTCTTCAGCCGCGTTTACGCGGAGGCGACCCTCGAGCCCACGCGCGGTACACCTTTCGGCTGTGCGCTGGAGGTCGTCTCCTTCGGCGCGACCCGTGTCGTGATGGGCGACTGGACCGGCGGAGGGCAGGCCTCCCTGCCGGACATCGGGAAGCACTACATCCTGTCTCTCTCGGCCGGAGGAGAGAGCGCCGGTCACCACGCGGGCGAGACGTTCCGCGTCGTGCCGGACCGGCGGGGCGCGCTCTTCTCACCAGGGCGATCTTGCGTTCTCGATATCGACGCGGAGTTTCACGGGCGGACCCTCGTGATCGATCGCGGAGCGCTCGACGCCCATTTCACCGCGCTCACGGGCGCTGCGCTGCGCGGCCCGATCTGCTTCGATGTGGCGCTCGACCTCGAGAACGGACCGGGCCGCACGGTGCACGAGATCGCGCAGCTCTTCCGCCGCCAGATCGAGCAGGCATGGGCCTCGCCGGTGCTGCTCACGGCGCTGCGCGGCGCGCTCTTCACGAGCCTCCTGGTGCACGCCCGTCACAGCCAATCGGCGATCCTCGATGCGCCGCAGCCGCGCGTGGCCCCGGCGTGCGTCCGCAAGGCGGAAGAATACATGGCCGCGCACGCCGCGGAGCCCATCACCCTGGCCGACATCGTCGCCGCGGCGGGCGTGCCGGAGCGGTCCCTGCGGGCAGCCTTCGTGGCGTGCCGGGGAGTGCCCCCGATGGATTTCCTGCGTCGGCGCCGGTTCGAGCTCGCGCGCCGCCATCTGGCCGAGCCCTCGGCCGGTGCGTCGGTCGCGGGCGTCGCGGCCGCGCTCGGGCTCGGTCACCCGGGGCGGTTCAGCGTTGAATACAGGCGCCGGTTCGGCGAGAGCCCCTCCGAGACCCTGTCCGCGGGGCGCGCGGCCGCGGGCCTTCCGCGCCTCCAGCCGCGACGCCGGCCGTGAACGTTCACGAGCGCTGGCACCCAGGAGCAACAGCATCGCGCGGAGAGCAGCCTGTGAGAGCTGGCGCCGTGATGGCCATGGTGGTGAAGCTGGGATTGGAAGCGCCCGCGGGTGCGGGCGCGGCGCGTCAGGGCATGCAGGTCGAGAGGTACACCCGCACGGCGCCGTTCGCGACGAGGAAGTCCGACCGGCCGTCCGCGTTCAGATCGCCCGCCGTCATGCGGTAGACGCCGCCTGGCATGGAGTACGTGGTCGGCGCGCCGAAGCTCGCGTCCCCCGCGTTGAGGAGCACCGACACGACGTTGGAGTTCGAGCTGGCGACGGCGAGGTCCGCGTCGCCGTCGCCGTCGATGTCACCGGCCGCGATGCCGTTGGCGATCGGGGTCACGGCATGGTTGACCGCGGCGGCGAAGCTGCCGTCGCCCTGGTTCAGCAGCACGCTCACGCCGGAGGTGCTCCCGTTGCTGTAGGCCGCCGCGAGATCGATGCTCCCGTCATTGTTCAGATCGGCGATGTCCAGGGCGCGGATGGCCGGGTCGCCCACGGGGTAGGACGTCGCGGCGCCGAACGTGCCGTCGCCCTGGTTGAGGAGGACGTTGGCCGTGCTGCCGCGCGAGAACACGAGGTCGGGTTTGCCGTCGCCGTTGAGGTCCCCGGCCCTGAGCACGGCGGCGCCGATCCCGCTCGTCACCGGGTAGTCGACCTTGGCCGCGAACGTGCCGTCGCCCCGGTTGAGCAACACGCTCACGTTGTTGTTGCCCAAATACGCGACGGCGAGATCGACCGCGCCGTCGCCGTTCACGTCCGCGGCCGCGATGTCATACGGGCCCGCGTTCGTCGGGTAACCCACGGCGGCGGCAAGGGTGCCGTCGCCCTGGTTCAGCAGCACGTGCACGTTCTTGGTCAGGGAGGAGACGAGCGCGATGTCCGGCTTGCCGTCGCCGTTCAGGTCCGCTGCGGTGACGCCGCTGTTGCTGCTCGCGGCGGCGTAATTGACCAGCGGGCCGAACGTGCCGTCGCCCAGGCCGAGGCGCACGCTGACGTTGCCGCTCCCTGCGTTCTCGACGGTGATCAGATCGAGCTTGCCGTCTCCATCCAGGTCCGCGACCTCGACATCCACGGCCACGGACCCCATGACGAAGGTCGTGCCGACGTCCCCGCCGACGCACACGCCGGCCTGGCAGGCGTCCGTCTGCGTGCACGCGTCGCCGTCCGCGCAGGCGGTGCCGTCCGGCGCGTCGGCGACGGCCGGCTGACCGGCGCTGCACGCGGGCACCTTGCAGGGGTCGGCGTCGTCGGGCGGAAGGTCGGCGTCGTCGGCGATGGTCGTGGTGTCGCCGTTGCCGTCGCACACGATCGCGCTGCAATCGCCGGGGGTCTGCATGCCCGCGGGCGTGTTCGCGGGAGTGAAGCTCACGCCGCACACGCCGGCCTCGCACGTGCGCGCCTTGCACGCGTCATCGGTGCCCGCGCAGTCGGCCGGCGTGTTGCAGCCGACGCACATGCCGTTGCCGTCACACACGAGGCCCTGGCCGCAGGCGGCGCCCGCCGCAATCGGGGGGTTCGACGGCGCGCCCGCGCTGCACACGTCGTCGGTACAGGCGTTCATGTCGTCGGGCAGGTCGGCGTCGTCGTTCTGCTGGGTCACGGCGCCATTGCCGTCACACACGGCCTGCCGGCAATCGCCGGTCACCTGATCGGGCAAGGCGGTCCCCGTCACCGTGGGCTCGTGCGTGGGCACGCCGCCCTCGCAGACGTCCTCCGTGCAGGGGTTGCCGTCGTCCTCGGGGGTGCACGCGCCGCTGCTCCCGCCGCCGCCGACGTCGTTCTGGCTGCGGTCGTTCGCGGTGCTGGGCTCGCAGCCGAGCGAGCCGCCCGCGAGCAGAGCGAGCGATACGGGCCTAATGAACGCCTTCATCATTCTGAACATCTCCGTGCGAATTCGAGCCTTTCGGCGGCGGTTACTAGAAGAAACATCCGGGCACGTCAAGCTGCATTCCCTCCATGCGCGCCTCCGGATTCTCGCGAACGCAATTGGGACGAGGAGCGAGATTCGCCGTCGCCAGGGGGCCTCGTGACCATTCGCCTGTCCAGAAACGGCAGCGAGCTGTCCACGAACGGCAAGATGAGCACGCGGACGCAACCTTCACGGTTGCAATTTCGCCTGACGCGATGGACGGTGACGGCGGATGGACGCTCCGCCATCGATCTCGGCAGAATCGCCGCGATCGTTCACGGGGGGTGAGTCGCGCCCTTCGCGGTTGAGCATTCAGCAGCAGGGAGCGGCGGGGCGCATCCCGAGCCGCATATCTCATGATGTGGCTCCCGTACGACCTCGCTTTCAATCTGGAGCGCCATCCGACGACTCAACCTTTCCAGTTGCCTCGCGGATCCATGCGCCGCCATTGCGCCGGCCTCGCGGCGAGCCGCGTGATGGCGGAGGCGCCCTTCGCCTTCCGCCCGGCGTCACGGGCAGGACCAGAACGATACACCTTGCACGCGCTGGAGGCGATCCAGTGACACCTTGACCCGGCCGAACGGGCGGCCCGCTCCCGCGCTCGGCTCTCCCCCAGCGCCGCCACGACAAAGTCTCGGAGCAGGGGCCGCTCGAAGCGGCTCAGCGGCCTAGCACCCCCTTGATGCCCCCGGACTGGAGCACGATGAGGTCCGAGATCACCTGAGGGAGATTCAGCCCCGGCGGATAGGCGAGATAGCGGGGAGACCAGACGGGTCCAAATTTCTCCTTGTACGCTCGCAGTCCCTTGAAGTGGTAGGGTCTCTCGGTCTCGAACAAGATGTGCGCGATGCGGGTCCACGCGGGCGCGCCCCGGTGCTGCTCGAAGCCGGACAGGGGCGCGACTCCAAAGTCGAACCAGCGGTAGCCTTCCCGCTGCCCCCAGAGCAGCAGCTGTAGAAGCATGTAATCCATCACCCCGCGCGGCGAATCGGGCCGGTGTCTCATGAGGTCGATGGACAGCTCCTCGGCGACCATCAGGACATTGCAGAAGGCGAGGATGTGGCTCTCGTCGCGGAGAAGCGCGATGGGTGAGCGCTCGAGGTAGCTCGGGCTGAAATAGCCGTTCGAGAAGCGCTTCTCGCGCGTTTCCTTGGCGCGGAGCCACAGATCAGAGGTCGCCTTCAGCGCGGGGAGGATCGGCGGGACGTCCGCCGGGGCGACCAGCTCGAACCGGTAAGGCGGGCGATCGAACTTGCGCTGGATCTGGCGGAGCGCCTTGTGTTCATGACCCTCCAGCGAGAAGGCGCCGAGATCCACCCGCGCCGTCTCCCCGATCTTGACGAGGCGAAGGCCCAGATCGACGTAGCGGAAGAGCCATTCTGGCCGGACCTGGTAGAAGACCGGCCAGCCGTCGTACTCGTCGCAGAGCTCCCGGAAGCGCCGGAGCAGCTCCGCCGCTTCGTCGCCTGGCCCGATCGGATCGCCAAGGCAGATCCAGCTGCGCCGCTGGACGCTGAACATCAAGAAGGACTTGCCGCTCTCGCTGAAGAGAAGCGACTTGTCCCCGAGGCGCGCCAGGCAGGCGAGGGTATCTCGAGCGGCGCCGACGAGCCGTTCGGCGCGCGCGAGATCGCTCGGGCTCGCCGCGCGTGCCCGGACGGGAGGTGGTCGCATGAGCTTCGCCCAGGCGAGGAGCATCGCGGTCGCCAGAGCGGCCACCGACGCCCTGAGCGCCCGAGGGGCGTCGCTGGCGGTCAGGAACTGCCAGAGTGTTTGGGCCGAGTAGGCGGCGTGACGCCGAGAGAAGGCGGTGAGGCTCACACCGCCGATGATCACCAGCGAGATCGCCGCGCTCCAGGCCGGGGAGAAGACGTCGTCGAACAGCGACGACCGCCGGTAGAAGCGGGCCCGCAAGGGCACGAGGAGGGCGAGCAGACAGGCTACGCCGGTCGCGTGCCAGGGCGGGTGTCCCCGGGCGGCGCCGAGGAGAGTCACCACCACGAGCAGGGCGACGGTCAAATGGAAGGCCCCGGCCAGCCGGCGCCGGATGCCCCGAGCGAGGAACAGGAGCGCCGCTCCCGCAACGCTCCCGAGCAGGCGCGAGAGCTCGAGAAGGGTGTCGGGGATGAAGCGGCTGAGCCGGCCGAAGGCGGCGCCGCCGGGATAGGCGTTCGTCAGGACGAGCGCGGCTCCCGCGAGGAACGTGCCTGCCGCGGAGATCGACGGGGAAAAGTCCCACAAGACCTGCAGGCCGGCGACGGCCATCCTGGAGAGAGCGCGGCCGCGCTCCTGCAGCTCGCGCAGGAGCCACGCGAGCAGCGCGAGCGCGAGCGGCACGAGGTAGTAGAGAGCTCGGTAGGCGATCAGCCGCCCCGCGAGGGCGGGGGCGGACGCAGCGCCTGAACGCGTGAGGAGCAGCAGCGAGACCGATTCGAAGATGCCGATGCCCCCTGGCACCTGGCTCGCGATGCCCGCGAGCTGCGCGAGCAGAAAGGCAGTGAGGAGGCGCGGAATCGAGATCGGAAGCACATCGCCGGCCATCGCGGCGAGGACCGAGCCAGCCAGAGCCCAGTCGATGACGCCGAACGCGATCCCAGCCAGGGCGAACCGGGGCGCGGGCGGCGCTAGCGTGAGGCTCCGTAGGCGCAGCGGGCGTCCTCGCGCGCAGAGCCCCACGTAGACGGCGACGAGCACGAGGAGGACTCCCCCGATGACCCGCTGCCACACCGAGACCACCGAGAACCGGGTGACGGGCACAGCGAGAGACAGCAGCCCCGCCAGAACGGCCATGTCCATCCAGTAGGACAGGAGGTTGAAGGCAACAATCCTGGCCACCGCCCATGGCGAGACTCCCCAACCGGAGTAAAGGCGCCATCGCACAGCACCGCCGGTCAAGGGCGACATGCCCAGGCTCTGGCTGATCCCATACGCGACGAAGGAAGCGAACGCCGCCCGCCTGAAGGAGAGCCGCTCCCCTGCATAGCGGACCGCCAGCCATTCGTATCCGCTGAAGACCGCGTAGTTCACCGCCGTGACGAGGGCGGCAAGCGCGACCCGTCGGCCGGGCACGAGGCGGAGGCTCGCGACGACCTCGGCCGCCACCGTCGGGCGGACCAGGTGCTGCAGGGCGATGACGGCAATGGCAAGCAGGCTGACAGCCAGGAGCAGCCTGAGCGCGCGCAAACTCTTGGCGATCATCGTCCTCACTGTCGGCCCCGGTCAACCGAGCATCAGACCGCGACACTCCGGCGAATGACGTCGGCATAGCGCTCGGTCCGCGCAAAGTTAGTCAGGAGGACGATGAATGGTCCGTGCCCCTGCTGCCCTCCCCCTTCTAGAACGCCGAACATGTTGAAAATCGTCTAATTTCGACATGTTATGCAGCCTCCCGGATCAGCCGCTGGGCCGCCTCAAGATTCTGGATGGCTGCGGTGCGCCGGAGGTCGAACAGATTTCTCCTGGCGCCGATGTAGCGCGCGCAGTGTCCTTTCCGCGCCGCGATATGGGCGAGCGCATGCTCCACAGCTGTCCGCTGCCGGAGCACGGCGCGTCCTGGCCCGGTCTGCTGCAACTTCCGGAACTTGCCCTGCAGAGCTTCATCCTCGGCGATGGACACGGTCCGCCCTCGCCCCGAGGCAGCTTGCGTGCACTTGGCTCGGAGGGGGCACGCGCCACACTCCTCAGGGTCAAACTCGACAGTATCGCCCGGTTCGAACACCTCGATCTGTCCCGCTGGACACGTGATTGTCTTGGCGCGCAGGTTGATCTTGAAGTCGCGCTTGCTGAATAGATCGGGGCTGCGAGCCCGCTGGCCCCAAGGCTTCGAGAACACCTGGCCGCCAGCGCGGATCACGTCGTCAACGACGGGACTGTGGACGTAGGCGCGATCGATGTGCAGCTCGACGAGGCGCAGCCGCTGATGCTGGACGTCCTCGGCGATCGGCGCGGCACCCTCTTCTTCGGGCCGATTCGCTGGCGTGACCGCGCAGGCGACAATAACGGGAAGGTCAAGGTCGCGTGCGATGTGCTCCTTGTAGCCGTCGAAGCGCTTCGAGCGGCTCTTGCGACCGTGGCGCATCTCGGCGTCTTCAATGGAGACACGGCGGTCAGGTGCAACGCCTTGCCGGATGCGAACGGTCCCATCCTCGGCTGTTTCCAGGTCCTGGTCTCGAACCTGTGTGACCGCCTCCAGATAGGTGCGAAGCGGCTGCTCGACGACGTCGTCCAGGTGGCGGTCGACCCACTGCTGCAGCGACGAGACCTGCCGCTCCAGGATCTGAATCGCTGCCGCCTTCTGTTTCGGGTCGCTCCAGTCCAGGTCGAGCCCGGCCTTGATGCTGGGAGCCAGAAGCAGCGGGATACCCGCCTTGCGGCAGATCTCCTCGGGCGGACGCTCCGTGATCTTCGACACGACGCGGACTATGTTGCGTGCAGCATGGCCGAGCAGGTTGATCGTGTCCTCAACCCGCCCGGCCCCCGCTAAAGGGCGGCTATCGATCGCCACGCGCAGCGCCTTGGACACCGCACGCCTCTCGCCCTCCGTCATCGCGCCGGACCGAACAAGCGCCACGGTCCTCTCCAGCAGCATCCGGTCCATCTCGTGCGCGACCATCCTCTCTCGGAACGCCTGCAGGGCGCCCTGCGAGAACGGGGGCGTCGCCGCACCCAGGCACCCGAGCACCATCTGCCAGCGCAGGTCGACGACGGACAACTCCACCGCCTCGGCATCCGATGCGCCGACGTAGCCTTGGAGCAGCGTGACCATGCACATCAGCGCCGGTGGATGCGGCGGCTCGCCTGCCCCCGTCGTCCGGTACATGCCCTCCAGCTGCTCCTGGAACGTCTCATCGAACAGCTCGTGCCGGTGCTGCCTGAGAAAGCCGAACAGTGCTCTCACGCGCGTCAGCCGCTTCATCAGCGCCTGCTCTTGCCGCGACAGCTCCACGGGCGGCGACCATCGTTCCATCCGTGCACCTCCGGACGCGGACGAGATCATGGCCCGACGAGACCGTCGAGCCTTCCATCGAAGCGACCAGAATTATCACAAAATCAACCTGATCGGTCCTCTAGGAGTCGTGCTTCGACGAGGCAGGCGACCCGGTCCTGCCGCCGCAGGCACCTGCTCTGGGTGGTCGCGGCCGGCGAGGGGGTCTCTCGCAGCCGGGCGGCGGCTACACGGCGCCGTCGCGGAGCCACTCGCCGATCATCAGCGCCGTCAGGTTCGTGTTCACGCTCGGGATGGTCGGCATGATGCTCACGTCCGCGACGACAAGGCCCTCGACGCCGCGGACCCGCCCGCGCCCGTCGACCGCCGCCGAGACGTCCCCCTCGGGCCCCATCGGGGCCGTCCCGCACGGGTGGTAGCCCGAGCCGCAGCTCCGGGTGATCCACCGCTCCAGCGCCTCCCGCCGCCTCAGCGTGCGCTCCGTTCCGCGGACGGCTGGGCAGCGCGCTTGCGGCGCCGCACGCCGGCGGCCTCGGCCGCTCCCGAGCGCTCCTCCTTCCCGGCCGCGCGACGCGGGCGCCCCGTCGTGCGGGCGGGGGCGTCCACGCGGCCTGGCCACGCGACGTGCGGCGCAGACAGCTTCAGCACCGCCGTCGTCAGGCTCGGGACTTCGACTCCCTCCTCCCCGCTCAGCCGCTTCGTCATCGCACCGCGACTCTACCCACGGGGCCGCCTTCCACAAGCATGCTTCGGAACGCGGTCCGCGGAGCGGCTACCGCAAGAGGGCGCCGCTCGGGCAGCTCTCGCTTCCATTTCCGGAGATGCGTCGGGCCTGAAGGAGTGACGCATCTTGCGTGGGGTTGCGTTCGTGCTTGCCAGCGCGAATGCATATATGCGTATGCGCATCAAGAAAAATCAAATGGCTGAAGCGTCGATGATCGCCGGTGAGCAGGAGCGCATTCTTCATGTGCGTGAGGACACGACGACGGCTCGATGACGCCGGGCAACGTAGACGCGTCATCGGCCAATCGCCGCTTATTCGCCCTGGACACACTCACGCGCGAGTGGAAGCAATCTCTCGTGCTTTTCATGTTAAGCCAATATAGTGGGCGAATGGATCTTCTTCAGGATGTACTCGCGCTGTCGTCGGATGCCGTAATCATCACCGACAACGCAGGGGCGCTGGAGCCGCGAGGCGCGAAGGATCCTTGGGCCCATCGCCGTCGAGGGTACGCCCCTCGCGAGCGTCGTCCATCCCGACGACCGAGGCGCCTTCAACGAAGCGTGGCGGCGCGTTCTCGAGAGTGCTGCGCCTGTCGCATGCGATGGTCAGCTCCAGCACGCGACGGGCCTGTTCTCATGGCGAATTCAGCCGTCCTCGGATCGCAGGTCAGTACTCGCATCATTGCGGGCGGCGCCGAACGCACCGCCGACCGGCTCGGCGGAACTGCAGCTCAGTATTCTGCAGCCTCTCCTGCGCTCTGTGCCACTCGCAGTCTTCGCCCTGGACAGCCGCGGGACGTATACGTTCCAAGACGGCGTCGCCGTGGAGACGATGGGGATGAAGCGAGGGGAGCTTGTCGGGAAAAAACTTGTTCGAGCTCTTTGGGGAGGACGTGTCGCTGAAGCGGGCTTTCGTCGGTGAGTTCAATCAGTCGATATCGATGGTTCATCATGTCGAGTTCGAGACCTGGTATTGCCCCGCGCGCGATCCGCAGGGCGACGTGACCGGCGTCGTCGATTTATCCTGGAACCTGACAGCCACCAAGCACATCGACGTTCCCAAGGCGCTCTTCCCCGTAGAGCAGTCCCGGAGGCAGCAGGAAACCATTCGGGACTCTCCAGCCCCGTCATCCAGGTCTGGGATCGCGTGCTCGCGGCCCACCGTGGCGCAGACGATGGTGTCCCTCGGCATCGACATGAGCCGGATGACTACGCTCGCCGATTTACGCAGAGGCATCGAGTATTGCATGAATTCCCTCGCCGCCGAAGTCGCCGCATGGCAAGGAGCGCATGAGCTGACCGAGTTGGAAGCAAGCGACTCGTTTCTGGGTTGCACGTCCCCTGACGTTGATATTTGCGGAGGATCCTCGACGGGTCAGATGCCGGATGCGGCAGTGCTACCGGCGTGAGACCCGTCGGACCAAGGCCCTGTTCATTACGCCGGCCGTTCGCTAGGATAGCGCCCCGCGGCCGGCGGGGCCGCGGAAAAGTCTACAAATCAACCCGAAAGATGGTGTGTCATGACCACAACGACGAAGACCGAGAAGCCCTTGGGCCATAGCGCGGCCGAGCGCGTGAAGAAGCTCCGCGACCACTTGTCGGGCGGCGCGACCGCCAACTCGAGGTCGGTCGGGAGGCTGCAGAAGAACCGAGCGGCGAACCCGCTCCTCGGCGTGGCCCTCCACGCCGCGGCGCGCCTCGAGGCGGGACACGAGCTCAGCGACCTCGAGCAAGACCTCGTCGATGCCCTTGAGTGCGGGATCTCCCGGCAGGAGGTCAAGGCGTGGGGCAAGGCGTACCAGGAGACCCAAAGCTCCCGGAGGCGGGAGTTCTTGCCCGACACGATCGCCGAGCTGTCGCTCGACACGGCCTACACCCTGCAGAACCTGGCAGACTCTCTCCCCGCGCTGACCAGAGAGGTCGCGGCCCAGCCGAACGTGCGGATCGTGGATGTCGCCAAGCTGGCCCCGGACCAGGGGATCGATTTGACGGACGAAGCGTTCGTCGCCGCCCAGAATGAGTATGGCATCAGCGTCACCTGTTTCATGAACAGCGCAGCAAAGGCGAAGCCTGCGCCGGATCCCGCGCCTGCCGAGGCGGGGTCCGGCGAGGTCCTGAGCTCTAGTGAGGCCTTCATCATCCAGCCGTTCAAGATGCAGACCATCAAACGTTCAGGCGACACGGTTTTTGGACCTTCCGACGAGATCTTCTGGGCCATGGGCGCCGGGAGCGATACCGGTGAGAAATGGGAGTTCAGGTCCAGGGAGTTCGGAAGCTGCGACGATGGGGACTGGGACTGGTTCGCTCTCGGAGATCTTGCCTTCTGCGGGCGGGTCGACGGAAGGCTCACCATGACCATCGAGTGCTGGGAAAAAGACGCAGGAGCGATCTTCGATGGAATCTCCAACGCGCTGTTCAAGGTGGCCGACGCGTGCGTGAAGGCCTCCAATGAGCTCGCGGGCGATCCGGACACGGACGCGGCCGGCTGGGCTGCTCTCATCGCGATCGTCTCGGCCCTTGTGGCAGAGCTGTTGAAGCTCTTCAACAATGAGGACGATCACGTGGCGACCAGAACCCTCGGGTGGACGAGGGCAGCCCTCTTGTCGCTCAACAACACAGAGCAACGCTTCCGCTTCGATGGGGAAACCGATCGTGGCATGGGGATCCAGGATCTCTACCTCAGGTTCGCCACGATCCCCCTCGGGACGCCCATGCGGATCGTCGCGCAGCACAGCAACATGGACATCACCATCGATGCCGGCAACACCTGGGGAGGAGCCGAGGTCCATCAGTGGGTATGGAGCAACCAACCTCACCAGCAGTTCATTTTGAACTACACGGGCCAAGGGCACTTCAGGTTCGTCGCGGCGCATTGCCTGCCCCGCGCGATGGTCCTGGACGTCACCGCCGCCTCTCAGTCCAACGGGGTCGAGCTCGTCCTATGGGAGTGGGGCTGGCATTACAGACAGCAGTTCCGTCTGGACCCGCTTGGCAATCACTGGTTTCGCATCGTCGCGAGACACAGCCGGAAGGTGCTGGACGTCAGGGGTGGGTCCACGGCGAATAAGGGCGTGATCCAGCAGTATCAATGGACGAACGTTCCCCAGCAGAAGTGGAAGATCTGGCCGGCCGGATAGCCCCTCCCGCGATCAGGCGTGGCGGTAGAGATGTTCAGGATCGTGGCCGTGTAGGCTCGATCCTGCTGCGTTACGGCACATAGGGGCCTCGCCTCGTTCAGGAGCAGTGCTCCTCGAAGATGGCGGCCAATTCCTTCGCAAGGTCGTCGGCGAGGCGGTGCTCCATGCGGTGGCGAGGGAGGAAGTAGACCAACTCGCCGTCCTTGAACAAGGCAATCGAGGGCTCGGACTGCGGTATGTCGGCGAAATAGCCGCGGGCCTTTGCCGTGGCGTCGAGATCTTGCCCAGCAAAGACCGTCGCCAGTCGACTCGGCTTCATCGTCGACTCCTCAAGCGCCATACGGACAGCCGGTCGCGTCATCCCGGCCGCGACGCCGTTGACTGCGTTGACGACCAACAGCGACGTACCGGTCTTTTCAGCCATCCAGGAGTCGACGTCGTCCGAAGTCAGGAGATCTCGGAAACCGATGGAGATGAGCTCGTCCTTGAAGGGTTGGATGACGTGTGGGGGGTACGGCAATGGAACCTCCGGGGTAACGATCTCAGCCTGCGACCATCCGCGGGCCGAGGGGTCGTGGATGTCGTCATACAGGAACGCCTTCGTCACATCCAGCGCCGCGCGCGCGAGGTGGCGACGCCGAAAGCGCGTCCAGGCGCGCGCCTGTTGCTGCTACACCGCGCCGTCGCGGAGCCACTCGCCGAACCGCTCGCCGATCATCAGCGCTGTCAGGTTCGTGTTCACGCTCGGGATGGTCGGCATGATGCTCGCGTCCGCGACGACGAGGCCCTCGACGCCGCGCACCCGCCCGCGCCCATCGACCGCCGCCGAGACGTCCCCCTCGGGCCCCATCGGGGCCGTCCCGCACGGGTGGTAGCCCGAGCCGCAGCTCCGGTAGATCCACCGCTCCAGCGCCTCGCGCCGCCTCAGCGTGCGCTCCATCGGCCAGACGAACCAGCCGAGCTCGCGCATCGGCGCGGTGCGGGCGATCTCGTACGCGAGCTCCAGCGCGTCGACCGCGCGCGACAGGTCGTCGCGGTCGACGAGAAAATTCGAGACGATGCGGGGCCGCGCGTGCGGGTCGGCGCTCAGGTGCTCGATGCGGCCGACGCCGCGCGGCTTGCCGATGCAGCACGCGATCGCGAACGCCGGTATCGTGAGGCGCGGGTGCAGCGGGAAGAACGAGCCCGGCTGGAGCATCATGTCGTTCGGGTACGAGCTGCCACGCGACGTGTAGCGGAGCATCGTCTGGACGAGCGGCTGGCGCAGGACGTCGATCAGGCCGCGGCGGCGCGGCCACAGGCCGATGGCGGCCCCCGGATGGTCGAGCAGCCGCGCCCCCACGGCGGGCACGTCGGACACGAGCGTGACCCCGAGGCGCGCGAGCTCGGCCCGCGGCCCGATCCCGCTGCGCAGGAGGATCCCCGGCGTCGCGATCGCGCCGGCGCTCAGCACCACCTTCCGCGTCGCGACGACCTCGACGCGCCCGTCCGTCTCGATCTCGACCCCCTCGACCCGGCGGTTCCGCACGAGCACCCGCCGCACCGTCGTGCGCGGCCGGAGCCGCAGGTTCTCGCGCCGGCGCACCTCGGCGGTCAGGTAGCAGCGCGCCGCGCTCATGCGCTGTCCGTCGATCTTGTTCATCGCGTGCGGCCCGACGCCGCCGGGCGCGCGCGGATCGTTGGTGTCCGCGCACTCGGGGTGGCCGAGCGCCCTGCACCCGTCGACGAACGCGGCCTGCCACGGCACGAGCTCCTCGCGCCGGGCGCGGCGGATCGGCACCGGACCGCCCTTGCCGTGCCACGGCTCGCCGAAGTCGAGATCGTCCTCGAGGCGCTTGAAATAGGGCAGGCAGGCGTCGAAGCCCCACTCGGGAAGGCCGAGCGCCGCCCACTCGTCGTAGTCGTACGGCTGGCCGCGGACCGCGATGCACGTGTTCACGGCCGACGAGCCGCCGACCACCTTGCCGCGCGGGAAGAGGAACATGATCTGCCCGGGCGTCGGCCGGTGGCGATAGCCCCAGTCGTGCGCGAGCCACGAGTTGCGGGTGCCGTCCCGCAGATCGGCGGGCAGGCCTTCCGGGTCCGGGTAGTCCGGGCCAGCCTCGAGCAGCAGGACCTCGCGATCCGCGCGCTCCGTGACGCGCGCCGCGATCACGGCGCCCGCCGAGCCGGCCCCGACGACGACGAGCTCCGCGGCGCCGGCCGGGCGGGGCGAAGAGGACGGTGACGATCGAAACACCTTGGAAACTCGACCTACACGGGATCGCGCCGCCGGGCAACGAACCCTCGAAACTGTCCTCGCTGGGTGACCGTCGTACGGCGCCAGAGGGCCGCACGCGGCGCGCGGCGTACGGCGCGCTCGCCCGTCCGTTGGTCGAATGATCCGCCCGGGAGGCCGCATAGGAAACACCGAGGTTCACAGCCTGCGGGGAGCGCACAACCGAACGGAAGGTGAGACGCTCGACTCCGGCGGGTATCCGTGTCAGCGCGCATGAGGCGAACGTGCTGTTCGGCGAGATGATGCCCTATCTCCTCGTGGTCGACGCCATGGTTCCACGCACGGTCCCCACGTTCTCCCCGCGCGTTGACGAGGCGTGGCATCAATTCGTGCTCTTCACGAACGAGTACATCGATTTTTGCAAACGGTTCTCTGACCGGTACGTGCACCACGAGCCGGGCTACTGGCTGGAGAGCACGCTGCACGCGAAGGTAGCGTTCGATGAGTTCGCCGCAACGTACGAGTCGCTGTTCGAAGAGCGGCCTCCGGAGCTTTGGCAGGACGAGCACGACCTGCGGCCCGGGTCCTTAGCTCTTTCCGCCGAGTCGATCGCGCTCGCCGTCGAACGCGCGAAGCGTCGATCTCTCACAGATTTGCTTATTGGCAGGCGACATTGCCGACGAAAGACCCGCTCTCTCCGTTCGATGAAACGAAGTCGATCTCTACGCCTTGTCCACAGTCCCCACTGATCGTAAACTCCGCAGGCGCATTGCGCACACCGGCGCAAAAGGCGTTGGTCTCGATCCCATGAAGCGTGTAGGTCGAGCTGCCTACGTTTCCCGTGACAACAGTTCCAGATTTGTTGACGGTAGTACCGGTCATTTGCATCGTTCCCGTCACGTTTCCCTTCTGGAAAGTGCCCGTGAAGGTAATACTTGCGGCAAGGGTAGGACCTCCTGAGGTACACATAACTGTCCCTGTCCCTTGCCCCCGCACCGATTTGGTCGCCTTTGCGTAGCCAGAATTGGCGACGGCTCCGACCGCGAAAACGGTCAACACCGCAACGAGCAACCGTGATTTGCGCATGTGATCCCCCCGTGTTCACTGGGCCTTGGTCGACGGCCGCGTAGGAGGAGCGTCGGTGGACGACGAAGCTCCTTTCTAACGCTTACCCTGGCAGCGGTGCCCGCTACTCGTTGCGGCCATCACAAAGGGCAATGTCCAGTTACTTCGGATAGTGCGGCTCCCCACCGGTCGAGTCAACCCGAATCTCACCAAGTTCGAAGTTGTCGTCCATCGGTCATCGACCGAGGCGATGATCGGAGATTTTTGTCACGTTGGGGACGGGGGCACCCTCGAAGCAGAGATCGAGCCTCCTTGAGGTCGGCGAGCGCGTCCTCGACCGTCTCGCACTGACGTGCGACCTCGATCTCGAGGCAGCGTGCCACGCACCAGGGCGGCTCATGCGTGATCGCCGCGGTCAGACTTGATCCGAAAGCTGACCACGGCCCAGGTTCGGCCGATTTCGTTCTCGCGGCGGAGAACCAAAGGCCGCAGCTGCCGGCCTCTTTCGCCATGGATCTAGCTCACAGCCGCCAAGGTTTCGTGCCCCACCGGAGAGCGGAATTCGCCGCCATCGTTTCGTTCCCAATCGTGGCGCGCACCGGTAGGCTGGCGAATCATTCGAGGCCCAACGGATCGCCGAACGCCGAGACGAGAACACGCAGGCTTCAGCTCGAGCTCAGGTGTCATCTTCCTCGTCGGCATCATCGGCGTGACGATGGTCTTCAACGTGCCGATGAACGACGCGCTCGCCGCCGTGCAGCCGGAAACACCTCGCTGAGATGCGAGGTTCACAGCCTGCGGGGAGCGCACAACCGAACGGAAGGTGAGGCGCTCGACTCCAGCGGGTATCCGTGTCAGCGTGCATGAGGCGAACGTGCTGTTCCGCGAGATGAAGCGCTATTTCCTCGTGGTCGACGCCATGGTTCCACGCACGGTCCCCACGTTCTCCCCGCGCGTTGACGAGGCGTGGCATCAATTCGTGCTCTTCACGAAGTACATCGATTTCTGCAAACGGTTCTTTGACCGGTACGTGCACCACAAGCCTGGCTACTGGCTGGAGAGTACGCGGCACGCGAAGGTAGTGTTCGATGAGTTCGCCGCAACGTACGAGTCGCTGTTCGGCGAGCGGCCTCCGGAGCTTCGGCAGGACGAGCACGACTTGCGGCCCGGGACCTTAGCTCTATCCGCCGAGTCGAACGCGCTCGCCGTCGAACGCGCGAAGCGTCGATCTCTCACAGATTTGCTTATTGGCAGGCGACATTGCCGACGAAAGACCCGCTCTCTCCGTTCGATGAAACGAAGTCGATCTCTACGCCTTGTCCACAGTCCCCACTGATCGTAAACTCCGCAGGAGGCGCGGTCCCACCGGGGCAAATGGCGAAGGTCTCGATCCCATGAATCGTGTAGGTCGAGCTGCCTACGTTTCCCGTGACAACAGTTCCAACTTTGTTGACGCCAAGAGAACTGCTAACTTGCATCGTTCCCGTCACGGTTCCCTTCTGGAAAGTGGCCGTGAACGTAATAAACGATAACGGAATGGTAGGACCTCCTGGGGTACAGACAACTTGCCCGTTCCCTTGCCCCCGCACCGATTTGGTCGCCTTTGCGTAGCCAGAATTGGCGACGGCTCCGACCGCGAAAACGGTCAACACCGCAACGAGCAACAGTGACTTGCGCATGTGATCCCCCCGTGTTCATTGGGCCTTGGTCGACGGCCGCGTAGGAGGAGTGTCGGTGGACGACGAAGCTCCTTTTAACGCCTACCGCTGGCAGCGGTGCCCGCTACTCGTTGCGGCCATCACAAAGGGCAACGTCCAGTTACTTCGGATAATGCGGCTCCCCACCGGTCGGGTCAACCCGAATCTCACCAAGCTCGGAGTTGTCGTCCATCGGTCATCGACCGAGGCGATGATCGGAGGCTTTGTCACGTTGGGGACGGGGGCATCCTCGACGTAGAGCTCGAGCCTCCTTGAGGTGAGCGAGCGCGTCCTCGACCGTCTCGCACTGACGTGCGACCTCGATCTCGAGGCAGGGTGCCACGCACCAGGGTGGCTCATGCATGATCGTCGCGGTCAGACTTGACCCGAAAGTTGACCACGGCCCAGATTCGGCCGATTTCGTTCTCGCGGCGGAGAATCAAAGGCCACATCTGCCGGCCTCTTTCGACATGGATCTAGCTCACAGCCGCCACGGTTTCGTGCCCCACCGGAGAGCCGAATTCGCCGCCATCGTTTCGTTCCCAACCGTGGCGCGCACCGGTAGGCTGGCGAATCATTCGAGGCCCAACGGATCGCCGAACGCCGAGACGAGAACACGCAGGCTTCAGCTCGAGCTCAGGTGTCATCTTCCTCGTCGGCATCATCAGCGTGAAGATGGTCTTCGCGCCCGCACGGCGGGCACGTCGGACACGAGCGCGACCCCGAGGCGCGCGAGCTCTGCCCGCGGACCGATCACGGCGCCCGCCGAGCCGGCCCCGACCACGACGAGCTCCGGGGCGCCGGCTGGGCGGGGTGAAGAGGGCGGCGACGACCGAAACATCTTGGAAACTCGACCTACACGGGATCGCATCGCCGGGCAACGTCACGTCGAAACTGTCCGCGCTGTATGACCGTCGTACGGCGCCAGAGCGCCGTGGACGGCGCGCGGCGTGCGGCGCGCGCGCCCGTCCGATGGTCGGATGATCCGCCCGGGAGGCCACATTGGAAACACCGAGGTTCATACAGGGTGTCTACTCGTTCGAGGGGCAGGGCCTGGAGCAGCCGGTGCCCCTTCGTCCTGCGGTCGGGTACACCGTCCCGCGGGACAAGCGCGCTCAGCTCATCTACCTGCGCGCGGGCAACTCCACGTCCGAGCTCATCTACCTGCTCCTCAAGCGCGACGGCCACGCGATGCGCTATTTCCCGATCGGCGCCAAGGGGGCGATCCACGTGCCCCTCGTGATCGTGGAGGACATCCACCCGGAGAGCGTGATCGAGCTGTGCGTGGGCGCGCCCGAAGGCGCGCGCGGGCTCGCGACGATCGACATCGGCCTGGCGGAGATCTGAGCCATGCAGAAGAAGCGAAAGCTCGTGTTGATAGGCAACGGGATGGCCGGCGTCCGCACGGTCGAGGAGATCCTCGCGCGGGGCGGCGCCGATCAGTTCGAGATCACCATCTTCGGCGACGAGCCCTATGGCAATTACAACCGCATCCTGCTCTCGGAGGTGCTGAACGGCTCCCAGGACCCGAGCGAGATCTTCCTGAACCCCCTGGCCTGGTACCGGGAGAACGGCGTCCAGCTCCACGCGGGCGTGCGCGCGCGGGCCATCCACCGGCACTCGCGCCAGGTGACCGGCGATCACGGGGTCGTGGCGCCCTATGACAACCTGATCATCGCGACGGGCAGCTCTCCGTACATCCCGCCGATCCAGGGGGTGCGGCTGGAGGGCGGCAGGGAGAAGCCCGGTGTGTTCGTGTTCCGCAGCCTGGACGACTGCCACAAGATCGCCCAGTACGCGCGGGGCAAGCGGAGCGCCGCGGTCATCGGCGGCGGGCTCCTCGGGCTCGAGGCCGCGCGCGGGCTGCAGAACTTCGGCCTCGACGTCCACGTCGTCCACATCAGCGGTCACCTGATGGGGCAGCAGCTCGACGCCACGGCGGGCGGCATCCTGAGGACCACGCTGGAGCAGCTCGGCGTGACGGTGCACCTCAACAAGAGCACGAAGGAGGTGCTCGGAGAGGACCGCGTGACGGGGCTCCGCTTCGCCGACGACGCGACGCTCGCCTGCGATCTCGTGGTGATCTCCGCGGGCATCCGGCCGAACGTGGAGATCGCCCTGCGCGCCGGCCTGACCGTCGAGCGCGGGATCGTGGTGGACAACCACATGCGCTCGCCCGACGACCCGAGGATCTACGCCGTCGGCGAGTGCGCGCAGCACCGGGGGCAGGTCTACGGGCTCGTGGCGCCGCTCTGGGAGCAGGGCAAGGTGCTGGCCGACCACATCACGAAGCGCAACGAGAAGGCCTTTTACGCCGGCTCGAAGGTCTCCACGAAGCTGAAGGTCATGGGCATCCAGCTCGCCTCGATGGGCATCACCGAGCCCGGCGACGACCGCGACGAGATCGTGCAGTTCCTCGAGCCGAAGAAGGGCACGTACAAGAAGCTCATCATCCGGGACGGCAGGCTGCTCGGCGGCATCCTCCTCGGCGACGTCAGCAAGGCCGCGTACCTGATGCAGGCGTTCGACAAGAGCACGCCGCTCCCGGAAGAGCGGCTGTCGCTGCTGTTCGATATAGGCGCGCCCTCGCCGCAGGCGACGATCGAGGAGATGCCGCAGGGGATGCAGGTCTGCAACTGCAACGGCGTCACCAAGGAGGGCCTCGTCGCGTGTGTGCGCTCCGGCAAGCGGACCCTCCGGACCGTCATGGACGCGACGCGGGCTGGCATGGGCTGCGGCGCCTGCAAGCAGCTCGTCTCGGAGGTCGTGGCGTGGGCGTGCGGGGGCGCGGCGGAGCAGGACCCCGCGGCCGGCTACTACGTGCCTGGCGTCCCGCTGAGCAAGCCCGAGCTGGTCCAGGCGATCCGCGAGCGCGGGCTCCGGTCGGTGTCCGCCGTGTTCCGCGAGCTCGCCGGCGGGAGCGAGGATCCGGGGAGCAAGCCGGGGCTCGCGTCGCTGCTCCGCACGTTATGGCACCACGAATACGACGACGAGCGCGACGCCCGCTTCATCAACGACCGCGTGCACGCCAACATCCAGAAGGACGGCACCTTCAGCGTGATCCCGCAGATCGCGGGGGGCGTCACGTCGGCCGCGCAGCTGCGGCGGATCGCGGACGTCGTCGACAAGTACCGCGTGCCGCTCGTGAAGCTCACCGGGGGCCAGCGCATCGACCTGCTCGGCGTGAAGAAGGAGGACCTGCCGGCCGTGTGGCGCGACCTCGACATGCCCTCGGGGTTCGCTTACGGAAAGTCGTACCGCACGTGCAAGAGCTGCGTGGGAAGCGATTTCTGCCGGTACGGGCTCGGCGACAGCATCGCGCTCGCCTTGAAGATCGAGGACCGCTTCCAGGGCATGGACACGCCGGCCAAGCTGAAGCTCGCGACGGCGGGCTGTCCGCGCAACTGCTCCGAGGCGATGGTGAAGGACGTCGGGGCCGTCGCGGTGGAGGGCGGCAAGTGGGAGATCTACGTGGGCGGCGCGGCCGGCGCCCACGTGCGCAAGGGCGACGTGCTGTGCACGGTCGACGCGCACGAGGACGTGCTCCGGCTCATGGGCCGCTTCATCCAGTATTACCGCGAGAACGCCAGGTACCTGGAGCGGACGTACGGCTTCGTGGAGCGCGTCGGCATCCAGAAGATCCGCGCCGTGGTCGTGGACGACAGCGAGGGCATCGCGGCGCGCCTCGACGAGGAGATGCGGAAGACGGTCGAGGCGTACCGCGATCCGTGGAGAGAGGCGTACGCCCCGGCGACGCCGAACCAGTTCCGATCGGTGCTGCCGATCGTGCAATGAGGGGTGCGACATGGAGATCACGATTGGACCCCTGTCGGCGATCCCGCCGGGCGAGGGGCGCGCGTTCGAGGTCGGATCGCAGCGCATCGCGGTGTTCGTGACGCGCGAAGGCCGCGTGTTCGCCACGCAGGCGAGCTGCCCGCACCGCGGCGGCCCGCTGGTCGACGGGCTGCTCGGCGGCTGCACGCTCATCTGCCCGCTGCACGCCCAGAAGTTCAACCTGGAGACGGGAGAGGCCCTGAGCGGCGGGGAGGGGCTCAAGACCTATCCCGTCCGCCTGAGCGCGACGAACCAGATCCTGGTGCGGATCGAGGGCGGCGTGGGCTGAGCGCCACCTTCCCCGCCGGGGGCTCTGCGATAGCGCGTCTTTGGGTACGCTACCGGAGC
Organism: Sorangium sp. So ce693; assembly: GCF_051521375.1. Lineage (NCBI taxonomy): Bacteria > Pseudomonadati > Myxococcota > Polyangiales > Polyangiaceae > Sorangium > Sorangium sp. So ce693. The sequence goes on from NZ_CP150347.1 coordinate 5,311,874, forward strand.
GCGTCGCGCGTCACGCGACGTTGCCTGGAGGGTTCCCGTTCGTCATGGTCGACCCCACGACAGCCGCACCGCTCGGCCCCGGCACCGTCCTCGGGGGCGATCTCCGCATCGTCCGCCCCCTGAGCCAGGGAGGCGTCATGACCCATGGCGCCCCCTCTGCCTGAATTCGGTATTCATGGAAAGCCGCGTGTGGCCGGAATCAACTTTGATCCCACAAAGTAAGAATTGGAACAGGTGGACCCGCCTTGCGGGTTTTTGAGCTGGGTTCTAGGAGCAGGGAATGAGGATCGAGGCGGTTCGTGTCCGCAAAGATGTGCGTTCCAGCGCGAGCATCGCCTTCGCGCGTCCGGTCAGCGAAAACATCGATTACATGGTGAACAAGCCAGAGGGGGCGCACGACGACCTCATCGCCGGCCTCCTCGCCGTCGCGTCGGTGTATGCATACTCGGACATCTACACGTTCGCCGAGACGATGGTTGAAACCGGCTTGGGCGGCGGGGCCGAGATCGTCGGCATCGCCAACGCTATCCCGGAGATGTTCGTAGATACGAACGCCTACCTCATCCAGACCGCGGACAAGCGGCTGGCGGTCCTCTCCATCCGGGGGACGAGGATGACGAACATCAGCAATTGGTTCGGGGACGCTAGCATCGCCTCGGTCATGTACACGACGAGCTCGTTCGTCGAGACCTTCGCAGGGCGTATCCATGGCGGCTTCCTTCAAATCGCTTCGGTGATGATGCCCTCAATCTATCGCATGCTCAAATACGCCTTGAAGGGCTATTCCATCTGCGCCGGCGCAGTCCGGGAAAATGCCAAATTCCAGGATTGTGTGACGGAGGCATCGTGGCGTGGCGAGATGAACCGACCGGGCACCGAGAGAGAAGAGGAACCGGGCGTCGCGGGTCATCTCCCGCCGCTGCCCCCGGAGAACGCCCCGAACAAGCTGGAAGCGCTCTACATCACCGGTCACAGCCTAGGCGGCGCGCTCGCCGTCTTGATGGCGGCGACGCTTCGGTCGCCCCTCAGCGAAAAGCTGCGCGGCATTTACACCTACGGGCAACCGATGGTCGGCGACAAGCGCACGGCCGAGAGGTACCAGCCAAAATTCGGCCACAAACTCTACCGCCACATCTATGGTGTGGACGTGATTCCGCGCCTGCCCCCGCTCACGATGGGGAGGTTCGTGCATTTCGGCAAGGAGTTCGCATCGAGCCATCGAGGGTGGGTGCCACGCAGCGGGGCCGTGACCCCGGTGTGCACGGGTACGGGGGCGGCTGTTCTTGGTCTCTTCGGCCTCCTTCAGGAACAGCTGATCGGCGTCCCGTCACTTCAGCGGTTGCCCCTGCCTTACTCCTTGGCCGATCACAAGCCGCTTAACTACCTGTACATGTCATGGGCGGATTTCGTCGTGGGCGCCGCTGTCCCGATGATCGGGTGAGCGGGAAAGATCGCGCATTCTTCCTCATCCGCCATTGAACACCCTCTTCAATGGACCGAAGTGGATGACTACCCCGCGGCGAGCGACTACGTGCCCGGCGTTCCGCTGAGCAAGCCCGAGCTCGTCCAGGCGATCCGCGAGCGCAGGCTCAGGTCGGTGTCCGCCGTCTTCCCCGAGCTCGCCGGCGGGAACGAGGAGCCGGGGAGCAAGCCGGGGCTCGCGTCGCCGCTCCGCACGCTATGGCACCACGAAGACGAGGCGGAGCCCCTCGTTCGCGCGTCTTTGGGTACGCTACCGGAGCGCGTCACACGTCACGCGATGTTGCCCGGAGGGTTCCCGTTCGCCATGGCCGACCCCACGACAGCCGCACCGCTCGCTCCCGGCACCGTCCTCGGGGGCGATTTCCGCGTCGTCCGCCCCCTGAGCCAGGGGGGCATGGGCGCCGTGTTCGTCGCCGAGCAGCTCTCGACGGGCAAGCCGCGCGCGGTGAAGCTGATGCACGCGCAGCTCGCGCAGGACCCGCGCTTCCGCGAGCGCTTCGAGCAGGAGGCGAGGGTAGGGGCGCGGATCGAGAGCGATCACGTCGTCGAGGTCGTCGCCGCGGGGGTCGATCCCGCGACGCAGACGCCCTGGCTGGCGATGGAGCTGCTCGAGGGGGCCGATCTTTCGGCCGTGATGGCGCAGCGCGGCGCGCTGCCGCCCGACGAGGTGCGTGAGCTGATGGGGCAGCTGTGCCACGCGCTCGGCGCGGCGCACCGCGCGGGCGTCGTCCACCGCGATCTCAAGCCCGAGAACCTCTTCATCGCGCGGCCGCGGCAGCAGAACGTCCGCTTCAAGGTGAAGGTGCTCGACTTCGGTGTCGCGAAGATCGTGGCCGAGGCGCGGGCGACGACGTCGGTCACCGCGTCGGTCGGGACGCCGCTCTGGATGGCGCCCGAGCAGACCGAGCTCGCCGCGCAGGTCGCCCCGGCGTCGGACGTCTGGGCGCTCGGGCTGCTCGCGTTCTACCTGCTCACCGCGCGCGTCTACTGGATGGAGCCGAGCCGTGGGCCGAGCGCCTCGGTCATGTCGCTCATGCGCGAGGTGCTGTTCGGCCCGCTGGATCCTCCGTCCGCCCGCGCCGCGCAGCTCGGCTGCGCGCACCTGATCCCCCCCGGCTTCGACGCCTGGTTCGCCCGGTGCCTCGCCCGCGACGTCCGCGCTCGCTTCGCCGACGCGGCGCAGGCCATGGCGGCGCTCGATCCCGTGCTCGCCGCGGCCGCCCACAGGTCCGCGCCGCTGCAGGCCGTGCCCTCCATGCCCACCCCCCCGGTCTATTCCGGCCATTCCGGGCCGATCACCGCGCCGACCCAGCCGGGGGTCTCCCGCACCGACGTCGGCGGCATGACCGGCGGCACGCTCGTCCCGGTGCCGACGTTGCCCCCGCGCAGGGCACCCTGGGGCTTGCTGCTCGCGATCGCCGGCGGCGGGCTGGTCGCCGTCGCCGCGCTCGCCTTCGGCGGCTTCCTGGCCTTCCAGCGGCTCCGCGCGGCGGACCGCGCCGACGGCGCGCCGCCGGCGCCGGTGTACGGCGGGGGCGACGCGCCCACGGGTGGGGCGCCGACGCCGCCGGCCAGGCCATCGAGCGCCGCGGCGAGCAGCGACGTCGATCTGGCCGGCACGTACGACATCGTGTCGTCGCGCAACCCGGGCGGGCAGGGCAGCTACACGGGCAACGTCCTCCTCTCCCGGAGCGGCGACACGTACCGCATCGCCTGGATCATCACGAAGGGCGCGGGCTACGAGGGGATCGCGTTCGTGCAGGGGCAGACGCTCGCCGTGGGATGGGCGAGCGGCGGGCCCTACGGCGCGGCCGCCTACCGCATCGACGGCGGCCGCCTCCACGGGCAGTGGATCGCCACGGACCGGCCCGGCCAGGTGATGGCCGAGGAGCTGGAGGGCCCTGAAGGGCTGGTCGGCAGCTACCGGATCGTCGACGGCGCTCGCAAGGGCACGGTCGTCATCGTGCCCACGGGCGAGACATACGCCGTCACGTGGGCGCTGAGCACCGGCGCGCTGAAGGGGGTAGGCATCCGCTCGGGCGATCAGCTCGTCGTGGGCTGGTCGCCGAGCCAGCAGGTCGGGGTGGTCAGCTATGCGATCGCGGGCCGACAGCTCGCGGGGCGATGGGGGACCCTGGGCGGCACGCTGGCGGGGAGCGAGGCGCTGGTGCGCCGCTGACGAGCGGACATTCCCCGATCCAGCATGCGGGGCAGAGGTCCTGCCTCGATGTCATCGACAGGGCGGCCCCGGTGCGGGGCGCGGCGCGCTGGAGTTCGCGGAGGACGGATGAGGGCCGTCGCGTCGCCCGCTCAAAGCGGTGGCGACCCGCGCCGACCATGGCAGCATGTGTCGCGCATCACCGGCGTCAGGGCTCAAGTGGGCACCAATCCCGTCTCGTCCGATCACGGGTCTTCGTCCCGTTACGCCATCATCGAGGCGCTCTATGAGGGCTCAGACACCCTTCTCTACCGGGGTGTACGCGAGGACGACGGCCATCCCGTGGTGCTCAAGGTCCTCCGGCGCGATCACGCGAGCCCTCGCGCCCCCGAGCGGCTTCGCCACGAATACGAGATCGCTCGGGCGCTCGACACCACGGCCATCGTCAGGCCCTGTGCGCTCACGATGCTCGGCGAGCAGCCGGCGCTGGTCCTGGAGGATTTCGGCGGCGTGTCGCTCGATCGGCTCCAGGATGGGCCGACGCCGCTCGAGCGCTTCTTCCCCCTTGCCATCCGCGTTGTCGAGGCGCTCGCCGGGCTGCATCGGCACGACGTCGTCCACAAGGACATCAAGCCTCAGAACGTGCTCCTCAACCCCGCAACCGGCGAGGTGAAGATCACCGACCTGGGGATTGCGTCCCGGATACCCCGCGAGCTCCAGCACCTCGAGCACATCGGGCTCATCGAGGGGACCCTGGCCTACATGGCCCCGGAACAGACAGGCCGGATGAACCGCTGGATCGACCAGCGGACCGATCTCTACTCCCTGGGCGTCGTCTTCTACGAGATGCTGACGGGCACTCTGCCGTTCCAGGCCGGCGATCCCGTCGCGTGGGTCTATTGCCACATCGCCCAGGCGCCGCGGCCGCCGCACGCGGTCGTCCCCTCGATTCCCCCGCAGCTCTCCGCGGTCGTGCTCAAGCTGCTCTCCAAGGCCGCCGAGGAGCGTTATCAGAGCGCGGCGGGCCTGCGGCACGACCTGGACGAGTGCTTCGCCAGATGGCGGGCGAGCGGCGCCATTCCGCCCTTCGCGCTCGGGGGGCGCGATCTCTCCGACCGGTTCCAGGTCCCGCAGCGGCTGTACGGGCGCGAGCGCGAGGTGGAGGCGCTGCTCGCCGTGTTCGAGCGCGTGGTCGCGAGCGGCCGGCCAGAGCTCGTGCTCGTATCGGGCTACTCGGGTATCGGCAAATCGTCGCTCGTCGCCGAGCTGCACCGGCCGGTGGTGAGGGAGCGCGGCTTCTTCCTGTCCGGCAAGTTCGAGCAAACCGCGAGGGACGTCCCCTACAGCGCTTTCCATCAGGCGTTCCGGGCGCTCTTTCAGGAGATCCTCGGCGCGAGCGAGGAGCAGGTCGAGCGCTGGAGACAGCGTTTCCGGGAGGCCCTCGGCGAGAGCGGCAGGTTGCTCGCCGACGTGCTCCCCGAGCTCACGCTGCTCCTCGGCCCACAGCCGCCCGTGCCCGAGCTGCCGCCCGCCGAGGCCCAGAGCCGGCTGCGCGCGACGCTCCAGCGCTTCGTTTCCGCATGCGCCCAGAAGGACCACCCCGTTGCGCTCTTCCTCGACGATCTGCAGTGGGCCGACGCAGGAAGCCTCCAGTTGCTCGAGCAGCTCGCCACCTACGCCGGGTCCGAGCACCTCCTGCTGCTCGGCGCGTACCGCGACAACGAGGTCGGCCCCGCGCACCCGCTGCGGCTCACGCTGACCGAGGTGCGGAAGCGCGGCGCCGCTGTCTCCGAGCTCGTCCTCGGGCCGCTCTCGGCCACCCACGTCGGGGCGCTCGTCGCCGAGGCGGTCCACGCGACGCACGCGCCGCACACACCTGCAGAGCAGGCCGAGCCGCTCTCGCGGCTGGTCTACGAGAAGACCGGCGGCAACCCGTTCTTCGTGCTCCAGTTCCTCATCGCGCTGCACCAGGAGGGGCTCATCACCTTCGACGCGGAGGAGGGCAGGTGGCGCTGGGACATCGCCGCCATCCGGGACAAGGGCTTCACCGATAACGTCGTCGAGCTGATGGCGGGCAAGCTGAAGCGGCTCTCGGGCCCGACGCGGGACGCGCTCACGCTCGCCGCGTGCCTCGGCAGCAGCCTGGAGCTCGACACGCTCGCGGTCGTCGCGGGCCGTCCGGCGGCGGAGCTCCGCGACGCGCTCGAGGAGGCGGTGCGGGAGGGGCTGCTGCTCCGCCGGGACGGCGCCTATCGATTCCTCCATGACCGGGTGCAGCAAGCCGCAACCTCGCTCATCCCGGCGGGACAGCTCGCCGAGATGCACCTCTGGATCGGGCGGCTGCTCCTCAGGGCACGACGCGCGGAGGAGCGCGACGACGCGCTCTTCGACGTCGTCGGCCACCTCAACCACGGCGCCGCGCTCATCCGTTCCCAGGCGGAGCGGGACGAGGTCGCCGCGCTGAACCTCCGCGCCGGAAGGAAGGCCAAGGCCGCCGCGGCCTTCCAGTCCGCCGCCGCGCTCTTCGCGGCTGGCCTCTCGCTGCTCGCGCCGGCCTCGTGGGAGACGCGCCACGAGCTGACCTACGGCCTGACCTTCGAGCGCGCGCACATCGCGTACATCACCGGCAGCTTCGAGGAAGCCGAGGGGCGCGTGGAAGAGCTCATGGATCGCGCGAGGACCCGGCACGAGACGGCCACCGTCGTCGAGCTCGCCGTCGCGCTGAGCGTCACCCGCGGGCAATACGCCCGCGCGGTGGAGATCGGGCGCTCGGGCCTCCGCGCGTGCGACGTCGATCTGCCGCTCCACCCCTCAGGCGCACAGGTTGAGAAGGAGATCGAGAGCGTCTGGCAGGCCCTGGGCGACCGGGCCATCGAGGACCTGATCCATCTGCCCCCCATGACGCACCCGGAGATCAAGATCACGATGGGCGTGCTGCAGAGCGTGTCCCTCCCTGCGTTCTTCGTGGACCCGCACCTGTGCAATCTCGTCGTCATGCGCATGGTCGAGCTCAGCCTGCGCCACGGCAACACCGAGCACTCCGCTGTCGCGTACGCCGCCTTCGCGATGATGCTCAGCTCGATGTTCGGGCGATACCAGGAGGGGTATCTGTTCGGAAGGCTCGGCCACGACCTGGCGGACAGGAGCGGCCTCCTCACCACGAAATCGGCGGTGGTCGTCCTCTTCGGACACCACGTCGTCTTCTGGACACGCCACTACAGAGAGACGTATCCGTACACGCGCGACGGCTTCAGCGCCGCGGTCGAGTCCGGTGACCTGAACATGGCGTGCACCAACTGCATCTGGGCCGCGCTGTTCGCGCTGCTCTCTGGCGAGCCGCTGGAGGACGTGCTCCACGAGGTCGAAGAGCGCCTCGGTTTCGTGCGCAGGGTCGGTTACGTGTTCGCGCACAACGCCCTCCTCGGCGGCCACGCCATGATCCAGACGTTGCGCGGGAGGCCGGTCCGCTTCTCGATGCTGGACGGGTCCGAGCTGGATCCGCCGGCCTTCGAGGCGCGGCTGGAGGAGGCTGGGGAGCTGGAGGCCGCTCGCGACTTCTATTACGGCTTGGAGGCGCAGGCGCTCTTCGTGCTCGGCTCACCCCGAGAGGCGCTCGCGGCGGCGACCCGCGCGATCGCCGAGCACCCCCCCAGGGTCGTGCCGCACGCGCTCATCGCCGAGAGCTTCTATTACCGCGCGCTCGCGCTCGCGGCCCTCTGCGACGAGGCGCACGGCGCGCAGCCGTCCCCGCAGTGGGTGCTCCCCGAGGAGCTCCTCGAGTGCGAGCGGCAGCTCGGCGCGTGGGCCCGGAGCGGCCCCGACAACTACCTCCACAAGCACGCCCTGGTCCGCGCCGAGATCGCCCGGCTCCTGGGGCGCGAGCCGGAGGCCAGCCGGCTCTACGAGCAGGCCATCGCGGCGGCGCGCGAGGGCGGCTTCGTCCAGCATGAGGCCATCGCCTGCGAGCTCGCCGCGGCGTTCTACCGCGCGCGCGGCCTCTCGACGCCCGCCGACAGCTACCTGCGAAGCGCCCGCGCCGGCTATTTCCGCTGGGGCGCCCGCGCCAAGGTGGAGCAGCTCGATCAGCGCTACCCGCACCTCGTCGAGCGCAAGCCGATCGCCCCCACCGTCACCTTCGCCGTACGGGCCGAGCAGTTCGACGTCCTTTCGGTGGTGAAGGCCGCGCAGAGCATCTCTGGCGAGCTCAAGCTCTCGCGGCTGCTCGAGACGCTGCTGCGCATCGTGGTCGAGCACGCGGGCGCCGAGGAGGGCTGTGTCCTCCTGGTCCGCGATGAGCAGCTGCGGATCGCGGCGATCGAGACGCCGGGGGGCGCGGTACGGCTGTTCGATGCGGGCGAGGCGCCTTCGGCCGCGCTGCCAGAGGCCGTCCTCAACTATGTTCGCCGGAGCCACGAGCGCGTGCTGCTCGACGACGCCGCCGCCCGGCACCCCTTCATGGAGGATGAGTATTTCCGGCGCAAGCGCCCGAGATCGGTGCTGTGCCTCCCGATCGTGCGCCAGGCCCGGCTCATCGGCCTGCTCTACCTGGAAAACAACCTCGCCACCGGGGCGTTCACCTCTGGGCGGCTCAGCGTCGTCGAGCTGCTCGCCTCGCAGTCGGCGATCTCGCTGGAGAACGCGATGCTCTATGCCGAGGTGGAGCAGGAGAACGCCGAGCGGCGGCGGGCAGAACAGGCGCTCAAGGCCAATCAGAAGATGCTCCAGGCCATCGTCGACAACTCGGCGGCGAGCGTCTATGTCAAGGATCACGAGGGCCGATTCCTGCTCGCCAACCGGCAGGTAGGCGCCCTCCTGGGCGTGCCCAGCGAGCAGCTCCTCGGGAGGACCGATGCGGACCTCTTCCCAGCTCCCTTCGCCGAGACGGTCCGCGAGCACGAGCGGAAGGTGCTCGAGACCGGCGCGCCGATGGAGTGGGAGGAGACGGTGCCGCTGGAGGACGGGCTGCACACGTTCCTGTCGATCAAATTCCCACTCGATGAGGGGGTCATGCCCGGCGTGCTCTGCGGCATCTCCACCGACATCACCGAGCGCAAGCGGGCCGAGCAGGCCGAGCGGTTCCTGGCCGAGGCGAGCCGCAAGCTGATGACGCTGGGTTACAGCGCGACCTTCGAGAGCGTGGCGCAGCTCCCGGTGCCCGAGCTCTCGGATCGGTGCGTCGTCGAGGTGCTCTCCGAGGACAGGGCGCCGGGCCCGATGGCCGTCGCGGCGGTGCCCGGCGAGCAGCTGGAAGCGCTGAAGGACGCGCTGCGCGCTCTGGCAGGAGCGTCGCCGGCCGGAGCCGAGGGGGAAGAGGGCCGCGCCACGCCGCTGGTGCAGCAGGTGCAGTCGCTCGACCCGCGGGTCAGGCCGCTCTGGGAGCGGCTCGGCGTCCACGCGTTCCTGCGGGTTCCGCTGCTCGCGCGCGACCGGTACTTCGGCGTCATGACCCTGCTGGCGACCGCGGCCGAGCGCCGCTGTGGCCCCGCCGACCTGCGGCTGGCCGAGGAGCTGGGGCGCCGCGCGGCGCTCGTGCTCGACAATGCCCGCCTGTACACCGAGGCTCAGGAGGCGATCCAGCGGCGGGACGAGTTCCTCGTCGTCGCCTCTCACGAGCTCAAGACCCCGCTGACGTCGCTGCAGATGCAGGCGCAGAGCATCGAGCGGCTGCTGCGCCGCCGCTCGCTCGCGGACGTCCCCCCGGCGCGGATCGAAGCGATGATCCAGATCCTCGGCCGCCAGACGTCGCGGCTCGGGCGACTTGTGGACGAATTGCTCGACGTCACGAGGCTGCACGCCGGGCGGCTCTCGCTCGCGCGGGCGCCGGTCGATCTGGCGGCGCTGGCGGGTGAGGTCGTCGACCGGATGCGCCAGCAGCTCGCGGCGTCCCGCTGCCCGACGCAGCTGGATCTGGGAGCGCCCGTGGTCGGGCACTGGGATCCGGATCGCCTGGAGCAGGTCGTCGTCAACCTCCTGTCGAACGCGATGAAGTACGGCGCAGGCAGGCCCATCTTTATCGGCGTGCGGCGGCAGGCCGATCGCGCGCTGCTCGTCGTCCGGGATGAGGGGATCGGTATCGCGGAGGCCGATCAGGGCAGGATCTTCGAGCGCTTCGAGCGCGCGGTGTCGGTGCGCAACTTCGGCGGCCTCGGCCTCGGGCTCTACGTCGCACGCGCGATCGTGGCGTCGCACGGCGGCTCCATCCGGGTGGAGAGCAAGCCGGGCGCGGGCGCGACGTTCGTGGTGGAGCTCCCGCTGAGCCCACCGGAGAGCGCCGTGCCGCATCCAGGGGCCGGAGAGTAGGCAGACGTGGCTCCGGGAGCGCGACCGGAAGCAAAAAATCAGGCGGATCAGGCTGATCTGCCGGCCTCTGGTGTGAGCTGGCATCCACGATGGGCTGCTAGCGGAGGGGTGTGGCGTGGCCTGGGATACAAAACTGAATCCTCCGGCGGTCGCGCGACCTCCCGCGCAGGCAGGAGTGCCTGATTTTCTGCTTCGAGGTCCGGCGCCGGAGGGCCTCCTGGCTCCTGGCTGAGCCTGGTAGCGTCGGAAATCATGGCGAAGCTCAAGACTCAACCGGAGAAGTCCCCGGCGAAGGCCAGGGCAGAGGAGGGGGCCCGGAGCTACCAGGCCCTGTACAGGCACTACCAGCCGATCGGGGCGGGGCTCCCGCCCGGGGAGGTGCAGGTGTGCCGCGCCGATCCGCGCCTCGCGCTGATCAACGTGAAGCGCGGTGTCGCGGCGGTGCTGGGCACGAAGGAGCAGGTGAAGGCCGTGCGCGAGCACCTGCCCAGGATCGCGGTCGACGAGCTCCTCTCGCTGCCGGACCTCGCGCGGGCGCTCCTGTTCGCCGTGCGCGAGGCGCTGCCCCGGGCGGCGGGCCCGAAGGAGATCGACAAGGCGCTGAAGGAGATCGGTGGGCCGCGCGAAGATCTCCTCACCCAGGCGGAGCTCTTCGCCCGGCGCGGCCTCCTCGACAGGGAGCGTGTCGCGCAGATCCGGGCCGGCTCGGGGAAATACGATATGGCGCGGGACGGGATGGAGCTCGCGGCGCTGTTCACGGAGCACGCGGCCGAGCTCAAGGGGCTCCACCCGTTCACGAGAGAGGAGATCGAGAAGCTCCGGCGGACGAGCGAGTGGCTGCTCGAGAACCTGACCCCGGCAGGAGCCCGGGTGGAGGTCAAGAAGAAGGAGAAGACCGCGGCCGAGGACACGAGAGATCGGCTGTGGACGCTGCTCCTGCGGCGGCACCCGGCGCTCCGGAAGGTGGGGTATTACTTCCACGGCGACGATTTCGAGTCGGTCACGCCGCGCCTGCTCTCGCGGGCCGCCTCGGCGCAAGCCGTCGAGGAGGCGCTGGAGGAGGAGCCGGAGGTGATCGCGGACGACACGAGAGGAAATGCGCAGGGAGAGGCGCCCTGAGCCCCGCGCTTCGACCGGCCTGAGCGAGAGCGACAAGGCGAGCGGCGTCCCTGGCGCGGCCGATCAGAGCTGCCCGTACTCACGGATCCGGTCGCGCCGTTCTTCCTTGTCTCCCTCGTCGGGCTCCAGATCGACGACGATCCCGAGGCGCGATTCGATGTAGGCCATCCAGAGGGTTCCATGCGGTGGAACGCTGGTCCAAGCGTTCATTTCCGTGATCGACAGGAGTCCATCCATGCTCCGATCGAAGATTCTTATGTCCCTGAACCGTAATCCGCACGTGAAGCCGAGCTGGACGTTCAGGTTACGGGAATAGACGTCTCCGCCGAGGAACAGATCGACGTGCGTGGTCCGGACGAGCGTCCCCTGCGGCCTCAAGGTCGTGGTGAACATGGGAAGAACGGCTCCGATCACTTGGTAGAGTTGAAAGCTCGTGGCCGCGCTCGCCCGGAACGGTCCGGCCTCGTACGTAGCATGGATCCCCAGCTTCTTGTCTTCTATCGTCGACATGTTCTCCTTGCCCACGCCAACACCGATGAAGTACCCGATGTTGAGCTCCTGGGTGGGACTCCCGGTCTGCCCGAAGCTCACCATGACGGTATGGACAGCCCCCGGAGCCGTTCCGCCGCCGTAAGTGACTCCGAGTCTCGCAAGATGGGGGAGCTTCGTCTGAACGATGCCGTTGAGACGGAGGCCGTCCCAATGGAATTTCTCTGGGGGCCGTGGCTCTTGCGCTGATGCCAGAGCGGCGAGGGAGAACACTTCAAGCCCTGACAGCGCGCGCAAGAGTGCCTGCCGTGGCCTGCGCAAACGCCGGGCTGAAGGCTTCCACGAGCTGAGCGGCGGCGTGAAGCACGCTCGCGTCATTCGGCCTGCATTGGGTCTATGCACGCGGGGTTCTTCACTAGCTCATCGATGTCGACATCGCCGTAGTAGCTCTTGAACATATAAGCATTTTCCATCGCCCCGATGCTGCGACGATCGCTCGTGACGTCTGGCTGCGGCGCATCCTCGAAGTATTTTATGATATTGGAGCAGGCCGAGTATTGGTCTCGAGCCAGGTCTCGAATGCTCAACACGGTTTCGCAGTCGAACGTGCTGCTGCCGAGTATTTCCCTGTACGCGCCGAACCCTGCCAGAAAGCCCCTGCAGTCCACGTCCAGCATGGCTAGCTCGCTCGCTTGTAATTGGATCACGCATTGCTCCGGGAGCTCTGACTTGGGCGAAGGTGTACGTTTGTCTTCGTTGGTGGGGGGATGTTCCTGTCCTTTCTGACGACGGTGATCGCGACGCTGGAGGGTCTTCTCACAGATGGCCAACCGCTTCCGGGTGACGCTCAGGGTCGACCGAAGATCGGGGTCGTTCTTGCTGGCGGCGTCCTGGCGTGCTTGCGGCTGTTCGTCGCTCTCTGCAGAGATTTTTCCTAGATTGTATGCCGCCGCCAGCGCCGCGATCGCGATGGCCCCAAATCCAATCCACGTTGTCGGCTTTGGTGATGTTCCCATGTGTCGAGCGTTACGAGCTAAAGTCCTGGTGCGTGCCTGAGAATGGCGACCCTGGCCTGTCCGACCAGCGGAGCGATGGCTCCCGCGAGATGAACGGCGGCGTGAAATGGGTTGGATTCATTCGGTCCGTAATTGGCTTATGCACTCTGGGTTCTTCACCAGTGCTCTAAGGTCGCCGGGGTTGCCGTATTCGTTCCTGGTCGCGTAGGCGTCTTCTGTCGCGGCAATGGCGAGCGGGTCGCTCATGGCATCTCGGTAGGCGGTGCCTTCGTTGATTCTTGTGATGGCGGCACAGTAGGAGGACTGCGCGTGAGCCACGGATAGAACATCCAAGACGATCTCGCAATTGATCGTGTTGCTGCCCAGTATTGTCTTGTACGCATCAAAATGTCTCCTGAGGCTCCTGCAGTTCGCACCCAGCATCTGCAGTTCCTTCACCTGCGATGCAATGACGCATTGCTTCGGAAGCGCTGGTACGGGTGAAGGTGTGGGGTTGTCTTCGTTGGTGTGGAGCGTTTCCTCTCTCTTCTGAAGATGCTGGTCGTGACGCTGGAGGGTCTCTTCGCAGCTGGCCAACCTCTTCCGGGCGGCGCTCAGAGTTGACCGAAGATCGGGATCGTTCTTGCCGGCGGCTCCCTGTTGCCGTTGATGACGGCTGCCGCTCTCTGCTGAGGTTCTTCCCAGATTATATGCCGCCGCCAAGGCGGCGACCGCGATGAGACCTGATCCAATCCATGTTGTCGGCTTGGGTGACGTTCCCATGTGTCGAATATTTCAATGGGGCAACAATAGTCGCTGTGCGCAGGCAATTTAGTATGGCGGGAATGGGTCTCCAGGGTGGCATGAGCTAGTAGTAACAGGGCTCTTTCTTAACCGGTGTTATTCCAATCTTTTGAGGCGTTATATCCAGATTGATGCCGCTGACGGGCTGCAGTAATTCGCGCCATTGATAACATGACTTCGCGTTTACCGTGTTCACGAATTGGTTCTGCAACGGCGTCGTTCTGATGCAGCCGCTTAGTTGAGGCTGTGTATCTTCTGGCGCACACAGTGCCACGCACGTGGGGGATGGATCCATGCACGTTGGTTTTGGTCTTTCGTCGAGGATCGTGCATCCGGTTTGGGATAATACCGTCGCGGAAATAAGCTGGGCGAGGCTGGGACGGACCGTCCTTGAACGACGAAGTGTTGCGGTCATAGGCTCTTGCTTTCGTGGGTATCTGGTGGTGGCTCGCGTTTGCCTCAAGAAGCAGGCAAGAGGATATAGGAAAGGCTGTCGTTCTTCGATGAATCCGTGCGTATGGCCACGATCGGGCGTCGCGAGCGAGCGCGTCAAGCTCGCCGAGGCGCGCGCGAGATGTCCAGGACGTCGGAAGCAGGCAATGACTCGCGTGGCCGGTCGCGGACAATCTCGCTTCGCCTTTAGGGGATCGACGGGGGGCCAATCGGTTCGCGCGGTCCGCTCCGCGAACGCTCGTTGGCAGCGCACCCATTCCCCGGCGCGCAGCCGTCCCTCGGATGTCCGGGCCTACGCGGCCCTGTGGCGGCTTCGGGCCGAGGGACGCGGCACGCTCGCCGGGTCGATGATGGCGTTCTGGGACGTGAGGCGGTCGGCCGACGGTCGGCTCGGGGCCGCTCGCAGGCGCCCTGGTCGCGGCCAGCCGCGACGAGGAGCGCGGAGAACTCGCGGCTCGAGTGGAGCTGCTGCTGAGCGCGGGGCGATGATCGCCTGTTCTTCTCGCGGGCCCTATGCCTGGCAGCAGAACGTCGACGGCTCGGCCGGCAGCAGCTCGCCGGTGGGCTCGCCGCCGCTCGGGGCGCAGCCGCCGGGGTCCACGGCGACGATCTCCGCCGACTTGCTGCCGAGGGCGACGCCGGGCGGCGTGACCCCGCAGAACGGCGTCGTCGAGCTCACGACGGCCGACACGAGCAACGCCCCGCACGCGCCGTCGCTGTAGACGGAGGCCATGATGGTGCACGACGCGCCCTCCGGCTCCCCGCAGCCGCACTCGGAGCAGCCGCGCGTGTCCGCGGCGCCGCCGTAGAAGACGTGCCGGTCGAGATAGGGCTCCTCGCACGTCACGTCGCCCTCGTGGAAGATGCACGTCAGGAAGCCGCCGGGCGGCGGGACCCCGGGCTGCTCCGGCGAGGGCATGCAGGTGCTCCGGTCGCCCACGCACTCCGTGTAGGCGCCGGGCACGCAGGCGAGCGCCCGGGTCTGCCAGGGATCGAGGAGCGCCGGCGGCGGCGGTTCGTCCACCCTGGGTGTGCACACGCCGGTCGCCGTCACGATCGGCGCCTCGATGGAGACCGACTGCACGCACGGCTTCCCGCCGCAGTCCTGGCCGGTGGGGATCGCGTTCGCGGCGGTGCAGGCGCCGTCCCAGCCGTCGGGTGCCGCGAAGGGAGTCGTGACGCCGCCGGGGTCGCCGGGACAGGCCGAAGAAGCGTGCGCCGACCAGCCCAGCGGAAGCTGGCACGAGGCGGTGGCCGCGTCAGGCGGATCGCACAAGCAGGCCGCGCAGGCGAGGGGAGCGGGCGCGAGATCGGCGAACCCCTCGTAGCCGATGTTCGGCGCCGCGGCTGGGCAGTCCGGCACCTGGTCCCGCGGGCCGAACCAGAGGAGCGCCGGGCCGAACCAGCCGAGCGGCGCCGGTGGCACGCAATCGCCGGCGCAGGCCGTCTCATCGCCACCGCCGGCCCCACCGGCTCCGCCGGTTCCGGCGCCGCCCCCACCTTCGCCGCCGGCACCGCCGCCGCCTTCCTCGGGCCACGGGCAGCCCGGGAGACCATATTCCTGCGGCTGACAGGGACCGTAGACGGTCGGATCTTCTCCGGAACAGCCAGGCAAGAAGAGGGATCCTACGAGCAGGAGGATAAAGGTTCGCATGCCGGACAAGATACGTAGAGCTGGCACGCGTTCACAACGGGCAGATTTCACGAGAGAATCGATGGCACCGAGCATTGTGGTTTCCTTCTGAAATTTCTCACCTCGTTGGCGAGGAGAGCCGGGCCCCACGAGGTCGTTCAGTACGTCGCCGTGACACCGAGTCCGAGCGCCGCGGCGACCGGAGGTGAGGACCATCGGATGGATCCAGCGATCTCCCGCCGCCCGCCTTGGCGCCGGAGCACCGCGTCCGCCACGATTGCGCTGGCCTCGGCGTATCCATGCGCGCTCCACCTGTCCGAGAGGGCCCAATCGCTGCCAAGCCGTGCTCCAACGCTGAACAGACGGTCGTCGCGTACCGTCATGTCCCACGGATATCGGGGCACGAACCGGACGAAGCCGGCGGTCGCGACCCCGCAGCCGAAGAGGTGGTGGCCGTGCAGGCAGCCCACACCAGCCGCCGTGAAGGCCCTGGTGCTGATGGTCATCTCTTTCACCTCCTGCGCCAGCGAGACGAGCCCCCGCCCTTCCACCGCGACCGACCAGTCGGGCCGGCGAACGCCGATGGATAGGGTCATGCCCGCCGCAGCCCCCGGCGTGATCCCCAGGCCGAGGGTCGCCCCGAGCCCCGCCTCCAGCCGCAAGCGTTCTGTCGGCGCTGGCGTCGCTTCCGCCAGCGGTGGCGCCTCGGCCCGGCGCGCCTGCGGAAGCGGCGTTGAAGGCGGCGGCGACGGCTCGGACGACGGCGGCGGCTCGGCTGGCGGTGGCGCCCGCTCGGGCGCGTTCAGGATCTGCGCCACGATCGCGAGGGCCACGCCGGAGAGCAGCGCCTCGCAGCCGCGCCGGGTGCTGAGGCCCTCGGCCCACCTTGTCTCGCCCGCGCTCTCGCTCTCGCGCAGGGCCATCGAGGCCGTGAGCTCCGGCCCCTCCTGCGCGATGCTGACCGTGAGCACCCGCGGCGCGTCATCCTCGAACGGATCGCCGCCGAGCCCGCGCGCCACCTCCGCGCGCAGGAGCGCCTCGTCGGCGCAGCCCTCGGCGCCGGGGCCCCGCACGACCTCCAGCCGCATCGCAGCCTGCGGCAGATCCGGCACCGCGCGCGCCGCGCCGACGCCCAGCAGGACCGTGGCCGCCGTGGCCGCGGCGACGGCGGCGCGCGCCAGCCACCTCGCGCCCCCGCGCGGACCGATGCCGCACCGGGCCAGGCGCGCACCGAGCCTCGGTCTGGCGCAGGGCCCGCTCATCGCGACGGCTCGCTCCCCGGCGCGCCCTGCGTCGGAGCGGGGAGGCGTGCCAGCGCGACCGTGCGAAGCCGCTCCCGCACGTTCTTCAGCTGGCCCCCGGGGAACCGCTCCTCGTGCACGGCGATCTGCCGGAGCGCCCCGGCCGCATCACCGGCGGTGAGGCGCTCTCGCGCCGCGGTGAGCAGCCCCAGCTCCTCCGCCAACATGTCATCGCGCTCGCTGGCCCGCGGCGCCGCCCGCGGAGCAGCAGGGCACGGGCGGTGGGGCGCCTCGGGCGCGGGAGCGACGGGCACCGGCGCCGGCGCCTCCTGCGGTGGCGTCGCTGCAAGGCAGGCGGTGCGCGCGGGCAGCAGCTCGGGCAGCACCGGCCCGAAGCGGCGAGCCCAGAGGGCCGGCGGCGGCGCGAGGGCGAGCAGCACGGCGACCGTTCCGGCGACGCCCGCCGCAGCCGACCCGAGGGCGACGGCGATCCGGCCAGGCCTCCGTGGCAGGGCCGAGATGGCAGGCGAACGCGGCGGCGGTGCCGGCGGTCCGGGCGGAGCCGGTGGCCCAGGCGCTGCCGGCGGCGGTGCCGGCGGTGCGGATGCCGTAGGCGCAGCAGGCGCCGGCGGCGGCGCCGCCCGCTCCGTGGCGCTCGCGCCGCCGTCGCGCGCCAGGAACTCCGACGCCAGCGGGAACGGGAGCCAGCACGCGCGCAGCGCCTCCCGCTGGTCCGGGCGGAGCCGCGCGACGGCGGCGCGGTAGTCCTCACGGGCCAGGCGCAGCCGGTTGGCGGCGGTGTTGTAGTTGATGCCGAGCTCGCGCGCGATCTCGACGATCGGCACCTCGCAGGCCTCGTGCAGGACGAGCAGGACCCGCCGCTCGGGGGCGATCGTGCTCAGCACGTCGATCGCGAGCTCCAGCCGCTCTCGCTCCACGACGCGCTGCTCGCTGCTCGGCGCGGGATCGACGGCCCGGCCGCGCGGCGCGGGGTGCAAGCCGTCCGGCACCTCGCGGCGGCGATAGGCGCGTTCCAGGTGCTTGCTGACCTTCCGCCACGCGATCCCGAAGAGCCATCGGGCTTCCGCGCTGCCGCGCGGGCGCCGGCCATCCCGCTGCGGCGAATCGCCGGCCGCATCCACCTCGCGCGGAGGCGACGACGAGGCGGAGGCCGGGTAGTCGGGATCGAACCGATCCAGGCTCTCGTACGCCGCAAGGAGGACGTCCTGGACCAGGTCCTCCACGTCGGGCGCGGCGACCCCAAGGAGCCGGAGCGAGCGCGGGAGGGTTTCGAGCGCTGCGGCGTGAACGGAATTCCAGGTCGCGGTGCGGGAGGCGTCAGCGGCGGGAGGAACGTGGGTGCTCATACCCAGAATTGCGGGGAGCTCTTCGGGTCTGTTTGGAAAACGCACGGCCCGGCGCACGGGGCGGAGGCGCTCCTGCGGCGAGCGTCGCGCTCACGACAGGCTGCGGCTCTCTGGCGGGATCCGCGCCGAGTGGGGCGAGATCGTTTCCATGTGGGCCAGCACCTCGGCCTGACCCCAGCGGTCGAGCGCGTCCATCTCCGCCGGGCCGAGCAGCCGGCGGATCGCCCCCCAGGTGCGCTCGAACTCGAGCGCGGACAGGTGCTGCGACAGCGCGGTGAGGGGGCTCAGGTCGGAGTCGTCGCCGCGGTACGCCGCGTAGGCCTCGGCGTCCCATCCTTCCAGCGGGAGCGCTTCCGCCTCCTCGATGCGCCGCTCCAGCGCGTCCTCGGTCTCCGCCCAGGCCCGGGCGATCTGGAGGAGCTTGGCTATCTTGTCGAGCGGCAGGCCGAAGCGCGCGACGCGGTGCTCCTTGCGGCGCGATAGCCACACGACGAGCACCTGCCACATGGTCCGCCAGTCCGGCAGCCGGTCGAGGACGAAGTAGCGCTCCTCGATCCACGCGCGGATCTGCGCCGCAGCCGCCGTGCCCTGGGAGCGCTCCACCTCGGCGAGGAACGCCGCGATGTGCACCGCGATCATGCCCTCGTAGTCCCGCTCCTCGTCGTCCAGCGCCTCGATCGCGATCTCCGCCCGGACGCAGCGGCGCGCGGCCGTCTTCACCGGCTCGACGTCGTCGATGCGGAGCCCGAGATCGGGCCAGAAGGGCGTTACCCTGTCCATGCTGAGCAGCCGGACAGCGCTCGTGTAAGCGTAGGAGACATTGAGGTCGAGGAGATCGAGGGTGGGGTTCATCGGCAGCGCAGCTCGGGTTGGCCCCGGAGCGGCCTGGGGGAGACGACATCCATGGCGACGCAACCCTACCAGCCAGCCGCATCTCGAGGCGACCTCTGAAGCGAACGCCGCCGCCTTCGCTCGCTGGAGCGTCGACCGCCGCGCGCCCGCCCTCGGACCACCGGAGAGCGCCTCTCCGGCCGGAGCCGTTCTAGACTGCGGGCATGCGATTCGAAGGCCCACGCGCTCCGGGCACGCCGCTCGCGGCCGCGATTGCCGCCTCGCGGAGGTCGTCGTGACCGAGTCCGCCCACCGGCCCGAGATCGAGCGCGCGCTCCGCTTCATCGCCGCGAACCTCGAGAGGCCCATCACGGTCGCAGACGTCGCGCGCGCGGCGCGCCTCAGCGAGTTCCACTTCCACCGGGTGTTCCACGCGGCGGTCGGCGAGCCGATCGGGCGGTTCATCACCCGGAGGCGGCTCGAGCAGTCGGCGCTGCGGCTCGCGTACGAGCCGGACCGCAGCATCATGGATGTGGCGCTCTCGTCCGGGTACTCCTCCGCGTCGAACTTCTCCAAGGCGTTTGCGGCGCACTTCGGCTGCAGCCCGTCGCAGGTGCGGAGCCCGGAGCGCGGCCTCCCCGTCGCGATCGGGAGGCTCACGTCGCTCTACGGAAAGGACTTTCGGCCGGAAGAGCTCTACACGCTCCCGCCCGAGCGCGGCGTCGACGAGCGGCGCCGCGAGGCGGCGGCGTGGAGCGCGCGGGTCCGCTTCGAGACCACGAGCGGGCTCGATTTCGCATGCCTCGCCAGCCCGGGCGGGTACGACCTCTCGGCCCTCGAGCGCCTCTGGTCGGACCTCATCGCCGCCGCCCGGCAGCTCGGGCTCTGCGAAAACGCCGTGGATGCCTGGGGCGTGCCGCACGACAGTCCGCAGATCACGGCCCCCGAGCTGTGTCGATACCACGCTTGCGTGCCCTGTCCGAAGGCCATCCCGCTGCCGCCCCCGCTCTTCCGCGGCCGGATGAGCGAGGGCCGCTACGCCGTCTTCCGCTATGCCGGCGAGGTGTCCGGGATTCCAGAGGTGTATCGCAGCATCTATTCGTGCTGGTTCAGGGAGAGCAGCCTCGCGCCCGACGACTTCACCTCCCACGAGCGCTACGTCACGGACGCGCCGAAGGACGGCCGCGTGGAGCTCGAGCTCTGGTTCAAGGTGAGGCCGCGCCGCTGACCGCAGCAATCCAGGAGAACTCCTCCGCAGCCCCGGAGATGCGACGCCGGCGCCCCCGGCCGTACGGTGTCTCGTGACCGGATGGCCCGGTCCACCCTGGAGAGGGTCGCAGGAGGCGCGATGGGAACGCTGAGCACGTCGAAACGAATCCTTGTCACCGGCGCGTCGCGCGGGATCGGACGCGCGACCGCGCTCGCGCTCGCCAGGCAGGGGCACACGGTGGCCCTCGCCGCCCGCGACGAGGGCGCGCTGAGGGAGCTCGCCGGCGAGATCGCGCGCGCGGGCGGGAAGGCCGAGGTCGCCCCGATGGATGTGACGGACGACGCGAGCGTCGAGCGAGGGATCGCGCGGCTCCTCGAGGCGGGGCCGTGCGACGTCGTGATCAACAACGCGGGATCCTGCGACCAGGCGGACTTCCTGGTACAGAAAATGGAGACCCAGCGCTCCGAGATGGATCTCAATTACTGGGGCGCGGTGCGGGTGACGCGCGCGCTCCTGCCGTCGATGCTCGCGCGCCGCGCGGGCGTCGTCGTGAACGTCTCCTCGATGCTCGGGATCGTCGCGTCGCCGACGACGGCCAATTATTCGGCGACAAAGGCCGCGCTCAACGCATGGTCGCACGCGCTCCGGGGCGAGGTCGGTCGCTTCGGCGTTCAGGTCGTCGTGTTCGTGGCGCCCCATACCGACACGGCGTCTGGCCGCCGCGTCCGCTTCGAGGGCGTGGTGAGCCTGCCTGTCGAGTACACGGTCGAGGCGCTGCTCCGGGCCGTCGATCGGGCACCCCGGCAGGCCGCGGCGAGCCCCGTCTACCGGCTCCTCCTGCGGCTCGCAGGGCTCTTTCCGGCCTTCATCGAGTCGCGGGTCGCCGCGTCGGCACGGCCGCACCTGCTGCCGAGCTATGGGGCTGGGGCGCGCGAAAAGTCCGGCGCTGCCGACGGGCTCTATCCAGGGAGCTTGAGCAACGGCCCTTGAGCCTGGCCAGGTCGAGCCGACGAGTCGGGCTCACGGCGCTGAGGGCGCGATGACCGCCCCACAGGCGCCCGCCTCAACACCGGACGGGATAGGTTGTCCATCGCACCAACATCATCCTATTGCGAGCGCGGCTTCCCAACCGCGATGCGCCTCTGATACAAGCCATGTTGTTGAGGGGGACATACGGGAGGGAAACGATGGCGAACGAAATGGACGCCACTTCGGCGCTGCTGCATACATTTCTTGCAACCTGTCCAGAGATGCTCTTCATCACGGGCGTCGATGGGGATGTGCTGCACTCGAGCGGCGCGCTCCGTCAGGCGCTGGGGGCCGGGATAGCGCATGGCAATTCGCTCACGGCGCTCGTCCATGCGGAGGATCGAGCCGACTTCGCCGCTGCCTGGACCCGGCTGAAGGAGCAAACAGAGCCGGTGCAGGTCGATGTGCGCCTGATGGACGCCCAGGGGGCGTACCGGCGCCTGACGTGCAACGCGAGCCGGGCGCCCGAAGGGGGCACGATCCACGGGTCGTTGCGGCAGGTCGACGCCGACCGCGAGAGCAGCCGGGCCGAGCCGAGCCTCAAGGAGCGGCTCCTCGACGGTCTGGCGGACAACCTCCAGGTCGCCATCTGGGCCATCGACACCCAGGGGACCGTCATCTACCACGACGGGAAGGGGCTCGATGCCGCCGGGCTCGCGAGGGGCGAGCTCCTCGGGAAGAACCTGCTCGAGCTCTATCCCGAGAAAGACCGCATCATCTTGCGGGGAGCGCTCGCCGGCGCGATGGCCCATGACCACAACACGGCGCACGGCGTCCATTGGGAGAGCTGGGTCGTCCCCGTGCTCAACAGGCGCGACGAGGTCGACGCGGTGCTCGGGTTCTCGCTCGACATCACCACGGTGAGGCGCGCGCAGGACGAGCTGCGGGCCAGGATCACCCAGATCGAGAAGCAGCAGGAGGTGATTCGCAACCTCTCCACGCCGATCATCGAGGTGTGGAACGGGGTGCTGACGCTCCCCATGATCGGCGTGGTCGACAGCGTGCGGACGGCCGAGGTGATGGACGCGCTGCTCGCGCGCATCATGGAAAAACAAGCCCATTTCGCGATCCTCGATCTGACCGGGGTCGAGGTGGTGGACACGAAGGTGGCCAGCCATCTCATCGAGCTCGTGGCGGCGATCCGCCTGCTCGGCGCCGAAGGCATCGTGGCCGGCATCAAGCCGAACGTGGCGCAGACGATGGTCGCGCTGGGGCTCGATCTCTCGACGATCGCGACGCAGCGCGATCTGCGGGCTGCCCTGAGCTACTGTATCCGGCGCATGGCGCCGCAGCCGCCGCAGGAGAACCGCGCCGGCGTGACCGCGAGCTGACGAGGGCCCCACGCGCGGCGGCCCCAGCGAAGGTCGAGCTCGCTGCGGCGCCGGAGAGCGCCTCCGGCGCGCCGCCGTCTCCCTTTTTCGGCGAATGCGGCGCACCGGGAGGGTGCAGAAGCGCGGCAACGGAGCGATGATGCGCCGGTTGTGACCGTTCAGCAGCGAGGCCGCGCTCGGCCTCGCACCGGGCTCACGGGGTGGGTGCGTGCACACGACAGCCGAAGACAGCGCAGAGACTCTCCGCATCGATCCGCGCCTCCTGATCGAGGCCCTGGACGACCCCGCGCTCGTCATCGACGCGCAGGGCGCTGTCCTGTGCAAGAACGAGCAGCTCGATCTCCTCCTGGCGGGGCTCGGGGCCCCGAGCCTGCCGCTGTCGCCGGAGGGCGATCGCGTGCTGCTGTCGCTGGCGCCCGCGGCCGCCGACGTCGCCCGGATCCAGGCGCTGCTCTCGGGCGAGGTCGATCGAGCCGACATCGACCTGCCGGACCAGGGCCCCGGCGCGCCGCGGTGGGTGCTCCGCGGGCTCGCCTGCACGATCGGCGGCGGCCGCGGCGCGCTGCTCCGCCTCGTCGATGAGGGCGAGCGCCGCGTCCGGGAGCACCAGCGCCGGTGCGCGCAGGTGGTCGAGGCGATGCACCTCGGCTGCACCTTCCTCTCCCTCGAGGCCCCGGCGGACGACCGGTCGCTCCGGTACGTCTACATGAACCGTGCTGCCGAGCGGATCGCCAGCAGGCCCACCGCGGCGATGCTCGGCCGGACCGTAGACGAGAGCGTCCCCAGCCTTCGGCAGCTCGGCATTCCTCAGCGCCTGGCGGAGCTGATCCGCAGCGGCGGCACCGACGAGAGCGAGCTGGTCCTCCCCCAGGAAGCGGGCACGCGCGTCATGACGACGTGGTCGTTCCCCGTGGGAGATCAGTGCGTCGCCGTGGTCTACGACGACGTCACAGAGCGCAGGGCGACGGAGGCGTCGCTCGACAGCACGCGCGTCCTCCTCGACGGCATCATCGAGCACCTCCCGCTCCTGCTCTTCGTCAAGGACGCTGCGGATCTCCGCTACGTGCGGGTGAACAGGAGGTTCGAGGAGTTCCACGGGCACGCGCCGGGAGAGCTGATCGGCAAGCGCCTCGTCGACTATTTGCCGCAGGCGCTGGCCGCGAAGATCGACGCCGAGAGCCGCGCCGTGCTCGCGGGGGGCGTGCCGGTCGAGGTGCCGGAGATCCGCATCCCGTCGAAGCTCCTCGGGGACCGCATCGGCCACGCCCGGTGGATCCCCATGGAGGACGCCAAGGGCAAGGGCCGTTATCTCCTCGGGCTCATCGAGGACATCACCGAGCGCAAGAAGATCGAGGACGCGAAGCGTCAGGAGTCGATCCTCCTGGAGACGCAGCGGCGGCTGCTCGAGCTCATCCAGGAGCTCTCGACGCCGAGCATCCCCATCCACCCGGGCATCCTCGTCGTCCCGCTCGTCGGCCAGATGGACAGCTCGCGCGGCGCCCAGCTCGTCGAATCGCTCGTCGCCGCGGTCGAGCGGCACCACGCCGAGTTCGTCATCATCGATATCACCGGCGTCACGTCGGTCGACAGCGCGGTGGCCAACCACCTGCTCCAGGCCACGCGCGCCGCGGGGCTGCTCGGGGCCGAGTGCAGCGTCGTCGGCGCCTCGCCCAGCATCGCCCGCACCGTGATCGAGCTCGGCATCGAGTTCGACGAGCTGGCGACGCACCGGGACCTGCAAGCCGGGTTCCGGCACGCGCTGGCGCGGAAGGGGTATGTGATCACCCCGCGCGCGCGCGTCGATCGAAAGGCCTGAGCGCGGCGGAGCCGTCCGCGCAGCGCGAGACGGCCGCTCGCGCTACCGCGCCGGCGTCACGAGCTCGGCGAGAACATGATGGGATACACCACGGTAACGACGCCGCCCTCGGGCGCCGAAAACGTGAACTTCTCGAACTCGCGCAGCACGCAGCTCACGACCGCGCGATCCGGCATGGGCGCGCTCGCGGGCGAGGGCGGGGGGCTGTTCGGCAAATCGCCCTCGGCGACCGCGGTCACCTTGCCGTCCCTGCCGATGACGAAGCGCACCGAGATCCGGCCAGCGAGGTTGGGATCACGGCGCAGCCCGGCTTCGTAGCATTTGCGCAGCTCGCCGAACCGCGCGCGCACGACGCTCCGGATCTCCTCGGGGGCCAGCCGGCCCGAGACCTCCATCGATAGCGCGCGAAACGAGGGCGGCGCCCCTGGCGGCCCGGTGAACTTGCCTTCGCGGGGGAGGGCTCGGAGCATGAGGATCTCCGGCTTCGAGGCCGGCTGTCGTCCCTTCCATTGCGGCGCGCGGCTGAGCGTGGTCGACAGGACCTCCTTGACGTCGGCGAGGCTCGCTCCTGGCACGGCGCGCAGGCCGATGCGGTCGAGGCAGGTCCGCGGCGCCTTGGCGCACGCGGCTTCTGCGAGCTCCGAGAGCGCGGCGGAGGCGCGTTCCCGCTGCGGGCCCACCGCCTCGCGCTTCACGAGCGTCCGGACGAACCCGCCGCCCTCCGAGGCGCTCGGCGGGGAGACGGTCAGCTCGAAGAGGCTCACCTCCACGTCGCGTTCGCGCACATCGACGGCGATCTCGAGCCACGGCGGCTCCGAGGCGTCCTCCCCGGGAGAGCCGGGCACGGGCGTGCGGAAACGGAGCCCGCCCGGGCCGGTGCGAAGCAGCGCCACGGGGTAGCCCGCGAAGGCCGCCGTGCGGGAGACGCTCTCGACGACGATCCAGGCGACCGATTCGTCCGCGGCGACGGCGATCTCGCCCTGCGCGGGCGCGCCGCGGTCGCTCTCGCGGGCCCGCCGCGCCTGGAGCTGCTCGAAGAGCTCATCGACCTTGGTCAGCTGGCCGAGCTCGGCGATGCTCTTCGCGTCGCCGACGAGCCGGCCGTCCAGGAGGATCTGGTGGCCTCGGATCTCGACCTCCGGCGGCGAGGCCGCGTCGTGCGGGGCCTCTGGAGCGACGGGCGGCGCCGCGGGCGCCACGGTCACGGCGATCGGACGCTCGGTCGACGCGCGCGCGCGCGGGGGAGCAGGCGCGGCGCACGCGCAGAGCGACGCTGCCAGCAGGACGACGGGGCACCAGGTCGGGTGAGGCATCGAGAGGCTCTCTCCAGGGGCGCGACGCTGAACCGCCGCGATTCGAGGATGCGAGCATACCTGTCCAGGCGAGCGCGAAGCGAGGCTGGCGATGCGGTGAGGGCCTGACTCTTCCGCTCGTGCCCCTTGCGATCCGGCCGGTCCGTACCAGAGCCTCCGGACACCGCTCATGCCTGAAGGCGACACCCTCTTCCGCATCGCCGCCGCCCTCGGCCCCGCGCTCACGGGCGCGCGCGTCGTCGCGCTGGAGCTGCCCCGGAGCGACCAGCCGTGCCGTCGGCTCGTCGGCCGCCGCGTCGAGCGCGTGGAGGCGCGCGGCAAGAACCTCCTCATTTTCTTCGACGAGGGGACCGTCCTCCACACGCACCTGCGCATGAGCGGGGCCTGGCACCTCTACCGCGAGGGCGAGCGCTGGAAGCGGTCCGAGGCGACGGCGTCGGCCATCCTCGCGGTCCCGGGCTACGTCGCCGTCTGCTTCCGCGCGCCCGTCGCGCGCTTGCTCCGCGCGAGCGCATTGCGCGGCGATCGCCTCCTCGGCGGCCTCGGCCCGGATCTGCTCGGCGGCGCCTTCGATGCCGCCGAGGCGCTCCGCCGCCTCCGCGCCCTCGACGAGGTGCCCCTCGGCGTCGCCGTCATGGACCAGCGCGTCGTCGCCGGCATCGGCAACATCTACAAGAGCGAGCTCCTCTTCCGGACGCGGCTCGACCCCTTCGCCCCGGTCCGGGCGTACTCCGACGAGGAGCTCTCCGCGATGCTCGACGCCGGCCGCCGCCTCCTGCAAAGCAATGTCGAGCCGCGAGATCCCCCCGGCATGTACCGTGGGCCGACCGCGCATTACGCGGCCACACGCACGACGCGCGCCGGCGGAGACCGCAGGAAGCCGGTCAGCGTGTACGGCCGCGAGGGGCGCGCCTGCTACGACTGCGGCGCTGCGGTCCAGATGCGCCGGCAGGGGACGATGATGCGATCGACCTACTTCTGTCCCCATTGCCAGCCGACCCGTGCCGCGCCGCCGCCGTCCGGGCCTGCTCCGTCCGCGCCATGAACTCGGCCGCCGGCGGGCGCGCTGCGGCGCGCGCAAGAACACCAGCGTTCCGGGCGATCCCGCGTCGCGCGCAACCGTGCTGCCCGGCAGACCTTTCCGGCGCTCTGAGCGTACGATCCGCTCCATGCGCCTCACCCTGCTCCTGATCCTCGCGCTCGCGCCCGGGTGCAGCAACACCCTGGACGAGCCCATCACCCCGGACAACGCCGGGAGCGCAACGCCCCCTCCGGCCCCCGTCTCCTCCTCCTCGGCAGATGCGCCGGGCTCACCACCGGAGACCGGCACCGCCGAGGCCGAGATCGACCCCCGCCTCGCCCCGCTCATCGCCGCCGCCTTCCGCGACTACAAGCCCTGGGGGCGCGTGGACGACGAGCTCCGCTGGGCGCCCTGGCTGTGCCGGATGCCGCTGCCCGGCCGCGTCCGCATGAGCGCCGCCGAGGACGGCGGCCACGCCCGCAAGCTCTACTCGGTGTTCGCCAAGCACCGCGATCGCTATCCGCTCGTCGAGGGACAGGCGCCCGTCGCCCAGCCGGTCGGGCAGGTCCTGATCAAGGAGAGCTATGTCCCCGAGCTGGTGGAGGACGGCGCGGCAGCCGCCCTCCCGGGCGCCGGCGCCACCCCGCCGGACGCCATGGATCATTTCGATCCCATCCTGCGCGACGGCGATCGCGTCTACCGCGCGTCACGCCTCGCCGGCGCCTACGTGGTGCTCAAGGTCGCGCCGGACACCCCCGGCACCGACGCGGGCTGGGTCTACGGCACGGTCACGCCCGCGGGCGAGGTGACCTCCGCCGGCCGCGTCGCCTCGTGCATGGGGTGCCACGTGAGCGCCCGTCACGAGCGCGTCTTCGGGCTCGCGCCGGCGCCGTCCGCGGCGCCCTGACGGGCTCCGGGCGCCGCGGCAGCGTCGACGACCCCGGCGAGCGCGTCCAGCGACATCGGCTTGACGAAGTGGGCGTCGAACCCTGCCGCCTCGGCGCGGCGGCGGTCCGACGCCTGCCCATACCCCGTGAGCGCGACGAGCGCGCCCGAGCACAGCCCAGCCTCCCGCAGGCGACGCGCCACCTCGTAGCCGTCCATCCCAGGGAGCCCGATGTCGAGGAGCACGAGATCGGGCCGGTGCTCGGCCGCGGCCCTCAGCGCGCGCGGGCCGTCACCGGCGATCCACACCTCTTGCCCTAGGGCCAGCAAGGCGTCGGCGAGGGTGCTGGCCGCGTCCACGTTGTCCTCGACGACGAGGACGCGGAGCTTCCTCGCCGCGGGAGACGGCTGCTCTCCGTTCTTCGAGGGCGCGGACGTCGCCCCGACGGCCGCCGCGGGGAGGCGCTCGTCCGCCGCCGCGGGCACGCGCTCGTCCGCCGCCGCGGGCGCGCGCTCGTCCGCCGCGACGGGCAGGCGCACGATGAACTCGCTGCCTTGCCCGAGCCCCGGGCTCGTCGCTTCGATGCTCCCGCCGTGGAGGGCGACCAGATCGCGGACGATGGTCAGCCCGATCCCGAGGCCGCCGGGCGCCCGATCGAGGCTGCGATCCGCCTGATGGAACAGCTCGAAGACCTGGGGCAGCACCTCCCTGGCGATCCCGATCCCGTCGTCGCGGACGCGCAACTCCACCTGGTCCCCGCGCTGCTCGACCGTCACCCCGATGTGGCCCCCGACGTCGGTGTATTTGCACGCGTTGGTGAGCAGGTTGACGAGGATCTGCTCGAGGCGGACTGGGTCCGCGAGGACGTGGACAGAGGCCGTCGGCAGCGCGAGCCGGAGCTGGTGCCGCCGCGCCTCGATCTGCTCGCGCGTCGACTCCACGGCGCGCGCCACGGCGGCGTTGACGTCGATCCGATCCTTGCGGAGCTCGATCTTCCTCCGGGTGATGCGCGACACGTCGAGCAGATCGTCCACGAGGCGCATCAAGGTCTTCGTTTGCCGCGCGATCACCTCGACGTGCGGGTCCGGCGGCTCGCCGCGGCACCTCCGCCGGATGAGCTCCACGGCCACGCAGATCGGCGCCATGGGGTTGCGCAGCTCGTGCGCGAGCATGGCCAGGAACTCGTCCTTCCGGCGATCCGCGTCGGCCAGCGCGTCCTCGACGCGCTTTCGCTCGGTGATGTCCAGGGACGAGCCGATGAACCCCAGGAACGCTCCGGCGGCGCCGAAGCGCGGTGCGCCCTGGGTCACGACCCACCGGCTCTCGCCGTCTCCGCGGACCATCCGGCATTCCAGCGTGAAGGGCTCGCGCGCCTCGATCACCGCGGCGCAGGCGTCCATGAGGAGCGGGCGCTCTTCCGCGTGCACCGCGTCGAGCCAGCCGTCCCCCAGCTCCTCTTCGAGGGAGCGCCCCGTGAAGCGCAGCCACGTCGTGTTGACGTACTCGCACCCGCCGGAGGGCCCGCACATCCAGATCATCATGGGGGCGCAGTCGGCGAGGGAGCGGAAGCGCTGCTCGCTCTCGCGGAGGCGCTCGACGTCCTCGGCGACCTGGCGGCGGAGCCTCGCGATCTCGATGCGCCCGCCGACGCGCGCGAGCAGCTCGCGGACCGAGAACGGCTTGACGAGGTAATCGTCCGCGCCCGCCTCGGCGCCGTGCACGCGCGACGCCTCCCCGGATCGGGCCGAGAGCAGCACCACGGGGACGAGCCGTGTCCTCGGATCGGCGCGCAGCGCCCCGAGGAGGCCGAACCCGTCGAGCCCGGGCATCATGACGTCGGTGAGCACGAGATCGGGCACGCGCGCCCGCGCGGCGTAGAGCGCCGCCTCGCCGTTCTCGACGGCCTCCACGGTCCACCGCGTCGCGAGGACGTCCCGGAGGTAGCTCCGCATGTCGGGGTTGTCCTCGACGAGCAGGACGTGGCCGGCGGGGCCCTCCGCCGGGCGCGCCTCTACTGCGCTTGCCGGTAACCCCAGCGGCAGCTCCGCCGGCGGCGCGGCCTCGGCGCCCCACTGCGACGCTTCCTCGACGAACGCCTGGACCGTCACGGCCGTCATGCCGAGCTCCCGCTCGGCGCCGGTGCGCTCCGCAGGCACGTGCGCGGATCCGGCGGGGATGCGAACGCTGAACGTGCTGCCCCGGCCGACCTCGCTCGTCGCGTGGACGTCGCCCATGTGGAACTGGACCAGCTCCCGCACGAGCGCAAGGCCGATGCCGGAGCCCTCGTGGCTCCGCCCGGGCGCCCCCTGGATCCGGTGGAAGCGCTCGAAGATCCGGGGGAGCTCGTCGGCGGGGATCCCCGTCCCCGTATCGCGGACCTCGAGGAGCACGTGGTCGCCGCCCCACCGGAGCGAGACCGCGATCTCGCCCTCGAACGTGAACTTGAACGCGTTCGAGACCAGGTTGAGAACGATCTTCTCCCACATCTCGCGATCGACGTAGATCGGCTCGGGAAGCGGCGGGCAGTCCACCACGAGCCGGAGCCCCGCACGCTCCACGGCCGCGCGGAACGCGCTCGCCACCTCGGCGGTCAGCGCCGAGAGGTCGAGCGCCTCGTAGGAGATCTGCAGCCGGGCGGCCTCGATCCGGGCGAAGTCGAGCAGGCTGTTCACGAGCTTGAGGAGCCGCCGCGCATTGCGGCGCGCGAGCTCGACGAGCTCGCGTTGCCTGCCGGTAAGGCCGCCGGGCGCGCCGGTCAGGAGCTCGTCGATCGGGCAGAGCATGAGCGTGAGCGGCGTCCGGAACTCATGGCTCACGTTCGAAAAGAACCTGGTCTTGAGCTCGTCGAGCCGGCTGAGCTGCTCGTTCGCGACGCGGAGCTGCTCGTTCGCGCGCTGGATCTCCTGCGCGCGGAGGAAGACCTCGGCCTCGACCCGCTCCGCCCGCGTCTTCAGCTCCTCCGTGCGCCGGGCCTGCTCGATCCCGCGCTGCTTCAGCCGGACGAACTCGGTCACGTCCTCGACGCGGTGGATGATGTACGCGACCTTGCCGTCCGGCCCGAGGAGGGGCGAGTTCAAGGGGCTCCAGTAGCGTTCCTCGAAGCCGCCTCCGTCCGCTTCGGGGCGCGGGATATCGTATTTCTGCACGGCCATGCTGTCCGGGGCGCCCGTCTGGACCACACGCTCGAACGAGGCGCGGAGGTTCCTCGTGCCGGTAGCGTGCCGCTCGTCCGGATTGTCGGGGAAGGCATCGAAGGCGTTGCGACCCAGGAGCTCCTCGCGCCGGGTGTTCGCGGCCCGGAGAAAGGCATCGCTCGCGGCGATGATCGTGAAGTCCGGACGGAGCACGACGTAATTTCCCGGGAGCCCCTCGAAAATGGCGCGGAAATCGGCGCTCGCGGGCATCGCCTGCTCGCTCTCCGATCGCTGATGCGGCTTCGTGTTCGAGATGAGGCTCTTGGACATGGGCAGATCTTCGAGAGAAGACCTGGTGCACGAGGTCGCCTATCGCTACCCGGATCTCCGCGCCCCCGCGACGCTCGGCCGCAGCAGTGAGCTTGGCGCCGGCTCGCCGCTGACAGGCGCCGTTTCTGGCGCCTCGGGCGCGGGCTCCATGATGCGCGCGACCCACGACAGTCCCTCCACGTTCTCCAGCGTGATCTTCGCGACCATCATGATGGGCACCGACAGCAACGCTCCCGCCGGCCCCCAGAGCCAGCCCCAGAAGAGCATGCCGATCAGGACGGCGAGCGGCGACAGTCCCAGGGTCCGCCCCAGCACCCGCGGCTCGAGCACGTTGCCCACCAGCAGGTTGATCAGCAGGTACCCGACCGCCACGAGGGCCGCTGTGCCGGGGCCCTGGCTGGCGAGCGCGGCGAGCACGGCCGGGATCGTCGCGACCGCGGCGCCGATGTTGGGGATGAAGTGCAGGACGAACAGGCTCGACGCCAGGAGGAGCGCCAGGTCCACGCCCAGGAGGACCAGGAGCACATAGGCGAGGACGGCGACGAGCAGGCTCGTCAGCGTCTTCACCACGAGGTACTTCTTCACCTCCCGCACGATGCGATCGACGTGCTCTAGCCCACGCGCAGGGGTCGAGAGCAGCCGCCGCACCTTCGCGCCCGCGCCGGCGCCCTCGCAGAGCGCGAAGAACACGACGAGGAGCACGACCCCCAGGCTCGACGCCGCGCTGGCGACCGTGACCGCGGCCCCGCCGAGGAGGGGGACCAGGGACGCCGTGTGCAGCGTGCGCGACAGGAACTCCGGGTTCACCGGGAAGCCGCGCTCCGTGAGCGTCATGGCGAGCGCGCCGGTCATCGAGGACATCCGGACCAGGTAGGCCGGCACCTTCTCCTCCAGCTCCACCCCGGCGATGGTGACGACCGCCCCGACGAAGACCAGGATCGCCAGGTCGACCACGAGCGCGGCCAGCGCCCCGAGGGCCGCGGGCAGCCCGCGGCGGGTCACCCAGGTCGCGATGGGCGACGAGATCGCCGCGAGCGCCACGCCGAACAGCACCGGCACGAGGAACGGCTCTGCGTAGCGCAGCCCCACGATGACGACGACCGCCGCCGCCGCGACCACGACCATCTGAGCTCGACGAGACATCGTGAAGATCCCCATGGCCAACCTCGCTGCTGACGGGTTCTCGCGTCACCTCCGCTCCGGTGGAGCGGAGCGCTGCGCAGTCCCGAGAGGAGCAAGGGATGCGCCACGCTCCGTCCCACCCGATCCACGGCGCCGGCGAGCCGGCGCGCCTCGCCGCGGATCGGCGTATCGATCCGCGGCGCGACGGCGTGGATCGCTATCGCGCGGACACCCTGGCACCGCCGGTTTGCCCGCCGTTCAGCGGCACCGCGCCGTGCTGGGCGGCGTCGGTCTTCGGGGTCGTCCCGGTGACGTACGCCTTGACCGCCTCGACAAGGAACCTGAGCCCGGCCGCGCCGTCGTTGTCCCAGTACTCGCCCTCGCGCGGGCTCACGTGGATGAGCGCGAGGGAGGGATCGTCCTTGCCCTGCGGGAAGAACACCTTCGCCTCCTCCGACCACAGCGCCTCGATCTTCGTCCGACTCCGCACGATCGAGGCGCTGCCCGACAGCGACAGGAAGCGGCGCCCCTCCTGGAGGGTCACGTTCACCTCCGGGTGGGACTCGATCTCATCGACCTTGCCCGAGTCGATGCTCGTCATGAACCAGACGTCCACGGTGTCGCTGTCGACCTTCATGAGCGCCATCGGGCGCGCCCGCAGCGCCCCCTGGCTGGCGTGCGTGACGAGCATGGCAGTCCGGAACTTCTTGAGGATCTCCAGCAGCTTCTCCCGCGATCCAGTTTCCATGGTTTCCTCCATTGAGATCGGGCGGTCAGTGCGAGATCCGGACCATGGCCCGAGCGCGCGGCAGAAGCCGCGGAACAGGGCTCTGCTATGCCGCACCGAGCGTGCGCTAGAGGCATTCCGCCACAGCGGCCGGCGCGGCCTGCCGGGCGCACGGAGCGCCGGAGCCGGGGAGGGGACCGAGGGCGGGCGAGGCTACGCTGCGCGGGCGAGCACGAGCGCCGCGATCACGAGCACGACGAGCGCGAGCGCGCCGGCGACCACCAGCGCCACCTTGCCCCACGCGATCGGCGCCGTGCCTGTGACGTGGCTCGCGTCCTGGCCGTGGACGACGGCGCGGTAGCTGCGCCCCTTGTAGCGGTAGGCGAGCACGTACGACGGCAGCGCCAGCCGGCGGGTCTCGAGCGCGTGCAGGAGCACCGCCACGTGCACGTTGCGGAACGTAGACCCCGGGATGACGCCTCGCTTCAGGGCGTCCTCCGCGCTGGCGGCGATCCGCTCGCTGACGATCTTCCGCGCCGCCGAGCGCTGCGCGTCGAACTGCTCCAGCACCGCGTCGGGCGGGCCGAGCTGCTGCTGTGTCCGGTGCGCGGCGGGCACCGCCAGATCGAGCCGGAAGTACGGCGCGAGCTCCCGGGCCTCGTCGAGCGAGAGCCCGCGCGAGGCGGACAGGAGCAGGTTGCGGAACGGCAGCTGCGTCTGTCCGGCGTGCGGGGCCCAGCTGCTCCGGTGGGCGCCCGCGTTCGAGTCCGCCGTCCAGCTCACCACGGCGTCCGCGCTGACGAGCCAGCCCGCCCACCAGATCGGGCGCAGCCCCTCGACGGTCGCCGCGCGCGAGAGATCCGACGGCCGGAAGAAGCCGAGCGTCGACATCCACTGGCGCAGCGCCTGATCGGCCTGATCGGGGGGCACCCCGAACGGGAGGAGCCAGTCGGCCTGATCGATCGGGTCGACGGGCTGCTCGATCCGCGTGACGGCGCCGCAGAACCGGCACTTCGGCGCCTGGGCCTCGGCCGAGTACGAGACCGCGGCGCCGCACTCGGTGCACCGCAGCACCTGCACCGCCTGCGGGGCCGGGGCGCGGCCCTGCGGCGCGGCGAGGCCGCAGACGGCGCAGCGCAGGTCTCCCGGCTCCAGCGGCCCCTGGCAGCGCGCGCAGCACGGCCCCGTGGCGCTCGTGGTGGCCGAGGCGACGTCCATGCTCACGCTCATCGCGTCCCTCCGGTCGGTGCAGGCCTGCTCCCGCCCGGGCGGACGCCCTCGGTCGGCGCGGGGGCGGCGGCGGGGGCGGGCGGCCGCGCGGCGCCGCGCCGTTCCGCGGGATCGTGGCCCCGGTCGCGCGCCGCGGCGAGGACGAACGGCGCCGCGATCAGCGCGAGCACGAGCACGACGGCGAGGGCGATCTTGATCCAGGAGAGGGGGGCCTTGCCGTGGATCGCGCCGGTCTGGCCGTTGATGAGGACCCGGAAGGGCGGCTTCTGCGGGTCGTGCCGGACGGCGAGCACCCAGAGGGGCACATAGAGCAGCTCGAGCGTCTCGCGGTCGAGGCGCGTCTCGTGCGTCAGGCCGTGGTAGCTGTCCCCGGGCATGAAGCCCGAGAGGTCGCGGCCGATCTTCTCCAGCGCCTCCCGCCGCGCGAGGCCGTAGCACTCGGCCTGGGTCATCGTCGGCTCCTCGGCGATCCAGCCGCTGAGCACCGCGGGCGTGTAGCGCCGCATCGTGCGGAGGTCGAACGGCTCGATCGCCTCGAGCTCGGCGTTCGGGACGGCGCGAGACGCGACGACGAGCACGTCCATGACGTAGGTCGCGTGCTGGCCTTCGAGGTGCCGGTGCTCGGTCCTGGTGACGACGCGCGTCTGGGTGACGCTGTTTCCCTTGTCGTCGGTCGTCGTGTACGTCTCGGTTTCCTGGTAGTCCTCGCCGATCTGCGCCGCGTAGCGCGTCTGCGCCATCGCGGAGTACAGGTAGGCGGGCGTGTAGACGCCGCGGATCGAGTCGACCGTCGCCGTCTTGACGCTGGACTGCGCGAAGAAGCTCCGCTTCCCCAGCCACGCCTTGACCGCGCCCTGCGCGCTCTCCCGGGTCGTTGTGAACCCGAGGACGAAGTGCGGGGACGGCCGATCGTTCGAGGGCGGCCGCTCCACGACCGACGGCGAGGCGCAGTAGGGGCACACAGCGGTCCGCTGGTCCGCTTCGACGCGCAGCGAGGCGCCGCAGGTCTCACATTCGAGTTGCACCGGCGCCCGAGAGAACCGCACCGGGGGGCGCGGCGTCAACAGGGAAGGGGGGAGCGCGGCCTACAATCGCGCCCAGGGCACAACGCCCGCTCCCCCACCATCGGTCACCAACGTGAACGTGGTCGTGGTCGTGGTCGTGGTCGTGGTCGTGGTCGTGGTCGTCAACGGAAAGCCGTGAACGACCACGACCACGACCACGTTCACGACCACGACCGCGTTCACGACCACCGCGTTCGGATGTCGGAGAACGCGGAGCGAGTCTTGGCTAACACGGAACGGGCGGCGGGCGGCTCCCGAGGTCGGCGGGAGATGCCGAGTCGCCGGTGTCCTGCTGCGGTGTCTGCCGGCCCAGCGGTGAGCGCGAGCTCCGCGCCCAGCGCCTGACCGCGGCGTCCGGCCAGGGCTGCCACCGGGGGCTGGCCTGCGGGGCGCGCGCCCCGGCAGCGGACGCCCGCGGCGCGCGCGCCCCGGCGCGCAGGCGCGCGGCAGGCCGCGGCTCGTCGAGGAAGCGGAGGAGATCGGGGGCGAGCTCGCTCACCGCTTCCCGGTGCGGGTAGTGCCCCGCCTTCGCGAAGCGCCGCACGGCCACGCCCTCGAGATAGCGATCGATGTCCGCCGCGTGGCGCGCCGGGATCACCTGATCGCGCTCGCCCCAGTAGACGGCGAGCGGCGGTATCTCCGGGAGCCGAGGAGCGATGTCCATGAGGTGAAGGCGCTGGCCGCGCAGGTCGATCGCGTGGCGGAGCGTGCGCGACAGGGCGCGCGCCGTGCCGGGCCGCGCGTTCATCCGGGCGAGGTGCCTGCGCTCTTCCGCGTTGAAATCGCCGCCGAGCACCAGCACCCCCGCGTGCGTGCCGACGCCCATGAGCACCGGCGCGGCCATCTCGATCAGCCCGGTCACCGCGGCGAGGCGCAGCGGCAGCGCGACCTCCGTCCCGATGCCGCCCGCGGCGACCAGCCCGACGCGGTGGATGCGCCCTGGCCGCTCGGTGGCCACGCACATTGCAATGCTGCCGCCGAACGAGTGCCCCACCAGGTCGAAATCGCCGAGCCGGAGGGCGCGGATCCATTCAGCGACCACGCCCGCATACCACGCGACCGTATAGGGAGCGTCGGGCCGGGCCGAGTCGCCATGGCCGGGCAGGTCGAGCGCGACGACCCGGCGCCCTGCCGCCGCGAGCGCGGGGGCGAGGCGGTTCCACGTCCTACAGCTATCGGACAGGCCGTGCACCAGGACCACGGGACGCTGGCCCTCGCCGCCGTTCCGGGAGGGGCTCCACTCTTGCCAGTGGACCTCGCCAGCAGAAAGCACGCGAACATGGCTGCGACACGTGACCGACATGTTCTTCATCAAGAGTTCGCACGAAGTGCCGCATCTGTCCAGATTGCACATCTGACATGGGGAGCTCGGGGAAGGGGGTGCGCCGCGAAGCGAGGTTCGCGTCCAGTGTGGGTTTTGCAGCACCGGCGTACGCCGTGGTGGGCGCATCCGAGTGGTCCCCGGAGGCCGCCACTCCTGCCTCCGCCCTGGCTCGGCGTGCCCTTGCCGCAGTCGGCCGCTTTGTCATCCCGCCTCGGTGATGCGCCCGATGCCCTGGCGGGCCGCCCCACTGGCGCACAGACAGGATTCGTATCCATACGGGCATCATGCCCCAGGAGTGGCCGAATCAAGATCATGCGATTTGCCAGCCTGCGCCCCCAGGCTGCGCATCGTAGCGAGAGGCGCGATGGCAATTCGTGGCTGCATTGTGTTCGCGCTCATTGCCGGTGTCGCTGGCGCCTTCATTGGACGTGCCGCTCCGCGCGACGCGCCAAGCGCACAGGCGGCCGCCCAGGTGCGGCTGCTCATCGACGCCGCCGTGGCTGGGGAATCCTAGCTACCGTGGCCGGCCCAGCTATCACGCGTTGCCGAGTCGGCGACCACGATGGTCCGCTCGCCGATGGCGTGCCGGACGGCGGCCTCCGAGGCGGAG
Organism: Sorangium sp. So ce693; assembly: GCF_051521375.1. Taxonomy (NCBI): domain Bacteria; kingdom Pseudomonadati; phylum Myxococcota; order Polyangiales; family Polyangiaceae; genus Sorangium; species Sorangium sp. So ce693. Next base: position 5,348,893 of record NZ_CP150347.1, read on the forward strand.
GCGAGCGCCCCGGAGCGGCGATCGACGCGGCGGTGTGCGCGCCCGCGAGGAGCGTCTCGGTGTCGCCGCCGTCGAACGGGTAGCAAGGCCAGCCCGCCGCGCTCCTCGGGGCCAACCTCGCGCTCGACCGCCGCGGCAGCGCCCCTCGTCCCAGAGGACCGGGCAAGAAGCGGAGTTCCATGCAGCGCTCGACCGTCTCCCGTGCCTGAATCGGGACAAGGCGCCACCACCGGGCGATAACGAGAGACGTGGGGCCGCCACTGTGCCAGCCTGAACCCCGCGGTGTCAGGCCGCGCAGGGGCGAGCCGCGGCGGGCGTGGAGCGCGAACAGGCTCGCTCCGCGAGCCCTCCCGCAGCGGCATCGCGATGGACCGAGCGGCCCTCACCCTCGCGAACTGCACGAGATCACCGAGATGCGAGACCTCGATAGAAATGCACCGGATGCGCGGGCGATGCTGCGCGAGGCGGCTGACGCGGCGACCTCCGCGCGCCGCGCCGTCCGTCACGTCCTCGAGGAGCTCGAATCCATCATCGCGCTCCGCGCCTCCGCCGGAAGCGCGCAGGACATCCATCGCGTGCGGAAGCTGGTCGACGATCTCCGCGCCGCGCGGAGGTCGGCGGGCATCTCGTTGCGCGCGGCGCAGCGCACCGCGGACGACGCGCTCCACGCCCTCGGCGGGGAGTCGCCCGGCGATCGAGCGCGGACTCGAACCCGCGACCGCGCCGAGCTGAAGGGCCGGCACAGCTCGCACCGTCGACGGATCGGGCGAGCGTCCCGAGCGCAAACGCCGCGACCGTCCGGCCTGAAGCGCGAGCGCCATGGCGGCGCTGCCCGCCCGCGACGGCCTGATCGAGCGCGCGATGCGGCACCGGCATGAACATGCCCCTCCCCGGCGCCCGGCGACCGTTGAGGCGACGTAGCGCCCATGCATGACGCGAACGAGCACGGCGCCTGCGTGGACGCCTGGATGGAGCGGGCAGCTCAGGGCGCGCCGCCCGACCGCCTCGTCCGGCTCTTCGAACGAGCGTTCAACGCCCTGTGGCGGCGCGCCCACGTCACCCTCGGGGAGGTCACGCTCGGCGCCATCGTGGATCGCGTGCTCTACTATGCCTCCGAACGATCCCCGGTCCTCTCGTCGCTCAGAATGGAGTCGGCCGGGATCTACTGCGTGGAGCTCCAGGAGCGCGCCGGGGGCGTGCATCGCGACCAGATCGAGGAGGGGCTCCGGTTCATCCTGGTGGAGTTCCTCACGGTCCTCGGAAACCTGACCGCGGAGATCCTCACGCCGGCGCTCCACGCGGAGCTCTCGAAGGTCGCGCAGGAGGAGGCGGGCGGGATCGAGAGAGCGTCGGAGAGCGCGCCCGGGATCTCCGAGGGCGAGGACGGCGAGGAAGTGGAGCCATGACGAAGAAGACGGCCATCGCGCGCATCGAGACGGGGGTGCGAAACCTGGATGCGCTGTTCGGGGGGGGGCTGCCGAAGGGGTCGATCGTCGTCGTCGCCGGCCCGCCGGGAGCGGGCAAGACGATCCTCACCCAGCAGATCTGCTTCCACAACGCCTCGGCCAGGACCCGGGTCCTCTACTTCAGCACGCTCTCGGAGCCGACCGCGAAGACGTTGCGCTACCTGAATCAATTCGACTTCTTCGACGCCGGGAAGGTCGACGGGGGAATCCAGTTCGTCGACCTCGGCGCCATCCTGCGGACGAAGGGACTCGACGGCGCCTCCAGGCTCGTCATGGATCACGTCAAGAAGGTCAAGCCGTCCATGGTCGTCATCGACAGCTTCAAGGTCTTCGACGACCTCGCCAAGTCCAGGGAAGAGCTCCGGAAGTTCGGCTACGAGCTCGCGATCAACCTCATGGCGTGGGAGGCCACCACCTTCTTCCTCGGAGAGTTCGGGCAGAGCGACATCGAGACCAACCCGCTGTTCTCGATCGTCGACGGGCTGATCATGGTCAACCAGCGCCAGGAGTCCGGCGAGCAGCGGCGGGTCATCCAGATCGTCAAGATGCGCGGCACCGACCACAGCCGCGAGGAGCACTCGTTCGCCATCACGCGGGCCGGCATCGACGTGTTCGCGCCCCGCCTCACCATCCACCGGGCGGCCGTCGAGGGCAAGGAGCCGCGCCTCAGGACCGGCATCTCGAGGCTCGACGAGCTCCTCGGCGACGGGATCCCACGTGGCTCCAGCCTCCTCATCGCCGGCGTGGCGGGGACCGGCAAGACGGTGCTCTCGCTCGAGTTCATCTACCGCGGCGCGAAGGCCGGCGAGAAGGGGATCTTCTTCTCCTTCGAGGAGAGCGAGGCGCGGCTGCGCGCCACCGCCCGTGGCCTCGGCTGGGACCTCGACGCCGAGATCGAGCGCGGGATGGTCGAGATCGTCTTCATCCCGCAGCCCGACATCCTGGTGGAGGGGCACCTGCTCATGCTGAGCGAGCGGATCCTCGGCATGAAGGCGCGGCGCGTGGTCGTCGATTCGGTCTCGGTCTTCCTGCACAAGGTCAAGGACCCGCAGATAGACCGAGAGAAGATCTTCCAGCTCGCCAGCATCATCCACAACGCGCAGGCGGTCGGCTTCCTCGCCACCGACATCCCCTACGGCACCAACCAGATCAGCCGCTTCGGCGTCGAGGAGACCGTGGTCGACGGGGTCATCCTCCTCTCCTCGACGGAGGAAGGGCTCGAGCGCCAGCGCTACATCGAGATCTACAAGCTCAGGAACACCGCCCACCTCAGGGGCCGGCACAGCGTCCTCATCGGCCCGGGCGGGATCATCGTCTATCCCCGGTACAACGCGGAGGCGGCGTTCGCCGAGCCGCCGCCCCCCCTGGACACGGCGCGGCGCCTGCCCTCCGGGGTGCCCGGGCTCGACGGGCTGCTCGGCGGAGGGCTGCTCGAGCGCAGCGTCACCCTCCTCTCCGGGAGCGCGGGCATCGGGAAGAGCACCCTGTCGATGCAGTTCCTCCTCGAAGGCTGCCGCCGCGAAGAGCCGGGGCTCTACGTCGCCCTCGAGGAGGGGCCCGCACAGCTCATCAGGACCGCCGAGGCGCTTGGGCTGCCGCTCCACGAGGCGACCGAGAAGGGGCTCGCCGAGGTCATCTATCTCTCGCGGGAGCGCGTCCGCCCGAGCCAGTTCCTCTCGCTCCTGACCGACAAGATCCGCACGCAGAAGACGCGTCGATTCGTCCTCGACAGCGTGAGCCACCTCGCGACCGAGGGCATCGCGGAGGACGAGCTGCGGCAGCTCCTCTACGCGCTGATCACGAGGTTCAAGGCGCTCGGCGTGACCACCCTGCTCACGCTCGAATCGAGCGTGATGTACTCCAGCGAGACCGTCACCGATCGCAGGTTCTCTCCCGTGGCCGACAACCTCGTCGTGCTCCGGTACACGCCCCTGCCGGGCGAGATCAGGCCGACCCTCATGGTCGTGAAGACGCGCGGCAGCGAGCACGATTTCGGCGCCTACCACTTCACCGTGGGGAAGGGCGGCGCCCGGATCGGGCGGCGCGCTGACCTGGGTGCCCCGCTGGAGGCGAAGGACATCGAGGGCCGGAGGCGAACGAAGAAATAGGGGGCGGAGATGAGCACCGGCCGCCGGACGAAGGAGCCGCCGAGAGCGCACCAGAAAGAGGCGAGGAGCGACGACGCGCGCGGCCGCGAGGGTCCGGCCGCCGGAGGCCTCGATCGCGCGTACCCTCGCGTCCTGTACCTCTACGAGATCAGCAAGCAGCTCACGCGCTTCGAGGGCGCCGAGCGGACCGTCCCGTCGATCCTCGCGACCCTCGCGCGGGCGCTCCCCCTCCGCACCGCGCTCGTCCTCCTGGAGGTCCCGGGTCGCCCCGGGGTCAAGACCATCGCCTGGAGCGCCGAGGGTGTCGGCGCCGATCGACTCCGGGCAGCGAGGTCCCACGCCGCGACCTCGTACGCTTACCTCACCGGATCGGAGGCCGCGCGGCCTGACGACCTGGACGGCGAGCCGACCGCGACGAGCGCGCCCTCCGGACAGCCTGCCGCGGCCCCGCGGGCAGAGGCAGAGGGGCGCGGGTGCTTCCTCGTCCTCCCTCTCGTCATCGACCGCCAGCCGATCTTCGGCGCTCTCCAGATCGAGGGCGCCGCCCGTCTGGAGGAGCCGGATCTCGTGTTCATGAACGCGGTGGTCAACCAGCTCGCGATCGCGCTCGATCGCCAGGCGGTCATCGACGCCAAGCAGGCGGCCGCGGAGGCGGCGCGAGCAGCGGCCCAGCGCAGGCAGGCCGAATCCGACGAGCAGCGGGCCCTCGCCGAGGCGCTGCGGCAGCGCTACGAGGCGCTGGTGGACAACCTCGCTCGAGCGTTCGTCTGGGAGGCCGACGCGCGCACGCTCCAGGTCCTCTACGTGAGCGCGCAGGCCGAGGAGCTCCTCGGCTATCCGCGCGCGCGGTGGCTCGCGGAGCCCGACTTCTGGAGCCGCTGCGCCGAGCCGGACGATCGCGGCGAGCTCGAGCAGGCGCTCCGGAGGACGCTGGCCGCCGAGCGGGACCAGCGCTGCGAGCATCGCTGTCGGACGGCGGACGGTCGCGTGCTCTGGCTCCACACCGGCACGCACCTGGTGATGGACAGCGCCGGCGCGCCTCGGGTTCAAGGCGTCTCGATGGACGTCACCCCCGCGAAGGAAGTGGAGGCGAGGGTCTGCGAGCAGCTCGAGTTCACGCGGGCGGTGACCGGCAGCATCGGCGAGGGCGTGCTCGCGATGGACCGCGAAGGGCGGATCACCTTCTTCAACCCGGCGGCCGAGCGCTTGCTCGGCTGGACGACGGAGGAGGTCGTGGGGCGGCGCGTCCAGGAGGTCGTCCAGATTCGACGCGCGGATGGGACGTCCGTACCCGACGAGGATCACCCCGCGCTGCGGGCGATCCACACGGGCGAGCCGGTCCGGAGCGACGAGGACGTGGTTTCACGCCGGGACCGAGCGGCCTTGCACGTCAGCTGCACGTTCGCCCCCCTGCAGCGAGCGGGGCAGGTCTCGGGGGCGGTGCTCGTCTTCCGGGACATCATGGAGGTGAAGCGAGCCGAGCAGGTGCAACGATTGTTCGCGGAGGTCAGCGCGGTCCTCGCCTCCTCGCTCGACTACGCGGAGACGGTCTCCACGGTGGCGCGCCTGTCGGTGCACGCCCTCGCCGATCTCTACTTCGTCGACCTCGTCGACGAGAAGGGCCGTGTCGAGCGCCTCGAGCCGACGTCCGCCGATCCCGCGAAGCAACGGCTGGCCGAGCGGATGGGGGATTTCGCCCAACGGCCGGGCTGGGAGACGCCGCAGGCGAGGGTGCTGCGGACCGGCGAGCCGCTCCTCATCCCTGAAATCACCGAGTCTGCCGTGGGGGCCGCCGCCCACGATCCGGGCTATCGAGGGTTCCTCCGCGCAGGAGGCTCGGGAGCGGTGATGGTGGTGCCGCTCGTGGCCCGCGGGCGGACGATCGGCACGCTCACGTTCGTGACGGCGGAGCCGAGCCGCCGCTACTCCGCCGCCGATCTGGCGGTGGCCGAAGAGGTGGCGCGCCGGGCCGCCATGGCCGTGGAGCATGCGCGCCTGTACCAGCACGCGCAGCGCGCCATTCGCACGCGGGACGATTTCCTCGCCATCGTCTCTCACGACCTCAAGAACCCGTTGAGCTCCATCTTGACGGCCGCGGCTCTCCTCATGCGGACATTGCCGGCCGACGAGCAGGGAACGCACGACAGGAGGAAGGCCGAGGTCATTCTCCTCGCTGCGCAGCGGATGCTCCGGATCATCGGTGATCTGCTCGACGTCGCCGCCATCGAGGCGGGTCGGCTGTCGATGGAGAAGCGGAGGCACGCCGCGGGCGCGCTCGTCCACGACGCGATCGAGATGGAGCGGGCGCTGGCGACGCAGAAGCACCTGGTGCTCGAGGGCGAGATCCGCGGCGGAGGCGGCTTCGACGTGCTCTGCGATCGCGAGAGGGTCCTCCAGGTCTTCGCGAACCTGATCGGCAACGCGATCAAGTTCACCGCGGAGGGAGGGGCCATCACGGTCCGAGCGGAGCCGCGCGGCGACGAGGCGCTCTTCTCCGTGACGGACACGGGGGTGGGGATCCGCGCCGACGAGCTCCCTCACATCTTCGATCGTTTCTGGCAGGTGGGGGAGACCGCGCGCCTGGGGACCGGGCTGGGGCTGACCATCGCGAAGGGCTTCGTGGAGGCCCTCGGCGGGAGGATCTGGGCGGAGAGTCAGCTCGGCGCTGGCGCCACGTTGTTCTTCACGCTCCCCCTCGCCCGGCCGGAGGGAGCCGCTGCCGGGTGACCCAGCTCGCGATCGGCGAGGAGATGGCCGCGAGCGCGACGCCGAACAGCACCGGCACGAAGAACGGCTCCGCGTAGCGCAGCCTCACGATGACAACGACCGTCGCCGCCGCGACCACGACCATCTGAGCTCGACGCAACGGGAAGGGGTGGCGCAGCGTCGGCGGGGGCGCGCGGCGCGGCGTCAGCTGGGAGGGGTGGCGCGGCATCCGACGCCCATGAGCATCGGCGCGGCCATCTCGATCAGCCCTGTGACCGCGGCGAGGCGCAGCGGCAGCGCGACCTCGGTCCCGATGCCGCCCGCGGCGACCAGCCCGACGCGGTGGATGCGCCCTGGCCGCTCGGTGGCCACGCACATTGCAATGCTGCCGCCGAACGAGTGCCCCACCAGGTCGAAATCGCCGAGCCGGAGGGCACGGATCCATTCACATGGCTGCGACACGTGACCGACATGTTCTTCATCAAGAGTTCGCACGAAGTGCCGCGTCTGTCCGGATTGCACGGCTGAGATGGGGAGCCCGGGGGAGGGGGCGCCGCGAAGCGTGCTTCGCGTCCAGTGTGGATTTTGCAGCGCCGGCGTATGCCGTGCTGGGACGTGGATCGGACCACTGCCAGGCATCCGCCCTGACCCGCATGCCCCTGTTGCCCTTTGTCGCTTTGTCGCCTCGGTGATGCGCCCGAGAGAGACCTTGGCCGGCCGCCCTAACTGGTGCACGGACAGAATTTGTACGCCTGATTACCCATTGACGCCACGCTCGACTGAGAAGAGTCTCGCCGCGCCGGGGAGCAGTGCAATTCGTCAGCGAACCTGCGGCGAGCCGCGGGGCATGAGCTTAACGTCGGACCAATTTTCCGACTGGAGGCGATATGAAGGCCAGTGTAGTTCTGATATCTGGCTTCGTTGCTGCGTGCAACTACGACATGGGTGAGTGCTACCTTCGGGATGGTCGTGGTGAGGGCGTCGGCGCAGGCATCATCACCCCGAGTGGCGCCGGAGGCTTCGGAGATGCGCCACCGGATCCGCAAGACGAGATGGATCCTTCCGAGTGCAGCGAAGCCGTTGAGGCGGCAGCCCAGGTGAATTGCTCGTCCCCCGGCAGCCATGCGTGCGTAGACCAGTGCGAGGCGATCGGCGCCTACTGCGTTCATCACGCTTCGCATCCTTATAGCCCCAGTAGCGGAATTGGCGATCTGTACTGGTGCAAGGGTGGCAAACCCACGTGGACATGCTCTTATCAGTATTCGAACGGAGACAACTGTACCGTCATCAATCCGATTGGAACCTGGCTCTGTCGATATCAGTTTGAGAAGTAGGGGACGGGCGAATCATGCGTGATCGGCAAGTGGCGCAGGCGCTCTCTGATGGGCTTAACTGTCTCTCCGCGATCGTGGAGTCGCTCGACGTCGGTGCGTCGGCATCCGAGCTCCCGAGGAGTGAATGGTCAGGGACTCTGTGCGCGATGGGAGACGCCTTCGATGCGATTCTATCCAGAGAGGTGGCGACGACGCTGGTCGTGCGGCAGGCTGACTGTGACTCCGTCCGAAGGTTGCTCGGCTTGGTGCTGGAGTGGACGACTACGCACCAGCCTCCACAAGAGCTGCGGACGATGATCGAGTCTATTTTGAAGATCTTCGATCGTCGCGGCACCGAATCTGCTCCTGGTACGCAGAAGTGACGAGGCGCCCGCCAGCGTAGGAGCTGGCCCGCACCACGGCCTACTCAGGGAAACGCAGCGTCTCCACGGCGACGCCAGCCTCTCCCGTCGTCATGGTGCCGTCATGGCTCCAGCTCGTGCCTCCTCGACCCGGCACGCCCAGCTCGAAGGTGACCCCTTCCAGCGTGAGCTGTTCCTCGTCGAGGTAGGCGATCCCGATCACGTCGCCGCCGCGCCCGGGGCCGCCGTAGCCGCCGTCGCCGCCATCACCGCCGCGGCCCCCCTCGCAGGCCCGCGCTCCATCGCGGCCGTCGCCGCCCGGCGCGCCTCGTCCAGGTTTGCCACCTTGCTGCGGCGGCCCTCCGTGGCCTCCCCGCCCGCCGGCGGGCGCCTTGATGACGCTGTCCCGGACCGTCACCCTGGCGTGCAGCACAGCGAGGCCGATCGACGGCGAGCCGTTCCCGCCGCCTCGACCCCCTCGGCCGCCACAACCGCCAGCGCCTCCAGAGCCGCCGCTGGCCCCTCCCTTGTCCGCCGCCGTGCACACGGCGAGCCCGCCGCGCCGGCCGCCGCCCCCGCCTCCACCCTGGCCCGGCGTGCCCCTGCCGCCGTCCGTCCCCTTGTCGCCCTCCCATCCCGTCTCGGTGAGGCGCCCGATGCCCTGGCCGGCCGCCCCCACCGTTCCCGGGGACCCGGAGAGCCCGGACCGGCCGTTCTCGCAGACGCTGTCCTCGCGCTCCGCGTCGCCGCCGAGGCCTGAGTACGGGTCGGACGCCGGCACCGGGTCACCGGTGTCCCCGTCCTCAGCCCGCGCGGGAAGCCCATCACCGCCTTTGCCACCGGTGCTCGACGTTCCGTCGTCACACGGGTTCGTCACCGCCGCGCCCCCGGGGATCGCCGCGGCGGAACACCCGTCCTCACCGAACAGGCCATCGGGGCCGGCCGCCGCTCGGCTCGGCCGCCACTCTTCCCCGTCGTGGCCCGCCCTGCCGACGTAGAGCGCCTTGATCTCGCTATGGACGATCTCCACCTCGGTGTTGGACTGAACGAGCACCCCGATTTGGACCCCGCTCTGGACCCACACGTGATCGAGCGTCGAGACCCCGTCCGCGGCCCCCGTGTCGCCGGGGCGTGCCGGCTCGACGATCACCGCGATCCGCGCATCCACCTCGGAATTGATGCGGCCGCTGTCGTCCCTGCTCCGGCGCCGCCATTCGAGGAAGTCGAAGCCGGCATGGATGTCCACGCCGGAAGGAAGCCTGATCGCCCCCACGAAGGTATCGGCGGGCATGAACACGCGACCGCGCGCGGTGCGAGCGAGCTCGATCGCCCGCTGGACCGAGCGAACCGGCCGGTCCTTCGTGCCGGGGTTCGCGTCGTTTCCGCCGAGGATGTCGATGTTGACGAACACCCCGCAGCCGTCCATGGCGCGATCCGCGGCGAGCTCCTCGAGGCACGCCGACTCCGGGACGGCATCGCCCGGACAGGCGGACGGAGCGTCGCACGGCGGTGCGCCGCCCGGCTCGTTCACCTCCGGCGGGTTCCCGCAACCGGCCATGGCGAGCGGCAGGACGACGAACGGAAGGAACAGGGACTTCACGCGCATGGGCATTCCTCACCGGAAGCGTCCCGTGGGACGCACGCTCTCCAAGGCTAACGGGGCAGCTCGCTCGGCCCGCTGAACGCCTGGGTCCCCGCCGAAGGACCGGAACCGCCTTTGCCTGCCTCATCGTCCGCGGGGGCGTTCCCCGCGAGGCCGCCCTCGCCAGCCGGTCCGACCGTGATCAAGGTGCCGGGCCGGAGGGCCAGGTTGGGGACCACGTAGGCGATGCCGACGGACGGGCCGCCGAGCCCGCCGCCGGCGTCGCCCCCGCGGCCGCCGGTGCCGCCGCTGCCGCCATGGCAGGCGTTCCACATCCCGGCCACGAACCCCTTGCCACCGTACCCGCCGTGTTTGCCGAAGCCGCCCGGCTGGCCCGTTCCGCCGGTCCCCCCGTTCCCGCCGCGGCCCGTGAACACGTCGGTGGCCTCGAGCGTGAGCTCCGTGCCCTCGAGCGCCACGATGCCGATGCTCGCGCCGCCGTAGCCGCCGCCCTTGCCGCCCAGGCCACCGCAGCCGCCGCCGCCCCCCGAGCCGCCGGCCGCCCCGGTCTGGGGTCGGGAGGCCGGGCACACGGGGGGACTCGCGCCGTCGCGCGACTTGCTTCCGCCCCCGCCGCCCCCGGCCTGGCCGACGCCGCCCCGGTCCCCGTCGTCACCGCGGACGCCGATCCACCCATCGTCGGTGAGATAGCCCATGCCGGCCGCTCCGCCGGCGCGGCCACGGTCCGCGCCGGGCGCGCCATCTGTCCCGTCGCTGCACGCCATGCTGCCGGCGCCGGCTCCTCCGAGGCCCTTGCCCTCGGGGTTCGGTGCGGGCTCGGGCTGCCCCGAAGCGCCGTCGCCGCCCTGCTCGATCCCGCCGTCGCCCCCGTACCCGCCCGTCGACTCGATGCCCTCGCCGCACGCGGTCACGACCGGGAGGGCGCCCGTCGCGGCGCCCTCCGTGCAGGCGTCCGCCCCGTCGTTCCCGAACTGCCCGCTCTGCGCGCGGGCGCTCGACGCGTCCTCGCCGGGCTCCCCGTCCTTGCCGTTGCCCGCGATGACCACGCTCGAGACCAGCTTCACCCTGGCGCCGTAGCTCAGGATCACCGCGATCGACGACCTGCCGTCGATCGCCGAGGCGTCCGCCGCGACGACGCGCACGCCGGAGATCGTCGACGTGGCGTCCTCTCCCTCGATGACGCGCAGCGGGACGCCCCCGGGCGGCGCGATGGTCGTCCGCTGAGCGGGCCCGCCGAACGACCAATCGCCGCCCTCGCAGCGTCGGCCGCCCCAGAGATCGACGCCCGAGGGGAGGGAGATCGTCTCCTCGAACACCTCGCCGCAAGCGTACACGCGCCGGGTCGGTGCCTCGCCGCCGCCTCGCCTGGTCGCGGCCATCCCGACCGCGCGCTGGAGCGTCTTCACCGGCGCGTCCTTCGTGCCGGGATGGTTGTCGTCGCCGTGCTCGCTGACGAACACCCCGCACTCGTCGAGTGCCGGCGCCGTGCCGGGCTCTCCCTCGCACGGTCCGGGCGGCGGCTCCGGATCCGGAGCGCACGTGCGCGTCTCCCAGCAGGCATCGGAGTACGTGCACGCGGTCGATGTGGTTGCGCACCACGCGCAGAGCGCAACAGCCACAACGGACGCTCCTCTTGTGGCTTTGTTCCCGTCCGTCATTCCGCATGCACGGTAGTTGCGCCAGCCGCGCGGCGTCAACCAGCAGGAACGGTATCAAGGATGCATTTGCCCGTGGAAAATGTCTCTCGATAACGCAATGCGGCCGGCTGGTCAGCGGTATGTGCGGGCCTTTCGCTTCCGGCGGGCGCTCGATCCGTCCACTGCAGCGGAGCGACACGGCGCCGTGACGCGCGCTCACTCCAGCAGGAAGTAGCGTGCGTCTCGCTTGATATCGAAATGGAAGTGGTTCGCGTGCGCCTCGTTCGCGTTGGGCGTGAGGACGACGTTGAACAGCCCGCTCGTGGAAATGGAACAGAGGATCTCCCGCAGCTCGAGCGCGTGGGGAGTGGGCGCCTTCGGCTCCGATCCGGGGCCGCACGGCGGCGCGCCGATGGCGCCGAGCCAGTCGGCCTTCACGTCGAGCCGAGTCCCGTCGGCCTTCACGAAGGCAGCCACGTCGATGGCGAGCCCCAGGGCGTGCTGGTTGGGGCGCCCCGGCGCCGCCGCCGGCTTCTTCGCGGCGCGCTCACCCGGCTTCGCCGCTTTGCCGGCGCCCTTCGGGGTCTTCTTGCCTGCCGGCGGCTTCGCGGGCGCCTTCGTCGGCGCGACAGCGCCGGCTGGAGCGGGCCGGTGCATGCTGAAGTGCACCACCTCGGCGACCCCGCGCGTCGCGAGGAAGGCGGCGAGATCGTCGAGCGCGAGGACCAGCCGGCAATCGGCGATGTCGAACGGGGAGGCCGACCTGGGCTTCGCCACGCCGTCGCCGCGGAAGGTGACCCCGTGCAGCGCGCCGGTGATCCTGATCGGCCGGTCGACGAGCGGGGCGCCGCGCGCCGGGGCGTGCGGGATCCCGCGGCGCCTCACCTCCCTGTCGCACGCGTCCGCCGAGAGCCCTCCGTACGTGGCCGCGCGGGACGAGGCGGACCACGCGGGCAGCTCGAACCGCGCGCCGACCGCGTCCCCGCCGCCATCCGCGACGCCGGCCCCGCCGCCATCCGCCAGCGAGCGGGCCTCGCCGCCTTCCAGGCTCGCCCCTGCGTCCGAGAGCGCCGTCGCCACGCCGGCGGACCCGGACGTCGCCGCTGCTGGATCCCCGGCCTGCGCATCGACCCGCTCCGCCTGGGCGCGGCGCAGAGAGGCAATGCCGAGCGGGGTCAGCAGCGCACCGCCGAGGAGCACCGCCCCGAGGGCCAGCGCACGGCGAGAGCGGGAAGGGAGCGCGCTCATCCTCGGCGCAGCTTACCTCCCTCCGGCGTGAGGGAGCACGCCTTGCCGCTCTCCACGGAATTTGCTCGACTCCCGCGATGTCTCACCCCCGCGCCGCGCTCCTTCATCACACCGCCGCCCTCGGGATCGCGCTGGCCGCGCTGCTCGCGCCCCGCCAGGCCCCGGCGCGCGGCGCGCCGGCCGGCGGCGGGCCAGCGCCGTCTGCGCGCCCCCAAGCGCCCTCGCTCGTCACCGAGGCAGAGCGGACCGGCTTCCGGCGCACGGGTCGTTATGCCGAGGTCGAGCGGCTATGCCGCGCCTTCGAGGAGGCCTATCCGGGCCGCGCCCGCTGCGTCCGTTTCGGCACGACGCCCGAGGGCAGGCCCATGCTCGCCATCGCCGCCTCCGACGACGGCACGCTCGACCCTGCGGCGGCGCGGGCGAAGCGGCGCCCGGTGATCCTGTTCCAGGGCGGCATCCACGCCGGGGAGATCGACGGCAAGGACGGCGGCTTCTGGGCGCTCCGCGAGCTGCTCGACGGCGCGACGGCGCCCGGCGCCCTCGCGGCGGCCACGGCGGTGTTCGTGCCGGTGTTCAACGTCGACGGCCACGAGCGGTTCCGCCGAAACCAGCGGCCCAACCAGCGCGGCCCCGAGGAGATGGGCTTTCGCGTCACCGCGCAGAACCTCAACCTGAACCGCGATTACATGAAGGCCGAGGCGCCCGAGATGCGGGCGATGCTGGCGCTCCTCGACGCCTGGGATCCGGTGGTCCAGGTCGACCTGCACACGACGGACGGCGCGAAGTTCCAGCACGACATCGCGGTGGTCGTGGAGCCCTCGGTGCCTCACCCCGGCGGGCTCGACGCCGTGGCGCGCACCCTCTCGGGGGAGCTCCAGGCGCGCCTCACGGCGCTCGGTCATCTGCCGCTCCCGTTCTATCCGGCCTTCCGGGAGGACGACGATCCCTCGTCGGGGATCTCCACCGAGCCGGGGCCGCCGCGCTTCTCGCAGTCCTACAGCGCTGCCCGCAACCGCATCGGCGTGCTCGTCGAGACGCACAGCTGGGCCACCCACGCCGAGCGCGTGCGCGCGGTCCACGACCTCCTCGCGGCGCTCTTCGAGCGCGTCTCCTCCGGTTCCGGCGCGGGCGCGCTCCAGGCCGCGGCCGAGCGCGCGGACGCCGCGAGCGCGCGCCTCGCCGGCGCCCCGTTCGCCCTCACGCACCGCGCGGGGCCGGTCTCGCGCATCTTCCCGTTCCGCGGCTTCGCTTACGAGAAGCGCGCCTCGGAGATCTCGGGCGGCACGTGGACCCGCTACGACGAGTCTCGCCCGGAGATCTGGCGCGTGCCGCTGTTCGACCGCATCCAGCCGGACCTGACGGTCACCGCGCCCGGAGCCGGCTACGTCATCCCGGCGGCGTACGCGGCCTGGGTCGCCGACAAGCTGCGCCTGCACGGCGTGCGTTACCAGATCCTCCCCGAGGCTCGCCCCGGCCTCGCCGTCGAGGCGTTCCGGGCCGACTCGGTGACGTTCGAGCGGTCCTTCGAGGGTCGGACGCCCGTGGAGCTCCAGGGCGCCTTCCGGCCGGAGCGGCAGGATCTTCCGGCCGGCTCCCTGTTCGTTCCCATCGCGCAGCCGCGGGCGCCGATCGTCCTGCACCTCCTCGAGCCGCTCGCGCCCGACTCCCTCGTCGCCTGGGGCTTCTTCAACGCCTCCTTCGAGCGCAAGGAGTACATGGAGGCCTACGTCGCCGAGGAGGAGGCGCGCCGCATGCTCGCCGCGGATCCGGCGCTGCGCGTCGAGTTCGATGCGCGCCTGCGCGATCCTGCGTTTGCGAAGGACGCGAAGGCTCGTCTCGATTTCTTCTACAAGCGTCATCCATCCTGGGACGAGCGCGTGAATCTCGTCCCGGTGTTCCGCGTCGCCGCGCCACCGCTCCCGGGGCCGCCCTCCGACGGCGCAAAGCGAGGAGGGCCGTCCCCCTCCGCCGCGCCGTCGTGAAGCGGCAGCCTGGATGATCGGGATTCTTCAGCGAGGGCGCGACGGCGCGAGCTCCGGAGACGCGCCGGGGCCACGAGACTCCGTCACAGGCCTCTCCTTCGTTTCGTCTGCTTCGCCTGCACTCCGGCTCTGGTCGAGTGTCCGTGAGCCCCACAGGCCTCACATCATTCGTTGGATTCCGGCCAGTCTGCGGCGCCGCGCCGGACGAGGGGGCCCCGCTCGAGTTGCGCGGAGCGCGCCGCGATCGCATGCTCGTCACGACATGTCGGCCGGCGTGCGACAGCGGTGACGCGCGCGCCGGCGACGACGCACGGCGATGTGATGTCGCCTGACGGCGAAAGGGGGGGACGATGTTCCTGCGATGGGCGTTCGGCTTTTGTTCGGCGTTTTTCTTCGCTTTTCCTGCGCTGGCGCAGAATACGCGGATCGCGAACTTCACCTATGCTGGCAGCGGCTGCCCTGTCGGCTCCGCTGCGGGGGTGATCTCGCCCGATCAGAAGGCGTTGACCGTCATCTTCGACCAGTTCGAGGCGCACACCGGCCCGGGCATCGGCCGCGCCGCGAACCGCGCTTTCTGCCAGCTGGCCGTGGATCTGCGGTTCGATCCGGGGTGGCAAGTCGCGGTCTTCGACGCCACGTACCGGGGGTTCGCCGACCTGGAGGCAGGCGTCCAGGGGCTCCACGAGACATCGTATTACTTCTCGGGGTCGCCGCTCACCTCGGGGCCGCTCACCTGGAGCATGATCGGGCCGTTCACGAACAACTTCTCGCGCACGGACACCTTCACGACCTCGGTCTGGTCCGAGTGCGGCACCGTGCGGCCGCTCAACATCAAGACGAGCCTCTATGTCACGAACCGGCTTGCGCCGTCGAGCTCCGGGGTGTTGACCAACGACACGACCGACGTCCAGGTCCGCATCGAGTACGGCCTCATGTTCCGGCCCTGTCCCGGCCCCTGAGGTCGGCAGGGCGCCCGGCGAGCCTGGCGCGGCGGTGCCACGCCGGGCTCGCTCACGCCGTCAGGCAGCCGGCCGACGACCCTTGCATCGGCACGATGGCCATGATCTCCCCGGTGTCCCCGAAGATCAGGAGCCGCGCGACGATGGCCTCCTTGCCTGTGCCGCACAGGGGCAGGAGCGCGAGCCGGACCGCTGGCCCGTTGCCCCCCTCGAACTTGAGGGCGAGCAGCTGTTTCTCGTCGCACTCCTCGAGCAGCTCCACGTCCGCCTCGATCAGGACCGGCGCCACCCGCGTGCACGCCTTGGCCTCGCCGAAGCTGTCCACGGTGCAGCGGTTGGGATCGAGCGAGATACAGACCCGAGGCGAGCCCTGTCCGCCCACCGTGGTGATCTGGATCTGATGAACCGCAATGCCCTTCTGGAGCGGGATGGGCTCCACGAGATAGCCTGTTTCCAGCCGCAGATTCTTGATTTTCATCGGACCCCCGCTTCTCGTCCGTGCGTCCCGCGGTTTCCCGCTATCGCGGCGCCGCGGCGGCGCGCCTGCTTCCAGGAGAAGCACCGGTTGTGCCGGCGCGCGCGCGCGGAGCCCGCACGCGCGCCCTGCTCCGCCATCGCGCTCGGCGGAGCGCCGTAAGCCGCCGCGCCGCCCGCTCGTCGAGGCTCAGACGAGCCCGAACTTGTACGTATCAAGGAGCCTGGCGAGGAGCGCGGCGTTCGCCGGATCCACGAGGGAGCCGAGCCGGGTCACCTCGAGCTCCGCGCTGACGCGCTCGAAGAGGGCGGCGCAGATGCGGGTCGGATCGTGGCGCGCGGCGTACGCGATGCCGTCGGGTCGCCTCGGGTGGTCATGGATGGCGCGCGCCCAGCGGTTGGCGGCCCGATAGGACTCCCCCGACGTGAGGCGGGCGTCGGCCCCGAGGCGCGCGAGCCCCGCTCCCGTGAGGTTCACGAGCCGCAGCGGCCGCCGCGGCGCGATGCGCGCGAGCCCCCGCGCGGCGAGCTCGCTCTGCTCCACGAAGCGCACGCCGGTCGCGTGGCCGAACACCTCGATGAAGGCGCAGCGCGCGTCCTTGCCGGCGTACAGCACGCCGAACTCGCCGTCCGGCGCGTCGAAGCGATTGTCGCCCGAGCGACCGAAGTGCATCGGATCGCGCGTGAGCCAGTGGATCCGGAACCAGCTCCTCCGGAAGATCGCGATGGGGAGCGGCGACGCCGCGAGATCGAGGGGCGGGTCCGGATGGGCCTCGAGCGTTGTCTTCATGGCGACTCTGTTCCGCACGGACGAGCGACAGGACGGTCGACGCGCTCGACGTCCCGCACGTGCTCCGAACCCGCGTGTCCCGCGTTCTTTGCGCGGAGCGCATTCGCCCGGATCCCTGGCGAGCGCGACGCCCTCGTCATCGCGGCGCGTTCTCAGGCCGCGCCTTGCTCACCGAAGGTGCGCGCGGCGAGCCGCACGGGGTCCAGCTCGCCGCGGCGGAGCCAGTCGAGCGGCCGCTCGCCGTCGAGGCGGAGGTTGCCAGAGAGGAAGAAACGGATCTTCGCCAGCGGGGGGTGCTCTTCGAGGAGGGCCAGGATCTCCTCCATTCCCGGGAGCGGGCCCTCGTCCGCGAACTGCCATGCGGGGTAGAGGTGGCCACGACCGCCGATGCTGACGGCCAGCAGCCTTCCGGCGGCGCGCTGCGCTTCGATCACCTGGGGCGAGAGGTGGAGCCCCTCGCCGACCTCCTCGACCGTCAGCGTACCCCCTTCGGCCGCGAGGAGCGCGTCCCTCGCCTGCAGGCCCCGGAGGCGGGCCGGCGTGAGCGGATCCGCAGCAGAAAAGAGGCCGACGGTGCTCGGCTGCGTGAGCGCTGTCACCAGGGCGTCCGCGTTGCTTGGCGACGCGGCCACCTCGCCAAGCTCGCTCTGATCGAGCCGCTCCGCGACCTGGGTGAGCGCGTCGATGCCGCGCGCCAGGAACTCGACCCGCAGCGGCTCACCGTCGAACTGGTGGAGTCGCTCTGCAATTTCCGCCAGTGCGCTGGAGTCTCGATCTTTATTCGCCATGGCCGACCCAGGGGACGATGCAGCGCACGCGCAGCGCCGTCAACCAAGCGCACGCCGCCTTTCTGCGTGATTACGACCATGCTGAACGGAACGTCAGTGAAAACCATTCCCGGTATCGCTGGTGTCGTTCTTCTTCGGTGAGCTCACCGGCTCCTGAGTTTGTCGGGGGCGTCGGGAAGAGGGTCAGAGCCCGATCTGTTTCAGCATCGCGCTGGTGATCGACTGGCGCACGCTCGTGAGCTCCGCCCACGGATCGCGGATCGTGGCGAGGCGCTGCGGCACGGTCTCGATGGTGAACGAGGCGGGATCGAGCGGCGCGTCGAGCTCGTCCCACGCGAGCGGGGTCGCGACGGCCGCGCCGGGGCGCGCCCGCGTCGAGTAGGGCGCCACCGCGGTGGCGCCGCGCCCGTTCCGCAGGTAGTCGACGAAGACCTTGCCGGTGCGCTTCGCCTTCGACATCGTCGCGGTGTACCTCGCCGGATCAAGGCGCACGAGCGCGTCGGCCACGGCCTTCGTGAACGCCTTCACCTCGTCCCAGCCCCTGCGTGGCGCTATCGGGACCACGACGTGGAGGCCTTTGCCGCCGGTCGTCTTGACGAAGCTCTGTAACCCCAGCGACGAAAGGAGGCGCCGCGCCGTCCTCGCGGCGTCCGCCACGCGCTCCCACGGGAGATCCGGCGCTGGATCGAGGTCGAACACCATCCTGTCGGGCTGCTCGATCCGGTCCACGCGGCTCCCCCAGAGGTGCACCTCGAGCGCCCCCATCTGGACCAGCGACACGAGCCCTTCGGTGGTCTCGATATAGAGATAGGTGCGCTCGCCGTCGTCCTCCTCGACGGCCATCCGCTGGATCGCCTCGGACAGCCCCTCGGCCTCGTGCCTTTGAAAGAAGCACGGCTTGCCCTGGCCCGCGGGGCAGCGGACCAGCGTGAGCAGCCGCTTCTCGGCGTGGGGCAGCATGTGCTCGGCGATCTGTTCGTAATACCGGGCCAGAGCGAGCTTCGTGATCCCCTGCGCGGGATAGAGCACCTTGTCGGGGTTCGTCAGCGGCACCCCGGCGACATCGACCCGCTCTGCGCCGCGGCTCCGGCCCCCGCGCGGGGCCTTGCCCGCCGTCGTGCTCGCGGTCCTCCTCGGCGCCGCGCCGGCCGCTCTGGTTGGCGCCGCATCGGCCGCTCTGGCTGGCGCCGCATCCGCGGCTCGGTTCGGCGTCGCGCCCGCCGCCTCGCCGGGCGGCGGCTGTTCGCGCTCGACGGTGACCGACTCCGGGGTGCGGTCCTCGCGGAGCCCTTCGAAGGAGGGGTGTCGCAGCCGTCCGTCGCGCGTCCACTCGGAAAAGCGGACCTCCGCGACGAGCCTGGGCTCGATCCAGTGCGCGCCCCGCATGCGCGGCGCCCCTGAACACGCCGGCGTGGAGCGTACGATCGACTCGAGGCGGCTGCGCAGGGTCGTCAGCGTCTTGCTCGTGAAGCCCGTGCCGACCTTGCCGGCGTAGGCGAGCTTGCCTGATCTGTTCACGCCGACCAGGATCGCCCCCAGCCCTTTCCGGGCGCCGGACGGCTCGGTGAAGCCGACGATCACGAACTCCTGGCGCCGGCCGCACTTCACCTTGAGCCAGCTGTCGCCGCGCCCGCTCCGGTAGGGAGCCTCCGGGCGCTTCGCGATGACGCCCTCGATCCCGAGCTCGCACGCGTGCTGGACGACGGCCGAGCCGTCCTCCGCGACGTGCTCTGTGTAGCGGAGCGTCCCTTCCTCGGGCGCTTCTGCGAGCAGCGCCTTGAGCGCCCGCTTGCGGGTGAGCTGTGTACACCCGCGGAGATCGCGGCCGTCGAGGTAGAGCAGGTCGAAGGCGAAGTACATCAGGCGCCCCTCGCGGCTGCCATTTCCGTCGCTGAGCGCGTTCTGGAGGGCCTGGAAGTCGGTCACGCCGTCCGGCCTCACAACGACGATCTCGCCGTCCAGCACGGCCTCCCGCGCAGGCAGCTGGGCGAGGTCGTCGCGCACGCCCGCGAACCGCTCGGTCCAGTCCTGGCCGCGGCGGGTCAGGAGCGTCACGCGACCCCCGCTGAGCTTCGCGAGCATGCGGTAGCCATCGAGCTTGACCTCGTAGAGCCACCCCTCGCCCGGGGGTGGCTCGGTGACGAGCGTCGCGAGCTGGAGCTCGATCTCTCCCGGGAACGGCCCCTTCCGGGCGCCTTCGAGCGCATCCGCGTAGGTCAGCGTCGGGCGCGGGATCGCCGCGGTCGTGTCCGCCTCTCCCGTCGCCGCGGACGAGCGCTGGATGTCCACGTCGACCGCTGTTCCGCCGCGTTTGCGGCGGGCGGTGAGGGTTGCTGGTCGCACCGCTTGAGTCCGCCGCGCGGTGCCCTGCGCTTTCCTTTGTCCGGCTATCATGATGCCACCGTCTCTTTTGGTGGAAAAAGCAATTCCGATACCGCAATGGCATCGTCGTCTGCCGGTGGTTTCCCGCTCCCAGGCCGTGGCGCATCCGGCTGAGCTCGGCACGCGCGCCCCAGCCTGCGGCGATCTGCCACGCACGCATCCTCACCCCTGGCGGGCCAACCGCAGCTCTGCGCAGCGGAAGCTCCTCGGATCCCGGGTGCACAGGCTCCCGCGCAACATCCGAGTTTCCACGCCTGCCACGGCGTCTGAAATGAACAGGTGCGCAGGACCGCAGCAGTAGCTTTAGATCAAGGAAGGACGGACTCGAGGAAATCGGCGATAGAACGCGCGCGGCGACGATGGTGCTACGCGTTATCGCCGCTGTGATCGTTGGATGGTCGTTCCGGACAGCGTGGACGGGTCAAGCGCTGCCGTAAGGGCGAGCGACAGGGGTACGCCCGGTGCCGGACCGAGCTACTGCAGTGCCTCGGAGAGGCTCGTCGCGGTGATGGCCTGGTCATGCCACCGCTCCAGGGTCGCCAGCTCGACGCACGCCTCGATGCGAGCGTCGTCCAACGGGCTCAGCGCGAGCTGCCGGCGAGCGAGCACACGTCGCAGGGCGGCCCGGGCCTCGGCCAGACGTCCCTTGCCGACGCCCCTCTCGATGCCCTTCTCGATGAGCCGCTCCTGGACCTGCGGGCTCGCTTCGAGAAGCACCTCGAGGATGCGCTGCCGCCGGGCTTCCACCTCCGGGTCCTCGGCCTTGCCGAACCTCCACAGGAGCTCCTCTCGGGTCGTCGCTGACATCGCCAGGTACTCTAGCATGGCCAGCACCCACTCGATGGGCCGACGTCCGGCTACCCACCGGCCGAACTCGTCGAGGGCTCGCCCGGAACGGGCGACCAGGAACGCTATCAGCTCGTCACGGAGGGGGAGCTCGTTCGCTGCGACCCACAGCACCCAGTGCCCGAGCGGCTCCACGCGGTAGCAGCCGGGCGCGAACCGCGTGGGCGCGTACACCCGTTGCAGCCACTCCGGCACGTGCGGAGCGACCAGCCAGAGCGGCTCGTGGCCCACCCAGGGCGGCGCCTCCTCCTCCTGCTCGACCCGCTGCAACTGCCTCGCCTGCCGCCGCAAGAGGGCTCGCTCTATCGCCCTCCGATCCACATGATCCCCGGCGAGCTTCAGCTCGACCATCACCTCTTCGTGACCACGCGCCTCGGGCCAAGGCGCTGTCAGCTCCACTAGGAGAGCCGGGCGGTGGATCAGGAGCAGGCCATCACACTGCACCTTCTCGAGGCGGATCTCCGGTGGGTCCTGCCAGGTGATGGCACCTCCAGTGAGGCGCTCCGTCTCTTCGGCGAACGTTCGTTTGGCGAACAGGTCCGGTTGACCCATCGCGCTGCGCGGTAGCAGAGGACGATCGCTGGAGCCAGGGCCAATCGCAGATCAGCGCGATCTGATGGCCGCCTTTCTCACCAGCACTCGCTACTCCATACGCCCAAGGCCGCTCCGTGACGAATTCTTAAATGAAGACGCCCCGGTCTCCGTAATACGCGTCTCCGTACCGACAGCTCGCGCGCCCCCGGCACGCGAACCGTCATTGCGCGGGCGGCTCGCTCCAGTAGCGCACCAGATCAGGCAGGGCGGTCTCCGCCATGCGGGTGAGGTGCCTCACGTGATCTGGCTTCTGGGTGCCCGGATAGCCGCGGACGTGGAACGCGCCCCTGTGCGCCTCGGACAGGGGGGCGAACCGGAGCTTCGCCTCGCTCGCCTCCCCGGTCAGGTCGTAGATCGCCTGCTCGTCCGCGCCCGGGCCCCGGGTGCGCTGCGCGCCCGTGAGCTTGAGGAGGGCGTCCGTGCTCTCGTGGGTGCCGGCGTAATCGCCGTTCGGGGTGATCTCCGAATGGGTGATCGACATCAGCTTCTTGCCCTCGGCCGCGAGCTCGGCGAAGCGGCTGAACGGCTTGAGGCGCTCCATGTCCAGGCTGTGGTCGAGCGGCATGTAGCCGGTGTGAATGCCATCCAGGAGAAGCACGGCGTCCACCTTGTCGGTGAACCCCGGCTGGTTCAGGAGCCCGCGAACCGCGCCGTACCCGGCGCTGAACGCCGAGAGCGCGACGCGCCGGAGGCGGGCGCCGCGCAGTCCGCGCGCCTCGAGCGCCACCTGCGCCTTCGCCATCAACGCCGGCAGATAGGAGCGGATCGAGAACTGGGTCTCGTACGCCCCGGAGCTGATACCCAGATTGATGATCATGACAACCGCGTTGAGCCGGGCGCGATCGAAACCCGCCTGCACAACGTCGTTGACCCCATGGAAGTGGATCACCAGATCGTATGCCCCATCCGCCGACGCGAAGGCCGCGGGGATGGTGATGATCCCGTCGGGGATGGGGATCACCGCCGTTCGATCGAGCGTCGCGTCGGCGCGATCGGCGGCAGCGAGGGCCGGCGCCTCCGTCGCTGGCGTCGCCTGGAGCGGCGCGGCCGCTTCGGCTTTCGCCTCGACCCGCGCCGCCACCCCCGTCGACCGCAGGACGGCCGCGGCGGCCGCGGCAGGCTGGAGCGCCGAGCCCGCGCGGAGATCGAAGCCAGCCGCGCCGAGCTGCATCGAGACGAGCGCGCCCACCACCGCCGCGAAGCCCAGACCGGCACCCGCGCTCAAGGCGATCAGGCGCGACGTGGAACGCTGCGTCGGAGATGCCATGACCGGAGCCGGCGATTCGAACGGCATCGCCATGCCCCCAATCGACGCCGGCGGACGACGGAAAATTAAAGTGGGCTCGTCATCGTCATGCGGCAGTTGGACCTCCGCGCAAGGGGGCTCAGCGGGGAACATGTCAGCGATGATGCGAGGCCTATGCCACTCATGGCAAGAGCTAAAATTCTACATGATAGGTTCGCATGCGCATGCGTCAAGGAAGTGGACCTGGTCCGACGTAGTCCCACGGTGGTGGTTCATCGCTTATCCAGGGGGTTACCCAGGGAAGCACCTTGCTCGCGCACGCAGCCCCATCGTTCCGCGATTCTTGAGTGCTCGTGAGCACCTGTGAGCCGTCCGTGCTCCAACGTGGCACGGCGTGGTACGACGTGAATTATCAAGCGCCAGCAGATCAAGAATGACGCGCTCCGGCAAAATCTCTCATGAATTGGCCGCCCTCACCGCCACCTTGGTCGCGCTGCGTCATCGCCTGTGCCTCATGGGAACTCGGGACACCCGAGCGCCGGCGCGGTGGGGTCGAGGCCGTGCCGAAGCAGGCCAGTCCGCCCTCCGAGGATGATCTGGATGGCTCCCGCGCTTCGCGCGGAGCGCGTAATCGACTTCGCGCCATCCACCGCACGATCGCTCATGGCCGGACTGACCTCCATGCGCCGGGGTGTCTCGCCGGTCCCTGCACGTCGACCGTTGCACGTCCAACGGTTCAACGAGAGGGCGCGCTGAGCGCGGCGCGCGCCCGCCGGGCGGGCTGGCGCGACAGGTGCCGCCCCCGATGTCAGCGACGGACGGACGCTGCGCTGCGCTCTGGAAATACGGCGCGACCGAGGCGCGGCGCACGTGGTCCTTGACAGCGAGGGGCGCCTCTGGATCTCCTCTTTGCCTCCCCACTCACCCGCACGGGCCCCCATGACCAGCTTCCCCCGCGTCTACGACGACAATACCCAGAGCATCGGCCGCACGCCGCTCGTGCGCATCCGCCGCGTGATCGACGGCGCGCGCGCGACCGTGCTTGCGAAGATCGAGGGGCGCAACCCGGCGTACTCGGTCAAGTGCCGCATCGGCGCGGCCATGGTCTGGGACGCCGAGCAGCGGGGCGTGCTCGGCCCAGGCAAGGCGATCGTCGAGGCGACCAGCGGCAACACCGGCATCGCGCTGGCCTTCGCCGCCGCCTCGAGGGGGCTCGAGTGCGTGCTCAGCATGCCCGAGACGATGAGCATGGAGCGGCGCAAGGTGCTCGTCGCCCTCGGGGCCAAGCTGCTGCTGACGCCGGGCCCCAAGGGGATGAACGGCGCCATCGCCAAGGCCGAGGAGCTGGCCGCCTCCGACCCCGGCCGGTACGTGCTGATGCGGCAGTTCGAGAACCCGGCGAACCCCGCGATCCACGAGACCACCACCGGCCCCGAGATCTGGGACGACACCGGCGGCAACGTCGACGTCCTCGTCTCGGGCGTGGGCACCGGCGGTACGATCACCGGGGTCAGCCGCTACTTCGAGCGCGGCCGCGGCCGCGCCCTCCACTCCGTCGCCGTGGAGCCGGTCCACTCGCCGGTCATCACGCAGACGCTCGCCGGCCAGCCGCTCACCCCGTCCCCGCACAAGATCCAGGGCATCGGCGCCGGCTTCGTCCCCAAGAACCTCGACCTCTCCTTCGTGGACCAGGTCGAGACGGTCTCGAACGACGAGTCCATCGCCATGTCCCGGCGCCTCGCGTCCGAGGAGGGCATCCTCTGCGGCGTCTCCTGCGGCGCGGCCATGGTCGCGGCGAGCCGGCTCGCGAAGGATCCCACGTGGGAAGGAAAGACCATCGTGGTCATCCTCCCGGACGCCGGAGAGCGGTACCTCTCGGGGCCCCTCTTCGAAGGCATGTTCTCCGAGGTCGAGGCCATGAAGGCCTCGTGAGGTCGACGTGAGCAAGAAATGTGATGCTACCCCCTCCGAGGCGCCGGCCGACCTGCACGGCATCGTCGACGCGCTGATCGCGAGCTACCGGGAGGATGCGCGCGGGCATCACATCAACAAGCGCTTCACCCCGTCCCGCCAGGAGATCACCGAGATCATCGATCTCCTGCTCCAGATCTTCTACCCGGGCTATCACGGGCGGCAGGACCTGTCGGACGAGGACCTGCTCTACCACGTGGGCACCCTGGTCTCGACGGTGCGGGACAAGCTGGAGCGGCAGATCGAGCGCTGTCTGTGCTTCCAGGACGAGACCGTCGACGCGGGCCGCCTCGACGTCCCGAGGTGCCGGCAGCGGGGGCGCGACGTGGCGCGGATGTTCATCGCCCGGCTGCCGGAGGTCCGGCGGCGCCTCCTGGTCGACGTGCAGGCGGCCTACGACGGCGATCCGGCGGCGGCCTCGATGGACGAGGTCATCCTGGCCTATCCAGGCCTCCTCGCCGTGACGGTGCACCGGGTCGCGCACGAGCTGTACCTGCTCGGCGTGCCGCTCATGCCCCGGATCATGAGCGAGTGGGCGCACACGAGGACGGGCGCCGACATCCATCCAGGCGCCAACATCGGTGACAGCTTCTTCATCGATCACGCCACCGGCGTCGTGATCGGCGAGACGACCGACATCGGCGAGCACGTCAAGCTCTACCAGGGCGTGACGCTCGGCGCCCTCTCCTTGCCCCAGCACTCGCGGGGCGCGCGCGGCCTGAAGCGCCACCCCACGGTCGAGGACAACGTCACCATCTACGCGAACGCCACGGTCCTCGGCGGCAAGACGGTGCTGGGGCAGGGGAGCGTGGTCGGCGGCTCGGTGTTCCTCACGAAGAGCGTCGCCGGCGGCCAGCGCGTCGCGATCGAGGCCCCGAGGCTGCGCGTCGCGTCGCCGCCCCATGGCACGCCCGCCGTCGGCGGCTCCGAGCTCGACAGCATTCTCGACTTCGACATCTAGAGCGGCGGTCACCCGCTTCGGATACGGGCCCATCTCGACGTTTTCGGTGCTCAGCGCACTGGAGTGCGCTTCCGCGCCGAAAACGCCGAGATGGGCCCGTCTCCTGTGCGGGTGACCGCCGCTCGGCGACGCGTGTATCAGGGGCGGCTGAGCGCCGCTCTGCATGATGCAGAGGGGGGCGGAAACCGCTGTAGAGGCCGGGCGCCTCTCATCGATCGGAGTGGCCGAGAGGGCGCTCGGGGGCGACGCGGTCGCGGATCGCCTGCTTGAGCTCCTTGGGCTCGGGGAAGCGCCCTTCGACGGCGCGCGAGAAGAGCGGCGCGCCGTCGAGCGTGACGTCGAAGATGCCGCTCGCGCCCGGCGACAGGAGCACGTCGATCTCGTCAGGGAAGGTGATCAGCAGCTCCTGAGCGAGCCAGGCCGCGCGCGTGAGCCAGCGGCACTTGGGGCAATACCGGATCGCGACGAGCGGCCGTTGCGGGGCGGGGGCGGTGTCCATCGCAGGATCGTAGCGCGAGCGCGCGGCGCGCGGGCAGGCTCAGACGAGGAACGCCCTGGCGAGCCCAAGGAAGATGAAGAAGCCCATGCAGTCCGTGGTGAACGTGAGCAGGACGCTCGACCCCTGCGCCGGATCGCGGCCCAGGCGCTGGAGCACGAGCGGCACCGCGCAACCGACCATCGCCGCCACCACGAGGTTCAGCAGGATGGCCGCGGCCATCACCAGGCCGAGTGGGACGCTTCCGTAGAGGGCGGCGGCGGCGAGCCCCACGACCGTGCCCCAGACCGCGCCGTTCATCAGGCCGACGACGAGCTCTTTCTTCAGGAGGTGCCCCGTGTTCGCCCGCGTGAGCCGGTCGAGCGCGAGGCCGCGGATCACGAGCGCCACCGTCTGATTGCCCGTGTTGCCGCCGACGCTCGCCACGATGGGCATCAGCGCCGCCAGCGCCACGAGATCCTGAATGGTGCTCTCGAAGAGGCCGATGACCCGCGAGGCCAGGAATGCCGTGAGCAGGTTGACGAAGAGCCAGAGCCAGCGGTTCTTCGCGCTCGTCCACGCGGGCGCGAAATAGTCCTCCTCTCCCGCGAGGCCCGCGCGCAAGAGCGCCTCGCTCTGGGCTTGCCGCCGCAGGAAGTCCATCACCACATCCACCGTCAGCCGGCCGACGAGCTTGCCGCGCTCGTCCACCACCGGCGCTGCGATGAGGTCGTAACGCTCGAACGCCCTGGCCGCGTCGCTCGCGCGCTCCTGGGGCGTGAAGCTCACCACGTCCGTGGACATGACCGCGCTCACCTGCGCGCTCGGCTCGCGGAGCAGCAGGTCCTTGAGCGAGAGCGCGCCGCGGAGCACGTTGCGCGCGTCGACGACGAACAGCGCCTCGGTGTGCGGCGGCAGCTCGCCCCGCCGGCGCACGTCCTCCAGCGCGCCGCCGAGGTCCCGGCCGTCGCGCACCGAGACGAACTCCGGGCTCATCAGGTGGCCCACCGAGCCGTCCGGGTACGCGATCGTCGACTGGAAGAGCGACTGCTCGCGCGCGTCGAGCGACTGGTACACCTCCGCCACGATCTCCGGATCGACCGAGTCGCTGATGTACGCGAGATCGTCCGGATCGAGCTGGCCGAGCAGCGCGACGAGGCGAGGGCGCTCCGTCTCCGCGACGAGCCAGTCGCGGACCGACCGCGAGGACTCGAGCAGGACCTGTGCGGCGTGGTAGGGCTCGAGCTCAGCCCACACCACAAGGCGGTCCGCCTGCGGGAGCACCTCGATGATGTGGGCGAGGTCTGCCGGGTGCAGATCCCTGAGCTTCCTCTGCAGCAGGGCGAGATTTTGCCGATGGACCAGCGCCTCGACGAGCTCTTTGTTCTTGCTCTCCTGCTTGTGCGTCAGCGCCTCGATGACGCGTTGCTTTTCGAGCAGGGTAGTCAGCAGGTTCAGGCTCTCTTGCAGTCTCTCCTGGGACCTGGACGTGCTCATGGAGGCTCCGGGCGCGGGGGCGCGCCGAGCATAGCCCGGGTCCGCGCGACCGGGCGTATGCCGCGTGCGGTCGCGCTCGCCGTATTGACCAGACCCCATGGCTCATGGTTCTGTCGGCCCGATGAAGCGCGCGTTCGATTTGTGCGTGGTTGGGCTCTCGCTCGGAGCGATGGCCTGTGGACCGGGCCTGGAACCCGAGGTGGTCGTGCATCCTCCCCGGCCCACTGTCTCGCCGGAGAGCACCGCCAGCACGACCAGCGGCGGGTGTCCAGCCATCGGCCACGCCGAGCCGCTCATCGTCGACTGGCTCACGACACGCCGCTCCGATCTCGGGCTCGCGATGAAAGACGGCATCGCCGTCGTCTCCTACGACTGCACGACGCTGAAGCTGCTCGCGCAGTGCAAGCTCCCAGGGAGCTACTCCTTCGCTGGCGTGACCCGGGCAGAAAAAGTAATACAATTAACAAACCCTGCGGAGATGCAGGCGAACGTGCCCTTCGGGGCCCCGGCGCTGAGCACGGCGATCGAGGGCGGCGGCTCGGCCGCGATCGACGTGGCGCTCGTGCCGACGGGGAAGATGGCGACCACGGTGGCCTCCTCCTCTGCGCAGGATCTCTCGGGCAGCTGCGAGGGCGCCACGCACTTCGTGCGCGCCGCGCTGCTCGGGGCCTTCGCGATGGCGCAAGGCAGCCGGGGCGCGGCGCGGACGGTGGATCAGGTCTTCACGGCGGTCGGGGCGGCCGCGGCGGCGAGCCAGGGCGGCACCACGAGCAAGGAAGGGGAGCTCGACGCCTGCCGGGCCGCGAGGCCCGACGCGCAGGCGCCGACGGAGCGCTGTCATGCGCCGCTGCGCCTGGAGCTCGTCCCGCTGCTCACGAAGAAGGCGGCGGCGGCCGAGGCTCCGGTGAAGCAGGCAGAAGACGAGTTCCCGAAGCTGCCGAGCCCGTGCCCGCTCGGGACGGTGCTGAGCGGGGCGAAGTGCTCCCCGCCTGCGCTCACGCCCGCGCACCTGTGCGAGCCCACCGACGCGAGAGCCTGCGCGGCGGAGTGCGGGAAGGGCGATGTCGGCAGCTGCTATCACCTCGGGATTCAGCACCTGGGCGGCAAGGATTTTCCGCGCGATGACGCGAGGGCGGCGGAGCTGTTCGAGAAGGCGTGCGGCGCCGGCGTCACGCAGGCCTGCTACGCGAGGGCGAAGCAGCTCCTGCGGGACATGAAGAGCGCCAAGGTCCCCCCGGACGCCGCGGGGCGGGCCAAGGTGCGAGAGTTCGCCGACAAGGCGTGCGAGATGGGCGACGGCTGGGCGTGCTTCAGCGTGGCCGAGTGGTACCTCAGCGAAGGCCCGCAGGCGGTCCTCCCGAAGGACCCGACGCGCGCCGTCGCGTTCCTCCGGCGCGGCTGCGATCTCGGGCACGGGCCGAGCTGCAGCGCGCTGGGCAAGATGCTGGTCGAGGGGAAGCTCGCGGCGAAGGACGTCGGGGTCGCCGTGGGCGTGCTCCAGCGCGCGTGCGAGGGCGGCCAGTCCGAGGACTGCGTCGATCTCGGGGACATCCTGCGCAAGGGGCAAGGCGCGCCGAAGGACGGGGTGAAGGCGATCGCGGCATACGGCAGAGGTTGCAGCCTGGGGGACATGCGCTCTTGCAACGCCGCCGGCGCGGTCTACGCGCAGGGCGACGGCGTTCCGAAGGACGTCGCGAAGGCGTATGCGTTCTTCGAGAAGGGCTGTCCGGAGAAGGGGTTCGGGGCCGAGGCGTGCTTGAGCCTCGCCGGGATGTACGAGAAGGGGAACGGCATTCCGAAGGACATGGCGCGCGCGGCGGCGCTCTACGAGAAGGTGTGTGGCACGGGCGGCTGCCTGCGGGCCGCGGAGATCTGGCAGCGCGGCGACGGCGTGACCGCCGATCCGGAGCGGGCCTACGCGCTCTACGAGAAGGCCTGTACGCAGTGGGGCGAGAAGAGGGCGTGTGAAGCGTTCGGCCCGCTCCTGGAGCTCAAGGACAAGGCGCGGGCTCGGACCTTCTATGCAGACCAGTGCGCGCGGACGCAGGACAAGGCGGCGTGCGCGGCCCAGAAGCGGCTCGGCGGCACATCACGTTAAAAGAGCTTCATCTGACGATCGGCCCCGGCGCGTGAGCCCCTCTGCGCCTCGGGCGACGGGCCGGCCCGCTGGAGCAGGCGCTCCTCCACCTCGCGCACGAACGGCGATACCTCGGTCTCAACCACCTTGCCGTGCCGCGCGCGTTGCATGGCGCGGGTGAGGAACAACCGCTCTCGCGCCCGCGTCATGCCCACATAAAAGAGCCGGCGCTCCTCGGCGACGTCCGTCTCGTCCCTGCCGGGGAAGCGGAGCGGGAGCAGGCCGTCCTCGCACCCCACGAGGAAGACCACCCGGAACTCGAGCCCCTTGGCGGCGTGGAGCGTCAGCAGCGAGATGCGGTCGGCCCGCGGATCCCACGCGTCGATCTCGGCGCACACCGCGAGCTCGATCAAGAAGCGATCGTGGTCGCCGCCGCAGCGCTCCGCGAGCGCGAGGTGCAGCTCCAGCGCCGCGTCCACGTCGGCCTCGCCGAGGAACGCCGCGCCCTCCTCGGCCGCGACCGCGGCGGGCGGAGCGCCGGCGAGCCCGGGCTGCGCGACCTCCTCGCGGAGGCGCGCCGCGGCCGCCTTGAGGCGCGCCGCGAGCGGCCCCGGCGGGGTGCCGGCGACTGCCCGCGCGAGCGCCTCCGAGCCCACGCGCTCGGCGAGGCGGCGATCCGAGCGCCGCTGGAACGGCATCCCCGAGCGGGCGAACGCCTCCCGGAGCCGCTCGGACTGCGCCTCGGTCCGGTAGAGGACCGCGAAATCCGAGAAGGAATATTCGCCGCTCCCGGCAGGATCACCCACCCGCCCGCTATCCATCGAGAAGAACGTGGACCCGCCGAGCATCCGCTCGATCGTGTGGACCACGCGCTCGGCCTCGGCGGCTTCCGTCGGCGACTCGTGGACCGCCACGAGCTCCACACCGCCCGCGCTCGGCAGGAGCTCCCGCGCGCCGAGCGTCGGTGAGGGCGCGATCACCTGGAGCGCCGCCTCGACGATGGGGCGCGACGAGCGGTAGTTCCGCTTCAAGCGCACCACGCGCGCCGCCGGGAAATCTTGCTGGAAACGGAAGAAGAAGCCCACGTCCGCGCCGCGGAATCCGTAGATCGCCTGATCGGGATCGCCGATGGCGCAGACGTTCCCGCCGGGAGCGACGAGCGCGCGCACAAGCCGGTACTGGCGCTCGTCGATGTCCTGGTACTCGTCGATGGAGAGATACCGGGCGCGCTCGCGCGCCGCGGCGAGCGCTCCGCTCTGCTCCTCCAGGAGCAGGACGGCGTGGCCGATCAGGTCGTCGAGGTCGAGGAGCCCGCGCGCGGCGAGCTCGTCCTCGCACACCTTCCACGCGCGATCGACGTGGCGGTCGATCTCGCCGGAGGCCAGCGCCCCGCGCGCGTCGGCGTGACGCGGGTAACGCCGCTTCAGCGCGGCGATGTCGGCGAGCAACCTGGCCGCCCGCCGGTCCGGGACGCCGAGCGCCGCGGCGAGCAGCGCCGTCCGCTCGCGCTCGCCGGCGATCGCGGGCGGCGCGGCCCCCGCGCCCTGCGCGTGCTCGCGGAGCAGGGAGAGGCCGAGCGCGTGGAAGGTCATGGCGGGCACGCGGCCGCCGGCCTCGCCGAGCAGCGCGCCGAGCCGCTCCCGAAGCTCGTCGGCGGCGCGGCGGGTGAAGGTGATCGCGAGGCACTGCTCCGGCGGGACCCCGAGATCGAGGACGAGGTGCGCGATCCGGTGCGTGAGCGTGCGGGTCTTGCCTGTGCCCGGCCCCGCGAGGAGGAGCAGCGCGCCGTCCGTGATCTCCGCCGCGGCCCGCTGCTCCGGGTCGAGCGCTTCGAGCGGCGCTGCGCCGCCCGGCGCAGGCGGCGCGCCGCGGGACACCTCGCCGGCCGGCGACACCTCGCCGGCCGGCGCCGGGCGAGGCTCCGCGTCGGCGCGGCCGCGGCGCGGAGGGGGGCGTGACGCCGCAGGAGCGCGCGCCCCCGAGGGAGGCGGCTTCGGCGCCGCGGCCTCCGGCTGGAAGAGGAGCCCGCCCCCGCGGCGCTGCGCGAGCTCCTCCTGCTGGAAGACCCGGATCGCGCCGTACTCGCCGTCGTAGCCCGCGTCGCGGATCACGCGCCCTTCGCGCATGCGCGCGATCGCCTCGGCGAGCAGGGGCGTGCCGGCGCGCTCGATCTCGTCGAGCGGGGCGTCGCCGAGGAGGAACAGCTCGGGGCCGATGCGCGACAGCACCCCGTCGTAGCTCCGCTGCACCACCTTGCTGGAGGCGCCCACGCCGTGGAGCTCGGCCAGCACCTCGGGCAGCGGCACCAGGTTGCGAAACTCGCTCGCGCCCTCGGGGCGCACGCCCTCGTCGCGATCGGCCAGCTCCTCGACCCGGTGCAGCACGCCCACCGTGACGGGGTGCCCGCACACGGGGCAGGCGAGGGAGAGCGCCCGCGTCTCCGCCGGCGAGAGCACGACATTGCACTTGCGGTGGCCGTCGAGGTGGTATTTGCCCTCCTCCGGGAAGAACTCCACCGTGCCCCCGAAGCCCTGACCGGTCTCCAGGGCGCGCCGGATCGCGAAGTAGTCGAGCGGGGCGTCGAAGGCCGTGGCCTCGCGCCCGAGCTTCGCGGGCGAGTGGGCGTCCGAGCTCGAGACGAGCCGGTACCGATCGAGCCCGGAGATCCGCCAGTTCATGGCGGGATCGGACGAGAGCCCGGTCTCGAGCGCGAAGATGTGCGGCGCGAGATCGCCATAACACTCCTCGACCGCGTCGAAGCCCGCCTTGGAGCCCAGCACCGAGAACCAGGGAGTCCAGATGTGCGCCGGTACGAGGTAGGAGCCCTCGTCGGACTCCAGCACGATCTCGAGCAGGTGGCGCGAATCGAGCCCCAGGATGGGCCGCCCGTCGGCGGTCAGGTTGCCGATCTTGGCGAGCGCGCGGGCGATGCGCTCCGCCGCGTCGAAGCTTGGCGCGTAGAGGAGGTGATGGATCTTCCGCGTCCGATCTCCCTTCTTGTAGATCGTCGAGATCTCCACCGAGAGGACGAAGCGCGTCGCTCCGCGGCACGCCCCGGGGAGCCGCTCCGAGACCGCGCGGCCGAGATCGTCCCGCAGGCGGAAGAGCCCGGGCTCGGCGGGCACGAGGCGCTCGCGGAGCTCGGCCATCCACGCTGGATGGGTGAAGTCCCCCGTGCCCAGCACCGTGATGCCCTTGCGCTGAGCCCAGTAGCTCAGATGCGCGAGATCGCAATCGCTGCTCGTCGCGCGGGAGTACTTCGAGTGCACATGGAGGTCTGCATAAAAACGCATGGTGTTCCGCCGTGAGGTGTCGTTTACCTATCGAGCTCCCTCGCGCTGTCAATCGCGGATACCAGCAGACTCGATGAAATATGGTTGGAAATTGAGGTGAGCTGACCGCAATGCGCTGCGATGCGCGAGAGTCGCTGTCCTGTGGCAAAATGCGCTCGCTCGATGCAATGCGGTTCAACGGGCGCGCTCGTGTGGCAAAACGCGTCCGCTCGATGCAATGCGGTTCAACGGGCGCGCTCGTGTGGCAAAACGCGTCCGCTCGGTGCAATGCGATTCAACGGGCTCGCCTGGACGACACGTTCACGCCGTGAGGGCCGACCGCGCCGCAGCCGCCGCACGGCGAGGACCGACCGGCGCCGGCAGCCGCCGCGCCGCGCGCAGCGGTCGGGCTGGCAGGCGTCTGCAAGCCTTGAAAAGCGGCTCGATCCGAGCCTACACGCGTGGGCGCGCGACCCGGTCCGGAGGGGACCGCCGGCCGCAGCGAGGCGTCACGGGGTGGCGGTCGAGGGCGCCGGGGTCTTGCGGGTCAGGTAGAAGAAATCGCGCAGGGAGCGCTTGCGGATGTACTCGTCTTCCGAGAACTCGAAGCCGCTCGCCAGCGCGACCGGCGCGAGGGCGCCGCCCTCACCGGGCTCGTAGAGAAGGAACTTCGGGTACGACCAGTTCACGTCGAGCTGCGCCACCGTCGAGGCGCCGGCGTGCTGCATCCCGAGCGCGATGGCGGGCGCCGTCGTGTGATTGCTGATCCCGACGTAGAGGACCTTGCCATCGCGGTCGAGCCCCACCGCGGAGCGGCGGATCACCGTGTTGCCGTCCAGCGTGGCGCCCCAGTTGCGGACCTGCGGCGCGCGGAGCAGCGGGTGCAGCTCGCCCTCGTCGACCATGCAGCTCGGCGTCTGCCGCCACCACTGCATGTCGCTCTCCTCCGTCTCCGTCGAAAGCCTTGTCCACGGCGCGATCTGCATCCGCCCGTCGCGGCGCCGCGCGAGCGTGCAGCCCTGGTCCCGGGGGCGCACAAGCGTCACGCCGTCGACCCGCATCCCCCACTGGCCGTGCTCGGTCATGAAGCCGCCGTTGAACGCCGCGAGCAGCCGCTCGTGGTCCGCCTCCGGGATCTTCGCGGGCCGCTCGTAGGGCTTGCCCTCCTCGGTCGTCGCCGCCGGCTCGCGGGAGCCGGCCATGAGGTGCACATCGACCCTCGCGAGATCCACCGCCACGATGAACAGCTCCGCCCAGGAGCGGTTCGGATCCGGGTGGAGCAGCGTCTTGTAGAGGCGCGGCGCGTCGCCCGGATCGACGCGATCCGCGATGGGCACCCACCGCCCGTCGCCGGGGGCCGACCAGGCCGCGTGCGCGGGGCCGACGTCCGTCGGCCGGAACGCCGCCGCGCCGGCGTCCCCCGCCGCCGAGCCCGGCGTCGCCGCCGGAGGCGGTGACGCCGTCGTGGCAGGAACCGGTTGCTCGGGCACCTCCCAGTACGTCTTCGGCGGCTCGTCCTTGCGCCAGAACCGCTGGACGCGATCCTCCAGCGCGTACGCCGTCTCCTCGAGCGCTGTCACGTTCTCGGCCCCGATCACCGAGCGCAGCCCGTTCGCGACGAGCGGGCCCATCCATGGAATGCGGTGCACCGCGATCCACAAGCCGGCGCCGGAGAGCACCGGGACGGCGACGGCACCGAGAGCCCAGCGCCGCAGCCGGGATCGGGGCAACCGAAGGCCGGGGCGCTCCGGAGCGGAGTGCCCGACCCGAGCCGGCGTTTTCGAGGCTTCGGCGGTTTCGGCCATGGCGTGCTGCACTGCTTCGAAGGAGCGGGAAGACGCTGGAAGTCGCGGGCGGATGCGGCGCGAGCCACGAGCGCGAGCGCGCGAGAAGCAGGCCCTCCGCTCGGGCGACGGTCTAGCACGGTGCGCCGCGCGCGCGGAGCCCGCTCCGCGCACCGCGAGCGGAGCGATGCGATCGCGGCTCGGGCGGCGTCGTAGCGGGTAACCGCAGCGGGAAGCGCGAAGCGCGAAGCGGCCAAGGCAAAGCCGAAACCCGAAGCCGAACGACGAGCGACGTGAGCAACGCGTGACGGCTCGCTGTTGGCTCGCGGTCGCTGCTCGACTTCCTCACCACGCCGTACTAGAGTCGCGGCCTCGGACTGACCTGGCACGGGTCGCGGTGCTCGGTCGCTGTCATTGGTCCTCGCAGCCTCCGTTCAAGGGGCGCGAGGCGGCAGCTCTCCGTGATCGAACCCTCTCCACAAGGAGGGCGCGGTGCCGCGGCGTACCTTCCGCCCTTGCTCAGGAGGGGCTGTCCTCCAGCCCGATGTCCATGCAATTTGCCGATCTCAAGCTCATCGAACCGCTGCTCCGCGCCATCGAGGCCGAGGGGTACAGCGCCCCGACGCCCATCCAGCAGCAGGCCATCCCGCCCATTCTCGAGGGCAACGACCTCCTCGGCTGCGCGCAGACCGGCACGGGCAAGACCGCCGCGTTCGCGCTGCCGATCCTGCAGCGCCTCGCGCAGAGCGGCGGGTCGAAGCAGGGCGGGCTCCGCGTGCTCGTGCTCACCCCGACGCGCGAGCTCGCGGCGCAGGTCGCCGAGAGCTTCACCACGTACGGCAAGAACCTCGGCCTGCGGACCGCGGTCGTCTTCGGCGGGGTGGGGCAGCGCCCCCAGATGGAGGCGCTGCGCCGCGGCGTCGACGTGCTCGTCGCGACGCCGGGCCGGCTGCTCGATCTCTGCTCGCAGGGCATCGCCCCGTTCGGTCGGCTCGATACGCTCGTCCTCGACGAGGCCGATCGGATGCTGGACATGGGGTTCATCCACGACATCCGGCGCGTGCTCGCGATGCTGCCCGAGCGCCGGCAGACGCTCCTGTTCTCGGCCACGATGCCGCCGGACATCCTGAAGCTCGCGAACAGCATCCTGCGCAGCCCGGTGCGCGTCGAGGTCGCGCGGATCGCCACGACGGCCGAGAACATCGACCAGCGGGTGGTCTTCGTCGAGCGCGGCGACAAGCGCGCGATGCTGGAGCACGTGCTCAAGGATCCCGCGCTCCGCCGGGCCATCGTGTTCACCCGCACCAAGCACGGCGCCAACCGCGTGGTCCAGCAGCTCAGCCGTGCGCGCATCGAGGCGGTCGCCATCCACGGGAACAAGTCCCAGGGCGCGCGCGAGCGGGCGCTCGCGAGCTTCAAGCAGGGGACGACGAGCGTGCTCGTCGCGACCGACATCGCGGCGCGCGGCATCGACATCGACGACATCTCGCACGTGATCAACTACGACCTGCCGAACATCCCGGAGAGCTACGTGCACCGCATCGGCCGCACGGCGCGCGCCGGGGCGTCCGGGGTGGCGCTCTCCTTCTGCGACAGCGAGGAGCGCGCCTATCTCGCCGACATCGAGCGCCTCATCCAGAAGCGCCTCCCGCTCCTCGCGGACCCCGGGGTTCCGGTCTTCCAGATCGATCCCAGGCCCGCATCGCAATCGCACGGGCAAGCTCGGCCGCAGGCGCAGGGCCGGCCCCAGGGACAGGGCCGTCCCCACCCGCAGGGGCAAGCTCGGCCCCAGGGACAGGGTCGCCCACAGGGGCAAGCTCGGCCGCAGGGACAGGGCCGCCCGCACCCGCAGGGGCAAGCTCGGCCCCAGGGGCAAGCTCGGCCGCAGGGACAGGGCCGCCCGCACCCGCAGGGGCAAGCTCGGCCGCAGGCGCAGCCTTCCGCGCAGGCGCAGCCCCCGGTGCGGCCGCAGCCGCGGCACGACACCCCTCGCTTCGAGAACTGATCCTCACCGCGCTGCCCGCCGCGCTCGATCCATCACGCCGCGCATCGTCTGATGCGCGCGGCGTCGCGGCCCGGTGCTCGTGGCGCTCGTCACGCGCCAACGAGGGTGAGGGTGCCGCGCTGAGGCGCGCACGTCGTCTGCAAGGCGCACGGGTCGTTTGCGACCGGTACATGCCTGCATGACGCGTTTCGACATTATCTCGTCGATGCGCGGAAACTCTGGCACGATCGCCGTCATGCGCGTCCCCGTCATCGTTGTAAGCCTGCTCACGATCGCTGCCTGCGATCGCGGTGCTCCTTCTTCGAGCTCGTCCACCACGGGCGCCCAAGCCTCCGCCGATCCGGCGCCCGTTGCCTCCGCCGCCCCGCCTGCTTCCGCGAGCAGCGCGCCGGCCGAGGCGCCCGACGCCAGCGCCGCCCCCGCGGCGGCCGACACCGCCGATGCCGCGGCGAGCGCGGCGGCGGCCGACGCCGGGCCGCCCGCGGCCGACGCCGGGCCGCCCGCGGCCGACGACAGCCGCCTCTCGGTGGAAGGGCGTGCCGTCCAGGGAGGGCTCCTGCGCGCCAAGCTGAACGGCAAGCTGCGCCGCATGGCGTTCCCCGGCCACCGCGTGACCGTCAGCGACGAGGGGGAGTTTCTGATCGCCTTCTCGCGCAACGCGCCAGCGCAGGAGAAGCTGACCATCACGTTCGACGACGGGCAGGTGCTGGAGAAGCTCTTCGACGTGGAGCCTCGCAAGTTCGAGGTCGACAAGGTCGACCACCTGCCGGAGAACATGGTCAAGCTCGACATGGCGACACGCGTGAAGCTCACGCAGGCCGAGAAAAAGCTCGACGCGGTCCGGAACAAGTACACGAAGAGGAACTGCTACAAGAACGGCTTCATCTGGCCGTCGAAGGGCCCCATCACCTCGCGGTACGGCCAGCCGCGC
The DNA here is from genome assembly GCF_051521375.1 of Sorangium sp. So ce693. NCBI lineage: Bacteria > Pseudomonadati > Myxococcota > Polyangiales > Polyangiaceae > Sorangium > Sorangium sp. So ce693. Next base: position 5,386,370 of record NZ_CP150347.1, read on the forward strand.
CTGCTCAACGGCACGGACGGAGGTATCCACTGGGGCGTGGACATCGCGGTGCCCGTCGGGACCCCGGTGCGCGCGCCTGCCTGTGGCAAGGTCGTGCTCGTCGAGAAGGACCTCCCGCTGAGCGGTCACACCATGATCATCGATCACGGGCAGGGACTGACCTCCACGTTCATCCATCTGCACGGCTTCGCGGCGAAGGTGAACGACGAGATCAAGCAGGGTCAGATCATCGGGACCGTCGGGATGACCGGCCGCACGAACGGGCCTCACCTCGACTGGCGCATGAATCTCTTCGAGACACGCGTCGATCCCGAGCTCCTGATCTCCGCCGCGAAGTGACGCACGGCGGGGCAATCTGCCACACGAACAGCGAGCATGGCTGAGGCCCTCCGGGCGGAAACGTGGCTCGGGTCGGGCTGTCGAAGCGGCCTGCGCCTCCAGGCGCACGCCCGCTGATCGTTCTTTCCTGGCCGATGGATGATCGAATGGCCGCCGTGGTCGCCGGGGAGGATAACCTCTCTCCGCGAGCCTCTCGACGGCATACCCCTTGCAAATTTCCGGGCCGACAAAGGCACTCAATCCGGACATCGATTTTGCAAGGAGTCGGTCATGAAGATGCTGTCGCCTCGAGCTCATGGGTTTGTGGACTATGCAGTTGCGGCCCTGTTCCTGCTGGCCCCTTCGCTGTTCGGCTTCGGCGGGCTCCCCGAGACGCTCTGCTACGTCCTCGGCGCCGCGCATCTCGCGATGACGCTGCTCACCGCGTTCCCGCTGGGCGCCGCGAAGCTCATCCCGTTCCCTGTCCACGGAGCGATCGAGGCCACGGTCGCCGTGCTCCTCGTCGCGGCGCCGTGGCTGTTCGGCTTCGATGAGGAGCCCGCGGCGAGGAGCTTCTATCTCGTGTCGGGCGTGGCCGTCGGCCTGGTGTGGCTCGCGACGGACTACCGTTCTTCCTACGCCACGACGACGGCGAGCGCTCGTTACCGGCCGGAGCACCGGTCGTTCTCCTGAAGGTCGCGCGCGCGTGCCTCGCGATCGGCGCGGCGGCCGGGGTGGTGGATCGGCCGGATTTACGGCAAGCTCATGCGTGGCGGGAGGACAGACGCCGTGAGCGACCTGAAGAAGCCGGATCCGATGAGCCTGCGGGTGGGTGACTTCCTCGTGAAGGTGGTACCCGTCGGCGAGACGACCGACGCCCTCGATACCGAGGCGAACCGCGAGCGGGCGCAGCGGGCCGAGGAGGACCAGCGGGCGGCCCAGTTCGGCGCGGGCGGCGAGGGGGCAGGGGAGGCCGCACAGGAGGCAGCGGAGGCAGCCGTGGACGAGGCGATCGAGGAGGCGCGAGCGCGCTTGACGGGCGCCGGCGAGGACGTGCCGATCTTGCTGCGCGATCCCGTGACAGGAGCGGCGTTCACGATCGAGTGACGGAGGGAGGCACCGTCCATCGGGCGTCCCTGCGCGCCACGGCTGCGCGTGGCGCCTCGTTCCCACACGCACCTCGACCGCGATGGAACGGCCTTCTGGCGCCTGCTCTCCGTGACTCCCCTCCTGAGCACGCCCGCTTCACGGGGCCCTGTTCGGCCAGGGCGGCAGCGATGGCTGCCGTTATCGTGGATGTTCCTCTGTTTGGTTCGGCCGTCCATCCGCTCCGTCCGGAGCCCTGTCCGCTCCCGTGGAGGAAAGCATGGCGCTCCAAGTCTTCAATATTGCTCCGATCCGCTCAGGGAGTTACTCCACTTCCCGCAACGACTGACCGAGGGGAGAGCCATGATGAACATGCCGATGAGCGCGATGCCGATGATGCCGATGATGGGCATGATGCCGAACATGATGGGCGGCATGATGCCGCATATGATGGGCATGATGCCCAACATGATGGGCGGCATGATGCCGCATATGATGGGCATGATGCCGAACATGATGGGCATGATGCCGATGATGGGCATGATGCCGAACATGATGGGCGGCATGATGCCGCATATGATGGGCATGATGCCGAACATGATGGGCGGCATGATGCCCGCGATGATGATGCCGAACATGATGGGCATGATGATGCCCGGCATGAGGATGGCGGCCTGAACCAAGGAACGTTGGCGAGCGGCTCAACCCCGATGGTCGGGAGCGGGCGCTCCTGATCTGCGGGGCGCGACGCCGCCGCTGCGAGGCCCCGCGTGTGGGGGCTCGCCCCGTCCGGTCACGCGCCGGCTGCTTGCTGCGGCTTCGGGTGCTGATCCCGCGACACGAACACCGCTGCTGCCAGGTCCCCCACCACGTTGATCACGGTCCGGCACATGTCGAGGAACCGATCCACCCCGAGGACCAGGCCGAGCCCCTCGGGCGGGATGCCGAGCATCCCCAGGATCATCGCGATGACGGGCAGCGAGCCGGCAGGGATGCCCGCCGTGCCGATCCCACCGAGCACCGAGATGAGCATCACGGTCGCCTGCTGCCCGAAGGTCAGCGAGACGCCGTAGACCTGCGCCAGGAAGAGCACCGTCACCCCCTCGAACAGCGCCGTCCCGTTCTGGTTCATCGCGGCGCCGGCGGTCAGCACGAAGCGCGCGATGGACGGCGGCAGCTTCAGCTCCTCCTCGGCCACCTTCAGCGCGGTAGGCAGCGTAGCGTTCGACGAGGCGGTCGAGAATGCCGTCACGATCGCCGTCCGGCTCCCACGAAAGAACGCGACCGGCGACATCCCGCCGAGGAATCGGACCGAGAGCGAGTAGACCACGAACATGTGCAGGCCGAGGCCGAGCAGCACGGTGAGCACGTACGCCGCCAGCTGCTGCATGATGCCGATGCCCATGCGGGACGTGATCGTGAAGAGCAGCGCTCCCACGCCGATCGCCGCGAACCGGAGCACCCCCTCGATGAGCCGCATCGAGACGTCGAGCAGCCCCTGGATGCACTCGCGGAGCCGCGTCGCCGCGTCGGTCTGGGCGAGCGACAGGCCGATGCCGAAGAGCAGCGAGAACGTGATCACCGCGAGCACGTCGCCCCCTGCCGCCGCCTTGAAGATGTTGTCCGGCACCATCGCGATGATCATCCCCACCGGCGAGGTGTCGACCGGCGCGGTCGCCGCCTTGATCCCCCCGCCGTGCGCGAGGCTCCGGACCGCCTCGGGCAGGCCGTCACCCGGGCGGATCAGGTTCACCAGGAGGAGGCCGATCAGCACCGCGATGCTCGAGACGACGGCCGTGTAGCCCAGCGTCCGCAGGCCGAGCCGGCCGACGTGCTTCAGATCGAGCTCGCAGACGCCCATGACGAGCGCCGAGAACAAGATCGGGAGCACGAGCATGAACAGCAGGCGCAGGAAGATCTGGCCCACCGGGTAGGTGATGTGATCGACGATCCAGGTGAGCGTCGGGTGCCCTGCCGCGACGGCGTTCGCCGTGAGACCGCCCGCTGCCCCGACCGCGACGCCGAGCAGCATCGTTCGATGCGATGACATGGCGCCACCTTACACAAGCCGCGGCGCCGCGGTCCGTGGAGTTGACGCCACGCCGCCGGGCCCTCCGCGGCCAACGGGGCGTCATGCGGCCGCGGATCGACCTCCACACGCGCCGCTCCCGGCCAAGGGCCGCCTGTCCAAGCCCGCGCGGATCCATTAGGCTCCCCGCCGGCAATGCTGAAGCCGGGCGATTCGTTCGAGCGGTACACGATCGAGGCCGCCATCGGGCAGGGGGGGATGGGCTGCGTCTACCGGGCGCACGACGCGCGGCTCGGGCGGCGCGTCGCGGTCAAGGTGATCGCGGGCGGCGCCGTGGACGAGGACGCAGGCGCGCGCCTGCTCCGCGAGGCGCGCGCCGCCGCAGCGCTCGACCACCCGAACGCCGTCTCGATCTTCGACGTGGGTGAGCTCGATGGGACGCCGTTCATCGTGATGGAGCTCGTCCCGGGCCGCACCCTGCGCAGCGCCATCGACGGCGCAGGCGCGCCGGCCTCGACGCGGGTCGCCTGGCTCGCCGACGTCGCCCGCGCGCTCGCTGCGGCGCACCGGCGGGGGCTCGTCCACCGGGACATCAAGCCGGAGAACGTGATGGTCCGGGACGACGGGGTGATCAAGGTGCTCGACTTCGGCATCGCGCGCCGCGCCGCCGGAAACGCCGATCCGAGCGCGTCCACCGAGGCCCCCGCGCTGCCGACGCTGACCGCGCTCGGCGTCAAGCTCGGGACGCCGGTCTACATGGCCCCGGAGCAGATCCGCGGCGCCGAGCTCGACGGGCGCGCGGACCAGTTCGCGTGGGGCGTGCTCGCCTTCGAGCTCCTCACCGGCAGGCTGCCCTGGCGCGGCGCCGGCGACGTGCTCGCCGTCGTCGCGTCGATCCTCACCGACGAGGCCGACCGCGCCCTGCTCGACGCCGCCGCCGTCCCGCCCGCGGTGAGCGCGGTCGTGCTGCGCGCGCTGTCGAAGCGCCCCGACGATCGGTTCGCGTCGATGGACGAGCTCCTGCGCGCCCTCGAGGCGGCCGGCAGGGGTGAGGCGCCCGCCGCGCCCGCGGCCGCGACGTCGGCGACGTCCGCGCCGCCCGCGCAGGCGCCCGGCGCGAAGGGGAGCGAGGCGCCTCGCGGCGGCGAGACCGCGGCGCAGCGGTTCTCGACCGAGGAGGTCCGCGACGTGCTCGCGCAGGCGATCGAGCGCCAGGCCGCCGCCGACGGAGGCGATGCGCGCGCCCCGCGGGGCGACGCGCGCCTCGGCTTCGACGACCTGCTCGCCGCGGCCGAGGAGGTGGGCGTGGCCCCCGAGGCGCTGCGCGAGGCGAGCCGCGCGCTCCGCGCGCGTGAGCGCGACGACGTGGAGCGGAGGTCGAGCGCGGCGACCGCCGCCGAGCGCGCGACGTGGCTCCGGCGCAAGCGCCGCGATTTCTACCGGCACCTCGGCGTTTACCTCATCGTCAACGCGGTGCTCCTCACGCTCGGCTTCCTGCTCGGCGTCGCGTTCTGGGTGTCGATCGTCCCGCTGCTCTGGGCCATCGGCCTCGGCATCCACGCGCTCGTCGCGTTCACCGCGCACGAGGACGACTGGGCGGAGGAGGCCGAGCAGATGCGGTGGTGGCACGAGCAGCATCGCCGCAGGCACGAGGTGGCCATGGCGAGGGCGATCGGGAAGGACTGGCGCCCTGGTGCGGCCCCACGCCAGCGCATCGGCGCGACGGAGGAGGGGGACCGCCGGGGCAAGCTGCGCGTCGAGACGGACACCGCGCGCTCCGCGGCGGAGCAGGCCGAGGAAGAGGCCGCGGTCGCGGTGAACAAGCCACAGCGGCGGCGGCGCTGACGTGGGGGCCGCGCCGCTCACAGCCTGATGAGGCGCCGGGCCGGCATGCGCTAAGCTCGCCTCCGGAGGGTCTATGTCCCAGCTGAACTTCATCGCCCGCTCGCTCGCGCCGCTCCAGGCGCTTCCGTCCTTCCTTCGCACGCGCGCGCAAAGCGTGCTGTTCCAGCGCATGGTGCCGTTCACCGGGACCGCCGGGGTCCAGTTCGACGAGGTAAGCTCGGATCGGGTGGCGCTGCGGCTCGCCAACGGGGGAAGGGTGCGGAACCACATCGGCGGGGTGCACGCCGCCGCGGCGGGGCTCCTGGCCGAGACGGCGACCGGCTTCGTCGTCGCCGTCAACCTGCCCGAAGACAAGCTGCCGCTCCTGCGCAGCATGAAGATCGACTACACGCGCCGCGCCCGAGGCGGCCTTCGCGCGGTCGCGACCCTCACGCCAGAGCAACGCCAGTCCTTCCTGGACCAGCCGAAAGGGGACGTGACAGTCGCCGTCACGGTGACGGACGAGAGCGGCGCGTCGCCGATGGAGTGCGAGTTCGTCTGGGCCTGGGTGACCAAGGGGGTGTGACGCCGCGGCGCGAGCGGTCAGTTGCGGCGGAGGCGCTCGATCTCGGCCAGCGCCTCGGCGAGCTGGCGCTCCAGGTCCGACGCGCGCTTGGCCTCGTCCGCAGCGCGCTTGGCCTCGTCCGCAGCGCGCCTGGCCTCCGCCTCGGCGCGCCTGGCCTCCGCCTCGGCGCGCCTGGCCTCCGCCTCGGCGCGAAGCTCGGCCTCCTCGGCGCGGCTAGCCTCGTCCGCGGCGCGCAGCTCCGCCTCGTCCTTGCGCGCGAGCACGTCGTCGAGCATCACGCCGAGCCGCGCGATCAGCTCATCCGCCTCTTCCAGCTTCGCCGTCCCGCTGAAGAAGCGCAGCTTCGAGCCCTCCACCGCGAGCTCCAGCCCGAGCACCTGCGACGCGAACCGTCCTGCCTGGGGCAGGACGGGCTGGTAGCTCCGCGCCCTGCGCGCCGTGTCGGCCGGCGGGAGCCTGTACCCGCGGAGGCTCAGCCGGCGCCGGTCGAAGATGAAGTACTCGGAGATGCCGAGCCGGGCGTAACGCTCGACGTTGGTCTCGAAATCCTTCGTCAGGTTGCCCGCGTAGGCCACCTCCAGGACCAGATCGAGCCCCTTGCGCTCCGCGCCGACGACCCATTTCATCCTCTCGCCAGGCTCCACGTCGAGGACGGCGAGCAGATCCGGCGCGAAGGCAGGCTCGTCCGGGTAGAACACCGCGAGGTTCGAGGACAGGTAGACCCTCCGCCCGCTCCGGCGGAAATACGCGTCGAGCGTCGCGATCACCTGCGCCGCCGCCACACGGTGCGGATCGCCCTCGGGCGGCTCGAGCTCGAACTCGGACGGAAGCATGTCCACGACCCGCGCGCGCTCCTCGTCGGTCATGCGCTCCCACGTCGCCTCGGAAGGGGCGCGCGGGTCGTCGGGATCGAACGCGTAGCCGTGCTCGAGCGCCTGCCGCATAGGCCCTCATCCTAGCATTTCCCAGGATCCTCGGCCTGCGAGCGCGCGGGCGCAGGCCTCAGCGCGGCGCTCGGAGCGTCAGGAGAGCGTCAGGATCTCGCAGCCGTCCCGCGTGACGAGCACGGTGTGCTCGAACTGCGCCGAGAGGCTGCCGTCCTCCGTGACCATGGTCCACCCGTCGTCGAGCGTGCGGATGCGGTGCGAGCCCAGGTTGACCATCGGCTCGATCGTGATGGCCATCCCGGCGCGGAGCCGCATGCCCGCCCCGCGCACCCCGGTGTGCGCGACGTGCGGCGGCAGGTGCATCCTCCGCCCGATGCCGTGCCCGCCGACCTCGCGGACCACGCCGCACCCCTCCGCCCGCGCGATCTCCTCGATGGCCGCGCCGATGTCGCCGAGCCGCGCCCCGTCGCGCACGACGGCGATGCCCGCGTCCCGGCAGCGCCTGGCGACGTCCACCACGTGCAGCGCCTCGGGGCTCGGGTCCCCGATGAAGAACGTCGCGGAGGTGTCGCCGTGGTAGCCGCCGAGCTCCGTGGTCACGTCGACGTTGACGATGTCGCCCGGCAGGAGCACCTCGTCGCGCCGCGGGATCCCGTGACACACGACGTGGTTCCGGCTCGTGCACACGGCCGCAGGGAAGCCCTTGTAGCCGAGCTGACTGGGGCGGCCGCCGCGCCGCGCTGTGTCCTCGCGCACCCACTGATCGATGTCCGCCGTCGTCACGAAGGGCTGGAGCCGCGCCCCGACGGCCGAGAGCGTCGCCGCCGCCGCGCGCCCTGCGCGCCGCATCGCCTCGCACGCGTGAGGCCTGAGGAGTTCCACGTTCATGCCAGGCGTATGCGCGCGCAGCGAGCGGCCATCCAATACCGTTTTGATCTCGGGTCCTCGCGCGCGGCTCCCCGCGCGCGGGGTTCGGGCTAGAATCGGCCGCGTGAGCCTCTCGCAGATCCGTTACTTCATCGCCGTCGCCGAGGAGGGCCACGTCGGCCGCGCCGCTCGCCGCCTCCACATCGCGCAGCCGCCCCTCAGCCGGCAGATCCGCGGCCTGGAGGACGAGCTCGGCGCGCAGCTGTTCGAGCGCACCGCGCGCGGCATGCGGCTCCTGCCGGCCGGCGCGGCGTTCCTCGATCACGCCCGCACCATCGTCGCGCAGGTCGACGCGGCCGTCGCCGATGTGCGCGGCTACGGCGCCGCGCCTCCCCCGGGCGATCTCGACGCCGGCCACCGCCAGCGCGCCGACCTGGGGTAGGGTGCCTCGCGTGGAACCAGGGGAACGGCATGGGCTACGACGCTGAGCTCACGCTGGCCGTCGATGCGGCGCGCCGCGCTGGCGCGCTCCTCCGCGCGGAGTTCCACCGCCCGGGCGGCCCACGCGGCGCCGGGACGAGCGCCGACGTCGACGTGGAGGTCGAGCTCCTGCTGCGGGACGCGCTCACCGGGGCCACCCCCTACGCGTTCCTCGGCGAGGAGACCGGCGCCCTGGACGGCGTGGACCCGTCGCACCGCTGGGTCGTCGATCCGCACGACGGCACCGCGTCCTTCCTGCACGGCTACCGTGGCGCCTCGGTCTCCATCGGCCTCCTCCGCGAGGGCACCCCGGTGCTCGGCGTCGTCTTCGCGTACGCCTATCCCGACGACGACGGCGATCTCATCGCCTGGGCCGAGGGCGCCGGGCCGATCCGGCGCAACGGCGCCGCCGTCTCGTCGTCGCTCGCCGGCGGCGCGCTCGATCGCTACGCCGTCGTGCTGCTCTCGCAGTCGGCGGATTACCTCCCCGCCCGCAACGCCCGCTGCGTCGCCCCCGCGCGGTTCCTCGCCCTCCCGAGCCTCGCCTACCGGCTCGCCCTGGCCGCGGCCGGCGAGGGCGTCGCCGCGGTCTCGCTCAGCCGGCCCCGCAGCTGGGACTACGCCGCCGGGCACGCGCTCGTGCGCGCCGCGGGCGGCGAGCTCGTCGACGACGACGGCGCGCCCATCACCTACACCGCGCAGGGCGACGGCGAGGTCTGCCGCCTGTTCGGCGGCGCCCCCGCGGTCGTGCGCGAGCTCGCGCGCCGCCCGTGGAACGCCGTCATCCACGGCCGCATCCCGCCGCCGCAGGGCACGTACGGGCTGCTGCGCCCCTCGCACAGCCTGCTCGTCGAGGGAGCTGGCACGCTCTCACGCGCCCAGGGCTGCCTGCTCGGCCAGCTCGCGGGGGACGCGCTCGGCGCGCTCGTCGAGTTCCGCACGGCGGAGGCGATCGCGCCGCTCTACCCGGACGGCGTCCGCGACCTCGCCGACGGCGGCACGTGGGGCACGCTGGCCGGGCAGCCGACCGACGACTCCGAGATGGCGCTCATGCTCGCGCGCTCGATCGTCCGCAAGCGCGGCTTCGTCGCGGAGGCCGCGCTCGACGCCTACGTGCACTGGTACGGCTCAAGCCCGTTCGACATCGGCAACACCACGGCGGCCGCGCTCAGGGCCGCCGCGGGCGCGCCGCTGCCCGGCTCGCGCCGCGAGCGCGCCCGCGCCGCCGCGAGCCTGACGAGCGAGGCGAACGGCTCGGTGATGCGCGCGGCGCCCCTCGGCGTCCTCGGCGCGGGCCGCCCGCGGGAGGCCGCGGCCTGGGCGCGCGACGACAGCGCGCTCACGCACCCCCACCCGGTCTGCTGCGCCGCCTCCGCCGCGTTCGTCGCGGCCATCGCGGCGGCGGTGGGCGGCGCCGGCGTCGAGGGTGCCTTCGCGGCCGCCCTCGACGAGGCGGAGGGGAGCGGCGAGCGCGCGGTCGTCGCCGCGCTCACGGCCGCGCGCAGCGCCCCGCCCCGGAGCTTCTCGCACCAGGCCGGCTGGGTCCTCATCGCCCTGCAGAACGCCTTCTACCAGCTCCTCCACGCGCCCTCGCTCGAGCGGGGCCTCGTCGACACGGTGATGGCCGGCGGCGACACCGATACGAACGCCGCGATCGCCGGCGCGCTGCTCGGCGCAGCGCACGGCCGGGACGCCGTCCCTGACCGCTTCCGCCGCCTCGTGCTCAGCTGTCGCCCGCTCCCCGAGGCAGGGGCGAAGCACCGGCGTCCGCCCGAGCTCTGGCCGGTCGACGCGATGCTCCTCGCCGAGGCGCTCCTCGCCGCCGGCCAGCGCGCGCAGCCCGACGATCGCGAGTCGTCGGAGCTCCTTTGAGCTGAGAGCTAAAAATATAACAATTTCAGAAGTTTACCGCCCATTCGTGAGCTTCTTCAGGAGGATGAGGTCTCTTCCGCGGCGCCACGCGCACGGGCGCGCAGGGAGCGCTCCAGGGGCCGCGCTCGATCGGCAGGCAGGGACGCCGCTCAGCCCCCCGTGGGGCGCTCCAGGTGCCCGCCGAACTTGTGCCGCATCGCGGAGAGGACCTTCTCCGCGAAGGTGTGATCGTGGCGTGAGCGGAAGCGCGCGTAGAGCGCGGAGGACAGCACCTCGGCGGGGACGGCCTCCTCGATCGCCGCCATCACGGTCCAGCGGCCCTCGCCGGAGTCCTGCACGAAGCCGCTGTACCCGGCGAGCTCGGGGCTCTCGGCGAGGGCGATCGCGGTGAGGTCGAGCAGCCACGAACCCACGACGCTGCCCCGCCGCCAGACCTCGGCGATCTCGCCGAGGTCGAACGCGTACCGGTGCTCCTCGGGCAGGCGCTCCGTGGCGGCGTTCTTGAGGATGTCGAACCCCTCCGCGTAGGCCTGCATGAGGCCGTACTCGATGCCGTTGTGGACCATCTTCACGAAGTGCCCGGCGCCGACCGGGCCGCAGTGCAGGTAGCCGTCCTCCGACGTGCTCTGCGCGCCGCCCAGGGCCTCCTGCCTGCCCGGCGTGCGCGGGATGTCCCCCGGCCCCGGCGCGAGCGTCCGCAGGATCGGCTGCACCAGGGCGAACGCCTCTGGCGCGCCGCCCACCATGAGGCAGTAGCCGCGGTCGATCCCCCACACGCCGCCGCTCGTCCCCACGTCGACGTAGCGGATGCCCTTCGGGGCGAGCGCCCTGGCGCGGCGGACGTCGTCCTTGAAGTAGGTGTTGCCCCCGTCGATGATCACGTCGCCCTCGCCGAGCTGCTCGCCGAGCTCTCCGACGACGCGCTCGGTGGGCGCGCCCGCGGGCAGCATGACCCAGACCACGCGCGGCGACTCGAGCTGCGCCACCGCGTCGCCCAGGGAAGAGGCCGTCGCCGCGCCCTCCTCGCCGAGCCGCTTCACGCTGTCCTGGTTCAGATCGAACGCGACGACCTCGTGGCCGCCGCGCATGAGCCGGCGCGCCATGTTGGCGCCCATCCTGCCGAGTCCGATCATCGCGAGCTTCATCCGTCACGCTCCTGTGTGGGACCGCGGACGTATCACAGCGGGGGGCGCGCGGCGCGCGGCGCGGTCGACACCGCTCCGGTCCGGGCGCTCCTCCGGCTGCGGCGGCTACCGGCGCGCCGGCTGCGCCTGCTGCCGCAGCGCGCCCACCGCGTGCTCGAGCGCGCTCTTCAGCGTGCTGAACACCGGGATCCCGTCGAGGCTGCCGCCGGACTCCAGGATGCGCCCGACCATCGCCGTCGGGACGCCGGAGACGATGCACTGGCTGCCGAGCAGCCTCGTCGCCGCGAAGATCCGCAGCAGGTGATCGATGGTCGAGGTGTCCGCCGCCTGCGCGCCGGTGAGGTCCACGATCATGAAGCGGGCGCCGTGCCGGACCACCGCGTCGAGCACCTCTTCCATCATGCGGGCCGCCCTCGCGCTGTCGATGGTGCCGATCACCGGCAGCGTGAGCACGCCGTCCCACACCTGGATGATCGGCGTCGACATCTCGAGCATCGCCTCGTGCGCCGCGCGGACCCGATCGAGCTGCAGGCGCAGCTCGATCTGGACCCGCTCGAGCTCGTCGTTCTGCTCGCGCAGCTGCGCGCTCGCGGCGGCGAGGTCGAGCGAGTTCTTGAGCGTCGTGTACGTGGCCCCGACGTACAGCGCGTACGTGGTCGCGCTCGCCAGCGCCTTCCGGTCGATCTGGCGCTGGTCTTCCAGGGCGAAGAGCATCGTGCCGATGGTCTTCTTGTAGACCTGGATCGGCACGTGGAAGACGACGTCGGGGTCGTCCGCGAGGAGCCACGCGCGCGCGCGATCCGCCTCGCGCGCCTCGTCCCACGGCCCCCTGAACCACGCGGGGCGCTGCGCCTCCAGCGCCGCGACCATCCAGGCGTCCACGACGACGCCGCCGCCCTCGGGCGCCCCGTACTCGAAGGTGCCGCGCTGGTACCTCGCCGCGATCCTGGCGCCGCCGCCGTCGTTGGCGAGCACGACACAGAGCCGCTGGGAGGGGACGATCCAGCGCGCGCTCGCGCAGACCTCTTCCCACAGCGACCGCAGGTCCGGCTGGTTGGCGAGCTTGAGGAGGATCTCGTTCAGGACGCCGAGGACGATCCATCCGCCGCCGCCGGCTTCGGGGGGCTGGCCAGGCTCTGGCGTCAGCATCAGCGATCGTCGGATCTCGGCACGGTGAACACTCCTCGCGCTCGGCGCGCAGCCGCATCCTACCGCGCAATCCGCCCGCGGTGGAGGGGCTCTTGCCCGAGGCGGCGGGCCGGGGGCTGCCGCGCGGGGGAACGCGCTCGGCGTTCCTGCGTGCTACCGCTAGGTCATGAAGATCAAGGCACGCGACGGCAAGGTCTACGAGGTTGCCCCTGCTCCGCCCGGCGGGAGCCACGAGGTGCGGCTCGACGGCAAGGTGGTCGGCTCGTTCGTGCTCCTGCCGGATGAGACGCAGGTCACCGTGAAGAGCAAGCCCGCCACGGACGCGCTCCTCGTGGACATCGCCGATCGGTTCGTCGCCGAGGGTGGCGCGCCCATGGGGATCAGCTGAGCCGTTACGGCGCGCCCGCGAGCCTCACCTCGCGGAGGACCTCCGCAGGGTTGAAGCAGGCGACCGCGGGCGACGCCCCCGACGCCGGAGCAGATGCCGACGCGTTGGGCGCTGGGGGCGGCGCGGCCGCCGGCGCTGGCGGGGCTGGATCGCGGTGCGCCTCGCTGTCGCCCCGCTTGCACGCCGCGAGGGCGAGCGGGAGGAGGAGGACCGGCAGGGCGAGCTTCTTCATGGGGTGTCCCTCGGCAAGCTACCTCGAACGAGCGATGTAGCACCGCTCGCAATCGCGGTTCACGGCCACGGGATCGAGGCTCCGGGGCGGCTCGGGTCCTGGCATGCGTGGCGCGGCGCGGCGGCTGCGCGTCGTGCTCGGCGCGAGCGTCAGGGCGATGGCGAGGAGCAGCGCGGCGGGGAGCTTGGCCGGCAGGCGTGCCTCGTGGTCCATCGACCACGACGATTGCTTCAGCCGCTTCCGCGCGGCGAGCGGAGCCGGTGGACTGTATCTGCCCGCTGGCATCCGGCCGTCCATGCAATCGGGCGGGCGTCCTGGGCTATCCAGCCCAGGGAGAGGTCTGTAAACTCGCCGGAGCAAACTGCAGCTCTGTGCGCGCATGCCGAAGCCGGTTCGTCTCTTCATCTCGTCTGCCCCGGAGGACGCCGCGTTGCGTGCCGAGGTCGAGGTCCACCTGAGGCCCATCGAGCGCAGCGGGTTGATCGAGGTCTGGCACGACGACCGGATCGCCGCAGAGGGAGAACCGGCGGCGGAAGCGCGCGCGCAGATCGAGGCGGCTGAGGTGGTGGTGCTGCTGGTGAGTCCCGCTTTCCTCGCCTCCGATCGTCACTTCGATGAGGAGGCAGCGCGCGCTCTCGCCCGGCGCGCCGCTGGCGAGGTGGTGGTCGTGCCCGTGCCTGTCCGACCTTGCGACTGGGGTTGGACCGAGTTCGGCAAGCTTGCTCCGCTCCCCGAGGGCGGGCGGCCTGTCGAGGGCTGGCCGGTTCGGGGCGAGGCGTGGACCGAGGTGGTGCGTGGCTTGCGCGCCGTGGTCGAGGGCGTGATGAGCCGGCGGGCGGCTCCGGGAGGACGGAGCGCCCTGGCCGCGGGGCTGCCACCGGCGGAGCTGTGCATCGGCCGGGGTCTGGAGGTGGATGCCATCGTCGCGGCGCTGGTGCGCGAACCGCCGGGACGCGTGCTGCTCCTCGGCGCTGCGGGTGTCGGCAAGAGCACGGTCAGCCTGGCGGTCCTGCACCGCCCGGAGGTGGTGGCTCGCTTCGGGGAGCGGCGCTTCTTCGCGCGGCTCGACGCTGCGCCAGATGCCGAATCTGCAGCCGTCGCGCTGGCCGGCGCGCTGCGCGTCGCCTCCGGGCCGGATCTGTGGCAGCGGGCGATGTCGTTCCTCGCAGCAGGCCCGGCCGTGCTCGTGCTGGACAATCTGGAGACGCCCTGGGATGGCGACGACCAGCCCGGGACCGAGGCGTTGCTCGCGGAGCTCGCGGCCGTTCCAGGCCTGTCGCTCGTGGCGTCGGTGCGCGGCGCGGGCCGGCCGGGGAGGGTGACCTGGAATTCGCCGATTGATCTCCGAGCGCTGCGACGTGCCGAGGCGGAGGCAGTGTTCTGCGCCATCGCGGGCGAGGAGCACCGGAGCAAGCCGGCGCTCTCGGCGCTGCTTTCCCTGATGGAGGGTATTCCGCTGGCGATCGCGTTGCTCGCACACGCGACCCACGGAAACGACCTCATCAACCTGAAGGACGAGTGGGAGGCGCGCCGCACGGCGGTGCTGGAGCGCGACGGCGGCGCGCGCGATCGGCTCCGGAGCTGGAAGGCGTCGCTGGAGCTCTCGATCGGCTCACCGCGGATGACAGCCGGCGCGCGTCGGCTGCTCTCGGTGCTGGCGGTGCTGCCGGACGGAATCGCGCAGCGGGATCTCGCGGTGCTCCTGCCGGGAATGGGGCCGGCGGCGGCGCGCGCGCTGGCGCAGGTGGGGCTGGCCTACTTCGAGGGCGGCCGGTTCAAGATGCTCTCGCCGGTGCGCGAGTACGTGGCAGCGGAGTACCCGCCGATCGTGGAGGACCTGGGGCGGGCGATGGATCACTATGGGGACCTCACGTGCACGCTCGGGCCAGTGCCGGGGAGTCGCGGCGGCACAGAGGCGGCGGCGCGGCTCGCGCCGGAGACAGCGAACCTGGATTCGGTGATCCGACGCGGGCTCACGGGGGTCGAAGCGGGGCGATGGATCGACGCGGCGGCGGCGTTGACCAACTTCGCGCGTTTTTCCGGGCATGCGGCTTCATTGCCCCTTGGTCGGGCGCTGGAGGTGGCGCAGCGCACCGGGGACGGACGGCGAGAGGCGCTGTGCGCCCAGAGCCTTGGAGACGTCGCGCTCTCGCGCTCTCAGCACGATGAGGCGAGGGCGCGCTATCAGCAAGCCCTGCCGCTCTACCGGCAGGTGGGGGATGTGTTCGGTGAGGCCGACTGCATCAAGAGCCTCGGAGACATCGCGCTGAGACGTTCGCAGCACGACGAGGCGAGGGCGCGCTACCAGCAAGCCCTGCCGCTCTACCGGCAGGTGGGGGACGTGCTCGGTGAGGCCGACTGCATCAAGAGCCTCGGAGACATCGCGCTGAGACGTTCGCAGCACGACGAGGCGAGGGCGCGCTACCAGCAAGCCCTGCCGCTCTACCGGCAGGTGGGGGATGTGCTCGGTGAGGCCGACTGCATCAAACGCCTTGGAAACCTCGCGCTCTTGCGTGCGCAGCACGACGAGGCGAGGACGCGCTACCAAGAAGTGCTGCCGCTCTACCGGCAGGTGGGGGATGTGCGCGGTGAGGCCAACTGCATCAAGAGCCTTGGAGACATCGCGTTGAAACGTTCGCAGCACGACGAGGCGAGAGCGCGCTACCAGGAAGCGCTATGGCTCTACCGGCAGGTTGGGGCTGTGCTCGGTGAGGCCAACTGCATCCAGAGCCTTGGACACGTCGCGCGGGAGCGTTCGATGCACGATGAGGCGAGGGCGCGCTACCAGGAAGCGCTGCCTCTCTATCGGCAGGTGGGGTCTGTGCTCGGTGAGGCCGACTGTATCAAGAGCGTTGGAGACATCGCGCTGGAACGTTCGCAGCACGACGAGGCGAGGGCGCGCTACCAGGAAGTGCTGCCTCTCTACCGGCAGGTGGGGTCGGTGCGCGGTGAGGCCAACTGTATCAAGAGCGTTGGAGACATCGCGCTGGAACGTTCGCAGCACGACGAGGCGAGGGCGCGCTACCAGGAAGCCCTGCCGCTCTACCGGCAGCTGGGGTCTCTGCACGGCGAGGCCAATTGCATCAAGAGTCTTGGAGACATCGCGCTGGAGCGCTCGCAGTACGACGAGGCGAGGGCGCGCTACCAAGAAGCGCTGCCGCTCTACCGGCAGGTGGGGTCTGTGCGCGGCGAAGCCGACTGCATCAGGCGCCTCGGAGAGTTCGCGCAAGCCCACAGCGATACCAGCGCAGCCCGTGCTCGCTACGAAGAAGCCCTCGCGCTGTACCAGCGCATCCCCGAGCCCTGCTCCATCGGCCGGACCCATCACCGTCTTGCCACCATCGCGCCCGACGCTGTCACCCAGCGCCAGCATGTCGAGGCTGCGCGCAGCGCATGGCAAAGGGTCGATCGGATAGACCTGATCGCTCGTTTGGACCAAGACTTCCCCTCCTGAGCTCTGGCGACGCCGTACAGCCGTCCGGGAGCGAGCGCACCAGCGGTAACTCCTCGCTCGCGGCGCTTTCGGCCCGCTCACAGCGCGGATGGTTGGCCCCGCCCGCCCAGTTCGATAGAGATGCCCCTTGGGCACGACCCGGACAGCCTGGCCTACTACGCCGACGAGCCCGAGCGCCTCGAGCAGCGGAGCGATCTGTGTGGCGTGCCCGGACCCGTAACCCGCGTCGCGTACCCCGCCGTTCACCCCACGGCGCGTGCCCTACCGTTCACTGCGCGCCGTGTACCCCGCTGTTCACTGCGCATCACGTATCCCAGTGTTCACTGCGCGTCGCGTATCCCGCCGTTCACTGCGCGTCGCGTATCCCGCCGTTCACTGCGCGTCGCGTATCCCGCTGTTCACTGCGCGCCACGGCGCCAAGGCGCCATGCAACAGATGCACGCGCACCAGCCAACCAAAAACCTCTCAGGGTTGTTGTATGTTGTCTAAACTAAGAATATAAGAAGAATCATGCGATACTTCCATACGAGCGCTGCTAGCGCTTGCTTCTCGCTCCTCGTGCTCGCAGGGATTTCCGGGACGGCCTTGGGAGCACCGACCGCGATCACGTTCACCATCAACCACGCCGATTGCGGCGCCGGCGCGTTCTCGCTGTACCTGAATGGGGTCCACCTCGACACGGTCGCGAGCACCAACGGCTGCGATTGCAATACGGCGACGCTCCAGAGGACGTTCACCGAGCCCGACGTCCTCGCCCTCTACAATCCCGCAGCATGCAATGATCTCCAGGTCGATGTCGTCGACGGCGGGTCGACGGCCGTCGGCTTCGCCCGGGTGTACGTCGAGGCGACCGAAGGAGCGTCGCTCCTCTGCATCTACGATGCGGTCTCCGGCCCGATCCCCTGCGCGGATCGCGACGTCTGCGACGGCTACGAGATCGGGCTGTCGTCGCTCTCGAGCGACGACGGCGACGACATCGCCCCGGGCCTGGGCGCGGGCTGCGACAACTGCGCCAACCGCGACAACCCGGACCAGGCCGACGCGGACGGAGACGGGATCGGCGACGCGTGCGATCCTTGTCCGCTCGGCGATAGCGACGGCGATTCGTTCTGCGATGCGATCGACAACTGCGCCAGCGTCGCCAACTGGGACCAGACCGACAGCGACCTCGACGGGATCGGCGACGCCTGCGACAACTGCCCCGCTGCCGCGAATCCAGACCAGCTCGACAGCGATGCTGACGGCCTCGGGGACGCGTGCAAAGACGTGTGCGTCACCCTGCAGCGGGGCGCCTTCGGCGCGGTCGAGGACGCCGATATCTGGGAAGCCTTCCCTCGCTACAGCGACGGCCACATCCCGTACAACTACTCTGGCGACACCCGCGGCGCGCGCAAGCAGGCGCTCTATCGGTTCGGGCTCGACGGCATCCCCGCCGGGGCCACCGTCACGTCGGCAGAGTTCGGCGTCGTCGCCTTCGGATCGAGCGACCAGACCGTCCGCGCTCACCGGATCACCGCGCCGTGGCGCGAAGACACAGTGACCTGGCAGGACTTCGCCGCGAGCTACGACAAGGCCGCCGCGGCGGAGCTCACCTATGTCGGCCCCTATGCCATGAGCGCCGATCTGACCGGGCTCGTCCAGGCGTGGGTCGACGGCACGACCCCGAACTACGGCTTCCTCGTCGAGGAAGGTCCGGACGGGCGCACGTCGTACCGCTCGAGCGATCACCCGCTCCAGAGCGACCGCCCCTGGCTCGAGGTCTGTTATCTCGCCCGCTGATCCATTCCGCGCGGGGGCTCCTCCGCCCCATCACCCACGCCACGCAGCCGCTCCTCGGCGCTCCGATCCACGCCGCGCGGCCGCTCCTCCGCCCCGTCGTCCGCCGGGTAGGGCTTCCCGAGCGCCGCGGGAGGCGTCGCGTCGAACGCGCGCAGGAGCGGGCGGCGCGCGGCGCTGGGCAGCAGCGCGGAGGCGCGCTCCAGGAGCCCGCTCGAGGTGAGCCCGAGGACCGCGATCATCAGCGCGAACGGCGCCACGCTGAAGACCTGCGTCGGCACCGAGGGGAGCGCGCTCTGGCCGAGGCTCGCCGCCGACGAGAGCACCCCGAAGAGGTACGCGCCGAGCGCCGCCCGCACCGGATGGAAGCCGCCGAAGATCACGATCGCCAGCGCGATCCAGCCGTAGCCCGCCGTGTGGCGGTGGCTCCAGCCCGCCTTGAAATCGAGCGAGTACGCCGCGCCGGCGATGCCCACGAGCGCCCCGCCCGCGAGCGTCGCCGCCGTGCGCACCCGCGTCACATGCGCCCCGCGCGCGTGCGCCGCCGCCGGCTGCTCGCCCACCGCGCGGAGGAGGAGCCCCGCGCGCGTGCGATAAAGGAACAGCCACGCGCCGGCGACGAGGACGTAGCTGCCGTACACCACGGGATCGCTCTGGAACAGCAGCGGCCCCACGAGCGGCACGTCCCGCAGCACCGGGATCGACGCCGCCGGCACCGTCGGGCCAGGGACGCGCACGTACGGGCCGCCGAGCACCGACGAGAGATCCGCGCAGAGCATCGCCAGGACGAAGCCGACCGCGATCTGGGAGCGGCCAAGGTAGATCCCGCCGATCGCCACGACGAGCGCGACGAGCGCTCCGGTCGCGGCCGCGGCGGCGAAGCCGGCGAGGACGCTCCCGGTCGACAGGGCGGCCGCGAAGCCGACCATCGCCGAGAGCATCATCGCGCCCTCGGCCGAGAGGTTGATGACCCCGGCCCGCTCGGTCAGCGTCTCGCCGACCGCCGCATAGACGAGCGGCGTCGACGCCGCGAGCGCGGTCGCGAGCAGCGAGAGGAGCTCGGCGCCGCCGTCGCTCATGAGGGCTGCTCCTCCCCTCCGAGGCGTCGTTCCATCACGCCTGCCCCCATCGGCCTCGTCCCTTCGGGCCTCGTCCCATCAGGCCACCTCCGACCGGCCGCCGCCGCGCGCCGCCCCGGGAGACAGGAGCGCGAACAGGACGAGCGCGCCCTGGAGCACGCCCGCCAGCGAGGACTCCAGCCCGAGGGTCATCGGGAGCTCCAGGCTGCCGACGTTGAGCGCGCTGAAGAACAGGGCGATCGGCGCGACGAGCGCGGCGCGCCGGCCGGCGAGCATCACGACGAGCAGCGAGAGGAAGCCGAGGCTGCTCGAGATGCTCGGGATGAGCCGGTGGAACGTGCCGAGCACCTGCAGCGCGCCGGCGACGCCGGCGAGCGCGCCGGAGACCGCGAACGCGAGCAGCACCTGCCGCGCCGCGAGCACGCCGAGCACCTCCGCGGCCGGCGGGCTCAGCCCCACCGCCCGCAGCCGGAGCCCGAGGTGGGTCCGCCCGAGCACGACGGCGGTCCCGAGGAGCGAGAGGACCCCGAGCAGGAGCGCGACGGGGCTCAGATCGGTGCCGCCCAGCGTGGAGAGCCAGAGCGCGCCGTCGAGCGGCTCGGTGCCGGCCATGGATGC
Source organism: Sorangium sp. So ce693 (assembly GCF_051521375.1). Taxonomy (NCBI): domain Bacteria; kingdom Pseudomonadati; phylum Myxococcota; order Polyangiales; family Polyangiaceae; genus Sorangium; species Sorangium sp. So ce693. The sequence continues at coordinate 5,406,160 of NZ_CP150347.1, forward strand.
GACGCCGGGGCGCTTCCACGGGCCGAAGACGAGGTACAGGACCAGCCCCTGGGCCACGAAGTTCATGCCGAGGCCCGCGAAGATCTCGCTCACCCGGACACGCGTGTGAAGCGCGCCCGTGAGGGCGCCCCAGAGCACCCCGCCGAGCGCGCCGGCGCCGACGCAGAGCGCGACAACGGCCCCTGCCGGGAGGTGCGGCCACAGGGCGCGCGCCGCGCCCGTGGCGCAGACGGCGCCGAGGACGAGCTGCCCCTCGACGCCGAGGTGGTACAGGCCGGCGCGGAACGTGAAGAGCAGGCCGCTCCCGCAGAGCAGCAGCGGCGCCAGCGTGGCGAGCACCCGCGCGGCGCGGTCCGTGGAGCCGAACGCGCCCTGCCACAGGCCCGCGGCCACCGCCGCCGGCGAGGCGCCGAGGAGCGCGCAGAGGCCCGCCACGAGCGCGAACGCCAGGGCGAGCGGCGCGAGGCGGAGGAGGAGGGAGACGGCCCCGCGGCGCGCGGCGGGCGCCGATCGTCGAGCGGCCGGATCGGAGCTCATCGGTCGGACCCCGCGGGCGCCGGAGGCGGCGCAGGTGCAGCGAGCGCCGAGGGCAGGGCGGCGTCGTCGAGCTCGCCGCCGATCATCCGCCCGAGCCGGTCCAGGGTGAGGTCGGCGGCGCCGACGGGCGGCGAGACGCGCCCGCCGCTGAACACGAGGACACGGTCGCTGTAGCGCATCAGCTCGTCGAGATCGGACGACGCGAACAGGAGCGCCGCGCCGGCACGGCACCGCGCGAGGAGCTGCTCCCATACCCAGCGCGCCGACGCGATATCGAGCCCCCGGGTCGGCTGCTCCAGGAGGAGCAGCGCGAGATCCGCGGGGAGGAGCGCGAGCTGGGTGCGCTGCTGGTTGCCGCCGGAGAGCCGCTCGACGGGCGTGTCGGGCCGGCCCCGGATCCGGAGCGCCTCGATCGCCCGCTCGGCGGCGCGCCGGATCTCCCGCGGACGCAGGAAGAGCCCGGGCCGCGGCGCGCGCAGCGCGACGTGGTCCTCGATGGAGAGGCCCGCGATGAGGCCCTCGCGACGGCGATCGGCGGGCAGGTAGCCCACGCCGGCGCGCAGGAAGGCCGGGTAGGGGCGGCCGGTCAGGTCGGCCCCGCCCACGACGACGCGCCCCCGCCGCGCCCGGAGCAGCCCCGCGCAGGCGCGCAGCAGGAGGCGCTGGCCGCTCCCCTCGAGGCCCGCGAGCCCGAGCACCTCGCCGCGGCGGACGGCGAGGTGGGCGATGTGCACGTTGAGCCGGTGATCGCCGAACGCCACGCCCTCGAGGGCGAGCGCGTCGCCCCCGCTCGGCTCGGGGAGGCGCTCCAGGGGCGCGAGCGCCGCGCCGCTGCCCGCCTCGGGGGATCGCTCCTGAGACGCGAGCGCCTCGCCGAACATCAGCGCGACGAGGCGATCGGCCCCAGCCGGCATCTCCGCCTCTCCCGCCACCTTGCCGTGCCGCAGCACCGTCACGCGATCGCAGAGCGCCTCGACGTCCGAGAGCTTGTGCGACACGAGGACGATCGCCTTGCCGTCCGCCTTGAGCCGCCGCAGCGCGGAGAACAGGGCTTCCTGCTGCGCCCCGGAGATCCCCGTCGTGGGCTCGTCCAGGAGCAGCGCTCGGACGCCCAGCGAGAGGAGCCGCAAGAGCTCGATCTGCTGGCGCTCCCCGAGCGTGAGCCGGGCGACGTGCTCGTCCGGGTCGACGGAGAAGCCGAAGCGCGCCGCGAGCGCGAGCAGCTCCTCGCGCGCCGCGCGCCGGGGGAGGAAGACGCCCGCGGCCCGGCCGTGGCCCGGGAGCAGCGAGCGCGCGCCGCCGCCCGCGCCGGCCGCGCGGGGCCGGGCGACGAGGTAGCTCTCCAGGACGGTGAGCGGCGGGAAATCGAGCGGCTCCTGGTGGAGCACGCCGACGCCGGCGGCGAGCGCGTCCGCCGGGCTCGCGAGCGCCACCGGGCGGCCATCGAAGAGCAATCGGCCCGCGTCCGGGCGGACGAGCCCGCCCAGGATCCGGAGGAGCGTGCTCTTGCCGGCGCCGTTCTCGCCGAGCAGCCCGTGGACGGCGCCGGCCTGGATCGTCAGCGACACGCCGTCGTTGGCCTTGACCGGTCCGAACCGCTTCGCGACGCGCTCGATCTCGATCCGCATGGATCACCGCCCCGAGGCGGCTACTTGCTCGGCCCGGTGATCCCTCGGACCAGCTGCGGCAGATACCAGATCTGCTGCGGCGTCGCGGCCTCGCCGTCCTTCAGGAACTCGGTCCCGTCCTGGAACTTGAGCGGCCCCTTGAAGAGGTCGAGCCCGTTGGCGAGCTCGATGACGAACGCGCCGAGCGGCGCCTGCGCCTCTCCCAGCGCGGCGCCGGGCCCGAAGCCGACGACCGACGAATCGCCGTTCAGGTCGCGGAAGTCCGGCCCTTGCCAGACGAACTCGCTCGCGTACTTGCCCGCGCGCGCCTTCTCGATCGTGTCGCGGTAGAGCGGCGCCCAGTTGTAGTACGCGACGCCGAGGCAGATCTCCGGCGCCAGGTCGCAGCCGGCCTTGTGATCGTAATGGACGTACTTGACCTTCTTGCCGGCGCCGCTCGCCTTCTTGGCCTGCAGCGCGGCCTCGGGCGTGTCGAGCCCGGTCATCAGCACGTCGAAGCCGCCGCCGATGAAGTCGTCAGCCACCTTGGTGGGGTCGAGGGTGACGCCCGGGATGTTGAACCAGAAGCCGATCCACGTGACCTTGAACGTGAGATCCTCCGGCTTCTTCTTCTGGTACTTCTCCCAGCAGTACCGCGCGCCGAGGTACGCCGCGGTGACCAGCCGGCGGGTCTCGTCGTTCACGAGCGGACCGACAACCCCGATCTTGCCCGTCTCGGTGCCGAGCGCCGCGGCGCACCCGGCGATGTGCTGGGCCGCCTCGATACGCCCCATGAAGTTGCCCAGGTTGGGCTGGGGCTTGTGGTTCTTGCCCTCCTTCCAGGCGTAATCGCCGGAGACGTGGATGACCGTGACCTCCGGGTGCTTGCGCGCGGTCTCGAGGGCGTCGTCCTTGTAATCGTCGGAGTTGTAGACGACGAACCGCGCGCCCCGGGAGATGAGATCGTCCGCGACCTGGGACCCCTTCACGTTCGGGCGGTCGGACGGGTTCACCTTGTCGACATACTCGAAGCCGACGTCCGGCATCTTGGCGAGGACCGACCGGATCCCGTCGTAATGCGCCTGGTTCCACCCTTTGTCGTTGTAAGGGCCGACCAGCACCATGCCGACCTTGTATGCAGCGGCCGGCGCCGCGGGCGCAGCGCTCGCCGGCGCCGCCGCGCTGGGGCCGGCGGTCTTGTCCGAGGGCGGGCTCGCGCTCGTCGATGAGCCCTGGCACGCGCCGGCCAGCAGCGACAGCGCAACGGTGAGGACGGCGGGCAGGCGGGCAGCCGGGCGCGGGATAGCGAAGGCCTCAGGCGACTTCGGCGGGCGATGTGTCACCCAGGCATCGTGGGCGGGAATGTCGCAGGGTGTCAAGAACCACCGAGACGGACGACGCCGAGCGCAGGTGTGCTCGGCGTCATCCATGTTTCACTGCGGTATCTCGATCACGTCTTCGCAGGTGAAGTCGACCCCCAGGGCCGCTTCGGGGTCCGCCTGGATCGTGGCGCACGTGCTGTCGCAGAGCACGATCTGGCTCGGGTTCGCGGCGCTGTCGTAACGCCAGGCGTTCTCGCTGGCGCACTCCTGGTCGTAGGAGAGCGCCGTCGGGTTACCTCCGCCGCTCTGGTACGTCACGCGGACCCGTTGCGCGTCGAAGGTCCGCCCGTCGGGAGCGGGCGGGATCTCGACCGTGCAGGAGACGGACGCGCCGCGGATCGCGTCGATCGCGGCCTTGAAGGCGGCCGAGGTCGCCCCGGGATTGCCCGTGTCGATCAGGTAGGCTTGCCCCGTCCCGCCCGCGTCGGCGATGTCGTGCAGGTTGTCGAGGTCGTGGGGCGCGCCCTCGACCGGCGGGTTGTCGACCCCGATGACGTAGGTCGGGACGCCGTCCCCGAGCGCGCCGGCCGCCGCGTCCGCCACGGGCTGGATCCTGTTGGCCCGATCGCCGCAGCCCGCAGGATAGCCGTCCGTGACGAGGACGATGGCGTACCTGCCAGGCGTGGCCCGCCGCTGGGCCTCGACGAACGAGATCGTCCCCTGCATGACGAACAGCGTGGGCGTGCCGCCGCGCCAGTCGGCGCCGGGCGCCGGCGTGACGGCGTCGATCGCCTCGGCGAAGCGCGCAGAGGGCAGCGCTGTCATCGGGACCTCCGGTGTCTCGTAGGTCTCGGCCGAGCACTTCTCGTCGCGGTCCTCGTCCTCGCTCGGAAAGAACCTGAGCGACGCGTTGATGCCCTCGGAGAGGGGATCATTGAAGAACTGCTTCGTCGCCGCGACGACGGGCTCCCACTTGAGGTCCCTGTCGTACCAGGGCTCGTCGCCCATGCCCATGCTGCCGGACACGTCGAACGCGAAGGCCAGGTACACGGGCTGGAGGTCGGCGCTGGCCGACTGGGTGGCGCACGCTCCACCTTGGCCCGAAGAGCTGCCGTTGCTCGAGGAGCCGCCTTGCCCCGAGGAGCCGTTCGCGCCCGGACCGCCCGATCCGAAATCGCCGGTCGTGCTCTGGGAGCTCCCTTGGCCAGAGCCCCCGCTCCCCGAGCCGCTCTGCGAGCTCCCGTCACCGTCGGTGGCGCCATTGCCCCCACACCCAACGCCGATCGCACCCACTGTCAGCAACACCATGGCCATCGTGGGCAATCTCATAAGTCGAACCCTCCATGAAGCGCGGCCCGGCGCGCGTCGCCGGCGCCAAAGCCGTCGATTCTGCGTGTGGCACCCGGAGCAGACACGGCCGTGAAGCTCGCTCCGGGTGCCCGCCATCCGGGAAGCATAGCTGACCGATGTGGCAGCCGGACGACGCACGGACCAGAAATGATGCATTGCGGCCAGACGCGGCAGCGACCCTGCATATCGCGCAATGTGGATTGCTGTCTCACCGCGGGCTCGGTTGTGTCCGGCGGCGCCAGCGTGACGGGCCCAGCATGCCGTCCTTCGCTCCGTCGGAGAATCGGCGCTGACCGTACCGAGCAGTCGTGCCGCTCACCTCACGACACGGCCGCCTCGGCGGGGGCCGACGGCGCGGGCGCGGCAGAGCGTGCAGGGCGGAGCGGGTGCGTCTCGACGCGCCAGATGCCGTCTTCCGTCAGGCGGATCGCCGCGAACCTGGCGACGCCATCGAGATGGCCGTCGGTCTCGTGCCCGAGCGTGGACGAGGGGTGCGCGTACACGCTGACGCGGCCGCCGCTCTTCGAGCGGTAGTGGCCGAAGAACGCGAGGTGCTTGTGCCCGTGGAGCACGAGCGCGCTGTTCTTCTTCGGGTTCTTCTGCTGATACGCCGCGAGCATCTCGAGGAGGCGCGGGCCATCCATCGCGATCATGAACGTGTCGTTGAGCGAGATCGGCCCCGCGAGGCGCGCCACGTGGTGGTGCAGGAGCACGATGACGGGCCCGGACCCCCGCCTCAGCGCGCGGGCGAGGCGCCGGAGCTGCGCGCCGCCGATCTGCCCGATCGCGTTCGACCCCACGAACCGCGAGCGGTAACGGTTGGAGTTGAGGCCGAAGATCCGGATACCCCCCTCGAGATCGAGCCGCCTCGGATACAGGCCGGCGATCGCGCGCAGCCGCCGCCGCGCGCGCTTGCGGGCCGGGACGTGAAGGGGAGGCTGGAAGGGGCCGCGCTCCACGCGGGTGAGCACCTCGATGAAGCGCTGCTCGCGCTCCGCCCGCTTCGTGAGGTACGGGTCCGGCGCCGTGCCGACGTTGATGGCGACGTCGTGGTTGCCAGGCACCATGAGCACCTGCGAGGAGGCCGGTATGCCGGAGAGCGCCGCCTCGAGCTCGTCCCACTGCGCCTCTTCCCCGAGATCGGTCATGTCGCCCGTCAGCGCGACGAGCGGCGGCTTCATGGCGGCGATCTCCGCCACGAGCCGCCGGAGGCGGCCTGTCAGCTCGGCGGTGTCGGGGCGAGAGACCCCGTCCGGCCACGCGGCAGAGCCCTCCTCGATCTCGTACGGCTCGCGGCCGCCCGCCGTGATGTGGAGATCGGAGATCTGGCAGAGGACGAGCCGCCCGCCGGGGATCGCGTCGCCGGGATCGGGGAAGAGCGTCGCCGCGCCGCCATACCGCAGGATCACGCGGGTCGCCTCGCCCAGGGCAGACGCGAGCCACGCATAGAGCGAGACCCCGAGCGCGAGCGCCGCGAGCGCCGTGCACCCGGCCAGGACGAGCGCGGCCCCGCCCCCGAAGGAGAGCCGGCCGCCCGCGGGGAACAAGGACGCGAGGAAGGAGAGGAACGACCCATCCAGCCACGCGGAGAGCCAGGCGGGCACCCCGATATCGAGCAGGTGCACGGCGAGCCCGCCGGCGCCGCAGGCCGCGGCGAGGACGACGACCATCAGGATCAGGCGATCGCGGACGACGTCGATGACGTCGACCACCTCGCCGAGCCTCCCCCGGAATGACGAGCGGAAGTAGCGGCTCCCGTAGGAGATCTTCTTCCATGTCTCCGGCCGCCACACGCGGCCTTGGCTCGCGACGCTCGAGACGACGAGGACCGGGGCGACGACCAGCGCGAGCAGGACGAGCACCGGCAGGAGCGCCAGGTAGAGGACTCGGAGGGCCGCCCTTCGCGCCATGCCTCATTTGACGTGCCCCGGGCAGGACCGTCAAGGAGCGGCTCGGTCGGCGAGCGCCCTGAAAGTTGCCGGAATCGATGGATGCTCGTAGCAGTAAGCGCGAGCTCGCGCGCCGATGTCCTGCACCGAGACGCCGATAGAGCCGCCCTGCACCCCGCGATCACCCGCGTCGAGCGACCCGCCGCCGGCGCTCTCGACCGGCGCGCGCGCGGCCCCTGCGCGCCGGCGCGGCAGAGCCGCGGCCCTCGTCGTTGCGGGCGCTGCCGGCGCGGGAGCGGCCGTGTGGACCAGCGCGGCCGTGGCCGTGTGGAGCGGGGCGCCCGCGGCGGCGGCGCGCAGCGCGGCGCCGCTCGTGGCGAGCGCGGCGAGCGCGCTGCCGGAGGGCGCGCCGACAGCGCCACCAGAGCGCGTGACGCTCACGGCGGATGACGAGGACGACGAGCCCGGCACGCTGGAAGAGCAGCGCCTCCGGCTGTTCGCGCGGATGCGGCGCGAGCTCGCGCTCCCCGACGAGGCGATGCGGCAGGTCGAGGCGATCTTCGCGGCGTCGACGGTGCTCGGCCAGGGCAACCCCGCGCTGACGCGCCACCCGATGTCGCGATCGGAGTGCCGCCGCATTCGAGCGCTCTCGGGCGTCGAGCCGGCGCGCGAGCCGGCCTGCGGCGCGCCGGGGATGGTGCCGCTCTTCGATCCCACGCGCGGTCAGACCGCGGCGGACGCCCCCGTGTGCATCGATCAGCTCGAGTTCCCGAACGTGCCCTGCGAGTACCCCGTCGTGCACGTCCGGGCGCGCGAGGCGGCGCTCCTGTGCAGGGCGGTCGGGAAACGGATCTGCGATGCGCACGAGTGGGAGGGGGCGTGCGCCGGCGCCCTCCGGGATCCGGACGTCGAGTACGAGTGGGCGCGGCCCCGGAACGAGGCGAGCTGGCACCACAACCTCCTGCGCGAGAAGGTGTGGAGCTACGGCCCCGCAAAGAACCACGCGCTCTGCGGGACCGGGAGCTACCGCACGCCGGGCTGTCCAGGCGGCGGGTGGGACCGCTGCGGCTCCAACACGTATCCGGCCGGCGCGTTCCCCGCGTGCCGGAGCCGCCTCGGTGTCTTCGATCTGCACGGCAACGTCGCCGAGCACATGAGCCTGCCCATCCTGCCCGAGGAGCTGGCGCGGTACGGCGATCGGGGCTTCACCGAGATGAAGGGCAGCTGGTTCGCGTTCTCGTCGATGGAGGTCCACGCCGACGACTGCCGCTTTCGCGCCCCCGACTGGCACGCGACGCGCCTCATGAGCAGGGGCAGCCACGCCAACTACCACCTTGGATTCCGCTGCTGCAAGGACATCGCGCCGCCGGACGGCGCCGAGCGAGGCGAGGGCGTCGACCACCGGGGCGCCAGCGGCGCGCAGAGATAAGGACATCACGAAGAGGGGGCGGCGATCAGGCCTCCCGGAGCCCATCATGGCGAGCGGAGCGCGGCCCGCGGCGTGCGCCGGGCCCTTCCGTCTCGCTCGATATGCGCACGCGCCCTCCGGAGAAAAGTCCTTCAGTTCGCCGGCCGTGGTTGGGCCGCCGGATGCGCACACGACGTGCGTACAATGAGCGGCTGGAGCCATCCACATAGATTTGACCACATGATCCCACGTGCGCGCAGTGGGTGGTCTACAGGCGCAGGATCTCGCTGACGCGGCTCGTTTCGAGCGCCCGCCGCGAAGTTACGGTGGCGGAGGCAGAAGATTACGGCCCGAGGCGATCGATTCGTGTCGTGCCTCTGTTGATGCACAAACGGCGCAGCCTGAGCACGTCAGGCGCAGAGGGTCCGACCTCGTGCGCAGGTTGCGGCCCGGTCAGACGAGCGGCGGGGAGGCGCCGCGCGCCGTCGCCAGCGGGCCTCGCGCTGGGCTCGGCGGCTCTCGTTCACGACGGCCGCGGGGCGTGCGGGAGCGCAGGTGCTCTGCTCGAAAGCCCGCGAGAGCGGCGCTGCGCGCGGCGCTCGGCGCCTGCCGCCGAGGCGTTGAGTTCGCCATCTCCAGCATGCGGCGCGCGGGCCGCGGGCGACACGCCCTCCGATCGGGGGCCGTCCCGCCGGTCTCCGCGTTGAGAACCCGGAAAACCAAGGCCGGCGTCGATCCAGAGAATGCCTTTTTGCGGATGCGGCAAGGCCAGTGACACGAGCTCGCAGCGGCAGTGTCTGCACACGAGGGCTGAGGCACACACCCTGCTCTTCGATGAGCCCAAGGTGGCTCGGACCTTCCGGCCATCACGGGATATTGAGGAGGACGACACATGCTCTCGATTCATGGCAAGGTGCTGGGGCTCGCGGTGGTGATGGCGGCGCTGGGCACGGGGTGCGCCGTTGATGCGGCGAGCGACGCGGATCTCGACGAGGCCGGCATCGACGAGGTCGAGCAGGTCGATTCGACCACCGCGGCGCTCGAGGCTGGCGCGTCGGCGAGGGGCGGGTATCAGGGGCCGTATGGTGGCAAGGGCGGGCCGATCGGCGCGCAGGGCCCGATGGACCTCGGCCAGGGGCCTGTCGGCGTGCAGGGACCGGCGAGCCCTGGCCTGCAAGCGCCGGTCGGCCAGCTGGGGCAGGGGCCCGTGGGCCAGGGGCCTGTCGGCCAGGGGCCTGTCGGCCAGGGGCCTATCGGCCAGGGGCCCGTGGGCGGGCCGGGCGGCGTGCCGGGCGTCGGCGGCGTGCCGGGCGTCGGCGGCGTGCCGGGCGTCGGCGGCGTGCCGTTCGGTGGTGGCTTCGGTGGCTTCGGCGGCTTCGGCGGCTTCGGCGTGCCTGCCGCGATCATCTCGACTTGCACCACCTGCAACACCGCGTTCGTTCCCGACTGCTTCCCGTGCGGCCCCTGCTGCCGGCCCCACAACCCCTGCAATCCGGCGGGCATCGGTGGGCCGCTCAACGGCGGGTTCTCGGCCGGCCCCTGCGGTGGCGGGTTCGCGGGCCCCTGCGGCGGCGCTGGGTTCGCGGGGAGCCCCTGCGGCGGCGCTGGGTTCGCGGGGAACCCCTGGGGCGGCGCCGGGTTCGCGGGGAGCCCCTGCGGCGGTGCCGGGTTCGCGGGGAACCCCTGGGGCGGCGCCGGGTTCTCGGGGGGCTGCGGCAACAACAACGGGTTCGGCTGGTAGCGACGGGGCCTCGGGCCTCGGCTGCTAGCGCCGACCCCGGCGGCCAGCGGGCGGCGGGGACGTGACGGCAGCGCTCGAACGGCTGCAACGGCAGAGGCTGGGCCCGCGCCGGCGGGGGCGACCCATGTGAGGTGAGGTCGTCGCCGCCAGCGCGGGTCGCGGACGCAGGGGGGACGGCGCCACACGGCCGTGCCCCCGCGGCTCGCGCGGGATGGCGGCGTGGCGAGAGGATGGATGGCCGGTGATGGTGGTGAGGTGAGACGCGCTGCGCCGCGGGAGCGCGGCGCGGCCTGCGAAATTGCACCCGAATGCAGCGAGGCCGCGCCGGCGGCGTGCGCCGCCTTCACGGGCGTTGCTACGCCGTGCGCAATCCCTTAGAGTGGCCCTAACGCTGTGATCGGCACGATCATCGACGGCAAATATCAGATACGCAAGCTCCTCGGCGAGGGCGCCATGGGCTCGGTTTACGAGGCCGAGCACACGGGGACCGGCCGGCGCTGCGCCGTGAAGGTGATCAGCTCGGCCGATCTCACCCGCGACCCGAAGGTCGTGAGCCGCTTCCAGCGCGAGGCGCGCGCGGCAGGCGCGATCGACACACAGCACATCACGCAGGTGCTCGACGCCGGCGTCGATCGCGGCTCGAACCTGCCGTTCCTCGCGATGGAGTTCCTCGCGGGCGAGGATGTCCACGAGCTCATCAAGCGCGTCGGACCGCTCGCGCCCGACCTCGCGCTGCGCATCGTCGCGCAGTCGTGCATCGGGCTCCAGAAGGCGCACGAGGCGAGCGTCGTCCACCGCGACATCAAGCCGCACAACCTGTTCCTCGCGCGCCGCGACGCCGGCGAGATCCTCGTCAAGCTGCTCGATTTCGGGATCGCCAAGGTGAAGATGGACCGGGCGAACGAGACCGAGAGCGCCGATCTGACGCGCACCGGGAACCTGATCGGCTCGCCGCTCTACATGTCGCCGGAGCAGGCGCGCGGCCAGAAGGAGATCGACCACCGCACCGACATCTGGTCGCTCGGCGCCGTGCTCTACCAGCTGCTGACCGGGCGGACGCCGTACCATCACATCACCGCGCTCGGTGAGCTGATCATCGCGATCTGCTCGGATCCTCCGCCGCAGGTGCAGGACTTCGCCCCGTGGGTGGCGCCCGAGATCGCGGCGATCGTGCACCGATGCCTCCTCCAGGCCCCCGGGCAGCGTTACCAGAGCGCGCAGGAGATGTTCGGCGCCATCCGGCCGCTCCTCCCGTACGGCTGGGGCATCCACGAGAGCATGCTCGTGCCGCTGCCGGAGGCCGTGCACCGGCAGTCCGCGCCGCGGCTCGCGGCGAACGCGCCGCCCGCGAACCAGGGTGGCGCGTACGCCGCGATCTCGCCGGCGAACCAGAGCGGCGGTTACCCCGCGATCTCGCCGGCGAACCAGAGCGGCGGTTACCCCGCGATCTCGCCGGCGAACCAGAGCGGCGGTTACCCCGCGGTCCCGCAGGAGCACCGCGGAGGCTACTCGTCGTTCGCGCCTCCCCCGCTCCAGAACGGGCCGCCGGCGGCGATCGTTCCGGCCACCAACCATGCTGGCGCCGCGACGACGGGGGCGCTCACGCAGTCGCACCGCGGAACGCAGCCCGGCGTGCCGCGGGTGCCGGTGGTGGCCGGCGCCGCGCTCGCCGCCGCGGTCATCGCGGCCGGCGTGTACTTCATCAGCCGGCCCTCGGCGGAGCCGGTCGTGCAGCCGGAGGCGAAGGCGACCGTCGAGACGCTCCCGCCTGCGGCGGCCACGCTGACGTCGACGGCCCCGACGCCGGCCGCGACGCCGACGACGCCGACGACGCCGGAGGTGGTCGCGGCGGCGGTCGAGCCGCAGCCGAAGCGCGTTCAGGTCGTCATCCTGCCCGCCGACGCCTCGGTCGAGGTCGAAGGCAAGCGCGTGACGACGCGCAACGGCATCCTCGATATCACCGGGCCGCCCGGGAGCGTGCACAGGGTGCGCGTCTTCAAGAAGGGGGGAGGCGAGGCCATGGCCGACGTCGTGGTGACCGACACCGGCGCGTTGCCGCCGAAGGTCGAGCTCACGCCGACGTCGGGGAAGGGCGGTCCTGCGGCATCGGCGAAGAGCGCCTCGGCCGCGTCGCCAGCGCCTCCGCCTGGGCCCACGACCCCCAAGGGGATCATCGACAACACCGACGAGTTCGGAAAGTAGCAGCGGAACGACAGGCTGAGTACGGTGCTCGATCGAATGGATCTGCGTACGCGGCGCGGCGGCTCTCGTCCTCTCTCCCTCGCGCGGCGTCCCCGCGCGGCGCCGCGGCTGCGCGCGCTCTCGGCCGCGATCGCGGCCGCGGTCGCCGCCGGACCGGCGCTCGCGCAGCCGGCGCCGCCGGCCGCGGGCGCCGCCCCGCCGGCCGCGGGCGCCGCGCCCGCCGCGGAAGCCGGCGCGCCGGCCAGGGAGGGCGCCGCGCCGGCCACGGGCGCTGCGGTGCCGGCCGAGGAGGCGCCCGTCTCCGAGACGGACCGGCAGGTGGCGCGGCTCCACTTCGAGAAGGGGCTCACGCTGCTGCGCGAGGAGGCCTGGGGCCCTGCGCTCGCGGAGTTCCTCCTCTCGCGCAAGCTCTTCCCGACGCGCGTGGCCACGAACAACGCCGCGATCGCGCTGCGCAAGCTCCAGCGCTACGACGAGGCGCTCGAGATGTTCGAGACCTTCCTCCGCGATTTCACCATGTCGGCCGCCGAGCGCGCTGCCGCGCAGCGGGAGATCGCCGAGCTGCGGGCGCTCGTGGGGACGCTCGACATCACGAACGCGGAGCCCGGGGCGTCCATCGTGGTGAGCGGCGAGGAGCGCGGGCAGTACCCGCCCGTCAAGCCGATCCGCGTGGCGGCGGGCACGCACGTCCTCCGCGTCTTCAAGGAAGGCTACGAGCCGGTGGAGACGCGCGTCGACGTCGCCGGCGGGCAGACCGTCACGGTCAACGCGAAGCTCCGCAGGCTGACCCGCTCCGGCCGGCTGCGCGTGGTGGAGCGCGCCGGCAAGACGGTCGACGTGCTCGTGGACAACGTGGTCGTGGGGCAGACCCCGTGGATCGGCGCGCTGTCGGTCGGCGACCACATGGTGGCGCTGCGCGGCGCGGGGAAGCTCGGGACGCAGCCGACGGCGGCGCCGGTGAAGCCTCAGGAGCTCACGACGCTGTCGCTGCTCGCCGAGGATCTCGACGCCTCGCTGCGGGTCGACCCCACGCCGCCCGGCGCGAGCGTGTGGATCAACTCGGTCAACGTGGGCAACGGCGTCTGGCTCGGCCGGCTCAAGGTCGGCACGCACCGGGTCGAGGTGAAGGCCGACGGGTTCGTCACCGGGACGCGCACGGTGACGCTGCAGAAGGGCCAGCGCCAGAGCCTCGACATGGGTCTCGAGCGCGACGAGGACGCGGACATCTGGCGCAAGCCGCCGAAGATCACGCTCGACGTGAGCGCCTCGTTCCTGCTGGCGCCGACGCTGGGCGGCGAGATCACGGACGGCTGCGACTCGGGTTGCTCCAGCTCGCTCGGCCTCGGCGGGCTCGGCATGATCCACGGGGGCTATGAGCTCGGCTCGGGGATCGGCGTCGGGATCGAGCTCGGCGGCCTGTTCGCGGCGCAGCAGCTCGACGAGCGCTCGGCGGCGCTCAGGCCGGTCGGCTACCGGGATCCGCTCGACGGCACGGCGAGCGACACGCTCCGCCTGGGCGGCTTCCTGGCCGGCGCGACGTTCGGATACCACTTCGGCGAGCGCTTCCCGGCGCTGCTCCGGCTGGGGGCGGGGGTGCTCGTGGGCGAGGTCCGCGACGAGCGGACCGGCAGGTTCAGGACGACCGGCGGGGAGTCGTTCAACACGTTCCCGGTGGTCGACTTCGCCTCGGCGACCTACTTCTACGCGGATCCTGAGGTGCGCCTCGGCCTGCGGCTCGGAGAGCGGTGGGAGGTCGCCGGTAGCGTGAAGCTGCTTCTCCTGATCGGCCTCAGCAAGCCGAAGTGGGACAGGACGATCGAGCTGGCGGCGGCGAGCGACGGGATCGGCACGTACGAGCCGGAGTCGCTCATGGGCGATTTCGTCCTGATGATCGCGCCTGGGGCGAGCCTGCGTTACCAGTTCTGACGAGACCCGAGCCGGTGCGCCGCGCGCGGTCGCGAGGCTCCGCGTCGCGTGCTCCCGATCCCGCTCGGCGCTGCTCGTACATGACGAGGCGCGGCACCGATGTGTGGGCGCGCCTCGTCTGCCCTTGGCAACCTAGCGATGGGAGGTCCGCCGGCGGCGAAGCCCGGCCAGCGCTGCGGCGACGCCGAGGAGGACGGAGAGGCGCGCGGCATTGCGCTCGGCGGGGGCGCCGACGACGCCGCAGGAGCAGGACGGGACCTCCGACGGATCGATCTGCGGGACGCACTGGTTCGCGAGGTTGCACACCATGCCATCGACGCAGTCGGCCACCGATCTGCACGGTGAGGCGCAGGCGCTGCCGCCCGGCGGGCAGGTGTACGGGGTGCAGTCCGTGTCGGCGCCCGGGGACCGCAGCGTGTGCGCGCCGTCGCAGCTCGGTCCGATCTCCTCGAGGTCGGCGCAGACGCCGTCGAGGCAGACGAAGTCCTGGATGCAGTCGTCGTCGGAGGCGCAGGAGGTCTTGCAGGCGGTCTCGTCCGCGCACTTGAACCCGCCGCAGCGCTCGACCACCGGCTCCTTCTCGCCGCCGTCTCCAGCGCAGAAGAAGCGCGTGAGCGTCGCGGGACCCACGATGCAGCCCTCGTCCGGGCAGGAGCACGTGAAGGTCCTCGCGACCGCCCCCTCCACAGGGAACATGCACTTGGCATCGGTGGCGCCGCCGCAGTAGCCGGCGCACGCGCCGTCACCGGGGCACGCCTCACGCTGGAAGGTGCCGCCCTCGTTGGGGTGCGGCGACTCGTGGTCGACAGGCGTCCCGACGTTCGTGCACCTGCCGACGTTGTTCACCACGTCGCATGCCTGACACTGGCCATCGCACGCGAAATCGCAGCAGAACCCGTCGACGCAGTGGCCCGAGATGCACTGGCGATCGCGAGCGCACTCGGCGCCGTTGGCGAGTCGATCGAGGCACAGACCCGACCCGGGCGGTGCGCCACCGGATCCGGCGGATGCGCCGCCTGCACCAGCGCCGCCCGATCCAGCGGATGCGCCGACTGCACCAGCGCCGCCCGATCCGGCGGACGCGCCCCCTGCGCCCGCGCCACCCGACCCAGCGGATGCGCCGACTGCACCAGCGCCACCCGACCCAGCGGATGCGCCCCCTGCGCCACCTGCGCCTCCGCCGCCTCCAGCGGATGCGCCCCCTGCACCAGCGCCACCCGATCCAGCGGATGCGCCGCCCGCGCCGCCCGACCCAGCGGACGCGCCGCCTGCGCCACCTGCGCCCGCGCCGCCACCACCCGTCCCGGAGGATGCACCTCCGGCGCCGCCGGCCTCGCCGCAGGCGTCCGGATCGCCGACGCCGACGTCGCACCAACCGCTCTCGTCACAACCGCAGTCGTCAAGGCAATAGAGAATGCACCTGTTGTTGCTGCCGCAGCGGCCCGGCTTGCAGTCCTTGGTGGATTCATGAGCCAGCGCGTGCCCCAGGCCATCGCAGCGGTTGTGCACTTCGATCTGGTTGACGCAGACGATCGGGAGCTCCGTGTCGAGCTTCGCAGGACCACAGGTGCCATCGCTGCCCGTCCCCTTGCCCGATGCCGTGCACGAGAAGCACTCCTGATCGCACGCCTCGTTGCAGCAGACGTTCTCCGTATCGGAGCAATGCCCTGATGCACACTCCTGATCGTGCGCGCACGCCTCGCCGTTCGCCTTGATGAGCAGCTGCGCGCTGGCGAGCGGCTGCGTGCTCGTCGCCCCGATGCCGCCCGCGACGAGCACCGCCCGGCCTGCTACGCGGTCCGTGCCGGCGTTGACGACGACGGCGACGTGCTCACGACGAGCCTCCTGTGCAAGCGAACCGGCCGGCAGGCTGAGGGGGCTGAACTTCCTGGTCAGCGGATCGTAGATGGCGGCGCTCGAGAGCGAGGTCGTGCCGTCGAACCCGCCGGCGATGAGGACGTCGCCGGTCGGCAGCAGGCTCGCCGTGTGGTTGGCGCGCGCGTTCGCCATGGAGATCGGCGTCGGCTGCAGCTCGAAGCCCCGCTTCGTCGGATCGGTCACGCCGTCGTGGTAGATGTCGATGGTGCGGACGTAGGCGCCTCCAGAGACGCGGGTGGTGCCTCCGACGAGGATCACCTCGCCTGAATCGAGCGACGTCGCCGTCTGACCGCCCAGCGCCTCCGTACGGTCGATGAGCGTCGCCGTGTGGAAGCCGCGGAGGGCGCTCATCTGCGCCGTCATCGGGGTCGCGGAGGGCGAGAGGACGGAGATCGGCCGGAAAACGCCCTCGTCCTCGTGGAAGATCTCGGCCGAGGTGAGCGCGGCGCCCGAGAGGACGAAGCCGCCTGCGACGAGCACATTCCCCTTCTTCAGCCGGACCGCCGTGTGGGCGTGGCGCGAGGTCGCCATGCTGCCCACGGCGGCGAGCGTGCTCGTGACGGGCGCTCCGCCGTTCGGTCCGAAGGAGCTGAACGTGTAGAGGGAAGCGGTGCTCGTGGGCTGGTTGAGCGGATCCGCGAGGCCGCCCGCGACCAGGACCTCGCCAGGAACGAGGAGGGTGGCCGAGTGATTGAACCGGCCCAGCGAGGCCCCCGCGTCCCTGACGAACTGGCCGGTGGCCGGGTTGTAGACCTCGATGGCGGCGACCGGCGTGCCGCTCGTGCGCTGGCTGCTGCCGCCCACGACGACGACCGCCGGCGGTGGAGGCGCAGGATCCGACGGCGCCGCCGGGGCGAGCTTCGTGACCGCCGTGGCGGTGTGGGCGCCGCGCGCGACGTCCATCGCGTCGGTGCTCGCGAACGTGCGGTCGAGCGGGAAGTACAGCTCCGACGTCGCCAGCGCGCCCCCGGACGCGTCGAACCCGCCCGCGAAGAGCACGGGGCTCGCGGGATTCGCCGGGTCGATCACGGTGGCGGTGTGACGGGCGCGCGGCGTGATCATCTGGTTCGTCGTGGCGATCCACTGCGGGTCGAGGAGCGCCGGGTACTGAACGCCGGCGGGCTGCCATCCGACGATCACCGTGCACGCCGGCGCGCCCGGCGGGGTGACCGGCCGGCCCCACGGGGCGCGAGGGCTCGTGTCGACGGCGCAGCCCTCGACGGAGAGCGAGGCCGGAACGCGCGCGCCGGTCGCGTCGACGAGGTACGGGGGCGCGACGCGCAGGCGGGGCGAGCCGCCGGCGTCGAGGAACTCGAGCGTGCGCTCCACGAGGCGGAGGCCCGAGGCGGCGGTGACATCGACCCGGTAGCGGAGCTCCTTGCGCGCTGGCTCCTGCTCGAAGACGACGAAGTCCTCGGTGCCGTTCGGGAGGACGCGGTGCAGGACGTCGCGTGCGCCGCCGTCGGCGCGCAGCGCGCCTGCGTAGAGGACGAGGCCGCTGTCGACCGCCGCCGGCACGTCGGCGGCGTCGACGAGGGAGAAGGCGATCGAGACGCGAGACGCGCCATCGGCGAGGCGCACCGGACCGGCGGCGCGCGCCGGGAGCTCGACGGACGCCGCGGCCCCCTCCGGGGCTGCCGCGCGCAGGGCGCCGGCCGGGGTCGGCGCGACGATCTTGACGGGGCTCGCGGCGATGGCGTCGGCGAAGCGCGCGCGGATCGCGGCGATGCGGGCGCGCGCTCCGGGCGGCGCAGCCTGAGGTGACGCGGCGCCGGGCTGGGGGGAGCGGCGCGAGGCGCCCTCGTCGGAGCAGCCAAGGACCTGGGGGAGAATGGCGCACGCAGAGAGCAGCGCAGCCGTTCGCAGCCTGAAGCCGAGTCGCAGCACGCGGTGGTTTCGCAAGGGTCGTTCCGTGGTCGGCGCGGCGCGCGCGACGTGAGGGGGCGGATCTGGGCCATCCTAACAGAAGGCGGCCCGCAGCCGAACAGTGAGGCGGCGCGTCGTGCGACGCGTCGGAAGCGGCGGGGGGCGCCTCCGACGTGGCCTCCGACATGGGGGCGCGGCGGCGGGCGATCGCCGCTCCATCGAGCGCGCGGCCGAGGAAAACCTCCCCAGGACGAGGGCGAAACTGGGTAGGCTTACGGGGGCGCTGTCGCGTACGGCGCGATCTGTCTGGAGGAGCCGCGATGACTTTCCCCGCCTTGCCCTGGATGTCCCGCCACCTCGCGCACGCCGGCGCCGCGCGACGCGGGATCTTGCCGCTGCTCGCGGGCCTGCTCGCGCTCGTGGCGCTCGCGCCCCGGCCGGCGAGCGCGACGCTGTGGGACACGGACAACGACGAGGTCGCGAACGCCGTCGACAACTGCCCTGGGGTCAGCAACCGGAGCCAGTACGACGGCGATGGCGACGGTCTGGGCGACGCCTGCGACGATGACGACGACAACGACGGCATCCCGGATGACGCGGATCTCGACGACGACAACGACGGGCTAGCGGACACTGCAGACAAGTGTCCGACCATTCCCACGCCCATGGCTGCGGATCCAAACTTCGACGGCGACGGCGACGGCGTCCCGGATGTCTGCGACAACTGCGATGGAGATCGCAACGAGGATCAGCTCGACAGCGATCGCGACGGGCGGGGGAACATCTGCGAGACCGATAACGACGCGGATGGCGACAGCGACTTCAACGATAACTGTCTCAACGTCTCGAACGGCGACCAGCGCAACGCCGATAGCGACAACTACGGCGACGCCTGCGACAACTGCCCCACTGCATTCAACAACGATCAGCGGGACAGGGACAACGATGGCGTCGGGGACGACTGCGACAACTGCGCAAACGCACCGAACACCGATCAGCACAACCCTGACGGCGACCTCTTCGGCGACGTCTGCGACAACTGCCCGGACGCGGCCAATACCAGCCAGGTTGACAGGGATCATGACGGGATCGGCGACGCGTGCGACAACTGCCCGGACACGGAGACGACGAACCAGGCTGACGGCGATCACGACGGGGTCGGCGACGCGTGCGACAACTGCCCGGACACGCCCAACAGGGGCCAGGAAGACGTGGACCACGACGGGGTCGGCGACGCGTGCGACAACTGCCGAGACCGCGCGAACGAGGACCAGGCGAACAGGGACGGCGACACGGTCGGCGACGCGTGCGACAACTGCCCTGGCGCGCGCAACGACGACCAGGTTGACGACGACCGTGACGGGACGGGCGACGCGTGCGACAACTGCCTGGGCCGCTCGAACGATCAGCAAAACGAGGACGGCGACGCCTTCGGAAACGCGTGCGATCTCTGCCCGTACGTGGCAACCCTGACCCAGGTCGACACCGACGGCGACGGCTTCGGCGACGCGTGCGACAACTGCCCGCGCCTCATCACCGCGAACCAGGCCGATGGCGACGGGGACGATGTCGGCAACGCGTGCGACAATTGCCCTGAGGTCGCCAACACGGATCAGATCGACAGCGACGGCGACGGCCTCGGCAACGCGTGCGACAATTGCGCCAGCATCGCCAACGCCGGCCAGCTCGACGATGACCACGATGGGGTCGGCAACGTCTGCGACAATTGCCCCGCGATACCGAACAGGCCGAGCGGGACGAACGAGCAGGACGACAGCGATGGGGACCGGATAGGCGACGCGTGTGACAACTGCCCGACCACGGCGAACGCGAGCCAGACGAACACCGACGCAGCCACCGGCGACACGCAGGGCGACGCGTGCGATGACGACGACGACGCCGACGGCGTGCCCGACACCGCCGACAACTGCCCGACCGAGCCGAACACGAGCCAGCGCAACACGGACCGGAACCTGCCCGGCGGCGACGCGCTGGGCGACGCGTGCGACACCGACGACGACGCCGACGGCGTGCCCGACGCCACCGACAACTGTCCGCTCCAGCGCAACCTCGATCAGACGAACACGGACGAGGACCTGACCGACGGCGACGGGTTCGGCGACGCGTGCGATGACGACGACGACGCCGACGGCGTACCCGACGTGAACGACAATTGCGTCACGACGCCGAACAGCGCGCAGGCCAACACCGATCTGCACCTGCCCGGCGGCGACGCGCTGGGCGACGCGTGCGACACCGACGACGACGCCGACGGCGTGCCCGACGCCACCGACAACTGCCAGTTCGCACCGAACAGCACGCAGATCAACACCGACCAGAACCTCGCCGGCGGCGACGCGCTGGGCGACGCGTGCGACACCGACGACGACGCCGACGGCGTGCCCGACGCCACCGACAACTGCATCACCACCCCGAACCCGGGGCAGGAGAACAACCGGAAGAACGGGCCCGAAGACGCGCTTGGCGACGAGTGCGACGATGACGACGACAACGACCGCGTCCTCGACGTCGACGATAATTGCCAGTACGACATCAACACCAACCAGGTCAACACCGACCGTGCCCAGGGCGACGGCGATGACGCCGGGGACGTCTGCGACGACGACGACGACAACGACCTCCTCACGGATGCAGAGGAGGCGGCGCTCCGGACCGACCCGACCAGCGTCGACTCCGACGGTGACACCATCGGGGACTTCGAGGAGGTGCTGAACCGCGACAATCCTGGCGATCCGGTCAACAACACCGACGATGACGCGTTCATCGACGCCGTGGACCCGGACAGCGACGGCGACGGGGTGCTCGACTCCGAAGAGGCCGGGGATGCTCTGCTGAACACGCCGGCAATCGACACAGATGACGATGGGACCCCGGACTACCGGGACACCGACTCGGACAACGATGGCGTGCTCGACGGCGACGACAACTGCCGCCTGATGCAGAACCCGCCGCCTGCGCCGGGCGAGCCGCAGGTCGACACCGATGGCGACGGCAAGGGCGACGTGTGCGACGGCGATTCGGACAACGACGGCAAGCTCGACGTCGACGACAACTGCCCGAGCGTGCCGAACGCCGGGCAGCAGGACGCCGACCGTGACGGCATCGGCGACGCGTGTGATCCAGACGGCGATCCGGACGCCGACGGGGTGATCAATGACGACGACAACTGCGACTTCGCGGCGAACCCGCCGCCCGCGCCAGGCGAGCCGCAAGCCGACCTCGACGGCGACGGCCTCGGCGATCCCTGCGATGATGACGCCGACGGCGACTCGATAACGAACGCGAACGACAATTGCCCGCTCCTCGCGAATGCCCAGCAGGAAGACGCCGACGGCGACCGCCACGGCGACGTCTGCGACAATTGCCCGATCCTCGCGAACGCCGGGCAGGAAGACACGAACGGCGATGATCTCGGCGACGCCTGCGATCCCGACGGCGACGGTGAGGTGACCGAGACCGACAACTGCCCGACCGTGGCGAACCCCGAACAGACCGACACGGACAAGGACGGCGTGGGTGATGCCTGCGAGACGCCGGATCCGACCAGCGGCGGCGGCGGCGGGGCCGGCGGCGTGGGCGGCGCCGGCGGCATGGGCGGCGCCGGCGGTGAGGCCGTGACGACGACGGCGACGAGCGGCGGCGGGACGTCGCCCGATTTCCAAGGCGGCTGCGACTGCCGCATGGGACGCGCGCCGATGCCCCGGGAGGCATGGGGGATGCTGATCCTCGCCGCCGTGCTCCGGCGGGGAGGCCGGCGGCAGCCGCGGCGGGCGGCGTGATTCCACGCCGCGGAAACTGGGCTCTGGCGATCAGCTGAGATATACGCCCGGCGAGCGCGACGGCTCCTCGTCGACGCAGCCGTCCGATACCGTCAATCTTGGATAGCGAGGTGCAGATCCGTGTGATACGGGCTCAGCCGCCAGGCAGGCCAATGAGGCGTACGAAAGTACGCCGCAGCGCGCCGAACGGGGCGGATGAGCCCGCAGCGCGCGAAGATGCGCCCCGCTATAACGGAGCTTCAAGGAGGACCCTCATGCAGGCATCTCGGTGGATCGCGGTGTGGATGGCGATGGGCGCATTCGTCATCGCCGGTACGGGCGCGGGATGCGGCGCTGATGACGCCACGGGGGACGCGACGACCTCGAGCTCGACGACGACCACCACCGCGGGTGAGGGCAGCACGAGCAGCGCGGGAACGGGCGGCGAAGGCGGCGCGGGAACAGGCGGCTCTGGCGGTGCGGAGACAGGCGGCGCCGGCGGCACGGGAACAGGGGGCGCCGGCGGCGCAGGAACGGGCGGCGAAGGCGGCGCGGGAGTGGGCGGAGCGGGAGCGGGCGGCTCCGGCGGCGCTGGCGGCACATCGAGCGAGAGCTTCAACTTCACCCTCCGCGGCACCGGTTACGTTCCCGCCTACACCGCTGGCGACATGATCTACGTGGCCGTCGTCGCCGCCGGCGAAGCCGCGCCGGCCCTGAGCGCGTCGGACGCGATCGAGGCCGACGGCACGTTCACCGTGACGGGACAGATACCCGGCGACAAAGCGTACAAGATGCACTGGTACGTGGACCTTTCCCAGAATGGGACTTGCGACGCGGCTCCCACGGATCACGTCTGGACACAGGACATCCCCACCGTCACGGCGGATATCACGCGCAGCGTCGTACCCAACAGCGCCTTCGGCGACTGTCCGTGAGGCGCCGCGCGCGGCCATCCCATAGCCGTTGATCGTCCCTGGCACGTCGCGCGCGCTCTGCGCACCGTCGTCCCGTGGCCACCCCAGTGGCAAAGTCAAACGCGGCGAGAGCGCGGACCGCTGACCGCCACCTGGACCTCGCCCAGGATCGCCGCGGCCAGGGAAGGCGGATGTTGCCCCCCGCCACGCGCCCCCGCTATCGTGCCCGGCCGATGAGGCCTTCCTCCGTCGCAGCGGTCGCGTCCACGGCCGTCCTCATGACGCTCGCCGGCGCCTCGCGCGGTCAATCCACCGGCGGGTTCTCCCTCGACCGGTTCGAGCCGGCGCCCGCTGGAGACGCCTTCTTTGGCGTGCCCTCTCCGGCCGCTCCCGGCCACCTCGCGCCGCGCGCGTACGTGATGCTCGATTACGCCCACCGCCCCATCCACACCAGCGGCGACACCCCCGTCGACCTCGTCTCCTCGCAGACGTTCCTCCGCCTCGACGCCTCGCTCGCGCTGTGGGATCGCCTGCTGCTCTCGATCGACGCCCCGCTCGCCGTCGCGCAGGGCGGCCACGACCCAGGCTTCCCCGGCATCGAGTTCACCGAGCTGACGGCCCCCGAGCTCGGCGACCTCCGCTTCGGCGCGCGCCTCCGCGTGCTCGGGAAAGACGCAGGCCCGTTCCAGCTCGGCATCGGCGGCTACCTGTTCGCGCCCACCGGCTCGCCGGCGCAGTACACCGGCGACGCCGAGGCCCGCGGCGCCGTCCACGCGAGCCTCGGCGGGCGCGTCGGGTCGGCGGAGTCGTCGCTCGGCTTCCTCTGGAGCGCGAGCGGCGGCGTCGAGCTCGGTGGCGGCCCCAACCGGCCGCAGCGGCTCACGTTCGGCGGCGCCGCGGGGCTCCTGATCGGCGGCGATCTCCTCCAGCTCGGCGCCGAGGCGTACGGCGGGGCGCCGCTCGGCGAGGATCTCCTGCTCTCGAGCACGCCGGTGCAGCGCGACCAGGCGAGCGTCAACGCCGAGCTGCTCTTCGGCGCCAAGCTGCGCGTCCTCGACGGCCTCACGTTCGGCGCCGCGGTCGGGCCGGGCCTGACGAACGCCATCGGCACACCGCCGGTCCGCGCGGTCGGCATGGTCGGCTGGACGCCGCTGCCGAAGCCGGCCCCGGAGCGCGCTCAGACCGCCGCCGTCGCGGGCGACAAGGACGACGACGGCATCAACGACGACATCGACGCCTGCCCCGACGTGAAGGGCGATCCGTCGCCCGATCGCGCGAAGGACGGATGTCCTCCGGCGGATCGCGACGGGGACACGGTGCTCGACATCGACGACGCGTGCCCGACCACCCCGGGCGCCCGCAGCGCCGACGCCACGCAGAACGGCTGCCCCGAAGACTCGGACGACGATGGCTTCCACGACGGCATCGACGCCTGCCCCACCGTGCGCGGCGGGGCGAGCGACGACCCGAAGAAGGTCGGCTGCCCTGGCGACGCGGACGGCGACGGCATCGCCGACGCCTCGGACGCCTGCCCCAAGGTCAAGGGACCGGCGAACCGGGACCCGAAGCAGAACGGCTGCCCCGACGATCCGGATGGTGACGGCGTCCGCGGCGCCGCGGACGCCTGTCCGAACGAGCGGGGGCCCTCCGACCCCGATCCACGACAGAACGGCTGCCCCAGGTTCGTTCGCGTCAACGCCGACGAGATCAAGACGTCCAAGCCGGTGCAGTTCGTCGTCTACGGCAAGACGCGCGCGGAGACGGTCGATCCCATCTCCGACGAGATCCTGTACGAGGTGCGCGACGCCATCCAGCAGAGCCCGGACATCGAGCTCATCGAGGTGCAAGGCCACACCGACGACAACGGGACCGAGGAGTACAACCTCCGCCTGTCGCAGCAGCGCGCGGACGCGGTCCTCTCGTGGCTCGTGGCCGCCGGGGTGCCCCGGGAGAAGCTCGTCGCCAAGGGCTACGGCTTCGAGCAGCCGCTCGGGGACAACCGCGTCAAGACAGGGCGCCAGAAGAACCGCCGCGTGCAGTTCGTGATCGTCAAGCGCAAGGGAAAGCCCTAGCGGGCAAGCGGCGGCGGGCGGCGGTGTGGTGCAACGACCACGACAACGAGCGACACAACGCCCAAGACACCACAAATCCCGACAGCCGCCCAGACGCGCAGACGTCGATACCTCGCAGTCCAGGGCGATCGCAGCGTCGCGGCACGTCATGCTGCGCCGCGCCCGCAGGCGCCTCCGCCATCGCCCGACCCCCGGCCGTGACCGTTCCCTGACGGCCATGGACGGGCGCGTGTGTCACCTTATCGAATGCTCCATACGGTGGCGATCTCAGATATCCATCTTTGCGAGCTCGAGCCGGGTGACGGCCTGTGGATGCGCTACCGCCAGGCTCCTTACTCCCCCGACAGCGAGGTCGCGGCGATGCTGGACGCGCTCCGGGACGAGATGAGGCAGGGCGCCGGGCGCGATGAGCTCACGCTCGTGCTCAACGGCGACGTGTTCGACTTCGATGCGCCGCGCGTGATCGATCAGCAGAGCGTCTTTCACGATCTCCCCCGCAGCGCCGAGCACGCGGTCCCTGCGATGGCGGCGATCCTCGCGGATCACCCGGTGTTCATCGAGGCGCTCGGCCGCGTCGTCGCGGACGGGCACACCGTCGTGTTCATCTCCGGCAACCACGACGTCCAGCTCACGTTGCCCGAGGTGCGCGACCTGGTCCGGGCCCGCGTCGTCGCGGCGGCGCTCGCGGCGCTGGGCGACGCATCGCTCTCCGGCGCCCCGCACGCGCGCGCGGCGCTGGGCGCGCGCGTCGTGTTTCGCGCGTGGTTCCACAAGACGCCCGACGGCATCATCGTGGAGCACGGCAACCAGTACGACGCCTATTGCAGTTACCGGTACCCCATGGTCCCGTTCGGGCGGAAACCGGGCGAGATCCAGCCCACCATGGGCTCGCTCGTGTGCCGGCTGCTCGTGTCGCGGATGGGCTACTTCAACCCGCACGTGGACTCCTCGTTCATGCTGTCCGCGTTCGGGTACCTCGCGCACTGGGCGCGTTACTACATGTTCTCCGGCCGCTCGCTCGCGGGGGCGTGGGCGCTCGGCGCGCTCCGCACGCTCGTCGAGCTCGTGCGCCGGCGCGAGCCGGAGCGGCGCGCTCGCCTGCGCGAGAGCCTCGCCGCCGCGGCGCAGGAGACGGGCGCCCCGCTCCGCGCCGTGGCCCGTCACGCCCGCCTGTTCGCGCCCCCGGCCGAGGATCGGCTGGGGCTCGTCGCGCGCGAGCTGTGGCTCGACCGGGCCGCGCTGGGGCTGCTCGCGGTCGCGGTGGCGCTCGTGTGGCTGCTGCTCACTCCACTCTGGCTCGCGCCGGCGGCGCTCGTCGCGCCGGCGGCGCTCATCGTCTATGAGCGCCTCGTGCCGAAGCTCCCGCTCGACGCGACGTGGCAGCGCGTCAGTCGCGCCGCGCGCCAGGTCGCCCGCGCCCATCGCGCCAGAGCGGTCGTCTTCGGTCACACGCACACGCCCGAGGGCACCTGGGAGGGCGGGCTGTTCTTCGGCAACACCGGCTCATGGTCCGCCGCCTTCGAGGACGTGGCCTGCACGAAGCCGGTCTTCGCCGCGCGCCCCCTGGTCTGGCTGAGATCCGAGCCGGGGGCGGGCAGCGCCGCGCGCCTCTCGGGAGGCCTCGTGACCTGGAAGAACGGCCGCTTCGAGGCCCTTGCGGCCAGCGTACCGCCCCCTGCCGGGCAGCGCAGCGAGCCGCACGACGCCCATCCGGCTCTCCAGTCGCCCGCGACCGCTGCGCTGCGCACGTGACGCGCGTGACGCGGATGACGCACGCGCCCAAGCAGGCCGGCGCTCTTCGCCCGAATTGAGCGCCTTCCTGACTTGCGCGAGGCGTCCCGCCGCTGGATGCTCCGGGCATCGACACGCGTCCCGCTGACGAGGAAGCTCTGTGAACCCCCCGCTCCATATCGAAGCCGCCGGTGAAAGCGACGTTGGCCACCAGCGCGAGCACAACGAGGACAGCTTCGCGGTCGATCTGGATCTCGGCCTCTTCGTCGTCGCGGACGGCATCGGCGGCGCCGCCGGTGGGGAGGTCGCGTCGCGGATGGCGGTCGACATCGTGCGCTCGTACTGCAAGGACGGCGAGGGCGAGATCACCCAGCCGACGGGGTACGACGAGGAGGTGACGCCCCTCGAGCTGCGCCTGGTCTCGTCCATCTGGCGCGCCAACGAGCGCATCTTCGAGGTCGGGCAGCGCGACCCGCTCTGCTACGGCATGGGGACGACGTTCGCGGGCGTCTACGTCGACGGGAGCTCGGCGTGCATCGCGCACGTCGGCGACAGCCGCGTCTACCGCTACCGAAAGCACAGGCTAGAGCGGCTGACCGAGGATCACTCGCTCTGGAACGAGCACCTGCACAGCGGCGAGCAGCTGCCGGACGATGTGGATCCTCTGCTCGCCCGCAACGTCGTGACGCGCGCGCTCGGGATGGGGAAGACCGTCGACGTGGCCACGCGCGTCGAGCGGCCCGAGGCCGGAGATCTCCTGCTGATCTGCTCCGACGGGCTCTCAGGCCCGGTCTCCGAGCCGGAGATCGCCGAGCTGCTCGCCCAGGAGAGCGACCTCGCCGCGACGGCGCGGTCCCTCATCGATCGCGCCAACCAGCACGGCGGCCCCGACAACGTCACGTGCGTGCTCGTGCGGTGGAACGCCGGCGGCTGACGCGGCTGACAGCGCCGCGCCAGAGCGGGATGCACGCTTGTGTGAACCGGGCTCAGCCGCCAAGCAAGCGAGTGAGGCGCGCGAAGGTAGGCCTCGACGAGCCGAACGACGGGGATGAGCCCGCAGCGCACGACGATGCGCCCTGCTCTACGGGAGCGTCTTGAGCCGGAGCAGATCGGCGGACCTCGTCATGTCGCTGGCGAGCGTGCCCGGGGTCGCGTCGTCGCTCTCGTGCTCCACGAGCGAGAACAGCCTCCCGAACGGCGTCGCGAGCTGCTCGTCGGTCGGCTCCGCCTCGCTCCACCCCTCCGGAAGCGGCGGCAGCGCGTCGCCTTCGATCGCGTCGTACGCGCTCGACAGCCGCTCGAAGCCGTCGAGCACCGCCTTGTCGACCTCCGCGCCTTCGGCGCCCTTGGTCAGGATCCACGGCTGGAAGGCCTCGTAGGTCGCCACGCCGGCCGCGATGTTCGCGCGCATGTCGGCGAGCGTGTACTGGGCGTAGCGCGACTCCTCCTCTCCGGTCGCCGCCTTGCTGGTCTTCTCCACCTGCTCCGCGATCGAGGCGATGACCCCGCGGTAGGCGGACGGCGCGTCGAGCGCGAGCGAGCGGAAATCCGATTGCATCTTCGCCGCGTCGGCCGCGAGGCGCGCGCAGAGCTCGTCCTTGAACGAGGCGGCCTCGGCCTCGGTGGCAGGGAAGGCGGCCTCGCTGTAGTTGTCGAGCTCGGACTCGAAGGCGAGGACGGGCTCCGGGATCGCGTCGGCCCAGAGGATGCGCTCGATGGCGTGCACGCCGGTCACCCCCTCACCGTCGAAGAGGTCGTCGTCGGCCTGGACCTCGATGAACGCGTCGTAGCGGGCGTCCGTCGAGTAGTCGAGATCCGGAAAGACGACCGCGATGGCTCCTTCGATGCTCTCGTAGGCTTGCCGTGCCTTCTTCCACTCGGCCTTCATGGCATCGACGGCCTCCTTGTCGCTCGTCGCGCTCCACCCGTCGGCATCTGGCGCGGGCGCGGCCGCCTGAAGCGCGGCCGTGGCGGCGGCGAACTGGTCGATGTTGCCCTGGATGAAGGTCTTCACGTCGGACACGGCCTGCTGCTCGTACTCCGCGTCGGTGAGCAGCGTCTCGTTGTCGCTTCCACACGCAGGAAGCGAGAGGGCGGCGGCGGCGATGGCCAGACCGGACCGCAAGCGGGCGGGGATGTGCATGATGTTCGAGCTCCTTGTCACCGCTCGCGCGGGGCGAGCGCGCGATGTGGATTGGTGCGCGTGCGTCGCGGTGGACGTCGATCAGAGCGAGCGCACGAAGTCGATGAGTGCCCCGCGATCCTCGTAGGAGAGCGCGCGGAACGCGGCGACCGAAGCCGCGGCCTCCGAGCCGGGGCCGTCGTGGAGCAAGATGGCCTGCTCGATGGTCCTGGCGCGGCCGTCGTGGAGGTACGCGGTGCTGTGGCGCACGCCGATGAGCGGCGCCGTCCGCCAGGCGACGGAGCTGGCCGACTCGTCGGCCAGCCCGTCGGCGAGATCGGGGCTGAGGTCGTGCAGGAGGAAATCCGTGTAGACGGGAGCGTCGATGTCCGCGAGCTGCGCGATCGGGTAGTCGGCGCGCGTCCTCAGCGAGGGGACATGGCAAGCGGCGCAGTCGGCCTCGACGAAGAGCGCCTGGCCGCGCGCGTCGGCGGGCGCGCGCCTCGGGATCTCGAGCAAGCGCATGTAGTCGGCGACGGCGTTCACCGTGTCGAGGACCACGTCCTCGCCCGGCTTGGCGTCGTCCGTGAGCCCGTCGGGGTTCGCCAGCTCGTCCGGCCGGAGCGGCGAGGTGATGCCCATGTCGCCCTGGTACGCGTCGGCCGTGAAGTCGTCGAGCGTGGCGACGCGCGCCTTGAACCCGAAGCGGCCGATGAGGTTCTCGTCGCCCTCGACGAAGGCGCTGAACGACTCGTCCCCGCTCTTCTTCGAGTGGAACACCACGCGGTTGATGCGCCCGTGGATGGCATCGCCGCGCGCGGCCTGCTCGGCCGCGACCCGCTCGATCTCGGCGTCGTCGACCGCCTCCATGTAGCCGCGCCCGAACACCGGCGGGCCGAGGCGCTTCGAGACCTTGATCGTCGCCTCGCTCTCGGGCTCCGAGAGCGTCGTCGCCCCCCCGACGGCGTAGGGCCGCAACGTGTGGCCGTAGGGGAGCCCCCCCTGATCCGCCGCCGGCGTCACGCCGTCGTCCTCGACGAGCGCCATCTTCTGGACCGCGCCCGGGCCGCGCGAGGCGCCGTCGTGGCAGCCGGCGCACGCCGCGCGGATGTAGAGCGGCCCGAGGCCGTCGCGCTCGCGAAAGACGAAATCGAAGAGCGCGTCGCCGTCCTTGAACCGAGCCACCTGCTCCGCAGAAGCGTCGTGCAGCGGGACGTCGGTGAGGTCATCGCCGATCAGCTCGATGCCAGCCAGAGGATCGTCGGGGGCGGGCTCCGAACCGCAACCCATGTTGAAGACCAGCGGGAGCGCGAGAAACAGGGCAAATCGTGACATGTCGTCGCCCGGAACCGTAGCCGTAAATGAAAGTCAGTGTCAATAACCACGGCGGCGCGCTCGACGGGCTGGTGTGCAGGATCGCGCACGGGCGGATCCCTCCTCCTTGCGAAGCGTGGCGGAGGCTCGGGCGTTACATTGCCCGAGCCGGCGCGGACGGGCTCACGCTGGAGGGCAGCGGATGAAGCAGCGAGATGACGAGCGGCGCGCGGCCTTGAAGGCCCTCCGGGACGGATTGCGGGAGATCGAGCGGAACGAGGAGCGCCGCGCGGCGCACAAGGAGCTCAGCGCCAGCTGGCTCCGGTACATGGGCCCCGGCTATGGCAACGACGTCTGCTCGATGTGCGGCGCGCTGCTCGAGCGGGGCACGGCCTATATGCACTGCGCGCCCTGCCTGGCGACGCGCGGGATCGACGAGCAGGCGCTGCTCGGCGTGTGCGCGCAGGCGATGGCGGAGGACTGGCCGTTCGAGGATCGCCGGCTCGACGGCGGGCGGTGGGCGCGCGCGCTGATCGCGTTCTGGCGGAACCACGTCGATCCGATGGAGTCGAAGGCGATCCCGTACCGGAACAACACGCTCCAGTCTGCCTTCTACTACATGAAGCGGCGCCTCGCCGAGGCGGGGGTCGCGGAGATCTGGACCGTGCCTGACGAGAGCCAGCGCGGGCTCGATCCTGCGATGGTCGTGCGGGCCCGCGGCGGCGCGCTGGCGATCGGCGTCGCCACCCAGCGGCGCATCGCGACGGCCGACGATGGCGCGCGCGGCGCGCACATCGCGGTGTTCGACGAGTTCCTCCGCCTCGCGGGCGCGCGGGAGGGCTTCCTGGTGGTCGAGAAGCTGAGCCGACGCGCGCGGCGCGACACGCCCGTCCGGGAGATCGTGGTGACCACCGCGGAGGGAAGGCGCGTGACGCAGCTCCGCTGCATGCAGGAGGATCGGAGCTGGCCCGCGCCGGCGGCGCCGGGTTAGCGCGGGCCTCACGCCGCGTTACTGCCGGATTTACTGCTCGATATCGTAGATCTCCGCCGCCACGCCGTCGGCTCCGTCATACGCCCGGCTGGCCCCGCGCCCTCCGATCCCGGCCTCACCGATCTCGATGGTCGTGTTCGTGAGCGAAGGCTTGAAGCCCGCGTATGCGACGGCGATCGAGTGGCCGCCGAGCCCGCCGCCGCCGCGGCCACCATGACCGCCCCGGCCACCGCGACCGCCAGGGCAGGCGGCGTTCAGCCCCGTGGCCTCGCCTCGGGTCCCGGCTGCCCCGTGGTCGCCGCCCTCGCCGCCCGGCTGGCCCTCGCCCCCAGCACCGCCATTGCCGCCGCGGCCGGTCTTCAGGACCACGTCGTTCAGGTCGACGACCGCGCTCCCCACGAAGAGGGCGATGCTCACCCCGCCTGCGCCTCCGCCGCGGCCACCGAGCCCCCCGCACCCGCCTGCGCCTCCGGCGCCGCCGCCGGCGCCGGCCGCAGAGGCCTCGAAAGGACACATCAGCGCGCCGGTGCCGCCCTTCGCGCCGCCGCCTCCTCCGCCGCCCTGGCCCCGCCTGCCCGGCGTCCCGTCGCCCGCGAGCGGACCGGTATACCCATCCAGGAACAGATCACCGAAGCCGGTCGCACCGGCGCCCGGACTCCCGTCGACCCCGTCCGCGCCATCCTGCCCCGCGGTGCAGCGCCGGGTGCTGGTCTCGCCCTTGCCGCCGTTCATCACATCGGTCGGAACCCCGCTGGTTCCATCCCCCCCGGAGGTCAAGCCACCCGTCCCTCCCGTGCCACCGCGCGAGTCGTCCGACCGATCGTCGGGCGTACCGCAGCTGTTGTTCACGGGGAGTCCGCCGGAGACCGTCGCGGCCGAGCACGCGGCGTTGCCAAAGTTGCCGATCATCCCCTTCGCGGCAGCGCCGTCCACGAACGCCCCGTTGCTCGCCCCCGGCGCCCCGTCGCCCGCCTCGAGGATGCACCGCGTGAAATCGACGGGGACCCCGGAGCTGTTCGCGGCGATCGCCGATCTGCCTGCCAGCTCGGTGTGGGTCGCCGGGATCGAGCGCGCGATCACGTGGAGATCCTCGATCACCGCCACGCCTTCGCCGTTGTCGAACGAGAGCGGCGTCTCGCCCTCGGGAGCGGTGAGGGTGGTCTTCTGCTTGTCGCCTGTCCAGCGCCAGCGGTTGTCGCAGTCGAGCCCGCCGAAGAGCGCGTGTCCTCCCGGCACGATCACCGCCTCATCGAATGTCTGGGCGCATATATAGATGCGCCTTCCCCTGTCCGGGGAGAGCTGGAGCGCCTTCGAGATCGTCTTCAGGGGCGCCGTCGAGGTCCCCGCGTTGCTGTCGTGCCCCAGGGTGCTCGAGACCCACACCCCGCAGTCCGAGGGGACCGTCTCGTGCTTGCTCGGAGTGCAGGCCTCGTCGGACAGCTCGTCTTCGATGTCCCCGATCCCGATGATATTTGCTGGCTCCTCGAAGCAGCCGCTCAGCGCCATCGCGACCGGAATGAACCCCAATACCCGTGCATCAACCTTGAATCGAATCCTCATACTATTCTTATTCCGGTCAGCCCTGCGCGTTTTCCAAGCAAAGCGACCTGCGCGTGCCGCCAGGCGCGATCGCCACGCCTGCCCCGTCACGTACGCGTTCGCCGGGGGGCGCAGCCCGGATGGGGGAGGGGACGCCCAGGTGGGGAGTGCGTGAGCGCGCAACCGCCCCGCGCCTGCCGGCGCAGGGCGCGTCGGCCCAGTTGCCCATCGCCGGGTATTCCGTGCGAACATCCGCCCATGAGCGCGAACCTGAGGGACCTCGTGCGCGAGCTGATCGAGGGCGGCGGCGGCGAGCCGATCGAAGGCGGTCGCTTCCTGCCGCTCGTCACGCTGGAGTCCGGCGCCCGGGTGGGGCTGGACGGCTCGGGCGCCTGGATCTTCGCGCCCGAAGGCGGCGGGGCGGCTCAGGTCATCGCGCCGGAGCGCGGGCGGGCCTTCTTCGAGGTGCTGGAAACGAAGCGGGACGACTTCGACGCGAGCATCGAGGCGGCGGCGACGGCCGCGGGCCTGCCCCCCGAGGAGGTGGCCTTCTCGTTCCCCGCGGCGGACGTCGTCCGCGCGGTGCTCGCGAGGGGCCTGCCGAGCATGACGCGGCTCGCGCTCTCGTGGCTCCGGTTGACGGAGGTGCGCGCGCTCCGCGCCGAGATCATGGCCGTCTCGCGCGACCCGACGATGCCCGTGCCCGTCCGGGACCTGGCGGAGCGGCTCACCGTCCCCGAGTGAGCCCGCGCCGCGCGGCCGGGCCCCCGCCCGGAGGCGGGGCCGGCGCGGGGAGGGGGGTCAGACGGTCGCGAACGCGTCGGCCGGGATGTCGAGCGCGGACGAGTCCTCGCGCCCGAGGATCTCGGCGGAGAGCTTCGCGTGCGGCAGCACGTTGGCCGCGAAGTAGAGGGCAGCGTGCTTCTTGCCCTCGTAGAAGGCGCGGTCCTTCGCGCCGGCGTCGCCGGCCGGGAGGCCCTCCATCGCCTTGAGCGCGATGACCGCGCCGTCGAGCAGGAGCCAGCCGATCGCGAGCTCGCTCATCATCTCGAGGAAGCGGTTCGCCGCGAGCGGCACCATCGGCATCTTGCCCATCTGGAACCACGAG
Organism: Sorangium sp. So ce693; assembly: GCF_051521375.1. Classification (NCBI taxonomy): domain Bacteria; kingdom Pseudomonadati; phylum Myxococcota; order Polyangiales; family Polyangiaceae; genus Sorangium; species Sorangium sp. So ce693. The sequence goes on from NZ_CP150347.1 coordinate 5,439,456, forward strand.
AGCAGCCGCATCGCGGTGCCGGCGACGGCCTCGTGCGCCTCGCGGAGCTCCTTGATGCTCGCGGCGAGGACGGGGTGCTTCTCGTTGGCCTTCACGAACTCGGCCACGTCGTTCAGGAAGGCCTGCAGGTTGACCCCGCCGCCCTGGCCGAGCTTCCGCCCGACCAGGTCCATCGCCTGGATGTGGTTCGTGCCCTCGTAGATCGAGAAGACCTTCGCGTCGCGGCAGTACTGCTCGACCGGGTAATCCTTCGTGTACCCGGCGCCGCCGAAGGTCTGGATCGCCGTCTCGCAGACGCGGAACGCCTGGTCGGACGAGTAGGCCTTCACGAGCGGCACGAGCAGGTCGACCTGGCCCTGGTTGTAGGCGGCCGCGCGGTCGTCCTTGCCCTGGTAGACGGCGACGGCGTCCTGGTGGCGCGCGAGCTTGATGATGAGCGCGCGGATGCCCTCCACGCGGCTCTTCATGTCGAGCAGCATCCGCCGCACGTCCGGGTGATCGATGACCGGCACGCGCGGCGCGGTCGCGTCCTTCCACTGGAGGATCGACGAGCCCTGCTTGCGATCCTTCGCGTACTCGAGCGCGTTCAGGTACGCCGAGGACGCGACCGACACGCCCTGCAGGCCCACGGAGATGCGCGCGCCGTTCATCATCCGGAACATCTGCGGCATGCCCTGGTGCTCGACGGTGCCGACGAGCTCCCCGAGGCACGCGTCGCTCTCGCCGAAGTTGAGCACGCACGTCGACGACCCGTTGATGCCCATCTTGTGCTCGATGTTGCCGACGACGACGTCGTTCGACCCGCCGAGCGAGCCGTCGTCGTTCACCCGGATCTTGGGCACGACGAAGAGGCTGAGCCCCTTCGTGCCGGGGGGCGCGCCCTCGACGCGGGCGAGCACGAGGTGCACGACGTTCTCGGTGAGGTCCTGATCGCCGCCGGAGATGAAGATCTTCGTGCCGCGGATGAGGTACTTGCCGTCCTTCTGCTTCACCGCGCTCGTCCGCGACGAGCCGACGTCCGACCCGGCCTGGGGCTCGGTCAGGCACATCGTCCCGCTCCACTGCCCGCCGTACATCCGCTTCAAGAAGAGGTCGCGCTGCCTCGGCGTCCCGAAGTGCTCGATCACCTCGGCCGCGCCGTACGTCAGCCCGGGATACATGTTGAGCGCCGCGTTGGCGCCGCAGAGGAACTCCTCCACCACCGTGTAGAGCGTGAAGGGACCGCCCTGGCCGTCGTACGCGGGCGAGACCGAGACCGACTTCCACCCGGCCTCATACAGCTTGTCCCACGCGTCCTTGAACCCCGGCGGGGTCTTGACCTGCCCCCCCTCGATGCGACAGCCGACCCGATCGCCGACCGCGTTGAGCGGGCCGAAGACATCGCACGCGAACTTGTACGCCTCGTCGACGACCATCCCGACCTCGTCGCGCCCCCACGCGTCGTAGGGCGCGCTGCCGAGCAGCTCGTCCAGGCGGAATTGCTCGAAGAGGAGGAAGCGGATCTCGCGGAGGTCGGCCTTGTAACGGTTCTGTTGGGTTTGAGCGTTCGACATGGGAGACCTCCTCGTTGCCGCGGCAGGGAGGCGCTGGCAGCCGGTTCCCTTCCCGGTCTTCCGCGCAGCTGCGGCACAGTTCTGCATTCGCCTAGCATGTCGCCGCGGCGCGTCAACAACCGTCCGCAACATGTGGAGAATCTCGTGGAGATCCGTGAAGATCGGGGCATCTACGGCGGGTCCTCGGCGGGGCTTCGACGCCGGGAGCCATGGCGTTGAACTGGCGAGCGGCGCGGCGTAGGCTCGCTCGCGCTCGACCATGTCCGACCCGGCTTACATCACGCCCAGCGGGGCCAGGAGGCTGTCCGAAGAGCTCGCGCGGCTCCGCTCCGTGGAGCGGCCTCGCATCGTCCAGGAGGTCGCCGACGCGGCGGCGCAGGGCGACCGCTCCGAGAACGCCGAGTACATCTACGGCAAGAAGAAGCTGCGCGAGATCGACCGGCGGATGCACTACCTGACCAAGCGGCTGGAGAAGGCCGTCGTGGTCGATCCGTCCGAGCAGCGCGGAGACAAGGTCTTCTTCGGCGCGACGGTCGAGATCGAGGACGAGGACGGCGCGCGCCGCACGTACCAGATCGTGGGCGAGGACGAGATCGACAGCGCGGCAGGGCGCATCAGCTGGCGCTCTCCGGTCGGTCGATCGCTCCTCGGCAAGCGCGCGGGGGACGTGATCACGGTGCGCCGCCCGGCGGGCGAGGCGGAGATGGAGCTCATCTCGGTGCGTTACGGCTGAGCGCCGCGCTGGCGCCAGGGCCGGAGAAGGAGACGGGAATCGGCATGAGGATCTTGCACACGATGCTTCGGGTCGGCGATCTCGAGCGCTCGATCGGCTTCTACAGGGACGTGCTCGGGATGGAGCTCCTGTCGCGGCAGGACTACCCGGAGGGCAAGTTCACGCTCTGCTTCCTCGGCTACGGGAAGAACCCCGAGCACGCCGAGCTCGAGCTCACGTACAACTGGGGCGTGGACAAGTACGAGCTCGGCACGGCGTACGGGCACATCGCGCTCGGGGTCGACGACATCCGCGGGGCCTGCGACCGCATCCGGGCGGCGGGCGGGAAGATCACGCGCGAGCCGGGCCCGATGAAGCACGGCAAGACCGTGATCGCGTTCGTCGAGGATCCGGACGGCTACAAGGTCGAGCTCATCGAGGAGTCGAGCCGGAGCCGGTAGCCGGAGCTCGAGGCCGGCAGATCGAGGTCGTCCAGGCGCGTCGACGCAGGGGAGGGCGCGGAGCGGCCGGAGGCCCAGAGGAGCCTCCGCGCTGCCCGCGCCCCGTCGCTGCTGCGCGCTCGCTTCGAGTCCGCGAGGCCCGGACGATCAGGCGCTCACGACCGGCGCGGCGTCGTTCGCCGGCTCGGGGGCCGAGAGCTCGCCGCCCTCTGCCGCGGACGCCTCCTCGTCGGGCGCCTTGGCCGGCGCCTCGGACGAGGCGCTGCTCGCGGCCGCCGCGGCCTTCTCGGCGTTCGGGCGTCGGCCGCGCGGCTTCTGCAGCAGCGACGGGGCGAGATCGCCGTCGCCGCCCTCGTGCCAGCGCAGGTACGCGACGGCGCGGCGGCACTCCTCGTACGCCTTCGCGACCAGCGAGATCGCGCGGGCGCGGCGATCGCCGGCGTCGGTGATCTTCGGCGCCGCGGACGTGCCCTTGCCGGGCTTCGCGGCGAGCGCGGCGAGGAGGCGCACGCCGAGATCCGCGGCGCGCTCGAGCTCCTCGTCCTCGACCGCCGTCTTGGCGCGGACCTTGTCCCAGGAGCCGCGGAAGAGCTCGGCCAGGGCGATGAGATCGCTCGCGAGATCCGCGTGCCCCTTGCCCTTGCGGATATCGGCGACGCGCTGCTTGTCGAGCAGGTTCCTGTGACCGAGCGCCTCGGCGGCGACGAGGAGCGCCTCGCGCAGCGTGCCGGCCTCTTCGGTGAGCTTCTTCGTGTCGAGCTCGCTCGCGGGCGTGCTGTAGAGCAGATCGGCGTACCAGGCCGCGAGGGCGTAGTCCTCGAGCTCGTCCAGCATCGCGATCGGGTGGTTCGGTAGATCCCGGACGATCTCGTCGCGGAGCTCGCGCAGGTGGGGCAGGGCGGAGAGCACGGAGCTCACGGCCCTGGGGACCTCGACGTAGACGGTCACGAGATCGTCGGGGCCGAGCTCGAGGAGCTTCGGCTCAACGCGGCCGTACGCAGCGAGCGCGGCGGCCGGCGAGGACGGGAGAACGGGAGCAGGTGCTGCTTTCGGGGGTCTCGCCATACAGGTGTCTCCAGCGGAGGGCGCGCACACTGCCAGACGGACGCGCGAAGGGAAAGGGGGACCGCGCGATTGCCGCCGGAGGCTCGGCCGGAGGGCGCCCTGGCGCGAACAGACTCTCCGGCCGGGCGCGCTGTGCTCTGGTAGATTGCGGCGCGAGGACTCACGACATCATGTACGCGATTGCGATCATTCGTTACAGGCGACCGCTCGACGAGGTGCTCCCGGCCGTCGACGCCCACCGCGCCTATCTGAAGGGGCTCATCGAGCAGGGACTCGTGCTCGCGTCAGGGCCGCTCGATCCCCGCTACGGCGGCGCGCTCCTGCTCCGGGTGCCCGACGAGGCGGCCGGGGCGACGCTGGATCGGATCCGGGACGGCGATCCCTTCACGGAGAAGGGGCTGGCGCAGTACGAGCTCCTGCCGTGGGCGCCGGTGTTCGGAAAGGAGGAGCTCGACCGGGCCTTCGCCCCGAAGCCCTGAAGGGGGCGCCGGGCTGTTCATCGCCCCGGCGCCGTCCGCGCGGCCGCAGCGCGCCGCGCGCTACGGCGTGTCGAACGAGAGCACGCCCGCGTCGTCCGTCGTGGTGCGCCCGCCCGGCGTGATGCGCATCGCGAGCTCCGGCTCCCGGGAGACGACGGCCACGTCGTAGCCGGTCTTCGGCAGGAGGCCGGTGATCACATGCCTGCGCGTCGCGCGAGGCACCTGATAGGACAGCGGCGCCGAGCTCGGTTGCGGGTCCGAGCGCAGATCCGAGCGGAAGAGGACGACCGTGCCTGCCACGAGCGCGCCGTCGAACCCGGAGCCCTGCGCGCTGTCGATCCGCGTCGCCGTATCCACCGCCGCGCCCGCGTCGGCCCCTTGGAGCACGTGCAGGAAGCGGACGTCCGTCGGAGCGGTCGGATCCTCCACGACGAGGCGGTGGGTCGTCGGCTCCATGGCCGCCGGCTTGTCGACGTTCTCGATCGGCACGGCCGTCATGCGGCCGTTCCGCGGCAAGAGGCTCTGGATGAACAGCGTCTGCCCCCGCGGGGTCACGGAGCTGGCCGTCCGGCCGGCGATCCGCGGCGCCGAGGTGGTCATCAGGTTGAACCGCTTGAACCGGCCGGCGGTGCGCGACGTCGCGCGGTCGTAGAGGACCACGTGATCCGGCTGCAGCCAGACGACCGACCGGCTCGCGTGGACCATGTCGCGGGCGGCGTCCGTCGGCGCCCAGACGTTCTCGCGGGTGTTGTACAGATCCGTCGCTATCCCCTCGGCGAACACGTAGCCGGCGCCCCGGGTCATGCGGGTGATCGGATCGCCGGCGGCGCGCCCCTCGCGCCACTGGCCGCCTCGCGCGACGATCTCCTTCTCGAACCAGCGAATGTTCGACGGCTTGTCGTTCTGCAGGGAGAGGGTGTTGTGGTAATCGGTCGTGGACCCGATCAGGTTGTTCGAGTAACTCGTGTGCTCCTTCGTCAGCCACTCTCCCTTCCGGTAGAGCTCGATCTGATTGCAATCGCCGATCTGGTGGTTGATGGTGACCCAGCCGCACCGCCAGGTGAACCACGTCGCGCCCGCCGTCCAGTCCGAGCGCGCGCGGAGGGAGCCGCGCCCCGGCGCCCGCTCGAAGAAGGCGGTGGGCATCGCCGAGCGAGGATCCGGCGGGAGCGGCGCGGCCGGGTCGAAGAGCATGAAGCTCAGGATCGCCCGGCTCGGGGCGGGTGAGCCCCAGATCTTGGACGTGCGCGCGTAGAGCTCGGGCGCGCCGCCCGCGATCGTGTTGGCCACGATCCAGCGCGACCTCTGCAAGCGCGCGGTGTTGCCCGTGAGCTGGTCGTAGACGCCCAGCGAGCCGAACAGCTCCGCGAAGCGCGGCTCGACCCAGCCCTGCAGCGTGTCGCCGTAGTTCGCCACCTCGTAGACCGGCCCGAGGTCGCTCCTCGACGGGTAGGAGATCGGGCCCGGCGCGATCGAGTGCAGGAACCCGTCCGTGAAGCGGTCCCAGGTTCCGCTGCGCAGCAGCCCGATCTGAGGTCCTGACTGCGCCTGGGCGCCGTAGCCGGCCGTATAGAGCCCGAGCAGCGCCTGGTGGAGGGTCGCGACGCCGCCGCTGCCGTAGAGAAAGCCCTCCACGGGCATGCCGCCGCTGGCCACGCCGAGCCCGTCGGACGGGACCCCGAGCTGCTTGGCCGCGGTCTCGGAGGCCTCGAAGATGGCGAATGCCTGGTAGAGCCACGCCCCGGTCGCGTCCGCGCGGTAGCTGCGCAGCGTGTTGCCGAGCGCCCCCGCCGGCGCGCTCGGATCGAGCGGAGGGTCGTCCGCGTCGTCCATCGAGAGCGACATCAGCGTGACGCTGCGCAGATGGCCGAGATAGTAATTGTTCGCAGCCCACCTGAGCTGGAGCGGATCGCGGAGGAGCGCGGGATCGTTCATGACGCCGACCGGGTGGGGGTGCTCGTTGCCCGCCGTCGAGGCGTGGAGGTTGTCGTCAATCCACCTGAGAAAGACCTGCCGTATCTTGGCCTTGTCCCCGGCGGAGAGCACCGGACGGCCGCCGCTGTCGGTCGCGCCGTAGATCCAGTCGACCGTCAGCGGGAAGCCTTCACCCCACCAGCGCGAGCGGTCGCCGGTCGCGAACCCCGGGCGCCGGAAGGGCTGGCCGTCGGCCCTGCCCTTGCTCGCCTCCTCGATGGCATGCATCAGGAGGTTGCGCGCCCTGACAGCGTGGGTGGGGCGGGCCGCTGCGTCGGGATCGATGAGCGACATGAACGCGAAAAACTCGGCATACGCCTCGGTCGGATACTGCTCGTAGGCGTTGGTGCCGCCGTCCGGCCACGTCGGGTTTGGCCGGCCATTCGGATAGAACCGGCCTTCGTAAGCTGCGATCGCGCCCCGAAGCGCGGGCACCATGGCTTCCGTGTACATGCGGTTTCGGCCGTCCGCGGCCCACCCGCGCAGCCTGGGGAGGTGTTCGTTCGTGAGCCAGAGTCGCGGGTGACCGGCGACAGGCTGCGCGGCGGCGCGCCCCTGCGCCCCGACAAGGCCCAGAGAGAGCACCGCGGCGGTGAGGATGTGGTGAATCGGTCGCATGCTGGTTCTCGGTATCGCTGGGCGCGAACAGCCGCGCCGGCCAGCGTTGACCCACGCTGAACAGCACGCGTCGTGCCGAGTATCTGCGTGCGCGCCGCGCGTCGCCAAGGAAGGAGCAGTGCGCGTCCGTGTCACATGGCCAACATCGACGGCGCCGCCGAGCGGCTCGCGCGCGGCGACCTCATCAGCCCTCGGGCCGAGACGCGCGCATCATCCCTGTGGTCGAGCGGCGGAGGACGGCGCTGCGCACCTCGCGTCGGTGGTAATGTTGCATACCATTCATCTGATAAGGAGACGCCATCCCGGATGAGGTGGCGCTCGCGCATCGTGGGGCAGGACGGCGGCGACGTAGAGCGGCGTAGAGCGACGTAGAAATAGCGAGCGCAATCGAAATATCGAGCGGGGTGAGCCCTCGCCTCCGCGCCCCTCCGCGGCCCCGGAAGGCGCGGACACCTCGGAACCTCGGAGGACACGCGCACGGCGGACCGAGGGCACATGACGCGAATCCGCCACACCTCCGCGCGGATCTGTCGCTATACTCGGCGAAGATAGGAGCGCTCCGCAGTATGCCGACGCCAGACTCCTCCCAGTTCCTTGGCGATCCTCGGATCCTCCGCGAGGGGAACCTCGTGAAGGGCACCCTGATCAGCTCCCGCGCCGAGGCCCTGAGGCAGAGCTATGGCGAGCGGGTCGTGGCGGATCTGAGCCGCCAGCTCTCGCCGCAGGCGGCCCGCTACATCGACGATCCGCCGATGCCGCTGGCCTGGCACGACATGGCGCCGCTCCTCGAGATCGACTGCGCGCTCCTGCATGGGCTCTTCGGCGGCAGGATGGAGAAGATGCGCTTCTTCGGCGCGGAGATCGCCCGGAAGGACCTGACGACGACCTACAAGACGATGGCGGCGGTGGGCTCGCCGTCGGTACTCTTCAAGCGCTTCGGCCTAGTGTACAAGACCTATTTCAGGTACGGCGACTTCAGCGCGACGGCCATCAGCGACGCCGCGGGGAGGGCCACCCTCTCGGGCGGCGGTCTGCCGCTCTACATGTGCAGCCATGGCATCTCGGGCTGGGTCGAGGCGGGCCTCGCGCTCCTCGGCAGCCGGCGCAGCTCGGTCGAGCATACGTCCTGCAGGCACCGCGGCGCGCCGCGGTGCACCTGGTCGATCTCGTGGTGATCGGCCCTTGGCTCTGCTGCGGGAAGTCGGCCGGGGAAGCGAACCGCCAAGCCGCCAAGGGCGCCAACAAAACCGGGGAATAGGGGGGATGCCCGGACGGCCCCTTTTCCCCTCTCCCCTTGGCGTCCTTGGCGGCTTGGCGGTTTTTCTGCTGATCCGGGGCAACTTCCCGCAGTAGAGCTACGCGGCGGCCCGCCCGTCGTCCCCGAACGCCGCCCGCGCGAGCAGCCGCCGCAGCGCCTCGGCGCTCTCCTCCCACGACGGCGGCGCCGCCTCGGCGAACGCGTCCTCGTCCCAGGCGCGCGCGAGCGCCTCGCGGAGCGCCCGGCCGAGCGCCCCCGCATCGCGCGGCGGGACGAGCAAGCCGGTGCGCCCCGGCGTCACCACGTCCGGGATGCCCCCGACGCGCGTGGCCACCACAGGACGCGCGGCCGCGAGCGCCTCGAGCACGACGTTCGGGGTTCCCTCCGCCCAGCTCGGAAGCACCAGCAGATCCGTCGCGGCCATGTGGCGGGCAACCGCGGAGAGCGGCCGCGCCCCGACGGCGATGATCCGGCCGCGCCCCTCGAGCAGATCGGCCGGCGCGCGCTCGCGATCGCGCCGCGCGGCGGCCTGCTCGACCGCAGCCCGCTCCGGGCCGTCGCCGACGATCACGAGATGGACAGGCTCGCTTCCGTCGCTGCCGAGCGCCTCGAACGCGCGCAGCAGCTCGTGGATCCCTTTCTCCCGGCTGACGTGCCCGACGAAGGTGACGATGCGCCCGTACGCCGGGAGCCCGAGCTCGCGCCGGGCCGCGCGCCGGTCGGCAGGGCGGAAGAGCGCGCGGTCGACCCCGTTGCGGACGAGGACCGCGCGTTCCTTCGGCGCGCCGAGCGCCACGAGCGCCTCGACCATCGGCCGGCTCACGCCGATCGCGCAGGCGGCGGACCGGAGCGCGCTGCCGACGAGCGGCCGCACCGAGCGCCAGCGCGCCACGACGTTCACGTCCGTGCCGTGGGCCTTCACAGCGTAAGGGAGGCCGAGCATCCGGGCGAGCAGCGCCGCGGCGCAGGCGTCGGGGTAGAGCCACGCCCCCAGCACGACGTCGAACCGCCCCCGCAGCCGCGGGACGTGCGGCAGGAGCCCCGCCAGGTAGAGCGGCGCGTTCACGGGCGCCAGCACCCGACCCGCCCCCGGGAGGTACGGCGCGCGCGCGTGGACCACCGGGACGCCATCGATCTCGTCGCGCGCGGGCACCGCCACCAGCCGGCCCGGACGCGTGCGCTCGCCCAGGAGCGATACGCCCGGGTGGTACGGGATCGCCGCGAGCACCTCCACCGCACAGCGGCGTGACAGCGCCGCGAGCTGCTGCCGCTGGAATGCGCACGACAGCGGCTCAACCCGGTTCGGAAAGATGCGCGTCACCCAGAGGACGCGCGGCTGCCTCGGCCAGCCCGCCTCCTTCATACCCACGTTCACGCCAGGCTTCATGATGTAACATTTGTTACATTCCATCGGTCCGCCCTCAGCGGGGCAGCGATGGACTCCGAGGTACGTCCTGCCCTGTCGGCGCACGTCCACACCGCGAGCGCGCGCCTCGCACGACCTGGCCCGCTCTCCGGAGCGTCCCTGGCAGCGCCGCCCAAGCCCGGCGCGGCGCGCTCCCGTGACACGCGCATGCCGAGGCCAGATTTGTAATGTTGCAAACATCATCGAACGTGGGACGCTCCGGGCGCCGGGCGTGCCTGCCGGGGAGGGGAGGGGCGGCCGATTCGGGTCGCTCCGTGCCGCGGGGCTTGCCGCTCGACAGCGAGGGGGCGCGTGTTCTCGTTCGTCTTGCCGATGTGGGACTCCGACGTGACGGCACGGGCGGCGGTGGAGCAGAGCGTGGCGTCGAACGTCGGGGACGTGGGCTCGGGAGCGCTGATGGCTGGCGTCGTGGGCTCGCTCGAGGGCTCTCTCCGGGGCCAGGTGTCGCGTTATGGACTGAGCGTCGATGGGAGCTACGAGCGGGTGTTTCAGGTCTCGCTCGACTCGGCTCGACTCACGCCCTCCGACAGCGCCTCGGCGCGGCTCGGCGGGGGAGCGGGCTGGGCGCTCTCGCCGCTCGCGGACCTCTCCATGGCTGCGGCCGGCTACCTCGCGACCCGCCTCGGCGTGCGCGCCGATGACGCGCTCGCCGCGCGCGATCCCTTCCTGTCCGGCGATCGCCTGCAATACACGCTCTCCGCCGGGCCGGCCCTCTCCATCACGGCGTCGCGGCGGTCCTCGGTGCGCCTCGGCGCCGGCTACGAGCAGGCGGGCGCGCTCTCGGCCGACGACCCTGCCGCGGTCGGGATCGACGCGCACACGGGGCGCGCCGAGGTGAGCACCTCGTTCGACCTCGGCGCGCTGGACACGCTGACACCCGAGCTCCGGTACGAGGTCACCCAGTACCGTCACGCGCTGCTCGACACCGATCTCACGCGCGGCGCGGCCCGCGTCCACGCCGGCGCCGCGCTCCTCTCCGAGTCCCACGAGCTCACGCGGAACGTCTCGACGCGCGTCGCCGGCGGCGTGACCGTCGCGAGCCCGCCGCCCGTGCTGTCGTCGCGCGACGCGGTGATCGCGCCGGCGGCGCGGATCGGGCTCACCTATGTCGAGCAGCGCTATCGGCTGACAGCGGGCTACGCCTATGCCTACACGTCGCTCGGGCCGAGGATCGGATTCGGGCACCAGCACGAGGCGTCCCTCGAAGCGAGCTTTCGGCCCGCCCGGGGCGGCGCGACCCGCGACCTCATCGTGACCGGAGTCGCCCGCTTCTCGACCGGCAGCGCCCCCGTCGCCGCCAATCCGCCGCTCCACCTCACCCCCGGCGCGCCGGCGCCCTCCAGGGAAGGGTCGCTGTCCACGACCACGGCGCTCGCCGGCGCGCAGATCTCCTATCCCCTCTGGCGCGGGATCGCGCTGAGCGGCGGCGTCGATCTCGAGTACATGCGCGCCGCGCTCGATCCGGCGCCGAGCGCAGGCGAGGCCGGCGGCTCGCTGAGGAGCATCGTCAGCGCCGGGATCTCGGGGACGCTCTCGACGGATCGACACCGGACGCTCCGCCGCGATCCCGACGGCGCATGGGATGACGAGCGCCGCAGCGCGATGATCCAGGGGATGCCCTCGGGCCGCTGGCAGGCGCCCGAGCCAGGCCGCGAGCTCGACGATGGCGGCGACGCCTCCGGCGAGACCCCAGATGCCTCCGGCGAGACCCAGCCCGCGCGCGCCGCGCAAGCCGGCCCGCGCGCGACGCGCGACACGCGATAACCCCCCCTCGACACGCCAATCGCTCTCCCGACCGGGAGCGGCGCGCCCACCCGTGCGACGGCTCAGCCGCCGGAGAGCGGCCGAGACTACCGCGCGCCGAGCGGCGCACCCCTGAGGTGGCGCGCAGCGGCTCCGCCTCGGTCCACGTGACGCTAAGGACTCGACGTATGCAATCCGTCGACGGCGTTACTCGTGCCGCGACTCCCCACGACAGCCCGCACGTCATCGGCGCAATCCGGCCGCGAAATCGCCAATTTCGCCGGGCCCGGCCCCGCGTGCGGCGGATCAGTCCGCCGTCGTGAAATGAGATTCGTCGGAGGCATCTGGCGATCTGCCCCGGTCTGCTCTAGTGTGGGTTCAACTACAACCGTATGTGCCCCGTCAGAGGCGACGCGCCGTGACGTGCGACCGCCCGGGGCCGACGAGTGGAGGGACGATGCTGGAGCTGTTCCGGTCGCCGCGCCGGGCCATGGTGTGGTTTGTCGAGGCCAGCTTGCTCTCGCTCCTGGTGTGCTGCGCGCCGGGCGTGCTCGTGGGCTGGGAGCACACGCTCGATGGGGAGCGCTTCGGACGGACGGCGAGCATCTCGTTGGTGGCGCTGGCGTCGCTCTATTATCACGGCCTGTACGGGCCCGAGCCTCCCAGGGCGCGGGCGCTGGTCCTGACGACGTTCCGGGCGCTCGGCCTAGCGGCGGCGGTGCTGTGGCTCGCGTTCTGGCTCGTGCCGGACGCGCAGATCAGCGATCGGGTGATCCTGACGTCGCTCGGGGCGGCGGCGCTCGTGCTCCCCGCGTGGCGCGCGGCGTGTGATCGGGTGATGAGGAGCGAGAGCTTCTCGAAGCTCGCGGTCGTGCTGGGCTCGGGCGAGCTCGCCCGCTCGTGCGCGGCCCTCATCCGGAAGGATGGACAGGTCCTCGGGCTGCGCCTCGCCGGCCGCCTCGTCCGCGACGAGGAGCCGATCGACGAGGTCGAGATCGCGGGGAGGTACCGAGACCTCCGGCGCCTCGTCGAGCAGCGCGGCGTCGGGGCGGTGATCGTGGCGACGTCCGAGCGCCGCGCCGCCTTCCCGCTGGAAGAGCTGCTCGATCTGAAGCTCCGCGGCGTCGAGATCGAGGAGGGCATGGATTTCTACGAACGGGTGACCGGCAAGATCTGCGTGCGCGAGCTGAAGCCGAGCCAGATCATCTTCTCTCACGGGTTCAACGTGCGGCGGCGGACGCTTTTGGCGAAGCGGATCTTCGACGTCGTGTGCGCGACCGCCGGGCTCGTCCTCGCGCTGCCGCTGATGGCGCTCACGGCCGCCCTGGTGAAGCTCGACTCCAGGGGGCCGGCGCTCTATTCGCAGATCCGGACAGGCGCTCTCGGGAAGCCGTTCAGGATCCACAAGTTCCGCTCGATGAGGACCGACGCCGAGAAGGACGGGGCGGCGTGGGCCACCGAGAACGATCCGCGCGTGACCCGCGTCGGGCGGTTCATCCGGAAGACGCGGCTCGACGAGCTGCCGCAGCTCTGGAACGTGCTGGTCGGCGAGATGAGCATGGTGGGGCCGCGGCCCGAGCGCCCCGAGTTCATCGACGCTCTGGAGAAGCAAATCCCCTTCTTCCGGCAGCGGCTCTTCGTGAAGCCGGGAGTGACGGGACACGCACAGGTGCGCTGCCGTTACGGCGCGTCCGCCGAGGACGCGCTGGAGAAGCTCCAGTATGATCTCTACTATATGAAGAGCTTCTCGCTCTGGTTCGATATCTCCATCCTCATCGACACCGTGAAGGTCGTGCTCTGGCGCATCGGCGCACGGTGAAATGATCCGGCTGCCGCGCCGTGCAATGGCTGCGCTCTTTAACGCCGGGCCCGGTGGCGCGCCCTCTGCAGAGCACGCGCCAGAGATCGGCGGGCGTCGGTCTCCGGGGGGATTCGGCGATGAAGACGTGGAGATGGGCGAGCGTCGTGAGCTCGGTGCTTCTGGTGCAGGGCTGTGCGGAGCTCGACCCGGCGCCGGGAGAGAGCGTCGCCGTCGCGGAGAGCAGCCTGAACGTCTCGACCTTCCGCTTCATGGAAGGCGGAGAGTTGCCCTATGTGCTCGGCTTCTCGCCCGAGACCGGCCAGATCCTCGGCGGCGCGCACCAGCTCCTCATCCCTCGAACCGGCGGCCGCGAGGCGATCGACGGCGCCAACCTGCCCTCGCAGCTGCACCCCGACCTCCGCGGCTCCCTGCTCCAGCTCAACTCGACGCTCCGGGAAGGCGAGGCGCAGTCGACCGCGTTCGCCTCGAACTGGTGGCCGCAGCGGCAGAACGGGATCGCCGATCGCTGGAACTCGGCCAACAAGAACTACTCCGATCGGACCTCCGACCCGGACAACCTCTCTCCCGCCGAGAAATACGATGTCCTCTTCCACCCGGGGCAGATGGAGAGGCTCGGGGGCATCGCCGCGTGGAGCATGGACGACCTCAGGAGGCCTCCGTACCTGCGCAATCCTCCCTATATCCAGCCGGCGGTGGTCGTGGCCGGCCCGGTCACGCGCTGGGAGCTACAGCATCATGGGCTCTACCAGGGTGTCTATCCGGAGTACTGGTGGGGGCACTGCAACGGGTGGTCGGCCTATGTCGCCGCCGAGGGGGCCGGGCCGCGCCGCGACGTCCGGGTGAAGCTCTCCGGCTCGACCGTGACCGAGTGCGCCGCGGCGGAGACCGGCTGCGTGCTGTTCCGCATGGCGGACATCGAGGCGCTCATGAGCGAGCTCTACTTCAGCGACTCGGTGACCTTCTCGGGGCGCCGCTGCGAGACGCGGGCGGATCGGACGATGCGCGACGTCTACGGCAGGCCCGTCGACCCCGCCTGCCGCGACCTCAACCCGGCCACGATGCACGTGGCCATGACCGGGCTGCTCGCGGTCGGAGCAAAGCCGCTCCACGGCGACTCGACCGAGCGACAGAAGCTCATGTTCATCGTCGACCACACCTGGGACGTCGAGGTGTGGAGCTTCCCCGTCAAGCAGTTCTCGATCGATGTCATCGAGGAGGTGGACGCCCAGCAGGCCGCGCGGCTCCTGTGCGGCGGCGCGTACATGGGCGCCGACTGCTACAATTACCGGTTCAACCCGAGCGCGACGCGCTTCGTCCGCGTCGCCGCGCGCTTCTGGATGATCTCCGATTCGGTCACCGGCGAGACGCTGCTCACGCCGCCCGAGCAGCGCACCGTCCCGCTCTCCGTGTCGGAGCTGCACTATGTGCTCGAGCTCGACGACAACCTCACCATCCTGGGCGGCGAGTGGATCAAGAACCCCTCGATCGTCAACGGGATCAACGGCAAGGAGCTCCACCCGGATTATCTCTGGATCCCGGTGCGGGCCCAGGGCGCGGGCGAGGACGCCGACGATCTCGGGGGCAGCGAGGACAACCCCTACATCTCGTACGCGAAGGTCAAGGCGCTGCTCACGCTCTCGCGGCGGGACGACTGAGGCGCAGTGCTTTATACGCCACGCGCGCCACGCCAGAAGCGCCCGGTCCCGCGAGGAGCGGCGGGCGACCGCGGACGGCGGTGCGGCGGAGATTCAAGAAGCGTTGGCGGGGTGGACGGGACTCGAACCCGCGGCCTCCGGCGTGACAGGCCGGCGTTATAACCAACTTAACTACCACCCCAGACGTCAGCGATACGATCGCTCGGCGAGCGCCGAGCCTGCTCGGCTTTCCTTCCCATGAGCAAGCTCGCCACGAGCCAGACCTCCTCGCCTGGCCTGCACCGAGCGATGCAAGCCAACCGAGGGAGGCTCAGGCGAGCATCGGCTCAGATGACAGGGAAGAAAGCTGGCGGGGTGGACGGGACTCGAACCCGCGGCCTCCGGCGTGACAGGCCGGCGTTATAACCAACTTAACTACCACCCCAGACTGACATCACTACAGATCACCCAGGCCCCTAGACCCAGGAAGTGGGCGGGACAGGGGTCGAACCTGCGACCATCGGCTTGTAAGGCCGACGCTCTGCCGCTGAGCTACCCGCCCCGTCGGAGAGGTGCGCGACTGTACTCGCCGAACGGAGTCCGTCAAGATTTATTTCTCGCGGCCTCCGTCCCTGGCTGATCGAGCCCGCGTCTGCCCCTGGATCTCCTTGGCTTTCGCCACGCGCCACGCGCCACGCGCCTGCCGCGCGCCCGTCGCCACGCTCGCGATCCGCGTCCAGGCCTCGCGTCGCTCGTTTGCTGCGATGCCAAGCGCCGTCACGAACGTCGAACGGACGTGCGAACAGAGCTGCTGAACCGTGTGACAACCTGACTCATCGATACACTTCTAACGCAAAATTCCCGTGTGTCCGCGCTACGCTGTGCGTCAGCGGCGCCAGCCGCGCGTAGGCGTAGTGGGAGGAGCAAGCAACGTATGGCGGAGAAGATCGGCATCCTCGTCGGCTGGGAACAGTCGTTCCCTCAGGCGTTCCTCGAGAGGTGCAACAAGGTGCCCGGCGTCCGGGCGGAGATCGCGAAGCTCGGCGGGACGCCCGAGCGGTTCGAGAGCCCGTACCGGGTGCTCATCGACCGGATCAGCCAGGAGGTGAAGCACTACCGCTTCTACCTGAAGGCCGCCGCGCTCGGCGGGGCGTTCGTGATCAACGACCCGTTCTGGTGGAGCGCGGACGACAAGTTCTTCGGCTACTCGCTGGCGTCGCAGATCGGCATCGCGACGCCGCGCACCGTCATGCTGCCCCAGCGCGACTACATCCCGGCGATCGTCAAGGAGCGCAGCCTCCGCAACCTCGAGTATCCGCTCAACTGGGAGGCGATCGTCGACTACGTGCGCTTCCCGGCCATCCTCAAGCCCGCGGACGGCGGCGGGTGGAAGGACGTGTCGGTGGTGCGGAGCCAGGAGGAGCTGCTCGCCGCCTACAACGCCTCGGGGCAGAACGTCATGACCCTGCAGGAGTTCATCGACTTCGACGACTACGTCCGCTGCATCTGCGTCGGCAAGGATCGCGTCCTCCCGATCCAGTACGACCCCAGGGCGATCGGCCCCACGGGGCTCCGCGGCTGCTACGTGCAGCACGACAGCGAGCGGTGGCTCCCGAAGGCGCTGCACGACCGCGTCATCGAGGACGCGATCAAGATCAACAAGGCGCTCGGCTACGACATGAACTCGATCGAGTTCGCGATCCGCGACGGCGTCCCGTACGCGATCGATTTCACGAACCCGGCGCCGGACATGCACATCGAGCACCTGCGGGAGCGGTACTTCAACATCGCCGTCGACTGGATGGTCGCGTTCGCCGTGGAGTGCTCGCGGGGCGACCGGCGGACGCGGGACGGCTACGCGTGGTCGAGGCTCGTCCGGCCCTCCATGGGCAAAGTTCGGCTCGGGGCCTCGTCATGACCGACGTCGAGGGGCTCCTCGACGGCCAGTTCACGCTGGGCATCGAGGAGGAGTTCCAGATCGTCGACGCGGAGACGCGCGAGCTGCGGTCGTACGTGAGCCAGCTGCTCGAGGGGGGGCCGGGCCACGAGCTGCTGCGCGGCCGGGCCCGCCCCGAGATGCACCAGTCGGTCGTGGAGACGGGCACCGGCGTCTGCCGGGACATCCGGCAGGCGAGGGGAGAGCTCGCCGAGCTGCGCGGCAGCCTGAACACGCTCGCGCGGCGAGGGGGGATGCGGATCGTCGCGGCCGGGACGCACCCGTTCAGCGACTGGAAGCAGCAGGACATCACCGACGGCGAGCGCTACCGGTGCATCGTGGAGGACCTGCAGGACGTCGCCCGCGCCAACCTCATCTTCGGGCTGCACGTCCACGTCGGCGTCAAGGACCGCGAGGTGGCGATGGCCCTCGCGAACCAGGTCCGCTACTTCCTGCCGCACATCCTCGCGCTCTCCACAAGCTCGCCGTTCTGGCTCGGCCGCCCCTCGGGGCTGAAGAGCACGCGCAGCGAGATCTTCAAGCGCTTCCCGCGCACCGGGATCCCGGGGACCTTCGAGTCGTACGGCCACTTCCAGCGCTTCGTCGACCTGCTCGTGAAGACGGGCTGCATCGACAACGCGAAGAAGATCTGGTGGGACGTCCGCACGCACCCGTTCTTCGACACGGTCGAGGTCAGGATCTGCGACATGACCACGCGCCTCGACGACACCGTGGCGCTGGCCGCGCTCGTCCAGGCGGTCATGGGCAAGCTCTACCTCCTCTACCGGCGCAACCTCGGGTTCCGCGAGTACCGGCAGGAGCTCATCGAGGAGAACAAGTGGCGCGCCGTGCGCTACGGCCTCGACGGGCAGCTCATCGACTTCGGGAAGCAGGAGCAGGTCCCCGTCCGCCATCTCGTCGGCGAGCTCCTCGAGTTCGTGCGAGAGTCGGCGGAGATCTTCGGGTCGCAGGGCGAGCTCGAGCGGATCCGGGCCATCCTCCGCGAAGGGACGAGCGCGGATCGCCAGCTCGCGGTCTACGCCAGGACGAAGAGCTTCCACGCCGTCGTCGACGACCTGATCGAGCAGTCGAGCCTCGGCCTGTAAGGCCCCGAGCGGCCCGGCGCCGGAGGCCGCCGCGGGGATGCCGCGCGCCGGGAGGGGCCCTCCTCCCGGCCGCGGGCGCCTCCGGCGGAGGCGCTCGGCGGGGCAGGGGCGGCGGGACGGCAGGACGCACCGTGAGGCGGCCGCCGGTCGAAGGGCACCGCCGTGCGAGAATTTCTGCTCGCGCGCCGGCTCTGCTACCGTGCGGCCGTGGGAAACGCTCCGCATCGCTGCGTCGCAGCTCTCTCGGTGGGCTGTCTGCTCGCGCTGTCCGCCGCCGCGGGCGCCGCGGGTTGCGCGTCGACCGAGTACGTCAACGAAGGTCCTGGGCAGCCGACGCCGCGGGCCTCCGGCTCGCTGCCTCCCGGATCGGTGGGCGCCTGCAAGCAGCCGTTCACGAAGCGGCCGCCCATCGTGAGCGAGGAGCTCTGGGCGCACGCGAAGCCGTGCACGCCGCGCACGCCGCCCTCGTACATCCGGCTCGGCTACGCGAAGGACGGCTCCGCGGGCGCCGATCCGGAGGCGGAGCAGCTGGTCGAGAAGGTGCTGGCGGCGCTCGCCGAAGGGACGAAGCCCGACGGCGGCAACAACCAGGTCACGAGCGCGATCCGCGCGGTGCGGTCCTACGCGGCGAGGAAGGACGAGCTGCGCGCCCGGATCGCGCGGGACTCCGCCTCGGATCAGGCGTGCGACGTGACCTACCTGCTCAACACGATGTCCGCCGCGCGGGGCAAGCTGTCCGGAGGCGACGCCTGCACCGCGGAGGTGTTCGACCCGGAGACGCGCGCCGACGCGTGCCTCTTCGACGCGAAGCGGCCCGAGGGGCTCTGGCTGTCGAGCGGCTGGTCCTGCATGACGTTCACCGGGGAGCTCGGGAACGAGGCGTCCTGCCATCAGCTCTGCGGTTACGACGACTACTGCGCGCGGCAGGTGTACTGCGCGGCGGGCGACGTCAACCTGCTGCTCTGCGCGCTCGGCGTCTGCCTGCCGGAGCCGTCCGCCGGCATCAAGTGACGGTCGCGCGGCGCGCGGAGCTGGTCGGCGCTAGTCCGCGCTAATCGGCGCCAATTGGCGCTAATCGGCCAGTAGCGCGCTCAGCCGCTCGAGGATGCCGCGGAGCAGCTCGCGCGCGCCGCGGAGCAGCGCGCGCACGTCGCGAAGGGCGTCGTGGACCTCGCCGGGCACGGGCAGGAGGCCCGCGCGGGCGGCGAGCGCCGCCCCCGAGACGAGCAGCAGGACCACCACCAAGGCCAGGAAGATGCGTCGGGGCCACCGCCGCCGTCGGCGGGGCGCCGGCGTCATCAGGGCCGGAGGCGCGGACTTGACCGGCAGCTTGCGGCTGGACGGTGGCGGCGGGAAGGAGGACTTGGGCGGCGGCTCGTCGAGAGAGACGGGGAGGATGCCGGCGAACGTGGCGGGGAGCGGCGTGTTCCCGGCGGGCGGCCGCTTGCTGCTGCGCGGCTCGCCTCGCCGCCCGGACGTGGAGCGGGGCTCCCCCCGCGCCGACAAGCGGCTGTCCGCGAGCTGGATCGCCGTCGCGAGCTTCTTCCGGCGCTCGGCCACGGCGTCCCCGAGCGCCTCGCGGACGAAGCGGCCGACGTCGCCCTCCGTGACCGGGGCGCCGAGAGAGATCGCGATCTGGTCGAGCGTCCGCTGGAACGACGCGCAGTCGCTCCAGCGGTCCGCCGGATCCTTGGCCAGCGCGCGCTCGATCGCCAGCGCGAGATCGAAGGGGATGTCCGGCACGAGCTCGCGGATGGGGACCGGGGCGAAGCGAATGATGTTCTCCATCGTCTTCGCGTCCGTCTTGCCGCGGAACGGGTGGTAGCCGCTGAGGGTCGTGTAGAGGAGGACCCCGAGCGAGAAGATGTCGGCGCGCCGATCGACCTTGCCCGACGTGAGCTGCTCCGGCGAGAGGTACGGGATCTTGCCCTTGAGCTGGCCGGCGACGTGCGTCTCGTGCAGGCGGCCCGTGGCCTTGGCGACGCCGAAGTCGACGATCTTCACGATGCCGTCGAACGACACCATCACGTTCTGCGGGGAGATGTCGCGGTGCACGAGGTCGACGAGCCTGCCCTCGTCGTCGCGCAGCTCGTGCGCGGCGTGCAGGCCGGCGCAGATGCTCGAGGCGATGCGCAGGAGGATCGGCAGGGGGACGCCGACGCCCCCGGTCGATTTCACCTGCTTGTTCAGCGTGGCGATCGTGTCGCCGTCGACCCACTCCATCACGATGTAGAGCACGCCGTTCTCGTCGCCGAGCTCGACGATCTCGACCGCGTGGGGGTGCCGGATGCGGGACGCGAGCCGCGCCTCGTCGAGGAACATCGCCTCGAAGGCGGGGTCGTCGCCGAACTCCGGCAGCATCGTCTTGATGGCGACGATCTTCTGGAAGCCGCGGGATCCCACGAGGCGCGCCGCCCAGACGGCCGCCATCCCTCCGCGGGCGACCGGCATGAGGAGCTCGTAGCGGCCCAGCGTGTCTCCAGGCTTGAGGTCCGACAGGATCTGCACGCGGTGGTCGTCCTACTGGATGGGGAGGCGGAGTTTGGAGGGGTAGGGATCGAGTGCCGCCGTTACGTTCGTGGAGGCCCGTAGCCTCGACGTCTGCCGGAGCGACGCAGCGCCATCGCGCCTGCACGTCACGAAGGAGGTCCCGCAAAGCCAGGGTGCCACGAAGCGTATACGGACCTCAAGCTCGGGGGCGAAGGCGCATCGGATGGACGCATCGCAGCGGAGGGTAGGCGAGCGCGGCCCGAAGAGAGAGCGCGGCGAGCGCGGCCAGGGCGATCGATGTGACGCGAGGAGATCGGAACGGATGCGAAGCGGTGCGAACCGATGGGAACGGATGCGAAGCGATGCGAACCGATGGAAATCGATGGGAACCGAGCGCCGCGAAAGGGAATGATTCGTTGCGTGTAAAGACGCGTGTAAAAGTGCGCGTAAAGGTGCGAAAAGTGCGCCAGCTCGCGTTGAAGACGCGGGCGCTGGAGTCGTGATACACGGTGAGCGACCTGCTCGACGAGGCCTCATGGAAGCCAATTTGCGCCCGATCCCGCCGCCGCACGACGAAGACAACGAAGACGTGCACTGGGCGCTGTCGACCGCGACCGCGCTGTGGGGGCGCGGGGAGCGTGACGAGGCCCTGAAATGGCTGCGCCGCGCCGCGGAGCAGGCCTCGGATGCCAACGCCGACCTGCGCGCCCTCGAGCTCTTCAAGGCCGCCGCGGAGGTGGCGCAGAAGATCGCGGCGCTCGACGCGGACACGGCCACGGCCTCGCAGCCCCCGACCGCGAGCGCGCCGCCGAACGCGGCCTTGAGCGCGCCTCCCCAGGGGTCCGGCGCTCCTGCCGCAACGGCGAGCGCGCCGCCGCCCAGGCCGAGCGCGCCGGGGGCACCGGCGAGACCGTCGCGTCCGCCGGGCGCGGAGGCAGGGCGAGCCGAGCGCGGCGGCGCGGGCACGAGCGCGCCGCCCGCCGCGATGCGGGCGCCTTCGGTCCGCGCGCCTGCCGGCGATGCGCCGACAGGGCCGCTCGCCTCCGCGGTGGCGACGTTCCGCGACGGAGCCGTGCCCAGGCCCGCGGCGGGGGTGAGCCGGCCGTCGTCGGTGGTGCCGGGGCGCGCCCCTGCGCCGGTGAGCGCAGCGGCGCTGCGCGAGGTGACCCCGACGCAGCTGTCGCCCGCGGCCCGCGCGCCCAGCCACGCGCCAGGGCTCCCTGCGCGCCCCGGCGCGGCGACGAAGACCGGCGCCCCGCCGGGTGCGGCTGCCTCGACGGCCGCATCGCCGGGCCGCGCTGTCCCGGCGAACGCGCGTGCGATCACCGGCTTCGCGGCGTCGCCCCACGGGAGGGTGTCGTCGACGACCGCGGTGACCGAGGAGGTCCCGGTGGTCAAGCTCCCGGCCGCGGGCGCGTTCGCTGGCCAGGAGCCAGGGCAGGGCGCGTCGGAAGCGGCGCGCGAGAGTGACAGCGGGGAGCAGCCGGCCGACGCGGATCCTCCGGCCGATCAGCGCGCCACGGTGCCGACGCCGACGGCCATGGCCGCGGCGCTGGCGCGGCGGCCGGCGGTCCCGCTCGGCGTGGGCTCTTCGCAGGAGGCGACCGAGCGGCGCCCGGGGCTCTGGCCGAGCACGGACGAGGAGGGCACCGCGCGCCGCCCCCTGACCCCGCAGGAGCAGCGGGTGCTGATGGAGCTCCGGATCGAGGACCTGGACGAGGAGACGCCGATGCTCGCCCTGGAGGCGCTGGCGGGCGACGGCAAGGCGCACGCTGCCGCACCGGAGGCGGGCCCCGCGTCCGATGACCGCGCCGACTGGACCGAGGCCGAGCCGGATGAAGCCGACGCTGGCATCGCGTCTGCGGATCAGCAGGGAGACGGGGAGCCCTCGGACGCGGTGCAGGGCCGGGGCGCGGAGGGGGCGGCGTCCTGGTCGCAGGGAGCTCCCACGGACGATCGTGGGGGCTCGTCGGAGGACTCGTCGTGGAGCGATCCGCCGTACGAGGGGGAATGGCAGGCACCGCCGCCGCGGCTGCCCGCGTCGCAGATCGAGCCGCTGCCGGCGCTGCGGATCGCGGTGATCGGCATCTCGAGCGCCGGGGAGCTCCGGCTCGTTCCGATGGACGGAAGGAACGCTCCGCCACGGGGCGCGGCGCTCGGGATCCTCGTCCCGTTGAGCCCCGGGGACGGCGAGACGATCGCGCGGCTGCTCCAGCTGCGCAGCTGAGCTGCCGCGGCGCCGCGCGTGCACGTTCGGCAAGAAGTGGGGCATCCCGCGCATCGGCGATAGCCTCGGGGGATGCATGACGAACGGACGGCCCCGAAGCGGATCCGCGTGACAGGACTGCAAGAGGCCCAGCTGCCGGCGCTCGTGGCGCTGGAACAGGCGTGTGCGGCGATGCACCGCGAGGCTGGCCCTGGGGTGGCGGAGGTCGAGGCGCGGACGCTCGCCGATCTGGCCGCGCTGACGCGGCGGCACGACGTGCGCGTGGCAGAGGCGGACGACGAGGTAGCCGGTTACCTGGCGTGGCGCGACGAGGCGCCTGGGGTCGCAGTCCTGGAGGAGCTCTCGGTGCACCCGGACCACCAGCGATGCGGCATCGGCACGCGGCTGCTCGCGGAGCTCCAGGGGCGAGCGCGCGAACTCGGCCTGGAGCAGGTCGTGGTGCGCTCCAGGGAGAAGGCGAGCTGGGCCCGGGCTTTCTACGAGAAGAAGGGCTTCGAGCCGCTCGGCGACGAGGCGCCGGCGGAGGTCCGGGCGTGGTGGAGCGAGCAGCAGGAGGCCTCCGGGAGCCCGCTGACCCGAGCCGGCGAGGTCGTCCTGTGGGCGGCCATCCCGCCGCAACGCCCTGAAGCGCTGGACGAGGGCGACGTGGGCGACGAGCGCGGCGAGAGCTGAACCCAGCCGGACGGACCGTTCGCTCGGGGCCGTCCCGAGCCGACGGGCGCCCGGACGAAGGCGCGCGGCTGCAGAAGCGCGCGGACGACTCGGCCAGGGTTCGCCTAGCTGCGCTCGGACCAGCCGTGGGGCCTGGAACCCCGCCCGGGCGCGCGAGTTGACATAATGTTTCTTATGCGATCCACGGCCGGTGCGGCGGGCAGGGGAGCTCGGCTCGATTTCACGAGCAAATTCATGCATCTGGGGCCGATGCGGGCCGCATCCCGCGGCGGTCGCCGCCGTTGCCGCAACCCCGGTCGGCCTCGCCCACGGCAACCTGGGTCCGCCGCACCGGTCGCCGCCGTTGCCGCAACCTGTCCGCCGCACCGGTCGCCGCCGTTGCCGCAACCCCGGTCGGCCTCGCTCACGGCAACCTGGGTCCGCCGCACCGGTCGCCGCCGTTGCCGCAACCTGGGTCGGCCTCGCCCAGGGTCGACCTCGCCCACGGCCACCGCCCCGCCGGTGCTGCCCGCCACGAGACCTGGCCGGAGGCCCCCCGCCCAGCGTCCCCCGAAGCACGCCTCAAGGCGTCGGCAGCGATGCCCTGCGCGCCCCTCGGCCCGCCGGCATCAAGCCGCCGCGCCTCAACCTGTGCGTGTGTTCAGCCCTTCGGAACCGGGGGCGTCTCGACGTCCAGGCTCAGCAGCGAGCCGCCGTTCGTCAGGACGAACGCGCGCCGGCCGTACGCCGCCGGCGTCATCGCGATCCCGCCGCCGGTCTCGATGCCGTCGATCACGGCCCCGTCCAGCGGAGAGAACAGGAAGATCCCGTAGCGCGTGGTCGTCACCAGCAACGCCCCCGAGAACGGCACGGGGGCCGAGATGCCGCCGTCTGGCAGATCCCGGCGCCAGATCGTGCGGCCATCCTCCGGATCGAGCGCCCACAGGCCGGTCATGCCGGAGGACGCGAGCAGCACCTTCCGCGCGGGCACGATCGGACCGCCTCCGCTCCGAGGCTGGTGCGCAGGCTGCTCCCACAGGAGAAGCTCGGTCACGCCGACCGCCGCCTCGTTCACCCAGGCCCGGGTCCCGTTCTCGGCGTCGAGCGCGAAGACCCCGCCCGCGTAACCCGCCACGAAGACCACATCGCCCGAGGCGATCTTCCCGAGGACCGGCGTGGTGTCCGTGTCGAGGTACTTCGGCGTCTGGCCGCCAGCGCTCTGCTCGGCCTCGGCGGCCAAGTCGACGAGCGCCCACTGCTCGGACCCGTCCTTGAGGTCGTAGGCCATCACGACCCCGTCCGAGAACGCGGTGTAGACCTTGTCCCGGCCGAGCGCCGGCCCCGCGTACCCGGCGATCTCCATCCCGCCCGCCGGCGTCCGGTGCTGGTGCCAGCGCATCGCCCCCGTCGCCGCGTCGAGCGCGATCAACGTGTCGTTCGCGTTCGTCACGTAGAGCACGCCGTCGCGCAGCACCGGCCGCCGCGCGACCTTCGCGTTGGTCATGAAGCGGTAGAGCAGCGTGCCGTCCGACGCGCGCACCTTGTAGAGCGCGCCGTCGTCCGAGCCGAAATAGACCGTGTCCGACGCGGCGTCGTAGAGCGGCTCGCACTGCACCGGGCCGAGCGTCTCGAAGCGCCACAGGACGTCGCTCGTGTCCGCGCGCACCGCGTACAGGCCGTGATCGCTCGATCCGACGAAGACGCGCCGGTGCGCCACGTCGATCTCGGGGCGGCCGCGCTCGTAGGCCTCGCCGACCTTGCGCGTCTCGGCGGTGATCTCGCGGCGCATGGTGATGCCGAGCGCGCCGCCTGGATGGTGCAGCCAGAGCGGCGCATCGGGCGCCGCAGCGACGCCCAGGTTGCCGCAGCCGCTGAGCGGCGCGAGCCCCAGCCAGACGAGCGCGACGCCCGCTGCGCGGCTAGTGCGGCGCATCGCCCGCCTTCTTCTCCGCGTTCTCACGCGCCCGGCGAAGCAGCTGCTCGATCTCCTCCGGCGTCATCGACTGGCCCTTCGGACCGCCGAACGCGGCGCGAGGCGGCACGGCGGCCGGATCGATCTTGCGCAGCATCTCCTCGACGACCGCCTCGAGGAACTGGAACGGGCGGCCCTCCGTCGACGGCGCCTGGAGCTTCTCGTGCGCGCTCTTGAGCAGCTCCTTCGCCTTGTCGGTGTCGCCCTTGGCCAGGTAGAGCCGCGCCTGGTGGTACAGCGCGAGCTCCTTGTAGCCCTTCATGTCGATCGCCTCGAGCTCCTTGAACGACGCGAGCGCGCCGTCGAGATCACCCTTGCCCTCCCGGGCGAAGGCGATGCCCTCGATGGCGCGCCCCTTCACGTCGGGATCGGCCCCGGCCAGCGGCGACGAGACCACGACGCTGTACGCGTCCAGCGCGTGCGCGTAATCCTTCTTGTCGAGCAGCACCCCGGCCTGCCCGAGCTTCGCCAGAGTCGCCGCGCCGGTGCCGGCGTGCTCGTCGATGACCTTGTTGTACTCGGCGAGCGCGGTGGCCGACCGCTCGTCCGCGGTCTTGAAGGTCCTCGTGACGTCGAGCTCCTTCTCCTCGTCGGTGCGCGTGTCCTCGGCGAGCACCCTGCCCCGATCCGCGGCGACGGCCGCGACGAGCGCCGACGTGGACGCGGCGTCCTTCTTCTCGGCCCGCGACAGGTAGAACAGGACGCCGCCGGTCGCGACGATCGCCGCCACCACGCCCCACTGGACGATGTGGAAGTTCGCCTTGATCCACCGGCCAGCGCCGCTGGTCATCCGGCTGAGCGCGTCCTCGACCATCTCGCCCGGCAGCAGCTGGACGGGGCGGCGCCCCTCGGCCTGCTCCCTGCGGCGAGCGAGCAGCTCCTTCGCGCGGGCGTTCTTGTCCTTGGGCAGCTCCTCGCCGGTCGCCTTCTTCTTGCGGCGGCGCGCGGTGGCCTCGTCGCGGCGGCGGGCCGCGCGGTTCGGCGCTGCCTCGACCGCCTCTTCGCTCGCCGCCTCCGGCGCGGGGGCCTCTTCCGCCTCGCCGACGCCGAGCGCGTCGGCCACGCGCTGCGCGGCCTCGTCGTCGCCATCGCCGCCGGCGTCCTTCACCGGAGCGCCGCGCGGCGGCCTCGCCGGGGCCGCCTCCGCGGCCCCGTCCTCGTCGCCATCGCTCCGCGTGGCAGCGACATCGCCATCGCTCTGCGCGGATTTCTCTTCGGCCTGCTCTCGGTCCTTGTCCGACACGCGGCGGACTCTAGTCTCGCGGCCTGCGGCGTCAATCTGGCCGGTGAGCGGCGGGTGCTTCGTCGTCCGAGCGCGCCGGCGCCCCGGCCTCGTCGGGCGACCAGGGCGCAGGCGGCGGGGGCGGGATCTCGTCGGCGAGCGGGACGACCGCGCACGCGGACACCTCGACGTTCTGGGTCGCGTACACCACGAAATCGCCGTAATTGCCGGCCTGCGCGCCCGCGGCGGGCGGCAGCGTCGCGAACGCCTCGGTCGGCTCGCTCCCCGGCGGGATCGCGAGCGTGACCGCGCGCTCCGCGTCGAGCTCAGGCGCGCTGGCCGGGACGAGCGACGCGCCGTCCCGCTTCGGCGGGCGCCAGCTGCGCGTGGGCCTGCCGAACCGCACCTCGCCGGGGCGGCCGTCGTCGGTCCGCGCGCGGCAGATGACGCGCACGCCCTTGCCGTTGCCGGCCTTCGGGATCACGACGCCGAGGCCCACCCCGCTCTTCGCGAAGCGGCGCAGGCGGCCGAGATCGCGCTCGCGCGGCCCGCCGAGCAGGTCGAGGATGTCGGCCCGGAGCGCGAGCCCGAGCCCCCCCGGAAGCGGATCGGGCGTGCCGAGCATGCGCAGGAGCGGCGCCCGGAGCTCGGGGCCGGCGCCGAGCTTCACGAGGGCCTCGGCGATCGCGACCCGCGCGGTCTGGTACGGCTCCTGGCTCAGCCGCTCCGCGAGCGCCGGCCGCGCGGCGTCCTCGCCGATGGCCGCGAGCGCGGCCGCAGCGTACGGGCGGAGCCGCACGTCGCCGAGCGCCGCGATGAGCGGCGGCAGCGCCGCCTTCACCCGGATCTTGGCGAGCGCGTCCACGATCTCGCGCGCCCGCTCGAACGAGGTCACCTCGCCCGCGTCGGCGCCGCCGTCCTGCTCGGGGCCTCGGACCACCTGCCGCAGCCACGCCACGAGGACGTCGTCGCCGCGGCGATCGCCCGACTCCGCCAGCGCGAGCGCCGCGAGGCGCCGCCACTTGCGATCGCGATCGACGACGAGATCGCGGGTGAGCGGCGCGCCCTCGCCGAGCCGCGTGAGGGTCAGCGCCGCCCAGCGCCGCACCTCGTCGTCCTCGTCGCGCACGAGCGCGAGGCGCAGCGAGGGCGCCGCCTCGGAGCGGCGCAGATCGAACAGCACCTCGCCCGCCTTGCGCCGGATGGCGACGTCCGCGTCGTCGAGCAGCGCCGCGACCTCCACGACCGCGTCGGCGTCGCCCGCGATGCCGCGGCGGAGCGCGTCGGGCCATCCCTTGCCCTCCTGCCGGAGGCCGCGGACCTCGTAGCGCCCGTGCGACGCCTCGATCGCGCGAAGCTCCGACCGCATCGCGCCGAGCTCCGCCGGGCGCAGCGCGGAGACGTCCTCCTGCTGGCGCGGATCGGTCGCCACGTCGTAGAGCGCGCACGCGCCGATCTTGCGCGCGCAGACGAGCCGCAGCGTGCCCTTGGCGAGCAGCGTCTGCGCGTCCGTCTCGGCGAAGGCGAAGCCCGGGAGCGAGGGCGGCCCGCCCGGCGGGGCCGCCTTGCCCTGCTCCGCCGCCTCGTCGCCCGAGGCGAGCAGCGGCCCGAGATCGGCGCCGCGCACGCGCGCCGGCCTCGGGATGCCGAGCCCCGCGAGCACCGTCGGCAGGAGATCGACGAGCTGCACCGGCGCCCGGACCACGCGGGGCGAGAGCAGGCCGGGCGCGCTCACGACGAGCGGTACGCGCGCCTGCTCCTCGTACACGGTCGTGCCGTGGTAGCGGCCGCCGTGCTCGCCGAACTCCTCGCCGTGATCGGCCGTGACGATCACGACGGCGTCCGGGCGCCCCTTGCGGACCTCGTCCACGATCGCCCCCACCCCCGCGTCCGCCATGGCGATCTCCGCGTCGTAGCGGTCGATGTCGCGGTCGCCGAGCGGGTGCTCCGGGTGCGCCTCGTACGGCTCGTGCGGCTCGAAGAGGTGCACCCACATGAACGCGCGCTGCTCCGGCCCGAGCCCGGCGAGGTAGCTCCGCACCTGCTCCAGACGGAGCTGGGCGCTCGCGAACTCGACCTTCCGGTACTCGAAATCGAGCGCCCGGTCGCGCAGCGCGCCGAAGCGCTCGCCGTCGATGAAGAACACCGCCGGCGGGTAGAAGCCCGCCGTCTTGTAGCCGTAGCGGCGGAGGTGCTGCGCGAAGGTCTCGGAGTCGTCGCCGAGCCCTTGCAGCACGAGCGGGCGGATGTACTTGCCCGTCATGAGCGACGACACGGCGTACGACGTGTGCGGCGTCGGCGTGTACGCCGCGTCGAACCGCACGCCCTCGGCCGCGAGGCGATCGAGGTTCGGGGTGATCTTCCTGTCGTAGCCGTACGCCCCCACGTGGTCGGCGCGCAGGGCGTCGACGCTGATCAGCACGATGTCGCGCCCCCGCAGATCGATGGCGTGCCCGCTGGCGCGCTCGTCGAGCGGCGCGGCGTCGAGCGCCTCGGGCGGCGACAGCACGGCGGCGAGCTCGACCACGTGGCCGAGCAGCGGGCTGTGCGTCGCGTAGATCAGCCGGATGTTGTCCGCCAGCGCGAGCCTGTCCGCCGCGCCGGGCGCGAGCGCCGCGCCGAACGCGAAGAGGACGAGCGCGAGCGCCGCGCGCACCAGCCTGGGCGAGCGCCGCCCGTGCGCGTCCTCCAGGCGAGCCGCGCGCGCGGGCAGCGCCGGCGTCGCGAAGGTCGCCGCCGCGAGCGTGAGCGCCGCGAGCCCCAGGTGGAAGGCGGCGTAGAGGCGCGGCAAGACGCGCACGTTCGCGACCTCGAGCAGCACGATCGCGCAGATCGCCGCGAGGAGGAGCCACCTGCCGGCGGCCGCGGCGCGCGCCCGCTTCAAGGCGCGCGCCGCGCGCGGCGCCGCGGCGAACGTCGCCGCGGCGGCGACGAGCGCGAGCGCCGCGATGAAGGGCGCGCGCCGGCCGCCCTCGAGCATGCGCCCCGTCGAGACCCCGAAGGCCACCGCGCCGCCGAACGCGCCCGCGATCAGCGCTGCCGCGGCGCGGAACGCCTTGCGCTCGGCGCGCATGACGATCTCGAGCACCGCGCCGAGGACGGCGGCGCACGGCGCCGCGGCCGAGAGCGCGAGCGGCAGGAGGTCGCGCAGGGCGCGGCCGAGCTCGTAGGGCCCGAGCAGCTCTCGCCACCGCCACGCGCCGACGACCAGGAGCTCGGCGAGCGCGAGCGCCGCGATCGCGAGGTAGGCGTCCGCCATGCGCCACCCGATCTCCGTCTCCAGCTTCCGCGGAGGCGCGTCGGAGTTCCCGCTCGGGAAGGTGGCGCGGCTCGGCGCGGGCGCCGGCGTGGACGGGCGCGCCGGCCCGGTCTGCGGGCGCGGCGCCGCCGGGGCCCGGTGGCCGGCAGGCCCCGGCACGACGCCCTCCCCGGCGGCCGTCGTGTCAGGCCGGCTCCCCAGCAGGGGCCGCCCGGAGGGCACGGGCCCCCCGGGAGGCCGGCCGGCGCCCCCATGGCCCCGCGGGCGCATCGGAGCGGCCCCGTTGCGCTCGGTCATGCGAAGGAGACTTCGAGGATCTCGTACGTGCGCGGCCCGGCCGGCATGTTCACGCGGACCTCCTCGCCGACCTCATGGCCGAGCAGCGCGCGTGCGAGCGGCGACGCGATGGAGATGCGCCCGACCTTGAGATCGGCCTCCTCGGGCCCGACGATCTGGAAGCTCTGCTCCTCGTCCGTGTCCACGTTCGCGAGCTTGACCTTGGCGCCGAACTGGACCTTGCTGCCGCTCAGCTTCGACGGATCGATCACCTCGGCGCGCGAGAGCGTCTGCTCGAGGTAGCTGATGCGGGCGACGATCATGCCCTGCCGCTCCTTGGCGGCGTGGTACTCGGCGTTCTCGGAGAGATCGCCGTGCTCCCGGGCCGTGCCGATGTCCTTGACGACCTGCGGCAGGTCGATCTCTTTCAGCCGTCGCATCTCTTCGCGGAGCCGCGCTTGCCCCTCGGGCGTCATCGGTACTTTCTCGGACATGGTGGGACGCTTTTAGCATGGCTCCCGGCCGGGAGACGACGGCCTGGGCGCGCCGATCGCCCGAGGCGCCAGGCGCCCGGACCGCAGCGCGGGCTCCGCGCCGCCGTCGCCTAGCCGCGCCAGCGGACGATCTTCCGCGGCAGCCGCCGCGCATGGGCGTCCGCTGACTTGGTCGCGCTCCGAACGAGGGCCGCCGCCGTCTTGGAGAGCTCCTCGGGATGCGGTCCGCCGTGCGGGACGGCCGCGGCGTCCACCGTCGCCGTGGCCGCGCCGGTCGCCTCGGCGACCCGCACCTCGACCGGGACGTCCGCGGCCGGGAGCCGCACGAGGCCCCGGTACACGAACTCCCCTGGCGTATCTCCGGCGTCGGCCTGCTCCAGCACGTAGCGCGCGCCGGAGGATGGCCGCCCGACAGCCTGCGTCACAGCTGCGGCCCCGCGGGGGCGCGGCCCGACGCCGCCTTCTTGGCAGGCGCGCCGCGCGGCCGGCCGGCGCCCATCTCGTCCAGGAACCGGCGCGCGGTCACGGCGAACGGGCCGCCCCAGTCCCGGATGACGGACTCGAACACGGCGCGCGCCTCGTCGGGCTTCTTCATCTTGAGGAGCGTCTCGCCCTTGAGGACGAGCGCCTCCGCATCGAGCCCGGAGCCCGGGAAGGTCCGCAGCGCGTAGTCGATCCGCGCGAGGGCCGCGTCGAACGCGTCTTCCTTGAGGTAGTAGCGCGCGACGTAGAGCTCGTGGCGCACGAGCCGCCCCGTCACGACCTCGAGCATGTAGGCCGCGTCCTCGCGGTACCGGCTGCGCGGGTACTGCCGGAGGAACGTCCGGATCTCCTTGTACGCCTCGAGCGTGGTCGCCTGATCGCGCTCCTCGGCCGGCGGCAGGAACACCGTGTCGTCGATGTCCAGGTAGAGCGCCTTCGCCATCCGGTACTTCGCGTACTCGACGTTCCGGTCCGTCCGGTGCTCCTGGATGAACGCGCGGTACTCCGAGATCGCCTCCGGGTACTTTCCCTGCTCGAAATCGAGATCCGCGATCCTGAGATCGGCGAGCCGGGCGTAGCGGCTGTAAGCGAAGAGCCGCTTCACCTCGCCGAAGAGGGCGCGCGCGTCCTCCCAGTCCTTGGCCTGGAAGGCGGCCATCGCCTCGTTGTACGCGGCGCGCGCGTCCTCGGTGTACGTGAGGGTCGCGGTGCGGCCGTCGTTGAGCTCGAAATCGCAGCCCACGAGCCCGCCGAGGGCAGCGAGGCACCCGGTGAGGGCGAGGACAGCGGCGGAGGGTCTCATCGAGCAGGCCTCGTACCCAATCCGGCGCCGGCGCGCCAGGGCTTCCGCCGCGGGGCCGGGCCTGTGCTCCCTCGCTCCCCGCGTCGTGGCGCACGGCTGAGCTGGGGTATGGTCGACCCATGCCCGCTTCCTCTCCGCCGCCCGCCGCCCCGCCCGGAGGCGCCGCCGCGCCCACCGTGCTCGTGGTTGACGACGAGCGCAACATCCGCCGCACCCTCGCCCTGGTGCTGCAGGGCGAGGGCTACCAGGTCGCGGAGGCGCCGAGCGCCGAGGCGGCGCTGGAGCTGCTCGCGCACGGCGACAGCCCCGTCGACCTCGCCCTGGTCGACCTGCTCCTGCCCGGCATGAACGGCCTCGATCTCCTCCAGCGCGTGCGCCAGGACGACGCCACCCGCGAGCTCCCGGTGATCGTGATCAGCGGCCACGCGACCGTCAACGACGCCGTGAAGGCCATCAAGCTCGGCGCCAGCGACTTCTTCGAGAAGCCGCTGAACCGCGAGCGCGTCCTCGTCGGCGTGAAGAACGCGCTGCAGAACTCGCGGCTCGCCCGGGAGGTCGAGGACCTCAAGGCGCAGGTGCAGGCGCGCTACGAGATGATCGGCCAGAGCGCGGCGATGCAGCGGCTGTTCAAGGAGATCGATCGCGTCGCGCCCACGAAGGCGAGCGTGCTCATCACCGGCGAGAGCGGCACGGGCAAGGAGCTCATCAGCCGCGCCATCCACCGGCTGTCGCCGAGGGCGCGGGGCCCCTTCGTCCGGGTCAACTGCGCCGCGATCCCGCGCGAGCTCATCGAGAGCGAGCTCTTCGGCCACGAGCGCGGCGCGTTCACCGGGGCGAGCGGACCGAAGCGGGGCTTCTTCGAGCAGGCCCACGGCGGCACGCTGTTCCTCGACGAGATCGGCGACATGGACCTCGCCGCCCAGGCCAAGGTGCTGCGCGCGCTGCAGTCGGGCGAGATCTGCCGCGTCGGCAGCGAGCACAGCCGGCACGTCGACGTCCGCGTGCTCGCCGCGACGAACAAGGACCTCTCGCGCGAGGTCGCCGCGCTGCGCTTCCGCGAGGATCTCTTCTTCCGCCTCGCCGTGTTCCCCATCAAGAGCCCCGCGCTGCGCGACCGCATGGACGATCTGCGCGCGCTCGCCGACGCGTTCATGGCGGCGTTCTGCAACGAGAACGGCCTCAAGCAGAAGGGCATCGATCCCATGGTCTACGCCGCGCTCGAGCGCCGGAGCTGGCCTGGCAACGTCCGCGAGCTCAAGAACGTGATCGAGCGCGCCGCGATCCTCTCGGGCGACGTCGTCACGATCGCCGATCTCCCCGAGGATCCACACGAGAACCCGTTCGAGGACGACGCGCAGGGGGCCGCCGGAGACGGCGCGGCGGCGCCCCCCGGCGCGGCCGAGCCGCCCGCCGGCGCGGCCCGCCACGAGCCGGAGCGCCCCCGCCTCACGCTCCGCGAGTTCCGCGATCGGGCCGAGCGCCGCTACATCGTCGAGGTGCTGGCCAGCCTCGACTGGAACATCTCGCGCGCGGCCGTGCTGCTCGGGGTCGAGCGCACGAACCTCCACAAGAAGATCCGCGCGTACGGCATCAAGCGAGGTGAGGCGCCGTAGGCACGGCCTGCGCGTCCCGCCTACGCGGCCCCCTCGAGCGCCCTGCGGACGGCGCGGAGAAGCGACTCGGCCGTGAAGGGCTTCCCGAGCACCGCGGCGCCTGGCCGGACGGCGAACGGGCCGTCGAGGGCGTCGCCCGTGTAGCCGGACATGAAGAGCACCTTCATGTCCGGCCTGAGCTTCACGAGGCGAGCGGCGAGCTCGCCTCCGGACATCTCGGGCATCAGCACGTCGGTGAGCAGGAGGTCGACGCGCCCGCGCTGCGCCTCGCAGACGCGCAGCGCCTCGCGCGGCCCGCGCGCCGTCAGCGTCGTGTAGCCGTGCTGCCCCAGGATCCGGCTCGCGAGCGTGACCACCGCGTCCTCATCGTCGGTGACGAGCACCGTCCCGCCCTCGCCCGGGCGCGGCGCAGCGCGGCGCTGGTGCGCGGCGCGCGCGCGCCGCGAGGACGCCCCGCGCGCGGAGAGCGGCAGGTAGATCTCGACGCGCGTGCCCTGCCCGGGCTGGGAGGCGAGCTCGATGTGGCCGTGCCACTGCTTGACGATCCCGTACACGGTGGCGAGCCCGAGGCCGGTCCCCTTCCCCCTCGGCTTCGTCGTGAAGAACGGCTCGAAGGCGCGCGTCCGCACGTCGTCGCACATCCCGCTGCCGGTGTCGCTCACGACGAGGCGCGCGTACCGGCCAGGCGGGACCGCCGGGTGCGCGTCGTGCAGGCTCCCCGCAGCGCCGACGCGGACCGCGCGCGTCTCGATCGACAGCCGGCCGCCGCCTTGCATCGCGTCGCGCGCGTTCAGCGCGAGGTTCATCACCACCTGCTCGAGCTGCCCCGCGTCCGCCAGCACCCGGCAGGCCGACGGACCGACAGCGATCGCGAGATCGATGCTGCCGCCGACGGCGGCGCGGAGCGCGCCATCCATGCCGCGCACGACGTCCCGCAGATCCAGCACGACCGGCTGCGCGAGCCCCCGCCGGCTCACCGTGAGCAGCTGCCGCGTCAGCGACGCGGCCCGCTGCGCGGCGCGCTTGATCTCGGCGAGATCCTTCTGCACCGGGCTCTGCTCGTCGAGCTCCTCGATCACCAGGCTCGTGTAGTTCAGGATGATCGCGAGCAGGTTGTTGTAGTCGTGGGCGATCCCGCCCGCGAGCCGCCCCACAGCTTCCATCTTCTGCGCCTGGCCGAGCTCCTCCGAGAGCTCGCGCCGGCGATCTTCGGTGCAGCGCGCGGAGGAGACGTCGACGATGGCCCCGACCACGAGCCGCTCGCCGCGCGCTTCCGCGACGGTCTCGGTCCTCATCACCCGGACCGCCGACCCATCGCGGCGCGTGAGGAAGCCCTCGACCACGCCGGCCGACGTCGGCGTCGCGCCCGCCGCGCCCTCGCCGAGGAGGAGATCGGCCGCCGCGAGCGCCTCCTCCCGCGAGCCATAGCCGAGCAGCCGGGCGAGCACCTCGTTGCAGTCGACGAGGTGGCCCCCGGGCGCGGCAACGTAGAGCCCCGCCGGCGAGCAAGCCGCGAGCAGCGGGCTGTGCGCCACCGGATCCCTCGACGATCGTCCGCTGCTCATCGACGCATTGCCGTGGAGAAACGTTCCGTCGGAGAGACATCTCCGACAACCGGAACTGAAGCGCGGACTCCCCGTCTTTGCAACGTCGTTCACACAGGCCGCACCGCGAGCGTCACTGAAGGGCGGCGCGGCGAGCCGCGCAGCGTGGACGGTGTCGCCGTCTCCCCTTCTCTCTTCTCCCCTTCTCCCCTTCTCCCCTTCTCTATTGCATCGAACTGGCCTAGACCGCGCCGGGGCTCGAGCGAGCCCGCTGGAGCGATCCATGTTCTTCCTCGACAGCTCGAACCCGGACGAGATCAAGGAGCTCTTCTCCTGGGGCGTGCTCGCCGGCGTGACCACGAACCCCCTCATCCTCTCGCGCGACGCGGGCTGCGTCGATCTCGAGCGGCGCATCCGCGAGGTGCTCGCGGCGTCGGCGGGGCCGGTGTCGGTCGAGCTGACGAGCGAGGACGAGGCGGCGATGCTCGACGAGGCCCGCGGCTATCACGCGTGGGCGCCCGAGCGGATCTGCATCAAGGTCCCGTTCGGCGACGTCGGCCTCAAGGTGACGCACGCCCTCGCGAAGCGCGGCGTGCGGACCAACGTCACGTGCGTGATGAGCTTCAACCAGGCGTACCTCGCGGCGCTCGCCGGCGGCGCATACGTCTCGATCTTCAGCGGGCGCATCCGCGACATGGGCTACGCCGCGACCCCGGTCATCGAGCGCACGCGCGCGAGGCTCGATCGCGAGCGGCTGGGCGCCGAGATCATCGTCGGCTCGATCCGCCACCTCATGGACGTGAACGAGGCGCTCGACGCCGGCGCGCACATCGTGACCGTGCCTCCCGCCATCTTGCGGAAGATGCTCCACAACCCGAAGACCGAGGAGACGATCCGCGAATTCAACGCCGCCTGGGAGAAGCGTGCTAAGTAGCCGCGCGTGAACGCCGAGCCCGGCCACGCGCGAGGAAACGGGGGAGACGACGGGGAAGATCGCGGGCCGCGCCCTCTCGATCACGGGGACGCCCCGGGTCGGCGCTCGCCGCCCCGCGCCGCGCCGGAGGCCCTCGCCGGGCGCAAGTACGCGGTCGAAGAGGTGAACCGGGCCCTCGTCGCCGCCGCCGGCCGGCCTCGGACGGCGCTCGACGTCGGCTGCGGGATCGGGCTCAACGGCGCGGCCGTCAAGCGCACCGGCGCGCGCGTGACCGGGATCGAGATCGCGCCCGGCTCGCTCGCGCGCGCCGGCGCGGCGCTCGACGAGGTCCTCGCCGCCGACATCACGAGCGACGCCGCCGTGCGCGAGGCGCTCGGCGACCGGCGCTTCGACCTGCTCCTGTTCGCCGACGTCCTCGAGCACACCGCCGACCCGCTCGCCGTGCTCTGCCGCTTCCTGCCCCACCTCGAGGAGGACGGCCACGTCATCGTCTCGCTCCCCAACGTCGCGGCCTGGCCGGTGCGCCTCGGCCTGCTCGCCGGCCGGTTCGACTACGAGCCGAGCGGCATCCTGGACGACACGCACCTCCGCTTCTTCACCCGCGCGTCGGCGGTCCGGCTCATCGAGCGCGCCGGGCTCGAGGTGCTCCGCGTCGAGCAGAACCCGATGCTCGTCCGCGGCGCCAAGGGGCTCATCCTCCGCGGCCTCGGCGCGGGCGACGACCCGACCGATCTCGCCAGCTCGCTCCCCTACAAGGCGTATCACGCGCTCGTCCGCCCGCTGGAGGACGTTGTCGCCGACCGCGCGCCCGGCCTCCTCGCGTTCCAGCACGTGATCGTCGCCCGGAAGCCGCCGCGCCCGCGCCGGATGCGGCTCACCGTCGGCATGCTGACCATGGATGAAGAGGAGAGCGTCGGCGCCATGATCGGCGAGATCAGGAAGGCCGCGCCCGACGCGGAGATCCTCTGCGTCGACAGCTCTACACGGGACAGGACCCCCGAGATCGCGGCCGGCCTCGGGGCGCGCGTGCTCCGGCAGGTGCCGCCCCGCGGCCACGGGCCGGCCATGGAGCTCCTCATGTACAGCGCCGCCGCCCGGAGCGATCTGCTCATCTACCTCGATTGCGACTTCACCTATCCGGCTGAGAACATCCCCGTGCTCAGGCGCCTCGTCGAGGAGGAGGGCGCCGACGTGGTGAACTGCGCGCGCACCCGCACGAGGCCGGCGGCCATGCCGGTCCCGAACTACATCGCCAACCGCGCCTTTGCCGCCATGACACACGCGATGCACGGCATCCCGACGTCGGACGTCCACAGCGGTATGCGCGCCTACCGCTGCTCGGTGATTCGCGCGTTCGATTTCGACGGTGAGGGCGACGCGTTGCCGATCGACACGCTGCTCTTCCCCGCGAAGTGCGGCTATCGCGTGGTGGAGATGCCCATCGAGTACAACGAGCGGGTCGGCACCTCGAAGCTGCGCAAGCTGGCTGGCACGGTGTGGACGATGATTCGCCTGCTGCGCGCGCTCCCCGTCGGCGCCCGGCTCGGCGACCGCTACGAGCGCCGCTAGGCGTCGCGCCGAGCGGCGACGCAGATGAAGCGCGTCGCGCTCATCGGGGCGTGAGGTGAATGTGGCGATAGCGACGCGGTGCGGCGTCACCTCGACCGCGTGGTCATCGCATTTCCGCCGCCTATACTCCGCACCTTGCAACACCGAAGGAGGCAAGAGATGCGGTTTTTGAAGTGTTTTTGCGTACTAGGTGTGTCCGCATTGATGGGCTCGGCGGCGGGGGCGGGGTGCGGGGGCGATGACGCCGGCGAGACGAGCTCGAGCTCAGCAGGGGGGACCGGCGGCGGGGCTCCTGGCGACTGCACGCCGAAGAACCCGGTCTGCACGGCT
The DNA here is from genome assembly GCF_051521375.1 of Sorangium sp. So ce693. Classification (NCBI taxonomy): domain Bacteria; kingdom Pseudomonadati; phylum Myxococcota; order Polyangiales; family Polyangiaceae; genus Sorangium; species Sorangium sp. So ce693. Next base: position 5,477,109 of record NZ_CP150347.1, read on the forward strand.
GTCGCTTCCGATTGCATTGCCGTCCACGACAATCAGGGCGCGACCAAGTTCGGTCTGCGGATGGCGCAGCTGACGGTCACGAAGCCCGACGTGCTCGCGGTCGGCTATATCGCCCGCCTCGTCGCCGAGGGCCTGACGATGAATCTGCCCGTGTGCAACTTGAATGGCACCGGGACCTTTTCCTGGTTGCTCGAGTTCGACACGGCGACCGGCAAGCTGCGCACCGGCGGCGCGATGCCCACGAGCGACCCGCTCGCGGGCTACTGCTTCGCCAACATGTCTGCAGGCGCGTTCGAGATCGCGCCGAAGGAGCTCGACGCCCCCCTGACCGACGGCGCATGGAGCGGCGCGGCCGACATCCTGAACGTCCCGATCTTCCTGGACACGGGCGCGGCAGACGCGGCCGCCGAGCCGATCGTCCTGCCCATGCACGAGGTGCAGCTCACCGACGCGAAGGTGTCGGCGGACAACAACTGCATCGGACGGTACAACCGCGAGGGGCTCGACCCGATGGAGGCCTGCCTCCCCGGCCCGGACGGCGATCCCCCTGCGTTCATCAACGGCGGCAAGCTCACCGCGTTCATCACGCTGGAAGAGGTCGATCGGGTGATCATCCCCGGGATCGAGCAGAGCCTCTGTGTCGTGCTCTCGGGCGATATCGGAGAGTACGGCAGCGGTGAGACCCCGAATACGTGCAAGCGCGACGAGAGCGGCAAGATCGTGCTGAAGGGCGACTGGTGCAGCGCGACGAACTCGGCCGCGACGGACGACTGCGCCGACGCCTATGCGCTTGGCGGCGAGTATGCCGCGAGCGCGGTCAAGATTACCGGTCTCTGTCCGCAGTAGCGCTTGCGGGGGGCTCTCCGGGGAGCGTACGATCTGTCGTGGCGTCCTGAAGCCCGCGCCCAGCGGGCGCGGCGCTGCGGGTCGTGCTCCCCCGGAGGGTTCCTTATGCCCCGCCTCATCAAGCATTTCTCCGCCATCCTTGCTCTCCTCATCATCGCCGGATGCGCCGCTTCGGGCGGCGGGTGCGCCGGCTGTGGAATGACCCCCCTCCCCGCCGGCTTCAAGCCCGCGGATCGCATCGAGAACGCCGGCGCGGCGCGGCTCACGCAGTCGGGCGTCGAGTTCCTCGAGCAGAACCTGGGTGTCCTCGGGCGCGCGCTGCTCGGGGGTGGGGACGGCGGCGTGATCACGTTCTCCATCCCCAGGTCTTCTGGGACCGGCTACACGGTCTGTCCCGGCGGAGCCGACCCGAACGCGAGCCCGCCCAGGTGCACGGCGGAGATCGACGTGGGGAGCGCGGCGCTCCAGATCGAGCCGAGGGCGCCGCATAACCTGCGAATCCGGGGATCTCTGCCCGTGCGCCTGCAGAACCTCCCGATCCTGGTCAACCTGCTCATCACGGACAGCACGGTCATCGCGACCCTCAACGGCAACGACGCGTGCCCGCCCGACGACCAGACCTTCACGAACATCAACCTCGACATCGAGCTCTCCGTCGAGATCGACGTCAATCCTCAGCACTCGCGGCAGGGCTACTCGCGCGTCAAGATCGTCCGGCTCGACATCGGCAAGGATCAGCTCGAGTCGAGGCTGCGGCTCAACTGCGGCGACTCCATCGCCGGCGACATCCTCGATTTTCTGCGCCCCATCGTCCTCCCCCTCCTGACCGGCTCGCTCTCTGAAACTCTGAAGGCCCAGCTCGACCAGCAGCTCTGTCTGAAGGCGGATCCGACGCAGGACCAGGCCTGCCCCGACGGCACGAACGACATCGGCGGCGTCTGCCGCTACGGCACGCACGCGAACGACGAGTGCGCCTCGATCCTGCTCGGCGTCGAGGGCCACATCGATCTCGGCCGGCTGCTCGCGAGCATCTCCCCCGGCACGCAGGGCGGTTTCGACCTCCTGCTCGCCGGCGGCGGCATGAGCGAGCGGGACGACGGCTCCGATCTCGCGTGGGGCGACCTCAACCCGGTCGGCAGCGGGCTCACCCTTGGCCTTTATGGCGGCGCCGAGCCGGTGCCGACATCGAAATGTGTGCCGCTGTCGAACATGGCGCTCCCGGCGGGCATCCCGATTCCCGATGAGCTCGTCGCCAACACCGTCTCCGACTGGCCAGCCGACCTTCCCGGCCCTCACGTCGGTCTCGCGATCTCCGAGCGTTTCGCGAATTATGCCATGAACGGTCTCTACAACAGCGGCCTGCTCTGTCTCGGCATCTCCACGGAGACGGTGCCTCTCCTCAACTCTGGCACGCTGGGGCTGCTGACCCCTTCCGCAAAGGATCTCGCGCTGCAGCGCGAGTCGCAGCAGGTCGCTGTCGTCATCCGCCCGCAGGCGCCGCCCCGGGTCACCTTCGGTGATGGCACGAACGGAAGTGATGACCCGCTGATCCGCATCCGGCTGGACCGGGCGAGCTTCGATTTCTACATCTGGTCGCTCGACAGGTTCATCCGGTTCATGACGGCGACGTTCGATGTGGACGTGCCCATGAACCTCTCGGTCACCCCCGAGGGTCTCACGCCGGTGATCGAGGCGCTCAGGGTCGAGAACGGCGAGGTGACGAACAACGGGCTGCTCCGGGAGAACCCCGAGAACATCGCGGAGGCGCTGGGCGGCCTCCTCAGCGGTCAGCTCGGGCAGCTGATCGGCGGCGGCATCCCGGCGATCGATCTCGACGGGCCGCTCTCGGCGCTCGGGCTCTCGCTGGTCATCCCGGAGTCGGCCGAGGGCGCGGGCTCCCCCGGCCTGAGGAAGCTCACGAAGGGGCAGGACAACTACCTCGGCATCTTCGCGGCGTTCGGAACGACGGCGCAGCAGCGCTCGCCGCGGAGCGACACGCAGGCCGAGCTGAGCCGCAAGGAGGTGCGCGCCGAGGGGCTCCGCCTGCCCACGATGACCCGCGACAACGGGCCGACGGCGCGGCTCGTCATGAGCTCGCCGCTCGACGACGGCACGCGGGCCGTCGAGTACTCGTACCGGATCGACAGCGGCGTGTGGCGCCCGTTCAGGCGCGAGCGCGTCGTCGACCTGCACGACGACTGGCTGCGGCTCCCGGGGCGCCACGTGATCTCGGTGCGATCGCGGATCGCGGGCGCTCCCCTGTCGCTCGATCCCACGCCGGCGACCGTCGAGATGGTGGTCGACGTCGATCCGCCGGTCATCTCCGTCGGCGCCGCGGTGGACGGCCGGGTGCCGCTCGAGGTGAGCGATCGGGTCTCGGACGCCGCGCGCGCGAAGGTGCGCGTGCGGCTCGATGACGGCGCGTGGTCCCCCTGGTCGACGGCGGCGGAGACGACGTCGGTGGACGTGGGCGACGCCGTCGACATCGAGGTCGAGGCCGTGGACGAGGAGGGGAACCTCGGCACGGCGCGGCAGGCGATCCTCCGCGGCCGGGTCCCCGTCGACCCGTCGGCGGGCTGCGGATGCGTCATGGCTGGCGGCGCCAGCGAGGCGTCGTCGGGCGTCCGCTGGCTCGGCCTCGCCGTCGCGGCGGCGGCCTTGCGGCTCGCGCGGCGCGGCGACCGGGGCTCGTCGCCTCGGCGCCCTGCGCGGCGGGGTGCGCGCGGCGTGAAGGGCGCGCTGGCCGGGGCCGCCGTCGTCGCGCTCCTCGGCTCGCACGCCGGATGCTCCTGCAGCGAGGAGCCGGAGGAGGTGGAACAGGGGTGCGTCGCGCCCGACTGCACGACGCTGGAGCACGGGCTCATCGGCGCATACACCTCGGTCGCGGTCGCCGCCGACAAGCGCACGGTCTGGGTCGCCGGCTACGCGGAGGCCGACTGGCGCAACGCGTTCGCGTGGGGCGATCTCGTGGTCGGCACGTGGGACGGCGAGGCGGTCGCGTGGGAAGCGATCGACGGGGTGCCCGCGGAGCCCCCGGTCGACCCGGCCCGGTTCGACGTGAGCGGGTTCCGCGGGGGCCAGACCGAGCCCGGCGACGACGTCGGCCTCTGGACGTCCATCGCGGTGGGGCCGGACGGAAAGCCGGCGGTGGCCTACTACGACCGCACGAACCGCGCGCTCAAGTTCGCGCAGCGGCAGGGAGACACGTGGGCGGTGAGCTTCGTGCAGCAGGCGCCGAGCAGCGATATCGGCCGCTACGCGAAGCTGCTCTTCGTGAAGGAGTTGCCCGTCATCGCCTACCTCGCGATCGAGCCCGGCGAGGGCGGCTCGGTCACGTCGAGCGTCCGGATCGCGACCGGCGAGAGCGCCTCGCCCGGGGAGGGCGCGTGGCGGTTCGAGGACGTGGCGAAGGACGAGGCGACGCCGTGCCGCGCGTTCCTCTGCGGCGCCGGGGCGAAGTGCATCCGGAGCACGGGGCGCTGCGCGACGCCGCTCGCGGCCGGCGACTGCGAGCCGGGGTGCGCCTCCGGGCAGGCGTGCATCGACGACGGCGGCTCGCCGGCGTGCGCCGCGATCTCCGACGGCAACCGGCTCGAGACGTACCCCGAGGCGATCGGCGACTACATCGCGATGGCGCCCGACGATGCGGGCGGGTTCGGCCTGGCGTTCTACGATCGCATCCACGGCGACGTGGTGATCGCGTCGAAGTCGATGGGCGCGTGGGAGACCCGCATCGTGGACGGCGCGGCGCCGGACGGGACGGACACGGGCGACGTGGGCATGGGGACGTCGCTGTTCATCGATCGCGCCGGCGACTGGCACCTCGCCTACGCGGACGGCCGCTCGGAGGGGCTGCGGTACGCGCGGGTGAAGGGAGGCACGGAGGTCGAGCCCTCCGAGGTGGCGGACGACGGGCTCGGGATCGAGGGCGCCCCCTTCGAGGACGGGCAGCACCTCATCGGCGACGACGCGAACGTGTTCGTGACGGCCGCCGGGGAGGTGCGCATCAGCTACCAGGACGCGACGAGCGGGGCCCTGCGGCTCGCGATCGGGACGAAGAGCGGCGACGGCCACAGCTGGCTCATCCGGGCGATCGAGCAGGAAGGCTTCGCGGGCGCCTTCTCGCGGATCGTGGAGGTGGACGGGCGGCTGCTCATCGCGAACTGGTGGCGCGTCGGCGGACAGACCACGAAGGGAGACGTGGCGCTCGTCGCTCCCTGAAGCGCGCTCCGGGGCGCGAGCGCCCGGGCCGTGAGATGACGGGATCGCCGCGTGCGGCGTCCCCCTGGAGCGCTCGGCCGACGGATCGCCGTTGAGCAGGCGATCCGCCGACTGGGTATGCTCCTGGGTCGGCGCGGCCAGGGCGCGGGTGCGCCTTCTGCGAGGATCTGCAGGCAGAGCGAAGCGTCACAGGAAAGGCTTGGGACGATGAGAGCGACGGAACGAACGAGCAGCAACGCGGTGAGCAACGCATCTGCGCCATCCGGTGGAGCGCAGGACCAGGCCGGCGCGCCCGCGCGGCGCGCCGCGCGGCGGCGGATCGGCGTCCCGTTCTCTCTGTGGCTGCTCCCCGCCGCGTCGGCCGTCGCGGCGCTGCACCTCGCCGGGTGCTGGCCGCTGTCCTACGCCGAGGATTGCAAGGAAGACTCGAGGTACTGCCCCCCCGAGCCGACGGGCGGCGGCAACGACCCTGGCCCCACGTGCGAGCCGGACCCGACCCAGGACGCGAGCACGGTGGTGGACCGGTGCGCGGTGTTCGCGAGCGCGGGCGCGGCGTCCGGAGGAGACGGGACGAAGGCGAGGCCGTACACGTCGCTCTCGGAGGCGATCGCGAGCGCGAACGGCAAGCGGGTGCTCGTGTGCTCGAGCGGCGTGTTCGAGGAGAGCGTCACGGTCAAGGCGGCCATCGAGGTGATCGGCGGCTTCGACTGCAACGCGGGCTGGACGTGGAGCCCGGCGGCGCGAAGCACCCTCGGAGGGCCCGCGAACAAGGTGGCGCTCACGCTGACCGAGGACGCGGGCGGAACACGGGTGCGGAGCTTCACGATCAGCGCGGCCAACGCGACGGCTACGGGCGGGTCGTCGATCGGCGTGGCGGTCGCGGACATCGACGCGCAGCTCGATCACGTCGACGTCATCGCAGGCAACGGGATGAACGGCGCGAACGGCGAGACGCCGGCGGTCGCGCAGGACGGTTCGAACGCGCTGGAGGACGTCTCGAGCGCGTGCCTCGTGGCGGTCTACAGCGGCCAACCCGGCGTGACGACGTGCGGGGACGGCGAAACGAGCGGCGGCGTCGGCGGCCTGGGGGGACAGCCCGCTGTGGATGAGGGACGCGGGCAGACCGGCGGCGACGGCACGCCTCCGGCGGTCTCCCCGACCGAGCTCGGCCTCGGCGGCACCGGACACGGACAGACGGGGGGAACGGGAGAGACGACCGAGTGCAGGGACGGCGCGAGCGGTGCGAGGGGCGCCTCCGGCAGCGCTGGCGCAGCGGGCGACCGCACCGCGCTGACGCTGGTCGGCGTCAGCGGAGGTGACGGCGGCGCAGGCGTCAACGGGACGCGCGGTCAAGGCGGCGGCGGGGGCGGGGGCGCGAAAGCAGGACGCTTCTGCATGGCCAGCGGAGGTGGCTACATCGACGGCGCGGGCGCAAGCGGCGGCGGCGGCGGGGCGGGCGGCTGCGGTGGAACGGGAGGCGGCGGTGGCAAGGCCGGCGGGTCGAGCGTCGGGATCCTCAGCCTGGGGACCAAGCTGGCGCTGACCGATGTGACCATCGCCGTCGGCAAGGCGGGCAATGGAGGTGAGGGCGGGGGTGGAAGCCCCGGTGGCTCGGGCGGCATGGGGGGCAAGGGGGGGAGTCGCGTCGCCGGGTCCGGCTCGCTCGCGGGTTGCATGGGTGGCAAGGGTGGTGCGGGCGGCGATGGCGGCCCTGGCGGCGGCGGCCGAGGCGGCCACGCGGTGGGCATCGCCTACAAGATCACGCCCAGCCCCGCGGCCGCCGAGGTGCCGTTCACCGGAGGCACGGCTGGCAACGGCGGCTCCGCCGGGCTCGGTGGCTCCCCCGGGAGCGACGGCGCGGCCGGGGTGAGCGGCGCCTGCTGGGATTTCGCCAGCAACACGAGCTGCCCGCAGCAGTGATCGGCGCCGCCGCGCCGTCAGGCGACCAGCGACGCCGCGCCGATCTCCGCCGTCGCCGGGCCGCTCACGCGCGCGCGCTCCGCGGCCACGAGATCGAGGAGCTCTTTCCGGGTCGCCTGCCCGCTGTCGAGCAGCGCGCGCATCGCGCCGTCGACGCAGCCCTTCACCCGCGCCAGGCGGGGAGCGCTCTCCCCGCCCTCCTGCGCGGTCAGCATGTCGTGCAGCATCCGCCTGAGCCCCGCCATCGCTTCGGTCTTCGAGCGCATCGCCATCACCTCGCCCGATCGGCCTAGCGAAGGCTGCGCGATCCGGCCAAGTTTCAGGCGCGCGGCAGCTTGCCCAGCGCGAGGTCCGCGGCGTCGCGCTCGATCCCCGCGAGCGCGACCCCCGGGCCCTTCCGCGGGACGAGCACCACGCGGCAGCGGCCGCGCGTCGCCGTCTCCAGGTGCGACAGCCCGAAGTCGAGCGCCGCGCCGAAGGCGAAGACGAGCGCGCCCATGCCGAGCAGCTCCGGGGAGCCCGCGCGCGCGCCGTCGACGAGCAGCGACACGCCCAGGTACGTCCCCAGCCCCAGCGCGACGAGCCCTGTGTAGAGGGCGAGCCGCGGGTAGCGCACCTCGCGCGTCGCCCGGAGGAGCGCCTCGACCGGGATGTACGTCTCCCGCTCCCGCAGCGTCCGGCCGAACAGCTCTGTCCGGCTCCGGACGGTCACGCCCTTCGGGCCGACCTCCAGCGCGGCGGGCCGGCGGTACCGCAGAAGGAACCGCCCGGCGAGCCGGAGGACGTGCATCACGAGCAGGATCCCCGTCGCCGCCAGCAGCACGAGCGCCACCGGCCCGCGCGGCGGCGGTGACAGCTCGCCCGCGAGCCGCGCCGTCGCCCCGCCGTCGCGCTCCGGCGCCCACCTCTCGTCCCCGGCGGCCCCGGCGCCCTCCTGTGCGGCGCCGCTCGGGCTCGGCGCGCGGCTCGGCCGCCTGGCGGGCGAGAGCGCGTCGCGCAGCAGCGAGCGCACGATCGGATCGCGCACGTCGTCCACGAGCGCCACGGCCTCGGCGCGCGCGTCGGGCGAGGTGCTCCCCCGCAGCGCCGCCGCGGCGATGATCGCGCCCGCCCGGCCCAGCTGGGGCAGCGCGCCCTGGTCGGCGCGCCGCACCAGCGCGGCGATCGACCGCCAGAGGCCCGCGGCGCGCTCGCCCAGCGCGGCGTCCAGCGCGGTCAGCGCGTCGACGGAGGTGTACGTCGCCAGCCAGACGAGCGCCTCGGCGACGCGCCCCTCCGCCTCCGGCCCGTCGGGCGGCGAGAGAGCGACCCCGCGCGCGAGCAGCGTGGCCAGGAGCACCCGGGTCGCGCTCCCCGCGCCCTCGCTCGTGCCGCGCTCGAGCGCCCGGACCACGTTGCCGAACCGGGTCTCCGCGTCGGCGACCGACAGTCCCGCCCGGTCGACGAGCTCGGCGAGGCCGCCCTCCAGGGTCGTCCGCCGCTCATCCGCGGCGGCAAAGGCCGCGGTGTGGACGACCCGCGCGAGGTCGTCGCCGCGGGGGTGTCCGGCAAGCTCATCGAGCACGGCGTACGGAGAGTGTTCGGGCGTCATCGGCGCGGGCTGGTCGGATTAACTGAACGCCGCCGCTTTGGCTAGTGTTCCGCGCGGCCCGGGCGGCACTCCGCCCCGGCACGGCCGCCTTCGCCCCGGCGCGGCCGCTCTCGCCCCGGCGCAGCCGCTCTCGCCCCGGCGCAGCCGCTCTCGCCCCGCGCGCTACGGCTTCCGCGCGCCGCCCTGCTCCAGAAGCGCCTTCTCCACGAAGCCCATGATCAGCTTGAGCTGCCGGTTCGTGACGTGGAGCTTCGACCAGATGACCTTCCCGTCGGTGTTGAAGGCGATCTCATCCACCACATCGATCCTCGTGATCCCCAGGTCGATGGTCCGGATCGCGTTCAAGGTCTTCGTGAGCTCCTGCGCGTGAACCAGCGCATCTTCAGCAGATTCATCGCCCGCCGTGAGGGCGAGGTCCGCGCCCCCATCCTTGGTCGGCGTGACCGTGAGCCGCATCCACGCGAGGCTGCGCGGGACCGCCTGGACCCCGCGGAAGGCGTTCGCCGGTGTGAGCATCGAGATGACGATGCCCGCCGCCGAAGATTTGTTGAACCCTTTCATGGACTTCAACTTGGACAGCTGATCTTCTTCAGCAGCGGGAAGGACCACGAGCAGCCGCCGGTCCGGCACCATCGCGAAGATGCGCTTGCTGCGGTCGGCGGTGGCCCGGGCGGCGGGGACGGGGGCGTCTTCGATCCACGAGCCGTTCGACCGCTGGACGATGATGTCGACCGCCGCGCGCATGGTCTCCTCGGGCGCCCGGTAGTCCATGACGGCGACGACCTTGCTGGAGTCGCGGAGCTGCGGCCCGGCGATGAGGAGGTGGTCGATGTCCCGGATCGGGTCGATACCGGTGTCGCTGAAGAAGGACTGCCACTGGGGGATGGTCGTCAGGATGCGGCCGAACCACGCGCCGAGCTCGTGGCTGCGGAGCCGGTCGCCGGCGATGAGCACCTGGACGTTCGGGTCCTTCGACGCGAGCTTGCCCGGCGCGCCCGCGGCGCTCAGCGGGGTCCGCAGGTTCGGGTGATCGCCGTCGCTCTCCGTGCCCCCATCGCCAGACGCGTCCGGGCCTGCGTCGCCCGGCGGCTTCCGGCGCGGCCGTTCGGGCGCGCCCGCGTCCGGCGCCTCCGGCGAGGCGCTCGCCGACGCCGTGGGCGGCGTCGCGGGCGACGGCGTCGCGGGCGCGGCGGCGCCCGCCCCTGAAGGCGCCCCCTCACCGCCGCTCGCGGAGGGCGCAGCCGCCACCGCGCTGGGGTCGTCCGCGAGGAGATCCAGATCGATCGGCACGATCGTCTCGCCGGCGTCGTAGTCGGCCAGCTCGCCCCGGAGCGCGAACATCGCGTCGAGCCACGCGAACAGCGGGGTCGGGAGCAGGGGCAGGTGCAGGAGCGCCGCGACGACGGCCGCGGTGACGAGCGCGCGCCTGGATGCGGCGCGAACGAGCGGAACCGCCGCGGTGCCACGGCCCACGCGCTGGGCCTCCGTCGTGTTGTTCAAGCCACGCCCCGGGGTCCGTTCCGCCACGGCGGTACCCTAGCAGCAGCCGTCCGAACGGCATCCGAGCCCCGGAGCGCGCCCTCACCGCGCGTCGCGGCTCCGTGGCACGTCGTTCGCTCGGGCGATGGTCATGCGATGCCGCCTGCCCCGGCGCCCGCCATCGCCAGCTCGAGGGGCGCGCGCTCCGCAGAGAAGTGGATCGACACGTGAGTGACCAGGTACTAAGACCGCCGAGCCGACCCGACCCTACGGGTCGATCATCAGACCGCGAGGATCGGGAAGGCCGGTCCTCGCCCAACGCTGTGGATGCGATGAACCGCTCTCAGGCGCCCCGCCCCCGCGGGCAGAAGGACCCCGCTCGATCGCACGGCAGCGGCAATGTCCGCACCGACGACCTGCGGAACCCGCAACCGGCGCCGGGCGCCGAACGCGCCGGGGGCGGCGTCGTGCGCACCTCGCTCGTGTCCAGCGTGCTCGGGTTCGTCGCCGCGGCGGCCTTCGCCGGCACCGCGGCGTGGGCGAGCGGATGCCAGGGCGAGGCCCCTCCCGGCCCCTCCACCGAAGGCAACTCGCCGCCCGAGCGGACCTCGTCCCTCCCCCGCCCCGCGCCGACGTCCTCCGCGCGCGCCGCCGCGTCCGCCGAGGCGCCCAGGGAGGCCCCGGCCGCCGCGCCCTCCGAGGCCCCGGAGCCCCCCGCGCCCGACAAGCCGTACACGGGGCCGCTGCTCGGCTCGATCGTGCCGCAGGCGGCGGTCTATCCGACGATGGAGTTCTCCAAGCAGCGGCTCGGCTACATCCGGCTCGGCGGCAAGGTGCCGGTCGATCCGAAGCCCATCAAGGGCGGTAGCTGCGCCAAGGGATGGTACCGCCTCCTCGACGGCGGCTACGTCTGCGGGAGGTCCGCCACGACGGACCTGTCGAACCCGCAGGTCCGCCTCGGCATCACGCCGCCGAACCTCGACGACGTCCTCCCGTACAAGTACGCCTTCAACACGACGCACGGCACGCCCCTGTACCGCTCCGTCCCGTCGAAGGACGAGATGATGCGCTACGAGCCGTACCTCGATTCCGCGAAGCGCAAGCGGAAGGAAGAGGAGAAGCAGCGCGCCGAGGCGCTCTACGAGGAGACCGAGAAGGAGGTCGCCGCTGCGGCCGCCGCTCGCGCAGAGGCCGCCGCGAACCCCGCGCCGGTGGCCGCGGTCGCGGCGGATCCGGCTGCAGTCGAGGACAAGGCGGCGGCCGTCGCCGAGGCCGCGTCGCTCGGCATCGCGCCGGCGCCCGTCGAGGAGGAGCCCGAGAAGCCCTGGTGGGAGAACGTCGACGACAAGGGCAGGCCGCGCAACGTCACGCTCGCCGATCTCGACAAGGACGCCGACTCGACGGTCGCGAAGCGGATGGTCAAGGGCTTCTTCGTCGCGGTCGACAAGACCTTCGGCTGGAACGGCCGCAGCTGGTACAAGACGACCGCCGGCCTCGTCGCGCCGAGCGACCGCATGTACATCATCAAGCCGCCGGCCTCGCAGGGCATCGACTTCCCCGAGGGCGCGAAGTCGGTCGGCTTCATCCTCGCGAAGTCGGCGAGCAAGTACCAGTTCGACGCCGAGAAGAAGTCCGTCACCGTGGCCGGCTCGCTCGAGCGCTTCGCGGCGTTCGGCCTCACGGGCGAGTCCCACACCCACAGGTCGACGGTCTACCGGAAGACCACCGAGGGCTGGTGGATGAAGGGCGCCGACGGGACGTACACCGATCTCGGCGCCCCGCCGCCGGATCTCGCGCCGGGCGAGAAGTGGATCGACGTGAACCTGTCGCGCAAGACGCTGGTCGCGGTCGAGGGCGACAAGCCCGTCTTCGCGGCGCTCATCTCGCCGGGGAGGCGCTCGAAGGACAAGAAGAAGGATCACCCCACGCACACGGGGGTGTTCCGCATCCGCGAGAAGCACATCGCGACCACGATGGACGGCGACGGCACGGTCGCGGGCGATCTGCCCTACAGCATCGAGGACGTGCCGTTCGTCGCGTATTACGACGGCTCGTACGCCCTCCACGGCGCCTTCTGGCACGGAAACTTCGGCCGGGAGATGAGCCACGGCTGCGTGAACCTCTCGCCGCTCGACGCGAAGAAGGTGTTCTTCTGGAGCGAGCCCAGGCTCCCGCGCGGCTGGCACGGCGTCTGGGCCACGCCGGAGAACCGCGGCACGCTCGTGTCCATCCACGAGTGAGCGGGTGAGCGGGCCGCGCGCGCCGATCGGCCGCGCGGACGAGGACGCAGCAACAGGGTGCGCTCCCCCTCGAGCGGGGCGCGCGTGGACCGGCCGGACCGGGCTCGCCGCGACGCATGAGGACGAGCGCGCGTCGGAGCCGCGCCGCGCCTCGCCTGGGCCCGCCAGCGGGCCTGCCCGCCCGCCGCCCTGCCTCCGCCGGTCGCTGGAAATCCGGGCGGGTCGTGCTCGGAACAGCTTGAACGGTCGCTTTGACAGGGCTCCCTCTTGACTCGGGGCTCCCCTTCGCACACTTGTGGAGCCGCCATGGACCAGTTCTCGGCGCACCTCGACCGCGGGTGGGATCTCGTCCAGCGCGGGGACACGCGCGGAGCAGAGGCGTCGGCCCGACGGGCGCTCGAGCTAGATCCGAACTCGCCGGAGGCTCACAACCTGCTCGGCTTCGTCGCGGCCCTCGAGGGCGAGGGCGAGGAGGCCATCGAGGCGTACCGCCAGGCGATCGCCCTCGATGACACCTACCTGGAGGCGATGCTCAACGCCGCCGAGGTGTACATCCATCCGCTCGGCGATTTCGATCAGGCGATCGAGATGTGCGACCAGGCGCTGGATCTGGCCGAGGTCGACGAGGAGATCATCGACGCGCTCCTCCTGAAGTTCGACGCGCTCCTCGGCAAGGGCGATCTCGACGAGGCGGCCCAGGTCGCGGCGAAGATCCCCGAGGGCCCCTACGACAACCCGAACCACACCTTCCTCGTCGGCCGCGCGTTCTACGAGATCGGCCAGGCTGACAAGGCCGCCGCGCTCATCGAGGAGGCGGCGCTCAAGGACCCGCGGCACGCCGAGGCCCACTACTACCTCGGCCTCATCCGCGACGAGCGGGGCGACGTCCGCGGCGCGACGCAGGCCTTCCTGCGCTCCCGCGAGCTCGACGTCGAGCTCGGCATGCCCCCCTGGGCGCCGAGCCGCGACGGCTTCGTGACGCTGGCGCAGAAGACGGTCGCCGCGCTCAACCCCGTGCTCCGGCGCTACGTCGAGGGGGCGGAGCTCTACATCTCCGACGTGCCCGGGATGGAGCTCGTGGCCGAGGGCGTCGATCCCCGCGCGCTGGTCCTTCTGGACGGCCTGAACGCCGACGAGCGGGAGCGGGGCCTCCGCGGCAGCGCCGATGTCCACCCGTGCGCGCGGGTCTTCGTCTACGCCCTCAACGTCGCCCGCCTCGCGGGCAGCATCGAGGCGCTGGAGCGCGAGATCAACCTGGCGCTCGAGCGCGAGATCACCGCGACGTTCCTCGAAGCCGAGCAGAACGAGCGGACCGAGAAAGAGCTCAACTGAGCGGGCGAGGGCGCTCCTCGCCACGACCGCCGCGCCGCGTGGGCGCGCGGGGCGCCGCTTACTTCCACTTGACGGCGAGGATCTCGGTGCTGATGCCGGGTGACGAGCGGATGATGACGGAGCTCATCAGCCGATGCACGGCGCCGAGCCCGACGCCGAGCCCCTGACCGGGCATCCTCGGCGTCAGCCGCGCAGAGCTCGACGAGGACGGGCCGCGATCGCTCTTCGGCCCCACCTCCTCGAGCAGCGCCAGCTTCGGGTCCAGGCCTGGGCCGGAGTCGCGCACGATCACCTCGACGCCCCACCGGCCGCCGCCCGTCTGCGTGTCATCACGGATCGCGCGGATGCTGATGCTCCCGCCGCCGCCGTGGCGCACCGCGTTCGACACGAGCTCGGCGATCGCGATCGCGAGCTCGTGCTGGGCGCGCTCCGAGAGCCCTGCCCAGCGCGCGATGTGCGCGCCCTCGGCCGCGCAGGCGAAGCGATCCTCCTCGCGCGTGACGGGGATGCTGAACGCGGGCGGGGACCTCTGCGTCACGCCGCGCCCCTGTCGCGGACCACGGCGACGACGCACGTCGCGTCGTCGAACGACTTCTTGTGGACGTCGACGATCCGGCGGGCCATCTCCTCGGGATCGAGGTCGCGGAACGCGCTGAGATCGAAGCCGCTGGAGATCCCGTCGGAGTGGAGCAGGACGACGTCGCCGGGCGAGATGGGGAAGCGAAAGCTGCGGAGCCGCCGCACGCGCCGCCCGAGGATCCCCGCCGAGCAGAAGCTCGGCATGGCCGTCCGCGTGATCGCCTTCATCGCGATGTTGCCGACGCCCGAGAACTCGAGCTCGCCCACGCTCTCGTCGATGCGCAGGAGCGCAGCCGCGGCCCCGCGCGTCGACGCGAGCTGCTCCCCTGCCCCGGTCAAGAGATCCTCGATCGGCATCGACGCGTGATCCTCCACGTACCGGCAGAACGCGGAGGCGGCCTGCGCGGCGTGGGGACCGTGGCCGAGCCCGTCGGCGAGGCCGATCAGCACCCAGGGGGACTGTCGGACCACCACCACCTCGTCGCCGGCGATCTCCTCGCCGGCGGCGACGCAGCACGCGGTCCCGATAGCGACCGTCATCCGAGGTACTTCCTGACTGTCACGGTCGTCCCCGCGCCGGGCGCCGTCTTGACGTCGAACGCATCCATCAGCGCCTTCGTACCGCGGAGGCCCGCGCCCATACCGTGACGCGAGCGGTACTTGCCGCTCAGGATCTCCGGCAGGTTCGTGATCCCGGGCCCGTTGTCCTGCGCGACGATCTCGATCGCACGCATCGGCGAGGTGAGCGAGCGGACGACGACCTGTCCGCTGCCCGCGTACCTGACGATGTTGCGCCCGAGCTCCGAGATCGCGGTGACGATCTTCGTCTGCAGGACATCGCTGACGAGGTGCTCGATGCAGAGCTCGCGGCCGGCTGACCGCGCGCGCAGCACGTCCTCCTCGTTGCGCACATCGATGGTGATCTCGCGCGGCGCAGGGGCGGCGTGGTCGAGCTCGCCGAGCTCGGAGATGCACCGATCGAGCTGCGCCTGGTCGCGGACGAACAGCTTCACCCCGCGCTTCACCTCGACGAGGAGGCGCCGGAGATCACCCTCGCGCGCGACCATCGGATCGACCTTCGCCTGCCGGATCCCGCAGTCGATGACGCTCTTCCTCACCGCAGGCGAGAGGAACTGCGCCAGCACCGTCTCGATCTGATCGGTGATCGAGCGGCCGACGATCTGCGGAGACGACGGCACGGGGCCGCGCGCCGACTGCGGCGTACCCGGCATGCGCGTCGACACCGGTCCGCTGGACCGGCTCGACGGCGGCCCCGTGGCGCCGCCGCTGGAGGGCGGTCCGTCACGAGGAGGGATCTTCATGCGACACCTCGTTCGTGAGCTCCGGCGGCATCATGTCGTCCTCCGCGGACGGCGCGAGCATCTCGACGGCGCGCTCCAGGTTGAGCGCCGTCACCACGCCAGGGATCTCGAGATCCATCTCCACGAGCGCGATCGCGACCGCGGGGCGCAAGCCGCACACCGCCGTCCGGACGCCCATCAGCCGGGCCGTGAGCGCGATGTCACGGATGGCGCGGGTGAGATAGCTATCGAGAATCTCGACACCGGAGAGGTCGACGATGAGGCCGCGGGGCGATCGCGCTTCGATCGACCCGGTCACGTCGTCGCGCAGCTGCTCCACCTGGCCGTCGGTGAGCCCGCCCTGCACCGAGACGATTAAGTTCCCGAAGAGGCCCACGATGGGGACCCTACCCGCTTGCATCAAGTGGACGTCTCCTTCCTCGCGCTGAGCTGCAGCTGTGTCGTGGTCATTGCACCGCTGCCCGACGGATCGAAGGCGGCCCGTGGGCCGCCAGGGGTGAACGGCTGTCCTGTCTGCTTCTCGTTGTCTTTGGCCGCGCCGCGGCGGGCCCCCATGAGGGACGCGGGCGTCGGCTTCTGGCCGGCGAGCGCCATGCTCTCGCGCAGCGCATGCTTGAGGTTGCGCGCGGCGCGCACGGTGCCGAGGTTGATGCCGAGCTCCACCATGGTCTGCGCGACGGCGGGCCTGACGCCGGTGATCCGACACCGCGCGCCGAGCAGCTCGACCGCCTTCATCAGCTTCATGAAATGGTCGGCCGTCCGCGTGTCGATCACCTCGACGCCCGTCACGTCGATGATGACGTAGCGCGACTGACGGCGGACGATCTCGTCGAGCAGCCGCTCCATGATCTGGGCGCTCCTGCGCGAGTCGACGACGCCGATGATCGGCAGCGCGAGGACGTCGTCCCACAGCTCGAGGATGGGCGTCGAGATCTCGTCGATCGCGTAACGGAGCCGCTCGACGAGCTCGCCCTTGGCGCTCTCGCTCTCCACGAGATCGCGGTTCTTCGCCTCGAGATCCTCGATGAGGCGCTTCTTCTCGGTCGCGTCGCGGAACACGGCGACGGCCCCGGAGATCGACCCGTCCTTGCCCCGCATCGGGCTGGCGCTGACCGTCAGGAACAGGCCGGACACCGGTCCGTGCTCGATGCGCGGCTCGGTGAACAGCGAAGGCACGCGGACCGACCGCGGCTCGACGTCGTCCCCCTGCGGCCCCGCGGTGGGCGCGAGGGTCGGCATCGCGCCGCCCGCCACGCCGTTGGAGCGGCGGGCGACCCGCCCGTCCTGGTCGGCGGACTTCCTCGCGAAGAGCTCGACCTGATCGACCGTCTCGCCGCGCAGCGCGCGCGACAGCGGGTGCTCGGACATCGGCCAGGGGGTCGCGCGATCGGGGAAGAACAGCGTGGCGTCGCCGGGCCCGTCGTCCCCCGAGGTGAGGTCGAGCGGCGCGCGGCCGAGCATGTGCTCCGCGGCCGGGTTGCGCATCAGGAGCTCGCCCCTGTCGTCAACGACGGCGACGCCGTCCGCCATGCTGTCGAGCACGAGCTTGAAGATGCCAGCCTGTCGCCGCAGCTCCTCGTCCGATCGGGCCAGCTGCTCGCCGCGCTCGCGCGCCTCGCGCGTCGCCCGGTCGAGCTGCGCGGCCTGCTCCTTCGCCGCGCGCTCGTGCCCCTCGATCTGCTGCTCGAGCGTCGCGATGCGCTCCGTGAGCCTCGCAATCTCTTGCCGCAGAGCTTCTTCGCTCATCGCGAACTCCCCGTCGTAAGCCCGCGCGCGCCGTGCGTGGCGCTAGGCAGCGCGTCCCTCCGGTGCGCGGCGCGGCGGATCCCCTTGCAGGATCGCTCCACATGCGCGTGCCGGGAGGATGAGCCGCGCGGGCCAAACGAGACGGCCGCGGAGAGCGCGTGGCTCTTCGCCGTCCTGTCCGTCCTTTGCACGCTCGTGACGCTCATTTCTTCTCCTCGCAGGGTGCCCTGTCCCGAGCGGGGACCGTGTCCAGCACCAGTCGAGAAACACAGCTTATCGCCAACCGGGCAACCCACCGTCAAGCTTCGCGTCGGCCATGCGTGTCGCTTGTGGCGACGGCATCCACCGTCGCCCAGCCGAGGTAGCCCGTGTCCGCACAACTGCGCCCGTGCCCCGCGTCACGATCGACCACGCCAGCAGCAGCCTATGCCGCGCCGCAGCGCAGCCGAGCTCGGTCGGCGCGCACCTTCTGCTTCCGCTCCTCGGATGTGCGGATGGAGAGGGCCGGAGCTCACGTGAGGTTCCCCCCATGCGACGCGGGCTGTTCACCAGCGCGGATCGCGTGACCGGAGCCACGCGCGGGACGATCGAACTCAATCGCCGAGGCTCTGACGCTCGCGAGCGCGCCGTCGCTTGGCCTTGCGCTTCGAGTCGGCCGGGCGCTGAGGGTCTGGGCCGCTCTCGCCCGTGGTCGGAGCGCCCGCGTCGAGCCAGCGCCACAGCGCCATCTGGTCCGCGGTCGCTCCGTGACGGATGGCGCGCTTCAAGATCTTCTTGGCGAGCACCAGCTTGCCGCATCGGGCGAGCGCGTGCGCGTAGCTCGCGGCGATGTCGGCCTCGCCTGTCTGCGCCTCGGTGGCCTGCGCAAGGAGCGGCAAGGCGTCGTGCGGGCGGTTCAGCGCGACGTCGTAGAGGTGCCCCAGGTTGTGCGCGTACCACGGGTTCTCGGGCACGATGGCCAGCGCGCGCTCGTAGGCGCGCGCGGCGTAGCGGTAGTTGCCGAGCAGCGACTGCGCCAGGCCGAGCACCGCCCAGGCGCCGTCGTCCTCCTCGTGGAACTGCAGCACGCGGCGCGCGAAGAGCGCGGCGCGCCACGGATCGTGCTCCACGCCCATCTCCGCGAGGTGGCGGTGCGCGTAGAGCCACGGCTCGCTCCCGGGCGACGTCGCGCGGGCCAGGCGCGCGAGCAGCGGGAGAACCCTGTCCGCGTCGAGCTTGTCAGCAAGCGCTCGATCGATGTCCCGTCGAAGCCGGTCGATGTCCTCCGCTCCACTGCGCCCCATCCCTTCCGTGATACGACCAGTGGGCGAGCTTGGCTAGCGCGTTGCGCGCCGAGAGGCGACGCCTGGACGACGTCGCACGCAAGCCCTCACCGACGTACCATCGACGTGCGCCGGCGGGCGGTGTCTTGCACGGCGCGGAACCGCGTGAAACGCCGCGTGGAGCCCGCTCCGCCGCCATGTGGCGGCGGATCGACGCTTTTGCGACGATCCGCGCGACCCGCGCTCAGGCGTCCTCCGCCACCTCTTCGGCGCTTGACGTGCGCTCACGAGCCTGCTCCGCGCGCGCCTCCTTGCCCGCGATCGTCGCGCCGTTCAGCGTGGCCACGACCCGCGCGAGCTCGGCCTTCGGGACGCTGACGAACGCGTTGCGCTCGCGCACCCGGATGCGCCGGATGTCCCCCTTGGCCATCCCGCCCCGCTCGATGAGCGCGCGCTGGAAATCCGCCGCGCGCGCGCCGTCGCGGCGGCCGAGGTTGATGAAGACCTCGACGAACTCTCCGTCCGCCTCGTCGCGCGCGGGCTCGGCGCGCGGCGCTTCGCCGGCCTCGCCGCTCTCGATCTCGACCGCGGCCTCGCCGGGGGCCGACGGCACGGCGCCGCTCGCGCGCTCTCGATCGCCGCCGCGCGACACCGGCGAGCCGGGCGCCGGAGACGGAGGCTCGCCGAGGATCGGCTCGTCGTCGCCCTCCTCTTCGGGCGGCTGCCACATGGTGAAGTCGGCGTGACGCGAGAACGGCTGTCCCGCCGCGCCGCCGTGAGGCTTGCCCGGCGCGGCGCCAGCGGCGCCAGCGGCGCCAGCGGCGCCGGTCGCGCCAGCGCCGCGGCGCGCCGACAGCAGCGTCGCGGCGGGCCGTTCGCGCAGGCGCTCCGGGCCGCGGCCCGGCCCGCCCTCGCCTCGCGGCGGCTCGATCCGCATCAGCGGCTCCGGCCGCGTGAGCGGCTCGACCGAGACGGGGCCGTCGTCGCGCGCCCGCGCCCCCTCGGGCCGTCGGGGCTCTTCCCCCCCGGGCGCGTCCGCGCCGCGAGGGCCTCGCCGCCCCTCGTCCCGGCGGAGGCGCAGCGATCGCCGATCGCGCTCCCGCCCCCGGTCACGGTCGCCCTCGCGCGCGAGCTCACTGCGCTCCGTCTCGGGCGAGCGCGGCTCGGGCGAGCGCGGCTCGGCCGAGTCGGCCGCGCGGGGGGTCGCGTCCCGCGCTGCCCGCCCGCGCGCCGCCGGCTCGGGCTTGGTCGACGGATCCGTGCCGCGCCCCTCGCTGTCGCGCGCCGCCGCGCGCTGCGGCTGCTGGGCGCGCCGCGCGGCGCTCGCCTCCTCTTGCGCCGTCGGCCGCGCGCCGAGGTGATCGCGCAGGAGGCCCGCCACGATCGCCTCGGCCTGGTCGTGCGTGAGCAGCCGGCGCGCGAGCGAGAGATCGTCGCGGTGCGTGCCCTTCGACAGGAACGCCTCGGCGAGCATCGCCACGAGATCGGCCTCGGCGCGCGTCTTGAGCTCCCCCTCCGTGGGGAGCTGCTTCTCGAGCGGGCGGATCTTGTACGTCAGCCGGAGGATGTAGAGCGGCCCGACGTCCTGCGGCGTGATCAGCGCGATCGCCGTGCCCGTGCGGCCCGCGCGGCCGGTGCGGCCGGTGCGGTGCACGTACGCCTCGGCGTCCTGCGGGAAATCGTAGTTGATGACGTGCGTGAGGTGCGAGATGTCGATGCCGCGCGCGGCCACGTCGGTGGCGACGAGGAAGCGCAGGCGCCCCTCGCGCGTCGCGCTCATCACCTTCTCGCGATCGGACTGCGGCAGATCGCCGTTCAGCCAGTCGGCGTCGTAGCCCTGGCGCTTCAGCGCCCCGGCGACCGCCTCGGTCTCGTCCTTGGTGTTGCAGAAGACGACCGCGTTCTCGGGGTTCTCGACCTCGATGATGCGGACGAGGGAGGTCAGCTTGTCGCCCGTGATCAGGTAGACGTAGTGCTGGATCTGGAGCGCGCCGACGGCGTCGCCCGAGAGGGTGATGAACTCGGGCGACCGCAGCTTGCTGCGCGCGATGCGCTCGATGTCGGGCGGGAGCGTCGCCGAGAACAGGAGCGTCTGCCGCTCCGGCGGCAGCTCGGCGAGGATCGCGGTGAGCTCGCGCTCGAAGCCCATCGAGAGCATCTCGTCGCACTCGTCGAGCACGAGCAGCCGGATGTGCTTGGCGACGATGGTCCCGCGGCGCAGGTGGTCGAGCACGCGGCCCGGCGTGCCGACGATGACCTGCGCGCCCGCGGCGAGCGCGTCGATCTGCCGCTGCATCGGCGCGCCGCCGTACACGGCGACCACCTTGATGCCCTTGCGCTTGCCGAGGCGCTCGACCTCCGCCGAGACCTGGAGCGCGAGCTCCCGCGTCGGGCACAGCGCGAGCACCTGCGCCTGAGCGAGCGAGCGCTTCACGGCGTGATCGACGATCGGGAGCCCGAACGCCGCCGTCTTGCCGGTGCCGGTGCGCGCCTGCACGACGGCGTCGCGCCCGCGCGTCACCGGCTCCCAGACGGCGAGCTGCACCGGCGTCGGGTGGACGTAGCCAATCTCCGCGAGGGTCTCGCGCAGCTCGGACGACAGGGGCAGCACATCGAAGGTAGGCGGCGGCTGGGGCTTGTCGCCGGTCTGCGCTTCACCCGCCACTGCGGCAGGGGGAGAAGGAACGGTCATGTCGGTCATATCGTCCTGCGTGATCGCCGCGTCGGGGTATTATCTCGGGGACGCGGGCCCAAGCTGGCCATCGACGATCGCCCGGACCCGCCGCCGCAGCGGAGCCAGATCGCCTGCCTCGCGCCGCGCTGCGTGCTCCTCCGCATAGCGGAGCCGCTCGATGGCGTCGAGAGCGCGCTCGTTGTCCTCAGAGCCCCGGCACGAGGCGGCCACCCCGTCCCGGTAAGTCCACGCCGGAGCGAGCGTGCTCCTGAACCGGGCGAGGGCGGCGTCCTCCCCGTCGGTCCCGGGGGCGGCCTCCCTGGCGCGCTCGACGGCCCGGACGAGCGCCAGGAGGCCCTCCTCGCAGCTCGCGTAGGGCGACGGCGCGGCCGGCAGAAAGAAGACCTGCCGGATCAGCTGGAGGGTGCACGAGGTGATGATGAGCGCGGCGAAGCTGTAGTACGCGACCAGGGCGATGCGCCGGCCACGGGCGCGAGGCCCGCCAGGGCGGCGCCGCGCTCCAGGAGGGCGCGCTCGCGCCTCGGTCCCTGGCACGGCCGGGGCGGGAGCGATGGGCGCGGGAGCTTGAGCGGGCATGAGAGCTGCGATTCCTCGGGCGGGCTGGGGTGCGCGGCCGCCGCCGGTCGGGCTCCGCTTCTGCGGTCCCTTCCTTGCGGGCCAGTGCTATCACCTCGCCGCGGGCGCGACGAGATGCTGTTGGACGGGAGCAGCGCGAGGTGACCGACATGACCGCGGCGCTCCGCATCATCGCCCGCCGATCCGCTGCGGCGCTCTCCGCGCTGGCCCTCCTCCTGGGCCCTCCCGGGGCCGCGCTGGCTCAGCCGCTCCAGGACAACGCCTACACCATCGACCTCTTCCAGGGGCCCATCCTGGCGCCGCTGCGCGTGACCGGGATCGCCGGCGCTTACGCCGGCTACGCCGAGGGGATCGCCGGCATGGTCGCCAACGCCGCGGCGCCCGCGCTCCGCGAGCCGTTCAGCATGCGCTGGTTCGAGTGGGACGTGGCCGCGTCGATCTCGCTGCCCATCGAGCTCTTCGAGAACAACGACTTCGACAACAGCGGCGACATCGATCTCGATTACTCGAATTTCGTGTACCTGACCCTCGGCGGCCAGCTCCAGGCGGGCGACTTCGGCGTCGGGGTCAACGCCGAGCTGCAACGGTACTCCCTGACGGACGAGGCCGGCGCCGAGACCACGGTCGTGATCGGCAAGTACCATTTCCTCGGCGGCGTCCGCCTCCTCGGCGACGCGCTCGTGCTGGGCGCCGGCGCGCGCGCGGTGACGCTCAACCTCGGCGCCGAGCAGACCAACCTGACCATCGCGGGCATCTCCCCGGAGCTCGGGGTGCTCGTGCGCCCCGACTGGGCGTCCTACCGCCTCGGCGCCACGTTCCGCTTCCCGGTGAACGGCGGCGGCTTGCTCGGCGAGGGCGTGGTGATGGACGGGCAGGTCCGCCGCGCCGGCGGGCTGATCCTGCCGAACGAGGTCGTCCTCCCCTGGGAGCTCGAGGTCGGGCTCGCCGTGCAGGTCGGACCGCGCCCGCTCAACCCGGCGTGGATCGATCCGCACGTGCAGGAGCGGGAGCTCCGCGAGGCGGTCGCGCGCAGGCAGGCCGCGCGGGAGGAGCGGAGGGAGCGCGAGCTCGGCGCCATCCACGACCCGGAGGAGCGCGCGCGGCGCGAGCGCGTCTTCACGATGGAACGGGCGCGCGAGCGCGCCGCCGACGAGCGCGAGCTCGCCGCGGGGCCGGCCGTCCTCGAGGCGGAGCGGCGCGCCCGCTACTGGAACTGGCCGCGCGAGCACCTGCTCATCACGGCGGAGCTCCTCGTCACGGGCCCTGTGTCGAACGGGGTGAGCCTGGAGCGCTTCCTGGCGCAGAAGCAGCCCGGGAGCGAGCACGGCCCGTCGGCGGTGGGCACCTCGGGCGCGCACGTGAGCTTCTCGCCGCGGTTCGGGATCGAGACGGAGCCGATCCCGGGCCGCGTGCACACGCGGTTCGGCAGCTACTACGAGCCGAACCGCTTCGGGCGCCTGGGGGGCGGGCGTGTCGGCCGGCAGCACTTCACGTTCGGCGCGGACGTCCGCGTGCTGTCGACGACCTTCTGGGGCCTGGTCCCCGACACCGCCTTGACGCTGCAGGCGTCCATGGATTTCGCGCCTCGCTACGACAGCGTGAGCGCCGGCATCGGCGTCTGGCACTGAGCGCCGCGCCGCCGCTCACGCGCGGCTCATGCGCCGATCACGCTGACAACGTGCGGCGGTGCTGCTCCGCGAGCAGCACGCGGAGGTGGCTCATCCGGGCGGGGTCGCGCTTGCCGAACTCGTCGAGCGCCGCGGCGACCGCGACCGGAGCGCCGCCGCGGGGCTCCTTCCGGAGCGCCCTCGCCGCCAGCGCGAGCGCGCGGGGGCACAGCACCTCCTCGATGCAGAGCCGCGCGGGCGGCGGCCGCCACGCGGCGTCGCGGTAGCCCCCCGGCGGCGTGGGCTCCGCGAGGAGCGCGAGGCCGTCCGCCTTCGCTTGCAGCGCCGAGAGGATCTCGCGCTCGATCGCGCTGCCCTCCTCGCGATCGCCGCAGCGCTCGATCGTGAACATCGGCTTCGGCGCGCCGCGCCGCGCGGCGCCGAGCCAGCCCTTCCGCCAGCGCACCGCCGTGGCCCTGCTGATGGTCGCCTCGCCGCGCGCGACGAGGCCGGTGAAGGCGCTGAGCATCAGCACCTCGAACGGTGAGAACGCGTCGCCGCCCTTGGCCCCCGCGATGCGCGAGAGGTTCGCGGCGACGACGGGGAGCCCCGCCTCGATCGCGTCCGAGGAACAGAAGAGCGTCGAGCCCGCGCTCGTCGGGTGGAACCCCGTCAGGCTCACGCCCTCGCCGGCGCCGTACCACCCGAGGAGCGTGCGCACGGTCCCCCGGCGGGCGCCGTCGGCCGAGCAGTAAGCCCACGTCGTGCCCCAGAGATCGAACAGTGACCGCACGATCCACCGCGCGAGCCTCGCGCCGAGCAGGACGCTCGCCGCGAACAGCCCCGCGGCCGGCAGGGAGTCGTCCGCGGCCCCGGCCAGGCCCGAGAGGAGCAACCCGTAGAGCGCCGTGTACGCGAGCAGCAACCCGCTCGTGATCGCGCTCAGGAACAGCTCGATCTTCGGCGACGCGCCCCGCGGCTCGGACCGCCGCCACACGGCGCGGTGAGGCGGCTCGCCGCAACGAGCGCAGGGGTCCGCGGGGCCGCATCGCCGCCGCGTCCCGCAGCCGAGGCAGATGTCGATCGGGGGCAACCGGCTTGGCATCGGTGGTCCAGAATAGTGGCGCATCCGGGTTTCGTCGCCACGACCGTGACCCACGGCGGGGGCTCGTCGCGCCCACGGTTTCGCACACGCGCACAGGGCGGGAGCGCGCCCCTGCCCCGCTTCGGGCTTGTCGTCGCGCCCTGTCCGGCGCATCGAGTCGCGCATGCTCCATCGCCGGCTCCGCATGGTCGCTGTCAGCCACCTCGCCGTCCTCGCCCTGTGCCAAGGCGTCGCCCTCGCGCAGCCGGCGCCTCCCCAGGGTCGACCGGGCCGGCAGACTCAGGCGCGGCCGGGCCAGCAGGCGCCCACAGCGGCCCCAGCGGCGGCGCCCCCGACGGCGGCCGCCGCGCCGGCGGCGATGCCGCAGCGCATCGAGGTGAACGACCCGGCGCTCGCGCCGCTCCCCCCGCCGGCGCGCACGCTGGCGAGCTGGAACGACGCGCGCGCGATGATCGAGCAGCGGTCGGTCGACTTCGCCATCGCCGTGCAGGAGGTCGCCCGCGCCGAGGGGGTCGCGCGGCGGGCGCTCGCCGCGGCGCTCCCGAGCCTCGACGCGCACGGTGATGTGAATCACAAGCTGGCGGGCGGCAGCGCCGAGCGTCTCCCGTCGGGCTTCGTGCCCCCCCCCGAGGATCCGTCGGGCGCGCGCCAGGATATCGAGATTGCTCCGACGACCCTCACGGCGTCGCTCACGCTCCGTCAGCCCGTCCTCGCCCCGCGCGCCTGGTACGGCATCGGCACCGCCAGGCGCTCGGTGGACGTCGCCAGGCTGAGCCTGGAGGATCGACGCCGCATCACCGTCGGCGCCGCGGCGGACGCCGTCGTCTCGATCGTCACGGCCGAGCGGGTCAGCGAGATCAACCGGGTCGGCCTGCGCAGCGCGCTCGAGCGGCTCGAGCTGACCCGGCGGCGCGAGCGGCTCGGCACCGGCACGAAGCTCGATGTCGTCCGCGCGGAGCAGGACGTCGCGCTCGCCCGCGCGACGCTCGTGTCCGGCGACGAGGCGCTGCGCAAGGCGCGGGAGGCGCTCGGGGCCGTGCTGGGCGAGCGCGGCGAGGTCGGCGTCCCGCAGGGCTTCTCGCTGAACGCGATCGCGGCGGAGGTGCAGTCGCAGTGCGCCGAGGCGCGCTCGGATCAGCGCGCCGACGTCCGCGCCGCCCGGGCCGAGCTCGAGATCGCGGAGCGCAACCTCACCGACGCGAAGCTCGCGTTCGCCCCGTACGTCGATCTGTCGAGCACGCTGAGCGCTCAGACCTCGCTCGGGGACGAGTCCACCCGCCGGGCGCGGTCCTGGGGGTGGTCCATCGGCGCCGTGCTCACCGTCCCCCTCTGGGACGGCGGGGCGCGCTACGGCGATCTCGAGATCAACCGGGCCGTGGTCGAGCAGCAGCGGGTCCGCCTCGGGGCGGTGGAGCGCACCGCGGGGCTCGAGACGACGCAGGCGGTCCGGGGCGTCGCCGTCGCCGAGCAGGCGCGCGCGGTCGCCGAGCAGTCGCGCGACCTCGCGCGCGAGACCGCGCGCCTCACGCAGGTCGCGTTCGAGGCCGGCACCGCGACGAGCTTCGATCTGGTCGAGTCCGGCCGCAGGCAGCGGGAGGCCGAGCTCGATCTCGCGGTGAAGGAGTTCGAGGTGGTGAAGGCGAAGATCACGGCGCTGCTCTCGTCCGCCTCGTGCAGATGAGGTGCGCGCAGGACGTGCGCGCGCCGAGCGCGGCCGCGACGCGACGCACGCCGAGCGCGACCGCAACGCCGAGCGCGGCAGCGACCCGGCGCGCACCGAGCGCGACCGGAACGCCGCGCGCCGCCCGGCGCGGGGGTTGTGCCGAGCGACCGCGCGAGTAGGCTACGCGCCCGATGGAGCGGCTCGAGAGCTACGTCCAAGGTCAGTGGCGCGCCGGCCAGGGCGCGCCGCACGTGCTCGTCAACCCCGCGACCGAGGAGCCGCTCGCCGAGACGAGCACGGACGGTCTCGACCTCGCGGCCGCGGCGGCGTTCGCGCGCGCCGAGGGCGGACCCGCGCTCCGCGCGCTCACGTTCGCGGAGCGCGGCGAGCTGCTCCGCGCCATGTCGCGCGCAGCGCACGCCGAGCGCGACGCGCTCCTCGACGTCGCCATCCGCAACGGCGGCAACACGCGCGGCGACGCCAAGTTCGACGTCGACGGCGCGATCGGCACGCTCGCCTACTACGCCGACCTCGGCGCCCAGCTCGGCGACGCGCGGCTGCTCACGGACGGCGACGGCGTGCAGCTCGGGCGCTCGCCGCGCTTCTTCGGCCAGCACATCCTCGTCCCGCGCCCCGGCGTCGCTGTGCACATCAACGCCTTCAACTTCCCCGCGTGGGGGCTCGCGGAGAAGGCCGCCTGCGCGCTCCTCGCGGGGATGCCCGTCATCACGAAGCCCGCGACCAGCACCGCGCTCGTCGCGCTCCGGCTCATGAAGATCTTCACCGAGCGCGCCCCGCTGCCGCGCGGCGCGCTCTCCTTCGTCGCCGGCCCGCCGGGCGATCTCCTCGCGCACCTCGGCGGCGAGGACGTCCTCGCCTTCACCGGATCGAGCGCCACCGGCGCCGCGCTCCGGCTCATGCCGGGCCTCGCGCGAGAGGGCGTCCGCGTGAACGTCGAGGCCGACAGCCTGAACGGCGCCGTCCTCGGCCCCGACGCCGCCCCCGGCTCCGAGACGTACGCGATGTTCCTGCGCGACGTCGTGCGCGACATCACCCAGAAGGCCGGCCAGAAGTGCACGGCGATCCGCCGCATCTTCGCGCCCGCGGCCGTCGTCGACGCCGTGCGCGACGACCTCGTCGACCGCCTCCGCGACGCGCGGGTCGGCGATCCCACGCAGGACGGCGTCACGGTCGGTCCGCTGACCACCGCCGACCAGCTCCGCGGCGTGCGCGCGGGCATCGAGCGCCTGGCCGCGGATGCCGCGGTGGCGCTCGGCGGCGCCGCGCCCTTCGAGGTGATCGGGGTGCCCCCGGGCAAGGGGTACTTCGTGCCGCCGACGCTGCTCGTCGCGAGCGGCCCCGACGGCGCGCCCGCCGCGCACGAGCACGAGGTCTTCGGCCCCGTCGCCACGCTCTTCCCGTACGACGGCGGCGCGGCGCACGCCGTGGCGCTGCTGCGCCGGGGCCGCGGGAGCCTCGTCTGCTCCGTCTACAGCGACGACCGCGCCTTCGCGGCGGAGGTGCTGCTCGGCGTCGCGCCGTACCACGGCCGCGTCCTGCTCGGCAGCGAGAAGATCGCCGATCAGGCGCCCGGCCCGGGCACCGTCCTCCCGCAGACGATCCACGGCGGCCCGGGCCGCGCCGGCGGCGGCGAGGAGCTCGGCGGCCTGCGCGGGCTCCATTTCTACTCGCAGCGCACCGCCGTGCAGGGGTCGCGGCCGGTCCTGGAGGCGATCCTCGGGGCGAAGGGCGAGCCGCGCCCCGCGCCGGCGAAGCCGTAGATCGCGAAGGCCGGGGTAGCTCTTTCCGTGGACTTTATGGTGAAGTCTCGCCCATGAGCGCCGGCCCGCAACTCATCGGCAAGACGATCGCAGGGCGCTTCCGCGTCACCGGGTTCATCGGCGAGGGCGCGATGGCGGCGGTCTACCGCGGCGAGCAGGACGCGGAGCCGCGCGACGTCGCCATCAAGATCATGCACCCGCAGCTGCTCGGCGACGAGACGTTCGTCACCCGCTTCTACCGGGAGGCGAAGGCGGCGTCGCGCCTCCACCACCCGAACACGGTGCAGATCCTCGACTCCGGCGTGGAAGGGCACCTGCCGTACATCGTGATGGAGCTCGTCGCCGGGCAGGACCTGTTCGAGGTCCTGCTCGCCGAGCGCCGCTTCTCCGAGGCCCGCGCCGCGCGGTTCCTGATCGGCATCACCGACGCCCTCGCCGCGGCCCACGCGCGCGGCATCGTGCACCGCGATCTCAAGCCCGAGAACGTGATGGTCGTGCGGGATCCGGCGGATCCGTCGGTCGAGCGCGTGAAGGTGCTCGACTTCGGGATCGCGAAGATGGTCGAGAGGAACGGCCGGTCCGGCGACGACGGGCCGAACAGCGCGCCCATCAGCGTCTGGGGCTCGGTCACCACGGTCGGCGTGGTCGTCGGCACGCCCGCGTACATGTCCCCGGAGCAGTGCCGCGGCGACGTCATCGACGGGCGCAGCGACGTGTACGCGTGCGGGGTGCTCCTGTTCCTGCTCGTCACGGGCCGGCTCCCCTTCCCGCCGACGGCCGTCGCGTGGGAGGTGGCGATGGATCACCTCCGGAAGCCGCCGCCCGCGCCGAGCCAGTTCCTGCCGCAGATCCACCCTGCCCTCGAGGCGATCATCCTCACCGCGCTCGCGAAGTGGCCGAACCAGCGCCAGCAGAGCGCGGCCGAGCTGCGCGACGAGCTCGAGCGGCTCCTGCCCCACCTGTCGGACGCGCTGCTCCCGGCCGCCCGGACGAGCGCGCCCGAGGACGCTCCGACCCTCGAGGTGGCGATGCCGCCGTCGCTCCGGAGCTCCATGACGGCCGCGCCGCCGATGCGCGAGGGCGACACGCCGCCGCCGGCGCAGCGGGGCGAGGCGCTGGCGAAGTCCGTGTTCCGCGAGGCGCCGCTGACGGAAGGGCCGCCGTCGAGCGCGATCCTGTCGCTCGCCGCGACGCTCCCTGGCATCGCCCTCCCGCGCGAGGCGCCGGCCGGACCGACGTCGGACGACTTCTCGCGCACGCTCCCGGCGGTGCGGCGGCTCGTCGCGCCGACGAGCGATCCGCCGGCGAGCGACGTCGTGATCCACGATCGCAAGGACTTCGGGCCGCTCCTCCCCGCCGTGGGCGCCCGCGCGCCGTCCCCCCGGCCGGACGCGCCGCGAGGCGCCGGCGCGACCGCCGCCGCGCAGCCGCGGCCGCCCTCGCGGTCCTCGGCCGAGAGCGTCATCGAGATCGCGCCGGCGCCGATCCGGCGCGATCGCCGCCCGCCCGCGCGCCCGACGGACCTGTGGATGGTCAAGCTCGTGGTGCCGCTGGCGCTGGTGATCGGGCTGGCGCTCGGGGTGCTCGCCTTCTTCCTGAGCCGCTGACGCCTCGCGCGCTCGGCGCGGGCGGGTACGGCGGGCACCTCGAAGGCGGCCGTTCTTCCCGAGCCGCCGACGCCTCGCGCCTCAGGCGCTGGCCGGCGTGACGCGCGCCTCGAAGGCGGCCCGGAGCGCCTGCGCGCGCAGCTCGACCGCCGCGGACGCGGGCGGCGGGACCGGCGCCTCCGCCTCGGCCGACAGCGCCATCGCGAACGCGTCGATCGCGGCCTCGACGACGCCCTCGATCGGGCGCGCCGCGAGCTCGTCGGGCGCGTCGTGCACCGCCACCATGCCCATCAGGACGGCGCGCACGTGGGCCGCCGCCCGCGACGAGGGCGCGGCGCCCCCTTCGTCGGCGCCGCTCGCGCCCCGCACGCCGCGCGCCGCCGGCTCCGCGCCGGCCCGCGCCGCCCTCGCGATCTCGGCGGAGAGCGGCCAGCTCAGCCGCGCCACGAGCCGCTCCTGCACGTAGGCGCGGACGCTCGCGTCCGTGCGCTTGCGCTCCTCGGGCAGCGCCGCGATCGGGCGCAGGTCGGACGCGAGCTCCCGGCGCGCCGGCTCGAGCGCCTTGTCGATCGCCGCGGCGAGCGCGCGCCGCTCGCGGCGCAGGTACGCCGCGCTCGCGCGGAGCCGGTCGGCCTCGGCGCGCGCCCGCCGCCCGGCCTCGCGATCCTCGGCCGCGCGGGCCGACGCCGTCTGGGCGAGCTCGGCCGCGATGCGGCCCGCCTTGCGGCGGAGCGCGCGCTCGCGGAGCGCGTCGCTCGCGTCGACGATCTGCTCGGCGAAGAGCGCCTCGACCTCGGCCCACCCCGACGCGGCGAGCGCCGCCTCGTCGCCGAGGCGCCCCTTCAGCGAGAGCCGCGCAGAGAACGCGATCGGCGGCGTCAGCGAGGCGATGGAGCTCGCCGCGAGGCTGTCACGCACGTGCGCGAGCACCGTCTCCAGGGCGTCGGGCTTGAGCCGGTCGGCCTTGTTCGCGAGGATCTGCACGGGCACGCCGAGCGCGCTGATCTCGGAGAGCACCCGCCGCTCCGACTCCTTCATCGCCTGGGGCGCGTCGAGCAGCCAGATGGCGACGTGGGCCTCGTCGAACGCCCGCCGCGCCTCGGCGATGTGATCGGGGTCGGGCGCGTTGAAGCCGGGCGTGTCGAGGATCTCGACGCGCTTGAGCCGCTCGATGGGCGCGTAGATGAACACCCGCGCGACCTTGTCCCCGGCCGCCGCGAGCGCGCGCAGCGTGTCCTTCAGCGCCGCGTGCGGCACGACGCGGTCCTGCCCGCCGCGCACGACGATGCGCGCGAACGGATCGGGCGCCCAGGCGACCCAGTGGAGCGTCGCGGTCGTCGGCAGGACGCCGGTCGGCGCCACGTCCTCGCCGAGCAGCGCGTTCAGGAACGTGCTCTTGCCCGCGTTGAACTCGCCCACCACGGCCGCGCGGAGCGGCCGCTCCCGCTCCACCGCGAGGGCCTCGATCGCCGCGAGCAGGTCGAGCCGGTCGAGGAGCTTGGCCGTGCGCGCGAGCTCGCGCAGCACGTCGCTCCACGCGGCGGCGGCGCGGGCCCCGGCGGGGCCGTCCGCGGGGGGCACCCACGCCTGCGCGATCGCGCGGCGCATGTCGTCGGCCCACGCCGCGCCCTCGCCGGTCACCGCGTCGAGCGCGTCGAGCGCGCCGCTCCCCTGCCCCGCGGACGCCATCGCCGCGGCGTCGCGGAGCCGGACGAGGTCGGGCGGGAGCGGGGGCGCGGCCGCGCCGCGCGGCTCCTCGTCGTCGTCCTTGGCCTTGGCCTTGGCCTTGCCGCGCGCGACGAGCGCGTCGAGCGCGCCGAGGTCGCGCGTCTCGACGGCCATGCGGAGCAGCGCCGCCGCGGCGGCGCGGTCGCCCGCGGAGAGCCCGCGCGCGAGCGCCTGCCGCGCGTCGTCGCGCCGCCCCTCGGCGAAGGCGAACGCGGCGGCCCAGGTCGGCTCGTCGAGCGCGCCGGCGGCGCGGACGACGCGGCGCACGCGGTCGACGACGAGCACGTCGCGGGAGGCGGCGACCAGGGCGGCGCAGAGCTCCGCAGCGCCGGGGACGTCGAGCACGAGCGCCCGCAGCCCGAGGTCGAGCGCCCGCCCCACCACGGCGGGCGGCAGGGCCGCGGAGGAGCCCGCCGCGGAGGAGGCCGCCGCGGCGCTCGCCTCGGCCAGCGCGAGCCGGGCGAGCACGAGGGCGGCGCGCCCCTCGATCGCGGTGGGCTCGCCGAGGATCTCCGCGGCGGCGCGCGCGCCGTCGAGATCGCCGTACGCGAGCGCGCACTCGGCGCGGCGGAGGGCCACGTCGCGGTCGGGCACGGTCGTGAGCGGCGCCGGGATGCGGTCGAGCCAGCGCTGCGCGCGGGCCGGGTCGCCCGCGGCGAGGTCGAGGTCCGAGAGATCGAGCAGCGCGAGGCGCGCCGCGTCCCGCTCCTCCGGCGCCGACGTGGCCCGCTCGATCGCGTCGCGCGCGCCGTCCCAGCCGACGCGCTGCCCCGCGCGCCCGAGGCGGAGCCACACGTCGGCGCGCCAGGGGACGCGCTTCGCGAGATCCGTGAGCGCGGCGACGACCTCCTGGTCGAGCCACGCGTCCTCCGCGGCGTCGGCCCAGAGCGCGAGCCCGACGGCCGAGTCGGGCAGCACGGACAGGATGGTGCGGGCGTGCTCGCGGGCCTCGAGGGGCATGCCCTTCGCGAGCGCGGCCTCGGCGGCGCTGCGCTCGTTCTCGAGGCCGAGGGCGAGGATCTCGACCCGCCCGAAGAATCGGTTCAGCGCCTCGACGAGCCTCGCCATGGGCCGGATGAAAGCCTTCCGGGAGGGCGGTCGTCCAAGGAAAAACGAAGGCCGGCGCGGCGGGCGGCCAGGCTCCGATCTGGCCGGCGACTCCCCCGGGGAGCCTCGCTGGAGATCTCGACCTGGGCGGGGCCTCGAAAACGAGGGGACCGCCAGGTCCGGGCCCAGGTCAGCCGTCTGGCGACGAGCGCTCGGACAGATCTCGACCTGGGCGGGGCCTCGAAAACGAGGGGACCGCCAGGTCTGGGCCCTGCTCAGCGTCTGGCGACGAGCGTTTTGCCAGGCCTCGATCTGGACCACGCCTCGAAAACGAGGAGACCGCCAGGTCTGGGCCCACTCAGGATCTGACCACCAGCGCTCGATCAGGTCGGGACCCAGTCAGGGTCTGGCGACGAGCGTTCGGCCAGGTCTCGACCTGGCCCGAGCCCGGAACGTGAGCGCTTGTTGTTAGAGTGGACCCGTGCCGGCCGACATCGTTACAGGGCGCGTCGACGCGCTGATCGTCACCGCGCTGCAGGACGAGCTGGAGGCGGTGCTCGCCCTCGGCGAGGGCGGTCGAGACGGCTGGCGGGAGGCGCGGGATCCGGGCGGGTTCCCGTACTTCGTCCGCGACCTCTCGAACGACCGCGGCGAGCCGCTCCGCGTCGCCGCGGCGTGGTCGGGGCGGATGGGCGAGAGCGCTGCGGCGGCGAGGGCGCAGGGGCTCATCGAGGAGCTCGATCCGGGGTGCCTCGCGATGTGCGGCATCTGCGCCGGCAAGCGGGGCGAGGTGTCGCTCGGCGACGTCATCGTCGCCGACCGGGTCTACAGCTACGACGAGGGCAAGCGCGTCGCCCACGGCGGCGGCGAGGGCGCCTTCTTCCACGACATCGAGACGTACAACCTCGAGCGCACGTGGACCATGGAGGCCGCGCCCTTCGCGCGCGAGTTCGAGCGGCAGGCGGCGTTCGCGGCCGAGCGCCCGCCGTCGAGGCCGTCGCAGGCGTGGTGGCTCCGGCACGCGCTCTACGAGAGCCAGGTGGAGGGGGGACCGCCGCCCGTCTCGCGGCCGGAGCGCGCAGCGCGGTGCCCGGGCTGGACCGAGCGCATCGGCGAGCTGGAGGCGGCGGGCGTGCTCCGCATCGGCGACGGCGGCCTCGAGCTCACGGAGGCGGGCGTGGCGCAGGTCCGCCGGGATCGCCTGCTCCACCCGGACGGCCCGCCGCCGGCCCGGCCGTTCCGCGTGCACATCGGCCCGATCGCCACGGGCAAGGCCGTGCAGGAGGACGCGGGGCTGTTCGAGCGGCTGAAGCCGATCGGGCGGAAGGTGCTCGGCGTCGAGGTGGAGGCGGCGACGATCGGCCACGTCGCGGAGCGCCTCGGGAGGCGGTCGATCATCGCGAAGGCGGTCTCGGATCACGCCGACCACGACAGGGACGACAGCTTCCGCGCGTTCGCGTGCCGCGCCTCGGCGGAGTTCCTCGTCGCCTTTCTGAGGCGCTTTCTTGCGCCTGCGCGCGCCGAGCACGCCGGCCGAGGCCCGAGGCTGCGCCGCTTCCCGGCGCGGGCGCGGGGCGGCCACGCGGATCCGCACGGCGACGACATCCTCCTCCCGGGGGAAGGGCGCAGCGACGATTTCCTCTCGCGGGTCGAGCGCGTGTGCAGGCTGCGCGAGCCCGAGGGCGTCAAGATCGAGTGGTTCGACGCGCCCCTCCCCTTCGGCGTCTACCTTCGCGTCTCGGTCAACGAGGGCGGCATCGTCCGGATCGCGCCGCTCGCGGCGCTCGAGAGCGGCATCTCGACCGAGGCGGTCTCCGCGTTCATCGAGAGCATCGACGCCTCGTACCGGCGCGAGGATCCGGGCCTCGTGTCCACGCTGGTCTACGGCGGCGAGCCCGCGCCGGAGGAGCTCGTGCGTTACGCGAGCGCGCGGCGCGTGCGCCTCGTGCGGTTCCTCGAGTACCAGGGGCTCATCGACTTCCGCGGCTACCTTGCGTGGCAGAACGCAAGCCTCGAGCGAGACCCCACGTATCCGCCGGATCTCTACGTCGACCAGCGCGTCGCGCTCACGACAGGCCAGGAGGAGGTGGCGCGCGAGCGCGCGCTCGACGCCGTCGCGGAGCTGCTCGACTCGGAGCACAGCCGGTTCGTGCTGGTGCTCGGCGACTTCGGCACGGGCAAGACGTTCCTCCTGCACGAGCTCGCGCGGCGAATGGGCAGGGCGGGCGGCCCGCTGACGCCGGTGCTCATCGAGATGCGCGCGCTGGAGAAGGCGCGCGACCTGAACGCGCTCATCGCGCAGCACCTGGCGCTCGCGGGGCTCGGCAAGATCGATCTGCCCGCGTTCCGGCACATGCTGGCCGAGGGGCGGATCGCCCTCCTGTTCGACGGCTTCGACGAGCTCGCCTTCCGCGTGACGTACGACCGCGCGGTCGAGCACTTCGACACGCTGATCCAGGCGGCGCAGGGCAAGGCGGCGAAGGTGGTGGTCACGAGCCGTAGCCAGCACTTCATCTCGGAGCAGCAGGTGCGGTCCGCGCTGGCGGAGAAGGCCGCGCTCTTGCCCGGCTACCGGCTCGCGCGGCTCTTGCCGTTCACCGAGGCGCAGATCCGCAGGTTCCTCCTCAACCGGCTCGGCGGCGAGGAGGCGGCCGACGCGCGCATGCGGTTGCTCGCGGACGTGAAGGATCTGCTCGGCCTGTCGGCGAACCCGAGGATGCTGGGGTTCATCGCCGAGATCGAGGAGGCGCAGCTGCGGCAGGCGAAGTCGGGCGACGGGGAGATCACCTCGGCGGGGCTTTACAAGCTGCTCCTGGATCGGTGGCTCGTCTGGGAGTACGAGCGCGCGCACCCGAAGGGCGCGCAGCCGGGGCTGTCGGTGGCGCAGCGGTGGCGGGCGGTGACGGAGCTCGCGACGCGGCTGTGGCAGCGGACGGAGCAGAGCGTGAACGTGCGCGAGCTGCCGGCGGAGCTCATCGCGGCGCTGCAGGCCCTCGGACGGCACGAGCTCGATGTCGGGGTGACGGCGCACCAGATCGGATCGGGGACGCTGCTCGTGTGGGACGACCAGGAGAACTTCCGGTTCATCCACCAGTCGGTGCTCGAGTGGCTCGTGGCGCGAGAGGCGGCCGAGGAGGTGCAGCGCGCCGGGCAGGCGGCGGCGCTCGAGCAGCGCGAGCTGAGCGACCTCATGGCCGATTTCTTCGGGGCGCTCGCGGGCCGGAAGGCGGCGGAGGCATGGGTCCGCGCGGCGCTCGGCGGGGCGTGGGGGACGGTGGCGGCGGCGAACGCGCTGCGGATCGACGGGCGGATGGGGCTCGGGGTGAGCGAGCGGATGAACCTCGCGGGGGCGGACCTGCGGGGGCAGGACCTCTCGGGGAAGGATCTCAGCGGGTGCGACCTGCGGGGGGCAGATCTACGGGAAGCCAAGCTCGTAAGGGCGAACCTGAGCGGTGCGCTGATGGCGAAGGCGCTGCTCGACGGCGCGGACCTCACCGGCGCGAACCTCACCGGGGCGGATCTGACGGGGGCGACGGCGATCCGGGGGCGCCTTGTGGGCGCGGATCTGACGGGGGCGACGCTCGCCTCGACGAGGCTGCGCGGGGCGAAGCTCGTGGGGGCGCGGGGGGCGCGGTTCGACGGGTGCGACACGTTCGGCGCGGCGATGCCGGAGGCGGCGAGGTTCGAGCCCGCCTGGGTGCAAGGGAGCCGGTGCAACGCCGTGGCGATCAGCCCCGATGGGACCCTGCTCGCATCGGGTCACTCCCACGGGATCGTGGTGTGGGACATGGCGACCGGGAGCGCGCTGCGCAGGCTGGACGGCCATACCGACAGGGTCACGAGCGTCGCCTTCAGCCCTGACGGGGATACGCTCGCGTCCAGCTCGGCCGATTGCACCGTCCGGCTGTGGGACGTGTCGACTGGCAACGTGCTCTGCGTGCTCAAGGGGCACTCTCGACACGTGAACAGCGTGGCGTTCAGCCCTGATGGCGAGACGCTGGCTTCCGGCTCTTCTGACCGCACCGTCCGGCTCTGGCAGGTGGCCACCTTCCAGCCGATCGCCGTGCTCCTCGGCCATCTGGATGGAGTGATGGCCGTCAAGTTCAGCCCTGACGGCGAGACGCTGGCCTCCGGAGCCCACGACACCATCGTCCGGCTCTGGAAGGTCGCGACGGGCGAGACGCTCCGCATCTTGAGCGGCCACCGGGCTGGCGTGCTCAGCGTCGCGTTCAGCCCCGACGGCGAGAGGCTGGCCTCCGGCTCCCTGGACTACGACATCGGCCTCTGGCGCGTATCGACGGCCGAGGTGCTGCACATGCTGAAGGGCCACGCGCGACATGTGAGGAGCGTCGCGTTCAGCCCCGACGGCGCGACGCTCGCCTCTGGCTCGAGCGACGGGACCGTGCAGCTGTGGAATCGATCAGGCGTCGCGCTACACGCGCTCGAGGGCCACTTGGGTGGCGTGACGAGCGTCGCGTTCAGCCCTGACGGCGCGACGCTCGCCTCGGGCTCGAAGGACAGCGCGGTGCGGCTGTGGCACGTGTCGACCGGCGGCGCCTTGCGCGTGCTGAAAGGACAGCCGAACGTGTCCATGGCGATGGCGTTGAGCAGCGATGGCGCGACGCTCGCGCTCGCCTCCGAGGACTTTGGCGCTCATCTCTGGCGGATGTCGACGTGGACCGCGCTGCCGCCGCTCATGGATAGCGGCATCTCCTCCGCGAAGCTGGCCTTCAGCCCTGACGGGACGACGCTGGCGTTCGCACGGCGCGACCACACGGTCTGGCTCCGGAGGCTCGGCGCAGGCCGCTCGGCGCGCGTGTTGAGCGGGCATTATCATGACATCACGGAGTTCGCCTTCCGCCATGACGGTGCCGTGATCGCGTCAGGCTCGCTCGACAGGACAGTGCGACTCTGGCACACCGAGACAGCGGAGCCGCTTCGCGTGCTGGAAGGCCACGACGATGCAATCAGCAGCGTGGCGTTCAGCCCTGATGGATCGACGCTGGCCTCAGGATCGGTCGATCGAACCATCCGGCTGTGGAAGGTGGACGGCGAAGGAGCGGTGCGCGTGCTGGAAGGTCATGGCCACGTCGTGCAGAGCGTGGCGTTCAGCCCTGATGGATCGACGCTGGCCTCGGCATCGGACGACACGACCGTGCGGCTCTGGCCCCTCGCCGAGGGCGGTGAACCACGCGTGCTGCGCGGCCACGCCGGCCCGGTGATAAGCCTGGCTTTCGGCCCCGACGGTGCCTGGCTCGCGTCGGGGTCCGACGACGGCAGCGTTCTCCTCTGGCGCGTGTCCGCCGGCGAGATGGCGCGCGTCCTCCAGGGGCACACCGGCGAGATCGTGAACATGGCCTTCATGCCGGATGGCGAGACGCTGCTCTCCAGCTCCACCGACGGCACCGTCCGCTTCTGGGACGTGCTGACCGGCGCTTGCCGCGCCGTGCTCCTCAAGCTCCCCGAGGGCTGGGTCGCCTTCCGCCCCGACGGCCGCTACAAGCTCGGCGGCAACGTCGCGGGAGGCTTCTGGCACGCCGCGAACCTCTGCCGCTTCGAGCCGGGCGAGCTCGACGCGCTGGTGCCTGGCCTGCGCATCCCGGACGACGAGCCGCTGCTCCCCGCGTCGCCTGCGCTCCACGCCTCGACGGCCAGGGAGAGCGTCTCGACGACCAACCGAGTCCGCCTCTTCTTCAGCTATTCCCACGAGGACGAGGGGCTCCGAAACGACCTGGAGAAGCACCTCGCCCTCCTCGAGCGCGACGGCCTGGTCCGGGGCTGGCACGACCGCCGTATCGCGGCCGGCGATGACTGGGCTGGCCAGATCGACAGGCACCTCGAAGACGCGGACGTGATCCTGCTCCTCGTGAGCGCCGATTTCCTCGCCTCCGATTACTGCTTTGACAGGGAGATGAAGCGCGCCCTCGAGCGGCATGACGCCGGTCAGGCCCGCGTCATTCCGGTCCTCCTCCGGCAGACCGACTGGCACGGCGCCCCCTTCGCCCGGCTCCAGGCGCTCCCGGCCGATGGCAAGCCGGTCACGTCCTGGCAGAACCAGGACGAAGCCTGGACCGAGGTGGCCAAGGGCATCCGGCGCGCGGTCGAGGCGCTCCGCGTCGCCAAGGCGCGCTGAGGGCTCGGTTGATCTTCTACGCCGTCCCGCCGATCGCCTCGATCACGATCCCGCCGAACCGGGCCTCGTCGGCGCGGCACCGCACGCCCCGGATGACGCATGCGTGGCTGTCCCGAGGCTCGCCGGTATCCGCGTAGCGCGCCTCGAAGCCGCCCTCGAATGACGTGTTGAAGAACTCGAGAGGCCGCCCGGCCTCGTCGGTGGCCTCGTGCTTGCAGAGCCCGCACACAGCGCGCGGGTGGCGTGGCCACAGGTCCAAGGGATCGCCGCAGATCGGGCAGCGGTGCGTCCCGTCCGGCATCCCGCTCCCGTCGGCGGTCACGAGGCGCGCGCCGCGCTCGCCCGCGGCGGACCGGTACGGGCCGCTGAGCCCAGCGATGCTGGCGCGGTCCTCGCTCGCGACCGCGAACAGGCCGGCGCCGGCGAGGGTGACCGCGTCGAGCGCCGCCGCGAAGCCGGGCCGGTCGCCGATGTCCTCCCCGCGATCCTCGTGCCAGGCGACGATCTCGACGCCTTCCCGGCTGGCCCAGGCCTCGATCGCCTGGCGCTGCTCTGGAGCCGAGGCGCACACGGCGTCCGTGGAGATGCGGACGTAGGCCACGGCGCGCTCGGGGCTGCCGCGCTTGAACCGGCACGCTGTCATCCTGGATGAGACAACCCTGGACGGCGACGGTTGTCCAGCGCTGTGGTCACGGGTGGCTCGTCAGCGCGCGGCGGAGATCGCCGGGCTACCGACAGCTCGGGGGCGGAGCGTTCGCGCTGCTCATCGTCGAGATCGGCGCGGCGGCGGCGGAGGACGACGATCTGCTACCGTAGTTCGGGCACAGCGAGGCCCGGACCGTCGAGGCCCGAAGGTGGTTCTCGCAGCAGTCCGGGTAGCCTCCGACCAATGCTCCTCCCGCCGAGAACGACAGGCCTCGCCGCGCCCGTGGGCATCCTGCGCCCGTGGCCCTCCGTGCTGGCGACGTGGGGCCCTGGAGAGCGGAGCACGCTGCACGCCCACCATTGCTGGCACCTCGTGCTGGCGCTCGACGGCGAGCTCCAGATCGGGACGGCCGTCAGGGACGCGTTCCAGCGAGGAAGCGCCGTCCTCACGGCCCCGGACACCGCGCACGCGATCGACGCGTCGGGCGCCCGTGTGCTCATCGTGTTCATCGAGCCGGAGAGCGACGTCGGAGAGGGGCTCGCCCAGGCACTCGGGGCGTCGCCCATCGAGGTCATGAGCAGCGAGACGGCGGATCGGCTGCGGTCGTGCGTCGCCGAGCGTGGAGAGGCCGGGCTCTCGGCGGCGCTGCCCGGCGTGTTCGAGGCGCTGGGGATCGCGGTCCCGCCGTCCTCGCCGAGGCCGAGGCACCCCGGGGTCCAGCGGGTGCTGCGCCACCTGCGGGCGAGCGCCGGAGACGCGGACACGTCGCTCGAAGCGCTGGCCGGCATCGCGCGACTCTCGCCGGGGCGGTTCATGCACGCCTTCACGGAGAGCGTCGGCGTGCCGCTGCGGCCGTACCTCCTGTGGCTCAAGCTGGAGCGCGCCGGGGCGGCGATCGCCGGCGGCGCGGCGCTCTCGGAGGCTGCCAGCGCGGCCGGCTTCGCCGACGCGGCGCACATGACCCGGACCTTCCGCCGGATGTTCGGGGTGAGCCCCTCCGATCTGAGACGCCGTAGCCAGCTCGTTCAAGACGGGTGAGGAGCGGGTCGCCACCTTGAGGGCATGGCACCTCTGCTCATCCTCTCGATCTCGTTCGCGCTGTTCGTTGTCCTCGGGCGCCTCGGCGTCAGGCACCTCGGGAGCTGGGTGACGTGCTTGCGGTACGCCCTCGCGGCGATGTTCCTGCTGACCGGATCGGCCCACTTCGGGAGCCGTCGCGCCGAGCTCGTGGCGATGGTGCCGCCGGCGCTGCCCTACCCCGAGCTCCTCGTGGCTGCGACGGGTGTCCTGGAGATCGCGGGCGCGGCGGCGCTCCTGGTTCCGCGGCTCGCGCCGTGGGCAGCCGCGGGGCTGACGGTGCTGCTCCTGGCGATGTTTCCTGCGAACGTGTATGCGGCGCGCGCGGGGCTCAGCCTGGGCGGCAGCCCGGTGACGCCGCTGGTGCCGCGAACGCTGATGCAGATCGTGTTCGTCGCCGCGACGGTCGCCGTGGCGATCTGCTCCCGTGCCGGGGAGCGGACGAAGCGTGAACGGGCTGGGGTTGGTCTGCGCGGCACGCGAGGCGCTGCCGATTGAGGCGACCGGGCCGGCGGATGAGTTGGGATAGCTCAAAGTCCTGGATGTCGCGGTCAGGCGATCGATGAGCGCCTGCGACCGCTGGTTGAGGAATCGAATGCAGGTGTTGGTGTCGAGGAGGTACTTCATTCGATGGGCAGCCGGGTCTCGAGGAGCGGCTGTGCGGGACGCGCGATGGGATCATCTGACAAGGAGCCGGCCAGCGCTTCGAGCTCGGCCCGCTTCGTCTCCAGCGCCTCCGTCGGGGCTTGGGCGCCATCGATCTTCTGCCCGACGAGCACGACCTCGACTCGACGGTGAGGGGCGCCGACGTCCAGGTCAACGTGCACTGTGCCTTGCTCGTCGCTCTCGTACAGCTTGCGAACGGTATGCATCCAGAGTGCTCCTCCGGAACGAGCGGATAGGGCGCTCCTTCTAGCACGCCGACCCGAAGGTGACGCAGCAGGCTCCGCGCGACGGCTACCGTTACTTCTTCGCGCGCTGGGTTTACGGTTCGAAGCGGTTCGGGCAGGTTCGTCAGCCCGACCGATCTCGGCAGCGGGACGGATCGACGCGACGCGGCATCGGTCGATCGAGGTGAAACCGGAGCCGGAGCAACCCCGCAGCGGGCCCAAGGTGGTGCGGAACGATCTGCGGCGCACTCGGGCCAGCGCTGCACCGGATTGAGAGGGGTCGCGGCGGCGATCTGCCGACTGGCGGCAGCGAGGAGGTCGTCTGTTAGACTGGCGCCGTGGCGAGAGAGCTCTTCGACTTCGGTATCGAGCGTAGCCGCCACGAGCACTTCTTCGGTCGAGAGGACGTGCTCTCGGCCATCGATCGCCACCTCGACGGCGCGGGGACGTCAGGCCGCTGGGTGCTCGTCACGGGCGGGCCCGGCATGGGCAAGAGCGCGATCCTCTCGCGGTGGCTCGACGTGGAAGAGCAGCGCGGCCACAGGGCACCGCACCACTTCCTCCGACGCGACGTCATGGACTGGGATCGCCCCGAGGCGGTCGCGCGCTCCCTCTCGGCGCAGATCGAGGCGCTCTTCCCGGCGCAAAAGGACCCCGAAGCGCGGCCGGAGAGCCGGCTGATCGAGCTCCTGGCGAAGGTCTCGAAACACGAACTCGTCCCCCGAGGCGAGCGCCTGGTGCTCGTCGTGGACGGCCTCGACGAGGCGCGGAGCGACGGCGCCGAGCAGAACCCGCTGCCACGCTTCCTGCCGTATGCGCTGCCGCCGCGCGTGCACACGCTCTGCGCCTCGCGCCCGCAGTATCCGCACCTCGACTGGCTGGAGCGCCGCGGCAATGTGCGGCGCATCGACCTCGACGCGCCCGCATGGGCGAGCTCGAACGAGCAGGCCTGCCGCGCCTTCTGGAGCGATCAGGCGCCGCGGTTCACGCCTCCCCTCGACCCGCGGCTCGTCGAGGAGGCGGTCATCAGTGCGGAGGGGAACCTGCTCTATGCGGTGAAGCTCAGGGAATGGCTCGAAGAGCAGCCGGTCGAACAAAGGCGCGTGGAGCGCCTGCCACGCGGGCTGAGCGGGTTCTTGGAGCAGATCTGGCGCCAGCTCCGGGGCTTGCCGCGCGAGCAGTTCGGGCTCGTCACGAACGGGTTAGGCATGGTCTGCGCGGCGCGCGAGGCGCTGCCGCTCGAGGAGATCGAGGCGGCGTGGGGATGGCAGGGCATGGAGGCCGGCGAGGACTTCCTCCACGCCGCGCGGGCGCTGCTCTTGGAGGAGCCAGCGTCGTGGCGCGGCGCGCGGGCGTACCGGCCGTACCACGAGACGTTCCGCGCGTTCGTCGCGGACAAGCTCGGGCCGATGCGCATGGTCGAAATGCACCGGCGGTTGCTGGAGACGGCGGCGCGGTGGCCTGTAGCAGAACGGGAGAGCGAGTTCCGGAGGCGATATGCCGCGCGACACGCGATCGCGCATAGCCTCGCGGCGGGCGAGAAGGAGAAAGCGCGGGGGTTGTGCCGGGATCTCGGCCTCTTGGGGGCGCTCTGTCGCGAGGATGGCCCCGCGGCGCTCGAAGAAACACTGCGCTTCGGCGCGAAGGACCTCTGGGACGGCGACATCGACCTGCTCCATCGAGCGGTGCAGGCCGAGTCGCACTGGCTCCGCGATGCGCCGGAAGCATTGCCGGAGCTGGTCTACAACCGGCTGCGCTCGGCCGGCTGGGAGGAGGAGCGAATTGCGCGAACGCTGCGGTTCCCGCGCGGCCTGCCGGAGATCCGGCTGCTGCATCCAGTACGGATGTGGACTGGAGAGGAACGCACGCTGCACGGCCACTCCGGTCCGGTCCATGCCTGCGCGATCAGTCCAGATGGCCAGCGCATCGTCTCGGCCTCTTGGGACAGGACGCTCAACGTGTGGGAACTTGCAACCGGGAATCTCCTCTACACCCTCGAAGGCCACTCCGGTCTGATCAAGGCATGCGCGTTCAGCCCGGATGGCCAGCGTATCGTCTCGGCCTCCTGGGACATGACGCTCAAGGTATGGGACCTTGCGATCGAGAAGCTCCTCTCCACCCTCGAAGGGCACTCCGGCAATGTTAATGGCTGCGCGATCAGCCCAGATGGCCAGCGCATCGTCTCGGCGTCCGACCGCCGCGCGGTCTCGGAGCTCCAAGAGCGTTCCGGATAGCTCCCCCGGGCCAACTCCTGACATACCCACCTGCCCTGGCGACCAGCCCTCGGCCAACTCGCGATATGCCCGCCTGCGCTGCCGATCGGCCGCCGGGCCATATCCGACATACCGACCTGCCCTGCCGATCGGCCGCCGGGCCATATCCGACATACCCGCCTGCCCTGCCGATCGGCCGCCGGGCCATATCCGACATCCTCGCCCGCCCTGCCGACCAGCCCCCGGCCATATCTCGTCCCCGCCCTCGCTCCCCCTCACCGGTACGGCCCGCCCCGCCCCTCCCCCCGCATCTGCCGCGCGAGCGCCAGCATGGGCCGCAGGACCTCCCGCGCCGCCGCCGGATCCGCGAGCGGCGCCCCGATCACCACCGCGATCGCGCCCGGCGCCACCGCGACCCCCTCCTCCGCCTCCGCAACGCCCCCGACGCGCGCCGCCTGCTCCAGGATCGCCGCTGCGATCGCCTGCTCCGCCGCGTTCCTCGGCCTGGCCGCGCCCTCGATCGGCGGATCCAGCCGCAACGAGACCCGTGTCCTCGCAGGAACGGCCCCCTTGAACAGCGTCTCCAGCTCGAAACGCGCCCCTTCGAGCGTCCCCGAGAGCCGCATCGAACCGACCCGGAGCGCCCCGTCGCTCTCCTCCGCGAAGCGGCGCCACGCGGGCAGCCACGCCGCCATCGCCGCCGGCGGCGGCAGCGCCGCGCCGGCCTCCGCGAGCGCCTGCGCGAGCGCGTTGACCTGCGCCAGGAACGCGTCGAGCGCCTGCTCGTCCGACGCCTCCGCGGCGCTCCACACCCACGCCTCCCTGTCGTCCACGTCGGCTCGATCGAAAGCACGCAGCGCACGCCGGAGCGCAGGCCCGAGCACGGCCAGCACCTGCGCCTCCTCCCGTCCGACCAACCGGAAGCGCCGATCGAACCCCTCCTCCCCCGTCTCCAGCCCATCGAGCTCCAGCACGCGCCGCCACTGGACGTCGAGGCGCAACCCCCAGGGCTCCGCGAACCGCACCGTCGCGCCAAGGCCGGGCCTCAATCCCTTCACGGCAGAGGTCACCTCGACGGTGCAGCCCGCGCGCACGCCGCGGAGCCGCAGGCCCCGCTCCAGCGAGAGCCCCACCCGCTTCCCCGCGCGCGCCCAGACCGCGCGCCAGCGATCCGCGCCGACCCGGGGCCGCTTGCCATCGCGCCCGGTCCGCGGCTCGAACAGGCCGACGATCACCGGCACGCGGTGTCGCACCAGCTCCCCGCCCGCCAGGTGCTCGATCGTCACCTCCAGCGCGTACTCCAGGGCGACCTCGCGGAGGCTGAAGGACGGCGCGAGATCGCTCGGCAAAGCGATGCGGAAAGGCACCTCCGTTCCCTCGGCGATCCCTGTGACATCTTGAAAGAACACGTTCGGGCAGCTCTCGTACGAACCGCTGCGCGCGTTCACCTGCTCCACCCCATTGCCGACCAGCGCGACGCGGAGCCCGAAAGGGTAGCGCCCCGGGAGACCACCGAAGGCGACGGCCCCGGTCAGGATCGCGCCCGGGGTGAGGGTCCGGCCCGGCAGCG
Source organism: Sorangium sp. So ce693 (assembly GCF_051521375.1). Classification (NCBI taxonomy): domain Bacteria; kingdom Pseudomonadati; phylum Myxococcota; order Polyangiales; family Polyangiaceae; genus Sorangium; species Sorangium sp. So ce693. The sequence goes on from NZ_CP150347.1 coordinate 5,521,985, forward strand.
ACACCTCGACGAAGGCGCCGCGCCCGCGGTGGCTCGCGTCGATGAACGGCTCGTCTTCCGGCCGCTGCGCAGACCTGGGCCGGACGAGGACCTCCCGGCTCTCCCGGGCGTCGAGCCACCACGGAATGGAGACGTGCGCGCGGACCTCGCACCGGCACGCCTGGAAGGCGCCGGCGAACGTCGGCGGGAGATCACCAGGCAGCGCGAACGAGACCCTGTAGCGGTGAATCCCCTCGCCGAGCCGCCCCTCCCCGGCCACCTCCTCGCTGAGGAGGAGCAGGTCGCGGACCTCGAAGGTCCCCTCGCCCGGAACCAGCTGCTCGTGCGTGTGCCGCAGGGCCACGCGCACGAACTTGATGGGCGTCTCCGCAGCGCTTTCCAGCGAGAGCCCGACGTCGAACATCTCGCCCGGATGCACGACCCTGGGGAGGCGCAGCGTGATGAAAGGGCGGCTCCTCATCGCCGCCTCCCAGTGTAAACGACCTGGCCGACAGCCCTCCGGCCGGGCGTCGCACCGCCCGCTCGTTCGCTGTCGGGAGGTCGCGCCGCCCGCTCGCTAGCGGTAGGAAATGGCCAGCTCCTGCCTCGTGGACGGCAGCGGGTGAAACTCCGTCCGCGAGAACCCTGCGCGGCCGAACATCGCGCCGAGCTCCGCTTCCGTGTACGCGTCGCCTCGCGACGTCTGGACGAGCATCGTCATGGCGAACGACGCCGCGCCCGGGGGCGAGACGCGGTCCTCGTTCGGGACCATCTCCACCGTGATCGCCCGGCCGCCCTCGGACAGCGCGGCGCGCGCCTTGCGCAGGAGCGCTTCGCACGTCGGCACGTCGAAGTGGTGCAGGAAGTTCGTCAGCAGCACCATGTCGTACCCCTCGCCGAACGGCTCATCGAACGCGCTGCCGCGGAGCGGCCGCCACCGCTCGGCCACGCCGGCAGCCTCGGCGTTCTCCCGCGCCACCTCCAGCACCGCGGGCCAGTCGAGCGCCACGACCTCGACGCTCGGATGGCGCTGGGCCAGCGTGATCCCGAAGACGCCGTGGCCCGCCGCCACGTCGAGCACGCGCACCGGCCTGCCGCCCGGCACCTCGACGATGTTCGCCATGAGCTGCGCCGACAGCCTCATCAGCGGGGCCATGCCGCGCGCGAACCTCACCCACACTGGGTGCTCGGGCGCGATCGTCCCCTCGTCGGGCAGCACCGTCCCGCCCTTGCGCACGGCAGCGGCGATATCCCGGTGGGCCTCCATCACCATCGGCGAGAGGACGAACTCGGTGACCCCGCCCAGGTACAGAGGCGAGCGCCGGTCGAGGAACGCAGCCGAGTCGACCGTCAGGCGGTAATGCCGCCGCTCGTCCTTGGTCAGGAACCCGAGGATGACCAGGTAATCGCAGAGAATGCGGATGCCGCGCTCGGAAGCACCGCAGGCGCCGGCCAGCTCCGCGACGGTCTCGTTGCCCGCTGCGATCGCGGTGAACAGGTCGAGCTCGATGGCCCCCTTCAGCGCCGCCGTACGCACGTGGGCGCCCAACGCATCCATCAACAGCGCGGGAGACGGCTCCGCATCCTGATGCGACATCATGACTTCCCCCTCTCGTTCGTGCCCGTCGGATTGCTCGCCCGTCGCAGCGCACGCCCGCGATGACAGGCCTGTCGCCCCCCGGCGCAGGCGAGGAGGAAGCTACCGGATCCGATCTCGCGGTCGACCGGAATAACACCGGCGCGGACCACCTCGGCGGCGGAGCGGCGGGCGCGCCGCCTGCGCAGCGCGCCTCGTCACGAGCGACGAGCGCGCTCGGCTACTCCGCCGCCTCGCCCAGCCACGCCCGCGCGAGCTCGAGCGTGCGCGCGTTGTCCGCCGCCCGCTCCAGGAAGTGCGCCCGGAACGCGCGGTCGCTGATCTTCCCGGCGCGCGCGAGCAGGCGATCGCGCGCCTCGGCGATCGCGCGCGCGGCCTCGACCCCACGCCCGCAGACCGACAGCGCCTCGGCATAGACCAGGCGCACCACCGACTCGCCCTCCTCCACGCCCACCTCGTCGAGCAGCGCGCGCGCGCGCTCGGCGGCGGCGAGCGCGTCGCCGGGGCTGCCGAGGTGGAGCAGCGCGCGCCCGAGCACCGCGACGGCGTAGGCGCGCATCGGCGGGGCCCGCTCGAGGATCGCGTCCGCGGCCCGCGCCTCGCGCGCCGCCGCCTCGGGATCGCCCGCGAGGAGCAGGATGCTCGCGAGGTAGACGCGCGCGCAGCCCTCCATGCGCACGTCGCCGTGGCGCTCCAGCATCGCGCACGCTGTCTCCTCGACCGACCTCGCCTCGTCGAGCCGGCCTCGGTAGGCGAGCACCAGGCCGAGGTTCTGGAGGACGTACGCCGTGGTGCCGCGCAGCTCCATCCGCTCCGACTCGGCGAGCGCCAGCCGCAGCGCCGCCTCGGCCTCCTCGAGCTGACCCACCTGGCCGTAGGAGTAGCCGAGGTTCATCCGCGCCATGCACGCCCGCCGCACGTCCCCGGCCTGCTCGAACGCGGCGAGCGCCGCCTCGATGCCCGCGAGGCTCGCGCCGGGGTCGCCGCCCGCGTGCGCGCGGATGGCGCGCGCCTCGTGGAGGTTCGCCACGGCCTCGAGATCCGGCGCCGGGGCGCCCTCGATCGCGCGCTCCGCGCCCTCGATCAGCGCGTCGGCCAGCGCATAGCGGCCGCCGAAGATCAGCATGAGCGCGGCGGAGCTCAGGCACACGCTCTTCGCGGAGCTCCCGTCCTCGAGGGGCGCAGGCGTCTCGCGCGCGACGGCGGCCCAGCGCTCGACGCGCTCGAGGCTGCCCGTGGCGCCCGCGGCGATGATGATCCGCGTCAGCGCCGCAAACCACGCGGCGGAGCCCTCCGCGAGGTGCTCCGCGGAGACCGCGGCGCGCTCCTCGGCGAGCGCGAGATCGCCGCGCCAGAAGTGCGCCTGGCTCTCGAGCAGGCGGAGCTCGCCCACGGTGGCGGGCGCCGGATCACACGCGATGCCGCGCGCGGCGCGCGCCAGCACCGCGCCGAGGTCGTTGCCCCGGAGCGCCTGCCGCGCGGCCGCGAGGTACGCCGTGGCCGCGCGCGCGGGCTCGCCGCCGCGCTCGAAGTGCTCGGCGAGCGCCATGGGATCGGCCTCGCCGCGCTGCGCGAGGAAGCCGCCCGCGAGCGCGTGGCCGAGCCGCCGGTCGCCCTCGGTCAGCATGCTATAGGCGGCCTCGCGGATGAGCGCGTGGCGGAACCGGAGCGCGGCGTCGCCGGCCGCACTCCGCGGCCCGATCCGCACGATCGCCTCGTGCCGCACGAGCTCGTCGAGCTCGCGCGCGACCTCCGCCCGGCCCACGAGCGCGGCGACCCCCGCCTCGGAGAACGCCTCGCCGAAGACGCTCGCGGCGCGCAGCACGCGGCGCGCCTCCGGGTCGAGCGCGTCGAGCCCGGCCTGCACCATCGCGAGCACCGTCTCCGGCGGCGCCGCGGTCCGGCCGCGGGCGGCGGCGCGGATCTGCTCCTCCAGATAGAACACGTTGCCGTCGGCGCGCTCGACGAGCGTCCTCACGAGCTCCGCGCTCGCCCTGGCGCCGAGCGCCTCCCGCACGAGCCGCTCGCCGCCCGAGGGCGCGAGCGGCGAGAGGCGGACCTCCCGGGCGAGGTGAGGCCCCCAGAGCCCCGGGAAGAGCTCGTGCACGCCGGGCCGCGCCAGCGCGAGCACCGCGAACCGCCTGCCCTTCAGGTTGCGCAGCGCGGCCTCGACCAGCGTCACGGTCGGCAGATCGCCCCAGTGCAGGTCGTCGAGCACGAGGAGCACCGGCTGCGCGGCGCACTCGGCGTCGAGGAAATCCTCCCACGCGAGGCGCAGCTGGTCGCTCATCAGGAGCGGTCGCCGCCGCGCCGCCCTGAGCTGCACGTCGTCGTCGTCCGGGAACGGCGCGCCCGCGAGCTCGCCGAGGAAGGGCGCGATGCGCGCGGCCGCTGCGGCGCCGCAGCGGCGCTCGACGCGCGCGCGGATCTTGCGCCGCTTCGACTCGATCGGCTCGCCGTCGCGCAGGCCGAGCCCGCGGCGGAGCGCGCGCTGGAGCAGGCCGAAGGCGGAGCCCGCGCTCATCGGGTCCGCCTGGCCGAGCCACACCGCGAGGGGCTCGGCGCGCGACCCGAGCGCGTGGACGAGCTCGTAACAAAGGCGCGATTTGCCCGACCCCACCGCGCCCGTCACCAGCACCGCGCCCGGCGCCGCCCCGCGGACGCAGGCGTCGATCTCGGCCTCGATCAGCCCGAGCTCGCGCTCGCGCCCGACGTAGGGCGCCGGTCGGCCGAGGAGCGAGGGCTGCGTCTCGGGCTCCTCGCGCGCGCCGTGGAGCCAGCACCCCGACGCGTCCCGGGTGGCGTCGAACCGCGCGCCGAGCAGGCCCGCCGTCGTGTCGTCGATGCGGATCGCCGCCGGATGGAGGGGCTCGCGGCTGCCCTGGACGAGCTGCACGAGGCGATCGATCACCGCGCCGACCGGCAGCCGCGCCGCGACCTCGGCGCGGCCGGTGACGAGCGAGAGGCGGGCGCCGCCGAGCAGCTCCCTGAGCGAGAGGGCGCAGCGGGCCGCCTGCGCCGCGAGGTCCGTGGGCGCGGCCGAGCCCGAGAGCGTCACGAGCAGCCACCGCGCCTCCAGGAGCTCGATCCGGCCGCGGTGGCGCTCGACGATCTCGCGGATCGCCCGCGCCCTCGCCTCGTCCTCGACGTCGGAGAGCGTCGCCGCCGCGTCGGCCTGGCCCTCCCGGGCGAGGAGGAGGCACATGACCTTCCGCTCGCTGGTCGTGATCTCGCGGCCGCGCTGCGCCGGCGGGTGGGACGACGGGGGCTGCAGCGACGGCGGGCCCGCGTCGAGGCGGGGATCCAGCGCCTCCGCGGCGAGCGCCGCCGCGACGACGCCCGCGTCGCGCGGCCGGGACTCCCGCGCCTTCGACAGCATCCGCGCGACGAGCCGGTCGAGCCAGACCGGGACGTCGTCGCGGAGCTCCCTGAGCCGCGGCGGCTCCTCGAGGAGGACCTTCATGAGCACCGAGAGCGGGTCGCTGCCGTCGAACGCGGCGCGCCCGGTGACGCACTCGAAGAGCACGCTGCCGAGCGCGAACACGTCGGCGCGCGCGTCGATCTGCGGCTCGCCGCGGGCCTGCTCCGGGGCCATGTACTGGGGCGTGCCGCGGATGTCGCCGAGCGTCGGGAACTCCTCTTCATCCCCGGAGAAGCGCGAGACGCCGAAATCGATGAGGCGGACGCGCTGGAGGTCGCCGCCCTCGAGGATGAGGTTCTCCGGCTTCACGTCGCAGTGCACGAACCCCAGCTGGTGGACGGCGGCGAGCGTCTCGGCGATGCGCGCGGCGAGCGTGGAGGCCTCGGCGAGCGTGAGCGGGCCGCGATCGAGCCGCTCCGAGAGGGTCTCGCCGTCGAGCCACTCCATCGCGAGGTAGAGCCGGCCCCCGCCCGTCGCTCCGTGCGCGACGTAACGGGCGACGCCGGGGATCGCGAGCGTCGCGAGGGCGAGATGCTCGCGCGCGAGGGCGCTCAGCGACGCCGTGGCGGCTGTCTGGAGGAGCTTGAGCGCGACGAGCTCGCCGGACCGGAGGTCGCGCGCGCGGTACACGCGCGCCGTCGCGCCCGAGGCGGCGTGCTCCTCGATCTCGAACCGGTCGTCGACGACCTCTCCTGCCTGCATCGAGCTGACGCGCTCCTGGCGGGCGCTCTGCCGCTATTGCACAGCGTGCCAGCGGCGCGCGCCGTCCGTCCACTGTCACCTCGCTCGACGTCGCGCGGCGTGCGTGCCGGCTCACCGCGGCCGATCACCGCGCGGGGACGCATGTCGCGGCGCAGGCGCTCGCGTCGGCGCGGCGCACACGCTGACGCACCGGCGCGCCTAGCCGACCCACCTACCTGTCGCGCTGCGCGCCCGTGTCAGGGGGCGCTTCGCCTGCATCCGCGTCGCCTGCGCGCCGCCGCAGCACCACGTAGCGGAGGTGCGGGACGCCGCTCACCGCCACCGGAGCGAACGCGTCGCCAGCGCCGGGCAGGCGCGCGACGCGCTGCTCCACGCCGCGCGCGAACCGCGATGCGGTCCACGGCGACGCGGGCGCCTCGCCCTCGGCGAGCAGCAGCACCAGCGCGTCCACCCGGCGCGCGTCCAGCAGCGCCCCGGGGATCCGCTTCGTGGTGTGCCCGCCGGGCAGCGCCGCGATCGCCGGATCGGTGACCCCCGCGAGATCGACGAGGGTCGCGCCCGTCGCCGCCCCGAGCCAGCCGATGTCGAGCGCCGCGACGACCTCCGCCCCGGCGAGCGCGCCGCGGAGCTCCTCGACGACGCGCAGCCGGTCGCTGCCCACCCGCGCGGCGGTCGGCCCGACCCGGACCATCACGAAGAGCTCCCCCGCGAGCGCGAGCGCGAGCCGGAGCGCCGTGGCGCGCGCGTCGGCCACCGAGGCGACGTGGGCCGCCGCGAGCACCACGGCGGGCAGCGCCGGGACGACGAGCCGCGAGAGCGGCATCCAGTCGCCGCCCGCCGCCGCGACCGCGAGGAAGTGCACCGCGACCGCCGCGAGCAGCCCGCGCGGCCACGCGGGGAGCGCGCGCCACGCGGCCGGCGCGATCAGCGCCACCGGCCCGGTCAGGAGGAAGCACGCGAGCGCGTACCGGGCCCCGAGCGCCGCGTCCGGCGCCTTCGCCAGCGCAGAGAGCGGCGCGGCCCGCCCGAAGATGGAGAGGCGCGCCGCCGCCACGGCGACGAAGGGGAGGCCCGCGAGCGCGAGCGCGGCGAGCGCTCGGGCCCACGCGGGCCGCGGCGGCGCGTCCCCTGCGGCGTCGCGGCGCGGCGCCGCCTGGGCCGAGAGCGCGACGATGAGCGCGAACGGCAGGAGCTCCGGCCGGAGGGCCGCCGCGGCCCCGGCGCAGGCCGCGCCGGCGAGCGCGCCGCCGAGCGCTGGCAGCGCGACGGCGAGCGCCCCGAGCGCCGCGACGACGCCCGTCTCCATGCCCGCCACGCTCCAGGCGGCGAGCGGCGCCGACGCTGGCACGAGCGCGAGCGCCGCGAACCGCGCGGGCCGGGCGGACGCCCGATCGACCGCGAGCGCCAGGACGCCGGCGGCGAGCGTCCACGCGAGGGCGCCGAGCGCCTTCGCGGCCGCGAGCGCGGCGAGCGGTCCGCCGGCCGCGAACGGCGCCAGCACGAACGCCCACCCGAGCGGCGTCACGCCGTCGGTCACCGGCCCGGCCGCGTTGAAGCGGTAGCCCAGCCCCCGAGCGAGGTGGTGCGCATAACGCGCCGTGATCAGGGCATCGTCGACCGTGAACCCCGAGAGCGCGAGCGCCGGGATCAGCGCCGAGAGCGCGCCGGCGAGCGCAATGAGCAGCGAACGCTCCCGCCGCGTCACGCCGCCTGTGCGTCCGCGCGGCACTCCGATGGACACGAGGCGGAGGCGCCCGCGCTGGACAGCAGCCCGCGCCGCTCCGCGCGATCTCCATCGAGGACGCACCGACAGCGGAGCAAGCGCTCAGGGTGGACGGCCATCAGCACGCAGCGATCCTGTGACAGGCGCACGAAGGACGCAATTGCGCTCGCCTGCTCGCAATCATGCGAGCAGGCGAGATGCGAGATGCGACCACGCGGACGCGCGGGCACGTGCGCGAACGTCGCGAACACCTGGGCTCGCCGCGGGGCGCACGCCTCGGACAGCGGCAGCGCCGCTGCGCCTGGTGGCAGCCATGCGCCCTCGTGGACGGTATAGTTCCCCGCATGGCACTTCCTGCCGCGCTCCTGGCCGCCGTCGAGCGGCATTCGTGTTTTACCGGCTGCTATCGCAGCGAATCGGAAGTCCAGGTCTGCATCGATCCGGCGCAGGCGCTCGCGCCGACGGTGCCTGTCTGTTGCAGCGATTGCCTGAACTTCCACCCGGCGGCGCTCGTGAGCCTCTTGCCCCTCGGCATGACGTCGTACGCGCTCGCGAACGCGCTGACGACACACGTGCGCTCGCTGCGGGGGTACAAGTGGGCGACCGGCGGCTATCACACCGCGGGCACCGGCTTCTGGCTCAACGCCGCCTACTACGGCAATGGCCTCTTCCTGGTCGACGCCGCGCGCAACCGCAACGCGAGGACGGACGTCGACATGCTGATCGAGGCCTTCCAGCACGGGATCGTGCAGCCAGAGGACCCGCGCATGCTCGATCCGGCGCTCTACACGATCGAGCTCGCCTACATCAACATGTCGCGGCCCATCCTGCCGGTCCGCAACAAGCAGGATCTCCTGGCGTCGCCGCAGCGCAGCGCCACGCCGAGGCAGGGGTTCTCGCGGGTGTCGATCGTGGAGTTCCAGCCGCTCGCCGTCGCGGGACCGTCCCCTTCCGCGCAGCCGGCGAAGCCGGCGCCGCAACCGCGGGAGCTCAAGCTCGGCGAGACCTGCCCGACGTGCGGCGCCGCCGTGATGGAGCGACCGCTGTTCTCGGGCACGTTCGTGGGCTGCCTCTGCTGAGGGCGCGCCGCGGGCCACGTCGACGACCGGCTCGACGACCGGCTCACGGCGACGGCGGCGTGGTCGCGCGCCACGCGGTCTCGCCGGTCGCCGGGTCGATCGCGCGCAGCGCAGCGCCGCTCACCGCGGCGCCGCTGACGACGTAGACGTAGGGGCCCGACGCCTTCGCCGCCGCGAGCCGGTCGCCGAGGTAGGCTGCGGCGCGCTCGTACCGCACGGCCCCGGACACCGGATCGAGGGCGATGATCCGCGGCTCGGTGCCGTTCACCACGTCGACGCCGACGACGACGGCGGCGCCGCCGCTCGAGACGAGGAACAGGTCGGGCCGCCCGCCGGAGAGCGGCGCGCGGGCGGCGAGCTCCTTCTTCCAGAGCGACTCGCTGCCGCGCCGCCCCTCGGCCGTGAGCCGCGGCGGGCCCTCGGTCGGCACGGTGAGCACGGCCTCCACGCCGCCGGCCTGGACCACCTGGGGGTTCTTCTTGCGCTCCCAGAACTGCCCCGTGATCGCCGACGGTTGCGGCGCCGTCGGGCAGTCGGCCGCCGCGCCCCCTTCGAGCTTGATCCCGGTGGCCGTGCCGTCCTTCATCACCACGGTCGCGCAGCCGTTGCCCCCTGCGATCTCGTCGGGGACCCCGGGGAGGTTCGCCACCCACCGCTCCTTGCCGGTGCGGGCGTCGAGCGCGCGCAGCGCGGCGTCGCCCCCGCCCGCGAGCACCATGTTCGGGTCCGGGCAGGCGAGCGCGTCCGGCTCCTCGATCTCCCGCGAGGCCCAGATCCCCTGCCCGCTGCGCCCGTCGATGGCCACCACGCGCCCGCGGGTCTTGCCGTCCTGCCACAGCACCGGGTCGGGCGCGTCGTCGCCGTTCGCGTCCACGAAGCAGAGGGCGTCGAGCTGCGTGGAGAGCGGGCGCGCGCGCGGCGCGGGCTCCTGCGGCGGCTCGACGCGCGCGAAGAACATCACCGCGAAGCCGATCCCGACCGCAGCCATCGCCACGGCGAGGAGCACCTTCGTCGCACGGGACGGCCCCGGCGCGGGCGCGCCCTGCGGTGCAGCCGCGCCTGCGACGCCGGGGGCATCAGCGCCGCAGCGCGGGCATGCGATCCCATCATGACTTGCCTCCAGCGAGGCACCACAGCTCCTGCAGGGCCGCATCCGGGCAGTCTATCGCCGCCGGGTGCCCGTGATCGAGAGCGACCGTGCGCGGCCCGCCGGACCGGGGACTTGCCTCTGCTACTTCGCCCAGAGCACCGAGAGATCGATCTCGAGGGCCTCGAAGGGCACGGCCCGGACCCGCGCCGCGTCTCGGTGGACGGGGCCGGGCTCCCACCCCCGGCCCGCCGCGAGCGAAAAGACCTCGAGGGTGCGCCGGATTGGATCGACGAGCCACGCGTGGAGCACGCCTTCGCGCGCATAGAGGGGCATCTTCTCCGTGCGATCGACGTCCTCGGTCGACGGGCTCAGGACCTCGCAGATCCAGTCGGGAGCGAGCGGGAAGAAGGCCGTCTCGGGCAGCTCGGGCATGCGCTCGATCCGCCAGCCGGCGAGGTCGGGCACGAGCGCGTCGAACTCACCCGCCGTGTGCGGGTCGGGGAAGTGCAGCTCAGGCTCGACCAGGATGGTCCAGCCGCCGGGCCCGCCTTCGCCCAGGTCGAAGGGGCCGGACAGCTTCCCCCCAAGCCTGGACGCGGCTCGCGCATGTCGCGGCGCCGGCCGGGGGAACACGTGCAGGGTGCCGCGGACGAGCTCCGCCACCTTGTTCGACGGGACGGCTTCGAGGTCGGCGTACGTGGCGCGGGGCTGCTTCTCGGCGGGCTGGCCCATGACCGGAGCGTGCCTGGGCGCCCAGGGAGAGGCAAGTCGTGTGGCGCGACGGACCCGAGCGAGGCCGGCGCGCGTCGGCGCGCGCCCGCCCCTCCCCGGCGCGCGTCGGCGCGCGCCCGCCCCTTCCCGGCGCGCGTCGGCGCGCGCCCGCCCCTTCCCGCTACGGCTTCGGTATTCTCAACGTGCCGCTGACCATGGCGCTGCCGCTCACGGCATAGACCAGGCTGAGCGGGTGGAACACCCAGGGGCCGATCGCGATGGACCCGAGCCAGAGCTGCTCGTGCACGCGCTCCTTGGCGAAGAGCACCCCGAAGAGCAGCACGATGAGCAAGCTCGTGGGGATCGGCGTCCCCTCGTAGTAACGCACCTTTCCCCGCTCGTCCGACAGCTCGGCGGCCGTCACGTTGTACCGCGCGAGGCGGCTGATCCCGCAGGCGACGAAGTACACGAGGGCGGCGGCGTCCCACAGCCCGCGCAGGCCGAGCGCGAAGCCGAGCACCGCCGGCGCGACGCCGAACGAGACCACGTCGGCGAGCGAGTCGAGATCGGCCCCGAGCGGCGAGTGCTTGCGACGCCAGCGCGCGATCGTGCCGTCGAGGACGTCGCACGCCAGCGCGAACGGCAGGAGCCCGAAGGCCACCCAGATGTAGATGCGCTCGCGCTCGGCCACGTAGTTCAGGCAAAGCAGGATGCTCAGCGTGCCGCTCGCCGCGTTCGCCAGCGTGACGAAGTCGGCGAGCACGAACGATCGGAGCATCGAGAAATGGGGCGGTCTATCGGGAGGCATGGCGCTCGGGGCGCGCAGTTTCGCACGTCCGGTTCGATTGCCAAACAACCTGCGCGGCGCGCGTCGCCGTCATCGGGCCGTCATCGACCCATCCTCTCGTGGCAGGGCGCCTCGGGCCGCGGCGCGCCTGGCGCTGGCGCCGTCTAGCCAGGTGGCACGTGCTTGTCCACTCCGCGGCGATCCGCGCACAAAACTTAGGACCAGGCCGCGCTCTGCCTAGCATCCGTCGGCGGATGCCCGGACTGTCACTTGTCGCCGACAACACCCGATGCTCACCGGAGCCCGAGCGCACGTCGCTGCACGATGTGCTCGACTTCGTCCTGGAGGGGGCGCGCAACGCGTCTCCTCCGCTCGATGGAGCGGCGCTGCCGCTACGCGCCGAGGCCGAGACGCTGCCGCTGCTCTGCGAGCTCGCCGAGGCCGCGGGGGAGCTCGCCTCCGGACGCCGCGCGCGCGCGGTCGTGCGCCTGTGCCTCGAGCCCGACCCCTGGGAGCTCGGGCTGGAGCGCGTGGGCCGCGACCTCCTCGTCACCGTCTTCCAGGGCGGGGACGTGCCCGAGGTCGCCCTGCACGAGCGGCGCTTCGACGGCGAAGCGCTCTGCGCGCGCCTCCTCGCGACCATCGACCGGTTCGCCTCGCACAGGGGCCCCGGCGCGCGCCGCGACGCCGCCTTCGCCGACAACGACGCGGAGCTCGGCGGGCTCGGCGGGCTCGGCGAGCAACGGCTCTCGACCGCCCGGCGGTGCCTCGCCGCCTCCCTGCCGTTCTCGCCCGACGAGGCGGGAGGAGAGCCGGCGATCGTGGGCGTCGAGCCGACCGGCGAGATCCCGATCGCCATCGCGGCCGAGGCGCTCCTGCGCACGTCGCAGGGCGCTGCGCTCACGCAGCCGGCCGTGCTCCGGGCCGACCTGTTCTCGCTCCTCTTCCGGGGCAAGATCCGCGTGCTCGTGGGCGAGGAGGCGCGGGAGCTGCCCGACGTCTTCGTCTTCCCGTTCGCCGAGCAGCTCGCGTCGCTGTCGCTCGAGTCGCTCGACGCGTGGGCGCGGCGCCAGCCTTACCACCGGCGGCTGACCGTCGGCGGCGCGATCCTCGGCGTCCGGCTGCACAGCGAGGGGGCGCTGTCGCTCACGCTCGGCGTGCCCCGCGTGGGCCGCGTCCCCTCCGCCGATCCCCGCGCGCCCGGCCCTGGCCGCGTACCCTCGTTCGCGGCCGCCGAGGAGCGGGCGCAGACCTGGACCTTCCCGGCCGTCGACGTGGCGGCGCTCGCCCAGGGCGTGGTCGCGTTCGGGCGGGCGCTCGCGCGCAGCCTGGTGCGCCGCGATCGCGGGCAGACGTCGAACCTGCGCCTGTTCGAGTTCCGGGCGCGCGTCCGCGAGCTCGCCGAGCGGCTCCGCGAGCTCACGCGCAACGACGCGAAGATCAACGTGGCCCCGGAGACGTACCGCGCCTTCGCGGCGGCGGCGCGCCCGCAGGCCGCGGCCGAGGACACGTTCGGGCGGACGCGCCTGCGCTTCACGGCCCGGTGGATCGCGGCGATCCCGTCGCTCGACCTCCGCGCCACCTTCCTGTGCGGCGACGTGCTCGTGGTGGGCTCGACGCGCGAGCTGACGTGCATCGATCGGCGCACCGGCGAGTGCCTGTGGCGCAAGCCTGCGCCCCGCGCGGTCTCGGTGATGACGCCGGTCGGCCTCGGGAGGCTCCTGCCCGACGGCACGCTGCAGCTGCACGATCTGGCGAGCGGAGAGGTCGCCTGGTCGACGCGGCTCTCGCCGCGCGTCGGCGCGAACGCCTCGGGCGCGGTGGTGAGCGCCCCCGGGCTGCCGCGGATGCTCATCGTGAGCGAGGGGACGCGCCACCTCGCGGCCGTGGACCTCTACTCCGGCGAGGTGCGCTGGCGCTACGCCGCGCGGCGCGGCGAGAACTTCCGGCTCCGCCGCGCGGGCAAGCTCGTCCTCGTGGGCAGCGGCGAGCCGGCCCTCGCGGCGCTCGACGTGCTGAGCGGCGAGGTCGTGTGGCGCTTCTGCGACCGGCTCCCGTTCGCATCGCCGGTGGCGGTCGATCACGACGCGCTCTTCGCCCTGGCCGGCGACGGCGCCTTCGTGGGCCGCGGCGGGGCGCGGCTGCACCACCTCGACCCGTGGTCCGGCGAGGCGCGGTGGACGGTCGATCTGCCGAAGCACGTGGCGCCGGTCGGCGCGCCGCTGCTCGGGCCCGAGACGGTGTGCGTGGTGACCCACGGGCGGCGCGGCACGGGTCTCGTGGGGATCGATCGCCGCACCGGGGCGACGCGCTTCGACCTGACCGCGTGCGCGGCGACGGCCTCGTGCCTCATGGTGGACGATGTGGTCGTCGTGAACAGCGAGGCAGGCGAGATCGTCGGGGTCGGCGCGCACGACGGCGCGGTCCGGTACCGGCACGTCATCGCGGGCGGCGTCGAGGGCGACAGGCCGCGGCGCCTCGAGCCGGTGCTCCGCTCGGGCGCGCTGTTCGTGCCGCAGAGCGAGGTGCACGTCGTCCGGCCGCGCGACGGCGCGCTGCTCGGCAAGGTGCCGACGGACCTCATCCCGGATCTCCTGCGGGTGGACGAGCGGTGCGACGTCTACGTGGCCGAGGAGAGCGGCCACCTCGCGGCCTTCGCCGCGGCCCCGCGGCTCAGCCTCGTCCAGTAGGCGCCGCGGCGCGCGCAGCAGGGGCCGCGGCGCGCGTCAGCGCGGCCCCCGGGCCGGCTTCCAGATGAGCTCGAGCGTCACCTGGGTGACGCCGTCCTCGATGAGCCCGATCCGCTCGGCGGCCTTGCGCGACAGGTCGATGATCCTGCCGCGCTTGAACGGGCCGCGGTCGTTGATCCGCACGCGCACGCGGCGGCCGTCCCGGCGGACCACGTCGACCACGGCGCCGAAGGGCAGCGTCCGGTGCGCGGCCGTGAGCGCGCGCGGGTTGTAGCGCTCGCCGCTCGCGGTGCGGCGGCCTTTGAACTTGTCGGCGTAGTAGGTGGCGCGCCCGCGCTGGATCGGCGTCCCTTTCGCCGCGCTCCGCGCGCTCGCGGGCGCGGTCGGCGTGGAGATGCCGTCGCCGTCGTCCGGCTCGTCGCCCGCGGCCTGGTGGCGCGGGCGCGCCGGCGGGGTGCTCGGCGCGACGCCGAGCGCCATCGGCGCGTCGGCTCCCGTGCGGGGCGCTGCCGGCTGGTGAGCGGAGCAGGCGGGGGTGAAAAAGAGGAAGAGGAAGGCGAGCGTCCTCGCCACGCCGCGGCGTCCACCGGGCGTCGTCACGTCGCCTCGGACGCGGCGCGCTCGGCCGACGAGGGGTCGAGGTCGGCCGCGGGCGAGGTCACCGCGGCGACAAGGGCCAGGGCCGAGGGCTCGCCGCTCCCTGCCCCGTCCGCGGACGGCGCCGCCTGGGCCCTGGCCTTGGCCCGCACGAACCCGGCCAGCTCGCGGAACGGCACGCCGGTCGGGCAGATCCTCTCCTTCTCGGCGAGCACCTCCTCCGGCACGTGCGCGAGCGCGAGCGCCGCGGCGTCGAAGTCCGGCATGCTCCGCGACGACGCGAGCACCACGGTCATGAGGCCGCGGTAGGCCCCCTTGGAGGCCGCGATGCGCTCGGCCTCCCCGAGATCGCAGCGCCCGCACGCGATGCAGCGGGAGAAGCGGGGCAGGGCCGCGCGCTCGGCGGGCGAGAGCGGCGGCAGGCCATCGGCGTCGTAGTTCTCGCGGAAGAGCGCAAGCCCGCTCGGACCGTCGTCGAAGAGACGGCGCACCGCGACCTTGAGGAGCGACCACGCGAGGACCGCGAGAGCCAGGGCACGACCGGAGAGCACGATCCGTCCATAACCCGAAACAGGCCCGCGCGCCGAGCCGATGCGCGCGGGGTCTCCAGAACGGCGCCGGCCACGTGAACCCGCGTTAACAGCGCCTCGGGCACACGCAGGTCCGCGACGACCCGCCGCCGCTGCGATGACGCCTGCGGCGCGCGCTCGTCGCCCGATCTCCGCGGCGCCCGAGATCGCGGGCCGCGCCGGCGCTCCGCGGCAGATCGCGCGACGGCGGCCGCCGCCGGGCGAGGACGCCGCGCAGCGACGCGACCCCTCCGCGCGTCGGTCCTCGCTGGCACGTCGGGTGCACAGGCGCCAGGCATGCCCAACGACTTGCTTCTCTGCGACAACGGACGCTCGGAAAACCTCGGCGAGCTCGCCGAAGGTGCGCTGGTGGAGGCGATGATCGCGGGGGACGAGCGCGCCTGGCGCGCCTTCCACGCCCGCTACGATCGGCTCGTCCACCGCTGCATCAGCGGCGTGATCGCCCGCTTCTCTGCTGTGGTCGCGCAGGACGACATCCGCGACATCCACGCTACGCTGCTCGTGCAGCTGCTCTCGAACGACATGCGCAAGCTGAGGAGCTTCGACGCGGGCCGCGGAACGCGGCTGAGCTCCTGGATCGGCACGCTCGCCGTCCACTGCGCGTACGACCATCTGCGCTCGAGGAGGCGCGCGCCGCGCTGTGCCCCGCTCGACGACGCGGCGGTCGAGCTCCCTTGCGAGCGCCCCTCGCCGCAGGAGCAGGCCGAGCGCCGCGAGCGCGCCGCGCTCGTGGGGCGGGTGCTCCACGCCTTCTCCAACAAGGACCGCGAGTTCGTCGCGCTCTACTTCGCCGAGGGCCTGCCCCCGGAGCAGATCGCGGAGCGGATGGGGATCAGCGTGAAGACGGTGTACTCGAAGCGCCACAAGATCCAGAGCCGCCTGGAGGCGATGCTGTCCAGCGTCAGCCTCGCGGCGTGACGTTTCCCTCCCCCGAAGGGGGCTCGGCGGCCGTCGGCCCTGTGGTATGAGCCGGAGTGGATGGCTCGACCGCCCCGCACCTGCTCCGCGCTCCCGCTCATCGCGGCCGCCGCCCCGCTGCTCGGCGCGTGCGGCGGCGGCGACGGAGACGCCACCGCGATCCCCCTCGCCGACGAGCGCGGCGGCGGCGCTCGCATCGCCGAGATCGTCGGTGACGCCGGGTGGCTCGCCCCGGAGGACGACGAGAGCCGGCGCTGCGCCGTGCCGCCCGCTCGCCGCGCGCACGTCACCGGCGCCACGATCGTCGCCATCGACCGCTTCGACGAGACCGGCGAGGGCGCGCGCGGCAACTACTACGTGCAGGACAGCGCCGACGAGCCGGTCCCCTACTCGGGGATGACGGTCTTCCAGCCCGCGTTCAGCCCCCCGGACCTGCGGCTCATCCCCGGCGACGTCATCGACGTGCTCGGCGAGCTCACCGAGTTCCTCGGCCCCTCCGCCGGCCGCTTCGGCGGCTGCCGCACCCTGCCCGAGATCGGCGGGACCTTGAGCTTCCGCTTCGAGGACCACCCCGCCGTCCCGATCCACGTGCCGCTCGCCCACCTGAGAGGCTACGCGTCGGCGCGCCCGTACATCGGCATGCTCGTGCGGGTCGAGGGCGTCAGCATCGCCGGCGACCCATCGAGCCGCGACGGCCGCTACGCGGCGTCGATCGACGTCGGGGCCGGCGTGCCCCCCGCCGACGTCCCGCGCCTCTCGAACGAGCTCTACGACCTCGAGCGCGAGGGGCCGCCCCTCGCGGACGGCGCCTCCTTCCGGTCCGTCACCGGCGTGCTCACCTACTTCTACGGCTTCAAGATCGCCCCGCGTTGCCCGGCCGATTTCCAGCTGGAGGGCGCGCCGCTGCCTTCCGACGACGCATGCGCTCCCTGAGGCCCGCGCTCCTCTCGCCGCTCGTCCTGCTCGCGGCCTGCGGCGGCGCGGCGCCCGGCGGCCCGCCGGCGCACGCGCTCGCATCGACGCCCGAGGGAAGCGTCGGGCGTATCGAGGTGCGCAACCTCGACGCCCGGCCGCGGCTCACGCTCGTCTCGCGCGACGGCGATCCCGCGCCCGCGCTCGTCGTCTCGGTCGCGACCGATCTCGGCTCGGTCGCGACCACGGCGCTCGCCAGCGTGGTCGAGGCGCGCCTGCTCGCGGCCGGCTTCGACGTGGACGCGCGCATCGACCGCAGCGCCTTCCGCGTGCGCCTGCTCGTCAGGGACGCGGCGCGCGTAGCGCCGTTCCTGCGCGCGCTGTCGGCGGCGTTCGCGCAGCCCATCGCGGCCGGCAGCCCGGAGGTCGCCCGGGCGGCGGAGCGGACGCAGGCGCTCCGATCGAGCCCGCTCGACGCGCCGGAGCTCTCGCCGATCGCGGCGTGCACCGGCCAGCTGGGCCTCGCGGGCGCGGAGCCCGTGGTCGACCTGGCGACGCCCGCGGGCGCGCGGGAGCTCGAAGGGTGGCGCGCCGCGGCGCTGCACGCCGGGCGCACCTCGATCGCCGCCGTCGGCCCCGCCGCGTTCTGCGAGGAGGCGGCGCGCGCGGCGGAGGGCATCGACGCCTGGCCGGCGGGCAGCCCGCCCGCGGACCCCTGGCCGGCGGCGGACACGGTCGGCGTGTACACGACGAACCAGCTCGGGCGGCGGGCCGCCCGCGTCACCGTGGCCGCGCGTGTCGCGAGCCCCCAGGCGGCCGTCGCCGCGGCGGAGCGGCTCGGCGCGCCTGGGTCCCCGCTCCGCGCGCGCCTCTCGGCGCTCCCCTCCCCGTTTCGCGCCGTCGAGGTGCTCGGGGTCGCCCGCCCGCGCGGCGGCTGCGTGAGCGTGACCATCGAGGCCGCCGATCTGCCCACGGCCCCGGCCGTCGAGGCCTCGGCGGCGCTCGCGGCGGCGGTGGCGCGGCAGGAGATCCGCCGCGGCCTCTCGGCGCCGCCGAGCCCCGCCGTCGCAACGCGGCAGATCCTCACCGCGCAGGACCCCCGCGACGCCGGCGCGCGCGCCTCGTGGTGGGCGCTCTCCGGGAGCGCCCCGGGCGCGCCGCCGGAGCGGTGGGCGACGGCGCTCGGCCTCCCTCCGAGCGCCGACCCGCCGAAGCCCGCGGCGCCGGGCGAGGCCGGCGCGCGGCGCTTCGAGGCCGAGCTCTCGCGCGCGCTCGCGCCGGGAGCCCAGCCCGCCCTGGAGCGGCGGGCGCTGGTCGAGCGCGGGCAAGGCGAGGTCTGGGTCCTGCTCGGGAGCCCGTGCGGCATCGCCGAGGAAGGGCTGTACGACGCCGGCGCGACGGCGCTCGCCGCGCTCGCCGCCGTGCAGACCCGGCGGCGCGAGCTCGACGTCACGATCGAGCCGTGGGTCACGGCGGATGCCGTCGGCGTGATCGCGCACGCGCCGTTCCGCGACGAGCGCGAGACCCCGGCCGAGCTCGGGCGCCGCGTGGCGAACGCCGCCGCGCGCACGGTCGCGGCGACCACGCTGGGCCCCGAGGCGCTCACGCTGGCGCGCGCCGCGGCGCTCCAGCACCTGGAGCACCTCTCCGGAGGGCGCGCCGCGGCGCTCGAGGCCTTCGCCTCCGCGATCGCGCCGGACCACCCGTCCTGGATCGAGCCGTTCGGCGTCTGGGACCGGGTGGCGAGCGGCGCGCTCGAGACCGTGCAGCTCCGCTGGCAGGCGCTCGCGACCGGCCCGCTCCGGCTCGCGGTCCTCGCGAACGCCGACGCTTCCCAGGCGGCCGCCGCGGCGGAGGCCGCCGAGCGCTGGCTCGCGCCGCGGCTCACCGCGCGCGGGTGCGGCTCACCGGACGGCGCGGTGGTGCCCCGGCTCGGTCACCACGACGCCCGCCTGCCGGCCGGGGCGGCCCTCTCGCAGGCCGTCGTCGGCGCGCGGCTCCCTGCGGCGCGCGAGGCCGCTCCCACGGCGCGCGAGCTCGCCGAGCTCACGGTCTCCGCCCTCAACGGCGAAGGCGGCCTGCTCGCGGCCGCGCTCTCTCCTGCGGCGAGCACGGCGTCCCCGGCTCCAGCCAGCGCGGCGCCGGCGAAGCGGCCGCTCGCGGCCCGCGCGAGCGCGCGCGTCCTCGGCGGGACACGCGCCGCGGCGCTCGCCGTCGAGATCAGGGCAGAGGCCGGCGAGCTGAGCGAGGCCTCGGCCCGCGTGAAGGAGCTCCTGGCCGGCCTCGCGCAGCGGGTGACCGACGCCGATCTCGGCCGCGCCGACGCCCTCCTCGCCCGGCGGGAGCGCGACGCGCTCGCGGAGCCCAGGCGCAGGCTCATCCAGCTGTTCAACGGCCGCCCCTCCCGCGCGGCCGCCGCGAAAATCACGCTGGCCGCGTGGCGCGCCTTCCTGGCGGGCGCGCTCGGAGCGGACGCGATCGTGACCGTCGAGGCCCGGCCCGACTGATCACTCCCCGCCGTCGAAGTCGCCGGCGTCATCGAGCTCGGCCGCCCGCTCGGCGCGGGGCGCCTCGAGGCCCTCGTCCTCGTCCTCGTCCTCGCCGTCCGCGCGCGTGGCCTCGTCCTCGTCCTCGTCGACCTCGTCCTCGTCGACCTCGTCCTCGTCCGGCTGGGTCAGCACGGGGAGCCGGCGCTTGCCGACAGGACCCTCGTCGACGTAATCGCGCAGCGCCGACATGTCCTTCAGCGCCTCTAGCTTCGCGAGCGCCTTGACCTCGACCTGGCGGATCCGCTCGCGGGTCAGGTTCATGATCGCGCCCACGTCCTCGAGCGTCGTGCCGCCGCGATCCGCGACGTCGAGCGCGCACGTCTCGTTCATGTCCCAGACCTCGAGATCGGGGAAGTTCAGCTTGATGGCGCCCGTCCTGGCGGAGACGTCGAGATAGAGGTGGTGCTGGCACGAGACGTACGGGCACGGCCTCGGGCCGTCGACGCACTCGGCGCGGGCCCGCGGCTTGTAGTAATCGGTCTCGGGGTAGAGCATCCGGCCGATCTCGAGCTCGCGCTTGGTCATGCGCTTGACGCTGATCGTCCGCGCCCGGATCTCGCGCTTCCGCCGCGACCTGCGCTGCTCGCGCGTGATGGCGTTCCCCGACTCCGCGGGGTCCGCCTGGAGCGCGAGCGCGCCCTCCACGACGGGCTCCGTCGAGCCCCCGGGGTCGCGATCGCCCTCCGCCGCATCCGCACCGTCCAGGCTGAAGATCTCGAGCTCGCTGTCAGACACCGTCGCCATGCGCTGCCTCCGTTTGGTAGCGTCTCCGCTCTCAAGCGCGCGCGTCTCTCCCCGTACGTCCGAGTCCCAGCTCGAGCGCAGAGGGATCCGCTCCTTAAGCCCGACGTAAAGCCGGATGCCGTCCCTAAAAAATTGCGACGAAACGAGCCGATGCCCGTCCCGTCGATCGCATCAAACCCAGGCGGGGCCGCGCCCGCCGCCCCATCTACTTCACGACGACGAAAGCCCCGCGACTCGGCCCCTCAAGAGGAAGCCGCCTGTTTCGTGAGCCGCGCTTGCGCCATCAAGCGCTCTTCTATCAACGCCAGCTTGGCGACGAGCTCCCGCGCGAGCGACTCCGCGCTCGCGAGGTCCTGGGCTATCGCCCTGCCGCTCGTCTCGCTCCGCCTCTCTTTGGCGGCATCCCTGAGCGCATTGAAGACCTTGGCCATCGTGCGCTCGAGCTCCTCGATATCACCTCTCACGAACAGGAATTCACGCTGGATTTCTTCGATGGTGTAGTCCTGGGCCATCATCTCTTTGATGCGCTGAACCTGGCGGACTACCGTGGCCGGATACATCCCCTGCGAGCCCTGGTGCTTGCCCTTGCGACCCACCCGCACGCTGCGCGGGAGCAAGCCGAGCTGCACATACTTCCGGAGCGTCGCCTCGCTGAACTTGATGCCATGAGCCGCGAACAGCTCGAGGATATCGCTCGAAGTGATCCCCTGGGCGTGCTCCCGCTCGATGCGTTCAAGCACCTCCTCGGGGATCCTCTGCACCGGTCCTCCCATCGATTGCCGGAGGCCCTACCCAACCGACGCGGGCGACTCTATTCCACTGAATGGAATACAGTCAATTGACGCGACTACGATTATTGTGTGGCTGTCGCGAGACGCGGTGCTTTGCCGGGGTTCTTGACATGCCTCGGACATTTTTCGTCCGTCGGAACGACGCGTCGGCCCGCCCGGCACGGCGCAGGTCGGGGGCCGGGGTGGGAAAAAAGCGACGCTCGGTGCAATGGGTGCGAGCAAGAGGGCGCCCGACACCCAGCGGGGCTCGTGCAGCGGCATGCCCCGCACCCTGACACACATCGGTCCTTTCAGACAAAAGGGCTGATAGTCTCGCCGCCACCATGGCCAAGACCCTCGCCAGCGAGGGTCGGAGCTCGGCCTCGCCCGCCGCCCCCCGACCCGTCGAACGCGTCATCAGGGATGTCACCGCCCGGGGTGTCAGGATGCGGGTCCTGGTCGCCGGCGCGGGCAACGGCCCGGCGCTGCTCCTGATCCACAGCTTCCTCGTCAGCCACCTGGAGTTCGATGACGTGATCGACACGCTGGCCCAGCGGTTCCACGTCATCGCCCCGGACCTCCCGGGCTTCGGCGAGAGCGAGAAGCCGAGCCCGGCGCGGTACGCTTACGGCATCGAGACGTTCGCCGAGGCCGTGGCCGACCTCATCGCCGCCTTCGGCGTCGGCCGCGCGCACCTCGTCGGCCACGCGATGGGCGCCGCCGTCGCGATCACGCTGGCCGCCAACCACCCGGAGCTCGTGCAGCGGCTCGTCCTGGAGGACGCGCTCTGTTACCCGTTCCCGATGAGCTTCAAGATGAAGCTCCCGCTCCTGCCGATCGTCGGCGGCATCGTCTTCAAGCAGCTCCACGGCCGCGGCACGTTCCGGTCGTACTTCCGCGACGATGTGTTCCGGGCGGACGCGGCCGTGCCGCTGTCGCGCGTCGACCGGCACTACGATCTCTTCAACGCCCCCTCGGCGCGCGAGAGCGCCCACGCGGTGATGCGCTCGGTGCTCGACGCGCGCCCCGTCGTCGCGCGCCTCACCCGGATCACGGCGCCGACCCTCGTCGTGTGGGGGCGCGACGACCGCATCTTCCCGGCGGCGAGCGCGCAGCGGCTCGCCCGCGAGATCTCCGGCGCGATGCTCGAGATCATGGACGCCGGACACTCGCCCCACGAGGAGCGCCCGGGGGAGTTCGTCGCGCTCGTGACGCAGTTCCTCGAAGGGAAGCGGTGACGGCGGCGGCGCGCTGGGCTCGGCTTTCGCGCGGCGCGGCGCGAGCGGCCGAGCGCGCCGGGCGCGCCGTCCTCGGCGAGGACGCGGCGCGGCGGTTCCTCGGGGACCGCTCGGCGCTGCTCGGCCTCGGGATCGTCGCGCTGCTCTCGCTGTTCGCCGCGGTGGGGCCGGCCGTCATCGCCCACGACCCGAACGCGAGCGACTTCACCCTGGCCCGCGACGCCTCCGGAGCGCCGCCCGGGCCGTCGGCCGCCCACTGGCTCGGGACGGACCCGCTCTTCCGCGACCTGCTCGCGCGCCTCGCGCACGGCGCGCGGCTCTCCCTCGCCATCGCGCTCTCGTCGACCGCCCTCGCCACGGGGCTCGGGGCGCTCGTCGGCGTCACGGCCGGCATGGCCGCCGGCACGCGGGCGGACGCGCTCGACGGCGCGCTCATGCGGCTCGTCGACGTGATCCTCGCCCTGCCGTACCTCCTGTTCGTGACCGCGATCGGCGTCGCCGTGGGGCGCGCGGACGTGGGGACGATCCTGCTCGTGCTCGGCCTCACGGGGTGGACCGGCGCGGCGCGGGTCGTCCGGGCCAAGACGGCGGAGCTCACGCAGCGCGATTTCGTGGCCTCCGCGCGCGCGCTCGGCGCGGGGCCGCTGCACGTCGTCCGGCGGCACGTCCTGCCGAACGTCGGCGGGACGCTGCTCGCGCTCGCGACGATCAGCGCCGGGCAGATGATCCTCGCGGAGGCCGCCCTCGGCTACCTGGGCGTCGGCGCGCAGCCGCCGACCGCGACCTGGGGCCGCATGCTGCACGAGGCCGAGCCGTACCTCGGGGTAAGGCCGCTCCTTGTGGCCGCGCCGGGCTTCGCCATCGTGCTCGCCGTGCTCGGCTTCCACCGCGCGAGCGAGGGGCTCCGCGACGCGCTCGATCCGGCCGGCGCGGCGCTCCCGCGCGGCCGTCGCCTGCCTGTCGATCTGCTCGTCGCGGGCGCGGCGCTGCTCCTGCTCTCGGGCGGCTCGGCGGGCGGCGTCCGCGCTCCTCTCGGCGGCGAGCCGGCGTCCCGCGCGCCCGTGCGCGGCGGGACGCTGCGCCTCGCGACCACGGTCAACGCGCGCGCGCTCGATCCGGCGATCGCCTACGACGAGCTCTCGAGCACCGTCGCGGAGCTCGTCTTCGCCCGCCTCGTCGCATGGGACCAGGGCGGCCGCATCACGCCCGATCTCGCGCGCGCGATCGAGGTGGAGCGCGGGGGGCGGACGTACGTCTTCACGCTGCGCGAGGGCGTGCGGTTCCACGACGGCGCGGAGCTCCGCGCCGCCGACGTGAAGCGCTCGATCGAGCGGACGCTCCACCCGAGGACGCCGAGCCCGGGCGCGAGCCAGTACGACATGATCGAGGGCTTCGCCGAGTACCGCGCGGGCGCGGCGCCGCACCTCGCCGGCGTGCGGGTGCTCGGCGACCACGCCGTCGCGATCGATCTGCGCGCGCCGGACGCGACGTTCCTGCCCCTCATGACGCTCGCGTTCATGGCGCCGGTGTGCCCCTCGTCCGGGGCCGCGGTCGACGCGGCGAGCCCGCCGCCGCCGTGCGGCGCCGGCCCGTTCCGCGTCGCGCGGTGGGACCAGGACGGCAGCATCGGGCTCGCCCGCCACGAGGGGTACTTCCGCCCGGGCCTGCCGTACCTCGACGCCATCGAGTGGCAGACGGGCGTGCGCGCGACGACCCAGCGCTACAAGTTCGAGGAGGGCGAGCTCGACACCCTGCGCGATCTGACCGCGATCGACGCGGCGGCCTACCGCGCCGCGCCCGGGTGGGAGGGGCACAGGCGCTGGCTGACGCGGAACAGGACCAACGCGGTCTTCCTCAACACCGAGCTCGCGCCGTTCGACCAGCTCGCCGTCCGGCGCGCGGTCGCGTTCGCCCTCGACCCCACCGTGCTGGAGAAGGTGCGCCCCGATCTGCTCGCGCTCGACCGGGTGCTGCCGCCGTCGATCCCGGGCCCCCCGCGCGACGCGCCGATGCGGCAGCACGACCTCTCGCGCGCGCTCGAGCAGATGGCCGCGGCCGGCTACCCGTTCGATCCGGCGACCGGGAGGGGCGGCTACCCGGGCGTCATCGACTACATCGCGGTCCCGGACACGCTGGAGCAGGCGATCGGCGAGATCGTCCAGCAGCAGCTCGCCAGGATCGGCCTCCGCGTCCGCCTGCGGCTCGTCAGCTGGGCGACCTACCTCGCCGAGGCCTCGCGGCGCCGCGCCGTCCCCATGGGCTGGGTCGGGTGGCAGGCCGATTTCCCCGACCCGGCGAGCGTCTTCGAGCCGACGCTCTCCACGCGCGCCATCCGCGACGAGGGCTCGCAGAACTACGCCTTCTTCAGCGACGAGGAGCTCGATCGCACGCTCGACGCCGCCCACGCCGAGCAGGATCGCGCGCGGCGCCTCGCGCTCTACGACCGCGCCGAGCGCATCGTCCGCGACCGCGCGCCGTGGGTGCCCACGTACACGGCGCGGCAGCTGGAGCTCTGGCACCCCTACGTGCGCGGCCACGAGGGCGCCGCCGCGCTCACGTCCCGCCTCCACGAGGTCTGGCTCGACCCGTCCGCGCGGCCTTCGGCCGGCGGAGGGCCGCGCGCCGCCGCGCCACGAACCGCGACGCCGCTCCGCGCGCTGCTCGCGCGCGCGGCCCTCCCCCGATGAGCACCACGCGCGCGCGCCGTGCCTCCACGCCCCGCCCGGGCCGCGCCTCCGCGGTGGGCTCCGCGCTCGCGCGCCTGCTCCGGCGCCTCGGCTGGGCCGCGATCGTCATCGCCGGGGTCACCGCCGTCTCGTTCGGGATAGCGTACCTCCTGCCGGGAGACGCCGCGCGGATGCTCGTCGGGCCGCAGGCCTCGGCGGCGGACCTCGAGCGCGCGCGGGCCATCCACGGGCTGGATCGCCCGGTCCCCGTGCAGTTCGCGCGGTTCGTACGGCGGCTCGTCCACCTCGGCCCCGCGCGGGGCGGCGACGGCAGCGCCGCTGGCCCCGACGCGGGCGCGCGCCCCGATCCGGAGCACCGCAGCTGCGCGGCGGGTCCGCTCGGCCTGCACGTCGACCTCGGGTACAGCTTCCATTACCGCAAGCCGGTCGTGGATCTGCTCGAGGCGAAGGTGCCGCGATCCGTCGAGCTCGCGCTGGCCGCCCTGCTGGTGCAGCTCCTGCTCGGCCTCTCGCTCGGGATCGTCGCGGCGGCCCGCCGCGGGACGGCCTGGGAGGACGCGGCGCTCGGCGCCACCCTGCTCGGCGCCAGCGCGCCGACCTTCGTGCTGGGCCCCGCCCTCCAGTACGTGCTCGCCTACAAGCTCCGGCTCTTGCCCTACGACGGGTACGGCGCCACGGCGGCCGATCACCTGCGCTCCCTCGTCCTGCCGGCGCTGACCCTCGGCGTGTTCGGCAGCGCCCTCTACGCGCGCATCGTCCGCGAGGAGCTCCGGACGCTGCTCCGCCAGGACTTCATCCGCACCGCGCGGGCCAAGGGCGCCTCTCGCCTGCGCGCGCTCGTCGTCCATGCGCTGCGCAACGCGCTCTTGCCGCTCGCCACGCTCGCCGCGCTCGATCTCGGGGCGCTGGCGGGCGGCGCGATCGTCACGGAGAAGCTCTTCCGCTGGCCCGGCGTCGGGAGCATGGCGGTCGAGGCGCTCCAGAACCGGGACGGCCCGCTGATCGTGGGGACGGTGCTCTTCTCCGCGGCCACGATCGTGCTCGCCACCGTCGCGCTCGATCTCGCGGCCCTGGCGCTCGATCCCCGGCTCAGGTCGCGGTCGCGCTGAGCGCGGGCCGCACGCTCACTGCATGCCGGCGAGCGCGCGGCACTCGGCGCCGAGCGAGGACTCGGGCGAGGAGAGCTCGGCGCACTTGCGGAACGAGGCCCGCCCACCGCGCCCGGCTGCCTGCTCTGCAGCGCCGCGCAGGTGCCACGCCGCGGCGCTCCCCGGGGAGGCGGCCGTGAGCTGCTGCGCGAGCTGCACCGCCTTGCCGGTCTGCCCCGACTCCAGGGCGCGCATCACGCGCGCCGAGAGCGGCCCGCCTTCCTCGTCCGGCGCGGCTGGCGCGGGCGCGGCCGACGCGGACGCGGGCGGGGCAGCCGTGCGCTCCGGCTCCCGCGCCGGCGCGGCGGCCTGGCTCGCGGTCGCCGCCGCGCTCGGCGGCGCCGCGTGGGCGGCCGGCGCGTGCTCGGAAGGCGCTCCGACCGGCGCGATGGGTTTCGCCCGTGCGCTCGCCGAGGCTGGCGCGGCCGGCTGGCCCGCCGGAATGTCGGCAGGGGTCGTCGTGGAGAGCCCCGCCGCCGAAGCGGCGGCCGGCTCTCCCTCCGGCTCCGGCGCGGCCGGAGCCGCCGCGGTCGCGGCCGCGGAGCGCTGCCCGACCAGCACCTCCTCGGGCGAGGGCGCATGGGCCGGCGCCGCTGGCACGGGGCGCCCCGTCTGGCCGACCAGCCACACGCCGGCGGCCCCGAGCGCGAGCGCCGTGACCAGGCCGGCGGCGATCCGCGCGATGCGGGCCCGGCGCTCTTCGTGGTGGGGCCCGAAGAGCGTGGCCTCGACGGCGCCGGCGGTCGTATCGGCGTCCTCGCCCGAGCGATGGTCCTGCGCCGCCATCCCCTCCGGCGCGACGGCCCCGCTGCCGAGGAAGAAGCGCTCGCTCTCGCTGATCGGCCCGGGATCGCCCGGGGGCGCGTCGTCCTGCGCCGCCGCGAGGCTCGCCGCCGGGGCGGCGCCGGCCGCCGCGGCGTTCGGCAGCGGCGGAGGCACCGCGATCGGGCGCGCCTCCGCGGCCTTCGCTTCGACGGGCTGCGGCGCCTGCGCCCGCTCCGCCCCGCGCGGGACGGCGACGGGCGGCGGCGCATCGCTCGGCGGGCGGGGGCGCAGCGTGGGGCTCGTCGAGGCCGCCGCGGCGCGCTCCTCGCCGGCGGGCGGCGCAACGCCTGTCGCCGCCGCTGGCGCGGACGGCGCCGACGCAAGCGCAGCCGGCGCCGCGGGCTCGGGCGGCGCCGCTGCAGGCGCCTCGGGCGCCGCGGGGGGCGTAGAGCGAACGCGCTGCTCGGCGGGAGCGGCCGCGGCAACGGGCCTGTCGCTCCTCGTGGAGCGCTGCTTCTGCGCGAAGCTGCGCGGCGTCACGAGCGGTCGCGTGAGCGGGGCCTCATCGCTGCTCGCGAGCGTGGTGTCCTTCTCGAGATCGATCTCCGCGCGCGACCGCGTAACCCGCGCGGCCTCGGCACCCGATGCGGCGTTCCGCGGCGGCTCCGACGGCGCTCGGCCACCCGCCGCACCGGGGTGCGCCACGGCGTTCCGCGGCGGCTCCGACGGCGCACGGCCGCCCGCCGCACCGGGACGCACCACGGCGTTCTGCGGCGGCTCCGACGGCGCGCGGCCACCCGCCGCGCCGGGGCGCACCACGGCGTTCCGCGGCGGCTCCGACGGCGCGCGGCCACCCGCCGCACCGGCGCGCGCCGCCGCGGCCGACACGGTGCTCCGCGGCGGCTCCGACGGCGCGCGGCCACCCGCCGCGCCGGAGCGCGCCGTCGCGGCCGACACGGCGCTCCGCGGCGGCTCCGACGGCGCACGCGCCCCCTCCGGCGCGGACCGCGCCACGGCGGCGCTCGCGCTGGCCGCTCGGCCGACCGCCCCTGGCCCGTGCACCGCGCTGCGGGTCGTCACGGGGCGCCCGGGGGCCTCCGCGTCCGGGTCCCCCGCCGGCGAGTGCAGCTCGTGACCGGGCCGGGAGCGCGGGAGCACCGCGGGGGAGACCCGGGTCGAGAGCGGCGCCGGGACCACGGCGGCGTCCTCGAGGTCGTCCGAGCCGGCGTTCCCCGGGCTCCCGTCGGGGTAGTTGGAGCGCCGCGCGCTCGACGGCGACGAGAGCGGCGAGAACTCGTCGTGGAACGCCGTCTCCGGCTCGCTCGGCACCACGTCGTCGGGCGGGAGCGCCGCCGCGGGCACCAGCAGCCCCTCGAAATAGAGCTTCGAGATGGTCGAGAGCGTCGAGAGATCCTCGAACGGGGACGCGTCGACCACCTGCATCAGCGTGCGCTTGCCGTCGAACAGGCGCAGGATCCCGTTCAGCTCGTCGGGGATCTCGTTCAGCCGCTCCAGGAGCTCTTCGCTGTCGACCTCGAAGACGGTCGCGAGCGACGGCAGCGCCTCGAGGAGCCGGCCCCACTCGTCGACGCGGCGCATCCCCTCCATGAGGAGGCCCTGCGTCGACGTCTCGATCCCGTCGGGGTTGTCGACCTTGCAGAACTCGACCTCGAACGTCCCCTCGTTCCACAGCAGCGCGCGGTAGACGGCCTCCTCGCCGCAGAGCCGGCCGAGCGTCGCGTCGACGACCTTGCCCTCGCGGAAATAGACCTGCGCCTCGTTGTCCGCGTGCGACAGGTGGACGATCCCGCTCTTCCGGCTCACCTCGAACGTCTGCAGTAGATCCACGACGTTCATGTCGAGGATCGACCCGGAGAACCTCGTCCGCCCCGTCGTCGAGAAGTGGCGCGTCGTGATCCCCTCGCGCGTCCGCCGCGCGAGGAGCAGCGTCACGCGCGCGATGAGCTCGCGCACGAAGATCGGCTTGGTGAGGTAGTCCTCGACGCCGAGCTCCAGCCCGCGGATCTTGTCCTCGATGGACCGCTGGCTCGTGAGGAAGACGACAGGGATCGAGGCCCAGTCGGCGTGCTCCTTCATCTTGCGGACGAGGGCATATCCGTCCACGTTGGGGAGGCGCGTGTCGCTGAGGACGAGGTCCGGCGTGGAGACCTCCAGCTTCGCGAGAGCGTCCGCTCCGTCCTTCGCGGTGGTCACGCTGTAACCGGCCTTTTTCAGGCTGACCTCGAGGACCCGAACGCTGCGCGGATCCGCGTCGACCAGGAGGAGCTGTTGCTTGGCCACTAGAGGTTTCCGCCTCGCGAAGGATGGCGAGCCAGAACGGACGCTGTCAAGCGCTCCGCCCTGAGCGTCGCCGCTGCCGTCGATCGCTTGTCCCGCGGCCGCGGGCCCGGCGCTCGACGTCGTCCATCGTGCACACAGGACGGCGGGGAAGGCCAGGTTTCGTCGCGCGCCGATCGGGCGATCAGCGCTTCCAGGGATCGACGATATCGCCGGTTGCTTGCGGCCTTACCATGGAGGCCGTGGGCGCCGTGGGCGCCGCCGGACGGCCCGTCGCCGCGGTCGGCTTCGCCGGGATCGGGACGGCTGTGCCCTGGGTGCGGGGCGGCTCCTGCGCGAGCGGCGCGGGCGCCGCCGTCGCGGCCGCGGTCGCGACCGCGGGCGGCTCGTCGATCGCCCTGGCAGGCGCTGTCTCCGCCGGGAGGGCGCCGGGAGCGCCGGCGGAGGCGGCCTCGGGCGGCTCCTCGGCCGCCGCCTCGGACGCCGAGGCGCGCAAGGCGCGGACGCCGAGGGCGATGACGATGGGCACGAGGACCGCCGCGAGCGCGATCGCCACGCGCGCGGCCATCGAGAGCGGCTCGGACGGCTCCGCGGGCGCCTGGACCGGGGCGAGCATCTCCTCGTGCGCGCGCGGCCGTATCGACTCGTGCGCTCGCGGCCGTATCGACTCGTGCGCGCGCGGCCTTATCGACTCGTGGCGAGGCAGCTCGCCCGGGGGCGCGACGGAGACCCCGCGGCCCGGCGGATCGAGGGCGAGCTCGATGGCCTCGACGAGGTCGGCCATCGAGGAGAAGCGCTCCTCGGGGTTCTTGGCGAGGCAGCGCATGACGATCGGGCCGAACGCGCCGAGCGTGGTGGCGTCGGGCATCACCTGCTCGAGCGGCTCGGGCGACATGTACATGTGCTTGGTCAGCACGCCCATGTACGTGTCCGCCTCGAAGGGGACGCGCCCCGCGAAGCACTCGTACATGAGGACGCCGAGCGCATAGATGTCGGCGCGGGCGTCGATGCGCTTCCCCTCCGCCTGCTCCGGGCTCATGTAGTGCGGCGTCCCGAACACCATGCCGATGCGCGTGAGCCGCTTGCCGCCGGTCACCTTCGCCACGCCGAAATCGAGCAGCTTGACGAACTCCTGATCGCCGTTGCGGACGAGGTACACGTTGTCGGGCTTCAGGTCGCGGTGGATGACGCCCGCGGCGTGCGCAGCCCCGAGCGCCGCGGCGCACTGGAGCATGATCTGCCCGACCCTGTCGGCCGGCAGCGTCTTCTCGGTGCGCAGCAGCGACGCGAGGGAGGTCCCGGAGAGGAACTCCATGACGAAGAACGGCAGCTCTGCCTGCCCCGTCTCGACCTCGATCGCGCCGAAGTCGCTCACGGCGACGATGTTGGGGTGGCCGATCGCCGCGGCCGCCTTGGCCTCCTGGATGAAGCGGGCGACGAGCTCGGCGTCCTGCGCGATGTCGTGCCGGAGCACCTTGAGGGCGAAGAGGCGGCCGAGCGACTTGTGGCGCACCTCGTACACCGTCCCCATCCCCCCTTCACCCACGACCGCCTGCACCTCGTAGCGGCCGTCGATGGTGCGCCCGAGCATCGGATCGGCCGACGGGTTCCAGTCGGGCGCGTCGGCGAGCGGGTCGCCGTCGAACGGGCAGAAGCGGGAGTCGCCGGAGAAGGTCTGCTTGCAGGTCGGGCAGCGCCGCGCGCGCGGGGTCTGCTTCGCCCTCCCCCGGCGCGCCGGCCCGTCGAAGCGCGCCGGCAGCGGCGGGATCGCCGGGCGCGCGTCGACGGGCGCTCGCAGCGTATCCGCGCGCGGCGGCACGTCGCTGCGGAACGCCGCATCGCTGCGCGGCGGCACGTCGCTGCGGAACGCCGCATCGCTGCGGAACGGCGCATCGCTGCGCGGCGGCACGTCGCCGCGCGGCGGCACATCGCTGCGGAACGGCACCTCGCTGCGGGGCGGCACATCGCTGCGCAGCGGCGCGTCGCTTCGGGCTGGCGGCACATCGCTGCGCGCCGGAGGCAAATCGCTTCGGGCTGGCGGCACATCGCTGCGCGCCGGAGCCTCGGCAAATGGCTCGTCTCCGTGCAGCCGCGGGATGTCTTCCCGATGGAACAGCTCGGCAGCCTCGGACTCGCCGGCGGTCATCTCGGGCTGAGCATCCCCGGCCATGCGGAGCGTCACTGGCACCCCATCGAGTCTAGCCGAAAGCGCGCTCAGTGGTTCGGATCAGATGGCGCCAGTTTGGCGACCGCCGTGGAGCGCCCCCCCCGAGGGTCGCCGCGCGCGGCGGACAGCGCGCCTGGAAGGACTCAGATCTCTTCCAGAATCTTCGCCTTGCGGGCCTGGAACTCCTCGTCGGTGATGAGGCCCTTGCTCTTGAGCTCCCCGAGGCGCTCCAGGCGCTGCTCGATCGACGGCGCTGCGGCGGGGGCAGCCTGCGGCGCGCCCGGATAGCCCTGCGGCGCGCCCGGATAGCCCTGCGGCGCGCCCGGGTAACCCTGCGGCGCACCCGGGTAGCCCTGCGGCGCACCCGGCTGCTGCATGTGCGGCGGCACGAACTGAGGCTGGCCCTGCGCCGCGAGCGCGGGGTTCATCGCCTGCGCCAGGCCGGCGCCGATCGCCACCTGGGCGCCCAGCCCCGCGACGCCGCTGCCGTCGCCGCCCTGCGCCATGCCCTGGCCGGCGCCCATCATGGCCTGGCCGGCGGCGTAGTTCTGCCAGTTGCCCGCCAGCTGCTGCACGTACCGAGCGTCCTGCTGGAACCGCTGGTCGAGCTCGAACTGCTTCGCGCGGGCGGTGTCCTGCGCGACGCCGACGCCGCGGCGCGCATCGCCGCGCGCCTTGTTCGCCTCGCGGAGGAGCTTCTGCTCCTCGGCCGAGAAGTTGATGTTGAAGTTGCCGATCTCGAGGATCTTGCAGCCGATCTCCTCGAGGTTCGGCGCGGACTGCACGATGCGGGCGCCGAGCTCCAGGCTCATGCCGCCGAGGTTGAGCAGGCTCTTCTGCTGCTGCGCGCAGACCTGGCCGATCACGGTCTTCACGCTCATGAAGAACTTGCCCTTGATCCAGCTCAGGACGACGTCGTTGTCGCCGCTGCCGCCGCACTGCCCGTGGTACCCGACGACGAACCGCACCGGATCGACCACGACCAGCGAGAACTCACCGAAGATGCGCGGCGTCACGAACTCGAAGAGGACGGGGTCCTCCATCGACTCCAGCGGCCCGCCGAACGGCACGCCGCGGACCGGCTGCGTCTTGACGAAGAAGATCTCGGCGATGAAGACGTCCCCGCCCGTGAACTTGTTGACGAGGTTGTTCAGGAACGGGATGTTCTGGGTCTGGAGGGTGTGGCGCCCTGTGGGCAGGTAACCCATGTACCTGCCGTCCTTGAAGAAGAGGGCACACTCATCGCTGTCGACCGTCAGCTGCGACCAGAAGGGGACGTTCTGATCCGGGTGCTTGTAGACGATGAGATGCTTCGCCGCGTCCGGGCGCGCGATCATCATCTCGCGGACGCCGCTCTTCACGAAATCGAAAATCCCCATGTCGCGCTCCTCTTCGGTGTGCTCGGTGTGCTGGGTGTAACGGACCTGCCGGTCCCCTGCCCCCCGGGACCTCGGGCTTCATTCCGGCAGGCGGCGCGCAGGGCCCGCGCCGTTCATTCTCCGTTGACGATCGCCGCGCCTTTCAGGCACACAGCGGCCTCAGGATAATCCGCAGATCGCAGGGCAGCAATGCCCGCCGGGAGGACCGCATGCCCGTTGCTCCGCTTGCTCTGCCAGCTCTGCTTGCTCTGCTCGAGCCGCTGGGGCCACCTGGGGCCGCGCCGGCGAGGGCGCCTCGATGACGGCGCCGATCGACGTCGGCTCCCTCTCGGCGCCCGCGCAGAAGCTGGCGCAGCCGAGCGCGCCGCAGAAGCTCAGGGAGATGGCGGCGCGCGGCATCGCCCCCGGGCTCAAGCCGGGCGAGGTCGTGACGGTGCTCGTGCTGCTCGCCTCGCGCGAGGAGGAGCCGGCCCGCGAGGCCGCGGAGAAGACGCTGGCGGCGCTCCCCGAGCCGCTGCTCCAGGGCGCGCTCGGCGCGGATCTGCAGCCGCCGGTCATCGATCGGCTGGCCCGCGCGTATGCGGACCGCCTCCCGGTCGTCGAGAGGCTCTGCGCGATGCCGGGCATCGCCGCGGAGACGCTCGAGGAGCTCGCGCGGACCGGGGGCGAGGCGGTGACGGAGCTCATCGCCGTCAACGAGGAGCGGCTGCTCAAGAACCCGCGCGTCATCGAGAAGCTCTACCTCAACAAGAACACGCGGATGTCGACCGCCGACCGCCTCGTCGATCTCGCCTCCCGCAACGGGGTCGAGCTCACGGGCATCCCGGCGTGGCGCGAGGTCAGCGTCGCGATCAAGGACGAGCTCATCGCGGAGCCGTCGCCCGAGCCCACGCCGGACGA
This sequence comes from Sorangium sp. So ce693, assembly GCF_051521375.1. Classification (NCBI taxonomy): domain Bacteria; kingdom Pseudomonadati; phylum Myxococcota; order Polyangiales; family Polyangiaceae; genus Sorangium; species Sorangium sp. So ce693. The sequence continues at coordinate 5,555,426 of NZ_CP150347.1, forward strand.
CGTGCTGTTCAGCGAGACGCAGGCGCTCGCGGAGGCCCTCGCGGCGGACGAGCCGGTCGACACCCACGTCGAGGACGAGGAGGGCAAGGAGGAGATCAAGGAGCAGTACGTCCCGCTCTACAAGCGGCTCGCCGACATGACCATGTCGCAGCGGATCCGGCGGGCGATGCTCGGCTCGCGCGAGGAGCGCATGCTGCTCGTGCGCGACTCGAACCGCCTCGTGGCCAGCGCCGCCGTGCGCAGCCCGCAGATGCAGGAGGAGGAGGTCGTCCTCATCAGCCGCAACCGGAACATCTCGGACGAGGTGCTGCGGATCATCTCGACGACGCCCGAGTGGCTGAAGAGCTACACGGTGAAGCGGAACCTCGTGGAGAACCCGAGGACGCCGGTGCTCGTCGCGACGCGGCTGGTCCAGCACCTGCGCGAGTCCGATCTCCGGGGCATCGCGAAGAGCAAGAACGTGACGTCGCCGGTGAAGGACGCCGCGAGGCGGCACCTCGAGCGGCGCAAGAGCTGAACGGGGGACGAGCGATGAGCGACCTGGTCCGCTTCGGCGTGGCGATGGATCGCGCGCTGCTGGCCGACTTCGATCGGCGGATCACCGCGCAGGGCTACGAGAACCGCTCGGAGGCGCTGCGGGATCTGGTCCGCGCCGACCTGACGCGCGCCGCCCTGGACGAGGGGGCCGAGGTGGCGGCCACGCTGACGCTCGTCTACGAGCCCGAGGTGCGCGAGCTCGTGCTGCGGATCTCCGAGCTGGAGGAGCGGCGCGCGGGTCTGGTGGTCTCCAGCCTGCTGGTCCGCCTCGACGCGGACCGGCTGCTCCAGGTGATGGTGCTGAAGGGCCGCGGGCAGGAGCTGTCCGAGCTCGCCGGGCAGCTCGCCGGGGCCAAGGGGGTGCTGTCCTGCGCGCTCACGCCGGCCGCGGCGCTGCCGGGGGCGGCGCGCCGGTAACAGGGGCCGGCGGCCGGCCGCAGGGCCGACGCGGCGGGGCGAAGGCCGTCACTTGCGCAGCTCCACCACCGTACCGGCCCCCTGGTTCGCGCAGCAGACGTAGCCGTCGTCGACCGCGATGGCCCTGGAGCCGCTGATTTACGCGTCGTCGCCGGGGCTTTCAGCCACCTTCACCGTGGTCTTGGGCGGGTCGACGATGAACGTCACGAGGCGCTCCTTGGCCTCGAACTCCTGCCGGTAGATCACGGCCGAGCGCTTGTACTTGAAGGGGCCGACGCGCACCCGGTGCCAGAGGCCGCGGCCCTTCACGTACGCCGGCTCGACGTACGCCTTGTGCCCGCGCCGGCGCAGGGCCGCCGCGAAGTTCTCGGCGTCGGTGGGGTCCTTGAACGAGCTCACCTGGAGCTGGTAGCTGCCAGGCCCTCCCCGCTCGGTCTCGGGCCCCTCCTCGCGCGACACGTGGCGGGCCATCGCCGTGAGCGTGTCGTTCGGGGCGACCTCGCCCCCGGAGGGCCCGAGCACGTGCTGCGCCGGCAGCGGGACCACGGGCAGCCGGTCCGCGGCAAGCGGCGGGGCGGGTGCGGCAGCGGGCGCCTCGGCGGAGGTGGCCGCCCTGGCCGCCCGCGGATCGCGCACCGCCTCGAGCGCTGTCGTCGGGTGCTCCGCGTCCGAGAGGACCGCGGGGAACGTCACGTCCTCCCCGATCGTGGCGGGGCGCGGGGCCGGCTTCACGCCGGCCGGGTGGGCGCGCGCGACCAGATCGCCGAGCGGATCGGCGTTGACCGGCCGCTCGCGGTGCGGGGCGCGCAGGAGCGCCACCCCCGCGAAGACGATGCACGCCCCGCCGAGCGAGGCCAGCACCAGCGCGCCCGCGCGCGACGGGCGAGCCCCGGGATCCTCTTCCTGGATCTCCTCGAGGTTCCGCACCGCCCCGGTGTCCATGCTCTCGCCCTTGCTGCGCCTCATGCGTCCTCCTCGCCCCGTCTACCCTGCCCCGCCGGCGACCAACAACTTTCGTGTGCTACTTTATCCTACATCCCCCGGACGGGTCCGGTCTCTGCGAGCGCTCTCGGGCGAGCGCGCACTTCGGCGGGGCCGGGCAGCCTCGCATGCGCGGCGCGTGCGGGGAAAGTTCTCGGCCGGCGCCGGGCGCGCGCTGCCCGCCCTGTTCCCGCGGGCTTCGTCCGCGGTGAGCCGTCCCGCGACGCTGCCGTGACTCAAGGGGGCCGATCGGATCACGAGGCGGCAGGAGGCGTTCGGTCATTCTCAGCGGAGCCCCACGACCATGGTGATGCGCGCCGGCGCTCTCGCCCCCCCGCGACGGCTCGGCGTTGTCGCCTACGCGAGCGACGAGGCGCTCGTGGAGGGCCTCCGCGCGAGGCATCCCGCCGCGCTCTCCGCCTTCCACGAGCGCTTCTCCGGGCACGTGCTCCGCGTCCTCGGCCGGCTGCTCGGCGGCAGCCGCGACCTCTCCGACGCTCATCACGACGCCTTCGTCCGCGCGCTGTCCTCCCTCGACACCCTGCGCGATCCGGCGGCGCTGAAGGCGTGGATCACCTCGGTCGCCGTGTTCACGGCGCGGACCTGCATCCAGCGGCGCGCGCGCCGGAAATGGCTCCTCTTCTTCGCCCCCGACGAGCTCCCACCCCTCGTGGAGCCCCCGTACCAAGGTGAAGCCCACGAGGCGCTGCGCGCGACCTATCGCGCGCTGGAGCGGCTCCCCGCCGACGAGCGCATCGCGTTCGCGCTGCGGCGCATCGAGGGGATGGATCTCCAGGAGGTCGCCGACGCGTGCGGCGTCTCGCTCGCGACCATCAAGCGGAGGCTGGCCCGCGCCGAGGTCCATTTCCTCGAGGCGGCGCGGGACCAACCCGCCCTCGAGGAGTGGCTGAAGGGAGGCGCGCGATGAGCGATCCTCCGTCGCTCGATCGTCTTCGTGAGCTCCGCCGGGCCCAGGATGAGGAGCTCGCGGCGCAGGATCTCGATGGTGCGCGCCAGCGGTTCCTGGAGGTCGCGGCCGGCGGCTCCTCCCGTCCCGGGGCTGCCCGCCTCGGCCCCGCGCGTGCTCGGTGGCTCGCGCCGGCGGCCCTCGTGGCGCTGGCAGGAGCTTGCGCCGCGCTGCTCCTCGTCCTGCTCCCGTCGTCGCGGTCGCTCTCGTTCGCGGTCGGCTCGGCGCAAGGCCAGGTCGGGGCGTGGATCGCCGCCGGCGCGGACGCTCCTCTGGCGGTCGCCTTCTCGGACGGCACGTCCCTGGCGCTGGACGCGAACGCCCGGGCGCGCGTGGTGGCCGCCGACGCGCGTGGCGCGCGCGTGCTGCTGGAAGGCGGCCGGCTCACGGCGACGGTGACCCACACCGCGACGAGCGCATGGAACTTCGACGTCGGCCCGTTCGACGTGCTGGTCACCGGCACGCGCTTCGAGCTGAGCTGGTCCCCGGCGAGCGAGGAGCTCAAGCTGGTGCTGCGGGAGGGCTCGGTCGCCGTGTCGGGGCCGCTCGTTGGGGGGCGACGCACCGTCGCTGCGGGAGAGACGCTAGAGGTCTTCTGCAAGGAGCAGCGCTTCGAGCTCACGCGCGGGGAGCTGCCCGCCGCCGCCCCGCCTCCGCCGCCTTCCACGCGCATCGACCAGGCGGCCTCGGAGCCGGCCCCCGCGGCGACCGGCACCAGCGAACGAGCGAGGATCGCGAAGGCCGCGGACGCCTCCCCGCGCCCGCCGAGCTGGCGCGATCTCGTGGCCGGCGACAGGTACCGAGAGGCCATGACCGCGGCCGAGGCCGAGGGCTTCGACGGGCTCGTCGCCCGCGCGAGCGCGGCGGATCTGCTGATGCTCGCGGACGTCGCGCGCTTCTCCGGGAAGCCGGATCGCGCCGCGGCGGCGCTCACCGCGGCGCGGAGCCGGTTCGCGGGCTCCGGCGAGGCGGCGAAGGCCGCCTTCCACCTCGGCCGGATGGCGTTCGACCAGCGGCGATCGTACGCCGAGGCCGAGCGCTGGTTCCTCGTGTACCTCGAGGAGCAGCCGGGCGGCTCCTTTGCGCAGGAGGCGCTCGGGAGGGTCATCGAATGCCGGGAGTCGATGGGCTCGGCCAGCGAGGCCCGCGAGGCCGCGCGCCGCTACCTGGCGCGCTATCCGGCGGGGCCGCACGCCGCGCACGCCAGGGATCTCCTCGAGGGGGAGTGAGTGCGGTCTCGAAGGCCGGCTCGCGCGGCGCACGGCGGAGCCTGGGCGCTCGGGCTCTGCCTCCTCGTCGCCTCCGAAGCGCGCGCGGCGCCGCCCGAGCCGCCGCCGGAGCCGCCGCGCCCGAAGGTCGTCCTGATCGCCGATCGCCGCTCGGATCCCATCATGGCGCGCGTCTACGCCGAGCTCGCGACGCTCGGATTCACGGTGGAGGTCGTGAGGGTGCCAGGCGCCGATGCGCCCTCCCACGGACCCATCGAGACGAGCGCGCGCGAGGCCGAAGCGGCGGTGGCGCTCCGCGTGGCGGAGGTGCCAGGCGGCGTCGAGGTCTCGATCGCCCAGGGTGCGACGGGCAAGTCGGTCCAGCGCACCGTGATGGCCGACGATCCCGCCACGGTCGCGATCCGCGCGGTGGAGTTCCTGCGCGCGAGCCTCCTGGAGGTGCGCTCTCCCCCGCCATCGCGGGGCGAGGTTGAAGCCGATCCGGCGGCCCCCGCCGTCGTCGACGCGCGAGAGCCGCCGCCGGCCAGGCCCGCGCCCGTCGCCGCCCCCCTCGCGCGAGCCGACGGCGCCTCCCAGGCGCGCCCTCCTCCGCCATCCCGGCCAGGCGCGACCGCGAGCGTACCGACGACGTTCGGCGTCGCGGCGGCGCCGGCGGTCCTCTGGAGCCCCGGCGGCGTGCCTGCCACCCCGATGCTGGACGTGTCGGGGTACGCGATGATCCGGCCTCGACTGGGGCTCTCCACCTTCGTCCAGATCCCGCTCGCCACCGCGAGCCGCGAGGGCAAAGAGGGCACGCGGCGCGTGCGGGTGGCCCTCGCCTCGCTGGGGGTGCGCGTCCCGCTCGGCCCCACCGACGCCGCGTGGCTGCCTTCGATCGGCGCGGGGCTCGCCGCCGCCTGGCTGCACGTCGAGGGCGAAGGCCGCTCGCCGGGATACGTCGGCAGGTCGAAGGACGCGTACGCGGTCGCGCCGTACCTGCGCGCTGGGCTCTCGTTCGCGCCGACTCCACACCTGCGAATCAGCGAGCACCTGCTCGCCGGGATCGCGGCGCCGCGCATCGTGCTCGACGCCGCAGGCCGCGCGACCGACACGTGGGGTCGCCCGTTCCTTGGCGCATCTCTCGGGGTGGAGCTCGTGCTGCCATGAGCCGAAATGGGCAGCTGCCGTGACCTCAGCGCAGAACATCTGGACGCCGGGCGCCTCGGCGCTCGGCGTGGAGGACCGAATGAAGATCACGGCTACGAAGCTCTGGGCCCTTGGCTTGTCGGCGGCCTTCGCGTCCGCGCAGGCGGCGTGCGGCGACCGCCATATCGATTCGATCGTCGAAGTCCACCTGGCCACCTCCGTCGAGGGCGCCACCGAAGGGCCGTGGGCTGCCTGCGTGGCCCCGCCCGGGGATGAGGGCGACTTCTCCCTCCCCCACGTCTGTCCGGATCCCGAGGCGAACGGGGAAGAGCGCACGTGCATGGTGTCGTACGTGGCCGAGCGGCAAGAGGATGGATCGATGTGGTGCGACGTGGCGGCGCTCTGCAACTACAGGTGCGAAGTCGCGGAGGACTGCCCGCGGCCGCCGAGCGGAACCGCCACGCCCATGTGCAACACGGTCTGCTGGTTGCCCTGCGACGAGAACACCACGTGCCCGAGCGGGATGGAGTGCTGGCACCAATACCACGGGCCTGGCCTCACCGACGAACAGGGCGTCTGCATGTGGAAGTACGAATGTGACTGAAGGTCGAGGTCGACGGACCTGGCCCCGTCGGGGAGAGCCCGCTCGTTCTCGTTTCTTCCGGGCGTCGCGTCCCTGGCGCACTGGATGCGCTGGCCCAGTGGCGTGATTTTTCTCACAAGCCGGCCTCCAACGATCTCCGAGTGAAGAGCGCGCTCGGGGCGACCCAACGCCAGACGCGGCGGCTTTCTCCGGGGTGGTCGGCGGCTTTCCATGGGCGAGCGAGCTCGAGCGTGAGAAATTGCGGGCACATGCCTTCTTGCGCTCGCACCTCGCCCCCTGCGACCAGGCCTTCGCACCGCGGGCTCGGCGCGAGCCGCCGGGTGACCAGCGCGCTGCTGCTGACGACCTTGGCGGCGCTCGGCGGGGCGGCCTGCTCCGATTCTTCCGCGCCGCAGCCGGGAGCCGAGGCGAAGGCCTCGAGGGCTGTCCAGAGCGGCGCCAGGTCGCTTCATGCCGTGCCTTTCGACCTCGAGAAGACGATGCGTCGAGCGCGCCTCGCCTTTCGCCGGACGCCCGGAGGCACCTTCAGCGGCGGCTTTGGCGCCTACCGGGCGCGTGTCTCCGAGGAGCGCGTGGAGCTGGGCCTTGCCGGCAGAGCCGCTCGAGGCGCGGCCCCGTCGGTCCCGGTCGCGTTCGAGACGTCTGGCTTCTCGTGCGGCGGAGGCGAGCTCGCGTCGCCCGAGCGGCGCGGCGCCGAGGTGGTCGCCGACGGTCACCTCGCGCTCGATCGCGGTTGGGCCGTCGAGCACCTCGCGAACACGGAAGAAGGCCTTCATCAGAGCTTCTCCTTCGCGGAGGCGCCGTGCGCGGGGGCGATCGAGGTGCGGCTCCGCGTGACGGGGGCCACGTACCGCGGGTACTCCGCGGGCTCGGGGCATTCGTTCGTGACCGAGGACGGTCGGGTGGTGAGCTACGGAGACGCGACATGGCGCGACGCGACGGGCGACGTCGCCTCGCTGGCCGTCGAGCACCTGGGCGAGGGCGCGCTGCGCATCGTGGTGCCGGAGGAGGTCCTGGCGGGCTCCATCTTCCCCGCCGAGATCGATCCGCTCCTCACCTTGCGCATCCCGCTGAACGAGCCGGTGCTCGGCTTTGCGCGCCTCGATCAGTCGATGCCGGCGATCGGCTTCGACGGCACCAACTACCTGGTGATCTGGAACGACCACCGGGCCATCGACGAGAACTACCGCAAGCTCTTTGCCACGCGCGTCACGCCGGCCGGAGAGGTCCTCGATCCGGGGGGCATCCCCGTGCTCGAGAACGGCACGGCGGAGCACCCTCCCGCCATCGCCTTCGACGGCACCAACTACCTCGTGGCGTTCGTCGACATCAGCGGCTGGGTTCGATTCAACCGCATCACGCCGGCGGGCGTCCCGCTCCACGGCCAGGGCGGGGTGGCGATCGAGAAGGCCCTCGGACGGGACGTCGCGGTCGCCTTCGACGGCACGAACTACCTCGTGGCGTGGCCGACGCACACGGACTCGAGCTCGAACATCAAGGCGCGGCTGGTGAGCGCCGGCGGCACCTTCGTAGGCGCCTCCTTCAACGTCGCCACCCAGGTTCAGGCGCAGCTCGAGCCGCGCCTCCTCTTCGATGGCACGAACTACTTCGCGACCTGGTCGGATCGTCGGGGCGGGGGCGTCGCCGGCTTCGACATCTACGGCGCGCACATCTCGCCTGCGGGCGTGGTCCTCGAGCCGAACCACATCGCGATCGCGGCCGGCGCCTACGATCAGATCAAGCCGTCCGTCGCCTTCGACGGCACGCGCTACCTGGTCGCCTACCAGAACGGGACCGATCGCCCGCAAATCGAATCCGTGCGCGTGAGCCAGGCCGGCGTGGTGGAGGACGCGGTGAGCCAGAAGCTCTCTGCTGAGCCCGGCACGCACGTCGCCCCCTCGGCGGCGTTCGACGGGACGAGCTTCGTCGTCGTCTGGAGCTCCGGCAACGCTCTGGACGTGTTCGTGAACCGGGTGAGCCCCGACGGCGCGGTCCTGGGCGGCGCCGGGAGCGCGCTCGTCACGGCCAGCGGGAGAAAGGCGCTACCCACCGTGTTCTGCGGCGCGGCCGGGTGTCTCGCCGCGTGGGAGGATGGGCGCTTTGGCAATGGAAGCTTTGCTGGCGACGACGACGTGGAGGTCTTTGGCACCCGCATCGCGGACGGCGCCGCCCTCGACGCCGGAGGCCTGCACCTGAGCCGGGCGGCGAGCGAGCAGTCGATGCCCGCCATCGCCTACAGGGATGGAAACTATTTCGTGGTTTGGCAGGACTACCGCGAGGGGACGCGCACCGACCTCTATGGCGCGCGCGTCAGCGAGGCGGGCACCGTCCTGGATCCAGCCGGAATCCTGATCAACAGCGCGCCGTACGATCAGCTCGAGCCTCGCCTCGCGGCGAGCGAGAGCGGCTATTTCGTGGTGTGGATCGACGGACGCAGGAGCGGCAGCAACTACACCCGCCGCGACGTGGTTGGAGCGCGCGTGACGCCGGACGGACAGGTGCTCGATCCGGACGGCATCGCGATCTCGGTGGGCGGCTCCGATCAGACTCCGGCGGTCTCCTCGGATGGCTCTGGGTACCTCGTCGCCTGGCAAGATACGGCTGGCGGTGACAACGACAAGCTCGAAGCGTCGCGTATCGGCGCGGACGGCGCGGTGCTCGACGACCCGCCGCTGCTCGTGGCGCAGCGGACGGGCGCGAGCCACGTCACGATGGCCCATGGGGCAGGTCAATATTTCATCGTCTGGCACACGCCTGGAACGAGCCTCCTGCCGAGCGGGACGCGAGGCGCGCGCGTCCTGCCCGACGGCACGCGCCTCGATCCGAGCCCAGGTCTCAGCCTGGGTACGGGCATGTTCCCCGCGGTCGCCTACGACGGCACGTCCTTCGTGGTCGCGGCGCGACGGGTCGCCAGCAGCAGCGTCAGCTCGTCGACCTACCGGATGTGGGCGACCCGCGTGTCGCCGAGCACGGGCAACGTCCTGGATCCGAGCTGGATCCAGCTCTCCGCGACGAGCATCGCAGGGTACTCCGGCGCGTGGTATCGGCAGGGACCGGAGCTCGCCTTCGACGGCGTCGACACGCTCATCGTGTGGCCCGGAGGCATCACAGAGAAGAAAATCCACGGGGCGTGGCTCTCACCGGCGGGCGATGTGGTCCTCGGCACGACGCTCCTGTCGTCGTCGACCGGGGCGTACCACTCGCCGACCGTGGCAGCGGTCGGGGACGGACGCAGCTCGCTCGTCACGTACGTCTTCGGTGACCAGACGACTGGCGTTCAGAACTATCGCGTCAATGCCAATCAGATGGACGCCGCGTCGCAAGGACAGGAGTGCGAGCTCGACATCCAGTGCAAGAGCGGGCACTGCGTCGATGGTGTCTGTTGCCGAACGACTTGCAGCGCGGCGACGGATGACTGCTCCGCGTGCAGCGTGGCGGCGGGCGCTGCCGTCGACGGGATCTGTGGTTCCACGAACGGCAACAGCTGCGGCGCAAGCGGTATCTGTATCAAGGGCTCGTGTGACGTCGCAGGGACGGGCGTCACGAGCACCGGAGGTGCAGCCGGCAGCGCCAGCACGAGCGCCACGGCAGGCGCCGCGAGCAGCGGCGGCAGCGGCGGAGAGAGCGGTGCGAGCGCCGCCGGCACCGGAGGTGCGAACACCGGCGGCGCCGGCGGTGAGAACGGCGCTGGGGGCGCCAGCAGCGCCAGCACGACCGCCACGGCAGGCGTGGTGACCAGCGCAGGCGCAGGCGGTGAGAACGGCGCTGGGGGCGCCAGCAGCGCCAGCACGACCGCCACGGCAGGCGCGGTGACCAGCGGCGGCGCCGGTGGCGCGAGCAGCGGCGGCGGAAGCGCGGGCAGCGGCGCTGCGAGCACGGGTGGCGCTGGAACGTCTGCGGAAGGCGCCTCGACGAGCGGCGGCACCGCAACGGATGGGTCGAACAGCTCGGCTGGTGGTGGCGGAGCTTCTACAGGCGGCGCGCCCCCCGATTCGAGCGGCTCTGGCTCAGCCGACGCGGACCCGTCGGACGATGGAGGATGCTCGTGCGCTCATATCGGAACGACGAGGTCGGGCGCATCGACCTCCCTCTGGCTGCTCGCACCGCTGGCCCTCGGCGTGCTCCGAAAGCGGCGCGCTCTACGCGCCGGCCATCGCTTGCCCTCTGGCTGAGCCCACCGCCTGACCCGCGCGGAGCGCGACCGTCCTGGAGGGGGCCTCTCCCGGTCCGGCGCCGGTCGATTCAACAGTTCCTGGTCTTCGTGCGCCGCGCGATGTCACCGCGCCCGGACGAAGAACGTCGAGCGCGGTGGCAGCTTCAACCACGATCGCAGCTTGAGCCAAGATGACCGGCTCCGTCTCGCGACGAGTGCTTCACCTCGATGCATCGCACGGAGCTGGTCGACCAGGCGCTGCAGGAGGTCCCGATCCAAGTTCTCACCAAGCCGCAGCTGGTGCCCGGCCAGGATTCCCAGCATCGGGGCCGAGCACGCGCGCGGCGGTGGGCTTTCACGACGGCGAGCGCTATGACTCCGCCCCATGAACGACCGGGCCTCTGCCGAGCCTCCCCCCGGCGCTATGCCGGCCCCTCCTGGAGCGACGCAGCAGGCGGTGACCCGCGCGGACGATGGTCCCACGCAGCACGGCGCTGCTCGCCGTGACGCCGACGCTACCGCGGCGCACGGCCACCACGGCGGCAAGGCAGCGCTCGCCCTGGCCGCGCTGGGGGTCGTCTTCGGCGACATCGGCACGAGCCCGCTCTACGCGCTCAAGGAGTGCGTGAGCGGCACGCACGGCGTCCCGCCGACGCCCGACAACGTCCTCGGGCTGCTCTCGCTCCTCTTCTGGTCGCTGATGATGGTCGTCACGGTCAAGTACGTCACCTTCATCACCCGGGCCGACAACGACGGCGAGGGCGGCATCCTCGCCCTGCTCGCGCTGGTGCCGGAGCGGCTGCGCGCCAGCGGGACGCAGGGCGTCGGCTGGCTCGCCGGGCTCGTGGTGCTCGGCGCCGCGCTCCTCTACGGCGACGGCGTGATCACGCCCGCCATCTCGGTGCTGAGCGCCATGGAGGGCCTCGAGGTGGCGACGACCGCGCTCAAGCCGTTCGTCGTGCCGCTCACCTGCGCGATCCTCGTCGGGCTCTTCAGCGTGCAGCGCTGGGGGACGGCGCGCGTCGGCAAGGTCTTCGGCCCCATCATGGTCCTCTGGTTCACCGCGCTCGCCGCGCTCGGGCTCGTGTTCATCGCCAGAAACCCGGCGGTGCTCGCCGCGCTGAGCCCCGTGTACGCCGCGCGTTTCTTCGCCGCCCACGGCCTCCACGGGGTCGCGATCCTGGGGTCGGTCGTGCTCGTCATCACGGGGGGCGAGGCGCTCTACGCGGACATGGGGCACTTCGGGCGCGCCCCGATCCGGCTCGCCTGGTACGCGCTCGCGCTCCCGGCGCTCGTTCTCAACTACTTCGGCCAGGGGGCGCTCCTGCTTCAAGCGCCCGAGGCCGCCGCGAACCCGTTCTTCGCGATGGTGCCGAAGGGTCCCCTCACCTACGCGCTGGTCGCGCTCGCCGCCATGGCCACCGTGATCGCGTCGCAGGCGCTGATCTCGGGCGCCTACTCGCTCACGCACCAGGCGATCCAGCTCGGGTACCTGCCGAGGACCCAGGTGCGCCACACCTCGAGCGAGACCGCGGGGCAGATCTACATCCCCCTGACGAACTGGGCCCTCGCGGCCGGGTGCCTCGCGCTCGTGCTGATCTTCCAGCAGTCGAGCCGGCTGGCCGCGGCGTACGGCCTCGCGGTGACCGGCACGATGGGGATCACGTCGATCGTCTTCTTCGTCGTCATGCGCCACACGTGGCGAGCCCCGCTCGCGAAGGCCCTGCCGCTGCTGATCCTGTTCCTCTCGTTCGATCTGCCGTTCTTCGGGGCCAACCTGATCAAGTTCCTCGACGGCGGGTACGTGCCGGCTGTCATCGCCGCTGTCCTGTTCATCATGATGGTGATCTGGAAGCGAGGCCGCGCGATCCTGGCCGAGCGCTTCACGCGGGCGGCCCCCTCGGCCTCTGCCTTCGTGCGCGATCTCGACGCGAAGTGCCGCGCGCGGGTCCCCGGCACGGCGGTGTTCCTGAGCTCGCGCGCAGGCAAGACGCCTTATGCGCTGACGCACCACCTCAAGCACAACAAGGTGCTCCACGAGACGGTGGTGATCTTGACGGTGGTGACGGAGCACGTCCCGCGGGTCGCCGACAGGGAGCGTCTCGACGTGACGAGCCTCGACAAGGGGGTTCACCAGATCGTCATCCGCTCGGGCTTCATGCAGTCGACCGACGTGCCGGCGCTCTTGCGGCGCGCCGCGGCCACGCACGGACTGCCCATCGATTTCGCGGACGTGGCGTATTACCTCGGCCGCGAGACGATCCTCGCCACCGACAGGGGCCGGATGGGCAGGATCACGGAGACGATCTTCGCGGTGATGGCGCGGAACGCCGGCGCCGTGCCCGACTACTTCAGGCTTCCGCCGGAGCGGGTTGTGGAGATCGGCGTGCAGGTCGACCTGTAGCGGGCGTGATAAGTCCCCTCGATTGTTGGGTTTTTAGCGAGAAAAATTCGAGGGGAGGTTTCGGATGGCGGGCGGCTCCACCTCCGCTGGGCTTTCGCGCGCCCGAGGCGCTATGACTCGGCCCTCATGAAGACCACGCCCCTGGGCCGTGTCCTGCCCGCGCTCGGCCTGTCGCTCCTGGGCTGCGCGTCCGAGCCGTGGACGCTCACGATCGAGGTCGTGCCGGGGCACGAGGCGACCGCCTTCCAGGAAGATCCGCCGGTCGCCCGGATCGAGGTGACCGCGACGGCGGCCGAGGGGGACGTCACCGTATCGGCGGCGGCGGCGCCGGGCGGCGAGCTCGATTTCGGCGAGATCCCGGCGCAGCGGGCGTACACGTTCGAGGTGCGCGGCCTCGACGCGGGCGGCGCGACGGTGGTGCGAGGCCGCTCCGCGGCGGGTATCTACCTCGCCGCGCTGACGGGCGACGTGCTGCCGCTCTTCGCCCAGCGGACCGGCCGGTGGGCGCGGCCGCCGGGCGAGCTCGCGGCGTCGCGCGTCGGCGCGCCCGGGGCGGCGCTCGCGGAGCGGTACCTGGTCCTCACCGGCGGGGCCGCGGCCGGGGGCGCCGCGGCGGGCGACGTGGACCCGGCCCGGCTCGACGCATACGACCTCGCGATGTGGGGCGGGAGCGCCTCCAGCGGCGCGCTCCCGCGGGCGGCGCGGTCGCTCGTCGTCCGGGGAGACCTGCTGCTCACGCTGGACGACGAGGGCGCGACCTGGACCGACCTCGCGGCGGGGCAGAGCGCCGAGGCGTCGCTGCCCGAGGGGCTCGGCTCGTTCGCGGAGGTGGCGGGCGGCCGGACGATCGAGGCCTCGGACGGGCGCTCGTTCGTCGTCGGCGCGACGCGCTCAGGCGCGGCCGAGGGGGCGCCGGGCGAGCCCTCGGACAAGGTGCTCGTCGTCGGCGCGGACGGGGCGCTCTCGGTGGCGAAGCTCCGTCATGCGCGGGCCGGCGCCGCGGCCGTGTGGGTGGAGGGGCTGGGCCTGGTCGTCGCCGGCGGGAGCGCGGACGGCGCGGGGCTGGAGGTGCTCGGCGACGGCGCCACCGCGTTCTCGCCGAGGCCGTTTCCGCCGGACCCCTCCGAGGGGGCGGGCGCCGCGGTGACCGGCCCCGGGGAGATCGCGCTCGTCGGCGGGGTCCAGGGCGGCGCCGCGGCGCCGACGCGGCGGCTCGCGCCGGGGTGCGCCGTGAGCGCCGCGACCTGCGCGGCGGTGGAGGTCGAGGGCGCAGCGCTGACCGCGGCCATCGGGGGCGTCGCGGCGTTCGCGCTGCCCGGCGGGCGCATCCTCGCGGTGGGGTCCGAGGCGGGCGAGGACGGGCTGACGCGGAGCTTCATCGTCGACGTCGCGGCGGCGCAGGTCGAGGAGCTGCCGCTGAGGGAGCCGCGGCGCGGCGCGGCCGTGGTGCCCGCGCCGAACGGGACGCTCGCGGTGCTCGGCGGGGTCCACGCGGATGGGACGCCGGCGCTGACGATCGAGACGTTCTTCCCGGAGTGAGCGGTCCGCCGGAGGGCGTCGACAGCCTTCCAGGCGTTGAGCAACACCTCGGCCTCCACATCGCGTCGGTCGCGTCGCGGGATGCCGGCGAGCGTCGCGAGGACGATGCCGCGCTCCGCGAGGATCGCCTCCATCGTCGGCTTCTTCTTGGGATGTCGTGCGGCAGGCGGGCTCTTCGCCACCTTCCGCGGGCGCTTCACCCGCTCCTCCCGCACATAGGGCACCTGTCCGCTGCGACTGGGCGGCCGAATAGGCGCTCGATCGTGGTTCCAGCCGCCCGCGCGGCGCGCATGGCGGTGCCGGGCGACCCGGCGAACTGGCCCGAGGCGATCACGGGTCGGCATGCCCATCACCTCGGTGAGGCATGCCCACGTGCCGTACGCAGCCCACGCAGGTTCTTCAGCGCCTCCCGGAGGCGCTTGCGCTCGGGTTCGGTGAGGGAACGGGTGACGAAGGGGCGGCGCCGTGTGGATACACGTCCGCCTTGCCCACCGTCGGGTGGGATCAGGTATAGCTGCACTGTCGAACTCCGCTTCGGTCGGGGTTCGGCCACGCAGCCCGGTCGGTTGGCGCCGACGCGGGCTGCACTTGCTTGAGGCCGAACCTACGGGCCCGATCTGAGCTCCGCTATCGCGAAGTACTCACTTTGACCAATCGACTGGCACCTTGACCATTACCCGCTATCGCACGAATTCGCAGTCGTCGAGCTGCACGTGCATCATGAGGCCCTTGACCTCGCAGCGGATCGTCACGCGGTCTCCCTTGGAGACCGCCGCGACCTCCTGCTCGTGTGCCTTGGAGAACGTCGCCTGGAGCGCGGGAAGCTCAAACGCCGCTCCGGTGCCGACGATGATGTAGATGCCGCCGAGGATGTCCTTTTTGATGTCGCCCGCGACGCCGGTCGTCTCGACCGTCTTGCCCTTGAACTGCCCGTCCGCGCGCACCTCGTTCGCCTTGTAGGCGGACATGAGGTCGGACGCCTTGACCTTCAGCGCCTGCACCTCGGCCGGCGGCGGCTCGACGGCCTTGGGCGCTGGCGCCGGTTCTCTGGCAGCCGGCGCGGTCGCCACCGTGGGCGTCGCGGCCGCGCGGGTCGCAGGTGTCTGCGGCGCGTTCAACGCGCCCACGGCCCCGATGAGGCAGAGGATGCCGACCGCGATCGTGAGGCCGACCTTGCCGTTCTTGCTGAACGCGGGCGAGCTCCAGAGGAGCCCCAGGCCCACCGGCCAGCAGCAGAACAGCGAGAGGATGACGATCCCCGCGCCGAAGTACCACGGCGGCTTCGGAGGCGGAGGGCCGTAGCCGGGAGGGGGCCCGTACCCTTGCGGCGGGCCGTATGGCGCTTGCGGATACTGCTGTTGTGGTGGCGGTGGGTACCCGGGAGGCGGTCCCCATCCTCCGTTCGGCGGCTGTTGCATGAGATCGAGGCTACGAGCCTCGATCCGCGGCCGTCCACCGCTTTCGGTTCAGCCTGACCGCCCCACCGCCGCCATCGCTTCGGCTTGGCGGCGGGCGACGGCTGAGACGCCTCGGCGCCATCCCGCTCGACGAAGCGAGCGCCGGGCACTGGAGCCTCCTCGTTTTTTTTCTCTCCCCGAAGGCTGTCGACAGCCTCCGGGTTGAGTTTTTTCTCTCCCCGAAGGCTGTCGACCCCCTCCGGGTTGAATTCCCCAGGCACGATGCGCGCTGCGCCGGAAGCGGCGCGCCTCCCCCGACCATCGCCCAGGGCCTGCTCGGCCGGCCCTGGGCCGCGGTGGCCGACCGTGAGTGGGCTGGCTGCCACCTCGGCGGTCCTTGGTTCTTTTGGGCAGCCATTTCACCGATGGATTTCACCGGGAGATCGGGGGCAATCCGTTGGACGTACGGCGCCTCCGAGGACGGCCAACGACCGATCGCAAGATCCTCCAAGTCGGCCGGCCCGCCGGTGCGTAACTTCCGCGAGGTCGGAAGGAGGGCTCATGATCGGTGGTATCAAGCGCGCGCAGGCCAAGGCGGGTTCCGAGGCGGAGTTCGAGGCGATCTTCAGGACCCACGCGGCTGCAGTCCGGGCCCAGGAGCCGGGCACGCTCAGCTACGACCTGTTCAGGGACGGCGCGCCCGGGCGCTATGTGGTCCTGGACCGCTATCAAGACGGAGAGGCGCTGGCGGCCCACTGCGGCTCGCCCCACGGAACCGCCTTGTTTCCGCGCATGCGTGCGCTGCTTGAGCGCCTGGAGGTGAGCTACTATCCGGGACACGAGCCCGGGGACACGCGATATACAGCCCTCGCCCTGACGCGCGCTCCCCTGGACACGGCCTTCCGTCTGGCCGCGGACATCCGCCTCCTGCCCCGCTGGAGCACGCGCTTCTGCCAGGGATTGCGACAGGAGGGGGAGCGCTGGATCGTGAGCTCCCCCCAGGGAGACGTGCGCTTCCGCTACGAGGCAGACCCGTCCGCGGGCGTGGTCTGGCACTGCGTGGATCCAGGCAGCGGAGAGCTGCGGATGCCCATGCGCATCGTGCGACACGGCCCCGGGAGCCTGCTCCTCTTCACCATTCAGCGGCCGCCGGGGTGTTCCGAGGCGGCTTTCGACGAGCAGAGAGAATGGGTGGATCGGGAGCTGACTCAGCTGCGAGATCTGGTCGAGGGGTCTTAAGTACTACCCCCGAGACGCTGCAGTCTCTCGCCCGCTCGCTCGATC
This sequence comes from Sorangium sp. So ce693, assembly GCF_051521375.1. NCBI lineage: Bacteria > Pseudomonadati > Myxococcota > Polyangiales > Polyangiaceae > Sorangium > Sorangium sp. So ce693. The sequence goes on from NZ_CP150347.1 coordinate 5,572,063, forward strand.
GCCCTCGCACAGCTAGAGGCGTCCATCGACGCCCCGCGCGGCGTACTCCCACTCTGCCTCCGTGGGGAGCCGATAGCCGTTCGCCTCGCGGCGCCAGATCACGCCCTTCCCATCGTGCTCATGCAAACAATTGAAAACAATTCAACGATGAACGAGCTGCCAGGTGTCGGCATCCTATGTCCGCACCACCGAATCGTCTTCTTCACGACTTGACATGCATGCGACTGGGAGATCGGGTATTCGTGTCCCGGCGCGGAATGAGCCTGGGCACGTTCGCGATCTCTCCGGCGTCGGCTCACCTCTTCCTGCCCGCGCGTCGAGGCGCCGCCGCGCCGCGCGCCCTGTAAACCGCTCGTAGATCCTCCGCGATCTCCCGGAGCCGCGCCCGCAGCGCCGCCGGCTCGACCACCTCGACGCCCCGGCCCAGCCCGACGATCTGCGAGATCGCGATCGACTCCCGCTCGAAGTCGACCGTCACGGCGCTCGTCCCGTCGCGCCCGCGCTCCCCGCGCCCCCACCGCTCGTGCTCGCCGCCGGGCCGGACCCGCCGGAGCGCCTCTTCCCCCTCCCCGGTCACGCGCAACGTCACCACGTAGCTCGCCCTGCGCTCCGCGAACCGCCCGCTCAAGGCCTTCCAGCACGCCGCCAGGTCGAACCCCTCCGGCCGCGCAAACGCGGCTTCGAGGAGCCGCGCCCCCGCCACCCGCGCTCCCCGGAAGATGCTCGGCCCCCGCTCGGTGCCGGCGACGAGGTACCAGCGGTCGGCCTTGATCACGAGCCCGTACGGCTCCACCACCCGCTCGCTCGCCTCGCCGTCGAAGTCCCGGTACGCGAGCCACACCTTGCGATCCTGCCAGACCCCCTCCCGCAGGACGTCGAGGTGCGGCACCACCTCCCTGCCCTGGAACCACCCCGACGCGTCCACGTGGAGCCGCTGCCGCGCGTGCTCGGCCAGCGACCTGTGCACGGCCGGCAGCGCCGCCGACAGCTTGATCAGCCCGCTCTCCAGCGCCGCCGAGAGCCCGATGTCGGCCAGCGCTCCGGGCGCGGCGACCGCGGCGAGCGCCTGCACCTCGGGCTGCGTCAGCCCGGTCAGCGTCGTCTGCCACCCCTCCGCCAGCGCGATCCCGCCGCTCGGGCCGCGCTGCGCATAGACGGGCACGCCCGCGGACGACAGCGCGTCGAGGTCCCTGTAGATCGTCCGCGCCGAGACCTCCAGGCGGCGCGCCAGGTCCTCGGCCGTCAGCTGCCGGCTCTTCGCCCGCTGCAAGAGCAACATCAAGCTGAGCAGCCGATCCGCGCGCATGACCGTCCGTGGCTCCCGACCCCGAAATGACCCGCCCGAGAGGCTACGCGCAATTCATGACAGGAGACGTCAGGAATTCTCCCGTAGCGTCGCAGGACGACCGGAACAGGCCGGAATGCAAGGGCGCGCGCGCCGCAGGAGCCGCGCGCGTCCGCGACGACGCCGGTCGCCAAGGAGGAGACATCGTATGAGACCGCTCGAAGGACAGGTCGCGCTCGTCGCCGGAGCCACGCGCGGCGCGGGGCGCGCCATCGCACGCTCGCTCGGCGAGGCCGGCGCCACGGTCTATTGCACAGGGCGCAGCGTCCGCGGCCGGCCCGCCACGGGCCAGCGCCCCGAGACCATCGAGGAGACCGCCGAGCTCGTGGCCGCGGCGGGAGGGCGCGGCGTCGCCGCGCAGGTCGACCACACCGTCGAGGAGCAGGTCGAGGCGCTCTGCGCCCGGATCCGGCAGGAGCAAGGGAGGCTCGACGTCCTGGTCAACGACGTGTGGGGCGGCGATGAGCTCACCGAGTTCGGCCAGCCGTTCTGGAAGCTCTCCCTGCCCAGCGGGAGGATCCTGCTCGAGCGGGCCGTCACCTCGCACATCATCACGAGCCGCCACGCGGTGCCGCTCATGCTCGAGCGCGATCGCGGCCTCATCGTCGAGATCACCGACGGCGACCACTTCGGTTACCGCGGCAACCTCTTCTACGATCTGGCGAAGATGTCGGTCATCCGCCTGGCCTTCGCCATGGCCTGGGAGCTGCGCCGCCACCCCGCCGTGACGGCGCTCGCGGTGACGCCCGGCTTCCTGCGCTCGGAGGCCATGCTCGACCACTTCGGCGTCACGGAGGCGAACTGGCGAGACGCCGCCGAGAAGGAGCCGCACTTCATCGAATCGGAGACGCCGTTCTACGTGGGCCGCGCCGTCGCGGCGCTCGCCGCCGATCCGGGCGTCGCGGCGAAATCCGGCCGCGTGTTCAGCTCGTGGGATCTCGCGAGGGAGTACGGGTTCACCGACGTCGATGGCCGGAAGCCCCACTGGGGCGAGTACTTCGAGCGGAACCTCGGCAGGTACAACAGGGCCGGCGAGGCGGCCTATGCGAGCTGGTTCAATGGACCGATGGAGCTCGCGTGCCCCGACTGGCCCAAGGAGTGACCGGCGCTCCGCCTCAGTGGGCGTAGGGCTCGCCGCGCAGCAGGGTCATCGCGCGGTAGAGCTGCTCGATCAGCACCAGCCGCGCGAGGCGGTGCGGGAACGTGAGCGGCGACAGGCTCCACCGGTCGTCCGCCGCGGCGGACACGTCGGGCGGCAGCCCGTCCGCGCCCCCGATCAGGAACGTGACAACGCCCTTGCCGCGCGAGCCCCAGCGCTCGACGCCGGCCGCGAACGCCTCGCTGCCGAGCGCCTTGCCGCCCACCTCCATGGCGATGACGCTCGCCCCCGCCGACGCGCGAGCGAGCAACGGCCCGACCTTCGCCGGCGGGCCGTCCTGGATCTCGATCTCGTCGCACGCCACGTAGCGGCGGATGCGGCCGAGGTACTCGTCCATCGCCGCGCGCAGCGGCTTGTCCTTCACGCGCCCGACGGCGGCGACGACGAGTCGCACGGCGCGCTCAGCTCGGATCGAACCGCGGGGCGGGCTGCGCCCCCGGCGGCAGGCTCTCCTCCGGGACCGGGACGCGCCCCGCGTCGATCCAGAGCCCCTCGATGTCGTAGATGCGGCGCGTCTCCTCCTGGAACACGTGCACCACCACGTCGCCGAAATCGATGAGCACCCAGGTCGCCGCGGCGAGGCCCTCCATCGAGAGCGGCGCGAGCTTCTGCTTGCGCACCGCCTCCTCCAGCCCCGTCGCGATCGCGTGGACGTGCCGGTCGGAGCGGCCGGTCATGATCACGAGGTAGTCCGCGTAGTCGACGCGCCCCACGACCTCCAGGATCTCGACGCCGATCGCCTTCTTGTCGAGCCCCGCCGCGGCCAGCGTCAGCGCGAGCTCGCGCGCGGGTGCCGAGGGCTCGGGGACGGGCGGCGGCGTGCTCCTGCGCGAGCCGGCGCGCTTCGGGCCGGTGAGCGGCGACTTGGCGCGCGCGGGCGACCGCCCCGCGAGCGGCAGCACCGCCTTCGCGCCCTCGCCGCCGCCACGCGCGACCCGCGGGGCCGGCGCGTCGCCGTCGTCGCGCGCCGGACGCCGCGCCCTCGAAGCCGGCCGATCCGCGGGGATCGGCCGCTCCGCGCGCTCCAGCGGCTCCGCCTCGCCGCCCGCGCGGCGCGCGCGGACCACCTTCTTCTTCGCGCCGGCCTCGCCGACGCCCGCGTGGGAGGCGCGGATCCGGGGAGACGCCGGTCGCTTCGGCTTGGCCGCGGACGACGCCCGGCCGGCCGCGCCCGCCTTGGCGGTGGTCGCCTTCTTCCGCGCCGGCGCGCGGGGCTCCGCGCCCTCGCCCGCCTTCGACCCCGACTTCGCCCGCGGCTTGCTGCTCCCCTCGCCTGCGTCCTTCTTGCTCGCCAACGTTCTCTCGCTTTCTTGCGCCCGGTCGATGACCGGCGCCCCTCGTCTCGCCCGCGTCAGCGGGTCTGGCCCTCGCCGTACGCGATCCACTTGAGCGTCGTCAGGCTCGCGAGCCCCATCGGGCCGTAGGCGTGGAGCTTCGTCGTGGAGATGCCGATCTCCGCGCCGAGGCCGAGCTCGCCGCCATCGTTGAACCGGGACGACGCGTTCACGAGCACGCAGCTCGCGTCGACCTCGCGCAGGAACCGCTGCGCGTGATCGTAGCGGGGCGTGCAGATGACCTCGGTGTGCATCGAGCCGTAGCGGCCGATGTGCTCGATCGCCTCGTCGAGCGACCTCACCACCCGCACCGCGAGGATGGGCGCGAGGAACTCCCGCCCGTAGTCGTCCTCCGCGGCCTTGCGCGCCGACGGCACGAGCGCGCAGGTGGCGGCGTCGCCGCGCAGCTCGAGCCCGCGCTCCGAGAGGGCGGCCACGCGCCCGAGCAGCGGCGCCGCGACGCCCTCGTGGACGAGCAGGCACTCCAGCGCGTTGCAGACGCCGGGGCGCTGGAGCTTGCCGTTCTCGACGAGGCGGTAGGCCATCTCGACGTCGCAGCCGGCGTCGGCGAAGAGGTGGTTCACGCCCTTGTAGTGCTGGATCACCGGGACGCGCGCGTTCTCGGCCACGAACCGGATGAGCCCCTCGCCGCCGCGCGGGATGGCCAGATCGATCATGCCGGTCAGGCCGAGGAGGATCCGCGTGGCCTCGCGGTCGAGCGAGGGGACCATCTGCACGGCGTCGGCCGGCAGGCCGACCGAGCGCAGCGCGTCCGAGATCAGCTCGCCGAGGGCCGCGTTCGAGCGAGCCGCCTCCTTGCCGCCGCGGAGGACCGCGGCGTTGCCGCTCTTCAGGCAGAGCACGGCGGCGTCGACCGTCACGTTGGGGCGCGACTCGTAGATCATCGCGATCACGCCGAGCGGGACGCGCACCTGCCCGACGAGGAGCCCGTTCGGCCGCCGCTCCATCCCGACGACCTGCCCGACCGGATCGCTGGCGGAGGCGACCTCGAGCACCGCGCCGGCGATCGCCGCGAGCCGCGCCTCGTCGAGCACGAGCCGGTCGACGAGCGCCTCGGAGACGCCGGCGGCGCGCGCCGCGGCCACGTCCTCGGCGTTCGCGGCCAGCACCGCGGAGCGCTTGCCCTCGCCGGCCTCGGCGCGCAGCCGCTCCGCGATCGCGCGCAGCGCGCGGTCCTTCTGGGCCCGGTCCAGCGGGGCGAGGGCCCGGGCAGCCGTCCGGGCGCGCTGGCAGAGCGCGCGAAGCGTGCCCTCTAGATCGATGTTGCTCTGTTCCACAGCGGGAACCTAGCTCGCCTCCCTGCGCGGGCCAACCGTTCTCCTGCGCGTCCATGCTAGCGTACCCGCCGTGTCCGGCGATCTCCGAAGCTCGAGCCAGGCGTCCTTCGCACCCGGATCCCGAGACGCCGGCCGCGCGCCGCGGGCAGGCAGCGCGCGGCGCGGCGCGGCGCTCCTCGCGGGGGCGCTCGTCGCCGTGATCGCGCCGGCGTGCCGCGGCTCGGACGCAGGCGCAGACGCGCCCGCCACGGCGAGCACGGGCATCCCCCTCGCGGCGCCGGGCGCGCTGGGGGCGCCGCTCGACGCGCCGCCGGCGGCCCGCTCCGTCCCCTCCTCGCCTTTCGCCGATCCGGAGGGGCTCCAGGTGCCGCCCGATCCGGCCGGCCCTCCCGAAATACCACCGTATCGTGCTCCTCCCGCGAACAGCGGGGGGAGCGGAGTGGAGCTATGACACGCGCCCGCCACGCCTCGCCGATCGCGGCGCTCGCCGCGATCCTCGCCGCGCACCTCGCCGCGGCGTGCTCCTCCGCCGCGCCGAAGCCGCTCCCACCCGGTCCGCCGCCCGAGTACGAGCGCCCGCGCGTGTACGACGGCGGCGTCGGCGACGCGCCCGCCGCGCCGCCGGACGAGTCGGATGCGACGGATGCGACGCCGGGCGCGCCGCTGCTCGCCCCGTCGCCGGGCGCGCCGCCCGCGTCCACGCAGCCGCCGCCCACCACGCCGCCGCCGCCCACGCAGCCGTAGCGCAGGGCGCTGCGAGCGGGCGTGCGGCGAGCGCCTCGGCCGCGCGACTCTGGCGGATCCAGCCCCGCCATGCTAGCGGCAGCCATGCTCTCACCCCGGCGGGACTTCGTCGTCATCCTCGATTTTGGCTCTCAGTACACGCAGCTCATCGCCCGGCGCGTGCGCGAGTCTGGCGTCTACTGCGAGATCCACCGCTTCGACGTGCCCATCGCCGAGCTGCGCCGGCTCGCCCCGCGGGCGCTCATCCTCTCGGGCGGCCCCGCCAGCGTGTACGGAGACAACGCTCCCCGCTGTTCCCGGGAGGTGCTGGAGCTCGGCGTCCCGACGCTGGGCATCTGCTACGGGCTCCAGCTCATGGCGTATCACCTCGGCGGCAAGGTCGAGCGCGCGCACACGGGGGGCGAGTACGGCCCCGCGGCGGTGCGCGTCGAGCGCCCGACGGGCATCTTCTCGCGCTTCGCCGAGGGCGACTCCATCGACGTCTGGATGAGCCACGGCGATCGGCTCACCGCGATGCCGGAGGGGTTCGTGTCGCTCGGCACCACGACCGGCAGCCCGCTCTGCGCCGTCGCCCGCGAGCGCGACAAGCTCTACGGCCTCCAGTTCCACCCCGAGGTCGTCCACACGCCGCGCGGCAAGGAGATCCTCCAGTCCTTCCTGTTCGACGTCGCCGGCCTCTCGCCGACCTGGACGCCCGCGTCGTTCGTGGAGGAGGCGATCGCCGCGGTCCGCGAGAAGGCCGGGCCGAGCGACCGCGTCATCCTGGGCCTCTCGGGCGGGGTCGACTCCTCGGTCGCCGCCGTGCTCTGTCAGCGCGCCCTCGGCGACCGGCTGACGTGCATCTTCGTCGACAACGGCCTGCTGCGCGAGGGCGAGGCGGAGAGCGTCGAGCGGACCTTCCGCGGCCACTTCCACATGAACCTCGACGCCGTCGACGCGTCGGCGCGGTTCCTCGAGGGGCTGCGCGGCGTCGTGGATCCGGAGCAGAAGCGCAAGGTGATCGGCCGCCTGTTCATCGAGGTGTTCGAGGAGGAGGCGAAGCGGGTCCAGGGCGCGAAGTGGCTCGTGCAGGGCACGCTCTACCCCGACGTGATCGAGAGCGTCTCGTTCAAGGGTCCGAGCGCCGTCATCAAGAGCCACCACAACGTCGGCGGCCTGCCCGAGCGGATGAACCTCGGCCTGATCGAGCCCCTGCGGGAGCTCTTCAAGGACGAGGTGCGGGCCGCCGGCGAGGCGATGGGCATGCCGCGGGACATCCTGTACCGCCAGCCGTTCCCCGGCCCGGGGCTCGCCGTGCGCTGCCTCGGCGAGGTGACGCCGGAGAAGCTGCGCGTGCTCAAAGCGGCCGACGCCATCTTCGACCAGGAGATCCGCGCCGCCGGGCTCTACGAGTCGCTCTGGCAGAGCTTCTGCGTGCTCCTCCCGGTGCGCTCCGTGGGCGTGATGGGCGACGAGCGCACCTACGACGAGGCGATCGCGCTCCGCGCCGTGCACTCGACCGACGGCATGACGGCCGACTGGGCGCGGCTGCCCTACGACCTCATCGCCCGGGTGAGCTCGCGCATCATCAACGAGGTGCGCGGCGTGAACCGCGTGGTGCTCGACGTGTCCTCGAAGCCGCCCTCGACGATCGAGTGGGAGTGACGATGGCCAGCGCGAGCGCGAAGCGGACGCGCGCCACGGCGGCGCTCCTGATGCTCGGGCTGTCGGCGTGCGTCGCTCGGACTCCGGCGACGGTCTCGCTGCGGGTGAAGGGGAACGTGCCCGACGCGTCGGTCACCATCGACGACCAGTACATCGGCGCGCTCGCCTACGTCGCCGCCCACGGCGTCGCGCTGCCGCCCGGCGCGCACCGGATCACCGTGGAGAAGGCCGGCTACTTCGCCTGGGACCGCCTGGTCGAGGCCAGGAGCGGCGCCCCGCCGATCCACCTCCAGGTGCAGCTCACGCCCGTGCCGGATTGACGATCTCGCGGGGCCGACGCCGGCCGGCCCTGGCGCCGCCGCACATCCACCGGCGCGCAGGCGAGAGGGCACAGGACGAAATCATCCGCAGGCGGTCTCCGTAATTCATGCGGTGGATGCACGTGGCATCCATCGCGATCTCAACCTTACGGGGGACCGAATCATGCCGGATCGGAGCAGTCCGAAGGCGCGCGTGACGAAGACGCGCGCGCCTTCCATGCACAAAGCAGCCCGGCGCGCCCGCCGGTGCGCCACCCTCGATGTGTGCGGTCCCGAGAGCTGTCGCCCGGGAGGCCGCCTGTTTCACGCCCTGTGCGATCTCGCCGATCGCTTCCTGCAACGCCGGGGAGATCCGCGGGCGATGCAGCTGGGCACCGTGCTGTTCTATGTCGCGTTCCACAGCGCCCGAGCCGCCGAGGACGACGACTTCCGCCTCTCTCTCCGGACCTCCCTGGACATGCTGGTCGAGCTCGAGCCGGTCGAGCGCTGGCTCCGGCCGCCGCCGGCGTCCGATCTGCCGGCCGGCCGGTCTGCGCCGCGCCCCTACCCCACCTGCGCCGGCGCGGAGCTCCCGGCGCCGCGAGGCTCCGGATGACGCCGCCGCGTTCCTCGCCGTCCGCGCCGCCGTCCGCGCCGGCGCGCCCGTCGTTCGAGACGGTCTATGCCGTGGGCTTGCCGTTCCTTCATCACGCGCTCCGCTGGCTGGGCGTCTCGGTGAACGATCTGGACGACATGCTCCAGGAGGTCTTCCTCGCGGCCTATCGGGGCCTGGCCAGCTACGACCCATGGCGTTTCCACGCGGCCCCTGCGGGCGGGCTCTCCGCGTCAGGGCCGCCGCCCCTTCGCATCACGCCCGAGGCGGCGCTGCATCGGTGGCTGTTCGGCATCGCATGGAGAAAGACGAGCCACTACCACGCGCGCGCTCACCGGCGCCGCGAGATCCCCTCCGGGGCCGGCGTGTCCTGGCCGTTCGACGGGCGCGCCCCGGCGCCGACGCCGGAGCAGTCGCTCGCGAGCGCCGACCGCGCCGAGATCGTGACGGCGCTGCTGCTGAAGGTCGCGCCCGAGCGGCGCGTGATCCTCGTCATGTACGATCTCCTCGGCGTCGCGGTGGCCGACATCGCCGGCGAGCTTTCGCTCAACGAGAACACGGTCCGCTCCCGCCTGCGCCTCGCCCGCGAGGACTTCCGCGCCGCGGTCGCGCGTCAGTCGGCCGAGCGGCGCAGCGCCCTGTGCGCCCTCACCGCGTCGGAGCGCCCCCTCCACACGAGCGCCACAACCATGCTCCACACCGTGCGCGCGTTCCCTGCCGTCCCCGCGCCCGCTGCACGCGCGCTCTGGCGCCGCCTCCAGCAGCGGATCGCCGAGCGCTCCGCGATTGCCAGGACCACCCCGCCAGCACTGTGGTAAGTGCCAGCGGGCCAGCGCCACAAACGCAGGGACGATAGGGACAGAACGCAGCGCGCACGGCGCCGCACACAACAACGCGACTACGCGACCACGCGACAGCAAGACGAGAGCGAAAAATACGAAGCGGGCGACCCCACTGGCAGCTTGACGCCCCGGCACGTTTGTGTAGTCTCCGCCGCCCTCGCAGAGAAAGTCCTACGATCATGGCCAATACTCCGAAGTGGAATGTCCGTCTGCGTCACGAATGGCTCGCCACCCCGCTCAAGAAGAAGCGCCTGAAGCGCTGCCAGAAGGCGCGGATCGGCCTGCTCGATGCGGAGCAGCGCAAGGCTGCCAAGCAGAAGCCCGTCCAGGTCGAGCAGCCCGCGAGCTGAAGGGGCGACCACCCGTTACGCACCGCGCGACACTTGCCAGTCCGGCCGCGCGAACACCTCGAAATCACGAGCCGCTCACGGTTCCGCAGGTCGGCGCCCTCGCGCGGCGCGATCCGTGGTAGCGTCGCCTCGCGGTGTTCGCCCGCGCGTTGGCGACGAATCGTCGATCCCCACCTCTGGTGAGGGTCGACCCGGATCCATGGGAGCGAGGCCCTGAGCGTGTCGGATTCGAGCTTTTCGCCCGGTCGCTCGGGCACTCCTGCCGTGCCATCGTCCCGCGCGCCCTCCACGGGAGGCGAGGAGGGCGACGGACCCACCCGCGTCATGAGCGACACGGAGCGGCAGGCCGCGCTTGCCGCCGTGCGCGGAGCGCAGGCCGCGGCCGCCGCCGCTGCCGCCACCTCCACGACCGCGGAGACGGTTCGCCCTCCGCCGCCCCCTCCGCCCGCGGCGGGCGCGGCGGCGCACGAGCTGGCCGCCGAGACGGTCCGCCCCGCTGCCCTCCCCAAGGGGCTGGCAGCGGCGGCGGCGCACGACGCGACCGCCGACACGGTCCGTCCACCCGCTCCTCCCGCGGGGAGCGCGGCGGGCCCCCCGGACAGCGCGGCCGGCGGGCAGCCGGCGGAGGCGGACCCGCTCGTCGGCACCACGGTGGCGGGCGCGTACCACGTCATCCGCCTGCTCGGTGAAGGCGGCATGGGCCGCGTCTACGAGACGCACCACACCCGCATCCCGGGCAAGCGGTTCGCGCTGAAGACGCTCCACCCCGAGCTCGCCCAGCAGCCCACCGTCCTCGCGCGGTTCCAGCGCGAGGCCGAGGCCGCGGCGTCGATCCGGAGCCCGCACGTCGTCGAGATCTTCGACGTGAACCGGCTGAGCGACGGCCGGCCGTGCATCATCGCCGAGTACCTGGAGGGCAAGGGCCTCGACGAGCTCCTCGCAGGGTCGGGAGGGCGGCTGCCGGCCGGCGCCGCGGTGCGGATCGCGCGCGAGGTATGCGAAGGCATCGCGGCCGCGCACGCCGCGGGCATCGTGCACCGGGACATCAAGCCGGAGAACATCTTCCTCACGGGCGACCCTGCGTGCCCGACCGTGAAGGTCCTCGATTTCGGCATCTCGAAGACCTCCGCGCCGTCCACGCTCACGAGGACGGGCATGGTGCTCGGAACGCCGGCGTACATGGCCCCGGAGCAGGCGAAGGGGGAAGACATCGACCCTCGAGCCGACATCTACGCCGTGGGGGCGGTCCTCTACCACGCGCTCACGGGGCAGCGCCCCTTCGAGCGCAGCGACCCGACGGCAGTGCTCCTCGCCGTCATGACGGAGGAGCCGCCGCCGCCGCGATCGCTGAACCCGGAGATCCCGCCGGGCCTGGAGGTCATCGTCCAGCGCGCCATGGCGAAGCAGCGAGAGGGCCGCCACGCCTCGATGGGCGAGCTCGCCGGCGAGCTCGCGCCCTACGAGGAAGCGGCCGCGCCCGGGCCGCCCAGCGCTCGCGCGTCGCTCGCGCGCGCGTCCGTCGTGCTCGGGCGGCCTTACGCGCTCTCGCACGCGTTCGGCCTGCCCGGCTCCGCGTCGTCCGAGGCGTACCTGACGCGGCAGATGGTCTTCCTCGTGGTGAGCCTCGGCCTGGGGTGGCTCGGCGCGGGCCTCGTCAGCTGCCTCGCCGGCTTCGCGCGCGCGGCGCGCGGCGACGCCGCCGCGATGTCGAGCCAGGGAGCCACCTTGCTCACGCTCGGGATCCTGTGCGCCCTGTTCGGCGTCGGGCTGCTCGGCGGCTTCTATATCTTTCGCCGCGTCTGGCGGGACGACGCCCGGATGAGCGCGCTCGCGCCGCGGCTCACGACGCCCGTCGTGCTCGCCCTCGTGGCCTACGGGTCCGCGTCGCTGCTCGTGCGGCTCGTCGAGGCCGTGTTCCTGCGGCGCGCCATCGGCATCGCGTGGCCGGTCTGGGACGCGCTGCTCTTCCTCATCAGCGTGCTCGCCGCGGGCGCCGCCGCCCTGTTCCAGTGGCGAGGCCAGCGGCGATGAGCCCGCGGCCGGGCCACCGGACGTGAGCCATGGGCCGCCGTCCGGGCGTGTGTTAGGGGAGCGGGCCATGCCAGCGCAGGCATCTGGGACGGGCGCCAGCCAGGCCAGCACCCCTGACAGACCGGGCGCACAGGCGGGAACAACCACCGTGCTCGGCGCAGGCGGCAACGCCTCGGGCTCGCGCCCCTCCCTGCTGGCGCGGACGCCGCCCGCTGCGCTGTGGCTTGTCACGGGCGCGGCTGCCCTCGTGGTCGTCGTGATCGCCGCGGCGCTGCTGCGCGACGGCGTCTCCCTCTCCCGGCTCGAGTCGGCCTCGCTCGCCGAGCGCGCGACGCCGTCGAGCTCCGGCCTCCGGCGTCCGGTCGCGCCGAAACCCTCCGATGCCGTCCCCGCCGACGAGCTGGCGACGGCGACCGCGGGCGGCGTGCTCGCGCTCGAGGCGCTCGCCTCGCGCTACCCGAAGGATCCGGCGATCTTCCGCGCGCTGATGCTGCGTCACGCGCTCCCGCCGCCTTACCACGCCGCCGCGCTCGCCGCGGCGAAGCGGCTGCTGGAGCTCGATCCGGGGGCGGCGGCCGACGACGACGTGGAGCGCATCGTCTCGAGCGCCGCCAGCGGACCGCCCGAGGTGGCCTCGGCCGCGCTCGACCTGATGGCGAGCGGCATGGGCAGCCACGGGGCGGATCTGCTCTACGAGCTCGCGGTGGGGAGCTCCGCGCTGAAGGAGCGCGCCGCGAAGCGGCTCGCGGAGGCCGCGGTCCAGGGGCGGGCGACGCCCGCGCTGCGCATCGCCCACGAGCTCCGGGTCGCGCCCTCCTGCAAGGCGAGGCAGGCCTTGCTGGCGCGCGCGACGACCGACGGCGATCGGCGCGCCATCGATGTCCTCGCGCCGCTCATCACCAGCAAGGGCAAGGGGTGCGGCTTTCTGGGCATGAGCCGCTGCACGGCGGCGTGCGCCTCGATCGCGGGAGAGATCAAGGCGGCGATCCAGGCGATCGAGGCGCGCACCGGGCCATCGCCCCGGGCGGCGGACGCGCCTGCGAGCCGATGACCGCGCCTGCGAGCCGACGACAGCGTCGGTGAGCCGATGACCGCGCCTGCGAGCCGATGACCGCGCCCGCGAGCCGATGACCGCGCCCGCGAGCCGACGACAGCGTCGGTGAGCCGATGACCGCGCCCGCGAGCCCATCGCCTCACGCTCGAATCGATGACGTTGACCGAGGGTTGCGCAGGTGGGAGCCTTGACATAGTAGGGCTCAACTCATGTACGTTCCTGCTCAACCCTGGTCGCCGGATTCATGGCGTGAACGTTTCAACGCTGCGCCCCTCCCGTATGACGAGCCCGAGGCCGTCCAGGCGGCCGTCGAGAAGCTCCGGGCGTTGCCGCCGCTCGTGACCTCGTGGGAGGTCGAGCGACTCAAAGGCTATCTGGCCGAAGCGCAGCTCGGCCGCCGGTTCGTGCTCCAGGGGGGAGACTGCGCGGAGACGCTCGACGACTGCCGCCCGAACATCGTCACGAACAAGCTGAAGATCCTGCTCCAGATGTCGCTCGTGCTCGTGCACGGCGCCCGCCGGCCGGTGGTGCGCCTCGGGCGCTTTGCCGGGCAGTACGCCAAGCCGCGCTCCAGCCCGGTCGAGACGCGCGACGGCGTGAGCTTGCCCAGCTATTTCGGGGATCTCATCAATCGTGCTCCCTTCGACGCCTCCTCCCGGCGCCCCGATCCGAACCTGATGATCACGGGATATCAGCACGCGGCGATCACCCTGAATTTCATCCGTTCCCTGTCGGAGGGCGGCTTCGCCGATCTGCACCACCCGGAGTACTGGGACCTGAGCTTCCTCGAGCGGGCGGATCTGCCCGGCGAGCTGCGCGAGCGATACCAGCGGATGACGGAGCAGGTCGGGGAGGCCCTTCGGTTCATGGAGGCGCTCGCGGAGGTGCCGGTCGGGGAGCTCTCGCGGGCCGAGTTCTTCACGAGCCATGAAGGGCTCAACCTGCACTACGAGTCCGCGCAGACGCGGAAGGTCGCGCGCCGGCCCGGCTTCTACGACCTGACGACCCACCTGCCCTGGATCGGCGAGCGCACGCGGCAGCCGGACGGCGCGCACGTCGAGTTCTTCAGCGGCGTGGAGAACCCGCTGGGCATCAAGCTCGGCCCGAAGACGCTCCGCGACGACGTGATTCGCCTCCTCGACCGGCTCAACCCGGCGGACGAGCCGGGCAAGATCGTGCTCATCGTGCGCATGGGCGCGGGCCGCGTGCGCGACGGGCTCCCGCCGCTCATCGAGGCGGTGCGGTCCGCCGGGCGCAAGGTGCTCTGGATGTCCGACCCGATGCACGGCAACACACTGACGACGTCCGGCGGGATCAAGACACGGAATTTCGAGGATATCCTCACCGAGATCGAGGGGAGCTTCGAGGTGCACGAGTCCATGGGATCCCACCTCGGCGGCGTCCACTTCGAGCTCACGGGCGACGATGTCACCGAGTGCGTCGGGGCGGGGCTCACGGAGTCCGATCTCGACCAGCGCTACGCGAGCCTGTGCGACCCGAGGCTGAACTACCGCCAGTCCCTCGAGATGGCGTTCCGTATCGCCCACCGCATGACGGAGGCCTCCCGGCGCGCGAAAGGCTGAGTCGGAGGGCAGGAGTCCCCTGCTGGCGTTCCGTCGAGACTGCCCAATGAACACCCGCAGGGGGTAGTTCGCCATGCAGACCATCTCGACGGAACAGGGTGAGAGCCGACAGGGCGGAGAGCAAGCCACGACGGATGCCTCGCACGGGTGTCCGCAGCGCTCCGGCGCCAGCCCCACGCTGCTCGAGCATATCCTGCCGGAAGCCGATATCGTCATGAACCACGCAATCGTGGTGATGGCGCCACCGGAGGTGACGTACGCCACGCTGAAGAGGGTGGATTTCGCGAGGAGCCGCTCTCTCCTGCTGCGCGCGGTCTTCGCGCTCCGCCTGGCCGCCGTGCGGCGCGCCCGGCGCAGGCTCCGCCTCGCGCCGCTTCCGGCGCGCGCGCGGATGTCGCTCCAGAACATCGAGGATTACGGCCAGTCCAAGCTCGCCGAAAAGGAGGGATCCGAGATCGTCATCGGCTCGATCGCGCGCCTGTTGAGCGTGGAGAGCCTGTTCACGAGGCGGACCGCCGCCGAGTTCAAGTCGTTCGACTGCGCCGGCTACTTCAAGGCGGCGGCGAGCTTCGTCGTGATGCCCTACGGACAGCGCCGGACGCTGCTCGCGTACGAGGCGCGCATCCGCGCGACCGACACGCGGACGAGGCGGCGGCTGTTCCTCCTGGACGCGCTGACGGCGCCGCTCGGGAGGCTCGTCATGCGCCGGATGCTCCGCGTCGTCGCCAGGGTCGCCAAGTACCAGTGCGCGGCGCCGCCGTATCATCGCCAGCAGGCCATGTAGCGCGATCACCGGCGATCACCCCGCCGGGAGCGCAGCCGGGGCGCGCCTTGCGCCTCGGCCCTCGCTCGTGCACCCTACGCGGCGAAGGAGGCCCGCCATGCACCCCATTGCATCCACGAGCCTCGGCCTGACGCGCCGCTGAGCGCGCCGGCGAGGCTCACATCCCCGAGCTCATCTCGCGTGTCGCTGGAACCGCGCGGCCGACGCGTAGGTGCGTCGCCGCGCCCTCGGGAGCATGGCATGGGCAAAGATCGATCGCGGAGCCGCGAAAGCGCGCGCTCCGTCGTGGATGCAGGTTCGTTGTTCGGTGGGACGGCGGCGCGGAACGCGCAGCGCAAGGAGCGCCAGCTCTGCCGTCAGGTGCAGGAGGCGGTGAGCGACGCGCTCGCCGCGCTCCGCGACGACGTCCTCCAGGGCGTCTGGGTGATGGGTGTGGAGCCGGCGCCGGACGCCAGCCGGCTCGCGGTGGTCGTGCAGGTCAGGCCTGGCACGCCGCCGGAGCTGGCGGCGGCGCGGCTGGAGAAGGTGGCGGGCTACGTGCGCTCGGAGGTCGCAGGGGCGATCACCCGCAAGCGCGCGCCGACGCTCGCGTTTCAGGTGCTGCCGCCGGAGGGAGAGCCGTGAGCGCGCGCATCTCCGCGTGGCTCCCGGAGGGCGCGAGCGCGGCGCTCAGCGCGTCGCTCTCGCGGCTCGCGCGCACCGAAGACGTCGCGCACATCGCGGTCATGCCGGACGCGCACGTGGCCGACGACGTGTGCGTCGGCACGGTGACGGCCACGACCCGTCGCCTCCTGCCGGCGGCGGTCGGCGGCGACATCGGCTGCGGCATGGTCGCGCTGCGGCTCCGCGCGGACGCCGATCTGCTCGCGGATCGCGATCGCGCGGCGCAGCTCCTCTCCGCGCTGGGCCGCCGCGTCCCTCACCTGTTGCGCCCCGCCGCCGGCGCCCCGCCGCTGCCCGGCGATCTCGCCGAGGCGCGGCTCGCCGCGCCTCGCCTCGAGGCGATGAAGCACCGCGAGGGCCGGATGGAGCTGGGCACGCTGGGCCGGGGCAACCATTTCCTGGAGGTGCAACGCGACGAGGAGGGCGCGCTGTGGCTGCTCCTCCATAGCGGTTCGCGCGCCATGGGCCCCGCGATCCGGCAGCACCACGAGGCGCTTGCGGCGCGCGACGCGTCGGGCGTCCGCTTCCTCGACGCCGACAGCGAAGCCGGGCGCGCGTACCTCGATGACGCCGCCTGGGCCGCAAGGTACGCGCAGGCGAGCCGCGCACGGATGGTCACCGAGGCCCTCTCGCTCTTCGCCGAGCTGTTCGGCGTCGACGCCGACGCGTCGTCGCGCGTCGAGGTCGATCACAACCACGTCCGGCGCGAGGAGCACGGCGGACGCGCGCTGTGGGTGCACCGCAAGGGCGCCATGGGGCTCCGCGAGGGGGAGCTCGGCGTCGTGCCCGGGTCGATGGGGAGCCCGAGCTTCCACGTCGAGGGGCGCGGCCACCCCGAGGCGCTCGGCTCGTCGGCGCACGGCGCCGGGCGCGCGCTGCCGCGGGGCGAGGCGCGGCGCCGCATCGGCGCGCGGCAGCTGCTGCGAGAGGCCGAGGGCGTGTGGTTCGACCACCGCCTCGCGGACCGGCTGCGCGAGGAGGCGCCCTCGGCGTACAAGGACATCGGCGCGGTCATGCGGGCGCAACGCGACCTCGTGCGCGTCGCGCGCCGGCTCTGGCCGGTGCTCGTCTACAAGGCGCCATGAGCGGACCCGTCACGGCCGATCAAGGGTGACGACAGGCGACGTCCACGTCTCCCAGTGCGCCTCGTTGTCCGGATCGCCGAGCGCACGGAGCGCGCGGAGCTTGATCAGGTAATCCCCGTCCGGGACGACGGTCGCCCTCCCGTCGAGCGTCGTCGTCCCCTTCCATCCGTACCGCGTGACCGACGTCGCGGAAGCGCTCTGACCGACGTGGGACAGCATCAGCGCGCGCCCCCACGGCTTCGCCGTGGCGGCGTCGACGATGTCCAGCGTCATGCGCTCCGCGCCGTGATCGAGGTGGACGACCACATACGGCACGTCGTCCGACTCCAGCGTGTAGGCCGCGCCGCGCGGCTGCTGAGTCAGGCGCGTCCCGCTCAGCTTGCCGAGCCACGGAGCCCCGAGACCCGACGGCTTGAGGACGGGCAGGCTCTGATAATCGCCCTTGAAGCCCGCATACGGCACCCGCAGCAGGCCGTCGGCCGCGCCGCCCCGCGGCGTGAACACGAGGTAGCCGCCGAACAGGCCGCCTTCCGCGAGCGCATCGCTCGCCGTGACCGTGACGGAGACGGTCGCGCTCCCGGCGGCGGGCACCGTGACGCTCGCGGCGCTGAAATCGACGCGCGCGGCGCCGGTCGTGGCGCTCGCCGGCGCCCAGTGGTCACCCGCGGTCGCGCACGCCGCGGGCACGTGCGACAGGTCGTAGGTGACGTCGTGCCCGCTCGAGTTCTCGAGCGTCAGCGTGCGCGCGGCGGGGCCGGCCTCGCTCTCTCCCAGCGAGAGCTTTCCAGGGATGATCATGGTGGTCGCGCGGATCGCCCGGTCGACGCGGATCACGCCTGCGCCCTGCCGATGCGCGCTCTCCGGCACGCCGGCGCTCACATCGCCGCTCCACGGCGCGGGGACCGCGGTGTTCTGCAGGACGTCGCGCACGCGCGCCGCGGACAGCTCCGGGCGCGCGGCGAGCAGGAGCGCGACGGCCCCGGTCACGTGCGGCGCCGCCATCGACGTCCCGCTGAGCGTGTCGTACGAGCCTTGCTCGATCGGCACCGTCGAGTAGATCGTGCCGCCGGGCGCCGCGAGATCGGGCTTGAAGGACAGCGCCGCGCTCAGGCCGTACGAGCTGAAGCGGGAGACGAGGCCCGCGGTGCCGTTCCGCGCGGCCACGGCTCGATGGGTCCAGCTCTGGGTCACGGGTCCGGCGTCGAGGCGCGCGTTGAGGAGCTCGCCGTCCGCCTGCGCGATCCCCACGACAGGGATGGTGATCGGGTCGTCGCCCTCCACGGACGGGCTCATCGCCCCGGCCCGGTCGTTGTAGAGCACGACGCCGACGGCGCCCGCGGCGTGCGCGCGCGTGGCCTTCAGGTGGAACGAGCAGCCGCCGCGCCGGACGAGCGCGATCTGGCCTGCGAGGCTGCCAGCGGGGAGAGCGGCGCACGCGTCGCGCGCGCTGGTGATCGTCCCCGTGCGCGCGAGGGCGGCGCTGCCCGAGAGCGGCGCGGGCGGGCTCCCGGCGGCGCGAGCGTAGCCGATCACGGCGTCGCCCGGCGAGACGGTGAACGACAGGGTGGTGACGCGGGTGCTGTCGACGGACGCGGTGCCGATGACCGCCTCTCCCACGCCGGGCGCGCCGGCGGCCCAGAGCCCCTTCTCGCCGCTGTTGCCGATCGACGCCACGACCACGACGCCGCGCCCGACGAGCGCGCTCGCCGCCGCCGCCGTCGGGTAGTCAGGCCACTGGAACGGCGTTCCGATGCTGATGTTGATGACGTGCATGCCGTCGCTGGCTGCCCGCTCCATCGCCTTGAGGATGATGTCCGCGCGAGAGCCGCCGCGGCAGCCGAACACGCGGTAAGCGCCGAAGGTCACGTCCGGGGCCACGCCCTGCACGACCCCGTTCGCCCCGATGATGCCGGCGACGTGCGTGCCGTGGCCCAGGCAATCGTCGGGCTGTCCGTCGGGCACGGGCGGCTTGCTCGGGTCGCCGGCGACGAAATCGTCGCCGACGAAATCGTAGCCAAACGCCACGCGGCAGCCCGGGCCGAAGCAGCCTCCGAGATCGGGGTGATTGTAGTCGATGCCGCTGTCGATCACGCCGACGCGGATGCCCTCGCCGGTCACGCCGAGCTCTCGGCGCACGACGTCCGCGCCCGACATCTCGCCTGCGACGGCGAGGTCCGGGTCGACCGTCGGCGCCGCGCGCGTGGTGTCGAGCTCCACCGGCACCACGGGGTAGACGGCCTTGACCCCGGGCATGTCCGCGAGCGCGGCGGAGCTCTCCTGCGCGACCCGGACGGAGAGGCCGTTCCAGAGCTCCTCGAACGAGAATCGTTGTTTGTACCGGAGCCCGCGGGCCGCGGCAGCTCGCCGGAAGAGCTCCCGCTCCTCCTCGACAAGGCGCTTGACGCGGTCGCCCCCGCTGTCCCTCGCGGCCGGCGCTCGCTCGAACTCCACGAACCAGAGCTCCGTGGCCTCGGCCGGCGCGAACGTCGCTTCGCCTGGCTCCGAGTCGTCTGGAGGGGCAGTGTCGTGGCCCGCCTCCTTGTCTCCAGTCTCTCCGCTGCACCCTGAAATGGCGAACCAGAGAGATGCCAGAACGAGCCGGCAACCACCGCACCTCACAAGCCCCTTTCCGCGCGCTCCGATCATCGATCAGCTATGTTCGATGACGCGAATCGGTCAAGCGTGAGCGGCGCGAGAACGGAGGGAGGCGCGCGCCGCGGACCGTCATTGTCGCAGACCATGGAAGAGTGGTTGTTTCGGAGCAGCCGCCCATTCGGGTGGGGCGTAACGAGGACCGCGCTGTGCGGCCCTGCCACGCGCGGCGGAGCGCGGCGGCGCGGTGTCCACGAAGCCCGGAGCGCCCAGAGAAGCCCCCTCGAGAGATGTCGTTATCTCGCGATGTCGTCGCTGTCCTGCCATGCCGCGGCGTCCGAGCTCATCGCGCTCACGAGGCCGCCTGGGGCTCCGGCGGCGCGTGTCCGGCCCCGGGCGTTGCCGGTCCTCGGGCGCTCGACTAGCGTGGCGCGGCTCTCCGGCGCGGGCGGCGCCGGGGCTCGGATGCACGATGACGGTCCTAGAGCGCGCCTTGTTCTCCTTGCACCATCGCCTGGTCCACGTGCCGCGCGTGGTCCGCGTCGCGCGGGCGCTGGCCGCGCAGGTGGGCCCTGCGGCGTCGCTGCTCGACGTGGGCGCGGGCGACGGCACGGTCGCGCTGGAGGTCGCGCGCCTGGTCGGGGCGCCCCGCGTCGTCGGCGTCGACGTGAAGGCGCGTCCCGGGGCGGCGCTGCCGGTCATCGGCTATGACGGCGAGCGCCTCCCCTTCCCCGACGCGGCGTTCGAGGCGGTGCTCCTCTCCGACGTGCTGCACCACGCCGCGCGCCCCGGCGCCCTGCTCGCCGAGGCGCTGCGGGTCGCGTCCCGCGTCGTCGCGCTCAAGGATCACTTCCGGTTCGGCCCGGTCTCGGAGCGCGTGCTGCTCTGGATGGATCTCGCCGGGAACGCCGCGCCCGGCGTCGAGGTGCGGGGCACATATTTCACGCCGGGCGGGCTCGTCGATCTCGTGCGCGACGCGGGCGGTCGCATCACCGGCCTCGAGTGGCCGCTCCGGATCCACGATCTGCCGTTCCGCCTCGTGACCCAGGATCGCCTCCAGTTCGCGGCGCGGATCGAGCGCCTGGCCTCGGGGATCGCGGGAGCCGCGGGAGACGCGTGATGAAGGAGCTCAGGTCGTTCGTCGTCGGCGGCGCCGGGTTCATCGGGAGCCACCTTGCCGATCGCCTGGTCGAGCGCGGCCCCGTGACGATCTACGACAACCTCTCTGTCGGGCGCCGCGCGTTCGTGGCGTCGCACCTCGCCTCCGGGCGCGCGGCGCTCGTCGAGGCCGACGCCCTCGATCTGGAGCGGCTCACCGAGGCCATGGCGGGCCACGACCTCGTCGTGCACCTCGCGGCGAACCCCGAGGCGCGCTGGGGGCTCGCGCGGACGCGGCTCGACCTCGATCAGGGCACCATCGCGACGTACAACGTGCTCGAGGCGATGCGGCGGACGGCCGTCGGCCGGCTGATCTTCTCGTCCTCCGGGACGGTCTACGGCGACACCGCGCGTCGGTGCGCGGAGGGCGATCTCGGCGCCTTGCCCATCTCGCTCTACGGCGCGAGCAAGCTCGCGGGCGAGGCGCTCATCAGCGCCTATGTCGAGTGCTTCGGCCTCACGGCGTGGATCTACCGCTTCGGCAACGTCGTCGGGCCGCGCGGGACGCACGGCGCGGCGCTCGATTTCCTGAAGAAGCTGCGCGATCGGCGGACGGAGCTCGAGGTGCTCGGCGATGGGCGCCAGTCGAAGCCGTACCTCGATGTCCGGGACTGCGCGGAGGGGATCCTGTTCGGCTTCGATCAGGCCAGGGAGCGGCTCAACATCTACAACCTCGCGCCCGAGGACACGACGAGCGTCTCGCGCATCGCGGAGCTGTGCGTGGCGGCGTCGCCCTATCCGGACGCGGTGATCCGGTATCAGGGAGGCGAGCGCGGGTGGCCTGGGGACGTGCCGCGATCGCGGATGGATCCTGGCAAGCTGGCGGCGCTGGGCTTCCGGGTGCGCCACACGAGCGACGAGGCGGTCCGGATGGCGGTGGAGGCGCTGGCGAGCGAGGTGTTCGGGGGCGAGCTGGCGCGGTGAGCGCGCCGTCGACGCGGCCGCCGCCGCGCGTGTCGGCCGCGGTGGTAGACTCCGCGGATGGCTGAGCTCACCCTCTATATCGGGAACAGGACCTATTCCTCGTGGTCGCTCCGGGCCTGGCTCGCCCTGAAGCAGGCTGGCGCCGATTTCGAAGAGGTGGTGATCCCCCTCAGGGCGCCGGGCACGCGCACGCTCGAGATCCAGCGTTACTCTCCGTCGGGCAAGGTGCCGGCCTTGCAGCACGGGGCGCTCACGATCTGGGAGTCGCTCGCGATCGCCGAGTATGCGGCGGAGATCTTCCCCGCGGCGAAGCTCTGGCCGGAGGCGCGCGACGCGCGCGCCGTCGCGCGATCGGTGAGCGCCGAGATGGCGAGCAGCTTCACCGCGCTCCGCGCCGCGCTTCCGATGAACGTGCGGCGGAAGATCCAGGGCGTGGCGATCACCGACGCGGCGTCGGAGGACATCGCGCGCGTCCAGGCGGTATGGAACGACTGCCGATCGCGCTTCGGCCAGGGAGGCGAGTTCCTGTTCGGGCGCTTCAGCGTGGCGGACGCCATGTACGCGCCGGTCGCGACGCGGTTCGACACGTACGGCGTCGAGCTCGACGCCGTCTCCCGGCGCTACGTGGCGTCGATCCTCGGGCTGCCCGCGATGCAGGCGTGGGTCGCCAAGGCCAGGGAGGAGCCGCACATCATCGAGGCGTACGAGGCCATCGGCGTCGTGGGCGTGTAATAAGTAAATATGTAAGCAGAAGCGAGCGGTCCAGGCCGCGCTCGCGATCGCCGGCGGCGCCGCACCGCGATGCGGCGGCCGGCGACGGAAAGCGCTAGACCCGGACATGCCGCACGAACTCGACCTCATCCTCACGATCACGGGCGGGCTCACCGCAGCCCTGGCGCTCGGCTTCGTCACCCAGCGCCTGAGGCTCTCTCCCATCGTGGGCTACCTGCTGGCCGGCCTCCTCGTCGGCCCCTTCACCCCGGGGTTCGTGGCGGACAAGCGGCTCGCGGACCAGCTCGCGGAGATCGGGGTCATCCTGCTGATGTTCGGGGTCGGCCTGCAGTTCCACGTCCGCGAGCTCCTCGCCGTGCGCAAGGTCGCCGTGCCCGGCGCGCTCATCCAGATCGCGGTCGCCACGGCGCTCGGCGCCATGGTCGGCCGCGCCGCGGGCTGGACGTGGGGCGCGGCGGTCGTCTTCGGCGTGGCCATCTCGGTGGCGAGCACCGTCGTGCTCACGCGGGTCCTCAGCGACAACGACGTCCTGCACACCCCCGCTGGCCACCTCGCCATCGGCTGGCTCGTGCTCGAGGACGTCTTCACCGTGCTGGTGCTCGTGCTGCTCCCCGCCGTGATGGGCGAAGCCGCGGGCGCGGGCGCGGCGGGCGTCGCCGTGTCCGTGGGGATCGCGGTCCTGAAGCTCGCCGGGCTCGTGGCGTTCATCTTCATCGTCGGACAGCGCGTCATCCCCGCGCTGCTCGGGTACGTGGCGAAGACCGGCTCGCGGGAGCTCTTCACGCTGACGGTGCTCGTCGTCGCGCTCGGCGTCGCCGTGGGCTCGGCCATTCTCTTCGGATCGTCGATGGCGCTCGGCGCCTTCCTCGGTGGCCTGGTCGTCGGCCAGTCCGACTTCAGCTCGCGCGCCGCGTCGGAGGCGCTCCCGATGCGCGACGCGTTCGCCGTGCTGTTCTTCGTCTCGGTGGGGATGCACCTCGACCCGGCGCAGCTCGCCGTGGGCTGGCAGCTGGCCGCGGGGACGCTCGCGGTGGTGCTGATCGGCAAGCCGCTCGCCGCGCTCGCGGTGACGACGCTGCTCCGCCGCCCCCTCCAGACCGGCTTCGCCGTGGCCCTCTCGCTCGCGCAGATCGGGGAGTTCTCGTTCATCCTCGCGGCGCTCGGCAAGAAGCTCGGCGTCCTCCCGGTCGAGGCCGAGCAGGCGCTCGTCGCCGCCGCCATCGTGTCGATCACGCTGAACCCGGTGCTCTTCGGCCTCCGGGATCGCCTCGCGCGATGGACGTCGGCGCTCTTCCTGCGGCGCGAGGCAGCAGCCGAGGCCGCTCCGGCGGACGAGCACGCCCACCGCACCGTCGTGGTGGGATACGGCCCTGTCGGGAAGACGCTGACGCGGCTGCTCCGTGAGAACGGCATCGCGCCGACCGTCGTCGAGCTGAACCTCGACACGGTGAAGCAGCTGCAGGACCAGGGCATCCGCGCGATCTACGGCGACGCCACGCAGCGGGAGATCCTCGAGCGGGCCGGGGTCGGGACGGCGGACAGCCTGCTGTTCACGGCGGCGGGCGCGCCCGGGGACGGCGTCATCGAGCAGGCGAAGGGCGTGAACCCGCGGCTGTTCGTCCTCGCCCGCGCCTTCTACCTGCGCGAGGTGACCGCGCTGAAGAAGGCGGGCGCGGACGTCGTGGTGACCGGCGAGGCGGAGGTCGCGTTCTCGATGACCGAGCGCCTCCTCGTGCGGCTGGGCGCGACGTCCGAGCAGCTCGAACGCGAGCGCGATCGCGTCCGGAGCGAGCTCTTCGGCGGCGGCTCACCAGGGCCTCGCCCCGCGGTGCACGACGCCTGACCTCGCGGCGGGCATGCGCCGCGCCCCGCGGCCCCGGCGCTCCCGAGCGGGGTGCAGATTCACTTCGACTTGCCGAGCCAGGTCACGCCGCCCACGACGAGCGCGAGCCCGGCGACCTGCTGCCACGTGGCCGGCTCGCCCAGGATGATCCAGGAGAACGCGATCGTGAGCACCGGGCCGAGCGTCGAGAACGTCGCCGCGCGGCCCGCGCCGAGCCGCCGGATGGCGGCGGCGAGCAGCACGATGGGGAGCACCGTGCTGATCGTCGCCATCGCCGCCGCGTACCCCCACACCGACGCCGGGAGCTCGCCCAGCCTGGCCGGGCTCCCCGTCACCGCGTAGTGCGCGAGCACCATCAGGCACGAGGCCGCCCCGCAGTACGCGGCGAGGCGCGTCGAGCCGACCCTGGAGGCGAGCTTGCCGACGCCGATGTAGTAGAGCGCGTAGGTCACCGAGCTCGCGAACACCCACGCTCCGCCGACGGCGACGGCCCGCACGTCTCCGGTTTGCTCGAGATCGTGCCAGACCGCCGCCGCGAGCCCGAGATAACACACGGCGAGCGCTCCCCAGGCCTTCCCGCGCACCGGCTGCTTCAGCCACGCCGCGCCGATCAGGAGGACAAGCGTCGGATACACGAACAGGATCAGCCGCTCGAGGCCGGTGCTGATGTACGTGAGCCCGATGAAGTCGAACAGGCTGGAGAGGTAATATCCGATGAACCCGACGATCAGCACACCTCCCCAGAGGCGGGGCGTCAGGGGCCCTTCGGCGGCGCCGCGCTCCCTCCGGGCGAGCCACAGGAAGAACGGCAGCGCGATGCCCATCCGCAGCGCGAGCAGCGTCACCGCGTCGACGGGGTGCGCCGCGTAGGCGAGCTTCACGAAGATCGCCTTCAGCGCGAACGTCGCGGCCGAGAGGACGGCGAACGTCCGGCCGTCGTCGAGGAGGCCAGCCCGGAGCTCGCCCGTCGACGCGCCCACGCCCTCATGAGGGGACATCGCATCTGCTTCTCTGCTCTTCACCAGGCTCGCTCCACCAGGGACCGGACATCGTCGCCGACAGCCCGCCTCCGGGCCGGCGCGCTCCTCCGGCGAGGCGCGCCGGCATTGCGCGCAGGAGCGCGCGTTCGCCATCGCACGGGACGGCCTCGGGGTGAGGCGGGCACATTTCAGGTAGAGGACGATCTCCTGTTTGGGTAGCGGTCTCGACCTCTCGGACGTCGGCCTCTCGGGGCGCCAGATCGCGCCGCGCTCCCCGGGGGCCTTGGGCTAAGCTCCGGTCTCCCATGACGTCTCCTGCTGGCCCAGGCACCGCCGCGCGCGCTCACGGCGGCGGCGCGCTCGCCTCGTCCGGCGCGCCGCCCGCGCCACCCGTGAAGCGGCCGCGCGCGCCGCTCGCGCAGGAGCCCTCCGGCGTCCACCAGCTCGGCGGCTCGTTCCTCCAGATCGCCGCCACCGTGGGCGGCATGGCCGTGCTCGCGGGCAAGATCGCGGCGCGCGTGGCCACGCTCCGCGTCGACGGCGCCGAGTTCATGCGCAACCTCTACAGGATGGGCGTCAAGTCGATGCCCATCGTCATCGTGACCGCCCTCTTCACCGGCGCGATCATGGTCATCCAGGCGGCGCCGCTGGTCGAGCGCTTCGGCGCGCACGGCCTGCTCGGCTGGGGCGCCGGCTTCGGCACGCTCCGCGAGATCGCCCCGCTGCTCACGGCGCTCATGATCAACGGCCGCGTCGGCGCCAACAACACCGCCGAGCTCGGCACCATGGTCGTCACCGAGCAGATCGACGCCCTCCGCGTCCTCGCGATCGACCCGGTGAGCTTCCTCATCGCCCCGCGCTTCCTCGCGATGGTGCTGACGCTGCTCCTCTCGGTGATCTTCGCCGACGCGCTCGCCCTGCTCGGCGCCGCGCTGACCGGCGACCTCCTCCTCGGCGTCGCGCCGGCCGTCTTCTACAACGGCCTCACGAGCGGGCTGCTCGACATCGGCGACGTCACGAGCGGCCTCGTCAAGAGCGTCGTCTTCGGCGTCGTCCTCGCGCTCTCGAGCTGCCAGTACGGCCTCGGCGTGACCGGCGGCGCGCCCGGCGTCGGCCGCGCGGTCAACGCGACCGTCGTCGCCTCGGCCGCCGGCATCTTCATCCTCGACTACTTCGTCTCGTTCACGCTCGACTGATCGGCGGCGCCGCGCATGCCCTCCCCGGACAAGAGCCCCCCCGATCGCCCGAGCGCCGGCCCGCCCTCGAGCGAGCTCAGGGATCTCGCGCCGGAGGCGTCCGGCGTCGCCGCGCTCGGCGCCGCCGCGCTGTCCCTCTTCCGGTCGGCGCGCGAGCTCTACTCGGTATTCGTGAGCACGCTTTACTACTGCGCGAAGGGGCGCCGCGAGCCGGGCGCGGTGCTCCAACAGATGTACGAGATCGGCAACAAGTCGCTGTTCTTCCTGACGGTCGTGATGGGCTTCATCGGGATGATCATGGTCTTCCAGGCCGGCCAGCAGGCGAAGCGGGTCATCCCGGATCTGACCATGCTCGGCGCGACGTACCTCGAGCTGCTCGTCCGCGATCTCGCCGCCTCGATCGCCGCGCTGATGCTCGCCACGCGGGTCGGCGCGGGCATCGCCGCCGAGATCGGCTCGATGGTGGTGACCGAGCAGGTCGACGCGCTCCGCATGTGCGCGGCCGATCCGATCGACTACCTCATCAAGCCGCGGTTCATCGCGAGCGTCCTCATGACGACGTGCCTCATCGTCTGGAGCGCCGCGGTCTCCTTCACCACCGGGATGATCACCGCGTACAGCATGTTCGACGTCAGCCCCGAGACGTTCATGAACGTCAGCCTCGTCGACGCGGGTGATCTCGCGACCGGGCTCGCGAAGTGCGTGGCCTACGGCGCCGCGATCCCGGTGGTCTCCGGCCACTCCGGCCTGTCGACCTTCGGCGGCAGCGAGGGCGTGGGCTGGGCGACGACGCGCGCGGTCGTGAACTCCTCGCTCGCGGTCATCGTGCTCAACATGCTGATCTCGGCGGCCGCTTTCCTGATCTTCCGCTAGGCGGGCGGCCCCGCCGCGCCGCGCCGGCGCCTCACTCGATCGGCCCCTCGGCGCTGCCGGTGATGAACTGCTGCACGACCGGGTCCGGCGAGCCCTGGAATGCCGCGCGATCCCCGAGCAGGCGGACGAGGCCCTGATAGAGCATGACGATGCGGTCGGCGATCGTGAAGATGCTGACGAGGTCGTGGCTCACGACGATGCTCGTCACGCCGAGGGTGTCGCTGAGCTCGCGGATCAGCTTGTCGACGCGCCGCGCGCTCACCGGGTCGAGGCTGGTGGTCGGCTCGTCGAAGAGCACGTAGCGCGGGTCGAGCGTGAGCGCGCGGGCGATGGCGACGCGCTTGCGCATCCCGTCGCCGAGCTCCGGCGGGAAGCGGTCCCCGAACTCGCGCATATGCACCTGCTCGAGCCGCCGCCGCGCCTCCGCGAGCGCCTCCTTCGGCCTGAGCCCCTTGTGCTTGCGGAGCGGGAGCGCAACGTTCTCGGCGCACGTCATCGAGTCGAACAGCGTCGAGTGCTGGAACACCATCGCGCACTTCATCCTCACCGGGTACATCCGGGCTTCGTCGAAGCGGCTCACCTCCTCTCCGTCCAGCCAGATCTCCCCGCCGTCCGGATAGAGCAACCCCACGAGGTGCTTGATGAGCACGCTCTTCCCGACCCCCGACTGCCCGATGATGAAGAACACCTCGCCGTCCTCGACGGCGAACGAGACGTCCTTGAGGACATCTTTGGGGCCAAAGGATTTCCTGACATTCCGGAACGAAATCATCGGGGCCTGGCAATCTGGGAAGGAGCGAAGGAGCGAAACGGAGCGGGAAGAAGCGAGAGGAAGCGAGAAGCGCAGTTGCGTCAAAGCAATGGCTGCGCGAAGCGTCACGCCGCCCGCTGGAATATCGCGCCGCGGTAGGCGGATCTTGGCCTATTTCCCTCACCCGGCCGCCGCCAGATCGGAGAAGATAACGAACTCATGGCAAGCCCGCGATCGATCGAGGTCAAGGTCGGGATCCTCATCCTGACGGCGCTCGGGCTCCTCGCCACGTTCATCCTCGTGATGGGCGGGGTCAACTTCCAGCCGAAGTACTCGATCTACGTCGAGTTCGACAACCCGGGCGGCCTCCAGACCGGGGCGCCGGTGAAGATCGCCGGCGTGGAGGTCGGCAAGCTGAGCGAGATCCACTTCAGCGGCGGCAAGATAGGCAAGGACGGCAAGCGCGAGCCGCTCGTGCGGATCCAGCTGCGCCTCGAGGAACGCTACCAGCAGAGCATCCACGACAACGCCACGTTCTACGTCACCACGCAGGGCGTGCTCGGCGAGCAGTTCCTGGCGATCGAGCCCGGCTCGACCGATCGGCCGGTGATCCCGCCGAACGCTGTCGTCCGGGGGCTCGATCCGCCGCGCCTCGACATGCTCCTCGCCGAGGGCTACGAGCTCCTGCACGCGACGGTCTCCGCGATGCGCGAGCACCGCGAAGAGGTCGGGGAGGCGTTCGACGGGCTCCGGAAGACGCTGAAGGGCACCGGCGACTTCATGCACAGAAACCAGGATCGGCTCGATCGCATCGCCGAGAACGTCGAGCAGATGAGCGTCGACGGCACCGATCTCGTGAAGGACGCCCGGCAGCGGTACGTGAACAACCCGCAGATCGACCGCATCCTCGCGAACACCGATCAGCTGACGGGGACGGCCGCGCGCGATCTGCCGCCGCTCATGGCGGACGCGCGCGAGACGCTGGCGAACGCGCGCCGGCTCTCGACCACGGTCGGCGGGGAGACGGAGCAGGTCAAGATCAGGAAGACGCTCGACGACATCGCCGAGATCGCGGGCAGGGCGAGGGCTGCGACGGCCGACGCCCAGGAGGTCCTCGCCCACGTCAAGCGCGGCAAGGGGACGGTCGGCGCGCTCGTGATGGATGAGCAGCTGTTCGACGACCTGCAGGAGCTCGCGCGAGACCTCAAGCACAACCCCTGGAAGTTCTTCTGGCGCGAGTGAGCGGCGCGGCGCGCGCGTCCTGAGAGGGAGCGGCGCCGCGCGACCGCGCCCCACGCGCCGAGCGGATGACCCGGGCGTGAGCGCGATGTACGTCCGTGGACGGTCGAGCCCCCCGCCGGCCCTGACAGCCGATCAGGCCAGCCTGACCAGCGGGGCACCTTCCGTGACGGCAGCCCCCTCGGTGACGAGGATCTCCTCGACCGTCCCCTCTTCCTCGGCCTCGACGGGCATCTCCATCTTCATGGACTCGAGGATGACGACGACGGTCCCCTCTTCGACCTCGTCGCCCGGCTTGACCTCGATCTTCCAGACCGTACCGGTGATGTGCGCCTTGATGAGCTTCGCCATGGGCGCGCGACGCTACCGGAGAGCCACCGAGAATCCAACGGGGCCGTTGTGAGCGACGGTGCCCTCCGTCGGGCGGCCCCTTCTTCGGTGATGCCCTGGGCGCCCTCCACGACGGACCAGTTCGTCTGGCGGCGCAGGCGCGCGGCGACGACCGGGGGGAACGGAGGTGAGCCAAGGAGGACCGAGGGCGCCCGACGTGACCGACGTGGAGGTGAGGTGGAAGGGACGGAGCGCAGCGATTTCCGCTGGTACCTGCGGTGCACCACGGCGATACTCTGGCTGGCGGCTCCGCGGCGCCTCGACATCACGAGGGTCGTGGCGTTCGCGAATAATTGCGTCAAAGCCGCTCTGCGGGTCAGAATCGTCCTGCTCGGTGGCCCTCCGAGGGCGACCTGCAGGTCCCCGCACCGCCCCTTGGTAGCCAAACCGCACGCGCTCGATCGAAGGAGCCACGAGGTCATGTCGGAACAGAAGGAAAGCTCGGTCCTGTTCTCGCTCAAGGAGCTGATGAACCTCGAGGAGGATCGCATCAAGAGCGAAGAGGCCCAGAAGGCCGCCGCCGCCGCCGCCGCCGAGAAGGCGCGCGTCGAGGCGGAGCGCGCCGCGCGCGATGCCGAGGAGCATCGCATCCGCACCGAGGAGGAGCGCCGTCGCAACGAGGAGCGCCGGTCCCGCGAGGAGGCGGCGCGGCTCGAGGCGATCCGGCAGGCCGAGATCGAGAAGGCGCGCGTCGAGGCCGAGCAGAAGGCGCGGCTCGAGGCGATGGCCGCGCAGCAGCACCACGAGCGCTCGCTCGCTGCGCTGCAGCAGGACGAAGGGAAGAAGAAGCTGCGCAAGCTCCTCATCGGCGGCGCCATCGCGAGCGTGCTGGTGATCGGCATCGTCACGGTCGTCGCCGTCGACTCGGCGCAGAAGAACGAGGCGCGCATCCAGGCCGAGGCCGCGAGGGCCCGCGAGCTCGAGGAGGCGAACAAGCGCCTCGAGGCGCAGTTCAAGGAGTCCGAAGGCAAGATGGCCGGGCTGCGCGATCAGCTCGCGACCGCCAAGGACGAGGCGACGCGCCTCGCCCTGCAGAAGCAGCTCGAGGCCGAGCAGCAGAAGCAGGAGCAGCTGCGCCGCGGCGGCGGCGGACGCCCGGCCGCGGGCGGCGCGCCGGCGAGCGGCGGCGGCACCAAGGCGCCCTGCAACTGTGCGCCTGGCGATCCGCTCTGCAGCTGCCTCTGACGCGGAACGGGGTCCCCGCATGGTCAACTTCAGCTCCGTCAGGCAGAGAACGAGCCTCGGCAGCGGTTCGCTCGACGAGGCGCGCCGCAGGCTCGTCTTCCCGCTCGACTACGCGAACCTCGACGACGCCAGGGCGGCGGCGACCCGCATCGCCCCCTCGATCGGCGTGCTCAAGGTCGGTCTGGAGCTGTTCGTCCGCGAGGGGCCGAGGGCGGTCGAGCTCGGCAAGTCGCTCGGGCTCGACGTCTTCCTCGATCTGAAGCTGCACGACATCCCCGAGACGGTGGCGCGGGCGGTGGCGGGCGCTGCCGCGCTCGGGGTCCGGTACCTGACGGTGCACGCGGCCGGCGGCGCCGAGATGCTGAGGCGCGCGGCCCTCGAGGCGGCGCGCTCTCAGGACATGATCCTGCTCGCCGTCACCGTGCTCACGTCGCTCGACGACGGCGATCTCGCCGCGCAGGGCGTGCAGGGCAGCGCGTCCGAGCACGTGGTCCGGCTGGCGCAGCTCGCGCGCGGCGCCGGCGTCCACGGCTTCGTCGCCTCGCCGCACGAGGTGCCCGCGCTGCGGGAGGCGCTCGGGCGGGGCGAGCTCATCGTGACGCCGGGCATCCGCCTCGGCCCAGGCGCGGGCGGCGCGCAAGGCGATGATCAGAAGCGCATCGCCACCCCCTCGGCCGCGATCTCGGCCGGCGCAGATCTCCTCGTGGTCGGCCGCCCGATCCGCGACGCGGCCGATCCGCTCGCCACGGCGCGCTCGATCGTCCAGGAGATCGCGCACACGCTCCACCCCCCGCGCTGACGTGAGCCGCCTCGTCTACGGTCTCCAGCCGGTTCGTGAGGCGATCCGCGCGCACGGCGCGCGGGTCGGGTGGGTCCTCGTCCAGCGCGACGGCGGCCCGAAGCTCGACGCGCTCGCGCGCCTCGCGGAGGGCCAGGGCATCCCGACCGAGCGCGCGCCCCGCAACGAGCTCGATCGCCGCAGCGCCGGCGGCCGCCACCAGGGGGCCGTGGCCTCGGCGCCCGAGCTCCGGATCGTCGGTGTCGACGAGATCCCGGTCGTCGAGGAGGGCCAGCCCGGCGCCGGCACGATCACGGTGGCGCTCGACGGCGTCATGGACCCGCAGAACTTCGGCGCTGTGATCCGCAGCGCCGTCGCCCTGGGCGCCCGGGCCATCCTGTGGCCCGAGCACAGCTCGGCGCCGCTCACCCCGGCGACCTTTCGGGCGTCCGCGGGCGCGATCGAGCACGCGAGGCTGTGCCGCGTCCCCTCGTTGCCCGACGCCCTGGAGGCGCTCGCCGCCCGAGGCGTCGCCGCGATAGCGCTCGATGCCCAGGGTCCGGTGGAGCTCGGCGAGCTGCCCCTGACAGGCCCTGTCGCGATCGTCATCGGCGCCGAGGACAAGGGCACGCGCCGCTCGGTCCGCCGCGTCTGCCAGCACGTCGCCCGGCTCCCCATGACCGGCCCCATCTCCTCGCTGAACGCCTCGGTCGCAGGGGCGATCGCGCTCTACGAAGTCGTCCGGCAGCGCCGCGCATCGAGCGCGTAGTTCGGACAGCAAGCTCGGCCTCTCGCGAGACGCCTCCAGGTGAAGGTGACCCGGGCGCTCGCGCGCCGTGACGTCGCTTGGCAGCGCTGCACGTCGAGCGCGAGCTCACCCGAGGGCTGACCTGGACGCCCCTCGATCGATGCATTCGGAGCCAGCGTGATCGCGCGCCGCGAGCTCGTCGGGCAGCGCCGTAGGCCGCCCCTTTACATCAACAAAATTGACAATAAATTCGAACAGATACAAACGAAACCTGAAGCAAAATCGAGCACCTCGTCGAACCCTGAACAGGCTCACAGCAAGACGACCGATTCGATCCATTCAATGGATCGACCTAAAGAATCCACAGCCCCCTCAAAAAGCTCAATCGCTACGAATAGATACCCCTGTGGACTCATCCTTCTCTGCGCGCTAATCCGGAATGGCTCGAGGGATGGTTCAAGAATCGACCGGTTCCCGGTAAGCGACGGGATCGGCTCAGCTTCCAGCTCGAAGCGATCGCAGGCGGGAGAGCACGCGGGCCACGCGGCGCGTGGCCTCGACGAGGTCGGCCTCGGTCGTGTCCTCGCCGATCGAGAAGCGCACGGCGGACGCCGCGCGCTCTGGTCCGAGCATCGCCGTGACGACCGGGGAAGGCTCGGCGGTCCCGGCGCTGCAGGCCGAGCCGCTGGACACGGCGACGCCCTCGAGGTCGAGCGCGGCGCAGAGCTCGTCGCCGCGCCAGCCGGGCCAGGAGAGGT
Organism: Sorangium sp. So ce693; assembly: GCF_051521375.1. Taxonomy (NCBI): domain Bacteria; kingdom Pseudomonadati; phylum Myxococcota; order Polyangiales; family Polyangiaceae; genus Sorangium; species Sorangium sp. So ce693. The sequence goes on from NZ_CP150347.1 coordinate 5,605,038, forward strand.
TCGTGACGTGGGGGGCGCGGTCGCCGTCCCCGTTGCGGATCGGCGCGGCGCCCGCCGCGCGCCCGATCTCGACGAGCTCGGCCTCGAGGCGATCGCGGAGCGGGGCGAGCGCTGCGTAGCGGGCAGGACCGTCGATCGCGCGCCGCGCGGCAACGGCGAAGCCGGCCGCCGCGAGCGGGTCCTGCGTCCCGGGCCGCAGCCCGCGCTCCTGCGCGCCTCCGAGCAGGACGGGGCGGAGCCGGATGCCCGGCCGGACCGCGAGGGCGCCGATCCCCTTCGGCCCGCGGAGCTTGTGGGCCGCGACCGACGCGAGATCCGCCCCGGCCCACGCCTCCGGCGGGAGGCGTCCCACGGCCTGGACGGCGTCCACGTGAAGGCGCGCCCCGCGGGCGTGGACGATCGCCGCTGCCTCGGCGATCGGCTGGATGACCCCCGTCTCGTGGTTCACCGCCTGGAGGCTCACGAGCCGCACGGGCGCGACGGCCGCCGCTCGATCCACGGCGGCAGCGATCGCCTCCGGCGCGACCCGGCCGGACGGCTCGGGATCGATCCACGCGACGTGCACGCCGCGGCCGGCGAGCGCCTCGGCGGCGCGGGTCACCGACGGGTGCTCGATCCGCGAGACGACGAGCGCCCCGGATCGCTCGTCGAACGCGTGGCAGAGCGCGAGGTTGTTGGCCTCGGTGCCGCCCGAGGTGAGGACCACGTCGCGCGCGTCGAAGCCCGTCAGCCGGGCGACCGCCTCGCGCGCCTGCTCGATGAGCGCGCGCGCCCGACGCCCGGGTCCGTGGACGCTCGCGGGGTTGGCCCAGGCCACCTCGGCCGCGGCCTGCATCGCCGCCAGGACCTCGGGGTGCGGCGGCGTCGTCGCGTTCCAGTCGAGGTAGATGGCGCGAGCGGCCGGGTGCATCAGATGGACGACGAGGGATCGGTGGGCGGCGACGAGGGCGGGCCGAGCCGGCCGGGGGAGCTGCCATCGTCCTGGAAGGGCGCTCGCCGGGCGACCGTCAGGTAGAACGCGGCCCCGGTCAGCGTCTCTCCCTCGATGATCTCGTTGCTGGGAGACGCGACGCGCACGTCGCCGCCGAGCCCCCGGGCGGTGCGCCGCGCGATCGCGAGCCCGACGCCGACGCCGCCGTAGGCGCGCGTGGCCGAGCCGTCGACCTGGTAGAACGGCTCGAAGATGCGCGACTGGCGGTCCGCCTTGACCCCGGGCCCGGTGTCGGCGACGCAGAGCTCGTAGTGCCCCGACTGGAGCACGGTGACCCGCACGCCCGCGGTGCCGCCGGCCGGCGTGAACTTCGCCGCGTTCTCGAACAGCTGGATCATCGCCCGCTGCAGGCGGCCCGCGTCGCCCCACGCGGGGAGCGGGCCGCGCGGCAGCTCCTCGACGAGCTGGACCTTCCCCTCGGCGAAGCGGTCGGCGACCTGGGCGAGGGCGCGCCGCGTGGTGTCGAGGAAATCGTACTCGGAGTGCATGAAGCGCATCCGGCCCGTCTCGATGCCGGTGACGTCGAGGAGGTTGTCGATGAGCGAGCGGAGCCTGCGGACGCAGTCCTCCATCGCGAGGAGCGCCTTCTTCTGCGCCTTGTTGAGCGGGCCCAGCTCCTCGTCGGCGAGCAGCTTCACGTACCCGACGATCGGGGTCATCGGGGTCGCGAGCTCGTGGGAGATGTTGCGGTAGAACTCGGTGCGCGCGGCGTCGAGCTCGCGGAGCCGGGCGTTGGCGCGCGAGAGCTCGGCCACCTTCTGCTCCAGGTGGGCGACGATGCGCTGGCTCTGCTCGCGCAGCCGGAGCGGCCCCTGGGACGCGGGGAGCTCCTCGCGCGCGCCGCTGAGGTACCGGGCGATGATCGACGGGAAGGAGCGCGCGTCGATCGGCTTCTGGAGGAAGCCGTCACAGCCGACGGCGAGGCTCGTGTCCCGGTCGCCCTCGGCGGTGATCGCCACGATGGGGACGCCGGCGAGCGACGCCTCGCCGCGCAGGCGCAGGGTGACCTCGAATCCATCGAGGCCCGGGATGTTCAGGTCGACGAGGACGAGGTCGGGGTGCTGCGTACAGGCGAGACGTACCCCTTCGAGCCCGTCGGCGGCCTCTAGGACCTCGTAGCCCGCGTTCTGGAGCAGCTTGCGGACGAGCAGGCGGTTCGCGGGGTCGTCCTCGATGTGAAGGATTTTCGACATGGGCTCTGCGTGCGCATAGTAGTCGCGATCGCGGGGGTTCAGGCACGTTCTGCGCGAACTTCCACCGCCTGGCCGGGACGTGCGGGCGCGCCCGGCGCCGGGATCGTCCGCTCGTAGCGCTCGTTTGCGGTGCGGGTTGCCAGGCTCGCGCCGAGCGGGTTGCCAGGCTCGCGCCGAGCGGGTTGCCAGGCTCGCGCCGAGCGGGTTGCCGGGCTCGCGCCGAGCGGGTTGACGGAGGGGCAGCATCCCTTCAATACGGGGGCCGCCATGCTCGGCCCTTCCAGGTTCCACCGCGCCGCCGTCACGACGGCGCGCTGCCTTCCCTTCCTCGGGCGCTCCCGATGACGACCGCGCACCAGCAAGAGAACGAGGCTGCCGTCGCAGACGCCGGGGGTGGAGAGACCGCCAGCCTCCCGCTGCCGGACGCGCCGCGCAGCGCGGGCGACCCCCCCGCGAGCGCGGGGAGCGCTGCCCGCGCGCTGCCCGCCCGCCTCGCCTATGCGCTCGCGGCGCTCAGCGGGCTCTTCTACTTCCTCGGGTTTCCTGGGGTGGATCTCTGGCCGATCTCGTTCTTCGGCCTCGTCCCGCTGATCGTCGCGCTGCGCGGACAGACGCCCGCGCGCGCAGCGCTGCTCGGCTGGATCGCCGGCTTCGTCATGACGATGAGCGGCTTCTACTGGCTGCTCGAGATGCTGCGGGTGTTCAGCGGATTCCCCACGGTCCTCTGCGCGCTCTTCATGGCCATCCTCTGCGGCTACCAGGCCGGGAGGATCGCCCTGTGCGGCTGGCTCTACGGGCGGGCCGAGGCGCGCGGATGGCCTGGCTCGGTGGCCCTCGCGCTCGCGTTCGTGACGAGCGAGCTCGTCTACCCGCTGCTCTTCCCCTGGTACTACGGCGCCTCGGTCCACAACGCGCCGGTGATGGGCCAGGTCGCGGATCTCGGCGGCCCCTACCTCGTCGGCCTGGTGTTGGTCGCCGCGAACCTCGCGATCGCCGAGCTCGTGATGCACCGGCTGGATCGCGCGCCCCCGAGCCCTGCGCCGGGCGACGCCGGCCCGGCGCGGCGCGGCCGCCCGCTGAACCGCGCGGTCCTCGCTGTGGGGATCGCCGCCCCCGCCCTCGCCGCCGTGTATGGCGTCCTCCGGATCCGCGCCGTGGACGCGGCCGCCGCCGCGGCCGAGCCGATCAAGATCGGGATCGTCCAGCCGAACCTCGCGCTCTTCGACCGTGGGAACGCGCTCAAGATCCACGTGAGCCGGACCCGGGAGCTCGCGCAGCAGGGCGCGGAGCTCGTCGTGTGGAGCGAGGCAGGCGTGCCGCAAGCCTTCCGCGAGTCGGCCTACCAGAGAGAGGTCCAGCGGTCGCTCACGCGCCGCCTCGGCGTCCCCACGGTGGTCGGCACGGTCATCCACCGGCAGGCGGCCGACCGGAACGAGCGCGGCGTCAGCTTCAACACGGCGCTCATGGCCGGCAAGGACGGCGAGATCCTCGGTCGATACGACAAGCAGTACCTGCTCGCGTTCGGCGAGTACCTCCCGTTCGGCGAGATGGTCCCGTACCTCTACAAGCTGTCGCCGAACTCGGGCCGCTTCAGCTCCGGCACGTCGTTCGCTCCGCTCGAGTGGGAAGGCCACAGGCTCGCGACGATGATCTGCTACGAGGACATCCTGCCCCACTTCGTGAACAAGCTGGTCGCCCAGGGCGACCCCGATCTCCTCGTCAACCTCACGAACGACGCCTGGTTCGGCGACTCGACAGAGCCGTGGATCCACCTCGCGCTCGCGAAGATGCGCTCGATCGAGCACCGCCGCTACCTCGTGCGCGCCACGAACAGCGGCGTCTCCGCGATCGTCGACCCGGTCGGGCGGGTCGTCACGCACAGCGACACGTTCAAGGAGCAGTCGCTCCTCGGCGAAGCCCGGTTCATGCACGGGCAGACCGTCTACGGGACCGTGAAGGACATCCCGTGGTACGTCGCCGCGATCGTGAGCGCCGCGATGGCGCTGTTCACGCGGCCGAAGCGCTGGCGGCTCCGGCGCGGCGAAGCCTGAGCTGCGCGCGCGTTCGCGTCGTACTCGCCAACGCCGCGCGCGGCCCGGTTGACGCCGGAGCGACCAGAGAGCGACGGTCACCCGCACAGGAGACGGGCCCAGATCGGCGTTTTCGGCGCGGAAGCGTACTCACGTACGCTGAGCACCGAAAACGTCGAGATGGGCCCGTATCCGAAGCGGGTGACCGCCGCTCTAGAGCTTCATTGCCTTTTTGAAGCGCTTCGCGTCGGCGAACATGTCGACGTTCGTGAACACGTACGTCGCGTCGTCGTGCTTCGCGCCGCGCGCGATCTCCGCGAGCCGCTCGATCGCCGGATCCTCGTAGCGCGACTTGTGCCCCGCGGGACCGTGCAGGCGGTAGTAGGCCACCTTCAGCCGCGAGAGGCCCGCGTTCAGCGGATCGCGCGCGGCGAGCGCGCCGACCTCCTGGGTGAGCTCGTCGCACTCGTCCGGATCCCACCCCGGCGGAGGCTCGAAGACGACGCGCTCGAAGCGCTTCTTCACGTTGACGAGGAAGTCGCGCAGGATGGCCTTGTTCGCGCGCGTCGGCGTGAACTCCGGGGGGCCGACGAAGACGGCGAGCTTCGCCTCGAGCTCGTCCGCGACCGCCTCGATGCTCTTGAGCGCCGTCTCGATCACCTTGCCGTCGCGAAACCCTTCCTGCCCGATCTCGCGCGGACCGAGCAGGGCGAAACGAAAGCCGCCTGGAGCTTCGCGCCGCCAGCGCCGGATCGTTCCAGGTCCCGGAAGGGACACATGGGTCTCCTGCACCTCCACGAACATGAACTCGCGGAAATAGCGCGTCGCTGGGACGGGAAAACCGGCGCAGCCGACGGTAATCATCGCCCCCACCCTAGCCCACGCGCGCGCTGGCGAGAAGCCAGACCGATGGATTTCTCGCTCGGCTCGCCTGGACGCCCGAACGAGACGCGGCGCGCGGCGAGGTTGCGGGCGCGAGGACGCAGTAGACGCAGTGCATGCCCGCTCACTCCTCGCCCTCGCGCCGCGGCGCCCCTGGCTCGGAGCCTGGGCGCGCCGCGGCGCCGTCGACCGCGCCCGCGCCCGCGCCGGTGGCTTGCCCGAACGGCAGCGCGAGCACGGCGGCGCTGCGATCGACCTTGCGCTGCAGGCGGGCTCGGCGGCGGGCCTGCGCGGGCTCGGGCTCCGCGGTGCCCTGGTCGGCCAGCTCGAGGGCGCGGGAGAAGGCGCGCACGTGGTGCTCGTAGAGCTTCGCGAGCTCGAGGCGCACCGAGGGGTCGTCGATCTCGGCGGCGAGCGCCTCGTAGTCCGCGAGCGCCCGCGCCTTGTCCCCGCGCGCCTTCGCGATGTCGCCGCGCGCGCGCCGCGCGACCGCGCCACCGCCGCGCTCGACGGCCGCGTCCGCGAGCTCGGCCGCGCGCTCGAGCGCGCCCGCCCGCCGCAGCGTCGCGGCCGCCCCGGCGAGATCGCCGGCGGCGAGGCTGCCGAGCGGCTCGCCGTAGAGGCCGACCAGCGCGACCATCGCGAGGACGTCGGCGGCGTTGTGCTCGACGACGCCGAGCAGCGCCTCCTCGTCGCCGGTGCGCAGGAAGTGGGCGTAGCACGCGACGATCTCGCCGCCGGGCACGTCCCCGACGCGCACCCGGCCGAGCACGTCGTGCTCGAGGGCGATGAGGGTGCGGCTCTTCAGGCGGGCCTTGTGGATGCGGCGCGCGACGTGGACGAGATCGAGGTGCGGCAGCTCCGGCGGCGGCGGCAGGCGGTTCATCACGTAGCGCGTGCGCAGGAGCGGCATGTCGAACGCCTTGCCGTTGTACGTGACGATCATCGAGGCGCCGGCGAGGCGCTCGGCGAGGCGGCGCAGGATGGGCTCCTCCTCGCCGAGGCGGCGCAGGAGGAGCTGCTCCATGATGAAGCCGTCGGACGAGGGCTCGCCGAGCGGCCCCGCGCTGTCCGCCCCGGGGTCGAACCAGGCGAGGCCGATCAGGAACGGCACGGTGCCCGTGCCGCCTGCGAGGCCCGTGGTCTCCGTGTCGAGGAACAGCGCCCGCCGCACGTCGCAGCCGGCGAGCGCCGGGTCGAGCGACAGGAGCGCGAGCATGGCCGGGTCGGCGTCGCGCGCGGCGACGAGCGGCGCGCGGCCGACGCGGGCCGCCGCGAGCGAGCGGGTGCGGCTCGCATAGAGAGGCCCCCCGGGCGTCTGCTCGACATGGAAGGGGAGCTCGCCGCGCGCGGGATCGGCCCTGGGGGTCGGCGGCGCGCCCCGGGCGACGATGCGGGAGATGCGCTCGCGCAGATCGTCGAGCGACGGTCGAGCGACGCCCGTGGACGCAACCACCGCGGCCGGCGCCGCGTCGCTCGGAGCCGACGCCGCGGGCGGCGGTGCGGGAGGAGCATCGGAGGGGCCGACGCCGTCCACGGCGGGACCGCGGTCGAGCGACGCCGGCGCGGGGGCGAGCGGCGCAGCGCCGCGCCGCTCCGCCGGGAGCGGCCCGAGCCGCGCGAGCTTCGACTTGAACGACGTCATCGGCCAGTCGCGAGGTTTCCACGCCGGGCACTGCGCATCAAGTCAGTGGTCCAGCGGATGCCTGTCAGGGATCCTGGCCCGATCCCTGGCGCGCGGCGCTGGGACCGACACCGAGCTTCGCCCGGATCGAGGCGAGCACCTCGTCGGCTTGCCGCTCGGTCGCGGCGCGATCGCCGGAGTTCTCGATGACGTAGTCGGCCACCGCGACCTTGCGGGCGAGCGGGAGCTGCGCGGCGAGCCGGGCGCGCACCTGGTGTTCGGTCGCGCCGTCCCGCGCCATCGCGCGGGCGATCTGGACCGCCTCGGGCACAGCGACCACGACGAGCGGGCGAAACGCGTCGGCGACCCCGTTCTCGACGAGGAGCGCCGCCTCGTAGCAGGCCAGCGGCTCGCCCTGCGCCTGGAGCTCGGCGGCGCGCTCCAGCGTGAGCGCGGTGATGCGCGGGTGCACGATCGCGTTCAGCTGGCGGCGCTTGTCCGGGTCGGCGAACACCACAGCGGCGACGCGCGCGCGATCGAGCGAGCCGTCCGGCGAGACCACCTCCGGGCCCAGGGTGCGCACCACCTCGTCGAGCCCCTCGGTTCCCTTCGCCACCACCTCGCGGGCGAGCGCGTCGGCGTCGAGGACCGGAAGCCCCCGCGCGCGAAAGTGAGCCGCCACCGTGCTCTTGCCGGATCCCAGGCCGCCCGTGAGCCCGAACAGGACGATCCCCATGGCCGCCTCACCGCCCTCCCTGGAGCGACCGGCACGCCTCTCCGCTGTCTGATCTCGACCCAGCGTCATAACGCATAGCGTTAAACCTGACCTTATCGTCCCGAAGGTCGAGCGCGGCGGGCGTCGGAGGAACGTGCGACCTGCGCCGGCGCCCACGTCTGCCCGGAGCGCCTGCTCGCCTCGTGACCACCACGACCCCAGCCTACCTCGAAGGGGGGTCTGCGACCGTCGAGTTTCCTCGCCGTCGGCGCTTAAGAAGTCCGCTTCTCCGGGAATGCAACTACCATAACTGGGTGGTGGCAAAGATCGATGACCGGCCGGAGTCGAGCCTGCACGCCGCGTTCGATCGCTCGGACGTGCACCGCGGCTCGCCGGACAAGCAGCTCGTGGCGTGGTTGTCCGAGCTCGACGTCGGCGTGATCGAAGTCGACGCCGAGCAGCGCGTGGTGCGCGTCAACGGCGCAGCGGAGCGGCTGACCGGCTGGTCGATCGTCGAGGCGCGCGGCGCGCTGCTCGATCGCGTGCTCCGGCTGATCCCGGCGGCGGGGACGACGAGCGGAGATCCGGACATCGACGTCGGAGAGATGACCGAGCTGTTCGACGAGGGCGCGCCGGCGAAGGCCGCTCCGCCGCTCGCGCTCACGCCGCGGCGCGAGCCGGTGGCGCCGCTCGCGCCGGTGATCATCGACGAGGGCGCGCTGCGCACGCCGGGCGCGCCGCTCGGCGCGCCGGAGGCCGCCGCGGCAGGCAGACCGACGTCCGCGCGGTACACCGCGCTGCTCGAGCGCCGCGACGGCTCCGTCATCCCCGTGCTCCACACGATCGGCACGCTCGCGGGGCGCCCCACGCGCGAGAGCCAGCGCGACTCGAGGCCGCCGCCGCCCCCGCCCGGACAGATCATCCTCTTCCGCGAGCTCGGCGCGCCGGGGCCGTTGCCGATCCACCCGGCCAAGCCCCGCTACGACGCGCTGACGCGGCTCCTCGACCGGTACGCGATCATCGATCGCATCGAGGAGGCGCTGAACGACTGCAGGGCGAACAACACGCCGTACGCGCTCTGCTACATCGACCTGGATCGCTTCCGGCTCGTGAACGCCACGTGCGGGCACGAGGCGGGCGACGATCTGCTCCAGTGGGTCGCGACGCGCGTGCACGAGATCGTCGGCCCGAAGGACGCGGCCGGGCGGATCGGCGGCGACGAGTTCGTCCTCTTGCTCGCGGACAAGAACGAGCGGGAAGCGGAGCGGATCGCGCGCGACCTGCAGATCTGCCTGCTCGAGTTCCGGTTCGGGTGGGCGGAGAAGACGTTCTCGATCGGCGCGAGCATCGGGCTCGTGGTGCTGACACCGCACTTCGAGCGCGCGGTCGACGTGCTCGGCGCCGCCGATCACGCGTGCCGGATCGCGAAGGAGAACGGGCGCGGGAGGCTGCAGGTCTACCTCGACGACCAGCAGATGACGACGAGCCGGCGCTCGATGCAGTGGGTCGCGAGCCTGCAGCGCCACCTCGCCGAGGGGCGGCTCCGGCTCTACTCGCAGGGCATCCACCCGCTCATCAAGCCGGGCGCGGCGCACACCCCCCGCGGCGCGCACTTCGAGGTGCTCGTGCGGCAGCTCGGCGAGGACGGCCGGTTCTACTCGCCGGTCGGCATCATCCAGGCGGCGGAGCAGAGCGGCCTGATCCACGTGATCGATCGCTACGTCGCGCGCCAGGCGTTCCGGCTCATCGGCGCGCTGCCGCAGCACGCGCTGAGGCGCCTCGACACGTGCTCGATCAACCTGTCGGGCGTGTCGCTGCTGCGCGAGGGCCTGCTCGACTTCCTCGTCGAGCAGCTGCACCGGGCGCAGGTGCCGCCGAGCAAGATCTGCTTCGAGATCACCGAGACGGCGGCGCTCGCCAACCTCGGCGAGGTGCTGTGGTTCATGCAGGAGCTCGGCGCCATGGGGTGCCGGTTCGCGATCGACGACTTCGGCAGCGGGCACGCGTCGTACGGCTACCTGGAGAGCCTGCCTGTCGACTACGTCAAGATCGACGGCATGTTCGTGCGCGATCTGAAGGACAACTCGCTCCACCGCGCGATCGTGGAGTCGGTGCACCGCATCGGCGACACGCTCGGCATCAAGACGGTCGCCGAGCAGGTGGAGAACCAGGAGATCGCCGAGCTGCTCACGTCGATGGGCATCCACTACGCGCAGGGGTGGCACTTCGACAAGCCGCAGCCGCTCGTGGACCTCTGCGGGTCCCTGCGCGCCCAGGGCGAGCCGAGCATCCCGGACACGAGCGGCTCGCCGGAAGGCCGCTGACGCGATCGCGGCGGGCGCCCGGCCGCGCCACGCGCCGGTCTCGCCGCGCGATCCGCCGGCGCCTACCTAGGAGAGCAGCGCCGACGACGTCGTGAGCGTGACGCCGGCGGCCTGCATCTCGGCGAGCGCGGCGGCGACCCCGGCCTCGGTGATGCCGGCGACGGCGTCGGTCAGGAGCGCCGTGCGGTAGCCGCGCTGGGCGAGGCCGAGGGCGGCGGCGCGGACGCAGTAGTCGGTCGCCACGCCGTAGACGACGAGCTCCGGCGCACCGCCGAGCGCCGCGGCGAGCTCGCGCAAGAACCCCTCGGCGAGCGGGTTCGCGAAGAGGCTGTAGACCTCCTTCTCGAAGTAGACGGCGTGGGTCGCGCGCGCGGCCAGCTCGCGAACCGCCGCGTCGATGGGCGCGCGCTCCACGTTCGGGAGGAAGCGGAAGCGCGGCGGCAGCGTCCCATCGACCTTCAGCCAGCCCGGCGTCCCCTTCACGCAGTGGTCAGGGAAGCCCGGCTTACTGCCCTCGGGGGCCGGCGTGTCGTTCGACGCGAACTCCCACGCGTCCCACGCGTGCGAGTCGACCGAGCCGACGATGGGGATCCCGCGCGCGACGGCGTGCTCGGTGAGCCTCCGGAACAGCGCGTTCGGGGAGCCCTTCACGTACAGCGCGCCCGTCTCCTCGCAAAAGTCCCGCTGGACGTCGACGTCGACGAACACCCTCGGGGGCGAAGATTGCCGGGTCACCTTGCCGCTCACCATGTCCTCTTCTCCTGTCGTGGGAGCGCGCGGCCTCGCGGCCGCGCACGTCAGGGACTCGCTCGCTACCGCTTTCCTCCGCCGGAGATGACGCGGGCGCGCACCGCCTCCACGAGCGCGCCGAGCCGCGGCGACACCTCGGCCGCGAAGGGCGCACCCGGCTCGGGCTCGTCGTCGATGGAGAGGAGCGCCTCCGGGAGCCCGGCGAGCTCCGCGCGCGCGCGCAGCCGGACGGCGTCGAGCCCCTCGCGCGGCGCGACCCGGGCGCCGCGCGCCATCACGGGCGCGAGCAGCGGCTCTGCGTCGGGGCTCATCGGCTCGCCGTCGAGCGCGATCACGTCGCGGGCCAGCTTCCCCGATCGATCGCGGAAGCGGTGCACCTGGTGCGCGCCGGGCAGGGTCGCCTTCCCTTCCGAGAACTTCGCGATGGGCGTGCGCTCTCCGCCGGCGCCCCGCTCGACATCGCCGATCTCCACGAGCTTGTAGACGCCGCCCAGCGCCGGGGCGTCGATCGACGTCACGAGATCCGTCCCGACGCCGTAGAGGTCGATGGGCGCCCCGGCGCGACGGAGCTCGGCGATGCGGTGCTCGTTCAGATCGCCCGAGGCGACGATCTTCGCCGACGTGCAGCCTGCGTCGTCGAGGATCCTGCGCACGGCCACGCTGAGCGCGCCGAGGTCGCCGGAGTCGAGCCGGACCCCCTTCAGCTTGTCGCGCGCGATCGCCGCGGCGCGCGCCGCGCCGACGAGCGTGTCGTAGGTGTCGATGAGCAGGATCGCCGCGCTCGGGAAGACGGCGACGTAGGCCTCGAACGCGGCCTGCTCCGTCGGGTGGGCCATGGTCCACATGTGCGCGGCCGTCCCGAGCACCGGGATGCCGAAGCGCATCCCGGCCTCGACGTTGGAGGTGCCGACGCAGCCGACCGCGTACGCGGCGCGCGCGGCGTCGATCGCCGCCTCCGGGTGGGCCCTCCGGGTGCCGAACTCGATGACCCCCGCGTCGCCGGCGGCCAGGACGATCCGCGCGGCCTTCGACGCGATCGCGGTGGCGTGGTTGATGGCGGACAGCGCGAACGTCTCGATGAGCTGCGCCTCGATGAGCGGCGCCGTGACGCGCAGGACCGGCTCGTTCGCGAAGAACGCGGTGCCCTCGGGGATGGCCCAGACGTCGCCGTGGAAGCGGAAGTCCCGCAGGTAGCTGCAGAACGCCGGCGTCATCGCGTCCGCGAGGGCGGGCAGCGCGCTCAGGTAGGCGATCTGCTCTTCGGTGAAGCGGAGCTCCTCGAGGTATCGCACGACCCGCGCGAGGCCCATCGCGACGAGGAAGCGCCGGTGCCGGGGAAGCCGCCGCACGAAGAGCTCGCACGTCGCGACGCGCGAGGCCATGCCGCGGTGGAAATAGCCCGCCGCCATGGTCAGCTGGTACAGATCGGTGTGCAGGGCGTCCACAGATCATGGCTAGAGACGCTGGACGTACGGGTCAACCGGAAGATGGCGTGACGTGAGGCGGTGAGCCGGCCGTCCTCACGATCGCGCCACAGGCCGCTGCGGGCAGCGCCCCCGCGACGGCCGCGGGTGGACTAAGCTCCGCGGCCATGGCGGCGAAGATCCTGGACGGCAAGGCGATCGCGCAGAAGGTCCGCGACGAGGTGCGGGAGGGGGTGGCGCGCTTCGCGGCCGCCCACGGTCGGCCCCCCGGCCTCGAGGTGGTGCTCGTCGGTGAGGACCCGGCCAGCGTGACCCACACGCGGAGCAAGGAGAGGATGTCGAACGAGGTCGGCATTCGAGGCCGGCTCCGCGCGCTCCCTGCCGCGACGACCGAGGCCGAGCTGCTCGCGTGCGTCGCGGAGCTCGACGCGGACGACACCGTCGACGGGATCCTCGTCCAGCTGCCGCTGCCGGCGCACATCCGCGCGCACGCCGTGCTCGACGCCATCGACCCCGCGAAGGACGTCGACGGCCTCCACCCGATGAACGCGGGTCTGCTCGCGATGGGCCGCCCGGGCGCCATCGCGCCGTGCACGCCGGTCGGCTGCATGCGCCTGCTCGCGGAGGCGGGCGTCGAGCTCGGCGGCGCCCGCGCGGTGGTGGTCGGGCGGAGCAACCTCGTCGGCAGGCCGATGGCGCAGCTGCTGCTCGCGCGGCACGCGACGGTCGCGATCGCCCACAAGCGCACGCGCGATCTGAAGGCGCTCTGCCGCGAGGCCGACGTCCTCGTGGCCGCGGCGGGCAAGGCGAAGCTCATCGGCGGCGACTGGATCAAGGAAGGGGCCACGGTGATCGACGTCGGCATGAACCGCGACGACGCGGGCAAGCTGGTGGGCGACGTCGATTTCGACGCCGCCAGGGAGCGGGCCGCCTGGATCACGCCGGTGCCCGGCGGCGTCGGCCCCATGACGATCGCCTCGCTGCTCGCGACGACGCTGCGCGCCGCGGAAGCGCGCGTCGCGAAGCGGTAGCGCCGCCGTGACGGGGGAGCTCGCGCCCGCGCCGCAGCTCGACGCCGACGCGGAGGCCGCCTCCGCCGCCGAGCGCGCCGCGGCGTTCGTCGCGCGCGAGACGGCCGTCGCCTGTCCGCCGTTCGTCCCCGAGGTCAGGCTCCACCTGGCGACCGAGGTCACGCCGCTCTGGCACGCGACCGAGGCGGCGCTCGCGCGCGCGGGCGTGCCGCCGCCGTACTGGGCGTTCGCGTGGGCGGGCGGGCAGGCGCTCGCGCGGTACCTCCTCGATCATCCCGCGACGGTGTCGGGCAAGCGCGTCCTCGACCTCGCCTCCGGCGGCGGCATCGTCGCGATCGCCGCGGTGCTCGCCGGTGCGGGGCGCGTGAGCGCCGCCGACATCGATCCGTTCGCCGCGGCGGCGCTCCGGCTGAACGCGGCCCTGAACGGCGTCACCGTCGACGTGATCACCGAGGATCTCACGGCGAGCGCCGCGACGGCGGCGTGGGACGTGATCGTGGCGGGCGACGTCTGCTACGAGCGCGCGATGGTCGACCGCGTGCTCCCGTGGCTGCGCCAGAAGGCCGCGGGCGCCACCGCGGTGATCGTCGCCGATCCCGGCCGCGCCTATTGCCCCTCCGAGGCGATCGAGGAGCTCGCGCGGTACCTCGTCCCCACGCCGCTCGACCTCGAAGGGCGCGAGCAGCGCGAGACGCGGGTGCTGCGGCTGCTGCCGCGCCCTTCGGACCGCGGCGAGGGGCAGCCCAGCCCGTAGGCCGCGTCCGGGGGCGCGTCGCCCCGCAGACCGAGGCGCCCGCCCCCTACTCCTCGCTGAGCCGCCCTCCGTTCAGCCGGCGCACGTGCCCCCCGATCGCCGCCGCGAAGGCCGCGTCGTTCGTCGTGAGGAGCGTCGCCTTCCCCTCCGCGCGGCGCTGCTCGATGAGCTCCAGCACCGTGCGCGCCCCCTCGACGTCCAGCCCGTTGGTCGGCTCGTCGATCACGAGCAGCCAAGGATCGCCCACCAGCGCAGCGAGCAGGAGCGCGCGCTTGCGCTGACCGAACGACAGCCCGGAGAGCCGCTGCCGGTAGAAGGCGGCCGCGCCGAGCCGCTCGATCCACGCGCGCCACGCGCCGTCGAGCGGCGGCGCCTGCTTGAGGGCGCGCACGAGGGCGCAGAGCTCCGCGACCTGGAGATCGGGCAGCGCCTCGGTCGCGTCGGGCGCGTAGCCGAGCCAGCGCCGCGCCGAGGCCGCGGCGCCGTGGACCGCCTCCCCCGAGAGCGTCACGGCGCCGCGATCGGGCTCCAGCAACCCGACGACGACCCGCAGCAAGGTCGATTTGCCGGCGCCGTTCTCGCCCATCACGACCGCCACCTCCGAAGGTCCGCAGCGGAGGTCGACGCCCGAGAGCACGTCCCTGCCCGAGAGCCGCTTGTGGATCCCCGTCGCCTCCAGCGTCACAGCGCCCTCCCCTCTCCTGCCGCCGCACCGCGCCCGCGGCGCGGCGAGATCCAGCGCGCCCCGACGGGCCCCGCGAGCAGCGCGGCCGCCGGGGCGAAGGCCGCGAGCGCGAGCTCGCCCAGCGTCCACGCGGCCGCGATCGAGGCCGCGATCGCGGCGAGCACCGAGAGCAGCACCCGGCTGCTGTCGCGGCCGTCTTGCCGAACGGACCACCGGACGCAGCCGAGCGCGATCGCGGCGAGGAGCAGCCCCGCGAGCCCCGCGCCGCCGACCAGGCGCAGCGCCAGCGACGGCGCCGCGCCGGTGAGCGCGCCGACCACCGCGCCATGTCCAAGCGCGAGCGCCGCGAGCGGCGCGGCCACCGCCGCGGCGACGGCGCCCGCGCGGAGCCCGGCCGCCGCGCCGCACGCGTCGAGGAGCCACGCGAGCCGCCGCTCCTCGCGCAGGACCGGACCGGAGAGGCCAGCGCCCGCGCAGAGCGCGACCGGCGCGAGCGCGACGAGCGACGCCGCCGCGAGCGGCTCGCCCCCGAGCCGCCCGCTGTTCCGGGCCCAGGCCGCCGCGGCGAGCGCGCCGATCGCGGCGAGCGCGAGGCCCCGCACGAGCACCGCGCGGTGGCCGCGGAGGAGCGCCGCCAGGTAGGCGAACGAGAGCGCGACGAGCGCGGGCGCCGCCGATGGGATCATCGAGCGCTCGCGGCCGGCAGCGACCTCCGGCGCGCGGACGACGGCCGCGCGCAGCCCGACGGCGAGCGCGGGCGCGGCGCAGGCAAGCAGGACCGACGCCGGGGCCCCGAGCGCGATGGCGCCCGCGAGCAGCGCGAGCGCCGAGAGCTCGCGCGCCCCGCGCGGCCGGGCCAGGAGCATGCAGCGCGCCGCCAGCGCCGCGGCGCAAGCGGCGCAGCCGGCGAGCGCGCCGGCGCCGACCGCCCAGAGCGCCGCCCACGGGAGCTCGGCGACGGCGAGGAGCAGCGCATGAGCCGAGAGCAGCTCGCGGCGCGGGACCGGCAGCGCGCGGAGAAAGAACGTCGCCGGCGCCCGGAGCAGCGCGCGCGCCGCCGGCGTCCCGACGAGCAACCACGCTCCCCACAGCGCGACCCGGAACAGGGGCGACTCGCCCGCGAGGCCCGTGAGCTGCGAGGGGTGCATCCCGTTGCCGCCGAACACGACCGCCGCGACGAGGCCCATGCCCATGTACAGCGGCATGGCGCGCGCGAAGGCGTCCTTCCCGGCCGTCGAGACCAGGACGCGCAGGACGAGGGCGAAGCGGCGCAGCACGCCACGTGTTTGTACCCCACACCGCCCGGATGCTCCCCTTGGAAGCGCGTGCGCCACCGGCGCAGGCCGGCGCTGCCGCTCGGCGCCCGGCGCGCCGCCCGCCCCCCTGCCGCGCTGGCCAGCGCAGCGGCCCTCCCCGCCCGCGTGGCCGATTGTCGCGGAGCGCGCCGGAAGCAGTAGACTCGACCGGGTGAGCCGCTCCCCTGGGCGCCGTGGCGCCGACCCGTCGCAGCTCTCGCTGTTCGGTCCAGCGCCGGAGCCCGCCGCTGTCGAGGCGGCGCGCGAGCGCGACGCGATGGCGGCGGTCTACGACGACGCCGCCCGCCTGGCGGCGCGGCTGCCGCCGGGGCTCCACCTCGGCACGAGCTCGTGGAGCTTCCCCGGCTGGCAGGGCCTCGTCTACGCCGCGCGGCAGAGCACGGAGGAGCTCGCGCGCGACGGCCTCGCCGAGTACGCCCGGCACCCGCTGCTCACGACGGTCGGGATCGACCGCAGCTTCTACGCCCCCGTCCCCGACAGCGACTTCCGCCGTTACGGAGCGCAGCTGCCGGACGGCTTCCGCTGCGTGTCGAAGGCGCTGCATGCGGTCGTGTCCCAGACGATGGAGCGATCGCAGACCCCGCCGGGCGAGGACGAGGGGCGCAGCGCGGGCCCCGCTCGCCTCGAGCCGAACCCGGATTTCCTCTCGGTGCCGCTCTTCCTCTCGCGCGTCGCCGCGCCGCTGCTCACGGTCTTCCGGGCGCACGCGGGGCCGGTGCTGCTCGAGCTGCCCCCGGTCGGCCCGCCCCACCGGCTCCCGCCTCGCGCGTTCTTCGAGCGGCTCGACGCGTTCCTCGGCGCGCTGCCGCGCGAGCTCTCCTGCGCGGTCGAGCTCAGGGAGCGCGCGTATTTCACCGGCGAGTACCGGGAGATCCTCGGCGCCCGCGGCGTCGCCCACGCCTACAGCTACTGGCGCAACATGCCGTCTCCGGGGGCCCAGGCGGAGGTTGTGCCCGTCTCGAACGCCCCGTTCGCGGTCGTCCGGCTCTCGCTCAAGCCTGGCCGCCGCTACGAGGCGGAGAAGCGCCGGTTCCACCCGTTCAACCGGGTGGTCGAGCCGGATCCCGAGATGCGCGCGGAGGTCGCGCGGATCCTGTGCGAGGCCGCGGCGCTGCGCATCGAGAGCTTCACGCTCGTGAACAACAAGGCCGAGGGCTCGGCGCCCCTGACCGTGCGCGCCGTCGCCGAGGAGGTCGCCGCCGCGTGGCGCGCGCCCACGGCGCCCACGACGACCGCCGGCGGGTGAGCCCGACCAGCGCAGGACGGCGCCGGCCGGCGCGACGCGCGCGCCAGCGCCGTGGAGAGGACAGGCTGGAAAGGGTCGCCGTGCGGGCGGCCTCGGGGCGGGCGCTGCGCATCCCTCCGGCTACCGCGCGCGAAAAGGGCTCTCCTCGCCGCACCATCCGTGCAACACCTCGTGCGCCACGGCCCAAGCGCCGGCGCGCCGGCCGCGGCAGAGGACGCGCACAGCGCTTGGAGGTGCCCAGTGAAACGCAGTGAAGCTCCGGCCCGCGCCGATGTGGTCATCGTCGGCGCCGGCCACAACGGTCTCGTCGCCGCGGTCCTCCTCGCCCGCCGCGGGCTCGACGTGGTGGTGCTCGAGGAGAAGGACGCGGTCGGCGGCGCGGTGAAGACCGAGCACCCCTTCCGGAACGCGCCGGGCCTCGGCGTATCGAGCGGCGCCTACCTGCTCGGGCTCGCCCCCCCCGAGCTGCTCCGCGAGGTCGGCGTCACCCTCCCCCTGCGGCGGCGCGATCCGCACTATTTCCTCCCGACCACGGACCGGCGCTACCTGCTGTTCGGCTCGGATCAGGCCGCGATGAAGCGGCAGTTCCTGGAGTTCTTCTCCCAGGCGGACTGGGACGCGAACAGCGCGCTCCAGGCCGAGCTCGCCGCGCTCCGGGACGACATCGCCCCGACGTGGCTCGAGGAGCCGCTCTCCATCGAGGAGACGGCGGAGCGCTACGTGCGGCCCGCCCTCCGGCAGACGTTCGTGGCGCTCTGCCGGGGCACGATCTCCGACTACCTCGCGCGGTTCGGCTGGAAGAGCGACCTCCTCCAGGCGATGTACGCCGTGACCGACGCCTTCTCGGGGCTCGCGGGCGGCTTCGAATCGCCCGGCACCGGCATGAACTTCCTCATCCACAACATGTGCCGCCTCCCCGGCGCCGACGGGACCTGGATGATCGTCGAGGGCGGGATGGGCACGATCTCCCGCCTCTTCGCCGAGAAGGCGAGGGCCGAGGGCGCGACGATCGTCACCGGCGCCCGCGTCGCGCGGATCGAGTCGTCCGGGGGCGCCGTCTCCGGCGTGCTCCTCGAGGACGGCGCGCGCATCGCCGCGAAGGTGGTCGTCTCGAACGCCGATCCGTACCGCACCCGCGCGCTCGCCGGCGAGGCGGCGATCGGGGCCTCGCTCTCGGGGCGGCTCGACGCCCTCGCGAAGGACGGCTCGACGCTCAAGGTCAACATGGCGCTGACCGGCCTGCCCACGTTCACGTGCCTGCCGGAGGACCGCGGGCAGTTCGGGCCGACCATCCACCTCCTGCCGGACGAGGACGTCGTGATGGACACGCTGCGGCAGGCCCACCGCGACGCGATGAGCGGGCGCCTCCCGGAGTTCCCCGCGATCGAGTGGTACTTCCACACCCCGATCGACCCGAGCCTGCGCGACGCGGAGGGCCACCACAACGCGGCGCTCTTCGTGCAGTGGGTGCCCTACGCGCTCGCGGGCGGCGAGACGTGGGACCAGGCCGCGCCGCGCTACGTGAAGCACCTCCTCTCGATCTGCGATCGCTTCGCGCCCGGGATGAGCGACCTCGTGCTGGAGACGTTCACGCTGGCGCCGCCGGACATCGAGCGGCACTTCGGGATCACGAAGGGGCACATCCACCACATCGACAACAGCTTCGGCTTCGCCGATCGCGTGCCCTACCGGTTCGGGCTGGCCGGGCTCTACTCGTGCAGCGCGGGGACGCACCCGGCCGGGTCGGTCATCGGCGCGGCGGGGCACAACGCCGCGAAGGCCGCGCTCGCCGACCTCGGGAAGTGAGCCGCGCGCGGCGGTCACGCCGCCGCGCGCGCGACCGTCCCCTTCGCCGTGACCACCGCGCGCTCGAGCGGGGCGCCGGCGCCGAGGACCACCTGCGCGCCCGGCCAGACCACGCACCCGCGCAGCGCGCCGGCCCCCTCGACCCGCGCCCCCGCGCCGACCACGCTGCCCGCCACGTCCACGCCCTCGGCGACGGACGCCCCCGGGCCGACGTAGCTCCCCAGGCCGCGCTGCGAGAGCCAGTGCGCGCTCGCCGCCAGGTACGCGGCCAGCGTTCCGATGTCGTGCCACACGGCGGGCGCCGCGAACGTCGCGAGCGAGCGCCCCTCGCGCAGCCACGGCAGGTACACGTCCCCCACCATGCACCCGCGCGGCGGCAGCCTTCGCCGGAGCGCCCCGCCGGTCACGTGCACGCCCACGAAATCGCCGCCCGCGACCTCGTCGCCGAAGCGCTCGCCGCGGAGCCGCACCACCTCGCCCCGCGCGCCGACGCCGATCGTCCCCTCCCCGACCGGCCGCGGCGCGACCGCGAGCGTCGCCCCCGCGCCGTGCCGGCCGTGCGCCGCGTGCGCCGCCGAGAGCGCCGCCACGTCGAGATCGATCAGGATGTCGCCGTTCCAGAGGACCACGTCACCCTCGCCGAGCGCGCCCGCCGCGTTCGCGAGGCCCCCGGCGGTGCCGAGGGGCTCCGGCTCGTGCAGGACCTCGACGGGCGCCGGGAACGCCGCGAGCAGATCGCGCGAGAATCGCTCCGCGAGGTGGGACTTGTTCACCGCGACGCGAACGACGCCGCCCGCGACGAGCCGCTCGGCGATGTGCGCGATGAGCGGCCGATCGCCGAGCCACAGGAGCGGCTTCGGCATCTCGTCCGTGAGCGGGCGGAGCCGGGTCCCGAGCCCCGCCGCGAGGATCATGGCAGACGCCATGGCCGCGAGGATCGCCCCTTCACGGGGAACGTTCAAGAAATCGAGGTCGCTACGGCGCGACCGCGCAGCCGTGCGACGACGCCAGCGGAGATCGCGGCCATCGGCCCCATCCCTGGTTCGGCTCACTCCCCCCGCTCGGGCAGCCCCCGCGCCGCGCGCTCGAGCAGCTCGTGCCCCGTCGCGTCCCCCTCCTCGAGGTGCGCGACGCCGATGCGGAGGGTCATCCGGAAGGG
Source organism: Sorangium sp. So ce693 (assembly GCF_051521375.1). Taxonomy (NCBI): domain Bacteria; kingdom Pseudomonadati; phylum Myxococcota; order Polyangiales; family Polyangiaceae; genus Sorangium; species Sorangium sp. So ce693. Next base: position 5,624,968 of record NZ_CP150347.1, read on the forward strand.
CGTCGTGGCTGCGCGCCGGAAGCGGTGCTGGCGCACCTTCTCGCCGAGCACCTTCGCGAACGCGGACGACCGGGTCCGGCCGATCCCTGGGCAGACGATCGCGAGGGTGTCGCGGCGGTAGCGCCCCAGCAGCCCGCCTTCCGGCACATAGATCCTGACGATGCGCGCGAGGTCGCCGAGGATGCGATCGACCCCCGCGCGGCCCTGCGTCTCCTCGACGCCCTGGAGCCCCTCCACGCTGAGCAGCAGCAGCGAGAGCCTCCTCGTCCGCTGCTCCTTGGCGCGCTGCACCTCTTTCTTCAGGAAAGCCCGGAGCCGCTCCTCGTGGACGACCGCGGCGAGGTCCTCGTCGCGGTGGCGTGACTCGCCGGCCTTGGGCCCAGGCTCCGGAGGCTTGGGCCCCGGGTCCGACGGCGAGCTGGCGCGCCGGTCGTCGCCGGCGCGCCGGTCGTCCGTCTCGCCCCCGCGGCTCTCGACCCCGCGGCGGGACGACGGCGGCGGGTTCGTGGGCCGATCGGGCGCGGGGGGCGGGGTCGACGGGGCGGGCGCGCCGAGCGCCTCCGCCATCAGCGTGACGGCCGCCGTCGCGCGCTCGAAGCGGTCCTTCGGGTCGATCGCGGTCGCCTGCTGGAACCACGCGTCGAAGGCGGGCGGCAGCCGGATGCTGCTGCGGCGCCGCGCGGCGCGGACGCTCGGCGGCTCGGGCAGCCCCGCCACCATCCGCTGGAGGAGCGCGTAGACCGACGGCAGGACGTTGGCCTCGGTCAGCCAGTACGGGCTGCCCACGAGCAGGGCGAAGGCGACGTGCGCGAGCGCATGGATGTCGGTCTTCGGCCCGACGGCGACGTCGCCGCGGATCTGCTCGGGCGCCATGTAGAGGGGCGTCCCGACCATCGCCGTGCGGTCCGCCACGCTGCGGTGCGCCACGACCTTCGCCAGCCCGAAATCCAGGACCTTCACGCAAGGGGAGCCGTCGTCCCGCCTCGTCAGAAAGAGGTTCGCCGGCTTGAGATCCCGGTGGATGATGGCGGCCGCGTGCATCTTGTCGAGCGCGCGCGCGACCTGGCCCAGGTAGAGGACCACCTCGGCCGGCGGCAGCGGGCCGCGGCGCGCGGACAGGCTCGCGAGCTCCTCGCCCTGGAGCAGATCCATGACGAGGAAGGGCATCCCCGAGTCGGCGTCGATGCCGGCATCGGAGATGTGGACGATGTGATCGCTCTCGATCGCGCCCGTGATCTTGGCTTCCTGGGCGAACCGGGCGCGCTGGGCCGGGTCCTGGATGGAGCCGGGGAGCATCACCTTGAGCGCTCGGCGGCGGTCCGTGACCTCGTCCACGACCTCGTACACCGCCCCCATTCCGCCCGTCTTGATGGGGCGCACGACGCGGTACCGCCCATGGAAAGGCGTGTCGGGTCGGAGCTGCGCGAGGCTCGGCGGATCCATGGGGTGATCGCGGCCCTTGGAGCATAGATCGGACCGGGCCCTGTCCGGTCGCCGTTCGCGCCCCCGAGGTGGGGTGGGCAGCTGGTGTGCCTGAAAACTCGACGCCTCCGGCGGCCGCGTGGTAGCTCCGCCGGGTGGGTTCGTCTGCGCTCGCCGTCCTCTCCGCCGCGAGGCGGAGCTCCGCGCCCTGGGCCGCGGCCGCGTTGCTCGGCCTCGGCGCCGTGACCGTCATCACAGCGCCGAGCTGCGGCAACGACGCTGTGGGCGTCGACGCTTGCCGGCGCATCGAGCGTGCCCGGTGCGAGGCGGCTGCCATGTGCCCGGAGTGGATCGGCTCTGGGGACGCCGAAGAGCGGGTGAACACCTGCGTCGAGTTCTACTGGGACCAGTGCCTGCACGGCATCGAGAGCGGCGCCGGCGGCGGCCAGGCCGCGGCAGAGCCGACGACCGCCCAGGTCGATGCCTGCGTCGCCGCCGTCGGCGAGGCGCGCGCCTGCGCCAGCGCCAAGGTCGCGTCCATGGCGGAGTGCTCCGCGGCGCCGCTCGCCGAGGGGATCGACCCCGCGATCAGCCCCTGCGTGGTGATCACCGCGCAGGCGGAGGCGCTCGAGGCCTGCGCGTTCGTCGCCGCCCCGAACGGCGGCGGCGCAGGCATCGGCAGCGGGGGCTCTGGCAGTGCGGGCAGCGGGGGCTCTGGCAGTGCGGGCAGCGGCGGCTCTGGCAGTGCGGGCAGCGGCGCCTCCGGCGGCGACAGCGCCGGCAACGGTGGCTCTGACGGCGCAGGCGACGGTGGCTCCGGCGGCGGCAGCGCGGGCAGCGGCGGCTCCGGCGGCGGCAGCGGTGGCTCCAGCGGGCCCTGATACCGCTGCGGGAAGCTCCCTCGGACCGCTCTCAGGCTGATCGCCCACCCCGCACCAACCTGCTAGGTTCAGGGAGGAGTTCGACCATGGCTACGCCGGCAACAGTCCACGTCGATGTGGAGCTCCCTTCCGATCTCGCACAGCTCCGCCTCCCGGCGGGGGTCGATCGCAGGCTGCAGGCGCTCCTGGACAAGCAGGACCGCGGGGAGAAGCTGTCGGCGGATGAGGCCATCGAAGCCGAGGGGCTCGTCGATCTCGCCGAGCTGCTCAGCTTGCTGCGCCTCCGCGCATCGCGGAAGGAGCCTGCGCTGACGCGATGAGCCGCGACAGCGTGCCCGCGGCGCTCCAGCGTCGCGTCCGCAAGCGTGCCGCCGATCGATGCGAGTATTGCCGGCTCTCCCAGGTCAGCCAGGAGGCCGCGTTCCATGTCGATCACATCCAGCCGCGGCACGCAGGTGGCCTGACCACCCCGGAGAACCTGGCGCTCGCCTGTGTGTCGTGCTCCCTGCGCAAGGGAGCGCGGACCCATGGAGAGGATCCGACCACGGGCGACCACGCGAGCCTCTTCCACCCTCGCTGGGGTCGCTGGGAAGACCACTTCGACGTCACGAGCGATCTGCTGATCGCCGGAAAAACACCGACAGGCCGCGCCACGGTCGCGCTGCTCCGGATGAATCGGCCTCTCGTCATCGAGATTCGACGTGAAGAGGCGCTGCGGGGTCGATTCCCGTAGAGGGCGCCCGCTGCTTCCGCGAGCTCATTTCAAGCCTTGCGGCGGCCAGGCCCCCGGCGTCCAGGCGCAGCCGCGGCGCCGCCCCGCGCGGGCGGCGCATCCGCCAGCTCGCCCGCGAGCGCCGTCGTCCCCGGCGCCTCCTCCCGCGGGCCTCGCTCGGCCGCGCGCCGCGCCGGGCGCGGCGCCCGCGCAGCGGGGCCGCGTTTCATGTGGCGCCGTTCCCCGGCTTGGACTAGTGCCCCCTGCCGATGGGCCGAGCTCGAGCTGGTTTCGGAACCTTGTTCGCAGCGGATCGCGCGCGCGGGCGCTCCCCGCGACCCCGGGCTGGCCGGTGCGCCCTGGCGCTCGCCGTGCTCGCGCTCACGGCCTGCGCTGACGGGTCCAACAGCGACGACGACCTGCAGCTCGGGACGTCGGTGACCATCGACCCGCTCGCCTTCCTTGGCGACGTCCAGTGCTCGGGCTCGGACGAGCCGGAGGCCATCCGCAGCTACGTCGCCACGCTCACCGACAACAGCGCGGAGGGCGGGCCGTCCCCCCTCGCCTCGTCGCCGCCAGTCTCCTGTGCGTGGAGCGTGTCGTTCACCTCCGTCGTCGAGGGGCACAAGTACACGGTCAGGATCGACGGCTACGGGGGGGAGCTCGCCGACGAGCTCACGCCCGAAGGTGGCGAGACCTCCGGGAACCCCGAAATGCTGCTCCCCAACGGCGACAAGGCCGACCCGATCTGGACGTGGGAGTGCCCCGGCCCCGACCCCGACGCCCCGGACAGCGCCGGATCGATCGTGGCGGAGAAGGACGTAGAAATCGTCGTCCGGACGTGCGCCCCGCCCACCCGCTTCGAGCCCTGACCCTTCCGGCGCCCCCGTTGCGCCGCCTCAAGCTCCCGCCGCGCTGTCCAGCGCCCCCGCCCAGGACGCTCCAGCCGCGCTGTCCGGCACCCCTGATGCGCCCTCGACGGCGCCTCGCAGCGTCCGCCGAGGAGCCGGCGGCAGGCCGTGATCCGCGCCCGCCGCGCGCGGGGAGGAACGCCCTCTGAGGCCGGCAAACCCTTTGCGCCAGCCTGCCCCTTGGAGTACCTGAACGCATCCGTCGCATCCCCTGAACAGCGTGGGTCATAGGGCGCGCGGCGAAGGCCGGGCTCCACCTCGTCGCTCGTCGATCGAGGCCAGGGCCGCTTCCGCCGCTCCGCTCGACGCTCGATCCGCGCTGGGATGGGCCTCTACGACGGGGGCCGAGCGCGCGCCGCGCCCGCCCCCCGCGCCTCGGGTGCAGGTCCCCCATGGAAGAGACGTCGAACATCCAGCAGAAGGTTCCGGTCAGCATCCAGGACGAGCTCCGGACGAGCTACCTCGACTACGCGATGAGCGTGATCATCGGCCGCGCGATCCCGGACGTGCGCGACGGCCTGAAGCCGGTGCACCGCCGGATCCTCTACTCGATGAACGAGCAGAAGATCGGCCCCACCGGCTCGCACAAGAAGTGCGCGCGCGTCGTCGGAGACGTCCTCGGCAAGTACCACCCGCACGGCGATCTCGCGGTCTACGACGCGCTCGTCCGGATGGGGCAGACCTTCAGCCTGCGCTACCCGCTCATCGACGGGCAGGGCAACTACGGATCGGTCGACGGCGACTCGCCCGCGGCCATGCGGTACACGGAGTCGCGCCTGTCGCGGATGGCCGTCGAGCTGCTCGCCGATCTCGACAAGGACACGGTCGACTTCGTCCCGAACTACGACGACTCGGAGCTCGAGCCGAGCGTCCTTCCGGCGAAGTTCCCGCAGCTCCTGGTGAACGGCTCCGGCGGCATCGCCGTCGGCATGGCGACGAACATCCCGCCGCACAACCTCGGCGAGATCATCGACGCGACGATCGCCATCATCCGCAACCCCGACATCACCCTGGAGGAGCTGCTCCACCTCGTCCCGGGCCCCGATTTCCCGACCGGCGGCCTCATCTACGGCAAGAGCGGCATCGTGCAGGCGTACACGACCGGCCGTGGCTCGATCACGATGCGCGGGCGCCACCAGGTCGAGAAGACGATGAAGGGCGACCGCGAGCAGATCGTCTTCACCGAGATCCCCTACCAGGTGAACAAGGCCCGGCTGGTCGCGAAGATCGCCGAGTGCATGAAGGAGAAGCGCATCGAGGGGATCAGCGAGGTGCGCGACGAGAGCGATCGCGAGGGGATGCGGATCGTCATCGAGCTGAAGAAGGACATCTTCCCGCAGGTGGTCGTCAACCAGCTCTACCGGCTGACGGACCTCCAGGCGACGTTCGGGGTCATCAACCTGTCGATCGCGAACGGGCGCCCCGCGGTGCTGAGCCTGAAGGACACGCTCTCGCACTTCATCGAGCACCGGCGCGAGGTCGTGACGCGGCGCTGTCGGTTCGAGCTCCGGCAGGCCGAGGCGCAGCGCGAGCTCATCGAGGGGCTCGGGATGGCGACGAGCGACATCGATCGCATCGTCGCGACGATCCGGGCCTCGAGCGATCCGGACGACGCGCGGGAGAACCTGCAGAAGCTGCCGCTCCGGGGGCTCGGCGAGTTCCTCCGGCGCGCCGGCCGGCCGGAGCCCGAGTGCGCCGAGGCCGACACGCGCGGCGACTACTTCCTGTCGGAGCGGCAGGCCAAGGCGATCCTCGAGATGCGGCTGTCGCGCCTGACCGGCCTCGAGCGGGAGAAGCTCGCGAAGGAGTACGGCGAGCTGTCGCAGACCATCGAGCGGCTCCGGGCGATCCTGGCCGACATGGGGCTGCTCATGAACGTGATCGTGATGGAGCTCGAGGAGATCAAGGAGCGCTTCGGCGACAAGCGGCGCACCGAGATCGTGCCGGCCGAGGCCGAGATCCAGATGGAGGACCTGATCCAGGAAGAGGACATGGTCGTGACCATCTCGCACGCCGGCTACCTGAAGCGGACGCCGACCTCGACGTACCGGGCGCAGCGCCGCGGCGGCAAGGGGATGGTGGGGATGGAGGCGCGCGAGGAGGACTGGGTGAGCCAGCTCTTCGTGGCGTCGACGCACTCGTACGTCTTCTTCTTCAGCGACAAGGGCAAGGTCTTCGTCAAGAAGGTCTACGAGATCCCGCAGGCGCCGCGGAACGCGAAGGGCCGGGCGATCGTGAACTTCGTCGGGATGGAGCCGGGGGAGAAGGTCGCGGCGATCACGCCGGTGCCGAGCTTCGACGGCGAGACGTTCGTGGTGACGCTGACCCGCCGCGGGCAGATCAAGAAGACGGCGCTCAACGAGTACGAGAACTACCGGGACAAGGGGATCATCGGCGTGCGGATCGAGGAGGGCGATCAGCTCTTCACGGCGGCGCTCACCGACGGCAAGCGCGAGCTCGTGATCGCGACGCGGAGCGGGATGAGCATCCGCTTCCCCGAGGACCAGGTGCGCCCGACGGGCCGCGCGACGATGGGCGTGAAGGGCATCGAGCTCGACGAGGGCGACGTGGTGGTCGGCCTCGGCGTGAGCGGCGACGGGCGCGACCGGGTGCTCGCGGTCTGCGAGCGCGGGTACGGCAAGCAGACGCCGCTCGAGGAGTTCCGGCTCCAGAGCCGCGGCGGCAAGGGCGTGATCCTGATCGACGCGAGCGAGCGGAACGGGCCGGTCGTGGGCGTCGCCATGGTGAGCCCGAGCGACGAGGTGCTGATCGTGACCGATCGCGGGCAGATGATACGCACCAAGACGAGCGAGATCCGCGAGACGGGGCGCAACGCGCAGGGCGTGCGGATCATGCACGTCGGCCAGGACGAGCGGGTCGTCGCCGTCGAGGCCTTCGCGGCGGAAGCGGAAGCGGCCGAGGCCGAGGAGGGCGGGTCGACGCCGCCGGCGGCCGGCGCGGACGGGACCAACGGGGTCGCGGATCACGCCGGCGGGAACGGGAGCAGCGAGGTCAACTAGAGGTCGACCGGGTGCCGAGCTCGGTCGGCGGCCCGTCCGCAGCCCCCGCCGCGCGACCGCCACACGAGGGGCCGACAGTGGTCCTCGGGTCGACCGGACGGGGAGCTCGGTGGCCGACGAGGGCCGCTAGCTCGTTCACGTGCTCGTCGTGCGCGCCCATCGCCACGAGCGCGTCGGCGAGCCGCAGGACGTACTCGACGTTCGAGCCGCTCGGGCCGTGCGACGCGAGCACCTGCGCGGCGATCTCGGGGAGCGGCGCAGCGCCCAGGTAATCGGGGTTATCCGGCGTGGCCAGGTACACGATGGCCGACCGGGCCGTGATCTCCGCGCGCACCGCCGCCCCATCCGCAAGGTGGAGCGGCACGTCGTGGCGCGCATATCCGCCCTTCTCGCGGTGGTCCAGCGCGCGGAGCACCTCGTCGAGCTCGGCCTCGCCAACGCGATAGGCCATCCCCCAGCAGAGGGCGCCAGGCGACGGGATGAGCGTGACCACCCGCCCGGGCGCCCCGGGGACGCCCCGATGGTCTGTGGACCCCTGCCAGAAGCGGCGGGCCCACCCCGTGATGTACCCTGGCACCATCCGCTCGAAGCGGAAGGCAGGCCGCCAGATCAACGAACCGTAACCGAAGATCCACGCCTCGCGGTCCACGGGGCGATTGTACCAAACCGCGCCGGCCGTCAGCCGCTGCAGCTCACCCCTCGAGCAGCTCGAACCGGATCCCCGCCGCCTGAAGCCGCTCGATGAGCCGCTCCCCCATCGCGACGGCCGGCGTGATGACCCCGGCGCGCGCCGGCAGCCGCTCGCGGTCAAACGCCATGCAAAGCGCCGACTCCGCCACCATCTTGGCCGTCTCCGAGTACCCCGGATCGCCGCCGCTCACGCGCGTCACCACCTTGCGCGACGCGCTCTTCCCCTGGAAGGTCACCTGGAACCAGCTGCGCGCCCGCTCCTCCGCGCTCGGCCCCTCCCCAGGACTCCGCACCTTGCGGAGCAGCTCCCGCGTCGGTCCCACCTTGGCCAGCGCCGTGACCGCGCCGAAGCCGGCGATCCCCATCACGAGCTGCAGCCCGGACTTGACCTGCACGTTGTGGCTGTACTGGAAGTCGGGGCCGTAAGCGTCGAGCTCCCGCGCGCTCCGGAGCACGACGAGCGGATCGATGCTGGGCATCGGACAGAGCCATGCGCGCAGCCCCTTCTCGTAGCGGATGCGCGCCTTGAGCCCCCGCACCCTGCGCGCCCCGTGCGCGCCCTCGCCGCGCGCGGCGCCCTTCCTGGGGCCGGCGTGCGCCATGATCTCGAGCAGCGACTGCCAGGTGCCGCCGGAGAAGCTGCCGTGCGCGCGCACGATGCCCTCCACAACGATCGGCTCGCCCGCGGGGAGCTTCGTCACCGTGAAGAGCACCCCGAGGTCGTGCGGGATGCTGTCGAAGCCGCAGCAGTTGACGATCCGCACGCCCCGCGCGCGGGCGGCCTCGTGGTGGCGCTCGATGAGGCGGTCGACGAACCCAGGCTCGCCGGTGAGATCCGCGTAGTCGGTGCCCGCGCGGATGCACGCCTCGACGAGCGGCTCGCCGAGCGCCGTGTAAGGACCGACCGTCGTGATGACGACGCGCGCCTGGCGAGCCATGCGCTCGAGCGACGCCGCGTCGTCCGACGCCGCCTCGATGACGCCCAGCGAGGAGCACGCCGGATCGATCGCCTCCATCGCCGCCTTCACCTCGGCGAGGCGCCCGGCGCTCCGGCCAGCGATCGCCCAGCGGATGGGCCGCTCTTCTGCGCCACGGGCGGAGGCGTCCTTGCCCTTGGTGGCGAGATACTCGGCGACGAGGCGACCGGTGAAGCCGGTCGCTCCGAAGACGATCACGTCGTACGCGCGGTCGCTGGTCATGGGGGGCAGCCTTGATACCACGACCGCGGGCGGGAACGGTCAGCGCCGGCACCACGAGAGCGACGGCGGCACCCAGCCGCCGAACGAGCGCTCCAGGTGCTCCGCCACGGCGATCGTCACGTGATCGTTGCCGTGGATCGCCGCCACCTGGACGCCCAGCGGCAGCCCCTCGCCGTTGAGGCCCAGCGGCACCTGCGTCGCCGGCATCTCCATGACGTTGAGCACCGCGGTGTATGTCCACTGGAAGGGCGGCAGCAGCGGCGCGTAGTGCCGCGGCGCGGGGCTCGGATAGGACGGGTAGAGCATCACGCCCTGCTCGCCGATGCGCGACACGAGCTCGGCGCGCAGCGCCTTGCCGAGCTCCAGGGCGCGCTCGACGCGCGCCGGCAGCAGCCCGCCGACGTCCTCCAGCAGCGCGAGCCCCAGCGCGGGCAGCGTGTGCGTCGAGCGGCGGACCGACCAGCGGGCGAGCTCACGCGGCAGGCTGACCGGGCGGCCACCACCGAGCAACGCCCGGAACGTGACGCCCCCGGACGTGCCCACCATCGCCGTCCAGATGTCGAGCGCCCGCGCGAGGAGGTCGATCCTCGCCTCGACCACCGTCGCCCCGCAGGCGGCGAGCGCCTCCGCCGCCCTCCGCTGCGCGGCCACGAGATCGGCGCTCACCCGGCGCACGCCGTCGTGCTCGACGGAGAGCACCGTCAGCGCGCCGAGATCGACCGAGGCCGGATCGCCGAGCGGCAGCGGCGCACAGCCCGGATCGCGCGCGTCGGGGCCGGCGAGGATGCGGAGCACCGGCATGAGATCCTCGGCGCGCCGCGCGATCGGGCCCGTCGTCATGAAGCGGAGCCCCCGCTCGCCCGGCAGCGGGAACTGGCCCGTGGTCGGCACGAGCCCGCCGGTCGGCTTGTGGCCGAAGACGCCGTTGAAGAACGCCGGCATGCGGATGGATCCGCCGATGTCCGAGCCGAGGCCGACCGGCGCGCCGCCCGCGCCGATCACCGCGGCCTCGCCGCCCGAGCTGCCGCCCGCGGTGCGCGCCGGGTCGTAGGGGTTGTTCGTCCGGCCGTAGAGCCGGTTGTTCGTCTCCATCCACATGCAGAGCTCCGACACATTGGTGACGCCGAGCGGGATGAAGCCTGCGGCGCGCAGGCGCGTGACCGTCACGGCGTCCTCCTCCGCGCGCACGTCGGCGCGGGCGACGAGCCCCGCGGAGTTCGGCATGCCGGCGACGGCGAAGCTCTCCTTGATGGAGCACGGGACGCCGAGGAACGGCGGCGCGCCCGCGGCCCCGCCCTCATCGAGGAGCGCGTCGACCGCGCGCGCCTCGGCGCGGGCGGCCTCGAACCGGTCCGCCACCATCGCGTTGAGCGTCGGGTTCACGCGCTCGATGTGCCGGATATGGGCCTCCACGACCTCGGCCGACGTCACGGCTCGTTCGCGGATCAGCGCAGCGAGCCGGGTCGCGGAGAGCAGGAGCAGCGGATCTCGTGACAGCATGCGTGCGGCGAGGATCAGGCTCGGGACGACGACCCAGGTCAAGGGTCCGCCACCCCGGGTCCGTCGATCGCCCCCGCCCCATCCCGGGCGCGAGACGCGCGCGGCCCTCGCCGAGCGTCCTCCTGGGCGCCGGGGGCGCTGGCCGCCTACTCCTCCGCGGCCTGCGCCGCGCCCGCAGCCTGCCCAGCGCCCGCAGCCTGCACCGCGCCCGCAGCCTGCACCGCGCCCGTGGCCTGCCCCGCGCCCGCGCGCTGCACCGGCGCGGCGGCGACCGCGCGCTCCCGCGCTCGCTGCGGGAAGGCCCAGCGCACCGCCCCGGTCACCAGCCAGTCGACCGCCCCCCGGTCGTCGACCTGGATGCCGGGATCGAGGTATACCTGCACCCGTTCGCTGAGCTCTGCGCCGACCTCCAGCACGCTCGTCGACACGACGCGGTGCGCGCCGCGGTGGTCGATCGAGAACGCCTGGTCCGGGCTCACCCAGAACCCGCGCGGCAGCTCGATGATGGCGAATTCCCTTATCGTCGACTTCTGGATGGCGTTCCGCCCCGGGTCACCGCCGAACGACACAGAGTGCTGCAGCTGGGCCCCGAGCCGCGCGGGCCGCGCCACGCGGACGTACGCCTGGACGAGGGGCGCCACCTGGTTCTTTCCCGAGCCGAGCGCGCGCTTCGTCGCCGAGTCGAGGACGAGATCCGTGCCGAGGACCAGCGCGAACCGCGGCGTGCCGACCACGCGGACGAGCGGCCGGATCAGGACGTCGCCGAGCCCCACGTCGCGCTGGCCCTCGATGTCACCCGCGTACGCGAGCGGCAGATCTGCGCGCAGCGAGAACGTCCTCGTAAAGGCGTAGTCCCCCCGGAGCACCGCCGCGTTGAAGAAGCTGGTCTTGCTTTGCGAGTAATCGTTCCGGAGCTCGAGGAACGTGCTGAAGTTGGCGGCCGCCCTCGGTTGCGTCCGGGGCGCCGCTGCGGCGGGCCGCTCCGGCGCAGCAGGCGGCTGCGCAGGCGGCGCGGGTGGCAGCGACGGCCGCGCGGGCTGTGCGCCCGCGAGCGCCATGGGATCCGCTGGATGCGCAGGATCGGCGCGGGCCGCGGCGGCGCCGGTAGAGGCGCCGCTCAACACGAGGAGCCCGACCGTGCCGAGAGAGGCCACGCGGCGGCGCTGCAGACCACAGGGCGAGACCGGTCGATCGGCAGGGCGCGCCTGCGCGACGCGATGCGCTTGCATGCCAGGTTCATGGGTGTGTCGCGCGATCTGGCGGCAGTCGGTTCAAGACAGCAGTCTGCACCTCGGGCGCGCATGATCCGACGTCCGGTGTTTGCGCACCTCTCCCCCGGCGCCCCAGCATCCTGGCCGCGCCCTCGCCTCCGCGCGCTCCACGCGACGCGCTCGGCGCGCCTCGCTCGACTCCCCCGGCGTCGCGATCGAGTCGCGCTCGAGCGATACATCCGTGCACATCGAGCGCGATGCATCGCCGTTCGAGACACCGCTGGCCGAGCTCCCGGACAGCGCCGGTCCGTGCCGAACATCACGCGGTTCACGTGCGTGTGCTCGAACAAAAAACTGCACGAAATGCCGCAGAAACAAGCGTTCTGTAAAGAAACAACTTGACGCGACGCAGCAGCTCTGTAGGGTAGAAGCATCTACGCCATGCAGAAGCCGATGTGCACCACCAGCGCCCACGCCTCCGGCGACGGGACCCCCGCTGAGAAGGTTGTGCACCACGCTTCGTTGGCGTCCTCGACGACGCGTTCGTTCGTCGTCGTCGAAGGCGGCGTGTCCGTCGGGCTCCTAGCGGGCCTAGCCATTCCTGCGCTCTTCAGCCTAGTTGACGTCGTCGGGCTGATTCGCGTCGGGAACGGTTGCGGGCCGCCGCTCTGAGCTGAAACAGCATGGAGATAGGCCCCCGCACCGAGATGGTCCGGGGGCTTTCGTTTTTTTCGGCCTGAGGGTTCACGGAGAGCAGCCGTCGTCGAAGGAGGATCAGGTGAGCAAGGAACATTCGAGGAAGAATCGGGAGGACGCCTCGATCGAGGCCGTCGACCAGCGCATCGCGGAGCTCGCAGAGCTCGTCGCCGCGGGATGTGGGGGGCCCGTCGCGTCGAGCGCCGTGCGAGAGGAGTTCGAGGCGCTCGTCGACGAGATCCGCGCCCGAGCCAGCGGGGGCGCCGTCCGCGCGCCCCAGCGCTCCTCGACGCACCTCAAGGGCGCGCGCCCGCACGGCGACGCCGCGGAGGCCTCGTTCGAGTTCCATGCTGACCCGCCCTCCGCTCGCTCCAGCGTGGACCAGCGCGCCAAGCCGGCGAGCGCACCGAGCAGCTCGCGCGTCGTGTCGCTCGACGACGCGCGCAGGGTGCTCGACGCGATCCGCCGCGAGGAGAGCAGCGGCGGCGGCCCTCGGGAGGATCTGCAGCGCGCGATCGCCTAAGTAGCTGAGCCTCTGAGAAACGGCAGAACCCCGCGGCAAAGGCGCCCCCATGGGCCCCACCTTCACCCGCGTGACTCGATGGAGTCGGGAATTATGAAACGAACCGGTGCACAGATTATCTGGGAAGTCCTCGTCCGCGAAGGCGTGGACGTGGTCTTTGGCTATCCGGGCGGCGCGATCATGCCCGCCTATGACACGATCCTCGGCTACCCGATCCGCCATGTGCTCGTCCGGCACGAGCAGGGCGCGTCGCACATGGCGGACGGGTACGCCCGCGCCTCGGGCAAGGTCGGCGTTTGCGTCGCCACCTCGGGGCCGGGCGCGACGAACCTCGTCACCGGGATCGCGACTGCGATGCTCGACTCCTCGCCCATCGTCTGTATCACCGGGCAGGTCTCGTCCAAGCTGCTCGGGACCGACGCCTTCCAGGAGACGGACATCACGGGCGTCACGCTGCCCATCACCAAGCACAACTACCTGGTGACCGACGTCCAGGACATCGCTCCCACCCTCCGCGAGGCGTTCTACATCGCGCGCTCGGGCCGCCCGGGCCCCGTGCTCGTGGACATCACCAAGGACGCCCAGCAGGCGTCGATCGATTTCGAGCCGCCGAAGGGCGAGGTCCGGCTGCCCGGCTACCGCCCCTCGCAGCACGCCGTCCAGACGGACATCGAGAAGGCGATCGACCTCATCGACGAGGCCGAGCGGCCGCTCATCCTGGCCGGTCAGGGCATCGTCAGGGCGGAGGCGACGCGCGAGCTCCTCTCCTTCGTGGAGAAGACGGGGATCCCCGTCGCCTCCACGCTGCTCGGCCTCGGGGGCTTCCCGGCGACGCACCCGCTCAGCCTCGGCATGATGGGCATGCACGGCGAGGCGTGGGTGAACAACGCCATCCAGGAGGCCGACCTCCTCATCGCGCTCGGGATGCGCTTCGACGACCGCGTGACCGGCAACCTCAAGACCTACGCCGTGAAGGCGAAGAAGATCCACGTCGAGATCGACCGATCCGAGATCAACAAGAATGTCAAGGTCGACGTGGGCCTCATCGGCGACGTCCGGGACACGCTCCTGTCGCTCATCCCCGGGTGCAAGCAGCGCAACCGGGGCCCGTGGGTCGAGCGCATCAACCTGCTGAAGGGCGACTCGGCGGTCCGTGACATTCAACAATTGCCGTACAACGATAAATTGTACGCCGCGCACGTGATGCACGACCTCTGGCGGCTCACCGACGGCAAGGCGCTTGTGGTAACCGACGTCGGCCAGCACCAGATGTGGGAAGCGCAGTACTACAAGCACGATCACCCGCGGAAGCTCGTCACCTCCGGCGGCCTCGGCACGATGGGCTTCGCCCTGCCGGCGGCGATCGGCGCGCGCTTCGCGAAGCCGGAGGACGAGATCTGGGTGGTCGTGGGCGACGGCGGCTTCCAGATGACCGCGTGCGAGCTCTCGACCTGCGCGCAGGAGGGGCTCAAGGTCCACGTGGCCGTCATCAACAACGGCTACCTCGGCATGGTGCGGCAGTGGCAGGAGTTCTTCTACAACCGGCGCTACTCGGCCACGCCGATGCGCAGCCCGGATTTCGTAAAGCTCGCCGAGGCCCACGGGCTGACGGGCATCCGCGTCACGAAGCGTGAGGAGATCGCCGGCGCCGTGGAGCGCGCCCGCGCCACGCCGGGCACCGTGGTGGTCGACTTCCGCGTCGAGCAGGAGGATAGCGTCTATCCGATGGTCCCCGCCGGCGCCGACCTGAACGACATGATCCGGCGCCCGAGCCCCATCGTGGAGACCGGGGAGGATCCGTGAACGCGCCCGTAGACCCACGCGCCCAGGGCGCGCGCTCCAGCGTGAGCGTGCGCCCGTCGGACGGGCGAGGCGCGCCCGAGCGCGCCGCGGCTGGAGCCGCGCGCACCACAGACAAGAGGGACTTTCAAGAGGCATCCATGGATCGACCCATCCTGCGCACGTTCATCGCCTACGTCGAAGACCGCCCCGGCGTGCTCAACCGCGTCGCGTCCCTCTTCCGGCGGCGCGCCTACAACATCGAGTCGCTGAGCGTCGGGCGCACCCACATCGCCGGGATCTCGCGCCTGACCCTGGTCCTCGAGGCGGACGAGGACGGGGCGAGGCGCCTGGAGGCGAACCTCTACAAGCTGGTCAACACCCTCTGGGTCCGGGACGTCACCCACACCGCCTCCGTCGCGCGCGACCTCGCGCTCATCAAGGTGAAGGCGGACGCGACGAGCCGGGCGCAGGTGCTCCAGCTCTGCGAGGTGTTCCGCGCGCGCACCGTCGACGTCGCCCCCGAGGCGCTGACCATCGAGATCACCGGGACCGGCGACAAGATCGAGGGCCTGCTCGAGGTGCTCCGCCCATTCGGGATCATCGAGATGGTGCGGACAGGGATGATCGTGATGACCCGCGGCGCCGAGGAGGCCGAGGCCAGGTTCGACTCGATCCCCGTGCGCACGGCCGAGAACGGCGCCTCCTGACGGCGCGAGACGGTGTAAATAGCGCGCGCGAGACGTGAATGACGTGAAGGACGGGAGCCGCGAGGTGCGGGTCCCTGTTGTAAGGAGAGAGAGATGGCTAAGATTTTTTACGATAACGACGCGGATCTTTCGCTCATCCAGAGCAAGAAGGTCGCGATCGTGGGCTACGGCTCCCAGGGGCACGCGCACGCGCTGAACCTGCGCGACAGCGGCGTCACGGTGATCGTCGCCCTGCCCGAGGGCAGCAAGAGCCGGCCCAAGGCGCAGGCCGCGGGGCTGCAGGTGGCCACGGTGTCCGAGGCCGCGAAGGCCGCCGACGTCATCATGATCCTCGCCCCCGACACGTCGCAGGCGCGCATCTACAACGAGCAGATCGCGCCGCACCTCGGCCCGGGCAAGACGCTCATGTTCGCGCACGGGTTCAACATCCGCTTCAACACGATCACGCCCCCCCCGTCGGTCGACGTGTCGATGATCGCCCCGAAGGGCCCTGGCCACCGGGTGCGCGAGACGTTCGAGGCCGGCGGCGGCGTCCCGGCCCTCCTCGCCGTCCACCAGGACGCGAGCGGCAAGGCGGAGGCCCAGGCCCTGGCCTACGCGAAGGGCATCGGCGCGTCGCGCGCCGGCGTGCTCCTCACGACGTTCGCGGAGGAGACCGAGACCGACCTCTTCGGCGAGCAGGCGGTGCTCTGCGGCGGCGCGAGCGAGCTCGTCAAGGCAGGGTTCGAGACGCTCGTCAACGCCGGCTACCAGCCGGAGATCGCGTACTTCGAGTGTCTGCACGAGCTCAAGCTCATCGTCGACCTCATGTACCGCGGCGGCCTCAACTACATGCGGTACTCGATCAGCGACACCGCCGAGCACGGCGACTACGTGTCGGGCCCGCGGGTCATCACCGACAAGACGCGCGAGGAGATGAAGCGGATCCTCGGCGAGATCCAGAGCGGCGAGTTCGCGCGCAAGTGGATCGCGGAGAACGAGGCGGGCCGGCCGAAGTTCGAGGCGACGCGGGCGAAGGAGCGGGAGCAGCGGCTCGAGATCGTGGGCGCCAACCTGCGCAAGATGATGCCGTTCATCGATCCCGTCACCATCAAGCCCGGCGACTGAGCCTCTCCACTCGTGGGAGGCGGCGGAGAACACCATGCCTGAGATGATTGCCAATCAAGCGATGCCCCCGTCCGATTACGTCCGCATCTTCGACACGACGCTGCGCGACGGCGAGCAGTCGCCGGGCGCGACGATGACGTCGTCGGAGAAGCTCGAGATCGCGCTCGCGCTGGCGAAGCTCGGCGTCGACGTCATCGAGACGGGCTTCCCCGCCGCCTCCCCCGACGATCTGCTCGCCGTCCAGACGATCGCCGAGCGCGTGGGCGCGGCCGCGGTGCCCGGCCGCCCGGCCGCGAACCCGCCGATCATCTGCGCCCTCGCCCGCGCCACCAAGGTCGACATCGACAAGGCGTGGGAGGGCGTCGCCCGGGCCGCTCACCCGCGGATCCACACCTTCCTCGCCACGAGCGACATCCACCTCAAGCACAAGCTCCGGATGACCCGGGCCGAGGTGCTCGACCGCGTGCGGGCCATGGTCGCGTACGCGCGCGACCTGTGCGCCGACGTGGAGTTCAGCCCCGAGGACGCCGGCCGGAGCGAGCCGGAGTTCCTCTACCAGGTGCTCGAGGCCGCGATCGCCGCCGGGGCCACCACGCTCAACATCCCGGACACGGTCGGGTACACCATCCCGAGCGAGTTCGGCGCGCTCATCGCCGGGATCCGCAAGAACGTGGCGGGGATCGACCGCGCCATCGTCTCGGTCCACTGCCACAACGACCTCGGGCTCGCGACGGCCAACGCGCTGGAGGGCATCCGCGCGGGCGCGCGCCAGGCCGAGGTGACCATCAACGGCATCGGCGAGCGCGCCGGCAACACCGCGCTCGAGGAGATCGTCATGGCGCTCGCGACGCGCCGGGCCGTCTTCGGGCTGCGCACCGGGATCGACACGACCCAGATCGCCACCGTGAGCCGCCTCGTCAGCGCGGCGACCGGCTTCAACGTCCAGCCGAACAAGGCGATCGTCGGCGCCAACGCCTTCGCGCACGAGTCCGGCATCCACCAGGACGGGATGCTGAAGCACCAGGAGACGTACGAGATCATGCGGCCGGAGATGGTCGGGGTGACGCAGACCCGGCTCGTCCTCGGCAAGCACTCGGGCAGGCACGCGCTCCGCAACCGGCTGGAGGAGCTCGGCTACCACCTCGACGAGGCCCAGCTCGCGGCGGCGTTCGCCAGCTTCAAGGCGCTCGCGGACAAGAAGAAGCACGTCACCGATCCCGACATCGAGGCGATCGTCTCGACCACGCGGGCGCAGGCCGACGATCTCTACACGCTCGACGCGCTCCAGGTCGCCTGCGGGACCACCGGCATGCCCACCGCCACGGTCCGCCTCCGCGGGCCGGACGGGACGCTGCACGTCCGCGCCGCGATCGGCACCGGGCCGGTGGACGCCGCCTACCGGGCGATCGACGAGATCGTCCGCGTGCCGAGCAGCCTCCTCGAGTTCTCGGTGCACGCGGTGACCGAGGGCATCGACGCGCTCGGCGAGGTGAGCGTCCGCGTCCGGGCGGACGCGACGTCGAACAAGCGGCACCCGCAGCACGACGCCGCGGCGCGGGTCTTCCACGGCCACGGCGCTGACACCGACATCCTGGTGGCCAGCGCGAAGGCATACCTCACCGCCCTGAACCGGCTCCTCGCGACCTACGGCGTCGAGCCCAAGGACGACGCGGCGGCGTCAGAGAGCAACCAGAGCGGCCACGGCGCCGCCGTCGAGAGCGCGAGGTAGGGCCGTGCGCCGAGCGCAGGAGGCCCCCCAGGGGGGCGATGAGCTCGGCGACCCGATCTCGCTGCACGCACAAGGAAGTCGAACCTTATGAATCCGCCTCATAACGGCGCGGAGCAGGGCGCCCGCCCCGCGGACCGCGTCGACGTCTACGACACAACGCTACGGGACGGCACCCAGCGCGAGGGCATCTCGCTCGCGTGCGAGGACAAGCTGCATATCGCGCGCCACCTCGACGCGTTCGGCCTGGCCTTCATCGAGGGCGGGTGGCCTGGCTCGAACCCGAAGGACGCGCAGTTCTTCGAGCGGGCGAAGGACATCGAGTGGAAGCACGCGAAGATCGCCGCGTTCGGCTCGACGCGCCGGGCCTCGCTGGCCCCCGAGGACGACCCCGGGCTGCGCGCGCTCCTCGCCGCCGGGACGAGCGTCTGCACGATCTTCGGCAAGAGCTCGGTCCAGCACGTGACGGCGGTGCTGCGCACGACGCTCGACGAGAACCTCCGGATGATCGAGGAGACCATCGCCTTCCTTCGCGCGCACGGCCGCCGCGTGATCTACGACGCCGAGCACTTCTTCGACGGGTTCGCGCTCGACAGGTCGTACGCGACCGAGACGCTCCGCGCCGCCGTGCGCGGCGGGGCGGAGGTGGTCACGCTCTGCGACACGAACGGCGGCTCGATGCCCTGGCAGATCGAGGCGGTGGTGGCCGAGATGAAGGCGGCGCTGGGCCACCCGCTCGGGATCCACGCCCACAACGACGGCGAGTGCGCGGTCGCCAACTCGATCGCCGCCGTGCGCGGGGGCGCCCGCCACGTCCAGGGGACGATCAACGGCTACGGCGAGCGCTGCGGGAACGCGAACCTCTGCGCGATCGTCCCGAACCTGGAGCTGAAGCTCGGCCTCCGGGCGCTCCCGGACGGCGCGCTCCGCGGCATCACCGAGCTCTCGCACTACGTCGCCGAGGTGGCGAACCTCTCCCCCGACGATCACATGGCCTACGTCGGGCGGAGCGCCTTCGCGCACAAGGGCGGCGTGCACGTCGCGGCGATGCGGCGCGAGCCTGCGTCCTACCAGCACATCGATCCCGCGCTCGTGGGCAACGCGATGCGGACCGTGGTCAGCGAGCTGTCGGGCCGCGGCAACCTCCTCAGCAAGGCCGAGGAGTTCGGGCTCGATGTGCCGACGGGCGCCGAGGTCGAGGTGCTGGAGCAGATCAAGGAGCGCGAGGCGCGCGGCTCGTCGTTCGAGGCGGCCGAGGCGTCCGTCGCGCTCCTGCTCCGCCGGAGCTCGCCGGGCTACAAGCCGCCGTTCCGGCTGCTCGACTTCAAGGTCATCGCGGGCCAGCGCGAGGGCGTCGGCACCTTCGCCGAGGCGATGATCAAGATCGCGGTCGACGACGAGGTGGTGATCACGGCGGCCGAGGGATCCGGCCCCGTGAACGCGCTCGACGGCGCGCTCCGCAAGGCGCTCGCGCCCGTGTTCCCGGCCGTGCGTGACATCCAGCTCGTCGACTACAAGGTGCGCATCCTCGACGGGCGCGACGGCACCTCGGCGACGACGCGCGTGCTCATCAACAGCCGCGACGCCCACCGCGAGTGGAGCACCGTCGGCGCGTCGACCAACATCATCGATGCGTCCTGGCATGCGCTCGCGGACGGGATCGAGTATGGGCTCACGCTCGCAGCGAGAGAGCCGCAGCAGTTCACATCCACGTTGCCTGCCAGCGAGGTCGCATGAAGGCCAATATCGTTCTTTTGCCCGGCGACGGCATCGGCGTCGAAGTGGTCGCCGAAACCCGCGCCACACTCGACGCTGTCGCCGCCCAGTTCGGCCACAGCTTCAGCTACTCGGAGCACCTCATCGGCGGGTGCGCGATCGACGCGACCGGCACGGCGCTGACGCAGGAGACGCTCGACGCGTGCCGCGCGGCGGATGCCGTCCTGCTCGGCGCCGTCGGCGGCCCCAAGTGGGACAACCCGAGCGCGAGCGTCCGCCCCGAGCAGGGGCTGCTCGCCCTGCGCCAGGGGCTCGGCCTGTACGCCAACCTGCGGCCGATCCGCCTGTTCCCGGAGCTCATCCAGGCCTCTCCCCTCAAGGCGGAGCGGCTCGCGGACGTCGACATCCTGGTCGTTCGTGAGCTGACGGGCGGGCTCTACTTCGGCAAGCCGCGCATCCGCGAGGAGGTGAACGGGCGCCGGCGCGCTGTCGACACGCTCGAGTACACGGACGAGGAGATCCAGCGCGTCGTCGAGCTCGCGTTCCGCCTCGCGTCGTCGCGCAGGCGCCTCGTCACGTCCGTCGACAAGGCGAACGTCCTCGAGTCGTCGCGGCTCTGGCGCACGGTGGCGACCGAGGTCGCCGCCCGCCACCCGGAGATCCGCATCGAGCATCAGCTCGTCGACTCGTGCGCGATGCGGCTCATCACCTCGGCCGCGGCGTTCGACGTCATCGTCACCGAGAACATGTTCGGCGACATCCTGACCGACGAGGCCGCCGTGCTCGCCGGCTCGCTTGGGCTCTGTCCGAGCGCGTCGCTGGGCGACGGGACGCGCGGGGTCTACGAGCCGATCCACGGCTCTGCGCCCGACATCGCTGGCAAGGGCATCGCCAACCCGATCGGGACGATCCTGAGCGCCGCGATGCTGCTCCGGCACTCGCTTCGGCTCGACAAGGAGGCGGCCGTGCTCGAGCGCGCGGTGGCGCAGGCCATCGCCGGCGGCGCACGGACGGCGGACCTCGGCGGCAAGCTGTCGACCCAGGGGATGGGCGCCGCGGTCCGCGCGAAGCTCGCGGGCTGAGCGCTCCCTCCAGGCGGCCTCGGGCGAGCCCCTCCCCGGCGCTCGCCGCGCGCATCGACGGCGCGCTCGCGCTCTTCGCGCCCCTTCCCTTCGCAGCCATCGACGCGTGGACACAAGGCCCCTTCGCGGGCCGCTCCTGCGCGTTGCTCCCACGTCGTCCAGTCCACCGCGTTCCTTTCGCTCGAATCCATCGGTCTTCGCGCCCGACTATCGACCAGGACGGGACGTGGCGCGCCGTCGGCTGGTTCGACGATGGGCCTGACGCTCTCCGGTGCGAACCGCGAGCGCATGTGCTTCGAAGGCGCAGCTGCGGGAATCTCCTTATCACCCTTCACGCTGGAGATCCGGGCGGACGACACGATCGCGCGAGCCTTCATGAAGCCTCGTTCGCCGCGCGCCGCGCCTGCCGCGCGGCGGGCGCCTGGGTGCTCCGCGCCATCCGATCCATCTCCGTTGATCGAGCTGTTCGCGTTCCAGGCACCGCCACCGCAGCCTCATGAGGACAGGGCCTCCCGCGGCCGGTCCTCGCCAGCATCGCAGTCCGGCGCGCTTGCGCTCCTCCGCGCTGGCCAGCAAGAGCGATGACGCTGCGCGCGGCGCGCAGGATCAGCGAAGAGCGCGCGGCCCCACCGGAGGGCGCGGGGGCCGGTGAGCGCCGCGCGGCCGCGCCTCGCGCCCTCGCGGAAGGAGCGCGCGATGCTGCCCTCTCCGCGCGCCGCCGGCCTCGCAGAAAGCGTCCATGGTGTCTCAGGTGTCCTTTATGGGGTAATCGACATCACCTCCCGGACACCACACATGATCGTGCGGCGGGGGATCTCAGGTCCCCGCGTGTCAACGCTCGTCGCCATGACGGGCGATGACTCCATTCGACATGGATTGATGTGCACAGGAGAACGGGAACATGAGCCAATTGACGAAGTTCGCATCGCTCATCGCCCTCTCGACGGCCCTCTCTGCGGCAGGTTGCATGGCCGAGACGACGACGTCGGACGCGCCCACCGACGACGTGATGAGCGAGACCCACGAGGCGAAGCAGGCGTTCCAGGCCGAGACGGATTCCGCTGATCAGGAGTCGAGCGCGAATCCGGCGATGGACGAGAGAGCGACGGACCCCAGCGCAGCAGGCGCCAGCGCGCCGGCCCCCGGCGCGCCCGATGTCGGCGCCGCGGACCCCGGCTCGACGAGCGAGAAGCCCGATGCGGCGCGCTGGTGGGGCGGCGGCTGGGGCTTCCGGCCCGGCTGGGGCGGCGGCTGGGGCTTCCGGCCCGGCTGGGGCTTCCGGCCCGGCTGGGGCTGGGGCGGCGGCTGGGGCTTCCGGCCCTGGTGGGGCGGCGGCTGGGGCGGCTGGGGCTTCCGGCCCTGGTGGGGCGGCGGCTGGGGCGGCGGCTGCGGCGGCTGGAGCGGCTGCGGCTGGTAGCGTGCCGCGCTCGCCATCACGGCTACCCGCATGACGGGGAGCCCTGCTGACGCTCGCTCCGCGCCCCCTGCGGCGCCGCCGCGGCTCGGTCCTCGCCATGTCAAGGCGCCGGCAAGGGGTCATGAGCGGACGATGAAGCGACGGGCGCCCTGACGGGTCGAGGCTCCCTCACGCGGCCGCGGAGAGAGCCTCGACCGCCACCACGGTGCCCCCGGATCGCCCGCACGGGTCTGCGAGCGGTCCGGGGTACTCCGGGATCAGGCGTCGGCCTCGGCGAGGCTCGGGACGCGGCGTATGAGGAAGCGGGGCCTCATGCAGCACCACCACATGACCCCCATGGAGGTGAGATAGAAGGCGAAGAGGCACATGAGCGACGTCGTCGCCCCGCCCGTCGCCTTGATCGAGGCGCCGACGGGCGATTCGCTTCCCTGTCTTCTCTCAAAACCCATCATCGTCCGGATTCCACTCGGTAATCAAAGTGGGCATCGGTCCTCCTCACCGAGATCGGGGCGCTGCCGCCATGAACCATGGCGAATCGGAGCGGCCGAGGCCCGTTCAACCCACGCTCGACATCGGTCCTCATCTCCTGCATTGAATGATCCAAAATCGCAGCTCCTCGTGCGTCTCCGCGCCGTTTCGATGCGCTACTACCGTGCAGCGTCGATACCGCGCGGTCGCCGGCGCGGCGGAGGCCGCGCGCGCGGCGCGACGGCGCGCTGCCTCTATCGGGCGGAGGCGGTCCGCGTCGAGCCCCCGCGCGCCGTCGTGGGGCGCTCGAGCGGCGCTTCCGGGCGGCCGAGCTTCTCCGCGCGCTCGGTCACCCAGAAGCGCTCCGCGTCGGCCGCCGTCCAGGCAGACTCGTCGAGCAGCGGGAGCAGCGCATCGAACAGCGCGCGCGCGCTCTGGAAACGGTGGCGCGGGTCCTTGGCGAGGCACCGCAGGACGAGGCGATCGACCGCGCGAGGGACGGCCGGGCCGCGCCGCACCGACGGCGCGTGGGGGGCCTTCGTCATGTGCGCGACGAAGAGCTGCCCCGACGACGAGCCCTCGAACGGCAGCTCCCCGGTGAGCAGGAAGTAGAGCGTGCCCCCGAGCGAGTAGATGTCGCTGCGCGCATCCGCCCGATCCCCGCGGCACACCTCCGGCGCCATATAGGCCGGCGTCCCGCAGAGCATACCGCTGTTCGTGAGCTCGGCGTCCCGGCCGCCCTCGACCATCCGCGCGACCCCGAAGTCGAGCAGCTTGAGGAAGTCGTGATCGTCGCCCACGCGGGTGACGAAGAGGTTCTGCGGCTTGATGTCCCGGTGGATGATCCCTGCCTCGTGCGCCTCGATGAGCGAGCGGCAGGCCTGCAGGGCGAAGCGCACGGCGCGCGCCACGGGCATGGGGCCGTAGCTGCGCACGATCGCGGCGAGATCGGCCCCGCGCAGGTGCTCCATGGCGATGTAGTAGATGCCGTCGTCGCTCGCTCCGAAGTCGAAGATCCGGATGGTGTGCGGATCGCTGAGCTTGCTCGCCGCGTGCGCCTCCTGCTCGAAGCGCTTCGGCACCGCCGGGTCCGGCGCGTCTCGCGTCCTCAGGAGCTTGAGGGCGACGTCGCGGTGGAGCGTCTCGTCCCACGCGAGCCAGACCTCGCTCATCCCCCCTTTGCCGATCGGCGCCTCGAGCCGGTACCTCCCCAGCTTGCGCGCCTGATAGACCTGCTGCTGCGCGGCCCACACGACGTGGCTCGACAGCGCCCCGATCACCCCCGAGGCGGGGACGAAGATGTAATGGCTCGCGGCCGTGAGCAGCGTCGTCGGATCGAGCCACGCCGCATGGATCGACGGGGAGAAGATCGCGGCGATGCCCATCGTCGCCGGGAAGGCGAGGAACATCGGCGCGGAGGCGAGGAGCGCCTTGCTGAACGGCGCGGGAACGAGCGCCGTGCGGAGCAGCACGACGATGGAGAGCCCGTGCATGTACGCGCTCGTCAGGCCGCCGAAATCGAGCGCCATCAGCGAGATGAAGATCGCGGCGGTGAGGAACGCGGCCTCGTACCCGAGGAGCACGACGCGCCCCGAGAGCGTCGGGCGCCCCGACAGCCGGTACACGGCCAGGGAGAGCGCCTGCTCGACGACGCGCAGGACGATGCAGCGCCACACCGGCGCCGCGGGGTACAGCACGGTCGCCATGAACATGTCGACAAGCGTGAACGCGGGCCATATCCAGAGCGCGACCCGGAAAGCGCGGCGGACCGCGCGGCGGACGCTCTCGGTGTCGTGGGCGCCCGTTGCGCTGCGCCGCGTGCCGAGCGGGCGAGTCTCGCGCTCTCTGAGCATGCGCGCCGCGGCCGATCGCTCAGCGCGGAGAGCCTCTCGGAGCAGCGCACGCTTCATGGCAATCTCGAGGGTCGCCAGAGCCACGACGAACGTCAAGCGAGCGTTGTTGGCTTCTCGCGCGGCAGGTTTCCTCGGCCACGACGCCGGGCTGCGGTGCCCGCCGTCTCCCACCCCGG
This sequence comes from Sorangium sp. So ce693, assembly GCF_051521375.1. NCBI lineage: Bacteria > Pseudomonadati > Myxococcota > Polyangiales > Polyangiaceae > Sorangium > Sorangium sp. So ce693. Next base: position 5,649,767 of record NZ_CP150347.1, read on the forward strand.
ATGTCGTACCAACATGACCGTTCGCTGCCCCACATACCGTGTTCGTCCACCCTGCGCACACAAGCCCGCGAGGTCATGAATCCTGTCAGCGCCTCGGGGGCGCGGCGTGGCGGGACGCCGAAGCGCGGCGAGGTGACCGGGCGCCTGGGGTCTCGCTCTCGCCTCGGCCGCCGGCCCGCGGCCCTGGCAGCCGCGGCGCCGCTCGCGCCCCGACGCCGCGGGCTCGAGCTCAGCGGGCCCTTGCGCCTCGTGCCGAGGCGGTCGCCCTGGTCAACCGGCCGGATCCATGCTTGAAAGCTCGCCACCGTGCCGCTGTCGCCCGAAAGCTTTCGCCGGCTGTTCGCAAGCCGCCCCGTCGTCCTCGCGCCCATGGAGGACGTGACGGACGCCGTGTTCCGCCGCGTCGGCCGGGAGCTCGGCGCCGAGCTGTGCGTGACGGAGTTCGTCAACGTCGAGGGGCTGCTGCGCGGGTGCAAGACCGCGCGGCGCAAGCTCGCCCTGGCCGACGGCGATCAGCCGACGGCGATCCAGATCTACGGCGCCAACCCGGAGCGCCTCGCCGAGGCCGCGCGCGTCGCCGAGCAGGCCGGGCCGGCGTTCCTCGATATCAACTGCGGCTGCTGGGTGCCGAAGATCGCCGGTCGAGGCGCGGGCGCGGGCTGGCTCCGCGATCCGGAGGCGATGGTGGCGATGGCCCGCCTCGTGACGCGCTCTGTCGCGCTCCCGGTCACCGTGAAGACGCGCATCGGCTGGGGACCGGAGTCCCATATGCCGATCGTCGACCTCGCGCGCCGCCTCGAGGACGCCGGCGTCGCCGCGCTCACGATCCACTGCCGCACGGCCCAGATGGGGCACAGCGGCGCGGCCGACTGGGGCTGGGCCGCCCGGGCGCGCGAGGTCGTATCCATCCCCGTCGTGGTGAACGGCGACATCAAGACCGCCGACGACGCGGCCCGCGCCCTCCGCGAGACGGGCTGCGCCGGCGTGATGGTCGGCCGCGCCGCCATCGACCACCCCTGGATCTTCCGCGAGGCCCGGGCCCTCCTCGATGATGGCGTGCACCTCCCGCCGCCGACGGCCGAGGAGCGGCTCGCCCTGTGCCGCGCGCACCTCATCGCGAACACCGAGGCGCGCGGCGAGCCGCACGGCGTGCGCGTGACGCGACGCCACCTGACCGGCTACCTCCGCGGCCTCCCCGGCGCGTCGGCCCTCCGGCGCGAGCTGCTCTTCTGCGACAGCCTGTCGGGGTGCCTCGACATCCTCGACAGCGCCGCGCAGCGGCTCGCGGCCTGAGGCCGCCGCCGCGCGGCAGGCCGGCGGCGGCGCCGCCTACATGCCCACGGGCGTCGCGTCGTCGACCGGGGCGGGCTCGCCGTTCTGCCGCTCGGCGCCCGGCGGCGCGCCCATGGGATCGTGCGGCAGGCTCCCGCGGTGCGAGCGGAGCAGCACGTGAGGCGTCGCCAGGAGAAAGTTGGAGACGCGGGACGTGTAGATGTCCGCCGAACGCTCGATCTGCCGGGCCAGGTGGCTCTTGTCGTTGCCCGTGCGGAGGAGCAGCCCCCACCTCGGGTTCAACGTCTCGGCCGACGCCTTCGCGAGCGGCGCGATCCGCGCGTCGAGCGCCGCGAGGCTCGCCTTGAGCTCGTTCATCTTCACCTGGATCTCGCCCTCCGTCGCCCCGGAGACCGGCCCGTAGCCGGCGCGCATCCGCTGGAGCTCCAGGCGCAGCCTGGCATAGACGCGCTCGGCGTCCTCCTTCTCCCGCATCCAGAGATCGAGGCGCGCCTCGGCCCCGCGCGCCTCCTCGATCGCGACGATCTCGTCCTCGAGCTCCCGGATGATGAGCGCCGTGCGCCACCGCAAGGCGCTCTTCGACACGTGCACATCTCCATAGATGTGATCGCCGATGTAGAGGATCTCGTCGCCGGACAGCCCCAGGTGGTGCTCGACGAGCCCCGCGTTGCCGCCCAGGTAATGCCCGCCCACGCGCAGCCGGCCGGCCGGGCGCAGGAGGCCGTCCTCCGTGACCACCTCGAAGAGCGGGCTGCGGCTCGAGAAGAACTCCGGCTTTCGCGCGGAGACGATGACCACGTCGAACAGGTCGCGCCACGTCATGCCGCCCGGCAGGAAGCGGTCGAACGCGTAGCTCATCATCGCGCGCGTGTAGACCCACTCCGAGTTCGTGATCAGGACGAGCTTCTTGCCCGCCTCCCTCTGGTCGAGCAGCGTGAGCGGGATCTCCGGATCGAGCAGCACGAACCGGTCCGGATCGCCGATGATCTCGGCCTTCAGCTGCCCCTCCATGTGCGTCGCGTCGAGGCGATCCTTCACACGGCGATAGAGATCGCTGTAGCCGAGCACCTCGGGCAGCCGGCGCTGATCGAGCAGATCGACCAGCTTCGCGTACATGCACCCCTCCGAGAGCGAGAAGAGCGTGTTCAGGAAGACGTAGCGCCCGTCCGCGAGGTCGACGATCGTCCGCGCGTAGGTCGCGCGCTGTGTCTCGAAGTCGATCGGCTTCGTGCCGTGGTAGGCCCGCTTCACGTAGCCGAACCGATTCACCTTGAGCAGATTGCCGAGCTCGGTGTCCAGGATGAGCCCTCGGATCACGAGGTCCGGCTCGAACGTCAGGTCGCCGACTGGCCAGCCCTCGCTCTCCAGAAGGTGCCGGAGGTGCTCATAGGCCCGACGCTCCCACGCCTCCACCCGGTAGTGGATCAGCGTGTAATCCATGTCGTATCCGATCGCCTTGATCGAACGGAGATTCAGCGTCCGGTTGCAGAAGATCCCCCGCTGCTTGGGCGGCGGGGCGGCGAGGCAATCCAGCTTGTCCATGGTGATCGCCCGGAGAGCGGTCGTGAGGCATACCAGGGACCCACGGCGTTGCCCACCCGGACAATCACCGTCACCCTGCCGTCAGGCGGGCGCGTTCGGCGTGTCGATGTCGTCGTAGACGTAGACGCGCACGCTCGGCCTCAGCGGCGCCTGAGCCGGCTCTTCCCGCTCTGCCGCCGATCGAGGCTCGTCGTGGGCCGAGGTGATCGCCCGTTCGTCGGCGATCGGCGGGCGTCGCCGCGGTCGTCCGCCTCCCACCCGTCGTCGTCCTCGTCGTCCTCGTCCTCGTCGTCGAACAGGTCGTCGTCGTCCTCGTCGTCGTCCTCGTCGCGCGCCTCGGCCCTGCGCACCTCGAGCCCGAGCATCGTGAGCGCCTGCTCGAGCGTCAGCGCCGTCTTCACGGCCTCGAGCTCGACCCCCATGGCCTGGAGCGTCATCGCTATCTCGGGGCTCAGCCCGGACAGGATGGTCGGTGTGCCCATGAGCCGCGCGGCGGAGGCAAGGTTCGAGAGCACCGCGCACAGGTGGCTATCCATGATCCAGACGGCCGTGAGATCGATGACCAGCCCCTTCGCGCCGCTCTCGTGGATGGCCCGCAGCACCTCGGTGTTCAGCTGCTCCGCGAGGTCATCGGTCACGTCCCCCTGGATGGGCACCAGGATCCGGTCCCACAGGTTGATGATCGGAAGGCGCTTGAGCTCCATGGTCATCCTAAGGTTCGATGTCGGCGATCAAGACCGTTGAGTCATCGTGCGAGCGCCGGTGTCGGCTCATGAGGGCGCGGCAGGCATCCGCGGCCTTCATTCCACGAAACAGCGATAGATCGAAGCGAGGGGAGACCCCGTCGGTGAACACGACGAGACGGTCGCCCCGCGCGAGCTGCGCATCGAAGATCCGGACCTTGCTGAGCGATGCGCCGAGGATGCCCGGGCTCTGGAGCCACTGGACGCGCGTGCCGTGCGACATCAGCTCGACGTTGCCGATGCCGCAGCCCTGGAGCCGCCCCTCCCGGAAGCGACAGATCATGCCGGCGGCGCCGCGGGTGCCGCGGAGCCGCACGTGGAGGCGATCGATGAGGGCGCGGACGTCCTCGCCGCTCGGCGCGTCGGCGAGCGCCTTGAGCGCGACGTTCGCCGCGGCCGCCGCGTGCTCGCCGTGGCCGAGGGCGTCGATGACCGCGAAGAGGACGCCGTCCTCCCCGGCCCGCACGAACGCGGCGTCGCCGCTCACGAGCTCTCCGTCCTTGGGGAGGATCGCGTACTCCACGGAGAGCTTCACAGGTGGACCTCGATCTCCACCCGCGTGCCCTTCGGCCCCGAGTCGATATGAAAGCGATCGGCCAGCCGCTTGACCCCGATGATGCCGCGCCCCATACCGGTCTTGCTCTTGTAACGCCCGGCGAGGATCTCCTGCAGGTTCTGGATGCCTGCGCCCTCATCCACGGCGACGATGAGGAAGCGGACCGGGCTGTCGCGCTGCACCGCGAGCTCGATCGTCCCGCCAGGGGTATAGTGGACGATATTTCGCGCGAGCTCGCTGACGATGGTCGCGACCTTGTGCGACGTGAAGCTCTTTGCGCCGGCCGCATCGCAAACGGCCTTCGCGCTCAGGCGGGCCTCGCTGATGTCGGCCTCGACGTTGATGACCATGACCTTCGAGCGCCGCGAAGGCCGATCGCCGCCAATCGCCGAAATTTCCGACCTGAGCCGACCGAGCCGCGTTGGATCGACATAGAGACGGGCTCGGCGCTCGATGCTCGGAAGGATGTCGGGGAGGTCCTCGAGCGAGAACTCCTCGGGCTGGATCTCCGCCTCCCGCATGGCCCGGAGCAGGACTCCCTCTGCGTTCATCGCCGAGAGATAGCCGAGCAGGACGTTGAGAATCTGTTCGTGCGCGGGAGTCATCCGGAAAGCGCCTGGACCGGCAGGGTACCGGGGCCCTGGGTCCGCGTCGAGTACGCGGCGATGGCATCGCCGGGTTCGCCAGCTGTAACGCGGAAACCGCCGGGCTCCGGCCGGTCAGCGCCAGCAGGGCTCGGTCGGTCCGTCGTCTGCATCGCGCAGGGCGTCACCTGGCCCGTGCCCGCGCCGACCGGACGGTCTACGGCCGGCTCCAGGCAACGTGCGGCCGGATCCAAGCAACGCTCGTGCCTGGCTGGCCGTTCCACCGATGTCGCTCAGGCCGGGTAGTACGACGTCTGGCCTTGACGCAGCTCCTCGGTGATCTTGTTCTCCGCGAGGAGCTTCTTGAGCGGCTCCTGGAGCTCCGCTGCAGGGGTCCCCATCGCCAGCGCAAGGTCGTCGATCCCTTGCCCAGGCTCGATCTCCACATGGGCGAGCAGCGCCTCGGCGATCTCGTCCCCGGAGCTCCCGGACGGCAGGCTCACCGGGCTCGCCGGAGCGGCCTGTTCGGCGGCTTTCACGGGCGCCACGGCGGCGGGCGCCGGGGTACGCGCGGCGCGTGCCTTCGGCGGAGCGACGGCCGGCCGCGCACCACCGCCGGTCGTCCGCGGCGCGGCCGCCTTCTTGCGCGGCGCAGCGCGCGTCGGCGTCTTGGGCGACGGGGCGCTGCGCGGAGGTGCGGCCGGGCGGCTCGGCGCCGGAGCGCGCTCGGCCTTGCGGACCGGCTTGGCGGGAGTCGCGGCCGGCCCGGTCGATATCCCTGCGGCGCTGATGTCGACTTGCAGGTACTGCGCAGCGGCCCGGAGAACGTCCTCACGGACCAGCGCTCTCATGCCCTCCAGGAACTCGGCCACGGAAGCACGAATCTCATTCTCGATCTCGACATCGGATATCACGCAGCCGCCGTCTCATGAATCCCCCGGAATGTCAACGTCTTCCACGCACAGTGGCCCGCACAGGCCGGAGAAACAAGGCGTTCCTGCGCCGGTCGGCGCTCGGGACCGGGCGCCGGATCCCTCGCTGGGGCCGCGCGCGTCCGCTGTGAATTTGCCGTTTTATCAAATGAATTGCTGGCAAGATCTGAAACGCATCGACAGATCATGTCGGGACCCTCCGTCCGCACGCATGAGCCTCGCGTCCGGGCAGAGGTCGACTCGCCGCTCGCGGCTGCGCCAGGGGGGCGGACCTACGGGTGTGCTCAAGCAGCCTTGACAGCGCGGAGCGACGCGCGGCGCAACGGGCGGAGCTGCGACGCCGCAAAAGCCGCGCCGAGGGCGAGCCCGCGGAGCGTCAGCCGCATGTGGAGGACGTCGAGATACCCCTCGCGGTGCAGGGCGGTGATCGCCCGGCGGACGTCGGTCCGGCGCACCTGAAGGGCCGTGGTCAATGTGTCGAGGGTCACCGTCTTGCCCTCGCTCTGGAGGGCAACCAGCGTCCGGAGAAGATGCGGAGCGAGGTCCTTGTTGGTCATGGTGCACACCGTAACCGCCGCCTGAACGGCCGTACAGTTTGTGACGACGTTTTCTCCGAGCCGGCTGCGGGGAGCGCTGGAGACGCCCCGAAGACAGCCGTCGTCTGTGGTAGGTCCTTCCCGTGCGCGCCGACGACTCACCTCCTCAAGCCGTGATCCTCGCCGGCGGGCTCGGCACCCGGATGCGCCCCCGGACGGAGCGCACCCCGAAATTCCTGCTGCCCGTGGCCGGGCGGCCGTTCGGGGCGTGGCTCCTCGAGCGTCTCGCCGCAGCGGGCTTCGCCGAGGTGGTCCTCTGCGTGGGTCACCTCGGCGACGCCATCCGACAGGCGATGGGCGACCGGTTCGCGGGCCTGCCGCTCCATTATGCCGACGACGGCCCCGATCTCCTGGGCACGGCCGGCGCGCTGCGCCGCGCGCTGCCCCAGCTGGCCCCTGTGTTCCTCATGACGTACGGCGACTCCTACCTCCCTTTCGACTACCTGGCCCCGCTCCGGGACCTCTGCACACACCCCGGCGCGCTCGGCACGATGGCCGTGTACCGGAACGAGGGTCGGTTCGACGCGTCGAACGCCGCGATATCGGGCGACCTGGTGGTGCGTTACGAGAAGCGGCGCGCGGGCGCGCGGCCCGACCCTGCGCTCGACCACATCGATTACGGCGCGACCGCGCTCCGCCGCGAGGTCATCGAGGCGCTGCCGGCCGACGCGCCGCTCGGCTTCGAGGTGGTGCATCGCGACCTCGCGGCGCGCGGCCGCCTCCGGGCGCTCCCGGTCGCGGCGCGCTTCTACGAGATCGGCTCGGAGCAGGGCCTCCGCGATCTCGCGGCCGCGCTCGCGACCGCGGCCGCGACGGAGGCGCGGGGATGATCGTCTCTCGCGCCCCGGTCCGCTTCTCCCTCGGCGGCGGTGGGACCGATCTGCCCGCGTACTCCGGCCGCTTCGGCGGCTACCTCGTGTCGGCCGCCATCGACAAGTACATCTACGTGACGGCCAACAAGCGCTTCCACCGGGACATCCGCCTCGCGTACTCCAAGACCGAGATCGTCCCCTCGGTCGACGCGATCGAGCACCCGATCTTCCGGGAAGCGCTCCGGATGCTGGGAATCGAGCACTCGATCGAGCTCACGAGCGTCGCGGATCTCCCCGCGAACTCGGGCCTCGGCTCGTCGAGCTCGTTCACGGTCGCCCTCCTCAACGCCCTGCACGCGTACAAGCGCGACTTCGTGTCGTCCGAGCAGCTCGCCCGTGAGGCCTGCTCCATCGAGATCGAGCGCCTCGGAGAGCCGATCGGCAAGCAGGACCAGTACATCGCCGCTTACGGCAACGTCACGGCGTTCACGTTCTCTCCGGACGGCTCGGTGCACGTCGAGCCCGTCCCTGTCCGCGACGAGGTGCTGGACGAGCTCGAGAGCAACCTGCTCATCGTGTGGAGCGGCGTCGAAAGGCCGGCCAGGATCGTGCTCTCGGAGCAGGGCCGGCGGCTGCAAGACCTGGAGCCCGAGGTGGTCGAGCGGATGCACCGTATCAAGGAGATCGGCCGCGACGTGCACCGCATCCTCGTCACGGGCAGGCTCGACGACTACGGCGAGCTCTTGCACGCCCACTGGACCCAGAAGCGTAAGCTCGCGTCCAAGATGACCGACGAGGTCCTCGACGAGATCTACGAGATCGCTCGAGGCGCGGGGGCGCTCGGCGGCAAGCTGATGGGCGCCGGCGGCGGCGGCTTCTTCATGTTCTACGTCCGGCCGGCGGAGCGGCGCCGGGTGCTGGAGGCGCTCGCCGCGAAGGGCCTGCGCGTCCTGCGCTTCCGCTTCGATCTCGACGGCGCGCGCATCGTCGCGAACCTGCACCGATCGTGAGCGGGCGCGCCGGCGCGCCCCCTCCTGCTGGGCATTTCAGCGGGACTCTGGCTATAGATCGGCCATGCCTCAGAGCACGCACGACTTCGTCGAAAAGTACCTCCGCGAGACGTCCGAGATCGCCCTCGCGACGAGCCCCGACGACATGGCTCGCGTCATCGAGATCCTCTTCGATGCGTACAGGAGCGATCGCACCATCTACACGTGCGGCAACGGCGGCTCGGCGGCCAACGCGAGCCACCTCGCCTGCGACATCGCCAAGTTCACGTGGGTCGACGGCAAGCGGCGCTTCAAGTGCACCTCGCTCTGCGACAACGCGGCGCTCCTCAGCGCCCTCACCAACGACGTCGGCTTCAACCGGATCTTCCTCGAGCAGCTCGACGGCCGCGTGGTCGCGGGCGACGTGCTCGTGTGCCTGAGCGTGCACGGCGGCTCGGGCGCCGATCGCGCCGGCCCGTGGTCGCAGAACCTCGTCGCCGCCGCGGATTTCGCGAAGAAGGCGGGGGCCAAGGTGGTCGCGCTCGTCGGCTACGACGGCGGCGCCCTGCGCCAGATGGCCGACGCCAGCGTGATCGTGCCGAGGACGCGGGCGGGCTACACGTCGACACCGCACGTGGAGGGCTTCCACGAGGTTTACCACCACCTCATCTGCGAGCGGCTCCTCCAGCTCGTGGCCGAGAGCTGAGCGCCGCGTGGCGAGGCGCGGGATCCTGCTCGACCGCGACGGCACGCTCATCGACGTGGTGCGCGATCCCGAGCTCGGCGTCGTCGTGACGGCGTTTCATCCGGATCAGATCCGCCTCCTCCCAGGCGCGATCGAGGGGCTGCGGCGCCTCGCAGGCGCGGGGTTCCTGCTGGCGATCGCGACCAACCAGCCGGGCGCGGCGAAGGGCCAGGTCCCGTGGGGGGCGATCGAGCGCACGAACCGCGCGCTCGTCGATCGGCTCCGCGAGGCCGGCGTCGCGATCGCGGCGCTCGCGGTGTGCCCGCACCACCCCGAGGGCGGGCCAGGCGGCGATCCGGCGCTCATCGGCCCGTGCGATTGCAGGAAGCCGAAGCCGGGCATGCTCACGGCGCTCGCGCGCGATCTCGAGCTCGACACCGCGGCGAGCTGGATGATCGGCGACGCGCCGAGCGACGTGGCGGCCGCGCGCGCGGCGGGCATGCGGGCGGGCCTCATCATGGATGGACGCCGCTGCGAGCTGTGCCCGCTCCGCAGCGAGGCCGATCTCCCGTGCCCCGATCGCGCGGCGCCGCGCCTCGATCTCCTGGCCGCCGAGATCCTCGCCGAGCCGCGCGGCTAGCGGGCTCTGGCGCGCCACGCCGCGCCGCGCCGCCCGATAGCCCGCGCGCGGCGTGCTACCGTCCCGCCGTGACGCCTCCTCCGGATCACGACGGCGGCGCGCTCGACGATCGGGGCGCCTGCGACGACACGCCGGCCACCGCGGCCGAGCTCGACGCCCACCTCTCGGCGGCCCGCTACATCTCCGATCCGGCGACCTCGCTCGCGCTCTGGCTCGCCCTCCGGATGGATCGTCCACTGCTGCTCGAGGGGCCGGCGGGCGTCGGCAAGACCGACCTCGCCCGCGCCGCCGCCGAGGCGCTCGGCCGAGGGCTCATCCGGCTCCAGTGCTACGAGGGCCTCGACGAGGCGAAGGCGCTCTACGAGTGGGACTACGCGAAGCAGATGCTCTACACGCAGCTGCTGCGCGACGCCGTCGTGAAGGAGATCGCCGGCGCGGCGAGCCTCGCCGCGGCCGCGCGCGCGATCGCGGGCAGCGAGGCCTCGTTCTTCAGCGAGCACTTCCTGATCGCGCGCCCGCTCCTCGCGGCGCTCCGGAGCGCCGCGCCGGTCGTCCTGCTCATCGACGAGGTCGATCGTGCGGACCCTGAGTTCGAGGCGTTCCTCCTCGAGGTGCTCTCCGACATGCAGGTCACGATCCCCGAGCTCGGCACGATCCGCGCCGCGCGCCCGCCGCTCGTCCTGCTGACGACGAACGCGACGCGCGAGATGACCGAGGCGCTGCGCCGCCGGTGCCTGCACGCGTTCCTGGACTACCCGCCGCCGTCGCGCGAGGTCGCCATCCTGAAGGTCGCCCTCCCGGGGATCGAGCCCCGCCTCGCGGCGCAGATCGTGGCGTTCGTCGGCGCCCTGCGGGCCATGGATCTGCGGAAGTCTCCCGCGATCAGCGAGACGATCGACTGGGCCCGCGCGCTGCTCCTGCTCGGCAAGCGCGCGGTGACGCCGGAGATCGCGCGCGACACGCTCGGCGTCCTGCTCAAGCACCAGAGCGACCGCGGCGACGCGGAGGCGAAGCTCGGCGCCCTCGTGCGGGCCGCCGAGCACGCGGGCGCGGGCGAGCCGGCTACCTGAGCTCGGCCACCTTCTCGCCGAACAGCTTCTCGAGCCGCCCGAGCATGGCGTCGTTGGGCTCGACGCGGAGATCGCGCCCCAGCGCCAGCACCGCCTCTGCCCCGTCGTCGAGCTGGATCACGAGCTGCACCGGGCACACCCCGGGGCTCGCCCGCAGCAGCGCCCCGAGCCGATCGATGTGCTCGCGCCTGGCGCTGCGCGACTTCAGCGTGATCGCCACGCTCCGCGTCTGCGCGAGGATGGCGTCGGCGAGCGGCTGCACCTCGTCGAGCAGCAGGGTCGGCTCGCGCGGCGCGGCCTCGGCCTCCTCGGCCCCCTCCTCCACCATCGGGAAGCTGATCTTCCCCGAGATCAGGACCGGCTCCCCTCGGTTCAAGAGGTCCGCATAGCTCTCGATCTGCTTCTCGCGCACCTTGACCTCGACCCGGCCGGTCGTGTCCTCGAGCACGAAGAACGCGATCTTGCCGCCACCTCCCTTGAAGATGCGCTCGCGGTAGCCCTCGACCATCCCGCCGACGCGCACCCTCGACCAGGCATCCATGCCGGCCAGCGCGCTCACCGCGGTCACGTCGAAGCGGTTCATGTCGACGCCGTACCGATCGAGCGGGTGCCCCGAGACGTAGAACCCGAGCGACTGCTTCTCCCGCGAGAGCGTCTCGCGCAGATCCCAGTCCTCGGCCATCGGGTAATCGTCCAGCCTCACCTCGCTCTTGGACGCCACCGCCGCGAACAGGCCGATCTGCGCGCTGTTCCGCTCCTTGCTCGCGGAGCGCGAGCGCTCGAGCGCCCTGTCGATGCCGGTGAACGCCCGCGCCCGCGAGATGCCCCGCGCGTGGAGGCTCGCGTCGAACGCGCCGCACTGCACGAGCGCCTCGAACACTCCCTTGTTGACCCGCCGCGGATCGACCCGCTCGGCGAAGTCGAACAGATCCGCGAACGCGCCGCCCGCGTCCCGCGCCTCGAGGATCGCCTCGAGCGCCGACTCGCCGACGCCGCGGATCGCGCCCATTCCGAAGCGGATCTTCGGGTCGTACGGGTCCCTCACCCGCGAGCCTCCGCGCCGGGTGCCGGCCATGCGCCTGCCGTTCGTCGCCGGCTTCGCGCTGTAGACGACGGTGAAGTCCGTCTTGGACTCGTTGATCTCGGGCGGGAGGATCTCGACCCCCCACGCGCGCCCCTCCGCGATGATCCGCACGACCTTCTCGATCTTGTCGCGGTCGGCGGTCATCAACGCGCAGAGGAACTCGACCGGGTAATGCGCCTTGAGGTACGCCGTCTGGTAGGTGAGCAGCGCGTACGCCGCCGAGTGGCTCTTGTTGAAGCCGTAGCCCGCGAAGTACTCGAGGAGCCCGAAGATGCGCTCGGCGTCCTCGCCCTTCACCCCGTTCTTGAGCGAGCCGTCGACGAACGTCGCCTTCTGCTTCGCCATCTCCTCGGGCTTCTTCTTGCCCATGGCGCGCCGGAGCAGATCGGCGCCGCCGAGCGTGTAGCCCGCGAGCTTCTGCGCGATCTGCATGACCTGCTCCTGGTAGACGATGACGCCGTACGTCGGCTGGAGGAGCTCGTCGACGAGCGGGTGCATCTTCTCGATCGGCTTGCGGCCGTGCTTGCAGTCGACGAAGTCCTTCACCATGCCGGTGCCGAGCGGCCCGGGCCGGTAGAGCGCCACGGCGGCGACGATGTCTTCGAAGGCGTCCGGCTTGAGGTCCTTGAAGAGCTGCTGCATGCCGCTCGACTCGAGCTGGAACACGCCCGTGGTCTCGCCCGACTGGAGGAGCGCGTAGGTGGCGGTGTCGTCGAGCGGCACCGTGTTCACGTCGAAGCGCTTGCCCTCCTTGTCCGCGAGGTCCGGCCGCGCGTTCACGAGCCGCACCGCGATGTCGATGACGGTGAGCGTCTTCAGCCCGAGGAAGTCGAACTTCACGAGCCCGGCCAGCTCTGCGTCGTCCTTATAGTACTGCGTGACGAGCTGCTCGCCGTTCTTGAAGCAGGGGACGTGATCCCAGAGCGGCCCCTCGCTGATCACGACGCCGGCGGCGTGCATGCCCGCGTGCCGCGTCAGCCCCTCGAGCTTCTGCGCCTGCTTCAGGAGCTCCGCGACCGTGGGATCGCTCTCCTTGAGGGCCTTGAGCTTCGGCTCGATGTCGAGCGCCTCGGGGATCGTGTACATGATCCCCGGGCTCTTCTGCGGGATGAGGCTCGCGATCTTCTGCGCCTCGTTCGCGGGGAACGCCATCGCCCGCGCGACGTCCTTGATCACGCTCCGCGCCTTGAGCTCGTGGAACGTCGCGATCTGCCCGACGGAGGGTTTGTCGGCCTCCTTGCTGTACTTCTTGGTGACGTAGGAGATGACCTCGTCGCGCCGGTCCATGCAGAAATCGACGTCGAAGTCCGGCATGCTCACGCGCTCCGGGTTCAGGAAGCGCTCGAACAGCAGGTTGTACGGCAGCGGATCGAGATCGGTGATCTCCATGGCATAGGCGACGAGCGAGCCCGCGCCCGAGCCGCGGCCCGGCCCGACCGGGATGCCGTGGTCCTTGGCGTACTTGATGAAGTCCCAGACGATGAGGAAGTAGCCAGGGAAGTCCATCTGAACGATGACGTTGAGCTCGACGTCGAGCCGCGCGCGGTAGGTCGCCTCGTCCACTCTCCTGCCCGTCTGCGCGATCTGGGCGAGCCGCTTCGTGAGGCCGTCGTGCGCCACGTGCCGGAAGTACGTTGCCGAGTCCGCGAACCCGCTCGGCAGCGGGAACGTCGGGAGCATCGGCTTGCCGAGCTTGAGCTTGAGCGTCGAGCACCGCTCGGCGATCTCGAGCGTCGAGCGCACCGCCTGCGGGTGGTCGCGGAACAGGTGCATCATCTCGTCGGCGGGCTTGAGGAACATCTCGAAGCTGCCGTGGTGCGCGGCGCTCGCCTCCGCGAACGTGCGGTTGGCCGCGATGCACGACAGGTAGAGCTGCCCCTCGCCGTCCTCGCGCGCGCCGAAGTGCGCGTCGTTGGTCGCGACGAGCGGAAGCCCCAGATCGCCCGCCGCCCGCGCCAGGATGCTGTTGAGCACCGACTGCTCGACCAGCCCGTGGTCCTGCAGCTCGACGTAGAGGCTCCCCGGCTGGAAGCAGTCCCTGAGCCGGCTGAGCGCCTCGCGCCCCTCCCCCTCGCCCTGCTCGAGGATCCGCTGGGCGACCACGCCGCCCATGCAGCCGGTCAAGCCGATGAGCCCCGCGCTGTACTGCGCCACCGTGTCGAGCCGCACGCTCGGCGCGAGCCCGCTCGCGGGATCGACGTGCCCCTTGGAGACGATGCGGACGAGGTTCTTGTAGCCCTCCTCGGACGCGGCGAGCAGCACGAGGTGATCGACGGGCGTCTCGTCCACGCCCGAGCGCGACACCTGCCCCGCGGACGCGCCCCAGCTGCGGGCCACGTTGACCTCGCAACCGATGATCGCGCCGATGCCCTGGTCCTTGCAGGCCTTGTAGTGCTGAATCGCCCCGAACATGTTCCCGTGGTCGGTCAGGGCGACGGCGCGCATTCCCAGCGATTTGGCGCGCGCGGCGAGGTCCTTGACGCGCAGCGAGCCGTCGAGGAGCGAGTACTGCGAATGCACGTGGAGGTGGATGAACTCAGCGGTCACAGCAGGCTTCCAGGTGGCTTCTCATCGTGGTGGTAGTCGGGAAAGACCGGTAATCGGGGAGAGGGCGCGGTGAGCGAGAGCGGGAGGCATCGGGACAATCCACCAGCGCTCGCCGGCGAGCTCACATATAGCGCATTGCGCAGCGGGGATCGCGCTTGATGAGCCGCGCAGGCCGGCGCTAGCATGTGCGCCCGTCTGAGAGCACTTGCCTGATCTGGGGTGGGGTTTCCAGAAAGTGAGGTCGATGATGCGTCAATCCCGTATCGCCGTCGCGGTGTATTTGGCGACCGCGCTCGTTTCCGTTGCCGGTTGTGGCTCCGAGGCCGCGGCGCCTGTCGTTCAAGACGTCGACCTCGGTCAACCGCCCGCGCCGGGCCCGGAGCAGGCAGGGGATGGCGAGGGCGTCGCGTTCGCGATCGACCGGCTCTTCCTCGGCGATACGGATCGCGACGGGAAGAAGGCGGCCGGCAGCTGGAAGCAGTACGGATTCAACCTCGACGGCAAGGTGTCCAGCACCGTATCACAAGACCTGTGCAAGCCGGTGGACGACACCGCCCCTTCGGAGGTCTATCCGGACGGCGCCGACGGGATCGACAACTCCTTTGGCAGCAAGCTCGTCGGCCTCATTTCCAACCTCCTGACCGACCCGTCGACCCGGGTCAGCGACGCCATCGGTAAGGGCGATTTCACGGTGATCTTCAAGGTCGACGGGCTCGGCGAGCGGCCTTCCTACAACCCCCTCACCGCGAAGCTCTACGGCGGCGCCACGCTGGGCGCGGCGCCCACCTGGGATGGCACCGACCGGTGGCCTGTCGTGCCTGAGCTCCTCGACGACGCTCAGGACGTCGAGAGCTCCAAGGTCGTGTTCCCGGCCAGCTACGTCGTCGACGATACATGGGTGTCGGGCCCGGATTCACAGGTCACGTTCCGGCTGAACCTGACGGTCTCGGACACCATCATCGGTCTCACGATCCGCAATGTGAGGATCGCGATGGATCTCGCGCCCGATCACAAATCGGTGGTCAAAGGGACCATCGCGGGTGTGCTCGAGACGGCTGTCCTCGTCGAGGAGCTCCGCGGCGTCATCGGCGCCGTACAGCCGAATTTCTGCGAAGGCGCGGCGCTGGAGACGATCCTCGATCAGGTCCGCCGCGCGTCGGACATCATGAAGGATGGCGGCCAGGACCCGAGCAAGGAGTGCGACGCCATCTCCATCGGCATCGGGTTCACCGCGAGAGCGGTCCAGCTGGGCGAGATCGCGCCGCCAGCCGTGACGACCGGCGTGCCGTGCCAGCCGGCGCCCGCAGACGGAGGCTGAGCGCCGCGCGACTCCCCTCCACCGACGGCCGCTGCGTCGAGCGCGCCTCCTGGGCTTTGCGGGCACCTCCCGGGTGCCCGCGCCCGCCGGAATCCACACAGCCTGCGACGTGCAACCTGCTCGGTCGGCTCCGACCATCCGCGAAGATCGTGCTCGCGCTTGAGCCGTCGCGCCCCCTGCGAGCGTCTCAAGGAGCGACCCCGCCCGTCCAGGGTACGCGCTCAGGCGAGGGAGGTCTTGCCAGCGCGCTCTCTCGGTCCGCCCGCTGGTGGGCGGGCCGCGAGGCGCCCTCTTCCTGGTTTCGTTCGTCCTGACTTTTCGCTAGAAGGCGGCATCGCTTCGAGCGTCCACCACGCAAGTACCCGATGGCGGTGAAGATTCATGGCGAGCTGCCGTCCAAGGGCGTCAGCCCGGCGGGTCGCCGACGCGAGCTCTGGCTCGTGCCCCTCAGAGGAGAACAAGGTCCATGCGTAGATACGTCGCTTCCGTTCTGTGCGCCGTGATGATGATTGGCGCTGCCGCCGCGACGGCGGGTTGCACGGCCAGCGCCTCGTTCGGCTCCGGCAAGGAGCCGGCGGCCGCGCCCCCGCCCCCGCCTCCCCCGGAGCCGAAGCCCGAGCCGAAGGAGGAGAAGAAGCCCCGCCCGCGCTTCAAGCTGACGTTCAAGCTCAAGGGCAATGAGGTCGCTCTCCCCGGCCCGGTGGTCTTCGAGACGAACAGCGACAAGCTCCTGCCCGAGAGCGACGAGGTCCTCAACCTCGTCGACGACTTCCTGAAGCAGCGGGAGGACGTCAGCCTGCTCCGCATCGAGGGCCATACCGACTCGGACGGTGAGGACGCCGCGAACCAGACGCTGTCCGAGAAGCGCGCGATGGCGGTCGCTCGCTGGCTCGTCGCGAAGGGGCACGACTGCAAGCGCTTCATCGCCGTCGGGTTCGGCGAGACCAAGCCGGTCGCCGACAACGGCACGCCCGAGGGCAAGGCCCAGAACCGCCGCACCGGGTTCTTCATCGCGGCGATCAAGGGCAAGGCGGTCGACAAGCAGCCCGTCGACGGCGGCGGCAAGGTCGCCGGCGACGCCTGCAAGTGACGCCGCTGCGCCCGGGCGCGCTTCGGGCCGCGCGCCGCGATCACCGCGGGCACGGGCCGTCGGGGCGTTCGCCTTGGGCTGACGGCTGACGGCTGCACCCGGTGGCCGGCGCCCAGCGCCCTTCGGGGCGTGCCGGCCGCCGGCGCCGCTGCGTTCTCCGCGCTCACCGGCGGCCGGCGCCGCCCCGCGATCCTTCTTTTCTTGCCTCCCCCACCAGCTTCACTATCGGTACGTCTCCACGACATGCGGAGACGTCACGACAAGTCCCTGGGTCGCCTCCTTTCCATAGCCATCCTCTGGGTCGGCCTCTTCGGCTGCAACTCCGGGGCGGGCGACGTCCGCCAGTGGACGCGGGACGACCACGATCCGCCGAACCCCGGCGAGGGGCAGGGCGGCAAGGTGGCCGCTCGGCCGATCGCGTCGGATGAGACCGATCCGGGGCTGATCGAGCTCGCCTGGCAGCGGAACTGCTCCACCTGTCACGGCAGGGCCGGGCGCGGCGACGGCCCGCAAGGTCCGATGGTCCGCGCCCCGGACCTCACCGACGCGGCGTGGCAGGATCGGGTGACCGACGCCCAGATGGCCGACACGATCAGGAAGGGCAAGAACAAGATGCCCGCGTTCGACCTGCCGCAGCCGGTGATCGAGGGCCTCGTGAAGCGCGTCCGCACCAACCGCGCGCGCTGAAGCCCGATGAGCTCGACCTCGCAGCACGATCTCGATGAAGCATCCGAGGAGAGGCCGCCGGAGCCGGAGACCCGACCGCCGTGGCTCCGACGTCTCGCGCCAGCGCTCCTCCTCCTGGGTGCGCTTTATGCGGGGAGCATCCTCTTCAAGCGGCTGCCCGAGGAGCGGGAGGTCGAGCTGCGGCTCGATGACGCAGCGACGGTCGTGCGGCTCGACGTGACGTGGACGGATTCTTCTTCGGGCGACCGCGCGGACGACGCCGCGCCGGCCATCGACAGCTCATGGCGGTTCGCCGAGGGGACGGCCCCACGGGCTGTCTTCACGAAGGTGTCGCTCCCGGACGGCCTCTACCAGGTGGAGATCACGGTCAGCAGGAAGGGCGAGCACGACGTGACGAGCCGGGCCGTCACGCTCGCGGACGAGTCCCGGATCACGCTGTTCGTACACTGAGCGGCGCCCCGCGCGCTCCCGCCGGCCTCGCGGAGCGCGCTTCGGCCGGCGCTCCTGGAGCGAGCCCAACAGCGTCCAGATGCGCCGGAGACCTGCTGCCGCTCATTGCGGTCGCCCGGCGCACGAGACCGTTGACGCCCGGAAACCGACAAGCAAGGCAGCGCCCTGAGTTGGAGGCGTGTCTCTGAGGTACCACCTCGCGTCCAGCAAGCCGCACGCAGTCCTTGATGAAAAACCTTCGTCCTTGAGTACAAGACGTTGTTATTGTTGATGTTTTACTGCTTCCAGTGACAGCGTTTCGGGTGGGAATGGAATGTGAGAACGAATTCCCTTGATGCGTTCCCCCCGAAACCGCTACTTCTTGGCCCGCGGAAGCAGGGCGTGGCACCTTATCCTACAACCACTTACACGCTCTGACTGGGACGACCGTGGTGCATCGTGGTGCCCCCCCGGAGGGAGCGACCATGCGGCCTGTACAGTGCCGCTGGAGGCGGAGAAGGAGAACCGATGAGGATCACCCCGTGGTATCTGGCTGCGCTCGCCCCGTTCGCCGCCATTGGTTGCAGTGGCGCCTATCTCGGCCACGCCGCCGTTGTCGCATTGACGATCGGCATCTTCCTCGGGACCCTCTCGCTCGGCCGCACCCCGAGCTCGAGCCCCGCCCCGCCGAACGCCCCTGTCTCCTGACTTTCTCGCCCAGCTACCGCCTGCTGCACCTCGACGCGAGGGTTTCCCGAGCGCACGACAGCGCTGGCGCTTACGCTCGGGGAGCGTGAGGTCATGACGCAAGACGCCTCCGTCGGCCGGCTCAAGCGGCTCGAAGAGTTCACGCTCATGGACCTGGAGTCCGTGCACCTCATCCTGCGCGGCGACTCGGTCATCGACTGGAGGCGGCTCAACCTGCAAGGCGAGCAGGCGGCGCGGGACCTCTTGCTGGCGCAGGAGTTCCGCCCGGACGAGCCGGGGGATCGCGCCCACCTCGAGAGCGTCAAGAACGAAGCGATCGCGTACCTGCGCCGCCATTTCGAGTTCCCGATCCCGAGCCCTGTCGCTCGCGCCTCGGTCGAGGAGATCCTGCTGCTCGCCTCGGGCAAGGGCCATCGCCAGCTCTGCGCCTGCACGATCCTCAAGGCGATGCACATCATCCATCACCTGGCCGGACGCGAGCTCCTCTTCTCGATCCCCATGTCGGACCAGGACGTCTTCCACCTCGTCGAGGAGAAGGTGTACCGGGTGATCGGCGGCATGCTCGCGGCGGGCTTCCCGATCACCGAGTTCATCGGCGGGCGCAAGAACAAGGACTCGCTCTACACGAAGCTCTTGTCGAAGACCGACACGACGGCGGCGGCCATCTACGACAAGCTCCGCTTCCGCATCGTCTGCCGCACCGTGGACGACTTGCTGCCGGTGCTCCTGTACCTGTCCGAGCGGCTGTTTCCGTTCAATTACGTCGTGCCTGGCGAGAGCACCAACACGATCCTGCGGTTCCGGAGCTACTGCGAGACGCGGCCCTTCCTTCTGCCGATGCTCGACGCGTTGCAGACCGACGTCGACGACGGACTCACGGCAGGCGACAACAGCTTCAGCGATCGGAGCTACCGCGTGATCCACTTCGTCGTCGATCTGCCGGTGCGACTCCCCGCCGAGATCCTCGACATGGCGCCGCCCGCGGCCTGGGCGCTCGGGCCGATCATCTTCGTGCTGTGCGAGTTCCAGCTGATCGACCGAGAGACCGAGGCGGCGAACGAGGTCGGCGAGGCGAGCCACGCCAGGTACAAGGAACGGCAGAAGCAGGCCGTCATGCGCAGGCTCAAGCTGGGGGTCCGCTCCACCCGTGACCCGGCGAGCGGCGGACCCAAGCGAGAGCGCTAGGCGCCGCGGGACACCGTCGAGACGCCGCGGCGACGAGGCCGCCAGCGCGCAGCGCACTGGACCGGGCAGCGAGCCTGGACCGCGCGGCGAACCAGGCCACGCAGCACATCCGACCGCGCAGCGCACGGACAGGATGGCTGCGGCGGACGTATTGGAGCAACACCGCGGCGAATCGAGCGGGCAGACCGGAGAGATCCGCGGGATATCCAGGGGTGGGTGCCTGGAGCGCGGAACGCGTGGGCAGCGCGGCGAACGCCGCTGCGACGCCGGGAGCAGTAGGGCTGTCGGAGCAGAGGCCGCCGAGCGAACAGCCTGGACGGTGCCCGACGGCGCTCGATCGAGGAGGCCTTGGGACCCCTCAACGACACCGACGGACGAGCGGGCTCAGATGCGGCCCTTCAGCGCGTCGCGATCGAGGACGACGATCCGGCGGCGATCGATCTCGATCACCCCCTTGCGACGGAGATCGCCCAGGGTGAGCGTGACGGTCTCGCGCGTGGAGCCGATCATGCTCGCCATCTCCTGATGGGTGAACGGCGCGGAGATGAGCACCCCGCGCGGATCGGGGATGCCCCAGCGCGTCGCGGCCTTGAGCAGGAACTCACAGAGGCGGGCCTCCACGTTGCGGAAGAGCATGGACGCCAGGCGCTCCTCGGTGTCCGTATGCCGCTCGACCAGCGTGGTCACGATGGCGGCGGCGAAGTTGGCGTCGCTCGCCATCAGGTTGCGCACCGTCGCGAGCGGGACGAGGAGCGCCTCGACGTCCTCCGTGGCGATCGCGCTCTCCCGGTGGGCCGTGACGCCCCCGAGCGCAGCCTCGCCCAGCACGTCGCCGGCCCCTCTGTAGCCGAGCGATAGGCTGCGCCCGTCGCTCATCCCACGTACCAGCCGGACTCGGCCGAGGCTGAGCATGGCGAGCGCGGTCGCGGCGTCGCCCTGCGTCACGAGGTGACGCCCTTTCGCGACGCGTTGAATCGTCCCTCCGTCCGCCAGCGCCGACTGCGTGGCCGGGGAGGCCGCGTTGCCGATCGCGCCGCGCCGGACAACCCGCCGCTTGCGGGAGTCCAGGTCGAGTCCACCGTCGTTCCCGAGCGCGCCAGGCTGGACCCTGACGCTCCGTGCCATCGCATCCTTACCCATCATCATCGCGGCTGCTCCTGCGGTTTGCGGTGTCGCGGTCCTACTGTTCCGGGGGGCCCCCACCGGCCGGGGGGGGCCCGACTTGTGCCGGAACCTCCCACTTGCGTTGACATCCTGGATACGCGGCCCGTACCTTTCGGTTCGAGCCGGGCACGCCCCGTGAATGAACCCCTGCACGGGGGAGCCAGTTCGACCGCTCCTCCAGCTACGGACGTTGGATGCGCCTCTTTAGCGGCAAAATTACTCCCCTCACAGAAGAACTCGTCCGCGCGCTCGTGGACAACCGCGATATCGAGTGCGAATCGAAGAAAGAGGTCGCGCTCGACGTCGAGTCGGTCTTCACGAGCTACCTGCACGCAGAGCGGGAAGCGACCGAGCGGGCGAAAGAGATCCTCCAGGCACGCGGACTGCCTCAAGGCGAGTTCAACCGGGTCAAGCGCCTGGCCGCGGAGCAGAAGGGGATCAAGACCGGCGAGGAAACGATGGATTATCTCCTCGATCAGCTGCTCGAGATGCTGATGCACTCGAACAACGTCGAGGAGGTGTTCGTCGAGGACCACGACCTGCGCCGCCGGATAAGGCCCATCCTCCGGAAGTACCTCGAGATGGACGAGGCGCTCGACACCGAGGTGCGCGGCAAGCTCCGCCACGTGCAGGAAGGGTCCCGCACCTGGGAAATCGAATACCAGCGGGTCATGGGCGAGATCCAGCGACGCAAGGGCCTGCTGTAAACGCCGCCGCCAGGCAGGCCAGCTCTACACCGAGCGAGCGAACCGTCTGTGGCGTTCGCTGGTCCAGCAAGACCCCGCCCGACCCCGCAGCGCTCGCTCCGCGGGACGCCGTTGTGGGATAGGCACGCACCATCTACGACCGTACCCTCTGCGGAGCGTTCCTTCTGCCAGATCGGGCTTCGTCGTGGTACCGGAGGACATCATGAGCTGGATTCCGAAGGTCGAGGCGAAGCGCCACTTCTGTCATAAATGCAAGAACGAGCTCATCTTCGAGGTGAAGCTCCAGCGCGCGGACACCTGTCCCCACTGCGGTGTCGACCTCCACTGCTGCAGGAACTGCGAGAACTGGGACCCGGCCGCGCACAACCAGTGCAAGGAGCACATCGCCGAGTACATCCCGGATCGGGAGAGAGCGAATTATTGTACTTTCTTCACGTTCAAGAACGGCGTACCGGAAGACAACTCGAAGCGCATCGCGGATTCTCGCTCCAAGCTCGACAACCTTTTCAAGAAGAAGTAGGCGCCCGCTGGGGGAGCACGCACATGTCCACGCCTCGCTACTTGGTCACCGGCGGTGCCGGGTTCATCGGAAGCAACCTCGTCGCGGCGCTGACCGCCGCCGGCGAGCGGGTCCGCGTCCTCGACAACCTCGCGACCGGCCGATGGGAGAACCTCGACGGGCTCCCGCACCAGTCGCTGATCGAGCGCATCACGGGGGACATCCGGGACGCGGCGGCCGTCGCGTCGGCGGCCAAGGGGGTCGAGGTCATTCTCCACCAGGCCGCGCTCGGCTCGGTCCCGCGCAGCGTCGAGTCGCCCGTCGAGTCGAACGCCGTCAACGTCGGCGGCACCGTCACGGTGCTCGACGTGGCGCGCAGGCAGGGCGTGCGCCGCGTGCTCTTCGCCGCGTCGTCCAGCGCGTACGGCGAGACGCCCGTCCTCCCGAAGCATGAGGGCATGGAGCCAATGCCGCTGTCGCCGTACGCGGTCACGAAGCTCGCCTGCGAGCACTACATGAAGGTCTTCGCGGGCATCTACGGCATCGAGACCCTGAGCCTGCGTTACTTCAACGTCTTCGGGCCGAACCAGACGCCGGACGGCGCCTACGCCGCGGCGATCCCGCGGTTCGTCGACGCCGCCCTGCAGGACCGGCCGATCCCGATCTTCGGCGACGGCGAGCAGACGCGCGACTTCTGCTTCATCGAGAACACCGTCCTCGCGAACCTGCTCGGCGCGACGTCGTCGAAGAAGTTCAAGGGGGAGGTCATCAACATCGCCGGCGGACGCAGGATCGGGCTGAATGAGCTCTGCAAGGAGATCTCGCGGGCCCTCGGGCGGGACGTCGCGGTCGAGCACCTCCCCGCCCGCGCCGGGGACATCCGCCACTCGCTCGCCGACATCTCGCGCGCGGCCGAGCTCATCGGGTACGAGCCCCGCGTGCGCTGGGAGGACGGCATCGTCCCCACGGTCACGTACCTGCGGACGCTCCGTGAGAAGGGACCCGCGGCCGCGTCGGCCACGGTCACCTGTGGCAAGGTTCCGCTGCCCAAGGCCCAAGGGGCCTCGGACATCGGACAGAAGGCGAGCTAGGTAGAGCGGGGCGGCTCGTGCGGAGCATGACCGGCTTCGGGCTCGGTGACGCTTCGCTCACCGATGGGCGTGTCGTCGCCGAGATCCGCTCGGTGAACCAGCGCTTCCTCGACGTGCGCGCGCGGCTCCCGCGCGAGCTCGTCGATCTGACGATGTTCGCCGAGCAGGTGGCGCGTGAGCGCCTGCGGCGGGGGCGCATCGAGATCATCGTGCGCACCGAGGGCGCGGTGCTGGCCCCGAGCACGCTCGACAAATCGAAGGCGCGCGCGGCGTTCCACGCCCTGGCGGAGCTCCGCGACGAGCTCGCGCCGGGCGCCGACGTGCCGCTCTCGCTGCTGTGCGCCGTGCCGGACCTCTTCGCCCCCGCCGGCGGCCACGAGATCGCGGCCGTCCGCGCGGCGCTCAAGCTGGCCATCGAGCGCGCGATCGACGCGATGGAGGGCATGTGCCTGCGCGAAGGCGAGGCGCTCGCCGGCGACATGCGCGGGCGGGTGGCCACGCTGCGCGCGCTCGCGTCCGAGGTCGTGGCGCGCGCGGACGAGGCGCGCGAGGCGCTCAGGCGCCGCCTGCGCGAGCGGGTCGAGCGCCTGCTCCAGGGGGTCGAGGCGGGCTTCGAGGCGACGCGGATCGAGGCGGAGGTGATGCTGCTCGCCGAACGCAGCGACATCACCGAGGAGATCACCCGCCTCCGGAGCCACCTCGACCAGTTCGGCGGCGCGCTCGCGGCGCCGAGCGGCGACCCTTGTGGAAGGAGGCTCGACTTCCTGCTTCAGGAGATGGTACGCGAGGCGAACACGCTGGGCTCCAAGGCGCAGGACGCCGCCATCTCCCATCACGTAGTGGCGATGAAGGTGGAGCTCGAACGCCTGCGGGAGCAGGTCCAGAACATCGAGTGACAGGAGAGCATGTCGACCGAAGCACTCAGTGACGACTTCCTCCTCCTCATCGTGTCGTCCCCGTCCGGCGCGGGGAAGACGACGCTCTGCGGGAGGCTGCGCAGCGAGTTCCCCGATCTGCGCTTCTCGGTCTCCCACACGACCCGGCGCCCGCGCCCGAACGAGGTCGACGGCCGGGAGTACCACTTCGTCGACCCGAACACGTTCGAGCAGATGATCCGCATCGGCGCGTTCGCCGAGTGGGCCAGGGTGCACGATCACCTCTACGGCACGAGCCTGAAGGAGATCGAGATCGCGCGCGCCACCGCGCGCGGCGTGCTGTTCGACATCGACCACCAGGGCGCGCGCCAGATCAAGGCGAGCCTGCCCGAGGCGGTCGCCGTGTTCATCCTTCCCCCGTCGCTCGCCGAGCTCGAGCGGCGCCTGCGCGGGCGCGGGACCGAGGACGAGCCCACGACGCTCCGCCGCCTCCGCAACGCGAAGGGCGAGATCGAGCATTACGGCTTCTTCGATTACGTCATCGTGAACGACGAGATCAACCGCGCCTACGAGCAGCTGCGGTCGCTCGTCTTCGCCGAGCGGTGCCGCCGCCAGCGGCGCGCGGCCCTCTGCGAGCGGCTGCTCTCCGAGCGGAGGTTCGAGCGATGAGCGCCAGCGGCGCGGGCGACGTGCTCGCCATCATCGGCGGCAGCGGCGTCTACGAGATGGGGTGGCTGGAGGACGTCGAGGAGGTCTCTGTCTCCACGCCCTTCGGGCTGCCGAGCGACGTGGTGCTCCGCGGGCGGGTCAAGGAGGGCGACGCGACCGTGCTCTTCCTGCCGCGCCACGGCCGCGGGCACCGCTTCTCGCCGTCGACGATCAACTACCGAGCGAACATCTGCGCGCTGAAGATGCTCGGCGCCACCCACGTGCTCAGCGTGAGCGCGGTCGGCTCCCTGCGTGAGGACATCGCGCCTGGCGACCTCGTCGTCGTCGACCAGTTCATCGATTTCACGAAGCGCCGGATCTCGACGTTCTTCGACGAAGGCGTCGTCGCCCACGTGCCGTTCGCCGATCCGGTGTGCCCGATCCTGGCGAGCGCGGTCCATGACGCGGCGCTCGCCACCGGCGCGCGCGTCCACCGCGGCGGCACCTATGTCTGCATCGAGGGCCCGCAGTTCTCGACGCGGGCCGAAAGCCGCATGTTCCGGACGTTCGGCGCGCACGTCATCGGGATGACCAACCTGCCCGAGGCGAAGCTCGCCCGCGAGGCGGAGCTCCCCTACGCCACGCTCGCGCTCACCACCGACTTCGATTGCTGGCACGTCGGCGAGGAGGCGGTGAGCGTCGAGGCGGTCATCACCGTGCTCAACCGCAATATCGTGGTTGCGCGGGACGTCGCGAAGTCCCTCGCCCGCAATCTCCCCGACGTGTCGCAGAGCCCGGCCCGTCACGCGCTGGAGAAGTGCATCATGACCTCGGCCGGCGCGTCATCGCCCGACGCAGAGGCGCGGCTCGAGTGGCTCATCGGCCCTCGGCGCAAGGCCGGCTGAGCCGCCCTCGGGCCCACTCGGCGCTGCGCCCGCTCCTGAAGGGGGCGCAGCGGGCGGGAGGGGCGCGGCGGGCTCTGCTGGCGTCGGGTGCGGCCGCGGCGCGGCGGCGCCGTCGCAGAAACGAAACGCGCGGCTAGCGGCTACGCACAAACCTGGCTAAGAGGCGTCCTGTGACGACCTCATCCGCGATCCTCATCATCGGTTCGATGGCCTTCGACGACCTCGAGCTCCCCTCCGGCAACGAGAGAGACGTCGTCGGTGGCTCCGCCACCTACTCGGCGTTCGCTGCCTCGTGCTTTGCTCCGGTGCGCACCGTGGCCGTGGTGGGCGATGATTTCCCTGAAGGGACCCTCGCGGCGATGCGATCCCGAGGGATCTCGATCGAGGGCGTCGAGCGCGCTCCTGGGAAGACGTTCCGCTGGGCCGGGCGCTACGACGTGGATCTCATCCATCGCACGACGCTGGACACGCAGCTCAACGTGTTCGCGTCGTTCGCGCCGAAGCTGCCGGAGACCTACCGCGACACGCCCTTCCTCCTGCTCGGCAACATCCATCCCGCGCTCCAGCTCGACGTCCTCGAGCAGGTCCGCGCGCCGCGCTTCGTCCTCGCGGACACGATGAATTTCTGGATCGAGGGGGAGCCGAAGGCGGTCGCGGCGATGCTGCGCCGAATCGACACGCTCGTGGTCAACGACGAGGAGGCGCGCCAGCTGTCGGGCAAGTACAACATCCGCCGCGCGGCGAAGGAGATCCTGTCCCGTGGTCCGCGCCGGCTGATCATCAAGCGCGGAGAGCACGGCGCGCTGCTCTTCGACGAAGAGGGCGTGTTCGCCGCGCCCGGCTTCCCGCTCGAGGACGTCATCGACCCCACGGGGGCCGGCGACGCCTTCGCCGGCGGGCTCATCGGTTACCTGGCGTGCCAGCCGGAGATCACGCCCCTCGCGCTCCGGCGCGGCATGCTCCATGCGACGGCGACCGCGTCGTTCTGCGTTGAAGCGGTTGGCACGCGGCGGATCGCGACGGTGACGCGCGCCGAGATCGCGGCGCGACTGACCGAGATCCGGGCGCTGTACGAGTTCGGCGCGAGCACGATGTGAAGCAGCCTGCCCTGGAGCGGCGCTGGCGCGAGAGCCCGCCGTGTGCGGTCGCTGTTCACCTTCCGGCGCATAGCCGTGCTAGACGACCGTCAAAGTGAACATGAACCTCACCACCCGTACTTTCGCAGGCATCGCCTTGCTGGCCCCCCTCGTCTTCGGCTGCGCGGCCCGTACTGCGCCGTTCGACGAGATGGACAAGGCGCAGATCACGGTCCTCCGCCTCCAGGGGCAGGAGCTGGCTCCGACGCCCGCGGCGACGACCGGGGCCCCCACCCTCATCCCGGGCATCCCGCCCGAGCTCCAGCAGATGGGGCAGGCAGCCCTGCAAGGACTGCAGCAGGCGCTGCCCGGGCTCATCCCGCCCAACCTGATCCCGGGGCAGACCGCCAGCACGCCGGTCCTGCCGGCGCAGCCGCGCTTCAAGAACTTCGTCATCCTCCAGCAGCGTCAGCTCACGACCAGCGACGCCGACGAGGAGCTCAAGGACCAGATCCTCGACGTCTTCGGCGACGAGGACAGCTTCACCGCGGACCGCGGCAACTGCTTCTATCCCGGCCTGGGCATCTCGCTGGTGCGGCCGAACAACCCCACGCCGGTCGATCTGCTCATCTCCTTCTCGTGCAACCAGGCCATGGGAGACGGCTTCCGCTGGCCTTACGCGACCAACGGCTTCTCGGCCGAGACCCACCAGAAGCTCAGCGAGATCTACCAGCAGCTCTGGGGACAGTCGGTCCCGCCCGGCGCGTGATCCCCTGCCGCGGCGAGGAGTTCGCCGTCTAATTTGTAATCAGCACCACATATCGTGACCGCAGGGTCCGGATGGCTAGACTTGATCGAGCTTCCGAGGTCCCGCGTATCGGTCAGGAGCGCGCCGCACGACGTCATGATCCCCCAACCCCAGCTGTTGCCGGGAAAGGAGCTCGGGCACTACGAGCTCCTCCTGCCCATCGCGCAGGGGGGAATGGCCACGGTGTGGGCCGCGCGCCACAAGGGCCGTCGCGGCTTCCAGAAGACGGTCGCCATCAAGACGATGCTTCCGTCGCTCTCGGATGATCCCCAGTTCGAGAAGATGTTCCTCGAGGAGGCGAGGCTCGCCTCGGGGATCCATCACCCGAACGTCGCCGAGATCCTCGACCTCGGCGAGCAGGACGACGTCCTCTACATCGTGATGGAGTGGGTCGACGGCGAGGCGCTGTCGGTCATCGCGAAGGCGGCGAGCAAGAGCGGCGTGGCCATCCCGCTGCGCATCGCGCTCCGCATCCTCGGCCGCGCTTGCCTCGGTTTGCACGCCGCGCACGAGCTCCGGGACCCGCAGAACGATGATCTGCTGCTCGGGCTCGTGCACCGCGATGTGTCACCCCAGAACATCCTCGTGACGTACGACGGCCACGTGAAGCTCGTGGACTTCGGGGTCGCCAAGGCGACCAACCGCGCGCACAACGATACGACCGCGGGACAGATCAAGGGCAAGGTGCCGTACATGTCCCCGGAGCAGGCGCGAGGCGATCGGGTCGATCGGCGCACCGACGTCTTCGCGATGGGGATCGTGCTCTACAAGTTGACGACCGGAGAGCACCCCTTCGCCGCAGAGAACGATCTCCTCACGCTGAAGTACATCACCTCGCGACCGGCGCTCTCACCTCGCTTGAAGAACCCGGATTTCCCGCCCGAGCTGGACCAGGTCCTGATGACGTGCCTGCAGAAGGAGCCGGAGCGCCGATACCAGACGATGCTCGAGCTGGAGCGCGCGCTGGAGGCCGTGCTGGCCAAGGAGCCGACGGTGACCGACCACGACGTGGGGGCGTTCGTGCGCGGGCTCCTGGGAGAGCGCAACCAGCGCCGGCGCGCAGCGCTGCGGGACACGGTCCGCGTGCTCGACGAGCGCGCCTCCAGCCCGCCCGAGGTGATGCTCCTTCGCGACAGCATCAGCGAGCTCTTCTTCACGCAGCTCCCTCCTGGTCAACCGAGCGCCCAGCTCCCCGCGCCTCGCCGGAGCACCCCCGCGCCCTCGCGGCCGGCGCTGCCATCCGAGTCGCTGATCCCGAGCTGGCCTGGCCATGAAACGCAGCTGGGCCCGATCGAGGTCCCGGCGGCGCGCCGTCGCTCGGGGACGCGGGTGGCAGCCGCCGCGCTCGCGCTCATCACGCTGCTCGGCGCCGGGGTGATGTGGTTCGGGCGGCCCACGCCGGAGCAGAGCGCGTCCGAGCAGCTCCCGGTGCACGCCCTCGGCGCTGGCTCGACGGCCGCAGCCGCGACGGGCGCACCGCCAGGGCCGGACGGCGCGCCCGCGCTCCTGGCCGACCACGTGGGCGTGGGCGCTCAATCCGCCCCCGAGGCGAGCGACCCGGGGCGTGGAGCGAGCGCTCCGGACCCGACGGCCAAGGGCGCGACGGCCACCGCAACCCCTAGCGCGACGGCTGCTGGCTCGAGCACCAGCGCGCGCAGAACGAACCCGGGCAAGCGCCCCTCGACGAAGTGGGTACCGACCGTGACAAATCCCGGGTTCTGAGCGGCCGCAGGGCACGGCAGCTCCGCGACGCGCTCCTCCTGGCAGCAAGCCTGGGCGTCGTCGGCGGCGCCGTGTCGTTGCGGCGGAGCCGAGCGTCCAGCGCCTCGCCGACGCCGGCGCTGGCGAGCGCGCCCGCGGAACCGTCGCCCTTGCCCAGGGGCGGTGAGCCCGAGCGCGCAGCGCTCGACGAGCACGAAACGCAAGCGGGGTGCGGCTTTGCCGACCATGGCTTCGGCGTCTACGAGCGATGGCGCCCGCTCCCGCTGGGCAGGCTCCTCGTCCCGCCGGCGAACGCGATTCGCTCGGACGGCGGCTACGATCTTCTGGTCCACTTCCACGGCGCCGAGCCTGTCCGGAAGGTGCTTGCCCCGAGGGGCATGGATCTCGTCATCGCCGGGGTCGACCTGGGGACCCGCTCGAGCGACTACGCGCGTGCCCTCGAGGGCGGCGGCTGGGACGCGCTGCTCCAGGCGATCGACCGCGAGGTCGAGAGCGCCTCCGGGAGCGCGGGCGCACGCGTCCGCCGCCTTGTGCTGTCCTCCTGGAGCGCTGGATCCGGCGCGATCGGGAGGATCATCGAGCGCGGGAGCAGCCACGTGGATGCGTTGATCCTGCTCGACTCCCTCTATGGCTCCTACATGCCGGGGCAGACGTCGCTCGCGCCGGGGCAGCTCGCACCCTACGTGGCGCTGGCCCACGCCGCCGCGCGCGGCGCGCCGGTCTTCTACCTGACGCACACCGACATCCCGACCAGCGGCTACGCGTCCACGAAAGAGACGGCCACGTTCCTACTTCGTGAGCTTGGAGCCACCCCCATCGCGGTGACCTCGAGCGGGGACGACGGGCCCTCCGCTGCGCCGGGCGATCGCGCCGAGGAGGCAGGAGACGCGCTCCGGCTCACCGGGATGTACGACGGCGGCAGCCTCTACGTGCGCGGCTACGCCGGAACGGGCCCCGGGGAGCACTGCGCGCAGCTGCGGCTGCTCCCCGCGATCCTGACGGAGCACGTGCTCCCCGCCCTTCGCCGTTGAGGCGCCGCTGATGCGAGGAAGCGCGCGGCGTCTTTTCCGCGCCGACGCGTCGGCGCACGCCCGGCGAACCTCCGCGGCTCAGTACGACTTCGCGAACACCACGCGCCGCGGGCTGGGCTTGCCGGTGAAGATGCACTGCCCTTCACCCGTCAGCGCGTCGGCCCACGGCGCCCCTTCGAACCCCCCGGTCGGGATGCAGCGGATGGTCACCTTGTGCGCATCCTTCACCGCCGTCTCGATCTCCGGATCGCCGGACCAGTGCGCCAGCGCGAACCCGCCTTGCGCCTCCTTGCCCCCGGTCGACGCGAAGAACGCGTCGAAATCTGCGCGGCTGTTGATGACGTGCGTGTTGCTGTCGCGCACGGCGAGCGCGCGCGCGTAGAGCGTCGCCTGAATGTCGCCAAGGATCTCCGTGATGCGCCCCACGAGCTCCCCGCGCGCGATGCTCGACTTGTCCTTCGGCGAGCGGTCCCTGCGCATCACCATGGCCACGCCGGCGTCGACGTCGCGCGGCCCGATCTCGATGCGCAGGGGGACGCCCTTCTTCACCCACTCCCACTGCTTCTCGCCGCCGCGGATGTCGCGCCGATCGATCTCGACCTCGACGCGGCGCTCGCCGAAGCGCTGCGCCCGGAGCTCCTTCGCGAGCCCGTCGATGTACTCGTCGATCTTGGCTCGCGTGTCGTCGCCCCGGTAAACGGGGAGGATCACGACGTGCGCGGGCGCGAGGCGCGGCGGGAGCACCAGGCCGTCGTCGTCGCTGTGGGTCATGATCAGCCCGCCGACGAGGCGCGTCGACACGCCCCAGGACGTCGTCCAGGCGTACTCCTCGGTCTCCTCCTTGGTCTGGAACTTGATGCCGCTCGCCTTCGCGAAGTTCTGCCCCAGGAAGTGGCTCGTCCCGGCCTGCAAGGCCTTCCGGTCCTGCATCATCGCCTCGATCGCATAGGTGTCGACCGCCCCGGGGAAGCGCTCGCTCGCCGTCTTGGGCCCCTCGAGGACGGGCATCGCCATGAAGTCGCGCGCAAACGTCGCGTAGACCCCGAGCATGCGCAGCGTCTCCTCGCGCGCCTCGGCCGCGCTCGCGTGCGCCGTGTGCCCCTCCTGCCACAGGAACTCCGCCGTCCGCAGGAACAGGCGCGTCCGGAGCTCCCAGCGCACGACGTTCGCCCACTGGTTGATCAGCAAGGGGAGATCCCGGTAGCTCTGCACCCAGCTCGCGAACGCCGCGCCGATGATCGTCTCGGACGTGGGGCGCACGATGAGCGGCTCCTCCAGCCGGGCCTGAGGGTCGGGAATGAGCCCGCCGCCAGGGCCGGGGACGAGCCGGTGGTGGGTGACCACGGCGCACTCCTTCGCGAACCCCTCGACGTGCTCCGCTTCCTTTTCGAGGAACGACTTCGGGATGAACAGCGGGAAGTAGGCGTTCTTGTGCCCGGTCGCCTTGAACATGCTGTCGAGCTCGCGCTGGATGTTCTCCCAGATCGCGTAGCCCCACGGCTTGATGACCATGCAGCCGCGGACCGGGGAGCTCTCCGCGAGGTCGGCCGCGCGCACGACCTGCTGGTACCACTCCGGGTAGTCCTCGTTGCGGGTGGGCGTAATAGCGGTCTTCGGCGCTTCGTTCTTGGCCACGGTCTCTGCTCTCCTCGATGGGCGGCTCGGCCGGCGGCCTTCGACCGGGCCGCCTCGTCCCGCTGCGGACGGTCGGCTGGCGCCGGCCCCCGCTCCGGGCTGAGCGCGCGACGTATCAGGAGCGCGGCAGGGTGTCGAGCGCAGCGGTCCCAGCGCCGGAGCCTCGCGGCCCTCCCGCCGGCTGGAGCGATGCCGCTCGCCCCGCCGGCCGCCGCGCGCCAGGCTGCCTTCGCGGCGGCGCGCCGTCGTGGTACGCGCAGGAGAACGACGTGAACTACGTCATCCTCACGCACGGCGGGGTGACCGCGCCGCAGAGCGGCTCGGAGAGCTGCGCCAGGGCCGCCGACGAGGCGCGCCGCGCGCTGGACGCGGGCGGAGAGGCGCTCGCGGCGGCGATCGGGGCGACCGCGCGCCTCGAGGACGACCCACGCTTCAACGCCGGGACGGGCTCAAACCTCCGCCTCGACGGGCGGACGGTCGAGATGGATGCAGCCGTGATGGCCAGCGATGGACGGTTCGGCGCAGTGGCGTGCATCGAGCGCGTGAAGAACCCCGTCCTTGTCGCCGCGAAGGTGGTGGAGACGCCGCACCTGCTCCTCGCCGGCGCCGGGGCGACGGCGTTCGCTCGCCGGCTGGGGTTCGCGGACCATGATCCGGTCACCGAGGAAGCGCGCCGGAAGCACGACCGCTCCCTCGCGGCGCTGCGGGGCGAGGGCGGAGACGACGAAACCACGAACGACGCGGCGCGCTTCCATGCGCTCACGGCGACGCGGTTCTGGAACTTCGACGCCGAGCCGATCGAGTGCGACACCGTCGGGGCCGTCGTTCGCGACACGCACGGCCGGTTCGCCGCCGCGGCGTCGACGGGCGGGTCGACCTACTCGCTCCGCGGCCGCATCGGGGACGTGCCGCTCCTCGGCGCGGGGATCTACGCCGGCCCCCACGGCGCCGTGGCGGCGACGGGCGTCGGCGAGGAGATCGCGCGCCGCTTCCTCGCGCGGACCGTCTACGACTGGCTCGCCGACGGCGTCGCGCCCGCGCGCGCCGCGCAGCGCGGCGTCGCGATGTTCCCCGACGTTCTCGCGATCGGCGTGCTCGTCGTGGGGCGGAGCGGCCAGGCGATCGCCTCGAACCGCACCATGCCGAGCGCGCAGCTCGTGGGCTGAGGAGCCGCAGACGACGATGCAGAGTGGAGACCCTGATGCGATCGTGGTGGGCGCGGGACCGAACGGCCTCACAGCGGCGGCGTACCTCGCCCGCGCGGGCTTCTCGGTGCTCGTCCTGGAAGCCGAGCGAGAGCCAGGCGGCGCGGTCCGCACGCGCGAGGTGACGCTCCCGGGGTTCCGCCACGATCTCGGCGCGGCGTTCTTCCCCTTCGGGCAGACGAGCCCGGCGCTGGTGCCGCTCGATTTGCCGGGGGCCGGCCTCGTGTGGCGGCACGCGCCGATCGACAGCGCTCACCCGGCGCCCGACGGGACGTGCGCCTCGATCGCGCGCGACGTCGACGCGACGGCGCGGTCGCTCGGCGAAGACGGCCCCGCATGGCGCCGGATCGCCGGCTGGCACGCGGCCACCCGTGAGCGGATGCTGAACGCGCTCCTGTCCACGCCGCCCGCCCTCGGGCAGCTGCTCCGGCTCGGACCCCTCAACCTGCTCCGCCTCGCGCAGGTGGCCCTCTCGAGCGGACGTGGCTTCGCGACGCGCACCTTCCGGACCGAGGCGGCCCGACGCGTCGTCCCCGGGCTCGCCCTCCACACCGACGTGGGCCCGGACGATCCCTGCGGAGCGATCGTCGGCTTCATGCTGACCGTGCTCGCCTCGAGCGGCGGCTTCGCGGTGCCCGAGGGCGGCGCCGGCTCGATCACGAGCGCGTTGCTCCGGCGCGTCGAGGAGCGCGGGGGCGCCCTCCGCTGCGGCGCCCGGGTCGACCAGATCATCGCCAGGCAGGGCCGGGCGGCCGCGGTCCGGCTCGACGACGGCCAGGAGATCCGCGCCCGCCGCGCGATCGTCGCCGATCTGGCCGCGCCGACGCTCTACCTCCGCCTGCTCGCGTCAGAGCTGGTTCCTGAGCGGGTGCAGCGCGCCATGCGCCGGTTCCGCCAGGGGTTCGGCACCTTCAAGATGGACTGGGCGCTCGACGGCCCGACGCCGTGGTCCCACGAGGACGCCGCGCGCGCGGCGGTCGTGCACGCGGGCGACAGCCTCGACGATCTCTCGGCCTTCACGCGCCAGGTGCGCGCCGGGTCGCTCCCCGAGCACCCCTATCTCGTGATCGGGCAGCAGTCGCTGGTCGATCCGACGCGCGCGCCGGCCGGCCGGCACACCCTGTGGGCCTACTCCCGCGTCCCCTCCTCCATCGAGGGCGGCTGGGCGGGCTCGCGCGAGCGCTTCGCCGATCGCATCGAGGCGCGGATCGAGGAGCTCGCCCCCGGCTTCCGGCAGAGGATCATCGCCCGGACGATCTGGGCGCCGGACGATCTCGAGGCGATGGATGCAAACCTCATCGGCGGTGATCTCGGCGGAGGCTCGGCCGATATCCGGCACCAGCTCATCTTCCGGCCGGTGTTCCCCTATTTCCGCTACCGGACGCCGCTCCGCGGCCTGTATCTAGGCTCGTCCTATGCGCATCCCGGCGCCGGGGTCCACGGCGCGTGCGGGCGCAATGCGGCCCTGGCGGTGCTGGAGGACGAGGGCTAGCGCGCCGCGCTTCGCTACTTCGACCGCGACGACGGGCCGTCCCGGTAGTCGGAGCGCTTCAGTCCGTGGCTCGCGATCTTCTCCTGGAGCGTGCGCAGCGGCATCCTGAGCCGCCGGGCGGCCATCGCCAGGTTGCCGTTGGTGCCGCGGAGGGCATCGAGGATGATCTCCGTCTCCAGACGGTCCATCTGTGCCTTGAGCCCGATCGCCGGCGCGGAGCTGGGCGGCCCTGCGAGCTCGATGGGAGGCCGATCCGGCGGCGGCGTGGTGCGTTTGGGCGCCGAGAGGGAGTGGATGCTCTCCGGCAGGTCGAGCGGAGTGATGACATGCCCCCGCGCGATGACGACGGCGCGCTCGATGGCGCTGCGCAGCTCGCGCACGTTGCCCGGCCAGGGATACTGCTCCAGGAGCGCGAGCGTCTCCGGATCGAGCGAGCGCACGTTCCTGCGATGCACCTCGCTCGCCTGCCGGAGGAAGCGCTGCGCCAGCGGTCCGATGTCCTCGCGCCGCTCGCAGAGCGGCGGGATGCGCAGCGGCACCGCGTTGAGCCGGTAGAGCAGATCCGAACGGAACGTGCCCGCCTCGCACATCGCCTCGAGATCGCGGTAGGTCGTCGCGACGACCCGCACGTCCACCTCGATCTCCTTGGTCGAGCCGACGCGGACCATGCGACCGGTGTCGAGGACGTGCAGCAGCGCGGCCTGGCAGGACGGAGGGAGGTCGCCGACCTCATCGAGCACCACGGTGCCGCCAGCGCACGCCTCGAAGACGCCCTCTTGCGCGTGGATCGCGCCGGGAAAGGCGTCGGCCTCGTGGCCGAAGAGCGTGCTCTCGAGGAGCTGGGCAGGCACGCCGCTGCATCCGACGCGGATCATCTGCATCTTGTGGCGGGGGCCAGCCTCGTGGATCAGCCGCGCGAGCACGTCCTTGCCGGTCCCCGTCTCGCCTTGAAGCAGCACAGGCGCGGACGAGCGCGCGAGGCGCATGGCGGTCTCGAGCACCGGGCGCATCGCGGGGCTGCGCATCACGAGCCCCTCGTCGCCCGCCGTGCGCAGCGCGCCCACCGGCGTGGGTCCGCCCACCAGGTTCTCGATGCTCGGCATTTTTCTCCGCTCCGGGGCGCCACGACGCCCGTCCAGCGCGTCGAGGTTCAGCACCGGCAGCTCGGCGCTCGCGATCACGCGCAGCGACGCCGTGATCTCCCCGAGCACCACCTCGTCGCCGGGCTTCAAGACGCCGCGCTCGACGCGCTGCCCGCTCAGGAAGGTGCCGTTCGTGGAGCCGAGATCCTGGATGAGCACGTCGCCGCGCTGGAACGTGAAGCGCGCATGGCGTCGCGACAGGCTGCGCTCGGGGATCGCGACATCGGCGCTCGGATCGCGGCCGATGACGACGCCGACCCCCTCCATCAGCCGCACCGTCTCGGCGCCCTGCCGGTGGTAGATGATGAGCAGCACGTGCGGCTGCGTCCCGCGCTCGCGGCTCAGCTGCGTCAACGCATCACGGACCTGCGACATGGCGATCGGGTCCGTCACGCCCAGCTGCGACTCGTACTGGACGTCCTGTGCTCCGAGGTCGTCGTGCGGCATGGATGGCCGTGCGACCTTGGTATCCACAGGCAAGTCGACGCCAGCGTGGCCTTCCTCGGACGCGCCCGGCTCGCGGACGTCCGGCGAAGATAGACTCGTCGGAGCGGCCGGACGCGGGTGATTCATGCCTTCTCTCTCATGCGTGCCCGAGGAGCCTCCGGCTCGAAATGTTGGCCCGCGAGCCCTGCTCGCGCTCGTCCCGTTATCCTATGACCATAAGCTAGAGGTCGCCCAGCGCGCAAGGCGCGAGCAGCACTTCGTCGGCGCTGCGGCGTAGCCGCACGCATCAGGCGCCACGCGGTATGCAGCCCACTGAGCCGCACGGCTCTCCGCCCCTTCTCTCCCTTTTCGGACTTTACCGCTTTGTTTCCTCCCCTTCCTCCTCTCGCTCGCTGCCTTGTTTTCTTTGCCTCTACTGCCTCTACTTCCTAGTTCTTTCTCTTTCGTTTCTGCAGTGTAGCCCTCGGACGCACACTTGCAGGCGGCCTCGGCGCTCCGCTCAGATCTCGCGCACAACGCGTTCGCCAGAGCCGGGCGATCGCGCGGGCGGCGCGGACGCCTCCTCGGCGCGGCAGTGCGCGTTGAAGCGAGAGCACGGGACGTCCTCGAGCGATGGGAGCTCCGCATAGCCCCGGGGACCGGCGATGTCGTTGAAGCAGCGCCCGAGCCAGCCCGGAATGACGAGCGCGTAGGTGCGCGCGAGCCGGCGAGGATCGTCGAGCGTGCGCAGCATCGCAAGGTAGGTCACTTCTCCATAGGTCGCCTTGAAGGCAGCCGCCTGCTCAGGGCGCGCCAACCAGCTCATGACGCCGGCGCGATCCGCTTCTGGGTGGAACTGGACCGCCTCGACGCCGGGCGCGACCTGCAGACCGAGGATCGCCCGCCCCTTGGAGATGCCGTCACGGCTCTCGCGGGCGAGGAGCTGGCCGCCGAGGGAGCTCAGCCGGCGCTCGTCGAGGTTCACCGCCTCCCAGTTGCGGTGCTCGAACGCGAAGAGACGGTCCCCGAACGGCGCCAGGAGCGGGTGGTGCTGGCCGACGGGGGTCGTGTAGATCGGCATGACGCCGAACTTGCGATCGGCGCGCGGCACCACGTCGGCCAGCTTGTAGTGATGGACGACGAGCTCGAACGAGTAGCAGATCGCGAAGAGAGCACGCCGGTGCGCGCCCCCCTGGCTCGCCGACTCGACCACGCCGTCCACGAAGCGCGCAAAATCCTGCGTCCAGGGCTCGCCCTCCCCATCAAAGGGAGAGCCGGGCCCGCCTGACGCGAGGTACAGATCGCAGTCCGTGGGGATGGGTGCGTTGGTGTCTCTGGGAGACACCTCGACGACCTCGCAGGGTAGGCCGGGATTGTGCGCCTGGACGCGTTCGAAGAACCCCGCAGCGAGCCCGCGTAGACAGCGCATCGCCTGGTTCACGTGGCCATTGTTCATGTCCACGATGCACAACCGCAGCGGCCGGCCGTTCGCGACGGTAGCTTGCCGGCCGGGAGTAGGTGGAAGTGGATTCGAGCTCATCGGAAGGTGACTGTTTGCAGACGTAGACCCCCGCCTTTTTTACCCATACCACCCCTCCGCCCTCGCGAAAAGAATGGTTTTCTCCGTTACGCCGGTTACGCCGTCTATGCCGGTTACGTCGGCTACGTCGGCTATGCCGGTTGCGTCGGTTACGCCGACTGTTCCCGCTACTTCGACTTCATCGGTCGATCCCTTTACGTCGACCACATCCGTCACATCCGTTCCGCTCGTTATGCCCATCACACCAGTTATGTATCTTACAACGGTTGCATCTGCTTCAGTTACGTCCGCTACGTCCGCTTCATCGATTACGCAGCGGACGATTCGTCACCTCTGCTGGAGGAGACCAAAACTCCTTCATGGGCCCCGCCTTCGTGCGAATCCTGTGTGTGATGAACAAACGGAATGGTTCGACGCGTGATCCTCTGACCCGCCGCCATGTGCTGACCGGGCTCGGCGCTGCGCTCGGCGCCACGGCCTTCGGATGCAGCACCCCAGAGGGCGCGGTGGTGCTCGACAACGCCCCGCCGAGCACGGGCGGCGCGGGCGAGAGCGACGGAGCGGGTGGCGCGGGTGGCTCAGGAGGAACAGTCAGCTCGGGACAGCCGGAAGATGGCGAGGCCGGCGGCGCTCCGGATCGCTGCGCGGAGACGGGAGGTCTGAGCCCGGCGGAGCTGCTGGCGCCCATCAACACCATCGTCGTCCTCTGTATGGAGAACCGCTCCTTCGACCACTATCTCGGCTCGCTGCTGCTGAAGGAGGGCCGGCAGATCGACGGTCTGACAGGCACAGAATCGAACCGAGCGCTCGATGGGACGCTGATCTCGCCCTTCCGGCTCGACAACTTCACGCCCACCGACCCGCCGCACAGCTGGGACGCAGCCCACACGCAGTGGAATCAAGGGAGGAACGACGGGTTCGTCATCGCGCACGCAGGGCCCGACCAGCGCGACGTCATGGGCTATCACGTGCGGGAGCAGCTGCCGATCCTCTACGCGCTCGCAGACGCGTCGGCGATCTGCCAGCGCTGGTTCTCCTCGGTGCTCGGCCCGACGTGGCCGAACCGGTTCTTCCTGCACGGCGCCACGTCGAGGGGCGTCTCGAGGAACGTGC
Organism: Sorangium sp. So ce693; assembly: GCF_051521375.1. NCBI lineage: Bacteria > Pseudomonadati > Myxococcota > Polyangiales > Polyangiaceae > Sorangium > Sorangium sp. So ce693. The sequence continues at coordinate 5,688,336 of NZ_CP150347.1, forward strand.
CGGTCACCGGCTTCACGAGCGTGTTCGAGCTGCTGAGCGACGCAGGGATCTCGAGCAGAAACTACTTCCACGACGTCCCGTGGTGCTCGGGTGCGTACTTCAGATTCAAGGGCGTGTCCGGGATCGAGCGCTTCTTCGAGGACGCGGCCGCGGGGATCCTCCCCTCGTTCTCCGTCATCGATCCCCAGTTCTTCGGCGCCACCGCGAACGACGACCACCCGGACCACGACGTGCAGCTCGGTCAGGTGCTCATCGCCAGCATCTACAACGCGCTGGCGAAGAGCCCGCAGTGGGGCCAGTGCCTCCTCGTGATCACCTACGACGAGCACGGCGGCTTCTTCGACCACGTCGCGCCGCCGACGACGACGGACGACGACCCCCTGTTCACCCAGCTCGGGTTCCGGGTGCCGTCGATCGTCGCGGGCCCGTTCGTCCGGAGGGGCTGCGCGGTGAGCACCGTGCTCGATCACGCGTCGGTGATCCGCACGCTGGAAGCGCGCTTCGATCTCCCCTCGCTGAACGCGCGCTCCGCCGGCGCGAACGATCTGTCGTGCTGCGTCGATCCGGCGCTCCTCCGCGATCCTCAGGAGCCGATCCTGCTGCCCGCGATGGACATCTCCCTGTCGCGGCTGCGCTCGCGCACCGAGTCCGGGATCTCTCAGCCGGAGCTGTGGGAGGCCGCGGAGCGCGGGCTCATCCCGCGGCACCTCGACCGCCGGGCCGAGGGTCCGGCCATCGCCCGGCGGGTGCTGGCGCACGCGGAGCGGCTCGGCACGGCGAGGCTCAGGGACTGAGGCGCCGGCCAGCCGGCGCCGAGGTCGCCCGGGGGCGGGAGGTCTGATAGAAGCGCCGCCGTGCCGCCCGATCTCGATCCGCCCGCCGCCATTCAGGCAGGGACCACGCCGGCGAGCGCAGCCCTGGGCGCGCCCCAGGCGACCAGCGCAGGCCCGCCGGCGGCCGGGCAGCAGACGCAGACGGCGACCAGCGCGGCGCGCTCCTCGGCGATGGTCACCGCAGGGATCATCCTCTCGCGGCTCGTCGGGCTGCTCCGCCAGCGGGTGACGGCGCACTTCTTCGGTACATCCGAGCTCGCCGACGTGATCGCGGCGGCGTTCCGCGCGGGGAACATCACCCAGAACCTGCTTGGCGAGGGGACGCTCTCCGCGACCTTCATCCCCGTCTACGCGCGCCTCCGCGCGGCCGGCGACGCGCGACGCGCGTCGCACTTCGCGCTCTCCGCCCTCGGACTCCTGCTCGTCGCCGCCGCGGTCGCGTCGATCGCCGGCGTGCTCGCGGCGCCGTGGCTGTCCTTCGTGGTCGCCGCAGGCTTCGACGCCGACAAGCTCGCCAGCACGACCCGGATCGTCCGGATCATCTTCCCGATGACCGGCCTGCTCGTGCTGTCGGCGTGGGGGCTCGGCGTGCTGAACGCGCACCGGCGCTTCTTCCTCCCGTACGCCGCGCCCGTCGCGTGGAGCGCCGCCCAGATCGCGGGGCTGCTCGCGTGCGGCGCGTGGCTCGGCATGCGCGGGGAGCCGCTCGCCGAGGCGCTCGCGTGGAGCGCGCTCGCGGGCGCGGCGCTGCAGCTCTCGCTGTTGCTCCCGTCGGCGCGCTCGCTGCTCGGCGGGCTCACGCCGCGCCTCGACGCGCGCGACCCGAGCGTCCGCGAGGCCGGCAGCAAGCTGCCCGCCGCGCTGCTCGGCCGCGGGATCATCCAGGTGTCCGGGCTCGTCGACACGCTCCTCGTGAGCTTCCTCGGCGCCGGCGCGAACGCCGCCTTCAACTACGCGCAGACGGTCTACCTCCTGCCGATGAGCGTCCTCGGCGTCGGCGAGGCCGCGGTCGCGTTGCCCGAGATGGCGCGCGACACGGCCGAGGCCGACGTCGCGCGGCGCAACGAGGCGCTGTCGCGCCGGCTCGGGGCGTCGCTCGCGCGGATCACGGTGCTCACCGTGCCGGCCGCGGCCGTGTTCATGGTGCTCGGGCGGGAGCTCATCACGCTGCTGCTGCAGACCGGGACGTTCGACAAGGCGTCGACGGCGCGGGTCGAGCCGCTCGTATGCGCCTACGGGCTCGCGCTGCTCGGGAACGCCGCCGGGCGCGTGCTGATCACCGCCTCGTTCGCGCTGGGGGACACGAGGACCCCGGCCCGCTACGCGCTCTATCGCGTGGTCGTCAGCACCGCCGTCGCGCTCCTCCTGATGCGGTGGCTCGACGTGCTCGGCGTGGTGCTCGGCGCCGTCATCGCAGGGTGGGTCGAGGCGATCGCCCTCGGGCACCGCCTGCGGCGCGAGATCGGCGGGCTCGGCCTGGATCAGATCCGGATCGGCCGCGTGGCCTTGCTCGCGGCCATATCGGTCGGCTGCGGCGCCGCGGTGAAGGCGGCGCTGCCGGAGGCGGCGGCCGCGGCGCCGTGGGGTGCCGCGCTCATCCTCGCTGCGTGCGGCGGCGCCTTCGCCGTCGCGGCGCCCGCGCTCGGGCTCTTCAGCCTGAAGTCCCTCCTGCGCCGGAGGTGATCACGGGCGGCGCCGCGCGCGCACGGCCCTCCGCGTGCGCCCGGTGCCACGCGACGTAGCGCTCGACGAACGCGCGCTGCACGGGGTTCAGCGCGACGCGCGGGCGCCGTCGCTCGATGAGGGCGAGCGCGTCGCCCACCTCGATGCCGCCGCGGGTGGCGAGGTAGCAGAGCGCGAGCGTGACGCTCCTGCCCACGCCGCTCGCGCAGTGGACGTGGACACGGTGGCCAGCGACGATATGCCGCTCGAGGAACGCCACGCCGCGCGCGGCCTCCTCGAGCGTGGGAGCGCACATGTCCCAGCAGGGGATGCGCAGGTACTCGACCCCCGCCGCGCGCAGCGCGGGCACCGGGTCGTACAGCTCGCGCGACACGTTGATCACGGCGCGGACGCCGAGGCGACGGAGCTCGGCGACGTCGCCTGGGAGAAGGAACCCCCCGATCAGCAGGTTCGGGCTCACCCACGTGCGCCACGGGTGCCGCGGCCGGAGCGACGCGGAGGCGCGGCGCAGCGCCAGGAATGCATAGAAAACGAGGGCGTACGGCGCGAGCAGGAGGAACACCAGCGCAGGGCGAAGGCGCACGCGCACCTCATGGCGTCGACGCTGGCGCCGCGCCAGCGGCCGGGCGGCACGCGCGCTGATGACGCGCGTCCATGACACGCGCACCGAGCGCACCGACGATGCGCCGGCGACGCCACGGAACTTGGCCCAGCGCGCGCCAGCCGGGCATGCATCGACAGATGCCGCTCGCTTCCATGCCGACGGATCTCTCCCGCTCGGCCTCGTCTCCGCGCCGCCGGACGCCGCTGCTCTGCGCGCCACGGCGCACCGAGGGCGGTCCCCGCTCGCGACGCGTCGATGGGCGGCTCGCAAGCGTGCTCGTCGCGCTGACCATGTGCGGATGCAAGCCGGCAGGCGCGGCGGTGGAGCTGTCGAAGGAGGGGGCGAGCGACGACGGTGCGCTCGAGGTCGCCGCGCTGCCGGCGGACGGCCCCAAGCTGGTCGCGCTTCGCGCAGGGACGCCCGTGCTCGCGCGTCCGCAGGCGGGCGCACGCAAGCTCGGCGAGCTCTATCCTGGCGCCGCCGTCGTGAGGTCCTCGGAGCCGTACGGACGCGCGGGGTGCAGCGGCGGTTGGTATGCGGTCCGCCCCCGCGGGTTCGTCTGCGCAGGCGACGGCGCGACGCTGAACACCGACGTGCTCGCGCTCTTGCCGGCTCCACCCGACACGTCGCGGCCCCTCCCCTACCGCTACGGCCGCGCGCGAACCCAGGGCACCCCGGTGTATTTCGGGGTGCCGAGCCGCGAGGAGGTGCAGCACGCCGAGCCGGATCTCGATCGCCACCTCGAGCGTGTGCAGCGCAGCGACGCGCAGCTCGGCGCGTCAGCCAACGACGTCCCGCTGGACGCGCGCGGCGTCTCCTCGGGGCCCCCGGTGCTGCTGCCGCGCGGCGACGGCATCGGCGAGGACGGGCGCAGGACCGAGGCCGGATACTTCTTCTTCCCGATCGCCGACGCGGTCGCGCCGCTCCCGCCCGTCGCCGCGCTCGGCATCGACATCGGCGGAAAGGACGGCGCCCACGTCGATCTGCGCGCCGCGCTGAAGACGGTTGCGCTGCGCAAAGGCAGCGGGGTCGCGATCACCCGCGCGTTCACGGCGGGAGCGGCCGACGGGCGCAGGTTCGGCGTGACGCCCGACGGACGGCTCATCCCGGCCGACCGGCTCCAGGCCGCGCTCGGATCACCGTGGCACGGCCTCGATGTCGAGAAGCTCGGCCTGCCTGTGGCCTTCGTCCATCGCCACGACGTTCACACGTGGTCGCTCGGCCGCGGCAAGGCGAGCGAGAACGACGAGGAGCTCGAGCGCCACACGGGCGTGCCGCTCACGGGCAGGTTCAGGACGGTGGACGGCGTCCGTTTCGAGGAGGCGCGCGACGGCTTCTGGCTGCGCGCGCAGGACCTCGTCGTCGTCGTGCGTCGCACCAAGCTCCCCGACTTCGCCAAAGGCTCGCAGCGCTGGCTCGACGTCAGCCTGGTGAACCAGACGCTGACGGCCTACGAGGGGCCGAAGCCCATCTACGCCACGCTGATCTCGTCCGGACGCGACCAGCTGCGCGACCCTGAATCGAGCGCGTCCACCGCGCGCGGCACCTTCCGCGTGCGGAGCAAGCACGTCACGCGCAACATCGATCCGCGCGAGGTCGCCGACAGCTTCGACGTCACCGACGCCCCGTGGGTGATGGACCTCGCGCCGGGCCAGGCGATCACCGGCATGTACTTGGGCGCAGGGGTCGGCGAAGCGCAGGGCTTCCACGACATCGCGCTGACGCCCATCGATGCGCGGCGCATCTTCCTGTGGGCCGAGCCGGAGCTCCCCGAAGGCTGGCACGCTGTGTACAGCAACGACGAGGAAGGAACCCTCGTCCACGTGCGGCCTTGATGTTCACTCAGCCACCGCTGGCCCTCCGAGGGAGGCCAGCGGCCGACTGTCACCATTGCTGGTGCCGAAGGAGGGAATCGAACCCCCGACCCGGCGCGTATGAAACGCCTGCTCTAGCCAGCTGAGCTACTTCGGCAAAAGTGAGGGCGGACTAGTACCGCCACGTCTCCACTCTGTCAAGCGAGGTCGTGCGCGTCGCGACACGCGGTCATCGCGGTCATCTCCGTCTTCACGGTCATCTCCGTCTTCACGGTCATCACGGTCACCGCAGTCATCCCAGAAGATTGCTCGGGATCACCGTTCGCGCTCTCGGTGCTTCGGCAGGACCGCCGGGTTTTTCGCGTCGAACGGCATCGACCACCGGAAGCTCTCGCCGAGCTCGGGCGGCACCGGAGGGTACGGTGAACCGCGCAGCACCGCGCGCCGGCAGTTCTCATCGAACTCGGGGATGCCGCTCGGCCGCGTCACCGACGCGCTTCCCACGGTCCCATCCGCGCGGATCACGAAGGTCACGATCACGGTCCCCTGAAGCCCCTCGCCCGCGGCCCACTTGGGAAACGCGTCGGCCCACAGCGGGTGCAGCTTGGCCATGACCTGCCTCATGTAGTGGCTGCGCCTGCGATCGAGCGGATCGTTGTCGAGCAGCCGGCCGCGCCCAGAGCCGAGCGCGCTGGAACGCGCACCGCGGCCCGCCACGCCACCCGCGCCGGTCGCGCCCGGTCCTTCCTGTCCGCCTGGCCCGAACCCACGCGCCCCTCCGGCCGAGCTGGCGTGGACGAGCGACTGGATCGCCGTCGCCACCTCCTGCTCGCTGTCCACCGTGTCGTTCGGGTGCCCCACGGCGTCGGCGGGGACGGATGGCGTGCCCACCGCGACCATCGGCCGGGCCAGCGGAACCGCCGCGCTCTCGCGGTGATCCTCGCCGGGCCGCGCGTCGCGAACGCCCAGCCCCGCGGAGGCGCGCGCGCCTCCCTCGACGGCGCCGCCGGCGGCGCGCGGGCTCGCCCCCAGGGGAAGCGTCGCGTCGCGCGCAGCGGGCACGTCGCTCGCGCCTTCGATGCCGGCAGGCTGGGCCGCAGCGCCGAGCACGCCGCCTCGACGCTGGGGCGCGCCGCCATCGCGCGCCCCGAGCGACGGATCGCGCTCGGCCGACGTGCGTCGCTCGGGCCGACGGCCCACCCGCCCCCCCGCGAGGAACGTGAGCTCCATGGGCTCCCGGCTGGCTCGCCAGTCCTCGCGCGACGCGCGCTGGGGCGACGAGCGGATACGCTGGATCTGGCTCCTGTCGAGGCGCGAGCGGATCTCTGGAGACAGGAAGATCGCGTCGTCCCTGTCGGCGAGGTTCAACGCAGGCAGCTCCGCCGCGTCGGTGCCGCCGCGTCCGCTCGTCCCCGTGTCCGGCCGCGGTGCGGCTTCCCCTCCGCCGCGCGAAAGGAGGACGGCCGGCTCGGGCGCGGTCGCCGCCGCGCGGTCGAGCGTGCCGTCCGAGACGACGGGCAGCTCGATCTCGATCGGCGCGCTCACAGCGGCTGGCGACCCGACCGTCCGCGCGCGCGCGACCTCCCGTGCCGAGAACGAGCCTGCGACGGCCAGCGCGCCTGCGCCCACCAGCCCTGCGTGGGCTGCGACGGAGAGCGCCCACGCGGAGGCGATCCGGCGGCCGTCGCGAGACCTCTGCGCCATCGTGCTGTCACTATGCCTCGAGGCGCGCCTGGGGCGAGCCCGCAGGCGGGACCGCGCGCTCGTCTCAGCCGGTGAGCGCGCCGTCCAGCGGGAGCCGCAGCCGCCTGCGGGTGTTCTCCGCCGTGCGCGCGGCCAGCGCCTCGAAGGGCTCGCCCCGGAGCTCCGCGACGAAGCGCGCCGTGTGCAGCACGTGTCCTGGCTCGCACCGTTTTCCCCGGAACGGCACCGGCGCGAGGTAAGGGCTGTCCGTCTCGACCAGGATCCGATCCGCCGGAGCCCATGCGGCGACCTCCTGGATCGCGCGCGCGGTCTTGAAGGTGACGATGCCCGAGAACGAGAGGTCGAAATCGAGCGCGAGCGCCCGCTCGGCGAACGCGCGATCCTCGGAGAAGCAGTGAATGATGCCGCCCACGTCGCTCGCCTGGGCGCGCTCCAGGATCGCGAGCGTGTCTTCCGGCGCCTCGCGCGTGTGGATGACGATGGGCTTCTCCACCCTCCGAGCGAGGGCGACGAGGTCGGCGAAGACGCGCTGCTGTGTGTCCTTCGACGAGTGCATGTAGTGGTAGTCGAGGCCGATCTCGCCGACGGCCACGACCTCGGGCCGGCGCGCGAGGACCTCGAGCTCCGCGAGCATCCGGTCGTCCACGGCGGAGGCGTCGTGCGGATGGACGCCGACCGCGGCGTGCACGTCGGCGCGCCGCGCGGCGAGATCCGCGGCGAAGCGCGCCGCGGAGAGATCCGCGTCGACGCCGACGACCACGAACGCGTCCACGCCGGCGGCCCGCGCGCGGTCCAGGACGGCGTCCGCTCCCTCGCGGAAATGACGCGGGTCGACGTGGCAGTGGGAGTCGATGATCATGCTTCGCTTCAGGTGACGAGCTCCGCGAAGCGCGCGCGGAGCAGCGCGCTCGCGGCGTCGAGCGCGCAGCGGTCGCAGTAGCCCATCCCGCGCAGCCGCTCGAGCGCGCGCGTCGCGTTCCTGCGCTCCTCCTCGCGCAGCTCGCCCCAGCCCTTCTCGGACTTGCCGTCGCTCTGCGCGTCGCGGAGGAGCGCGACGAGGTCGCGAACCAGGAGCGCCACGCCCTTGCGCCGCTCCGTGAAGACCGCCTCCCGCAGCTTGCGGATCTGCTGCGGGAACACGACCGCGTTGACGATCTTCTGGCCAGGGTGATCGATGGCCCACGCCGCGATGGCCGAGATCAGGCCGCGCCGGTGATCGTCGTGCTTCGTGCGGACCCCGAGGAGCGCCTCCACCTCGCGCATCATGCGCTCGTCCGGGTTCTCGAAGTCGCCGGTGTGCGCGTTCCTGATCTTCTCCCCCTTCACCCAGACGCCGACGTGGGAGACGTACCGATCGAACAGCTCGGCGTAGCGCGTCTCGTCGACGAGGCCGCTGGCCGTCCGCATCTCCTCCTCGGTCGTGTCGAGCAGGCGCGTGCGCACGACCTCGCGGAAGAGCCGGTGATCGTGGTAGCCGCCCGCGAGCTGCTTCTCCTTGAGCCAGTCGTACTCCGCCTGCCGCTTGCAGAGCGCGTCGAGCTCCGAGAGCACGGCGAACGGGGAGAGGCACGCGTGGTCCTCGCTCTGCGCCGCGTCGAGCAGGAGCGTCCGAACCTCCCGCGGCGAGACGCCGAGGCGCCCCTCGAAGTCCACGGACGCGTCGCTCTCGTGGTAGATCGCCTCGATGCCCGCGCGCAGGACCTTCTGCGCCTCGGCGTCGAACCGCTCCGGCGCCGTGCCCGTCGCGAACAGCTCCATCTTCTCGACGGCGGTGAGGCTCGAGACGAGCGGCGCGAGCGCGTCGGGGTACCGCTTCGCCTCCGGCTGCCGCATCCGGGTGAGCACGGCGAACTGCGCGGCGACGCGCGTCGCGTGCGGGGCGACGTGGCGGGTCACGAACGGGACGATCTGCGTGTCGTAGATCGCCTGCTCGTCGGGGTAGCTCCGGAGGTAGGGCGCGCGCAGGAGCTCGAAGCGCCCGCGGAAGCTCGGGAACTCCGGGTGCTCCCGGAACGCGTTGAGGTGCACGTCGTTGGCGCTGCCGATCATCACGACGTTCGTCTGCACCGTCTGCTGCGGCAGGCTGACCTCTCCCGTCTCCAGCGTGAGCTGGAGGTACCGGAAGGCGTCGAGCGGTCGCTTGAGGAGATCGCTGAACTCGAGCACGCCCCCGGCGGCCTCGATGAGCTCACCGTGCGCCTCGAAGAGCGTCGTCGCCTGGAGCGAGGTCGGGAGCGAGGCGAGCGAGCGATCTGCCGTGATCTGCCGCTCGCCGGCGTCGACCGAGAGCTCCGGGCCGATCGTGACGGCGCCGACGCGGTAACGGCGGGAGATGAAGTACCGCTCGACCTGGACGTGCCGCAATGTCTCGACGAGCGAGCCGCCGCTCGCCACGAGGAGCGCCTCGAAGACCTGCTGGTTCTTGTGGGACAGCTTGCCGCTCATCAGCCACTCGGGCGGCGGCTCCGTCGCGCCGGCGTCCTCGTAGAGCTTCAGGATGAGCGCCCGACGCTCTCGGACCGGGAGCAGGAACAGCGGGTGATCCCTGAGCTCGATCACGAGCCGGGCGTCGATCTGATCGTCCTCGAGGTGGGCGTAGCTCGTGCCGTCCGCGGCGCTCGCCTTCACGTCGCCGCCGAAGCCGATCGAGCCGCGCATCGTCTTGCGGCTCGGGAACACCCAGTGGAAGCGGTACACGGCCCCCTCATCGAGGGTCGAGTAGTGCTCCAGGGCGCGCAGGATGCAGGCGGCGAGCGTGCTCTTCGCCGAGCCGTTCGGCCCGTGCATCAGGACGAGCCTGTTGGCCCTGCCCTCGCGCACGAAGTTGCAGAGCACCCGGTAGACCTCGGCCTGGAGCTCTTCGTGGCCGATCAGCGCGAAGTCCCGCCCGTGGTAGGAGGCCACGGCCGGCGCGCCCTGCTGCGCGGGCTCGGTCGCGGGGAGCTCCCACGGCAGATCGAAGAGCTGGAACCGGGTCAGCTCCCCCCAGGGCTTCTTGATCGTCCGCGTGCCGAAATGGTCGAACATGTCGCGGACGTAGCGAGCCGCGTCGCGTCCGAAGCGGACCGGATTGGAAGCGAAGAGCTCCAGGTACTGCTGGAACGAGAGGACCCGCTGCTCTTCGTTGAAGCGCCGCGCCATCGAGGAGGCGATGGCATCGAGCTCGGAGAGGGCCTTTCGAGCCCGCTCAGCCGCACTGCCTTGGACCGTCTGGCTGGGGCCGACCTCGCTGGGCTGGCCCCCCCGGCAACCGGAGGTGTCGTTGTTCACGTGAGGCTGAGTTTACCGTTCTGCCTACTGCACGTCGACGGCCGCCTCGAGCTCCTGCTTCTGCATCAAACAATTCGCGGCGCTGCAGATGCTGAAGGAGAGCACGCCCGCCACCTTGGTCTTGCCCTTCTTGGCCGCCACGAACGGGACCTTGAGGAGGCCCTTTCTCTCCTCGAACATGCCGTCTTCGCGCTTGAGCAAGGGCTTCGGGTACGAAACGCCCTCGGCAGCCGCCTCGGTGACCTTGAACTTGATGGGGTATTTGTCGTTGATGTGGTAGTCGCCCTTCGACAGGAGCGACACCTCCACGAGCCCCTCCTGGCCGGCCTTGTACGTCCCCGTCGGCTTCATTTCGAGGATGTAGACCGCATCCTCGACCTTCGATTTTCCGCCCTGGGGTGGGGCCGCAGGTGCAGCCTCGGGGGCGCCGCGAGAGGTCGCCGCTTCGCTCTGGCTACAGCCGAGGACGGGGAGCCCGGAGAGCGCGATCAGGCACATCGCGGCGGAGAGGGGCTTGCGGGTCCGAGTTGAAGGATGAGTGCTCATGGTCAACACAAATAACACAGCGGCGGCGCCAGCGCGAACGCGGGGCCCCGGCGCCCAGGACGATGGCGCACTGAACCGGAGCGCGCGCGCTTTACGCCCCAGCCGCCGCCGCGGCGCGTAAGGCGCAACGTCGCACGAGCGCGCGGCCCGGCGCCGCCGTCAGCGCGAAATCAGCAGCGCGACGAGCGCACAGAGCAGCACCGCCGCGCCAGCCGCTGCAGGGATGACCCAGCGCGGCAAGCGCTGTGGCACGCCCATCACGATGTCCTCGGCAAACGCCTCGGCAGCGTCCGGCGAGCGCGCGATGGCCGCGGCGGCGATCGACCCGCCGCTCGCACCGGCGGGGACCGCGCCGACGCTCGCCGGGGCATGCGGTTGGCGGGCCAGGACCGACGGCGGCGCGGCGCGGATCCGGGCCGCGAGCTCCTTCTGCGGCAGGTACGCCCAGTCGCGGTGCGACCCCGCGAGGCCGTACGCCTGGCCCACGCGATCGGCGAGCAGGCCGACGGAGGGGAGGCGCGCCTCCGGGCTCTTCATGAAGGCCTCCTCCATCACCGGATCGAGCGAGGCCGGCGCCCCGTAAGCCTTGCCCGCCACGCTCGGAGGCAGCGGGTTGCTGCCCATGATGGCCACGAGGATCATCGGACCGGTCGGCGCGTGGAACGGGACCTTCCCCGTGACGCACTCGAACACGATCGCCGCGACCGACCAGACGTCGGCGCGATGGTCGAGCGCGAGCAGCCCCTGCGCCTGCTCGGGGGACATGTAGAAGGGAGATCCGATCGTCGTGCCGACGACGGTCAGCTTCTTCGCGCCCTCGCTGTTGTCGCGCACGCTGCCGAAGTCGAGGATCTTCACCATGTCGCCGTCGTGCGTGCCGACCAGGAAGATGTTGTCCGGCTTGAGATCGCGGTGCACGACCTTGCGCTTGTGGGCCTCCTCGAGGCCGAGCGCGATCTGCGACAGCATCCGCACCAGGCGCTCGGGGGGCAGCACCTTGTCGCGCTTGAGGACCGTCCGCAGCTCCTCGCCCTCGAGGTACTCCATGACGAGCGCGAAGCTGTGGTCCTCGGTCTTCTCGAAGGCGAGCACGTCGACGATCTGCTCGTGGGGCAGCGACGCGCTGACCTCGAACTCGCGGTGAAAGCGCTCGACGCTCACCTCGTCGAGCGCGACCTCGGGGTGGAGGATCTTCAGGGCGACGCTGCGGCCGGTCCGCAGATCGAGCGCCTGATAGACGCGCCCCATGCCGCCGTCGGCGACGATCCGCCAGACCTGGTAGCGCCCACCGCAGAGGGTCGCGCCGACGCGCCTGTCCTCCGGGTGGACCGGCGGCGATACCTCAGCGACCGGGATGAGGCGCTGCCCGTCGACCGGACAGAAGCCGCTGTCGTGCGAGAAGAGCCTGAAGCAGGCGGAACACGTCTTCAAGCCGCGCACCCTGGATCAGGCGCGGGAAGGGTCCGCGGCCGGCGTGCTGCCCGTCGCGGGCTCCGGCGGCATGTAGTAGAGGATCCGGTTGCAGTTCGGGCACCGCTCGAACTCCTCCTGGCGGCGCATCTTCTGGAACATCATCGGCGGCACGGACAGGTGGCAGCCGAGGCATGTGCCGTCGTAGGTGCGGGCGATCGCGACGGGCCTGCGCGTCCGGATCGACTCGTAGCGGCGGTACAGGACGACCGGCAGCTTACCGACCACCTGCTGGCGCGCCTCGGCGCGCTGGCCGCGCTCGGCCTCGAGGGCCGCCAGCGACGCCTGCGTCCCCGGCGCGCTGCCGTCGATCGCCCCCGCCAGGTCGACGCGCTTCGCCTCCGCCACATCGATCGCCGAGCGCGCACCCTCCGAGGCCGAGCTCAGCCGCTCGATCTCTTCCTCGCGATCGCGGTGCAGCTTGCGCAGCTCCTCGATCTCGCGCTGCGCCGCGTTGGACTCGCGCTCGTTCCGGGAGCGCTGCAGCTTCTCCCGCGAGCGCTCGATCTGGCTCGACATCTGGCGGAGCTCGACGGCGAGCTCGGAGCGCGTCTTCTCCATCGCCGCCAGGGTCTCCCGATCGCCCTTCAGCCGCTCCTCTAGCCGCTTCAGATCGGACCGCATCCCTTCCAGGCTGCCGCGCTGCTTGTCGAGCTGCTCATCGATGCGGCGGATCTCGCTGTCGATGGCCGACAGCTCTTCGAGGAATGCGATCTGCTCGCGGATGCTCACGTGCTTCCTTGTCTCCTTCTGTTTCGTGGCTTTCGTGGGCCCACCTGGACTCGAACCAGGAACAGCCCGGTTATGAGCCGGGGGCTCTGACCGATTGAGCTATAGGCCCTGGTACAAGGGCGAACCCCCGATCGGGTCCGCCCACTTTCGCACCGGCGGACAACGTAGTCCAAGCGGCGCGCAGTTGGAAGGGGAGCGGTTCGGCCGGACCGGGTTCTCCGATGGGGCCACGGCGGTCAGGGGTGGCTCGGCCGTGAAGGAAGCCCGTCCGCCGACGGGGCGCAGCGCGACGAGGGCCCTCGCCGGACATCGCGCACGGACATTGCGCCGGCGTGCGCGGTCAGTCCACGCCCGAGGCCACGCCCGAGGCCACGCCCGAGGCCACGCCCGAGGCCACGCCCGAGGCCACGCCCGAGGCCACGCCCGAGGCCGCGCCACAGGCCCGATCGAGCCGCGGCCCCTCACGGCCCCTGCCGCCCGCCCGGATCGACCATCGGGCTGCGGCGCGGGATGCGCGCCGTTTTGGCTGCCGGGGTCACGGCCTTGCCGCCGTCGAGCGCGTCGGAGCAGCACCGGAACCCGACCTGATAGAAGCGGAACCACCGGTTGTGCGTCGACGTGACCGGGCGGCATCGCGAGCGGATCGGCCCCCAGTACCCCCCTTTCAGCGTCGATCGAAACGGCTTCTCGTCCAGCATGCCGAGCTCGTTGTTCACCCACTCGTCCACGTTGCCGGTCATGTCGCGCACGCCGAAGGGGCTGACGCACCGGCTCATCTCCCCGGACGCAACCCGGCGATCGAGCCGCTCGACCTCCGCCGAGATCTTCCATGGATCAGCGAACGTCTCGAGGACCGGCATCGAGATCTTCCTGTCGATGTTGCAGGCGTCGGGATCGCGAGCGATCCCGTAAGGATAGGGCCACATCTGCGGCCCCTCGCACGCGAACTCCCACTCCTCGCCGGAGCAGAGCCGCTTGCCCTCGATCTCGCAGGCGCGCTTCGCCTCCAGCCAGTTGACCATCACCACCGGGCGGACGCCCTCGATGTTCGGGTACTCGAAGACGTCGATGCAGAAGCGCCGGTGCTGGAGGCGCCCCTCGCAGAGGACCTCCGGCTCGAACCGCGCGCAGATGTCCTTCTCCTCGTCGATGTACGCGGCGCAGTGGTGCCCGACGTACGGGCAGTAGATGCCGTCGACGAGCACCATCCCGCCGAGGCACGCCGAGCGGCTCTCCGGGTCGACGCGCACGTACGCAGGCAGCGGCGGCGGCGCCGGAGGCGCCAGCGCGGGCGCCGGCGGGGCCGGCTCCGGCGGGGCGACGCTCGCGACCGGGGCCGCGCTCGCCGCGTCGAGCTGCCCAGGCGGCCTCTGGAAGCGGGGGGCAAAGAGGAGCGCGCTCACCAGGGCGGCGACGACGAGGGCGGCGATGAAGGCGATGCGCTCGCGCATGTCAGTCGTACACGCCGTCCTTCTCGCGGTCGCGCTCGATGAACGGCCGCGGCGGCGGCGTGACGACGCCGTCGACCGTGTCCGCGCAGCAGCGGAAGCCGACCTGGTAGAACTTGAACCTCGGCCCGTGCCCTCCGGTCGTGAGGCGGCAGGTGTTCCGAACAGGACCCCAGTAGCCGCCGTTGAGCGTGGCCGGGCGCGACGTGCCCGGATCGTCGGCGAGGTTGTCGGTCCACTCGTCGACGTTGCCGGAGAGGTCGTACGCCCCGTAGGCGCTGATGCAGTTCGGGTGCGATCCGATGGGATCGGCCTGCCACAGCCGGGCGATCTCGCCCTCGCGGGTCGCCTCGTCCACCATGGCGTCGATGTCGAACTCGATCGCGGCGCGGTCGATGTTGCAAGGGCTGGGCGTGCGCACGAAGCCCCAAGGATACGGCAGGCGCTTCGGGCCTTCGCAAGCGAGCATCCACTCGGAGCGCCGGCACAGCCGCCTGCCGATCGAGGCGCAGAGCGACTTCGCCTCGTACCAGTCGACGTAGACGCGCGGGAGCTCGCCCACCCGGTTCGGCCACTCGTGGCGGTCGATGCAGAAGCGCCGGTGATCCACCGGAGCCCCGCAGCGGGCGCCGCGCCCGTACTCTGGGCAGCCATGGCCGGCTCCGTCGCCGCTGCGGGTGCAGACATACGGGAGGGATGGACAGAAATCGCCCTCCACGAAGGTCATGTCGGCGGGACACGCAGCGCGCGCCACCGGATCCGCCGCGAAGGGATCGACCAGCGGGGCCGCCGCGGCGGCCCGCGGGCTCGCGCTTCGTGAGGCCGGGGCCGCACCGGGAGGCGAGCCCGGCGCGGGCGCTGCTGGCTCCCCCTGACCGACGGCCGTTGCGGGTGCTGGCGTGAGCGACGCGGGCGCCGCGGGCCCGGCAGAACGCGCCGCAGCGGGACCGGGCTCGAAGCGCCCGGACGGAGAGGGCGGCGCGAGCAGCAGCGCGTCGAGCTCAGGCGCGTACCGCGCGAGGAGCGCGACCACGCCGAGCGCAGCGCCGGCGCCGACCGCCATCAGGACACTCCTTGCACGCGCTTCCACCTGCGCGCCCTCTCATAGTCCAGCTCGCAGCGCAGCGACGTGAGAAGAATTGCAAGACAACCGGAAGACCGCGCCCGCGCCGTGCGCGGCGCGTCGCGGCGCGCGACGACGGGGCGGGGCAACAGAGCCGACAGAGCAGCGAGCGGCGAGCAGGAGCGGCGCCACGCCCGCTTCCGTGTGTGATAGCTCTCCGGTTCCCCCTATGGATCGACTGGTCGTTCGAGGCGCCCGGCAGCACAACCTCAAGAACGTCAGCGTGTCGCTTCCGCGCGACCGCCTGGTGGTGATCACCGGCCCGAGCGGCTCGGGCAAGTCGTCCCTGGCGTTCGACACCATCTACGCGGAAGGGCAGCGCCGCTACGTCGAGTCGCTCTCCGCCTACGCGCGGCAGTTCCTCGAGCAGCTGTCCAAGCCGGACGTCGAGTCGATCGAGGGCCTCTCGCCCGCCATCGCGATCGAGCAGCGCGCGCTGGCGAAGAGCCCGCGATCGACCGTCGGTACGGTGACCGAGATCTCGGACTACCTCCGCCTGCTCTTCGCGCGGGTCGGCACGCCGCACTGTCCCGCGTGCGGCAAGCGGATCGAGGCCCAGACCGTCCAGCAGATCGTCGACCGCATCCTCGATTTCGGCGACAAGACGCGGGTCACGATCATGGCGCCCATCGCGCGCGGCCGCCGCGGAGAGCTGAAGCTCGACATCGAGCGGCTGCGCCGGGAGGGCTTCGTGCGAGCGCGCATCGACGGCGAGATCGTCGATCTCGGCGACGAGATCGTCCTCGACCGGACGCGCGCGCACGACCTCGATGTGGTCGTGGACCGGATCGTGGTCAAGGACGGCATCAAGGGCCGGCTCACCGACTCCGTCGAGCTCGCGCTCAAGCTGGGCGAGGGCAGGCTGCTCGTCGACATCTCCAGCGACGGCATGAAGATCGAGCCGCTCTGGATGAGCGAGCGCTTCGCGTGCATCGACTGCGGGATCTCGCTGCCGCCCATCGAGCCGCGGATGTTCTCCTTCAACGGCCCGCACGGCGCGTGCCCCGCCTGCGACGGCATCGGCGCGAGGACCCGCATCGATCCGGACCGCGTGGTCCCCGATCCTCGGCGCACGCTCCGCGAGGGCGCGGTGGTGGCCTGGGGGCGGCGCGGCTCGCTCTCGCTCGCCACGGAGACGGAGCGGGCCGTCAGCGCGCTCGGCTGCGATCCGGACGTCCCTTGGGCGAAGCTGCCGGCGGCGGTGCGGCAGGCGATCCTCGAGGGGAGCGACGCCCCGGCCGCCGGCGGTCGGGGGAAGAAGAGGGCCGCCTACGAGGGGATCATCCCGCGGCTCGAGCGCCTGCTGAGCAGCGGCGAGCCCGCCCTCGCCGATGAGGAGGAGGCCGATCCCGACGAGGACAGCGCCGCGCTCTCGGACGAGATCGGCCGCTTCGTCATCACGCGCGTGTGCGACGCCTGCGACGGCAGGCGCCTGCGCCCGGAGGCGCTCGCCGTGCGCCTCGGGGATCGCAACATCGCGGACGTCGGCACCCTGCCGCTGCGCACGCTGCGCGTCTTCCTCGAGGGCCTCATGCCGCCCAAGGAAGGGGCGCCGCGGGCCCCGGCCGATGGGAAGGCCGCGGGCGAGGCCCACGTCGACGGGGCGCTCGCGCCGCGCGAGCGCGCGATCGCCGAGCCGCTGCTCCGGGCGGTGATCGCCCGCCTCGGGTTCCTCATCGACGTCGGGCTCGACTACCTCACGCTCGACCGCTCCGCGCAGACCCTCTCCGGCGGCGAGGGCCAGCGCATCCGCCTCGCGACGCAGATCGGGGCCGCGCTCGTCGGCGTGCTCTACGTGCTCGACGAGCCCTCGGTGGGCCTGCACGCGCGCGACAACACGCGCCTGCTCGAGGCGCTCAGGCGGCTCGTGGACCTCGGCAACACCGTGGTCGTCGTCGAGCACGACCGCGACGCCATCCTCGCGGCCGACCACATCGTGGACATGGGCCCGGGCGCGGGCGTGCACGGCGGCAACGTGGTGGCGCAGGGCACGCCGGAGGAGCTGAGCGCCGATCCGGCGTCGATCACGGGCCCCTACCTCAGCGGCAAGAAGCAGCTGGCGATCCCCACGAAGCGCCGGCGCCCCGACGGGCGCTTCATCCGCGTGAGCGGCGCGCGGGCCCACAACCTCCTCAACGTCACGGCCGAGATCCCCGTCGGCCTCTTCTGCACGGTCACCGGCGTCTCCGGCTCGGGCAAGTCGAGCCTCATCGTCGACACGCTGCTGCCGGCCGCGAAGAACGAGCTGTACAGGAGCTCCGCCCCGATCGGCGCCTGCGACGGCATCGAGGGCCTCTCGCACATCGACAAGGTCATCTCGATCGATCAGGCCCCGATCGGCCGCACGCCGCGGTCCAACCCTGCGACGTACACGGGGGTCTTCGGGCTCCTCCGCGAGCTCTACGCGGGCCTGCCGGAGGCGAGGACGCGCGGGTACAAGGCGGGCCGCTTCTCGTTCAACGTGAAGGGCGGCCGCTGTGAGGCCTGCCAGGGCGACGGCGTGCTCCGGATCGAGATGCACTTCCTGCCCGACATCTTCGTGACGTGCGAGACGTGCGGCGGCCGCCGGTACAACCGCGAGACGCTCGAGGTGCTCTACCGCGGGATGTCGATCGCCGACGCCCTCGACCTGACGGTCGAGCAGGCGATCGACCAGTTCGAGGCGCTCCCCCGCGTCCGGGAGCGGCTCGCCGCGCTCGCGCGGGTCGGCCTCGGCTACATCACGCTCGGGCAGCCTGCGACGACGCTCTCGGGCGGCGAGGCGCAGCGCGTGAAGCTCGCGCGTGAGCTCGCGCGCAAGGCCACCGGCCGCACGCTCTACGTGCTCGACGAGCCGACGACGGGCCTGCACTTCTCCGACATCGAGGTGCTCACGGCGAGCCTGATGAGCCTGCGCGACGCGGGGAACACGGTCCTCGTGATCGAGCACAACCTCGACGTGATCGCCTGCAGCGACTGGGTGATCGACCTCGGGCCCGAGGGCGGCGAGCGCGGCGGGACGATCGTCGCCGCCGGCACCCCGGAGGACATCGCGCAGGAGGAGGCGTCGTTCACCGGCGCGTACCTGCGTGAAACGCTCACGGCGGCGAAGCGTCGCACCCCGCAGCCGCCGCGCGCCCGCGCGGCCGCCCGCAAATAGCAGAACGGGCGTGGCCCCGTCCGGCCCGCACGACGCGGACCGGGAGCGGGAGCGCACGCCCGACGGCGCGGAGGCACCATCGCGCGTGGAGGCCACCGACGGGCGGCCTCCGCGCGCGGCGCAGCGTCAGCCGTAGTCCTTCTCGACCCTCTCCTGATCCTCTTTGCAGCGGATGCACAGGGTCGTCTCGGGGCGCGCCTCGAGGCGCTTCGCCGAGATCTCCTCCTCGCACTCCTCGCACTTGCCGAACGAGCCGTCCTCGATCTTCACGAGGGCCTTCTGGATCTTGTCGAGGAACGACTTCTCGCGGCCACGGAGCCGGAAGGTGAACGACTGCAGGTACTCGCTCGACGCGAGGTCCATCTCGTCAGGGAGATCGTTCGCGTCGAGCATCATGTCCTCGGTCAGCGTTTGCTTGGCCTTCTTGACGATCTCGTCGCGCTTCGTCTCAAGCAGGGTCTTGAACTTTTTCAGCTGGGCCTTGTTCATAGGTCCTCTCGCGTCGAATGCGCCGTTCGGCGCTGCCGTCCTGAGCTCCCTGGCGCATGCAAGCCGCGGGGCGCTGACCCCGGCTGCCGGGACGGGGCTTACGGCTCCGCGACATGTCCGGAGAGGCCAGACACCCCCCCGAAATTGCGAGGCGCGGGATTCTAAGCGTGGGAGCCGAGCCCGTCAACGACGCCTCCGTCGCAGGCAGAGATCGCCCGTTGTCACTGCAGCCGACGCCTCTCGATTCGCCATCAGTCGTCGTCACGCGCGTCGTCACGCGCGTCGTCACGCGCGTCGTCACGCGCGTCGTCACGCGCCATCTCGCCCGCGACCGACCGGACGCTGCGGCATCGGTCGGCATCGGTTGTCGGGACAGCGTGGAAAGCATCTGCGGGAAGTCCCCGAGCCACCGGAAAAGGCGGCGGACTTGGCCTCGAATCCGCATGCTCACCACAGAGCACGCCGGAAGTGAGACGCAGCGGACGGTTTGACGAAAGGCAGCTCACGTGGAACAAATTTATCCCATATTGCTGGATTTCGATCAGAACCGAACCCCTGTCCGTCCCCGCGATGCCTCGACGGTGATCGTCCTCCGTGACGGTCACGCGGGGATCGAGGTGTTCTGCGTTCGCCGCCACGCGAGCTCGAGCTTCATGGGAGGCGCCGTGGTGTTCCCCGGTGGGAAGGTGGACGCGCAGGACGGCGCGGAAGTCTGGAGGGATCGGGCGACCGAGCCGCCAGCGCGCGCCGCTGCGTTCGCGACGGGCGAGACGCCTGCGCGAGCGCTGTGCGTGGCCGCGTGCCGCGAGACGCTGGAGGAAGGGAGCATCCTGCCGACCGATCTGCCGCTGTCTGGCGACGACGTCGACGAGGTCGGGCGGGAGCTCGCCGCCGGGGCGCCGCTCGATGCGGTCCTCGCGCGGCGTGGCCTGAAGCTCGCCCTCGCGGCGCTCGTCCCGTGGGCGCGGTGGATCACCCCCGTCGCGGAGGCGCGGCGCTTCGACGCGCGCTTCTTCCTGCTGCCGCTACCGCCGGGCCAGATCGGGCGACACGACGGACACGAGACGACGATGAGCTTCTGGGCGGCGCCGTCCGAGGTCCTGGAGCGCGCCGCGCGTGGGGAGATCCTTCTCGCTCCGCCGACTTCACGCACGCTCGAGCTCCTCGCCGCGGCCCTGGACGTGCGCAGCGCCGTGGCGCTCGCGGAACGCCAGTCGCTCTTGCCGATCTGTCCGCGCTTCGTCCCGGGCGACGGGGCCGAGCCGCCCTACCTGGCGCTGCCAGGCGACCCTTCGCACGAGGCCCGCGATCGGCGCGCCGAGGGGCCGACCCGTTATGTCCTGCGCAACGGGCGCTTCGTCGCCGAAGAATGCTGCGCACATGGATCCCTGATCCACATCAAACAGGAACGAGAGCCAGATCCACCCGTGCCGACCAGCTTCGACGCCCCCCAGACGAATGCCCCCTCCGTGCCGGCGACGCCTGATCTCGAGGAGTGAGCCATGGAAACGAACCCGAAAGAGAACACGACGCAGCCCGAGCTGTTCACCGCGAGCGACGTCGCGCGCTTCTGTCAGGTGGACCTCAAGACCATCCACAATTGGGCGGACAAGGGGGAGATCCGCCACTTCCGCACGCCCGGACGGCACCTCCGCTTCCGGCGGCTGGACGTGCTCGATTTCCTCCGAAAGTACGGCTACCCGATCCCGGAGATCCTCCGGATGGGCAAGCCGAAGGTCGTCGTGGTCGACGACGACCCCTCCGTCCTCGCCGCGCTCCGCAAGACGCTCTCGCGGCGGTTCGACCTGACCACGTTCCAGGATCCGTTCGACGCGCTCGTCGCGGTGGGCAACCTCCAGCCCGACGCGCTCATCCTGGACATCATGATGCCGGGCCTCGACGGCGTGCGCTGCCTGGAGCGGCTCCGCTCCATCGACGCGACCTCGCACATCCGCTGCATCGTGTACTCGAACCACGAGGACATGAAGAAGAACGCGACCGAGGCCGGCGCCTACGACTTCATCAAGAAGGGCGAGGCCGGCGAGCTGCGCGACTCGCTCGAGCGGCTCATGGGCCTCGAGCGAGGGTGACGCCTGCGCGGGCGACGCCTGCGCGGCCCGCGCGCGCCGGCGGCGCCCCTCACTTGCCCTCGCGGTAGGCGCGGATCGCGTTCACGATGGCGTCCGCCATCTTCTGCCGGAAGTCGGCGGTCGCGAGGCGAGCCTCGTCCTCGGGGTTCGAGATGAACGACGTCTCGAACAGCGCGGCCGGCATGTCGGCGCCCGCGAGGACGAAGAAGCCCGCGCCCCTGACGCCCTGATCCTTCGTGTCGGGGTAGCGGGGCGAGAGCGACGCGAGCGACGACCGCTGGAGGAGCTCGGCGAAGTGGCGCGAGCGGGCCGCCATGTCGCCGACATTGAGGTTCGACAGGATCGCCGCCACCTCGAGGCGGGCGCCGGGATCACCCAGGTCCACGCCCTGCCCTCCCCGCTCGGCGCGGGCGGCGTTCTCGCGCGCCGCGAGCTGCGCCGACGTCGCCTCGCCGTCGTGAGGGGCCGCGAGCGAGAACGTCTGGACCCCACGAGCGCGGCCGTTCTCGCTCGCGTTGCAGTGGATCGAGACGAACAGGTCGGCATGGAACGCGTTCGCGCGCGCGGTGCGGAGCTCCAGCGGCACGTAGGTGTCGCTGTCCCGCGTGAGGAGCGTCTCGATCTTGAGCTCGCGCGCGAGGAGCGGGGCGACGCGGTGGGCGACGTCGAGCGTCACGTCCTTCTCCCTCAACCCCGTGGGGCCGACGGCGCCGGTGTCGTTCCCGCCGTGCCCCGGGTCGATCGCGACGCGCCGGACCTCCCGCGCGCCGCCGGGGTTGTCCTTGTCGTCGCGCAGCGGAGCGCGGGTGCTCACGTCGACGACGATCCTGAACGGATCGGGGAGGTAGAAGATCCGGCGGTGCAGGTTGGCGGCGAGATCGAGGACGACGCGCGTTCCGTTCGGCTGGACGCCGACGCGCACCCGCCGCAGGACGCCGCCGACCTCGATCTCCCGCGCGACGCCGCGCGACGTCGCCCTGGCGATGTCGACGAACACGCGCGCGTCCTTGCCGGCGCTCTCGTCCGCCGCGAGCGTGCCGACGTCGAACGTCGTCGGCGCGGAGAGCTCGACAACGACGCGCGCCCCTTTGTCCGAGCCGTGCCGCTCGATCGAGGTGATCTTCACCGGGCCGGTGGGCGCGGCCGGCGCCCGGGGGGCGACGACGACATCGCCGGTGGCTTCGGCGGTCGTCACCTGCACCGGCGCCGCGCTCGCGGAGCTCGCGGGCGCGGCGGAGGAGCCCGGCGCGGGCCCCGCTGCGAGCGCGAGCGCGACGCCCTCGACGCGGTGCCCCTCCTGCTCCAGCGCGCGCAGCGCGTCCCCGCTCGGCCGGTAGGCGGCGGCTTGCGCGAGCGCTAGCGCGAGCGCGCCCAGGCACTGCGAGCGCGGCCCGCCGCCGGACGGCGCGGGCGGGGCGAGGGCCGCGTAGCGCCGCGAGACCAGGTAGAGCTCGCGGTACGCGACGGCCGCGTCGTGAGCGAGCTCGCCGGCGAGCAGCGCGCGGCGGCGCTCGGCCTGGCACGCGCGCTCGACGTGGGCCGGATCGGCCGAGGCGCGGAAGGCCGTCGCCGCCGCGCCGTAGAGCTCCATCGCCTCGCGCGCGTCGGTGACCGCCTGATCGAGGCGAAAGAGCCGCATGCGAAGATCGCCGGCCAGCTCCGCGAGCGAGGCCGCCTGCGCCGGCGCCCCGGCGCGCGATGACGCGATGGCGACGGCATCGGCGAGGGCGACCGTCTCGGCGCGGGGGGGGAGGAGCGCCGCCGGATCGAGCAGCGCGGCGGCGCGCTCCTCGTCGGAGATGCCGGCGGGCGCGGCCGGCGCGCTGCCCTCCGCGCTGCACCCGAAGGTGGCGTGCGCCACCACTGCAAAAAGCGAGATCGCCGCGAACGCCGGGGCGCTACGATGCAACCACGCCGGGCTGATGAGCTGTCGGCTCGCCAGTTCAGCCCCGCGCGCCGAGCGACTGGCGATGCGTCCAGGAGGTTTCACGTGCCCGACCTCACGCCCACTTCATCCACATTACCCCTCTACGCGGACCGCGCGTCGGGGGAGAGGTTTGCCGACGCGACGAGCATGGTCAACGCGTATCTCGCCCGGTACAACGCGAGCTCTCAGGGCGGGGCCAGACCTCCGAGCGGCGCTGGCGCCAGCACGCTCGACGAGACGGGATACGCGCAGCTTCAGCACGGGAGCGCGACGATCGGCGTCAACGTGCTGGAGGCTCAGGGCGTCCTGATGGTCTTCTCGCCCATCATGGCCGTCCCCCTGAGCGGGCGCGAGGCCTTCTACCGGCGTCTCCTGGAGCTCAGCTTCATCGCCACCTCCGACGCAGCCTTCGCGATCGACAAGTCGCGCAACGAGGTGGTGGTGCGCTGCCTGCGGCGCCTCAGCGCCCTCGAGTACGAAGAGTTCGAGGATATCGTCACGACGGTGAGCCAGGTCGCCGACACCTGGGATGACGCGTTGCTGCGCGAGGTGCGCGGCGGGTGAGCCGTTCGCGGTGGTTTCCGGGGGCGCCGGGGGGCGCGCGCCCCCGCCGTGCGCGGCAGCCGGTGATGCGCCGATCCGTCGCGAGATTGCGGTGCAGCAGACGCGGGTGGTAAGTTCCTCACCGCGATGACTGCGGGGGAGCAATCGACAACCGCGGAACCTGGTGAGCGCTCCCTCTCTGCGGAGGAGGCGGAGCGGATCGCTTCGTCGATCCGGCCATCCTGGGAGGGGTTCGACGAGCTGTCGGGCGCACGAGGCGACGCGCGCGGCGGCGCCGTCGCTCAGGAGCCCGGCGCATCCGCTGCGAAATCGTCGGGTGCTCAGACGGCGTCCCCCGCCGAAGCGCCCGCGGCGAAGCCCGGACCCGCGGCGGCGCCTTCTCCTGCTGCACCTGCGGCGCCCACGACGCGCGTGCTCGAAGCCCCCCCGGCCGGCGCGGCGAGCGTGTCCGACACCGTGATCGAGGGGGTCCCGACCATCGCCATCGGCGACGACCCGCCGGGGCCGCCCGCGGCGGGGGCCACGTCCCGCGACGCCGGAACGGCGGGGGCCAGTGAGCAGGCCGGGCCCGCGCCTCAGCCGCTCATCGACGCTCGGACGGCCGGCGGCGCCGCGGACGCGGGCGCCCCGATCGCGCTGGAGGGCGGCGCGGTGACGCGGGGCCAGCCCCCCGCGCCGGCCGGGAGAACGCAGGCAGGAATGGGAGAGCCAGCAGCCGCGGCGGGCGCGCCGACAGCCGCGCCGGACGCCGCGGCCGGCGCGCACGCCGCAGAGCCACAGCCGCGGGTGGACCGGTCCCCCTCCCCGCCCCGAGAGAATGAACCGCCGTCGGCGCGGCGGGCGCGCAAGAGCTCCCGCACGGCGCATCTACCCAGGGAAAGCGCGGATTCCGTGGCCGCGTCCGGCGTCCGCACGGAAGACCACGATCCGATCGAGATCCCCGTGTCCACGCCGAACAAGACGGCGCTGCGGGTCGTGCTCGCGCTCGCGGGTGTGGCCTTGCTGCTCGTCGTTGTTCGCAGCTTGCGTCAAGACGACGCCGGAGAGGATGCCGGGCCCCCGGCGGCATCGTCGGTGGCGGAGACGCCCGCCGCAGCGACCACGCCCCCCGCCGCCTCGCAGGCGCCCCACGGTGCATCGACCGCCGCCGCGGCTGCGGACGACGGCGCCTCGCCGGCGCCGAGCGCCTCAGCGCCGTCGCCTCCTCCGGCTCCCGCGGCGACGACGTCTGCCGGCGCGACGCCGTCTGCCTCTGTCGCGACGCCTCCCGCGGCCACGGCGCCTGCTTCTGCCACGGCGCCCGCTTCCACCGGGAGCGCAGCGGCGCCCGCGGTGCCAGCGACCAGGCCGACGGCGGCCCCCCCTGCACAGAGGCCCGCGCCTCCAGCGCCGGCGCAGCGTGGCACGAGCTCGACCGGAGGCAGCAAGGGCGGCGGCATCATCCGCGATGCGCCGTTCTGAAGCGCACCTCTTTCTCGCCTCGGCAGCGAGGCCTGCTGCAATCGTTCGTACCCTTTCGCGGACGCCGACGAGGCGAAGCCCGATCTGAGGAGCCATGAAAACACGCGCCTGCGCCCCAGTCCTCCTGCTCTCGCTGATCGCTCCCGCCGTGCTCACGGAGGCCGGGCTCCCCCCTTCTCTCCTCAGCGAGCCGCTGAGCTTCGCGCAACCGTCCGATCCCGTGACCGAGGTCGCTCGCCAGCGCTACGAGGAAGGGGTCAAGGCGTACGACGGCGGTCGCTTCGAGGAGGCACGCACCGCCTTCCTCCAAGTCTACGCGCTCAAGCGACACCCGGCCGTGCTGCTCAACCTCGGACAGAGCGAGCTTCGCTCCAATCACCTCGAAGACTCCGGCAAGCACCTGCAGCAGTTCCTGCGCGAGCACGCCGCGGCGACCCCGGAGCAGCGCGCCGCAGCGGAGAAGGCGATCGCCGATGTGAAACGGAAGACCGGCTTCCTCATCGTGAGCGCCGACGCGAATGGCGCGGACATCAGCGTGGACGGCGTCCTCGTCGGCAAGGCGCCGCTGCTCGATCCGGTGTTCGTGAAGCCCGGCAAGCACACCTTGTTCGCGACCTACCAGGACCGATCAGCGACCACCCAGGTGGACGCGAAGGTCGGCACAGCCACGCCCGCGACGCTCACCCTGGGGACGACCGGCGCGACGCCCGCGACGCCGCCAGTCGGCGCGCCAACCCCGGCGACGCCGGCCGGTGCGCCCACCTCAACCGCGGCGCCGCCGGCGCCAGCACCGCCTCCAGCGACGAACATCGCGCAGCCGGCGCCGGGCGCGCCCGCTCCCGGCGCGACGCCTCCTGGCGCAGCCGCGCCGAGCCCCTCACCGTCACCCGCAGCGCCGGCGGGCTCCGGCGGCTTCAGCGTCTCGACGAGCAGCACGATGGGCTCGATGGGCCCGGCGCAGGCCTCCGGCGGACGCGAGCCGTTCTTCCACTGGTACGCGCGCAAGCCGCTCGCCTGGGCGGGGACCGGCGTCGCCGGGGTCGGCCTGGTCATGGGGATCGTCGGCTCGGCCATCACGGTCGACGCGCGCAGCAGCGCCGACGACATCGGGGGGCAGATCGAGGCGTACGTCGCGGGTCACCAGAGCGCGATCCCCGCGAACCGCAGGTCTCAGCCCTGTGGCGCGCGCGAAGATCCGTCGGGCGACCTGCCCGACTTCAGGAACGCGTGCGGAAAGCTCCGCGAGAAGCTCGACCGCTTTGACGGCGCGGTCCCTTGGGCGATCACCGGGTGGGTCCTCTTCGGCGTCGGGGTCGTCGGCACCGCGACCTACGCCATGATCGATTGGTACCCGCAGAAGCAGCAGACCGCGGCCGACGGGCCGCGCATCACCGCGATCGCGCCGTTCGTGGCGCCAGGTCAGGCCACCCTCAGCGTCGCGGGCGCCTTCTGACTCCACCTCCCAGGAGCCCGGCCTGGGCTCCGAAGAGAGAATCGCGAGCTACGCCGCCTTCGCGGGTTGAGCCGCCGGAAACCACAGCCGGAAGGTCGAGCCCTGGCCCGGCGTACTCTCCACGGCGATGCTGCCGCCGTGCGCCTCCATCAGCCCCTTGACGATGTAGAGGCCCAGGCCGAGCCCCGTGTTCTTTTCGCGCGCCCGCGGGGCCTGAAAGAAGCGATCGAAGAGCCTGCCCAGATCGGCCGCCGAGATACCCGGGCCGCGATCCTCGACCGTCAGCGCCGCGCCTCCCGCCTCCGGACGGAGGGTCACGCGGATCGGCGAGCCGGCGCCGGAGTATTTGGCGGCGTTGTCGAGCAGGTTCGCAAGGATCTGCGACAGCCGGGCCGGATCGACGAAGACCTCGGGCACACGCCCCTCCACGTCGAGGGTCACCGGGTGCTGCCCGAGGGTCGGCTCGATCTCCGTGAGCAGCGCGCGCGTCGCCTCCTCCAGCGACACGGACTGGCGCTCGAGCGAGAGCCGCCCGAGCTCGATGCGAGAGACGTCGCGCAGGTCCTGCGTCATGCGCGAGATCCGGCTGCTTATCCGGCGCAAACATTGGAGGTGCTGAACCGACACGACGACCGAGCTGTCCTCGCGTTTTGCGAGCAGCGCGTCCAGGAGCAGCGCCATGGCCGCGACGGGGTTGCGGAGATCGTGAGCGATGACGGCTGCGAACTCGTTTCGCAGGCGGTCCATCTCGCGATGGGCTTCCTGCGTGCGCTCGACCTGCTGGGCGTAGGCGATGGCCAGCGCCGACTGCGCGGCGAAGAGCCGGACCATACGCTCGTCCTCCTCCGCGAACTCGGCGCCACCATCCTTGTCGCAAAGGTAAAAATTCCCGAACACCTTCTGCCCGATGAGCACCGGGACGCCGAGGAAGGACGTCATCGCGGGGTGATGCGCCGGGAAGCCGACCGACCGCGGATCGGCGTGGATATTCGCCACCCGGCTGGGCCGCGGGTCGCGGATGAGCGCGCCCAGGAGCCCGCGGCCCTGGGGGAAGCTGCCGATGTCGCCGGCGACCTTCTCGTCGACGCCCACGTAGATGAAGTCGGAGAGCCCGGTGCCCTCGGCGTCGAGCACCCCCAGGGCGCCGTAACGAGCGCGGGTCAGCTCGCAGGCTTGCTCCACCAGGCGGTGCAGCAACGCGCGCAGGGGCATGGCGGCCTCGATGTCCATGGCCACGTCGCGGAGCAAGCGCAGCCGGTGGGCCTCGCGGCGCTCGGCGTCGCGCAGCCGCGCCTGCCGCAGCCCGAGCGCACAGGCGCCCGCCACGCCCCGGAGCAAGCGGCGCTCGATCCGGCTGAGCTTCCCCGGCTTCCGCCGCGCGAGCCCCAGCACCCCGACACGCTCGCCGCCTGCGCTCAGGGGGAACGCCGCCACCGCGTGGAGCCCGAGCTCGAGCAGGCGCAGGGTGCCGCGGAAGGCGCCCTCTGGCAGATCCTCGATGCGCGCGACCTCCTGGATGTCGCCGGTCTCGATTGCCAGCGCCATGACGCTGGCAGCCAGGTTCAGGTTGTCACCTTGCGCGAATGCCTCGGGAAGGCCGACCGAGGCGACCAGCCTGAGGCGTTCGCCGCCCTCGGTGGCGACGAGAAACACGGCGTCGGCGCGAACGGCGGCGGCCACCTCGTCGAGCAGCCCATGGGCCAGGGCCGAGGGCTCATCCGCGCCGGGCAGCGCCGTGCCGATGCTGGCCACGAGGTCGGCGAGCCGGATCGCGAAGGGCTCATCGGCGACGTTTTCGAACACGAGCAGCGCCTCGCCGGCCGACGCGCGGCAGCGCACCAGCAACAGCAAGCTGCGGCCGGTCGGTCGATCGTACCAGACCTCCTCGTCGCTGAAGGACTCGCCGCGGAGGGCGCGCCGCCACGGCAGCTCATGCTCGGCGAGGGCTGCCCGGCTCCCGAGCCGGGATAGTTCGAAGCGCTCCGACAGGCGTTCCGGGGTCGGTGACTCCATCTCCAGGAGCTCGCCCAAGGACGCGCTTGCCTGGACCTCACCCGTGCTGGTCAGCCTCATCGCTGGCCAGGGGAGCAAGGACTCCACGATCATGCAGAAGCTCTTGGTGCGCCCGAGGGCGACCGTCGAGGTCACAACGGCGGCGAGCGCTGGGCGCATCGAGATCGATGACGGGAGGTCGAGCGGCTGCTCCGCTCGTCGGCTGGAGGAGGTGCTCCGCTGCATCGGGGCGACGTCCGCCGCATCCGCCGCCCTCACCTGTCCTTCGCGACGCGAAGCAGATCCCGCATCGTCGAGCGCGGGATATCCGCAAGCCGCGCCGCGGCGCTGACGTTGCCGCCCACCTCCTCGAAGGCGCGGAGCGCATCGGCGGGCGTGATCTTCCGGCGGACCGGGGGCTCACGATCGGCGATGACCGCCGTGATGTGCTCGGGCAACACACGGCCGTGCGCGCGCAGCGCGGCTTGAATCAGCACGTTCCGCAGCTCCCGGACGTTGCCTTGCCAGCGGTGCGCCCTCAGCGCGGCGAGCGCGCCAGGGGACAGCTGGCGCCGGCCAATCTCGGAGCTCGCCAGGAGGTGCTCGGCCAGCAGCGGGATGTCGTCGGGCCGATCGCGCAGCGCGGGGAGCTGGATGCGGCACACCGCCAGGCGCTCGTAGAGATCCGCGCGGAAGCAACGCTCGGCGACGAGCGTCTCCAGCGGCTCGCAGGTCGCGACGATGAGCCGCACGTTGATCTGCATCGCCCTCTCTGCCCCCAGCGGGCGGACCATCCCCTCCTCCACGACGCGCAGCAGCTTCGCCTGGACCTCCAGCGAGAGCGCCGCGATCTCGTCGAGGAAGAGCGTCCCGTGGTTGGCCTCGACGAACGCCCCCTGACGCTCCCGAACCGCGCCCGTGAACGCGCCCCGACGATGGCCGAACAGCTCGGATTCCGCGAGCTCGCGCAGGATCGTGGCGGCGTTGAGGACCACGAACGGCCGGTCGGCCCGGGTGCTCTCCGCGTGGATCGCCCGGGCCACGACGTCCTTGCCCGTACCCGACTCGCCGCGCAGAAGCACGGGGAGCTGGAGCGGCGCGACCCGCCGGGCCGCCGCGGCGAGCTGCCGCATGGGCCGCGAGCGGCCGATGAGACCGGGGAGCGGCGGCCCATCCTCCTCGATCACCGGCACTTTTCGAGCCGACTCGACGCACATCGCCGTGCGACCGATCTCGAAGCAGCCGCCAGGAACGAGCATCGCCTGCCGCACGCGGACGCCGCCGACGCGAACGCCGTTGCGAGAGCCGAGGTCCGTCACCTCGATCGAGGCGCCGCGGTGCGCGACGCGGCAGTGCCGGGCGCTCACCGCGGCATCGTCGAGCCTCACGTCCGCAGCCGGAGCGCTGCCCAGGGTGAGCTCGGCCCCCGGCGCGACGGCGATGCGCACCGGAGCGCCTCCGCCGGGGTGCTCGCAGCGGAGCCACACTGTGGTGAGCACGTCGTTGTCGTCCACGAGATCGAGGGTGACGTCCCGGGCCGAGAAGGACTCGCCGCCGCGCACGCCAGGGTCCGCTCGATCGCCGGGCGCTCCGGCGAGCGCTCCCGGCAGCGCCACGTGGGGCGCGGCCGGCGCCGGCGGCGGCGCGGACGCCGCTCTATCGCGGTGAGCAGAAGTGAGGGGTCTGGAAGGGCTGTCGTGGTCGCTGCCGGTCGGTGCGTTGTCCATGTCCAGGAGGTCTGTCGTCGGCACGCGAGGCGCAGTTGCGTCGAGTTACGTCGAGTCGCGTCGAGTCGCGTCGCCCGCGCCGCCCGGGCGACATTCCTGCTCGTCGGCGCGCGCCCCCTTTGCGCTCTGGACCGCGCTGTTCTAGAGGCCGTTCGTGAGATCGCGCTCGACAAGGTGGACCGCGCCGGCGCTCGGCGTGGCGGCAGCGGGCTGGGTGCTCTCGGCCAACCAGGCCCTCGCCCAGCCCGCAGATCAAACGACGGCCGCAGCCGAGGTAGCTGAGGAAGACGAGGCCGGGCCGGAAGCCGGGGTGAAGCGCCCCGCCGGGCCCGACGAGCGGAGCGGACACCTCCTGCTCCAGGGGCGGGCCGCGTACAGCCAGCCGTTCGGCGGCATGGCCGCCGGTCAACCGGTCACCGACACGGTCTCGGGCGGGTTCGCCTTCGGCGCCAACCTCGGCATCGGCTTGAGCCGTGTGACCGTCCTGGAAGCAAGCGGCTCCTACACCCTGCTCCCGGCAGCGGCAGGCTGCAGCGACTGCTCCGGCCGAAGCCTCGACCTGGGTCTGGGGTTCGTCTACCACGTCGCCCAGGGGATCGCGGTCGACCCCTGGATCAGCTACGGCGTGGGGTACCGGCGAGCGGTCTTCACATGGCCGGAGGCCTCGGCGGCCGGTTCAACAGCGACCGATCACGTGTTCCACGGGCTCGATGTCGCCCGCATCGCGCTGGGCGCCGACTTCTACCCGGCGCCGATCCTTGGCGTCGGTGTGTTCGCCGAGCTCGACGCCGGCACCTACCTCTCGCGCCCTGACAAGGGCTCCGACCCCACGGCTTACGGATTCTTCCAGATCGGTGTGCGCCTCGCGCTGGATCCCCTACCCCGGGGCACGCGGCCACCGACGGCCTCGGCCGGTACGTCGCCGAGGATCGCCGCTCAGGCGACCGGCTCCCAGGGAGCAGCCCGCCGCTAAAGCAGCCGGAATGTGGGCGGTCGAGAGCGAGGGGCAGGTATAATCTGCCGCGAATGGGCGAGTTCAGGACGAGCAGCCGCACCCGACCCGTCGCGGCTGCCGTGACCGACGTAGGTCGCCAGCGAAAGCACAACGAGGACAACGTCCTCGTGAAGTCCGAGCTCGGCCTCTTCGTCGTGGCGGACGGCATGGGCGGGCACAACGCGGGCAACGTCGCCAGCGCGCTCGCGACCAAATCGCTCGACAACTTCTTCGAGGCGACCCGCGCCGGCAGCCTGCCAGGCCCCGTCCCGGCCGACGAGCAGGAGCTCGACCCGGAAGCGCGGCGCATCGTCGCGGCGATCCGCAAGGCGAACCACGATGTGTTCGTCATCTCGAACACGTACACCCAGCACCAGGGCATGGGCTCGACGGTGGTCGCCGCCTACGTGTCGTGCGAAACCGAGCAGATCCACGTCGGGCACGTCGGCGATAGCCGCTGCTACCGGATCCGACACGGCGAGATCGAGCAGCTCACGAAGGACCACTCGCTCATCAACGACGCCCTCGCGCTCAAGCCCGACCTGAGCCAGGACGAGCTGGCGAGGCTCCCGAAGAACATCATCACGCGCGCGCTCGGCATGAAGGACGCGGTGAAGGTCGACATCCGCTCGGAGCCCACCCAGCCCGGCGACGTCTTCCTGCTCTGCTCGGACGGGTTGAGCGGGATGATCTCGGAGCAGCAGATGCTCGATGTGGTCGACATCACCCAGGATCCGCACGAGGCCTGCGAGCTCCTCATCGAGATGGCCAACGAGGCGGGCGGCACCGACAACATCTCGGCGCTGATCGTCCGCATCCAGCTCGACGCGCAGGACGAGCGGCAACCGAACAGCGCCGAGCTCGACGACACCCGGCCCCTCCACGTCGACGAGTTCGGCGACGCGCTTCCGCCCGCGGTGGTCAACGACGCACAGCTCCCGGCCGAGGAGGTCGATCTCGACGCGGCTGCCTCGTCAGACAGCGAGCGCATCGCGGCGCACCAGATCCACTCCATCGCGGACAACGGCCTGCGGAGCCAGGCCCACGGCGCGCCAGGCGCGGTGTCGCGGATGGCCGCCGCGCCGCTCACGGATCGGCGCTCGCGGGCCGCCGCTGGCTCCGGCCGCTACGCTGCCGTGACGACGGCGGCGAGGCCTCCCGTGAAGGAAGCCCCGTCATCGAAGCCCGCGAAGCGCCAGACCGAGGTGCGGGTCGCGCGGTGCGCGCACTGCAAGCACGAGCTCTTCATCGGCAACCGGTTCTGCGTCGAGTGCGGCGCCCCCATCAAGCCGTGAGCAGCGCCGCAGGCGCGTCGTCCGCGTCGACCTGCGCACCGCCCCGAGCGCCGGTCGCGCGCAGCGGCCGGCGCAGCGGGCCGACGCAGCGGATCACTTGACCGCGAGCAGCTCGACCTCGAAGACGAGGGTCGAGTTCGGCGGGATCACGGGCGGGAAGCCGCGAGCGCCGTAACCGAGCTCCGGCGGGATGGTCAGCTTGCGGAGGCCGCCGATCTTCATGCCGGCGACCCCCTGATCCCATCCCTTGATCACCTGCCCGGCCCCCAGCTTGAACGAGAAGCCCTGGCCGCGGTCGCGCGAGCTGTCGAACTTGTCGCCGTTGGTCAGCGTGCCGACGTAGTGCACCGTCACGAGCTGGCCGTGCTTCGCCTCGGCGCCTGTGCCTTCCTTGAGGTCCTCGATCCCGAGCTCTGCTTGCATGGTCGATTCCTTTCGGCGCGATGGGAGGAGCGCTGCGCGGTCGCGTCAAGCCGAAGCAGCAGACGAGCTCTCCGGACGAGCGCCCGCGAGCGCAAAGACGCTCGGGAAATCGTGGCTCAGCCGCCGAAACCGGGGAACGTGAACACGGGCGCGCCTCCGGTCATCCGCCAGGTGTTGGCGGTCTGCTGGACGACGGGCTGCCGCAGCAGCGGGTGCGGGTGCGTCTGCTCGAAGGCAAACAAGATCGAGGCGGGCGTGAGCTGATCGAGCGACGCGAAGAAGCCGAGCGTGAGCATCGCGCCCCCCTCGGTCCAGCGGTACCCCTGCTGCCGCGCGCCAGCGGAGAGCAGGTTGTTCACGCCCGCCACGTCCGCCGCGATCTCGTTCGGCTGGTTGAAGATGGGGAGCGTGCGCGACAGCATCCGCCCGAGATCCGCGGGCGTGACGCCCCGGCTCCCCCCCTGCCCGTTCGCGCAGCCCGTGTGCCCGAGGTGGTGGTGGCCGAGCTCGTGGCCGAGGACGAACGCGAGCTGCTCGTCGTAGAGCTGGCGCTGCCGCTCGACCTTGCGCGCGTCCGTGTGCTGCACCGGATCGACGAAGCCCGCCGGCGGCCGGACGATCGGCTGCCCAGGCCGCTGTCGCTGCGCGAGCATGCGCAGAAACTCGTCGAGCTTCCTCGTCCCGAAGACCTCGTCGGTCGCCTTGAACTGCGCGATCTGCGCCTCTACCTCGAGCAGCCCGTCGGTGATCGCCATGAACGGCATCCGCTGGTCGTCACAGCCGGCGAACGCGTTCACCTCGCCCACCGTCGGATCGGCGATGAACGGGATGCCCCTCACCTTCTGCTGCGAGGCCGCCGGCAGCGCGCCGATCAACGCGCCCATGACGACGCCGGCCTCGGACTGGAGCCAGCCGATGTTGATGTCGTTGATGGGATCGCCGAGCACCGGCAGCCCCGGCATCGTGGGCACGCTGAACGTAGGCGCCGGCGCGGGCCCGGTCTGCGCCGGCGGGTACCCGGGCTGCTGCGGATACCCGGGCTGCTGCGGGTACCCGGGCTGCTGCGGGTACCCGGGCTGCTGTGGGGGAGCCCCCTGCTGGGGCGCGCCGTAGGGAGGATAGGCCTGGCCGTATGACGGCTGAGACGCAGGCCGGCGCGAGCTGCCTCGCTGACAGCCTGCGACCAGTCCGAGAGCCAGAACGAAGGCGCCGATCGGTCGAAGCAGATTCATCGCCGCGAGCATAGCGCACGGCGAGGGGGTCATCCTCGCCGCGCCGCACGCAAGATCTCGGCGCGCAGTCGCGGCGCCGCGGCGCCGCGATGAGCCGAAAGCCGGGCGCCGCGCGTCAGGCGCAGGAGGACCGATGAACAGACACCGTGCCTGGTCTCCCGCGGCCGCCACCCTGTGGATCAGCGCCGCCGCGCTCTCGGGCTGCGGCGGAGCCTCCGTCGCCCAAGCCCCCGTGGCGCCGGAGGCCGCCGGTGCGACCTCGATGTCGCCGCACAAGGGAAGCTCGATCGAGACGGCCGATGATGCGCTCGCGGAGCTCGAGCGCGCGGAGGACGAGCTCGATCAGGCGATCGGCGCGCCCGCGCAGCGCGACGAGGGCCGGGCCGTGGCGGAAGCGGCGCAGCCGGGAGCGCCGCCGCCGGCGGCGCCTTCGCCGCCGAGCCCGAGCGTACCCGACAGCCGCACCGCGCCGTCACCGCGGGCGACGGCCGCCGGCGGGGAGCCCCCGGCCAAGAAGCTCGAGGCCGAGCCGACGTCCGCGCCGCCGTGTGAGACAGCGTGCCGCGCGCTCGCGTCGATGAGCCGCGCCGCGCAGCATCTCTGCGGGCTCGCCGGCGATGCGGACCAGCGGTGCGATGCCGCGCGCGCCCGGGTCAAGAGCGCGACAGACCGGGTCGAGGCGCGGTGCCCGCGCTGCGCCGAGCTCTGAGCCTCGACCAGGGCCGCACCGCCGGCAGCGCCCGCTCGATATGAGCGGTGCTGCCGTCGTGCACAGCCGTATCCAGATCGAGACGGGCCGAGCGCGCCTTCCGCTCGGACGACGGCGTCAGGGGCCCGGCGCGAGGAGCTGAAGCAGCCGCACATTTTTGTACATCTCCCCGAGCGAGCCCGCCGCCGCATGGCCGGCCTTCGCGAGCAGCTCGATCTCCTCGGGGCGCACCTCCGCCTGCACCGTCAGCCGGCCGGCGCCCGGCTCCACGGCGAGCGTCGCGCGCTTCGCGATCTCGGCGAGCGCCGCCCCGGATTCCGGGCCGACGAGCGCCTTCAGCGCATCGACGTTCGCGCGCTTCTCCTCGAGGAGCTTCCGGAGCTCTTCGGCCGCGTCGGCCGACGCGGCGTCGATCGCGACGGTCACCGAGAGCCCGCCCTTCGTCGAGACGCCGACGGTGACGGCGCGCGGGCCCGTGGAGCCGGTGAGGATCGCGCGGAGGCTCGGCTTGCTCTCGGAAAGGAGGGCGACGCCCAGGAGGGGACGATCCCACCCGATGTGCGCGAGGCGCGACGTCGCCTCGTCCCGGCTCGCCAGCGACGTCCCGGCCTCCTCGGCGTCGATGCTCGCGCGGATCTCCGGCTCGGCGCCGTACAGCAGGATCGACCCGTTGCGCACGGCGATCGCGTCCTCGCCGGCGCGGAGCAGGTACTTCACGCCTTTGTACTCTGCCTGGACGTAGCTGTGCGTCGCCAGGCGCTCCGCGAGCTTCTGCTCGTTGAAGCGCCCGCGCGCGACCACGAGCGATGGGGCGACGACCAGCTTGTCGACGTCGAACCCGAGATCGATGCCCGTCGCCTTCTTGATGTCGTCTCGGGTGCGCTCGATGTGCAGCCGCACCGCGCCCCCCTCCGCGCCGAGCGCCTGCAGGTCGATCTGGTGAGGGTCGACGATCACCACGCCGGGGGCGCTGCCTTGGACATATTCGAGCAGCGATTCGTCTCTCGGGAATGTTGCGGCGCGGAGGTGCGCCACGCCGAAGCCGAGGAGCCCCGTCTGCTGGGCGAGGACGACGATGAGCACGAGGCCGACGAGCACGATGTACTTGGCCTTGCCCCGCTTCTTCGTAGCTCCGGCGACCTGGACCGGCTTCGACGCGCTCTCGGTGCTCATCTGTGCTCGCTGCGCCCTCTCTGGGATGCCGCACGCCGCCAGGGCCCTGCGGGGACCGCCTCCGCAGGACCGCGAGCGCCGCTCGTGGACCCGGGGCGCGCTGCGGCAGAGCATAACCGGAAGCGAGACGCCGGCCAGGCCTTCCGCCGGGGCCTCTGGCCGGTTAGAACCGACGCGACGTGCCTCGATCCTCGTCCTCCGATGGCGGCGGCGCGCTCGCACAGCCGAGCGATAGCTCCGTGCTGCCCGCCGCCCTCGGCCGCTACCACGTGCAGCGCCTCCTCGGCGAGGGCGCGATGGGGCGCGTGCTGCTGGCGCACGATCCGCTGCTCGATCGCGACGTCGCGCTGAAGCACCTGCGCGACGACCTGCGCATCCCGCGCGACGTCCGCGAGCAGCTGATCGTGAGGATGCGCCACGAAGCGCGCGCCGCCGCCCGGGTGACCCACCCGAACCTCGTCACGCTCCACGACGTCGGCGAGGACCCGGACTTCGGGCTCTACCTCGTCTTCGAGTACGTCGAGGGGCCGACGCTGAAGCAGCACCTCCTCGAGCGGCCGCTCTCGGCGGCGCAGGCGGCGCGCCTCGCGCGCGAGCTCGGCGAGGCGCTCACGATCGCGCACCGGGCAGGCATCGTCCACCGCGACATCAAGCCGGAGAACATCATCCTCTCGATGAACGGCGGCAAGATCGCCGACTTCGGCATCGCGCGGATCCCGGACTCGACGCTGACGCACCAGGGAGGGCTCATGGGGACGCCCGCGTACAGCGCGCCGGAGACGTTCCGCGTCGGGAAGTTCTCGCCCGAGAGCGATCAGTTCTCGCTCGCCGCCGTCATGTACGAGGCGATCTCCGGGAGCCGCGCGTTCCCGGGCGACGACGCGGTCTCGGTCGCGTCGCGGATCG
This sequence comes from Sorangium sp. So ce693, assembly GCF_051521375.1. Lineage (NCBI taxonomy): Bacteria > Pseudomonadati > Myxococcota > Polyangiales > Polyangiaceae > Sorangium > Sorangium sp. So ce693. Next base: position 5,725,137 of record NZ_CP150347.1, read on the forward strand.
CGACCGACGAGCCGCCGCCGATCGCGAGGGAGCTCGGCCTCCCGCCGTCGCTCGATCAGGTGCTCGCGCGCGGGCTGTCGAAGCGACCCGAGGACAGGTACCCGAGCTGCGACGAGTTCGGCGCCGCGTTCGCGAACAGCCTCGAGTGGGCCGCCTCCAGCCAGATGCCGAGGCGGATGCTGGACAGCGCCGTCACGGCGACGCCGGCGCTGTCCGCCGAGCCAGCCGCGGTGCGCGCGGATCCGCTCGACATCAACTTCCCTCCCCGCGAGCGGAAGGCGGGGCAGATCGCCGTGGGCGCGGCCGTGGTCGTGGCCACGGCCGCGCTGCTCCTCCACACCGCGCTGCGATCTGCAGACACGCCCGCCGAGGAGCCCGCCGTCGGAGCAGCGCCGATCGCGTCGTCGGCGACGACGGCGCCGCGACCGCGCCCCGCGCCGTCGACGCGGCCTGCGCGCCCGAAGCACGACCCCGCCGACACCACGGCGCGCGCGACGGTCAGCGCGGAGCCCAGCGCCGCGGAGCCCAGCGCCGCGGAGCCCAGCGCCGCGGAGCCCAGCGCGAGCGCGCCGGGCAGCGCCGCGCCCTCGCCCGTGTCGACCCCGCTTCCCGAGGACGAGCAGGCCGCGGACGCCGGAACGCCGGAGACCGACGACCTCGACGTGCCAGAGGCCACAGAGCCCGGCGCGCAGGACGCCGGTGGTGCCGATGCTGCTGCGCGTTGAACGCGTGACATCGCGGATGCGTTGTCACGCGGAAAAAACTCCCGTAAAGGAGCCCGAGTAAGCACCGTCGCTGTCCTGCACGGCCGACGTCAAGCGGCTCGCTGGGTCCATCGCAGGACCCGGAGAGGCGCCCTGGATTCACGCCGACCTCTGCCCTAGCGACTGTCTGAATTGCTGTTCTGCCCCTTGAGATCTCCGCGATGACTACCCTGACAAACGGCGACGATCTCCATCTGTCGCTCTACCGAAAGATGTTTCAGATACGCCGCTTCGAGGAAGAGGCGGCCCGCGCGTACGCGCAGAGCAAGATCGGAGGGTTCCTTCACCTGTACATCGGTCAGGAACCCATCGCCGTCGGTGCCTCCGCGGCGCTCCGCCCCGACGACTACGTGATGACCACCTACCGCGATCACGGGCTCGCGCTCGCCCGCGGGATGAGCCCGCGCGCCGCGATGGCCGAGCTCTACGGCAAGGTCACCGGGTGCTCGAAGGGGCTCGGCGGCTCGATGCACTTCTTCGACAAAGAGCACAACATGCTCGGCGGCTACGGCATCGTCGGCGGGCACATCCCCATCGCCGTCGGGACCGCGTTCGCGTCGAAGTACCGCGGCGAGGACCGGGTCTCGATGGTGTTCTTCGGCGAGGGCGCGGTGAGCATCGGCGACTTCCACGAAGGGATGTCGCTCGCGGCGCTGTGGAAGCTGCCGATCGTGTTCGTCTGCGAGAACAACGAGTACGCGATGGGGACGCCGCTCTCACGGACGCTCTCGGTCGAGGACGTCTCGCTGAAGGCGCTCGCCTACGGGATGGAGCGCGATCGCTTCAACTCCGAGCACGTCCTCCAGGTGCGCGATCGCCTCGCCGAGGCCGTCGCGCGGGCGCGCACGAACTCGGAGCCGACGCTGGTCGAGATCAGGACGTACCGCTTCCGGGGCCACTCGATGAGCGATCCCGGCAAGTACCGGACGAAGGAGGAGCTCGAGGAGCGCAAGAAGAAGGACGTGCTCCTCCGCTCTCGCGTCGAGCTCGAGGAGAAGGGCCACAAGGCCGCCCTCGAGGCGATCGAGAAAGAGGTGGAAGACGAGATCACCGACGCGATCCGCTTCGCCGAGGAGAGCCCCGAACCCGGGCCCGAGGTGCTCGAGCCCACAACCTATGCAGGACCTTTTGCGCGATGACCGTCCTAAGATTCCGTGAGGCGGTTCGCGCCGCCATGGTCGAGGAAATGGAGCGCGACGAGCGGGTGTACCTCGTCGGCGAGGAGGTCGGGCACTACCAGGGCGCCTACAAGGTGACCGAGGGGATGCTCGACAAGTTCGGGAGCAGGCGCGTGATCGACGCGCCCATCACCGAGAGCGGGTTCACGGGCATCTCGATCGGCGCCGCGATGGTCGGGCTCCGGCCGATCGTCGAGTACATGACGTGGAACTTCTCCGCCGTGGCGTTCGACCAGATCCTCAACAACGCGGCGAAGCTCCGGCAGATGTCCGGCGGGCAGCTCAGCATCCCGCTCGTGCTGCGGGCGCCGAACGGCTCGGCGAAGCAGGTCGGCTCGCAGCACTCGCACGCGATGGAGCACTTCTACGCGCACGTCCCCGGCCTCAAGGTCCTCGCGCCCGCGATGCCGGCGGACGCTAAGGGTCTCCTGAAGTCGGCGATCCGGGACGACAACCCGGTGCTCTTCATGGAGAGCGAGACGCTCTACGGCGTGAAGGGCGAGGTGCCCGACGATCCCGATTTCATCGTGCCGCTCGGGGTCGCGTCGATCGTGCGCGAGGGGACCGACGTCTCGATCATCGCGTGGAGCCGGATGGTGCACGTCGCGCTCGAGGCGGCCGCGGAGCTGGAGAAGGAGGGCATCAGCGCGGAGATCGTGGACCTGCGATCGCTGCGCCCGCTCGACGAGGAGACGATCGTGAAGAGCGTCACGAAGACGCACCGCGCGGTCGTGGCGCACGAGGGCTGGCCGTACGGCGGCGTCGGCGCGGAGATCGCCGATCGCATCCAGCGGCTCGCGTTCGACGAGCTGGACGCGCCCGTGCTGCGCGCGACGACGCTCGACGTCCCGATGCCCTACAACGCGCGGCTGGAGCAGTACGTGATCCCGCAGGCTTCGCGGATCATCGAAAATGTTCACCGCGTTCTTTACAAAAGCTGACTGAGCGGACCCACATCCCCGATCAAGGTTGATAGACCCATGGCGAAGGTTCTGGAACTTCCGAAGCTGTCCCCGACCATGGAGGAGGGGCAGATCAGTGCCTGGCACAAGAAGGAAGGCGACGCGATCGACATCGACGATCTGCTCGCAGAGGTCGAGACCGACAAGGCGACCATGGAGTACAAGTCCTTCGATCGAGGGACGTTGCTCAAGATCCTCGTGCCTGCGGGCAGCGTGGTTCAGCTCGGCCAGCCTGTCGCGATCATCGGCGCCCCGGGCGAGGACGTAAGCGCCCTCGCCGGTGGGAGCGGCGGCGCCGCCGCGGCGAAGCCGAGCGCGGCGGAGGCTCAGCCCAAGGGAGAGCGCGCCGCGCCGCCGGCCGGCGGCGACGCGCCCGTGACGAGCCCGCCGCCCGCGGCGCGCGGCGAGGCGGTCTCGCCGCCCACGCAGCCGGCCGCGCCGCAGCCGTCGTCGAACGGGCGCGTGAAGGCGTCGCCCTACGTGCGGAAGCTCGGCCGAGAGCGTGGGCTCGACCTCAGCAGCGTCGCCGGCAGCGGCCCGCGCGGGCGCATCGTCGCGCGCGACCTCGAGGGGCTGAAGCCGGCGCCGGCCGCCGCGGCGGCCAAGGCGACCGCCCCTGGCGAGCTCGCTGCGCCGGAGGTGCGGCCGCTCAGCATGATGCGCAAGGCGATCGCCCGGCGCCTCACCGAGTCGAAGCAGACGGTCCCGCACTTCTACCTCTCGATCGACGTCGACGCCGATCCGCTGAACGCGCTGCGCGAGCAGATCAACGCGGATCTCGCCGCGACCGCCGCCGAGGGGGAGAAGCCGGCCAAGGTCAGCTTCAACGATCTCCTCGTCAAGGCGTGCGCCATCGCGCTCGTGCGCGTCCCGGAGTGCAACGCGCAGTTCACCCCGGACGCGATCCTCGTCCACCAGCGCGTCGACATCTCGGTCGCGGTCGCCGTCCCCGAAGGCCTGGTCACGCCGGTGGTGCGCGACGTCGATCGCAAGCAGGTGCTCGACATCGCGGCCGAGGTGCGCGAGCTCGCCGGGCGGGCCAAGGCGAAGAAGCTGCGGCCCGAGGAGATGGCGAACGGCACGTTCTCGATCTCGAACCTCGGCATGTACGGGATCGACAACTTCGGCGCCGTCATCAACCCGCCCGAGGGCGCCATCCTCGCCGTCGGCCAGGTCCGCCAGGAGCCCGTCGTGCGCGGCGAGCAGATCGTGCCGGGCCGCCGCCTGAGCATGACGCTCTCCTGCGATCATCGCGTCGTCGACGGCGCGGTCGGCGCGACCTTCCTCAAGGTCCTGCGCCAGCTCCTGGAGCACCCGACGCAGATCCTGCTCGGCTAGCTCCGCACACCCAGGCTCAAGGAATATCCAGGGCGCAGCGAACGCCGGGGCTCGTCGCCCCGGCGTCCTCCTTGCGCGGCGCTCAGGTGGCCCCGGCGCTGCTCCCGAGGGCGTCGCCGAGGCGCGCAAGGTTCCGCGAGAAGATCTGCACGGACGGGTGCGACGGCCCGAGCGCCTTCGTGGCGATCGCCACGGCGCGCTCGATCTGCTGCCACGCTCCCGACAGATCGCCGAGCGCCTGCAAGACGCGCCCGAGGTTGTTCACGATGCTCGCCACGACCGGGTGATCCGGGCCGTACGTGGCTTGCGCGATGCCGAGCGCGCGCTCCAGCTGCTCGCGCGCCCCGGGCAGCTCACCGAGCGCTTGCAGCACGCTGCCCAGGTTGTTGCAGCCGATCGCCACCGCCGGGTGGTCCGGGCCGTACGTCGCCTCGGCGATCTTCAGCACGCGCGCGAAGTTCGCGCGCGCGCCCTCGAGATCGCCGAGGTCGCGCAGCACGCTGCCGAGGTTGTTGATGTCCCGCGCCACGTCCGGGTGGTCCGGCCCGTAGGTGTCCTCGACGATCGCGAGCGCGCGCTCGAAGTCGGCGCGCGCGCCGGCCAGGTCGCCGAGATCGCGCAGCACGCGCCCGCGGTTGTTCAGCGCGAGCGCGAAGCGCGGGTGGTAGAGGCCGTAGCTGTGCTCGTCGATCTTGAGGGCCTCCTCGAACTGATCGCGCGCTCCCTTGAGGTCGCCGAGATCGTGGAGCAGCCGACCGAGGTTCGTGCGCCCGATCGCGACCGTCGGGTGATCCGGACCGTAGGCGCGGATGTCGATCGCGAGCGCCCGCTCGAGGTGCACGCGCGCGCCCGCGAAGTCGCCGAGGTCGCGGAAGAGCGCGCCCAGGTTGTTGAGCCGTATCGCGACGCTCGGATCGTCGGGGCCGTACGTCGCCTCGTCGATGGCGAGGGCGCGCTCCAGGTGCTTGCGGGCGCCCGGCAGATCGCCCTGATCCATGAGCACGCTGCCGAGGTCGTTCACGTCGCGCGCGACGTCCGGGTGATCGGGGCCGAAGCTCGCGATGTCGATCGCCAGCGCGCGCTCCAGGTGCGCCCGCGCGCCGCCGAGATCGCCGAGGTCGTGGAGGACGCTGCCGAGGCTGCGCAGCACGGCCGCGACCTTCGGATCGTCGTGGCCGAACACCGCCTCGTGGAGCGCGAGCGCCCGCTCCAGGTACCCCTTCGACTCCGCGAACGCGGCGCGCCCCTGCAGGTAGACGGCGAACCGAGCGAGGAGCCGCCCGCGCACCTCCCTCGCGACGTCGTGCGCTTCGGCCTGGCTCGCCGCGGCGAGCGCGTGCGGCAGCCATCGGGCGCAGAAGGGCCACGTCTCCACCTCGTCGCTGCTCTCGGGGAACGCGTGGTCGACGAGCCGGACCGCCGCCTCGGCCCACACCTTCCGGTCCTCGGGCGAGAGGCGATCGCGGACCACCGCCTGGACGAGGCGGTGCACGGAGAGCGCGCCTTCGTGCACGTCGATGAACGAGTAGCGGCGGAGCGCGGCGACCGCCTCGTCGAGCATCAGCGGATCGCTCAGCGCCTCCGCCAGCGCCGCCGGCAGGTGCGGCGCGGCGTCGGCGAGGCCCTCGCGCGGGATGTCATCGGGCGCCAGGTACGCGCACAGGCTCAAGAGGTCGACCGCGACGGGCGAGAAGCGCTGCGCCTCCTGGAACGCGAGGCCCCAGGTCGTGGCGATCGGCGTCGGGTAGTCCATCGGCATGCCGCGGAGCAGGAGCCCGCGCTGGTGATCGCCGAAGGCGGCGTGGTAGGTCGCGATCGACGATCCCGTCTCCTTGATGGTCGCCGCCGCCTGCACCAGCGCGAGGGGGAGATCCCCGAGCGTCTCGGCGAGCTTCTCCGCGGCGCGCGCGTCGCTCTGCCCTGTCCGATCGAGCAGGAACTTCACCGAGTCGGCGCGGTCGAGCGCCGGAACGGTGAGCGGGGTGGCGATGCCGCGGAAGCTCGGGTTGCGCGAGGTGATGAGGATGTGCCCGGTGCGCGGGTGCGGCAGGTACGGGGCGACGTCCTGCGGATCGTTCACGTTGTCGAAGATGAGGAGCCACTTGTCGTTGCGCGACAGCCACGACCGGGCCGCCTCGATCGCGATCCGGTGATCGGCCTCGTTCTGCTCTGGCAGGTCGAGGGCCGCGGCGAGGCGCGCGAAGTCCTCGGCCGCCATGGCCGGCTCCTCGGCGCGGATCCACCAGACGACGTTGTACTGGCTCGCGTACCGGTGCGCGTACTCGGCGACGAGCTGCGTCTTGCCGACGCCGCCGAGGCCGCTGATCGACTGCGTGAGCGCCGCGGGCCCCCCCGTCGTGAGCGTGCTCCGCAGCTCGCTCAGGAGCTGGTCGCGCCCGGTGAAGCCTGGGTTGCGCGGCGGCAGCTTCTTGATGTGTGGCTCCGCGTCGGGCGAGCTCGACGGCCTTCGAGCGGCAGGCCGCTGCGTCGGCGGCTCCGTCTCGCGGACGGCGCTCCGGATCCCCTTCGCGATCTCCGTGAACGCCTCGCTCTGGTTGGGGTAGCTCGTCACGGGCCGCGCGCGGCTCGGCAGCGGCTGCAGCGCACCGAGCAGCGTCTTCTCCCAGGCGCAGGGCCGCAGGATCACGGGGATGACCCGGCACTCGCCGGCCTCGTGGCGAGCGATCGCCTCCCGCATCTCCGCAGAGAGCCACGCGTCGGTGGAGAGGAAATCCGCGCTCACGAGCAGCAGCACGACCCGGGCCTCGCGCAGCCTCGCCGCGGTCGCCTCTCGCCGCTCCCTCCCTCCGCCGAGCGCGAAGCCCTGGTAATTCCGGATGACCCCCTGCCGTTTCAGCGCGTCGAGGTGGGTCTCGATCCTGGGCCGCAGGTCCTCGTCCCTCGGAGAGTAGGAGAAGAACACATCGGCGGGGCTCGTCGCCAAGGCAACCATAGTTCCTCTCGCGGGCCTTAAAGTCTCACGACGGACCTGACGCGCAACGAGAATACGCGGTCGGAAAAGACCCAGGAAGAGACGGTAGTTGACGCTGTCGGCGGATACATGCGGGTCGAACCTCCATCGTCTCGTGGGGGGCTTGCCTTACCCCGACTCCGGCTCCGTCCTACCTTCGCGCTCCTCTTCCGTGCTCGGGGAGATCCGGCCGGAAGCCTGAACGATGCGGCGCGCCGCTTCCATCCATCGCCGCCGATCGTCCCGCCGCAGCTGGTTGCGGACGACGATCTTCACGAGGCGGTGAACGCTGAGGGCGTGCGGCCGCACCTCGATCAGCGAGTGCAGCCGCAGCATCGCGATGGCGTCGTCGAGCGCGAGCGGATCGTACTCGCCGAGCGACCGCCGAGGGATCGCGTCCATCGGCAGGAACGAGCACAAGCTGAGGAGCTCTGCCGCTGCCTGGTGGCTGAACACGGCCGCGAGCGCGCTCTCCCAGGCGGTCGCGACCGTCACCGGGAAGCTGGCGGGGCGCTCCAGGAGCGCGGCCGGCCGCTGGCGGAACAGCGCGAGGTACTCCGCGAGCGGGCGTCCGGTCTCCTCGATGTACGCGCCGGCCTGCGCCAGGGCGAGCGGCAGATCGCCGAGCTCCTCTGCGAGCGCGTCGGCCGACTCCGCGTCGGTCTCGCCCGTGCGCTGGAGCAGGAAGCGCACCGACTCGGCGCGCTCGATACCGCGGACGGTCACCGTCGTGAGGCCGCGCCAGATAGGGTTCTGCGACGTCGTGAGCACGCGGCCGCCGTGGGAGACGCTCGGGATATAGGGCTCGACCTCGCTCGGGTCGCGCACGCCATCGAAGAGGAGGAGCCAGCGCCCGCGACGCCCGAGCTTGGCGCGCACCGCGGCGACGGCGCGAGCGGGATCCAGCTGCTCGTGCTCGGGCAGCCTCATCTCCGCGGCGAGCGTGACGAAGGAGGCGTCCATCGTCGCCTGGCTCTGGCCGTCGATCAGGAAGACGGTGTCGTAGGCGCCGGCGTTGCGGTACGCATGCTCGATCGCGAGCTTGGTCTTGCCGGTGCCGCCGAGCCCGCAGAGCGGCGCCACGCCCCGCCTGGCGAGCGCGGCGCCGATCTCGGCGAGCAGATCGTCGCGCGCGGCCAGGTTCCGGCTGGTCGACGCGGGAACGCCCCAGATCCCGGGCGGCGGTGGCACCTCTGAATGGCTCACCGGCTGGGTGCCGGCGCTCGGTGAGCTCAGGAGGGGTTTTGGGTGAGCTGCTCGACCTGCTTTCGGATGCCCTTTGCGATGTCGGTGAACGCCTCGCTCTGGTTGACCCAGCTCGTCACCGGGCGCCCGCCCCGCGGCAAGCTGGCCAGCCTGCCGAAGGGCGCGCCCTCCCAGTCGCAGGCGTCGAGGATGACGGGGATGACGCGCGCCTCACCCCGATCGTGGCGCTCGATCGCCTTCTGCATCTCGACGTCGTAGCAGAAGTCCGACGCGAGGAAGTCCGCGCTGATGAGCAGGAGGATGACCTTCGCGGTCTCGAGGTGCTCGGCGAGCGCCGCGTCGCGCTCCTCGCCAGCGCCGATCTCGCCGTCGTGCCAGCCGCGGATGACGCCCTTGCGCTTGAGGATGGCGAGGTGCGTCTCGAGCTTGTCGCGCAGCTCGCGGTTGCTCTCCGAGTACGAGAAGAACACCTCGATCGGGCTCGCCGGGGGCTCGGAGACGCGCTCGCGCCGCGACCCTTCGAGCGCCCCCGTCATCGTGACCGTGTCGTCGTACGCGGCCGAGTCGGGCGGGAGGTCGTACGGTGCGCCGAGCGGCGACGAGGAGGGCGGGAGCTCGAGATCGGGGATCGGGGGCGGAAGGATCGAGCGGCCGCGCGACGTGACCGCGCGCGGCCGGGGCGCGCACGTGCGATCGAGGAGCGCGAGCACCCGGTCGTGGCTGCCGTCGGGGGTGTCGTAAGGCAGGAGCAGGAACCCCATGTCCGCGAGCGTCTTGCGGCGGAGCGGCGTCAGGCTCGCGCCCGGGGCGATGACGAAGCGGGGCGGCGGCGAGGCGCCCGAGAGCGCGTGGATGTCCGCCAGCATCTCGTCGAAGTTGCCGTCGGCGCGCCCGAAGCCGATGAAGAGCACGGGGCACCTCGAGAGCACGGTCGTGAGCGACTTGCGCACGTCGGGCGGCGCGATCGACGCGAGGAAGCGCTCGCGCGCGAACACCCAGCTGTGCGGCTCCTTCAGCGTGCCGTGCAGCTTGAGGATGAACCGCCGCCGCCACGCGACCTCGTCGGTGACGCGCCACAGGGTGTCCCACTCGAAGCCGAAGGCGCGCTCGAGCAGGTGGTTCAGGTTCGTGGTGAGCACGGCGCGCAGCTTGTCTCGCAGCGCGGCGATCGCGATCGCGATCCGCGGCGGCTCGAGCCCCTCGTCGTCGAGCGCATCCTCGACGAACGCGTTGAACTCCGCTGGGCCGAGCGCTTGCTCCGCCGCGCCCAGCGCCTCGCTGTAGCGCTGCGATCGCGCGAGCGCCGCGACCTCGGCGATCGCGACCTCGTCGCTGGCCTGCTCGCGCACCCTCTCGACGAGCAGGTCGACGAGCTGACGCCACGTCGGCAGCCCGGCCGCGGCCGAGATGCCTCCCCCCACGAAGAGCACGAGCTCTCCGCTCTCGAGCGCCTCATGCAGCGCCTCGATCACCGCGGCGTCGACCTCCGCGCTCACCGTGTTCGCGTTGTCCATAAGGGTTGACATCGAGCCCCTCGAGTCTATCGCTCCTCGGCGCCCAGCGCACTTTTGCGGCGCGTCGCGCGGCGAGCGCCGTGCGTGACGCGCGGCGAAGGTGCGGCGCAAAAGTGCGTCGCGTGACGCAGGGTCGACCGCCCGACCAGGCGGCCCGCTGTGTTCGTGACGTCCCAGACGACCGACCGCCCCCTCGAGCGGAGTCGGAAGAGCTGAAACAGTCCGCGAGGCTGGAGCATGCTACGTCTCCGACATGCGCCCGGCGGCCCTCTTCACGCTGGCCACGGTGGCCTCGCTCGTCGCCTTCTCCCTGGCCGGCGCGGCCGCTCCACCACCCCGCGCGCGGCGCGCCCCGCGCCTCCCGGCGCGCCCGGAGGCCGCGCTCTCGGCGGGCGCCGAGGGCCAGCGCGCGCGCTCGCCCGCGAGCGTCGTCGCGCTGCGCGCGCCCGGCCCGCCCGCCGTCCTCGTGCGCGCAGGGAGCTTCATGATGGGATCGAGCGAGGTCGAGATCGCGCACGCGGTGACGCTCTGCAAGCTCGAGCCGGCCGGTGAGCTGTGCGTCGACGAGACCGAGGCGAGCTTCGCGAATGAGCTCGTGCCCCACGAGGTGTACCTGTCGGATTTCTGGATCGATCGAACCGAGGTGACCGTCGCGAGCTACCGCCGGTGCGTCTCGGCCGGCGTCTGCGCCGAACCTCCGTACGCCTCCGGCGGGCAGCGGTTCGATCGGCCCGGGTATCCGGTGGTGCTCGTCTCGTGGAGCGACGCGCAGCGCTACTGCGGCTGGGCCGGCGGTCGCCTGCCGACCGAGGCCGAATGGGAGCGGGCTGCGCGCGGCGCGGCCGGGCGCCGCTACCCGTGGGGCCATGTCTACAACCCTTTCCACGCGAACCACGGGAGGCTGTCGTTCGACGAGCTCGACGACGGCGACGGCTTCCTCGAGCTCGCGCCCGTCGGCTCGCTCGTGGCCGGCCGCACCCCCGACGGCATCGACGACCTCGCCGGCAACGTCGAGGAGTGGGTCGCTGATTACTACCATCCCGAGTATCCAAGCGGCAGCGCGAAGAACCCGCGTGGGCCCGACATGGGGGAGGAGCGCGTGCTGCGGGGCGGCAGCTACATCCTGGGCCGGCCCTGGCTGCGCGGCGCCGCGCGGGGGCACGACTCACCGACCAGCCGCCGCGCGTGGCGCGGCTTCCGCTGCGCCCGCGACGCCTGAGCCCTGGCGGACGACGCTCGATCCCAGGAGCGCGGCGGTGGGCCGCCACGCGGGCCGAGGCGCGCGGCGGTTGGCCGCCGCGCCGGAAGAGCCCATACTGCGCCCGTGAGGATCGCGCATCTCTCCGACCTGCACCTCCTCTCCCTCGAGGGGGCCATCCCGTTCCGGCTCCTGAACAAGCGTCTCACGGGCTACCTCAACCTCCGCTTCCGGCGCCACGCCATCCACAAGCCGCACGCGGTGCAAGCAGCGGCGCGGGAGATACGGCGGCTCGGCGTGGACCACGTCGTCATCACCGGCGACGTCTCGAACCTCGCGCTCGAGCGAGAGTTCGTCCTGGTCCGCAACTTCTTGCAGAGCGATCTCGGTCTTCCTCCCGAGCGGGTGAGCATCGTCCCGGGGAACCACGACGCGTACACGAAGGGCGCGCACCGCTCGCAGCGCTTCTCTCGGTACTTCGCGCCGTACCTGCGCTCCGACCTCGTCCTCGACGCGCCTGGGAAGAGCGACGACGGCGGGGCCGGCCGCGATGACGCAGGCTCGGCGTTCCCCTTCGTGCACCTGCGCGGGCCGGTCGCGATCATCGGCCTCTCGACCGCCTGGCCGCGTCCCCCGCTGGTGGCATCGGGGCGGCTCGGGCCGGTCCAGCTGCGCGCGCTCGAGCGGGTGCTAGCGCACCCGGAGGTGCGACGGCGAACGCCGGTCGTGCTCCAGCACCACCCCTTCCACAACCCGGCGAGCCGGGCGAAGACCTTGCTGGAAGGCCTGGGCGACGCCGCAGCCGAGGGGCGGTTGCTGCGGCAGGTTCGCCGCGGCTTGCTGCTGCACGGGCACCTGCACCGGCGCATTCACCGCAAGCTGCACACCGAGCGGGGTCACATCGACGCCGTGGGCGCAACCAGCGCTTCGCTCCTTCACGACAGCGATGAACGGATGGCCGGGTTCAATGTCTACGAGATCGACGACGCGGGGACGATCGGGGGCATCACGTCGCACCGCTTCGTCCCGGGTCAAGACGCGTTCCGCGAGGTCCCGGTCCCCGAGCGATGAGCCCGCCGCGCGCTCGGCCGTCCGCCGAGCGCTCCCCTTCGAATCGACGCTCCGCCGAGCGCCCCACCGGAGCCGCGCGCAATCCATCCGCTACACGCAGGACCCTCCAAGCGGGCGCGCGATGTTCGGGGCTCGGCGATGCCGTGACTCGAGCGCAGCGGGGGCGCTGCGCGGGCAATCCGGTGGGGCTCTGGTCAGGAGGAAAGTCAGGCGGTGGCGCGGATCACGTTGACCGCCTGCAGACCTTTGGGACCTTCTTTGATCTCAAATTCAACGGTCTCGTCTTCGAAAAGACGGCGGCGCCCCTCCCCGTTGATCTGCGAATAGTGAACGAAGACGTCGGGGCCAGTCTCTTGCTTGATGAAGCCCCAACCCTTCTCGTCGTTGAACCACTTAACCTTGCCAACTGCCATATTTCCTCCACTTCAGAGCTCGTCGATACCCGAGGCGCGCAGGCTGGCAGTCGGGAGGTGACCACGGGTGCGGTCCCTGATTCCGATGCGGGCTTGGCTGCATGCAGCAAACCCCCCTCGTAGACAGATCCAGCTTGCGCAGGGCGGCTGCCCAGCCGCTGGTTGATGTGCGTGCGCGGCGACTTCGACGATTCTCCCCGGTCCGAGCGGGCGCCAACGTAAACGGCTCGATGCGCCAAGGTCAAGCAGCGATGATGGTTCGGCCGGTGCTTACGCGAGGCAGTACCGCTTCACCGGCAGTCTCCGGTTGCAGCAGCCTCCGACGAGACTTTCGCGCCGTACAGCGGATCCCGACGGCAGTACACGATCACGCGTGGTGACGGCGCGCCGTGGGGTGCGAAGCAGGATTCGCGCAACCGTCAAGATTTGCGCTCTTATCGAAGAGCCTTGTCCTTCGACCCGCGCAGGGCGTCGCGTGATCCGTGAGGGCCTCGCCATGTCACGCAGCGAGCCTCGCACGTCGGGCGGCGATCTCCTGGCCTCCGCCGCGATGGGGCGCGACTTGGGGCGCGCTCCTCGTGCAGCGCGCTCGCCGAGCGCGAGCCAGGAGCCCGCCGAGCGCGAGCCAGGCGCTTGCCGAACCTTGCAAAGAACATCGATCGAGCGCCTCACCTGAGCAGGCGGCCTGCTCGGAGGGCGCCAGGCGCCGGGCGGCACAGGCTCAGCCTGTTCGACGAGGTGGTCCCGACGCACGGCTGGTCCGGAAACTCGGCGGATCGATCCCAGGACCGGCGTCGCACGCTCGACCTGCACCGCGCTGCATGCGCTCAGGGGCGCAGGCGGCTCAGTCCCCGGCTCGAGCCCGCTCGCCGCCCGGGAGCAGGAATCGAAGGCACCTCGTTGACATGTCTGTTCGAGCTTGCTCGTATGGCGTGGCGAGGGCATCGGGTCTCACCTCCGCCCTGGCCCCGCGAGGCGACGAGATGTTCTCGGTGATCATCAGCGAGAAGGGGGGCGCGGAGCGCCGCGAAACCTTCGACCGGACAGAGATCAACGTCGGCCGCGTGCAGGGCAACGACCTGATGCTGCCGAAGGGCAACGTGTCGAAGCGGCACGCTCGGCTGCTCTTCCGCGACGGGCGCTTCATCGTCACCGATCTCAAGAGCACGAACGGCACGTACGTCAACGGCCGGAAGATCGCTCAGGCGACGATCGTCCGCGAAGGCGACAAGATCTACATCGGCGACTTCGTGCTGCGGATCGAGACGGCGGCGGCCGGGACGGCCCCTCCGGACAGCACGGCGCCTCCGCGCGCGCCGGAAGAGATGTCCGGAGAGCCGGGACCTCTGCCCGATCGCGGGCCGCCGCCGTCCGCCGAGAAGGGGCTGCACCGGTCGGCGCCGCTGCCGCTGATCAACGAGAGGGGCGAGCCGTCGCGCACCAGCCAGGGCGTGATCAGCCACTTCCCCCTCGAGAACGATCCGGACGAGTCGGTCGACGCGGCCGGGGCCATCCCCGTCCCCGGTCCGCCGCGCATCCCCTCGCCTCGCCCGCCCCTCTCGCCGAGCGGCGCGTCCGTCCCGCCGCTGCCTGCGCACCCGGCGGCGACCAACGCCCCGCCGGCGCGCGACGGCCGCGCCGTCAACGCCGCCATCCCGCCCCCACAGGCGCCGCGCCCGTACGCGACAGCGACCCCGCTGCCGGCGCAGAGCGCAACGAGCACCGCCGCGGTGTCGCCGCAGGGCGCCTCGAACGTCGCCGTCCACCCCAGCGTGGTCCCCATCCCGAGCCGACGAGCCATCCCGCCCGTCTCGGATCGGGTCGACCGGGGACAGGGGGACTCGGCGCAAGCCGTGGCGCACCGCCGGGCGCTCGGGCGCCTCATGGAGCGGCTCGCCGACGTGGTCGACCTCGCGGCGCTCGACAGCGGCGCCCCGCCGGACAGCGCGCTCACCCCGCGCATCACGCAGGCGATCGCCGCGGGCGCGGAGGCGCTGCGCGCGGCGGGCGAGCTCCCCCCCGAGGTCGACGTCGAGGCGCTCCTGGCCGACGCGCAGCGGGAGCTCTTCACGCTCGGTCCGCTCGATCGCTTGCTCGAAGACGCCGAGGTGAGCGAGATCCAGGTGTTCCGCTACGACCACGTGATCGCGATGCACGGGCGCCGGCGCGTCATCGCGGAGGTCGGGTTCAGCAGCGAGCGCGCGGTCGGCCGGGCCATCCGCCGGCTCTGCATGACGGCCGGCCAGCCGATCGAGGCGGGCGCGAGCTTCATCGAGCGGACCCTGCCGAAGGGGCGCCGGCTGTTCGCCGTGCTGCCGCCGGCCGCGAGCTCCACCCTGGTGATCCGTAAGCCGCAGCGCCCCGACGTCACGCTGGACGACCTGGTGCGCAACGGGACGATCTCGCGCGCGATGGCCGGGCTGCTCGCCCAGTGCGTGCTCGGTCGCGGCAACCTCCTCGTCACCGGGACGCGGGACGCCGGGACGGGCTGGCTGCTCGGCGCGCTCGCTGCCGCGGCGCCGCCCGACGACCGGTTCGTGGTGCTCCAGGAGGAGGACGAGCTGGCCCTCGATCAGCCGAACACGCTGTCCATCGCGCTCGGCGCCACGACGGACGAACGCACCCGGGCCGTGCGGGCGGCCGTGCGGATCCGGCCGGAGCGGGTCGTCGTGAGCTCGTTCTCGGGCCACGTCGCGGCCGAAATCGTGGACGCCATCGGCGGCGGCATGGACGGCGTGCTCGCGGCCTCACGGGCGCCGACGCTGCGGCAGGCAGTGACGAGGCTCCCCGCCGACATCGCCGCGACCCGCCCCGGGATCACGCCGGAGACGGCGCGCGAGTGGCTGGCCTCGTCCTTCGACCTCGCGATCGAGATCGCGCTGCTCCGCGACGGTCGCCACCGGGTGCTCCGCATCGCGGAGCTCGCGGTGGAGGGCGGGCAGATCGCCATTCGCGACGTCTTCACGTTCGTGGTCGAGCGGACGGCCGCCGGCGGCGCGCTCGAGGGGACGTTTCACCCCTCCGGGCTGGTGCCGGACATCGTGGAAGATCTTCAGTCCCGCGGGCTCAGCGTCGATACGTCGACCTCGTTCCGACGAAATCGCTAGCGGCTGGCTGTACAAACGGCGGCCGGCGCGAAGCACGCAGAGCACGCGGAACCCGCGAGATGAGAGCGTCTTGACGGGCGCCAGCTAGGAACGGAGGTTATGATGCTCAGTAGCCATGGCCATCCGCACCATCCTCCACTATCCCGACCCGCGCCTGCGCCAGAAGGCACAGCCGGTCGGGGACATCACGCCCGAAATCACGAAGCTTATCGACGACATGGCCGAGACCATGTACGCGGCGCCCGGCGTCGGCCTTGCGGCCACGCAGATCGGGGAGCCACACCGCGTCTTCCTCGTTGACATCGCCGCGGACAACGAGCCGAGCAACCTCCTCGTGTTCATCAACCCGGAGATCGTGCGCCAAGAGGGGCAGCTGACCGGCCCCGAAGGGTGCCTCTCGTTCCCTGGCATCAGCGAGGACATCAAGCGAGCCGAGCGCGTCACCGTCCGCGCCCGCGGCCGCGACGGGGCGACGTTCGAGATCGCGGCCGACGGCCTGCTCGCCGTGGCCGTCCAGCATGAGCTCGACCACCTCGACGGCGTGCTGATGATCGACCGGATGGGCACGCTCAAGAAGCGCATCGTCCAGCGGAAGATGCAGAAGCGCGGCGCAGAAGCCGCGAGCTGACCGGCCCGGGCGCCCTGCGCTCAGCTGCGCGCCGGGAAGGCGAGCGGGCCGTTGACGTACGCGTCGCGGCCGCAGAGCTCCCAGCGAGGATCGACGATCCGGGGTGCGTCGCCTGGCGTGTCCGGGCCGGCCCAGTCGACAGCGCCCGGTCGGCCGCGGGGGCCGAGCAGGATCGGGGCGACGAAGGCGTGCAGCTCGTCGGGCAGGCGCGACGCGAGCAGGCTGCCGGCGAGCTCGGCGCCTCCCTCGACCAGGATGGAGACGATCCCCTGCGAGGCGCAGAGGCGCATCGCGGCGGTCACGTCGACCCGGCCCTCCGCCGAGGTTGGCGCGCGCAGGACGACGCAGCCAGCGTCGACGAGCACCTGCTCCGCCTCCTCGGGCGCGTCGGCGCCCGTGAGCACCCAGGTCGGCACCTCCCGCGCCGTCTGGACGAGGCGCGTGTGGAGCGGCAGCCTGAGCCGCGTGTCGAAGACCAGCCGGATGGGGCTCCGCCCCCCGGGCGCGAGCGCAGGCTCGCGCAGGGTGAGCCGAGGATCGTCGGCGAGCGCCGTGCCGATCCCGATCGCCACCGCGTCGTGGCGCGAGCGGAGCTCCTGGACCTTGGCGCGCGCCTCGGGGCCGGTGACCCACTTCGAGGCGCCCGTGCGGGTCGCGATGCGACCGTCCAGCGACAGGGCGAGCTTGAGCGCGATGTGGGGGATGCCCGTCGTGATGAACTTGGTCCAGGGCGCGATCAGCGCGCGAGCCTCGGCGCCGGCCACGCCCATCTCCACGGCGAGCCCGGCGTCGCTGAGCCGCTGCGCCCCGCCGCCGACCACCGCAGGGTTCGGATCGGGCGCGCCGACAACGACGCGCTTGATGCCGGCGCTCAGCACCGCATCCACGCAGGGCGGCGTGCGCCCATCGTGGTTGCAGGGCTCCAGCGTCACGTAGAGCGTCCCGCCGCGCGCCGCGTCGCCGGCGGCCGCGAGCGCCAGCCCCTCCGCGTGCTCCTCGCCCGCGCGCGCGTGGTGCGCGACGGCGACGACCTCCCCTGCGGCGTTCAGCACCACCGCGCCGACCGGGGGGTTCGGCGACGGCATCGCCTTGTGCGCCTCCTCGATGGCGAGGCGCATCATCGCGACGTCGAGCTCGGGATCGGGGCTGGGGGGCTTCGCAGACATCGAAGTGCCGGATCTACTAGGGCGCCTTGGCCTTCACAAGCTTGCCAAGCTCGACCATGAACTGGTCAATGTCCCGAAAGGAACGATAAACACTTGCGAACCGGACATAGGCGACCTCATCGAGGGTACGCAGGTGGTTCATGACCCGTTCGCCCAGCTCGGTCGACAAGATCTCCCGCCGCTCGGACTCCTGCGCCTCGCGCTCGATCGCGTCGGCGATGGCCTCGATCTGATCGGTGGACACGGGCCGCTTGTTGCACGCGATCCGCAGCCCTCGCACGAGCTTCTGCCGGTCGAACGACTCGCGCCGACCGTCCTTCTTGACGACCGTCGGCAGGATGTCCTCGACGCGCTCGTACGTCGTGAACCGGCGCTCGCACGAGGCGCACTCGCGCCGACGCCGGATCACCTCACCCGCGCCGCCAGCGCGGGAGTCGATGACCCGGTCCTCGAGATGGCCGCAAAATGGGCACTTCATCGAGTCATCCAGCGCGGCGCGCGATCAGCCGTCGAACTGGGAGAACACGAGCGACACGTTGGTGCCACCGAACCCGAACGAATTCGACATCACATGCTTCAGGCGGCGCTCGCGAGAGGTGAACGGCACGTAGTCGAGGGTGCACTCGGGGTCGGGATCGTCCAGGTTGAGCGTCGGCGGCACGGCGCCGTGGCGCAGCGCGAGAGCGCAAACCGCCGCTTCGACCCCACCTGCGCCCCCGAGCAGGTGGCCCATCGCGGATTTCGTCGAGCTCACCCAGAGGCGCTTCGACGCCGCGTGATCGCCGAACGTCTTGAGGATCGCCCGGGTCTCCTCGATGTCCCCCTGCGGGGTCGAGGTGCCGTGAGCGTTGATGTAGTCGATCGCGTCCGGCGCGAGCTTGGCGTCGTCGAGCGCCATCTTCATCGCTCGCTGCGCCCCGGCGCCGTCGGGCGCCGGCTTCGTGATGTGGTACGCGTCGCACGAGGCGCCGTACCCGACGACCTCTGCGTAGATCTTCGCGCCGCGCTTCTTCGCGTGGGAGAGCGACTCGAGCAGCAGCGACCCGGCGCCCTCGGAGCAGACGAAGCCGTCGCGTCCCTTGTCCCAGGGGCGGCTCGCCCGCTGCGGCTCGTCGTTGCGCCTCGAGAGGGCGAACATCGCGCAGAAGCCGCCGATGCCAAGGCCGGTGATCGTCGCCTCCGCGCCGCCCGTGAGCATGATGTGCGAGCGACCTCGGCGGATCCACTCGAACGCCTCTCCGAGCGAGTGCGCGCTCGACGAGCACGCGCTCGTGTTGCAGTAGCTCGCGCCCCGCAGATCGAGCGACAGCGCCACCTGCCCCGCGGCGAGGTTGGCGATGACCGTCGGGATGAAGTAGGGGCTGACCTTGTGAGGCCCCTTCTCGTGCAGCGTGATCGAGTGCTGGAACAGGTACTCGAGGCCCCCGAGGCCGACACCGATGAACGTGCCGCACTGATCGCGGTCCTCGTCGGTGAGCTCGATCCCCGAGTCCTGCATGCACATCTGCGATGCGGCGACGGAGAGCTGGGCGAAGCGGCCCATCTCCTTCACCTTCTTCTTGGGGATGTACTCCTCAGGCACGAAGCCCTTCACCTCGCCGGCGAAGCGCGTGGGAAACGTGCTCGCGTCGAAGAGGGTGATGGGTGCGATACCCGACTGACCAGCCAGCAAAGATTGCCAGGTGGCCTGCGTCCCGAGGCCGTTGGGCGTAGCGAGCCCGATGCCGGTGATGACAACGCGTTCCATGGCTCTTCTTGCCCTAGCGCCACCACAGAGGTGAGAGCGCGTGCATCGGCGAAGAGCAGACCCTTCGCTGGCTCACGCGCCAACCCACCTCCATGGTGACGCCGCGTCCGGTAGGGCGGTGGGGACGCTACTTCTTGTCCTTGGCATTCCTTTCGATGTAGTCAATCGCATCCTGGACAGTCCGGATCTTCTCCGTGTCCTCGTCCGGAATGTCGATCTCGAACGCCTCCTCAAACGCGAGGACAAGCTCCACCAGGCCCAGCGAATCGGCGCCCAGATCGTCGATGAAACTCGCCTCAGGCTTGATGTCCTTCTCGTCGACGTCGAGCTGTTCCTTGATGATCCGCTTTACTTCGGCCGTGATGTCGCGACCTTCAGCCATGGTATTCCTCCCGGGAAAACGGAACCCCTAGTAGCCCATCGCCATCAGCGTTGCACCATCGAATTACCTGCGACCGCTTTTTTCGTGTGCGCCTGGTTTGCCGCTGTGCGTGACGCCTGGCAGACGGGGTCCTCAAGCCAGCGCTCTCACACGTACATTCCGCCGTTGACGCGCAGCGTCTCGCCCGTCACGTAGCTCGCCTCGTCGGAGCATAGGAATGCGATCGCCGCGGCGACCTCCTCCGCTCGGCCCGTGCGCCCGAGCGGGACCATCTTCGTCAGCCCCTCTTTCATCTCCGGGGTGATCGTCGTCGTCATGTCGGTGTCGATGAACCCGGGCGCCACGGCGTTGACCGTGATGCCGCGCCCCGCGTACTCGCGGGCGAGCGACTTCGTCACGCCGAGCAGGGCCGCCTTCGTCGCCGCATAGGCCGCCTGGCCCACGTTGCCCATCTCCGCCACAACGCTGGAGAGGAACACGATGCGGCCCGTGCGCGCGCGCATCATGACCTTGGTCGCGGCGCGCGCGGACGCGATCGAGCCCTTCACGTTCACGGCGAAGAGGCGATCGAGGTCTTCCTCCTTGATCCGCAGGAGCAGGCCGTCGATCGCAATCCCCGCATTCGCGACGAGGATGTCAAGCCGGCCAAGGCGCTTCGCCGCCTCGGCGATGGCGGCCTCGGTCGCCTGCAGGTTCGCGACGTCGAAGCCGAGCGCCTCGGCCTTGCCGCCGCGCGCGGTGATCGCCTCGACGACCGCGCGCGCCTCGGCTTCTCCGCGCACGTAGTTGACGATGACGTGCGCGCCCTGCGCCGCGAGGGCCTCCGACGCGGCACGCCCGATTCCTCGCGATCCACCCGTGACGATCGCAACTTTGCCCGTAAGGTCGAACATCGATGCCTATGCCTCCGAAAGGAACGCGTTCACGCGCTCAATCCCCGCCATGTCGCTCACGCTGAGCACCTTGATCTGCTTCGTGATCCGCTTCACCAACCCGGCGAGCACCTTGCCAGGGCCGATCTCGAGGGCGTGCGTCACGCCGTCCTCCGCCATGCGCTCGATCGTCCGCATCCACTGCACGGTTCCATCGATCTGGCGCAGGAGGAGCGACCGTACCCGCTCCGGATCGGCGTTCGGCGTGGCGTCGACGTTCGCGATCACGGGGAAGGCGAGCGGCATCAGGTGGGTGCGATCGAGCTCGGGGCGCAGGCGTTCGGCCGCGGGTCGCATCAGCGCGCAGTGGAAGGGGGCGCTCACCTTGAGCGGGATGGCCTTGCCGCCGCGGGCGACGGCGAGCTCACCCGCCCGCGCGACCGCGCCGGCGTGCCCGGCGATCACGATCTGCCCCGGCCCGTTGTAGTTCGCCGGGGCGACCACCTCGCCTTGCGCCGCCTCGGCGCAGATCGCGAGCACCACCTCCTGGTCGAGCGCGATGAGCGCCGCCATCGCCCCCTCGCCCGACGGCACGGCCTCCTGCATCGCGCTGCCCCGGATCCGACAGAGCCGCACCGCATCCTCGATCTCGAGCGCGCCGGCGGCGACCAGCGCGCTGTACTCGCCGAGCGAGTGGCCTGCCGCGTACAGCGGCGGCTCGAGGTTGGGCAGGTGCTCGATGAGGGCCGCGGCCACGGCGCAGCTCGTCGCGACGATGGCGGGCTGGGTGTTGCTCGTCTGCGTCAGCGCCTCCATCGGCCCCTCGAAGCAGAGCCGCGAGATCGGCTCGCCGAGCGCTGCGTCCGCTCGCGCGAACGCGCCGCGCGCGGCCGCCGAGGCCTCCGCGAGGGCCTTGCCCATCCCCACCTCTTGCGCCCCTTGCCCTGGAAACAGCCAAGCGATTTTCACGTTTGCCCTCAATTCCAAGCCAGGGAGGCGGACGCCGTCCGTCCCCCGAACCACGTCATGCGGCCGGCGCGCGCGAGACTACCTCAGGCTGGATCGCCCGGCGAGCTCGACCGCCACGCGTAGACCTCGACCCCGACGCAGGCACACGCGCATGGGCCCGTTCACATCCGGATGACGGACGCGCCCCAGGAGATACCAGCGCCGAGCGCGCAGAACAGGACGTTTTGCCCCGGCTTGATGCGCCCATCGCGGACCGCCTCGTCGAGGGCGATGGGGATCGATGCGCTCGACGTGTTGCCGTACTCCTCGATGTTGAGCACGAACCTCTCCAGGGGGAGGTTGAGCCGCGCGGCGACCTGGCTGATGATCCGCAGGTTCGCCTGATGGGCGACGACCCAGTCCAGGTCCGCGGCCGCCATGCCCGCCGTGTCGAGCGCGATCAACGACGCGCTGGACAGGTTCTTCACGGCGACCTTGAAGATGTCCTGCCCCACCATGTGGACCTTGTTGCGGCTCTGCTCGATGCCCTCGGCCGTCAGCGGCTCGGCCGTGCCGCCGCCCGGGATGACCAGCGAGTTCGCGAGGACGCCGTCGCTGAAGATCCGGGTCGAGATGATGCCCCTGCCGTCGCCCGACGCAGGCCCGAGCACGACCGCGCCCGCGCCGTCGCCGAACAGGACGCACGTCGTGCGATCCTTCCAGTTCAGGATGCGCGAGAGCAGCTCGACGCCGATCACGAGGACGTGCCGGGCCACGCCGTTCGCGATGAACTGATCGGCGATCGTGAGGCCGTAGACGAAGCCGGCGCAGGCCGCCGAGATGTCGAACGCGGGGATCTCCTGAGCGCCGAGCTTCTGCTGCACGTACACGGCGCAGGAGGGCATCGGGGTGTCGCCGCTGATCGTCCCGACGATGATCATGTCGAGATCGGCCGCCGAGAGCCCGGCGGCGTCCAGAGCAGAGCGGCCAGCCGCGGCGGCCATGTCGCTCGTGAGCTCTCCCTCGGCAGCGACATGGCGCCGACGGATCCCCGTTCGCTCGCTGATCCAGCTGTCGGAGGTGTCGACGATCTTCTCGAGATCGGTGTTGTGAAGGACTCGGGCGGGCGCGTAGCTGCCCGTCCCGAGGATGCGGCTCCTCGGCTGCGGGGAGCTCATGCGACGGCCCTTCGCGCATCCGCGCGAGCCGGCGCCGCGCCCAGGTGCGCGGGCGCAGCGTTCGCGCGCGCCGGCGCACCCGCGCCCGTCATGAGGCCGCGGTCGCCTTGGTCGCCTTCGCCTTGCGCCCGTTGTAGTGCCCGCAGGCGCCACAGGCGCGGTGCGGGAGCCGGGCTTCCCCGCAGTTCTCGCAAGAGACGAGCTGGACGGGGGTCACCTTGTCGTGGTTGGCGCGCCGCATGTCGCGCTTGCTGGGGGTGGTTTTCCTCTTGGGGACGGCCACGGAACTACTCCTTCTTGGTCTTCTTCTTCGGTGTCCCGGCCTTGGCCGGGGGGGTCGATGCAGGTTCTGCGCGCCTGTCAGAGCCGCTGGGCTTCTGTCCGAGCTTCTCTCGGAGCGCGCTGAGCGGCGCGAGCCGCGGGTCGAGGCCTGGAGCGGCCTCATCCTCCTCCGCCACCCCGCGGACGAGGGCCGAGGAGCCGCCTTCGCGGTCCTCTCGGGACGCGGCAGGACCGATACCCGGGCAAGCCTCCGAGCACAAGGGGAAGTTCGGCATCTCGAGGAGAATGGCCTCGCGGATGAACGGATCGAGCTCGACCGACTCGCCATCGTACGTGTCGACGTCGGCCTCGTCCGCTGTGAACTCGTACTCCGGCTCCTTGACCTTGCCGGCCCCCGCCTTCGCCGCGCCGTTGCGGGCGGCGTCGTCCCGCCGGTGGCCGTGGCCGTGGCCGTGCCCGTGGCCGTCCGCCTTCGGGGCAGGACGCAAGAGGAGCGAGAGCTCGGCGTCGATGTCCAGCGCAGCAGGGGCGAGGCACCGCGCGCAGGGCGTGGCGACGGGCGCCTTGACGCGGCCGCGCACGACGATCTCGTTCCCCGTCCGCGAGAGGCGGGCCGTGATGTGGCCTGGCGCGCGCCCGGTGACGTCGGCGTCAGCGAGCGTCGTGTTGATCCAGTCGAGCGGCAGCGGCAGGTCCAGCGAAATACCGGAGATGTCGATGTCGTTGGCGGAGACGGCAAACTGGGACATGGGTTCCGGTCCAGTGAAAGCGGAGCGTTTAGCGCGGGGTGCGTTGGCTCGCAAGAACGACCCGCAGCCGCCGTCACATCGGGCTGCATGGTAGCGTCGCCCGCGCATGGACCCCAGCGCCACGCCCGAGGCCAGGCCCCCGCCGCCGCCGGGCGCCGCCGATCGGCGGCCGGAACCTTCAGGGGAAGCACGGCGAGCAGGCCGCCGCGCAGCGATTGCGATCGCCCTCTATGCGCTCGTGACGCTCGTGTACGCCGCGAGCTCCTCCCGCGAGATCTTCGGCGTCCACACGCCCTACAACCACTACGCGCTGCTCGCTGAGGCGTGGCTCCACGGCCGCCTCGATCTCGGCGGACCGCCGCCGGCGCACGCGGGCGGCAACGACTTCGCCGTGTTCGGCGACCGCTACTACGTCAGCTTCCCCCCCTTCCCCGCGGTCCTCATCGCGCCGCTCGTGAAGCTCGCCGGCGGCGCCGAGCGCGTGCGCGACGGGCAGTTCTTCCTGGCGTTCGCCGGCATCGGGCCGGCTGTCCTCTTCCTCGCGCTGGAGAAGCTCTCGGCCTCGCGCCGCAGCCACCGTACGCAGGCCGAGAACGTCGCGCTCTCGCTGCTCTTCGCGCTCGGGAGCGTCTACTGGTTCAGCGCGGTGCAAGGGACGGTGTGGTTCGCCGCGCACGTCGTCGGCGTCGCGCTGGCGTGCGTCTACCTCTACTGCGCGCTCGAAGCCGCCCATCCGCTCGCGGCGGGGCTCGCCCTGGGCCTCGGCTTCGCGACCCGCACGCCGCTCGGATTCGCCCTGCCGCTGTTCCTGTTCGAGGCGCTCCGCGTGGACCGCTCGGACCCGCGCGCCCTCTTGCGCCGGCTCGCCCTGTTCGCCGCGCCGGCGGCGCTCGTGCTCTCGGCGCTGCTCTGGCACAACCACGCGCGCTTCGGCGACGCTGTCGAGTTCGGCCACCGGTACCTCCACATCGCGTGGCGCGCGCGGATCGAGAAGTGGGGGCTCTTCTCGTACCACTACCTGCCGCGCAACCTCGCGGTGGTGCTCACCGGCCTGCCGTACACCCACGTGCAGGGCGCCCCCTTCCAGATCAACGCTCACGGGCTCGCGCTCTGGGTGACCACGCCGATCTACGCGTGGGCCCTCTGGCCCCGGCGCACGCCGCCCCCGTTCTGGGCGCTCGCCGCCACGGTATCCGCGGTCGCGCTGCCGAGCCTCCTCTACCAGAACACCGGCTGGCTCCAGTTCGGCTACCGCTTCTCCAACGATTTCGCCCCGTTTCTCTTCGCCATGATCGCCGTCTCCGGCCGCCGCTTCGGCGTGCCGTTCTACGCCCTCGGGGCGGCCGCGATCGCCGTCAACGGGTTCGGCGCGCTCACGTTCCAGCGCGCGGGCTTCGAGCGGTTCTACTTCGTCGAGCGCACCCAGCGGGTGCTGCACCAGCCCGACTGAGTCGGCCCACGCCTCCGCGCCGCTGCCCCGACGCCGCGCCGAGGACGCTCCTCCTCCTCGGCACCGCCGGAGGGGGCGCGCTCCCTCGGGCGCGCGGGCGATCCAGCGGGCGGCGCACGCGGCCCTTGGGTGCAGGGCGCTCGCCGTGCTAGCCCTCGCCGCGCCATGGAAGCTCTGCTCGACCCGGCCGCCATCGGGCGCGGCCTCCGGCGCGTCGCGCTCCAGATCGCCGAGCGCGGCCGCGGCATAGACGATCTGGCGCTCATCGGGATCCGACGGGGCGGTGAGCCGCTGGCCAAGCGGCTGGCCGCGCTGCTCCTCGAGATCGAGGGGCACGCGCCGCCTGTCGGCGCCGTCGACATCACGCTCTACCGCGACGACGCCGCGACCGCCCTGCCGAACCCGCGCATCGGCCCAAGCCACATCTCCTTCCCCGTCGACGGCCGGCGCATCGTGCTGATCGACGACGTGGTCTACACCGGTCGCACCATCCGCGCGGCGCTCGACGCCGTGCTCGACTATGGGCGACCGCAGCGGATCGAGCTCGTCGCGCTCGTCGATCGCGGCGGCAGGGAATTGCCGATTCACCCCGACTACGTCGTCCGCGCGGTCGAGCTCGCCCCCGGGCAGCGCGTCGACGTCGTGGAGCGCGCGGGCGAGCTCTGGGCTCTCGTCACCGCCGCCGGCACAAAGCTCTCGGAGCCCCCCCCGCCACCGGAAGGAACGTAAGCCAGCGCATGAGGAGGATCTACCCGCACCGACACCTGCTCGGCATCGAGGGTCTCTCGCGAACCGAGATCGTGGCCCTCCTGGACGCCGCCGAGTCGCTCTTCGACGTCTCCCGGCGGAGCGTGCGCAAGGTGCCCACGCTCCGCGGCAAGACGGTCGTGAACCTCTTCTACGAGCCGTCGACGCGCACGCGGACGTCGTTCGAGCTCGCGGGCAAGCGGCTCAGCGCCGACGTCATCAACATCAGCGTCTCCACGTCGAGCGCGGTCAAGGGGGAATCGCTGCTCGACACGGTGCAGAACCTCCAGGCGATGCAGCCGGACGTGCTGGTCATCCGGCACGCCGCGTCGGGCGCGCCGCACCACGTCGCCGCGCACACGCGCGCCGCGGTCGTCAACGCGGGGGACGGCACGCACGAGCACCCGACGCAGGCGCTGCTCGACGCGTTCACGATCCGGCGCGCGAAGGGCCGACTCGAAGGGCTGGAGGTCGCCATCTGCGGCGACATCGTCCACAGCCGCGTGGCCCGCTCGAACGCGCACCTGCTCACGACGATGGGCGCGCGGGTCCGCTTCGCCGGCCCGCGCACGCTCCTTCCGGTCGCGGGGGAGTCGCTCGGCGCGACCGTCTACGACCGGATCGAGCCCGCCCTCGAGGGGGCCGACGTGGTGATGATGCTGCGCGTGCAGCGCGAGCGGCTGAGCGGCAGCTTCCTGCCCAGCACGCGCGAGTACAGCCGCACGTTCGGGCTGAACCCGGCCCGGCTCGCGCTCGCCAAGCCGGACGCGATCGTGATGCACCCGGGGCCGATGAACCGCGGCGTCGAGATCGATCCGCGCGTCGCGGACGGCGCACAGAGCGTGATCCTCGACCAGGTCGAGGCCGGCGTCGCGGTCAGGATGGCCGTGCTCTGGATCCTGGCCGCGGAGGCCAACGAGTTCTCCGCGACCGGCGAGCCACGGCCAGCGCCCTGACGACCGCCCCGGCCGCCCGAGCGGGGCGTGGCGGCGCGGCCGGGGCAGACGGACGCCCTGGCGCGTGGAACCCACGGAACCATGGATGGAAGGCGCGGCCCGCGCGCGCAGCTCCCCGCGGCATATGCCCGCTCGCAGCGAACAGGGTTCCCTGTTGCGCCCCGTTTTAATAGGCTGGTCCATCTTTTTGAAAGGGTGGAGCCAACCATGTTTTCGCGAGACGTCCTCAGGATCGATGCCCCGGCAGTAGCGCAAGAGATCGAGCAGGCCATCCGGGATCAGGTGTTCGGTACGCTGCGGCGGCGCGGGGCCGTGGTCGGGATCTCGGGCGGGATCGACAGCTCCGTCGTCTCGACGCTGTGCGTCCGCGCGCTCGGCAAGGACAAGGTGCTTGGCATCTTCATGCCCGAGCGCGACACCTCCGATGACGCGCTCCGCCTCGGCAAGCTGCTCGCCGAGGGGCTCGGCATCGAGGCGGTCATCGAGAACATCAAGCCCGCGCTGACCGGCCTCCGCTGCTACGAGCGGCAGGACGAGGCGATCCGGATGGTCTACCCGGACTACAACGAGAGCTGGAAGTTCAAGATCACGCTCCCCTCGATCCTCGAGAGCGACAGGCTGAACGTCTCGCAGCTGACGGCGCAGCCGCCCGGCGAGGAGCCGCGCGTGAAGCGGATCCCCCTGAACGCGTACCTGCAGCTCGTCGCCGCGACGAACTTCAAGCAGCGCATCCGCAAGATGATGGAGTATTACCACGCGGACAG
The DNA here is from genome assembly GCF_051521375.1 of Sorangium sp. So ce693. Taxonomy (NCBI): domain Bacteria; kingdom Pseudomonadati; phylum Myxococcota; order Polyangiales; family Polyangiaceae; genus Sorangium; species Sorangium sp. So ce693. Next base: position 5,752,728 of record NZ_CP150347.1, read on the forward strand.
GCTCAATTACGCCGTCGCCGGCACGCCGAACCTGCTGGAGTACGATCAGGGCTTCTTCGTCAAGCAGGGCGACGGCGCCGCGGACTTCAAGCCGATCGCGCACCTGTACAAGAGCCAGGTCTACGCGCTCGCCGAGTACATCGGCGTCCCTGCCGATATCCGCAGGCGCGCGCCGACGACGGACACGTTCTCGATGCCGCAGGGGCAGGACGAGTTCTACTTCGCGCTCCCCTACGACAAGATGGACCTCTGCCTGTACGCCTACAACAACAACGTCCCGGCCGCGGACGCGGCTGCCGCCGTCGGCATCACGCCGCAGCAGGTCGAGCGCGTGTTCAAGGACATCGAAGCGAAGCGCCGGGTAGCGCAGTACCTCCACGCGCAGCCGCTGCTCGTCCGCGATCAGGGCCACGCCTGACGATCCGCGCCATCGGACCGCGCACGCCGCTGTCAACGGGATTCTCAGCCTGATACGCCGTTCCGCGGGCGTGAAACCCGCCGGAAACAGCGCGAAACCGCGCTGACATTCACTCACGTTGACGACCATGACGGACGGGCTCGCAGCGAGATCGTCAGTCGCCAATCTCACCTAAGCGGCGTGCCCTGGCGGCGGCCTTCGGACGCGGACGGCACGACGCCGCACACGAACGAGCGCGGACGCGAGCGTGAGCGATGAACCGCAACCGCGTCCTGCCGCGATCCGCGCGTTGGCCGTCGCTCCGCGGAGTGTTCTCGACAGGAAAGCCGGGGGGGTGATAGACGTCGAGACTACCTCCATGAGCACTTCCAGCATCGAATCGACGATTCGCAACTTCCTGGTGACCTCGTTCGGATACCGGGGCGCTACCGCCGATCTCGGGTCCGAGGTCGCTTTGCTTGATCAAGGGATCCTGGACTCGACGGCCGTCCTCGAGATCGTTCAGTTCCTCGAGCAGGACCTCGGCATCCAGGTCGCCGACGAGGAGATGGTGCCGGAGAATTTCGGCTCGATCGCCAGGCTCGTCACCTACGTGAGCGGGAAGAAGAACAGCAACTAGCCCGAACCCCGGGGGGCGCATGAGCACGCAGCACACCGCTCGTCGCGATCCGCGCTCGGATCGCTTCCTCATCGACTCCGCGCTGCGATCGTTCGCCGCGTCGCGCCCCGGCCACGTCGCGCTGGTCTGCGAGGGACGGCGGCTCACGTACCGGGAGCTCGACGCGCTCGCCGATCGCTGCGCCGCCCTGTTCCGCGAGGCGGGCGTGCAGCGCGGCGATCGCGTCATGGTCGCGCTCGACAACGGCGTGGACGCGGTCGTCGCGTACTACGGAGCGCTCCGGGCCGACGGCGTGCCGTCGCTGCTCGGCACCGCGATGCGACCGCGGCGCCTCGGTCAGGTGATGGAGCTCGCCGCCCCCCGCGTGTTTGTGGCGGCGCGCGGCATGCGCGAGGGCCTCGCCGCGGTGGCCGAGCTCCCGCCCGGCGCGAGGCCGGCGGCGACGTTCCTGAGCGGCGCGGCTCCCCCGACCGCGGCCGGGCCCCCGCCCGAGGGGCGCGACTTCCAGGAGGCCCTGGCCGGCGCGCCCGGCGAGCCCCCTGCGCGCCGCGCGATCGAGCTCGATCTGGCGACGCTCTGCTGGACGAGCGGCAGCACGGGCGAGTCGAAGGGGGTCATGCTGACGCACCAGAACCTCCGCAACAGCACCGCGGCCATCGGCGCGTACCTCGAGCACACGGCGGACGACGTGATCCTCTGCGTGCTGCCCCTGTCGCACACCTACGGGCTCTTCCAGCTGCTCGTGACGCACGCCTTCGGCGGGACCGTCGTGCTCGAGAAGGGCTTCTCCATGCCGTGGCCCATCGTCCAGCGGATGGCCGAGGAGCGGGCGACCGGCTTCGCGGGCGTGCCGACGATCTTCGCGTCGATGCTCTCGCTCAAGAACTTCGCGAAGGCCGATCTCTCGGCGCTCCGGTACATGACGAACGCCGCGTACGGGCTCCCGGCGCCGCAGCTCCTGCGCCTCCGCGAGCTCCTGCCCAACGTCTCCTTCTTCGCGATGTACGGCCAGACCGAGTGCACACGCGTCTGCTACCTGCCGCCCTTGCTGGCGCTCGAGCGGCCGTCCTCCGTGGGCATCGCGATGCCGAACGAGGAGCTCTGGATCGAGCGGGAGGACGGCACGCACGCGGAGCCGGGCGAGGTGGGCGAGCTCGTCGTGCGCGGGCCGAACGTGATGCGCGGCTACTGGAGGAACCCCGAGGCGACCGCCCGCGCGCTCCGGCCGGGGCCCCTCCCGGGCGAGGTCGTGCTCCACACCGGCGACCTCTTCAAGATGGACGAGGACCGGTACCTCTACTTCGTCGCACGCAAGGACGACATCATCAAGACCCGCGGCGAGAAGGTGAGCCCCCTCGAGGTCGAGTCCGTGATCTGCAAGGTCCCGGGCGTCATCGAGGCGGCGGTCGTCGGCGTGCCGGATCAGGTGCTCGGGGTCGCGGTGAAGGCCGCCGTGGTGAAGGCCCCTGACGCCGCTGTGACCGCCGACGACGTCCGCAAGAAGGTGCGGTCCGAGCTCGACGAGGTCGCCGTGCCCAAGTTCGTCGAGTTCATGGATTCGCTCCCCAAGACGGCGAGCGGCAAAGTCAAGAAGAGCGAGCTCATCTGATATGTGCGGTATCGCCGGCCTCATCAACCTACGCACCGACGCGCCGAACCCCGACCGCGAGCTGGCCCTCAAGATGGCGCGGGCGCTCCGCCACCGCGGCCCCGACGGCTTCGGCATCTACCGCGATCGTCACGTCGCGCTGGCCCACTCGCGCCTGTCGATCATCGACCTCGACGGCGGCTGGCAGCCGATGGCCAACGCCGACGAGACGCTCTGGGTCTGCTTCAACGGCGAGATCTTCAACTACATCGAGCTCCGCGAGGAGCTCACGGCGAAGGGCCACCACTTCCGGACCAAGAGCGACACCGAGGCGCTGATCCACGCCTACGCCGAGTACGGCGAGGCCATGGTCGATCGGCTGAACGGCCAGTGGGCGTTCGTCGTCTGGGACGTCAAGCAGCGGCGCGCGTTCTTCTCGCGCGACCGCGTCGGCATCAACCCGCTCTTCTGGACGGTCCACCGCGGCGTCCTCCGGTTCGCCAGCGAGGTGAAGTCGCTCTTCCAGGACCCCACCATCCCCCGCGCGATCTCCCGCGAGGGCCTCGACGAGGCGCTGACGTTCTGGGCGCCGATCGCCCCGCTCACGCCGTACGAGGGCATCCAGCAGATCCCGCCGGGCGCGGTGGCGACGCTCGATCTCGATCGCGACGTGGCGCCGCGCGTCTCGGTCCGCTTCCGCCCCGAGTTCCCCGTCGGGCGCGCGCCCGGCGGCGACGAGGCCGGGCTCGTGTCCGGCGTGCGCGAGGCGGTCCGCGGCGGCTCGACGATCCGCCTGCGCGCCGACGTCCCCGTCGGCAGCTACCTGAGCGGCGGGCTCGACTCCACGATCGTCGCGGCGCTCATCGCGTCGAACCGCGAGGTGCCGCTGCGCACGTTCTCGGTCGAGTTCGCCGAGCGCGAGTTCGACGAGGCCGAGTACCAGCGCGCCGCCGTCGCGCACCTCGGCACGTCGCACGCGTCGATCCAGTGCCGCGACGCCGACATCGCCGGCGTCTTCCCGGAGGTCGTCTACCACGCCGAGGCCCCGCTGCTGCGCACCGCCCCGGCCCCGCTGTTCATCCTGGCGCGCCTCGTCCGGCAGAGCGGCTACCGCGTGGTGCTGACGGGCGAGGGCGCCGACGAGTTCTTCGCCGGCTACGACATCTTCCGCGAGGACCGGGTGCGCCGCTTCTGGGCGCGCCACCCGGACAGCAAGCTAAGGCCGCAGCTCCTCCTCCGGCTCTACCCCTACCTCCAGCGGTCGCCGGTCGCGCAGGTCGAGATGGCCAAGGCCTTCTTCGGGCGGAACCTCGCGCAGACGGACGACCCGTTCTACTCCCACCGCCCGCGGTGGGACGCCACGAGCCGCATCAAGCTGATGCTCGATCCCGCGATGCGCGAGGGCATCGGCGACACCGCCGCGGCCGATCGCCTGAGGGAGCAGCTGCCGCGCGGCTTCATGCGATGGACGCCGCTCGCGCGCGCGCAGTACCTGGAGATCACGACGCTGCTCTCCGGCTACCTGCTCTCCTCCCAGGGCGAGCGCATGATGATGGCGAACTCGGTCGAGGGGCGCTTCCCGTTCCTCGATCCCAACGTGATGGACGTGGCGGACGCGCTGCCGGACGCGCTCAAGCTCCGCACCCTCGACGAGAAGCACGTGCTGAAGCGCGCGATGGGCGATCTCCTGCCGCCCGGCGTCCTCGAGCGGAAGAAGCAGCCTTACCGCGCGCCCGTGGTGCAGCCTTTCTTCGGGAGCGGGACGCCGGACTATGTCGAGGCGTGCCTGTCGCCGGACGCCATCAAGGACGCCGGCATCTGGCAGGCGCAGCCCGTCGCGGCGCTCATCGCGAAGTGCCGCAAGACCGGCGGCAAGTCGATGAGCAACACCGACGACATGGCGTTCTGCGCCATCCTCTCCACGCAGCTCATGGCGCGCGACATCATCCAGGGTGCGCGCGTCGTCTCGGCCGCCGACGACACGTCCGGCCGGCTGGGCGTCGATGTCGATCGGGTGCGCGACGCCGCGGGCTGAGCGGGCGCGCTCGGCCCCGCGCTGAGCCGGTCCGCGGCGCCGCGGGGCGCATGGGAGCCGCCCTCAGCGGGCCCGCTTGCGTATCGTGCCGCTGCTCTCGTCCGCCCAGAAGACGAACCCGCCGGCGAGCGCGATGCCGCGCGGCGTGCCGCCCTCGTACAGCGGCCGCGCCCTGCCGGTGCCGTCCTTGCGCTTCCGCATCACGCGGGGCGACCCCTGGTCGGTCCAGTAGACGAACTCATCGGACCCATCCACGGCGATGCAGTCGGGGGACGCATGCGCCACGTCATCATCCTCGATGGCCGTCCAGACGGCCGCCGCGTCCTCCGAGCCGTCCTTCGGCGCCCTCATCACGGCAGACAGCTCGCCGGCGTGATCCCCGCGCGGGCTGTTGGTCCAGTAGACGTGGTCGTCGTCCACGGCGATCGCGTACGGAAACGGCTGCTCCCTGGCCAGTCGCTGCGTGTCGCCGGTCGCCCGCTGCGTCCGGTTCACCGAGCCGCGCAGGCTCCGATCGACCCAGTACACGTGCTCTCGGTCGATCGCGATGAGGTGCGGCGACACGTTGTTGTCCTCGTGGAACTCGTCGTCCACCTCCGCGTCGGGCATCGTGATCTTGCCGATGAGGCTCCCCTCGCCCGGCGTGCCGATGCCGGCCGCGCGCTGCGCCCAGAACACCGCGTCCTCGTCCGCGGCCACGCCGAGGGTCGCGAAGTCCGAGTCGAAGAGCACCTCTGGCGTGCGTGCTCCGTTGCGGTCCACCGTCAAGACGTCCTTGTCGTTGAGGTTGGACCAGAAGACGCCGTGCTGGTTGACGGCGATCCCGTACGGAGCGTTCTGGCCGACGGCGAGCGTCGTGACGGCTCCGCCGAGGACCGACACTTTTTGCACGCTGCCATCCGTGCCTTCGCCCGCCGTCCAGTAGACCTCGCCCTGGTAGACGGTGAGCAGGTTCGCGTTCGGCGCCTCGATGGTCGGAAACCCGCGCGCGATCTCCGTGACCCCGCTGCAGCCGGTCGCGCTGCACCTCCCGCCGTCCAGGCACACCGCGCCGCAAGCGCCGCAGTTCTGCGGGTCGTCGAGCAGGTTCACCTCGCAGTCGTCGGGGTTGCCGTCGCAGTCCGCCGTGCCGGCCGCGCACCCATCGCCTCCACCGGTCGAGGTCGCGCTGGCTTCGCTCACCGTGAAGTCCCCGAGCACGCTGGTGCATGCCGCGGCGGCCATGATGGCAACGCAGAGAATCGAGCCGATTCCGAACGCCTGGCGCATCAGAAACTCCCCTTCGCCCCCGCGGAGCCGAGCCCGATCACGGGCGTGATCGATATCCCGGCGCGCTGCGGCGATCTCGGCGCTGTGAGCAGCAGGACCGTGCCCGCGCCGACGCCCACCGCGCCGATCGCGAACCCGATCGTCGAGAGGGTGCCCATCGCGTGGTAGCTGTCGAGCTCGCCCTTGAGCGACGGGTCGCACCGGCCGCCGGGGCAGCGCTCCGACAGATCGCCGTGCTTCCCGAGCGCGAGCACGCCGCCGACGGCGCCGGCCGCGAGCCCGGCGCCGCCGAGCCCGAGCGCGGCGACCGCCAGCACCGTGCGGCTGCTGCCGCCGGAACCGGAAGCAGAAGCGCCCTGATCTGGCCGCGGCGCCACAGACAGATGCGGCTTGACCGGAGGCGGCGGCGCGGCCGGCTTGAGCTCCAGCGCGACGGTCTCGCTGGCGCCCTCGGCGAGCGTCACCTTCACCTCGATCGGAGCGAACCCCGCGGCCGACGCCCGGACGACGTGGTCGCCTGGATCGACCGGCCGCCGGACCCCGAGCGCGGCGCGCGGCACCGGCGCGTCGTCGATCGTGACCGAGGTGGTGTCCGGCCCGCTCACCGAGATGAGCACCTGCGGGATCCGGGGCGCGAGCGCGTCGAGCTCGCGCTGGGCGGCCGCGATCGCCTCGAAGAACTGCTCGGGCGACTTCTCCGGCGCTCCCTCGCGGAGGATGCGGCTGTACGACTCCTGGGCCGCGATCCACTGGCCCGCGCCCACCTGGGCGCGGGCGACGCCGAGCAGCAGCGTCGGCGCGTGGATGATGGCGTCGGCGCGGCTGAACCGATCGAGCGCGGCCGCGAAGTCCTTTCGCTCGAGGGCCTCCTGCCCCTCCACGGCGAGCGAGCGCGCGGTCGCGCGATCGGCGTCCGAGACCTGCGCCAGCGCGGCGGGCGCGCAGGTCAGGGCGAGCAGCAAGGAAGCGATCCCTAGTCGACGAGCCATACGAAGGAGGTCCGTGCGAAGTGCTGCGGGTGAACGTCAGATGCCGAAGTCCGTCGGCTTCGGCTTGCGGCGCGCGCTCCCCGGCGGCGTGGGGGAGCGCGGCTTCGCCTGGGCGGGCTGAGCCGCTGGCGCACGCGGGCCGCTCGCCGGCGTCGCCGAGACCGGGGACGCCGTCGTAGACGCCGCGGGCGCCGTCGCAGAGCCCGCGGCCGCCGGGGCCACAGAGGGGGGCGGCTCCGGCGCCTGCGCGGAGGCGGTGGCCGGCGCCACGACGTCGGGCCGCCGCGGCGCATCGGACACCGACGCGGTGGGAGCCGGCTGCGCGAGCGGCTGCCCCGTCGCGTCAGGGCTCCCGCCGCGCAGGGCGAAGAACGCGACGGCCACGAGAGCGACCGCGCCGGCCGCCGCGGCGGCGAGCGCGCGTCCGACGACAGGCCGCCGGACCGGGGTCGACACCACCGAGACCAGCGCGCTGGCGGTGTGCGACCGCATCTGGCGGCCGGCCATCGCGGACGCGGCCTCCGCGGCTCCTGGCGAGGCCACCGTCGCGCCGGACCCGGCCGGGGTCCGCGCGACCTCGGCGTCCGACGAGGCGATCAGCGTGACCGCGTCCCCGAACGAAGGCGCCGCGCTGTCGGGCCCCGCGTCGGGGAGCGCCGCGCTCTCCCTCGATCGTGGCGCGAACCCGAGCTCCACCGAGATGCGCTCGCCGGACACGCGGAACGGGCCGACGATGCTCGTCCTGGGCTCGAAGCTCTCGCTCGCGAGGTCGAGCGCGATCGCGAGCGCGTCGCAGAACTCCTTCGCGCTCTGGAACCGCGCCTCCGGCTCGCGCGACGCCGCGCGGGCCCACCAGGCGTCGAAGCCGGGCGGCACGGGGGCGAGCTGCGACGGCACGGGCAGCGGCTTCACCATGATCTTGAGGAGCAGATCGCCGAACGCCTCGCTGTTGAACGGGAGCTTGCCGGTGAGGCACTCGAACACGACGACGGCGAGCGACCAGAGGTCCGAGCGGTGATCGATGCTCTTCGTGCCCTGCGCCTGCTCCGGGCTCATGTACGCGGGCGTCCCGAGCAGGGAGCCGGTCTTCGTGGTGGAGGTGACTTGATGCGTGCTGTCCTTCGCGATGCCGAAATCGAGCACCTTGGCGATCTCCCTGTCGTCGTCCCGGACGAGGAAGATGTTGGCCGGCTTGAGATCGCGATGGACAAGGCCGCTCGCGTGAGCCTTGGTGAGCGCGCGCGCCACCTGAGCCGTGATCGCCATCGTGTCGTGCGGGTCGAGCCGCCCCACGCGCTGGATGCGGGTATCGAGGTCCTCCCCCTCGAGGTACTCCATCGCGATGTACGGCGTGCCCTGCCAGACGCCGTGGTCGAGGATCTGCACGACGTGCGGGCTGCGGATCTGCGCGGCGACCTTCGCCTCGCGCTCGAACCGGTGCCGCACCTCCTTCGAGACGCCCTGCGCGTTCATGAACTTGATCGCGCACGGGATGTCGAGGCCGAGGTGCTGGGCGAGCCACACCGAGCCCATCCCACCTTGCCTGAGCGGACGCACCAGGCGAAAGCGATCGGCAACGGTGTTCCCCGCGGCGGGTGTCACGCAGCCTCCCAGACCTTCTGGAATAACACAGGTCGTCGTCCAGGGTCACGTTCGCGCCGTGCAAAAGTGAGCTGGGGCCGACAGCGCGAAATGGCGCAGAAGCGCCGCCATCCCCCGCGCGCGCCCTGCATTTGCGACGCTTGCGACGCTTGCATCAGTTGCATGAGTTGCATCAGTTGCACCGCTTGCGACGTTTACGACGCTTCGCGGCGGAAGCTAGCGAGAACCCGAGCTCGCGGCGGCGGGCTCCTGCAGAGACCGCCGCGCGCCGGGCCGGCCCGGAAGCGCAGCGCCGTCGGTCGTGTCCGCCTTGTCCGCCTTGCCGAGCGGCGTGCCCGTCGTCTGCGCGAGCTGGCTGCCCCGCGGATCGTCCGGGAACGCGTCGAGGAACTTGCGGACGTGGTGGCGCGACTCCTCGACGATGCCCGCGCGGAACGTCAGGAGCGCGAGGTTGTAGCGCGCATCGGCGCTCCTGGGATCGGCCTTCAGGGCGGCGAGGTAGCCCTGGCGTGCGCTGTTGTAGTCGCCGCGCTTGTCGGCGATGAGCGCGAGGTTGTAGAGCGCCTCGGCGTCCGAGGGATCCTGCTCGGCGAGCGGCGTGAGGCGCGCCTTCGCCCCGTCGAGATCCCCGGCCAGGATCGCGAGCGCTCCCGCGAGGAGCTGCGCCTTCCGGCCAGCGCCGGCGTCGATCGCGCGATCCGCCTCGGCCCTGGCCTCGGCCAGGCGACCCGCGCGCTCGAGCGCGAGCGCGAGCGCATAGCGGAGCCGCGACGGGTCGCCGCCCTCCTCGAGCGCGGCCCGCGCCTCGGCCTCGGCGCGCTCGGGGCGGCCGGCGACGGCGAGCGCCTCGGCCAGGACCGCGCGCGTGCCGCTCTGCTCCGGGCACCGCTCGCGCGCGGACTCCGCGTCGCGGAGGGCGGCCCCAGCGTTGCGGGCGTGCAGCCTCGCCTCGGCGCGCAGCGCGAGGCAGGCACACGTGGCGGGCGCGGCGGGCGCGGCGGAGGCGGGGTGCATCTTCAAGCAGCGCGCCGCGACGCCGTCGAGATCGTCGAGCTTGCGCCGCTCGCGGAGCGGCCTCGCGAGCTCGTCGATCGCGCGCAGGTGTGCGCCGTCGCGGCGAAGCGCCGCCCACCACATCCGCTCGCGCGACCCGAGCAGGGGCGCTGCCCCGTTCAGCTGGACGACGCCGAGGCCGATCACGACGATCGCGGCCCCCATGCGCCGGTGCTTGAAGCTCGAACCGAGCCAGCGCTCCGCGGCGGCAGCGGCGAGCGTCGCGAGCGCCGCCCACAGGGGCAATGCGACGAAAACGACCCCCTGCGCGAGCGGCGCGCGAGGCCCGCGGTAGTAGAGCGTGGCCGCGAGCGCCGCGGCGATCGCGATCCACAGCAGCGCCGCGCCGTTCCTGGCGAGCCGTGTATCGAGCCGCGCGGCGAACCACGCCGACAGGCCGAGCGCGGCGGCGAGCGCGGCCGCCGAGAGCGCTCCCGAGAGGGCGAGCGCGCCGGCCGGGAGCGGCTCAGGCGAGAGCCACGTGGGCGCGATCGCCAGGACCAGGAGGTGCAGCGCGCGGCAGAGGTGCAGGGCGAGCTCAGCAAGCCAAGACACGGCGTGACCTTAGCCCACCGCCCATCGCGGACCAAACGGCGGAGAGGCATCGCTGCAGCGCGGCCGCCGCGGAGAGGGCGCGCTCACGGCCGCGGCGCGCTCATGGCAGGGTCATCTCGACCTCGACGGAGACGCGGTTTCCGGGCGGCGGCACGACGAGCCCGAGCGGCATCATCCGCAGGCATTGCGCCGCGTCGGGACGATCCATCCCGCGCACCTCGCTGATGCCGCGGGCGATCTCGTTCCCCGAGGCATCGAAGGTCATGTTGAAGATGTACCTGGCGCGGGCTGGAGCCGGGTTCTTCCTGAGCGAAGGCTCCCAGCACTGCTTCACGAAGAGCGACCGGCGCGCTTCGAGCTCCTTGGCGGCGTCCCCCTCGACACGCTTGTAGAGCTCGCTCGTCAGAGGCGAGGCCCCTGCCGACGCGGGGTGAGGCGCAGGCAGCGAAGGGGCGGGCGCGTCCGCGAGCGCAGGCAGCGCGCCCGAGTGCGCCGTCGAGGCCTCCACGCTGGCCGACGGAAGCGCAGGGGGCGGCGGCGGACGCTGCAGCCCGAGGTAGAGCCCTGCCGCGATGAAGAGGCTGCCGAGCAGGATCGCCGCGGGGGTCATCAGCTCCTTCTGCATGGTGGCGATCGGAGGGCAGGCGCCGCGCACCTCGCGGCGCGCGAGGTTGGCCGCCCGGCCCGACCTTACTGCATCGCGACGACAGCGGAGGTGTACGAATAGTCGTTGTTGGTCCAGAAGGGGCTATCGGACTTCCCGCAGAGGCCGACGTTGTACTGGCCCGGGGGCGGCGACAGCACGGCGCTCAGCCCCATGGAGATGCGGGTGTGCGCCGGGACCTGGACCGCATAGACGCCCGTCCCTTCTGGGCTGAGCTCCCCGAGAGGCGAGAGCTGCTGAGCGCAGATCCAGAGGTGGAGCTGATCCGCGGGGGTCGACGCCGCGCCGAGCGCCTTGTTCGAGACGACGACGACGCGCTGCCCCGAGGCCGTCACGCTCACGGTCGCGGGCGCAGCCAGGAACTGCAGCGATTTCTGAGGGGCTGCGCCGGCGCCGGAAACGTAGGTGCTCGAGATGACGCCAGGGGGTCCCTGCGGCCCCTCCGCCCCCGGCGCTCCAGGCGGCCCGGCAGCGCCGGGCGGCCCAGCTGGCCCGCTCGGACCGGCCGGGCCCACCGCGCCGGGCGGTCCCGCCGGCCCCGGCGCGCCCTGCAGGCCGATCGGATCGCCGACCCACACGCCGCTGCTGTCAACGACGAGGCGACCGCCTATGGAGATCGAGTTCGGCGTGATGTCCCCCGCGACGTTGCTGGCCTCGAGCGCATACGGAACGCTCGCGATCCTGGCGCGCGGCAGCATCTCGGGGTCGTCCCCCACGGTGATCCCCAGGTAGCGCGCCGTGCCGTCGAAGACCGGCTTGTCGACGGGCGCGAGCTCGCCGAGGTCGACCGAGAAATAGCCTTGGTCGAACGTGACGGTGTGGAGCTCGCTCCAGACGGGCACGGGCGCGTCGGGCGCGTCGTAGAACGCGAACACCACATCGAGCGTGTCGTCGATGGGCTGGCCCACCGAATCGAAGAGGCGCCCCTGGTGGGTGATCGTGACGGGGACCGCCGCGGCAGCGGGCCCGGACAGCGCGGTCACCGCCGCAAGGACCGGCGCGTGGATGGTTCGTGCCTTCATCGCGAGCTCCCCTCGTTCGCCCTCGCGAGCCGGCGCAAGGTGCGCCGTGGCAGACATCGCGCGGCGCGCGCTGAGCAATCGCGCCCGGAGGCGTCGATGATCCTGGAGCGGGCCGCGAGCCCTGCCACGATCTCGCGAAGGAGCAGCGCCTTGGATGCCGGCGGCCGACGGGCGGTTCCGATCGCGCTCCCGGTCGTCCGACGCCGCTCGTGCAGGCCGCCAGCACCGCGAGCGCCAGGCCTCGCCGCCTCGGTCGAGGCCGCCCGAGACGGCGCGCGCCCGGGTCTCGCGGCCTGCGCGCCGCGACGTGATCGCCCTCGGCGCGCCGCCGGCTACTCGAGATCGTACGGCTCGACCTTCACCTCGGCCAGCTTCGGGACGGCCGCGGCGATCGCCTCGCCGATCTCCTCGTGCGTTCCGACGACGCCGATCACGAGATCGTCCTCGGAGATCCGGCGCCGCACGGCGGCGTTCGCCTCCTCGAGCGTGACGTCCTCGATCCGCTTCAGGTAGGTCTCGTGGTACCCCTCCGGCAGATCGTACAGGAGCTCGTCGAGCTTCTGGTGCACGCGCTTCCTCGCGGTGTCGATCTCGAACGCGTGCGAGCGGACGAGGTAGCGCTTCACGAACGTGAGCTCGTCCTCGGTGATCCCGTCGCGCCGCAGCGCCTCGAGCAACCCGAGCTGCAGGGAGAGACAGGCGGGGGCGTCCTGCGCCGCGGGCGCTGTCCACATGGTGAACGCGTCGCGGTGCCGATCGAAGCCCGCGCGCGACGAGGCGCCGTAGGACCAGCCACGCTTCGCGCGCACCTCCTGCATCAGCCGCGACGAGAAGGTGCCTCCGAAGGCGGTGTTCGCCACCAGGAGCGCCATGTGATCGGGGTCGTGGGCGTCGGTGCCGAGCCCGCCGATGACCATCTGCGTCTGCGTCCGCTCGGGTTTATCGACGAACACGAGGCAACGCCCCGGCCTCGCCCCGGGATCCGTCACCGGATCGGGGATCGCCTCGCCCTCGGGCAGGCCGGACAGGAGGCGCTCGGCGACCACGTGCGCCTCGCCGGGCTCGATGTCCCCCGAGATGGCGACGATCGCGTTGCGCCGGGTGTAGTGCCGCGCGTAGAACGCGGCGACCTCGTCGCGCGTGATCTCCCGCAGCGTCGGGATGGTGCCCGCGGTGCGGCGGCCGTAGGGGTGCCCGGCGAACAGGGTGCGCCGGAAGGCGCGGCTACAGAGCGAGCGATCGCTGTCGCGCGCCTCGATGAGCTCGGCCTCGGCCTCGCGGAGGAGCCGCGCGAGCTCCGGCGGCGAGAACGTCGGGCGGGCGAGGAGCGTGGCCCCGAGCTCGACGAACCGATCGAGCGAGCGCTTGATCACCTCGAAATGCACCGTCGTCGCGCTCGTCGCCACGTCGGTGCCGAACTCCCCGCCGAGCGCGTCGATCGTCTCCTCGATCTCGTTCGCGCTGTAGCCCTCCGCGCCGCGGCGGAGCATGCGCGCCGTGATGCGCGCGAGCCCCTCGCGCCCGGCCGGATCGTGCGCCGAGCCCGAGGGGAACGCGACCACGATGCTGACGATGGGGAGCGCGTGGCTCGTCTCCACGAGCACCGCGCCCTCGCGGGGCGCCACGCGGCCGCCCGTCGCTCCCCTGCCCTGCCCCTCGGCGCCCCAGGCGAGGCCGCTCTTCACGCTCTGGCTCACGATGCCTCCTCGCTCTCCGCGTCGGTCCCGTCCTCGTCGTCCTCGTCGCTCGTCCCGTCCGGGATCACGTGGATCACCGTCCGCGCCGAGGTCACCAGGTAGCGCCGCGCCACGCGCAGCAGGTCCCCGACGGTCGCCCGCCGGTAGGCGGCGAGCCGCTCGAACAGGGACGCGGGATCGCCGAGCACCGTCTCGTAGAAGCCGATCTGCTCCGCCTTGCCGGCGACGGTCTCGAGCCCTTGCAGGACCGAGAGCTCGATGCGCGCCTTCGCGCGATCGAGCTCCGCCTCGGTGACCGGCGCGCGGCGCACCGCCTCGAGGAGCGGCTCGAGGGCCGCGAGCAGCGCCTCGCCGGTGTGCTCGCCGCGGGCCGAGAGGTAGATGTCATAGAGCGAAGGATCGCGGAACGAGCCGACCCAGCCCCGGATCTCGCTCGCGATCTCCTGCTCCTGGACGAGCGCGCGGTGCACGCGCGACGACCGCCCGGAGAAGAGGATCTCGTTCAGCAGGGCGAGGGGCGCGTGGTCGAAATCCCCGAGCGCCGGCGCGCGATAGCCGATCGCGACCTTGTGCGTGGCGGTCGGCTTCACCACCTCGGCGCGGCGCTCCGCGATCTGCGGCGGCTCGGGGCACACCTCTTCGACCGGGATCTTCGACGGCTCCTGCGCGCCGTAGTGGTCCTGCACCCCGCGCAGCGCCTCGTCGAGCGCGACGTCGCCGACGATGACCAGCGCCGCGTTGTTGGGGGCGTAGTACGTCCGGTAGAACTCGACGCAGTCCTCGGTCGTGAAGCCCTTGATGTCCTCCATCCAGCCGATGGTCGGCCACCCGTAGGCGTGCTCGGTGAACGCCTCCTTGTAGAGCAGCTCGCTCACCGCCCCGTCGACGTCGTCGTCGACCCGCTGCCTCCGCTCGTTGGCGACGACCTCTTTCTCGCTCGACACCTGCGGATCGCGGAGGACGAGCCGCGCCATGCGCTCCGCCTCGAGGCGGAGGGTGAGCTCGAGCGCGTCCTTCGGCAGGTTCGTGTGGTAGTAGGTCCAGTCGAGGAACGTCGCCGCGTTCGTCTCGGCGCCGGCCTCCTCGAGCATCCGGTCGAACGCGCCGTGGGCGACGCTCTCCGTCTCGCCGAACATGAGGTGCTCGAAGAGGTGGGCGATGCCGGTCTTGCCCACGCGCTCATGGCGCGAGCCGACGCCGAACCAGGTCTGCAGACAGACCACGGGCGCCGAGGGGTCGACGAGCACGAGCACCTTGAGCCCGTTCCCGAGGGCGAAGCGCTCGACGCGCATCGTCGGGCCGAACGCGACGGTGGCGTCGTGGCGCAGCCGGGCGAGCGGCGGGCGTTCGCGGTTCAGCTCGACGAGCATCTCGGCGAGCGGACCCATTCGAGGGAGCGCGTTGGCGCCGGGGACCGAGTAGGCAAGCGTCTCCTGCATGGCAGGCGCAGCCCATACCACGCTCAGCGCCGCGGCGCTGCGTGGCACAAGACGTCGCTCGGATCCCGCGTCGACTGGTGGCACTCCCACCGGTCGTCGTGGCAGGAGACGACGAGGATCCCGGCGTCGTACGCCTCCTTCAGGGAGGAGCCTGCCCGCTGCGCGAGCAGGTTGGACGGGGTGCGCTCGGTGCACCCCTTGCCCATGTCGACCTCGATCTTCCTGTTCCCCTTGGTCGCCTTGACGGGGTTCGGCGGCGTCTTGCCCTTGTCGGCGGTGCGCACCGCCGCGGCGAGCTTCGGCAGGATGCCCTCGAGGTAGGGCTTGTCGACGAGCGGGTCGGTCGACCGCGGCGACACCATGGCGAGCGTGTACTGGATCGCCATCATCTGCTGCTCCGGCGGCGCGCTCGGCTGGATCGGCCCGCTCGACCCGATCGGGATCGGCCGCGGCGGCATATCGCGCTTCGCGGCCTCCGCGGCCGCGGGGGTCGCCGCGGCGCTCGGGGCCGGCGCCGCGCTGTCCGCGCCCGGCGGCGCGGAGGCCGAGGCGGCCGCTTGAGGCGCCGCGGCGCGCGGATCGTCGCACGCGAGGACGGCGAGGGCGAGGGCGAAGGCAGGGGTCGCCGCGCGGAGCTCGCGCGGCCGGACGGGGGCGGGCTTCATGGGCGGCTTATACGAGCGAGCGCCGCGCGCCGCCACGCTCGCGTGGCCGCGCGGCGCTCGTGGGCGGCGCGCCGCGACCAGCGCCCCCGCGCTTCAGTCGATCTTCAGGATGGCGAGGAACGCCTCCTGCGGGATCTCGACGCTCCCGACCATCTTCATCCGCTTCTTGCCCTCCTTCTGCTTCTCGAGGAGCTTGCGCTTACGGCTGATGTCGCCGCCGTAGCACTTGGCGGTCACGTCCTTGCGCATCGCCTTCACGGTCGTCCGCGCGATGACCTTCGACCCGATCGCCGCCTGGATCGCGACCTCGTACTGCTGCCGCGGCACGATGTCCTTGAGCTTCACCGCGAGGTCCCGGCCCCGGGCGTACGCCTTGTCGCGGTGCACGATGACGCTGAGGGCGTCGAGCGGGTCGCCGTTCACCAGCATGTCCAGCTTGATGAGATCGTCGGCGCGGTACCCGACGAGCTCGTAGTCCATCGACGCGTAGCCGCGCGACACGCTCTTCAGCTTGTCGTGGAAGTCGAAGAGCACCTCGCTGAGGGGCATGTCGTAGGTGATGATCACGCGGTCGGACGAGGCGTACTGGATCGACTTCTGCTCCCCGCGCCGCTCCTGGCACAGGGCGAGGACCGCGCCCACGTACGCCGAGGGCACGTGGACGGTCATCCGGAAGATCGGCTCCTCGATGCGATCGGTGAGGTTCGGCGGCGGGAGCTTCGCGGGGTTCTCGATCGACTTCATCGAGCCGTCGTTCAGGTAGCAGTGGTAGACGACGCTCGGCGCGGTCGTGATGAGGTCGAGGTTGTACTCGCGCTCCAGCCGCTCCTGGATGATCTCCATGTGGAGCAGGCCGAGGAAGCCGCACCGGAAGCCGAAGCCGAGCGCCTCGGAGGTGTCGGGCTCGAAGACGAACGCGGCGTCGTTCATGTGGAGCTTCGACAGGGCGTCGCGGAGGTCCTCGTACTGGGCCGAGTCCGTCGGGAAGATCCCGGCGAAGACCATCGGCTTGACCTCCTTGAAGCCGGGCAGCGGCGTCGTCGCGGGGTGGACGGCGTCGGTCACCGTGTCGCCGATCTTCGTGTCGACGACGCTCTTGATGTTGCCGACGAGGAAGCCGACCTCCCCCGGCCCGAGCTCGGTGATGGCGGTCGCGTGGGGCGTGAACACGCCCATCTCCGTGACCTCGTAGTCGCGGCCGGTCGCCATGAAGCGGACCTTCTGGCCCTTCCTGATGATGCCGTCGACGACGCGCACCATCACGACCGCGCCGCGGTAGCTGTCGTACCAGCTGTCGAAGATGAGGGCGCGGGGCGCCGCGTTCAGGTCGCCCTTCGGCGCCGGGATGCGCTCGACCACCGCCTCGAGGATCTCCGCGATGCCGATCCCCGTCTTGGCGCTGGCGGGGATGGCGCCGGAGCAGTCGAGGCCGATGACGTCCTCGATCTCGCGCGTCGTCCGCTCGACGTCGGCCGAGGGGAGGTCGATCTTGTTGAGGACCGGGATGATCGCGAGGTTGTTGTCCAGGGCGAGGAAGACGTTCGCGAGGGTCTGCGCCTCGACGCCCTGGGTGGCGTCGACGACGAGCAGCGCGCCCTCGCACGCCTGGAGGCTGCGCGAGACCTCGTAGTTGAAGTCGACGTGCCCGGGCGTGTCGATGAGGTGCAGCCGGTACGTCTGCCCGTCCTTGGCGGTGTAGTCCAGGCGAACGGTCTGGGCCTTGATCGTGATCCCCCGCTCGCGCTCGATGTCCATCTTGTCGAGGAACTGCTCCTTCTGCTCGCGGGCGGTGAGCGCCCCGGTCACGTCGAGGATGCGGTCGGCGAGCGTGGACTTGCCGTGGTCGATGTGGGCGATGATCGAGAAGTTGCGGATGAGCTTGGAATCAACGGGCATAGCGAGCTTCAGGGCGCGGCGACCTGACCAGCGTTGGCGGCCGCAGCGCGCGGCCTCGACCGAGATGGGAGGGAGCGGACTGGAACGTCCGCGCCCCTCCGGGGAGCGAGCCGCTGCGCGCGGCTCTACGAGCGCCGAGGGAAATGGTGGACCGCGGCGTGCCTGCTCCTAGCGCGACCCGCGCCGCGAAGCTATCCACCCCGAGCGACCGGCGCCCAGGCGTCCTGCCTCCCAGGCCCAGAGCCTCGCGGCCCCCGGCGCCGGTCATTTCTTCGGGATCGGCGGCGCGGCGACCGGCGGGCTCTCCAGGGACATCTGCCCTGGCAGCACGTGCTCGTAGTGCTTGAGGACCATATCTATCCCTTCGCGGATGTAGACGGCGATCGGGACCTTGGTGCGTTCGTGCAGGATCTTCAGCCGCTCGGCCTGCTCGGGCGTGATGTAGATGGTCGTCGAGACTTTCTTCCGCGACATGTCACGCCCGGGAGGGTAACCCGCCAGTCTCGAAGGGGACGACTGACAAGACGTTACCCTAGATGCCGGTACGTATGATGTCAATCGGAATGGCGCCACCGCGCTCGCCGGGGTTCGGGGATCGGCTCGGGCTGGGTTGTGGGTCGCGTTCGTCGTGTCCGTCGCGTCGCGCCGGGCGGGCTTCTTGATGTGCGCGCGGGCCGCGGTCTAGACTGCGGCCGAAGCTGGTCCGCGTCGGGACGGCTCGCCCGGCGCGTCGAGCTTCTGTCCCGAGGGTTCCGGGCTGGCCGGAGGAATCTCTTGATGACGCGATTCCCGCTCACCTGGCCGTCGCCCAGGTGCTCGCTCGTGGCCCTGATGACCATCTCCGTCGCTGCCTGCGCGTCCTCGACGCCGGAGCCCTCGAGCGCGAAGGGCTCCACCAGCGAACGGGACACGGCGGTCGTCCACGAGCCCTGCGACAAGGACTCCGCCTCTGCGGAGAAGGTCGATGTGAACGGCGACCGGATACCCGACATCATCCACGTGAAGAAGGACGGTCGGGAGGTCTGTCGGGTCGTCGACCTGAACCTGGACGGCTCGATCGACGCCTTCATCTACTACGACGTCAACGGGGTGGAACGGCGCCGCGAATCGGACTTCGACCGCGACGGGCGGGCCGACGAGATCGCGCACTACGAGCGCGGCGCCGTCGTGTTGAAGGAGCGCGAGACCAACTTCGACGACAAGCTCGACACCTGGGACTACTACGAGGGTCAGCGCCTCGTGCGCCGCGAACGCGACTCCGACGGCGATGGGATCATCGACCAGTGGTGGCAGTTCAACAACCCGAACGACGCGAAGTGCGCGGTCGTGGCGAGCGATCAGAACGCCGACGGCAAGGCCGATCCCGGAAGCGTGGTCGATCTCTGCGCCGAGTCGTACGGCGCGCCGAAAGCGCCCATGACCCCGCCGGGCGGCGCCGCGCCCCCGGAGGGAGGGGCGGGAGCAGGGCAGCCCGCGGCCGCCGGGGCGCCGGGCGCCGCGCCCACAGCGACCCCCGCCGCGGGCGCGCCTGCATCGGCGACCCCCGCGCCCACATCGGCCCCGGCTGCGGGCGCGGCCACGGCGGCGAGCGCCGCGCCCGCGGGCTCCGCGCCCGGCCAGCCGGCCGCCAAGAAGGGACCGTGACATGAGGACACAAGCGCTCATCGCGCTGGCCACGCTCAGCCTGCTCGGCGCGGCGTGCAGCTCGGATCCAGGGTTCGAGGGCGCGAAGGCGCCGAAGGTCGAGACGGCTCGCAACGCCGACGGCAGCATCGACGATCGCTCGATGTGCGACTGGAAGGGCAAAGAAGATCGCGAGACGAGCGAGACCGCCGGGCCAGGCGCGATCCAGCCCAACGTGAGGCGCGTCTGGCAGATCGTGGGCACGGGCGAAGACCGTCACAGGGCGCTCGTCTGCCGCGAGATCGACACCAACTTCGACGGGGTGAAGGACGTCGTCCGCAAGTACAACGACAAGGGCGAGAGCCTTCACGAGGAGTCCGACTCGAACTACGACGGCCGTATCGACACATGGCTCACGTTCGCCGGCGGAAGGCTGGCCGAGGTGAGGGTCGACTCCGATCACGACGGCAACCCCGACGAGTGGAAGTACTACAGCGGCGGCAAGCTCGCGCGCATCAAGCGCGACACGAACCGCGACGGCAAGCCGGACGTCTGGGAGATCTACCGCATGGGCCGGCTCGAGCGCATGGGCGTGGACATCGACGCCGACGAGCGGGTCGATCGGTGGGATCACGACAACGAGCTGAAGCGCCGCCTCGAGGACGACGAGCGCAAGAAAGAGGACGAGGCCGCCGCTGCAGCCGCGAAGAAGGCTGCAGAAGATCAGGCCGCCGCGGACAAGGCGAACGAGGCCGTGGACGACAGCGGGAGCGCGGCGCCCTCCGGCGACAAGAAGAAATAGAGCGCGCCTCCTTCGAGCCGAGCGGAGGTCGATTTCGCCCCCTGCCCTGACGGCGCGAGCGCGCCCGGGTGCTCTTGCCACAGCCGGCGCTCGCCGGGGCAGGCGTGCAGGCGCACCGGCGTCGGCCTCGGATCCCGGCAGCGCACCGCCCAGGTCGGTCGACGCGGCGCGAGGGGCGTGCTTATCAGTGCCGTCGGCCGACACCACCGCGTCGGCGTAGGTCCCGAGCACACACCATGGAAGAACGTCTGCAGAAGATCATCGCGCGCGCCGGCGTCGCCTCGCGCCGCGCATCCGAGGAGCTCATCCTCGCCGGGCGGGTGCGCGTGAACGGGCGCGTCGTGACCGAGCTCGGCTTGAAGGCCGACCGGCAGAAGGACCGCATCGAGGTGGACGGCAAGCGCCTCGTCTCCGAGGCGCCGGTCTATGTCGCGCTGCACAAGCCACGGAACGTCGTCTCGACAATGCGCGATCCCGAGGGGCGGCCGACGGTCGCCGACCACGTGCGCGGCACGGGCGCGCGGCTCTACCCCGTGGGTCGGCTCGACTTCGCGACGAGCGGCATCCTCCTCATGACGAACGACGGCGACTTCGCCAACGCGCTGCTCCATCCGCGCGGCGGCGTGCCGAAGACCTACGTGCTGAAGGTGCAGGGCGTCATGAGCGACGACGACCTCACGCCGTGGCGCGAGGGGATCCGCCTCGAGGACGGCGTCACGCTGCCGGCCGAGGCGCGGCTGCTCCGCCACGAGGGCGACAAGACGTGGCTCGAGGTGACCCTCCGCGAGGGCCGCAACCAGCAGATCCGGCGCATGGGCGAGGCGACCGGCTGGCCCGTGATGCGCCTGGCGCGCACGACGTTCGCCGGCGTGAGCTCGGAAGGCCTCCGGCCGGGAGAGTGGCGCGCCTTGACGGTGGATGAGCTCCTCCACATCCGCGAGGCGTTCGGCGTGCCCAAGCGGATCCGAGGCGCGATGATGGGCGCGTCGTCAGGTCCGGTCGACTACCGCCGCAAGGCCAGCTCGGCCCGGTCGGACGCGAAGGCGTCACCTCGGCCTGCGCCGGAGGCCGCTGGTGCAGCCGCCCGCAGCCGAGGACCGGCGCAGCCGAGGGTTCGCTCAAGAGCGAACGCCGACGTCCCGAGCGCACCTGGGCAGAGCGCGACCGGGCGGATGGCTCGCTCCAGGACCGACGCCGTCACGAGCACGCCCGCCCGGACCCCGGCTGGGCGTACGGCTCGCTCCAGGACCGATGCCGCCCCGGGCACGCCCGCCCGGACCCCGGCTGGGCGTACGGCCCGCTCCAGGACAGACGTCGCCGCGCCGGCCGCGCCCGGACCGGGCGCGGCTAGATCTGCGCGAAGCGCCCGCTCCGAAACGAAGCCTCGAGCAGCTGAGACACGCGCGCCTCGAGCTCGCGGGCGCGAGCGTCGTTGATGCCGGCGAGCGCCTGTTTGATCTCGCCGAGCGCCTTCAGCTGACTGAACAGCTGGACGTCACCCAGCGAGGCGCCGCCCGTGAGGATCTGCCGGATCCGATCGATCTCCGCGGCGAGCGCCTCCACGCCGACGCCGAGCGCGCCGACGCGGCGGCGATCCGGGTGCTCACGAAAGAAGGCCTCGAGCACCGGCTGCACGATGCCCTCGAGGATCGCCGCCTGATCCTGGTTGTTCCAGATGTGCTTGAGCACGAAGAAGTCGCTCGCGTCGGTCGTCTGGCGGCCATCGAGGTACGCGCTCGCCGCGAAGAGCTTGAGCATCTTCACGACACGGCGATCCGAGAGCGATATCCCTTCGGCGCGGATCTGGAACACCAGCCCCTTGTAGGCCGATAGGAATGCATCTCCGAAGTTCATCCGCGCGCCGAACCCTCGGCCGAGCTCGGCGAGCTCGCGCGCCGCGACGAGCGGGCGGAGCGGCTCGCCGGCCATGTGCCGGATCTCCTGCTGGATGCCGCGCTGGAGCAGCTCGCTGAAGTGGTAGGCGTCGAGGTTGTCGGACTGCACCCGCAGGAGGAAGCGGTCGAAGATCGCGGTCAGCGTCTCGTCGCCGGGCACCTCGTTCGAGGCCGCGAAGACGCTGATGAGCGGGCAGCGGAGCACCTGGCCGCCGCTCGCGAACTTGCGCTCGTTCAGCAGCGTGAGCAGCGCGTTCAGGATGGCGCTGTTCGACTTGAAGACCTCGTCGAGGAACACGATCTCCGCCTCGGGGAGCATCCCCGAGGTGTTCCGGCGGTAGACGCCCTCGCGAAAAGCACCGATATCGACCGGGCCGAAGATCTCGTTCGGCTCGGTGAAACGCGTGAGGAGGTACTCGAAGTACCGGGCCTGCATCAGCTCGGCGAGCGTGCGGATGAGCGCGCTCTTCGCGGTCCCCGGCGGGCCGAGCAGCACGCAGTGCTCGCCCGCGACGACCGCGATCATGAGCAGGCGGATGATCTCGTCCTTGCCTAGGAACTGCCGCTCGAGGCTATGGGCAAGCAGGCGCAGGCGCTCGTGGAGCGGAGCGGACATGAGGCGAATCCTCGTATCACAGGCCCGCCGCCTGGCGTACCGATCGGCGCATCGCCCCGTGCGTTCCCAGGACGCCGCCGCGCCGAGCGGTTGAGCGAAACGTTGAGCGAAACGTTGAACAAAACACAGAGGCCGGTGGGTCACACCGGCCTCGCAGGGTCTGCTCGCTGTCGCAGAGCCTATGTCGTGGAGCGGGAGACGGGATTTGAACCCGCGACGTCAACCTTGGCAAGGTTGCACTCTACCACTGAGTTACTCCCGCAGATGTCAATCACTTAATTCAGGAAACCACATCTCAAGGCGTTTGTCAGAAAAATCCTGATTCGCGCCGGGTCATCACCGGAGGTTCGCTCCGTCGATGCGTGGCGGATGAGTACCAATCGGCGTGGTGAGAGTCAAGCTCTCAACAACAAAACCTCAAAACTTCCGTCGCCGGCAGGTTGCACGGCCGCTCTGGTCGAGTATTGTGTGGCCATTGCGAGCGAGGGGGCTCGCCAAGCAGCACCGCGCACGGTGCCGCTCACAAAAGCCTTCGCGTTCGCGACAGCGGCACCGTGTGGGGGGCTCTTACATCATAAGGGTGCCCGCCACTCGGCGCGCTCTTGGTTGGCCTGGGTCGACCAGGCAGGTCCTTTGGACTTGGGGGGAGCATGAACGAACAGACTGCTTTGCGAGTGGACGTTGCGGAGACAACGGCGCCGGTCCTTCAGAAAGAGTACCGGTCCGGAGTCCACGCCAAGCGACAGGATGACGACGGCGGGTGGGGGCTCGTCCTGATCGGGCTCGACGCTCCGCCGCGGATCGTGAGCCTCATGGACGGCGCCGTGATCGGCAGCGCCGCGCGCGACGGCCGCATCGAGGGCCAGGGGATCGCGCCGGAGCACGCGAAGATCAGCGTCCGCTCCGACGGTTGTTACATCGAGGACATGGACACCCACGACGGCACGTGGGTAAACGGCGTCCGCGCCCGGCGCATCGGCGTGATGCACGGCGACGTGGTGCGCCTCGGGCATCAGCTCGCGGTCTTCGTCGAGCGGCACCTCGCGCTGTACGACGGCGCGCCGTCTCGGCTGGGGCCGCTGGTGTTCGGCTCGAAGCAGCGCAAGGACTGGATCGATCCGGTGATGAAGCTGGTTCAGTCGGGCTCCAGCGTCTGCATCGAGGGCGCGCCCGGGGTCGGGAAGCGGACGCTGGCTCGCCTCGCGGCTGCGGTGCGCGAGGGCCTGGGTGAGACGCTGGTCGTCGACGGCAGCGCCGAGACGAAGCCGGTCATTCCGCCGGGCGCGCGACCGATGACATGGCTCGTCCTTGATGCCGATCGCCTGCCGCGCCCGCAGCAGCTGGAGATCGCGCACTCGGTCGGCCGCTCGAACGGCGTCAGCATCATCGCGACGACCGGACAGCCGCTCGACCGCGCCGCCGGCGACGGGCGCGTGGCGCCGTGGTTCGCTTCGCTCTTCTCCGGCAAGCGGATCACGATCCCGACGCTCGAGATGCGGCGCGAGGACGTTCCGCTCATCGTGCGCGACATCGCGGAGCGCAACGCGATCGGACTCGATCGCTTCACCCCGCAGCTCCTGGAGGCGCTCGTCCGCGCCGGCTGGCCGGGCGGCGTGCCGCAGCTCGAGTCCGCCATCGTGACCGCAGCCCAGGCTTCGCCGGACGGTCCGCTCTCCGTCACGCCGATCGCGGGATCGCTCGCACGCGGCCCGCGCATCAAGCCGAACCTCCCGCCCGCGACGGATCCGTCGCTCGCGCGCGCCCGCCTCGAGGACGCCCTCGCCCGGGCCAACGGCTCCGTCGCGTCGGCTGCGCGTGCCCTGGGCATGTCGCGGCAGGCGATCTACCGCGAGGCCGACCGGCTCGGCCTCGACATCGCGCGCCGCAGGGTCCCGCGCGGCTGAGCTGACGCCCATCACACGGCCCGTGAGCCTCGCGTGGCGTCATCGCCAAGGGGGCTCTCGGCGCGCTTCGTGATGAAACGCCAGCGCGCGCCAGGCGGACGCCCAGGCGCGGATCTTCAACCGTAGAATCCGAGAGACGTATGGCTGACGATCGATCCCTCCTCGGGGTCGACGCACTGCTCGTAGTGCAGCATCTCGCCGCGCGATGACGGCGGGAGCGCGCGGAGCAACGTGTAGATGGGGCCGAGGCCGCAGACGCGACGGCTGGCGAGGTCCCGGGCGACGTCGACGAAGAAGCCCGGCGCATCGATCGACGTCGCGCGCTCGATCGAGGCGAGGTCGCGGTCGCGCAGCGCCGTCCGCTGGCGCTCGTCGAGGGGCGCAGGATCACCGAAGCGCGGGCCGACGTGGGCGAGGTCCGCTCCTGCGATGACGAGGACGCGACCGGGACGCTTCGCCAGGGCGTCGCCGAGCGCCATCAGGAACGACTCGGCCCCATCGTCTTGCGCGGGGTCGCGACGCCGCGCCTGACACTCCGAGAGGCCGCAGAGGATGGGCACGATCGACGCCGCGCGGCCGCCGAGGAGGTGCCGCACGAACACGGCCTGAAACTCGATCGAGTGCTCGTTCTTGTGGAGGTACTGGTCCTCGCGCACGTCGAAGCGGCTCGCCGCCGCGAGCTCCGCGATCATCTCTCGATCTGGCTCGAGAGGACCGAGCGGCGTCGCGAACGTCTTCTCGCACACGGCGTACGGACGGCGCATCGCGGCGTGCGACGTCCCGAGCAGAACGAACGTATCGACGTTCTCGAGCCCTGGGCCTGCCAGCGCCTGCTCCAGCGCTGCGTAGGCGTGCCCGTAGCCCGTCGCGGCCCGCCAGAGATCCATGTGCGGCGCGCAGAGCCCGACCATGCGCGTCGGCGCGCTTTGCGATGCTACGGCGCGCGTCGCTCCGCCCTGCGGCCGCGCGACCTGGAGGCACTTTCGCTCGATGAAGTCGGCGAGCTTCCGCCGATCACCGTGGTACGCGCCGCCCGCGTGCGCGGCCATCCTGATCGGCGCCGCGTCGAACGATTGCACGACGCTCCGCCGGCGCGCGTGGAATCGCGGGCTGTCGAGCATCCACGCGCGTTCCAGCTCGTCGGCCAGCTGCGACACATGGGCGGCGTCCACGGGCTGGCCCGTCGACCGGGCGGCGTCACGCGCGATCTCGTCGATCGATCGCCTCCCGTCGAAGCGCGCGAGCACGGCAGCGCTCGCGCCAGGAACGACGACAGGAGCCGGCGCGATGCCCTCGGTGTCGCGCAGCATCAACGCGCGGCCATGGCGCTCATCCTGGATGACGACGATCTCTAGAGCTCGAAGCTTCGGGCGCAGCACCGGCATCCACCGCGAGAATAGCGCGTGCGCGCTCGCCGCCCAGCGCGCGGCATCGCAGCATCCGGAACAGGGAACAGCGCCGACGCCCCCGCGGTCACAGCGGCGGCTCGCTCCAGAACGGACGGCGCTGGTGCCCCGCGTCAGAGCGCGCGTCATGATCGCGGATTGCCGCTTCGCAGCGGCGCCGCGTGGAACTAGGGTCGCCTCTTGGAGCTCCGCCCTGCTCCCCCACCCCTTGCGCCGCAGCCGCTTCGGGCTGGCAGTACGTCCTATCACCACGAGAGCGCCTCCGAACGAATGCGTCGATCCACGCCCCTCGATCCACCCGTCCGTGAAGCCGATCTGCTCACCGAGCTCGCGGCCGTGTACCGCGAGGCGGAAGAGGTCTTCAGCGGCTGGACGTGCGAGGCCTCGACCGAGTGCTGTCGGTTCGGCATCACGGGCCGCGAGCCGTACGTGACGTCCGTCGAGCTCGCTGCCGTCCGGCGCGCGATCGCGGCTCGCGGGGGCCGCCGAGCGCTCGAAGGGATCGTGCGGGCAGACGGGGCGGGGCCGCCCGAGCCGGGGGTGTCTGCCGGCGGCCCGAGCCGGCGACGCGCGCTGCCGCAGGCGTCGGAGCGGCGGTGCCCGATGCTCACCGACGCCGGCCGCTGCGCGATCTACGCCGCGAGGCCCCTCGGGTGCCGCACGTTCTTTTGTGACCGCGCCTCCGCTGGATCCCCGGTCCGCCACAACGACGTGACCCGGCTCGTCCGCAAGGTGCAGGAGATCGCTGCGCGACACGAGCCGAGTGGCGACCTCGGCCGTCCGCTCACCCGCGCCCTGGCGGAGGCCGGACCGAGCGCCGCGGGCGCGCCGCCCAGGACGAGCAGCGCGGCGCGCGCTCGCCGCGGCCGCTGAGGTCCACCGCTCAGGTCCGCTCGACGGCCATCACGCCGGGGATCCGCTGCAGGCGCCGGATCACGCTCTTCAGCTGCGCGAGGTCGGAACACAGGAACGTGAACGTGTTCATCGCCCGGCCGTCGTCGCCCGCCCGACAGGTCGCCTCGCTGATGTTGATGCCCTGCTCGTGGAACGTATGGCCGACCGTCGCGAGGATGCCCGGCCGGTTCGCCGTCATCACCTTGATCTGCACGGGGCGGTTGATCTTCGCGCGCGCGTCCCAGGAGATCTCCACGCGGCGCTCCGGGTCCGTGTCGAACGCCTTGGCGCAGTTGCGGCGGTGGACGGTGATGCCGCGGCCGCGCGTGATGAAGCCGACGATCTCGTCGCCTGGGAGCGGGTTACAGCACTTCGTGTAGCGGACGAGGACGTCGTCGATGCCGTTCAGCCGGATGCCGTGGCTGTCGCGCCCGGTGACCTTGCGGACGAGCGACTCGATGCGCCCCTCCTTGATCGACTCGGGCGGCGGGGTCGGCGTGCCCTTCTCGTTCTCCTTGGGCGTGGGCGCGAGGAACTCGCACACAGCGCGGACGCTCACCTTGCCGTAGCCGACCGAGATGAAGAGCTCGTCGGCCGAGGCGACCCCGAAGCGCTCCATGACCTTGCGCAGCTCGCCCTCGTTCTTCGTGAGGCGACTCAGGCTCATGCTCCGCTGGTGCATCTCCTTCTCGAGGAGCTCGCGACCGAGCTTGAGCGACTTCTCCCGCTGCTCCGTGCGCAGGAAGTTTCGGATCTTCGAGCGCGCGCGGCTGGTCGAGACGTAATCGAGCCAGTCCTTCGAAGGGTGCTGGCTCGGGTTGGTCATCACCTCGACCACATCGCCGTTCCGGAGCTTCGATCGGAGCGGGACGATGGCGCCGTTGACCCGCGCCCCGGAGCAGTGCTCTCCGACCTGCGTATGGATCGCGTAGGCAAAGTCGATGGGCGTCGATCCGCGGGGGAAGACGCGCACGTCGCCCTTCGGCGTGAAGACGTACACCTCGTCCTGGAACAGGTCGACCTTGACGCTCTCCAGGAACTCGGCCGGATCCTTGAGCTCCTTCTGGAACTCCATCAGCTGGCGGAGCCAGCCGAACCGCGCGGCGTCCTTCGGGTCGATGCCGCCGGAGTTGTTCTCCTTGTACTTCCAGTGCGCCGCGATGCCCTGCTCCGCGACGCGGTGCATCTCGTGGGTGCGGATCTGGATCTCGATCCGCTCGCGCCCGGGTCCGATGACCGTCGTGTGCAGCGACTGGTACATGTTCGGCTTGGGCAGCGCGACGTAGTCCTTGAAGCGGCCGGGGACCGGGGTCCACTGCGAGTGGATCACGCCGAGCGTCGCGTAGCAGTCCGCCACCGACTCGACGAGGACGCGGAACGCGATGACGTCGTAGACCTGATCGAAATCGCACTGCTGCGCCTGCATTTTGCGCCAGATCGAGTAGAGGTGCTTCGCGCGGCCGGTGACGTCGACCGCGAAGCCCTGCTCCGCGAGCTTGCCCGCGAGCACCTTCGAGACCTCGTGGATGTACTTGTCCCGCTCCTTCGCGGTCGTCTTGACCTTCTGCGAGAGGTCCGACCAAGCCTCGGGCTCGATGTACCTGAACGACAGGTCCTCGAGCTCGCTCTTGAAGCGCGCGATGCCGAGGCGGTTCGCGAGCGGCGCGTAGATCTCCATCGTCTCCCGGGCGATCCGGTCCTGCGCCTCGGGCTTCATGAACTCGAGCGTCCGCATGTTGTCGAGGCGGTCGCACAGCTTCACGAGGAGCACGCGGATATCCCGCGCCATCGCCACCAGCATCTTGCGGAAGTTCTCGGCTTGCCGATCTTCCTTGGAAGCGAAGTTGATCTTCGAGAGCTTCGTCACGCCGTCGACGAGGAACGCCACCTCCTGGCCGAAGCTGTTCTCGATGTCGGTGGTCGTCGCGAGCGTGTCCTCCACGACGTCGTGCAAGAGCCCGGCGCAGACGCTCGCCGTGTCCAGCTTGAGCTCGGTGATGATCGCGGCGACGCTCGCCGGGTGGGAAAAGTAAGGGTCGCCGCTCTTGCGGGTCTGCCCCTTGTGAGCGTCAGAGCTGTAGGCGTAGGCCCGGGCGATGAGATCGACGTCTGCAGCCGGCTGGTAGGTCCGAACGCGATCGACAAGCTCCGTCAACGTCAGCATGAAGAGTTCGGTGGGCGCAATGCGCCCCCTCCCTTTCGCACGCTAACACCGCGATCTAGACCCCGCAATTGTGTCACCATGCGCGGCGCGCGCGCTGCCCGGCGCAGGGCACGCGCGCTCCGCCGCGCGCCCTCGTCGTTCTCGTCGTTCTCGTCGTCCTCATACGTGTTGCACGCGTCCTCGTCCTCCTCTCCGTTCATCTCGATTCATCTCGGAGTTTCCGCTTCGCCCGCCTGCGTCGGGTCGAAGGTTGTCGCGGATTCATGAAAACCATGGAGCCGATCACCGTCTACGTCCACTTCCCCTGGTGCCTCAAGAAGTGTCCCTACTGCGACTTCGTGTCTTTCGCGAAGGCGCGGGAGGCGATCGACCACCGCGGCTATGCCGACGCCGTGCTGGCCGAGCTCCGGAAGCGGGAGGATGTGCTGGGCGAGCGCGAGCTCCGGAGCATCTTCTTCGGCGGCGGGACGCCGTCCCTGTGGGAGCCGAACGAGATGGGCAGGGTGCTGTCGGCCATCACCGCGGCCGCCGGCCGGCTCTCGCCGGACCTGGAGGTGACCGCAGAGTGCAACCCGACGTCGCTCGATGAGCAGCGGGCCCGAGCGTTCCGAGCGATCGGAGTGAACCGGCTCAGCATCGGAGTTCAGGGCCTCGACGTCGAGCGCCTCCGGTTCCTCGGGCGCCTGCACGACCCAGAGGGCGGTCTCGGCGCGCTCTCGGCGGCGCTCCGGTCCGGGATGCCGCGCGTGAGCGGCGATCTCATCTACGGTGTCGCGGTCGGAACGGCCGAAGCGGCGCGGGAGCAACGCCCCGAGCACGCCGCCGCCGAGGCGCGCGCCGTGGCCTCGACGGGGGTGACCCATATCTCGGCGTACAGCCTGACGGTCGAGCCCGGCACCTCGTTTGGAGAGCTCGCGCGGCGCGGTCGCCTGCCGCTCGCCGGAGACGATGGAGTGGCGGACACGTTCTTCGCCATCGACGAGGCCCTCGAGGCAGAGGGGCTCGCCCACTACGAGGTGTCGAACTACGCGAGGCCGGGCCACGAGGCGCGCCACAACCTCGGTTACTGGCAAGGCATCGACTACGTCGGGCTCGGGTGCGCGGCCTACGGGACGGTGTCGCGACCGGATCCGCGCTGGGGCCTGCGCTCGGGCGGCGCGGAGGGCCATGGAGGAGCGTTCGCGGTCCGGTACCGGAACATCGTGAGTCCGGAACGGTACATGGCTGCGATGGCCGATGGCGACGAGGCGATCGCCGTGGAGAGCGAGGAGCGGCTCGAGCCGGAGACGCGGCTGTCCGAGCGGATCATGCTCGGGCTGCGGCTGCGCGAGGGGCTCGATCTCGAGGCCGCTGCGGCGGCGCTCGGGATGCCGGCGTGGCCGCCCTCGCGGCGGCGGGCCGCGGAGCGGCTCGAGCGCGCCGGCCGCCTGGAGGTGGCCGGCGGGCGGGTCCGCGTCCCGCGAGCCGCCTGGGTCTTCGCCGACGGCATCGCGGCCGACCTGTTCTGAAGCAGCGCCGCGACGGCAGCGCCCGGGCGCTCGGCGCTCGCGGTGGACGCCGGGCCGGGACCGCGCTCCGATGATCGTCCCATGAGCCGTTTGCCTACCGTCGAGGACATCCGCGGCGCCGCCGTGCGCATCGCGCCGCACGCCCACGTGACGCCCGTCATGACCAGCCGGACGATCGACGGCATCGCGGGGGCGCGCGTCTTCTTCAAGTGCGAGAACCTGCAGCGGGTCGGCGCGTTCAAGTTCCGCGGCGCGTGCAATGCGGTGCTGTCCCTCTCGGACGAGGAGGCGCGGCGCGGCGTCGCCACCCACTCCTCGGGCAACCATGCCGCCGCGCTCGCGCTCGCTGCCCGCATCCGCGGGGTCGCCGCGTACATCGTGATGCCCGAGAACGCGCCGGCCGTGAAGCGCGCCGCCGTGGAGGGCTACGGCGCCCGGGTCGTGGGCTGCGCCCCCACGCTTCGGTCACGCGAGGAGACGATCGCCCGCGTGATGTCCGAGACGGGCGCGATCCTCGTCCATCCGTACAACGACGCGCGCGTCATCGCCGGCCAGGGCACGGCCGCGCTGGAGCTCGCGGCCCAGGTGGACGATCTCGACGCCGTTGTCGCGCCCGTGAGCGGCGGCGGGCTGCTCTCCGGGACGGCCATCGCCACCGGCTCGCTGTCGCGCGCGCGCACGATCGGCGCCGAGCCCGAGGCCGCGGACGACGCCGCGCGATCGATGCGCGAAGGGAGGATCCTCCCCTCGAACGACCCGGTCACGATCGCCGACGGCCTCCGCAGCTCGCTCGGCGAGCTCACCTTCGCGATCCTGCGCGAGCGCGGGGTCGAGATCGTCACCGTGAGCGAAGAGGACATCGTCAAGGGGATGCGCGTCGTCTGGGAGCGGATGAAGCTCGTCATCGAGCCGAGCGCGGCCGTCGCGGTGGCGGCGGTCCTGCGGCGCTCGGTTCAGGGAGCGCGGATCGGGGTCATTCTGAGCGGAGGCAACGTCGATCTGACCCGGCTCCCCTTCACCTGAGCGCGATCGAGGGAGCCACGCGGGCGCCCCGGCTGCGCCGCGCCCGCGCGGGGCAACGCGATCCTTTGCCCGAGCGCGATCGAGCGTTCGATCCTCCCCGGGAGGGCGCGCTGGCGCTCCCCGCTCCCCCTCAGGTACCGCGCCGGTCTCGCGCGAAGCGCAAGGTGGCGCGCACCGCGCTCGGCCCCGGGCCGGGCGGCGCCGCCGCGACCGACCGCCCTTGCGCGTCGAGGATGCGCGAGCCGCCCTGGCCTTCGAGCGCAGGGCGGGACGGCCCCCAGTTGGCGTTCACGATCGAGATGCGATGGCGCCGGGCGAGCGCGGGCAGGAGGTCGGCGCGCATGTCCCCTTCCCCGGGCGAATCGACCCACGCCGTGGGGAAGAGCAGCAGATCGGCCTCGTCGAGCGCGTCGCCCGCGTCTTCGGAGAGGAAGTGAACATCGAAGCAGATCGCGACGGTCAGCTTGATGCCGCGCAGCTCGACGACCGGGGTCCCCAGATCTCCAGGCGCCGCCCAGCGCTCCGGGAACCACGGATGACGCTTGCGGTAATGGCCCACGCGCCGTCCGTCGCCGTCGAAGACGAGCAAGCTGTTGTAGAAGCGGCCCCCGCTCGCCTCGACGAGGGGGCCGGCCAGCGCGATCCCGTACCTTCGCGCGAGCTCGGCGAGCCGCGCCGCCGACTCGCCGTCGATCGGCTCCGCGAAGCGGCGCAGATCGCTGTCGCCGCGCGGCGAGACGTAGCCCGTGAGGATGAGCTCGGACAGCAGCACGAGCTCGGCCCCCGCAAGCGCGGACGAGGCGAGGAGACGGTCGATCTCGGCGAGCGCGCCCTGCTGGTCGCCGAAGCGCTGCGGCAGCTCGAGCGCGACCACGTCGAGGAGGCGATCGCTCAAGGGCACCACCGGACGCGCCCGCACCGCGAGCACGCTCCCGCGCCGCCCGGCGGCGATCCGGTCGCGTCGCCCTGGACAGCGCAGCGCAACGCCACGGGGCGCCCCCGGCTCAGCGGTGGTTCCGAGCGACCTGGAGCTGGTGGAGGCTCACCGCCAGGTCGACCTGGCGGCGCAGATCCGAGGCGATCCAGGGCTTCGTGATGATCCGGAAGGCCGCGCTCTCCCGGGAGATCTTCTGGATCTGCTCGACGTCCGTCGGGGCGCAGACCAGCACCGGGACGTAGCTCAGCCCCTGCCGGCGCAGCTCGCGCAGCAGCGCGAGCCCGCTGAAATGAGGCATCCGGTAGTCGGCGACGACCACGGCGGGCGGCTCCTTCACCGCGGCCGCCAGCGCGCGGCGAGGGTCCCCGAAGGTGCGGACCTGGTAGCCGGAGCGGAGCGCCCGATCCATGAGGTCCAGGTTGAGCTCCTCATCGTCGACGGCGTAGAGGAGGGCTCCTTGGCCCCGACCACTCGAAGGTGGCGGCATGCTGCCGGAGTGCGGGGCATTGCCCATCAAGCGCGAGGGTATCAGACCTCTTCCTCCCGCACCACGCGCTCAAGCCGAGGCGATCTGGTTGCCTGCATCACGCCAGCGAAGGCAGCCGAGCGCACGACACCACGGGAAGGCCGGTAGAGGTGGGACTCGCGTCGACCCGACACCCGACCGGCCCCGGCCTGCCTCGCGTCGCTTCAGCCGACCTCGAGGCGGCGCGAGCGATCAACCTGGACCGGCAGCGGCGTTCACGATCCACTCCGGCGGCGTTCGGCGGTAAGAGATCAGGAGATGCCCGCTCGCGATGGATTGCTCGAGGTCGGCGCGCTCGTGGACGGCCGGTATCAGGTGCTCGGCCACCTCGGGAGCGGCGGCCATAGCGTCGTCTACGATGCGCGCCAGATCGTGACCACCCAGCGCGTGGCGCTCAAGCTGCTTCGGCCCGAGGTGCTGCGGCGCTCGCGCGAGTCGGGCTCCCAGGAAGCGCGCTTCGAGCGGGAGATGCAGGTCATCGCCCAGCTGAGCCACCCGAACATCGTTCGCCTGCTCGACGCCGGGCGCCTGCCCGAGGGCGAGCTCTACCTTGCGCTCGAGTACGTCGACGGCGAGACGCTGACCGCGCGCTGCCAGCGCACGAGGGGGGTCGAGCCGAGCGAGGCGAAGCGGCTGATGCTGCAGGTGCTCGACGCCATCGGCTTCGCCCACGAGCGCGGCGTCGTGCACCGCGACCTCAAGCCGCACAACATCATGGTCGCCGGGTCGGGCAAGCGGACACACGCCAAGGTGCTGGATTTCGGCATCGCCGCGCTCATCGGCGAGGCCCGGTCCGCCGACTACCGCGCGCTCACCCCCACCGGGGAGTTCAACGGGACCCCGGCCTACATGGCCCCGGAGCAGCTCGTGCAGTCCACCCCGACCACAGCGGCGGACATCTATGCATGGGGGCTCACCTTTCTTGAGTGCCTGATCGGCGCGCCCGTGATGCACGAGGCGACGGTCGCGGAGGTCATCTTCCGCCAGCTGAGCCCCGAGCCGGTGCCGATCCCCCGCGCGCTCCGCGGCCACCCCCTCGGCGCGCTGCTCGAGCAGGCGACCGCCAAGTCGCCGGCGCACCGCTTCCGGTCCGCCCGCGAGGCCTACGAGCTGCTGGACGAGTGCGACGTGTCGGAGATCCCGTGGCCGCTGCCGCCCGATCCCGGCCACGCCGCCTCGCAGAAGGAGCGCGGCGGCGCCCTGGAGCAGCGGGCGATCGTGACGCGACCGGCGCGACAGGTCGAGGCCGAGCAGGAGACCCAGCTCGTGCCCTCCGAGCAGATCGAGCCGCCGCCGGGCACGGTGCGCAAATCCCCCGAGCAGCAGCGGCAGGACGAGCGGCTCGGCGCCGCGCCGACGCTCGCGATCCCAGGCCGCAACCTCGCGCCCGCCGCGGCGCCGGCGAGGCCGATCCGCAACGCGTCGATCCACCTGGGCGCCTCCGGGAGCCCAGAGACGGCGCCGGCGATGAGCTTCACCTCCCGCCCCAGCGTCGCGCCCGGGACGCGGCCGATGTCCACCAGCGGGCGCGGCGAGCGCCGCCAGCTCACCGTGCTGGTCTGCGGGCTCGCCGGCGCCGAGCGCATCGCGGACACGGTCGACAGCGAGGCGTTCCACGAGCTCGTCCAGATGTATCAGGCGGTGTGCGCCCAGGTGATCGGGGCGCACGAGGGGGTCTTCCTCCGCTCTCCAGGCGAGGAGACGATCGCGTATTTCGGCCACCCCGTCGCGAGGGAGGACGACGCCCTCCGCGCCGTGCAGGCGGCGCTCGATCTGGTCGAGCAGATGTCCCGCCTGAACGCGCGCGAGCTCGTGTCCATGCCGCTGTCCGTGCAGGTCGGCGTGCACACAGGGATCGTCGTCGTGGCGGACAGCGACGCCGCGCCCTCGCTCGCAGGCCCGACCTTGAACGCCGCGACGCAGCTGAAGGCCCACGCGGAGCCGGGCACGGTGCTCGTGAGCCGCGCGACGCTGAAGCTCGTCGAGGGCTATTACCACGTGGACGCGCTCGGCGAGATCAGCCCGAAGGAGGCGCGCCAGCCGATCGAGGTCTTCGCGGTGCACGGGCGCACGACCGCGCGGGACCGGCTGGACGCGAGGATGCAGCACGGGCTCACGCCGCTCGTCGGGAGAGACAGCGAGCTCGACGAGATCGCCGCCCGGTGGACGCGGGCCGCGGGGGGCGCGGGGCAGGTCGTGCTGATGACGGGCGAGGCGGGGATCGGCAAGTCGCGGAGCGTGCGCGCGTTCCGCGACCGGCTGGCCGGGACGCCGCACCTGTGGCTCGAGGCGCGCTGCTCGCCGCAGCTCCAGAACAGCGCCTTCTATCCGGTGATCGAGCTGCTCAAGGCGCTGCTCGCGGGCGATCGCGAGCGCGCGAGCACGCTGAGCGGCGCCGCGCCGTCGACGGAGCGCGGCGCAGGGGTCGAGCCGCGCGAAGACCGGCTCGCGCGGCTGGAGAAGCTGCTCGCCGAGGCGGAGGCGGGGCCGCTCGCCGTCCCGCTGCTCGCCGCGCTGCTGTCGATCCCGACCGAGGGACGCCACCCCGCGCCGGCGCTCACCCCGCAGCGCCAGCGGCAGGAGACCATCTCCTCGCTCCTGCAGCTCTTCCTCGGGCTCGCCGATCGGCAGCCGCTCGTGCTCACGGCCGAGGACCTGCACTGGGCCGACCCGTCGACCCTGGAGCTGCTCGGCCGGCTCATCGACGAGGGGCGGCCGTCTCCGCTGCTGCTGCTCCTGACCGCGCGCCCGACGTTCGCGC
The DNA here is from genome assembly GCF_051521375.1 of Sorangium sp. So ce693. Lineage (NCBI taxonomy): Bacteria > Pseudomonadati > Myxococcota > Polyangiales > Polyangiaceae > Sorangium > Sorangium sp. So ce693. The sequence goes on from NZ_CP150347.1 coordinate 5,788,298, forward strand.
CGCCGTGGCCGGTGCGTTCGCACTTCACCCAGATCTACCTCGCCCCGCTCAACGCCGAGCGGATGCGGGCGCTCGTCCAGCAGCTGGCCGGCGCGTACGCGACGAGCGGCGCGCCGGGCATGAAGGCGTCGCTGCCGGACGAGGTGATCCGGACGCTCGCCGAGCGCAGCGACGGCGTCCCGCTGTTCGCCGAGGAGCTCACGCGCATGGTGGTCGAGTCGGCCGCCGCGCAGGCCGCCGCAGGGGAGTCGACCGGCGCGCCGAGCGCCGCGCGCCCTGGGGTGGGCGCGCTCGAGATCCCGACCACCCTCCAGCACTCGCTGATGTCGCGCCTCGACCGCCTGGGCCCTGCCAAGGAGGTCGCGCAGCTCGGCGCGGTGTTCGGCCGATCGTTCGGCTACGAGGCGCTCGAGCAGTGCGCGGCGGGCAGCGCGGGCGCCGAGCCGCTGCTCATGGCGTCGAGCCCCGAGGCGCTGCGCGAGGCGCTCGCGCAGCTCGTCGACGCCGAGCTGCTCTTCCAGCGGGGGCGCCCCCCGCGCTCGACGTACACGTTCAAGCACGCGCTGGTGCAGGACGCCGCCTACCAGTCGCTGCTCCGCAGCACCCGGCAGGTGTACCACGCGCGCATCGCCGCCGTCCTCGCCGAGCGCTCCACGGATACGCCGCCCGAGCTGCTCGCGCGGCACTACACCGAGGCCGCGCTGATCGGCCCCGCCGTCGCGGCGTGGCAGCGCGCGGGCGAGGCCTCGCTGTTCTCGTCGGCGCACGCCGAGGCGATCAGCCAGCTCAGCCGCGGGCTCGAGCTCCTCAAGCAGCTCCCGGAGACCAACGAGCGGACGCGCCACGAGATCACGCTGCAGACCACGCTCGGCGTCCCGCTGATGATCACGCGCGGCTACGCCGCCCCGGAGGTCGAGGCGACGTACGCGCGCGCGCACGCGCTCTGCCGCGAGGCGGGCTCCTCGCCGCAGCTCTTCCCCGCGCTGTGGGGGCTCTGGATCTTCTTCCACGTCCGCGGCGACTACGCGCTGGCGGAGCAGCACGGCGAGCAGCTGCTCGCGCTCGCGGAGAGCACGGGCGACGCCGGCATCACGCTGGGCGCCCACCAGGCGCTCGGCGCGACGCGCTTCCTCCGCGGGCACCTCCGCGAGGCCCGCGAGCACTTCAACAAGGTGCTCGCGCTCTACGATCCCGCGCGTCACCTCCCGCTCGCCTTCCTCTTCGGCCAGGACGCCGCGGCGTTCTCCCTGTCCCACCTCGCCTGGATCGCGTTCCACCTCGGCGAGCCGGAGCGCGCCAGGGCCTCGGTCGACGAGGCGATCGCGCTGTGCGAGGAGCTGAACCAGCCCGTGAGCCGCGGCTTCGTCGAGCACTTCGCGGCCGTGCTGTGCTGCCTGCTCGGCGATCTCGCGGGCGCGGAGGCGCACGCGCACGCGCTCAGCAAGCTCTCCGAGGAGGTGGGCATGCCCCACTGGGCGGCGCTCAGCCAGATCGACCTCGGCTGGGCGACGGCGGCGCGCGCGGCCGATGGCCCGGCCGGCGAGGCGGCGCGCGCGCGCTACGCGGAGGGCGCCGCGCGCATCCGCGGAGGCCTGGCGATGCTGACGGGCGTCGGCAGCCGCGTGTCGCTCACCTACTGGCGCTCAGCGCTCATCGAGGCGGAGCTCGGCGCGGGCAACGTCGACGAGGCCAGCGCGCTGCTCGCCGACACGCGGGGCTTCGTCGAGAAGAGCGACGAGCGCTACTTCGAGCCAGAGCTCTATCGGCTCGAGGGCGAGATCGCCCTCGCGCGCGGCGCGCCGACGGCCGCGGAGGCGCGAGATCGGGCCGAGGCGGCCTTCCGGCGCGGGCGCGAGATCGCGGAGGGTCAGGGCGCGCTCGGCCTTCTGGCGCGCCTCTCCGAGCGCCGCGCGGCGCTCCCCTAGAGCGGTCCCCACCCCCTCCGGTACACCCGACGCAGAGCGGCGGTCTCCCGCACAGGAGACGGGTCCAGATCGGCGTTTTCGGCGCGGAAGCGCACTCCAGTGCGCTGAGCACCGAAAACGACGAGATGGGCCCGTATCCGAAGCGGGTGACCGCCGCTCTAGAGCGCGCCGTGACTGGGCATCGGCACCCGCCATGCGGCGATCTCGGCGTGCTGCTCGCGGCTGAAGGGCCGCTCGAGGAGCCGCGAGCAGGACTGCCGTGAGCGGAACAGCTCGAGGATGTAGCCCATGCGCTCGGGCAGCGACGCCCAGTCCTCCGCGCCGCAGCCGTGCGTCGTCTGGTCGTGCGCGTCGTACTCGCTCAGGAGCTCGAGGAGCTCGCGATCCTCGATGGTCGCGAGCTCGGCGCAGTGGAGCGGCAAGCCGGGCGGCGCGGGCAGGTCGTGGCCGAGATCCAGGAGCTCGTCCGGCAGGCGCATGGTCATCATTTCCTTCGTGGCCAGCAGGCGCCAGAGCTCCTGCACCTTCTCGGCCTGCTCCCGGATGACGGACCTCAGCGCCTCGGGCAGGAGCCGTCCGGGGACGCCGACCGAGTCGCGCACGCAGCGGACGGGCGCGTTGAGCGCCCGCGCGATGTACGGCTGGAGCCGCACCTGCTCGTGCAGCCCGACGAGCGCGTTGGCGAGGAGGATCAGCTCCGCTTTCCTGTCCTTGTCCTCCGTGAGCATCGCCTCGTGGTAGCGCGCCACGGCGCTGCGGAGCAGCCCCTGTCCGCCCTCCCGAGACTCCCCTGTCTGCAGCCCGTCGAGCAGGGCGGCGAGCTGCGCGTCGCCGGGCCGCGGGCACTCTCGATAGACCTGGATCATGCGGACGAACAGGGGTCCGAGCTCCTCGAAGACCTTGAGATTGCCGAGGGCGATGTCCGAGCTCAGCTCGCGCAAGATCCGCTCTGGGATCTCCATCAGATCGAGTCCATGACCCCACCAGGGCGTGAGCAGGTTGACGCCGCTGACGAGCGGAGCGCGCTCGGGCTCGCCCTTGCCGCGCCCCGTCGCGATGCCGGCGCGCTGCGAGATCACCTCCCGCTCGTCCTCGTCCGAGAGGATCAGCTCCCGGAGCACCGCCGGCACCTCCTCGTTGCGGATGAAACGCCCGGCCGTCTTCGAGGCCCACGTGGCGAAGGTGCACCAGTGGGCGTTGCGTCCGCCGAGCAGCTTCACGAGCTCCGCGGAGATCTCGTAGTAGCACTGGGTGATGAGCAGGTTGCGCAGCACCGGCTGCCGCTCCAGCGCAATGACCGCAGGCACATGGTCGAGCAGCGAAGGCAGCTCGGACACCTCCGAGAGCCGCACGCCGGAGTGCGTCCTCGCGGTGGTCCGCGCCGGGCGCTCCACGACGCCGCTTCGCGTCACCCGGAGCGCCGGCGCCTCCGCGGGCGACGAGAGGGAAGGCCGATAGACACCATCCTGGAAATGGCCGGAGTGCTCGCTCGCCGCTACCGCAGCCATCAGCGGCTTCACAGGGGTCGTCATTCTCTCGTGCTATCTCCAATCACTACCAGCTGTCCATACCTGTCCATAAGTTCATGATGAAAAAGGCCGGCTGGCACACGAGATGCTGAACATGTGACGCCGGTCACACAGCGACATGTTCAGCGGCGTTCAGCCACGTTTAGCCACGTTCGGACATGCTCGGCCGCGTTCGGCCGATTGAACAGGCCCAGCGGCCTCAGGGCTGCGGAGGAGCGGGCGGCGGGGGCGCTGAAGAGGCCGCCGTCGCCGCGGCGCTTCCGCCGCGAGGCCAGGTCGTGACGCTCACCCGACGCTCTCGGCCGAAGGTCCGCGCGACGACGGCGCGGACGTCGGCCGGCTCGACCTCCTCGAGCGCGCGGAGCAGTCTCGGCAGGCTGCCTGGGTCGAGCGCAGCGCGCAGCCGCAGGTCCGTGATCGGCCGAGGGGACGCGGGCGGCGGCGCGACCGTGGCGCGCCGCGTGAGCTCTCTCTCGAGATCCAGCTTGAGCAAGGCCTTCGCGAGGGCCAGCTCCTTCCAGGTGGGCCCGGACGCTGCGAGCGACGCGAGCTCGGCGTCGAGGCGCTGCTCCAGCTCGGCGGCGCTGCGCGACGGCGCAGGGGTGAGCTCCACCGCCGCGACGCTCGCCTGGGCGCCGAGCGACAGGCGCCCCGTCACCTCCGACGCGAGCTGCCCCTCGGTCACGAGGGCCTTCGCGAGCCGCGCGACGCGCGGGCTGACGAGGATCTCCATCGCCACCCGGAGCGGCGCCTCCTCCGTGCCTCCCTCCGGCGGCGCGATCCAGCCATAGAGCAGCCGCGGTGCCGGCACCGCGTCCTCGATGACGATCCGCTCCTCGCGCGGATGCGGCCCGATGGGCCGCTCCGGCTCCTCGACGGCGCGCTGGAGCGAGCGCGCGAGCGCCTGCTCGACCGCCGCGCGAGAGACGTCGCCCGAGAGCGCGATCGTCGCCTGGGCCGCGGCGCGCTCGCGCCGGAGCGACTCGGCGAGCAGGAGCTCGCTCGCCGCGCCTGCGTCGCCGCGCGCCCCTATCAAGGTGCCCTCCAGCGGGTGGCCGGCGGGGAACAGCGCGTCTCCGAGCGCCAGCCACGAGGGGCCGTACGGCGCCCGCTCGAGCGCGCGCCGCGAGGCCGCGCTGGCCTGCCGCCTGAGCTCGGCCACGCGCGCGTCGCTCGCCTCGCCGAGCAGCATCCTGAGCCGCGCGGCGACCAGATCGATGCCGACGTCGAGATCCCGCGGGGGCACGGTGATCGCGACGCGCGCCTCGCTGGCGAGCGCGGGCCCCGCCGCGCCGGCGTCGCTCGCGGACCGCACCGGGACGGCGACCGCCGCGCTGATCGAGACGAGCGGCGCCGCGGGGTCTTCGCGCAGGTCCACCGCGATGCCGTTCGGGAGGCGGAAGCGCTGCACCTGCTCCTGGCCTCGCCCCGCGAGGAGGCCGATCTGCTTCTCGATCGCCGCCTCGCGCCCCTTGAGGGCGCGGCGCGCGGTCGGGCCCCCGACGTCGTCGAAGGGCGACGTCGAGGCGAGGTGCCCGCTGCGGACGCCGAGCGGGTCGTCCTCGAAGGCAGGGCGAAAGCCGACGCCGCCGCCGATCATCACGATCGGGAGCCTCGCGTCGAGCGCCTCCGGGTTGCCGAGGAGCGGCATGGGCGCCGGCGCCTGGCCGGGCGGGGTGAAGAGAGGGAGCCGGTTCCGACCGAGCGACACGGGGCGGGGCGGCAGCGACGCGCCGTCCAGCGCGAGCTCGCCCATCGCGGCGCGCTGCGGCAGCCCGGCGCTCGCCGCGCCGTCGCCCTCGTCCTCGTCGAGCTCCTCGTGGTCGAGGTAGGCGGGAAAGAGGGCCATCGCGCGCGCGACGCGATCGGCGGGCAGCGAGATCAGGTGGTCGACGCGGCCGGGCGGGACCCGGTCGCGCAGGAGCTCGGGGTTGTGCTCGCGCAGCACGGCCGTCGAGATGCCCGCGGCGCGCGCGATCGTGCGGAGCCGCGTCCCCGGCGGCACCGCGACCTCGCCGAGGTCGAGCGGCGGGAGCGGCGCGACGTCGGGCAAGTCCAGCCCGAAGCGCCCGCGGTTCGCCGCGACGATCGCGAAGGCCATGATCTGCGGCACGTAGTCCGCGGTCTCCTTGGGGATGGCGCCGGCCTGCGAGAGCTCCGCGAGCCCGATGGGCCCGCGGGCCTCGGGATCGCGCGCCGCCGCGACCTTCGACAGCGCGCGGAGGACGCCCTCGTGACCGAGGTTGTACGCCGCCAGCGCGAGGTCCCAGCGGCCGAAGCGCTCGTACAGGTCGCGCAGGTGCGCGGTCGCGGCGTCCGTGGCCCGCGTGATGCCCATGCGGGCGTCGATCCACTCGGACTGCTCGAGCCCGTAGGCCTCGCCCGTCCTCGGCATGAACTGCCAGAGCCCCGCCGCGCCGGCCGGCGAGACCGCCCGCGGGTCGAAGCCGCTCTCGATCGCCGCGACCCAGAGCAGATCCTCCGGGAGGCCCGCCTCGCGGAGCGAGCGCTCGATGATCTCGCGGTACGCGCCGGCGCGCCGGAAGCGGCGCAGGAAGAGGGCGCGTCCCTCCTCGGACTGCGCGAAGAAGCGGACGAACCGCATCGCGCGGCGCGTGAGGGGCACGTCGAGGTCCGGCATCGCCAGCGTGGCCAGCACCGCGCCCTCGGGGTCCTCGAGATCCTCGTCCGCCGCGGGCTGGAACTCGTGCACGAGGAGCGCCGTGAGGGCGGGCGGCGCGTCGCCAGCGGGCGGAGGGCAGGCGTCGGCCGTCGCCGCGAGGGCGGGCGCGCGGTCGAGCAGGCTGGGATCGCGGAAGGCGCGGTACGCCGCCGAGAAGGACGCGCGCACCGACGGCGCCTGGCCGACGGCCGCGCCCGAGATGCAGAGCAGCGCGCCGAGCCCGGTCCACAGAGCGGCTCGCCGTGCCCAGCTCATCGACGTGGATCTTGCTCCGAAACCGCCCGCCGGCGCTACGGCAAAGCGCGGAGACAACGACGGCGCTGTGGGTAACTCGACATCGCCGCCCTTCCCGGTGCGTGCCGGCGCGCCCGCGGCGATCCGCGGCTTCCGGCGATCTTCCCGCTCGATTTCCTCGGCGATCTGCCCCGGCGTCGCGCCCAGCGCGCGCCCGGCGCCGACGGCCCTCGCTGCGACCAGCACTAGCCGCCCGCGTCCGGGCGAGCTAGCAAGCGTCAGCGATGCGCTCGTCTCAAGCCGGCCCCCCTTCAGAGAAGAGCTCTCGGCTGGGCGAGGTGCTCGACTTCATGAAGCTCCTGTGGGCCGTCGATCACGGCCTGCAGTCGACGTCGAAGCGCATGGAGGCGAAGATGGGCGTGACGGGCCCGCAGCGGCTCGTCATCCGCATCGTCGGGCGTTACCCCGGGATCTCCGCCGGGCAGCTCGCCGAGATCATGCAGCTGCACCCGAGCACCCTCACGGGCGTGCTCAAGCGGCTGCAAGAGCGCGGCATCATCGAGCGCCGGGCCGACCCGAAGGACGGGCGCCGCGCGCTCCTTGGCCTCACCGCGCGCGGGCGCGAGCTCGACAGCCTCCGCACCGGCACGGTGGAGGCGGCCGTGCGACAGGCGCTGAAGTCGGTGCCGCGACGCAAGCTCGACGCAGCGCAGGACGTGCTCGCGGCCGTCGCCGAGGCGCTGCAACCGCAGCAGGGCGACGAGTAGCGCGGCTGGTCGGATCGGCGCGCGCGGCGCGCGATCCAGCGAGGGCAGCGCCGGTCGGAGAATGCCTGCAGGCGCGCACGGCGCTCGAGCCGCCGCGCGCCGAGCGAACGGCGCTTCGCGCCCCGAAGCTCGGCGCGCGGGTGTGATCCGCGCGAAGCGCAGGGCTGGGCCGCGACCCGCAGCCCCTCCCGACATCGAACGGAGAAACGGCGGTCGTCCGCACGGCGATCCGCTCCTCGCCGTCTCCGTGACAGAGGATGTCGCCGCGCCGGACCCGTGAATCGAGGCATTCGGCGCGATCTCCGCGCGGCGCGCGCCGCGCCGAGCGCCTCTCATCACCACGACGGGGGAACAATGAGGCACTGGGTTCTTGGCTCCATCAGCGCGGCGATCCTCGCCGCGGCGTGGGGCTGCGGCTCCGACGAACGAGTCGGGAAAGCAGAGTCGGGAGGCGGCGAAAACGCAGCAGGAGGCGGCGGGCACGCAGCGGGAGGCGGCGGGACCGGGAGCCAGGCCGCAGCCTGCACGATCACGGCCGCGGGCCTGAAGGTGAGCAGCGGCCGCGGGATCACGCCCTCGATCGCGTGGACCGGGGCGGGCTTCGCCATCGCCTGGCAGGAGCGCGCGGCCGACGAGGGCGACATCCACCTCGCCATGGTCGACGCGGAGGGCAACAAGCTGCGGGAGGAGGTGATCGATGACGGGCCGGGCGTCTCCAGCCACCCGAGCGTTCACCGCGACGGGCAGGGCCTGCTCGTCCTCTGGCAGGATCAGGACGGCGCGGGCAGCGTCGTGCGCGGCCGCCGCGCGACGCTGGAAGGCGCGGCCGAAGGCGCGGCCTTCGATCTGGCCAGGAGCGGAGCGGCCGAGTCCTGGCCCACCGCGGCGGCGAGCCAGGACGGGACGCTCGTCGCGTGGATGGACACGGGCGGGTCGCAGCTCGGCCACCTCGACAGCGGCGCGCTGAGCAGCTCGGTGCCGCTGGATCAGGCGCAATTTCCAGCCGTCGCCTCGGACGGCGAGAAGACCGCGGTGGTCTGGACCCAGGGCGACGCGCTCGACTTCGCCAGGCCGGGCCAGGAGAGCGCTCCGCTCGATCCGATCGCGCACCCGGGCGTCACCGCGAAGCTGCCGCGCGTCGTGCTCGGCGGGGACGACGCCTTCCTCGCCTGGGAGGACACCCGCAGCGGCGCTGAGCAGATCCGCGCGCTCCGGATCTCCGCGCAGGACGAGGTATCGCCCGAGGCCATCGTCTCGCGGGGCGAAGGCAGCGCCAACTGGCCGGCGCTCGCGTGGACAGGGCACGGCCTCGCCGTCGCGTACTACCAGTTCCGCGACGGCCCCCCGGGCGTCTTCGTCACGCTGCTGAGCCGGGATCTCGAGCCCGTGGGCGGCGAGCTCGAGGCGAGCGGCGGCGCGACCGCCCGGTACCCGGCGCTGGCCTGGACAGGCCAGGAGCTCGGAATCGCCTACACGGAGCAGGACCAGGGCATCCGGCTCTCGCGCGCCAGCTGCCCGTAGCTCGTCGAGCCCGCGCGGCGCGGCCCTCCACGAGGGGTCCTCGCATCCCGCGCCGCGCGCACGGCGGCGCGCGGGGACGCGGCCTGGCCGCCCGCGACGGCGCGAGGTCATCGCTCGACGCAGCGCAGCCCGATCGGCCGCGGCGAGGCGCCCGCGTCGCCTGACGCGGCCCGGATCGAACCCTGCAACCGCCCTCGATGTGGCCGTCCTCCCCTGCGCCGTTGCGATCCTAATCTGCACAGCCGTGCTCGGCGCCTACGCCGTGCGCGTCGCGCGCCACGGCCGACCCGCGATGCCGCGGCTCGGCGCCTCTCCAGGGAGCGCGCTGCTCCCCAGGCCGGTGGTCGAGGCCTTCTACTGGTCCTTCCACGCCCCCGCGCGCGCGCTCGTTCGCCTCGGCGTCTCGCCGGACGCGCTCACCTACCTCTCGCTCGGCCTGGCGCTCGCCTGCGCGCCGCTGCTCGCGGCCGGCCGCTTCCGGTCCGGCGCGGCGCTGCTCATCGCCGGCGCCGTCCTCGACGCGCTCGACGGCATGGTGGCGCGCGAAGGCGGCAGGGCGTCGCGCGCCGGGGCGGTGCTCGACTCGTGCCTCGACCGCCTGTCCGACGCCGCGCCGCTCATCGGCCTCGCCGTCTTCTACAGGGAGCACCCCGCGGCGCTCGCGATCCCGCTCGTCGCGATGGTCGCGTCGTCGCTCGTGAGCTACGCGCGCGCCAAGGCCGACGCCTACCGGATCTCGCTGCCCGACGGGCTGATGCGCCGGCACGAGCGGCTCGCCTACCTCGTCGCGGCGCTCGTCTTCGGCCCGGCCGTGCCGGCCACGCGGCTGACCGGCGCCCTCCCCTTCCCGATCACGCTCGGCTGTCTCGCCCTCGTGGCAGGCGTCGGCCTCGCCGCGGGCCTGCGGCTCGTGCAGCGCACGCGCGCCGCCCTCGCGGCGGCCGACGCGGCGGCGCTGCCCGGGTCGAGGACGACCGCGCGCTCCGGCGGAGAGCCCCCGCGCCTGCTCCGCGGCGGAAAGGCCACGAGCGCGCCGCTGTGATGCCGACCAGGGCGGCGCGGCTCAGGCCGGCGGCGCCTTGCCGCTCGCCGAGGCGTCGGGCTCCCAGAGGAGCTCCGGCGTGCCGAGGAGCGCAGCCGCCCAGCGGCTCCAGACGAAGAGCGCGTCGCTCAGGCGGTTCAGGTAGCGGACCGCGTGCGGATCGGCCTGGCCAGCCTGGGCGAGGCGCACGCAGCAGCGCTCCGCCCGGCGGCACACCGTCCGCGCGACGTGGAGGTCGGTGTTGAGCCGCGAGCCGCCGGGGAGGACGAACGAGCGCAGCGGCGGCAGCTCGGCCTGGCAGCGGTCCATCTCGGCCTCGAGGAGATCGATCTCGGCCTGCGTCACGCGCGGCTGCTTCGGGTGGACGTCCTCCGGGAGCGTCGCGAGGATCGACCCGAGGTTGAAGAGCTCGTGCTGGACGCGGAGCAGCGTGCGCCCGAGCTCCACGAGGCGCTGGGCGCCCTCGCCCGGCGCCCCCGGGAGCAGCTCGATCAACGTCTGCCGCGCGGCGCCGACGAGCGCGTTGAGCTCGTCGACGGTGCCGTAGGTCTCGATCCGCGCGTCGTCCTTCGGGACGAGCTGCCCGCCGACGAGCCGGGTCAGCCCGCCGTCCCCCTGCCGCGTGTAGACGCGGTTGATCGTGATCTTCGGCGCCTTGAAGACGCGCGCTCCGCTGCTCTCCCCGGCAGCCGGCGCGTGGTCACCCGTCCTGCGCGTATCGTCGTCGCTCACGGGGAGCTCACGTAAGGCGTCGTCGCACGAGGGTCAAGAAACGCCGCCGGAGGCGATGTTGACGTTCCTCCGGAGGAAGTGGAACAGTCCTGTCCTATGCGCTCAGCAGGGCCGCTGCTCCGTCATCCCCTCTCCCTCGTCCTCGTCCTCGCCGCGATCCCCGTCGCGGCGGGCTGCGCCGCCGAGCCCGCCGCGCGACCGGCGCCGCAGCCCGCCGTCACGGCGGAGATGGCGCGCATCGCGGAGAGCCAGCGCCGCGTCGACGAGGCGAGCCGCGCGCTGTCCGACAAGCGGTACGCCGAGGCACGCGGGCTGCTCGACAAGGCGAGCGGGCTCGGCGTCGACTCGCACCGGTACCAGATCGGCGAGCTGCGCGAGAAGGTCGACAGGCGCGAGGCGAAGGACTGGGCCAACGACGCCGCCGAACTGCTCGACCAGAAGCAGTGCGAAGCCGCGTTCGAGAAGCTGTCGGCGCGGATCGACGAGCTGAAGAGCGAGGCGTTCACCCACGAGGTCCGGCGGCTCGTGGCGGCGCAGGCCGCGGCGTGCGCGAGCAAGAAGGTCGACGACGCGACCATCGCCGGCAAGCTCGCGGAGGCGCGCGCGTTCCTCGCGGCCCCGCCGACGAGGACGGTCCTCGGCGACGCCGGCACGGACCGGCTCACGGCGGAGCTCGACGCCACCATCGCCGAGGTCCTCTATGGCCAGGTCGAGGCGGATGTCTCGGCCGGACGCTGGGCGAGCGTGGTCGAGAAGCTCGACGCCGCCATCAAGCGGGGAGACGTCTCCGAGGAGCAAGGGAGCGCGATCCTCGGGCGAGTCCGCGCGGCCGCGGCGCCACGGCTGGCCGAGCTCGCCGGCAGAGCGCTCGGCGCCCAGAACGCAGAGGCGACGCTCGGACAGCTCGACGCGACCATCGCGCTCCTGCGCTGGGAGGCGCTCGCGCCCGACGGGGCCGAGCTGCCAGGGAGCAGCGCGCTGCCCGAGCCGCTCGCGCGGAAGCGCGCCGCCCTCGCGGCGTGGGTCGAGGCGCGGAAGGTCGGGATGAAGCCCATGAAGAAGCCGGAACAGCGCTGGTCCCACGGCACCGTCGAGGCGTCGCCTGCGTCGGACAGCGACGGCGAGCCGAAGCGCAGCCTCCCGCCCTCGACCCCCGTATGGGTCATCGGCCAGACCAAGGACCTCGCGCTGGTGACCGCTGTCGACCCCGGCACGGCCGTGGTCACGGCGGCGTTCGACGTCGCGATCGGGTGGGTGCCGCTGGCGCGCCTCGCCCGGGAGCCGACCGTCGACTGGCTGCCGCCGAACGACCAGCTGAAGGGCGAGCGCGTGTGGGGCCCGCTCCGGGAGAAGCAGCCGACGCTCGAGCTCGGCGTGGTGAGCGACGTCCAGGGAGCCGACATCACCGTCCGGCGGCTCGCCGACGACGCCGAGATCAAGCTGCCACGCAAGCAGCTCCGCAGCGGGCGCCTCGCCCCGGGCACCAAGGTGCTCGCGCTCTGCAAGTCGGAGAACGAGCCGGCCACGATCATCGACGTGCCGCCCGCAGGCCGCGTCGCGCTCATCCAGTGCGAGGGAGGCATGCAGAAGGAGGAGCCCCTCGCCTCGCTCCGATCGCGGCCCGAGCTCTTGCCCCGCAGCCGCTAGCGCCGCGCTCTCGGAGCCCCGCCGGCCCTCCGGCCGCCGCCGGGCGGCTGGCTGCGCCTCGCCGGCAGACCGGGCCGCCGCGCCTCGCCTCTGCCGACGCGCGCGGCGCTCGCCCTGCCCGCGTGGCCACAATTGTCGACCGCCGGCCGTCCGTCGTTGACTCGTAGCGCCGGGCACCTAAGTCTCTGCATCCCTGAGGAGCCACGATGCCCACGACCTATAGCGACCTCATCTCCGACGTCCGCAAGTCCATCCGCGAGCTCTCGCTGACTGAGCTCAAGCGCCGCCTCGACGACAAGGCCCCGATGGTGCTCCTGGATGTGCGTGAGAAGGAGGAGTACCGCGCCGGCTTCATCCCGGGCGCGATCTCGATCCCGCGAGGCTTCCTGGAGATACAGGTCGAGCAGAGGCTGCCGGACAAGTCGGCCCACATCGTGGCCTATTGCGCGGGCGGCACGCGCTCGGCGCTCGCCGCGAAGACGCTCCAGGAGCTCGGTTACACCAACGTGGAGAGCGCCAACCCGGGCTTCTCCCGCTGGAAGGACATGGCGTACCCGGTCGAGATGCCGCCCAACCTCACGGACGCGCAGCGGGATCGGTACTCCCGGCACCTGCTCCTGCCCGAGGTCGGCGAGGCGGGGCAGGCCAAGCTGCTCGCCTCCAAGGTGCTCCTGCTGGGCGCCGGCGGCCTCGGCAGCCCGGCGGCCCTGTACCTGGCCGCCGCGGGCGTGGGGACGCTCGGCCTCGTCGACGCCGACGTCGTCGACAACTCGAACCTCCAGCGGCAGATCCTCCACGCGACCTCGCGGGTGGGCATGCCCAAGGTCGACAGCGCCGAGGCGGCGATCCGCGACCTCAACCCCGACGTGAAGGTCGTGAAGTTCCAGGAGCGCGTCGACAGCGGCAACGTCGACCGCATCTTCGAGCAGTTCGACATCATCGTCGACGGCTGCGACAACTTCCCGACGCGCTACCTCGTGAACGACGCCTCGGTCTTCAAGAAGAAGCCGGTCGTGCACGGCTCGATCTTCCGCTTCGAGGGCCAGGTGACGACGTTCATGCCGGGCGTCGGCCCCTGCTACCGGTGCCTCTACCCCGAGCCGCCGCCCGCGCACCTCGCGCCGAGCTGCCAGGAAGCGGGCGTGCTCGGGATCCTGCCGGGGATCATCGGCATCATCCAGGCGACCGAGGCGGTGAAGCTGATCCTCGGCAAGGGGGCGCCCCTCATCGGCCGGCTCCTCACCTACGACTCGCTGCGGATGAAGTTCGGCGAGCTCAAGCTGCGCCGCGACAAGAGCTGCCCCGTCTGCGGCGAGTCGCCGACCATCACGAGCTACATCGACTACGAAGGCTTCTGCTCGCTCGGCTGAGCGCACACGCCACGCGCGGCGCGCTCGACGACGAGCGCCCGCGCTGCGGGGCGCTCGTCCACGACGACGACCACGAGCGCCCGCGCCGTGCGGCGGGGGCGCTCCGCTGTGTCACGAGGGGTACTGGAGCACCGTGGCCTTCTCGGGCCGCTCGATCGACTCCACGCGGCTCGTGACGATCTGCCGCTCCATTCCGTCCTGATCCATCTGGGTGAAATAGATGGGGGAGCCGATGCGCGCGTTCTGCGGCTCCGGGATCACGACGCCGTTCGCGTTGATCCGAACCGCGCCCTGGAGCTTCAGGTGCAGCGCGAGGTGGGCCGGCCTGAACTTGCGCGCGGCCCGATCGCGGACCGCGACGCAGATGTCGTCGCGGACGTGATACTCCGTGTTGCGGGTGATGAAGACCCGGTGCTTGCGGCGCTCCTTGCCGGTGTAGTCCATGCTCGCTCCTTCGCGCCCTTCGGCGCGGCGCGCATCGTGGCAAGGCGCGCCGCGCGTGGCCAAATTCGTCGCGGCCGCGCGGCCCCCGGCGTCCCGCACGAAATGAGGCGCCGCAGCAACTTTGTGCGAATCTCCGCGCGCTTTTGGGACGCGGCGCGCGGCGGTGCCACGATCGCGATCGCCATGTCGCGCAGCGAGCGTCTACCCGGTCCCGGTCTGGCGAAGGTCCAGCGTCCCCCGCTCCTCCAGCGGAGGCACATCGAGCTCGTGACCTGCTCGACGGGGCGCCTCCACGCGCTGTTCGAGAGCGCCGACGTGCTGAGCGAGGGCAGCACCCGCGACGAGGGGGGCGCGCTCGTCTACTATGGGTCGACCAGCCTGCACGTCGCGCTGCCGTCGGACGCGCCGCTGGCGGCGCTGCTCGATCGGGCGCTCGCGCTCGACCCCCACCTCCGGCTGCGCGCGCTCCGCGTGGCGCACCGAGAGGCGGCCGCGCGCGCGGGGGGCCCGCTCGGGCCGATGCAGGCCGAGATCCGCTGCGGCTTCGCGCCACGCGCGGCGGCGGTCTCGTTCGCGCTGACCGTGGACGTCACGGCGCGCGTGCTGATAACGACGGACAGGACGGCGCGCGCGTGATGTCGATGCAAGGACCTTCCCGACGACCGCTCGGCGGCGCGCGTCCCTCGCGAGCGCGCCGCACGACGCCCGCCGCTGCAGGCTCGCGCTACACGGGCTCGCGCGTGTCGACCGTGTCAGCGGAGACCGTGAGCGCGACCGCGCGCCGTGCCCCCTTGACGCGCGTGTCGACGTGGAGAACGGGAGCAATCCGGCTCGAGGCGGGGTACGCTCCCCACGACGCGCTCTGCCCCCGCCGATCGTCGACGCGGAGCCGGTGACGCTGCGATGAGCAAGAAGGATAGTTCCGCCTCCGGAAATTCCGACAAGGTGATCCACGTCGTGTTCGGCCCGGGTGGCGGGCGGGTGTCGCAGCCCCCGCCTGCGCCGCGGGAGGGCGCGACGGAAGCGCCGCTCCCTGCGCCGGGCGCCCGCGAGCCGGTCACCGACATGTTCACCGGCACCGAGGTCGCGCGGCTGCTCGGCATCTCGCCCGGGCGGCTGCGCTCGCTCGATCGCGCCGGCATCGCGGCGCCGAGCGGCCGGCGGCGGGGGCGGCGCGCGTACACGTTCTCGGACCTGATCGCGCTGCGCGCCGCGCGCGACCTGATCGCCCGCAAGGTGCGCCTGCGCGACGTCGCGCGGGCGATCGAGAACATCCGGACCGCGCTCCCCAAGGTGACGCGCCCCCTGGCCGAGCTCCGCGTCGCCTTCGACGGCAAGGCGGTCGTGGTCCGGGGCGCGTCGGGCGCGTTCGAGCCGCTCACGGGGCAGATGGTGCTCGATTTCGAGGTGAAGGAGCTGCGCGACGACGTCGTGCGCGTGCTCCGCCCGAAGGTGGGCCGGGAGCGCGCGCGCACGGCCTACGAGCTCTACATGCAGGCCAGCCAGCTCGATGAGGATCCGGCGACGATGGACGAGGCCGAGGCGCTCTACCGTCGCGCGCTCGAGATCGACCCGTGGCTGGCCATCGCCTACACGAACCTCGGCAACATCTGCTTCCGGCGCAACGCCGAGGAGCAGGCCGAGGCGCTCTACATGAAGGCGCTCGATCTCGACGCGGCCCAGCCGGAGGCGCAGTACAACCTCGGCTACGTGATGCTCGAGCGCGGCCAGGCGGCGGAGGCCATCCGCTATTTCCAGGGAGCGATCGAGAGTGATCCGCGCTTCGCGGACGCCTATTACAACCTCGCGATGGCCTACGAGCAGATCGGCGATCCGACGAAGGCGCGCCCGTGCTGGCGCAGGTACCTCGAGATCGAGCCGACCGGCACGTGGGCCGAGATCGCGCGCAGGCACCTCTGAGGCGGGCGGTGAGCTCGCGGCGAGCGGCGTGGGCGTCGCCGACGCGCCCGCGACGTGGCAGGTCTTGGCGGTCGGAACCAGCGAGTGAGCGCGAGAGGTTGCTGCAGCGCGCTCCAAATCAGGAGAGGTGAACGAGATGAGCGACGTGGGATCGGCCCGGCGGGCCAAGGACGAGCTCAAGGCCAAGATCAGCGGCGAGCCGTGGTGTGTCGGCATCGGCGTCGAGCGGGAGGACGGGGTCGGCTTCATCGTCCGCGTCAGCATCCGGTCCGGAGGAGCCGACGCGGCGCGCGCGGTCATCCCGGAGCGCATCGGCGGCGTGCTGATCAAGGTGATCGAGAACGACCCCTGAGCACGGCCGATCCGCGGTCTTCAAATATCGCCAGGCCGCGCAAACCGTGTAAGCTGCGCGCCTCGTGAACGAGCGCAATCTCTCCCGCCGACTTTCCACGAGCATCGTTGACGCGTTGAAGGCGCACGGGCACATCCTCGTGGCCAGGGGCGGCGCGACGGCGCTCGCGCGCGAGCTGGAGGACAAGATGGCTGCGGACATCGCGGCCATCACGCCCCGGCTCGAGCCGTGGGCCCTCGTCGACGGAGAGCCCACGACCACGTTCGGCACCGACGAGATCGACGACCAGGTCGAGGAGCTCGTGGCGAGCCTCACGAGCACGTTGATGGAGTCCGAGCACGTCGAGGACATCTTCACCGAGGACAACGTGATCAAGCGGGATGTCTTCCGCGTGATGCGCGACGCGCTGCTCGGGCCGCGGCCAGAGATCGGCCTCGAGGACGACGGCCCGGTGCACGTGCGCCTGGACATGCTCGGCTACGTCGCCTCGACGGTCGGCAAGCGCGCGCCGGCGCAGGTGCTGCGCGAATCGCTGACGCGCGCGGCCCAGAGCGCCGGCGGCAAGCTGACGGGCTACGACGCCGAGCTCCGCGAGGCGACGTTCTCGCTCGAGAGCAGCGATCCCGACGCGCGGCTCGAGATCGAGGAGGCGGTGGCCGATGAGCTCTCCGACCTCGTCGAGGCGAAGGTCGTGACGCTCCCGATCCTGGAGCGCCGCTTCGAGCTGCAGCGCAAGATCGAGGCCGGAGCGCGCGGCGGTCTGCGCCAGCGGATCGACTCCATCGCCTCGAAGATGCTGCGCGAGGGCGGCTGCGCCGCGTCGTGGGAGCTCGCGGGCGACCGCGTCCTCAAGCTCAAGCTCACGCCGCTGTCCGAGCAGGATGCGCTCGAGGTCGACAGCCACATGACCGACTTCAAGCGCGAGATCGCGGTGGTGCTCGGCGACCCGCTCGACGAGCTCGAGGTCGCCGGGAAGCCGGCCGCCGCTCCGCCGCGCAACGACGTCCCGCCGTCGCGGCGCCGCGAGCCTGCTCCGGTGGCGGTGGCGGTGGCCGTGGAGGAAGAGGACGAAGACCTCGACGACGAAGACCTCGACGAGGAGGAAGAGGACGAAGACCTCGACGAGGAGGACGAGGACCTCGAGGAAGAGGGCGAAGATCTCGACGAGGACGCGGACGACGAGGACGAAGACCTTGACGAGGAGGAGGACGAGGACCTCGACGAGGAGGAGGCGCCCTCCAGGAAGGCCGCTCCGCGTGAGAAGCCCCGCAAGCCGGCCGAGCCGGCGGTGGAGCAGCCCGCGGCGAGCAAGCCCAGAGCCGTGGCGGTCCGAGGCGCGAAGAAGGAGCCGGCCAAGAAGCCGGCGGCCGCGACCAAGAAGGCGAGCGCGCCGGCAGAGAAGGCGGCGACCGGGAAGACCGCGGCGCCGGCCTCCGTGAAGAAGGCGGCGGCGAAGACGCCCGCCAAGAAGGCCGCGAAGGCGCCCGCCAAGAAGGCCGCGAAGGCACCTGCCAAGAAGTCCGCGGCGAAGAAGCGCTGATCGCGCTCAGCGGGCGCGGTTGCGGTAGACGAGGATCACCGGCACGCCGTCGGGCCCGGCGATGTGATCCGGGCTCGTGGTCCCGAACGCGACCCACGCCTGGTACGCCTGCCCCAGCATGTGCTTCTCGTGGTGGTAGAGGGCGAAGTCCGCGCCCGCGACCGCCCCCACGCCGCGGATGTCCTTTCGCAGGCGCCCGTCGCGCAGCAGCATCTCCCATGCCGGGCCGGCGGTGTCGTGGATGTACACAGTCCCTCGGGGTGGGACGTGCTCGTTGAGGTACGCGACGACCGCGCCCGTCGTGTACCCCCAGAAGGTGCGGTTCAGCCCGAGGTTCGCCGCGCCGGGCGCGCCGCCGACCAGCGGCGTGTAGCTCGAGAGCGCCCACGGGTGCGCGTGCAGCGTCTCGGCGACGGGCGCCGCGGCCACCGCCGCCCCGAGCAGCGCCGGGACCAGCGGGCCGCGCGCGAGCGCGGCCGCGCGCGTGGCGACGCCGGCCCGCGCGCCGGAGCCGCGCCGGGCGAGCAGCAGCGCGCGTAGACCGACGCGAGCGCGCCGCACGGCCGCGGAGAACGCTGCGCCGGCGAACAGGGCGATGAACGGGTAGGCCGTCATCCAGTGCTTCGTGCCGCCGAAGATCGGCGTGCTCGGCGAGAGCCAGGCGCCGTACACAGCGGCGATGGCGAGGAACCAGAGGAGCGCCGTGCCGCCGGGGTCGTCCGCGGGCGGACGGAGCCGCGCGGCGAGCGCCCGCTCTGCGGCGAGCGCGAGCCTCCCGCCTTCCGGAGCGAGCCGCGCCGCCGCGCACGCGAGCGGATGGAGGAGGCGCTCGCGTGCCGCCGCGCAGAGCCCCGCGGCGAAGAGGCACAGGGTCACGAGGGGGACCGTCGCCGCCGTCATCACGGGCGCGTAGGCCCTCGGCATCGGGGGCGTCCAGTAGTTCCGGCCGAGGAACTCCATGTTGTAGTACTCGTGGTTCAGGTGAAACGACGCGTACTCGCGGAGGCGCGGGAGCGTGTCGCGCCAGATCCACGGCCAGAGCGCGTAGAAGACCAGGGGGCCGATCGTCGCCATCGCGGCGAGCGCGGCGAGAGATCGCCGGGCGCCTCCGGCCCGCGCAGGCGAGGCCGCGGGCGCCGCCCCCGCCGCGCTGGCGCGCGCGACGATCCGATCCCTGAGCTCCATGCCGACGGCGTGCGAGACGCAGACGATCGGCAAGAACCAGGAGTTGTGCTTCGTGTCGAGCGCGAGGCCGAACGCGACCCCGGTGAGCACGGGCCACAGCGCGCCGCCGTCCCGCAGCGAGCGCCAGTAGGCGTAGGCGCACAGGGCCCAGACGGTCACGATCGGCGCGTCGAAGCAGGCGAGGTGCGCCTGGTAGAAGTACCGCGGCAGCATCGCGAAGAGCGCGGCCGCGGACGCGCCGGCGAGCCGATCGCGCGCCTGGGTGCCCCAGAGGTACACGAGCGCCACCCCGACGCCCGACAGGACCATCGCGGGGAACCGGTAGCTCGTGCCCTCCATGGCGAAGAGCCCGAGCCGCTTCTGCAGGACGAGGTTGGAGAGCGCGAAGAGCGACTTGATGAGGCCGGGGTGCTCGTGGTTCACCGACCACGCGGCGTCGACGCTCTGCGGATCGAGCGCCGCGCGCGGCGCGTCGAGGAGCGCCTGGAACCACGCTCCGTAGCGGTTCGCGGCGAAGAAGTAGAAGCCCTCGTCGCGCGCGTAGCCGAGATCGCCCGCGGTCGCGAGCAGCAGGGCGACGTACGCCGCCGCGAACGCGAGCGCGATCAGGCCGTCGGAGGGCGCGAGGGGCGCCGAGCGCTTCATCGGGTGTCCGCCTCGAAGCAGTAGTGGCGGTGCGTGTAGTCGGCGGATCGCACGGCGAACTCCACCTCGGCCTCGGCCGCGCCCGCGTGCGCGCCGAGCGGGAACTCGAACGCCGCCCACCCGTCGCCGTCGGCGTGCGTCGCCTCGCCCACGGCCTCGCCGTCCACGCGCACGGACAGCGTGACCGGCGCGCCCCGCCGCTCCCGCTCGATCATCCAGTACATGCCCGCGTGCCCTCGGATCACCGAGCCGAGCGGGACGCCGCGGAAGCGCGTGACGATCTCGCCGTCCCTCGGCGGGTGCGACCAGATGCACCGGCGAGGGCGGAACTCCTCGTCCGCGATCACCGTGACGCCCACGTTGAAGAACGGGCCGCCGGGGCACTCGAAGCGCTCGGCGGGGAACGTCGGGTTCCCGCCGAGCCCGCCGGCGGCGATCCGCGCGCGCGGGTTCCAGCGGCACGCGGCCGGAGGATCCGTGACCCGCACGTCGGCCGACGCCGGCGCGACGTTGTCGACGAAGTCGTAGACGACGCGCGCGGGCGACGGGTTCACGAGGCGCCGGAGCACGAAGGGGCCGCGCTCCTGCCGCGCCTCCTCGCGGAAGCCCGCGAGCTCCTCGGCGCGCTGGCCGAGGACGCTGATCTCGACCGCGGCCGCGTAGCGGCTCTCGTCGGGCCGGGCGGCGTCGCGCAGCGGCATCAGCTCGTCCCCGAGCGCCCGGCGCGCGGCCGGATCGGCCCATCCCGGCGCGACGACCACGAGATCCCCGGGCTGCTTCATCGCCGCGAGGGGGGCCGCGACCTCGCGCCAGGCGTCGAAATCCGGAGCTCTTTCGCTGAAGTAGACGTGCGCCACGAGCTCTCCGAGGCCGAGCGCCGGCAGGCCGAGGAGGGCGAGCAGGCCGAGGGCGCGGCGCCGGCCGCGCGCGCTCGTCGCTTCGCCCGCGGGCGAGGTGGTCTCGCGGGGTTGCGCCGGGATCACGGGGAACCCTACAGCTCGATCGCGTAGACGACGCTGCCGAGCGGCATGCGCTGCATGCGCTCCTCGATCACCCCGCGGAGCGCCTTCCAGGCGCCGGGCTTGTCGACGTACGTCTCGCGCAGGCGCAGCGCGCCGGCCTTGTCGCCGCGCGCCTTGATCCCGAGCACCGTCCTCGCGAGCGCCTCGGCCGCGGCGGGCAGCTTGTCCGCCTGGATCGAGAAGCACCCCTTGTCCGCGCCGTTCGCCGCGGTCTCGCCGCGGTAGAAGCCGAGCGCGCCTGCGTCGAGCAGGCTGCCGAGCTGGATCGCGGCGAGCTGGCCGTAAGGACGCGCCTCGCCGCCTGCTGTGTACATCCCCTGCCCCGCCTGCCCGAGCGCCCAGATCACGTCCCTCACCTCGGACATGCGGGCGAGCGCCGGGTCGAGGACGCCCTTCTGCGCGAGCCAGCCGGTGAAGAAGAGCGCGCCGGTCTGGGCCTTGAGCTCCTCGAGCATCGAGGCGAGCGGCCCGCCGAAGATCTCGTCGTCGGTCTTGCCCTGCACCTTGTAGCCCTGCGCCGGGCCCAGGTTGTGGGACGCCTCGTGCAGCACCGTCCCGAGCGCGGCCACCGGGCCCTCGAGGGACACGCTCTCCATCGTGGTCTTGCAGAAGAGCGACGCGGCGGCCTCCCGGAGGGCGGCGCGGCTGTCGTCGTCCTGCAGGAGGTTCACCATGACCACGGTGCGGCCGCGGCCTTCGGTCGCGACCGGCCCCCAGTTCGGCAGGCTCTGCCCCGACGTCCCGCCGGTCGCGGCGCGCGATTCGCCGGCGTTCAGGAGGATGTCGATGAAGTCGGGCAGGTGGAAAGCGACCTTGCGCGCCCTGTACGGCGCCCCCGCGAGGCTCGCGAAGGCCGTCTCCATGTCGGACTTCACCGGATCGAGCTTCTTCTGCCAGGTCAGCGACTCCTGGTTGATGCGCGCGAAGCTCACGTGGAAGCCCGCCTTGCGGCTGCACGGCTCCCAGTAGGTCTCGTCCGGCCCCACGCGCAGGTACCACGCCGAGTTCTCGGCGTTCATCTTCGCCCAGGGCTCGTCCGCGAGCTCCCAGCGGTTGTCGAGGAACGCCTGCGACGCCGCGAGCAGGTACGCCTTGAAGGCGGCCTCCTTCGGGCTGTGGATCGCCTCGGCCGCCGCCTTGAGCTCCCGGCTCACCGCCTCCATCTCGGGCTTGTACGCCTCGCTGTAAGGGACGGCCTTGAGGGCGCCGCGCTCCTCGACCACCACGGTGAACGGGGAGAGCAGCGCCTTCTGATCCGGGCGCGCCTCGAGCGCGGCGCAGAACTTCTTGTCCTGCTGGAGGCGCGCCGGATAGACGCCGGTGACGCGAGGCGGCCTGCTCGGCAGCGCGCTGCAGTTCGGATCGTCGCGCGTCCTGGGTTGCTGGCACCAGGGCCCCTGGTTGCGCCAGAACAGCGCGCGGCTGGCGGGGTCGTCGGCCGGGATCTTGTCGGCCATGCCGGCGGAGCCGAGCTGCTTCGCGTGGATCTGCTCGATGAGCTCGGCCACCTTGAGCAGGTGGTCGACGACGGCGCGGTCCTCGGCCGACGCGCCGCGGAGGTCGGCCCGGAGGAGCGAGGGGCGGCCGGCCGCGAGCTCCGCGAGGACGGCATCGCGGCGGCGCACCTCGGCCTCGTCGAGGCCAGCGCGCAGGTGGCCCTCGGCCTTGACCTTGGTCATCGCGGCATAGGCCGACGTGAACGCCGGGGTGAAGGCCCCGGAGGCGACCCAGGCCGGCGCCGGGGAGTGATACCAGAGGGCGGAGACCTCGTCGGGGTCGACGGCGCCCGAGCCGTTGCGGTCGGCGATCCAGAACAGCGGGAGATCGAGCTCCACGGCGATGCGGTTGAACTCGAGCCGGGGGATCTGATCGAAGCGCGGGGCCTGGGGCGCGCCCTGGGTGGGTGTGGGCGCAGGAGGAACTGCCTGGGGCGGCTCGGCGGGCAGAGGGGGGTGCGGAGCAGAGCAGGCGGCGCCCGCGGCGAGCGCGGCGAGCGCGGCGAGCGCGGCGAGCGGAGCGCGGCGGAACGGCGGGATCGGGAGGGGGATCTTCATGGCTGGAGCTCCGAGGGGCCCTTGACCTGCGAGGCGCGCGGGACGGCCGGGAGGCCAGCGAGAGCGAGGAGGCGCGCCGCGAGAGCGCCCGGGGCCCTGGTCGCGCCGCGAGGACGCCTCCCCGCGCGATCGGCCGCCGGACTGCCAGGCACGCGGGAGCGTAGATCAAGGACGCCCGGAGAGGGGGTGTTTCTGCGCGCGGGCAGGAAGGAGCGTTAATCAACGGCGCGGGAGCGGCCTCATGCGGAGGGACGGACGCCTGCCGCCCTGGGCAGCCGCTGCCCGAAGACACCTGCCAGGAGCTCCCCCGCGCCGTAGTAACAGAGGTAGCCGGCCAGCGCGAACTTGAGCGGCACGGCCGACGCGGGCAAGAGCAGCAGGACGAGGCCGGCGACCGTCGAGCCAGCGCCCACGACGAAGAGCCACCTCGACTCCACCATTCCCTTGAGCACGATCGACGCCGCGACGCGCAGCGTGCCGGAGATGAACGCAAAGAACCCCACGAGGACGACGAACATCTCGACCATGTGACCGCGACGGAGCACGACGAGGCCCAGAAGGAGGCTCGCCACGCCGCGCACGCGGGAGAGGAGGCGTCGGATGGGCGGCTCCCGCAACGCACCGACGAGCGACAGGGCGCCATCGACGAGCGCGTAGGCAGCGAAGGCCGAGACGAGCAGGCGCCACCCCGCGGAGGAGCCCTGACCGGCGGAGATCGCCAGGGCGCCGGCGCCCACGGAGAGCGCGAGGGCGCCTTGCGCGATGAGGATCCATCGGGAGCGCTCCGGGCGCGTCGGCTTCGGGAACATCGTCCTCGCGGCGGAGATGGCCGCGGCGACCGGGCTCTTCGTCGCCGAACGTGCGCGATCGGGCTTCGCATCCGGGAGCACGAGGGGCATCGCGCGCTCGACGGCGCGACCATCTTTCCACTCGAGATAGCGGACATGTCCGTCCGGAGAGATGCGAAGGAACGAGTTGAGAGGCCCGGCCCATGAACCGCTGTTGAAATACCAGTCACCGATAGAGCCTGCCTTGTGGGTGTGGCCGAGGACAGCCACGTCGTATGCGCCCGTGTCGAGCTCCGCGCGGACCCCGACAACGTGCTCGCCGAGCCGGTCCGGGTTCTGCGCCGGCGTCAATGCCCCGCGGGGGGACGGGTCCCTCTCCGTCACGCGCTGGCTCATCGTCGCCAGGGTGCGTTTCCAGATCGTCAGTATCGAGTCGCCGAATTTCTCGAGGACGTCCTCCACGCTCTCGCCGCCCTTGAGGAGAGGAGAGCCGTTCTCGTCCTCGGCGACGCCGGCGAGGATGGAGAACATGCGGCCGAAGCCAGGCTCGTCCCCGGCGTTGAACGGATCGGTCTCGTGCCCGTGGCAGAAGTGGAACCGCTTGCCGTCGAGCTCCCGGGTGAACGGCGCGCGCATGCACGCGAAGAAGGGGTGATTGAGGAGGTCCGTCTCGATGAAGTGCACGAGATCGACGTCATGGTTGCCGGGCACGTAGACGAGCCTCAGCGCGGCGAGCTGGTCGAGGAGCGCCCGCCGCTTCACGAACAGGAGGCTGAGGTTCATCTGCCAGAGCTCGAAGAGGTCCCCGAGGATGAAGAGCTCGCCCCCCTCGCTGCCCACGTGGTCGAGGAATGCACGCAGCTGCGACGTCTTCTTGCCTGCCTCGAAGTTGTCGCGCGCGCCGCCGTCACCGATGTGCAGATCGCTGATGACGAAGATATCCCTGGCTGCGCCATCCATTGCCCTGCTCCAGGGTGGAGCGATCCCGCCATGAGCGGCGGCCGCGTCCCCCACCCCGCGCGCGTCGCAAGCCGCGTGCCGCGACGATCCGCAGGTGGGCAAGCGCCGGTCGAGCGGGCCGCTCGGCCGGCAGCGATGCGCCCGTCGGCTCGCCGCCGCTCGGAGCGCGAGAGCGCCCCCGGGCGGTCACTCGCACAGGGCGTGCGAGCGCCCCCGAGCGTTCACTCGCACAGGGCGGTATCGACGAGGTCGAGGACGTCCATGTACGCCTGCTCGGCGCCCTCTTCGCCGTACAGGAAGTACGGGAGAACCGTGATCGCGACGGTGACGGCACGGCCGTCGTCGGTGACTCCGCCGCGGGTGTGGTAGCCGGGGATGTCGCCGCCGTGGCCCCAGACGAGGCCGCCGCAGCTCAGCGGGGTGCTGACCACGCCGAGCCCGTACCGGGCGCCGGGCCACATCGTGGGGGCGTCGACCGTTGTGCGGAGCTCCTCCAGCTGCGCCGGCTCTAGGAGATCGCCGCCGAAGAGGGCGGTATAGAAGCGGTTGAGGTCGCTCGGGGTCGCGATCACCTGTCCGGCGGCCCATCCCCATCCCGGGTCGAGCTCGGTGATGTCTTGCAGCGGCTCGCCGGGCACGTCCGTGTGATAGCCCTTTGGATGGCACCCGCGGATGCCCTGCTCGCCGACGCCGGGGAGGTAGGTGTGGCGCAGCCCGATTCGCTCGATGATCCGGCGCGTGATCTCCTCGTTCAGAGGGCGGCCGGTGACCTTCTCGATGATCATGCCCGCGAGGACGTAATTGGTGTTGCTGTACGCCCATTCGGAGCCGGGGGTCTTCCCCGGCTGCGCCAGCGCCATGTCGAGCAGCGCGTGGGGATCGAGGTAGGTGTGCTGGAGCTTGAAGACGCCCTCGGCCAGGAGCACATCGTCGTAGTCGGGCAGCCCGCTCGTGTGCTGCAGCAGCTGCCGCACGGTGATCTCGCGGCCGTCGATGCCGTCGCCGCGCACGAGGTCCGGCAGGTAGGTCTCGATCGGCGCGTCGAGGTCGACCTCGCCCTCGCCGACGAGCTGGAGGACGACCACCGCGGTGAAGCTCTTGCTGCTGCTGCCGATGCGCACTTGCCCGTCGACAGGCACTTTCGCCTCGGTTTCCAGGTCGCCGACACCTGAGGTGTAGTGATGGGTCTGCCCATCGCGACCACCGACCGCGACCAGGACGGCGGGGAACTTGAGGTCGCCCACCAGATGATCGGCGCCTTGCTGCACCGGATCGTCAGGATCGGTGTTGGCGCCGTCCGTGGAACCATCGGTGCACTCGCCCGACGGATCGCCTCCGCCGCCGCTGCCAGCGTCCTGGCCCCCGCTGCCGGCGTCCCGGCCGCCGCTGCCGGCGTCCTGGCCCCCGCTGCCGCCGTTCTGACCGCCGCTGCCAGCGTCCTGGCCCCCGCTGCCGGCGTCTCCGCCCACGCCGGCGCCTCCGCCCGTGTTCTCCGGCGTCCCACCGGCGTCGGAGCAGCCCGCGAGCAGGGCCGAGGATCCGAGCAGCGCCGAGACGAGGACCATCGAAAAGACGTTTCGCAAGCTCATCGCTGCTGCGCTCGCAGCCGCGGTTCTCGGAGAAGTGAAATGACGGTGCAGAGATCTCATGATCGGCTCCTGGTCGCGTGCGGGCGCCCTCTGTTCACCGCCGCGAGCCGGCGGCTTGCGCCGCCGGGCATCGCCACGCTGTTCGGAGAGCGCCCCTCGTTTTCGTAACGCTGTTCCCGGACTCGTGAGGTTCGTTCATGCCTCCCACGAGTCTGTCGTAAGAACTCATCCTCTGGATCCTGCCGACGCGGCGGTCGTGACCACCGGCGCGGGGGCGCGCCCAGGGCTCACTCGCACAGCGCGGCGTCGGAGAGCGCGAGGACGTTGGCGTACGCGGCGTAGGCCTCCTCGCGGGTGTGGACGCTCGGCACGGCCGAGGGCAGCGCCGTGACGGCGACGGTGACGGCGCGGCCGTCCTCGGTGGCACCGCCGCTGGTCTCGTAGCCGAAGATGTCGCCTCCGTGGCCCCAGAGGACGCCGCCGCAGCTCAGCGGGCTGCTGCTCAGGCCGAGCCCGTACCGGTAGCCGGGCCACATGGCGGAAGCGTCCACGGTCGTACGCATCTCCTCGAGCTGCGCTGTATCGAGCAGCTCGCCGCCGAGCAGGGCGGAGAAGAAGCGGTTCACGTCGCTCGGCGTGGAGATGATGTTTCCGGCGGCCCCCGCCTGGGACGGGTCGAGCTCCGTGACGTCGCGCAGCGGCTCACCGAGCGCCGCGTGATAGCCTCTGGGATGGCACCCCCGGATGCCCTGCTCGCCGACGTCGGGGATATAGGTGCTGCGCAGCCCGATGCGCTCGATGATCCGGCGCGTGATCTCCTCGGCCAGAGGGCGGCCGGTGACCTTCTCGACGATCAAGCCGGCGACGATGTAGTTGGTGTTGCTGTACGCCCATTCGGCGCCGGGGGCGAACGTCGCCGGCTGCGTCAGCGCCAGGTCGAGCAGGGCGCGGGGCTGGAAGTAGGTGTGCAGGACGTCGAAGACGTCGTCGCCCAGGGCCAGCCCGACGTAATCAGGCAGGCCGCTCGTGTGCTGCAGCAGCTGCCGCACCGTGATTTCGCGGCCGTCGATGCCGTCGCCGCGGACGAGATCCGGCAGGTACGTCTCGATCGGCGCGTCGAGGTCGACCTTGCCCTCGCCGACGAGCTGCAGGACGACCACCGCGGTGAAGGGCTTGCTGTTGCTCCCGATGCGCACCTGTCCATCGACAGGCACGCTCGCACCGGTCTCCAGGTCGCCGACACCGGCGGTGTAGTGACGGGTCTGCCCGTCGCGATCACGGACGGCGGCCACGACGGCGGGGAACTTGTCGTCGCGCACCAGGCGGTCCGCGCCTTGCTGCACAATGTCGTCGGGATCGGTGTTGGCGTGGAGGGTGGGATCGCCGGTGCACTCACCTGACGGGTTTCCTCCGCCTCCGCCGCTCCCGCTGCCGATGCCGGCGTCTTCGCCGCCACCGCCGCTCTCGTCTCCCCCTGCACCGCTCTCGGCGCCACTGCCGCCCGCGCCGCTCGCGGCGTGCGTCGTCGCCGGCGCCCCGCTGCCGTCGGAGCAGCCCGCGAGCAGGGCTGAAGACCCGAGCAGCGCCGAGACGAGGACCGTCGAGAGCACGCTTCGCAAGCGCATGGTTGCTGCGCGGGCGGCCGGTGTTCTCGGGGAAGCGAAGCGATGGTGCGGAGATTTCATGATCGGCTCCTGGTCGTGTACCGGCTCCCTCGAATGACCGTCGCGAACCGGCGGCTCACGCCCCCGGGCATCGCCACGTTGCTCGAAGCGCGCCGCTCGATTTCGGAGCTCTGTTCCCGGACTCGGGAGGATCGTTCACGTCCGGAGGCGAAATTTCTCTCCAGGACGCCGTCGATGGCGTGTGAGGGACGTTTGAACGCCCTCGGCGCCGTTGCGCATCACCACGGCAGGTTCCACGTCGACCTCGCCGCAGCGGGAGGGCGGGTGGTCGTGTTCCGTCACCGTCACCTCATAAACGGCGAGATACGCATAGTGTCACTCCGGATGCCCTGCTCTCAACGGGAGGACGCACGTAGTGTTACCCGGCAGGACGCCGCGGCGGTGGAGGAAGCTCATCATCAATACTGGAGTCACCCCTCCACCTCCGTCGCGACCTGGGCGAACGGGTCCCGGTACACCTCGTCGGCCGACAGCGCGCACCCGATCGCCTCCAGGTGCACGCCCTCTCCAGCGCGGGCCTCCCGGAGCGTCCACGAGTCGTCCTCGTTGCGGTGAAACACCTCGATGCGCTGCTCGTGCTGCGAGACGAGCACGTACTCCCGGAGCGAGGGGATCCGCCGGTAGTGCGCGAACTTCTGCCCACGGTCGTAGGCCTCCGAGCTCTCGGAGAGGACCTCGACGAGGACGATCGGGTTGAGCGCTGCGTCGTTGTCCGCGAGATCGCGCTCGAGCCTCCCGCAGACGACGCTGACGTCAGGGTACGTGGCGAGCCCGGTCGCCTGCACGCGGACGCGCAGATCAGCGGAGTAGACCGCGCAGGGCCGCCCGCGGAGCTGCGCCCGGAGCTCGGCGCCGACGCTCAGGCACAGGCGCGCGTGCTCCGGCGTTCCGCCTGCCATCGCGAAGATCTCGCCGTTCAGGAACTCGTGCTTCGTCGGGCTCGCCCGCTCTTGCTCGAGATACTCGGCGTATGTCCAGACGATCCTGCGCGCCGGCTCGTTCATGGTCCGGCAGTATGCCACGCCAGCGCGTCGCGACCCTATGCTCGGCGCCATGCCCACGATCCAGAGCACCGCCGAGATCGACACCGCCTGCGACGCGCTCTTCGCGCTGTCCCAGGACTACGATCTCCGGCTCGAGTGGGACCCGTTCCTCCGCGAGATGCGCTACCGCGACGGCGCGACCGAGCCGGCGGTCGGCGTGCGGGTGTGGGTGCGGGCGAAGAACGGGCTGTCCATGGAGGCCCGTTACATCACCCTGAACCCGCCGGAGCAGGTGGCCATCACCATGGTCGAGGGGCCGCGGATCTTCCGCCAGTTCTCGGGCGCGTGGCTCTTCAAGGCGCTGTCCCCGCAGCGGACCCGCGTCACCTTCCGCTACAACTTCACCGCGCGCCCGCAGGTCCTCGCCCCGGTGCTGGAGCCGGTGATGGCGGCCGTGCTGAAGCGCGACATCGAGCAGCGCCTCGCCGGGCTCAAGCAGAGCGCCGAGACGACGGACATTCTGCAGCGGCTGCCGAGGCGCGGCCCGGCAGCCGTCTGACGCGCGGCAAGGCCGCGCCGCAGGAGCTCAGCGCGAGCCGCGCTCCGTGGACGCGCTCCACCGCGAGGCCGCGCGCGTCCGGCGACGAGCGCGCGCGAGCCCGAGCCCGAGCCCCGCGAGCGCGAAGGCGAGCCCGCCGCCCGGCCGCCCCTCGCCGCCGACCCGGCATCCGCAGCCGCCGTCACCGCTCACAGAGACAGGCTCGGACGCCCCGCCACCGCCCTCCCCGCCCCCACCCGCGCCGGCGCCGCCCGCGCCGCCGGAGCCCGCGTCGGGGCCCGGCTCGGGCGGCGGCGCGACGCAGGCGTGCGCCACGGAGTCGCAGACCTCGCCGTCATCGCAGTCCGCATCGCTCACGCACGCGACGCACGCCGGCGTGCCCTCCACGAGGGCGCAGCGCGGCGCCGCCGCGCTGCACGCGTCGCACGAAGGCCCGCAGAAGGCGTCGACGGCGCACGGCGCACACAGCGCGGCGTCGTTGCAGTAGGAGCCCGCCTCGCAGCCGTTGTTTCCGCTCTGGCCGATGAACTCGCGGCCGCACTGCGCACAGGCGTCCTCGTCCGACGCGGAGGCGTCGCCCGCCACGCTCCGATGGAACGCCGCCGGCTCGAGCAGCGTGAAGCCGGACTCGGCGAGGTTCGTGCTGGCTGCCTCGCCGGCCCTGAGCTGAAAATCCGCGAACTCGCCTACCAGGAGCGACACCTCGAGCTCTGAATGCTCGACGATCGCGGCATAGAGGATCTCGACGGGGTACAGGCCCTCCTCGGCGAACGTGACGGTATTCGTCATTCGCCAGCTGGGTGCGCCGAGCGCGGGTGGCTGCACCAGCACCGGATAGGCGGCCTGCGCCGAGTCGTAGATCACGAGGGCCACGGCGTCGTCGGCGTAAATGCCAAAGTGGACCGGCTGCTCGACGTACTCGGGCGGCACGGCAAGGTAGCCGCGCAGGCGCATGCCGAACGCCACGTCGGGCTCGTTCGCGACGAAGTCGCACCCTCCTGCCGGGCAGTCGGAGGCAGCGTCCAGAAAATCGCCGAAGCTCACCTCGCCCCCGGCGCCGTACTTGTTCGAGAGATCGAGCGGTGTGCGCACCACGGAGCTCACGAGCTCTTCCTGCCCCGCGTCGAAGAACGTGTTCATCTTCTCGATGAAGCCCGCCCCGTCGCTCGTCGAAACCCAGAAGTCGACATCTGGCTCGGACGATGACCTTTGCGCGCCGCACAGGCCCGTTCCTCCCCCGGCGGGGAGCGGAGCTACAGGACCTCCTTCGATGATCACCGGCTCGGCGTTCGCGGAGCCCGGTGCTCCCAGCGCCGTGGAGAGGGCGAGCACGAAAGAGATCGTCAGCTTGGGACGTCGGTGGAACATGGTCGCTCCTGGCAAGGGAAACAGCGCAACTACGCGGCCGCTCACATGCAACCCGCGGCGCACGGCACGTCACGTTATCCCGTGCTGGTAAGGCGGAGCCCATAGATCCCCTTCGCGGGCAAGATCCCGACGGCGAGCAGCGGAGTGTCCGCCCGCGGCGCTCCGTTCGTCGCCGGCGCGCGCAGCGGGCCACGCCCTCATCCGCCTGGCCGCGCGAGCGCCTCCCGCGTCGCCGCGGCCCCGGGATGGCGCAGGCGCGCCCGCAGCGCCGCCGCCTCGGCGAGCAGCTCCCGCCCTCGCGCGCGCTCCTCGCCGCGCGCCGCCGCCGCGCGCGCGACGCCCGCCCAGTGGAGCGCATCCGCCCTCGCCCACGCGTCCTCGCCCGCCCACGCGACAGCCGAGTCGGCGAGCGCCGTCGCGGACGCCGCCGCCCCCGCGCAGCGGGCCAGCGCGCACCGCGCGGCGACGACCGCGAGCCGCGCGCGGAACGGGCCGAACCCGCACGCCTCCGCGACATGCAGCCCCTCCAGCGCCTGCCGCGCGCCGTCGTCGAGCCGGCCAGCGGCGAGCGCGATCCGCGCCGCGAGCTCGTGGCACCGCAGCGCGACCTCCACCTCGCCCGTCGCGGAAGCCCAGCGGCGCGCCTCGACGAGGTGTGCCTCGGCCGGCGCGACGTCGCCGCCGCCGCCGTCGCCTCCGTCCAGCAGCGCGAGGCCGAGCAGCGTGTGGCCGTGCGCGACGTGCCCCTCCCATCCCCTCCGCCTGCACTCGGCGATGTTCCGCTCCGTGGCCTCGCGCGCCTCGTCGCGGCGCCCGACCGCGAGCGCGTGCTCCGCCTCCCAGAGCGCGCGGCGCGCCACCGGCGCGTCGCCCAGCTCCCGCAGGCGCGCGAAGCGCTCGCCCGCCGCGTCGACCTCGCCGAGGTCGTGCAGCACCGCGGCGAGCAGCGCCAGCGCGCGCACGGCGTGGACCTGGTCCGCGGCGCGACGGGCGCTCCCCGCGGCGCCTCCGGCGATCTCCGCCGATCGCTCGAGCAGGCCGCGCGCCCCGGTCAGGTTGCCCCGCAGCCGCTCGGTGTACGCCAGCGTGCGCAGGCCCATCGCGAGCAGCGCCGGGTCGCCCAGCGCACCGGCGAGCTCGTTGTGCGCCTCGTAGCAGGCGCAGGCGAACGCGAGATCCCCGAGCGCACCGGCGTAGAGCCCCGCGTCGTACGCGAGCGACGCCCTCGCGCGCGCGGGCAGCGAGGCCGGCATGTCCCGAGGGTCGTCGCCGCAGGCGAACGCGCGCAGGATGCGGGCGCCGCGGGCCATGTCGCCGAGCTTGAGCCCGAGGTGCGCGAAGCCCCCGAGGACGAGCGCGTAGATCTCGTACGCCTCGCCCGCCCGCCCGGCGCCGAGCAGCTCGGTGAGGATGGCCTCGTACGCGTCGACCGCCTCGCGTTCCCGCGGCGCCCGGCGCGGCGCCTCGTCGAGGCGCGGCGGCGGCGCGGCGCTCCCCGCGGCGTGGACGCGCTCCGGCGGCACGCCGAGCAGCGACTTGAAGTGCTGCCGCACGAAGGGGTGCGTCGAGTAGCAGCGCTCGCCCGGGCGCGCCGCGAACACGAGCCCCAGCCGCTCCAGCCGGGCGAGCCCGCGCGCGAGCTCCGCGGCGCCCCACCCCGCCATGGCGCCCGCGATCTCGCCGCCGGCCCGCACCAGCTGGAGCAGCGCCTCCTCGCCGGCGCCGCCGGGGAACACCGAGAGGCGCGCGAGCAGGTCCCGCTCGCCCGGCGGCAGCGCGCGCGCGTAGGCCGACAGCACCGAGCTCAGGCGGCGGGCGAGGACGTCGTCGTGCTCGGCCTCGGCGAGGTGCGCCGCTTGCGCCGCGGAGAGCCGCCCCGCGTCGCCGCCGAGGAACGCGCCCACGTAGGAGCCGAGGACGGCGACCGAGAGCGCGTGGCCGCCCGTCCTCTCGAACAGCGCGCCGAGGGCGCCGTCGTCGCCGCGGATGCCCCAGCGGCGCAGGAGCGACGCGGCGTCGCGCTCGCAGAGCGGCTCCGGCCGGATCGTCGCGAGCCCGCCCTCGGCCCAGGCGGACAGATCCGCGAGCTCGAAGCGCGACGTGACGAGCGCCCGCGCGCCGCCGAGCCCGGACGCGACCGCGCAGAGCAGCCGCCGGAGGAGCGCGTCGTGGAGCTCGCCGTGCGCGCGCCCTGCGCCCCCTTCGGCCTGCACGGTCTCGATCCCGTCGAGCACGAGCAGGTGCGGCGGCCCCTGTCCCAGCGCCTCTTTCAGCCGCGCGAGCTGCTCTCCGGGCGCCGCCGGCGGCCGCGGCGCCACCGGACTCGAGGCGCCCGCGCCCGGCGCGAAGTAGGCCGCCGCCTGCTCGAGGAACGCCTCGGTCCTGGGGTCGTCGTAGAAGCTCCAGACGAGCACCCCGCCGGGCCGCGGGGTGTCGCCGAGCCGCTGGAGGAAGCGCTCGGCGATCGCTGTCTTGCCCGCCCCGCCGATGCCGAGGAGCGCGATCACCCGGGGGCACGGGGGTGACGCGTCGGCCCACGTGGCGAGCCGATCGAGGGTCTCCGCGCGCCCGACGAAGTGCCGCGCTCGCTGGAGCGTGTGCGCGTGCAGCGGGCGCCACGCCGGGGCGGCTCCCTGCAACGGCGCGGGCCCGCCGGCCGGCGCCTTCCCCCCTGTCTCCTCGTCGAGCGCCCTCCCCGCTCCCGCGGGCGCCTTCCCCGCCCCCGCGGGCGCCTCCGCGGCCTGGCTCGATGCACCCGCTTCCTCTGCGGCGGGCTCCGCCCCCGGCGCCGCCTCGGCCCCAACGACGAGCAGCTCCGCCTCGGCGAGGCCGAGCTCGGCGCCGAGGCGCTCGATGATGCGCCGCCGGGACGGGCTCCGGACCGAGAAGCCGAGCCGCGGATCGTTGACCGCGCCCGACTCGTAGCGGCGGTAGGTCCGCACGTCGACGCCGATCGACGCGGCGACCTGCTCCTGCGTCAGGTCGAGCTCGAGCCGCGCCCGCTGGAGGAGCGTGTGGTTGAAGCGGACCGCGGGCTCCATGCCGCCGCCCGCCCTGGAGACCCGTGCCATCGGTGCGAGCGCTCGATCATGGGCGATGCGGCGCTCTCCTGTCCACCACGCTGCCCGGTCCTGCCCGGTCCTGCCCGGGTCCCGCCCTTCCGGATCCGGTCCGCCCGGGCCCACGCTCCACGCATGAGCACCCTGCACGCCGAACGAACCGTCCAGTGCACCGACTACACCGACGATCTCCGCATCTTCACGGTGACGAACGTCCTGTCGCCCGACGAGTGCGAGGGCTTCATCGCGCTCGCCGAGGCGCGAGGCTTCGAGCAGGCGCCGATCGGAGGGACCGAGATCATCAACCTCGAGGTGCGCAAGAACGGCCGCGTCATCGTCGACGATCCGGAGCTCGCCGCGAGCCTCTGGGAGCGGCTCGCGCCGTGGACGCCGCCGAGCTTCGGCCTCCACCGCGCCGTCGGGCTGAACGAGCGCTTCCGCTACTACCGGTACACCAAAGGCGAATATTTCAACTGGCACGGCGACGGGTCGTTCGTGCGATCCGACGGCGAGCGGAGCCTGTTCACCGCGATGATCTACCTGAACGACGACTTCGAGGGCGGCACGACCGATTTCTGGGGCGGTCGGAGCATCGCCCCGCGGCGCGGGATGGCGCTCCTGTTCGAGCACCGCCGGCTCCACCGCGGGGCCGCCGTGACGCGGGGGAGCAAGTACGTCCTCCGCAGCGATGTGATGTACCGGCGCGGGTGATGTCAGCGCCGCGCGAGCATCGGCGCTCGGCGCCTCACCGGGGCGCCGCGGTCGCGCGGACGCCGAGCGCCTCGGCGAGGCGCGGCAGCACCTCGCCGGCCCGGGCCTCGATCTTGAGCGCGCCGAGCTCCTCGCCGCGCGCGGAGCCGAGGTTGATCATGGCGATCGGCATGCCTCGCTGCGCGGCGCGCAGCACGAAGCGGTAGCCCGAGAAGACCGCCAGCGACGAGCCGACGACGAGGAGCGCGTCCGCCGCGTCCACGAGCGCGAAGGCCGCGTCGACGATCGGCCGGGCCACGTTCTCGCCGAAGAAGACGACGCGCGGCTTGAGCGGCCCCTCGCAGCGGAGGCACGGCGGCGCCCGGAAGCCCGCCACGTGCTCGGCGGGCAGGTCGGCGTCGCCGTCGGGGGCGAGGTCGGCCGCGAGGCGCAGCCAGCCGGGGTTCTGCGCGAGGAGCCGCTCCTGGAGGGCGGCGCGCCGCTCCATCGCGCCGCACGCGAGGCAAGCGACCTCGGAGAGCGTCCCGTGCAGCTCGATGACGCGGCGGCTGCCCGCGGCCTGGTGGAGGCCGTCGACGTTCTGCGTGATGAGGCCGTCGAGCTGCCCGCCGTGCTCGAGCTGCGCGAGGGCGCGGTGGGCGGGGTTCGGCTCGGCCCTCGAGAACCGCTCCCAGCCGATCACGGCGCGCGCCCAGTACCGCTGCCGGATCTCGGCAGAGCGGGAGAACTCCCGCCCCTGGATCGGGTTCCGCGCGCGGCGCCGCGTCTCGGGACCTCGATAGTCCGGGATGCCGGACTCGGTGCTGCACCCCGCGCCCGTCAGCGCCACGATCCGCTTGCCGCGCAGGAGCGCGACGAGGTCGTCGAACGGATCCGCGAGGAGCGCTTCGCTGAGCGGCATACGCCCGGGTTGTGGCCCGTCGCTGCGCGCACCGCCAGCGTCAACCGTGCAATCATGCAACCGGGCAAAGGAGCTCCCCCACAACATCTCGCTTGACCGGCTCACTGCACCACCATATGTAGTGGCCATGTTGGTGCCTCGGGCTTCGGCCCGGGGCTCAAAAGGGAACCCGGTGTGAATCCGGGGCTGCCCCGCAGCGGTAAGCGAGAACGATCTCCACGACGCGCACTGGCCCTCGGGCTGGGAAGCGGTGGACCGTAGGAACCCGGCGAGAGCCGGAGCGCTCGTGAGCCCGAAGACCTGCCAACATCCTGCGCTGGGGAGACATCCCGCGCCGGTTTGACCTGGAAGCCTCGTGGGAGGCGGGTAGGTCCGAGCTGGCGCAGACTCTCGCGCTTGTCCCGGTTCCGACCCCCTCCCGCGTTGTCTTCCTTTCGTCCGCGGGGGCGAGCGGTCGGTCCGAGGGCTCCTCCAAAGAGCCTGGCGCACCCGTGCGCATCGGCTGGCTTTCTCGTTCTCGCGGCATCGACGCGAGCGGTCCGAGACCGCTCGGAACGAGCACGACGAGGAGGATGCCATGCTGAACGAACCGTTGGTGAAGAGCAACGGCGCGGCGCCGTTGCGCGCGCTCCACGCACCCCACGCGCCTCACGCGCCCGCCATGACGAGCGCCGGCGCGGAGGAGACGCTCCCGCACACGACGATGCGCGTGAAGAAGCGCAACGGCTCGAGCGAGCCAGTCGACGTCAACAAGATCGTCCGGGCGGTGAGCCGCTCCTGCGCGGCCCTGTCCGACGTCGACGCGCTCCGCGTCGCGACAAAGACCATCAGCGGCCTCTACGACGGCGCGACGACGCGCGAGCTCGATCAGCTCTCCATCCAGACGGCGGCGTCGCTCATCGCCGATGAGCCCCAGTACGCGAAGCTCGCGGCGCGCCTGCTCGCGACCTACATCGACAAGGAGGTCCGCAATCAGGAGATCCACGCCTTCTCGCAGTCCATCGCCGTGGGGCGGCGGCTGGGCCTCATCAACGATCGGCTCCACGGCTTCGTCGCGCAGAACGCCCGCAAGCTGAACGACGCCATCGAGCCGGGGCGCGACCACGAGCTCGAGTACTTCGGCCTGCGGACGCTCTACGACCGCTACCTGCTCAAGCACCCGGAGACGCGCCTCGTCATCGAGACGCCGCAGCAGTTCTTCCTGCGCATCGCATGCGCGCTCTCCGAGACCGTGGCGCAGGCCGTCGAGCTCTACCGGCTCTTCTCGTCGCTCGATTACCTCCCGAGCTCACCGACGATGTTCAACTCCGGGACGAGCCACGAGCAGCTCTCGAGCTGCTTTCTGCTCGACTCGCCGGACGATCACCTCGAGACCATCTACCAGCGCTACACCGACGTCGCGATGCTCTCGAAGTTCTCGGGCGGCATCGGGCTCGCCTACCACCGGGTGCGCTCGCGCGGCTCGCTCATCGAGAGCACCAACGGGCACTCCAGCGGGATCGTGCCTTGGCTCAAGACGCTCGACGCGTCCGTCGCGGCCGTGAACCAGGGCGGCAAGCGCAAGGGCGCCTGCTGCGTCTACCTCGAACCGTGGCACGCCGACGTCGAGGAGTTCCTCTCGCTGCGCGACAACACGGGCGACGAGGCCGCGCGCACGCACAACCTGAACCTCGCGAGCTGGGTCCCGGACCTCTTCATGAAGCGGGTCGAGGCCGACGGCGAATGGAGCCTGTTCGACCCGAAGGAAGTGCGCGATCTCCCCGATCTCTACGGGGAGGAGTTCGATCGTCGCTACGTCGAGGCGGAGCGGGCGGGCCTCGCCAAGAAGACGATGAAGGCCCGCGAGCTCTACGCGCGGATGATGCGCACGCTCGCGCAGACGGGCAACGGCTGGATGACGTTCAAGGACAAGTCGAACCGCGCCTGCAACCAGACGGCGCTGCCGGGCCGGACTGTGCACCTCTCGAACCTCTGCACCGAGATCCTGGAGGTGACCTCGAACGAGGAGTCGGCCGTCTGCAACCTGGGCTCGATCAACCTCGCTCGCCACACGACCACGCTGGCGGACGGCGCGATCGCGTTCGACTTCAAGAAGCTCGCGCGCACGGTGCGGACCGCGGTCCGCCAGCTCGACCGTGTCATCGACCTCAACTACTACCCCATCCCCGCGACGAGGCGCTCGAACCTCCGCTGGCGGCCCGTCGGGCTCGGGCTCATGGGCCTGCAGGACGTGTTCTTCCAGATGCGCCTGCCCTTCGACGCCCCGGCCGCGCGGGAGCTCTCCAGGCGGATCTCGGAGGAGGTGTATCACCACGCGCTCTCGACGTCCGCGGACCTCGCGGCGGAGAAGGGGCGACACCCGGCGTTCGACGAGACGCGCGCCGCGCGCGGAGAGCTCCAGTTCGACGCGTGGAACGCCGTCCCGGAGGACACGGCCCGCTGGGAGGCGCTCCGCGCGCGCGTCCAGGCCGAGGGGCTCAGGAACTCGCTGCTCGTCGCCATCGCGCCGACGGCCACCATCGCGTCGATCGCGGGCTGCTACGAGTGCATCGAGCCGCAGGTGTCCAACCTCTTCAAGCGCGAGACGCTCTCGGGGGACTTCCTGCAGATGAACCGCTACCTGGTCGCGGAGCTCAAGCGGCTCGGCGCGTGGAACGACGCGGCGCGCACCCGGCTCAAGCTCGCGGAGGGCTCGGTCCAGGGCATGGACGAGCTGCCCGAGCAGCTGCGCGCCGTGTACCGGACGGCGTGGGAGATCCCGATGCGCTCGCTCATCGACATGGCCGCGGATCGCGGCGCCTTCATCGATCAGAGCCAGTCGCTGAACCTCTTCGTCGAGAACCCCACGATCGGTCAGCTCTCGAGCATGTACTTCCACGCATGGAAGAAGGGGCTCAAGACGACCTATTACCTGCGATCACGCCCCGCGACGCGCATCGCCAAGGCGACCGTGGAGGCGGCGCCCGACCGCACGCCCGAGGGCGGCGCCGCGCCGCGCCGCGAGGGCGGCTGGGTGTCCGCGCCGCCGGCGAAGGCGGCCGCGGACGTGGCGTGCGCGCTCGAGAACCCCGAAGCCTGCGAGGCCTGCCAGTGAGCCGCGTCAGCCGCCCCGCGCGCCTCCTGGATCCGGGCCAGTGCCTCACCCTGCGCCCGATGGCCTATCCGGCCTTCTTCGAGATGTACCGCTCCGCCATCAAGAACACGTGGACCGTGGAGGAGGTCGATTTCTCCACGGACGTGGGCGACCTGCGGAAGATGACCGACGCGGAGCGGCACCTCGTGCAGCGCCTCGTCGCGTTCTTCGCCACGGGAGACTCCATCGTGGCGAACAACCTCGTCCTCAACCTGTACAGGCACATCAACGCCCCGGAGGCGCGGATGTACCTGTCGCGGCAGCTCTACGAAGAGGCGCTTCACGTCCAGTTCTATCTGACGCTCCTCGACACGTACGTCCCCGATCCCGAGGATCGTCACCGCGCCTTCGCGGCCGTCGAGAACATCCCCTCGATCCGCCAGAAGGCCGATTTCTGCATGCGGTGGATCGATTCCATCGAGTCGCTCGGCCGGCTGGACTCGCGCGCCGATCGGCGGCGGTTCCTGCTGAACCTCATCTGCTTCGCCGCGTGCGTCGAGGGGCTCTTCTTCTTCGGCGCGTTCGCGTACGTGTACTTCCTGCGCTCGCGCGGCCTGCTCCACGGGCTGGCCGCGGGGACGAGCTGGGTCTTCCGCGACGAGAGCGCGCACATGCGCTTCGCCTTCGAGGTCGTGAGCACGGTGCGGCGCGAGGAGCCCGAGCTCTTCGACGCCGGGCTCTCTCAGTCGATCCTCGACATGATGGATGAGGCGATCGCCTGCGAGGCCCGGTTCGCCGAGGATCTCCTCGGGGCCGGCGTGGCGGGCATGTCGGCGCGCGACGTGCGCCGCTACCTCGAGTTCTGCGCCGACCAGCGGCTCGCCACGCTCGGCATGCCGAAGCGCTACGGGGCGAAGAACCCGTTCTCGTTCATGGATCTCCAAGACGTCCAGGAGGTCACGAACTTCTTCGAGCGCCGCGTCTCCGCGTATCAGGTCGGCGTCTCCGGCGAGGTCGTCCTCGACGCCTCGTTCTGACGCGATCAACCTACCGCCCGCAGGGCCGATCAGAGCCCGCCGATCCCTCGCGGCGGGAGCCCGATCTCGGTGTCGACGGTCGCGTCCTCCAGGGGCTCGAGCGCGCCGTTCGCAGCGACCTTCCAGCGCCGGAGCTTGTTCTTCTCCGCGTCGCTCAGCAGGCAGACGTCGCCGCAGCCGGGCGAGCAGTGGACGCCGCCGAAGGCGTAGGCCTGGGTTGCCAGGGCGAGCGTCGTGACCTCGCCCGTGGCGATGCTCACGGAGAAGGCGCGATCCCCGGCGGACGCGCTGCCCGCGTAGGCCGTCCCGAGGAGGACGTCCTCGGAGGCGAAGGCGAGCGTGGGCTGGACCGCGGCGCCGAGCGCCCGGGCCACGCCGAGCCGCTTGATCTCCTCCGGGGGCGAGGTGCGAGCGTCGTAGATCACGATGTCGCTCGTCGCCGGGTCGTACTCCATCGTTTCGGCGTTGAAGCGGCTCGAGCAGGCGACCGCCAGCCGCTCTCCCGAGGGCGACACGGCGAGGCGCCCGCAGCCGTAGAGCCCCTGCACGTCGACCGTCCATGTGACAGCGCCCTGCTCCGGCGAGACGCCCACGAAGCGCCCTTCGCCCGCGGTCGAGAGGTCCGCGGCGAGCCGGCCGAGCGATACGACCACGTCGTCGCCGATGCGCGCCATCCCCGACGGGCGCGGCAGGAGCCCCTCTTCCTCCTCCGGAAGGGCGATGCGCCCCGCAATGGAGTACTCCTTCGTGTCGACGATCAGGAGATCGCCGCCCTCGTCGAACGGCTCCACGCCCGGGGTCGGGTTGCTCCCGTAGCGCGACACGAGCGCGCGGTCCGCGCCCACCTCGATGTAGTCCTGCGGGTTCGACTCGAACCCCTGCCCGACCGGGAGCTGCGCGAGGACCTCGGCGGTCTCGAGATCCATCCAGGTGATCACGTTCGTGCCGAACCGATCGAGCAGGACCACGCGGCCGGACGGCGGCGCCGCCCGCGGGACGTCGACGTCGCCGGACAGCGCGAGGCTGAGCCCCGGCTTCGCCGCGCCGCTCGACACGAAGGAGGGCGACAGGGTGGTCCCGTCGAGCTCCGACACAGCGATGTTCGTCGACTGGTAGTCGCTCGTCACGATGACGACGCCGCCCTCGCACGCGTCGCCGTCGCCACCGCCGTGGACGCCGCCCGTCGACGGCGGCGGCGAATCCACGTTGCACCCGAGGAGCGGAATCGAGATCGCGATCGCAGATAGACTGATCTTCACCATGTTGACTCCAGTGTGAAAAACACGCTCCGTCCCGGGAGCGGATACCCGACGACATCCGTGCGCCGCGCGTCCAGCAGGTCCGCGACGCGACCCCTCACCGCGAGGTGCCCGTCGAGCCACCTCGCCTCCGCGTCGAGGTCGAGGGTCGCTTGCTCCGCGATCACGCCGAGGCCGGCGGGATCGGCGTACCGGCTCGACTGGTACACGGCGCGGAGCTCGCCCGACGCGCCCGAGAACACGGCGCCGTCCGGGCGGTTCCACTCGGCGTGCAGGCGCGGCGCGACGACGAGGCGCGAGCGGAACGGGAGGATGTCGTTCCTCGTCGTCCGCCCCGGCGTCGTGTCCCGCGGATCGAGCAGCGTCGCCGCAACCTCGGCGCGGAGGAACGGGGTCACCTCGACCCCGGCCAGGAGCTCTGCGCCCACGACGCGGGCGCGGCCGACGTTGTACGGGCTCACGTAGCCCTGGCCGGATCTCTCGTACGCGACGAGCCCGGAGACCGCGCTCCCGAACGCGAAGACGTCGATGAAGGCGCCGCGCACGACGGCGCCGCGCCCCGTCTGCGCCCGGATCCCGGCCTCGATCGTGGCGCCGGACTCCGGCTCGAGCTCCACGTTGCCGTGGACGACGCCGGAGACGCCGTACACCTCGCCGAGCGTCGGGACGCGGACGTAGCGGCCCACGGTCGCGAGGAGCCGGATCCGGTCGCTCCCCGCCTCCACGCCGACCCGCCCGGTCGGGACGAGCACGTCGCAAGGGCGCTCCGGGTCCGCGCCGGTGGCGTGGCACTCCCCGCTCGCGAGGGCGTGCAGCGCGAGCCCCTCGCCGAGCCGCACCTCCGCGCTGACGGCGCCACGCGCGAACGAGCGCCGCGCCCGCGCGAGCGGGACGTCGTCCGGCGCGCGCGAGATGCCCTCGCGCGCGACCGAGAG
Source organism: Sorangium sp. So ce693 (assembly GCF_051521375.1). NCBI lineage: Bacteria > Pseudomonadati > Myxococcota > Polyangiales > Polyangiaceae > Sorangium > Sorangium sp. So ce693. The sequence goes on from NZ_CP150347.1 coordinate 5,829,817, forward strand.
CACGGGCCGCACCCGGAGCCGGTCGGCGAAGGCGAGCGTCGCCCCGAGCGTCTGCTCCAGGCGGCGGCCGGCGAGGCGGAGCTCCGGCGTGAGCAGCGCGAGCTCGAAGAGGGGGTCGTGGACCTCCGAGCGCGCCTCGATGAACGAGGTACGCGCCTCGATCGCGTGCTGCGCCTCGCCGCCGAACGGCACGCGCGCCACGACCGACGTCAGCGCGCGCCGCGACTCCCCCCGCGCTTTCCGGGACGGCAGGAGCGCGAGCCTCGGCATCCCCTGCTCGCGATCGGTGCCGTTCGCGATCACGTCGACGATCGCGCCGCCCCCGAGCTCGACGCGCGCGAGCGCCCAGGCGTCGATCGTGCGCACGTCGGCGTTCTGCCGGCGCTCCAGGGTATCGTCGCTCTCGTCGAAGAGCGTCCCGCGATCGTCCACGAACGTGTAGCGGTTCTCCGCGGCCTCGGCGCTCACCCCGACGATCGAGCTCACCGGCCCCGCGCTGGCGCCGGCGAACGCCCACCCGCGCCGCGCGCCGAGCGAGCCCGCCATCGCCCCCACGCCGGCCGTCGTCCGGGAGGGCCGCCGCGGCTCGAAGAAGATCGCGCCGCCGGGGCCGAGGCGGTCGGCCTCGATGGGCGCGTTGCCGCGGTAGATCTCGACGCGCTCGATGAGCCAGAGGGGCACGAGGGAGAGATCCGCCGTCCCCACGACGTCGTCGTTCAGGCGGACGCCGGCGAGGTACACAGGCGTCTGCGTGGCGGTCGCTCCCCGGAGGGCCGCGGTCGCCGGCCCGCCGAAGCCGCCCGACTCCTCCACGCGGACGCCCGGCTGCGTGCGGAGCACGTCCGCCGCCCCGAGCCCCGCGCCGGTGAGGCGATCGCGGCTCAGCACCGACCCCGCGACGGACCTGTCCTTGGGCGGCGCGGGCGCGCGCAGGCGATCGCCCTCGACGCGCACCTCCAGCGGGGCTGTCTCCGGCGGAGCGACAGCGCGATCGCCCCCCTGCTCGCCCGCCGGCCTGCGCCGATCGTCGGCGCGGGCGGCAGGCGAGGCTGCCACGACGCTGCCGACCGCGAGCGCGAGCCAGCACGCCGCGCCGGCGCTCCGGCGCCGACGCGACCGACGATCAGAGGAATCAACCATTCACGCGCCGCCTGCCCGCGTCGACCCAGCGCTGCTCCGGGTGAGCCGAGAGCCGAAGCGAGGGGGCTGCGTGACGGGCCACGGCACCGCGCGCGAGCGAGGTGGTCGAGAGCCTGCGCGCCTTCCCCTCGAAGGCTCAGGTCAGCGCGCGCCAGCGCACCGGCGCGCGCACCTTCGGCAGGTCTTCGGACTCACGGGCGCTGCGGCCATCGCCGGCCGCTCTCCTACGGATCACCGCTTCCCAGGCTGCTCTGGTGCATGCCCAGTGCTTCTTGGTGATCGTCGTTCCCGTTCACCGCTGCGGGGGCAGTCCCGGATTCTCACCGGGTTCCCTTTTCAGCTCGCCCGGCGATGGCCGGACGAGCACCGATGGCGGGGCGACTCGTCGCACCCGTCACGCAGGATGTCAACGCAGAAGCGAAGCCCCGGAGCGCCCCGTCCACGGGCCCCACCGACGGCACACACCCGAGACGGAATCGGGAGTCCCTTGACAGTCTTGCTCGGCCGTGCCATGAGTTACTTGAAACTGATTTTCTTTATCAGGATCAAGCGGCCCGAGACCTGACGTCCAGCGCCCGATGACCCGAGCCCACGTGGCTCTCGACGCCCATCGGAGCTGAATGTGACGAGTTCCATCTCGATGCCGGCCTCTGCCGCGCTGCCCGCGGTGAACGCAGGGCAGCTGTTGAAGCAATACACCCCTGAGTCGGCGTTCTTCTTCGCGTCGCCGACACGCACCCTCCTCGCGCAGGGCGTACACGACATGATCCTCGAGCCGAACGGCGCGGATCAGGGCGATCGCCTCGCGGACCGCGTCACAAGGGTGCTCGCGGCGGCCTCGAGGACCGGCGCCGGTCAGGGCCTCCCCATGGTGGTCGGCGCGGTGCCGTTCAACAGCACGTCGCCCGCTCACCTCATCGTGCCGCGGACCATCCAGAGCGCAGGCCCGCTCAACCACACGTCGGAGTCGCCGAGGGCGCACCTGCCGATTGCCATCCAGGAGCTGCGCCAGGTCCCGGAGCCCCGCGACTACGTGCGCGGCGTCGAGGCGGCGGTGGGCCTGATGCGGTCCGAGGTGCTGAGCAAGGTGGTCCTCTCCAGGATGCTGGAGATGGTCCTGCGAGAGCCGGTCGATCTCCGCCTCGTCCTCCAGCGCCTCTCGCAGCAGAACCGGAACGGCTACACCTTCGCCGCCAACCTCTCGGATCCGACCGCGGGGCTCTCCGGCGCGGAGCGCGGCGGCGCGACGTCGCGCGCGCGGACGCTCCTCGGCGCGAGCCCGGAGCTGCTCCTGTCGCGCTCCGGGCTCCGGGTGATCGCCAATCCGCTCGCCGGCTCCGCGATCCGCAGCCCGGACCCCGACGAGGACCGCCGGCGGGCGATCGCCCTGCTCGCGTCCGAGAAAGACCGGCACGAGCACGCCATCGTCGTCGACGCCGTCGCCGCCGCGCTCCGGCCGTTCTGCCGGCGCCTCAGCGTCCCCGACGAGCCTTCGCTCACGCAGACCCCGACGCTGTGGCACCTGTCGAGCCGGCTCACCGGGGAGCTGCGCGATCTCTCGATCTCCTCGATGAAGCTGGCCACAGCGCTGCACCCGACCCCCGCGGTGTGCGGATACCCCACGGACCGCGCCCGCGACGCCATCGAGGCGATCGAGCGGTTCGACCGCGGGTTCTTCACGGGGCTCGTGGGCTGGTCCGACGCCAGCGGCGACGGCGAGTGGGCGGTCGTCATCCGCTGCGCCGACGTCGCCGGCCGGGCGCTCCGCCTCTATGCCGGGGCCGGGATCGTCATCGGATCGAGCGGCGAGCACGAGCTCGCCGAGACCACCGCCAAGCTCGGGACGATGCTGAACGCGCTCGGCCTCGACAAGGCGCCGGAGAGGGCATGAGCTCTCAGGAGGAAAGCCGGCAGGCGCCCGCGCAGGCGCGAACGCAGGCGCTCGACGGCTGGACTCCGTGGCCGGCCGAGATGGCCGATCTCTACCGGCGCGCCGGCTACTGGCGCGGCGACACCTTCGGGCGCCTGCTCCGCGAGCGGGCCGCGCGGCACCCGGATCGGATCGCGCTCGTCGGCGGCGATCGCCGGCTGAGCTACGGTGAGCTCGATCGGCGCGCCGATCGCCTCGCCGCGGGCCTCCTGCGCCTCGGGCTCCGGCCGGGGGATCGCGTCGTCGTCCAGCTCCCGAACATCGCGGAGTTCTTCGAGGTGTGCTTCGCGCTGTTCCGGCTCGGGGCGCTCCCCGTGCTGGCCCTGCCCGCGCACCGGCGCGCCGAGATCGCGTATTTCTGCGAGCACACCGAGGCGGTCGCGTACGTCATCGCCGACCGGGACGGCGGGTTCGATTACCGGGAGCTGGCGAGCCAGATCCGGCGTGACGTCAGGACCTTGCGGCACGTGCTCGTGGCCGGCGAGCCGGGCGAGCACACGGCGCTCTCCAGCCTGGACCGGGAGCCCGTCGAGCTCCCGGAGCCCGCCGCGGGGGACGTCGCGTTCTTCCAGCTGTCCGGCGGGAGCACCGGCGTACCGAAGCTCATCCCGAGGACGCACGACGACTACCTCTACAGCGTTCGGGCCAGCGCGGAGATCTGCGGGCTCGACGAGGGCAGCGTCTACCTCGCCGTCCTCCCCGTCGCGCACAACTTCACGCTCAGCTCTCCCGGGAGCCTCGGCGCGCTCCACGCCGGCGGCCGCGTGGTGCTCTGCCGCCGCCCCAGCCCGGACGAGGCGTTCGCGTGGATCGAGCGGGAGCGGGTCACGCTGACCGCGCTCGTGCCGCCGCTGGCCTCGGTCTGGCTGGAGTCGGCCCGGGCGGCGCGGCACGACCTGTCGAGCTTGAAGGTGCTCCAGGTGGGCGGCGCCAGGCTCCCCGCGGAGGTCGCGCGCCGCGTGGGGCCGACCCTGGGCTGCAAGGTGCAGCAGGTGTTCGGGATGGCGGAGGGGCTCGTCAACTACACCCGCCTCGACGACCCCGACGCCATCGCGCTCGAGACGCAGGGTCGGCCCATCTCGCCCCACGACGAGGTCCGCGTCGTGGACGACGAGGACCGCGACGTCGAGCCCGGGCAGGTCGGCCACCTGCTCACGCGAGGGCCCTACACGATCCGCGGCTATTACAGGGCCGACGCGCACAACGAGAAGGCGTTCACGCGCGACGGCTTCTACCGCACGGGCGATCTCGTGCGGCGGACCGCCGCCGGCTACCTCGTCGTGGAGGGCCGCGCCAAGGATCAGATCAACCGCGGCGGCGAGAAGATCGCGGCCGAGGAGGTCGAGAACCACGTCCTCGCCCACCCGGCGGTGCGCGACGCGGCGCTCGTCGCCATGCCGGACGCCCACCTCGGCGAGCGGTCGTGCGCGTTCCTCGTGGCGCGCGGGCAGCCGCCGCCGGCGAGGGAGATCAACGCCTTCCTGCGCGAGCGCGGCGTCGCCCCGTACAAGGTGCCCGATCGCATCGAGTGGCTCGACGCCCTCCCGACGACGAGCGTCGGCAAGGTGGACAAGAAGGCGCTCCGCCGCTGGATCGCCGACAGGCTCGCGCAGGGAGCGCGCGCCTGAGAGGACAGCGCGAGCCGAGGCGGCGCAGCGACGCCCGCGGCCGTTCCGTCGACAGGAGCGCTGCGACCACAAGAGACGAGAAGAGAGAGAGGAACGACCATGGCCATCCCCCGCATCCAGACCTATCGCATGCCACGAGCCGATGAGCTCCCGGAGAGCCGGGCGTCATGGCGGCCGGATCCGGGGCGCTCCGTCCTCTTGATCCACGATATGCAGGAGTATTTCCTCGGCTTCTACGACGCGAGCGCGTCCCCGATGGTCGAGCTGATCGAAAGTGTCCGCCTGCTCCGGGAGAGGTGCGCGGCGAGCGGGATCCCGGTCGTCTACACGAAGCAGCCGGCAGAGCAGACGAGAGCCCAGCGCGGTTTGCTGACGGATCTCTGGGGGCCCGGTCTGACGCAGCAGCCCGACAAACACGAGATCGTGCGCGAGCTCGCGCCGGGAAGCGCCGACACCGTCCTCACCAAGTGGCGTTACAGCGCCTTCCAGCGCACGGAGCTCCTGGATCTCATGCGCCGGTGGGGCCGCGATCAGCTGATCGTGTGCGGCGTGTACGCGCACATCGGGTGCCTGCTGACCGCGTGCGAGGCGTTCATGAACGACGTCCAGCCGTTCCTCGTGACCGACGGGACCGCCGATTTCTCCCGGCAGCAGCACGACATGGCCATCACCTACGTCGCGCAGCGGTGCGGCGTCGCGCTGCCGACGAGCGACGTCCTCGCCGCGCTCGCGGCCGCGCTCGCGCCCCGCGAGCGGGCGAGCCCCCCGCGGCGCGAGGCGCCGGCGCCGCTCGGGGGGACGCAGGACCGGACGCCGTGGGTCGAGCGCCTGCGCGGCGACGTGGCCGAGGTCCTCGACCAGCTCCCCTCGGCGATCTCCGATCGCGACAACGTCCTCGATCTGGGGCTCGACTCGATACGGCTCATGACGCTCGTCGAGCAGTGGCGCGCCGCGGGGATCGACGTCGCGTTCGTGGACCTCGCCGAGCTGCCGACGCTCGGGCACTGGTGGGAGCTCCTGTCGACCCGGCTGCCGCGCGAGGCGAGGCCAGCGCCCCGACACCGCGCGGAGGCGCCCATCCAGGAAGCTACAGGCTGACCGGCCGAGCTTGCTGCACGACGGCTTCCCCATGGCACAGGTCACCATGAATCGAGTCGCGACATCCCCACCCGGGCCGGTGGCGCGCACCCCGCCGCGCCTGCTCGAGGTGCTGCGCACGACCGCGATCTCCCCCCGCATGCGGCGGATCACGCTGGGCGGCGAGGCGATCGCGGGGTTCCCCGCGCGCTGCGGCGGCGCGCACATCAAGGTCTTCTTCCCGCGCGGCGACCAGGCGGCGCCGGAGCTGCCCACGCTGGGCCCGGACGGCCCCGTCTGGCCTCCGATGCGTCGGCGGCCGATCACGCGCACGTACTCGGTGCGCAGGTTCGACGCGCAGGCCGGCGAGCTGGACGTGGACTTCGTCCTGCACGGGGACGACGGCCCCGCGTCGCGGTGGGCCCACCGCGCCAGGCCGGGCGACCGCATCGGCATCGCCGGGCCGGGCGGCCCCGATCCGATGCTCGGTCCCGCGGACTGGTACCTCCTGGCCGGCGACCTCTCCGCGCTGCCGGCCATCGGCGCGCTGCTCGAGGCCCTGCCGAAGACGGCGCGCGGCCACGCCGTCGTCGCGGTCCCCGACGCGGCGGACGTGCAGGAGATCGATCACCCGCCGCACGTCGCGCTGACCTGGATCTACCTGCAGGGCGAGCACGCCCCGGGCCCCCGGCTCGAGGCGGCCGTCCGCGCCCTGGGGTGGCCGGACGGCCGCGTCTTCGCCTGGGTCGCGGGCGAGTCGTCGTCCGTCGTCGCGATCCGCGATCACCTGCTCGACGAGCGCGGGCTCGGGCGCGAGGCGCTGTACGCGATCCCCTACTGGAAGGCGAGCCAGTCCGAGGAGGCGTACCACGCGGAGCGGCACCGGATCATGGACGGGCTCGACAGGGCCTGACGGGAGCGAACGATGGAGTTCAAACACAAGGCGGCGCTCGTCACGGGCGCGGCCCAGGGGATCGGCGAGGCCGTCGCCCGGAGGCTCGCCGCGCGGGGCGCCGCGGTGGCGGCGGTGGACGCGAATCGGGAGCGCCTGGGCGCCGTGGTCGCCGATCTCCAGGCGAGCGGCCATCGCGCCGCGGCGTTCGCGGTAGACGTGGCCGACGGCGAGGCGGTCGACGGCGCGGTGGAGCGGATCGAGCGCGAGCTCGGCCCGCTCGAGATCCTCGTCAACGTGGCCGGCGTGCTGCGCGTGGGCGGCGCCCTCTCGCTGACGAGCGACGACTGGGAGCGCACGTTCGCGGTCAACACCAGGGGGGTGTTCAACGTGAGCCGGGCCGTGGCGCGCCGCATGGTGCCGCGCCGATCGGGGTCGATCGTGACGGTCGGGTCCAACGCCGCGCGCACGCCGCGGATGAACATGGGCGCTTACGCGGCCTCGAAGGCCGCCGCGGCCCAGTGGACGAAGTGCCTCGGCCTGGAGCTCGCGCAGCACGACATCCGGTGCAACGTGGTGTCCCCTGGCTCGACGGACACGCCGATGCAGCGCGCGCTCTGGGCGGACGATCGCGGCGCTCAGGCGGTCATCGCCGGCGCTCCCGAGGCGTTCCGGCTGGGTATCCCGCTGCGCCGGATCGCCACGACGGACGACGTCGCCAGCGCGGTGCTGTTCCTGCTCTCGGACGAGGCGCGGCACATCACGATGCACGACCTCTGCGTCGACGGCGGCGCCACGCTGGGCGCCTGATCCTGGCCGGACTTCGTTCGAGCGAGCAATGAGACGCCAAGACGAAGACGCCAAGAACAGAATCCTATCTTGGCGTCCCTGGCGCCTTATCGGCGCACGTCCGTCAAGCCGACATCGTCCTGGCGGCGCCCGCGGCCACGCCGAGGCGCTGCTCGTAGCTGGCGAGCGCGCGGGCCCAGGCCGGACGCGCTTCGCAGAGCTCGCGGTAGCGCCGGACGTGCGGATGGTCGCCGAGGAGATCCGCACGCCAGGCCTGGCGGAGGACAGTAGTCATCGCGATGTCGGCAACGGTGAAGTCGTCGCCGGTGACGAATTGCTTGCCGTCGAGCCAGCGGTCGAGGGCACCGAGGCAGCGCTGCGCCCACGCGCAGAGCTCCGGTCGGAGGTCGGCGCCGGCCGTCTTTCCGAACTTGGCCTTCAGATCGAGCAGTACGATCTGCGCGATCGGCGGCTCGACCGTGGTGAGGGCCGCGAACGTCCAGCGCGTGACCTCCGCGCGCTTCCGGAGGTCGGATAGCTCCCCCGCGCGCTCTGCAAGGTGGAGGAGGATTGCGCCGCTCTCCGCGATCACGAAGCCGTCGTCCTCGATCACCGGCACCTGGTTGAACGGGCTGATCCGCGCGAAATGCCCCTCGTTCAGCTCGCCCTTCGGCTGATCGAGGCCGTGCACCTCGTACGGAAGGCCGAGCTCCTCGAGCGCCCAGAGGATGCGGAGGTCTCGCGTGAGGCCGATCACCACGCTGGGCACCTTGCCGAAGCCGTAGAGCGTGATCGGACGAGCGGTGGGGGCGTCGTGTGCTTCCATCGATTCCATCCTCTAAACGACGCAGCAGCGTGCGTGCAAGCTCGAGCGGTCGCCCTCGGCGGTCTTTTTGATCTCGACGAACGGCGATCGCGCTGTTTGTCGCTCTAAGGGCCTTCCTTCGCGACGTTCCCGAACAGCGCGTCCGACGCCGTGCCGACCATCACCACCGCGGCGAGCGCCACGGCGGCGGCGATCGCGAGGGCGCCGAGGACCCGCGAGGGCTTCATCTGCCACCACATGGCGAGGCCGCTGAGCGCCCACACGACCAGCGTGATCCCGGTGATGTCCGCGAACAGCGCCCAGAGCCAGGCCACGCCGCCGTGCACGGGGAAATGATGCGTCTTGTGAAGCGTCTCGAGCACCTCGACGAAGCGAGGCCACCCCCGCGCGCCGGCGGGCCGCCCGTCGAGCCGCCCCGTGCCCAGGTTGTATGTGACGTTCCAGGCGCGGCCGTCCGCGTCCCGCATACCGAAGCGCAGCTCGGGGCTGATCTTCGGGTGGGCGCGCAGCGGTCCCGCGGCGTCGACGCCGATCTTGGGCAGGAGATCCTTTATCTGCTCCTGCACCGCCGCCATCCTGTATCCAGGCAGGTCGATCGCGACGCCGGCGAACGGGGGCGCGGGGGCATCGGGCTCGGGAGGATGGCTGGAGACCGTCGCGCTGCCGTCGTCGAGGCGCACGATCACCACCTGGCGTCCCCCGCCCGCGCTCGGCGCCGCGAGCAGGGGCCACCCGGAGAACGCGCCTTGGGTCCCCGGATCGAGCGTGTAGCGCGAGGGCGAGCCTGCGTTGAGCTGCTCGACGACCTGGCGCGAGAGCTCGCCGGGATCCCAGGGCTGGAACCCGGTGAGCGCCGACAGCTGCTCTCCCGAGAGCGACCGGCTGTCGATGTCTCGCCCGATCTGCGGGTGATTGAAGAGCGTGCCGCTGATCCCGAACAGCAGTATCCAGGGGAACAGCAGCAAGCCCAGGTACATGTGCACGCGGCGCACGACCTTCATGATCGCGCCGTAACGTGGCCGCCCGCGGGGGCCCCGTGGCGAACGGGGCCCTCGCGCGGCGTCGTCCCTCACCGCTTCTTCGTGATCGGGCGCGAGCGTCATCGGATCTTCGCGACGGAGAACGTGAGCCCAGGCGCGCTCACGCCCGCCTCACCGGGCCCGTCCTCGCCGATCTCGCGGAGCGTCGTCGACTCCTGGCCCTCGAACTCCAGCAGGTAGGTGCGGTCGCCGAGCGCGACGGACAGGACGCTGCCGCCGCCGGGCGCGGCGTCGAGCACTGTGGCGGTCGGCGTATCGCCGAGCGTCACGCTGGCCCACCGCCACGCCGCGGCGCTCGCCAGCACGCGCGGGTGGGTGTCGTCCGCGATCGCGAAGAGGCTCTCGTCGAGCACGCGCAGGAACGCCTTGCCGTCCGGGCCGCCGAAGAGCGAGCCGGCGGTGTCGCCGTCGAACAGCGCGCTCAGCTCGACGTGGAACTCGGGATCGAACTGCCTCGTCTCGGGGTCGAAGCGCAGCATGCACGGGGCAGCAGCGTTTTCGGGGTTGAGCCGGTGCACCGCCGCGCCGTACGCCTCGGTGGCCACGTAGATCATGCCGTCGGGCCCCTCGACCCCATCGCGCACGTAACCGCAGCGATCGTCGGTGACGACGGTCGCCTCGTCCGCCGTGCTGTCCACGACAATGACAGCGGCCACGCTCGGGACCTCCGGGCCGACGCGCCACCCGCCGAAGGTGATCACGTCGTCGCCCTGGCGAAGCGGCGGCGAGGAAGAATAGGTGAGCGTGGCGTCCGGGATCACAAGATCCTCGAGCGGAATGTCTCCGGTCACCGTCATCTCCGCGGGATTCCAGACCACCACCTGGGCGGTGGGACCATCGAAGAAGTACGCCTTGGTCTCCGAGACGAAGTGGAACTGCGTGCCGTACTCGCCGATCTTCGCGAGGCCCTTGCCCTGGAAGCTGATGGTGTCCCCTTCCTCGAGGCTGCCGTCCTCCTGGAGGTCGTAGCGGGTCACGGTCGCCGCGGCGTCGCTCGCCACGAACACCGCGCCTCCGCCGTCCAGCCCGACGCCGAGGGCGCGCCCCTGCACCTCGATCGCGTTCTCCAGCGACAGCGCCTCGGCGGAGTCGATGTCGTCCGTCACGGCGATGTAGCTCTGGGTGTCGCCGCCGTCCGGCCCGAACACCTGGATCGTGAGGGCGTACGCCGGCCCCGCGCTGGGTGTCCCCCCCGTGCCGCTGGTGGCTCCGCCGGCGCCGGTGCCTCCACCGCCGCCGCCCCCCGCGCCGCTGCTCGTGCCATCGCTCGTGTCGTCGCCGCAGGCGGCGAAGCACGGGAGGAGCAGGGTCAAGAGGAGGGCATTCGCGTAGCGCGCACGAAATAACATGAAGGATCTCCTTGTGTCGGGTTTCAACTGCCGTCGCACGAACATCGGCTCACAGGCTCAAGGCGAGCTTGGCGTACGCCGCTCGCCCGGGGCGCTGGATGCCGTGGAAGCTGAAGGCCTTCTCGTCGGTGAGGTTCTGCACCTCGACGGTCGAGCTCACCGTCCATCCGCCGCGCTCGACCAGGTACGTGAGCGCGAGCGTGTGCAGGAGCTGCGACGGGATCTCCGCCTTGGAGCGGGCCGCGCCGCGGCCTTCCGGGCCGACGAAGAACGCGTGTACGTAATCCGTGATCCAGGTCAGCGACAGGACATCGCGCCGCGCCGCGATCTCGGGCCACTGCGCGCGCGCGGCGACGCCGCCGAACAGGTACGGGAGGTTCTGGATGCGAACGTCGGTCGAGCCGTCCCGGAAGTCCTGCCATGTGACGTGACCGTCCACCGACAGCCAGTCACCCGGAGAGGTCCACCCGGCTGTCGACTCGAAGCCGACCGATCGCGCCGACAGCGTGTTGCCGTACGCCGAGTAGCCAAGGAACCTTTGCAGCGTGATCAGATCCTCGGTGAAGCGACCGAAGCCGTTGACGTTGAACCGGAGCTGTCCCACGGGGGTCTCCGCGCGCTCCAGGGTCACGCCGACGTTGACGTTGTGGCTCGCCTCCGGCTCCAGGTGGACGTTCGAGACGACGAGCCCTCCGTCGCCGAACAGCTCCTCCGGCGTCGGCAGGCGGGTGGCGACCTCGTACGAGGCCTTGGCGTAGATCGCGTCGGTGAAGCGGAAGCGCAGGCTGTCCCCTGCCCCCACCCGGTGGGTCGCCCGATCGACGTCGCCGATCCGGCCGCTCGGCAGGTGTTCCCGGGCGCGGACCGACTGCAGGTAGAGCTTGGCGAAGGCGATGTTCGCGAGCCGGCCCTCGAGCGGCCTCGCCTCGTACTCGACGCCTGCCACCCCGCTCCACAGGTCCCGCTCCGCGGTCAGCGGGTCCTTCTCGCGCTCGGCCACGACAAGGTTCCTCCCGGTGCGCGTCACGTGGGTCGGAGAGAGCCCGAAGCGCAGGAGGTGATCGGTCGCGGGGTGCCACGCCGCGTTGATGCGGGCGAAGGCGGTGTGCTGACGGACTTGCTGGTCGTTCGCGTCGTCCCCGACCTCCCCCCGATACGGGCGCTCCTTGCAGCGGTCGGACCAGTCGTAGGTGCACGTGGCCGTGTCGAGGAAGGTCGTGCGCGCGTACGAGTACCCCGCGAGGGCGTCGAGCCGCGCCCTCCCGAAGAACGGCTGCGCATACCGCAGCAGCGCGCCGCCGGTCTGCCTGCCGAAGGTCGCCTCTCCGAAGGGCGGCGACGTGACCCTTCCGTCGAGCATCGTGACGAGCGGGCCGTGCTGCAGCTCCTTGTCGTGCGAGGTGAAGAAGGCGCGAACGAGCAGGCGGTCGGCCCACGGCCGCCGGGCGACCCCCACCTCGGCCGCGCCGCCGGCCGCGACGTAGCCATCGTGAAACCGCCGGACGCGTGCGGGCGACGGGCGCCCGCTCTCGTCGAACGCCATGACGTCGATCGGATAGTCGTTCCGCGCGCGATCGACGAACCCGCTCGCGCGGGCGAAGAGGCCGCTCGGCGCGTGCGCGTGGCGCGCGCCGAGGGTCAGCCGGTACGTGCCGAAGGAGCCGACCTGGTAGGACGCCGCCGCGCCCGTGCCGCGCGTGTCCTGATCGGTCACCAGGTTCACCGCGCCGCCGAGCGCGTCCGAGCCGAAGCGCAGCGGGACGACGCCGCGGTAGATCTCGGCGCGCTCGACGAGGTTGACAGGCACGTTGGCGACCCCGAAGGAGTGCCCGGCGAGGTCGAGCGGCACGCCGTCGAGGAAGAAGCGGATCCGGTCGTCGGTGAGGCCGTTCAGCGAGAAGCGCGCGTCGGAGCCGAGCCCGCCGAGGCGGCGCACGCTCACGCCCTCGGCGCGCGACAGCACCTCGCCGAGATCCGCGGCCTGCCGCCTGGCCTCGACGGTCTCGATCACCTGGACCGCCTGCGCGGAGGTCCGGAGCCGCTCGGCCTCGGAGGCCCCCCGCACGCTCACCTCGATCGCGGGCAGAGCTGGCCCGGCGGCGCCCGCGGCGGGCGCGGCCTCGGCGGCGCGTGCGACCGGCACGGCCGCGGGGACTGCCCGCCCGGCCGGCATCCCCGCACCGGGGACCGCCGCGGGGGGCGACGCAGGCAGCCGGAAGTCGTGGCGGTAGAGGATGCGCGACGCGACGCTCCGGTCGCCCCGCCGGGCCGGCGTGAAGCGGAAGCGCAGCGCGGCTTCCCGCGCGGCCTCGTCGAACCCGTGGCCCGCAGGCTCGGCGACCTCTGCGCCGGTGACACGCCCTTCCGCGTCGATCGTCAGCCGCAGCACGACGCTCCCCTCCAACCCCGCCTCGCGCGCGGCCTGCGGATACGCCGCCTCGACGGCGCCCGTGAGCTCGGGCGGGCGCACCGCGGGCGCGGCGCCATCGCCCGGAGCGCGCGCCGCCGGCGCTGTCTCGGCCTGCGGAGCCGCTCCCTCGACGCCCTCGTCGGCAGGGGCCTCGTCGCTCGCCCGCGCGTCCGCTGCGAAGGCCAACAGGGCACCGCAGGGGGCGAGGACCAGAGTCCCGGCCAGCGCGGCGCAACGCAAGGGGCGTAATCGAATCATGAGATCACCGGGCATGCTCACCGGAGCGTGACGATGCGGCGCTCTGGCCGGCTCTGCGCAAGCTGGTTGTCGTGGCGTCTCGCTCGCCGGCTCCTCAGGCCTCTTCGGATGGCGCAAACCGCGCTGGCCAGGGATCGCCGCCGCGAGCAGTCATGTCAGGGCTCTCGGGGATTCAACCGCTCACGTCCTCCGCCGCCGGGACGGGGACGACGACGACGCGCTTGCACCGCCGGCACTTCAGCTCGACGCCGCCGGGCACATACCGGGCGAGCAGGCTGCCGCACCCGCAGCGCACGGCGTTGGGCTCGGCATGTCCAGCAACGCCGCAGTGATCACACCGGCTGTCGAGCGGAGCCGTCGCCTTCGACATCAGGTTGTCCATCGTGGAACCCCATTTCAATATTGAAAGTCACTTTCAATTTCAATCCGGAACCTGCCATGCTACCAACAGCGTTGTCAAGCGAAAGCGGTCGGGGGGCGTCCGCGACATCCGCGGAGGGCCGCGATGGTCCGCAGGTCCGAGCAGCGCGAGATCGCGCCCAAACGGAGGCGATGTGCGCGATCGGCGCGCTCGCTCGGGTCGCCGGCGCCGTGCCTCGATGGCGCGGGCGGCCCCCCACCGGACGGTGGCCCGCGGCTGGGGTCCCAACGAATTCACTTGACAATGTCCACCCTACCTCACCATAAACGAACTTGAAAGTAGTTTTCATTTTCACTCAATCGCCGATGCCGAGGTGGCTGCGCTCATCGCGGGGTCGTCGAGCTGCGTCCGCCGCCTGGACGATGTCCGGCGCCCCTGCCCTGCGTGCTCTCGGGGCTCGGGCCCTGCTGCGCCGGCGGGCGCCGCTTTCGTTTTAACGGGCTGGCTCGGACGTCACGGCCGCCGTTGCGCCGTCGTCGCGGGCCGCAGATCGCCTGCCGCGAGCGTGCCTGTGGCGGCTGTCCCGTCGAGCGCCGGTTGAACCAGGAGGGTTGTCGTCATGGTCGCTCCTCAGGACGCGCGCTGGCCGCTGTCGGCCGCGCAACACGGTATCTGGCTAGGCCAGCAGCTCGACCCGGCGAGCCCTGTGTACAACGCGGGCGAGTGCGTCGAGATCTGCGGGCCCATCGATCTCGCCACCCTCGAGGCCGCGATACGCCAGGCCGTCTCCGAGACAGAGACGCTGCACGTGCGCTTCACGAGCGAGGCGGATGGACCGCGCCAGCGACTCGACCTGTCCCCTGACTTCCCTGTCCACCGCGTCGACGTCAGCGCGGCGCCGGACGCGTTCGCCGCGGCCGAGGCGTGGATGCGCGAGGATCTCGCGAGGCCTCTGGACCTCGCGCGCGGGCCCCTCTTCACGGAGGCGCTGTTCACGGCGGGGCCCGACAGGCTCTTCTGGTACCAGCGCGCGCACCACATCGCGCTGGACGGCTACGGCTTCTCGCTGATCGCGCGGCGCGTGGCCGAGATCTACACCGCGCGCGCCGAGGGCCGCTCGAGCGAGAGCGGCGCCTTCGGCTCGCTGCGCCGGGTCGTCGACGAGGATCTGGCCTACCGCGCCTCCCCCGATCTGGAGCGCGATCGCGCCTTCTGGACGCAGCGCTTCGCCGACCGGCCCGAGCCGGTGAGCCTCGGCGACGAGCCGGCGCCCGCGTCGCGCGCCTGCCTGCGCCGGACGGCCTCGCTCGCGCCGTCCACCGTCGACCGGCTGAAGGACGTGGCGCGCCAGGCGAAGGCGACGTGGCCGGACGTCGTGGTCGCCGCGACCGCGGCGTACGTGCACCGGCTCACCGGCGCGCCCGAGATCGTCCTGGGGCTGCCCGTGATGGGGCGCCTCGGCTCGGTGTCGCTGCGCATCCCGAGCATGGTCATGAACATCGTCCCGCTCCGGGTGCCGATCCCGGAGGGCGCGAGCCTGTCCGCGGTCACCCGGCAGGTCGCGGCCGAGCTCGCGGCCATCCGGCCCCACCTGCGGTATCGCTACGAGCAGTTCCGCCGGGATCTCAAGCTGATCGGCGGCAGCCGCCGGCTGTTCGGCCCGGTGATCAACATCATGCCGTTCGATTACGACCTGCGCTTCGCGGGGCATCGCGGCATCGCGCACAACATCGCCGCAGGCCCGGTCGAGGATCTGTCGTTCGGCATCTACGCGAGGTCGGACGGGCGCGGGCCGCGGCTCGACCTCGACGCCAACCCGGCCTGCTACGGCGACGAGGACCTCTCGGCGCACCAGCGCCGGTTCCTCGCGTTCCTGGAGGCGGTCGCCGCCGCCCCCGAGCAGGCCCTCGATCGCGCCGAGATCGACCTCCCGCGCGCCGCGGCGCGCGCGCCGGGCGCGCACGCGGCCGCGGCCGGGCGGCCCGGCGCGCTGCTCGACGGGGGCCCGCTGCCCGCGCCGGCGCGCCCCGTCGTCGAGCAGATCGCCCTGCGCGCGCGCGAGCAGCCGGACGCGACCGCCCTCCACCACGACCTCGAGCGCGTGACCTACGGAGAGCTCGACCTCGCCGCCCGGCACCTCGCCGCCCGGCTCGCCGCGCTCGGCGCCGGGCCCGACACGCTGGTCGCGGTGCTCCTGCCGCGCAGCGTCGGCGCCATCACCGCGATCCTCGGCGCGCTCTACGCCGGCGCAGGCTACCTCCCCCTCGATCCGGACGGGCCGCAGCCGAGGACCACGGCGATCCTCGACGACGCCGGGCCCGCAATCCTCGTCACGACGTCGCAGCACACCGCGAAGGTGGGGAGCGATCGCGCGGTGCACCTCGTGCTCCTGGACGAGGCGACGCGCGGCGCGCCGGCGCCGGCGCGGGCGCCGGTCCAGGGCGCGGAGGAGCACCTGGCGTACGTGATCTACACGTCCGGCTCCACCGGCCGCCCGAACGGCGTCATGATCGAGCGCGGCGCGCTGGCGCACTTCGTTGCAGCCGCGACCCACCACTACGATCTGCGCCGCGACGACCGGGTGCTGCAGTTCGCGCCGCTGCACTTCGACGCCAGCGTCGAGGAGATCTTCCTGACCCTGTGCGCGGGCGCCGCGCTGGTGCTGCGCACGGACGAGATGCTGCAGTCCGTGCCGCGGCTGCTCGACGCCTGCGAAAGGCACCGGATCACCATCCTGGATCTGCCGACCGCGTTCTGGCACGAGCTCGCCTACGGACTCTCCACCGGCGCGGCGTCGCTCCCCGCGAGCGTCCGCACCGTCATCATCGGCGGCGAGGCGGCGCTGCCCGAGCGCGTCGAGCGCTTCCGCAGCGCCGTCGGTCGGCGCGCGCGGCTGCTCAACACCTACGGCCCCACGGAGGCGACCGTCGTCGCCTCGGCCGCCACGCTGAGCGGCGGCGACGCGCCGGACGATGAACACGAGGCGCCGATCGGCACGCCGCTGCCCGGCGTCCGCGCGGCCATCGTCGACACACACGCGCACGGCCGGCTGGTCTCGCAGGGCGCCGTGGGCGAGCTCCACCTCATCGGGCCCGGCCTGGCGAGGGGGTACCTCGGGCGGCCGGACCTCGACGCCGCGCGCTTCGTCGTCCTCGACCAGCTGGAGGGCCGCCCGCGCGCGTACCGCACCGGCGACCTGGTCCTCCAGCGGACCGACGGGCAGATGGTCTTCGTCGGGCGCGTCGACGACGAGCTCAAGATCAGCGGCCATCGCGTCGATCCGCTCGAGATCGAGGCCGCGCTCCTGCGCCACCCTTCCGTGCGGGAGGCGACCGTCATCGGGCACGCCTCGGCCGGCGGCGGCAAGCGCCTGTCCGCGTTCCTCGTCGCCGGGGACCCCGCCCCTTCGCCGGCCGAGCTCCGCAGGCACGCGCGCTCGCTGCTCCCCGCGGCCGCCATCCCCTCGGCCTTCGTGCTCACCGATCGGCTGCCGAGGACGAGCTCCGGCAAGATCGATCGCAAGGCGCTGCGCGAGGCGCCGATCGCCGCGACGGCGGAGCCGCCTGCCGCCGCGACGGCGCTCGAGCGGCAGGTGCTGCAGGTCTGGGAGCAGGTGCTCGGCGTGAGCGGCCTGTCGGCGCACGACGATTTCTTCGAGCGCGGCGGCCAGTCGCTGCAGACGATCCAGGTCGCCAACCGGCTCAGCGTCGATCTCGGGCGGGAGATCCCCGTCGCGATGGTCTTCCGCCACCCGACCGTCGCGGCGCTCGCGCGCGCCCTCGACGAGGCGCAGGGCGCGGCGGCGGCGCAGACGAGCGGCGGGCCCCCCGGCGCCATGCTGGCCGACGCCGAGCTCCCCGAGGACGTCGTCCCCCGATCGCTCGCGTGGTCCGGCGGCCGCGGTCGCCCGCGGCAGGTCGTGCTCACGGGCGCGAGCGGTTTCGTCGGCGCGCACCTGCTCCACGAGCTCCTGACACAGACCGACGCGACAGTGGTCTGCCTGGTGCGCGCCGAGAGCGAGGCGCGCGCCGCGGAGCGGATCCGGCAGGCGCTCTCGAAGCAGCGCCTGCCGGTCGACGGCATCGACGCGCGGGTGCTGGCCGTGCCCGCCGACCTGACGCAGCCCCGGCTCGGCCTGAGCGCAGCGCGGTTCGGCCAGCTCGCCGCGGAGTGCGACGCCATCTACCACAACGCCGCGGTGGTCAGCCTCGTGCGCGACTACCGCAGCCTGCGCGCCGCCAACGTGATCGGCACGCGCGAGGCGCTCCGCCTGGCCGCGACGGCGCGCCCCAAGCCGCTGCACCACGTGTCGACGCTCGCCGTGGCCCCGGGCATCGCGGCGAGCCCCGAGGTCGCGGAGGCGTTCGTGCCGCCGCACCCCGGCCTGCGCGACGGCTACCAGCAGAGCAAGTGGGCGGCCGAGCGCCTCGTGCAGCAGGCCGCAGAGCGCGGGCTGCCGGTCGCCGTGTACCGCCTGGGCCGCGTCGTCGGCGCGCCCGGCACGGGCGTCGTCAACGAGCAGGACCTGGTCTTCCGGCTGCTGCGGGCAGGCATCCCGGCCGGCGTCCTGCCCGATCTCGACGTGCGGGAGGTGTGGACGCCCGTCGACTACGTGGCGCGCGCGATCGTGCGGCTCTCGCTCACCACGCAGGCCACGGGCGCCGTGGTCAACGTCGCCCCCGCGCCCGAGGTCCGGCTGACGGAGCTCTTCGACTGGGCGCGCGACTACGGCTATCCGGTCGAGCGCCGCCCGGTCGCGGCGTGGCGCGCGCGGCTCAAGGACGGCGCCGACGCCGCGGACAGCGCGACGCTCGCGTTCTTCGATCTGCAGTCGGCCCCGGCCGACGGAGAGGCGACCTTCGGCATCGGGCGCGTGCGCTGCGACAACCTGGAGCGCGGCCTCGCCGGCGCCGGCATCGCGTGCCCGCCGATCGATCGCGCGCTCTTCTACCGCTACCTCGATCGCTGCGTCGAGGAAGGCCTCCTGCCGCCCCCTTCCAGCGCGGCGCAGCGGGCGCCGCGACCCTCATGACACCGGCTCACGGACGACAACCTCCAGCCTGAGAGAACGACCACGATGACCACACAGACGATCGACACACGGGACAGGAAGCAGGGAGGCGGCGCGCCGCAAGGCGCCGCGGAGGGGCTCCGCCTCGACCGCTCGAACGCGCTGCTCGCCGAGGCGCGAAGGCTCATCCCCGGCGTCACGCAGTCGCTCATGAAGCGGCCAGAGATGTTCGCGCTCGGCTCGTTCCCCGTGTACCTCGAGGGCGGCGAGGGCGCGCTGGTGCGCGACGTCGATGGCAACCAGTACATCGACTACATCTGCGGCCTCGGGGCGAACACGCTTGGGCACAACCACCCTGCGGTCGTCGACGCCATCCGGCGGCGGCTCGACAGGGGCATCCTTCACTCGCTGCCGACGGAGGTCGAGGTCACCGCCACGCAGGACCTCGTCGCGCTGACCCCGGGCGCCGAGATGGCCCGCTTCTTCAAGACCGGCGCGGACGCGACGTCCGCGGCCGTCCGGCTCGCCCGCCACGTGACCGGCAAGGAGAAGGTCGTCACCGTCGGCTACAACGGCTGGCACGATCACTTCATGTTCGACACCCCCGGCGTCCCGGCGGTGCTGCGCGAGTACACACACCGCATGCCGCTCATGGCCGAGGCCGACGAGCAGCCGCTGCTCGATCTCATCGCGAGCAAGGGCTCGGAGCTCGCGCTCGTGCTGCTCTCGCTGCCCTACAAGCGGTGCGTCTCGGCGGAGTACCTGCGCAATGTGCGCGAGGCGTGCCGCGCCCACGGCGTGCTGTTCGTCCTCGACGAGGTCGTCACCGGCTTCCGTCTCGCGCTCGGCGGCGCGCAGGAGTTCTACCAGATCGAGGCTGATTTCGTGTGCCTCTCGAAGGGCATCGCCGCGGGCATGCCGCTCTCGGCGATCGCCGGGCCGCGCCACGTGATGAGCCGGCTCTCGGAGCTCCAGGTGTCGACGACGTTCGGCGGCGAGATGCTCTCGCTCGAGGTCTGCAGGGCGGCGCTGCGCGAGTACCGCGAGACCGACACCATCTCGAAGGTCGCCGCGCTCGGGAAGCGGCTGCGCGAGGGCATCAACCGGCGCGCGGAGCAGGGTGGCTTCCCGCTGCGCGTCGTGGGGTACGACGCGATCCCCTTCTTCCTCATGGCCGAGGATCTGGCGGTCCACACGAAGCGCATGGAGCCGTTCGTCGGCGCGATGGCGAGGCGCGGCGTCCTGCTGCGGCGCGACGTCAACTTCCTCTGCGGCGCGCACACCGAGGCGCAGATCGATCACACGATCGACGCGGCGCACGACGCGCTGATCGAGCTGGCGAGCCGCGGCGTCATCGAGCGCGGCGCGGGCGCGAAGGCCCAGAGCTGAGCCCACCGTCGTGCAGAACGCTCGCTCCGAACGGACCCTCCTGTTCCTCATCGCCGCGGTCCAGTTCGTCAACCTGCTCGACTTCATGGTCGTCATGCCGCTCGGGCCGGACTTCGCTGTCGCGCTCGGCATCCCGATGTCCGACATCGGCCTGATCGGCGGCAGCTACACAGCGGCGGCGGCGGTCTCGGGGGTCGCCGGCGCGTTCTTCCTGGACCGCTTCGACCGGCGCAGCGCGCTCGCCGTCGCAATGCTCGGCCTCGTCCTCGGCACGGCCGCGGGCGGCCTCGCCACCGGCTTGCCGAGCCTCCTCGCGGCGCGCGTGCTCGCCGGCGCGTTCGGGGGGCCCGCGACCTCGATCGCCTTCTCCATCGTCGCGGACGCGATCCCGCCGGAGCGGCGCGGCAAGGCGATGGGCGTCGTGATGGGCGCCTACTCCCTGGCCGCGGTGCTCGGCGTGCCGGCCGGCCTCGAGCTCGCGCGGCGCGGCGGCTTCCAGGCGCCGTTCTTCGCCGTCGCGGCGCTCGGGCTCGCCGTCGCGGGGCTCGCCCTGCTGCTGCTCCCCTCGATGCGCGGCCACCTCGCCGGGGCGCGGGCGCGCGCCGAGGAAAACGCCCTGCGCGAGCTCCGCGCGCTCGTGCTGCTCTCGTACGCGACGACGGCGGCCATGACGATGGCGTCGTTCCTCGTCATCCCGAACATCTCGGCCTACGTGCAGCACAACCTCGGCTATCCGCGCGAGCGGCTCGGCCTGCTCTACCTCGTGGGCGGCGCGCTCACCTTCGTCGTGATGCGCACCGCGGGCGCGCTGATCGATCGCATCGGCGCGTTCCGCACGAGCCTGGTCGGGGCGGCGACGCTCGTGGCCGTCCTCTATGCCGGGTTCCACTCGTACGTGCCGGGGCTGCCCGTGCTCGTCGTCTTCGTCGCCTTCATGACGGGAACGGCGATCCGCAACATCTCCCACAGCACGCTCGCCTCGAAGGTGCCGCTCCCCTCCGAACGGGCGCGCTTCGGATCCATCCAGTCGGCCGTGGATCACCTCTCGTCGGCGCTCGCCGCGTTCCTCGCGGCCCGGATGCTGCACGAGCTCCCCGATCGGCGCCTCGACGGCATGGACGCCGTGGCCGCGCTGGCGATCGCGCTCACGCTCGCGTCGTCCTGCTTGATCTTCCTGATCGAGCGGCACCTCGCCCTCGGGGCGTCGAGCAGCGCCGGCGCCGCGCGCGCGCTGGAGGGCCGCGGCTAGCTCCGCCTGTCGCGATCCGTGGCGGGAACAAGCCGCGGACGCGTCCTCCCGCCTGCAGCGCGTCAGCGTTGATTGGCGGTGTCGACCCTCAAGGGGCGTTCATCGTACGCCCTGAAGACCAGGTCCTGCAGCTCGGCGTGCTGGGCTTCCGCCTCCTGGAGATCCTGCTGGAGGCGCAGGAATCGGCTCCAGCCATCCGCCGTCATGTAGTTGCGCGGGCTGGGGTTGACCAGGATGGGAGCCCTCCCGTACGGAGACAGGAAATCGAAGCTCTGATTGTCGAGCATGTCCATCATCCCGCGGAACATCGACGCTCTGACGCGCTGGCTGAGCCGCGTCGTGTAGGTGAAGGCGAAGCCGAACTGATCCTCGATGGCCTCGTGGAGATACAGGTGCTCGATCAAGGCTCGCCGGCCGCGCAACCAGTCGAGCCAGCCCTGGGTGGCGGCCGACGTGAGGTTGAGCCGCTGGGCATGGTGATCGAACTGCGGCGCCGCCGCCTCGTGGGTGTTCTTTCGGGCCCAGATCGAGAGCGCTCGCAGGCGAACGCGGCCGTTCAGGAGGGGGGCGTACCGGACGATCAGGAAGTCGTAGACCAGCCGGTACGTCGTGAGCAGGCTCTCGCCCGACGTCGAATAGTCGATCAGCGCGATCGAGGTGATGCCGCCTGCGTTCTGCACATAGGGCAGGAGCACGTTGCGGAAGTGGGTGCCGGCGCGCTCGCTCTCCTGCGCCGTCGCCGCATCTCCGGCCAGCCGCGCCGACGAGAACGGTAGAATACAGACATGAGGGGTGTGCCTCATCAGCCAGGCCGCGATCGGGGTCGGGCTACGCCCGAGACAGACGAACAGCGTCTCCTTGCCATAGCGCCGGAGGATCGACCTGCTCAGCATGCAGAACCCGAGCAGCGCCTGGGGCCGGTTCTCGAGCGGCGATGCGCCGGCCTCCAGCAGCCGCACCATGTTCCTGCGCGGCGTCGTGGCGATGCGATTCTGCAGCTCCCCGACGTGGTGGTTCGTGACGCGGTCGAGGTCGAGGTCGCGCGTGGGCTTCTTGAGCAGGTCGAGATCGTCGTAGGAGGGCATGCTCGTGATTCCGCCAGAGGCGATTCGAGACACTCACGCCGGCAGCGGCCGGCGCTGTGCTGCCACTCCGCGTGAGGTGGCTCGCCGTGCATTGTCTCCGGGGCGCCTCCCCGGGTCAAAAATGTACCGCGATCACGCGAGCCTTGCGCGCCGGCCGAGCACCGCCGGTGCTCCGGGCGACGCCCGCTCGCCGACCGTCCCCGGTCGGATGCTCAGCTTCTTCGCCAGGGTCTGCCCCCTCGAGGAGCGGCGGGCCGACGCAGGCGCCTGTCCCGATCGCTCGCCGATCCGCGATCGCGGGGGACGAGCGTGAGCGTCCGGAGAACGCGTGTCCGGCCGGGCGCCGCTCACCGGGCTGGCCTGGTTTCCATCTCTGATTCCCCTCGGCAGGGACAACACTCCATTGGGGGTGACCCCTTGGGACGGCGGAGAAAAGCTCCAGGGTCGGCTTGCACGGCCGCTCCTCCCATGCTCTTTGTCGGCACCCCTCATCCATGGCGTCACCCTCTCTCGTCCTGCGCTTCGCAGGGTGCATTGGCTGTCTTGTCGCGGCCCTCGTCCCACGCAGCGTCATCGCCGTCCTCCCGGCCAAGGCCTCGCCCGCCCTGGAGGCGGCGGCCGCGCCCGCCGCGGCGGCTCTGCCCCTCGCGACCGGCGCGCCCGCGCCCGTCATCGCGGGCGCCGCGCGCTCCGTCGTCGCCGTGGCCGTATCGCACCACGATCCCAGGAGCGGCGAGCGACGCGTGAGCCTGTGCAGCGGCGCGCTCGTCGAGCCGAACCTCGTCTTGACGGCGCGTCACTGCATCTCGCGCAGCCTGACAGCGGCCCCTCGCTGCGATCGCTCGGGCAAGTCGCACAACGGCGATCACGTCGGCGCAACCATCGATCCTTCCGAGATCGCCATTTACACAGGGGACCATATCGATGTCTCCCGCGACGCCGCGCGGGCGCGCGCCGTGGCCACGCTGCACGGGAAAGAACGCGTCCTCTGCGACGCGGACATCGCCTATCTCGTGCTCGATCGGCCCCTCACCGACGTCGCGCCCCTGCGGATGCGCGAGGTCGGGGCGATCGATCCAGGCGACAGCGTGATCGCCGTCGGGTACGGCGGCGGAGCGTCCAACCGGCTCGGCGTCCGCGCCGCGCGCGGTCCGCGCCTCGTCGCCGCCGTCGGGCCCCGCGCCGATCCGGCGACCGGCAAGGTCCTCGGTCCGCGCGAGTTCGAGATCGAGGGGGCGACCTGCGCCGGCGACTCGGGGGGTCCGGTGATCGACGCCGACCGCGGCGACGTGGTGGGCGTCACCTCGCGAGGCGCGGGGTGCACCGCGGCTGGCAACCACGTTTATACGCGCACGGACGCCTTCGCCGCGCTGACGGCCGAGGCCCGCACAGCCGCGCTCGCACAGCGCTGAGCTCCGCGCGCCATCGCCGCCGGCTCGCCTCGGCGAGCACGAGCGTCGGGACGCGCGCGGCAGGAGCAGACCGTGTGCAGCCGCGGCACAGCGCGCGATGCGCGGTCGTGCCGGCACGTCGCTCGCATCGCGCAGAGTCGACGGAAGAAGACAGACGAAGACAGATACGGGATCGACGCTCGTGCGGTCAGGATCGCGTCCGCGATGACGCTGCCTCGCCCGCGCCGATGACCACTTTCCCGGAGGGATCGGAACCATGTCGTTGCTGGACACGACCAGGGGCTTCTTGACGCCCGAGCTCATCTCGGCCGCAACGAAGGGGCTGGGCCTGAGCGATGAATCGCCGACGAGCGTGCGCGCCGCCGCGGAGAGCTCGGTGCCGACGCTGCTCGCCGGAATGGCTCAGGTCGCCTCTTCGGAGGGCGGCGCAGCGCAGCTGTTCAGGATGATCACGGAGCGGGACTACGAAGGCCTCCTCGGGAGAGCAGGGCCCCTCCGCGCCGAGCAGGCCGAGGAGCTCTCGCATCATGGGCAGTCGATGATCGCCCGCCTGTTCGGAGAGCGCGCGAGCGGGATGATCGAGCTCATCTCCCGCTCCTCCGGCGCGGAGCAGCGGTGCTCGACCGCGATGCTGGGCCTGGTCGCTCCGATCGTCGCGTGCGTGCTCGGCCGCGAGGTGAGGTCGAGAGGGCTGACCGCGCGGGGGCTCGCCGATCTGCTCTCCCATCAGAAGCAAGCCTTCAAGGACGATCCACGCGCCCCGGCGGGCCTCCCTGGCTTCCTCGCTCCCTCGATCGCGGCGAGCGCTCCCTTCGTCGCGGCGGCGCGCGAACGGCCGCGCGATGCGGTGTCGTCGGCCCCGCCCCGAATGGCGACCTCTTCGACCCCGCTTTCCTCACGTGAAGGGCTCCTCCGCAACACGCAGACGCGAGAATGGCTGCTCCCGACCTTGCTGGCAGCGGCGGTGCTCGGAGGCCTCTGGGCATTCGTCCGCGAACGAAGGCTGGACCGCGCCGCCGCCGAGCCCACGCACGAAGCCCCGATCGCGGCGGCTCCGAGGGAGGACCTCGCTCAGCCCGCCGCGCCGCCGCCGCAGGCCGAGCCGCCGCGCGCCGAAGCGCCCACGGCCGCCGCGCCCAGCGACGCGCCGCCCAGCGCGCCGGAGATCGTCGAGCAGCTCAAGATCACGGCCGGAGAGATGACGCTCCCGGGCGGCAAGGTCCTCTCCGTCGACGAGCACGGCTCCGAGGCGGAGATCGCGCGGTACCTCGACGCCGGAGCCGCGGATGGCCCCAAGCGCTTCTCGATGGAAGGCATCAACTTCCAGTTCGGGACCACGGAGCTGACCGACGCGTCGCGACCGAAGCTCGACGCGCTGGCCACCATCCTCGACGCCTATCCCTCCGCGCGGGTGCGCATCGAAGGGCACACCGACTCCATGGGCGGCGCCGAGGGGAACCAATCGCTCTCTCTGGCGCGAGCCGAGGCGGTGCGCGACGAGCTCGCCGCGCGGCAGATCGCTCCCGATCGCATCGAGGTGGCCGGGATGGGCGCCGATCAACCGGTGGCGCCGAACGACACCGCCGGGGGACGCGCGCAGAACCGCCGGATCGACGTCACGGTCCTGAGCCGCTGAAGCCGCGGCTCACCCCCTCCACGCCAGGAGCAAGGTACCGGCGCCGGCCTGCGGAAGCAGGGTACCGGCGCCGATCTTCAGATCTCCCCGTAGGCCCTTGCGATCACCCGGCGGGCCACCGACTGGATGCCGGTGTGCTCGAAGTAGTTGGTGGCGAGATCGATCGCGGCCGCGAGGCCATCGAGCTTGCCGCCCGCCGCGCCGAGGTGCCCGCTGATCCGCTCGAGCACGCCCTGCCGCTCGATGCCCTTCTTCGCAATGAAGCCGGTGATCGCCGTTTGCGACGCGCCGAGGCTCTCTTTCATGATCTCGCGCTTGGCATCCACGCTCCCGCCTGGCAGGTATCCCAGCAGGCGCGCAAAGCGGCTTTGCTGGCCGAGCTGCTCGTTCGTCGCGCTCGAAACGGTGTCCACGACCCGAGCGAGGAAGTCGGGGCCGAGCGGGATCATGCCGTCGCACACGATCCAGGCGGCGAGGCGCATCGCGTCGTCCTTCTCGTAGCTGGCGAGCGAGGCGGCGAAGTCGCCGATGCTGTCGCCCGGCAGCCCGTTGATCGAGCAGAACGCCGCGAGCTCGGCGACGAGCTTCACGCCCGCATCGATGGCCTGGGTGGTGTCGGCCTTGGGCGTGATCTTCGACAGGAAGGAGAGAAAATCGGACGCATCGCCGATCTTGCGCGCGATCGTCGCCACGCCGGCGAGGCCGCTCGTGTCGTCGACCAGCCGGAAGATCTGGACCGCGCGCTGGTAGCCCTGCTCCGACTCCGCATAGAGGGCGATCGCACGCTCGCCGACCTGCTGGATGAGGCCCTGATCCTCCTCGCCGGTGACGAGCTTGATCATCTCCTCGAAGCTCGTGACGTTCTTCCACTCGCCCGGCACGATGTAGTCGAGCGCCCCCAGCAGCCGAGTGGTCATGCTCGACTTCGGGAGGTCTTCGAGGATGGAGTGAATCGATTCGCGCGTCATGGGGGCCCTTCAGAGGTTCGCTAGACCGCTCAGGTCAAATCGCTTCAGCCATTCTCTTCGCGCCTCGGGGTCCAGGGTCTGGGATGACACCTTCACCTGGAAACGATTCTTGACGAGGAGCGCGGACTGGTTCTTCCCGACGGTCACGACCGGCATGCCGGCGAGGTGATCCGTCGCGCTCGCGAACTTGGCGACGACCTGGGGATCGCCCGCCGTGTCGGAGATGGCTAGGGAGGCCACGTCGCCGCCGTCCTTCCGCAGCTTGGCCTCCGCGTAGCCAGGCTTCTCCGCGGTGAAGACGCGGCTCGTCCCCTCGGCTCCCTCCGGGGGGAAGAACGCATTGAACGCGGATCCTGGCTTGATGTCAGGGGCGGCGCTCGCGGCAGGCGTGGGCGCCTTGGCGGCCGCCTCGTCCCAGCGCGAGGGAGGTTCCTTCTGGCAGGCGACCAGCAAGAGCGCGACGGAGAAGAGCAGGGACGGCGTTCTCGTGTTCATCGTGTCTCCGGTCCGGTGCTGGCGCTGCGTGCACCCCCGCGACGAGCGCCAAGGTCTGAGCATCGGCCGTGCCATGTAGCGGCGACTGCCATGGCAGGAGAGACACCACCTCGGAGCAGGATGGCGACGAGCGGCCGCTCGTTGGATAGGCGTGCAGGACGTGCTCACGCCCCTCCGCCGTGACGGTGCGTGACCGCGGTCCCGCCGGCGCCGCCCGCTCGTCTCGCACCCACGGGGCGTTCTCCGCTACGCGGAGGGCCAGCTCACGGCTTATCGTTGCTTACGTGTGCACTCTCGGGAGCACTTGCTCGAGGACGCCGACGGTGCCGTTGTCCCTTTCTACATGAAAGCGGACCGACAGGTTGTTGTTCTTGTCCCAGTCATCTCCGCCGTCGCTCGGATCGAGGATCGCAAAGTTGCGGTGCGTGACGCAGTACTTGTGATCCGATCCCGCGATCTCCCGGAGGGATCCCTTGATGTCTCCGTTGAACAGGTTCTGACTACC
Organism: Sorangium sp. So ce693; assembly: GCF_051521375.1. Classification (NCBI taxonomy): domain Bacteria; kingdom Pseudomonadati; phylum Myxococcota; order Polyangiales; family Polyangiaceae; genus Sorangium; species Sorangium sp. So ce693. Next base: position 5,857,267 of record NZ_CP150347.1, read on the forward strand.
GCCGTTCGTCAGCACCGAGAGGATCATGCCGAACATCCCCTTGGGAGGTGGGCGCGCGATGCCGGATGCGGTCACCTGGTACAGGCGCGGCCGCGAGCGCGGCTTCCCGAACCCGAGGCCCGTGTCGATGTGCGCCATGGTGCCCACGTGGATATCGCCGCCCAGGAGCGTCACCTGGGTGCCAGGGCTGAAGCCGGCGAAATTCATGAGAGACATCAGGAAGCGCCTGCATTCGTTCTGGTTGTTGGAGGCCGCCCAGCCGTCCCGGATATCGTCGAGTGTTGCCTTGCTGAACACGCTCGAGAGCGCCTCGGCGGCCGCGAGCGGCAGGTAGACGACCGGCGTGCCGACAACGACAAGGAGGTGCCTGAGATCGAGCGCCGCGAGCTCGTTGAGCCTGAGCTCGAGGTCGTCGAGCTGCTGCTTGCCGAGGATCGTCCCGTTCTTCCACGAGCGCTGTGACCGCCCATCGACCGCGAGGATGGCGACGTCGCCATACTTCGCGATCCAGCCGAACCCCGAGCTGCTCAGGCGGTCCCTTGGGCTCAGCGCCATCTGAAACTCCTTGAACGCCTGCTCCGCGGCCCTGTAGCGCTCCACGGCCTGCGCGGTGCCGTCGTTGTTGTTCGACCCCCAGCCATCGTAGATCTCGTGGTCGTCCCACATCATGATGTTCGGGCAGCTCCCGAGGACCGCCGCCACGTCGGGGTGCGACCACGTCTGCGCGTAGTGCCTTCGGTACGCGGCGGTGCGCCCCTCCGAGGGCGACCACCCCGTGGGATCGCCGTCGCCGTAGATCTGGTCTCCGGCGTGGACAAGGAGGTTCACCTTGCCTTCGTCCACGAGCGCCTTGAGCGCCCGCCACATCGCCCCGCGTCGCTCCTTGGGAAACTCGTGATTGTCGATGTCGTTGCAGCTCACGAGGCCGATACGGATCGGCCCGTTCGCGACGGTGCGGAAGGCGGAGCCGTTCATGCTCAGGTTGTCCGCGGGTGTAGGGAGCGGATCTCCTGCGTCGTGCTCCACGATGCCGTAGCGAACCCTCTCGCCGCTCAGCCCGCTCAGCTCGAACGTGGCGAGCCCGAAGGGCGGCGCGCTGTTGATCGGCACGTCGAGCGTGCGAACGCCGTTGTCGTCCGCGAACGCCAGCCTCGCTCTCGCCTTGGGCCTCTCGAAGACGGCCAAGATCCTGCTGGTTGTCTGCGTCGTGTGACCGATGACTGCGCCTTTGAACGCCATGGTCCGCCTCCCTGGCGAGAGCTCGTCAGGCTCGTTGTCTACCTGCGGTTCCGGGCAACCCGCGCGATCCGGCCCGGGGCCCCGCCTCCCGACGACCTGGCGGGCATGATCCCCTATGTTTCGTCGCGGGCGGCCGAACGCAAGTTTTTCGGCTCGCGCCGAGGCGCTCTCACGTCTCGCGCTCACCGCGTCGGGGGCGGGAGCGCGGCGTCGGCGGGCGCGACGCCGGCGGCGACCACGGGGTAGCCCTGGCCTCGGCGCGTCCCGGCCGCCTGCGTGACGAACAGCAGCGAGAACCCGGGGTAGACCGCCACCGCGGGCGCACGCGGCGAGAGCGCGGACGACGCGCCGAACACCGGCGCGACGGCGCGCTCCAGCGGGCCGTCGTGGCCCAGGCGGGCGGCCAGGCCGATGGCCGAGCGCCCGGCGCTGTCCCTTCCGGCGTAGTAGACGCGAAGGAGCGGGCGGCCCGTGGCGGAGACGGCGAGCGCCGGGGCGGGATCGGAGACGGCCGCGCTGTCGAAGGGCTCGCCCTCCGCCGCCGGCGCGCCGGCGCCCTCCGGGGCACCGGCGCCGACGATGGACGCCGGCTCGAGCGCGGGACCGCCGCCGACGCGCTCCCAGACGAGGCCGTCGTCGCTGCGCGCCTCGCCAAGGAACGAGGCGCCCGCCTCACCGGCGACCTCGTAGAACATGCGCAGCGAGCCGTCGGGCAGGCGGACCACGCCGGGGCTCCTCGGGATCGCGCCGCGCTCCCAGCCGTCGCCGTCAGCGGCCGGCGCGAGCACGGGCGCCGGCTCGCGCGTGAAGGCGAGCCCATCGGCGCTGCGCGCCAATCCGATGCCGCCCGCCGCCGCGTAGTAGAGCCAGATCTCGCCGCGCACGAGCACCGCCGAGGGGGCCGCCACCGTGCCGCCTTCCCAGGGCAGCTCCGGCGCGAGGACCGTCGCCGACGATCGCTCGAACGAGCGGCCGTCCGCGGCATCGTAGCGGACGACGGCGTTCGGCGGAGCGAGGGGGTCTGGCGGGGCGTCCTCGGGGTGGAGGGTGGCCGCGAAGAAGCCGGCGGCGGCGAGCGTCGAGGGATCGCCGTCGAGATCGACGACAGACGCGTCGCGCACGAAGCGCTCGTCGTCCTCCATGACGTGCGGGGCCGTCCGCGCGTTGCCGAGCTCCTCCCCCGCGATCTCCCGGAACGGGCCGGCGTGGGCGTTCGGCAGGCTGCCCTCGCCGCCCTCCGACGGGAGCGTCGCGCAGGCGGCGAACAACCCTGCTGCGACGAGCGCGAGCGCCCGCAGAGACGATGGCTGCAACGCCAGACGTGGCCCAGTCCCTGGCGAACAGGCGGTGACACGACATGTGTGCCGACGTTCATCGATCTGCATGTGAAATGTCACTATGTGTGCGCCGCCTCAGAACGCCGCCGTCACCGTCGCCCCCAGGTTCAGCATCGTCCCGTCGGCCCGGTAATCCCCCACGAAATCCGCCGGATTGTCCTTCTCGACCACCACCTCTGGCAGCACCGACAGCTGCCCGTGCAGGTCGATCCGGAGCGACCCTGGCAGCTCCTCCAGCGGCCGGTTCAGGACGACGCCCGCCCCCAGCGACATCGTGTGCCGGTCCGCGTCGACGTAGTTCGTCACGCCGCCCTGCGGCGGCACCGGGGACCTCTCGTAGACGTAGCCCGCGCGGAGCGGGATCTCGATCGCGCGGCGCTCGCCCTGCCCGGCCACCTTGCGCAGGCCCCCCGCCGCCGGGATGACGTACTCGACGCCCAGCCTCGGCACGAACCGATCCCCGAACCGGAGCGGCGCGACGGCCGTGGGCCTCGGATCGTCGGGCAGGTCGATCGGCACCTCCGGCGGAGGCGCCGCCTCGAGGTGCGCCCGCGTCCTCGCCACCGGGCTCTCGTAGGCCGACCAGTTCACCCACGTCACGTCCAGGTTCACGCGGAGGCCGCGGATCCGCTGGAAGCTCGCCCCCACGACGACCTGCCGCGGCAGGAACGCGTCGACGGTGCGCGACTCGAGCTCGTACAGGAGCGGCACCTCGATGCCCGCGAAGTCCACGACCCCCTGCAAGCGCGCGTCGATCGCGAGGGGGAGCTTCGCCTCCCCGCGGTAGGCGATGCCCACGTAGCCGAGCTCTCCGACGCGCACCCGGGCGCCGAGGTGCGGATAGCGGATCGACGTGAGATCCGCGTCCACCTCGTGACGGAGCGCCGAGTCGTAGGGAGACAGCGCGTCCGCGCGGCCCGTCACCGCGAAGCGGCCCCGCGTCGAGGCGAGGAACGCGACGCCGCCGCCGAGCTCGAGGAACGGGAGCGGGCGGACCGCGACGCTCGCGGCGAGGAAGAGGATCGACAGCCGGTCGTCGTAGAGCTCCCAGCGCGGCGTCTCCTGGCGGATCGCCTCGATCCGCGACAGCCCGTCGTCCGGCAGGAACGTCGCCAGGCCGAGCGCGAACGGCACCCCGAGCACCTCGCCGGGCACGACCAGGCCGCCCGCGAGCCCGTGGACGTCGCGCACGCCGCTGTCGCGGCCGTTCGTGCGCAGGCGGTTCGACGCGTAGCCGTAGCCGATCGAGAGGCCGAGGCCCGTCGCGCCGCAGAGGCCCGCCGGGTTGTAGTAGCTCGCCGAGAAATCGGTCGCGTCCGCCACGAGCGCGCCGCCCATCGAGGCGCCGCGCGAGCCGAGGCCATACGCGTCGGGCGCATGCGCGCGCGCTCGACCCGCGGCGGCGAGCGAGAGCAGCGCGGCAGCGGCGCAGGGGAGCCGGCGCATCAGAACGCCACCCCGAGCGTCGTCCCGCCCGCGACGAGCACGCCCCGCGTGCGCACGGCGCCGGCGCCGCGCTCCACGTCGCCCGCCGCTCCCTCCTCCCGCTTCCGGTGCGCGCGCGGCAGGAGCAGCTGGACCTGGCCGAACAGGTCCAGCGTCAGCCGCGGCAGCGGCGCCGAGAGCGCGAGCCCGTAGCCGAGCGAGAGCGCGACGCGCGCGTTGTCGTAGACGTTGGACGCGCCCGTCTGCTCCGGCGCGGGCGACGGCTCGAAGAACGCGCCGGCGCGCGCGTACGCCGTGGCGCCCCGCCCCAGCGCGAGGCTGCGCTCCACGCCGGCGCGCGGCACGACCGTGTCCGAGTACCCCGGGTCCTCGGGCGCCGGCGCCGCGCACGAGCCGGCGAATGGCTCGCCCGTCTCGGGGTCGACCTCCGGGCAGCGAACCGTCGCCTCGAGCGCTCCTGGGTAGTCCGACCAGCGCTTGTACGTCGCGCCGATCGCCACCTTCCACGGCCCCTTCACGCGCGCCACCTCGAGCGCGATCTGCGCGGGATCGTACTGCGCGATCCCCGCGATGTGGAGCGGCGGCACGGCGATCCCCCCGAGATCCTCGGCGTGGATGACGACGTTGAACCGCCCGACGAGCGCGCCGCGGAGCGCGGCCCCGACGCGGTAGGCGCCGACGTCGTAGCTCGCGCCGAGGATCGGCCCGTAGCTCGCGACGAGCGTGTCCTCGACGAGGGTGCCCACGCGGCCGGAGGCGTCGGTCGCCACCGTCACCGCGCCGGACAGCGCCGCCAGCGCGGCGAAGCCGGCGCCCACCCGGACGCCGCGGCCCAGCCGCGCGCCGAGCGCCGCCTGCACCGCGACCGACTGGGTGCGATCCGCCAGCGGGAACTGCGGCGTCTCCGGGTAGAGGATCCGCCCGCGGACCACCACGTCGAACGGCGCGAAGAAGCCGAGGCCGATCGTCACGCGATCCGCGAGCGCGCCGCCGAACGGGATCGGCACCGTCGCGCCGATCACGCTGCCGCGCAGCGGCGCGTAGGACAGCCGCACGTCGCCGGCGCGGAGGTCGAAGATCGCGCCCGCGAGCCCCAGCGTGAGCCGGCGCTCGCGCGACAGCGACAGGAGCGCCGGGTTCGCGTGGACGGCCTCGTAGCCCTCCGCTGCCGCGGCGCCGGTCGCGCCCAGGGCGCTCGATCGCGCGCCGAAGCCGAGCACGTCCTCCGGCGACGCCTGCGCCGCGGCGCCGTGTGCGAGGGCGAGCCCCGCCGCCAGGAGCGGCGCGAACCCGCGCCCCCTCCGGCGGATCCGGCGAAACATGCGCGCGCGACCGTAGACTGGGCCGCCCTGGCGCGCTAGTCGGTATCCGCCGTGGATCTCAGCCCTCGAAGCAGCCCGGACGAACGCCGCCCCCGCCTCGCGCTCCAGGCCGTGCTGCCGGAGGAGCTCGCCGGAGCGTGCGGCATCGACATCGCCGACGCGCGCCGCATCGTCTCCCTGGCGCACCGCCTCGGCGAGCTCCCCGCCCGCGCGCCCGCGACCGTCCGGCGCGCCGCGCTCGACGCGGCGCGGTCGGCGGGCGAGATCAGGACGCTCGCGCTCGTCGAGCGGCGCGCGAGCGCCGAGGATCCGTTCGTGAAGTACGCCTTCCGCCTCGAGGACGGGGCGATGGTCGAGTCGGTGCGCATCCCGCTCGAGCGGCCGGGCCGGTACTCGGCGTGCGTGAGCTCGCAGGTCGGCTGCGCGCTCGCGTGCGCCTTCTGCGCCACCGGGCGCATGGGCCTCACGCGCAACCTGGAGGCCTGGGAGATCGTCGAGCAGGTGCGGCTCATCCGCCGCGATCTCGACGCCACCGTCGGAGGCGGCGCGCGCGTCCATGGAGTGCTGTTCCAGGGCATGGGCGAGCCGCTCGCCAACGCCGACCGGGTCATCCAGGCGATCCGGGTGCTCTCCGAGCCGAGCGCGCAGGCCATCGACATGCGCAACATCACCGTCTGTACGGCGGGGCTCCCGTCCGGCATCCGGCGGCTCGCGGCCGAGGTCCCCGCGGTCCGGCTCGGCCTGTCGCTCGGCTCGGTGCGCCCCGGCAAGCGGCGCCTGCTCATGCCGATCGACGGCGCGCACCCGCTCGACGAGGTCCTCGCGGCCGTGGGCGAGCACGCGCGCGCGAGCGGGCACGCGCCGATGTGGGCGTACACGCTCCTCGCGGACCAGAACGACACGGACGACGACGCCGCGTGCCTGGCCGCGCTCGCCCGCGGCTTCGCGGCGCAGCACGGCATCTCTCCCCGGCTCAGCCTCATCCCCTACAACGCGATAGGCGCGCCCGGCGATCCCCCGCCCTCGCCGGGCGGCGGCGATGAACGCGGCGCGTCGGCCGATCCGTTCGTGCGCTCGGCGCGGCTCGACGCGTTCCGCGCGGTCCTCTCCGCCGCCGGCGTCGGCTCGATCGTGCGCTACTCGGGCGGGGGCGACGTCGGCGCGGCGTGCGGGCAGCTCGCGCGGCCTTTGGCGGAGGCGCAGCGGCCGGGCGGCCGCCGGGCGCAGCCCCGCGCCGGGGCGACCGCGGGCGCGGCCGACGCCGGGCCAGGCGCGCCTCCCAGGCCAGCGTGAGCGTCGCTATGGATCCCCGCTCCCGCGCGCGCTAGCTTGCGCGCGTGTTCGGCTTCAGCTTCAGCGAGATCATGGTGCTCGCCATCGTGGGCATCATCGTGGTCGGTCCCCGGCGGCTGCCAGCGATGATGCGGACAGCGGGGAGCTGGATCGCCAAGCTCCGCCGCTTGAGCACGGAGCTCCGGACGCAGAGCGGCATCGACGATCTGATCCGCCAGGAGGGGCTGGAGCGTGAGCTCCGCGAGCTCCGCGCCCTGTCGCGGGTCAACGTGATCGAGACGCTGGTGAACCCCGTCGTCGGCGCCGTGACCGCCGGTACGGTCGCCTCGTCCACGCCGCGCGTGAGGCCGCCCGATCCCGAGCCGCCGCCGCCGCCCGACGTGAAGCCGCTCCGGGAGCGCGAGTACCCCGTCCTCGGCTGCGACGCCTACGGCGTGACGCTGGACGCGGCGCCGGACGGCGCGACCAGCCTGCCGGCCGCAGCAGAGAGCGCGACCCCCACGGAGACCGCGAGCGCTGTGGACGCCACGGCCGGCGTGGCCGGCGCAGACACCACGGCTGGCGCGGCAGACGCCACGGCCGACGCGGGGTCAGCCGCGGCCACAGCGACCGCGGCCGCAGACATCGCCACGGTCACAGCGACCGCGGCCCCAGATACCGCCGCGGCCACAGCGACCGCGGCCCCAGATACCGCCGCGGCCACAGCGACCGCGGCCGCAGACACCGCCGCGGCGACGCAGGGCGTGGCGACCGGAGCGACGTCATGAGCCAGGAGCAGGCGGCGGCGGTGAAGAGCGGCTCCCCGGAGGCGACGGGCGCGTCGAGCGACGCCGCGACGGAGCCCGACGAAGACAAACCGATGTCGTTCTGGGAGCACCTCGACGAGCTGCGCAAGCGCCTCGTCCGGAGCATCCTTGTCTTCTTCGCGGCCTGCGTCGTGGGGTGGGAGGTGCGCGAGGAGCTCTTGCACTTCCTGACCGTCCCGTTCGTGCAGGCGTGGCGGGAGCAGAACCTGCCGGGCAACCCCTCGCTCCACTTCGGCGCGCCCGCGGCCGCCTTCGTCGCCTACTTCAAGCTGTCGATGATCGGCGGCGCGGCGATGGCCTCGCCGTTCATCTTCTACCAGCTGTGGGCGTTCGTCGCGCCCGGCCTCTACGCCCGCGAGAAGCGCTACGTCATCCCGTTCGTCCTGTTCTCGACGATCCTGTTCGTCGGCGGCGGCCTGTTCGGCTGGCGTGCGGCCTTCCCGATCTCGTTCGGTTACTTCCTCAGCCTGGCCGGCACGGTCGGCGGCGACGGGGTGACGATCACGCCGACCGTGATGATGGGCGACTACCTCGACTTCGTCGCCCAGCTCCTGCTCGGCTTCGGGATCATCTTCGAGATCCCGCTCATCGTGCTCTTTCTCTCCATCGCCGGCCTCGTCAACTACATCCAGCTCATCATGTTCGGCCGCTGGTTCGTGTTCGGCGCCTTCGTCGTGGCCGCCGTCCTGACGCCGCCGGACGTCACGAGCCAGCTCGTCATGGCCGTGCCGATGTGCCTGCTCTACGTGCTCTCGATCGGCCTCGCGTACATCTTCGGCAAGCCGCCGACCGACGCCCAGCGCGCGGCCTACAAGGCGCGCAAGGACAAGGAAGTCACCAAGGGCTGACGGGCGGCGCAGCTCGGCACGCTGCGCTCTCTCGTCCGCGCGCCCTCCTCGGCGACCAGCGCAGCTCAAAACGCTGCGCCCTCTCGTCCGGTCGCCCTCCTCGGCGACCAGCGCAGCTCAAAACGCTGCGCCCTCTCGTCCGCGCGCCCTCCTCGGCGACGGCGCAGCTCAAAACGCTGCGCCCCTCCTCCGCGCACCGTCCTCCGCCGCGGCGGAGGTCAGGCGGCGGGCGCGGCCGCCGCGGGCGCTGCCTTCCGGGTCCGCGCCACGTGGATCGCGACCGCGGCGCCGGCCATCGCGAGCCCGATGAGCTGCGACGTCGACAGGCCGAGGAGGCCCCCGCGGTCGTCGGCGCGCACGAACTCGAGCACGAAGCGCCCCAGCGCGTAGAGGCCGAGGAACGTCGCGAAGACCTGCCCGTCGTACCGCTTCCGGCCGTGCACGTAGAGCAGGCAGATCGCCGCGATGGCGAACGACATCGCCGACTCGTAGATCTGCGTCGGGTGCACCGGGTGCGACGGCAGGCGCGGGCTCGTGAGCTCGAGCAGCTTGAACTGCGCCTCGCTCGCGGGGCTGTTCGGCGGGAACGAGAGCCCGAACGCCCCCTCGGTGCGCAAGCCGAAGCAGCAACCGGCGAGCAGGCAGCCCATCCGGCCAAACCCGAGGCCCAGCGGGACGGCGAAGCCCGCCATGTCCGCCGCCTTCCAGAACGGGAACCGATCGCGCTTGAGCAGCCAGTACGCCATCCCCGACGCGCCAAGGAAGCCGCCGTAGTACGTCAGGCCGCCCGCCCAGAACTTCGCCCACGCCAGGCAATCGCGCTCGATCGGGTGGCAGACCCCCTTCGCCGCGTCCCAGACGCCGTGGTACCGCGACGCGCAGAGCGCCTGCTCGACCTTCCAGTCGACGAGCGACGGGTCGGTGCACAGGTGCACGTAATCCCAGAAGTACCCGTCGGCGACGACGTGGAGGAGCCTGCCGCCGACGACGCCCGCGAGCAGGCAGGCGAGCCCCAGGTCGACGATCACGTCCGGATCCTGGCCAATCCGCCGCGCCCACAGCGCGCCGATGGCCGTCGCGAAGAGGAAGCCGGTCAGCAGCAGCAGGAAGTAGGCGGGGAACGCGACGTCGAGCAGGCGGAACAGCTCGGGCCGCATGGTCAGCCCGCGGACGCCTTCGCGCCGGACGCCTTGCCGGCGCGCTCGGGGCGGTGGGGGGAGAACATGTCGATCGCCATCAGCCCGACGCCCACGACGATCGCGATGTCGGCCACGTTGAACGTCGGCCACACGAACGTCGAGGTGAGCCGGACCTGGATGAAGTCGATGACGTACCCGTAACGGATGCGGTCGACGAGGTTCCCGAGCGCGCCGCCGAGCACGAGCGGCAGCCCCCACCTGAGCGCGATCTGGGAGGGGTGGAGCTTGCGGTACAGCGAGACGATGAAGACGATCGCCGCGAGCGAGACCAGCAGGAAGAACGGGCGGCGGATCGCCTCGCTCTCGTCGCCCAGGATGCCCCACGCCCCGCCGTGGTTCTTCGCGAAGATCAGGTTCAGGTGATCCTTGATCACCTCGATCTTCCGGAACGAGAGCGGCCGCGGCGCGGCGGTGAGGTCCGTGAGCGCCTGCGGATCCAGCCGGTCCTTGGCCCACCACTTCGAGCCGAGATCGGCGGCCAGGGTGATGGCCGAGACGGCGATCAGGAACACGTACGAAGGCCGGTAGGTGGGCTTCGTCGGCGCGACAACGTCGTCGGCGTCCCCCTCCAGCGAGGAGCCGCGCCCGTCGTGGTCGCGTTCGCCGGCGGAGGCCAGCGGCTCGCCGGCCGGCGCGTTCACGGGGGCGGAGCGATGCGACTCCGCATGGGCACCTTCGTTCTCGGCGGGAGCGTCTCGCGGCGTCGCTTCTTCAGTCATGCGGAGCGCGTTCCTCTACGACAAACCGAGCGCTCCGGCAAAGGCTTCCCTCCGCGGGCGCCGCCGCGCGCGTCTTTCACGTCTTGCGCGTCGCAGGTGCCTTGCGTGACTTGCGCGACTTGCGTGACTTGCGCGCGCCGCGTGCCATCCGCTCCGGCCGAGCCGCCCGCTCGCGTCCTTCAGCTGGCCGGCGGCACGGGCGGAGGCGCTTCCGTCGATAGCGGAGGGGTGGGGTCGCCGCCTGCCAGGCCCTCCGAGGCGCCGCGAGCGTCTGGCGACGGCGCGTTCGCCCTGCGGGTCGCGACGATCATGTCCTTGGACATCAGGAGGACCCCCGCGACGATCGCGATGTCCGCCACGTTGAACGTCGGCCAGTGAAACTCCCGACCGCCGCGGATCACGTACACGTCGATGAAGTCGATGACCCAGCCGTAGCGGATCCGGTCGACCAGGTTGCCCATCGCGCCGCCGAGCGCCAGCGCGAGCCCCCACTTCATCCCGGTCTGGTCCCTGTGGACGCGCCGGTAGATCGAGAAGATGAAGACCATCGCCGCGGCGGAGACGAACAGGAAGAACGGCCGCCGCAGGCCGTCCGGGAGGCCGCGCAGGAAGCTCCAGGCGCCGCCGGGGTTCTGCGCGAAGATGAAATCGAGGTGGTCCGGGATGATCGTGAGGACCTTCGCGCCCGACCGCTTCGGGTCGAACCCGGTGAGGCGCGCGTGCGCCCACCCCTTCGTCACCAGGTCGGCGGCGCACGAGACGAGCGCCACGACGGCCAAGAAGCGGAGCGAGGCGCGCTCCTCGCTGGGGAGGTCGTCGGGAAGGTGCGCGGCGGGCGACGCTTGCGGTGCGTCCGAGGACATCGTCTTCGCTTCTACGCGATGGCGTGGCACGGAGCAAACAGCCTCGAGCAGAGCGATGCCCGGCGGCGGTTGCCTCCGTGCTTCCATGCTTCCCACGCTTTCGCGCTTCCACGCTTCCGTTCGTCCGTCTCGCGCCCTCCGGTTCCGTCTTCCGTTCTCGCCCGCGCCTCCTCGGCCGATCGCCACGCCGGTTCACCTCCGGTTCAGGATCACCAGCGGACGCTCCGGGGCGCGCGATCGGGCCGGCGCCTTTTCCCGTCCGGGAGGAGCGGCCGGAGCGGCCGGGTCGACCGCCGGCGCCCCCCTCCTTCGCAGCGCGAGGTGCACCTCGCCGTACGCCTGGAGGGCCGCGCCGCGCTGCCGCTCCGTGGCCGCCGTGCGCCCCAGCGACTCGGCCAGCTGCGCCCGGCGCCCTGCGAGGTACGCGAGATCCCTCGCCTCGGCGAGCTCGCTCCCCCCGGCGAACGCGCGCTCCGCGCGCTCCATCGCCTCGGTGGCGCCCCGCAGGTCCGCGGGCGCGAGCTCTGCCGCCGCGCTCGTCCGGGCGCGCTCGTAGCTCTTCCTCGCCTCGATGAGCTCCTTCGGCGGGAGCGGGGCGCTCGCGCACCCCAGGAGACCGCCGACGAGCAGAATGGCCACCGTCCCGTGATTGGTTCGCATGATTCCGCGCCTCCTCTCCGTGTCCGTGAGCCCTAGCGGAGCTGCCGCTGGATGGATCCGACCTCCTCGAGCGCCTCGTGCGTGCGGGCCTGAGCCTGCGCCTCGCGCAGGAGGGCGAGCGCGAGCTCCGCGTCCGCCTGCGCGCGCAGGAGCATGCGCTGCGCCCGCTCGGGCACGCCGTCGGCCGACAGCGTCGTCGCCCGCTGCACCTGCTCCCGGGCGAGGCGGAGGTGGGCTTCCGCCCGCGGGTCCTCGTCGGCTCCGACCTCCTCGGCGGCTCGAATCATCGCCTCCGACGCGCCGAGCCGCTCGCCGAAGCTCGGAGCGTACGCGGCGCACCCCGCCGCCGACGCGCCGAAGAGCGTCAAGAACACTGCGTTTTTCATGTGCGACACCTCGTTGCCAGCCCCGGACGAGGGGTCGTCCGGAGAAGGCGGGTGAAAGAGCGGATGGGATCATCGACTCCGGATCTCCGTCGTCGATCGGCTCTTCCTCAGGCAACCAGCACACCAGCGCCGACGGCCTCGGGGCGGCGCCTGACCCCGCCCGCGAGAGGCGCCGCCCTGCGTCCGTCGGTGCAGGAGGAATCACGACGGCACTGAGACATCGCCTCACGCGCCGTATCCGGGCTTCCCATCCGTTGCGCGCAAACGAGCCATTCGCCGGAGCCCCTGCGCATGTCGCGCGCCGCGGCTGAACCACACGAGAGCCCCAGACACCGGATCTCGTTCGAGGACGGGAGAGGCCCGCTCTCCGCTGTACGCCCGCCTGCCGCGGCGGCCCGCCGCGACCGCGTTCCGCGCCGGTCTGCTACGCCCGCCTGCCGCGCCGATCCGCCGCGTCAGCGCTTCGCCCGCGCGCCGCCCTCCCCTCGCCCGCGCGCCGCCTGCCGAGATCCCGGCCGCGCAGACCAGCGCAGCGCCACGCCGGTCGACGTGTGCGTCGCGCCCGATCCGGTTGAGTGACACGGCGCATCTGTTTAGTATACCTGCGTCATGCCGTCGCCCCCCTGGAAGATCGAGACCGGCGTCGAGACCGTCATCTCGTCGTGGCTTGCCTCCGGCTACGTCCGCCCTTGTTTCACCGCGGATCGCGAGCTTCCGCCGGCCGACGCGCGCACCTCACCGATGCCCGACGCGCTCTCGCCGGCGCTCCGCGGCGCCCTGGAGCGGCGCGGCATCTCCCGGCTCTACGACCACCAGGCGCGGGCCTTCGCGGCGGCCCGCGCGAAGCCCGCAGGCCCGCGCGCCGCGGCGGAGCCGGCGCAGCACGTGGTCGTCGCGACGCCCACCGCCAGCGGCAAGAGCCTCTGCTTCCATCTCCCGGTGCTCGACGCGCTCGCCGAGGGCGCCGCGTCGGGCCAGGGCGGCAGCGCGATCTACCTGTACCCCACCAAGGCGCTCGCCCGGGACCAGGAGGCCGGCCTGCACGCGCTCATCCGCGAGGCGGGGCTCACGATCCCGGCGATCGTGTACGACGGGGACACGCCGGGCGACGCCCGGCGGGCGGCGCGCGAGCGCAGCCCGATCGTCATGACCAACCCCGACATGCTCCACGCGGGGATCCTGCCGCACCACGCGCACTGGGCGCGGACGTTCCAGCGCCTGCGCTACGTCGTGCTGGACGAGCTCCACACCTACCGCGGCGTGTTCGGGTCGCACGTCGCCCACGTCCTCGCCCGGCTGCGCCGGGTCGCCGCGTTCCACGGATCGAGCCCGACCTTCCTCTGCGCGACGGCGACGATCGGCAACCCGCGGGCGCACGCCGCGCGCCTGCTGGGCATCGCCGAGGACGAGCTCGAGCTCATCGACGAGTCCGGCGCCCCGCGGGGGCCGCGGCGCTTCTTCCTGTACAACCCGCCCGTGGTGAACGCGGAGCTCGGGGTGCGCGCCAGCACCCTGAAGAGCGCGGTGCGCCTCGCCGGGGATCTCGCCCGCGCCCGCGTGCCCACGCTGGTGTTCGGCCAGTCGCGCAACTCGGTCGAGATCATGCTGAAGTACCTGCGCGAGGGCGTCGGCAAGGAGATCGGGGCGGAGGACGCGATCATGGCGTACCGCGGCGGCTACCTCCCGGAGACGCGCCGGCGGGTCGAGCGGGGGCTGCGCGAGGGCGAGATCCTGTGCGTCGTGGCCACGAACGCCCTCGAGCTCGGCATCGACATCGGCGAGCTCGACGCGGTGATCTGCGCCGGCTACCCCGGCTCGGTCGCCGAGACGTGGCAGCGCTTCGGCCGGGCGGGCCGGCGCGGCAAGACGAGCATCGCGGTCCTGTGCGCCACCAGCGCGGCGCTCGACCAGTACCTCGCGAGGAACCCGGGGTACCTGCTGGAGCGCGGGGCCGAGTCGGCCCGGATCGATCCGCAGAACACCGAGATCCTCGTGCAGCACCTCAAGTGCGCGGCGTTCGAGCTGCCGTTCCTCAAGGGGGAGCCGTACGCGGCGATGCAGCCCGACGACACCGTGGCGGCGCTCCGCTTCCTGCAGGACAACGGGGTCGTTCACGAGTCGAACGATCGCTTCCACTGGGCGACCGACGCTTATCCGGCGAACCACGTGAGCCTGCGCTCGGTGGGCTGGGACAACTTCGTCATCATCGACAAGGCCCTTGGCAAGACGCTCGCGGAGCTCGACTGGCGCGCGGCGCCGACGATGCTCCACGAACAGGCCATCTACCAGCACGACGGCGAGCAGTACCAGGTCGAGCGGCTCGATTACGAGAACCACAAGGCCTTCGTGACGAAGGTCGTCCCCGACTATTTCACGACCGCGCTCACCCACCGGAAGGTGAGCATCCTCGACGAGAGCGCGGCCGCCCCGCTCGGCCGGGCGACCGCCTCCTTCGGCGAGGTGAGCATCGTGGAGAAGGTGGTCGGGTACAAGAAGATCAAGTTCTACACGCACGAGAACACGGGATATGGCGACGTGCGGTTGCCCGACATCCAGATGCACACGACCTCGTTCTGGCTCACCGTGCCCGAGCCGCTCTGCGAGGAGCTCGGCCTCGGCCGCGCGACCGCCATCGACGGCCTGCGCGGGATCGCGCGGGCGCTGGAGACGGTCGCGACGCTCTCGCTCATGTGCGATCCGCGCGACATCGGCCAGACCCTCGAGGACGGGAGCGAGGCGCGGGAGGCCCCGGCCGGCGGAGAGGCGGCCGGGGTCTTCGATCCGACGCTGTTCCTGTTCGACAACATGCCAGGCGGCGTCGGGCTCTCCGAGCGCATCTACGAGCAGCGCGACGAGCTCCTCGCGCGCACGCGGCAGCTCATCGCCGGGTGCGGCTGCGACGAGGCTGGCTGCCCGCTCTGCGTCGGCGCCACGGAGACCATCGACGCGAAGCGCAAGCGCGCGGCGCTCGGGCTCCTCGCGATCTTGCTCCACCAGGCGTGAGCCCGGCGGCGGTCGCCCCGACGCGCGCGTTAACTCCGTTTCACAGCGAAGCCGGCGAACGCCTGCATGACGGGCATCAGCTCCAGCCGGTTCACGTTGACGTGCTCCGGGAGCGTCGCGCACCAGACGACGGCCTCGGCCACGTCCTCGGCCGAGAGCGGCTTCACTCCCTGGTACACGGCGGCGGCCTTGTCCCGATCCCCCTTGAAGCGCACCACCGAGAACTCCGTCTCGGCGAGCCCGGGCTCGATGTCGGTGACGCGAACCCGGCTGCCGAGGAGATCCGCGCGCAGGTTCAGCGAGAACTGCGCCACGAACGCCTTGCACGCGCCATAGACGTTGCTCCCGGGATACGGCGTCTCGGCCGCCACCGAGCCGATGTTGATGACGTGCCCCCGGTCGCGCGCCACCATGCCGGGCAGGAGCGCCCGCGTGCAGTGGAGCAGCCCCTTGATGTTGGTGTCGACCATCTGCTCCCAGTCGTCGGGATCCGCCGTGTGCGCCGGCGAGAGGCCGATGGCGCCGCCCGCGTTGTTGACGAGCACCGACACCTCCGACAGCTCCGCCGGGAGCTCCGCGATCGCCCGGTCCACCGCCGCCCGATCGCGCACATCCAGCCGGACGAGGTGGACCGCCGCGGCCCGTGGCCGCGCGCCGTCGCGGGATTCGCGTGACGCGCCCGCCCCACCCATGAGCTCGGCGGCGAGCGCCTCCAGGCGCTCGTAGCGGCGCGCCGCGAGGACGAGGCGGGCGCCCAGGCCGGCGAAGCGACGGGCGATCGCGGCGCCAAATCCAGCAGAAGCGCCCGTGATGAAGACAACCGGCGCGGAATCGTTCGTGACAGCGTGCATCATGTCCTGAGCGGACTTGTACCAGACCCACGCAGATCCAGCGACATCCACCTGGCTCCGCGCCCCCGAGCCCCTGCCGCGCTCGCGATGGGCGCTCGTCGTGGACGTGTCGCCGCCGCCCGCGCTGGCGATCGTGACAACCATGTTTCGGCACAAAGGGGAACACCGCGAGTCGATTTGTGCAATCGACCGCAGCATCTCTGGAGATCGAGCGCTGTCGCCCCTTTACCCCGCCCCTCGGTGCAATCTAGAGTCGGGGCACCGTGGAGAGCGCGCCATCGAGGGGGGTTGTTCTGGGGCGTTACGCCATTGGACCGCGGATGGCGCGCGGCGGGATGGGCGAGGTGTTTCGCGCGGTCGCGCTCGGGCCGGACGGCGAGGAGGTCCCGGTCGCCATCAAGCGAATCGTCCCGATGCACGCCGGCAGCGACGATCTCCGGCAGCTCTTCATCGCCGAGGCGAGCATGATGACCCGCCTCAAGCACCCCAACATCGATGAGGTGCTCGACTTCGGCGTCGACGAAGCGGGCGACTTCTACCTGGTGCTCGAGCTCGTGTCCGGAACGGATCTCGGGCGACTCTGCAAGGGGCTCTGGGCGCGCGGGGAGTCGGTGCCGGTGCCGATCGCGCTCTTCGTCGCCGCCCAGGTGCTCGAGGGGCTGGGCTACGCGCACGAGCGCTCGGCCGCCGAGGGGCGGCTGATGGTGCACCGCGACGTGAGCCCTGGAAACGTGCTCATCTCGCTGAGCGGCGTCGTGAAGATCGCGGACTTCGGCGTGGCGATCGCCACGCGGGGCGAGGTGGGGGACGCCGCCAGGCGCGACCTGGTCGGGAAGCCGAGCTACATGCCGCCCGAGCAGTTCGATGGCGAGCGCGTCGACGCGCGCGCCGACGTGTTCGCCCTCGGGGTGGTCCTCTTCCAGATGCTCACCGGGACGCGGCCCTTCCCCGGGAGCAGCGCCGCCTCGCGGATGGCGGCGGCGCGCGAGGGGCAGATGCTGCGGGCGAGCGAGCTGCGCCCGGAGGTGAGCCCCGCGCTGGAGGCGATCCTCGCGCGCGCGCTCGCGCCGCGCCGGGACGACCGCTTCCCCGACGCGCGCGCGATGCTGGAGGCGATCGAGGCGCTGCGCGAGGCAGGCCACGAGATCGGCACGCCGGAGGACCTCGGGGCGCTCGTGAGCGCGGCGCTGAAGGAGTCGCCGGAGTCGCGTCCGCCGGGCCCCCACACGCCCGAGCTCCCCGAGGACGAGGACGACCTGGAGGGTGGCGAGCTGACGCGCGCCGACGCGGACAGCCCCTTCACCCTGCGCGCGACGCGGCGCCCCGGCGCATCGTCGCAGGTGCTCGGCGGCGAGGCCGAGGCGCTCGATGCGCTCGATGGCATCGACGCGGCGCTCCCGGCGCCGTCGAGCGCCCCGGTGAGCGGCGGGTTCCACGCCGTGGCGCCGGCGTCCGGCGACGACGGCTCGCTCGATCCGCTCCTGGCCTCGAGCCTGAGGGGGGCGGTCTCCCTGGCGCCGAGGCCGCGCGACGAGGCGCGGCCTCCGTCCTCGGCGCCGGGCGCGGTCCTCCCGCCGGCCGGGGCGACGCGGCAGCGCCTGCTCGCGGGGGCGATCGCCTGCGCCGCGCTGGCGGGGATCGCGATCGCCAGCGTGCGCGTCGGCCGCGGCGGACCGAGCGCAGCCTCCCCCGCGGCCGTGCACCGCGTCGTTCGGGCAGTGCAGCCGCAGATCGCCGCCGCCGTGCAGGCCGCGCTGTTGCCCCTGCGAAGAGCTCCTTCCCCTGCGAGCCGCGCCGAGGGCGCTGCGCCGGCCACGGGCTCCACCGCGGGCGCTGCGCCGGCCGCGGTCTCCGCCCCCGCCGCTGCGCCGGCCACGGACACCCCGTGAGCCGCCTCGCTTGCGGCGCTCGGTCCGCTCGGTTAGCAGCGCGGCATGCGACGCCCTCACGTCCTCCTTGCCCTCGCCCTGACCGCGCTCGCCGGCTGTAGCGCCTCGCCGCCCGCAGCTCCGCCTCCGACGGCTGCGCCTCCGGCTCAGCCCGACGCGCCGCCCGCTGCGGCGGCCCCCGCCCCAGGCGACGCGGCCGCCTCGACGCCGCCGCCGGCCACCTCGGTCGACGTGCCCGCTGCCCTGCGCGCCGTCGTCGACGCCGCCGATCGCGCGGACGCCGACCGGGCGCTCGATGCCGGCCGTAAGCCTGCGGAGATGCTCGCATTCTTCGGCATCCAGCCGGGGATGAAGGTCGCGGAGCTCGCGGCGGGGGGCGGCTACTCGGCCGAGCTCCTGGCTCGGGCGGTCGGGCCGGGAGGGGTCGTCTATGCGCAGAACAACCGCTTCGTCCTCGAGCGCTTCGCCGAGAAGCCGTGGAGCGAGCGGCTCAAGAAGCCCGTGATGAAGCCGGTGGTCCGGGTCGATCGCGAGCTCGACGACCCGTTGCCGCCCGAGGCGCGCGATCTCGACGCCGTGTTCCTCGTGCTCTTCTACCACGACACGGTGTGGATGGAGGCGGACCGGGCCGCGATGAACCGCGCGGTCTTCCGCGCGCTCAAGCCCGGCGGTGTGTTCGCGATCGTCGATCATGCGGGGCGCGCCGGGACAGGCGTGACCGAGGTGAAGACGCTCCACCGCATCGAGGAGAAGATCGTGCGCGAGGAGATCGAGCGGGCCGGCTTCCGTCTTGCGGCCGAGGCGACCTTCCTCCGGAGCGCCGCGGACACGCGCGACTGGAACGCCTCGCCCATGGTGGCGGGCGAAAAGCGGGGCACGAGCGATCGCTTCGTCCTGAAGTTCGTCAAGCCCGGAGGCTGAGCCGCCGCGGCGGCCTGGGCTCATCGCTGGCAGCGGGTGGCGGCGGCGCACGCCATCCGCCGCCTCCGCCGCCCCTCGGGGCGAGGGCGGCGCTCACCCGTCGGAGCGAACGCAGCGCGCGAGCCGCCGATCGCGGACCGTGTGGTCCTGCGATGCGCCGTTCGTGAAGTTGACGAGGACGGCCTTCTCCGCGCTGCCGATGGCGGGCGTCGACGACCAGAAGACGTCGGACGGCGTCCCCGGGAAGGCCTCCAGGTCGATCGCCGGCCCGGACAGCCGATCATCGACGATCGAGAGCAGCTCCTTCGCGCTCGGCAGCCGCCAGTCGCTCTTCGCGGCGAGGTCGAGCCCTTCGCAGTGCGCGAGCGCGTCGCTCCAGATGAACCGGGTCTGGGAGGCGTGGCGCTGCCAGACGAGCCCCGTCGAGCGATCGAGCACCCAGTCCTCGCCGGGCGAGAGCTCGGCCGGCGCGATCCCCTTCACGCCTCCGACGCACAGCGCCCGCGCGCCGGCCGTGTCGTCCTTCGGGAAGAAGCCGAGGGACGCATCGCTGGCCAGCACGCCCCAGGCGAACGACGTGTCTGCGGCGACGTCGGTCGCGGACCAGTAGAAGCTGTCCTGGCTGGACGTGAAGAAGATATCGGGAAACGCCGTCGTATGGCCGAAATCCAGGATGGAGACGAGCTCGATCCGCGTCGGCACGCGCCAGTCCGAGAGGCCGCCGATCCCCTGGGCGCTGAGCGCCGCGCAGTGCTCCTGCGCGCCGACCAGCGTGAACATCGCGTTCTCCGCTACCTTTTCCCAGGTGAGCCCGGTCACCGAGTCTTTCACCGCGCCGTTCGCTTCTGTGTAGGAGGGAACGGCGATCTCGTAGTTCCCGTCCTGTCCGAAGAAGGGCGCCGAGGGTCCTGGGCACTCCTCCAGCACGGTCGTCCCGTTCGAGCACCGCGTCGTCGGCGAGTCTGGCCATGTCACCGGCACGGGCGGCGGCCCTCCGCCGGTCCCTCCCCCGGCGCCCCCGCCGCCGATCGGCTCGCTGCCGCCACCGCCGGTCGAGCCCACGGTGCCGGTGCCGGTACCGATCTGAAAGGGCTCTCCGATGCATCCGGCGAGCGTGACGGACTCCACGAGCAACGCGGCCAACAGCCAGGTGAAGCGAAGGGCGTGAGGGGTCTCGTTGGGCATGGGCAAGCGGCGGCGCCTGGAAAGGATCCGGGCCAGCAGCCTATCATTCACCGGGGCACGGGGGTCGACTTCCTCGCAGGCGCCTCGCGCGGCAGGCTCGCGTCGTTGCCCCCCGCCGGCCGCCCGCCGCTTCGTTCCCCCCGCGCCCGCGTCGACGGCGTTCGCGCCGCCCGCGCGGGTCGGCCGGCCCGTGAGAGGCGAAGCGAGCATGATGGAAGAACGACGCGCAGCGGAGAGTGGGGTTGAGCCCCTGCACCTCGGTGCCTCTCCGCCGCGTCGATTTCTTCTACGCAGGTCGCGTCTGGCGCCCTTTCCGCCTTTGCGGACCGAGGGGCCGTCGCGTCACGGCGTCGTGTAATCGACCTTCACCGTGTACGTGCTCTCCGCATATCCCTGCACGAGGAGGAAGGCCTCCGACTGCCCTTCCGGGACCGTCAGCTCGCACGTCTCGTCCGCCCCGTCGAGGTAAGGCCGGCAGTCGAAGGCGCTCAGCGTGGGCTGCTCGCCGAACCGCACGTAGAGATCGGGATCTCCGGTGCCGCTCATCACGGCCCGGAAGGTCGTGCCAGGGACCACCGAGATCGGCCCATGGGACGCCGTCTCGCGCCGCGAGACGCTGCCCTCGAAGCTCGTCGAGGTCTCGGTGCCGCCCGCGGTGCCGCCGCCTCCGGGCTCGCCTCCGGGCGCCTTCGGCGCGGAGTAGCGCACGTCGATGTCGTAGGTCGAGGCCGTGAAGCCGTTCACCTTGACGAAGGCCCTCGTCTTGCCCGCGGGCACATCGAGCGTGCATGTCTCGTTGGCGTCGCTGAGGTAAGGCCGGCAATCGAACGATCTCGCCGTCGGCGCGTCGCCGAACTTCACGAAGAGATCGGGGTCTCCGGTCCCGGTCATGACGACGGTGAGGGTCGTCCCGGGCACGACCTCGAACCCCTCGACGGGCCCGACCGTCTCGAAGGCTCCCCGGGCGAGGCGCCCGCTGAAGTGCTCGGTGGTCGGCTCCCCGGTCGGCTCCCCGGTCGGCTCTCCGCCGCCTCCGCCGCCTCCACCGCCTCCACCACCTCCGCCGCCTCCACCACCTCCGCCGCCTCCGCTCGGCGTGCCGTAGAGCGATTGGACGCCCGCGATGTCCTTCTCCGTGAGGACCAGCGTGCTGTCGCCGGTGCCGTTGCACTGGGGATAGTGCATGACGGACGCGCCATCGTACTCGGTGAGGGCACGCCAGTTGTCGTCCTCGAAGCAGGTGCCCGACTCAGGACGGGTGTGCTCGTGACGGAAGCCAAGGGTGTGCCCTAGCTCATGGCGGAGAATGCCCGTGAGCGTGGGCCGCGTGCTGTCGAAAGCGTTCCCGTCGATCAGCACGTTCCGCGAGTACCTCGACTGGCCGGGGAAGAAGGCGCGCGCCAGGTACTGACCGCCGGTGTTGACGGGGTTCACGTCGAACAGGACCTGGCTGGTGCTCGATGTGCAGTTCGCGTCGGCCGATTCGACATGGATGAAGTCGACGTCCGTGACGTCCTCCCAGGCCTTGACGGCATCCGCCATCGCCGTCACGACCGCCCCGTACTTGTCCCCGAATCTCTTGCTCACGCAGTAGGAGAGGTTGTGCCGCTGCTCCGCCGTCCAGATGACGTCTTCCCCCCCTTCCTGGTTGACGATCAGCGCACCATCGCGCACATGCGCCTCCCAGAACTCGCGCAGATGCTTGATATCTACGACCGGCGTGTCCCCGTTAACAATGTAGATGCCAGTGTCAGGCTCGCGGAACACCGTCCGCTCGAACCGCTCAAATCCCAGCTGATTCGTGCCGATTTCCTCGGTGTCGGCGCCACCGACGTCTGCCGAGCAACCGGCCGCGGCGGCGGTCAAACCAGCGATCACCAAAACGAGCTTACGGGCGATCACATTGCTCTCGTGCGGCTTTGCAGGATGCATTTGGAGCTCCTTTCGGGGGAGGCGAATCACGCTGTCCACGCGAACTCGATGAGACCCAAATGCCTTAACCCGATTTGACCCTCAGTCGGATAGCCAAATCTGACCGCCGTTCATAAAAAGGGTTCAGGATTGTAAAAAATTTCGAAGAGAGCGGATACGGTTCCCTTGTCACGGGAAAATTCCTGTCGCACGCGAAGTGAACAGATCACGTCGGACAGATACACTGGAAAACAACACATCTTGAGCTCGGGCAATGCGTACTTGCATCGCAGCGGCATCAGGATCCTCCTGCCTTCGTTGCGTCGATGAAAGGCGCGGAACGCACGCATGCAACGCGACGGCTGCGGCGCGGCGCGTGCGGGCGCAGCTGCGAGCGCCGTGGCAGCCGACGACGCGCGGATGCCTCCGCGGACGCCGAGCGCGGCGCGATCGTTCAGGGTGGCGTCGGAACAGCGCGCAGCGCTCGTCGCGCGGGACGACGGCGGGCGTTCACCCGCGCGCTGACAGGATCCGGCTGAACGCCTCGCCGACGGCGCGCGCGAGCTCGACCATCCGGCGCGAGCCGCTCGAGGTGTCGAGGATCCGATCGGCGACCAGGATCATCGCGGGCCGGCCGACGACCTGCACGGCGACGGCGGCGACGTCGAGGCTCGGGTTGACCATGACGTCGAGCAGCGGCGCGTGGGTGGGGGTGCCAGGGATCGGGCCGACGTAGAGGTGGGTCGCCACGGCCGTGGCGAGCACGCTCGGCTGATCCATCGGGAGGGAGAGCTTGCGCAGCGCCTCCTGGTCGCCGAACTCCGCGTTGCACGCGAACCCGCGAAAGACCCCGCGGTGCGCGGCGAAGATGGCGACACGCCCGGCGAACAGCCGCAGCCCCCGGAGCGCGAGCCGGATGACGTCGTCGCGCGTGCGCGCGAGGTACAGCGCGTCGATGACGTCGCTCAGATCGACGAAGGGCTGCGGCGGCGGATCGTCGTCGAGGGGATCGGCGCGCTCCGGCTCGGGCGCCGGAGGCAGCGCCGGGAGCCGCCCGGAGCGCCGGCTCGACGGCGGCGCGGCGCTCTCCGGGCGAGCCCTGCCGCTGCCCGGCGCCGGGGCCTCTGCAGTGGCGGAGCGGCGGCGCGAGAGCGGCGCGAGGCCGGAGGGCGCGTCGAGCGGCAGCCGGCCGAGGCGCCGCGTCGAGGGGGCCGGCTCCCGCCCGGCGCTGTCCGGCGCGCGGTCGGGGCCAGGCGAGGCCTGGGGCATGATCGAGGCGAGCAGCTTGAAGGGCGGCGAGATCTCCACCGGCGGAGGCGGCGGAAAGGAGACGGCGGGCGGCTCCACCGCCGGAGCGCGCAGGGCCGCCTGACGCCCGGTCGCCCTCCCGCCCGCGCCGCGTTCGGCGTCCGCCGGGCGGCGAGCGCTCGAGGGAGAGCCGCGCGCGCCGGGGGCCGCCTTGGAGTGGCGGAGCGGCAGGATCGCGTCCTCGTGCGCCGCCGGCGTGTCCGCGCGCTGAGCGTGACCGTTGTGCGCCGCTCCGCGGTGGCCGTGCTTGCCGCTCGGCGCCTCGACGAGGCCCGCCTCGTCGAACGAGGGCACCGAGGCGCGACGGATCAGCGGGATGGGCACCTCGGACGACGGCGGCGGGGGGATGGTCGACTGGGGCGCGCCGTGCGGAAACGCCGGGGTCGCGCGCCGCGCGCGGGAGGGGACCTGCTCCCGCTCGTCGAGATCCAGGGCGCGGATGGCCTCCTCGACCGCCGTGATTGGCGCGCGGACGATGCGCACCGGCGCGCCGAGGTGGAAGCTGAACTCGTCGGCGATGTGGCGATCGAGCGGATCGGCCGCCGCGACGTCGATGGTGCCGACGCCGGGATCGATGCGGATCGGGACGGCGCCGAGGCGGCGGCACATGGCGCGCGGCAAGCGCGCGACGAGCTCTCGCGCGCCGACGACCTGCCGGAGCGCGAGGCCGCCGTGGCGATCGAGCTCCTCCTCGAGGGCGCGCTCGCTGATGGCGGCGCGGTCGATGAGGGCGCGAGGGAACGGGATGCCCCGCAGGACCGCCACGAAGAGGGCGGCTTCGACCTCAGCCTTGGAGACGGCGCCGGCGGCGATGAGGAGGCGGCCCAGGTCTAGCGACACTCGCTGCACAATACCAGAAAGGACGCTGCCAGCGTGCAGCGCCCCGCATCCGGTCACGACGGACGCTGCGCCTTCCGGACGGGCGGCTGGAGGGCAGCGGGCGCGTTCCCTCGCCAGCGCGGGCGGCGGGGTGGCGCGCTGGGCGAGCGAGCGGGCCAGGCGAGCTCATGCGCTCACGTCGAGCCCCGGCTCACGTCCTGGCGTGGAGCGCTGGCTCACGCCCTCACGTCGAGCGCTTCCGCGGCGGAGCCCTGTGGCCGATACAACAACAGGCCTGGGAAGGGCCGAGAGACCTCGAGTCCTCAGCGGGAGAACTGAAAGACCACCTCGCTCTGCCGCACGAGACCCAGGTTGTCGCGCGCGATCCTCTCCACGGCGGTCGGGTCGTCGCGCAGGCGCGCCACCTTGCCGCGGAGGGCCTCGATTTGCCGCCCGAGGTCGGCATTCTCCTCTTCGACGTCGGCGAGCTCTCTCTCGAGCTCCCGCAGGCGGGGCAGCCCCTGCGGCGAGAAGATCATGATCGGTGCGCCCACGACGGCGACGATGAGCACCGCGATGGGGAGGGTCCGCTCCAGGAACTGCGCTATTCGACGCACAGGCATCCGCTCGCACGTCCTCCGCGCTCCTGTCAACTTTCCTCCAGGGTTCCTGCAACTCCGCGTTACCTTTTACCCGGACTCTCGGCGGGCAGGCGCGGTGAGCACGACCCCGCGCGCCACGTCGATCCACGTCGATTGCGCCCACGTCGAGCGCCGCCGTCGCGCCGCGCGCCGCGGAAGCGCCCTGCAAAACAGGCGATCGTCGGATGTCGCATGGAGCCCCAAGCTTCGCTAGCATGCCCCACGTCCCCCGCCGTCCGGTAGGTCCGCTGCGCGCGCAACGCCGGCACGATGGCTCGGCCCGAGGAGTCCCATGTCCATTGATATCGTTCGAGGCGAGCTCGAGCGCCTCTTTTCGCTCGATGAAATGATGGCCCTGTCGTCCGACCTCCTCGGCTTCAACCCGGCCGAGATCGGGGGCAGCGCCTCCAAGGCCTCCTTCGCGCGCGCCCTCACGGATCATTGCGTGGAGCTCGACGCCATCGATGCGTTGATCGATGCCGTCATCGCCTCACGCGCAGAGGTCGACGCGCGCGTCCGCGCCCTCGGCGCGCATGGGCTCGGCCTGCCGGAAGAGATCGGGCCCGGCGAGGCGTTCGGCGACTACATCGTCACGAGAAAAATCGGCGAGGGCCCCCGGGGCCTTGTCTACGCGGCGACCCGGGGGACCGAGCCGCGGACGCTCAAGGTGCTCCGGCGCGAGGCGACCCGGGACAGCCGGGCGGTGCGCAGGTACCTCACCCACGTCCGCCTGGCCGCGCAGGTGCACCACGAGAACCTGGCGAGCGGCGTCGACGCGGGGATCGTGGGCGGCCGGGCGTTCGTGGCGTACGCGCACGTCGACGGGCTGCCGCTCTCGGCGCGCCTCGCGCGCTCGGGGCCGCTCCACATCAACGAGGCGAAGCCGCTGCTCCGAGGGATCCTCGGCGGCCTCGCCGCGCTCCACGAGCAGCGCCTCGTCCACGGCGCGCTCAAGCTCGAGAACGTCGTCGTGGCTCGCGGCGAGGACGGGGAGCCGCTCCCGGTCCTCGTCGACGTCGGCGGCGACCGGCTCGGCGCCGGGTGGTCCAGCCCGGAGCTCGTCGAGGCGGCCAGCCCCGAGCAGCTGCGCGGCGAGAGCGTCGGCCCCGCGAGCGATCTCTACGCCTTCGGCGCGCTGCTCTTCGAGCTCCTCACGGGCAAGCCCGTGTTCTCGGGCGCCGCCGCTGTCGACATCGCCGTCGCGCACCTCATCGAGCCGCCGCCGCCGCCGAGCGCTGTCGCGCCGCGCGGCTGGGTGGGCAAGGACGTCGACGAGCTCTCGAGCCGCCTGCTCGCGAAGGCGCAGGACGCCCGGCCGAGGGGGACGCGCGCGGTGCTCGACGCGATCGAGCCGCTCGGCAAGCCGCAGCAGAAGGAGGCGGCGATCGAGGGCGCGCAGCTGAACGACCTCATCGATCGGCTCGTCGCGAGCCCGATGGACACGGAGCTCGCGCTCGCCGTCGAGGCGGCCGTCGATCGGGGAGCGGACCCGGGGCGCGTGGCCGAGGCGCTCGTGATGGCCTCGGAGCAGATCGACGCGGGCTCGGCGCCCGGCCAGGGCGATGACCAGGCGGCCGCTGCGAAGAAGCTCCTGCACTTCCGGGCGGCCAGGATCTACGAGAAGGGGCGGCTGCACGACAAGGCGGAGGCGGTCTACCTGCGCCTGCTCGAGCTCGCCCCGGGCGACGACATCGCCTTCAGCGCGCTCGAGGAGCTCCGCAAGGCGCTCGGCAAGCACGAGGAGCTCGTGGAGATGCTCCTCCAGCGGAGCGAGCGCGCCGAGACCGCCGGCGAGCGCGCCCGGGCGCTCAACGAGATCGGGCACCTCTACGTGCGGGAGCTCGACGACAAGGACCAGGGGGTCTTCGCCTTCGCCCAGGCGCTCGCGCAGGATCCGGAGCAGGACGCCTACGCCGTCGACCTGGAGCGCGCGGCCGGCAACGACATGAAGATCTGGTCCGAGGCGCTCCAGATCCTGAGCCAGGCGAGCACCGACGAGGCGATGCCGGCCGAGGCGAAGCTCGCGCTCTTCAACCGGCTCGGGCCCTGGTATGCGGAGAAGGTCGCGCGGGCGGACCTCGGGATCCCGTGCTTCCAGTTCGTGCTCGGGCTCGACCCCGCGAACGAGGAGGCGCTGGAGGGGCTCTCGCAGGTCTACCGCCGCGCCCAGCAGTGGCAGGAGCTCGTCCAGGTGCTGCTGTCGCGGGCCGACCGCGCCGCGACGCCGGGGGAGGCGCGCGATCTCCGCGCCGCGGCGGCCGAGCTCCTGGAGACGAAGCTGAGCGACGCGGGCCGCGCGCGCGACCTGTACGAGCAGATCTTCGCCGAGGATCCGGGGCACACGAGGACGTGCGAGGCGCTGCTCAGGATCTACCGGCGCGCCGAGGATCACGCGGGCTACGCCAAGATCCTCGAGCGGCGCGCGGAGGCGCAGCGGGGCGAGGAGCGCGTCGACACGATCTGCAAGCTCGCCGAGCTCTACGAGGACCGGCTCGGGGACCTGGGCGAGGCGACGCGCCGCTACGAGGCGGCGCTCGAGCTCGATCCGGCCAGCCTGACGGCCCTGCGCGGGCTCGATCGCATCCACAGCCGCGCCGGCAGCTACGCGGCGCTCCTCCAGAACCTGGCGCGCCAGATCGACGTCAGCGCGACGCCGCGCCAGAAGATCAACCTCTACGAGCGGATCGCCGGCATCCACGACGAGGAGTTCCTCGACCACGCGAAGGCGGCCGAGGCCCTCGAGGCGATCCTCGGGATCGACAGCGCGCACGAGGGCTCGCTCGCCGCGCTCGGGCGGCACTACCGGGCCCTCGAGCGCTGGGAGGACGTGGTGTCGCTCTACGAGCGGCAGCTCGGCATCGTGTCCGACGACAGGCGCCGGGAGGAGCTGCTGCTCGCGATGGGGCGCGTGCTCCTCGAG
The DNA here is from genome assembly GCF_051521375.1 of Sorangium sp. So ce693. NCBI lineage: Bacteria > Pseudomonadati > Myxococcota > Polyangiales > Polyangiaceae > Sorangium > Sorangium sp. So ce693. Next base: position 5,884,833 of record NZ_CP150347.1, read on the forward strand.
CAGGTCGGCTCGCCCGAGCGCGCCCGCAAGGCCTACGAGCGGGTGCTCGCGATCGATCCCCACCACGCGGGGGCCCTGGAGTCGCTCGCGCACGTGCGGGCCGCGACGGGCGACGCCGCGGCGGCGCTGAGCGCGATCGAGTCGCTCGCGGCGACGGCGAAGACCGCGGAGAGCAGGGCCGATCTCTGGATCCGCGCGGCGAAGATGCTCGAGGAGAAGGGCGATCGGGACGGGGCGATCGAGCGCTACAAGATGGCCCTCGACGCGCAGCCGCAGAACGCGGGCGCGTCCTCGGCGCTGCGCGCGGCCTACCTCGCCCGGGGCGACGCGACGAGCGCCGTCGAGCTCATCGCGCGCGAGGCCGAGGCCGCGGAGGGCAACCTCGCCAAGGGCCGCCTGTACGGCGAGATGGCCCTGCTGCTCCGGGAGCGCCTCAAGGACGACGAGCGCGCGGCGGAGGCCGCGACGAGGGCGGTCGACCTCGATCCGACGTGCGTGCCCGGGCTCATGATCTCGGGCGATCTCGCGTTCGAGGCGGGCCGCTTCCTCGAGGCGGCGCGGCACTACGAGCTCCTGGCGAGCCGGGTCGACGTCCTGCCGAAGGAGCAGGGGCTCAAGCTGCTCCTCCGCTACGTCGACGCGCTCGGCAAGAGCGGCTCGAGCGGCAAGGCGATCGGCACGGTGAAGGCGCTGCTCGCGCTCGCGCCGGACGACCCGGCCGCGCTCGCGCGGGCCGCCAGGGTCAACCTCGACGCGGGCAGGGCCAAGGAGGCCGCGGAGCTCTACGGCCGCCTCGTGGACCGCTTCGGCGACGGCCTGCCGGAGCGCGACCGGGCGGAGGCGCTCCTCGGGCTCGGCGAGGCGAGGCTCGCGGCCGGCGATCCGGACGGCGCGGTGACCGCGCTGAACGGCGCCGCCGATCTCCTCCCGGAGTCCCCTGCCCCGCTCGCCCTGCTCTCCAAAGTGTTCGAGGCCAAGGGGGACTGGGAGGAGGTCGTGCGCCTCAAGCACCGGCGGCTCGACGTGGTGACCGGCGAGGAGCGGAGCGCGCTCCTGCTCGAGATCGGCGACCTGCTCGCGGCGCACCTCCACGACCGGGCGCGCGCCGCGAAGAGCTACGTTGCCGCGCTGGACGAGCGCCCGGACGACCGGAAGATCCTCACCAAGCTGATGCAGCTCTACAGCGAGGAGAAGGACTGGTCGAAGCTCGTCGACATCGTCCTCAAGCTCGCCGCCAAGATCGACGACAGCCGGCAGAAGGCGAAGTACCTGCACACGGCGGCGATCGTGAGCGCGCGGCAGCTCGGCGATCTCGACCGGGCCGCCGCGTTCTACGACGAGGTGCTGGCGCTCGACCCGTCGCTCACCCGGGCGCTCGCGGAGGCCATCGAGCTCCGCGGCGAGAAGGGCGACCACGAGGAGGTGGAGCGCCTGCTCAAGGTCGAGCTCGACAGGGCGACCGAGGAGAACGATACGGCGAAGATGCTCGAGACGTTCGACCGGCTGGGCGCCCTCTACAAGGACAAGCTCGGCTGGACGAGCGAGGCGATCGACGCCTACGAGGCAGCGCAGACGCTCGATCCCGACAGCGAGGAGCGGAACGAGCTCCTTGTGAACCTCTACGCCAGCAACCCGGCGGAGTACCTGGACAAGGCGGTGGCCGCGCAGGCCCCGATCCTGCGGCGCAACCCGTACAAGCCGGACGCGTACCGGCTGCTCCGGAAGATGTACACCGAGGCGAAGCGCGCCGACGCGGCCTTCTGTCTGTGCCAGGTGCTCTGCTGCCTGAGCGCCGCCGAGCCGGACGAGGAGCGCTTCTTCCGGCGCCTGCGCCCCGACACGGCCGCGGCGGCGCAGCAGCCGCTCGACGACGACGCGTGGGCGACCGCGCTCGTCCACCCCGACGCGGATCCGCTCCTGACCGCGGTCTTCGGCGTCATCGAGCCGGCCGTGCTCAGGAAGAACGGGCGGCCGCTGGAGGAGCTCGGTTACCAGCTCGCCTACCAGCTCGATCTCTCGCGTCACCCCTACCCCATGTCGCAGACGCTCTACTACGCGGCGGGCGTCCTGGGGCTCTCGCCGCCGCTCACGTTCCAGGATCCGAACGACGGCGGCGGCGTCTCGTTCCTCCACGCGCACGTCCCGGCGATCGTGCTCGGCGCCGCGGCGCTCCAGATGGACCTGCCCACGCAGGCCGCCGCGTTCATCGCGGCCCGCCACCTCACCTACTACCGGCCGGGCATGTACCTCCGGCACCTGGTGCCGACGGGCACCGGCCTGCGCGCCTGGCTGTTCGCGGCGATCAAGCTGATCTCGCCCACGTTCCCGATCACGAAGGAGCTGGAGGGGCCGGTGATGGACGACCTGGCCGTCCTGGAGCCCATCCTCGTCGGGCCGGCGCGCGATCAGCTCGCGAGCGCCGTGACGAAGCTGCTCCAGGCCGGCGCCATCGACCTGAAGCGCTGGGTGTCCGGCGTCGACCTGACGGCCGACCGCGCGGGGTTCCTCCTCGCCAACGACCTCGAGCTGGCGCAGGAGATGATCAAGGCGACCGACGAGGCGAGCGCCGCCCTGCCCCACAAGGAGAGGCTCAAGGAGCTCACGCTCTACGCGGCCAGCGAGGAGTACTTCGCCATCCGGCAGCGGCTCGGCATCAACATCGACAGCTGAGGACCGTCCCAGGCCGCGGAGCGCTGGCGCCCGGCCTCGAGCTGCGCCAGCCGGGACCGCCGCCGGTGAAATCTGGCAGGCCGGGTCAACTGGATCATCGGCGATCCAGCTGGGGAATGTCGCTTCCTGCCCACTTCCGCACCGGACTGGTTGACGGATAAATCCTCAAATTGCTAGGCTGCTGGCCGGCATTAGGCCTTTTCGATCGTATGTTAGCTCGCCGCAGCGTGGCAGCGGGCAGCCTGAGCGATTGTGTGAAAGCACGCCCATGGCGGCAAAGAAGACCCGAAAAACTTCGAAAAAAGACCGGAAGAGAGCGACCAAGGCCAGCGCGGCAAGCTCGAGGCGAGCAACCTCGACAGCGCGGACGCGGAAGGCGAAGCCTGCCGCCCGCTCCGCCGCGCGCAAGCCGAAGCGGAAGGCCGCATCCTCTCGTCCTGCTGCGCGACGCACCGCTGCTGTGAAGGCGGCAAAGCGGCGGAAAACCACGACAAAACGGGCGACCACCCGCAAGTCGGCTGCCCCGGCGCGGCGCAAGGCGGCGCGCACACCGGCGCGGGCAACCCGTACGGGCGCGAGGAAGAAAGCGGCGGTCGGGAGGGCGAAGAAGGCCACCCGCGCGGCCGCGAAGCGAGCGAGCGCGTCGAAGGCGAAGAAGGCCGCGGCCAGGACGAAGGCCAGGTCGACGCGCACCGCCGCCAAGCTCAGGACCACCAAGGCCAGGGCGAAGGCCAGGGCGACGAAGGTCAAGGCGAGGGCGGCGAAGGCCAGGGCGACGCGGGCGAAGACGGCGAGGGCCAAGGCCACGAAGGCCAGGGTGACCCGCGCCAGGGTCGCAAAGCCGAGGGCCGCGAAGGTCAGGGCCGCGAAGACCAGGGCGGTCGCCGGGCGGGCGCGGAAAGCGAAGGCCGCGAAGACGAAGGCCGCGCAGGTCAAGGCCACGAAGCCGAGGCTCGTGCGGGTCAAGGCCGCCAAGCCGAGGCTCGTGCGGGTCAAGGTCACGAAGCCGAGGCTCGTCAGGAGAAAGGTCGCGGCGCGCTCCGAGCGGGCGCTCGCGGCGCCGACGGCGGAGCCGACGAAGCTCCGCAAGAAGCTGAAGCTGAGGCTCGACGATCAGCCGAAGCTCAAGGAGAAGCCGAAGCTCAAGGAGAAGCTGAAGCTCAAGGACGTCGCGGAGCAGGCCGCGCCGAGCGAGGTCGAGCGACCGCGCCGGGCGAGCGACAGGCCGTCACGCACGAGCGACAAGCCGGTCGCCGACAAGAAGAGCGCGCGGCCTGGCGGGGCGAAGGGGAAGAGCGCAGGGGCGTCGATCGAGCGCCGTCCGGGTCGCGCCCCGCTCCGGGAGGCGCCGCGGGTGGTCACCCTGCCGCTGCCGATGCTGCCGCCGCCTCGGCGAGCCACCATCGAGGAGCGCAGCGCGATCATCGAGCAGCGGTTGAACGCGCAGTCGGAGGACTTCCGGCGGCGCTACATCGACAGCCTCGATATGTCGTGGATTTACCACGACAGCGCGCTCGAAGGGGTGGTCTACACGTTCGACGAGCTGCGCGCGGCCCTCGCCGGCCCGGCGCCGCTCGTCACGGACTCGAGCCTTCAGCCGACGTACGATGACATCCGGCGGCACAAGGAGGCCATCGCGTACGTGCGCGAGCAGGGCGAGAACAAGCGGGCCCCGCTCACGCTCGACTGCATGAAGAAGCTGTACCTGATCCTCCATCCGGAGGAGGGGGATCTCAAGACGGTCAAATACCGCAAGGACATCCCCCAGCATCGGCTCTACTTCCACGAGTACGCTCCGCCGGACAAGATCGCCTACAAGGTGCGTCAGATCATCGACTGGCTGAACGACCCCGAGACGCGGAAGACGCGGAACGGCATCCGGATCGCCGCGCGCGCGCACTACGATCTGCTGCGGGTCTATCCGTTCCCGAACGACAGCGGCAAGGTCGCGAGGCTGTTCATGAACATGCTGCTGCTCCGCACGGGCCTGCCTCCGTCGATCATCCACTCGACCGAGCGGCAGCGCTACTACGAGGCGCTGAAGGGCTCGGCGACGACGGTGCTGCAGATGGTGCAGGAGTCGGTGGAAAACGCGCTCGCGAGCGTCGAGAAGCTCCTCGATGAGCATGAGACGCGGAAGCGCGCCTTCGTCAGCTGAGACGGCAGAGGGCGGTCGCGCGCGAGGCCTCGCCCTGACTGGGCGGGGCGCGCGCCGACCGCCCGCGTCGGTCGCTGTCCATCCCGCAGGTCTACATCGAGACGAGGGCGTCGCCGCGCCGGTGAAGCGGCCGAGCAAGGCGGCTCCCGGGGGTGCCCTCAGGGCGGCGAAGACGCGCGCGCCGAGGCCCGAGAAGGCGGCGGTCGCAGACGCGGCTCGGCCGACGCCGGCACGCGCAGCGCCGAGCGCGCCGCAGGCCACCTTCGCGCGGCTGCGCGCGCTGCACCCGGACGCCCACTGCGAGCTGGATCATCGCTCCTCGTTCGAGCTCCTCGTCGCGACGGTGCTCAGCGCCCAGACGACGGACGTGCTGGTCAACAAGGTGACACCCCACCTGTTCGGCGCGTATGCCGACGCCCGCGCGCTCGCCAGCGCCGACGCCGCCGAGGTGGGCCCGCTCCTCCGGCGGCTCGGGATGGGCATGTTCAACCAGAAGGCGAGGAACATCGTGGGGCTCGCGCGAGGCCTCGTCGAGCGGCACGGCGGCGAGGTGCCGAGGACGCTCGCCGAGCTCGTGAAGCTGCCCGGCGTCGGGCGCAAGACGGCGAACGTGGTGCTCGGCGTCGCCTTCGGAGCGCCGGAGGGCGTCGTGGTCGATACACACGTGCAGCGCCTGTCGCAGCGGCTCGGGTGGACGACCAGCGACAAGCCAGAGCAGATCGAGCGCGACCTCGTGGCGCTCTTCCCGCGGCGCGACTGGGACATGCTGTCCCACACGCTGATCTTTCACGGCCGCCGGATCTGCTTCGCGAAGAAGCCAGCGTGCGGAGGCTGCGGGATCAGCGACGCGTGCCCGAGCGCATTCCACGCAGAGAACGTGGGGCGCAAGCCGCCGCGGCGCCGCGGCGCCGCGCCGTGAACGTCAGCCGCGCTCGGCGCACACGCTGGGTGTCGAGCGCACCGACGGAAGGTAAAAGCAGGCGAACGCGGCGCATCGTCGCCCAGCGCCCAGCGCCCAGCGAGCTGTTTATCGCGCTGGAGCCGAGGGCGCGGGATAAACTTGGGCCAATGAAGGCTCCGCACATGATCCTCGCCCTCGCTTGCCTCGTCACCGCCGCGTGCAGCCCTCTGGAGGACGATCTCTGCGACTACCAGTGCGACTGCGAGGGGTGCAGCGACCGCGAGTACGGCGACTGCCTCGATCGCTACGATCACAGGTACGTGGACGCCGACCGCCGCGACTGTGTCGACGAGTACGACGCTCTCCTGGAGTGCGAGGACGACACCGGGGTCTGCAACCGCGATGATAAATGGAGTACGTCCTGTAAGTACGAGAACGACGCTCTGAATCGCTGCATCGACTAGTAGCGCCGGGCGCCCGACCGGCGCCGGCCGCCCGGCCTCGTGGCAGCCGGCTCAGGTCCCGCCGCCGGGCGCGACGGCGGCGCCGGGCGCGAAGGCGCCAGCGCTGCGGAAGGCCGCGACGAGCTGCTCCGACGCCGTGTAGGGGTCGACCGTGCGCCGCGCGACGGCGTGCACCGCGGCCTCGAGCGCAGGGCCGAGCGCGGCGACGGCGGCGTCGGTGAGCGCGTCGCGGAGCTGCACGTGCATCGCTTCGCGCAGGCGCTCCTCACGGCGCGCAGCGCCGGCCTCGGTCCCGAACAGCCACGCTCGGTGCCCCTCCAGCTTGTCCACGAGCGCCGCCACGCCCTCGTTACGTGTGGCCACGGTCCGCGCGATCACGGGCTCCCACGGCCCTTCGACTGGCTCTCCTCCAGGAGATGGCGCCCCCTGCGCGCGGGCGTGGAGCGCCGCGGCGCTGTGCCCGCGCGCCCGCCCGGAGGCCGCCGCCACCTCTCCGCCGAGCGCGATCATGAGCTCCAGATCGCGCACCGCCGTGTCGGCCCCGTCCCGGTCGGCCTTGTTCACGGCGAAGACGTCGGCGCACTCCAGGATGCCCGCCTTGATCGCCTGCACCTCATCGCCCATCCCCGGCGCGGCGACGACCAGGGTGGTGTGCGCCATCCGGGTGATCTCGAGCTCGTCCTGCCCGACGCCGACGGTCTCGACCAGCACGACGTCCGCGCCCCAGGCGTCGAGCACCCGCACGACGTCCACCACCGAGCGCGACAGCCCGCCGAGCGCGCCCCGGGTCGCCAGCGACCGGATGAACACGTCGGGATCGCCGAAGTGGGCCTGCATGCGGATGCGATCGCCGAGGATCGCGCCGCCGGTGAACGGGCTCGTGGGATCGACCGCCACCACGGCGACGCGGCGACCCTGCCCCCGGAACACGCCGATCAGCCGATCCGTGAGCGTGCTCTTGCCTGCCCCCGGGTTCCCCGTCACGCCGAGGATCCAGGCGCGGCCGGTATGGGGGAAGAGATCCTTCAGGATCGCGGCATAGTCGCCGACGCGGTCGTCGACGAGCCGGCAGGCCCGCGCCGTCGCGCGCGTCTCGCGGGCGAGGACCCTGTCTGCGAGCGGATGCACGCGAGCGGCTTAGGCCCGGCGATGCCGGAACACAACCGGCCCGCGGCCAACGCCGCGCCGGCCTACCTACCCTGCCCCGCCGCCCGCCGTACCACCACCGCCGGCCGTGCCGCCGCCGGCCGTGCCATCACCGCCGGCCGTGCCATCACCGCCGGCCTCACCGCCGCCGCCGGACGATCCGGCGCCTGCTCCGCCCTCCCCGCCCGCCGACGAGCCGGCGCCCCCGGCGCCCCCGACGGCGTCGAAGATCGGCCTCGTGTCGCCGCACGCGACGACGAGCAGAGCCCAGAGCACAGCGCACGAGGTGAAAGCGAGAGCGCGATTCCACATGGGTACGTCCTTGCCACGAGACGCCGGGCGGCGCGCTCGCAAAATTCAGCGACGTGCTCCTGTCAGGGCGCCGCGCGCGGCTGCCGCTCGAAGCGCCGCCAGCGGCCATCGATGAGCCGCTCGTGCGGCAGGTACTGCGCCTTGTAGACAAGCCGCGAGCAGCGCTCGACGTACAGGCCGAGGTACAGGTAGCGGAGGCCCCAGGAGCGGCACAGCTCGAGCTGCTTCAGGATCGAGAAGACACCGGGGCTCAGCGGCTCCAGCTCGGGCTCATAGAAAGAGTAGACCGCGGACAGGGAATCCTGCCCCCGATCCACGACGGCGACCCCGACGAGACGGCCGCCGACGCGATAGCGCATCTCGAACGTCTCGCAGCAGCTGTCCACGAGGAACGCCTCGTACCCCGCGGCGCCGAGCGGGCCGTCGTCGCGCATCAACCCCCGGCCGCGCTTGTGCCGGTTGTACAGGATGATCTTCTCTCGCGTGGTCACGGGCGGGCCGATCTCCACGTCCACCACCCGCTCTCCACGGCGGAGCACCCGGCGCTGCGTGCGGCCGGGGACGAAGTCACGAACGACGATCCGGATCGGCTCGCACGCGCGGCACGAGGGGCACTGGGTGCGGTAGAGCAGCTTGCCATGGCGACGGTTGCCCGCGACGAGCCTCTGGTCGAACTCCGCACGGGTGAGCGGGCGGATGGGCACGCGCAGCGGCATCCGGGCTTCGGCTTCGGGCAGGTACGGACAGGGGCTCACCTCGTCATGGACCGTGAGCTCGATAGGGTTCGCTCCCTCGTCCAGCCGAGGGAGCTCGGCGTCCTGCCCCGCTACCGAATCTCGCTCGCTCGATGAGCCCATGTCGGTGTCGATCCGAGCGCTCGATCCCACCATCGAGCTCCCGGCCGCTAGATCAAGGGGATGCCTGTTGCACTGCCACGTCAAGCAAAACCCAGAGCGGCCCTGGCCCGCTGAGAGCTCCGCCCGCTTGCGCCCCGCTGGTCCGTGTCGCACATCTACCCATGCAAACCCACGTGCTACCCACGCAGGCTGCATCCTCCGGTTTTCCGGCTCCGGGCCTGGGCGATCCGGGCGTTGCGCGAAGAGCCCGAGCCCGCGCGGCGCGCCCTTTTCGCTCGGCCCGGAGGCCAGTATGACCGCGCGCGCGACCGCGACAGGGACGTCCCATCGACCATCGAGCGCCCGAGTCGCGCGAGCGCCTCAAGAAAGGCCGAACGCTTTGGATCTGACAGGAAAGCAGCGCCGCCACCTCCGCGCGCTGGGGCATCACCTCGACCCGGTCGTGCTGCTCGGCAAGGCCGGCTTCACCGACGGCGTCGTCGCGGCCGTCGACGCCGCGCTGGAGCGGCACGAGCTCGTGAAGATACGCCTGGGCACCGAGTGCCCGGACGAGCTGGACGACGTCGCGGACTCCCTCTCCGAGAAGCTCCGCGCCGCGGTCGCGCAGACGCTGGGGCGGACGATCCTGCTGTACCGGCGCCACCCCAAGGAGCCGAAGATCAAGCTGCCCGCGGGCAGCTGAGCGCAAGCGCCCGCCGCGCGCGCGCCCACCCCATGCGCGGCCTCGGGCGCATCGAATCGACGAGACGTCGACGAGACGTCGACGAGACGCCGCCGAGGCCGCCTTCCCACGTGCCCCGGCGGCGAGGCCTCGGATCGCCGAGGCCCCGGAGCCGACGTCACACGTGCCGGAGCGTGGGGCGCTCGGCCAGCAGGTGATCGAGCCAGGCGTTCGACAGCTTCTCCTGCACCGTGTTGGCCCGGAGCCTCGCGGCGAGGTTCTTGAAGTCGACGTGGTCGATGAGCTGGTCCTGGTTGAAGCACGAGAAGACCAGCGTCTCCTTGCCCGTCTCCGGGTCCACGTGCCGCTGGAGGCACTGCGCGCAGACCTCCTTCATCATGCACTGCATCGGCGAGTTGATGCTCGCGATGCCCACGTGCTTCGGATCCAGGTGCGGCGCCAGCACGCCGTGCCGCGCCTCGCGCACGGCGTTCATCATCTTGTCCGAGCCGATCGCGATGATGCGCCGGACCTCCGAGAGGGCCGCCAGCTCGCCGCCGAACTGGCGCTCGGCGTAGGCCCGCATCGCCTGGACGATGTTGCCGCGGAAGTGGCGGTCGGTCGCGCGCCGCGGGGTGACCTCGGCGCCGCCGTCCGTGCACCAGATGACCTGGTCGGTCGCCACCTCGATCTCGTCCTGCTTGAAGAGATCCTCGCCCCGCCTGTAGCCGGCGAAGTAGATCACGCGGGCGCCGCGCGCCTTGAGCGCCTTCGCGATCGAGAACAGGACGGCGTTGCCGAGCCCGCCGCCGGCGAGCAGCACCGTCTCTCCCTCGGGGATGTCCGTGGGCGTCCCGGTCGGCCCCATCACGACGACCTCCTCGCCCGGGCGCAGCGCGGCGAGCAGGCGCGAGGACGCGCCCATCTCGAGCGCGATGAGCGACAGCAGCCCCTTCTCCTTGTCGACCCACGCGCCCGTGAGCGCGAGGCCCTCCATCGCGAGCCGCGTGCCGCGGATCACGGGCGAGCGCACCTCGTAGTTCTGCAGCCGGTAGAACTGCCCGGGCTCGAACTTCCGCGCCGCCGCGGGCGCGCGCACGACCACCTCGACGATCGTCGGCGTGAGCCGCTGGACCCGCTCGACCACCGCGCCGAGGTCGTGATCGAGGCGGGCGAAGAGGTCGCGCCGCCGCGCGTCGCGCGCGGCCTGCGGCTCCTCGCCGAGCCGGGCGATGTCGTGGCGGAACAGCGCGACGACGGACGGGTACGCGTCCTTGGCGCTCGCCATCGCCTTCACGACGCTCCCCGCGTAGTGGGGGTGGTTGTCGCCGTAGAAGCTCACCGCGTGCTCGCCGTCGTTGTAGCTCGTGAAGAAGCCCTCCCGCGGCTTGGCCGGCTCCACCTTGAGCGCGCCGCCCTCGTCGACGTAGGCGCGGTGCGGCTGGAAGAACTGCCGCCACTTGTCGAACACGAACGAGCCCGGGCGCTCCTTCTCGTACGTGACGTTGGGGCTCGTCCCGGCCGCGACGCACACGGTGCGGGCGGGGATCGAGACCGCCTGCCCCGCGCTCCGCCACTTGCCGTCCACGATCTCCTGCCGATCGAAGACGAGCGAGGAGACGCACCCGCGCTCGTCGAGCACCGCCTCGACCGGGGCGAGGTTCTCGACGTAGCGGATCCCCTCCTCGAGCGACTTGGCGACCTCCTCGTGGTTCAGCCGGTACGCCGGCGAGTCGATGAGCCGCTTCCGGTAGACCAGCGAGACGCCTCCCCACGCGTCGATCAGGCCCTGGAACCGCGGCGGGCGCCCCTCGCGCGCGGCGCGCGCGCGCTCGTCGCGGATCTCCTCCGCGTGGCGCCGCTGCTCGGCCAGGAACTCCCGCTCCTCCTCGTCGAACATCGCGAGGACGGCCGCCTCTCCGCGCTCCGCGACCAGCGCGTCGAGCCGATCGGCCGTCTTCTCGGCCTGCACGACGTAGTACGCGGCGAGCTCCGTCGCGGTGTCGATCGCCGTGAGGCCGCCGCCGATCACCACCGCCGGCAGGCGCACCTGGAGGTTCGCGAGCGCCGAGCGCTTGTAGGCCCCGGCCAGCTGGAGCGCCATCAGGAAGTCCGACGCCTTGCGGATGCCGCGCGCGAGGTTGTTCTTGAGCGGGATGATCGTCGGACGCCCCGCGCCCGCCGCGATCGCGACGTGGTGGAACCCGAGCCGGAAGGCGTCGTCGAGATCGATCGTCCCGCCGAACCGCACGCCGCCGTGGATCCGGAGCAGCCGCTGCCGGGCGAGCGTGACGTACAGGACGGTGAGGAAGTTCTTGTCCCATCGCACCGTGATCCCGTACTCGCTCACCCCGCCGAAGCCGAGGAGGACGCGCTCGTCGAGCTCCGTGTAGAGCCGCTTGAAATCCTTGACCGGGCGCGGCGGGCGCGACTCGTCGCCCGTGAGCTCGGCCGGCAGCGGCTCGATCTTCAGCCCGTCGATCGCCACGCACGCGAAGCCCTGCCGCGTGAGGTGGTGCGACAGCGTGTAGCCGGCCGGGCCGAGGCCGACGACGAGCACGTTCTTGCCGTTGTACGGCAGCGCGTGCGGCCGCAGCGCGTCGAGCGGGTTCCAGCGCGTGAGGAGCCCGTAGATCTCGAGGCCCCACGGGAGCGACAGCACGTCCGTGAGCACCGCGGTCTCGATCTGCGGAATGTCCACCGGCTCCTGCTTCTGGAAGACGCACGCCTTCATGCAGTCGTTGCAGATGCGGTGACCGGTGCCGGGGCACATCGGGTTGTCGACGCAGACGAGCGCGAGCCCGGCGATCGACTCGCCCCGCCCCCGCATGGTGTGCATCTCGCTGATCTTCTCGTCGAGCGGGCAGCCGTTCAGCTCGACGCCGAGCGGGTTCGCCTTGATCGCCCCGGTCTTGTTGTCGCGCAGGCCCTTCGAGCACGAGTCCTTGTCGCGATCGTGGCAGAAGAGGCAGTAGTCGACCTGGCTCTCGACCTCGCGCGGCGGCGCGCGGCGGTCGGTCAGCGCGAAGCCGTCGCGATCCCTCCGCTCGTGCTCGGGGCCTACGAGGAGCTCGGCCGAGCCCGGGCTGCCGTTCGCGCCCTTCCTCTGCAGCTGGACGAGCTCCTGGTAGTCCAGCGTGCGCGGCGCCTTGAGCGTCGGCCACCGCCGCGCCGGATCGTGCTCGTCCGCGCGGCGCGCCGCGAGCCACGCCTCGACGGCGTCGAGCGCGAGCGCCACGACCGCCCCGTCCTCGGCCTCCGTCGGCTCCGCGCCGGCGACCGCCACCGCCGGCGCCACGCTCTCGGCGAGCGCCTGGTCCTCCCGCAGCGCCGCGCGCACCTTCGCCGCCCGCTCGCGCAGCTCGTCCGTCCACTTCGCGCCGCCGGCCTTCGCGGCCTTGCGGGCGATCTCGTCGACCTCGATCAGGGCGAGCGTCGCGCGCGCGATCGCGAGCTCCTCCGCGGCGGAGCCGCCGTCGAGCGCGCTCGCAGGCGCGCCCACGGCCGCGAGCGACCGCCGCGCCGCGTGCGCCGCCTCGACGTGCGTGCCCCGCCACGCCTTCCCCGGGTTCGGCTTGAACAGGCGCTTCTTCGAGAACTCGCGCTTGAAGTCCCAGAGCGCGCTCCGCTCGAGGGTCGCGTCGATCTGCGCCTGCGTCTCCCGCTCGACCCGGAAGAGCATCGCCACGAAGCGGCCGACGTGGGGCGCCGCCGCGAGGAGCGCCTCCGAGACCTGCTCCGGCGTGAGCGCGGGCCGTCCCGCGCCGCCGCCCTCCGCGCCGGAGGCCTCCGCCTGCGCCGCGCGCAGCGAGGCCCGGTACGCGTCGAAGCGCGCGTAGGCGCCCTCGTCCGCCGCGTGGAAATACTCCTCGAAGCGCTCCGTCAGCTCGGCGAGCCTCGCGGGGTCGAAGAGGTCGGCGTAGCCGAAACCAGGGAGCCCGAGCTCGAGCTCGGAGGCATCCGAGGTCGCCTGCACCCACGAAGAGAAGTCAGCCTGCACTCCAGCGTTCGCTTCCATACCCGCGGCAAATGCTTTCTATTTCAAGGAGGGTTCGCTCACCCGACGATGGCCTGCCCACGCGGCCTCGAGAGCGACGTAAAGTAGCACCTGGCCGCACCTTCGACCTGTCGCTCGGGCAACAATCATCGCAATCGGATTGCGTCTGTCAGCTCGACGAACGCGCAACGGCTGCGCGCTCATCGACGCGGCTGCCGGCAGCGCGGAGCGTCAGAACCCCTGCGAGACGACGCGCTCGATCGTATGCGTCGAGATGTTGCCCGCGACGACCTCTGGATCGCGCAGCAGCGCCTGGTGCAGCGGGATATTCGTGCGGATGCCGCCGATGATGAACTCGTCGAGCGCGCACCGGAGCCTGGCGATCGCCTCGGCCCGGTTCGCGCCGTGCGCGATCACCTTGGCCACCAGCGAGTCGTAGGAGCTCGGCACGCGGAAACCGCCGTACACGCCGGAGTCGACGCGGATCCCGACGCCGCCGGGCGAGTGGTACTCGGTGATGAGGCCCGGCCACGGCACGAACGAGCGCGCGTCCTCGGCGTTGATCCGGCACTCGATGGCGTGGCCACGGAAGCTCCAGGGCCGCGTGTCGGGCAGCGAGAGCCGCTCGCCAGCAGCGGCGAGGATCTGCTGCGCGACCAGATCGACGCCGGTCACCATCTCGGTGACCGGGTGCTCGACCTGGACGCGGGTGTTCATCTCCATGAAGAAGAGCTCGCCCCGCTCATCCATCAGGAACTCGAGCGTGCCCAGGCCGGTGTAGCCGGTCTCGAGGATCGCGCCCCTGATGATGTCGCCCATCCGGGAGCGCTTCTCGTTGTCCATCACCGGGCTGGGCGACTCCTCCATCACCTTCTGGTGCCGGCGCTGGAGCGAGCACTCGCGCTCGCCGAGCGTCCACACGCCCCCGTGCTGATCCGCGAGCACCTGGAACTCGATGTGGCGCGGCGCCTCGACGTAGCGCTCGAGGTAGACGTCCGGGTTCTTGAAGCCGCTCAGGGCCTCCTGCGTCGCGATCTCGAACGAGCGCTGCACCTCGCCGGCCTCGCGGACGATGCGCATGCCCCTGCCGCCGCCGCCGCCGGAGGCCTTCAGGATCACCGGATAGCCGACGCGCTCGGCCTGCTCGGCCGCGTCCGCCGCGCTCTTGAGCACGCCCGTGCCGCTGAGCATGGGGATGCCGAAGCGCTTGGCGACCTCGCGCGCGGACACCTTGTCGCCCCAGGTCCGCATCGCCTCCGCGGTCGGCCCGATGAAGGTGAGGCGGCACTTCTTGCAAAGCTCGGCGAACTTCGCGTTCTCCGAGAGGAACCCGTAGCCCGGATGGATCGCGTCGGCGCCCGTGACCTCCGCGGCCGCGATGATCTGCGGGATGTTGAGGTAGCTCTTCGACGCCTCGGCAGGGCCGACGCACACGGCCTCGTCCGCGAACCGGACGTGCAGCGCCGCGGCGTCCGCCTCGGAGTGGATGGCGACCGTGCGGATGCCGAGCAGGCGGCAGGCGCGGATGACACGCATCGCGATCTCGCCGCGATTGGCGATCAGGATCTTCTGGAACACGGCACCCTCGCCCGGGCAGCGCTAGCTGCTCCGCACCTTGAAGAGACGCTGCCCGAACTCGACCGGCTTGCCGTTGTCGACGAGGATCTCGACGATCGTGCCCGGAGAGTCCGCCTCGATCTCGTTCATCAGCTTCATCGCCTCGATGATGCAGAGCGCCTGACCCACGCGGATCGCGCTGCCCACATCGACGAACGGGGGCGCGTCGGGCGACGGCGACCGGTAGAACGTGCCGACGAACGGCGACGTCACATACGAGATCCCCTCGTCGCTCGCCGCCGCGGGCGCGGCCGCGGCCGCCGGCGCTGCAGCCGGCGCAGGCGCCGCCGCGGGCGGCGCCGCCGGCGCGGCGACCGGCGCGCTGTGGATCTGGAAGGCGGCGGGCGCGAGGTGCTGCGCCGCGCCCTGCGGGATGACGCCTCCGCGCGTGAGGCGAATGCGAACGTGTTCGTCCTCGAACTCGAAGTCGCTCACGTTGCGCTTCTCTAAGATGCGTACCAGCGCCCGCAACTGCTTGAGGTTGATGTTCATGGAAGGACGTTCGGCCATCGATGTTTGCCGCCTTTCAACCAGAGTGACGGCGCATGTTCAACCTCTTTCGTCGGATCGCAGCTTCTCCAGATGCCCGAGCAGGCCGATCAGCCCAAGGACGTACGAGCTCGCACCGAAGCCCGCGACGCGCGCCATGCACGCAGGCGCGATGCGGGAGCGACGGCGGAACGGCTCTCGACCGTCCGGGTTGGAGATGTGCACTTCGACGGTAGGAAGCGCGCTCGCGCGGATCGCGTCATAGAGCGCGATGGAGGTGTGCGTGTAGGCACCGGCGTTGAGGAGGATGCCGTGGAAGCCGCGATCGCCAGCGTGGCTGATCGCGGTCACGAGCTCCCCCTCGCAGTTCGATTGCATGCACGACACCGAGGCGCCGTGGCCCTTCGCGGCCTCCTCGACGGCGCGGTGGATGTCATCCAGCGTGGCCTTGCCGTAGATCGCTGGCTCGCGCTTGCCCAGTCGATCGAGGTTCGGCCCGGAGATGACCGAGATGCTGAAGCCGCTCAGGCGAGCTCCTTCAGCAGCACCGGCACCTTGGTGCGCAGGAGGTACCGGGCCTTGCCGATGTTCGCGTCGGGCGTCATCGAGAAGGCCACGAAGTACGAGTTGTTCACGACGCGGATCAGGGTCGTGACCTTCTCCGCCTGGATCGCGATCTCGGCGGCGTTGCCCGCGTCGAGCATCTCGGCGGCGCGCTGGATCGACTTCAACACGACGCTGAACTCCGCGCCGATGGTGGTGATGTCGAACGCGGCCCCCGGCTTGGAATAGCTGTCGACCGGGATCCCCTCGAAATCCATGAGAAGGGTCGCGATGCCGCCCTCGGTGTTCTCTACGACTTCCTTCAGCACGGCCTGGAACATGCGCCGAGATTACCCAAGCGCGGCACGATCGGGAAAACAAACGAACCTGGGCCGGCATCTCGCGCCGCAGCCCGGGAGAGCCGGCGCTCATCATCGTCGCCCGACCCGCTCGGCCGCGCGCGAGCGGAGCCGATGGCGACCGGCCGCGCGCGGCGGTGGCGGATGGCGCTGCGCGGCAGCGGCGCGAGCGAGCGCGGGCGCAGCGCCACGAAAGCTCGATCCGGCCGCCCGCCACCGGACCAGCGGGACGAGCGCAACCGATGCAACCGACGCAACCGACGCAACCACGCAACCGACGCCACGAGACGCCACGAGACGCGACAGACGAAGCGCTGCGAAACGTTGGACCGGGCGGGCGCTTTGCCTCTTGCATCCTGGTCCCAGCCGGGCGATTCCCGCCCCTGGGGGCCCGCTCCAAAGCACGCCTTGACCCTCGTCCAGGCGAGCGGCTAACGTGCGGCCGTTCTTTCGCCTCGCGGCAAGGCCCGGAGGCGGATCCCACCGGCGCGTCTCGCCGGGGGGCCGACGTCAAACGTGGTCGGGAGCGGCGTGCGCCGTACCCGCCATCTCATCAAGAAAAACAAGGACGGCCCAACATCTATGCGTGCTCGAGCCGGGGATCCCCCCCGCACGATGCCCCAGAAGATCCTCGCCGGGCGGGCGGCGGATCCTCAGCTGCGCGGTGATCTCGTCCAGGTCAAGGTCGACCAGGTGATCCTCTCCAGGGCGCCGTCGCGCGCGCTGGCCGAGGCCATCGCCACGGGCATGAAGAAGACGCCGGTCGAAGTCGCCGTCGCCTACGACGGCACCTGCGTGGCCGACGCGAGCTCGCTCGCGGATATCGACGAGGGCAGCCCGCACTCGGTGTCGCCCGAGTTCCCGACCTACAACATCCCGATCGCGCGGCCCGGCATCGGCTTTCCTGCGCCGGTTCACCTGGAGCGCTTCGCGGCGCCGGCGCGGCTCGCCCTCACGGACGACCCGCGCCTCACGACCGTCGGCGGCATCGGCATGCTGTCGCTCGTCGTCTCGCCGAGCCAGCTCGGGCAGGCGCTCGCCACGGGCTCGGTCTGGCTCCGGCCGCCCCGCAGCGTGCAGATCCACCTCTCGGGCAGGGTGCGGCCCTTCGTCTGCGCCAGGGACGTCGCCCTCGAGCTGCTCCGCAGGAACCTCGACGAGGTGGTGCGCCGCATCGAAGGCGAGCACCACGCGCCGGTGATCCTCGAGTTCGCCGGGCCGAGCGCGCGGCTCCTCTCGGTGGGCGACCGCGCGGTGCTCTGCGGCATCGCGCCGCAGGTCGGCGCGGCGGCGGCGCTGTTCGTGAGCGACGAGAAGACGGAGGTCTTCCTCCGCGATCAGCGCAGGTCGAAGGCCCACCGCGCGCTCGTGCCTGACCCGGGCGCGCCGTGCGAGGAGGTCGTCTCGATCGATCTCGGCACGGTCGATCCGCTGCTCATGGACGAGGAGGGCGTGGTCCGGCCCGTCCGCGATCTCGCCGGCAAGCCCGTGGCGCAGGTCGTCCTCGGCGGCGACTCCGGCGTGACGTTGCGCGACATGCTCGCGGCCGCGCTGCTGCTCAAGTCGAAGCGCGTCCCGTCGCGGCTCGACCTGCTCGTCGCGCCGCCGTCGCGGCAGGTGCTCGAGGTGCTCGCGCAGTCGGGCGCGCTCGTCGATCTCGTCGCGACGGGCGCGCGCATCGTCGAGCCGGACAGGCGCGTCGTCACGTCGGAGATCTACCCGCCGCCGCCCGGCAGCCTGTCGCTGCGCACGGCGGATCCGGAGCCGCGCATCGCCGGGGCGCCGTCGTTCGTCGTGGCCTCGGCGGAGACCCTCGCCTACGCGGTGGCCACGGGCGCGGTCGGCGATCCGCGGTCGTTCAAGCGGCCGGTGCGGGTGACCGTGCCGCGGGCGCTGCCGACCGACGACGTGCTGATCCTCCGCGACAAGAAGGGGGAGCAGGTGAGCACGAAGAAGCCGCCGCCGGCGCCCGCGGCGGTGCCGTGGAAGGGGCCGCTGACGCTCGACGTGCTCGCCGGCGTGCCGAAGGTGAACGGACACGCGGCGGTCGGGGCACCCGGGCGCGCCGCCCCTGCGCCGGTCGAGCCGCCCGCTGCGGCCGCCGCGGAGCAGCAGGGGCAGGCCGCGCCGGCGGAGGGCAAGGCGGCCGGCGGCGTGGCGCTCGTCCTGTCGACGCTCGACGAGGTGCGGGCGGTCGCGGAGCGCGCGACCGATCTCTCGACGGTGCGCGCGGTGGTCGCGCCCTTCGTCCCGAGCACCGCGGTGTCGGCGTTCGCGAGCGAGGGGATCGCCACGTTCCTCGTCGGCACGGAGGCGCTCGGCAGCATCAAGGAGCAGAAGAGCGTGGAGCTCCCCGCCCCCGCGCAGTGGGGCGATCGCGTCGCGGCGATCTTCGGGAGCGAGCGCGTCGAGGTGGCCTGGCTCGCGACCGGTATGGAGCGGAGCTGGACCCACGCGGGCACCGTGCGGCAGCCGGCCAGCTCGAGCAAACCAGCGAGGTAGCCGGGCCGAGATCCCGGTGGCGAGGCCGCCCCCACAGCGCGGGAGCCGCCTTCCACCGGGGACCGGGGAGCGGGAGAGCAGCGCTCAGGGAGCCGCGCGCACGGGGGCCAGCGGGGCGAGGAGCTTGATCTCGTTCGTGAGATCGCGGAAGCGGATCTGCTGCTCGTTGATCTGCATCTCGAGGACGATGACGCGCTTCGTGATCTCGTCGAGGCGCGCCGACGCCTTCGCGAGCCGATCCGTGAGGTCGCGGCGGAGCTCGTCGGCGGTCTTGTTCTTCTCGATGGCCCTGAGGTTCTGGCGGAGCTCGTGGCTCTGCTGCTCGAGGCGCTGCTGCTCGGCGAGGATCCTGTCGCGCTCGTCGATCGCCGGGCGGAGCTTGCCCCGGATGTCCCAGGCCTGACCGAGCTGCTTGGCCACGGCTGCGTCCGCGCGCGGGTCCTTCAGGTAGCCTTGCACCGCGTCGTCCGCGAGCTGGTCGAGCCAGTCGATCTGCTGCCGGAAAAGCCGCCGCTCGTCCACGTCGAGCACCGCCGTCCCACGGCGCGGCACGTCGACCGGCACGAGCGCGCTGCCCGTGCCGACGTTGTCCTCCGTGCCCTTCGGGGGCGCGTGCAGGCGCGTCCCGTGCAGGCGGGGGTGCTTCACGAGCGTCCTCGCGGCGAGGTCGCCGCCGTTGCGGACGGCGTACTTCGTATGCGTGACCCAGTCGCGCTCGATCTCGAGCGCGCCGGCCTCGATCTTCGCGATGCGCGCGCCCTCCGCGCTCTCCTCGCGCGTCGTGTCGACGGCGAGGCCCCGCTCCAGCGCGAACGGCACCGTCGTCGTGGCCCCCGGCGGCAGCGGCTCGACCATGCCCTGGCCGAGGAACGCGCCGTTCTCGAAGACGGCGATGGGGCCGCGCTCGAGGAGCCCCTTCGTGTCGTTCGTGAAGCGCGCCACCCGGAACGGGTGTGAGCTCGACGCGGGCACGCCGCCGTCGGGCGCGAACAGGAAGATCGACTCGCCCGGGACCTGCCTGGCCAGCAGCAGGACCATCGTCGCGCTCTTGTCGGGGATGTCGACAGGGAACGGGATGTCGTAGCGGGTCGTGCCCGCCTCCATCGCGACCGCGGCGAGGGCGCTCATGTTGCGCGGCGGAGAGGGGTTCATCGCCATGGGCGGCGGCGCGTGCGCCGCCGCCGGCGCTGACCGCTTCAACTGCGGCCCCGCGTGTTGCCCGCCGACGCGCGCGTCTTCGCGGTCGGCTAGCCTCGGCATCGGCTTCGCGGCGGGTACCGTGGCAACCGCGCTCCGCCTCTTGCCGCCGCCCTTCTCCATTTCGAGCTCGGCCTCGTCGGCGAACGCGTACCCCTCCCCGTCGTCGCCCGGCGCCGCGGGCGCAGGCGCGACGGGCGGCGGTGGCGGCGGCGCGGCCTCGGTGGCCAGCGTCGTCTCGCTCGTCGGCACGGACGCGATCACCTCGCCCTGGTCGCTGACGACGGGGCGCGGCGGGATCGCCGCCTGATCGAGCGTCGCCTGGAACGCGAGCGGCGCGCCCGCCACGAGCGACAGCTTCACCCCCTTCCAGTCCTCGCCCGAGAGGTTCTGCACGATGCCCCACGCCTGGAGGTGCGCCTGCTTCGCGTCCGCGCGCGGCGCGGTGCCCTGCGCCCCGCCCGCGCCCATCACGAGCCGGTACGACGGCCTCCACACGGGCGTCTCCGCCACGTAGCCGACCACGAGATCGTGCTCCCGCCCGTCGAGGGTGAGCTTCACCTTCTCGTGCTCGTCGTCGCGCTTCTTCTCCCCCGCGGCCGCGCCCTTGGCCTTCGGCGGCGGCGTCGGCGCTACATCGGGCCCGAGCTCATCCGGCGCCTCGTCCTCGCCGGATCCGTCGTCGACCTCGACCGGGAACGACGCGCTCCGGACGCTGCTGCCGCCGGCCTCGATGACTGCGAGCGTCGCGAGGAAATCGCCGACCTTCTCCTTGCGGACCCGGAAGGTGACCTGATCGGCGTCGATGAGCCCCCGGCGCTCGAAGTAAGCGACGCCGTTCCTGTAGATGACCACGCGCCGCAGCGCGAGCCCCGAGGCGTCCACATCGGGGCCGCGCGCGCAGCCGGCGAGCAGCGTGAGAGCGAGGAGCAGGCCGGAGCCCGCTCTCGCGACGTCGTACCGTCTCATGAATGTCCCTGGGTTTTCGCTTGAGTCAGCTGTCGGAGGGCGCCGTCGAGGCGCGACGCCAGTCGGGCGGCAGGTCGAGAAAGCCCTCGTTGCAGAGGAACTCGTAGAGCCCCTCGCAGACCTCGCCGCAGATCATGCTGAAGAGGTGGGGATCGGTGATGAAGAGGATCGTCTCGTCGCGCTCGGCGCCCGCCGTGTCCGCGAGCTGGGCGACCAGCTCGTCCTCGGCGAAGCCGACGAGCATCACCATGAGGTGGCGCTCGAACGCGCTGCGGAAGCGGGGGAACGCCTCGCTCGTCAGCTTGTACGCGTACGCCCTGCCCTCGAACGTCCGCGCGTCCTGCACGACCCGCGCGGAGATCTCGCCGAGGCTCTGGGCGAGCTGCACGCTGAAGAAGTCGACGAGCACGGCGTGCACCACCGAGACGATGCGCCTGAGCTCGCTCGATCGGCGCGAGAGGAAGGCGTCCTGCATGTCCTTCGTGAGCTTCGCGAGCAGCTCGAACGACTGCTCCCGCGCGTCCTCGGACGCGAACTCGAAGCCGTCGAGCTCGGCCTCGATCCGGTTCTTGTAGCGGGTCAGCACGTAGAAGAGCGCCTGCTCGCCGTGGTGGATCACCTTCGGCGCGCCGTCGCGGCCGCGCGTCTTCTCGTGGAGCTCGGACTGGAAGAACAGGCGGGCGAGGTTCCTGTGGATCTTCTTGAGCCGCCGCTCGACGAGCAGCGAGATGCCGTCCTCGCGGATGACCCGCTCGAGCAGCGCGCAGAGCGTCCTCTCGTGCGCGTCGCGGATCGCGTCGCGGTTCTTCGCCCCGCGATCCGCGGCGCCCGCCGACGCCTGGATCACCTTCAGCTGGGCGACGACCTGCGCGGTGACCGCGTCGAGCTCGGGGTTGGTCTCGAGATCGGCGCGGTAGTGGACGATGCGGGCCTGCATCTGCTCCTCGAGCAGGCCGAGCGCCATCTCGGTGATGTGGTCCTTCAGCGCCTGGCTGACGTGCTCGCCGACCCGCCGCGGCGCGTCGGGCGGCAGCGGCCTCGGCGGCTCGGGCGCCGGCCTCCCCCCCGGTTGCGATCGGCCCGAGGGCGGCAGCGGCGGAGGGTTCCGAGGGACCGGGGCCATGACCCGACAGCATAGCGGAACTGGCCCGTGGTGTGCGGTTTTGGCGGAGCGGCGCGAGTCGGAGTAAGACGGCGGCCATGCACACGCTCGCTTCATCGATGTGCGCCGGGGGACCGGAAGGCCCTCGGGCGCCCTCCTCGCCGGCCCCCTCGCCCATGGCGCACCCGCGCCTGGTTCGCCGGCGCGTCGCGGCGGCGCTCGCGCTCGCGCTCGCCAGCGCTGGAGCGGGCTGCTCTCGCGACGGCGACGGCCAGCCGCCGCCCGCGCGCACGCCGGAGCCCGCGGCGCGGCAGGAGCCCTCCGCGGCGGCGCCGGCCGCCACGGCAGAGGGCGCCGGGGCGACCGCCGCGACGGACAGGAAGGACGGCGCGGCGGCGCCGCCGGCAGGTCAGCGCGAGAGGTTGAACGTCCTCGTGGTCTCGATCGACAGCCTGCGCGCGGACATGCCGTGGAACGGCTACGAGCGCGACATCGCGCCCGCGCTCACCGCGTTCGAGAAGAAGGCGGTCAGCTACACGCGCCACTACGCGATCTCGTCGTACACCTCGATGAGCGTCGGCGGATTCCTCGCCGGCCGGTACCCGAGCGAGGTCGATCGCAGCGGCTACTTCTTCGGCAACTACCCCGACAGCGTCCTCATGTTCCCGGAGCTCCTGCAGAAGGCTGGGGTGCGGACGATGAGCGCGCACGCGCACTTCTACTTCGACCAGAAGGCGGGCTTCCGTCAGGGCTTCGACGTGTACGAGATCGTGCCGGGGCTCTCGGCCGACAACACGACCGACCGGAACGTCACGAGCCCGGGGCACCTCGAGCTCGCGATGAAGATGCTCTCCGACAAGGCGAACACGTCGGGCACCTTCTTCGCGTACTTCCACTTCCTCGATCCGCACGACGTGTACATGACGCACGAGGGGATCCCGCAGTTCGGCAAGCGGGCCCGCGACAAGTACGACGGGGAGGTCAGGTTCACCGACATGCACGTCGGCAAGCTGCTGGACTTCGTCGCGCAGCAGCCGTGGGCCAAGGAGACGGCGATCATCGTGACCGCGGACCACGGCGAGGCGTTCGGCGAGCACAAGATGTTCCGCCACGGCTTCGAGGTGTGGGACGTGCTCGCCCACGTGCCGCTGATGATCCAGGCGCCCGGGATCACCCCGCGCCGGATCGACGTGCCTCGCAGCTCGATCGACCTGGCGCCGACGATCCTGGAGCTGACCGGCGCCCCGGCAGAGCCGTCCTTCCCGGGCAAGAGCCTGGTGCCCGAGCTCCACGGCGCGACGCCGGAGCCGCGCGACGTCATCGTCGATCTTCCGCGCACGAGCGACAACGACCGGCGCAGGGCGCTCATCCACGGGCAGTACAAGCTCATCGCATACGGCGACGACGACGCGTTCGACCTCTTCGACGTGGTCGCGGATCCGGGGGAGACCAAGGATCTCAAGCGAGCGCAGGCGCCGGTCTTCGAGGAGATGAAGGCGCTCTACAAGGAGCGCTCCGCGGCCATCAAGGACGTGTGCCCGAAGAACACGGCGAAGCTCAAGGGGAAGAAGAGCAACAAGCGGTGCTAGCGCGCGGAGCGGAGCGGCGCGCCGCAGAGCAGCAGCGCTAGCGCGCCGGCGGGGCGACGGTGAGCGTCACGACGTCGTCCTCGCCCGCCTCGATCCCGGCGCGCGCCACGAGGCGGGCGCCTTCACACTCGAGGTGGAGCACGACGGGCGCCACCGCCTGGCGGCCGCACGACGGATCGCTCGAGACGCGCGCCGCGAAGGCGCTGCGCGCGAGCTCGACCGCCAGGGCGATGCCTCCGATGCGGCCCATCGCGTCGTCCGGGGCGACCTCGCGCGCCGAGCGCGCCTCCTCGAGGCGCGTGAAGAGGGCGGGCCCGCGGATCGTGACCTCGATCGGGCGGCCCGCCGCGTCCTCGAGGACGGCGACCTCGATCTCCGCCTGCCGCGGCGCGCTCTCCCCCTCGGCCGTCACCACGAACCAGAGCGGGATCCGCTTCGCGCAGACCGCCGCGCCCGGGCGCGCGCGCTCGTCGGCGGGCGCGCAGCGGGGAGGCGGGAGCGCCAGGCTGAACGGGACGATCACCTCCGCCGGCGCCTCTGCGAGGGGCCGCCCCCAGGCCCGCCTGTCCAGGAACCGGCGCAGCCACGCTGTGACCTCCTCGCCGATCCGCGCGCGCTCCGCCCGCTGCGTCGCGAGCTGCGCCTCCGTCTGCTGAGCGGCGCGCGAGAGGACGTCGCCTGTGTTGCGCTCGCGGACGAGCTCGCCCAGCCGGTGGGTCGCCTCATCGCGGAACGCGCCCCTGGGCAGCGTCGCGAGGTACGCGGTGAGGCCCGCGGCCGTCCTGCGCTTCGCTGCGTAATAGATCGGCTCGGCGCGCGTGAGGTAGGCGCGCACCTCGCCGGCGAAGGCCCCGCGCGGATGGCGCTCCAGGTAGGCCGACGCCGCCGCGAGCCGCCCCTCGAGGGTCCTCGACACGCGCGTCGCCCGGTACGCCGCGTAGTCGTCGTAGCCAGCCAGGAGCGCCGGCGTCGAGGCGCACCCGGACAGGACCGCGACGAGCGCCGCGCACGAGAAAATCCGAGCGGAAGTCGCAAGGCGTCGGCGGGAGGCGACTGCGCCACGCCCGCTCATGGCGCCTCTTCCAATGGGCAAAAATTGCACTCCGTCGGGGTCGACGCGCCTTCGTCGGCCATGTGGCCGCGGTACTCGTCGCAGCTCGCGAACTTGAGCTTGTGCAGGCACACCTCGCCGTCGTGGACCAGCGGATAGCAGCCGGTCGGGAGCTCCGGCGCGGCCTCGAAGCCGCAGGCGGCGTCGCAGGCGCGCGTGCGCAGGCCGCACTCGTCGCACCGGGCGCAGTCGATCTGCGCCTTCAGGGCGAAGAACTTGTAGGGGTCGAGCTCCTCCGGCGCCTGGCCGCAGCTGCCGATGTCCCCGACCACCGGCGCGATGCCCACGAAGAGCAGCAGCGCCGCCGCGCCGGCGATCTCCTTCGCCCGTGGGCGCCCGCCTCGACGCTCGCGCTCCGGCAAGCTCATGGAAGGAGCTCGTGATCGATCATGAGCCCGAGCTGCGCCGAGACGACGGGGTAGACGGTGTACGCCGCGTCGTACGTCGCGGCGCCATAGAAGAGATCCCCGACGATCTCGCCCGAGAGCGCGACGCCCGCGAGCAGGGAGTACCCGAGCCCCAGGGCGAGCTCGCCTCCGACGTTCACGTCGGGCTCGATCAGGATCGCCGCGCCGAGCCGCCCGTACCCGAGCACGCGCGTGAGGCCGCGGTAAGCGACGAAGTAGCTCGGCGTGAGCGACTCCTGCGGGACGCCGCCGACGGCGACCGAGAAGCGCAGCGCCCCGCCGTGCTGGACGCCGTCGGCCGGCCCCAGCGCGAGCGCGACCCCGAGATCGAGGTACCCCGCGGTGAGCGAGAGCGACTCCGCCGTATCGCCGAGCTGCGTCTGCAGCCGGTAGGGGTTGTTGAACCGGATCCCCTTCCCCATCGCGACGGTCGACACGACCCGCGCCGCCGTCCCCGGCGGCCGCGCGAGCGCGCGGTACGCATCGAGCTCGGCGCCGCCGCGATCCTCGCCGGACAGCGACGCCGCGGCCCCCTCGGCGCCGCTGTCTGCGGCAGGCTGGGCCGCGGCGGCGCGCCCCCAGGATGCCCCGAGCAGAACCGCCACCAGCGCAAGCCCGGTCCGGAGTTCCAGCATTGCCACGAGCCTTCTACCCCGAGGCAGCGCCCGCTGGCACGCTCAATTGCGTCCCGCCCGCACGCCGCGCGAGCCTCGCCGCGGCATCGCCGCCCGGCGACGGCGCGCCGCGTGCCCCCGGCACGGCGCTCGCCACCGCTGCGTATCCGCCCGCTTCACCTGCGGACCGGACCCTGCATGGTGAGACCACCGTGAGCAATTCAAGCACCCGAGGCAGGCAAGGCACCGCCGCACAGCCGTCGGCGCTGCGCGCGCCGCGCGCCAGCGCGACGCGGCGTCGAGAACGAGAAGATCGCAGCGAACCGGGAAGGCCGCGCAACCCGGCCCAGGACGCCGCGTGGACCGGCGCGGGCGAGCTGGACGAGCCGTTCGTCGACATGCTCGACGCCGCGGCGGCGCCCCCGCTGCGGGGCAAGGTGAACCCGCGCAGCGAGATCAGCGACGTGATCCCGACGCTCGACGACGAGGTCCGTGGCTACCACCACCACCCGAACGACGCCGGCTGCACCGAGTTCGAGGTGAACCCCGACGCCGCCGACGCCGCCGCCGATCTGGCGAGCGATCTCGGGGCGGAGTTCCTGGAAGGCGCGACGAGGGGCCAGGACATCAGCGACGTCGTGATGTCGCACGACGATGACGACGGCGACCTGCCCTATCTCCTGGAAGACGAGGACGTCGAGTCCGTCGAGCCAGACGCCGAAGGAGAGGACGAGCAACCGGTGACCCAGCGGATGCGGCGGCACGCGGGCTGACGGGCAGCGCGCGACGGCGTGAGGTCGCGGCGCGCCGCCACGCGCGGCGCGCGACGAGGTCTGGCCCGGTCACGCCTGACCGAGCACGGGCAGCTCCGCCACCACCTCTCCGTCGATGCGGATGAAGGCCAGCAGACCTTCGTCCTCGTAGGCCAGCACATCGAGCACGATCCGCTCGCACAGCGGCAGCACGTACAGCGCTCCGTCGTCCGCCATCACCGTCATGGATCGCACAGGCGCGCTCGCCGTGGGCAGCGTCTCTGTGGTCCGTCGTCGCGCATCCATGTCGCTTGAGCTCCCAGGCTTGAGTCGAGCTCCGGCCACCGCCGGCGCCGCGAGGCTAGAGGGCCTGCCCGTCATCTCACCAAGCGCCTTCCATGCCACGACGCTGGCGCAGCAGCGCCGGAGCCCGCGGCGTTCCACGGCGACATATGGCTTTCGCCCTGGCCCGCGCCGCTGCGTCGCTGCGGCTCAGCCGCGAGCGGCGCCGCTCCCCGCCCGCAGCGGAGCGCGGCGCGCCCGGAGCGCCGCAAGACCGCGATTTCGAGCCGTCTCTGGCCTCTCCGACGGCCGAAGCGCGCAGGCGTTCAGCCCGCCCGCGCGCGGTCATCGCGGTCTTCGCGCCGTTCCGACGTCCGGCGCCGATGCCGCGGACAGGACCTTTCGCGCGAGCTTGGAAACGCCGATATCCAGCGCGCCCGGATCGAGCCACGCCGCCTTCTCGTAGGGGGAGGCAAGCTTTGCCCGGATGCGCCAGGGGGCCGCCACCTCGGCGCGCGCCACCGTCACGTCGAGGCGCCGGTGCGTGAGGATGTGGCGCACGCGGCCGACCTCGCGGAGCGGCGCGTCACGCGCGACGCCCACCAGCTCCAGGAGCGCGCGGGCGTCCGCGAGCGAGCGCGCCTCGACCATGGGCGGCTCCCAGAGCCCGCCGAAGAGACCTCCCTCGGCGCGCCGGACGAAGAGCACGCGATCGCCCGACCGCACCACGGCGGCGACCATCGCGACCGCCGGGACGTCGCGTTTCGGGGCGATCACCGGCAGATCCGCCTGCCGCCCCGTGGCGCGCGCGACGCACGCGCCGTCGACGGGGCAGGCATCGCAGCGGGGATTCCGGGGCGTGCACACGGTGGCGCCGAGCTCCATCAAGGCCTGGTTGAAGCGTCCGGGATGGACGCTGCTCGGCACGCCCCGCACGAGGCGTTCGGCCGTCGACCAGAGCTTGCGCGTGCCCGAGGCGCTGCGGATGTCGTCGTCGATGCCCTCGATGCGGGAGAGCACCCGGGCGACGTTGCCGTCGACGAGCGGCACCGGTTGATCGTACGCGATGCTCGCGATCGCGCCCGCGGTGTACGCGCCGACGCCGGGCAGGGCGAGCAGCGCGGAGACGTCGCGAGGGAGCGCGCCGTCGTGGCGGGCGGTGACCTCGCGCGCGGCGAGGTGGAGCACGCGGGCGCGGCGGTAGTAACCGAGGCCGCTCCAGAGCGAGAGCACGTCGTCGATCTCGGCGGAAGCCAGGGCGAAGACCGTCGGGTAGCGGGCGAGGAAGCGCTCGTAGTACGGGATCACCGTCTCGACGCGGGTCTGCTGGAGCATCACCTCGCTCAGCCAGATCGCGTAGGGGTCGCGCGTCCTCCGCCACGGCAGATCGCGCGCGACGCGGCCGAACCAGGCATCGAGGGCGGCAGCGATCTCCCGGTCGCGCTCGCCTGGGTCCAGCGCTTCCGGCGGAGGGGCGCCCGCGCCCTGCTCGCGGGACGAGGCGCGGCGACGCGGAGAGCGCTGCCGCTCCTGATCATCCTCGCGTGCGCTCGCACGGCTGCGCGCGGGTTCTTGCTGGTCTGCGCCCGCGCGCTTGCGCGCGGGCGGCCGCGACGTCGTGCTCACGCGCGAAAGGCCCCGCCTCTGCGCTGTCGACGCGGATCGCCGAGGCCGCACGGATCGCTGAGGTTGCGCGGCTGCCGCTCGCGGTGCTCAGAAAACGCTTCCATCGCGCGGGACTCTAGCGCAAGAGCCGACCGCGGTGTCGTCCCGGCGCCCCTGCCCACCCCAGCTGCTCCCTCGGGCAGCGCGCCTCTGCGCCGCGCTGTTCCTCGGGCTCGTCGCGCCCGGGTGCCGCGACGAGCCGCGCCCCTGGGAGGGCAAGCCAGGCCCCGCGGTCGTGCTCTCGGCAGCGCCGCCTCACCCTGCCGCCACGATCGGGACCGGCGAGCTCGCGGACGCCGACGCAGGACAGGGCGACGGCGACGCCGGCGCGCGCACGGATCTCGATCTGCCGGTCCTCCCGGTGCGCGTCGGCGGTCCCTGGGTACGCTGCTATGGGAACTTCAGGATCAGCGGCGATCCGCTGAAGGACGTGACGCGCCTGTCGCTGCTCTGCGGCCCGGAGAACGGCATGCGCCGGATCTCGCCGAAGCCGATCGAAGGTCAGGTGGCCGAAGGCGGCGCGATCGTCACGGAGAAGCTGCAGGCGGTCCGGGGCGCGTGTTACCGGGTATTCGCCGTCGGCGGACCGGGGGTCCTCAACCTGGACGTCGCCGTGCGGAGCAGCCGCGGGGCGATGATCGCGAGCGATGGCACCGAGGACGCATGGCCGATCGTCCAGCCGGATCGGCCCTTCTGCCCGCTCGAGGACGACGACGCCACCGTGGAGATCAGCGCCCGCCGCGGCAGTGGCCGGTTCGCAGCGGAGGTCTGGATGCTGAAATCCTACAAACGAGCGCGCCAAGGCGACGCCGGCACCGAAACGGGAGAGGACGAGACGTACGAAATGAACAACGAGACGGACACCTACGAGGAGCTCTGAGCTGGCGCCCTCTCGACCATCGCCCGAGCCACAGACATCGCGGCGTCACGATTTCCGTCCGGGTCACTGCAGTGTCCGCTGCCGACAGCTGCAAGGCAGAGCTCTGCTGGCTGCCGGACGCGCGCGAAAGGCTCCCCATCGTCATCAAAATCCGGCAGATCCATGGACCATGGCGCGACGCCGGCACCCTGCACGCACCCCTGCATTGACGTGGCCGCCCCGTCCCGCTAGGGGAGCCCGAGCCATGGCCGACGACACCGAGCCGCTCCGCGAGGACGAAGGGGACAAGGTGGAAGGCGAAGGCGAGAAGAAACGCCTCTTCGAGCGCGCTATCCCCGAGATCTTCAAGCGCGTGGTCGAGCGCGCCGTCGAGAGCGGCATCGACAAGCTCAGCGAGGGGCCCGAGAACCTCCGGCACTTCGTGGGCGACCTCAAGCTTCCCAAAGAGGTCCTCCACTACCTCTATACCCAGATCGACGAGACCAAGAACGGTCTCTACCGGGTCGTCGCGAAGGAGATCCGGGACGTGCTCGAGCACACCCAGTTCGCGGACGAGATCACGAAGGTGCTGACGAAGCTCTCCTTCGAGATCAAGACCGAGATCCGCTTCATTCCCAACGAAGCGGCGAAGCGAGACGACAGCCAGGACGAGCCGAGGACCGGGTTGCCGAAGCCGGAGGTCACCGCTCAGGTGAACGTCAAAGACCGAAGCAAAGAGACCGGGCGAGACCGGCGCCGTGAGGAGAAGTGACGACGAAAAAGCTTAGGACAGGCGGCGAAGTCGACGCCTGGTGCACCAAGTGCCGCCTCGATCTTACCCATCGGATCATCGCGATGGTCGGCGACGTGGTGAAGAAGGTCGAGTGCAAGACCTGCATGTCGCACCACCTCTACCGCCAGCCGAAGAGCGAACGGGAGAACCGCGCGGCGGCCCGCGCCTCCGCTCGCAGCAGCAGCGAGCCGCGGGCGGCGTCGAGCTCGCCGCGCGGCGGCGTGGAGCGCCTCACGGCCGCCCAGCGCGCCGAGCGCGATCAGACGCTCGCGTGGGAGCGCGCCATCGCGGGGCAGCCGTCCGGCGCGTTCAAGCCGTACCGCGTGACGCTGACCTTCGGCGAGGGCGAGCTGATCCACCACAGCAAGTTCGGCGACGGCGTGGTCGCGAAGGTCATCGATCGGGGCAAGATCGAGATCCTGTTCAAGGATGGCCCCCGGACGATGGCGCACGGGCAGCCGTAACGAGCGCCGCGGCGCTCGCTCGAAGCCCGAAACTTGGGGCTGCCCGCGCGATCGGGTAGCCTCGGCATCGCCTTGGACAACCCTTCGCCCCCTCCTGCGAGCGGGTCCCTGCGCAGGCGGCGATCCCGCGCTCGCTTGCCCGAGCGCGCGCTGCGTTGCGCGGCGATCTGCGCGATCGCCGTCGAGGCGCTCTGGTACGGCATCCACGAGGTCCGCGGCTTCGGCCCGGCCCTCGCCGACGGCGTGCGCGCCGTGGTCGGTCCTGCGCCTGTCGCGTGGGCCGAGGACGTCGCTTACGGCGTCGCCGATCGGCTGAACCGTGCCATCTACCGCCACGCGGCGCCGAAGACCTTCTGGGAGCCCCCGCCCGCCGCCGTCGCCGCGGAGGCGGTGAAGAGCGCCGAGGGCCCGGAGGCGGAGCCGGTCACGTCGCCCGCCTCGTTCCAGCCGCCCTTCCCCGAGGTCGCGGCCACCGGTGATGGCGTCTGGACGCCGATCGCCGACAGCGCCGCCCGGCCCGGCGACGCTCAGGTGCTCTGGAAGAGCGTCGTGCACCCGGACCCGAAGCGCGTGTTCGCGGCCATCGCGGTGGTGGCGATCGATCTCGGGCGCGTCGACCTCCGGCTCGTCGCGGGCACCAAGGAGCCGTTCTCGCCGGACATCCCGGCAGAGCGGCGCCCTGGGCTCGTGCCAGCAGGCGACGCCGCGGAGCTCGTCGCCGCCTTCAACGGGGGCTTCAAGGCGATGCACGGCCACTACGGGATGATGCTCGACGGCGACACGTTCCTGCCGCCGCGCGACAGGGCGTGCACGATCGCGCTCTACCGCAGCGGCGCGGTGCGGATCCGGACCTGGCCCGAGCTGCGCGACGGCGAGGCCCGCATGGCCGCGTACCGGCAGACGCCGCCTTGCCTGGTCGAGCAGGGCGAGCTCCACCACGCGCTGTACGACTCGAACCGGGACTGGGGTGCGACGGTGAGCGGCGAGACGGTGATCCGGCGCTCGGCGCTCGGCGTCGACGCGACGGGCAAGCTGCTCTTCTACGGGCTCGGCGAGGCCGTCACGGCCCGCAGCCTCGCCCGGGGGATGAAGGCCGCGGGCGCGCACGACGTGGCGGAGCTCGACGTCAACCACGCCTACCCGCGCTTCCTCCTGTACGCCCGCGGCGCGGACGGCGCGGGGCCGCGCGCCAGCTCGGCGCTGATCCCGGACGTGCAGTTCAAGCCCGAGGAGTACGTCGCGGAGCCGGCGCAGCGCGACTTCTTCTACCTGCGACGCCGTCGACCGCCGGCGCCGCTCGGGATCGCCGATCCGGCGCCCGAGAGCGACGTCCTCGATCGCGGCGGGCGGTGACCACCGGCCCTCGCCGCGACTAGCGGCGATCGAGCAGGTCGCGCAGGCGCTGCGCGAGCGTCTCGGGGGTGAACGGCTTCTGCAGCAGCGCGAGCTCGCGATCGGGCTCGGCGCCCGCGAGGACGTCCTCGGCGTAGCCGGAGATGTACAGCACGCGGGCGCGCGGGTGGATCGCGACGGCGCGCTCGGCGAGCTCGCGGCCGTTCATGCCCGGCATCACGAGATCGGTGAGCAGGAGGTCCACGGCGTCTTCTCCCTCCCGCGCGAGCACCGCCAGCGCTTCCTCACCGCTCGCGGCCGAGAGCACGCCGTAGCCTCGCCGCTCGAGCACATCGACGATGAGCTTGCGGACGGCGTCGTCGTCCTCGACGACGAGCACCGTCTCGTCGCCGCCCGCCGGCGACGGCCGCGCGCGGGCGGGCGCCACCTCGGCGCGCTCCTCGACGCGCGGGAAGTAGACGCGGAACGTCGTGCCGCGCCCGGGCTCGCTCTCGACCTCGATGAGCCCGCCGCTCTGGCTCACGATCCCGTACACCGTGGCGAGGCCCAGCCCCGTGCCCTTGCCTCGCGCCTTCGTCGTGAAGAACGGCTCGAACAGGTGCGAGAGCGTGTCGTGATCCATCCCGTTGCCGCTGTCGGTCACCGAGAGCACGACGTAGGGAGGGCCCCCGGCGGCGGGCGTGTCGTCGTCGTCCCGCTCCGCCGGCGCGAAGGACCTCGCCGCTGGGCTCTCGCCTGGCTCGCCCAGGGAGGTCTCGACGACGAGCTTGCCGCCCCTCGGCATCGCGTCGCGCGCGTTCACGACGAGGTTCAGGATGACCTGCTCCAGCTGGCTCTTGTCGACCTTGATCGAGCCGAGATCCCGGTCGACGTTCGTCTGCAGATCGATGTCCTCGCCGATGAGGCGCTGCAGCATCGTCTGCATGTCGAGCACCACCGCGTTGATGTCGAGCGCCTCGCGCTGCAGCGCCTTGCGGCGGCTCATCGCGAGGAGCTGCCGCGTGAGCGCCGCGGCGCGCTCCCCGGCCTTCGTGACCTGGAGGGCGTCGCGCCGCAGCGCGCTGTCGGGCCCGAGGCGGCGGATGAGGAGCTCGCCGTAGCCGAGCATCACCATGAGCATGTTGTTGAAGTCGTGCGCGATGCCGCCGGCGAGCCGCCCGAGCGCCTCCATCTTCTGCGACTCGCGCGAGCGCTCCTCGCGCTGCCGGAGCGCCTCCTCGGTGCGCCGCCGCTCGGTGATGTCGCGGACGAGGACGAGGACGTGCCCCTCGAGGAACGGCATCACCCGCGCCTCGACGTGCCGCTCTCCGCCGGCGCTCGCGACGGCGTGCTCGAGCGCGACCACGGCGCCCGCCTCGTGGGCCTCCTGGCTCGCGCGCTCGAGCCGCTCCCCGAGATCCAGCGGGAGCACCTCGGTCATGCGCTTGCCCGACAGCGCCTCCGCCGCGACGTGGAGCTCGGAGAGCCGCGGCTGGTTGAAGTCGACGATCTGCAGCTCGGCGTCGAGGCGGAAGCAGAGATCGGGGATCGCGTGAAATAGCGCGCGGAGCTCGCCCGCGGCGCGCGCGCCCTCCCGCTCGGCGCGCCACCGCTCGATGCTCTGCCCGATCTGGCTGCCCACGGACGCAAGGACGCGGAGCAGCTGCTCGTCGCCGCGGTGCGGGGCGCGGCTCCTCAGCTCGATCACCCCGGCGACGCGGGGGCCGCACGGGATCGGGACGGCGCACGCCGCGCGCTCCCAGTGCGGCGCGCCCGCGGCATGCTCGTCGACGTCGACGACGCCCGCGCTGGCGCGGAACACCGGCGAGCCGCGCCGGAATGCCTCGCCGACCAGCTCGGACTCGGCGGCGAGGGTCGGCCCCTGGCGGAGCACCTCCGCGAGCGCCTCGCGATCGACGTGCGCCGCCGACCGGGCCTCGACGCAGCGGAGCGCGCCCGCCCTCGCCGCGGATCGCGGCGCGTCGCCCGCGGCGCTCGGCTCCGGCTCCGCGAGCCAGAGCGCGGCGACGTCCCAGCCGAGGTGGTCGATCAGCGCGGCGAGCACGCGCGGAGCAGCCTCCGCGAGCGAGGCCGCCCCGCACAGCGCGCTCGTCGTCGCGAGGTGCGCGGCCAGCCGGGCCTCGGCCTGCCGGCCCTCGGTCGGATGGACCTCGCCGAGGCCGCCTGGCGCTGCGCCGACGTAGGCCTGTCCCTCGGGATCGAGATCGTCGTGTGGCACGTGAAGCCGCGGAGCCCCCATGCGCTCAGCCGCCGGTCTTCTCAGCGGCGCCGCTCTCGAGGTGCACCGTCCAGCATACGGCGCCGGAGGCCGGCTCACCGCCGGGCGGCCCCACGCTGACCTCCGCGCGGGCCGGCCCGACGGCACGGACGTAGAGCCGCTGTCCGACGGCGCCGCGCCCGAGCGCGCAGATCGCGCGGCGCACGCGCGGATCGTCCGCCGCGACCTCTCCCTCGTCGTCGGCGGCCATGAACAGGAGCTCGACCTCGGGCTTCAAGCAAGCGCCGACCTCTCGCCAGACGTCGTAGTCGACGGACGGATCCAGGACGTCGGCGAGCTGCCCGTGGCGGGCGCGCCCGACGCGGTAACGGAACGCGTCGCGCTTCTCCGCGCGGAGCGTGGCCCCGATCCGATCGAACCGGAGCGACAGCGCGCCGAGCGCGGCGGCCATCTTCACGGTGGGCGCGCCCAGGTTGGCCTTGTCCGGCTCCTTGAACCGGTGCACCTGCACGCCCGCCGGCAGCACGCCGGCGAGCAGCTCCGCGAAGCGCTGGTTCATCCCGAGGCGCCCGCCGAGCAGGATCCGGAGCCCCTGGTAAGGATCCGGCTCCCTCCCGATCTTGGCCACCGCGCCCTCGAGGTGCCGGCGGACCACCTCGACCCCGTCCCGGAACCACGCGTCGATCGCGCTGCTCAGCGCTCCGCGATCGATCGAGAGCGGCACGACGACCGGAACCCCGTCCAGCCCGACCAGCGAGAGCCGCTCCGCGACCGGCGCGCTCGGCCCCCCCTCGAGGAGAGGCCGCAGCAGCTCCTTGAGGGCCCACGCGTTGGCGCGCCCATCGGGGGACGAAACGAGCAGATCTTCCGCGCCGTCGATCGGATCCTCCTCGGGCGGTCGCTCGAAGGGGATCCGGTGATCGAGCATCGCGGCCTGGCTGGACGAGTACACCCTGTAGGCGATCCGGTGGAGGAGCCGCTCGCCCCCGAGCCAGGGGATCGCCGTGGGCTCGAGGTACTCGACCATCCGCTCCAGCCCCTGCGCGGCCTCGTGCGCCTTCGCGCTCCGCAGGATGCCGAAGGCGAGCCCCGCCTCGCTGGCCCCTGCGTCGACGACGCAGAACGGGACGCCGCCGTCCCGCGGCTGGATCCCGAACATCCGGAACGCCTGGACCGCATAGGCGATCGCGGACGGCCCCCCGTCGACGACCTGCAGGCCGTCGAGGTCGTGGTACTCGCAGAGGCCCGCGGGCAGGCTCCGGAACAGGCCGCGGCGGAAGGCGATGAGCACGCTCTCGCGGCGCTCGGGCGACCAGCCCGTCGGCATCGTGATCGCGTAGCGCGTGGAGAGCCCCCGCGAGCGCTGGTTCAGGTGCAGGCCGACGTAGTACGCGTAGAGCTCGAGCGGATCGAACGGGTCGTGCGCGCCGATCCCTTCCTCGTCGATGAGGGGCGGCGCCGGCTTCTTCAGCGCCTCCGCCGTGTCGGGGTCGCTCCTGCCCCGGAAGCGGAACGGCTCGCCGCGCTCGGTCCGCTCGCGCAGGAGCGGGAGGGCCGGCAGGGAGGCCGCGGCGCGCTCGTGGACGTCGGCGCCCGGCCGGAGGCGCATGTCGCGCGCTGCGTGCCCGACGAGCACGTCGCCCCAGCGCGTCATGGGCAGGATCACCCGATCGCGCCAGGCCTTCGTCGTCCGGGCCAGCGCCTCGAACGCGACCTCGCTCGGGTTCTCGTTGTCGGCAGAGACCCGGACCGGCGCGTCGGCGCCGATCCGGACGAACTCGGCGCCGCCGCGCTCGCCCCGGACGGCGACGGCCGTCGACGCCGCGCCGACGTCCACGGCGACCCAGTCGGCGCGCACGTCGAGCCGGGGATCGCGCCGCTTCACCTCGGGCGGGATCGGGTCCTTGTCGGTCTTGCCGGTGCGGCGGTGCAGCCCGACCACGCGGCCCTGTCGGACGATGGCGATGGACGTCGCGCCGAGGAAGCGCGCGCCGGTCCAGAAGCCCTGCGCGGGATCGACCAGCGTCGCCCCCTTCACCGGATCGAGGTTCGCGACGACCTTGGGGAAGAAGTCCGCGATGTGCTCCGGCGAGGCCACCCCGTCGTAGCGCTCGACCTTGATCGGCGGCGAGTAGTAGTTCTGGAGCCCTTCACCGTAGATGCGCGGACTGACCTGGATCAGCTTCAGGTAGGGGATCGGGCAAGTCTGCTCGTCCAGGCGGAACTCCTGGTAGAGCGCGGCCGGGGCGATCGTGTTCTCCATCTCGGGCGCGATGCGAGGCACGCTCGCGCTCATCTCGGTGCCGAAGTACATGAACTTCGTGCCGGCGCCCCCGGTGAAGGCGGCAATCCTGACCTCGTTGAACGTCGCCTGCCCGACGATGAGCGGCGGTAACGCGATCACGTAGTCGAGCACCAGCGTCGTGAGCCAAGGTTGGTCGAAGAGGCGCGATTCCCAGCGCATGACGAGCGTCGGGAACGCGCGGCCCTCGAGGGAGACGATCTTCTCCGCCTCGCGAACCAGCGCACCATCGACGGACAGCTCGTAAACCGGCATACGTGGGCGACGTTATCACGAAGATCCCCTGCGCCGGCCCGGGGATCGCGGGAGCGGGGCGTCGGTTGTCAGGCGCTCAGGCGCTCAGGCGCCCACGCCATCGATCCTCCTGTGGGTGTCCACGCCGCACGGCGGTGGGCGAAGGCGACGCCCGTCGTCGCTCTGCGAGGGCGTAGGCCGGGCTCGGGCGACCGTGCTAGCCTGGCGGCGTGATTTGCTTCTCCGGACCGGGAACGCTGTCATGAATCCGTTGGTCGGCGAGATCATCGACGGCAAGTACCGGATCGTCCGGCTGCTCGGCCAGGGGGGCATGGGCGCGGTCTTCGAAGGCGAGAACGTGCGCATCCGGCGCCGCGTCGCCATCAAGCTGCTGCACGCGAACATCTCGAGCCAGGCCGAGTCCGTCGCGCGTTTCGAGCGCGAGGCCCAGGCCGCCGCCCGCATCGGCTCCGATCACATCTGCGAGGTGCTCGACCTCGGCGTGCTGCCGGACGGCACGCGGTACATGGTCATGGAGTACCTCGAGGGAGAGACCCTCGGGGCCAAGATCGAGCGGATGGGGCGGCTCGGGCCCGAGATCACCGTGCCGATCATGGTGCAGGTGCTCGAGGCGCTCGGCGCCGCGCACGCCGCGGGGATCATCCACCGCGATCTCAAGCCCGACAACATCTTCGTCATCCCGTCGAAGGCCGGCCTCAGCAACTTCGTGAAGGTGCTCGATTTCGGCGTCTCGAAGTTCTCGCAGCTCGCCGGCTCGGAGATGAGCATGACGCGCACGGGCGCGGTGGTCGGGACGCCGTACTACATGTCGCCCGAGCAGGCCCGCGGCTCCAGCCCCGTGGATCAGCGGACCGACATCTACGCCATGGGCGTTCTGCTCTTTCAGGCGACGACCGGTCAGGTGCCGTTCGATGCGGCGACCTTCAACGAGCTGCTCTTCAAGATCGTGCTCGAGCCGGCTCCCCTGCCCCAGCAGCTCGTGCCCGACCTCGACGCCGAGTTCTCCGGGATCATCCAGAAGGCGATGGCGCGCGAGCCGGGGGGCCGCTTCCAGAGCTGCGCGGAGTTCAAGAACACGCTCCTCGCCTGGGCCGCAGCGCGGCCCAGCCTGGCCTTGCTGACCACGGGACGGACGTCCTTCCCCCGGCTGTCGCTGCCGTCCCAGCCCGATACGACCACACCTCCGCCCACCCGCACCGAGCCGCCATGGGGTGGCCAACATGGGGCGGCGGTGCCCGGCATGGGCCAGACGCCGCAGCTGACCGCGAACTCGTGGGGCGCCTCGTCAGGGGTCACGGGCCGCTCGACGCGCCCGGCTTCCAGGATGCCGCTCCTCGCCGCGATCGCCGGGGCGGCCAGCTTGTTCGGCGCGGGCGTCGCCGTCTGGCTCGCCTTCGGACACAGCGGGACGACGGGCGCGGCCAGCGCGGGTCCGAGCGCTGTCGGCGCGACCGCCATCCCGGCGCCCTCGCCCCCTCCTCCCGCACCACCGACCGCCCCACCGACCGAGCCGATCGTCACCGCGAGCGCCACGGTCGCAGAGCCTGCTCCGTCCGTCACCGCCGAGCCCGTCGCAGCGCCGACGGCCTCCTCGGCCCAGGTGAAGCCGCTCCCGCCGCGCCCACAGCCTCCCCAGACGAAGCCGTTGCCGGTCACGAGGCCGCCGCACACGGCCCCGTCGACGAAGCCGAGCACGTCACCCCAGAAGCCGCAAAAGCCGGGGGTACCGGGCGACTTCGGCTACTGACGCCCGCGCCGCGCAGAGCGCTGGGATCAGAACGCGCCGCGCAGCCCGAGCCCGGTCGGCGTTACGTAGGGGGCGATCCAGGCGGCGCTCGAGGGCTCTGGCTTGGACGTCAGCTCCAGCACGAGCAGCGTCACGCCGCCGGCGAGCAGCACGCCACCCCCGATGAGGCCGGCCGCGCCGATCGTCTGCTGTGACGCAGCATCGGAGTCGAGCGACTTGATCTTGGCCTGGATCAACGGGCCGCACTCCGCGCCGACACCGCTCTGCGATTCGCACCCGCGCGAGGCGCTGAGATCGTTCGCTTCCTTCTGGGTACCGCTGCTCTTGGCCAGGAACACCGAGCCCATCACGACGCCGCCGAGCCCGAGCGCCGTGGCCGCGATGCCCCCGCCCAGCATCGCCGCGTTCGTCTTTCGCTCCGGGGTGCCGTGCGGGGCGACAGGGGGCACCTCGGTCTGCCCACCGCCCCAGGTGCCCTGCGCCTCGACCGAGCCTCCCGGCGGGGGGACCACGGCCGGGCCTTCCGGGACCGGGATCTTCAGCTCCTTCCGCTCGCCGTCGCCGATGGTGACCCCCTGCTCGATCGGCGCGAGGCCCGGCGGAACCACGGTGACCACGTGATTCCCCGGATCGATCGGGCGATGCACGCCGAGCAGTGCGTCCGCGACCGGCTGGCCGTCCAGCTTCACGCCGATCTTCCGGCCGGCGGCGCCCTCCAGCGCGATGCGCAGCGACGCGATCTTGGGCTCGATCGCGGCGAGCTCCTCCCTCGCGTCCTGCTGCGCCCTCTTGAACGGAGACGGCGCGGTGGGCGGGAGCTCCTCGCGGACGATCCTCAGGTAGGTCTCCTTCGCAGCGACGAGCCGGCCGAGGCGCACCTGTGCGCGCGCGATCAGCAGGAGGTGCGTCGGAGCGTGCACGAGCGCCTCGGCCCGACCCAACAGATCGATCGCCTCCTCGAAGCGGCCGGACGTGAACGCTTCGGCGCCCTGCGTGGCCAGCGACCGCGCCGCTGCTCTGTCCTGGTCCGACTGCGCAAGTGCCTCGCCCGTCGGGAGCAGCAGGAACAGCGCCGCAGCGAACGGAACGCATCGTCTCAAGAGCACTCAGGCCTCCTCGCGCGCCACGCTATCACACGCCGTCGACAACGGAACAAATCAGCCCTCGCGGCGCCCTTGCACGGGCGTAGGCGGCGCTTTCCCTCGCGAAACGCGCGCGGCGAGCTGGCCGCTCGGCCCAGCGCCGCGAGCGCCGGCGCAGGGCGCCCGCGGCGCGGCCGCGCCCGACGCTCCGCCTCGCGGCCCCTGTGAACCGTCCGCACAGCGCGATGGCACCCATTCTGCTGCGTGGAACGCGCCATGGATTGCCTCCGCTCCTCCGCGCCCCTCGACGCGGGACTCCCGTCCTCGGAGCGATTCCTCAGGGGACGCCTTCTCGGGGGGCGGTACCTCGTCGAGCACATGATCGGCGCCGGCGCGATGGGGCGCGTCTACCGCGCGAGGCACCTCGGGCTCGGGCGCGCGTGCGCGGTGAAGGTCATCCACGAGCGCGTCGCCGCGCCGCGCGTGGGCGGCAGAGCGAGCCACCGCGTCTGCACGACGCGCGTCGCCGCGTCGCCGCGCGGCGAGGGAGCCGGCCATCGAGGCTCGAGCGGCGTGAGCGAGAGGTCGCGCTCCGAAGAGAGGTCGCGCTCCGGCGGCGTCCGCGCCGGAGACGCCGTGCTGAGGTTCCATGTCGAAGCGCTCGCGGCGAGCCGGCTCGATCACCCGAACATCGTGCGCGTCCTCGACTTCGGCTGCGAGCCGGTGAGCCTGCACGGCGCGCTCGGGGCGAACGCCGGCGGACACGAGGCGGAGCCGCCCAGCCTCTGGTACCTGGTCACCGAGCACCTCGACGGCGAGGACCTCATCGACCTCCTGAACGCCACGCCGATCCTGCCACCGGAGCGCATCGTCTCGATCATGCGTCAGCTGTGCTCCGCGCTGCAGCACGCGCACGACGCGGGGGTCATCCACCGCGACGTCAAGCCCGAGAACATCCGCCTGGTGCCCCGCGTCGACGACGACGGGGCGCCGTTCGAGCAGGTGAAGCTCCTCGACTTCGGGACGGCGAAGCTGCTCCACGACGACCGATCCGGCGCGTTCGGCGGCTCGCCCCTGCTCCCCGTGCCCGACGAGGACAACGGCAGGCTCGTCATCGGAACCCCGGCCTACATGAGCCCGGAGCAGGCCGCAGGGCAGGCTGTCGATGCGCGGAGCGACGTCTACGCGTGCGGCGTGCTGCTCTTCGAGATGGCCACGGGGCGGCTCCCCTTCGAGCGCCCGACGCCCGTCGCGCTCGCCGCCGCGCACGTCGAGTCCCCGCCGCCCCGACCGAGCGCGCTCCATCCGGCGTTCGATCCGGATCTGGAGGCGCTGATCCTCCAGTGCCTGCGCAAAAATCCAGAGGACCGCCCGCAGAGCGCGCGCGCGCTGCGCGAGGCGCTCGGGCACATCGCGCTTCGCCGGGCGCGCTCCGCCGCCGACGAGCACGCCGCGGTCAGCGGCTCTCCGCGCCCCTCGGAGGGAGGGCGCCCAGCGACGGCGTCCTCGTCGCGCTGGAGGTCCTCCGCGGAGGACGCCGCCACGGCGCGCTCGGCGGGAGCCTCGACGTGGGTGGGCTATCGCTCGCCGTCTCTGCCGGAGAGCGCGCACCTCGATCGCCCCGGCTCTCCGCCGACCACGCAGCGAGACGAGTCGTCCGCTCCAACGTGGGTCGGCCACCGCTCCACGCCTTGTCTCCCGGCTGCGCTCGTCGAGACGGCCTCGCCCCCCGCGCCGGCCGGCGCGCCGCCGGTGGACGCGGCACCCCCGCCCGCCGAGGCGCCGCCTCCCGCGCACGCTCCGGCCAGCGCCCAGCGCGCACCGGCGCTCGACGCGACGATCGAGCCGCTCTCCTTGCTTCGAGCGCACCGCTCCTGCGGATCGCGGAGCCTGGTCGCGCTCCGCCGACGCCGGCGCGGGCGTCTCGCGCCGGTCGTGATCGGCACCGTCGCTGCCACGGTGCTCGGCGGATCGCTGTGCCTGCTCTTCAACGCTGCAGGCGCGGCGCTCGCCACGCTCACCTCGCCATCGTCATCGCCGGAGCGCGAGGGCGAGGGCGAGGGCGAGGCGCCCCCGACCGCCGAGGGACGCGCATGGCCGGCGCGCGCGCCAGAGCCGGACCACACCTGCCCTGCGGGACCGCCGCGGTGAACGCCCCAGCCGGGCCGCACGCCGGGTACGCCCCGGGGCACGGCGGGCCGACGGGCGCGGGAGACGCGCCCGCGCCCGCTCACGCGACGCCCGGATCGGGCTCGGAGCGCTCGAGGAACGATACGAAGCAGACCGACGGCGAGGGCCGAGGCGCGCGCGGTGCGAACGAAGCGCTCACCCCGCGCCAGGAGCGCGCCGAGCGCGCCGCGATGCTCGATCCCGCCCGCGCCGCTGCGCGCCGATGTACAGCCGATGCCCAGCGCAGCGCGCCTGATGGCGACGCAGTTCACGCTGGCCACCGGGTCTCCGCTTCATGGCGGTGCGAACGGAGCTCACCGCGCGCGGCACGTCGTCTGCAGACGCTGGCGCAGATGCTGGCGCCGGGCGAAACGCTGGACGCTGGCCTCCGCGTCGACGCGGGAGGACGGCCCTCGGCGTCACGCGGTGTCGAGAGGAGCGAACCATGTCCGTGCTGTTGTGGATCCTGTTTGGCCTCATCGTCGGCGTCATCGCCAAGCTGCTGACCCCTGGCCGCGACCCGGGTGGCTTCGTGGTCACAGCGCTGCTGGGCGTGGCCGGCTCCTTGCTCGGCGGCTTCATCGGCCGGGCGATAGGGCTCTATCCGTCGTATCAGTCGAGCGGCGGCTTCTTCACGTCGATCTTGGGCGCCATCGTCATCCTCGCCATCTACAACGCGACGATCGGCCGGCGAACGATGAGGCCCTGATCGCTCCCACCATCGAAGGGCTCGCCCCGCCGCGAGGCAGAGAGCTGCCCGAGCAGCGCGGCGGCGGGCACCACGCGGGCCGGCGCGGCGCGCCGATCCAGGCGGAAATCGAGCGCGACGTCCGGCGGCAGCCGCCGGATGGCGCCCGCGCCGTAGCAGCGGTGATAGACGAGATCGCCCGGCCCAGCGCCCCGCCCGCCGAGCTGGTGGCTCCACCACCGCGAGTAGACGGTAGGGCGTTCGGGATCGACCGAGAGCAGATCCGAGCGCTCGAGCCGCACATCGCCGTGATCGCCGCCGTCCGCTGCGCCGCGGTCCGCGGTGAGCCGCCCCCCGTCGCCGACGCTGTAGACGATCCTGAACCCCTCGACATCGCCCTTGCCGTAGACGGCGCGCTGGACTCCCGGAGCGAAGAGCAGAGCGTGCGTGTAGACGAGGTCCACGGCGAGCGCGGGC
This sequence comes from Sorangium sp. So ce693, assembly GCF_051521375.1. Lineage (NCBI taxonomy): Bacteria > Pseudomonadati > Myxococcota > Polyangiales > Polyangiaceae > Sorangium > Sorangium sp. So ce693. The sequence goes on from NZ_CP150347.1 coordinate 5,927,604, forward strand.
AGCACGGTCCAGGTCAGCCAGTTGTTGCCCCACGGCCGTTCCTCCGAGAAGAACGCGTAATAGCCGACGGAGACCTCGCCGCGCTCTCCGACCGAGCTGCGGTAGTACAGGACGTCGCCGAGCTCGCCCGCGCTCGCGACCGTCGAGCCGACACAGACGGGCTGCCGCTCGATGGCCGCGCCGAGCTCCGTCGGCTCCGCCGGATCACCGGCGACCGTGCGCGGCAGCGCGCTCCCACCCGTGGAGCTCGCGAGGAGGAGGACGGCCAGCGCAGCGATCGGGAGAGAACGGCTCAGGAGATTCCGGACGGGCATCAGGGCGGACAAGGCTAGCGAGCCCGTCGCTACCCGCGCCAACGCCAACGGCCGTTCTCGTTCGACGACTCACAACTGCGGCGCCGAATGGAGATCTCCGCGGGCTCACGGCTCTCCGCGCTGCGGCGCCGGCCTTGGAGCGCTCGTCACTCGCGGGGCGCGCCGCCGCTCGCCGGCGCAACGCCGCCGTCGAACGCGCCGATCGCCCTGCCCGCGAGCGCCCCGGCGGCGAAGGTCACCGCCGCGATCACGAGCCAGGGAAGGAGTCGAACGCGCCGCAGCGGGCGCGCGTCCCGCCAGTGCGGCGTGACGGCGCTCCTGGCCTCGCTGCGCTCGCTCCCTTCTTCCGGCGCGCATGGGCGCGCGTCCGTCCCGCGCAGCGTCGGCGTCACCTCGCCGCGATCGTCCCCTGAGCGGCCCGCGGCGGTCCGCCGCGCGCCCGTGCGCCCGCGAGACCCGGCGGATCTCCGGCAGCCCCGCACGAGCAGCGACCGGTGCCGATCGCGCCCGCTCGCGACCTCGCGCACGAGCGCGGCGATCTCCTGGCCCGCGAGCAGCCCGCGCTCGCTCGAGCTCGGCTCGTCGCCGCCGCTCGGCGCTCGGCGCAGCGAGGCGAGCACCTCGGCGAGCGCCTCTTCCATCTGCGCCGCGGTCTCGAAGCGCCCCTCGGGATCGCGCGCGAGCGCGCGCCGGATCGCCTCCTCGAGCAGCGCCGGGCACGCGGGGCGGAGCGGCGCGATCGCCGGCACCTCGCCGGAGAGCACCGCGCCCATCGTCGCGCCGTCGTCCTTGCGGTGGAACAGGCGACGCGCCGTCAGCAGCTCGAAGAGGATCACGCCGACCGCGAAGAGATCGGCCCGCGCGTCGACCCTCTGCCCGCGCAGCTGCTCGGGCGCCACATAGCCGAGCTTGCCCTTCACCGTGCCGCCGCCGCTCGACGGGGCCGCGTCGTCGGACGAGCACGGGGAGCCGAAGGGGTCGGCGTCCTCCGCGCTGCTCATCGCCGTCATCTGCGCGACGCCGAAGTCGATGAGCTTGATCTCCCCCTCGAGCGAGAGGAGCACGTTCTGCGGGCTCACGTCGCGGTGCACGAGACCGACGAGCTTCCCACCGTCGTCGCGGAGCCCGTGCGCGTGCCCGAGCGCCCGCAGCACGCCCAGGCCGATCTCGATGGCCGCCTCGAGCGGGAACGGCCGCCCCTCCGCGAAGAGAGAGCGCGCCGCGGCGGCCAGATCGCAGCCCGGGACGTACTCGATCACGAGGTGATGGCGTCCTTCGTGAACGACGAAGTCGTGGAACCGGATCACGTTGGGGTGCTGAAGCCGGGCGCTGATCCAGGCCTCCCAGAGGAACATCCGCACGATCGACGGATCGCGCCTCGCCTCGGGCCGAAGGCGCTTCACGACGACGGGGTGGGCGATACCTGCCGGCCCGCGCCGGCACGCGAGGAACAGCTCCGCCATGCCGCCCGCCGACAGGCGCGCGAGCAACGCATAGCCGCCGTCGCCCATGGGCAGGTCCATCTCTCGACCCCTCCACGGCAGCTCTGCCGCGCCCCCCTCGCTCCGCGCCGGCATCCCGAACGCGCGAAGCGAGGACGGCCGCCGCGCCATCCACTGCCGGAGTCGCCCCACCCCGGCCAGCCCCCGGACTTGCCCGCGCCGCCACATCGCGCCTTCGCTATTCACGCTGCATGCCACGGAAAGTGCCGCGGCACCGTCACCTCCGAGCCATGGGCGTCGCGCGGTCCTGCGTGGATCCCGCCGGATGAGAGCGCATGTCGGCAGCCGCAGAGACCCGCGGCGAGCGCTGCTCCCGGCGGAAAATGCGGAAAACTCGATGGCCCCGTGTTCCACACAGCGGCGCAGAGGAGCGCGCACAGCGCCGGGCCCGCCCGCGATGGAACGCAGGTCAGGCCACGGTGGCCGGTGAGGCGCGGACGCGGCGCGCGAGCAGCGCGCGCAGCTCACGGAAGGAGACGACGCGCAACGCGAGGAGGAGGACGGCGTAGACAGCGACGCCCACCGCGATCGACGCCCACATGCCCGCGAGGACGCGCGCGACGTAGGCCGCGGTGACCATGGCCGCGGTCGCGGCGAGGACCGCGAGGATGCGGCCGAGCTGCACGACGTGGGCCCAGCGCGCGGAGATGCCCCACGACGCGATCAGCGCGCCGGCGCTCACGGCCAGCGTCGCGCACGCGGCGCCCATGGCGCGGTAGCGAGGCAGCAGGAGCAGGTTCAGCGCGACGTCGACGACGAGCGCCACCGCGAGCAGCTTCACCATCGCGACCTCGCGCTTCGCCGCGAGCAGCGGCAGCGTCACGACCTGGAACGCGAACGTCACGGGGACGCCGCACGCCAGGATCCGGAGGACGTCGGCCGCCGGGGCGTAGTCGCCCGCCCCTCCGTAGACGAGCTGGATGACGTCTGGCGCGAGCAGGAAGATGCCGGCGGCGACGGGCAGCCCGAAGAGCGCGGCGACGAGCATGCAACCGCCGTAGAGGCGCCCGAACGCGTCGCGATCCTGGACGTAGAGGCGCATGCCCGCCGCGAAGGCGGCGCCGAGAAGGACGTCGGGGAGCATCCTGAAGTTCTCGCTCAGCACCCAGGCGGCGCTGAAGACCCCGACGGCCTTCTCGTCGCAGAGGGCGCGGAGCATGACGCGGTCGATCTGGAGCAGCGCGCTCGAGAGCGCCCCGAGCGCGCCGATCGGCAGGCTGAGCTTCGCGATCTGCCAGAGCTCGGCGGGGGGCGTCGTGAGCTCGGGCCGGTAGAGCCGGGAGCGGAGATAGTGCGAGGTGATGGCGAGCTCCAGCACGTTGCCGAGCAGGAACGCCGCGGCCGCGGCGACGACGCCGAAGCCGAGCGCGAGCAAGGCGGCCGAGAGCGCGATGACGAAGAGCCGCGCGCCGAGCTCCGCGTACAGGATGTACTGGAACCGCTCGTGGGCCTCGAACGAGAGCCACATGGTCGAGTAGAGCAGCGTCGCGAGCTGGGAAGCCGCGGCGAGCACGATGAGCTGCGCGCCGAGCCCCGAGCGCGTCGCCAGCACGACGGCCACGGTCGCGCCGAGCACCACCGTCCCGGTCACGCCCCGGATGGCGAGCGCTGCGCCGAGGTGACGCGGTCCGAGCTCGGGCTTCACGGCGACCTCCCGGGCCAGATATCCCCTCACCCCGACGCCGGCGGCGATCGTGACGATCCCCGCGATCGCGAGCGACGCCTGGAACTCCCCCCAGGCAGCGACCCCCACCTTCCGCGCGAGATAGCCGACGAACACGACGCCAAGGACGGCCATGATCGCCTGCTTCAGGAGCATCAGCGCCGCGTTCAGCGCGATGCGCCGGCCATCCTTCATGAACACCTCCTGGTGTTCCCCATGCTGTCGGGCACCGCTGTCCGCGCAGCGGGATCGGCCCCCATTCGAGCGTCGTGCGCCCCCAGAGAGCGTCCGTCTCGCGCAGCGAGCGCAGCCCGGCCGCGCGAGCGCAGCCTCCGCTCAGCGAGCGCCGTCGCTCGGGCTCGGGCAGGAAGCGCCGTCCGAGACGCCGCTCGATCAGGAAACGCCGTTTGAAACGGCGCTCCAACGCGAGCCGTCCCTCGACCTCGAAGCACCCGAAGTGCAGGAGGATCGCCAGCGCAAAAGGGGGTCGGCGATCCTCGGAGCGGGACACGGGATTCGAACCCGCGACCCTCAGCTTGGGAAGCTGATGCTCTACCAACTGAGCTAGTCCCGCGCGAGGTGGAGGAAGCTTCTACCGAATCCGGGGCCGCTTAGCAACCCCTTCATTTCGTTTTCGATCCCGACGTCTTCGCGCCTTCACGTCTTCACGTCTTCACGTCTTCGCCTGGTTCGACAGGCGCCGGGGCTCGGCGCGCGCTCCACGTTCGTTCCAAGCCGCGCCGTTGGCGCCCAGCCGCGCCGCCAGCGGCCCAGCCGCGCCGCCAGCGGCCCAGCCGCGCCGCCAGCGGCCCAGCCGCGCCGTTGGCGCCCAGCCGCGCCGCCAGCGGCCCAGCCGCGCCGCCAGCGGCCCACGCCCAGCCGCGGCGCTACCGGCGCGCGCGCGCGCGGAGCGCAGACGCGTCGAGCGCCTCACCCGGCAGCGGCGAGCGCGCGCGGATGGCGCTGTCGCAGTCGCTGGTCGCCGCCGCGATCGCGCTGGAGATCTCGATCGTGCCCGCGTCCGGCGGGATCCAGGGCAGCTCGTGCAGGATGGGCCTGTCCGGCGGCAGCCAGCGCAGGCTCCGCGTGACGAGCACGACCGGGTGGTTGCTGTCCACGAGCTCGCTCGCGAGGCGCGCGCCGCCGAGCGGGGCCGGCGGAAGATCGAGGCAGACGAGGCACGCGTCGAACCGTTCGGTCGCCGACGCGAGCAGGGCGTCGTCGATCGACGAGGCGTCCACGATCTCCACGTTCGTCAGCGCACCCTCGATCGCACGGGCGAGCGCGTCGCATGTCGCGGCGCGGGCGTCGTGCGCGAGCAGGATCCTGAAGCCGCGCACCGAGCGCGGCCCAGGCCGGCGGGTCTCGACGACCTGCAACCTGCCCGAGGGCGGCGTCTCGCGCTCACGAGGTGCACGTCGAACGGTCATGGACTCCCCTTCCTCAGCTACACCAGGGCAACCGTGCCCCAGGCTAACACCCCTTGAGCTCAAACTGACCAACCTTTATATGAGGGCGCGCTTCTTTCCTCGTCGCCGGTTCTTGGTTCTCGTTCGTCTTGGTTCTCGTTCGTCTCGGTTCACAGCCACGCCGCGACGCGGCATGCCAGCAAGGTCTACGGAAACATCTACGAAGGACGGTCACGCATGAGTCGGTTTCTCATCTCCACTCCTTGCGAGTGCCAGGCAAGCCTGTCAGCCACCCTGGACGAGCACCGGCACGTCACCGCCGGGTGGGCCACCCGGAGTCCCCGCGGCCGGTCGGCCGCCGGTGAAGCCGACAAGGAGCTCGCGCCGGCGCACAGCATCAACGCTCACCTCGACCGGTTCGACGTGGCGTGGTTGTGCCCCTACTGCGGGCGCAACACGCTCCGCACCTTCGATGCGGGCGCCATGAGGCGGCTGCCTGCGGCGAGCGCATCGCCCGCGGCAGGGCTCGTTCCTCCCGGCACGACCTCCTCGCCGTGAGGCCCCCGATGCGCCGCGACCTCCTCGGTCCGCGCGTCGCGCCAATCCATCCGCCGCGCGCCTGAGCCTGGGCGGGCGCCACGCTGTCGCGGCCGCGCGGCCCCGCGCGGCGCCGCTGCGCAGCATCTCCCGCGCAGGCGCGAGCATCCGGGCGCGACCGATTCATGGCCCCTCAACCTGCCGCGCTCGGGGCCCATTCCCACCCTGTCGATGATCGGCACCGGCGCGCTCCGGAGCGCGCCGCTCTCCGGCTCAGCTGCCTTTTCCCGCCTGCGACGTGCCCATCGTGCCGAAGATCCAGTCCCAGAGCGGCGACGACACGCCCCACCGGGCATTTTCTCCCGTGTGGTGATGGACCATGTGATGGCGCTTGATCCACTTCCCCCAGCGCGAGCTCATCCGGAAGTGATGAATGGCATAGTGCGTCCCGTCGTACGCCAGGTATCCGAGGCCGAAGCCGACGAACAGCGGATCCGCCGGAACAGGCCCAAAGACGACGCGGAACAGCGTGTAGAACGCGATGCCGAGGGGGATGCTCGCGCCGAGCGGCATCACCAGCCGGTCGGCATCCTGCGGAAAATCATGGTGCACCCCGTGGAGAACGAAGTGCATCCGGCGCTGCCACAGGCGCGGCCCGACGTAGTGAAACACGTATCGGTGCAGGACGTACTCGGCCAACGTCCATAGAAACAGGCCGACCAGCACGAGCCCGAGCCCGGTCAGGAGGCCGACACCATGCCGGGCGGCGCGGACGCCCAGATAGCTGTAGACCGGCAGCCAGAAGACGAACGGCGTGATCGGATGGATCCGCGAAAACCGCTCGATGAGCGGCGTCTCGAACATTTGGCATGTCGCTGGACGCGCGGTGCGCTCGGTGGAGGTGACGGTCATCGTGCACCCCTGGTACCGCATTTATCCATTGTCGGCCAGCGGTAGCCCGACGCCCAACGGCCCGCTGGACGCCGGGAAATGACCATGATCCCGTCACGGTGAGCGCTCGCCGGCGCGATCGTTCCGCGGCGGCGACGCGTTCGGGTCGAGCCTGCGTCCGCCCCGAGCCGCGCGGCGCGCCCGGGGCATGCGCGCGCGATCAGCTCGCGAAGGAGGCCTCGTAGAGATGGCGGAGATCGTCGCGCGAGCACGGGCGCGGGTTGCTCGTGTGGCACGCGTCCTGAGCGGCGAGATCGGCCAGCGCGTCGAGCTTGTCGCGGGGGACGCCCGCCTTCTCGAGGCCGGCCGCGAGCCCGATCCGGGCGCGCAGGGCGCGGATGGCGTCGGCGCACGCGGCGGCGTCCTCGGGAGCGCCGAGCAGCGCCGCGACGCGCGCGAGGCGCGGCGCGGCCGCGGCGACGTTGAACTCGACGACCGGCGGGAGGCAGAGGGCGTTGGCGAGGCCGTGGTGCAGGCCGCACTCGCTCGAGAGCGGGTGCGCGAGCGAGTGGCACGCGCCGAGCCCCTTCTGGAACGCGACGGCGCCCATCATCGCCGCCTTCATCATGCCGCCGCGCGCCTCGAGGTCGTCGCCGTGCGTGACCGCCCGCGCGAGGTGCGCGGCGGCGAGGCGGATCCCCTCGAGCGCGATCCCGTCGGCCATCGGGTGATCGCCCTTCGCGACGTACGCCTCGATGCAGTGGGTGAGCGCGTCGAAGCCCGTCGCCGCCGTGAGGAAGGCCGGCATCGACCGCGTCATCACCGGATCGAGCAGCGCGGCGTTCGCGAGCAGGTGCGGCGAGAAGATCACCGTCTTCCGGTGGTTCACGTCGAGCGTCACCACGCCCGAGCGGCCGACCTCGCTGCCGGTCCCGGCCGTCGTGGGGATCGCGAGCATCGGCGGCACGTCGGGCGTGATGAAGCGATCGCCGCCCGTGGCGTCGTCGTAGTCGACGAGCGGCCGATCGTGGTTCACGCCGAGGCGCACGAGCTTGCCGACGTCGAGCGGCGAGCCGCCCCCGAGGGCGACGACGAGATCGGCGCGGGCCGCGCGGAACGCGGCGACGCCGTCGTGCACGTTCTTCTCGATGGGGTTGCCGAGGACGTCGTCGAAGACGGCGACCTCGAGGCCCTCCTTCCGCAGCGACGCGGCGACGGGCTCCAGCAGCCCCGAGCGGACGACGCCCTTGTCCGTGACGACGAGCGCCCGCGCAGCGCCGAGCCGGCGCGCCTCGGCGCCTGTCTGCTCGACGACGCCGGCGCCGAAGAGGATGCGTGTGGGAAAGCTCCAAACCGTGAACTGGCTCATGATCACACCGCCTCGAAGTAACGCTTCAGCTCCCAATCCGTGACCGCGCGCTCGTACTGCCGCACCTCCCAGTCGCGCGTCAGGACATAGTGCTCGACGAATTTCTCGCCGAGGATCTCGCGGGCCATCTTGCTGCCCGCGAGCATCCGGGTCGCGTCGGCGAGCGTACGGGGCAGCGACAAGCGCGAGGACTCGGCGGACGACGCGTCTCCGGAGGCCTGCGCCGGCGGCTCGACGCCGTGCTCGATGCCGTAGAGCCCCGCGCCGAGGCACGCGGCCATCGCGGTGTACGGGTTGATGTCCGCGGCCGTCTGCCGGTACTCGACGCGCGCGCCAGGCGTGCCGAGGCCGATGAGGCGGATCGCGGCCGTGCGGTTCTCGACGCCCCAGCTCGCGGTGAGCGGGGCCCAGACGCCGGGCACGTACCGCTTGTAGGCGTTGATCGTCGGCGAGTAGATCGCCGTGAGCTCGGGCATCAGGGCGATCTGGCCGCCGACGTAGTGGCGCAGCGCCGCCGGGATCCGATCGGGCGACGACGCGTCCTCGAAGACGTTGCAGCCGTCCTTCCAGAGGCTCTGGTGCAGGTGCCCGCTCGAGCCGGGGAGCTCGGCGTTCCACTTCGCCATGAACGTGACCGCGAGGCCGTGCTCGTGGGCGATCTGCTTCATGGCGACCTTGAAGAGCGCGGCCTTGTCCGCGGCGCGGAGCACGTCGTCGTAGCGGATCGCCGCCTCGTACACGCCCGGGCCGGTCTCGGTGTGCAGGCCCTCGATCTCGACGTCGAAGGCCTGCATCTGATCGAGGATGGCGGCCATGAGCTTCTTGTTCTGCCCCTCGCGGACCCACGAGTAGCCGAACATGCCCGGGCTGAGCGGCGTCAGGCCGGCGAACCGCTTCTCGTGCAGCGAGCGCGGCGTCTCCTCGAACAGGAAGAACTCGAACTCGCACGAGAACTTCGCCGAGAACCCCATCCGCTCGCCCTTCGCGATGACGCTCCGGAGGAGCGAGCGCGGGCACGCGGGGTGCGGGCCGCCGCGCTCGTCGCGGAAGTCGGCGAGCATCGCGACGGTCCCCGGCTCCCACGGGATGTCGCGCAGCGTGCTCGGATCCAGGACGGCGTGCGCGTCCGGGTAGCCGGTGTGCCAGCCGGTGACCTTGGCGTTGTCGTAGAGGACGTCGGCGATGTCCCAGCCGAAGATGACGTCGCAGAAGCCGAAGCCGCTCTTGAGCGCGCTCTTCAGCTTCTCGAGCGAGACGTACTTCCCGCGGAGGATGCCGTCGATGTCAAACCCGCCGATCTTCGCGCGGGTGATGCCCCGCGCTTCCAGATCGGAGAGGAGCTTCTCGGAGGTCGAGGCGGTCATGGGCCGCGACGATAGCAGGGGAACGGGGCGGCATGGCAAGCGCCCGCGCGAGCGCGCGCGACGACCGCACGGCTCCCCGCCGTCTGGAAGCGCGCGTCCGACGCGCGCTCACTTCACCCGGACGACCTGGATCGGGTAGCGCTCCGCGAGCGGCACGAGCACGCGCTCGACGAGCTCGCGGACGCGCGCGTAGCGCTGGTGGTTCGTCGCGGCTGGATTGCGCTTCGAGTCGACGACGCCGATGCGGATGTCCAGCGTGCGCGCGTCCTCGACCCCCCCCGTCACGAACGCGTCCGGGTGCACCTTGTCGAGCTCGACGTTGAGCTCCGCCGCCTCCGGCGCCGCGCCGACGAAGGTGACCTCCAGCGCCTCGCCCAGGCCGTTCAGCACGGCGTTCAGGTTCTCCACCGGGAACGGCTGGCGCGCGAGCCACGCGACGACCGCGCGACGCGCGCCGCGCAGCGCAACGCTGACGACGAGCGCGACCGAGATCGGCGCGAACACGAGGACGCCGAGCGCGCGCGCGACCTCGGGGCCCGCGTCGCGGCCGAGCGCCCCGAGGAAGAGGAGCAGGAAGACGCCGGAGGCGAGCGCCACGAGCGGCGGATCGGTGAGCACGCCCCACCGCGAGGTCGACGCGTTCATCAGCCGCGTGAAGCGGGCCGACACGCTCTGATCGGCGCGCTCGCCCGCGGCGGCGCTCCCGTGCGTCAGCTCAGGCATCTCCAGCATCTCCGAGCATGCGCCAGAAGAACAGCCCGACGCCGAAGAGGAGCAGCACGCCGGCCACCCAGAACGAGCGCACCGGGCCGAAGCTCAGCGCCTCGCCCGATTGCTTCATGATGAGGTCGGCCACCGTGACCACGCACGCGAACACGATGCAGACCACGGGCAGCGCGAGCTGCTGGAGGAGCGTCGGCCCGGTGAGCGGCTTCGGATCCGGCGGGCGCGGCCGCGCGTCCGCCGGCGGACGCGCCGTCGGCCGGTACCTGCTCGACGGCATGTCCGACAGCGAGCGCACCGCGGCCGGCGCTACCGACGTCGTCGTGCGCGGCGCGACGCTGAGCGCCATCTCCAGCGGCGGCGTGCTCTCGATCATCCCGCCCATCCCGCCCCCGCGCGCGAGCATGCTCGGCGCGGCGCTCTCCATCCCGCCGCCGCGCGGGAGCGCGCCCACGGGCGTCGCCTCCGCGAAGCCGGCGCGACCTCGCGCGCTCGTCGGCACGCTCTCCGGGACGAGCGCGCCCATGCCTCTGCTGTGCGGGCTCTGCGGCGCCTCGGGGAGGTCCATCTCGAGCCCGGCCGAATCCGAGGGCGGCGGCGGGCGCACGCTGCTCGCAGGGCCTTCGCGGCGCCCTCCCCTCGGCGCGCGCATCGAGGCCGGGGCCACGTCGAGATCGAGCTCGAGCGACCCGGCGTCGCTGGGCGTGTCGAGCCACACGTGCGCGGCGCGCTTGACCTGCGGGGCCGCGCGCATCGACGACGACGGCGGCGGCGGGACGGAGTACGCGTCGTCCTGCGCGGAGGTCCGCCCGAACGTCGACGGGAGCCCCATCGCCGCCTCCAGCTCCGTCCAGAAGGCCTCGATGTCGCGCGTGCGGTCGCGCGGGCTCACCGCGAGCGCGCGCTCGAACACCGCGTCGACCTCCGGCGGGACGTTGGCGCCCTCGGCCCGGGGCGTGGGCCGACGCTTCACGTCGAGCGCCGTCCCCATCATCGCCTGCGCCTCGCCGTCGATCACTTGCCGCCCTACGAGCGCCTCGACCATCGTGAGCGCGAGACCCCAGACGTCGGTCCAAGTTCCCGCCTGCCCGAACCGCTTCGGCGCCCACTGCTCCGGGGCGCCGTACGCCGGGGAGAACGCGTTCAGCGGGTCGCCGTTCGTCACCCGTCCGACCGCCTGCTCGGCGAGCGTCTTCGCCTGCGCGATGCCGTAGTCGAGGATCTTGAGGCGCTCCGTCCCCTCTTGCGTCGTGATGAAGATGTTCTCGGGCTTGAGGTCGCGGTGGATGATCGACACCGTGCCGTTCGGGCTCGGGAAGCGGTGCGCGCGCGCGATCGCCTGCGCGATGGGGCGCATCATCTTCATCAGCCTGTGGAGGGGGATCGGCGGCTCTCCCTTGAGCCTCCGTCGATCGATGACCTTGTCGAGCGACTCGCCCTCCAGCCACTCGAGGGCCAGGAAGGGGACGAACTCCCCTCGCTTCAGGTGCAGCACGTCGACGTGGAGCGGGCGGACGACCTCCGGGATCGAGGCCGAGAGCCGGAAGAGCAGCTGGGCCTCCTCGCGGAACTTCTCGAGGAAGAGCTGCCGCTCGCGCGGGGTCTTCGCCTCGGACACCTTCAGGCATTTCAAGGCGACAGGCGCGCGGAAGCCGGCGTGGAGCGCGCGGTACACCACGCCGAACCCTCCCTCCGCGACCACCTGCTCGACGTGGAAATTACCCGCCTGCGTGGTCCCGACGATGCCGAAGACGTCGTCCGCCATGCTCCCTGAGCCATAGCGCACGGGGCCGCTGGACCGAAGGGTGAAACCTAATTTTCCTGTTCGATCGTCCCAGGTCCACCGGTCCCCCCGCGTTGGGGAGGGGCCGGGGTGACCAGATGGGCGTAGAGGACGGAGAGGGGAGCGAGGCCGGCCGTTCAACGCGACCGCACGTGGCCCGAGGTAGCCGCGCGGCCGGGAGGCGCCGGCTCAGCTCCGGAGATGGGAGGAGGCGTCGCGGTGGGCCCGGTCCTCCTCCTGGAGGATCGTGAACACCAGGCCGGCGCCGATGATCGGCAGGAGCCAGACGAGCTGCGCTTGCCAGACCTTCTGCTTGGGCTCGTAGACGCGGCTCCGGAAGACGCGCACGGTGACGTAGACCTGGAAAGCAAGGACCGCCGCGATCGCGGCACCGACGAGGATATCGAAGAGCGTCATGGGTGGGCCGCGGACAGCCTAGCCATGAAGGGCCCCCCTGCAAGGCAGCGGCGCCTGCCGTCGCGATTTCGTCCCCGGCGGGCACGGAGCCGACGCACCGGCGGGCGGGCGACCGAGCGAGGCCGTCCGCGGCTGCGTCACGCCGGGCACGGCCTGATGGTTCATGAGCGGTCCATGAGCCGGTCGGGATCGACGCTCGCCGCGCGCTCAACCGACTCAAGGCGCCGCCTGGGAACGCCTCACCGCATTCCAGCTCGCGCCGATCGCCTCCCGGCGGCGCTTCGGAGTAAGGCATCTTACTTCGATCGCCTCCCGGGGGCGCCTCGCCGCGTCCAGCTCGCGCCGATCGCCTCCTGGCGGCGCTTCGGAGTAAGGCATCTTACTTCGATCGCCTTCCGGGAGCGCCTCGCCGCGTTCCAGCTCGCGCCGATCGCCTCCTGGCGGCGCTTCGGAGTAAAGCCTCTTACTTCGATCGTCTCCCGGGGCTGCCTCACTGCATTCCAGCTCGCTCCGACCGCCTCCGGTGACACTTCCTGCCTCCCCTGCAACCCGCCGCCTGCCCTTTCTGACCGTATCCAGACAAGGGGCCAATCTGCCGGACCTGCGACCCTCGTCGGAGCGAGCATGGCCCATGAGCACGAGCACAGGTTGCGGGTCCTGCACATCTCAGATCTCTCTCCACGTGCGCGGACCGTGCGAAACACAGGGCTGGCGCCGGAGGCGCGTGCTCGGTGAGGCGTGGGAGATGAACCTCGATGATCTCGTGAAGGATGGGATCCCGATCGATCTCGTCCGCTTCACGGGTGATGTCGCCGACCACGGGACCTCTGAGGAGTACGGACCAGCGACAGAGTTCGGATTCAATGAGTTGCGAGGCCCTGCCGAGCTGCCAGGAAGCAAGCTCCAAGGGCAAGGAATGCGGGAAAGAGAGAGACCGCAAGGGACGCAAGGGACCAGAGACGAGATATTATCTTTCCTTCCCCTTGCGCCCCTTGCGGTCTCTCTTCCCTTCTGTTGATTCCTCGGGACTCCAAACTGATCGATGCGCAAGGACACCGATCACGTTGTTCAAGCGAGAAATGAGCCACCAAGAGGCCATAATACGCCATGAATAACACAAATATATTGGCGTCTTGTGGCGTTCTTGGCGGTTCGAAACTCTGCGCTTTTCAGGCGGCTTCAACCCGTTGGTCGCTCTAGCCGTTCGGGGCTGCCGAGGGACGCCACTGCCGCGCGCGCGATCGGCTCGCTGCCAGCAGTACAGCCGAGCCCGTCGCCGGCAGCGCCGCGGCGCATCGCGCAAGCGCGATCGCGGAGCTCACCGGCGGTCTCCAAGGAGAAATCCCGGGCGGAGCTCCGCCGACGTCGTACTAGAGTGCGCGCGTGCCTCGACCTCGACCCGGCACCCGCCCGCGACGCATCTCGACGCCCGATTTCCCTGTCCCCTTGCGCGGCCGAGTCCTCCTCGCCGCCGCGCTCGCCGGCGCCGCAGCGTGGATCGCGGCGGCGTGCTCCACGCCCTCGTCGGGGGTCGACGGCGGCGACCTTCTCGGCGTCTTCGAGCAGGACGCCGGCGCAGCCTCGGCCGATGGCGGGCAGCCGCGGCCTTCGGCGGCCCGGCAGGACGCGGGCGCCCGCGCGGCCGGTCCGGCCAGCGCGGCCGCGCCGCCGACGAAGCCGCCCGAGGCGAGGCCGCCCAGCGAAGGGAGCTGCGTCGCCGAGCAGGGGCGCCCCGGACGAGAGCTCCGCAAGACGCTCGGCAGGCCGCCGTGCCGCGGCGCCCAGGTGCTGGAGACGCGCGACGCCGAGGGATCGCCCCGCTACGCCTGCGTGATCGCGCCGAGCGGCGTGGAGACGCGCGCGCCGCTGCCGCTCATCGTCTTCTTCCACGCCGACGGCGACAACCCGACGAGCGTCGACAAGGAGACGGGCCTGCGCAAGCTCGGCGCCACGTGGAACCTGACCGGCGACCCCGCCCACGCGGGCTTCATCGTGCTCGCGCCCCAGGGCCGCGCCTTCAAGACGCCGAGCCAGGCCGAGCGCGAGCGCGGCACGAAGATGTACACGGCGACCGCGCCGTTCGACGTCGAGTTCACCGGCGAGGGCAACGTCGACGTCGTGACCGTCGACGCCTTCGTCGACCAGCTGCTCGAGAAGAAGCTCGTCGACAGGCGGCGCATCTACGCGCTCGGCGGCTCCTACGGCGGCCACATGGCGGCGACGTACGCCATGATGCGCGCGGACCGCGTCGCGGCGTTCGCCACCTTCGGCAGCGACGCGCCGCCCGCCGAGTGGGCGTGCCCCGGCCCTCCCCCACCCGCAATGGCCGTCTACCGCGCGTGCGACGACATGTTCCCGTGTGAGTCGGTCGAGCGATGGCTGCGCGCGCGCGACGCGCTCTCCGCGAACACCTCGTTCCTGCGCCTCGACGAGGCCAGCAGGGACGAGCCCCACTGCGCGCTCCGGAACCGCTGCTCCGCGAAGAAGGGCGCCATCAACCACGCGCGCTGGCCGAAGTCGCGCGAGACCGACCTGCTCCGCTTCTTCGCAGGGCACGTCCTGGCGCTCGGCGCGGACGCCGCCGCCCGAGATCGCTGAGCGCCCCCGGACGCAGATCGACACCAGCGCGCGCTGACGGACGCCGGCCGCCGCACCCGGACGCAGACGCACGCAAACGCGCGCCGACGGACGCTGACCGACACGAGCAGGCGCAGACCAGCGCAAACGCGCGCTGAACGCGCGCTGACGGACGCTGACGCCGCAAGCGCACGCCGTCACTGCTCGTCCCACGTTCGCGCCAGGCTTCGCCGCACGTCGACACTGCAACGTTGCGGTGCGGCGTTGAGCGGACCCGGCGTGTTGTCGTAGTGTTCGTCCCCGATGTCTTCTCAGGTTCAGCCCCTGCTCACACCCTTGCCGGCCGGAATGTCCATCCCCGCCGGCACGCTCCGCGCCGAGATGGAGTCGCGCCGCGCGACCGGTCGCCGCTTCGACATCCGCGAGGCCATCGGCCTCGCCGTGCCGCTCTGCACCCAGCTGCACGAGCTGCACGCGCAGGGGCGGACCATGTTCGTGCACCCCTCGTGCCTCGGTCACGGCGCGAACGGCACGATCCAGCTGATCGAGGAGCTCGCCCACACCCCTCCGCTCCTGCCGCGCGACCGCGCCTGCCTGGCGCCCGAGGAGCGCAAGGGCAACGAGGGCGACGCGCGCGCGAGCGTCTTCGCGATCGGGGCCATCCTCTACGAGATGCTCACGAACAGCAGCGTCGGCCCCGGGATGCGGCGTCCGGCGGACGTGATCCCGGACCTGCCGCCCGCGCTGGAAACGGTGCTAGGCAAGTCGCTCGTGGCCGATCCGAAGCACCGCCCGGCGGATCTCGCCGCCCTCGCGCAGGCGCTCTATCAGATCGTCCCGAGCGCGTCGGAGCAGCCCCCGAGCGCCGACACGTCGCACCTCGATGCCGACGGCGAGTTCGAGGTCGACGTCAACCTCTCGATGATGCCGCCGACCGGGCACCAAGAGGAAGCGCGCGTCCCGTCAGCGCCGTCCGTGCCGAGGATCCAGGCGGTCTCCGGGGACGGACCGTTCGCGGTCGCCATCCCGGTCAACCAGCCGCAGCGCCTGCACGGCAACGATCCGACCCGCAAGCTCGCGGATCTCAAGGCCGCCCTCGAGTCCGATCCGCGGCCGCGGTACGTCGTCATCAAGGACGGCATGGACCATGGGCCGTTCTCGTCCGTGGAGCTGCTCCAGCAGATCGCGTCCGGCTCCTTCACGGGGGATCAGGTGCTGCGCGACACGTTCTCCGCGGAGGAGCGCGCGATCCAGGACTGGGAGGAGTTCGCCCCGTTCGCCGAGCAGGCGAAGCTGAACCGGGACATCGTGCAGGAGAAGCGCGCGCTCGACGCCGTCGTGTCGGCCGAGAAGCAGGGCACGCAGTACAAGGCGCTGCTCGGTCTGGCCCTGATGGGCGTCATCCTCGCCGCGGGCGCGGGCTGGTGGTACCGCGAGCGCAGCCACAAGGAGCAGGAGCTCGCGGTGCAGGGCGCCACCGACCGCGTCGCGATCGAGGTCGACGCCGGCCTCGGCAGCGGCAAGACGGGGCGCGCCGGGGGCGGGGCGCGGCCGGCCGGCGGCGGCAGCTACCCGACGCTCGGCGGCGGCCTGAGCTGTGAGGCGGCGCAGGCGCGCTACGTCGAGGAATACAAGATAGGCAACAACGGCGCGCCCGATCTCACGGCGGGCGCCTACGGCAACGTCCTGAACCGCGGCACGTACCTGAATGCGTGCAACGTGCCGTCGAGCATGGAGGTGAACGTCTGCGCCGCGGTGCAGAACGGCCGCGCCGTGGGGGTCACCGTCACGACGAGCCCGTCGAACCCGAGCATCGCTTCGTGCATCTCCGGGCAAATCCGCGGGATGTCGTTCCCTTCCCACCCGCGGCTCGACGTCGCCCGGACGAGTTTCAAGTAAAGGAGACCGGCGCGCCCCTCCCCCGCCGAACGACGAGGCTGGGGCGCCCCTCCCCGGCGACCGTGTCCACGCGACCGATGATCCAGATCGAGCAGCTGACGAAGAGCTTCGGGGGCATGCCGGTCCTCCGTGGCGTCGACCTCGACGTGCCGGCCGGCTGCCTCTACGGGCTCATCGGGCCGGGCGCCTCGGGCAAGAGCGTGCTGCTCAAGATGATCACCGGGCTCCTGCGGCCGGATCACGGGCGCGTGCTCGTCGATGGGAAGGACGTCCACGCGCTCAGCGAGCTCGAGCTCCAGACGTTCCGCCTCAAGTTCGGGATGCTGTTCCAGAACAACGCGCTGTTCGACTACATGACCGTCGGAGAGAACATCGCGTTCCCTCTGCGCCGCCTCTACGATCTCAGCGAGGACGAGATCGAGGAGCGGGTCGCGGAGCGGCTCCGCGCGGTGTCCCTCGCGGGCTTCGAGGGGCGGACACCGGCGGGGCTGTCCGGCGGCCAGAAGAAGCGCGTGGGCGTCGCCCGCGCCACGATCGCGCGCGGCGAGATCGTCCTTTACGACGAGCCCGCGGCCGGCCTCGACCCGGTCACGTCGCAGCGCATCTTCGACCTGCTCCGCGCCGAGCAGAGGGCGATGAACGCGACCGTGGTGATGGTCTCGAGCGATCTCGACCGGCTGCTCACGGTCACCGACCGGGTGGGGATGCTCTACCGCGGACGGCTCATCTTCGACGGCACCACCGCAGAAGCGAAGGCGAGCGACGACCCGCGCGTGAGGCAATTCGTCCACGGGCTGACCGAAGGGCCGCTGTAGAGCAGCGCCCGCGCCGCGCAAGGCACCCCTGGAACAAGAGAGAAAGGCGTCACGAGGAGACGGAGAGGAATCTCTGCTCTCGATGTCTCCGGCGTTCTTTCGGCTCGTATCCTCCTCTCCTCCTTTGCGTGCTTTGCGCTCATCGGTCCACTTGCTGCCTTCTCCGCTGTTCAGCTCAACCCGCCCCGCCCTCCGCCGGCGCGACCGGGCCGTCGCCGGAGAAGTGGAACCACTGCGTCGGGTGAGCCCGGACGAAGCGCTCCAGGGCGCCCATCATCTCGGCCGCCGCCGCGTCCCGTTCCTCCTCGGTCGCCCGGCGGGCGAGCCGGATCGGCGGCGCCACGACCGCCTCGTAATCGAGGAAGCCGAGGCGGTGCGTGAACACGGGCAAGATCGGCGCGCCGCTCATCGCGGCGAGCGCGATCGGCCCCTCGGGCGCTCGCCAGCGGCCGCCGAGGAACGTGACCTCCCGGCTGCGCATCCCGGGCGGCGCGCGATCGATCTGCACCGCGACCGCGCCGCCTCGCTGCAGGTGCTTGAGGAGCGGCAGGGCGTCCAGCGGCCCTTCGCCGATGTGGACCACCTGGACACCAGCGCGCTGCCGCGCCGCATCCTGGATCGCGCGCGCCTCGGCGTCCCGTTCCCGCTGCATCGCCAGCATGACGCCCGCCGGGTGCACAACGCCCAGGATCTGGCCGGCGATGTCCCAGCCCCCTGTGTGCGCGGTGACGATGATGACCCCCCGGCCTGCCGCGGCGCACGCGTGGTAGTGCTCGACGCCCCGGGAGCGCCGCACCACCGTGTACCCGCGATCGCTCGCGAGCAGCAGCGCCTCGGTGATGCAGCTTCCATAGGCGGCGAACACCGCGCTGCTGTCGAGCAGGTCGACGAGGCGCGACCGCGGCCCGCGAACGCGGCGGAGGTTCTCCTCGACGCGCCGGCGCAGCTCGGGGAGCGCGGCCGCGAAGATCACGCCGAAGAGCGGAGGGCTATGGCGCACCAAGGGGTCCGGCCCGCGCGTGACACCCGCGGTGAGGGCGCGGCGCCAGAAGGCCGAGTCATGTCGTAGACCGGAGAAGAGCGCTCCGAGCGGGCGAGCCATGAGGCATGCCTATCTACCGCAAACATAACGGCCAAGGGAGAGGCATCGAGCCCGGGCCCCGCGCCGCCGTGGCGAAGCCTGCCGAGGGCTCGTCACGAGACGCGCGGGCTGCGGGCTGCAGGCTCAAGGAGCGCGTGCGTCCCCACCGAGGCACAACGCCCCGCTCGGATGAAACGACGCTCCAGGACCATCGTCCCTACGTCGATTTCTCTCCTGCGCTCGTCCAAGGCGATTCTGCGAGGAGCCCAGTCCAGCACCACAGGAATCGAATCGCCGTCGCCAGGCGAACCCTTACCGAGAAAACAGGTTCATGGAGCTCAAAGTAGTCTGTTACAAGGCCCTTTGGTAAGGGGGGCCTTCGACATGAATATCCTGCTCGTCGATGACCAGAACGTCGTCCGGGAAGCGCTGGCGTACGCGCTGACGTCGCAGCCGGGGGTGAGCGAGGTCGTTCAGGCTGCAAGCGGGCAGGAGGCGCTCCGAGCGCAGGAGGTCCACCGCTGTCAGGTGGCGGTGATCGAGCTCGGCCTCGCCGACCGCAGCGGCGTCGACCTCATCCGGGAGCTCAAGGGCATCGCGGAGCTCCGCGTCATCGTGCTCTCGATGCACCGCGATGAGTTCCGGGTCGCCGAGGCGATGCGGGCTGGAGCCGATGGATATCTGTCGAAGCAGAGCCGGCTCGCCGATCTCGTGGAGGCGCTGCGCACCGTCGTCCGGGGGCGCACGGCCGTATCGCCGGACGTGAGCGCCGCGATGGTGCGCGCGCTCCAGCGGCGCGACGGCGCCGCCCGCGGCGACATTGTGGCCGCGCTGAGCGACCGGGAGCGGCAGGTGCTCCGGCTGCTCGCGATGGGTCTCTCGGCGAAGGAGGTCGCCGTCCAGCTCTCGATCAGCGTGAAGACGGTCGAGACGCACCGGGCGCGGCTCTGCGCGAAGGTGGCGACGCACAGCGTGGCCGACCTGACCCGCCTCGCGGTGCGAGCGGGCCTCGTCGAGGCCTAGGATGCGGCGTCGCGCGGGGGGCGCGTGGCGAGCTCTGGAAGCTCGCGCGCCGCCCTCACCGCGCGTGGCGTGCAGCGCGGCGCTGGCTCACGCCGCCGCGGTGGAAGCCCGCGGCGCGGCCCGGAGCGCCGGCAGCGTCTTTCCGATGAGCGCCGAGCCGATGGCGAACCCGGAGAGCGTGAGTCGCATGTGGAGCACGTCCAGCATGCCCTGGCGGTGGAGCAGGGTCAGCGTGCCGCGGACATCGCGGCGGCGAACGCGCAGCTTCTCGACCAGCGAATCGAGTGTCTCGGAGCGTCCTTCGCGTTGAGCCATGGCGAGCGCCTGCAGGAGAGTTGCGGCTAAAATTTTCTTGTCCATGAGAGCACCCTAGGAAGGGTTCACTTGAGGTGCCCAATTTTCGGTGACGATTTTTGTGCAGAATGTCGCTCGCAGATTGGACGATGGACTCTCCGTACTCTGCTCATCCTGCGCCTGATACCCACCTCCCCGTATCGAGGGTTCGTCAGCGGTGGTGTCCAGGTCGCCGCCAGCAGAGGCGCGTCGCGTCACGTCGAAAAGATGCCGTCGATGGGTGGGAGCACACCCGGTTGGGCGACCATTCGGCCAATCCATTGCCTCGGATGGCCCGGTGCGTCAGCGGGGCCCCGCGGAGCGCATGAAGATGCGCCCCGCTTTTTCAAGGAGCCGTGTAGGTCGCGCTGAGCTGATATGTGCTGGCCGCGAAGCCGTTCACCGAGAGGAAGGCCTGCGTCTGCCCCGCCGGGACCGTCAGATTGCAGGTCTCCGCGGCGCCGTCCAGATACGGACGGCAGTCGTACGAGGTCAGGGTCGGAGCGGCGCCGAACCTCACGTAGAGATCAGGGTCACCGGTGCCGGTCATCACGAGCCGGAAGCTCGTGCCAGGAACCACCGAGAGGGGCCCGTGCGACGCCGATGCGCCCGCCGCGAGGCGACCGCTGAAGGTGGCCGACGTGGCCGTACCGCTGCCGCTGGCGTCGCTCGGTCGGGTATAGGTCACCGCCACGTTGCAGGTGGCCGCTGTGTACCCTCTGACCTTGACGTACGCCTTGGTTTGCCCTGTCGGCACGGTCAACGTGCAGGTCTCGGACGCCCCGGAGAGGTACGGGCGGCAGCTGTACGAGGCGGTCGTGGGCGCCGATCCGAACTTCACGTAAAGGTCGGGATCGCCGGCGCCCGTCATCACCACGGTGAGGCCCGTCCCCGGCGTGACAGCGAAACCGGCGCTCGATCCGATGTCCACGAACGCACCAGCGTTGACGCTGCTGCTGAACTTCTCGGTCACCGTCGTGCTGCCGCCGCCTCCACCAGCGCCGCCGTTGCCGCCGCCTCCACCAGCGCCGCCGCTACCGCCGGCTCCACCGCCACCGCCGGCTCCACCAGCGCCGCCGTTGCCGCCGCCTCCACCAGCGCCGCCGCTACCGCCGGCTCCACCGGCTCCGCCGCCTCCACCAGGCGGGCCGTAGAGCGCCTGGGCGCCCTGGATGTCTCTTGTGGTCAGCGCGAAGCCCCAGTCGCCCGTGCCGTTGCACTGGGGATAGTGCATGACGGAATCCGAGTCATACGTGGTCAACGCGCGCCACGCGTCGTCCTCGAAGCAGGCGCCCGCCTCGGGGCGCGTGTGCTCGTGCCGGAAGCCGAGCGTGTGGCCGAGCTCGTGCCGGAGGGCTGCCTCGAGCGCGACGCCGGATCCCTCGAGCTCGTTGAAGTCGATCAGCACGTTCCGCACCGATCGCGCATCGTTGGGGAAGAACGCCCGCGCGATGTACTGGCCGCCGGAGTTCGTCGGCCTCACGTCGAAGACGACGTTGCTGTTGCCAGCAGTGCAGCTCGCGTCCTGAGCGCTCTGGTAGATGTAATCGACATCTGCAGAGCTCTCCCAGGAAGCCGTGGCGGCAGCCATGGCCGCCACGACGGCGGCATAGCGCGCGCCGAAGGTCGTGCTCACGCAGTAGGTGATGCTCTTCTTCTGGGCCGCCGACCAGACCACATCGCTGCCGCCGCTGCGTTGCACGATGAGCGCGCCATCGCGTACGTACGTCTCCCAGAACTCCCGGAGATGCTTGATGTCGGCGACGGGCGTGTCCCCATTGACAATGTAGACACCAGAGTCAGGCTCGCGGAACGCAGCCCTCTCGAACGCCTCGAAGCTTTCGCGGCTGCTGCCGACGTCCTCGACCGGCTCGTCCTCGAGATCCGACACGCAGGCCGTAAGGGCGAATACACCCACGACCATTACGCCAAGCTTGAAGCTGGCCGAGCCGCAGACACGCGATCTACGCGATCTCACAGAGCGCATTGAGAGCTCCTTCCGCTCGAAGAAATGATTCTTTGTTCCAGCGAAGAGTCGTTCGGCCGACCGGGAGGGGTTATATAACCTGATCTGAGCGTGGCAGGATCACCAAATCGTCATGAATCGATAAAAATGACGACGATACTCAAGCGTTGAAGCCAGCCAGCGCACCCGATGACATTTCATCTGTGTGATAACTTTTCAATTTCACAGGAACCGGCTCCCTCGACGGCGCCGGCTGGCGATTGCGCTCGATTGTGTCCGACCAGCGAGGCCCACCGCGCATGGCCGTCGGCGAGCGCCTTGGCGCTCCCGGACAGGCCCGGAAGCGCAGCCGCGGGTGGGTTTACAGCTTGCCCCTGACGTAGGCTCGCTGGATGGTCAGCTTGGGCGGACCGGCGGAGATCTCGAACGCTTCCGGACGGCCGTCCGGCGCGAGGCTGCCCACGAGGCGCATGGTCTTCAGAGAGACCGTGACAGCGCCCGAGGCGTCGCGGAGGTACTGGACGTCGACGGGCTTCGTCGGATCGACGCTGGGCATGTATTCCTGCTGCTTCAGGTCGAAGGAGCCTTTCTTCTTGAGGAGCCGGGCGAGCGCCGAGGCGGTGGCGACGGGCGACGCGAGCCACGCCTTGGCCGCCGGCGTGAACGTCCCTTGGACCTTCTTGCCCTCGACCTCCCCCGAGTACTCGTACTCGAAGTTCTTCCTCTGGGACAGCTCGATACGGTGGTTCGCCTTGCCTCCCGACGTCTCGATCCAGACGCCTTCCTTGATCTGCCCCTGAGGATCGATGAGCACGTTCGACGCCTCGTCCTCGATGTGCAGAGATTTTGGGTCACGCGGAAGGAAGGAGGCCGAGCGGGAGAGCCATCGCCGCTGGCCGGCGTCGTCCTTGAGCAGATCGCTCGTCTCGAAGCCGACAGGCACCTTGTCGAGGCGCAGGATCACGGTGTCCGTGTACTCGGGCTTCGGGGCGGCGCTCTTCGACTCGAACGAGTCGAACAGCCCCTTGGCGAGCCGCTCGAACGTGCGGACATACCCGACCTCGTCATGCAGGCAGGCGATGGGGCGCGCCCTGTCCGCGTGCAGCGCGATCTTGAGCAGGCCGGCGGCCTTCCCGCCGGCGGTCGGGACGAGGTAGAGGGCCTGCACGAACACCGCGGGGCTCTCCCGGTGCACGCTCACCTCCCAGGGAACGACGCGAGCGACCTCCACCTTCGCAGGGTCGAGCAGCTCGATGAAGTTCCTTATCACCTCGCCCGAGTCGAGCATCGTATTGTAGACGAAGCACTCGACATGGGTGTCCGTGCCGAGGGGGATGGAGATCGCGACGAGCTTCTCCTTCGGCTCGATCTTCGCCTCCCCTGCCCCGAACACGCGCGCCGACCAGTCCGCGGCGCGGAGCTCCCTGGCGGGCAGCTCGCCCGCCTCGCGGGCGAGCGCCTCCTCGATGTCGAAAGGCTCCTTCGCCGCGGGCGCGGGCGCGGGGCCCGGCGCAGGGGTCTCCGCGGGCGCCGCGCCGCTGGCACCGCCGCAGCCGGCGAGGAGCGCCATGGATAGCGCGACCAGGCCCGCGCCGCGCGCGCAGCCCGGAGAGCGGCCGCACGCGCGGCGAGGCCATGATGTCATGTTCGTTGAGCAGAGCTGGCCCCCATCGAGACGGGCCCCCTGGATCGCAAGCGCCATGTGAATCTCCTGCAATGCCGTCACCCCGGCCGCCCGGAAGCCTCGTCGTCGGGCCGGGCGCTGAAGGTGATGATGCAGTGCAACGAGAGCGGCAGCGGCATCGTGTTGTCAAGGCGCGACGCGCCAGCGGCGCAGCCCTTCGACGCCCCACCTGAAAGCTGCCGTCACAAGAGCCGTCAAGGTGGCCCCTCGGCCATCGAGGCGCAACCATGTCACCGCAAAATAACAACTCCACGAGAATCAACAGGTCCGTGGGAGCGGACAGAACGCAAGGGAGCCATCCGAGACGCCAGACGCTCGATCCTCAGCAGCGGCGGCCGCACAGGCGAGTCCTGACAGGGCCACGGTGAGCTCTTGTGTTGCGCAATGATGACAGTCATCTCGCCGGCTCGTTCGATCAGCGAGAGAGACAGAAGACGATCCGAACGACCGGACGCGTCCAATGAGCCTGTCACGGCGGAGCTCGCAGAGTGGGGCGACCAGACACGGCGGCGCGCACAGTGAGGCAATTTGCCACAGCGAGCCCTCGAGAGGACACGCCAGGCGACCCGACGGTCATCAATTGTCCGGCCTCGACGCATCGGCGGATTCGTCCGAGCTCCCCGCCTGGCACCCGCGTTGCAGCATGGCCCCGGCGTCGCCGGCACCGCCGGCCTGATGTGGCCAAGCAGCAGGTAGCCACGGTCGTCGAGTGGCGTTCACAAGGCAATCCATCCGAGGAGTGATTCATGGGACAAACCAGCGAGAGCAAGCGTGGCTTCGCAGCGATGAACGCGGAGCAGCAGCGCCAGATCGCGAGTCAGGGCGGAAAGGCCGCTCATGAGAAGGGCACGGCGCATGAGTTCACGTCGGAGGAGGCGCGCGCAGCGGGCCGCAAGGGCGGCGAGGCTGTCAGTCAGAACCGCGAGCACATGGCCGAGATCGGGCGCAAGGGGGCCGAGGCGCGAAGTCAGGCGACGAACGGCGAGGGCCGGAGCCGGAAGGGGCGCGGCGGAGGCCATGAGCAACATGTGAAGGTGGACGAGCACCCCCAACAGAACTGAGCCGTCCTGGCGCGCCTCTCGGGATCCCCCGAGGGCGCGAGGACCACGAAGAGCCGCCGAGGAACCACGAAAGGGATCTTCCTTTCACGGTTGCTCGGCGGTCCTTCTTGGCGCTGTCGACGCGCGCGACGCCGCAGCGCTCCCTCCGCCACGCCCGTGCGCTGTCGACGGTGGTGATCGCCGGAACGCAGACGCCAGTACTCGGAATCACGGGCTCGAAGAGAGCCATTCCAGCCCCTGACCGATGGCTACTCCGGGCCGTCGTCGATCCCCGCTCCGTCCTCGAACATCGCCGGATCGTCATCGTCGAGGTCGCTCTCGTCCGGCGCGCCGCCCTCCGCGGCGTGTGCGCCGCCCTCGGGTGCGCCGGGGGGCGACATCCGCCATCCGCCGGTCGGAGGCCCGGAGGGCCACGAGCGGAGCCCGGGCGGCGGCCTGAAGCCGTCGACCTCGTCCTCGGGTGCATCGAGGCCCGCCGCCGCCGCGCGGCGAGCCCAGTCGGGCGCGTTCGGGGGCGGTACGTGCCGCGGCCGCCACCCGCCGCCCTCGGGCGCGATGGCCCGCTTGAGGTAGCCGTGCGCTCCGGAGGTGAAGCCCACGTCCGAAAGCGCGCGCGCGAGGGGGGAGCTGTGCGCAGGCTCGCCGTCGATCGTGGCCACGAGCACGGCGCGCCGCCGCCCCTCGTCGACGAGCGCCCCGAGCGCCGACGCGATGGCCCGGATCGCGTCGCCGCGCTCCGGCTCGGCCTCCGGCAGGAACGTGGTGAGGCTCCGCTCGGTGCGGCCCATCCAGGCGAGCAGCCGGCCGTCGTGCAGGATCACCAGGGCGCCCGCGGCCCGCTGCGGCCGGACCGGGCCACGGACGGCGCCCTCGGAGCCGCCGTCGACGGGCGCGGGGAGCTCGGGCCAGCGGACGGCGGCGCCCCAGGGGCTCGCCGGATCCGTGGCAGCGAGGACGAGCGTCCGCGGATCGTCGGACGGCTCGCGGCAGGCCCGGAGGCGATCGTCGGCGCCGGGCACCGCGAACTGCGCGGCGCCCAGCCCGGCGACGAAATAGCCGCGCCGCGCCTGACCGGCCTCCTCCATGGCGCGGAGCACGTCGTAGACGGCGGAGAAGCCGCCAGCGAGCCCCTCGACCGCCGCCGCCTCACGCGTGAGCACCCCGTGGCGCTCGAGCAGCGCGCGGGCGAGCGCCGCGCGTCGCTCGGTCTCGCCAGGCGCGCCGGACGACGCGCCGCCGGCAGCGCCGGACGCGCCGGGAAACGACAGCAGCGACCAGCGCCCTTCGCTCCCCGGCGGGCCGATCCGGCGCGCCCGCAGCGCCGAGAGGCCGCGGCCGGCCGCAGCGCGGTCGCGGTCGCGCCGGCGGCCGCTCGATCCGGACGCGCGGCCGAGGGCGCGCAGCGGGGCGAGCGTGTCGTTCGTGACCTCGCCGGCCCACACGAGATCCCAGAGCGCGGCGAGCAGGTCCGCGCCGAAGGCGCCCGTCTCACGCGACAGGTCGGAGAAGAAGAGCGCGCCGCGGCGGGCGAGCGCGGCGCGGATGCCCTCGGCGAGCGCCCCCTCGGCGCGGCCAGGCGGCGGGGCGAGGTACGGAAAGGCCTCGGCGAGGTAGAGCGCGACGCGGCCATCGCCGTCGCCGACCGGCTCGACGCCGCGCCAGAGCACCTCGCCGGCCGCGCAGAGCGCGTCGAGATCGCCGGGCCGGTAGCCCTCGACGCGGGCGGGCAGGATCTCGGCCTCCAGGGCGGAGGCCGAGAGGGGCGCGCCCTGGAGCTGCTCGAGCGCCGCGAGCAGGCCATCGAGGCCGCGCCTGCGGCGGTGCAGGCCATGCCAGTCGGCGAGGAAGCGGGCGTAGGCCTCCGGCGGGACCGGCTCGACCTCGGCGCGCAGCCGGGCCAGCGAGCGGCGCTTCAGCGAGCGCAGCACCTCGGCGTCGCAGAACTCCTGGCCGCGGCCGCCGGGGAGGAACTCGCCCTCGACCACGCGGCCTCGCTCGGCGAGGCGCGCGAGCGCGGCCAGCACCGGCGCAGGGCCGAGGCCGAAGCGCCGGGCCACGTCGTCGGCGCGGAAGGGCCCGTGCGTGCGCGCGTAGCGGGCGACGAGCTCGCCGAGCGGGTCGGCGACGGGCTCGAGGAACGCGATCGGGAGGCCAAGGGGCGGCACCACGCCGAGGGCGTCACGCAGCCGGCCCGCGTCCTCGGCGGCGGCGACGCGGCGCTCGCCGCCGATCTGGACCTCGATGGCGCGCCGATCCCGGACGAGCTCGTCGACCCACGCGTCGGCGCGCTCGCGGGCCGCGTCGGGTGGGGCGTCCGGGCCGACCGCGCGCCGGGCGATCTCGTCGCGCGTGAGGTCGCCGAGCGAGAGCAGGAGATCGTGCGCCTGGTCCTCGTGCTTGAGCGGCGCTCGGCCGTCGAGGCGCTGGAGCGACGCCTCGAGGGCCAGCACGGCGTCCGCGTCGAACAGCTCGCGCAGCTCGGCCTCGCCGAGCAGCTCGCGCAGGCGGCTGTGATCGATGGTGAGCACCTGCGCCCTTCGCTCGGCGAGCGGCAGATCGCCCTCGTAGATGAAGTTGCCGGCGTAGGTGAAGAGCAGCGTGGCCGCGAACGGCGAGGGCGCGCGGACGTCGACCGTGACGACGCGGACCTTCCGGGCGGCGATCTGCCGGAGGAGATCCTCGAGCGCCGTGAGGTCGAAGACGTCGCGCAGGCACTCGCGGTAGGTCTCGAGCAGGATCGGGAACGAGCCGTAGCGCGACGCGACGGCGAGCAGGTCGGCGGCGCGCTTGCGCTGGGCCCAGAGCGGCGAGCGCTTGCCGGGGAACTTGCGCGGCAGGAGCAGCGCCCGGCCCGCGCACTCGCGGAAGCGCGAGGCGAAGAGGGCGGTGTCGCCGAGGGCGCGGACGAGCAGATCCTCCACCTGGTCGGCCTGCGGCAGGAGCTGCTTCGCGTCGGGGGGCGACTCCGACTCGGGCAGCCGCAGGACGATGCCGTCGTCGGTCCACACGGTGTCGACGGCGAGGCCGAGCTCGAGGCGGCACCGCTCGGCGATGCAGGTCGCGAGCGGCGCGTGGACGCGGCCGCCGAACGGCGAGAGGAGGCAGATGCGGTGGTCGCCGACCTCGTCGACGAACCGCTCGATCACGAGGGTGCGGTCGCTCGGGACGTCGCCCGTGGCCGCGGCCTGGTCGCGCACGTACCGGACGAGGTTCGAGGCCGCGCGCTCGTCGAGGCCGAGCTCGTCCGCGAGCGCGCGCTCGGCCTCGCCGTCGGTCAGCGCGGCGAGGCGCCGCGCGAGGGCGCCGATGGAGGCGCCCAGCTCGGCGTTGCGCCCGGCCTGGTCGCCGCGCCAGAACGGCATCTTGCCCGGCTCGCCCGGGGCGGGGACGACGAGGACGCGGTCGTGGGTGATGTCGGTGATGCGCCACGAGGAGGCGCCGAGGAGGAAGACCTCGCCCTCGCGGGCCTCGAAGACCATCTCCTCGTCGAGCTCCCCGACGCGCCGGCCGGGGCGCGCTGCGTCGCCGCCGGTGTCCAGGAAGACGCCGTAGAGGCCGCGGTCGGGGATGGTGCCGGCGTTCACGACGGCGAGGCGCTTCGCGCCCTTCCTGGCGCGCACGGCGCCGCCCACCCGGTCCCAGACGATGCGGGGCCGGAGCTCGGCGAACTCGTCGGAGGGGTAGCGGCCGGAGAGCATGTCGAGCACGCCCTCGAAGCTCGCGCGGGGCAGCTCGGCGAAGGGCGCCGCCCGGCGCACGAGCGAGAAGAGCGCGTCGACGTGGAGCGTGTCCATCGAGGCGATGGCGACGATCTGCTGGGCGAGGACGTCGAGCGGGTTCCTCGGGTACAGGGTCGCCTCGACCTTGCCTTCGCGCATGCGGGACGCGGCCGCGGCGCACGCGAGCAGGTCGCCGCGGTGCTTCGGGAAGACGACGCCGCGCGACGTGCCGGAGACCTCGTGCCCTGCGCGCCCGACGCGCTGGAGCCCGGCGGCGACCGACGGCGGCGCCTCGAGCTGGATCACGAGGTCGACGGAGCCGAGATCGAGGCCGAGCTCCAGCGACGAGGTCGCGACGATGCACGGCAGGAGGCCCGCCTTGAGCCGCTCCTCGATCTGCTGCCGCTGCTCGCGGGCGATCGATCCGTGGTGCGCGAGCGCGATCTCGGCGCCGGCGGTGTCGTTGAGCGCCGCGGCGAGGCGCTCGGCGAGGCGCCGGCTGTTCACGAAGATCATCGTGGTGCGGTGGGCGCGGACGAGCTCGACGAGGCGCGGGTGGATGCTCGGCCAGATCGAGCGCTGCGCCGGCTCGGCGGGCGCCCCCCTCGGGCCGTCGCCCGCGCGGGCGGCCTCGCCGAGCTTGGTCATGTCCTCGACGGGCACCTCGATGCGGAGCTCCAGGGCCTTGGGGGCGCTCGCGTCGACGAGGGTCACCGGCCGCGGCGCGAAGCGCCCGCCGGCGCCGTCGGTCTCGCCGCCGCCGAGCAGCCGCGCGACCTCGTCGAGCGGCCGCTGCGTGGCGGACAGCCCGATGCGCTGCATGGGCCGCGGCGCGGAGCGGAGCGCCTCGAGCCGCTCGAGGGACAGGGCCAGGTGCGCCCCGCGCTTCGTCGCGACGAGCGCGTGGATCTCGTCGATGATGACGGTCTCGACGGCGCGCAGCCGGTCGCGCGCGGCGGCGGTGAGCAGGAGGTAGAGCGACTCCGGGGTGGTGATGAGGATGTCCGGCGGCTTCTTGGCGAGCCGCGCACGATCCTCGGGCTTTGTATCGCCGGAGCGCACGCCGACCTGGGGGACGCGGTAGGGCAGGCCGAGGCGCTCGGCGGCGGCGGCGATGCCGGCGAGCGGCGCGCGCAGGTTGCGCTCGACGTCGATCGCGAGCGCCTTGAGGGGCGATACGTAGACGACGCGGCAGCGCTCGGCGGCCTCGGGCTCGGGCGATGCCATGAGCCGGTCGATGGCCGCAAGGAACGCGGCGAGCGTCTTGCCCGAGCCCGTCGGCGCGAGCAGCAGGGTGGAGGCGCCGTCGAGGATGGGGGGGAAGCCCTGCACCTGAGCGGGCGTGGGCGCGTCGAAAGCCGCGCGGAACCACGCCTGGGTGGCGGGGTGGAAGCGGTCGAGCGGATCGGGTGCGGGGGGGCGTCTCTTGGCCATCGGCGGCGCTTGCGCGGTCCCTGCCTGAGCGGGGAGCGCTTGTATGCAAGAGCCATCCCTCGCGGCGGGAGGCGGCGCAACAGATCGTTCCAGCCGCGCCGGCGGGTGGGTCCACGCGGCGGGGGCGGGCGGGCGCTGGCCATCCGCCAAGGCGGGGACCTGGAGCTTACGCGTGGAACACCGCCCGGCATGTCTCCCTTCGGGCCATGCCACCTGGGACGTCATGTTGCGCGCCACATAAGGCGCGCCTGAAACCTCGAGCCTCCGGGAGCCTCATGGCACCTCGGTCGGTGCTCCAGCGCGCCCGCCCGCCCCCGCCGCGTGGACCCACCC
>NZ_CP150347.1:5965000-10727500 GCF_051521375.1 Sorangium sp. So ce693
AGCCTGCATCCGGAGCTCAGGGGGTCGTACGTGGCGCTGAACTCGAGCCTGCTGCAAGGCCAGTCCGGGGGCCCCTTCGCCTCGCAGTGGTGGCCGCAGAACAAGAACGGAATCGCGGATCGGTGGAACTCCGCGGTCAAGGACTACGGCGATCTGACGTCCGATCCAGACAACCTCTCGCCGGCCGAGAAGTACGATCTCCTGTTCTACGCGGGACAGGGCCGGTCGCTCGCTCCGCCCGCGGGCGCAATCGCGCTGGAGATGGGCCGAGCCGAGGGGCTGCGCGCTCCCCGGGCGACGCAGGTGGCGGGGCCGACGACCTACTGGGAGCTCAAGAACCACGGCCTGTATCAAGGGGTGACCCCGGAGTACTGGTGGGGGCACTGCAACGGCTGGGCGGCCTACGTCGTCGCCGAGGACGGCGGGCCGCCGCAGCACGACATCCGCGTGAAGCTCTCGGGCGGCAAGGTGACCACGTGCGCTTCGGTCGAGACGGGGTGCATCCTGTTCCGCACCGCCGACATCGAGGCGCTCATGACCGAGCTCTACCACAGCGACTCGGCCACGGTGTCCGGGCGGCGCTGCGAGACGCGGGAGGACCTCGTCCAGCGCGATCAGTACGGCAGGCCCGTCGATCCGGCGTGCCGCGACCTGAACCCCGGGACGATGCACATCGCCATGACCGGCCTCCTCGGGCTGGGCGCGAGCTCCATCAGCTCGCCGTCGAGCGCGCGGGCGCGGCGCGCGTTCGTCGTCGACTACACCTGGCACCGCGAGGTGTGGAGCTACCCGGTCACCTCGTTCGCCATCGACACGATGACGGAGGTGAGCGCGCAGGAGGCAGCGCGGCTCGTGTGTAACGGCGGGTTCCAGGGGGCGGATTGCTACAATTACCGGTTCAACCCGTACGCGAGGCGCTTCGTCCGCGTCAGCGGGCGCTACGGGATGGTCTCGGACGAGGTGAGCCCCGAGCAGCTCCTCCTGCCCCCCGCGCAGCGCAACATCCCGGTCCTGAACGTGGAGCTCCACTACGTGCTCGAGCTCGACGATCGGCTGGCGGTGCTCGGCGGCGAGTGGATCAAGAACCCCTCCCTGGTCAACGGCATCAACGGCAAGCAGCTGCACCCCGACTACCTCTGGCTCCCGGTGAGGGCGCAGGGCCCAGGGGAAGACGCCGACGATCTGGGCGGCTCCACGGACAACCCGTACATCGCGTACTCGCGCGCGAAGGCGCTGCTGAACCTGTCGCGCGCTGCCGTGACGGGGAGCAGGCCGTCGGAGTGACCCGGAGCGACCGCGCGTTGATGGCCTCGGTGACGAGGCGCTGACGGTCGCGGTGTCCGCGCGCCGACGGCCTCGGTGACGAGGCGCCGGCCGTCGCTTTGCCGGCGCCGCGCCGCCGCGCGCCGGTCTACGATGGCGCCGCCATGGTGCACCTGGACGAGACGTTCGCCGCGGCGCTCCGCCGCGCGGACGTGCGGTGGCTCGCCGAGCACGTCGAGCGCGTCGATGAAGCGCGCTGCAGCAAGGAGATGCTCCCCCGGCTCGTGAAGCACGAGGACGAGCGCGTGCGGTACCTCGGGCTCACGCGGATGGCCCAGGCCGCAGGGCGCGAGGGCAGCGCAGGGCGGCGAGAGCTCGCGGCGCTGCTCCCGCGCACGCTGGACAGGACGCCGGAGGTCGCGCTGCTCCTCGCCGGGCTTTACCGCGAGCTCTGGCCCTCCCTCCCGGATCAGCGCCTCCCGGCGTGGCGCGAGGCCTCGCTCCCCGCCGCCGTTCGCGTCGCGTGGCTCCGGACCGAGATCCTCACGCGGCCGGAGGCCGTCCGCGGCGAGCCCGCCGGCGAGCTCCTCTACCAGGCGCTCCACGCGCTCGATCCGGCCGAGATCCCCGCCCCCGAGGCGCTCCTCCCCGAGCTCGCGGCGCGCCGCGAGCCGGTCCTCGCGGCCGCGGCGCTCGACCTCACGCGGCGCAGCCTGCATGCGGCGCTGCTCGCGCCGGAGCAGGCGCGCGCGGTGCTCGCCGCGCTGCTCGACGCGCCGGCGCCCGCGATCGTCGCCGCCGCCCTGCGCGAGCTCGCCGAGCCCTGGGCCGTCCTCGCCGGCGGGCCGCTCCCGGGCGCGCGCCTGGGGCAGCTCCTCGGCGGCGCCCCCGAGGTGGCCGCGGCCGCGCTGGAGACGGCGGCGCGCCACGGCGAGGGCGCCGCGCTCCGCGCGTTCGTCTCGCGCGAGGACGCGCCGCCGCGGCTCCGGCAGCGGGCGCTCACGCTCCTCGGCGAGCACGCGACCCGCGAGGACATCGGCGCCATCCTGAACGTCGCTGCGGGCGATCCGCTGCTGCTCGGCCCGAGCGCGATCGCCTGCCTGCGTGCGCTGCACCGGCGCGGGCACTTCCCCGCCCCGGAGCACGCGGCGGCCCTGCTCGACCTCGCCCTCGCCGATCCCACGATCGCCGCGGAGGACGTCGCGGCGGTCGCCTTCACCTGCCGGCGCGCGCTCCTGTCGGCGCTCGCCGCGGCGCCGGGCAGCGACGCGAGCTGGCCGCGCCGCGCCGAGATCATCGTCGCCATGGCGCGGCAGGGCGCGGCGGATCTCCCGCTCGGCGAGGCGCTCGCCGAGAAGCTCCGCGACGCGCCGTCGCCCGCGCCCCTCCTGCGCGCGCTGGGCGCCCTGCGCCACGCGGCCGCGGAGGACGACGTGCTCGCCGCCCTGCCGCGCGCGCCCGCCGCGGCGCTGGAGGCGCTCGCCGCGCTCGGCGGCCCGCGCACGGCGGACGCGCTCCGGGCCGCGCTCGGCCAGGGCGACGCGGCGATCGTCCCCCACCTCCGCGGCGAGCGCCATCGGGCCGTAGCGCTGCTCTGGCACCTGACGGAGGATCCGGCGGAGCGGCGCGCGCTCGTCGCCCGCTTGAACCCACGGGACCTGCCGGCCGAGATCGCCGCCGACCTCGGCGCGCCCGAGGCGGCGGAGCTCGCCGTCCTCCAGCGCGCGGTGAAGCGGTGCACGCCCGCGGACGCGCTCAGGGCGCTCGCGCGCGCGGGCGACGCGAGCGCCCTCCCGGCGATCGCCGATCTGCTGCTCCGGATCGCGGCGGACCTCGCCGCGGCGTGGATCCCCGGCGGGCCAGCCGAGCCGCCCGATCGCGACCTCGACACGGGCCCCGCGCGAGCCGCGGAGCCGGCGATCCCGGACGATGTCGCGGAGGCGATCCGCGGCCTCGGGCGGCGGCTCCACCAGCGCCGGAAGATCCGGCCTGTCTGCCTCCTCGACGCCGCGAGCGATCGCGCCGCCGGCGACGCGCTGCTCGCGAGCCTGGCCCTGGAGCTCCTCGACCGACCCGGCGTGTCCGCGGGCGAGCGCGCGCTCCTCGTCGACCTGCTGCGGTCGGCGCGCGGTCAGGCCGCGCGCTCGCGCGTCCCGCGCCTGCTCCGCCACCGCGATCCCCACGTGCGCAAGCGCGTGATCGCGCTGCTCGCCGAGGACGGCGCCGAGGCGCTCTCGGCCAGCCTGACGCTCCTCACCGGCGCGGGCGACGTGCAGACGGCGCGGCAGGCGCTGCGCGCGCTCGGGGGCATGGGGGCGCGCTGGGCGTGCCCCGCCATCGCCGCGTGCCTGGATCACCCGAACATGAGCATCAAGAAGACGGCGGCCGAGGCGCTGGCGCGGGCGGGCGGGCCCGAGGCCGTGCCGAAGCTCGTCTTCTGGCTCGGCCGCCACGACAACCCGGGGCTGCGCGCGGCGCTCGAGGCCGCGCTGCGGTCGATCGTCGGGCCGGCCTGCGAGGCGACGATCCTCGCCGCCGCAGGGGCCGCGGAGGACGAGCGCGCCCGCGACCGGCTGCTCGACGCCCTGAGCGGCAAGCTGTCGGCGCAGGCGATCCGGAGCGGGCTCCGCCAGGGCTCGGCCGCGGCGGCGCGGCTGCTGGAGCGGGTGCTCGACGGCGAGATCGCCCTCGCCTCCGGGACCGCCGACGAGCTCGCCGTGGAGCTCGAGGCGCACGGCCTCCCCGCCCGCGAGCGAGCGCGCCCGGGCGCGGCGCCTCTCCCGGACGCCGCGGACGCGCTCGCTGCCGCGCTCGCCCGCGACGGTTGGGATGATGCGACGGCGCGGCGCCTGCTCGAGCGGCAGGCGGCGCTGACGCAGCGGTGGCTCGCCGCCCTGCGGAAGCTCACGCCGGAGTGGCTCCGCCTGGCAGCGGGCGAGCCGGCGCTGCGCGACGCGGCGCTCCGGCTGATCGCTCGCGTGTCCACCGCCCCGTGGTCGCCCGCCGAGGCGCGCCTGTTCGCCCGGCACGCCGCGGTGCTGCTCGATGGGCTCGCGGCGGCGGCCGATCTGCGCGACGGGCTGCTCCCGCTGCTCGAGGAGGCGGCGCCCGAGCTCCCGCGCGCCGAGGCGCTCGGCGTCGCGGCGCGCGTGCGCGGGCTCGCGCCGGCGCCGGGGGCGCGCCGTTCGCCGCTCGCGCTGCTGCGGCGGTGCGGGGCGATCCTCGGGCGCGCCGACGTCGATCAGGCGCTCGCGATGGCGCGCGCCGCCGCCGATCCGTGGACGACCGAGCCGGCGATCCTGCGCGAGGCGTTCGGGGCGACGGCCGAGGCGGGTGATGGCGAGGATCCCGAGGGCGCGGCCGCGTGGCGGGCTGCGCTCCGTGCCGCGGCGCAGGAGCCGGCAGCGCTCGCGGCGCTCCGGGCGGAGCCGCGCGGCGGCCTCGGATCGCGCGCGCAGCTCGCCGCGCTCACCGAGGTGTTCCCGGCCGCGGCCGAGGCGGCGCGGCCGGCGCTGCTCGACTGGATGGAGGCGCTCCAGCCGATCGGCGCGCCGCCCTGGACCCTCGCCGAGCAGGCGGCCGCGCCGCGCGGCGACGCGCGGGTGCCCCGGCCGTCCGATCTCGACCAGCCGCGCTCGGCCGCGCTCCGCGAGCGCCTCCTGTCGATGCTGGCCGCGCCCGCGCCCGAGCTCCGGAGCAAGGCCGCCGTCGCGCTCCTCGCGTGGCCGGAGCCCGACGCCCGCGCCGCCGCGCTGCAGGCCTACCTGCGCGGCGACATGGATGGCGTGGACCGCCCGGGGCTGCCCTCCCTGGCGCCCTCGCTGCTCGATCTCTCCGAGGGAGAGCTCCGGGGCGACCCGGCCGACGAGGCGCGCCGGGAGCGCGCGGCGCGCCTCGCGGACCTGCTGATGCCGCCGGAAGTGGAGCGCCTGTTCCCGCAGCTGCTCTCGTGGTGGGAGTCGGGCGCGCCGGCGACACGCGCCGCGGCGGCCCAGGCGATCCGCCGCGTCGCGCCCGACGCGCGGGCGGCTCGCCTTGTGGAGCGCCTCCGGCAGGGCGCGTGGGGCTACCTCGATCTGCTCGCGGGCGAGCGGCTGCTCCGGACGCCGGAGCTCGAGGCCGTGGTGGAGCGCCTCCGCGCCGAGGGGCGCGCCGATCTGGCAGGGCGGCTCTCCCTCGACGACGGCCCGCTCCGGCCGCCCGGAGGGGGACGCGCGGCCGAGGACGCGCGGGCGCTGGAGGCGCTGCGCGCGCGCCCTGACCCGCACGCGTCCGAGGCGAGCGGCCGAGGTCCGTCCCGGCACGAGCTCGTGCGGCTCGCGCGCGCAGGGGACGCGGAGCAGGCCCGCCGGGCGCTCTCGGCGCTGGCCGCGGCGCCCGACGGGGAGCTCGCGGCGCTGCTCGTGGAGCTACTCGGCGATCGGCGTCCGCGGGTGCGGCTCCACGCGCACCGGCTGCTCCGCGACGCGGTGGATCGCGCCGCCTACCTGCGCGCGACGTGCGCGCTCCTCTCGGATCCGCTGCCGGACGTGGTCCGCTCGGCGATCCGGATCCTCTGTTTTGCGCCGTGGCCGCCCGCGCTCCCCGCGATCGTGGGCCTGCTCCTGCACCCGCACGCGGTCGTCCGCCGCGCGGCCGCGGAGGGGCTCGGGCACGTGGGCGCCCCGGCGATCCCCGCGCTCAAGGACGCGCTAGGCCGCGCGCGTCCGGACCGGCGCGAGGTCTATACAGAGGTGATGAGGCGGATCGAAGGGCGGTGATCGAGCCGGCCGCCGCTCCTCAGTTCACGCGCGGCCCCGGCGCATCCCCGGGCGTCCCTCCCGGCCCGAGCTCCCCTGCCCCGGGCGCGGCCGGCGGCGACACCACGCCGCGGTCGGGCTCGCCGAGGACACACGCTTCCTTCCCCTCGACGACCCTGCAGCGGTAGTCGGCCGGACACTTCCCTCCGCACGGCTGCCGCACACACATCCCCGTCGCTGCGTCGCACGCCGTCCCGGTTGGACACGCCGCGTAACACGTGTCGTACACCGCGCGGTTTGCGACGGTCGACCCGGCCGCACCGGCGAGGGCGACCGCGGCGTCCGCATACCCGGTGCCGGTGACCCCGGCGCCAGAGGTCTCGTTTCGATGACCATCGCGACCGGGCGACGTCTGAACCGCCGTCGCACCGAGCAGGAACTCGGGCGGTCCGTGCCTCGGTTTCAAACATCCCGTCAGGATTCCAACCAAGCAGCAGGAGACCAGAAGGACGGTAATTCTCATAGAACCGAGATCCTCCATACACACCGAAACGATTCCACGACAATACAGGAGCGCACTCCGGTACCATCGACGCGATGCAGGGGAGGGATACGAGGTGAGTGAACCTGTGCACCTAACGCCGTGGCCCACACCACTCCGCTGGGAGGTACCGCCCAGGAGCTGGAGCGCCGGGAAAGCGTCGAGCCTGACCGTCACAGCAGGCGGCAAGACCGACCTGTTCCTCGATCCGGAGCGCACCCGGGGCGCCCTGAACGCGCCGCGCCTGCTCGGGACGCCGCACGGGGATTTCCTTGCCAGCGCGCGGGTGACGGTGGGCTTCTCGGCGGTGCGCGACGCCGGCGTGCTGCTCCTCTGGGCGCACGAGCGCTCGTGGGCGAAGCTCTGCTTCGAGCTCTCGCCGGAGGGCGCCCCGACGGTCGTCTCCGTGGTGACCCGCGGCCTGTCGGACGACCGCCGATCCTTCGAGGTCGACGCGGATCACGTCTGGCTGCGCGTCTCGCGGCTCGGGCGGGTGTGCGCGTTCCACGCCTCCACCGACGGGACGACATGGCACCTCGTCCGCAGCTTCTCGCTGGGCAGCACGGCGGAGCTCGCCGTCGGCTTCTCGGCCCAGTCGCCGGCAGGCGACGGCTGCACCGCGGTCTTCGACGACATCCGCTTCGCGCCGCGCCGGCTCGGCGACCTCCGCAGCGGAGACGCCGCGTACGGCGATGCCCTGGCGCGCGCCGGCCAGATGCCGCCGCTCACCGGGATCGCCTTGCCGCTCCCCCACGTGCTGTGAAGCGCGGGCCGCGCGATGGCGCGCGGCCTCTTCCGGCGCGCTCCCCCGCCGGCGCCCGTGATCGCGCACGATCCGGCGTGACGGCCGCCGTCTGGGACAGGCGAAGGCGCTCCCGGGTGTCCCTGGCACGTCGCGTCTTGTCCCTGACACGCCGGACCTCGTCCCTGGCCCGCCATACCTCGGCCCCCGGCCCGCCATGCCTCGGCCCGGACGGCGGTCTCCGTGTCGCTGGCGCCAACGCCGCAGGTCGCCAGGGCTCCGATCGTTGTCCCTGGCCAAGATCTCCCCCTCCATATCGTTCGACTCCGTGTCCCTGGCGGCGTTCTCCATGTCCTGTCGCCAGGCTCCGTGTCCCTGGCGACCCTATCCATCGTCGATGTCGCTCGTTTCCCTGTCACTCGCGGTGTTCTCCGTGCCCCTGTCGCACGATTTTGCCCCGAGCGCCGAGATGTCTCGATATCCGAAGTGAGGCCAGTGACCGTCGGGCGACAGCGAAGAAGCCGGCGAGACCGAGCAAGCGATCGTGAACGGCTTCGTGGCAGGGACGAGGCTCGATTGCACGATGTCGGGCCCCACCCCGACAGGGAGGCGGTGGGCATATCTGATCGTTGGCAAGGACCAGTCCACCTGTTACCGGACTCCGAACATCCATCGTATGGACCTGGCGTCGGAGACCGCCATCCACTGTCACAGCCTCGGCACGAGCATCGGATGTGACAACATCCAGGATCTCTGGATCCCATCCCATCAGGCGGTCGCGCGCGGCGGGAAAGCCCGGCCGAGCGTGACCGCCGGGTCGAGATCGAGGCGGCGCCGTGCTCGCGGGCTGTTTCCCTCGCTCGCCGGAGCCGGTACGCTCGGGATCGATGCTTGACGAGAACACCCCTCACGGGACGCCGGTCAGCGAGAGCGCGCGCCGGGTCGGCGCGCTGTTCCAGCCCTTCTCGCCGGGTTATGCGGACGACCCCGCGCTCGCCTTCTATCAGGCGGCCCACCGGGAGGCCCCGGTCGCTTACAGCGAGGCGTTCTCCGCCTACCTCGTCACGGGCCACGCCGAGCTCACGCAGGTGCTCCGCGAGCCGGTCCTGTTCTCTTCCGCGCACATCCTCGACCTGCCGCCGGATCTGCCGCCGGAGGTGATCGCCGAGCTCAAGCAGGGCGTCTACGAGATGCCGCCTGCGCTCTTCAACAACGACCCTCCCGGGCACACGCGCGCGCGGGCGCTGTTCTCCAAGGGGTTCACGCCGGCGAGGGTCGCCTCCCTCGAGCCGGCGATCGCCCGGGCCGCAAACGAGCTGGTGCGCGCCATGGACCTCGGCGGCGGACCGGTGGATCTGATGCAGGCGCTCGCCTTCCCGCTCCCCCTGCAGATGAGCGCCGCCCTCGTCGGGATACCGCTCGAGGACGCGCCCCTGCTCAGGGCCTGCCAGGACGAGCGGTTCACGCTCTACGATCCGACGGCCGACACGGCGCGAAAGGTGGAGGCGGCGCGGCGGTTCGTCTCCTACGAGCGCTACCTGGCCGCTCTCATCGAGCGGCGCCGCGCCGAGCCCGCCGACGACCTCATCACGGCCCTGATCGGCGCCCAGGTCGACGGCGAGGCGCCGCTGTCGGTCGACGAGATGATCTCCCATATCATCGTCCTGTTCTTCGCCGGCTACGAGACCGTCGCGAGCCTGATCGGCTCGCTCGTGCTCCGCCTGCTCGAGGCGCCCGCGCTCTGGGACGCCATCGGCGGCGACGCGGCGCTGCTCCAGGCGGCGATCGAGGAGACGCTCCGGATCGACGCGCCCGTGCAGATGGAGCCGCGGCGCGCGACGGCGCC
The DNA here is from genome assembly GCF_051521375.1 of Sorangium sp. So ce693. Lineage (NCBI taxonomy): Bacteria > Pseudomonadati > Myxococcota > Polyangiales > Polyangiaceae > Sorangium > Sorangium sp. So ce693. Next base: position 5,974,132 of record NZ_CP150347.1, read on the forward strand.
CGCTGTCGTCGGCGGCGTCGAGATCCCCGCGGGCGCCACGGCGTTCGCCTTCTTCGGGGCGGCCAACCACGACCCCGCGGTCTTCCCGAGCCCGGAGCGGTTCGACGTGACCCGCCCCGTCGCCACCCCGCGCGGGCGGCACCTCGGCTTCGGCTGGGGGGTCCACACGTGCATCGGCGCTCCCCTCGCGCGCATCGAGGTGAGGTGCGCCGTGCAGGCGCTGCGCGCGGCGTTCCCCGGCCTGCGCCTCGCCGCCGCGGCGCGGCCCAGCTACGCGCCCAGCCTGTTCTTCCGCAAGCCAACGGCCGTGCCGGTGACGCTCGGCGCGGCGTGACCGCGTCCCGGGGATCAGGAAACATCCCGATCCCGGCCGAGGGACGGCACATGGCAGGAGGCAAAGCACCATGACCAGAGATCTTCGCGCGCGTATCATGCACATCGTGGGAGCCGGCATGTTCACCGGCCTGTCGCTGGCTGTCGGCTGCCTCGATGGCGCCGTGGAGGGCACGGAGTCAGGTACGGGCGCGGGCGGTCAGGGCGGCGCTGCGGGTCAGGGCGGCGCTGCGGGTCAGGGCGGCGCTGCGGGTCAGGGCGGCGCTGCGGGTCAGGGCGGCGCCGGCGGTCAGAGCAGCGTCCAGACGAGGTGCTTTTCGCCGGAAGAGATCCAGGCAAACGCCGGCGGCGGGGGCGACGGGGGCGGCGGGGCCGGCGGCGCGGGTGGGAGCGCAGAGGCCTGCCCGAGCGACTACCATCCGAACCCCGTATCCTGCGTGCGCTACGAGAACGGCCGGCTGGAGGACGGCCAGTGCTGCTACGACGTCGACGACCCGGGCATCGGCGCCTGCGGCCGCCCGTTCCTCGTGGGCGGCGAGCCGCGCCTGGCCGGCGTCGAGGCGCGCGCCGACTGGGTGCTCGATCCTGCGGCGGACGACCCGATCGCGCTCGATCCCGCGACGCGCGCCGCCCTGGCGGAGGCGTGGCTCGCCGACGCGCGCCTCGAGCACGCCTCGATCGCGTCCTTCGCGCGCTTCACGCTCGATCTGCTCGCCCTCGGCGCGCCGCCCGCCCTGATCGACGCTGCGCACCGCGCCCTGTCGGACGAGCTGCAGCACGCGAGGGCGTGCTTCACGCTCGCGAGCCGCTACGCCGGCCGGCCGCTCGGCCCGGGGGCGATGGCCATGGACGGCGCGCTCGGCGCGCCCACGCTCGCCGGCGCCGCGGCCAGCGCGGTGCGCGAGGGCTGCGTGGGCGAGACGCTCGCCGCCCTGCTGGCCAGCGCGCAGCGGGACCGCGCGCGCGACCCCGAGGCGCGCCGTACGCTCGACAGGATCGCGGCCGACGAGGCCGCTCACGCCGAGCTCGCGTGGGCGTTCGTGCGCTGGGCCGTGGCGCGCGGCGGCGAGCCGGTGCGCGCGGCCGTGGCGCGCGCGTTCGACGAGGCGCTCGCCGAGGCGCGCGGCGTGCACCTCGGCGAGCGCGCCGGGATCGACGCCGCCGCATGGCGCGACCACGGCCGGCTCACCGAGGCGGAGCGGGCGCGCTGCCACCTGGGCGCCGTGCGCGACGTGATCGCGCCGTGCGCAGAGGCGCTGTTGTCCGCGCCCCTCTCCGCTCCCTCGCCGGACGCCCGCCCCGGCGCCGCGGCGTCGCCCTCGTGAGAGGATCCAAGAGAGCATCCCTGCCCCTGCCCCTGTCCGCGTCGGTCGAAATCAGTCGATATCAGCCGGCGCCAGTGGACGTCAGTCGACGCCGGTCGACGTGGAGGCTCGCCGCCATGGCGCGCTCATGACCCAGCAGTTTCAAGCAGTTGTCGACAGATCGCGGCAGAAAAAAAACATCGCTGAGCGTGTCGATCTCGGGTCCGCCCGTTCGTCGTGACGGTAGAACCAGGGCGCATCCGGTCAGTGCCGTCCGGACCACCCGCTTCGAACCAGCTCGACCCAGGAGGAGACACGACATGCGATCCATGATCACCGCGGACCCGGCCACCAATGACGCGAGGACGACGCAGGGGCAGCCGGATCACGCGCCGCCTTCCGATCGCCGGACGAGGACACGCAGCGCGGTCGTGAGGCGCGTCTCGATGGCAGCGTGCCTGTTCATCGCCGCGTGCGGTGGCGCGGAGGACTCCGGCGATCCGGAGCCGACCGCGTGGAAGGACATGAGCTTCGAGCAGCGCGTCACGTACATGAACAGCGACGTCCTGCCGCGGATGAAGGAGGTGTTCGTGGCGTACGACCCGGCGTTCGAGACCATGGACTGCACGACGTGCCATGGCGCCGACGGGGCCACGCGCGCCTACGCCATGCCGAGCCCGGAGATCGCCGTGCTACCCGACACCGAGGAGGGGTTCCTCGAGTACGTGCAAGACCCGGAGCACCCCGAGCGCGCGGAGTGGAGCACCTTCATGTTCGAGAAGGTCGTGCCCGAGATGGCCAGCCTGCTCCAGCGCGTCCAGTACGACCCCACGACCGGCAATGGCGACTTCTCGTGCAACAACTGCCACACGCTGGGGTCGGTCAAGCCGTGAGGCCGTCCGAGGCAGGGACGAGCGGCGTGGACCTCGGCCCCCTCGCGCCCGTCGGCGCAACCCCGCTCTCCGGTCCGCGTCCTCTGGGATTGGCGCCTTCGGGCTGATTTCGTCGCATCCAGCGCCCTGATCCGTCAATCCAATCTCGATCGGGTCATCCCGCCCGGCCAGAGCGCCCTGCCGCTGCCGGGCCGAAAACCACAGCAGCGCCTCGGGCCCCCATGCTCGACGGCGAAAGCTCGATCGCCGGGGGGCCCGGCCCTGTATATCTCCGTCCAGAGGAGGTCTCCCATGTCCGACCCGAACGAGATCGCAGAGTGCAACGCGCAGTTCCTGGCCGCCTGGATCCACTTCAGCCGCTGCCTCCCCGGCCACCGGATCGAGCAGACGGACGGCGTCTCCGCCATCCTCTCGGGCACGGGCATGGCTCTGCTCAACATCGCCACGCTCTCCTCGCCGGCCGGCAACCGCACGGATCTGGAGCGCCGCGCGCGCATCGGCGCCGAGCTCGCCCGGACCGGCGGCGTTCCGTGGTTCTTCGCGCTGTCCGACAGCTGGGCGCCCGGCGGTGACGCGGACGCGAGCGCCGAGCTCCTGGCCGGGCTCGGCTTCCAGCCTGCGGTGTCGATCATGGGCATGGTGGCCGAGGCGCTCCCCACCCCGCGGCGGGAGATCGCCGGCCTGGAGCTCAGGCGCGTGGGCGACGCCGAGACGCGCGCCGCGGTCGCCGATCTCAACTCCACCGCTTACAGCCTCCCGCTCCCCATCGGGCGCGCCGCCCTGGCCCACGAGGCGTTGTGGGACGACCGGGCGTTCGGGCGGGTCGGCTACGTGGGCGACCAGCCGGTCTGCTGCGCGGCGACGTTCATGGTGGAGGGGATCCGGTACGTGGGCTTCGTCGCCACCGCAGCCGAGCACCGGCGCAAAGGCTACGCCGAGGCGGTGATGCGCTGCTGTCTCGACGACGCGCTGAGCGCCACCGGCGCCCAGCGGACCGTCCTCCACGCGACGGACCTGGGGCGGCCCGTGTACGAAGCGATGGGCTACCACGCGGTCACGCGCTTTGTCTTCTACACGCCGCCGCCGGACTACCTGCCGCCGCCGCAGGCCTGATCCCGCGCGCCCCGCCTACCACCCGCACGTCTTGCCGCGGTTCTGCTGGTCGAGCCAGTCCTTGAGCGGCCCGAAGTAGTCGAGCATCGCCCCCGCGTCCATTCGCCGCGATCCCGTCACCACCTCGAGCGCATCCGGCCAAGGGCGGCTCCGCCCCATCTCCAGCATCCGCCGGAGGCGCTCGCCGGCCTTCTCGCTGCCGTAGATCGTGCAGCGGTGGAGCGGCCCCTTGTACCCCGCTGCCTCGCAGAGCGCGCGGTGGAACTGGAACTGGAGGATATGGGCGAAGAAGTACCGGATGTACGGGACGCTCGCCGCCACATGGTACTTCGCGCCAGGATCGAAGTCCGACTCGGAGCGGGGCACCGGCGGCACGACCCCCTGGTACCTCTTCCGGAGCTCCCAATAGGCCTCGTTGTATCCCGCCGGCTGGATGTCCCCCGCGAACACCCCCCACCGCCACCGGTCGACCGCGACGGCGAACGGCAGGAAGGCGATCTTGCCGAGGGCCTCGCGGAGGAGGAGCGAGAGGTCGCTGGAGGCGGGGGGCAGCTGGTCCACGAGCCCGATCCGCTGGAGGTACTCTGGACTGACCGAGAGCCCGATCGTGTCGCCGATGGCCTCGTGAAACGCGGGGTTGGGGCTGTCGCGGTACAGGAGCGGCAGGTGATTGTACGCCCGCTGGTAGAAGTTGTGGCCGAGCTCGTGGTGGATCGTCTGGAAGTCGCCGGCCGTGATCTCGATGCACATCTTGATGCGCAGATCCTCCTCGTCGTCAATGTTCCACGCGCTCGCGTGGCAGACGACGTCGCGATCCGCCGGCTTGACGAAGAGCGACCGCTCCCAGAAGGTGGCCGGGAGCGGCTCGAAGCCGAGCGAGACGAAGAAGCGCTCGCCCGTCTTCACCATCTCGATCGGCGTGTACCCCTTCGCCTGCAGCGCCGCGTCGAGATCGTAGATCGGCGCGGCGCCCTCGGGCTCCATGAGATCGTAGACGTTGCTCCAGTCCTGCGCCCACATGTTGCCGAGCAGATCCGCTCGTATCGGGCCCGCGCCGGGGACGACGTCCTCGCCGTACTTCGCGGCGAGCCGGCCCCGCGCGTAGCAGTGGAGCGCGTCGTAGAGCGGCTTGACCTGCCCCCAGAGGCGATCGACCTCCCGCGACAGCACGCCGGGCCGCATCTCGAATTTCGAGCGCCATGCGTCGCCAGTGTCCTTGAACCCGAGCTCGCGGGCGCCCTCGTTCGCCAGCTGGACGAGCCGCGTGAAATCGCCGCGCATGGGGACAGAGACCGTGTGCCAGCCGACCCACGCCCGCTTCAGCTCCTCGGGGTCGCGGCTCGTCGCGAGGATCCTGCTCAGCTGCTCGAGATCGAGGCACTGGCCGCTCGCCGGGCAGTACTTGCCCGCTCCGTACATCGCCTCCAGCCTCGACGCGATGGTCGCGACCTCCTTCGTCTTCGCGGGATCGGCGGGTGCGTAGAGCGTGAGGGACGTTCGCAGGAGCTCGAGCCGGCGGCGGACGTCATAGGGCAGATCGAGGGCGAGGTAGCGAGCGGCCCGCTTCGCGTAATCGGCCTGCACCCCGAGCAGCTTCGCGCTCGCCGCGGCCGAGAGGATCTCGGTGTCGACGGTGATGTACGTAGCGGCCACCCACGCCGCGCGGTTGTTGTAGGTGCTGAGTTCGTGCAGCTCCGCCTCGGCCGCATCGATGAACCGGGCGGCCTCCTCCACCGCCGGGTCGGTGGGCTTCGGCGCCACGGGCGACGTGGGCGGGGCGGGATCGGAGCAGGCCGCCGTGAGCGCGAGCATGCTGCAGGGCAAGGCGACGACGAACATCGGAATGCGCACCATTTCTCGCCGCTCCTCGATCGCGGACAGCTCCGGCGTAAAACCGTCCCTCCACCCCGGACGCGCAGAGGGCGCGGGGTGCGCTTCGGCGCCGCGATCCTGGTGGGGCTCCTAAGGCCGCTCGCCGGCTCCAGCAATCCTCTCGGGCGCGCCGCGGCGAGGGCCAAGAGGCGGCAAAGTCCGCTCGATCCAGGTCATCGCGCCAGCCTGGAGGTGGCCCCTCGCCGCGAGATCGCTCAAGATCGGCCGGAGATGGGCAACCGCCCACGGAAGGGAGGAAACGAGCATGGCCGTCCAGCTCAATCACACCATCGTCCCGGCGCGTGACAAGCGGACATCCGCCGCCTTTTTGGCCGAGATCCTGGGCCTATCGGCGCCGGTGCCGTTCGGGCACTTCTTGACGGTACGGCTCGACAACGACGTCACGCTCGACTTCATCGACACCCCTGGCGAGATCCGCTCCCAGCACCTCGCCTTCCTGGTCAGCGAGGCCGAGTTCGACGAGATCTTCGGTCGAATCCGTGAACGCCAGATCCAGTACTGGGCCGATCCCAGGGCGCAGCACCCCGGGGAGATCAACCACCATGACGGCGGGCGCGGCGTGTACTTCCCCGATCCCGACGGGCACTTCCTCGAGATCCTCACCCGCCCTTACGGCAGCGGCGGCGGATGAGGGCAAGGCGACGAGCTGCGCCTTCTGGGCGAGCTCGCGCATCCGCGCGCGATCCTGCTCGTCGAAGGCGAGCAGCGGGATCGAGCGGGCAGCTTTGGGGAGAGATCATCCCGCTCCGGGCGGATGATGGGGCCGAAGATGGGCGTCTCCTTCCCGGCGCCGGCTCGCGGCGGCTGCATGGAGGGACGGCGGCACACCCCCGGTCTTCGTGGGGATCCGCCGGGTCGCGCGACGCCTGGCCACGGGCTGCCGCCGCGTGAGGTCGCGCGCGGCGCGCGTGGTATCGCGCTCGGCGCGCGTGGTATCGCGCTCGCCATTTCCTCCCGCGCGTTTCCTGTCTAGCGTTGCGTCGATGCTTCGCACCTCCACCTTCCTCGTCACCCTCGCCATCGCCGGCTGCGGCGGCGCCCCGAAGCCGCCGCCGGAGCCCCCGCAACCCGCGCCGATCGCGGCCGAACCCGAGCCGGAGCCCGAGCCGCCGCTCGACGACGCGCCGATGCTCGACGTGATCGCCGCGCAGCCGACCGAGATCCTGCTGGACGGCAAGCCCATCGGGACGACGCCGATCTCGGGGCGCAAGGTCGCGCCCGGGTCGCACGAGGTGACGTTCGTGGACCCGGAGCGCGGCAACCGGACCATGATGGTGACGCTCGAGCCCGGCGACGCGAAGACGGTCCAGTCGAACCCGCCACCTTCCCTCGTGGAGGCGAGCGGCGGCGCGACGGGCGACAAGCAGGGCGAGAAAAAGTAGCGCCAGGCATCCCGCGAGGAACGGAGGCGTGCAAAGCTGCGCCGGCTTGACAAGGAGGTCTCCGTGACGAGTTTATTTGAGCCCTTTCGCTTGAAGGACGTGACGCTGCGCAACCGCGTGGTCGTCTCTCCCATGTGCCAGTACTCCTCCAGGAACGGGTACGCGACCGACTGGCACCTCGTTCATCTGGGTTCGATGGCGAGGGGCGGAGTCGGCCTGGCGATCGCCGAGGCGACGGCGGTATCCCCGGAAGGCCGAATCAGCCCCGGAGACGCCGGTCTGTGGGAGGACGGGCAGATCGAGCCTCTCCAGCGGATCGTCGCGTTCGTCAAGGAGCAGGGCGCGGTCGCGGGGATCCAGCTCGCGCACGCGGGGAGGAAGGCGAGCGCCAACCGGCCCTGGGAGGGCGACGATCACCTCACGCAGGACGAGGGCGCATGGGAGACGCTGGCGCCCTCGGCGAAGGCGTTCGGAGCGAACCTCCCCAAGGTGCCGAGGGAGATGTCGAAGGCCGACATCGAGCGCGTGAAGGGCGATTTCGTCGCCGCCGCGCGGCGGGCACGCGAGGCGGGCTATCAGTGGCTCGAGCTGCACTTCGCGCACGGCTATCTGGCGCACAGCTTCTACTCGCCGCTCGCCAATGCGCGCACCGACGAGTACGGGGGGTCGTTCGACAACCGGATCCGCTTCCTGGTCGAGACGTTCGAGGCGGTGCGAAACGTCTGGCCGGAGCGCTTGCCGCTGACGATCCGCCTCTCGATCACGGACTGGGTGGACGGCGGCGTCACGGTCGAGGAGTCGATCGAGCTGACGAGGCGGCTCAAGGCCTCCGGCCTCGATCTCCTCGACGCGAGCCACGGGTTCGCCGTGCCCGATCTCTCGAAGATCCCCTGGGGCCCTGGCTTCTTGCTCCCGCACGCCGGGCGCATCCGGAAGGAAGCGGAGCTGCCGGTCGCCGCGGGGTGGTTCATCAACGAGCCCGAGCAGGCCGAGGCAGCCTTGAAGGAGGGCCAGGCGGACCTCATCGTGCTGGCGCACGCCCTCCTTGACGACCCGCACTGGGCCTATCACGCGGCCAAGAAGCTCGGAGTGGAGCAGCCGTTCCGCGTCCTCCCGCCGCCCTACGGGCACTGGCTCAAGCGCTGAACAGGGGACGCTGGCCGTCCCCTCGTCCGCAGCTATCTTCGACCGATGGGGGATCGATGGAGCACCTCCGACACGCCGCTGACCGCGTTGATGCTCGGGTCCCAGGAGCGTCACTGGACGACGAGCGAGCTCGATACGGTGCGCATCGACCCTCCAGGGCTCTTCGATTCGTGGTCTGTCCTCGGGGTGAGCCAGTGGTTCTGGCAGTACCAGCGCCGCAACCTGATCCTCTTCGAGCGAGGAGAGCGCCGATACGTCTACGTTCCCGCGCGGCGGGCCCTCGCGTGGGCCGTGCCGGAAGGCGTCATGCCCCCGGACGCCCTCGAGGAGCGGGCGCGCGAGGGGGCCGAGCACACGGGGCCAGCGGAGCGGATGCGCCTCGAGCACCTGCGCGGCTGCGCGCTCGACAGCGCCCCTTTCGGGGCCGGATGGGCGGCGCTCGTCCAGCGCGTGCGCGGAGAGGCGCCGCCGCAGCCAGGCGACATCGATCTCGCGACGCTCGTACACCGGGATCTGTGGAGGGCCGCCGACGCCGCGCGCCTCGATCCCCCGGCAGGCGCGTTCGGCGTGCTGGACATCCTCGCCGTGTTCAAGGGGCTCGGCAGCCACGAATTCACGCTCCCGCGCGTGCTCTTCGGCGCAGAAGCCGAGCAGCTCGTCGAGGAGCGCCTCGGCGGCCGCGCACCGGGGCACGTCCGAGACGAGCTGCAGCGCGGAGCACCTGCTGCACGGCGGGGCGACGGCCCGCGGCGACTGGCGGCTGTCGTGGAGCGGCATCACGCGCTCGATGGTTGCGTCGGCGGCCATGAAGCGGAGCTCGCGCTGGTCTGCCTGGAGCTGTCCGCGAGCGGGTGGGTGTACGAGCGCGAGGTGCTCTGGGCCGACGCGGAGGAAGGCGAGCCGATGAGCTGAGCTTCACGAGGATCCGCGGACCTGCGGCGGCACGCGCTGCCCGCGGCGGCACCGCGATCGCCAGCTCGGCGGCGCTCCAGCCGTTCCCTCGCCTGTCGCCAGCCATCGGTCGCCGCGCTAAGGTGCGTGCCATGGGCGACGCCGCCGCCAGCCGACGCATGAGCGCCGCCGAGTACCTGGCGTGGGAGCGCGAGCAGCCCGCGAAGCACGAGTACCACCTCGGCGAGGTCTTCGCGATGGCCGGCGGCAGCCCGCGGCACAACTTCCTGTCGACCGCCGCGGGCGCAGAGCTCCGCGCGGCCGTGCGCGGCAAGGGGTGCCACGTGCTCTCGTCCGATCAACGGATCTCGGCCAAGCAGGGAGAGCGCTACGTTTACGCGGATGCCGTCGTCGTGTGCGGCGGCGTGCAGACCGAGCCAGGCACCGGCGACGTCCTCTCGAACCCAACTGCCATCGTGGAGGTGCTCTCGCGCAGCACCGAGGCCTTCGATCGGGGCGAGAAGTGGGAGGGGTACCAGCGCCTCCCCTGCCTGACGGACTACCTTCTCGTCTCACCATGGCACGTGCGTATCGAGCACTATCGACGCGAGGGGGACGGCTCCTGGCGGTATCGCGTGCTCGAGCGTGGCGACACGATCTCCCTGGCGAACGGCGCGCAGGTCTCGGTCGATGCCATCTACGACGGAGCCTTCGAGCTAGAAGCCGACTGACCTCGCAGAGTTTCACCGCGGGCGGCCGGATGTGGCAGCATGGGGCCGGAGGAGACCCCACCTTGCGCCTCGGGATCGATTTCGGAACCACACGGACCGTGGTCGCGTGCTGCGATCGCGGGAACTACCCTGTCGTCAGCTTCCAGGACGCGGCGGGGGACACCGTGGATTTCTACCCCTCCGTGGCCGCCGAGCGGCGGGGGGAGCTCCGGTTCGGCTTCGACGCCCTCGCGGTCGCCTCGGACCCCGAGTGGACGGTGCTCCGGTCGTTCAAGCGCGTGCTCTCCGGCCCGCGCGCGTCGCCCGACGTCGAGGTCGAGATCGGCGGGACGAAGCTCCGGGTGCTCGATCTCTTGACCCTGTTCCTGCGGTCGCTCCGCGACGCCGTGCTGAACCGGTCGAACCGGCCCAAGAAAGACGACGACGGGCGCCTCATCTCGGTCGTGGCGACCCCGGCCAACGCGCACGGGTCGCAGCGGTTCGTGACGCTCGACGCGTTCCGCCGCGCCGGCTTCGAGGTCATCGCGCTCCTGAACGAGCCGTCGGCCGCCGGCTTCGAGTACACGCACCGCCACCGCAGCACCATCACGTCGAAGCGCGAGCACATCGTCGTCTACGACCTCGGCGGCGGGACGTTCGACGCGTCGCTCGTCCACATGACCGGGCGCAGCCACGACGCCGTGACGACCGCGGGCCTGAACCACCTCGGCGGCGACGACTTCGACGCCGCGCTGGCCTCGATGGCGCTCGACGCCGGCAAGATCGAGCGCGAGGGCCTGCCGGCGCGCGCGCTCGCGGCGCTCGCGGACCAGTGCCGCGAGGCGAAGGAGCGGCTCAACCCGAACTCCCGGCGCATCGTGATCGACCTGGAGGCCTGCCTGGGCGACCTCTCGCCCGCCCGCGAGGTGACGATCGCGACCTCCGACTACTACGACCGGTGCGTGCCCCTCGTGGAGTCGACCATCGCGGCGATGCAGCCGGTGATCGCGCGCCTCGACGCCGGCGCGGGCGAGGCGCTCGCCGACATCGCGGGGATCTACGTGGTCGGCGGCGCGAGCTCGCTGCCCGTCGTCGCGCGGACGCTGCGCGAGCGCTTCGGGCGCCGCGTCCATCGCTCCCCCTACCCCTCGGCGGCGATCGCGATCGGCCTGGCCATCGCCGTCGACGAGGACGCGGGCTTCGAGCTCTCCGACCGTCTCTCGCGCCACTTCGGGGTGTTCCGGGAGGGCAGCGGCGGGGACGAGGTGGTCTTCGACCCGATCTTCGACCGGGAGGCGCGCATCCCGTCGAGCCACGAGGCGCCGGTGGTCTCGCGGCGCGTGTACCGGGCGGCGCACAACGTCGGCCGCTACCGGTTCGTCGAGTGCGCGGCGCTCGACCGGCTCGGCGTGCCCCACGGCGACATCACGGCGTTCAACGAGGTCGTGTTCCCCTTCGACAGGCGGCTCCGCGATCGCGCGGCCGAGCTCGGCGGGGTGACCGTCGAGCGCATGGGCAGCGAGGGGCCGCTGATCGAGGAGCAGTACGCGATCACCTCGCACGGGATCGTCGAGGTGACGATCACCGACGTGGAGGCAGGGTACCGGCGCGTCTACCAGGTCGGGGCGTGAGGGCGCGCTGGTACCGGGTTGCTCGCGATCGCCCATGGGGCGCTGGCAACGGGCGCTCCTGATCGCACATCGAAGGGATCGCCTCCGCTCGACGACACGCGGGCCTGCCCGCTCACGCGCCCGGGGCGGCTTGCCCGCTCACGCGCCCGGGGCGAGGCGAGAGGGCATACGCGATGCCCGAATCGAGCGTGGACCGCACCAGGAGCCCGCCCAGATCCGCCCCGAGCTCGACGAGCGTCCGCGCGATCGCGGGCTGGATCCCCGTCAGGAGCACCTGCGCGCCCAGCAGGTTCACCGCGCGCGCCGTCCGCACAAGCGCGCTCGCGACCTGGGCGTCGATGGTCGGCACGCCCGTAACGTCGAGGATCACCATCGAGGCCTGGTGGGCGACGATGCCCGCCAGCAGGATCTCGAGCACCTGCTGAGCCCGCGGCGCATCGATGTTGCCGATGAGCGGCATCACCACCACGCCGCGCGCGATCGGCAGCAGCGGCGTGGAGAGGGCGCGCAGCCTGGCCTCCTGCAGGTGGATGATCTCGTCCTGAAGCCGCTGAGCCTCGGCCTCGGCCGCACGGCTTTCGGTGACCTCCACGGAGATGCCGCACACCGCATGCAGCGTGCCTCGTGAATCCAGCAGCGGGAACCTGTTTGTCACGAAGGAATGGACGCGGCCCTCGAGCAGGAGCTGCTCCTCCTTGACAACCGGCGCCTCCGTCGCGATGACCTGCCGCTCCGACTGCGCAAAAGCCTCGGCGAGCTCCGAGGGCATGACGTCGCGATCGGCGCGCCCGAGCACCGCGTCGCGGGAGAGGCCCATGAGCCGCTCGAAGTGCCTGTTGACGAGCGCATAGCGGCCGTTCAGATCCTTGACGTACACGGCGCTGGGCGCGTGCTCCACGATTGCGGTGACGAACGCCGTGCTGTCCTGGTACGCCTGTTGGGCGCGCATCCTGTCGGTCACGTCGAGGTTGATCCCGATCACGTAGCGCGCGTCGCCCACGTCGGCCGCCGACATCCTGGTCTCGGTCCAGACGGTGCGGTCCTCGGTGCGCTCGAGGCCGGCGTCGGCCGTGTTGTACGCGGTCGGCGCCATGATCACGCCTCCGCCGCTCCGGATCACCTGATCGAAGTGGGCAGTGTATCCGCCCGCCATGGCGACAGGGTCCTCGTACATATTATGCTTGCCGACCATGGCCTCCTTCGACGGCACGGCCAGTATCTCGCGGTTCCGCCGGTTGATGTCCACAAGTACGCCGTCGGCGCCGTAGAGGGCCGACGGGACCGGCAGGTGCTCGAAGACGCCCTGATACAGCGCCGCCTGCGCCTCCGCGGCCTGGGCGCGCTGCTCCAGCGCCTTGACCTCGCAGCGGAGCCGCTCCAGCTCCGCCTGCAGTCCCTCGATGTCCATGCCCCGCGGGATCATCGGATCTACCCTTTCAACTCGCGAGTGGCCATCGCGCTCAGATCGTGTACATTCACTATTACACGCTGGACACTTACATGTTCCGTCCAGCATTGCCAAGCCGATTTGCTGAGCTCGGCTTTCAGCGATTGGGCGCGTGGTGGCGCTCACACCTGCGCGGGACCTGCGCTCTGCGTCGAATGAGGTCGCGTCAGGTAGCTCGCTCGCGCCTGATGTAGGCACAGCGAAAACTCGCCTGCACCTGGCGGGGCCCCTCGAGCCGATCTTCAAAGCTCATGGACGCGCGGTGGCGGTATGGAATTTCGTCTCGTTTGCGACAGGCATGCTCCAGAGATCGGTGCCTGATGAGCGGGGAAGCGGAGGGCGCGCTACGGGACGATCCGGCGCAGCACCTCGATCACGATCGGCAGGCTCGCCAGCGCGCCGAGCGTGGTCACGACCGCGGTGGCCGCGGCGAACTGGCCGTCGCAGCCGTACCGCGCGGCGACGATCACGGACACCATGGACGTCGGCATGGCGGACTGCAGCACCGCCACCTCGGAGGTGGGCCGCTTCAGGCCGAGCGCGACCGCGGCGCCGAGCGCGACCGCGGGCGAAAGGAGCAGCTTCACGGCGGCGACGGCTGCGAGCGGACGCACGCGGCCGCGGAGCGAGGCAAGGTCGAGGCTGAGGCCCAGCGCGAGAAACACGAGCGTCGGGGTCGCGCTCCCGAGCGCGCCGAGCGCGTGCTCCAACCACACAGGCAGCGGGATCGGCGCCGCGTGGAGCGTGAGCCCGACGGCGATCGACAGCACGTTGGGGTGCAGGAGCACCGCGAGCAGGCCCCGCCCACCCCCGCCGCCGCCCCCGCCCATGCGCGCGGCGAGCGCGACGCCGAAGGTCCACAGGAGGAACGCCGTGACGATGCTGTCGACGAGGATCGCCGTCCCCGCCGCGCCGCCCGCGTCGCCGTAGAGGGCCAGCACGACGGGGACGCCGAGGAAGCCGGTGTTGGAGAAGCTGCCGACGAGGCCGGCGGCGCCCTGCGCGGCGCGAGGCAGCCCGAGCGCCCGCGCCACCGCGACCCCCGCGAGGGCGCACGCGAAGAGCGCGACCGTCGACGCGGCGACCGCGCCCCACGCGCCGTCACCGATGCCCGAGCGGCGGAGCACGGTGACGATCAGCGCGGGCGTGGTGACGTCGATGACCAGCCGGTGCAGCACGGCGGCGTCCGCCTGGCCGGCCCGGCCCAGCGCCCGCAGCAGCACGCCGACCCCGAGCACCGCGAAGAGGGCCAGGAGCTGCGAGATCAGGTCGCCCGACGGCACGGCCGGCTTTTAGCTCGGCGGGGGGCGGCGTCCAGCGCTCTCGTCCCTCACCCGGCCTTCGTGAACGACCAGCGCCCGCGTCATCGCGCGCGTCGCCCCGGTGTCCCGTAGGATGGCCGCGGCGCCGCGCCGCCGTCGGCCGCGGCAGGGCAGCTCTCCGCGGTCTCGCCGGTGCAGCACTCGGCCTGGTTGGCGCCGAACATGGGGCAACGGCTGTTCACGCAGGTGGCGTGGCCATGGATATAGGCGAGCGGCGAAGTGCAGAGCGGGCAGCGCACCGCGGCAGACTATAGCGCCGGCCGGCCGGCAGCGGAACGGGAGACGGAGACCGCGCCGGGAGCGCCGAGGCATGTCGCTTCTCGGCGTTCCCGGCGGTCTTTCGCTGCTTCAGGAGGTCAGGGCACGAGGTCCTGCACCGCCTGCACCACCGCCTGGGCATTCATGCCCAGCCGATCCATCACGATGTCGCCGGGGGCGCTCGTACCGAAGCGGTCGATCCCCAGGGCGATCCCCTTGAAGCCGACCCACCGGTGCCAGCCGAAGGTGACGCCCGCCTCGATGGACACGCGCCGCGTGCACGCGGCGGGCAGCACGGCCTCGCGGTAGGCGTGATCCTGGCGCGCGAACCGCTCCACGCAGGGCATCGAGACGACGCGGACGCCGGGCCCGATCCGCTTCGCGGCCTCGACCGCGTGCTGCACCTCGCTGCCCGTCGCGATCAGGATGGTCTCGAGCGCCGCCGTCTCCTTGACGAGGACATAGGCGCCGCGCCGGACGCCCTCGCGCTTCGCGGCGGCGTCGCCCGGGAGCAGCGGGACGGCCTGGCGCGTGAGCGCGAGGACCGTCGGGCCGTCGTTGCGCTCCAGCGCGGAGATCCAGGCGCCGGCCGTCTCCTCGGCGTCCGCCGGCCGGATGACGTCCAGATCGACGATGGCGCGCAGCCCGGCGACGGTCTCCACGGGCTGGTGCGTCGGCCCGTCCTCGCCCACGCCCACCGAGTCGTGCGTGAAGATGTAGATGACCGGCAGGTGCGACAGCGCTGCGAGGCGGACGCTCGGCCGCAGGTAGTCCGCGAACACGAGGAACGTCGCGCCGCTCGGCCGCAGGCCGCCGTGGTACGCGATGCCGTTCATGATCGCCCCCATGCCGTGCTCGCGGATGCCGGCGCGGATGTTCCGACCGCCGAGGTGCTCCGGATCGAAGTCGGTGCTCGAGGCGATGTAGTTGAACGTCGAGCCGTAGAGGTCGGCGCTCGACCCGATGAGCGCGGGCACCGCCTCGGCGACCGCCTGCAGCACGGTCTCGCCGGCCTTGCGCGTGGCGACCTTGGTGCCGGCGGCGAAGGCGGGGACGCGCGCGTCGAGGTCCGCCGGGAGCTTCTTCGCGAGGCCGTCGTCGAGCTGGCGGGCGAGCTCCGGGTTCTTCGCGCGCCAGGCCTGGAAGGTCGCCTCCCACGCCCCGCGCACCTTGGCGAGCTCTTCCTTGCGCGTCGCGAAGAACTGCTTCACTTCCTCGCTGACGTAGAAGTGCTCCGCGGGCAGCCCCAGGTTCTTGCGGGCCTGATCCACGAACTTGGCGCCGCCCTCGCCGTGCGCCTTCTGCGTGCCGGCGACCTCCGGGATCCCCTTGCCGATGAGGGTGTGGGCGACGACGAACTTCGGCTTTCCGCTCTTCGACGCCCGCGCCTGGCCGAGCACCCGGTGGACGGCCTCCAGATCGTTGCCCTGCTCGATGTGGAGCACCTCGAAGCCGTAGGCCTCGAAGCGCTTGGCCGTGTCCTCGCTCTGGGTCTTGATGGCCATCGCGTCGAGGGTGACGTCGTTGGCGTCGTAGATGAGGATCAGGTTGTCGAGCTTGAAATGCCCCGCGAAGGAGGCCGCCTCGGCGGCCACGCCCTCCTGGAGGCAGCCGTCGCCGGCGAGGCAGTAGACCTGGAGATCGAAGATCGTGTGCTCCGGCGTGTTGTAACGCGCGGCCAGCATCTTGGCGGCCACCGCGTGCCCGACGGCGTTGCCCACGCCCTGGCCGAGCGGGCCCGTCGTCGCCTCGACACCCTCGGTGTAATGGTACTCCGGGTGGCCGGGCGTCTTCGACTCCCACTGCCGGAAGCGCCGGACGTCGTCGAGCGACACCGGATAGCCGGAGAGGTGCAGCCAGGCGTAGAGGAACATGCTGCCGTGGCCTGCGGACAGGACGAAACGATCGCGGTTCAACCAGTGCGGTTCGCTCGGATCGTGGCGGAGGAGGTCGCCGTAGAGCGCGGCCCCGATCTCGGCGGCCCCCAGCGGTAGGCCGAGGTGACCGGATGAGCAGGCGTGGACGGCGTCCATGGCGAGGCCGCGGGCGATCGAGGCCGCGGCGGCGAGCTTGGCGAAATCAGGCATGGCGCGCACTCTAACCTACTTCGTCGCGAAGCGCGCCCCTTCGCGAGGCCCCTCACCCCGCCGCCCGGCGCCTGGAGCGGCCCGAGCGCGCCTCGGCGCTCGCGTGACTGTCCAGGCTTTCGCGGGATGTGCGGGAGCCGCGGGGCGGAAGGCGGAGATCTGGCCGATCCGGTCATCGGCCGCCATGCGCAGACCCCCGCCGCGCGGCCCGCTGGGGCTCACGGGCCCCGGCGGGTGCTCGCGTGGCGCCGCGCGGGGACGGCCCCCGGGCGGCGTCACGCGAACAGCCGCCGCCCCGGGGCGCGGGAAGCAATGGCGCCGGTGCGGTCGTCACCCCCTGGCGCAGGCGCGCTCGCGTGCGTCAGGGAGCCAGGACCGCGGCAAAGCCATCTTTGCCCGCCGCGTCGAACGGACCGGAGCCGAAGTCGGCTGTGCCCATGAAGTCGCCGACAAGCGCGATACGGCCGTCGCGATACGTCGTCATGCCTCGTATCGTGGCGCGCGTGTCCGCTGACTTGCGGCGCCAGAGCTCCGCGCCGGAAGCATCGAATTTGACGAGGGACTGTCCTCGCAGGGTGATGATGTTGCCGGCGGAGTCCGTGACCACGGCGTCGCTCGGCGCCTCTCGATGCCAGAGGTAGTCGCCGAGCGGGCTCAGCTTCACCACGAAGTGCGTATTGGCAGGGATTGGCCCACCGCCGAGATCCAGATTTCCCAGGCTGCGGCCCACGACAAGGACATTGTCCTCGGGGTCGACGGCGACGTCCTTTGCCTCTCCTCCATCGTCCGAGAATGGCGCCGGTCCGGACAGGAGCTTTCGCCAGAGCAGCGTGCCCGTAGGGGCTCGCTTCTCGACATGGAAATAGTAGGCGCAGGGACATAGCCCTTGGCCGTCCGCGTGCCCCATGGCCGCCAGGACGTTGCCGGCGCTATCCATGGCGATCCCGCCTAGACTTTCGAAGCTCCGATGGGAGAAACCCCACATGTACTCGCCCGCCGCATCGAATGTCCTCACGGTCATGTCGGTGTCGACGGAGCTCGGGTAGACGAACAGCGCAGCGGAGGTGCCCGCGGCGCCCACCGCGATGCCTCGCAGGTTGATCGAGAGCGCGGAGCTACCGGTGATGTATCCG
The DNA here is from genome assembly GCF_051521375.1 of Sorangium sp. So ce693. NCBI lineage: Bacteria > Pseudomonadati > Myxococcota > Polyangiales > Polyangiaceae > Sorangium > Sorangium sp. So ce693. The sequence goes on from NZ_CP150347.1 coordinate 5,991,675, forward strand.
CGGCTGAAGAGGTGGTTCCCGTCCGGATCGAGCTTGACGAAGAAGACGGCGTTCCGCGAGGAGTCACTGACCCAGGGGAGCGGGCCGCCTCCGAAGTCGACAGGCCGCGGCAGCCCGTCGAAGAGGGCGCCGCCATAGTTTCCGCCGAGGAAGATATTGCCGCTCGCGTCGAGCGCGATCTTGGTTCCTGCTTCCCCGTAGGGGATGCTGCCGAATCGTTTGCTCCATATCGCATGGCCTGCCGGGTCGAGCTTGAGCACGAACACATCCGTAGATCCTGCGCTCACGAGCGGCCCCGCCCCGAAATCGACCGTCCCCTCGAACGCGCCCGTCACATAGAGGTTGCCCGCGGCGTCCGTTGCGACGCCGTAGGCGGCGTCACCTCCAGCGCCGCCCAGAGCGGCGGACCACAGCGGTGGAGGCGAGCATTGCCCCGAGCCGTCGCAGTCCTCGTCGGCGTCCGTGGCGCAGTCTTCGACCGACGGCGTGACCTCGCCGGTGCACGGGCCATAGCCGGATCCGTCGGGCAGGCAGGTTTGAGCACCGGCGGTGCAGAGCCCTACGCCTTGCGTTCCCGGAAGCCCCGAATAGCAGCTCAGATGCGACCCCGGCTCGCAACTCGCTGTGCTGCCACCGCCGCCCCCGGTCGCCGGCTCTCCCCCCGCGCCTCCCTGGCCTCCGCCCCCGGTCGCCGGCTCTCCCCCCGCGCCTCCCTGGCCTCCGCCCCCGGTCGCCGGCTCTCCCCCCGCGCCTGCCTGGCCTCCGCCACCGGTCGCCAACTCTCCCCCCGCGCCCCCCTGGCCTCCGCCACCGGTCGCCGGCTCTCCCCCCGCGCCTCCTTGCCCGCCGCCACCGCCGGTCGCCGGCTCTCCCCCCGCGCCCCCCTGGCCACCACCGCCCCCGGTCGTGCAGCCGACGGTCATCGCCATCCCGAGCATCGCAGCCCCTCTTAGCCCCTGCCACAGCCGAGCACCTCCGTGTCTCACGTGCTCCACCTTTCCCTTCCGGGTACGAACGACGGGTTCCCCGAGCGCTTCCCTGGTTCTGGACGCGGGAGGAGCGCAGGCCACGATGCGCTAGGTGCGCCGACGCGCGCGTACATTCATCTCGCGAGGCGCCCCCAGGCGGGCAGGAGCACAGACCAGCGGCCGGCAGCGCTCAGGGCGCCAGCGACCGGCAGCGCTCAGGGCGCCCGAGCGTGAGAGCTCCAGCGGCTGGAGATGGGGATGGAGCGTGAGCGCCGAAAAAAGCGGAGGACTCCCTGCGAAGGAAAGCGAGTGAGGCGAGCCGACACGGGACCTCGGAACGATGCGGAAAGCGCCCATCTCGTGCGTACTCATGCGTACGTAGATGAAAGGGAGGACCTGTGTGGCTCAGCCCACCCTCTCCGCCCACCCTCCGACCCTCTCCGCTTCCGCCTACAAAAGGTATGTTAAGGCTGAACAGCCCGTGGTACGAACCGAAGAAGAGAAGGTGGAATGTTTCTTGTGACGGGGCCGCCAGCTCACCGTGTACGCATTTGCTCGCTCGCTATCCGCCGGGGCACGCCGACCGGGCGCACGAGGCTCGCTCGATCGTGCTGAGCCTGCAGAATCCCATGCAAGCGCAAGAAGCTCCGCTCTCTGGGCTCGTCCTCATCGTGGACGATAGCGCCGACAACCTGGCCGTGCTGTCGAGCGCGCTCATTTCTGATGGCCTGGAGGTCGCCGTCGCGCGCGACGGTGAGGAGGCGATCGAGCTGGCCAGCCGGGTCCAGCCGGACCTCGTCTTGCTCGACGCTCTGATGCCCGGCCTCAGCGGGTTCGAGACGTGCCGGCGGATCAAGGCCGATCCGGCGACGCAGAGCATCCCCGTCATCTTCATGACGGCGCTCGCCGAAGCGAGGTTCAGGATCCAGGGCTTCCGGGTGGGCGCCGTCGACTATGTGACAAAGCCGTTCGAGAAGACCGAGCTCCTGGCGCGGGTGCACACCCAGATCTCGCTCCGGCGCGCAACGCGGGCTCTTGAGGAGCGGAATACGAGGCTCACGGAGGAGATCCGGGAGCGCGCCAAGGCGGAGGAGGCGCTGGCGCAGGCCGTGCAGATGCTGCGCGACACGAACGAGCGGCTCTCGCAGCAGCTGGTGCAGAGCGAGCGCGCCGAGGCGGCCAGGGCGGCGCTGCAAGAGCAGATCATCGCGGCCCAGCGGGAGCGGCTCCTCGAGCTCTCCGCTCCGCTCATTCCGATGATCGATGGCGTCCTCGTGATGCCCCTCATCGGCACGGTGGACGTCGAGCGTGCCGGACAAGCGGTCGAGACAGCGCTGCGCGGAGCGAGCGAGCGCACGGCGGACACTCTCATCATTGACATCACCGGCATAAAAGCAGTAGATGAGACGGTTGCTCGCATGCTCGTGCAAGCGGCGATGGGGCTCTCGCTCCTCGGCACACGGACGATCGTCACGGGCATCCGCGCAGAGGTGGCGCAAACGCTCGTGGCGCTCGACCTGCAGCTCGATCAGCTCGTGACGAAGGCCACCCTGCAGTCGGGCGTGGAGCACGCGCTGCGGACACGCGGCCGCCGCCGGCACAGGCCCGAGCTCTGAAGTACCGGAGAATTCCGTCGTTCGCCGGGCGTCTCCGCCGGACCCGAAGAGGAGCTGAACCGGGATGGATCTGAGAGACTACGTTGTGGGGGACGTGATGCACGAAGGGGCCGAGACCCGCGTGTGTCGCGCGGTCCATCGTCCCTCCGGCGACAGGGTGGTGCTCAAGCTCCCCGCGGCGGCCGCGCCGAGCTCGCGCGTGACGGGGCGCATCCTGCATGAGCATCACATCCTGACACAGCTTGGAGAGGTGTCAGGGGTAGCGCGGGCACGGGAGCTCCTGCAGCGGGGCGGCACGGCCGCGCTGGTGATCGAGGACCCCGGCCTCCGGTCGCTGGATCTAGAGCTCGCCGAGCGCGGGCGCTTGCCGGTGGAAGCGGTGCTGAGGCTGGGAGCGCTCCTCGCTCGAGCCCTCGAGGCCGTGCATGCGGCCGGCATAACGCACAAGGATATCAAACCACAGAACGTGCTGGTCGACGCGGCGTACGCGCAGATCAAGCTGCTCGACTTCGGCATCGCCTCGTCGCTGCCGCTGGAGGCGACGGCGGCGAGCATCCCCGAAGGGCTCGAGGGGACACTGGCGTACATGTCGCCCGAGCAGACGGGCCGCACAGCGCGAGCGCTCGATCCCCGCACCGACCTGTACTCGCTCGGAGTGACGCTCTTCGAGGCGCTCTCAGGGCGGCTACCGTTCACCGAGCGCGACCCGCTCTCGCTGGTGCACGCGCACCTGGCCAAGGAGCCGCCGTCCCTCGACGAGGTCGTCCCCGATGTGCCTCCGGGCCTCGCGGCGATCGTGTCCAGGCTGCTCGCGAAGAACCCTGACCGGCGGTACCAGACGGCCAAGGGCGCAGCGGAAGACCTGGAGCGAGCGCTGCGCATGTGGCGCGAGCGCGGCGCGGTGGAGCGCTTCACGCTCGGGGACAAGGATTTCTCGCAGAAGCTGCGGCTGCCGGACGTCCTCGTCGGGCGAGAGCATGAGCGCGATCTGCTGGGCGCGGCCTTCGCCCGCGCCGCCGAGGGCGCGGCGGAGCTCGTGCTCATCGGCGGCCCGTCCGGCATCGGCAAGACGGCGCTCGTGCGGACCGTCTACCGGGACATCGCGCGCGCGGGGCGCGGGCTCCTGATCTCGGGCAAGCACGACCAGCTCGCGCGGTCGACGCCCTACGCGGCCATGGCGCAAGCGTTCGGGGCGCTGATGCAGCAGTGGCTGGCGAGCCCGAAGCCGACGCTGACGGCGTGGCAGGAGCGGATCAGGGCCGACGTGGGGGACAACGCCCGGCTCATCGCCGACGTGGTGCCGGAGCTCGACCTGATCATGGGCAAGCTCGCGCCGGTGCCGCCGGTGCACGGCGAGCAGGTGCTCGCCCGCCAGCGGCTGACCTGGCTGAACTTCGTGCGGGCGGTCACGACGCCGAACGCGCCGCTCGTGATGTTCCTCGACGACATGCAGTGGGCCGACAGCGCCACGCTGGAGATCCTGAGGACGCTGCTGACCGACGCAGAGCGAAGAGAGCTCCTCTTGATCGCGGCGTACCGCGACAACGAGGCGCCCCCCGAGCACCCGCTGTGGAGGCTCGTGGCGTCGGTCGAGGAGAGCGGGGCGAGGGTGTCGAGGATGTCGGTGCACCCCCTTTCGGCGGAGCACGTGCAGGCATGGACAGCGCGGGCGCTGAACAGCGAGGCGGCGCGGGTGGAGCCGCTCTCGCGTATCCTGTGGCAAAAGACGCGAGGAAACCCGTTCTTCATGGAGCAGCTGCTGCTGTCCCTCCACCGGCAGAGCAAGGTGGCGCGGGACCCGGAGAGCGGCGCGTGGCGCTGGGGCCAGAAGGAGATCGAGCAGGCGCAGGTGACCGACAACGTCGTCGCCCTCCTGACGGACAAGCTGCTCGAGATGCCTGAAGCGACACAGCAGCTCCTGGGGCTCGCGGCGTGCGCGGGGCACGCTTTCCACCTCCACGACCTGGAGCGGCTCAGCGGATGGGAGCGCGCCCGGGTGACCGGCGCGCTGTGGCCCGCCCTGCGGGAGGAGCTGGTGGTGCCGGCCGATGGAGCCTACCGGACCGCGCAGGCGCTGGGAGAGGCCGGAACCGGAACTGGAACCGGAACTGGAACTGGAACTGAAACTGGAGAAGGAGCGCTCGACGCTGAATACCGCTTCTTGCACGACCGCGTGCAGCAGGCGAGCTACGAGCGGGCCCCGCCGGCGCAGCGCGTCCTGGCGCACCTGGAGATCGGCCGGCGGCTGTGGGCGCGGCATCGGGCGCAGGGGGGCACACCGCAAGAGCTCCTGGAGCTGGTGCGGCACCTCAACCTCGGCTCAGCGCGGATGGACTCCGCAGGCGAGCGCGAGGCGCTGGCGCGGCTGAACCTCGAGGCCGCGCGCGCCGCGAAGGCGGCGAGCTCGTACCGGCTTCTCCTGAGCCTCGCCGAGGCCGCGCGGGGCTTGCTGGGCGATGACGCCTGGCGCAAGGACGCGGCGCTGTGCGCGGAGCTCGCGCTCGAGCAGATCGAGGCGGCCTTTCTGCTGCGGGAGTTCGACGACGTCGAGGCGCGGTGCGCGCGGCTGCTCGCCATGCCGCTGCCGGCGCTCACCAGGCTCTCGGCGCAGGAGCTCCGCGTCCGCAGCGCCCAGGCGGCGGGCCAGTTCGCGCGAGGGGGCGAGCTCGGGCTCGCCGCGCTCGCGGAGCAGGACATCGCGTTTCCGGGCACCGACGACGCGCGCAGCGCCGCGCTCCTCGAGGAGTCCGCCGAGCTGGATCGATGGTTCGAGCGCGACCCGGACGCGTTCGAGCGGATGCCCCTCGATCCCTCCCCGGAGCAGGTGCTCATCGATGCGCTGACCATGCACCTCATGGTGTGTGCGGCGATCGGCGGTCAACCGCTGCTGTCCGGGCTCGTGATCGCCCGCGCCGTGCTGAGGGTGCGAGAGCGGCGCGCGCTCACGCCGGTCTCTCCCTTCATCATCGTTTGCTTCGCGAACGTCTGGTCGCTCACCACGGGCATGTACCGTCGCGCTGCGAGCTGGGTCGGCCCTGGAGTGCGCGCGGCCGAGCGCGTCGCGTCGCCCTTTCTGGCAGAGTGTCTGTCCTTCCACGGGCAGTACACGGCCTACTCCCGCCCCGCGGATGAAATGGCGCCCATCTTCGAGCGAACCTGCGCGACCGGCCTGAAGGTCGGCTCGTTCCAGGGGGCGAGCTGGGGGCTGGAAGGCGACCTGTTCTATTACCGAGTGTGGCGTGGCCAGCCGCTCGGGCAGCTCGAGGCGCACCGGGCGGCGCGCTGGGGGTTGATGCAGCGCGCGGGGACCGCGCTCGGGACGCACTATTTCGAGGCGGTCGCGTCGTGGTGCGACCTCTTGACGACCGCCGACGGCGCGGGGAGGCTCCTGTCGGGCGAGCCGCTCTCACGAGGATCGCGCTCCTTCCTGGCTGACGGAGACGGGATGGCGGCCGAGCTGGCTCGCATCCTCGAGGCGCACCTGTTCCTCGTCGCCGGCGCGTACCCGAAGGCGCTCGCGCGGGCACGCGAGGCCGAGCAGTTCCGCGTGTCCATCTTCGGCTTTCCTCCGGTCACGGACATACCGCTCTGGCTCGCGCTCGCGGCCGCGAGGTGCTGGCCGACAGCCGCGGACGCGGCGGAGCGGGCGGGGCTCCGCGAGGACATCGAGCGAGGCCTCGCGCGGCTGAGGTACTTCGCCGAGGGGAGCGCGGACAATTTCCTCCACAAGCTGCGCCTCCTCGAGGCCGAGCACGCCCGCGTGCAGGGCAAGACCGACGAGGCCATGGCCAGGTACGACGAGGCCATCGAGCTCTCGCGCGAGCAGCGATTCTTTCCTATCGAAGCCCTGGCCGCTCAGCTCTGCGCCGAGTTTCACCTCGAGGCGGGCAGGCGCCGTATCGCCGCGCTGTACCTGCGCGAGGCCAGGGACGCCTATGCTCGCTGGGAAGCGCACGCCGTGGTGGCTCACCTGGAGGCGAGGTGGCCCGCCCTGCTCCGTGCGCCTGTCCAGCCCGCGACGGCGGAGCGCCGCCGCACGACGGGCGTCGCCACGCTGACCACCACGGGAGTCACGGGCGGCGCGCAGCTCGACGTGAACACCGCGGTGCGCGCGGCGCGGGCGCTGTCGAGCGAGCTCGACCCGGAGCGGGTCGTCGGGCGTCTGATGGAGCTCGTGCTGGAGAGCGCTGGGGCGCAGCGCGGCGTCCTGCTGCTGGGCGAAGGCGAAGAGCTCTCGGTCGTGGCCCGGCTCTCGGTGGAGGGAGGCCGCATCGAGACGGGCCTGTCCGAGCCGCTCTCGCAGAGCAGCGAGGTGGCGAGGACGGTGGTGCACTACGTGGCGCGCACGAACGAGCCGGTCGTGGTGGACGACGCCAGGTCGGACGCGCGCTTCGCGGCCGATCCGCACCTGGCCTCGCGCCCCGTGCTCTCGCTCCTCTCGCTTCCCTTGTCGCATCGAGGGCGCCTCCTCGGCGTGCTCTACCTCGAGCATCGCGAGGTGCCTGCGGCGTTCCCCGAGCGGCGGGTGGAGCTCCTGTCGGTGCTCGCCGCGCAGGCCGCCATCGCCGTCGAGAACGCCCTCCTGTACCGGGACCTGGAGGCCAAGATCAAGGAGCGCACCGTCGAGCTCCGCATCGCCAAGGAGGCCGCGGAGCGCGCCAGCCAGGCCAAGAGCGACTTTCTCTCCAGCATGAGCCACGAGCTGCGAACGCCGCTCAACGGGATCATGGGTTATGCCCAGATCCTGGAGCGAACGCCCGACGTCCCGCCGGCGTGGCGGGAGGGCCTGCGGGTCATCCAGAAGTCGAGCGAGCACCTGCTCTCGCTCATCAATGACCTGCTGCACCTGGCCAAGATCGAGGCGGGGAAGATGGACTCCGTCCTGACGGAGTTCCGGTTGCCTGCGCTCGTGCGGACCGTGGTCGACCTGTGCCGGGTGCGCGCCGAAGCGAAGGCGATCACATTCTCCCACGACCTTCGCGGACCTGCGCTTCAGGCCGTCTGCGCCGACGAGAAGCGGCTGATGCAGGTGCTCTTGAACCTCCTCGGCAATGCCATCAAGTTCACGGAGCGGGGAGGCGTGGCCCTCCATGTCGAGGTGCTGGAGGAGACCGTCCCCGCAGGGCGGATGGTGCGGTTCCGGGTCGAGGATACGGGTCCTGGGATCGCCCCGGAGCACCTGTCGCGCATCTTCGAGCCCTTCGAGCAGGTGGGGGAGCAGAGCGCGAAGAGCGAGGGCACAGGGCTTGGCCTCGCCATCACGAAGAAGCTCGTGCAGCAGATGGGTGGTGCGATCGAGGTGCAAAGCGAGGTCGGCGCGGGCAGCGTCTTTACGGTGACGCTTCCGCTCGCCGAGGCGCAGCTCGCGACGAGCCCAGGCGAAGCCAGGGGGTGGGACACGATCGTGGGCTATCAGGGGGAGCGCCGCGCGGTGCTCATCGTGGACGACAATCCCGACAATCGCGCGGTGGTACGCGAGCTCCTCGGCCCGCTCGGCTTCGAGCTGTGCGAGGCGGACGGCGGTGAGGCGGCGCTGCGCATGGCGGCGCTGCGCGCGCCGGCGCTCATCCTGCTGGACGTGTACATGAAGGACATGGACGGCTACGAGACCGCGCGTCGCCTCAGGCTCATGCCCGAGCTCCGGCAGGTCGTCATCCTGGCCTCGTCGGCGAGCGTATCCGAGGCCGAGCGGCAGCAGTGCGCCAGCGCCGGCTGCGATGACTTCTTGCCCAAACCGATCGTGGCGAGCGCGCTCCTCGACAAGATATCGCGGTTGCTTGGCATCGAGTGGCTTCGCCGCGATGAAGCCCCCGCTCGGGACGCGCCGGCGGAGGAGCTTGAAGGCGACGGACACCTCGCGCCGCCTCCGGCCGAAGAGCTGGCGATCCTGTCGGCGCTCGCGAAGAAGGGGCTCGTCCACAAGATCCTGGAGGAGGCGGAGCGGATAGCGCAGCACGATCCGCGGCTCAGACCTTGGATCGAGCAGCTCACGACGCTGGCACGCAGCTACCAGACCCGGAAGCTGCGGGACTTTGTCGGCGCGTACGGCCCAAACGGCGCGGGCGGCGCCGACGGCCGCGCGGATCCGCAAGAATCGACGTAGCGAGCGGCCCAGGTCGGGGGACGGTGACAAGGGTGGCGGGCGAGAGCCGCCGGGTCGCCGTCGTTACCCCGACCTGGGGCGGGTCGCCCGTTCGAGCAGCCGCTGCACCGTCGCTGTCTGCAGATCGCGCGTCTGGGCCGTGAGCGAATAGAGCATCGCCTCGCGGAAGAGGCGCTGCGCGGCGTGGTCGAGGAGGTTGGCGCTGCCTCCGGTCGCAGCGACCGCGGCGTGCGCGGCCCTGACGCCCAGATCGATGCACCAGGCGCGAACGCGGACCGCGTGCTCTGCCTGGCCCTCCGCGTCCGGCCGGTCCGCCCATGCATCGACCTCGGCGCGGGCGGACTCCCTCTCTTCCTCGAACGCCCGCGCGGCGTCCGCCAGGCGCGCGCTGCCGCGGCGCTCCGCCAGGTCCGCGAGCAGGGCCGCGGCGGCGCCGGCGGCGCCCAGGGAGAGCGCCGACGGCGTGAGCAGGCCCGCGGCGTCGCGGGCGGCCTGCTGCTCGCGCGTCAGGGTCGTGATCACCTGCTCGGGGCCGACGCGCAGATCGCGCAGCGTCAGCGACACCGTGGCCGAGGCGTTCATCGCGCTCAGGCGGAGCGGCGGCGATGCCTCGATGGAGTTCCCCGCCTCCAGCGGCGTCAGGACGTACATCAGGCGACCATCGGGGAGCGCGCCGGCGATGACCGCATCGTCGGCGATCCCATGGCCGGTCAACCAGGGCACGGTGCCGTCGAAGCGGAACCGGTCGCCGTCGGGCTCGACATGGACCATCGGCGGGCCCGGGCGGCGGACGTGCGAGAAGCCGACGGTGCAAAACCGCTCGCCGGCGGCGAAACGAGGCAGGACGCGCTCCTTGAGCGCCTCGTTGTCGCCGCGCGCGATGAGCGGGCACGCGGCGGCATGCTGCATGTGGACGAACGCCGTCACACCGCAGGCACCGGCGAGGATCTCCAGGACCTCGCGCGCGACCTGCGGCGGGGCGCCGTGGCCGCCGTAGCATGCGGGCGTCGCGGTCCCGAGGAGACCTGCGTCCGCGAGCGCGCGGAGGTGCTCTCGGGGAACCGCCGCGGCCTGATCCGTGGCGTTCGCCGAAGGGGCGAGCACGAGCGTCGCGAGCCGGCGGGCGCGCTCGATCAGCGCGGCGGAGCCGGCCGTGGCAGGCGGCGTGGGCGATCCGGGGGACATGCGAAGGGAGTGTAGGCCGCGGCAGCGAGGCGACCCAGGAGATCGGCGCATCGCGGCCGAGGCACGTGCCCCACCTGCTGGGAGGCTGCAGCCTCCTCGCAGCGGAGCCGAGGCGGCGCGCCAGGGTCGAGGCGGAGCGCGCGTCCCCGAGGTGTTCATCAGGCGATTCGAGCGAATCAGGTGATTCGGGCGAAGAGGAGCGCGAGCGCGCACAGCATGATGCAGATGCCGAAGATCTTCCCGACGTGCCGCCCGTTCCCGAGGATCTCCACCATCACGCGGCCCGCCACGACATAGATCATGAAGCAGGCGAAGCCGATGGTGACGATCGGGACGCCCATCGCGATCACGCCGCCCGCCGCGCTCCGCCCCACGAACCGGGGAAAGAGGGCGGCGAAGAACACGATCGCCTTGGGGTTGACGACGGCGAACATGAAGCCGTCGCGGACGTGCTGCCACGACGACCCGGACCGCGCCGCGACCTCACGGTCGCTCCCGGAACTGGCGATGCCCATCAGCGTCCAGCCGATATAGAAGATGTACAGCGCCCCCACGAGCTTCATGCCGAGCAAGAGCGAGCTCGACAGGCCGCCGACCTCGAGGATCATGAGGTAGGAGGCGACCGCCTGGACGATCGTCGCCGCGATGTTTCCGGCCCCGGAGAGCGCCCCTGCGCCCCAGCCGTGGTTGGCGCCCTTGGCGAGCGCGAGCAGCATCGATGGGCTCGGGATGATGGACGCGACGAAGACGGCCATGCAGCAGGCCAGCAGCACCTCAGCGCTCACCCGCCGACAGGTGGATGCTATCGGGCTTCATCCAGTGGTCGATGGTGTTCCTGGCGACGTGGTCGAACCTGCTATGCAGCAGCATCGAGGCTCCTTCTGTGCTGGTGGGCGACAACTCCGCGGTTCCGGCGCCCGGCCGTCCGGGGCCGCAGCGACGCGCCGTGCGCTGCTCCGGGGCTGTTGAGCAAGCGTCGGACCAGCGGTGATCGTCGTCCGATTTCGACGAGAAAGCCCGTCCCGGCGGCCAGAAACACACCTCGCCCAACCAGGGGTTCAAGGCGCGCCGATAAGAGATAGGCAACACATTGCCCGGTCGAGCAACAGCCTGTCATGCGGCAGGAGCGACCCGCCGCTCGGCCGTTGAGCTTCAGCTCTCCTGGGCAGCTCGCTCGCCCGACGACCGAGGCTCGCGAGCGTCCTCCCTCACCGGACGCGACGCGACCCCTCCCGCGCCCGCAAACCTCACCGGCACCGCCGCTGAGGGCGGCCCCCTCGCGCGACCGGACGCGAGCGAGCTGAGCTTGAGCGCGCGGCGCGCGGTGCCACCACGCGCCGGTGTGCCGCAGCGACGGACGCTGCGCTGGCCGGACAGGACGAACGCAGGCACGCTGGCGGGGACTCCGCCGGATGGTGGATTTCGAAATGAGCGTCCCCGGGATCCGCAAGCTATCGAGCGGCTACGCGGACACGTCGAGGTACGCCGCGGACCTTGCTGCGGGCGGGATCCTCCGGCAGGCTTCCGGGATGACGTCCCTCGCCTTCGCGATGCCGGCGGAGATCGTCGACCCGAGCGTCGTCGCCCCGCCGGGCGATCTGTACAGCAACGAGCCGCCGATGGAGAGCTACCAGCACCTCGTCCAGATGATCCTGCTGCTCGAGAGCCTGGAGCTCTTCTGGAAGGACCGGGCCGACTTCTTCGCCGCGGGGAACCTGACCATCTACTTCAGCCCCAGACAGCTCAAGACCGAGCACTTCCGGGGCCCTGATTTCTTCGTCGTGCTCGGCACCGAGCGGAGGCCGCGCAAGAGCTGGGTCGTCTGGGAAGAAGACGGCCGGTATCCGAACGTGATCGTGGAGGTGCTCTCGGAGAGCACCGAGAGCGCCGATCGCGGCCTCAAGAAGCAGATTTACCAGGACGTCTTCCGGACGCCGGACTACTTCTGGTTCCATCCGGAGACGCTCGAGCTCTCGGGCTTCCACCTCGTCGACGGGCAGTACGAGCCGCTCTCCCCCGATGCTTCCGGACGGCTCTGGAGCGCTCAGCTGGAGCTCTTCCTTGGCGTCGAGGAGGGGCAGCTTCGCTTCTTCACCCCCGAGGGAGAGCTCGTGCCCGCAGGCAAGGAGCTCGCGAAACGGGCCGAGTCCGCCGAGCAGCGCGCCGAGTCCGCCGAGCAGCGCGCCGAGTCCGCCGAGCAGCGGGCAATGCGGCTGGCGGCGAGGCTCCGGGAGCTCGGCGTCGATCCCGACACGCTGAAGTAACGTTCGGATCCCGCGCTCCTCTCGCTCCTCCTGTGAAGAACGCGATGAAGCTCTATTTCAGCCCTGGCGCCTGCTCGCTCTCTCCGCACATCGCGCTGCGCGAGGCCGGCCTCGAGTTCGAGCTCGAGCAGGTCCACCTCGGCACGAAGAAGACAAGGTCGGGCGCCGACTTCACCTTGATCAACCCCAAGGGCTACGTGCCCGCGCTCGAGATCGAGGGCGGCGAGGTGCTCACCGAGGGGCCGGTGATCGTGCAGTACATCGCCGATCGGAGGCCCGAGTCCGGGCTCGCCCCCCCGGCCGGCACCCTGGATCGCTACCGGCTGCAGGAGTGGCTGAGCTTCATCAGCACCGAGCTGCACAAGCAGTTCTCGCCGCTCTTCAAGCCGAGGGCGCCGGACGAGCAGAAGAACGCGGCGAGGGCGCTCCTCGGCCGGCGCTTCGCCTTCGTGGCGCGCCGCCTCGAGGACACGACGTACCTCCTCGGCGAGCGGTTCACGGTGGCGGACGCGTACCTCTATACCGTGATGACGTGGACGAGGTTCGCGCGCGTCGATCTCGGCGGATGGCCCGTCCTCGGCCGCTACAGGGAGCGCGTCGGCGCCCGCCCTGCAGTGCAGGCCGCCATCGGGGCCGAGCGGAGGCGGTAGGCATCCTTCGGTCCCTGGGGATACGCGCCTTGACGCAACGATCACGCGCGACTTTGCATGACGGCATGCTGCAGGTGATCGCCGAGGGCACGTGTTCCTGCACGCGGGGTCGCGGACGCTCATCGTGACGGATCTCCTCTTCAACGTGCATGAGGCCCGCAGCTTCGCCATGAAGGTCTTCCTCTGGGTCGGCGGCGTGTGGAGGAAGACCGCCCAGGACCACGTGTGGCGCGTGCTCGTGAGGGACCGCGCCGCGGCGGCGCGCAGCGTCGCCGACGTCCTCGCGTGGGACTTCGAGCGCGTCGTCGTCGCCCACGGCGACGTCATCGAAGGCGAGGCGAAGGACCGGACGCGCAGCGCGCTCGCGTGGATCGGCGCCGGTGCTGGCCGGCTCCTGCCTGGGAGATGAGCGCTCTCAGGCGGCCGCCTGCGCGCGGCGCAGCCCGATGACCTGCGCCTCCGCGAAGAGCGCGACGGCGAGCGCCTGCGCCGCGACGAACGCATAGCCGATCGCCGTCGGCTCGAACCAGCCGAGCGCGAGGAGGAGCACGCTGTCGACGACCCAGAGCGCGTTCGCGACGACGACGGCGACGACGGCCCCCCGGGCCGGACGCTCGCGCGTGCCGAGCCATGCGACGAGCGCCGCGAACGGGAGCAGGCTCGCTCCAGCCCAGCGGAACAGCGGCTCGGGGAGGCCAGTCAGGCCGGCGAGGGGCGCCGCGGCCGCGAGCATGAGGAGGCCTGTGGCGCCGCTGAGGGCCGCGTCGGCGAGGAGGGCGCGGCGGAGGAAGCGAGGAGAGATCACGAACGACATGGTGGGCTCCTTTCGTTGCGGTCGGGGGCTCATCGCCCCTCGGTGGGCGGGACCTGCGGGGCAGCGGACGCGCGTGGCGCGCCGGGTGTCCACAGCGCCCCTGACACCGCTCACCTTGGGGCGCCCTCGGCATGGGGTCGATTACCTCCCAGGTAATGGGCGTCATTTCCCGGCGTGCTAGGGTCGACTCGCGATGACGAGCTCACACCCGCCGATCGGGGGTCTCCTGCGCGAGTGGCGCCAGCGCCGTCGAATGAGCCAGCTCGACCTCGCCTGCGAGGCCGACATCTCGACACGCCACCTGAGCTTCCTCGAGACCGGCCGCGCGCAGCCGAGCCGCGAGATGGTGATCCACCTGGCGGAGCGCCTCGATGTGCCCTTGCGCGACCGCAACCAGCTCCTCGTGGCGGCGGGGTACGCGCCGCTCTATCCGGAGCGCAGCCTCGGCGATCCCGCGCTCGCGGCGGCGCGCAGGGCGGTCGATCTGGTGCTCGCCGGCCACGAGCCCTATCCGGCGGTCGCCATCGATCGGCACTGGACCCTCGTCGCCGCGAACGGCGCGATCGGCCCATTCCTCGCCGGCGCCGACGACGCCCTCCTCCGGCCCCCGATCAACGTGCTGCGCCTGAGCCTGCACCCAGGGGGCCTCGCGCCGCGCATCGAGAACTCGGCCGAGTGGCGCGCGCACCTCCTCTCGCGCCTGCGCCGTCAGATCGACGTGAGCTCCGATCCCGCCCTCGTGACGCTCTTCGAAGAGCTCATCCGCTATCCATCGCCGGAAGTATCGAGGCGCCCTGAGCCCGCCCGCGAGCCCGACCCGGTCACCATCGCGGTGCCGCTCCGGCTCAGGACGGAGGACGGTATCCTGAGCTTCCTCAGCACGACCATGGTCTTCGGCACGCCGATCGACGTCACCCTGTCCGAGCTCGCGGTCGAGTCGTTCTTCCCCGCGGACCAGGCGACCGCGGAGGCGCTGCGCGCGACGGCGCGACGCCGAGGACAACGGCCCTCAGCAGAGGAATCGCATCGAACCCCGCTCTGAGGGCGCGCGCCGCGCGCGCATCGACCAGCCGCGCACTGCCTGCGCTCCCCTGGGCAGCGCTGAGAGCGCTACCGGTGCATCGCGATGTCGTTGCGGGGAAAGGGCTTGATGCGTCGGGTGTGCCGCCCGGTGGACGGGGCGGTCTTGATCCGCCCGGGGGATCGCGCGGGCCGCGCGGTGGGCTGCTTCTTCGTTGTCGACCGCGAGGCCTCGCTGGCGGGCGCGCTCTCGGGCTGCGCCGCCGCGGCCTGGACCGGCTCCTGGAGCTCCGGCGCGAGCAGCGGTCGGGGCGCCTCCACGACGCTGGCGAGGAGCGTCGCCTCGGTCGAGCTCGACAGCCCGGCGCCGCGGGGGGCGACGGCGGCGAGCGCGGCGTTGTCGGCTGCGGGCGCGGCGAACCGGACGCCGAAGAACAGGCTGGCGCCGGCCAGCACGGCGCCTAGCGCGGCGGCCGCCGCCATCCGCGCGGATGGCCTCTTGCGCTTCTTGCGGCCCGACGCCGTGCCCAGGACCGCGGTCGTGCCATCGCCGCCGTCGTCCTCGCAGAGATCCGCCTCCACGACCGGTATCGACGGGGACGTCATGACAGGGTTGCGCCGGGTGACCACGCCGTCCTGCGAGCTCACGGGCGGCGCCTCGACCACGCTCTCCGCGCCCGCCGGAGCCGGCGTCTCGGTGCCCCACTTGCGCGACGACAGCGCCCGCTCCAGCGCGTCGGCCATCTCCTTCGCCGACCCGAAGCGCGCGCTCGGATCCTGCTGAAGGGCCCTCGCCATCCATTCGTCGACGGCGGCCGGCACGTCGATCCGGTGCGCGCTGGGCGGCGTGAACCGCCCCCTGTGCACGGCGAGCGTGAGCGCCGCGAGCGTCTCTCCGGAGAACGGGGTCCGCCCCGTCATCGCATGATAGGCAACGACGCCGAGCGACCAGAGATCCGCACGGAAATCGAGATCCCGCGGGGTGACGAGCTGCTCCGGGCTCATGTAGAGCGGCGTCCCGACCACGTTCCCCGTCGAGGTGACCCGCAGGTCCCGGACCCGCTTGGCGATACCGAAGTCAAGCACCTTGACGAAGATCTCCCCGTCCACCTGGGTCAGGAACAGGTTGTCCGGCTTGATGTCGCGGTGGACGATGCCGAGCCGGTGCGCCTGCCCCAGCGCCTTGGCCGCTTGCGCCACGATACGCGCCACCTCGCCGAGCGGCAGCCGGCCCTGGCGGCTGATACGGGTCCTCAGGTCCTCGCCGCGGAGGAGCTCCATCGCGATGTACGGCATGCCCTCCGCCGTCAAGCCGTGATCGAGGACCTGCGCGACGTGCGGGCTCGTGATCTGCGCCGCAGCGACCGCCTCTCGCCGGAACCGCTCGACGTAGCCCGGGTCGTCCGCGTACTCGGGCGACATGAACTTCACGGCTACCTGAGCCTTCAGCGGAAGCCGATCGGCAACCCAGATGCTCCCCATCCCGCCGCGCCGGAGGATGCGCACGAGCCTCAGCGAAGGCGTCACCATCTGTCCGGTGTGCAGGGGCATACCTCTGCTACTCCTTCTCGCACTCGCACAAGCTCGAGCCGGTGGTTCCGTCAGCTCCAGCCGAAAATCGCCCGAATGGCGTAAATAGATCACTACGACGCCTTCATTGCCTCTGCAAGAGAAACAAA
The DNA here is from genome assembly GCF_051521375.1 of Sorangium sp. So ce693. Lineage (NCBI taxonomy): Bacteria > Pseudomonadati > Myxococcota > Polyangiales > Polyangiaceae > Sorangium > Sorangium sp. So ce693. Next base: position 6,007,974 of record NZ_CP150347.1, read on the forward strand.
GTGCTCTCCGCCACGTCCGCCACGTGTGTCAGCTCTAGTCAGCTCTAGGCAGTTCTAGGTGCGCGTCGCGCACCCGCGCACATTGAAGCCAACCCGTCTCTTGCATCCCCCAGGAGCCCAGGGGCCGCGGAGAACTCCTATGCGATACGGCCACGGGGACGGACATCCACCGTGCGCTGATGTCGGCGGATGAGCGCATGTCGAGCGCCAGCTTCGTCCAGCCGGTCGAGGGCGCCCGTCGCCGCGAGCGGCGGCGCCGAACAACGGAGTTGAAGGTAGGCCACCCGATCATCAGGTGGGGAGCGCGGGAACAAGCGTGCCTGTCGTGCGGCCATGGCCCGCGATCCGCTGCGGCTTCATCCATGGGCTCACCTCGCGGCGTCGGGTGAGCCCGCCGGGGGGGCGCGAGGGCTCATCGCCTCTTGACTTCGAAAAAAGTCTTTCATTTGGCCTCCACAACCACCGTCCGGGCAGCATGGAGGGTGGCGCTCGGGTCTTCAATCCAGCGCGGGAGTCACGTGGACGGGGCGAGACCCATTGGGGGTCGACATCGTCCGACATCGGAGGGCGGGCCTGTCCAGCTCCACGCGGGCGCGCTCGCGCCTCCCTGGATCACGCGCCGCGACAGGCGGGTTGTCCCCTGGAGGAGGATTGAAGCCTCTCGTCTTCTGGGTGCCGGCTCACTGAAAGAGTTCACCCAGCCGAGGACGGCCTGGACGCCCACGGAGCTCGCGCGTACGCCGGCGGAGGAAATCCACCCGCGCCGAGACTGAAGCTGATGCGTAGGGGTGCGATAAAAAATGAAGCGCAGGTGTCATCCATGGTTGCGTCTACGCGCGCAGGCGTAGAATCGCCGGAACCATGAGCCGATCCCCCTCCGACAAGGACGCGCCCAAAAAGGCAACGGTCAGCCCCGTGCCGTCGCGAGGGACCCCGCCAGAGACGATCCCGTCGCGCGCCAGCGCCAGCAGCAGCAGCGCCCTGCCGTCGGCGCCGCCCCTGACACGGAGCAGCGCCGGCAGCGGCAGCGCCCTGCCGCCGGCGCCCGCATCGAACCGCGGGGGCAGCACCCTCCCGCCTCCTCAGCAGCACGCGCCGCCCCCGGCGCGCGGCAGCCATTTCCCGGCCGACGCGCGCGTGCGGCGGGATCGACCGAGCGTCCCGCTCTCTCCGCACGGCGCGTATGCGTCGCAGGAGGCGCGCGGCTGGCGAGAGCGGCCGACCGCCGCGGCCGCCGCCGCGGCGCGCGCCGGCTATACCTTGCAGGATCCGTTCGATCGGTGGGACCCGTCCGAGGGCTCCCCCGCTGCGCCAGCGACCCAGCCGCCCGAACCGCCGAGCTCGCGGATCCCGGAGGCGTCGCGCCACGAAGACGCCGGCCGCGGCCACGCGCCGGCCTCGTCGCCGGGCAAGCGCACGGCGACCGGCGGGCTGCCCGCCGCGCACCAGCCGGCGGCGTCGGCCAGGCCGTCCGCGGGGCGCGAGCCGCAGCGGCTCCACGAGCCGCACGGCGGAGGCCACGATCCGTACACGCCCATCAACCAGATCCTCGGCTACACGCGCCTGCTCGTGGCGTCGCTGCAGGGCAAGGTCGCGCCGCAGCACATCGAGGACATCCGCAACATCGAGCTCGCGTCGCGCAAGCTGCTCACCATCGTGCAGGCGATGGAGAACGGCGACGAGGACGCGCCCTCGAGCGTGAAGGTCAGCATCCCCTCTCCGCACGAGGAGCCCGCTGTCCACGCCGAGATCGAGGGCAGCGGGCGCGGCACCATCCTCGTTGTCGACGACAGCCGAGGCAACCGCGACGTCCTCTGTCGGGTGCTGCAGAACAACGGCTACCGCACCGCGTCCGCCGAGGATGGACCCCGCGCGCTGGGGCTGGCCGCGCGCGAGCGCTTCGACGCCGTGCTGCTCGACGTGAACATGCCCGGCATCAGCGGCCTCGGCGTGCTCTCGGCCCTGCGCCAGAGCCGGTCGCAGGCCGAGCTCCCGGTGATCATGGTGACCACGCGCGGCGCGAGCGAGGACGTTGTCGAATCGCTCAAGCTCGGCGCCAACGACCACGTGACGAAGCCGATCGACTTCGACATCCTGCTCGGGCGGCTCGACACGCAGCTCACGCTGAAGCGCTCGCGCGAGCAGCTCTCGCAGCTCGCGGCGGAGCTGTCGGTCAAGAGCGAGTTCATCCGCAAGACGTTCGGCCGCTACCTGAGCGACGACGTGGTGAACCGCCTGCTCTCCTCGCCCGAGGCCCAGCTCCTCGGCGGCGAGGAGCGCGAGGTGACCATCATGATGACGGACCTCCGCAGCTTCACGACGATGACCGAGAACATGCCGCCCGACGTCGTCATGCGGCTCCTGAACGGCTACCTCGGCGAGATGGCGCGCATCATCGTCGCGCGCGGCGGCACGATCATCGAGTTCATCGGCGACGCGATCCTCGCGCTCTTCGGCGCGCCGTTCCCGGCGGGCGACGACACCCGCCGCGCGGTCGCCTGCGCGCTGGAGATGCAGATGGCGATGGACGCGGTGAACGAGAAGAACAGCGCCGAGGGCCTGCCGACGCTGCAGATGGGCATCGCGCTCAACACCGGCCCGGTCGTCGTCGGCAACATCGGCTCCGAGGCGCGCACGAAATACGGCGTGGTCGGCGCCCAGGTGAACCTGACGTCCCGCATCGAGTCGTGCACGGTGGGCCGCCAGATCCTGATCGCGGACACCACGCGCCGCGCCGCCGGCGCGGGCCTCCTGCTCGGCCAGAGCCACGCGCTGGCCGTCAAGGGGTTCTCGAACCGTGTGCTGGTCCACGAGGTCCTGGGCCTCGACAACCCCGAGCGGCTCTACCTGCCCGAGCGGCGGGTCGAGATCCTCTCGCTCTCGTCGCCGCTGCCGGTCGTGTGCGCGCGCCTCGCGGGCAAGCGGGTGGAGGGCGAGCCGCAGTCCGCCTTCATCCTCGGGCTCTCGCCCTTCGGCGCCGTGCTGCGGCTGCATCCCCGGCCCGCGCCCTTCACGAACCTCCAGATCCACCCGTCCGGCCCGCTCGCCGAGCAGCTCGGCGGCGAGCTGCACGCGAAGGTGATCGAGCTCGACGCGCGCGCCGACGACGTCGTGCGCATCCACTTCACGTCGTCACCGCCGGGGCTCGCGGCGTTCGTTCAGAAGCTGCACCGCGCCGAGGCATAGCGGCTCTCCCCACAGGCAGGCTCGTTCACATCGAACCCGTGCTCCTGAAGGGGCCGTATCGGCTCGGCGACCGGCTCTCCTCGGCTCCGAGGACATCGCCCTGCGCGTGACCCAGGGCGAAGCGCCCCTGGGAGAGCACCTTTGCCTCGAACGAGCGCCTCGCCTACGCTCCGCCCTCGCAGCGCAACACGGCCCCTTCACGCGGACCCATACACCGAGGTAGCAGACGCCCATGCCTTCCCTGACCGTCGCGGGCCCTGTGGGCGCGCTCCACATCGTCGATCATCCGGCCGCCGTCCCTCGCCCCGACGCAGGCGCCGGCTCCTCGCGCGAGGCGCTGCCGGTCGTGCTCGTGCACGGGATGGTCGGCCACGCCGGCTTCTGGGAGGCGACGCTCGCGCACGTCGCCGGCCGACGGCGCGCATTGGCGCTCGATCTCCGGGGGCACGGCGCGTCGGAGCCCCCGCCCGACGCGGACTACACGCCCGCCGCCTGCGCGGCCGACGTGCTCGCGGCCCTCGACGCCCTGGCGCTCCCCCGCGTGGCGCTCGTCGGCCACAGCTACGGCGCGCTCGTGGCGCTCGCCGCCGCGGCCGCCCATCCGGAGCGGGTCGCGCGCCTCCTGCTCGCGGACCCGCCCAGGGATTTCACGCAGATCCCGGCGGAGGTCCAGGCGCAGCACTTCCCGCCCTACCTCGCCGCCCTCGCGGCGGACGGCTGGCGTGACACCGCCATTGCCACCTTCAACGAGGCGCTCGCGGGCAGCACGCCCGCGACCCGGGAGACGGTGCTGGCGCGCGTCGCCGCCACGCCGCACGACCGGATGCTCGGCATGTCCCGGCATTTGCTGGAGTTCGAGGCGGTGAACGCGCTGGACCGCTACCTCGCCGCGCCGGGCGCCCGCGCCCATGCCATCGTCGCCCCTTCGAACGCATGGCCGCAAAGTCTGCACGCGCTGAGGCCCGCGCTCACGGCGGTCGTGCTGCCGGAGACCAGCCACTGGCTGATGCTCGACGCGCCGGCGGCGTTCGCCGCCGAGCTCGAGGCGTGGCTGGACGCCGCCTGACGGAGCGCTCGCGCCCCCTCATCCCTCTCTCTTTCTCTCTCCTCCGCCCTGCGTGCCTCCACGGTCCCCTCGCCTCTCCTCTCCTCGCTTATCGGAGGGAGAAGCCCGGAATACGGATGGGGGGTCGATCTCGTGGGTCCGCGCATGCGCCTGCCTGAGGGTGGCGCGCGCCGCACGGAGGGATAGCGCCGACCGGGCGCACGCGGGCCGGACGGCGGCTGCACCACGAGCGCCTCGCGGTCCTTTTCTGCGGGGCGCTCCCGGCCCACACTGCCGCCATGCACGACGACAGCGCCCCCCGGCTCTCCGCGCTCACCGAGAGGACCCTGGCTCACTACGACGATCACGCCCTGTCGTTCTGGGAGGGCACGCGCGATCACGACGTCTCCCAGAACCGCGCCGCGCTGCTCGCGGCGCTGGAGGGGTCAGGTCCGTTCACGATCCTCGATCTCGGCTGTGGCCCTGGGCGCGATCTCGCGGCGTTCCGCGCGGATGGGCACAATCCGGTCGGGCTCGACGGGTCCGCGCGGTTCGTCGAGATGGCGCGGCGGCACGCGGGCTGCGACGTGCTCCACCAGGACTTCCTGCGCCTCGACCTCGAGGCCGGGCGCTTCGACGGGATATTCGCCAACGCGTCGCTGTTCCACGTGCCGAGCAAGGAGCTGCCGCGCGTGCTCCGCGAGCTCCACGCCGCGCTCCGCCCGCGCGGCGTCCTCTTCAGCTCGAACCCGCGCGGCGACGATCGGGAGGGGTGGTCGGGCGACCGGTACGGCTGTTATTGGTCGCTCGAGCGGTGGCGGGAGCACGTGGCCGCCGCCGGGTTCGAGGAGATCGAGCACTACTATCGACCGGCGGGCCGGCCGCGCGAGCAACAGCCCTGGCTGGCGACTGTGTGGCGCAAGCGCTGACCGGCGGCCACGGTGGCCGGCCTCGCGCGCCACGCCGGACCGCCGGAACATGACTGTGTGCCCCGGTCGCGTGGCCGCGGGCGTCCGTCAAGCCCGACCTCGATGAGAGGATCACGCCCCTCCGCGCGCGCGACCTTGTTCAAGACGCATGAGCGCTGCCCTCTCCACCCTTCGAGCGAGGCGGCCAAACACGATTGCCGACCTGGCAGGCGATGATAGGTTTCGGCACCCGAGCCCGCTCGGGGAGCAGAAACGCCGTCGAGCAGGCCGCGATCCATGAGCCGCACGCAGGCTCCAGTGGAGACGTCCTCGATGGCATCCACGAAGGATGAACCATGCGTAAAATCCCTGCGCGTATCCTGGGGATCGCGTTCGACGCGATCAACCTCGTGATCCCATGGCACAGGCTCCCTCCACGTATCGGCGTGTTGAACCTGCTCTCGTTCCGCAACGTCCTCAGGCAAAAGAACCTCGCCGACGCGCGGCAGATTCCGTCGAACGGCGCGGCGGTCCCGCCGCCGTGCTTCCGCCCCGAGGTGCTGAATCAGCGCACGGCGGACGGGTCATTCAACGATCTCGGCGACCCGGACATGGGCCGCGCCATGACGCGGTTCGGACGCAACGTACCACTACACTGCACCGAGCCCGAGCCCGAGCCGCGCCTCCTGGAGCCGAGCCCGCGGCTCGTCAGCACGCGCCTGCTCGCACGCCGGCAGTTCGTCCCGGCGACGTCGCTGAACCTCCTCGCGGCAGCGTGGATCCAGTTCATGACGCGCGACTGGTTCAACCACGGCACGCCCGTGAAGGGCAACGAGCTCCGGGTGCCCCTCGACAGGGAGCGCGGAGACAGCTGGCCCGAGGACCCGATGTTGATCCGCCGCACCCCGGCCGACCCCACGCGCGTCCCGGGAGGCGGCGACGGACCCCCCACCTACCTCAACCACGCATCTCACTGGTGGGACGGCTCCCTGATCTACGGCAGCAGCCTGGAAGAGCTCGAGTCCGTGCGCGACGACGATCGACAGGGGCCGGGGAGAGGCAAGCTGAAGATGATGCCGTTCAATGGCCAGCCGGTGGGCTTCATCTCGCCGGCCATGAGAAAGCAGGCCGACGTCTCGAACGCGTGGTGGGTCGGGCTCACCCTCATCCACACGCTGCTCGTGAAGGAGCACAACGCGATCGTGGACCGGCTGCGCCAGGGTTACCCGGACTGGAACGGAGACTGCCTGTTCCACACCGCGCGGCTCGTCAACACGGCGCTCATCGCCAAGATCCACACCGTGGAGTGGACGACGGCGATCCTTGGGCACCCGACGCTGCAGATCGCCATGAACGCGAACTGGTGGGGGCTCGCGACGGAGCGCATCACACGCGTGTTCGGGCGGCTCAGCGGCAGCGAGGTGCTGAGCGGCATCCCCGGCTCCGTGACGGAGCACCACGGGGCGCCCTACGCGATGACCGAGGAGTTCGTCGCCGTCTATCGCATGCACTCGCTCATGCCCGAGGACATCCGGCTCGCGCGCATCGCCGACGGCACGTTCGCGCGCAGCGTGACGATCCCCGAGGTCTCGGGCCGCCGGACGGGGGACGCCATCGACGGCGGGCTGTCGCTCGCGGACCTGCTCTATTCCTTCGGGATCGCCCACCCCGGCGCCATGGTCCTGCACAACTACCCGAGCTTCCTCCGCAACCTGGAGCGAGACGACAACACCCGCATCGATCTGGCCGCGATCGACATCATGCGCGACCGCGAGCGCGGCGTCCCCCGGTACAACGACTTCCGCGCGCTCTTGCACCTCGAGCCGGTCAAGTCCTTCGAGGCCATGACGAGCAACAAGGAGTGGGCCCGCGAGCTCCGCGAGGTCTACGGCGACGTGAGCCGCGTCGATCTGATGACAGGCATGCTCTCGGAGGACGTGCCGGAGGGATTCGGGTTCAGCGACACCGCGTTCCGCATCTTCATCCTCATGGCGTCCCGACGCATCAAGAGCGACCGGTTCCTCACCAGCGATTTCAACAGCAAGATCTACACCGCCGAGGGGATGGCCTGGATCAACGACAATGACATGTCGAGCGTCCTGCTGCGCCATCACCCGGAGCTCGCGCCCGCGCTCCGCGGCGTCAAGAACGCGTTCGCCCCGTGGTCGCGGGTCGACGGGCGCTCGGGGGAGTGCGCTGTCCCCCGGAAGCCGCCCTCGTCCAAGCGGGGCGCATGAGCCCTGGGCGTCGCATCGTCAATCCACCCGATCTCATGAGGTAGAGCAATGCAGTCTTCACCCTGGATCACAGGCGACGACCCCTCGATCGCTGGCGCACATCAGGCCAGCCTCCTCACGCGATCGATCTGGGCGGTTCGCAAGCGGTTCTGGAACGCCATCGCGACGCTCAAGTTCCGTCATAACAAGCCCGTCGCGGTGCCGGTGCCGCGCGGCGATCGGAGGCTCAACCCGGTGATCCTCGCCGACCAGTTTCCTGGGATCCCCGTGTCCAACATCCTGGTGGCCGATCGCGTCCCGGCGGACGAGGCGTCGCCCGTCGTCGACGGGTTCTATCGGCTCCAGGTCGCGCTGTACCGGCTGTTTCCGCCGATGCAGCGTGGATTGCCGCCGATCGACGCCGACCCGCGGCGGGCGCTCGACGAGGCGTACACGCTCGCGCACCGGCGGCTCTTCCCCGCCCCGCTGCTCCCGGAGGAGTACCGGCGTCAGGTCGATCTCGGGCACATCGCGGTAGCCGGCCCGTATGCCTTCTACCTCGAGCGCGCGCCCGAGGGCGGGTTCCAGTGGGATCTGCGCAAGCTGGGCCGCTACGAACACCACGAGGGGCTGCGCTCGCTGGGCGTGCGCGTCCTGTTCGAGGTCGACGACCGCGCCCGCCGGCTCCGCGCCACGCGCATCGAGTGCGAGCTCGGCGTGGCGGTTCCTGGCGACGAGCGCTGGGAGCTCGCCCAGAAGATGGCGCTGTGCGCGGTGACAACACACCTGTCGCTCGTACGGCACTTCAACTGGATCCACCTGGCTGCGGGTGGGCCGCTCGCGATCGCGACCCGCAACGACCTCCCGCCGGACCACCCCCTGCGCCGCCTGCTCTGGCCGCACGTCCACCACACGCAGCTCAGCAACCGCGTCATCACGCTGGGACAGATGGCGAAGGGAGGTGATTTCGAGACCACCTTCAGCTTCACCCACCGGGGGATGTGCCAGCTGTACGAGGAGACCTACGCCGAGTACGACGCGATCGTCATCGATCCCGTCCGGGAAGCCGAGCGCCGCGGCCTCCTCGACGCCGGGTTCGACACGCCGACGCTCGCGAACCGCATCGCGCATTTCGAGCTCATGTGCAGGCACGCGGAGCGCTACCTGCACGTCTATTACGACTCCGATCGACAGCTCCAGGAGGACGTGAGCTTCCAGGCGTGGCTCGAGGAGTGGGATCGCCTCGTCCCGAACGGCGTCCGCAAGCTGCTCCCGGACGAGATCACGATCGACAGCGCGGCGCGCCTGTTCGGCGCCATCATCTATCTCGTGACGGTGGAGCACGAGGTGGTCGGCACCGGGCTGTGGAACTACCAGCCGTGGACGCACGTCCAGCCGGTGCGCATCTACAGGAACGGCCAGCGCGAGCCGCTCGACGTCTACCAGCGGCTCATCAACGCCAACTACAACCTGAACGTGCACCGCACGCAGCTCCTCACGGACTTCTCGTACCTCGCGCTCGACCCGCGCGGCGCCGAGGCGTTCCGCCAGTTCCGAGCCGATCTCCTGGCGCTCCAGTCCAAGCTGGAGAAGGAGCCCGCCGCGTACTGGAAGGTCCACCCGACGATCCTGGAGGCGAACATCAACGCCTGACGGGCGCGGCGGCCGGCCCGCGAGGCGCGACGTGGCCTCGCGGGGCCGGCGCTCGCTCGAACGGCCCACGGCGCGGGAGCGGCCCGCAGCGCGGAGGGCCGGCGGTCAGTGCGCCCTGATCGCCTGCGGGCGCGCGGGCGCGCGGGCGGCGGGGGCGCGGGGCGCGGGCCCGCGGATGACCGCCGGGCCCAGCGCGACGATCACGAGGGCCAGCGCCACGACGAGGGCGAGGCCGCCGCGCAAGGTGAGGCGATCGGAGACCAGGCCGATGGCCGGAGGGCCGACGAGAAAGCCGCCGTACGACAGGGTGGCGAGCGTCGCCAGCGCCTTGCCGGGCGCGACGCCGGGGGCGCTCGCCCCGGCGCGGAAGACCAGCGGCACCACGACGGACAGGCCGGCGCCCACGCACCCGAACCCGAGCAGCATGGCGATGGGGGCGTTGGCGAGCAGCGCCGCGCCGAGCCCGCCCGCGACAACGACGCCGGCCGCGCGCACGACCCTATCGGCGCCGAACCGCTGCGTCAGCCCGTCCCCGGAGAACCGCCCGAGGAGCATCGCCAGCGAGAACGCGGCGTAGCCGGTCGCCGCGAAGGCCGCGGTGGTGTGGAGCTCGTCGCGGAGGTAGACGGCCGACCAGTTGGCCATCGCGCCCTCACCCACGGACGAGCAGAAGGCGACGAGGCCGAGCAGGAGGAGCCCTGTCGAGCGTGCGGCCCCGGGGGCGGCCGCGGTCGCGGGCTCGGGGCGCGCGTCGGCCGAGAGCGCCCCGCCCTCGCGCGCGACGGCCACGGCGAGGACGGCGGCGACGGCGACGAGGTGCGCCGCGGGCGACAGCGCGCGGTCGGCCGCGAGCGCGCCAAGGGCCGCCCCGATCAGCCCGCCGAGGCTGAACATGCCGTGCACCGACGCGAGGATGGGCCGATCGGAGCGCCGCTCGACCTCGACGGCCTGCGCGTTCATCGCGACGTCCATGAGGCCGTTGCACACGCCGAGCAGCAGGAGGGCCGCGACGAGCGCGGCGAAGGAAGGGGCCAGCGCGGGCAGGGGCAGCGCCGCGCACAGGAGCAAGGCCGAGACCCGGGTGATGCGCCGGCTCCCGAAGCGGGCGACGAGCGGCCCGGCGGCGCGGAAGGCGAGCATCGCGCCGCAGGCGAGGCCGAGGAGGGCGAGGCCGAGCAGGCCGTCGCGCAGCCCGAGCCGCTCGCGGACCGCAGGGACACGCGCGGCCCAGGACGCGAAGGCGATGCCGTTCGCCACGAACATGACCGAGACGGCGCGGCGGGCGCGCGCGACGTCGTCAACGACCGAGAGGGAGGAGCCCATCACGGCACCCCCCGCGCAGGACCAGGCGAGCCGCTGGCGCACCGCCGCGGCCCGGGGAAGGCCGTCCGGAGGACGGCGTTGAAAGTTGGAGGCTCCCCGGAAGGTTCGTGCATTTTCGTGAACATCAGGGAAAGATCATGGGGCCGGAAGGGACCGGAGCAAGCAACTTCGTGCACAAACAGGAACAACCGTGCAAAACAACGCAGACACCTCCGGCTTGATGGTGGCCGAGCGGCGCCAGCATATTCTCGCAGTACTGGAACGTGACGGGAAGGTGGTGGCGGCAGAGCTGAGCCGTGCTTTCGGGGTCTCGGAGGACACGATCCGGCGCGATCTGCGCGAGATGGCGAACGAGGGGCTCTTGCAGCGGGTTCACGGCGGCGGCCTGCCGGTCTCGCGGGTGAACCCGAGCTTCCCTGCGCGCGAGCGGCAGCGGCCGAAGGCCAAGGAAGAGCTCGCGCGGGCCGCGGCGACGTTGATCAAGCGGGGTCAGGTCGTGTTCATCGACAGCGGGACGACCAACGTGGCCGTGGCGCGCCACCTCCCGCGCGATCTCGAGGCGACGGTCGTGACCAACAGCCCTCCCGTCGCCATCGCGCTCTCGGAGCACCCGCGGGTGGAGGTGGTCCTGCTGGGCGGGCGCGTGCGCAAGGATCCGCTGGCCGCCGCCGACGGGGTGACCATCGCGGGGGTGCGCCAGATCCGGGCGGACCTCTGCTACCTGGGGGTGTGCACGCTCGATCCGACGTTCGGCGTCACCACGCTGGATCTGGACGAATCGTACGTGAAGCGGGCGATGGTGGAGGCCTCCGCCGAGGTCGTCGCGCTGGTGACCGCGGACAAGCTGGGCACCGTGTCGCCGTACGTGGTCGCGCCGCTGAGCGAGCTCACATGGCTGTTCACCGAGCGCGGCGTGTCGCAGGAGGCGCTCGCCCCCTACCGGGCCGCGGGCGTCACCGTCACGCAGGACCTCGAGGCGGAGCCGGCCTAGTCCAGCGGGTCAGAGATCCTGCCACGATTTCTGGGAGGCGCAGGCTCGCTCTGGCCATGCCGAGCTCGAGGCCCCTGGACGCCTCGGCTCATTTTTTCACGACGAACTTCGCCGTCGTGAACTTGACTGTCCCGCTGTTGTTCTGGGACTCGACCAGCAGCTTGATCTCGTGCAGATTCCCCAGGGAAAGGCCGAGCGCTTCCCACTTGGTGAAGTGTTCGGAGACGGAGATGGTGCCGCACGTGCGAGCCGTCCGCCGGATGCTGAAATATTGATCGAACGTCGCGCTCGCGCCCGTGATGGCCGGCTTGTTCACGCGGGTCTTCTTCCACACGTCGTAGGTCTCACCATCGGCAGTGAGCGTTCCTACCTCGTCCCGCGGCGTCCCGTCGGAAGAGAAACCTGCCGGCTTTTCGCTGCCCCAGTCGTCGAGGATGTAGAACTCGCGCAGCGGGTTGACGGTCCAGCCGTAGATGCCGATGTACGTCAAGCCGCCGTCCTCCTCCGTCTTGGTATGCGCGAACTCCGCCGATACGGTGCCGATCTGGGTGTGCTTCTGGGTCTGGTTGAAGTCGAGCCCGACGCGCGCCAGGAAATCCTCGACGTTGTTCCATTCCGCGCTGAACGCGGCGTCGACGCCGTGCACGGTCATGCAGCCCTTCCCGCCTCCCTCCGCCCAGAGCTCATAACCGTAACCATTGCCCGCATTGCCTCGGCTGTTCGAGCAATACTCCTTGCCTCCGGTCAGGGGTGTCGCCGGCGGGCAGGTGTTCGCGCCGCTGCCCGTGGACCCGCCGCCCTCGCCGGTGGACCCGCCGTCGCCGGTGGAGCCACCTCCACCCGTCGCTCCGCCCGCACCCGGGGGCCCACCGCTGCTGCTGCTCGCGCCGCCGCTCCCCGTGACGCCTCCGGTAGTAGCGGAGGCAGCGCCCGTGCCCCCGGCGCCCGGTTGACCACCGCTTCCGCTCGCGCCGGTGGATCCTGCGATCGATCCGCCGCTCCCGTCTTCGTCCTTCCCTTCCCCGGAGCCGGAACAGCCCGTGAACGCCGCGGCAGCCAGGCAAGCGGCGAGTGTACCCAGCGACCAGCGGGACGAAACGAGAATCTTCATGGTTGGAGCATGCCAGGGGTTGCACATGGTGATCAAGCGAGGCGAACCCTTGGAAGGTTGGCTCGTCGTCGGGTCGCCGCTCCGACAGAAGTTTCCAGACCTGTGGAAACATCCCCGCCCGAGGCGCGCCGCCGTTCGGCGTAGGTGTCATCGGCGGTCGCGAGCCCCCGCGCGCCGCGCAGGAGCGCGATCTGGACGGCGGCGAACCCCATCATCGTCCCGGCGCCGTGAACCAGGAGAGTCTGTCTGTATCCGAAGGGAGCGATCTCCGCTCTAAGGCACCGTGTCCCGACGGGAGATCGACGAAGAGCGAAAGCCAGCTATCTTCGCGTCGACCTCGGCGGACGACAGGATCGCGTCCTCGGCGAAGTAGACCCAGTCGACGTCCTCGTTGTATGTCCGCGAGCTGCCCTTCGCGGCGTCGAGCTCATCGTACCAGAGGTTGAAGAAGATGAATTGATCCACCTCTGGAGCGTACATGGAACCGTGCGTCGCGCGATGCACTCCATCGATGTAATAGCTGATGGAGGCGCTGGTGACCTGGACAACGAGCGTGTGAAAGCCGTTGAAGTTCGCGGAGACCGAGTTCGAGACGTTCACGTCCGACGTCTCCCACGAGGTCAGCCACATCGTGCTCGTGTTGCCCTGGCCCCAACCGCCGTTGGGCATGTACTCGAAATCCTGCTCCGAGTAGTCCGGGTCGCCGGCGGCCCACTCGGTCAAGGTGAAGAAGGTCTCGACGGGCTTGTCGGCGTAAAAGCGCGTGCCGGACAGCGGGGTGTCGTTGAACTTGACCCTCGCAGCGTAGGTGCCGAAGCGGAACTTCTGGGCATGGGTGATCACCTCGGCCTGCGACGTGGTCGCTCCGGTGCCGCTCGTGCTCGCCTTGAGACGCATCAGCTTGTTCGTGGAGCTCTGCGGGTCAGCGACCATCGACACGTTGGATTCCAGCCACGCCGCGCCGCTCACGCCCGGTGCCCCCGACCAGCTCCGCACCGACCACCAGCTCGTGAAGTTGGCGTCGCTGGTCCCGTTGTAGCTGAAATCGTCGAAGAACTCGGCCGTGACCGCGCTGCCGGCCCGGGTCGTCGCGCTCGCCTGATTGGAGGCGGCAGACGCGCCGCCCGCGTTCAGGGCCGTGACCTTGTAATAGTAGGTGGTCGACGCCGCCAGGCCGGTGCTGTTGTAGCTGGTAGAGGTCACGCCGCTGGCGATGCGGTTCCCCGCGCCAGGCGTGAAACCCGACGTGGTCGATCGGTAGACGTCATAGCTCGTCGCACCGCCGCTCGCCGCCCAGCTCAGGGAGATCGCGCTTGCGCTCGACGCCGTGGCCGTCAGGGAGATCGGCGCCGGAGGCGGCGACACGCTGCTGCTCGGCGGCGTACCGCTGCGCAGGCCGCCCGTGGGCGCGGAGCCGGCGTCGTGCACGGTGATACGGCTGAAGTTGGAGAAGGTCGTCTGGCTTCCATACGAGTAATCGTCGGTCTCGACGACGTTCGTGTTGAACTCGATCCCGAGGTCGATCGGCTGGGTCGTCGCCCCCGCAGCCAGGCTCCCGGCGGCGCTGGTGAAGCCGATCTGCACGTAGCGATCGGCGCCAGTGTAGGACACTGTCCCGGTCGTCAGCGTGATTCGGCTGCAGCCCGGGCTCCACCACCAGCACGCCGGGGTCACGGTCGTCGCGCTGTCTTTCGTGAACCAGTAGCGTATGACGATGCTGCTCAGCGGTATCGAGGCCGCGGTGTTGTTGCGGATTTTTATCCCGGCCTCGATGATGGAGTCGTTCGGCGCGGCGGCGTCATAGTTGCTGTATTGAACGGTAAAGTCGGCCGCTCCGGCGAGGCTATCGCTCGAGTGACCGCACGTCGAGAGCGCGATGAAGATGCTCAAGCACGCAAGGCGGAGGGCGCGAGCCCGCAAGAAAATGGCCGTCCTTTCGAGGAACGTCACGCGTTGGCGCCGGCCAGTCCGCGTCGTCTGCTCGACAGCATGTAGATATCTCGAGTTCATGATTGTCAATCGTGCTCCTTTCGCGCCCGCATCGCGCAACGTCGCCGAGCCGTGGTCGACTTCCAGCATCGTGTCGAGCGGCGTCCGCTTCGCGCAGAAATTCAGCGTATGGACACTCTTGCTGCGCCACGTGGCGAAGCACAGCGTGTGCCAGCGCTGAGCGGCGCCGAATTGGGCTTCGAAGCGACAAGTTCAACGGAGCATTGCCGGGAGTGTGTGCGAGGGCGATCTCGGCGATCCCTCGGGTGCGATCTCTGGGGCAAAGGGGCGATCGACGGGATCGCACCCGCCGTCATGGGGTCGCACAGCGGCTCGGGGGTTCAAATGCTGGATAACTTCAATAAAGCTGCCCTATGGATCTTCTTTGATCCATCCATGCACGAACGTCGCGCGGCCTCACGTGACGTCGGCGCGGAGGCCTGCTGAGATGGAAGCATGCCTCCGTTGAGCGACGACGATGCCGCCTCCACCGAACTCCTGCCCGGACCGGTGCGCCCCGCTGCGGCCACGGCCGAGAGCTTCGCCCTCTCCGTCATGGCGGGCCCGGACGAGGGCCGACGGTTCACGGTGGCGCCGGGGCTGCCCTCGCGCGTTCTCGCCGGCACGAGCCCCGCCTGCGACATCGCCCTCACCGACCGGCTCGTTTCGCGCCGCCACGCCGCCTTCGAGCTCGCCGGCGCCCGGCTCCGCGTCACCGACCTCGGATCGACGAACGGCACCTTCGTCCAGGGGATCCGCGTCGGCGACGCGTACCTCCAGGGCAGCGAGCTCGTCCGGATCGGCGAGACGGTGCTCCGCGTCGAGGCGCTCGGCCTCACGCAGGCGGCCGAGCTGTCGCCCGCCGTGCAGTTCGGCAGGCTCCTAGGCGCCAGCGAGGAGATGCGGCGGCTCTATCCGCTGTGCGAGCGCCTGGCGGCCTCGAGCGTCCCCGTCGTCATCGAGGGCGAGACGGGGACCGGCAAGGAGGTGCTCGCGGAGGCGCTCCACGAGCAGGGGCCGCGGGCGGCCGGGCCGTTCGTGGTCTTCGACTGCACCGCGGTGCCGCCGACGCTCGTGGAGTCGGCGCTCTTCGGGCACGAGCGCGGCGCCTTCACCGGCGCGAACGAGACGCGCCGCGGCGTCTTCGAGGAGGCGCACGGCGGCACGCTGCTGCTCGACGAGATCGGCGATCTCGACCTCAGCCTACAGGCCAAGCTGCTGCGCGCGATCCAGCGATCGGAGGTGCAGCGCGTCGGCTCGAGCCGCTGGATCCGCGTGGACATCCGGGTGCTCGCGGCGACGCGGCGCGATCTCGAGCGTGAGATCCAGGCGGGTCGGTTCCGGGACGATCTGTTTTTCCGGCTCGCGGTGGCCCGGATCGAGCTGCCGCCGCTGCGCAAGCGGCGGGGCGACGTCACGGTGCTCGCGCACCACTTCTTTCAGCAGCTCGCGGGCCGCGGCGCGCCCTTCCCCCAGGGGTTCGGCGAGCGGCTGGAAGACTACGACTGGCCGGGCAACGTGCGCGAGCTCTACAACGCCGTGGCGCGGCGCGTGGCGCTCGGCGAGGCCGCGCCGATCGAGACCACCCGGGCCGGGCTGGCCTCCCCGGGCGCGCCGGCCCCGGCCTCCACGCGCGGAGGCGCGGAGCCCGGGACATCCGGCGACATCGTCGAGGAGATCCTCGCGCTGAACCTGCCCCTGCCGCGCGCGCGGGAGCGGATCGTCGATCACTTCGAGCGGCGCTACGTGCAGCGCGTCCTCGCGCAGCACGGGGGCAACGTCAGCAACGCGGCGGCCGCGTCGGGCATCGCGCGGCGGTACTTCCAGATCCTGCGCGCACGGCGCTCCACCTGACACCCGCGGCGCCGGCGCGCGGGACGACAGGCGCGCGACAGGCCGCGGGTTAGCTCCAGGCGGCCCGAGAGCGCCGGATCGCCGGGGGCGATCCAGGAGTTCCCACTCTCGCGATCGAGGCGATCGCGGTGCGATCTCCCCGATCGCCCACGCGCGCCCCCGGCTCGCCGAGCGCGATCGCCGCGCGTCGGCTCCAGGAAGAGCTCAGCGACGGGCTGCCGCGAAGCCGTGCGCCCATCGTCGGGGCCATCATCACGACTGGTACATCGCTTGCTCTTCCGGGAAACAGAAGCAGCGCAGCAGTAGCAGCAGCGCAGTTGCATCGGGCCACGACGACCCGGCCGCGCTCGGTACCACGATGTCCCCATCAACGGGTGGTGATCGAGGTCGAGCCCAGCGGCGAGTCACGGCCCAGCGGCGCCGGATCGCAGCATGGCAATGCTGCGTCCGGCGAGACCACCATCGGCGATCGTTCATCTCTCGTCGAAGAAAGGCCACCATGTCTCTCCATCTTTCTAAGATTGCTCCCAAGCTTTCACTTCTCCTCGTCGCCTTCACCGCGAGCGGGCTCGGATGCCTTGCTTCCAGTCCGCCGGAGGAGCTCGAGGTGGATCAGAACGAATCCGCCGCGTGCGCAGACTTTCCGGAGTGGCAGGAGGGTCAGCCGTATGCCGCGGGGGACATCGTGAATTACGAGGGGTCGGCCTACATCGCCAAGTACGACAATCCCGGCTTCATCCCGACCGTCAGCACGTACTTCTGGGAGCCGTACTCCGGCTGCAGCGACAGCCCCGAGCCCACCGAGGGCTCCAGCTCCGAGCCCACCGAGGGCTCCAGCTCCGAGCCCACCGAGGGCTCCAGCTCCGAGCCCACCGAGGGCTCCAGCTCCGAGCCCACCGAGGGCTCGTGCAGCTATCCGCAATGGCAAGAGGGTCAGCCGTATGCCGCGGGGGACATCGTGAATTACGAGGGGTCGGTCTACATCGCCAAGTACGACAATCCCGGCTTCATCCCGACCGTCAGCACGTACTTCTGGGAGCCGTACTCCGGCTGCAGCGGCAGCCCCGGCGACGACGGCAGACCCCGCGCGGGCTTTGGGCTCCCCGAAAAGGTCGTCGCTGGCTACTACCCCAACTGGACGGAAGCGCCCGTCCGCATCCGGGAAATCAACAGCAATTACAACGTGATCTATCTCTTTGCCGCGAAGCCCTTCGGAGGATCGCCCGGCACCACGGGCGCCGTCTACTGGGAGGCGCCGGGTGATGGCAAGGGAGCAGCGACGAACCTGAACGCCGACATCGAGTACGCACGGACGATCCAGGATCGCAGGATCATCCTCTCCGTCGGCGGCGCCAAAAATGGTATGAGCTTCCCGACGCGCAAGAAGTCGGAGACGTTCGTCAATAGCGTGATCGGGATCTACGACCGCCTGGGTGGGTTCGACGGCCTCGACTGGAACACCTTCGAGGCCGATCAGGCCCCCGACACCTCCGAGATGATCTGGATCAGCCAGGAGCTGAAGCGGCGCATCCCCGGCTTCATCATCACCGCGCCTCCGGCCCCCTGGAACAGCCGCGACAAGACGTTTTGCCAGCAGATGGTGGACGCCGGCGCCTTGGACTACGCGGCCCCGCAGTACTACGATGGCCCCGAGCTCGCCGAGCAGTCTTACATCGTGAACAGCGTGAACGAGTGGGTCTCGCTGCTCGGTCCGACGCACGTCGTCGTGGGGTTCGGGATCTCGGACCAGCAATACTACATGTCGATCGACGAGGCGATCCCCACGTGGAATCAAGTCGAGAGCAACCACCCGGCGCTCCGCGGCGTGTTCGACTGGGAGATCAACATCGACGAGAGCAAGGGGTGGCAGTTCGCCAACGGCGTGGGACCTCTCGTCACGGACTGAAGCGGGATCGCGTGGAGCGCGCGGCGATTCCGCCCGCCGATCGCGGACGGCGCGCGCTCCCCTTGATTGAAGGAGATCTGCGCCTATCGGTAGAAGGCGACATCGTCGATCCAGATATCGAAAGCCAGCTCCTTGTCGAAGAAGAACTCGATGGCCCAGAGCCGCTCCAGGGCGGGCGAAAGCAACTGCTTACCGTAGGGCTCCTGCTTGAGGCACTCCACCGGAATCTTGAAGTGCTTCCAGTCGCTCTCCAGCATGACCGGCTTGTGGAAGTGATTGTTGCATTCCCCCTCTGCGTCGTTGCAGATGCCCCCCATGTGATAGGTCTGCTGATCGATGAAAAGCACCTTCATTTTCCTGGTGGAGCCCTCCTCGGCGCGGGCCCAGAACGTGAGGCCACGGTACTCGGACGCGTCGTAGTAGGCCTCGTCGTCCAGATGGAAGCCGACGCCGGCTCCCCAGAGGAGGAAGCCGTCATCGGCGCTCGTGTGCACGGCCTTGGTGCTGGCGCCGCGCGGAGGGTCAAGGGTGCTCACGAGGTCCGCCGGGTCCGCAGGCTCCTGCGTTCCATCCGGTGACTCGTCGTTGTCCTCGAACCAGAACCCTGCCCAAGGGTTCGCCCCGTTCCCTCCGGAGATCCGGGTATCTCCGTCTTCCATGTCGTCGATCGTCGACAGGGCGAGGGTCTCCCCGGGAAGCACCGCGAGGATCTCGCATGGATCCCCCGCGCCGTCGCCACCGCTCCCGACCGCTGAGCCCGCCGCGCCGCCGCCTGCGGAGATCTGGTCCTCAGGCTCGTAGACCTTGTCGAAGCCGAAGAGCTGCGCACATCCGAGCCCGAGCAACGCCATGGCACATCCGCCGGCGCACCGAACGAAAGCCAGCATCGTCTTCATTTTCATGTGAAATTTCGAGAGGTTTTGGTCGCGGAGGATATCAGGGTGGCCGCCGAAATGGAATGATGCCCCCATCGAGTCATACGGCTGTCACCGATCAGTCAGCGAGCGACCACCGGCCATTCCGCCGCGCGATGGCGCAGATCGACGGAGCGCGCCCTAGATCTTTACTGGAATACTGTAAACAGCACTTCGATCCGTCAGTTCCTGAGTGCAGGCGTCGCGTACGCTGGTGTATAAGTTCGCCTGCTGGTGGAACCCATGTCGCTGAGTCTGGACGACGGGATGCTGTTTGCTGGCAGGTACCGCGTGGTGCGCGGAATCGCCAGCGGCGCGATGGGCGCGGTCTACGAGGTTCTGCACATCGAGACGGAGCGCCGGCGGGCGCTCAAAGTGATGCACTCGCACCTCGCCGACAACCCCGAGTTCCAAGCTCGGTTCAAGCTGGAGGCGCGCGTCGCCGCGCGCATCGAGAGCGACCACATCGTGGAGGTGTTCGACGCCGGGATCGACGCCGAGACCGGCAAGCCGTTCCTCGTGATGGAGCTGCTCCGCGGCACGCTGCTCAACGAGCGCCTCCGCCACGCAGGGCGCCTGCCGCCGGAAGAGGCCGTCGCCTTCCTGCGCCAGACCGCCGTCGCCCTCGACAAGACACACGCCGCCGGGGTCGTCCACCGCGACCTCAAGCCTGCCAACCTCTTCCTGGCCGAGACCGACGACGGGGCGCCGCGGATCAAGGTGCTCGACTTCGGCATTGCCAAGCTCGTCGTCGAGACGGCGACGGACTCGGCGGCGACCGCGGTCCTCGGCACGCCGCTCTACATGGCGCCCGAGCAATTCAGCGGCGAGTCGGTCTCGCGGGCTGCCGACATCTTCGCCCTCGGCATGATCGCGTACACGCTCCTCGTCGGCAAAGCGTACTGGCTGAACGACAGGCGGAAGTACGACAGTGCGCTCGCCTTCGCGACCCTCGCCGTGAACGGCCCGAAGGAGCCCGCGTCCGCGCGCGCGGACGCCGAGGGGGTGAAGCTGCCCCCGGCCTTCGACGCGTGGTTCACCAAGGTGACGGCCCGCGCCCCCGAGGCGCGCTTCGCCACCGCTTCGGCCGCAGTCGAGGCGCTCGCCGAGGTCTTCGACCTGCCCGCCGCGCCGGTGCGATCATCGCGCCTGCTCTCCGCGGAGGCGCCGAGCGGAGGTGGACCCCCGAGCTCCCGCTCCTCGTCGCCGCCGAGCGGCGTCCAGCTCCCGGCCGCCGCCGTGGTGACCGCGCTGCCTCCGACGAAGCAACGGAGCCGAGCCGCCATCACCGTCGCGGTGCTCGTCCTCCTCGGGGGCGGCGTTGGCGCCTTCGCCTCGCTGAGCCGCGGCGCGCTCCCCGCCGACAGGAGCGCGGAGCCCGCGCAGACCGCGGGGGACGCGCGCTCGCCCGCCTCCGCGCCCCCTGAAGTCCATCCGACGCCGCCTCTCCCCCAGGCCTCGGCGACAGCCACGGCGCCGGGCGTCCCGACGCCCGCTCCCGCGGCCTCCGTGCCGGTGGGCGAGGGCAGCCGCGCGCTCGCCCCCGCGACGGGGGCGGCGAGCGCGTCGCCGCCGCCGGCGCTCGGCTCACGGCGCAGGCTCGCGCCGGCCAGGTCGGCCGCAGAGCCGAGCCCTGAGGTGCTGTACAAGCCGGACTGAGCACGATGGCAGGGCGGACACTTCTTTGCCAGGAGCGAGCGGGAACGATGGTATTTGGCGGCTCACTCATGCGCTTCTCCTGGTTCCGGTCCATCTGCCTTGGCGTGCTGGGCGTCGCCGTCGCGGCGCCGGCCAGCGCGCAGGCGCTCGCCGTCGCGGAGTCGCATTTCGACCGCGGGCGCGCCGACATGCTGGCAGGCCGGTACGAGACCGGCTGCCCTGCCCTCGCCGAAAGCCAGCGTCTCGATCCTCGCCCGGGACGGCTATTCACGCTCGCCGAGTGCGAGGCAAAATGGGGTCGTATCGCGACCGCGCTCGCGCGCTACAACGACTATCTCGCGATGGTCGATCGCATGAGTGAGGCCGAGCGAGTCAAGCAATCGGCACGACAGAAGATCGCGCTCGGGCAGCGCAGCGCGCTCGCGCCGCTCGTGCCGCAGCTCACGCTGTCGCTGCGGCCGGGCGCGCCGGCGGGGACGCGCGTGCAGTGCGACGGCATGACGCTGGAGCAACCCTCGCTCGGCGTCGCGCTCCCCGTCGATCCCGGAGAGCACGTCGTGACGAC
Source organism: Sorangium sp. So ce693 (assembly GCF_051521375.1). Taxonomy (NCBI): domain Bacteria; kingdom Pseudomonadati; phylum Myxococcota; order Polyangiales; family Polyangiaceae; genus Sorangium; species Sorangium sp. So ce693. Next base: position 6,029,294 of record NZ_CP150347.1, read on the forward strand.
GCAGGCGCCGGGATGGCCCGCGACCGAGACGCGATTCACGATCGACCGGTCGGAGTCGAAGGCGATCGTGCTCGAGGTGAAGCCCCCGGCGGCCGCCAAGCCGCCGCCCGTCAAACCGCCAGCGCCAGCGCCGGCGCCGGATCAGGGGCCCAGCGGCCTGCGGGTGGTCACCTATGTGGCGGGCGGGCTCGGCGTGGCCGGGCTGATCGTCGGATCGGTGACCGGGTGGATGGCGCTCGACGCGAGCGGCGTCGCGGCCGACAACTGCAGGGATGTGAGCCCCGACCGGGCGCGATGCAAACCCGACGGGCTCGATGCTGGCAACCGCGCGAAGCGGCTTGGGCTGGTGAGCACGGTCGGCTTCGGCGCCGGCGTGGCGCTCGCCGGCGCGTCGGCGCTGGTCTTCCTGCTGGAGCCATCCCCGCGCCGCCAGCCGGCGCCCGAGGTGAGCTGGGAGCTGACGGCGGGCCAGGCCGGTGGCGGCGTCGTGGTGCGCGGCCGCTGGTGACGCGGCTCGCGCGCGCCGCCGCCGGGCCATGATCCGGCCAGCACGCCACGCCCGGGATAGGGGATCGCTGCGTGGAGCTGTGTGCAAGGCTCGTTTGCGATTGTCATCATCGTCCCGACGAATCGCGACGGTTCAACCCCGCGGAGCTGTCCTCCCAGGGATCTGTCTCGCGATCGACGAGAGATTTCAACGCAAGGACGCCAAGAGCGCGAAGGCGCAAACCTGCACAAAATTTGCTTTTTTGCGTCTTTGCGCCTTTGTGCCTTTGCGTTCAAATCTCTCTCCGGATCCGTGGCCGGACTCCGCGTGGGTGGAACTGGCGCCTCTCACCAAGGTGAGCTCACGGCGTCCCCGGGCGCTACCCTGCACGGACGAGCACGAGGGCGTCGGACAGGATCCAGAGCCCGAGGCCGATCAACACGAACGGCAGCGCCGAACGGCCGTAACGCCGGATGCGCGTGCCCAGGATCGGGTGGTTGACAAGTCGGTGTCCGAGCGCGCACCAGGCGCCGGTCATGGCCGCGAACACGGCAGCATGAAGCGGGATGTGCGCCGGGGAGCTGGAGAACAGCGGGATATAAACGCCGAGGTTGTCCCCGCCGTTCGCGAGGGTCACGCTCGCCACGGCGATCACCTTGAAGCGCGACGCGCTGCCATGGTGCTCGCGCGCGCTGTCTGCTGCGTCTGCTTCGTCCGCCACGCCTGCTTCCCTCGCCCTGGAGCCCCGCCGGAGCGCCCAGAGGCCGCGCAGGCCGAGCGCGAGGGGTGCCAGGCCGAGCAGGCCGATCCATCCGTCCGGCACGCGGACCGCGAGCAGCGCACACGCGACGCTCGCGATCACGAGCGCCGCATTGCCCAAGAACTGGCCGGCCACCACCTGGGCGGGGGTAAAGCCTGGATCCGCGAAGAAGGCCGAGAGAAGGAGGATGTCATCGATGTTCGTGGACACGAACACGACCACGCTCACCCCGAGGATCGGAAGGATCTGCTCCATGGCGCGCCCGCGGACGTACCACCTCCCGCGGCGCGCGTCCGCTCGGCGGGGCGCCGGCGCCGCTCCGAACCGCCCGGCGCTGGAGCCCACCCGGGCCTGCAGAGGTAGACCGTAATCACCGGAGCGACGGCGCGTCTGCGCAGGCGACAGGAGACGAGCCACGAGCTCGTGTAAGGAGAAGCCATGGCGACGATTCCCCAGCCCGTGCAGCCGACCAGCGCGAAGGCCGCGCCCGCCGCGCAGCGCGCCCGGACGGAGCTTCCGGTGCAGGGCATGACCTGCGCGGCGTGCGTGCGCCGCGTCGAGAAGGCGCTGCGCGCCGCGCCCGGCGTCCAGGATGCGGCCGTCAACCTCGTGACCCGGCGCGCGACGATCACCTACGACGCGCGGGCGACCACGCCGGCCGCGCTCGCCAGCGCCATCGTGGAGGCGGGATACGAGGTGCCCGAGGTCCCCCCGGCGGCCAGCGTCGCTAAAGCCGCGCCGATCACCGGCCTTCCCGCAGAAACGCAGACCAACGGCGCCCCCGCAACCCCGCCGATCGCCGACGTCCGCGCGGCCTCCACGGCGCCCGAGCGCCTGGCAGCGACGGCGGACGCCCCACCGCCGCGCCAGCAATCGGGCGCGGCCGAGCGCGCCGCCGCCATGGACGCGGCCGAGGCGAAGGAGCAGCGGACGCTCCGGCGCGACGTCGCGATCGCCGCGCTGCTCACCGCGCCGCTGCTCGTCGTGGCCATGTCCCACGGCGCGATCCCGGCGCTCGAAGGCGCCCCCGCGCGCTGGCTCTCGCTCGCGCTCGCGACGATCGTGGTCTTCGGGCCGGGGCGCCGGTTCTTTCGCCTGGCCTGGAGCGCGCTCCGGCACCGCGCCGCGGACATGAACACCCTCGTGAGCCTCGGGACCGGCGCCGCCTGGCTCTACTCGACCGCCGCGGTCGCGGCCCCCGGCCTCTTCCCGCACGCCGAGCACGGCCACGCGCCGCCCGTCTACTTCGAGGCCGCGGCCGCGATCGTCACCTTCGTGCTGCTCGGGAAGCTCCTCGAGACGCGCGCGCGGAAGCGGCTCGCCGACGCGGTGCGCGGGCTCGTGGCGCTCCAGCCGAAGACCGCCCGGCGCGTCCGCGGCGACGCCGAGGACGAGGTGCCCGCCTCCTCGCTCGGACCGGGCGACCTCGTGCGGGTGCGGCCCGGCGAGCGCATCGCGACCGACGGCGAGGTGGTCGACGGCGCGTCCGCGGTCGACGAGGCGATGCTCACCGGCGAGAGCATGCCCGTCGACAAGACGGCGGGCTCGGCCGTGCTCGGCGGGACGCTCAACCAGAGCGGCGCCCTCACCTTCCGCGTCACGAAGACCGGTGCGGACACCGCGCTCGCGCGCATCGTCGAGGCCGTCGAGCAGGCGCAGGGGTCGCGCGCGCCGATCGCGCGCCTCGCCGACGTGGTGAGCGGCGTCTTCGTGCCCGTCGTGCTCGGCGTCGCGTCGCTCGCCTTCGCCGCGTGGCTCGCGATCGACCCCACCGCCGCGGGGCTCGCCACGGCGGTCGAGCGGTTCGTCGCCGTGCTCGTGATCGCGTGCCCGTGCGCGCTCGGGCTGGCCACGCCGGCCGCCGTGGCCGTCGGGACAGGGCGCGGCGCGGAGCTCGGCGTCCTCGTCAAGGGCGGCGCGGCGCTCGAGGCGGCGAGCCGCGTCGACACGGTGCTGCTCGACAAGACAGGGACCCTGACGTCGGGCCGGCCCGAGCTCACGGACGTCGTGGACCTCGCGGGCAACGGCGAGGCGGCGCTCCTCGGCCTCGTGGCGGGCGCCGAGCGCGAGAGCGAGCACCCGGTGGCACGGGCGATCGTCGAGGGAGCCCGCGGTCGCGGGGTCGGCGCGGCGCCGGCCTCGGCGTTCCGCGCGGAGATCGGCCACGGCATCGAGGCGCGCGTCTCGGAGCGCCCCGTGCGCGTCGGGACCGCGGCGTGGCTGCAGCGGGTGGGCATCGACACGGCCGCGCTGGAGGCCGAGGCCGATCGCCTGGCCGGGCTGGGCCGCACGCCGTCGTTCGTGGCCGTCGACGGGCGGCTCGCGGGGCTCGTCGCGGTCGCCGACCGGCCCACGGAGGAAGCGCGCCGCGCCGTCGCGGCCATGGCTGAGCTCGGCGTCGAGGTGGCGATGGTGACCGGCGATCGGGCGGGCGCCGCGCGCGCTGTCGCCGATGAGCTCGGCATCCGCACCGTGTTCGCGGAGGTGAGGCCCGAGGGCAAGGCGAGGATCGTCCGCGAGCAGCGGGCCGCCGGCCGCAGGGTGGCCATGGTCGGCGACGGAATCAACGACGCACCCGCGCTCGCCGGCGCGGACGTGGGGATCGCCCTGGGCAGCGGCACGGACATCGCGATGGCGTCAGCGGACGTGGCGCTGATCCGCGGCGGGATCGCGGGCCTGCCGGTGGCGCTCGGGCTCGCCCGCGCCACCCTGAGGACGATCCGGCAGAACCTGTTCTGGGCGTTCATCTACAACGTGATCGGCATCCCGATCGCCGCGGGGCTGCTGTACCCCCTGACCGGATGGCTCCTCTCGCCGGTCCTCGCCAGCGCGGCGATGTCGCTGTCGAGCGTGTCGGTGCTCGGCAACTCCCTCCGGCTCCGCGCGTTCGGTCGGCGGTAGACCGGCACGCGCGGGCTCGCGCTGGCGGACACAGCAGGAGCGGCGCGTTCCTGACACGTTCAGTCCAACGCAGTAAAGCAAGAAGCCGACGAGCAGCGCGCTCATCGCGCTGTTATCCCGAGCAGCCAGCGCGTCGCTCCGCTTCACGCCCGCTCGCAGGGCGACTACCCGGTGAGTGAATGTTCGGTGCCGCGGATGCACCGAAGCGTTCAAAATACGGAGGATCCATGAGAGCTTATCGCCAGCACATTGGCATAACCGTTGCTTTTGCCCTATCCCTCTCTGCCCAGGCCGCAGATGCCGCCGTCACCGTCGGGCTCATCGAGCCGACCAACGCGATCATCGAGGGCAGCACGATCCCGGTGCACGCGACGGCGTCGTCCCCCGAGGACATCTACTATGTCGAGGCGGAGCTCGAAGGACTCACCATCGAGCTCACGCCGACGGAAGGGGGGCATTTCCAGGGAGCGTTCGACCTCGGCGAGCTCGCGGGCGAGCTCGCCTACGGGCCTCACGTCGTGACGGTCCACGCGTACAACACGTTTGGCGAGGTGGCGAGCGCGCAGGGCACCGTGCACCGGTACGCGGCGCCGACGCTCGGATGGAACGCGCTCGCGCACGACACCCTCACAGAGGGCTGGCGCTTCGCCGCGAAGTGCGTCCCGACGCCGCCGTACACGTGCCAGAGCCTCCAGGCGACGTTCCGCAGCGCCGAAGGACAGGTCACCCTTTCGGCGAACAACCCGCAGCCCGTGCCGGGGCACCTCTACCTCAAGGAAGAGCAGGCCTGGTATGGCTACCAGATCCCGTCGGGCAGAGCGTACACGCTCACCATCGAGGCCAGCGACGGCGTGGGCCCCACCATCACGAAGACCATCGGCCCCATCTACGTCGAGCGGAGCCCGAGGCTCACCGCCGTCCAGCGCGCGCCCGGCACCATCCTCGATTTCGACGCCGCGCGGATCCTCTTCCGCGATCAGTACCAGCGCCTCGGGATCTTCGAGCGCGCCACGCAGCAGGTGACGTGGGTCGCGACCATCCCGCAAGGAGATCTCCCGATCAGCGAGGTCTACGGGGCGCTCACGCCGTCCGGGTCCGTGCACCAGTCGACGACGGGCCACATCCTCGCCTGGGTCAACGGCGCCCGGCGCAACATCACGAGCGCGGCGCGCCTCGACGCGGTGAACGGCGACACCATCGTGTGGACGACGAACAGCGACGACTGGGCCGTCGCTACCTCGCTGTCGACGGGGACGAACAGGACCCTCTGGCGCAGCGACGGGAGCAGGTCGCCGTTCCAGGCCGACATCACGCCTTCCGGCGGCATCTATTTCGGCACCTACGAGGATGCCTCCATCGTCGGGCCGAGCAGGCTGCGCCTCGGCGATCATGAGGGCAACCTGCAGCGGCCGATCACCGACGGGACGAACGTCGCCGGCCGGTGGTGGGACGGCATGACGAGCTCGAGCTACCTGTACACGGCGGATGGTGAGGAGGTGTTCCTTGGCGACTCGATCACCGGCACCTCGGCCGGGCTGCTGGTTCACGCAGGCCACGCCGCCTTCCTGAAGAGCGACGGCGCCGTCAACCAGGTCTGGCTGCGGACCCCCGACGGCGAGCAGCATCAGATCAGCGATTTCACGGCGTCGAGCCAGTTCGATCAGGTGAAGCTCCGGGTCGGCCACGACGGGATCAGCGACACCGGCGAGGTCCTCTTCCTGAACGGCGGCAAGCGCTACCTCGGCCGGGCGGGGGGCGCGCCCGAGAGCATCGGCACGGCGCTCGGACACGGTCGCTGGCTCGACGGGAGCTGGTATGTGACCATCGGCAACACGATCTTCCAGGTCTCGAGCACGCAGGGCGCCGTCGCGCAGCTCGCCGCGCCGGGGAGCGCGGCGTTCGCGCCGGAAGAGGGCCTGGGCGGCGAGCGCGAGGTGCTGTCCACCTCGTTCGCCGTGGACGAGGTGCTCGATGAGCCGATGTGGGCTCGGGATCTGCACGAGCCTGACGCGCTGCCGGCGTCGGCCGACGCGGACACGGACGGCGGCTTCGCACCGGCCGCGGCCGGGTGCAGCGCCTCTGGATCGGCTGGCTCTGCGGGCAGCGCCGCCGCGCTCGCGGCCGCGGCCGCGGGCCTCGTGCTCGCCCGCCGTCGGCGCCTGCGGTCGTAGCGGCGCCGCGAGCCTCCCGCCGGCCCGGTCGACCTCGATCGGGCCGGGCCGCCGCGCTCGTCGGCGCCGGCCTCGTCGCGGCCCCGCCCTCGCGGCCGCTCCGCCGGTCATCCACCCATCACTCGGCAATCACGATCTGCCATCGCTGCTCCTCGCCGCCGCCGCCCGCGCGCTGCTCGATCGCGGCAGCGTCCGCGGTGGAGCCCTGGTAGACCCCGATCAGCTTGCCGCTCTTCTTGTTCCTGATCTGGAAATCACCGCCGCCCAGATCGATGAACAGCCATGCCTGGTTGTCGCCGTCATGGTTCTCCCACTGCACCAGCGCTACCCCGTCGCTCGTCGACTCGTCAGGCACATCCAGCACCTTGCCGCTCTTGACGTTGGTCAGCCGGAAGTAGCCCGATCCATTGTAGTTGAAGCTCCACTTCTGGCTGTCTCCTCCCCTGTCCGCGTTCTGGACGATGTCGGCCCCGTCCTCGCCCGACGCGCCGACGACATCCATCACCTTGCCGCTCTTCCTGTTGACGAGCTTGAAATTGTTCGTCGCCCCGGCGACGGTGCCGGCCGACGTGTCGATGGCCAGCGTGTTGTTCCAGCGCATGCTCATGGTGGTGTCCGACGGGAAGGAGATCGGCTGCCAGACATACGTCGAGTTGTTGACCGGTCCGCTCCAGGCCCCTGCCCACCGGTCTCCCATGTACAGGTAGGCCGTCCCGGAGCTGCCCTGGACCGGGAGCACGTAAGTCGACTGGGAGTTGTACGTCGTGCCGTCGCCGACGTTGGTCATCGCCGACCAGCCCCTGTCGAGGGAGCGGGAGGTCGCGTATTTCGCCTGGTTGGGCGACCAGCCCGTGGCGCCGGAGGTCAGCAGGAAATAGGTGCCGTTCCGCTTGAACAGCGCCGGAGCCTCCCGGTGCCCGCCGGGGAAGAGCGTGGCGGAGAGGCGGGCGACGGACAGGTAGTCGGGGGTCAGCTCGTAGAGGTTGAGATCGTAGTTCTCGTTCGTGGCGGAGATGAAATACGCCTTGCTGTCGTCATCGACGAAGAGCCCGCAGTCGCGGGACATGTACCCTGGCTTGCCGTGATCGGTCACCCCGCTGCCGGCGAGCGGCCGGAAGCTGCCGTGATACGTATAGTCGCCGTCCACGGTGCTCGAGCTCGCGACCGCGGCGCGGGCCTCGCCGTAGTTCACCCCGTTCTCCCAGTGCATCCACATCACGAATTTGTCCGTGGACGCGTTGTAGACGACCTTCGGACGCTCGATGTTGGCCGGATCGAGGTCCTTGTCCGAGTCCATCGTCAAGACATGGTTCCTGAACTCCCAGCGCCGCAGATCGGTCGAGCGATAGCAGGAGACGGCATAGAACGTCCCGTCCGGGTTCCGGTTCTCCCCGAACCAGTAGTAATAGTCGCCCACCCGGATCACCCCTCCCCCGTGCGCCTGGATGGGTTTGCCCGAGGTGTCGGCCCACTGGATGCCGTTCACCAGGGGGCCGACCGCCGGCGGCAGCTCCGGTCCCCCACCCTCGCCAGGCGCCCCGCCGCCGCCGGACGACGAGCCGACGGACGCGCCGGAGGTGCCGGGCGCCCCGCCCCCCGAAGCGCTGGAGGTGCCGGGCGCCCCGCCGCCGCCGGACGACGAGCCGACAGACGCGCCGGGCGCCCCGCCGCCGCCGGACGCCGAGCCGACAGAAACGCCGACCCCCGGAGCCCCGCCACCGCCCTCCGATGAGCCCCCCGGGAGCTCTTCCGAGCCGGAAGCGCAAGACGCGACGCCGAGCCCCACGACCAGCAGGCCCATCACCGGAGACAAGGAACCGAGACGCATGACGCCCTCCAGAAAGAGCGAGATCTCCGGGCCTTCAACCGGACGAGTCAAGTCCTTCTCGCGCGCAGCGGCCTGGGTGATTTGATCCGCTCCCGTGCGATCTGCCAGTCTGCGCCCCGGCGAGATCTCGGCCGCGCGCTCGTGGCCCGATCAGGCCCGCGCGGCGGGGATCGCCGCCGCTCCGCGCGGGGCGGCGATCTTGTACCTGTCGCGGGCCCAGGCGGCGATGTCGGCGACCTGCCGCTCGACGGGGGTCGCCGACCAGCCGAAGGTCTCGCGGAAGCGCGCGTCGTCGATGACATAGGGCACGTCCCACTGGTACGCCATCTCGGCCACCTCCCGCATGAAGGGCGAGAACAGGCCCACCGCGCGCAGCAGGATGCGCGGGAGTCGCGCCACCTCGACCTCGACGCCGAGAGCGCGCCCGAGGCGCTGCGCGAGCGCCCGCGTGCTCTCGGCCGGCGCCGTCGGCAGGTGCCAGACATGGCCCATGGCCTCCTCCCGCTCACCCAGCGTCACGAGGCCCCGCGCCACGTCCTCCACGTAGGTATACGAGTGAGGCATCTCGGGATCACCCATGCACTCCACGGCTTTTCCTGCGAGCGCGCGCGCGTAGAAGCGATCGCCCCAGGCCGACAGCGGCACGTTGGCGCCGAAGAAGTCGCTGGCGCGCCCGATGGCCACGCGCACGTCGCCGCGGCGCTGGGCCGCGAGGCGCATCTCCTCCAGCTCGACGCGCAGCGCGCCTTTCCTGCTGCAAGGGCGGCGCGGCGAGTCCTCTCGCATGGCCCCGTCGGGCACGCCGTACATGTACAGGCAGTCGAGGGCCACGAGCTTCGCGCCCGCCCTGGTCGCGCCATGCAGCGCGCCGCGCGCGATGGGCAGGAGCTGCGTGGCCCAGAGGTGGTAGGGCGGGTTCATGCAATCGTAGACAACGCTCGCGCCGCGCGTGGCCTCCTCGGCAAAGGCGAGGTCGGTGATGTCGCCGCACACCGACGTGAGCCCCGGCCGCTCAGGAGCGCGGCGGGTGCGCTGCACCAGGCGCACGCGATGGCCCTGCGCCAGCAAGAGATCCGCGACCCGCGGGCCGATCTGGCCGGCGCCGAGCACGACGTGGAGGCGAGACGACGGGCTGGAGACGAGCGATGCGTTGTTCATGGGCGCCAGGATGGGTCTTGCAATCACGCAAGACAACGCCCAGGAACGCAATCCATCGCGGCAAAAATGCAAGACCTAGACGCAGGCCGCGCGTTCTGCGCGACCCGGGGCTCCCTGGGGCACAGGCGTTAACCAAGCTTCGCGCCGCCTTCTCCTACATCCGAACGTTTACGTGGTCGTGGTCGTGGTCGTGGTCGTGGTCGTGGTCGTGGTCGTGGTCGTGGTCGTGGTCGTGGTCGTGGTCGTGGTCGTGGTCGTCAACGGTAGGCCGTGAACGACCACGACCACGACCACGACCACGTAAACGTTCACGTAAACGTTTACGTAAACGTTTACGTAAACGTTCACGTAAACGTTCACGTAAACGTTCACATTGGTGACCGGTGGTGGGGCGGAAGGCGGCGGGCTTCGTGCCCTGAGCGTGACCGAACGAGCCTCGTTAACGCCTGTGGGCTCCCAGGGCCTTGAAGGAGCCCGAGTGTGCCTCGGCGAGCTGGCTACGTCAGGCTGGGAAGCGCGCCGGTGCTGTAGTTCGGGTCGCCGAAGGTCTTGTCGTCGGTCCCCATCGCGTTCGCTATCGTGAGGAGCAGATCGTTGTGCTGGCGGGCAGAGCCGCCGTTCGCCAGATAGTCAACGAAGCGGCCCGTGCGGAAGACCCCGCCCCCGCTGCCGGCGAGCAAGAACGGTATGTTCGTGAGCGCGTGCTGCATCGACTCGCCGATCTCGGTGACCCACAGGACGACGGTGTTGTCGAGGAGCGTGCGATCCCCTTCCGCGTACGAGTCGAGCTTCCCGAGCAGGTAGGCAAGCTGCTCCGCGAACCACGTGTGGATCTTCTCGTACTTCGCGTTCGTCGGCCACTGGTGGGAGATGGCGTGGTGATTCTCGGTGAGACCGAGGAACGGGTAAAGGTGCTCGCTCTCGGCGTACGACCACTGGATCGTGGCGATCCGGGTGAGATCGCACGCGAGCGCCGCGGCCATCATATCCATCTGGAGCTTGCCGATGACGGGCATGTTGTCGTCCTTCGAGAGGTCGATGCGGTCGCCCAGCGCCGGGGCCTGGCAGCTGCCCGTGGTCGGGGTGCCGCCGCCGTTCGAAGAGCCGCCACCGGCCAGGCGCGCCTCGATGTCCTGGATCGACTGCATGTGCGCGTCGAGCTTGAGGCGATCTTCCTTGCCGATGCGAGGCCGCACGTCCGCGATGTCCTCGCGGAGGATATCGAACACGGTCCGCCGCTGCGCGCGGAGCCGATCCAGCGCGGTGGAGCCGCCCGGGTCCTGGCCCTGGCCAGGCACCGAGGCCCCGAAGAGCTGCTGGAACGTGTCGTAGGGGTCCTCGCGGGGGGGGACGGGCTGGTCCGGCCCGGCGTAGGAGAGCCGACCGCGCACCTCCGCGTCACGGACCTGGACGCCGAGCTCCAGGGACTTGAACAGCGTCGGGGGATTCAGCTTCTTCGCCAGGTGCTGATCGAGCGAGATCCCCGACGACCAGCCGGCGTTGGTGGACATGAAGCTCTTGAAGTTGCCCTTGAGCAGCGCCCGCCCCGTCAGCAGGCCCCCGATGCCCCGAGCGTGCTCGGAGCCGATGTTGGAGTTCACCACGACGTTCATGTTGATCCCGCGCAGCGGCATGATCTTCGCCTTGAACGGCGAGAGCGGCTGGAGCAGCGGGCTCAGCGTGTAGTTGGTCTCGGTGCCCGTGGGCATCCATTTCGACTCGCTGGTGCCGTTCGGCGTATAGAACACCACGAAGCGCTTGGGCGCGGTGGTCTCTTGCCCGCGGGCCAGCTCGGAGTTCAGCAGCGGGATCGTCGCGGTCGCCGCCAGCGCGCCCTGGAGCATCCGCCGTCGAGAGATCATTCGCTGTCTCATGTCACTCCTCCTCTGCGATCGCGCTGCGGTACATGAACGCGTCGGTCTGCGTCGTCGCCACGATGAGCTCCACGAGGTCGCCCTCCGACCCGTGGAACCCTGCGCGCAGCCCGTCGAGCGAGCACTCGTCGTCGATGTTCTCGAAGCGCCCGGCCGTGTAGCGGAACCATTGCGTCGCGAGGCACTCGCGGACCTGCGCGCTCCCGGCGAGCTTCTCCGCCAGCTGGCGGACGCCGACGAACGGGCCGTCCATGTCGTCGGACAGGACCATCTGCCCGGAGACGTCGATGACCTGCCCGCCCTCCTCGGTGCGGTACGCGCCCACGGCGTCGAAGTTCTCGAACGCGAAGCCGATCGGATCCATCAGCTGATGGCAGCCGGCGCACCTGTCATTGGAGGCGTGCTGGTTGAACCGTTCACGCGCGGTGACGCCCTCCTCGCCCGTGGGCGGCGTGAGGTCGACATCGTCAGGAGGAGGCGGCGGGTCCTGGCACATGAACTTCGCGCGGATGGCCTTGCCGCGCAGCACCGGAGACGTCTGATCGGGGTGCGCGTGGACGGCCAGGAACGCGGGCTGCGTGAGCACCCCTGCGCGCTGGTCCGGCGGGAGATCCACGAGCTGGGGTGTGGTCGAGCCGGGCGGGACCGTCACGCCGTACAGCTCGGCTACGGGCTCGGTGGCAAAGCCGACGGGCAGCGTGAGCAGGCTCGAGAGCTTGTGGTCCCCGGACCACAGCACGTGCTCGATGAACGCGGGAGTCTCCGCGCTCATCCCCGCGACGAGCTCGTCGTTGTACCCGGGGAACTTGCTCTCCTCCTTGACGATGGTCCCGAGCTTCCCGAGGTTGAGCCATTGCTTGTAGAACTCCGTGATGGCCCGGCGCGCCCGCGGGTGCTCCAGCATCTGGCGGGTTCGCTCGGCGAGCTGCTCGCGGGTATCGAGCAGGCCCGCCTCCGCGGCGTCGAGCAGCTCGTCGTCGGGGCCCGACGCCCAGATGAGGTACGAAAGGCGCGACGCCATCTCGTACGGGTCGAGGCGCACCCGCGACGAGGAGGCATCGGAATCGTGACGCAGCTCCAGGCGGAACAAGAATTTCGGCGATTGCAGCGCGGCCCGGATGACGACCTCGATGCCCTCACGGAACGACCCGTCCGTGCGCCCCGCGGCGTAGGCGCGCATCAGCCGCTCGACGTCCGACGTCTCGAGCGGTCGACGGTACGCGCGACGGCCGAAGTCCTGGACGAATTGCCGCGCGCACGCCTCCTCCTGGGCGACCTGCCCCTCGACCGCGGCCGGATCACACGGCACCAGCTTCGACAGATCGCCCGCGACGGCCTCGGCAGCGAGCGCCTCGGCAGCCAGGAGGTACTTCTCCGCGTGCAGCGCGGACACGGTCAGCACCGTCGCGTTGTTGTTGAAGCCTCCGGCGATCTCATCCGGGGGGAATTGATCGGAAGGGGTGAGGGACGTTCCGAGGAGATCTCGGACCGTGTTGTTGTATTCGAATCGCGTCAAACGCCGCTGGGGTGCGAGGATCCGCTCGGCGCCGCACACCGGGGGATCTCCTCCTTGTCCGGACGTCGAACCGTCCCCCCCGGGGCCGGACCCGGAGCTGGAGCTGGAGTCCGCCGCTCCGATCTGCCCGATACCGCACCCGGCCGCGGCCGTCAGCGCGAGCGTCGCTATGAGCGCATGACCGGCTCGCCAGCGACGATATCCTAAGTCAGCCATACCGTGACCTCCTACCGTCGGTCACAACCTACGGTGAAGCCTCGCCAGACGTCAAGCGTTGCTCCCACCAATCCACAGCGCGAGACGCCAGCGTTCAGCCAGCGTTCAGTCAGCGTTCAATCGCCGGACAGCGGTCAACAACGGACCATCCGCCGGCGAAGTCTGATACTGACCGAAGACTCCACTCCCGCCATATTATCGATCTCGATTGACAGCCACTTGACGCGGCACGCGCCGCGTCAGACCAGCAGGACCGGGCGCACTCCGGCCTTGGAAGCGAGGCGAGAGCGCGAATCCGTCGCATCTCTCCACGCCACCCACGCCGCGCACACGAACAGTTATTGGAAGAATTCCCGCTCCGGCTCGGATTGATCACGAGCTTCCGAAAACCCTCCAATTGACCAGCGACTCCACGCCCGCCGCGGGCGTCGTCGCGTCACGGGGTGGTGGAGATCTCGCAGATCACCTGGGGCGCTTCGTGCCCGTAGACGACACGCAGGCTCGGGTGGGCGCGGACGAGCTCGCGCAGGCGATCCAGGCTCTGCTGTCCCGCGGCTTCGTCGCTCGCCGAGGGCCCGCGCGGGCCGATGCCGCGCTCGAATGCCCAGGCGTAATGCGACGCATCGCCGACGAGCAGCACCGGGCCGGACTCGGCGTTGACCACGAACGAGAGGTGACCGCGCGAGTGGCCGGGCGTCGGGAGCGCCCAGAGCGCGCCGTCGCCCCACACGTCGATGGCCATGTCGAACGGCGGCATGGGGGCGCCGCGCGCGAACGAGAGCTCCGAGAGCGTCGCGCCTTCGGCGAAGTGCCCGTAGCCCAGGTGCCCCGCGAGATCGTCGGCCTCGCCCTCGCCGGTCACGATCTCCACGTCGCGCGGGAGCTCGCCGAGGCCGGCCGTGTGATCGCCGTGAACGTGCGTCAGGTAGACCTGACGCGGGCGCGAGCCGAGGCGCGCGAGCTGAGCGCCGAGCGAGCGCCCTGCAGGGAGCGTGAACCGCGTGCCCATCGCCCGGTGCAGCCAGCTCACCGGCGCGCGGACGTCGCCGAACGGATCCCGCTCGAACGGGGCGGAGAGGCCGGCGTCTATCAGCACGTCGCCGCGCGTTGGATGGCGGACGAGGTGCGCGTAGATCGGCAGCGGCTCGTGCTCTCGGGCCCGATCGAACTCGACGTGGTCGCTGCGGAGCAACATCGAACGCGCTCCGCTGACCTCGCCCGTCTCGAGGGTGCACAGGCGCACCCGCTGGCCGCGCGCGAACACGTCCTCCCACGCGGAGGCGCGCTGCGGGGGCACGGCGAGCTCCACGCGTGGGAGCTTCGACGGGCTGCCAAGGCCGGCCCAGATCACGAGCGCCGCCCCGATCGCGACGACGGCGCCGAGCCCGGCGCCGATCCGGCGAAGCCACGGGCGGAGGGACGTGGAGGGCCGGCGAGGCACGGTCGGCGGCTCGGGCGGCGTCATCGAAGGAGCTTCATCGAGCGGAACATCACGCATGCCTCGGTTGTACGGCGCGCGGCCGCACGCGGGTCATGCTCCGGCGTGATGCCTGATATGTCGTGCAGGATATGATCCGGCGATGCGGATCGAGGACGTCGATTTCAACGGGCTGCGCGCGCTCCACCACCTGCTCGAGACGCGGAGCGTGACCCAGGCGGCGCGGCGCCTCGGCACGACGCAGCCGAACATGAGCCGCTCGCTCGCGCGGCTCCGAGAGGTCTTCGGCGATCCCTTGTTCGTGTCCACCGGCCGCGCCCTCGAGCCGACGCCCATGGCGCTCGCGCTCCAGCCCGACGTGGAGCGCGCCCTGTCGGCGCTGCGCGTGGTCTTCGATCCCATGGTCCGCCAGAAGCGCGAGGACGAGCCGTTTCCGCTGCGCGTGGCGACGTCCGATTACGGCACCCTGGTCGTGCTGAGGCCGTGGCTCGCGCAGCAGGCCAAGGCGCCGCCGATGACGACGCTGCGCATCGTCCAGCCCTCGCTGGAGACGATCGGCGCTCTCGAGCGCGGGGAGGTCGACCTGGCGCTCGTCCCGAGGGTGGACATCGACGGGCTGGAGCAGTTCGTGTTCCGCCCCATCGTCGACGACGAGCACGTGATCGTGACGCGGCGCGGGCACCCGCTCGCGCGGGGGCGCGCGACGTTCGAGCGATACCTCGCGTGCGGGCACGTCGTCGTGGGCAACTCGCTGCCGGGGCTCTCGCCGGTGCAGCGGGCGATCGCGCGGCTCGAACGATCGCGGGACGTGCGGGCGCGCGTGCCGTCGCTGCTGCTCGCGCTCTCGCTGGCAGCGGAGACCGATCTCGTCGCTACCCTGCCCGCGCGCATCGTCCGCGCCTCGGGGCTCCCGCTCACGACCCGACAGCTCCCTTTCGAGGTCGAGCCGTTCACGCTTCACGTCGTGTTCCACCCGCGCTGGACGACTGACCCGCGCCATCGCACCCTCCGGGAGAGCCTGATCTCCAGCTCCGCCGCGAGGGGCCGCTCCAGGGCGTCCGCATGAGCCCGCAACGTTCGCGTGGCTCGCTCCGCTGGCACGATTCGACCGGAGCAGGCGATAGCGCCACTCACGCGCTCCCCGGCCGCCGTGCAGGTCCGACTCCGATGCTGCTATGCTGGTGCATGGGTCAGCGTGTGGTCGCGGTGTTCGGCTGGCTTCTCGCGCTCCTGGTCGTTCCGTCCGGTTGCAATCTTTCGTCGGCACAGGCTCCTGCCGCGCTGCCCGCGCGCGCGACTCCGATCCATCGTGCGGCGCCGGCCCCTCGCGATCCGTCGGCCGTGATTGACCCGGACGATGATGCCGGTATCGCCGCGGCGCTCGCGGGCGGCGGGCTCGACGGATGGATGCACGGCGCGGCGCCCGAGGCCGGACTCTTCGTATTCACCTACCGGCTCCCGAACGACTTCTTTCGTTACGCTGACTTTCCGATGATCCCGGGGTCGGCCGAGGTCGCGCGGGAGCTCGCCGGGCTCCAGCGGCACGACCGGCTGCGCGTCTTCGGCAGCCTCGAGAAGAAGGGCGCTCAGCGCCATGTCCGCGCGCGCCGTATCGAGGTGATCACGCGGTTTTCCTCCGGCGTGGACGCCCCGTCCTATGCGCACGACACGACCATCGACGCCGCGCTCCTCGGGGCGCGCGAGCTCGTGGGCCGTGTGCACGGCGTCGACGCCGACGGCCAGGTCCTCGTGGTCGAGCTCGCGGACAAGGTGGTGCCGGTCTTCGTGACCCGCCCGGAGCACGTCCGAGACCTGTGGCGCAATGACAAGATCCGGCTGCATTACGTGATCGCCGGGCGCCCCGATCGCCCGATCCACCTGCGGCTCGATCCGGACGTCGACAAGCCCATCGAGGTGCTGGAGCGCATGCAAGCGGTCCATGGCCAGCCGATCGAGCTGGAGGGCGACCTCGTACTTTTCCCGAGGAGCCCACAGATCAAATTCGATATCTGGGCGCTGCGCGTCGTTGACAGGGATCGGGTGGAGCGCGAGTATACGCTGGTCAATTTCGGCGATCCCGAGCTCTTCAAGGCGATCCGGGACAAGCTCGCGCGGGGCTGGGCGGCGCACCCCGGCGCGCCGGTGGACGCGCGCAACAAGTTCATCAAACCAGGCCTGCGCGTGCGCGCGAGGGGCGTGCTCAACGTGATCTCACCGGCGCAGGCCAACCCGCAGATCTTGCTGTCGGCGGAAGGCGCGGTCGAGGTGCTCGGAGCTCCAGGAGGCGGCTCGCCCCCTCCTGTCAATCGATGATCGCTCGCGGGGCGAGCTGCTGAGGCGCTCCCCGGTCTCGCCAGTCCGTCCTGTGCGTCAGCTAGACCCGAGCACGGGACGCGATCGAGCGCGGTGGAAGGAAGAAGGCAATCCCGCCTTCATTTTCCTCTTGCCCCCCGTTTCTCCAGACCACACTCTCTTCCGTGAAGGGGCGCCCGCGTGCGCCTCTTTCGGAGTGTGATCCTTCCCCATTTCGAGCGAGCGCTCCCTCCAGCTCGGGCCGCTCGCGACGTTCGTCCGTCGCGCTCCGAGCGCGCGCGTCAATGCCTCGTGTCCCGCCGGCCATGCTCTCGATCGGAGGTGTGCCCGTGAAGTCAGCGTTCGTCCTGCCGCTCGTCGTCGTATCGTCGTGCCTCGCCTCCGCCGCTGCCGCCGCCGAGCAGGCGTGCGGGTACTCCAGCGCCGGCTGGAACGCGCCGAACGGCGCGGCCGTGTTCAGCGCAGGCTCCGGGCCGATCGGAGACGTCCTTAACGCCGTCGGCGAGTTCCGTACGCACTCCATGCTGTCGCATGGTCCCGGCCGGTGGGTGACGCATGCCACCATGAAGCAGCCGCGTGAAAACTCCTGGCCCGAGGTGTGCAGCACGCCCATCGTGACGAACGATCTGCTCGATGGGTATCCCGGGCTCGCGCAGGTCAACCAGGGCGGGATCTACCGCTTCCTCTACGGGAGCGGCGGGAGCGGCCCGGTCGCGCTGACCTATCAGGTCGGCGATCCCAAGCGGGCCGCGTCGATCGGCGAAACCATCTGGTGGGAGGTGCCCTACTACGCCGAGCGCTCGATCATCGACGAAGGGGTCGAGATCCCTCGGCTGAGCGTTCGCGGCGACCGGGTGCACTACTCGTTCTTCCAGTACCGCAGCACCGAGGGCACGCCCACCGGCGGGCCGGCGTGGAACAACGGTATGGTTTGCTCTTCATTTTTGGCCTACGCGCACTACCTCGACGGCCAGGGCGCCATCCCCCCGTACACGTACAGCCACGCCAAGCTCGCCAGCGCGGCCAACGCCCTTCACGACGGGGTGATGGACAGCTGCGAGAACAGCCTGGGGTTCTGGGGCTCGCTCGGCACCTCGCTCGCCTGCCTCACGGACGTCTGCGACAAGGCCGCCAATCAGGTCGCGAACTGCATGGCCTCGCACGCATGCGACACCGGCAGCAGCAGCGTGTGGAGAGGGGTCCGAGACGATCCGAAGACCGTCGCCGTGTCCATCAGCCCCGACCGCATCGGCGGCTGGAGCGGGCACCCCTGGGGGACGCAGGCCGGCGCGACCGTCTGGTCCGCCGATACGAACCACAACGTCCAGTGGAACTCCGGAGGCAACGTCTACGGGTGCTGGTACTGACGGACGTTCGAGCACAATGACGTGAGGAGCTCCGGCCATGACGACCAGGATCGGCGAGCATCGGTCAAAGGCGCAATGGGTCGGTGGGGTGGTGCTCGCCGCCGCGCTCTGCTGGGTCCTGGTCTGGTCGGTCCACCCTTCCAGGGCGCCCGAGCCCGCGCCGGCAGCGCCGAAGGCGAGCGCGCAGGAGGCCCCGCCGAGCGCCAGACGCGCGGCGAGCGCCGCCGCCGCGAGCACGAGGGCGCCCGCGGAGGACCCGGCGCCCATCATCGACGAGATCGAGGTCGAGAAGCCGGAGGTGTGCGCCGGCGAGGAGAACCTCATCACCGTGCGATCCCATACTACGAACGGGACAGATGAGTACCTCCACAGCGTCATTGGCACGCGCACCGGATCGCGGGTGCCGCTCCGAGTATGGCCCGAGATGGACGGATCGTACGAGATGCCCACCATCTCCGTGTTCGGGCGGAACAACGTTGTGACTCGGATCGAGGTCCCGAGATACAAGGTCAACGCCTGCAAGCCGGAGCGGATCGTCGTCATCACCCACAGGCTCCTGCCGAGCACCCCCGGTGAATTCGAGCTCACGGCGCAGATCGTCGGCGTCGGGCTCAAGGACAAGCCCGACGCGACGCCGTTCAAGCCCGCGAGTTATGCCTGGGTGTTCGACGACGGCGGCTCGGAGAAGACGAAGGCGCCGTTCGTGACCCACAGCTACGAGCGCCGTCCGCAAACCGCGCTCGTCTCCGAGTTTCTCATCCGGGTGGAGGTCCAGAGCGAAGCGGGCGAGAAGCTCACCGGCCGTGCCTTGCTCCAGATCCCGAACACGATGTTTCAGGACCTCGCCGAGCGGGGGATCGTGACCATCGCGGCGACGCCGACGCCCCGCTTTCCCCGGCAGGACGGCGACGGCGTGGTCCGGCAGACCTTCCGCCTCTGGCATCACGGCGACGCGCCGGTCCGGATCGATACGGTCACGGCGGTGCGGCACTACGCGGGGGCGTCGAGCGCCTCACCGCTCGAGAAGGCCTCGCTCGGCCTGGTCGAGATCCCCCCCGGGCAAGGGGTCGATGTGGACGTGAGGCTCGACACGGTGCGTGAACCGGATGTCTTCACCATCACATACATCCTCGATGGGGAGACGGCGGAGGGGCACGCGGCGCGCGGGACGTTCTCGCTGATGAAGCCGCCGCCCGCGCCGACCAAGGAGTCGAGCACACCGGTCACGGAGCCCGTCCTCCTCGCCAAGATCAAGCGGGCGCGAGAGCTCCTGGCGCAGGAGTTCGTCACGGACGAGGACATCTGGCGGCTGGAGCGAGAGGGGAAGATGGCAGATCTCGACGGCTCGCCGCCGCCGGCGCCAGCGCCATAGCCCGCTCCGAGCGCGCCGCCATGGCCGCGTCGACTCCCCTGCTTCGGGCTCGTGGCCGGTCGGGCGCCGAGCGCGATCGTGACCCCGAAGCCCCCGATCAGCGTGCCTCGGCCCGCCTCGAGCCGTTGGCCGCGGCGGCGTCGGCGCCGTTCATCCGCTGGATGCAGAGCTTGAGGCCGGCGCGGAGGTTGCCCATCGTGATGATCCCCGAGAGATCGAGCCCCAGCGCGATCATCGTCTGCGCCACGTTCGAGCGGATACCCGTGATCACGCCCTCGGCGCCGAGGAGCCGTATCGCGCGGACCATCTCGATGAGGTAGCTCGCCGTCTTCGTGTCGACGGCGTCGACCCCGGTCAGATCGAGTATCGCGAAGCGCGCCCCCTTGCTCGAGATCGCGTCGAGGAGGCTATCCATCACCTCGGAGGTCCTCAAGCTGTCGACGACACCGACCATCGGGAGCGTCAGCACGCGATCCCAGACCTCGATGATGGGCGTCGACAGCGCGCGAATCACCTGCTGCTGGGCCTGGATCATGTCGAGCCTCGCCTGGAGCTCGACCTCCTTGCGTTTCATCTCCGTGATGTCGAACGTCACGGAGACCGCGCCGTCCGGCGCGCCGCGCTCGTCGAAGACGGGGAGCAGCCAGGACCGCCAGGTGACGCCGTGGGTCTCGATCTGATTCTGCACGATCTCTCCCGCCAGCGCGCGCCGCATCCCGTCCGCGGCCTCGGGGCTGGACCCGTAGAGGTCGAAGACGTTCTTGCCGATGAGCGCCCCAGGCTTCACGCCCGAGTTCTCGAGCCCCTTGCCGTCATGATGGGTGAAGACCCCGTCGCGATCATACTTGCACGCGGCGATCGGGACGTGATCGAGGATGGAGCGCAGGATGATGGAGTCGTCCCGCGACGCTTCCGCCAGACGGCCGCGGTCGGTCACGTCCTGCCCGATGAAGAGCCTGCGCATCACCTGGCCTTCGGCGCCGCGCATCGGCTCGTGCACCCACGCGCACGCGACGACGCGCCCGTCCTTCCGCCGGTGCTCGGCGGAGAGCGGCGCGCCGCCCCGCCCGTCGCAGACGCGTCGCCAGAGGTCGACGTCGGCGCCGCCCAGCGCTGTGTCCGCGAGGCGGCGGCCAATCACCTCTTCCGCGGTATAACCCAGCAGCCGCTCCGCCCCGGCGCTCCACGCGGCGATCTCGAGATCATCGGCGTCGCCCGTGCACTCGACGGCGATGAACGGCCCGTTGAGGACCGCGTTCATGTAGCTCGTCGCGACCTCAAGCTCGTCCGGGCCCGCCACCTGGTCCATGCACCGCACTGTACCGGGCACGTCATCGGCATGTCGAGAAAAACGGCCACGCCCGACGGTCAGGTCCCTCGCTTCATCGTGGCCTCGATGAGCCCGTGCGGCTCGTCGACCGGGACGAATATCTCGTTGTCGTTGGCGAGCCCAAAGGGCGTGAGATCGACGAGCAGGCAGTGCTTGTTGGGGAGCGAGAGGCTCACCTCGTCGATGGCAGGACAGGCGGCGAGCACCGCCTCCCCCAGGTCATGAATGGTGTGCTGCACCGAGAGGCTATGTCGCTCCGCGAAGGTCTCGATCAGGGCGCGGCGGGCGCGCTCCCACGTCGCCGTGGGCGCCGGGTCGCGGCCGGCCGTGCGCCAGCGGGCCACCATGAGCGTCGAGAGGATGCGGTCCCCGGTCTCCTTGAGCGTCGTGTACTCGTCGCGCGGGAAGCCCGAGAACGCCGAGCCGGCGGTCTTGAGGACGAGGAGATCCGCGACGCCGGACGTGATCTCGACCCCGCCAGGAGCCGCGGAGATCTCCGCGGTCCGCCGCTCCCCTGCCGCGCGGAGGAACGCGTGAGGGTGCGGCGCGCCGCCCGCCTCGACGCGAGACCACACACTCTCTGCGATGACGACCGTCGCCCGCCGGGTGTGCGGCTTGCCGAGGAAGTGTTCGGCGAGCAGGGCGCCAAAGTCCTCGATCGGCTCGACCGGGTGGCCCTTGGCGAGCGCGTACACGGTGTTCTTCATCGTGTCCGTGGGCAGCACCTTGCTGTTGTCACCCTTCGTGTAAGCGTCGTCGAACTCGCCCTCCAGCTGGATATCGACCTGGACGTCGGTGAGCTCGTGCCGCGCGCCCGCGCGGCGGACCTTCACGAGCCGCACCCTCGATTTGCCGTAAGCGTTCCGCACCAACGAGATTGACATCGTTCTTCAGCTCCCGCGCCGGGCGACGACGCTCCCTTGCGACGCGGGAGAGACGGTAGCTTGAAGCACGACGCCGGCTCAAGCCTGGCGGGCCCTTCGGCCCGCGGCGCGCGACGACGCACCGGCGGCGGCCGCCCGCCGGTGCGTCGTCGGGCGAGCCCGTGCGATATCGCGCGTGCGGCGACGACGGCGCGTCACCACATACGCGGGCATGGTGACCACAGAGCGTGACAGGGCGGCCGACGAGCTCGTCGCTCGCCGTGAATCGTTGAGGGACGCCGCGCTCGCCCGCCTCGAGGCCGCGTCCGTCGCGCCGCGCGCCTTCGGAGCGCGCGGCGAGCGCGAGGCGCTCTCGCGCTGCCACGTGGACCTCGCGGCGCACATCGACGCCCTCGCGGCGGCGCTCCGCGCTGCGGGCGCCCAGCAGCTCTGCGAGTACTGCGCGTTCACCGCGGTGTTCCTCGAAGCGATCGGGGTGCCCCGGCGCGCGCTCAGCGCCGCGCTCGACGCCCTGAGCGAGAGCATCGGCGAGCAGCTCGATCCGGCGCTCGCTTCGGTGGCGCAGGACGCGCTGGCCGCGGGCCGGGAGCGCCTCTGCGCCTCGCCCCTCGTGACGCCGGCCGCGCTGGCGGCCATCCCCGAGCCCCCGTGCGCCGCCGGCGAGGCCGGCTCGGCGGCGGAGGCCATCGAGCGCTCGGCGGCGCGCATCGCGCCGATGAGCGTGGCGCTCAGCTTCGTGCGGCGCCCGGCGGACGCGCTCGTCGCCGACGCGAAGCGCGCCCTCTGCCTCGACGACGCCAGGCGCCACGTCGCGCAGCTCGCCGCGGCGGTCGACCAGGAGTCGCCGGAGCTCTTCAGCGCCTATGCGGAGTGGGCGCAAACGCTGCTGGTGCAGCACGGCCTCGACCCCGCCGAGCTCGCGGCCTACCTCCGCGCGCTCGACGACGTCGTAGCGCTCACGCTGCCGGAGCGCCTCGCCGAGGCGCCGCGGCGGTACCTGGCGGCGGCGCTCGAGCGGCTCACCTCGATGCGCGCCGAGGATCGCAGCTTCGTCCGCCCGGAGGCGCCGCTCGGGGCCGTCGCGTGCAGCTACCTCGACGCGCTGCTCGATCGGGACCGGAGGCGAGCGGTGCGGGCCATCCGGGAAGCGCTCGACGCGGGCGCGTCGGTCAAGGACATCTATGCTCACGTGCTGCAGCCGTGCCAGTACGAGCTGGGCCGGCGCTGGCAGCTCCGTCAGCTCAGCATCGCCGGGGAGCATTACTGCACGGCGGTCACGCAGATGATCCTGGGCCAGCTCTATCCGCACGTCGTCAGCGGCGATCGCGCCGGCCGTCGCCTCGTGGCCACCGCCGTGGACGGCAACCTCCACGAGATCGGCGCGCGCTTCGTCGCCGATTTCTTCGAAATGGCTGGGTGGGACACGTTCTATCTCGGGGCCAGCACGCCGGCCGAGCACGTGATCCAGGAGGTCGTCCAGCGGAAGGCCGACGTCCTCGCGATCTCGGCCGCGCTGAGCGACCAGCTCTCGAGCGTCCGCCAGGTGATCGCCGCGGCGCGCGGCGACGACCGGTGCAGGGGCGTCGTCATCCTGGTCGGCGGCCACCCGTTCCGCGTCGTCGACGACCTCTGGAGGCAGCTCGGGGCCGACGGCTCGGCGCCGAACGCGGAGCGGGCCGTCCGCACGGCGGAGCAGCTCCTCGCGGCGCGGGGCGCATGACCCCGCTCCGCGCGCTCAGGCGCCGGCCCCGCGGGGGTGCGTTTCGCATAGCGAGCGCCGCGCCGGCCTGCCAAAGACGGATCGCCTCCGCCGCGAGCGAGGGAGAGGCTCGGCCTCCGATGATTCCGATGGAACCGCGCAGGACGCAAAGCGCAGGAGAAAACGAGGGAGCGCCGCTCGCGGCCCCGCCGGCAGGACGCGAGCTCAGCGGTCCAGTCGCAGAGCTCGCCGTCGCTTTCCTGATGGCCTCGACCGCGCTCGCGATTGGCGTGTTCACGCCGGACGGCGCGCCGAGGCTCACCAACCGCGGCATGCGCCGGCTGCTCGGGGGGGTGGGCGAGCCGGGTCGCGCCGAGGCTCGCCTCGTCAGCCCGAGCTTCGCGCAGCTCGCCGCGGCCGAGCGCGGCGCCGACGAGCCGATCTTCAGCGGCATGCTGCACTTCGGGGACCTCCGGTCGATCGCGCACAGCCTCCGGGGAGAGGTCTGGCGGCTCGGCCACGACCTGCTGCTCCTCGCCGAGTTCGACGTCATCGAGCTCGAGCGCGTCGTCGCCGACGTGTCCGCGCTCAACTCGCGGATCACGAGCCTCCAGCGGCGGCTCGTCGCCGAGCAGAAGGAGCTCGAGCGGTCGCTCGAGCAGCTGCGCGCCACGCAGTCGATGCTCGTCCACTCGGAGAAGATGAACGCGCTCGGCAAGCTCGCCGCCGGCGTGGCCCACGAGATCAACAACCCGCTCGCCTTCGTCCGGAGCAACGTGCACACCCTGGGAGAGTCGCTCGATCGGCTGTTCGCCGCCTACGAGGCGCTCGAGCGGGCCGCCGTCGGCGCGGGCTCGGACGAGGTGAAGGGCCTGGCCGAGGCGCTCCGCGCGGAGGTCGAGCCCGACTTTCTGCGCGAGGATACGGCGGATCTCGTGAAGGGCACGCTGGGCGGCCTCGCGCGCGTGCAGAAGATCGTCGAGGACCTCAGGATCTTCACACGGATCGACCGGGCGGACGAGGAATGCTGCGATCTGAAGGAGTGCCTGGAGAGCACCCTCGCGATCGCGGGCCCGGCGCTGAAGGACGGCGGCGTCCAAGTGACGGTCGAGTGGGCCGAGCTGCCGAAGCTGCTTTGCAAGCCGGCGGAGCTCAGCCAGGTATTCCTGAACCTCCTCATCAACGCGGCCCAGGCGGTCGAGTGCCGAGGCCGGGGGAACGGTCGCATCGTGATCCGCGTGCGCGACGAAGGGCGCGGGATCGTCCTGGAGTTCGAGGACAACGGAGCCGGGATGACCCCTGACGTCCTCGGCCGGATCTTCGATCCGTTCTTCACGACCAAGCCTGTCGGCCAGGGCACGGGGCTGGGCCTCACCATCTCGCACAAGATCATCGTCGATCAGCACGGCGGCACGATCGCCGTCCGATCGACCCCCGGGGCGGGCAGCACCTTCACGATCACGCTGCCGAAGGAGCTCGACCGATGACGCGCGCCTCCGGCGAGCGGCGCGCGCTGCTCATCGTCGACGACGAGCGCGAGACCTTGAAGGCGCTCCGCCGCGAGCTCCGGCGCGACTACGATGTCCTCATCGCGGAGAGCGCCGAGCAGGGTCACGCGATCTTGCGCGAGCGGACCATCCCTGTCGTCCTCAGCGACCAGCGGATGCCGGGCACGACAGGCACGGAGTTCTACGCGAGGGTCAAGGCCGAATACCCGGAGACCGTCCGACTCCTCATGACCGCCTATGCGGACACGAGCGCCGCCATCCAGGCCATCAACGAGGGCGGCGTGTACCGGTTCATCTCCAAGCCATGGGATCCGCCGGCGCTGGCGGGCGTCGTGAGCGACGCGTTCGCCCATCACGAGCGCATCAGCAGCTGCCAGCGGCTCCTATCGAGCCTCAAGACGAGCGCCGACGCCCTCCACCTCGAGAACCAGCACCTCGCCGAGGCGACCCAGAAGACCCATGAGCTCATGGGCATCGCCGCGCACGATCTGCGCAATCCGCTCGCGGCGATCCAGTGGTTCACGAAGATGCAGCTGGCCGGCGTCGGCGCGGGGCTCGAGGACACGCGGCGCTACGCCCTGAAGATCCAGGACAACGCCGAGTTCGCGCTGCAGCTGATCGAGAACCTGCTCGACATCACGACGCTGGAGCACGGGCACGGCGCGCTGCGCCTGCAGGAGGCCGACCTGAGAGGCATCGTCCTGGCGGCGGTCTCCCTGAACGAGCACGGCGCCGGCCGGAAGGGGATCACGGTGGACGTCGACGTGCCTGCGGATCTCCCGCTCGTCTGCTGCGACGTAGGGCGGATCGAGCAGGTCCTGAGCAACCTGCTCAGCAATGCGTTCAAGTTCTCTCATCCGGGCACGACGGTGACGGTGCGCGCGTGGAGGATCGGCCAGGCGGTCGAGGTGATGATCGAGGATCAGGGCCTGGGCATCCGCCCGGACGAGATCAGCGGCGTGTTCAGCAAGTTCCGGAGGACGAGCACCCGATCGACAGGCGGCGAGAAGAGCACGGGGCTCGGCCTGTCGATCTGCAAGAACCTCGTCGAGCGCCACGGCGGCACGATCCGCGTGGAGAGCGAGCTCGGCCGGGGAACGCGGGTGTTCTTCACGCTGCCGATGAAGGCTGGGTGCTCCTGCGAGCCGGAGCGCTCCGCGGCGTAGGCTCGCCGCGCGCGCCGCGCCCGAGTTACCAGCTCACGGTGTCGTTGAGCGTGAGCGTGCCGCCGGACGCGGGCGTGCTCATCGTGCGATTACCGCCGCCCGGGAGGTTCTCCCAGGTCACGCTGCCGTCGGCGTTCTTGCGATAGTACTTGTACTGGAGCGCGCTGCTGGCCGGCACGTTGACGCGGTTCGTCCACACGGGGTAACTGCGCGGATCGACCGGGATGCCGAGATCGGTGTTCCAGTTGCCGAGCGCCGCGGTGTTGCCAGTGACGTACATGGTCTGGCCGACCACGGTGGTCGCGGTGACGTTGACCGCGACGCCGGCCTCGCCGGACGCGGGCGGCACCGCGCACGCGTTGTAGCGGCCGCAGACCACCGAGGGGATATCGACGACCCTGCCCGCACGGATCGACGCCACCAGGCTGATGTACTCGCCCATGGCCCAGTTCAGGGGGCTCATGGACCGCGTCGGGGTGCCCGCCGAGACGTTGCCCGGCTTCTGGACGGACCAGCCGGTGACGTCCGTCGTCTCGCTCCACACCTGCTCCGGGATGAAGCCCTGAGGCGTCGAGAACGCCTTCACCGCGGTCAGGAAGGGGCTGCCGTCGGCGCCGACACCCGTGCTGGCGATCTTGAACATGCCGCGCTCGGCCGTGAAGATGGGCCACAGCCGGCCCCGGCCGCCGTTGCCGTCGAAGTTGCCGCCGTCGTTCTTCTCGCCGTATCCATCGTAGTTGTAGCGGAACCAGGCGTCGCCCTTGCCGGCGATGGTCCGCTTCAGGATGGCGTCGTACTCGGGCAGCGTCGCGACGATCGAGGGATCGTCCGGCCGCTTCACCCCCATCCGCACGAGCTCGAGGAAGCCGCCGTCGACGATGTAACGCTGATCGTGCGTGCCGCCGCCGTTGCCGATCGTGAAGGTGGTCGCCGCGTCCGGCCCGGACACCGGGTTGTACACCTGCGGCCCGCTGCCGGTGTTGCCCCGCGCGGAGGGGTTGATGCGGATGTAATACCGGCCGTCACCGTGGTACCCCGTGGTCGTGAACGTCCAGCGGTCGACGCTCTGCTGCCAGGTGTCGGCGGCGGCCATGTAGCGCGCCGCGCTGGTGGTGTCGCCGTTCGCGCGGGCGATCGTGGCGGCGCAGACGAGGCCCGCGATCTCCGCGGCGATGGTCGACGGCGAGTACCCGGCGTTCTCCTCCCAGCGCTCCTGCTGCGTCCATGGGCCGGTGTTGACGATGTAGTCGGCGGTCCTCTTGATCTTCTTCCACAGCGGGTTGTAGACGGAAGGCCCGAGCCGCCACGCGAGGATGATCGGCATCGCCTGCTCGTCCATCTGCGTGCCTTGCCAGTACTGCCAGCCGCTGACCCAGGCGTTCTGCGGGAAGCGGCCGACGCGGCTGTAGCCCTGCGGGCAGCTCGGCGCGTCGTACTCGGCGGCGCCGCAGTCGCTCGACTGCTGCAGGGTGTTGAACAGGTAGTTGACCACCGAGGCCCCGGTCGCGGTGTCGCCGGCCGTCACGAGCGCGCTGGCGAACTTGAACAGATCGCGCGCCCAGACCAGGTGATAGCCGCCGTTGTTGCCGTCGCCGTTGGTCTCGCCCCAGGGCGTGCCCATGCCCGCGATCATGGCGCCGTTCGACTTGTCCTGGATCGCCTTGAGCGACATCGCCGCGAGGTAATACTGGTCGTCGGCGGTGGCGCTCTGGCTGCTGAGCCCGGCGGCGTAGGTCTTCCACCCGTTGTCGTAGGTGGTTTGCAGGGTGCTCAGGCTGCTGCCGAGCGTCGCGTTCGCGGTGGAGGCCGCCTCGGTCTCGGTCGCGCCGAAGCCGAGCACGACGTCGAACGACACGCTGGTGACGGCGCTGGTGCCGAGGTCGATCCAGCCCATCTGCGCCACGTTGCCGCCGCTCGCCAGGTCGTTTCGCCAGGTCATGGTCCTGTCGACGTTCCCGCCGAGGAGGTCTGTCCAGCCGTCCGACTCGCCGACGAAGCCGCTCGACACCATCGGCGCGCCGCTCACCACCTTCCACGGGCGCGACGCGGCGAGCGCCGAGGCGCGGCTGTTCTCCGAGGCGACGAGCAGCGTGCGCCCCCCTGCCGCCACGGTCCTCGACGTGTCGCCGGCCCCGGAGTTGTCCATCGCCGGGTTGTGGAGCAGGTAGAGGTCGAACTGGGTGACGTTCCTGCCGCCCAGGGCGTCGAACTGGACGCGCTGGATCAGCGCGTTGCGCCCCGGATCGGTGAAGATCGTCTTGGTGATCCGCCAGTTGTGGGCGCTGTTCGTTGTCGTCGCCTGCCAGCGCATGGACCGCTTGTCCGGCTGGGTCACGGAGAAGCTCTGCTGCTTCTCCTCGTCGACGAACGTCTTTGCCGTGTCCCCCACCAGGAACTGCAGATCGACGGTGTTCACGGTGTCGAGCACCGGATAGAACACCTCGGACACGATGCCGCGATGTCCGGTGAAGTAGACCCTCGAGGCCGCGGTCGTCGAGGTGCCGAGGAACGACTTCTCAGCAGGTCCCCACACAGAGGGTACCCCGCCCCCCTTGGCGGCAATGCCAGCGCCGATGGCCTTCAGGGCCTCCCCCTTTGGCGGGGCCCTGCCGGCAGTGCCGAACGGAACAGCGGACTCCCCGGCCGTCGCCTCCTCTGCATCTGGTTCGAGCGCGCAGCCCGCGAGCCCGAGCGTCAGGTAAAGAATTGTAGTGCCACAAGAAATGCGCTCCAGCATCACGCCACTCCCTTTCCATCGGGTGGCCGTCGCGTGAAGACCGCTCCACGGCTACCGTAAGTCAGCGACTTGGTTGATATTTTTACGTGGTGCTTGCGGATCGCGGCCCGGGCCCCCTGCGCTCGCTTCGCTCCGGCTCCGCGTGGGACGCCAGCAATGCTGTAGCGTAGCACGCGATCTTCGCGCGCTTGCGCGCGCTCGCGCGCCGCGATGCCGAGCTCCTGGCGAGGACAGCGACGCTGCGCTTCACGCGCCGTGTCGGCGCGGATCCACGAGCACCGAGACCATCATCCGCGGGTCGGCGATCGACGCAAACGACGCCGCGCCCATCGCGGGCTCGACGGAGCGCGGCGTCGACCTCGGCGCCGCGAGCTCACGACCTTACGAGCCAACCACCTTGCGCCGCGCCGCCGCGTAGCGCCTGACCAGCTCGTCCGCGATGACGCCGGTCAGGATGACGGCGCCGATGACAGCGAACTCGATCTGGGTCGGGACGCCCAGCATGTTGATGGCGTTGCGCAGCACCTGCATCAGCGCGGTGCCCAGGATGACGCCCAGCACCGCGCCCTCGCCGCCGCGCAGGCTGAAGCCGCCCAGCACGGCCGCGGCGATCGCGTAGAGCTCGTAGAAATTGCCGAAATCGACCGGCTGGGCCGAGTTGACCTCGAGCGCGAACAGCATTCCCCCGAAGCAGGCGAGCACCGAGCAGAGGACATACGCGAGGATCGTCATCCTGTCGGTATCGACCCCGCTGTAGCGGGCCGCCTGCTCGTTGCGGCCCAGCGCCATCAGATAGCGGCCATAGACGGTGCGGTTCAGGAATATCGACGCCGCCACCGCGATCGCGAGGAACAAGAGGAACGGCATCGGGATGTCGAGCCACGTGATCAGATCGAGCCGCGTCTTCACGCCGGTGAACGGGTGCACCGCGTAGGGGCTGAAGTGCCCCTCGGAGATCCACGACAGGAACGGCACGGGGATCGAGAGCGGGCTGCCGACCGACAGGTAGCGCAGCGACTCGAACCCGACGCCGAACCCCTGCGTCTGATCGCCGGAGATCCCGCGCGCGGTGCCCCGGTAGAGCAAGAGCCCGCAGAGCGTCACGACGAACGGCTGGAGCCGGAGCTTCGTGATGAGCAGCCCGTGCGCGAGCCCGATGCAGAGGGAGATGGCGAGCAGCACGGGCACCGCCAGCGCGGGCGGCCAGTGCTGCACCGAGAGGAGCCACGGCAGCATGCAGCCGGCGAGCGCCACGACCGAGCCGATCGACAGGTCGATACCGCCCGTGATGATCACGAAGCCCGCCCCGATGCTGAGGATGCCGAACAGCGCCGTCCTCCGGATCAGGTTCTCGAGGTTCTCCGCGAGGAGGAACCTCCCGTTCATGAGCGCGGTGCCGAGCGACACCGCGAGGAGGAGCCAGAAGACGCCGAGCACCTTCCGCCGCGTGCCGTGCGCGAGCGGCGCGGCCGGCGCGACCGGCGCGGCGCCGCGCGCCCGGAGATCCTGTGTCGTCGTCACAGACATGCTCTCTGGCCTCGATGGTTAGTGGCCACGCCGCGTCACGCCGCGTCACGCCGCGGCGTCGCTGCCGGTCGCGAGCTGCATGATCGCCTCCTCGCTCAGCTCGGCGCGGCCGAGCTCGCCGGCGATGCGCCCCTCGTGCATCACCAGCGCACGGTCGGACATGCCCATCACCTCTTCCATGTCGCTGGAGACGAACAGGGTGGCCATGCCGCTCGCTGCCAATCGCTCCATCAGCTGGTATATCTCGTGCTTGGCGCCGACGTCAATGCCGCGGGTCGGTTCGTCCAGGAGGAGCACGCGCGGCGACATCGACAGCCACTTTGCGATGACGACCTTCTGCTGATTGCCGCCGGACAGGTGCTGCACCGGCTGCACGTCGCTCGGCGTCCGCACGCCGAGCTCCCGGATCATCTGCGCCGACATCCGGCGCTCGCCCGCGCGGTCGAGGACGCCGTAGCGCTGCGCCCTGCCGAGGCTCGGCAGGCTCACGTTCGCCCGGATCGCCATCTCCAGGATGATGCCCTGTTGCTGGCGGTCCTCCGGGACCAGGCCTATCCCGGCGGCGATGGCGTCTCGCGGGGCGCGCGGCATGATCGCCCGCCCGGCCACGCGGACGGCGCCCCCGGCCGCCGGCGTGACGCCGAACAGCGTCCGGAGCAGCGACGTGCGCCCCGCGCCGAGGAGCCCCGCCACGCCGACGATCTCCCCGGCGCGCACCGTGAAGGAGAGCGCGCGCTCGGGGTGCCTCGGCGTCCGGAGGCCGGAGACCTCGAGCACCGGCTCGCCGGGCGGGTTCGGGACGTGCGGATAGAACTGCGAGAGATCGCGGCCCACCATCAATCTCACGATGCGATCGTGGCTCATCTCCTCGCCGCGCGAGAGCTCTCCCGCGTTCTCGCCGTCGCGCAGCACGAGCACGCGATCGCAGAGCGCCCTCACCTCGCCGAGGCGGTGAGAGATGTACACGACGCTGATCCCGCCCGCGCGGAGCTCCCTCACCACCTGGAAGAGCGCCTCGGCCTCGTGCGGGCACAGGCACGACGTGGGCTCATCCATGATGAGCACCCGCGCGTTCGCGGAGAGCGCCTTCGCGATCTCGACGAGGTGCCGCTGCCCGAGCGACAGGCCGCCGACGACCGCGCGCGGCGAGCACGCGAGGCCGACCCGCGCCATGATCGCCCGCGCCTCCCGCTCCATCCTGCCCTCGTCGATGAAGCCGCCCCGCCGCGGCTCCCGGCCGAGATAGATGTTGGCTGCGACATCGAGGTTGTCCGCCAGGTTGAGCTCCTGGTGGATGAGCGCGATCCCGCGGGAGAGCGCCTCCCTGACGGAGCCGAGCGCGACGGGCCGCCCGTCGAAGACCATCTCGCCGGCGTCGGGCGCCTCGACGCCGGCGAGGATCTTCATGAGGGTGCTCTTGCCGGCGCCGTTCTCGCCGACGATGCCGAGCACCTCGCCGCGGCCGAGCGCGAGGTGCACGCCGCTGAGCGCGAGCACGCCGGGGAAGCGCTTGGTCAGGCCGCGCGCCTCGAGCAGCGGCGTCGCGTCCAGTTCGGGCGAGGAGGCTGTCATTCGCGTCAGCGCGTCGAGCGTCGCCGGCCCGGGGCGCGCGCCGCGCGGCGCCGCGCTGCCCGACGCCGGGTTCACTGTTGCTTGGCGGCCTTCTGCTTCAGATCAGCCCAGAACTCGTCCAGGTTGCTCTTGCGGATCTGACGGGCCGGCAGGGAGATGAACTTGTCCTGAGGCACGACGGAGTTATCCCCTCGCACGAGCGCCGCGAGCACGCGCACCGACTCCTTGCCATACATGTACGGATTCTGCACCACGGTGCCGACCACCTCGCCGTCCTGGATCGCGCGCAGCGTCGCGTCCTGCTCGTCGAAGCCGACGACCTTGATCGAGCTCATCTTCCCCGCCTGCTTGACCGCCTCGAGCAGGGCCGGCGTGTGGTACGCGTTCAGGCCGATCAGGCCCACGAGGTCCGGGTGCGCCGACATCATGTCTTCGGCGTTGCTCTTCGCCTTGGCTGCGTCGATCTGGTCGGTCAGGGTCGCGACGATTGTGTATTTCGCCCCCTTGATCTCCTGGTTGAGCGGGTCGCTCCCGGCGCTGCTGTCCGGGCGATCGAGCAGCTCGTCGAGCACGCCCTGGCGGCGCTTGCGGGCGTTGTCCCCCTCGAGCCGCCCGACCAAAATGGCCACCTTGCCGCCGCCGGGGATCGCCTCCTTCACGAGCTGCCCCGCCATCCGGCCAGCGACGTAGTTGTCGATGCCGATGTACACGATGCGCTCGCTCTTCGGAGCGTCCGAGTCCTGCGTGATGAGCTTTGTCTTCGCGGCCGCCTTGTTGAGCAGCGGGACCTGGTTCTCCGCGTCGATCGGGCTGATCGCGATGCCGTCGACGCCGCGGATCAGGAGATCCTCGACCCGATGCATCTGGTCGTTCACGTCGCTCGGCATCACGACGCTCACCTCGGCGTCGTACTCCTTCGCGCCGTCGATGACGCCCTTCTCGGCGATGGTCCAGAAGGGGGCGACGCCGTTCGTGATGTAGGCGAGCTTCGGCTTGCCCCCCGCCGCCGACGCGTCCGCCGCCGGCGCGCCGCCGTTGTCGCAGCCCAGGGCCGCGAGCCCCGCCGCCACGCAGACCCCGACGATGAACCGACCGATGCTGTTCGACATGCGCTCTCCCCTCCACCCGACAAGAGCCGCCTCGCGCGGCGGATCTGGGCGCCTCGTGCCGACGCACGGCGCACGACGGAGCAGGCACCCCCAGCCAACTGGCCAGCTCATGATGCGCGATCCGCTCCAGACGTGTCTACACGATTCGACGCGGACATTCCTACCGCGCCTGCCGCGCCCCTAGCGCCGCGTGCTCGGCGCGCTCATGCCGCCCGATCGGCCGACGGCGTAGGCGATCCCGCTCTGCAGCGTCCCGCGGATCACGATGCGCGACATGTCGATGTCGAGCCGGAGGAGCGCCTGCGCGACCTCGCCGCGGATGCCCGTCAGCACCGCCTGGACCCCGAGCAGCCGGAGGGCGTTCGCGGCGTTGAGCAGGGCGTTCGCGACGCGTTGATCGACCCCCTTGATCCCCGTGACGTCGATGATGACGGTGCGGGTGCCGCTCCTCGTCGCGCCGTCGAGCAAGGTCGTGAGCACGTCGTGCGCGCGCTCCTCGTCCAGCGTGCCGATGAGCGGCATGACCATGACGTCGCTCGTGATCGGTACGAGCGGGGTCGACAGCTCGGAGATCTTCGCCCGCTGGAACCGGATCACCTCCTCTTGGAGCTCGGCCCGGGCCGCCTCGGCGCGCTCGCGCTCGCCGAGCTCGTGCAACAGGCGCAGGTTGGCGTCCCGGAGCTCGGCGCTCTGCGCGGAGAGGCGCACGTTGGCCAGAGAGAGCTCCTCCGTCCGCTCCTTCACCTCCTGCTCCAGCCGCTCGTTGGCCTCCCGGAGCTCCGCGCTCACGGCCGTGAGGTCCGCGTAGAGCAGCGCGTTCTCGACCGCCACCGCCGCCTGCGAGGACAGGAGCCGCAAGAGCTCGATGCGATCGGCGGTGAACGCGTGCTCCGCGAGGTGGTTCTCCAGGTACAGCACCCCGCTCAGCCGGCCCTGGTGCAGGAGCGGCAAGCCCAGGATCGATTTCGGCCGGCGCGCGCTCACGTGCGGATCGCCGGCGAGGCGCGGGTCGTCCTCCGCGCGGCCGATCACGAGCGCCTCGCGCGAGCGCGTCACGTAATGCACGACCGAGCGGGCCAGATCGAGGCGCGCCTCCAGGGGCATCGAGAGGCCAAGGCTCACCGTATCGGGGCCGACCGCGATCATCGCCTCGACCGTCAGCACCTCGCCGCGCGCGAGGATGAGGAACCCCCGGCTCGCCCCGGCGCTCTTGATCACGCTGCGCAAGACCTGCTCGATCACCTTGTCGAGCACGATCGCGCTCGAGATGGCCTGCGCGGTGCTGAGGACCGTGGCGAGATCGAAGCTCTCCCCCGCGACGAGGCCCTGGAGCGCGGTGCCGGTCGGCGAGAGCGGCAGAGGCTGGCCCAGGGCCGAGGGGTCGGCCGGCGCGAGCTCCTCGCGCAGCGCCTTGGCCTTCTCGGTCGCCCCCCAGCGCTCGTACAGGTAAACCGCCCTTCGCAGGAAGATGTGCGCGAACTCGACCCTGCCCTGGGCGAGCCAGAACCTGCCGTAAAGCTCGTTGCCGAGCGCCTGGTTGTTGATGTAGTCGGCCTGCCGCGCCGCCTCGATGCCCCGCTCGTAGAGGTCCATCGCCTCGGCCCTCCGCCCCTCGACGCGGGCCTGCTCGGCGAGCAGCAGCAGGTGCTTGTGGAGCACGTTGTCCGGCCCGGCGTCGGCCCAGCGCTTCATCCGCCCGAGGAGCCGCAGCAGGTGCTCCTCGTGCTCCCGCCGCTCCGCGCCCTCGGCGCTTTCCCACGCGGCGATCCGCATGAGGGCCGCGTAGAACGTCGCCTCGGGCACCTTGGCGTGCGTCGGCAAGGCGCCCTCGATCACGGCGAGCTTCGGCATCAGATCGGCAAAGCTCGCCCTGTCGCCGAACAGGTAGGCATTCCGGATCTTGGCGTAGTACAGCCACCCCATGTGGTAGGGCGAGCCGCCGTGCTTCGCCGTGTAGGCCGCCTCGTCGAACCCGTCGTCGTCGAAGCTGAGCCGGCTCCTCGTCAGCCCTTGCAGGCACCGGAGGGGCTGGATCACGCCCGCGAGGAGGATATCGATGATGTCGTGGCTGCGGGCGCGCCGCAGGAACGCGAGGTGCGTCTCGGTGAGCTGCGAGAGCTCTGCGAGGTTCATCCCGTAGGTGAGCCGGTCCGAGCCGCTCTGGCTGATCATGTACCCCATGGCCGTCCAGTCGCCGGCCTGGAGCCCGAGGTCGTAGACCCGGTCGTAATAGGGATCTGCCCTCCGCAGCGGCTGCGTCCAGCTGTGCACGTCCGCGGAGAAGATGTGGTAGGTCTTCGCCCGGAGCACGAGGTTGTCGAGCTGGTCTGCGAGCTCGACGGCCATCTTGCCGAACCGATAGGCCGTCTCGTACTCGCCGAGCAGCGGGCCCACCACCATGCCGTACGCGACGTATCCGAACGCGGACATATCGCTGTTTCCGTGCTGCAGCGAGAGCGTCACCATCTTCACGATGGCGAGGTTCGCGAGCGTCTGGTCGCTCGAGTTGTAGGCCCCGAAGAACAGGTTCACGAGCAGCTCCAGCGTCACGGGGTGCTCGGGGTTCGTCGTCCTCGGGGCGTGGGCGAGCTCCTCGATGCTGCGCGCGCCGAGGAGGACGGGCACCGCCTCGAGCTCCCGCTCGAGGAGCGCGGCGACCTCCTCCCGGGCCTCGGGGATCGGACAGCCGAGGAGCCGGAGGCCGGCCTTCTGGACGAGGGTCGCCTCGTGATTGCGCCACTGGAGCAGGTACTGGTTCGCCTGCACGAGGAGGACGGAGACCTTGTCCATGGCCGTCCGGGCGCGCGCGAGCGCCGCGGCGCAGAGCCGCTCGGCCTCCTCGAAGGCGCCGCACAGCGACTCGACCTCGGCGCGCTCCCTGTGGAGCGCGAGGGCGAGCTCGTGATGGTCGTCGAAGCCGCCGTGGGGCAGAAACCCCATGCCCGCGCGGAGATAGCCGGCCGCCGCCTCGTAGGCGGTGGCGGCCTTGGCCCTCCTGCCGGCGGCGAGGTTGAGCTCGGCGGCCGTGGCCTGCTCCGCGGGCGAGCTCACGATGGGCGCCGCGATGTTGAAGTGGTTGACGATGTCGAAGAGCGCCTCGTCCCGAGCCGCGCCCTCGCAGCTGGCGAGCATGAGCCGCCCGATGCGGAGGTGGACCTCCCGCTTGTGATCCTCGCTGATGAGCGAGTACGCCGCCTGCTGGACGCGATCGTGCAGGAAGCGGTAGTTGACGCGCCAGTCGACGCCGGTCTGCGCCTCGTCGTCGGTCGCGTGCGCGAGGCGGTAGTCGGTGTCCACGGGCGCGATCAGGCCCTCTTGCAGGATCTTCCACAGCGCGGCCACGGTCTCGTGCGCAGGCCGCTCGCTGATGACCGCGAGCGTGCGCAGGTCGAACTCGTGCCCGATGCAGGCCGCGAGGCGGAGGACGCGCACGAGCTCGGGCTCGAGCTCCCCGATCTTGCGCGCCATGAAGTCGACGACGTTGTCGGTGACCGTGCGCCGCCGGATGCCGTCGAGTTCCCATGTCCAGGCGCCCTTCTCGAAGCGGAGCAGGCCCTCCGTGTGGAGCGAGCCCAGGAACTGCCGCACGAAGAACGGGTTGCTCTGGGTCCGATCGAACACGACGCGGGCGAGCGGCTCGACGTCGGCGCGGGCCGCGGAGAGCGCGTCCGAGAGCAGCGCGATCACGTCGGCGAGGGCGAGCGGGCTCAGCTTGAGCTCGCGGAGCGGCGCGCCTGCCTTCTCGATCTCGCCGAGCGCGACGCGGAGCGGGTGAGCCGCGTAGACCTCGTTGTCGCGGAAGGCGCCGAGGAGGAGCAGGTGGCCGCGCTCCGGATCGGCGGCCAGGACCTGGAGCAGCTTGAGCGAGGCCGGATCGGCCCATTGCAGATCGTCCAGGAAGAGGACGAGGGGGTGCTCGGCGGTCGCGAAGACGCGGACGAACGCCTTGAAGATCGCGTGAAAGCGGCCCTGCGCCTCCGCCGGCGGGAGCTGCTGGACCGGGGGCTGCTGGCCGACGATCCACTCGAGCTCCGGGATGAGGTCGACGAGGAGCTGGCCGCTGCTCCCGAGCGCGCGGCCGAGCGCCGTGCTCCAGCGCGCGAGCTGCTCCGGTCGCTCGGTGAGGATGTGCCGGAGGAGCTCCCGGAAGGCGCGCGCGAGCGAGGCGTACGGCGCCCCGCGGTTCAGCTGCTCGAACTTGCCCGCGGTGAAGTAGCCACCTCGCTGGGCGATGGCCCTGTGCATCTCGTTCACAAGGGCCGACTTGCCCATGCCCGCGTACCCCGACACGAGCAGGAGCTCGCCCTCCCCGCCGGCGGCGCGCTCGAAGGCGGCGAGCAGCGCGCGCTCCTCCTCGGCGCGGCCATAGAGCTTCTGCGGGATGCGCAGCGTATCCGGGATGTCGCGCAGGCCGAGCGCGAAGGGCGCCACGGCGCCGGACGTCGAGAGCTGGCGGAGGCACGCGTCGAGGTCGGCGAAGAGCCCGAAGGCGCTCTGGTACCGGTCCTCCGCGTTCTTCTCGAGGAGCTTCATCACGATCCGGGACACCGCGTCGGGCACGCCCGGGACCTGCTCGGGCGGCGGCACCGGCGTCCGCGCGATGTGGCCATGGATGAGATCCAGCGGGTCGCTGCCGGTGAACGGCAGGACGCCGGTGAGCATCTGATAGAGGGTCACGCCGAACGAGTAGAGGTCGGTGCGGCGGTCGATCACGCGGTTCATCCGGCCGGTCTGCTCCGGCGACATGTACGCGAGCGTCCCCTCGAGCGCCTCGGGGCTTATCGCCTGCTGCGTCTCGTGCGGGAGGAGCGTCGCGATGCCGAAGCCGACGAAGTGGACCTCGAGCGTGTCCGGGTCGACGAGGAGGTTGTGCGGCTTGATGTCCTTGTGAATCACCTTGCGGCGGTGGAACTCGTCGAGGACCCGGGCCGCAGAGCGGGCGATCGTCAACGCCGCCTTGAGCTCCAGCCGGCCGGCGCGCAGGAGGTCGTGGAGCGTCGTCCTGCTCGGCCTCTCGAGCACGAGCGCGAGGCCGTTCCTGTGCTTCTCGAGCCCGTAGGCCTTGACGACGCCCTCGACGTCGAGCGCGCAGAGCACGTTGTACTCGTGCCGGAGCGCCGCGAGCTCACGCGCGCTCGGGAACTCGCTCTTCAGGACCTTGAAGACAGCAGGCTTGCGCTCGTCACCCCAGGTTCCTTCGAACACCTCGATGCTCGAGTCGACATAGATCGGCTGGCTCACGAAACACGTCGCGGAGAGCATCTCACCTCGCCGGGGCGCCGGGCGGGCCCGCCGGCGCTGCTGCTCGCATCGAGCAGGCAGGACGGACGGTGTTCTCGCACAAGCGCACCATGGGCGGATTATGTCTAGATCGCTGCCCCCGAGTCACCACCGAAATCGGAACATTGATTCGTCCACGGTGATATTTTTCAGCATTTGTGCGCTAGATATCCAACTTGGACGGAGTCTGGCGTTCGCGCCCCCTCGCCGAGCGCGGCAGTGCGGCGCTGGCGCGGCGCTCCATGCGATGTGGGCTGGCCCTCGGAGGGCTGGACGGGGGATCGATCACGCGGCGCGCCGGGAGGGCGCGTCACGGGCGCAGGTCACTGCGGCACCTCGACGGTGGGACAGCCGAACTCGACACGGACGCTCTCCGCTCCCATGGACTTCACGTGCTCGCACGTGGCGCCCTTGATCACGAGGGTGGGCGGCGTCGTCGAATCGTCGTAATCCCAGCCGTCGTCGCCCGGCCTCGGCAGCACCTCGTCGTCGATGAAGACGTTCACCTTCGCGCGGTCCGGCGGCTCGGCCTCCAGCGACAGCTCGCAGGTCCTCACGAGATCCCTCGTGATGCTGGTCAGCGTATCGCCGAGGCTCGCCGCGTCCACCACCTCGAAATAACGGGGCGAGGTCTCCGACGTGGCCGTGTCGCCCTCGACGGCGAGCTGGTCCAGCACGGCGGCATAGGCCGTCGCGCCGGGGATGCCGACGACGAAGGTCTTGATACCGGCCGCGCGCAGGTCCTTCACCCGCTGCACCGTGCGCGCGTCGTCCAGGCACACGTCCGTCAGGCCCGCGACGCAGCAGTTCGGCACGCCCGAAGGGCAGTCCCCATCCATGTTCGTGGTGCAGGTCGCGGCCTCGCAGGTCATGGCCGGATCCTGGTTGCAGTTGGGACCGCCGTCGGTCGCCAGGAGGACGTACTTGTCACCTTCGAGGGCGCCGCCGGCTCCCACGGTGAGGTACCCGAGGGCGCGCGCGAGGGCGTCCGCGGTCGGCGTCGCGCCGCCGGGGTCGGTGGCATCCAGGAGGGTCTTGATGGCGGGGACCGATGTCTCGCCCGGCGCCACGGCCACGCTCAGGTCCTCCCCCGCCTCCATGCCGCAGTGGTCGTCGGAGGGAAAGAGCTGAAGCCCGACGGACATCCTGTCCTGGATCACGTCGAGCGCGGTGCCGAGGGCGCCCTTCATCATCGTCCAGCGGTCGCTCGCTTCCCACGCTTTGGTCATGCTGTCGGAGCGATCGAGCACGATCACGAGGTGAGCCTGCCGCGGCTGAGCTTCGACCTGCTGGCCGCCGCAGTCGCCGCCGCCCTCCCCCCCGCCCGAGCTGGCGCCCGGCCCGGACGCGATGAAGCCGCCTCCGAGGGAGGGCTCCCCGCCCGTTCCCCCGGAGTCCGTTCCGCCGGAGCCGCCGTTTCCGGGACCGCCGCCGCCCCTACCCGTTCCGCCGTCCGATACCGAACATCCCGACGCGAGCGCCCAGCCCAGGCACCAGAGCGATGTCAGGAACAAGGAGCGGGCGTAGATCCCGCGGTTCTTGCCGGTCATATCCATTCTCCTCGACACGAGTGAATCGACGCGAGTCAACGCGCCCGCACGCGGCGTCAGCCCGGAGGAATGCGGCAGATGCCGTTGTAACACTGCACGGTTCCGGCGTTGCAGCAGTCGGACGTCGCGCCGCAGAGCTGCCCGTACTCGGCGCATCGCGGCGGGGTGCCGCCCGCACCGTCCGAGCCACCGCCGCCGCCGGCGCCGCCCGCTCCGCCGGTCGCGCTCGAGCTCCCGGTCGCGCCCGAGCTCCCGGTCGCGCCTGACGGGGAGTCCGTCGTGCACGTGCCTGAAAGGGAGCCCGGCTCGTACTCGCACGTCGTTCCGACGCAGCAGTCGCCGTTGTTCGTGCAGGGTCCGCCCGCCGTGACACAGCGGGGCGTCGTCCCCCCGGGCGTGTCGTAACACTGGAGCTTGCCAGTTTCGCTATTCCGAACGCAGGGAGCGCCGTCGCAGCAGTCGTCGGCGGAGGCGCAGTCCTCGCCTGCCTGGCGGCAGGCCGTGAGCGCGTTGCACCGAGGCACGCCGAGGGCGTCGAGGCGGCAGTTGCTGGCGTGGCCCAGGTAGCTGCAGCAGTTGTTGGGAGCGCTGGTGGACGTATCCGCACAATAGCTGTCCTTGAAGTGACAGACGCCCCCCTGGGGCGTGCAGCCGTTCGGGTTGCGGCAGCGGCCGATCTCCCCGTCCGGATCCCCCGACTTGTCGCAGACGACATTGCCTGCGCCGGGCAGATCGGCCGTGGGATCGCCGCCGCAGCAGTCCTCGTTGCGCCGGCACAGGGCGCCGTTCACGCGGCAGCCGCTCGGCGGCTGGCAGACAGCGATCCCGGTGGGGCCGTACGGCGCGCAGACGCGGCTGCAGCAGAAGCCGCAGCTGTCGCAGACCGCGCCGTCGATGCCGCCGCTGCTGCAGCGGCTCGCCGTCGACGGCTCCGCGCCGCAGTAGCCCGCGGGGTCGGCTGTGTTCCGCTTCACGCACACGCCGGTACAGCAGTCGCTGTCGCCCTTGCAGACGTCGTTGCGCTGCACACAGAACGAGGAGTAGAGGACACAGCGGTTGTCTCGCCCGCAGAGCTTGGAGCAACACTGGCTGTCCTCGGTGCACGGGTTGCCGCCCGTCTGGCATGCGGTGGCGCCGTTGACGTCGCTGCACGTCCCGCCGACGCACATGCCACTGCAGCACGCGGCGCCGCCTGCCGTGCAGTCGGATCCATCGGGGAGGCAGGCGGTCGCGCTGCACCTGCCCGAAGCGCAGTTGAGGGTACAGCACTCCGAGGATCCCTCGCAAGCGGCGCCGGTCCCGAGGCAGACGCTGAGCGGCGAGGCGCAGGTGCTCGTCGCGCTGTCGCAGATGCCGGAACAGCAATCTCCGGAGCGCGCGCACGTGGCCCCGTAGGGCTCGCAGGTCGGCACCTCGACCCCCGTGTCAGGACCGCCCGCGCCGCCGACGCCATCCGTGCCGCCGGCGCCCGCGCCGCCGGCGAGCGCACCGCCCGCGCCGCCCGCACCGCCGGCGCCCGCACCACCGACGCCTGTGCCCGCGCCGCCTTCTCCAGAGCCGCCCGCCGCGCCGGCGCCGCCCGTTCCGCTCATCCCGCCGCCGCCAGCGTTGGCCCCTCCGGAGCCGCTGGCGGAGGAGCTGCCCGCGGCTGCGCTGCTGGAGGGCCCTGACGTGTTGGCGACGCCACCTTCGCCTCCCGAGCCCGTGCCTTCGGACGAGCCGCAGGCGCCGGAGAGCCATACGATGCCGACAGCCGCGAAGATTCGAGATACGCGCATACACTTTCCTCGCTTGATCGCTTGCCGCAACCGACGCAGTCGGAGCAAAGATACATTCGCGCAACTCCGGCTTGTCCGTATGGCTTTTGTTTCAGGGCGTGCGCCTCTCCCTCCATTTTTGTCGCAGGTGGTGAGCCTCGTGAGCCCTGCGCGCACAGGCGCGCGCAGGGCAGAGCTCGCGCTCGCCTGGCCGTGATGAGCTCTGCCCCGAACGGTCAGCTGGACAGCAATCCGCGCTTTGGTGAGGTTCGTCGCAAAGAGCCCTTCCACGAGGGAGCGACGCTGTGCAGGCCTCGAGAAGAAAGCGTGCTCCGCGTCGTTCGGCTCGCTGCGGCGTATTTTCGTACGCCTCACTCGCCTGCCCAGCGGCTGAGCCCGTATCCCACGAATCTGCACCCCGCTCTACGCCGATGTCCTCGTCCCCTTCCAGAGCGCGCTCCAGAACCGCCCCGTCTTCACGGCGCCTTCCGGGGCGGACGCTCGGGCGCTCTCCGCGGCGGGCTTCTCCTTGTGGGCCTGGCCCTCGAGGAAGGTGATCAGCCGCTCTCGGAGGGGATAGTACATCGGGTCCTCCAGCACCTCCTGGCGGTCCCGGGGGTGCGGGAACGGGACCTCCAGGATCTCGCCGACCCGCGCCCCCGGGCCGTTCGTCATCATCGCGATGCGGTCCGACAGGAACAGGGCCTCGTCGACGTCGTGCGTGACCATCAGCGCGGTCTTGTGGTCCTCCGCCCACAGGTTCATGAGCACCTCCTGGAGCTCGAACCGGGTGAGCGAGTCGAGCATGCCGAAGGGCTCGTCGAGGAGGAGCATCTTGGGCGACAGGGCGAAGGCGCGCGCCAGCCCGACGCGCTGCTGCATCCCCGACGACAGCTCGCGCGGCTTCTTGTGCATGGACTCCTCGAGCCCCACGAGCTCGAGGTAGTGGGTCGCGATCTCGATGCAGTCCTTCTTGCTCTTCTGCCGGTGGACCTGCTCGACCCCGAGCAGGACGTTCTCGAGCGCCGTCATCCAGTGCAGGAGGCAGGGCGACTGGAACACGACCCCGCGGTCCGGGCCAGGCCCCTGGATCTGCCTGCCCGCGAGGACGATACCACCGCTCGTGATCTCGGAGAGGCCCGCGACCATCGACAGCACGGTCGACTTCCCGCACCCGGAGTGGCCGATGAGGGACAGGAACTCTCCCTTCCTCAGGTTCAGGTCGAAGTTCCGGAGGACGACCGAGAAGCCCTTCGGCGTGGGAAAGGTCTTCGTGATATTCCAGATCTCGAGGTACTTCTTCATGCGACCGCCTCCGCGCTCTGCGCTTCACCGGGCGCGCTCTCGCCCGCCCTGGGCCCGGCGCCCGGGCCGAGCAGGTAGCCGATCACCGCGCCGCGGATCTCCTTGAAGCGCGGGTCGTGGTTGAGGGCCTTGCGATCCCGAGGGCGCTCGAGATCGACGGTGATCCCGGGCCCCAGCGTGGCGCGAGGGCCCTTGCTGAGCGGCAGGATCCGGTCGGCGAGGAGGATGCCCTCGTCGACGTCGTTGGTGATGAGGAGCACGGTCTTCCGGGTGGCGCGCCAGATCCGCGCGAGCTCGTCCTGGAGCGTCGCGCGCGTGAGCGCGTCCAGCGCGCCGAACGGCTCGTCCATCAGGAGGACCTCCGGATCCATGGCGAGCGCCCGCGCCACCGAGACCCGCTGGCGCATGCCGCCGGAGAGCTGCGCCGGCTTCTTCTCGCGGGCCTCGGTGAGCTTCACCATGGCGATGTAGCGCTCGGTATGTTCCCGCTTCTTCTCTGTGGACCACGCGCCGAATATCTGATCGACGGCCAGGTAGACGTTCTCGTAGACGGTGAGCCAGGGCAGGAGTGAGTAGTTCTGGAAGATGACGCCGCGGTCGGGGCCCGGCCCCTCGATCGCCTTCCCGTTCAGCTTGACCTCCCCGATGTCCGGCCTGAGGAGCCCGGCGATGAGGGACATGAGCGTCGTCTTGCCGGCGCCCGAATAGCCGACCACGGCGACGAACTCGCCCTTCTCGATCTCCAGGTGGATGTCCCTGAGCACCTCGGTGCGGGTGTCCCCACCGCCATAGCTCTTCCCGACGTTGCAGAGCTCGACCAGCGGCATGGACGTCACGCTCCCGCCAGCTTGAGCCGGCGCTCGACGAGGCTCATCAGGGCGTCCAGGAGGAAGCCGACGACCCCGATGGTGATGATGCACAGGATGATGTGCTCGTAGATGAGGCTGTTGTACTCCTGCCAGAGGAAGCCGCCGACCCCGGGCGAGCCGGTCAGCATCTCCACAGCCACGATGACCAGCCAGGCGATTCCGAGGCTGAGCCGGAAGCCCGTGAACATGTAGGGCAGCGCCGCGGGGAGCTGCACCTTGAACAGCGTCTTCATGCGCGACAGCCGGAGCACCCGGGCGACGTTCATGTAGTCCTGCGGGATCGATCGCACCCCGAGCGCGGTGTTCAGCACCGTCGGCCACATCGAGCACATCGCGATGGTGAAGACGCCGGCGGGGTCGGGCTTCTGGAAGAGCACGAGGCCGAGCGGGAGCCACGCGAGCGGCGAGACCGGACGGAGGATCTGGATGATGGGATCGAAGCTCGACCTGAACAGCCTCGACGCGCCAAGGAAGAACCCGATCGGCGTCCCGAGGAGGATCGCCAGCGTGTAGCCCTTGGCGACCCGCTGGAGCGAGTACCAGGTGAAGCGGAGGATGCCCTGATCGAGCTCTCCCCGCTTCTCGAACGGCTCGAAGATATAAGGCCTGCTCACCTCCCATGTCTTGAGCGGAGAGGGCAGCGTCTGGGTCCACAGGCTGCTCGCGGCGGCCCATAGCCCGATCACGCAGGCCACCCCGAAGAGGGGCAGG
This sequence comes from Sorangium sp. So ce693, assembly GCF_051521375.1. Classification (NCBI taxonomy): domain Bacteria; kingdom Pseudomonadati; phylum Myxococcota; order Polyangiales; family Polyangiaceae; genus Sorangium; species Sorangium sp. So ce693. The sequence continues at coordinate 6,073,699 of NZ_CP150347.1, forward strand.
ATCATGTGGTCGACTCGAATCCTCGGAGAGATCGCCTTCGCCTCGCTCATGCAACACTCCTCTTCCGCTTCCGCTTCCGCTTCCGCCGCCGCGCCTCGCGCCGGCGCGGCGATGGCGATGCGGGTTCATCCCTTCAGGGCATGGACCGGGAACGACGTCGCGTACTTCTCCGGGTCCTTCGGATCGAACGTCACGCCGTCGAACAGCGTCTCCGGCGCGTCGCTCCGGCCGCCGTGGGCGACCCCGAGCTCCTTCATCGCCTCCTCGTAGAGATCGGGGCGCATGACCTGCTTGACGACGCCCTCGTAGTCCGGCTTCCCCTCGACCATGCCCCACCGGCGGAACTGGCTGAGCCACCAGAGAGCGTACTTGGGCTGCGGGTAGTTGCAGCCCCGCTCGCTGAAGATCATGTAGTCCTTGTCCTCTTTCTTGCGCCCGTCGCCGTAGTCGTAATGCCCCTGCAGCCGGCCGAGGATGAGCTCCGGCGGACAGTTGATGTACGTGGGCCTCGACACGATGTCCGCCTGCTCGGGGCGGTTGTCGAGCTTGTCCAGCCAGACGCTCGCCTCGTGGAGCGCCTTGATCACCGCCTTCACCGTCTTCGGGTTCTTGTCGGCGAACTCCGCGGTGAACGCGCACACCTTCTCGGGGTGGTCCCTCCAGAGCTCCTGCGTTGTGACGGCCGTGTAGCCGATCTGGTCGGAGATCGCCCTGGCGCCCCACGGCTCGCCGACGCAGAAGCCGTCCATCTTGCCCACCTTCATGTTGGCGACCATCTGGGCGGGCGGGATGGTCACGAGCGCGACGTCCTTGTCCGGGTGGACGCCGCCCGCGCCCAGGTAATAGCGGGTCCACATGGCGTGCGTTCCAGGCGGGAACGTCATCGCGAAGGTCATGGGCGCCCCCTTCTCCTTCGCCTCCTCGATGAACGGCTTGAGCGCCTTGGGATCCCCGGCCACCTTGCCCCGGAGGTCGCTCTTCATCGTGATCGCCTGGCCGTTGCGGTTGAGCAGCCACGGGATGACCATGGGCTTCTTCGGCGATCCGAGGAGCCCCATCGTCGAGGCGAGCGGCATGCCGAAGAGCATGTGCGTCGCCTGGAGATCCCCGTTCGTGAGCGAGTCGCGGATCGCCGCCCAGCTCGCGCCCTTCACGATGGTCGCGTTGATGCCGTACTTCTTGAAGAACCCCTTCTCGTGGGCGATCACGAGAGGAGAGCAATCGGTCAGCGCGATGATGCCGAAGCGCAGGTCGGACACCTCCGGCCTGGCGGCGTCCGGTACGAGAGGCGCGGAGTTCGCCTCGGGCTTCGCCGACGCTTCGGACCGCGATTCGCACGCGGGGAGGAGGGCGGCTCCCCCGAGCGCGAGCGCACCGCCGAGGAAACGTCGGCGGCCCGGGGGCGCGGCGCTCGGGGCCTCACGCGAAGATTGTCGTCTCTTCATTCCAAAGATCCTTTGCCTGGATGGCCTCAGCCAACCACGGGCCCATGATTTGCCAAGGACGATGCATGGGCCCGTGTTTCTATGAAGTTTCTGTAGGATATTTTCTTCATTCACTTCGCGTTGTTGAGTTCGTCACGTTGGTTGCGTTCGTCACGTTGGTTGCGTTCGTCACGTTGGTTGCGTTCGTCACGTCGCCTTCGTCTTCCGTTTCAATGCCTGCGGGGCAGCGGCGCGCCCGTGCGCGCGGTCGGGGAGCGTCGCGAACGGACCGGTTGCTTGCCAGGCCCGGGGTGAGGCTGTAGCGTCCGCGCGGCGCAGGAGGAGCGCCACGCCGCTCCGGCGGGTGCGACGCGGCAGGCAGCAGGTCATGGGAGCGAGGATGACGAGCGGGTCCGCGACGTGGGTGGGAGCGGCGGCATGCCTTCTGGCGTGCGGGTGTACGGCCCTCGCCGGGCTCGATAGGCCCTACTACCTGGAGGCGGACGGGGGCGCCGGTGGTGGAGGTGGGGGTGGCGGGGGCGCCGGCGGGCAAGACTGCGCCGAAGAGGCGAGCGCAGGGTGCGTCTATGACCGGTGCGGCGCCGTCCCCGAGAGCGCCCCGAGCGGCGTCTACGCGCTCGATCCCGACGGGTCCGGCCCACAGGAGCAGATCGAGGTCTACTGCGGTGAGCCGGTGGACGGCGATCGCTGGGCGCTCGTCTACAACAGCGTCGGGTCAACGGACGGCGCGACGCTCCCGTTCTGGAAGATCCTGTACGCCGATCGGCTCGCCGCCAAGGGGACGCCGTCGCTCGACGACAACCATTACCAGCCGTCGCTGTACATCGCCGGCCGGGAATACCGCGACGAGATCGAGGACATCGCAGGGACCGTCGCCGAGGTGATGCGCGCGACCGCCGAGGGCATCGACACCGGGGATATGCACCTCCTCACGCCGATACGCGTCGGCGGCGATGATCCCCTCTTCTCGTGGCAATTCGCCACCGGATGGTCGTCGCCGGATTTCGACGCAGACACCAAGGACGACGGCAATTGCGCGGGCGCCTATGCGGGCGTCACGCAGCACTACGGGCACTGCTTCGTCTACAACCTCGGCGCGGACGACGATGATCCGATCGAGGACGAGGGCTGGGGCCCGCACGTCAGCACTCCGGACGCGACGTCGTACGGGCTCTCCGACGACGGGAGCGGTTATACGCGCGTGCAGCGGATCTCCCGCTGGACGCGCTGGTGATCGCGGCCCGCCGGTTCAGCGCGCCGACGGCGCTCGCGAGCGACATCCGCGTTGAGCACGATTCATGACGCGGCTTCGCCCTTGACGTTCAATCATGGATTCGGTGACCTTTGCGTGACCTACGCCACAGGAGCCTTCATGCGCCATCGCTTTCCCATCATCGCGACGTTGACCGCTGTTTCCCTCCTGCTCGGCGGGAGCGCCCGCGCCGACGACGGGGAGGACGAGGTCACGCTCAAGAACGGCGGCACGATCCGGGGCACCGTCGTCTCCTCCGAGCCCGGGGAGAGCGTGAAGATCATCGAGCTGGGCGCGAAGGAGGTGCGCGTCGTCCCGTGGGCCCAGGTGTCGGACGTGGAGCGCGGGAAGTTCGCGCCGAAGAGCGCCCCGCAGCCCGGGCCTGCGGGGCCGGGCTATGGCGCCGCACCACCTCCGAAGGCGATCCCGGCCCCCGAGCCCGCGCTCGGCGCGCCCGGCGTGGTGAGGCTGCATGTCGAGAGCCCGCAGCCCGTGCGGGTGGTCACGGAAGGCGCCACGACCTACGGCGCTGTTCGAGGCTACGGCTTCGCCATCCAGGAGATCCGGCACGTCTGCGCCTCGCCGTGCGACAAGGTGATCGACGGCAGCGACGGGCGCCGGTTCTCGCTCTCGCCGGAGGATGTGCCGCCGCCGGATCCGTTCACGTTCGCGCAGATGACGGGCGACGTCACCCTTCGCGTGGAGCCCGGCAGCTACGGGCGCCGCACCGCCGGGGCCTGGCTGAACGTGCTGGGCGCCACCGCCGTGGTCACGGGCGGCACCCTGATGCTCTTGAGCGGCCTGAGCTCGGGGGCCGACGACTCCTCGAGCGACGTGGGCGGGAGTTTCATGACCGCGGGCCTCGTCTCGCTCATCGGCGGCGGCGCGGCGCTCGTCGGCGGCATCGTGCTGGTCGCGACGTCGGGCACGTCGGTCACGGTCGAGCAGCGCGGTGAGAAGCCGGCTGGCAAGGCGGCGCAGGTCAAGCCGCGCTACTGGCTGGGCGAGTTCTGATGCGCCGGCGCGGACGCCACGGGCTCCTCGCGCTCTGGCTCGCCGCGGGCTGCAGCCACGGCGCGACGCCCGCCGGCCCGCCGCGCAGCCCCGGAGAGCCCGCGGCGTCGACGCCACGGAGGGCGTTCACGCTCGGCGATCGTGCCATCGAGGAGGTCGTGCGCGCCGTGAGCGCCGCGCGGCAGCTGTCGCCGCAGAGGCCGGTCGCCGTCGAGCGGCTCGATCACGCGCGCTTCGTGGAGCGCCTGCTGGGCAGCCGAGACGAGGAGCCTTCCTCGGAGGGGTCGCTCAGCTCGGAGGCCGCGTTCCTGCTCGGCTTCAACTTCCTCCCGCAGCCCGGGCAGCGCGGCGGGCTCTCCACCGTCGACGAGGTGCTGAAGGAGCAGGTCGTCGGTTTCTACAGCCGCGCGGCCGACAAGGTCTTCATCCCCGACGTGGCGCTCGCGTCCGAAGACGACCTGCTCGAGCAGCGCGCCGTGCTCGCGCACGAGGTGCAGCACGCGCTCCAGGCGCAGCATTTCCCCGACATGCCCGAGCCGAAGAGCTCGGACGAGGCCATCGCGCAGCTCGCGCTCATCGAGGGCGACGCCATGGTGGCGATGGGGGCATGGCTCGGCGCCGAGGCCGGCGCGCCGGTGGGGCGCACGCTGCGGCGGATCGTCGAGGTGACGAGGCGCATCCCGCTCGCGAGCGTCACGCGCGGCGAGGCGAGCACCAAGCTCGACAAGGCGCTCGATCTGACGAAGAAGCGCCTCGAGTTCCCGTACCGCGACGGGATGCTGCTGGTCACCGACGTGTACCGCGCCGGCGGCTTCCCGCTCGTCGACAGGATGTACACGCGCCTCCCGCGCAGCACCGAGCAGGTGCTGCACCCCGAGAAGTACCTGGCAGGCGAGCCCCCGCGGCCGTTCGCCGATCCCCGGCCGCCGCCGGGCTACGCGCTGTCTGCCGCCGATACGCTCGGCGAGCTCGACACGCGCATCCTCCTAGAGCGCTGCGTCGCCGCGGAGGTCGCCGAGCGCGCGGCCGCCGGCTGGGCGGGCGATCGCTTCGGCGTGTTCGCCGGGCCGGATCGGCGCCTCGCGACGGCGTGGATCAGCGCGTGGGACACCGAGAAGGACGCGGAGGAGCTCGAGGCGACGCTCGGCCAGAGCGCGGCCTGCTGGCACGAGAACGCGCTCGGGGTCGAGCGAGGCGACTACACGATCGGCGCCAACATCGCCGTCCGCCGTCAGGGCAAGCTCGTCCGTTCGTGCGCGGCCTCCCCGAGGGCGCCCAAGCTGCGCTCGCGTCGCACCTCTTCACGCTCGCTGGGCCGGAGCCGAAGCCGACGCCGCTCACCGATCGCCCGATCCCGCCGCGCGTCCGCCTCCCCGAGCCGACGCCGGGCCGACTCGAAGGCGACGTGTACCGCAACGGCTGGCTCGACGTCGTCGGCCGCGTGCCGCAGGGCATGCTCGGCCACGTGGGCGGCGACGTCGAGTTCGTGATCGAGCGGCCCGACGCGCTCGTGCGCGGCGGGATGTCGGTGTCCACGCGCATCACCAGCGACGCCGAGAACGAGAAGACCTTCGGCGAAGTGCAGGCGTCGTTCGTCCGCGATGTCGCCGAGCTCTCGATGCGGGTCGAGGCGCTCGGCGGCGGCCCGGTGACGACGGCGCTCGGCGCGGGCGTCGAGCGGGCGTGGCGGGTCGCCGGCACATCGGTGGAGCTCCGGCTCGTGCTCGTCCCGATCTGCGCCGGTACGGGGTCGATCGTGTTCGTTCAGGCGTACGGCGATCCCTATGCGCGCAGCGTGCTCGACGGATGGATGGACAGCTTCCGCTGGACCAACGGGCGCAACCTCACCGCGTGCGATTTTCTCGATCCGAAGTAGCCGCCGCGTGACCGCGGCCTCCGGGGGACGGCGGCGGGCTCGGCGACCTCACGCTGCCCGACGCCCGCCTGCCGCTCGGCCCCCTGCCCTCTCCGATCCGGGTGATGTTCGAGCCCCACGGTGGCAGACTCCGGCGACGCATGAGCGACCGTTCGACCATCATCGAAGTGCCGCCTCGCTTTCGCGTGATCACCGATCCGCGTGACGCGGTTGTCGACGAGCGCACCATCGTCCTCGGCCCGAGCCACGCGTTCGGCGACGGCCGGCACGAGAGCACGCGGATGTGCCTCCAGGCGCTCGCGTCGTTCGCGCCACGCAGCGGCTTCCGCCTCTTCGACGTGGGGAGCGGGACGGGGATCCTCTCGATCGGCGCCGCGAAGCTCGGCGGCGAGGCGATCGGGGTCGACATCGACGCCGCCGCGAACGCGATCGCGGCGGACAACGCACGGCGGAGCGCGGTGGAAGCGCGCGTGAGCTTCTCGGCGACGTGGCCGGACGGGACCTTCGACATCGTCGTGGCCAACATCCTCCGCGACGTCCTCACGGCGCTCGCCCCTCGGATCGTGGCTCGCCTGGCTCCCCGCGGGACGTTGATCCTCTCGGGGCTCGTGTCCACCGACGTTCCGGAGATCGTGGCGCGTTATGCGCCGCTCCTCGCCGGGCGTCGACCGGAGATCTTCGAGCGGGGCGCGTGGCGCGCGCTCGTGTGGCGCGACGCCGAGCCGCGCGCCGATGCCGGAGCCACGACATGATCTCGGCGAGGCGAGCGTCACCCGGATGTCCGCGAACGACTCCATGACCGGGACCGGAACCGGGACCGGAACCGGAACCGGAACCGGAGGAGGAGAGGGGTGAGGAAGCAGCGCCGTCGCGCCCTCCCGCAGCGCGGCCGTTGACCCGGGGCGCGAGGGCGCGCGAACATCCGGCGATCCCTTGCCGCCCCTCCCTGCGACACGCCACCTCGCCGCGCTCCTCGCGCTCGCCGCGAGCGCCTGCTCCCGCGGGTCCACGCCCGGCACGGACGCGGGGCCTGGCCCGGCCAGCAGCGCGAGCGCCTCGACCAGCGGCGCGGGCGCTCCGGCCGCTCCCGAGCCTCCGTCCACGGCCGCGCCGCTGCGCGCGCCGGTCCGCGAGGGCGGCGCCCTGTCCCGCGCCGCGCGCGAGGACGCGCTCTATGTGGCCGACGAGGACCACGGCGTGGTGCGCGTCGTGCCGCTGCCACTCGATCCTGCGCGGGCCGGCGCAGGCGTCCCCACACCAGGCAGGCCCGCGCAGGTGCTCGCGCTCGGCGGGCGCGGCGAGCACGAAGCGCGCGTCCTCGCCACCGTCCGTGACCCGGGGCTGCTGCTGATCTTCCGGCCGGATCCCGCGGCTGGTCTCGTGGAGGTGGGCCGCGTGCCGCTGCCCGCCGACGCGTGGGGCATCGCGGTCACGCCCGACGAGAAGACCGCGATCGTGACCTCGGCGTGGACCCACAAGGTCTCGGCCGTCGACCTCGAGACCAGGCAGACGCGGTGGACCGTCGACGTGGCGCGCGAGCCGCGGGGCGTGGCGGTGCTGCCCGACGGCAGCGCCGCGTACGTGAGCCACCTCGTCGGCGCCGACCTCACGAGGATCGACGATCTCGGCGGGGCGCCGAAGGTCCGGCGCGTCGCCCTGCCCGCCTCGCCGCTGCGCGCCCCATCGGGCGAGCGCCTCGCCGCGTCGCTGGGGTATGCGCTCTCGCTCTCCGAGGACGGGCGGCGCCTGTTCGCGGCGCGGCACGCGCTCGGCGCCATGGGCCACGCCGCGTGGTTCGGCGCCGCGACGGTGGACGTGCTGATCACCGGCCGGGACGAGCCGCTCGCCCCGCCGCACCACGGCAACCTGCCGGTGCTCCGGTCGGCGTTCGCGGAGCAGGTGATCACCCCGGAGAGCGTCATCACCCTGCCGGGCGCGGGCGTCACGCCCGTCACGCAGCCGCGCGCCATGGCGTACCGCAAGCGCGCGCGCACGCTGCTCGTCGCGGGCGAGGGCGACGACCTCGTGCTCGAGGTGGACGCGACCGCGGTGGATCCGACGCTCGCGATCGTGAAGAGCTACCCTGTGGGCGGCCGCTACGATCCGCACCTCCGGGTGGCGGGCACATGCGGCGCGCCGACCGGCCTCGCGCTCTCCGCGGACGAGGCGACGGCGTGGGTCTTCTGCCGCTCGACCGGCGACGTGGCGGCGATCCGGCTGCACGATGTGGCGGCGGGCCCGGACGCGGCGCCCGCTGGAGCGGCGGGCGCGGCGGAAGGCCCGTCGGCGCTCGTGCACCTCGCCGAGGATCCGCTCGGCCCGGAGGTCGCGAAGGGCCGCCGGCTCTTCTACAACGCGCTCGACGCCACGGTGAGCGGCAACCTCGGCTGCGCGGGGTGCCACCCCGACGGGCGCGACGACGGGTACGTCTGGCGCGAGGCCACCTTCAGCACGGCCGACGGCGAGCACGCGAACTTCGTCGGGCGGCCGGAGAACATCCCCGAGGTCGCCAAGAAGCGAGGGTTTCCGCGGCGCACCCCGATGCTCGCCGGCAACGTGGGCGCGGCCGGGCCGTACGGCTGGCACGGCGAGAGCGAGGACCTCGTGAGCAGGCTCCAGACGGGCATGGGGCTGCACCGCTGGGGCGGGCTGCCGATCGACCACACGCCGGCCGGCCTCGCGGCGCGGGCGACCTATCTCGCGATGTTCCTCCGCCGGGGCCTCGAGACGCCGCCGCGCGCCGAGGGGGCGCCGGACGAGCGCGTGAAGCGCGGCCGGGAGATCTTCCACAGCGACGAGGCGAAGTGCTCCCGCTGCCACGTGCCCACGAGCGATTACACCGATCGCACGGCGTACCCGATGCCGAAGCGACCGCCGCCGCCGGGCTACGACGAGGATCCGCGCCCCGAGTACAAGACGCCGTCGCTGCGCTTCGTGGGAGGCCGGCCGCCCTACCTTCACGACGGGCGCGCCGGCACGCTGGCGGAGCTCATCGAGCAGAACGCCGACTGGATGGGCAAGACCAGCCACCTGTCGCCCGAGGACAGGGTGGCGCTCGTGGCGTTCCTGGAGACGTTATGAGGCCGCGCTCCGTGCTGCTCGCCTTGATGGGCGCTGGCGTGGCCTCCGTCCTGGCCGCCGCATCCGGGGCGCCCGGCGCGCAGGCCGGCGGCGCCGCAAAGGCCGCGGCGCCTGCCACGCAGCCCGGCGGCACGTCCAGGGCCGCGGCGGGCGCCGCGACCGACGCCGGTGCGCCCACGGCCGCGGCAGGCGCCGCGAAGACCTCGGCGAGCGCCACGACCGACGCCGGCGCGAAGAACGCCGCCGCGACCGATGCCGGCGCGACCGATGCCGGCGACGAGCTGCCCCTCGACGCCGCGCCCTTCCCGCCCGAGCCGTCCAAGCAGCCCACGGCCGCCGAGTGGAAGGCGGCGCCTCGCGTCCGCCTCTCCCGCGCCGGCCCCGCGGCCGCGGGCTGCCGCGCGTACAGGGCGAGGGAGTGGCTGCGCATCCGCTGCCCGGAGCTCACCGTCTCGGCCATCTCGCTGCTCGGCGGGAAGCCCGAGGGCGTGGCCTTCTGGATCGATCCGCCCCGCGCCGGCAGCGAGCTCCCGCGCGGGGGCGAGGTGATGTTCCCCATCCGCCGCGGCGATCGGCGGGTGATCCAGATCCTGACCTTCGGCCCGGGCTACGACGGGCCGTTCACCTTGTTGCCGGCGATCGTCATCCAGGAGCAATGGCTGGAAGACGAGCCGGCGCCGACCGTGACCGCCTCCTGAGACACCATGCGATCCCACACCACGCTCCGCGCCATCTCCTCGCTGTTCCTCCTCGCCGCTGCGAGCGGCGTCCTGGTCGCCGCATGCGGAGCCGCCCCCGCGGCTCCCGGCGGCCTGCCCGCCGGTCAGGCGCCCGCGCAGCCCACGGCCACGAGCCCCGCCTCCACAGGGGCGGCGCTCGCCCCGGCGGCCCCGCCCCCGTCCGAGCCGGCGGTGGCCTCGGCGCCGGCGAGCGCCGGGCAGCCCGGCGCCGAGCCGACTGCCGCACCGGCGGGGGCGGCGAAGCCATCGGACGGCTGCCCCGACGGCATGGCCCGGGTCCCAGGCGGCAGCTTCGTGATGGGCCCGCTCAAGGTGAAGGCCACCGTGGGTGACCTCTGCGTCGACAGGACCGAGGTCACCGCCGAGGCCTTCGCGGCGTGCGTCAAGGATGGCAAGTGCACGGATACATTGGCGAATTGCGCCAAGGAGGCGTCGACCTACGGCGTGGCCGGCAAGGAGAAGCAGCCGATGGTCTGCGTCGACTTCTCGCAGGCCCAGGCCTACTGCGCGGCGCAGGGCAAGCGGTTGCCGCGCGACGATGAGTGGGAGTGGGCGGCCCGCGGCGGCGAGGAGGCGCGGCCGTATCCGTGGGGCGAGGAGGCCCCGAAGGATCAGCTCTGCTGGTCCGGCGGCGGCGCCGCGCGCAAGACCGCGTGCGACGTGGGGAGCTTCCCGGCCGGCGCGAGCCCGCAGGGAATCCAGGACCTGGCGGGCAACGTCTTCGAGTGGACCACCAGCGCCAACGACGGTAGCGGCAAGATGCGCATCGCCCGCGGCGGCAGCTGGCGCGACGGCATCGCGCCGCTCGTCAGGACCGCGCGGCCGGGCGGCTTCGAGGCGACGTACCGCTGCGGGTTCCTCGGCATCCGCTGCGTCGTCGAGCCGGCGGCCCAGGCGACCAAGTAAGCCGCGCCGAGGCGTCAATAGCAGTCCGGCGTGGCGTCGCCACCGGGGCAAGCCCCGTCGACCTTCGGCTGAGTGACGCTGCACGCTGCGAGGCCCTCGAAACCGTTGTTCGACGTCAGATCGGGGCCCGCTTGGTCCGAGTCCCACCCGCTCACGATGCCGCCTCCCGCCGATTCGACGAAGCTCGAATTCTCGATGAAAGCGTCGTCGGGACGCCAGCCGGTGAGGATGAGCGCCGCGTCGTTGGCGTTCGGGCCGCATCCAAAGCTCGCGATCTGCGAAGGAGCGCCCGCATACTCGATCCGCACGAAGTCGAACACGTTGCCGCGTGCCGGCGCGCCCCCCCAATCGACACCCACCCAATCACCGGCGGCCTTCGTGTCCTTCGCCGAGGTGAAGACAATGGGCTTGGCCGCCGTGCCCTGCGCGACGACGCGCACGGGGCCCGAGGCCGAGCCGAGCGCCAGACGGGAATCGCCTGGGAATGCCACGGTGACCCCCGCTTCGATCGTGAAATCGAGGGCGTTCGCGCCGTCGGGCTCGAGGTGGAAGTCGCCTGAGGAGACATAAGGCACGCCGCGATCCCGGAGCACGACGTCGGCGGGATACCGATCGGCCGCGTCGACAAGGACCGCGTCGCGCGCGTTGTTCACGTAGTCTCCGCGCGGGATCGAGCTCAGCGCAGCCGTCGTCACCGCCAGGGGGTAGAGGGTCTCTTCGCTGCCGACCGGCGTCACGGCGCCGGCACCCTCGATGACGAGACCATCCGAGGCCGCCGAGAATGCCGTGAAGTCCCCCAGATGGACGCCGATCCCGGCCGAGTCCGAGAGGGTGACGTCGACCAGGTGCACGCTGTCGTTCGCTGGCAGGCCGAGCGGGCCGATGGCGACGATGGCGCCGTTCATGGTCCCCGTATTGACGCTGCCGCCTCCGACAATGACGGTATTCTCGAGCTCGAGCGACCCCGTCACGTCGACCCAGAGGCTGCCGAAGTAGGAGCCCTCGCCCTCCGAGGTGAAGGTGGCGGGGCGAAGGGTGCCTGCGTCGACCTCTCCCGTGGCGCGCAGCGCAGCGGGCTCGCCGGACGAATCGCCAATCTCGATGGTCTGGTCTTCACCGATCACGACGACCGCGCACGCTTCGACCGTCACCGTCGCTCCGCGGATGGCGATGCTCGAAGGAACGTGATGCGGGCTCCCTTCGGCCGTCCAGGTCTCGTCCGCTTCGATGAGGAACGTGTCGTGGACGGTGCCGTCTCCCGTCGGCTCCGGGCAAGGGGATCCCTGCGTGGAGGGGGAGCCGCCCGTTCCCGCAGAGCCATTCACCGTTCCGCTTGAGCTCGACGTTCCCCCCGTGCCGCCCGTGGGCTCTTCGGGAGAGTCGCTCCCGTCGCAGCCGGAGGCGACCGCGCCAGCGGCGAGGGCGAGCGTGACGAAGACCGCGGCGTGTTTCCTGTGACCGAAGAAGCGCTGATGTCTTTTCATGGCGGCGTGGCTCAGCCGGTCGTCGGCGCGCCCGAACGGCTCGAGAATACGGCGCTGGTCGCGCCGGTCAAGCGCGAGGGCTTGCTCGCAGCCCGCTTCCAGGTCGTTCTCCGCGAGGTGGTACGATGTATAACTGGCCTCGGTGGAAGAGGTGCAGTTCATCCCACCAGCGCCGCTGGCCGTGCAGAAAGATTGCTGATCGTCGTAGGCAAAAGCGCTGATCGCTCCCACCATCAGCGGAACCTCACACCTGCAGCAAAGAGGCAGGCGCATGGTGGGATCCAGAGAATCCAAGAGCGATCCGAGCGTCAAGCTCGTCGTAGCGGCCGTCTACCGTACAGCCACGCTACACACGTTGGTTAACATAGAAACCCCCTTCCACGATCGACCTTCCTTCTGAAAAAGTGGCGCCGTATCAAAATATTAGCCATGAATCGACGATGAGGCAGCCATGAGCTCAAGGGCTTGAGCGCTCTCTTTGCGCAGCTGGTCGGCTTCGGCTCGGCAGCGGCGGCGCTCGGCGTCGTCAGTGCAGGTCGTTTCGGCGCGGACGCCTCCCTTCGCCGCTCCCGGGCGACATGCCGCGCGTCGCGAGGCGTCGGGCCGCACCTCAACCGAGGTCGCCGGTGAAGCGGATCGGCACGCGGAACGCCGTGAACATGGCCTTCACGTGCCTGGGCGAGAAGAGAGCGCCGAGCGTCGTGTCCTCGACCCCGCGGCTCTTCACCAGCTCGTGGAGCTCGAGCAGCGAGTACGCGCAGAAGAGCTCGAGGCGCTTTCCGATGTGCTTCAGGATCCTGCCGCGATTCCTGGTATACGGCGCGTAGTCGCCCTTGTACCGGAGATCGAGCGCTTCGATGCGGTACCCGTACTGCACGTAGGAGCGCTCCCCGAGCGCGCGATTGCAAAGGAGCTCGGCTTCGACGTACGCGCCGGTGTCGCCCACCTCGACGCCGGGCCCATCCCCGAAGACCCAGAGCCCGTCGAAATGCGGCGCTTCAGCCTCTCGCGGCTCCTCGTGCGTCTTCGGGTGTCCGGGCGACACGGAAAAGCACGCTCGAAACTCGTCGCGGATCTCGGCGCTGCGTGCGAAGAGCGCCTCCATCTGCCGCTCTTTCGGGACCGAGAACAGCTTGGCCGGTTTTCCCATGAGCGGTGTTTATAACATCACGGCCGCCCCGACCGTCAACCGGGGCGATGACCGGGACGCTCGCCGAGCGTCGCACTCTCCAGGGAGCCGCTCTCGTCGAACGCCCCAGCAATTTCGGGCTCGCGGAGGTCGGGGACCTCGCGCGCCCAATCCGTGAGCGCGGCTCGCGCCACGTGGCTCATGAAGCGGGTGGGACCTGCCCTCGGTTGCAAGCCACGTTGACGCCGTCACGAGCGCATAGAGCACATCGACATCCTCATTGGTCAGGCCGATGCAGCCGTCGGTGGGCCCCCAAAGCTTCTGAAGACCGGTGGTGTTGGCGAAACGGATCCAGGCGCGCGCGAGGCCGGCGAGGCGGGGGTCGCTGCTGTGGATGCCGCGGCCGTCACCCGCGATCGTCGGCCGCGATGGAGCGCAGGACGCGCTCGGAGGCTTCGGCGTGCTCGAGCAGCAGCGCCGCAAAACCGCGCTGGAGCTCGATCTTGCGGCGCATCCACGCCTCGAAGGCGCCGCGGTCGAAGCGCGCGAGGTCGTGGGGCGCGGCGGGCAAATCGCCCGCAGCCCGCATCGTCTCCGCGGCGCGGCCCGCCGCCTCGCCGATCTCGCGGTAGCCGGCGGCCACCCGGCGCATCGCGTCGTGTTCGAGGCGGGCCTCGGGCGTTGCGCTGCCCACCCAGCGCGCGTGGGCTTCCAGGTTGTCGGCCACGTGTCGGAACAGCTCCGCCAGCCGCTCGGGAACCACCGCGTCGTTCGCCAGATCTTGTCCACAGGGCTCGTCCATCGGTACCTCCTGTCCATTCGCCCCAACGCGCGAGGCGTCGGGTCGTGACCGCAGGCCACAGTCCAGGAGCGGGCGGCCGGGCGTGTGTTATCCATGGCGGCAGCAGTCTTGTCGTCCCCCGCGCCCGCCACGATGGCGGGTTGCCCGTCCCGGAGCCCTGCCGATGACCGACGTCCACCACGCCGAAGCCACCGCCTTCTTCGACGATTTCGTCGCCGCGTTCGCGCACTTCGACGGGCCGCTGATCGCCCGCCGCTACCACGTGCCGTACCTCGCGATGCACGCCGCCGGCCTGCACGACCTGCTGACGAGCGCGGAGGCCGTCGGGGCCTACTTCCAGCGCATCGTCGACCAGTACCGCGGCGACGGCTGCACGGCCTGCCGCCACCGCGGGCTCCAGGTGGTCACGATGGGGGGCGAGGCGCTGCTCGCCACCGTGTCGTGGGACCTGCTGGACGCGTCAGGCGGCGTGCTGTCGACCTGGCGCGAGAGCTACAACCTGCTGCGCACGCCGCAGGGGCTGCGCATCTTCGCGTCGACGGACCACTGATTGAGCAGCTCCGCCGTCGCGTGGCGGGGGTGGCATCCATTTGAAATTCAGACTCCTCGTAGCGGCCGCGCGCTCCCGGCGCGGAAGCGCAAGAAAGCGACCGCCTGAGCGCGAGCAGCCAACGAAGCCGAGCGCGCGACGGTCCTCGAGAGGATCGCCGGCGCCGGACCTCGGCCGATCAGATGCTGCACTCCACGAAGCCCTGCGTGTTCGTGGAGACGTTCATCTCCCACCTGGACTGGGCGGCGTCGTACTGGACGACCACGCCGGTGGAGACGCCGCCGCGGAGAATGCCGCCAATCCCCTTGAGCCAGCACGTCTTGCCGGTCACCGCGGGGCCGAGGTCCACCGACCCTGCCTGGATGCCGTGGTAAGCCTCGCCGAGGTAGTCCGTCACCTGTACGCAGCTCGCGTAGCCGGCGACCTTCCCCTGCCCGTGGAGGTACCAGGAGCCGCCGTCTTTCTCCACGCCGATGTAGTCCGACGCGCTGGCGAAATTGTCGCTGCCCTCGTAGTTGATGACCTGCGTCAGGAAGCAGCGTCGGTTGTTGCTGGTGGACGCGAGGTACACCCTGGGGTTGGTCGTGGTGTAGCTGTTGTTGGAGTAACCGACTTGCGTGATCATGGTGCCTGGGTTGGCGAGCCCGCCGTAGGCGCGAACCGACACACCCGAGTCGGCGTGCGCGAACACGCGCGCCGTTCCGAGCCAGCTGTACATCGCCACGTTGCCACCGTCCCGGAGGTTGCCGGTCACGCCCATGATGTAGGCCGCGTTCCCGCTCCAGGTGCCGAGGTTCTGGAAGGCGTTGCCCGACGTCGCGGTGGCGCTGCTGTACCCGAACGCGGCAAACGCCTGCTCGGCGGTGCCGATCGCCTCGTCCTCGCCCCCGTCGACGTCGCCGTTGCCCTGATCCGGGCTCTCGACCCCGACGTTGCACCCCACGAGGGCGACGACCGAAGCGACCGACAGCACGCGAAAACAAGCGCGAGCTAGTTGCATGTGCATAGGATGTTCCCCTTTTCGAACGCAGCGGGCCGAGGCGGCGCGCTGCAACGGCGATGCTACGCTGACCCGACCCGGTGACAACGGACACGCGGCTTACGGCTCGCGCGGGGCGGCGTTTTCGAAAAGAGCGTCGAGGGAGGCTGCGCGCGCCACAGGTTCGCGGCAAACGCGCTCGGTCGCGCAGCGCCCACCGACCCGAGGCGCCCCGACAGCCGGCGACTGGGCGGTAGAAGGCGCATTCGACGTCCTAGCCTCCCACTGCGACGACCCGTTGGCGTCGCGCTGGGCCGGATACTCCAATCAACTGCAACTGTGGTACCAGGCTGGACCATGTTCGAATTCTTGAAGCCGGCGCGCTTGGTCGACATCGTGGGCACGGAGCTCATCGTGGGCGTCGGGATCCACGCCTTGCGCGCGCGCGGTCCCGTGCGGGTGGTCGAAGCCGGTGGACGTTTCGACTTGCGGGTCGGCCCCGCGACGCTGGAGACGTTGGACGGCGCCACGTGGTCGGCGTATCCGTTCGCGCTCACAGCAGGGCTTGGCGGGGACGCGCAGTTCGAGGGACGGACTTTTGCCGTCGAGCCGCGCGAATTCACCGTGCTCGAGTTCCCGGGTGAGGTTTGGTTTGGCTTGGAAGTGCGCTTGACGGAGCAGCGCACCACGAGCGGCCCCTGCCTCGTCAGTTCGCAGACCGTGAGCCTCGGCGTCACGCCAACGCGGCGCTTCGCCAGGCCACTGGAGAAAGCCCAATGGATCGCTGGATCCCCGTGGCGCGCGTCGACCGCGCCGGAGGTATGGCCACCCGAAGTCGTGCATCGCAGTCTGCTCCCCGAGCAGCACACCGCGGTGCACGTCGCGCCCGAGCTCTATGGCGTCTTGCGCGATCGCGAGGAAGGAGACTTGCGCTTCAGCTTTCCTCGCGAGAAATACGATGAAGCCCTCCGGATCTGGCGCAGCGTCGCCATCGCCGTCGAGGACACCGAGATGCGGCAGTCGACGAGCCCGTCGCTGCGCGACCTGACAGGCCCGCAGCTCTCCGCATCCTCGCTCTTGTTGCTACCGTGGCTCGGCCTCGAGCTCACGCGACGCGCCCGCGGAAATCCCATCGTGCAACTCTTCAACGATCAGCTGTGCTGTATCGACGACGAGGACCCGGACTGGCGCGAAGCTCTGGCAGCGGAGGGCACGCGCCTTTCAAGCAGCCCCGACGGTCTTGTTCAGAGCACGCCCTTGACCTTTCGCGACGGCGCGTGGGTGGCCGTTGAGTGATTGCTTTGGGCGCCCCGGCAAAACCCCGCGCCAGCGGCGCAGGGCGCTGCTCCCCGCCCGAGTGGCGTCGCCGTGTGTCGTGCGCCGATTGGTGATCGGCTGTCAACTCGGCGAGGGGTAGGCGCGGCGGGTGCGAGGCGGCGCGCTCAGAACATGGCGCGGGGGTTCGGCGCGTCGGCCGGGATGTCCTGCAGCACGTCCCAGTGCTCGCAGAAGCGCCCGTCGGCGATGCGGAAGATGTCGACCACCGCGACTCCGCGCGGCCGCCGCGGGTTCACGAGCTTGTAGTGCACCACGGCGTACTCGGCGTCGGCGATCATGCGCTGGATCTCGACCTGCGCACCGTGAAGCGGCGTCTCGCCGTCGCGGAAATAGGCGATGAAGGCCTCGCAGCCGTTCGTCCCGGGCGCGGCGCGCGCGTCGGGGTTGTGGTCGACGAAGTCGGCGGTCAACAGCGCGCGGACGGCGTCCCAGTGCTTGCCGACCACGGCGTCGTACAGCTCGAGCAGCATCCGCTTGTTGCGTTCGGGGTTCATACGGAGGGGGCGTGCCTTTCTGCACCGGGGGGCATGGTCGCTCGCCGGTGCGTGCTCACCGTCGCAGCGGGGCGCGCGGCGGGCTTGAATCTGCGCGCCAATCGTCGGCCGCAGCGCGCGCACCGCGCCGTGGGCGCGTGCTAGCGCGTGCGCGCGACCGCGCGGTACGCGCTCGGCGGCATGCCCGACGCGGCGCGGAACTCGCGCGCCAGGTGGGCCGCGTCGCTGAACCCGTACGCGTGCGCGATCTCGGTGAGCGGCCGAAGCGAGCCGGCGATCGCGACGGTGGCGTCGCGCATGCGCACGCGGCGCGCGAGCGCCGAGGCAGTGGTGCCGTGTGCCGCGAGCCGGCGTTGCAGCGTGCGGACCGACTGGCGCGTGGCGTGCGCGAGGCCCTGCGGCGTCCACGGCGCGTGCGGCTCGCGCACGATCGCCGCGAGCGTGGCGGCGACCGGGTCGTCCGCGGCGCTCGGCGGGTGCAACGTCTGGCGCGCGGACGGCGCCGGCGCGGTCCGGCGCGACCACGCGAGGCGGAGCGCGACCGGCGGCTCGGCAAGCGACGCGGGCCCGAGCCAATGGGCGTCGCAGGCGAGCTCGCGCCACGGTCCGCGCGCGGCGCGCGCCGCGACGACGAGCTCGCCGTGGCCCATCCGGCGCAGCAACGCGGCGAGCACCCCGGTGATCATCACGGTCTGGCTCGCGGGGGCGAGCGCGCCGGCGTACGGCTGCGCCGCGAGCTGCAGGGCGCCGGCGCCGTCGGGCGCGAACCGCGTCTGGTGGCGCACGCCCCACGCGCGCTCGAGCGCGCTCCAGCGATGCGCGAGCTGCGCCACGCTCGCGGCGCTCTCGAGCAGGTAGAGCGTCGGCGAGAAGGTCAGCGCGTCGAGCCCGTCGCCCAGCGCGAAGACGGCGCCGAGCCCACCGACGCGTGCGCGCTCCGCGACGAGCGCCCGCAGCGGCGCCGCGGGGCTGAGGGCCTGCAGGGCGGGGTCGGGCGCGCGCGCGACGTGCGCGCGGACGCGCGGCGCGAGGTGGAGCAGCTGCAGGCTGACGTTCTGCGACACGGCGTGTGGGCGCAGCGACAGGCGTGTGGCCGGCCGCGCGCGAGTGTGGCATCTGCGCGCGCGGGCCGCCACGGTCGTGCGCCCGCGAGGGCGAAGGGCGCGCGCGCGCTAACCTCTCCCTCCTGGGCGATCTCTCGCCGCCCGAGCGCGAGTTCGCCTTCGGCGCGCCCGCAGGCTATGGAGTGAAGGCTGCCTCATCGTTGGTGCTAGCGAGGTCGACGACACGCACTACCCGCGGCATCGCCTGCGGGGCGCTGACGAGCCCCGAGAGGGTGCGAGCGGCGATCTGCGCGGTCGTGAGGTTGCCCGTCGCGTGGGCGGCGGTGATGGTCTGCGTCAGGGTCGCGACGAGCACCTGGCGCGGACCGCTCGCCGGGAGCGAAAGCTGCCTCGGTCACGGGAAGGTTCGCGGGCCGAACGACTGTGGAGGCGCGCCGGGCACGTCATGTCAGCGATCGCAACCTGCGCCGACCAGCTCGAACGTGATGTGATCGAAGATGGAGACGTAGTCGGGAGACGGCACGCCCGTGTAGGCGATCATGCCGACCTGGAGCGTCGCCGGCAGATCGGCGCGGGTGATGGGCGCGACCGACGCCGGCCACCCCGTGTCGCCGGGGTGGCGGTAGTACCCGGTGCCGCAGGGGAACTGGCCGGCCGGGGGAACGCCGCACTCGGTGACGGAGAGATAGGCGCTCTCGCCCGCCGCGGCGGCGGCACAGGCGTTGTCGTAGGAGACGCCGTCGCATCCGCACACGGAGTCCGCGTCGGGGGGGCAGTCGGCGGGGACGGGCGTGCAATCGCCGATCGGGTAACAGTTGATCTTCAGGCAATACTCGTTCGCTGCGCACTCGGAGCTGCTGTGGCACTGGCCCGGGTCGAGGCAGCCGCCGCCGCAACCGTCGGTGCCGGTCGTGGTCGACGTCGGAGGCACAATCGAGATCGGCTCATGCACGATGTCGGCGATGCCCGAGGCGTCGGCCAGGCGCTCGGGCGGCGCGCCGGTCACGCGGACGTCGCCCGAGCCTGAGGCCTGATTGCGCAAACGCATTGTGCGTCGAGAAGCCAGCGCAGAATCTGCCCGGAGAGCGGCATTGCCTATCCGCACCAGAGTCCGTTCCGCTCTCTCGATCCGGTCGCGCAGCGAGCAGACCGCCGGGCTCGCGGGCGGCCGCTGCCCCGCCCGGCGCTCGCGCCTTGCCTTCCGGCCCGGCGCAGCGCACCTTCGCGCCCAGCGACCATGCCCAGCGACGATCCCTATGTGATGCCCTCCTACGTCAAGCTCCTCGTCGCCGACGCGGAGCGCTCCGCCTCGTTCTACGAGCTCCTCGGCTTCACCCGCGTCCACCAGGATCCGGTGTTCGTCCACCTGCGCTGGGCGCGCCACGCCGATCTCTTCCTCGTCGCGACGCCGCCGGGGGTCTCGCTCGCCGGGCAGCGCGGCCTCGGCGTCATCGTCTGCTTCAGCGCCGCAGGCGATCGCGGCATCGAGACCATCGCCGCGCGCGCCGCGGCGGCCGGCGCCGCCGTCGATGGGCCGCGCGACCAGCCGTGGCACACGCGGGAGGTCGTCGTCACCGACCCCGACGGCTACCGCGTCTGCTTCGTCGAGCCGAGCACGCCTCTGCAGGGCTGACGGCACGCGCGCAGAGACGAAGACGAACGACGTCAATCGACACGAGCCCGTCGCTCCATCTCCTTCACAGGGGTGGGCCCGGCGCCGGCGCCTCCCAGAGGCGGCGCCGGGCGTGCTCGTGTATCATCCCATCGGCATGTCGCCGGAGCCGTCGCAGCCCAGGCCCATCGGGCGATATCTGCTGTACAGCCCGATCGCGTCCGGCGGGATGGCGTCCGTGCACCTCGGCCGGCTCGTCGGCGACGCGGGCTTCTCGCGCACCGTGGCCATCAAGCGGCTGCACCCCGCGCTCGCCGAGGCGCCCGAGATCGCCGAGAGCCTGCGCGACGAGGCCCGCATCGTCGCGCGCATCCAGCACCCCAACGTCGTCGCCATGGTCGACCTCCTCCTCGCCGAGGACGAGGCGTTCCTGGTCATGGAGTACGTGCGGGGCGAGTCGCTCGCGCGGCTGCTCCGGGCGGCGCGCGCGCGCGGTGCGCCGGCGCCGGTCCCCATCGTCGCGAGCATCGCGTGCGGCGCGCTCCACGGCCTGCACGCGGCCCACGAGGCGTGCAGCGAGTCGGGCGATCCGCTGGGCATCGTGCACCGGGACGTCTCGCCCGAGAACGTGCTCGTCGGCGTCGACGGAACGGCGCGGCTGCTCGACTTCGGCATCGCCAAGGCGCGCGGGCGGCTCAGCACCACCCGCGGCGGGCAGATCAAGGGCAAGCTCGCGTACATGGCGCCCGAGCAGCTCCTCTGCGCCGACGTGACCCGGCGGACCGACGTGTTCGCGGCGGGCGCGGTCCTCTGGGAGGCGCTCGCAGGCTGCCGGCTCTTCGACGGCGGCGACGAGGGCGCCCTCATCCGGGCCGTGCTCGAGAAGCCGATCCTGCCCCCGAGCTCGCTCGCGGCGCACGTGCCGCCTGCGCTCGACGCCATCGTCCTCCGTGCGCTCGAGCGGAACGCGGAGGGCCGCTACCCGACGGCCCGCGAGCTCGCGGTCGCCATCGAGGACGCCGTCCCGCTCGCGTCGCCGCGCGCCGTGGGCGAGTGGGTGGAGGAGCTCGCCGGCGACGCGCTCGCGCGGCGGGCGGCCCGCGTCGCCGCGATCGAGAGCGCGTCGGCGGCGATCCCGAGCGCCCCCGCGACGCCGAGCGCGGGCGCGGCCGCGCTGGGCGGGCCGAGCGAGCCCAGCGGCGGGAGCGGCCTTGAGTCCATCTCGCAGAGCCATCCGGGGCGCGGACTGGCAGAGACCGCGCCCGCGATCCCGTCGAGGGCCCTCGATCAGGGGATGCTCGCAGCCGAGCCCCCGCCCGGCTCGGTGACGTCCAGCGTGGTCTGGCTGGGACTCCCCGCGACGGACGGCACGCGGCGCGGCGGTCCGCCCCCCATGGCGAGGAAGCGCGCGCGTCCGCGGCTCGCGCTGCTCGGCGCGCTGGTCCTCGGCGGCGCGGCCGTGCTCGCGGCGCAGTCGTGGCGCCGCGCCCCTCCCGGCCCGGAGGACGCCGCGCGCGCGGTCCACGCGCCCGCGGCGCAGCCGGCCAGCGCCTCGGCGGCGAGCGCGGCGAGCCCAACCAGCATCGTCGCGGCTGACCCGGCGAGCGCCGCCGCGGCGAGCCCAACCAGCACCGTCGCGGCTGCCCCGGCGAGCGCTGCCGCGGCTGCCCCGGCGAACGCGGTCGCGCCGGCGCCCGCACAGCGCTCGGCGCGCCCTGCCGCCGGCACGCGCGTGCCCATACCCGCGGCGCGCGCGACCCGCGCCGACGCCCAGCGCTGCTCCCCGCCCTATACCGTGGACAAGGCCGGCATACGCCGGCTCAAGCCGGAGTGCCTGTGAACCGATGACCCCTCCGTGCCCCGCCCGCGCCCGGCTCGCGCTCTCCCTCGCCGCCGCGGCAGCGCTCTCGCTCACCGGCGCCCGCACCCACGCCGCGCCGGACAAGCAGGCGTGCGCCGCCGCCTACGAGCGCGCGCAGGGCCTCCGCCGCGACGGCCGGCTGATCGAGGCGCGCGACGCGCTCGTCGCCTGCTCGCAGCCGACGTGCCCGGCGGCCGCCGTGGCCGACTGCGGGCCGTGGCTCGCCGAGGTCGAGCAGAGCCTGCCCTCCGTGGTCGTCGCCGCGAGGGACGCGCACGGGCGAGAGCGCCTCGACGTGCGCGTGCTCGTCGACGGGCGCCCCCTCGCCGCGGCGCTCGACGGCAAGGCGCTGCCGGTGGACCCGGGCCCGCACACCTTCCGCTTCGAGCCCGCGACCGGCCCCGCCGTCGAGGAGCGCGTGCTGATCCGCGAGGGCGAGAAGAACCGCCCGCTCACCGTGATCCTGGGCGGGGCTTCGACCGGCGCGCCCCCCTCCTCGCCTCGCCCGCTCGCCCCGGGCGCCGCGCCGCCCGCGGAGCCCTCGGTCCCGGGGCTCGTGTGGGCCTCCGGCGCCGTCGGCGTCGCGGGGCTCGCCGTGTTCGCCGTCGCCGGCGCCCTCTCGCTGAGCGCCGAGGCCGACCTGCGCGCCACGTGCGCCCCGCGCTGCACGAAGGACGAGGTGCGCGCCATCCGGGTCCAGCACGCGGTCGCCGACATCGGCCTCGGCGTGGGCGTCGTCGCGCTGGGCGCCGCGGCGTGGCTCTACATGACCCGGCCAGCCGCGGCGCAGCCCCCGAAGGCCGGCGCGGCGGCGCTCTGGCCGTTCGTCGCCGGCAACGCCGCGGGCGTCGCGGGGTCCTTCTGATGCGCGCGTCGGCCCGCGCCCGTGGCGGCGCCGCCGCCCTGGCGGCGGCCCTCCTCTCGGCGTGCTCGCTCGTGCGGCCGCTGCACGGCCTCACCTGCGAGCCCGGGGCCCGCAACGCCTCGTGCCTGTACGGCCAGCCCTGTGACGCCAGCGCCGACTGCACGACGGCCGCATGCACCGAGGGCGTCTGCCAGTGCCCTGCCGGCATGGTGACGATCGAGAGCTCGTTCTGCATCGACCAGACCGAGGTGTCGAACGCCGCCTACCGCGCCTTCCTCGCCACGCAGCCGGACCTCGCGGCGCAGGAGCCGTTCTGCTCCTTCAACAGCACCTTCGATTTCGACGACACCGGGCCCGACGCGCCCCTCGTGTGCACGACGCGCCGCAAGGAGGACGAGCACCCCGCCACCTGCATCGACTGGTGCGACGCGCGCGCCTTCTGCAGGAGCCAGGGCAAGCGCCTCTGCGGCGAGCGCCACGGCGGCCCGCTGCCGTTCCGCGGCGACATGGCGCAGGGCGAGTGGTTCGACGCGTGCAGCAAGCACGGCGCGCTCGCTTACTCCACCGGCGAGTTCGACGCTCTCCAGTGCAACGGTGACAGCACCGAGACGGTGCCGGTCGGCGACGACGCCAGCCTGGCGTGCGAGGGGGGCTATCTCGGCCTGCAGCACATGAGCGGAAACGTCCGCGAGTGGGAAGACGCGTGCTCCGACGACGTCGGCCCAGGCGACCTCTGCAGGACCCGGGGCGGGGCGTTCGACAGCGGGGGAGCGCTCGAAGAGCTCCGGTGCGACGCGCGCGACGAGCGCGAGCGCGCCGACACCGATCATACGATCGGGTTCCGCTGCTGCAGCGGGTAGCGCCGCGACGGCGCCCGAGCCCGCTCGCCCTCTCCCTTCGAGGCCGAGAGGAGCGCGCGCGCTCGTCGAAGGGCCACCTCCGGACGCGGCCGGCCGGCGGCAGCGGTCCAGGACGAACCTGCGATCTTCGTCGCTCGACTTCGGCCGCTCGAGGACCACGAGCCCCCGGCTCCCGGCAGTTTCGTCCAGGAACGTGCGGTCACGACCGCGCAGGGTGACGACCGCACCGGCCCGAGGGGGCGCGGACGCCGCTCGTGCTCGGCGACGTCGACCATTCGATCGTCAATGGCAGGAGCGATGAGAGATATGAACCAGTATCAAAAGCTGTATACACCCCAGGACACCGCCGTTGTCTTCATCGATCATCAGCCGCAGATGATGTTCGGCGTCGCCAACATCGATCGCGCGACGCTGATCAACAACGTGACGCTCCTCGCGAAGGTGGCGAAGGAGTACGCCTACACGATGGTCCACCACGCGCCCCAGTCCGCGGCGAAGCCGCAGATCGTGCCGAAGAAACCCGGCCACTGAATCCGGCCATCAGGCGGCCCGCAGGTGCGCTCCCCGAGGCTCATCGCCTGATGTCGTACTTGTCCAGCTTGTAGAGCAGCGCGCGCCGCGAGATGCCGAGCCGCTTCGCCGCGCGCGTCTGGTTGTTCCCCTCCGCGGCGAGGGCGTCCTCGATGCTCCGCTTCTCCAGCTCGGCGAGGCGCGCCGGCATCGTCCCGCCGTCGGCGGACGGCGGCGGCGCCCCCGTGCTCGCCGGGGGCGCGCCCGCGCTCGCGGGGGGCGCGGCGCCCTCGGCGCCCTCCACCACGGAGGCCGGCAGGTGCTCGACGTCGATGACGCCGCCCTCGGCCAGCACGACGGCGTGCTCCACCGCGTTGCGCAGCTCGCGCAGGTTGCCGGGCCACACGTGCGCCTCGAGCGCCTGCATCGCCGCGGGCGCGAAGCGCGGCGCTCGCTCCCCCATGCGCCCGGCGACCTGCTGCGCGAAGCGGTGTACGAGCAGCGCGATCTCGGCGCGCCGCTCGCGCAGCGGCGGGACGCGGAGGACGAACGTGCTGATGCGGTAGTAGAGATCCTGCCGGAACCTCCCGGCCGCGACCTCGGCCTGGAGGTCCCGGTGCGTGGCGCACACGACGCGCACGTCGAGCTCGATCTCCTGCGTGCCGCCGATCCGGGCCACGCGCCGGCTCTCGAGCACGCGCAGCAGCTTGGCCTGCATGGCGAGGGGCATCTCGCCGATCTCGTCGAGCAGCAGCGTGCCGCCCTGCGCCGCCTCGAAGTAGCCGATCTTGCGGCGATCCGCCCCGGTGAAGGCGGCCTTCTCGTGCCCGAAGAGCTCGCTCTCGAGCAGCGCCTCGGGCAGCGCCGCGCAGCTCAGCCGCACGAACGGGCCGCCTGCGCGCGGGCTGGCGCGGTGGAGCTGCTCGGAGACGACCTCTTTCCCCGCGCCCGTCTCGCCGAGCACGAGCACCGTCGTCTGCGCGCGCGCGAGGCGCTGCACCACCTGAAAGACCTTTACCATCGCCTCGTCCGCGACGACGAAGCCGGGGCCGGAGGGCGGGCCCTCCAGCGCCTCCGGCGCGGCCCCCGGCGGCGCCGCCTCGACGGGCGCCGGCGCCGCGATCGCGACGACGATCTCGGCCGGGCCGATGCGGATCACGTCGCCGCCGGCGAGGGGCCGCACGGCGTCGCGCAAGACGGCGCCGTTCACCGAGGTGCCGTTGCGGCTCCCGCAGTCGATGACCTCGAGGGCGTCGCCGTGCCGCGCGACGATCGCGTGGTTGCGCGACACGCGGGGATCGTCGACGTGGACCGCGGACTCCGGCGCGCGGCCGATCGCGACCACGTCGCCTTCGGTCAGGTCAATCACCCGCGCCGCGCCATCACCGGCGCGGATGATCAGGGAGGCCTGACCCTGCGGCGTCCGCTCGTCGGGCGCGCTCTCCGCGGCGTCGAGCTCTGTCGCGACCTCGGCCGCGGCGCGCGGCGGCTCCGCGCTCGGCGGAGAAGCTGCCTGTCGACGAGGGTCTTGCTCCGCCATGCCGTTCGAAGGTTGCGCAAGTGTACGACGCTTGCGCAACCCGCGGCAACGGCAGCGCGCACCGCCGCGCGGAAGACGCGGAGCGCGCGCTGGTCCCCGCCTTGCAATGCTTCTGCGGCGCGCACGGACCGGCGCCGCTGCGGCGCGCGGAGATGCTGCGGGAGCCGCCATCGCCCGGGCCATCGCGGGGACCGGAGCGTCTGGAGACGCGTCGCGCCGACGTGCGCCTGGCTTCACCTACGACCAACACGACAGGAGACGAGCATGACTTATCCCATCCGACCGGCGTCCTCTCTCGCGATCTGCGGCGCCCTGCGCCATGCCCTCGTGAGCCTGGTCGCGACGCTCGCCGCCGCAGGGTGCGGCGCGGATTCGGGCTCCGACGCGGAGATCGCCTCGGCGGCGAGCGGCGACGCGGTCACCGGCGCCCTCACGATGACCTGCTCCAAGCTGACGGTGAGCCGGGGGAGCATCGGCGCCGGGCAGACGGCCGCCGCGCTCGCGACGGCGGATCTCACGGGCCAGCAGGACGTGTGGAGCAAGTACGTCGAGTTCGCGCCCGGCACGAGCGCGACGTGCGAGTACGCGCTCCCCTCGGGCACCTCGGCGGCACAGCTCGCGTCCCTCGCGCTGGGCGTGAATTATCGCGGCCCCGCCAGGACGGCCATGCGCTGGACCTTCGAGGCGTGGGACGCGGCCGCCCGCGCCTGGGTCCCGGTCGGCGACAACACGTTCGCGCGCGACTGGTCCTGGACGAGCGCGAGCCTGACCCTGCCGGGGCCGCTCGGGCGGTTCGTGGCGGGCGGTACCCTCAAGATCCGGTACGCGACGAGCAGCTCCACCGACAGTTCGATGCTCGACAAGCTCGTCCTCACGGGCACGACCAGCGGCGGCTCCACTGGCACCGGCGGCTCCGGCGCCGGCGGCTCCACTGGCACCGGTGGCTCCGGCGCCGGCGGCGCCACTGGCACCGGCGGCTCCGGCGCCGGCGGCTCTACCGGCACCGGTGGCTCCGGCGCTGGCGGCTCCACCGGTACCGGCGGCTCTGGCACCGGCGGCTCTACTGGCACCGGCGGTTCCACCGGCACCGGCGGCTCCGGTGCTGGCGGCTCCACCGGCACCGGTGGCTCCACCGGCGGCATCTGGGTCCCCGCGCCGGGGACGACGTGGCAATGGCAGCTCACGGGCACCATCGACACCAGCCTCGATGTCGCCATGTACGATATCGACCTCTTCGACGCCCCGCAGGCGAAGATCGACACACTGCGCGCGGCCGGAAAGAAGGTGATCTGCTACTTCAGCGCGGGGAGCAGCGAGGACTGGCGCGACGACGCGTCGAAGTTCCCCGCCGCGGCGCTCGGCAACCCGCTCGACGGCTGGCCGGGCGAGCGGTGGCTCGACACCCGCAACGCCGGCGCGCGCGACGTCATGAAGGCCCGGCTGGATCTGGCGGTGCAGAAGCGCTGCGACGGCGTGGAGCCCGACAACGTCGACGGCTACACCAACAGCCCCGGCTTCCCGCTGACGGCGGCGACGCAGCTCGATTACAACCGCTTCCTGGCCGCCGAGGCGCACGCGCGGGGGCTGTCCATCGGGCTGAAGAACGATCTCGATCAGGTGAAAGATCTGGTGGGGAGCTTCGACTGGGCCCTGAACGAGGAGTGCCACGAATACGGGGAGTGCGAGATGCTCACCCCGTTCATCCGCGCCGGCAAGGCGGTGTTCCACGCGGAGTACGTCGACGCCTCGAAGGCAAACGCCGTCTGCTCCGCCACGAAGCCGCTCGGGCTCTCGACCTTGATCAAGAAGCTCGACCTCGACGCCTGGCGCGTCGCCTGCCCCTGATCCACGCGCCAGCGCCCCGCCGGCGCAGCGGCGCTGGCCGCGCACCCGCGGTCAGCGCCCTCGCCCGGTCAGCCCTTCACTCCCCCGCCACCTCGAGGAGCTGCGCTCCGGAGTAGCTCTGCTGTTCCGGCTGGTAGTACGGGTGGACCTCGGCGCCGCCGTCCTCCGCCCTGACAGGCATGGTCGCCTGCAGCCGGTAAACGAAGGTGGCCGCGCGCTCCGCGGGGATCTCCTTCACATAGAGGATCAGCTGCTTGCCCGTGATCTCGAACTTCGAGAGCTGGCCCGCGGCGATGTACTCCTGGAGATCCTCGGTCAGGAGCTGGAAGCCGGGCGGCAGCCCGACGGTCACGAGGACCATGCTCTGCACCGAGTCCGTCTTGTTCTGGACGCTCAGCGACGCCGTCACGATGTCGTCCACGTACAGCTGGGTCTTGTCGTACGCCACGCTGACAGCGAGCGGGCCTCCCGCGTCGCTCGGGACCGCGGCCCACGGCAGGTTGTGGCGGCTCACCAGGTTGTAGCTGAGCTTCCCCTCCCCCGAGAACGAGAGCGCGACGTCGTGCGCGCCCGCGGTCGCGAGGTGCGTGAGGTCGACCGTCGTCATGACGTCGGCCTGGTCCTCGCGCAGGGAGACCGTGCCCGCCGCCGCGCCGTCGACCGCGACGGTCACCGTCCCCGTGGCGCCCTCCGTCCCCTTGCTCGCGGCGAGGAGCAGGGTGCGCAGGCTCCAGATCGTCGCCTGGGTGGAGCCGAAATTGCCGTTCGGGTCCTTCGACTGGGTCAGGAACTTCACGCCGCCGTCGGCGCTCGGCCGGTGGGCGCCCGCGGAGAGCAGCGCGTGGGCCGCGAGCGCGGTGGTCGTGACCTTGGCGTCGTTCCCGGACTCGTAGAACGAGGTCTGCGTGCCGCCGTCATCCCAGTAAACCACGTCTCCTTCCGCGGTCTTGCGCTCATCCAGGGCGTCGAGCACCTGGTCCGTCAGCGCCGCGGAGGGGTCGGCCACGGCGAGCGCGTTGGCCGCGATCGCCAGCGTGTACAGGTCGTCGGTCGCCGGCTTCAGCGAGCGGCCCAGGTAGGCGAGCCCCTTCCCGATCTCGGGCCCCGTGTACCCCGCGCTCGCGAGCGCCCAGAGCACGAAGGCGCTGTTGCGGAGCGTGCCCGTGTGGAAGCTGAAGAACTCGGTCTGGTCGCCTTCCCACGTGCCGTCCGCCTTCTGCTGCCCGGCGAGCCAGTTGACGGTCCGGGCGAGCATCGCCTCGTCCACGGTGTGGACCTTGATCATGTCGGCGAACTCCATGACGCCGAACGCGGTGACCGACAGGTACGGATGCCCGTCCTGCTCGCCGAACCACGAGAAGCCGCCGCCCGAGTGCTCGAACGTGAGCAATCGCTGGTACCCGGCCGAGATCAGCGACTCGGCCTTCATCTGGATCTCCGGGGTGATCTGGCCTGTCTGCTTCATGTACTGCGTGACGAGCACGTTGGGCCAGGTCGTCGAGGTGGTCTGCTCGAAGCAGCCATTCGGGACCTGGAGCATGCTGTCCATGCCGCTCACGACCTGCGACAGGAACGCGGGGTAGATCTCGAGATAGAGCTGGTTCGAGCCGGGGACCGCGTCCGCAGGGAACGACAGCGCGTGATCGGCGCTGCCCGGCGCGAGCATGCCAGACTGGCTCTCTGCGAACGGCTTCCCGTCCGGGACCACGCGCACGGTGCGGGCCACGGCGTCGGCGCCCGCGCTGCCCCGCGCGGTGACCGTGAGCGAGTTGACGCCCACCGTGTTCACCTTCACCGGGAACCGGACGCCGCGCACCTCGCCCGCCGCGAGGGACACCGTCGTCGACGTCGCGCCGAGCGGCGTATACCAGCTCCCCGGCTCGAGGCTGAGCTCGACCGTCTGCGGCGTCTCCAGGTAGTTGTAGACCGCGATCGGGAACTCGACCTCATCGCCGCGCGTGAGCGTGGCCGGGAAGCTCACGTCGACGAAGAAGTCCTGGAAGACCTTGAAGCCGCTCTGGATGCCGCCGAGCTTGCCGTCCGTGGAGTTCGCCAGCGCCGAGAGCCGCCACTCGGTGATGCTGTCCGCGAGCGGGATGCTCAGGGTGGCCGTGCCGTCGGGGCTCGTGATCACGCTCGGATTGACGTAGAGGGTCTCCGGGAACTCGCGCCGGACGCGCGGCCCGCCGGCGCCGCCGGGCTCCTCGGTGGGATTCCCGGCCGAGCCGCCGCCCGCTCCGGTCCCCGCCCCGCTCGCGCTCGCGACGCCACCATTGGCCCAGCCGCCGTCCGCGTCGGGGATGCCCCCTTCATTCCACTCTTGCGGGGGCACCTGGACCCCGAGATCGCCGAACGTGAACGCGAACGTCGCGTCGTCCTGGCTCTGCTCCACCTCGTCGGGCCCCGACGACTGCAGCGTGAACCCGCTCCAGCTGGAGGCCACCCGGTACGCGTTGCCCCACACGTCGAAGGCGCGCAGGCGCTCGGCGACGCGGCTCCCGAGCAGCTCGACGTAGACGCCCTGCCCGTTGCAGCTGAACTGGGTGCTGTCGCAGCCGAGCGCCTTCAGCTCCTGCGCGGCGGCCGCGGTGGCCTCCGCGAGCCAGGGCTTCATCACGCCCTTCTGGCGCTCGTAGAACGGCGCGAGCTCCTCCGGCACCTTCGCCAGCACGGCGGGCCACGTGCGCGCCTGGAGGCCGGTGAGCGACGTGCCGGCGAGCGCGGCGAGCGAGGCCTGGGTCTTCACCTGCGCGGCCTCGGCCTTCTCGGGGTCCTCGCTCGCGGTCGCGTTGAACAGCAGGTCCTGGAGGTTCGCGGCCGGGCCGTGGATCTCGTAGCTCGGCTTCGCGAACTCGTCCTCCAGCTCGAAGTAGGTGCGGAGCAGCCCGGGCTGGGCGTCGACGAGCGCGAAGACCGCCTGATCGACCACCTGGACGCCGAGCGCGGCGACCTTCGGGTTCCCCGCGTCGTCCTTGACCGACAGCCGCAGCGTCGCCGTCTCCCCCGGCGCATACAGGGGCTTGTCGGCCTCGACCTCGACGCTCAGCGCGGAGTCGCCGCGCGCGAACACGGTGCGGCCGGAGCGGACCAGATTGCCATCGTCGTCGACCAGGTACGCCTCGACCCGGTTGCTGCCGAGCAGGCCGGCGTCGACGGGCATGCTGAAATGGGCGCGCCCGCCCTCGAGCTCGAGAGAGCGCATGTCGACGGCCTGGCCGTCGTTCAGCCAGTCGACATAGACGCTGCCGGCCTCCTCGCTGGACTCGATGGTGACCTCGACCGTCTCGCCGGTCTCATAGACGGCCCGGTCGGTGCGCACGAGGAGGTGCTCGCCGCCCGTCTGCGTGGCGAACGAGAACTTCCGCGTGACCGCCCGCGCCCCCACCGTCGCCCGCACCTCGAACGCGCCGTCTGCCGTGGCGCCCGGCGGGGTGAAGCTCACCACGGCCTGGCCGAAGGCGTCGGTGCGCGCGGTGAGCTGCGTGCCGTCCGGCGCCGTGATGACCGCGTCCGTGTCGGGGAGCGGCGCCCCGAGCGGGTCGGTGACGAAGAGAAGAAGGGTGTTGGGGATCCCCGGGACGAGCTCGCGCGCCTCGGGCACGAGCACGATCGAGGCCGCGTCGGCGGCGACCTTGACCGGGATCGCCTTCGTGACCTCCTGCCCGGCCGTGTCCGCGACGGTGACGGTGAGCGTCACGGCCGCGTCGCCCTGCTCCAGCGGCAGGCCCGCGAGGCTCGGCGGCAGCGTCAGGCTGAACCCGTAATGGCCCTCGGCGTTGAGCTCGCCCACGATGCGCTGGAACGTCGTCTGACCGACGTCCAGCGACGCCGCCTCGATGGTCACGCTGCCGCCGGCGACGTTCTTGCCGAAGAAATAGCGCGCGTCGATGGTGCCTGTCAGCGTGTCACCCGCCGTGTACCACGGCTTGTCGGTCCTCACGGCGACCTCGAACTTGGGCAGCGCGTACTGCCCCACGGTCACGACCTTCTCCGTCGTGGTCTCCCCGCTCACGAGGCGCACCTTGAACTCGCCGGTGTTCACGATGGAGCCGATCCGGAACGTCGTCGCGGCGACGCCATAAGCGTCGGTCTCGATCGGCTTCTTGAAGATCTTGTTGCCCTTGCCGTCCTCCACCTCGAACGTGATCGGCTCGCGGACGAGCGGCGCGTTGTTCCCCCGCTCGAGCGCGAGCGCGCGCAGGTGGATCGTCTGGCCGGGCTTGTAGAGCGGCTTGTCGGTGGTGAGGAGCAGCTTCGGGCCGGGTCCCTCGACGGTGACGCTCGCGGTGAGGGCCGCGTTGACGCCGAAGCCGAGCGCCTGCGCGGAGACGGGGTGCGCCCCGAGCGCGCCGGGCTCCACCTCGAACACCGCGGCGCCGAGCGCGTCCGTCGTCCCGCGGAGCGGCCGCGCCCCCTCGCCCACCGCGAGCTCGACATCCACCTTGGGCACCGGCTGGTGGGTGAAGGCGTCGGTCGCGCGCACGCGGTAGCTCGCGGTGCGGCCGCGCACGACGCGCGCCGGCCCCTCGAGCTGCACGTCGTAGGGCGGGATGACGCGGAGGAGGCTGCGCGTGACGAGCAGCCCCTCCTCCGACCCGTCGTCGACGCGGACGAGGTACCGCGCGAGGCCCGGCTGCGCGCTCACGGCCGGCGCCGGAAGGCGCGCCTCCGCGGTCGTCGCCGTCCCGCCCGCGATCTCCAGGTCGACCTCGGTCGTGCCTTGTTCCTTGTCCGCGTCGAGATCGACGAGCGTGACGCGCAGGTGGCCGCTCGTCGCGCCGGCGGTCAGGTTGCGCACCGGGATCTGGAGGCGCAGATCGCCCCCGTCGATCACGCCCAGCAGCCTCGCTTCGTCGATCTCGAGCGTGCCGTTCCGGGGTTGATCGGGGCGACCGAGCGTCGTTGGCGGGGCCTCATCGGAGGAGCACCCCGCCGCGAACGCGCTCGCCAGCGCCAGCGCGGCGAGCAGGTGGGGAGAGCTCCAGCGGCGGCGGAGAGCATCGAAGCGTACGCGCATAAGTCCAAATCCTCCCGAGCGGCGCTGGCACATCCCCAGCGGCCGGCGCGTAGGTTGCATACGACGTACCAAGATGTTCCACGGCCTTCGAGCAGCAAATCCGCGGGAATAGACGCAGACCGCGCGCGGGAGATGGGCCACGTTGTGCCAAGGACCTGGCTCGCGCGCACCTCTACGGCGTGCGTGTACCCGTTCACACGGGGGAATAGCGACGCCTCTGTGACTCGATGACTCGACAGCTCGATGACTCGATGACTCGACGAGCCGAGGACCGCCGACCCCCCGTGATGGCGAGGCCGCGCTGCGGCCCATGGGATGGGGTCGACCGGTCACGAGGGTCCGCGCCGTGCTCCCCTGGACATCGGGATCCGACCGTCTCAGGTTCTCGCTCGAGCGCGAGGCGCTTCGCCGCCGAGGAGGGACCATGCAGTTCGACTTCGAGATGCCCGTGTTGGCCGACGGAGGCCTCGATGCGGGCGTGCTCGACCGCGTCCTGGTCGACCGGGAGCGGGGCGTGCTGACCCACGTGGTGCTCCGTTCTCCGCTGGCGAGCGAGGAGCTGCTGATCTCGATGAATCTCGTGCAGGGCACGGCGGACGGGCGCCTCCGCTTACGGCCCGGCCGTGACGAGCTCCTGGCGCTGCCTCGGTACTACGAAGGGCGGACGACGGCGCAGCCGCCGGGGCGCGTCGATACCTCGCTCGTGCCGCAGCCGCCCGAGCGGAGGCAGGAGCTGGAGGAGGCGCTCGGGGTCACGGACGATACGGTCGAGCTCGGCCCTGACACGCGGGTGATGACCGCCGACGAGGCCGAGGCGCAGCTCGTGGGCATCGGCGCGAACGATCCCGGCAATGACATCTCGCGGATCCGCGTGCGCGGCCCCGCGGGCGCCGAGGCCGACTTCCCCGCATCCTGGATCGACGTGATGCGCGAGGACGTGGTGGCGCTGAAGGTGACCCGGGACGATGTTTTGCGCTCTCGTCCGGCGCCCAGACGCCGGGACGGAAACGTCGCGAGCCTCGAGGGGCTCTCGGGCATGGGCGGACGCGACGGCGACACGCCCGAGGAGGTGTTCGGAGCGAATTTCGTCGATGAGCTGCGCGGCAAGAGCGGTATGGTCCTCCGCGTGCCCGGCGCCGGCAGCCCCACCGAGGCGGAGGGCAACCGCGTGGCGGCGCCCGCGGTGGACACGGGCCCGGAGCAGCGGTCCTCCTCGCGATGAGCTCGTGAGCCGGGCGCGGCGGCGCTCCGGAGGGCTGGAGTCTCCGCCCCCGGCGCGCTCCCCTCCTCCGCCCCTGCAGGAGCCATGGCTGGGCTGGGGCACGTCGCGCGTCCAGCGCGGCGCGATACCGCCCTGCGGGGAACTCCATCCCACGAAGCGTCCGAGTCAACGACCGCGGATCGCGTCGGCGGGAATCGACGGGAATCGACGGAACCTGCGAGGGAATCGACGGAACCTGCGAGAAGGAACGTAAGAGTCGGCAGGGCTGGCAGCGCAGGCAGAGTCGAGAGTGTTGCCCCGCCGGAAACTTGACACCGATGCTCGCGCGTGCTCGTCTCCGCCCCAGGATGGACCCTCACCACATTCCGCCGAGCCCGGGCGCTCGCACGGCCAGCGTCCTCGATCCGACCGCGGTGGCGGAGACGTTCCGCAGCGGGATCCGGGCGGAGCTCGCGGCGCTGCCCGAGCCGCTGGTCCTGGTCGGTGTGCTCGCGGCGGATCACGGGCCGTCGTACACGTACGCGGAGTACACGCGCAAGGCGTGCGAGGACGTGGGCGTCCGCTTCGAGATCCGCCACGCGACGCGGCTCGACGCCGAGGAGGCCATCCGCGCGGCGAACGAGGACGCGCGCGTGCACGGGATGATGGTGTATTACCCGATCTTCGGCACGGAGCAGGACGTGTACTTGCGGGACAGCGTCGATCCCGCGAAGGACATCGAGGGGCTCCACACGTTCTGGGCACGTTGCCTGTACCAGAACCAGCGCTTCCTGGACGAGGCGAAGACCAGGAAGGCGATCCTGCCGTGCACGCCGCTGGCGATCCTCAAGCTGGTCGAGGCGGCCGGCTTCTTCGGCGAGGGGGAGCGGCCGCTCGAGGGCCGGCGCGTGTGCATCTTCAACCGGAGCGAGGTCGTCGGGAGGCCGCTCGCGAGCATGATGGCGCACGACGGAGCCCACGTGACGTCGTTCGACATCGACGGTCCGTTGCTCTTCGTGCCCAGCGCCTCGGGCGACTCGCACGAGGTGCGCGAGACGACGGTGGACCGGGCGACCGCGCTGCGGCAGGCGGACGTCGTTGTGACCGGCGTGCCCTCACGGAGCTTCCCGGTCGTGCAAGGCGCCGAGATCCGCGAGGGCGCCCTCTGCATCAACTTCTCCACCTTCAAGAACTTCAGCGACGATATCCAGAGCAAGGCGAGCGTGTTCGTGCCCCGCGTCGGCCCCATGACGGTGACGATGGCGATCCGAAACAGCCTGCGGCTCTACAAGAACACCCACCCGGGCGGGTGAGCTCGCTCGCGGCGGCGGGCGCGCGCGCACGGGCTCCTCGCTGCGCGGCGGCCGGTCACATGGGGTCGGTGGGAGTGAGCTCGCTCGCGGCGGCGGGCGCGAGCGCACGGGCTCCTCGCTGCGCGGCGGCCGGTCACATGTGGTCGGTGGGATCGTCCCGAGGGATCCGGGGCCTCGGGGGCAGCGGCGCCCGTTTTCTGGCGGACGATGACGGCGCCAGCGGCGCGGGCGCGCTGGTCGGCGCCTCGGAGGCCGAAGGCGCGCCCGGGGCGGCCGGCGCGCTGTGGGAGGGCGGCGGCGCAGGCTCCGGTGACGCGGTTGACGGCGCGGCGGCGGGCAGCGCGGACGCGGAGGCAGGCGAGGCGGCCGGGTCGGGCGGCGACGTCGGTTCGCCGCCCAGCGCGGGGGCGCGAAGGACCGCGTAGGTGACGAGCCCCACGACGAGCGCGCTCACGCCCAGGGCCAGCGAGATCCAGGCGCGGCGGCTGTCGGCTTTCGTCGGGGCGAGGGTATTTCCAGCCGACGTCAACGTGCTGACGGCCCCCTGGAACGCCGGCGCAACGCCCTCCGAGGCGCCGCCGCGTGGAGAGCCGTGGAAGGGGGGGCCTGCTTGGTTCGGCAGCGTGGGCACGGACGCGCTGGAGGCGGCGCCCATCGTGCCGGGGCTCGGTCCCATCGTTCCAGGGCTCGCCGCATCTGGACGCGACCCTGTCGCATCTGGACGCGCCCCTGTCGCATCTGGACGCGACCCTGTCGCATCTGGACGCGACCCTATCGCATCTGGACGCGCCCCTATCGCATCTGGGCTCGCGGCCATCGTGCCGCCACGGACGGCGAGCAGCGGAGACGGGCCCTCCGCAGGAACCGACGGCTGGAGACGTCGGGTCTCCGATCGCGCCGCGCCGATCGCCGCGCCGAACACCTCGGCGAGCTCGCTCGCGCCCTGAAACCGATGCGCCGGGTCGCGCGCGAGCGCCCGCGAAAAGAACCCATCCACATCGGGCCCGAGCTCCGGCACGACGCTGGATGCGAGGGGGGCGTCCTCCGTGCAGATCGCCACGAACACCTCGCCGATCTCCTCGCCCGGGAACGGAAGACCGCCAGTGAGGCAGCGATAGGCGATCACGCCGACGGACCAGAGATCGCTGCGCCAGTCGAGGGTCTTGCTGCGGCGCACCTGCTCGGGGCTCATGTAGTAGGGCGAGCCGACGAGCGTGCCTGTCTTCGTCTCGTTGCCGGCCAGCAGCGTGCCCTGGGCCTTGGCGATCCCGAAGTCGAGGACCTTCACGAGCTCGTCCTCGTCCTGCCGCGAGAGAAAGAGGTTCGCCGGCTTGAGGTCGCGGTGGACGATCCCCATCTCGTGCGCGCGACGCAGGGCCTTGCACACCTGCGTGACGATGCCGAGCGTGGCCGCCATGGAGAGGCGCCCCTCCCGCGAGAGCCGCGTCTCGAGATCCTCGCCGTCGAGGAGCTCCATCACGAGGAAAGGCGTGTCGCCCTCGACCCCATAATCGTGCACGTGGACGACGTTCGGTATCTTCAGCTGCGCCGCGGCCCTCGCCTCGCGCTCGAAGCGCGCCCGCGCGGTGGACGAGGCAGCGTACTCGGGCGCCATGAGCTTGACCGCCACCGTGGCGTCGAGCTGGAGGTGCCGGGCCACCCAGATGGCCCCCATCCCGCCCCGCGCGAGCGTGCGCTCGAGGCGGTATCTACCGGCGACGACGCTGCCTTCTGCGAGCGAATTCATGAGCCTCGGCCTCTCGCTGGGAACGCGCGCCCAGGGCTCAGGAATCGAGCAGCCGGGGCGCCTCGCGCCCAACGAAGCAAACGAACGGGCCCACCGCAACAGGATCCGACCCGGACCGCGCGCCGCGTCCTTGCGCCTCGACCGGATCGCCGAGCGCGCGGCCTATTTGCGCCTCGGCCGTGTCGCCGAGCTCGCGGCGTCGCGCGGCGCCGTCGCGAGGGCGCCTCGCCCGGCGCCCTGCGGCGCGCGGAGGTCGCTCGCGCGCGCCCGCCGCGCGGGAGGGCTGCCGTGCGACGTCAGCGCCTCCAGGGCGGCGCGCAGCTCGGCGCGCACGTGCGGGCCGAGGAGCTTCTCCGCCATGGCGCTCAGGCGTCCTGCGAACGCGGCCATGATGCAGCCCGCGCGCTGGTCGTCGCGCTCCGGCGCGCCCGAGCGCCGGTAGTGCCGCGCGTAGTCGCCCGTGATCGCCCCGAGATCGCCGCCGACGTGGACCGCCTGCCTCATGAAGAGCCGCGCGGCGCGCTCGTTGGTGATCGACGGCATCTGCGCCAGGGTCATGGCCACCTCGGTCCTGCCCACGGCGAGCAGCATGGAGACCACCCGCTGGCGTGCGAGCTCGACGAGCCTCGGCGCGAGGGCGTGCTCGTCGAAGACGTGGACGTTCGCCGGCACGAGCGCTCCGCCTTCCGTGCCGAGCTCGCTCAGGAACGCGTTCAGCACCGGCGAGCGCGTCGGCGCGGCGCGCACGTACTCCCGGGCGCCGCCCGCGTTCGACGGGCCGCCCGGCGGGTGCGGGCCGGCGGCGGGCTTCGCGCGCGGCCCGGGCTGCGCCGACCGCCCCCGCCGTGCCCGCTCGAAGTGCCGCTCCGCCCTCCCCGCGCGCTCGTTCTCCGCGGCAGCGCCCGTCGCGCCGAGCAGCGCGGCCAGCCCCGCCGCGTGGGCGGCGGTGACGTGCGGAGGTGGTTGCTTGCTGGACATTCGAGCAGACTCTCTCGCTTGGAGAGCTCATCGAGCGCTTATCACGCCGCACGAACGGTTGTACAGCGCTGAACGTCGGTTCCCGGGCGGGCGTACGCGGCCATGGCGTCGTCGCGAGGCGGCACGCGGCGCGAGGTCACGGGGTCATGGCGCGGCGCCCCCTTGCGCGCGGCGGGGCGATGCGAGCGTCCAGCGGCGTGGGCGCCCCCTCCCGACGGTTCCCGACGGTTGAAGATTGTTCAATGAAAACTTAGTCTTGCCGTCCTTCGGCTGGCAGAACTGCGCGGGAGCGCGGCGGAGGAGGCGTCCGGCAACGAGTGGGTTCCATGACCTCGACCTCGCACAAGTGGCAGTTCTGGATCGATCGCGGAGGCACGTTCACGGACGTCGTGGCCCGGCGGCCGGACGGCTCGCTCACCACGGCCAAGCTCCTGTCGGAGAACCCCGAGCAGTACGCCGACGCGGCGGTCGAGGGGATCCGCCGCCTGCTCGGCCTCGCGCCCGGTCAGGTCATCTCTCCCGCCGACGTCGAGTGCGTGAAGATGGGCACCACGGTCGCCACGAACGCGCTGCTCGAGCGCAAAGGGGACCGCACTGTGCTGGTCACGACGCGCGGCTTCCGCGACGCGCTGCGCATCGGGTACCAGAACCGCCCTCGCCTGTTCGATCGCCACATCGCGCTGCACGACCTGCTCTATGAGCGCGTGATCGAGGCGCGCGAGCGCGTCGGCGCGCGCGGCGACGTGGTGGAGCCGCTCGACGGCGAGGCGCTGCGCGGCCCGCTCTCGGAGGCGTTCGAGGCCGGCATCCGCGCCTGCGCGATCGTCTTCCTGCACGGCTACAGGTTCGCCGCGCACGAGCGGCGGGCGGCCGAGATCGCGCGCGAGGTCGGCTTCACCCAGGTCTCCGCGTCGCACGAGGTGAGCCCGCTGATGAAGCTCGTCTCGCGCGGCGACACAACGGTGGTCGACGCGTACCTGTCGCCCATCCTGCGGCGCTACGTCGAGCAGGTGGCCAGCCAGATGCCCGGCGTGCCGCTCTACTTCATGCAGTCGAGCGGCGGTCTGACGCTGGCCGGCCGCTTCCAGGGCAAGGACGCGATCCTGAGCGGCCCGGCGGGCGGCATCGTCGGCATGGTGCGCACCGCGGTCGCGGGCGGGCACGAGAAGGTGATCGGCTTCGACATGGGCGGCACCTCGACCGACGTGTCGCACTACGCCGGTGAGCTCGAGCGCGCCTTCGAGACGCAGGTGGCCGGCGTCCGGATGCGCGCGCCGATGATGAGCATCCACACCGTGGCCGCGGGGGGCGGCTCGCTGCTCGGCTTCGACGGCGCGCGGCTGCGCGTGGGGCCGGAGTCGGCCGGCGCGAACCCGGGGCCGGCGTGCTACCGCCGCGGCGGGCGGCTGGCCGTCACCGACGCGAACGTGATGCTCGGCAAGATCCAGCCGGAGTTCTTCCCGCACGTGTTCGGCCCGGGCGCCGACGCGCCACTCGACCGCGAGGTCGTCGAGCAGCGCTTCCGGGCCATGGCGGCCGACGTGCAGCGCGACACGTCGCGCCCGATCACGCCGGAGCAGCTGGCCGAGGGCTTCCTGCAGATCGCGGTCGCGAACATGGCCAACGCGGTGAAGAAGATCTCGGTGGCGCGCGGGCACGACGTCACCCAGTACACCCTGCAGTGCTTCGGCGGCGCCGGCGGCCAGCACGCGTGCGCGGTGGCCGACGCGCTCGGCGTGCGCCGCGTCTTCGTCCACCCGCTCGCGGGGGTCCTGTCCGCCTACGGCATGGGCCTCTCGGACCAGAGCGCGATCCGCGAGGCGGCCGTGGAGCGGCGCCTCGACGAGGCGGGGCTCTCCGCGGCGCGCGAGGCGCTCGCGCGCATCGGCCGCGACGCGGAGGCCGAGCTCGTGGGGCAAGGGTTCTCGCCGGAGCGGGTGCGGCTCGTCCGGCGCGTCCACGTGCGCTACGAGGGCACCGACACCGCGCTCGTCGTGCCCGACGGCAGCGCGGAGGCGATCCGCGCCGCCTTCGACGCGGCCTACCGCAGGCGGTTCGCCTTCCTGATGCCGGACAAGGCGCTCGTCCTGGAGAGCGTCTCCGTCGAGGCGATCGGGCCGGGCGAGGCCGCCGAGGAGCGGCCCGCGGAGGCGCGCCCGCACCGCCCCGAGGCCGACGCCCGGGCGCGGATGTACGCCGAGGGGGCGTTCCACGACGCGGCGCTGTACCGGCGCGAGCGGCTCGGGCGCGGCGCGGTGATCGACGGGCCGGCCATCGTCGCCGAGGCCAACGCGACGACCGTGGTGGAGCCGGGCTGGCAGGCGGAGATCACCGCGCTCGGCCACATGGTGCTCACCCGGGTGGCGCCGCGTCCCGAGCGGCGCGCGGTGGGCACCGAGGTCGACCCGGTGATGCTCGAGGTGTTCAACAACCTGTTCATGAACATCGCCGAGCAGATGGGCCTGCGGCTCCAGAACACCGCCCACTCGGTCAACATCAAGGAGCGGCTCGACTTCTCGTGCGCGCTGTTCGACGCGGAGGGCAGCCTGATCGCGAACGCGCCGCACATGCCGGTGCACCTCGGCTCGATGGGCGAGTCGATCAAGACCGTGATCGCGCGGAACCCAGGGATGAAGCCGGGGGACGTGTACGCTCTCAACGATCCGTACCGCGGCGGCACCCACCTGCCGGACGTGACGGTGGTGACGCCGGTGTGGGACGAGGCGGGCGAGCGCGTGCTGTTCTACGTGGCGTCGCGCGGCCATCACGCGGACATCGGCGGCGTCACGCCGGGCTCGATGCCGCCGTTCTCCAGGACGATCGAGGAGGAGGGCGTCCTCCTCGACAACGTGAAGCTGGTCGAGGCCGGGCGGCTCCGCGAGGCGGAGATCCTGGCGCTGCTCGGCGGAGGGCCGTACCCGGCGCGCAACCCGCAGCAGAACCTGGCCGATCTGCGCGCGCAGATCGCGGCGAACGAGAAGGGCGCGCAGGAGCTCGCCGCGATGGTGGCGCAGTTCGGCCTCCCGACGGTGCAAGCGTACATGAAGCACGTGCAGGACAACGCCGAGGAGAGCGTGCGCCTCGCGATCGCGCGGCTCGACCCGGCGCTCCTCCACGACGGGCGCTTCTCGCTGCCGCTCGACAACGGCGCGACGATCGAGGTGGCCCTCCGGATCGACCGGGAGCGCCGCGCGGCGGTCGTGGACTTCACCGGCACGTCCGGGCAGATGGAGAACAACTTCAACGCGCCCCGCGCGGTGACGATGGCCGCGGTGCTCTACGTCTTCCGCACGCTCGTCGACGACGACATCCCGCTCAACGCGGGGTGCCTGAAGCCGATCGAGGTCGTCATCCCCGAGGGCTCGATGCTGAGCCCGCGCCCGCCGGCCGCGGTGGTGGCCGGCAACGTCGAGGTGTCGACCTGCGTCACGAACGCGCTGTACGGGGCCCTCGGCGTGCTCGCGAGCAGCCAGCCGACGATGAACAACTTCACGTTCGGCGACGAGCGGCTCCAGTACTACGAGACGATCTCGGGCGGCTCGGGGGCGGGCATCGAGATCGGCGGGAGCGGCGGCGGCGGCACGCGCGCCGAGCGCGGCTTCGCGGGGACGAGCGTCGTGCAGACGCACATGACGAACTCGCGCCTGACGGATCCGGAGGTGCTGGAGCACCGCTTCCCGGTGCGGCTGGATCGCTACGAGATCCGCGAGGGCTCCGGCGGGGCCGGGCGCTTTCCGGGCGGGAACGGCGGCACGCGCGCCGTGCGCTTCCTGGAGCCGATGACGGCGTCGATCCTGTCGAACGGGCGCTCGACGGCCGCGTTCGGGCTGGCCGGCGGGCGGGCGGGCGCGCCCGGGCGCAACCTGGTGGTGCGCGCGGACGGCTCGGTCGAGGTGCTGGGGCACATCGGATCGGTCGAGATGGGGAGCGGCGATGTGTTCGTGATCGAGACGCCGGGGGGCGGCGGGTACGGAGCGCCCGCCTGAGGACGGCTGGCACCGTGGGAGGTGCCCTTCGCTGGCGGCGGGCGGGTGGCTCGCCCGGCCCGCCGCCGCTCACGCATCGACGGGCACGGGGCTCCGATCGACGGCCAGCGCAGCGAGCCGCAGCCCGAACGCCTCGTACCGGTCGCGCGCCGCCTGCGGCATGCCCAGCGCCTTGAGGCACGCGCCTTCGCGCTCGGGCCAGGGCAGCGCGTGGTAGATGCGGCGGGCGCGACTGACGAGGTCGCGCCTCCCGGCGCCGCGCCCGACGCGCAGGAGCACCGCGGCCTGCACGAGGACGTTCCCCGAGCGAGCGAAGGCCGCCTCGAGGGCCTCCTCCGCGTCGCCGACGGCGGCGCCGCGCTGGACCGTGTACCAGAGCCGGAGGCCGGCGATCCGCGTTGCCTCGCCGGGGAGGTGGTGAGCTTCCGCCGCACGGGCGGCGTCGTCCAGCAGCACATCGAGCCGCTCCACCGAGCCGGACCGGAGCGCGGCGACGGCGACGCGGCGCACGCACGCCGCGATGAGCTCGGGCGCACCCACACGCGCGAGCGCGAGCGCACGCTCGGCCGGCTCCGTGGCCGCGTGTTCCGATCCGGCGCGCGCGAGGAGGTTGTCCGCTGCGAGCAGCTCCGCCTCGATCCGCGACCACGGAGGGGTCGCAGGCGCAACCGCGACGACCCGCGAAACGAGCGCCTCGAGGGCGGCGTCCATGCGTTCGAGGCTCTTTTCTTCGAGGAGCCCGGCGCGCACGGCGAGCCGGACCCACCCGGCGCTGGCGCTGGCGCGGGTGAGCGCACCAGAGAGATCGCCGTCGGCCGCGGTCACGTCGGCGAGATCCTCGATGCCGCGAAAGGCGGCGAGCTCCCCCTGCGAACGGCGGACATTCAGGCGAAGCTGGTCGGCTTGCTCGGACTTGATGGAGGCCATGACGTCGACGGCAGCCCCGAGCTCCCCTTGGCTGATGAGGAGCTCGGAGAGCATCGCAGCGAAAGAATGGATCCAGGCGCGGGGCCCCGCTTGCGCGGTCTGACGGAGGCTATCCTGGAGCTTGTGCGTCGCCTCCTTCCAGCGCCCTTCATAGCTCAGGAGAAACGCTTCCAGCCTGTGCATGAAGAGGCGATTCTCGGTCGCGAACCAGGCCATTTGCGTCTGCCCTAACGCGTCGCGAGCTCCCCGCACGTCCTCA
Organism: Sorangium sp. So ce693; assembly: GCF_051521375.1. Lineage (NCBI taxonomy): Bacteria > Pseudomonadati > Myxococcota > Polyangiales > Polyangiaceae > Sorangium > Sorangium sp. So ce693. The sequence continues at coordinate 6,116,374 of NZ_CP150347.1, forward strand.
CGGTCAAGGTAGGCGCCCACGAGCACGATGAGTTGCTGCGTGACGAAATCCGGGTTGCGCGGGTCCGCCTGCTCTGCGGCATCGCGGGCCTCACGTACCGCGGTGATCTCGCTGCCATAGTAGTCCGAGAGATGCGAGAGGAGCCTGGTGTACTCCTCGCTGAACTCCTCCCGCACCGGCCCGAGCACTCGCAGCGCCTCCTGCACGTGGATGCGACGCTCCTGCTTGGTGGCGCCATCGCAGCGGTGGAAGTGGAGCGCTGCCAGCATCAACCGGTCGAGTGCCACGAGCCGTTTCTTCCGCTCCAGGAGCGCGATCCCGCGGTCGAGCGCGCGGTGCGCATCATGCAGGCGATTCTGCATGATCAGATCTTTTCCGAGGGCCAGCAGCGCATCGGGCGAGCGCTCGTTGGCGATCTGGTGCTCGACGTCGGGCTCAGGCTCCCGCAAGGGCTCGAGATCGATGGCCTCCTGAGGTTCGATGAGGGCGACGGCGTCGCGGATCGAATAGCAATCCGGCGCCTCCCGCACGAAGCGCTGAAACGCCTCGAGACCACGCAGGCGCAACAGGAAGCGGCATCTCCGGCTGAGGAGCTTCTCGCGATTGAGGTTCAGGGCCAGCATCGCCTCCGCCGCGAGCCCGCCGACATGAAGGAAGACGACACCTTCGCCCGCGGCGGCGGGCGAGTCGAACATCTGCACGACATCGCCGCCGGTCTCGAGCGTGAACTCGCCGCTCGCCTCGACCCCGATCGCGCTGCGCACGAGCGGCCAGGCCGCGTCGTCGGCGACGACGATCACGAAATGCCCCCGTCCCAGCGCAGCCTCGAGGCCGCGGAGCTGTTGCTCGTCCGCTCGCCGCAGCTTGCGCACGACCCGGCTCACACCTTGTCCAGCCACTCCCAGAGCATCGGCGCCACCTCCCACCAGATGCCGTCGTGGTTGTGCTCGATCACGACCGATCGCCGGGCATATTCCAGCTGTTCGGCGTCGGCCAGCTCGTGCACCTCGCGTATGGCGCGGAGCGCCTCCTTGTCCTTTGGATAGAGCGTGGCGATGAACCGGGTCTTCTCCTCGGTCAGCGTATCCTCCCACGCGATCTCATCGACGTGATCCTGACTGTAGAGCTGCGCCTGGATGATCGCGAAACGTAAGAGGTTGAAGAAGTCGCGCACGACCCCGCCGGAGTACAGGGCGGCTTCGCGGACGACCTCGGCGTCGAACAGACCAGGGCCGACGCGCGCGTCGAAGATGCTCCGCATGACAGCAACGCCGGTCGAGTCCTCGGCGTTGGTCGGGTCCAGGGCGTTGGTCTTGCGCAGCACCAGGATCGGACGCAGGTGGTTGACGTTCCTTCCGAGGGTGCCGCCCGGACCGCCGAAGGTGACGGAAGGAGGCACCGTGAGAAGGATGGGAACGTGCGGTGCGAGGAGCGCGCCAAGGTTGGTGTCGAAGATCTCGGTGAACTGCTCATTCGAGCGGAGCTTCTCGAGATCGTCGACGACGATGAGCACGCGGTGCGGGAGGCCAGCGTGCACCAGCGCCGTCCCGATGTCTTCGACGAGGGCCTCGATGAGCTCGACGAGCACACTCCCCTGGGCCTCGGCAAACCCGCGGAACTCGCGGCGGCGGCCTTGCTCCACGGCGAGCTCCTGACTGAGCTTGACGAAGAAGAGATCGAAGCTCAGACCGAACTTTCCGCCCTTCGTCACGACCCCGGTCGGGCCGTAGAGCGCGGCGTCGAGCCGCTGCAGGATGCCGAGCCATCGGTCCGACCGATCGAACTTCACCAGCGTCTTGTCGGCGCTGGCGCGCGCGTAGAGCTGCGCCGCGATCAGGAACAAGAGCTCGTGTGAGGCGAGGCTCGGCAGGTGCTCCGGCTCGATGTCGAATGCGACGACGTAAAAGCGCCGCAGGATGTCGGGGTCGGCGAGGAGCCGCTTGAGCTCCGTGCTCTTGCCGCTGCCGATGTGCCCCGACAGGAAGAACCGGTCCCGCTCGTTCGCCTTGAGGAGCTGGCCCCGCAGCCGCGCGAGGGGTGGCAGCTGACGCCCCCTGCCGACCGGGATGGTGTTCTGCACGTAGACCGGGTCATCGGGCTCGAGCGCCTTGAGTTCGAGGGCCTGGTAGGCGTCGTCGAGGGTCGTGGCAGGCACGGTGCCGACACTCTAGCCTCCGCTGCGCGGGAAGTGAAAGGTCTCCGCCGGCGGGCGGCGTCCGCGACGGACCCCGGTCGAGGCCGGCGTCCCCGCCTCCCCTGCCCGCTCACCCGCTCATCCAGGTGCAGGCGCCTTGGGAGCGGGTCCGGGCGAGAGCTTGCACGTGGCCTCCCACAGCCCATTGAGATACACGAGGCCCAGCGCGCGGTCGTACAGCCCATACCCCGGCTTGCCCGTCTCACCCCAGATCATGCGTCCGTGATCCGGGCGCACGTAGCCGTCGAAGCCGACGTCATGGTACGCCTTCACGATGGCGGCCATGTCGAGAGAGCCCTCGCAGGACAGGTGGGCAGATTCGAAGAAGGTGCCGTCCTCCTCGACCGCCACGTTGCGCAGATGCCCGAAGGGGATGCGGCCCATGCCGCCGAACTCGCGCACCAGCGATACGATGTTGTTGCACAGGTCGGCCCCGAGCGAGCCTGAGCACAGCGTGATGCCGTTGGCCGGAGAGTCGACGGTCTTCACGAGGCGCATCAGGTCGTCCCGGTTCTTGACGATGCGCGGCAGGCCGAAGATCGGCCGGGGCGGGTCGTCCGGGTGCATGGCCATGCGGACCCCGACCTCCTCGGCGACAGGGATGATGCGCCGGAGGAAGTGTTCGAGGTGCGCCCACAGCGCCTCTTCGCCGACGTTCCTGTACTCGTCGAGGACGGCGCGGAGCTGCTCCGGCCTGTAGCTCGAGTCCCAGCCGGGCAGCGAGATGCCTTGTTCCGGGTCGATCTCGGCCACCGCCGCGGCGTCGAAGGCCAGGGTCAGCGAGCCGTCGGGGAGCTCTCTGGTCATCTCGGTGCGGGTCCAGTCGAAGACCGGCATGAAGTTGTAGCAGATCACCTTCACGCCGGCGGCCGCGCAGTTGCGGATGTTCTGGCAGAAATTGTCGATCAGCCGCTCGCGGGTCGGCTTGCCGAGCTTGATGTCCTCGTGCACCGGCACGCTCTCGACCACCTCGAACCGGAGGCCGGCGCCCTCGATGCGCGCCCTGAGCGCCTGCAGCCGCTCGACCGGCCACACCTCGCCCACCGGCACATCGTAAATAGCCGAGACGATGCCGTAGATGCCCGGGATCTGACGGATGTACTCGAGCTTCACGGGGTCGTTCTCGCCGTACCAGCGAAAGGTCATCTTCATCGTTTCGGTCCTTCCAGCACCACGGGTCATCCCGCGCAGAGTTCAGCGTTCGAGGGGCCGCGCGGCCGGCTCAGCGCGGAGGGGCCCATCCGCCGAGCACGATCGCTGGATCGCGCATCATCGCCGCTTGCGCCGCGGAGATCTGCGTCGATCCGGCGATACGCCCGCTGGTGTCGATGAGGCGCCCTTCCGCGTCCCGGCTCTGGTACTCCCAGAAGCGGAGGGAGCGCGGCGCGGCCCCGCCGGTGATCGTCCACCCCGCCCGCGAGACGTGGCTGCCGAGCGTGCAGTTGATGTACGCGACGTGGCTCGCCGGATACTGGCTCACGTCGATCCTCGCCAGCGTGCTCCCCGTGATGCCCGCGTCGCTGGTGATGCGCGAGTCGACGAAGACATAGCCATAGCCAGCGTCGCCGTTGCGCGCCTGCACGACGTAGCCGGATCGACCGACGGTCTTGATCTCGCACCGGTTGAAATACGCCGCGCCCGTGCCCCACACGAAGTCGACGTTGCCGGCGATCGTGCAGTTGTCCGCGTAGATGCGCCCGGACCAGAGCAGCGTGTCCTGGAGGCTCAGGATGTCGGCGTCGCGCACGACGCACTTGTCGCAGTCCTGGATGCGCAGCGCCTCCGCCTGGGAGCCGCCCTGCGGCGTGAGGTTGTGGATGGTGAGGTTCTCGATGACGAGGCCGCTCACCTTGTCGGCGCCGACGAGCGCGCGCCCCCTGGTGCTCGGGTTCAGGTTGTTGTTGTTCGTGCCCGACAGGACCGTGCCTTTGCGGTCGGCCCCGCGCAGCGTGATGTTGTGTTTGTTCTCGAAGTAGACGACCCCGTGGTGGACGCCGCGCTGAACGGTGATGACGACGCTGTCCCGGTTGTTCGCCGGGATCGCGTCGAGCGCGCCTTGCACGGAGCAGAAGTCGCCGGAGCCGTCGAGCGCCACCTCGAGCGACGAGAGGCTCGATGGGCCTGCATCCGCCGTATCGAAGCGCCACGCCGTCGCGTCCGCGATCGCGAAGGAGCCGCCCCCCGGCGGGACGATGGCGCCGGGATCGATCGTGACGTAATAGGACTCGCCGTAGTCGAGCGCGCGCGCCGGCAAGGACACGACGGCATCGTTGCCGTCCACGTACACCGGGCGAGGTACGTTGAATGTCCGGCCGCCGATCGTGGCGCTCACGGTCATCGAGGACATGTCGACCGTCGCGACCGCCGCGCCTGGCCGGGCGGCGTTGAACACGCGAACGGCGCCCGCGCGGCCCAGCGTCGGAGCGCCGGGGAACGTGATGCGGAGCGGCGGATCCGGGCACAGCCCCCGGGCGCCTGGCGAGGGAAACAGCGCGCTCACGCCGGCCGGGAGATCGACCGGGCCCGCGCCGCCGTCGCCTTGGCTCGCGCCGGTGCCCTCGCCGCCGCCGCCGGCCGCGCCGGCGCCGCCTGCTCCCGCGCCGGCGCCGCCCGCTCCCGCGCCACCCGATGCCGCGCTGCTGGTCGACCCGCCGCCGCCCGATGCCGCGCTGCTGGTCGAGCTGCCTCCGGTCGATCCGCCGCTCGTCGAAGCGCCGGCGGTCGAGGCGCCGCTGGACGCCTCGGCGCCCGCGTCGTCCGCTGTCCCAGCGTCCTCGCAGGCGATGGCACACAGACCGAGGAGCCCGAAGAGAAAAAGTCGAGAGCGGTTCATGGCGCCGGCGCAGGGTATCAAAGCGCCGCGCGGCCGGGCAATCTTCGCTCAGGGCACGGAACATGCCCCTGCTCTGTTCGCAGAGACTCCCCCATGCACCCAGCCCGGCCGCGTGGCACGACGGCCATCGTCGTCCTGCGCAATGGCCCCTGTGGCGTTCGCCCCATCACCCCTCGAGGAGCTTCATGGCTGACTCCGTACCCACGACCGACCGTGCCCACGATGTCCTCCGTCAGGAGCCTCAGAGCCTCGACCCCATCTTCAGGCCGCGGAACGTCGCGGTCATCGGCGCGACCGAGAACAGCGGCGCCGTCGGCCGCACGCTCCTCTGGAACCTGATCAGCAACCCGTTCGGCGGCACCGTCTTTCCGGTGAACCCGAAGCGGCAGAGCGTCCTCGGCATCAAGGCCTATCCGAGCATCGCGGCCGTGCCGGCGAAGGTGGATCTCGCGGTGCTCGTCACCCCCGCCGCGAGCGTGCCGGGCCTCATCGGCGAGTGCGTGGACGCCGGCGTCCCCGGCGCGATCATCATCTCGGCCGGATTCAAGGAGATGGGGCCCCCGGGCATCCGGCTCGAGCAGCAGATCATGGAGCGCGCCCGCGGGAAGATGCGCATCATCGGCCCGAACTGCCTTGGCGTCATGAACCCGATCGGCGGGCTCAACGCGACGTTCGCGAAGGGGCAGGCGCGGCCGGGCAAGGTCGCGTTCGTCAGCCAGTCCGGCGCGCTCTGCACGGCGGTGCTCGACTGGAGCCTCAAGGAACAGGTCGGCTTCAGCGCGTTCGTCAGCGTCGGCTCGATGCTCGACGTCGGCTGGGGCGACCTGATCGACCACCTCGGCAACGACCCCAAGACGAGCAGCATCCTCATCTACATGGAGTCGATCGGCGACCCGCGCGACGCGCGATCGTTCCTGTCGGCCGCCCGCGAGGTGGCGCTCACCAAGCCGATCATCGTGATCAAGCCAGGCCGCAGCGAGGCGGCGGCGAAGGCGGCCGCCTCGCACACCGGCTCGCTCACCGGCTCGGACGAGGTGCTCGACGCGGCGTTCCGGCGCGTGGGCGTGCTGCGCGTGAACGACATCGCGGACCTGTTCTCCATGGCCGAGACGCTGGCCAAGCAGCCCCGGCCGCGCGGCAACCGGCTGTGCATCGTCACCAACGCCGGCGGCCCGGGCGTGCTGGCGACGGACGCGCTCGTCGCGAACGGCGGCGAGCTGGCGCCGCTCTCGCCGGAGATCCTGGGCGAGCTGAGCAGCTTCCTCCCCCCCGCGTGGAGCCGCAACAACCCGGTCGACGTGCTCGGCGACGCCGGCGCCGACCGCTACGCGAAGGCGCTGGAGATCTGCGCCAAGGGCCCGAACAACGACGGCGTGCTCGTCATCCTCACGCCGCAGGACATGACCGAGCCGACCCAGACCGCCGAGGCGCTGCGCAAGCACGCGCACGTCGAGGGCAAGCCGGTCCTCGCCAGCTGGATGGGCGGCGTGGAGGTGGAGGCGGGCAAGGCGATCTTGAACCGCGCCGGGGTCCCGACGTTCGAGTACCCCGACACCGCAGCTCGCGCGTTCTGCTCCATGTTCCGCTACGCGTACGCCCTCCGGGCGCTGTACGAGACCCCGAGCACGGACGAGCGGGCGCTGAACGTCGATCGCGAGAGGGCCAGGGAGCTCATCGCCGGCGTCCGCGCGTCGGGCCGGACGCTCCTGGATGAGGTGGAGTCGAAGCAGCTCATGGCGGCGTACGGCCTCCCGACGGTGCCGACGGCCGTCGCGAGGAGCACGGACGAGGCCGTGGCCACGGCCAGGGAGATGGGGTATCCGGCCGTCCTCAAGCTGTACAGCGCGACGATCACCCACAAGACCGACGTGGGCGGCGTGAAGCTCGACCTGCGCGACGACGACGCCGTACGCAGGGCGTTCGAGGAGATCCAGGAGAGCGTCTCGCGGCGGGCCGGCGCGCAGCACTTCCAGGGCGTGACGGTCCAGCCGATGATCTCGCTGAAGGATGCTTACGAGATCATCCTCGGCAGCTCGATCGATCCGCAGTTCGGCCCGGTGCTGCTGTTCGGGGCCGGCGGGCAGCTCGTCGAGATCTTCAAGGACCGCTCGCTCGGCCTGCCGCCGCTCAACGCGACGCTTGCCCGGCGCATGATGGAGCAGACGAGGATCTACCGCGCGCTCAAGGGCGTGCGCGGCCGCAAGCCGGTGGACCTCACGGCGCTCGAGCACCTGCTCGTGAGGTTCTCGCAGCTCGTGATCGAGCAGCGATGGATAAGCGAGATCGACATCAACCCGCTCTCCGTGAACTCGGAGGGCGCCATCGCCCTCGACGCCCGCGTCGTCCTGCACCCGCCGGACACGCCGGAGTCCGCGCTCCCCAGGTCGGCGATCCGCGAGTATCCCACGCAGTATGTGACGGAGCTCAAGAGCAAGGACGGGCAGGCGTCGTTCACAATTCGGCCCATCCGCCCCGAGGACGAGCCGCAGATGGTCGAGTTCCACCGGAAGCTGTCCGAGCGGACCGTGCGGCTCCGGTATTTCTACCCGATGCAGCTCGATCTGCGCACCGCGCACGAGCGGCTGACGCGCGTCTGCTTCGCGGACTACGACCGCGAGATGGCGCTCGTCGTCGAGAAGCCGCCCGCGGGCGGCGCGCAGCGGCAGATCATCGGCGTCGGCCGGCTGAGCAAGCTGCCGGGCACGCGTGACGCGGAGTTCGCCCTGCTGATCAGCGATGAGCACCAGCGTCAGGGGCTCGGTTCCCGGCTGCTCGGCCTCCTCGTCCAGATCGGCCGCGACGAGGGGCTCTCCCGCATCAGCGCCGACATCCTGGCCGAGAACGTGGAGATGCAGCGCGTGGCGCAGAAGCTCGGCTTCCAGGTGACGCGCGAGATCGGGGACTCGACCGCGAGGGCGGAGCTGACGCTGTAGGCGCGCAGCCGCAGCCGACCTGGAACCGCGGGGCGACGGACGCTCATCGGCGTCGCATCGAGAGCCCAGTTGTCGTGTGCGACAGCCGCGCTGCTGGAGCGCCCGTGGGAACGTGGGGGGCGACGCGGCCGGGCTCGCACGTGGCGCTTCCCGCCGCCTGCGAGACATGCGCATGCTCGGAGCGCAGCCATGGATACCCACCGTCTGAAGACCCTGTTCGAGCGGCTCAGGCAGCAGCACCCCGCGAACGCAGGCGAGATCGATGCGGTCGAGCGATGGCTCCACGACGCGCCGCTCATCCGTCGCTACCGTATCAACCCCCACGTGGTCGCGGCGGACACCGCGCTCGACGCGCACGCGGTCATCCGCGTCCTGCTGCACGGCACCCAGACTGGCCTCTTCGACATGCACTGGGACGTCCACTGCAGCCATTGCAACATGCTGGCCGAGGCCATCGACGACCTCGCCGCGGCGGCCGCCGTCTCGTTCTGCCCGATGTGCGAGTACTCCTTCGACGTCGACATGTCGGCGCGCGTCGAGGTGACGTTCTCGCTCGGCCGGTCCATCGAGGACCTCGGCTTCCCCCCCGTTTGCCCGCCGCCGTCGGCGCTCCATCCCCGTTATGGCATGACCGCCGCGCTCGGCGAGACCGCGGCGGCGACCGAGGTGCTCCCCCCGGGCCGCTACCGCTACTTCTGCCCCTTGACCCGCGCCAAGGGCATCCTTCGCGTCGAGGGTGAGCCCACGGACGAGGTGCAGGCCGTCGCGATCTCGCAGCTGGCGGGACCCCACTATGACGTGACAGAGCTCGCGGTGCGGCCCGGCCCGCTCAAGATCGCGCTCACCAACGTGGGCTGGCCGCAGTGCGGCTTCGTCGTTCATCACGATGTCTTGAAGGACGAGCTCGATCCGGCCAGCCTGCCGCGGCGGCTCAGCGGGCTCGAGCTGCTCCACGTCCCGGAGTACCGGCGCTACTTCGGCGGCATGGTGCTGTCGGCGCGGGAGCGGCTGACGGTCCGATCGGTCCTCGTCGTCTTCACCGATCTGTGCGGCTCCACGCGGCTGTACGAGCGGATCGGCGACGCCCCCGCGTACAACCTGGTGCGCGATCACTTCGACGTCGTGATTGGCGCGGTCGAAGCTCAGGGCGGCGCGGTGGTCAAGACCATCGGCGACGCGGTCATGGCCACTTTCCTGGACGAGCGGTCCGCGGTGACGGCGCTGAGCGCAGCCATGCGCGGCATGCTCGGCCACAACGCCGGCCGGCCCGAGGGCGAGCGCCTCGTGCTCCGGGCGGGCATGCACCGCGGCCCGGCGTTGCTCGTCAACCTGAACCAGCGCCTCGACTACTTCGGCCGCACCGTGAACACGGCGGCGCGCCTGCTCGGCGTCTCAACAGGCGGCGAGCTCACCGTGTCCGCGCCGCTCGCCGCCGATGCCGAGCTCGTCGGTCTGCTGACCGCCGAGGGCTGGACGCCGCCGCGCGCCTCGCACGTCGACCTGAAGGGGATCGAGGGGACCCGCACCGTGCACTCGGCGGGTTTTCCCGGCATGGCTGCGCGCTGACCCGCGCGCGTCTCCGACGCACCGGACCCGCTGACTGTGCACGGCCAGCGGCGCTCTCCGCGCCGTCCCGCCGATCGCCTCCGGGCCTCATCGCAAGCTCCTCTGCCCACGTCACAACGCAAGCGTGTACCCCTCCACCGAGTACCCGCAAGCGCGCGGGACGGCATGAGCGTGCGTCGCAAATTTCAGCATTCCGGGGCACGACGGATGCTGCATGGCTTGATTCTCACTCCCAATCCTCCATGGGAGATAATCAACATGATGCGATGTACACGTGAGGCAGCGCGGCGGCGACTGACGGAGCGCTCGCCATTTCAACGTCGACTGCAGACCTGCGATGTGGTGTTCCAGCAGCATCATGGGATGACGGAAGCCGGCGGCATCGTTGAGAAACGCGTGCATGGCGGGACCTTGGCGTTCAAATTCAGCCAGCTCGCGCCTGGCATCGTCGAGCGACGGCAAAACCTCCGCGTCCACGACCGTGGCGCATTCCGCGCACCACGCGGGCGCGGTCTTCGCGACGGCGCTGTCGCCATCAGGAAGCTGGTAGTAGGCTCCAGAAGGACCCTCGCGCAGCATTCCCTCGAACGCGCAAGCTGTGCAGGTTACGCGGAACAGGTAGATGCCCATGAGTCTGCTCGAGTCTGCCCATCGCTCCGATGAGCCCCGGCCCGAAGCGCCGGCGGTTCCACCCGATAGTTAGCGCTCGTGTCGGCTACATTCCAATCGCACATGCCCTCGTTCAGCGATCCTCTCGAAGCAAGAGTCGAAGGGGATGAACAGGCCCCAGCGATCACGGCCGCCGCGCGCCGTGGCCTCCAGAAGCGCTCGTTCCTCCAGGTCCGGCGCGCGCACTCCCTTCCAGAGCTTGTCGGCCAGGGCGATGATGAGCTCCTCCAGTGTAGATGCCATCTGCTGCCAGCGTGCGTGCGACAAGCACACTCTCGCGAGCGCCGGCGTGACCGAGGCCGCGAGGAGCATCCGCTCGCCTGCGGGTTCGTGCTCGCTGCCCGGCCCCGTGAGCTCTCGAGGGTGCTCAATCTTGCCGGCGTCATGGAGCACCACGCCAACCCGAACAAAGTCCTCGTCGATCGGAATGCCCTGCTCGCGGAAGAGGATGATAAGCAGATCGGCCGCTTCCCCGACGAGCTCGACGTGCCGCAACAAGTGAGGCGGAGCGCCCAGGGTCGCGAGCAGCGACCTGGCGTCATCGCGGGAGGCGGGAAACATGAAACGCCCTGCCCTTCGCACGTCTGGATGACGTCCCGTGATGGCCATTCATCCGATGGTTCACTTCCAGAATTGCCACCACTTTTTGCCCGGAAGCTGCTGTTCCGCTTGCTCGTCCGGCCCCTCGCCGTCGTCCTCTCTGAAGTCCTTGTGCTGGACCATCTGGACACCGCCACATGCACCGCAGAAGGCGCTGAACGCGTCCATCGTTGCGCCAGCAGGAATATTCGGGAAGACTCTCGCGATCAGCTCGGAAGGCGCGTCGAACAGCTCGTCCAGGCCGCACTTGCTGCACGGGCCGATGGTCCAGTCTGCGCGCTCTCGCAGGTACTGCCCGCGGACCTGCAGCAGGTTCTCGCCGCCTGTCGGCGCAATGAACCGAACCTCTGTGCCTTCGTTGACGGTCTTCAACTGGTGCGGTTGGTTCAGGACCCGGGCGGTAAAGACATCGCCGTGGCATGCGGTAACGCGCACCCAGACAAGCTCCGGACGGCGATCGGTGAGCCGCGGCCCACCATCGTGAACCAGGACTTGCACGTCGTCCGGGTGGTCGACGTGGAAGCGGCCCTCAAGCCTCGGGTGCTGTCGCCAAGCTGCCGTCATGTCCCAGAACCTCTCAACAGGTGCGCTCGTGCCAGCCGCGCCCTCCGCGCCCCTCACTCCGCGAACACGCTCACCGCGACACCAGCCGCGTTCGCCAGCTCGACGAGGTGTCCCGACCCGCGGCTCTTTTCGATCGCGGGATGAAACACCAGCACCCGCACTACCCCGCTCGCCAGCATCCGCTTGTTGAGCCCCTTCCAGGCACCACGCTTGTACTTCGCATAGTCCGCCTCGTTCTTCGCCATAGGCTCCACGGCGAGCCCTAGCTCGGCTGCGACGCGCCCGGCGAGGGCATCCGCGCCCGGCGAGTCGCCGTGGATCACGGTCGCCCCCACCGGAAGCTTCGCCAGCTCGCGCCGGATCGCGCCCACGTCGGTCCACGCCACAGCGCCGGCGACGATCACACGCGTCATTCCGCCATCCTACCTTCGATGCGCGTGGGGCGGGAACATCAGGATGACCACACCCCCGCCTGGCCCTCCCGGCGCAGCACCTGCCCGCCGAAGCATCCCGCGCTGCGGGGCGACCGCCTCGCCGAGCGTCCTCGCGGCGAATTTCGCCCTATCCTCTCGACGAGCATGGGATCGAGAAGTGCAACCCGCCGTGCCCATGGGCAGCCCGCGCGCGGGGTGAGCACGACGCCCCCTCCGCCCGGGAGCGTCTTGACGGCATCCACCCCGCTCCTCGCCGGCTCGCCTAGGCCGGAAGCGTCTCGCGCGCCGGTCGACGTCGATGCGGTCGACCTGCCCGCGTTCGGCCTCGCCGATGATGTGCTGCCGTTCAGCGGCGACGTGCACGCGCACCGCAAGCACCAGCTGCTCTACGCGAGCGCGGGCGTCCTGCACCTCGAGGTCGGCAGCGCCCACTGGATCCTGCCGCCGCAGCGCGCGGCGTTCATCGCGGCCGACGTCATGCACCGCGCGCACGCCGCGGGGCCCGTCGCGCTGCGGACGGTGTACCTGTCGCCGCGGCTCACCCAGGTGCCGCTGCCTTCCGGCGACCCGCAAGGCGAGGAGCGCGTCGACTGCCGCGTCTTCGCGGTGACGCCGCTCGCGCGTGAGATGATCCTCCACGCGATGCGCTGGGGGCCAGACCACGGCGGGCGCGACGCGACCGCCTCGCTCTTCTTCAAGACGCTCGGGGCGCTCTGCCGGGAGTGGGTCGCCGAGCCGCTCCCCTTCAAGCTGCCTGTCGCGCGCTCGCCCGAGCTCGCTCGCGCGATGCGGTTCGCGCGCGAGCACCTCTGCGAGCACCCGACCCTCGACGACGCCGCTCGCGCGGCGCGCACCTCGACGCGCACGCTGTCGCGGCGCTTCGTCGAGGAGGCACAGACGACGTGGACCGAGTACCTGAGCACCGCCCGGATGCTGCGCGCGATGGAGCTGCTGGCCGGAGGCGGCGCCCGCGTCACCGACGCCGCGGTCGCGGTCGGGTTCGACAGCCTGGGGGCGTTCACCCGCGCGTTCGCCGCCTTCACGGGCGAGCGGCCGAAGGATTACCGGGCCCGCGCGCAGGCGAACGAGGCGAGCACGGGGTGAACCGGCGCGGCGCGCCCGGGCGAACAGCGCGCCCAGGCGGCCGCGCCGAGGCCTTCACTTGCTCGCGATCGCGTTCGCGAGCCCGTAGACGCCGTACTCGATCATGTAGGCGAGATCGTAGTCAGGGAACTCGGCGCTCGCGAGGGCCGCAATCTTCTTGTGGTGGCTCGGCGCCTCGGCCCCCGAGAGCTCGCTCTTCTTCTCGCCGAGCGAGGCGACGTAGCGCTCGACGAGGGACTCCATCGCGGTGAGGTACGCCTTCTGCTCGTCCACCGCGGCGCGCACCGGGGCGGTCTGCCCCCGGCCGCCGTAAACGGTGAGCCCGTCGAACTCCAGCAGCTCGTCGAGCGCCGCGCGCCACGAGGCGAGGTCCGGCGACGGCTTGCCGTTGCGGATGCCGCCCTCGAGCCACGCGTGCGCCTTGTGGTGCACGAGATCGCCGACGACGAGCGCCCTCGCCGAGGGGACGATCGCGACGGTCTGCGTCGTCGAGACGCCGGCGTGCTCGAGCTCGCGCAGCTCGACCGCGCCGGCCTGCAGCGGGAGCGAGTACGCCCCCTCGAACGTCACGTCGACGACGGCCTTCGGTGGGTACGTCTCCTCGGTGAACATGCCCGCGCCGACCATGTACGCCTTCTTGTAGGCGTGGACCTCGTCGATCGCGCCCGCGGTGGCGCGGCTCGCGACGACCTTCGCGCCGATCTTCTGGAACTCGGACGCGCCGTTGAACTTGTCCGGATTCGGGTGCGTCACCACGACGTACGTGATCGGGCTCTGCGTCTCGCTGCGGATCTGCGCGATGGCGCTCCTGGCGTACGCTCCCGTGAACTGGGCATCGAACACGACGACCTCGCGCCCGGTGTCGTAGTAATACGAGCGCGTATCAAAGCCGGCGGCGTCCGACGTGAACGCGGCGAGCCGCGCGGCCGGCGCGCCGGCGGGGCCCTCTGCGGGCACGCTCGGGCCCGCGGCCTCCGAGGCGCAGGCGGCGAGGGCGGTGAACGAGGCGACGGCGGCGGCGCGGATGAGCTTCGACATGGGGGATTCCTCTCTCGATGGCATCGCGGGGCGTCCTGCCCCGGAGATGGGGAGAAGATGCGGAGATCCGCGCTGGCGCGCTTCCTCCCGCAAGCCAATGTTTTGCTCGTGCACGCCAGCGTCGATCGGGCCGTCATCGTCACCCGGACACCTGATCTGGGACGGGAACGACGCAGGGCACCGCGCTGCGACGCCGGTGTCACCGCTTCATGGCACGAACTCGCCTGTCTTCAGCGGTCGTGGTAGCGCTGCTCCTCATGGCGAAGGCCGCACGCACGACGACGAAGCGCGGGACGCGCTCCCCGCAGGGGCGCCGTCGCGTTCGCGTCTACACGGCATGGCACCCGGTGCTCGTCGCGCTCCTCGAGCACGTGCTGCCCGCGGGCTGGTATCAGTGCATCTCGGAGTTTCAGCTCGCGCGCGAGCCGCTCCGCGTCGACCTCGTCATCCTTCGGCGCCGGCGGCGCGGCGCCCCGCCCAGGCCGAGCCTGCTCACCAGCGTCGTGGGCGAGCTGGCAGAGCACACCCTCGTGCACTTCAAGGGGCCGACCGACGAGCTCGAACGCGACGACGCCCGCATGCTCCTCGCTTACGCGCTGCAGTACCTCGTCGTTGCAGAGATTGAGGACCCCGCCTCCGTCGCCCTCCGCGTGCTCGCGCCCCGGCTGACCCCCCGCTTCGTCGAGGCGCTGAGATCGCTCGACTGCGCGCTCACGCCGACGGGACCGGGCACACACGAGGGTCGGCTCTGCATCTTCCCCCTGCGGGTGGTGGAGACGGTGCCGGCGAACGCTCGCGAGGGCGACCATCTGCTGTACACTGTGACGCCTGGGATGGTCGCCGACCCCGGCGGGATCCCGGCGCTCTCCCCGGCGGAGATCGCGGTGTTCTGGGCGCTCCTGGAGCATGTCGAGCAGCTTCGACGTCCGCTCCCGGGGCAGAGGAAGCGGCACATGAAGGACGAAAAGCGGGTGGTCGAGAGCTTCGAGAAGGTGCTCGCGCGCCTCGTCGCGCGGGTGCCGCCCAAGCAGCGGCTCGCCGGGCTCGCCCCCGAGCAGCGCCTCGCCGGGCTCGCCCCCGAGCAGCGCCTCGCCGGGCTCGCCCCCGAGCAGCGCCTCGCGGGTCTCGCCCCCGAGCAGCGGCTCGCCGGGCTCACCGAGGCGCAGGCGGTTCTCGCCCTGCCGGACGCGATGCTCCGCGCGTTGTCCGTGGAGTACATCGCGACGCTGCCTCGCGAGACCCAGGCGGCGATTCAAAAGCGCCTCGGGGCGGCCTCGCAGAGACGGCCGGCGCGTCGGCGAAAGCCGCGCAGCCCTTCGAGATGACGCCTCGAAGCCAAAATCGGCGACGGCCGAGACGAGACTCGTTCTTCCCGACCAGGCTCCAAACGAGCCAATCCTGCTGACGGTTCGTGCAGCCGCGCTTCGCGCGGTCGCCACCCGCCACCAGAGATGCCACACCCGCCAGGAACTGCGAGGTGACGGCTCGACCCTCACTGCTCGAGGTAGAGGGCCACCTCCGCTGTCCGTCCCTTGGCGTGGGCGATCAGCGTGGCGAGTCCGTTGTCGAAGTCCTCGGGCGTCATGAGGTGCGTGTGCCCCTCGATCTCGCCCTCCGGCCCGACGACGTACGGCGCGATCAGGTCGTGCGCCGCCTTGAACCACGCCGCTGAAGCGGCCGCCTCGTACTCCTCGGTGGCGGCCTGCGCCACGTAGCCGCGGTAGACTTCCAGATAGACCGGATCGTCGAGCAGGTAGCGGACGAGCGGCCATTGCTCGGTCACCTCGGCCATCGAGAGGGGCAGCGCCGTCAGCCCGATGGTCACGCCCGCGTCGGCGTCCGAGAACGCGAAGGTGTGATCCCAGGGGATCCACGTGAACTGCCCGCCCTTGTTCGGGTCCGCGTAGAGGTAGTAGTTGTGCGGCAGGCGGCCGTACACGTCCCAGTCCTCGATCACCGCGTTCAGCGCGAACCAGTGCAGGAAGCCGTCGACGTCGAGGCGCGCCTCGAGCCCCGCGCGCCAGGCGGCGGCGTCGGTCCGGTCGGCCTGCAGCGCGTCGAACAGCGCCCGCGCGTCCGAGAGATCGGTGTCGTCCTCGTTGTTCTCCTTGACGATGGTGTCAGGGTCCCACGTCTCCCACCGCGCGCCGGTGCCATCGGGCTTGTAGAGGTTGCCCTTGTGGCCGCCGAAATGGGTATCGAGGAACGACTCGTCCGACGGGAGCTCGATGCCGGTGTACAGCCCGAAATAGACGGGCCCTTCCCCGTGATCGATGAAGACCCGGTAGAACGCGGTCGCGGGCGCAGGGATCCCCGCCTTGGCGAAGATGTCGGTGCCGATCTTCTCGCGCAGGAGCGAGGGATCCAGGTACCCGCTCGCGAACGACATCGAGTCGAACCCGTAGAAGCGCTGATTCTTGGTCTCGGGATACGCATCCTCGAATCGATCGAAGTTGAGGCGCAGCGGCAGCTTCCAGTTGCCCGCGTTCCAGGGCAGGAGCAGGCTCGAGTTGCCCTTGAAGCGGATGCCGACGTGCTTCCACTGCCGATCCTCGGTGGCGACGTCGCACTCGACGTAGACAGGCGTGCGCGGGAGCAGCTCGACGCTGCTGACGAGCCCCGGATCGCCGCCCCCAGGGCCGGGCGGCATGCAGGCCAGCTCGCCCTTGACGTCGGTGCACGTCCCCTCGGTCTCGGTCCCGAAGATGTCGATCGTACAGCCGGCGTCCGCCGCGAGCCCCTCGCACGCGTCGATCCAGTCCTGCGGCGGCGTGAATTCGTCGGGGTCCTGCGGGTTCGGCTGGCAGGTCAGGCCGCCGGGGAGCTCCGTGCACGTCCCCGCGGCGTCGGATCCGAAGAGCGAGATCGTGCAGGCGTCGCCGGCCACGAGACCATCGCAGGCCGTGACCCACTCCGGAGGCGGCGTGAATGGACCGCCCTGCGAGCCGAACTCGCCGGCCATGTCCGTCATGTCGTCGACCATCTGCTGCCACTGCTCGGGCGTGACGGTGATGTCGATGCGGGGAACCCGGTCCTGTGGGAACGCGGCGGCGTAATCCGGCGGCTCCGTGGAGACACCGCCCGCCTCGCCGCCTGCGCCGTCGCCGCCTGTGCCGTCGCCGCCCGCGCCCTGCCCTCCGGTGCTGCTGCTCGCGCCGGCGCCCGTCCCGGTCGCGCCGGGGTCGTCGGACGAGCCGCAGCCCACGAGAGGCGCGGCCGCCAACGTGGCGAAAGGCAACAGGCAACGAAGAATTTTCAAGGTCATCGATCGCTCCTCAGCTCGCGTTTCGGGGCAATCTTATGTCAACTATGCATCGATTGTGTGACGAAACCTCGCGCCAGAAGCGTGCGGCATGCCGTGATCAGCCAGATCGGCCCGAAGTGCAGGGCTGGGGTGCGTGCAATTTTCCATATCAATCGCAACAAATTTTTCCATCGATGATGCAGTGGAGATTTCCACATGGAAGGAGGGCGGCGCAGGCGCGCCGCGCGCCCTCCCGCGGCGATCGTGCAGGCCCCTCCGCTCCCCGAGGAGAGCAAGGTAGGTCGACATCGACGCGGGAGGACGGCGAGAGCTATCGAGTCGACGCCGCGGGGGGACGAGGCCCATCAGGCCCCCCGCGGCGCGCGCTCACGGGAGCGCGCCGCACTTGCCGGGCGACGCGACCGAGACGCCCGCCGCGTTCGCGAAGCATGCATTGCTGTACGTCTTGCCGTCGCAGCCGCAAACGGGATTGTACTGCTGGGTGCACGCCTTCGGGATGGGCGCGCAGACGCCCGTCTGATCGCCCGCGCCGCACTGCGCCTTGATGTCGTAGTCACAGAAGAAGCCGCGCTCGCACGCGATCCCGGCGATGCCGCCGCAGACGCCGCCCTGTGACCCGCCGCCTCCCCTCACCTCACTGGACTCGGAGACGATCGATTCGGGCGCATCGTCGGCCACCTCCAGCTGACAGCCCGCGGCGAGCGGGGCCATGGCGAGCGCGAGCCAGACGACGGATGCAATGCGACTGTCCTTGAACCAAGCCTGAACGTTCATGATGTTTCCTCCAATGTCGCCTCGCCGCTCCCGGCAAAGCGATGTTCGTGCGCGAGCCCCTCCTCTGGAGAGAAAGGGCGCCTTGCGCCGAGCGCGAGCGCGGCGCGTCATCCATGTCATCCCCCTGCCGATCGGTCGGCGAGCATGAGAGTCCGCTCGACGCGACCTACGTGCGATGAGACCTCGAACCGACGGTCGCAGCGCCGCGGGGGCACGGTCTCCTTGGACAGTCTCCTTGGCAGGAGTCAGGCCACACGTCGGGCGGGGCGGTTTCCACCGCGTGCACGTCCGGCTGCGGCGTCAGGGGCCGCGCGGATCGGGCGAAAGCTGCGCAACGTGAGCAAGGGCTTGCGCAACCTGCCCTCGCAGCGTGGCCTGCGCGGCCCTCTCACGATCACCGACGGCGAGGTGAGCCACGAGCCAATCCAGTGCTGACGGGGAGCGCGTCCATCGCCGATGTGACCGTCGCGCCGCCGTATGCCAGGCGACCGTGAGGCTCGCGCTCTCCCGGCGAGCGCTCGTCGCTCTGCGGGCCGGCCAGCGGCGCGCGCTCGCGTCGCCCCTCAGCCCAGGAGCCCCCGCTCGCCCAGCCACAGCGTCGCGCCGGCGCGGCTGTAGATGCCGAGCTTGTCATAGGCGTGGGCGATGTGATGCTGCACGGTCTTCTGGGAGATGTGAAGGACGACGGCGATCTCGCGGTTGGTCTTGCCGACCCCGACGAGCCGCAGCACCTCCAGCTCGCGCTCCGTGAGCGCCCTTCGTGACCGGACGGGCCGAGCGCACTCGCCGCTCGGAGGAGCGCTCGGAACGGGATCGGTCGCGAGCAGATAGTTGTACGTCGTCCCGCGTCCCCCGGCGAGGCGATGGGTCCAGATCGGGTTGGCGCAATAGAGCTCCAGCATCTCCTTCGTGTACCCGATCACGAAATGCTCGAAATACGGGTGCCAGGCCGGGAGGTCGCGAACTCGAAATTCGACGCCGGCGTCCCGCAGCGCCGCTTCGGAGCGGCTGTCGGTCTCGGAAAAATAACGATGCCAGAGGGTCGGAATGGCCGTGACCAGCGAGGACATCTCCGGATCTCGGACGAAGCGCTTCAGCGGGCCATCGACGAGCGCCCAGCGCGCCGACTCGGCGCCGAGCTCGAAGAGGGCGTCCTTGCGGTCCGGATAGAATCTCCGAACGAGCTCGTCGTGGAACGTGAGGAACTCGGGCAGCGGAACCAGGCTGGTCGCCGTGATCGGCTGCCTGAACCACGGATGGCTCAGCGCCATGTCACGAAAGAGGCCGCGCCACGCTTCCGAGCCGAATCTCCGGCTCACCAAGGTTTTTCGCGTCAGGATTGTGGTTCCGCTGACCTTCATGGGAAGCTCGTTGGCGCCTCCCGCTGGACGACGAAGCCGCTCGGGAGGCAGGCTCCCAAAGTATCACTCGTCACGTCGAACGATCAAGGCGTCGGCCGCCAACGTGCGAGTTCGCGTGTCACGCCGCAGCTACGATCAAGCGGTATTTGCACACCAACAGCAGATTCTTCTGATGGCGCTGCAGGCTGACAGACCGCGCTGTGGATGCGCAGCGTCATTGCATCCCACAGCGGGTCGTATCTCGATGTCAGCGGAGTCGCTCGAACGTGGAGGCGGGTGTGAGCAGGACGGCGACGATCGGGGGACGCCGTGCAGCGGAGTGGAGGGGACGCGCCGCGTCGAGCACTCAGAGCGCGCGTCAGAAAGCGGTTACGGCAGGGTGTGCCGCTTCAGGACCGGCCAGCCGACCGCGGCGTTGCCGTAGTCGTGACCCCCTCCCTGCTTCGTGCAGAGGGCCACTTCGACGCCGCCCTCGCAGTTCGAGAAGGTCGAGCAGCCCTTGCTGTCTTCGGCCGATGGCGAGCCCGTGCACTTGTTGATCTGGCCCCACTTCTCGAGGGTCGATTTCGCCCCGAGGAACGTGATGGGCATGCCGCTCACCACCGCGGAGTATCCACCGGCGTAAGGCACGATCGGATCCCCGGTGCTGCGGAACGAGATCACGGTGATGGGGCGCGACGGCTTGCAGTCGCCGATGTTCTCCTGCAGGAGATCGAAGGCGGCGGGCGCCACGGCGGCGAACGTGTCGGCCGCGTGGCAAGCGAGGTAGTGGGACATCCCGCCTCCCATCGAGAAGCCGACCGCGTAGATGCGCTTGGGGTCGATGCAGGCGGTCTCCTGGATCTCGGCCACCATCGCCTTGACGAAGGCCACGTCGTCGGTGTTCTTCACGCAGCAGGGCCCCACGTTCCAGGCGCCGCCCGACGGACCGGACAGCCCTGACGGGAAGGCCATGATCACCCCCTCCGGGTCGGTCTGCGCCGGATACGGCGAGCCCGATCGCTCCGACGGGCCAGAGCCGCCGAGGGGGTGGAGGTCCACCACGAGAGGCACCGGCTTGCTGCCGTCGTACGCGGCAGGGACATGCAAGACATAGCTGCGGTTCGAGGAGCCGATCGTGATCGTCTTGTTCGTGTCGCCGGCCCTCAGCGCGGGCGATGGGCAGGTGATGGCCTCGCCGCCACCCGCGCCGCTCGTGCTCGCGCCGCCACCCGCGCCGCTCGTGCTGGCGCCCCCACCTGCGCCGCTCGTGCTGGCGCCCCCACCAGCGCTGCTCGTGCTGGCGTCGCCGCCGGCGCCGCTCCCACCGGCGCCATCGCTGCCGGTGCTGGTGCTGCCGCTGGCCGAGCCCGTCGTGCTTCCCGACACGCTGCCGCTGCCGCTGCCCGAGGTGCTGCTCGTGCTGGCGCCCGCGGTGGGGCCGCCGCCGTCGCCGCCGGCGCTGGTGGTCCCGTCGCTATCGCCGCCGCAGCCCCAAAGGGAGATGCCGAGCGCTCCCAGTACCAGAATCAGCTTCGGTAAACTCGTTCGTCCGTACGTCATTGGTCAGCACCTCTGTCCGGTGGGTTCAAGACCGCCATCCGGTGCTCGGGTCACGTCCTCGAAAGCGTGGGACAGCGCCGCCCTCGTCGTCCCGGCTCGCCGTCCGTCGTCACATGACCCGATGCACGTGGCAGTCATATCCGAGGCCGTTGGCTTGCGGCATGGGCATACCGGCCTATGCCTCGACGCCGTCGCAGCCGCTCGCCGTCCCGGGAGCATCTCCAGGCGTTCCTGGAAGGCGCAGAGCGCGCTGGTCTTCCCGGAAGGGCGCCGGAGGCCCGGGCACGGTCGATGATACGGCGACGTGTTCCGTGGAGATCATGCCCACGGACAGGGGCTGTGCGCGGCGCCTCGCGACGCGCCGACAGCAGGCGGTGCTGGCGTTCATCGTGGCGTGCCTCGCCGCCGTGCTCCTCTCCCCGGTCCACCTGACGCGGCGTCACCCGGGCGCCGTTGTCGTGTCCATCGAGTTCGACGACACGCTGGCGGATCAGCTCTCCGCGCGCTCCATCCTCGCCGAGCACAGGATGCATGCCACGTTCTTCGTGAACAGCGGTGCGCTCGACCGCCCCGGCCACCTGACGGTCGCGCAGCTCCGCGCGCTCGCGTCCGACGGCCATGAGATCGGCGGCCACACCATCAATCACGTGCGGCTGCCCGGGCTCAAGGTCAGCGAGCAGCGCCGGCAGATCTGCGATGATCGCCGCGCCCTCCTCGCGCTGGGCTTCGCCGTGAGCGACTTCGCCTACCCCTGGGGCGCTCACGATAGCGTCAGCGTCGAGCTGGTGCGCTCCTGCGGTTACGACAGCGGAAGGCGCGCGGGCGGGCTCGCGTTCCCCTCGTGCATCGTGTGTCCACGGGCGGAGTCCATCCCTCCGCGCGACCCCACCGCCACCCGCGCGCCCGGCTCCCTCAGCCGCAGCCAGGGCGTCTCCACGATCCAGGCTATCATCCGCAGCGCGCAGCAGGACGGCGGATGGATACAGCTCATCTTCCACCATGTCTGTGACGCCTGCGGCAAGTACAGCATCTCCAGACAGGACTTCTCCACACTCCTGGACTGGCTCGCGGAGGAGCGCGACGCGGGCCGCCTCGTCGTCCTGACGGTGCGGCAGGTGATCCACGGCGAGGTGCCTCGCTAGGCTGCCTGTGGCGTGGACGAGGCGCCCCCGATGCGGATCAGTCGCGGAGCGGAGGAGCCGCGCTCGTCCCGCGAGGGGTCGCGTCCCCTCGGGTGGCGCCTCCGGCGCTGCTCATCGGCCGGCGGAAGAGCGTCGCGTCGTCGTGCGCGCGCAGGGCCAGGACGAGCTCGGCGTGCGCCCACCCGAGGGGCGCCGCCGAGCCGGTCGGCTGGCCGGCGCGGGGCCCGCGATCGAAGACCTGCTCCGGCAGCATCTGGGACGAGGTCGCGAAGCGCCCCATCGCGTCGAGGTAGGGGCGCATCCTCTTGCGCGCCGCCGCCGGCGAGCTGGGCTTCTCGAGCGCCCTCGCGAGCTCGTACTCGGCCCTCTCGCCCGTGAGAATCGGCCATAACATGCCTCCTGTCCGCTCACCGGAGAGCGGGTCGAAGCCATACCCGTCGCCGACATAGCGATAAAATCCCGGGCCGACCCCGGGGACCTCGACGCGCAGCGCGGCGTCGCAGGCCGCGAGCGAATCGGCGATGTTCGCCGCGAGCGCCGGGCGCACCCCGAGGACGACGAGCCTGAGGAAGCCGCAATCGACGATGTCGCGCTCCAGCCAGGAGCGCCCACGCAAGACGTAGCGTCGCTCGTCGTTCGGGTCCCTCGGTGCGTCCGGGCTGCCGGTCCCGTCGACGCGCACGAAATACCGCCCGTTGGCGGTGCCCCCCTGGGTGGTGAACGTCCAGCCGTCGATCTGCCGGGCCCAGCGCTCGGCCGTCTCTCTGTACCGGGCCTCGCGCTCGGGGTCACCCATCGCGCCAGCGATCTCCGCGGCGTGGACGAGCGCTGTGCAGACGAAGGCCAGGGTCGACGGCGAGACGCCCGAGACCTCCTCCCATCGATCGAGCGGGGTCCAGGGGCCGAAGGCGACAAGGAAATCGGCGGCGCGGCGCGCGAGATCCCAGCACGCGCCGGCCGCGACGAGCCGCTCCTCGACCACGTGATAACAGAGGTCGATCGGCTGCGCGACCTGATCGAGCTCCAGGCCTCGCCAGTACGGCTCTCCGTCGGACCAGGTGTTCTGGTAGAACGAACCCTCCTTCGAGACATGGAGAGAGCCGAAATCCCAGGTGCCGTCCGACGCGGAGAGCTGGATACCTTTCATGAACCGCATCGCGGCCACGGGCGAGCGCGTGTCGCCTGCGGCGAGCAGCGCGAGCGCGATCTGGCTGAGATCACGCGGCCACACGAGGTGGTAACCGCCCGTGATCGTGCTCGACGTCCTCGGCGAGATCGCGCTCGCCCGGTCGAGCCTGACGTCGCCCCAGGGCACGGACGGCGACGCGATGAAGGCCCCAGGGTGCGCCCTGTCCTCGAGGGACTTCATCACCGCCACCGAGCTCCGGTAGAGGCGCGCGAGGTCGGGCGAAGCGCTCCCGAGCGGGCGGAGGGACGCCTGATAGGCGCGCCACTGGGCGCGGTACCTGTCGAGGAGCGCGTCGGGGTCCTCGCCGAGCGACGCCTGGGCGGCGCGGTGGGCCTCGTCGATGTCGCGTCCGAAGCCGAGCGCCAGCGTGAGCTCACAGACCCCGGGCGAGAGCGGGAGATCCAGCTCCCCGGTCAGCACGACGTCCCCGTCTTTCGCGTCGCGGTAGTGCGCGGTCAACGTGCGGTGGTTCTGCAGGTCCCGATAGCCGTCGCTCTCGGTCCCCGAGAAGCCGGCTGTGGCGTCGCGCCAGCGGATGGAGGTCACGAGGGCCTGGGCGAAGGGGCCTTGCCAGGCGAACAGCCCCGCTCCCGGCGCGCCTCCGGTGCTCGCCATCGCGCTGTCACCGAGCGGCGTGTTCCCCGCGCTGGGGTTGTGAAGGACGAAGAACCTGAGCCCTCCGACTTTCCTGGTGATCCTCAGGCGCTGCAGGACCACGTCCCTGTCGGGATCGGCGAAGATGATCTTCTCGATCCTGAACCTGCCGCCCGGATCTTCCGTGATCACCCGGAAAGCCGGCACGCCGCGCTCGATCCAGCGGACGCTCCGCCGCGCGTCTCGCCGCTCCTCGAAGAGGCCTCTGTCGGCCGCCGTGACGAGCAGCTGGCTGTCCCGCGTCTGCGGGGTATCGTTCGTCGGCCAGAACACCTCGGTCAGGATGCCGCTCGCTCCGGTGAACCATACATTGCTGATCGGGGCCGTGTCGGAGCGCGCCGAGTACTTCAGGTCCTCGTCGTAGCTCTCGTACGCGGCGCCGAAGAGATCCTTGGAGCCTTGAGACCAGCTTCCCGCGGACGAGGACCCGGGCGCCGCGCCCGAGGGCGTTGCGGCGCGCGCCACGCCAGCGAGCGGGAGCGAGGCGCCAAGGGCTGCGAACAGCAACGTTCTCCCGAGAATTCGCATGGACCGGCTCCGACCTGCGATGAACGCGCCGCGCGTCGGTCTCGAAGCGTGCAACGCCCGGTCCATTGACGCCCAGCCCACCGCCCTCAACGCATGGCCGACGCTCCTCCGCTGGGGTCATCGGCCTGGCCTAGCGCGGCGCTGTGTGCGTCTCCTGCGCGCGTCGGCGTGAGCACCGAGGTTCCCCTGGGGCAGCGCGCGTTCCGCCATCCCGCCCGCGCGCCGCCGCGAGGCAGGCCGGTCGCCGCTGTCGCGCGCGGTGAAGCAGGAAGAGCGCCATGAAGCGGACAGTCGCGCGTCGGGCTCGACCTGGAGCGGCGTACCTGACGTGCTCGCGCGGCAAAGAGGGAGGTTGTGGCAGGAACTCCTGGATCGACAGGAGGCGGCTTGTCCAGGCATGGCAGTAATAGCAATCCAGGTGCCGCGACGCGGAGCGCCCGTCTCCCGCCGTGGAGGGTGGTCCTGGGGCCGCAGGAGCGGCCTTCTGCTGTTGCGCCAGTGCACGGATTCGAGCAGCCCCTCGCCGCCACTGTTGCTCCAGCAGCAGCTCCTCCGCAGCTTGAGCGGCAAGCTCGTCGCCTCCGACCATCGCTCTCCCCAGAGAAGAACGTCACCACGCGATGTCCACTTTCGCTCGGACAGCTCATCCGTTATAGTGGACGAATCGTCCGTTCGATAGTTCGCGACGGACGCCCAACGGAAGGGAGCTTTGCATGAAACAGCTGTTCAAGCTGCTCGCCCTGGTGCTCGCGCCGCTCGTCATCGCGCTGAGCGCCCAGGCTGCAGAAAAACCGAGCGAGATCCGCGTCGCCAACCCGGGCGTGGGCGTCGGCAATCGCCCGGTGGTGGGGGGCTCGGCCTGGTCGCTGCTCAACCTGAACAGCGCGCTCGAGAGTGAATTCAAGAGCGATGGGGTGCCGGTGCGCTGGAACTTCCTGCGCGGCGCCGGACCGGCGGTGAACGAGACGTACGCCAACGGGTTGACGGATTTCTCGCTGCTCGGCGATCTGCCGTCGATCATCGGCCGCGCCGGCGGCCTGAAGACGCGCATCCTCGCGAGCGGGCCGAAGAGCAACCTGTACATCGCCGTGCCCGCGGACTCGCCGATCCAGAGCGTCAAGGATCTCAAGGGCAAGCGCTTTGCGGTGTTCAAGGGCACCTGCCTGCAGCTCTCGGCGGCGCGCATCCTGGAGGCCAACGGGCTCAGCGAGCGCGACACCCGCGCCATCAACATGGACAACGCTACCACCAAGGCGGCCCTGGCGACCAAGGACGTCGACGCCGCCATCGGCGGCCCTGACCTGCTCGCCCAGCGCGATCAAGGCATCGTGCGCATCATCTATTCGACCAAGGGCGACCCCCGCTACACCTGCAACAGCACCATCATCGGCTCGGACGACTTCATCCGAAAGTACCCCGAGATCACCAAGCGCGTGGTGCGGCAGTACGTCCTGGCAGCGAAGTGGCTCGCGGATCAGGAGAAGGACCTGAGCGCGGCATACCGCGTCTGGTCGCGCTCCGGCGTCCCGTTCGCCGCCTTCAAGGAGGACTGGGCCGGCGAGTCGGTGCGCGACAGGGACAGCCCGCTCGTGGACGCGTACGTGATCGCTCGCTACAAGACGAGCATCGCCGACGCCAAGCGCCTGGGCCTGATCCGCGCGACGTTCGACTTCGAGCCCTGGGTCGACCGCAGCTTCCTCGATCAAGTCCTGAGAGAGGAGAAGCTCGAAGGTTTCTGGAAGCCCCGCACGCTGCCCTGACGCAGCCAGGAGCTCGAAGCGGAGCTGCCGGGTGAGGCGACCCGAGCTTCTGCCGCGCGCTGTCGTGCGCGGCGCTGGCGGCGCTCGGCGAGCCTGGTACCCTGGCCCCGCGATGAGGGTCGACGAAGATGTCGTGGTGATCGTGCGCGGGCTGGAGGTGGT
Organism: Sorangium sp. So ce693; assembly: GCF_051521375.1. Lineage (NCBI taxonomy): Bacteria > Pseudomonadati > Myxococcota > Polyangiales > Polyangiaceae > Sorangium > Sorangium sp. So ce693. The sequence continues at coordinate 6,142,686 of NZ_CP150347.1, forward strand.
CGTGGAGCGCGCCGGCGGGCTGTTCCTCGGCCGGCGCGACACCATCGAGGCGTTCGCCGATCCACCCGTGTTCCTCGGCAGGTTCGAGGGTCGCGGCTGGTACGCGGCGCGAGCTCGGCCCAGCGTCGAGCTTCCGGCCGAGCTCGCGTTCGCCTCGGTCCGCTCCCTCTTCTCCGAGCTGCCCGAGCCCACGTTGCACATCCTGGGGCGCGCGCTCGCTGGGGTCGAGTTCGACGAGACGCACCGCTACTGCGGGCGCTGCGGAACGGCCACCCAACAGGACGCCGCGGCCTCGGACGGGCGCGAACTCAGCGTCGGTGAGCAGACGCGGCGCTGCCCGAGCTGTGGGCTGAGCGTGCACCCGCGGATCGCGCCCGCCGTGATCGTGCTGGTGGAGCGCGACGATCGCGTGCTCTTGGCGCGCAGCGCGCGCTTTCCGCCCGGGCGCTTCAGCGCGGTGGCGGGCTTCGTGGAGATCGGCGAGTCGCTCGAGCAAGCGGCTGCGCGCGAAGTCGGCGAGGAGGTCGGCGTTCAGATCCGAGATCTGAAGTACTTCGACAGCCAGCCGTGGCCGTTCGGCCGCTCGCTGATGATCGGCTTCTCGGCCACGTATGCCGGCGGCGCGCTCACGCCGGACGGCCACGAGATCGTCGAAGCCGACTGGTTCTCGCGCGAGCAGCTGCCCGACCTCCCACCCAAGGTCAGCATCGCGCGCCGTTTGATCGACGCCTTCGTCCGGCGCTCCGCGCCGCTGTCTTGAGCAACGGCGCACGCCAGGCCATCCCCTCGGCGACCGACGTCGCCTATTTCGCGGCCTGGTCGTTCGCGTAGGGGTTGAGCTCGTTCGTGTAGACGCGGCTCAGGGCGATCTCCCCCGGCTTGAGCTCGCCGCTCTTGACCATCCAGTCGATCCATACTTGAAAATCGCGCTCCGTGATCAGGCCGCCCTTGCCGGCGACGCCGTAGCTGCGCCAGAACTTGATGGCCGAGTCCTCCTCGTTCCGGCCGCGCTTTTTCATCAGCGCGATGCAGCGCGCCACCACCGTCTCGCGCGGGGTGTCCCGGGCCCACTCGATGGCCTTGGCCGTCGCCTCGACGAAGCGCCGCGCGGTCTTGGGGTTTTCCTTGATGAAGCTCGTCTTCATCACGTAGCTGCCCGCGGTGAACTTGCCGTAGAGCTCATAGTCCGAGAACAGCGAACGGATGCCGCCGCGCTCGAGCGCGCGATCGCGGTAGATGTCACCGAGCGTCGCCACGTCGACCTGCTTTTCGCGGAGCAGCTGCTCGCCGTTCACCGGGGGAATGACGAGCAGCGTGACGCGCCGGGCTTCCTCCGGCGTGAGCTGGCCTCGCGACAGAAACTCCTTGACCATGAACTCGCTGTGGGCGCCGAGGGTGTTCATGGAGATCGTCTTGTCCAGCAGATCGCGCGCGGTGCGCAGCGGGCTGTCGTTCAGCACGTAGAAGCCGCTCTGGCGTTGCTCGTCGACACCGTAGTAGCCCGCGACGGCGATGATGGGCGCCTTGGCCGCGATCAGCTTGATGATGGCGCCGTTGAAGGCGCCGCCGAAGTCGGTGTCGCCGGTGACCACGGCCTGCACGCTCTGGGGGCCGCTCACCGTGCTGCCGACGAACTGCAGGCGGATCGGCGCGAGGTAACCGAGATCTTCCGCGAGCTCGATCGGCGACACCGTGCCGTTGTTGCCCTGATAGCGGAGCTCGAGCGTCTCGAACTCGCTCCCAGATCCGGCGTCGGAGGCACGCGAAGCGTCGTCGCGCGAGCAGCCCGCCGCGCCGCACGACACCAGCAGGGCGAAGAGGAGGACCGCACGCAACGCGGCGCGGAGCAGGCCAGCAGGGATGGGGCGCAGAGGAGCCATATCCGTTATATTAGACGAACATCCGCTACAGTACAAGCCCCTACTCTTGCCGACGAACTCGCGCGTGCGTCGGAACGCGTGGCGCTCGACGCACCTGGCACAGGTTTTCCTTGAACGCTGTCTTGCATCAAACCGCGCGGTTTTGTCGGGATCCTCCCGCGCGCGGCCCTGGCACTCTTTGGCACAGGAGCGAATCCAATGACAGACCTACGACCAACCTGGTTTCGATTGGGCCCCGTGTTCTCGCTCGCGATCGCCCTTTCTGGCGCGCTCGCGGGCTGCGGGCCGATCGGCTGGACGACCTGTGAGTACGACGGCGTCGAGTACAGCCCCGGCGACGAATTTCGTGACAAGGAAGGGTGCAACAGCTGCTCCTGCACGGAGGACGGGAACGTCGCCTGCACCGATATGATTTGCACCTCCGACTGCACCTGGGGAGGGGTCACGCACGCGCCGGGCGAGTCGTTCCCTGCCGGGGACGGCTGCAATAGCTGCTTCTGCATGGAGGACGGGAACGTCGCCTGCACGCTGATCGACTGCACCGGAGGCTGCATTTACGACGGGCTCGCCTACCCGCCCGGTGAGTCGTTCCCGGCGTCCGACGGGTGCAACACCTGCACCTGCGATCCCTCGGGCTCCGGGAACGTCGGCTGTACCAAGATCGCGTGTCACGGCTGTGAACGAGACGGCATCGGTTACGCGGCGGGGGCGCCGGTCCCACCGGACGACGGCTGCAACAGCTGCACGTGCAACGCGGACGGCGAAATCGTGTGCACGGACGTGGCTTGCCCGGAAGGCTGCACGTATGGAGGCGTGGAGTACAGGCCGGGCGACAGCTTCCCTGCTCTCGACGGCTGCAACACCTGCTCGTGCAGCGAGGATGGCAGCGTCGCATGCACGGAGAAGGGCTGTCTGGAGTCCTGCACCTACGGAGGTGTGAAGTACAAGCAGGGCGACAGCTTCCCCTCCCTCGACGGCTGCAACACCTGCACCTGCACCGCCGGCGGGGGCGTGGCGTGCACCGAGCGCGCTTGCGGCTGCGACGCGTCGAGCGAGTGGTGGCGCCAGTACGTGAGCACCAGCCCGGAGGAGTGCGCGCTCATCGACTTCGCCTGCACCGGAGGCCTGACCTACGTCTCCAACGAGTGCGGCTGCGGCTGCGAGCAGGACCCGAGCTGCCCGCCCTCGTTCAACTGCATGCCACCTCAGGCGTGCGATGTGGACGAGATCAAGAAGCGCTGCCCGTACTCCACGATCGCATTCTGAGCGGATACGTCGCGCTCGCCCCGCGCGCTGCGTGACGGCCGAGCTGGTGGGGCCGCCGTGAACGAGCCGCGGCGCGGATCACGGCGCGAGGCCGAGCGCGCGGCGGCCGAGATCGTGCGCGCCCTGCGTCGTCGCCAGCGCCTCCGCGCCGGCGAGCTCCGCGAAGGCGCGCGCGTGGAAGCGCTCCTCGGGCAGGATGCGCTCGAACACCGCGCGCACGTCGGGGGGCGCCTCCGGGTCGGCCGCGATGACCTCGATGCGCTCGAGGCGCATGCGCTCGGAGTGCGCGCCCACCGCGCACCCGGTCTCGAGATCGCGGACGATATCGAGGGTCTCCTTCCAGTAACGCTCGCGCTTCGCGCCGATCTTCGGCTCGATGCCGCGGGCGGTGAGCAGGTCCCCCACCCAGACGGCGTGGCGGCGCTCCTGCCCGGCGATGACGCCGAGGATCCGGTGCGCGCGCGTTCCGGGCTCGGCGAACGCGTCGCGCAGCATCTCGATGCGGCCGGCCGCGGTGGCCTCGCCGCGGTATTGATCCAGCAGCCAGGCGACGAGCGCCTCCGGATCCTTCTTCACGGCCTCCCACCAGGCGTGGCTGTCTCGGAGAACGACGGGATTCGAAGCGTTCATGGCGGCCTCCTTCGACGCTCGATCTGGGGGACCGGACCATCGACGTCGACTAGAATGATCGGATATGCCATCGGCTGGACCGATACTCGACGGCGACCTCCTCCGCGCCTTCGTGGCCTTCGCCGACACCCTCAATTTCACGCACGCCGCGCGGCGCGTGGGGCTCTCGCAGCCGGCGCTCTTCGAGCGGGTGCGCCGGCTCGGCGACGAGCTCGGGACGCCGCTCTACGAGCGCGCGGGCAAGCAGATCCGCCTCACCGATCGCGGCCTGCGCGTGGCCGCGCACGCCCGCGACGCGGTCGCGCGGGCCGAGGCGTTCGCGCGGGATCTCCGCGGCGAGCCGCAGCGCGAGTCGGTCACGCTCGCCGCCGGCGAGGGCGCCTTCCTCTACCTGCTCGGCCCGGCCCTGGCGCGCTTCGCCGCCGAGGAGGCGAGCCTCCGCCTGCTCACGCTGGGCGCGCCGTCGGCCTGCGCGGCCGTGCGCGCGGGCGAGGCGCACCTGGCGGTCGGCGTGCTCGATCTCGTGCCGCCCGAGCTCGTTGCGCGCGACGTGCTGCGCACGCCGCTCTGCGTGGCCATGCCGCGCCGCCACCGCCTCGCGCGCCGCCGCTCGCTGCGCCTCATGGATCTCGCGGGCGAGCGCCTCGTGCTGCCCCCCGCGGGCCGATCGCACCGCGATCTGATCGGCCGCGCCATCGCGCGCCTCGGCCACGAGGTCGATCCGCCCATCGAGGCCGACGGCTGGCCGCTCATGCTCCAGTTCGCGGCGCTCGGCCTCGGCGTCGCCGTCGTGAACGGCATCTGCGCGCCGCCGCGCGGGGTGATCCTGCGGCCCGTGCCCGAGCTGGGGACCGTGTGTTATCGGCTCGTCACCCGCCGCGGCGCCGAGCTGCCTCCGGCGGCCGAACGGCTGGCGGCGCGGATCGTGGAGATCGGCAAGGGCGCCGCGCGGGCGGGGTGATGGCCCGTCGGGACGCGGAGCGGGCTAAGAACGCTCCACGGCGCTTCGCAGGAGCGCCACGGCGGCCTCTCGCAGGACCGGCCCGTCCACGCGCACGGCGGGCGAGGCGTTCGCAAGCACCTCGTGGCAGCGCACCGGCAGCGCCCGCCCGCCGAGCGCCGCGATGATGTCCTGCGTGCTGGCTGCGTAGACGATGCGGCTCACCCCCGCCCAGAACAACGCCCCCGAGCACATGGCGCAAGGCTCCCCGCTGGCGTACACGGTGCCACCCTCGAGCGCTTCCGGGCCGTGCGCCGCGGTCGCTTCACGGATCAACACCACCTCGGCGTGTGCGGTGCAGTCTCCCTGCCCAGCGTTGGCAGTGCGCCGCTGGTTGCTGCTCACCTGGAGCACCTGACCGCCTTGCACGAGCACCGCGCCGAACGGCATGTTGCCGGCGCGCAGGGTGTCGCTCGCGGCGTCCACGGCGAGCTGCATGAAGCCAACGTCCAGGGGGTCGCCTACTTGATGGGTCATGGTAAACCGACCTCACCGTTCACTGCACTCGAGCGCTGGATCACGCCTGCGGGCGCGCAGCGCGCAGGCGTCAGATGGATACGGAGCTGACCGATCGGGCGTGCCATGCCGCCCATCATGAGGTCGAGCCATGCGCGCGGCCGGCGAAGCACCTCGATCCGGAAGTCGCGCAGGAGCACGGTGAGCGCAATTCCCAACATCGTGTAGGCGAGCGTCCGGCCAGGACAGAGGTGATGGCCGAGCCCGAACGCGCCAAACCGCCGATCCTTGACTGCCGGGCTCTGGAAGGCGTCCGTCTTCATGTCGCAATACCGCTCGGGCTCGTAGCGAGCCGGATCGTGGTAGAAGGACGAGTCGCCGTTGACAAGCCCCATCGACATCCCGATGAGGCTGCCGGCCGGGATCACGTGGCCGCCCAGCTCCACCGGCCTCCGCGAGAGCCGCCAGAGGCCGCCGTTGCCATGGAGACGCAGCGACTCGTTGATCGAGCGGAGCAACACCGGCATGCGGCAGAGCGCGCCGAGATCGAGGGCTTGCCCATCCTGGAGGGCGCGAGATTGCTCCTCGAGCACCGCCGCGAGCGCCCGCGGGTGCTCCAGCAGCTCCGACAGGCTCGCGGCGAGGCTCATGGCCGTGTTCGTGTGCGCGCCGAGCACCGCGCCCATCACGGCGAGCGCCGCATTGCGGAGCTGCTCGGGCGTCGCGGCCGTGGGCTCGTCCCCGAGGGAGCTCTTGATGACCGCGTGGAGGTAACCTTCCGGATCGGCGCCGCCCTCGGCCGCCACGCGCCGCACCTCGCTCGTGAAGATCGAGAGGATGCGCTCCCGCGCCTGCTTGCGGCGCCTCGCCGAGGGCGTCTCGATGGGCAGAAAGAAGCCCGTGAGGTTCAGCTCGCTCTCGAGGATGTGGAACTGGCGCGCGAGTTCGTCGCACAGCGCCTCGGAGATGGCGTCGCCGCACACGAACCGGCAAGCCATGTGCAGCACGAGGTCGTTGGCGAGCGCGAGCGCGTCGATCTCGCCGACGCCGGCGAGCCGCGCGCGCAGGAACCGCGCCGTGAAATCCGCGAGAGGGCCGCTCTGGCGACGCACGGACGCGCCGGAGAGCGCGCGGAGCACGTGGGGCTGGACCTCGACGAAGAGGTCTTCGCCGAGGATCCTGCCGGCGAGCCGCCGGTACGCGTCCACGAGGTTCAGCTCTTCGCCCGCGTCGATGAAGCGCTCTGCGGCGTCCTTGCCGCCGACGAACGTGAGAGGCAGCCCGAACAGCGATAGGGTAAATACATCACCAAGCGCCTCGTGGCCTGCGCGCTGGAGCTCGGTCGGGTCGGCCAGCAGCGCGATCGCCGCGCCGATGCCCGGCACGATCACCCCCAGCCGCGGCGGCCCCGCCCCGTTGGACCGGGGCTCGGCGCGGACGAGCGCACGCACGATCTTCCGCCGGGTGCGCCCGGTGAGAGGCTGGGGAGCGCTGCTGTCCACCTGCGGTCGAGATGTATTTTGCATGCAATGCTGACTCCAACGCTCGCATAGGAGCGAGAGTCACGACCGCTGTTAAGGAAGAGCCGAATGCCACGCTCGCCCATGGGCGTCATCCGTCTGCTGCCCCTTGGTGATCCTCCCCCCACCCCCATCGTGCCGCGCGCCCCCTCACGACACCGCGTCTGTCTTCATCCGATTTATCCGCCGTCAACGATTGAACAGGGCGAGACGACGAGGCAGCGACTGGGCTTGTGCGATGCCTTCACGGTCGCTGCGTCAGCTCATCCTCCTGCACCGCCCATGCGGTGTCAACGGTAGAGGCCGGTCGCCCGCGGCGTCCTGCGGGGTAGCTCCCCGACCGGGCCCGACGCCGGTGTCGATCCGCGAACTCCCACGGCAAGGCTCAGGGCGCTGCCATTGCCCAGGCGGCCCGCGATCGGCGCCAGCGAGCCAGCCCCGGGTGAACGTCGCCGGCGAGAGATCCGGGGGGCAAGCACCTCTACGTTCAACACCGCATTGCCGGACACGCGCTGCGCGGGCCCTGGGCTCGTGATCTTCGGAATGCCCGGAAGGCCCTCCCCGCTCCCTTCGCCCCCATGGCGTGAGCGGGTGCCGGGAGGCGCGCGGCAGAGGCATTCGACCGGACGCTCGTTCCCGCACGCCTGGCGAGTCCGCTCGGCGGGGCTGACCCGAGAGCGCGCTCGACGTTGCCGAAGACATGCCGGCGCGGCGCGCGGATGGCCTTCGGGATCCGGGTCCTCGCTCACGTGGTCGACGCCACCGGTTGCCCAGACCGGCCCAGCCTGCTTGCAAGCTCTCGACTGTCGGAGCGTTCGTGCTACTACGGCGCCCCCGATGAACGCCTCGGACGCGATCAAGGAGCGGGTGGACCGCTTCGTCAAGGACATCCTGAGCCTGGTCGAACGGGTTCAGGACGAGCACCGCGCCGCAGCGCACCGGACGGTGACGACGATGCTGGCCGATCTGGAACGGCCAGCGACGAACGCCTCCTCGGAGCGCCGTCCGAAGCCCCGGAAGGCGCCCGCGCGCGCCAAAAGGAGCGTGGCGAGGCCTACGAGGAGCGGGAAGCAGGGCGCGCTCTCGGGTGCGTCAAGCTCCTCGACGACGGCACCGTCCGCGGGGAGGACCTCGGCACCGTCCGCGGGGAGGACCTCGGCACCGTCCGCGGGGAGGACCTCGGCACCGTCCGCGAGGAGGACCTCGGCACCGGCATCCGGCGCGGACCGAGCCACGGCTGGCACGATCACCGCGACGGGAGCCTCGACGAGCGATCGGGAGGCCGTGGTGCTCGAAACTGTGCGGTCCCTCGTGCGAGGGACGGCGACGGAGATCGCCACGCGCAGCGGGCTACCGAACGGGAGCGTGTACGTCGCGCTTCGCGCGCTCGTGGCTCGCGGCCGCGTGGCGAGAGCCGGGACAGCGAGGGGCGCCGAGTACAGCCTCGTCTCGTCGGGCGGGATCCGGCCCTTCAAGCGCGTGAAAGCTGCGGGGCCCACCAGCCCTGCGGAGATGGAACGGACCCCCGACGCCGAACTCGCGGAGTAGAAGATTCCACTCAGGCACGAGATCGTCGCGGCGCGTTGAAATCAGGTTGAGAGCCAGAGAGAATCAATAGGAAGGCGGGAAGGCAGGAAGAGAAGCCCACGAATTCTTCCTGAGGTCGTCGTGCCCTTTGGTTCGGAGGCACACCGCGTTTCCGCTCGGCGCCCGTCGCCCACAGGGTTGACCGGGGTAGCGCGGACCGGTTGCAAGCGGCGAAGGCGCCGGGCGCCTCCGTCACGCCGGCGATGGCACCGAACCCGAAGGGGCGATGCCAGCGCTGGTGTCGGGGCCCCATCGCGCAGGCGCGTGCGGTGATCGGCCCACGCATGCCCCTGGACGCGAAATCCACGTTCAACGCGCGTTGATGGAGAAGATCGGATAGAAGCCGACGTCGCCTTCGGAGAACCGCCGGGCGAGCTCGGGGACCTCGTCGAAGCCGTAGATTCGCTCGTCGACCTCGGGCATCCAGCCCTCGGCCTCTGCGTACGCGACCGCCTCCACGCCCTGGGGGTAGCGCGCGTAGTGCGTGTTGACGTGCTGGTGACGCGCGATGCACTCCGACGCGCGAAGCATGGAGAGGACCATCCCCTCCTTCCACCCAGCGCTGGTGATCACCCCCTGGCGCCCGAGCGCCTTCAGCGTCGCACGGAAGACCGGCGTGCCGATGTAGTCGATGAAGATCTGCACCTTCGTCCCGGCCGTGCGCCGCTCCACCTCCTCCAGGAACCTGCCCTCGGCCTCGAGGTACGATCGGCGGTAGGCCGCGTCGGTCACGAACCGGCGCTCATCGTAGCTGAGCTCCCCGAACTGGCGGCGATCGAGGGCCGTCACGCCCGTCTTCCGGATGAGCTCGAGACGCCTGTCGTTGCCGGAGAGCATCACGGTGGTGCACCCGTGCCGCCGCGCGAGATCCAGCTCCGCGAGCGTCGTGCCCCCGCCCCAGCCCCAGACGTGCGGCGACGGGAGCTCTTCGCGCGGGACCTGGAGACGGAACGAGCCATGGGCCTGCACCCAGTTCGACCACGCCGTCACGTAGCGCCCCGAGAACGCCGCCCACTGGGGCAGCGAATGACGGGTGTCGTCCGGGAGGCGGATGATCTCGTGCGGCCGCAGGATCATCCTCGTCGCGAGGCAGCCCATGGTGCCCGGCGCGTCGTACGCCATCGCCTTCTCGGGGTAGCCCCACGCGTCGACCACCGAGGCGCAGAAGATGATGCCGACATCACCAGGCTCGAGCCCCTCGACGCCCGAGCCGACCTCGAGCACGCGGACCACGCCGGTGTTTCCGATGATCACCCGGGGCTCGCCGCGCTGCTTGCAGATGTCGACGGGCTTGCGAGAGAGCGCATGGTTCATGTTGCCCTCCCAGCACCCGAACAGCGGCTCTGCCAGGACCTCGGAGCTGGCGATGTCGCGGAGATCGAAATCCTCCTGGACCAGCTCCGCGAGCTCTCCGATGTCCGTCCCCGTACCCGGATAAAGGAACCAAGCTTTCACGCTGTGCGGCAAGGGAACCTCCGTCGGACCTCCATCGAACTCCGTCGAAAAGAGGGGCCGCGCTCTGAATGGACACGATTTGCCAAGACCTCTCCTGTGCGATGCGCCCGCGCCCGCTACGCCAGGACGCCGAGCTCGCGCTCGAGGTAACGGGCCATCGCGGCGACGGTCGGGTGATCCATCGCCATCGTCACCGGCAGCGTCATGCCGAACGCCTGACTGAGCCCCTGCACCACCTCGATCGCGAGCATCGAGTCCATCCCGAGCTCGTCCAGGCGCTGATTGGGGTTCAACGACAAGCCTTGATCGAGCCCCATGATGCCCTGCGCGACGGCGGTGATCTCGTGAATCAACATGCCCATGCGCTCGTCCGGGGAGCTCCGGAGGATACGCCGCGCGAGGTCGTCCTCCCCGCGCGGGCTCTCGGCCTCGGGCAGCTCCGCAGGGGCGGCGATGCCGGCGAAGAGGACGGGCAGGGCCGCTTCGGCGGCGCGCTTCGAGAGCCGTACGGGATCCAGGTCCATCGCGATGAGGTGGGCGCGATTCGATCGCAGCATGTGCTCGAAGAGGGTGAGCGCCTCGTCGGGCGCAAGGCCCGAGAGACCCCAGCGCCTGCCGAGCGCATCGAGGACGTCCCGCGCCATGCCGGCGCCCGCGAACGGCCCCCAGGCGATGCTGAGCGCCGGGGCGCCCTGCGCGCGAAGATGAGCCGCGAAGGCGTCCTGAAAGGCGTTCGCGGCGGCATAGGCGGCCTGCCCGGGGTTGCCGAGCAAGGCCGACACCGACGAGAAAAAGACGAAGAAGTCGAGCTCGCGGCCGCGCGCCTCCGCCCAGAGGTTCTCGCTGCCACGCACCTTGGGCGCGAGGACACGGTCGAACGACGCCGCGTCGGTGTTGGTCAGGACCGCGTCCTCGTTCACGCCCGCCGCGTGGACGATGCCGGCAAGCGGCGGCATCGCATCGATGCGCCGAAAGAGGGCCGCCACGTCGTCCCGCTTCGCGACGTCCGCCTGCACCACGTGGACGCGCGCGCCGCTTGCGCGCAGCCCCGAGAGCGCAGCCTGCGCCTCGGGGCCCGGCGAACGCCGGCTCACGAGGACGATGTGACGGGCGCCGCGGCACACCATCCACCCCGCCCAGACAAGCCCGAGCGCGCCCAGGCCGCCGGTGATCAGGTAGGTCGCTCCGGCGCGCAACGCGGTGGGCTCGCCCGCGCCGGCGAGGCCTGGGCAGCGGGCCACGCGCGGCTGGTAACGGGCCCCGCCGCGGAAGGCGATCTCCGGCTCGACGTCTGCCCCGAGCAGGTGATCGGCGAGCATCGAGGCCTCCGCGGGCGGCCTCGCCGGATCGAGGTCGATGAGCCCACCCGAGAGGTCGGGGTGCTCGGCGGCGAGCACACGGCCAAGCCCCCAGAGCGGGGCCCCTGCGAAGCCGCGCGCGGCTTCTACGTCGGTCGGGGATCGGCGTTCGCCGTCCCCTTCCACATGGGTCGGGGATCGGCGTTCGCCGTCCCCTTCCACCTGCACCGCCTGCGCACCCCGGGTCGCGAGCCACAGCCGCGGCGGCGCGCCGGTCCCGGCGCGGCCCTTTCGGTTCGCGAGAGCGCGCGCAAGCCGCAGCACGCTGTCGCAAAGGCGCGGATCGGCGTGGTCGCCGGACGCGCGCTGCCCGCCCAGGGGAGCGTCGTCCGCCGCTCGAAGATCGACGATGCCGGCCACCGGCACGCCAGAAGGTCCGTCATCCACTTCGAGCAGGCGAAGAACCTCGGCGAGCGGGGCGTCGCGCTCGCCGCCGGCCTCGGCTCGCACGAGGATCGGCGCTCCGCCCTGCTGCTCGAGACGCGCCGCAAGGCCCCGCCCGAGCTCGGAGCCGCCCGCGAGGAGGATCCAGCGAGCAGGAGCCCGCACGGATCGGTCCGACTCCTGCGGCTTCGGGCGCCACGAGAGCTCGTACAGGAGCTCGGCCTGGCGCGCGGTGAGCTGACCCAGGAGGTCCGATCGCGAGCGCCAGCCGATCGCGAGCCCCACCGCGTCGGCGACGGCTCGGCCAGCGCTGTCGCGCAGCGTCCACGCGACGGTCAACGGATCGCCCGGGGCGCCCGGGACCACACGCGCAGCGCAGGTCCATGGGCCCTCCCCTCGGCGCGCTCGCGCATAGCGAAGCGAGGACAGCGAAAGCGGCACGGGCAGCGCGCCCTCGGGGGCCGGATGCGCCAGCGCCGCCGCCAGGACGACCTCCAGGGCGGCGTGCAGCAGAGCGACGGAGAGCGGAACGGCCACACCCTCCTTGCCGTCAGGGATCGCTATCTCCGCGCGCACGCCGTCAGGTCCCAGGGCGGCGCGCTCCACCCAGCGGGCTGCCCCGAGGGGTCGATGGCCGCTCGCTTCGAGGCGGGCATTGAAGCCGTCTCGGTCCACGACCGCCGCGGCACCCCCGCCGATCGCCTCCGGCCTCATGGCGGCCGGGGCCGGTCCCGCCTCGATGTCACGGAGCTTCCCCGTCGCGTGCGTCGTCCAGCGGGCGCGATCGGGCGGGCTGTCGCCGGGGATGCTGGCGATCGACACGGAAAAGAACGCCCCGGTTGGCTCCGGTACGAGGGTGAGATGGCTGATGCGCTCCTCGTCACGCCGGCGCAGGAGCATCGGCTCCGGGAACGCGAGGTCCTCGAGCAGGACCGCCTCGCACCCGAGCGCCTGCGTCGACGCAGCCAGGAGCCGCCCGAGGTGGAGCGCCACGGGGACGAGCATGGGCTCCTCGGGCAGCGGATGCGTCGACGTGGGGTGGGACGCCGTGGGTTCCTTTGAACCCGGGCGCGACTCCATCCTCAGCAAGGGCATCGAGGAAGCGGCCACGCGGGCCTCGAACTGGAGCGCAGACATCGGCGAGGCGACGCGCTCGCCGAGGAGCGGATCCCCCGCTTCTGCGCCCGCTCGCGGCAGGAGCCGCCGCGCATCTCCCCCGGAGAGCCGGCGCACCGGCAGCCACAAGGACTCGCGCTGGAACGGGTACGTGGGCAGGCCGATGCGCCGGCCAAGGCGACGCTCGTGGAGCTTCGCCCAGTCCACCTGGACGCCCCGTACGCTGAGCGCCGCAAGGCCGTGCAGCAAAGGCACCACCTCGTCCCCAGAGGCCACGACCGTGGGGATCCAGACCGCGGGGGCGGCTGGATGCAGGCCGCCTGCCGGCCCGAGCGCCACGAAGATCCCGCACCCCTCGGCGTGAAGCGCCTGCACGCCGACCTCGAGCTCCGCGGCGCCGCGCTGGATGCGAGCCCATGTGGCGCGATCCGACACCTCGTCGGGCCTCATCAACCGGCCGATCGAGCACGACACGATCCCGATGCGCGCCGGTGGACGCGCGTCGTTCGGCGGCTCGCGCGGCTCGCGGCCAGCCGCGAGCGCGGCGGCCTGCTCGAGCGACAGCGCTCCGGCCACATACGCCGCCGTGAGCTCGCCGATGCCGCACCCCATCACGAGGTCCGGCTCGACGCCAAAGGCGCGCCACAGCGCGCAGAAGGCCACCTCGAGCGCGAATACCGCAGGGCGCTCGTACCTGCCCGCCGGAAACGCCGACGGGGCGCCCGCAGGAGGGAGCAAGGCGCGGAGCACCGAGCCGTCGAGCAACGGCCGGAAGAGCTGGTCGCAGCGGTCGAGCGCCTCGCGGAACGCCGGCTCCGTGTCGTAGAGGTGCTGACCGAAGCCGGCCCGGTCACCGGCGCGGCCGGAGAGCACGAACGCCACCTTGGGGCGCGCGGTCGCCTCGCCAGAAAGGACGCCCGCCGGCCGATCTCCCCGGGAAAACGCTGCAAGGAGCGGCGCGGCCTCCGCCGTCGAGCCGGCGACGATCGCGGCGCGGAACGCGTGCCGCGCCCGGCCGAGGTTCGCCGTGAAGGCCACGTCCGAGAGCTCGATCGAGGCGTCGGCCGAGAGCGCCGCCGCGTAGCGGGCCGCGAGCTCCCCGAGCGCGGCTTCCGTCTTCGCCGACAGCGTGACGACCTGGTGGCCTTGGCGCTGGCCCTCGGGCCTTCGCTCGGGCTCGGGCGCCTCGGCCAGGACGACGTGCGCGTTCGTGCCGCTGATGCCGAACGAGCTGACCCCCGCGATGCGCTCCGCGCCGCCGCGCGGCCAGGACCGCGCCTCGACAGGGATGACGAGCGGCGTGCCCTCCAGCGAGATGCGCGGGTTGAGCTGCGTCCAGTGCAGGTGGGCCGGGATGACGCCGTGCCGGAGCGCGAGGACCGACTTGATGACGCCCGCGACGCCCGCGGCAGCCTCGAGGTGACCGATGTTCGTCTTGACGGAGCCGACCACGCAGACCGATCCATCCGGGCGCGGGTCTCCGAAGATGTCCTTGAGCACCTCCATCTCGATCGGATCGCCGAGCGGGGTGCCCGTGCCGTGCGCCTCGATGTACCCGACCTCGGAGGGTGAGACGCCGGCGGCCTCGAGCGCCGCACGGATCACGCCGCGCTGGGCGAGGCTGCTCGGGGCGCTCAGGCCCGCGCTGCGGCCGTCGTGGTTGACCGCCGAGCCGCGGATGACGGCCCAGATGCGATCCCCCGCGCGCTGCGCGTCGGAGAGGCGTTTGAGGACGAGCACCCCGACCCCCTCGCCGCGCGCGAACCCGCTCGCGCGGACGTCGAACGTCCGGCAGCGGCCGTCGGGCGAGAGCGCCCGCATCTTCGAGAGCTTCACGAAGCCGTCGGGCGCAAGGATGAGGCTCGCGCCGCCCGCGAGCGCGAGGTTGCACCTGTCGCCCCGCAGGCTCTCGCACGCGAGGTGGATCGCGACGAGCGAGGAGGAGCACGCCGTGTCCACCATCATGCTGGGGCCCTCGAGCCCGAGCGTGTACGAGACGCGGCCCGCGAGGACGCTCGCGAGATCGCCCGTCAGCGTGTGGGGGTCGACCTGGGCGAGGCCCCCGCCCCGCGTGTGCAAGAGCTCGTAGTCGCGCCAGCTGCCGCCGACGAAGACGCCCGTCCGGCTCCTGCGCAGCCCGTCCGGAGGCTGCCCTGCGTCTTCCAGCGCCTCCCACGCGACCTCGAGCAAGAGCCGCTGCTGCGGGTCCATGCGCGCGGCCTCGCGCGGCGTGATCTCGAAGAACCGGGGGTCGAACCCGTCGACGCGGTCGAGGAACGCGCCGTAGCGCGTGTACATCTTCCCGGGAGCGTCCGGGTCGGGGTCGTAGAAGGCATCGACGTCCCAGCGATCGGCCGGGATCTCGCGGACCGCATCGCCCCGCTCCGCGAGCAGGCGCCAGAAGGACGCCGGGTCGCCCGCGCCCCCGGGGAGACGGCAGCCGATGCCCACGATGGCGATCGGCTCCGGCCGAGGTGCGAGCAGCGACGAGAGCACCGCGCGCTCGTCGGGCGAGAGCTCCGCGACGAGCTCGGAAACCGCCTGCATGGCTTCGGACAATTCTTCTTTCATGCGCTGCCTACCGGTCCGTTCCGCCCTCTTCCGAAGGGCCTCGGCGGCTCGCCGAGAGCTTCTTGAGCGCGCGCAGCACCTTCGCGATCTTCTGCGCGCCGTCATCGGTCAACGCGGCCGCCGCCGGGGACGGCTCGGGGACGGGCGGGAGCGCGGGCTCGGCGGCGGCGCCGAGCGGGATGTCCATCGCGGAGGCGAGGTACTCCGAGAGGTCGACCACCGTCGGATGCCGCCAGATCAGCGTGGCGGTCAGCGAGACGCCGAGGCTCGCTTCGAGCCGGTTCCTGAGCTCCATCGCCGTGAGCGAGTCGAGCCCGGCCTGCTGGAGCGGGGTGCCCGCGCCCACGCGCGACGGCTCGCAGCGCAGCACCCGGGCGATCTGATCCCTGAGGTGCGCCTCCAGCGCGGCCCGGCGCTCTCCCGGAGGCGCGGAGGCGATCTGCGATCGGATGGATCCAGCGGCGCCCCGCGGGTCCGCCTGACCGGCCAGGTCGCCCGCGAGCTCCGCGAGGAAGGGCGAGCGCGCCGCGGCGAGGTGGAACTCCTGCCAGCGGCGCGGGTGAAAGCGCATGGCAGCGCGCTGGGCGGCGCCCTGCGAGAGGATGCGCGCAAAGGTCTCGACGCCCTCGTCGGGCGCGAGCCCATCGAGGCCGCGCGAGGCGAGCCGCTCGCCCCGGTTCTCCTGGGCCGCGGCGAGCCCGACCTCCCTCCAGGTGCCCCAGTTGATCGCCGTCGCCGGCAGCGCGAGCGCGCGCCGGTGGTGCGCGAGTGCGTCGAGGAACGCGTTGGCCGCGGTGTAGCTCGCCTGCCCCGGCGAGCCGAGCAGCGCGGTGGCCGAAGAGCAGAGCACGAAGAGATCCAGCGGCCGGGTCCGCGTGAGCTCGTGCAGGTTCCACGCGCCGAGGACCTTCGGCGCCATCACGCGCTCCACGCGCTCGTAGCGGAGCCGAGCGATCGCGCCGTCGTCGAGGAGCCCCGCGGCGTGGATGACGCCCCGGAGCTCTGGCATCGAGCGATCGATGTCGTCGAGCACCGCGTCGAGCTCGGTCCGAACGGCGACGTCGGCGCGGGCGACGCGCACCTCGGCCCCCGCCGCGCGGAGCGCGGCGAGCGCCTCCTCGGCCTGCTCCGAGGCGGAGCTCCGCCCGAGGAGGACGAGGTGGCGAGCCCCCCTCGCCACGAGCCACGCCGCGAGGCGCAAGCCGATGCCTCCGAGGCCGCCCGTGATGAGGTACGTGGCGTCTCCCATGATGCGCTGCTCCTCGCTGCGGGCAGGGGCGATCGGCGCGTCCTTTGCGCCGTCGAGCGAGAGGATGACCTTGCCGATGTGCTCGGCGCGCGCCATGAGCGCGAAGGCCTGGCTCGCGTCCGCGATCGGCAGGACGCGGCGCGGGAGCGGCTTGAGCTCGCCGGCCTCGAAGAGCGCCATGACCTCCTCGAAGAGCGCGCGCGTGTGGTCGGGCCGCTCCACGATCATCCCGCGGAGGTCGACGAGCGCGAAGGTCAGCTTGCGCAGGAAGGGCCGGAGCCCGATCCGCCGATCGGCCTCGTAGTCGCGCATGCCGAGCTCGATGAAGCGCCCGTAGTCCCGGAGGAGATCGAGGCTCCTCGGGATGAAGTCGCCGGCCAGCGAGTTCAGGACGACGTCCACGCCCTGCCCCCCGGTGCGCTCCTCGATCTCGTCGGCGAAGGAGAGATCGCGGGAGCTCAGGACGTGCTGGACGCCCATCGCGGAGAGGGCGCTCCGCTTCTCCGCCGAGCCGGCCGTGGCGAAGATCTCCGCCCCGGCGCGCGCCGCGATCTGCACGGCCGCCATCCCCACGCCGCCCGCCGCGGCGTGGATGAGCACGCGCTCGCCCCGCCGCAGCCGCGCGACGTGGTGCAGGGCGTGAAAGGCGGTCAGAAACGCGAGCGGGATCGAGGCGGCGTCCTCGGCGCTCATCGAGGGAGGCCTGCGGAGCACGAGCCGGCGCGGGGTGACGGCGTGCGTGCCGAAGCAGCGGGATGCGAGCGCGATCACCTCGTCCCCCACGCGCAGGTCCTCGACCCCGGCGCCGACCGCGACGACGCGACCGGCGCACTCCCGGCCAAGCGGCGGCCCCGAGGCGTCCGTGCCCGGGTCCGGGAGCGCCCCCAGCGCGAGCAGGACATCGCGGAAGTTGAGGCCTGCCGCGGCGACCTCGATCTCGACCTCGTCCACGCTCGGCGCGCGGCGCGGGCGCGCCCGCAGCACGAGCCCGTCGAGCACGCCCTGCCGATCGGCCTCCAGGCGGAACGCACGGTCGCCCGCGCGCGCGCGCGGCGGCGCCTCCGCGCGTCGATCCGCGCGCACGAGCCGCGCGACATGACGACTTCCGTTCCGGAAGGCTACCTGGTCGTCCGCGCCGTCGGCCCTGAGCTCGCGCGCCAGCGCGTCGAGGTCGCCGCCCTCCGCGAGCGGATCGAGATCGACGAGCGAGCAGCGCAGCTCGGGGTGCTCGTGCATGAGCGTCCGCCCGAAGCCCCAGAGCGGCGCCTGCGCCACCGCGCACGCCGCCCCCTCCCCTTCCACGGGCTGTGCGCCGCGCGTGACCAGCCAGAGGCGGGGGGCGTCGCGGTAACCGGCCTGCGCGATCGCCTGCGCGAGCCCGAGGGCGCTGCCGCACGTGAGCGCGCATGCGGCGCTCAGCGCGTCGGCCGTGGCCGCCTCGGCCGGGACCGCGTCGAGCGAGGCGAGGTGGACGATGGCGTCCGGCGCAGGCCGCCCCAGCTCGGCGGCGGCCTCCCGGAGCATCGTCGCGAGCCCGTCTGCGTCCTCCAGCCCGACCTCGAGCTCGCGGGCCGCGATCCTGCGGTAGCGCGGCCCCCGCCGAACCAGCACGCAGGCGGCGCCGGCGTCCGTGAGGCGCCCGAGGAGCGCCTCGCCGACGCCCCCCCGATCCGCGAGGACGAGGACGGCGGAGGGCCGCTCGGCGGGCGCTCGCTCCGCGGCGTCCGCGTGCGCGGGCCTCCACGCGACCTCGTAGTACCAGGCGCTCGCGGGCTCGGTTTGCCCGAGCTCCACGCGCTGGAACGACAGGCCGAGCACCTCCGCGACCTCGCGGCCGCCGGCGTCGATCAGCCGGACGTCTGCGATCGCGCGGTCCGCCACGGCGCCGGCGTCACGATCGCGCACGACGATGTGGCATGCGAGGTCGGTCTCGATCCGCTCGCCCACGCGGAGCCGCTCCACGCCGACGGGCAGCATGCAGGCGGAGCCGCCCTGGCCAGAGGTCGCGACGGAGAGCGCAGCCTGGAAGCATGCGTCGAGGAGGGCCGGATGAACCACGTGTCCCGCCGTCGCGAGCCGATCGGGCAGGCGCACCCGGGCCAGGCCCTCGCCCAGGCCGCAGCGGACCTCGACGACGCCCTGGAAGCGGGGGCCGTAGCGCAGGCTCATCGCCTCCATATGGGCGTAGTGCTGCTCCCGCGAGAGGACACGGGTGCACCGCGCCTCGACGGCGGCCCGGTCGATCGGCGGCCGCTCCCCCGCGCCGGCGGCCGCGCGCACGGCGCCTCGAGCGTGCCGCGTCCAGGGCGACCCGGCGTCGCGCCGATCCGCGCCGGCGGCAGCCCCGGACCTGCTGAAGATCTCGAAGGTCGCACGGTCGGCGTGGTCGACGCGCAGCACCGTCTGCACGACCTGTCCGAGCCGCTCCCCCGCGTCTGGCAGCGCCAGCGCGCGCTCCAGGAGCATCGCCTCCACGGCGTGCGGACCGGGGCCGAGGACCGCGCGCGCAGCGGCGAGCGCCATCTCCGCATAGGCGGTGGCCGGCAGGACGACCGCCGAGTCGACGCGGTGATCGGCCAGGTACGGCACGTGCGCGGCCGAGAGCTCGACCTCCCAGGTGTGCACCGCCGGATCCGCGGAGAGATCGCGGCGCTCACCGAGCAGGGCGGCGCCGCGGGCGCGCGATCGCGAGGGCCCGCCGGGCGGCGCGTCGAGCCAGAAGCGCTCGCGCTGCCACGGGTACGAAGGCAGCGCGACCGGCGGGTGATCCCCAGGGTAGAGCTGCTTCCACGCGACGCCCGAGCCGAGCACATAGAGCGCGGCGAGCGAGGTCCGGAGGACACGTTGCTCGTCCTCGTCGCGCCTCGACGAGGGCAGGCAAGCGCCCCGGCGCGACCACGCCGAAAGCCCGTCCTCGATCGACGGCAGCAGCACGGGGTGCGGGCTCGCCTCGAGGAACGCCGTGGGCCCCTCCGCGCTCAGCGCCTCCACGCCCGCGGCGAACCGCACGGGCTCCCGCAGGTTTCGCGCCCAGTAACGCGCGTCGAGCTCGGGTCCCTCGACGTACCGCCCCGTCACGGTCGAGAGCATCGGCACGCGCGCTCGCTGCGGCCGGATCCCCGCGAGCTCCCCCACGAGCTCGTCGAGCAACCCCTCCACCTCCGGGCTGTGCGACGCGACGTCGACCTTGACGCGCCGGCAGAAGACCCCGCGCCCCTCGAGCCGCGCGAGCACCTCGTCGAGCGCCTGCGCGTCGCCCGACAGCACCGTCGACCGGGGACCGTTGCTCGCCGCGATCGAGAGCCGCTGCTCGTGCCCGGCGAGCGCGCGCTCGGCCTCGGCCATCGTGAGCTCGACCAGCGCCATGGCGCCGCGCCCGCTCACGCGGCGCATGAGGCGGCTGCGCCGGCAGATGATCCGGGCCGCGTCCTCGAGGCTCAGGACGC
This sequence comes from Sorangium sp. So ce693, assembly GCF_051521375.1. Classification (NCBI taxonomy): domain Bacteria; kingdom Pseudomonadati; phylum Myxococcota; order Polyangiales; family Polyangiaceae; genus Sorangium; species Sorangium sp. So ce693. The sequence goes on from NZ_CP150347.1 coordinate 6,162,604, forward strand.
CGGCGACGTGCGCCGCGGCCACCTCACCCATGCTGTGCCCGAGCACCGCGTCCGGCTCGACGTCCCAGGACCTCCACAGCGCCGCGAGGGCCACCTCGATGGCCCAGAGAACAGGCTGCACGACGTCGATCTCGCCGAACCGCGAAGCCGCCCCGTCCGCGCCGATCTGGGCCGTCAGCGACCAGTCGACGTGCGGGCGCATCGCCTGCTCGCAGGCCTCGATCGCCGCGGTGAACGCAGGCTCGGCCTGGAGCAGCGCGCGCCCCATGCCCACCCACTGCGAGCCCTGCCCCGGAAAGACGAGCACGAGCCGGGGCGGCCTCTCCTCGACGACGCCCGACGCTACGCCGGGGCGCCCCGTCAGGAAGGCGTCGAGCTGCTCGACGAGCTCCTCGCGCGTGGCGAAGACCGCCGCGAGCCGGTGAGGCTCGTGGCTGCGGCGGACGCTCGCCGTCCTGCACACGGCGGCCATGGGCGGCGCGTCTCCGGAGGACAGCAGGTCCTTGTAGGCACGGGCGAGCGCCGCGAGCGCCCCGGCGCTGCGGGCCGAGACGGGGAGCACGAGCGGGCCGGAGGCCGCTGCCTCCGGAGGCGGCTGCGCCTCGTGTGCCTCCGCGAGCACGACGTGCGCGTTGGTGCCGCTGATGCCGAACGAGCTGACCCCGGCGACGCGCCGCCGGGCGCCGCGCCGCCACGGGAGCGGCCCCCGCGGGATCACGAGCGGCGTGCCGTCGAGCGACAACCGCGAGCTCAGCTGCTCGAAGTGGGCTTGCCCGGGCACCGTCTCGTGCCGCATCGAGAGCGCGACCTTGATGAGCCCCGCGACGCCCGCGGCCGACTCGAGGTGCCCGATGTTCGCCTTGACCGAGCCGAGGACGCACGGCGACCCGTCCGGCCGCGGCGCGCCGAAGACGTCCTTGATCGCCTCCACCTCGATGGGGTCGCCGAGCGACGTGCCCGTCCCGTGCGCCTCGATGTAGTCGACTTGCTCCGCCCGGATGCCCGCGCTCGCGAGCGCCTTGCGCAGCATGCCCTGCTGCGCGAGCCCGTTCGGCGCGGTGAGCCCGTTGCTCCGGCCGTCCTGGTTGACCGCCGAGCCCAGGATGAGCGCCCAGATCTCGTCGCCGTCTCGACGGGCATCCGCGAGCCGCTTCAGCACCAGCACGCCGCAGCCCTCGCCGCGGCCGTAGCCGTCCGCGCGCGCGTCGAACGTCTTGCAACGGCCGTCCGGCGACAGAGCGCGCATCTGCGAGAGCTCGATGTGCCCCTCGGGCGAGAGGATGAGGTTGACCCCGGCCGCCAGCGCCATCTCGCTCTCCCCCGAGCGCAGGCTCTGGCAGGCGAGGTGCACCGCCACGAGCGACGACGAGCAGGCGGTGTCCACCACCATGCTCGGCCCGTGCAGCCCGAGCGCGTACGCGACGCGCCCGGGACCCACGCTCAGCAGATCCCCCGTCGCGCTGTACGTCGTGATGCCGTCCGTTCCCAGCCGGGCCTGCCTCACCCAGCCGTAGTCGTGGCGGTACACGCCGGCGAACACGCCGACCGACCGACCTTGCAGCCGATCAGGAGGCTGCCCTGCCCGCTCGAGCGCCTCCCAGCACAGCTCCAGGAGCACGCGCTGCTGTGGATCCATCTCCTCGGCCTCGCGCGGTGAGATCCCGAAGAAGCCCGCGTCGAACCGATCGACGTCACGCAGGAACGCGCCGCACCGCGTGGACATCCTGCCGGGTACGTCCGGGTCCGGGTCGTAGAAAGCCTCGACGTCCCAGCGGTCCGCAGGGATCTCGGTCACCGCGTCCCGCCCCTCGAGGAGGAGCTCCCAGAACGTCCCCGGATCGTCCGCTCCGCCGGGGAACCGGCACGCGAGCCCGACGATGGCGATCGGCTCCTCGGCATGCCCGAGCGGCGCGGCCGCGCTCGTGGGCTGCGGGAGCGGCGCGGGGCTCGAGGCCTCGGCCTCGCCGCGCGGAGCGAGATCCTCCTGGAGCGCCGTGTCGAGGTAGCCAGCGAGCGCCTGGATCGACGGATAGCTGAAGAGCAGCGTGTCCGAGCTCGTGAGGCCCGATCGCTGATCGAGCAGGCCGCGCAGCTCGACCGCGCCGAGCGAGTCGAGCCCGAGATCATGCAGCGGCCGCGAGGGATCCAGCGCGCCCTGCGTCGGGACCAGGCGCGCGACGCACGCGGTGACCGCATCGAGCAGCGCGCGGCGCCGCTCGATCGCCGCCGTCCCGCGCAGCAGCGCTCGAAGCGCGGGCTCCCGCGTCGCGCCCCCGGCCTGCTCCGGGCCTCGCTCGGCGAGGGCCCCGTCCGTCGCGCTGCCTTGGATGAGCGGGTACCGCTTCCGCGCGAGCGCCTGCGACGCGCCGCGCTCTGCCGGCCCGTCGGGGAGCTGCGCGCCCGCCGTTGAGACCACCGCGCGCGTCGGGGGAGGCCCTTCCTCGACGACGACGTGCACGTTGGTCCCGCTCATCCCGAAGGCGCTCACGCCCGCGATGCGCCGCTGCCCGCCGCGCGGCCACGGCCGCCGCGACGTCGGCACGTCGATCCTCCCGCCTTCCAGCGAGAGGCTCGGGTTGAGCTGCCTGAGGTGCAAGTGCGGGGGGATCTCCTCGTGGGCGAGCGAGAGCACGACCTTGATCAGGCCCGCCATCCCGGCCGCGGCCTCGAGGTGCCCGAGGTTGGTCTTCACCGATCCGACCGCGCACCGGACGCCCGGCCCGTCGCCCAGCGCGCGCCCGATCGCCCGCGCCTCCGCGCGATCGCCCGCTCTCGTGCCCGTCCCGTGCGCCTCGATGTAGCCGATCTGCTCCGGGGTCACGCCCGCGCGCGCCCACGCCGCCCGCAGCATCGCCTCCTGCGCCTCGGGGCTCGGCGCGAGCAGCCCCTCCGTACGGCCATCGTGGGTCGAAGCCCCGCCCCGGATCAGCGCCCAGATGCGGTCCCCGTCGCGCTGCGCGTCCGACAGCCGCTTCAGCACGAGCGCGCCGCCGCCCTCGCCCCGCACGAACCCGTTCGCCCCGACGTCGAACGTGCGGCAGCGCGCGTCGGGCGAGAGCACCCCCATCTTCCAGAGCTTCACGCTCCCGAGCGGGCTCAAGATCCAGTGCGCCCCGCACGCGAGCGCCACGTCGCACTCGCGCCTCCGCAGGCCCTCGCTCGCGAGGTGCACGGCCATGAGCGACGACGAGAACGCCGTGTCCACGACCAGGCTCGGCCCGCGCCACCCGAGCACGTGCGAGACGCGGCCGGCGAGCAGGCTCGCGCTCTCGCCCGTCAGCCGGAAGGCGTCGATCGCCGCGCCGTGCTGCGCCTTCAGCTGCGCGTACTCCCCGCCGCACGCCCCGACGAACACGCCGCCCGCGCGCCCGGCCGACTCGAGCGGCGCCTGCCCGGCGTGCGCCAGCGCCTCCCAGCAGAGGTCCAGCACCAGCCGCTGCAGCGGGTCCAGCTGCTCCGCCTCGGCGTCGGAGATGCCGAACCGCTGCGCGTCGAACTGCTCGATCCCGTCCACGAATCCGCCGCGACGGACCGCCGCTTCCCAGGGCTCTCCGGAGCGGAGGCCCGCAAAGGCCCAGGGCCCCCAGCGCCCCTCCGGCACCTCGCGGATCGCGTCCACCCCGTCCCGCAAGAGCCGCCAGTAAGCCTCGGGATCGCCCGCGCCCCCGGGGAACCGGCACGAGAGCCCGACGATCGCGATCGGCTCGTCGGCCGCCGCGGCCTGCGGCGCGCTCGGTCGGGGCGCCGCGCTCGGCGCTCCGGACAGCGATCGCGCGATCGCGCGGAGCAGCCGTGTCGCGCCGGTCAGGAAGAAGAGGTGGGGCCCGGGCAGCACCTGGAGCTCGAAGGCGCCGTCGGTGTGGCGCGCCCAGCCGAGGAGATCGTCGCGGGGGATGTCGACGTCCTCGCTCCCGCCGAACACCGAGACAGGGACCGTCAGCGGCGGCTCCTCCCGGTGCTCGTAGCCAAGGATCACCTCGGCATCGGCGCGCAGCGCCGTCAGCGCGAGCCGGAGCACGTCGGGATCGAGCAGCGCCTCGGGCACGAGCCCGAAGCGGCGCAGCGCGTCGATCGCCGAGGCGTCCTCGGCCCGCAGCGAGGCGACCATGTCCGCCCTCGCGCGGAGCGGGTTCGGCAGGTGGGGTGCCGGGTACGCCGCGACGAGCAGGTGCTCCGGCGCGGGGGCGCCGCGGCGGCGCAGCTCGCGCGCGAGCTCGAAGGCGACGAGCGCCCCCTTGCTCGCGCCGAAGAGGGCATAGGGGCCGTCCAGGTACGGCTCGATCGCCGCGGCCACCGCCTCGACGAGCGGCCCGATCTGCGTGATGGGCGGCTCCGCGAGCCGCTCCTGGCGCCCGGGCAGCTGGACGGCGCACACCTCGATGTCCGGCGGAAGGCTCCGCGGCCAGGCGCTGTAGGCCGACGCGCTGCCGCCGCCGTGCGGGAAGCAGAAGAGGCGAAGCCGCGGCTTTCCTGCGGCGCCGGTCGCAAAGCGGCGGATCCATCGATCGCCGCGATCGGGCGCCGGCGCGCGATGCACGGCGGCGGGAGCGGGCGGAGGCGCTGCCGCCGAGATCACTGGGGGGGAAGACGACGCGCCCCCGGGCCCCGCGGACGGCGCCGGCGCGACGGACGAGGGCGGGCGCTCGGCGCCGAGCTCCTTCACGAGCCACGCGGTGAGCTGCGTGAGGGTCGCCCCCTGCGAGAGGTCGGCGAGCGGCAACGCTACCCCGAGATCGGCCTGCACGCCGTTCCGGAGCTCGACGGCCATCAGCGAGTCCAGCCCGAGATCGCGCGGCGAGTCGAGCGAGGAGACGGCGGACACCGGGACGGAGAGGACGTCGGCCACTTGCCCGCGCAGGTAGTCGTCCAGCCGGCGAGGCATCTCGCCCGGGCCCTGGGCGCGGAGCTCGTCCAGCGACACCGCGCCTCGCCGAGCGCGGCGGGCGCTGCGCTCGATCGCCTGCTTGAGCTGCGTCCGCCCGATTCGACGGAGGCGCATGCCCTCGACCCTGGCCAGGACCTCTCCGCCCTCAGCGAGGAGGTACACGTCCCCGCAGAGATCCTCGCCTTCGGACGGGCGCAGGACGGCGTGGGCATAGGCGGCGTTGTGCGAGGCGGAAGCGTAGTCCTGGCAGCGATCCACGCGCTGCCCGATGAACGTCTGCCCGGACTCGAGCAAGAGCGCCTCGTAGCCGGGAACCGCGGCGATCAGCACCTGGCCGTAGACTTCGTCCATGCACATGGTCATCACGGCGTCGCGATCGACCTCGACGCCGTGCGGGCGCACGACGTCCTCCGGAGGGAGCGCGAGCCGCGCGACGACCTCGCCGTCCCTGCGCCAGATCCGCTCGATGACCTGGAAGCTCGCGCCGACGTAGTGCTCGTCCCAGCGCCACAGGCGCGCGTAATAATCGGCGCCGTCCCGCTCCTCGCTGCAGCGCGCCTTGAGCGCCTCGATCGAGCGAGCCGCCGGGCGGGGCGGAGCCGTGCCCGAGACGCGCACGCGGCCGGTGGTGTGAAGCGTCCAGCGGTCCGCGCCGGAGGCCTCCGGCGCAAGGCTGACGAGCTGGAAGGACGCGACGCCGGGCTCGCCGGGCGTGAGGATCGTCTGGACCGTACGGGCGCCGGACTCGGGCAGGATGAGCGGCTGCGAGAACGAGATATCCTCGTACTCGATGCCGACCGTGGGGCCGAACGCAGCGACGGCAGCAGCAGCGACCAGCGAAAGGTGGACGACGCCCGACACGACCACGCGGCCGTAGATGCGGTGATCGCGCAGCACCGAGAGCGTCTCGGAGGCGAGCTGCGATTCGAAGATCACGTCCCGGATCGCTGGCGACACGAGGCGCTTCCCGAGCAGCGTCGCAGGCGCCCCCACGGGCGATGGGCCGACCGCCGCCGCCTCTCCCCAGCGCTGCATCGGCCCGGCCTCTACCCAGTGCCGCTCGCGCTGGAAGGGATAGGTCGGGAGCACGATCTTCCGGCCCGCTCGGTCGCGGTCGAGGCCCGCGAAGTCCACCTTCGCGCCGCGCACGTACAGCGCCCCAAGGCTCTCCAGCATCTGCGCGCAATCCGAGCGCTTCGGCCGCAGCGACGGCAGCCACACCCCCGACCCCTCCGCCACGCACCGCCGCCCCATCGCCGAGAGCACAGGGGCCGGCCCCACCTCCACGAACGCCTCCGCCCCCGCCTCCTGCAGCGCACGTATCCCCGCCATGAACCGCACCGGCGCCCGCACATGGCTCGACCAGTACGACGCCTGCGTCACTTCCTCCCGCGCCGCTCTCCCCGTCACGTTCGCGATCAGCTTCCGCTGCGGCGCCGTCATCTTCACCTTCGACGCCGCCCGCTCGAACGCCTCCACCATCGGCGCCATCAGCGGCGAGTGGAACGCGTGCGACACGTTCAGCCACCGGCCCTTGACCCCGCGCGCTCCCAGCGCCTCCACCACCGCCGTCACCGCGCCCCGCGCCCCGGACACCACCGTCTCCGACGGCCCGTTCACCGCTGCGACCGACACCTCCGCCGCGTACGGCCTCACCGCCTCCGCCACCGTCGCCTCGTCCGCGAACAGCGCCGCCATCGCCCCCTGCTTCGGCAGCTGCTGCATCAGCCGCCCTCGCGTCGCGATGAGCTCGAGCCCCTGCTCCAGCCCCATCACCCCCGCAACGCACGCCGCCACGTACTCGCCCACGCTGTGCCCAAGCACCGCAATCGGCTCTATTCCCCACGCCTTCCACTGCGCGCTCAGCGCATACTCCACCGCGAACAGCGCGGGCTGCGTGTACTCCGTCTCGTCCAGCGGGCTCGCCTGCCCCTCCGCCGGGTACAGCACCTCGAGCAGCGGCCTCTTCAGGTGTGGCCTCAGCAGCGCGTCGCACTCCTCGAGCGCCCGCCGGAACACGGGCTCGGTCGCGAACAGCTCTCGCCCCATCCCCACGTACTGCGACCCCTGCCCCGTGAACAGGAACGCCACCTGCGGCGCCTCCTTTCGCTCCACGCGGCCCTGCTCCGCCTGCTCCGCTCGCTCGCCCCGCGCGAACGCGCCGAGCCGCGCGGAAAGCTGCTCGCGCGACGACGCGACCACCGAGAGCCGATGCGCGAAGTGCGCTCGCCCCGCGCGCGCCGTGAAGCACACGTCCGCCAGCCGCTCCTCCGGGTGGGATCCGAGGTGGCGCTCGTAACGGTCGGCGAGCACGCGCAGCGCCTCTTCACTCCGCGCCGAGACGCAGAGGATGTCGGCGGGTCGCTCGGGCGCCGAGGCGGCAGCCGCCTGCGGCGCGGGCGCACCGCCGAGGACGACGTGGGCGTTCGTGCCGCTCGCCCCGAACGAGCTCACTCCCGCGATGCGACGGCCGTCGACCGACGGCCACGGGATCCTCGTCGTCGCCACGCGGGCCGGCAGCCGGTCCCACTCGATGTACGGGTTCGGCGTCTTGAAATGCAGGTGCGGCGGGATTTCCCCGTGATGGAGCGAGAGGGCCACCTTGATGAGCCCCGCGATCCCCGCGCCTGCCTCGAGGTGGCCGATGTTGGTCTTCACCGAGCCGAGGAGGATCGGGCGCTCGGGCTCGCGCCCGGCCCCGAGGGCAGCCGCGAGCGCGCGCACCTCGATCGGATCGCCGAGGGGCGTCGCCGTGCCGTGCGCCTCGACATAGTCGACGTGGTGCGGCTCCACGCCGGCGTTCGCGAGCGCCTCGCGGACGAGCATCTGCTGCGCCGACCCGTTCGGGACCGTGAGGCCGCTGCTCGGGCCGTCCTGGTTCACCGCCGAGCCGCGGATGACGGCGAGGATGCGATCACCCGCCGCGATCGCGTCGGACAGGCGGCGGAGCACGACGACGCCGCAGCCCTCGCCCCGCGCGTAGCCGTCTGCCGAGGCGTCGAAGGTCTTGCAGCGGCCCTCGGGGGAGAGCACCCGCGTCTTGCACAGCACGATGTGCGCGGCAGGCGTCAGGATGAGGCTCACGCCGGCCGCGAGAGCGAGGTCGGTCTCCCGGCTGCGCAGGCTCTGGCAGGCCAGGTGGACAGCGACCAGCGAGGAGGAGCACGCGGTGTCCACGGCGACGCTGGGCCCCTGGAGCCCGAGGAGATAGGAGAGCCTGCCCGGCGCGAAGTTGAGCGCCGTGCCGGGGCCGAAGTAGGCGTCGAGACCGGAGAGCGTCGCGCTCGCCCCGACGACATGGGCGTAGTCGCTCGAGGAGATCCCGACGAAGACGCCCGTGCGGCTGTGCGCGAGGCGATCCGGGGCGACGGCGGCGTCCTCGAGCGCCTCCCAGCTCACCTCGAGGAGCAGGCGGTGCTGCGGATCGAGGCTCTGCGCCTCGCGCGGCGACACGCCGAAGAAGCGCGCATCGAAGCCGTCGACCTGATCGAGGAAGCCGCCGCGGCTCGTGTACATCTTGCCCGGCGCGTCGGGGTCCGGGTCGTAGAACGCGGCCGCGTCCCATCGATCTGCAGGCACCTCCCGGGTCGCGTCCACGCCGTCGCGGACGAGCTGCCAGAGGGCCTCCTTCGTGTCGGCGCCGCCGGGGAACCGGCAGCCGATGCCGACGATGGCGATCGGCTCGCTGCGGGCCGACTCCGCGGCAGCGAGCCGCGCGCGGAGGTCGCGCAGCTCCAGCAGGGCCCGCTTGAGGACGGGCGAACGGTCAGCGTCGGCGCTCACGGTGCGGCGTCCTGCGGCGCGCCGCCGAGCTCCGCGGCCAAGAGCGCCTCCAGCTCGTCCTCGGAGAGCCGGTCGAGCGACGCGTCCTCGGCGCGCGCCTGCGCCCCGGCAGGCGGCGGAGCGTGCACGAGCGGCTCGGCCTGCGCAGCGATGGCGAGGACCTCGCGCGCGAGGAAGCCGGTCATGGCGTCCACCGTCGGATGCTCGAACGCAAGCGTGGGCGGCAGCGAGCTGCCGAGGCTTACCTCCAGCCGGTTACGCAATCGAACGCTCATCATCGAATCCATGCCCATCTGAAAAAATCCCTGGTCCGTATCGAGCGCGAGCGGGTCTTCCATGCCGAGGATCGACGCCACCGCTTCGCGGACGTGCGCCGTCAGGAGCTTTCGCCGATCGGCCGGCTCGGCCTCGTCGAGGCGCCTGCGAAACGCGCCCTTCGCCTCGCCGCTCCCCGCGCTCGGCTCCGCGGGGATCTCGATCCGATCGAGCAGCGTCCGGCGCCGCCGGGCCTCGAAGATCGCCTTGAAGATGCGCCAGTCGACCGGCGCGACCGCGCGCTGCGCCGGGCCCCCCTGGATCACCGCGTCGAGCGCCTCGAGCGCCTGCGCCGTCGGCATGACGCCGAAGCCCATCTGCGCCGCGAAGCGCTGCACGTCGGCGGTGATCATGCCGCCGCCGCCCAGGCCGCCCCAGTTGACGCTTTGCCCCGGCAGACCGAGCGCCCTGCGGTAGTGCGCGAAGATGTCCATGAAGTGGTTGGCCGCGGCGTACGCGCCGAGCCTCGCCGCGCCCCAGACCGCGGCAGGCGATGAGAAGCAGACGAAGAAATCGAGCGGTTGTTGATCGCGCGTCAGCTCGTGCAGGATCCACGTGCCAGCGACCTTGGCGTGGAGCACGGACCGGAGGATCTCGACGTCCGTCTCCAGGAGCGACGTGTTCGACGTCACCCCCGCGGCGTGGAGGACGCCGCGCAGCGGCAGACCGGCGGCGCGCACCGAACGGAGAGCCTCGGCCATGTCGGCTGGATCGCCCGCGTCCGCGGACAGGGCGCGCACGGTCGCGCCGCGCGCCTCGAGCGATCGCACGAGCTCCACCTTCTGCCGCGCGTCGCTGCCGGGCGCGAGCGTGTCCCAGAGCTCGCGCGGCGGGAGCCCCCGCCGGCCCAGGACGACGACGTGGCGCGCGCCCCGGTCCACGAGCCATCGGGCCACCTGGAGGCCTGCCCCGCCGAGCCCCCCGGTGACGAGATAAGCGGCGTCGGCCCGGAGCGCGAGCGGCTGCGCGGGCATCCTGGGCCCGTCGCTCCGGACCAGGCGGGCCACGTAGCGCTCGCCGCCGCGGAGGGCCACGAAGTCCTCGCTGTCGCGGGCGTCGATCGCGCCGAGCAGGCCCCGTGCCTCATCGCTGCTCGCCCTGGGGTCGAGATCGATCGCGCGGCCCCACAGCTCGGGGTGCTCGAGGGCGATCACCTTCCCGAGCCCCCACAGCGGCGCCTGGGCGAGCGCGAGATCCTCGGAGCCGCGCGGCACCGGCTGCGCGTTGCGCGTCACGAGCCACAGGGGCGACGCCTGGTTCGAGCGCGCGAGGGCCTGCACGAGGTGGAGCACCGCCGTGGTCCCCCTCGCCTCGTCCGCCGCGAGGGACGCGACGCTCGTTTGCGCAGGCGGGGTCGCGTCGAGGCTCCACAGGTGGACGACACCGCGCAGAGGGCCTGAAAGCCGCGCCTCCGCGAGCAGGCGATCGAACGCCTCCGGCTCCTCGGGCGGGACGGTCCACGGGCCCTCCGGCGGCGCCACGAAGCGCGGAGCAGGGCGCACCAGGAGGGCGCCTTCGCCGCGCCGCGCGAGCAGGCGCGCCAGATCCTCGCCGAGCCCGCTCGCGTCCGTGAGGATCAGCCAGCGGCCGGCTGGAGCGGGCGCCGGGGCCGCCGTCGCCGCCAGCGGAGCCGCCTCCCATGCGAGCTCGTAGAGCCACCGGTCGAGGCGCGCCCCGACGATGCGCCGCGCCGCCTGACGATCGGGGACATCCAGGCGCAGGCCTCGGACCTCGGCCAGGAGCCTGCCCTCGGCGTCGAGCAGGCGGAGATCGCCGGAGAAGCCCGCGCCCGAAGGCTGCGGGTGGACCGTGGCGTGGCACCACGAGGCCGCGCCGGACGACGGCCCGGCCGCATGGAGGACGAGCCGCTCGATCCCCGTCGGCAGGAGCGCCTCGCCCTCGATCGGCGGCGTCTCCGGATCGTGCGCGAGGGACGCGAGCAGCTCGAACGCCGCATCCAGCAGCGCTGGATGCAGCCCGCAGGCGCCCGGGCCCGCGGTCGCCGCGTCCGGGAGGCGGAGCCGGCCGAGCGCCTCGCCCTCCCCGCGCCACACGTGCTCGATGGCCCGCATCGCCGGGCCGACATCGAGCCCTCGCCCCAGGATCTGGGCGTAACACGCCGCGCCGTCGCACGTCGTCCCGGCGCTCGCCTTCAAGGCGTCGAGCGAAGGCCCGTCGCCCGTGGGGTCGCTGTCGGCCTCCGCGGCCCGAACGCGGCCCGACGCCCGGAGGATCCCGCCGCTCGGATCGCCCCCGGGCCGCGCGGCGCGGCTCCAGATCTCGAACGACGCCGCGCCCGCGGGCCCGGGCGTCAGGATCAGCTGCAACGTCACGTCCTCGTCCCCCTCGAGGAGAAGCGCGTCGCGGAGGACGAGATCCTCGAACACCCGCCCGCCGGAGGGGAGGAGCGCCGCCGCGGCGCCGAGCACCATGTCCACGAAGATCGCGGACGGCACGAGCGCGATCCCCTGAAGGCGGATCGCGCACAGGGACGCGCGCCGTTCCCGATCGAGATCGAGCTCCCAGTACTGCTCGCCGGAGAGGCGGGCCGAAACGACGCGCCGATCGAGCAGCGGATGCGACGTTCCGGGCCGTGAGGACGCCGGGACCGCGGGGGCCTGCGCGGGCGCGGGCGCCGGGGGCGACGCCCAGTACCGCTGCCGGTTCCAGGGATAGGTGGGCAGCGGAACGAACCGGCCGCCCGGCGCATCGAGGCGCGACCAGTCCAGCGGAGCGCCCGCGGCGTAGAGCCGGCCCAGCGAAGCCCGCAGGGTCATCCGCTCCGGCTCGTCGGACCTGGTGGACGGCACGAGCGTGCTCTCGCCGCCCTGCGGCCGGAGCACCTGCTCGATCGCGCCGAGCAGCAGCGGGTGCGGGCTGATCTCGATGAAGGCGTCATATCCATCGATCCCCATCTGCTGGATCGCCTGCGCGAACAGCACCGGCTCCCGGAGGTTCCGCGCCCAGTACTCGGGGCCGAGCGCCGCGGGCTCGTGCGGCGCGGCGGTGACGGTCGAATAGAAGGGCACGGCCGCCGCGCGCGGCGCGAGGCCGGCGAGCGCGCGCACGAGCTCCGGCAGCAGCGGGTCCATCTGCGGGCTGTGGCCGGCCGCGGTCGCGCCCTTGACCTTGCGCGCGAAGATGTTGCGGCGCACGAGCTTCGGAAGGAGCTCTTCCAGCGCCGCCGGATCGCCGGACAGCACGGTGGACGCGCGGCCGTTGCAGACGGCCACGGCGACCCGGTCCTCGAAGCCGGCGAGCGCCGCGCGAGCCTGCTCCGCCGAGAGCGCGACGACCACCATCGCCCCCTTGCCCTGCACCCGCCCGATGATCTCGCTGCGGCGGCAGACCAGGCGCGCGGCGTCGTCGAGGCTCAGCGCGCCCGCGACGTGCGCCGCGGCGATCTCCCCCATGCTGTGGCCGACGACGGCCTGCGGCTCGACGCCCCACGACCGCCACAGCGCGGCGAGCGCCACCTGCATCGCGAACACGACGGGCTGCACGATCTCGAGCCGCTCCCACGCTGCCTCGGCGTCCGCGGAGGCGAGCTGCTCGACGACCGACCCCGCGATGTACGGCGCGAGGGCGCCGTCGCACGCGAGCAGCGCCTCCCGGAACGCCGGCTCGCGCTCGAGGAGCCCGCGGCCCATGCCGACCCAGTGGCCGCTGTGCCCGGAGAAGACGAACGCGATCCGGGGCGCGCGGCCGAGCTGCACGTTGCCGGCGAAGAAGCGCGGATGGACCTCCTTCTGCAGGAAGGCCGAGAGCGCCTCCGCGAGCTCCTCGCGGGATCCGCCCACCACCGCGAGCCGCCGCTCGAGGTGCGCGCGCCGGAGGGACGCGGCGTGGCAGAGATCCGCGAGCCGCAGGTCGGCCCCGTCCGCGAGCAGCAGGTGGTAGGCCCGCGCCAGGTCGTGCAAGGCGTCCGCGCTCCTCGCCGAGATGGGGAGGAGCCACGCATCGCCGGGGACGGGCTCCGCAGCGGCAGGCGAACCGGCGATCTCGGGCGAGGCTCCCTGGCCGGGAGCGTCCTCGAGCGGGGCGGGGGCCGAGCGGGGCGGCGCCTCGAGGATCACGTGCGCGTTGGTGCCGCTCACGCCGAAGGCGCTGACGCCGGCGATGCGCGCCGCGCCACCTTCGGGCCATGGGGCCGCGTTCGTCGGAATGACGAGCGGGAAGCGGCCCTCCGTGATCTCGGGGTTCAAGCGCTGGAAGTGGATCTGCGGCGGGATCTCGCCGTGGCGCAGGGCGAGCACGACCTTGATGAGCCCTGCCAGGCCGGCGCACGCCTCCAGGTGCCCGAGGTTGGCCTTCGCGGAGCCGAGCAAGAGCGGCGCGTCCTCGGGGCGCCCCTCGCCCATCTCCGCGACGAGCGCGTTCACCTCGATGGGATCGCCGAGCGGCGTGCCGGTGCCGTGCGCCTCGATGAAGCGGACCTCGGCCGGAGCGACGCCGGCGCTGGCGAGCGCGGCGCGCAGCACCGCTCGCTGCGCGCTTCCGCTCGGGACCGTCAGCCCGCTCGAGCGACCGTCGTGGTTGACCGCGGAGCCGCGGATCACCGCGAGGACGCGATCGCCGCACCGCTGCGCGTCGCGGAGGCGCTTGAGCACCACGACCGCGCCCCCCTCGCCGCGCACCATGCCGTCCGCGGACGCGTCGAAGGTCTTGCACCGCCCGTCGGGCGCGAGCGCGCGCATCCGCGAATAGAGCACGTTCACCGACGGGGTGAGGATCAGGTTCACCGCGCCGACGAGCGCCATGTCCGACTCGCCCGCGCGCAAGCTCTGGCAAGCGAGGTGCGAGGCGACGAGCGATGACGAGCAGGCGGTGTCGAGCGCCACGGCCGGTCCGTGCAGCCCGAAGACGAACGACAGCCTCCCCGCCGTCGTGTTGACCGAGTTTCCGGTGCCGATATAGGGGTCGAGGGCGGAGAGCCCGCCCTGTCCGGCGATCTGCGCGTAGTCGGCGGTCGCGACGCCGACGAACACGCCCGTGCGGCTGCCGACCAGCCGATCGGGGGCCTGTCCCGCGTCCTCGAGAGCCTCCCAGGAGAGCTCGAGCAGCAGGCGCTGCTGAGGATCCATCATGGCGGCTTCGAGCGGCGAGATCCCGAAGAACGGGGCGTCGAACCGGTCGACGTCGTGCCCCTTCAGGAACCCTGATCGACGCGTGTACATCTTGCCGGGCGCGTCGGGATCCGGGTCGAAGAACGCGTCGCCGTCCCAGCGATCGCGCGGGACATCCGAGGTCGCGTCGACGCCATCTCTCAGGATGCGCCAGTACGCCTCGGGGCTGTTGGCCCCGCCGGGGAAGCGGCACGCGAGCCCGACGATGGCGATCGGCTCCTTCTGCGCGTGCAGGACCGCGTCGAGGCGGGCGCGCATCTCCTTGAGCGCGAGCGTCGCCCGCTGCAGGGGGCTCAGCTGATCGAGGCGGTCACGAACATCCTTCATGGTCGGCTCCTCGACGCGGTGTCGTCCTGGGTTCGGCGGATCACTCACCCCACTCCTCATGCGGAAAGCAGGCTCGACAGCTCGCGATCGATGAGCGCCGTCATCTCGTGGTCCGAGAGCTGCTCCACCTCGTCGATCATCTCCGCTCGCAGGGGCGCCTCGGCACGCTCCAGCGGGGGCGCGGGGGCGCTGTCGCCGAGCAGCAAGGACGCGAGGTGCTCGGTCAGCGCCTCGATGGTCGGGTGGCTGAACACGACCATCGAGGCGAGCGGGCGCCCCACGCCGCGCTGGAGCCGGTTCTTCAGCTCGACCGCCATGAGCGAGTCCATGCCCATGTCGAAGAAACCCCGCTGCGGGGGCGCCTTCTGCGAAGGATCCATGCCCAGCACGCGATCGACCTCGCCCTGCACGAGCTCCGCGACCATCGCCCGTCGGGCCCCCGGCGCGACCTGCGAGAGGCGCGCGTGCAGATCCGGACGAGCCTCCGCCTCGGGCGCGCGCCCCTCCGGCGAGAGCTCGGCGAACAGGGCAGGCACAGCGCCGTGGTCCGCGGGCTCCGCGCGGCGGGACGTGTCGATCGGCAGCACGGCGGCCTGGACCGCGCCCGAGGCGACGAGCCGCTCGAGCCAGCGCAGCCCTTCGGCGGGCGCGATCACGCCCGCGCCCCGCGCTCCGTGCCCGCGCAGCGTCTGCCTCTCGAGCGCCTCGGCGAGCGCCGTCCCCGCCCACGCGCCCCAGTTGATGCTGAGCGCGGGCAACCCCGCGGCGCGGCGGTGGTGCGCGAGGGCATCCAGAAAGGCGTTCGCTGCGGCGTAGTTGCCCTGCCCCTCCACGCCCAGGAGGGACGCGCCCGACGAGAACAGGACGAAGAAGTCGATGTCGAGCGAGCGCGTGCAGAGGTGCAGGTTCCACGCCCCCTCCGCCTTGGGCCGCATGACGCGAGCGAAGCGGTCGGCGCTCTGCTGGAGCAGCACCCCGTCGTCGAGCGCCCCCGCGGCGTGCACAACGCCGCGCAGCGGGCAGCCGCCGGCCGTGAGCGCGGCGAGCGCCTCCCCGAGCGCCGCGGCGTCGGCGACGTCGGCCCGGATCGCCGTGACACGCGCTCCCTTCGCTTCCAGCGCGCGCAGCACGGCCTGGGCGCCCTCGTCCGGCTCGTCCGCCCCGAGGATGCAGAGCTGCCGCGCGCCGCGGTCGACCATCCACCGCGCCACGTCGAGCGTCGGCGCGCGGAGCTCGCCCGTGAGGAGGTACGCCGCGCCGGGATCGAGCGCCACCTCGCGCGCGCCTTCGCCAGGGGCGCCGCGCACGAGGCGCGCCGCGTAGCGCTGGACCCCTCGCAGGGCGATCTGATCTTCGCCGTCGGACGCGAGCAGGTGGGCCGCCAGCGCGGCCGCTTCGCCGTCCTCGGCCGAAGGTGCCAGGTCGACGAGCCCTCCCCATACCTCCGGGTGCTCGAGCGAAAGCACCCGACCGAGGCCCCAGAGCGGCGCCTGCCACGGCGCCGGCACGGCGTCGCCCGGCGCCACCGCGACGGCCCCGCGGCTCACGAGCCAGAGCTTCGGCGGCGGGCTGAGCTCGCTCCTGGCCACCACCTGCACCCAGGCCAGCGCGCGGGTCACGCTCCGCGCGATCGCCGCGGAAAGACCGTCGCCTCCCTCCGGCACAGCGTCGACGCCAGCGAGGTACACGACCCCGCGGACCGGTCCGCGCGCCGCGATCCGGTCCGCCCACCACGCGCCGAGCTCCGCCGCGGAGGCCGGATCCAGGGGCGCCCCGCCCTGCCCCTGCGGATCCGATGCGGTCCGCGGGCGAAGCCGCGAGCAGGTCGCCCCCTCGGCTTCGAGCGCGTCGGCCAGCCGGTCTCCTGTCGTCCCCTCGTCCGCGACCACGACCCAGTGCGCCGGCGCCGGAGGCCGCGAGGGCGAGAGCGGCGCCGGACGCCACTCGGCCTCGTAGAGCCAGTCCGCGGGCGCGGCGCCGAACGAGCCCTCCGTCGCCTCCGGCCGCGGCGTCCCCTGGCCGCGCGGCGCCGCGCCGGGGGTCTCGAGCCAGTACCGCTGTCGCTGCCAGGGGTACGTCGGCAGCGCCACGGTGCGGCCGCCCGGAGAGAAGAGCGCTGGCCACGCGACCGTCTGGCCGCGGACGTACAGCTCGCCCATCGCGCGCAGCAGGCTCTCCCGCTCGTCTTGCCCGCGACGCAGCGTGGTCACGCTCCGGTCTTCGCCGTCCTCGCGCAGGCACTGCCTCAGGTTGACGGCGAGCACCGGGTGCGGGCCGACCTCCACGAAGATCCGGCAGCCGTCCGAAGCCGCGGCCTCCACCGCCTGCGCGAACAGCACCGGCGCCCGGATGCCCCGGGCAAAGTACCCGGAATCGAGCGACTCGCCCTCGATCTGCGCGCCTGTCACCGTGCTGTACATCGCGATCGCCGCCCGGCGCGGCGCGAGCCGCCCCAGCGCGCGCGCGAGCTCGCCTTCCAGCGGCGCCATCTGCGGGCTGTGGAACGCGTAGTCCACGCGCAGCATCCGGCAGAGCACGCCCTGCCCCCGGAGCCGCTCCAGGAGATCCTCGAGGGGCGCGGCCTCTCCGGAGAGCACCACCGAGCCGGGATCGTTGATCGCCGCGATCGAGAGCCGGTCCTCGTAGCCCTGGAGGGCGCGCGCCCCGTCCTCGGGGCCGAGCGCGACCGAGGCCATCTTCCCGAGCCCCGTCGCCTTCTGCATGACGCGTCCGCGCAGGCAGACGAGCCGCACCGCCTCCTCGAGGCTCAGCGCTCCGGCCACGTAGGCCGCCGCCGCCTCGCCGACGCTGTGGCCCACCACCGCGTCCGGGGTGACGCCCCACGACCTCAGCAGCTCCGACAGCGCGACCTGGATCGCGAACAAGGCAGGCTGCGCGACCTCGGTCTCGTTCAGGCGCGAGCTCGCCTCCGGCGCGGCGAGCGCTTCGAGCAACGAGAAGCCCGCGTGCCCCTGAACGAGCGCGTCGCAGGCCTCGATCGCGGCGCGGAACACGGGCTCCTCGCCGAGGAGCGAGCGCCCCATCCCGACCCACTGGGAGCCCTGCCCCGAGAAGACGAAGGCGACGCGGCCGCGACCCCCCGGAGGCACCGCGCCGCTGACCGCGCCCGCCGGCGGCTCACCCTGCTCGAGCGCGGAGAGCGCTGCGGCCACCTCCGCTCGGCCGCGCCCTACCACGGCCAGCCGGTGCTCGTGGTGACCGCGCCGCGCGCTCGCCGTGTACGCGATGTCGTGCAGGCGCGCCCCGCTCTCCTGGGACGCCTCGGCGACCAGGGCCTCGCGGTACAGCCTCGCGAGGGCCGAGAGCGCCTCCGGGCTCTTCGCCGACAGCGGCAGGAGGTAGCTCGACGCCTCTCGCGCCTCCGCCGCAGGCTCCAGCCTGGGCGCTTCTTCCACGATGACATGCGCGTTCGTCCCGCTCAGCCCGAACGAGCTCACGCCCGCGAGCCGCGGCTTCTCTCCGCGCTTCCAGGGGACGGGCGCCGTGGGGATGGTGAAGGGCGTCCCTTCCAGCGTGATCCGGGGGTTCAGCGCCCTGAAGTGCAGGTTCCGCGGAACGATCTCGCGCTCCAGGCAGAGCACCGCCTTGATCAACCCCGCCACGCCGGCCGCCGCCTCGAGGTGTCCGATGTTGGTCTTCACCGCGCCGAGGACGCACGTCGAGCCGTCCGCGTGCGGCGCTCCGAGCACGGCCTTGAGCGCATCGAGCTCGATCGGATCGCCGAGCGACGTCCCCGTCCCGTGCGTCTCGACGTACCCGATCGACGACGCCGCCGTCCGCGCGTTCTCGAGGGCCTTTTGCAGCAACGCCTTCTGCGACAGCACGTTGGGCGCCGTCATGCCGGTGGACCGGCCGTCCTGGTTCACCGCCGATCCGCGGATCAGGGCGAGGACCGGGTCGCCGTCGCGCTGCGCGTCCGACAGGCGCTTCAGCACGATCATCCCGCACCCCTCTCCACGCACGAAGCCGTTCGCCCCGGCGTCGAACACCTTGCAGCGGCCGTCCGGCGAGAGCACCTGGCTCCTCGCCAGGAGCCGCATCGGCGTGGCCGAGAGGATGAGGTTCACGCCGCCGGCCAGGGCCAGCGCGCTGTCGCCGCTCCGCAGGCTCTGGCAGGCGAGGTGGACCGCCACCAGCGAGGACGAGCACGCCGTGTCGACGATCATGCTCGGCCCCTGGAACCCGAACGCATAGGACAGCCTGCCCGCCGCGAAGCAGTGTCCCGTCCCGGTGACCGTGTAGAAGTCACCCGATTCGGAGATGCTGGCGCCGCTGAGCTCGGCGTAATCGGTCATCGACGTGCCGACGAAGACGCCGACCCGGCCGCCGAACAGCTTCTCCGGGACCTGTCCGGCGCGCTCCAGCGCCTCCCACGCGACCTCGAGCAGGAGCCGCTGCTGCGGGTCCATCGCCCGCGCCTCCCGGGGAGCGATACCGAAGAAGGCCGCGTCGAAGAGGCCGACGTCCTCCTTCAAGAACGCGCCCCAGCGCGCCGCCCTCGCCCCGGGATCGGCGGAATCCGCCGCGGAGGAGCCCAGGCGAAAGCGCTCGCTGGGCACCTCGGCGACCGCGTCCGCGCCTCGCTCCAGCAGCCGGAAGAACGCCTCCGGGCTGTCCGCCGCCCCGGGGAAGCGGCATCCCATGCCGATGATCGCTATCGGCTCGGCCGTCGCTCGCCGCGTCGCCTCGAGCTCGGCCTCCAGCTCCCCGAGCTTGACCATCGCCTTGCGCAGGCGCGCCCGGTACTCCTCCAGCAGGGCCGTGGTCATCCTTTGCGTCCCCTCTCGATCCTGCTCATCGACGCGTCGAAGGCCGCGAGCAGATCGTCGTCCGAGGCGTGCGCCTCGAGGGCCACCTCGGCCGGCGGCGAGCCGTCGAGAGGCCCGGCTTTCGCGTCCGGGCTCGGTGAATCGACGGGCTCGAGCTCCATGGCGAGCTGCTCCGAGAGCGCGGCGACCGTCGGGTAGGTCCATATCAGCGTCGCCGACAGCGTGAGGCCGAGCGCGGACTCGAGGCCGTTGCGCAGCTCGAGGCCCATGATCGAGTCGAACCCGAGCGTCCTGAAGGGCGCCCGCGCGTCGACGCGGGCGCCGTCGATCCGCAGCACCGCGGCCACCTGCTCGCGCACGAGCTTCTCGACCCTCCGCCGGCGCTCGTCCGGCGCCGCTTCACGGAGCGCGCGCACGAGCGCGGCGAGCCGCGGCGCGGCGGCGCGCCGGGCAGCGCGGGCCTCCTCCACGATCGAGGACAGGCGCTCCGAGGAGGCCACCAGCGGGTGGAGATCGACCCAGTGCCGCGCGTCGAAGTGAACGACGCCCATCTGCGCGCGGTCCACGGAGAGCAGGCGGCGGAAGAGCGCCTCGCCCTCTTCGGGCGTGATGCTGCGCCACCCGCGCTGCGTCATGCGCCCCTCGCGCTCGGCCGTGATCCCCATGCCGACGCCGGCGAAGAGCCCCCAGTTGATGCTCAACGCAGGCAGCCCGCGGCGCCGGCGATGGTGGGCCAGCGCGTCAAGAAAGACGTTCGCGGCCACGTAGTTCCCGATGCCAGGCGGGCCGAAGAGCGACGCCGACGACGAGTAGAGGACGAAGAAATCGAGCGGCGCGTCCTGCGTCGCCGCATGGAGGTTCCACGCGCCGAGCACCTTCGGCGCGAACACCTTGCGGAAGCGCTCCATGTCCTGGTTGATGAGGAGCCCGTCATCCAGCACGCCGGCGGCGTGGAGCACGCCGCGGAGCTCTGGCAGGCGCGCCCTCACGTCGCGCACGAGCGCAGCGAGCTCCGCCGGATCGGCGACGTCGGCCTTCGCCACCGTCACCTCGACGCCGGTCGACTCCAGGGCGGCGATCGCCGCGGCCTGCGCGTCCGAGGTCACCCCCTGCCGCCCCACGAGCACGAGGTGCTTCGCTCCCGCGTCCGAGAGCCACTTCGCGGCGAGCAGGCCGAGGCCTCCCAGGCCGCCGGTGATCAGGTACGTGGCGTCGGCGCGAACGGCAGGCCGCGCGCCGCCCTGCTCCGCCCCGCGCACCTCCTCATCGGACAGCCGCGACAGCGCGCCGACGTAGCGGCGCTCGGCCCGCAGCGCGACCTCTTCTTCCCATCGCTCCGAGAGGATCTCTCGAACCAGGGCCTCGGCCTCGCCCGCGGAGCCCGCGGGGTCCAGGTCGATGCGCGTGCACCGGAGCTCGGGGTGCTCGAGGGCGACGGTGCGCCCGAGGCCCCAGAGCGGCGCGTGCGCGACCGCGACGTCGCGGGGCTCGCCGTCGATCGCCTGCGTCCCCCGCGAGACGAGGAAGAGGCGCGGCATATCGCGAAAGCCTGCGCGGGCGAGCGCCTGCACGATGTGCAGCGCGCAGCCGGAGCCGCGCGTCTGCGCGGCGTCGAGGGACGCCGCGGTGATCGGCTCCGGCGCGGGGCCGTCGAGGCTCCCCAGATGGATCACGCCGCGGCGGGGGGCATTGCCAGGAAAGGCGTCGCGCAGCAGGGAATCGAAGCTGGCCGCAGCCGCTGGATCCAGCGTGCAGCCGCGCTCGTTGCCCTGCTCCGGGCCCCGCAGCCCGACGCGCACCACCGTCTCTCCGCGCGCCTCGAGGAGCGACTGCACCTCGCTCGCCAGCCCCGCTTCGCCCGAGAGGAGCAGCCAGGACCCGTTCGGCGCCGGCACCTCCGGCGCGGCCTGCGGCTCCGCGCGCCGCCACCTCTGCAGGAGGAACGGCGAGGTTTCCCCGGCGCCCCGCGGCCCTGGAGGGCCCCCGGACGAGCGCTCGACATCGACCCAGTAGCGCTCCCGCAGCCACGGATAGGTCGGCAGCACGACGACGCGGCCCTCCGGATGGATCCGCTGGAAGTCCACGCCGCCGCCGTGGGCGTAGAGCGCGCCGAGCGCCTGGAGCAAGCTCCGCCGCTCGTCGGCGTGCCGCCGCAGCGAGGCGATCACCGCCCCTTTCCGCTTCCTTTCGCGCAGGGCCTCGTCGATGGCCGGCGCGAGGATGGGATGGGGGCTCACCTCGAGGAACACCGTGGTGCCGCCTTCGATCGAAGCGTGCGTCGCGCGCTCGAGCAGCAGGGGGCCGCAGAGGCTCCTCGCCCAGTACGCCGCGCCGAGCTCCTCTCCGTGCGCGAGCTCTCCCGTCACCGTCGAGCGCATCGACAGGCTCGCCCTCTTCGGAGCGATCCCGCGCAGCGCGGCGGAGAGCTCCGCGCCCAGCGCCTCTCTCTTCTCCGTCGGGAGCTCGGGCAGGATCGTGGCGTCCTTCCCGCTCACCTGGCGGAGCAGCCGGCTCCACCGGCAGATGATCCGCGCGGCGTCCTCCAGCGTGAGCGCTCCGGCGACATGCGCCGCGGCCACTTCGCCCGCGCCGTGCCCCAGGATCGCCCAGGGCTCGACGCCCCACGATCGCCACAGCGCCGCGAGCGCTACCTGGAGGGCGAACAGCGCAGGCTGGCCGACGTCGATCGGATCGAGCCGCGCGCTTCGCTCATCGGCGCAGATCGCGTCCACGACCGAGAAGCCCGCCTCGCGCTGGATCACGGCGTCGCACGCCTCGAGCATGCTGCGGAAGGCGGGCTCCTCGTCGAGGAGCGTTCGTCCCATGCCTGCCCATTGAGAGCCGTGGCCCGAGAAGAGGAACACGACCCGGGCAGGCCCCTCGATCGGCGCCTCGCCCCGCACCGCGCCGGCTCCGAGCGCCCCGCGGGCGAAAGCATCGAGCGCCTCGCGCATCTCCCTGTGCGTGTCCGCCACGATCGCGAGCCGCTGCGCGAAGTGGGCGCGCCCGACGCCCGCGGTGTAGCAGACGTCGGAGAGCCGCTCCGCGGGGTGCTGTTCGAGGTGCGCGGCGTAGCGCAGGGCCAGGGCCTCGAGCGCCTCCGGCTGCTTGGCCGACAGGCAAAGGAGGTGCGGTGGGCGCTCCTCCGGGGGCGCTTCCTCCGCCGTCGCCGGCGCCTCTTCCAGCACGGCATGCGCGTTGGTCCCCCCGAAGCCAAACGAGCTGACGCCGGCGATGCGCCGCCCGACGGAGACCTCCCAGGCGGTCCGCTGCGTCGGGACGGACGCCGGGATGTCGTCGAGCGTGATGTGAGGGCTGAGCTCCTTGAGGTGCAGGTGGGGCGGGATCTCTCGGTGCTGGAAGGCGAGCGCCACCTTCATCAGGCCCGCGATGCCCGCCGCCGACTCGAGGTGCCCCAGGTTGGTCTTGACCGAGCCGAGCCAGAGCGGCTGCGCCGGTGAGCGCCCGTGGCGCAGCGCCGCCCGGAGCGCGCCCACCTCGACCGGATCGCCGAGCGACGTGCCGGTTCCGTGCACCTCGACGTAGCTCACCTCCGCGGGCGAAACGCCGCCGCTCGCGAGCGCGCGGCGGATGACCGCCTCCTGGGCCGGGCCGTTCGGAGCGGTGAGCCCGCCGCTGCGCCCGTCGTGGTTGACCGCCGAGCCCCGGACGACGGCGAGGATGGGGCTCCTGTTGGCAAGCGCGTCGGAGAGGCGCTCGAGCACGAGGACGCCGCACCCCTCGCCGCGCACGTAGCCGTCGGCCGCGGCGTCGAACGTCTTGCAGCGGCCGTCCGGGGCCATCATGCGCAGCTGCGAGACGGCGACGGTGGAGAGCGGCGAGGTGATGAGGTTCACCCCCCCGGCGAGCGCCACGCGGCACTCACCGCTGCGCAGGCTCTGGCAGGCCAGGTGGATCGCGACGAGCGACGACGAGCAGGCGGTGTCGATCGCGATGCAGGGCCCGTGCAGGCCGAGCACGTAGGAAAGACGACCCGCGGCGACGCTGAACATGGTGCCGGTCGGCAGGTACGCGTCGATCCGGGTCGGATCTCCGCCGCCGATGCAGAGCTGCGCGTAATCGGTGTTGCTGATCCCGACGAACACGCCCGTCTCGGTGCCCGCGAGCCGGTCCGGCGCGCGGCCGGCGCGCTCCAGCGCCTCCCAGGCGACCTCCAGGAGGAGGCGCTGCTGCGGATCGACGCTCGCGGCCTCGCGCGGCGCGATCTCGAAGAACGCAGCGTCGAAGCGATCGATGCCGTCGAGGAAGCCGCCTTGGCGGGTGTACATCTTCCCCGGCGTCCCGGGGTCGGGGTCGTAGTAGGCGTCGACGTCCCAGCGCTCGGGCGGGACCTCGCGGATCGCGTCCGTGCCGTCGCGGAGCAGCCGCCAGAACGCCTCGGGATCGTCGGCGCCCGGGAAGCGGCAGGCCATGCCGACGATGGCGATGGGCTCGGTGCGGGCGCGCTGCAGGGCCTCGTAGCGGGCGCGCATCTCCCGGAGCTCGAGGGTCGCCTCCTTGAGGAGCCCGCGGTAATCGATGCGATCGACGGGATTGCTCATGTGCTCAGCCTGAGAGTCCGCATCGCGGCGAGCTCCTCCGCGAGCGCCGCGGCCATTTGCTCTTCCGAAAGATCGTCGAGATCGGCCGCGGCCTCCGGCGGAGGCGGCCCGGCTCCCGGCGGCTCCGCATCGAGCCCGTCCGACCCGACGTCGGGCCCGAGCAGCTCCTCCGCGACCCTCCGTGAGAGCGCCTCGAGCGTCGGATAGTCGATGAGGAGCGTCGCGGAGAAGCGACGGCCGGTGGAGCGCTCGACGAGGTTCCGGAGCTCGACCGCCATCAACGAGTCGAGGCCGAGCTCGCGGAGCGGGCGGCGCGGATCGAGGGGGTCCAAGGGTTCGAGCTTCATGATCTTCACCACCAGCGAGCGGACGTGCTCCACCACCATCGCGGAGCGCGCCCGCGGGGGCGACTCGGACAGGTGGCGCCGCAGGCCATCCTCCTCGCCGGCCGCGGGCGCCGGCCCGCGAGGCGCGCCTTCGACCTCGAGGCGCTCGAACAGCGGCCGCCGCCGCATCGCCTCCTGGATCGCCTTGAAGACGCGAAGGTCGACCCGGGCTATCACCGCCTGCGCGACGTCGCCTCCGGCGAGGCGCTCCAGCATCGCGAGGGCGTCTCCAGGCGAGAGGGCAGTGATCCCGATCCGCTCGAGCTCCGCCAGGAGCTCGGGCGAGGCCATGCCTCCGCCCGCCCAGGGCCCCCAGTTCACGCTGACGTAGGGCCGGCCCTCGCGCCGGCGCGCGTGCGCCAGGGCGTCCAGGAAGGCGTTGGCCGCGGCGTAGTGCGCCATCCCCGCCGAGCCCCAGACGGACGCGATCGACGAGAACGAGACGAAGAAGTCGAGGGGCGCGCCGCGCGCGAGCCGATCGAGGAGCCACGCGCCCCTCACCTTGGCGCGGAGCACCGCCTCGACGGCGCCCTCGTCGAGCGCCGGGATCGGCCGTGTGTCCGCGAAGCCCGCGGCGTGCACGATGCCGCGCAGCGGGAGCTCCTCTGCGCGCAGCGACGCGAAGAGCTCGGTCATCCGCGCTTCGTCCCCCACGTCGGCGGCGATCACCCGCACGCTCGCCCCCTCCACCTCGAGGGCGCGGACGGCAGAGATCGCCGGCTGGAGCGGGTGATCCGGCGGCAGATCGGCCCACATGTCGCGCGGCGGCAGCCCGCGGCGTCCGACCAGCGTGAGGTGCCTCGCGCCGCGCGCGAAGAGCCATCGCGCCACCGCGAGGCCGAGCGCGCCGAGCCCGCCCGTGATCAGGTAGATCGCGTCGGCGCTCACCTCGACCTGCGGCGCCTCCTGGACGGCTTGCCGCGCGAGCCGGGCGACATGACGCTGGCCGCCCCGGAAGGCGATCTGATCCTCGCCGTCGGGGCGCTCGATGACGTCGAGCAGCAGCGCCGCGTCGGCGTCGGACGCCTCCGGCGCCAGATCCAGGAGCCCGCCCCACTGCTCGGGGTATTCGAGCGCCGCCACCCGCCCGAGCCCCCATACCGGCGCCGCAGCGATCGCCGGACCTGCGCCGGAGACCGGCTGCGCGCCGCGCGTGACGGCCCAGAGCCGGGCGGAGCGAGCCTCCGGCACGTCCGCGAGCGCCTGGATCGACGCGAGCAGGCTCACGCAGCCCATCGCTTGCGCCGCGTCGAGCGCCTCCGTCGAGGCTGGCTCCGCCGTCCCCGCGTCGAGGCTCCCGAGGTGCAGGAGCCCGCGGAGAGGTCGATCGTCCCTATGCGCCGCGTCCCGGAGGATCTCCGCGAGCCGCTCGCGGCGCGCGGCGTCGCTCGGACGGACGAGATCGCAGCGCTCGCCCTTCGCCTCCAGCAAGCTCGCGAGGCGGGCGCCCACACCCCCGCGATCGGCGACGACGAGCCACGAGCCCGGGCTCTCCGACGCGGGCCGCGGCGATGCCGCGCGGTACTCCAGCGGCGACCACTCGACCGCGTACACCCCGGCGTCGAGCGAGGCTTCGGCCCGCGCGCCGGCGGAGAGCGGATGGAGCGCGCCGTTCTCGAGCGCGGCGGGCATCTCCTCACCCCAGGCCGCCGCGGCATACGGGAGCGGCGCGCTCATCCGGCCCCGGGCGGCGCGGGAGACGTGCTCTGCGCGCGCGTAGCCGTCCTTGCGCAGGACCAGGAGGACGTAGCTCACGAGCTTCTTTTCGAGCATCCGGCCGAGGTTCGCGTACGACCGGAAGCTCTGGAGGACGAGCGGATCGAGCCCCGGACCGACCTCGGCGAAGCGCTCTTCCAGGCGCTCGTCGTGGAAGAAGTTCCCGACCTCGCGGCTGACGTCCACGCACTCGGCCACGCTGAGCCGGTAGCGCGCGAACAGGTCGCACCACTCGTCCCGGGTCACGAGGTACGACGACGTCTCCTCGTGCACGATGGACGACGCGCCGTTGGAGACGAAGTCCGCCATCACGACGAAGCCGCCCTGCTGGAGGTGCCGGCTGACGTTCGCGAAGAGCGCGTCTTTGTCCGCGATGTGCGCGGCCACCTCGAACCCGAGGATCACGTCGTACTGCGACGGGAAGTCGTGCCGCGTGCTGTCGCAGTTGAAGATCTTCACGCGATCTTCGAGCCTGCGGGCGCGGAGCTTTCGATGACCGTTCCGGGCCTGCTCCGGGGAGATCGTGTAGCCGTGGAGCTCGAGGTGCGGGTGCTGCTCCGCGAGCGCGATGAGATCCGCGGCGTGGCCGCACCCGAAGTCGAGCACCTTGGAGCAGGAAAGGAAATCGACGTGCCGGAACGCGACCTGCCGCATTTCGCGCTGGGCGGCGCTGACGCGCGCGAAATCCGCCGCGTGCATTCGCGGGCGAGCCATGGTCCGGAGCCAGGAGAACTCCGGAACAGCCTCTCGGAACGGCGGGAAGGTGAGGTAGGCCTGCTCGAGCGAATCCCTCTCGGGCGCGTCGCCCGCGTCCACCGTGGAGAGCGCATCGTAGTAGCGGGCAACCGACGTATCGGCGCCGGCCGGCGCGGCCGCGCCGTTCTTGGTGACGGAAGGCGGGTCGATCCAGCATCGACGGCGCTGGAAGGGGTAAGTGGGCAGCACGAGCTTGCGCCGGGCCCGGTCGCGGTCGAAGCCCGCGAAGTCCACCTTCGCGCCTCGCACGTACAGCGCCCCAAGGCTCTCCAGCATCTGCGCGCAGTCCGAGCGCTTCGGCCGCAGCGACGGCAGCCACACCCCCGACCCCTCCGGCACGCATCGCCGCCCCATCGCCGAGAGCACAGGGCTCGGCCCCACCTCCACGAACGCCTCCGCCCCCGCCTCCTGCAGCGCCCGTATCCCCTCCATGAACCGCACCGGCGCCCGCACATGCCTCGACCAGTACGACGCCTGCGTCACTTCCTCGCCCGCCGCCCTCCCCGTCACGTTCGCGATCAGCTTCCGCTGCGGCAACCCAAGCTTCACCTTCGATGCCGCACGCTCGAACGCCTCCACCATCGGCCCCATCAGCGGCGAGTGGAATGCGTGCGATACGTTCAGCCAACGGCTCTTGACCCCGCGCGCCCCCAGCGCCTCCACCACCGCTGTCACCGCCCCGCGCGCCCCCGACACCACCGTCTCCGACGGCCCATTCACCGCCGCGATCGACGCCTCCGCCGCGTACGGCCTCACCGCCTCTGCCACCGTCGCCTCGTCCGCGAACAGCGCCGCCATCGCTCCCTGCTTCGGCAACGCCTGCATCAGACGCCCTCGCGTCGCGATGAGCTCGAGCCCCTGCTCCAGCCCCATCACCCCCGCAACGCACGCCGCCACGTACTCGCCCACGCTGTGCCCCAGCACCGCGATCGGCTCTATCCCCCACGCCTTCCACTGCGCCGCCAGCGCATACTCCACCGCGAACAGCGCCGGCTGCGTGTACGCCGTCTCGTCCAGCGGGCTCGCCTGCCCCTCCGACGGATACAGCACCTCGATCAGCGGCCTCTCCAGGTGCGGCCTCAACAGCGCATCACACTCCTCGATCGCCCGCCGGAACACAGGCTCCGTCGCAAACAGCTCCTGCCCCATCCCCACGTACTGCGAGCCCTGTCCGGTGAACAGGAACGCCACGCGAGGCCCCTCTGCCCGCTCCACCCGCCCAGCCTCCGGCGGCTCCCCTCGCTCGCCTCGCGCATACGCAGACAGCCGCTCCTGCATCTGGGTCCGGGACGACGCCACCACCGACAGCCGGTGCGCGAAGTGCGCCCTGCCCGTGTGCGCCGTGAAGCCCACGTCCCCGAGCTTCTCCTCCGGGTGCGACCCGAGGTGCTCCGCGTACCGCCCCGCCAGCGCGCGCAACGCCTCCTCCCGCTTCGCCGAGATGCACAGCAGCTGCGCCGGACGCTCCGCTCCCGCCGCCTTCACCTCCGGCAGCGCAGGCGCCTCTTCCAGC
The DNA here is from genome assembly GCF_051521375.1 of Sorangium sp. So ce693. Lineage (NCBI taxonomy): Bacteria > Pseudomonadati > Myxococcota > Polyangiales > Polyangiaceae > Sorangium > Sorangium sp. So ce693. Next base: position 6,190,763 of record NZ_CP150347.1, read on the forward strand.
ACCACATGCGCGTTGATCCCGCTCATTCCGAACGAGCTCACCCCTGCTACGCGCCGCTCGCCTTCCGCCGAAGGCCACCGCGTCCGCTCCATCGGCACCCGCACCGGCAGCTCCGACCACGCCACGTGCGGGCTCGGCTGCCGCAGGTGCGGCTGCACCGGCAGCTCTCCGTGCTGCATCGCCAGCGCCACCTTCAGCACCCCCGCCACCCCCGCCGCCGCCTCCAGGTGCCCGATGTTCGCCTTGACCGCTCCCACCCACAGCGGCCGCTCCGGCAAGCGACCCGGCCCAAACACCTCACCCAGCGCGTTCAGCTCGATCGGGTCCCCGAGCGACGTGCCCGTGCCATGCGCCTCCACGTAGCTCACCTGCGACGCTTCCACCCCCGAGGCCTCCAGCGCTCGCCGGATCAGCGCCCGCTGCGCCACCCCATTGGGTACAGTCAGCCCCCCGCTCGGCCCGTCGTGGTTGACCGCCGAGCCTCGGATGATCGCGAGGACGTTGTCACCGTCCGCCAGCGCATCCGACAGCCGCTTGAGCACCACCACCCCGCACCCCTCGCCCCGGCCGTAGCCGTCCGCAGACGCGTCGAACGTCTTGCACCGACCGTCCGGCGCGAGCGCCCGGAGCCGCGAGAGCGCGGCCCATGGATCGGGCGACAGCATCAAGCTCGCTCCGCCCGCGAGGGCCACGCGGCACTCGCCGTTTCGCAGGCTCTGGCAGGCCAGATGGATCGCCACGAGCGACGACGAGCACGCGGTGGTCACCACCATCGAAGGGCCCTGCAGGCCGAGCACATACGAGAGGCGGCCCGCGGCGAAGCTGAACTCGTTCCCGCTCGCGGCGTACCCGTCGCTCCCGCCGCGCGTCTGCGCCGCGCTGATCAGGTGGGCGTAGTCGTTGCTCATCATCCCGATGAACACGCCGGTCGAGCTCCCGAACAGGGCGTCCGGGGATTGCCCTGCCCGCTCGAGCGCCTCCCAGCTCACCTCGAGCAGCAGGCGCTGCTGGGGATCGAGGCTCTGCGCCTCGCGCGGCGAGATCCCGAAGAAGGATGGATCGAACTGATCAACGGAGCGCAGGAAGCTGCCCCGGCGGGTGTAGCTCTTGCCCGGCTGCTGCGGGTCTGGATCGAAGAACCCCTCCACGTCCCACCGGTCGGAGGGGATGTCGCTCGTGGCGTCCACGCCCTCGCGGAGCAGCTCCCAGAAGGCCTCCGGGCTGTCGGCGCCGAGCGGCATGCGGCAGCTCGACCCGATCACGGCGACGGGCTCGGTCCGCGCGCGCTCGACGGACGCGAGCCGCGCCTCCAGCTCCTCGATGACGACGAGCGCGCGGAGCAGCGCCGTGCTTTGGTCCTGCTTGCTCTGGCTCACTTCAACCTCTTCTTGATCGCATCGAGCTTCTCCAGCAGGAGCTCCGAGAGCTCGCCCTCGGACATCTCCTTCAGCCTCTCGAGCCGCGCTCCCCTCTCGTCGGTCGCGGGGGCAGGCACGGCCGCGGAAGGCGCCGGGGCGACCGGGATCGCGAGCACCTCGTCGGCCAGGTAGCCGGTCAGCGCCTCGACCGTCGGGTAGTCGAATAGCAGCGTCGAGGGGAGCGCGCGGCCCACGTGGCGCTGGAGGCGGCCTCGGAGCTCGACGGCCATCAGCGAGTCGAGCCCCAGATCGAAGAGCCGCTGCCGGATCTCGAGCGGGTGCGCGGGCCCGAGCCCGAGGATCGCGGCGACCTGCTCCTTCACGAAGGCGTCGATCAACCCGCGGCGCGCGGGCGCCGGGGCCTCCGCGAGCCTTCGGCGGAGATCTTCGCGATCCGCTCCGGCCGCGCCGTCGCGGCGATCCTCGCGAACGAGCTCGGCCAGCACGGGCGGCGCTCCGGCAGGGTGCTGCTCGAGGTTCAGCGACCACCGGGTGACAGGCAGCACCGCGGCCTGGGTCGCGCCCTCGGCCAGGAGCCGCTCGACCCACCTGAGCCCCTCCGCCGGCGGGATCGCTCCCACGCCGCGGGCGGCCTGACGTCGCTGCGCGGACGCCTTCACCCCGCCCGCCATCCCGGCGCCGGCCCAGGCGCCCCAGTTGATGCTGAGCCCCACGAGCCCCTGGGCCCGCCGGTGGTGCGAAAGGGCGTCGAGGAAGGCGTTCGCCGCCGCGTAGTTGCCTTGCCCGGCCGCCCCCAGCAGCGACGCGCCCGAGGAGAAGAGCACGAACAGATCGAGATCGAGCGCCCGCGTGCGGCGGTGCAGGTTCCACGCGCCCGCGATCTTCGGCGCCATCACCCGCGCGAGGCGCTCCGCGCTCTGCTGCTCCAGCACGCCGTCGTCGAGCACGCCGGCGGCGTGCACCACGCCGCGCAGCGGACGACCGCTGGCGGAGATCGCGTCCAGCACCCGGCCGAGCGCCGCGTCGTCGGCCACGTCCGCCTGCATCGGTACGACCTCTGCTCCCGCCTCTGCGAGCTCGCGCAGCGCGGCCTGCGCCGGCTCCAGCGGCTCGCGCCGCCCGACGACGTAAAGCCGCCGCGCGCCGCGCTCGACCATCCACCGCGCCACGTGCAGGCCGAGCGCGCCGAGGCCGCCGGTGATCAGGTAGGCCGCGCCGCCGTCGAGCGCTGTCCCCGCCTTCCCCTCACCGGCCGCGCCGCGCGCGAGGCGCGCCACGAACCGCTCTCCGCCCCGCAGCGCGATCTGATCTTCGCCGTCGGGCTCCTCGATCTCCTCGCAGAGCAGCGTGGCCTCCTGCTCGGGCGCGATCTCCGGGCCCAGGTCGACGAGGCCGCCCCAGCGCTCCGGATGCTCGAGGGCGATGACCCGGCCGAGCCCCCAGAGCGGGGCGACGCCGAGCGCCGCCTCGTCCGGTGCGCAGGCCACGGGCTGGCAGCGCCGGGTCACCACCCACAGGCGTCCCATGTCCCCACGGCGGGACAGCGCCTGCGTGAGGTGGAGCAGGCCCGCGGACGTGGCGCCGGCCGCCTCCGGTGTCGCGCCGTCGAGGCCCGAGAGGTGCACCACGCCGCGCCATGCGAGGCCGGGCGAAGAGGCCAGCTCCCCCAGCCACGCCTGCGCGCGGATCGCGTCCGCGAGGGCTTCGCGAGCGTCTGCCGGCGCCACGACCGCATCGTCACCGCGCTCCGTCAGGCGCCGCGCGAGGGCGGCGCCCACGCCCTGGCTGTCGCCGAAGATCAGCCATCGGCCCGGCCCCGAGCCAGCGCGGCCCGGCGCCGGGCCCCCGCGCGCCTTCGGCCGCCACGCGAGATCGTACCGCCACTCGCGGGCGCGCTCGGCTTCTCCTCCGGAGCGGAGCAGCGTGTCGCGCGTCGCCGGCCGGCCGCGGAAGCCGATCATCTCCGCGACGACCCGCCCCGCGTCGTCGACGATGCAGAGATCGCCGCTCACGACCTCGGCCTGGGCGTCATCGGGGCCGCGCAGCGTGACGTGGCTCCACAGGCGATCGCGGGGCGGGCCATGGAAGATGAAGCGCTCGATCCCGAGGGGGACGCCCACTTTGACGCGGGAGACCGCGGCCATCGCGAGCTGAAAGCAGGCGTCGAGCAGCCCGGGGTGGAAACCATAGGCGTCCACGCCGTCGCCTTCCTCCGGGAGCCGCATCCGGCACAGCGCCTCTCCGTCACGCCGCCAGATCTCCTCGATCCAGCGGAAGGAGGGCCCGAACTCGAAGCCGAAGCGCCCGATCAGATCACCGTAGAACGCCTCTCCTGACATCGACTCTCGGCAGCGCCTCCGCACGTCGTCCCGCGACGGCGGCGCGACGGCGGTCGTATCGGCCGCTGCGCGGAGCTTGCCGGTCACATGCAGGGTCCACGCCGGCTCTTCCTCGCCCGCATCGTGGCTGAAGATCCGGAAAGTGCGCTCTCCGGATTCGTCCGCGGAGAGGACGAGCTGAACGTTGCGCGGTCGCTCCGGGGCCAGGACGATCGGCTGGGCAAAGAAGACGTCCTCCAGCGCGTACGGCCCGGGGCCGAGGCTCCGGATCGCGGCGTCCAGCACCATCGCGACCTCCGTGGTGCCCGAGACGATCGCCATGCCCTGCACCCAGTGATCGTTGAGCAGCGAAGTCGACCGGGGATCGAACCGGGCCTCGAAGACGATCTCCCGCAGCGCCGGCGAGTAGAGCCGCCGCCCGAGGAGCGGGTGCCCGCCCCCCGGACCTTCGCCCTGCGCGGGATGCGACCGCGGCGGCTCGATCCAGCAGCGCTCGCGCTGGAAGGGGTAGGTGGGCAGCACGAGCTTGCGCCGGGCCCGGTCGCGGTCGAAGCCCGCGAAGTCCACCTTCGCGCCTCGCACGTACAGCGCCCCGAGGCTCTCCAGCATCTGCGCGCAGTCCGAGCGCTTCGGCCGCAGCGACGGCAGCCACACCCCCGACCCCTCCGGCACGCATCGCCGCCCCATCGCCGAGAGCACAGGGCTCGGCCCCACCTCCACGAACGCCTCCGCCCCCGCCTCCTGCAGCGCACGTATCCCCTCCATGAACCGCACCGGCGCCCGCACATGCCTCGACCAGTACGACGCCTGCGTCACCTCCTCCCGCGCCGCTCTCCCCGTCACGTTCGCGATCAGCTTCCGCTGCGGCAACCCAAGCTTCACCTTCGATGCCGCCCGCTCGAACGCCTCCACCATCGGCCCCATCAGCGGCGAGTGGAATGCGTGCGATACGTTCAGCCAACGGCTCTTGACCCCGCGCTCGCCCAGCGCCTCCACCACCGCCGTCACCGCGCCCCGCGCCCCGGACACAACCGTCTCCAACGGCCCGTTCACCGCCGCGACCGACACCTCCGCCGCGTACGGCTCCACCGCCTCCGCCACCGTCGCCTCGTCCGCGAACAGCGCCGCCATCGCCCCCTGCTTCGGCAACGCCTGCATCAGACGCCCTCGCGTCGCGATGAGCTCGAGCCCCTGCTCCAGCCCCATCACCCCCGCAACGCACGCCGCCACGTACTCACCCACGCTGTGCCCCAGCACCGCAATCGGCTCTATCCCCCACGCCTTCCACTGCGCGCTCAGCGCATATTCCACCGCGAACAGCGCGGGCTGCGTGTACTCCGTCTCGTCCAGCGGGCTCGCCTGCCCCTCCGACGGATACAGCACCTCGATCAGCGGCCTCTCCAGCTGCCCACGCAACAGCGCGTCGCACTCCTCGATCGCACGCCGGAATACGGGCTCTGTCGCGAACAGCTCCCGCCCCATTCCCACGTATTGCGAGCCCTGTCCGGTGAACAGGAACGCCACCCGCGGGCCGTCAGGACGCTCTACCCGCCCCTGCTCCGTCTGCTCCGCTGGCTCGCCTCGCGCCAACGCACTGAGCCGCTCCTGCATCTGGGCCCGGGACGACGCCACCACCGACAGCCGGTGCGCGAAGTGCGCCCTGCCCGTGTGCGCCGTGAAGCCCACGTCCCCGAGCTTCTCCTCCGGGTGCGACCCGAGGTGCTCTGCGTACCGCCCCGCCAGCGCACGCAACGCCTCCTCCCGCTTCGCCGAGATGCACAGCAGCTGCGCCGGACGCTCCGCTCCGGCCTCCTTCACCTCCGGCTCCTCCGGCGCCTCTTCCAGCACCACGTGCGCGTTCGTGCCGACGAAGCCGAACGAGCTCACGCCCGCCACGCGCCGCCCTTCGACCGGCAGCCAGGGAGCGCCCGTCGCCGGCACCGAGATGCGCGCCTTGCTCCAGTCGATGAGGGGGTTCGGCGCGACGAAGTGCAGGTGCGGCGGGAGCTCCCGGTGCAAGAGCGAGAGCACGACCTTCAGCACGCCGGCCACGCCCGCCGCCGGCTCGAGGTGGCCGATGTTGGTCTTCACCGAGCCGATCAGCAGCGGCCGATCCGGAGGCCTGCCTGCGCCCAGCACCGCGCCCAGCGCCTCCACTTCGATGGGATCGCCGAGCGACGTGCCGGTCCCGTGCGCCTCGACGTAGCTGACCACCGACGGCTCGATGCCGGCGCGCTCGAGGGCTGCCCGGACGACGGCCTCCTGCGCAGGTCCGCTCGGCACCGTCAGCCCGCTGCTCGCGCCGTCCTGGTTCACCGCCGAGCCGCGGAGGATCGCGAGGACGTCGTCGCCGTCGCGGCGCGCGTCGGAGAGCCGCTTCAGTACGAGGACCCCGCAGCCCTCGCTGCGCACGTAGCCGTCGGCGGAGGCTGCGAAGGTCTTGCACCGTCCGTCGGGCGAGAGCATCCGCGCGCGAGAGAAGGCGATGTTGGCGTCCGGCTCGAGGATCAGGTTGACCCCCCCGGCGAGCGCCAGCGTGCAATCGCCTGCGCGCAGGCTCTGGCATGCGAGGTGGATCGCCACCAGCGACGACGAGCACGCGGTGTCGATGGACATGCTCGGCCCCTGCAGGCCGAGAACATAGGAGAGGCGCCCCGACGCCGCGCTCAGCGCGTTGCCGGTGCCGAGGTAGGCGTCGATGCTCGCAGGCGTCGGCATGAGCCGCTGCGCCCGGCGCAGGTAGTCGTTGGTGCCGATGCCGATGAACACCCCGGTCCGGCTGCCAAGGAGCCCATCCGCGGAGATGTTGGCCCGCTCGAGCGCCTCCCAGGCGACCTCCAGCACGAGGCGCTGCTGCGGGTCCATCCCGGCGGCCTCCCGCGGCGAGATGCCGAAGAAGCTGGCATCGAAGCGATCCACATCGTTCAGGAAGCCTCCCCAGCGGGTAGACATCTTCCCCGGAGCGTCGGGATCCGGGTCGTAGTACGCGTCGATGTCCCAGCGGTCGCGGGGGATCTCGGCGATGGCGTCGACGCCCTCCCGGAGGAGTCTCCAGAACGCCTCGGGGCTGTCGGCCCCACCGGGCACCCGGCAGCCCATTCCGAGGATCGCGATGGGCTCGCGCTCGGCGCGCGCGAGGCGCTCGACGCGCGCGTTGAGCTCGTACGCGTACAGCACGAGCTGCCGGGGCTCGAGGCGGCTGATGCGGTCCAGAAAGCTGCTCACGAAGGTCCTCCGGACGCGATCCGGGCCAGCATCCGCTCGACGTCGTCGTTCGAGAGTCGCTCCACCCTGTCCAGGAGCCCCCCGAGCGCCTCCGCCTCGGTGAGCCCCCCGAGCGCCTCCGCCTCGGTCGCCCGCTCCGCCGGCTCCGGCGCGAGCACCTCGGCTTCGAGGTAGCTCGTGAGCGCTTCGATCGAGGGGTGATTCAGCGCCAGGGTCGCCGGCAGCGCGCGCGCCACGCTGCGCTGGAGGCGGTTCTTCAGATCGACGGCCATCAGCGAGTCCATCCCCATGTCGGCAAACCGGCCCCTGGCGTCGAGCGCGCGATCGTCGCCGAAGCCGAGCACGCGAGCGACCTCCTGGCGCACGTGGGCGAGCAGGATCCCCCGCCGATCTGCCGGTTCGGCCTCGGCGATCCGCCGCATCAGATCGGGCGGCGCCTCGGCCGGCGGCCCTTCACCCGGCCTCTCCACCAGATCGGACAGCAGCCGGAGCGACGCGCCACCGCGGGCGCTCCGCACGAAGCGCTCCCAGTCGGCGTTCACGGCCACCACGTGCGACCTGTCCTCGGCGAGGAAGCGCTCGAGGAGCGCGAGCCCGTCCGCGCCAGGGATCATGTCGATGCCCCACTCGCGCCAGCGCTCGCGCTCTCGCTGGCCGGTCGTCCCCGCCATCCCGGCGCCCTCCCACGGCCCCCACGCGATGCTCAGCGCCGAGAGCCCCTGGGCGCGCCGGTGAACCGCGAGCGCATCCAGAAACGCGTTGGCCGCGGCGTAGCTCCCCTGTCCGAGCGATCCAAGCACCCCGGCGGTCGACGAGAAGAGGACGAAAAAGTCGAGGGCTCGATCCCTGGTCGCCACGTGGAGGTTCCACGCGCCGGCGACCTTCGGGGCGAGCACGCGACGAAGCCGCTCTCCGTCGAGCTGCTGGAGCACCCCATCGTCAAGGACGCCGGCGGCGTGCACGACGCCCGCGAGGGGAGGCATCCCGGCGGCCATCTCGGAGAGGACCCGCGCCACATCTTCCGGGCGCCCGACATCGGCCTGCGCAACGAGCACCCTCGCGCCCTTCGCCTCGAGCTCCTGAAGCGCCCTCCGGGCTCCCTCCGGCGGAGGGCGCCGCCCGACCAGGACCAGATGCCGCGCGCCGCGCTCGGCCATCCAGCGCGCGACTTGCAGCCCGAGCCCCCCGAGCCCGCCGGTGATCAGGTAGGAAGCATCCTGCCGCAGCGCCGCCGGGCCCGGCGGCATCGCAGGAGCGCGGAGCCGCGAGAGGCGGGCCACGAGCCGCGCGCCGTCCTGCCACGCGATCTGATCTTCCCCGTCGGGTCCGAGGAGCGTCTCGCCCAGCCGCTCGGCCTGCACCTCGGCCGGCGCGGCGTCGAGGTCGATCAGCCCGCCCCACAGCTCGGGGTGCTCGAGGGCGATCACGCGACCGAGGCCCCACGAGAGCGCTCCTTGCCCGGCGCGGCCCGCGGCGGGCCGGCCGTCGCGGGTGACCACCCACAGCCGACCTCCCTCCGTGGAGCCCGCGAGGGCCTGGATCACGCCCAGCACGCTGCCGGCGCCGAGCGAGAGGTCCGCGTCGTCCAGGAGCGAGGCGCCCTCCGCCGCGACCGCGTCGATGCTCCACAGGTGCACGATGCCCTGCCACGCGGAGGTGCTCTCGGGGAGAGCCTCCACGAGCAGGCGCTTCAGGTCGTCCGGCCTCGCGGGATCGACGCGAAACACCCCATGAGCGCCGAGCTCCAGGCGCTCACCGGCAAAGGCGAGCACGCAGCGATGCCCGCGCTCGGCGAGCTTCCGGGCCAGCGCCTCGCCCACCCCGCTCCGATCGGCGAGCAGCAGAAAGCTCCCCGCCGGCACCGGAGCTCCGGGCGTGTGGGGTCGAGGCTGCCAGTCGACTTCGTAGCAACCTGCGCCGTCCTGCCGAGAAGCGTCGTTCGCCGGCGCGCGGGCGGTGCGGTGCCTCTCGATCTCGACCCAGTAGCGCTCGCGCTGGAAGGGGTAAGTGGGCAGCACGAGCTTGCGCCGGGCCCGGTCGCGGTCGAAGCCCGCGAAGTCCACCTTCGCGCCGCGCACGTACAGCGCCCCGAGGCTCTCCAGCATCTGCGCGCAGTCCGAGCGCTTCGGCCGCAGCGACGGCAGCCACACCCCTGCCCCCTCCGCCACGCACCGCCGCCCCATCGCCGAGAGCACAGGGGCCGGCCCCACCTCCACGAACGCCTCCGCCCCCGCCTCGTGCAGCGCCCGTATCCCCTCCATGAACCGCACCGGCGCCCGCACATGCCTCGACCAGTACGACGCCTGCGTCACCTCCTCCCGCGCCGCTCTCCCCGTCACGTTCGCTATCAGCTTCCGCTGCGGCGCCGTCATCTTCACCTTCGACACCGCCCGCTCGAACTCCTCCACCATCGGCCCCATCAGCGGCGAGTGGAATGCGTGCGATACGTTCAGCCAACGACTCTTGACCCCGCGCTCGCCCAGCGCCTCCACCACCGCCGTCACCGCGCCCCGCGCCCCCGACACCACCGTCTCCAACGGCCCGTTCACCGCCGCGACCGACACCTCCGCCGCGTACGGCCTCACCGCCTCCGCCACCGTCGCCTCGTCCGCGAACAGCGCCGCCATCGCTCCCTGCTTCGGCAACGCCTGCATCAGACGCCCTCGCGTCGCGATGAGCTCGAGCCCCTGCTCCAGCCCGAACACCCCCGCCACGCACGCCGCCACGTACTCGCCCACGCTGTGCCCCAGCACCGCAATCGGCTCTATCCCCCACGCCTTCCACTGCGCCGTCAGCGCATACTCCACCGCGAACAGCGCGGGTTGCGTGTACTCCGTCTCGTCCAGCGGGCTCGCCTGCCCCTCCGACGGATACAGCACCTCGATCAGCGGCCTCTCCAGGTGCCGCCGCAACAGCGCGTCGCACTCCTCGAGCGCCCGCCGGAACACAGGCTCGGTCGCGAACAGCTCCTGCCCCATTCCCACGTACTGCGACCCCTGGCCCGTGAACAGGAACGCCACCCGCGGGCCGTCAGGACGCTCTACCCGCCCCTGCTCCGTCTGCTCCCCTCGCTCGCCTCGCGCGAACGCACTGAGCCGCTCCTGCATCTGGGCCCGCGACGACGCCACCACCGACAGCCGGTGCGCGAAGTGCGCCCTGCCCGTGTGCGCCGTGAAGCCCACGTCCCCGAGCTTCTCCTCCGGGTGCGACCCGAGGTGCTCCGCGTACCGCCCCGCCAGCGCACGCAACGCCCCTTCCCGCTTCGCCGAGAGGCACAACAGCTGCGCCGGACGCTCCGCCCCGCCCTCTTTCTCCTCCTTCACCTCCGGCCGCTCCGGCGCCTCTTCCAGCACCACGTGCGCGTTGATCCCGCTCATTCCGAACGAGCTCACCCCTGCTACGCGCCGCTCGCCTTTCGCCGAAGGCCACCGCGTCCGTTCCATCGGCACCCGCACCGGCAGCTCCGACCACGCCACGTGCGGGCTCGGCTGCCGCAAGTGCGGCTGCACGGGCAGCTCTCCGTGCTGCATCGCCAGCGCCACCTTCAGCACCCCCGCCACCCCCGCCGCCGCCTCCAGGTGCCCGATGTTCGCCTTGACCGCTCCCACCCACAGGGGCCGCTCCGGCGAGCGGCCCGGCCCGAACACCTCACCCAGCGCGTTCAGCTCGATCGGGTCCCCGAGCGACGTGCCCGTCCCGTGCGCCTCGACGTAGCTCACCTGCGACGCTTCCACCCCCGACGCCGCCAGCGCCCGCCGGATCAGCGCCCGCTGCGCCACCCCGTTCGGCACCGTCAGCCCCCCGCTCGGCCCGTCATGGTTGACCGCCGAGCCTCGGATCAGCGCCACGATCGGGTCGCCGTCCGCCAGCGCGTCCGAAAGCCGCTTGAGCACCACCACCCCGCACCCCTCGCCTCGGCCGTAGCCGTCCGCAGACGCGTCGAACGCCTTGCTCCGCCCGTCCGGCGCGAGCGCCCGCAGGTGGGAGAGCACGATGTTGGGGCGCGGCGACAGGATCAGGTTCACGCCGCCGGCGAGGGCCACGCGGCACTCGCCGTCCCGCAGGCTCTGGCAGGCCAGATGGATCGCGACCAGCGACGACGAGCACGCCGTGTCGAGCGCCATGCAGGGGCCATGCACGCCGAGCGCGTAGGATATCCGGCCCGCCTGGAAGCTGAAGCCGTTGCCCGTGCCCACATAGCCATCGAGGCGCTCCTCGCTGACGTGGTCGGCGACGAGCAGCCCGTAGTCCCCGTTCATGATCCCGACGAACACGCCGGTCGCCGTACCTGCCAGATCGGGAGCGGCGATCGCAGCCCGTTCGAGCGCTTCCCAGCTCACCTCGAGGAGCAAGCGCTGCTGCGGATCGAGGCCTTCGGCCTCGCGCGGCGAGATCCCGAAGAAGCCCGCGTCGAACCGATCCACCTCGTCGAGGAAGGCGCCGCGGCGCGTGTACATCTTCCCCGGCGCGCCCGGCGTCGGATCGTAGTACGCGTCGATGTCCCATCGGTCCTTCGGCACGTCCCGGACCGCATCGCGCCCCTCGCGAAGGACGCTCCAGAAAGCCTCCGGATCGGATGCGCCGGGGAAGCGGCAAGCCGCCCCGACGATGGCTATCGGCTCGCGGCGCGCCCGCTCGATCGCGTCGAGGCGAGCACGCATCTTCTTGAGCGCGAACAGCGCGCTCTGGAGCGGCGACAGCTCGTCGGACCCGGCGTCGGAGGTGGCGCTCATCCCAGGACGTTCCCCTCGTCGAACGAGGCCAGCTCCGCGAGCTGCGCTTCCAGCTCGGACCGCGAGAGCTGCTTGATTTCGGCCAGGAGCTTCTCGTCCTCCGACACGGCGGACGCGGCGGACGGCGCAGGCTCACCGCGCTCGAGGCAGAGGACGTCATCGCATACGAACCGCCAGAGCGCGGTCACGCTCGGGTAGTCGAGGGTCACCGTCGACGGGAGCGGCCGTCCGAGACCGGCCTGCAGCTGGTTTTTCAGGAGGATCGACGAGAGCGAGTCCATCCCCATCTCGAAGAAGCCCCGGAGCGGATCCACGAGCTCCACGGGGCGAACCCCGAGGACCCGCGCCACCAGCTCGTGGACATGGCGGAACACGAGGTCGCGCCGCTCGCTCGACGGCGCCCGCTCGATCTGCGCTTGCAGCGCGAGCGACGCGCCGGCCGACGCCTCCCCGGCCGCGCGCCTCGCGCGGGCGACCTGCGGGAGCGACGAGAAGATCGGGACGGGGCGCCCCGCCGCGAGGCCATGGATGTGGCTGGCCAGATCGCCCGAGACGACGCTCGTCTGGACGCCGCCCCGCTCGATGAGCTGGTCGAGGATCCTGACGCCGAGATCGGGAGGGATGCGGACGAGGTCCGCGTCGGACAGGACGCTCGCTCCGCGCGTCGCCAGCATGCCGACCTCGGAGAAGGGGCCCCAGTCGACGCTGAGGGCGGGCAGCCCGAGCGCGCGGCGATGGTGCGCGAGCGCATCCAGGAAGGCGTTGGCGGCCGCGTAGCTGCTCTGGCTGGGCGCGCCGGCGATCGCCGCCAGGGACGAGAAATAGACGCAGAAGTCCAGGGACAGGTCGCGCGTCAGGACATGGAGGTTCCACGCGCCCTGCACCTTCGCCGCGAGGACCGCGGCGAACTGCTCCCAGGTGTGCCGGAGGAGCACCGAATCGCCGGGGAGCCCCGCCGCATGGACGACGCCTGCGAGCGGCGGCATCTCGCGCGCGATCGCGTTGAGCACGCGAGCCGCGTCCTCCTCGATGGAGACATCCGCGATGAAGATCGCGATCTCGGCGCCGCTCTCCCGGATCCGGCGCAGCTCTTCCGCCGCCTCGGCCGTGGGCTCGCGCCTCCCCATGAGCGCGAGGTGCCGCGCCCCACGCTCGACCAGGCGGCGCGCCACGCGCCGCCCGAGGCCGCCCATCCCGCCCGTGACGAGGTAGGTGCGATCCGGGCGGAGGGGCACGACCTGCGCCGAGAGATCCAGCGCGCCGCCGGCCACGACGCGCTGCACGTACCGCTGCCCGTCGCGGAGCGCGACGTGATCTTCCCCGTCCGGCCGATCCATCTCGCCGAGCAGCATCGCCGCCGCGCGCTCCGCGTCGTACGCGGGATCGAGATCGATCATCCCACCCCACACCTCGGGATGCTCGAGCGCGATCGTGCGGCCGAGGCCCCAGATCGGCGCGGCGGCGAGCTCGATCTGCGCGCCGGGCTCGACCGGCTGCGTCCCCCGCGTGACGAGCCAGACGCGCGTGGACAGGTTCGCGCGCCCGAGCGTCTGCGCCACGCGAAGGACGCTGCCGCAGCACCGCTCCTCGGCGGCGGCGAGCGACGTGGCGGTGAGCTCGCCCGCGGAAGGCGCGTCGAGGCCCCAGAGGTGCACCACGCCGCGGAGCGGACGGTCGGCTGTATCCTGCTCCAGCGCGCGGACCACGTCCTCGAACCGCGCGACCTCACCGGCGCGCGGCGGCTCCGCCGGGCTCGGGACGACCAGGCATCGCTCTCCGCGGCGCCGGAGCGCCTCCGCGAGCGCGGCGCCGACGCCACGGCGATCCGCGAAGATCCACCACCGCCCGCCGGCTGCAGCGTCCGGCGCCCACTCCGAGACGGCGCGGCGGCGCGGCTGCCACTCGACTTTGTAAAGCCAGCTCTCGAGCCGCGTCCCCGTCGCGATCCGCAGCGCCTCCGGCGAGGCCTTGTGCAGGGATAGCCCTTCGGCCTCGAGCAGGAGCCCCCCTTCCGGGGTCAGCACGCGCATCTCGCCATGGAGCGCCGCGCCATGCTCCCCGGCGCTCGGCCGCAAGGTCACGTGGCTCCACAGCCGGTTGCCGGGCCGGCCGTGAAGCCGGACGCGGTCGAAGGCGACCGGGAGGTAGGGCGCGCTCGTCCTCATCGACCCGTCCGCGCCGAGGAGCGCGCCGCCCACGATGTGCAGGCAGGCGTCGAGGAGCGCCGGGTGGAAGCAGTAGCGGCCCTCGTCCTCGGCGAGCGCGGCGGGAGCGCAGATCTCCGCCACGACCTCTCCGTCCTGCCGCCACAGCGCAGAGAGCCCGCGGAAGGCGTCGCCGTAGTGGACGCCGAGGGCGCTCGCCTGCCGGTAGTAGCTCTCTCCCGTCACCTCGCCTGCATGACGCGCGCGAATCGCGTCGAGAGACGGGGCCGCGCGGACGTCGCGGGGATCTTCGCTCCGGATCGCGCCCGACGCGTGGAGCCGCCAGTCGACCTCGCCGCCGAACGGCTCGGTGCGCGCGCTGAAGATCTCGAACGACGCCTCGCCGGCGCCGCCGGGCACGAGGACGATCTGCAGGGCCCGCTCCTCGCCGGCAGGGAGCGGCAACGCCTCGTGAATGACGACCTGCTCGAGGACCCGCGCCGTAGATCCGAGCACGGCGGCGCCTGCGGCGAAGGCCAGCTCGAGGTAGGCGGTGGCCGGAAAGACGACGACGTCGAAGACCTGATGATCGTTCAGAAACGGCAGCGCTCGGGAGCTCAGCCGGGCCTCGAAGACGACGCCGCGGATCGCCGGAGACCGGAGCCGCTGCCCGAGGAGCGGGTGTCCACCCGCCGGATCTTCGCTCTGCACGGGCCGCGCAGGCTGCGATCGCGGAGGTGGATCGATCCAGCAGCGCTCGCGCTGGAAGGGATAGGTCGGGAGCACGATCTTCCGGCCCGCTCGGTCGCGGTCGAAGCCCGCGAAGTCCACCTTCGCGCCTCGCACGTACAGCGCCCCGAGGCTCTCCAGCATCTGCGCGCAATCCGAGCGCTTCGGCCGCAGCGACGGCAGCCACACCCCCGACCCCTCTGGCACGCACCGCCGCCCCATCGCCGAGAGCACAGGGGCCGGCCCCACCTCCACGAACGCCTCCGCCCCCGCCTCGTGCAGCGCCCGTATTCCCTCCATGAACCGCACCGGCGCGCGCACGTGCCTCGCCCAGTACGACGCCTGCGTCACTTCCTCGCCCGCCGCCCTCCCCGTCACGTTCGCGATCAGCTTCCGCTGCGGCAACCCAAGCTTCACCTTCGACGCCGCCCGCTCGAACGCCTCCACCATCGGCCCCATCAGCGGCGAGTGGAATGCGTGCGATACGTTCAGCCAACGACTCTTGACCCCGCGCGCTCCCAGCGCCTCCACCACCGCCGTCACCGCCCCGCGCGCCCCCGACACCACCGTCTCCAACGGCCCGTTCACCGCTGCGACCGACACCTCCGCCGCGTACGGCTCCACCGCCTCCGCCACCGTCGCCTCGTCCGCGAACAGCGCCGCCATCGCTCCCTGCTTCGGCAACGCCTGCATCAGCCGCCCTCGCGTCGCGATGAGCTCGAGCCCCTGCTCCAGCCCCATCACCCCCGCCACGCACGCCGCCACGTACTCGCCCACGCTGTGCCCCAGCACCGCAATCGGCTCTATCCCCCACGCCTTCCACTGCGCCGTCAGCGCATACTCCACCGCGAACAGCGCGGGTTGCGTGTACTCCGTCTCGTCCAGCGGGCTCGCATGCCCCTCCGCCGGATACAGCACCTCGATCAGTGGCCTCTCCAGGTGGCGCCGCAACAGCGCGTCGCACTCCTCGAGCGCCCGCCGGAACACAGGCTCGGTCGCGAACAGCTCCCGCCCCATTCCCACGTATTGCGACCCCTGGCCCGTGAACAGGAACGCCACCCGCGGGCCGTCAGGACGTTCTACCCGCCCCTGCTCCGTCTGTTCCGCTGGCTCGCCACGCGCATACACACGGAGCCGCTCCTGCATCTCTTCGCGCGACGCCCCGATCACCGAGAGCCGGTGCGCGAAGTGCGCTCTCCCCGCGCGCGCCGTGAAGCACACGTCCGAGACCCGCTCCTCCGGGTGCGACGCGAGGTGCTCCGCGTACTCCCCCGCCAGCGCGCGCAACGCCTCCTCCCGCTTCGCCGAGATGCACAACAGCTGCGCCGGCCGCTCCGCCGCTGCCCTCACCTCCGGCCGCGCAGGCGCTTCCTCCAGCACGACGTGCGCGTTCGTGCCCCCCATGCCGAACGAGCTCACGCCTGCGCGGCGCGGCGTCCGCGTCCGCTTCCACTCCGTGAGCTTCGTGTTGACGTTGAACGGCCCCTTCGAGAGCTCGCAGCGCGGGTTCGGCTCGACGAAGTGGAGGCTGGGGGGCAAGGCGCGATGCTCGAGCGCGAGCACGGTCTTGATCAGGCCGGCCACGCCCGCGGCCACCTCGAGGTGGCCGAAATTCCCCTTCACCGAGCCGATCAGGCACCCTCGCTTCGCGCCACGGGCCTCGCCGAACACCTTTGCGAGAGCGGCTATCTCGATGGGATCGCCGAGCGGCGTACCCGTACCGTGGGCCTCGATGTAGTCGATCGTCTCCGGCGCGACGCCGGCGATCGCCTGCGCCTCCGCGATCACCTGTGTCTGCCCCT
Organism: Sorangium sp. So ce693; assembly: GCF_051521375.1. Taxonomy (NCBI): domain Bacteria; kingdom Pseudomonadati; phylum Myxococcota; order Polyangiales; family Polyangiaceae; genus Sorangium; species Sorangium sp. So ce693. The sequence goes on from NZ_CP150347.1 coordinate 6,207,114, forward strand.
CGACGCTCGGCGCGGTGAACCCGACCTTCACCGAACCGTCGTTGTTGATGGCCGAGCCCCGGATCACCGCGCGGATGCAGTCGCCGTCGGCCAGCGCATCCGAGAGCCGCTTGAGCGCCACCACGCCCACGCCGCTCCCGAAGATCGTGCCGCGCGCCGACGCGTCGAAGGGCCGGCAGCGACCGTCGCTCGACCCGATCCCGTCCGGTTCGTAGACGTAACCCGCGAGGTGCGGGACACGGACGGTCACGCCGCCGGCGAGCGCGACGTCGCACTCGCGGTTCAAGAGGCTCTGACAGGCGAGGTGCACGGCGACGAGCGAGGTGGAGCAGGCGGTCTGCACGCCGACGCTCGGGCCCCTCAAGTTGAGCTTGTACGAGACGTGCGTCGACAGGTAGTCCTTGTCGTTGGCGACGAGCGCCTGCGTCCACTGCAGCAGGCGCACATAGCTCAGATCGGGCTGAATGTTCGACACCAGGTAGCTGCTGAAGCTCGAGCCCGCGAACACCCCGATCGACCCATCGAAGCTGTCGGGGACGCAGCACGCGCTCTCCAGCGCTTCCCACGCGCATTCGAGGAACAGGCGGTGCTGGGGATCGGTGAGCTCCGCCTCGCGCCGCGTGAAGCCGAAGAACGACGCGTCGAACTGCTCGATCCGGTCGAGCACGCCCGCGGCCGGCACGTAGCTCGGATCCCGCGCCGCGGCGGGGTGGACGCCCGATGACGCGAGCTCCGCCTCCGAGAAGAACGAGATGGACTCGACTCCATCGCGCAGGTTGCGCCAGTACTCCTCCGGACCTCGCGCCCCCGGGAAGCGGCACCCGAGGCCGATGATCGCGATCTCGCTCCCCTCCGCGGACACCGGATCACTCATCTCCGCCCCCGCCCATGCCTCCGCGCCCGGCGCGGGCCGCGCGCCGCGCCGCTGCCCTGTCTCGGCCCCGCTTGAGGGAGGCGCCCTCGTTCGCCTCCCCGGCGAGGCGCGCCGCGAGCGCGCGGACGGTCGGGTACTGGAACAGCTCGATCGTGGAGAGCTCACGGCCCAGCGCCTCTCTCAGCCGGGCGCCGATGCGGACCACGTGAATCGAGTTGGCTCCGAGCTCGAAGAAGCTCTGCTCGACGCTCACGTGATCGAGCCCAAGGATCTCCCCTATCACCGCGGCGATCGCCCGCTCTGTCTCGTCGCGCGGCGGCACCACGGCGGCGCTCTGTTCCGGCTCATCGGCCTTCAGCTCGGAGAGCGCCTTGCGATCGATCTTGCCGTTCGCCGTGAGCGGCATCGCGTCGAGCACCACGATCGAGGCAGGGACCATGTGCGCCGGGAGCTTGGCCTTGAGGAGATCGCGCAGCGCGTCCTCCGGCGAGCGCGGAGCGGCCTGCATGTCGTCCGACCACCCGCTCACGGAGCTGTCGACCGCGCCGCCGCCGAGCAGCGCGTGCGCGTACACATGGCCTTCATCGAGCATGAAGAGGTCGCGGACCGCCGCGAAGTCCAGCTTGCCCACGGGCATCAAGCCGATCCCCAGGCCGGGCGCGGCCGTCATCAGGAGCTGGCCCATGTAGCCTGCCTCGAGCTCGCAAAAGTCGTGCGATGCGTCGCCGTACAGGGGCAGGATGGCGTTCCGCTGCGCGACGAGGAACAGCGAGAACGCCGCCTCTTCGAACGGCGCCTGGTTGTGCGCGTAGTGAATCCGCCGATCGATGACGGCGCCCTCCGTGAGGGTCACCAGGCTCTGCTCGCGCGGGTGATAGTAGTAGGTCCCCCCGGCCACCCCTTCGATGCGACCCGGCTTCACGTAGACGTAGGTCTGGACGGGGTACAGGCTCCCCGCGGACGGGTAGCGGTACTTGGGGTGCCCATCGACGTCGATCTGACGGAGGCAGGAGAGGAGCGCAGCGAACCGGTCCAGCTGGATCGGCCTGCGGGAGAACTGGCGGTGGGTCCGGCGCTCCAGGAAGTGCGCCCGCGTCGCCTCGTCCACAGGCGGCACAGGCAGCGAGATCCGGCGCCGCTCCGGGCCGTCCGCGCGCAGGCCGTGCTGCTTGAGCTTGAACTCGAGGCGAGCCAGGGGATCGTCGATCCCGCCCTCCGGCTTCGCTGGCCCCGCCGCTGGGGCGCCCTCTCCTGCGCCCGGAGGCGCGTCCAGCACCACGTAGGCGACGAGGCGCTTCTTGTTGCGCTCCTCTCCCACGGCCATCGCCACGGCCGAGCGCACCGCCGGGTGCTGCTTCAGGGCCGCCTCGATCTCGCCGAGCTCGATGCGCTGCCCCTGGATCTTCACCTGGAAGTCCGCGCGGCCGAGGATCTCGATGAGGCCGCCGGGGAGGCGTCGCCCCAGATCGCCGCTGCGATAGAGGCGCTCGCCGGTCTCCGGGTGCCGGACGAAGCTCGCGGCGGTCCGCTCTTCGTCGTGGAAGTAGCCGCGGGCGAGGCCCGCTCCGGCGATGTAGAGGTGTCCCGGCACCCATTCGGGGCACGGCGCGAACGCGTCGTCGAGCACGTGGTACCGGGCGTTCGTCATCGGCCGGCCGTAGGGGATGCTCTTCCACGACGGATCGACCGACCCGATCGGGTAGCAGATGTCCCAGACCGTGGTCTCGGTCGGCCCGCCGGCGCCGAGGATCTGGACGCCCGGCGAAAGCGCGCGCAGGCGGTCCGGCAGCGTGACGGGGATCCAGTCGCCGGACAGGACCACCTGCCGGAGCGCGCCGGGCAGCCTCGCCGCGTCGTGCGGCGCGTGCTCCAGGTGCTCGACCAGCATCTCCAGGAACGCCGGCACCGAGTTCCAGAACGTGATGCGCTCGCTCACCAGGAGCTCGACCCAGTGCGCCGGATCCCGGAGCTTTGCGGCGTCGGGCAGCACCAGGGTCGCGCCAGCGAGCAGGCCGCCGAACACGTCGTAGACCGAGAGATCGTGGTGCAGCGCGGTCAGGCCGACGATGCGATCACCGGGGCCGACCTCGAGGAGCCGGTTGACGTCGAGCATGCGGTTCAGCACGCTCCGGTGCTCGATCATCGCCCCCTTCGGCACGCCCGTGGATCCCGACGTGTAGAGCACGTAGGCGAGGTCCTCCGGGCGGTTGACCGGCGCGAGCGGCGAGGCGTCGAGGTCGGGCGGGATCTGGTCGACGGCGAGCTTGCGGACGCGCTCGGGCCACTCGAGCGACCCGTCCAGCCACGACTGGGTGAGGACCAGCTCCACCTGGCCGTGCTCCAGGAGGAAGTCACGGCGCTCCCGCGGCAGGCTCGGGTCGACGGGCAGATAGGCCGCTCCTGCCGCGTGGACGCCCAGCACGGCCGCGACCTGCTCCCACCCCTTCTCCATCACCACGGCCACGAGCGCGTCGGGGCGCGCGCCGCGCTCGCGCAGCCAGCGGCCGATCTGGTTGGCCAGCCGCGACAGCTCCGCGTAGGTCAGGCGGCGGCGTGACGACACCAGGGCCACGCCCTCCGGCGTCTGCGCGGCCTGGGCCGCGAAGCGCTCCGGCAGGGTGCCCGCGGGGATGGGCGCGTCCGTTGCGTTGAGCTCCGCCCATCGCTCGATCTGCTCCTCCGGCAGCTCGATCAGGCGGCGAGCGTCCTTCTTCCACGTCGCCGGATCGTCGGCGAGCCCCCGGACCAGCCGGCAGAAGGCGTTGAACATGTCGTCCATCATCCCGGGCGGGAACAGCGCGGCGACCGCGTCCCAGTGGGCGATGAAGCCGCCGCGCTCCTCCGCGACCTGGAGGTCGAGCCACACCTGCGGGGTCTGAACGCTGCTGAAGACGACCTCGCCGAGCTCGTGGAAGAGCGAGAGCGAGAGCGGAAAGCCCTCCGACGCGAGGCCGAGGATGCCCGTGAAGATGATCGGCATCATGCCGCCCGAGAGACGCCGCCGAACCTGGGCCAGCTCGCGCAGGACCTCGATCCCGCTCGACCTGTGCTGGAGATCGTTCCAGAGCTGCTCCTGGACCCGCCTCGCGCGCTCCTCGAACGTGTCCCCGGCGGTGTTGCTCGTGCCGAGCAGCACCAGCGAGGTGAAGTCGCCGAGGAGATCGTTCACCTGCGGGTGCAGCGGCAGGCGGTTGAACATCGTGACGTTGATCGTGAAATCCGGGCGCTCGCCCCACGCGGCGAGGACCGTCGTGTAGGCGGTCATCATCACGGCGGACAGCGTGAGCCCGTGCTTCAGCGCCTGCGTCTTCAGCCGCGCCCACGCCTCTGGATCGAGCTTGGCGATGCGGCGGGTGAAGCGCGTCTGGGGCAGGGCAGCCGGGTTCATCGCGAGCGGGAGCTCCGGCGGCGGAGGCAGCACCGCGACCCGCTCGCGCCAGTACTCCATGGCCTTCTGGTGCTGCGGCGAGCCCTTGAGCTCCATCTCGGCGAGCACATAGTCGCGGAACGACAGCTCGATCGGCGGCAGGAAGGCACCCGGATCCCGGTACAGCAGCGCCCACTCGTGGCCGAGCTTGAGCAGGCTGCCGCCGTCGATGTGGAGCAGATCCAGGCTGATGTGGATGCGGGTGCGATCCCCGTCGAGCAGCGACGCGCGGATCTCGAACGTGGGCCACGCGTCGGCCGGGAGCAGCTGGTGCGCGAGGCGCTCGCGCGTCGCAGCGAGCTCCGCCTCCGCCGCTTCCGGCGAGAGCCCGCGAAGATCGTGCGCCTCGATCGAATACGCGGGCACACGCTCCAGGATCTGCTGCCGTCCGTCGGGGAGCACGATGGCCCGGAGCATCTCGTGCCGCTCCACGAGCCGCTGAAAGGCGCGCGAGAGCCGCCCGAGATCCATCCCCGTCGCCTCGATCTCCGAGTAGGCGTGGATCGAGACGTCTCCGAGGTCGAACGCGGCGCTCCGCCCGATCCAGTACGCCTGCTGGATGTCCGTCAGCGGGAAGGGCTTGTAGCGATCCTGCGGGGCCGGCGTGATCCGCGCGACGGGCTTGCCGCCCGCGCCGCTCCTCTGGCGGAGGAGCGCGACGAGCTCGGATTTGCGCTGCCCGATGAGCGCCCGCATCTCCGGCGTCACCACGCCCTTCGGCGCCCCGATGGCGAGCTGGTCGCCCTCGACCGACAGCTTGATCCCCTGCTGGGCGAGCGCGCCCAGCAGCTCCGTGACGCCCTCGTTCATATGAGCGTGGTCTCCCATTCCTGCTGGCCTGCATCGGGCGCCGGGGCGCGCTGGTGCACGGCGTCGAGGAGCGCGCGTGACTTGATTTGCGAGAGCAGATCCGCGGCGAGCAGCGACGCGCTGGCCCCCGTCAGGATCTGCACGATCGAGAGCGTCGCGCCGAAATCGGCGTCGACGCGGTTGCGCAGCTGCACCGCCATGAGCGAGTCGATGCCCAGCTCCCTGAGCGGCCGATCGGCCGCGATCTGGGCCGCCGAGAGCCGCGTGGTCCGCGCGAGCAGATCGCGCAGGTAACGCTCCAGCAGCGCGCGCTGCTCGTCGGGAGCCGCGGCGAGCAGCGCGGAGGCGTCGAGCGCCGCCGGCGCGTCGCCCTGCGCCGCGACGGGCTCTCCCGAGGTCGCGTCGTCGATCCAGAAGCGCCGCCGCTGCCAGGGGTAGGACGGCAGCGGGACGCTGCGGCCCGTCGGGACGAGCCGGCGGAAGTCCAGCGCGTGCCCGCGGACGTAGAGCGCGCCGAGCGACTCCAGCAGGATGTCCAGCTCGCCCGTCTCCCGGCGGAGCGACGGGAGCAGCGCCACGCCGCCCGAGCGGGCGTCGAGCAGGCCGGACTCGATCGCCGGGAGCAGGACCGGGTGCGGGCTCAGCTCCGCGAAGACGTTGAAGCCCTCCGCGAGCAACCGCTGGATGACCCCGGAGAAGAGCACCGGCGCCCGCAGGTTCCGCACCCAGTAGGCGGCGTCGAGATCGCTGCCGTCGGTCGGCTGCCCGGTCACGGTCGAGACCATCGGGATCGAGCCGCGCTGGGGCGCGATCCCCGACAGCGCCGCGGCCAGATCGCCGAGCAGCGGATCCATCTGCGGGCTGTGCGAGGCGACGTCGATCTTGACCCGGCGGCAGAAGATCCCGCGGCCCTTGATCTCCTCGAGCACCTCGTCCAGCGCCGCGGGATCGCCCGCGAGGACGGTCCCGCGCGGGCTCATGATGACCGCGACCGACAGCCGGTCACGGTGGCCGGCGATGGCGGCCTCGGCCTCGGCTTCGGGCAGCTCCACGAGGGCCATCGCGCCGGTCCCGCTCACGCGCCGGAGCAGGCGGCTGCGCTGGCAGATGATCCGCGCCGCGTCCTCGAGGCGCAGCGCGCCTGCCACGCAGGCGGCCGCGACCTCGCCCATGCTGTGCCCCACCACGACGTCGGGCACGACGCCGTACGAGCGGAAGACCGCCGCCAGCGAGACCTGGATGGCGAACAGGGCCGGCTGGATGAAGTCGATCTCGTCGAAGCGGGCGCGCTCGCCTTCGGCCGTGAGCGACGTGATCAGGGACCACGCGACGTGCTCCCGCATCGCGTGCTCGCACCGCTCCATCATCGCGCGGAAGACGCCGTCACGCGCGAGCAGCTCGCGCCCCATCCCGAGCCACTGGGAGCCCTGCCCCGAGAAGAGAAACGCGAGGCGGCGCGACCTCTCCGGCGCCTTTCGGCCGCTCACGAGGCCGGGGTGCGGTTTGTCGTCGAGGTACGCCGAGAGGCCCGCGAGCGCGTCCTCGCGGCTGCGGACGACCAGCGAGAGGCGGTGCCTGAGGTGGCTCCGGCGGATCGCGGCCGTGTAGCAGAGATCCTGCAGCGCGGGGGCGCCCTCGGGGCGGCCAAGCACGCTCCGCACCGCCTCGACGCGGGCCCGCAGCGCGTCCGCGCTCGCCGCCGAGAGCGGCAGCAGGAGCGGGCGCGCGTCTTCCACCGGCTCCACCGGCGCGCGGGCGTCGGCGCCGCGCGGCGCCTCCTCGAGGATCAGGTGGCCGTTGGTGCCGGACCAGCCGAACGCGCTGACGCCGGCGCGGCGCGCGCTCCCCCGGGAGGGCCAGGGAGAGAGCTCGGTCGGGATCGCGAACCGGGTGCCGTCGATCGTGATGTGCGGGTTCAGGGTCTCGAAGTGGAGGTGAGGAGGCACGGCCTCCTGCTCGAAGCAGAGCACCGTCTTGATGACGCCGGCCACGCCGGCCGCCGCCTCGGAGTGGCCGATGTTCGTCTTCACCGAGCCGAGCAAGCAGCGATCGGCGCCCGCCCTTCCGTAGACCTCTGCGAGCGCCTCCACCTCGATCGGATCGCCCAGCGTCGTGCCCGTGCCGTGCGCTTCGATGTACGTCACCCCGGACGGGTCGACGCCCGCGTTGCGGAGCGCCTGCCCGAGGACGGCCACCTGCGACAACCCGTTCGGCGCCGTGATGCCGTTGGAGTGCCCGTCCTGGTTCAGCGCCGTGCCCCGGATCACCGCCCGGACGCGATCGCCGTCGCGGAGCGCGTCGGAGAGGCGTTTGAGCACGAGGACGCCGCACCCCTCCGCGCGCACGAAGCCGTTCGCGCGGGCGTCGAACGTCCTGCACCGCCCGTCCGGCGAGAGGAACTCGACCTTCGAGGCCGCGATGGTGAACTCGGGCGTCAGCATGAGATTCACCCCGCCGGCGAGCGCGAGATCGCTCTCGCCGGCGCGCAGGCTCTGACACGCGAGGTGGATCGCCGTGATCGCCGACGAGCACCCGGTGTCGAGCGCGACGTTCGGGCCGCGCAGATCGAAGATGTACGACAGGCGCCCGGAGAGGATGCTGTGGGACGTGCCGGTGCCGCTGTAGGCGTCGATCTTGGCCGGATCGGCGAGCTGGAGCCGCGCGTAGTCGTTGCTGTGGCTCTGCACGCCGAGGAAGACGCCGGTCGCGCTGCCGGCCAGCCGCTCGATGGTCTGCCCGCCGTCCTCCAGCGCCTCGTAGGCGACCTCGAGCGCGATGCGCTGCTGCGGGTCCATGGAGACCGCCTCGCGCGCCGAGATCCCGAAGAAGTCGGCGTCGAAGTCGCCGATGCCCGAGAGAAAGCCGCCCCAGCGGGTGTTCATCCTCCCCGGCGCGGCGGGGTCGTCATCATAGAGATCCTGAGCGTTCCAGCGCTCCAGGGGGACCTCGGTGACCGCGTCGACGCCGTCGCGCAGGAGCGCCCAGAAGGAGGCCGGATCGACGACCCCTCCGGGGAAGCGGCAGCCCATCCCGATGATGGCGATCGCCGGGGCCGACGCGGCGGACGCGCCGTTCGGCGGTGCGTGGCCGTTCAGCGGCTCCCGCGCCGCGCCGTTCTGCGCGCGCGAGGAGCCGTCTCCGTCGACCAGGACGTGGCCGTCGCGCCCCATCGCCTCCTCCTCCCCGTGGGAGCCGGCTGCCGCGGCGGGCTCGAGCGAGACCCCCAGCCGATCCGCGAGGAAACGCGCGACCGCGGAGATCGTCGGGTGGTTCCACACGAACGTCGCCGGCAGCGTCAGCCCGACGCTCGCGCCGAGGCGGTTTCGGAGCTCGACGGCGGTGAGCGAGTCGAGCCCCAGCTTGCGTACCGGGGTGTCCGGATCGATCGGCGACGAAGGCGGGAGGCCCAGGACCGAGGCGAGGTATCGCGAGACGTGGGCCTCGAGCAGGAGGCGGCGCGCTCGCCCCGGCGGCGCGCCCGCGAGCGCCTCGCGGAGCCGGTGCTCGGGCGCCGCGGCGGGCGCCGCGGGCGCGGCCGGCCGAGCCGCGCGCAGGCGCGCGAAGAACGGCGACGCGGCGGCGGACGGGTGGGCCTCGCACCATCGCTCCACGTCGAACGCGACAACGCCGATCTGGGCGGCGTCCGCCCGCAGCAGGCGCCCCAGCGCATGGAGCCCGTCACTGGGCGAGAGGCTCGCAATCCCGCGCGCGGCGAGGAAGGCAGAGCGTTCCGCGCGCGTCGCCAGGCCCACCTCGGACCACGGACCCCAGTTGATGCTGAGGCCCGGCAGGCCGCGCGCGCGCCGGTGGTGCGCGAGCGCATCGAGAAAGGCGTTCGCCGCCGCGTAGTTCCCCTGGCCGGCGGTGCCGAGCATCGAGGCCACGGACGAGAACAGGACGAAGAAATCGAGCGGAGCGCCGAGCGTCAGGCTGTGCAGGTTGAAGGCGCCGGCGACCTTGGACGACATCACCGCCGCGAGCCTCTCGCGCGTGAGCTCCACGAGCGGGGCGTCGTCGACGCTGCCCGCGGCGTGCACGACGCCGCGGAGAGGCGGGATACGCAGCGCGACGCGCGCGAGGGCCGTCGCGAGCTCGGTCGCGTTCGCCACGTCGGCCCGGGCGATCTCGACGCGGGCGCCGGCTCGCTCCAGCGCCCCCACGGCCTCCTGCGCCGCAGGCGAGCCGCCGCTCCGACCCACGAGCACGAGGTGCTTCGCCCCGCGCTCGACCATCCACCGCGCGACCTCGAGGCCCAGAGCGCCGAGGCCGCCCGTGATCAGGTACGCGCCGTCCGGGCGCAACCGGAGCTCGTCCGCCGCTGCAGCGCCGGCCGACCTGGCGCCGGCGAGCGCCGCCATCGGGCGCCGGGCGAGCCGCGCCACGTAGCGCGCATCGCCGCGCAGCGCCCACTGCGGCTCGTCCGTCGCGGAGAGGAGCAGCTCGGCGAGCGACGCCGCCTCGTCCGCGCCGCCGCGCGGGGCGAGATCGACGAGGGTCGCGCGGAGCTCCGGGTGCTCCTGGGCGATCACCCGCCCGAGGCCCCACGGCGACGCCTGGGCCGGTGACACGGCGAGGACCTCCTCGCCTGCCGCCTGCGCGCCGCGCGTCACGATCCAGAGGCGCGGCGCTCGGCCGGCCGCGGTCAACGCCTGGACCAGATGCAGCACGCCCGCGCAGCCCGGCGCCTCCGCCGAGGCGAGGCTCGCGGCCGAGGTCTCCTCGGGCGCCGCGGCGTCGAGGCCGAAGAGATCCACGATCCCCGCGCACGCCGGCTGATCCGGCCCGAGGGCCTCGGCGACGAGGCGTACGAGGTCCTCGGGCCGCTCTGGATCGACGAGATAGCGGTCCGGAGCCGGGCGCTCGAACGCCGCCCCCGCATCGACGCGCACGCAGCGGCTGCCCAGCGCCTCGATCCGCTCGATCAGCCGATCGCCCAGGCCCCCGCGATCGGCGAGGACGATCCAGCGCTCGCTGGACGCCGGTCGCGACGGCTCATGGGCGTCGAGGGCAGCGCTTCGCTCCCACTGGATCTCGTAGGCTCCGAAGCCCGCGTCCTGCTCCTCCGCCGCCGGCGACACCGGGGCCTCGCGCTGCTCCGCGACGCGCGTGGCCTCCAGCCAGAAACGCTGCCGTTGCCACGGGTAGGAAGGCAGCGGCGCGAGCCTCCCCTCGTACGGATAGAGCCCCCGCCAGTGGACGGGGTGACCCAGCGCATAGAGGGCCCCGAGCGACTCGAGCATCACGGCGCGCTCGCCGCGCTCGCTCCGCAACGTGGCGAGGAGCGTCCCGCTCCGCCCGGAGCGCTCCAGGCACTCGGCCATCGGCCGTGCGAGCGCAGGGTGCGGGCCGATCTCGACGAAGATCTCGTACCCTTGCCCGATCGCCTCGACCACCGCTGCCTCGAACCGGACCGGCTCGCGCATGTTGCGCGCCCAGTAGGCGCCCGTGAGCTCGCTCCCCAGGACCGGCTGCCCCACGGTCGTCGAGAGCATCGGCAGCGCCGCCTTCCGCGGAGCGAGCCGTTCCAGCGCGGCTTCGAGCTCATCGGCGAGCGGCACCATCTGGCCGCTGTGAGAGGCGAAATCCACGTCGAGAAAGCGGCAGTTCTTGCCCTGGGACTCGAGGCGCACGATCACCGCCGCGAGGGCGTCCGGCTCGCCCGAGAGCACCGTCGAGGAAGGGCTGTTCATCGCGGCCACCCAGAGCCGCCCGGGAAACTCCGCGACGAGCCGCTCGGCCTCCTCGCGGGACACCGCGGTGACGGCCATCCGCCCTTGCCCGGCGGCCCGGTGCGCGAGCCGCCCGCGGTGGCTCACGATGCGCGCCGCGTCCTCGAGCTCCAGCGCGCCGGCGACATGAGCGGCCGCGATCTCTCCGACGCTGTGGCCGATGACCGCATCGGGCACGACCCCCCACGCGCGCCACTGGGCCGCGAGCGCGACCTGGAGGGCAAAGAACATGGGCTGCGCCACGTCCGACCGCGACAGGCGCGAGCGCGAGGCGTCGACCTGCAGCTCTTCCCGCACCGACCAGCCGAGGTAGGGGCGGAGGGCGGCGTCGCAGCGCTCGATCACCTCGCGGAACACCGGCTCGCTCGCGAGGAGCTCGCGCCCCATCCCGGCCCACGACGCCCCCTGCCCTGCGAAAACGAACACGATCTTGCGACGTGACCCCGGAGGGCATCGCCCGACGGTGAGCCCGGGGCGCACCTCGCCCGCGACAAAGGCGTCGAGCTCCTCGACGAGCCCCGAGACGGAATCGGCGAGCACCGAGAGCCGGTGGTCCTGGTGCCCCCGCCGTGCCGCGGCCGTGTAGCAGAGATCGTGGAGCGCAAGCGGAGGGCGGCCCCGGAGCTGGGACGCCACCGCTCGAGCGAGGGCCCGCAGCGCCTCCGGCGTGTGCGCCGAGAGGGGCAGGAGCGACACCTCCGCCCGGGCAGCCGCGGCGGGCGCGGGGTCCGCGAGCGCGACGGCGCGGGCGTCGGCCGGGAACAGGCGGGGCCAGTCGATCGACGCGCCGCGCACGTAGATCTCGCCGAGCGCTTCGCGCAGCGTCGCCGCCTCGTCTTCGCCGCGGCGCATGCACGCGAGCACCGCCGCGCGCCGGCCGCCGCGCTGCACGGTCTGCTCGATGTTGTGGAGCAGGACCGGGTGCGGCCCGATCTCCAGGAAGGTGTCGTGCCCCTCGCTCATCAACAGCTCGAGCGCCGCCGCGAACCGCACCGGCTCCCGGAGGTTCCGGGCCCAGTACGCCGCCGTGCACTCGGCGCCGTCGAGCGCGGCGGCGGTCACCGTCGACACGATGGGCACCGACGCGCGCCGGGGCCTCAGCTCTCCCAGCGCAGCGAGCAGCTCGGGGACGAGCGGATCCATCGCGGGGCTGTGGGCCGCGAAGTCGACCTTGATCCGGTGGCCTGTGCGACCCTCGCGCTGGAGCGCGGCGAGCGCGTCGACGACCGCGGCCTCCTCGCCCGAGATCACGGTCGAGATCGGGCTGTTGTAGCCGGCGACGCAGAGGCGCCCCGGGCGCTCGGCGCAGAGGCGCTCGGCCTCCTCGGCGGGCAGCTCCACGAGGGCCATCGCGCCGCTGCCGTTCAGTCGCTGCTGGAGCCTGCTCCTGTGGTGGGCGATGCGCAGCGCGTCCTCGAGATCGAGGGCGCCTGCCACGTGCGCCGCGGCGATCTCCCCGCCGCTGTGGCCGATCACCGCCGCGGGCTCGACGCCCCATGACCGCCACAGCGCGCCGAGCGCCGCCTGGACGGCGAAGAGCGAGAGCTGCTGCACGTTCACGTCGCGCAGCCGCGTGCGCGACGCGTCGGCGAGGAGCTCGTCGAGGAGCGAGAAGCCGGCGAGCCGGCGCAGCGCCCGATCGCAGCGCTCGATCACCGCGCGGAAGACCGGCTCCTGCAGCAGCAGCGTGCGCCCCATGCCCGGCCATTGCGAGCCGCTGCCGGCGAAGACGAACACCACCCGCCCGTGGTGCGCCGCCGCGTCGCCAGCCGAGAGCCCCTTCTGCGGGACCGCGGCGAGGTAGTTATCGAGCGCCGCCGCAGCCTCTGCGCGCGAGCTGGCCGTGACGGCCATCCGGTGCCGCCCCCGGCTCCGCGTCGCCCCGGCCGTCGCGCACAGATCGGAGAGCCCCGGCTCCGGACCGGGCGCGCCCGCGAGCGCGCGGATCTCTCGCGCCAGCGCGGCGAGGGCTTCCGGCGCGTCGGCCGCGAGCGGGAGGATCTGCGCCGGGCTCGGGCGAAGCTCCTCGAGCACCACGTGGCAGTTCGTCCCTCCGAAGCCGAAGGAGCTCACGCCCGCGAGCGCGGCCTCGTCCTCATGGGGCCAGTCGAGGAGCCTCGGCGGCACCGCGAGGCGCAGCTCTGCGAAGGGGATATAGGGGTTCGGCCGCTCGAAGTGCAGATTGGGGGGGATTTTCCGGTGCTGGATCGAGAGCACGGTCTTGATCAGCCCTGCGATCCCCGCGGCCGCTTCGAGGTGTCCGATGTTGGTCTTGACCGAGCCGATGAGCAGCGGTCGACCGTCGTCCCGCGCCCGCCCCAGCACGGCCCCGATGGCCTTGGCCTCGATCGGATCGCCGAGCATCGTGCCGGTCCCGTGCGCCTCGACGTAGTGCACCCGCTCCGGCGCGACGCCGGCGGCGCGGTAGGCGTCGCGCAGCACCGCCTCTTGTGCCTGCGGGTTCGGCGCGGTGAGGCCGTTCGAGAAGCCGTCGTTGTTGACGGCGCTGCCCCGGATCAGACAACGAATGGGATCCCCGTCCGCGAGGGCACCGCGGAGCGTCTTCAGAACGACGACCCCGGCGCCCTCCCCCCGGACGTAGCCGTTCGCGCGCGCGTCAAAGGCCTTCGAGCGCCCGTCGGGCGCCATCGCGCCGAACTTGGTCATCGCCACGGTGCTCTCGGGATCGATGAGGAGGTTGACGGCACCCGCGAGCGCCATCGTCGACTCGCCCGCCCGAAGGCTCTGACAAGCGAGGTGGATGGCGACGAGCGACGACGAGCAGGCGGTGTTCACCGTGAGGCTCGGGCCCTCTAGGCCGAGCCCGTAGGAGACCCGTGCGGAGATGATGCTGATGTCCTGCCCGGTCGCCGTGTGCTGCGTGATGTGCGAGGCCCTCCCGGCCGCGCACCGGGCGTAATCGCTCCACATCGCGCCCATGTAGACGCCGGTCTTGCTGCCGCGGAGCGCCTCCGCGGGCACGCCCGCGTCCGCGAGCGCCTCCCACGCGAGCTCGAGGACCAGGCGCTGCTGCGGATCCATCTGGACGGCTTCGCGCGGCGAGATGCCGAAGAACTGCGCATCGAACCGATCCACCTGTTCGAGGAAGCCGCCCCATCGGGTGCTCGTGCGCCCGGGCGCCGACGGGTCGGGATCGTAGAAGGCCTCCTTATTCCAGCGATCCGCCGGGACCTCGGTGATCGCGTCGATGCCGTCGCGCAGCAGCGCCCAGAAAGCGTCGAGATCGTTCGCCGACGGGAAGCGGCAGGAGAGGCCGATGATGGCAATGAGATCATCGCCGGCGATGGACGCCGGCGCGTCTATTGGCTGTGACAGAGGCGAAACAGGCGCGACTGGTTGTGACAGATACGAAACAGGAGCGACACCCGCAAGAAATAGAGAGAGCTCGGCAATGGTCGGGCGGTCCCACACGAGCGTCGGTGAGAGCGGACGTCCCATCGCGGCGCCGAGATCGCTGAGGAGGCCCGTCGCGCGACGTGAGTCGAGGCCCAGACGACTGAATCGCTCCCCGATCGAGATCGCGCTCGGGTCGATCCCGAGGCATGAGGCGAGGTGCTCAATCAGCCAGGCCTGGACGGCCTCCGCCGTCCAGGAACCTCCGGAAAAACCCTGATTCATTGAACAGCTCGACCGTCAACGGCAGCTGCGCATTCCATCGAAATGTCCCTAACACAATTTTATGTCCCGCGCCAATAGCGCGGTTCGAGGCAGCGCCCTTCGGCTCGCTTTTTTTTCAGACAGGAGGGCGAATCCGGACGACGGATCGAGGAGCTGAACTCCACAGTTGCGTATCGGAGCTGCAGTGGACAGACGATCAGGTGTTTCGCGACGCGCCCACTGTGAACGCATAGAAACGTGATTTTTTCGTCATTGTCACGACACGGAGGCCCCTACTTTTTCCACAATGCAGTCTCGACGCTGGGCCGCTGACCTGTTGACATCTCAAGGTCATCACCTGTTCTTTCCAGCGCGCCTTCGAGACGCCGAGCTGTCTTCACGGACGCCTTGATCGCGGCGATCTCCTTATTGAAGCCCCCATCTCTCGATGGTCGGGGCGGCGCCTTGCATCAGGGACTTGTACTTGCTGTTGTCGTCGGCGCCTCCAGGAAGCCTCGCACCCGCCCGCGCGCCGGCCTCGCTCACGCGTACCCCGCCGCCCCGGCACGCTGGAACCCTTCCTCGAGCTGCTCCTCCATGCGCCGGTAGAGCGCCAGCATCGCCGGCCGCCACGTCCACTTCACCGACTCGGGCCGCACCGCCGTCCGGTACGGCGTCTGCCGCGTGAACCCCGAGGGCAGCACCTCGCACGTGTGCCCGAGCTCCTGATACGCCGTAACGAAATCGTGCCCCCAGCAGCCGTTGTGGCACGCCGAGTACCCGGTCCAGGACGGCGTGTTCTCGAGGTGCAGCACGTGCCCCCGGCAGACGCGGAGCAGCTCGGCGAGGCGGCCTTTCAGGTCCTCGGGGCGGGTGTGGAGCAGCGCCTCCGAGGTGAAGACGATATCGAAATGGCCATCCGGGTACGGCAGCGCCCCCGTTGGCGATCCGACCGTGACGTGCGCGGCCCGCCACTCGGGTGAGGCCCAGCCGAAGCCGGCCTCCACCATCGTCGGGCTCTGATCGAAGCCATGCACGTCGACCCCCTCGATCTGGCTCAGGTTGAGCAGGTGCCGCCCCGGCCCGCAACCGAACTCGAGCACGCGACAGGGCGCGTGGTGCGCGACGTGGTCGGCGATCATCATCTCGGCGATGTGATAGAACGAGTGCCTCGTCTTGCGCCGGTCGTATTCCGACGCCCACTCGCCGCCGCTCTGATGCCAGTACGCGTAATTGGGAGGATGGCTCGACATGGCAGGGTCTCCTGAAAGGCTGGTGCGGAGCAGATGGCCAAGAAACATGGGTGAACACAGGACCTCGGACCGGCTGCTCCCCTTGAGCCACGCAGGCATCGAGTGGTTCGAGAGCATGTAGCAGTAGGCGTCCGGCTCGAAACGCGCGTGGAAGTCGACGAGGCCGTCCCGGGGCTCCGGCGCCACCTCGTCGAGGAAGCGGGCGGCCTGGCTCCAGCAGACCGGCATGATCCACGCGGTGGGCAGCATGTGCGTCGATCCCGGGTGCGCCTCGATGGCCGCCATCAGCGGCACGCTCCCGATCTCCAGCCAGTCGATCGGCCGGCGCGCGCGCAGGTGCGTGGCGACGCGCGCGTAGAAGTCCGCGACGACGGGCGCGCCAGGCCGCGCCAGCAGGAAGTTGTTGGCGATGGTCCCGGCCGGCTCGCGGTACGTCACGAGATCATGCTGGTCGAGCAGCGCGGCGAGCGGCGTGACGGGCCGCAGGACCACGCAGTCGGCGTCGATCCAGAAGCCGCCGTAGTGGCGGAGGAGATACGCGCGGATGTAATCGGCGCGATGCGCGACATACAGCGCGTCGATGGGCAGATCGCGATCGCTCGTCCAGAGCCTGTCGAACGAGGCGCGATCGAGCACCCGCGCGCCCGCGTGTCGGCGGAGGCTGTCGAGGCAGAGCTCCACGTAGGGCGGACAGGGACCCTCCCAGTACGTCCACACGGGCGGCGCGTCGCGCCTCGACATGACCTCGCTCATCGGGGCGTCTCCTGCCTTACGGGCGCATCTCCGCCGCGGGGCTCTGGGCGGTGCACGGCACAATCTTGCTTGAGGAAGCGGCCGATCGCGTGCGCTACGAGCCGGCGGCGGTTCGCGGTCGGCATGATGCACGACACTAGCGGCGCACGCGCGTCGATGGCAAGGCTCGCCGGGCCCGCGGGCGAAGGATCGGAGCTCGCGCGGCCCCATGAGACTGAAGATTGTTCGTCCGGCGTGCCTCGGATCGGGTCTTGAGTTATCTCGAAGGCATGTTATGGCAGTTTCCGTCAATCTGCCTGACGAGCGGATTCTCGCCGCGCCCCATAGTTCGTGTCTCGTTTCGAGTGAGCACATGCCCTTCCGGAACGTTTATGCCTGCCTCGTGCACGAGGACCGTGAGAGCGTCATCGACCTGATACGAAATCTCCACTACCTCGATCCTGCATCGGCAATCCTCCTCTACAACGGCGGCACGAACCGCAAGCTCCTCGGCGACGATTTCCCCTTCGAGCAGTACGGCGCCATGGTCCACCCGGCGCCGCGGCCGATGAAGTGGGGCTACCTGCATGGATTCGCCGTCGATTGCATGCGCTTTGCGCTGGAGTCGCTTCCGTTCGACGCGATGACGATCGTCGACTCGGACCAGCTCGCGACCAGGCCCGGCTACTCGGGCCACCTCGAGGCGTTCCTCGCTTCGCGACCGCGTGTGGGCCTGCTCGGCAACTCCCCCGCTCCGCAGGGTCCCGTCCCGACGATGCCGCCGGCGATCGCCGCCCGCCGCGAGATCGACCTCTGGCGGCGCTTTCTCCGGCGCTTCCCTGACGGGGAGGCGAAGTTCGTTCACTGGACGTTCTGGCCCTCGACGGTGATCACCGCCGCGGCCGCGCGCGAGATCGTCTCGCTCTTCCATGACGTGGAGCTCCAGGCCATCTTGCAGCGCTCGCGCATGTGGGCCACGGAGGAGGTGCTCTTCCCGACGCTCACCGCGCTCCTCGGCTACGAGGTCGCCGAGAACCCGTGCAGCTACGAGTATGTCAAGTTTCGCGTCCAGTATTCGGTCGCGCAGCTCAACACGGCCTTTGCCGATCCGCGCGTCTACTGGGTCCACCCCATCCCGAGGCGCTCGCAGGACCCGCTCCGGCGCCATATCCGGGCTCGCTTCGGCAACTACGGCGAGCCCGCCGCGGCGTTGCCTCCCGCGAACGCCGCGGCAGAGCGCGCTGGCAAGAACGGCCCCGCTCCGCCCCCTGGGCCCGAAGCTCTCTCGTGGGCGCAGAGCGCCCCCCGAGACAGACGGGATGTCCTCCTCGCCACGCGCGTCCTCGGCGAGATGCGGCCGATCGAAGGCTGGCTCTCGGACGACGAGGCGGATCTGCTCATCGCTGCCGCCGGCCGCGCCCTGTACGAATTCTCAGCCACCCACGCGATGGTGGAGATCGGCAGCTATTGCGGCAAGGCCACGCTCGTGCTTGGCCGCACCGCACAGGCGATCCAGCCTGAGGCGCGGCTCTTCGCGATCGATCCGCACGACGGCAGGGTCGGCGCCCGCGACACCGGCCTGTCGGTCACGTCCCCGACGCGCGCGCGGTTCGATTTCACCGTCGCGGCCGCGGGCCTGGGCGAGCAGGTCGTGGCGATCGAGAAGCGCGCACCCGAGGTGGCGTGGCAGGGGCCGGTGAGCCTGCTCCTCGTCGATGGCCTGCACGACTACGAGAGCGTACGCGAGGATTTCGAGCACTTCGAACGATGGATTGCGCCGTTCGGGTACGTGGCCTTCCACGATCATGCCGGTTACTTTCCTGGCGTCATCCAGGTCGTCGACGAGCTCTGCGCATCCGGCTCCTATCGCCGGATCGGGGCCGTGGGGACCATGGTCGTGCTCCAGAAGGCGCAGCCCGCGGGCGAGGCGCCGCGCCTGCTCCTACGCTGCCCGATCCTCGCCGAGATGAAGGCCATCGAGGGCTGGCTCTCGGAAGAGGAGGCCGATCTGGTCATCACCGCGGCCGCTCGCGCGCTCGAGGAGCTGCCAGCGTCGCACGCGATGGTGGAGATCGGCAGCTATTGCGGCAAGGCTACCGTCGTCCTCGGCCGCGTGGTCCAGGCCCTGCGGCCGGAGGCCCGCATCTATGCCATCGATCCGCATGACGGCCGCGTGGGCGCCCGCGACTGGCGGATCGTGAGCACACCGCCGACGCGGCTCAAATTCGACCGCACGATCGCCCACGCGGAGCTCGGCGCGTACATCGTGCCCCTCCAGAGGCGCGCGCCCGAGGTGGCGTGGGCAGGCCCGGTCAGCTTGCTCCTTGTCGACGGGCTGCACGATGAGGCGAGCGTGCGCAGTGACTTCGCGCACTTCGATCCGTGGGTCGTCGAGGGCGGGTATGTCCTCTTCCACGATTACGGCGGTGGATATCCCGGGGTGACGCGGGTGGTGGACGCGATCCTCTGCGCAGGCGCGTACGTCCAGGTGCACGCCGAAGGCAGCATGATCCTGCTCAAGAAACGGGCTGCGCCGCTTGAAGCCGGGCCTCTGGCTGCGCGAGGTGTGGGATCGGAGGCACCCGCTCCAGCGCTGCATGCCCCGCCGCTGCCCGCTCCACCGCTGCGAATCGAGCTCTCGGAGCAGCCGCTCGTCACCGCGATCATGCCCACGGCCGATCGCCGCCGCTTCATCCCTCACGCGATCCGCCACTTCCAGAAGCAGGATTACCCGAACCGCGAGCTCGTCATCGTCGATGACGGCGCGGATCCCGTGAACGACATCGTCCCCGACGATCCGTGCATTCGCTACCTGCGCTTGCCTTCCAGGCGGACGGTGGGGTGGAAGCGCAACTATGCCTGCCGCGAGGCGCGAGGCGAGGTGATCATCCACTGGGACGATGACGACTGGATGGCCGATAACCGCATCCGCTACCAGGTCGAGCGCCTGCTCGCCGAGCGCGCGGCGCTCTCGGGCCTCTCGCGTATCCTCTATTACCAGCCCGCCTCCGGGAAAACGTGGCAATTCGTCTACGGCGGCGGGCCGTCACGGTGGTTCGGAGGCAATACGCTCTGCTACCGCAAGGCGCTCTGGGCGAAGAACCCGTTTCCGGACATCAACGTCGGCGAGGACGCGCGCTTTGTCTGGAGCGATCGGGCCAGTCCGATGACGGCGCTCGAGGACGACTCCTTCATCGTGGGCATCATCCACAGCGCCAATGTGAGCCCGAAGCGGGTGGGCAACAACGCCTTCCGGCCCCTCGCCCCCGAGCGGATCCGCACGGTGATGGGCGACGATTTCGAGGCGTACCGGGCGCTGCTCGCGAGCGAGCGCAGCCAATGAGGCGGCCTCGGTCCGAGGCGGCCTGGATGACCGGGAGCGGTCGACTTCACCGCGCCCTTCAGCCTCGACATGCCAGAGCAAGCGGCGCGGGAGAACACGGTGGCGCTCGGGGCCGACCTCTCGGAGCCCCTGTCCGGTGGACGTCAGGATAGTCGTCGCACGGGCCTGCACTCAGGCAGCGAGCGCCCCTTGCCTGAAGCCACCCTGAGCTCGTCGGGTTGGCGCCGTCCGAAACGGACAGCGCTGACCGGTGTCCGGTGCGCGCCTCGCCCGACCAGCGCTTGGCATGGCGCCGCCAGGCTCGCTCGTAGACGCGCTGGCGGGCTGCGACCAAGGGCGGGCGCCAGCGGGTGAGAGCCAGGCGTACCCAGGCGCGCTGCGGAGACCTGAGCGGTGGTCCGGCACATCGCGGTCTCAGGTCCCGGTGCCTCAGAGGGCGAGGGCCATCACCGGGAGAGGCGGCTCGGGCCTTCCCAGTCGGCACCGCGCGACCGTCCATGTTGAACCCCAATGTCATGACGACGCACGGTACGGAAGCAGCGCCACGTCGTCCGGACCTGTTACCTCGATTGCTTTTGTAATTGACATGAGAAACCTGCCTGGAGTCTCATGCCCAGGTCACCGGAGCCACGAAGGCCCCCAGGCGGCAATAGCCTCGCCTCATGGGAAGACGCGGCGGAGTCTACCCGGTTGGCGATGCGGCTGGACCCTCTTGCGAAGACGCTAGTACAACATCTGTACACAGGGCGGACACTCCATGACACAATACAAGATAACAACCGTAACCGGGACTATGCAGTATGCTCAGACATATTCGCATATCTTCGTTACCATCCACGGTAGGCAGGCGTCCTCCAAGGAGTACCCGCTCAAAGACCGCGAGGGGGGCGGCCCGCCCTTTCAACTCGGCAAGACCGACGTCTTCGACATTGACATCGACGAGGAGATCGGCGAGCCCATCTCCGTCACTGTCCGCACCGACAACGAAAATTCGAACGCAGGCTGGTGGCTGGTCAAGCTCACCATTCAAGACAATATCCCGCGGACGCCGTGCGAGTTCCCGTGCAACGCCTGGATTGGGTCGGACGGTTCCCAACCCAACGATCCCAACACTCCATGGCAGAGGACGCTCGAGCGGAGCTACCCCATCCTCCTCGACTACTGTGAGCTCGGGGAGAGGCTCCCGAACGGCTGGAACGACGAGGGCGGCGCCTCCGCCACGTTCACGATCTATTCCAGGGACTACCGCCTGCGGCTACCGGTGTGCACGTGGCAGCTTGACGACCACAACCAAGTCACCAGGTTGACAGTCGCTGCGACAGCGCAGCATGTCGATCGCAACGGCGTCGTCGATGAATGCACCTTGAACCTGGTGTTCACCGCGAACGGAGCCCTGCAGAGCGCTCAGGGCACCTTGACCGCCCGCGGCACCCCGCAATCGCTGAATCTCGACTGGAGCGCGCCGAAACCATCGCCCGCGATCCCTCTGGTCGTGCAGCTATCCGGCAAGCTCTTCAACGACGCCGGCGGCTTCCTCGTCCAGCTCGGGCCCAAGCCGGGTCAACTCAACTTCCCCGCCATCATCAACCACGTGATCAACAAAATCGACGCGTGCATCTTCGTCCGAGAGCGAGACCATGTGAATGGAGAGTCGAAGCCATGATCCACTTGAACATGGAGCAACTGGGAGCCCGGCTCAATGCTGGTTACGGGTGGGATCAACAGGATGGGGATGCCGCGAGTTATAGTAACAACCGCTTCTACTACGAGGTGTGGAAGCCGGACACCTCGGTCTCCTATGGAGAAAAGGGTCTGTTCGTTTCGACCAGGATCGATCGGCCGGACACGCCGCCCACATCGGACTGTTGCGTGCTGATGCTTTGGTTCGACGACCAGGGTACCCTTATCCAGGCGGGCGCTCACATCAACCTGGACACCGGCGATCCAACGGATAGCGTGAGCTGCTCGACGGTCACCGGTGCCAGCGCCGAGGAGATCGCCGAAGACCTTCGCGAGACCATAGCTGCTCAGATCCAGCAGTACTCGGGGGACCGGCCTGGCCGCGCAAACTATTCGAACGTCGTGAAAAGCAACATTCTCGACGTCAGTGCCTGCATATCACTTGACAGCTCTCGGTTGTGATATATACAGTCCGAGACGCACTCAGACCGAGGCAAGACACACTCTAGCCGAGATAGCTGAAGGAGATAAACATGTTGGATCTGCGACCGATTGGCGACAAATCAGTTCCTGGTGCTAAATGGCTGGTGGCAGCGGCTCAGGGCAAACGCAGCATTTCCGTTCAGATCGTAAACAACCTCCGCGAAGCACTCCAGGTGGTGAGTTTTAGCCTGGCCAATGACGAGGCGGACTGGTGTGACGGTCAGCAGCCCTACGACGGCCAGGTCGTCCCACCTGATGGCAACAACTCTATTTGGGTCGGAAGCTACATAGACACTATCAACTTCAATCAATTCGGCTTCACCGTTAAGCTTTTCTGCGCTGGCCAGGAGATCACGATCACGGCGAACAAGCCGAAGAGTGGCGCGGCAACGGTAGTGATTACGCCGCAAGCGCATCCGGGGCTTAATATTCCTAACCCCGTGATCCCAAACCCGACTGGCAACTACAACACCACTGCCGTATCGATAAACTACGGCACCTAGAGCTCTGGGACGTAACACGAAGGAGCCATCCGGAAGCGGCGCTCCCTCCCACTGAGCGCATACACTCCTTCGTCCGGAGGCTGCCGCCGCATCGGGCAGACCAATGCGCCCAGCAGCCCACCTCCGTGACCTGCTCGATCCGGAACAGCTCCTCGTAAACGCTCGATGCGTCCGCGTGGACGTCGCCCTCGTACCGCGGACAGGGCTGTCGGCCACGTCCGCGATTGACGACGCCGTCTTCGGGCTCGCCCTCTTTGGCAGATCTGGGTCGCCCGATCCACAGCAGCACGAAGCTCGCGGGCCTCCACTCCAGCGTCTCGGACACCTCTTCGCCGATGCGGACCACCTCCGTGGCGCGCTTGTCGCGCACCTCGGGCGAAAGCAGCCCGAGGCGCTCGACGAGCAGGTGCCCCGGCAGCTTCTGCCGCCCGTACGGGGTGATCCTTCGCCCGTCGGTGCCGCCTCCGGAGGAGCCGGGCAGCGCCGCCGCCTTCAGGCGAGCTCGCCGTGCAGCGCCGGCCGGCTCCGCTGAGCCCCGGGCAGCTGCACGGCGAGAGCGCCGGCCGGCAGAGCGCGAGCAGCTCAGGTGAGCTCAGGGAGCAGGAGGCGGTGCAGCCTCGGCGAGGCGGACCTCTCCATCGAGCGCGTCCCCTTGGCCTCTCATCCCGCTGGCGGCGATTCGGGCCGCGGCACCTCCTCCAGCGTTACCGAGACGACAACGGCGTCGGGCCGCCTGTCATCGACCTCGTAGGGGAGCACCCGGAGGACGTCCTTCAGGGTCTCCTCGGGTTGAGCGCTGAAATCGAACGCGCCGACCCACGGGAGGGACCACGACACCTTGACATACCCGTGCACCGACCCGACCCGCACGAAAGCGCTCGTGCCGGCCACGATCTCCTGGGATTCGCTGCCCCAGACCGCAACCGACTGCTTCTGGATGTCAGCGCCCTGCTTCGCCTCCACGTCCTTCGTCCAGATCCCCCGGAGGACGGCGCAGCCGTGCACCGTCAGAGTCTGATTCGTGTTGTTCTGAAAGATCACCTTCACGCTGCGATACGTGGTCGCCATTGCACCCTCCGGCGCGCTCGAGGCGCGCACTCCTTGTGTTCCACTCCTGCGAGCGGCGCGGGGCGCCGCTCGCCTCACCGAACCCTTGCTCCCCCGGGCCCCCCGTCGTCCCTCCGTCGCTCATTCGCCCCTGTCTGGCGGAGACCCCACCAGGCTCGGGACGAGCGTCACCAGGACGACAGGATAATCGGCCAGCTCCGTGTTGTAGCACGGAGCGAGGGACGCGAGCCTGTCCGGAACGGTGACATCGACCGCGAGGTTCTGCATGCCAGACAGCGGGACATGCCAGGTGATCTTGATGTACCCCTTCGTCGACCCGAGGTGCAGGTAGCCGTCCACGCCGGTGAACGCCTTCGACAGGCTCATCCACCTCTTCGAGCCCTGCTTCGGGATGACGTCCCCGCGGACGGGCGGCCCTGCCGGGCCCCACTCGCCGCGAATCAAGTTGAAAGACTCGATCGTCAAAAGCTCGTTGGTGCTGTTCTGCAGGATGAGATCGATGCTCTTCCGAATGGCAGCCATACGTACCTCGTCTGGAAGGTTCCCAGCCCGCGCGCCTCACCGCAGAGGGTCTCGGTGAGGAGGCAGCGTGATGAGCACGGCGACATCGGCCGGGTCGTCGTCGTTCGTGTAAACGGTGATGCGTCGGGCCAAGTCGTCGTGTACGGGCTCGCAGCGAAGCTCGCCCACCCACGGCAGATGCCAATGAAGTTGAAAATATCCGGTCGTCGAGGCGAACCGAACGAATGCCTCGGTGCCGCGCCCTAGCGTGCTCGACTCGGTCCCGAAGGTACGCGCGCTCTGCCGCGCGACGGTCTCACCATGGCTGATGGTCCGCCCGGCCGACCAAGCCCCGACGAGCACCTCGGCCCCCTCGACGGTGAGCGCCTCATTGGTCGCGTTGAGCAGGATGACGCGAACACGGCGATAGATGAGCTGCACGTCGTTCCCCTGGAGCGGTTGAAGAGCGTTGTGGGTTCCTATCGAGATCGGGCGGCCGGCGCGGCCACACCGAGCGCGGAGGCGAGGTGCGCGCCCTTGAAATCTGCGCCGTCGACCAGCGCGCCCGAGAGGTTCGCCCGGGTCAGGTTCGCGCGCGAGAGGCGCGCGCCCGAGAGGCGCGCCCCCCTCAGGTCCGCGTCGCTGAGGAGAATGCCTTCGAGGAAACAGCCCTCGATGTTCGCTCCCTGAGCGACGATCTGGGCCAGGCACGCGCCCTTCAGCAAGGCGCCGCGGAGGTCGGCGTCCGAGAGATCGGCGCCCGAGAGATCGGCGAGGGAGAGGTCGGCGCGCTGCAGATCGGCGCGAGAGAAGCGCGCCCGCACGAGCTCCGCCCTGTGGAAGACCGCGGAGCGAAGGTTGGCCTCGCGGAAATCGGCGCCGCGGAGGTGAGCCCGAGAGAGCTTTGCGCCCACGAGGCTCGCGCCGCGGAAGCTCGCCTCGCGGAGATCGCCCTCGCTGAGGTCGACCCCGTCGAGGCGGGCGCCGGCGAAGCTGAGCTCTCGAAAGTCCGCGCGCCGGAGGTCCGCGCCGCAAAGATCGACGCCGTCCATCGGCCATAGCGGGAAATAGCCCGCGCGGTGTGCGCTCACGAGGAAGCGGGCCCCGCCGCTCGCGAGCGCGCGCACCTGCTCCTCGACCGTCCAGTCGCTCTCCGAGAGCCCCTCGGGGTAACGACGGCGAAGCCAGCTCGGGGTGTCGATCTCGCCGGAGGAGCCAGCCTGCTCTCGAGACAGGGGCATCGGCTCGAGCGCGCGGACGCTCGTCACGGCGGCGTCGATGCTCGGAGCGTGCACCGCGCCCGGGACCGCAGCGAGATCGGGCCCGGCGTCGAGCAGCACGAGCCTCTTGCCGAGGCCGAAGGCGGTGCCGACAGCGACGATCTCCGCGCCGCTCCGAGGGCGCACGACGACCACGGCGTCAGCCCCGGCGAACGCCGCGGCGAGCTCGCCCAGCGACGCGCGGCCGGCGTCGATGCGCTCGACGTCGTGAGCGAAGGCCGAGAGCCCCGCTTCGATCTCCGTCGCAAGAATCTCCGTCGCGCTCGCCACGAGGATCACGTTCGGCACGGCTTTCCCCTGTCACCAGATGCGTATGATCTTGAGGAGACGCATGCATCTGGGCAGCGAGCTTGCGCCCTCCGTCTCCTGCGTGGACTCGCCGTTGAAGGTGCCTGACTGGAGGGGGTAATACTCTGACGTGCTCGCCGTGACCTGATGCTCGTGGTCCGCTCCGGCGAGCTCCTCCGTTCCGTAGTAGGAGCTCTCGTTCGCCGTCCCCTCCGGCCCCGTGCGCTCGAGCTCGATGCTCAGCGGATGCGTGTGCTGGATCCCATGGCTGTGCATGGTCTGCCACTTGAATTGGTGCGTGTGCGCCGCTCCGCCGCCCACCTCCCCGGGCGTCTGATCGCCGGCGATCGGCAACACGAGCCTCTCGTTCAGATCGGGGACACGCAGGCCTGCGAGCTCGCTTCTCGCATCGACGACCTCCGAGCCATCGCAGAGCTGGAACCCCGCGGGGAGCCTGGGGCTGCTGCGCTCCTCCGGCCACAGGTACCAGTCGAGGATCGCGCCGATCGGGAGTTCGCGCTCGCCCTCTGTTTGCCTCTCTCCGTTCTGAAAAACGAGCCCGTCCTTCGCATAGATGATACCGTTGACGGTCAGCTCGCTCTCGGCGTCAGACGTGCCGATCCCGACGTGGCCGTGCTTTGCGGACACCACGAGCGTGGCGTCGGTCGTCTGAGCGTTCGCGCCCGAGATGAGCCGGATATCCCCCTTCGAGATCACCGCGAGCGAGCTCGCCTTGAAGGCGATCCCGTCGGAGAGATGATGGCTCTGCCCCGAACCGCCTTTTAAGATCCCAACCTGCCCATTTTCCGGGAGCACCAGCGCGCAGCCGGCGCCGAGCGCGAGGGAGCCTTTGACGTGGAGCCTGGACTGTGGGTTCTCCGTGCCGATACCGACACACCCGTTGCTCGCCGCGGCGAGCAACGGCCGCCCGTCGCCGAACCTCACCACGGCGAGCAGCTTGTTACAAGCTTTGGCGACGACCTCCAGGCCCACGTTCGAAGGAGCCACGCCGCTGCCGACGCTCATCGACCCGTGGACGACCACGGAGCCGAAGACGTCCATCTCGCTCGCCTGGAACTGGAGCTCACCAGGCTCTATCGCGGAGATATTCGTTCCGTCGTCCCCCGTACCAGTGGGGTTGAAGGTCACCTGGTGGAGCCTCACGCCGCTGTATCGCCGGCCGTCTACGTCGATGGAGGCAACGTAACGTTCCTTCGATAAACCGATCGTCGCCAGCAGGATCTCGATCGATGGCTCCTCATCGCGATCGCGACGGGTGGAGCGGGCGGAGACGCGTCGGGAGGAGACGCGCGGCGCGACGACGCACGCTCTGAACTCGAGCCCGCGCGCGTCGCGCGCCGGCGACGCGGCGTCCTCGTGGTAGCAGATCGTGATGCGAAAATTCCACGGCGCTACAAAGGACTCCGGCCGCTGGACCGCACCAAAGTCGATCTTCTCGGGCGCGGCGAGGGCGATCTCGCGGCCGAGCGAGTCCAGCGCGAAGCCCGGCTGCACCACGACGCCTTTCGGGTCCTCCGGGTCGAGGACGACGTCGAGCCCGCTCGCGATGCCCCATGTGTGGAGCGCCCGATTGGCCGCTCGGTAGCTGTCGATCTGATAGCGCTGCTCCTGCGAGAGATCGATCGCCCGAAGGAGCTTGTCCGCGGTGAAGCTAGGCCTCTCCATTCCCGACCCTCTCGTTCCTACTGGATCCGCATGAGCTTGAGCAGCTTGATATACGGCGGCGTGATGGCCGCTGGCCCGGTTCGATAGGGGCCCGTCGACCCGGGGGCGCGCGATCCGCCCTCGCTGCTGGCGCCGGTCATCACGTTATCCGCCGGATCCACGAGAACGACCGGTGTGTGCTCGTGCGCGAGGACGCAGCTCGCCCCGGGCCCTGTCCCCTGGCCTGCGCCGTCGGCGCCGCTATCGACCGTGGCCGAGCTGGTGTGCGAATGCCGAAAGAGGTGCTGATGCGTGAGCTCGCCGAACGTGTGAACGTGCTGTGTACCGTCGTTGCCCTGGGTGCTGATCTGGCTCCCGTCCCACGCGCCGCGGACGAAGTAGCCCGTCAGGTCGGGGAGGGTCTTTCCGTCGAGCGAGCTCCCCGGCGCGCTCACCTTGGACCCGTCGCAGACCGCAAATCCATCCGGGATCTGGCGCTTCGCATCCGGACGCCACCAGTCGATGATCCCTCCGATAGGCACCGCGATCACCGCCTCCTTCTGCTCCGTGCCGTCGGGGAAGATGAACCCCTTCGACGCACGGATGGCGCCCTCCACGATGAGCTTCGGCTTCGAGCTCAGCTGGCCGTGCCCTCCGTGCACATCGCTGAGCCTTACCGTACCGTCCTTGGAGAGGTGAAGCGCCACCTGTCGCGCATCGGGCGGGCTCGCCGATGGCCGCGCCGTCAGCTCGATTGTCTTCTCGGTGCGCAGCTCGACACCGCCGCGCTCCTCGAAGCGGATCTCTGGCGCGATGGACGCTCTTGATTGGATTCCACCGCCGCCGGCAAAGACGACGTTGCCTCCTCCCGATTCACTGTCATCATACCGGTTCTGGTGCGTTTGCCCTGCCCTGGCTTCGGGGCGTGTCAGCCGAACGTCGCCGCCGGACACCGCGAGGCACTCCTCGGGGCTCTCCGTCCCGAGCCCGACGCGTGGCTCCCCATCACCCACATTGCACACGAGCAGGGCAGCCTCGCCGCCGCGCGCGAATCGCGCGACGCGCGCCCGCTGGAACGTCCACGTCGCGTCCTCGGCATTCAGCTCTTCGCTCGTGGACACCGTCTCGCCCGGTCCGAAGGCCTTGACGTCGGCCTGGACCGGATTTCCGGCGAGGTTCTGGGTGAAGATCCGGTCTCCGGGCGCGACGATCCGATCGATGGGGATGCGGATGGGAGCGCCGTTACCGGGGACGGTGGCCGAGACGGCCTTGCCGCTGCTCCGTATCGTCCCAGGGCCGGCGAGCGGCGCGTTGGGGGCTCTCACCTCGAACACGGCCCTGTGGACCGTGGTGCCGATCGTGACCGGCCCTTTCACCGAGAGCTTCACGGCTGGGGCGCCTCCGCTCCGCGGCCGGAAGCGCACCTCGTCGGCGCTCGCGCGCAGCCCCGTCGTCGCGCTCTCCTGGTCGCCCGCCGACCAGCCGACGATCCTCGGCTCCCTGTCGCTGGGGAGCAGCGCGTGCGCGAAGCGCAGCGCCCCGGCGCTCATGCTGACATAGCGGCGGCAGCGCGTCGTGAGGACCGGCGACGAGGACGGATGGCTGAGCTCGGCGAGGACGATCTCTCTCTCTACGTTGATTTCGGCCTTTTTGTACCAGGAGAATTTCACTTGTTCGCGCGTCCACGGAACCCTGGTCTTGTTCGTGGCATAGACCGACGTCCTTGTGCTCCTGGCGACCAGGCAGGCGTCATCCGACGGAGTCGGGCCTGACCACGGATCGTCGACGACCAGGATGTGCTCGCTCCTATCGAACGCGATCCCCGGAGAAACGGTCACCATCCCGCTCTCGAGCGTCACGTCGAGCCCGACCGCGATGCCCCACGTGTGCAGCCCGAAGTCGTGCGCACAGCGGAGGGCGTCCACGTAGCCTTGCTCGGCGGTGTAATCGCCCACGGTGAGGAACTCTCCGGGGAAATAGTTGGGTCGGCGCAGCGACGTCTCATTCGCCATCAGGAGCACCTCGGTCACTTGATCCGTATGATCTTCAACAGGTCAAAGTGAGGCGGCAGAACCTCGTCGGAGCCACTACCCACCGGTGGAGAGCCTTCACCCTCTGCAGAGCCCTCTGCCACTGGAGGGCCCGTCTGCAGTTCGCCGGAGGGTATAGCGGACTCGTCACACTCTAGCCCGCTCGTGGGATCGACGGTGACGTCGATCATATGCGTATGCTCTTTTCCGCTGAGCCCGTTGGAGCCGCCGCCTTTGGATGGAGATGTGGTGCTCGCCTCGCCCGAGGCGAAGGGGAGCGGGCCGCCATGACCATGGTCAACCGAGTGCTTGTGCGGCGGGACGACCAGCTGGTGCCGGTGAGCACCGTCTTCTGTCTTTCCGACCTTTCGGGAGTCCGTGGTGCCCAGGACGAAATAGCGCCGGAGGTCGGGGACCGCTCTCCCGTGGAGCGGGCTATCCTTATCGTAGACGGTCTCACCGTCGCAGAGCTGGAAGTTCTCGGGACATTGGGGCGTGGGGGAGCTCGGATCCGACCACCAATCGATCACGGCGCCGATGGGGAGCGTGGGGTGCGCGGTCGTTTGCGGGGTCTGCTGGGCTCCGATGAGGAAGCCGCCACGCAGCGACTGCACGGCTCCCTCGACGTTGAGCATCGCGTCGAGAGACGCGCCAGCGTCGGGAGACACGAGCTGATCGCTCGGGTCGATATTCACCCTGTCAGGGAAGATCTCCAGAACCGAGCGTCCGCTCCCCGAGTCGCCTCCGGCCTGGAGCGTGATCGTCAGAGGCCACGGGACGGCCACCTTCAGGCCGCGCTTGCGGAAGGTGACGGTCTCCCCCTTCGGGCCACGAAGCGAACCCTCTTTTCCAAAGAATATCGTCTTGTCGCCGTCGAGGAGGAGGTCCCCGTCAACCTCGAGCTTGGCCGTCGGCGCTTCGACGCCCACGCCGAGATTGCCCTCGCAGGTAAGAGCGAGCACCGGCTCGATCATCCCCGGCGAGGTGTTCGTTTCGGTCCCCACGAACAGGACCTTGTCCAGCGGACCGCCCGTGCCGGTGACGTCGAGCTGCGCCTTCGGCCAGTCGCGCGGCGCCGGACCGAGCAGGTTCTCCTCACCGGGCGGGCCGCCCAGGAGGGTGGGGCTGTCCAGGCCGAGCGCGTTCGACACGGTGAGCGTCCCCGTGATCTTCAGCGCGCCCGTGAACGAGACCTGGTCCGCGCTGACCTCCAGCGCCGAGGCGCGAGGCTCTTCCTTGTCGACGCTCGCACAGAGGCTCGGGGGCTCGGGGTCCGTGCCGTCGAGCACGAAGGCCGCCTGGCCGACGCGCACGCCGCTCCACGCGCGCGTGTTAGGATCCATCGCCACCTTGCCGTCGTCGTCGATCGTCAACTTTCCGAGCACGATGCTCGCCTCGCGTTGAGCCTCGCCCTTCTCCACGAGCTTGATGCGCGGCTCGAGCAAGAACCGCTTGAATCCCTGCGCCTCGTACTGGGAGGAAGCTGAAGCAGGGTCCGGTCGCTCCGCCATGGCGAGGAGCACGTAGAGCTCCGTCCCCCGTCGATGCCCGAGGTCGAGGCTCTTCGGCTTGTCGAGGAAGAGCGGACGCCCCTGGTCGTCGATCGCCATCCCGGGGTTCACGTTCACGGCATTCTTCGGGCCCACCGTCAGCGAGAGCGTGAGCCCTTGAACGATGCCCGCAGAGTGAAGCGCAGCGTGGCGCTCCGCGATCAGCTGCTCGAAGTAGCGCTGGTCCGCGCGGAAGACCGAGGCGGTGAGCAGCTGGCCGTCGAAGAAGGCGATACGCTCGCACTCCGGCGATTTCACCCTCGCCCTCCGCCTCGCTGAGCGCCCTCGGCTTCGAGCTCCGCGACACGGGCGCTGAGCTCCTGGATCGACCGGATCAGCAGGGGCACAAGCTCCTGGTATGCGACCGTCTTCAAGCCCGCGGCGTTCTCCCCCACGATCTCGGGCACGACGCCCGCGACCTCCTGCGCGATGAGCCCCAGCCGGCGCCGGCGTGCGGGATCGGAGCGCCAGGCGAAGGACACGGGATTCAGCTTGGCGACGCGAGCGAGGGCGCCATCGATAGGAGATACCTCGACCTTCAGCGCGGCGTCACTGGGTGAAGATGTGGCCGATTCCGGGCCCCACGCGACCGATTCCCGTCCAGAACTATCCGCACCATTGGGCTGTGAATTCTCGTCGGTCGTGAAGGTGCCAAGAACAATCCCTATCGGCATCTGTATCCCGTTCTCATCCTCACGGTCAGGATCCGTAGGTACCGAATCGCCTTTGACATACGCCAGCTGGACACTCTCGGCAACCAAATGACCAGCTTGCTTACTCTGGTCGTCGTCGGGATCTTCGCCATATGCCATGTAGACCGTGTAACTTGCACCAGGATCAAGCTCACCTACGTTTAAAGGGTAACTCATACTTTCCTCGGTAGCATAGTCGAGGATCAGCGGTCTCCCTTGGTAATCGAAAGCCATGCCGAGAGTCACAGTGACGCCAGTATCTTCATCCCAGTTCAACTCAAGACCAGAGACAACACCGGGACCAAACAGGAACAAGTTCTGTTGACGAATCAGATCACGCAAATACTTTTGCTCCCGATTAAAATCATCCTCAATGAGCAGCTCTCCATCATAATAATATGTGCGAATTAACTGGTTTGTTGTTGCGAACCAATCGAACTTTTCCGTCATGCTCCCTCTGACAGCCGCCTAATTGTACTGGCGCCGAAGACCTGGGCGCTTCATCTCGCGTACACACCGGAGTGCATCAGCCGAGATAGTCCGGCTTGCTCACGTAAATGATAGTACAGTGCGCGTGAATGGGCTTCTCCTCGTCCACAAACGAAACCAGCGCACTTTTGAGCCGCCCCAGCTGCGCCTGAATATTATATTTGGATGTATTCAAATAGATCCCCGCAACAAAATAATGTGGGCGCATGCCATCGAGCACTGGCAGGCACATGGGCAGCGTTTCAATATTTTTGAGAGCTTCTTTTTCTTGTTTGGGCGCGGCCGTCTCTGCGAGCGTCGTGTTCGTGCCGAGCTCGACGGGCTGCGCCGGAGTCATATCGACCACATTGGTCTTGATCCATACCGTCTGCCTGCCAGATTCATCAACAACGACGTTGTCAAAAAATGCTTCCATGAGCCCCTTCAGCCCTTCCAGCGTCCCACGCTTCCGGTAAAGAGGCATGATCCTTGAGAGCACATCTCGCCGTTTATCAACGCTCCAGTCGCGGATAGGCACGAGGGCGATCCACCCCGAGAGCCATTCCAGGAGTTGTGCCAGAGGTTCCAGGATGAGGCTCATCCGCTGCCGGCGCTTCGAGACGGCGAGGGTCTCCAGGGACTCCGGGGGAACGAAGGGGACGATGCCCAGGAAATGGTTCAGCACCTCCAGGACGTCCTCCGTCGGGGCCAGGGGGAACTGGGCTGCCGTGTCCGCGACTTCGATCAGAGGTAGAAGCTCCGTCGAATCAGGGAACAGGAACGACAGGCGCGGAGAGAGGAGCGAGGGTAGCGCATCCAGGAGCGCCGCTATCCCTTTTTGCACGCCGGCCTCGCCCCCATCCCTCCGCCCGAGCAGGCTCTCCGCGATCATCAGGTAGCGCTCGACGAACGACGGTGTGCCATCCTCGCCGCGGCTCGCGTGAGCCGCGGGGAGCAAGCGCAGGTACTCGGATTCCTCATCGCTCACGTTCCACCTACCTTCGCAACCATCGTGTCTTTGCCGATCTGACTGGCACCTACCAACATGCCATACGTGGAAGTCACGGCCTGGAGCGATAGCGACACGAGCCATGGAAAGCCCAGATCGCGAGCCGAGCGCAGCACGACCGTCGTCTGACCCACGCTCGCTTTCCCTACGCGCAGCCCGGTCATCCGCTCGATATATACACGGACCGGCTGGCTGGCATCGAGCCCGTCGACGCCCTGCAGGGCGGACGCGATGTCCTCGCTCGTGAGGGGGCGGCGGTACGGGTAGCCCTGCCCTGAAAAGCCTCCGATCAAGGGATCGAGCAGCGCCGTGATGCGCTCCCACGCTCTGCGCAGCACGGTGGTCGGGTTCGCGTCGATGATGCTCGGGTCACGGTTGGTGGGCGCCTTCGTGACCAGGGCAGCGACCGTGGCGACCACCCGGGTCGGATCGAACTGCGGCCTCACGACGGACACGCTCGTGCCGATGAGACAGCGTGGCGCAAGGTACCGGCCGATGACATCCGTCAAAGCGCCGTACTTGTCATAATAGTTAGAGTCAGTTATGGGGTCGTAAAAGTCATAGATCGAAGCCAAACAATTGGACGAATCAGACACGCTTGGTCCGCCCATGACGTAGGACAAATTGGCTCCGGAGACGATGGTCACCTCGACGCTCTCCCCGCGCTTTCTGACGATGGCGCGCTCCGCTCTGGACGCGGCCTCGGAGACGCTCGCGCTGCACTCCAGGGCAATCTCCGCGAAGTCCTGCTCCGTGATCGCCCGGTACGGGGAGCGCCAGAACCTTGACAATGCCGTATACAGATCGGCCGGATCGGGGTTCTTTCGGCCAGAGCTCGAGCGGAGGGCCCGCAAGAGCTCGACGTACGAGGGATCGCGCAGCACCACGTTGCCCGCGAACTCTAGCGGATCGTCGTCCGCATCCCTCAGCACGTCCTGCTCCGCCTCTTGAAGCGTCTCTTCGAGGCCCGGCTCCGGCGTGCCGGCGGCAAGCAGGGCGAAATTGCGATATGCCCCCGCCGGGACCCGATCGACACGGTAGGATGTCCCCTCCGCGATGAAGGCGAAGAGCTGAAGCAGCGTGATGCCTGGATCGGACGCGTTGTAGTCGGTCCAGTTCGAACTCAGCGCGGGGATCGTCTCTCGAAGCCACCGGAAGATCTCCGCGTAGCGTTCGGGCGCGAGGTTCGGGAGCTTCCGCTCAACCGCCACGGCGCACCTCGAGTCGGAGAGCGCCCGCCGCCGGTAGCTGGCGGTCCACCATCGTGACGACGGCCCGCTGGATCGGGTCGCGCCTGGAGATCGCGACGTCGTGGATCCGGGCGACCCTGGGGATGCCCTGCAAGCCCCGAGCGACCATGTCGCAGGTCACCGTCGCGCGGAAATCCCAGCCCGCTGGTTGCTTCTCGCCGCCGAGCGGCTTGAAGAAGTCTTTGAGGCGGCTGATCATCCTCGCGCGGACATCGGTCTCGTTCGCGCCCGGCTCGAGCGACGCGAAAACCTCGACGTCGATGGTCACGTACTCGGGCTCCACCACGGTGATCGCATCAGCGACGGCGAAGAAGGCCCTCGCGTGCAGGTACGCCTCGACCTCCTCGATCAGAAACGACGTCGGCATGGGCTCTTCCGTGTCCTCGCGCGGCACGATCGCGACGATGAGCCGCTCGCCCGTTGCGTACGCCGTGGCCCGCCCGACGCTCGGCGACGACGCGAGCGCCAGGGTCGCGAAGTCCTCGGCGCTCATGGCCCTGTCCATCGCCTTGAGACGCTTCGGCCCGAGCCTCCGCAGGGTGTCGAGGTCGTCTGCGTCCATTCCGCCCTTGGCTGCGAGGACGTTGGTGACCGATTCGACGCCGGTGATCGCCTGCTCGAGCACGGTCAACTGTCCGGCGGGCAGGTTCCCGCGCGCGCCGCCGCCGCTCGAATAGCTCGCCGCGCGGATGTCGTTTTCGCCGAGCGGCGGGGCCATGCCGCGAATCCCATCCCCGAAAGAGAGCTCTCCGGTCGTGGAATCGAGCATGTAATGCCGGTCGTCCGCCTTCGAGAACGCGAAGGTGGTGACCTTCTCCCAGCGCCGCCAGGCGTAGAGCTCCGCCGGCGCCGCGCCTGCCTGCCCTGTCACCTGCTCGCGTACCTCCACGACCTCGCCGTCGAGGATCGGCTTGCGCGGGAACTCGAGCACGAGCCCCGGCGCGGCCGTGCCCGAGCCGATGACGTCGTTCTTCCACAAGAGGGCATTTTCGGCCAGGACTGCGTTCGGCACGACGCGCTTTATCCGCGGCAGCCACCTGGGCTCTCTCTGCGGCGCCGACAGCCGCAGCCATACAAGGGTCTTGTCGAACCGGGTGCTCTCGGTGATCCAGGTCGGGATCTGGATCTCGACCAACCCGCTGGTCGTGAAACCGTCCGTGCGGTCCGTGACCGTGAGCGGGCGGAAGGCGGTGCCGTCCCAGCCCTCCCAGACAAGCTCGTCCTCGATCTGCTGCTCGACGCCTCGGCTCGGCGCGTCTTCGTCGAGCACGATGAAGAGCGACATCGTGCGGCCCAGCACATGACGGAGGAAGCTCGCCGGCGAAAACCCGAACGAGTACGACGACACCGGCTCGAGCTCGGGCCGATAAGGAGCGACGATCCCGAGCGGCATCTCCACGACGTCGAACGCGTTGTGAGCGATGGTCGTGTCCGGCCGGCCGATCAGCTCGTAGGAGAGCCATAGCGACGATATGTACGGCGGCGTGTAGGCCGGAGGGAGGTAGACGCCGAAGTTGATGTTCTTCGTCCGGAGATCGGTGAGCGCCGCGCTCTTGTCGGCGACGTACTTGTCGAGCCACTCGTTGAGGGCATCCGCCTGCGGCGGGATCACCCGAACCTGCCCGGGCGATCCATAGCCGCCCGCCGCGATGCGCGCGCGCACCCAGCGGCTCTCGAGGCCGTGGATCGATACGGGATCCATGGCCGGGCAGGTGAAGGTCACCGTGCCGCCCTGGGTGAGCGCGTTCGTCCCGTCCTGCACCGTGAGGAGCGTTTGCCAGCCGGCGTCGGTCCAGTACTCCCAGGCGAGCTGGACCGAGGGGCTCGGGGTGATGGTCTCCGCCTGGACCTCCATGGTCACCGTGGCCCCGGCGCGCGAGAACACCTCCTCGGACGCGAGATAGAATGCGTCCTCGACCGCGGGGGTCTCGCCGAACGGGCGGCCACCCATCATCAGGTCGACCGGCGTGTTGTTGGCGTACGCCGCCTCGGTCTTCTGCCGCTGCGAGCTCGCTGTCACCGAGATGCTGAAGATCTGGGGCAGGATCTCCGCATCGGCGGCGCGAACGCCGACGGTCTCGGCGGGCCTCACCGCGATCCAGAACGAGGAGATGCCCTTGACCTCCGCCGGAGACGCCTGGAAAAAGTCAACGAAGCTTGCCTCGAGCACGGCATAACGCTCGGCATCCCCCTCGGTGTCGGAGCAATCCGGGGGCGAGTACGGTGAATCCGCCTGATTTGGTTCGTCGACCGCCACATCGGGCTCGACACCGAACCTCGGCCTGAGCTCGCGGCCCGCGCCGTCCGACCATCGGGCAAAGAAAACCTGGAACAGATTGATGCCCTCGAGCCGGACACGCAGCTCCTTGAGGGCGATCCGGTGCTTGAAGAGCGCCTCGCTGCCCAGGTGAAGGGCGTGCTCGAACGGCTGGAGCTGGGGCTCCACGTCGTCCGCCTCCGAGAGGACGTCCTCGCGGAGGACATCGCCGCGGTCGATCCATGCGTCTGCTGCCGGCAGGAGGGTGCACGCCGCCTCGAGCTCGGCCGGGAGCGCCAGGAGCTCGCCGGTCGTCTCGAACAAGAGCTCGGGGTCGGCGGCGGCCCCGACCTGCGTCCTCTCGGCGATGAGGACTGGCGCGTTCCCCTCGGCCAGCGTGAACGTCAAGACGACCTTGGCCTGGCGCGGCGCGCGCAGGTCCATGCCGAAGAAGCTCAGGAACGCGAGGAAGTGCTTGTCAGGGGCCCGGTTGAGCTGCGTGGCGAGCGAGGCGTGCAGCCGCGAGAGGAGCTTGAGGAGAACGAGCCCAGGATCGGTCGGGTCAAAGTAGCTCTGGCCTTCCGCCGCAGCTGGGTCCGGCCAGAGGAGGGACCACTCGGGGAGGTAGTAACGCGCGAGCCTGATGGCGTCGCGGTAGACGTCATCCGCGGAGCGGGCATCCAGCGTGTAAGGCTCACGGCGCATGGGCTGCGACTCAACTCTCCGGCAGGGCGGAGCGGAGCTGCGTGCCGTTGCTCTTCTCCGCGGCGGCGCCCGGGGCGCGCGGCGGCTGCGACAGGACCTCCTCGAGCACCTGGATCGCGCCGCTGATGCGGAAGAGCGTGCTCTTCAGGTCATTCGTACGGACCTCCATGGCCGCGAGCTGCTTTTGCCCATTCTCGAATTCTTCGCGAAGATCCCTGAGCCTCTGCTCCACATAGTCTCTCATGCCATCTCTCCGATTCTGGCTTGCGCCTGTCGTCACATCCGATCTACCGGTCGTGCTCACTTCTGGTTGAGGTAAAACGGGTAAACGAGATTTCCGCGCTGGTTCTTCGAACGCACGAGATAATCGATGGCGATGAGCATCACCCCCGGCCGCTTCGGGTCCATCGAGGCGCGGACGTCCTCGACCTCCACGCGCGGCTCCCACCGCTCCAGCGCCTGCTTCACGTGGAACGAGGCGAGGGAGAACGTCGCCGGGCTCTGCGGAGCAAAGACGAGCTCCCAGATCCTGCTGCCGAACTCCGGCTCCATCACCCGCTCTCCGGGCGAGGTGCCGAGGATCAGCTGGATCGATTGACGCACCTTGAGCTCGTCGGACGCGAGCTCCACCTTCCCGCCCGAGAGCGTCACGGGGAACGACCACCCTGCGCCGAGGAAGCTCTTCGACCCTTTCACGCTACCCTCCGACGAGGACGCTGCTCTGCGCAAGGACGGTCCCGGAAGGCAGCGGCGCAGGATCGTTGCAGGTCAGGGCGCGGTCGGCCGCTCGCGCGGCCGGGCGCTCTCCGAACATCACCGTCGCGCTGCCCTTGACGATCTGCGCCTGGTTCGTTGGCGGCACCGCGAACGTACCGCCGACCGGGATGTGAGGGGGGATGTTGGTCGCGATCGATCCGAGGACGGCGGCCATCCTCCCCTCGATGAGGACGCTCGGGCAGAGGTCGCCGGTGATGATCCCGGTGAACGGGAACGGCTGCGCGACAGGCACCGGGCCCGTGGGCGAAGGCACGAGGACGATATGCGTGTCGATCGCCTGCACGCGATCTCCTTGCTTGGCTGCTGGTAGTCCCATAGATTTCCTCAGTTGAGCCGGATGAGCGCGCCCTTCACGGCGACATCGCCCGTCGACGAGACTTCCACCTGAGCCTGCGCCGAGATCTTCACCGCCGCCGTCGCTGACAGCTCGATCTGCGTGGCCTTCAGCGTGATCTTCCCCGGTCCAGCGGACACGTCGATGTCCCCGCCCGCGGCGATGGTGACGCTCCTCTTCACGGCGTCGAGGACGACCTTGTCGCCGCTCTTGTCGGTCACCTCGATCTTCTCGGCGCCAGGCTTGGAATCGAGGACGATCTTGCCACCGCTCTTGTCGGTCACCTCGATCCTCTCGGCGCCGGGCGTGTCGTCGATGCAGATCTGGCTGCCGCTCCGCGTCTTGATCATGCGCACGTCCTGCTGCTTCTGCTCGCTGGCGACAGGAGGGCGATCCTGCCCGTTCCACAGCGAGCCGATCACATAAGGCACGTTCAAGTTGCCCGCCTCGAAGATGACCAGCACCTCGTCGCCCTTCGCGGGAAGAAAATACGCACCGACGTCCTTGCCGGCGAAGAAGGATGCGACGCGGCACCAGTTCGACATGATCGTGGCGCCAAACAGCGGGTATTGCACCTTGATGCGCCCGAGCCTCTCCGGGTCGCCCGTCGTCTCCTCGACGATCCCGACGATCACGCCGGTCATGGATCGCTCATGGTGCGCATTGCTCCCCTGCCACGCGCTCATACGCCGGTCCTCCGCAGCGAGATGTTGGTCGTATAGCCATCCTGTTGCGTATAGATGTGCTTTGCCGCGGTCACGTAATAGAGGCCGCTGAAGCGGTCGCCGATGCCCTCGATCTCGACGTTGACCCCGGGCCTGAGCGCGGGGTTTCCGGTCGCGGACGCCTCGACCTCGATGAACCCCTCGATGTCGGCCTCGTACGTCGCCTCGGCGATGGCGCGCGCGCTCTTCTGGTCGAGGATCTCCGGGTCCATCGCCGACACGGGTGAGGCCGCGTAGGCGGCGGACAGCTCGTAGCCCGTCTTCTGGCCGCCCATGCGGAGCGACGCGGGGCCGGAGCTCACGGTCGCGACGATGGACTGCTTCTTCTTCGGATCCCAGCCCACGCGCGTCACGCGCGACCCTCGCTTGAGCGCCCGAGCTCGCACGGTCAGCGTCGTGAGATCCAGGCCGAGGCGCAGCTTCGTCGTCGGCGACTGGCCCGCGATGCTCCGGCGAAAGTAGAGCGTGCGCCCTGTCACAAAGAGCTCGAAATGAATCCGGGCCGCGCGCGCGGAGAGGAACGCGAAGTCGCTCTGATCGGCCTGGATCACGTACGGGTAGGTGACGCCGCTGTCGTCGGCGCGAATGTCGAGCCCGTTGTCGCGGGCGATGCGGGTCGCGATCTGGGTGTCGCTCGATCTCTCGAACGTGCGCGTCGTGGTCCCGAACTGGAGGCGGTAGAGCGCGTCATAGCCCTGGAGCTCGACGGCGCTCTCGTCGCCGAAGACCATCTCCAGCGCGCCGAGGCGGCCTTCGAAGATGGGCTTCGTGCTCTCCATGCCGAAGCCCACCACGACAGGGTCGCCGATGCGGGCGGAGGTCAGATCGATCCCCTGAAAAACAGAGCGCTCGAAGTCGACGCTGCCGACCTCGACGGCGCACGTCGAGGGGAGGTTCAACTCCTGATCGACCTCGGCGCGGGCGAGCGCGGCGCTCATGCTGTCCGGAAGCGGCTTGCCCGCGACGGTGACCGAGACGACGCCCATTACCGATCCGCTCCGGCAGCGTTGCCGCCCTGAGAGAGTGCGTCGCTCTTCGGTAGATCGGCCGCGTCAGGGATCGCGAGGAGCGTCCCGATCTGCTCCGGCATCGGGAAGCGCAGCGGATCATCGATGTTGTTGGCCCTGGCGATCCAGAGCCATGCGCTCGCGTCCCCGAGCTCCCGGGCCGCGATGGCGTCGAGCCGCTCTCCCACCTTGACCAGGTGGAGCTTTGGGCAGTTATCGAGGCCGGCGTCCTTCTCCACCTCGCTCGGCAGGAGCTGCTCCTGAAATGTGACCGTGAGATCGGCGCGGACCGGGGTGCCGGTCGAGAGGAACATGGTGAAGTGCTGGTCGAGCTGGCTGACGATCCCCTGGTAAGAAAAACCTCCCCAGCTGAAGAGGCAGACGGGCGGCCGGCGCTTTTCCCCCTCACCGACCGTCGGCCTCTGGAGGGCGGCGATGGGTTTGATCAACGCGCGCACGTCGGTGCCCTTTTCGTACGTATCAAAGAAGAGCTTCACGGTGAACGGCAGCCGCTCCAGGCGGTCGAACTGCAACGTTCCGGCCCTCCCCGAGTACAGGACCTGGGACGAGCTCGTGTATTGATCCGGGTTGTACATCACCTCGATCTGCTCGCCCGTGTCGATATTCTTGATGATCGCTTTGCTCAGGGTCATCGCAGCCCCGTCCGCTCCTCGCGGTGGCGAATCCGCTTGTCCATCTCGGCCATCAGACGATCGACGAGCCTTCGCAGCTCCGCCTGCGAGGGCTGGTCGGCGAGCCGTGGCGCTCTCGAGGCAGCCGGTCGAGGCGCCCGCGCGCCTTCGAGCTCGGCCTGCATGTGCGGAAGAGAGAGCGGTGAGCGGGCGCGCGCCGCGGCGGGCGCGCTCTCGGTCGGGCGGGCAGCCGCGGGAGCCCCCCGGTGCTCGAGCGAGGGCAAAGGACCAACCTGCAGGAGCTGCGAAGGATGGGTGAGTACGCGATCGGCAGGCGCGCGGAACGCTGCCGTCGGTCGGTGCGACGCGCGGGCGTCGGCTGCCGGCGCGGCTACATGGGTGGTCGTCAAGGACAACGGCCGGAAGGGAGCAGCCAACGTTTGCAGTGTTTGCCCCTTGCCGCCGAGACGGCCGTTCGAAGGGCCCGGGAGCGAGAGTGGGGTCGTGGAGGCAACGTGCACCGCCGCCGGCCGATGCCGAGAGACATGCTGGCTGAGGCGCCCGAGCGCCGCTCCAGCGCCGGCCGCGCTGCGCCCGGGTGCCGCTCGAGCGGCCGCGAAGCGGATGCTGGGGTTCCCAGCTTCGCGCCAGGGAAACAAGGCTCGGCCCGCGCGCAACGCCGCCTCGAAGCCGCCGCCCGTCGTGCGCCTGAACGCTTGATGGGCGGCGCTCGTCCGGTATTCCCGAAGCGCCTCTCCGGGACGAGATAGCCGGGAACCCCGCGCCCCTCGCTCCCCCTCCCTCGCGCGCCGGCGCACGGCAACAGCGCGAGGAGCTGCGCTCTTCGGCGCCGAGCGGACGGGGGCTGCGTCTGGGGCTCCAGGGAAGAGCATGAGAGACGCGGTGCTCTCGCGCCTGATCCCGTCCTGTCTCGGGTAGGTCGCGGGCACGCTTCGAGCTCGGGGGAGCATCACGGAGGGAGGGCGAACGACGAGCTGAAACGGCAAGGCAATCAGCGCCGTCGCCAGGCGGCGCGGCGTGTCAGAAGGCGCTGTCCGCGTGGCTTGCTCCGTGACGATCGAGAGCAACAGCCGGAGAGGCGCTGCCGACATTCGCCACGCCTGGCCGGTGCCATACCGGCGCGGCGCCTGCGGGGAGGCAGCGGGTACATGCCACGAACGCTCGCCGCGCATCTCCGGTCGCGCGTGCTCTGAAACGCGCCCCTCGTCGAGGCGCTTTCGCACGAGCAGCACGCCTGGGGGCGACGAGCCGAGGAGTGGCAAGCGCGTGAGCAGCAGGCGTGCGACGGTCCGGCGCAGAAGGGCAGCAGAGGCTCGCACGCGCCGGGGCTCCGGGGAGCGCCATGTTCGCGCCGCGAGGGTGGAGCGCAGCACGGTCGCCACGGCGCGCTGTAGGCTCACCGCGAGCGCAGCGCCCACGCTGCGGGCATCGTCGCCCACGCCGCGGGCATCGTCGCCCACGCTGCGGGCACCGCCGCCCACGCTGCGGGCACCACCGCTCACGCTGCGGGCATCGTGGTGGGTCACCCCCGCTCGGCCACCCGTGGCGGCGATCCGAGGGCGCGCGTGCGAGGCACCGATCGCTGGCCGCAACTGCCGCCCGAGCCGCCCCACCTCCGGGCCGACCTCGTCCATCGTCCGCCGCCGCAGCGCGTATCGCTCGTATCGCTCGGCCCGCGCTCCGGGCGAGCTCCGGCGGGCGCTCGCCCGGAGCGCGGCGCCGAGCGCCTGAAACACCGCAAGCTTGAGCGTGAGCCACACCGGCTGGATGACCGTGGATGCCCCGACGGCAACGTGGGTCAGGCCGAGCGGACGACGTCCGAGCGGCTCGCCTCGCCCGTACCGCTCGCGGATCTCGCGCGATGAGCGCATGGCGGCCCGAGCCGCGCTCGGCCACGCTGGACGATTGACCTGCTCGCGCTGAACCCGATCCAGCATCGCTCAGGCCCCTATGCCTCGAAGATCCCGTCGTGCGCCAGCGTCAGCGACTGGAACAGCACCTGGTTCGAGGCTGTGTCGAACTCGGGACCTTCCCAAGCGATCGGGTACGCGCTACGGAAGTGCCATTGCTTGAGGAATGCACCGGTCCGGTCCATGAGATGGACGGTCCCGTCGTGGCGGCTAAACTTCCCGGCGATGACCTGCTGGTACCAGCTCCATAGATTGTCCATATCGGACATCCCACGCCGAAGGACGAGATCCGTGTACGACGTGGGGCCGGGCAGCCGGTGCTCATGCGTGTTGACGCCGCCCTCGCGGCGCGACTCGACCGCCGTTTGGATCCGCAAGCCGCTGATGCTGCTGAACCCGCCCACGATCAGCGACCCGATCTCGACCTGAAAGTTGAAGCCCAGGTACGGATCCTTCCGAGCCGCGCGTCCGCCCGACGACGAGCCCCTGCCGCCGTTCGCCATACCGCCTCCCTCACGCCACGGTTACACCCAGGACCGAAGGCCGTGCGCTCGCCTCGCGATCAGAAGTCGAGCAGCGACCGCTC
This sequence comes from Sorangium sp. So ce693, assembly GCF_051521375.1. NCBI lineage: Bacteria > Pseudomonadati > Myxococcota > Polyangiales > Polyangiaceae > Sorangium > Sorangium sp. So ce693. The sequence goes on from NZ_CP150347.1 coordinate 6,250,321, forward strand.
CTTCTTTTCGGAACCCATGATCTCCCGGTTGATCTTGCTCGCCTCTTCGCACCACCGCCTGCGCTCGCGGTGCTCGAGCCTGAGCAGCGAGTCATACTCCCAGTGAAAATAGTACGCGAGAAAGGCTATCTCCTCGTGCATCGCATCGAGGGGATAGCCCTTCATTGGTCCCGGGACGTGTCCACCTCGAACTCGAACGCATGGTTGCATTTCGGACAGAGCACCTCGACTGTGTTTCGCCCCCGCTCGTTGATGCGGTTGTACATCTCCTGGAGAGCGGCGAAGTCCGCCGCGAACAGGCCCTCGACGACCTTGGGCGTGACGGTGGGCAGCGAGCCGAGCCGCGTCACGACGCGCGAGAGGAGGATGATGGAGAGGTAGCTCTGATTCTGCTGAACGCGGCTGTCGCGCAGCGGCAGGATCTCATCGGCCGCGGTCGCGAGGCGCATGGTGCCTTCCTTGTGAAGATCGCCATTTTCGTCAGCGTAGCCGAGCTTCAAGACAAATGGGAATTCGGTGATTAGCGCGGTCATTTCAGCCTCCTCTCTCCGGCGCTGTCATTGCGTGCGCTTGATGGTCTCCACCGCCACCTCGAACGTCTCGATGAGGACGTCGTTCCCCTTGCCGTCGAGATCGCCCGCCTGGTACTTCGACGGCCAGGCCCCGACCAGGTCCCAGCGCGCGGCGTCGTTACCGGCGTCATCGACGAGGATGATCGATATATTCCTTCGAGCGTTCGGCACACCGGTGCCGGTCTGGCGGATGATCTGCCACCACTCGTAAAGCTCCATTGACGTCGTGATGCCGCGCTTGAGGGTGAGCGACCCCACCTTGGGATACCCGGAGAGCTTGCGCGTGAAGGGATCGGTGCCCTCGCGGTACTCGATCGGGTCCGACGACTCGTCCGGGATCGTCGCGCTTGCGAAGGCGGCGACCTGAATGCTCGCGATCTCGACGCGGAACCGATAATTCCTGTAAGGGTCCGTTCTCTCCGCCATGATAACTATAGCCTCTCTTGATGCCCGGCCCCGGAGGGCTTCACATCAGGCTCGATCAAGCCGATGGTAGCGTCTGCTGTTGAATGCGGAGCACGACAAACTCCGCAGGCCGTACGGGGGCCACCTTGATGTCGATGTAGAGGAGCCCCTGGTTCCTCGTCGCCGGAGGGTTGTTCGACGCGTCCACCTTCACCTCGAACGCGTCCGAGTCCTTGGCGCCGAAGAGGCCCCCTGCCGTCCACACCTGGGTCAGAAACACGGTCACGTCGCGACGGACCGTGCCCCAGAGCTTCTGATCGTTCGGCTCGAACACGACCCATTGCAGGCCCCGGTAGAGCGACATTTCGATGTACGTCAGCAGCCTGCGTACGCTGATGTAGATGAGGCTCGGGTCCGTCGACAAGGTGCGCGCGCCGTACGTCACGATGCCGTAGGTCGGCAGGCTCCGTATGGCGTTGATGCCATCCGGGTTGAGGATACCTTGAGCCTTCTCCGTGACGAGCGCCGTGAGGCTCACCGCCGACGACAGCTTGCCGTCGCGGATACCCGCCGGAGCCTTGAACACGCCGACGCGGCTATCGGTCTCGGCATAGGTCCCTGCGATGGCCCCGGCGGGAGGGATCGTGATGCTGCGCGCCGTCGACGTATTGAAGAAATCGATCCATGGATAGTAGATCGCGCCGCGGTCCGAGTTGAGCGCGTTCTCCAGGTCAATGGGCGCGGTTGCTCCCGGGGGAGTTATCGGTTCGCCTCTCTTGAACGACCTGAGCGTCGGCGGGTCCAGCCAGAAAGGGGCGTCTGCGATCATGAACATGTCGCAAGGAGTCCGACCTTCGCAGTAATTTATACCCTGCTGAATCGTCGCTTGCTGCGTCTTGAGATCGTCCAACATGCCCGTGTCGGGCATCACGAGGAGGCTTGCGTCGGTGATCGGATCGAGCCTGGCGAGCGCGTCTTGGTAGTCGACCGGAGTGCCCGACGTGGAGTCAGCGCCGGTCACGAGCAACGCCGGGGCGAGGGCGGTCGGCGCCGGTGGCGTCTCGGCGTTGACCGTGACACGGAGGAAGAGCGATTGGCCGTTGATCTTGGCCTCCAGCGAGCTAGGCTGCCCGTTCGCTCCCTTCTTGAGATCCTTGATGGTCAGCCCAGGGAACTCTTCAATGACGTAATAGTCGACAGTGCGGGTGATCTTGGCAGAATCGAGACTGTTGTTCTTGATGTAGCGAGTGATGAGACGCTCGAGGACAGTCTTCTTGCTGTCGTCTTGGTCCACCTTTGCGGCGGAGTAGAGGACGCGGACGCCGAAGGTGGGCGTGAGGGTCGTGCTGGGGGTGTCCTCCCAAGGGTAATTTTCGATCGCGATGGCGAGATCGTTGCCCCACAGGCCAGGTGACGACGCCGTGAATTTGAAGGGCGCACGCACGACCGTCGCCGCGGCGAGGCCATCGCTCGCCTTCGCGCTCACGACGTACGCGTACGCGCCGCCCTCGGCGAAGAAGTTGTATACCGCAAACGGGACGTTATAGCCCCACGTGAAGTTCCCGAATTTCGCCAGGAAGGCGTTCCAGCTATCGATCAGCGTGGGCTCGTCCGGCCCTTTTTCTGTCCATCCCACGAAGGCGGTGGTGCTGGTGCCGACGCCAGAGATCTGCTGCGGTCCCCGGATTTCTTCGATGTAGACGCCCGGATACAAGTAGTTGGACACGGGTTCAACCTTTCCAGAGACGATTCGGACGAAGGAGGTTGCCAGATCCTCTTCGACACACACCGCATCGCGACAGACCTCGGCCTCTTCCCCATGGCCTCTTCCCCACGGCCTCTCCCCCATGGAGGGAACGGTGGAGGCCGCCTTCGAGGGCATCTCCCTCCACCTCTCTTTGAGGAGAGGGAGATGCTGGGAAGACAAGATCGCGAGGGCGGAGTCCGCCAGCTGATCTCGGCTATCCCCCCGAAGAGAGCCTGGACATTAGGTTTCCTTTGCCGGAGTTGTCAACGCGGTCTGAGGATGCCCGATCCGATCTTTCGTCACAATCATGGGGCCGGGCCTATCCCCCAGGCGATCGTTTTGTCACCCTCATGGGACCAGCAGTGCCTTGTGGAACGGTGATCTCGTCAACCTCATGGGGTCACCCCGGCGATCGGGGATCCGCGTCGATCACCCACTCTTCCGGGGAGGGCGGGCTCGCCTCGGTGGGCGAGTTCACGTGGAAGGTGGACTGGACCTTGCGGACGAGGGCTCCCTCCTCCGTGACGGCGCGCGGGATGCGCACGGGCGTCACCGTATAGAAGAGCGAAAGTCGGTAGGGTTTGTTCGGAAAACCCGCCCAGATTTGATGGATCTGCTCCATGCTCGGCGCGTCTGACAGGACGGGCAACCGTTCGTTGCCTGTAACGAACAGCACGCCGTTCGAGCTCTTGTCCTCGAGCACGGGGCAGTCGGAGAACAGCCGCTTGAGCTTGCTCACGAGCAGGAGCTCGTTCTCCGCGTTTTGGGCGTACGGGACCATCATGTAGGAGAGATCGACGGCGAGCGGCGCCGCGCGACGCACGAAGCCGGTCCCCGTTCTCACGATCGACGGGGGCTCGTTGATCAGGTAGGGATTGTCGGCTACCCGATACAGATAGACCAGGATAAGCGGAGAGCGCCCCTGCCCTGAATCAGGCTCGTCCGAGGGAGAGTGATACTTGACCTCCACCCTGTCCACGTCCTCCAGGTCTCCAGGTCGGCGGCCGTGGTAGAGCGAATCATGATCGTCATCAACCGGAGACGCCGGGCCCGGAGGATCGTTGAGAAATACGTTCTCGCGGATCAGCGTGCCCAGGCTCTCGCTCACCTGGCGGAGCACCCATCCTGCGGGATCTCTCATGGTAAACCGCTCCCTCGTGCGCGCTCGACCGCGCTTCATGGCCGGCCGATCGATCTTCACCGGCTGTGAGCTGTGACCTAACCGAAGGTCTCGTCCTTCATCACCTTGCCCATCTTCTGGAATTCGAGCCGCGCCGCCCGGAAGAGGTGCCACATCCCCACCGCCGCTGCTTGCTCCGCCGCGAGCATCGCCGCGGCGAGCGCCACGTTCCGGATCGAGCCCCCGGCGAGCTCCAGCCGGGCGCCGAGGCGCTCGAAATCGACGTCGGGATCGAGCGGCGTCTCGGCAGGAAAAGCCCTCTTCCAGATGGCCGCGCGTTCTTTGGGGCTCGGGAACGGGAAGTCGACGATGAAGGACAGCCGCCGCATGAAGGCCTCATCCATGTTCTTCAAGAGGTTGGTCGCCAGGATCACCACCCCCTCGTGCGCGTCGATGCGCTGGAGCAGATAGCTCGTCTCGACGTTCGCATAGCGGTCGTGCGCGTCCCGCACCTCCGTCCGCTTGCCGAAGAGCGCGTCGGCTTCGTCGAAGAACAGGATCGCGCTCGTGGCCTCGGCCTCGTCGAACAGCTCGCCGAGGTGCTTCTCCGTCTCGCCGATGTATTTGCTCACCACCTGCGACAGATCGATCTGGTAGAGGTCGAGCTCAAGCTCGCTCGCGATCACCGCCGCGGCCATCGTCTTGCCCGTCCCCGGCGGGCCCGAGAAGAGGGCCGAGAGCCCCTTGCCCAGCGAGAGCTTGTCATCGAAGCCCCACGCGACAAAAACCTGGTTTCTCTGCTGCATGAACCGGCAGATGGCACGGAGGAGCTCCCGCCGATCCTCGCGGAGGACAACGTCGTCCCACCGATGCACGAGCGGCACCTTGCGCGCGAGGAAGCTCTGCTTGCCGCCGTGCCGGAGCCGGCACGCCTGGAGCACATCGGCCGTGCTCATGACAGCGCCCTGTCCGCGCGTGAGACAGAGGGCACGCGCCGCGGCGACAGCGTCGTGGATCTGCCCGCCGGTCAAGCGGAAGCGGCTCGTCAGCGCTGCGACGTCGATGGCCATCGCCGGCGCGTCGCCGGCGCGGAGCGCGGCGTTCCACAGCGCTGCCTGCTCGGCCATGCGAGGCCGGGGGATCTCCAGGCGAAGGAGCGGACGCCCGCCCAGCGCGCCCGCAGGCGCCCACGGCGCACGCTCCAGAAGGAACGCGGGCCCATCGTGCTCGGCGATCGCCGCCGCCACGGCGAGCTCGAGCGCCTTCCGGTCCGCGGCGCCGAGTGCGCCGGATCCATCCCAGCAAAGCGCCGCGCTCCACAGCCTCGCCTCGCGCGCGACGAGCGGCAGCGCCGCGCGAAAGGGCGCGTCTCCCTCGGCGAGGAGCGCCTCGAGATCCACAACGAGCACGGGGACGCCGATCTCCCCGCAAAGGGCCTCGACGAGCGACGTCTTCCCCACGCTCTCCGGCCCCTTCAGCGTCACCACGGGCCACGTCTGCCCCCGATGCGACGCGGCGAGCCGGAGCAGGCTCGCCTTGGTCTCCTCGGGCAGGAGCAGATCCTCGAGCCGCGCTCGAGGATGCACGAGCCGCACAGCGCGGCCGAGGCGCGGGTCGAGCTCCTCGCTGCCGAGCAGATACCAGATGATGCGCTCCTCCACCTCGAGCGGGGCGGCCAGGAGCGAGCCTTGCCGGGCGGCGGCATCGAGGCCGCGGAGCAGGCCATGGCGCACGAGCGGGGCGCGCGGCGCGAAATGGCGTCGCGCGGCGATGCGCTCCTCGAACGAAGCAGCGACCAGGAAGAGCCCGATGTTCACCGTCGGGCGCTTGCGCGTGATATCGTCGTTGAGATACGCAAAGAGGCGCTCGTAGCGAAGGTCGATCTCGGGCGCGAGCGCGAGCAGGAGCACATCCAGGTCGAAGCGCGTCAGCCCGAACCGCTCCGCGAGCGCCACGAGGCGAAGATGGACGCCGCGCCTCCCGCTCTCCGCCGCGCGGCGCGAAAGCACGGCGGCCTGCCTCTCGATCGCCTCTTTGACCGCGATCACCTCCGGCCCCTCGGGCCCGGTCGTCCAGTGGGGCTCGCCCGGCGCCCGCTCGAGCAGCGCGTCGATCTCGGCCTCGGAGATGGTAAGGCCGGGGAGCGAATCCTCCTCTGCCACGAGACGTGCCTGAGCGACGCCGAGGCGCACCATCCGATCGACGCGGTCGAGCTCGGCCATGAGGTGATCGAGCGACCGCGCGAAGGGCGCATCGCCCGCTGGGTCCGGGGCGCCTTCCGGCTCTTCTGCGATGTTGTGATGCGGCTCCAGCATAGAAGAGGCGGTCGTCGTGGGACGCGGGGCGGCTCGCTCCAAGCTTTTGGGCTCGCTCCGTGGCTCTCATATTCACCCGGGTAGGGGGCGAGGCGCAATAGAGGGATCGGCAGAAGCGGCGCTGCCATGTCACTTTTCGGCTGGCCCATGATCGTGACGATCGACTGGCCCCATGAGGCTGCATAAATGGGGTTCAAGTGGCCCCATGAGGCTCATGACAGACAGATTCCACGCTTGAGCGTCGAAGGCCCTTGCGTTATCACGGATCTTCGCCTGTGATTGCGGTCGAGGAGTACGGCTGTAGTGCTAGTACCTCTGCCGCCGGACGAGCTCTATCGCTTTCTTCTTCGCTTCCTTGGGGGGGAGGACGAGGATCTCCTTGAAGAAACTCTCCTGCTGCTCACGCGGGAGCGAATCGAGGAGCCTCTCAAGCATCTTGAGGCTGGTCAGCAGCTCCTCGTCGACGACGGTCCGCTTCCCGCCATACTCTGCGGGCGCCTTCGCGCCGAACAGCTTCGACGCTTTCTGCCCGCCCGTGGCCGAGAGCTTCGTGGTTTGATCCTCGGCGCCGCTCGAGGCCGTGTGCGCCGTGCCGTACATGTTCGCGGTCAGGGGGGCCGACCCTTCCAGGCCGACCATCAGGGCCATCGTGTCGCCCCTCACGTGCTTGTTCATGTAGATGTGGCCGTGCTGATTCTTCCTGGGGATGGCCACGAGCTGGCGCTTCCGGAGGTACTCTCCGGTCGCGGGGTCGATCGGGTGGCCGCCGGGGCCGATGATGTCCCCCTTCACGTTGCGGTTCCCGATGCCCCCCAGCGGGACGTTCACGCCCCTGTGCCGGCGCAGACCCATCTGCGCGTGGAATGGGAGCTTCAGCTCCTCGACGCGCCTCGTCCCGTCCTTGCGCATCTCGCCGACCTTCGTCGCGTGGGAGGCGAACCCGCGCCAGGCGCTCTTGTCCAGCACGTCGCGGCCATCCTGCGAAGGTCCGCGCCCCAGGTAGTCATAGAAGGCCTCGCCCAGGCCTTTCTTCTCCTGGATCTCGAAGAGTTGCCGCTGCCCGTGACCGAGGACGCTCGCCAGCGGCCACGGATATTCGGTCACCAGGTCCTCGGACTTCGACAGATCGGGGTTGTTCCGCGTCGACATGTCCACCCCGCCGAGCGCCATGGTCAGGTGGAGCCGTCGCATGAACTTCTGCTTCGCGAGCGTCATCTCCGCGGACGCCTCCAGCTTCTGCCTCGCGCTGGCGCTCATGCTCTTGTCCGACCCCTTGGGATCGGCGAACATCGTCTGGAACATGACCGCCGGGTCAATCTCGTTGAGCTGGCGCACCATGAAGTCCTCTTCGGACTCGGTGTGCTCGCCGTCCGGCCCTTTTCTGCGCCCCTTCCAGGTCTCTTCATCCACCGCCCATGGGTCCTTGGCGGCCGCCGCTTGTCCGTCGGGCAGCCGCTGGATCAGGTGCCGCGTCGCGCGGTTGCCGATCTTCGCCTGGAGCTGCAAGACCGGGTGAACCGGGGACGGGGCCGCCGGGGCGGCCGCTACCGCCGCCTTTCGAACGGTGGCTGCTCGGGCTGCTGCCGTCTGTCTCTGTGCCATCTAACGCACCTCGTCTCCAGGTTCGACGCTATTGAAGTGGTTCACGTTGATGCAGGAATCCTCCACGGTCCATCGACTTTGCCCCTGGTTGCATGCTGTCACACCGCGAGCTTGAAGCCGCCTCGGCTGCGAGTGATACGCCGGTTCTTTATGGCCCGTTTCAACGCAACCTTGAGCGCTCCGGGCTTGAGCTGAGGAGTGCTGGCGCCTCGATTTGCGTTGATGTGGTTCAGGATGTCCTTGAAAGGGTGCGTCGGCCCGAGGGCTTTGATCGCGTCGATCACCTCTTTCTCCAGAGGGCTCACCTTCGTCACATTTGGCACGCTCGGATAGGGCGGCACATTGTCTACGCGGTGCTTCGTCAGCTCGTTGGGGCCACCCTGCTGCTCCGGCCAGGGGTGGTTCTTGCCCGCGATGTCCTTGCGGATGGGCTTGAGGGTGATCTCCAGCCCGGAAGCCAGCTTCTTCTCGCTCGGGTCGTACGGAACGCTCCCGCTCGGGCTGGGAGGCAGGACGGTGACCGTGTACTCTGCCCCGTGCTGGTAGCGGGAGTCGCCCAGCCGGCTCCCTGGCCTGATCTGATCCGCAATTTGCGCGAGGGCCTTGACTTTCCCTTCCACGCCACGGTGCCTCTTGTTGGCGTCCGAGCTCAGCACGGTCAGGTTCTGGTTCTCGCCCCGCCCGCCCATGTTGTCGTTGAGCAGATGCCCCGCGATGTACCGAGGCTTCCCGCCCACGATCTTACCGACCTTCTTGATGATGGTCGGGGTGTTCGCGTCGGGCTTGGACCCATATTTCCATTCGCTTTCCGCGCCGACCTCGGCTTCCATCCTGGTGCCCCCGTAGTAGGGGCTTGGCTTTCCCCAGGTGGCTTTGACCGGGAACCGCTGGACGGCCGCGTCGGCTGGGGGGGTAGCTGAGTGTCCCTCTGTCCTCCCCACCCCCGCAGACACCCACGGCCCGCCGGCCTTCCCCCGCGCCGCCCTGGCCCCCATCGCGTCGGCCTCGGCCTCCAGTGCCGGGTCATCATTGAGCGCCACCCCCTTCATCTGTGCCGTCGCCCGCACGCGCCCCGCCCGCTGCTGCACCACGTGCGCGAGCTCGTGCCCGAGCAGTTCCTGTCCCCGCGTCGTCTCCGGCGCCCAGCGCCCCGGCGCCACGTGGATGTCGCTCCCCTGGGTGTATGCCGCCGCCCCCAGCGCCGTCGCGCGCGGCGAGCCCGGGTGTACGCGCACGTCCGAGAAGCCGGCGCCGAAAGCCCCCTCCATCTTCTGCTGCACCGCCTCCGGCAGCGGCCGGCCCGACGTCGACGCGGGCACGTCGCGCTCGGTCTCCGCAGGCGCTCGCCCGGCGGACAGCCGCTGGATCACGTGCCGCGTCGCGCGGTTGCCGATCCTCGCCTGGAGCTGCAGCACAGGGTAAGCCGCGGACGAGGCCGCCGGGGCTCCCCGGGCCGCCGGCGCCGCTTCTGGGACCGGCCTCGCAATCGTCGGTGCGCGGTTCACGGCAGAAGCGCCTTCGCGGCGGATGGCTTGCTTGCTCATGGGGTATCGGGAGCCTATCGGGGATAGGAAGGCAAACGGCTTGTCGAGTCAAGCGGCCTCGCCCGGAGCTACGATAGCGCTCGAGCCACGAGGTATCCAGCTCGCCCGTGCGCATGTCCGCCGTGTCAACACAAATCCGTGCGCGCTCAGCACACCAATATTCAGAGTGATGGGGCCGACCCTCTTTCAGCGTCATGGGGCCAGCGAAACAGGCCAGGAAAGAAGAAGCGCATGTCTATTGGTTCTTCGCTCTCCTGGAGCTCGGAGGATTGCCCACCACCACGCGCATCATCCAGCCTGCGCCACCGTCTGAGAATCGACGGAGAGGTGCCCGGGGGGCGGCTCCCCCGGGCCCCTCGCCGGAGGCGGACAGTGCGAGTTCCGCCTCCGGCTCTTCCGCGGATCCCCGGTCAGAGCTCGTCAGGATGTTCCTGTTCGTCACGGCCGCTGACCGCGCTCTGGGCGAGCGCCTCGCTGGCCGGGGGCGCCTCCCTCACGGACACCCCTGAAGGCCGCTCGCGCCAGCCGAGCTCCCTGTGCGCGAACCGCCGCAGCGTGCTGTATGTCACCTGCACGCCCTCGAGCGCCAATCGCTTCTGCACGCGGACCAGCTGTAACGGCTTTGGGCCCATGAGCCACCCTTCGATTTGAGCGCGGCGGGCTTCGAGCGTCTGCCACGCCGATGACGGCGGGGGGTGCGGGCGCGCCTGCACCTTCCGCGCGACCTCGGCGACGAGCTCGTCGCTTATATCGCTCCGCGGTTCGATCCCGCATCGGCGCGCTGTCTCGATGTACCGGAGCGCCGTTTTTCGATCGACCACGCCGGCGCGTGCGATCTGCCGGGCGCTCTGCCCTTCCTGCCAGCGATGGATTACGCCTCGTACATCCGTCATGCTCAGTTGTCTAAAGCTCATTTGTATCTCCCAAGAGCGGCGTGAGCGGACGGAGTCCCGTCTCCGGACCTCGACCGCCAGCGGTGCGCGTCAGTCCGCGTCAACGCTGAATCACTTCTTGTGCCGCCCAGTTAGCAACGCGTTGAAGATCGCGCTTGCCGGGGTGAGATCAGCGATCGGCGTGGAGATTGCAAGCCGTCTAGAGTGTTGATCGCCACGCACATGGGACCAGCCTGCAGCGTTTTTTCCACCCTTATGGGGCCAGTCGCGAGGTGGCCTGACATAAGTTCGCCAGGGTCATGGGGCCGGCCGCTCGCCAGGATCATGGGGCCACCCTGGCGCGGATATGACCCAGGGCTTGACGACCGAGAGCAAGGACATGGATCCGACCGGCGGCGCGGGTCGCCCTGTATGTCAGAGAGGATGCCGTCTCCTCGGTCCGGCAGTCCGGCCTGTGGAGTTCAGGAGATCTCGATCAGGGCGAGCCCGGATAGCTCGCTTGAGGCCGCCGTACGAGGAGGCGTTTCGAGAAAGATGGTCCAGCGGATGGCCGGGCTGGGCGCCCTCGCCGCGACGCCAAGCAAGTCGGTGTCCCGCAGCCCGCCGTGTCGAGGTGGCTGCGCGAGGCCCATCGTCTGACGTATCAGTTATCTCAAGACCACCGTTCGCGGTCGTTTCCACTTTCTGTAGGTGATCGTCGAGCGCGGCGGTGGCCGACTCTACCGCGACATACTTGATCGACACGCTCGGCTAGCAGACAGGGGACTGGACGCGACGGCCGCTGACCGAAGGCCAGGTCGCCTATGCCGCGCTGGACGCGGAGGTGCTGGTGCAGCTGTACGACGACTTCGAGGGGGCGAGGCTACAGGGAGAGACGCGCGCTTGGCACAACCGCCGGGCGGCGGATCCGATGCACAGTCCTGAGGACATCGAGCTCACGATGGCGATAAAGAGGGCTGCTGATCTAGTAAGCCGTGTCTTCGCGGTTCAGCTGCTCTGCAAGAACGGACATGGATCAGGCTACGGCGGTGATGGCGTGTCGTTCACCATCCCCGTGGTCAACGACTGAGAAGCGGAGCTCGAACGCGTGAAGATCTCCGAGCGCACGCACGAGCACCTGCTCACCAAAGCCCTCTCGGAAGAGCTGATCCTGGCGGTGCTCAAACAGCCACGCCATCGGCTCGCGGAGCGAGCCAAGCTGACGACGTCCGACGTCCCTCAGCTCGAAAAGGAAGCGGTGCGGCTCCGGACGGAGAGGAGCCGCCTGGTGCAAGCCCTCGCCAGCACCGACCAGAAGCACCGCAACCCCGAGGATGCCCGGCAGGTCCTCGCCCCCCTCTTCGAGACTCCCTTGAACGTCACGCCCGTCGAGACCGCCGAGGGGAGGTGCTTCTGGATCGAGGGCGCCGCGGTGGTCGGGCGGATGCTCGCGACCGATGCGGGATGTCTTAACTCTGCGTCCCCAGCGGGATTCGAACCCGCGTAGCAGCCTTGAAAGGGCTGAGTCCTGGGCCGGGCTAGACGATGGGGACCGGCGATTCGGCGCGGGACCCTACCGTCCGTCGTCGAGCAATGCAAGCCCAACTCGCGTCGCCCGTTGGGGTTTCCGCCGTCGGGCCCGCTCCCGCCCCGCGACCCCCGCGGCCGCGGCGAGCGCCGACCGCGCGGCCTCTCGTGGCGCACCGCAGGCCACCCGCCGAGGCGTCGGTCGCTCGGCGCCGCCGCCGTTCGCCGCTCGCCCGCCACGAGCCTCCGTCCCGACGCGAGCTCCTTCCCTGCTCCCGCTTCGCTGCACGCCATCTGCCCCGCCCACGGCGCCCGCGGCCTCCCGAACCGCTGGACGACCGCTCTGAATCGGGCGACCATCCCCCACCTCACCCGACCCACGGAACGCCGCACAGGCCGAGCTCTCCCCATGCTGCCATCCCCGCGCCTCGAGCCTGCCGTTCCGATGTCCCAGGGAGGACCGTGCCCCGGCGTCGGCGCCTGACGCGCGCCGCGCTGCTCGCCTTCTGCCCGCTCCCGGCGCTCGTCCCAGCCGCGTTCTCGCGCCCTGCGCTCGCGCAGCTCTCTTCCGAGCAGCCCTCGGCCGCGCCCCCTTCCTCTTCGCCTCTTCCCGCTCCACCGCCTCCCCCCTCGCCCGCCGCGCCGCCGCTGCTCGAGGTCGTCGTCACCGGCACCCGCACCCCCGAGAGCAGCCAGCGCGCCACGGTGCGCACGCGCGTCGTCACCCGCGACGAGGCCGAGCGCCGCGGCGCCACCAACGTCGGTGAGGCGCTCGACGGCGAGCTCGGCGTCCAGGTCAACCCGAGCGCCTACGGCGCGCTCGGCAACCCGAGCGCCATCCAGATCCAGGGCTTCGACCTCGACCGCGTCCTCGTCCTCGAGGACGGCGAGCGCGTCATCGGCGACGCCGGCGGCGCCATCGACCTCTCGTCTCTCCCGCTCGGTGACGTCTCCCGCATCGAGCTCGTCACCGGGCCGACCAGCTCGCTCTACGGCACGAGCGCCATCGGCGGCGTCGTCAACGTGCTCTCCGCGCCCCCCGAGCACCCGGGCTTCAGCGGCCGCGCCCGCCTCGAAGGCCGGAGCCGCGCCGGGCTCGTCCTCCATGGCTCGGGCGCCTACCGCGGCGAGCGCGCCTGGGTCAGCGCCGACGCCTCGTTCCAGCGGGAGGACAGCCTCTCCCTCGTCGAGCCCAGCGACAACCTCGCCGATCCCGGCGCGGGCGCCGACGCCCCCACCGTCCTGCCCGAGCGCTCGCAGCGCCTCCTCGGCCTGCGCGCCGGCGCCACGCTCGGCAAGGGCATCGACGTGCGGCTCCGCGCGCGATGGATCCACGACGAGCAGAACGGCGTCGAGCAGAAGGTGTGGCCCGTCCTGGGGGCCTACCTCTACGACCTCCCCGAGGTGACCGACCGCGTCACCCTGCACCTCGCCGAGACGATCGACCTCGGCGGCGGCTCGAACCTGCGCCTCGCCGCAGGCCGGCAATGGGCCCTGCGGGCGAGCGGCCGCGACCTGCGCGGCTCGCCCGACGAGGAGCAGCGCGAGCGCTCGGGCGCCCTCCACAGCTACGAGGCGATCGCCACCATCGCCGACGGGCCGCGCACCTGGGTCGCCGGGGCGCGCGCCGAGGTGGAGACGCTCGACCAGGTGCTCGAGATCACCAAGGTAACCCCCTCGGGCACCGAGGAGACCCCGCCGATCGAGGAGGTGCCCGACACCCGGCTCGGCAGCGCCGCGCTCTACGGCCAGCTCGCGTGGAAGCTCACCGACGAGCTCACCCTCATGCCCGGCGTCCGCGGCGAGCTCCGCCTCCGCTACGGCGGCGTCATCGCCCCACGCCTCGCCCTCGCCTACCGGCCCGCCCCGTCCCTCACCCTGCGCGTCTCCGGCGGGCGGGGATTCCGCGCCCCCAGCGCGAAGGAGCTCGGCTTCTCATTCGACCACTCGAGCCTCGGCTACATCCTCGAGGGCAACCCGGCGCTCGCCCCCGAGACGTCCTGGGGCGTGAACGGCGATGTCACGTGGATCCCCCGAGAGGGCCTCACGGCGCGCGCCGGCGCCTTCGCGAACTGGGTCGACAACCTGATCGACGTCAACCCGAAGCCCCTCAGCTCCTCCGCCGGCGTCGACACGTACACCTACATGAACATCGCCGAGGCGCGCACCGCGGGCCTCGATCTCTCGGCCACGCTCCAGGCCACACCGTGGCTCCGCATCGAGGCCGGCTACGCCTACCTCTGGACGCGCGACGACACGGCCGATCCCAGACAGCCGCTCTCCGGCAAACCGCCGCACACGGCGCAGGCGGCGCTCCGCGCCGATCTGCCGTTCCAGTTCGAGCTCGTCGCCCGCCTACGGACCATCAGCAGCGCGTTCGTCGAGAGAGACCCGAGCGAGGCGAGAGACGTGCGCGCCCCCGGGTTCACCACGCTCGACGCGCGGCTCGCGCGGCCGCTCTGGCCCTCGTCGCAGGCATATATCGGCGTCAGGAACCTGCTCGGCGCGCAAAAGGACCCTGATCGCCGCGGCGACCACCGGCCCCTCGAGGGGCGCACCTTTTACGTCGGCGTCCGCGCCGAGCTACCGTGGGAGGACTCATGACGAGAGCATCGATGACGGCGGCGCTTCTCCTGCTCACCCCGGCGTGCAGCGACGGCACGGCGGACGGGACTTCGACCGGAACCCCCGGGACAACGAGCAGCGGCACGGGAGCCGGAAGCTCGACCGGAGACCCCGAGCCCCCGAACGACGGCGCGCTCCTCGAGGTCGACGTGCCGGCCGCCGGCCGCGTCTTCCTCCACCTCGCCACCCCGGAGATCGTGGTCCCGGAAGGCGACGGCGCGGCGTCCACCGACTGGGATCTCGCGCTCTCGGGCTACGACGTCTTCACCAACAGCGGCCTCAGCGGCCCCGGCGACGGCGGGGCCCTGCCCATCGGCCTCGACGACTACAGAGCGGGCGACCTGCCGAGCACCCCCTTCCTGCTCACGGACGACTCCGGCGGCGCCTTCTCGCGCTGGTACGCCTACGACGGCGAGGAGCACGTCGCCTTCAGCCGCTACCACGTCCACGCGATCGAGCACGAGGGCCGGTACTGGAAGCTCCAGATCTCCTCCTTTTACGGGGAGGTGAACGGGACGCCGGTCACGGCGCTCTATCAGCTCCGCTACGCCGAGGTGCTCCCCGACGGCTCCGGCCCGACCGTCGAGATTCAGGACCTCGACGCGACAGCGGGCGGCATCGACGCGGTCGAGACCGAGCCGAGCGCTTGCCTCGACCTCGCGGGCAACCGGCAGCTGATGCTCACGCCGGAAGAGGCGCGCGCGTCGACCGATTGGAACGTCTGCTTCCGAAGATCGCTCGTCAGCGTCAACGGCGAGCTCGGCGGCCCCGGGACCACGCGCGCCGCCGACCTCCAGGCAGAGGCGTCGGCCTCCGAGGAGCTCGCCGACGTCAAGGCGCGCACCGCCGCGTCGGAGCAGGCGCGGTTCGACGCGGCCGACCACGCGGCCCTCACCGATCCCGCCGTCCCGTACCGCGGCGACCACATCGCGACCGCCTTCACGGGGCGGTGGCTCGAGCCCGGCGCGACGCCCCCCGCGCCGGCCAGGGACGCCGCGTGGCTCGTCCAGAGCGCGGACGGCGTATCGCGCTTCGTGATCGTCATCGAGCGCTTCGAGGGCGCAACGGAAGCATCGCCAGGTCGCGTGAGAATGCGCGTCAAGCAAGTGGAATGAGCGCGGCATGCGCCATCGCGCACCCCGCCGAGGTCACGAGCGTGCGCAGCGCGTGACACCGCGCGAGGGCCCGCGCATACTGCGCGCGCGGTGAGGGAGGGCCCTTACCGACGCAGGAGCATGCTTATGTCAACGTCGCTTGCACCGGCATCGAGCGCCATCGATCCGTCTCGCGTGGACGGGAAGCCGGGCGGCGAGCGCCGGGCAACGCGGATGCGCGGTGGCGGTCTCCTCGCCGCGGGCGCGCTCGCTGCCCTCGTCGCGGGCGCCTGCGGCGGCAGGGTGGTGGTCGACGGGTTCGAGCCGCCGCCCGACGGCACGGGCGGCACCGGCGGCTCCTGGAGCTCGGGAGACACCACGAGCGCCGCGCCGCAAGGCTCCTCCGGGGCCGGTCAAGGCGGGAGCATCGGCGAGGGGGGGGCGCCACCGATTCCGCCCCTCGTCAAGGAAGAGCACAACAACGTCGGCGTCGACGGGTCCATCCCGGTCATCGTCCAGCCGGGCACCCTGGGCTTCACGGCCGTCGCCGAGATCATGGCGTCATCGCCGAGCTTCGATCCGATCGGGATCGAGAGCATCCGCGGCCCCGACGGCAGGCTGCTGGCGGCCGACTACACCATCCCAGGCACGATGGCCGCGTTCTTCAATCAGGGCATCGGCACGGCGGCCGTCCCCCAGACTGGCGCGGACGCATCCTCGCCGCTCGCGCCGGGCGTCTACTGGGTCAAGCTCGGCAACGGCGGAGCCGGCCCGCTGGCAGAGCCGGCGCGCCTCACGGTGTGGCACCGCCAGACGCTCGACGGGCGCTTTCACGGCGGGAAGATCGACATCAACGCCTTCATCGCCGGCGACGCGGTCTCCGAGCAGTACATGCGGCGCGTGCTGACCTCTGCGTACGAGGGGTACGTGGGCCTCGGCGTGGGCAGCATCAACGTCCATCACATCGGCTCGGAGTGGGAGTTCGTCGACGAAGAGGTCCTCCCCGGCGTGCTCGAGCAGACGGCCGGCGCCCCCGGCAGGCCGGCCCTCAACGTGATCGCGGTGACGGCGTTCGGGGGGAGCCTTGCGCAGGCGTCCGGCGTGACGCCCGCCGTGCCCGCGGTCGCGGTCGAGCACGGCACCCACCTGAGCGGCATCGTGGTCACGCTCTACGAGGAGCCATCTGTTGACACCGTGATCCTGCGCCATGAGCTCGGCCACCTCGCCGGGCTGTTCCACACCACCGAGTTCGACGCCGACTTCGGCGACCCGCTGGACGACACCTCGCAGTGCAGCGACGTGAATGCGCTGATGGAGCGCTGCCCGGATTTCGGGAATCTCATGTTCCCGACAGGGGGCGATTTCTCGGGTGCGTTGACGCCGCAACAGACGACGATCGTGCGGGCGAGCGCGCTCTACCGCGGGATCGTCGAGCAGGGCGGCGGGGCGGCCGTCCCGCTCCCGGCCGACGCGGACACGCCGGCGAGCGGAGCGCCCATCGCGCCGCCGGCTCCGGGCGAGCGTGCTCGCTCATTTGCGCCTGACCGCCTCGCCTCCACCGCCGCGCTCCCGCCGCACGCCGCGGCGCTGCTCGCGGGGCACTTCTGCGGCCAGAGCGCGGCCCGAGGCGCGGATTTCGACGAGCTGCTCCGCGCGGCCGGCGGCGCCGACCCCGATCGGCTGCTCGCGGTCGGCCGCGATCCCGGCGCGCCGGCGTACATGAGGGCGCGCGCCCTCACCGCGGCGGGCCGCGCCGCCGCGCGCTCCTCCGCCTCGGCGCGCGTGGTCGCCGAGCTCCAGGCCCTCGCCGCGGATCCGCGCCTCCCGCGCCGCGCGCGGCTCGGCGCTGTCCAGGGGGTCGCGTCCGCCTCGCCCGCCGCCGCCCGCGCGCTCGCCGCGCGCCTGACCGGCGACGCCGACAGGGTCGTCGAGCGGACGGCGACCCGCGCCGCACGGTGACGCCGCGCTCGCGCGGCGGGCGTCATCCCGCCCTGGATCTCGCGGCCACGGAGATCACGCCCGTCCCTGCGACGGCGCGCGCGAAGTCCAGCCCCGTCAGCACGCCGCGGAGCCGCCGCCCCTGCACCACGAGCACGCGCCGCGCCTGCGCCGCGTGCGCGGCGGCCGCGGCGCGGTGGAGCGGCGTCCGGACGTCGAGGCAGACCATGGCCGGGCTCATCACGTCCTCGACCGGTGAATCGGAGAGCACGCCGTGCGCGAGCAGCGCCTCGGTCTGGGTGAACATCCCCACCGGCCACCCGCCGGGATCCACGACCACGAGCCCGCTCACCTGCGCCGTCGTCAGCCGGTCTGCGGCGAGCGCGAGCGGCGCGTCGAGCGGGATCGTGTACGCGGGCGCCGACATGAGCCCGGCGATCGGCGTCGGGTCCCGCGCCTCGACCAGGGAGAGCAGGAGATCCTTGGTGCTGAAGACTCCGGTCAAGGCTTCGTCCTCGCGCACGAACACGCGATGGATACGGTGCTTCAGCAGCACGCTCGCCGCCTGGACGACCAGCGTCGCGCGCCCGACGGTGATGATGCCCGGGCGCAGCACGGCCCGCGCCGGGACGTCGGGCAAGGTGAGCAGCATTCCTCGGCTGTTCGTCTTCGTCTCGAACCTGCCGAGCCGCAGCAGGTCGGTGCGGGACAGCACGCCGATCGCGCGCGACGCCGCGTCCAGGATCGGAACGCAGGAAATCGCGCGCTCGCCCAGCGTGCGGTGCACCTCGGGCAGCGGCGTCGTGTCGGACGCCGCGATGACTTCGCAGGTCATGTAACGCGAGACGGGTGTCGCAAAAGACATCATGGCGAACATTCCTCGAGGACGCCGGCGAACCGGCGCGCTCCGAGGGAGCAAGAAGCGATCCGCCATGCGACGAGGGCTGCCGGGCCTGGCACACGCGCAGGCACCGCGCATTGGCGCGCGATCTGCGCCGAGGTGTGCAACGGGCTGGGCAGCGGCTGGGCCGCCAGACCCAGGTGGGCGTGCCAGGCGGCGATGTCCTAAAATGCGACAGGTGGGGGCCCCGGAACGTGGCCGTCAGCCGCATGGCTCCCCGGGGCGCCTGGCCTCCAGGAGCTGCGCGTTTGCCGCGAGCTCCCGGAGGCCAGGGTCCCGGTGACTTCCCCCGGGCGACCCGTCAGACGACCCACTGCTCAGGCATCGGGCGCGCAGGGGCCCCCTCGCCTTCCGAGGGCCCGTCACGCGCCGAGCCAGGGCCCGCGCTCGCCTTCGTCGCCGCGGATGGACTCCGGGCCCCTGGGCTAGAACCTATTGCAGCCGCCGCCCCAGCCGGGGGCGAAGCCGCCGATGCCGGAGCCGCCGCACCCCGGCCTCCAGCTGTTGCCCCAGGGGCTCCAGCCGCAAGGCTTGAAGTTCCCGAAGTTGCCCCAGTTGTTCCAGCCCGGGTTGCCCCAATTGTTCCAGCCCGGGTTGCCCCAGTTGTTGCCGCAGCCCGGGACGCCGCCCCAGGTCCCGTTGGCCCAGCCCGCGTTGTTCCAGCCCCAGTTCGGGTCGGTGAAGCCGCCGGGGGCCCCGCAGCTCCGCGAGCCGCCGCACAGCGCCTGGGAGGTCTCCTCCACCGTCACGGCCTCGTCCGCGCCACTCTCGTCGACGCCCTCGTCGCCCGCGCCCACCGCGCACCCGGTGGTCAGCGCCGCCATCGCCATCGCGACGCACATCAACCTGGTATTCAACAGCTCGATCATTTCTCCTCCTTGCCCTGCCCGCGACGTCTGCAAGACCGTCGCGCCAGTCGGGTTGCGGAGAGAGCAGCGCTCATGCCCGAGAGCTGGTGTGCAGAGCCTGCCGCCCAAGGGCGCGCGCGGCGGGCGCGAGGCAACGACAAACCGACATTCCTAAACAGCGCACGACCCCGCGGTGATCCGGCGCGTCTCCCCGCGCCGGATCACTGCGCAGAGAAGGCGCTTCCAGGCGCGCTCGGCGCCCGCCGGGAGCGCCGCGCGCGACGCGGCGGCTCCGGCAATAACACGCCTTTCGCGCGCTGCGGATTATTCGGCGCAGCGCGCCTCGACGAGGCGTCTCCGACGATGTCGAGCCTCCACGCCGACAACATGAGACAAGGAGCGATAGCGCCGCAGATGCATTGGCCGTCCTCAGGCGATCAGCGCCGCGCCGCGCGGCGCGCTCAGCCCATCTCCTCTGCGCCCGTGTACGCAGGAGTGCTCAAAAAGGACGCTCCGGGCGTCCTGCGTTGAGAGCGTCAGGGGTCCTATCGAATCGGCTCATCCTCCGCCGGCGCCGGGCGAGCGCGGCGGCGGCGCGGGGCCGCTCAGGGCGCGGCGATCCAGGTCTCCCAGGCTCGAGAGAAGTCGTCGGCGTGGATCTCGTGGCCGCGCTCCGGGTGCACCACGAGCTCGTGCTCCCAGCCGTGCTGGGTCAGCACGTCGGCGAGGTTCTCGGCGCTCGCGATGGTGGAGGCGAGCTCGAGCTCGCCGACGGCGATGAAGATCGGCGGCCTCTCCTCGGAGAACAGGTCCTCCTCGATGACCATGCGCCCCGCGCCGACGAGCGCCGCGCCGTCGACGGCGACGAGGCCTTCGAGCGCCACGTAGCTCGCGAAATAGCCGCCGTTGGAGAAGCCCATGACATAACGCCCGCCGAACGTCTGGCCGAGGATCCGCTCCATCAGCGCCTCTGCGCGCATCCACTCTTCGAGCAGGGCGGGCGCCGCGGCGTCGACGGTCTCGCGGCGCGTTGGCCAGCAGGAGTAGGTCTCCACGGACGGATCCCATGTGCAGAGTCCTGGTTTCCCGCGCGGGAACACGGCGACGGCGCCGAGCGCCTCGGCGGCCTCGGCGGCGGTCGCCTGGAGGTCCACGGGCAGCGAGTCGGGCGCCATGGCCCCGTGCAGCACATAAAGGATCGGCGCGCCGCGGAGCGCGGTCTCCGGCACATGGAAGCAGGTGTGGTCGTCCAGGCCGATCCACCCTGCCGAGCACCAGTCCGTCTCGACCGGCTCCCAGCTCAGCGCCCCGCCCGCGCCGCCCTGCCCGCCCCCGCCACCCTGGCCGCCCGCGTTGCCTTGCTCGCTCGCGCCCGACGCGCCGCTGCTCGCCTCGATCGGGTCCGCGGCGGCGCCGCCCCCGCCGCCCTCGGGAGCGCCCGCGGCGCTGGATCCGCGCGGCGCCTCGCTGGCAGCGCGCTCGCACGCGGCCAGCGCCAGCACCGCCATGCTCGCCACGATTGCCGCGCGGTCCGCCCTGTCCATGCGCGCGGCCAAGATGCCTTGTCGGCCGTGGCGCCGCAACGCTCGCACGGCGCTGCGCCGCGACGACTCCCGCCAGCGAAGCGACCCGCTCGGCGCGCCGGCGCCGGGGTGAGGGCGAAGACCGCCTGCCCTTGCCCTCCCGGCGATGCCGCACTACCGACCCAGCCATGACCCCGCTTCCCGGCCTCTCCGGCCCCTTCCTCGCGGCCGTCCAGCGCGAGTTCCCCGCGGATTTCCTCTCGACGGACGCCGCCGATCTCGCGACGTTCGGCCGCGACTGGACCAAGGTCCACGAGCCCAGGCCCTCGGCCCTCGCGCTCCCGCGCTCAACGGACGAGGTCTCGCGGCTGCTCCGCCTCTGCTCCGAGCACCGCGTCCCGGTCGTGCCCTCCGGCGGCCGCACCGGGCTCGCCGCCGGCGCCGTGGCGGCCAGGGGCGAGCTCGTCGTGTCGCTCGAGCGGATGCGCAAGATGGGCCCGGTCGACGTCCTCGGCGCGACCGTGCGCGTCGAGGCCGGCGCGGTCACCGAGGCGGTGCACCAGCACGTCGCGCCGCACGGACTCACCTGGCCTGTCGACTTCGCCTCGAAGGGGTCGAGCCAGGTCGGCGGCAACATCGCCACGAACGCCGGCGGCGTGAAGGTCATCCGCTATGGCCTCACGCGCCAGTGGGTCCTCGGGCTCACCGTCGTCACCGCGAGCGGCGCCGTGCTCGAGCTGAACGGCGCGCTCGAGAAGAACAACACGGGGATCGACCTGCGCCAGCTGTTCATCGGCAGCGAGGGCACGCTCGGCATCATCACCGAGGCGACGCTCAAGCTCACGCGGGTGCCCGAGGCGCTCAACGTGTTCCTGTTCGCGGTGCCCGACCTCGCCGGCGTGCTCGCGCTGTTCCGCGAGGCCCGGACGGGGCCGTTCGTGGTGATGGCCTACGAGTTCTTCACCGAGAAGTGCCAGGCGCGCCTGCGCCGCCACCGGAACGTGCGCGTGCCGCTCTCCGCGCCGTCGGACTACTACGTGCTCATCGAGGTCGAGCGCGGCGAGCCCGAGGCGCTCGAGGCGTGGATCACCTCGCTGTTCGAGCGCGGGCTGGTCACCGACGGCACGCTCGCGCAGCACGGCGCGCAGGCCGCAGAGCTCTGGGCGCTCCGCGAGGGGATCAGCGAGAGCCTGTCGGCGACCGGGCTGCCGCACAAGAACGACGTGTCCCTCCCCATCCAGGAGCTCGAGGGCTTCTGCTCCGAGCTCGAGAGCCTCTTCGAGGCCCGCTATCCAGGGTGGGAGATCGCGCTCTTCGGCCACATCGGCGACGGCAACCTCCACATCAACGTGATGAAGCCCGACGACCTCACGCGCGAGGAGTTCTTGAAGCGCACCCACGAGGCGGATCACGCCATCTTCTCGCTCGTGAAGAAGTACCACGGCAGCATCTCCGCCGAGCACGGCATCGGCCTGCTCAAGAAGGATTACCTGCCCTACTCTCGCTCGGCCGAGGAGCTGGCGATCATGAGGTCGATCAAGCGGGCGCTCGATCCGCTGAACCTCATGAACCCAGGCAAGATCATCGACGTCTGAGTGCCCTCCGGCTCGCTCGCGACGCACGCGGACCCCCATGGTGCAACCAGCGATTCAACCCGTGACCGCACGGCAGAGCGCCGGCGGCCGTTCGATGGAATCAGCGCAAGGAGAGACGATGACCCTCGACGAATCCAAGCTCTCGCACCGGTTCACCGAGCACGGCGGCGTGCGCCTCCACTACGTCGAGGCGGGCGACGGGCCGCTCGTGGTGCTCCTCCATGGCTTTCCCGAGATCTGGTACTCGTGGCGCCATCAGATACCCGCGCTTGTGGAGGCGGGTTACCGCGTGATCGCGCCCGACATGCGCGGCTACAACCTCTCGGACAAGCCGGAGGGCGCCTCGGCCTACGGGGTTAACGAGCTCACCGCGGACGTGGCCGCGCTCGTCCAGGCTTCGGGCGCGGAGCGCGCCGCCGCGGTGGTCGGCCACGACTGGGGCGGCGGCGTCGCCTGGGAGTTCGCGGCGCGGTATCCGGCGCTCCTCGATCGGCTGGTGGTCCTCAACTGCCCTCACCCCGCGCGGCTGCTCGCCGGGTTCCGCACGGCGCAGCAGCTCCGCAAGAGCTGGTACATGTTCTTCTTCCAGCTCCCGAAGCTCCCGGAGCTCGCAGCGCGGAGGGACGGCTTCGCGTGGCTACGCGCGGCGGTGAAGGACGACCCGCGGCGTCCGGGCGCGGTGAGCGACGAGGATCTCGCCCATTACGTCGAGGCGTGGTCGCAGCCCGGCGCGCTCACGGCGATGATCAACTACTACCGCGCCCTCTTCCGTCCGGCCAGCCTCCGCGGGCTGGGCAGGCCGCCCCGCATCGACGCCCCGACGCTGGTGATCTGGGGCGAGCACGATCGCTACCTCGGCTCCGAGCTCGCCGAGCCGGATCCGGCCCTGGTCCCGAACGCCCGAGTCGCGCGCGTCCCCGACGCGAGCCACTTCGTGCACTACGACAGGCCCGAGAAGGTCAATCAGATCCTCCTCGATTTCCTGCGCTGACGCGCTCGCTGCAGCGCGGTCGCGCCGCGCTGTCCCGCGAGCGGCGCTCGCGCGAGCGCGCGCGGCGCGACGCGACCGCCAGAGAGGCGCGTTTTCTGCCGTACGTACCCGTTTGACACGGCGGAGCGACCGATCGAACCTGGCGGGCGCTCATGCTCCGCCGCATCCCCGATCGCAACATCTGGCTCGTCTTTGGCGCGATTTTCCTCCTCGGTCTCGCGTACGGCATCGCCATCTCGCTCACGGCGGTCTTCCTCGATGCGCGCGGGTTCACCAAGACCGACATCGGCCTGCTCGCGTCGTGCTTCGCGCTCGGCATCGTCCTGCTCTCGCTGCCGATGGACACGCTCATCCGCCGGTTCTCGGCGAAGACCACGCTGATGCTCGCGCTGGCCGGGTACGCGGCGGCGGTCGGCGCCTTCCCCTTCCTGCCGAGCTTCGCCGCCATCGCCGCGGTGCGTTTCCTCGACGGGGCCTGCTCGGTCGGCATCTGGGTGAGCTGCGAGACGATCCTGCTCGCCCGGTCGGACAAGGACAACAAGGCGTTCGTCACGAGCCTCTACGCCGTCTCGATGGCGCTCGGCTACGTCCTCGGCCCGCTCTGCGCGCCGCACATCGTCGCGCTCTCCTCGATGCCCGCGGCGTTCCTCCTCTCGTGCGTGATCTCGCTGATCTCGGCCGTCCTCGTGCTCGCGCGCCTCGACCGCGACCTGCCGGGCATGTCCGAGGCCCACGGGAAGGCCGGCGCGGCGAGCGCGGAGGATCCCTCGTCGTCCTCCGCCTCGATCCTCTGGCGCATCAAGACCGCGTGCTTCGCGACCTTCGCCTACGGGTATTTCCAGGCGTCGGTCGTGCTGTTCCTCCCGCTCTACCTGATGGCGGAAAAGGGGGTCACGCGCGATCAGACGATCCAGATCCCCGCCTACTTCGCGGTGGGCATGCTCCTCTTCACCAACGTCTTTGGCCGGATCGGCGACCGCCGCGGCCACCTCCTGCTCATGCGCGTGCTCGGCACGATCGGCACGCTGATGATCCTCGGCTTCGTGTACCTCGATCGTTACGACGCGATGTGCGCGGCCGTGTTCGTCGCGGGGGCGACGCTCGCGTCGATATCGCCGCTCAGCCTGGCGCTCCAGGGCGTCGTCACCGCGCCGCGCGACTACAGCCGCGCGAACTCGATCTACAACGTCTTCTACGCCGCCGGGATGCTCCTCGGCCCCCCCGCGTCGAGCGCCATCTACCAGGCCGCGGGCGGCATCGCGATGATCTACCACCTCGCGGTGCTGTGGGCCGCGTTCGTCGTGTTCACCGTCGTCTTCGCGGGCGACGACCCGGCCTCGCGGCGCAGCGCCGGAGAGCGCGTCAGCGTCCCGGTCTGGAATGAATAGCGCCGGGGCGCGGCGGCGCCCCGGCTCGACGCGGCTTCAGTAGAGCACGCGGGTGCGGATGCTGGTCTCCAGCGCGCCGATGCGCCGGCTCACCTCGGCGGACACGTCCTGCGACAGGTCCATGATCAGGTAACCGATGTTGGCGTCGGTCGACAGGACCTGGCTGTCGATGTTGGCGTTCACGTCCGACACGATGCGGTTCACGTCGCGGAGCACGCCGGGCACGTTGCGGTGGACGTTGAGGACGCGGTGCGTGCCCTTGAGCGGCGGGAGCTCGACATTCGGAAAGTTCACAGCGCCCGTCGTCGCCCCGGTCGTCCCGAGCTGCGTCAGCGCGCGCGACACCTCGCGCCCGATGGCCTCCTGCGCCTCCTCGGTCGAGCCGCCGATGTGCGGCGTCAGGATCACGTTCGGGAGCTTCTGCAGCTCGGTCAGGAAGCCGTCAGAGTTCGACTCCGGCTCCTCCGGGTAGACGTCGATCGCCGCGCCCGCGAGGTGGCCGCTCTTCAGCGCCTCGGCCAGCGCCGGGATCACCACGACCGAGCCGCGGCTCGCGTTGAGCAGGTACGCGCCCTTGCGCATCTGCGCGAGCTCGGCGGCGCCGATCATGTCCCGCGTCTCCGGCGTGGCCGGCACGTGGAGCGAGACGAAATCCGACTCCGCGAGCAGCGCCTGCAGCGTCGGCAGCGCGCGGTTGTTGCCCATCGGGAGCTTCTGGGCGATGTCGTAGTAGACGACGCGCATGCCCATCGCCTCGGCGAGCACCCCGAGCTGCTGGCCGATGTGGCCGTAGCCGATGAGGCCGATGGTCTTGCCGCGGATCTCGTAGCAGGCCTTCGAGACCTTCTTCCATGTGCCCGCGTGCACCTCGCGCGACCTGTCCCCGAGCTGCCGGGCCAGCATGATGGACTCGCCGATGATCATCTCGGCGACGCTGCGCGTGTTGCTGAACGGCGCGTTGAACACAGGCACCCCGCGCCGGTTCGCCGCGTCGAGGTCGACCTGGTTCGTGCCGATGCAGAAGCACCCGATGGAGAGCAGCTTGTCCGCCTTCTCCAGCACGCGCGCGGTGACGTGCGTCTTGCTCCGGATGCCGAGAATGTCCACGCCCGCGAGCGCGGCGATGAGCTCGTCTTCCTTCAGCGCGGAGCTCCGCGTCTCGATCTCGAACGATCGCGACCGGAACAGCTCGTGCGCGCTCTGGTGAATGTTCTCGAGCAGGAGCACCTTGACGGGCTCCTTCACGACAGGGGGGGTCGTCTGGAATTTCGTTGCTGAGGGCGTCATGGGCTTCATCCGTCAAGGCCACATCTACCGCAACTTCGCCCTTTTGCATCCCAGGATCCGATGCGACGCCGATGCCAGGGCGCATCCGTTCCGCGCATCCGTTGCGCGCGGCAGACTGCCGCGCCGCCCCGCCGCGCGCCGCAGGGGAGACGCCTCGCCGATAGCAAGCTAGATTGCGCCGCATGCGCCACCGCAGACACGCTCGACTCCCTGCCGTCCTCGTCGTCGCCGCGCTCGCCGCCTCCGCTGGATGCAAGGGGAAGCCCGGCCCCAGCGGACCGTCGCCCAACGCGACGAAGGTCCCCGACGCGCCGACGGCGTCGGCGACGATCGACACGACGCCGCCGCCCGTCCCGCCGTCGAAGGGCGCGCTCATCGAGGACGAGCGCAACTCGATCGCCGTGTTCCGCGACGTCGCGCCCTCGACGGTCTTCGTGACTCAGCAGCGGCTCGTGGTGGACCGCTTCTGGGGTACCGCCGTCGAGGTGCCCGCGGGCTCGGGCTCGGGCTTCGTCTGGGACGCCGACGGGCACGTCGTCACGAACTACCACGTCGTGGCCGGCGCCCAGTCGCTCGTCGTCCGGCTCCAGGGGGAGAAGACGTTCCCGGCGAAGCTCGTCGGCGTCGAGCCGCGCAAGGACATCGCGGTCATCAAGATCGACGCCCCCAAGGACATGCTGAAGCCGATCCAGGTCGCGCCCCTGCGCGAGCCGCTGGAGGTCGGGCAGAAGGCGATCGCGATCGGCAACCCGTTCGGCCTCGATCACACGCTGACGACCGGCATCATCAGCGCGCTCGGGCGCCAGGTCCAGGGCGTGGGCGAGGTGACCATCCGCGACATGATCCAGACGGACGCCGCCATCAACCCCGGCAACTCCGGCGGCCCGCTGCTCGACTCGAGCGGGCACCTCATCGGGATGAACACGATGATCTTCTCGAAGAGCGGCAGCTCCGCCGGCATCGGCTTCGCCGTGCCGTCGACGACGATCGCGCGGATCGTCCCGCAGATCATCCGGACCGGGAAGGCCGAGCAGGTCGGCCTCGGCATCCAGCTCGATCAGTCCCGCCGCCTCGAGCGGCGCAACGGCATCCGCGGCCTCATCATCATGAGCGTCGTCCCGGGCGGCCCCGCCGAAAAGGCGGGCCTGCACGGCCTCTCCGAGGGCGACCGCGGGCTCGTCCTCGGCGACGTGATCGTCGGGATCGACGGCACGCCCGTCGCGGACTACGACGGGCTGTACCAGGTGCTCGACGGCAAGAAGCCGGGCGACAAGGTGAAGGTCGACGTGCTCCGCGGCCCGAGCGGCGAGAAGGCCACCATCGAGGTCGCGGTAGAGCTCCTCGGCTGAGCCGCCCTCCCCTTCCCCAGCCCTATCCCCGATATACCCAAGCGCTGGCGGAGCTCGCCCGCTGCGGGCGGGCTCCTCTCTCAGGCCACGATCGTATCCACCAGCCCGCCCTCCAGGCTCTCGTCGCCGAAGTCGTCGAGCGGGCCGCCCTGGCCGTTCGTGCAGCCGACGGCCGCGCCGATCGTGTTGAGCAGCTTGTTGACGGTGATCCGCTCGTCGATGAACTGGCCGGTCTTCAGGTAGCCCGCGGCGCCGCCGGCGAGGATGTACGGGACCCTGGAGTAGGCGTGGTACTTGTCCGCGAGGTCGTTGAGCCACACGGCCACGCCGCGGTCGAGGAGCGTCCCCGAGCCGAGGTCGTACGACGAGAGCCTGTCGAGCAGGTGCTTGAACATCCGCGCGTGGATCCGGTCGATCTGGTGGTGCAGCTCCTGCGCGCCCTCGATCGGCGGGCCGACCTCGCCGTCGCCGTCGATGCGGTGCGAGATCTTGTGGAAGCTCTTCTGCCGCACGCCGTGGATCGTGTACTCGGTCGAGTCGTTGCCGTCGCCGACCTGCAGGGTCGCCGCGCGCGTCGCGCCGCACGCCATCGCGAGCGCGATGATGTCCATCTGCATGCGGGTGACGGTCTCCACGTTGTCGTAGCTGCCGACGTTCGGGGAGATCGCCTCCATCTCCGCGACCCGCTCCGGCGGGAGCGCGCAGGCGAGCCCGACCTCGAGGTCACGGATGCTGTCGAAGTGGAGCTGTAGCCGCTCGCGGTCGCCCTTGCTGAGGTCCGTCCGGCGCATGAGCGCCTGCATCTGCTCCCGGACCAGGTCGTTCACGCTGGCGCGGCGCGCGGCCAGCGCCTCCGCGGCCGCGGCGTCCACCTCGGCGAGCCCGAAGAGCTTCTGGTACGCCTTGTACGGGTCGCGCTCGGCGGCGCGCAGCTGCTTCGGCCCGCGGTACGAGAGCACCTCGTTGATGTAGCCGGCCATCCTGCCCGCGTAGAGCGTCAGCGGCTCGACGCCCGCCGGGTTGAGCTCGGTCGCGATGCGGTTGTCGATCGACTCGCCCATCGCCAGCGACTCGTTGCCCGCCGGATCCTCCGACACCTGCGCGGCAGTCAGGCACTGGTTGCCGCCGCCGGAGTGGCCGCACCCGTTGCCCTGGAACGCGAAGCGGACGCCGCGCACCATGATTAGCCGGCTCGCGTAGTCCTTGAGCTCGCTCACCGCCCGATCGGCGTCCGCGGCCATCGACTCGGCGGTCAGCGGGCCTGTCGCGCTGGGCCAGAACATCTCCGGCTCGTCGCCGACCTGCTGCGCCACGCCGTTCGCCTGGCGCATGAAGATCGCGAAGGGCGGCACGTCGCCCGTACCGGCCGCCGCGCGGCGCGGCGCGAAGGTCTCCAGGAACGGGAGCGCCACCGTGACGCCGAACAGGCCTCGAAGCACACGTCGTCGGGTGATCATGGCGCCTCCGCGGGAACGCGAGCGAGGAACGGAGTCGAAGAGACGATCTGGAGGAGGAGCTCCTTGGTCGAGGCGCCGCCGCGCGACGCCTCGCCGAGCTCCTCGACGAGCGCCCGGTCCTCCGCGCGCACGCCGCGGCCGTGGGAGAACTCGATCCAGCGCTGCGCGTAGCACGCGTGCGCCTCGCTGCTCTCGGCGAGGAGCTGGCTGAACTCGACCGCATCCGCGTAGCTCCTCGGCTGGCCGCCGAGGGTGTAGACGTCCGCGGAGTCGACGGGAGCGCCATTGTCGGTCGTGCGGTACTTGCCGATCGCGTCGTAATGCTCGAAGGCGAACCCGGCGGGGTTGATGAGCACCCCGTGGCACGACGCGCCGCACGTCCCCTTGCCCGTGTGCGCCTCGACGCGCTCGCGGTTGGTCGCGAGCTCGCCCGGCGGCAGCGAGGTCGCGTTGTCGGGCGGCGGCGGCAGCGCCGCGCAGAGGATCCTGAGGTTCACGAACACGCCGCGGTGGATCGAGTCCGGCTGCCGCGCCGTCGCCTTGGCCGCGAGGAAGCCGAGGCGCGTGAGCAGCCCCGAGCGCTCCGCCTCGTCGAGCTCCACCCGCTTGAACTCGTCCGAGAAGTCGCCCTCGACGCCGTAGACCGCGGCGAGGTGATCGTTGACGAACGCCGTGCGCGCGGTGAGCAGGTCGGTGAGCCCGCCCTCCTCGTCGAAGACGACGTGATCCACGAAGAGCTCCGCCTCGCGCTGCATGTCGTCGCCCATCTCGGGGACGAACTCGGGGTAGAGCGCCTGGTCCTTGTTGAGGTCGTGGTACTGCTCGTAGTCGTAGAGCTGCCGGTGGAACGCGCCGACGACCTCGCGGGCGCGCTGGTCCTCGAGCATCCCCCCGGCGTAGGCGCGGACGGCCTCGCGGCTCGAGAGCTCGCCCGCCTTCGCCGCCTCGAGGAGCTCGTCGGAGGGCATCGTGTTCCACAGGGTGTAGGCGAGCTTGGTCGCGATCTCGTATCCGCCGAGCGGGATGAGCCCCCCCTCCGCCGGCCCGGCGCCGATCTCGACGCGGTAGACGAAATGGGGGGACTGCAGAAACGCCTCGATCGCCGCGCGGACGCCCGCGGCGAACGGGTCCTCGCCCTCGAAGAGCTCCTCGCCGCGCTGGAACAGCGCGACGTACGCATCCCGCTCCTCGGCCGTGAGCGGGCGCCGGAACGCCCGCTCGCCGAACCGCTCGACGAACGCCTGCGCCCGCGCCTCCGGCGCGTCCGGCAGGTCCGCGGGCGCGATCCGATCGAGCTTGCCCTGGTCGGCGGTCACCATCGCCGCGAGCTCCTCGGCGGCGCGCTGGTAATCGCCCCAGAGGCCCGGCGCCACCAGGAGCGCAGCCTCGTTGTTGTCGAACACGCCGCCGAGCGGGTCGCTCGTGAACGACGCCGAGAGCCCGGGCCGGTCGTCGAGGCGCAGGAGGTCGCGCACCGTGTTCTCCCACTGCGCGTGGGTCAGCCGCGGGAACATGCTGCGCTCGGCGACCTCGGGCCCTGTCGGCCCGCCCGGAATGACGCCATCCCCTTCGCCCTCCCGCGGATCACCCACGGCGCCCGTACACCCCGAGATCAGGAGCGCAGCGACGCTCAGCTGCGCGCCGAACAGCCGCCGCCACCGCGGGAAGGCGGTCAATCGACAAGCCGGTGAGATCATCGAGCTCTCCTGATGAGCAGATCGATTGTGTACGCAGGAGACACACCTTGGCCGCCACCGCGACGAGATGGTCAATCGATAAGCCGGTGAGGTCGCCGACCTCTCCTGAAGAAAGGCTCCGAACAAATCCGGACTGCACCAGGCAGCCGACGGTGGGCGCAACGCCGGGTGCAACGAGGCGCCCTGCTGAAGCAGGGCGTCGCGGAGCAACGACGCGACGCGCCGACCATCGGCTGCCTGGCGACAAGAGGTTTCGTTCGCTCTAAGCCAAGCAGCTAGATCCAGTTATGTAGGAAATACACTTTACTAACAACCCAAAAAAATCTTGGTCGATGGCAGATGCGCGGCGATCGCCCTGGAGCAGACAAATCCAACGGCACCCAAAACTCTCCTCACTCGTGTGTGTGATCTCCCATGCATGCGGCCATGGCAGGAGATCTCGATGGCTGGCCAGGCCCGCCGAGGCGGGTGCGGTGTTGCCGCCGGGAAGTTCGCTGTTGCTGCCGAGCAGCGGGTTCAGCAAGCATCTCCGCGATGCGCCCCGCTCGCCTCCGCCGCTGCCACGCCTCGTCTGCGCTGGCGCTCGCGTCGCTCGCGTCGCTCGTCTTGCTCGCCGCGTGCGAGCGACGGGCAGCCCCGCCCGGGGGCGGCGCGGCGGGCACCGAGCAGCAGGCGCCTCCCCCCGCGCCTGCCGCGAGCGCGACGGCCCCCGCCGCCGCGGTCGAGTACCTCGAAGAGGTCACGGGCGGCGCGGACCGGAACGAGGCGCTCCCCCTCGTCATCGCGATTCACGGGCTCGGCGACCGGCCCGAGTCGTTCGCGGGTCTGCTGTCGGGCGCCGACTTCAAGGTGCGCCTCGTCGTGCCGCGCGGGCTCGCGCCGTACGGCGGCGGCTACTCGTGGTTTCCGCTCCAGCAGGCGCTCGCGAGCGATGACGTGGGACAGGGCATCTTGCGCGCGGCTGCCGCGCTCGCGGCGGCGATTGAGCGGGTCGCCGCCGAGCGGCCGACGCGGGGGAAGGCCATCGTGACCGGCTTCTCCCAGGGCGGCGCGCTCACGTTCGCGCTCGCCCTGCACCACCCGCGCGTCGTCGGCGCCGCCTTCCCCATGGGCGGCTGGGTCCCCCCCGCGGTGCTCCCCGGCGCAGGCGCGGCGGCTCCGGCGCTCGTCGCGCTCCACGGCGAGGACGATCGCCGCGTCCCGATCGGCCCGACCCGCGACGCGATCGCGGCGCTCGACGCGCGCGGCCTAAGGGCGAGGCTGGCGAGCTACCCTGGCGTCGGCCACACGGTGAGCGGCGAGATGCGGCGCGACCTCCTGCAGCTCATCCGCGACGCCGCCGCCGAGATGCGCTGACGGCCGTCCGGGCACAGCTGCGCCCCTCGCCACGAGGGCCGCTACTTCCTCGCGTTCCGCACGGCCCCGAACCACTTCGCCAGCGACAAGGCCGAGATCTACGTGGTCAGCTCGACCGACCAGGCGCGCTGGACGGTGGAGACCCGCGTCGCCCTCGGGACCGACGTGCGCGAGCCGCGGCTGCTCTCCTACGGCGGCGCGCTGTACCTCTACTTCGCCGTGCTCGGGAAGGATCCGACGAAGTTCGAGCCGCAGGGGACGACGTTCGCCGTGTACGAGGGGCCCGGCCGGCGACGAGATCCACCTGTTCGGCCGCCGCAACCTGAACGAGACGGGGAATTACGATCTCGACATGGATGAGCTGCCGCCCGCGCAGCAGGCGCAGAAGTACCTCGTCGAGTCCTCGTTCGAGCCCAGGCGCTGCTCGCTCTGGAAGGTCGACCCGGACGCGCTGTCGGTCTCCTTCGTCCTCGACCTGCCGTCGCGCGGGGACACGTGCTTCGCCTCGGCGCTCGACGCCGGCGAGCACGAGATGACGGTGTACAACTACACCTCTCCGCTGGACGCAGAGGATCTCGACTGGTTCCGGGCGCAGGGCGGGCCAACGATCATCTACCGGACGACGTTGACCCTGCCCTGACGCCGCGGTCGCCTCGACCTCGACGCCGAGAGCGCGGGCGAGCACCGGACGTTGCAGGCTGGCTACGGACGGCCCTTTCCGAAGGCAGCCGGCCACACCCCGCCTGGCTCGCTCGCATCTGGCTCAGGACCGGCTACCAATCACAGCTGCTTTCGTCGTCCTTGCAGAACATCTTCACACACTGCCTGAGATCGTCCTTGGCGTCATCCAGGACATCCTCGGGATGCTTGATCTTGCCGGAGCCATTCTTCTCAGCGTACTTGATATCCTTCAGGACCATCTTCACGCATTCACAGAGGCCGCTGAGCTTGTCCTTGCACTCATCGCCCCCGGACGGCCCGGGCTCGGTCCAGTGAGAGTCGCCGGCTTGCGCCGGCGACGCGCCGAAGAAGACGCTGCCGGCAGCGGCAAGCACGAGAAGCGAAGCGCCATAACCGATGATCTTGTTCATGAATCAACCCCCTTGTTAACACGCCGCACGCGTCGTCGCGACGCATCGTCAACTCACCACGGTCATGAAACGTAGTCGCGAGACTCCGAGGATCAACAAATTTCATGGTGTTGACTTTCTCCTCTCCGACGCTGCCATCTCCTCTCCGACGCCGTCAAACGATGGTGCGCGCAGAGCAGACTGGAGGGCTCTGGAGCGTCGCGGGACACCGCGGCGTCGTGCGTCTTGGTCGCCGCTCGACGCGTGCTGACAGCGCCGTGGGCGCTCGTCATGTGAATTCTCAAACAGAGGAGTCAGGCAGGAGCCGAGACAGGCTTAGGAGCGATGACGCGCCTCAGTCGCTCTGTCCGGGTCCAGCCGGAACATCGGCAACGATGCGCGATGTCACGCTCGCCGCGAGCGCAACCATGTATGTCACGGATCTGCGCGCGCTGGCCGTCTTGCGCGCGGAACGGAGGGAGCACGTGTCCGGGTCACGCCGCACGTTTCGTCAACAGAGCTCGATCAGCGCAGCGCTCCAGGAGACGTCGCCTTCGCACAAACGTAATGCAAATCACACTTGCCTGCGGCCTATGCCTGAGGGCCGAGTAATCCGTGGATACGACGGCGCCGCGCGTAGCGCCCCGGTCCATCTACACGGCGCGCGCGGCATACCCTACGTTGCGGGCTCGAATGAAACCGGATCCTTCCGATCGCTTCGCGCGGTGGCTCAGCCACCCTCGCTTCTTCCCAGCTGTCTTGCTCGCCGCGCTCGCCCTGGCGCTGCCCACGGTGGCGATCGCCTTCTATGCCGATGACTACATCCTGTTCTGCTACCTCGCGAAGCTGATCCCTGGCTCGCCGCCCTGGTACGATCTCTACAACTTCTTCCCCGGCGCCCCGGAGGAGACACGGGCTGCCGTCTCCATCTCCGGGCTGCCGTGGTGGACCGATTTGGAGCTCAGGATCCACCTTGTCCGCCCCCTGGCGAGCGCGCTGCTCACGCTGGAGCGCGCGGTCTTCGGCGACACCTCGCTCGGGTACCACCTCGTCTCGATCGCGCTCTATGTCGCCCTGGTCGCGGCCGCAGGCAGGCTGTTCCTGCGCGTGCTCCCGGGCGCGACCGCGGCGCTCGCGCTGCTGATCTTCGCGATCAGCGGGAACCACGTCCACCCGGCCGGCTGGATCGCGTGCCAGCACCTGCTGCTCGCGGCGCTCCCGGTGGTGCTCGGGCTGCTTGCGGTTCTCCGCTACCGCGAGGAAGGGTGGCGGCCCGGGCTGTACCTCGGCCCGCTCGGGCTCGGGATCGGGCTCCTCGGGGGCGAGGCGGCGCTCGGGGGGGCGGCGTACTGGATCGCCTATCAGCTCGCCGGTCCCGTGCCGCCGGGCCGCGCGGACGGCTGGCGCGCCCGGGCGGCCGGCGTGCTCCCGGCGCTCGGCCTCCTCGGGTACTTCGCCGCGTACAAGGCGTTCGGCGGCGGCGCAGCGCACACGGGCGGGTATATCGACCCGCTCACGAGCCCCCTCGCCTTCGTGGCCGCCGCGGCGGAGCGGCTGCCCATCCTGATCGGCGGCGCCCTCGTGGCCGTGCCCGCGGATCTCTCCGTCCCGCTCCCCAAGCTCCCCTTCATCGCGGTCGGGCTCGCGGCGGCCGCCGGCGTCGCCCTCCTCTACCGCGCTTGCCTCCCCGCGGTCCCCGAGCGCGAGCGCGCCGCCTTGCGCTGGCTCGTCCCCGGGGCGCTCCTCGCCTTCTTCACGAGCCTCGGGGGCTTCCCCGGGTCGCGCCTGCTCCTGATGCCGGGCCTCGGGATCGCGCCGCTCCTCGCCGTCGTCGTCCTGCGCGGGCTGGGCCGCGCCGCCTCGCCCGGGGTCGCGTCATGGCCCCGCCGCGCCGGCGCCTGGTTCCTCGCCGCCGTGCACCTCGGGCTCGCGCCGCTCCTGTTCCTCGCCGCCACGGCATCGAGCATCGATATCGCGCGCAAGGTCGAGGACATCGCCCGCAGCGCGGAGATCGAGGCGCCGCCACGCAAGCGGGTCTTCATCGCGGCCGCCTCGGATCCGATGGCGTCCATGTACCCTCAGGCGATCCGCGCCCTGGAGTCGCCCGAGTCGTTCTCCTGCTGGTCGATCCTCTCCATGAACAAGGGCACGCAGCGCCTCACGCGCACGGGCCCGTCCTCGTTCTCCCTCGGGCCCATCGGCGGGACGATGCTGACCGGGGCGTTCGAGACCCTCTACCGCGCGCCGTCCTCGCCGATCGCCGCGGGCTACGAGGTCGGCCAGTGCGGCGCCACGATCCGGGTCGCCGAGGTCGCGGACGGGAGGCCGACGCGGCTTGAGGTCGACCTGGGCGCGCCGCTCGAGGATCCGGGGCTCGTCATCCTGGCGTGGCGCGACGGGAGGCTCCGCCGCGTCGCGCCGCCCGCTGTCGGCGAGGCGGTGGAGTTCCCGTGGTCGCCGGGGCCGATCGGGTTCTTCTGAGCGCGGCGCTGGCCCCACGGACGCTGGGCGCGCGCTCGATCCGGCCGGCGCGCGTTCGAGCCGCCCGAGCGCGGCGCGATGGCCCCCGCGCCCGCTGTGATACCGTGGCCGCGTGCCCAGCAGACCTCCGAGCAAGGCGGCCGAAGGCGGCCCCGAGACGCTGACGCACACCGGCTCGCCCGCGGATGACGGCGCGGGCGCGGTGCGCCGCTTCCGTCTGGAGCTCGTCGAGGGGCCGGCCCGGGGCGTCGTGTGGGATTCCTCCGCCGATCGGTGCTCGCTCGGATCGGACGAAGGCAACGACCTCGTCGTCGCGGACCCCACCGTCTCGCGCTTCCACTGCGAGATCCGCATCGACGAAGCCGGCGCGCGCGTCCGCGACCTGAAGAGCCGCAACGGCACGGCCGTCGACGGCGTCTCCGTCGTCGAGGCGTTTCTGCGCACCGGCAGCCTCATCCGCGTCGGCAAGACCGTGGCGCGCTTCGAGTTCGGCACGGAGCACAACCGCCTCCCGCTGTGGGACGAGGCGCGGTTCGGCGCGCTCTCGGGCGCGTCGGCCGCCATGCGCGGGGTGTTCGCGCTCCTGGCCCGGGCGGCGGAGCGCGACGTCACCGTGCTGCTCGAGGGCGAGACCGGCACCGGCAAGAGCCAGGCGGCCCGCTCGATCCACGAGCGGGGCGCGCGGCGCGAGAAGCCGTTCGTTGTCGTCGACTGCGGGGCCATCCACGGCAACCTGATCGAGAGCGAGCTCTTCGGGCATGCGAAGGGCGCGTTCACGGGCGCGGCGGAGCAGCGCGTCGGCGCCTTCGAGGAGGCGTCGGGCGGGACCATCTTCCTCGACGAGATCGGCGAGCTGCCGCTCGACCTGCAGCCGAAGCTCCTGCGGGCGCTCGAGGCGCGCGAGATCCGCCGCGTCGGGACGAACACGGCGCGGACGGTCGACGTGCGCGTCATCGCGGCCACGCACCGGGACCTGCGCTCCGAGGTGAACGCGGGCCGCTTCCGGGCCGATCTCTACTTCCGGATCGCGGTCGTGCGGATCCCGATGCCGCCCCTCCGGCAGCGGCCGGAGGACATCCCGGCGCTGCTCGACGATCTCCTCGCCGCGCTCCACGCGACGCCGGAGGAGGCCGCGGCGCTGCGGGAGCCGAAGGTCATCGCCCGCCTGAAGCGCGCGGCGTGGCCGGGCAACGTGCGCGAGCTCAGGAACTACGTGGAGCAGTACCTCGTGTTCCGCGCGCCGCCGCCCGTGAGCGAGCTCGCGCCGGTGAACGCCCCGCCGCCGGTCGACGCGAGCGTGCCGTACGCCGAGGCGCGCGACCGGATCCTCGCGGACTTCGAGCGCCGCTACTTCGAGGCGCTGCTCCGCGCCCACGACGGCAAGGTCTCGCGGGCCGCGGCCGCCGCGGGGCTGGATCGGCGGTACCTGTACCGCCTGCTCCACCGGCACGGGCTGGGGCCGGAGCGCGATCCCGAGGGGTAGCGCCGCGGCGTCAGAAACTTGGACAGGGTTGGCGGGGGCCGGATAGGAGGGAACCATGCTCGATCCCGCGCCGTGGACGAACCGCTCCTACCGAGGGCGGGTATGCCTCTGAAGACTCCGCCCCTCGCCGTCCGCTCCCCCGCTCCGGTCGCCGACGCGGCGGCGGTGATCGAGATCGCGGCGCGCACCTTTGGCAATTACGCGAGCTTCCGCGCCGATTGCGCCGCCTGGTACGTGAACCACAGCCACTACGACTGGGAGGCCTCGGCCGTCGGATTCCTCGGTGATGCGCTGGTCACCCACTGGGGCGTGTGGGGTTACCGGATGCGGATCGGTCGGGCGGAGGTGCGCTGCGGCGGCATCGGCGCGGTGGCCACCGAGGCGGCCCACCGCGGGAAAGGGCTCATGGCCCGCACGGCCCCGCACAGCCTCGAGCGCATGCGCGCTTGCGGCTATCACCTCTCGATCCTGTTCGGGATCGACGACTTCTACCACCGGTTCGGCTACGTGCCGGCCTGGCCCGAGTCGCGGTGGCGCGTGAAGCTCGCCGACCTCCCGGCCACGCTGCCTCCGCCGCGGGGGCTCCGCCGGATCCCCGCGGCGCCCACGCAGGCGCTGGTGCGGCTGCACAACCGGTGGAACGCCGGCCTCACAGGCACGGCGGTGCGGCCGACCTTTCTGCGCTCTTGGAGCGGCATGCGCAAGGACGTCGAGGCCTGGTGTTGGGGCGCTGATCGAGAGCGCCCCGAAGGGCATGTCGTCGTCCAGGCGGGCAGGAACCGGCTCGTGTGCGCCGAGGCGACCGGCGCACCGGACGCGGCGCTCTCGGCGCTCGGGGCCCTCTGCCGGCGGAAGGCGCTCCCCGAGCTGCGCTTCGACACGCTCCCCTACCGCTCGGCGCTCGCCGCGCGGCTCCGGACCCTGAACAGCCGCTACGAGCAGCGGTATGTCGAAAGCGGCGCCGCGATGGTCCGGGTCGTCGACCTCCCGGGATGCCTCGCGGCGATGGCGCCGGAGCTCGCGGCCCGGCTCGCCGCGTCCGAGCTCGCGGGCTACCGCGGCGCGCTCACCCTCGCCAGCCCGGAGGAGACGGCGACGCTCCGCCTCGACCGCGGCCGCGTCGAGGTCGTCCACGGGCGGAGCGCCGCGGGGGCGCGCAGCGCCGTCCGCGGCGGCTGGGCGGGGGCGCGGCTCCTCCTCGGGTCGGACGCGCCGCTGGAGGTGTGCGACGCGGGGAAGCTCCGGCTCACCGGAGACGCCGCCCGGCTCGTCCCGGTGCTCTTCCCGGCGCAGCACCCGCAGCTCACGCTGGCAGACAGGTTTTGAAGGGCGCCGGCTCGTTCCCCCTCACCCCACCTGATAAAAAGCCGGTGTAACCACATCGCATGTCGCAGCAGAGGGGGGTTACACCCGCGCCCGGGCAGGGTCACGGCGGCGCGGCATCGGCCTCGATGGGCCGGCTGGCCAGGAGGTCGTCCAGCAAGGCGCGCAGCGCCACCGATTGGCTGGCGGCCCGCGTATACAGGGCGGTCGCTTGGATCATCGGCAGATCGAGGTCGGGGAGCAGGCGTACCAGCGACCCTCGTTCCAGGTCAGGCAACGCGAGGAACTCGGGTACGAAAGCGATGCCCAGCCCCGCCCTCGCGGCATCCCGCGTGACGATCATGTTGCCAGTGCTCATGCGCCAGGGGACACGCACGGTCTCCCCGCCGACTTTCCAGTGAACGAGCTCGGGCCGCGTGACGATGGCGGCATGCCGGGCGAGGTCGGCGGGCCTCTGGGGCACGTCGTGCTGCTCCAGCCAGGTCGGCGAGGCGACGATGACCATGGTGATATCGGCCAGCTTGTGGCTGATCAGCTCGCTGTCCTCGATCGCCCCCATGCGGACGGCCATGTCGTAGCCGCCATTGACCAGGTTGACGCGCCCGTCATGGAGATGCAGGTCGATGCGGACCGCCGGATAACGCCTCATGAACGAGAGCAGCCGGGGCGCGATCGCCGCCTGACCGTAGGCGACGGGCGCGGTGATGCGCAGCAGCCCCGAGGGAGACGCGTGGAGGATCTTGACCTCGGCGGTCGCCTGCTGCGCCTCTCGAACGATGGGCTGGACCTTGTCGAAGAAGCGCCTGCCCGTATCCGTCAGGCTGAGCGCGCGCGTGGAGCGGATCAGCAGCGGAGCGCCGAGCCGCTTCTCCAGGAGCGCGAGGTTGCGGCTGAGGGTCGCCTTGGGCAGGCCGAGCGCCCGGCCGGCCGCGCTGAGCGAGCCTTCCTCGACGATGCGCACGAACATCGACAGACCGGACAGATCATCGGGCTCCCTCAACGTTCCACTCCTCGAACGCGGCCGTTCCAGGGCGCCCTCTAGCGCCGTCCCGGGCATCTTCGCATACTCCGGACGTGATCCCTAAGCGTGGCGGCGCCGGCGCGGCGTCCCGCCTCGCGGAGATCCGCGCGGATGCACGGGCCGCCATCGCGATGCCGGTCTCCCCGAGGCCCCTGAAGGCAGAGCGCGCACCGTCGGCCCGCGCGCCGGCTTCTTTCGGCTGATGCGGCCGGCTCGCTACGGCGGCTACGAGTACGGCTTCACCGCGCTCCTCGACGTGATCAGCGAAATCGGGCGAGGCTGCACCTCGTCCGCCTAGGCATGCTCGCTCGGGGCGATCCATCAATGGCTGCTTGGGTTGTCCCCGGGGCAGGCGCAGGACGACGTGTGGAGGGAAAGTCCCCGGGCTATCCTGTGCGGCTCCTACTCGCCCGTTGCCGCAGCGCACGCGGTGGATGGCGAATACCTGATCTCGTCCTCGACCGCGACATCACCGAGGTGGAGCTGACAGCAGCCCAGGGGAGGTCCGTGAGCGTCGAGAAGCGCATCCGCAATCGGCGAGGCCACGCCTACGCGGCGAAGCTGTCGCACTCCGCCATCGATGCGTTGTTCTCGTGCGTCGGCGGCAGCAGCCTGGCGCGGCGGCCTCCGTGCCGAGGCGCGCCGGCCGCGCCGCGCGCCCGCTCCTACAAGCGCTCGATGATGAAGCTTCGGACCTTGTTGTCGAAGCTGAGGGGAGCGAGGTTCGCGTCCGCCGTGAGGACGCGCGTATTCGTAGGATACCCGATCCACCCGTCGGAGATCGTCACCTTGAAGCCGGGGGGGACGCGGACGGAGCTGATCCGCAAGTCCCATGCGGTCCATGGGCTGGCGAACAGGAGGGCGGCGCCGACGCCGAACGCGAACGAGTCGCCCGAGAAGTTGGCGTTCTCGTAGAAGGTGACGGCGTCCAGCTGCGGGTCCGAGGCGTGCGCGACGACGAGGCTCGAGATGGTGTTGTCGAAGCCCGCGGCCGCGAGGTCCGTGTCCGAGGTGAAGACGCGCACATCCCACCCGAAGTTGTCGCCGAAGAAGGCCGTCGCCCGGAGCCCGGCGGGGACCGTGATCGCGCTCGCTGTATTGTCGCCGATGATCGCCATGTCCGCGAGCGTGTAGCGCCCGATCCCGAACCCCTGCGAGGCGCCGGAGAAGTTCGAGAGATCGTGGAGCACCACCTCGCTGGCGGCGATGATCTCGGACGACGCCGTCCCGAGCTCCTCGAGCGGCTCGTCCGACACGTCGGCGCCCGAGCAGGCCGTGAAGAGGCCGAGCGCGGCGCCGGCGCAGACCACGAGACCCAGCGTATTCCCAAGTTCTTTCGTCTTCATTCTGCCTCCGCATCGTCCTTCTGCCCAGACGCTCGTTCGCGCCGGAGGAGTCCGCCTCTGCCATGCGGCTGCCAGCGTCATCGAGGTCGAGCAAGCGTTCTCAGCAATCAGATTGACGGCCCCTGTGATCGCGCTATGCCTGACCCGGCAACGGCGTCTCCGAGCAGGCCCATCGGGCACACCGGGTCGACCCACGGTGGTGGGGGACCACCGGTGCGGGAGGGCCGGAGGCGGGCATACGAGACCCGCCCACGACCGCTCAAGGATCACGTCCAGAGTATGCGGCGTTACCCGGAGCGACGCCAGACGGCGATCTGGAACGGCCGCGTTCGAGGCATGGAACAGGGCGCCATCTGTCGGGTCTGGCAGGCGAACGGAACCGCGGGCCGGGAGGTCGCCTCTCCAAATGGATGGAAAACTGCCAACTCATTGGCAAGGCGCCACACGCATCCACCGGGGCTGCTACGTTGCCGCCGGTTCGGCGACGTGGAGCGGCTGTCTGGCCGCGATGCGCGGACGTTCGATCCGTGGCCGGAGCGCCACCCGAAGGTCTTCGCCGAGCTATTCACAACGGGCTGCGACGAGCGCGCAGCCGTCGACAGCAACACGAGGAACAGAACCATGGCCTTCACTCTTCCCGAGCTCCCCTACGCCAAAGACGCGCTGGTCCCCCACATCTCGGCGGAGACGCTCGACTTCCACCACGGCAAGCACCACAACGCCTATGTCACGAAGCTGAACGAGCTCGTGGCAGCGGACCCGGCGCTCGCGGGCAAGAGCCTCGAGGATCTCGTCCGCACGACGTCCGGCGCGGTCTTCAACCAGGCAGCTCAGGTGTGGAATCACACGTTCTACTGGCACAGCATCAAGCCGCAGGGCGGCGGTGAGCCTTCCGCCGCGCTCCGTGCGGCGATCGAGGAGGCGTTCGGAAGCGTGTCGTCGTTCAAGGAGAAGTTCAGCGCTGCGGCCATCGGTCAGTTCGGCTCGGGCTGGGCCTGGCTGGTGAAGAACAGCTCGAGCAAGCTGGAGATCGTGCAGACGAGCAACGCCGGGAACCCGCTCACGGAGGGCAAGACGCCGCTGCTCACGTGCGACGTGTGGGAGCACGCGTATTACATCGACTACCGCAATGCCCGGGCGAAGTACGTCGAGGCATGGTGGAACCTGGTGAACTGGGACCACGCCGCCTCGAAGCTGTGACCCACGCGCTCCCGCGAAGGCGGCGTCGAGGCCGCCATGCTTCCAGGCGTCGGAGCGATCGGCCTGAGCCGACGCAGAGCGGGGCCGCGCGCGCGTCGGCCTTGTCAGGCTGAGATCGTTTGCCCGTCCTACGCCCGTGGGCCGGGCGCCTGGAGCGCCGCATTCTCCTCCCAAGACGATGATTCCGGCAACGGCGGGATGGGGATAAACCCGCCGGGGAGCGAGCGCTGGCCTTGACGATTCCGCTCGAGCCATTCCAAGCTTGGCGCGAGTCATGAGCCACGCCCGCCACACGAGCGCCGAGATGGATGAGCTTGCCCACGCGGCGCAGCGCGATGGGTTCTGCCTCATCAAGAACCTCATTCCGAAGCGCCTGCTGCTCTCGTGGCGTGAGGCCTTCGCGCCGCTCCTCGACGCCCACATCGCGCGTGAGGGGCACCTCAAGAACCGGGGGCCGGGTCGCTATTACGTGACGCTCCCGTTCAGGGCCCCCTTCGCGGAGCCGCGCATCTACGAAGACGAGACGATCCTGGGCGTGGTGGAGCGCCTCGTCGGCGCCGACATGACCATGGTCCAGCTCGCGACCGACACCCCGCTCCTCGGGTCCGACTACCAGGACGTCCACCGCGACGCGCCGCCGCTCTTCCCCGAGACGGGGAAAGAGACGCCCGCGTTCCAGATCGCCGTCAACTTCCCCCTGGTCGACGTCACCGCCGAGAACGGCCCGATCGAGATCGCCCGCGGCACGCACATGCTCTCCAAGGCCGAGGGGATGCGGCGCCTCGAGCAGGGCGAGGTCGCGCTCGATCCGATCCCCATGGAGCTCGGCGACGTCATGGTCCGCGACGTTCGCGGCCTCCACCGCGGAACCCCGAACCGCTCGCGCGAGCCGCGGCCCATGGTCGTCATCGGCTACAGCCGCCGCTGGCTCTTCCGCCCGGAGGTCTCGATCCGGGTGCCCCGCGAGAGCCTTTCCCACCTGTCGGAGCGGGCGAAGCGCATGCTGCGCTTCAATCCCGTCATCGAGTCGCTCGACGTGCCCGAGGAGACCGAGGTCTACCAGGCCTTCGCCTACTGACGCGACGCCGCTCGCCCGGTGGGGGTGACGCTCACGCCGCCCCGAACTTCTCGTCCAGCTTGCTGAGCTGGCTCGTGAAGCCTTCCTTCTGCATCTCGGTGAACTCGGGGCTGTGCATGGTGTCGAGCAGCACCACCATCTTCACGCGGTCGCCGAGCTCCGTGAGCTCGACCTCGATGTCGGCCTCGTAGGGCGGTACGCCGGGCAAGAAGTCGATCACGTTGCGGAGCACGAGCCGTGTCATGGGCCTCACCTCCGCGAAGGTGGAGGTCACGGCGTGCGAGGGCGGCTGGCCGATCTCCGTCATGGCGCGGACCATCTCGGGCGTGGCGGCGATCATCTCGTAGCGCAGGGTGCCGCCCGGCCTCGCGTCGAGCTCCGCCACGGCGGCCCGAAAATTTCGCGGCCCCCACCAGGACTCGAAGCCCTCGCGCGTGGTCCAGAGGTCCCAGACCTCCTGCAACGTGGCGCGGTAGGTG
Source organism: Sorangium sp. So ce693 (assembly GCF_051521375.1). NCBI lineage: Bacteria > Pseudomonadati > Myxococcota > Polyangiales > Polyangiaceae > Sorangium > Sorangium sp. So ce693. Next base: position 6,293,555 of record NZ_CP150347.1, read on the forward strand.
CGCTCGACTCTGACTTTTGATCGGGCCTGGGCTTTGACTGCGCTGTTCATGATCGCTTTCTCCTGGTTGGGCCGTCTTGAGTGGCCGGGGTCTTCTGAGCTGACGCGCGCTTCTTCTCGAGCGCTGCACCGAAACGATCGAGGCGCTCCTCCCAGAGCTGCCGGTAGCGGCCGAGCCAGTCCTCGAGCTCGCGGAAAGGCTCGGGACGAAGGGAGTAGAGGCGCCGCTGCCCGTCGGGTCGCATCGAGACGAAGCCTGAGTCCGAGAGGATGCGCAGGTGCCGCGACACGCCCGACTGGTGGATGCCGGCCTTCTCCACGACCTCGGCCACCTGCTGCTCGCCAGAAAGGAGAGCCTCGACGATGCGGCGGCGCGTGGGGTCGGCCAGGGCCTGGAAGACGTCCAGTTGCATGCCGGAACATATACACCACGGTGCATACATCGGTCAAGCGCGATCGCCCGCGGGGCTGCGCGCGCGGCCGGACGTTGCCGGCCCGCGTGGAGCGCGCGTCGCGCGCGGCCAGCAAAACGTTCAAAACGTACGAATCCCTGATCCGCGGACAAGAACCCACAGCTCCAGCGGGATCACTCGTTTGAGCAATGTTATCCACACCACGCCGACAGGTATCCACGAGTCGCTCAAGACGTCATTCGAGGGATGTTCGACCAAACCCCGCCGGCGTATACTGCGCGTTTCGGAGGTTTCGTTCCCATGTCCACCCCTTCTCGATCCCAGATGAACGGCACCTTCACACTGCACAGCGCCGTTCTCCTCTCCCTCGCTCTGACCGATTATTCGTGCAACTCCACAGGCCCGGGCTCAGGCTCCGGCGCCTCCACGAGCGCGAGCTCCGCCGCGTCCGGCTCCGGAGGCTCCGCGAGCTCCGCCGCGTCCGGCTCCGGAGGCTCCACAACTTCGGGCTCCAGCGCGTCCGGCGCCGGCGGCTCCACAACTTCGAGCTCCAGCGCGTCCAGCGCCGGCGGCTCCACGAGCTCCGCCGCCTCCGGCACCGGCGGCTCCACGAGCTCGATCTCCGCTGGCTCCGGCACAGGCGCCGGGGGCGCATCGGGCGACATGCCGAACCACATCGCCGCCGGTGGGCAACACACCTGCGCCGTGCTCTCCGATACCACGGTGCGGTGCTGGGGCGCAGGCAACGCGAGCCAGCTCGGCCAGGGACGCTCCGGAGACTCGAGCGTTGCCCTCGCCGTTCCGGGCGTCACCGGCGTCGTCCAGATAGGGCTCGGGTACGAGTTCACGTGCGTACGCACGAACGCGGCCGCCGCGAGCTGCTGGGGGGCGAATCCGAGCGGCGCGCTCGGCAACGGCGGGACGGCCATCGAGCCGTCGCCGGCGCCGGTCGCTCTCGCCGGCGTCGAGCGCCTCGGCGACTTCGCGCTCGGCCACTGGCACAACTGCGTGATCCATGGCGGCGGCACGCTCTCCTGCTCGGGCGACAACTCCCGCGGGCAGCTCGGGCTCGGCCATGTCGACATGAACGACCACCCGACGCCGACAGCGCTCTCGGTCAACGGCGTCGAGCGGCTCGCGCTCGGCTATTTTCATACCTGCGCGGCGAGCGACGACGGTTCGGTACATTGCTGGGGCTCCAACGGCTGGGGCGAGGTCGGCAACGGCACGTTCAGCGACGAGCCGGTGCCGACACCGACGCTCGTCAGCGGGATCGACCATCCGCTGCAGCTCGCGGCCGGCCAGCAGTTCTCATGTGCCCTGCTCCAGAGCCGTCGAGTCGCGTGCTGGGGCGACAATCGGAACGGTCAGCTCGGTGACGGCAGCACCGTATTCCACACGGCGCCCACGACGATCGAGGGCCTCACCGACGTCGTGCAGATCGCGGCGGGGCGCAAGCACACGTGCGCGGTACAGTCCGACGGAACTCTCTGGTGCTGGGGTCGCAACGACGTCGGTCAGCTCGGCGACGGCACGCAAACGGAGCGGCACGTGCCGACCCAGATCACGAGCCTCGAGGGCGTCGTCGAGGTCGCGCTCGGCGATCTGCACACCTGCGCGCTCGTCGACGCCGGTGCGATCCGCTGCTTCGGCTCGAACTCGAACGGGCAGCTCGGCGATGGAACGATGATGGATCGAAGCAGCCCGACCGACGTGGTGTGGCCGTAGCCGCGGGAGCGCGTCCGTCCGTCCACCGGCCCGGGACCTCCTAAATCATTGAATACACAGCACTTTCATGTAACAGTCGGCCAGCGAGAAAAAAAAAATTCGCCGGCGTGTCGATCCGGCCCCGGCTCGTTCGTCGCCACTTCAGAAGAACGGTCGTCACGAGGGTCGCAGGCGATGCCTGCGCCGGAAGGAGTTGCGCTCATGTCGAGGCTTCGGGTAAACGCGTTTTCGATCTCGATCGACGGTCATGGCGCCGGTTCCGGCCAGGATCTGGCCAATCCGATGGGTGTCGGAGGGATGGCGCTGCACCAGTGGGTCCTAGGCACGAAGACGTTCCAGAAGATGCACGCCGACTTCGCTGGCTCGCTGATCGGCGACACGGTCGGCCGAGCAGGCGTCGACGACGACTTCGCCGCGCGCGGCTTCGAGAACCTCGGCGCCTGGATCATGGGCCGCAACATGTTCGGGCCGCAGCGGGGCCCCTGGCCCGACGACGGTTGGCAGGGATGGTGGGGCAAGAACCCGCCCTACCACGTGCCCGTCTTCGTGCTCACGCACCACGCTCGTGAGTCCTTCACCATGGAGGGCGGAACGACATTCCACTTCGTGACCGAAGGCATCCACGCCGCGCTGAAGCGCGCGAAGGAGGCGGCCCAGGGCAAGGATATCCGGCTCGGCGGCGGCGTCGCCACCGTTCGGCAGTACCTCACCGCGGGGCTGATCGACGAGCTCCACCTCGCGATCTCCCCCGTGCTCCTCGGCCGGGGCGAGCACCTCCTCGCCGGCATCGATACGGTGAGCCTCGGCTATCGATGCACGGAGCACGCGTCCACGGACCACGCCACCCACGTCGTCCTGACGAAGTAGCTTGATACCAGGGAGAAGAGCTCCTTCGTGAATCCACCCGGCGCGGGTAGGCGGAGATGCGGCGCCGCCGCACAGGACGGCGGCGCGCGACCTGCGGAGGCGCGCGCCGGCTCGCGCGGCGGCGCGCATTCACGTTGACGCCATATCCGTACAACGCTATCGCACCGCCCCATGAATGAATACAGGTCAAAGGCATTGACGGCGATTCTGCTCCTCTTGTGCGCGGCGCCGCTCGGCTGCGGCGCGTTCATCGCGTCGCTCGGCCCCGAGGAGAAGGCTCAGCTCGACGAGTTCGCGAGGAGGTACAACGAGACGTCCGCCGCGTCGAAGAAGAGCCTCGACACGAACGAGGCGTATTTCAACGCGATCATCGTGGCCGCGAGCTGTGCGGACAAGACCAAGCTGGCGGTGGGCAACGAGTGGATGACCGAGACCGTGGACGGGAAGATGTACGTGGAGCAGGCGCGTGACAAATGCGCCGAGATGCTGACGGCGCTCCGCAAGAAGGACTCGGGAGAGCAGGGCTGCGGCTATGCCTCGCTCCGCGTGGAAGGCGGACAGCAGCGCCCCGGCATGGATTGGACAACCACCGTGAGCGGCGCCCTGAACTTCGGTACGAACGAGCGGACGAACCTCCGCGCCCAGGACGACGGCTCGCGCGAGCTCACGGCGTGCGACAAGGTGCCGGAGAAGGGCACGGCGCCTGCTCCCATCTGGAGGCCGGACCTCGTCAAGGAGGCCGAAAGGATGTGCGGGGAAGGCGCGATCATCCTCTACACGGGCACGGATTGGAAGACGAACGAGGCGTCGTCGACCGACGGGGACCACTACCTGACACGCTACCTCGACGCGGAGTGCTGGTACCCGAAGGGGACGGTCGGCAAGGACTACAAGGTGCCGGTGGACTGCGAATCTGGCGACACGCCGCCCGAGCCCAACAAGTCGTGCGTCACGTCGGCCGGGAAGCTCGTGGTGAGGTGAAATCGCCCTCGGCCGCCGCCGGCCTGAATTGAAATCTCAAACAGGCGCCCTCACGCAGCCGGCTAGCCCTCGTCGACCCCCGCGCGCACGGCTCTCGTGATGACGAGGCCGCGCCGGGGATGCCCTGCCGTCCATTCATTGAGGCGCAAGAGCTCTCCCCCCGCGACCCGCTCCCGCCCGTCCGGGCCCGTGACCGTCGCCGGCGCGGCGTGCAGCACCAGCGCGACCTGGACCGCAGGGCTCGGCCGCGGCCGCGACGCGAGGGTCGCATCGAGCGCGCGCGCCGCCCCGACCAGCCGGGCCCGGGCGGCGCGGCTGCCCTCCGGATCGCCGGGGAGCGTCGTCGCGCCGACCAGCACCCCGCCGCCGTCGACCAGCGTGACCAGGCCCGCCCCGGCCACGGCGCGCCGCGCCGCCGCGAGCACCGCCTCGGCGTCGTCGAAGGCCGCCTCGTCGAGCTCCTCCTCTCCCTCGATCTGCACCGCGACGTGCAGCGCCGCCGCCGGGCAGACGCGGGCCTCGTCCCTCGCGGCGAGCAACGCCGCGCGAAGATCGGCGAGGAGCTCGGCGACGCTCGGGTAGCGCGCGTCCGGCGACTTCTCGAGGCAGCGCGCGATCGCGGCGTCGAAGGCCCGCGGCACGGTCACGAGATCGCCCGCCCGGGGCGGCGGCGCGAAGAGCTGGAGCTCCTCGAGCTCGACGATGTTGTCGGCGTGGAACGCGGGCTGCCCGGTGAGCAGCTCGTAGAGCAAGAGGCCGAGCGCGTAGACGTCTGTCCGCGCATCGACGGGGCGGCCGGCGATCTGCTCGGGGGCCATGCTGCCTGGCGTCCCGAGCACGCTGCTCTGCGTGAAGATCGGCCCGCGGCCGAGCCGCTCGGGCTCCAGCAGCTTGGCGATCCCGAAGTCGACGAGCCGCGTCGTGAACCACCCGTCCCTCGGGATCGCCATGACATTCTGCGCCTTGACGTCGCGGTGGACGATGCCCACCGCGTGCGCGGCGGAGAGCGCGCCGCCGATCTCCTCGAGCACGGCGAGCGCCTCCGCGGCCGAGAACGCGCCGCGCGCGCGGAGCTCCTGCTTCAGCGTGCGGCCCTCGATCCATTCCATCGCGATGTAGGGCCTGCCGTCCGGCAGGTCGCCCACGCCGACGCTCGCCACGATGTGCGGGTGCGCGAGGCCCCGGAGGGCCGCGGCCTCTTGCTGAAATCGCTCAAGGATACGCGTACTTGCGGCGAGCCGGCGCCGGAGGACCTTGAGCGCGACGGGCCGGCCCGTTCCGATCTGCGTGGCCAGGTAGACCACGGCGAAGCCCCCGTGGCTCCGCGCCGCCTCCACAAGGAATTCCCCGGCGAGGGTGCCGGGAGCGAGGTCATCGGGCGCGCCCGGCTCCTCGTCGAGGAGGGTGGAGGCGGGGTCGAGGGATCGGGTCGGTGCGGTCACTGCATCGCCGAGATCGCAGCAGCTGGCCCGAGAGCGCAAGCCCCACGGTGGCGCTTCCGAGCGCGGCTCCGGCCGGGCGACCGCCGGACGGCAATCTCACGGCTTCGTCGGCCCGCTGAGCTGCGTCGGAACGGCCTTGCGCTGGGCGGGAAGACCATCCGTGGGAGGAGGGTCCCCCTTGGGGACGCGAATGATGGGATCCGGCGGCTGCCTGGCGATGATGGGCGGCCTGCGAACGGCGACCGGGCCCGAGCCGTTCTCGTTGAGCTCCTGGCACCCCTTGGGGCCGAAGACATCACACGGCGCGCGCAGGTACACGGTCACGGGGTTCATCCACCGCTTGGCGTCGCCGGCTTCGCCGGTGCAGGGGCCCGTGTACGTCCCGTCGACCGGCGCTCCCTCGCAGACGTTTGCGCGCCCCATCTCTGCAGCCCCGGGCACGCTAGCCGCGTAGCTCTGGCACGCGCCGACATGCTTCGCGAGGCACCCCGGCTGACCTCCCCCCGTGGATCTGGCACACACGCGCCGCTGCATGTAAATGGTGTCGTCGTACTGCGGGCCCGCGGCGTGCTCTTGCGGATGACAGACGAACGCCTCCTTGTAGATCATATCGTCGAGGTGCGCTGTGGTCAGGCTCGGTCGGACGATCTTGCCCGCGACCAACGTGACCTCGAAATCCGTGTTGAGCGCGCTCGCATTGAAGAGGTTGCCGAAGAACGCGCCCTCCCGCCAGGGATAATTCGTCTTCTCCGCCGCATCCACCTGGAGCATCCTGGTCGTCCCTGGCTTGTCCGAGGGCACACGTCCGCGAGCCGAGATATTGACCCGCACGCCGAAGGCGTTGTTCTTGGCGAGCAGGCAGGCCGAGACCAGCTCCTGGCAGCTCGCCCTCATGGCGTTATGCGCCTTGTCCCGCTCGGGCCACAGCGGATCAGCCCACGCAGGGCAGAGCCCCATGGATCCGGAATAAGAGAGAGGGCTGTCGGGCTGCGCGCGCGCAGCGCGCTCCTCCGCCGTCGGGGCCCATGCTCCCTCGTACGCCGGCGGGGTCCACTCGACGCGCTGTTTCGTGGCGAGGGCACACTCGACGAGATCCTTCATCACATCGCGCGCCCAGGGGTCGAGCAGGGCGTCATGGAGGGGGCCGGCGGCGAACGACGCGGTCGTCAGCGGATTGCGGTCGAGCGCCAGGAGGCTCTGCCGGTTGGTCGTCAGCAGGTTGTGGCCCAGGTGGTCGAGGGTCAGGTGGTTGGCGATCACCATGAGCGGCACGGGGACCGCGCTGTTCGCGCTCGTGGCGCTGGCCGCGAGCACGATGCCCGCGGTCAGCGACAGGGTGGCCACTCCGAGACAAGCCGTTCGTCGATTCATCGTTGCCCCTTTCCGGTCATCGAGTCGGAAGCACGTCTAACGCAGGTCTTGGACACGTCAGCTGCACGTCCACGTCAAAGCACGCCTCGCGCCACGCCGATCGGCCCCGGGAACGCGGGCTCTCCTCTCCGTGGGCCGGGCGCGATGTGGCGCGCGCCGCGACAGCCGGCGGGGGCCTGTCGCCTGGGCGGCGACAGAGGGTGTCGGGAGGCCGCTCACGGGAGCTCGTGCCCGTCGAGCTGCGCCGAGAGGCGCGAGAGCCGCCCCTTCCAGAACCGTGTTCCCCAGGTCTTCTGCGTCGCCTCTCCGAGGAAGCCGCGGGCGTCCTCGCGCCTGCCGCTCTCCAGCGCGGCGGCCGCGGCGAAGCAGAGGACCTCGATGTGCTCGCTGAGGAGCGCGGCCTCCCGCACCTCGGCGACGAGCGCCGCCCACGCCTCCGCCGGCGCGCCCGCGCCCTCCACGACCTGCGCGCACAGGCGGACCAGGACCCGCGTGACCGGCGGGGCGGCGCCGAGATCGCAGCGGGTCCGCACCCAGTCGAGGTGGCGCCTCGCGTCGGCGAGCTCGCCGCGCGCGCACTGGATCCGCGCGACGAGCAGCGCGTAGTCCGGCATGGCGCTCGCCTCGAAGAACCGCTGCTGGAGCTCGAGGGCGCGGAGCGCGAGGGGCAGCGCCTCGGCGAGCTCGCCGCCCCAGTAGAGCAGCTCGGCGAGGTTATGGGCCGGGCCGCGCTCGAGGTACGCGTTGCCGAGCTCGCGCGCCAGCGCGACCGCGGTCCTGAGGTCGTTCACGGCGCCCTCCGGGTCCTCGCGCATCAGCCGGATCGTCAGCCGGTTCTGGTAGGCGCCGCCGAGGTGCAGGCGGTCGCCCACGCGCTCGCAGCGCGCGATGACCTCGTCGAACCGGGCCTCGGCCTCCTCGAACCGGCCGGCGTAGACCAGCGCGGGCGCGAGCAGCAGCAGGGCGATCACCTGGCTCTCGTGGTCGCCGAGCGCCTCGGCGCGCCTCGCCGCGGGCGCGAGGCGCGCGATGGCGTCCTCGAGCTCTTGTCGGCGGAAGTGCCCGCGGCCGAGGGCCACGTCGCAGCGCACGTCGAGGCCGGGATCCGCGCGCTGCTCCAGGAGGGGCGCCGCGCGGTCCACGAGGGCCTGCGAGCCGGCGAAGTCGTCGCACCAGTCCAGGATGGTCGCCTCTTCGAGGAGCAGATCGGCGACCGTTGCGTCGTCCCCGGAAGCCTCGGCGATGGCCCGCGCGCCGCGGAGGTCGTCCGCGGCGTCGTCGAAGCGCTGGATGCGGTAACGAACCTTGCCGCGGCCCGCGAGGGCCGCGCCCCGGCTCACGCGGCCTCGGAGCGCCGCCGCGGCCTCCGCAGGCGCCGCGCCCGCGCGCTCGGTCTCCGCGAGCGCCGCGAGGGCCGCTGTGTAGTGCCGCTCGGCGTCGACGTAGAGGTGCCGCCGCCGCGCCTCCTCGGCGAGCTCGAAGCAAGCCGCCGCCGCCTCGGCGTGCGCGCCCGCCGCCGCCGCGTGCCGCGCGATCCTGGCGAGCGCCGCGCCGCCCTCCCTGGGCGCCGCGAGCAGCCCCTGGAGCGCGATCCCGTGCAGCCGCCGCCGCTTCGCGGCGGGCACCTCCGCCTCGATCGCCCGGCGGAGCAGCGGGTGCGCGAACGCGAGCCGCCCCCCGTCCGCGGCGCGCAGCAATCCGCGGCGCAGGAGCCGCGACAGGCCGACGCCGGGGTCGAGCTCCGCGCACGCGTCGACCGCGCGCTCGCGCGCCGCTTCGTCGAGGAGCCTCCCGATCTCGTCGATCGCGAGCTCGTCACCCGCGAGGGCGCACACCTCCGCGAGCTCGGCGAGCGGCGGCGGCAGGCCGGCGAGCGCGCGCCTCGCGAGGCCGCTCATGACCGGCGCGGCCTCGCCCCGCGCGATCTCGTCGCCGGCGAGGTACCACCCCGGGCCGCCGCGCGCCTTCCTGATGGCGCCCGCCTGCCGGAGCGCGGCGGCCAGGTCGACGACGAAGAGCGGGACCCCCTGCGCGGCGCCGAGCAGGCTCGCGACGACCGGCTCCGGCGCGAACTCGACCGGGTGCAGCCGGTCGAGGAGCAACGCGCGCGCGGCGTCGGCGTCCAGCGGAGGGAGCGTCCGTTGCCGGGCGCGCGCCGCCCGCTCGCCGAGGAGCGGGCGCGCGGCGGCCAGCGCGGGGTGCGCCGCCACGATGACGGCGAGCGGCGCGCGCGCGCCCGCGAGGGTCGCGATCTCGATCGCGTCGAGGCCGCCCTGGTCGCCCCACTGCGCGTCGTCGACGACCAGCGCGAGCGGGCGCTCCCGCGCGAGCCGCTGGAGCGCCTCGCCGGCGGCCCGGGCGAGCGTCTGGCGGAGCGCGCCGGGCGCGGCGAGCATGGCCGCGACGGCGGGCTCGGTCTCGGGCAGGGCGTCGAGCGCGAACGCGACCGCGGACCACGAGGCGAGGCCGAGCTCGGGGCCGAGCCGCGCGACGCAGGCGTCGCGCAGGGAGTCCGCCGCCGCGCCGGGGTCGACGTCGAGGCAGGCGCGGAGCAGCGCGCGCGCGAGCCCGGCCGGCTCGGCGAGGTCGGGCGGCCTCGCCGCGACCGCGATCGCGCGCGCGCCCGGCTCGGCGGAGAGCGCCGCGGTCACCGCCTCGCAGAGGCGCGTCTTGCCGTGGCCGACCTCGCCGAGCAGCGTGAAGAGCAGCGGCACGCCGTCGCGAAACGCCCCGCGCGCGTGCGCGACGACCTCGGCGACGAGATCGTCCCGCCCGCGGAGCGGCAGCGCGAGCGCCGGGGTGTCCAGCGCGGCGGAGCTCGCGCTCGGCGAAGCCTCGGCGCCCTCCTTGGCGGCCTCGGCGCCCTCGTCGAGGAGGGCGGCGGCCTCGGGGGTGACCACCACCGGATCCGGCGCGCCGGGAGGCCAGAAGTCGGCGGGCCGCGCGAGCGCGGCCCCGGCGAACACCATCCCGCCCGCGCCCTCGCGCGCGTGGAGCTCGGCGACGTGCACCGCCGCCGAGGTCACGTCGTCCAGCGACGCGACGAGCCGCTGGGCCGCCTGGAAAGCGGCGCGCGCGCGCTGGCGGGCCGGCCCGGGAAAGGCGATGACGTAGAGGCCGTCCTGCACCCTGGCGAGCCGCCCGCCGAAGGGGGCTGCGACGCCGACGACGCGGTCCATCGGCGCGTTGCCGCGCACCGCGACGAGCGCGACGGGGCTCCGCCGCGGCGGGGCGCGTCCGCTCGCCGCGGCGCCCTGGAGGGGCGAGGCGGCTCCCTCGATCCCCGGATCGACCGCGTGGCGCGGCGAGGGGGCCGTGACGGCCTCGAGCGCCGCCCGCAGCGCCTCGCAGAAGGCGCGCGCCGACCCGAAGCGCTCCTCGCGCGCCTTGGCCAGCGCGCGCAGCAGCACCTCGTCGGCGCCCCGGGGCACGGGCGCGATCTCCGACGGCCGGGGCGGGCGCTGGGAGACGTGCGCGTGCACGACAGCCGACGCGTCCCCGGCGAAGGGCGGCCGCCCTGTGAGCAGCTCGAAGGCGACGATCCCGAGCGCGTACAGGTCCGCGCGGCCGTCGACGTCGCGCGCGTCGAGGCACTGCTCCGGGGCCATGTACAGCACGCTGCCGAGCCGGAGCCCCGTGTGCGTGACCTCGCTCCCCTCCTCCACCGCGCCGTTCGCCCCCGGCCGCGCGAGCCCGAGATCGAGGAGCGCGACCTCCGGCCCCTCCATCCGCCGCAGCATCACGTTCTCCGGCTTCAGATCCCGGTGCACGACGCCGGCCGCGTGCACCGTGTCGACCGCGGCGCCGATCGCGTCGACGAGCCGCATGGCCTCCGCCGGCGCGGCGGCGCCCGCCCCGGGGAGCGCCTCCATCCATCGCGCCAGCGTCTCGCCGTCGAGGAGCTCGAGCACGAGATAAGGAAAACCTCCTTCCATCTCGCCTTCCCCGAGCAGCCGCGGCACCGCGGGCGGACCGACCCGGCGGAGCGCCGCCGCCTCGCGCGAGAACCGCGGATCGCCTCGATGGCGCGCGATCTTGAGCGCCACCGCGAGGCCGTCCTCGCGCCGCGAGGCCGCGAACACGCGGGCGAAGCCGCCCTCGTCGAGGAGGCGGAGCCCATCGAACCCCGGGACCCGGGGCACGACCTCCCCCGCCCCGGGCTCTTCCTTCGCGGCGCTCGCGGCCGTGCCGCCGTGCAGGGGGCACCCCGCGACGACACCGATCCTGCGGTGACAGAGGGTGCAGCGCATCCGAGGGGTTTCCTCCGGGGCGATGCTACTGCGCGCGTCGAGCCACCGGAAGCATGGATGCCTCCCCCCGACCCGAAGAGGTCGCCATCCCGGGGTTTCGTCCGGTAGAGCCCATCCAGGTTGGGGTTTCGTCCGGTAGAGCCCATCCAGGTTCGCGTTATAGTGGCGCGCTTCGGCGGAGGGGGCGTGACGATCCGTCGAGGCGAACGAGCTGCTGACGCTCAGATGGAGGTGAACGGATGCGGACCTTTGTGCTTGGTCTCCAGGAGGTCGATCGAACGAAGGCCAGTTTGGTCGGGGGGAAGGGCGCGAACCTGGGGGAGCTCTCCAGGATCGAGGGGATCCGCGTGCCCCCTGGCTTTTGCGTCACGACCGAGGCCTTCCAGCGGATCATGGGAGGAGCGCCGTCGATCGACGGGTTGCTCGATCGGTTGTCGTCGCTCGCGGCGGAGGACCGGGACGGGATCCGGGAGCTCAGCGGCGAGCTGCGCGGGATCATCGAAGGGACGGCCATCCCCGAGGACCTGCAAGAGGCGCTCACCCGGGTTCTTTCGAGGCTCGGCGCGGGCGACGCCTACGCCGTACGGTCCAGCGCGACGGCGGAGGATCTGCCTGGGGCTTCCTTCGCGGGCCAGCAGGATACATACCTGAACGTCATCGGGACGCAGGCGATCCTGCAGCACGTCCGCCGGTGCTGGGCATCGCTCTTCACCGAGCGGGCGGTGATTTACCGGATCCAGCACGGCTTCGATCACCGCAAGGTCCACATGGCGGTGGTGGTGCAGAAGATGGTCTTCCCGCAGGCGGCCGGGATCGTCTTCACGGCCGATCCCGTCACCTCGAACCGGAAGGTGTCGTCGATCGAGGCTGGCTTCGGCCTGGGGGAGGCCCTCGTCGCCGGCCTGGCGAGCGCCGATCGCTACAAGGTGCGGAACGGCCAGATCATCGAGAAGGCGATCGCCAGAAAGACGCTGGCCACGCGTGCCCTGGAGGAGGGCGGCACCGAAGAGCGGGCGATCGAGCCCGAGCGGCAGGACGGGCAGGTGCTGACGGACGCGCAGATCCTGCGGCTCGAGCGCCTGGGCCGGCAGATCGAAGGGCATTTCGGCCACCCGCAGGACATCGAGTGGTGCCTGGTCGAGGAGGAGCTCCACATCGTCCAGAGCCGGCCGATCACGACCCTGTACCCCATCCCCGAAGCCGGTGATCGAGGCAACCACGTCTACATCTCCGTCGGCCATCAACAGATGATGACCGACGCGATGAAGCCCCTGGGGCTGTCCTTGTTCCAGCTGACCTCGGGTGGCCGCATGCTCGCGGCGGGCGGCAGGTTGTTCGTCGATCCCACGAAGCAGCTGGCCTCACCGGCCAGCCGCGACGCCCTCCTGGATCTCCTTGGGCGCTCCCATCCGCCCCTCAGGGACGCCCTCTCGACGATCATCGAGCGGGGAGACTTCATCGAGCCCTTGCCCGACGAGCCGACGGGCTCGCGCCCCGGCCAGGGCAAGCAGGCGCCGGGGCGCTTCGACGCGCAGGTCGATGACGACCCGGCGATCGTGGCGGAGCTGATCGAGCGCACCCAGGCCGCGCTGGCGGAGCTGAAGCGCGACATCCGGACCAAGACCGGAACGGCGTTATTCGACTTCATCCAGGAGGACATCCAGCGACGGAGCGTGGCCATGTTCGGTCCGCAGAGCATGGGCGTGATCATGGCGGGCATGAACGCTTCATCGTGGATCAACGAGAAGATGATGGCGTGGCTCGGCGAGAAGAGCGTCGCGGATACGCTCTCCCAGTCCGTGTCGAACAACATCACGTCGGAGATGGGCCTGGCGTTGCTGGATGTCGCCGACGTGATCCGTCCTTATCCGGACGTCGTCGCTCATCTGCAGAGCGTGAAGCACGATGGCTTCCTGGATGAGCTGGTCGAGCTCGACGGCGGCAAGGAAGCCCGGGACGCCATCCAGGCTTACCTCGACAAATACGGTATGCGATGTGCGGGGGAAATCGACATCACGAGGGCCCGCTGGAGCGAGGAGCCAGCGACCCTGGTCCCCTTGATCCTGAGCAACATCAAGAACTTCGAGCCTCGCGCCGGCGCGCGGAGGTTCGAGCAGGGGCGGCAGGAGGCCTCGCAGCGAGCGCGAGCGCTGCTCGACCGGCTGAGGCAGCTGCCGGACGGGGAGCAGAAGGCCAGCGAGGCCCAGCGGATGATCGACCGGCTCCGGAACTTCATCGGCTATCGCGAGTATCCGAAGTACGGCCTCGTCAATCGCTACTTCGTTTACAAGCAGGCCTTGCTGCAAGAAGCCGAGCGGCTCGTGCAGGCCGGCGTGATCCACGACGCCGAAGACATCTACTACCTCACGTTCGACGAGCTCCGCGAGGTCGTGCGCACCCATCGGCTGGACGACCAGCTCGTCGGCAAACGGAGAGCGGAACACGCGCTCCACAAGAAGCTGTCGCCGCCGCTCGTCATCACGTCCGACGGGGAGGTCGTGGCAGCTGCGCACAGACGAGCCGATCTCCCCGCCGGAGCGATCGTCGGCCTGGCGGTCTCGTCGGGCGTCGTCGAGGGACGAGCCCGCGTCCTCCTGGACATGGCCGACGCGGAGCTGGAGCCGGGGGACATCCTGGTCACCCCCTTCACCGACCCCAGCTGGACGCCCTTGTTCGTGTCCATCAAGGGCCTCGTGACCGAGGTGGGGGGCCTGATGACCCATGGCGCGGTGATCGCCCGGGAATACGGCCTGCCGGCCGTCGTCGGCGTGGAGAATGCAACCAGGTTGATCAGGGATGGACAACGCATCCGCGTGCATGGAACGGACGGGTATGTCGAGATCCTGACATGAGATCCGCGGCGCTCGCGCTCCTCGTCGGGGCCGCGCTGGGCACCTTCGATCGTCCTGCCGACGCCGGACCGCGCACCTCATCGCTCGCGTGGGTGCGGATGAGCTCGGACGTCCGCGAGGCGCCCGGATCGCCGGCGTTCTCGCTCGCCTACGGGAGGCTGTCCGTGTGCCCCATCGAGATCGCGCGCGGCAGGACGGCGCTCTCGGGCTGCGCTGGCGCGATGCTCGGATCGCTGCGCGTCGAGGGGCTCGCGGTGCCGAGCAGGTTCCGCCACGAGCGGCTCGTGTTCGATCTGAGCCTCGACACGCGCGTGCGGCGGCGCTTCGTGGGGCCGCTGTTCGGGGCCGTCGGGCTCGGGATCGCGGTGCCGACCGTGCAGAACGCCTATTTTTACACCGATGCGGCGGGGGCGCAGCGCGAGATCTTCTCCACGGCCTCGAGCTCTACGTCGAGGAATCGAACTACCTCGAGATCATCGGGAATCAGCGGCTCGAGAGCCTGGACGGCCTTGGCCACACGGACGCGCAACAGCTCGCCATCAGGGACAACCCGGCGCTCGAAAGCCTCGACGGTCTCCGCGTGGAGCGAGCTGCCAGCTTCTTGATCGCCAGAAATGGCTCCCTCACGAACCTCGACGCCCTGTCGTCACTGACCGAGGTCCGCGCTCAGCTTCACGTCAGCCAGAATCGCGAGCTGCTGAGCATCGCCGGCCTCCACGGTCTCACTCGCGGAGTCGAGGTGGTCATCGACGGCAACGACAAGCTCCGCGATCTCGCCGGCCTGCAAAACATGAACAAGATAAGCTTGCTTCGCGTGAGCCAGAACGATTCTCTCGAAAACATCGACGCGCTCGCGGGCGTCGAGTTCGACGAGCTCTGTTTGCAGCGCAACGCCTCGCTCACGAATATCGATGGCCTGCAGGACCTCACGAGCATCGGAGCCATTCTAATCCTCAACCAGCCGAGCATCACGTCCCTCCGAACCCTGAGCAACTTGACGCGAGCAGGCATCGTTACGATCCATGAAACGGGCGTAACGAACCTCGAGGGCCTCGAGAACGCCAAGATCGACGTGGAGCTCTCCGTCACCGACAACGCAAATCTCCAGAGCCTCACCGGTCTCAACCCCGACAGTCACGTCCTCGATGTCGTGGGGGGTCATGAGAAATCCGAACCTGAGCGATCTCGTCGGACTCGAAATGATCGAGGCCGCGACCAGAACCATCTACATCATCGACAACGGTCGACTGGTCTCCCTCTCGGGCCTCGACAATCTGACCTCGGTCCCCTCGCTCCTGGTCACGCAAAATCCGGCGCTCACGGACATCGCGGCGCTCGGCTCGCTCGATACCGTGGTCCAAAGGCTCTCGATCACGGACAATACGTCGCTTCCGAGCTGCCAGGCCTGGGACATCGCCGGTCAAATCGAACCCGGCACGGCCACCCTCGAGGTGAGGGGCAACTACCCGGGCGGCACCTGCAACTGAGCCAAAAGACCAACAGATCCAACGAGTTCACCCGGTTGCGCAGGTTTGTCTACACCACACTGGCGCGGCGGCGTAACCTGCGGCGCATGACCTTCGGCCGCACCCTGCGTCGCGCGATCCCATGCCTCTGTCCGTTGGCCCTGCTCGCCGCGTGCACGGAGGAACAGCCCTCTGACGTGGGCGCTGGCGGAGGCACCGGGACCTCCGAGAGCACCGGGAGCACGAGCGGAGCGACCGGGACCAGCGCAGGCGCTGGCGGCAGCGATGGCAGCGGCGGCAGTGGAGGCGTGCCGCCACGGGACCCCGAGGAGGTCCCGGTGCTGGAGAACGTCGTGTTCTACGACGGCTACGCCGAGACGGTCGACGAACCGATCCCGGACGGCGTGATCCGCCACAACAACTCGCTGGTCGCGACCAGGTTGACCGACGAGCTGCTCGCCAAGGTCCAAACCACCCTGAAGGTCCGCGTGGTCGTGGGAGCGCTGTGCGACAACTACGACCGACTCGGCTCGGTCAACCTGGCGCTGGTCCCCAAGGGCGCCCAGACCTATGTTCCCGGCGAGGTCGACCGGATCGAGGTCGCGCGGTTCGTCACGCCGTTCATGGATATGAACAAGCAGCCGACGACGGTCCCCTACGAATGGGAGGCCAGCAACCTCGTACCGATCTTGAAGGACCCCGACCTCCTGGCGGATCACGATGTTTGGCTCGAGCTGGGCATCTTCGGCGTGCCTTACGCCGCGAACGACGAGGTCCCCGGCTGCGCCGGTCGCAATGACACGCAGCTCGGATCGCTGCTGTTGTACACCGACAGCACGAAGGAGGCCCAGGACTTCAGCGTCCTGTTGCCGCTCGCGATCAGCGAAGATTTCAACAATTACGCGACGGGCGCCAGCGACAAGGTCGGCACGACCCGCAAGACCGTCCGCTTCGAGCTGCCGGCAGACACACAGAACGCGCAGCTCGTATTGATCACGTCGAACCACGGCGCCAACGAGGGCGGCGAGGAGTATATTCGCCGCGAGCACTACGTGTACGTCGACGGCGAGCTGGCCTTGCAGTACAAGCCCGGGCGCACGTCGTGCGAGCCGTTTCGCAAGTACAACACCCAGGGCAACGGCATCTACGGGCGGTCCCCGCGGTCGAACGCAGAGTGGCAGTCGTTCAGCAACTGGTGCCCCGGCGACGCGATCGACACCCGGATCGTCCCGTGGGGGGCCGCGAGCGCCGGCATGCACGAATTCGTGATCGACGTCCCTGACGCGACGTTCGTCGGCGGGGAGGGCAATTTCCCGTTCTCGCTCTACGTGCAGGCTCAGTGAATTCGTCTCTTTGACCCTCTCGACGGCTCGCGTCGCGACGCCGTCGTCGTGCTCGATGTCTCGGGCTGGGGCTGCAGATCGAGCTGTGGCCGCGCAGGCCACACCCGCGCGGCGCGGTGCGACGGCCGCGCGACAAACTCGCCAAAGGCAGCGCGAATTCCGCGGTTCGCGGACGGTACGTCGATTGCTTGGCCGGGCCTCGAACGCACAGCGACCCAGGCGCGTCGCTGCGTGTCAGCCCACCAGCGCCGCGGCGCCGCGCGAGAGCGCAGGAGCCATGGAGACGATCATGTCGAAGCACCTCTTCCGCACCGCACCGTTCCTCGGAATCCTGATCACCACCGGCTGCGCCGCGACAGCCGGCGTCGATGAGCTCGACGATGAGCCGGTCGGAGAGGCCGAGAGCGCGCTCGCCGCCGAGATGACGCTCAGCCCGAACCAGCGGATCGTCAACGCCGCAAGCCTATACACCGCTAACCCGGACATCGCGGTGAGCCAGTTCGCCGAGGCGTCGCTGGGCGGCTACTGCAACGGCGTGATGATCGGCCCGAACGTCTTCTTCAGCGCGGCCCACTGCGGGGGCGGGCCGACGACCATCACCTTCCGGACGTACCGGAACGGCAGCACCGCCACGTCGGACACGGAGGCCTTCACGTGCGACGCGATGGAGCAGACGTTCAACGACACGGACGGCGTGCTCTTCTTCTGCTGGCCGAACGCCGCCGGCGAGAACCCGGGCGACAAGTACGGCTACGTCGATTTCGATGTGTCGCCGCCCGTCGTCGGACAGCAGATCTACAGCATCTCGGCGAACAACCAGCAGAACGGCAGCCTCCCCTTCGACACGCGCATGTTCGCGAACGGCCAGGTCACGAGCGTCACCGGCGCGGGGCACTGGTTCACCCCGTCCTCGGCGCCGAACACCGGCGTCGAGATGAACGTCTGGGGAGAAGGGGGCATGAGCGGCTCGCCCCATTTCAACGCGGCGAACGGAAAGATGATCATCGCCCCGCTCTCCACGGCGTGCTCCGCCGGGTGCTGGGGCCGCAACGCGCTCTCGATGCGCGATCTGCTCTACTGGGGGTACATCAACCCGAGCTTCGACCCCGCGGCCCAGGGCCCCACGGTCAACGTCTCGCTCGTCACGAGCCTCGGCCTCACCCCGGCCAGCTACTACGGCTGGGCGGACAAGGAGCTCGACTGGGAGTTCGACATCCAGCGCGACCTCGAGCGGCTGCGCGGCGAGGCCCGGCGCGACTGGTACAACCTCGGCTTCGACAGCCAGCGCCGCAACGCGCTCTGGGACCTCACCGCGCTCGCGACCCTCGACGTGGCGAACCGGTGGGCGCGCATCAACCGCACGACCGGCGCGGGCTATGTCGACGCGCTCTCGCACGGCAAGCTGAACCTGGCCGCGGGCAGCTACCGGATCACGCTCATGACCTACACGCAGGCGAGCCAGTACTCGAGCTCGCTGTGGGTGGGGCTGAAGAGCGGCGCGACGTGGGTCGGGGGCGAGTACGTGGCGAACACCGTGGGTTCGGGCTGGCAGATGCACACGTTCGAGGTGAACGCCCCGTCCGACGGGCTCACGCTCGGGCTCGGCGTGTACGGGACCGCCGATATCCTCGTGTCCGCGCCGAGCGTGGTGAAGAGCACCGCGGTCATGAACTTCGACACCTTCGACGAGCGCACGAACTGGCGCAATGACATCGACGGGAGCCGGGCGCAGGTGGTCCCTGACGGGCGGGTGACGGGCGCGCCCAACTGGGCGGTTCGCGTGACGCAGAGCGCGACGGGCTACCCGGTGCGCAACCGCCAGCTCGCGCTGGCCGCGGGGCGGCCGTACCAGATCTGCTTCGACGCGCGCAGGACCACCGCGAGCGGGTCTTCCCAGGCGGAGCTCCGCGTCGTGAGCGGCGGCGCCCAGGTGATGTGGACGAGCTTCTCGCCCTCGAGCGCCTGGAGCACCACCTGCTCGGCGTCGTTCACCCCGCCGTCGGACGACAACAACCTGCAGATCCGCGTCACGACCGGAGATCCGGTCCTCGTCGACAACATCGCGATCACCGCGATGTGACGCGGCGCCGGCACGACCACGACCACGACCACGACGGTGAAGGATGGTGGGGGGCGGCTTCGTGCCCTGAGCCCTCGACCGCCTGGCGACGGGAGGCTTTGTCAGGCGCGATAACCTACCTGGGAACGGCCGAGTCGGATCACCGTCACGGGACGAACGCGATGTCGTCCACGAGCATGTCGAACACGGTCGACTTCGCCGTGTGGAACTCGATCGAGTAAGCGTGCGCAGCGTCGAAGGCCGGGGGCGCAGGCACACCCCAGCCGTCCGTGCTGAGGATATCGAACATGACCGTGTACTGCGCCCACTCGGTCGTGATGTCGATCCCTTCACCGAAGTGGTCGCCGCAGCCCGTGCCTTCGCACACGCCGCCCTCGCGATCGGTGTTGCGGTCGGGGAAGTTCACGTAGATGTGCGTGGGCGCTGCCGCCTTGGCCCAGAAGGTCAGGCCCGAGTAGGCAGAAGCGTCGTAGGTGAGCTTCGCGCCCCCTGGGGCGAGGTTCAGATCGAACCCCATGCCGGCCCCCCTCGAGACGAAGCCGCTCCCCGCGACGTGAGCGGCGTACTCGCTCGGGCCGTGCCCGGGCGCGACCGGTACGAACGGGCGGCCGGGCAGAGGGGTCTGCGTGCCGCCCCGGGTGCCGTCGTTGTACGTGTACCAGCTGCCGACGCGGTCCTTGCACCGGACGATCGCGCCGTCGCCGTCCTCCAGATCGTCGAGGAGCGCGGTGCAGGCAGGGAGCTCGGGCTCCGCGTCCGAGCCGCCCGAGCCGCCGGCGCCGCCCCTACCCTCGTCCGAGCCGCCGGCTCCCCCGGCCCCTCCAGCGAGGCCAAACGGATCGGGGTCGTACTCGCCGGGCGAGATGCCAAGGACGAGGCCGCACCCGTTCAGCACCACCGACGCGCAGAGAGCGACCGAGAGCACCTGGAAGCGCATCAGAAGCTGCCTTGTACGAGCGCTCCGCCCACCGCGGGCGAAAGCCCGAGCGACACGCCCTGGGTCGAGCTCTTCGCCGTGAGCCACAGCACGCCGCCGCCGGCGATGGCCGCGAGGCCGACGCCGAAGACCACGGTCGCGACGTTCGCGCGCGCCACGGCGCTGCCGCGGATGTCCATGCCGCGCCGATCGCAGCGGTCGCCGTTGCAGAACGGGCGCGACTCGTCGAACCTCGACTTCGCCGCGAAGCCGAGCGCCGCCCCGACGCCCACACCCACGACCCCTGCGCCTGCCGTGACGAGCGCGATCGTGCGGCGCCCATCCCCCGCGCCGCCCGCGTCCCTCGATGCAGGGTCGTCCTCCAGCGCGCGCACGACGAGGGTCGAGGTCTCGCCGCCCGGCTTCACCTCGACCTGCGCCGTCCAGGCCCGCTTGCCCGGCGCGCTCGCCTGGATCACGTGGGTCCCTGCGTCGACCGGCATGGGCACGCCCCACTGGCCGGGGCCGACCGGCGTGCCGTCGCGCTTCACCTCGAGGCCCGGCGTGCTCGCGGCCTCGACGACCACCGAGAGGCGAGAGACCTTCGGCTGGACGGCCGCCGCGCGCTCGCGCGCCTTCGCCTCCTTCACGCGGTCGCCGCTCGCGTGCACCCGCGCGGCGACCTCGAGGAACTGCGCCCACGCGGAGGCCATCTTGCCGATGCGCTCGTAGCAATCGGCGAGGAAATAGCGGGTGTTGACGCTGTCGTAGAGGCGCAGGCTCTCCTCGTACCTGGGGCAGGCGCGCGACGCCTGGCCAGCGTCGACGAGCGCTCCCGCCTCCCGGAACAGCGCCACGGCGCCCGCCTTGTCCTCGGCCCTCGCCGCGCGCCCTCCCGCGATCGCCGCCGCAAGGCCGATGCCGATCGCGCAGAGGCGCGCGGCGCGCCCGCGCTTCGGTCGGCTTTTCGTGTGCGGCAGCGTCATCGTGTCGGCGAAGGTATCAGAAGACATCGCGCGAGAACGGGTCGGTGCTGGAGGGCCGCTTCACCTGCGGCGCGCCGCGCTTCGCCGGCTGCGCGGAGCCGCCCGGCCTCGCGGGCTTCTGCGCGGCGGGGGCGGTGGCGCGCGCCTCGGGCGGCGGCCCCTCGGCCGACGCGCGGGGAGCGGCGCTGGACGGCGCGGCACCGGCGGCCGCGGCGACCGCAGCGTCCGGCGCGGCGCTGGCGGCAGGCTCGACGGCAGCGTCCGGCGCGGCGCTCGACTGCGCGGGGCGCGGCTCCGGGGCCGCGCCCTGCGGGCCGGCCGCCGACGCGGCCTCGCGCTCGATGTCGCGCGGGGCCCGGTCCGGAAGGCGCCAGAGGAGCAAGCCGCCGCTCACGACCGCAAGCCCGATCCCGATCGCGATCGAAGCGGCGCGCCTGTCGCGCGACGCTGGCTTGCGGTTCGTCGTACCGAGCGGCGCGATCGTGAGCGCTCCCCCGTCGAGGGGCACGGTCGCCGCGGGCAGGGTCGCCCCGGCCGCCGTGACCGCCGGCGCCACGCGAGGAGCGCCGGGCGTCAGGGTCCCGGCCGGGAGCGCGCCGCGCAGCGCGCCGAAGAGGCGCTCGGCCGCCGCGCGCGCGTGCGGCGGGGCGAACGGCACGAGCGCGAGCGCGAGATCCGCGACGGTCGGGAACCGGCGATCGCGATCGCGCGCGATCGCCGCGAGGATCACCTGCTCCAGCGGCTCCGGGAGGTCCGGGCGGAGGGCGCGCGGCCGCTGCGGCTCCCCCTGCGTGACCAGGTAGACAAGCTGCGCGAGCTCCTGCGCGAAGAACGGCGTCCGCCCCGTGAGCAGCTCGAAGAGGACGACGCCCAGCGAATAGATGTCCGCGCGGCCGTCGACGTCGCTCGAGGAGCGGAGCTGCTCGGGGGACATGTAGAGGGGCGAGCCGAGCACTCCCCCCACCCGCGTCAACGCGTGGTCCTCCGCGTGCGTCATCTTGGAGATCCCGAAGTCGAGCACCTTGACGCACGGCGAACCGTCCGCGTTCCGCGTGACGAACAGGTTGCTCGGCTTCACGTCCCGGTGGACGATGCCTTGCGCGTGCGCCTCCGCGAGCGCCTCGCAGACCTGGAGCACGAGCTCGACGGCAACGGGCACCGCGAGGCGCCCGCTCTCCGCGAGCACGGCGGCGAGGTCCCTCCCCTCGAGGTGATCCATCACCATGTACGGCGCGCCGCTCTCGAGCGTGCCGACGTCGGCGACGCGCACGACGTGCTGGCTGCGAACGCGCACGGCGGCGCGCCCCTCCCTCAGAAAGCGCTGGAGGATCTCCGGATCGCGCACGTACTTCGGCAACAGCACCTTGATCGCGACGCGCTCGTCGAGGGCGAGGTGGCGCGCGGCGACGACGAGCCCCATGGCGCCCCGTCCGAGGACGCTCTCCACGCGATACTTGCCGAGGAGGACATCCCCGGGGGCAATCGTGGTCTCGTCGGGGCTCGACATGGCAGGCCAGGGCAGCAGAAGGGCATCCACTATGCCACGCCGTGGTCAGAGACTCATGCAATTTTCCACTGCACCGGCCTCGGCCGGGCAGCGCTGCCATGGATTGGCCCATGCTGTCCTGTCGCGGTCGCTCAACCCTGACTCGTCGCGACCCGCCGGGAGCAGAGCGACGACGACCTAATCTTCAGCGATGGCCGCGGCGCTGACAGGCCCTTCCATATCCTTCCACCGATTGTTACGAAACGACACACCCCGACCGATTGTTACGAAATGACACACCTCCTCGCCCAGCGATCGTGGCTTGCCTCGACTACGCGCCTCGGCTTGCCTGAAAGTATGATACAAATGCTCTCACACATGGAAGCCGCACCGCGGCAATTCACATCAGGATCGGAAGCGACAGTTCGGAGTTCGGTCCGTCGTGATTTCTGCTCTACTCGTCGACTGTTATTGATATATCGATAGCGAGGTAGCCAATGACCACCACCCTTCGATTCGTCGCGCCCGCCGCCGCTTCCCTCGCAACTGTATTGCTCGCGATCTCGCCGTCATTGGCGGCTTCGTGGCAGACCCGGGTCAACTACGGCGGGAACACGCCCATGGACCTCTACGTCCCGGACAAGGTCGACGCTTCGCCGGGGATCGTGGTCTCGCTGCACTACTGCAGCGGTAACGCAGGAAACGCGCATGGCTGGTTCCAGGGTCTGGCGGATCAGCACGGCTTCCTCATCATCACTCCGCAAGCGGGCGGCAACTGCTTTGACGCAACGCCCGCGCGCAGCGGTGAGCGAGAGGCCATCACCAAGATGGTCCAGTACGCCATCACACAGCACCACGCCGATCCGACCCGGGTCTTCGCTGCGGGGGCGTCCTCCGGCGCTTGCATGACGAACGCGCTCCTCGCTGCCTACCCCGACGTGTTCGCCGGGGGTTCGGTGCTGGCTGGTGTTCCCGCCGGCGCCTGGACGGGAGGAAACGCCTATGGCTGGACGACCCCTGCCAACAGGACCGCTGCCCAGTGGGGTGACATCGTGCGCAAGGCGAGCCCGAACTTCACGGGCGCGCGGCCTCGGATTCAGCTCTGGCACGGAACGGCTGACACCACCCTCAACTACGACCCGAATTTTCCTGCCGAGATCGCGCAGTGGACGAACGTCCTGGGTCTGAGTCAGTCCGACAGCAAGACGAGCAGCTTCAAGGGCTCCTCGGATACCTGGAGTCGGGCCTCTTACTCGAATGCTGCGGGGACGCTCGTCCTGGAGACGAACTCCGCGCAAGGCGCCCCGCACGATCTCTCGGGGCGAGGCTTGTGGGCCGACGCCGTGCGCTTCTTCGGGCTGGATATGGACCCTCCGTCCACCGGAGAAGGCGCGGGCGGCGGTGATGGCACCGGCGGCAGCGACGCGTCGGGCGGAGGCAGCAGCGCCTCCGGCGCAGGTGGCGAAGGTGGCAGCGCAAACGGCGCCACTTCAGGCGCAGGTGGCAACGCGAGCGGCAGCACTGCCAGCAGCGGAGCGACTAGTAGCGGAGCGACCACCGGAGGCGCGGCGCAAGGCACCAGCGGAGCCACCACGGG
This sequence comes from Sorangium sp. So ce693, assembly GCF_051521375.1. Taxonomy (NCBI): domain Bacteria; kingdom Pseudomonadati; phylum Myxococcota; order Polyangiales; family Polyangiaceae; genus Sorangium; species Sorangium sp. So ce693. The sequence continues at coordinate 6,317,332 of NZ_CP150347.1, forward strand.
CGGCTCGACGAGCAACGCGGGTGGAAGCACCTCTTCCGGAGACAGCGATCCGACCACGACAGGCGGCGACAGCGCGTCGGACGACGGTGGGTGCAGCTTCAACGTGGCCTCCAGGGGTCAGCTGCCCGGCGGCGCGCTCGTCGGATTGCTCGTGGCAGGGCTTGGCGCGCTGGCCCGTCGTCGTCGCCGATCTGCGGCGTAAGACGGACTCACCGTTCAGCTCCCGGGTCGACCGATGGATCCGGGAGCTCCCCGCCTCCTTTCAGGAAGGAAGCGGATCGCGTCGAAAGACGTCCTGTCAACCCGGTGCAGGTCCCGCAATCGGGGCTTGACGTTTCCGGGGCGTTTGGATTTCCTTCTCTCATCATGAAAACGGCTTTCACTCGCTTTCGACTCGTCGCATCGACGGCGCTCCTCGTCGCGGCCGCCGCGTCCTGCAGCAGCGAAGATGCCGCTCCTGGCACGCCAGGTTCGTCGGGCGGCTCACCGCCAGCGAGCGGGTCGGGCGGGACGGGTGGAGCAGCCGCGAGCAGCGGCGGTGCGGGTTCGGGCTCGGACGCCTCGAGTGCCCAAGGAACCGGCGGCACTTCTACGGGAGGGTCGTCAGCGGTCAGCACAGGCGCAGGGGGCGGAGGCGCGGCATCGGGGGGTTCGGGAGGGTCGACGCCCGAGACGGGCGATCGCTCGCCGGAGGGCACCTGCGCGCGCTTCAACGCCGACACGGCCGACATGAGCGAAGGCACGTGGAGCGGCTCGCTCGATCCCGAGTGCGACCCGGGAGACATCTCTGCCGAGGGTCGAGCGAACGCGCTCCGGCTCTTCAACCTGTACCGCTGGCTGGCGGACTTGCCCCCGGTCGTGACCGAGCCCACCCGCGACGCTCAGGCCCAGGCCTGCGCGCTCATGATGGACGCGAACAACTCGCTCTCGCACGAGCCGCCGGAGAGCTGGAAGTGCTACTCGAAGACAGGCGCGGACGGCGCGAGGACAAGCAACATCTCGAGCGGCCCCGGCGTTGCGAGCGTTCAGGGCTATCTGATCGACCCCGGGAACGAGACGACCTTCGGCCACCGGCGCATCATCCTTGCGAACGATCTCGGTCCGATCGGCCTCGGCTCCACCGGGAAGAGCGGCGCCTCCTGCATGCAGAACATCGGAGGGACGGGGCGCGCAGGCAAGGAGTGGACGGCATGGCCTCCGCCCGGAGTGTTCCCGATTCAGGCGTACGGCGACCGCTGGAGCACGCTCAGCGACACCGGCTGGTCGATCCAGAGCGAGGACATCGAGCTCGAGAACGCCGAGGTGACGATCACGAGCGCCGGAGCCCCTCTGGCCGTCGATGTCGAGCCGCTCCAGGGGCGCTACGGCTCCACGAACGCCATCCGCATCGTGCCGAACGGCTGGGACCCTGAAGCCGGCAACACCTACTCCGTGAGCGTCTCCGGAATCTCGGCGACCATCGCCTACGACGTCGTGTTCGTCGACTGCGAGTAGAGGATCCTCGCCAACGCAGGGCAGTGGACCACCGCCCGCCCCCTGGTCGATTCCCTGACCGCCGCCCATCGCGCCACGGCATCGCTGCTCGACGCGATCGAGGCCCAGGGGTTTTCATGGGGTGTATCCGACGGCAACTGACGGCGCAGCCGGTCAGCGCACGGCGGAGAGGTCGAGAAGCAAGAGCGTCATTTCGGGACCTTGACGTCGAGCTTGCCGAGGCGCGCGAGCAGCGGGCCCCGATCCTCCATGGCCACGCCGACGAGCCTCCGCGCAGACGCATCGTCGAGCTTCGGGACGGATCGCGCTGCGAATCCTGCCTCGTCCGCGGAGGAGACCTGAAAGATCAGGTGGTAGACGCCGCTGTTCGAGACCGCGAGCACGCGCTGCATCTCCCCCAGGCCGAGCAATCGGCAGAGCGCCGCGGCAAGGAACCCCGCGGCAGCACGAGCGAGAGCGCCGCCGCGAAACGAGAGCGAGACGTGGTGCTCGCGTCCGTCCTTGCCGGCCTCGGCGACTGTATACACAACGGCGATGTCGGCAGACGTGATGAACGCATTGCCCTCGGCGAACGGGTCCGCCGGCGGGCCCTCCCCGGCGCGCCTGAGCGCTGTCTCCTTGGCGCGGCCGACCCCGCGCGAGAGCTCGATCAGGTGGTCCGGCGAGAACAGCCGATCGTAACGCGGCCGCTTCATCGCGAACCGGTAGACCAGGAACACAACGAGCCCGACGAGCAGCCATTTCAGCATCGGACCTTGCACCTCCGCGCCCGACCGCCGAGACAGACCATCACGCGCGCGGCGAGCGGCAGGGCGGGCGCCTCGCTGGCCTGCGTCGAGCCCGGCGCGCACCCCTTATCCTGGATCGCCGCAGCATGCGCCTTCCGTCGTCCCATGGCGAGGCATCGTGCCGGTCCCGGCGCGATTCGTCCACGGGGAATCACCTCTGCCGTCGCCTCTCGCCTACCCGCGCCTCACGCCCTTGCGGCTCGTCGGGCTGGCGGATCCTGGCCTCCCCCGGCTCGGGGCCGGGCGCCTGGCTCAGCTGGTGGATTGGTCTGGCGCACGTGCTGCTGGCGACGGTAGGCCCCCGGCGCCATGCCCGACCATTGTCGGAACGCGTGGCTGAACGAGGCCTCCGATGCGTAGCCGGTGAGCTGAGACGCCAACGCGAGCGTCGCGCCTTCGCGCAGCAACATCGTCGCCCGCTGCATGCGCATCCGCGTGAGGAAGCCGAGCGGCGGCTCGCCGACGAGGCTCGTGAAGCGCGCAGCGAAGGCGGACCGCGACAGCCCGACCTGCTCGGCGAGCGAGGCGACCGTCCACGGATGCTCCGGTCGGCCGCTCATCAGGCCCAGGGCCGTGGCCACGCCCGGATCGCGCAGCGCGCTCACCAGCTCGAGCGATCGACACGAGTGCGAAGGCTCGTCGCCCAGCGTCTCGACGTAGGCCCGCATCACGTGGATGAACAGCACGTCTGCCATGCGGGCGAGCGCGAGATCGGAGCCGAACGGCCTCGACTCGATCTCGCGCGCGAGGAGACGGAGGTGCTCCACGAGCGCCGTCTGACCCGCGCCCGCACCCGCGAGCCGGAACACGGCCGGCAACGACGACACGATCGGGACGGAGAACGGATCCTCGAGCTCGACGAGCGCCGACGTGACCCTCGCCTCGGTCCCCACGCCGCCCAGGGTCAGGCGCCACACGCGCTCGTCACCGCCCGCGCGGACCCCGGGCAGCGCTTCGAAAGCGACCACCGGCGTATCAGCACGATCCCGGAGCGAATGCGCCCGGCCGTGCGGTACCACGGCGACATCACCGGTCGCCAGGGCGAGCGCGTGGCCGTCGTTCTCGGCCGAGACCCAGGCCGCGCCGCTCACCACGTGGTGGACGCAGAAGGCCGAAGGCCTACCTCGAAGCGCGACGCCCCATGGCGCCCTCGCGTCGAGGCAAGCCCACGACGCCGACCTCGCTCGAACCGAGGACAGGAGTTCGCTCAGCGCGTCCATGAGCGGCCCCGGCTGGACGATTTCGCAAACAACGTGGACGCGCTCGGCTGGTCGCAGCCGCTCGAGCGCCGCATGGTTGGGGGGTGATTCGAGGCCTTCATTCGCCTCGGGAAGGGTAACTCATGTCCATTGAAGCGACCACCGAGCCGGTGCTGGTCACCGGCGCCACGGGGAGGCAAGGCGGGGCCGTCGCCGCTGCGCTGCTCGAGGGAGGCGTCCCCGTGCGTGCGCTCGTTCGTGACCCTGGCGCGGCTCCTGCAATCGCGTTGCGCGCTCGAGGCGCGGCCCTCGTGCGGGGCAACTTCGACGACCCCGGCTCGCTGCGCGTCGCCTGCGAGGGGGCGCGGGCGGTGTTCTCCGTGCAGCACCCGAGCATGGCCGATCCCGAGTCGGACTCCGAGCGAATACAGGGGAAGAACCTCGTCGAGGCAGCCCGGGCCGTCGGCGTGCCCCAGTTCATCCACACCTCGGTGTCCGGAGCCGGCGCGCACCACCGGCGAGCGCCGGGCTGGGAGCTCGAGCGAGGCCATATACGCAACTACTGGGAGAGCAAGGCGTACACCGAAGAGCTTGTGAAGAACGCCGGATTCCGCTTCTGGACCCTCATCAAGCCGTCCTTCTTCATGGAGAACTTCGTCCGCCCTTCCATCATGTTCGAGGGGGGCACGGGGGACCGCCTGCTCACCACGATCGCGCCTGACACGGAGCTGGCCCTGGTCGCCGTGCAGGACATCGGGGCAGCGGCCGCAGCCGCTGTCCAGGAGCCGTCACGGTTCCACGGCGTGGAGCTCGAGCTCGCGAGCGAACGGTTGACGATGCGCGAGATTGCCCGTGCCCTGGCCCGTGCGCTCGACCTTCCCATCGAAGCTCCGTCGCTCACGGCCGACGAGGCCATCGCCCGGGGTCTGATGCCCACGATTGCGCGCCCGCACGAGCGGCTGAACCACCACGGCAGCCCGGCCACGCCCGAGGCGGCACGGGCGCTTGGCATTCCACTCACCAACTTCGAGACCTGGCTTCGACACCACCCTCTGTGAGGCCGGGGGCTCGCCCGATCACGCGCGTTGCTGCGACGCCGGGAGCCGCCCTGATCTGATCGCCGCGCGCGCGATGGCCCCGAGCTGGCGGAACTGGCGGCGCGGGTGGCGGCCGCCAGGTCCCGGAGCGCGGAGAGGGCCAGAAGATCCGGCAAAAAGGCCGCGGCACACCGCTCGCACGACGTGCCTACCAGAACGCCGCGAGGTCCGACCTCGCGCTGGTCCCGCCGTTGCGGGACGGCGCGAGGCCCGGAAGCGGCGTGCTAGCCCGAGCCGGCGTCACGCGCCGCGCTCGGATGGAGGCACCCATGTCGGTTCATCATGCCATGTCCATGCTTCTCCCTGTCCTCGCGCTCGCCTGCTCCGCAGCGCAGGGCGGCGCCCCGGAGCCACCGGAGAGCACCACACCGCAGCGCGACGACGCAGCGGCGCCGGCCAGCTCGACAAGCGCGAAGAGCTTCGTCGACGCCGAGTCGTACTTCACGAGCTCGGCCGAGATCGACGCCTGGTACGGGCTGCTCCGCGAGCTGAACGACGACTTCGATGTCGTGTGCGGCGACACGTTCTGCGAAGGCGATTTCACGAACTACATGCCGCTTCGACTCCGTTGCTCCGTCGAGGAGCACGCCGGGACGATAGGGAGCTGCGTGTGGGTCCTCGCCGCGAGCAACGAGGAGGTCGTGCCTTCCACGGGCGATGTGGAGGTGGACGCGAGGATCTTCCTCTGCGAGATGCCCGTCGCCCCGGACACCGCCGTGACCGACCTCGTCGAGGCGCTCTCGGCGCCGTCAGGTCGGGCGATCAACGCGGCGCTCCCTGGAACGGACCGATCGCTCTACGACGGCCTCGTCGAGTGCCTCTGACAGCTCGCCAGCGTCGGCCAGCGCGACCGTCGAGCCGCGCCGGCGGCGCCTGATCCTGCCCGTCGGTCGAGCGCCTCAGGCGCCGCTCTCGCCCGTCACCGGCTCGCCTTCGGCGAGCAGCCGCTTGAGCGTGCCGAGATCGACGGGCTTCACGATGTGCTCGTCAAACCCGGCTCCACGCGCCCTCTCGCGGTCGCCCTGCTGCCCGTAGCCGGTGAGCGCGATCAGATAGACGTTCTTGTGCTGGGGCTTCTCTCGAACGCGGCGCGCGAACTCGAGGCCGTCGATCCCCGGCAGCCCGATGTCCACGATGGCCACGTGCGGGAGCACCTCGTCCATGAGCTCGATCCCCGAGATCCCGTGATTCGCCGAATGGCACTCGAACCCGGCGCGCGTCAGGAGCGCGCAGAGCGCCTCGCGGCCGTCGTCGTTGTCCTCCACGACGACGACGCGCGATCTCCTGGGGAGCTTCCCGGAAAGCGAGCCGCGCGCCGCCTCCTGCTCGGATGGCGGCTCGGAGATCGGCAGCCGCACCTCGAACTCGCACCCTTTGCCCTCTCCCTCGCTCCGCGCGCTCACGGTGCCGCCGTGCTTTTCGACGAGGCCTCGGACGAGGGTGAGCCCCACGCCGAGCCCCCCCGCCGATCGGTCCAGGGTGCGGCTCGATTGCACGAAGAGCTCGAACACCGTGTCGAGCATCTCCTTCGGGATCCCGACGCCGTCGTCCTTCACGCGGACCACCGCGTGTCCGTCCACGCGCTTGGCCTCCAGCGTGACATGACCCCCTCGCGAGGTGTACTTCGCAGCGTTGTTGAGCAGGTTCACGTGAACCTGCTGGAGCCGCGCAGGGTCGCCCTCGACCCAGATCGGCTCGGGATCGACGATGACCGCGAAATCGACGCCGCGCGTGTCCATGAGGTTCTTGACCGCGTCGGCGGCGTCCTTCACCACCGAGCCGAGGTCGAGCACGCGCTTTCGAAGCTCGATCTTGTTCTGCGTGACGCGGCTCGCCTCCAGCAGATCGTCGAGCAGGCGCGCCATCTGCGCGGACTGACGCTCGAGGATCTGGACGATCTTCTCGTCGATCCCGGACGCGCCGGAAGGCGCGGAGCAGTCTTCCTTGAGCAGCGCCGTGGCGTGGACGATCGCGCCAAGAGGGTTGCGGAGCTCGTGCGACAGCATGGCGAGGAACTCGTCGCGCCTGCGCACGGCGTCCTTGATCTGCTCCTCCGACCGCTTTTGCGCGGTGACGCTCCTGAAGATCCCGATGATACCCACGATGTGGCGCGCCGCGTCGATGAGCGGGAGCCGCGTGACGAGGTCCCACTCCACGACGCCATCCTGCCGCACGCGCTTCTCCAGCTTGTAATGCTGCGCCTCGCCGGTCCGCAGCACCACCTCGTCCTGCTTGTGAACGGCGAGCGCCGCCTCGTACCCAGGCAGCTCGAAGCCGGTCTTGCCCGCCGCTTCGCCTGGATCGGAGAGGCCGAGGCGCTCCGCCATGGCGTTGTTCGTGCGAATGAACCGGCCGCGCGCGTCCTTGAAGTAGATCGCGTCGGGCACGCTGCGGAGCAGGCTGTTCAGGAGATAGCGCTCGTGGAAGAGCGCGTCCTCCGCCGACTTCAAGCCGCTCACGTCGATGAGCGTGAGCACGACCCCCGCGATGGTGCCCTTGGCCCGGTAGGGGAGGATGCGAAGAAAGAACGAGCGACCATGCCGGTCGCGCAGCTCGCGCTCCACGCGCTCCCCCGTCGCGAGCACGCGCTTGAGATCCGCGGTGAGCTCCGGGTGGTCGACCGCATAGGTGAACGTCTCGATCGGCCTGCCAACGTCCTGCAAGAGCAGGTTGAAGCTCTCCGCGATCTGCGGCGTGAATTTCCTGATCTTGAGCTCCCTGTCGAGGAAGATGGTGCCGATGTCCGTGCTCGACAGGAGGTTCTCCATGTCGTTTCCGAGCTCGGTGAGATCGGCGATCTTCCGCTGGTACTCCGCGTTCACCGAGTAGAGCTCCTCGTTGACGCTCTGGAGCTCCTCGTTCGTGCTCTGCAGCTCCTCGTTGGAAGCGAGGAGCTCTTCGTTCGCCGCCTGCAGCTCCTCGTTGCTCGCCTCGAGCTGCTCGGTCGTCGCCTGCAAGGTCTGCTTCGTGTAACCGAGCTCCGCCTCGAGCGCGCCGAGCTGCTCGCGCGACACGTCGTCCAGGTCGATCTCCTTCACCGGCACCGCCGCCCGGCGCGGCGCCCCGTCGTTCGCGTCGATCGCGTCGAACGTGATGAGGACGTGGGGCAAGGAGCCTCGTCGGCTCTCGACCCGGCGCATCGTGATCTTGTAGACGCCGCCCTCCGCCTGCACCCCCTTGAACACGATCGCCGTGCGCTCGTTGACGACGCGCCGGAGGCCCCCCGTCAGCACCAGCTTGAGGTCGCCGTCCAGCATCTCGAAGGCGTCGAGCCCCTGTCTGCCATCCTTGACCTTCAGGAACCGGCTCGCGCCGCCGAACGCGTGGACGAGCTCCCCTGTGTCATTGACGAGGAGGCTCGGAGGCATGAACTCGTCGAGCAGCGCGTCGTAGGTCCCGAGCAGGTACGACGCCGGGTTGCGCGTGACGGGCGCGGTGATCCCCGAGCGCGGGGCGCTCCGGGCCTTCGTCGATGCCGGCTGAAAGCGGGGCTCGACCTGCATCCGCCGGTCGCTGTACTTCCGGTAGATCCGCCATTGCTTGTCGACGATCTCGAAGTCGTGCGCGAGGTGCCCCGGCGTCTCGCTGGGCCCGAGGAAGACCACGCCCCCGCGGTTGAGCGCGAAGTGAAAGAGGCTCAGGACCTTCTGCTGCACCGCCGGCTGAAGGTAGATGAGCACGTTGCGGCAGCTGATGAAGTCGACGCGCGTGAACGGCGCGTCCTTGATCACGTTGTGGTGCGCGAAGACCACCGCCTGGCGGAGATCCGGGACAACCTGGTAGCTGCGTCCGCGCCGGATGAAATGCCGCTCGAGGCGCTCGGGGGAGACGTTCACCACCGCCTCTTCCTCGTAGAGCCCGCGCGTCGCGATCTCGAGCGATCCATGGTGCACGTCGGTCGCGAAGACCTTGAACGGGCGGTGGCCGGTCCGGGAGGTGAGCTCGTGGAGGAGGATGGCGAGCGAATAGACCTCTTCGCCCGTCGCGCAGCCGGCGACCCAGACGCGGAACGGGGCGTCGCGCGGCCCCGCGCGCAGGAGCTCGGGGAGCACCGAGCTCTCGAGGATGCCGAACGCCTCCTCGTTCCGGAAGAAGCGCGTCACGCCGATGAGGAGATCGCGGTAGAGCACGTCGAGCTCGCTCGACTTGCTCCTCAAGCGCTTGACGTACTGTTCGATATCGTCCGTATGCGCGAGCTGGATCCGCCGCTCGATGCGCCGGGTGACCGTGCTCGGTTTGTAGTGCGTGAAGTCGATGCCGAACTGCTCCTCGAGCATCCTGTAAACCGCGCTCATCCCCTGATCGACCCTGACCGCGTCCCGCTCCGGGCTACGCCCCTTGGACCTCACGTGATCGAGGAGGACGCGCGGCATGTCCTGGGGAGGCAGGACGCAGTCGGCCACACCGGCGTCTCGCGCGGTCTTCGGCATCCCGTCGAACTGCGCGCTGTCGACGTCCTGCACGACGACCAGCCCGCCCGCCTCGTGGACCGCGCGGATCCCCCGTGAGCCGTCGCTGCCACCCCCGGAGAGGACCACGGCGATCGCCCGCGGGCCGCAGTCCTGCGCGAGGGATCGAAAGAACACGTCGATGGGCAGCGCGAGCTCCTGGTCGCGATCCCGCTCGCTCAGGAGGAGGCGGTCGCCGGAGATGATCATCTCCTTCTTCGGCGGGATCAGATAGACGTGGTCGGGCTCGACCAGCATGCCGTTCTCGACGAGGTGAATGGGCAGCTCGGTGCGGCGCCCGAGGATCTCGTCCATCAGGCTCTTGAAGTCTGGCGACAGGTGCTGGACCACGACGAAGGCCATCCCGCTCTCCTTCGGGATGTTCTCGAAGAAGTGCTCGAGCGCCTCGAGTCCCCCCGCCGAAGCGCCGATCCCTACGACGTAAGGCGCCACGTCTGGCTGGACTGTGCGGGGTCTTGTCTTTGTGGCATCGCGCACCTCGCGCTCGGTCGACATGACCGACCTCGACGGCAGCAAGCGTGCCCAGGCTGTGGCCGCTGGCGAACGACTTCACCTGGGCCAAAATCCCCGGAATTCAGCCGGCGAGCGGACGTCGGATGTGTGGCAAATTGCCTCGCTGCGCGCCCCATGTGAGTCTTGCGGCCTCGCAACGGCTCAGGGACGGCGGGGTTCGTGCGCAGGGAGCGAGGCTCCCTCTCAGGCGGGGTTCGTCAGAAGGTCGGTATCCCGGTGACGACGACCTTCTCCGGCCGGACGCCGCGGTGGACGAAGAGGTCGCGGTCTCATCATCTCGTCGCCTCGCTTCCCGCCATGGGGGCGGGCGCGGGGCGGAACGCCGCCCGGCCGCCGAAGAACACGAGCAAGCCGAGCGCTATCCACACGAGCTCCTTGGCTCTCTTGATGAGGACGAAGGCGGCGCCCACCGTGGCGGCGGCGGGCACGCCGAGCGCGGTCAGGAAGGCGACATAGCCGGCGTCCTGCACGCCGAGCCCGGCAGGCACCATGAAGGCGGCGGCGCGGAGGAGCGCGAGGACGACCTCGAACGAGAGGACCTCGGGGAGCGAGACGTCGACCCCGAGGAGCCGGAGGAAGAAGTACGTCTCGGCGCCCTCGGCGAGCCACATCCCGAGCAGCAGCAGCGCCGCGGCCGCGAGCGCGGGGCGGCGCTCCCCGAGCGCGGCCGCGTGCCGGTCGGTCGCGGAGAAGGCCGCGGCCCTCGCGTCGATATAGGCCTTCACGCGCTGGCCGGGCAGGCGCTTGAGCCACGCGAAGACCCGAGACGCGACCGTCCCCGAGAGGAGCGCGCCCGCGAGCGCGAGCGCCACGGCGAGCAGGCCGAGCCCCGAGAGGACCACGAGCCACGGGAGCCCCGGCCCGCCGATCAGGGGGCGCGAGGCGCGCTCCAGGTGGCCGAAGCCGAGCGCGAGGGCGATCGCCACGTAGGCGGCGTTCGCGAGGACGATCAGCGCCCTGCGCGCCGCGATGCCGGCGACGGCCTGCGGCCCCGGGGTCCCGCACCACCGGTGCAGCAGATAGAACGTGACCGACTCGGAGAGGGCAGCGCCGGCGGGGACGCTCATGTTGAGCGCCTCGGTCGACAGCGTGAGCGCGAGGTACCGGGAGAACGGCGCCGGCCGCCCGGACGCGGGGTTGCACGTGTCGAAGACGCGCCGGCTCGCCTCGGCCTGGAAGAGCCGCGCGACGAGGTTGGGAACCAGGGCGAGCGCCATCATCGGCGCCCCCACCGAGGCGATGAGCGCCGCGACGCTCGGGAGATCCGCGCCGCGCAGCGTGCTCCAGAGCGCCGCCGCCGCGATGGCGACCCCGAGCCACCTCAGCGCGACGGCGCCCGCGCCCGGGCGGGATCGCGCCCCGGGGACAGGCTCATCGTGGGCGTCACGGGCAGCGTCAGGGGCAAGGAGGGGCATCGCACGTTCGCGCTCCGGCGCCGGCCGAGGGCCTGAGGCCGAGGGCGCATGCTCGTATCGCGCAGGCGCGTCGCGCGCTGATGTCATGGGCGCAACGCCGCGGCGACACGTCGCGGCACGCCGCGACACGCGCGGTCGTGTGTCGAGCCCGTCCGCTCCGGTCGAGCGCGTCCGACGCGCTCGAGCAGCCGACGAACGCGCGGCGTGACGCGGGGATCGGCTATCTTCCTGGTTCGCTGAAGACGCGCGGGAGCGGAGAGCGGCTCCTCGGCGGGGTGGGAGGGGGCGGTCGGAAGGATGGAAGGAAGAGCGAACGTGGCGACGGATCAGGACAGCATCGAGCGGCTCCGGGTGGAGAACGCCGGATTGCGAAAGGAGATCGACAGGCTCCATGAGCAGGTGGGGCGCCGGGAGGAACGGACGCGGCTCATCCTGCAAGCGGCCGTCGAGGGGTTCCACGTCGTCGGGTTGAACGGCGAGATCCTCGACTGCAATCCATCCTTCGCCGGCATCGTGGGTTACGACCGGAGCGAGCTCCTGACGATGAACATCGGCGAGATCGACCCGCGGCCGCCGCACGAGGTCGTCATGGTCATCGAGGAGATCAAGGCCAAGGGGTCGCTCCGCTTCCTCGCGAGGCACCGCCACAAGGACGGCCACCTGATCGACGTCGAGGTCAGCTCTCACCTCGTCCAGAGCGGTGATGAGCAGTTCTTCTCTGCCTTCTCGCGCCCCCTCACGGAGCAGCTGAGGCGCGAGCAGGCGCTGCGCGAGAGCGAGCAGAAGTTCCGGGCGATCTTCGACGAGACGTCGATGTTCATCGGCCTGCTCACCCCGCAGGGGGACCTGATCGAGCGCAACCGGACGATGGCCGATTTCACCGGGGCGCGGCCGGGCGAAGCGCGCGGCGGGCCGCTCTGGCAGGCGCCGTTCTGGGTCGGCGGAGCGAGCGCAGGGGAGCGGATCAAGGAGTGCGTCCGCCGGGCAGCGGCGGGCGCGCCGTCGTCGTGCGAGGTCCAGATCCACGGGCCCGGCGGGCGCGTGGCGACGCTCGACCTCAAGATGAAGCCGATCCTCGACACGCTGGGCCAGAGCGTCCTCCTGATCGCCGAGGGGTACGACGTGACCGAGCTCCGGCGGGCCGAGGCGGAGCGCGCGGCGCTTCAAGCGCAGATGATCGACGCGCAGGAGGCGACCATCCGGGAGCTCTCGACGCCGCTCATCCCGCTCGACGCGGGGATCCTGGTGATGCCCCTCGTCGGGCGGCTCGACCGGGTGCGCATCGAGCAGCTGCTGGAGCGCTTGCTCCAGGGGGTGGTGGCGCAGCGCGCGGTCACGGTGATCCTCGACGTCACCGGCGTGCCGGTGGTGGACGCCGAGATCGCGGACTCGCTGATCAGGGCGGCCCAGGCGGTGAAGCTGCTCGGCGCGGAGGTCATCCTCACCGGCGTCGGCCCGGAGGTGGCGCAGACGATGGTGAGCATCGGCATCGATCTCCGGGAGATCGTCACGCTGAGCTCGCTCCAGAGCGGGCTCCACCACGCGCTGGGGCGCTCTCGCCGTGGCGTCGGGAGGAGGTCGGGCGGCCCGCGGCGCCGCGACGGGTGACGGGCTGCAGAGCGCCTCCCCGGAGGGGCGTCGCCGTCAGGATCGCGCTGGGGTCAGCGGCGGATCGGCTCGGCGAGCCAGCGCACCAGCGCATCGCCGTCGAGATCGAGCAGGGCATCGTCGAAATCGCCCAGCCCGATGGCCTGTGCGCGCTCGACGATCGAGCGCTCCTCCTCGGCAGTGGGCCGGCGCCCGACCCGCCGCGCGAAGAGGCGGCCGAGCAGCTGGGCGATGGCCTGCTGCTCGGCCTCCCGCACGCGCTCGTCGAGCGCCTCTCTCATCCACGGTACGCTCCAGAGCAGGTCCTTCTCCGTTTCCCTGTCGTCCATCAGCATGACGATCTCCTTCCGCAGATTGTGCCCCCAGGGGTCGATGGCCGCCATGACGAGGAGCGCTGTATATAACTCGACCCGCTCCTCGCCGGTCGCCACCCGCGCGTGGATCTCCGCGACGACCTCCCGCATCGCGGCGGCGGTGGCGTCCCGGGCAAGCGGGGCGAACACGAGCCAGAACACGCTGCCGCGCGCCCTGAGCTCGGCGACCGTGCGCTGGTAGACCGCGTCGATGCGGAAGCGCGCGCCGCTGAACTGCCGCTCGCGCCAGGCGGTGCGGCGCGTCCCTGTCGCGGGCAGGCGCTGCCTGCGGCCCGAGGGGACCACGGCGACGCTCTCGATGGGCGGCACCGGCTCTCCGGGGGCCTCGCGCCGAAGCGCGGCGAAGAGGAAGCCGAGGTACTCGAACATCTGGTCGGGCACGTCGTCGCGCCACGCGAAGCAGAACTCGACGTGCAGCACGCGCAGCTCGGCGCCGACGCGCAGGCGCAGCGCCTTGTCGAGGCGCCGCTCGAGCTTCGTGACCTGCGTGTCTATCCAACCGAGGACCTCGACCGGCGTGCCCTCGGGGACAAAGGCGCGCGTCAGGTCGCCGGGGCACCTCCGGGCGATGTGGCGCAACGTGATGTCGGCATCTCCCATGGAGCGCGACCTCGGCAGATCGCGTACCAGGGAGCGAGTCGCCGAAATCAGCCGGGTGCCGCGGGGCGTGGCGCGCTTCGGGGCTGGCGCCGCCATGGCGGACGGCGGCCTCCCCCGCGCCGGCGGCAGGACGGCGCCCGCGCGGCGCGCCGCTAGGCGGTGCGGCCGCGCGCCTCGCGCACCAGCGACACCATCGCCTTCCGCACCTCGTCCGTCGCCGAGACCGGCGCGCCGAACGGGAGGCGCGCCGCCTTCGGCCCCGCCGGCGTGATGACATCCAGCTCGAAGCCGTAACGATCGACCGAGGTCATCGTCGCGCCGGTGGCGTCCTTGATGCCGGCGAGGACCTTCGCGTATGCGAGGACCGCGTCGGCGTGATCGGTGTTCATGTGCTCGAGGATGCCCGCGGCGTCGGCGGCGAGCGGATCGGGCTCGGCGGCCGCGTACGCGTCGGCCTCGACCCAGGACATGCGGCCGAAGCCGCCGACGTAGCGGATCGACACCGGGTCGAGCCGGTAGAAAGAAAAGTCAGTGAAATCAACGTAGTATGACGCGCGCGGGTGCGCCGCGAGGAAGCTCGTCCGGGCGGCGGCCGCCTCCGCGCCTTCGAGCGGGCGGCACGGGCCCATCAGGGTCATCCGGCCGAGCGCCAGCGGGTCGGCCAGGCCCTCGGCGGGCTCGGCGAGGAGCAGCGACGCCTCGGCGCGGACCTTGAGGTTGCCTGTGTGCTCGGCGAGGGCCGAGAGCAGCAGCAGCGGGCGCCCGTGCGCGTCCACGGTGACGGCGACGAGCGAGCCGTAAGGATAGCCGGCGGGATCCCGCGCGAGCGTGCACAGCGTGGCGGCGCGGGCCCGCTGCGCCAGCGTGCGGCAGCGCTCGGCGTGGCTCGGTGCCTTCGCGCCCTGGAGCGGTGGATCCGCCGCCGGCTCCGGGCCGGCGCCGGGGCGGCCATGGTCTGTGCTCGTCGACATGGAAGGGCGGGTAGCACGCCGGGAGGGCCGGAGGAACCGGGGCGCCGCGCCGCCCGGCGCTACGACGGCAGCACCCGGAGCCGCCCTCGCTGCGCTGCCACGTCGCGTCCGCCCGCCTCGGCCGGACGCGCAGGCGCGGGCCGCGCCACGGCCTGCGGCCACGCCGCGAAGTCCTCCGGGAGCGGCCCCGGGAGCGCCGGCTGCGCGGTCCGCTCCAGGAGCTGGAAGTCGCAGCGCGCGACGAGATCGAGCGGGAGCCCCTTGCCGGGCCCGCCCTTCGCGAACCACGCGCGCGCCGCCTGCACGTTGCGGATGAGCACGGCGTGCTGCGGGTCGCGCTTCGCCGCCGCCGTGAAGTGGTCCTGCATCGCCTGCCAGTCGCGCCGGCCCGCCGCGACGCACGCGAGCGCGTTGAGCGCGAGCCCCGGCAGCGGATGGCCGAGCTCCAGCGCGCGCGCGGCGTGCCGCTCCGCGAGGTCGAGCCGCCCCGCGTCGAGGTAGGCTACGCCGAGCTCCAGGTGCGCCGCGTGGTGATCGCCGAGCCGCTCGAGGATCGCCAGGCGCTCCTCCACCCCCTCGCGGTAGACCTCGCGCAGCCCCTTGTTCTTCTCGAACCAGGCGCTCATCAGCGCCGTGTCCTCCTCCGAGGCGTCGAACGGCGTCTTGAGCTCCTGGAAGTCGCCGCGGAAGTAGACGTCGCGCTCCAGCCAGCCCGCCGCCTCGGCGTCGTCGAAGTCACGCGTGCCGGGGTAGATGGACAGGCACGAGAAGATATACTGGTGCGGCCTCGCCGCCTCCAGGAACGCGAGCGTCTCGCGGAACGTCTCCGCCGTCTCGCCGCGGTTGCCCAGCATCATGTAGTAGCGGACCTGGATCCCGTACTTCTTCGCGAGCTCTGTCGACTCGATGATCTTCTTGACCGTGATCTTCTTGTCGATGTTCTTCAGGATGGACGGCGAGCCCGACTCGACGCCGAGGCTCAGGCGCTGGCAGCCGGCGAGGCGCATCTCGCGGAGCAGCTCCTCGCCGAGCACGTCGACGCGCGTGTCGCAGCTCCACAGGAAAGAGATCTTCCGATCGCGGATGCCGCGGCAGATCTCGATGACGCGCTTCCGGTTCGTCGTGAAGGTGTCGTCCTTGATCTGGACCATCTTCACCGGCAGCTTCGCCACGGCGGCCTCGATGGAGTCGAGCACGTAGGGCACCGACTGGCCCCGGAAGCCGCGGCCCCAGGTCGCCTCGGCGCCGCAGAACGTGCACGCCCAGGCGCAGCCGCGCGAGGTCATCACGATGTGCGTGGCGAAGTGGTCGTGCGGCGACGCGAGCGCGTCGAGCTCCTCGATCGCGGGCCGGGGCGGGCCGAGCTCGACCCGGCCGTCGACGCGGTAAGCCGTGCCGGCGACGCCGAGCGCGGGGCGGCCGGCCTCGAGGCGCTCGAGGAGCTCGAGGAACGAGTGCTCGCTCTCGCCGAGCGTCACCGTGTCGATCTCGGGGTGGTGCCGCAGCATCTCGGCCGCGAGCGGGGTCGCGTGCGGGCCGCCGACGACGATGTGCGCCCCGGGGTGGAGCCGCCGGATGCACCGGGCGGTGAGCGCCACGCCGCGCCGGTTGGCGGTCCAGCACGACAGGCCGAACACGTCCGCGCCGAGCTCGCGCACGACCCGCTCGACCTGCGAGAACGGGTACGACGAGAGGTTCAGCACCTTCACCTGGTGGCCCGCGCGGATGGCCTGCGCGCCCAGCGAGAAGAGCCCGTACGGGGTCTGGTGGAAGTCCGGGTCGAGATCGCCCTCGCGGTACTCGGCCGGCGGGCCGTCGCCGCTCGCGTCGAGCGCCTCCCCGGGCGCGGGGATCTTCCAGGGCGGTGGGTAGAGCAGCGCGATGCGCATCGTTCCTGCCTTTCCGGTGCCGTCGATCACGCGGGCGCGGCGCCGCGCTCGCTCCGCGCGCCGCCGGGGCCGTCGGCGTCGATGTGGCGCGCGCGCGCGATCCGGGCGTAGAGCTCGGCGCTCGGCCGCGGGCTGCGCTCCTGGGTCACGCGGTCGACCTCGACGAGCCCGAAGCGCGGGGCGTACCCCTCGGCCCACTCGAAGCCGTCGAGCAGCGACCAGTGCATGTACCCGCGCACGTCGACGCCGCGCTCGATGGCCCGCGCGACCTCCGCGAGGTGCCGCACGAGGAACCGCGGGCGCTGGTCGTCGTCGGCGTCGGCGATGCCGTTCTCCGTGATGTAGATCGGGACCCGGGCGCGGGGCCACCAGGCGTCGAGCACGTGGCCGAGCCCCTCGGGGTAGATCTCCCAGCCGAGATCGCTGACCTCCGCCCCCTCGGGGACGAGCCGCCGGAGGAACCCCGCGCGCGCGTGCGCCGGCGAGAAGCGGACAAGGTCGCGGCTGTAGTAGTTCACGCCGAAGAAGTCGTGCAGGCCGCTGTCGCAGACGGCGCGCGCGAAGGCGTCGTTGAACAGCCGCTCGAAGAGGGCCGCCCACATGCGGTCGGCGAGCCGCCCGAACCGCTCGGGCTCGATGACGCGCAGGTGGTGCGCCACGCCGACCGAGATGGAATGCCCGCGCCGGCCCGCGGCCTCGTGCATGGCGCGGTACATGGCGGCGTGGGCGCGGAAGAGGTTCTGGTGGGCGCGCACCGCCTCGACGGGCGAGCTCCGCGCAGGCGGCCAGACGCCGAGCAGGTGGGCCTGCAGGGCGAGCATGTTGGGCTCGTTGATGGTGATCCAGAGCTGGCACAGGTCGCCGAGCGCCTCGACGGCGCGCTCGGCGAAGCGCGAGAGGAGCGCCGGCAGATCCTGCGAGAGCAGGCCACCCCGCTGCGCGACCCAGCGCGGCAGGGTGACGTGGTGGACGGTGACCATCGGGGTGATCCCGGCCTCCCGGTGCGCGCCGAGCACGTCCCGGTAGTGGTCCCACGTGGCGGGATCGAACTCGCCCGGCTCCCGCTCGACGCGGGCCCACTCGATGGAGAGCCGGTGCGCCCCCATGCAGAGCCGCGCCTGGAGCGCGACGTCCTCGCGGAAGCGGTGCAGCTGGTCGCACGCGTCGTCCGGCGTGTCGCCGCCGCGGACGCGCCCCGGCTCGCGCGCGAACGCGGCCCAGTCGCTCTGCGCGCAGTGCCCCTCGACCTGTGTGGCGGAGGCGGCAGTGCCGAACAGGAACCCGTCCGGGAAGCGCAGATCCTCACCCATGAGCGCGCATCCTACGCGAACTCGCGCCGGGCGGCTGCCTTCCGGAGCAGCCGTCCGTTTGCTCGACGGGCCGGGCGCCGGTACGCTCGGCCCTGTGTGCGCGGCGCGGTGCGTAGATGCGGGGGGCGCGCGCCGCCGAGCGCGCGCCCTCGCCGCCGCCTCGCTGGCCGCGGCGCTGCTCCACGGGGCCGCGCCGGCCCGGGCGGACGGGGTCGGCTGGGCGACGGCCCAGGCCGCCGAGCTGACGCGCCAGGCCGAGGCTCGCGCCGCGGCCGGCGAGGCCGACGTGGCGCTGCAGCGGTACCTGGAGGCGGTCCGCTTCGACGCGACCTACGGCCCGGCGTACCTCGGGCTGGGCGCGCTGTACGAGCGGGCGGGCGATCCGCGCGAGGCGGAGCGCGCGTATACCGTGGGGCTGGACCACGTGAGCGGCTTCGTCGAGGGCCACCGCGCCAGGGCGGCGCTGCGGTCGCGCGAGGGGCGGCGCGAGGAGGCGATCGCCGACCTGGAAGCGGCGGCGGCGCTCCGCGGCGACGACGGCGGGCTGTTCCAGGAGCTCGCGGCCGCGTACGTGGCGGCGGGCGCCCTGCCGGCGGCGCTCGGCGTCGCGCGGCGGCTCTCGGCGCTCGCCGCGCGGAACGGCGATCGCGCCCTCGCGGCCGCGGCGACGACGCAGGCGCGCGCGCTGTCGGTCCTTGTCGGCGAGGCCGATCCGGTGCGCGCCGGCGGCGCCGATCGCGGCCCGGTCCGGCGCGCGATCGCGCGGTACGCCGCGGGGCCTGCGCGGGGGAACGCCGCGGATGGGCGGCGCGAAGGGCGGTGATGCCACGGCGTCGGCCCAGCGGCCGTATCGGGCGCGGGGAGCGGCCAGCGGCGCGGCTCGCTTGACCTCCTATCGGACAGGCCGCCTATGGCTGAGACCCGTTATCCAGGGCGGCGAGCCCGGATAACGGGGCTCGCCCGCGGCGAGCGGCCCCGGACGGGGCAGATTGTCACGTTCGCCCCGCCGCCCGAGGAGCAGCGCGCCGCGGATGCGAGCAGCGCGCTGGGGCCGGATCTCCCGGCGATGTCCCGCTGGCACCGCGGTTGCTGCAGCTTCTGTTGGAGCTCCGCGCCGCGGTTGCACGCGCAGGCTGGCACGGGATCGGCACGGACACGCGGCGTCCAGAACCTCGGCGCATCTCTGCAGAGCGCGGCGGCCTGCGCCTCTCGGCCGGCCGGCGCGCCGCCCCCCTGAAGGGAGAAAGCGAGAACCCATGAAGGCGGTAGTGTTTCACGGCATCGGCGACATCCGGATGGACGACGTCAAGGAGCCGAAGATCAAGGAGCCGACCGACGCGATCGTCCGGATCACGGCGAGCGCCATCTGCGGGACCGATCTCCACTTCGTCCGCGGCACGATGCCAGGGATGGTGCCGGGCACGGTCCTCGGCCACGAGGCGGTCGGCGTCGTCGAGGAGCTCGGCGCCGACGTGCGGAACCTGAAGAAGGGCGATCGCGTCGTCGTGCCCTCGACGATCGCGTGCGGCTATTGCTCGTACTGTCGCGCCGCGTACTACGCGCAGTGCGACAACGCGAACCCGAACGGCAAGCACGCGGGCACGGCGTTCTTCGGCGGCCCCGCCGCATCGGGCCCGTTCGACGGGCTGCAGGCCGAGCTCGCGCGCATCCCGTTCGCCGGCGTCGGCCTCGTCAAGCTGCCGAACGGCGTCAGCGACGACCAGGCCATCCTGCTCTCCGACATCTTCCCGACGGCGTACTTCGGCGCCGAGCTCGCCGAGATCAAGCCCGGCGACACGGTCGCGATCTTCGGCTGCGGCCCTGTCGGCCTGTTCACGATCGCGAGCGCCAAGCTCATGGGCGCGGGGCGCATCATCGCGGTCGATCGCGTGCCCGACCGCCTCGAGATGGCGCGCGAGCAGGGCGCCGAGACCGTCGACTTCTCCGCCGAGGACCCGATCGAGGCCATCCTGCGCCTCACCGGCGGCATCGGCGTGGACCGGGCGATCGACGCCGTGGGCGTCGACGCCGAGCGCCCGCACGAAGGCCCCGCCCACAAGGAGGCGAAGCAGCAGGCCAAGGCGTTCGACCTCGAGGTCAAGCAGATCGCCCCCGACGCGCGGACCACGGGCGACGCCTTCCGCGCCGGCGACGGGCCGTCGCAGGTGCTGCAGTGGGCCGTCCGGTGCGTGGCCAAGGCGGGGACCATCGCCGTCATCGGCGTCTATCCGCAGACGTCGCGCACCTTCCCCATCGGAGAGGCCATGAACAAGAACCTCACCCTCCAGATGGGCAACTGCAATCACAGGAAGTACATCCCGAAGCTCGTGGACCTCGTGCAGACGGGGCAGGTGGAGCCCACCGCGATCCTCACCAAGAAAGCGCCCCTGGAATCGGCGATCGACGCCTACAAGGCCTTCGATCGGCGAGACGCCGGGTGGGTGAAGGTCGAGCTCCGCCCGTCGCGGGCGGGGGCGCCCGCCCACCTGGACCGCGCCGTCGCGTAGCCCGGGCCGCCGGATCGAGGCGGCGCGCGGCGCCCGCCCGCCCCCTGCCGGCGGCGCTCAGCTCGGCAGGACGCTCGGATCGACCGTGCGCGGCGGCCCGGCGCGCGGCAGCTCGACGATGAACGTGGCGCCGGCGCCGGGCGCGCTCTGGACGCGGATCGAGCCGCCGTGCGCCTCGGCGATCCTGCGGCTGATGTACAGGCCGAGCCCCAGTCCGCCGTAGTGCCGGTTGGACACGGCGCGCTCGAAGCGCTCGAAGATCCACTCCTGGCGCGCCGGATCGATGCCGATCCCGTGATCCCTGACCGAGAGCCACGCCATCCCGGCCTCCTCGCCGAGGACGATCTCGATGGGCTTGCCCGCGCCGAACTTGATCGCATTCGCGAGCAGGTTCGTCACGATCTGATCGACGCGAGAGCGATCCCATCGGCCCACGATCCGGGCGCCGTCCAGGAGCGAGGCCGAGCACCCGGCACGCTCCAGATCCAGCCTGAGTCGCGCGAGCACGTCGCGGGCGACCTCCCTGAGGTCGACCTCGGCGACGCTGAGCCTCAGCCGAGCCGCGTCGATCTGCGAGACGTCGAGGAGCTCGCTGTTCAGGCGGGTCAGGCGCGCTCCCTGCCGCAGCGCGCGGTCGACCTGCCTGCCCATGGCCTGCGGATCCCAGATCCGACCCGACCGGATGGCCCTATCCATCGCCTCGAGCGTGAGCGTGAGCGACGTCATCGGCGTGTTGAGCTCGTGCGTCGCCACCGTCAGGAACTCGTCCCGCATCCGGACGGCCTCCTGGGCGGCACGGTAGAGCCGCGAATTGTCGATCGCCATCGCCGCCCGGCGCGCAACTTCCTGCACGAGCTCGAGATCTGCCTCCCCGTAGCGGCGCCCCGGCACGGACGAGACGACGTTCAGCACCCCGAGCGGCTGTCCCCGCGTCACGAGCGGCACGGTGATGGAGCTATGCGTCCCGAGCTCGCGGAGGAGCCTTTCGTGCCCGTCGTCCTCGGCGTATCTGCGGAGGAGCTCGTCGGAGATCTCGGGGAGCAGGAGCGGCTCGCGGTCCCCGAGGACGCGGGCCGCCGGGTGGGGCGAATCCCGGCCAGGAGGGTATCGCCGTCGTAGCTCCGCGAGCAAAGGCTGCTTCGCAGGATCGCTGTGAGCCGAGGCCGCGGGCCGGGCCTCTCCACCGTCGACGACATCGATGATGCACCAGTCGCAGAGCGATCGCACCGACAGCCGCGCGAGCCGCGACAGCGTCTCCCCGTAATCGAGCGACCCGGAGAGGATCTCCCCGGCCTCGGCCAGGAACGCCGCGCGCCGCACGGCCGTCTCCGCCGCGGTCCGGGCGGACTGCTCCTTCGAGAGGAGCCGCGCGTTCTCCAGGGAAATCGCCGCCTGCGAGGCGAGGAGCGAGAGGGCGGTGAGCCTCTCCTGCGTGAACGCGCCGGCGAGGAGGTTGTTCTCGAGGAAGAGCAGGCCCACCACCTCGGCTCGCCTCAGGATGGGCATGCAGAGGAGCGATCTGGGCCGATTCCGCGCGAAGTAGGCGTCGCCGGAGAACCTGCCCGCATCGGCGGTCGCGTCGTGCAGGATGACGCGCTCCTCCGTCCGCCACACGTAGCCGACCACCGACGAGGGGAGGCGCCGCGAGGAATCCACCGGCCCCGGCTCGAGGGTGCTCATCACCGCCCCTCCCTCCTTGAGCGCGGCCTCCGCTTCGATCGAGGGCCTTCCGTCCTGATTCAGGACGATGCAGGCCCTCTGCGCGCCGCCCTGCTCGAGCACGACCTCGAGCAGCGTGCGAAGGAGCCTGTCGAGGAAGATCTCGCCCGAGATGGCCTGCGAGGCCTTGGTCACCGAGAGCAGGTCGAGCTGCTCGGGCCGAGCCGCGAAGGTGGCGGTGAACGGGGTGGGCCTCGGCTCTCGGAGGTGCGGATTCTCCCTGTCGAGCTGCGCCACCTTGCCGTCGGCGCCCCAGCGGGCGTAGCAGGTGCGCGCGTCGCCCAGGTAGGTGTCGGCGAACCTGTGGAGCCCCCGTGCTCGGTAGAACCGAGACGCGACCTCGCAAGCGACCGCCTCGTTGTGGACGAAGCCGCTGGCGCGCGCCAGGTGGATGGCCTCTTCGTAGAGGCGCTCGGCGTCGAGGTGCCGGTCCTCGATTCGCGCGATCTCGGCGGCGACCAGCGCCGCGCGGTTCCCGAAGTTCTCGGGGCAGCTCATCGCCCAGCGCTGGAGCTGCTGGTGGTGGACGATGATGGCATCCCAGTGCCGGCAGCGCTCGTCGGCGGTCGCCGCGTCGTGGTGGGCTGCCCGCGCGAGCGCTCCATAGAAATGGTACTCCGCCGCCTCGAAGAACGACGCCGACGACCCGAGGAGCCGCTCTGCTTGCGAGGCGGCCTCGACGGCGGAGGCGTGGTCCTCCGCGTAGAAGCGCCCTTGCAGCTTGCGGATCCAGTACCAGCAGGCGGCGACCGTCAGCGCGGGATCGCTCATGAGGTGCCGCTCGAACCGGCCCTCGTCGAACTCCGCGTCGTTGAAGGTGGAGAAGTCCGGCGAGAGGCCCCGGAGCGCCCTGATGAGCCGGCGGTTTCCCGTATAGATGTCGACGATGAGATGGAACCTCGCCCTCCGCGCGAACTCGAGCTCTCTCTCGGCTTCGCGCTGCGCTTCGTCGAGCAGATCGCCGCCCGAGAGCAGGAGCGAGACCAGGGAGCTTCCGGTATAGGCCACATACGCGAGGTCGCCTGTCTCCTGCGCCACATCGCGGGCGCGTCGCATGAGCTCGATGCTGGCGCGCAGGTGCCTCGTCCAGGGCAGGACCATGAACGCGAAGGTCGCGTAGACGCGGGCCTTGAAGCGGAGCAATCCGTGCTTCTCCACCAGATCGAAGCCCAGCTTGCCGAAGCGGTACGCCGCCTGGTAGTCGCCGAAGCGCGGGCCGAGGCACGTGCTGAGGTAGACGTAGGCGAAGGACGAGGCGTCGCTGTTTCCGTGCTCGATGCTGAGGTTCACGGCGCGACCCAGGATGAGGGCGAGCAGATTGGCGTCGGTGAAGAGCGCCGGCGGGATGGTCGACGTGAGGACGTCCACGGTCGCCCGCGAGACCGGATCGGTCATCGGGGGCAGATCGATGAGCTCCTCGATCGAGCGGCTCCCGAGCCGCTCCCCTAGCCGCTCGAACTCCCGCTGGACCTCCTCGTCCGTCGGGTGCGGCGACCACGCGACGCCGACGCGCCGGAGGTATTCAAGGCACGCGCCGACGGCGCGGTCGCTCCAGGTGAGGGTCGTGAAGAGCTCGACACGAGCGCGCGCGACGGCGGCGGCGTCGACGAGGTCCCGCGCGCGGCGCCAGAGCGCGGAGAGCCGCTCCTCCGCCGCCGGGGCGCCGGTGACGGTCTCACACTCGGCCAGGTGGAGCTCGATCGCGAAGGCGAGCTCGTACCGCGTGTCCCAGCCTTCACCTCCGAGGAGCTCGGCGGCGACCGTGAGATAGCTCAGCGCCGAGGCGTAGGCCGTGGCTCTCCTGGCGCGCTCGCCCGCGACGA
The DNA here is from genome assembly GCF_051521375.1 of Sorangium sp. So ce693. NCBI lineage: Bacteria > Pseudomonadati > Myxococcota > Polyangiales > Polyangiaceae > Sorangium > Sorangium sp. So ce693. The sequence continues at coordinate 6,341,108 of NZ_CP150347.1, forward strand.
GGTTGAGCTCGGCCACGCGCTCGCGCTCCTCCGGCGCCGTGATCAGCGAGGCGCCGCGGTTGAGCTGATTCACGATCTCGAAGATCGTTTCCTCGATCTCCTCGGGCGGCGTCCGCGATGAGAGCAGACGGCCGATCCCGAGGTGCATCGCCGCCCGCTCGTCCTCGGGGATGAGCGAATAGGCCGCCTCCTGGACGCGGTCGTGGAGAAAGCTGTACGCGCCGTCCGTGCGGACGACGAGCCCTGCGCGGACGGCCTCCCAGAGGACCGCGTGCAACACCCCCTCCGAGCGGCCATGGACCATCGCCAGGAGCGCGATCTCTGCGGCGTGTCCCAGACAGGCGAGCTGCTTCACTCCTTCCTGGGTGCTGGCCGGGAGCCGCATGAGCTTCCCGACCATCAGGGCCACCACGTTGTCGGTGAAGCCCTTGGCGCGGATCTTCGTGATGTCCCACCGCCAGGCCTCTGCGTAGACGTCGAACTCGATCAGGCGCTCCTCGTGGAGCGCCATGAGAAACTGGATCGCGAAGAAGGGGTTGCCGCCCGTCCTCTCGTGGACGAGGTCCGAGAGCGGCGCGGCGTCCTCGCGGCGGCAGTGCAGCGTGTCGCTGACGAGCGCGGCGAGGTGCTCGCGCGAGAGCGGGCCAAGCACGATCTCCCGGACGCTCGCGCCCCCCTTCCGCATCCGATCGAGCGCCAGCATCAGCGGGTGGGAGCGGGTCACCTCGTTGTCGCGGTAGGCGCCGATGACGAGCAGACACCGCGTCTCGGGGTGCGTCATCAGATCCTCGAGGAGCCCGAGGCTCGCGGGATCGGCCCACTGGAGATCGTCGAGAAAGAGCGCGAGGGGGTGCGCCTTCCGGGTGAATACCCCGATGAATCGCCGGAACACGACGCGGAACCGGCTCTGCGCCTCGGTCGGCGGCAGCGCGGCGACCGGCGGCTGCCGCCCGATGACGAGCTCGACCTGCGGGATCACGTCCACGATGAGCTGTCCGTTGACCCCGAGGGCGGCGAGCAGCCGCTCCCGGACGACCGCGAGCCGCTCCTCGCTCTCGGCAAGGAGCTCGAGCACCAGCTCCCGGAAGGCCTGGACGAGCGTCGCGTACGGGATATCGCGCTTGTGCTGGTCGAACTTCCCCGAGATGAAGAATCCCCGCTCGCGGACGATCGGCTTGTGCAGCTCGCTCACCAGCGCGCTCTTGCCGATCCCGGAATAACCAGAGACCAGGACGATCTCCGGGGCTCCCGAGCCGACCACGCGATCGAACGCGGACAGCAGCGCGGCGACCTCGTCCTCGCGGCCATAGAGCTTCTGAGGGATCTGGAAGCAGCCGGAGACGTCGCGCTCGGCCAGGGGGAACGGATCGAGCCTGCCGGTGGCCCGGAGCTCCGCCAGGCACCGCTCGAGGTCATGCAGCAGGCTGCTCGCGGTCTGGTAGCGATCCTCCGCCATCTTGGCGAGGAGCTTCAGGACGATCGCGGAGAGGATCTCGGGCAACTCGGGGACGAACGCGGAGGGCGGCTGCGGCTCGCGGGCGACGTGGCAGTGCACCCACTCGAGTGGGTCGCGCGCCTCGAAGGGCAGGCGCCCCGTGAGCATCTCGTAGAAGGTCACGCCGAGCGCATAGAGGTCGGCGCGGCTGTCGATCGCGCGATTCATGCGCCCTGTCTGCTCCGGAGACAGGTACGGCAACGAGCCCTCGATGAGCCGCGGAGGCCCCGCCGGCGGCTGCTCGCGGGAGAGGCGGGACGCGAGGCCGAAGTCGGTGAGCTTGACCTGGCCGGTGGCCGCGTTCACGAGGATGTTCTGGGGCTTGAGATCCTTGTGAACGATGCCCCGCGCGTGGAGCTCCGCCACGCCGGCCACGGTACGGACCGCCAGGTCGAGGAACCGCTCGGTCTGCATCGGCGCGCCGATGAAGTGATCGAGCGACTCGCCGCCGAAATCCTCCATGACGAGCGCTGGCAGCCCCTCATACGTCTCGAGGGCGAGCGGCGTCACGATGGCCTCGTGATTCAGCGTCTTGCCGATCGCGTACTCGTTCTTCAGGCGCTCGACGTCCTGCGGGCGGCTGCGCCTCGCGTCGATGATCTTCAAGATCACCGAGCGGCCATCGGAGCTCCGGACCGCACGGAGCAGCCTGGTCCTCAGGCCCTCGTGGAGGGTCTCGATGATCGTGTATGGCGAGGCGGCGCTCATCCCCATGGGGGAGGCGCTCCGTGGAGCGGCGCTGGCGCCCGGCGGCCTGGCGGCCCCTGGGGGCTGCCGCCGACGCCGGAGCGCTCGAGTCCGCGCGCCTTGCCGAGACGACGCAGCCACACGACCGGCGTGAGCGCACGGCGCCCACCGGGGACCGCATTCTCTGTCACGGCCTCCCACGATCGTGTCACCCCAGCACCCCCTCTATCGATAGGTACCACGGGTCAGGCCCGGCAGTTCCGCTGTGCATGTCGCGGGCCCCGACGAGCGGGGACCTCCAGGCTCTCGTGACGCGGCGATCAGGCGGGCTTCGCTGCGGCCGGGGCACGCTGCCGGACGGCGATCGCGGCCCTCAGGCCCGCGCGCAGGTCCCGGAAGGTCTCCACGCCCGACCAGTCGAGCCCGAGCCGCGTGAGCGCCTGCGCCATGGCCGGCGAGATGCCCACGAACGAGCACGCCGCGCCGAGCAGCCGCGCCGCCCGGACGGCCTTGAGCAGGTAGCCCGAGACGACCTCGTCCGTGACCGACACGCCCGTCACGTCGAGGATCACGCGGTCCGACGCGGTCTCCACGACGCTGCCGAGCAGGCTCTCCAGGATGAGCGACGATCGCCGGTGGTCGATGGTGCCGACGAGCGGCAGGACGAGCACGCCTTCCCAGACCTGGATCACCGGCGTGGAGAGCTCGAGCAGCGCCCGCTCCTGCTCCTCGACGAGGCGCAGCTTCCTCTGCAGCTCCTCGGTGCGCATGAGGGCCGCGCTCTCCGCCTGTCGCTTGCTTTCGAGGAGCGCCTGCTCGGCCTGCTTCTCTCGCGTCACGTCGCGCAGCTCGACGAGGATCAGCTCCTCGCCCGCGGCGCTCACCTTGCGCGCGAGCACCTCGAGGTCGACCGCGCGGCCGCCCTCGCGCGCGGCGCGGCAGGTGAACCGCTTGCGCGCGCCGCCGAGCACGTCGGGCCACGCCCGCCCGAGGGGCTCGAGAGGGTGCCCGCTCACCAGCGCCCCCCCGCGGATCACCAGCGCCTCCGGCCCGGCGAGGCCGTCCCCGAGCAGCTCACGGATCCGCGCGTTCGCGAACGCGACATCGCCCGTTCCGCTGTAGACGAGGACGCCGTCGCGGATCGCGTCGAGCACGCCCCGCAACGCCTCGAGCGCCGCGCCCTCCCCCGGCGTGTCGCGCTCGGTCATGCCGGTGCCTCGCTCGCGGGCTGCGCGCTCACGCCGCCCCCGGCGGGTGAGCCCTGCGCAGCCAGGCCAGCGCCTCTTCCTCGGAGAAGAACGCGGCGATGTGCGCATCGTCCTCTGCGAACCGGCTGGCGGCGAACTCGTGGTTCTCGACGACCTGCTCCGCGCCTGGCGCGGCCTCCCTGGGCAGGAGCGTCGCGACCCGCTTCAGCCCGGCCGCGTAGGCCTTCGGCATGATCTCGTCTCGCTGCCAGTCGTTGATGCCGTCCCAGCTCGATTTGCAGTCGCGTATGTCGATGAGGCACAGCGGGCCCCCGCACTCCAGGAAAACATCGTAGAAATGACCGCCGATGATCTCCTTCATCTCCTCGTCGAGCGGCGTGCCATACCAGCGCGCCACGAAGACCCCGGGGATGCGGCCAGGCTTCTCGATGCGGTGGATCCGCTCGCCAACGACGTTGAAGGTCTCCACGACATCGCCGTCGTGCACGACGCGGATGCCGGTCCGGGTCTCGATGGGCCTCTTGAGTGTCTTTGTCATCGGAGCTCCCCCGCCCCCCTGCCACCCAGGTCCCCCGGAGCGCCGCAGGGGGCGTCTGGATATACCTATCGAGCGCGACCTCTCCGTCGCAAGCGTCTTCGGGTCCCGGGCGCGCGAGCCGCCGGTGTCCTTGTGAGACAGCCCATGAGCGAGGCAGCCGAAGAGCTCGTTCAGCAGCTCGTGCTCCGCCATCTCGGCCAGGGCCGTCCCGTCGTTGATCGGAGACCTGCGGTTCAGGGCATCAGGCCTCCGCGTTGGCGAACTAGAGCCCGAGGTCGAGACCGACAGGAGGTTGAGCAGGACCTGCTCCAGGCGGCATGACGGGCAAGGGCGTCGCGGGGTAGCCTCCCGGCCATGAGCGGACCACGTCCTGCCGCCCGCGCCGCCCGCCCCGACCCCGCCGCCCGCCCCGAGCCCGCCGCCCGCCCCGACCCCGCCGCCCGCCCTGACCCCGGCGTTGCGCCCGCCGGCCGCGCCGTCGTCGACCCCGGCGCCCCTGTCTCCGCCGACCGCCGCCTCGACCCTGCCGACCGCGCCCGCGCCGCGCTGCGGGCCGGGCGCATCGCGGCGCTGACCGCCGGCGGCCTCGCCCTCGGCAAGCTCCTCGCCGGCCAGCTCGGACAGTCGATGGCCGTGACCGCGAGCGCCGTCGACTCGCTCACGGATCTCTTCGCCTCCTCTGCGAACGCCCTCGCCATCCAGCTGGCGCACGCCGCGCCCGACCGCTCGCACCCGTTCGGCCACGCGAAGATCGAGACGCTCGCGACCGCCGGCCAAGGCCTGCTCATCGGCGGCTCGGGGGTCTACCTGCTCATCGAGGGCATCCGGCGGCTGCTCTCGCCCGAGCCGCTCCGCCTCGCCGGCGTCACGCTCGGCGCGATGGCCGCCGCCGCGCTCGTCACCGCGGCGCTCGTGGCCTACCTCGGCCGCGTCGCCGCGCGCACCGGCTCGAGCGCCATCCAGGCCGACGCCGTCCACTACCGCACCGACATCGCCGCGAACCTCGCGGTCCTCGCCGGCGTCGCCCTCACGTACGCGACCGGCTTCTCCCGCATCGACGGCATCCTCTCGGTCGCGGTCGCGATCTACATCCTCACGTCCGCGGGGACCCTCCTCCGGCTCGGCGTGCGCGATCTCATCGACACGAGCGCCCCGGAGGATCGCGTCGGCGCCATCGCGGCCGCGCTCGACGCCATGCGCGCGCGCGGCGAGCTCCTCGGCCACCACGCGCTCCGCACGCGGATCGCCGGGCGCACGCTGTTCGTGGAGGTGCACATCGAGCTCTCGGGCGACCTCCCCCTCGCGCGCGCGCACGCGACGGGCGACCGCGCGCGCGACGCCATCCTCGCCATCGAGCCCGACGCGGAGGTGCTCGTGCACATCGACCCGGAGCGCGACGAGCCGGCGTGACGACGCCTGGCAGCGCCGCTCAGCTCGGCAGGGCGCGCGGCTCGGCCCCGCGCGGCGGTCCGGCCCGCGGCAGCTCGACGATGAACGTCGCCCCGGCGCCGAGCGCGCTCTCGACGCGGATCGAGCCGCCGTGCGCCTCCGCGATCCGGCGGCTGATGTACAGCCCGAGCCCCAGCCCGCCGTAGTGCCGGTTGGACACGGCGCGCTCGAACCGCTCGAAGATCTGCGCCTGACGCGCAGGGTCGATCCCGATCCCGTGATCCCGGACGGCCAGCCGCGCCGTCCCGCCCTCCTCGCCGATGGAGATCTCCACGGGCTTGCCCGCCCCGAATTTGAGCGCGTTCGCGAGCAGCTTCGAGACGATCTGGTCCACGCGGGAAGCATCCCAGAGGCCCACGACCCGGCCGCGGTCCCGCAGCGAGACGGAGCAGCCGGCGCGCGCCAGATCCAGCTTGAATCGCGCGAGCACGTCACGGACGACCGCTACCAGGTCGACATCCGCGACGTCGAGCGAGAGCCGAGACGCGTTGATCCGCGAGACGTCGAGCAGCTCGCTGTTCAGGCGGGTCAGGCGCGCGGTCTGCCGCAGGGCGCGGTCGACCTGCCTGCCCATGGCCTGCGGGTCCAAGGGGCGACCCGATTGGAGGGTCCGATTCAACCCCTCGAGCGAGAGCGTGAGCGACGTCATCGGCGTGTTGAGCTCGTGCGTCGCCACGGTGAGGAACTCGTCCCGCGCGCGGATGGCCTCCTGGGCGGCGCGGTAGAGCCGCGCATTGTCGATCGCGATCGCGGCCCGGCGCGCCACTTCCTGGATGAGCTCGAGATCGGCATCCCCGTAGCGGCGCTCCGGCACGGACGAGACGACGCTCAGCATCCCGATCGCCTGTCCCCGCGCCACGAGCGGTACGGTGATGAAGCTGTGGATCCCGAGTTCGCGGAGGAGCCTGGCCTTCCCGTCGTCCTCGCAGTATTGCCGGAGGACCGCCTCGGAGACTTCGGGGACCTGGAGTGGCACGCCGCTCCGCAGGACCCTAGCGGCCGGGCGGGGCGAAGCCTGGCCAGGAGGATACCGCCGCTCTAGTTCCTCCAACAATAACTCCTTCGCAGGGTCTCTGTGTGCCCATGAGATTCGCCGGATCTCTCCGCCTTCCACCAGGTCGATGACGCACCAGTCGCAGAGCGATCGCACCGATAGCCGTGCGACGCGCGAGAGCGTCTCGGCGTAATCGAGCGACCCGGCGAGGATCTCCCCGGCCTCGGCCAGGAAGGCCGCGCGCCGCTCCGCCGCCTCGGCCGCGGTCCGCTCGGCCTGCTCCTTGGAGAGCAGCCGCGCGTTCTCCAGGGAGATCGCTGCTTGCGTGGCGAGGAGCGAGAGCGCGGTGAGCCGCTCCGGCGTGAACGCGCCCTCGACGAGGTTGTTCTCGAGGTAGAGTAGGCTCACCATCTCGCCCTGCCTCAGGACGGGCACGCAGAGCAGCGACTTGGGCCTATACCGCGCGAGGTAGTCATCGCCAGAGAACCTGCCCGCATCAGCCGCGGCATCGCTCAGGATGACGCGCTCCTTCGTCCGCTGCACGTAGCGGACGAGCGACATGGGGACGCGCCGCGAGCAATCCTCCGCCCTCGGCGGGAGGATCATCGTCGCCGCCCCTCTCTCTTCGAGGGTGGCCTCCGCCTCGATGGAGAGACGCTCGTCCTGGTACAGGAGGAGGCAAACCCTCTGTGCGCCCCCCTGCTCGAGGACGACCGTGAGCAGCGTGCGGAGCAGCTTGTCGAGGACGAGCTCGCTCGACAGGGTCTGCGATGCCTTGATCACCGCGAGCAGGTCGAGCTGCTCGGATCGCGCCGCGAACGAGGCGGCCTGGGCGATCGGCCTCGTATCCCGAAGGTGCGGATTCTGCTGGTCGATCTGCTTGACCTTGCCGTCCGCCCCCCAGCGGGCGTAACAGGCGCGCGCCTCGCGAAGGTACGTGTCGGCAATCAGGTCGAACCCCCGCGCCCGGTAGAATCTCGAGGCGATCTCGTAGCCCAGCGCCTCGTTGTGGACAAAGCCGCTTTCGCGCGCGGAGTGGATGGCCTGCTCGTACAGATGCTCCGCTTTGTCCCATTTGCCGCCGATGCGCGCAATCTCGGCGCCGACCAGCGCCGCGCGATCGCGGAAGTTTTCCGGGCAGCTCGAAGCCCAGATCTCGAGTTGCTGGTGGTGGGTGACGAGCGCCGTGAGGTGCTGCGACCGCTCGTCGGAGGATGGAGGTGCCGCGTCGTGGCGCGCCGCCCGCGCGAGCGCACTATAGAAATGGTATTCGGTGCGTGCGAGGAACACCGGCGACGTCCGGAGGAGCCGCTGCGCCTTCGCCCCGGCCTCGACGGCAGAGGCGTAATCACCCGCGTAGCAACGCGCTTGCAGCTTGTGGAGCCAGTACCAGCCCGCGGCGATTGAGAGGCGCGGATCGCCCTCGAGGCGCCGCTCGAACCGGCCCTCTTCGAAGTAGTCATCGTTGAAGGAGCCGAAATCCGGCAAGAGCCCCCGGAGCGTCCGGATGAACCTGAGCTGTCCGGTGATGAGGTCGACGAGGACGCCGAACTTCGCCTTCCGCGTGAACTCGAGGGCCCCCTCGGCCTCTCGCTGCACCTCGTCGAGCGGATCTCCCTCCATGAGGAGGAGCGTCACCAAGACGGCGGACAGATAGGACGAATACGTGAGATCGCCGTTCTCCTGCGCCGCGCAAAAGCCGCGTCGTAATGGACCGACGCTGGTGCGCACGTGCCTCGCCCAGGGATTGATGGTGTACCAGAAGACAAAATAGACGCGGGCCTTGAAGCGGAGTATCGCGCGCTTCTCCATCAGATCGAGGCCGAGCTTGCCGAAGCGAAACCCCGCCCGGTAATCGCCGAAGTGCGATCCGAGGAGCGAGCCGAGCCGGACGTAGGCGAGGCATGATGCATCGCTGTTGCCTCGCTCGAGGCTGAGGTTCACCATGCGAGCGACCAGGAGGCTCAGCAGGTTCTTGTCGGAGAACAAGGCCGGCACATCGCACGACGAGAGGACGTCCATGGTCGCGCGGCAGTCCGGGTCGGTCATCAGGGGCAAGTCGAGGAGCTCCTCGATCGGGCGGTTCCCGAGCGTTCGCCACATCCGCTCGTATTCCTGCTGGACATCCGCCTCCGTCGGGTGCGGCGGCCATCCGACGCCGACGCGCTTGAGGTACTCGAGGCACGCCTCCACGCTACAGTCGCTCTGATCCCGCGTCGCGTAAAGGGCCATGCGCACGCACGTGACGGCGGCGAAGTCGACGACGTTCCGGGCACGGCGCGAGAGCATGGCTAGCCGCTCCTCCGCTGTCGACAGCTCGCCGGTCAGGTACTCGCACTCGGCCCGGTGAAGCTCGAGCGCGAAGGTGAGCTCGTAACGAAGTGACCAGCTGTCCCCGGTGAGGAGCGCCGCGCCGGCGGCGAAGTACGCCAGCGCCGAGGCGTAGGCGGTCGACCCCTTGGCGCGCTTGCCCGCGATGAGATTGAGCTCCGCGACCCGCTCTCGCTCGCCCCGCGACGTGATGAGCCCGGCGCCGCGGTTGAGCTGGTTCACGATCTCGAAGATCTTCGCCTCGAGCTCTTCGGGTGGCGTATGGGACGCGAGCAGCCGGCCGATCCCGAGATGCACTGCCGCCCGCTCGCCTTCGGGGATGAGCGAATAGGCCACCTCCTGGATGCGGTCGTGGAGGAACTTGTACGCGCCGTTCAAGCGAAAAACGAGCCCCTCATGAACTGCGTCCCAGAGATCCGCGTGCACGTCCTCCTCGGAGCCGCCGTGAACCATCGTCAAGAGGGCGACCTCCGCGGTATTTCCCAGGCAGGCGAGCTGCGTCAGCGCTCCCTGGGTGCGCCGAACGAGCCGCGCGAGCTTGCCGACCATCAGATCGACCACGTTGTCGGTGAACCCCTTCTCGCGGATCTTCGCCACGTCCCACCGGAAGGACTCGACACGCTCGTCGAACTCGATCAACCGCTCTTCGTGCAGCGCGGAGAGGAACTGGATCGCGAAGAACGGGTTGCCGTCCGTCTTCTCGTAAACGAGGTTCGAGAGCGGCGCGGCGTCCTCGCGGCGGCAGCGAAGCGCGTCGCTGACGAGCGCGGCGAGGTGGTCCCGGGACAACGAGCCGAGCACGATGTCCGTGACGCGCGCCCCCTCGTTCCGCGCCTGGTCGAGCGTCAGCATGAGCGGATGCGATGGTGGCACCTCGTTGTCGCGGTACGCGCCTATGACGAGGAGATAACGCGTTTCGGGGTGCGTCACCAGATCATGAAGGAGCCCGAGGCTCGCAGAATCGGTCCGCTGGAGATCGTCGAGGAAGAGCGCGAGGGGATGCTCCTTCCGGGCGAACACCCCGATGAAGTGCCGGAATACGATGCGGAACCGGTTCTGCGCCTCCATCGGCGGGAGCTCAGGAACCGGCGGTTGCCGGCCGACGACGAGCTCGAGCTGAGGGATAACCTCCACGATGAGCTGTCCATTGCTCCCGAGGGCGCCGAGCAGCCGCTGCCGGAAGGCCGCGATCCGGTCCTCATCCTCCGCGAGGATCTCCCGCACGAGCTCCTGGAAGGCATGGACGAGCGTGGAGTATGGGATGTCGCGCTTGTACTGATCGAACTTCCCCGAAAGAAAGAACGCTCGCTCCCGGACAATCGGCTTGTACAGCTCGCGGACCAGCGCCGACTTGCCGATGCCCGAATAGCCGGAGACCAGGACGAGCTCGGGGACTCCCGTGCCCATCACGCGCTCGAACGCGCGCAGCAGCGCGACCACCTCCTCCTCGCGGCCATAGAGCTTCTGAGGGATCTCGAAGCGGTCGGAGACGTCGCGCTCGGCCAAGGGGAACGGCTCGATCCGGCCGGTGGCCCGCCACTCCGAAAGGCACCGCTCGAGATCGTGCTTGAGGCCGCGCGCGGTCTGGTAGCGATCCTCCGCCATCTTCGCCAGGAGCTTCAGGACGAGCGCCGAGACGACCTCGGGCAGCTCCGGGACGAGTGCGGAGGGCGGCGGCGGGACGCGGGCGATGTGACAGTGCACCCACTCGAGCGGGTCCCGCGCCTCGAACGGCAGGCGCCCGGTGAGCATCTCGTAGAACGTGACCCCGAGCGCATAGAGATCGGTGCGGCTGTCGATCGCCCGGTTCATCCGCCCCGTCTGCTCCGGAGCCAGGTACGGCAAGGAGCCCTCGATGAGCCCGGGAGGCCCTGCCGGCGGCTGCTCGCGGGAGAGGCGGGACGCGAGGCCGAAGTCGGCGAGCTTGACCTGGCCGGTAGCTGCGTTGACGAGGATGTTCTGGGGCTTGAGATCCTTGTGGATAATGTCCCGCTGGTGGAGCTCCGCCACGCCGGCCACGATACGAACCGCGAGGTCGAGGAACCGCTCGATGTTCATGGGCGCGTCCATGAAGTGGTCGAGCGACTCGCCGCCGAAATCCTCCATGACGAGCGCCGGCAGCCCCTCGTACGTCTCGAGGGCGAGCGGCGCCACGATGGCCTCGTGGCTCAGCGCCTTGCCGATCGCATACTCGTGCTTCAGGCGCTCGATGTCCTTCGGGCAGCTGCGCCTCGGGTCGAGGACCTTCAAGATCACCGAGCAGCGATCGGCGCTCCGGATCGCGCGAAGCAGGCTGGTCTTCTGGCCTTCGTGGAGGGTCTCGGTGATCGCGTAGGAGGAGGCCAGGCTCACCTCCATGGGGAGCATCTCCCCGAGGAGGACACGCCATGCAGCGCTGGCGCCCAGCAGCTCCGTGGGACATGAGAGCTGTCGACGCCGGAACGGTCGAGTCCGCGCGCCTCGCCGAGGCGACGCAGCCGCACGACCGGCGTGAGCGCATGGCCCAGGCCGGGCACCGCATTCCCTGTCACGGTCTCCCGCGGTCGTGCCATCCGAGGCCCCCTCCATGGATACCACGGCTGAGGCCCGGCAGTTCCGCAGTGCGCCTCTCAGGCGCCGACGAGCAGGGATCACTGGCTCATGTGTACGCCCGTCCGCTCCCACCCCGGCGCCGCGGCGCGGCCGCGGAGGTCGAGGCACCGCCAGCGTGCGCCTGCTCGATCTGTCGAAAACACGGCTCGACTGAGCGGGCCGGCGCTGGCACGTCCGTAGCGCCACAAGGGAGCGGGGATCGTTCCCGCTCGAACAGGGAATTTGCCGCTCGAGCGGGGCTCGCCGCCGCGGGTCGCCTCGGAGGCCGCCATGGATCTCTATCCGCACCGCGCCCCGCTTCGGAGCGGCCGTCACTGCATCATCCGGCAGATCTCGCGGGAGAACGCCGCTGCCCAGCTCGACCTCGAGCGAGCGCGCCAGGGCATCCGCGCACGCGACCGGCGACCGCGCGCGCGACGCCATCCTCGCCGTCGAGCCCGACGCAGAGGTGCTCGTGCAATCGACCCGGAGCGCGACGAGCCGGCGTGAGGACGCCTGGAAGCGCCGCTCAGCCCGGCGGGGCGCCCTGCTCTGCCCCGCGCGGCGGTCTGGCGCGCGGCAGCTCGACGATGAACGTCGCTCCGGCGCCGAGCGCGCTCTCGACTCGGATCGAGCCGCCGTGCGCCTCCGCGATCCTGCGGCTGATGTACAGGCCGAGCCCCAGCCCGCCGTAGTGCCTGTCAGACACGGCGCGCTCGAACCGCTCGAAGATCTGCTCCTGGCGCGCCGGGTCGACGCCGATCCCGTGATCCCGGACCGAGAGCCGCGCCGTCCCGGCCTCCTCGCCGAGGGAGATATCGATGGGATTGCCCGCGCCGAATTTGATCGCATTGGCGAGCAGGTTCGTCACGATCTGATCGATGCCGAAGCGATCCCAGAGGCCCACGATCCGGCCGCCGTCCCGTAGCGAGACCGAGCACCCGGCGCGCGCCAGATCCAGCTTCAATCGCGCAATCACGCGGCGGACGACCGCCCTGAGGTCCACCTCCTCGACCTCGAGCGGGAGCCGATCCGCGTGGATCCGCGAGACGTCGAGGAGCTGGTTGTTCAGGCGGGTCAGGCGCGTCGCTTGCCGCAGAGCGCGGTCGATCTGCCTGCCGATGGCCTGCGGATCCCGAAGCCGACCCGATCGGACGGCCCGATCCATGGCCTCGAGCGTGAGCGTCAGCGACGTCATCGGCGTGTTGAGCTCGTGCGTCGCCACGGTCAGGAACTCGTCCCGCGCGCGGACGGCCTCCTGGGCAGCACTGTAGAGCCGCGCATTGTCGATCGCGATCGCCGTACGGCGCGCCACCTCCTGCACGAGCTCGAGATCGGCTTCCCCGTAGCGGCGCTCCGGCGCGGACGAGACGACGCTCAGCGCCCCGATCGGCTCTCCACGCGCCAGCAGCGGCACGACGATGACGCTGTGCGTCCCGAGCTCGCGCATAAGCCTCTCGTGATAGCCATCCTCGCAGTGCTTCCGGAGAGCCTCTTCGGAGATCTCGGGGAGCAGGAGCGGCTCGCCGGTCCGGAGGACCCTGGGTGCCGGGCGACGCGATTCCCAGCGAGAGGGATACCGCCGCTCCAGCTCCTCGATAAGCGGCTCCTTCGACGGGTCCCTGTGCGCCCAGGACAGCCGCCGGATCGCTCCACCTTCCAGGACGTCGATGGCGCACCAGTCGCAGAGCGTGAGCACCGACAGCCGCGCGACGCGCGACAGCGTCCCTCCGCAATCGAGAGATGCAGAGAGGATCTCCCCCGCCTCGGCCAGGAAGGCCGCGCGCCGCTCCGCGGACTCGGCCGCGGTCCGCGCGGACTGCTCCTTGGCGAGGAGCCGAGCGTTCTCCAAGGAGACGGCTGCCTGTGTGGCGAGGAGCGAGAGCGCGGTGAGCCGATCCGGCGTGAACGCTCCGGCGAGGAGGTTGTTCTCGAGGTAGAGTATGCCCGCCACCTCCGCCTGCCTCAGGATGGGCACGCAGAGGAGTGATTTGGACCGACGCCGTGCGAAGTAGTCGTCGCTGGAGAACTTGCCCGCGTCGACGGCCGCATCGTGCAGGATGACGCGCTCCTTCGTCCGCTGCACATAATGAACGAGTGAGCTGGGGACCCGCTGCCATGAAGACTCCCCCAGCGAGGACGCAAGGAGGGTCGTCGTCACCCCCCTCTCGTTCTCGTCGAGCGTCGCCTCCGCTTCGATGGCGAGGCGCGTGCCCTGACATAGAATCAGGCATGCTCGCTGCGCGCCCCCCTGCTCGAGGACGGACGTGAGCAGCGTGCGCAGCAGCTTGTCGAGGACGATTTCGCCCGAGATGGTCTGCGATGCCTTGATCACCGAGAGCAGGTCGAGCTCCTCGGACCGCGCCGCGAAGGTGGCGGCCTGGGCGAGCGGCCTCGTGTCCCAGAGGCGGGGATTCTGCTGGTCGATCTGCTTGACCTTGCCGTCCGCCCCCCAGCGGGTGTAGCAGGCGCGGGCCTCGCGCAGGTACGTGTCCGCGATCAGACCGAACCCCCGCGCCCGGTAGGACCTCGACGCGATCTCGTAGGCCAGCGCCTCGGTGTGGACGAAGCCGCTCTCGCGCGCCGAGCGCATCGCCTGCTCGTACAGCTGCGCCGCCTTGTCCCATTCGCCGCGGATGCGCGCGACCTCGGCGTCCACCAGCGCGGCGCGGTCGCCGAAGTTTTCGGGGCAGTTCTCGGCCCAGACCCCGAGCCGCTCGCGGTGGGCGACGAGCGCTGTCAGGTGCGGGGGTCGCTCGTCGGCGGCCGCCGCGTCGTGGCAGGCCGCGTGCGCGAGCGCGCTATAGAAATGGTACTCGGCGACATCGAGGAACGACGGCATCATGCAGAGAACCGGCTGCGCTCTCGCTGCGGCCTCGATGGAAGCAGCGTAGTCACCTGCGCAAAAATGCGCTTGCACCTTGCGGATCCAGTACAAGCACTTGGCGTACGCCAGGCGCGGATCGTCCTCGAGGCGCCGCTCGAACCGGCGCTCGTCGAAGTGGTCGTCGCTGAACGAGCCGAACGCCGGCGTCAATCCACGGAGCGTCCGGGTGAGCTGCAGCAGCGTGGTGATGGTGTCGATGGCGAGGCCGAACCTCGCCTTCCGCGTGAATTCGAGCCCGCTCTCGGCTTCTCGCTGCACCTCGCCGAGCGGATCTCCCTCGGCGAGGAGGAGCGCGACCAGGGCCGTGGGGATACAGGACGAATACGTGAGATCGCCGGTCTCCTCCGCCGCGTAGAAGGAGCGTCGCAAGGGCCCGACGCTGGTGCGCATGTGCCTCGTCCAAGGACTGATCACGTACCAGAAGACCAGGTCGACGCGGGCCTTGAAGCGGACCAGTCCTCGCTTCTCCGCCAGATCGAGGCCGAGCTTGCCGAAGCGAAACCCCGCGCGGTAGTCGCCGAAGCGTGGCCCAAGGCTCGTCCCGACCCGGACGTAGGCGAGGCACGATCCATCGCTGTTGCCATGCTCGAAGCTGAGGTTCGCCACGCGAGCGTTCATGAGGCAGAGCAGGTTCTCGTCGGTGAACAAAGCCGCCGCGTCGCACGACGTGAGGACGTCGATGATGGCGCGGCAGTCCGGATCGGTCATCGGGGGCAAATCGAGGATCTCCTCGATCGGGCGGCTCCCGAGCCTTTGCCACATCCGCTCGTATTCCTGCCGGACCTCCTCGTCCATCGGGTGCGGCGACCAGTCGACGCCGATGCGCCGCAAGACCTCGAGGCAGATCTCGACGGCGATCTCGCTTCTATCCAGCGTCGTGTAGAGATCCACGCGCGCGCACGCGACGGCGGCGACGTCGGCGAGGCTCCCGGCGCGGCGCGCGAGCGCTGAAAGCCGCTCCTCCGCCGCCCCGAGCTCGCCGGTCAGAAACTCGCACCCGGCCCAGTGGTACGCGAGCGCGAAGGTGAGCTCGTACCGCCGGTCCCAGCTGTCCTCTTCCAGGAACGCCGCGCCCGCGGCGAAGTACTTCAGCGCCGACGCGTAGGCCGTAGACCCCTTTGCGCGCTTGCCGGCGATGAGATTGAGCTCAGCCGCCCGCTCGCGCTCCTCGCGCGCCGTGATCAGCGCGGCCCCCCGGTTGAGCTGGTTGACGATCTCGAAGATCTTCTCCTCCAGCTCCTCCGGCGCCGTGCGCGACGCGAGCAGCCTGCCTATCCCGAGGTGCACCGCCGCCCGCTCACCTTCGGGAATGAGCGAATAGGCCGCCTCCTGCACCCTGTCGTGGAGGAACTTGTACGTGCCGTCCAGACGGAAGGCGAGCCCCTCGTGCGCTGCGTCCCGGAGATCCGCGTGCACCTCCTCCTCCGAGCCGCCGCGGACCGTCGTCAGCAAGGCGACCGCCGCGGTGTTCCCCAGACAGGCGAGCTGCTGCAGCGCCCTCTGCGTGCTCGAAGGGAGCCGCACGAGCTTGCCGACCATCAGGTCGACCACATTGTCGGTGAAGCCCTTTCCGCGGATCCTCGCCACGTCCCACCGAAACCTCTCGGCGCCCTCGTCGAACTCGATCAGCCGCTCTTCGTGCAGCGCGGTGAGGAACTGGATAGCGAAGAAGGGGTTGCCCGCCGTCTTCTCGTGAACGAGGGCCGAGAGCGGCGCGGCGTCCTCGCGGCGGCAGCGAAGCGCGTCGCTCACGAGCGCGGCGAGGTGCTCTCGGGAGAGCGGGCCGAGCGCGATGTCCGAGATGCGCGCGCCCTCCTTCCGCACCTGCTCGATCGCCACCATGAGCGGGTGCGAGGGGCTCACCTCGTTGTCGCGGTACGCGCCGATGACGAGGAGATTGCGCGTATCGGGGTGCGTCAACAGATCGCCAAGGAGCCCGAGGCTCGCCGAATCGGTCCACTGGAGATCGTCGAGGAAAAGCGCGAGGGGGTGCTCCTGCCGGGCGAACACCCCGATGAAGTGCCGGAACACGACGCGGAACCGGTTCTGCGCCTCGATCGGCGGAAGCTCGGGGACCGACGGTTGCCGGCCGATGATGAGCTCGACCTGGGGAATGACCTCCACGATGAGCTGTCCGTTGCTCCCGAGGGCGCCGAGCAATCGCTGCCGGAAGGCCGCGATCCGATCCTCTGTCTCTGCGCAGATCTCGAGCACGAGCCCCCGGAACGCCTGGACGAGCGTGGCGTAAGGGATATCGCGCTTGTATTGCTCGAACTTGCCCGAAAGAAACAGGGCTCGTTCCCGGACGATCGGCCTGTAGAGCTCGTGCACAAGCGCCGACTTGCCGATGCCGGAATAGCCGGAGACGAGGACGAGCTCGGGGGCTCCCGTGGCCACCACGCGCTCGAACGCGCAGAGCAGCGCGGCCACGTCGCCCTCGCGGCCATAGAGCTTCTGAGGGATCTGGAAGCGGCCGGAGACATCGCGTTCGGCCAACGGGAATGGCTCGATCCTGCCGGTCGCTCGGCGCTGCGCCACGCACCGCTCGAGGTCGTGCTTGAGGCCGCGGGCGGTCTGGTAGCGATCTTCCGCCATCTTGGCCAGGAGCTTCAGGACGAGCGCCGAGAGCACCTCGGGCAGCTCCGGTCCCAGCGCCGAGGGCGGCCGCGGGAGGCGCGCCACGTGGCAATGCACCCACTCCAGCGGATCCTGCGCCTCGAACGGCAGGCGCCCGGTCAGCATCTCGTAGAACGCCACGCCGAGCGCGTAGAGGTCGGCGCGGCTGTCGATCCCCCGGTTCATTCGCCCCGTCTGCTCGGGAGACAGGTACGGCAACGACCCCTCGATGAGCCGCGGAGGCCCTGTCGGTGGCTGCTGGCGGGAGAAGCGGGACGCGAGGCCGAAGCCGGCGAGCTTCACCTGGCCGGTGACTGCGTTGACGAGGATGTTCTGCGGCTTGAGATCCTTGTGGATGACGTCCCGCTCATGGATCGCCGCCACGCAGGCCGCGATGCGGACCGCGAGGTCGAGGAACCGCTCGGCGTCCATGGGCACGCCGATGAGGTGGTCGAGCGACTCGCCGCCGAAATCCTCCATGACGAGCGCCGGCAGCCCCTCGTGCGTCTCGAGCGCGAGCGGCGCCACGACGGCCTCGTGGTCCAGCAGCTTGCCAATCGCGTGCTCGTTCTTCAGCCGCTCGATGTCCTGCGGGCGGCTGCGCCTCGGGTCGAGGACCTTCAAGACCACCGGCAGGCCATCGGCGCTCCGGACCGCACGCAGAAGGCGGGTCCGTTCGCCCTCGTAAAGCGTCTCGGTGATCGTGTAGGGGCACACAGCGCTCATGTCGATGCGGACACCGATGGGGAAGACACGCCGCGAAGCGCCGGCGCCCGGCGGCTTGGCGGGACATGGAGATACCACGCGGGACCGTCCAGCGCGCGCCGCTCAGCCCGGCAGGGCGCGCGGCTCGGCCCCGCGCGGCGGTCCGCTCCGCGGCAGCTCGACGATGAACGTCGCCCCGGCGCCGAGCGCGCTCTCCACGCAGATCGAGCCGCCGTGCGCCTCTGCGATCCGGCGGCTGATGTACAGCCCGAGCCCCAGCCCGCCGTAGTGCCTGTCGGACACCGCGCGCTCGAACCGCTCGAAGATCTGCTGCTGGCGCGCCGGGTCGATCCCGATCCCATGATCCCTGATCGCGAGCCGCGCCGTCTCGGCCTCCTCCCCGACGGAGATCTCGACGGGATTTCCCGCGCCGAACTTGATCGCATTGGCGAGGAGGTTCGAGACGATCTGGTCGACCCGCGAGCGATCCCAGAGCCCCACGATGCGCCGGCCGCCGCCCAGCAGCGAGACCGAGCACCCGGCGCGCGCCAGATCCAGCTTGAACCGCGCGATCACCTCGCGCACGACCGCCACCAGGTCGACCTCCGCGACCTCGAGCGACAGCCGAGCCGCGTTGATCCGCGAGACGTCGAGGAGCTCGCTGTTCAGGCGGGTCAGGCGCGCCACCTGCCGCAGCGCGCGGTCGACCTGCCTGCGCATGGCCTGCGGATCCCATGAGCGACCCGGTTGGAGGGCCCGATCCACGGCCTCGAGCGTGAGCGTGAGCGACGTCATCGGCGTGTTGAGCTCGTGCGTCGCCACCGTCAGGAACTCGTCCCGCACGCAGATGGCGTCCTGGGCAGCGCGGTAGAGCCGCGAATTGTCGATCGCGATTGCCGCCCGGCGCGCCACCTCCTGCACGAGCGCGAGATCGGCGTCCCCGTAGCGATGCTCCGGCACGCACGAGACGATGTTCAGCACGCCGATCCTCTGTCCCCGCGCCACCAGCGGCACGATGATCGAGCTCACCGCCCCGAGCTCGCGGATGAGCCTCGCGTGCCCGTCGTCCTCGGCGTATTCCCGGAGGACTTCGTCGGAGACGTCGGCGAACAGGAGCGGCTCACCGCCCCGCAGGGCCTTGAGCGCCGGGTGAGGCGAATCCCAGTCAGGCGGATACCGCCGCTGTAGCTCCGCGAGCAACGACTCCTTGGCAGGATCTCGGTGCGCCCAGGAGAGCCGGCGGATCACCCCGCCTTCCACGAGGTCGATGATGCACCAGTCGCAGAACGTTCGGACCGACAGCCGCGCGATGCACGACAGCGTCTCTCTGTCATCGAGCGACCCGGAGAGGATGTCCCCGGCCTCCGCCAGGAAGGCGGCGCGCCGCTCCGCCGCCTCGGCCGCGTTCCGCGCGGACTGCTCCCCGGAGAGCAGCCGCGCGTTCTCCAGCGAGATCGCCGCCTGTGTGGCGAGGAGCGAGAGGGCGGTGAGCCTGTCCTGCGTGAACGCGCCGGCGAGCAGATCATTCTCGAGGTAGAGTATGCCTGCCACCTCGGCCCGCCTCAGGATGGGCACGCAGAGGAGCGACCGGGTCCTGCGCCGCGCGAAGTACTCGTCTCCGGAAAACTTCCCCGCATCGGCCGCCGCGTCGTGCAGGATGACGCGCTCCTTCGTGCGGTGTACGTAGCGGACGAGCGACGCGGGGACGCGCCGCGACACCTCCTCCGCCGAACGCGGGAGGACGGTCGTCGCCGCCGCGCGTTCTTCGAGGGCAGCCTCGGCTTCTATCGAGAGGCGCTCGCGCTGAACCAGGACGAGGCAAGCTCTCTGCGCGCCGCCCTGCTCGAGGACGACCGTGAGCAGCGTGCACAGCAGCTTGTCGAGGACGATGTCGCTCGAGATGGCCTGAGACGCCTTGATCACCGAGAGCAGGTCGATCTCCTCGGACCGCGCCGCGAAGGTGGCGGCCTGGGCGAGCGTCCTCGCCTCCCAGAGGCGAGGATTCCGCTGCTCGATCCGCTGGACCTTGCCGTCCGCCCCCCAGCGCGCGTAGCAGGCGTGGGCCTCGCGGAGGTACGTCGCGGCGAATGCGTCGAGCCCCCGCGCCCGGTAGAACCTCGACGCGACCTCGTACGCGAGCGCCTCGCCATGGACGAAGCCGCTCTCGCGCGCAGCGCGGATCGCCGCTTCGTAGAGGAGCTCGGCGTCGAGAGCCCGGCCCTCGAGGCGCGCGATCTCGGCGCCGACGAGCGCGGCGCGGCTGCCGAAGTTCTCTGGGCAGCTCGCAGCCCAGACCTCGATTTGCTCGCGGTGGGCTGCGAGCGCCGCGAGGTGCTGGCGCCGCTCGTCGTTCGACGCGGGCGCCACATCGCAGCACGCCGCCCGCGCGAGCGCGCCATAGAAATGGTAATCGCTCACGTAGAAGAACGACTGCACCGCCCAGAGGAGCCGCTCCACCTTCGTCGCCACGGCGAGGGCAGAAGCGTAATCGCCGGCGTGGAAGTGCGCCTGGAGCCTGCAGATCCAGTACCAGCAGGCGGCGACCGAGAGGCGCGGATCGCTCTCCAGGTGCTGCTCGAACCTGGCCTCGTCAAAGGTCGCGTCGTTGAAGGAGGAGAAGCTGGGCGTCAGACCGCGGAGGCACCGGATGAGCTGCAGCTGCGCGATGACGCAATCGATGATGAGACCGAACCTCGCCTTCCGTACGAAAGCGAGCGCGCTCTCGGCTTCGTGCTGCACGTCCCCGAGCGGCTCCGCCTTGGCGAGCAGCATCACGATAGAGGCATTGCGGGCAAAGGCTGCGAAGGTGAGGTCACCGGTCTCGCTCGCCATGTCGAAGACGCGCCGCAGGAGCTCGATGCAGGTGCGCACGTGCCTCGTCCAGGGATTGACCAGGACTCCGAAGTCCAGGTAGACGCGGGCCTTGAAGCGGTCGAGCCCATGCTTGTCCACCAGATCGAGGCCGAGCTTGCCGAAGCGGTACCCCGCGCGGTAGTCGCCGAAGCGCGAGCCGAGGACCGCGCCGACTTGCACATAGCCGAAGCACGATCCGTCGCTGTTCCCATGCTCGAGGCTCAGGTTCACCATGCGACCGACGAGGAGGCTGTGCAGCTTCTGGTCGGTGAACAAGGCCGGCGCCTGGCCCCAGTTGAGGATGTCCATGATCGCGCGAATCGCCGGATCGGTCATCGGGGGCAAGTCCACGAGCGCCTCGATCGGCCTGCTCCCGAGCTGATCCCACAGCCGCTCGTACTCCTTCTGGACCTCCTCCTCCGTCGGGTGCGGCGACCACGCGACGCCGACGCGCCGCAGGACATCGAGGCAGATCTCGACGGCGAGCTCGCTCCGATCCAGCGTCGTGTAGAGGTCCGCGCGCACACACGCGACCGCCGCCGCGTCGACGAGGCTCCCTGCGCGGCGCGAGAGCATCGAGAGCCGCTCCTCCGCCGCCCCGAGCTCCCCGGTCAGGTACTCGCACTCTGCCAGGCGCAGCTCGAGCGCGAAGGCGAGCTCATACTGCCGCTCCCAGCGGTCGTTCTCCAGGAACGCGGCGCCGGCGGCGAGGTAGGTGAGCGCCGAGGCGAAGGCCGCCGACGCCATGGCGCGCCTGCCGGCAACGAGGTTGAGCCTGGCGCATCGCTCTCGCTCCTCCCGTGACGTGATCAGCGGGGCGCCGCGGTCGAGCTGATTGACGATCTCGAAGATCTTCTCCTCGAGCTCCTCGGGCGCCGTGCGCGCGGCGAGCAGCCTGCCTATCCCGAGGTGCGCCGCCGCCCGCTCGCCTTCGGGGATGAGCGAATAGGCCGCCTCCTGCACCCGATCATGGATGAATCTGTACGAGCTGGGGAGGCGCTGGACGAGCCCTGCCGAGACGGCCTCCCACAGGTCCGCGTGCGCGTCCTGCTCCGAGCGCCCGCGGACCATCGCGAGGAGGGCGACCTCCGCGGTGTTTCCCAGGCACGCGAGCTGCTGCAGCGCCCTCTGGGTGCTCGGAGAGAGCCGCACGAGCTTGCCGACCATCAGGTCGACCACGTTGTCGGTGAAGCCCTTTCCGCGGATCCTCGCCACGTCCCACCGAAACCTCTCGGCGCCCTCGTCGAACGCGATCAGCCGCTCTTCGTGCAGCGCGGTGAGGAACTGGATCGCGAAGAAGGGGTTGCCGCCCGTCTTCTCGTGGACGAGATCCGAGAGCGGCGCGGCGTCCTCGCGACTGCAGTGGAGTGCGTCGCTGACGAGCGCGGCGAGGTGCTCGCGGGAGAGCGGGCCGAGCGCGATGTCCGAGATGCGCGCGCCCTCCTTCCGCACCTGGTCGAGCGCCAGCACGAGCGGGTGCGAGGGGCTCACCTCGTTGTCGCGGTACGCGCCGATGACGAGGAGATGATGCGTCTCGGGGTGCGTCAACAGATCACGGAGGAGCCCGAGGCTCGCCAGATCGGCCCACTGGAGATCGTCGAGGAAGAGCGCGAGGGGGTGCTCCTGCCGGGCGAACACCCCGATGAAGCTCCGGAACACGACCCGGAACCGGCTCTGCGCCTCGGCCGGCGGGAGCTCGGGGACCGGAGGCTGCCGGCCGATGACGAGCTCGATCTGGGGGATCGCCTCCACGATGAGCTGTGCGTTGCTCCCGAGCGCGCCGAGCAGGCGCTGCCGGAAGGCCACGATACGGTCCTCGCTCTCGGCGAGGATCTCGAGCACGAGCTCCCGGAACGCCTGGACGAGCGTGGAATAGGGGATGTCGCGCTTGTACTGGTCGAACTTCCCCGAGAGAAACAGGGCTCGTTCACGGACGATCGGCCTGTAGAGCTCGTGGACCAGCGTCGACTTGCCGATGCCCGAATAGCCGACGACCATGACGAGCTCCGGGGAGCCCGTGGCCACCACCCGCTCGAGCGCGCAGAGCAGCGCGGCCACATCGTCCTCGCGGCCGTAGAGCTTCTGAGGGACCTGGAACCGGCGGGAGACATCGCGCTCGGCCAGGGGAAACCGCTCGATCCTGCCGGTCGCTCGGCGCTGCGTCGCGCACCGCTCGAGGTCGTGCTTGAGGCCGCGGGCGGTCTGGTAGCGATCCTCGGGCGTCTTGGCCAGGAGCTTCAGGACGAGCGCCGAGAGCACCTCGGGCAGCTCCGGCACCAGCGCCGAGGGCGCCGGCGGGGCGCGGGCAACGTGACAGTGCACCCACTCGAGCGGGTCCCGCGCCTCGAACGGCAGGCGCCCGGTGAGCATTTCATAGAACGTCACGCCGAGCGCGTAGAGGTCGGCACGGCTGTCGATCGCCCGGTTCATTCGCCCTGTCTGCTCGGGAGACAGGTACGGCAACGACCCCTCGATGAGCCGTGGAGGCCCTGCCGGCGCCTGCTCGCGCGAGAAGCGGGACGCGAGGCCGAGGTCGGCGAGCTTGACCTGGCCGGTGGCCGGGTTGACGAGGATGTTCTGCGGCTTGAGATCCTTGTGGAGGACGTCCCGCTCGTGGATCGCCGCCACGCAGGCCGCGATGCGGACCGCGATGTCGAGGAACCGCTCGGCGTTCATGGGCGCGCCGATGAGGTGATCGAGCGGCTCGCCGCCGAAGTCCTCCAGGACGAGCGCCGGCAGCCCCTCGTGCGTCTCGAGGGCGAGCGGCGCCACGACCGCCTCGTGGTCGAGCAGCTTGCCGATCGCGTATTCCTGCTTCATCCGCTCGATGTCCTGCGGGCGGCTGCGCCTCGGGTCGAGGACCTTCAAGACCACCGGCAGGCCATCCGCGCTCCGGACCGCGCGCAGCAGGCTGACCCGCCGGCCCTCGTGAAGCGTCTCGGTGACCAGGTAAGAGGGAGCGCTCACGTCCATGGCGAGCCCCATGCGGAAGATGCGCCACGAAGCGCTGGAGCCTGGCGGTCTAGCAGGACATGGCGGCGGCTGTCGACCCAGGCGCGGTCGAGCCCGCGCGCCTCGCCGAGGCGACCCGACCCCGCCGGCGGCGTGAGCGCGTGGCGCCCGCCGGGCGCCGCGTTCCGGGTCACCGTCTCCGACGGTCGTGCCACCCAACGCCCCCTCTATCGATAGACTACCACGGGGGAGGCACGTCCATTCCGAGGCGCGCCTCTCGCTGGGTGCTTACCGCGCGGGCGCGCTCACCCGAGGAGGCCTCTACGCGCCGGGCTCGTCGATGTCGTCGTGGTCCTCGTGCTCCTCGAGGTAGCGCTCGGGCGCGAGCTCCCACCGCTCGGGCGAGCGCCAGAGCTGCGACAGGAGCAGCTCGCGCATCAGCAGGATCTCCTTGGGCAGCCGGTCGTAGAGCCGCTCGAAGAGCTCCCCGTGCGAGCCGAACTCGACCTTCCACGCCTCGCGGTCGACCGCCATCAGCTGGTAGAATTGCTCCTTCGAGAAGCGGTCCATGCCCCGCCACTCGATGTCTTCGTAGCGCGGCATCCAGCCGAGCGGGCTCTCCTCCGCGAAGCCGCGGCCGTGCACGCGGTCGACGATCCACTTGAGGACGCGCATGTTCTCCCCGAAGCCCGGCCAGAGGAAGTTGCCCTGGTCGTCCTTGCGGAACCAGTTCACAGCGAAGATGCGGGGCGGATTGACGATCTGGCGCCCCATCTGCAGCCAGTGGTTGAAGTAATCGCCCATGTGGTAGCCGCAGAAGGGCAGCATCGCCATCGGGTCGCGGCGCACCTGGCCGATGGTGCCGGCGGCCGCGGCCGTCATCTCCGAGCCGATCGTCGCCGCCGTGTAGACGCCGAAGCTCCAGTTGAACGACTGGACGACGAGCGGCACCGTCGTCGCCCGCCGCCCGCCGAAGACGATCGCGCTGATGGGCACCCCGTTCGGATCGTCCCAGCGCGCATCGATCGACGGACACTGCGACGCAGGCGTCGTGAAGCGCGCGTTCGGGTGCGCCGCCTTGCGGCCGCAGTCCGGGGTCCAGTGCTTCCCCTGCCAGTCGGTGAGCTCCGGCGGCGGCTCGTCGGTCATCCCTTCCCACCAGACGTCGCCGTCGGGCGTGAGCCCCACGTTGGTGAAGATCGTCCCCTTCCGGATGGTCGCCATCGCGTTCGCGTTCGACTTCTCCGACGTCCCGGGGGCCACGCCGAAATAGCCCGCCTCGGGGTTGATCGCATAGAGCTGCCCGTCCCGCCCCGGCTTCATCCAGGCGATGTCGTCGCCCACCGTCGTGACCTTCCAGCCCGCGAACGCCTTCGGCGGGATGAGCATGGCGAAGTTCGTCTTGCCGCACGCGCTCGGGAAGGCCGCGGCCACATACGTCTTCTCGCCCTTCGGCGACTCGACCCCCAGGATCAGCATGTGCTCCGCGAGCCACCCCTGCTCCCGGCCGAGGACCGAGGCGATGCGCAGCGCGAAGCACTTCTTGCCGAGCAGCGCATTGCCGCCATAGCCGCTCCCGTAGGACCAGATCAGCCGCTCTCCCGGGAAGTGGACGATGTACTTGTGCTCCGCGTTGCACGGCCACGGCACGTCGGCCTGCCCCGGCGCGAGGGGCATGCCGACCGAGTGCAGACAGGGGACGAAATCGCCGTCGCCGAGCGCCTCGAGCACCTTGCGCCCCATGCGCGTCATGATCCGCATGCTCGCGGCGACGTACGGCGAGTCGCTGAGCTCCACGCCGATGTGCGAGTAAGGCGAGCCGATCGGGCCCATGCTGAAGGGGATGACGTAGAGCGTGCGGCCCCGCATCGACCCGGCGAAGAGCCGGCGCAGCGTGGCCTTCATCTCCTGCGGCTCGGCCCAGTTGTTCGTGGGGCCGGCGTCCTGCTTTCGCCGGCTACAGATGAACGTGCGGTCTTCGACCCGCGCGACGTCGCTCGGGTCCGAGCGCGCGAGGTAGCTGTCCGGGCGCTTCTCCGGGTTCAGGCGGATGAGCGTGCCCGCCTTGACCATCTGGTCGCACAGCGCGTCGTACTCCTCTTTCGAGCCGTCGCACACGTGCACGTTGTCCGGCTGGCACAGCGCGACGACCTCGGCGATCCATTGCCTGAGCTTCTCGTTCGCGATCTTCGCCCGCAGGCCGGGGATCGACACCGGCGGCGGCGGCTCCGAGTGGAACGAGCTCTGGCTGTTCTGGCTGGCTGCTACGGACACTTGCGTACCCTCCTGGCTCTCTGGGTCGAACGCGCTCTGCAAAGCGCAGGCCCTGCCCGCCCTCGACGCCAATTCTGGCCGAAATGCGGCCGCGAGGCTGCACTGATTCTTCCTGAGCCCGATCGCTACAGCAGGGCTGCGCGCACGAGGTGCGCCCCGGGGGCGAGCCCTGCGCCATGCGCTGGCTCGTCGAGCAGCCCGAAACCCGGCCGAAATCTGTCCCCCGGGCGTGACGCCCCTTCTCCGAGAGGAACAGCTTCCTCCTGAGCTCCCATGTCGCGCGGATACGTGTGCTTGGACGCGGGAAGACGCGGGTGAAGAGGACGCGGACGACGCCGGCGGCCTGCCGTGATCCAGCCCACGGAGGCGTTGACAAGGATAACCGGCTTTGCTCACATACCCAGTCCGCTCGGAGCATCGCGCGTCCCTGGGGACGGCCGGTAACATGGTGGGCACGGGTCAAGACACCTCGGACGCGGAGCCGACCCAGGCGGCGATCCTGGGCAAGTACCGGCTGATCGCGAAGCTCGGCCGGGGCGGGATGGGGGACGTGTTCCTGGCGATCGCGCGGGGGCCGGGGTCCTTCAACAAGCTCGTCGTTGTCAAGCGCCATCGCGGCGTGGGCGGAGACGGCGAGAAGGTCGTCGCCATGTTCCTGGACGAGGCGAAGCTGTCCGCCCGCCTCAACCATCCCAACATCGTCCAGACCTACGAGGTCGATCACGACGACGACGGCTACTTCACCGTGATGGAGTACCTGGAGGGCCAGCCGCTCAGCGCGCTCATGAGGGCGGTGGCCGAGGGGGAGCCGGGCGCCGCAGGCTTCACGCGCGGCGTCTGGGTCAGGATCGTGGCCGACCTCTTGAGCGGCCTCCACTACGCGCACGAGCTCCGCGATTACGACGGCGCGCCGCTCGGCATCGTCCACCGCGACGTCTCCCCGCACAACATCTTCGTCACGTACGACGGCGCGGTGAAGCTGCTCGATTTCGGCATCGCCAAGGCGTCGATCAACACCGACCTCACCGAGACCGGGAAGCTGAAGGGCAAGACCTCGTACATGGCGCCGGAGCAGGCCGTCGGCAGCGGTTCGACCGATCGGCGGGCCGACATCTTCGTCGCGGGGATCGTGCTCTGGGAGCTCCTCACGCGGGAGCGGCTCTTCGGGGGCGACGCCGTGAGCGCGCTCTGGAAGCTGGCGGCCGTGGACGAGATCCCGCGGCCCTCGCTCCTCCGGCCGGACATCCCGCCGGCCCTCGACGCCATCGTGGCGCGGGCGCTCGACCGCGATCCGGCGAAGCGGTTCGCGACCGCGCAGGAGATGCGCGCGGCGCTCGAGGACTACCTGCGGGCGGCGGGCGAGGACGTCGGGTCCGACGAGATCGGCGCGAGCATGCTGGCGGTGTTCGCGGAGCGCCGGGCGAGCATGCAGCGGCAGGTCAAGGCGTACCTCGATCAGAGCGCGCAGGGCGTGGACCGCCCGAGCATGCCCGCCGAGCCCCGCCCCTCTCGCGTGAGCCACTTCGAGGGCGCAGAAGGAAGGCGCATTCAGCCCGTGATCGCCCTCGACGAGGACCTCGGCCAGCGGACCTCGGGGACGCCGGGCCCCGGGCGCCCTGCCTCGGACTCGACGAGCCTGAGGTCGAACCCCCGCACGGCCGCCGGGCCTCAGCAGCGCAGCTACTGGATCGGGGCGCTCGGCGCGGCCGCGCTCGTCGCGGCGGCGGCGTTCTCGACGCGCCGCCCTGGTGGGCAGGCGCCAGCCGCCGGCTCCGCCGCGGCCGTGCTCGTCGAGCCGGACGCCGGCGCTCGCTGCACCGGGGTGCTCCGCGTCCGGATCACGACGGGCGACACAGGGACGGCCACCGACATCTCGCCGCCCTACAGCTACGGGATCTACGACTACCTGCGTCACCTCAACGACAGTCAGGGAGGGCTCCGGGGCTGTCCCATCGACGTCGACATGAAGGACGCGCAGTACGACCCCGCCAAGACGGAGGAGGTCATCGAGGCGTGGCGGCAGCAGCCCGGGTGGAGCGAGGTCTCCACGCTGTTCGTGTTCGGCACCGGGCCGACCACCCGTGTCGCCCCGAGGCTCACGGAGGAGAAGAAGCTCATCATTCCCGGCTCGTACGCCGGCTCGCTCGCCACGCCGGTGCCCATCTCGGCGGACGTCTCCCATGCCGAGTTCAACGCGCTCGGCCAGAGCGCCGCCGCGACAGAGCACAAGACGAGCCCTGGATACCCCTACATCTTCTTCCCGGCGACGGACTACTCGACCGCCATCCGCATCGGCATCAAGGCCGCCTGGAAGATCGCCCCCGGGCGCATCGCGATGGTGCACGACACCTTCGACAAGTGTCTTTACTGCGTCGATCCGCTCGCCGCGGGCAAAGCCTACGTGGAGGAGCTGCCCGGGATGATGCTCGGCGAGGATCTGATCGTCCCGCAGACGTCGTCCCTCGAGGATGAGGGGCGCATCGTCGACGCGGTGCTCGGCTACGTGAAGCGCGAGATCGAGAAGAAGCGGGCGGACCCGTCGTATGTGCCGACGAGCTGGTTCTGGGCCGGGAACAGCGTCCTCCCCTCGTCCTTCGTCGGGAAGGGCGCGGCCGCGGCGCAGAAGCTCATCCAGCAGGCGTTCCCGGGGCCGGAGAAGAACCGCTGGCAGCTGCGCGTGATGGCGAACAACTGGGGTATCGGCGAGAGGACCCTGGCGATCTGCGGGGCCGACTGCGCGGGGATCTTTTATGGGCTGTTCCCCGTGCCCGTCTACGGCGACACCCAGCACTCGAGCGGGATGGCGGAGATGCTCCGGATCCACAGGGCCTACCGGGAGAAGGATGGCCACCCGCTGGAGCTGTACCAGGACCAGCCCTACGTCCAGGGCCACGCCGCGGCGCTCATGTGGCGAGAGGCCGTCGAGCGGGCCATCGACGCCGGCCGCACGCACCCGACCGGAGAGGACCTGAAGGCCGCGCTCGAGGGCTTCCAGAACGTGGTGCTCGACGGGATGACGGCGGGGCCCATCTCGTTCAGCGCGAAAGACCATCGGCCGCAAGCGAACGAGTCGGTGTACACGATCGGCGGGGGCGCGGACGGGGGTGGGGTCGGGTTTCGGTTCGTCGATCACTGCTCGATCGAGCTCGATGCGAAGTGGCTCGGGTACTGAGCTGAGCCCGCGCCGCGCTGCCGGGAGTGGCAGAGAGGCCCGAGAGAATGGAACCGCCAAGACGCCGCGAGACGCCAAGATTTTTCTGTGTTTCTTGGCGTCTTGTGGCGTCTTGGCGGTTCCTCTCTTTCCGCGACGAACCTCCCGCAATAGGGCTAGGTCGGCCCAGAGATCCGCCAGAACCCGATCCTCGCCGCCCCCGTCAGATCCGGCCCGACCGGCCCCTTCCCCCAGAAATGGTCATCGTAGTTGGGCACCGTCCACCCCTGCCCGTACGCCCCCATCACCGCGTAGATCACCTCGTCGTCCGGCTGGACCTCGATCGCCGTCGTCACCCACGCCTGCCGCACCGGCGCCGGGCTCTCGTCGTCGAGCAGATAGCGCGCGAACTTCGATCCTTCGGTCGTGTCGTCGAACGACTCCGTCGCATAGCCGAGCAAGAGGTGCAGCCCGTCGAACGCGCCCGCCCACCGGTAGCGCCACGCGCCGCCGTCGTCCTGGAGCGGGCCGCAGGCGGCCACCACCATCCACTCCAGGTTGGCGTTGCCCCAGCGGGCGTCGCTGAAATGGAGGACCCGGTCGTTCCTCGCGCTGCAGAACATGAACCCGACGCCGTTCGCGTGCCCCGTGTAGAACGTGAGGTCCACCGAATCCGCGAACGACGCGTCCTGGCCGCCCAGCGCCGGATCCTTGAAATCGACCTCCCACGCGCGCTGATCGCCCCAGTTGAAGCGGGACTCGATTCCCCCCTCCCGGAAGCCCTTCAGCAGCCCATCCACGTTCGCCGCCGAGTGATCGAGGCCGCCGCAGAGCCCGACCCACTCGGCGCCGACCACCGCGCGGCCGTCGTCGATCGGCGGCGGGAGCGGCGGGCGCGCCGCGTCGAGCCCCGTCGCCGCGCGGCCCAACGAGAGCTGCTGCGACGCCGTCGCGACAAGACCGTCGGCGTCCGTGACATAGAGCGAGAGCGTGTCCGTCTCCCCGCGAAGGCCAGAGACGCCAGACACCTTCACCTGCGAGCCGCCTTCTCCCCCTTCACCGACCGAGTCGAGCTCATCGAGCGAGCGCGCCGACGATACCCACCTGTACGTGTATGGAGCAGTACCTCCGGTGACGCTCGCCTCCGCGAGCGCGGTCGCGCCGTCCACACGCACAGAGATCTCGGCCCTCGGAGCGTCTATAACGGCCGGCACGATCCGCTTGCGGACGTCCACCACCTCCCCGCCGATGGTCCGCCGTGCGCTGCACACATAATGGGGCAGGATCCGCCGTACCTCGCGGGACAGCGGCGGCGCGTAATAGACGAGCTCCGGCTCGGCCGCGATGACCGCGCCGCTGCCCAGCGCGCCGGCGCACAGCGCGGGGGCCTCGGAGGCCGGGACGATCGCGACGTCCTCCCCTCGCTCGAGCTCGCGCCGCGCGTAGATCAGGTGGGTCACGGCGCCCTCGCCGTCGAACGTCACGCGGACCTTGGCCCCGGGGCCGATCAGCCGGATCCCCTCGAGCTCGTCGCGAAAGCTCACCTGCGTGTCGAGCTCGGCCCGCGCCACATAACGCCCCTCCGCGTCGACCGCCTCGAGCAGCGAGTGGCCGACGGCGAGCTCGCTCCCGACCGGCAGGCCCGCGGCGTCCAGCGCGGCCCACGCCCGCGCCGCCGCGTCCGGCTCCGGCAAAACCTGCAGCGCCGCGAGCGCCTCGAAATCCAGGGCGTCATCGCCCGCCGACGTGGCGAAGCCGCGCTCGTCGCGGAACCCAGGCGCGGGCGGCGCGTCGGCCTTCCTCGTGGGCAAGCGCTGGAATCGCGCGCCGTCGAGGTAGCGAATCGCGCCGTCGGCCACGAGCGCGGCGGCGCCTCCCCGCGCAGGATCCTCCGCGAGCCCGAGCGCGCCGGCGAGCGCCGACGCCCGGGCGACGTCGGCGCCGCCGCCGATCACGCGGTAGGCGGGCAGGGATCGCGCCTCCCTGCCAGGCGACCCCGCAGCGGGCGACGCCGCGCGGAGCACGCCGCGATCGGCGCTCTCCGGGAGATCCTCGCGGGCGTCGCGGCCGCTGCACCCGGCGACGCCGAGGGTCACGAGGAGAAAGACGCCCAACACCCCATCCGGTGATCTCTTCATCAAAGTCTCCCTTTCCCTGCGGCGACGGCGAGGCTCGGCGCGCAACTCCGCGCGAGCGATCTCGCAGGGAGCCTCCGCGCGGCGCTCGCGGCCCGCGACGCGAGCACCACGCATTGCACGACCCAAGCCACCTCGGCCGCGCCGCTCCGCGGCGCGACTCTCCGCGCTCCGCGCGCTCTCGGCCGAGATTGACCGCCTCGCGTCCGGCTCCTAGGCTGCCGCGCATTCCATGACAGCGCACACGAAGGACGGAGAGAGCGCGCCCGGCGCCGGCGATCGGACGCTCGAAGGAACGGCGGATCCCGGCGCGCGCCTGTTCCTCGACTTCCTCTCCTCCATCCGCCCCCGCGTCGAGGCCGCGCTCGATCAGCGCTGGCGCGACAAGGCGGCCTCCGTGGAGCGCTACGGCCGCGAGGTCGCGGCCATGGTCTCCGAGGCGCGGAGCCTCACGCTGCGCGGCGGCAAGCGGTTCCGCGCGGGGCTGCTCATCGCCGCCTACCAGGGCGTCGCGCCGGACGCGCCGCTCGGCCCCGCGATCGACGCCGGCGTCGCGCTCGAGCTGCTCCAGACGTACCTGCTCATCCAGGACGACTGGATCGACGGCGATACCGTCCGGCGCGGAGACCGCACCGTCCACGTCGCGCTGACCGAGGCGCTCGGCGATCCGCACCTCGGGGCCTCGTCCGCGATCCTCGCGGGCGACCTCACCTGGAGCTTCGCGCTGAGCACGCTCGCGGGCGCGGACGCGCCGCCGGAGACGACGCTCGCGGCCGTCCGGCTGTTCTGCAAGATGCACGAGGACGTCGTGATCGGGCAGCACCTCGACGTGGTCGGCCGGGCCGAGGACGTCGAGCAGATGCACGCGCTCAAGACCGGCAGCTACACGGTGCGCGGCCCGCTCGCGCTCGGCGCCACGCTGGCCGGCGCGCCGGCCGAGACCGTGGCGGCGCTCGAGCGGTTCGCGGCGCCCGTGGGCGTCGCCTTCCAGCTGCGCGACGACCTCCTCGGCACCTTCGGGAGCGCCGCCGCGACCGGCAAGCCGGTCGGCAACGACCTGCGCGCCGGCAAGCGCACCGCCGTGCTCGCCTCGGCCGAGGGGCGCCTCGACGCCGCGGGCCGGAGCGCCGTCGAGCGCGCGCTCGGCCGCAAGGACGCGAGCGACGACGTCGTGGCGGCCGCGACGCTGGCGCTCGAGGCGTGCGGCGCGCGGCGCGCCGTCGAGGAGCGGCTCTCCGCCCTGTGCGGCGAGGCCGAGGTCCTCGCGCGCTCGCTGCCGGTGAGCGCGTCGGCCCGGCAGATCCTGTGCGGAGCCGCGAGCGCGCTCCGGTGGACCGGCGCATGACCGAGGCGCTCGGCGAGGCGTCCGGCAAGGTCATCCTGCTCGGCGAGCACGCCGTCGTGTACGGGGCGCCCGCGCTCGCCGCCGGCATCGAGCGCGGCGCCCGCGCGCGGGCGACCCGCTGCTCCGGCGCGAGCGCGCTCCGGCTGGGCGGGCGCGAGCTCCGCGCGGCGCCGGCCGAGGAGGACGTCGCGCGGGCGTTCGCGGCGCTCCTCGGGGCGCTGCCCGACGTCGGCCCGGTGCGCGTCGAGGCGGAGAGCGATCTGCCGCCCGGCGGCGGCCTGGGCAGCTCGGCGGCGCTCGGGGTCGCGATCGCCCGGTCGGTGGCCGCGCTCGCGCCCGCGCCCGCCGTGCGGACCGCGTCCGAAACCTCGGCCGCCGCCGTCACCGACGCCGCGGCCGCCTGGGAGCGCGTGTTCCACGGCAACCCGTCGGGCATCGACACGACGGCCGCGGCCCGCGGCGGCTGCTTCCGCTTCACCCGGGCGCACGGCGCGACCTCCATCGCCCCGCGCGACGACCTGTGGCTCTGCGTGGGCTCGACCGGGGTGTCGTCGTCCACGCGCAGCATGGTCGAGCTCGTGGCGAGGCTCTTCGAGCGCAAGCCCACGCTGGCCGCGACGTCCATCGCCGGCATCACCGCGCTCGTCGAGAACGCGGCCCTCGCGATCGAGGCGGGCGACGCGGTCGGCCTCGGCCGCCTCATGGACCTGAACCAGATGCTCCTCGCCGGCATGTTCGTCTCGACCGAGGCGATCGAGGCCCTGTGCAAGCTCGCGCGCGAGGCCGGCGCGCTCGGCGCCAAGATCACCGGCGCCGGCGGCGGCGGCTCGGTCATCGCGCTGCTCCCGCCGCCAGGCGACGGCGCGACGTCGAACGTCGCCGCGGACCGGGTGCTCGCCGCCTGGCGCGACGCGGGGTACAGCGGCTTCGTCACCCGGGTGAAGGCGGGCGTGACGAGGACGGAGCCACAGGAGCAAGCATGACCGTCGTGAGCCGGGCGACAGCGATCGCCCATCCGAACATCGCCCTCGCGAAGTACTGGGGCAAGCGGGCCGATGGCCACAACCTGCCCGCCGTCCCGAGCCTCTCGGTGACGCTCGCCGGGATGGCGACGACGACCGAGGTCGCCTTCGACGCCTCGCTCGATCGCGACGAGCTCCACCTCGGCGGCGCGGCCTTGCCGCCGGACGCGGAGGCGACGCGCCGGGTCGCAGGGCTCCTCGACCGGGTCCGCGCGGCCTCGGGGCGGCGCGAGCGCGCCCGCGTCGTCAGCCGGAACGACTTCCCCACCGCGGCGGGCCTCGCATCGAGCGCGTCGGCGTTCGCCGCGCTCGCGCTCGCCGCGAGCGCCGCCGCCGGCCTGCCCACCGCGCCTGCGCTGGTGAGCGATCTCGCCAGGAAGACCTCGGTATCGGCCGCGCGCTCCGCGTTCGGCGGCTTCGTCGAGCTCCGCGCCGGCCGCCCCGGGGACGAGGCGCTCGCCGCGACGCCGCTCGCGCCCGAGGACCACTGGCCGCTCGCGGTCGTGATCGCGGTGACGCGCGAGGGCCCGAAGGACGTGGGCTCCAGCGACGGCATGCGGCACACCGCGATGACGAGCCCCTACTTCCCCGCGTGGGTGGACGCCGCGCCGTCGCTCTTCGACGCGGTCCGCGCCGCGGTCCTCGCCCGCGACCTCGCCGCGCTCGGCGCCGCGGCCGAGGCGAGCGCCCTGTGCATGCACGCCTCGAGCATCGCCGCCTCGCCGGGCCTGCTCTACTGGACCGGCGCCACCGTCGAGGTGATCGCCGCGGTGCGGAGGCTCCGCGCCCAGGGAACGCCGGCGTTCTTCACCATCGACGCCGGCCCGCACGTGAAGGTCTTCACGACGCCCGAGGCGCAGGCCGCCGTGGGCGCGGCGCTGCTCGCCGTCCCCGGCGTCCTCCGCACCATCACGGCCGTCCCCGGCGGCGGAGCCCGCCTCGCGCCCTCGTCCGGGGGCGCGTGATCGTCCGCGCGCCTGGCAAGCTGGTCCTCTCGGGCGCGTACGCCGTGCTCGAGGGCGCGCCCGCGCTGGTGGCCGCCGTCGATCGGTACGTCCTCGCCGACCCGGCGCGGCCCGCCGCGCTCGTCACCGAGGAGGTCCAGGCAGCGATCGACGCCGGCGCGCTCGACGCGGCGGCGTGGTTCGACGCGTCCGCGCTCCGCTCGGCGGCGCCGGAGCCGCCTCCGGCCTCCCCGGGCGCGCCGCCCCGCGAGGCGAGCCGCAAGCTGGGCCTCGGCTCGAGCGCCGCCATCCTCGTCGCGACGCTCGCCGCGCGCGCCGCGGCGGCCTCGGAAGCGCGGGCGGCGCGCGCGTTCAGCGAGGACCAGCGCGCGCCCGCGTGGGACCCCCGCGCGCTCTTCCTCGACGCGCTCGCCGCGCACCGGCGCGCGCAGGGCGGAGGCAGCGGCGTCGACGTCGCGGCGAGCGTCTACGGCGGCGTGCTCTGCTGCCGGCTCGGGCCGGGCGGCGAGCTCGACGTGGCGCCGCACGCCCTGCCGGGCGGGCTCGTGATCGAGGTCTTCGCCAGCGACGCCTCGGCGCGCACGAGCGCCATGCTCGAGCGCGTGCGCGCGCTCGCCGCCCGCGAGCCGGAGGCGCACCGCGCGCTGCTCGGCGCAGCCGCCGAGGGGGCACGCGCCGCAGTCGCGGCCGCGGACGCCCGCGCGCTCGTGGCCGCGCTGGATCGCCAGGTCGACGCGCTCGGCGAGCTCGGCGACCGCGCGGGCGCGCCGATCGTCACCCCCGCGCTCAGGCGCCTCCGCCCTGCCGCGGCCGCCGAGGGGGCAGCGCTCGCGCCGAGCGGCGCGGGCGGAGGCGACGTCTCCCTCTTCGTCGGCGGCGCGCCGCCCTCGACGGCATGGCTCGCCGCGGCGCGCGAAGCGGGCCTCGAGCGCGTGCCGATGTCGCTCGGCGCCCCTGGCGTCCACGTGCTGGACGCAGCCCGCCCGCTCCGCGCCTGAGCGCGCCCCCTCGTCGATCGTGCGCCGCGCGGTGCCGGAGCGCTTGGCACGGAGCCCGCTCTGCTCGCTCCCGGATCGACCGCGGCGCTGCGCTCGGGCGACGCACCGCGGTCCCCCATGAGGCCTTCGGGACGCGAACAGCAGGGAAAGCATGGACTTCGTGGAGCTGGCGAGGCTGCGGCGCCGCCGTGAAAGCTTGAGTTTTCATGGTGATACCGTCTGGACGGCCGATGAGCGCGGTGAGCGCCGCGTCCTCCGAGGCGGGCTCCGCGGGCAGGTGGCTGCCAGCGCGGGCTCGGCGGGCGTGACCTGCGTTCACAGCGCGCTGAGACGCATCGGCGCGGGGCGCGCGCAGGCGCGCCGGACCGCCGACCGTCGGTCGCGGTTCGGCCGCGGGGGGTGGTGAACGGGGTGAGGTGGCACGAGGACCACAGGACCAGGTGAGGAGGGGGGCTCCATGACGACGTGCGATCGAGAGCTTTGCCGATTGGAGGATGTGCTTGGCGCCAGCATGGCCGAGTCGAGGGCGATGCTGGCAGCGTTCGGCGTCCAGGTCGCACCGCTGCGGAGGCGCACCGCGAGCACGTACCTGGGACGGGTGCTGGTCCACCCGTACAACCTGCTCGTCGTGGGGAGCGCGCTCCTCCTGAGCTTCATCGGCTGGAGCCCGCTGCTCCTGCTGCTCGGGCTCGGGGCGGAGCTCGTGATCCTGTGCGTCGTCCCCTGGCGGGGGTTCTTCCGGCGCAGCATCGACGCGCAGCTCGACGAGGTGGATCGGGCGGCCTGGTCGAGGGCGCGCGAGTCGCTCATCCGGCAGATGGACATCCGGCACCAGCAGGAGCTCGCGCGGCTCGATCGGCTGATCGATCGCACCCGCGAGAACATCCGGCGCCGCGGCGGCGCGATCCCGCCCCTGCTCGACGAGGGCTTCGGCCTGAGCCGCCTCATCATGAGCTACATCCGCCTCGCGATCGCGCACAAGGCCGGCCAGGAGTCGCTCGCGATGACCAACCACGGCGAGCTCATGGACACGATCCGCTCGCTCGAGGCGGTCCGGAGCACGTCCGCGGGGCGGACCCGCGGGCTGTCCGAGCGGCGCCTCACGATCGCCTACCGCCGCGCCGAGTGCTGGAGCCAGACCCGCGACGGGCTCGAGGTCGTGTCGCAGAAGCTCGCCACCATCCTGGAGCTCATCCAGCTCATGCACGAGCAGTCGATGACGCCCGTCGATTCGCCGGCGACGTGCGTGGAGATCGACCGGTTCATGCGCGAGCTCGACGATCTCGACAACGGCGAGAGCACGCAGCGCGAGCTCGCGGAGCTCGACATGGACATGGACAGGGCGTTCGAGCTCGAGGAGCTCGAGGCCGAGCACATCCAGCACAGCCGCCCCCCGATGCGCCTCGTGGTGCGCTGAGGGGCGCGGATCGGCGGCGCTGGCGCGCGGCGACGGAGCGCGCGCTGCGCCTCAAACTCCGCTGTACTTTCGCGTCGCGCCGTCGAGGATGGCCACATGCGAACAGGTGCCGTGGATCGATTGCGCGGACCGGACGGCGGGTACGCGCGGTCGCACGCCGGCCTGGCCGAGTTCTGGCGATGGCTCGAAGGCGATGTCCTTACACGATCCGCGTCCGACCGAGACGCCGATCTCCGGACGGCGTTCGACAGGTGGTTCACGGAAGGGCCGGCCTGCGCGCTCGTCGTCGGCGCAGATCAGACGAGGCGCACCGCGGCGCTCGCGCAATGGGCCTTGTCGATGGCGGCGCGGAACAGCGCAGAGGTGCTCTTCCTTCCGGTGAGCCCGTGCTTCGGGACAGCGGTAGAGCGCGAGGCGCTCAAGGTGCTGCTCGGCCTGTTTCGCAGCTCGTCGTCAGCGGCGTTCTCTCGGCCACGGGGCCCCAACGAGCTCCGGTGGTCGATCGCAGAAGGGCTGCGGTGGGATCTGGACATGGAAGATCCCGTGTTGCTCGTGATCGTCGACGGGCTCGAGCGCGCGGCGGACTGGGCGCCTGACAGGGGGGTGCCATTTCTGGATGAAGCCGGCGACAGGGTGCGGATCCTCGTGTCTGTGGACGTGCAAGGGCCCTCCGCCCGGAGCTCGGACTGGCGTGATGCTCTCGAGTGGACGGAGGAGCGCTCCGCCGTGCTCCACCTGCCAGGGGAGGCCGCCGCAGCGGAAGCGGCGCGAGGGCTGGCGCAGGAGACGCTGGCGGAGAGCCGGGACGAAGGACGCGCGGCGGAGCGGTGCCTCGACGCCCTGGCGGCGGCGCTCGCGCCGGTATCGAAGGACGACTTGATCGCGGCGTTCGGGCTGTCCAGCGGGTCGCTCGCGGCGCTCCACCGCGCGCCGCGCGCGATGCGTGATCTCGTGGTCCTCGCGGAGGACGGGACCTGCCGCTTCCGCGACGACGCGACGCGCGCGCGCTGGGCTGCGTCGGTGGATATCGCGTCCCTCGAAGACGGCATCGTCGCTCGAGGCCTCGCCGCCCTGCGCGCGGCCAGGACCCCCGAGGGCAGCGCCATCGCCTGGCCTGCTTACCTCGTCGAGTACCTGGGGGCCCACATGACGCGGCGACCGCCTGCGCTGTCCGCCTTCATGGATCTGGTCTCGCCGGCGTGGCTCACCGCCTGGATGGAAAGACCAGGAGGGCTCGTGGGGTTCGTCACGGACGCGCGCCGCGCGCGCACGGCCGCGGAAGACGCGTTGCTCGGCGCGTCCACCGAGCCGGAGCGCGCGGCGGCGTTGAACCAACTCATGCGGTGCGCCGTCGTCGAGGGTGCGCTGTTCGCCAAGGAGGGGAGCCGGCACGGACCGCGTGACGATCGCGCCCACCCCTACAGCGAGCCGAGCGTGGATCTCGCGAAGCCGACCGGCGCGGCGCGCGCGCGGGCGGTGGCGCTCGTCACGCTGGCGGGCGCCCTGACCCGGGCCGAACGCGAGGTGGTGGAGGCGTGGGCGGATGAGGCGCGGGCCGCGCTCGATGAGGTCGGTGAGCTTGTGCCATGTCCGATCCCCTCGTTCTCCGGCGTCCCAACAGGAGCCGATCCGGAGCTCACGCGCCGGCTGCGCGATGCCGCTCCCAACGAGTTCGGGTCTCTGCTCTCCGGTCCTCATCAGGCGGCTGCGGCCGCGTGTGCGGGGCTTGAGCCGGAAGAAGCCTTGCGCCTGGCGGACAGGACGGAGGGCGTCCTTCGCGTCACCGCCTTCGCGGCGATCGTGCCGAACCTGCCCGAAGCGCTCCGCGGACGAGCCGTGGCCGAGGTCATGGACGCCTACTGGCAGCATGGCGACGACGACACGCTGCGCTCCGTGCTCGCATGTGCGCCGTGGATGGCGCTGGACGACGCGGCGCGCGTGCTCTGCGATGTGCTGGGGAACCGCTGGCAGCAGGATTTCGAGGGCCTCTTGATCGGTTGGGGAGGGCTCACGGACTTCGCGCCGCTGTTGTGCAGGATGGGCGGCTCGGCGGCGATCGTCGGCGCTGCCGCCGCGATCGCGGAGGTGGGCCGCTGGCTGCCGTAGCGGCACCTCGGCCCAGCGCGGCAAGCTCGGATAGCTCGAGGCCGAGCACATCCAGCGCAGCCGCCCCCCGGTGCACCTCGTCGCGCGTTGATCCGCCTCGTGACGCGCTGATCCCGCCGTCGCGCCTCGCGGCGCGCTGAGGACGTGCTCGCCGTTGCGGACCCCTTCAGGGGCGTGAGAGCATCCTTACCCACCATGGGAAAGGTCACTGCCCTCCACATGGACACCATCACCGAGAAATCCGGTCATCAGATGACCGGTATGGCGGTGAGCGTGTGTCTGACCCCGGCCGCGCCCAGCCCCTTGCCCATCCCCTACCCCACCATGGGCACGGTCTCCGAGGGGATCATCGACCCGTGCATGCGCACGAAGATCGAGGGCGCGAAGGTCCTCACGGTCGGCGGCTGCATGAAGGCGTGCCACGGCAACGAGCCGGGCACGCTCAAGGAGGTGGTCAGCCTCAACACCGGCGGGCCTTGCTTCCCGTGGCTCGGCGCGCCGAACGTCATCATCGAGCTCGGCATGGCCGGCATCACCGGCAGCATGGGCCAGATGAACAAGAGCATCACCGTCGGCGCCGGCGCCAGCGCGAGCGGCGCAGGCGGGGGCGGCGGCGGTGGAGGCGGCGGTGGCGGCGGCGCCGGGGGCCCGGGCGGCGGCAGCCCGCAAGGCGGCGGCAACGGCGGCGGGGGCGGCGGCGGGGGCAACGGCGGCGCCGGGCCGCCGAGCCCGCCTGCGCCGCCGGGCGCGGAGGGCCAGGCGGCCGCGGGCCACCCCATCGATGTCGTGACCGGGACGCTGTTCACGATCCCGTCAGCCGACTTCACGCTCACCGGGTTCCTCTGGGTCCAGTGGATCCGCACCTACAGCACCTCGGCCGTGGGCCACCGCTGCGGCCTCGGGTGGGGCTGGTCGCACAGCCTCGCCTGGCGCGCCGAGCGCAGCGGCGATCGCCTCGTCCTCGTCGACGACCAGCAGCGCCGCACCGAGATGCGGCTGCCCGGGGCCGGTGAAACGCTGCTCCTCCCCCACGGCCGGAAGGTGCACCTCGACGGGGACGCGATCGTCGTCGACCTGGACGACGACCTCGAGCGGGTCCTCCGGCCCACCGCCGATCCGCGGGCGTACGCGCTCTCGGAGCTGCGCGACGCCTTCGGCAACAGGGCCACGATCGACTGGGATCAGGACGAGATCGTGGCCATCACGGACTCGGTCGGCCGCCGCGCGGAGGTCTCCCGCGACGGGAACCTGCGCATCTGGTCCGTCGCGGTCGCCGACGAAGGCGGCAATGAGCATCGCCGGCGCCTCGTGACCTACGAGCTCGACGGGCGGGGCGACCTCGTCCGGGTCATCGACGTGGGCGGCGCGGAGACCCGGTTCAGCTACGACGACGAGCACTACCTGCGCTCGGAGACGCGGGCCGACGGCGTCGTCTTCCATTTCGTGTACCAGGACGTGGGCGGCGAGCGGCGCTGCGTCGAGACGTGGGGCGAGCTGCCCGGCGGCGACCTCCTCGCCGCGCTCGGCGCCCCCGAGGCGCACGTGGCCGGCGGCCCCCGCGGCATCTTCCACACGCGCGTCGCGTACGGGCCCGAGCCTCACCAGACGACGGTGACGGACGCGCTCGGCCACGTCCATCGCTACCAGGGCAACGCGCTGGGCCTCGTCGAGCGCTACGTCGACCCGCGCGGCTACGCCATGCTGTTCGCGTACGACGGGGTCGGGCGCCTCATCGCCGTCACCGACGGCGCCGGGACCACGCAGCGGCGCCGCCACGATCTCGCCGGGCAGCTGATCTCCATCAGCGACGGCGGCGGCACGGTCCGGTACCAGACGGACGAAGAGCAACAGGGCGTCACCACCATCGCCCCGAACGGCCACCGCTCCACCGTGCGGCGCAGCCGGGGGCGCGTCGTCGAGATCGAGGACGCGCGCGGCAAGACGACGGCCGAGTACGACGCGCGCGGCAAGAACACGAAGATCACGTACCCGAGCGGCCTCGTCGACACGCTCGAGTACGACGCGCACGGCAACCTCGTTCGGTACGCGCAGGGCGAGCGCGTGTGGACCTACGTCTACGATCTCCTGGGCATGCCCGTGCGCATCGAGTCGCCCGGCGGCGCGGCGACCACGCTCGAGGTCGACTCCTCGGGCAACATCGTCAGCGCCGTGGGGCCGACCGGGCAGCGCACCGAGCGCGCGTTCGACGGGCTCGGGCTGTGCACGGCGACCTCGTACCCCGGCGGCGGCCGCGCGCAGTACCGCTACGTGGCCAGCGCGCTCGTCGAGCAGGTGCTGCCGGACGGCTCGCGCTGGACCATGGGCTACGACGCGCTCCTCCGGCTGAGCTGGATGCAGAACGCCGCGGGCGAGCGGCGCTCGTTCGAGTACGACGCCGCCGGCAACCTCGTCCGCGAGACGACGTTCACGGGGCTCCAGTACCGCTACGAGTACGACGGCGCGGACCGGCTCGTGTCGATCCTCCGCCCCGACGAGTCGATCGTGCGGCTCTCGCGCGACGGCGCGGGCAACGTCGTCGCGCGGGAGTACTCGTCGGGCCTCGTCGAGCGCTTCGAGTACGACGCCCTGGGGCGCGTCGCGCGCGCGACGAACGGCGCCTGCACGACGGAGCTCGCGTACGACGAGCGCGGCGCGATCCTGCGGGACACGCAGACGTGCGGCGGCTTCAAGTTCGTCACGAGCTACGACTACGACGAGGGCGGCCAGCTCGTGGGGCGCCGGTACTCGTCCGGCTGGCGCGTGGCGCTGGAGCACGACACGTACGGGCGGGTCGCCGCGATGGGCGTCGGCCATCCGGACGCCGCCGAGCGCTTCGTCTTCGAGCGCGACGAGCAGGACGGCGAGCGCGCCCGCCGGCGCGACGGCGGCGCCGGCGCCATCCTGACCCGGCGCAACGCCGAGGGCTTCCCCCTGGAGATCCAGGTGGAGGGCGCGCCGGGCGAGGTCGTCCGGTCCCGCGCGTACCGCTGGCACCCGACCGGGGCGCTGGCCGCCGTGATCGACAGCGAGCGCGGCGAGCGCCGCTACGAGCTCGACGCGCACGGGCGGCCCGTGGAGGTGCGCGGGCTCGGCGCGACCGAGGCGTTCTCCTACTCGCCGCACGGCACGGCGATCGCGCGCGGCGAAGGATCGGTCGGCGCCGGCGGACGGCCGCGCGCGGCGGGCGACCAGGTCCTGTACTGGGATCGGCTTGGCCGGCTCTCGGGCCGGGACGCGCCCGATCCGCAGCGCACGTGGCGGTACGCCTTCGACGAGAACGATCGCCTGACCGAGGCCGTGCGCGGCGACGGGCTGAAGGTCCAGTACATCTACGACGCGCTCGGCCGCCGCGTGGCCGAGATCGTCGGCCAGGGGAGCACGTGGTTCGGCTGGGACGGCGACAGCATCGTCGAGGAGCGCGCCTCGGGCGGGCAGGTCACGCGCCGTGTCTTCGACGCGTCAGGTCACACGCCGCTGCTCGAGTCGCAGGGCGGCGCGGGCTTCCGCCTCGTGGCGACCGACGCCGCGGGGACGCCGTGGCTCACCCTCGACGCGGCCGGCGAGATCACCGAGATCGACCTGACCACCTGGGGCGAGGTCGCCCACAAGCGCGGCGAGCCGGGCGCGCTCCGCTTCGCCGGGCAGCGCGCCGACGAGCTCACCGGCCTGCACTACAACCGGTACCGCTACTACGCGCCCGACCTGCGCGTGTTCATCTCGCCGGATCCCATCGGCGTCTCGGGCTCGCTGCAGGAGATCGGCTTCGTCCCGAACCCGACGCTCTTCATCGACCCGCTCGGGCTGCTCACGATCATCACGGCCTCGAACGATCCCAAGCTCCACAACGCGTACTACTCGCAGTACGCGGCGAAGTACCCGGGCGCGACGATCCTCAAGCCGAACCAGGTCGTGCCTGGCAGCCTCAAGGGGGAGACCGATGTCGTCGTCGACACCCACGGCTGGCCGGGCAGCGTCGAGTGGGGGGGGAAGAAGATCTCGGGGGCGCAGCTCGCGGACAAGCTGAACGCCGCCGGGTTCAACGGGAAGATGCCCGGAGCGCGCGTCGAGGTCGTCACGTGCAACGGCGGGACGAAGCCGAACTTCATGGGCCGCAGCGTCGCCCAGGCGGTCGCGGACCGGACCGGAGCGACCACGTCCGGCGCGACAGCGAAGGGCGTCCCGGGCGTGGCCTCCGCCGGGGCGATGGGCAACGCGGGCGCCTCCGGCCTGGTCAGCGGGATGCCGACGGGACTCGGGTCCGGCAACGCCCCGGGTGGCCTGCACGTCAGCGGCGGCGGGCACCTGATCAAGGACATCAAGCCGCGCTGGTACACGTTCGGGCAGTGACGGGCGCCCCGCCGCTCAGGGCGCGCCGGCGGCCGCGCCCTGCAGCGGCTCCGGCGACCCGATCCAGGCGGCCAGCCGCACCTCGTCCTGCGGCGGCGCGCCCAGGACGACGACGAGGAACGGGCCGTCGCACACGAAGTAGCGCTCGTACATATCTCCGCGCCCGAGGGTGAGCGGCCCGGGCTCGGTCGGCGGGAGCGCGTCCCAGCCGAGGCGGAAGCAGACGGTATGGCGGGCGTCTCCGATCCGGCGCCCCTCCCCGCCCGCGAGC
Source organism: Sorangium sp. So ce693 (assembly GCF_051521375.1). Lineage (NCBI taxonomy): Bacteria > Pseudomonadati > Myxococcota > Polyangiales > Polyangiaceae > Sorangium > Sorangium sp. So ce693. The sequence continues at coordinate 6,384,425 of NZ_CP150347.1, forward strand.
GGCTTGCCGACGAGCTCTTCGTGCACACGGGCCGCGCACAGGTCGAGCAGGGGGATCTTCAGCGCGCAGCGCCGGTCGAAAGGCTTCACGCCGAACCATCTCCCGAGCCACCCCCTCGGCCTCCGCGCCGTCGCGACGACCTCCGCGACGGCGGCCCCGAGCGTCTCGGGCTGCGGGCATCGCGCGACAACCACGCGCTCATCACCCCTGGCCTCCACCTCGATCACGAAGTCGTCAGGGCCGCCGTGGCGATGCACCGTCAGCTGCGCTGCGGCCCGCGACCACGTCGCGTCGTCGACGTCGTTCCAGAGCCCGAACGCGGGCAGGACGCGCTCGCCGAAGAGGACGCCCTCGCGCCGGCTGGCGAAGGGCGCTGCGAACGACGGGCGCACGAACGAGAACGCGTACGCCCCGACGGCGTCTCCGGACGCGCTCTCCGGCAGCGCGCCCTCAGGGAGCGGCCCGAACCTGCGCGCGCTCTCCTGCGCCACCTCCCGGAACGCCTCTGCGGCGGCGCCGACGCGTGCGACCGACCAGGGCGACCCCGCGGCGCGCGGCACGGCGGACGCCTCTCCCGCTCGCTCCTCCAGCGGGAAGTCCGGCGAGAAGATCAGGCTCTGGTCTCGAGCGACGGGGGACGACAGCGACGGCACGAGCACGGTCGCGCGGCTCATCGTGGGCATGAGGTCCTCTGGTCCTGGAAGGAGGCGGGTAGTATACCGCTCTCCTCCTCTCTCATCGCCGCGCCCGCGACGATCGTGGACCGAGCCATGCCGCTGCCCGACTTCCTCCCTGCGCTGCTTCGTCCGGAGCTCGCCGAGCTCCACGCCTACACCCCGGTCGCGGGGCACTTCCCCGTGCGCCTCGACGCGAACGAGAGCCCGCCGCTGCTCTCGGCCGAGGCGCGGGCGGCCCTCGCGCGGGCCGCGGCGCCCGAGGACTGGGGCCGCTACCCCGACGCGCGCGCCCTCGATCTCCGCGAGGCCATCGCCGCCCACTGCGGCGCCGATCCTGACGAGATCGTGGCCGGCGTCGGCTCCGACGAGGTGATCTCGATCGTGCTCACTGCGCTCAGCCGCCCGCGGCAGGGCGCGGACGCGCCGAGCGTCGTCACGGTCAGCCCCACCTTCGTCATGTACAAGCTGAGCGCGCGCGCGCGCGGGATGCGCGTCGTCGAGGTCCCGCTCGACGCCGGCTGGGATCTCGACGTGGCGGGCCTCGCGCGCGCCGTCGATTTCGCGCACCCCAACGTCGTCTTCATCGCCTCGCCGAACAACCCGACGGGCGCGCTCATGTCGGAGGACCGGCTCGAGGCGGTCGTCGCCGCGGCGAGGGACGCCCTCGTGATCGTCGACGAGGCGTACATCGACTTTGCCCCGCGCGACCAGCTCGCCCTCCTGCGCAAGCACCCGAACGTCGCCGTGCTGCGGACGCTCTCGAAGATCGGCCTCGCGTCGCTGCGGATCGGCTGGCTCATCGGCGCCCGGGAGCTCGTGGCCGAGCTCGACAAGGTCCGCCAGCCCTACAACCTGCCCACCCCGTCGCAGCGCGCGGCCGCCTTCGCCCTGCGGGCGCTCGGCGGCGAGCTCCGCCGCGCCGCCGCCGCCGTGACGTCCGAGCGCGAGCGCCTCGCGGCCGGGCTCGCCGAGCTCGGCCTCACGGTCGCGCCGAGCCACGCCAACTTCCTCTGGATCGGCACGCGCCGCCCTGCCGGCGAGGTCTTCGAGGCGCTCGCCGCGCGCGGCGTCCTCGTGCGCAGCTTCCACGCGGCGGGCGGACGCCTAGCGCACCGGCTCCGCATCACCGTCGGCCTCCCGGAGGAGAACGATCGCCTCCTCGCCGAGATCGCCGCGTGCGCGTAGCCGTGCCGCCCTCCGCCGCGCGGCGCGCGCCGCGTGTGTTCCTCGCAGCGATCGCGTCGCTCGCGGCGCTCACGTCCATGGCCGGCTGCGCCGCGCCCCGGGTCGCACGCTCGATCGACGGCCAGATCATCGAGGGTCGCTTCATCGCGGCGCAAGCTTATGCGCTGTACGCGATCGGCGCCGAGGCCGAGGCGCGCGGCGATCTCGCGACGGCGCTGGAGGCGTACGAGCTGGCGGAGGATGGAGACCCCGACAGCGCGGACATCTGGACGCGTATCGGGTCCGTGCGCTGCCGGCTCGGGCGCGGGGAGGCGGCGGGCGCCGCCTTCGAGCGCGCCCGCGCGATCGAGCCCGACTACGAGCCGGCCTACCGCGAGCAGGCGCGCTGCGATCTCTCCGCGGGGCGGCTCGAGGCGGCGCTCGGGCGGATCGATCGGGCGATCTTGCTCGATCCGGAGCGTGACGACGGCGCCCTGCTCCGGGCCGAGATCCTGCGGCGCCTGGGCCGAACGGGCGACGCGCGCCTCGCCTTGCGGGCGCTCGTGGTGCGGCGCCCGTGGTCGACGGAGGCGTGGCGCGCGCTGCACGCGGCGGCCCTCGAGGCGGGCGATCGCGCGGTGGCCGAGCAGGCTGCGCGGCGCCTGAGGGAGCTGGCTGCGCCGGGGGCAGCCGTCCCGGGGCGGCGGGTGTCGTCAGGCGGGCACCTGGCCGAGGTCGACGAGGCGCTCGTCCTGGGCCAGCTCCGCCGCGCCCGCCGCCTGGCGCGCGACGCGGATCTGACGCCCGCCGAGGTCGCGGTGCGCGCGGCCGCGCTGGGCCGCCTCGGCGAGGCCCGCGAGCAGGCCGAGCTCGTCTCGGCGGCCGATCCGGCGAGCGCCTCGGCGCTCGTGGCGCTCGCGGTGGCGGCCGATCTGAGCGGCGATCTCGACGCGCTGACCCGGGCCTGCGACGCCCTCGACCTGTCCACGGCGGCGGGCGGCCCCACGGTGGCCCCCTCGCGGCTCGCCCGTCTCCTCTTCGCCGAGCTGCTCTTCCGTCGCGTGGGACGCGACGCCGCGCTCACCTGGCTCGGCCCGCCGCCCCCCGCGCTCGGCGCCCCGGACACGCTGTCCCAGGAGGTCGAGCGGCGCGTCCGCCGAGAGCTCGTGGGCGCGCCCTGATCGTGGCGGCGGGGGCGCGTGCCCCGGCCGTGTACCTCAAGGCGAGGGCTTGGTGTGCGGCTTCTCGTTGTACTTCTTGAGGTCGAAGTTGAGCTCGAAATCGAGCGTGTTATCGCCCTCCTTGATCTCGATCTCCCTCTTCACGTCCTGATCGATGGCCGGCAGCAGGGCGGCGGTGAGCACCTTGCCCACGGGGATGTTCTTGATCTCGAACTTGCCGTCGAGCCCGGTCACGTCGTGTGTCGCGAACTTGAGCACGAAGACCTCGGCCTTGAGGAACGGCTTCGGCAGCTTGTCCACGAGGTGGTAGTAGCCTGGCTGCGGCGGGTAGAACTTCACCGGGTCGCCCTGGGGCACGGCGACGAGGACCGCCATGAAGGGGGCGCCCTCGAGGTTCGGCATGTACGGCTCCAGGGGATCGAGGTTCGCGACCTCGAGCCGCTGACCATAGGACATGACCACGGTCCGCTTCGAGAACGCGCACCCGTGGATGGTCACCTTCTCCGCCTCTTCGCGCTCCGGCACGTAGCCGCTGTAGTTGACGACGGTGACGAGCGCGTCGGCGACCCCGTTCTGCTGTCCCACGCGGAACAGCCGCCCGTAGGTCGCGGCGGCCTCGCCGCACTTGCCGATCGGAAAGCTGAGCCCTGTATCGGGCGGCGGGTCGCCCTTGATGGTGACGCGTCCTCGCAGCGTCCCCGTGGGCCCGCTGTACGGCGCCTGTCGCTTCGGGTTCATCACCTTCGCGACCTCCTCGGAGGTCAGCGAGATCTCGTGCGCCGCGCCCGCCCCGGCCTGCGCGCTCCCCTCAGCGCCGGCGCTCGCGCTCCCCACCGCCGCCGCGGTCCCTGCGGCCACCGGCGCCGCGCTCGCGCTCCCCGCCGCCGCCGCGGTCCTTGCGGCCACTGGCGCCGCGCTCCCCGCCGGTGCAGCGCTCCCTGCGGTCGCGCCGCCGCTCGCGTTCCCTCCCTGACACCCGAGCGCCCCGAGCAGCGCGACGCACGCCGCTCGCATCCATCCATCCCCCGCTCTTCTCTGCAGCTTCTCGCCGGTTCGCATCGGCGCCGACTCTAGCAACTCGCGCGCCCCGCGCAGCACCGCGGTTTCACCGCCGAACGAACTGCGAGCGCCACGAGCGCCGGCGCCCCGTTGCCATACGAGTTGGCAGCGCTCTTCTCAGGCCAGCACCCGCGTTGCCGAGCGGGGGTTCACCCGCACAGGAGACGGGCCCAGATCGGCGTTTTCGGCGCGCAGGCGTACTCCCGTACGCCGAGCACCGAAAACGCCGAGGTGGGCCCGTATCCGAAGCGGGTGGACCCCAGCTCTAGCGGGAGGCGAGGACCGCGCGTACTGCGATCCCGAGCGAGGTCGTCGGCCAGATGCCGAGGACCATCACGAGCACCGCGGACACTACCAGGGCCGCGTTGACGTAGCCCGAGCGCATCGGCCGCGCGATCGGAGCGCCCGGGGCCGGCTCGCGCATGTACATGTAAACGAGCACCCGCAGGTAGTAGTACGCCGACAGCACGCTGTTGAGGAGCAGCGCCACGGACAGCGTGTACAGCTCCGCGCCCATCGCCGCCTTGACGATGTAGAGCTTGCCGAAGAAGCCCGCGGTCGGCGGCACCCCGGCCAGCGACAGCAGGAAGAGCGAGAACGCGAGCGCCGCCACCGGGTGCCGCTTGCCGATGCCGGAGAGGTCCTCGTAGCTCACCGCCTCGGCCCCGCGGCTGCCGCAGAGGATGAGCGTCCCGAAGGCGCCGACCGTCGAGACCGTGTAGGCGAGCAGGTAGAACATCACGCTCGCCTGCGCGTCCTCGCTCGCCCGCACCGTCGCCGCCACGCCCACGAGCAGGTACCCGGCGTGCGCGATGCTCGAGTACGCGAGCATCCGCTTCACCGACTCCTGCCGGCCCGCGATGAGGTTCGCGACCGTCATCGTGAGCAGCGCCATCACCGCCACGGCCGGCGGCCAGCCCGCGGCCCACGACGAGAGCGCCGGGCTACCGAACGCCCCGAGCAGCACCCGCAGGAGCGTCGCGAACGCCGCGCCCTTCACGGCGACCGCCATGAACGTCGTGGCCGGCGTCGGGGCGCCCTCGTACGCGTCCGGCGTCCACATGTGGAACGGCACCGCGCTCACCTTGAACGCGAGCCCGACGAGCATCAGCGCCGCCCCGATAAGCAGCAGCGCCGGGTTCGGCGCCGCGGCCCCCTTCGCGCCCGCGATGGCCTCGCCGATCCCCGCGAGGTCGGTGTGCCCCGTCGCCCCGTAGATCAGCGCGCCGCCGTACAGCAGCAGCGCCGCCGCGAACGAGCCGAGCAGGAAGTACTTGATCGCCGCCTCGGTGCTGCGCGGCGACGTCCTGCGGAACCCGGTCAGCGCGTACGCCCCGAGCGACATCGTCTCCAGGCCGAGGAAGAGCGTCAGCAGATCCCCCGCGCCGGCGAGGATGATCGCCCCGATCGTCGAGAAGGTCAGCAGCGGGTAGAACTCCCCGCGATCGAGCCGGTGCTCCGGGAGGTAGCCCCCGGCGAGCAGCGCCGCGAGCGCGCCGCCCAGGCAGAGCACGAAGGAGAAGAACAGCGTGAACCGGTCCATGACCAGGTACGGGGCGAGCGAGTCGAACCCCTCCAGCGTCTCGGGGCCGACGAACCCGACAGCGCCCGAGAACACCGCCCCGGTGAGGAGCGTGATCGCGGTCCCGAGCGCCATGTCGGACGAGGGGCCGGAGCGGCGATCGTGCGACTCCTCGCGGCGGTGCGAGAACGCCTCCGCGAGCATCAGCAGCGCGCCGCCGAGCGAGACGACGATGAGCGGCGACACCGCGATGTACGGTCCGAGGATCATCGCGCCGCCTCCTCCGCGCGCGCCGCGAGCGCGCCGTCTCCTCGGCGCGCGCCCCGATCGCGCCGAGCCTGCTCGTCTTCACCCGCCCCCGCCGCGCCCTGACCGGATCCCACCGAGGGCGCCCCCTTCAGGAAGGCGGGGGAGAACGTGTCCTCGGGCAGGAGCTTCGCGTTCCGTTCGTCCGCGAAGAGGATCGCCTGCCCGGAGACGACCTTGAACTGGTTGTAAGTAGACAGGACCGACTCCTTCATCCGATCGAGGAAGATCGCAGGGAACAGGCCGATCACGAAGATCATGAGGATCAGGGGCGCGAGCGCGAGACCCTCGCGGGGCGTCACGTCGGGCAGGTGCTTGTTCTTCGGGTTCGTGAGCGGCCCGAAGAACATCTTCTGCACGACGCTCAGCATGTAGACGGCGGCGAGGATGACGCCCGCCGCGGCGCCGATCGTGTGGATCCCGCTGAACGTCCCGAGGCGCTCGGACGCGTAGGTCCCCATGATGATCATGAACTCGCCGATGAACCCGTTCGTGCCGGGCACGCCCACGGAGGCGAACGTCACGATCAGGAAGAGCGTCGCGTAGGCGGGCATCACCTTGGCGAGGCCGCCGAACTCCGCGACCTCCCGGGTGTGGCGGCGGTCGTAGATCACGCCGACGAGGAGGAAGAGCGCGCCGGTGGAGACGCCGTGGTTCACCATCTGGAGCACAGCGCCCTGGATCCCGCTCGGCGTGACGCCGAAGAGCCCGAGCATCACGTAGCCCAGGTGGGCGACCGACGAGTACGCCACGAGGCGCTTCACGTCGGACTGCTTCCAGGCGACGAGCGCGCCGTAGATCACTCCGCCGAGGATCGCGATGCCGGCCAGGTTGGCCGCGAGGCTGGAGGCCGGGCCGGGGAAGAGGCCCATCGAGAAGCGCAGGTACGCGTACGTCCCGATCTTCAGCATCACCGCGGCCAGGATCACCGAGCCGCCGGTCGGCGCCTGCACGTGGGCGTCCGGCAGCCACGTGTGCACCGGCCACATCGGCACCTTGATGAAGAACGCGATCGAGAACGCCCAGAAGCAGAGCATCTGCGCGCCCCGGGGCAGCACCACCCGCGACAGCGCGAGGTAGTCGAACGTGTAGGCGCCCGTGAGCTTCTGGTTCGCCCAGACGAGGTACACGATGCCCGCGAGCATCAGCATCGAGCCCGCCATCGTGTAGACGAAGAGCTTGATCGCCGCCTTGATCTTCTCGACGCCGCCCCAGATGCCGATCATCACGAACATCGGCACCAGCATCAGCTCCCAGAAGAGGAAGAACAGGAACAGGTCGAGCGCGACGAACGCGCCGAGCATCGCCCCCTGCAGGAACAGGAGGCAGAAGCAGAGCTCCTTGATCCGGCTCTTGATCGAGCCGAACGACGCGTACGCCGCGATGGGCGCGATGAACGTCGTCAGCAGGACGAGCCAGAGGCTGATGCCGTCGATGGCGACGTGCCACCGGATGCCCAGCGCCGGGATCCACTCCTTGATCGACTGGAAGTGCCAGCCCACGGTCATCGGCACGGTGAGCAGCCACAGCGAGGCGAGGAAGCCCGCGCCGAGCACGGCCAGCGTGAAGCCCCGGAGCAGCGAGAGCAGCTGCCGCGGCACGAACAGCACCGCGGCGGCGCCAACGAACGGCAGCCCGATGAGCACGTTGAGCAGCGACGGCCACTCGTCGGTCGTACCCGTCGCTTCCGCCGCGGCGCCGGACGGCCAGAGCCACTGCACGAAGAGCACCGTGAGCGCCGCGATGAGCCCGAGGCCGACCCGCTGCCACGGGGTGTACCCCGCGGCGGCGTGGGCCTCGCCGTGCTCGTCGCCGTGGTGGTCGTCGCCGTGGTGGTCGTCACCATGGCCGTCGTGGTGATCGTCGCCTGCGTGGGCGCCCTGCCCGCCGCCCGGCGGGAGGATCGCCCCCACGACGCCGGCAGCGACCGCCGGCCAGTACTGCGTTACGAGGTCGAGCGCGCTCATTGCAGGCCTCTCGGCTTGATCAGGTCATGGATCTGCTCCGCCGGGGTCGCCCCCGGGGGCAGCGCGGGCACGTCCGGGCCCAGCAGGGTGGTCGGACCCGCGGGGGTCTTGCGGCTCGCCGGCCTGGAGAACGAGAAGGTCTCGGTCGCCTCGCGGTCGAACGCGTTGCGCACGCGGAGGACGACGTCCTTCGTCTCGCCGGGCTCGAGCTTCACCGTGACGTCGGCCGCCTCGGAGAACTCGCGCGCCGGCAGGCCGGGCGCCTCCCAGCGGTACCGGTAGCCGAGCCCCGGCGCCGCCGAGAGCCTCACCTCGCCGGACCGGCGCAGCTCCGCGTCGTCGACGTTCGCGTCCGCGTGCGGCTTGACGAGGAACCAGCCGACGCCGGCGAGGCCGACGACCATCGACGCGGCATAGACCTGCACGCGGCCCGTCTGGAGCGCGCGCAGCACCGTGCCGAAGAACCCGACCAGCGCGGCCGAGAGCTTCGCGATGATGCCGTCGATGATCCACTTGTCGGCCATCGTGAAGATGTCGGCGATCGCGTCGACCATGCCCACCACCGTGGCGTTGTAGAGCTCGTCGATCCGCCACTTGTCGTAGATGAGCCGGTAGAGCCCAGGGACGCTCTCGGCGAAGCGCCGCTCGGGCTCGCCGCGCTTGTTCCAGTACACGAGCATCGCCAGGCCGATGCCGGTGAAGCACGCCGCGACGCCGGGCAGCATCATCGGGAAGAGCAGCCCCTCCACCCCCTCGCGCACCGTCACCGCCCGCTCCGTCAGCGAGAAGACCGGCTCGAGCAGGTGCGCGAGCGGCGCGAACGCGTGGTTGTGGGTGAGGTGCACGAGCGGCTCCGCCATGAGGAAGCCGGCGAAGACCGACAGCGCCCCGAGCACGATCAGCGGGATCGTCATCGGCAGCGGCGACTCGTGCGGCTCCGGGCCCTCGAGCTTCTCGCCGTGCGCGTGCCCGTGGTGATCGTCGTGGTGGCCGTGCGGGTGCGGGTCCTTCCAGCCGCGCACGATCGTCCAGCCGCGGAACTCGCCGTGGAACGTCTGGAAGTACGCGCGGAACATGTAGAAGGCGGTCATCGTCGCGGCCAGGATGCCGACCCAGTAGATCGCCGGGCCGAGCCACTCGGGCCACTGCCACACCGGCTGCCCGCGCGTCGAGACCGACTCGATCCGGCCCGAGAAGGCGCGCCACAGGATCTCGTCCTTCGACCAGAACCCGGCGAACCCGGGGAAGCCCGCGATCGAGAGGCACGCAAGGAGGAAGGTCCAGCGCGTCAGCGGCATGTAGTTCTTCAGGCCGCCCATGTTGCGCATGTCCTGGGACTGGTCGGTGTCGTGGATGCGGGCGTGCATCGCGTGGATCACCGAGCCGGCGCCGAGGAAGAGGCAGGCCTTGAAGAAGGCGTGCGTGAGGACGTGGAAGAAGCCGGCCGCGAACGCGCCGACGCCCACGCCGATGAACATGAACCCGAGCTGGCTCACCGTGGAGTAGGCGAGCACCTTCTTCAGGTCGTTCTGGAAGAGCCCGATCGAGGCCGCGAACAGCGCCGTGGCCACGCCGGTCACCGCGACGACCGCCATCGCGAACGGCGACAGCACGAACACCGCCGAGAGCCGCGCCACGAGGTAGACGCCCGCGGTCACCATCGTCGCGGCGTGGATCAGGGCGGAGACCGGCGTCGGGCCGGCCATCGCGTCGGGCAGCCAGACGTAGAGCGGGATCTGCGCGCTCTTGCCGGCGCAGCCGAGGAACAGCGCGAGCGCGGCCAGCGTCCCCGCGTAGACGAGCACCGGCTGCGACGGGATGAGGAAGCTCAGGAAGCCCGGCACGGTGTCGACCGACATGTTGCCGATCGGCCAGATCTTCACCGCGGAGAGCAGGTTGCCCGCGTTCGCCGCGATGCCGTCGAAGTTCAGCGTGCCCGTGTAGTAGGCGAGCATCGCCATCGCCACGAGGAGGCCGAAGTCGCCGATGCGGTTCACGACGAACGCCTTCTTGCCCGCGCTCGCGTTCTTGTCGTCCTTGAACCAGAACCCGATGAGCAGGTAGCTGCACATGCCGACGCCCTCCCATCCCACGAAGAGGACGGCGAGGTTGTCGCCCATGATCAGGACGAGCATCGAGAAGATGAACAGGTTCAGGTACGCGAAGAACCGGTAGTACCCCGGGTCCTCGCGCATGTACGCGGACGAGTAGAGGTGGATGAGGAAGCCGACGCCGGTGACGACGAGGATCATCGTCCCGCTCAGCCCGTCGACGCTGAAGGCGGCGTCGATCGCGATCGACTGGCCCATCCGGCCGGTGATCGAGAACCAGCGCCAGGCCGTCCAGGTGAGCTTGCCGCCCTCGTGCGGCAGCATCAGGAACGTCGTGACGGCCGCCAGGAAGGCGCCGCCGAGCGCGGCGAGCGCCATCAGCCGGACCGCGTCCTTGCCGAGCCGCTTGCCGAAGAGGCCGTTCACGAACGCGCCGAGCGCCGGCAGGCCGAGGATGACCGCGAGCAGCGCGAACTCGGACGCGGGGAATAAGACTCTCAGGGCTTCCACGCTAACTCCTCAGGAGATCGGCGTCGTCCGAGCGCATCGTCTTCCGGATGCGGTAGAACGCGAGCACGATCGCGAGACCGACTGCGGCTTCCGCCGCCGCGATGGCGATGACGAAGAAGGTGAAGATCTGCCCGGCGTGATCGTGCGGGTGCACGCGGTTGTACGCGACGAGCGTGAGGTTCACGGCGTTGAGCATCAGCTCGATGCTCATCAGGAGGACCAGGAGGTTCCTGCGCAGCAGGAAGCCGATCGACCCGATCACGAACAGCACCGCCGCGACGACGAGGTAGTAATCGATGGGGACGGAGATCATCAGTGCGGCTCCTTCGCCGACAGGGTGGCGTGCCCCGCGAGGGCGCCCGGCTGCGCGGCCCCCTGATCGCCCGGCTCCGGCGACGCGGTGTCCGGGCCTTCGCCGGCGGGCAGCAGCGTCGGGTCGACCTGCTTGCCGCGGGCGACGGCGACGGCGCCGATCACGGCGACGAGGAGCAGCGCGCCCGAGAGCTCGAACGGCACGATCCCCTTCGTGAAGAGCTCGTGCCCGAGCGCCTCGATGGTCCCGAGCGACTCGGGGGCGGCCGGGATGGCCGTGACCCCGGGCTTCGACGCGCTCGCGACCAGGGCGAGCGCGCCGATGCTGCTCGCCCCGAGGACGCCGGCGCCGACGTAGCGCGGCACCGCGGTGCGGGCGTCGCGCGGCGACGTCGCCGACGGGCCGAGGAGCATGATCACGAAGAGGAAGAGGATGACGATCGCGCCCGCGTACACGAGGATCTGGATCGCGGCGAGGAACTCCGCCGAGAGCATCAGGTAGAGCCCCGCGATGCCGACGATCGACGTGAGCAGGCCCATCGCGCCGCGGATCGGGTTCCTGGCCGCGACCGTGGCCAGGCCGCCGAGCAGGACGAGCAGCGACGCCAGCCCGAAGAAGGCGAACTCGAAGATTTTCACGGCGTGAGCACCCCTGTCGACGAGCGGCCCTTGGTCTGGATGTACGCCTCGAACTCCTTGCGGAACTTCCGGAGGAAGCCGAGCGCGGGCATCGCCGTGCCCTCGCCGAAGGCGCAGATGGTGTTGCCCATGATGTTGTCGGCGATCTCGTGCAGCCGATCGAGCTCCTCGAGCGTCCCCTCGCCGTGCACGATGCGATCGAGGATCCGGTGGATCCACGCGCTGCCCTCGCGGCACGGCGTGCACTGGCCGCACGACTCGTGGCGGTAGAAGCGCATCAGGTTGTGCATCGCGAGGACGGGGCACGCCTTGTCGCTGAGCACGATGGCGCAGCAGGTCCCGAGCATCGTCCCGAGCGCGCGGAACGTGTCCACGCCGAGCGGCACGTCGAGCACGCTCTGGCCGTGCCACGGGTGGAGCGGCGACTTGTCGCTCGGCGCGTTGACGACCTCGTCGGCGCGCAGGATCGGGCACGACGAGCCGCCCGGGATGACCGCGAGGAGCTTCCCGTGCTTCACGCCGCCGCCGTACTCGTAGATGAGGTCGCGGAGCGTGACGCCGACGGCCGCCTCGAAGATCCCGGGGTTGTTCACGTGGCCGCTCACGCCGAAGAGCCGGCAGCCGCCGTCCTTCAGGTGGTGCAGCGAGGAGAGCTTCGAGAAGTTCTCCCCCCCGAGCTCGAGCGCCGTGGGCACGGCCGCGATCGTCTCCAGGTTGTTCACGGTCGTCGGCATCCCGAACGCGCCGAACTGGGCGGGGAACGGCGGCTTGAGCCGCGGCTCGCCGCGCTTGCCCTCGAGCGAGTTGAGCAGCGACGTCTCCTCGCCGCAGATGTAGGCGCCGGCGCCGGTGTGGACGTAGACCTCGACGGGGTAGTCGATCCCGAACGGGCGCTTGCCGAGGTAGCCCTTCGCGCGCGCCTCCTCGATGGCGCCCCAGAGCCGCGCCTTCGAGAGGTGCAGCTCGTCGCGCACGTAGATGTACGCGGCGTGGGCGCCGATCCCGAAGCACCCGATGATGCACCCCTCGACGACCGCGTGAGGGTTCTTCTCCATCAGGGTGCGGTCCTTGAAGGTGCCGGGCTCGCCCTCGTCCGCGTTGATGACGAGGTAGTGCGGCCGCTCGGGCTTCGGGGGCCACGGCATGAAGCTCCACTTCACGCCCATCGCGAAGCCCGCGCCGCCGCGGCCGCGGATGTTCGCCGCCTTCATCTCCTCGACGAGCGCCTCGCGCGTCATCCCGAGGGCGCGCTTCGCCTGCTGGTAGCCGCCGCCCTTCTCGTAGACGGCGAGCTTGTGGCCGTCGGGCGTGTCGTAGTTCTTGGTCAGATAGCGCGTCAGCCGGAGCATCTCGTCACCTCGTCAACCGATCGAGGATCGCGTCCACCTTCTCGAGCGTGAGGCCCTCGTGGTAGTCGCGATCGACCTGCATCATCGGGGCGGTGCCGCACGAGGCGAGGCACTCTGCGGTGCGCAGCGTGATCCTCCCGTCCTTCGTGGTCTCGCCGGCGTGGATCCCGAGCCGCTTCTCACAGTGGTGGAGCACTTGGTCCGCGCCGTTCAGCGCGCAGCTCAGCGTCCGGCACACCCAGACCTGGTGCTTGCCGACGGGCTCCTTGTTGAAGAGCGTGTAGAAGGTCGCGACCCCCTGGACGTGCGCCGCCGAGAGGCCGAGCTGCTCGGCGACCCAGCGGAGCACCCGCTCGGAGACCCACCCCTCTTGTTCCTGGCAGAGGTGGAGCACGGGGATGCACGCGGCCTGGCGGTTCGGGTAGCGCGCGAGGATCTTCTCGAGCTCGGTTCGCCGCTCGGCGGTCAGAGCAAATTGTTCGGTCATGTCGGCTGTTGGCACGGTCCGCTGGCTCCCTGGGCGCGCCGCGCTCGCGGCGTGCCCGCTTCCACATGCAGTCGGGACCCCGCAACGCGGGTCCCTTTCAACGAGGGTCCGCCCGGCAGACCGGGCGCTACCTCGTGCGCCTCCGATCTGGAGGCGCCTGCCGGAGGCGGACAGCCCCGCGCACCGGCGGCCGGGCATTCGGTTGTCCGTCGTACGGAGCCGTCCCGAGGCGCGGGCACGCTAGTGAGCGACGGTGGTCACTGTCAAGGCGCGCCGGGGGGAAACATAAAGCGGACCACACAAAGCCTGCCGCTGCCCAGAAACCGGACCGCTCCCCCCCGAGGTGCTCGTGCCCTCAATCGTGGCCGTGCCCGCGTTCGCGTCCACGGCCGTGGCCGCGGACGTGCTCCTGGCCGTGGCCGTGGCCGTGGCCGTGGCCGTGGCCGTGGACGTGGTCGTGGTCGTGGTCGTGGTCGTGGTCGTGGTCGTGGTCGTGGACGTGGTCGTGGACGCGGACGTGGACGCGGACGTGGTCGTAGACGCGGCCCCCCGCCCCGCCCCGCCCCGCCCCGCCAGCCCCCGCCCCGCCCCGCCCCCCTCCTGGAGCACGTGGCCACGCGGTACTCCCTGGGTTTTCTGACGAAGACCGCGTAGCCTGCGGAGAAGTCCGCAGCGTTCTTCGTCTTTCACTTGAGAACCGGAACGCGCTTCAACTACCCTCGGCGCCCATTACGACGCGCAGGGGCGCGGATATCCGTAGCAGCGAACCCCCCGCCGGAGGTGGTGCGTGTTCTGTCCGAATTGTGGGACGCAAAACTCGGAAACGGCGTCCACGTGCACGAAGTGCGGCTACAACCTGAAGAGCGCGGCCGCGCCGAAGTTCAAGGGCACCATGCTGATGAGTCAGCCGTCCTCCGGGGCGGGCGCGGCGGGTCCGCGCGCGCCGGGGGCGCCTCCGCCTCCGGCGCCTCCGGCCGGAGCGCCGCCGGGCATGGCCGCGATCCCGAGCCCGCCGCAGGGCCTCGCGGGCACGGTGGTCGGTGTCCCGCCGGCGGGGCTCGGCGCTTCGGCGGGGCCTCCCCCTGCCCCGCCGCCTCCCGGGATGGGCTACGGCTCGCCGCCCCCCGGCGGGCAGCAGCCGTCTGGCCCGGCCTTCGGCGGCGCGGCCGCGAGCCCGTCCGGCGGCTATGCGCCGTTCGGCCAGCAGCCCCAGGGCGTCAACCCGCTCGGCGGCACCATGGCGATCGACCAGCTGCCCGGATACGGCGCCCCGGGCCAGCCGCCCGGGGGCGCAGGCGCGCCGGCCGGCGCGTTTCCTCCGCCCGGCGGCTACGGGCAGCCCCCGCAGGGCGGCCCGGCCGGGAATCCTTTTGGACCGCCCCCGGGCCAGGACCCGATGGGCGGCCTCGGCGGCGCGCCTCCCGGCTACGGGCAGCCGCCCGGCTACGGGCAGCCGCCCGGTTACGGGCAGCCGCCCGGCTACGGGCAGCCGCCTGGCGGCGCGCCTCCCGGCTACGGGCAGCCGCCCGGCGGCGCGCCTCCCGGCTACGGGCAGCCTCCGCAGCACGGCGCCAGCGGGTACGGTCCGCCTCCGGGCCAGGACCCGATGGGCGGCGGCTACGGCAGCCCTCCGGGCGGCGGCTACGGCAGCCCTCCGGGCGGCAGCTACGGCGGCCCTCCGGGCGGCGGCTACGGCGGCTCGCCGGCTGGCGGCTACGGCAGCCCTCCGGGCGGCGGCTACGGCGGCTCGCCCGGCGGCAGCTACGGCAGCCCTCCGGGCGTGAGCGATCCCGGCTACGGCGGGTCGCCCGGCGGCGCTCAGATGTCGGCGCCCGGCCAGTTCGGCCAGGCGGCCAGCAACCTGGGCGTGTACGGCGGCGGCGGCTCGATGGCCCCGGGCGCGAAGGGTGAGACCCGCAACCCGGTCACCGTGTGCGTGATCGGGATGGTCTGCTTCCTCTACGCCATCTGGCAGATGTGGGCGATGCTCAACGAGCTCCAGCAGGCGACGAAGGACCCCGAGTTCAAGCCCTGGTACCTCTTCATCCCGTTCCTCAACTACTACTTCCTCTGGGTGAAGGTGCCGGAGCAGGTGACCCGGGCCAAGCAGATGGCTGGCTCGCGCAATCAGCAGGCCGAGGGCATCGTGCTCTACGTCTTCCTCCCGCTCTACGCGCTCGCGAAGGACCTCAACGAGGTCTGGGACCCGAACGCCGGCTGACCCGCGCCGCGGTCCTCCGCCGTGTCGCCGTCCAGCTCGACCGAAGCCAGTCCGCCCGCTCCGTCGGCCCTGTCCCGATGGAGCGCGGCGCACGCGCGCGGCCGCGCCGCGCGACTAGGCACGGTGGCGGCGGTGCTCGGGATCCTCGTCGCGTGCGGCGCCCCGCTCTGCCCGTTCGCGATCGTCACCCACCACCCCTGCCCCGGCTGCGGGCTCACGCGCGCGACGCTCGCCCTCGCGCAGGGCCACCTCGCGGACGCGCTGCGGCTCCACCCCCTCTCCCCGGTCATGGCGCCGCTCGTGATCGCCGCGCTCGCGTACAACGCGGCGATCTACGTGAAGGACGGCCGCATCGCGGCCGCCGAGGGGATGCAGGGCGCGTGGGTCACGCGGCTCGGCATCGCGCTCGCGATCCTGATGCTCACCGTCTGGATCGCGCGCTTCTTCGGCGCGTTCGGCGGCCCCGTCCCTGTGTAGAGCCAAGCCCGACCGCGTCGCCCCCATGCCGCGCAGAGCGGCGGTCACCCGCACAGGAGACGGGCCCAGATCGGCGTTTTCGGCGCGGAAGCGCACTCCGGTGCGCTGAGCACCGAAAACGTCGAGATGGGTCCGTATCCGAAGCGGGTGACCGTCGCTCTCTAGCAGCCGCGGACGCGGAGCGCTTCGCCCCGGCGCCGCGACACCGGGCGCAGGGTGCGCACGGCGTGGGCGCCGCGCCGGGGCCAGCCGCGCTGCGAGCGCGCGAGCGGGGTGCCCGCGGGCACGCCGACGCGCAGCAGCACCTCGTAAGCGCGCTCCAGATCGCTGCCGATCACGTCGAGCTGCTCGTCCGTCAGGCCCCGCTTCGCCTTGGGGAACAGGACGTCCTCCTCCTCGTCGGCGTGGTGGGCGAAAATGTCCCGCAGGAGCCGGAGCCGCGCCTCGAAGCGCACATCGGTCACGCGCGTGCGCAGCAGGTTGTCCGCCGCGAAGCGCGCGAGGCCGTGCTTCTCGTACGCGTCGTGGAGCGGCTTCCTGTCGCCGGCCATCCGCTCGGCACACACCGGGTAGAGGTACGTCTCCTCGATGCGTACGTGCGCATCGATCATCCGGGAGAGCTGCGCGACCATCGATGTCCGGAGGCCCGGGCTGGGCTCGGCGGCGATGCGCGCCATCAGGGCGCTGACTTCGAGATGCTGCTGCTCCAAGAGATCGAGTGCGTCCATGGGGTTCCCCTCGCGTGAAGCTCACCGCCTCGCGCCGCCGCGCTTGAGCAGCGCGTGCACAGCCCCGGATCGCGGTGCCGGGCGGCGCGGTGCAGGCGGCACCGTCGTGGCAAGGAGCGGGCCGGCGCTGGGGCGCGCGGTGCGCGGGCGCTGCCTTGGCTACACCGGCACGCCGGCGAGGGCGTCGCGCATCGCCGAGGCGCTGGGGAAGCGGTGGTCGGGGTGCTTGGACAGGGCCCGCGAGAGCACCTCGTCGAGCACGCGCGGGACGTCACGGCGCTCCCGCCGGAGGGGCACGGGCGCGGACCGCACGATCGCGACGAGCACGTCGAGATCGCCCCGGCCCCGGAAGGGGAGCTTGCCCGAGAGCGCGTAGTAGATGAGCAGCGCGGCCGCGAACAGGTCGCTCCGCTCGGTGATCGCGCGGCTCCGCATCGCCTGCTCGGGCGACATGAAGAGCAGCGTGCCGACGAGCGACCCGGGGCTGTCCGGCGTCACGCCGTCGCCCGTGTCGACGCCGGGCTCGTGCGCGAAGCCGAGATCGATGAGCTTGACCGTCGTCGCGCCCTCCCCTGCCCCTGCGCCCCGCGCCCCGGGCACGAGCAGGATGTTGCCGGGCTGGAGGTCGCGGTGGACGACCTTCGCCGCGTGCATCGCCGCGAGCCCGGCGAGGATCTGATCCGCGAGGGCGAGCGCGCGGCCGATCGGCAAGGGCCCGCGCTGCCGGACCTCCTCGCTCAGCGTGACGCCGTCGAAGAGCGGCATCACGAAGAACGGCCGCCCGTCCTCGAGGCGCCCCTCGCCGAGCACGGGGCAGACGTTCGGGTGGTCGATGCGGCGGGCGAGCCGCACCTCGCGGGCGAACCGGCCCTCGATCCCGGAGTCCCCCGCGTGCACGCGCCGGAGCGCCTTGAGGGCGACCGGCTCCCCCGTCGCGACGCGGCGGGCCGCGTACACAGCGCCCATGCCCCCCTCGGCGATGAGCCGCTCGATGTGCAGTCCGTGCTCTGTACGACCGACGAGCGGGTCGACCGCCAGCCGCCCACACGCCGGGGCCCCCGTGGTGATCCCGCCTACCGCCCCGGCGCCACGCCCCGCCGGGAGCCCCTTCGGCGCCCCCCGCTCGCGGCCGGCGTGGCGGACGATCCCGGAACGAGGCAGCTGTCGCTCCTCGGCCGGATCGCGGCCCGCGTCGGCAGGGTCAGGCAGCGCCTCAGCGATCATGGACCTCTCCCTGGCCGAACCGGAGGAGCAACGCAGTTGGGAGCCAGGATTCACGTAGAGAACCTCGTCAGAAATTACCTGACGAGTGTCCATGGACCAGGCCCGCCAAGCAAGCGGATTGGGTGCCTAAACGACCAACGACGTGTGGGTGCACCTCCGGCTTATGTCCCGTTTCTACTCAGTTTTTGCCCGGACGAAGCGAACCGCCCAAGGCGTTTCCGGACGGTCGGGAAAATCCTGAAGGAAATTGCGTCCCGATCCCCGTTACCTTCGCAGCGCACTCATCACTACATGCCGAGGACGACGACGTGGCGAAGCGTCTTGATCTCATTCTCGTGATCGACGTGGAATCGACCTGCTGGGACGGCGACCCGCCGCCGGGCGAGGAGAACGAGATCATCGAGATCGGCGTGTGCCCGCTGGAGGTCGCCTCGTGCCGGCGCCGGGAGCGGCGCTCGATCCTGGTGCGCCCGGAGCGCTCGCGCGTGAGCCCGTTCTGTACGGCGCTCACGACGCTGACGCAGGCGGATGTCGACGCGGGCGTGTCGTTCAGGGACGCGTGCGCGACGCTCCGGAGCGAGCTCAAGGCGCAGGATCGCCTCTGGGCGAGCTACGGCGACTACGACCGGCGCATGTTCGAGCGGCAGTGCCAGTCGCGCGGCGTGCCGCTCCCGTTCGGGCCGAGCCACCTCAACGTGAAGAGCCTGTTCGCGGTGACGCACGCGCTGTCGCGCGAGGTGGGGATGGCCGAGGCCCTGGAGCGCGCTGGCCTGCCGCTCGCGGGCACGCACCACCGGGGCGTCGACGACGCTCACAACATCGCGGGCCTGCTCGCGCACCTCCTGCTGGCCGCGCGGCGGTGACGCCGGCGCCGGCGACGCCGCACGCTCACGCGATCGGCGCCGCCTCGAGGGCCTCGGGCCGCGGCCCTGCGGCGTCCCGGGGCGGCGGATCGCTCGCGGCGGCGCCTCCGGACGGCGCCGCTCGCTCGTCGTCGCCCGCGGCGGTCGCCCCGGCCGCGGCGGGCGGCACGGTCGCCGCGGCGAGGAGGTAAGCGAGGCCCGCGCCGAGCAGCAGGGCGCTGTAGCCGAGGTTCAGCGCGCACAGCGCCCCGAGGGCCATCCCGGTCGCGCCCGCGAGGGCGCAGAGCGCCCAGCACCACGGCAGCAGCGCCGGCGAGACCGAGTCCACGATCTTGACCCCGAGCGGCGCGAGCGAGCCCGCGAGCACGCCGAACGGAACGAGGATCGCGATGGCGAGGATCGCGCGCGGGAAGGTCCCGAGCCCGAGGCCCCACCGCGCGAGCGGCACGAGCCCCACCGCCGAGAGCGCCGCGGCCACGGCGAGCGCCTCCGCCACCCTCCCGGAGACCGCCGTCGCGGCGCCCGGGGGCACCCGGGCGGTGAGGAAGCCGCCCACGCCGGCCGAGACAAGGAGGATCACGAGGACGGCGGGGAGCTCGTGCGCGGGCAGGTCGAGGAGGAGGAGACCATGCCGGAGCACGGCGAGCTCGACGAGCGCAAACCCCGCGCCGATCGCGGCGAAGAATGCGAGCGCTCTGGCGGGCGGCGCCGACGACGACGCGAGGGCCGCGGCGTCGTGGGGCGCGAGGCGCGCGCGCAGACGGCGCGCGGCGAGCGCCGGGAGCAGCACGCCGAGCGCGAAGAGCGCCGCGCCGACGGCGAGCAGCAGCGCGAGCGCGAAGAGCGCCGTTTGCCCGGCGCGGAGGGCTCCGACGTCGCCGAGCACCGCGGGCAGGCGGCGCGCCGGGACGGTGTACGCGAAGAACGGCCTGTCGTCGGTGGGCGGCGTCAGATCGGCCTCCGCGGCCGCGCCCTCGGCGGCCGCGCCCTCGGCGCCGCGCGCGGCCACCGCGGAGGCCGAGGGCGCGGCCGCCGCGACGAGCAGGCTGCGGACCGGGGTCGCCGGGCGGTCGGGGGCGAGGACCTCCGAGAACTTGTGCTTGCGGCAGTGGCGGCGCAGGGCGTCGACGTCCTCGCGCGCGAGCGGCGTGCGCCGGGCGAGGAGCGCGGTCTTCTGCGCGGCGCTGCACGCGAAGAGGTGGTCCTTCGGCGCGGCGACGCCCGCGCGGCGCAGCGCCGCGGCCGCGAGGGAGAGCAGCCGATCGAAGTCCGCGTCCGCGCGGACCAGGACGAGCGTGCCCTCGGGCAGGAGGCGCGAGAAGAGGTCCCCGACGCCCTCGAGCGTGAGGAGCCGGCTCTCCGAGAGCGCGAGCGCGCCGGTCGTCGACGCCTCGACCGTGTCGGTCGACGGGATCACGATGTTCCTGAAGAGCAGCGGCGTGCGCCTGGCGAAGCTCCGCCCGTCGCTCACCACGAGGTGGACCTCGGGCTTGTCGAACAGGTTGCCGCTGAACGCGGCGTACTTCCCGCGCATCACCTCGAGGACGCCGCGGTCGCCCTCGACGGCGACAACGTCCTTCTGCCCGGCCTTGAGCGCGACGCGCACGTCGCGCCCGCCCCCGGCGCCGACGACGAGCGCGGGGCCCTGGTCCTTGTGCAGCGCGTACGCCATGTCCTCGGGCTGCGGCGGGGGCGTCGTCTTCGCGTCGAGGATCGGGCTCGCCGCGGCGCCGCCGAGCCGCATCAGCGCCGCGCCGGCCTTCGGTCGATCGACGGTGATCAGCGAGCGCTCGGTCCAGGCCTCGAGCTCGGTCCGGTCGGGCGACGCCCGGCGGATGCCGGCGAGCCGTAGCCACGGGGCGCCGACGTCGCCTGCGAGCAGCACGAAGGAGCCGAGCACGAACGTGGCGACGAGGCCGCCGGGCGCCCGCTCCTCGCCCTCGCAGCAGCGCGACCCGAGGTAGAAGAAGATGCCCGCCACGGCGAAGAAGATCGCCGCCGCGAGCGCGGCGCGGGGCGCGCCTGCGCGGAGCGCGCCGGCCGCGGCGAGCCCGCCGAGCGCGCCGCCGGCGAGATCGAGCAGGTAGAGCCGGGGCATCTCGCGCGCCGCGTGCCGGATCGCGGCCGCGAGCGCGAGGCCCGCGAGCGCGAACGGGACCGTGGAGGCCGCGTAGCACAGCGCGAGCCACGGGAGCGACCCCGGCGCGGGGACGGACAGGGGCTCGCGGTGCGCGAGCAGGATGACTGTGGCGAGGGTCGCGCCCGACGCGAGCGAGGCGAGGATCGCCATGCGGGCGAAGAGCGCCGGCGGGCGTGCGAGCGACGGGACGACGTAGAGCAGCGCGCCGCCCACGCCCGCGCCGACGAGCGACAGCGAGAGCGCGAGGAACGCGTGGGCCTCGCCGAACAGCGCCGCGTAGATCCGCGCGAGCGAGATCTCGAGCAGGACCGAGGCGCACGCGAGGGCTGCGACGCCGCTGAAGAGGCCGCTCCGCTGGGGGACCCGCATGGGCCCGCTCCTACCACAGCGCGAAGCGGCCTTTCACCTCTCTCGACCGAGCGGGGCGAGCGGCCACGGCGCGAGCAGCGGCACGGGGCCGCTCGGCCGGAACCCGGGCGCGCCGCCCGGCGCTTCCGCCGCGGCCCCCGCCGGAGGCGCCCCCCCGCCGCGCGGGGGGGGCCCGCCCGGGCGCGGGTCCGCCGCGTCGCTCTGTTGCCCCGGTCGCGGCGCTGCCGCGCCGCTCTGGTGACCCAGGCGCGGGTCTGCCGCGCCGCTTTGTCGGATCGCGCGCGCGCACTCGTCGACGGTGAGGCGGCGCGGCCCGTACGCCGAGGCGTTGGCCGCGTCGGCGTCCATCAGCCGGGTCGGCGTGTCGATCCCGAAATCGTCCGGGTGCCCCGGCTCGTCGAGCAGCACGTGGCCGAGCTCGTGCGCCAGCGCGAACGACGCGCGATCCGCGCGCAGGCCGGCGCGATCCTCGATGATCGTGTTCCGGATCGCCCCGCCGTCGGCGAAGATGAACGACTCGCCGATCCGCCCGCCGCCCGCGAAGCTCGGGACCATCACGACGTCCACGGTCGCGGGGTCGCCGTCGTCGAACGCCTTGAGCAGCGCCCGCTCCTCGACCGTGCCGGCGATGGCGTCCGTGTCGCTGAAGTGCTGGAGGCCGTCGTCGAGATCCACGGCGCCGATGCACGCCGTGAGCGTCGCGTCGGTGCTCAGCGCTCCCGCCGCCGGCGGCTCGATGGTCGCGAGCGCGCCGCCCGGCCGCCGCACGAGCACGTCGGTGGTCCCGTAGGCGCCCGCGCCGATCGCCGGGTTGTCGGAGAGCCGCACCGAGAACCCCGCCGCGCCGATCGCCGCGGCGACGGCCCGGGCCGCCGCGTCGGGGCGCGCGCGGGGCGCGATCGCCGCGGTCACCTCGTGGCCGTCGACGCGCACCCGGATCGCGCCGCCGCTGGCCGGCAGGCCGTGGTCGCAGCCGATCGCGAGCAGGTGCGGGCGCGGCGGATCGACGAAGGTGACGTCGAGCGCCTCGGGCGGGCCGAAGCTCACGCCGCACGCGCCCCAGAGGGCGTTCGCCCGCTCGACCTCCGCGCGCGCGATGGCGAGCGCGCCGGCGTCGTCCCCGCCCATCGGCGGCGGGCCGCCGGCGCGGGGGCGCACCATGACGATCCGGAGGCGCGCGCGCGTGCGCCCGAGCGGCCCGAGCGGCGAGGAGCGCGGGCCGGCGATGCGGATCATCTGGACCTTCGGCCCGCCGGGCAGGGCGACGACGAGCGCCCCGCCGACCTCGCCCTTCACGGAGCGATCGACGATCATCGGGTGGTTGCGATCGATGTCGTCCGCGACCGCCCGCAGGGGGCGCGTCGATCCGCACACGAGGCCCGGCGGCACGTCGTCCGGGCACCGCACGTGGCCGAGCGGCACGTCGGGCAGGCGATCGATCACCCCGCCCGACGGCGCGGCGGAGTGGACGTCGAGGGTGAGCGGCAGATCCTCGGGCGCGCCGATGACGAGCAGCCGGATCGCGTCGGGATCGTCGAGGTTCGCGAACGGATCGTCGCCGAGCCGGTCCGGCGGCGTCCGCTGAAGCGAGGCGTGGGAGCGCGCCATGTCGATGCGCCGCCCGGCGCCGTCGATCGCGCGCACCTCGAACGCGCTGATCGTCCGCGCCTCGCCGAAGAGCGCGATCTCGCTGCGCCCGGCGCGGACCGCCTGGATCTCGACCCGGCGGGCGCCCGCGGGGATCGCCGCGCCGGGCTTGACCGGGCTGCCGTCGACGAGGAGCCGCAGGCCCGCGGGGATCGCCGCGGGCGCCTGGCTCGCCCCGCGCGGCGCGCGCAGCGCGAGGAGCTCCGGGGCGGGCGGCACTCGAGGCTGCTCGCCGTCCGGCACGCCGTCGGCGTCGTCGTCGTCCAGATCGACGGCGACCAGCGCGGGCTCGGCCGCTCGGGCGCTGGCCGGGCCGAGGAGCCCGCCGAGGAGGATCGCGAGTGCAGACAGCCGCCCATTCATGTCGTCATCGCCCTGCCCGCTCGCCCTCCCCGGCCAGTCTATCGCGACTCCGGCCGAGCGCAGCCGGCGCGGCGCGATGGGGCCGTCGGGAGCCCTCCGATGGCGGTGCGTCCCGCCCTGCGCCACGTGTCGCGCCATGGTCAGCGTCAGCGCCGTCATTTTCGGTGTCGACGGCACGATCCTCGACACCGTCGATCTGCACGCGGCCGCCTGGCAGCAGGCCTTCCGGCGGTTCGGCCGCGAGGTCCCGCGGGAGAAGCTGCGCAGCCAGGTCGGCAAGGGCGCGGACCAGCTGCTGCAGACGTTCCTCTCGCCCGAGGAGCTCGGCTGGATCGGCGCCGGCATCTCGTCGCTGCGCGACCAGATCTACGGGCGCGAGCTCCTCCCGGGCGCCCGGGCGTTCCCGTGTGTGCGCGAGCTGCTCCAGCGCGTCGCGCGCGACGGGCGCCGGATCGTGCTCGCCTCGCCGACGCCGCGCGGCGAGCTCGACGCGAGCGTCGAGCTCGCCCGGGTGGGCGATCTGGTCTCGTGGACGGTATCGGCCGACGACGCGGACAGATCGAAGCCGCGCCCCGACGTCCTCGAGGCCGCGCTCGATCGGCTCGGCAGCGTCGATCCTCGCGAGGTCGTGCTCGTCGGCGACGCGCCGTCGGACGCCGAGGCCGCGGCGAAGCTCGGCCTCCTCTCGGTGGGGCTCCTCTGCGGAGGCTTCCCCGAGATGGAGCTCCTCGAGGCCGGGTGCGCGGCGATCTACCTCGATCCGGAGGATCTCCTCGCGCGCTACGGCGCGTCGCCGCTCGCGCCGCCGGGGGAGCGGCTCGCGTCGTGACGGCGCCCGGGCGGGCTCAGGAGACACCGGGCGGGCGCCCCGCGCGCGCCGCCAGGGAGCGCTCGCTCTCCGGGCCGCCGAGGC
This sequence comes from Sorangium sp. So ce693, assembly GCF_051521375.1. NCBI lineage: Bacteria > Pseudomonadati > Myxococcota > Polyangiales > Polyangiaceae > Sorangium > Sorangium sp. So ce693. The sequence goes on from NZ_CP150347.1 coordinate 6,408,594, forward strand.
GCTCCCAGAGCGCCCTCCGCCGCGGCTCGTCGATGGACGACGCGGCGGTCGAGCCGTCGCGGCGCTCCACCGAGTAGACGGCGTCGGGCGGCAGGAGGTCGAGGAGCGCGGGGCTCTCGGTCGTGAGCAGGAGCTGACGCTGGGCGGACGCGCCGCGCAGGTACTCGAGGAGCGCGGGGAGCGCGGCGCGATCGACGCCCGCGTCCGGGTGCTCGAAGCCCGCGAACACGAGCGGGGGCTCCTGCGAGAGCGCCGTGACCATGGCGGCGAGCCGCAGCGTGGCGTCCGGCTCCTCCGCGGCGGCCCGCCAGCGCTCGCGCCCGTCGCCGTCGACGCCGTGGCGCAGCTCCGGGACCAGGTACCCGCCGGACGAGGACGCGCGGGCGCCGTCGACGTCGCCGATCACCTGGGACAGCCCCGCGAGGAACTGCTCCTGCCATCGCTCCTTCGCGAGCGCGCGGAGGACCGAGCCCCAGTTGTCGCCGCTCGCCTTGAGGCGCCGGGAAGCGCTGAGCTTCTGGGGCGAGCGCAGCGTGCGCGGCGCGAGGGAGTAGAGGACCGCCCGGCGCAGCTCGTCGAGCATCGGCGTGAGCGGTCCATCGGAGAGCAGCGGCAGGACGAGCTTCGTGCCGCTCACGGCGATGGGGGCGACGCCGCGGTACGCGAGCGTGCCGCTGCGCCCCTTGTCCTTGCGCGAGAACCCCTTCGGGCTGCCCTTCAGCCGATCGAAGGAGACCTCGGGCGCGTCGCTGCCGGCGTCGAAGACCTCGCGCAGCCCCGGCTTGACCAGCCGCGTGAGCGCGCTGCGCTGCCACCACGCGGCCGTCTCGCTCTTGACGCGCGCCTCGCCCTCCCGCTCGCCCGGCGCGAGCTGCACGAGCCAGAACCCGTGGCCCTCGGTCCTGGAGACCGCGACCCCGAGCGTGGTGAGCGCGCCGTCGCCGCGAGCGCCCGCCAGCGCGCCGCCGCTGCGCCGGTTCGCCGCCGCGAGATCGAACGCCCCGTTGGCGCACTCGGCGAGGAACCGCACCGCATCGAGCAGGCAGCCCTTCCCCGAGCCGGGCGGACCGACGAGCGCGGTCAGCGACCCGAGCGTGAGCTCGAGCCCGGGTCCGACGCTGCCGTAGTTGCTGACGTAGACGTGGGTGATCATCGCGGCCCTGAGCCTCGGTTCGACGACGTCCACCCCCCTGCCGGCGCTACGGGTCCGCGGCCCGGGGGCGCCGGGGAGACCTTCCGGGACGCGGGAGAGACCTTCCGGAACGATGGAGAGACCTTCCGGGGCGTTAGAAAGACCCTCCGGGACGCGAGAGAAACGGTCTGGGTGGCTAGAGAGCCCCTCCGGGACGCTCGAACGACCTCCGGGAACCCCAGAACGACCTCCAGGGACACGCCGCCGCGCTCCCGGGGTGCGTCGCAGCGCGCTTCCGGGACATGGCTCCCCGCTGTCGGGACATGGCGCCGAGCTCCAGGGACATCACGTCGAGCTCCAGGGACGTCACGTCGGGCTCCAGGGACACCCGGACGGCGTGGGAGAGGTCCCTGGAACGCTACGTCCTTCGCGCCACGGAGAGAGCCTCCCGTCCGAGCAGGCCATCGCCCGTCAAGGGCCGGCGATACGCGGCCGTCGGTCTCGGTACCGTCCTGAAAATCTCCGATGCGCCCCACCCGACGAGGATCATCGAACGCCTCGCCAGCGATGTCCGCAACAAGATCCTTGCGGAAGGAGCACCGCCCCGCGATGCGAGGCGATCGCCCCCGCAGGATCGTAAGGCCCGGCACGTAATCGCGCCGGCGCCCCGCGATCCGCGCGCTCGCACCGAACGCCATGGAGCCCTTGGAGCGTTCACCCGCGGCTTCCGCCTGAGCCGCTGACCTCGCCGGTCGAGCGTCGCTTCATGAACGCCACCGGCGAGAGCCCCGCGAGCTCACGGAACTCCCTGACCAGGTGCGGCTGATCGCAGTACCCGCTCGCAAGGGCGAGCTCCGACCACGACCCCCGGGCGACCTGCGCGTTCGAGACGACGCGCTGGAAGCGGGCGATGCGCGCGTACTGCTTCGGCGAGACGCCGACGGTCGCAACGAAGGCGCGCCGCAGGTTCCGCGGGCTGACATGGAGCGCGCTCGCCGTCTCTTCGACGGTGACCCCTCCGAGCGAGAGCTTCCGGAGCGCGGCGCGCGCCACGGCCGCCGACGCGGGCTCGAACACGTCGGGACCGAGCATGCGGCCTTCGAGGGCGCGCTCGATCGCCTCCAGGCGAGCTCGCGCGGGGTCCAGCGTGACGCCGGTCCCGACCGCCACCAGCTGCTCGAGCAGGGCGTCGGCGCCTCGGCCCCAGAGATCGCGCGCAGGGACGATGCGATCGACGAGCTCGTCCATCGGCACACCGAAGAAGGGGTACGCGCCGCCGGGTCGAAAGATCACCTGCACCGCGAGCAGGAAGCGCGGCACGCGCTTGTACACGGCGCGCGTCTTGGGCCCGAGGACGACGATGTCGGCGCGGTCCGCGTCGAGCAGGCGAAAGACCAGCGACGTCGTGCCGTCGGGCAGCAGGTCGAGGTTCGTGATCGGCGGCGCGCTGGCGCGGACGGCGACGACGAAATTGCGGAGCACGCGCGACGCCGGCGCGCCGACGTCCGGGCGCGGGGCGCGCCGCGCGACGGCCTGTTCGATCGATCCCAGCACGACGCGATCGTGCGCTCGCCCCGGGCCGCCATCAACCCACCCGGCCCCGTCCCGGCCGTTTCCTCCAAGATTGAACGCCGGCACGGGCGCACGGTGCGGTCCAGCGAGGGCTCTTCAGACGGGGCCCCAGGAGGACCACGATGAACCTCGATCACTACGTCACCCTCGGCCGCTCCGGCCTGCGCGTCAGCCCCCTGTGCCTCGGCGCCATGACCTTCGGCGAGGACCACGGCTTCGGATCCAGCGTCAAGGAGTCCGAGGCGATCCTCGATCGCTTCCTCTCGCGCGGCGGCAACTTCATCGACACCGCCAACGCCTACACCAGGGGCCACTCCGAGAAGATCATCGGCGACCACCTCGGCCGCCACCCGAGCAAGCGCGACCGGGCGGTGATCGCCACCAAGTTCACAGCCAACCTCTACCTCGGCGACCCCAACGGCGGCGGCGCGGGAAGGAAGGCCATCTTCGCGCAGTGCGAGCAGTCGCTGCGCCGCCTGCAGACCGACTACATCGATCTCTACTGGATGCACGTCTGGGACAAGCACACGCCCATCGAGGAGACGCTGCGAGCCCTCGACGATCTGGTGGCGGCCGGCAAGGTCCGCTACGTCGGCGTCTCCGACACGCCGGCGTGGAAGGTGGCGCAGGCGCACGTCCTGGCGGGCTCCCGCGGGTGGGCGCAGTTCATCGCGCTGCAGATCGAGCACTCGCTCCTCGAGCGCACGGTGGAGGGCGAGCTCATCCCCATGGCGCGCGAGCTGGGCCTCGGCGTCACGCCCTGGTCGCCCCTCAAGAGCGGCGTGCTCACCGGGAAGTACACGCGGGAAAATGCCGGCAAGCACAAGACCGATCGCGGCCCGTTCGTGCTCTCCGCGCTCACCGACAAGGCGTACGCGATCGTCGACAAGCTCGTCGAGATCGCCAGGGATCTCGACACCACGCCGGCGCGCGTGGCGCTCGCCTGGGTGGTGGCCCGGCCGGGCGTCACGTCCACCATCATCGGCGCGCGCACGCTGGCGCAGCTCGACGACAACCTCGCCTCCCTGGAGGTCAAGCTCGCGCCCGATCAGGTGGCCGCGCTCGACGCGCTCTCGGCGCCGGCGCTCGACTTCCCCGCCGGCTTCCTGCGCCTCGCCGGCGCGTTCATGAACGGCGGCACGACGATCAACGGCGAGAGCGCGCCGGCGTGGCCGATGGCGCCGAAGAACGACGGCGAGCGGTACTGAGCACGCGCCGACCGCCCGGGTGGGGACGCTCGTACGGAGCGTTGGGTGCTAGGACCGCGGAGGCGGGTAGACCTTGAGAGCGGCGGGCGCGGCGAGGAACCGCAGCGCGTTCTCGAGCGTGCGGAACGACCTTGCCCCGGAGGTGCGGAGCACGCCGAAATCGATCCACTGGGTGAGCTTGAGCTGATCGAGCGTTGGCTTGTACGCCTTGCCTCTCGGGAAATGCTTCGAGAGCCACCCCTTCACGTCGCGGATGCCCTCGGGATCTTCCGGGCACGTCGTGCCCTCGGCGATGCGCACGCCAGGCCGGATCTCCCGTCCCGCCATGAGGTGGATGCACGGCAGGAACCACGCCTCGAACTCCCGGTGCGCCAGCACCACGGCGACCGGGAACGGAAGGCTCGCGGCCGCCATCCATGCCGCGGTCTCGGGGCCGGCGGTGGCGGGGCATCCGTCGTCCTCGTCACGGAGCAGCAGCGCGAACGCGCAGTCGCGCTCGCTGCGCAGGAGCTCGCAGGCCTGCAGCACGCCGGCGCGGGTGTTGAGCGCCTTGCCGCGCTTGGGAGCTCCCCAGACGGCGTGCGGCAGCCCGAGGTCGGCCCACAGCCGGATGACCAGGTTCTTCGCCGCCTCGATCTCGCCGTGGCCCTCGACGACCAGGTAGGCCTTAGCCATCGCTCGTGGAGCCTTCGGGGCGGAGGCCTTCGGCGTGGAGGAGGTCGCTCGTCGACATCAGACGCTTGCGAACGAGCTCGCGCTGCCGCTCCTCGACGCGCGCGACCGTGGTCGCGCCGTCGCGCCGCTCCACGACGCGGATGTCGTCGATGGGTACCAGGTCCAGGAGGTCGGGGCTGTGCGTCGTGAGCAGGATCTGGCTGCGGGTCGTCGCCTCCTTCAAGAAGTCGAAGAGCAGCGGGATCGCGCCAGGATGCACGCCGAGTTCGGGCTCCTCGAAGCCGACGAGCGCTGGCGCGGGCTCCTGGAAGAGCGCCGTGAGCATCGCTGCCACCCGCAGCGTTCCATCCGACTCCTGAGCAGCTCCGAGCCAGCGCTCGCGCCCCTGCGCATCCAGGCCATGCCGGAACTCCGGCACCAGGAAGCCGCCCGCATGGATGACCCGATACCGGTCGATGTCGGTCGCGAGGCGCCCGAGCGCCGCGAGGAGCTCGCTGCCCCCGCCGTCGCTCGACAGCGACTCCAGCACGGATGCCCAGTTGTCCCCCCACGTGCTCATGGGCCTCGAGGGATCGGGGCGCTGCGGCTCGCGCAAAAAGCTCGGAAACAGCCCGTAAACCGCGATGCGCCTCAGCTCTTCCACAATGCAAGCGAACGGCCCCCCGTGCATCAGCGGGAGGATCGGGGTGCGGTCCCCGAAGAGCGCCAAGGGGAAGGCCAACGTGTTCGAGCTCGTCACCGCGCCGTCGCTCGAGAAGGCGTAGGTGTCCTCGCCGGCCGCTGCCTTGATCTCCGCTTCGTTCGGCATCCGAGCGGAGCCGCCGAGAAGGTCCAGCAGGCGCCGCTGTGATGCAGCGTCGGGCGCAGATCCCGCGAACCAAACGCCGTGCTCATGCGCAATGCGCGCGGCGTCCCCCTCATCTCCCCTGAGCGTGAATCCCCAGGTGCCCCTGCCCTCCTCGCGCTCTACCCAGACCTCGATGGTCACATCGCCAGGTTCCCACGGCCCCCCGTGCTGCAACGCCCGGAACCCGCTCCGCGCGCGGATGGCGTGGGGCAGCGTCGCGGTCACGCATTCGGCGAGGAACCGCAGCACGTCCACGATGTTGCTCTTGCCCGAGGCGTTCGGCCCCACGAGGACCGTCATCGCCCCGAGCTCGAGCTCGATCCGCTCGCCGATGCTGCGAAAGTTACGGGCGCAAACCTTCGTGATCATCGCAGCTGGGCCTCCCCCCCGGCGCCGTCACGCCGTCCGCGCGAGCGTGATCGCGAGCGCCTCGCCGTCGACGTTGACCTCGCGCCGCTCGGCCTGCCCCCACGCCGCGGGCGCCGCGCCCAGCACGAGCTCGGCCGCCAGCGCCTCCTGCATGAGCATCTCGCGCGCCGCCTCGGCGACCTTGCGGGCCCGCTCGCCGCCGTCGAGCGCGAGCCGGATCCGCTCGGTGAAGCCGAGGTCGAGCTCCTTCCGCATCCCCTGCACCCGCGAGAGGATCTCCCGGCCGAGCCCCTCGTCGCGGAGCGCGTCCGTGAGCGCCGTGTGCAGCACGACGACCCCCGCGCGGCCGCCGGCCGCCGCGAACCCCTCGCCCGCCTCGACCGCGACGTCGATCTCCTCGGGGCCGAGCTCGACCTGCTCGCCGTCGAGCGCGATCGCGATCTTGCCCTCGGTCGCGAGCGCCGCGCGGAGCGCCGCCGCGTCGGCCTTCGCCAGGACCTGCTTCGCGAGCTGCACCTTCTTGCCGAGCTTCGGCCCGAGCGCGCGGAAGTTCGGCTTGAGCACGTAGCGGACCGCGCTCCCCTCCTCTCCGGGCTTCAGGAAGCGCACCTCGTGGACGTTGAGCTCCTCGGCGATGAGCGGCACGTGCTCGGCGAGCGCCGCCGCCAGCCCCTGCTGCGACAGCACGATGTCGGCCCGCGAGAGCGGCTGCCGCACCTTGAGCTTGTTCGCCGTGCGCACCTGCAGGCCGAGCGAGACGAGCTCGCGCACCGCGCGCATCTCGACCGCGAGCGGCTCGTCCACCGCGGCGGCGTCCGCCTCGGGGAACGCCACGAGGTGCACGCTCTCCGGCTGCGACGCGGGCCACGGCCGCCGCACCAGGTTCTGGTACATGGCCTCGGCGAGGAACGGCGTGAACGGCGCGCTCAGCTTGGCGATCGCGACGAGCACCTCGTACAGCGTGAAGTACGCGTCGCGCTTGTCCTGCGCCGCGCGCACGGTCCCCGGCGCAACCTCCAAAGTATCGACGATCGAAGGGGCCCAGAAGCGCGCGCGGCTCCGGCGGACGTACCAGTTCGAGAGCGCGTCCACGAGATCGACCAGGCGCTGCGCCGCCTCGTACAGCCGGTACTCGTCGAGGTGCGCCGTCACCTCCCGCGTCGAGAGCGCGAGCTCCGACAGGATCCACCGGTCGAGGAGCGATCGCTCCCGCGCCGGCCGGTAACCGGCGCTCGCCGCGAGCGCCGCGGGCGACGTGTCCGCCGCGCCCGGGTTCCCCTCCGCGGGCGAGAAGCCGTCGATGTTCGCGTAGATGGTGAAGAACGAGTAGACGTTCCGCAGCTTGACCGCGAACTCCTTCTGGTACGCGCGCACGTTCGTGAGCGAGTGGCGCGTGTTCGTCCACGGCGGGGAGGACGCGTAGAAGAACCAGCGGAACGCGTCGGCCCCGGGCGCGGGCGTCGCCGGGTCCTCGATGAAGACGCGCTGGTCCTGCGGCAGCCTGGGCACGTCGTTGGGCATCACCGAGAGCGCCTTGTCGGCCGGCGAGAGGCCCAGGCGATCGAGGTCCCCGCGGGAGAGCGCGACGATGCGGCGCGGGAGGCGCTTGTTGCCCGTCGTGGGCCTGAGCTCCAGCGTCAGCGCCGAGCCCTCGCGATCGGCGCGGTAGACCTGCACCTTCGCCGAGTCGCCCGTGAGATCGAGCCCCTCGTAGTCCTCGCGCGCGATGTAGGCGACTCCATCCTTCATCGCGCCGATGCCGGCCTCCGCGCCGACGGCCGCCGCGAACTCCATCCGGACGCGCTCGAGGATGACCTCGGGCGGCGTGTAGTTGCCCTTCGACTTGCTCTCCTTCTTGCCCTCGCGATCGCAGACGTGCCCGAGCACGACGCACGTCTGGTACGGGTGCGGGTAGCTCCGGATCCGCGACAGCCCGAGCTTCTCCTGCGTGGCCTCGTCGAAGACCAGCGTCGAGACCATCAGCAGCGAGTAGAACCAGCCCCGCGTCTGATCGATCGCCTCGCTGATGAAGTCCGCCGGGAACGCGCGATCGAACAGCTCCTTCGAGCCCTCCGCGTGCGGGTAGCCCCACTGCGCGAACGGCATGCTCCCGCTGTCGAACCAGGCGTCGATCACCTCGGTCACGCGGCGCATCTCGCCGCTGCACGTCGGACAGGGGAACGTCACCTTGTCGATCCACGGCTTGTGGACGATGAGGTGATCGTTCAGGCCGGGGTCGGCCTTCTTGGCCTCGCGGAAGTGATCGAAGGCGCGCGGGTTCAGCGCCTCGATCTCGGCGACCGAGGCCGGGGCGAGCTGGTGCTCCTCGTCGTTCGCGCAGACCCAGACGTTGAGCGGCGTCCCCCAGTACCGCTCGCGCGAGAGCGCCCAGTCCACGTTGTTGGCGAGGAAGTCGCCGAAGCGGCCCTCCTGGATGTGGGACGGGTGCCAGTGGACCGCGCGGTTGTTGGCGATCGCCTTGTCGATGTTGTCCCGGGTCCGGATGTACCAGGCCGGCCGCGCGAGCTGGATCAGCGGGTCGTCGTCCGCGCGCCAGCAGAACGGGTAGTCGTGGCGGTACTTCTCCTCGTGGACGAGCAGCCCGCGGGCCGCGAGATCCTTGATGATCAGCGGATCGGCGTCCTTCACCCAGAGGCCCGAGAACGCCGTGAGCCCCGGCTCGAACGTGCCGTCCGGCCGCACCGCGCAGAGCATCGGGACGTCGGCGCCCGGCTCGGCGAGCTCCGCGATCCGCCGCCTGTGCGCGTTGAAGTCGTCCTCGCCGAACGCGGGCGCGACGTGGACGATGCCGGTGCCGGAGTCGAGCGTGACGAAATCCGCGCCGAGGACGACCCAGTAGAGCGGCTCTGCCTTGCCGTCCTTCCTGCGCAGGGGGGTGTCGAACAGCGACCTCGCGAAGCTATCGAACGGCGGGCGGTAGCGCTTGCCGACGAGCTCGCTCCCCTTGAGCTCGCGGAGGACGGGCAGGTCCCGCTTGAACTTCTTGGCGAGCTCCTCGCGCAGCGCCGCGGCCACGATGAGCTTGCCGGCCACGGGCGCCGCGCCCCCCGCGGGCGCGCCCGCGTCCACGACGACGTAGTCGAACTCGGGCCGGACCGCGGCGTAGCCGTTCGAAGGCAAGGTCCACGGGGTCGTCGTCCAGGCGCAGAGCGCTGTGTCCGGCTCGTCGACGAGCGGGAACGCGACGAAGACGCTGGGGTCGTCGACCGTCTTGTAGTTCGAGCCGACCTCGGCCGCGCTGAGCGCCGTCCCGCCCTGGGGCCACCACCAGCAGACGCGATGGCCGCGGTAGAGGAGCCCCTTCCGGTGCAGCTGGGAGAGCGCCCACCAGACGCTCTCGACGTAGCTCCGGTGGTACGTGACGTAGGCGCTGTCGAGATCGACCCAGAAGCCGATCTTGTCGGTCAGGTTCTCCCACGCCTCGGTGTACCGGAACACGGAGTCGACGCAGCGCGAGATGAACGGCTCGACGCCGTACCGCTCGATGTCGGCCTTGCCGTGGATGCGCAGCTCCTTCTCGACCTCGACCTCGACCGGCAGCCCGTGCGTGTCCCAGCCGGCCTTCCGCGGCACGTCGTAGCCGCGCATGGTCTTGTACCGGGGGAAGACGTCCTTCACGGCGCGCGTGAGCACGTGGCCGTTGTGCGGCATGCCGTTGGCGGTCGGCGGGCCCTCGTAGAAGACGAACGTGCCCCGCGAGGGGCCGGTGGCGCGGGTCTCGGCGCGGAGCGTCTTCTCGAAGATGCGGCGCTGCTTCCAGAAGGCGAGGATCTTCGCCTCGTCGGCGGGGAAGTTCAGCTCGGTCGCCACCCTGTCGAACAGGGGCTCGTGCGGGCCGTCGGTCGGTTTCTTCGAGGACGCTTCGGACATGGCCCGGCCTAGTAGCAAGGCCCATTGCCAGCGTCGAGGGAAGCGCTGGGCTGGCAGCGGGGCCGCGGCGGCGGGATGGGTGTACGATCCGAGGATGAGCGCACGGCCCCCGCTGCTGCCCCGCAACGCGCCCGAGGTCGAGGCCGCGTTCCAGGCTGTGCCGGACGAGATGGTCGCCGAGCTCCTCGACGGGGAGCTCTACACCTTCCCGAGGCCGGCGCGGCCGCACACGCGCGCGGCGTCGCGGCTGGGCGCGATCCTCGCGCCGTTCGATGACGATCCGGGCGAGCCTGGCGGATGGGTGATCCTCGATCAGCCCGAGCTCCAGGTGGGACCGCGGCCCGACAAGGTCGTGCCCGATCTCGCCGCCTGGCGCCGCGAGCGCATGCCCGACGCGGTCGGGCCCGAGGACGCCCCCGCGCACTACGACATCGCACCCGACTGGGTCTGCGAGGTGATCTCCCCGCGCACCGAGCGCGTCGATCGGGGCAAGAAGATGCGGATCTATCGGCGCGAGGGGGTCCGCCACGCCTGGCTGCTCAACCCGGTCGCGCAGACGCTCGAGGTCTACAGGCTCGACGACGGGCGGTGGTCCTTGCTCGACACGTACGAAGGCGACGAGATCGTGCGGCCTGAGCCGTTCGACGCGATCGAGCTGCCGCTCGCCGACCTCTGGGCGCGGTAACCGCCGGTCGGCCCGGACGGCGCAGAGCCGCAGCTCACCCCGTGAGCGGCGCGGGCAGCGCGCCGCCGAAGTCGGCGCGGATGGCGGCCACCCCGTCCGCGCCCGCCGCGAGGCAGGCCGGCGCCGAGGCCGCGTCGATGCCGCCCAGGGCGAGGAGCGCGACGCCGCGCGAGGCCGCGGCCAGGCGGGCCCGCGCCTCGCGCAGCGCCGCGAGGCCGAGCGGCGAGCCCTTGCCTGGCGTCGCGAAGATCGGCGAGAGCACCGCGGCGTCCGCGCCGGCCTCGGCCGCCCGGAGCACCTCGTCGACGCTGTGGCACGCGACGGAGACGAACGCGCCGGCCCCGAGCAGGGCGCGCGCGTCGGCCACGGCGACCGAGCGGCGGCCCAGGTGAACGCCGTCCGCGCCGAGGAGGAGCGCCAGATCCACGCGATCGTTGACGACGAACGAGGCGCCGAGCGCGGCGGTGGCGTCGCGCAGCCGCCTGCCGAGCGCGTGGAGCGCCGCGCCGGAGAGCTCGGGATCGCGGAGCTGCACCGCCACGCGGGCGCGGGCCTCGGGGGGCAGGGCGCCGAAGGCCGAGAGCCGCGCGAGCAGGACCGGCTCCGGGACGTCCGCCGCCTGGGTGATCAGGGTCAACTTCGGGGTCAGCATGGCCGTCCTCCAGCGCGCCGGCGGCGGCGCCTCATCGCGCTCCGTCGCCCGGAGGGCGCTCTGCCGGGGCGACCGCCTCGCCGAGCGCCTCGAGATCCTGCCGGGCCATCCGGGCGAACCGGCTCGCAGGATACCGATCGACGAGGAAACGCAGCGTGTCGACCCGGGCACGGCGATCACCGCTCGCCTCGAAGCGCTGGGCCAGCGTGTACAGGGCCTCGCTCGGGTCCTCGTACACGCGGCGATCCGGGTCGACCTCGCTCGCGCACTGGTAAGGAGCCTGCGCGACGGCGGCGAAGATCGCGATGGAGCCGAAGGCCGCGCGGAAGCCGGTGAACACGAGCGGCATTCGCCGATGAACGAGCGCGAGCGTCAAGAGGACGCCGCCGTCGCGGCGACGCCGCTCCTCCGGCCGAGCCGCGCGGGCCCGCCCGTCCGCGCGGTCGGGAAGGAGGCTAGTTCAGGGAGACGCCCGTCCGGGCGGCGCCGTTCTCGAACCCGCCCTTCGAGGCCGGGGCGCCGAAGGGCGCGTCGCCCGTCTCCTGAGCGCCGGTGCTCGACAGGGGCTCGCCGCGGGCGCGCAGGAGCGACTCGTGGAGGGCGCGCGCGCTCTCATCCCAGTCGCGCCTGCCGGCGAGCTCCGCGATCCGCGCCGGGTCGTAGTCGGCCCGGGCGGCGCGGAGCAGCGCATCCATCAGCACGCTCCGGTTCCCCGGCGGGATGAGCTCGCCGAGCTCGGGGCTGCACAGGACGTCGGGGATGCCCCCCACGCTCGTCGCGACCACGCGGCGCCCCGAGGCGAGCGCCTCGAGCAGGACGTTGGGCGTCCCCTCGTGCTTGCTCGGCAGCGCCAGGGCGTCGCACGCGCCGAGCCACAGCGACACCTGGTCGTGCGGCAAGTAGCCGGTCACCGTCAGCCGCCCGCCCAGCCGGGCGGCGGCGGCCCTGCACGCCTGCTCCTCGGCGCCGCTGCCGACGAGCGCCAGCTCGATGTCCGGATGGACAGGCGCGAGCCGCTCGAACGCCTCGATCAGATCGAGCACGCCCTTGTCGCGGCTCAGGTGGCCGACGAAGACGATCAGCCGCGAGCTCGGCGACTTGCCGAGCGCGGCGCGCGCCTCGGCGCGGTTGCGAGGCTGGAACGTCTTCACGTCGACGCCGTTCATGACGATGTCGATGCGATCGCGCGGCACGCCGAGCGCCGCGACCCCGTCCGCGAGCTTGCGGCTGACCGTGACCACCCGGGCGGCGCGCGTGAGCCCCCAGCCGAGCGGCCGTCGCATCCGCGGGTCGCGCGGGATCACGTCGATGTCCGAGCCGTGCGTCTTGATCACGGCCGGCACCCCGAGCAATCGCCCCAGACAGACCGCGGCAAAGCCGTCCGGGTAGGCGAAAGCCCCGACGATGACGTCGGGCAACGGACCGCGCCCGATGAGCTCCGGGAGCATCGACGCCGCATACAGCGGGCCGTTCAGGGCGGGCGCGACCCTCGGCACATAGAGGTACCGCGGATGCCGGACCGGCAGCCCCTCGATCACCTCTTCGCGCGGCGCGCTGGCGCCGACAGGCCACTTCGAGAGGCGCTCGATGCCGGGGAACCACGGGATCGTCGCGAGCACCCGGACGTCGCAGTAGCGCGACAGCGCGGCGAACTGCCGCCGATTGTACGGCGCCTCGTCCGGGTGAACCGCGTTCGGGAAGATCTTCGTGATCAGCAAAACGCGCATCCGCCGCAAGAGCACCTCCTCTCCGAGCGAGCCGAGTCGGCGAGCGCCTCTAAAAAGGACGTCGTTCGCGCTCGGTCTCGCATTCGGTCTAGCCAGTCTCGCTCAGTCTCGTCAATCCCGCCAGCCGCACTCAGCCTCGCCCATCTCGCCCATCTCGCCCATCTCGCTCAGCCACGTTCAGCGTCCCATTTTGCCTCGCTCAGCATCGCTCGGTGTCCCAATTTGCCTCGCTCAGCATCGTATTCGGCCTGGTCATCATCGATTCGGTCTCACCTGGTACCGTATGTCGTTACACGTCCAGACCGGCTCGATGACCGACCCGCTGGTTCCCGTCGTCCCGTCCAGCGGCCAGCCCGGAGGCCCCCGCGGGCGTCGACCACGCGCGCGCCCGGGACGGGGCGTCGCCCCCGCGCCGCCTGGCGATGAGCTCGTCGAACAGGCGGACGTGCGCGTCGACCATCGCTTCCAGGCTGAACTGCTCGGTGAACTTCGCGGGGCCGCGCGCGCGCGCGCGCTCGCGGAGCTCCCCGTCGCGGGCGACGCGCGAGAGGTGCTCGGCCAGCGCGCCAGGGTCCTTCGACGGGACGAGGAACCCGTCGACGCCGTGCTCGACGATCTCGGGGACGCCGCCGACGCGGCTCGCCACGATCGGCTTGCCGAGCGCGAGCGCCTCGAGCAGCGCGAGCGGCAGCCCCTCCCAGAGCGACGGGAGCACGTAGGCGTCGAACGCGGAGACCAGCTCCGGCACGTCCGAGCGATATCCGGGGAAGATCACCCGGTCGCCGAGCCCCGCGTCCCTGGCGCGCTGCTCCAGCTCCGCCCGGAGCGGGCCGTCGCCGGCGATGACGAAGCGCGCCTCCGGCGCGCGCCGCAGCACCTCGGGCGCCGCCTCGAGGAGGTAGCGGAGGCCCTTCTGCTCGATGTGCACGACGGCGCACCCGAACACGAACTCCCGCTCGCCGATGCCGAGCTCCGCGCGGATGCGCGCGCCCGCGCCGCTCTCGCGGGCGCGGGCGAAGCGCGCCCCGTCGATGCCGTTGTGGATGACCCGGACGGGCGCGCGGACCTTCACGTCGTCGACAAGGATGCGCCTGAGGTCGTGCGACACCGCGACCATCTCGTCGGCGAGGTAGGCGTAGTAGCCGAACTTGCGCCGATCGAAGCCCTTCGCCCGGTTGATCTGGTTGTGCTCCGAGTAAAGGACCGCCGGCCGATTCCGGAGCAGGCGCGCGGCGAAGCCAGCGAAGATGAGCGGAGCACGGTTGTGGACATGGACGATATCGACCGAGCGCTGGTGAAAGAAGCGCCGGATCCAGAGCAGCGCCTCCGGATCGCTCTTGAGGCCCGGCAGCACCGGCCGCAGATCCTTCGTGATCACGAGGCACTTCGAGCGGGGGAGCTTGACCTCCGAGAAGAGCCGCCCCTCGCCGTCGAGGCAGATCAGCGAGAGGTCGAAGCCGTGATCGCCGAGGCGATCGAGGAGGCTCAGCACCACCTTCTCGAGCCCGCCGACCTCGAGGTTGTTCACGACCATGCAGACGTTGGGCTTGCTCATAGTCTCCTGAGCGGACCGTCAGGTCGCCGCGGTCGTCGTCGGAGCGCCGTGACGCGCCACGACAGCGTGTCGACCGTGCGATGAGCGTTCCGTGTCAATTTGGCTCAGGTAGGTGAGCGTATCATGACATGCGGATGCTGTTCGCTTGACTTGGCGTCGCGGCAGCGCCGTGCTGGACGTCGGAGTTGCTCGTTCATCATCCCTCATCGCGCCCGCGAGGGCTCCCGCATCTGTGGAATACGCCAGGAACGCGAGCTCGCGGGGCTCTGAGGTGCGGGGCCACACCCGCAGCGCCGCGCTACAGCGCGGCGATCTTGCCCTGCTCCGGCGACGAGGCCGTCGCATAGAGCTTCTTCGGCATCCGCCCCGCGAGATACGCCATCCGACCGGCCCTCACCGCGTCCTTCATCGCCTGCGCCATCAGGATCGGGTCCCGCGCGCCCGCGATGGCCGTGTTCATCAATACCCCATCACACCCGAGCTCCATCGCCACCGCGGCGTCGCTCGCTGTCCCGACTCCCGCGTCCACGATCACCGGCACCTTTGCTGTCTCTCGGATGATCATCAGGTTGTACGGGTTGCGGATGCCGAGCCCGCTGCCGATCGGCGCCGCCAGGGGCATCACGGCCGCGCACCCGATGTCTTCCAGCTTACGACAGACGATCGGGTCATCCATGCAGTAGGGCAGCACGGTGAAGCCCTCCTTCACGAGGATCCGCGCCGCCTCGAGCGTCGCCTCGTTGTCCGGGAACAGCGTCCGTTCGTCGCCGATGACTTCGAGCTTCACGAGATCGGACAGGCCGAGCTCGCGCGCGAGCCGGCAGGTGCGGACCGCGTCCTCGACGGTATAGCAACCGGCCGTGTTCGGCAGGATCGTGACGCGTCCCTGCTGGAGCAGCGACATCATCGACCCCTCGCCCCGCTCCTTCAAATTGACGCGGCGGAGGGCCACCGTGACCACCTCCGCGCCGGACGCTTCGAGCGCGCGACGGGTCTCATCCAGGTCCTTGTACTTGCCCGTCCCCACGAAGAGGCGGGAAGTGAACGTGTGTCTGCCGATCGTCAACGCGTCGCTCGTCATCGCAGGCTCCTCGGGTCTCGACCCAGACGATCTGCTAGTCGGACCGGGACACAGGGTCCAGCGCGTCGACGAAAACCGGCGCTCCCGGCGCGCCGCGCTCGGCAGCATGGTATCTTTGCGCCCATGTCTCCCAGAGCTTTTGGCATAGCCCTCCTCGTCGCGTTGCCTCCAGCGCTCACGCTCACGCCCCTCCCGACAGCGGACAGCCGCGCGCAGGCCGACCAGGGAGGCGCCGGGGTGAGCCGCCGCGCGCTGCTGTCCGGTCCGCGCGCGGCGCAGGCGGCCGTGGCCGTTCAGCTCTCGCTGGACGAGCTCGTCGCCGCGGCCTCGTACGTCGTGGTCGCGACCGCGATCGAGCAGCGCAGCCAGTGGGAAGAGCTCGGCGGGGCCAGGAGGATCGTCACCTATACCCGCCTGTCGATCGACCGGACCGTGGCCGGGCAGCCCGACGGCGAGGTCTGGGTCAGGACGCTCGGGGGCGTGGTCGGGGACGTCGGACAGCACGTGTCGGGCGACGCGCAGATCGCGATCGGCGCGCAGGCGATGGTCTTCGTCTCCAGGGTGGGATCAGCCCTGGTCGTCTCCGGGATGGCCCAGGGCCACTACCCCGTCGTCGACGGTGAGGAGAAGCCGAGCGTCGCCGGCAGCTCCGGCGCGCGGCGCGTCGCCGTGCGGCGGCTCGCCGCGAGCCCCGACAGCGGGACCGTCCTGCCCCGGCCGGGCCCCGCGATCTCGGCCAGCGAGCGGCTCGTCGGCGCGACGCTCGACACGGCGATCGACGCGGTGAACCAGGCATGGAAGGCGAAGCATGCGCAGAAGTGACCTCGCGCCCCGCCCCGCGGGCGCGCGCCACCCCGCGCGGGCCAGCGCCATCGCCGCAGCCTGCAGCGCGCTCGTCGCCGCGGCGCTCGCCTACCCCGGGGACGCCCTGGCCTACTGCCGCACGAGCGTCTGTCCGCCGGAAAAGACGCCGTCGGGCAAGGCGGAGACCGCGGCGGTCTGCACGCCGCCGCAGGGCACCGACTGTGGCACCCCGCTCGCCTGGCCTGCGCCGTGCGTGAGCTACTCCCTCCAGGAGGACGCCTCCGCCCAGGTGTCGCTCCAGGAGGCGGAGGCGATCTTCGAGCAGGCGTTCGCGGCGTGGACGGAGGCCGACTGCGGCGACGGGGAGACCCCGCGCATGGAGGTCACCTACCTGGGCCCTGTCGCGTGCGCTGCGCACGAGTACAACAAGGCCAAGGCGAACGCGAACATCATCATGTTCCGGGACGACGGGTGGCCGTACGCCGACAGCGGGAACACCCTCGCGCTCACGACCGTCACCTACCACCTCAAGACCGGCGAGATCTACGACGCGGACATGGAGATCAACTCGTTGGCGCTCTCCCAGGGAGCCGACGGCCTCGCGTTCGACCTCCTGAGCATCGCCACCCACGAGGCCGGCCATTTCCTCGGGCTCTCGCACTCGATCGAGCACGACGCGACCATGTTCGCCAACTACCGCTCTTCGCTCCGCGACCTCTCCCAGGACGACCGCGACGGGATCTGCGCGGTGTACCCGCCCGGGGAGCCGATCGAGGGCTGCGACCCCACGCCGCGCCACGGCTTCTCTTCGCTGTGCGCCGCGGATCAGCCCGCGGTGAAGGAGTCGGGCGGCTGCGCCGCGGCGCCGCGCGGCAACGCTGGCCAGGACGGGCGCGGTGGAGGGCTCGTCCTCGCCGCGCTCGCGCTGGTCGGCGTGGTCGCGCGGGCCCGGCGCGGCGCGGCCTCGCGGGCGGGCCGCGAGGAGGCCTGCTGAGCCAGAGCCCTCCCGTCCTGGTCGAGCGCGAAGGCGAGCTCGCCCGGCTGGTCGAGCGCGCCGCCCGCGCCGACGCGCTCGCGGTCGACGTGGAGGCCAACGGGCTGTTCGCGTACCGGGCGCGGCTCTGCACGGTCCAGCTCGCCTTTCGCGAGGGGGACGAGATCGCGATCGGGGTGGTCGACGCGCTCCGGGTGCCTGTCGCGCCGCTCGCGCCGCTCCTCGGGGCCGCTGGTCCGCCCAAGGTGCTGCACGACCTCACCTTCGACGCGCGCATGCTCGCCGAGGCGGGCGCGCCGCTCGCGGGCGCGCACGACACCTCGGTCGCCGCGCGCATGCTGGGGTGCGCGGCGACGGGGCTCGCCGCGCTGCTCCTGTCGGAGCTCCACGTGAAGGTCGACAAGCAGCTCCAGCAGCACGACTGGGGGCGCAGGCCGATCGAGGACGCCGAGCTGCGCTACCTGGCCGACGACGTGCGCCACCTGCTCTCGCTCCGCGCGCAGCTCGCAGAGCGCAGCCGCGCCCTCGGGATCGACGAGGAGATCGAGGAGGAGTGCGCCTACAAGCTCGCGAGCGCCCTCGGGCCGCCGCGCGATCCGCGGCCCGCTTACGCGCGCATCAAGGGGGCCCAGGCGCTCGATCCGCAGGGCCGGGCGATCCTGCGGCGGCTCGTGACCGCGCGCGAGGCGGCCGCCGAGGGGGCCGACGTGCCCTCCTTCAAGATCGTCGCCAGCGAGGTGCTGCTCGAGCTCGCGCAGCGGAGGCCCGCCAGCGCAGACGACGTGCGCGCGATCCGCGGGGCCGCGGCGGGCCGCGCGGCCGCGTGCGTCGCGGCGTGGCTCCGCGCGATCGAGCAAGGGTGCAGCGACGGCGACGTGCCCGAGGAGGAGCGCGCCCTCTTCCAGCAAAGCCGCCCGCCCCGGAAGGAGCTCGCCGCGCGGCGCGCGGTGGAGACCCGGATCGCGGCGTGGCGCAGGGCGGAGGCGAAGGCGCGGAAGGTGGACGAGCAGGTCGTGCTGCCCGGTCACTGCGCGCAGGATCTCGCGGAGATCGCGCTGGCGACGGCCCACGCCGGGGACGAGGCGATCGCCGCCGCGATCGCGCGCATCCCGGGGCTCGGCGCGGGGCGGCTCGCGCGCTACGGCCGCGCGCTCGCGGCGCTCGTGGCCGCGGCGCAGCCGGGCGAGCCGCCTGCAGCCGCGACGTAGCTCCGCGCGTCGGTTGCGCCTGTCGGTTCCGCTTGTCGATTCCGCGTGTCGGTTCCGCCTGTCGGTTCCGCGCGTCCGCGATCCTCGGCGGGATCTCAGACACGTGGAGCCCGCTGCGAGCGAGCGCACGTGGCGCGCGCGCCGCCCGGTCGACAGAGCCGCCGGGCGATGGAATAGCAGGGCCCATGCCGTCGACCGATCATCCCAAGGGGCCGAGGCGGCTCCGCCTCTGGCCGCCGGCGAGGTGGCTCCGCGCTGCGTTCGCCTTCGCGCTCGTGTTCGGGTGCGCCCTCCTGGGAGCGAGCGCCGGAGAGCTGTCCCCTCCGCCGCCCCCGCCGTCGCCGCCGCCGCCCGCGGCGGGCGCCGAGGCCGGCCCTGAGCCGGAGGCGACCCCTGTCGCGCCCGACTCGCCTCGGGCCTCCATGCGCAGCTTCGTCGAGCTGTGCCGCGCGGGCGATTACGCCGAGGCCGCGCGCTACCTGGACGTGCCGCCGAGGGCGAACGGCGCGGAGCTCGCGCAGAAGCTCAAGGCGGTGCTCGATCGGCACCTCTGGCTGGAGGTGGAGACGCTCTCGCCGAACCCGCAGGGGGACACGCAGGACAACCTCGGGGCCGGCGTGGAGCAGCTCGGCAAGATCCCGACGCGGACGGGGTCCCAGCCGGTGCGCCTCGTGCGGCGCACGACGCCCGACGGCGTGCGCTGGATCTTCTCGCGCGCCACGGTGGAGCGCGTCGACGAGTGGTACGCGCGGCTCGAAGATCGCTGGCTGCGCGATCACCTGCCGCCGGCGCTCCTGCGCCCCGGCCCGCGCGAGCTGCTCTGGTGGCAGTGGCTCGCGCTGCCGGTCCTCGCGCTGGCCGGCTGGCTCGTCGGCGCGGTGCTGAGCTACCTCGTCCGCGCCGCGCTCCGCCGCGTCATCGCCCGGACGGAGTCCACGCTCGACGACGTGCTCCTCGGGGGGGCGCGCGGTCCGTTCACGTTCGCGGCGGCGCTCCTGGTGATCACGGCCGCGCTCCCGTGGCTCGGGCTGTACCTGCCGGCCGAGGAGTTCCTCGGCCAGGTGCTGCGCGCCGGCGTCTTCGTCGCGGTCTTCTGGTTCGCCCTGCGCGCGATCGACGCCTTCGGCGGCCGCCTGCTCGCCGCCCCGGCGACGCGCGACAACCCGGCGGCGCGCTCGCTCGTGCCGCTCATGGGGCGGATCGCGAAGGTCTCGATCGTGATCATCGGCGTGATCGCCGTGCTCTCGGAGCTCGGCTACCCCGTGGCGAGCCTCATCGCCGGCCTCGGCATCGGCGGCGTCGCGCTGGCCCTCGCCGCGCAGAAGACGGTGGAGAACCTCTTCGGCTCGGTCGCGATCGGGATCGACCGGCCGTTCCAGGTCGGCGACTTCGTGAAGGTCGACGCGCTCCTCGGGACGGTCGAGAGCATCGGGCTCCGGTCGACCCGGATCCGCACGCTCGACCGGACCATCGTCACGATCCCGAACGGCAAGCTGGCCGATCTCCACATCGAGTCGTTCACGGCGCGCGACCGCATCCGCCTCGCCTGCCTGCTGGGGATCGAGCGCGACACGTCGCCCGAGCAGCTCCGCGCCATCGTGGAAGAGTGCGAGCGGGCGCTGCGGGAGCACCCGAAGGTCTGGCCCGAGGACGTCGTTGTGCGCTTCATCGGCGTCGGCCCGTCCTCGCTCGACGTCGAGGTGGTGGCCTGGTTCCAGACGACCGACTTCGCGGAGTTCCGGGACATCCGGCAGGCGATGCTGATCACCTTCCTGCAGATCATCGACATGGCCGGATCGAAGCTCGCCTACCCGACGCAGACGCTGCACGTCGCGCCGCGCGGAGGAGAGCGCCCGCAGCCGGAGGCGGCCGCGGCGGGGGGCTCGGCTAACGGGCGGCGCGCGCCGCGGCGGGCGCCATCGGCTGAAGCCCCGCCTTCTCGATGAGCGCGCGGTCCTCGTCCTCGCCGGGGTTCGGCGTGGTGAGCAGCTTGTCTCCGTAGAAGATCGAGTTCGCCCCCGCGTACATGCAGAGCAGCTGCGCCTCGCGCGAGAGCTCCGTCCGCCCGGCGGACAGGCGCACCATCGCGCGCGGCATCATGACCCGCGCGACCGCGATCATCCGGACGAACTCGATCGGATCGACCGGGGGGAGGCTCTCGAGGGGCGTCCCCGGCGAGCGCACGAGGGCGTTGATCGGCACGCTCTCCGGGTGGGGATCGAGGCGCGCGAGCTCGACGAGCATCTCGCAGCGGTCGGCGATCGACTCGCCCATGCCGATGATGCCGCCCGAGCAGACGGTGATGCCCGCCCGCCGGACGTTGCGCAGGGTGACGAGCCGCTCGTCGTACGTGCGCGTCGAGATGATCGATTTGTAGGCCTTCCGCGAGGTGTCGAGGTTGTGGTTGTAGGCGTCGAGGCCGGCCTCCTTGAGGCGGCGCGCCTGGTCGTCGGTGAGCATGCCGAGCGTGCAGCACGCCTCGAGGCCGAGGGCTTTCACGCCGCGCACCATGTCGAGGACGCGCTCGAAGGCGGGGCCGTCCTTCACCTCGCGCCACGCGGCGCCCATGCAGAACCGCGTCGAGCCGCCGTCGCGGGCGCGCCCCGCGGCGGCGAGGACCGCGCCGACGTCGAGCATGCGCTCCGGCCCGACCTCGGTCTCGTAGTGGCTCGACTGCGGGCAGTAGGCGCAGTCCTCGGGGCAGCCGCCCGTCTTGACGCTGAGCAGGGTGCAGAGCTGGACCTCGTGCTCGCCGTGGAACGCGCGGTGGACCGCGCGGGCGCGGTCGATCAGCTCGAAGAGCGGCAGGTCGTGCAGGGCGACCGCCTGCTCGACGGTCCAGTCGTGGCGGGGCGCGCCCGCCGACGGGGCGTGCCCGACCGGGCCGCCGCATCCATTCCTGTGCTCCGCCCCTTCTCGTTCGATCCCTTCGAGCATGGGCTCGCTCATAGCCGGGCTTGAGGCGCCGCCGCAAGCGAGGCGCGAAAGGGAGGGATTTCCTGGCGTCCTTGGCGGCTTGGCGGCCCGAAATTCTGCTCTTTCGTGGCGGCTTGGTCCGCTCGTCGCTCTAGAGCGCGGTCACCGCCTTCGCCGTCTCCTTGGCGATCGTCCCCTGGGCGACGAGCTGCCTGAGGTGCGCGTCGAAGGTCTGCATGCCGTACGGCGTGACCCCCTTCTCCATCAGCTCGCGCAGCGAGGGGCTCCCCTCCGGCCGGCGGATCGCCTCGCGCACAGCGGCCGTGCCGACGAGCACCTCGGCGGCGAGGACCTCCCCCGCGCCGTCGCGGCGAGGGAGCAGGCGCTGCGCGACGACGCCGTGGAGACAGTCGGCCAGCCGCTCGCGCGCCTCGCTCGGGCTCTTGCCGAGCGCGATCAGCCGCCCGAGCGTGCGCGTGACGTCCGCGGCGCTGACCGCCGCGAGCACGAGGTGCCCGGTCTCCGCGGCGTGGAGCGCGAGATCGAGCGACTCGCCGTCGCGGAGCGCGCTGATCAGCACGACGTCCGGGTCCTGCCGCAGCGCGGAGCGCAGCGCGGTCGGGAAATCCGCGGTGTCGACGCCGATCTCGCGCTGGCTCACGCTGGAGCGGTTGTCCTCGTGCACGTGCTCGACTGGATCTTCCAGGGTGATGATGTGGCGCGGCACGGTCGCGTTGATGTGCCCGACGAACGCGGCGAGGGTCGTGCTCTTGCCGCTGCCGGCCGTGCCCGCGACGAGGATGAGGCCGTGATCGTGCTCCACCATCGCCCGGACCGCCGAGGGCACGCCCAGCTCCTCGAACGTCGGGATCTTGAGCGGGATGCTCCGCAGGATGATCGCGAGCGAGCCGCGCTGGCGATAGATGTTCACCCGGAACCGGCCGAGGCCCGGGACGACGTACGAGGTGTCGAGCTCCTGGAGCGTGGCGAGCAGCTCGCGCGACGGGCGGCCGGCGAGCAGCACCCGTGCGGCGGCCTCGCTGTCCTCGGGCCGGATCCTGTCGACGCGGAAGTAGACCATGTCGCCGCGCACCCGCGCGCCCGGCGGCTGACCGACCTTGAGGTGGATGTCGCTGGCGTGGGCGGCAAGCGCCTTGCCGAGGAGCTGATGGAGGAAGGCCTCGGAGGTGTACGGCGTCGTCACGGGGGGCAAGGTACCAAATTGGAACCCGACCGGCCCAAAGGGCGGCTGCACGAAACGAAAGCGCAGAGGGCGCCGCGCCGCCGCGCGGGACGGCCGCGGGGCCATCGCGGGCGCGCGGGACGGCCGCGCGACCCGGGACCGCCGCGACGGCTGCGCGGGACGTCAGGGCCGCGGCGCCGCCGGGCCTCCCGCGGCGCCCGCGACGGAGCCCTCGGGATCCAGATCTGCAGGAATACGGAGAGGATCGACGAGCCCCCGCTCGGCGAGCGCGCGCGCCGCCGAGATGGCGAGCGCGCGCTGGTCCGAAGGGAGGTCGCGCCGACCCGACAGCTCGACAAGGGCCGCGGCCGCGCTGCGCGCCCCGTCCGGGTCGAGCGGCTCGCGCGGGCGCGCTGGCCGCCCGGCGATCCCGAGGAGCGCTTCGAGCAGGGGCGGGAGCGGCGGCCCGGACGCCGCGCGGGCGCGCTCGGCGAGCGGTCCGAGCGCCAGATCGGCGTCATCGGCGTACGGCAGCGCGCGCAGGGCCGTCAGCGCGATGTCGCCGCCGTCGTCGAGCGCGGCGAGGAGGCCGGCGGCGCCCTCGGCCTCGGCCAGCCGGGCGCACTCCAGCGGGTCGTCCCCCGCGGCGAGGCGCCAGCGCGGATCGGTGAGGCGATGGCTCGGCGGGCGCGGCGCCAGGGAGGGCGACGCGGCGGCCGAGGCGGGCGCCTCGGCGGCGCGAGGGGCGCTCCCCTGCTCGCGGCGACAGCCGAGGGGCGCGAGCAGGAAGAGCGTGACGGGTACGACGAAGGCGAGGCGCGCCGCGACAGGCGCCCTCCGCCGCGCGCGGCGGAGGCCGTCGCGGCCCCTCCCCCGCCTCACGGCTGATCGAGGATCGAGAGCGACCGCTTCGTGGGCGCGTTCTCGGGCTCCTGCCGCGCGTTGTACTCGTCAACCACCCGGTTGATGTGCATCGAGCAGAACTTCGGCCCGCACATCGAGCAGAACTCCGAGGTCTTGAAGTACTCCTGAGGGAGCGTCTCGTCGTGCATCGCCTGGGCCGTCTCCGGATCGAGCGAGAGCGCGAACTGCTGCTTCCAGTCGAAGGCGTAGCGGGCGCGGCTCAGCGCGTCGTCGCGATCCCGCGCGCCCGGGCGCTTCCGCGCCACGTCCGCGGCGTGGGCCGCGATCTTGTAGGCGATGAGGCCCTGCTTGACGTCCTCGGGGTTCGGAAGGCCGAGGTGCTCCTTCGGGGTCACGTAGCAGAGCATCGCGGCGCCCGCGAAGCCGGCCATCGTGGCGCCGATGCAGCTCGTGATGTGGTCATAGCCAGGCGCGAAGTCGGTGACGAGCGGGCCGAGCACGTAGAACGGCGCCTCGTGGCAGAGCTCCATCTCCTTCTGCACGTTCATCGCGATCTGATCGAACGGCACGTGCCCGGGGCCCTCGATCATCACCTGCACGTCCTTCTCCCAGGCGCGCTTCGTGAGCTCGCCGAGCGTCTTCAGCTCGGCGAACTGGGCCGCGTCGCTGGCGTCGTGGAGGCAGCCGGGGCGGAGGCCGTCGCCCGCCGAGATCGTGACGTCGTACTTGGCGCAGACCTCGAGCACCTTGTCCCAGTGGGTGTAGAACGGGTTCTGCTGGTGGTGCTCGATCATCCACTGCGCCATGATCGAGCCGCCGCGCGAGACGATGCCGGTGATCCGGCCCTTCACGAGCGGCAGGTGCTCGAGCAGCACGCCCGCGTGGATGGTGAAGTAATCGACCCCCTGCTTCGCCTGGTGCTCGAGCATGTCGATGAGGTCCGCGGCCGTCATCTTGTCGGTGCCCTTGCACGCCTCGAGCGCCTGATAGATCGGCACCGTCCCGATCGGCACCGGGGAGTCCGCGATGATCGCGCGGCGGATGCCGTCGATGTCGCCCCCGGTCGACAGGTCCATCACGGTGTCCGCGCCGTACTTGATGGAGTAGCGCAGCTTCTCGAGCTCGCCGTTCACGTCGCTCGTGGTCTGGCTGTTGCCGATGTTCGCGTTCACCTTGCAGAGCGACGCGATGCCGATGCACATCGGCTCGAGGTTCAGGTGGTTCTTGTTCGCGGGGATGATCATCCGGCCGCGCGCGACCTCGCTGCGGATGAGCTCGGGCGCGAGCTTCTCACGGCGGGCGACGTACTCCATCTCCTCCGTGATGATGCCCTTCCTCGCGAAGTGCATCTGGCTCTGGTTCGGGCTCCCGGCGCGCTTGCTCACCCATTCGGACCGCAACATCGACGACCTCGCTTTCGAGGTGGCCGGTTTAGGTCGCGGCGGCGCGCGACGCAAGCGCCGCGTCGCGCCTGGCCGCCCGGCCACGAGCCCGCGAGACTGCGCGCCTCTGCCGGCGCTCGCCCAGCGCTCGCCGCGGGCGCGCGGCGGTCAGGGAGGCGGCGCTTCGGGGAGCTCGGTCATCATGCCGAGCGTCTGGGCGCCGGCGGCCTTCGCGCCGTCGAGCACCTCCACGACGGTGCCATAGACGGCGCCGTCGTCGGCGACGACGAAGACGATCCTGTCCTGCGGCCTGCTGTAGCGCTCGAGCAGCGGCCTGAGCTTGCCCACGAGCTCGGCGCGCTCGACCGGCTCGTCGTTCACCCGCAGCTCGCCTTGCGCGCTCACCCGGACGACGAGCTGGTCGGGCGGCGGCGGGGTGTCCTGCTTGACCTGCTCGGTGTCCGGCACGCGCACGCCGATGTCCTTCTCGAGGAGCGGCGTCACGACCATGAAGATGATGAGCAGCACCAGCACGACGTCGACGAGCGGCGTCACGTTGATGTCGGAGTTCAGGGGCACCACCGGCTTGATGACGAACTTCCTCTTCGCGCGCATCGCCGCTATCTCCCCTTCAGCTCCTCGACCGCCAGCGAGACGCTCTTCGCGCCCGACTTGCGCGCCGTCTCCATCACCCTGCGGACGTCGCCGAACGAGAGGCGCTGGTCCCCCTTGACCAGCACCTTGCGCCCCGGCTGCGCCGCGAACTCGCGCGTGAGCCGCTCGGCGAGCCCGGCGTCATCGTACCTGTCGTTCTCGACCCACACCGTCTTCTCCAGCGTCACGGAGAGGATCAGCGGGTCCACCTCCTTCTTCTCCTCGTCCACCTTCGCGGCCTGCGGCAGCTTCACGTCCTTGCCGCGCTGGAGCATCGGCGTGACGACCATGAAGATGATGAGCAGGACGAGGACGACGTCGACGAGCGGCGTGACGTTGATCTCGCTCTTGGGGCCCCTCTGCGGGCCGACACCCATCCCCATTGGAACGCTCGCTTCCCTTCTGGGCGCGTCACCGCGCGCCGCGCCGCGGGCGCGAGGCGCCGGGCGCCGCGCTCCGCGGAGAGGCGCGCGGCGTGTCGCGCGGGTCCCCTGTCAAGCAGCCTCTTCGGCGGCCGGCGCGAGGCGCCCGTCGAGCCGCTTCGCCACGACGTCGAGGAGCTCGTTCGACGACTCCGAGATGTCGATCGACCGGGCTTCGACCCAGCCCTGGAGGTAGTTGTACCCCATGACGGCCGGGATCGCGACGATCAGCCCGAAGGCGGTCGTGATGAGCGCCTCCGCGATACCCGCCGAGACGGTGCCGAGGCCGCCGGAGCCGGAGGCCGCCATCTGCTGGAACGCCGTCACGATGCCCATGACCGTCCCGAGGAGGCCGACGAACGGCGCCGTGGATCCGACCGTGGCGAGCAGTCCATAACCTCGCTTCAGGCTGAGCACCTCGCGCTGCGCCTGCCGCTCGAGCGCCCGCGAGACCGACTCGAACACTCCCTCGCGCTCGTGCCCCTGCGCCGGCAGCCGCGAGGGCGCGTTCGAGGCAAAGGCGGCGAGCCCGGCGCCGATGACGCGCCCGAGATAGCCGAGCTCGCCGCCCGGCCTGGCGGCGGTCCAGGCCCCCTCGAGCTCGCCCCGGGCGAGCATCGGCCCGACCCGCGCCGCGAACGCGCGGGAGGCCGCGCGCGACAGGAACGACACGACGAGGCGCTCGCCCAAGACGATCAGCGACGCAACGGACATGATGGCCAGCGCGAAGACAATCAGCTTCGCGAAGACCCCCATGTGGCCCCACAGCTCGATCAACGTGAATTGCATCGTCTCGCGCCTCCTGGCGCCCCATGTCGCGTGATGGTTCTGGTGATGCTGGAGCAGCAACTCTGGTGGTGCTGGAGCAGCAGCTCCGGTGATGCTGGAGCAGCAACTCCGGTGATGCTGGAGCAGCAGCTCGGGTGATGCTGGAGCAGCAGCTCTGTGGATACGGAGCGGACTCGGCAGCACCGCAGCGCGGACCCACCCGTACCCTTACATGCTCCAGCGGTTCAATAACACTCCTGCGCGTCCGGACGTCAAGGGAGCTTGAGCCGGATGGGGAACACGTAGTCCACCGAGACCGGGCGCCCCTGGTACATGACGGGGGTGTAGCGATGCGTCGCGAGCGCATCGAGGATCGCCCGGTCCATGTGAGGAAGCGACTTGGCCATCCGGCAGCCGGTCAGCGAGCCGTCCAGCTTGATAATGCACTTGACAATCGCGAGCCCCTCGACCCGCGCGGCGAGCGCCTCGCGCGTGTACTGCGGGTCGCGCCCCGCGATCTTCGAAGGGCGGGTCATTCCGGCGCCGAACGCCAGCACCACGTTCTGCGGAGGCGCCGTGCTGCCCAGCTGGCCGCCGACCTTGCCGCCCAGCTGACCACCCATCTGCCCGCCGACCTCGCCGCCGACGGTGCCCCCCTGAACGCCGCCCTGGACTCCCCCCTCGACGCCGCCCGGCTGCTCCGGCGCGTCCTCCTTGACCGGCTCCGGCTTCGGCTCTGGCTCAGGCGCCTTGGCCTTGGGCTTCTCCGGCATGTCGTAGATGGTGTCAGGCGTCTTGACGGGCTTCGGCTGCTCGATGCGCTCCACCTTCGGCGGGCGCTTCGCGCCGCCGCCCGGAGGCGGCGGCGGCGGCGGCGGAGGTGGCGGCGGCGCCGGGGCGAAAAATGTGACCTCGACGTCCTTCGGCTTCTCGGTTCGAGGGCGTGTGGCCTGCCAGAGGATCGCCCCTGCGATCGCCACGTGGGCGATGATGGAGAGCGCTGTCCCCGTCCCTAGCCGCCCCTGGGTGGCGGTAGCGCGACCTAGTACCGAGTCGAACATGAGGGGTCGTAACTCCTAGGACTCGAGCCGATCGAGGTAGAGAAGCCGCGACGTATGGAAGCGTGCGGCGCCTACCCGGAGTGTACAAGCGAGCGAGTCCTACAAAAAAGTCTATTGTCTGGCGCGATTCCTGTCTAGGGTAAGGAAGGACTCGAGGGGCATACACTTCTGGAGGGAATTCCGTGAAGTTTCTCGAAAAGAGGCTGGTACACGGAGGGCGCCCACGTGCGCCGTTGGGGCCGTGGGCGGCGTTGCTGCTGCTCGCGATGACTTTGTTGACCGCGTACCCTGCGTTCGCGCAGACGGGCAGCGGCGTGCTCCTCGGGCGGGTCGTCGACGCGTCGAACAGGGCGCCGGCCGCCGATGTGGTCGTGACGGCGACATCGCCGGCGCTGCAAGGGGAGCAGCTGGTCGTCACGGACGGCACTGGCCAGTACCGTATCCCGAACCTGCCGCCGGGCGACTACACACTGCGCTTCGAAAAGGACGCGTTCAAGCCGTACGCGCGCGGCGGGATCGCGGTCCGCGCCGCGACGACCATCCGCGTCAACGTCGAGCTGCTCCCGGAGGCGCTGAAGGCGGACGAGATCGTCGTTGTCGGCCGCGCGCCGACGGTCGACGTCGGATCGAGCGGCGTGAGCCAGAGCATCACCCAGGACTTCACCCGGCGCATCGCCATCTCGCCCCCCACGGGGAAGGGCGCCACGACGCGCTCCTTCGAGTCGGTCGCCGCGACCACGCCCGGGGCGCAGGCCGATGAGTTCGGCACGTCCATCGCCGGCACCTCCTCCCCCGAGAACCAGTACGTGATCGACGGCCTGTCGGTGAACGACCCGGCCTACGGGATCGTCGGCACGCCGCTCACGATGGAGTTCATCAAGGAGGTCAACGTGGTGGCCGGCGGGTACATGCCCGAGTACGGCCGCGCGACCGGGGGCGTCCTCGATGTCGTCACGAAGAGCGGCGGCAACGCCTTCCATGGCTCGGTCTTCTTCAACATCACGCCAGGCGTCTTCGAGGGCGCGCCCAAGGCGGTCCGTCGCCAGGGCGAGACCATCCAGACCGACGAGACCCTGTCGTCCATCCGCGACTACGGGTTCGAGGTCGGCGGCCCCATCCTGAAGGACAAGCTCTGGTTCTACGCGGGCGCCGATCTCGCGTTCAAGAGCAACTCGATGGAGCGCAACCTGTTCGCCACGCGCTACGACCCCACCACGTTCGAGCCGGTGACGGATCCCAGGACCGGGCTCAACGTCGTCGATCGGCTGCCGGGGACGCAGCGCTTCTACCGCGCCGAGGAGCAGACGCTGCAGTACCTCGGGAAGCTGACCTACCAGATCGATCCGGACCACAGCGTCGCGCTCTCCGTCTACGGCTCGCCCTCCACCTCGGGCGGCAACGGCACGTTCGGGTTCGACCCGCAGCAGGGCCTGACCGAGCTCTCGAACATCATCGGCGAGTACGGCGCGATGGCGCACGAGTACGTGGCGTCGTCCACGGACGTCGCGCTGAAGTGGTCGTCTGCGTTCAAGAACAAGACCCTGCTCCTCGACGCGACGCTCGGCTGGCACGGCCAGCGGAGCGCGCGGCTGCCCCCGGACGGCTCGGAGCTCGGGACGCGCAACGGCCTGGCGGGCGTGCCCCTCATGGTCTGGCAGCGGTACTCCCCGAACCGGTACTCGATCGACGATTTCGAGAAGCTCTCGCCCGAGGCCCGGGCCATGTGCAAGCCGCTGCGCGCGGAGAACGGCGAGATCGCCGCGCTGCCCTGCGCGGTGCGCCAGTACTGGCAAGGCGGGCCCGACTACATCGACGACGCCTCGCTCAACCGCTTCCAGCTGAACGCGAAGGTGACGAGCATCTTCCAGGGGCTCGGGCACCACGTGGTCAAGGCCGGCATCGACGGCGAGATCACGACGTACAAGCACATCAAGGCGTACGCGGGCGGCACCACCTACGTGGAGGAGGGAGACTGGAATGCCTCCCATGACGAGCGAGCGTTCGGCTTCCTGACCGGGCCGGACGGCCTGGCGACCAGCCCTGACGAGAACGGCTTGATCAAGGACTACGTGATTCAGGACAAGATCACGGTGTCGTCGCTCGGAGCGACGATCGGCGCGTTCGCGCAGGACAGCTGGAGCATCCTCGACCGGGTGACGTTGAACATCGGCGTTCGCTACGACGCCCAGTACCTGTATGCCAACGACGGCAAGCTCGGGCTGGCGCTCGCGAACCAGTGGTCTCCGCGCGTGGGCGTCGTCTACGACATCACGCAGCAGGGCCGGTCGAAGGTGTTCGCGAACTACGCGCGGTATTACGAGAGCGTCCCCCTCGACATGCTGGATCGCGCGTTCGGCGACGAGCGGTACATCCGCTCTTACCACGCGGGGGGCGCCAGCGGCTGTAACCCTGGGAACGCCGAGGACGCGACGGGTTATGGCGAAGGGCAGTGCCGGAACGACGACACCCGGGTCCCGGTCGGCGGGTCGCACGACCCGAACAAGAACTGGCTCACGCTCGGCGGCGGCAAGTCCCCGGTGGATCCGGATCTCGTCCCGCAGTCGTCGGACGAGATCGTGCTCGGCGGCGAGTACGAGGTGCTCCCGAACGCGCGGGTCGGCGCGACGTACACGAAGCGCTGGATGAACAACGTCATCGAGGACATGAGCCGGGACGAGGCGAACACCTACTTCGTCGGCAACCCCGGGAAGGGGATCGCCAAGGACTTCCCCGAGGCCACGCGCGATTACGACGCGCTGACCCTCTATTTCAACAAGACGTTCTCCGATCTGTGGCTCGCTCAGGTCAGCTATACGCTGTCGTACCTGCGAGGCAACTACCCGGGCCTCTTCAAGCCCGAGACCGACCAGCTCGATCCGAACATCAACACGGAGTTCGATCTGGCGTCGCTCCTCGTCAACCGCGAGGGGGCCCTGCCCGGCGACAACACGCACGAGATCAAGGTCTACGGCGCGAAGGATATCGAGCTCCCGAAGGGAATGGACCTCGTCGTCGGCCTCACGTACAGGTCCCGCTCCGGCGCCCCCATCGACTACTGGGGAGCGCACTACCTGTACGGCCCCGACGAGTCGTTCATCCTGCCCCGAGGCGCCGGCGGCCGCCTCCCCTGGATCCACAACGTCGACGGCCACATCGGCTATTCGGTCAAGCTCGCGAAGGACAGCGAGCTCACCGTCAGCATGGATGTCTTCAACATCTTCAACTTCCAGCAGGTCGTCCAGGTGGACCAGCGTTACACGACAGCGTTCGTCGACCCCTGCGTCGGTGGGACGAAGGAAGATCTGAATCCGAGCAGCGGTCCGACGTGCGTGAAAGACCACAACACCGGCGAGCCGCTCGAGGCCAAGGCCGTGAACCCGAACTTCGGCAAGCCGACGCAGTTCCAGACGCCGCGGCAGTTCCGGTTCGGCGCGCGGGTGACGTTCTAGACGCGGCGCGCGCGGGAAAGGATGCAAGCGATGAAGAAGCGATGGCTTGTTTGGATGGCAGCGCTCGGGGCAGTCTCACCGCTCACGGCGATGTCTCCGGGCTGCTCGCAGCCCAAACCCGAGTGCACCGTGGCCACGGCCACCTTTTATCCGTACGCGACGAAGTTCACCCGGATCGGCGGGGATGTGGAGGGCCCCTGTGCTCGGAAGGATGGGACTGTCGAGCTGGTCGGGATGCAGACGTACAGCCCCGACGAGAACGGCGACCAGCTCCCCGACGAGGGCAGGAAGCGCGTCGCGATCCAGACGGCGGAGTTCGGCGACTGGTATCGCGGCGGCGCCACGATCGACCCGAACCCGGATCTGAACGCGTTCGCGCTCGGTGTCTTCGCCGCGCGCGAGCCGGATGACAGCGACATCTGCACGGTGCCGACGTTCGATCCCGCCGAGGTGGTGTTGCTGCCCGGCGGCGAGGGCGGCGCCGGCGGCGCTGGCGGAGCCGGCGGTGATGGTGACGGCGGCGCCGGCGGAGCAGGCGACGGTGGCGCTGGCGGAGCCGGTGGTGCCGGCGACGGTGGCGCTGGCGGAGCAGGCGGAGCCGGTGGTGCCGGCGACGGTGGCGCTGGCGGAGCAGGCGGAGCCGGTGGTGCCGGCGACGGTGGCACCGGCGGTGCCGGTGGTGCCGGCGACGGCGGCGCTGGCGACGGCGGCGCACCGCCGTTGGCGCTGGGATCGCACAAGCTCGAGTGGCGCAACCTGCGCGTGTACGTGACGCCCGCCAACCTCGCGAATCAATTCGAGGCAGAAGTCACGTACTCCGAAGAGAGCTGCTCGGCGACGTACAAGGTCGTTGGGCTCTGGCCGACGGTCGACTGTCAGATCTACACCCCGAACCCCGACCCCGAGGGCGATCCCATCCCCACGGGCAAGTTTGACAACGACAAGTGCACGAATCCTAAGTCTGGCATCTCCCCGGATCTCAAGGTGAAGTGCGACACCAGCGTGGGCCTGTGCGTGCTCGACGCGGACAGCATTCCCGCCTTCAAATAGGCAGCCCGGCGGGCGGGGCGCCATCGCCCCGCCCGCGCTCCTCCGGCCCCTCTCCCCTCACCTTCCCTGGAACACCGTCGCCCCGGCGCACCCCCGGCTGTGCGCAGACAGCGGGCCAGGATCGCCGGCTCACGGCGCGGGTTTGACGGCCAGCCTCGCCAGCGCCGCGCAGCCGGCCCCGCTCGCGATCTCGAGCTTCGTCGTGAGCGCGCACAGGCGCGACGCCCGCCCGAGCGCCGCCGGATCGCCCGATACGATGGCCCGCTTGGACTCGTATCCGGTCCGGACCGCGAGCATCGTCTGCGCGCGGGGGGGCAGCTCCGCGCGCCGCGCCACGAGCAGATCGCCGAGCTTCGGGCCAGGATCGGCGGCCGGCGCCCACGTCCAGACCGACGCGACCAGCGCGTCCGCGAAGGCCGCGCGCAGCTCGTCGCCGCCGCGCGCGCCGTCGCACGGCAGCGCGGGCCCCGCCGGCCCGACGTCGGTGGCGAGGAGCCTCCGCCCCGCGATCCGCCGGAGCAGATCGTTCTCCACGCCGGCGATCTTGCCGTCGTCGTCCGAGAACGCCCCCGCCTTGAACCGCACGGCGAGCGCGGCGCACTTCTCGTCGCGCTCCGCGCGCAGCCGCTGCTCCTCCCGGGCCCTCTCCTCGGCGCGCAGCCGCTCCTCGCGCTCGCGCGCCTCGCGGGCCTCCACCGCGGCGCACTGCTCGAGCCGCGCGGCGACGCGCCGCTGCTGCTCGCTCGCCGCGCGGCCGAGATCGTCCTCCGCGATGTCGCGGACCGCGCACACCTCCGGGCGCTCCAGGACCGCATCGACGCGCGCGCGGGCGGCGCGGAGCCGCAGGATCACCGACAGCGCCGCGACGATCACGAGGGCCGACACGACGATCGACGCGATCCTCCGGTTCCGCCGCCGGCGATACGCCTTGGCGAGCGCGCCGCCGCCGCTCTCGTCGAGCAGCTTGCGGCAGCGGCCGATCATCGCCTGCCATTGCGCGATGTCCTCGGCGAGCACCTGGAGCGGCTCCGCGAACGGGCGATCGCGCCGGACCTTGTTCGCCAGCCGCTCGAGCCACATGCCGGCGTCGGGGGCCCGACCGTGGTCGGTCACCTCCGCGACGCCCTCGAGCAGCCCGCCGATGCGCCCGGCGTAGACGTCCCACGCGACGATGGCCTCGGACTGGCTGTCGCCGAGCCGCTCGATGGCCTCGCGCACGTCGCCCATCGGGAGGAGGCGCTCGACGTCCTCCCGGCGCACGCCCGCGAGCTTCGCGGCCTGATCGACGCCGCGCTGGAAGCCGCCGAGGAGCCCCTCCGGCGCCAGCTCGCGGAGCCCCTCCGGCACCCGGCTCGCCTGCATGCACGCGCCGGCGTGGTGCAGCGGCCCCATGGCGCAGGTCAGGAAGGTGCCGCCGAGCTTCACTTCCATCGAACCGTGGCTCTCCTCTCCACGAGATACCCTGGACAGCGCGGCGCGGAAAGGCTCGCCGCGCTGTCCACCGTGCATCACCGGCCGCTGCGCGAGACCTCGAGGTCCCAGAGCGCGTAGAGCACGTCGACGTCGTACTCGGTGTGTCGCCAGCCGGGGTGGAGCCGGTAGCTGCGCGGGAGCAGGCCAGAGCCCAGGATGGCGTCCGTCTGCTCGGCGAAGGTGTAAAGATACATCTTCACGCCGGTCAGCTCGGCGTCGGAGAGCGGGCGCGCGTGGCGCTCGTGGAGCCGGACGTTCGGCCTCCGCTCGACGATGCTCACCAGCAGGCGGCCGCCGGGGCGCATCGCGCCGGCGAGGTTCTTGAGCACGAGCGAGAGATCGTCGCAGAACTCGAGCGTGCCGAGCGCGAGGGCGACGTCGAACCGCCCCCAGGAGCGGGGGATCGGGAGGTGGTAGTCGTGCCGGTGATAGGCGCCGTGGGGCCGCTTCTTGCGCGCGATCTCGAGCATCCCCTCGGCGATGTCGAAGCCCACGACCTCGACGGACTGCGGGAGATCGCGCGTGAGGTGGCCCGGACCGCAGCCCGCGTCGAGCACGCGGGCGCCGTCTGTGACCACCTCGCGCAGGAACGCGCGCACGGGCTTCTCGTAGTGCTGGATGTCTTTCCAGGTGGAGACGTAGTCGGGCGCGAAGTCCTCGTAGTAGTCGACGAGCCGCTCGATCCGGGTCGCTCGCTTCATGACGCCTTTCAGGTGATGTCGTCAACCGCCTGGACGGTCTCCTGGATGTCGTGCTCGTGCGTGTAGCCGAGGATGTCGCGCGCCCGCCGGTCGTCGACCATGCACACGTAGCGGATGTGATCGAGCTCGGGGGCCGGGAACGACGTCGCCCTGAACCGCCAGAGCCGCGGGATGATCGTCTGCATGACGAAGTGGGGAATCGCCGCGCGGGCCCGGCCGGTCATCTCGATGACGCGCGAGAGCGGCAGCGGCGCGGGCCCCGCGAGGTTGAAGATCCCGCGCACGCCGGGGCGCAGCGCCGCGAGGATCGCGGAGACCACGTCGTCCTGGTGGATGACCTGCACCATCGGATCGAAGCCGAGGAGGGTCGGGATCACGTTGAGCCGGAGGTAGTTCGACGGCGCGTTCCGCACGGAGCCGAGGATGTGGACCGGCCTGAGGATGACGGTCTCGGTCTGGGGGTGCTTCCAGAAGAACGACTGCGCCAGCATGTCGACCTCGATGAGGTCGCGGATCTCGCTGAACGACGCGCCGCCGAGCAACGGGGCGTCCTCGGTGATGAACTGCGGGTTGTCGGGGCGCGGCCCGTAGGCGTTCGCGCTCGAGAGCACGATGAGCTTGGGCACGTCGTACTGCGCGACGAACTCGAGCAGCCGCTGGAACCCAGCGAGGTTCCAGCTGTGGTGCTCCATCTGGCTCACCCGCGGATCGTGCATGACCCCGAGGTGGACCACCGCGGCGAGCTGCTCCTGGCGGAAGATGTCCTGCGTCTTCTTGCGGCGGATGTCGATCTGGTGATGCTCGATGTCCTTGGGGCGCCCCTCGAAGCTGCGCCTGTCGACGCCGATCACGTGCCGCTCGCGGTGGAGGCGCCGCGCCAGACGCCGCCCGAGGCGACCACAAATGCCGGTGATGAGGATGGACCGGAGGGACGGATCGGTGTCCGCAGCGGGACGGCGACCTCGACCGAGCATGCGTTCGCTCATCGGAGCGACGGTCGCTTCGAGGAGGCCGATGGTCAAGCCCTTCGTGCCGGTGCAGGGCCACGCGAGTTTTGCTATCGTCCGCCGCCCATGGCCAGCAGAACGACGCTCGCCAGGCTGAGCCACTTCGTCACCCACAGCGCGCTGCCGCTCGCGCGCGTCGGGGTCGACAGCCTGCGCGGCACGATCGACGACGCGACCATCCGGCTGCTCGGCCAGGACTTCGAGGACCGGCTCCGCCGGGTCACGCTGCCGCACGCGGCGGACGGGGTCGACCCGTTCGGGCTCGACCGGGAGTGGGCGAAGTACGCGGTCGGGGTCGCCGCGTTCTTTCATCGCTTCTACTTCCGGACCGAGGTGTTCGGCATCGAGCGCGTCCCGGCCGGCCGTGTGCTCCTCATCGCGAACCACTCGGGCCAGCTCCCGTTCGACGGCATGCTCATCGCGGCCTCGATGTTCCTGGACGCGGAGCCGCCGCGCGTGATGCGGAGCATGGTCGAGAAGTGGACGCAGACGCTGCCGTTCGTGGCGACCTTCTTCTCGCGCGTGGGCCAGGTGGTCGGCGTCCCCGAGAACGCGCGCCGGCTGCTCGACATGGGCGCGGCGATCCTGGTGTTCCCGGAGGGGACGAAGGGGATCTCGAAGGGGTTCTCCAGCCGCTATCAGCTGCTCGATTTCGGGCTCGGCTTCATGCGGCTCGCGCTCGAGACCGACACGCCGATCGTGCCCATCGCGGTCATCGGGGGCGAGGAACAGTACATCTCGCTCGGCAACCTCGAGTCGGTCTCGAAGGCGCTCGGCATGCCGACGTTCCCGATCATCCCACAGCTCCTGCTCCCCGGCGGCCAGCTGCCGCTGCCGACCCGATACCGGATCCACTTCGGCGAGCCGATGACGTTCCACGGCGACCCCGACGACGACGACGCGGTGATCCAGGAGAAGGTGGCGCTCGTGAAGGGTCGGATCCAGTCGATGCTGAACCGCGGCCTGAAGGAGCGGAAGAGCATCTTCTGGTGACCGCGTGACCGCGTGATCGCGTGACGTCGCGATCGCGTGACGTCGCGATCGCGTGCGCGCGCGGGCGCTCAGGCGCCCGCCAGCGTGACCGCGGCGTCGGGGCCGTGAGCGAGGACGCGCGCGTGGCCGCCGAGGATGGCGGGCTCGTTGCGATGGCCGTGGCCGATCGGCAGCCCGGCGACGACGGGGATGCCCAGCGGGAGCAGCCTGTCGCGGAGGACCTCGTCCACCGTGATGCCGTCGGTGCCTGGCGCGCATTGCTCGAAGTCGCCGAGGACCACCGCCGCGGCCGGGGCTAGGTGGCCGCCGACGTCCAGCGTCGCCAGCATGCGATCGATGCGGTAGGGCCGCTCGGTGACGTCCTCGAGCAGGAGGATGCACCCCTCCGGGACCCGGAGCCGTCCCGCGGCGGCGCAGGCGTGGAGCAGGGCCAGGTTGCCGCCGAAGAGCGGCCCCTCGGCCACGCCGGCGCGCAGCGTGGTGAGGCCGTCGAAGCGGCGCTCCCCCAGCGGCTCTTCGAGGGCGCGGATCAGCGCGGCGCGGGCGCGGGCGTCGCCGCGCCCGAGCGCGGTGACGTGGACGCCGTGGAGCGACGCCACGCCCGCGCGCGCAGCCTCGACGTGGAGGGCCGTGACGTCGGAGAAGCCGACGATCCAGCGGGGGCGCGCTGCGAGGACGCTCCAGTCGAGCCGGTGGACGAACCGGTTCGCGCCGTAGCCGCCGCGGGCCGCGAAGATGGCCCTGACGTCGGGGTGCGAGAGAGCGCGGGCGAGCTCGTCGCTGCGTCGGGCGTCGCTGCCGGCCAGGTAACCGGCCCGCGCGAACAGCCCGTGATGGGAGGGCGCCGACAGCGATGGCGGCCCGCCCCGCCGGCCGTCGTCGTCGTCGAACGGAGGCCCCTCGCCCGCGTCGAAGAGGACGCGGTAGCGCTGGGCGAGCCAGCCGATGCCGACCCGCGCGAGGACGTGCTCGAACGGGCTGGAAGGGGCGATCACCGCGACGGTATCGCCCGGCCGGAGCGCCGGCGGCAGGATCGGCGGGGGAGAGCTAGCGAGCACCAGGATCGTCGTCGAGCAACTCCACGTCTTCCGCATCCGTGTCGACGTCGATCGCGTCGGAGCCAGGCAGGGGCGGCACGGGAGCAGCGGGCGCCTCGGGGAGCGCAGGGGCCGAGAGGGATACCTCCTCGTGCGCTCGATGGACCTCGCCATCGTCGATGTCGCCGAGCGCCGGCGGCGCTGCATGAGCGTCGAACTCCGACCATTGCGCGGGAGCGGCTGGCGCATCGGCATACGCAGCCGGAGCAACGTGGATGACCTGGGTGGCGCTATCCAGAGGGAGCCTCTGCCCCTCGCGCAGGGCCACATCGACATGGGCAGCGCCGCCGCTCGCGTCGGCCGCGTCGGCGTGCGAAGCGACGCCGTAGGTCCAGACCTGCTGCTCCGGCTCGACAGGCAGCGCTTGCGGGGCGGCGGCATCCGCCGGGTACGCCTCCGCAGCCGGGTACGCCTCCGCAGCCGGGTACGCCTCCGCAGCCGGGTACGCCTCCGCAGCCGGGTACGCCTCCGCAACCGGGTACGCCTCCGCAGCCGGGTACGCCTCCGCGACCGGGTACGCCTCCGCAGCCGGGTACGCCTCCGCAACCGGGTACGCCTCCGCAGCCGGGTACGCCTCCGCAGCCGGGTACGCTTCCGCAGCCGGCTGCGCCTCCGCGACCGGCTGCGCCTCCGCAACCGACAGCGCTTCTACGGCCGGCTGCGCCTCGGCGCCCTCGTGCGCCTCGGAGCCCGCGTAGCCGTTGCTCAGCGCCGCCACCGCGCCGGCCTCGAGGCCGAGCGTCTCGAGCGCCGGCGCCCGGGGCGCGAGCGGCGGCTCGGTCAGCGGCGGGCCCGGCGCCCGGGTCGGGAGCGAAGGAGGCGGCGGGGTGCGCTTGAGCTTGCCGGTCTTGGCCCGCTCGAGGCCCGCGGTCGCGTCCGGATCGCCCGCCTTCATGCGGAGGACGCGGCGCCAGGCGTCCGCCGCCTCGCGCGCCTCGCCGAGCTCCTCCTCCCAGAGGCGCGCCACCTTGCGCGCGAGCTCCGCTCGCTGCGCCGGATCGCGGCCGCGGAGGATCTGGTCCTCGTACAGCTGGATCATGCCGCGGTGATCGCCGAGCTCCAGCAGGAGACCCGACAGGTCGTTCATCACGTCCTGATCCGAGGGCGCCAGGTCATGAAGCTTCTTCAGGTCCGCCGCGGCGCCCTGCCTGTCGCCGAGCACGTCGCGCCGCAGCCTGGCGCGACGCTGCAGGAGCTTGCGCACGAGCGGGCCGTCGAACACCTCGTCGAGCGCGCGGTCCAGCGTCGCGCTGACGCGGGGCAGATCGCCCACCTCGCGCCCGAGGGCCTCGAGCGCGTCGAGCGAAGCGTCGTCGACCTGCGCCAGCACGGCGTCGCCCAGCCAGCCGAAGGCGCGGTCGACGTCGCGGAGGTCCTGGTGCGCGATCGTTGCCGCGCGCCGCAGGAGCGCCGCCCGGGTGCGGCCGCCGTCGCGCGAGCCCTGGCCGCCGGCCGCGAGCGCCTCGACGAGGATCGTGCGCAGCGCCGTCGACCCCGACCGCTCGTCGTCGTCCCGCGCCACCTGCTCGAGCATGGCGATCGTCTCCTCCTGGACGCCGCCGCCGAGGGCCAGCTCGAAGAAGCTCCTCGCCCGGTCGATGGCGCCGCGCTCGCAGGCGATCTGGGCGGCGCGGACGAGCGCCGCCAGGCGATCGGCCGGCGTGCGGCACCGGCTCACCTGGCGCTCGAAGAGGTCGATGATGAGGCCAGGGGCCTCGGCCAGCGCCGCGAGCCGCTGGAGCAGCGGCTCGACCTCGGCGGTCGGCACGCTCGCGAGCGCGCCCTCGCCGTGGTGGATGGACTCCAGCGGATCGGCGCCCACGGAGACCCGGACCTCGGCCTGCCGCACGAGCTCGGCCGCCCGGGCCGTGCCCGAGAGATCCCTGGCGAGGAGCTCGTGCGCGACGGTGAGGGCCTCGCGATCCTGGAGCTCCACCGCGATCGCCTCGAGCTTCTCCGCGAGGCCGGCGTCGGCGGTGCGCGAGCGCGCGAGCTCCATCGCCACGCGCGCGGCGTCCTTCTGGCGACCGACCTCCACGAAGCGCTCGAAGGCCCCGCGCAGGGCGAGCTCGCGCCCCGCGCGCGCGATCGACTCGTTCCAGGCGACCAGCTTGGTCGCGACGATCCCCTTCCACCCGACCCGATCGCCGAGCGCGACGTACGCGTCTCGGCACGGCTCGTCGCCCTGATCCGCGAGCCGCTCCAGGAGCGCCAGCGCCTCGTCGCTCTTGCCCAGCTGCTGGTCCAGGATGTCGGCGAGGCGGCGGGTCATCTGCGACGCCTCGTCGTCGTCGCCCTCCACCTCGATCAGGATCGCCATCAGGCGCGCGACCTTCGGCCAATCGTTCAGCCGCTCGGCGAGCCGCAGGAGCCGGGCGACCGCGTCGAGGTCGTCCGGCTCGACGGCGTGGACGATCTCGAGCGCCCGGACGGCGCCGCGCGGATCGTCGAGCGGGCCCTCGTACAGCGCCGCGAGCCGCTGCGCGATGTCGACCTGGTCGTGGCCGTACACGAGCACGAGCTCACGCTCGAGCGCGCCCGCGACCCCCCTCGGGTTGCCGCGCTGCTCCTCCAGATCGGCGATCCCCCGCAGCGCGATCCGGTTCTGCGGATCGAGCGTCGCCACGACCGCCTCGTAGCGCGCGATCGCGGCCTCGAGGTCGCCGGGGCCCTCCGCGAGCATGCGCGCCTCGCGCAGGGCGAGCGAGATCTTGCCGGGCTCGCTGTCCGTCAGATCGCCGAGCTTGCGGAGGAGCTCCGCGCCCTGCTGGTGATCGCCGCGCTCGCCGGCGTCCTGGGCCAGCCGCTCGATGGCCTCGGCGTCGTCGCCGTCGGCGAGCAGGAGCGTGAGCGTCGCGCGCT
Source organism: Sorangium sp. So ce693 (assembly GCF_051521375.1). Lineage (NCBI taxonomy): Bacteria > Pseudomonadati > Myxococcota > Polyangiales > Polyangiaceae > Sorangium > Sorangium sp. So ce693. Next base: position 6,448,876 of record NZ_CP150347.1, read on the forward strand.
CCCCGTCGCGGTCACCGAGCTCGCGCTGCAGGGCCGCCGCGGCCCGTCGCGCCGCGACGCGCTCCGCCCTGTCGCCGAGCACCTCGGCCCGGCTCAGGAGGAACCGCACGAGCTCGGGCCGCCGGTGGGCGCGCCGGTAGAGGTCCTCGATCGCGGGGCCGGCGTCCGTCGCCGGATCGATCTCGATGGCGCGCTCGACGCGGTCGAGCGCGCCGTCGACGTCTCCGGCGCTGAGGAGCAGCTCGGCGGCCTCGACGAGGAGCGCCGGACGCGCCTTGCGGTCCGCGAGCAGCGCGCGCTCGCAGAGCGCCCTCGCCGCCTCGGCGAGCCGCCCCGCCGCGACGTAGGCCTTCTGCGCGAGCTCCCACAGCCTCGGCTGGCGCAGGAGCTCGGCGGCCTGGCCGTAGGCGTCGCCCGCGGCGCCCGGCTCGTCGAGCCGCATCCGGAGCTCGCCGAGCTTCTGAAGGAGCGGCCCGTGGGTCAGCTTCCCCTGGAACCAGGTCGTCGCGTCGGCGAGGACCCGCGCCGCGAGGTCGAAGCGCTCGCCGCGCTCGAAGAGCTTGACGGCGGACAGGAGCGCCGCGCCGTCGTCAGGCATGAGGCCCGCGATCCGCACCCACGCCTCCGCGGCCGCGATGGGGTCGCGGCGCTTCTGCTCGTGGAGCGCGACGAGCGCCCTCTCGAGCTCGACCCGCTGCGCGACGTCGGGCGTCGCGGCGGCGTCGTGCTCGAGCAGCGCGGCGAGGTCGTCCCACCGCGAGCTCCGCTCGAGCAGCCGCCTCAGCTCGGCCTGCGCCTGCGCGTCGCCTGGATCGAGCTCGGAGAGCAGCTTCCAGGCCTGGACCGCCGTGTCGACGTCGCGCAGCTGCGCCTCGCACAGCCCGGCGACGTCGCGCAGCTGCGCCTTCCTGCGCTCGATGGGCGCCTCGGGGACGCGCGCCGCCGCGAGCAGGACGTCCCGCAGCTCGACGAACATCCGCTTCTGGCGCAGCTGCTCCTCGACCTGCGCGAGCACGTCCGGGTTGGCCGGCTCGCCCTTGAGCACCTCGCGGAGCCTGGCGAGCGTCATCGGCTTGCGAACCTCGGCCGGCTCCTCTCTCGGAGGCTGCAGCTCCTCCGAGGGAGCCGAGCCGCCGAAGGCGCCGGGCGCCGGCGCGGCGCCGGCCAGGCCGTACGCCCCCGCGGGGGCCGGCGCCGCGGCGTCCGCAGGTGAAGCGAGCGTGTCCGGCGCCGTCGACCCCGGCGCGGGAGCGAACGAAGACGCCGGCGCGAACGCGGCCACCGCCGGATCGACCAGCCCTGCGACGGCCGGCGACGAGAGGAGGCCCGAGGGGGGCACGGACGCGTGCGCATGGGCGGCTCCCGCGCTGGGCGGCACCGACGACCGGTGCGCAGGCGCGGCAGCCACGCCCATGGGCGGCGGCGGCGCCGACGGCAGCCGCGGGGGGGGCGCCACGGACGCCCGCTTGCGCGCCTCGGGGGCCATGAACCCGTTCGGGTTGACCTGGAGGTAGGCGAGGTAACGCGGGCGGAGCTCCGCGATGCGGCCCAGCTGCTTCCCGTAATGGTCGGCGAGCTGCATGGCGCGATCGTGCCCCGGCGCCGTGCGGAGGGCGTAGACCGAGTACGAGTAGCCGTACTCCCCGTCGTACGTCTCCGCGAGCGCCACGAAGAGCTCCGCGGCCTCGTCGCGCTCTGGCTGCGGCACCGGCTCGCCCGCCTCGATGCGGTCGACGATGGCGACGCCGAGCGCCTGGATGAGCCCCACGTCGTGCGGCACGAACGCGCGCGCGTTCCGCAGCGCCACCGTGGAGCCCGCGAGGTCGCCGGCGCGGCGTCGGATATCGGCCTCGTCGCGCAGCAGGGCGAGCCGCCGCTCCGGGTCGTCGACGAGCGCCTGCTCCATCGCGAAGTACGGGATCGCCTCGGCGTACTGCTGCTGGGCCTTCAGCATCTCGCGGGCGGCGTAGATGGCGTAGACGTTGTGCGGATCGAGCTCCGCCAGGCGGCGCCAGTTCTCGAGGGCGCGCTCCGGCCGCGAGAGCGGCGGCTCGCTCCACAGCCGGCCGAGCTCCTCGTGCAGGGTCGAGACCTGCGCGCGCACCTCGGGCCGCTCGAAGAGCAGCGGCGTGAGCGCCTTGACGAGCCGCTCCAGGAGCGCGACGAGCGCCTTCTGATCGCCCTTGTCGCGGTAGAGCTGCGCCAGCCGCTCCGCCGCGGTCCGCTGCGTCGGATCCTTGTCGATGGCGATCATGAGCGTCCGCGCGGCGTGGTGCGCGTCGCCGATGGTGGTCGACCACACGTTCGCGGCCTCGCTCAGCCAGTGCGCCGCGTACGATGGATCTGCGGTGGAGCTGCCGACGCGCTCGAGCAACATGGCGTACGAGCGTGGGTCCTGCTCCCCGGCTCGGTGAGCATACGCCAGGGCTTCCCCGTCATGCGGATTCGTGACGAGCCGCTGGACGAGCGTTTCCATCTCCCGGGGATCCATCGGTGCGCGGCGAAGTTACACGTTAGCCTCCGGCTCGTACAGCGACTCTCGGCGTCCTTCGCGATCGGACGCCGCTGTCTCTCGCGCGACGGGACTCCATGGAAGAGCGGGCCTTCGGGGGCCGACGTCGGCCTCGCGCAGCGGTGCCGCGCGCGTGCCGTCATCAGTCGAATTTCACATACGGCTTGCGCGGCTGCGCTGTCTTTCGCTTCGGTATCGAAGCCGATGGGACGCCCGTCGGCGCGGGCGCCGCGCTGGCGACACCCGCGGGCGACAGAGGCGGCGCCGGCGCGGTCGTCGCGGCAGCGGGCGGCGGCGCCAGAGCGGTCGTCGTGGCGGCGGGTGACGGCGCCGGCGCGGTCGTCGCGGCGGGCATCGGCGGCGGCGACGGCGCGGTCGTCGTGCCGGGCGGCGACGGCGCCGCCGGCGGGGTCGTCGTGGCGGCGGGCGGCGGGTTGGCGCGCGCTATCGCGTCCGCGAGTACCCTCGCCTCCAGCGCTACCCCTTTCTGAAGACTGTGCGCGCCGCCGTCCGCGGGCCGGCGGAGCTCGCGCACGGCGAGCGCCATCACGATCAGGGACAGCGCGCCGGCGCCGACGGCCACGCGCGAGGTGCGCCTCCGTGGCGCGGAACGCAGCGTGCTCGGCGCCTGCGCGGCGTCGTCGCCCACGACCGCGAGCAGCTCGCTCGTGGCGCCGACCTCGGCGGGCTGAGCCGGGCCGAGGCGCTCGCGGTCGAGGCTCGGCCTGGCCTCGTCCATCGCGCGATCGAGCTCGGCGATGAACTCCTGGGCGCTCCGCGGCCGATCCTCGGGCCGCTTGGCCAGGGCGCGCTGCAGGAGCTGCGAGAGCGACGGCGGTATCCTGGCGTCCGGCGCGGCCTCGCTCGCCGGCACGGGCGACGACTTGATGTGCCTCGCCATCACGACGACCGCATCGTCGTCGATGAACGGCGGCCTCCCGACCAGCATCTGATAGAGCAGGACGCCGAGCGAATACAGGTCGCTCCGCGCATCGAGCGGCCTGCCCTGCGCCTGCTCCGGCGACATGTACCGCGGCGTCCCGAAGACGGTGCCTGCCTGGGTCTCGAGGGCGTCGACCGGCCGCTCTGTCCCGGTCATCACCTTCGCGATGCCGAAGTCGAGCACCTTGCAGATCTCCTCGTGCTCGCCCGCGGGGGGCCTCGCCAGGAACAGGTTGTCCGGCTTGAGGTCCCTGTGGATGATCCCCTTGTCGTGCGCCTCGGCCAGCGACAGGAGCGCGTGCCGCGCGAAGCGGGCGGCGTCGCCCATGCGCAGCCGCCGCAGGCGCTTGAGCCGCTGGCCGAGCGACTCGCCCTCGAGGAGCTCCATCGCGAGGTAGAGCGAGCCGCTGCTCGACGTCGTCCCCTCCATGGGCGAGCTCTGCTCTGCGGAGCGACCGCGGCCGAAGGCCGCGTCCGTCGCGTCGTCCACGACCTCGCCGAAATCGAACACGGTGACCGTGTGCGGCGACCGGAGGAGGCTCATCGCGCGCGCCTCGCGGGTGAAGCGCGCCTTCGCCTGCGCGTCGAACGCCCTGTCCGACCGCAGGATCTTGATGGCCACGTCGCGGCCCATCGCCTCCTGGCGCGCGCGGTACACCGTGCCCATCGAGCCGGCGCCGAGCTTGCCCACGATCACGAACCGATCCGCGATCGTGATCCCCAGCAGCGGATCTCCGTCGGTCTCGGCGAGCACCTCGCGGCTCACGAGGGCCAGCCCGTCGTGGGGGCAACGAGGTAGCCTCGCGCTCTGGCCGTCCTGGGAACCGCGCTCGCCGGCGGGGGACGGGAGCTGGCTGGACGAGGTCCTCCCAGCGACGGCCGCGAGGTGGTGACAGCGCGGGCAAATCAGCGCCATGGCCCTGCTGGGCTCGTCGGACGACCCGGGGGCGCTGGCTGGGAACTGGCCGTCAGCTGCACGAACTACCACCGCGATGGGGGGATCGTCCGTTACTTGGGCTCGCATCGCAAGGCCCACGACTCGCCTGTCGCTCGCGGGCGACAGCCGAAGAACGCGGCGTCGCCGCAGGACGCATCGCTGCAGCAGACGTCGCTACAGAATCGCTGCGTTTGTTCAGGATCCTTGATGCACATACCACTCCGACAGTCCTCGGGCGTGGAGCACGGAGCGCCGATGGCCGCAAGGCTGTCCCCGGACAGCAGCCTGATGCACGCGCGGACGGTCGAGCGTCCGTCGATCGCGAGCTCGGCGCAGCCGACGCGCTGCCTCACCTCGCCGGGCGTGTCCGGGCACATCTCCGAGCCACAGCACGGGATGATGCAGCGGCCTCTCCCTTCGACCTCGGCGCAGAGCCCGGACGCGCAGTCATCGTCCCGTGCGCACGGCTCGAAGTAGCCTCCATCGCCCAGGGCGGCGGCCCGGCACGCCAGGGCCGGGCCGGCCGAGACGAGATCCGTCGTGAGCCGGCACGCCGCCCCGTTCGCGGCGCAGCTGGTGTCGGAGCAGCAGGCGTCGACGCAGGCGCCGCCGCTGCAGATGCCAGATCGGCAGTCGCCGGGCGCGGCGCAGGACGCGCCGGAGAGCTGCGTGCCCACGTCGGGCCGGCCGACCTCCCGGCCGATGCGACAGAGGCCGCTCCCTCCGCCGTCGGGGATCCAGCAGACGGCATCCCGGACAGGATCGCAGTCGCTCGAGCTGCAGCAGGCGCGCGAGCATACGCGCGGCCCGTCGCCGTCGAACAGCGCTGGATCGAGGCAGAAATCGAGCGCGCCGCAGTCCTCGTGCCGCGCGCAGCGCGCGCCCAGCGCGCGCTCCAGCTGCTGCTCGACGCAGGCGCCCTCCCTGCAAACGGCGCCCTCGGGGCACGCCGGCGGCCCGATCGCGCCCTCGTCCGAGCAGCGCACCTGGCCCAGCGTCCCGTCGACGAGGACCTCGCACCCGGCGCCGAGCGACACGAGCGCGGCGAGCCCGCGGAGCAGCCTCCGCAGCGCGGCGCCGTGGCGCATCAGAACTGCACCCGGAGCCGGGCTCCATCGGCGCCCAGCGACAGGCGGATCGCCTGCGCCCCTGCGCCGGCGCCGCGCGGGAAAGGCCGGTGGTCCTGACCCGAGAGCAGCGCGCGCGAGCCGACGGCCGAGGCCGCGCGAGAGGCTGGGCTCGCCGCGGGCGCCCCCGGAGACAGGTACAGGTAGAGCGCCGCTGCCCCGGAGAGGCCGGCGACCAGCAAGGCGACGTCCGCGGCGACGGCGCACCGGTGAGCCGCGCTCGCGTCGGCCTGCAGATCGGCGATGGAGACGCCGGCCCCGGTGCGCTCGTCGGCGCCGGGATCCCGCGCCACGGCGAGCGCGGCGAAGACGCCGCCGACCACGAGCGACCCCGCGGCGATGCCCCCGCTGACGGCGAGCCAGGTCGCGCGCGGCCTCGCGCCGCCGACCGCCGCGGGAGGGCGCGGCAGGCGCGGCAAATACGGCAGCGCCGTGGAGACCGAGGCGGCTTTCTCGGGCGCTGGCGGCTTCGCGCTGGCGAGCTCCCGCTTCGCGCCCTTGAGCCGCTTGAGGACCGCGTGGACCTCCTCACGCGCCTTCGGGAGCGCCTCCATGTCGAGGTAGCGGCGGTAGTAGCGCTCGGCCTCGTCGATCTCGCCCAGCCGCTCGTGGATCATCGCCAGGTTGTAGATGAGCTCTTTGCCCTCGGGATCGAGCGCCACGGCGGCCTCCAGCTTCGCGATGGCCGCGCGGTACTCGCCGTGCTGGTAGCGCCGCTGCGCCTCGTCGTGCAGCGCGGTCGCTCGCTCGATGCGGAGCCGCTTCTCCTCCTCGTCACGGGAGAGCGGCGGCGGGGCGGGAGGGCTCGGTCCGCCGCCCTGCGGCAGCTGCGCGGGCGCGGCGGCGGGCGCGACCACAGGCGCGCCGAGCGGCGCCGGCGAGGACACCTGCGCGGCCAGCGCCGGCGGCGCGCCGTGGGCGACCGCCGCGGCCGCTGCGAGCGCGGAGGCGAAGCCCACGACGATGCGCGCGGCCTCGGGGCCGATCGAGCGAGGAAGGCGCGCTGTGTGGCTCGTCACGGCCGCCCACCATAGCGTAACTTCCGCGCGGATAACGGCCTCTTGCGGCGGGCGGGGTGAAGGCCGCCGCCTCGGCGATCACCGGAGCTTGCAGCTGTACTCGCCGGCGAACACGAGCGCGCGCTCGCACCTGACGTCCACGGTGCGCTTCGCCGTGGTGAACTCGAAGGTCTGGCCGAACGGCGTCCGCTCCAGCCGCGTCATCTGCGCTCTGCAGCCCTCGCTGGGGCGGCGCGGCTCCGGCGCGCTCGCGGCGCCGTCCTCGCCGCACGCGACGAGCGCCGCCCTCCGCTCGACGTCGGCGTTGTCCGAGACGACGTTGTAGACCGCCGAGACGCTGAACGCGACGCAGAGAGCGAAGAGGACGAGCTGGCCGAAGCGCTTCACAGCCCGAGCTTACCCTGTCCGGCGCGCGAGGGGCTCGTCGCCGCGCGCGACCCGGCTCAGAGCCGCATGCCCGAGCCGGGCAGCGGGTTCCACGGCTGCCGGCGGGTCGTGTACTGGCCCCGCACGAACGCCCCCAGCACGGGCGCGATGTTGCGCGCGATGTCGTCGTCCCACTCGCCGCCGTTGATCCCGTCCTGCGGGGAGAGATCCGGCGAGAGCAGGAAGAAGCCCGGATAGAGCCGCCGCGGCACCTTGATCTGGTCGAGGTCCTCCTTGAAGAGATCGATGTCCACGCGCACGAGCCGCACGCTCCGGAGGGCCGTCTGCATCAGCGGATCGGCGAGCGCGCGGTCGACCCCGCGGCACGGCTCGCAGGGATCGCTCGTCGTCATCACGAGGACCTTCTCGCCCTGGGCGTACGCCTCCGCGCGCTGCTTGGCGAGCTCCTCGCTGAGCACGGAGACGTCGACGCCGATATCGACGATCAAGACCCCCCCGACGCGCCGGTGGGTCGTGTGCTGAGGGACGCTGCCGCTCGGCTGCGCCGCCGGGGGAGGCGCCTCCGGCAGCGGCATCGACGGCGACGCCGTGCTCGCCGGCTCCGGCGAGGCCTCCCCCTCCGGGACGGCGGAGGCCGTCTCTCCGGTGCGATGGGTGCTCCACATCCACACGCCGAAGCCGATCGCCGAGCTCCAGCACAGGGTGAGCAGGACGCCGAGCGCGAGCCCGACGCTGGCGAGCGCGTACCCCCTGCGCACGGCCGGGGCCTGCTCGATCTCGCGGCGCGCCGCCCAGCCGAAGGCGATCGCGGCGATCGCCCCGAGCGGCCCGAACAGCGCCGCGACGAGCGAGCTCACGGCCAGCGTGGAGAGCTGCCGTCGCTCCGGCGGGGGCGGCGGCGTGAGGTAGGGATCCTGGATGATCAGCCGCGCCGCCTGCGCGCGGCGCAGCTGGGCTGCAGCCGGCACGAGCGCGACGCGCGCCGCGACGGGGTCGCAGGGCGGCGCGCCGGCAGGCGGCTCGTTTTCGAAGGGCAGGGCGGCCGTCTGCACGTCCCTGAGCGCTGCAGGCGGCTCGTTCGCATCGCGGTTCGGCGGTGGCCGAGTCGGGCCGAATGCGTGGCTCACGCTCTTCATCCTAGCGCCGGAGGCCGCGCTACGCCCGCCGCACCGGGCCTCTCGTCGCGTGAGCGCTCAGGGGATGCAGGTGCGCTCGATCACCCGCAAGACTGCGCGCTTCGTGCTCACACCGGTGCTCATGGGCTCCGTCCATGCGACGCCCACCCGCTCACCGGCGAGCGCGACGCTCGGAGAATCCTTTACGGGAAACACCCCATCCGACACCCGGATCCCTCGAGCAGAGGGCGCTCCGTCGGCGGCCAGCTTCACGAGCAGGGTTTGCCCCTCCACCTTGCCATCGTGGCCGACCCACGCCACGAGGGCCCCGTCGCCGCTCGGCGCGAGCGCGCGCCACTTGCCCTTACCGACGACCCAGGGCGCCCCGCGCGGCTGCGCCTCGGCGTCCAGAGCGCGGGCGATCAAGGTGGCTCCCTCGCTCCAGAGCAGCAGCGCGCCGGCGCTGCCTGTAGCCACGAGCCCGAGCCGCTGATCCCTGTCCGGTGTCTCCTGAGCCGCGCCAGCCGGTCGGTCGCCGCCCTGTCGCTTCGCAACGAGGTGGGCATTCCCTTCCCTGCCCGCGGCGTCGAACCGCGAGGCCCGGATGCTCCCGTCCTCCTCGTCCTGCCAGGCGACGAGGTAGCCGCCGGACGCGTCGGCAGCGACCGCAGGCCAGCGCGGCATCTTGGCGCTTCGCGTGACCCCGACCGCCTTGAGCTGCGGCTGCGCAGGATCCACCGGCGCGAACTGGAACACCCCCAGGCGATGGCGGTCCGGCCCGAAGGGCGCCGCTGCGACAAGGGCGCCACCAGGCGCGGGCGCGAGGGCGACATGGTCGCTGACCTCCCTCCCGATCGCGCCGACGCGCTGGATCCCCACCGGCGGGTTCGTCTCCCAGCGGGGCCTCGCGTACGCGAGCCCCTCCGCGTCGAACCACGTGACCGCCCACTCGTCGCCCGAGGAGAAGATCCGGAGCCCCGCGTCTCGCGTGCTCGAGATCGCCCTCGCACGAGCGACCTGCCGGGCATCGCTATCGAAGCCGGCGAACGCGATCTGCGCGTCCCCTCCCTTGAGGTCCACGAGCCACACGGCCCCGAACGAACCGTCGGCGCGCCCGGCGATCCCCATCCCCTCGCGCAGGATGTAGGTCGCGATATCACCCGACTTCGTCTTGCACCCCTCGAGGGAGCCGATGGGCACGAACTCCTGCACGCCGGTCCCGCGCGGTACCTCGGGCTCGGCCGGCGCAGTGGCCACCGCGGGCTCGGTCGGGGCGCTCGACGCAGCGGCGGCTGCGAGGACCGCCCCCGAGGCGCTCGGACCAGGGGCCGCACTCGCGGCTCCTCCCGCCGAGGGGGAGGAGCGGCGATCACAGGAACTGCCGAAGACGGCAAGCAGAGACAGAGCCACGACCTTGGCAAGAGTCATGGCTAAAGAAGCAGGACAAGAAGAGCGCTTGGTGCGAAGCAGAGGACTTGAACCTCCACGGGAGTTACCCCACTGGAACCTGAATCCAGCGCGTCTGCCAATTCCGCCAGCTTCGCGAGCGGGGACGGCATCACTACCTCACCCTTTCGCGATCCGTCAAGCGCTGTGTCACGCCCCGAGCGTTTTTCTTCGCCGACCGTTCCGTCCGTTGTGCCTGTTGAGTTCGCCACGTCCGTTGCATCCATCACGTTCGTCGCATCCGTCCCATCCGTTGCATCTGTCCCATCCGTCCCATCCGTCGCATCCGTTGCGCCCGTCGCGTTCCCGTCCTTCGCCTTGCTCAGGCCTCCCTGGCTTCCTCCGGCTGCCAGCTGACCCCGGCGCGCGGTCTCCTTGCCGGATTGGTTCCCCCGCTGACGCCGCACCGGTGCACGACGAGGAGCGCCTGTGCTAGGGGAGCGCGCTCCCATGGCGGCCATCGGCTCACCTCCTCCTCTCCTTCTCTTCGTCGGCGTGCGCGCCGTCGACCCGGCCCAACAGCTCGACGACGTGATCGATGTCGTCGTGGAAGACGGCGTCATCACCCGGGCGGGACGCGGCGCAGCGACCGACGAGCTGCGCCGCGCCGACCGGGCCGAGATCATCCAGGGCGATGGGCTCCTGCTCCTCCCCGCGTTCGTCGACCTCCACGCCCACCTCCGCGAGCCCGGGCAGGAGTACAAGGAAGACATCGCCTCCGGGCTGGCCGCCGCGGCGGCCGGCGGCTTCGCCCACGTGTGCGCGATGCCGAACACGCGGCCCGTCAACGACACCCGCTCCATCACCGAGGCCATGATCGCGCGAGCCCGCGCGATCGGGGGGCCCGCGCTCCACCCCATCGGCGCGATCACGATGGGCCAGAAGGGCGCCGAGCTCACCGAGATGGCCGATCTCAAGGACGCCGGCGCCGTGGCGGTCTCCGACGACGGCCGCTGCGTGACGTCGAGCTCCGTCATGCGCCGCGCGCTCGAGTACGCGAAGACCTTCGATCTCACGATCATCCAGCACGCCGAGGACCACGCGCTCACCGACGGGGCGCAGATGCACGAGGGGGCGATCTCGACGCGGCTCGGCCTCCGGGGCTGGCCGCGCGTGGCGGAGGACATCATCGTCGCGCGCGACGTGCTGCTCGCCGAGGCCACCGGCGCGCGCTACCACGTCGCGCACATCTCGTCGCTCGGGGCGGTCCGCATCCTCCGCGAGGCGAAGGCCCGCGGCATCGCCGTGACCGCCGAGGTGACGCCCCACCACCTGACGCTCACCGACGCCGCCGTGCTCGGCTACGACACGGCGTGCAAGGTCAACCCGCCCCTGCGTGAGCAGGCGGACGTCGACGCGCTCCGCGAGGCGCTCGCGGATGGCACCATCGACGCGGTCGCCACCGACCACGCGCCCCACTCCACGCTCGAGAAGGACTGCGAGTTCGCCGAGGCGTCGCCCGGCCTCATCGGCCTCGAGCTCGTCGTCCCGGTCCTGCTCGACCTCGTCCGGCAGGGCGCCCTCCCCCTCGGCCGGCTCGTCGACGCCCTCACCCGCGCCCCCGCCCGCATCGCGCGGCTCGAGGCGCCCACGATCAAGGCCGGCGCCCGCGCCGAGCTCTGCCTCGTGGATCCGAACCTGAGCTTCGTGCTCGACCCGGCGCGCCTGCGCTCGAAGAGCAAGAACACGCCGTTCCTCGGCCGGCAGCTCACGGGCCGCGTCAAGATGACGCTCGCCTCGGGGCGGGTCGTCTTCGTCGACGGCGAAGGAGCGGCGACATGAGCTCACGCAAGGTCCATTTCGTCAGCCTCGGCTGCCCCAAGAACCGCGTCGACTCCGAGGTGATGCTCGGCGTCGCCCGCGCGGCCGGCTACGCGCACGTCGACGACGCCGCCGAGGCCGAGGTGATCGTCGTCAACACCTGCGGCTTCATCGGCGACGCGAAGAAGGAGTCGATCGACGCCATCTTCGAGATGGCGCAGCACAAGGAGCACGGCAGCTGCAAGCGCCTGGTCGTGGCCGGCTGCCTGTCGCAGCGCCACCCCGAGGAGCTCGCCCGCGAGATGCCCGAGGTCGATCACTTCCTCGGGTCGAGCGACATGCTCAAGCTCGGCCGGGTGCTCGCGGGCGACGCCGAGCGGATGCTCGTCGGCAACCCCGCCGAGTGGCTGATCCACGCCGGTGATCCGCGCACCCTCTCGACCCCCGGCGGCAGCGCTTACGTCAAGATCGCCGAGGGCTGCAACCGCACCTGCTCGTTCTGCGTGATCCCGGACCTGCGCGGCGCGCAGCGCTCCCGGCCCATCCCGGACGTGGTGCGCGAGGTGGAGCAGCTCGCGGCCGCGGGCGTCCGCGAGATCAACCTCATCTCGCAGGACACGATCGCCTACGGCCGCGACGCGGCCGGCCGCGCCGAGGACGGCGCGCGCGCGACGCTCGCGCAGCTCGTCGAACGGGTCGCCGACGTGCCCGGCGTGCGCTGGGTGCGGCTCTTCTACCTGTACCCCGAGAAGATGACCGACGACCTCGTCGAGCTGCTCGCCGGCCACCCGCGGGTCGTGCCCTACGTCGACATGCCGCTCCAGCACGCCGCCGACGCGATGCTGAAGCGGATGCGGCGCGGCCACGGCGGCGATCGCCTCCGCCGGGTCGTCTCCACGCTGCGCGAGCGCGTCCCCGACCTCACGTTCCGCACCGCGTTCATCGTCGGCCACCCCGGCGAGACGGACGCCGAGTTCGAGGAGCTCTGCGACTTCGTGCGCTGGGCCGAGTTCGAGCGCGTCGGCGTGTTCCGCTACTCCGACGAGGAGGCGAGCCGCAGCCACGAGCTCGAGGGCAAGGTCCCCGCGCGCACGGCCGCGAGCCGCTACCGCCGCCTCATGACGCTGCAGCGCCGCATCTCGCACAAGAAGAGCGCCGCCATGATCGGCCGCGAGCTCGAGGTGCTCGTCGAGGGGACGAGCGACGAGCACGAGTACGTGCTCATGGGCCGCCACGCCGGTCAGGCGCCCGAGATCGACGGACAGGTCTACCTCTCTGGCGGCGAGGTCCGCCCCGGCCAGATGTGCCGGGTCCGGATCACGCAGGCGAGCGACTACGATCTCGTCGGCGAGCTGCTCGACGACGAAGAGAGCGGGCGCGGCGCCGGGCTCCCCCCGGCCGCGGATCTCGGCGCGGCCACGGCGAAGCGGCGCGTCGCCCTGCGCGTGCTGCAAACCGATGGACGCGAGCGCCAACAGAATTGACGGTCCGGCGATCGGGTCGCGGCGCGATCGCTGAAAATCCGGCTGAATCAGGGCGCTCCGCGGCGGAGGGGGCGCGGCACATGGTGTGCTATGACGCCGTGCCGTGCCGATGCTCCGCCGCGCTGCGCTTCACCTCGCCGTCGCCCTCGCGATCTCGCTGCTCGCCGGTGCGGCGTGCCTGAGCCCGACGCTGCCGCTCCCCCCGCCCGAGCCGGCCGACACGATGCGGCCCGTCGCAGACCGCGAGGGGGTGTGGCAGATCTCGGGCAACTGCAGCCCTGGCGCGCGCGTCAGCCTCTTCAACGAGCGGACGCAGCGGGGCGTGATCGAGGACGACACCGACAGGAACGGCCGTTACCTCCTCGAGATCGAGGCCGAGCTCTGCGACACCCTGCTCGTATGGCAGGAGCTGGAGGGCAACGGAGGCGACGAGAGCGAGGCGCAATCGTTTGTCGTCGAGGAGCGCACACCGCTCGGCGTCGTGAGCGACGCCTGCCCCTGAGGGCGCGACGGAGCCCCATGCACCGACGTGGGAGAGTGACGACGCGGCGACGTGACGACACGGTGACGTGACGACGCGGCGCGCCGCGCCCGATGGCCGCCATCGACGCGTGAGCGGAGCATCGTGATACGGTGTTGGCGTGATGGCGTCGATCCCGCCGAGCATCCCGCAGAACGCCACCCGGGTGCTGGTCGTCGATGACGAGCCGGGCCTCCGCCAGGTGCTCCACATTGCCTTCCACCGCCAGGGCTACGAGGTCGTTGTCGCGCCCGGAGCGCGCGCAGCCATCGAGGCCATCCGCCAGAACCCGCAGCCGTTCCCGCTCGTCCTCACCGACCTCGTGATGCCCGACGGCTCGGGGATCGAGGTGCTCACCGCCGCGAAGGCGCGGAGCAACGCGACCGAGGTGATCGTGATGACCGCGCACTCCACGGTGGAGAGCGCGCTCGACGCGATGCGCCACGGCGCATACGACTTCGTGACCAAGCCGTTCTCGCCGGCGGAGCTCACAGCGCTCGCCGCGAAGGCGCTCGAGAAGAGCTCGATCGTCGCGGAGAACCAGCGGCTGCGAGCCCAGCTCGAGCGGCTCGATCTCCCGTCGCGCGAGCCGCTCGGCACGAGCGTCGCGATGCAGCGGATCGCCGAGCTGATCGCCAAGATCGCGCCGACGCGCACCACCGTGCTGCTCACGGGCGAGAGCGGGACCGGCAAGGAGCGGGTCGCCCGCGCGATCCACGACCAGAGCGATCGCGCGGCCAAGCCGTTCCTGGTGGTCAACTGCGGGGCGCTCCCGGAGGCGCTCATGGAGAGCGAGCTGTTCGGCCACGAGAAGGGCTCGTTCACGGGCGCCGGCGCGCGCTCGATGGGGCTGTTCCGGGAGGCGGACGGCGGGACGCTGCTCCTCGACGAGATCGGGGAGCTGCCGGCCGCGCTCCAGGTGAAGCTCCTCCGCGTGCTCCAGGAGCGGAAGGTCCGCCCTGTCGGCGCCGCCGCGGAGATCTCGGTGGACGTCCGTGTCCTGGCCGCGACCAACCGGGACGTGGAGGCCGAGGTCCGCCAGGGCCGTTTCCGGCAGGATCTCTACTATCGGCTGAACGTCATCCGCATCGAGCTGCCGCCGCTGCGCGAGCGCCCCGGGGACGTCTCGCGGCTCGCCGAGCGCTTCCTCCGCCGCTTCGCCGCCGAGCTCGGCAAGGACGTCCGCGGCCTCACGACGGACGCGGTGCGCGCGCTCGACGCCTACAGTTTCCCGGGCAACGTGCGCGAGCTCGAGAACATGATGGAGCGCGCGGTGGCGCTCGCCGGAGGGCCCACGATCGGCCTCGGCGACCTCCCGGGCGCCGTCGCCGGCCTCAGCGCGAGCCCGGCGCCGCTGCTCGCCCAGCTCCCGCCCGAGGGGTGCGCGCTCGACGAGGTGATCGGCGAGGTCGAGCGCCGGCTCATCCTCCAGGCGCTCGAGCGCACCGGCGGCGTCCGCAAGGCGGCCGCGAAGCTGCTCGGCGTCTCGTTCCGGTCGCTGCGCTACCGCCTCGCCAAGCACGCCCTTGCCGCCGATGGGGAGGGAGACGACGACCCGGAGGGAGGATCCCGACGAGAATCGTCACCGCCGGGCGCCCTGCAGTGACGGTTTTCGTCACCGCCGCAAAAGAACACAACCCCACACCTCCGGCACCCTGCCCTCCTCACCTCAAGGAAAACCGAGGCAACTCATGAGCTTCTCGCGCAACTCGAAGATGACGCCGCGCCGCGCTCTCCTTGGCACGTCACCTGCTGAAGCATCAGGGCGCATGCGGAGCACGCGGCGACAGCGAAGCGCAGCGAGGCGAGCGTTCACGCTCGTCGAGCTCCTCGTCGTCGTCGCGATGGTGGGTGTCCTCGCGGCGATCGCCATGGTCGGATACCGCAGGTACATGGACGCGGCGGGCATCGCCGAGCCGAAGGCGGTCATGCAGGGCATCCGCGGTGCACAGGAGGCCTACAAGGCCGAGATGCTCGTGTACCTGAATGTGTCTCAGGGATCGCTCGATGCCTGGTACCCTGCGGGGACGCTCAGCGATCGCAAGCGCGCGTGGGGCGGCGCTCACCCACACGCGACGAACTGGCAGCTGCTCAACGTGACGACGGACGGCGCGGTCCGCTTCGGATACGCGACCGTGGCCGGCGACGCCCCCCCCTTCAGCGTGACGCCACACTCAGGCTTCACATGGGCGGGGCTGCCCGCTGGCAACCCGCTGGCAGATCCGCAGTTCGCGCCGAACGGCCCCTGGTACGTCGTCCAGGCGGCCGGTGATCGCGACTCGGATGGGACGCTGGCCTTGCTCCTGACGACATCCACGATGTCAGGGATCTACTGGGAGAACGAGACGGAGTGACGGAGTAGAGGAGTTTTGCTCCGGTGAGGCGCAGAGAGCGCCTGTCCGTGGGAGAGGTTTTCGCGCTGCGGGCCGGCCGAGCCCGCACCAGGCGACATCATGGTCAGTCTCGGCAAAGCATCCAATTAAAGAAAGCATCACGGAGGATCGACACTCATGCGTGCAATCAAGCGATATGACAGGAGAGGCTTCACGCTCGTCGAGCTCATGATCGTCGTCGCCATCATCGGCGTCCTCGCCGCGCTGGCGATCTACGGCGTGCGCCGGTACCTCGCGAGCGCGAAGACCTCGGAGGCCAAGAATACTGTGGGCGCAATCGCCCGCGGCGCCGTTGCCGCGTATGAGCGGGAGACCTCCGCCTCGGCCATCCTGGCCGGCGGCACGTCGTCGGCAGTTGCGAGCCACTCGCTGTGCGAGTCGACGGGAGTCGACGCGCCCGGCCACGGACCGGTCCCGGCGGCCATGACCTCGGTGCGGGGCACGAAGTACCAGCCGAGCACCGCCGACGCCGCGGACTTCAACACGGGCACGTCGCTCGGCGGCTGGAAGTGCCTCAAGTTCTCGATGACGCAGCCGATCTACTATCAGTACAACTACACGAAGGGCGCTCGCACCGGCGTAAGCGGGGCCTCGCCCGACCCGACGGCGACAGGCTTCGAAGCGGGTGCCCAGGGCGATCTCGATGGCGACGGCACCGACTTCAGCGCCTTCGCGCGCGGCGGCAACGTTGTCAACGGCGAGGTGGTCCTGGCCACGCAGGTGTTCATCGAAAACGAATACGAGTGATCTCGCCCCGGGCTGCCCGGCTCGCATGAGCCCGGCAGCCCGGGTTCACCGGCGTCGTCTGCGAGCGGAAAGGGCGTGTTATGTCGAGCACGACATCGGTCCGTGGACGAGGCTTCACGCTCGTCGAGGTCATGATCGTGGTCGCGATCGCAGGCGTGCTCGCCGCCTTGGCGATCGTCGGGGTTCGCAACCACCTCATCACGGCGAAGACGGCTGAAGCGAAGCAGACCGTCGGCGTCATCACCCGCATCGCGATCAACCAGTACGAGCGCGAGCGCGACATCGCGCAAATCCTGGCCACCACGGGCGTCGCATCGGCGAACACCCACATCCTCTGCACCTCGGCGACGCCGGTCCCGCTCCTCTTCGCCTCCGTGCAGGGAACGAAGTACCAGCCAAGCAACGCGCCCGGCGACGACTTCAACTCGGGCTCGACGCTCGCGGGGTGGCAGTGCCTCGGCTTCTCGATCAGCCAGCCCATCTACTTCCAGTACTCGTACCAGGTCGGCGGGAGCTACGTCAGCCAGGGCCTGCCTGGCGCGCCCCTCCCCAGCGCGGCGGGGTTCGAGGTGGGCGCGGTCGGCGACCTGAGGGGAGACGGGCAGAGGTACACGATCGCCCGCACCGGCGAGGTGCGTGACGGCGAGATCGCGACCAGCACCGCGATCTACACGAACATCGACTCCGACTGATGCGAACCGTGCCTCCCTCGCGCTTGTTCGATCGTGGAGGGGTGAGGTAGAGAGGAGCCCATGACCTGGCGCTCCTGGAGCGCGCTGGAGCTCAGCGCGGCCTTCGCGGTCGGCGGCAGCGTCCTCGCCGTCGCCGTCCCCGCGTTCTTCCGAAACCTCAGCGCGTCCAAGCTGAGCGAGCCCATCGAAGGGCTCGACCGGCTGGTGACGAGCGCGGTCGCCTACGCCGAGTCGCGGCCGCAGGAGATCAGCTTCCCCCCGTCCGCCCCGCTGACCCCGGCCCAGGTGCCGCGCGGCGTGCGCGCGGTCGATCCGCCGGAATCGTGGGAGCACCTCACGTGGCGGTCGCTCGATTTCCGCTTCGAGGGGCCCCACGCGTTCTCCTTCCAGTTCACGAGCGAGCTCGACGCGTCGAAGGCCATGCGCTTCACAGCGACCGCGCACGGCGACCTCGACGGCGACGGCGTGCTGTCCACGTTCGAGGTGCGCGGCGAGCGGATCCCCGGGGAGCCCGCCCGCGTGCTGCCGGGCATGTTCGTGGACCGCGAGGTGGAATGATGGGGGACCCTCCCGCGCCCGGGGCGGAGCCTCCTCCGGCGGCCCGCTCGCTCCTCGCCCGCCTCGCAGGCGCGCGCGAGGCGCTCGTCGCTGTCGCGCTCTCCGCCGCCGCCGCCGTCGCCATCGGGAGCGTGCGCGCGCCGGCCGCGGACCTGGAGCAGCGGGTCGCCGAGACCTCCGACGTGTACGTCCTGCCACCGACGGACGAGGTGGTCGCCCTGTCGCTCGGCTACCGCTCCGCGCTGGCCGATCTGCTCTGGTCGCACGTGCTCGTCTCGCAGGGCATGCACACCATGGAGCGGCGCCGGTTCGAGAACCTCACCCTGCTGCTCGACGCGATCAACGCGCTCGACCCGACCTTCCGCGAGCCCTACCTGTTCGCGGACGCGCTCATCACGTTCCAGACGAGCGAGACGCCGCACCGCGAGGTCGTCAAGGCGCGTGAGATCATGGAGCGCGGGGTCCAGAACCGCCCCCTCGACGGCGAGATCTGGCTCGCGCTCGGCCAGTTCGTCGGCTTCATCGCGCCGGCCACGTACCTGACCGATCCCGAGGAGAAGGCGCAGTGGCGCCTCGATGGGGCCCGGATGCTCGCACGGGCCGCGGAGCTCGGCGGCGGCGACGCGAACATCAGCTGGCAGGCGCTCGGCGGCGCAGGCCTCCTGGGGCGCGCCGGCGAGCGAGAGGCGCAGATCCGGTTCCTCCAGCGCACGCTCGCCGTCACCGACGACGAGGAGCTCAAGCAGAAGATCCGCGCGCAGCTCGACAAGCTCCTCGACGCGCGCGACGCGGAGAAGTACCGCCGGCGCCTCGACGGGTTCCGCGACCTCTGGCGGCGCGATCTGCCGTTCGTCAGCAACACCGCGATCCTCGTGCTGGGCCCCCCGCGCGACCCGGCGTACTGCGCCGGCGGCGCGCACGCGGACGAGCCGCGCTGCGCGACCACCTGGCGCGCCTGGGCGGAGCGGGTCGAGGGCGAGCGGTGAGCTGCCGCGGGCGCTGAAGCGGCGCGCCGATCGCCGGCGCGGCGCCGGGGCGTCCGCGGAGCAGGCGGAATGAACCGCCGGAGGCAGCGACGGCCAGCGCCCTGCAGCGCCCGGACTCGCTGACAGCTCGTCCGGGTGTCCCTGGCGGCTCTCCTGACGTCCCTGGCGGCTCTCCCGGCGCCCCGGGCAGCTGGCCTTGGCGTTCCAGACGGCTTTCCTGGTGTCCCTGGCGCCTGGTCTTGATGCCCCCTGTGGCCTTCCTGGGTGTCCCTGGCGGCCTTCCTGGGCGCTCCTGGCGGTCTTCCGGAGCGTCCCGCCAGCTCTCCCGGCGTCCTTGGCGACCCTCCAGCGGTACTTGGCGGCTCTCCAGGCGTCCCTGGCGGCTCTCCAGGCGTCCCTGGTGGCTGGATGTTTATTCGAACTTGACGGCCGCGGTCTTCGTCTCGCCTGCCTTCAGCGTGACGGTGACCGACTTCTTCCCGAGATCCGGATGGATGAACATCACCGTGTGCGACCCCGCAGGGACGCTGACGCCCACCTTGGGCGTGCTCCCCAGCGGCCGCCCGTCGAGGACCACCTTCGAGACCGGGATCGAGTTGATGTTCAGCGTCGCACCGCCGGCAGCAGCCGCGGGCTCCGGCGCTTCCGCCGGCGCTTCCGCCTTCGGCGCGGCGGCCACGGCCTCCGACTTCGGCGCAGCCGGCTCCGGTGCAGGCGCGGGCGCAGGCGCAGGCGAGGCGGCGGCCGACTCGGACTTGCGCGCCTCGTCGAGCGCGATCCGGATCGTCCTCTCGGCCTGCCCGTCCTCGAACGAGATCGGCTGAGAGAAGTCGTTGTATCCCTTCTTCGTCGCCACGATCTTCCAGCGCTCGGACGCGGCGACATCCACCTTGACCGGCGGCTTCTTCCAGGCCGAATCGGGCAGCTTCTTCTCCGTGCCCTTGGCGCTCACCAGCTTGACCGAGGCGCCCGACGTGGCGAGCTCCAGCGTCACCTGCCCCTTCAGCACCTTGAGCGCGACCGCGCCGAGGTCCTTCATCTGGCCCTGGCCGACGTCCACCGTCTGCTCCAGGGGCTCGAAGCGCTCGCCGCCGTCGAAGCGGATCTTGTGCTCCCCCGGCGGCACGCTGACCTCGACGGGCAGCGCGCCCTTCTCCTCGCCGTCGATGAAGACCTTCACGCCGGGCGCGCCCGACGCCTTCACGCCGGTCGTGGTCGACGCGCTGGTGGACGACCGCTCCGCGCTGGCCGCGTCGAGCGTGATCACGACGACCTTCTCCTTGCCGCCCTCGACGATCTCGACGGCGTCGCGCGGCGGGAAGTCGGGGGCGAGGATCTTGACCACCTTCGAGCCGGGCTCGAGATCGCGCACGACGCACGGCACGGTGTCGCAGCGCTTCTGGCCGTCGAGGAAGATCTCGGCCCGGTCGACGGAGCTGCCGCCCGGGGTCTTCAGGTCGATCGTGAGGGCGCCCTTCTTCGGCACCAGCAGGACCACCGCCAGGATGAGCACGGCGACAAGCGCGAGCCCGCCGAGGAGCACGCCCGCCTTGCCGGCGCCCTGCTGCACCACGTGGCGCGGGCGGATCTCCGTCGGCTCGTCCTTGCGCGACAGCGCGCGGAGCCCGAGGTCCGGCGGCATCGCCGGCGCGGGCGGGGCGCTCGGGATCGGCGGCGGCGCCGGGACGGGGGTGCGCACCCGCGAGGCCGACGCCGCGCCGCCAGAGCTCGCGACCAGCGCCGCGGCCGCCTTCGGGATCGACGGTGAGCCCGCCGCGGGCAGCGCGCTCGAGCGCCCATGATTGTAGTCGTTCCCCTGCTTGTCGTAGACGTGGGTCGACTCCTCGTCGTCGTCCCAGTTCATGTCGACCGCGGTGCCCTTGGCCGAGCGAGGCTTCGCGTCGTCACCCGCCTTCTGCGGCGGCTTCACCGACGGAAGGCGCACGGGCGGAGGGACCACCGGAGGCAGCGAGCTCGGGGCCCCGCTGACGGGCGCCGGCGGCAGCGGGCTCTTCGACGGCAGGGCCGGGGCGCTGATCGCGGGCAGGGACGGCTGGCGCGACCGAGGCGCCACCACGGGCGGCAGGGAGCCCGTCTTGACCGACGGAGGCATCGGCGGCGGAAGCGACCCCGGGCTCGTCCCCTTCGTCGTCACGGGCGGCGGAAGCGACGCCGGACCGGTCCCCTTCTGCGTCACGGCCGGCGGCGGGAGCGACGGCGGCGGGAGCGACGCCGGACCGGCCCCCTTCGCCGACAAGGGCGGAGGGAGCGACGCCGGACCGGCCCCCTTCGGCGGCACGGGCGGCGGGAGCGACCCCGGGCTCGTCCCCTTCGACGGCACGGGCGGCGGGAGCGACCCCGGGCTCGTCCCCTTCGACGGCACGGGCGGCGGGAGCGACGACGGGCCGGCCCCCTTCTGCGTCACGGGCGGAGGAAGCGGAGACGGCACGCCGCTCGGGAGCGTGGCCGCATGGTTCGGAGGCGGCGGCACCGCCGCGCCGACGAGGGTGCGCGACCGCGCAGGCGGCGAGGGAGGCACGAGGGCGGGGCTCGTGGCGGGCGACTTCTTCTTCGCGAGCCCCTCGAATACGTCCAGATCGCTGCCGCCCTTGTTGTCCGCCATGTTCGAGAACTCCTCAGGATATGCGGCGCCGTTCGCCACGGCGTCCCGGAAACGATCGCGCCTGCTCCGCGCGACGAGCGTGAACCCGATGTACAAGCGCTCGTCGCGGGCGAGCTCGGAGCGCGCTGCAATCGCCTGATCCGCTGCAGCGTACCGCTGGTCCGGTGACTTCGCGAGCGCCATCGGGAGGAGCTCGGCGGCGGCGAGGCGCCGCGCGCGCCGCGATCTCGCGCGGATCCAGCGCTCCACCGCCGGCGATGCGGCGCGCGACGTCCGCGGCGCGCCGCAATGCGACGCTGCGCGCGATCCACCACCCGCGAATCGCGCGCGCGCCCCCGCCCGGCGAGCCCACGCAGATCCGCGCCGAGATGTCGCAAGCTCCGAAGGATCGCAATCGATGCACCGACCGCCGTGTATTAGTCCGTCGGGCCGTCAGCGCACAAGCGCCTACTGCACGTCAGGGAAGGGCCGGGGCGCCGCCCCGCTCAGTGATCGCCGTCTGGCGTTTCCTCTTTCTTCGGCTTTTTGAAGTACCGCACGCGCTTCTGCTGCAGCGGGTACCAGACGCTGTGCGGAACGATCGGTGTGGATTCGAACATCCGGCCAGCGCCGGGCGCCTCGGCGCGCGTGAGCCGGACGGCGCGCGGACCTGACGGCGGGTGGACGGCGGCGCCGGAGAGATCGGTATCGCCGCCGAGGGCCACCGTGAGCGGCCGGGGAAGGTAGATCCGCGAGGAGCAGCCGAGCCCCGCCAGGAAATCCTGGAGCAGCTTGGCGTCGCGCGGGTGCGGGTCGACGAGCGCCGGGGGCGGCGCCGATGCGTCCGGCGCCAGCGCGGCGTCCGGCGCGCTGGACGGCCCGGCCGCGGCCCGCTCGACGTAGATCAGCATCCCGTCCTCGTCGTTGACGCCCAGCGCGGCCACGGCCCTCGCGCTGCCGAGCGCCCCCGTCGCGACCCGGACCGCGCCGCGCACCGGGGCTGTCGGCGAGGCGGAGAAGGACCCGGCCGAGTGCCAGATGCTCGATCCCTCGCCCTGCCCCGCGCCGTGCGTCGCGGCGCCGTCGCTGAAGACCGCCACGGTCGCGCCCGCGCCAGCCGGCGCGGGCGCCCCGGGCTCGCCCACCGGCGCGGCCGTGACGGTCCGCGGATCCACCTTGAGCACCCGCAACCGGACGTCGGGCCGCGCGGGATCGGGGCGGATCTCGGTGATCGCGAGCGCGTAGGGGAAGCCGTGCTGCGGGAGCCCCTGGGTGCGCCAGGCGCCCTCCCCCGCCACGGCCGGCGCCGCGCGGGGCGCCAAGGGCGGCCCCGGCAACAGGTGGCGCAGGGTCATGTAGAAGAAGTCGCGCGCCTCCCGCCGGATATAGCGGGGAAAGTTCATCAGGCCCATGCCGCGGATGAGCCGGCGGCCGCGGAACCGGTAGCCCGAGAGCCCCGAGACGTCGCCCTCGGTCTCCCATTCCCCCTGGAGAGGGCGCCCGAGCGGCGGCAGCTCGCCGTTCGGCGCCACACGATAGAACTCGAGCCCGCTGTGGCCAGCGTTCATGTCGAGCGCGATCCCGTAGGAGCAACGGGCCTGGATCATCGCCTGGGCCAGGGCCTCGGGGCTGACGTCGGCGCCATAGAAATAGGCGACGAAGCGCTCGCGGGTCAGGCAGATGCCGGTCCTGACCGTGTGCGTCTTGTCGGCCCACCCGGGCGGCGTGCCTCCCCACCACGTCCGGCCGAAGGGATTGAATTTCTCGTCCTCGACCATGACCGTCATGTTCTGGCGGAACGACAGCATCCATTCGGGGACGGTCTCGTCCTCCGACCAGCTCCCGAAGAGGGTGCTGCCGTCGCGCCGGACGGCCACCGTCGCGGCGTAGGGCTTCGGCGGCAGGTACATCACCCCGTCGGCCATCATGCCGAACTCGCCGTGCATCGCCTGGAAGCCGGCGTTCGACGCGGCGACCACGCGCTTCATGACCTCGGGCGTGCGCGGGATGAGCCCCGGCCCGGCCTCGCCCGTCGCGCCCTTGGGCTCCACCGTGCCCGCCATCATGTGGAGCTCCACCTGGCGCGGGTCCCAGAGCGCGATGTAGACGCGCGTCGCCTTGCGCGAGCGATCCGTCCGGAGGAACGTGGTCATGAACGCCGGCGGGAGCCCGTCGAGCTGGCGCACGAAGGCGTCGCCGCCCTGCGGGTTCCACTGCCCCTCGCCCGGCAGCGGCGGCGTCACCCAGGGCTCGAGCGGCGCCGGCGGCCAGCCGATCTCGGGATCGATCGGGATCTGGCGGACAGGCGGATCCAGCTCGCTCTGGCCGAGGTCCGAGGCGATGTCCTCCGCGCCGGTGTCGCCCGTCACCGCCTCCTTGTTGCGGAGGACGAAATCGAGCGCCGTGAACGCCACGGCCTTGACCGTCTGCATCGCGGCGTCGCCGATCACGAGGCGCACCCGGTCGACCGCCCAGGTGACGAGGTTCCCCGGCCGCGCGACCTCGGACGCCTCGGCGCGGATCCACGCGGGCAGCGCCGCGTCGTCCGCGCCGCGCACCGGCAGGCGCGCCTCGCGGCCGCCCGCGCGGACGACGACCGCGCTGTCGTCCTCCAAGGCGACGGCGACGTCCCCCGCGTCCGGGCCGCGGCGGCTCCGCGGCTCCTCGGCGCGCGGCTCTTCGGCGCCCGGCTCCTCGGGGTGCGGCTCCTCGGCGACGTCGATCACGAAGGTCCGCCGGCCGATCCCGCGCAGCCGGCCTGTCGCCTGCCAGCTCGTGACGGCGTGCTGGAGCCGCTCGACGAGGGACCAGTCCGCGCCGCCCGAGAGCTCTTGCCCGTCCAGATCGAGCACGTGCACCGTGGGCGACGCGGCCTCGATCAGCGGACGCGAGACGTAGGCGAGGGCCTCGCCGCGGAGCACGGGCTTCGACTCGTCCGCGCCGCTCGTCTCGGTGAGGTTGTGGATCGCCGAGACGTCGAGCAGGACGCCCTCCGGCGAGAGCCTCGCGTCGACGAGGTACAGATCGGTGGGCTCCCCGCGCTCGCCGCCGGCGCGCACGCCGCGCGCGACCGCGCGCGCGTCGACGCCGAACGGGTGGAGGCCGCCGCGCGGCGGATCCACCCACACCACGTCGCCCGCCGCCGCGGCGACGCCCCGCTCCGCGAGCTCCGCGGCGAGCGCGGTCGAGCGGTCGCGGGCGCCTCGGCCGACGGCGGACGACATCGCCACGGCCGCGGACGCGCAGAGGACGAGGAGGCCGATGCGCTCGCGGCGCAGGAAGGGCGTTTTCGGGGACTGCATTCGCGAACAACGCGCGGAGGGGCGGGGCTCTTGCCCGGGCGGCCGAGAACGACCGGACGCGCGCGCGGCAGCCGTTATCACCGTTTTTGTACCGCGGCCAGGTTCGGGGGCGCGCGGCGCTAGCGTCCGCCGAACCGGCGGTGCTACATCGGGC
The DNA here is from genome assembly GCF_051521375.1 of Sorangium sp. So ce693. NCBI lineage: Bacteria > Pseudomonadati > Myxococcota > Polyangiales > Polyangiaceae > Sorangium > Sorangium sp. So ce693. The sequence goes on from NZ_CP150347.1 coordinate 6,473,560, forward strand.
GCGCCCATGTCGAACGCTGACTCGCCCCCTCTCCGCCGCGACGAGGCGCTGACGATAGCGCGCCTCGCCCACCTCGACCTCTCCGCCGAGGAGATCGAGCGCCTCACCGGTGATCTCGGCAACATCCTCAGCTACGTCCGGCAGCTCGAGGAGCTCGACGTCTCGGCGGTGCCGCCGACGGCGCACGTGCAGATCGAGCGGCTGCCGCTCCGCGCCGACGAGGAGGCGCCGAGCCTGCCGCGCGAGGTGGCCCTGCGGGAGGCGCCGCGGGTCGAGGACGACGGGTTCGCCGTTCCGGCGTTCGTGGACGAAGGGTGACGCCGATGGACGCAGCGATCCTCGATCGATCCATCCCGGAGCTCGCGGCGCTCGTGCAGCGCGGCGAGGTGAGCGCCGAGGAGGTGGCCAGGGCCGCGCTCTCGCGCATCGAGCAGCGCGACGGCGCGCTGGGCGCCTTCCTCACCGTGCAGGGGGAGCAGGCCGTCGCGGCGGCGCGCGCGCTCGACGCGCGGCGCGCGCGCGGAGAGGCGCTCGGCCCGCTCGCCGGCGTGCCGATCGGGCTCAAGGACGCGCTCTGCACCGAGGGCGCGCCGACGACCGCCGGCTCGAAGATCCTCACGCGGGCGGCGGCGGGCGGGGACGGCGCATCGAAGGCGCCCGACCCGGCGCGCGGCTTCCGCCCGCAGTTCGACGCGACGGTCGTCGCCCGCCTGCGCGAGGCCGGCGCGATCCTGCCGGGCAAGTGCAACATGGACGAGTTCGCGATGGGCTCGTCGAACGAGAACAGCGCCTTCGGGCCGGTGAAGAACCCGTGGGACCCGTCGCGCATCCCCGGCGGCTCGTCCGGCGGCAGCGCGGTCGCGGTGGCGGCGGGGATGACGCCCGGCTCGCTCGGGTCCGACACGGGGGGCTCCATCCGCCAGCCGGCGAGCCTCACCGGCGTCGTCGGCATCAAGCCGACGTACGGCCGCGTCTCCCGTTACGGCCTCATCGCGTTCGCCTCGAGCCTCGACCAGATCGGGCCGTTCGCGCAGGACGTGAAGGGCGCGGCGCGCCTGCTCGAGGTGATCTCGGGCCGCGATCCGCGCGACGCGACGAGCCTCGACGCCCCGGTGGGGGCCTACGAGGCCGCGTGCGGCCGCGACGTCGCGGGGCTGCGCATCGGGGTGCCCGAGGAGTACTTCGCGAAGGGCATCGACGCCCGGGTCGAGGCGAAGGTGCGGGAGGCCATCGAGGGCCTGCGCGGGCTCGGCTGCGAGATCAAGCCCGTGCGCCTGCCGCACACGCGGTACGCCGTGGCGGCCTACTACATCGTCGCGACGGCCGAGGCGTCGTCCAACCTGGCGCGCTTCGACGGCGTGCGCTTCGGGCTGCGCGTGGAGGGCGACCGCGGGGGGAAGGCGGACCTCCAGGGCCTCTACGGCCGGACGCGCGGCGAGGGGTTCGGCCGGGAGGTGAAGCGCCGGATCCTGCTCGGCACGTACGTGCTGTCCGCGGGCTACTACGACGCGTATTACCTGCGCGCGCAGAAGGTCAGGACGCTGATCCGGCGCGATTTCGACGAGGCCTTCCGCGAGGTCGATCTCATCGCGGCGCCGGTCTCGCCGACGGTCGCGTTCCGGCTGGGGGAGCGGGTGGACGATCCGCTGTCGATGTACCTGGCCGACGTCTACACGCTGCCCGCCAGCATGGCGGGGCTGCCCGCGATCAGCGTCCCGTGCGCGACCGCGCAGGCGCCGGACGGCGGGCCTCCGCTGCCCGTCGGCCTGCAGCTCATCGGCCCCGCGCTGGAGGAGGCGCGGCTCTGCCAGGCGGCCTACGCGTGGGAGCAGATCTCCCCGGTGCGCGGGCTGCGCGCGTGCGTGTCGAACGCGTGACGAGCGGGGCGCGCCGATGAGCTCCGCGATCACCGTGGCGGCGGCCGGCCCCGAGCACCTCCCGGGGCTCGAGGCGCTCTTCGAGGCCGCCGGCACGCCCTGCTACTGCCGGTACTACCACTTCGGCGGCACCAACAACGAGTGGCTCGCGCGGTGCTCGGACGGCCAGGGCGAGAACCGCCGGGAGTTCGCCGAGGCGCTCGCCTCGGGCAGCGACGAGGCGCGCGGCGTCGTGGCGCTCGCGCCGGAGGCGCCGCACGTCGTCGGGTGGCTCAAGGTCGCGCCCGCGGCGGCCGTGGCGAAGGCGTACGAGCGCCGCCTGTACCGCGGGCTTCCGTGCTTCGCGGGCGATCGCGCCGGCGTCTTCCTGATCGGCTGCGCCGTCGTGCACCCGGGCCACCGGCGGCGAGGCGTCGCGACAGCGCTCGTCGCGGGCGCCGTGGAGCTCGCGCCCGCCTGGGGCGCGCGCGCCCTCGAGGCCCTGCCCCGCCGCCCGAAGGAGCCGGTGAGCGACGAGGAGCTGTGGACCGGCCCTGTCTCCGCGTTCACGCGGAACGGATTCGCCGAGGTGCACACGTTCGAGCCGTATCCGGTCCTGCGCCGGGTGTTGTGACAGCGCCGCGGCGGGCCCCGGCCGGGGTCGCGCTTCCCTTGCGCGCGCCGGCCGACCAGGTAGTGTCGCGCCCCGCGCATGGCTCCCACGTCCGAGCACCCTGAAGCCGCGGCCCACGACGCCGCCGAGCGGAGCTCCGCCGCCGGCGCAGATCACGCGGAGCCTGCCTCCTCCGCAGGCGCGGCCACGACCGGCGGGAGCGAGCCCCCGGCGTCCGCGGCGGCGGAGTCCTCGCCGACCAGCCGGCGCGCGTCGTCCAGCCCGAGGGGCCGGGTCATCGCGCTCACCGGCGCAGCGTCCTTCCTCGGGCGCAACCTGATCGGGATCCTCGAGGAGGACCCGCGCATCGCGCGCGTGGTGGCCATCGACATCAAGCGGCCGGACACGGGCGGCTCCAAGCTGCGCATGCACACGGTCGACCTGACGGAGCCCGCGTCGGAGGAGCGCGTCGCCGAGGTGCTCGCGGCCGAGCAGGTGGACACGCTCGTCCACCTCTGCTTCCTGTCGTCGCCCACGCCGGCGACCGCCTGGGCCCACGAGCTCGAGTCGGTCGGCACGATGCACCTGCTCCACGGCGCGCGCCAGGCGAGCCTGCGCAAGCTGATCCTCTGGAGCCAGACGATCCTCTATGGCGCGCACCCGACCAACCCCAATTTCCTCACGGAGAAGCACCCGCTCCGGGCGGACCCGGACGAGCGCTTCTTCGCGGACAAGATGGCCGCCGAGCGGGAGCTCAACGCCTTCGGCGCGAAGGCCAAGGGCACGACCGTCACCATCCTGCGGACCGCGCCGATCCTCGGCCCGACGGTCCAGAACTACGTCACCCGGTTCCTGGCGCGGCGCCTGGTCATGACGATGCTCGGCTTCGATCCGCTGTGGCAGTTCATCCACGAGGTCGACGCCATCGCCGCCTTCAAGCTGGCCATCGACAGCGATTTTCCCGGGACCTTCAACATCGTGGGCGACGGCGTGCTGCCGCTGTCCACGATCGTGCGCCTCGCGGGCCGGACGGCGGTCCCCGTGCTGCACAGCGCCGCCGGGCCGCTCGTCTCCGCGCTCTGGGCGGCGCACGCGGCGATCGCCCCGCCCGGCTTCCTGCGGTACCTGCGCTATCTCTGCGTGGCGGACGGCGAGAAGGCGGCGCAGGTCATGGGGTTCCGGCCGGTCTACACGACGCGCGAGGCGTTGCTCGATTACACAAGCGCGCAGCGGCTGCGGGACGTGCGCCTCCTGCAAGAGACGCCTGCGTGATGCGGTTCGGGGGGTGAGCGATGGGCACGGAGCACGATCGAGAGCTCGAGGAAGCAGGGAACGGATCGCCGTCGACGCGCGGGCGCCCCGACAGGACGGGGCCCAGGCAGGTCGTGCCGAGCGCCGACGTCGAGGACGAGGAGGCCCGGTACCTGGCGCCGATCGGCCCGACGGAGCCCTCGGACGGGCGGAAGACGCAGTCGTCCGAGGGGCACGCCCCGGTGGTGCCGGTGACGACCGAGGAGCTCCAGCGCCAGATCACGGAGCTCGAGGCGCGGCTCAAGCGGATGCTCGCCGGGGGCCCGTCGCCCGACGCGAGCTGCGCGGCGGGAGGTGAGCCCGAGACCGAGCGGAGCCCGCGCCAGGGCGGAGCGCCCGCGGCGTCGGCCGGCTTCGCCAGCGAGCCGCCGCTCTCCGAGCCCGGGACGGCGCGCGACGTCCTGTCGACCGATTTCTACCTGCGGCAGTGGGGCCGCGCCGGCCTGCGCCGCCGCTCGGAGGAGGTCGACGAGTTCGGCTTCGATCCCAAGTACGAGGCCCGGTACAGGTCGCTCTTCGACTTCCTGCACAGGCACTATTTCAGGATCGAACTCGAGGGCATCGAGCGCATCCCCGCCGAGGGGCGGTGCCTCGTCGTGTCCAACCATTCGGGCGGGCCCATCCCCTACGACGGGCTCATGCTGCGGGCCGCGGTGCGGCGGGAGCACCCGGCGCGGCGGGAGCTCCGCTGGCTGGCCGACGATTTCGTGTACTACCTGCCGTTCGCCGGCACGATCATGAACCGGCTCGGGGCCGTGCGGGCCTGCCAGGAGAACGCCGAGCGGCTGCTCGCGGGCGAGCGGCTCATCGCGGTCTTCCCGGAGGGCGTCAAGGGCAGCGGGAAGCTCTACAAGGAGCGGTACCAGCTCCAGCGCTTCGGTCGCGGCGGCTTCATCCGGCTCTGCCTGCGCACGCGCACGCCGCTCATCCCGTGCGCCATCGTGGGGGCCGAGGAGACGAACCCGCTGTTCTATCGGGTCGAGCACCTCACGCGCGCGCTCGGCATCCCGTACCTGCCCATCACCCCGACGTTCCCTGCGCTCGGGCCGCTGGGCCTCGTGCCGGCGCCCACCAAGTGGAAGATCCGCCTGGCCGATCCCGTGCGGTTCGACGCGTACGGCCCGGAGGCGGCGGACGATCAGATCCTGGTGCGGCGCCTCGCGGAGCGCGTGCGCGCGACGATCCAGGGGCTCATCGACGAGACCCTGGCCACCCGGAAGTCGATCTGGTTCGGATGAAGCGATCTGCCGAGGCGAATCCTCCCCCCATGCCCGAGAACACGACCGAAGGGGATCCGCCCCCCGAGCCCGAGCGGGCGACGAGCAGGGGCGCGCGGCCGGAGGGCGTGCTGGTGATCGACAAGCCGCGCGGGCCGACGAGCCACGACGTCGTGGCCCGCCTGCGCCGCGCCCTCGGCGTGAAGCGCATCGGGCACGCGGGGACGCTCGACCCGATGGCGTCCGGCGTCCTCGTGGTGCTCGTCGGCGAGGCCACCAAGCTCGCCCCGTACCTGACCGCGCAGGACAAGCGCTACACGGCGCGCGTCGTCCTCGGCGTGGGGACGGACACCCTCGACGCGGAGGGGGAGATCACCGCGGCGCAGCCCCTGCCGCCGTGGCTCGACGCGGAGCTCGGCGCCCTTGCGGGGGCCGGCGGGCCTCCCGGCGGTGAGGCGCTCGCGCTCGCGGCGCCGCGCATCGCCGCCGCGGTCGACGCGGAGCGGGCGCGGCGGGAGCAGGCGCCGCCGGCCTACTCGGCCATCAAGGTCGCCGGGCAGCGCAGCTACGCCCTGGCGCGCGCCGGCCAGGCGGTCGACCTGGCGGAGCGGGCCGTCGAGGTCCGGTCGCTCGAGGTGACCGGCGCCTCGCGCGGCGGGCCCGGCGCGCCGGCCGAGGGCGCCGCGCCGGCCGCGGGTGCTGCGCCGGCCGCGGGTGCTGCGCCGGCCGCGGGTGCTGCGTCCGCCACCCTCGATCTCGAGCTCGGGGTGAGCAAGGGCTATTATGTGCGCTCGCTGGCGCGCGATCTGGGCGCGCACCTCGACGTCCCCGCGCACCTGTCCGCGCTGCGCCGCACGGCGAGCGGCAGCTTCACCGTGGAGCAGGCCGTGTCCCTCGATGCCGGCGCCGAGGTGCTGCGCGCGTCGCTGCGCCCGCTCGCCGACGCAGCCGCCGCGAGCCTCCCGGTCGCCCGCCTGACCGAGAACGGCGCCCGGCGCGCGCGCATGGGACAAGCGCTCACGGAATCCGACTTCTCGCTAGCTCCTGCGCACCCTGGTGCCGCTGTATGGCTCGATCCGGACGGAGTTGTCGTGGCGCTCGGCGCTGCCGAGGTCGCCGATGAGAGCGCCGCTGATGGCCTTCCAGCGCCATCACCGACTCGATTTTCCGTCCTGCGCGGCTTTTCTGGAGCGCCCGACATGCGTGGGAATGCTGCTAGATAAGAGAAACCCACAGCACACGGCAATTCCCTGGACTTCGGCAGATCTACGGCGCATGTCACTGGAAGCGCTCGGCAGGATCGGTCGAGCTGGGGAGTCCGCCTTCGGGCGAGAGCGGCAAGAACGCGTGGTTCCGTCATCTCCTGAGATTTCGCGTCCCGGTCCGGTTGCGCTCCCCTCGCCTGTTCCGTTACGATTCGTCCGTTAGGAGCCTCTGTTTGAGTCCCGATTTCGTTCCATTGCCAGCGCTCGGCGCTGCAGTTCTCTCCGCTGTACTTGGCTCGCTGTTCGTCGGTGCCGACACCGCACTGACGACGTTGAGCGCGACGAGGCTCGGCGCCCTGATTGAGCAGGCGACGGGCCCCACGAAGTCCGCCTACGAGCGGATTCGTCGAGAAGACGCCAAGCTCCGTTCCCGCTACCTGCTCGGCTGGGTCGTCTCGACCAGCCTGACGGCCGCCTGCTTCGACCTCTTCTTCCGGCGGGTTGTCCCTGGCGCGGCGCTCTATCTCGGGCTGGCGACCACGATCGTCGTCAGCGGAGCCCTTTACGAGGTCAGCTCCACGCTGGGCCGCAAGCACGCCGATCGGGCCGCATCAATGGCGGTCCGCTTCTTGCGCCCTCTCGAAATCGCCATGCTGCCGCTCGCCGTACCGCTCGGCTGGATCGGCTCCAAGCTGGGTCCGCGGGACGGTGAGCAGCCGTCGGACCCGAGGGTTGCCGAGGCGGAGGTCGAGATCCTCGTCGATGAGGTCGAGCGCTCTGGTCTGTTCGGGCGGGAGCCGGCGGAGATGATCCGGAATGTGCTCGAGTTCGCCGATCTCACGGCGCGGGACGTGATGGTGCCGCGGTCCAAAGTCGAGGCCATCGAGATCTCCACTCCGCTGGAGAAGGTGCTGGAGATCGTCACCGAGAGCGGGCACTCCCGGTATCCGGTCTACAAGGATCAGACCGACAACATCGCTGGTCTTCTCTACGCGAAGGACCTGTTCAAGGTCCTCGAGGAGCGCCGGCTCAAGAACACGACGCTCCGGGAGATCACGCGGAGCCCTGCCAATTTCGTCGCCGAGTCGCAGCCTCTCTCCTCTCTGCTCCGGGAGATGAAGAGCCGGAGACAGCACCTCGCGATCGTGGTCGACGAGTTTGGCGGGATGTCGGGGATTGTCACCCTGGAGGACGTGCTCGAGGAGATCGTCGGAGACATCCGGGACGAGCACGACGAGACAGACGACGGTGCCGCCATCCAGGATCTTGGCGACGGCCGCTTGGTCGCCGACGCGGCCGTGTCGATGAGCGATCTCTCGGCGTACCTGGGCGCCGAGCTCGACCGGGAGGGAAAGTACGATTCCCTCGGCGGGATGATCACGCAGCACGTCGGCAAGGTGCCCGAGGTAGGCACGGCCGTGAGCAAGTTCGGCCTACGCTTCATCGTGCGCGACAGCGACGAGCGCCACATCGGCAAGGTCGAGATCGTCCGCCCCCGCGCCATGGGCGCCGGCGGCGCGGCCTGAAGCGGCGGGCCGCGCGGGAGGGTATTCCGAGCTGCCCGGCCCGGAGCGAGGGGGGGCGTCGCGCGGGACGGCGCGGGGCCCCGCCGAACTCGCCCAAGTGACAAAGCTCCTCCGGCTTCGCCGGAAGAGCTTTGTCACTTGGGCTCAGACATCGGCCCATCCCCGCGCCGTCCCGCGCGACGCCCCCCCTCGCTCCGGGCCTACCGTCCACCTCACGCGCCGCGGGCGGCGCTCCAGATCTGCCGCGGCCGAGCGGCGCTCCAGATCTGCCGCGGCCGAGCGGCGCGCGCCCGCACAGGAGACGGGCCCAGATCGGCGTTTTCGGCGCGCAGGCGCACTCCGGTGCGCTGAGCACCGAAAACGTCGAGCTGGGCCCGTCTCCTGTGCGGGCGCGTGCCGCTCAGCGGGCGAGGGAGATTTTGTGGAGCTCGTTCGCGAGATCGTCGCCCTCCTTGATGAGGCCGGGCGTCTCTTCGACGGGGTTGTCCTTGTTGCCGTCGAGCGTCTTGCGGATGTCCGCCATCGCGCTGGCGAGCCGGAAGACCATCTGCTCGCTCGTGAGGCCTGCAACGGACTGAGGATCGACCGGGAGGGCCTGCAGATCGCCGCCGGCGATGTCGCCCTTCGTCCAGCGGGTGGCCTCCTTCTCGGCGGGCTTCAAGCCCTGCTGCGTGCGCTCGAGGCGGCTCACCGTGTACTTCGCCGGCCAGTCCTTGCCGAACGGGAACGGCGCCTTGTTGGGAACGAGCTCGGCCACCGTCTTGTCGCCATCCCGGCGGAAGACCACCGAGAAGTTCACGACCGGCTCCTCCTGCTCCTTCCACGATTTCTCGACGGGAGCCTGCGCGGCGGAGAGGACGTTCTTGAGGCTGTCCTTGGTCTTGTTCAGATCCTGGACCGCCGTGGTGTAGGTGAGGAGCTGGCGCATCACCCGCCCCGGGAGGCTGCCGATCTGCTTGCCCTCCAGGTTGGTGGCGTCGAACGGGACGTTGATGCCGCCCAGCTCGTTCACGAGCTCCGCGGGGAACTTCTTCCCCTCGAGCGCCGCCCGGCCCGCCTCGAGCTTCTCCTTCAGCGCCGCCATCTTCTCGTTCGCGGCCTTCACGTCCTTCTCGAGCGCCGCCGCGCCCTCGACCGCGAGCTTGCCGCGATCGCCGCGCTCCTTCGCGCCGCCGATGGCGAAGCCCACGGCGATGCCGACGACCGCCGCGAGGCCGGCGTAGAGCGCCGTCTTCTTCGAAGCCTTCCGGCGCTCCTGCTCGACCTCCTCGCCGACCTCGACCTTGATGGTCTGCGCGGCCGCCGTCGGCTTGGGCGGAGGCGTCTGGATCACAGGACGCGGCGCCGGCGCGAACGGAGGCAACGGGATGCCTGGCGAGATCCCGGGCGGAGGCGCGATGCCCCCCACGGAGGGCATCGGCGGCCGCGCGCTCGGATGCGGCGAGGGCACGCCGATCGGGCCCGCGTTCATGTCGGGAGGCGGCCCCGATCCGGGCTGCGAGCCAGGCACGGGAAGGGGGACGGCCGCTCCCGGCGCCCCGCCTATCGCCGTTTTGCCAAGCCGAGCCTTCAGATCGATTTTGCTCTTCTTCTTTTCTTCAGCCATCGGCTCCTCGAGGACGGGATCGCTGCACCACTTCGCGCTGAAAACTCCAGCCCGCCCGAGGGAATCGACCCACCACGGCCCGAACCGGAGCTGCCGCTGCGCGAGCGGCAGCAGAAGACGACACGGGCCGGCCTCCAGCAGACCGACATGGGAGCGGGGAGGGAAAGATCAGCAACACGACGGGAGCGCCGGGCGAGCGGACAACCCGCCGGGCACGTTAGCGGCGCGCTGCCTGGAATGTCAACGCGATGGCGATCGCAGCGCGGGATGTGTTTCGACAGGCGATCGCCAGGCCACCCGGGCCCACGGCAGCCCCCGCTGGCCCGCAGCTGCGCCCTCGCCGGGTCGGTACCGTCGCTCCCGGCCCCCATCCTTTCCCATCACGCAGGCGACCGCCGGCAACCTGGCCCTCCGCGAAGGGACCGGGTAGGAAGCAGGGGGCTCATGGTCTCGTTCAAGTTCGGCGGGGGTCGGCCGCCGCGGCTCCGCTCTCCTTCCGGCAGCGGACCGCAGGCGCCGCCAGCTTCATCCACCGGCAACAGACCGCAGGCGCCGCCCGCGGCATCCTTTGGCGACGGGCGGCAAGCGGCACCCCCGCCTTCCAGCGGCGGGTGGCAGGCGCCGCCCCCTCCTGCCTCCAGCGGGGGCCGGCGGGGGCCGCCCTCGCGCCGGCCGTCGCTCCGGATGGAGACCCGGCGGGTCACGAGCTTCGATGGAACCGACATCACCTACCGCGTGACGCCGCCGCCGTTCGAGGGGGCGAAGACGGTGGTCCTGGTCAACGGTCTGGGCGGGCCGTACCTCGCCTGGCGGGCGCAGGTCGAGTACCTCTCCGACCAGTACCGGTTCATCACGTGGGACTACCGCGGGACGTACGCGTCGAAGCGCCCGTCGCCGGACGTTCCGGAGGCCTATGCGGTCGCGAACCACGTCCGCGACCTCGAGGCGATCCTCGCCGTCGAAGGGATCCGGCACGGCTCGCTGATGGGATGGAGCGTGGGCGTCCAGGTGGTGCTGGAGGCGTTCCACAGGCTCCCGGGGTTCGCCGCGAACCTGGTCCTGCTGAACGGCACCTACCGCCGGCCGCTGGGGACGATGGGGCCGCTGCCTGGGCTCGGGCGGCTGCTCCCGCCGTTCGTGGCGCTCGCGGCGCGCGCTCACACGCTGGCGGCCCGGGTGACGGGCAGCACCATGGCCCCGCCGGACGCGGTGCACTGGCTGAAGCGAATGGGGCTGCTCGGCAAGACGCTCGACGGCGATGCGTTCGCCGAGCTCGTGCAGCCTTTCGGCCGGCTCGACATGGACGCGCTCTTCAGCAACCTGCGCGCGCTGGACGCCCACGACGCCGAGCACGTGCTCGAGCAGATCGACGTCCCGACGCTGCTCATCACCGGCGATCGCGACGCGTTCACCCCGCGGGCGCTGGCGCAGTCGATGGCACGCCGCATCCCGATGGCGGAGATCCTCGTGGTCCGCGGCGGGACCCACACCACCGCGGTCGAGTTCCCCGAGCTCGTCTCGCTCCGGATCGAGCGCTTCTTCGCCGATCACGGGTTCTAGCGCCGCCCGCCCGCCTGGCCCGGGGCCAGGCGGGCATGCGCCGCTCACTTCCGGAGCAGATCAGCGAACGGGTTGTTGCGGAAGCCGCCCGACGAGCTCCCCTGCCCCTTCCCTTGCTGCCCCTGCCCCTGCCCCTGGGCCGGCCGGCGGCCGTCGCCGCGATCGTTGCGGCCGCGCGCGTCGCCGCCGGCGGACGGGCCGCCCGCCTGGGGACGCGCGCCGGCGGGAGCGCCGCCCTTCTTCGCGGTGAGCGAGATGCGCTTGCGCACGAGGTCGACCTCGAGCACGCGCACCTTGATCTTGTCGCCCACCTTCGCGACCTCGTTCGGGTCCTTCACGAACCTGTCCGCCAGCTGCGAGACGTGCACGAGGCCGTCCTGGTGGACGCCGATGTCGACGAAGGCGCCGAACGCCGTGACGTTGGTCACCACGCCCTCGAGCTCCATGCCCGGCTTGAGATCCTCCATGGTCCGCACGTCGTCGCGGAACTTCGGCGGCTCGAACGTCGCGCGCGGGTCGCGGCCCGGCTTCTTCAGCTCGCTCAGGATGTCGTTCAGCGTGAACGAGCCGACGTCGCCGGCCTCGTACTTCTTCGGATCGATCCGCGCGATCGCCGCCGTGTCGCCGATGAGCGACCCGACCGGCACGCCGAGGTCCGCCGCGATGCGCTCGACGAGGCCGTAGCGCTCCGGGTGCACGGCGCTCGCGTCGAGCGGGTGCTCCCCGCCCCGGACCCGCACGAAGCCCGCCGCCTGCTCGAACGTCCGCGGGCCGACGCCGGGCACGTCGAGCAGCGCCTTGCGGCTCTTGAACGCGCCGTTCAGGTCGCGGTGCGCGACGATCTTCTTCGCGAGGCTCGGGCCGATGCCGGCGACGCGGGCGAGCAGCGGGGCGCTCGCGGTGTTGAGCTCGACGCCGACCCGGTTCACGCAGCTCTCGACCACCTCGTCGAGCTTCCGCGCGAGCAGCCCCTGGTAGACGTCGTGCTGGTACTGGCCGACGCCGATGCTCTTCGGGTCGACCTTCACGAGCTCCGCGAGCGGGTCCTGCAGCCTGCGGGCGATGCTGATCGCGCCGCGCACCGTGAGATCGAGCTCGGGGAACTCCTCGCGCGCGACGTCGCTCGCCGAGTAGACGCTCGCGCCAGCCTCGCTCACCGGGACGCAGAACAGCTCCGTCAACCCCTCCGACGCGAGCACGTCCTTCACGAACGCCTCGGTCTCGCGGCCGTGCGTGCCGTTGCCCACGGCGACCGCGCGGAGCGGGTACTTGCGGCAGATGCGGCGCAGGTCCTGGCGCGCGCGCTCGAGCGAGTCGCCGCTCCCGACCAGGTAGATCGTCGTGTGCTCGAGGAGCTTGCCCGTCTCGTCGACGACGGCGCACTTGCAGCCGGTGCGCTGGCCGGGGTCGATGCCGAGCACCGCCTTCGTGCCGAAGGGCGCGGCGAGGAGGAGCTCGCGGAGGTTCTGGGCGAAGACCTCGACCGCGGCGCGATCGGCCTGCATCTTGAGGTCGACGCGCACGTCGCTCTGGACCGCCGGGAGCAGGAGCCGCTTCACGGCGTCGTCCGCGGCCTTCGTGAGCTCGCCGGCCCACGGCGATTTCGGCTTCAGCCCGACCGCGGCGTGGATGGGCGGGACGAGCGGCTCGGGCGCGAGCTCGATCGAGGCGCGGAGCACGCCCTCGGCCTCGCCGCGGCGGATCGCGAGGTAGCGGTGCGACGGGATGTTCGCGACGGGCTCCTCGAAGCTCCCGTACATGTCGAACTTCGTCTGCTTGGCCGCGTGCTCCTCGTTCTTCTGGACCTTGATGACGCCTTCCTTCGCGTAGGCCTCGCGGACGAGCTTGCGCACGTCGGCGTGCTCGGCGATGCGCTCGGCGCAGATGTCGCGCGCGCCGGCGAGGGCGGCCGCCGCGTCGGGGACCTCCTTCTCGGCGCTGACGAACACGCGGGCCTCCTCCTCGGGGCTGCCGTCCCCCGGCTGCGACCACATGCGATCCGCGAGCGGCTCGAGGCCCCGCTCCTTCGCGATGATGGCCCGCGTGCGGCGCTTCGGCTTGAAGGGGAGGTAGAGGTCCTCGAGCTCGGCCTTCGTGTGGCAGGCGCGGATCTTCGAGGCGAGCGCGTCGGTGAGCTTGCCCTGCTTCTGGATCTCCGTGAGCACCGCGGCGCGGCGCTCCTCGAGCTCGATGAGGTAGGCGCGGCGCTCCTCGATGGCGCGGATCTGCACCTCGTCGAGCCCGCCGGTCGCTTCCTTGCGGTAGCGGGCGATGAACGGGACCGTCGCCCCCTCGGCGAGCAGCTTGGCCACCGCCGAGACCCCCTGGCGCGGGAGGCTCAGCTCCTCGGCCAGGAGCGGGACCGGATCGAACGAGCTGTCCGCGCGGCTCGGGACAGCGACAGGGCTCTGCGTCTCAGTCATGGGCGCGGCATACGCGCAGGGTGCACGCGCGTCCAGGCTTGACTTGCTGTCTGCCTCAGCACCCCGCCGCGATGATGTCGCCGTCGCGCAGCACGGCCCGCGCGCGCGGCGCGCCCCAGGGCTGCACGATCGCGTTCTCGTGGGGCAGGTCCCACACGGCGAGATCCGCGCGCAGCCCCGGACGGACGGCGCCGCACACGCCGCCGAGGCCGAGCGCGACCGCCGCCTCGCGCGTCGCGCCCAGGATCGCCTCGGCGACGGTGAGGCCGTAGAGCCGCACCCCGAGCGCGAGCGCGAGCGGCAGGCTCTCGGTCGGCGCCGTGCCGGGGTTCGCGTCGCTGCCCACGATCAGCGGGACGCCGGCGGCCCGGAGCGCGGCGACGGGCGGCGGCTCCTGCCGCAGCGTGAAGCTCGCGACGGGCAGCAGCGCGGCGGCGACGCCCGCCTGGGCGAGCGCCGCGATGCCGGCCGGGGCGACGTGCTCGAGGTGATCGGCCGACGCGGCGCCGAGCGCGGCGGCGAGCTCGGCGCCGCCCACGTCCGCGAACTGCCCGACGTGCACGCGCACGCCGAGCCCCAGCGCGCGCGCCCGCTCGAGGACCGGCCGCGCCTCGTCCACCGAGAACGCGCCCCGGTCGATGTAGGCGTCGACGTAGCGCGCGAGGCCGGCCGCGGCGATCGCGGGGAGCCAGGAGCGCGCGACGGTCGCCGCGTAGGCCGCGCGGTCGCCGCCGGCCTCCGGGGGCAACGCGTGCAGCGCGAGGTACGTCGGAACGACGCGGGGCAGCCGCGCGTCCCTCCCCGCCTCGGCGACCGCCTCGAGCTGCTTGCGCTCCGTCGCCTCGTCGAGGCCGTAGCCGCTCTTGGCCTCCACGGCGGTCACGCCGAGCGCGGCCATCCGGCGGAGGCGGGCCCGGAGCGTGTCCGCGAGCTCGCCGGCGGCCGCGGCGCGCGCCGCGCGCATGCTCGCGACGATGCCGCCGCCGGCCGCGGCGATCGCCTCGTAGTCGCCGCCGGCCATGCGGATCGCGTACTCGGCGTCCCGCGAGCCGATCCAGGGCGCGTGCGTGTGGCAGTCGACGAGCCCGGGCGTGACGACCCCCCCGGCTTCGATCGCGATCGGCACGCCGGCCTCGGGCCGCAGGACCTCGTGCCGCGGTCCGACGGCGTCGATCGCGCCGCCTCGCACCACGATCGCGGCGTCCTCGATCACGCCGAGGGGGTCGCCGGCCGAGGCGCGGGACGGGTCGCAGGTGACAAGCCGGCGCGCCGTGATGGCGAACGGGCGCTCGGGGTGCTGCGCGGCCTCCGCGGGCGCGGCCCCCGGCGGCGCCGTCACGTCGCCGCCTCGGCGCCGCGCGCGCCGCGCGCCCGCTCGATGTCCTCGAGCACCGCCCGGGACGCGGGCCCGCCGACGATCTCGGCGAACGCCGCGGGCGAGGAGGCCGGCCGCGGCGGGCACCGCCGGCGCAGGCCCAGGCAGCGCGCGGCGGCCTCGGCGCAGCGCTCGCGGAAGCGCGGCTCGCGCTCGGCCTTGCGCACGAGCGCCTCGTGCACGCGATCCTGCAGGTCCTCGCGGTGGCAGACGAGCAGCGCGTCGCAGCCAGCCCAGACGGCCGCGGCGGCGGCCTCCTCGACGGCGTGGTGCGCGGCGATCGCGGCCATCTCGAGATCGTCCGAGAAGAGCACCCCCTCGAAGCCGATCTCGCCGCGCAGGAGGTCGGTGCAGATGGCGCGCGACAGCGTCGCCGGGACGCCGGGATCCAGCGCCTCGACGACGATGTGCGCCGTCATGAGCGACGCGACCCCGGCGCCGCAGGCGGCGCGGAACGGCGGCAGCTCGATCTCGTCGAGGCGGCCGCGCCCGTGGGCGATGGTCGGGAGCGCGAGGTGGCTGTCGAGCGCGGTATCGCCGTGCCCGGGGAAGTGCTTGCCGCAGGCGAGCACGCCCTCCTCCTGGAGCCCCTCCAGGAACGCGACGGCGCTCCGCGCGACCGCGCCGGGATCGCGGCCGAACGCGCGATCGCCGATGATCGGGTTCGCCGGGTTCGAGTCGACGTCGAGCACCGGGGCGAAGTTCAGGTTGATGCCGACCGCCCGGAGCTCGGACGCGACGGCGCGCGCCGCGCGGCGCAGCAGCGGGAGGTCCGCGAGCTCGCCGAGGGAGCGCATCGACGGCAGCGTCAGGAACGGCGCGGGCAAGCGGGTGACGCGGCCCCCCTCCTGATCGATGCCGATGAAGGGAGGCCGTTCAGGGCCGCCCGCCGCGGCGAGCGCCTGGCAGAGCCGCGTCGTGGCGGCCGCGTCAGGGACGTTGCGCCGGAACAGGATCGCGCCGCCCCGCCGCCCCTCGGCGAGGGCCTTCAGGTACCGGGCCGGCGGCTCCACGCCGTCGAAGCCGCCCACGATGAGCTGACCACACAGGACCTCGAGCTCCAGATCGAGCCGCATCGTCCACCACCTCTCGCGCGGCGCAGGCGAGTGGCCGGCCGCGGAATCCGTTCGTGGACGACTCGTAAACGACTTGAGCCGACGAGGCCACTTCCGGGGGATGCCGGCGCGCCGGAGGGGAGGCCGCGGCGCCGGAGGGGCGCAGCCCGTCGCGGTTGGCTCCGTCAGAACCGGATCGCGATCTTCCCGAAGTGTGAGCCGCTCGCCATGGACTCGATCGCCTGGCGCACCTCGGCGAAGGGGACCACGCGGTCGACGACAGGCCGGAGCCCGCTCGCCGCGATCGCGCGGTTCATGTCCTCGAACATCGCCCGCGACCCGACGAAGATGCCCTGCGCGGTGATCTGCTTCATCAGGATGGGGAACAGGCCGACATCCCCCAGCGCGCCGCCCGTGAGCACGCCGATGAGGCTCACGCGGCCGCCGAACCGGACCGCGCGGAGCGAGCGGGCGAGCGTGCCCGCGCCGCCCACCTCGATCACGTGATCCACGCCGGCGCCGCCGGTGAACGAGCGCGCGGGCGCGTCCCAGTCGGGGTTCGTGCGGTAGTTGATGGTCTCCGACGCCCCGAGCGACCTGGCGCGCTCGAGCTTCTCGTCGCTGCTCGAGGTGACGATGACGCGGGCGCCCGCGAGCCGGGCGAACTGCAGCGCGAAGATCGAGACGCCGCCCGTGCCCTGGACGAGGACCGTGTCGCCCGCCTTGAGGTGGCTCGCCGCGAAGAGCGCGTTCCATGCGGTCACCGCGGCGCACGGCAGCGACGCGGCCTCCTCGTCCGTGAGGTGCTGCGGAACCTTGACGACCCCCTCCTCATCGAGCAGCACCCGCTCCGCCGCCACGCCCGGCAGCTCCCCGCCGAGCGCCGCCCGCGCCTTGTCCGCGGAGAGCTCCCCGTCGATCCAGCGCTGGTGGAAGGTCGGGCTCACGCGATCGCCGACCTTCACCCGCGTCACCCCGTCCCCCACGGCGACGACCTCGCCGACCCCATCGGAGAGCGGGATCAGCGGCAGCGAGAACTTCGGGTTGTAGAGCCCCTTCGCCACGAGCAGGTCGCGGAAGTTGAGCGACGCCGCCCTCATCTGGAGGACGACCTGCCCAGGCCCCGGCTCAGGATCCGGAAGATCGATCGGGCGGAGCGCGTCGAGACCGAACGAACCCTGGAGAGCGAACGCTTTCATGCAGATCCTCCTTGAGCGGAGCTCCGCTATCCCACGCGGGATGGAGGCCGGTCAACGCGCCGGCCGGCGCGCGTCGCGCAGCGCCTGGGAAGCGAGCCACAGGCCGGCCGCCATCACGAGCGCCGTCCCGAGCAGCTGGTCCGCCGACGGGCTCTCGCCGAGCCAGGCGGCGGCGAGCACGTGCGACAGGACGACCCCGAGGTAACCGATCGCGCCGATGCGCGCCGCGCTGTCGAGCGCGTAGGCGCGCGTCATCGCGAGCTGCGCGAGGCCGCCGGCGAGCCCCGTCCCGATCAGCAGGACGGCGCCGAGCGCGTCGGGCGTCCGCCAGACCGGGATCGACAGCGCGACCATCGCGGCGCTCGCCACGAGCGAGAAGTGCAGCGCGATCGCCTCGGGGCTCGCGCGCTCCCCGCCGGCGCCGATCCTGCGCAGCCAGATCATGGCGAACGCGGAGAAGACGGCGCCGAGCGTGGCGATGAGCGCGATCTCGCCCGCGATCGCGAGCCTCGGCGCGGCGACCAGCCCGACGCCCGCGAAGGCGAGCAGGGTCGCGAGCCAGAGGCGCGGGCTCGTCCGCTCGCCGAGCAGCCGCGGGGCGAGGATCGCGACGAAGATCGGGCTCGTCGCGCCGAGCGTGACCGCGTCGCCGAGCGCGATCTGCGGCGTGCCGAGCGTGTAGAAGCCGCAGAGCATCGCCCCGGTGCCGCAGAGCGAGCGCGCCCACGCGAGCCGCCGGTCGCCCCGACCCATGGTGAGCGGCGCCCGGCGGACGAGCGCGACGCCGAGCGCGGTGGCCGCGCCCACCATCGTGCGCGACGCCGCCACCTCGGGCCACGGCGCGTGCGCCGAGGAGAGCCGCGCGAGGACGTTCATCGCGGCGAAGAGCGACTGGGCCAGGAGCATCCACAGGACGCCCGCGGTCGGGTGCGCCGCGCGCCCCTCGCGCTCCGCGGCGAGGACGATCGCGGAGGCCCCGGGCGGGTGCGCGGCGACGGCGCCCTGCGACGATGACGACGTGCTCACGTAGCGCATCGCTTACCACCTCGACCTCGCCGCCGTACACGCCGCCGTGCGCCCGGAGGCGTCGGCGCTCCTGGGTGCGTGCGCGGCATCGAGGCGCTACGGTCGCAGCGATGCGCGCGATCATCGGAGTCACCAGGGGATGCAGGACAGGAGCGATGGATGGTCAGCGAAGACGCCGGTCCGGAGCGCTCTGGCTCGGGCTCGTCGCCGTGAGCGCCCACGCGCTCGGGTGCGGCGCCAGCGCCGCGAAGGAGCCGGCGGAGGGGCCCTCCGGGGGCACGGCAAGAGAAGGCGCGACGGAGGAGAGCGCGCGCCCCTCGGAGGGCAAGGCCGCCGGCGTGGAGGCCAGCGGCGAGGCCCAGGGCGCCCAGGCCCCGCCCGCGCCGGGCCAGCAGATGACCCGCGCGGAGGCAGGCCGGTACGTGCTCGGCCTCGTGAACCGCGATCGCGCGGCGCACAAGCTGCCGCCCGTCCGGTGGGACGAGACAGCGGCGCGCGCGGGGCGGCGGCACGCCGAGGACATGGTCCGGATCGGCTTCACCGGCCACTGGGGCAGCGACGGCTCGGTCCCGGAGGAGCGCTACACGGCCGCGGGCGGCGACGGGTTCCCGATGGAGAACGCCGGCTGCTTCGCCGACGCGATCCCCCGCGAGCTCGATCCGGATCCGCGCTTCTCCGCGGAGAGCCTCGAGCGCGTGCACCAGGCCTTCATGAACGAGAGGCCCCCGGCCGACGGGCACCGGCGCAACGTGCTCACAGCGTCGCACACGTCGCTCGGGGTCGGGCTGGCCAAGGCGAAGGGGTTCGACATCGCCTGCGTGGCGCAGGAGTTCGTCGACGACTACGGGACGTACCAGCCGCTGCCCAGGCGGGCGAAGATCGGCGAGCGGATCCGGGTGGGCGGCGAGCTCGCCGCGCCGGCGAAGATCGCGGGCGTCGGGATCTCGCGGGTCGAGGCGGGGAAGCCGATCAAGCCGGAGAAGCTGCTCAAGATGGGCGGATACCCGATCCCGCCCCCCTACGCGACGTTCTTCCCGAAGGGCTTCAAGACGCCTATTCCTCTCCAGGTGACCGGCAATCGATTCGACATCCAGGTCCCGCTGGACGACCGCGGGCGGCCCGGGCTCTACGGCGTCAGCGTCTGGGCGACGTTCCCCCCCTCGGATGAGCTCAAGATGGTCTCGCTCCGCACGATCGACGTCGTCGGCAAGGGAGGCGCGCGATGAGCCAGAGCCGCCCCCCCTCGGCGTCCGAGGAGCTCGACGCGGTCAAGGTGCTCGATCACCTGGTCCGCCGCGCGGTCTCGATGGGCGCGAGCGACATCCACGTCGAGCCGAAGCGCGACGGCATCCGCGTGCGCTACCGCGTCGACGGCGTGATGGTGGCGCAGGGGCAGATCCCGATCGAGATCGCGCCGTCGCTCACCTCGCGCGTGAAGGTGCTCGCGCGGATGGACATGACCGAGCGGCGCCTGCCGCAGGACGGCCAGTTCAGCCTGGAGCTCCATGGCCACCCGCTCATCCACCTGCGCGCCTCGACGTTCCCCGCGATCCACGGCGAGACGCTCGTGCTGCGCGTGCTGCTGAGCCACCAGCTCATCGCGCTCGACAAGCTCGGGCTCTCCGAGGGGGACCTGCCGCGGCTCGAGCGCCTCGCCGACCGGCCCTCGGGGCTGATCGTCGTGTGCGGGCCGACCGGGTCCGGCAAGACCTCGACGCTCTACTCGCTGATCAAGGTCATGAAGACGAGCGAGCTGAGCATCGTCACGCTGGAAGATCCGATCGAGGTCGAGTTCGCCGACATCACGCAGGGGCAGACCAACCCGAGGCAGGGCTTCACGTTCGCGACGGGCCTGCGCGCGATCCTGCGGCAGGACCCGGACGTGATCATGGTGGGCGAGATGCGCGATCCCGAGACGGCGCAGATCGCGCTGCAGGCGAGCCTCACGGGGCACCTCGTGCTGTCGACGCTGCACACCTCCGACGCTGTCGACACGGTCGCGCGCCTCGTGGACCTCGGCGCGGAGTCGTGGATCGTGGCGAACGCCCTGCTCGCCGTGGTCGCGCAGCGGCTCGTCCGCAAGCTCTGCGAGGAGTGCGCGGAGACGTACGAGCTCGAGACCGCCGTGACGGGCGAAGAGGACAAGGTCCTCATCGAGGAGGGCGCCGAGCTGAAGCGCGCCGTCGGGTGCCAGACGTGCCACATGACGGGCTACCGGGGGCGCATGGGGCTCTTCGAGATGCTGGAGCTCGACGACGACCTGCGGGATCTCGTGAAGGCGCGGGCAGGAAAGCGCGCCTACCGGGACGCCGCGCGCAGGGTAGGGCTCGTGCCGCTCCGCGAGGCCGGGCTCGCCAAGGTGAAGGAGGGGATCACCTCCCTGGACGAGGTGCTCCGCGTGACGTGAGATGGCTGGAGCGGTGCGCCGCGTGATCCGCGGCGCGCCGCCGGTCAGGTCGCCTGCGAGGAGCCGTCGTCGACCGCGTTGGCAGCGATGACGCCCTTGTACCAGAGCGCGCTGTCCTTCGGGATGCGCCGCTGCGTCTCGTAGTCCACCCAGACGATGCCGAACCGCTGCGAATAGCCGCGATCCCACTCGTAGTTGTCCATCAGCGACCACACGAAGTACCCCGCGAGCGGCGCCCCCGCGTCCATCGCGCGCCGCGCGGCGACGAAGTGATCGCGCAGGAACTCGAGCCGCCGCGTGTCCGGGATGCGGCCGTCCTTGTCGGGCTCGGTCGAGTAGGCCGCGCCGTTCTCGGTCACGTAGAGCTTCGGCACGCCGTACTCCACGTGCAGCCGGAGGAGCAGCCGCCGCAGCCCTTCCGGGTAGACCTCCCAGTGCATCTCCGTCTGCTCGGAGAGGGGCGCGACGTGCACCGTCCTCGGCAGGTTCTGCTCCTCGGGCACCTTGCTGCTCCGCAGGACCGCCCGCGAGTAGTAGTTGAGGCCGAGGAAGTCGCACTGCGTGGCGATGATGTCGAGATCGCCCGGCTTGCACACGGTCAGCCCCTCCGGAGGGAGGTAGCCCAGCGCGATGTAGTCCTCGATCATGTCCGCCGGGTAACGCCGGCCGTACAGCGGATCGAGGAACCAGCGGTTGAAATACCCGTCGTAGTGGCGGCACGCGTCGTAGTCGGCGGCGCTCGGCGACGCGGGCATCGCGTAGTTCATGTTCAGCGTGATGCCCACCTCGGCGCCGGGGCAGTTCTGGCGCAGCACGGGCACAGCGAGGCCGTGGGAGAGCAAGAGGTGATGGCTCACCGTCAGGGCCTTCTTGAAATCGCGCCCGCCCGGCGCGTGGATCCCCTTCTCGTAGCTGAGGAACGCCGTGCACCACGGCTCGTTGTGCGTGATCCACTTCTTCACGCGATCGCCGAGCTTCCGCGAGATGACGTCGGCGAACTCCACGAACGCATCCGCCGTCGAGCGGTGCTGCCAGCCCCCGACCTGGTCCTGGAGCACCTGCGGCAGGTCCCAGTGGAAGAGCGTCGCGTACGGCTCGATCCCGGCCGCGAGGAGGCCGTCCACGAGCCGGCTGTAGAAGTCGAGCCCCTTCTGGTTCACCGCGCCCCGGCCATTCGGGAGGATGCGCGGCCACGCGATCGAGAACCTGTAGGCCATCATGCCCAGGCTCTTCATCAGCGCGATGTCCTCAGGCCACCGGTGGTAGTGGTCGCACGCGATGTCGCCGTTGGTCCCGTCGACGATCTGACCGGGCGTCTTCGCGAAGCGATCCCAGATGGACTCGCTGCGGCCGTCCTCGTTCGTAGCCCCCTCGATCTGATAGGAGGACGTCGCGGTCCCCCAGACGAAATTGTCGGGAAATCTCAGAGACGGCATGTCGGTTCGTGGTTCTCCTTAGAGCGGTCCGGCCTCGACGGAGGCGGGCACCTTGCGATCGTAGAGCGCGGAAGGCGCGATGACGGAGCCGGGCGCGTAGAGGTGGCAGCGGACCCAGTGCCCCGACCCGACGTCGACGGCCCCCGGCATCTGCTCACGGCACGTGTTCATCACGCTCGGGCAGCGGTCTGCGAAGGGGCAGCCCGGCGGCGGGTTGATGAGCTTCGGCGCCCCGGAGCGGGCCGGGAGATCGCCGCGGATCGAGCCGTTCGGATCCGGAACCGCCGAGAGCAGGAGCTTCGTGTACGGGTGCGCCGGCTGCTGCATCAGCTCCTCGCTCGGCGCGCCCTCCACGATGTGGCCGGCGTACATCACCATCGTGCGATCCGCGACGTAGCGCGCGCTCGCGATGTCGTGCGTGATGTAGAGGTAGGAGATACCGCGCTCCTCCTTGAGCTTCTCCATCAGGTTCAGGACGCCCATGCGGATCGAGACGTCGAGCATCGAGATCGGCTCGTCCGCGAGGATCACGCTGGGATCCACCGCGAGGGCACGGGCGATCGCCACGCGCTGCCGCTGACCGCCCGACAGCTGGTACGGGTACTTGAGCGCGACCTCCGCGGGGGGGTTCAGATCGACCGTCTTGAGCAGCTCGTGCACCTTCTCCCGGAGGATCGCCGGGGTGGGCGCCTTGTTGTGGAGCAGGAGCGGCCGCTCGAGGTGGTAGCCGATGGTGTGCACCGGGTTGAGCGAGCCGAACGGGTCCTGGAAGATCATCTGCACCTGCCCGCGGTAAGCGAGCGAGGCGCGGGTCGGCTCCTCCTTCAGCACGTCGCGACCCTTGAACACGATCTGCCCGCTGCTCGGGGGCATCAGCCGCGCGAGGAGCCGTGCGATCGTGCTCTTGCCGCTGCCCGACTCGCCGACCAGCGCGATGACCTCACGCACTGCCAGCGAGAACGATGCGTCGTGCAGCGCCCGGAGCTGCTGCGATCGCAGCCCGCCGCCGACAGGGAAGTACTTCCCCAGGCGCACCACGTCGAGGACAGGCGAGACAGAAGGTTGCGTCATCGTCATCGTCAGTAGAGGTGGCAAGCGCCGCGGTGCTCGGGCGCGATTTCACGAAGGACGGGCAGCTCGTTCTGGCAGGTCGCGAAGGCCTGCGGACACCGGGGATGGAAGCGGCAGCCAGCGGGTGGGTTGCGCATGTCGGGCGGCGAACCCGGGATGCCCTGCAGCTTGCGGCGCGGCCCCCGTACCGAGGGGAACGACCCGAGCAGCCCCTGCGTGTACGGGTGCTTCGGATCGCTGAAGAGGTCCTTCGCGCGAGCGGTCTCCGCGAGCTTGCCCGCGTAGAGGATGGCGATGCGCGTGGAGAACTCGGCGATGAGCGAGAGGTCGTGCGTGATGAAGAGGATCGAGAAGCCGAGGCGCTCCTTGAGCTCGGCGATCTGCTGCAGGATCTCCCGCTGCACGACCACGTCGAGCGCCGTCGTGGGCTCATCCATGATGAGGAACGGCGGCTTGAGCGCCATCGCGATCGCGATCACCACGCGCTGGCGCATGCCGCCCGACAGCTGGTGCGGGTAGCTGGTCAGGCGCGACGAGTCGATGTTCACGAGCTTGAGCAGCGCGGCGGCGCGCTCCATCGCCTGAGCGGGCGTCACGCCGTCGTGCGCGATGATCGGATCCGCGATCTGCTCGCCGATCGTCAGCACCGGGTTGAGCGCGGTCATCGCGCTCTGGAACACCAGCGCCATCTTCCGCCAGCGGAAGGCTCGGAGCTGCTCCTCGTTCATCGCCAGGACGTCCTGCCCGGCGAAGTACACGTGCCCGCCCGTGATGACCGCCGGCGGACGGAGCAGCCGCATGATGGCCATCGCCACCGTCGACTTGCCGCTCCCCGACTCGCCCGCCAGGCCGAGCACCTCGCCCGGGGCGATGTCGAAGGAGACGTTATCGACCGCACACACCGGACCTGTCGGGGTGATGAACTCGACCCGGAGATCCTGAACCGAAAGAAGCGGACTAGGCGCCATGAGTCCTCACCACCGGCGTTGACGAACCCGCCGTGACCTTGCGGCTCCTGAGGAGACGCGACCAGGCTCCCTCCGCGCGGAGCCGCGGATTCGAGATCTCGTCGATCGCGTAATTGATGAGCGTGAGCGCGAACCCGACGAGCGCGACGCACACGCCGGTGGGCACGATGGTCCACCAGGCGCCCGTGAGGAGCGCGGCGTTGTTGCTCGCCCAGTAGAGGTTCGTCCCCCAGGTGACGGCGCTCAGGTCGCCGAGACCGAGGAACTCGAGGCCGACCTGGGCGCCGATGGCGTAGGTCGTCGCGCCGATGAAGCCGGACATGAGGAGCGACGTCATGTTCGGCAGGATCTCCACGAAGATGATGCGCGCGCTGCTCTCGCCGCTCACGAGGGCCGCGGACACGAAGTCCTTGTCGCGCAGCGCGAGCACCTGCGAGCGGAGCACACGCGCGTTCCACGCCCAGCCCGTGATGACGAGGACGAGCAGGATCGTCATCGGCCCGGCCGGCAGGTAGGCCGCGATGACCACGGCCATCGGCAGGCCGGGGATGATCAGGAACACGTTCGTGAACAGCGAGAGGACGCTGTCGATCCAGCCGCCGAAGTAGCCCCCGGCCATGCCGATCGCCGCGCCGATCGCCATCACGGCGAAGCCCGTGGCGAAGCCGACGGCCAGTGAGGTCCGCGCGCCGACGATCGTCTGCGCGAGCACATCCTGCCCCTGGCCGTTCGTGCCGAACAGGTGCTCGGCAGAGGGAGCCTCGTGCGGCATGCCCACGAACGCGTGCGGATCTTGGCCCACGATCGAGGGGCCGAGCAGCGAGAGGAGCAGGAAGAAGAGCACAATGAGCGTGCCCGCCATCGCCTTGCGATTCGAGAGGAGCAGGCGGAGCCATCCCGCCGCACGGGAGCCGCCGCCCCCGCTGTTGCCTTGTTGCGCAGCCATCGCTTCTCCTGGACCCAGCCGTCAGCGCCCGCGGGCGCGGGGATCAAGAAACACGTAGATCACGTCGACCAGGAAGTTCGCCCCCAGCACGGCGAACGTGATGGTGAGGAATATCCCCTGCATGAGCGGATAGTCCTGGTTTCGAACCGCCTGGATGAGCAGATAACCTTGCCCCGGATACGAGAAGACGATCTCGGTGAGCAACGAGCCGGCGAGGACGAAGCCGAGCGCCATGCCGAAGCCGGTGACGTTGGGCAGGAGCGCGTTCCTCGCGGCGTAGGTGAACATGACCCGCCACTGCGAGAGCCCCTTGGCCTGGGCCATCGTGATGTACTCCTCGGACAGCACGGTGACCATCGCGCTGCGCATACCGAGCATCCAGCCGCCGATGGTGGCGATGACGATCGACAGGGCGGGTAGGATCATGTGCGAGATCACGCTCCCGATGAACTCCAGGCTCCAGTCGGGCGAGAGCGTGTCGCTGTAGGCGTGGCGCAGCGGGAAGGCCCCGAGCACGAACCCGAGGATGTAGAGCGACACCATCGCGAGCCAGAAGTAGGGGAACGCGCCGAGGAACATCAGGACCGGCGGCATGACCGAGTCGAGCCAGCCGCCCCGCTTCCACGTCGCGATGATCCCGAGCAGCGTCCCCAGGCCGAAGCTGACGAGCACGGCGGCGCCCGACAGGAGCAGCGTCCAGCCGAGGCCGGTCGCGATCACCTCCGTCACCTTCGCGGGGAAGTGCGCGACCGACGTGCCGAAATCGCCGACCAGGATGTGGCTCAGGTAGGTGAAGTACTGCTTGTAGAGCGGCTCACCCGTGAACCCGAACGCCTTCCGCAGCGCATCGATCGCCTCCGGCTGCAGCTGCCCCCGGAAGCGCACGAACATGGCCGAGGCTGGATCGCCCGGCATGGCGCGCGGAATAAGGAAGTTCAGGGTGAGCGAGGCCCACGCCGCGATGAAGTACAAGCCCAGCTGTCGCAGAAGGTAACGCACAGAAGCTCTCTCTTTTAACCTGCGCTCCGGATCAGGTCACGCCCAACTTCACTTCGGCTTGAGCTCGGTGAGGACCAGCAGGTACTCGGGCGGGTTGTTGGGCGACAGCTTCGCGTACGGGTTCTCCTTGCTGGGGAACCCCGTGAAGCGGCGTGTGTTGTACTCGCCCCAGGACGGCCCGGGGAACAGCGGGATCGAGGGCGCCGTCTCGGAGAAGATCTCCTGGAGCTGCTCGATGATCTTCTTCTGCTCCGCCGGATCGGTCGCGGCCTCGAACGCCTCGAAGAGGCTGTCGGCCTGCTTGGCGCCGAAGCGGTGCCAGTTGCGCGCCGACGTCTCGCCGACCGGCTTCGCGGTCGCGGTGCCGAGGAGGTCTCGGTAGAAATTGTAGGGGGTCGGCTCCTCGTTCGACCAGCCCATCGACAGGTCGAACGTGCCCTTCTGGAGCGCCTCGAAGAACGCGCTGAAGTCGTACGTCTTCAGCGTGGCCTCGACGCCGATCTGCTTCACCTGCTGCGTGACGATCTGCGCCGCGCGCACCCAGTCGGACCAGCCCGTGACGACGTTGAGATCGAAGCGCAGCGGCTTCCCGTCCTTCACGCGGATGCCGTCCGCTCCCTTGGCATAACCCGCCTCGTCGAGGATCTGGTTCGCCTTGGCCACGTTGAACTTGACCCAGTCGCCCGCCTCGACCGTCTTCTGGCTGCGCCAGCGCTCGTGCGCGTCGCTCAGCGCCGTCGCGTCCGCCGGCCGCGTGTAGTTGTTCATCGCGACCTTGACGATCTGCTCGCGGTCGAGCGACATGCTGATCGCCTTGCGCACCCGCGCGTCGTCGAGGGGCTTCTTCGTCGTGTTCGTGTAGACGAACACGGTGCTGCCGACGAGCGGGAACCAGTAGTGGTGATTCGTCGGGTCCTTGCCGACGTAGACCTTCTCGATCTCCGGGACGAAGTTGCCGGCCCAGTCGACCTCGCCGTTCAAGAGCGCCAGGTTCGCCTGATCGTTGCCCGGGTACGCCGGGAAGCGGAGCCCCTTGATCGCCGGCTTGCCCTGCTGCCAGTAGTTCGGGTTCCGGCCGAGCTCGTAGATCTGGTTCTGGAAGGTCTTCACCTCGGTGAAGGGCCCCGTCGCGACCGGGTTCTCGTTCGTGTACGTGACCGGATCCGCCACGTCCTTCCACTTGTGCTCCGGCACGATCGGCTGGTGGCCGAGGAAGACGAGCCCGGGGACGTACGGCCGCGTGAGCGTGAACTCGACCGTGGAGTCGCTCTTCGCCTCAACCGAGGTCAGCCACTTCCAGACGCCTTGCAGGTCGAGGGCGACGTGCTTCTTCAGGAGCCCGAAGGTGAAGGCCACGTCCTTCGCCGTGAACGGCTGGCCATCGGACCACTTGACGCCGGGCCGCGTCGTGACGGTGAGCGTCTTGTTCCCGTTGCCCCACTCGTACTTCGATGCGAGCCAGGGGGTGAACTCGCCCTTCATCGTGTTGTAAACGAGGAGCGGCTCGTAGATGCCAGCGACGGTTGGCCAGCGAACGTTGCCTGATGCGAGCAGGGGATTGAAGTTCCGCACCCATGACGCTTGCTGCTCGATCGAGACGGTCAGGAAGGTGTCGGCGGCCGGCGAGGGCTTGCCCGGCGCCGTGCTCGCGCCGCCCGTGGACTCCTTGGTCGGTTCGGTCTTCCCGCACCCCGCTGTGACACCGACCGAAAGCAGCAACGTCGACAACACGAAGGTCCGACGCGGCAACAACCAGTTCCTCATGAGAATGCTCCTCGCGGGGCCCTCGTGGTTACGCCCGAGCGCCCACCGTCCCTCTCCCACTCCTCGATCTCCCTGGAAGCCACCACGCGGCAGAGCGGCTCGCCGGAATTCGACACCGCGACGCAGTGCGCCATACCAGCATCCAGACGTCGGCACTGTAGCCGTTTTCGCACAGCAGTGTCAACGGGGATTCGAGGTCGCTGTCAAGTTCTCGCGCCGCTTACTCAGGCGCGTTTTCAAGGGAGATGTCGTGGCGCGTCATGTCTCGCAGCAGCAACTCCGTCTCATGCTCATGCTCATGGTGTCATCACGCTTCATGAGGAATGATGGCCTAAGCACTGACACTGTTATTTTCTTTGGACGCAGCAAGAAAGTAAGCAGTCACGGACTGCGTCGGTTCAGGCACCTCAGGTGCGCCGCGGTCCACGCGCGTCCGGGGCAGGTCTATACAGACGTCCGCGGGCGATTACAAGACCAGAAATTTCCAACTTCGCGACGGTGACGGGCGGGCACGCTTCCAGGGCGAGCGCGGACACCCCCTGGGCGAACGGCGCGGGAAGGCCGCCTCAGGGAGGCGGGCGCGGGCGGAGCGTCGGGTGCGCTCAGCGTCGTAGTGCGGGCCGCGATTCGACGCCTGATGCGCTGGTCCTCTCCGCGGTGGCCGCGAGTACCACGTATCAGGAAAGGCTCCCTTCGATGTCATCCATGTTTCGCGCGCAGGCGCGGGGGCAGGCGGGCGGCCGCGAGCGCGCCTCAAGGGAGCGGGGGAGCGGACGCTGGCACGCGGAGCTCGCTGCCGGAGAGCTCTTCTGCGGTGCAGTCGTCGAGGAACGCGCTCTCCTTATCGTCATCCCGCTTCAGCTCAGGTTCGGGCGAGCCCTGCACGATCAGCCCGAAGCGGTTGTCCAGGGCGCGAACCCGGGAGAGGCGACCCGAGCTCCGGTCGTACAGGATGCCGGCGCGCGCACAGCCTTCCACCCGCACGTCATCGAGCGCGACGGTGGAGCCGGCGAGCGCGAGGACGCCATCGGCGACGAGCTCGTCGCGCCGCCTGCCCCGGGCGGCGCGGGGATCACCGGTCACCCCGTCGACGACGGTCTGCGAGATCTCCGCCTCGGAGGCGAACAGCACGACGCCGGCCGTGCGGCTCCCGCGGACGATGGACGAGGCGAGGCGGATCTCGTACCCCGCGGCGGCGACGCCGATGCCCGTGCTGTCGTTGTGTGCTTCGTCGTCGTCCTCGCCGGATTCGCCGCCCGCGGTGCCGTCGATCAGGTTCCCGATGATCTCGACCCTGCTGCCGAGGACCTCCGTGCCGGCGAAGACGCCGACGGAGCGGTTGCCGCTCACGACGTTCCCCTCGAGCACGGCGGTGGCGCCCCGGTGGATGACGATCCCCTGCCCCACCGGCGCGCGGCGGTCCGGCGCGACATGCCCCTCGACGAGGTTGCCAGTCACGGTCGCCTCGGACCCGTCATATCCCACGAGCAGACCGGTGCCCTCGTTGCTGCGAATGGCATTCGACGCGAGCGTCACTCGGCCCTCCGCCACGGTCAGCCCGGCGCCGTCCCCCCAGCCGCCGTCGGCGACGGTGCCTTCGATGAGGTTGCCGCCGGCGATCAGCTCGGCGGACGAGTCGCCGACGTGGACCCCGGTGCCGCGGTTCCGGACGACCGCGCTGTCGTGGAGGCGCATGGCCGCGCCGCGGGCGACGGCGACGCCGAATCCGCCGAGCAGCGACCCGGTCGGGGCCGCCACCGTGCCCTGCACCAGGCTGCGCGTCATCGTCGCCGCGGTGCCCTCGCCGATGACGGCGACGCCGATCTCCGTGTTGCCGAGGACCACGCTCGAGTCGATCGCGACGCGCGCTCGCCTCGTCGCGTACACGCCGACGCCGTAAGGCGGGTCGGAGCTCCCGGGGCTGGTCCTCTCGACGAGGACGCCGGAGAGGGTCGCGGACGCGCTGGCCGCCACGAGGATCCCGGACAGCTGGTTACCGACGACCGCCGTGCTCTCGATCGACGCCTCGGCGCCGTCCTGCACGACGATCCCCTGGCCGTCCGCCGGGTAGCGCCCCGTCGACACGGTCCCCTCGACGAGGCTGCCCACCACGGACGCCGTGGCGCCCGCCTGGAGCGCCGCCACGCCGGCCGCGCGGTTGCCCGTCACGGCGCTCTCCTTCACGAGGAGCGCGCCGCCGGCGTCCGCAAAGGCGCCGATGCCGGCCCACGCGCCGCCGTCGCGCGTCCCCTCGATCCAGCTCTGCGCCACCGAGACGCGGGCGCCATCGCCCGACAGGACGCCGGCGTGCATGGCGTCCTTGATGTGAACGCGCTCGAGCGTCACGGCGCTCGCGCCGGTCGCCACGACGCCGGCGCCGTCTCCGCCGATCTCGATCCCCCGGAGCGTCACCTCCCCTGCGTCGAGCACGGCCACGATCGCGGGAGGACGCGCGGTCGAGCTCACCCCGCGGATCCGCACGCGCGAGGCGCACCGGCCAACGATCTCGAGCGGCTTGGTGACGACGACCGGCTCGTCGTAGGTCCCCTCCGCGAGCGCGATCGTCCCGCCGTCGGCGACGAGCCCGAGCGCCGCCTCGATCGTCGTGACCGGCCTCGCCTCGGATCCGTCGCCGTCCGCGCCGGAGTAGCTCGGATCCACATAGACGTTCCCGGACACGCGCGCGACGCTCCCCCACGGCCCGCGCCCGCAGCCGGCGGGGCCGTCGACCGGCACACACCCCGCTTCCGGCGTCGCGAACGTGCCTGTCGGGCACCTCGCCATGGCCGGCCTGCAGAGCCCGTCGTCGCCCGCGAGCTCCGGAGCGCAGCGCGGGATGCCCGCGGGAATACAGCCCTCATCGAACTTCGGGATCGTCCCCGCAGGGCATTTCGCCATCGATGGATGGCAGAGCCCGTCGTCCTCCACGAACAGCTCGGCGCACCCCTGGATGCCCACCGGCATGCACGCGTCCGCGGGGCCGAGGACGTGCCCGGGCGCGCAGCTCGGCGTCCGCGGCGCGACGCCCTCGCAACCGAGCGGGGCGACAGAGCTCTGCGAGGGGTCGCTGCACGCCGAGACGACCGATAGAAGGGCCGCGATGCTGGCGGCCAGGCAAGACGAACCCGCGCGCGTCGCGCAGAAGCGCATGCAATCCCCTCCTTGGAAAGCGCTGCCTCGCGGGCTCCGCTCCTCGGGCGAACAGCTCTCCTGAGCTCCCGCGGCAGCGCGGATACCGCGCGTAGCCTCCATGAACAGGCGCTCCGAGCGCCCGAGATCGTCGATGAGCCCGCGCCAGGATGACGAGGACGCCGCCTGTGCGCCTGAGCGCCCGAGCGGCGCCGCGCGAACTCCTTTAGCGTAATGAATCCTACAACGGGAGATGCGCTCCTGCCAGGCAAAGGGGTCGTGATCGCGCCGACTTTCCCTTCCCTGCAGCGCCGCGGACGGCTACGCCGCGCCGGGTCTCCCGGCGTGGGCGCGCGCGCCTCGCTGACACCGAGGCTCGCGCGCGCGGCCGAGCGTGTGGGTCAGACGTCTTCTGTCAACCACGTCGAGCCGGCCGAGCGCGGCGCAGGGATGCCTCGCCAAGGCGGCCGCTCCCGCTGCACCGCAGGCTCGCCGTCCGCGGCTGAAGGCGGCGGCCGCGCCGTCGTTCCGGACGACGTGGCGACGCGCGGCGCAGCGCAGAGCGCGGCACAGGCGCGCGACGACGACGAGGTTGCCGCAGGAGGAGCGCCGCACAGGGCCCTTGTCGGCCGAAGTGGGCTGAGCAGGGCGTGACCAGATGGCCGCAAGCGATGAGAACATCGCCGCCGACGAGCGCAGATGTCGAGTCTCCGCAGCCCTTGATTGCAGGGATCGACCAGGTCTTCGGAAATGCGGCTTGCCGAGCGCGATAAAGCCGCAAGTCGGGTCGTCCTCCCCCGTCTCATGCCGTCCCGCCGCGCGCGACGCGCGGGGGGCGCCCCGCGATGGACGTCGACATTTGCCTTTCTCCAGCGCTCGAAAGGCTCCCACATCGGCGCTGCGAGGCGGCGTCGGCGCGCGCGGGGCGCGGCGGCTCCCCGGCGCGACGAAACGGGGCAGAACGCTCACCGGGCGTGGATTCAGACAATGCACTTTCGCCGTCGCCGACGCGGCAGGCTCTGCACACGCGCGGTCAGGCACGCAGCCTGCTCTCCACGCCGTTCACCATGCCGGCGCGGGCCCGAGGGCCGTAGCAGGGCATGGAAGGAGGACGGATGGTTCGCTCAATCGATATGAAGATGGCGCACGCGGCGATGCTCTTTTCTGTGTTGATGACCGGGTGCGCGGTCGACGCGGTGGCTCCGCAAGAGGCCGACTCGGACCAGGCTGACGTCGACGTGGCGTCGAGTGAGCAGGCGTTGGAGGCAGACGAAGCGACGGACGAGGAGACGCGGGGCGGCGGCCTGATCGGCGCGCCCGGGGTGCCGGGCAAGACCGATATCGGCCAGGGCCCCATCAAGGGCGGCCCGCTCCAGGGCCCCGGCGGCGTCGGACAGGGCCCCATCAAGGGTGGCCTCGGCGGCCCGCTCCAGGGCCCCGGTGGCCCGTTCCAGGGCCCCGGCGACGTCGGACAGGGCCCCATCAAGGGTGGCCTCGGCGGCCCGTTCCAGGGCCCCGGCGACATCGGCCAGGGCCCCATCAAGGGCGGCCCGCTCCAGGGCCCCGGCGGCGTCGGACAGGGCCCCATCAAGGGCGGCCTCGGCGGCGTCGGACAGGGGCCCGGTGGCCCGCTCCAGGGCCCCGGCGACATCAGCAAGGGCGGCCTCGGCGGCCCGCTCCAGGGCCCCGGCGACATCAGCAAGGGCGGCCTCGGCGGCCCGCTCCAGGGCCCCGGCGGCCCGCTCCAGGGCCCCGGCGGCCCCGTTGGTCAGGTCGGGCAGATGCCCGGCGGCCCGGTCGGGCAGATGGGCGGGATCCCCGGCCTCGGCGGCTACCCGGGAGGCCTCGGCGGCTACCCGGGGGGCATGGGCGGATTCGGGTGGCCGCTCGGCATGGGCGGCTATCCGTACGGCGGCTTCGGCTTCCCCGGCGGCTTCGGCGCGCCGCTCGGTGGCTTCGGCGGCGGTGGGTGCTGCGGCGGAGGTGGTCTCCCTGGCTTTCCCTGACGTCGTTCCCTGGGCGCGACGGCCACGCGGCCGCCGCGAGCCGTGGTGAATCGATACGAGGATCCGCCCGAACCTGCGGGGAGAGTCACATCAGCTCCCCGCGAGGCGGGCGGCCCGTCGGTCGACCCCGCGAAACGTTGGACCCCCGCCGCGCGGTCGAGGCAGCATACGGGGATGGAAGACGCCCCCCTCCTAGAGCGCGAACCGGAGACCAACATCTTCGGCGAATCCATGGCGGTGTTTCACACGGCCGCGGACCTCATCGGCCTGGCTCCCCGCATCCGGCTGGAGCTCGAGCAGCCCGACTACGAGCACATCTTCTACATCACCACACAGCTCCAGGACCGCCTCGTCCCCTTCCGCGGAGAGGCGGCCGCGGCCTACGAGCGGCTCCCTGCGTCGGTGATCCCGAACCGGGCCGCGATCACCCCGCTCTTCAACGGCAAGCTCATCCTCCGCCCCGAGGCGCTCCGGAGCGGCTCGATCCACGTGCAGGACGGAGCGATCCGCCTCGGCGACCAGGGACTTTACCGCATCCAGCCCGGTGCGTTCGTGCGCTTCAAGGCCTATCGCGTCCAGCACAACCAGGCGCGAGGGCCTTACAAGGGCGGGCTGCGCTTCCACAAGGCCGTGTCGCTCGACCTGTTCAACGCGCTCGCCGCCGAGATGACCTGGAAGACGGCCATCGCCGATGTCCCGTTCGGCGGCGCCAAGGGGGGTATTCGCATGGATCCGCGCGAGCACAGCAAGGAGGAGCTCGAGGCGATCTCGCTCCGGTACATGTACCGGCTGAAGCAGCTCGTCGGGCCCAACGTGGACATCCCCGCGCCGGACGTGGGCACGAACGCCGAGGTGATGGCGTGGCTCCTGCGCCAGTACAGCGACGGCGAGCGCGAGCGGGTCAATCACCGCGGCGTCGTCACGGGCAAGGACGTGCGCATCGGCGGCTCCGAGGGGCGCGTCAAGGCGACCGGGCAGGGGCTCGCGTACTGCATCGAGGAGTGGTACGCGCAGCGCGGCGCCTCCCTCGCGGGGGCGCGCTTCATCGTGCAGGGCTTCGGCAACGTCGGCTCCGCCGCCGCCGAGATCCTGTGCCGGATGGGCGCGCGGTGCGTGGCGGTGCAGGACGCCGACGGCGCGATCTACGACCCGAACGGCGTCGACGTCGGCGCGCTGATGACCCACGTCAACGAGAACCCGCAGAACCTCCGGCGGTCGGTCGCCGGCTACAGCGGCGCCCAGGCGATCGCGCGGGACGATTTCTGGAGCGTGGACGCGGACATCTGCATCCCGGCCGCGCTCGGCGACGCCATCACCGGCGAGGTGGCCGAGCGGCTCAAGGCGAAGCTCGTGGCCGAGGGCGCCAACCGGCCGACCACGACCGAGGGCGACAAGGTGCTCGCGGAGCGCGGCATCAGCGTCATCCCCGACATCATCGGCAACGCGGGGGGCGTGACCGTCTCCTATTACGAATGGGTCCAGAACAAGCGCATGGAGCACTGGACGGAGGGCGAGGTGAACGCGCGGCTGGAGCGCGCCATCAAGAGCAACTACCGCCTGATCTGCGACATCGCGGAGGACCGGCCGCGCCGCTCGGAAGATCACGACTCGACCAGGCTCGTCATGGGCAAGCGCCTGCCGATGCGGCTCGCCGCGATGGTGCTCGCGCTCAAGCGGATCGAGGCGCACTACATGCTGGAAGGGTTCTCCCAATGAGCTCGGCGAAATGACGAGAGCGGCGCGCGTCCGGCGCGCGATCGGTCGGTTGGGCGGCCGGGCGGCCGGACGCCCGCCTGGCGAGGGCTAACGAGCGACGCCGTAGCCGAGCTTCTTGATGCCGTAGACCTTGATCTTGTGCTGGAGCGTTCGCAGCGGCAGCTCGAGGCGACGCGCCGCCTCCGTCTGGTTCCAGTCCGACGCGCGCAGCGCCTCGAGCAGGAGCTCGGCCTCGATCTGATCCAGGCGCGTCTTGAGGCCGACCGTGGGGGCCGCCGCCTGCCCCGGATCGGACGCGCGCGAGGGCAGCGGCTCGGACGGGCGCGAGGGCAGCGGCTCGGACGCGCGCTGGGAGAGGGCCGGCCCGACGCCGGGCTCGGACGAGCGCGAGACGTCGACGGCGCGGGAGGGCGTGGGCGGCGAGCTGGGAGAGGTCACCGCCAGGCGGATGCGCTCGGGGAGATCGCGCGCCATGATCGCCTCGCCCTCCGCGATCACCACCGCCCGCTCGATCGCGTTCCGGAGCTCACGCACGTTGCCCGGCCACGAGTAGCACTTCAGGAGGGCCAGCGCCTCGGGCGCGAGCGACTGGACCCTGCTGATGTTCGCCGAGTTCGCCTGCGCCAGGAAGCCCGCCGCGAGCGTCGCGATGTCGTCGCGGCGCGCGCGGAGCGGCGGGATGCTCAGCGTCATCGCGTTCAGCCGGTAGAGCAGATCGAGCCGGAACGTGCCCGCGTCGCACATCGCGTCGAGATCGCGGTGCGTCGCCGCGATCACGCGGACATCGACCTCCAGCTCCTTGGTCGCGCCGACGCGCGTCACCCGCTTGGTCTCGAGCACGCGCAGGAGCGCGGCCTGCGCGGCCGCGGGCAGCTCGCCGATCTCGTCGAGCAGGACCGTGCCGCCGGTGGCCGCCTCGAAGACGCCTTTGTGCTGCTGGCTCGCCCCGGTGAAGGCGCCGCGCTCGTGGCCGAAGAGGGTGCTCTCGACGAGCAGCGCCGGGATCGCCCCGCAATTCACGCAGATGAGCGGCTCGCCGCGGCGCGGGCTGCGGTCGTGGATGAACCTCGCGAGCACCTCCTTGCCCGTCCCGGTCTCGCCGCGAAGGAGCACCGGGATCGAGGAGCGCGCGGCCCGCAGCGCCACCTCGACGAGCGATCGCATGAGCGGGCTCTTGGTCGCGAGGAGGTGGCCGTCGGCCTCCCACTGGCTCTCCGGCGGCGCGCCCGGCGGGCCCGCCTCGTCGGGCGGCCGGGTGCTGTCGACCTTCGGCGCGACGTAGAACAGCGCGCCCTCCGGAGGCGCGAGGCGCACGGGCTCGGCGGGCGTGGCGCTCCGCGACGCCTCGTGGCTGACCTCGATGAGCTTGTCGATGGACGTCGCGGCGTCGGGGGACACGGCGACCCCCGAGACCAGCACGGGCTCACCCTCGCGGCGCGCGACGATCGCCTTCGCGAGCTCCTCGGCGAGCTCGGGGGTGACCTCGGGGAGCAGGATCTCGAGGGTGTCGGCGCTGTAGAACGCGACGCGATCGACGGGCCTCAGCGCCTCGCGCACGCGGAGCCCCCAGTGGCGGAGGTGGCTCGCCTGCGCGCCGAGCGAGCGGACCACGACGAGCGCGAACTTGCGGCCGAAGAACCTGGACCGCACGATCTCGGCCTGGAGCGCGAAGCGGAGCGCGTCGGAGCCCTCCAGGCCGAACGGGGGCATCTCGCCCCCGGAGAGCACGTGGACCGACGCGACGATGCCGCCGAGCAGCACCTCGTCCCCGGCCTTGACCACGCCGCTCTCGACCCGCTGCCCTGAGATGCGCGTCCCGTTGCGCGAGCCGAGGTCCTCGACCACGACCTCGCCGCCCACGAGCGTGAAGCGCGCGTGCCGCCGCGAGATGCTCCTGTCCCGGATCACCACGTCGGCCGGGGGCTCCCTGCCGACGACGACGCCGACGCCGGGGTTCATCGGGGCCATCTCGACGCCGTCATGATGGTAGACGAGCAGGAGCACACGCCGCTTCTCCGAGCGCGCGCCCTGGAGGAGCTCCCCTGTCTTGATGGACAGCGGCGCGGTCGTCGCCATGGGGCCGGTCCTGTAACCGCTCACACTGCCCAACTACGCCTCATTCCTTCCAACGGCAACCGGGAAGCGGCGGCGCCCCCGGCCTTCGACGAAGGCGCGCGGGGGCGAGCAGTCCGCCTAGCGCTCGCCTCGCCGCGTGTCCGCGCCGCCGACGGGCGTTTTCGGCGTTTTCGCTGCCCGCGCGCGCTTTCGTCGAAGGCCGGGGGCGCCGCGCGGGGCGTCCGCATGGTAAGGAGGTCGTATGCTCCGCCTCAACGCCGAATGGACACAGGTGCTCCGCCGGTACAAGGAAGACCACCAGGATCCACGCAACCAGGCGTGTCACCAGGTCGGCATACCGCTGATCGTCGCGAGCTTCCCGGTGGGCGCGACGCTCATCGGCCTCCCGCTCGCGGCCGCGATGTTCACGACGGGCTGGGGCTTCCAGTTCGTGGGCCACTACTTCGAGGGAAAGAAGCCGTCGTTCGTGGACGACAAGCGGAGCTTGGTCATCGGCGTGCTCTGGTGTCTCGAGAAGTACGGCCTGCGCGTCTTCGAAGAGACGAAAGCCCCCTGACGCTCCTCGCCAGGCGCTTCTCAAGCGCGGTCCACGTGCACGGCTGTGACGTGGACAGATCGGCCTCCTGCCTCGGAAAACCATGGAACATGGTTTTCTTTGCCACTGTGCTGCATCGCGCAAAGCTTTCTTGACGTGATGAACGCACGGTCGTACCTGTGTCGCGGGCGGGCGACGACTCTTCCTCTCTCGGGTTCTCGACAGGCACCGCGCCCGCCGGCGCATCGACGTCCGTCCAGCGCGTGCGCCTGTCCCAGCGAGCTCCCGGAGCTTTGTGACCGGCCCACCGCAGGCGATGAGATGGACGAGGACGAGGAGACGGGGGATGGGGGGTGCGGGGAGCATGAGGGGGAAAGTCGCCGTGATCACGGGGGGCACCTCGGGGATCGGGCTCGCGACGGCATCCGCGCTGGCGCGGCAGGGCGCCCGGGTGACCGTGCTCTGTCGCCGGACCGGCTCCGACGGCGCGAGGAAGCTCGCCGCGCTGAAGGCGCTGGGCGAGGTCAGCCTCATCGAGTGTGACCTCGGCCGGCTCGCCTCCGTACGCGCGGCGGCCCGCCAGGTGGCCGACCGGTGTCGGGTCGTTCACCTGCTCGTGAACAACGCGGGCGTGTTCCTGCGTGAACGAGCGGAGTCGGCCGACGGCCTCGAGATGACGTTCCAGGTGAACTACCTGTCGCATTTCCTGCTGTCGAACCTGCTGCTCGACCGGCTCAAGGCCGCGCGCGACGCGCGCGTCGTCAACATGGTCGCGCCGGTGGACAGCATCCGGCTCGACTTCGACGATCTCATGTCGAAGCGCTCCTATTCGTTCCTCTCCGCCTCCGCGCGGTCGAAGCTCGCGCTCGTGCTCGCGGCGCGCCGCCTCTCGGAGAGGCTCTCGAGCACCGGAGCCCAGGTGCTCTGCTACTACCCTGGCCTCGTGCGCTCAGGGCTGTTCGAGGGGACATCGCGCGTCCTCAAGGCGCTGATCGACGTCGTGGGCGCGACCCCGGCGCAGGCCGCCGCGAACCTCCTCGCGATCCTGGCCGACACGGCGCCCACCGGGAGCCCCGCCTTCTTCGAGCGGACCAGGGCGAGGCCGCTCAAGGGAATGGCGACCGACGCCGAGGCGGCCTCGCGGCTCTGGGAGATGAGCTCGAGGCTCGTCGGCTTCACCTGAACGGACGCCCCACCCGGCTCATCGAGGTCCGCGCTTCTTGAGCTCCGCAGCGAGCGACGACTGCACGCGCTCGACCTCCCGGCCGATGGCCCGCACCGCCTCCGTCGCGCTCTCGAGCGTCCCCGCGCGGGCCTCCCGATCGAGCCGCGCGCAGAGCTCCTTCAGGCTGAAGGCCGCGAGCGCGTCGGCGCTCTCGTAGAGCGCCCAGGCGAGCCGCTCGAGCTCGCCGAGCGCGCCCTGCGCCGCGGCCTCGCGCATCGAGGCCACCCGGGTCGGGGCTTCCGTGAGGAAGAGCTCGATCACCTCGGTGACGACGTCGGGCTCGACGGCGCGCAGCCCGCCCCGCGTCCGCGAGGAGGCGGGCTGGCCGCGCTTCGACGTCGACGGGGGCGAGGGAGTGACCAGGGTCGGCGGAGCGAGCTCCACGCTCGGCGGCGCGCCGTCGAGGTGGGCGGCCTCGTAGGCGCCGGACCGCGACGCCGCGCCGGGAGGCCGCCGCGCGCGGTCGCCCTCGTCCTGCCTCGGCGGCTTCGATGAGGCCGCCGCTCGCGGCGACCTCGGCGGGTGCGCGCGCGCCCCGGCGGACATGTGCTCCGGCGGCAGCCCTGCGAGCAGCCGCAGGCTCGAGTGCAGCTGCGCGCGCCGGATCGGCTTGATGAGCACGGCGTCGACCTCGGCCCGGCTGGGCGCCTCCCTGCCGGGGTAGGTCATGAGGCCGACGCGAACGGGCGCGATCGCGGGGTCCGCCTTGATGTGCTGGAGCAGCCTCAGGCCGTCGAGATCGGCCAGCTCGAGGTCGATCAGCACCATGTCGTAGTCGGCGCCGGCGTCCGCCGCCTCGCGCAGCGCGGCCAGCGCGGCGGCGCCACTGCCCGAGGTGCGGCAAGCGAGCCCGAGCTCCTCGATCAGCTTTCGCACCACCTGGCGCACCGAGCCGCTGTCGTCGACCACGAGCACCCGCTTCCCGGGCAGGTCGATGCGCGGGATGAGCGCGCGCTCCGCGCCGCGCGCGCGCCGCTCGAACGGCAGCGCGAACGAGATCCCATGCCGGCGCGCATCGATGTCCGCGGGCTCGCAGAGCTCGCCGCCCATCGCGACGACCAGGCGCTTCGCGATGGCCAACCCGGACGCCACGCCGAGATCCCGCCCGGGCGCAGGCCGCGCTCCCCCGGCCGGCGCGCCCGACGCGCCCGGCGCCGCCGCGCCGTCCGCGCGCCCTGCCCCGCCCGTGAGGCGCACATCGAAGCGCACCCGCGCGCGCGATCGCTCGGGCGCGGCGTCGAGCCTGCCCTTCGCCTCGTCGTTGCGGGCCGCGTCCAGCGCGGCGCGCACCAGCACCTCGCCTCGGGGCGCCGCGCCGATCGCGGTCGCCACGACGTTCTGCAGGATCTGCCGCAGCCGCGCGGCATCTCCGCGCACCGCCGCCGGCACGTCCGGGTCGACGTCGAGCACGAGCTCGGTCCCGTCGTCATGCGCGCGATCGCCGAGCAGCTCCGCCGCGTCCTCGATCGCCCGGCGCAGATCGAAGTCGGCGTGATCGACGTGCGGCCCGCGGCCGTCCGGCTGGCCGAGCGAGATGAGATCGTCGACCATCGAGAGCACCGCGTCGCCGCTGCTCCGGATGCGCCGCGCCCAGGAGCGCTGCTCCGGGTCGAGCTCGCTGTCGAGCAAGAGGCTGCTGAACCCGACGATCCCGCTGAGCAGCGCCCGGATCTCGTGCCGCATCTGCGCGACCGCGCTCGCCTCATCCTCCTCATGGGCGAGCGCCCACGGCCGCGCGGCCGGCTCCTGCGGCGCGAGCGCGCGCTCCGCGGACTCGCTGCTCCTCGTGCCGGGGCTGCTCTCTGGACCGCTCCGGCGCTGCTCTTTGCCTGCCATCGACGCCCCGCCACGCCTCAGCCGCCCGCCCCACGCGGACCCCACGGCGCCGGAGCTTCAAGTGTACTGCTTACAATGCCCCGGAGAGAAGCTCGCCGTGCGCGCCGCGATGAGCGCTCCGCGCCATCTCCACGTCATCCACGCCATCCACGCCATCCACGCCATCCACGCCATTTGCGCAATGTCAGCGCGCGATGTCAGCGTCCGTCAGCTCCGGCGCCCCGCATCCCGCGCCACGGCGGGGGCGCTCGGCGGCTTCTCCCGCGGCCCGCGAGGCGCGTGGGGGCGGCGCGCGTCCCCGAGCGCCGTCACGACGACGCGCTCGCGATCGACCGCCGCTTCCGCCGAGAGCACGCTGACGGACGACGGGTCCTCGGACGACGCGAGCGCGCGCCGGCTGTGCCCGAACAGGCGCAGGAGCAGCTCCGGCGGGGCGAAGTCGAGGTCGCTCTCGTGGACGAAGAGCCGCCCGAGGTGCTCGGCGTAGGCGCTGGCGAGCACTTGGAAAGGGATCCTGTCGAAGGCGAGCGCGCGCCGGCGGCTCGCGGCCGCCGACCCGAGCAGCGCCGCGAAGAGGGTCGTGTAGATGGCGCGCAGCCTGATCCGCATCGAGGGCGGGCTGCGCTTCAGGGCCTCGCGCAGGAAGTGGACGTTGAGCGGGACGTGGAACGACTCGTCGCGCGTCAGGATCGTCAGCATCTGGCGCACCGCCGGGTACCGGGCTTCCCGCAGCGCGAGGCGGTAGGTCGTCGCGCCGATGGTCTCGAACATGAGGTTCGTGAGCACGATCGTCTCCACCCGCCTCGCGCGGCCGTACAGGCGATAAAAGGTGCCGGTGACGCGGCCCATCGGCCGGACCTCGCCGCCGATGTGCGCGAGGAACTTCGTGAGCAGCTCGCGGTGCCACCCCTCCTCGTCGCCGTAGAGCCGCAGGCACTCGCCGAGCTCGGGGTCCCAGCCGCTCACCTCGTCGGCCAGGGCATGCGCCTGCATGAGGCCGGACTCCTCGGCGCGGAACGCGGCGTTGAAGAAGGCGATCGCGGCCTGGCGCTCTCCCTCGCTCTCCCACGGGATCGGCCGGGAGAGGTCGAGCTCTTCCTCGTACATCCGCTCCGCGCGGCGGCGCAGCATGGTGAGCCACCACGAGGTGGGACGCTGGGCGGGAGGCTTGCGGGAGATCGGCTGGGGCGCTGCAAAAAGCATCGGGCAAGGAGCCCGTCGGTGACGGATGAGGAGCCGTCTCCTCGATCGCACAGGACGGGACGGGGCGGGCGGCACCATAGCGCAGTTGTTTGGCGCGGCGCACCCGGGTGCGCCGCGCGCGCGTCGTGAAGACGCGCGCCGAGGGCGGAAGGCAGCTCGGGGTCGACGGCTCCCTGCGCGCTCGCGCGATCGCCC
Source organism: Sorangium sp. So ce693 (assembly GCF_051521375.1). NCBI lineage: Bacteria > Pseudomonadati > Myxococcota > Polyangiales > Polyangiaceae > Sorangium > Sorangium sp. So ce693. Next base: position 6,515,044 of record NZ_CP150347.1, read on the forward strand.
CGACGGGCGTCGCCGGGCGGACGACCCGGGGGGCATGTCGCTCGGGGGCACACGCCGTGCAAGCGTACATGACTTGACCCGACTCGACGCTGCGCGGCGCCAGACCACGCGACGCCCCCCGCGCAGCGCGAGACGCGCGTTCGTCGCCGAGGCGCCCTTTGTACGCCCCCCCGGGTGGGATACCATAGTCGACCCACTGTGTTCTTCGAGCAGCTCGAGCTCCCCCTCGGAGGGCTCTATCCCCAGACCGAGCCCACGCGCATCCCACGGACCCGGCGCGTCTTCGTCAACCGCAACCTCAAGCTGGCGGGGATCGACTGGGTCGGCTTCGACATGGACTACACCCTGGCGATCTACAACCAGACCGAGATGGACAACCTCTCGATCCAGGGGACCGTCACGAAGCTCGCGGCGCGAGGCTACCCCGAGGAGCTCCTGCGGCGCCTCCGCTATCCGATCCACTTCCCGATCCGCGGCCTGCTGATCGACAAGCGCTTCGGCCACGTGCTCAAGATGGACCGGTTCAAGGTGGTCCAGCGCGGGTACCACGGCCTCCGGGAGCTCACGAAGGACGAGCTCCGGTCGCTCTACCAGCACCGCAAGATCCGGCCGAACACCGCCCGCTACCACTGGATCGACACGCTCTACGCGCTGAGCGAGGCCACGCTCTACGCCGGCATCGTCGACGCCCTCGAGGAGCGCGGCGTCGCGCTCGACTACGCGCGGCTGTTCACCGACATCCGCGAGTGCATCGACGAGGCGCACCGGGACGGCACCATCCTCGATGTCGTCCTGTCCGACCTGCCGCGCTTCGTCGAGCGGGACCCGAACCTGGCGCAGACGCTCCACAAGTTCCGCTCGGCGGGCAAGAAGCTCTTCTTGCTCACGAACTCGCGCTGGCCGTTCACCGAGAAGATGATGACGTACCTGCTCGGGGACGCGATGCCCGAGTACCCGAGCTTCCGGCACTACTTCGACGTCATCGTCGTCGCCGCGCAGAAGCCGGCGTTCTTCCAGGAGCGCCGCCCGCTGCTCATCCGCGACGGCGCCGAGCCCCGACCCGCCACGGCGCCGCTCGAGCGCGGCGCCATCTACGAGGGCGGCAACCTCAACGACTTCGAGAAGTTCCTGAACATCTCCGGCGATCGGGTCCTCTACGTCGGCGATCACATCTACGGCGACATCCTCCGCTCCAAGAAGGAGAGCGCGTGGCGCACGGCGATGATCATCCAGGAGATGGAAGCGGAGGTCGCCGCCCACGAGTCCTGCCGCCGCGAGCACATGGAGAGCGCCCTGCTCGAGGGGCGCCGCGAGGAGCTCGAGGACCAGCTGCGGTTCTACCAGCAGCGCTACAAGGACCTCACCCGCAAGATCGAAGAGGAGCAGCAGAAGAGGAACGGCGCGACCAACGGGGGCGGAGCGCCGCTGCTCGCGGAGGCGAACGGCGAGCACGTCCGGATCGACTACGCGACGTCGTTCTACGAGGCCGAGCGGGGCCGCACCAAGCGCGCGGTCGAGCGCATCCGCGGCCAGCTCCGGGCCGTCGACGCGGAGGTCGGCAAGCTGGAGCGCGAGATCGCCCGCCGCTTCCACCCCTACTGGGGCTCGCTGCTCAAGGAGGCGAACGAGACGTCCAGCTTCGGCGATCAGGTCGAGGAGTACGCCTGCATCTACACGTCCCGCGTCTCGAACCTGCTCGCCTACTCGCCGCTGCAGTACTTCAGGAGCCCGCGCGACCTGATGCCGCACGAGCTCTGATCGCCGAGGCCTCCGCGCGGGTGCGCGGGCGCCGCATGAGGAGATCGCCATGAGCATCGCCCGCCCCCGCCCGCTGTTCGTCGCGCTCGTCGCCCCCGCCCTCCTCGTCGCCGGCTCCGCCGGCTGCGGCAAGCGGGCCTGCTTCCACTGGACAGAGCTCGAAGGGGCGTGCCCGTCGAGCGACGAGGCGCGCGTGTTCTTCGAGAACCCAGGCTGCGTGAGCTCCATCGAGTCCATCGACAGCGAGGCGGATTTCGACGGCGAGCTCTGCTGCTACGACGTCACCACGGTCGACACCGGCGACGAGGAGTGCACGACGGTGCAGGGGCCGATGTCCGGCGGCGCCGGCGGCGGACGCCCCCCCATACCCAAGTAGCCCGGGGCGCAGCGCGCGGCCTGCGGGCGCGCCTGCGCCGCGTCACTTGCAGCAGCGGAAGCCGGTCGAGTAGTCGTGGTACCCGGGCGAGTGCGCGGTGGTCTTGTACTCGCAGCCGTCGCCGTGCTTGGCGCTGTCGAGGTAGTAGCCGCCGCGGAAGGTCCCGCGCGGCGCGCTCGTCCACTCGTGCAGGTTGCCCACCATGTCGTTGACGCCGAAGCTGCTCCTGCAGCGGCGGAACGCGCCCGCGGGCGCCAGCGTGCCCGGGAGCTGGTTCAGGCGGTCGTCGTTCATGTTGGCCCACGTGAACGCCGACTGCGGGGCCTCGCCCCCCTGGCCGAAGTAGCGGTTGAACGACGAGACGCCGCTGTCGTTGCAGGCGCCGCGCTCCCGCTCGCGTCCGTAAGGGAACACCGTCGCCCGCTTGCCCTTGCACGCGGTGACCCACTCGTCGTCCGTGCAGAGCCGCTTGCCGGCGTTCTGGCAGGCGGCCTCGGCCTGATCCCGGCTGACGTACGCCTGCGGCTTCACGCCGCGCCGGCTCACCGCCTTCACCTTCAGCTTGCCGACCGGCTCGAACGGCGAGTGCCGGCGCTTTCCGCCGCCGGAGAGCAGCTCGACGGTGCTCGCCTCGAAGCGATCGATGCAGAACGTCCCGCGCACCGAGGCCATTCCTGCGGGGCACGCGGCGCGCGCGGCGGCGGCCGGCCGTGGGCTCGGCAGCCCGAGGACCGCGAGGCCGAGCGCCGCGACGCCCGCGGCGAAGAGCGGCGAGCGCGCGAGCGACAGGACGGGCCGGCGCGCGAGGGGGTGAGGCGGGAGAGGCGATCGCATCGCGGAGAGGCCCAGACCCGGGGCGAGCTTCCGGCCATAGCCGATCCCCGGCGCGGCGGGCAAATTGCCGCAGCTCGCGGAGGCGGGCCCGGAGGCGCGTGTGCGCGCCGCTGCGTGCGCGCGCTGCTGACGCTGGACGAGCGGGCGATTTCGGTCACGCTGCCGCTCCCATGACAGCCACCGCCCCGCCCGACGCGGGCGCCACGGCCGCGGGCTCGCGCGGCGACCTCCCCGCGCCCGCGGGCTCGCCCGACGATCTTCCCGCGGCCCTGCTCCGGAGCTCCCCCGCCGACTTCGTCGTCGAGGAGCTCCCCGCCTACGCGCCGAGCGGCCGCGGCGAGCACGTGTTCGTGACCTTCCGCAAGACGGGGCGCAACACCCCCGACGCGGTCCGGGCCATCGCGCTCGCGCTCGGGGCCGACCCGGGCGGCGCCGGCTTCGCCGGCATGAAGGACCGGCACGCGATCACCACGCAGACCGCATCGTTCCAGCTCCCCCTCGCGCAGGATCCGGCGCCCCTGCTCGAGAAGGCGGAGCTGCCCGGGATCGAGGTCCTCGCGGTCACACGCCACGACAACAAGCTCAAGCCGGGGCACCTCCTTGGCAACCGGTTCCGGATCGCGCTCCGGGGCATCGCCCCCGCGGCGCTCCCGCTCGCCGAGCGCCGCCTCGCCGAGATCGGCCGCGCCGGCGTGCCGAACGCGTTCGGGCCTCAGCGGTTCGGAAGGAACGGCGACAACCCCGAGCGCGCGCTCGCGTGGATCTCGGGTCGGGAGCGCGGGCCCCGCGACAAGCGCGAGCAGCGGCTGCTCTTCTCGGCGCTCCAGTCGCTCTGGTTCAACGAGGTGCTCGCGCGCCGCGAGGCGGACGGCACCTGGAGCGCCGTGCTCCCCGGCGATCTCGCCAAGAAGCGCGACAGCGGCGGGCTGTTCCTCGTGCCGCTCGAGGGCCCGGAGCTCGCGGACGCCGAGGCGCGCGCCGCCGCGCTCGCGATCTCGGCGACGGGCCCGATGTTCGGCCGGAAGATGCGCTGGCCCGAGGGCGCCCCGGGCGCGCTGGAGCGCGAGGTGCTCACGGCGGCGATCGGCGACCCTCGCAAGCTCGACGCGTTCGCCCACGCCGGAGAAGGCACGCGGCGCCCGCTGCGCCTGGAGGTGGACGACCTCGAGGTGTCCGCCATGGAGGCGACCGCCGGGGACGCGGCGGTGAGAGCCACCACGCGAGAAGCCGCGGACGATCCGGATGTACGGCACGGAATCGTCGTCTCGTTTGTGCTACCGAAGGGCGGCTACGCGACGACCGTCCTTGGGCGAGTCTTCCGGCTCGTCGACGCCTCCGCCCCCCGGCCCCCCATCGGCAGGCCTGGGGCGGCGAGCGCCCCTCCTCCGGAGGAGGACGAAGTCGAGGAAGGGCAGCCCGCCGTCGATCCGTAACTGGTCTTCGAAGCGCGGCACCCACCCACCCCCCATCGGAAAGGCACCAAGGAACAAGATGAACCTCGTCGAGTGGCTGCAGCGCATCATGGTCGGATTCGGGGCCGCCTGGGTCATGTGGTTGATGATCGCCCTCAGCGTCGTCTCGGTCGCCATCATCCTGGAGCGCGCCTGGTTCTTCTGGTCGCTCCGCGACGACCTCACCGTCCTCGCGCGGGATCTCAAGGCGTCCCTCGACGATTCTATCGAGGCGGCGCGGCGGCGGATGGACGCCTCGCCCTCGGCCGAGGCGGCGGTCGTCGCGGCCGGCCTCGCGGTGGCGCACCAGGGCCCCGAGGCGGCCGAGGAGGCCATGGCCGGCGCCGCGGCGCTCCAGCGCATGAAGCTGGAGCGGCGCCTCGCCTACCTGGGCACGCTCGGCAACAACGCGCCGTTCATCGGGCTGTTCGGCACCGTCATCGGCGTCGTCGGCGCCTTCGACGCGCTCGGCCAGGCGGCGAAGACGCCCGTGGCGCAGGCGACGTCGCAGGCCATGGCGCCGCAGGCGGTCATGTCGAGCATCGCCGAGGCGCTCGTCGCGACCGCGGTCGGCCTCGCGGTCGCCATCCCGGCGGTCGCCGCGAACAACTTCTTCCAGCGCATGATCAAGTCGACGCTCGCCAACACCGAGGCGCTGACGCGCGTCCTGCTCGCGCACCTCAAGATCGATCCGGCGTTCGCCGGGGCCGCGCCCGCCGCCGCCGTCGAGCAGCCGCGGGGCAAGGCCGCGAGGGCGTCGCGGCAGGAAGAGCACAAGAAGGGCGGCGCGGGCGAGGAGGAGCGCTGATGGCCGGCATGAGCCGCAACGACGATGACGAGATGATCAGCGGCATCAACGTCACGCCGCTCGTCGACATCACCCTCGTCCTCCTCATCATCTTCATGGTGACGGCCAAGATCATCGTCTCGCAGTCGCTCCCCCTCGATCTGCCGAAGGCGGCGCAGGGGCAGGAGGTGCAGCTCATCTTCGGTCTCGAGCTGCACGCGAACGGCGACACGCTCGCCGACGGCAAGAAGCTCGCGAGCGAGGACGCCATCCTGCCGATCGCGCGCGAGGCCCAGGCGAAGAACCCGGAGCTCCGCGCCGTGATCCGCGCCGACACGACGGTCCCGCACGGCCGGGTGATCCGCGCGCTCGATCTGCTGAAGCAGGCCGGCGTCTCCAAGATCGCGTTCGGCGTGACGCCGATCGCGCCCGAGCCCGGCGCGGCCCCGGGTACGGCGCCGGGCGCCCCTGCCGCGCCTGCCCCGGCGGCCCCCGCGCCCGCAACCCCGAGCCCCGCGCCGTGAGCGCGCCGAGCGAGACCTTATGAGCCAGGTCACGAGCGATCGCGCCGCGGGGGCGGTCCACGACGGCCGCCGCCGGGACGAGCGCGGCGGCGCCGATCCCGGGGGATCCCGCGATCCCTCGCCCGCCCTCGCCTCGCGCGCGCCGGGCCGCGCCGCCGATCGCCGGCGCGGCGCGGATCCGCTCGCCGCGGTGCTCGCCCTCGGCGACCGCGCGTCGCGCGTGGGCGCCTTTCTCGGGGTCACGCTGGCGGTCACGAGCCACGGCGCGGCATCGGCCCGGGCCATCGTCTCGGGGTCGCTGCGCGACATGCGGCACGTGGTCGGGGAGATGCGCGCCGGCATCCACGACTACCTCTGGGCGATCTACGAGGTCGACGTCCCGCCGCCGAAGGTCGAGCAGCCCAAGCCGCCGGAGCCCGAGCCGCCGCCGCCGGCGCCCGAGCCCGAGCCCGTCCCCAAGGTCGCGCCGCCTCCCCAGGCGAACACCCCGCCGCCCAAGGACGACCCGTACGACCCGCCCCCCGCCGCCGCCGCGGCCGCGAAGGTCCTGACGAAAGAGCCGGATCCGGACGAGGTCCTCGACATGACCGATCGCGGGATCGCGAGCGGCGACGGGCAGGGCGTCGGCTACGGCCAGGTGGCCGGCGCGGGCACGGCGAAGACCCCCACGTTCAACCCGAACGCGAAGGTCGGGGGCGTCGTGGGCGGCAAGGGCACGGGCGACCCCGTCCCGCCCCCGCCGCCCGCGGGGCCGGACCGCTCCGCGCCGCCCGGGCTGATCGGCAGCAGCAACTGGAACTGTCCTTTCCCTCCGGAGGCCGATGTCGACCAGATCGACCAGGCGAAGGTCGTCCTCATGGTCACGGTGCGCCCCGACGGCAGCCCGCTCTCGGTCAAGGTCGTCAGTGATCCTGGCCACGGCTTCGGTCGCTCCGCGCGCATGTGCGCGCTCGGCCGCCGCTACAACCCCGGCAAAGATCGCTCCGGCGCCTCGATCGCCGCCACGACGCCGCCCATCACGGTGACGTTCACGCGCTAGCCGCTCGCCGCGAGCTCCCTTTAAATTCGCTCCGCGCCCTCCGCCTCGGTTATCCTCGCCGGCGGCTTGTGATCGTCCCCGAACGGATCGAGCAGCTCTCGAAGGTCCCTCTCTTCAAGGGCCTCACCCCGGCCGCGCTGGAGCTCATCTCACGCGTCGCGAGCGAAGAGACGCACGCCCTCGGCACCAAGATCTTTCAGCACGGGGATCCGGGCGACAAGCTCTACATCCTGCTCGAAGGCAAGGTCCGGATCAGCCGGGAGATCGCCGGGATCGGCGAGGAGGCGCTCGCGGTGCTCGGCCCGGGCGCCGTGTTCGGCGAGATGGCGCTGCTCGACGAGGCCCCCCGCTCCGCCGACGCGCGCGTCCACGAGCGCTGCCGGTTGCTCACCGTGTCGAAGGACGCGTTCGAGGACCTGCTCTTCCTGCACAAGGAGCTCGCGTACGAGGTCCTCTGGAACGTCGTCAGGATGCTCGTCCAGCGGCTCCGCGAGACGAACAACAAGCTCACGTTCCTCTCCGTCTCAGGCAAATTCGAGTAGAGTGCCGGCCAGATCGCCCGGCGACCGTGGGCGCGCGCGCCAGCGCGGCGCGGCCTGCCGCACGGGGGGCGGCGTTCGGCTCGAACTCAACGTTCCTTGGAGGACCATGGCAGCCAGAATGAAGCACGCAGCGCTCGCCCTCGCGCTCTGGATGGGCGCCTTCGCAGGAGCCTGCGGCTCCAGCACGCCGCCGCCCGAGACGGCGGCGGACAAGAACGACTTCGACGGCGAGTCGAGCCCGGACGAGGGCAAGGCGACCGCCGACGCCGAGGGGGCGAAGCCCGCGAAGCCGGGGAAGGACGCGGAGGCGCAAGAGCACCAGGAGGAGCCCGCGGCTCCCGCCAAGTCGACGCCGCTCCAGGCGACCAAGTTCGAGGCGGATCTGAAGAAGATCGGGATCAACCTCAAGAAGATCCCCGCGCTCGAGAAGCTCCCGGCGGGGCAGAAGAAGAAGGTGATGCCGCTGCTCCAGAAGGCGCTCGGCTACGACACCTGCGAGGGCTGCCACGTCGAGGGCGACTTCAAGAAAGAGACGCGGAACATGAAGGTCGCCCGCGAGATGTGGCGCAACTTCGTGGCGCCGCTCCGCAGCGAGAGCGGCGGAACCCTCTTCTGCGACAGCTGCCACGCCGGGAACGAGCACGTCCTGAACCGCAAGGACAAGAAGGCCCTCCAGGCGTTCATGGAGGAGGAGTACCAAAACAAGGTTTCCCGGGCGAACAAGGAGGACATGGAGTGCGGCACGTGTCACGGCGACGCCATGGAGACCAAGATCATCGAGAAACTCTGGAACATCCCGAAATGACGGGAGCCGCCTGGACGCCGCGCGAGGCGCTTGTCCAGCAGCGGGGCACGGCGGAATCCGGCGAAGCACCATCGCCGTGCCCGCCGGATGTTCGTTAACCGCCTTACCTTTCAACCGGAGCGGCCTCGAGGCCTGCCTGCGCTCCGATCTCGCACCAGCGTCCACCTCCCGCCTGCGCCGGCGCTCGGCCGCCTCATCATTGACGAGAGATCGCCATGACGGTGGGTCATGCACCGTTTTCGTACTAGATAGGCGGCATGTGCGGTGTGTTCGGAATCTTTGGCCACCCCGAGGCGGCCAACATGACCTACCTCGGGTTGCACGCGCTCCAGCATCGAGGGCAGGAGTCAGCGGGTATCGTCAGCAGCGACGGGGAGCGCCTCTTCGGCCACCGCGCCATGGGGCGGGTGCAGTCCGGCTTCGCTCCGTCCGATCTCGCGACGCTGCCCGGCGAGCGCGCCATCGGCCACGTCCGCTACTCCACCGCGGGCGGCTCGCACCTGAAGAACGCGCAGCCGCTGGGCGTCGACTACGCGCGCGGCTCGCTGGCGGTCGCGCACAACGGCAACCTCACGAACCATGAGGCCCTGCGCGATCGGCTCGAGGCGCGCGGCTCGATCTACCAGACCGCGAGCGACACCGAGTCGATCGTCCACCTCATCGCGATGAGCAAGAAGGAAGCGCTGCGCGATCGCATCGCGGAGGCGCTCATGGAGGTGGAGGGCGCCTACTCGCTGCTCTTCTTGACCGAGCGCGAGCTCATCGCCGTGCGCGACCCGCGCGCGATCCGGCCGCTCTGCCTGGGCGAGATGGCGAGCGCGAGCGGCGTCGCCCACGTGGTCGCGAGCGAGTCGACGGCGTTCGACCTCATCGGCGCGCGCAAGGTGCGCGACGTCGCGCCGGGCGAGATGCTGATCATCAGCGCCGAGGGCGTGCGCTCCGAGTTCCCCTTCGCGCAGGAGCAGCGCAAGCTCTGCATCTTCGAGCACGTCTACTTCGCCCGGCCCGACTCGACCCTCCAGGGCGTCAGCGTCTACGAGGTCCGCAAGGCGTTCGGCCGGCGCCTCGCCGCCGAGCAGCCGGTCGTGCCCGGCGACGATCTCGTCGTGATCCCCGTGCCCGACTCGGGCGTGCCGGCGGCGATCGGCTTCGCCGACCGCGCGCGCGCCCCCTTCGAGATGGGGCTCATCCGCAGCCACTACGTCGGCCGCACGTTCATCGAGCCGCAGCAGTCGATCCGGCACTTCGGCGTCCGGCTCAAGCTCAACCCGAACCGGGCGGTGATCGAGGGCAAGCGGGTCGTCGTCATCGACGACTCGATCGTCCGCGGGACGACGAGCCGGAAGATCGTCAAGATGATCCGCGACGCCGGCGCGCGCGAGGTGCACGTCCGCATCTCGAGCCCGCCCACGCGCTGGCCCTGCTACTACGGGATCGACACGCCGACGCGGTCGGAGCTCATCGCGTCGAGCCACTCGGTGGACGAGATCTCCAGCTACCTGACGGCCGACAGCGTCGGGTACCTGTCGCTGGAGGGCCTCGTCGAGAGCGTGCGGTCCCTCGAGGTGCGCGCCGGGGACGCCGCCGGCGCGCGGCCGTCGGCGGACAGCTACTGCCACGCGTGCTTCTCCGGGAGCTACCCGATCTCCTTCACGCCGGCCGCGCCGAACCGGCAGCTACGGATGGTGAGCGGTTGACGCTGCCCCGCTCCGGCGCCGAGGGTCCTCCGATGGCCGAGGGCACCGCCGCTCACGAGAGCGCGGATCGCGCCGCCGCCTCGGCGCCGCTCTTCGCCCGCGTCGCGGACGAGGTCTCGATCTTCGAGGTGAGCCCGCGGGACGGGCTCCAGAACGAGGCGGCGATGATCCCGATCGACGGCAAGCGGCGGCTCATCGCGGCGCTCGTCGCCGCCGGTCTCCGCAAGATCGAGATCACGAGCTTCGTCTCGCCGAAGTGGGTGCCGCAGCTCGCCGACGCCGAGGAGCTCGCGCGGACGCTCCCGGCCGAGCGGGGCGTGACCTTCAGCGCCCTGTGCCCGAACGCGCGCGGCCTCGAGCGCGCGCTCGCCGTGGGCCTGCGCGAGATCGCCGTCTTCCTGAGCTCGAGCGAGGCGCACAACCGCGCCAACATCAACAAGTCGATCGACGACACGCTCTCGGTGTTCTCGGAGATCGTCCCTCCGGCGCGCGAGGCGGGCCTCGCCGTGCGGGCCTACGTCTCGACCGTGTGGGGCTGCCCGTACGAGGGCGACGTCGACCCTGCCCGGGTCGTTCGCATCGCGGAGCGGCTCATCGACCTCGGCTGCTACCAGGTCTCCCTCGGCGACACGATCGGCGTCGGCACCCCGCGGCAGACGCACGACATCGTCCGCCGCTTCCTCGACGCGATGCCGCCCGAGCGGTTCGCGCTGCACCTGCACGACACGCGCGGCACGGCGCTCGCGAACATCCTGGTCGGCCTCGAGCTCGGGGTGCGCGACTTCGACGCGTCGGTGGCGGGGGTCGGCGGCTGCCCCTACGCGCCGGGCGCGGCGGGCAACATGGCGACGGAGGACCTCGTGTTCATGCTGCACGGGATGGGCGTCCGGACCGGCGTCGATCTCGACAAGCTGATCGAGGCGGGGAACGTCGCCGAGCAGGTCATCGGCCGCCCGCTCCCGGGCAAGGTCCACCGCGCCGGCCCGTTCCGGCTGCGCCGCCAGCCGACCCGGGACTGAGCGCGGCCCAGCGGGGCGCCGAGCCGGCGCGCCGCGCTCGGCCGCGAGGCCGCCCTCAGTCGCCCGCGATGCACCCGAGGCGCGTGAAGAAGACGTGGTGCTCGCCGCCCTCGCGATCGTCGCGGAAGAGGATGCCCACGTCGCCCTCCGGCCCGAACGTCGCGACCGGGCCGATGCTGTCGCGGGGCGCGAAGGTGAGCCGCTGCTCCGCGCTGATCGGCACGAGATCCGCGTTGACCGTGACCGCGTAGAGCTCATAGCCGTCGTTCTGATCGCGGTCGTCCGAGTAGATCGCGAGCAGCCGATCGCCGAGCGGGCGCAGGAACGGGTACCTGGAGCGGAAGGGCCCAGGGTCCGAGATGGGCGTGGGCGGCGTGAGGATCTGGCCGTCCTCCGAGACCGCCGCCGCATAGATGGCCTTGAGGCTCGCCGATTTGTCGAACCACGCGATGACGTAGCGATCGCGGTTCCAGACCACCGTCGGATAGACCGCGTCGGTCTCGCCGGTCGTCAGCGTGACGATCTCCGAGCGCGGATCGAGCTCGGCGGTGAACGTCCGGAACTGGATGAAATGCGTGGCCGCGTCGCCCGTGGACCACGCGACCCCGATGCCGCCCTGGCCGGCCGCCGCGGACGGCGCCTCGTTGCCGAGGCCGTTCGACGCCTCCGTGAGCTGGACGTTGTCGCCGATCAGGTTGCCGTCGATGTCGATGCGCTGCGCGAACAGATCGAAGAGGCCGTTGCGCTCGTCCTGCCAGACGGGGATGAACTCCGCGTCGTTCCAGGTGAGCGTCACGTTGACGGAGAAGCCGGGCGCCTTCGAGAGCCGCCGATCGCCGCCCTCCACCTTCTGGCCGTCCTCGTCGAGCAGGGAGAAGTACACCTCGTAGTCGCCGTCGCGCCGGTCCTGCCAGGCGGCGCCGTACCGATCGCCGACCCACACGATCGGCCCGCCGGAGGCGTCGCCGTTCTTCGGCGTGATGACCTCCTCGCCCGGCGCGAGCGGCTGCCCGTCGATGCTGATCATCGAGCGGTACACGTTGAAGCCCTGCGTGGTCCCGGTGTAGAGCGACGCGTAAGACGTCCCGCTCCAGGCGAGCCCGCCGGCGCCGGCCGGCGCGATGTCGCCCGAGATGCGGGTCGCGTCGGTGTCGAGCGGCACGAAGCGAGCCCCGTTGTCGACCGTGCCGTCGCAGTCGTTGTCGACGCCGTCGCAGATCTCGATCCCCCCAGGGAAGGCCGCGGCGCTCGCGTCGTCGCAGTCGTCGCCGCACGAGAGCGGCTCGCCGGGGATCGTGCCGGGCAGCGCCGCGCGGAAGCCGTCGCCGTCGATGTCGAGCGTCGACGGCCCGTAGATGCACGCCCCGGTCGCGCTCTCGCACGTGTCCTTGGTGCAGGGGTCGCCGTCGTCGCAGTCCACCGGCTCCAGCGCGACGCACTCCCCGCCGCGCCGCGGGGCCGCGCCCTCGGGCGAGGGCGCCGCGCCGCCGTCGGGCTGCCCCGCCTCGAAGAGCTGGCAGAACACAGGCTTGCAGAGATCCTCGACGCCGGGGCAGTCGGCGTCCACCTCGCACTCCGGCGCGGGCGGCGGGATGTTCAGCCCGGTCCGCGCCCCGCACCCCCCCGAGAGCGAGCCGCCGGCAAGGACCGTCCCGAGCAGGGCCGCCGCCAGCGCCGCCTTCCGGCGCGCGCGCCGACCCATGGCGTACCTCGTCACAGACATCCGCCCATCCCCGCGACGTCGATCGGCTCGCACACGAACCCGGGATCGCAGTTGACGTCGCCGCTGAGCGCGCAGAGCTCGACGCACTGGGTGCCCGAGCCGGTCACCACGCAGGCGAACCCGGCGCCGCACTGGCTGCCGCCGCTGCACGGATCGCCCTGCCGGCCTGGACCGGCCGGCGCGCAGTACGCGCCGTAGATCTCCTGCCCGCACGGCTCGTCCGGATACTGCACGTAGATGAAGCACCCCTCTCCCGGGGCGCAAAAGCCGCTCGACTGGTCGTACGGATCGCACGCGAAATCGGTGACCGGCGGCTCGGTGTCAGGACAGCCGGGGTCTTCGTACTCTTCGAGCGGATCCCTCCCCGCGTCGGAGCCGCCCCCCCCGCCGGTCGGGACCGGCGGAGCGCCGGCCTCGCCGCCGCCCCCGCCGTCTGCGGACGGATCGTCCACGATGACTGTCTGGCCGCAACCGACAGCGAGACCGAGCCCAGGGAGCGGTACGCAGAGGAGTGTCAGGAGGAGCGAGGAGCGCCGTCGCATGTCGCCATGCTATCGATTCCTCGCGCGCCCGCCATGCATTTGACAGCGATGGCAGTGTCCTGACGCCACGACGAGCGGTGGATCGTTTCCCCCAGGCTGCAATCCCACTTGCCTGTTGGCCGGCACTCTGATGTATCTCTCAACAATGCACACGCGCAACCTGCTCACCATCGCACTCCTCGCAGCCCCCCCTCTGGCGCTCGCCCCCCTCATGGCGTGCGGCGGTGACGACGAGACGGGAGGAGGTGGAGCGAGCTCCTCCAGCACCACCGCGAGCAGCTCCGGCGAAGGCGGCGGCGGCGGTGAGGCCGGCGCCGGCGGGGAAGGCGGCGCGGGCGGCGCCGGCGGCGCTGGCGGAGGAGACGGCGGCGGGGGCGCGGTCCCCGGTGAGCCGGCCGGCCACGTGCTGATCTCGGAGATCGTCGTCAGACCCGGAGCGGCCGAGTTCATCGAGATCTGGAACCCGACCGAGGCCGAGATCGACCTCACCAACTACTACCTTTCGGACAACAGCGTTTATTATGCCATCACCACGGGTACCGCCTGGGCGCCGACCGGCAGCGCAGGGACGGACTTCCTCGTCCAGTTCCCCCCCGGGACCATGATTCCTGCGGGCGGACGCCTCGTGCTGGCGAGCGATGACGGCTTCGAGCTCGAGTACCAGCGGTGCGCCGACTTCGCCCTGGACGAGACGCCCATCCCCTGCGGGGGGGACGACGTGCCGCCCATGATCGCGCCGACGAACGGCGCCCTCGGGGCGCAATCGGGCGCGCTGCTCACCGACGGCGGAGAGATGGTGATCCTCTTCGAGTGGGACGGCACGGAGCGCAGCCCGCTCAAGGACATCGATTACGTCATCTGGGGCGAGGAGCTGGGGAACTCGGCGATGGCGTACAAGACCGGCAAGGCCGGTTATGCCGATGACACCGCGCGCGGCAGCCAGCGGCCGGCCGCTGCCGCCGGCAGCGGAGCGAGCCTGGTCCGCTGTAGCGATGTCGAGTTCGGCGAGCTCTTGACCGAAGGCAACGGCATCAGCGGGCACGACGAGACGAGCGAGTGGCTCGACATCAGCTTCACCGTGGCGTCCACGCCGACGCCCGGCGAAGAGAACGACTGCCCGTGAGCGCGTCCCCTCCGAGCTCGGCTCCTCGCCGCGGGGCGGCGGGAGCCCGGGCTCGGCGCGGGGCGCCCCGACGCGATCACTGCCGGGTGATCGTCACCTTCTTGATGACCGGCGGGGTGACCGGGCGTTCGCCCTTGACCTCGACGCCGGCCAGCTTGTGGACGAGCTCCTCGGGCCCGCACTCACCGAAGATGGTGTAGCCGTTGTCGAGGTGGAACGCCGCCGCGTCGGTGATGAAGAACTGCGCGGAGTTCGTGTTCTTGCCGCGGTTCGCCATGCACAGGAGCCCCGCGCGATCGTGGCTGCCGTCCTCCCAGACCTCGTCGGGGATGACGTAACCGGCCTCGCCGGTGCCGTTCTTCTTCGCGTCACCGCCCTGGATCATGAATCCCTTGATGACGCGGTGGAAGATCGTCCCGTCGTAAGCGGGCTTCTTCTCCCATGTCCCCTCCGGCGTCTTCCAGGGCCTGATCCCTCGCGCCAGGCCGACGAAGTTGGCGACGGTGATCGGCGCCTTGTCGTCCAGCAGCTTGCAGGACAGCGTGCCGAGGTCGGTCTCGATCGACGCGGTCAACGTCTTGCCCGGCGGGAGCCCCTTGGTGGCGTCGTCGAGCGTCCACTTGCCCTTGACCGGGTCGTCCTCGCTGGGCTTGACCTCGGCGACCGGCTTCGCGGTGACCTTGCGCTTCTGCGGCTGAGGGCGCTCCTTCTCCGCCGTCTCCGCCTTGCCTCCGGCCAGCCCCGTCGACGCAGGCGTGGTCTTCGGCTTCGGCGCTTCTTCGGCCGTGGGCTCCGGGGTCTTCGAACATCCCGCGAGGGCCGAGAGCGTGGCGAGGGCGGCGATGGACTGAATGGCGAGGGTTCGAGCGTTCATCGTGCGACGATTTCCCGCGTCGCGGTCCAGCGGTCAAGGACGAGCGTCGCCGTGGTAGGAAGCGGCATGAGCTCGCGCTGCGCCCTCGCGACCCGTCCGTTCACCTCCGCGACGTCCGCCACGTCCGCCTCGCTCGCCATTCCCGCCGTGCTCGCCTCGCTCGTTCCCGCCCTGGGCACGCTGCTGCTCGGGCTCGCCCTTGGCGCATGCGAGCGCCGCGTCGACGAGCCCCTCCCGCTCACGCCCAGCAGCAACGTGGGCAACGTTGCGCCTCCCGCCTCGACCGGGACGCCTCCCGCCTCGACCGGGACGCCGGCCGCCTCGACCGGGGGGCGGGAAGCCGCGCGCTGCATCCAGCCGACGCCGTCGACGCCGGAGCGACCGTCCCCGAGGCTCACGGGCCCGGATCCGGCGTGCCCCGACGACCCGACCGGCCCGTTCCAGCTCGCGACCGGCAAGGTGACCTTCCTCGAGGCCAAGGCCCCCGACGTCACCGTCGAGATCGCCAGGAGAGAGCAAGAGCGCATGCGCGGCCTCATGTACAGGACGAGCATGGGGGAGAACCGCGGGATGATCTTCGTCTTCCAGCAGCGGACCAATCACTCGTTCTGGATGCACAACACATGCATCCCGCTCGACATGCTGTTCATCGACAGCGACGGTACGATCGTGGGTATCGAGGAGAACACCCCGACGCTCAACGACTCGACCTTCGACGTCGGCTGTCCGTCGACGTACGTCCTCGAGCTGAACGCCGGCTGGGCGCGGCGCCACGGCGTCGCCGCGGGCCAGAAGGTGCGGCTCGACGGGATCTGACGCTCGCCCGAGCGGCGGCTCCTCGGAGGGCGCGTCGATCTACATCCCCGTGAACAGACCGAGCTGGCGCGGGGCAGCCGGCGGCCCGAGCGACGAGCGCGCCGCGCCGGGCGGAGGGGCCGGCGGCGGCGCCGCCGCGTCGAGGACGAGCGGCCCCCGAGGCGGCGCGGCGACGAGGCGCGCGCGCCGGCCGACGAGCGCGTCACGGGCGGCGTCGAGCGCGAGGTCCGGGCGGTTGTTGACCTCCGAAAGGTGCATCAGCGCGACCGTGTGGGTGCCGCCGGGCAGCGCCGCCAGCAGCTCGCACGCCTGCGCGTTCGACAGGTGGCCCCGCGCCGAGCGGATCCTGCGCTTGAGGTGCTGTGGGTACGGGCCGGCATCGAGCAACCCGGGGTCGTAGTTCGACTCGAGCATCACCACATCGCAGCCGGCGACGTGCTCCAGGAGCCCCGGAGGGACCTCGCCGAGATCCGTCACGAGCGCGGCCCGCCGCGCGCCGTCGTCGACGACGAGCGCGACCTGCGCCGCGTCGTGCGGCAGCGGCTTCGGCGAGAAGGTGAGCGCGCCGACAGCGAACGGCTCGCGCGACGAGAAGCCCCGGACGCGCTCTGGATCGCCGAGCTCCGCCGCGCGCGCGGTCGCCTCCGAGGCGTAGATCGGGATCTTGTGCTTCTTGTTGTACCTGGCGGCCACGCCCACATGGTCGGCGTGCGCGTGTGTGATGACGATCGCGTCGGGCAGCAGCCTGCCGTCCGCGCCGTCCGCGCCGCCCGCGGCCGCCGCCGAGAGGCACTGCTCGAGCACCCGCGGCCCGACGCCCGCATCCACGAGGACCCGCGTGCCACGGGAAGCGAACAGCGTGGCGTTGCCTCCGCTCCCGCTCGCGATGATGGTGATCTTCATACCGGGCTCCGGGGACCGGACTACAGGCGGCTCTGTGACCCGTAGCGCAGGCGAGGGCTCGGCTGCAAGCGCGCTGAGCGGCGCGAAGCGCTCGCGACGGCGCTCGAACGACGCTACAGGGATCCCACTTCGTGGCGCCCTCCCCCCGCCCCTCCTCTGCCTCTTCCCCCGACACCGACGCGGAGGTGCCGCTCGCCGCGCCGCGTGCCTCTGGCGAGAGCGTTGGCGCGCCGCGCGTCCCTGACGAGAACGCTGCGCCGCGCGTCCCTGACGAGAACGCTGCGCCGCGCGCCCCTGGGGAGAGCGGCGGCGCGCCACACGGCGCGCGCGGCAGGCGGCGCCGCCGCGCCCTGATCGCGGCGCTCGTGGTCGTCGCCCTCATCGGGGCCGCCGTCGCCGCGGTCCTCGTGCTCGGTCCGCCCGCGCTCCGCCGGCGCATCATCGCCGAGGCCCGCGCGCGCGGCGTCGCGCTCGATCCTGGCGTGATCGACGTCGATCTCCGCTCGATCCGCCTGCGCGACGGCCGCTTCTCGCTCCTCGGGGTGCGCGGGGTCTCGGGCACGGTTGCGCGCGCCACCATCGAGCTGCGCGGGCTCTCGCCCGCGCGGATCGCGACGGAAGGCGTCGAGCTCACCCTCGTGGGGACCGACGCCCTGGAGGATCTGCCGGCGTGGGTCGCGCAGTACGGCCCGCGCGCGGCGGCGCTGCCGCTCACCACGGGCCGCCTCCGCCTGGGTCTCCGGGATCGCGACGGCGGACCGGAGGTGCTCGTGCTGGCCGACGGCGCCCTCGAGCGGCGCGCGGCCGCCCCGGTCGAGGGCGCTGCCGCGCCGCCCGGCACGCCGCGGCCGGAGATCGGCGTCCTGAAGCAGGCCCGCGTGCTCGTCGCCGGCAAGGAGATCGCGCGCACCGACATCGCCTGGTCCCTCGGCGCAGCCTCGATCGCCCTCGGCTTCGGCGGCGAGGACCTCGTCTCCGCGCCGCTCAGGGCCGAGCTCCGCCCGCGCCCCTCGCCGAGCGCCTCGATCGAGCTCGCGCCGACGCCGCTCTCCGCCGTGGGCGCGCTCCTCGGCGTCGACGTCGGCGCCTCGACGATGATCGTCGCCGGAACGCTCGAGCTGCGGCTCGCGGATGGGGCGGACCGGACCGCCCTGTCCGAGGCGCCGCTCGAAGGGCCGATCGCGCTCACGGTGAAGGGCTTCACCCTGCCCCACCCAAGGGAGCTCGACGGGCTCCTCTTCGGCAACACCACGACCGTCAAGGCGGACGCGAGCATCTCGGCGGACCGCCAGCGCGTCGCGCTGAGCGGCGTGGAGGTCGCCGCCGGCGCGCTGAAGCTCAAAGGAACGGGCACCGTCGAGCGCAGCGGCGCGGACGCCGCGATCGCGATGGATCTGTCTGGATCCATCCCATGCTCACTCCTGGCCGGCTCTGCTGCGATGTCGCACCTGACCGGCGCCGTGGGGCTGCTCGCGCGCGACCTGGTGAGCCGCGCGCTCGCAGGCTCGGTGGCGGTCCAGGTCCACGTCGACGCGCGCGCGAGCCGGCTGACCGCCGCGCGTGTCACGCCGAGCGCGATCCTCCGTTGTAAGCTCCGCTTCTAGCGGGTCGCTCCGCCGCGCCGGGTCCCGCGACCCGGAACCCAGAACCCGAATCCCGGGAGGAAAGGATGGTAGGGCGCCAACGAAGCGGATAGCCCTGGAATTTTCTCTTCCTGGCATTCAAGGTACCCCCGTCGCGACTCGACGGTCGAACTGCTTTTCCCGGCGCTTTCGCTTCCGAGCACCGCTGTCGCGCCTTGCCGTCCCCTGCGGGAGCACTCCGTCCGAGAGCCACGAGGATCGATGAGGGAGGAAGGCGGAGGGCGAATGTCTGTGTCGAGGACGATCCGATGCGATGAACCAGGGCGCGGAGCACGGGAGGCGCGGCGCGCGCTCGACGCGCGACCGCCGCTCTGACACGTTGTTCGATGAGGAGCCCGCAATGCGCTCTGGAGCTCTCCCCCTCGCCGCTCGGCTCACCTCGCTGCTAGGGCTCGTGGCGCTCTTCAGCGCTGCCTGCAACGGCGGTCTCGGCGCCGGCATGGACGACGCCCCGGGCGGCGGGGGCGCGGCGGCGGCGTCGTCGGCGTCGTCGTCGTCGTCCTCGTCGTCCTCGTCGGCCTCCGTGGCATCCTCGTCACCCTCCGTGACATCGGGCGGAGGCAGCGGCGCAGGCGACGGCGGGGGCCCCGGAGAAGGCGGCAGCGGCGGAACCGACGAGCAGGACTTCCCCCTCGACTCGACGCCACCGGCGCCCTGCCCGCCCGACATGGCGGAGGTCGAGGGATACTGCATCGATCGCTTCGAGGCGCCGAACGTGGAAGGCGCCCTGCCGCTCGTCATGGAGAGCGCCGTCTCGGCGCACGCCTGGTGCGAGGAGCGCGGAAAGCGGCTCTGCACCGAGGACGAGTGGGACACGGCGTGCCAGGGCCCCGAGGCGTTCGTCTATCCGTACGGGAACACCCACGAAGCGGAGCGCTGCAACGACAACAAGACGTGGAGAGCGCCCGACGAGGGCGCGCTCAGCTCCTGGCCTTCGGATGGAGCGCTGGCCGAGGTCCAGGCGCTGTACCAGGCCGAGCCGAGCGGCTCGCGACCCGGGTGCGCGAGCGCGTTCGGCGTCCACGACATGACGGGGAGCGTCGAGGAGTGGGTGGTGCGCACCCAATACCACGTCAACGAGTATCCTCACGTCCTCAAGGGCTGTTACTGGTCCGGCTGCTTCGGCGGCGCGAAGCCGCGGTGCGGCTCCACGAACCCGGCACACGGGGACGGGTTTCGCTTCTACGAGACCGGCTTCCGGTGCTGCCGCGACGTCGAGTGAGCGACCCGGCGGCGACGCTCGGGCCCGCACAGGAGCGGCCCGACGGCGCGGCGCGCAGCGGACGTTCGGCGCGAGCGCAGACGGCGCGCAGCGGACGTTCGGCGCGAGCGCAGGCGCAGCGCCGCCGGTGACCGACGCGATCCCGCGCCGTGGCCTCGCGATAGGCAACCTGAACGAACCGCTTCCCCTCGGTCCGGCCGCACGCTAGGGCACCCTGAACGGTGCTGACCTTACCGAGAGAGCCTCGCCCCAGCCTTGACCTCGTGAAGGACGCGATCGCGGCGTTCGCGCTCAAGGGCCGCGGGCGCGCCCGCCCGGACGATCTCGACGCGCGCGATCCGGCGTTCATCGCCCGGGTGCTCCCGCTGCTCGGCTTCCTCTACGACGACTACTTCCGCTGCGAGACCGAGCTCGAAGAGCAGCTGCCCGACGGCCCCTTCCTCGCCGTGAGCAACCACAACGCGATGACGGGAATGCCCGATATGTACTGCCACATGACGGCGTTCTGGCGCCTTTATGGGCCATCGCGGCTGTCTTACGGGCTGATGCACGATCTCCCGTTCAACGTCCCGAAGGCCGGGGCCTGGCTCAACGCCTGCGGCGCCATCGCCGCGAGCCCGGAGAACGGGCGGCGAGCGCTCGCCCGGGGCGCGGCGGTGCTGGTCTTCCCCGGCGGCGATCTCGACGCGTGCAAGCCGACCTCGGCGCAGTACACGATCCGCTTCGGCCGGCGCCGCGGCTTCGTCCGGCTCGCCATCCGCGAGGGCGTGCCGATCGTGCCGATCGTGAGCGTGGGCGCGCACCAATCCCTCTACATCGCCACGGACGGGAGCAGACTGGCCAGGTGGCTCCGCCTCCCCGAGCTCGCGCGCTCGAACGTCGCGCCGCTCGGCCTCGCCCTGCCGTGGGGGCTCATCGTCGGCATCCCGATCCCCCATGTGCCGCTGCCGGTGAAGATCCACACGCGGGTGCTCCGCCCGCTGCACCTCGGGCTCCCGAGAGAGGCCGCGAGCGACCCGGACGAGGTCGAGCGCGCATTCGCGAGGATCGTCGCGCGCATGGAGGCCGGGCTGGACGAGCTCCGGACGGCGGGCAGGCACGGTCTGTTCCCGCGTGGTTGATGGGCCGCGCGGTTGATGGGCTGCGTGGTTGATGGGCCGCGCGGTTGACGGGCGAACCGCAGGAGAGTGGCGGCGCGGTGGCGTGCGTGGCGTCCGGAGCGCGCCCGGGGCCCGAACGGGCAGCGCGCGGCGCTCCAAAACCAGCGGGCGCGCGACAAAGGGCGCTGGGCCTCGCGCAGCGCTCGGAAAACCGAGTCCGTTCATGTAGGCTTGAGCGCCAGCCGTGACCCCCGACCGCACCGCGCAGCTCCTCGCACCGCTGGCCCAGCCGGGAGAGCTCATCGCAGCCAAGTACCGCGTCGAGCGGGTCGTGGCCATCGGCGGTATGGGCGTCGTACTGGCGGCGCGCAACGAGGATCTCGACCAGAAGGTCGCCATCAAGATCCTGCGCCAGGACGCCCTCGCGAACCAGGAGGCCGTCACGCGCTTCCTGCGGGAGGCGAGGACGGCGGCGCGCCTGTCGGGCGAGCACGTCGCGCGCGTGTTCGACGTCGGCACCACCGAGACCGGCGTGCCCTTCATGGTGATGGAGTTCCTGACCGGGCTCGATCTCCAGCAGGTCATCGATACCCACGGTCCGCTGCCCATCCAGGACGCTGTCGACTACGTACTGCAGGCCCTCGAGGCCGTGGCCGAGGCGCACGCGGCCGGCGTCGTCCACCGGGACATCAAGCCTTCGAATCTGTTCCTCGCCGAGCACACGGACGGCACACGGCACATCAAGGTCCTCGATTTCGGCATCTCGAAGGGGCAAGGCCTCGACTCGCCGGCGGAGCCGGGGCTCACGTCGACGAAGCAGGTGATGGGCTCGCCCGGGTACATGTCGCCCGAGCAGATGATGGCGCCGAGGACGGTCGACGGGCGCGCCGACGTCTGGTCGTTCGGTGTGCTGCTCTACACGCTGGTGACGGGCGAGCCGCCATTCCAGGGCGAGACCGTCGCCGCGGTGATGGCGAACATCCTGCACCAGCCGGTGCCGCGGCTGCGCGACAAGCGCAGCGACGCGCCCGCCACGCTGGAGCGCATCGTCTCGCGCTGCCTGGAGCGCGACGTGAGCGAGCGGTACGCCAACGTCGGCAAGCTCGCGCAGGCCCTCGAGCCGCTCGGGTCGAGCTTCGCGAAGCTCTCGACCTCGCGCATCCAGAGCGCGATCGGCGCGGCGTCGCCGGCCGGACAGACGTTGCTCAACTCGCGGGCGGCCGAGGACAGCGACAGGCTGTCCGGCGCGTCATGGTCGCACACGAGCAACCGGCGCCGCTCGCGGCGCAGGCTGCTCGTCGCCGCCGGCGTGGCCGCGCTGGTGGCCAGCGCGGCCGGGGCGGGCATGTGGCTCGTCGCGAGCGTGCAGGTGGCGTCGCAGGCGCCGAGCGCCGCCGTGTCACGCCAGCCCGAGCGCGCCGCGGCCGACGCGCTCGGGCCCGAGTCGCCCGCCGCAGCGCCGAGCGCTCCAGCGGCGACCGCCAGCGTAACGACCGAGGCGTCGAGCCCGGCGGCGCCGCCGGCGTCTGCGCCGAGCGCGGCTCCCACGGGCAGCGCTGCGGCCGACGCGCGCCCGAAGGCGACCGCCTCCGGAGCGCCGCTCAAGCCGGGCCACCCGCCGAGACAGCCGAGGTCGATCAGCGAGGACGAGATGCTGAGGAGCCGCCATTGAGATCGTTACGAGCGCGACACGCGGGCGCATGGCTCGCGCTGCTCTGTGGGACCAGCCTGACCTCACCGCTCCTGGCGCAGCCGACCGCGGCGGACAAGGCGCTCGCCGAGGGGCTGTTCCAGGACGGCAAGAGGCTCATGGACGAGGGCAAGCTCCAGGAGGCCTGTCCGAAGCTCGCGGAGAGCCAGCGCGTGGATCCAACGGTCGGGACGCTGCTGAACCTGGCGGTTTGCCACGAGAAAGAGGGCAAGACGGCCAGCGCATGGGCCGAGTTCACGGAGGCGTCCTCGCTCGCGGCGAGCGCCGGGCAGCAGGATCGCGCCCAGTTCGCGGCCAAGCGCGCGTCCGAGCTGGAGGCCAGGCTGACGCGCCTCGTCCTCGACGCGGCGCAGGCGACGCAGACGGCTCCTGCGATGACGATCACGCTGAACGGCAAGGAGCTGAGCGCCGCCGCGGCCGCGGGCTCCGGCATCCCCGTGGATCCGGGCACGGCGACGATCGAGGCCAAGGCGCCGGGCAAGCAGCCCTGGTCGCAGCGGGTGACGCTCGACCCCGGGCCCAGCACGACGCGGGTCGCCATCCCGCCGCTCGCGGACGTCGCCGTTCAGGCGGCAAAGGCGGCTCCCCCTGCCCCGCCGCGCCCGCCGCCTGCCCGTCCGGAGGCCGCGAGGCCCGAGGCGACAGGCAACCCGATGCGCACGCTCGGCTTCGTCGCTGGCGGCGTCGGCATCGCCGGGCTCGGCGTGGGGGCGGTGTTCGGCGTGCTGACGATACAGAAAGCGGGGGACGTCGAGGAGGGGTGCAGCGGCAGCTTCCGCTGCAGCCGCGCGGACGTCGAGGCGAACGAGAGCGCCCGGACGAAGGCGATGGTCTCGAACATCGCGATCGGCGCGGGGCTGGTGTGCCTCGGGGCCGGCGTCGCGATGGTGCTGATGTCCCCTCGTTCGCCGGAGCAGGCTGCCGCGGTAGAGCGCGTGTGGGTCGCGCCCAGCGTCGCTTCGGACGGGGGGCGCGTGGTGCTCGGAGGCCATTGGTGATGCGAAGCTCGAAGTGCTCTGCCGTGACGCTGGCGCTCGCTGCGCTCGCGCCGGGCCTCAACGGCTGCGCGGAGATCGCGGGGCTCGAGGATCGCCAGGTGATCCAGCTGATGACGATCGCCGAGAACCAGGCGGAGCCTCGCGCCATCGCGCTCGACGAGGAGGCGATCTACTGGACCAGCGGGCGGAGCGACGGGAGCCAGGGGAGCTCCAAGGGCGGCGCGCTCCGGAGGCAGATCAAGGATGACTGGGAGGTCGTCGATCTGCTCGGGCCTTCCAACGAGGTGCCCGACGCGATCGCGCTGGACGCGACTCACATCTACTGGTCGAGCACCGACGCCGCCTTCGAAGGCGACTGCAACCCCGACGAGGGGGATACCCGAGACAAGCTGTTGAAGCTACCGAAAGCAGCGCCGATTCCCGCTGCTGGCGGGGAGATGCTGTGGGGTAGCTGCGGCGCCGCGAGCGCGATCGCGCTGAGCGCCGACAACGTCTACAGCGCTCGGCCGAACGCCAACCGCATCACCTCGGTGTCCAAGCAAGGCGGCAGTCGAACGAACCTGACGGCGGGCGGCGAGCCGCTCTACCTCGCGATCGACGGCTCCCTCGTCTACTGGACCGATCCCAAGAACAAGACGCTCTCGGTCATCGACATCAGCGGTGATGCCCCCGAGAAGGAGCTCTTCTCGGAGCTCGAACCGCCGGGGCTGCTCGTGCTGGATGAGGCCAACCTCTACTGGCTCCACGGAAACAACGTCATGCGGTATTCGCGGAGCGGAGCGGACGGAGACGTCGCAGGGCTCCTCCTCGACAAAGAGCTGCCGAGCCCTCCTACCGGCATCGCGACGTATGGGGACTACCTTTACATCACCGTCAAGGAGGCAAAGAGCGTCTACCGGCTCCGCAAGGACGGCGCCGGCGGTCCGCAGGAGATCGCGGCGAACCAAGAGGGCCCGACCGGCATCGCCGCGGACCGGACCGGCGTCTACTGGACGAACTCCGTCTCGGGACAGATCGTCCGCTTCAACGACGAGTGACGCGCAGCCGCCAGCCAGGCGGCCTCCCCGCGCGGGCCGCTGGGCCCTCCTGGGCTCAATCGATCTGCAGGTGGTAGTGCGGCGGCCGCGACTCCTCGAGCGCGAACACGCCCCCGACCTCGTCGACCCCCTCGAGGAAGGCGCGCTTCTCCGCGGGCGTCATGTCCCGGTTCCGGATGTCGACGGCGCCCTCCCGGAGGTGCGCCGAGATGAACACCCCGCGATCGATCTGGGCGCGGATCACCCGCTCGAGGGCGGCGATCATGGCCTCCGGCGGGTGCTCGGCCGAGCGCTCCTCGTCGTAGGCGCTCTTGATCTCGCGCACCGCCGTCTTGTCCTTGTAGAGGCCGAGGACGTCGGCGCCGTGCCGGAAGAGCTCGTGCATCGCCTCGGCCTGTCGCGCGGGATCCCGCGTGCCGCTCGTGACCACGAGCTCCTTTCCGGTTCGCCGGAAGTAGGCGGACGCGATCTTCTCGACCTTCTGCTCCACGGCGGGCGCGAGCTCGACGCCAGGCAGGAGTACGTAGCGGCGCTCCTCGTCGGCCTCCGCCGGCGCCGCGCCGGGCGCCGGAGCCCGCGCGGGCCGCTCGGCGTCGGAGGGCTCGGCGTCGGGGGGCTCGGCGTCAGGGGGCTCGACCTCGTCGTTCTCCTGGACGTGCAGCGAGAGCACCCGGGCGGCGGGTCCGTCGGGCACCCAGAAGGCGAACCCCACCTGCGCACCGGGGGCGGTGACGGTGACAGGCGGGCGTGGCGTCCCGACAAGCTCGGGCGCCGGCGCGGCCCGGGAGATGCAGCCGCCCGCAGCGAGCGCGAGGGCGATGACGACGGCGCGGCGAGCGCCCTGGAGAGCAGAAGAGCGCGAGCACAACATGCGAGCCACGGGCGCCTCCTACTTCGTGATCGTGAACGAGGCGCGCGCGAGCTCCTTGCCCGCCGCGTCGCTGACCGTCACCGCCCAGAGCCCCGCCGAGCGCGCCTTCCGCGTGGCAGCCCACGTACGGAAGCGCCGTTGCGCGCCGACCGCGAGGGGGATGCGCAGGGGCGCGCTGCCATCGGACGGCGTGAAGGTGACGCTGATCTCCGAGGTGGCCTGGTCCTTGTTCGAGAGCTCGACGAAGGCGTAGAGGCGGTCGATCTCCGCGCTCGCGAACGAGGTCGCCGGCTCGAGCGGCTCGCGGCCGGCGATGCCCTTCGAGACGACGAGCCGCATCACCTGGAGCTCGGGCGCTCGAGCGGCGCCCTCTCCCACGCCGCCCTGCGCTGCACCGGCGGCCGTGCGCCCCTCCTGAGCCGACCCCGACCTGCGGCGACGCTCCCGTGCCGGGCCGCGGGCGGGCGACGCGTCCGCCGCGTCGCTGCGGCCCTCCTCCGCGGCAGCGCCGCCCGCGGCGGCCTTGGCCGCGTCCGGTCGCGCCTCGCCCGCCGCGTCCGCGCTCGCCTGCCCCTCGGCCCCGCCGCCCGGCCTCCCCTCTGCCAGGCGGTTCAGCGCGGGAAGCTCTTCCCGGGAGATCCGCGCGATCGCCTCGCTCGGATCGCTGCAACCGAGCCCCGCCCCGCCGAGAGCGGCGGCGGCGAGCGCCAGGACCATGGTTTTCCGTGTCGTTCCCCGGGTGTCCACACCGACGAGGTGCCACGATTCAGCAGAGGGGGCGAAAAAACGGCAACCCGACGGCCAGCGGCCCCGCGGCCCGCGCCGGACTCACGAGGGATCGTCGCCGCACGCTGGACGTGGGGTCCGGGGCGCAACCATCTCGAGGTTCCGAGATTTCATCAGGGAATTCCTGATGTATGGCAGCACCGCGTCGCGGCGTGCCAACGCTCCGGTGGGAGCCCACGTCCGCGAGGCGCCTCGCGGCGCTCCGGGTCAGTGCTTCGGACGGGACCGACGCGGACCGTTGGTCGACTCGCCCTCTGGCGTCGTACCGAAGCTGGTGATCGCGCTGTCTTCGATCATCAGGATGAGCAGGCCCCCGCTCGCGCCTCGTGCCGTCTTCGCCCGGGATCCCTGGCTTGTCTCCCGCGACGAGTGGTCCGAGCTGTCCGCTGCGATCCGCTTCATCTCCAACTCCTTCAAGACTTCAGTCCTGCTGTTCACGCCCCGGCCGGCTGACCTGCGTGGACTTCCGTGCACCGCGTCTGGGGCGAAAACCGAACCGGGCGCGAGAACGCCAATATTCGCAGAATAGTCATGGATTCGACTGAAAATCACCTGGAAAGCGCCACGCCCGGCGGATTCGTTCCGGCAGAGGCTCGAGCGGCGGTTTCCACTTCCACTTTCACTTCCACCGGGATCTATCGAGATTTCATCGAGATTTCAGCGGAGGTCGCGAGGTGGCACGACAGGGATTCAGCGGCGGCCGAAGCCCGGCAGCTGGCGGGTCGCGGCCACCACCTCGTCGCAATCGATACAGCGCATGAGCCCGTCGACCAGCTCCATGCTACCGAGGCTGCCGCACTCCGGGCAGCGGTTGGCGAGCTGGTGCTTGCTCTCCTCGCAGAGCCGGCTCTGCTCCGCCTCGGCCTCCGCCTCGACACGGAAGATCTCGGCCGGCGTGCGCGCCTCTCGCTTTCGGTCATCCATGGCGCGCAACGTATCATGTGCTCGGCGCGTGCTGCGAGCGCAGCGCGCCGCGCTCGCAGCGCGCACGGCAGCGCGGCCTCTGGGCCTCTCGATCGCTCACCGCGCGGACTCGATCATGCTCCGGAACGCCGACCGCGCCGACTGCACGGTCTCGTCGGGGCCGACGATCCTGAAGAACCAGTTTCCGCGATCCGGCGCCCTCACCGCCGCGCCGATGAGCCGGTAGTCGTCCTTCACCATCTCCACGGGCGATCGCTTGCGGGCGCCGGACTGCGGCCCGAGCGCGATCTTGTAGGTGCCGGCCACCTCGACCAGCTCGACCGGCATGCCGCGCACCTCGAACGACGCGCGTTTGGCCTTCGCCCCGACGTCGCCATCGAACTGCGCGAACCACTCGTCGAAGCGCGCGTCGACGTCTCCTTTGCTCCCCAGACCGAACGAGAGGACCTGCACCTCGGCGTCCTCCTTGTCGTTCGCCGCCCTCAGCACCTTGTAGAGGGCCTTGCGCGAGCCGTCGCGCGGCACGTCGAGCGCGGCCCAGCTCCCCGGAACGTCCCACGCGAGCCGCGCGGCGGCGGGCGCGCTGGAGACGGCCGGCGGCGGCTCCGGCTCCGCCGGGGTCCTCGAGCAGGCCGAGACCGCGAGCGCCATCATCGCCGCTCGAGCGAACGACACCCGGCGTCGGAGCATGGAGGCGGTTCTACCACCGTGCCCTCCGTCGAGGCGCAGGATTTCGATACCCCGCGCGGCCGGGAACCGCGATCCTCTCCTCGGGCGACGAGCCGCCCGAACGGGGGACGTTGCGCTCGCAGGAGGGACCCGGCGCGATCCGAGCCCAGGCTCAGGTGTAAGCCCTCGGCCTTGCTCGCACGTAGAAGAGACGCCCCGGCCAGGGAGAGGAGACGGCGCGCATGGATCAGATCGGCGAGTACCTCGTTCGACGCCTCGTCGGCGAGGGCGGGATGGGCAAGGTCTACGAGGGCGAGGAGCGCCTGTCCCGCCGGCGCGTCGCGCTGAAGGTGCTCCGTCCCGAGCTCGCCCGGAGCGAGCAGGGGCGCCGGCTCTTCCTGAACGAGATGCAGATCCTCGCCCACCTCGAGCACCCGAACATCGTCCGGAGCCTCGCCAGCATCGAGGCCTCCGGCGAGCTCGTGATGGTGCTCGAGTACCTGGACGGCCAGACGATGCGGTCCGTCCTTGGCGCCGCCGGCCGCCTCCCCTGGCCGGAAGCTGTGCGGATCACCGCCAGCGTGGCGAGCGCCCTCGCGGCGGCCCACGGGCAGCAGCCGCCCGTGATCCACCGCGATCTCAAGCCCGAGAACATCATGGTGCAGCGGGACGGCGGCGTGAAGGTGATGGACTTCGGCATCGCCAAGGTCGTGGAGGCGATGAACCAGACCAACACGCAGAGCGTCGGCACCCTCCAGTACATGAGCCCGGAGCAGATCGACGCGCGATCCATCGATCACCGCTCGGATCTCTACTGCCTCGGGCTCATCCTGTACGAGGCGCTCTCCGGCAGCCCGCCGTTCCAGTCGGCCTCGCCGCGGGAGCTGCTCAACCTGCAGTGCACGGCAGAGCCGCCGCCGCTCAGCGACGAGGTGCGGAGCGGGCTGCCCCGCGGCGTCGAGCAGCTGCTCTTCCAGCTGCTCGAGAAGGCGCCCGAGGATCGGCCGTACCTCGCTCAGGACATCGTGGATCGGCTGGAGCCGTTCCAGACCGCGGTGAGCGCGCCGCACCGCGCCGGAGATCGCGTCCGCACGAGCGCGCCGCACCACGCCGGCGACCACGACCGCGAGATCGCCCCGCACCGCGCTGGCGACCGCGACCGCGCGAGCTCGCCGCATCGCACCGGAGATCGCGACCGCGCGAGCTCGACGCATCGCGCCGGCGACCGCGTGAGCTCGCCGCACCGCGCCGAGGACCACGACCGCGCGAGCTCACCGATCGCCGCGCGCGTCACCGGCGGAGCGGACGCGCCTCGCGCCGATACGATCGCGCTCGTCGAGAAGATCGACAGGCCGCGCGACGTCCCGATTAGGCTCGCGATCGCGATCATCGTGACGCTGTCGGCGCTCGCGGGCCTCGGGACCTGCGCGCTGCGCTCGACGAACGGCGCGCCGGAGCCGCCCGCCAGCACCGCGACCCCGGCCTCCCCGGAGGGGACGCGGTGATGCGGGCGTCGCCGGAGCAAGCGGGCTACACGGAAGGCGCGCCCCTCCCGGCCGTTGGCTGCGCCGCGCGATGGCGCTGCGGCGCAGGCGCAGTCGAAGAGCTGTGGCGGCTCGGCGGGGCGGACCAGGACGCTCCCGCTCCGGCAGGGCCCGAGCCCCAGGCCGTCGCGGCGCGCCTCCTGTCGCTCGGGAGCGCCGGCGTCGGGGGCTTCATCGACGGCGGCGTCGCCTCGCCGGCCGAGGGCGAGCGCGCCGCCGCGGCGAGCCCGGACGGCGCGCGCGTCTGGCTCGTGCGGCGGCTCGCGGGCGCGCCCCTCTCGGATTGGATGCGCGCGCGGCGCGGGCCCGTTCCCTTCCAGGAGGCGCTCGGGCTCGCCATCCAGGTCGCCCGCGCGCTCGCCGCGTGCGAGCGGGCCAGCCTGTTCCCCGGTCCGCTCTCGCCCGACGCGGTCCTCGTGGACGACGGGGGCCACGTCACGCTGCCCGCGAGCGCGCTCGTCGCCGCCCTCGTCGGCGCGTCGCCGAGCCGCGGCGCCGCCACGGCGCCCCGCGGCGAGGGCGCGCGGGTGTCCTCGGAGATCCCGCCGCTCTGGACGCCGCCCGCGCAGGCCGACGGCGCGATCTGGGACAGCGCCGCGAACCGGTACGCGCTCGGGCTCGTGCTCTACCGCCTGCTCGCGGGAGAGCACCCGTTCGCTGGCGCTGGCCTGCGGCACGCGCTCGGCGAGGCCGCTCGCGCGGAGCCGCCGCCGTTCATCGAGGGCGTCGCGACCTCGCTCCCCGCGGGCCTGCAGGGCTACGTGCTGCGGCTGCTCCATCCGGACCCGTCGGAGCGGCCGCCGCGTGCCGAGGAGATCGCCGATGCGCTGAGCGGGTTCCTCGACGAGCGCCCGCCGGCGCTTCCCGTGCACGCCGGCCGGACCTCCCGCCGCGCTGGCGCGGCCACCCCGGCGAGGACCGGCCCCGCGCCGCGCGAGCGCGCGCGCCCGGGCGACGCGGGCGACCACCACCCGCCGCGCGGCCCAGCCGGCGCCGCGGCTCGGCTGTGGCGGATCGCCCCCCTCGGCGCCGGCGCGCTGATCGCGTCGGCCGCGCTGGCGCTCTCGCAGGGCGAGCCCGGTCCAGCGGCGCCGCGCGCGATCGCCGTCGCGCCGGTCGTGCCGCTCGCGCAGGCGCGGACGGCGGCGGAGGACTGCGCGGCGTGCCACGGCCGCCAGGCCGCGGAGTGGCGCCGCTCGGTGATGGCGCACTCGGTGAAGAGCCCGCTCTTCAACGCGCTCGAGAGCCTCATCGAGGAGCAGGTGGGCCGCACCGTCGACTGCCCGAACGGCGCGGGCATCCTGCGCAAGGCCGATCCCGCGCGCGCCTGCCGCGACGGGCGGAGCGGCGTCGCGGTGACCGGCTCGGGCGGCGAGCACTGGTGCGTGAACTGCCACAGCCCGGCGGAGAACCTCGACGCCACCATGCCCGCGTGGGATGGCCGCGCCGGCGGCGATCCCCGCGCGCGCCTCCCCGTGCGCGACCTGCTCACCCGGCGTGGCCTGGAGGGGATCTCCTGCAGCTTCTGCCATCAGGTGCACGGCCCGGTCGGCCCGCGCGGGCGCGCCGGGTACCAGGGCAACCCGACGTGGACGTCCTTCGTGACGGGCGCCGTCTTCGCTGCGCGCCCTGAGGACGGCCGCGGCCTGTTCGGGATCGCCAACAGCGGCTACGACCTCCGCCCCGAGGAGCTGCTGCTCCCCTCGGGTCAGGGCGCGGCGCCGCGCGCCGCGCTCCAGCCGACGGGATCGGCGGGCGCCATCGAGCCCGTGGTGCACGGTCGACCGTCGGCGAGCGCGAGGGCGTACCTGCGCTCCAGCGAGTTCTGCGGGGCGTGCCACGACGTGCGCCTCTTCGGCAGCGACAGCCTCGCCGCGGCGCGGGGCGAGCACTTCAAGCGGCTGCGCAACGCCTACACCGAGTGGTCGGACTGGGCGAGGTCCGAGGAGCGCGCGGGCCGCCCGGCAGCGACCTGCCAGGACTGCCACATGAGCACCTACCCGGGTGTCTGCGAGGCGGCCCCGGCGGCGGGCGCCGCGCAGGCGTCGCCGGGAGATCCCGAGTGCCCGCCCGGCACGCGCTTCGCCCCGCGGAGGCCTGGCGCGCGCCCGCGGGGCCGGATCGCGGATCACTCGACCGCTCCGGCGGACGTCGCGACCCATTACTTCTCCGGCGTGGATGTACCGCTGTCGGACGAGTTCCCCGACGCGCTGATCGGTGAGCCGTCGCTCGACGTACACGGCATTCCGGCGGGCGCGCGCCGCCGCCGCGATCTCTTGCTCCGCCACACGTTCCGCTTCGAGCTCGGCGCCGCGCGCCGCGCCGGCGCGGCCGGGGATCGCGTCGAGATCCCGGTCGAGATCGAGAACACCGGCGCCGGGCACAAGGTGCCGGCCGGCTTCAGCCAGGAGCGCGAGTTCTGGGTTCACCTCGTGGTGAGGGATGGAGAGGGGCGCGTGGTCTACGAGGTCGGCCGTATCGACCGCGCCGGCGAGGATCTGAGAGACAAGGTGTTCGCTCGGGTGACCACCGATCCGGACGCGAACAGCCCCTTCGCACCGGCGGGTGCTCCAGGCGGGTTGTTCGGCGCGGACGTGCGCGACGGGCCTGATGTCCCCCTCTGGACCCCATCCCCACGGCTCGGCGGCACCTCGTTCCGGGGGCGGGGGCTCATCAACTTTCAGAACGGCTTTCTGCGCTGTGTCCGATGCATCGGCGTCGTGGCCGCGGACGGCACCTGCCAGGCCGGGCCCGGCCAGGGGCTGCACCACGCCGATCGGTTCGCGGACGGCGATTACGACCTGGACACGGGCGCTTGCGGCTCGAACCTGTCGGGGCAGAACGCCTTTCTCGAGACCTATTTTCCGGTCGGCGCGCTGGACGCGAGCCGCGGCGTCGTGAAAGGGCCGGACGCGATCATCGATACGCGCTCCGTGCCGCCCGGCGTGCCGATCCGGTACACCTACGATCTCCGCACCGGCCAGCGGCGCGGCCCGCTCCGGGCCGAGGCGAGGCTGCTCTTCCGGGCGTTTCCCCCGTTCCTGATCCGCGCCTTCGCCGCGTACGAGCGGGAGCAGGCGCGGCGCGGCCTGCGGCCGACCGGCCCGCTGGTCACCGACGCGATGCTCGAACGCCTCGAGATCGTCGAGCTCGCCCGGGCCGAGGTCGAGATCCCCTGAGCCGAGGTCGCCGCGATGGAGCAACGGACGCAACAGACGCAAGGGACGCAAACGATGCGACGGACGAGGCCGGCACCTCGACGCGCCGGCCGACAAAAAGGGGCAAGCCCCTACCCCGGCCTGCGGGGTAAGGGCTTCGCTGGTCAGGCGCTGACGAGCTCAGCGCGCCGTGGTCATGAAAAGCGTCGCCGCCGATCAGGGAGGGGGCGGGGGCGGATCGGTCGGGATCGGATCCGGCAGCTTGAACAGCCTACCGATCCGGTAGGGGCGCGTGGAGGGCGAGTAGTAGCTCGTCGTCGACGACGTGACGCTCCACGTGTAGCCGAGCAGGACGCCCGAGAGCGAGTCGGTGTACACACGCACGTAGCCCGTCCCGGCGCCCGGCTCCATGTAGCCACCGGTGCACGGACCGCTCCACCGGCTGTCCCTGTACTGGCCCTCGGAGCACCCGTGCGACGAGCTGGTCGAGTCCGCGATCGGCACGGCGTACTGCCTCGTCCCCGAGTAGCGGGGGTTGATCTGCGGGAGGATCTCCTGCGGCGCGCCGGTGATGATCATCGTGTGGCCGGCGTAGGTGACGCCCGTTTCGCCGCGCACCTCGCCGATGGTGAAGACATCGCCCTTCTGGATGTCGACCGCCCGTTCGACACGGCGGAAGAACGTCTCGAACCCGGAAGGGGTCGCGCCGACCTTCGGGCTCGTCTTGACGAGCTGGAAATAGTAATCGGACGTCGGGCTGTTCTTGCCCCACATCGCATAGATGTCCTGCTGGGTGTACCCCATCGCCTTCTGCAGCGACAACGTGAAGAAGCACGCGGCCTTGGTCGAGCCGGTCCACGCCTTCGACTGGTCAGGGTCGTCCCAGTTCACGAAGCAATCGGGGTCATTGCCCCACTCGTTGACGACAGCGTTGTCGATGAACTCGACCGCCCAGTCCTCGGGGCCCTTCGCGCTCGCGGAAGCCGAAGCGAGCGAGATGAAAGACGCGGCAGCCAGGGAAGCAACAGCCAAACTCGTCGTGCGCCTACTCATACTTCTACCTCGTTGATTTTGAATGACATTGCATGTGCACTCAAGAACAGATGCTAGTCATTTCATGCCGAACCCTCAAACGAACCCTGGCGCCGAAGATGCCGAGTCTAGCAGGATGGATATTCACTGTAATCGGCTTGGGTGTCAAGGCATTTTCGGGACGCTCGTCCTTTTTCTGCACCTTCTCGAACGTGAAGTAAGACCATGTCGTCCCTTAAGACAGCGGATGCGCGACGGTGTGGAGCGACGGTATCCGACGCCATGACACGCCGGCCTCGTCTGCTCCTCCGCGTCGGCACCCGCGCCCACGTTCTTCGCGCCGGTTGTGTTCCTTGCGCGCCTTGCGCCGCTTGCACGCCTTGCGCCGCTTGCACGCCTTGCGCCCCTTGCGCCGCTTGCTGGGTTCCCGTCGACCTCGCTCCGCGGGGCGGCACGGGCCGTGATCGCGCGGCGAGGGCGGGTCGGGAGGAGCGGCGGCCTGCGTGCTTCGACCAGGAGACCTGCTGATGCCCTCATCGGACCACACCCGCGGCGGCGCGCGCGACGCCGGGTCTGACCGCCCCCAGCCGTGGCCGCCGGCGGTGTTCGACGCCCCCTTGCTGCGAGGGCTCGACGAGCGCGCCCGGCGCGAGATCTCCGGGGCGGGGCGGCTCCGCTCCCTGTCGCCGGACGAGGTCGCCTATCGCGCGGGCGACGCCGGCGACGCCTTCTTCGTGGTCGCGTCCGGGCGCGTCGCCCTGCGCGCGACACGCCGCGGAGACGATCGCGATACCGAGGTGCGCACCGCAGCCGCGGGCGACGTCGTCGGCGAGGAGGCGGTCGTGGGGATGTCGCGCAGGACCACCGCAGTCGCGCTCGCCACCAGCGTGCTCGCCGAGATCCCGGTCCACCTGTTCCGCCGCGCCGCCGGCCGCTCCGGCAAGGCCGAGATCGCCGAGAGGCTCGAGCGCGCGCTGCGGAGGAGCGCGACACGCGACCTCCTCAGCACCCTCGCCTTCACGCGTGACCTGGACTCGGAGGACGTCGAAATTCTGCTTGACGCAACGAGTCATCGGCGCTTCGAGCGGGGTCAGGCCATCTATCGCACAGGCGATCCGGCCGCCGAGCTGTGGCTCATCGCCGAGGGGATGGTGCAAATTCAGACCGAGGACGGAGATCGGATTCATGTGCGCGCGTACCTCACCCGAGGTGATTTCTTTGGTGACGTCGAGCTCGACGAGAACCGCTGCCGGGCGGCGAGCGCCGTGGCCAGCGGCGCCACGGCGCTCCTGTCCGTGCCGTCGAAGACGTTCGCCGCGCTCGCGCGGAAGCACCCTGATCTGATCCCCCGACTCCGGCGCATCACCGGCGAGCACCACGAAAGGCAGGAGGCGGTCATCGCCGGCCATGCGCGCAATCACACGGCGCACATCTTCAGGGACCTCTATCGCCTTCAGGTCGCGCGGTCGCTCCTGGTCATCGATCTCGAGACGTGCGCCCGCTGCGGACACTGCGCGTGGTCGTGCGCCGACGTGCACGGGGTCTCACGGCTCGTGCGCCGCGGAGACAAGGTGCGCGCGCGGGTGGACGACGCGGAACCGACCGCGCGGAAGGAGGCGCCGCGCAGCCTCCTCCTGCCGAACTCGTGCCAGCACTGCGAGAGCCCCGCCTGCATGATCGAGTGTCCCACCGGCGCGATCGGCAAGGACACCGGGGGAGAGGTGTTCATCCGGGATGCGCTCTGCACCGGCTGCGGCGCCTGCGCAAAGGCGTGCCCGTGGGAGAACATCGCGATGGCGCCGCGCCCCGCGGCCGCGCCGCGCCCGGGAGGCGCAGACTTCGCGGACATCGCCGTGAAGTGCGATCTCTGCCGCGACTATGACGGCCCCGCGTGCGTGAAGGCCTGTCCCACGGGCTCGATCTTCCGCGTCAACCCGGCGGAGGAGATCGCCGACGTGCGCGACCTGCTCGGCGGGGCGCGGCGCGAGCAGGAGCGCTCCGCCGCGCCACGGAGCGGCGCGGCGGTCGTCGCTGGCAGCGCGCTCGCGGCGGCCGGGCTCGGGGCGGCGGGGCTGTCGGCGCACGCGCGCGGCGGCGCGCGCCCGGGCGAGGGCGCCGCCTTCTCGGCGGGCGTCGCGGCCGCGGTGGGCATGGCGCTGCTCCTGCTCTACGCGGTCCCCAAGCGCGCCGGGCGATGGGCGTGGATGCGGCCCAGGCGGCGCGGCGGCGCGGCCGAGGAGGGCGGCGATGCCGCGCCGGTGAAGAGCCGCCTCCGCCCGCAGCTGACCGGGCACCTCGCCATCGGCCTCGTCACGGCCGGCCTCGCGCTCGCGCACGCGCCGTGGCCCCGGTCCAGCCGCCCGACGCTGGGCGCGGCGCTGCACCTCGTGTTCTGGGCCACTGCGGCGGCCGGCGCCTTCACGGCGATCGCGTACCGGCTCGCGCCTCGGCGCCTCGCCCGGATCGAGCGCACCGCCGCGCTGCCCGAGGATTTTAGCGCCGCCAGGCGCGAGCTGCTCGACCGCTTCTACCGCGAGGTGAGCGGGCGCAGCGACCTGGTCAAGAAGATCGTCGAGAAGATCCTCGTGCCCTACCTGCAGAGCCCCCTCGGCCCGCTCGTGCTGCTCGCCTCGGGGCGCGGCCTGCGCGAGGAGGAGCGCGCGCTGCGCGCCCGCGTCGACGCGGTCCTCGAAGGGCGCGGCGCGGAGCGGCTCGCCGGCCTGGCGGAGCTCATCCGCCTCGCCGTGGAGCTGCGCGCGCTCCCGGCCCAGCGCGCGCTCCTCGCCGCGCTCCGCGGAGGGCTGCCGGCGCACATCATCACCTTCGGCGTCGCCGCGGCGCTGCTCGTGCTCCACGCGATCACGGCGCTGAGCGTGCCTCGATGAGCGCACACCGGACCGGGAGCTCGCGCACGCCGCCCCACACCGCCGCCGCGGCGTGCGACGGAGCGCCGAGATATCCCGGACTCGCTATGAAATGGTTGCGAGGCATGGCATTTCTTTGTGCGCCGCGCGCGTCTCCGCCGGCGCGGGGATGCGCGCGGCGACGCGCACGCGTGTGCGCCGCGACCGCTTTTCGCGCATCACGCAACGCGCAGGCGAGAGGCCTGGACTTTGCCTTCTGCGCCCAGGTACAATTTTCCCGACAGCACCCTAGTGGAAGGTAGAGAAGCCGATGGCTGGTCCTTCGACCAAGTGGATGGGAGCGCTCTCCCGATCAGGCTCCGCCAGCGCGTGGGCACCGAGAGCGCTGCTGCTCGTGACGTTGCTTACCGCGTCGGCCCTCATCGCCGGATCGTGCCATGGAGGCAACAACGCCGGTGAGCCGCCGCAAGGGGGGACGGACTGGCCCGACGGAGGGCCGGGAACGGGCGACCCGTGCGTCGACGGCGAAGAGATCGAGTGTCACGTCACCGTCGGCGAGCACGAAGGCGTGCTGACGTGCCTCGACGGGATCCGGCGCTGCGAGAACGGGCGTTACGGCAGCTGCGACGGGACGATGACGATGCGGAGATCGCCGTCCGGCTCGGCGCCGCAAGGGGGCGGTGAGAGCGGGTATCCCCACCCGCTCGCCAACTCCGATGCCTCCGACGGCGGCCTGTGCGCGACCAACCCGTGCGATCCGACGTGCCAGTCG
This sequence comes from Sorangium sp. So ce693, assembly GCF_051521375.1. Classification (NCBI taxonomy): domain Bacteria; kingdom Pseudomonadati; phylum Myxococcota; order Polyangiales; family Polyangiaceae; genus Sorangium; species Sorangium sp. So ce693. Next base: position 6,552,188 of record NZ_CP150347.1, read on the forward strand.
TTCGAGGAGACGCCGGACGGGGGGCCCATCAGCCTCGGGGGGACCGGCCCGACGTACACGTGGTCGGTCGGCGACATCAACGAGCTGCCCGATAACGTGGCGCGGCAGGGCACGCGCCAGCCGTGCACGACCAGCGAAGACTGCCAGTTCGACCAGCACTGCGACGACCCCGCGCGGGGCGCGTGCGTTCACGATCCGTGCGGGACCGGCGTGTCGCTGCTGGAGAACTGCAGCGGGTGCGCCAAGAAGGTCTGCGCCGCGAACCCGAACTGCTGCACCTATACGACCATACCGGCCGACTGCGGACACGACGCCTGCGTGGACACCCCCGGCGTCGCGAGCAACATGACCACGACCTGCGGCGACGCGTGCGTCCAGACCATCTGCGCGAACCATCCGCGCTGCTGCGATATCACGTGCGCTACGACGATGGACTGCACGAACGCCATCGGGCCGTACAGCAATTGCGTCGCCCCAGGCCGCTGCACCTGGCCCACCATGGGGCCCTCCGCCATGATGTGTCCCACTGGGACCATACTGTTGGGGACCGGCCGCTGCACCGGGACGTGGAGCGCGACCTGCGCGGGCTATGTCGCCACGGAGTGCGGTGGCAAGACGTGCAGCACGATCGCGCCGAAATGGGACGCGAGCTGCGTTGCCCTGGCCGGGTCGCTGTGCGGCTCCACCTGCGACACCGATCCGGGCTGCGCGCACGACAAGTGTTACACCGGCGAACGGCTCGTTGCGTCGTGCAACCCGTGCGTGCAGAGCATCTGCGCGACGCCGCAGGGCGCGAGCTGCTGCGCGCCGGGAGGCGAGTGGACACAGAGCTGCGTTGACCTCGTGGAGAGCGTCTGCGGCGAGACCTGCCCTCAAAAAGGCCTCTGCAAGTCGTACATGCCGAACGAGACGGACCCCACGTGCGCCCTCCCGGACCTCACGATCGGCGTGCCCTGCGGCGGGACGGTCCCGGTCTGCAACCGCGGCACCACGGCGGCCCCCGCAGGCATCAACATCAACCGTTATCCTGCGGGCGCAAACCAGATTCCGTCCTCCGCCCCGAACCGGATCCTGAACGCGTGCAGCCCGAGCGGCGGCACCCTCGCCTGCACGACGACGCAGCCGATCGCCCCCGGCGAGTGCATCAGCGTGGCCGGCTGCACCGGCCTCACCGCGGGGATGGAGCTCGTCGTCAATCCCCCTGGCGCTGGGCATATCGCCGAGTGCCGGTGCGGCAACAACGGGAGCATCTATCAATCGGCCATGTGCGAGTCCCCCGCCTGCATCGCCACGGCCAGCGTGTCGCTGGTCAGGCCGGTCACCCTGTTCGTGGCGCTCGATCGCTCCAACTCGATGCGGCAAACGCTGGCGGGGGCGGACGTCAGCGCCCAACGGTGGGACCCGGCGAGGAACGCGCTCAGGGCTTTCTTCCAGGATCCGGCGTCGGCCGGGCTCGGCGTCGCTTTGCGGTTCTGGCCGCACAACAATCCGGGCAACTGCGACGGCTCCTCCTGCGGCGTCCCCCTCGGAGACGGCTGCAGGAATGCGCTCATCCCGTTCGACGGCACAGCGGCCCGGCGGCTGACCGAGGACCCCGCGCCGTGGGATCAGCAAGAGAACGCGCTCGTCAACGCGCTCTTCCCCGGCCCCAGCACCAGCGGCGATACGCCCATGTACCCGGCGCTGCAAGGCGCCACGACCTGGGCGATCAACTACAAGAACGCCCATCCCGAGGAGGAGGTCGCGGTCGTGCTCGTGACCGACGGCATCCCGTCGGACTGCGACACCGTCCCCAACCACATCGGGGCCCTGGCGCGAAACGCGTTCGCAAATTACGGCGTCCGCGTGCACGCGGTGGGCTTCGGCAACTCGAACACGGAGATCATCAACTCCATCGCGGATCAAGGCGGTGGACAGGCGTTCAACCTCAACGCCGGCGCGGGCTTGCAGACCACCCTCCTCAATGCGCTCGTCTCGATCCGCGGTGAGGCGCTGCCCTGCGACGTCACCGTCCCCACCGCGGGCGTCTCGGATCCCGCGTCGGTGTCCGTCGTCTACGAGACCGCCGCCGGCGTGGAGACGACGCTCACGCCCCGGGCCGGGATCGGCAGCTGCGGTACGGGCTGGTACTTCGAGTCCGGGAACACGAACGTGAAGCTCTGCCCGCAGACCTGCACCAACATCCGCGCGAACCCGGGCGGGAAGGTCCGGGCCATCGTGCCGTGCACGACGACGAGCGTCACGGCCATCACCACGAACTGGGAGCAGTACCACGGCGTCTGTCCGCCGGGGACCAAGACCCAGTGGGGATACCTCAGGTACAGGACGACGACCCCTGGCGACTCGAGCGTCGAGTTCTTCGTGAGAGCGGCGGATGACCCCGCCGACCTCGCCTCGGCGACCGTCAGGCTCGCCGCGACCGCCCACGCTGCGCCGACCGACACCCGGATCTGCGATGAGACCTCGGCGCCGCCGTGCGCGGTCGATCTCTTCGACGTGCTGCAAGAGTTGCCGGACGCTCGAACGGAGTACCTCGATGTCCGGATGAGGCTCAATCCGACGAGCAGCGGAGGGGGCGGCGTTCAGGTGCAGGACTGGGAGATCACCTATTCATGTCCGGATACAGAATGAGCCGAAGCACCATGGCAGCCGCGCTGGTGTGCGCGGCAGGGGTGGTCGCGGCGTGCGGCGGCGATGACGAGGCCGGGCGGCCGAGGCCCCCGGGGCTCTCGAGCGGGGCCGGCACGGCTGGAGGCGGCGACGGCGGCGGGGGCAGCGGGGGCGCCCCGCCGGGCGACTGCGGGAACGGCGTCGCCGAGCAAGACGAGGCGTGCGACGGACCCGACCTCGGGGGCACGACCTGCCAGAGCCTCGGCTTCGATGCTGGCGAGGTCCGGTGCAGCCCCGGGTGCATCCCCGACGCCTCGGGCTGCACGGGCGTCGAGGTGTGCCAGGACGGGCGGGACAACGACGGCGACGGCGCCGTCGACTGCGACGATCCGGAGTGCGACGAGGCCTGCGCGGACATGTGCGCCGCGCCTGCGGCGCTCGCGGATCCCGGGGCCGCGACCGGCGACACAAGCGGCCACGCGGCCGTCCAGAGCAGCTGCTCGCTGGAGAGCCCGGGCGTCGCCTACACGTTCACCGCGACGACCACCGGGTTCCTCGACGTGGTGCTGACCCCGCACACGGACGCGCCGCTCGTCGCCGAGCTGCGCAGCGCCTGCGACGATCCCACGACCCGGGTCGAATGCGGCATGCCCAGCATAGGCGCCGAGATCGACAACCGGCTGACCGTGCCGGTTCGCGAGGGCGATGCGTTCTATGTGATCGTCACGGGAGCCGACGCGGACCAGGCAGGGGCGTTCGAGCTCGGCGTGCGGAGCCGACAGACCGCCTGCGGGGACGGCATCCAGGATCCGACCGAGCAGTGCGACAACGCCCTCGGTCAACCGGACGACGGCTGCAGCGATAGCTGCCAGCTCGAGGCGACCGAGGTGGAGCCCAACGACACCATCGCCACCGCCAACACCTACACCATTCCGTTCTTCGCCGCGATTCATGCCCCGACCGATGATGATGTGGACGTCGATGTCGTGCGCGTCACCGTGCCGAGAGGGCCGACGGACCTGATCGCGGAGACCGCGGCCGTCACGAGCTCCGACTGCCTGACCGGCCGGCTCGACAGCGTCATCGAGATCCTCGATGAGAGCGGCGGGCTGATCGTGCGGCGCGACCGTGGGGACAACGGCCTTTGCGCCCGCGCCGTCGCGCCGTCGCTCGCCGCGGGCGATTACTATGTTCGCGTCTCCTCCGTGCTCGGCTCCGGGGCGGCGACGTTCCCGTACCGCCTCGACGTGACGCTCGTCCACGAGGTGTGCGGGGATGGCACGATCAGCGCCGGAGAGCAGTGCGACGACGGCAACACGGACGCTCTCGACGGGTGCAGCGCCGGCTGCCGCTTCGAGCTCGACGAGACGGAGCCCAACGGCACCCCCGCGCAGGCCGACGCGTACGCCGCCTCGTGGCTCGCGGAGATCTCGCCCGCAGGCGACGTCGACGTGATCGCCGTGAGCGTGCCGGGGCCTCGCTCGACGCTGCACGTGAACGTCGGCGATAACAATACCGAGGCTTGCCTGAGGGGGCAGATCGACAGCTACATCGAGATTCTCGGCAATGACGGGACCACCGTGCTCGCGTCCGACGACGATTCGGGGGTCGGCTATTGCTCCTACGCCTCGCTCACCGACCTCGCCGCGGGCACTTACTATGTGAGGCTCCGCGCCGCGCCGCTCGTCCCCGATGCGACCTTCTTCTATCGATTGAATGTCACGCTCCTCTAGCCCGACCGGCGGAGGCCGCCGGACGGCGGCGCCGCCATCCGGCGGCGCGGACGACGCGGCGCGCCCTCACGATCCCACGAGGACGCTCTACCGCGCCGATCTCTCCGATCCGCGCCAGCGCGCCGCCCAGCCGCGGGAGGTCGTGCGGGGGCGCGCCGCGCGCCGCGCCGAGGCGACCTCCGACGTCACCCGCTTCCGTGGCGTGCTGCCGGCCACGCTCGCGGGCGCCGTCGCGACCGGCGCGGCGGCGCTGCTCTTCCCGCCGCCGGGGGGGCACGCGGCGCCGGGGCCGCTCTCGCTGCCCCACGCGCGCGCGCAGCTCGCGTGCGCGTCCTGCCACGCCGAGCAGGCGCCCTCCGCGCCGCAGGAGGCCATCGCGGCCCGGGAGGCCGCGGCCTCGCGCGGAGCCGCTGCAGGCGCCCGCGTCGATCAGGCCTGCGTGGGGTGCCACGGCCCCCACGGCTCCACCCGCAGGAGCCACGGGCAGCTGCTCGCGAGCGGCGCGCTGAGCTGCGCCACCTGCCACCCCATCCACCGCGGCGATCAGGGCGTCGTGTTCGATCCAGCGAGGCCGCCGGTGCGCTTCGCGCCGGGCGCCGAGGTCGAGCTCCCGAGGTCGGCCTTCCGCCCGGGCCAGCCGGCCACCGTCGCGATCGTCACGGCCGGGAGCTGCGCGCCGTGCCACGACCTCGCCGCGCCGCGGGATCCCATCGCGCGCTGCCTCGTCGCGGCGCAGTCGCCGCTCGGCGACGCGCGTCCGATCACCTGCTTCGACGAGCACCGCCCTGCCCTCCCCGAGGACGCCGCGACCGGCCGCGCAGGCGGCGACACACGCCCCGCCGGCCGCAACGCCGGTCGCGCCGGCGGCGACACCAGCCCCGCCGGCGTCTGCAGCGGCCAGCACACCGAGGACCGCGCCCTCGCCTGGGACGCGGCGCGCGACGCCGCCACGGCCTTGCCCGTCGTGAAGGCCGGCGCCACGCCCGGCGCGCCCGCCCTGCTCTGGATGGGCGCAGGCCTCGCCGCCGCCGCCCTCGCGTTCGCGGGCGCCCGCGGCGGCCACGCGCTGCGCGCGCGCCGCGCGCGGCGAGCGGCGCGCGACGCCGGCGGCGAGGACGCGATGCTCCGCCCCGCGGCGCGCGTGCGCCTGCCCCGGATCGACACGACCACCTGCCTCGGCTGCTACGCGTGCGTCGACGCGTGCCCGTACGACGTGCTCGCCGTCGAGAAGTACGTCGCGGTCGTGGCCCGCCCCGAGGCGTGCTGCGGCCTCACCCTGTGCGAGCAGCGCTGCCCCAACGGGTCGCTCACCATCGAGGGCGGCGCGCCGATCGCCGATCGCCCGCGCCTCGGCGACGACCTCGGCAGCCTCGATGTGCCAGGCCTGCACCTCGCCGGCGACGTCACCGGGCTCCCGCTCATCAAGAACGCCATCCACCAGGGCGCGCACGCCGCGACGCGCATCGCGGAGGACCTGCGGCAGGCCGGCCCGCGCGGCGCGAGCGGTCAGGAGCTCGACCTGATCATCGTGGGCGCAGGGCCCGCCGGGATCAGCGCCGCGCTGCGCGCCAAGGAGCTCGGCCTCTCGTTCGAGGTGATCGAGCAGGGCAGCGTGGCGCAGAGCATCCAGAGCTTCCCGCGCGGCAAGCTGGTCTTCGATCAGCCGCTCGACCTGCCGATGACCGGGAAGCTGTGGCTGAAGGAGTCGACTAAGGAAGAGCTGCTCTCCCACTGGCTCCGCATCGTGCGCAAGGAGCGGCTCCCGATCCTGCAGGACACCCGCATGGTGTCGGTCGCCCGCGCGGCCGGCAGAGGCGCGCCCGCCGTCGATGCGACGGCCGGCAGAGGCGCGCCCGCCGAGGCGCAGGCCACGGCCGGCTTCGTCGTCGTCACCGAGCCGCGCGAGGGCGGACCGCGCACCGAGCGCCACGCGCGGCGCGTGCTGCTCGCCATCGGCCAGCGCGGCTCGCCACGCCGGCTTCCGTTCGAGCTCTCCGCCGAGGTGGAAGGTCGGGTGTACTACCACCTCGCCGACGCCCGGAGCCTCGCCGGCAGCCGCGTGCTGATCGTCGGCCTCGGCGACGTCGCCATGGAAGCCGCGATCGCGCTGTCGCGCCAGCCGGCCACCGACGTCACCGTCATCTACCGTGGCGCCGGGTTCCGCCGCGGGAAGACGCGAAACATCGAGGAGTTGCGACGGCTTGCAGCGGCGTCCCGCCTCTCGCTCCTGTTCGAGACCGACGCCTCCGCCCTCGCCCTAGATCCGGGCGGCGCGCTCGTGGCGACCCTCGCTTCGCCCTCGGGGGCCCGGGCGCATCCCTGCGACGCCGTGCTGGTCCTGATCGGGAGCATCCCGCCATGGAGCGCCCTCCGCGCCGCCGGCGTCCGGCCGACCGCGGAGCCGTCAGATCGTTCCGCGCTCGGCGACGTACAAGGGACCACGCCCGCGGTCCCCGCGCCGTGAGTCCGTCGTAAGCTCGGGGGGCCCAGGCCGTTCTCTGGAGGAGCCATGAAGCCGACCCACGTCGCCCTGTTCTCCGCCCTCGGCATGATGTTCACGAGCCTCTCCGTCTACTCCCTGGCGCCGTCCGGGGGCGGGAGCTCCGTCACGGCGGTCCGCGAGGTGATCACCGAGCCGCCCCGCCAGGTCCCCGAGGCGACGGGCGGCGCCGTGGCGGCGGTCGATCCGAGCCGCTTCACCACCGGATCGAGGCTGATGCTGGAGGGGCGCGTCGGTCACGCCCGCCTGCCTCGCTCGGCGCAGGAGACGTTCCTGATGTTCGAGGTCCGCGGCGACGGGGCGCCCGCGAGGTCGCAGACGCAGGCGAACCTCTCGCTGGTCATCGATCGCTCCGGATCGATGAAGGGCACCCGCCTCACGAACGCCGTGCAGGCGGCGACGACGGCCGTGAGCCGCCTGAACGACGGCGACGTCGTGTCGGTGGTCACCTTCGACACGAGGACCAGCGTGGTCGTGCCGCCCACCACCGTCGGGCCGGACACGCGCGGCCGCATCCTCGCGAGCGTCCGCGGCATCTCGCTCGGCGGCGACACGTGCATCTCGTGCGGCATCGAGGAGGGCCTCTCGCTGCTCGGTCAGACGAGCGGCGGCGTGAGCCGGATGCTCGTCCTCAGCGACGGCGACGCCAACCACGGGGTCCGCGACGTCCCCGGCTTCCGCGCGATGGCGCAGCGGGCGCGCGATCGCGGCGTCGCCATCACGACCATCGGGGTCGACGTCGATTACAACGAGAAGATCCTGTCGGCGATCGCGCTCGACTCGAACGGCCGGCACTACTTCGTCGAGAACGACGCCGCGCTCGCGCGCATCTTCGAGGCGGAGGCCGAGCAGCTCACGGCGTCCGTCGCGAGCGGCGCGGAGCTCGCGATCGACCTCGCGCCCGGCGTGGAGCTCGACCGGGTCTTCGATCGCTCGTTCCGGCGGGCCGGCGGTCAGGTCATCGTGCCGCTCGGCGCGTTCGCGGCGGGGGAGGTGAAGACGGTCCTGCTCAAGGTGCGCCTCGGCGGCCTCGCCGGCGACGCGCGCGGCGACTCCCCCGTCGCCGACGTGGGCCTCACCTACCGGGACCTCGTCGCCAGGACCGACGCCCGGTGCGTGGGCAGGCTCGGCGTCGCGATCGCGGACCGCGACGCCGACGCGAGCGAGCTCGACGCGCTCGTCGCGGGGCGCGTGCAGCGCAGCGAGACGGCGGCGGCGCTGAAGCAGGCCAACTTCCTGTTCGAGCAGGGGCGGCTCGACGAGGCGCGCAGCAAGCTCGGCGCGCAGCAGGAGTCGCTCAAGAAGGCGGCCGACAAGGCGAAGGCCAGCGCCCCGGCGAACCGCGCGAAGGACGTGGCGTCCGATTTCGAGGGCCAGCTCGCCGCGCTGGAGCGGGCGGGCACGGACTTCGCCACGCCGCCGACGTTCGCCACGCCGCCGCCCGCCGCCGCCGCGGAGCCGGGCGGCTTCGCGCAGGCCCCGGCGGCAGCGGCGCCGCGGCCCGCCCCGGCGCAGTCCCGCCAGGGCAAGAGCGCCGTCCGCCGCAACGAGGCGGAGGCCTTCGATCTCGCGCGCTGACGCGCCGCTCGGAACGAACGGCGCATGCCGCGCACGCCCTCAGGGAGTGAGCTGGGCGAGGAAGACGTCTCCGCTCCCCGCATCGATCAGTGTCGTGCCACCGAAGTTCACTGACCCGAAGAACAACCCCGCAACGACAGCGTTCCCGTTGCTGTCGATCTTGAGGGACGAGACGCCCTGCACGTCCGTATCGCCGTACCTTTCACTCCAGATGTGGGTGCCGCTGTCATCGAACTGGGCCACGAACGCGTCGTTGTTGCCTGCGCTGGTCAGCGTACCGCCGCCGAAGTCCACCGCGCCCGCGATGTCGCCGGCGACGAAGACGTCCCCCGAGCCGTTGATCGACACCGAGCTGGCCGCGTCCGAGTTCGTGTCGCCGAACGTGTGGTTCCAGAGATGCGTGCCGCTGTCGTCGAGCTGCGCCACGAAGATGTCGGAGTTCCCTGCGCTGGTCAGCGTGCTGCCGCCGATATCGATGTCGCCGTCGAAAGAACCGACGACGACCACGTTCCCGAGGCTGTCGGTCGCCACGTCGGTGGCTAGTACAGTTCCGGAATTGCCGAACTCGCTTTCCCACAGGTAAGTCCCGGAGCTGTCGAAACTGGCCACGTAGCCATTGTAAAGAGCCGGGAAGGTGGTAGCGGCGGTCGGCCCGCCGCCGAAGTCCATCTTGCCGGCATACCACCCCGAGATGATGATGTTGTCGTTGCCGTCAACCGCGAGAGCGTAAGCCCCCCCGTCGTGAACGGCCGAGGGGGTGCCGAAGAACCGCCCGAAGATGGGACTCCCGGAGCTGTCGAGCTTCGCCAGGAAGACTTCATTGGAGGAGCTAGTCCCGGTGTCGCTGCCGAACGTGAGGGTACCCCAATAGTTCCCCGCGATGATCACGTTGTCCGAGGAGTCCACCGCGATCGCCGTTCCCTCGGCGTATTGGTTGGAGGTGAAGCCAGTACTCCACACCAGGTTGCCCGAGGCGTCGAATTGCTTGATGAAGATGTCGGCCAAGGTGAAGGTCGGGTCGTAGGCGGAGCCGATGACGTTGACGTTGCCCGCGCTGTCCGTAGCGACGTCCCTCACGACCATAGCCGGCATTATATGGCTCCAGAGATAGCCGCCGCTGTCATCGAGCTTCGCAATCATGCACTCGGATCCTGTCGGGACGAGCGGCCCACCGCCGAAGTCCATGGCCCCATCCGATCACGCGGTGATGATGATGTTATCGGACCCGTCCACAGCGATCTTGCTGGCGTACTGAAAGGAGGTGTCGCCGTAGCGCTTGCTCCACCCGTGAACCAGCGGCTGCCGGGAGGTGGTGACAGGCTCCGAGGTGCGAGGCTCATCGCCATCGGGTAGCGTGCCGCAACCGGCATTCAAACAAACCACGGACGCCACACTGACCAGCTCAGCAAACCACGATTTTCGCATGATAATACGCTGCTCCTTCTCGGGTGAACCCGGGACATCACCGCCACACCGGCGACACGATCGACGCAACACCCCTGCACCGCAGATAGACCGCTAGGCACACGACGGGACGTCAACGGTTTGTATCCTTGGTCACACACATACAACTTGTCAAGAAATTTTGATTCTTGCGCATCCGGCAGATCCGGCGGTGATCTCCGCAGGCTGAGACCAGGCATCAGCCTGCGGGGCGCTGGCCCCACATTTCATCGCAAGGCCATATGACCGGCACTGCCATGCGGACATGACGATCGTGCGCCAGCGCCGGCGGAGAAGTCGCGAGCTTCGTAACCTGTGGGAGCTCACGGTGGTGTTCCGCAGATGCAGCCGTGACATGTCACGGTGGAGCGTGTTCATCACGGGAGCTTCGCGGGCACCTTGAGCTTCGGTGGCACGTCGCTGACCAGCCTGAGGACGAGCGACGGCTTCGTGATCCGGTACGGCAACGCAGGCCAGGCCCCAGCGGCAGCGGCGCCGCGGCCTGCCCCTGCGCAGTCCCGCCAGGGCAAGAGCGCCGTCCGCCGCAACGAGGCGGGGTCCTTCGATCTCGCGCGCCGACGCGGGTCGAGGCAGACGGCGCGCTCCAGCCCCAACCCTGAGCGCGCTCCAGCCCCAACCCTGAGCGCGCTCCAGCCCCAACCCTGAGCGCGCGCTCCAGCCGCTGCCCCGCAGCGACGCGGGGCGTTGACGGCGTTGACACGCGTCGGGCTTTCGGGTTTTGACTCCCGGCGGTGGGCGTTCGACCTAGGGCGAGTCGGCCGGGAAACCGCCGGACGGGTGGCGACGGCGCGCAAGGCTCGCCGCCGCGCGACCCGTCGTCCACGCGGAAGACAACCCCCGCGCGGCGCGCGCGGGGCGCGGGGCAGCGCTCGCCGGCGTCGCGGCGCCCTGCCCAGCCCCGGGCCGGGCGCGCGCTGCTCCTCGGGCTCGCGGGCGTGGTCGCGGCGGCGTGCGCCGCGCTGCTCGCGCTGGTGTTCGGCTTCGGGCGCACGAGGGCGCCGGACCAGGGGCGCGTCGTGGAGATCAACTGGCCGGACGGGCTCGACGCGGGCGAGGCGGCCGCGCTCCTCGCGGCCGAGGGGCTCGTCGAGAGCGAGCGCGCCATGGCGCTCTACCTCGGCGCGACGGGCGGCACCGAGGCGTTCGTGCCGGGCCCTCACCTGCTCTTCGAGGGCGCGACGCCGCGGGAGCTCCGGCAGCTGCTCGCACGCGCGGAGGGGCGCCCCACGGCGAAGCTCACGATCCCCGAGGGCTTCAGCCGCTTCGACATCGCCGCCCGGCTGGAGAAGCTGCGCATCGCCGGCCGGAAGACGTTCCTCGCGGCCACCGCCGACGGCGCGCTCCTCGACGCGCTCGGCATCGAGCGCGGCGGCGCCGTGGGCGCGGAGAGCGCGGAGGGGTACCTCTTCCCGGCGACGTACGAGCTCGCGCTGGACTCCGACGCGCGCGACGTGGCGCGGCGCCTCGTCGCCGAGTCCGACCGGCGGTGGAGCGCGCTCGCAGCGCAGGGGAAAGACGGGCTCGCGGCGCTCCAGGCGTCGCTCGGCTGGGGTCGCCGCGAGGTGCTCACGCTGGCCTCCATCATCGAGAAGGAGGCCGTCGTCGAGGAGGAGCGGCCGCTCATCGCGAGCGTGTTCCTGAACCGGCTCCTCGATCCGAGCTTCCGCTCTCGCAAGCTGCAGTCCGACGCGACGGCGCTCTACGGCTGCGTCGCCTGGCCCGAGGAGGCGCCGTCGTGCGCAGATTGGAGCGGCAAGCCCACGCCGGCCGTCGTGCGGGATCCGAAGAACCGCTACAGCACCTACGCGCACCCGGGGCTGCCGCCCGGGCCGATCGCCAACCCTGGTGCGCCGTCGATCGCGGCCGTGCTGGCGCCCGCGGCGACGAAGTACCTCTATTTCGTGGCCGCGGGCGGCGGTCGCCATCGGTTCAGCGAGAGCCTGGACGACCACAACGACGCCGTACAGAAGCGCAGGGACGCGACGGCGCCCTAGGCGCGGGCGGCGCGACACGGGAAAGAGCTCTCCTGCGCGAGGCGCCGCTCTCGGGCACGACAGGGGGCCGCCGAGAGAGAGCCGTCGGGCGAGCCGAGCCGGTCACAGGGTAGCGCAGCTGCCCCCCTCCGCCGTCCTCATCCACGCCGTGCCCTTGCGTTCCGAGCCGCCGGGGACGAGGGAGAGCGAGCGGCGGCGCGGAATGGGGGGACGTTTCATGGGACAGGCAGTCCGATTCCACGAGACCGGCGGGCCGGAGGTCCTGCGCTCCGAGGAGGCCGTCGTCGGCGGCCCGGGCCCCGGCCAGGCGCGGGTCCGGCACGTCGCGGTGGGGCTCAACTTCGCCGATACCTACTTTCGCACCGGGATCTATCCCGTGCCGCTCCCCAGCGGCATCGGGGTCGAGGCCTCCGGCGTGGTGGAGGCGGTCGGCGAGGGCGTCACGAACGTCGCGCCGGGCGACCGGGTGACGTACACCGGCTTCCTGGACACGCTCGGGGCGTACTGCACCGAGCGGATCGTCCTCGCCGCTCCGCTGATCCGGCTGCCAGAGGGCATCAGCCACGAGACGGCCGCTGCGATGACCATGCGGGGCCTCACGGCGGCGTACCTGATGCGCCGCATCTGGCCTTTGAAGGCCGGCGACAGCATCCTGCTGCACGCGGCGGCGGGCGGCGTGGGCCTGATCGTGTCGCAGTGGGCGAAGCTCCTCGGGCTCACGGTGATCGGCGCGGTGTCGACCGAGGCCAAGGGGGAGATCGCCCGCGCCCACGGCGCCGACCACATCCTCATTTATGGCCGCGGCGACGTGGCCAGGCGCGTGCGCGATCTGACGGGCGGGGCCGGCGTGTCGGTCGCCTACGACGGCGTCGGCAAGGACACGTTCGCCGGCTCGCTCGGCTCGCTGAAGCGGCGCGGCCTGCTCGTGTGCCTGGGCGCGGCCTCGGGCCCGGTGCCGCCGCTCGACGTGGCGCTGCTGGGAGCCAAAGGATCGGTGTTCGTCACCCGCCCGGCGCTCGCCGACTACATCGCCGATCCGGAGGAGAAGAGAGCGCTGGCAGGCGAGCTGTTCGACCACGTCGCCGCGGGGCGGATCCGGGTCGAGATCAACCAGCGCTACAGGCTCGAGGACGCGGCGCAGGCGCACCGGGATCTCGAGTCGCGCAAGACGACGGGCTCGTCGATCTTCGTCGTGTAGCGCGTGTCGGGACGCGTGTTGGGACCACAGATCGCGCGCCGACGCCAGTGCATCCAGGAGGACCGGACATGACAAGCTCAGCGACAGCCGGCTCGGGCGCCGCGCGCGCGGTGACGCGCGGATCCATCGAGGTCGAGCCGCTCACCTGCACCATCGGCGCCGAGCTCCGCGGCGTGAGCCTGGCCGACGCCGCGCGCGACGACGCGCTCTTCGCCGAGATCAAGGCGCTGCTGTTGAAGCACCGGGTCCTGTTCCTGCGCGATCAGGACATCACCCGCGCCGACCACGTCGCGTTCGCGAGGCGCTTCGGCGAGCTCGAGGACCACCCCGTCGCCGGCAGCGATCCCGATCATCCGGGGCTGGTTCGCATCTACAAGGACCTGAACAGCCCGCCGGAGCACTACGAGAACTCCTATCATTGCGACGCTACATGGCGCGAAGCGCCGCCGATGGGCTGCGTCCTGCGCTGCGTCGAGACGCCGGACGTCGGCGGCGACACCATCTGGGTCAACATGGTCGAGGCGTACAGCCGCCTGCCCGAGCACATCAAACGGCAGATCGCCGGGCTGCGCGCCAGGCACAGCATGGAGGCCACCTTCGGCGCCGCCCTGCCGATGACGGAGCGCCACGCGCTCAAGGCGAGGTACCCCGACGCGGAGCACCCGGTGGTGCGCACCCACCCAGAGACCGGCGAAAAAGTCCTGTTCGTCAGCAGCTTCACGACGCACTTCGTCAACTTCCACACGCCGGACAACGTCCGCGTCGGCCAGGACTTCGCGCCCGGGGCGAGCCACCTGCTGAGCTACCTGCTCAGCCAGGCCGCGATCCCCGAGGTCCAGGTCCGCTTCCGCTGGAGGAAGAACAGCGTCGCGCTCTGGGACAACCGCTGCACCCAGCACTACGCGGTCCAGGATTACTGGCCTGCGGTGCGCAAGATGGAGCGCGCCGGGATCGTCGGCGACCGGCCCTACTGACCACCCCTCGACGCCACGAGAGATCAGGGCGCCTTTGCTCCCGTCGCCTCGGGGGTGGCCGCGCAGCGCCCCGCTTCCTGGATCTGCGCGCGCCGCGGTGTAGATTCGCGCGCCATCATGCGCCGTCCCGCTCCGTTCCTCCTCGCGCTCTCCGCTCCCCTCGCCTTCTCTGCCGCTGTCGCCGGCTGCTCGCCCCGCACCGCGCCCCCAGCCGAAGTGACGCAGGCCGCCTCCGCGACCGCCGCTCCGGCAGCTCCCCCCGAGCCCGCCGCTTCGGCCTCGAGCGCTGCGCCCACCGCCAGCGCTGCTCCCGCCGCCAGCGCTGCCCCCGCCGCCAGCGCCGCGCCTGCCACCAGCGCCGCGCCCGCCGCCAGCGCCGCGCCCGCCGCCAGCGCCGCGCCCGATCCGGCGGCGCCGGCCGACGCCGGGCCGCTCCCGAAGGTCAAGGTCGCCAACATCGGCATGCACATCGGCGGCGGCCCGCACGACGACTTCACCAAGGAGCCGATCAAGCGCTCGGTCGCGCCCCACTTCGACGAGTTCCGCCGCTGCTTCGCGCTCGCCGAGGACCCGACCAAGGGCGGCGACTTCGGCATCGATCTCCGGATCGAGAGGGACGGCGGCAAGGCCGAGGTGCGCAAGCCCCGGACGGCGCTCAAGGGCAAGGCGTTCACGCAATGCGTGGTCGGCGTCTTCGAGCGGATCGACTTCCTCAAGCCGAGGAAAGGCCCCACCGTGGTGAGCTACTCGCTCCGCTTCACCCCGTGACAGGGCCGCGGCTCACCCGTGGCGCCCGAGGTTCGGCAGCGACCCGCGCGAGGCCTCGACCGCCGTCTCGCCGGCGCGGTCGAGCGCGTACTTGAAGAGGATCGGGCCGAACACCTCGTTCAGCGCCACGCACCCGACGACGAGCGCGCGGAAGCCCGCGCCGAGGCTCGGGAACGCGCGCTCGATGGTCAGGCTGATCCCGAGCGTCAGCCCGGCCTGCGAGACCAGCCCGCACCACGACCACTTCCTCAAGAGCGGCGGATCGTCCGCCAGCCGGTTGCCGATGCGGTTCGCGACCCACGTCACCAGGGCGCGCGACGCGCCGAAGAGCAGCGCGACGGGCCACATCTGCCGCAGGAGCGGCAGGTCGAGGTGCGCGCCGGCCGTCGCGAAGAACAGCACGAACACCACGCTCGCCGCGTCCTCGACCGCGTGCACCAGCTTCTCGCCCTGCTTCGACAGGTTCGCCACGACGAAGCCGGCCACCACGAAGACGAGCAGCGCGTCGAAGCGGAGGTACCGAAGCACCTCCGTCGCGCCGAAGCCGAGCGCCACGAACACCAGGATGAGCTGGCGGCCGATCAGCCGCATGTAGGCCGCGAGCGCGAGGCCGAGCGTCGTGCCGATCGAGATGCTCCCCAGGATCTCGCGGCCGAGCAGCTCCATCTCGTGCATCGACATCGTCGTGCCCGGCTCGAGGAGCGGCCGCACCGTGGAGAGCGCGACCGCCGTCACGACGATGACGATGATGTCCGACGTCATCACGAACGCGAGCGTGTGCATCGCGACGGGGCCGGTCGCGCGCGTCTGGGAGAGGATCCCGAGCACGGCCGAGGGGCTGCGGGTCACCGCGATGACGCCCCACAGGACGGCCACGCCGAACGCCGCCGTGGTCGAGAGCTCGGCCGCGAACGGCACCAGCGAGCGCGCCGCGTAGAAGACGCCCGTCATCGCCACGAAGACGAGCGCCGTCTGGACGACGTTGTGCAAGAGGATGCTCTTCAGGCTCTTCTTGACGACGTCGATCCGAAGCTCGGCGCCGCCCGCGAGCGCGATGAGCGCCAGCGCCAGCGCGTTGACCCGCGAGATCTCCTCCACCGCGTGGTGGTCGACGAGCCCCAGGACGTGCGGGCCGGCGACGATGCCCGCGAGGATGTAGCCCGAGATGTGCGGCAGGCGGAGCGGCTCGACGAGCTCGCTCGCGAGCGTGCCCGCGAGCAGGAGAAAGCCGATCGAGGCGACGGCCCCTGCAGGCCCGTGTTCGTGAGGGACAGCGCGCGTCGTGGCGTAGAGCAGCCCGAACAGGATCACGAGCGCGACCGCGTGCGTGAGGTGGTTCAGCGGCCCCTTGGGGGCCGACCCGTGGTGGCGCGCGGAGGGCGCGCCGTGCTGCTCGGCGGGCGCGGCCGGATCGGCCGGCGCAGCCGGGCCGGCGGGCGTGACCGGGCCGGCGGGCGCGGCCGGCTCGACCTCAGGGAGTGCTGCGGCGCTCACGGTGACACCTCTTCATTCCTCATCCCTCCCCCACGCTGCGCCGCGGGCGACGGCGGGGCGCCCCTCTCGCCTCCCTCGCCCGGCGCGGCGTCGCGCCCGGCGCGGCCCAGGCCGCGGCCGAAGAAGAGCGACTCCCGCTCGGGCGCGGCGAGCTCGCCGGCCTTGCGGAGCGTGGCGCGCAGCGCCTGCGGCCCGACGAGCTCGCCGAACACGGCCGCGGCCGCCGCGGCGAAGAGGACGGTGTGCCCGACCGGGCCCGGGAAGCGCAGCGCGAAGGCGAGCCCGACGCTCATCGCCACCGCGCCGGACGAGAGCAGCCCGAGGCCGAGCCACGGCGACGTCTCGCGCGCGTCGGGCGACACGACGCGGAAGACGAGCCCGGTCGCGAGCTTGCCCACGAGCCTCGCCCCGAGCGCGATCGCCACGATCCAGGGCAGGAACGGCGCCGCCTTCATGTTCACGTGCGCGCCCGCGAGCAGGAGCGCCGGCAGGATGACCGGCCGCTCGGTCGGCGCGACCATGGCGACGATCTCGTCGCGGTGCCGCGAGATGGCGGCGATCGTCACGCCCATCGCGAACGCCGCGAAGAGCGGCGACAGGCCGACCCGGGCGCTCGTGCCCATCGTCAACAGCGAGGTGCCGAGCAGCACGCCCCAGCTCTGGATCAGGCGGAAATCGCTCCCGAGGAGCACCACCGCGATGAGCCCGAGCACCACGCCGATGAGCGCCGTCACGACCGTCCACCCCCAGAACGGGATCGGCCACTGGGCCGTCGCCTGCGGGACGAGCGCGAACGCGCCGCCCATCATGAGCAGCGGGCCGAGATCGTCGCAGTCGGCGATGTCGGCGATGAGATCCGAGAGCTTGCCGCTCGCGCTGTAGCGCTGCGTGACCCACAGCACCGCGTGCCGCGTCGTCTCGGCGGAGACGGCGCCCACGCCCGCCGCGAGCAGCGCGCGGTCGCCGCGCTCGAGCGAGGGAGCGCCGTACGCCGCCGCGAACCAGACCGCGGCGGCCACCGCGCCGCCGGTCAGGAGGCTCATGAGCACGCAGAGCGCCATGCGGGACGGCCGCACGCGGCGGCTGCCGACGAAGCCGAAGTCGAGGCCGACGACCAGCGCGAGCCAGCCGAGCGCGACGCCCGCCACGGGCTCGAACGCGGCGAGCGACGAGGGCTCGAGCAGCCCGAGCGCCGAGGGTCCCAGCACGAAGCCGAGCACGACGTACTCGGCGCCGGAGGGGAGGCCGATGCCCCGGAGCACGCGGCCGCTGACGAGCGAGCTGCCGAGGTACGACAGCACGAGGAGCCCCATCAGGAGCCAGACGGCGTTCACGAGGCGGCGCCCCGGTCGACCGGCGCGGGCGCGGCGCGCCGCGCGCCCCCGGAGGACGCCGGCGCGCGCCCGAGCGGGATCTCCGCGGCGACGAGGGCCTGCGCCACCGCGATGAGCCAGCGGCTGCGCACGTCGTCGCCGTCGCAGGCCATCGTGGCCCGGAAATGAGCGCCCCCCTCGTCGATCGCGACGAGCGCGGCGCGGGCCCGGCTGCCGAGGCCCGAGCCCGTCTTCAGGAGCA
The DNA here is from genome assembly GCF_051521375.1 of Sorangium sp. So ce693. NCBI lineage: Bacteria > Pseudomonadati > Myxococcota > Polyangiales > Polyangiaceae > Sorangium > Sorangium sp. So ce693. The sequence goes on from NZ_CP150347.1 coordinate 6,570,076, forward strand.
GCTCGCGCACCCGCTCGAGATCGGCGGCGGGGTCGACGCTGATCTCGACGGCCACGACCGGAGGGCGGCCGCGGATGCGCGTCGGGTGGAACAGGCTGAGCAGGTGCGGCACGCGAACGACGCAGCCGTCCTCGTCCTCGAGGCGCGCCTCGATCAGCGTCAGCTCGCGGACCCGCCCGGCGCGGCCGCCCACGTCGGCGATGTCGCCGACGCGCAGGCGCCGCCCGTAGATGACCGAGAGGCCCACGGCCGCCGACGCGATGAGCGGGGCGCTGGCGAGCCCGGCCGCCGCGAGCACGACGAAGCCGATCCGCGTGAGCGCCCCCTCGTCGGTGCCGGTGATGAGCGGGGCCGCGAGGAGCAGCGCGGCCACGAGGATGCCGAAGCGGACAAGGACGCCGGTGGCGACCGCGAGATCGGACGGGAGCCACCCCAGCGACGTCTCGCCCCGGCTCACGCTCCCGAAGAACAGCCCCACGAAGCGGATGACGACGACGACCGCGAGCGTCGCGAGGATCGCGAGCACGAGCACCGGGACGCTCCGCGCGATGCGCCCCATGAGCTCCGACATGGGCGCGAGCACGAGGCCGGTGAGCTTCTCGCTGGTGCCGCGCGTGGAGGCGAACAGGGAGAGGGCGAAGAGGATCCAGATGTAGGCGATGCCCAGCCTGACGAGGACGCCGGCGGCGCCGAGCGCGACCGAGAGCGCGCCCTGCGACGCGGCGGGCCGGAGCATCTCGATGCCGCGGACGCGCAGCGCCGGGAGCCTCTCCGGATGCTCGGCGACCCAGGCGTGCCCTCGCTCGACGAGCTCGCCGACCTTGCGGAGCAGGAGCAGCGCGATCAGCCCGGAGAAGACGAGCAGCGAGAACGAGAAGACGCTCGTCGCGAGGCGGCTCCGGCTCTGCTCCTTGGCGAGGACGTCGCGCACCGTGCCGGCGACGGCGGCGGCGTGGGCCGCGACCGTGGTGTGGCCCGCCGCCGCCGCGTCCTCGAGGCCCAGGTGGACGAGCGGGCGGTCGCCGACGTAGACGACCGCCACGCCGTCCTGCTCATCGACGCGGACCTCCGGGACCGCCTTCTCCTGGGCGGCGCTCTCCAGCACGCGCGCCGCCTCACGGGCGCGCTCCGGGGGAGAGAGGCTGCCCCGGTGCACGCGGAGGGCGAAGACCGTCCTGCCGAGCAGCTCGACGCGCGCCTCGGGCTGCTCGACCACGGGAGGCGAAGGCTGGGGGTCGGGAGCCACCGGCGCGCCCTGGTCAGCGGCCGGGGCCGGCGGCGCGACCGACGCGGACGCCGGCGCAGGCGGCGGCGCGGGAGGCCGCGCGACCGGGGCGGGCGCCAGCACGACCTCCGCGGACGCGGGCGTGGCCGGCTCGGGCGATGGCACGACCTGGACGAGCGGAGGCTGCACGGAAGCCGGCGCGGGCGCGAGCTGCGTGGGCTCGAACGCGGCCTGCGGGGGCGCGAGCTGCGAGGGCGCGGGGGCCACCTGCGAGGACGCGGGCCAAGCCTGCGAGGGCGCGGGGGCCACCTGCGACGGCGCGGGCCAAGCGTGCGAGGGCGCGGGCCTGGCCTGTGAGGGCGCGGGGGCCACCTGCGACGGCGCGGACGCGGCTTGCGACGGCGCGGGGGCCACCTGCGACGGCGCGGACGCGGCTTGCGACGGCGCGGGCGCCGCCTGCGACGGCGCGGGCCTGGCCTGCGACGCCGCGGGCGCGGCTTGCGACGCTGCGGGCGCGACCCGCGAGGGCGCGGACGCGGCCTGCGCCGGCCCGGCGAACGCAGCGCCGGCGGGAGCGATGAGGCCGGCAAGCGCGACCAGGAGCGCGGGGAACAACCGCTGCACGCTGGCACTCTCGGCCGGAGACAGGCCGCCGGTCAAGCGGCGCCGGACGCGAGACGGCCTCGGCCGCCAGCCCGCGACAGGCGACGCGCGATCGCCTCGCGGTGGTCACGCGCGCTCGAGCCCGCCCGGAAACCTCGATCCCTCCGCGCTCGCTCGATGATGGATCGCCTTGCCGCCGAGGCAGGGCGCTGGCAGGGCGCCCGCGTGGCAACGACCAAGAGATCGGTGGCCCCGTCGCTGCTCGTCGGCGACATAGGAGGCACCAACACCCGGCTCGCGCTCTACAGCGCCTCCGGCGGCCGGCCCCTCTCCGAGGCCGTCTTCCGCAGCCGCGAGCACGCGAGCTTCGAGGAGATCGCCCTCCCGTTCCTCGTGCGCAGCGACGCCCCCCACCCCGCCGTCGCCGTGCTCGGCGTCGCGGGCCCCATCAAGGACCAGGTCGCCACCGTCACGAACCTGCCCTGGCGCCTCGCGGAGCGCGAGCTGTCGCGCCGGCTCAAGATCGCGCGCGTGCTCCTGGCGAACGACCTCGTCGTCGGCGCCACGGGCTGCCTGCACGTCGCCCGCGCGTCCATCGAGCCGCTCACGGAGCGCAGGCCGCGGCCGAAGGGGAACAACGTGGCCGTCATCGCCGCCGGCACGGGGCTCGGCGAGGCCCGGCTCATCTGGGACGGCGCCCGGCACGTCACGCTCCCGACCGAGGGAGGTCACGCCGACTTTGCCCCGCGCTCCGCGGTCGAGGCCGAGCTGTGGCGCTTCCTCGCCGAGCGCCACCCGGACCACGTGAGCTACGAGCGGGTCCTCTCCGGCGACGGGCTCGGCGCCCTCTTCGACTTCTTCTCCCGCGCCGCCCGCGTGCCGCGCGCGATCGAGCGCCGCCTCGCCGAGGGCGACCGCAACGCGGCGATCGCCGAGCTCGGGCTCGCCCGCGCGTTCCGGCCCGCCGCGCGCGCGGTCGATCTGTTCGTCGAGATCTACGGCGCCGAGGCCGGCAACCTCGCCCTGCGCGAGCTCGCGCTCGGCGGGATCTTCGTCCTCGGGAACATCGCGAGGAGCCTCGTCACCCAGAGGCGCGAGCTCTTCATGAAGTCCTTCCTGAAGAAGGGCCGCCTCACGCCGCTCCTCGAGGGGGTGCCCGTCGCGGTGGTCACCGATCCCCTGGTCGGCGTGCGGGGCGCGCTCGCCTTCGCCAGAGGGCTCTCCGCCGCGGAGCGGCCCCGGGCCCGCGCGGCGTCCCGGCGGTCCTGACGCCCCGTGTCCTCGCGCCCATGACGGAGGCATGGAGTCGCGCGCGCGACTCCATGCCTCCTGCCGAATCGGCGCCGTCGGTCCAAGGCGGATGAGCGCGAGTTCGCCCCGAGGCACCGAGAGGCCATATCGCCCCGCGCCGCCTCGCGCCGGGCACGATCCGAGCAGGAGCGGCCGAGCTCCTCGCGCTCGGCCTCACGCGTGAGGCCACGCGTGGCCTCACGCGTAGATCGAGCGGCCGCGCGCGGCCTCGCGGCGTTGACACGTTGGAGCCACGGTGCTTTAAGACCGACACACCTGACGCTCGTACAGTCGGGGGAAAGAGAAAAGAAGGTCACGTCATGGCAACTTCGGTCATTCTACCTGATGGGAAGGCCCTCGCGCTCCAGGATGGCACCACGGCGTTCGACGCCGCCAGGGCCATCTCGCCGAGGCTCGCCGAGGCCGTCGTCGTCGCGCGCGTCGACGGGGCGATCCAGGACCTCCGCGTGCCCCTCCGGGACGGCGCGAAGCTGGAGTTGCTGAAGGCCGATACGCCCGAGGGCAGGGACACGATCAACCACTCGGCCGAGCACCTCCTGGCGACGGCCGTGCTGCGGCTGTTCCCGGGCGCCAAGGTCACGATGGGTCCGAAGAACCATGGTGACGAGTTTTATTACGACTTCGATGTTGCCGGTCGGACCTTCACCCCTTCCGACCTCGAGATGATCGAGGCCGAGGTGAAGAAGCTCATCGAGCAGAAGATCAAGTTCGAGTGGCAGCTCGTCCCCAAGAAGGACGCGCTGGGCGTCTTCGAGGGGCTCGGGCAGAAGAACGAATACAAGACGGAGATCCTGTCCTGGATCCCCGAGGACAGCGTGTCGATCTACCGCTGCGGCGAGTTCGTGGATTTCTGCCGCGGCCCGCACCTGCCCCACGCGGGGTTCATCAAGGGGCTCAAGATCACGTCGTCCTCGGCGGCCTACTGGCGCGCCGACGCCACGAAGCAGTCGCTCCAGCGCGTGCGCGGCGTGGCCTTCCCCAACAAGGACGACCTCGACAAGTACGTGCGCCGCCTGGAGGAGGCGAAGAAGCGCGACCACAGGACGCTCGGGCGGGATCTCGAGCTCTACCTCGTCTCCGAGCGCTACGACACCCACGCGTACTCCGAGAAGGACGAGATCGACCTCTACGTGGGCGTGGACGCGGAGGCGCCCCTCGACCGCGCGCTCGTGGAGCACGCCCTCGGCGCCGCGGCCTCGGCGTTCCCCGGGCGGACCATCCGGCGAACGGTGAAGTTCGGCGAGGCGCCGAAGGCGTCGGCGGACGGCGCGGGCGGCAGCAACGAAGAGGCGCGCCCGCGCCTGCACGTCCGGCTCCGCGGCGCGGCGGCGCAGGAGTCGAAGAGCGCCTTCAGGGCCGCGGTGAGCGCCCGGAAGGACGCCGACGTCGAGGTGCACTTCGAGCCGCACTACGTCGAGGAGATCGGGGCCGGCCTCGTCATGTGGCTCCCGAAGGGCGGGCTCCTGCGCACCATCATCGAGGACCAGTGGCGCAAGATGCACCTCGAGGAGGGCTACGACATCGTCTACTCGCCGCACATCGCCAAGGCGGACCTGTGGAAGACGTCGGGCCACTGGGACTTCTACCGAGAGGGGATGTTCTCCCCCATGTCGGTCGACGGCCACGACTACTGCTGCAAGCCGATGAATTGCCCGTTTCACATCCTCATGGTCAAGAGCCGGACGCGGAGCTACCGCGAGTTCCCGATGCGCCTCGCGGAGCTCGGGACCGTGTACCGGTACGAGGCCGCGGGCGTCATGCACGGCCTGATGCGCGTGCGGGGGTTCACCCAGGACGACGCGCACCTGTTCTGCCGCGCGGACCAGGTCGAGCAGGAGATCCACCGCGTGCTCCGCTTCATCCTGAAGATGCTCCGCACGTTCGGATTCGAGCAGTTCGACATCAACCTCTCGACACGGCCGGAGAAGTACGTCGGCGACCTGGAGGACTGGGCCAAGGCCGAACGCACCCTCGAGGGCGCGCTCCAGGCTCTCGGCCTCGAGTACCAGGTGGACCCCGGCGGCGGGGCCTTCTACGGGCCGAAGATCGACATCAAGCTGGTCGATGCGCTCGACCGCAGGTGGCAGTGCTCGACGCTCCAGTACGACTTCAACAACCCCGAGCGCTTCACGCTCGGGTTCGTGAACGCCAAGGGAGAGCTCGAGCAGCCGATCATGCTCCACCGGGCGCTCCTCGGCTCGATCGAGCGGTTCATCGGTGTGCTCCTTGAGCACCACGCGGGCGCCCTGCCCGCGTGGCTCTCACCGGAGCAGGCGCGCGTCGTCACGGTGTCGGACAAGCACAACGATCACGCCGAGCAGGTCACCCAGGCCCTGCGCGCTCACGGCATCCGGGCGAGCTTCGTCCGGAGCTCGGAGAAGCTCGGCGCGAAGATCCGCGAAGCGCAGGTCGAGAAGATCCCGCATATGCTGGTCATCGGCGACAAGGAGGTGGAGGCGAAGGGCGCCACCGTCCGGCTGCGTGACGGGAGCGACCGCGGCTTCATGAAGACCGAGGCGCTCGCCGAGTTCTTGCGCGAGCAGTGCGCGATCCCCGACGTGACGTGACGTTCCACCGCGGCGCCGTGGGGCCCTTCTCCAGGGCCCCCGGCGTCAGGTCGCCTCGGCTGCTCGCTTGAGATCCGCCCCTCGGAGCTGCGCCACGAATGCCAGGCCGAGCGCAACGAACGCCAGACCGAGGACGAAGGCGAAGCGGAGCCCTCGCGCGAGATCGGTGGGGTCGACGCCCTCCGTATCACCGATGAGCGCGCCCATGAGCGTGACGCCGAGGCCACCGCCGAGGCTGCGCGCGAACATGAGGACCGCCGTGAGCGCGCCGAGCTCCTGCCGGGGCGTGCACTCCTGAGCGCCCACGAGCAGACTCAAGATGATGGCGCCCATCCCTGTCCCGGCGACGAAGCCGCACGCGCCGATCAGGGGGAGGGGCGCTCCGGTGAGCGCGACAAACCCGGCGAACGCCGCGACGAGGAGCCCGGCGCCGAGCCGCGCGAGCCGCGGTACGCCGAGCCGCGGCAGGACCGCGCCAAGGCTCATCGACGCAAGGGTCCACCCGAGCACCATCGGGGTGAGCAGCAGACCGGCCGCGGTCGCCCCTGTGCGAGCAACGCCTTGAGCATAGAGGGGGAGATAAGACACCGTTCCAAAGAAGGCTGCGCCGGCCAGGAAGTTGCCGATCACGGCGACCCGCGGGAGTCGAGCCTGCAAGAGGCGCAACGGCAGGAGCGGCGCCGGGTGCCGGCTCTCGATGCGCAGCGCCCAGGCGAGCACGACGACGCTGGCGACCAGGAAAGGCCAGTTGCGCGCTTCCAGGCCCCATACGAGCGCGCCGCTGCCCGCGGTGAACAGAGCGGCCCCCGCGAGATCGATGGGGGCCGCCTTCTCGGGGATCGGCGACTCTTCGAGGAATCGTCCCACGAAGGCCGCGCCGATCAGGCCGAAGGGCATGTTGAGGTAGAAGACCCACCGCCAGCTCGCATGATCGACGAGCAAGCCCCCCACGAGGGGGCCGATGAGCCCTGACAAGCCCCAGACACCGCTCAACATGCCCTGGATCCGCGAGCGCTCCTTGAGCGGATAGAGCTCGCCGACGATGGCGAAGGTCAACGTGCCGAGCGCCCCCGCGCCGAGGCCCTGCACCGCGCGCCCCGCGATGAGCGTCAGCATGGAGCCCGCCGCGCCGGACAACGCGGAGCCGGCGAGGAAGAGGAACACGCCGAACAGATAGAGCCTGCGCCGTCCGAGCCGGTCCGAGGCGCGTCCCCACAGCGGGCTCGTCACGGTCATCGACAGCATGTAGACGGCGAACGGAAGTGCGTACCAGGCATGGCCGCCCAGCTCGCCGATGACGGTGGGCATCGCGGTAGCCACGACGGTCGACTCGAGGGCTGCAAGGAATAGCCCGAGCGCCAGACCGACGGTTGTGAGAGTGCGAGACGATGCGCTCATCAAAAAGAACCTGCTTTCCTTCTTTTCACACCGGAGTCGCCAGCATCAGCCGACGAGAAACTCGCTCGTGAGGAATGGGCTCATCTTGAGAGACGTCTCGAGCCATTCCCGGTACGGATCGCTCCCCTTCACGATTCCACTGCCAGCGTACACGTGAATATTGTTGCCGCTCATCTTCGCTGTGCGGATCGCGAGCGCAAATTTTGCACTATCGTCCAAGGTAAAGAAACCGAAGGCTCCCGTATAGAAGCCGCGATCGATCTTCTCGTAGGCGCGAATGCGTTGCCCGCTCAACGCGATGGGCTTACCCCAGATCGTCGCCGGGGGATATACCGCGGAGAGCGTGCCGAACACGTTCATGCCCGGCTTGACCATTCCGGTGATGGTGCTCTTGAGGTGCTGGACATAGCCGAGATCGATGACGTTGCGAGACTCGACCCGCTTGATCGACCCGGGCACGCAAACCGCGCTCAGATTCTCGTAGAACATCCTGGCGGCCGTCTCGTGCTCTTCCGTCTCCTTTGCGTCGCGGAGGAGCTCCTCGCGGTACCGGCCGCTCTTCTCCCTCGCGTCGGAGCCCTTTCGCGTGCCTGCCAGAGGCTCGACGACGATGTCGGCGCCCTGCTTGATGAGGAGCGTCTCTGGCGATACACCGACCCACGAGTCCCCGCCTCGCCAGCGGAAGACGTATTCATACTTCTTGCCTCGCGCGGGGGCGGTCACCCGGAGCAGCAGGATCGGCGAGATCTTCGTCTGGAGCGTGAGACGAACCTCACGCCCGATGACGACCTTGTCCTCGGCTTCACCCGAGAGCTCGCGGATCAGGCCGACGAGCGCGTCGACGTACTCGCGGCACTCGGGGATCAGCTGGCGCTTCGTCACGCGCGGGTTGGTGGACAGGCTGAACTCGTAAGGGAAGGTCACGAGCCGCGCCCCGACGTCGTGCAGATCGCCGCTCTCGAAGTGAGTGAAGCTGCACTCGCCCGCGGCCAGCCGGCACGCGACGCGTGGGATCGTGAAGACGAGCGCCTCGCCGGGCCTCTTGGGATCGATGCCGCATCGCCATCCGCCGAGGAAGAGGGTCGACGGCGGCAGCCCGTGGTGGCACGCAAGGAAGGGCCTGAGCTCGTCGACGAAAGCCGCGACGGCCCTGAACAGCTGCTCGTGGAAATCGGCCTCAGGGTCGAGCTTGCACGAGCGCTCGCGTTCGACCGTCTCTCCGTTCACGAGCCGCAGCTCGAGGGCGTCGCCTGCGTTGTGGCATTCGATCGAGAGCTCGCTCCCGACGGCCACGATCGACGTGGTCCCCTCCTCGGAGGTGTGGCTGAAGAGCCCGAGGAACTCGTCGGCGAAGGCCGGGTAGCGCGCCTCCAGCGCTTGCGCCACCGCGGACGCATAGACGTCGACCGTCACCTCCGGGTGCGGGTTGTCGAACGCAATGACACGGGTCGTCTTCATTGGGTCCTCGCGTAGACGTGGGCAACCTTGCTGCAAACCTGGAGCGTCTTCTCGAACAGCCGCCCGCCCTCGGCGGGGGCGGGGTCGCGCTCGTCAGCGTCCCCGCCCGCGGGGGCCCGACGCGAGGACTCGATGTGCAGCCCTCCGAGTCGGCTCCCTTCGGCCAGGTGCGCGGATGCGGTCCTCTCGACCTCGGCGCTCACCTCCGCCATCGCCGCGTCGAGCGGCTGCGCCCTCGAGTCCGCCCGCACCGGCGCCGACATCCAGACGACGGGGGCGTGAGCGCCCTGAAACACCCGGACGAACTCCCGCAAGGGCTCGAGCTGACTCCCGAGGCTGGTCATCACGACGATCTTTCCCGCCTCCTTCCGCGGGTTGAGCGCCGTGTAGATGGAGAGCAGCTCCGACGCGGAGAGATCCGGCCCGACGCGGACGCCGATGGGGTTGTCCACGCCGCGAAGGAACTCGAGATAAGCGCTCCCGGCGCGCAGGTGCTCCGCCGCGAGCCACAGGATGTGCGCGCTCGAAGCGTGATAGCTGGCCGTGGACGAGCACCTCCGCACCAGGGCCTCCTCGAAGAGCAGGTTGGCCACCTGATGAGATGTGAAGACCCGGAGCCCACACTGACGCATCGTCGCCAGCGTCGCCTTCGCAGCCTCGTAGGCCCACAGCATCCGCCTCGCGTCGGGCGTCCGGCCCCACGGGTGCGGCGACGGGTCGTTCACCATCTCCCCGTAGTAGCTGGTGACCGTCACGCCATCGACGACCTCCGTCGCGCGGAGGGGCGTTTGCGCGTAGCTCCCCGCCGCGAGCGCGATGGAGATCACCGGCTTGTCGAGCATGAAGCCCACGTAGTTGCTCATCGAGCCGAGCGTCGCCATGCGCGCGGAGACGTGACCCGGGCTCGACTCCCTGAACCGTTCGTCGGTGTCGCCCATCTGCAGGACGAACGCTCGTCCTTCGGCCACGGCCCCGAGCTCCGCCTTGAGGCGGCGCACCTCCTCGGCGTCCACGAGGCCCGGGAGCTCCGAGAGCCGCCCGGTCACCGCCGTGACCTCCTGGCCGGCGTAGGGGGGCACGCAGCGCTGTTCCATGGTTCGCCACCCCTGCGGTCGCCAATACTGTTGTTCGCAGCGCTGAAGATTGTTCATTTCCACGTGTGCCCTCTCTACGGTGATCTCAGCCAAGGGTGGCGCCGCCGTCCACGACGAGATCGTGCATCGTGATGTGGCGCGCCTCGTCCGAGAGGAGAAACGCGACCCCTCGCGCGATGTCGTCTGGCTCGGCGACGCGGCCCAGCGGGATGCCGACGCGATAACGGCCCGGATCGCCCTCGATGAGCCTTCGATGCGACTCCGCGGAGTCCCCGGTGAGCAGGCGGAGCATGGGCGTATCGGTCGAGCCAGGAGAGACGGTGTTGCAGCGGATGCCGTGCCTGGCCAGCTCGAGCCCCATGCACCGCGTCAGCATCGTGACCGCCGCCTTCGAGGCGCAGTAGGCCGCCATTCCGACGCGCGGCGTGCTCGCAGCGTTGGACGCGACCGTGACGATCGCGCCCGATCTCCGCCGCGCCATGCGCCGCGCGACGGCCTGCGAGACGAAGAAGACACCGCTCGTGTTGACGTCGAACGTCTCCTTCCAGCTCTCGGCGGTGGCCGCCTCGAACGCGGCCGGCCGGAGGATCCCGGCTGCGTTGACGACACCATCGAGCGGGCGCGCCTCATCGGCGACCGCCACGACGGCTTCCACCTCCGAAGGGACGCGGATGTCGACGCGGCGCGGCTCCACGACGCGCTCGCGCTGGTTCAACTCGGCCGCGAGCGCCTGCAGGGCGTCGCCCTTCACGTCGACGGCGTGGACGAAGCCCCCCTGCGCGACGAGCATCCGCGTGACCGCGGCCCCGATGCCCTGCGCAGCCCCGGTCACCAAGAAGGACTTGTCCTCGAATCTCGGCTTCATCGAATGTGTCACGTGTTCGTGCCTCCCCGCTCCTCTCCGCGCGGCCAATTCGGGCCCGAGGTGGGCGTCAGCGGACGAGATCCCACCACTCGTCGAGGCTCCGCCGCTCCGCGAGCTCCACGAACCCCACGCGGGCGCCCATCTTGCGCCACTTCTCCGCGAGCACGAGGAGGCGGACCGAGTCGAGGCCAGCGTCGAACGGATCGCCGATCCTGGCCGCGTCCTCTGCGCTGACGCACAGCACCTCGGCCACGTCGGCGAGAAACCGGTCGCGCGTGAGGCTGTTTTCACCGAGCTCCGGCGTCAAGATACGCCTCCCAGCTGATCGAGCAGCTCGGCGGTGGTCGACACCTTCCCTGAGCAGCTCGCGATCTGGCTCAGCGCCATGCGGTGATACTCGAGCGAGAAATCGCCGAGCGCGTCCGCGGCGACGAACGGCTGGACGCCGGCCATGAAGGCGTCGAGCGCCGTCGCCTGGCAGCCGATGTGCGCGTAGACGCCGCAGATGATGAGCTGTTCTCGACCCGATCGCTTGAGCATCTCCAGCAGCTCGCTCTGCTTGAACGCGCTGTAACGGTGCTTGACGATCATGTGGTCGCCAGGGGACGGCTCCAGCCCGCGGACGATGCTCCGGGCCTCCCCGTCTTCCGGCATGCCGGGCCCCCAGAAATCCAGGAGGAGCCCGCGCTCGGCCTTGCTCTGGCCCCCCGGCTGCGCGGTGTAGACCACCGGGACGTCGCGGAGCTTGCACGCCCTCCGGATCGCGTGGATCCGTTCGACCAGCGCGCCGGTGAACGCCGCCGATTCATACGGCTTGAGGAAATAGTTCTGCATATCATGAATCAGCAGAGCTGCGCGCGCCGGCTCGACCCTCCAGGAGTGCGGAGCGCGGGCGAAATCGATCACGGTGGGCAGGTCATAGGACTTGATTCGCGGGATTCCCATATCGTCCTCAAGGCAACGCATCGGCAGAGCCGCCGTGCTGCTTCCTAAGTTGCTTCCTGTCGATCTTCCCGACGGTCGTCTTCGGCAGCGACGGCACGAAGCGGACCTGGTCGGGCACCTTGTACGCCGCGACGCCGCGCCCGCGCACGAAGGCCCTTATCTGTGCGGCGGTCAGCTCGCCCTCCGGGTCTGCGACGACGAACGCACACGACGCTTCGCCAAGGTAAACGTCCGGTATCGAGACGATCGCCGCCTCCCGTACGCGCGGGTGGGCGAGGAGGTGCCCCTCGACCTCCTCCGCCGCGATCTTCTCGCCGCCGCGGTTCACCTGGTCCTTCGAGCGCCCGGCGACGACGAGGTAGCCGTCGTCCCGCCGCGCCACGATATCGCCGGTTCGATAGAAGCCGTCGGCCGTGAAGGCCCGCGCGTTGTGCTCCTCGGCGTTGAGGTAGCCGCGGATCGTGTAGGGCCCACGCACGAGGAGCTCGCCCGGAATGCCGTTCGGGACCGGCTGATCGTCCTGGTCGACGATGCGCAGCTCGTCGTCCACGGAGATGGGCCGCCCCTGCGTGTTCAGCACCCTCTCCGAGGGGTCATCGAGCCGCGTGTAGCAGACGAGCCCCTCGGACATGCCGTAGACCTGCTGCAGCCGACACCCGAGCGAGGATTGCAGGCGAGCAGCCATCTCCGCGCCGAGCTTGGCGCCGCCCACCTGGAGGAATCGCAGGCTCGACAGATCGCACGTCCGCTCGGCGTGGAGCCAGGCCAGCGCGAGGCTCGGGACGAGGGCCGCGAACGTGACCTTCTCTCGCTCGATGATGGAGAACGCGGTCGCTCCGCTCGGATCGATCGTCATGACGACCCTGCCCCCCGCGCAGAGCGTTCCCAGGATGCCCGGCGAGCTCAGGGTGAAATTGTGACCGGCCGGGAGGGCGCACAGAAAGACGCTCTCGGGCGTGAGCCCGCAGATCTCGGCGCTCGCCCTCACGCTGTACAGGTAGTCGTCGTGGGTGCGCGCGATGAGCTTCGGCAGGGCGGTACTGCCGCCAGAGAGCGTGACGAGCGCGGGGTCGCTGCCTGCCCGCTCCGGCCGCTCGTTCGGACGCCCATAGAGGGTTTCGAAAGGAACGAACGCCCCTGGGTCTCCGACCACGATGACCCGCTCGACCCGGGGGATCCGCGAGACGACCTTCTCGGCGATCTTCCGGTAATCGAAGCCGAGCGCCTTGTCCCGGATCACATAGGCCTTTGCGCCGGATATCTGGAAGATATGGGTGATCTCCGAGATCCGATCCGACGGGAGGGCGAAGACGGGGATCGCTCCCAGCCGGAAGAGCGCGAAGATCACCTCGACGAACTGGACGGTGTTGGGGAGCTGGACGACGACGCGATCGCCTGGCGAGAGCCCCAGCGCCGCCAACCCGTCGGCCAGCCGGTCCACCCTCGCGTCGAGCTCCGCGTATGTGAGGTTCACCGGCCCGTCCGTGACGGCCACGCGGTCCGGCACGCTTCGCGCAACCCTCCTCAGCATTCCGCCGAGCGTCTCGCCGGTCCAGTATCCCTTGGCGCGGTAGGCCGCAGCGAACGACTCGGGCCACCTCGGAAACTCGAATGCATCGCTCACGACAGCCCTCCTCGAGGCGCGAGAGCCCCCATACAGGCCTCCCGCGACGCGGGGCCGAGCTCGACGCGCCAGCCGGCAGGTATCTCGGCGAACTGCGGCCACAGCGAGCGCTGGCCTTTCTCGTTGGCGAGCAGCCAGAACGAGCCGTCGGCCTCGTCGAAGGGATTATAGAACGGCCGCAGCTTGCGCGACGCGCGACCGCCTCTCGACGTGGCATGGGCGAGGAGCCGCCTCTCCAGGATCTCCGCCAGCGCGGCGGCGCGATCCGTCACGAAATAGTGACCACCTCCCTCGATGACGGACAGGCTCACCTGCTCGGAGAACGCTCTCCAATCGAGGTACCGGGTCTGATAGCCCTCGGTCAGCGGATCGCTATCGCCGACGACGGCGTGGATCGGCGCCGCGAGGCGCTGCGGCGAGCTCGCCCTCGCGGCGAAGAACGTCGCCGTCTCCATCGAGTCGTGCTTCGTCATGTCGGCGATGGCAGCGAGGGTCTCATCGTCCAGCACGTCCTTGAACCCACCGAGGCTGCGCAGGAACGTGATGATGTCGCGCCCCGTCCGTCCGGATACGCCGGACAGGACCGCCTGGGGGTCGTCATCCGGCAGCATCGCGCCGATCACGAGCTCCACGAGCTCGGCGCCGGCGCTCTCCAGCTTGCTCGCGATGGCCAGGGCGATGGCGTTTCCGGCGCAATGCCCGTAGACGGCGATCGGGCCCTTGATGCTCGCCATGACCTCTCTCACGACCCCGTCGGCGACCGCCTCGATGCTCAGGAGCTCCTCGCCGGGCTGTGTCGGATCATGACCGGGCAGGTTGACCGACCAGCACGCGACGGATCCGGGGAGGCTCTCGACGAGCTGCCTGAACGCGAGCGCGTTGCCCCCGGCGAAGGGCACGCACAGCAGGTTGACGCCGGCGTCGCCGGCTCCGCGACCGAAGGCGTGGAGGAGGCTCCCCTGCTTCTGCTCGGCGGCGCCTCCGCCCGCGCGGAGAAAGTCCGCGCAAGCACGCGGCGTGGGATCCTTGAAGAGGGCCATCACCGGCATACCCAGCGCGCGGCACACGCGGATCGCCTTGATCGAGTCGCCTCCGAGCTCGAAGAAGTTGTCGTCGATGCCGATCCGCTCGACCCCGAGGTGGGCGCTCCAGCCCTCGATGACGCGCTCGTCGAGGGCGTCACGAGCGGGCTCCACGCGACGCTCCGAGGTGACCTTGATCTCGGGGAGCGCTCGCCGATCGACCTTCCCGTTCTGATTGAACGGCAGCGCGGCGAGGACCCCGATGGCGTGCGGAACCATGTAGGGCGGCAGCCGCTCGCGCAGGTAGTCCCGAATCGATTCTGCGTCGACCGCGCGCGGCGACGCGGCGTCCGTGGCCGGAACCACGTGCGCCACCAGCTTCGGATCGCCGAACGCGTCGACTTGCACGGACGCGACCGCGTCCGAGATGGACGGGTGGTCGCGCAAATGCGACTCGATCTCGCCGAGCTCGATCCGATAGCCCCGCACCTTCACCTGCTGATCGCTCCGGCCCACGTACTCGAGCAAGCCGTCCTCGTGCAAGACCGCGACATCGCCGCTTCGGTACATGCGTGTTCCAGGAGGGCCATAGGGGTCGGCGACGAACCTGACAGCGTCGAGCTCGGGTCGGTTCAGGTACCCTGGCGCGAGCCCCTCGCCGGCGACGTACATCTCACCGTAGCCGCCAACCGGCACGGGGCGCAGCGCGTCGTCGAGCACCATGACGCGCAGATCGTCGTACGCCCTGCCGATGAGGCTCCCGCTCTCGGCCAGGACCTGCGACCTCGTGACGAACTGATACGTCACATTGATGGTCGTCTCGGTGATGCCGTACATGTTCAGGAGCTTCGGCTTGCCCTCCTCGTGGCGCCTGAACCAGGGCTTGAGGCGACCGAGATCCAGGGCCTCGCCACCGAAGCATTGATATCGGAGGCTGAGCTGCGACGCGAGCTCCGGGCGATCCTCCTCGGCTTCCATGAGACGGTAGAACGCCGACGGGATCTGTCCAAACACCGTCACCTTCTCCTTGACGATGAGCTCGAGCAACGCCTCGGGGGCGCGCGCGATCTCCGGCGGGACCATGACGAGCCGCGCTCCGTGCAGCAGCGCTCCCCAGATCTCCCAGACCGACGCGTCGAAGACGTAGGAGAAGCACTGCGTCCAGACGTCGTCACGCCGGTACTCGAACCACCGATCGGTGGTCTTGAACAGCCGTACGACGTTGTGATGCGTGATCTTGACGCCCTTGGGCTTGCCGGTAGAGCCGGACGTATAGATGATGTAGGCCAGGTCGTCGGCGGACGGGCTCCCCGCCGCACGCCTCCACGGCGTGAGAGCGGCAGTCGCTGGCCGCGCCGACGCGAGCTTGTCCGGCTCTATGACCAGCGTCTTGAAGGGCGACGATCCCACCTTGCGCACGTTGCCGGCGTCGGCCAGGAGGAGGACAGGCCGCGTGTCGGCCAGGATCGCGTCGATGCGTCCGGAGGGCGCGTCAGGGTCGATCGGCACGTAGGCGGCGCCGACCTTGAACGTCGCGAGGATGGCGACGATCGTCTCGACAGACCGCTCGATCAGCAGGGCGACCCGCGGGTTGCCGACGAAGTCGGCGGCGCCGGCCATCGCGCTCGCTAGCCGGTTCGCGCGGGCGTCGAGCTCCGCATAGGTGATGTGCTCATCGCCCAAGGTGAGCGCGACGGCCTCCGGCGCCTCGAGCGCTCGCTGCTCGAACGCGCCGATCAGTGTCCCGGTCTCCACGCCGCCCGGCGATCGCGCGGCGCTGGCCGCCCGCTGCGGCGCGAAGAAGAAGCGGCGCTCTTCCGAGGTGAACGCGTCCAGGCGGCCCACCGGCGTGTCGACGCCATCGGAGAACCGCTCGAGGAACTCCAGGAAGCGGGCGACGTTGAGGCGCAGCTCCTCCTCGCGGTAGAGCGCCGGATTGGCCATGCCGATCAGGCGCAATCCGTCGTCTCCGGCCCCGGGCTGGACCAGGAACGACAGATCATCGGCCGGCCCTGCGCTCAGCATCTGCGGCGCTCCCCGCTGCCCGCCAAAGTCCAGGTCAGACGTGAAGAGGTCGACGTTGATCTGAGGCCCCGTCAGGCGGCGATCCTCCCCGAGGAGGTGGCAATCGCGGCGGACATCCTCCGCCCGATACCGCTGGTGGAGGCGCATCTGCGAGAGCTCGCCTGACACGCTGGCGAGGACGCCGCGCACCGTATCATCCGGCCGGATCCGGACGTGCAACGGAAGCACGTTCGCCATGGTCGAAGGAATCCTCGTCGCGACCGAGCCGAGGCGATTGAGGAAGGGGATCCCGAGCACGACCTGCTGCCGGCCGCTCACCCGGCTCAGGAACACGCCGAAGGCAGCGATGAGCACCGGAACCCAGTGGGCGGATGCTCCCTCGGCCATGCGCTGCAGCCTCGCCACCGTCTGCTGCGGTATGCGGGCGTCGCACCGCAGGAAGCTCCTCGACGGCAGCGCGACCTCGCCGGTGAAGCTCGCGACGTCGGTCCCCCGGGCGCACTTGTCACGCCAGTACGCCCGGTCCCTCCGGTGCGCGTCCGATCCCTGATACGCCTGCTCGCTCTCGATGAGGGCAGCGAGAGGACCGAACGGCGTCGGCGAGATCTCCTTACCGCCGGCGAGGCACGAGTAGAGCTCGGCCACGCGCTTGAAGAACATCGACATCGCGAAGCCGTCGAGCGCGATGTGATGCGATTTGAAGTACCACCACGAGCAGCGCGCGCCGAACTGGAAGTGGCGCGTCGAGAACAGGCGACCGCTGCCAAGGTCGATCCGGGCGGTGAGATCCCGCTCCATCCAGGCCCTGGCCTCCGCCTCCGGCGAGGGGTGCGCGCTCAGGTCGATCAGGGGGCAGTCGAAGGCGAGCTCGGGCTCGATCACCTGGACCGGAGCGCCTTGTTCGTCCCCCTCGTTCTCTCGAAACCGAGCGCGCAGCACGTCTGCCTCGTTCACGGCCCTGGCGAGGGCGCGCAAGAGGCTAGAATGGTCGAGCCTCCCCTCGACGACGATGACGCTCGCGACGTTGTACGCTGCGCTATCGGGATCGAGCTGGTGGCCCAGCCAGATCGGCTGCTGGGCTGGGGAAAGCGGTAGTACGCGGGCAACCTGAGACATTCTTCCGCTCCTTGGCCAGGCTCACTGCTTGGGCAGGTGCTGCTGCTGCTTGATCCCATGGAAGAAGCGCTCGCACAGGTACGAACGCATCGAGGGGTCGATCACCGCGTCGATGAGGATCGGCTCGTCCAGATCGAGCGCCTGCGCGAGCTGCTGGCGGAGATCGGCGCCGGTCCTCGCGGTGAACGACTTGACGTTGATATAGTGAGCGAACCTCGAGAACTCGAGGTGCTCCTGCCGGATCAGCGCGTGATCGCTCTCGTCCGTCGAGAGCGACGTCCACCTGCGGTTGTTCAGCACGATGACGATCGGACTCACCCCGAATCGCTTCGCGTGCATGAGCTCGAGCCCTGTCATGTGGAACGCGCCATCGCCGACGAGGACGATGGGGCGCTTGCCGCTGCCGAGCTGATAGCCGATCGCTCCCGGCACAGCGATCCCCATGCTCATGTAGAGCGACGACGTGAGGACGTCGGCGGGGCGCATGCTGAGCGACATGAAGAACGAGTCGCCGCAGTCCACGACGAGGACCGCGTCCGGCTCCGCCGCGAAATACCGATCGAGCTCCTGGGTGACCGTGAACGGGGTCAGCGGCTCGCTGTCGGGCTCCTCGCGGACGTCCCTCTCGGAGCTCGACGGCGCGTCGCCGGCCTCGAGAGAGCGGGGCAGCCCGGGCTGCTGAGGCGCGGCGACCTCCGCCAGTGCGGAGACGAACTCCATCGTGGTCGCCGCAAAGATCTTCCGGCCAACCCGGACACGACCGTCGTAGGCGTGAACGAGCCGCCCCACGGGGACGTTCCCCGCGACGCCCATATTGACGTCCGAGTTCGGCTCGCCGACGAGGAAGAGCAGATCGCACCCCTCGACCAGGGTACGGGTGGCGAGGTCGGGCGATGCCGGACCAGCGAAGACACCTCGGTAGTTCGGGTGGGCAGGGTCGAGCGTCCCTTGAGACATGGGCGTCGCCACCCAAGGCAGCCCGAGCGCATCGACGATCCGCTCGGCCGGCCCCTCCAGCCGAAAGCGCTTGAGCTCGAGCCCCGGCACGAACACCGGCCTCGAGGCCCCGCGCAGCAGATCGAGCGCGTGGCGCGCGGCGCTGAACGCGTCCGCGGAGAAGCGCCCCGGCGTCGGCGGTGCCGGCGCCTTCCTCGGGACATGACGGACCTTCGTGAGGTAGAGGTCCCGAGGGATCTCGACGTAGACCGGGCGGGACGCCTCGAGGGCGACGCGGAGGGCGTCACGGATCTGCTCCGCGGCCACGTGCGGATCGTGGATCCGCGCCTGATGTGCGGTCACCTCGCGCATGATCCGGTACTGCGCGTCATGATCCGTGACCTGATGGTGAAGGAAGATCTCGGCTTCCCGCTCGCGCTTGCCGGGACCGCCGGACACCACGATCAAGGGGACTCGCTCCACATAGGCCTGCGCGATGGCGTTCGTGGCGTTGAGGACCCCCACGCCGTAGGTGAAGCACAGCGCGCCCGGGACGCGCCGCGCGACCGCATAGCCCAGCGCGGCGAGCGTCGTGCCGTATTCGTGCGACATCGTCCGGAGCCGCAGCCCGCTCGTGCGCTCGAGTTCGCGCGACAGCTGCATCGTGAAGTCGCCGGGAATGCAGAACAGATCTTCGATGCCGTGCTCGAGGAGGACGCTGCCGACCATCTGGCCGAGCGTCATCTCCTCCGACGCGCGAAGGATCGGCTGTTCGATGAACGCGATAGGTCGAGCGGCGGTCACTTGAGAGCTCCACGGCACAAAGAGGTCAACAACTCCTGGTCGAGCCCCTGGTCGAACGAGTACTTGAGGGGCGCGAGCGGGAAGCCTCGGAGGAACTCCTCGACACGCGCCGCGACCATGGCAGGCTCTATCTTCTTGAAGTAGAGATCACCGATGAACCCGGCCACCGTCTGGAAGTCCTTCTCGACGAGGTTACGGCGGGTCATCGCCTGGACGCCCATACGGATGCCGTGCACCCCGGGTTTGCCGGGGATCTCGATGTTGGTCGAGCGGATCCCGCCCTGATGGAGCGTGTTCATGCAGAGGTTGAGCGCCTTGTCCGGGGTTCCCACGGCGAAATGGACCTGGTGCATCTCGGTGAAGCCGAACTCCTCCCCAGAGACGTCGAAGCCGAGGTCGTACAGGTGCCGAGCCAGCGCCTTCGCGTTCTTGACGACCTGCTGCGCATACTCACGGCCAAACACCTCCATCTCCTTGAGCGCCACCCACAGCGGCGGGAGCAGCTCGGCGTGGCAGTTGCTCTGAAGGTGCGGACACAGCCAGATGGAGGTCTCTGCTAGCAACGGGTGGCCGCTGGATCGAAATCCAATATAGCCCTTCTGCGGACCGGGGACGGTCTTGTGCGTGTTGCCGTGCACCACGTCCGCGCCGCACCGCAGCGGCGAGTCGAAGACCCCGCCCATGATGAGCCCGCCATCATGGCTCATGTCGTACGTCAATGTGCATGAGTCGGGCAGGACGGCTCGGATCTTGTCGAGCGGCTGCCAGCGCAGCTTGAAGGACTGATCGAGGATGACGATCTTGATGCGAGGGTTCTTTCGCACCATGTCGTCGAGCCGCGCGACGTCGATGAGGAGCGACCTCGGGTCCACCGGGAGATGGAAGATCTCGATGCCCGCCTTCGACGCCAGGGCCTCCAGGGCGAAATGGCCACCATCCCTGTGCGCGAAATGGACCATGCCGTCGCCGCGCTTGCAGGCGGCCAGCATCAGCGCCTGCTCCGCGGGAGAACCGCCGTTCGGTCGCCAGTCGAACGTCTCGGATTTGACGAGCGATCTCCCGAGCCCGCGGACCATGTCGGCGAGCTCGTTCATCTGGCCGGATTCGGGGAAATACCACTCCCCTGGCGGCACGTCGAAGGGGAACGAGACATGATAGAAGGCGCCGGCGGTCGCGCTCGACGTGAAGCGCACGAGCGCGCTCGGGTAGTTCTCGTTTGCCGTGAGGCTGAGGGTCCGCTCCCGGTACCGGTAGTCCCGCTGGAGGTTGTCGGTCAGGATGCTCGCGGCCTTCATCGCCTCGAATTTTGCGTCAGCCATGTTCAGCCTCTCAGGAGGTCATCCTCGATGCGGCACGCCTCATCGATGATCGCTTGATAAATGGTTTCGATGAACTCGCCTCGGAGCTGATGGTGGCTCCCCCGCTCCCTGCAGCGGCGCTTCACCTCGATGACGCGGGCGGGCTGCATGACGGGCGTAGCGCTCACCTTCTTGGCGAGAGCGACCTCCCGCACGATGTTCAGCCTGCGCCCGAGGAGGTCGACGAGCTCGTCATCGATGCGGTCGATCTGGTCCCTGAAGCCGTCAAGTGTCATGTTCTCGGCTATCCCCTGGTAATGCGCGCGCCTCGCGCGCGGCGGTACGTCAAACATCGACGATCTGGAAGATCCGACGGCAGGTCTGCAGGAGGCGGGGGTCTTGCTC
This sequence comes from Sorangium sp. So ce693, assembly GCF_051521375.1. Taxonomy (NCBI): domain Bacteria; kingdom Pseudomonadati; phylum Myxococcota; order Polyangiales; family Polyangiaceae; genus Sorangium; species Sorangium sp. So ce693. The sequence goes on from NZ_CP150347.1 coordinate 6,590,772, forward strand.
GATGAGATCCGCCTTGAGCTGGTGGAGCTCGTGATGGAATCGCTCCCGCTCTCCTGCGGACACCTCGGCGTCCAGCGCTCGAAGTGAGGCCTGCAATCTCTCGCGCGCCTCTCCGGCGTAAGGGTTCGCGGACTGTATCTCCCAGTAGACGTCGGGGTGGTTCTGCGTCATGCGCGCGACGAGGGACAGGAGGACACGAAACGGCGGCGGCGCGAGGGCGGCGATGGACGACGCAGAGACCCCGGCCTGACACAGCGCCCTCCCGAAAGACAGGATGGCTGCGTGGCACATCGACTGCAGGGTCGCCATCGTCCGATCGTGCTCGTGCGGCTCGATGATGACCACCTTCAACTGCCACCGCTCCAGGAGAGACAAGAACCCGGAGATCGCCGCGCCGCTCCGGTGAACCACGGCTGCGACGGGTCGGCCTTTGGGGTCGAGATCGCCCGAGAACATCGGGTTGATCCCGAGCACCGGTTGAGCTGGCCGATGCTGGTCGAGGAGGTCGCGAAATGGTGTCTTGATCGACAGCGTCTCCACGATGAGGCAGTCCGGGCGCAAGTGCGGCAGGATCTGCGGGAGAGCTCTCTCGAGCACGCCCTGCGACAGAGCGAGCACCACCGTGCGCGCCTGCGACAACGCGGCGCACGTGCGATCGCTCGGGCGGGTGATGTCGTCGGCGTGGAATGCAGTCGCCGGGAGGGTGGGAGCCGCATCGGAGATGTCGATGCCGGTGACGTCGAGGCCCTCGCCGGAGAGCCTCGTCGCAAGGAACGCTCCGATCGAGCCCTTCGCTCCCACGACCACGCACCGGGCCGAAGCTGCGTTCGCGCTGTTCGCCATGGACGCCTCGCTCCTCACTGTCGAGACCTCCGCAGCTGCTCGACGGCCTCCACCACGCCGCGCGCCTTCACGATCGTCTCGGTAAATTCTTCGTTTGGGTCCGACAGGGCCGTGATCGCGCCGCCGACGCCGATCCACGCGTGCCCTCGGTCGATCGGGACCGAGCGGATGACGATGTTGAGATCGCACGCGCCGGAGAGCCCGAACCACCCGAAGGCCCCCGAATAGACGCCGCGCGGGCCCTCCTCCAGCCGGTCGATGATCTCCATGGTGCGCTTCTTCGGGGCTCCGGTCATCGAGCCGCCGGGGAAGACCGCGCGGACACACTCGACCGCCGAGACCCCCGCCTTGAGCTGGCCGCGGATGGTCGAGACCAGCTGATGAACGTGCGAGTAGGTTTCGATGTCGAAGAGCTTCGGTACGTGGACCGAGCCGATGGTGCACACCTGGCCGAGATCGTTCCGTAAGAGATCGACGATCATGAGGTTCTCGGCGCGATCTTTCTCGTTCGCCCTGAGTTCCTCCGCCTGCTTGCGATCCTCGTCCTCGGTGCGGCCTCGAGGCCGGGTCCCCTTGATCGGCTTCGCCTCGGCCCGCCCGTTCCTGTCGACGCTGAGGAACCGCTCGGGCGAGGAGCTCACGAGGTGGAAGTCGCCGACGCGGAAGTAGCCGGCGTGAGGCGCGGGCGTGAGGCTCCTCATGACGCAGTACAGCTCGAACGGCGGCTCCTCGAACGAGAAGTCGATCAGGTTCGTCAGGCAGACCTCGTAGCTCTCCCCGTTCACGATCTCGACGAGCGACTCGCGGATCTTCCGGATGTATGCCTCTTTGCCGAAGCGCATCACGGCGCTGTCGGCGATCCACCGCTCGACCTCCGCCAGCGACATCCTCTTCGACACGCGGGCGGACGGCGGCGCTGCTCTCGGCGACTCGGCCTCGCGCCTCATCCGCGCCTCCACGGTGTCGAACCACGCCTCGGCGGCGCGTCCGGTCTCGTCGTCCGTGACGAGGTGCAGGAGGTAGCAGGTCCTCTCGGCGTGATCGAAAGCCACGACCCGGGTCGCGAAGATGAACGCCGCGTCGTGCGTTGGCGAGCGATGCGCGGCCGAGCCGATGGTCTCCGCCTTGAGCTCGTAGCCGAGGAATCCGACGTAGCCGAGGTTGAAGTCGAAGGGCAATCCTTGCGGGACCTCGACCCTGCTCTGCGCAAGCTTCGACCTCAGGAGGTCGAAAACGCTCTCCACCTTGACGGCACGGCTGTCCCCTCCCCGGACGACCGTGGCCTCTCGCGTCGTCGTGTCGTACGTGACGGTCTCGCCGAGGGGACCGTCGGCGTCGCCCATGAACGAGAACCGCGCGAAGCCTGACCGGGTCACGCTGCTCTCCAGGAGGAACGCGCTCTTCGAGCGAAGGAACTCGGTCCGAAACAGATCGACAGTTTCAGGGAAATAGCCGATTTTTCTATGGTGGATGCGAAAGGACGTCACGACTACCCCCGTCAGGCCACGAGATGGTTGTTCTGCACCGAGCGGCGCGCCTTGTGAGACATCGCGATGTCCCGGAAGTTACGCAGCAAATCCATACCGGCCTCCGTACAGATCGACTCAGGATGGAACTGAATCCCATACAGCGCGCGCGTCTTGTGCCGGATGCCGTGTATCATTCCATCCTGGTCCCACGCCGTGATAACGAAGGGGTCCTTCAGCTCGCGGACGACGAGGGAGTGATAGCGGACCACGCTCAGCTCCCGAGGCAGCCCCTCGAATACTCCCTCATTATCGTGGTGGATCGCGCTCACCCGTCCGTGCATCGGCGCCGGAGCATGCGCTACTTCCATACCATGGATGTACGCCATGCACTGATGGCCGAGGCAGACGCCCAGCAACGGCACCTGCGCGTTCAAGATGGCCTTGACGCTTATTCCCACGTCCACCGGACGCGCAGGCGTCCCTGGCCCGGGAGAGACGATCACACAGTCGTACCGCGCGAGGTCGAGCGCCGCGAAATCTTCCGTATTCAGCACAACGGTCGGCTCTTCGCCGCAGACCTCCCCCATGTACTGGAACAGGTTGTACGTGAATGAATCGAAGTTGTCGATGATCAGGGTTCTACAAGCCACCGCGCGCCTCGTCACGGAAAGGGTTTACCGCGCCATACGGCGTCCGTTCGGAAGACCTTCCTCATCTCGCAAGCATCGGTTTCCACCTCCGCCTGGAGATTCGCTCGTCTTCTGATGCATGCCTCCAGCGCCTTGAGGCAGCGATCGCGCGCCGGTACACCGGCCCTGCCGACCGCGCCGCGGACGCGCATCAAGACAATGAGGATGGCATGTCAGGACGGCTGGCAATCCATATCACGGGCCTGTCCTCGATCAACTCAATTTGATCGGCGAGCGATGCCGCGTCCTTGCCATCTTCGCTCCGCGGCCTAGTGGCGGGCCAGTCGGCCGGCCAGCAGGCCAGTCGGCCGGCCAGCAGGCCAGTCGGAACTTGCATAAACTTTCACAGACGGATGTCCGACATTGCTGAAGGTCACATCCAGCAACGATCGGGCGATGGCGGTTCGCCCAGATTGATGATGCACGTCGTCACTTGCGGTGGGCTTGACCTCGTGGTACCCGATGCCCCGAACCTCGTAGACCCTGTTGGTCGTTCGCCCCGGAGTCGGGATGTCAGCGTCGAGGTGATAGAGGAGCGATATGCAACACGTCGAGGCCAGCGCGCCGGAAGGCGACACCGTAGCGTCGTGGTATGAGAAGGCGACGGTGCGCTACACCCCACGGATCCTGATCCCTGAGCGCTCCAGCGGGGAGCTGCTCTACCCCACGGCGCGCAGCATCGTTTGCGATCACCCGCTGGTCGCATCGCGCGGCAGTACAGTGCAGTCGTACATCCTGGCCCAGGCCGCGTATCAGTTCCTCTACGGGGTCGGGCTGCTCGAGACGAAGTTCGTCATCGACTGCAGCCTGAATATTCTCCACAACCACATCAAGGGCGCCGGCGATGTCGACAAACTACAGGCGCTCACGGTGATCATCGACGAGGGCTACCACGCCTACGTGGCGCTCGATTACATCGTCCAGATGAAGCAGAAGATTGGCGTCGAGCCGCTGCAGGTACCCGAGTCGAACTGGAAGCTCGACGCGGCGGCGCGCGCCAGCGCGAGCTTGCCCGAGAGCATGAGGATGGACTTCCAGCTCCTCGCGGTGACGCTCGCCGAAAACGTGCTCACCGCCGAGATCGCGAGCCTGGGCAAGGAGAAGGAGGTCGCGAGGTCGTTCGCGCGGGTGATGGGCGACCACGTCCTCGATGAAGGGCGGCACTCCAAGTATTTTGCGAAGCTCCTGAAGTCGAGCTGGGCTCGGCTCCCCCTGGAGACGCAGGTGGCGTTCCGCGCGATGTTGCCCGGTTACCTCGACGATTTTCTGGGCGTCGACCTGAACCGCGGGTTCGAGCGCAAGGTGCTCGCCGCGCAGGGATTCAGCGCCGAAGAGATCGATCGCATCATCGCCGACACCCAGGAGAGGTTCGTCGCCGAGCATAAGGACGCTTCGGAGAAGACGAAGGTCAGGCTCTTCGCTCTGCTGAAGCAGGTCGGAGTGTTCGAGCTCGCGGATTCGATCGCTCGGCAATAGGCGGTGGAGCGCCCCTCAAGACCTCCCGCCGGCCGCGCAGCCGAGGGTCGCCCCATAGGAACATCACCCGAACGCGCGGCGCTGGAACGCGCAGGACGCGCCGCGCTGCACCGGCTCGGCCGCTCGCTACCCGGCCTGCGCCGCGGCGGCGTCGAGCAGCCAGACGAGCCGCCCGGGCCCGCCGCGCACGACCCGCGCCGGCACCTCGTCGACCGGACCGGACAGCTTCGCCTGCGCCACGACCCCGCGCTTTCCCGCCCCGCGGGCCAGGAGCAGCTTCAGCCGCGCCTCCTGGATCACCGGCGCCGTCAGCGTGAGCCGCGGCTCCAGCCCCTTGTCCGGCTGCGCCGGGATCGCGGCGACCAGGCGGTCCTCGATGCCCGCCGCCCCCGTCCCAGGGAACAGCGAGGCCGTGTGCGCGTCGTCGCCTATCCCCAGCGTCAGCACGTCGAACGAGACAGCCGACGCGACCCCGAACCGCGCCCGCAGGAGCCGCTCGTACCCAGCTGCTGCCCCGGCGAGGTCCGGCGACTCGCCCTCCATGCGGAAGAAGCGCTCCTCCGGGATGGGGGCCGCCGCCAGATCCCGGCGCGCGGCGCCGTAGTTCGAGCGGGGGTGATCGGGCGCGACCGCGCGCTCGTCCACCCAGAACCACTCGGTCTGGGCCCACGGGAGCGAGAGCGCCGCGAGCCGCTGGTACGCCTCCGACGGCGTGCTCCCGCCCGACAGCGCGACGCGCGCGACGCCGCGCGCGTCGACCGCCGCCGCGATCGCGCGCGCGATGAGCTCCGCCCCGAGCCGCGCCAGCTCCGCAGCGTCCGCCGCGACGAGGGTCTCCTCACCACCGTTCATCTCGGTCCTCCTGTCGGCCCTCGTCAAAGGGCGCTCCACTTCGCCGCGGCGAGCACCGCCTCGCGCAGCAGCCGATCGCCCTCCAGCGAGTCGATCGTCTTCGCCAGCACCCACGTCTCGTCCCGGTAGCCGAGCGGGTGCAGGTGCTCTGCCGACCGCGCCCCCTCCATGGTCCACCGCACCGTGCCGGGCGCCTTGTCGAGTCGCACGCAGCCGAGCGTCAGCGGCTCGCCGCGCAGCGACGTCCACAGGCGCACGCCGTCGAGCCGCCGCCACGCCTGCGCGTCCGCCGGCGGCCCGTCGACGAGCGCGATCTCGATCGGCGCCCCGTCCGCGCCTCGGGCGCGGCCGACCACGCCGCCGCCGGACTGCGCGGGCCCCCGCGACTCGAACGTCCAGCCGAGCCGCGAGCCCATCCAGCCGAGGAACAGCGCCGCCGGATCCGGCTTCGCCCCCGCGCTGCGCGCGATCTCCACCCGCCGGATCGCCCGGCACGCCTCCGGCATGTCGTCGAAGAACCGGGCCACGAGCTCGCGGAACGAGAACGTCCGCACGAACGCCCGGTCCGCGAGCGGCGCCCTCGTCCCGCGCGCGACCTCCGCGATGCGCTCGATGCACGTCTCGGCCGAGTCGAACACCAGCCGATTGCAGATCGGCGCGAGCGCGTCGCCGAGCACGTTCGGCGCGCCGGGCGCGAGCTCGACGATCACCGCCACGTCGGAGATCGTGAGCGCGCTCACGACCGAAGCGACGCGCTCGGCCGCGGCCACCCCGAACGTGATCTCCACGCGGTCGTAGCAGATCGGCACCTCGCCCGCGCGGCGGCACGTGGCCGACCAGTCGGCCTGGACGTTCGCCGGGTCGAGCCGGTCGTCGAGCGTGATGAGCAGGGTGCGGCCCGCGTGCGTCTCCGCGAGGTCCTCCGCCTGCTCCTTCAGTCGCTCGACCTCGGCGCGGCTCCCCACCGCCACGAAATTGAGGGTCGACGCGCGCGTCTTCGGGGCCGGCTCCGCCCGCGACTCGTCGGGCGCCGACCAGAACTCGGCGAGCTCGGACTCGACCCGCTTGATGACCTCGGCGACGCGGCCCGCGCTCACGGCCGCCTCCACGCCCGCTCCGGGGCCTTCCCCCCGTCGCCCGCCCCGCACACCGCGCGCGCATCGTCAGAAGACGACGGCTCCACGAGGGCGTCGGCCTCCGTCGGGCCCCAGCTGCCCGCGGCGTAGCGCGCGATCGGCGCGCTCTGGGTCCGCCACCCCTCGAAGATCGGATCGACGAAGCCCCACTGCGCCTCGACCTCGTCGGCGCGCGTGAACAGCGTGGCGTCGCCGCGCAGCGCGTCGAGCAGGAGCCGCTCGTACGCCTCGGGCGTGCTGGAGCCGAACGCGGCGCCGTACCGGAAATCCATCGTGACGCCGCGGATCGCGATGCCGCCGCCCGGGATCTTCGCCGCGAAGCGGAGGGAGATGCCCTCGTCGGGCTGGAGGCGCATCACGAGCGCGTTCGGCTCCTCGGTCGCGCCGGGGGCGCCCTTGAACAGGCCGTGCGGGAGCGGCTTGAAGTGCAGCACCACCTCGGCCACCCGCTTCGCCAGCCGCTTGCCGGCGCGCAGGTAGAACGGCACCCCGCCCCAGCGCCAGCTGTCCAGGTGGAGCTTCATCGCGACGTAGGTCTCCGTCGTCGAGTCCTTCGCGACGTCGGGCTCCTCCGTGTAGCCGGGCACCTTCTCGCCGCGCACCATGCCGGGCCCGTACTGCCCGCGCACCGTCGACGACAGCGCGTCCGGGCCCTCGATCGGCCGGAGCGAGCGGAGCACCTTCACCTTCTCGTCGCGCACCGCGTCCGCGTCCCACGACGACGGCGGCTCCATCGCGACCAGCGTGAGCAGCTGGAGCGCGTGGTTCTGCACGATGTCCCGCGTGATGCCGACCTTCTCGTAGAACTTGCCGCGGCCCTCGACGCCGATCTCCTCGGCCACGGTGATCTGCACGTGGTCGACGTGCTGGCGCGACCAGAGCGGCTCGAAGATCGTGTTGCCGAACCGCAGGACGAGGAGGTTCTGGACGGTCTCCTTCCCGAGGTAGTGGTCGATCCGGTAGATCTGCGACTCCGCGAGGTGGGCGAGCAGGTCGCGGTTGAGGGTGCGGGCGCTCTCCAGGTCCTCGCCGAACGGCTTCTCGACGACGACGTGCTGGAACGGCGCGTCCTTCTCGTGCGACGGCGGCGCGACGAGGTTCGCCGCGCGCAGGCCGCGCACGATGGGCGCGAACTGGTCGGGCGCGACGGCCAGGTAGAAGACCCGGTTCTTGCGGGTGCCGCGCTCGGCGTCGAGCCGCTCGAGCTCCGCGGCGAGCCGGGTGTACGTCTCGGCCTCGTCGAACGACCCCTGGACGTAGCTGATGCCCTTCTCGAGCTCGCTCCAGGTGGCCTCCTCGAGCGGGCGCCGCGAGTGCTTCCCGACGGCCTCGCGCATCTCCTTCGCGAAATCCGGCTTCGGGCGCCGCGCCACGCCGACGACGGCGAAGCCGCCGGTGAGGAGCCGGCTGAGCGTCAGGTTGTAGACCGCGGGCAGCAGCTTGCGCCGGGTCAGGTCGCCCGAGGCGCCAAAGATCACGAGCGCGGCCGGCGAGGCGGTGCGCTCCTCGGGCATCCCTTCGCGAAGCGGGTTCTTCTCGGCTTGGGTCATGGTGGGTGAGCTCCGGTCGGTGACGGCGACGGGCACGATGCTCGCGCGCCTCCGCGGCGTAGGGTAGTCCGGATCGCGCCCGCGGGCGCGGGCGGAACGATGCGAGGACGATGCGAGGACGACGCGATGAAGATGCCGGAGATCGCGCCACGCGGGGACGACCGCGGGCGTGCGGGCGGAGCGCCGCGCCCGCGCGCCCACACAGCCCGGCGCCGCGCCGAGCGTGCCCGCCGGCTCGCGGCGCCCTTCCATCCGATCGCGACCGGTACTAGGCTCCTCCGCGCGATGGCCGCGCCGGTGCTCCCGCGAATCCGCGTCCCCCACCCTCACGTGCGATGCGATAGCCAGGTGCTCGCCGGGAGCCCCCACGTCCTCGGCTCGCGCGTCCCGGTCCGGCGGCTCTGGGCGTGGCACCGCGGCGGCGCGTCGGTGGAGACGCTGCTCAAGCGCTACCCGAACCTCGGGCCCGCGCGCGTGCTCGACGCGCTCGCGTTCGCGTACGACAACCAGGACCTCATCGAGGCCGACATCGCGCGCGAGCAGCTGCTCTTCAAGAAGCAGGGCGGGCCCTCGGTCGGCGCGCGCCCGCTCGCCCAGCTGAACCTCCCCTTCGACGAGGACGAGGAGTAAGCGACGCCCGAGAGGGCGCTGCGGGCGAGGGACGGCGCGGCGGGCGAGGGACGGCGCGCGCGCCGCGCGTGGAGCGCCGCGGGCGAAATGCCGTGCGCGCGCCGCGCGTGGAGCGCCGCGGGCGAAATGCCGTGCGCGCCAAGTAAAACGCCTCGCGCGATTATATATGTGGAACCCCGCGCGCCACCTGCGATGCAGACCGCCATCCCCGCGCGATGAGCTCAGCTTGATTCTTTACAGCCATCCTGACTTGGGGCAATGAGGGCCGTCCGTCGCTGGAGCCCGCGGTGCGGGGCTGCTCGGCATCGTGAGCGACTGTCGCGCAGGATCGCGACTGTCCCAGCTTTCAAGGTCGCGGCTGCTGGTGTAGGGTCCGCGCTCCATGGGGTACCCATCGAGGTGCCGGAGGGTTTCTGAGATGAGCGTCAATCGATGGAAGTTGTTTGCGATGCCCGTGGCCCTTCTCGGCCTGGCCTCGCCTCTCCTCGTGAACTGCGGCGGCAAGGGGCTCCCCGGTGCGGACAGCCTGCCCGGCCCCGCCGGTGACCTGGCGTCGGCCGCGAGCGGCTGCGACGAGCTGAAGAACGGCGGCATCGCGAACCTCAAGTTCGACGGCGGCGCCGAGGTCGAGGGCAAGATCAAGGGCTTCCTCGACGCGGCTGCGTCGCTCGACAAGCTCACCGCCAGCATGGAGGCGGACCTCATCGCCTCCTGCGGCAAGCTCGGCAAGGACCTCGGCATGAGCGAGGCGGAGCTCAAGGCCGACCCGAGCGGCGGCAAGGGCGCCGAGAAGGTCTGCGGCGCGGTCTCCGCGAAGGTCAGCGCCGCCGTGAAGGCGAACGCCGACGCGAAGATCACCGTCCAGATCGACCCCCCGAAGTGCTACGCCGACATCACCGCCATGCAGAAGTGCCTCGGCGAGTGCGGCTCGCCGGTGCAGCCCGGCAAGCTCGAGGCGAGCTGTGAGGGCGGCGAGATCAGCGGCAAGTGCGACGCCGAGTGCAAGGGCAAGTGCAGCGTCGAGGCCGGCGCGGCGTGCACCGGCACGTGCAGCGCGAGCTGCTCGGGCAAGTGCGAGGTGGGCTTCAAGGGCACCTGCGGCGGCAAGTGCGACGGCAAGTGCGACGGCAAGGACTCGAAGGGCGCGGCGTGCGCCGGCACCTGCGAGGGCAAGTGCGACGCCAAGGCCGAGGGGTCTTGCTCGGGCACCTGCGAGGGCACCTGCTCCGGCTCCTGCGAGGTCAAGGCCGCGGCGAAGTGCTCCGGCTCGTGCTCCGGCGGCTGCAGCGCCGAGATCAAGGAGCCGAAGTGCTCGGGCGAGTTCAAGCCCCCGAGCGTCGACCCGAGCTGCCAGGTGCAGTGCACGGCGAAGACCGCCGGCGAGGCGAAGTGCGATGCGCCGAACGTCCGCATCGTGGCGAACGGCAAGGTGAACGCCGACGCGCAGAAGCTCGTCGCCGCGCTCCGGACGTCGCTCCCGGCGATCGCCAAGGTGCAGCTCGGCTCCGGCAAGAAGCTGGCGGCGGCCGTGTCCGGCGTCGGCAAGGCCGGCGTCGAGGTGAAGGACGTGGCGCTCAAGGCCGGCGGCAAGGCGGTCGCCTGCGTCGCGGCCGCGGTCGACGCGTCGGCCAGCGCGTCGGCCTCGATCGACATCAACATCAAGGCGAGCGCGAGCGTCAGCGGCTCGGCGAGCGGTTCGGCCAGCGGCGGGACCTGATCCCCGACGCGGCCTGAGCGCGGACGCGGCGGCGGTCCCCTCCTGGGGGTCGCCGCCGTCGTCATTTCAGGCGCCGAATCCGGGCCCGCCGCCGCGCAGTTCTGGGTGCGGGCTCACCTTTTCGGGCGCAGCGCGGCGCGCGATGGTCGAGCTCAGCGCCCGGTTCGCCGCCCGACGTTGCAGGCAGGTTTCTTGGCCAGACAGCCGCGATGCGGCAAGCCGTCGGGGCGGCGTGCCTCCGGCAGGCGGCCGGGCCATTGCGCGCTGTCGCGGCGCTCGTCCGGAGTATCATGGTGCGTCGGCGAACGATGACGGGGTACTCGGAAGGGCAGGAGCGATGGTCGGCGATCCCTTGATCGAGCGCGGCGCCAGGATCGGCGAGTACACGATCGCCGAGCGCCTCGGCGAGGGCGGCTTCGGCGCCGTGTTCCGCGGCCGTGACGGGGCCGGCAACGACGCCGCCATCAAGATCTTCAAGGATGTGAGCGCCCAGAACGCCGGGCAGCTCTTCGCCCAGCAGAACGAGATCGAGGCGCTGCTCCGCCTGCGCCACCCCTCGCTCGTCAAGCTCTCCTCGTACGGTGTCCTGGACGGCGTGGGCCTCTACCTCGCGATGGAGCTCGTGCAGGGCGAGACGCTCGACCGGTACCTCGCACGGATGGGCTCGCTCGACACGATCGAGGCCCTGCGCATCGCGCGCCGCGTGGCCGAGGCGCTCGCGCACTGCCACGCGCTCAACGTGCTCCACCTCGACCTCAAGCCGAGCAACATCGTCCTCACCGATCCCTACGAGCCCCGGCTCAAGATCCTCGATTTCGGCCTGGCGACGCTCACCGTGAGCTTCCAGCCCGAGCACGCCCGCGTCAACGCGGGCACCATCGCGTACCTGGCGCCCGAGTGCCTGAAGCGCGGCGCGCTCGGGCGCCCGAGCCCGCGGATGGACCTCTACGCGGTCGGCGTCATGCTCTACGAGCTGCTCGCCGGCCGGCTCCCGTTCTCGGACGGCACCGTCAACAGCGTCATCAACCAGAAGGTCTACGGCACGCTCGTGCCGCTCGCCCACGCGGCGCCCGAGACGCCGGCGCCCGTCGTCGCGCTGGTCGAGGAGCTCCTGGAGCGCGACCCGGCGCGGCGCTTCTCCAGCGCGGCCCGGCTCTGCGCGCGGCTCAAGGAGCTCTATTACGTCACGCTCCACGGCACCTCGCCGCCGCCGGCCGGGGCGGATGCGGGAGCGCCCGAGCGCGACGCCGCCGCGCCGGAGACCTTCGACGACGCACACGACGCGCCGTTCGTCGGCCGCGAGCAGGAGCTCGGGCGGCTCATCGAGCTCCTCCAGGGCGCGGTGCGCGGCGAGCCGCGGCCGGCCGTGGTGGTCGGCGACACCGGCGTCGGCAAGAGCCGCCTCGTCGCCGAGCTGCTCCGGAGCGCCGAGCAGGCGGGCACGGCGATCGTCGCGTACGGCCGGTGCAGGGAGCTCTCCGGGCTCGTGCCCTACTCCGCGATCCGCGAGGCGCTGACGCAGATCGCGCTCTGGCTCGAGCGGCACGGCGACAGCCGGGCGGCGCGCATCCGCCGGCTGGTGAGCCTCGTGATCGCCGACGACGCCGCCCTCCTCCAGGGGCTCGTGCCGGAGCTGACGCGCGCGGTCGGGCTCGCGGAGGAGGGCGGCGCCATCGGCCCGGGCGGCACGCGCTGGATCGCCGATCTGATCCTGCGGCTGCTCGGCGCGATCTCCGAGGAGATCCCGGTCGTCCTCGCGATCGAGGACGTGCACTGGGCCGACGAGGCGACGCAGGAGGTGCTGCTGCGCCTCTCGGATCAGCTCGGCGAGATGCCGGTGCTGCTGCTCGGCACGGCGCGGCCGCCCTTCGCTCGCGGCTCATCGATGCCTCCGCCCGGCTCGTCGCTGCCCCCGCCGGGCTCGTCCGCGCTGCGCGGCCCGCCGGGCTCGTCGCCGATGACGCCGCGCTCGGCGGGGTGGCTCGCGTGGAAGGACGTCGAGCGCCTCGACCTCGGCCCGCTCCGGCCCGACGCGAACCGGGCGCTCCTCTCCGCGCTCGGCCGCGGCGCGGGGGACGACCTCGTGCAGGAGCTCGTGCGCCGCGTCCCGCTGCTCGCCGCGGGCAACCCGCTCTTCAACATCCAGGTCGTCCGCAACATGGAGACCGAGGGCTTCCTGCAGCGCAGCCGGAGCGGCGCGCTCGAGATCTCCCGCGCCGACGCGAGCTACCTCGCGCCCGCGTCGGTCTCGGACGTCCTCTCGCGCAGCATCGACGCGCTCGATCCCACGGCGGTCCAGGTCCTCGGCGTCGCCGCGCTCATCGGCCGCCAGTTCCTGCGCGACGATCTGGTCGAGCTCGGGCTCTTCGACCCGGCGGAGGTCGACAGCGCCCTGCGCGACGCCGCGGCGCACTACGTCTGCCTCAGCGAGGACGGGGGCCTCACGTCGTTCTCGCACGACGCGGCGCGCGAGCAGCTCGCCGCCCGCGTGCCCGCCGAGGAGCGCCCCGACTACCACGGGCGCATCGCGCGGCGCATCGAGCTGCGCGGCGGCGATCCGGGGACGCTCGCGCACCACGTCGAGCGCGCCGGCGAGCTCGACCGCGCCGCCTCGACGTACCTGCTCGCGGCGAGCGAGGCCGATCGGCTCCAGGATCCGCACGGCGCCAGCCGGCGGCTGAAGCAGGCGCTCGCGCTGCTCGAGCGGCTGCCGCTCGACCCGGCGCGGATCGAGCTCAGGGCCCGCTGCGCGCACGAGCTCGCGCGCGTGGCGTGCCTGCTCGGCAGCACGGCGGAGCCCCTCGATCTGCTGCGCCGCACGCAGGGGGCGCTGCCGGGGACGCCGCTCGTCACGGCGGCCCTCTCCAGCGCGCTGTCGCGCGTCCACTACGTGCGGGGCGAGTTCGCCGACGCGGTGGCGCACAGCCGCAAGGCGCTCGAGGCGATCGGCGCGAGCCCGGAGCTGCGCCCGTACCAGTGCCTGCCCGCGAACATCCTCGGGCGCGCTCTGTGCGCGGCCGGCAAGGTGGGCCCGGCGACCGAGCCGCTCCGCCGCGGCTGTGAGCTCGCGGAGGCGGCGGGCGAGTACGTCGAGCTCTGCCACTCGCGCGGCATCCTCTGCGTCGCGCTGAGCCAGTCCGGCCTCTACGCCGAGGCCGAGCAGAGCGCCGCGGACGCCGCGCGCCTCGCCGAGCGCCTGCGCGACCCGGTGCGGCTGCTCGGCACGTGGTTCTACCACGCGGTGCTCGCGGAGGGCCGGTTCGACTGGGATCTCGGGGTCCGGTCGACCGCGCAGCTGCTCTCGTACGCCGAGGAGCACGGCCTGAGCGGGCTCTACCTGTACATGGGGACGATGTACGCGGGCCGGCACCAGTTCCACATGGGCCAGCTCACGCGGGCCCGCGTGCTGATCGCGAACGCGGTCAACCTGAGCGGCGTGCTGGGCATCGGCATGGGGCGCGGCTGGGCGGAGGGGTACCTGGGCGACGTGTACTTCGTGCAGGGCCTGCTGCGGGAGGCGCTCGCCGCCTACGACCGGGCGATCGAGATCGGCTCGGCGGGGACGGGCGACGCGTACGCCGTGAGCCTCGGCCGGGTCGGCCGGATGCACGCGCGGGCGCTGCTCGCCGGCGATGCCAGCGACGCCGGCCAGGCCGGCGAGCTCGCCGCGTACGGCCGGGAGACGCTCGATCTCATCCGCGCGTCGGGCAACCGGACGCTGCTTGTGACGGCGCTCGAGCGTCACGCCGAGGCGCTCGACGCGCTGGGTGACGGGGGGGCTGCGCGCGGCGTCCGCGCCGAGCGCGCGGCGCTCGTCGAGGAGCTCGGCGTGACGGATCCGACGTTCTGGCCGCGCGTCCCGGCCGAGGCGGCGTTCCAGGGCCCCCCGCGGGCGTACTGGGCCGATCTGCCGCGCGAGGTCCGGAGCACGAACCCGAGCAGCGTCGGCACGACGCAGGTCGTGGGCGCGACGGTGGCGGAGCTCGCGGCGGCGGCGACGATCGCGGTCCCGGAGGAGGACCTCGGCGGGCCGACGATCGTGGCGATCCCGCGCCTCCGCCACGTCACGCTGCTGGAGACGCTGGCCTCGGTGGAGGGCTTCGTCCCGCGCTTCGACGGGCCGGAGGCCCCGCCGGTCGCCAAGTGACGGCGGAGGCTGCGCGGCCGGCGCCGGCCGGCCCTGTCGAGGTCGTCCGCACGGCGCTCGCCCACGCCTGGGCGATGCTGTTCCTTGTCGTGCTGCTCCCCGTCGGGCTGCTCTGCTTCCCCTTCGATCCCCGGCAGCAAATGCACGATCGGCTCTCCGTCGTGTGGGCGCGCGGGGCGCTCTGGCTGGTCGGCGTGCGCGTCGAGGCCGAGGGCGTCGAGCACGCCCGGCCGGGCGAGCGGTACGTGATCGCGGCGAACCACCAGAGCACGCTCGACATCCTCGCGTTGCTGGTGGTGCTCCAGGGGCGCACGCCGCTCCGGTTCCTGGCGAAGCGCGCGCTGTTCCGTGTGCCGGTGCTGGGCTGGGGCATGCGCCTGTACGGCCACACCCCCGTCGACCGGCGGCGCGCCCGCGGCGCGCTCGCCGATCTCGGCGAGGCGCGGCGCAACGTGATGCAGCGGTGGTCGACGGTGTTCTTCCCCGAGGGCACGCGGAGCGCGACGGGCCGGCTCCTGCCCTTCCGGCTGGGCGCGTTCCGGACCGCCTCGGCCGCGGGCGCGCGCGTCCTGCCGGTGACCATCGACGGCGCGGGTGCGCTGCAGCCGAAGGGACGTTATGCCGCCGCGCCCGGCGTCGTGCGGGTCGTGGTGCACCCGCCGCTCGATCCGCCGGGGGCGTCGGCCGAGGCGCTGCACGCCTCGATGGAGGCGTGCAGGTCCACCGTGGCGTCGGCGTTGCCGGAGGCGCTCCGGGAGGGGGCCGAGGCGGCCGCTCTCCCGGAACACTCCGAGCAGCGTCGCTGAGGCGGGCATCACGGCAGTCCAGGGCCTCCGGGTCGAGCTTCAGCGCTCCCGGGAGGCTCCCGGCAGCCTCC
The DNA here is from genome assembly GCF_051521375.1 of Sorangium sp. So ce693. Classification (NCBI taxonomy): domain Bacteria; kingdom Pseudomonadati; phylum Myxococcota; order Polyangiales; family Polyangiaceae; genus Sorangium; species Sorangium sp. So ce693. Next base: position 6,606,158 of record NZ_CP150347.1, read on the forward strand.
GACCAGAGCTAGCCGCCGTCGGGCAGCTTGCCGAACCGCTGCTCGTACCCGGCCAGCCGCGCTGCGAGGAGCGTCGCCTCGTGCTGCGCCGCGCGTGCCTGCTCCTCGGCGGCCCGCCCCTGCTCCTCGCCCGTGGGCACCACACGCCCTTCTGGGTCGAGCCAGCGCAGCCACTCGGCCTCGAGGCCGTGGTACGTGCCGCGGCGGACGCCGAGCCCGAGGTGCAGCCGCGGGCTCGCCACGTCGCCGCCCGCGCCGGGCGCGACGGGCGCGTACGCCATCGTGGCGAGATCGAGCGCATAGGCCTCGAGGACGCCCGTGAACGGATCGAACAGGTAGTACTCGGGCACGCGCAGGAGCTTCGCGTAGATGCGCATCTTGTCGGTGCGATCGACCTCCTCGGTGCTCTCGGAGAGCAGCTCGATCACCACGTCCGGCGTCCTTCCTTCCTCCTGCCAGACGACCCAGGATCGGCTCCCCGTCGTCGTACGGCAGCTCGTCCTCGCCGGGCGGCGGGGTCGGGACGAACGAGGTGTCGCTCTGAAAGGCCATGCGTCGCTCCTCTTGGAGAGAGCACCGCTCGTCGCCCTCGCGGTCGAACGCATCGCGGAGCGCCCTCCACGGCTACCTCGACATGCTGCTCGGCCTGCTCCCCAGGGACGGCGACCCACGCCTTCACCGCTTCGCCTCGCTCGCCCGCCCCCAGAGCGACCGCCTCGCGCGGCTGGTCGACGATCTCGTGAGCGCGAGCCGCATCCAGACCGGGAAGTTCGAGCTCCAGCTCGAGGACGTGGACCTCGTCCCGCTGATCGCGAGCGCCGCCGAGGGCGCCCAGTCGCTTGCGGCGACGCCGAAGATCCACGTCGTGCTGCCCCCTGGCACGGCGGAGCCGCTCGTGGTGAAGGGCGACGCCGCGCGCATGGAGCAGGTCCTCATGAACCTGATCGTCAACGCCTTCAAGCACGCGAGCGGCCCCCCAGATCGAGGTGCGATTGCGGCGCGCCGGCGGGGGCGCCGAGCTCGACGTGGAGGACTGCGGCCCGGGGATTCCCGCGGCCGACCTGCCTCATCTGTTTGTTCTCGAGCTTTTACCAGGTGGAGAGAGCTGGCCAATCCGCCGGCGGAGGCATGGGCCTCGGGCTCTTCATTTGCAGGGAGATCGTCAGGGCGCACGGCGGCCAGATCCTCGTGCGCAGCACGGAAGGCAAGGAGGCGACCTTCACGGTCAGGTTGCCTCTGATCGAGGACGGACAAGCACACGACGGATGCGCTGAATCGACCCCGCTCTCCTGCGCTCACGCGCGGCCGGTCGAGCGGGGCTGCGGGGAGGGAGCAGGCCCATGAAGGGGACTATCTTGGTGGTCGAAGACGACCTGGACTCGAGCAACATGCTCCGGGAGCTGCTGGCGATGGCCGACTATGCCGTCGAGTCGGCCGAGACCGCCGACGAGGCGATCGCCGCGATGACGGAGCGGCGCTACGACGCCGCGTTGGTCGATCTGACCGTCGCCGGCGCGACCACAGAGGAGCTGATCCAGCGGCTGCAGGGCGTGTCGGTTCGACCGCCCATCGTGCTCTTCTCGGCGCGGACGCCCGATGATCTCCGGGCAGCGGCCGAGCAGCTCTCGGCGGCGGCCGTGATCCAGAAGCCGGCGAGCATGGGCGTGCTCCTCTCCACCGTGGCGCGGGTGATCCGCCCGCCTTCGTAGGCGGCGCCTGCGCGCGGGCCGCGTCGCTTCTCCCTCCTCTTCTCCTCCTCCGCGGCGAGGCGCACTTGTGCCGGAACACGACATCATCGCGGGTCTACGTCGCGCCGGTAGACAACCACCTCCTGCTCGAGGACGGCTACTGGTGAGGGCAACGGATCGACGGGGAGCGCCCGCCCGCCGCGCCCCGGGGGGCGGCTGCCGCCGACGGGGTGAGCGGCCGCTCGCGGAGCGGACCGAGACCGCGGCGCCATGGAGGGCGCGGCCGGGCGAGCGCGCAATGGCGCACGATGGACAGAAGGGCTAGGTGTGGCCCATGGATGTCACCGAGGTGATGGGCGAGCTGGAGCGGCTCGGCACCGAGCAGAACCGCAAGGTGTACCGGCGCCACGGGATGACCGATCCGCTCTTCGGCGTGAGCTTCGCCCACATGAACGCGCTGGAGAAGCGGATCAAGCGCGACCACGAGCTCGCCGAGGCGCTCTGGGCGACGCGTAACGCCGACGCGAGGACGCTGGCGGTGACGATCGCCGATCCGGAGCGCTTCACCTGGGACAAGCTCGAGGCGTGGCTCGACGGCCTGCGCTCTCCGGTGCTCATCGACCTGCTCATGAAGCGGGTCGCGCTGAAGACGCCGTTCGCCCGGGACGCGATGGCGCGCTGGACCGCGTCGAACGACGAGTGGATCGGCCGCGCGGGCTGGACGCTCCTCGGCCTGCTCGCGACCGAGGACCCTTCGCTGCCCGACAGCCTGTTCGAGGAGCGGCTCTCGGTGATCGAGGCGTCGATCCACCGGGCCAGGAACCGCGTCCGCGAGGGGATGAACAGCGCGCTCATCAGCATCGGCGCGCGGAACGAGCCGCTGCGCGGCAAGGCGCTCACGGCCGCGCGGCGCATCGGCAAGGTCGAGATCGACCACGGCGAGACGAACTGCAAGACGCCCGACGCGACCGCCTACATCGAGAAGATCTGGGCCAGGAAGCCGGCCGCCGCGCCTGCCGCGAAGCCGGCCAGGGGCGCCGCTGCGAAGCCCGCCAAGGCCGCTGCGAAGCCCGCCAAGGCCGCTGCGAAGCCCGCCAAGGCCGCTGCGAAGCCCGCCAAGGCCGCCGCGAGGCCCACCAAGGCCGCCGCCGCGAAGCGAGCCTAGCCCGCTGGTTCCGCCATACGCGCCGCCCGGCGCCGGATCACGCCGGGTGCGCCGTCGTGAACAGCTCGCCTGGCGGCCCGAGCAGCTCCTTGCGGGTGAGCCGCTCGACGACCTTGCGCGTGAAGATCAGGTGATCTTCTTCCTCGTGCAGGCGGCGCCGGAACGCCTGCCTCGCCTCGCTGTCGTCCGCCTCGTCGGCGAGCTCGAGCAGCAGCTGCCAGCCGGAGTTGTCGACGAGCTCCGCGGTGAGCAGCGCGTGGAAGAGGTGGGTCGGGTTCATGTCCCCGTCGAGCACGATCTGCTCGATGCCCCGCGACTCGACCGTGATGAGCCGCGACATGTCCGTCTCGGCGTGCGCGTCCCCGCCCAGCGCGCGGATCTGCGCCTCGAGCCACTCCTCGTGCTCCTTCTCCTGGTCCCGGTGCTCCTTGAGCTCGCCGAGCCGGGCCATCAGGAAGGGATCGGCCGCGCGGCCGATCTTCTCCACGATGGAATCGTACAGTTTGACGCCTGCGCGCTCGAAGGTCAGCCGCTCGCTGAGCAGGTCGATGGCCTTGTCTCTGTTCGTCTGTGCAAGCTTCTTCATGCATCCCTCCGACCGGGGCGCATGCGATTCGCAGGCCGCCGCGCGCCACGCCGACGAGGCGGGCAGCGCGCCGGCCGGGCGCGGCGCGCGGCGATCAGAGGTGCTCTGTCAGGTACTCGACGATGGCGCGGTTCGCGTAATGGCTCGCGGCCGGCGACCGGTAACCGTGCCGCTCGCCCGGGAACACCAGGGTGTCGAACCGCTTGTCCGCGGCCATCAGCGCCTCGATCATCTTCGCCGTGTGCGCAAAGTGCACGTTCTCATCCATGAGCCCGTGCATGAGGAGCAGCTTGCCGCGCAGGTTGCCCGCGCGCTTCGTGAGATCGGTCGCCTCGTACCGCGCGGCGTCCTTGTCGAGGAGGCCCATGTACCGCTCCGTGTAACCCGTGTCGTACAGCCGATCGTCGGTCACCGGTGATCCCGCGACGCCCACGTGGAACCGGTCCGGCGCCGTGAGGAGCGCGTCCAGCGCCATCCTGCCGCCGTAGCTGTGGCCGTAGATCCCGACGCGGCCCGCGTCGACGTAAGGCAGCGTCTTCAGGAAATCGAGGCCCGCGATCTGATCGGCGAGCTCGACCTCGCCGAGCCGCCCGTAGATGGCCGACTCGAACGCGCGCCCGCGGTTCGCCGAGCCGCGGTTGTCGAGCTGAAAGACCACCACCCCGCGATCCGCGAGGTGATTCCACAGGAGCCACGGAGACCACGAGTTGAAGACCGTCTGGACGCCGGGCCCCCCGTACACGCTCACAACCACCGGATAGCGGCGGCCGGGCTCGATCCTCCGCGGCGCGAGCAGCGCGCCGTAGAGCGTGTCGCCGCTCGCAGCGCGCACCTCGACGATCTCGGGGGCGCGCAGCTCGAGCTCCGCGAGCTCCCGGTCCACGGGCGCCGGCAGCGCGCCCACCTCGGCGTTGTCCGCGCCCCTCACCGCCCCCTTCCACGGGCGATCCAGGGCCGCGTGGAGCTCGACGTACCCCGGCCCCCTCGGATCCACGGTGATCTGGTGCATCCCCGGGTCGGACGTGAGCCGCTTCACCTCGCCGCCCGCGAGCGGCACGGTGTAGAGATGGCGCTCGGTCGGGCGCTCCTTGGTCGCCACGAAGCGCGCGAGGCCGCGCTCCTCGTCCGGCGGAAGGAGCGAGGTGACGTCCCAGTCGCCCTGGGTGAGCCTGGCGATCTCGGCGCCCGAGTCGGCGTCCCGCAGCGCGAGGTGGCGATGGCCGCTCTCGGCGGTCGACCAGACGAACCTCGGCGAGCGCTCGAGGAGCCGCATGTCGGCGAAGTCCACCCAGGTCGGCGAGGTCTCGACGACGACCTCGGCGGCCTCGCCCGAGCGCGGCCTCGCGCGGAGGAGCGAGAGGCGCTTCTGGTCCCGCGAGAGGGTCTGGAACCAGAGCGCCTTGCCGTCTTCCGCCCAGGCGAACCGGCCGAGGTAGCGCTCGTCTTCGCCGTCGCCCCCCTTCCACGTGAGCCATGTCGTCTTTTTGGTGGCGAGATCGAGGATGCCCGCCCTGACGCGGGGGTTCTTGCCGCCGACGCGCGGGTAACGCGCCATCATGAGATCTTCCTTGCCGCCGCGGAAGCCGAGGACTGGCACCTTCTCGACCTGTCGCTCGTCGACCTCCAGATACGCCACCCGGTCGCAGCCGGGGGAGATCCAGAAGCCGCTCGGCTCGTCGAACTCCTCCTGACCGTTGAAGTCGCTCAGGCCGCGCGAGACCCCCTCGGGCGCCCCCCGGGTCAGCGCCGTCTCGCGGCGCGAGGCGACGTCGATCATGAAGAGCTCGCGCCCGCGGACGAACACGACGCGCTCGCCGCCGTCGCACACCTTCGGATCGATCTCCGGCTCGGGCGTGTCGGTGAGCCGCGCGATCGCCCCTTTCGGGTCGCGCGAGTCGCGCAAGAAGACGTCGCCGCCGAAGGGGATGAGGGCGACCTCCGCCCGCTTCGCCCACGAATAGGCCGTGATCCCCTTGGAGAACATGCGCTGTCGCTCGCGGCGGAGCTCCTCCTCGCGCGACAGCGGCTTCGCGTCCTTCAGCAGATCGCCCGAGCCGACGAGCTGCCGAATCTCGCGCGACGTTGTGTCGAAGGCGAAGAGCGCCTGCTCCGGCCCGTCCGCCTGCCGCTGGAGGTAGGTGATCAGCTTGCCGCCGGGCGCGTACTGGATCGCCCTGGGCAGCCGCGCTCCGAGCGGCGGTTGCCGGCCGAGGTGGGCATACGTGATCCGGCTCGCCTCCGGCCCGGCGATGCGCGCCTTCTCCGGCAGGGCGGCCTGCTTCACCGCCGCGGCGGCCCCGGCCGGGGCGGCCTTGGCGGGCGGGGCGGCCCTCGGCGGGGACGAGCCGGTGGGCGGGGCGCACGCGGCGACCGAGAGGACGGAGAGCAACCCAAAGCGCGCGGGGAGCAGCGGACGTCGCATGGCCGCTATCTCTCCCGTCGCCATGGAGATGTCAAACAGCGCTGCGCGCCGCGGGCGAGGCCGGGGCGCGCGAGCTCACCTTCGTCTTGATACTTTCTTGACGGCGCCCCTCCCCCATCTTGACGGCCCTTTGACCCGCGGAGCACTACGTTCAGTCCCGCTCGGCCGGCACGGACGAAGGCACGCCCGGTGCGGCCGATGAGGTCGCCATGGATATGGTTTACATGGGGCTGACGCTCCTCCTGTTCTCGCTGTTCGCAGGGCTCATCAAGCTCTGTGAGAGGGTTTGAGCGCCATGATCGCGTTCATCTGTATCTCGGGCCTCCTCGCCCTGGGCCTGCTGTTCTATCTGCTCTTCGCCCTCCTCGAGCCGGAGAGCCTGTCATGACCGCCAGCGCGGCGCTGCAAGCCGCGATCTACCTGGCCGTCCTCATCGGCCTCTCCGTCCCGCTCGGCCTCTACATGGCGCGGGTCTACCAGGGCGGTCGGGGCCTCATGGTCCGCGTGCTCGGGCCGGTCGAGCGGCTCATCTACCGCGCGGCGGGCGTGCGCGCGGATCAGGAGATGCGCTGGCAGGACTACGCCTTCGCGGTGCTCGCGTTCAACCTGGCCGGTCTCGTCGCCGTCTATGCCCTCCAGCGGCTCCAGGGCGCCCTGCCCCTGAACCCGGAGGGGATGGCCGCCGTCCCGCCCGATCTCGCGTTCAACACCGCATCGAGCTTCGCCTCCAACACGAACTGGCAGGCGTACGGCGGCGAGTCGACGCTCAGCTACCTGACGCAGATGGCCGGGCTCGGCGTGCAGAACTTCGTCTCGGCCGCGACCGGGATGGCCGTGCTCGTCGCGCTGATCCGCGGGATCACGCGGAAGACGGCGGATACCGTCGGGAGCTTCTGGGTCGATCTCGTCCGGAGCACCCTTTACATCCTCCTGCCGCTCTCGCTCCTGCTCACCGTCCTCCTCGTGTCCGAGGGGGTCGTGCAGGGCTTCGGGGGCTACCAGAGCGCGTCGCTGCTCCAGGCCGTCAAGGACCAGGGCGGCAGCGCGGTCGTTCATCAGGTGATCCCGATGGGGCCCGCGGCGTCGCAGATCGCGATCAAGCAGCTCGGGACGAACGGCGGCGGCTTCTTCAACGTGAACTCGGCCCATCCGCTCGAGAACCCCACGGCCCTCTCGAACTTCCTCGAGATGCTCGCGCTGCTCCTCATCCCCGCCGCGCTCTGCCACACGTTCGGCAGGATGGTGGGCGACAGGCGCCAGGGCTGGATGGTGCTCGCCGCGATGACGGCCATCTTCACGGTCCTCCTCGTCTCCTGCATCGCCTCGGAGCAGGCGGGCAACCCTGCCCTCTCCGGCCTGGGCGTCGATCAGGCGGCGAGCGCGCTCCAGGCCGGCGGCAACATGGAGGGGAAGGAGGCGCGCTTCGGCATCGCGAGCTCCGCCATCTGGGCGACCGCCACAACGGCGGCCTCGAACGGCTCGGTCAACGCGATGCACGACTCCTTCACGCCCCTCGGCGGGCTCGTGCCCCTCTGGCTCATGCAGCTCGGCGAGGTGGTCTTCGGCGGGGTCGGCTCCGGCCTCTACGGCATGCTCATGTTCGTCGTCATCGCCGTCTTCGTGGCCGGCCTGATGGTCGGCCGCACGCCGGAATACCTCGGCAAGAAGATCGAGGCGTTCGAGATGAAGATGGCGTCCCTCGTCGTGCTCTTCCCCGCGATCACCGTCCTCCTCGGCACCGCCATCGCGGTGATGACCGAGGAGGGGCGGAAGGGCGTCTTCAACCCCGGGCCGCACGGCTTCAGCGAGGTGCTCTATGCGTTCTCGTCCGGCGCAAACAACAACGGCAGCGCCTTCGGCGGCCTCGGCGCGAACAGCCCGTTCTACAACACCGCCCTCGGCGTCGCGATGCTCGTCGGCCGCTATGCGCTGATCGTCCCCGTGCTCGCGCTCGCGGGCTCGCTCGCGCGGAAGAAGCTCGTCCCGGCCGGCCCGGGCACGCTGCCCACGCACACACCGCTGTTCGTCGCGCTCCTGACAGGCACCGTCGTGCTCGTCGGGGCGCTCACGTACGTCCCGGCGCTCGCGCTCGGGCCGATCGTCGAGCACCTGGAGATGACCCGATGACCATGCAGCTTCATCCCATCGGCGAGTCGAGCCCCAGGCGCGGCGCGCCTGCTCCCGTGCTCCCCGAGCTGTCGCCGCCGCCGAGGTCACGCCACCCGTCCCGCGACGTGGAGGGGAAGAAGACCGCGGCGAGGCCGCTCCTCGACCCCGCGATCCTGAGGCCGGCGATCGTCGCCGCGTTCCGCAAGCTCGACCCACGCCACCAGGTCCGCAACCCGGTGATGTTCGTGGTCCTGGCCGGGAGCGCGCTCACCACGGCCCTGTTCGTGCACGCGCTCTTTCAGCACGAGCGCGAGGGCGATGCGCCGGCCGGGTTCGTCCTCGCCATCTCCCTGTGGCTCTGGTTCACCGTGCTCTTCGCGAACTTCGCGGAGGCCATGGCCGAGGGGCGCGGAAAGGCCCAGGCGGACACGCTCCGCAAGGCGCGGCGCGACGTCGAGGCCGTGAAGCTCTCCGCCCCGGAGCGCGACGCGGCGCAGACCACCGTGCGGGCGTCGAGCCTCCGGCGAGGAGACCTCGTGCTCGTGGAGGCAGGCGCGATCATCCCCGGCGACGGCGACATCGTCGTCGGCGTCGCGTCCGTCGACGAGAGCGCCGTCACGGGCGAGAGCGCCCCCGTGGTGCGGGAGAGCGGCGGCGACAGGAGCGCTGTCACCGGCGGGACGCGCGTCCTGTCCGACTGGCTCATCCTCCGCATCTCCAGAAACCCCGGCGAGGCGTTCCTCGACCGCATGATCTCGATGGTCGAAGGGGCGAAGCGGAAGAAGACACCGAACGAGATCGCGCTCGACATCCTGCTCGCCGCGCTCACCATCGTCTTCCTCCTCGCGACCGTGACGCTGCTGCCGTTCTCGATCTACGGCGTCCGGGCGGCAGGACAGGGAGCGCCGATCAGCATCGCCGTGCTCGTGGCGCTGCTCGTCTGCCTGATCCCCACCACCATCGGCGGTCTGCTCTCGGCCATCGGCATCGCCGGGATGGACCGCATGATCCAGGCGAACGTCATCGCCATGTCGGGCCGCGCCGTCGAGGCCGCGGGGGACGTGGACGTGCTGCTGCTCGACAAGACCGGCACGATCACGCTCGGCAACCGGCAGGCCACGGAGCTCATCCCGGCGGACGGGATCGGGGCGCAGGCGCTCGCCGACGCCGCGCAGCTCGCGTCGCTCGCCGACGAGACCCCCGAGGGGCGCAGCGTCGTCGTGCTCGCCAAGGAGAGGTACGGCCTGCGCGAGCGCGATCTCTCGACCCTCGGCGCCCGCTTCGTCCCCTTCACCGCGCAGACCCGGATGAGCGGCGTCGACAGCGGCGCGCGCGAGATCCGGAAGGGCGCCGTCGACGCGATCGAGGCCTACGTCAAGGAGAAGGGCGGCGCGGTCCCGCCCGCGGTGCAGGCTGCGACGGAGGCCATCGCCCGGAAGGGCGGCACGCCGCTCGTCGTCGCCGAGGGCAGCGCCGTGCTCGGCGTCATCCACCTCAAGGACATCGTGAAGGGCGGCATCAAGGAGCGCTTCGGCGACCTCCGGCGCATGGGCATCAAGACGGTGATGATCACGGGCGACAACCCGCTCACCGCCGCCGCCATCGCCGCCGAGGCCGGCGTCGACGACTTCCTGGCGCACGCCACGCCCGAGGCCAAGCTCTCGCTCATCCGCGATTACCAGACGGGCGGACGGCTCGTCGCCATGACCGGCGACGGGACGAACGACGCCCCCGCGCTGGCGCAGGCGGACGTCGCGGTCGCCATGAACACGGGCACCCAGGCCGCGAAGGAGGCCGGGAACATGGTCGATCTCGACTCGAACCCGACCAAGCTCATCGAGATCGTCGAGATCGGCAAGCAGCTCCTGATGACGCGGGGCGCCCTCACGACCTTCAGCCTGGCGAACGACGTCGCGAAGTACTTCGCCATCATCCCGGCGGCCTTCGTCTCGACGTATCCTGCGCTCGGGCGGCTCGACGTGATGGGGCTCGCCACGCCGCGGAGCGCCGTGCTCTCCGCGGTGATCTTCAACGCGCTCGTCATCGTCGCGCTCATACCGCTCGCGCTCCGGGGCATCCGCTACCGGTCCGTCGGCGCGGAGCGGATGCTCCGCAGGAACCTGCTCGTCTACGGCCTCGGCGGGCTCATCGCGCCGTTCGTGGGCATCAAAGGGATCGATCTCCTCCTCTCCGCCCTCGGCCTCGCCTGAGGTCTCAAGGAAAGAACGCCATGCTCGCGCACCTGCGACCCGCCCTCGTCCTCCTCCTCGCCCTCACCGGCCTCACGGGGTTCGCCTACCCGCTGCTCTCGACCGCCGTCGCGCAGGCAGCGTTCCCGCACCAGGCGAACGGCAGCCTCGTGCTCCAGGGCGACCGCGTTGTCGGATCGAGCCTGCTCGGCCAGGCATTCCACGACCCGCGCTACTTCTGGGGCCGCCCCTCGGCGACGAGCCCTGTCCCCTACGCCGGGCAGGCCTCTGCCGGGAGCAACCTCGGGCCCACGAACCCTGCCCTGGCCGAGGCGGTCAAAGCCAGGATCGAGGCGCTCCGCGCCGCGGATCCGGAGGCCGCCGCGCCGGTGCCCGTCGACCTGGTGACCGCCTCCGGCAGCGGCCTCGATCCGCACATCAGCCCCGCGGCGGCGGAGTACCAGGTGCGGCGCGTGGCGCGCGCGCGGAACCTGCGAGAGGCGGAGGTTCGCCGGCTCGTCGCGCGGCACACGGAGGGGCGCTGGCTCGGGCTCCTCGGCGAGCCCCACGTGAACGTGCTGCTCCTGAACCTCGCCCTCGACGGCGCCCGCTGAGGAGCGCGCGAGCGGTGGCGGACGCACGCGAAGACCGACCGGATCCCGAGGCGCTGCTCGCCGCGGCCCGCGAGGAGGAGGAGCGCGAGGGGAAGGGCAAGCTCAAGATCTTCTTCGGCGCCGCGCCCGGCGTCGGCAAGACGTACGCGATGCTGGCGGCGGCGCGGTCGCTCCACGCCGAAGACGTCGACGTCGTCGTCGGGTGGGTCGAGACGCACGGGCGCGCCGAGACGGAGGCGCTCCTCGGCGGGCCTCCGCCGCTGCCGCGCCTGCCGGCGATCGAGGTCGAGCACCGCGGCAGGACGCTGCGCGACTTCGACCTCGAGGCGGCGCTGGAGCGCCGCCCGAAGCTCCTCCTCGTCGACGAGCTCGCGCACACGAACGCGCCGGGGCTCAGGCACCCGAAGCGCTGGCAGGACGTCATCGACCTCCTCGACGCGGGGATCGACGTCTACACGACCGTCAACGTCCAGCACATCGAGAGCCTGAACGACGTGGTGGCCCAGGTGACCGGCGTCGTGGTCCGGGAGACGGTGCCCGACTCGATGATCGAGCGCGCCGACGAGATCGAGCTCATCGACCTCCCGCCGGACGACCTCCTCGAGCGGCTGCGGGAGGGCAAGGTCTACCTCTCGGAGCAGATCGAGCGCGCGGCGAGCAACTTCTTCCGCAAGGGCAACCTGATCGCCCTGCGCGAGCTCGCCCTGCGGCGCACCGCCGAGCGCGTCGACGATCAGATGCGCGGCTACATGCGCGCCCACGGCATCCAGAAGACGTGGGCCGTCGCCGAGCGGATCGTCGTCTGCGTGGGGCCGAGCCCCATGTCGGCGCGGCTCATCCGGGCGACGCGGCGGATGGCCGGCAGCCTGAAGGCGGAGTGGCACGCGGTCACCGTGCAGACGCCGGCGCAGGCGCGGCTCTCCCAGGCCGACCGCGGGCGGGTCGACCGGAACCTCGCGCTCGCCGAGCGCCTCGGCGCCACCACGGTCCAGCTCCACGGCGCTCAGGTCGCCGGGGAGGTCCTGCGGTACGCCAGGCAGCACAACGTCAGCAAGATCGTCGTCGGCAAGCCGACCCACCCTCGCTGGAAGGACTTCGTCTACGGCTCGCTGCTCGACGATCTCGTGCGCCAGAGCGGCGACATCGACGTCTACGTCATCCAGGGGACGGCGGAGGCGCAGCGGTCCGAGGTCGGTTCGCCGGAGCGGCGCCGCGTCGCGCCGCTGGCCTACGCCCTCAGCGCGTGCGTGGTGGCGCTCTGCACGCTGGTCTCGTGGGTCATGCACCCGTCCTCCGACCTGGCGAACCTCATCATGGTGTACCTGCTCGGGGTCGTCTTCGTCGCGAGCCGCTTCGGGCGAGGCCCCTCGGTGCTCGCCTCGGTGCTCGGCGTCGCGGCCTTCGATTTCTTCTTCGTCAAGCCGTACCTGACCTTCGTCGTCAGCGATCTCCGGTACCTCGTCACGTTCGCGATCATGCTGCTCGTGGCGCTGATCATCGCCGGCCTCACCGTGCGCATCCGCCGCGACGCCGAGAGCGCCGGCCAGCGCGAGCAGCGCACCGCGGCGCTCTACGCGATGAGCAGGGAGCTGACCGCCCTGCGCGAGACCGACAAGCTCAGCCTCGCGGCGGCGCGCCACGTGCGCGACGTCTTCGAGGCCGATGCGGTGGTCCTCCTGCCCGGCCCCGACGGCCGCCTCGCCGTCTGCGCGGGGACGGCGGAGGGCGTTGTCGCCGGCGAGCAGGAGCGGGCTGTCGCGGAGTGGGCGTATGCGCGCGGCAAGGTCGCGGGGGCCGGCACCGACACGCTCCCGAGCGCGGGCGCGATGCACCTGCCGCTCCACGGGTCCTCCGGGCCGATCGGCGTCCTCAGCGTCCGGCCGCGCGGGTCGTGGCAGTCGCTCGACCTGGGCCGGCGCGAGCTGCTCGGCGCCTTCGCCACGCAGACGTCGCTCGCGCTGGAGCGCGCCCTGCTCGCGCGGCAGGCCCAGCGCGCGCAGCTCCACGCCCAGGCGGAGGAGCTCCGCAACGCCCTCCTGAGCTCGGTCTCGCACGATCTGCGCACGCCGCTCGCCACGATCACCGGCGTCGCGGGCGCGCTGCTCGACGAGGGGGCCGCGCTCGACCCGGCGGCCCGGCGCGACCTGACGCAGACCGTGCTGGAGGAGGCGCAGCGGCTCGAGCGCCTCGTGCGCAACCTGCTCGACATGACGCGCCTGGAGTCCGGCGCGCTCGCGGTGAAGAAGGAGTGGCTGCCGCTCGAGGAGATCGTGGGGGCAGCGCTGAACCGGGTCGAGGAGCACCTCGAAGGCCGGGAGGTCTCGATCGATCTCGACCGGGCGACGGAGCTCGTCCCGATGGATGGCGTGCTGATGGAGCAGGTGCTCATCAACCTGCTCGAGAACGCGCTCAAGTACTCGCCGGCCGGCAGCCCGATCGGGATCCGGGGGTTCACCGAGCGGAGCACGGCGATGCTCGAGATCGCGGATCGCGGTCCGGGCCTACCGCCCGGCGAGGAGGAGGCCATCTTCGAGAAATTCCACCGGGGCCGCGGCCAGACGCAGCGCGGCCTCGGCCTCGGCCTCACCATCTGCCGCGGCATCGTGGCCGCGCACGGCGGACAGATCACGGCCGAGGATCGGCCTCATGGGGGCGCGGTCTTCCGCGTGACGTTGCCCATCGAGGGCCGCCCGCCGCACCTCGCCGCCCCGGAGCTGCCGGCGGCCGCGGGCGCTTGATATCGTGGGTGGGCGATGGCGGAAGCGTCTCCTCTCGTGCTGCTGATCGAGGACGAGCCGCAGATGCGCCGCTTCTTGCGCGCGATGCTGGCGGCCCGCGGCTACCGGCTCGTGGAGACGGAGACGGGCGCCGAGGGCATCGCCCAGGCGACGACGCGCAATCCGGATCTCGTGCTCCTCGATCTCGGGCTCCCTGACATGGATGGCCTGGAGGTGACCCGGCGGCTCCGGGAGTGGACCGCTGTCCCGATCATCGTGCTGTCGGCCCGCGGCCAGGAGCAGGACAAGATCGACGCGCTGGACGGCGGCGCCGACGATTACCTGACCAAGCCGTTCAGCGCGGGCGAGCTCCTGGCGCGGCTGCGCGTGGCCCTGCGCCACGCCGCCCACGCGGCGAAGGCGGAGAGCTCGACCTTCAAGGTGCAGGATGTCGATGTCGATCTCGCGCGCCGGGTCGTGCTGCGGGGTGGCGAGGAGATCCACCTGACACCGATCGAGTACAAGCTGCTCACGACGCTGATCCGACACGCCGGGAAGGTGCTGACGCACCGCCAGCTCCTCGGCGAGGTGTGGGGCCCTGCCTACGCGGGGCAGACACACTATCTGCGCGTCTACATGGCGCAGCTGCGGCACAAGCTGGAGCGCGACCCGGCGCGACCGCAGATCCTGATCACCGAGCCCGGCGTGGGCTACCGGCTCAAGGGGACTCGGATCGAGCCGTAGCCAGCGCGAGCGCGCTCTCAGCTGGCGATGCGCCGGAGCACGATGACCGGCCGCCCCGCGTCGCGCGAGCGATCGATATCCACCTTGCAGTCGAGCATCCAGTCGTTGTGGTCCTCGGGATCGGCGATGATCTGCTGGACCACCCAGGAGCCGCCGTCCTCGGCGGGGTGGATGATCGTGTTGCTCGGGCTCCGGGCCGCCGGATCGGTGCGGATCGCGGCGTGCTCCGCGTAATAGCCGCGGAGCGCCTCGTCCAGCCGCTCCGCCGTCCAGGGCGCCTCCTCCCCCTCCACCATCTCGGAGGCGACCTCGTAGTCGCGGCGGGCCAGCGCGCGCAGGAAGAAGAAGAGCTCGTTCCTCACGAGCACCGTGAAGTCCTTGACGTTCCGCGTGACGTCGAACGCGGCCGGCTCTCCGGCGCCGCCCGGGGCCGCCGAGCGCGGCTGGAACGACGGGTCGCGCAGCCGCTCCCACTCGTCGAGCAGGCTCGAGTCCACGCCCCGGATGAGCGCCCGGAAATAGGCGATCATGTCGATGGTGTCGCTGTCCTTCGCGTACTCGGGCACCGTCTGGACGAGCGCCTTGTACACCTCGGAGACGTACCTGAGGAGCAGCCCCTCCGCCCGCTCCAGGTTGTACTCCCGGATGTACTCGCTGAACGACAGGTATTGCTCGTACATCTCGCGCGCCACGCCCTTCGGACGGATGTTCTCCTGCCCTACCCAGGGGTGCCGCCGCGCGAAGTCGTTGAAGGTCCCGTAGATGAACTCGCGGTTCGGCCTCGGATAATCGAGCTTCTCGAGCTCCTCCATCCGCTGCTCGTACTCCACGCCCGCCGCCTTCAGCTCCGCGAGCTTCTCTGTCTTCAGCCGATCGAGCTGCTTTTGCAGGATGAGATCGGGGTTCTCGAGGATCGACTCGACGAGCGTCAAGAGATCGAGCGGATACGTGCCGCTGTCGGGATCCAGCTTGCCCACCGTCTCGAGCACGTAGAGCGAGAGCGCGTGGTTCAGGGAGAAGTCCTCCTGGAGATCCGCGTTGATGCGGATGCGCTTGCCCGGCCCGTCTTCCCTGGGGACGAACTCGATGATGCGCGCCTCCACGAGCGAGCGGAAGAGGAGCATCGCCGTCCTCCCGTGCTGGCGCCGGACCGCCGGCCGATCGTGGGTGCTGCGGATGAGCCGCTTCAGCGCCTGACAGCCGCCCTCCTCGCGCCCGAGCACGTTGACGAGCATGCCGTGCGTGACCTGGAACCGGGACACGAGCGGCTCGGGCGGCGACTGGATCAGCTTCTCGAACGTCTGCCGGTCCCAGTGCACATAGCCCTTCTCCGGCGGCTTCTTCCTGACGATCTTCCGCCGCTTGGCCGGGTCGTTCCCCGCCTTCGCCTCGAGCCTCATGTTTTCGATGACGTGCTCCGGCGCCTGGGCGACGACGCTCCCCTGCGTGTCGAACCCTTTCCGGCCGGCCCGGCCGCTGATCTGCTGGAAGTCACGCACGCTCAGGATGGCCGTCTTCTCGCCGTCGAACTTGCAGAGCTTCGTGAACAGCACCGTGCGGATGGGGATGTTGACCCCGACGCCGAGCGTGTCCGTGCCGCAGATGATCTTGAGGTGCCCCTGCTGGGCCAGCTTCTCGACGAGCAGCCTGTATTTCGGCAAGAGCCCCGCGTGGTGGAGCCCGATCCCGTGCCTGACGAAGCGCTGCACCTCGCGGCCGTAGGGGCTCGAGAACTTGAAGGGGCCCCCGAACGCGGACCCCGGCCCTGCGCCCGCGAGGGCGGCGGTGATCGCCCGCTTCTCCTCCTTGGTGCAGTAGTCCTGGCTCATCAGGTTCTGCGCCTCCTCGGCGCAGCCCCGCTGCGTGAAGCTCACGATGTAGATCGGCGCCTTGCCGCTCTTCACGAGGGTCGCGACGGTCTCGTGGAGCGGCGTCTCGCGGTACTCGAAGTCGAGCGGCACCGGGCGCACGGTCGACTTGACCACGGCCGTCTGCTCGCCCGTCAGGCGCGTGATCTCCTCCTGGAAGAACTCGGTCCCTCCGAGCGTGGCGCTCATGAGCAGGAACCTCGCCTGCGGCAGCGTGAGCAGCGGGATCTGCCAGGCCGCGCCGCGATCGCGATCCGAGTAGTAGTGGAACTCGTCCATGATCACGTAGTCGCAGAGCGCCTTCTCGCCCTCGCGGAGCGCGATGTTCGCGAGGATCTCCGCCGTGCAGCAGATGATGGGCGCGTCGCGGTTCACGGCCGCGTCGCCCGTCAACATGCCCACGTTCTCGGGGCCGAAGTCGTTGCAGAGCGAGAAGAACTTCTCGCTGACGAGCGCCTTGATCGGGCACGTGTAGTACGACTTCATCCCCTCCGCGATCGCCTTGAAGTGCATGGCGGCCGCGACGAGCGACTTGCCCGAGCCGGTCGGCGTGTTGAGGATCACGTTCTTGCCGCCGAAGATCTCGAGGATGGCCTCCTCCTGCGCCGGGTAGAGCTCGAGCCCCCGCTCGGCGACGTAGTCGAGGAAGCCGTTCAGCAGGTCGTCGGCCGTGAAGTCGTGAGATGACGGCGGGAGGCGAGCGAGGAGCGGAGCGGTGGCTTGATCCATGGCGGCTGTCGAGCGCGCGCCCGCGGGCGCGGGCGCCCCCATGCAGAAGCCTGGTTTCAGCGCGAATGCAAGCAAACTCCTCCATGTCCAGGTCGGATCGCCGACGACGCGCCGTCGGAACGGGAGCGACGCAGCGGGCGGAACCGACACCGCTGACGCGCCGGCGCGACAGACACAGCAGACGGAAGAGGCGGAGCAGGCGCAGCAGGCTCCGTCCAGGCGATCCGGACGAGCAGAGGACGGAGGCGATCGGATCGCCATGCCGCCCGCAGCGTCACGCGATCGTGATAGCGTGGCCGGACGAAACAGCGGGAGGGAACACCATGCACACACGGCCGATCGGGCCGGTGCATGGAGGATCGGGACGGGCGGGGATGGGGGAGAGGGCCGGACAGCCAGTCTGGGCGACGCGATCGTCCAGCAGGGGGACCGCGCAGATCGACGCGTCGAGCGGGCGGATCCTGCGCGTCAGCAGCTCGCTTTGCCTGCTGCTGGGGTACTCGGAGGACGAGCTTCGCCAGAAGAAGCTGTCGGATCTCGCCCTGCCGGAAGACCGCACGGGCTCGCTCGCGGCGTGGCGCTCGCTCCTCGAAGCGGACGAGGAGGACCTCACGTTCGAGATGCGCTGCCGCTGCAAGGACGGCGACGTCCGCTGGCTCCACGTGACAGGCGTCTTCGTCCGTGACGTCCGGCAGAGGCCGTATCGCGCGGTGGTGCTCGTCGAGGACATCACCGAGCCAAGGAACGCGGAGGAGCGGGCGCTCGCCGCGGAGCAGGCGCTGGCGGAGAGCGAGGCCAGGCTGCGGAACATCTTCTACAGCGACATGGCCCCGATGGCCTTCTGGACGCATGACGGACGCATCGTCGAGGCGAACGACGCCTATCTGAATCTCGTGGGCCACACGCGGGAAGAGGTCACGGCCGGCCTGGTCCGCTGGGATGCCGACATGTTGCCGGAGGATCGCGCCGCCGGCGACCGCGCCCTGGCGGAGCTGCGGTCGAGCAGGTGGGCGTTCACGCCCTTCGAGAGGACCTATGTGCTGCGCGACGGCACGCGCCTCAAGATGCTGGTGAGCGGCTGTCTGCTGCCCGGGGAGCGGTACGAGGAGGCCGGCTTCGCGATCGTGCTCGACATCACGGAGCTCCGGCAATCGGAGGCGGCGGTCCGGAGGTGTGAACAGATCTTCCGCGCCATCGGGGAATCCATCGATTATGGCGTCTGGGTCAGCGACGCCG
Source organism: Sorangium sp. So ce693 (assembly GCF_051521375.1). NCBI lineage: Bacteria > Pseudomonadati > Myxococcota > Polyangiales > Polyangiaceae > Sorangium > Sorangium sp. So ce693. The sequence continues at coordinate 6,624,225 of NZ_CP150347.1, forward strand.
AGGGGCGAAACGTCTACGCCAGCAACGCATTCCTCAGGATGGCCGGGATAATGCAAGAGCAGTGCTCGGAGCACGGATGGATCGAGACGCTCCACCCCGAGGATCGGCACAAGGTGGCGATCTTCGAGCGGTGCGTGCAGACGGGTGAGCCGTTCGAGGAGGAGCTCCGGTACCTCGGCCCTGGCGGCGCCGTCCACCCCGTCCTCAATCGAGGCGTCCCGGTCCGCGACGAGCAAGGCAAGATCACCGCCTGGATCGGCATCTGCCTGGACGTCAGCCGGCTCAAGCGCACGGAGGAGGCGCTGCGCGAGAGCGAGGGCCGGCTCCTCGCGGCGCTCGACGAGGCGCAGCGGGTCCTCGCCGAGCGCGAGCGCCTGGAGGACGAGCTCCGCGCTCGCGAGCGGGAGCTCGCGTCGCTGATGGCGAACTCGCCCGACGTGATCTACCGCCTGGATCGCGGCCTGCGCTGCACCTTCATGTCGCCCACCTCGGCGACGGTGATGGGGTTCCCGCCGGAGCACTACCTCGGCAAGACGCCCCGCGAGAACGGGCTCCCGCCCGACGTTGTCGAGATGAGCGAGGCCGCGTGCCGCGAGGTGCTCGCGACGGTCAGACCGCAGAGGATGGAGTTCAGCATCGGCGACCGGAGATTCCGCGCCCGGGTCATCCCCGAGCTCGGGCCGAGCGGCGCCGTGGACTCGTTCATGGGGATCACCGAGGACGTCACTGCGGAGTGGCTGGCCGAGGAAGAGCGCCAGAAGCTCCTCGACAGCGAGCGCGCCGCGCGCGACGAGGCGGAGCGCGTCAGCCGGGTCAAGGACGACTTCGTCGCGACGCTCTCGCACGAGCTGCGCTCGCCCATCAACGCCATCCTGGGCTGGGCGCGCATCCTGCGGGGCCGGGTGCCCGAGCCGCCGACGCTCGCGCGGGGGCTCGAGGTCATCGAGCGCAACGCGCGGCTCCAGGCCGACATGGTGTCCGAGCTGCTCGACATGAGCCGGATCGTCTCGGGGAAGCTGCGGCTCGACGTGCAGCCGGTCGACCTGCCGTCGGTCATCCGGAGCGCGCTCGAGGCGATCCAGCTCGCGGCCGAGACGAAGGAGATCGCTGTCGCCTCGAGCATCGACCCCGAGGCGAGCTCGCTGAGGGGGGACCCCGCGCGGATCCACCAGGTCGTCTGGAACCTCCTGTCGAACGCCGTGAAGTTCACGCCCCCCGGCGGGCGGATCGACGTCGCGCTGCGGCGCGCGGGCGCGCACGCCGTTCTGTCGGTGACCGACACCGGGATGGGCATCGCCCCGCAGTTCCTCCCCCACCTGTTCGAGCGCTTCCGGCAGGCCGACGCGTCCTCGACGAGGAAGCACGGCGGGCTCGGCATCGGGCTCTCGATCGTCAAGCACCTGGTCGAGCTGCACGGCGGCACCGTGGAGGTCGCGAGCCGCGGCGAGCATCTGGGCGCGACCTTCACCGTGAGGCTGCCGCTCGCCGGCGTCTCGCAGGAGGCGCCGGACGCGGCGGCGCGCCCCAGCGAGGCGTGCGTCGAGGCGCTGGCCGACTACCCGGGCGCGTCGCTCGCCGGCCTGCGGGTGCTGGTGGTCGACGACCAGCCCGACGCGCGCGAGGTCGCCCAGCGCGTGCTGGAGGAGTGCGAGGCGACGGTCACGACCGCGGGATCGGCCGCCGAGGCGCTGGCCATCGTCTCGCAGGAGCGGCCCGACGTCCTCGTCAGCGACCTCGGGATGCCGGGCGAGGACGGCTTCCAGCTCATCCGCAGGGTGCGGGGCCTCGGCGAGGCGCGCGGCGGGGCGACGCCGGCCGTCGCGCTCAGCGCGCTGGCGCGGGCCGAGGACAAGGCGCGGGCGCTCGGCGCCGGGTACCAGGCGCACGTCGCCAAGCCCCTCGATCCGGCGGAGCTCGTCGGGGTGATCGCGGCGCTCACCAAGGATCGAACGAATCGGACGGAGCCGACGAATCCGACGGATCGGACGAGCCGATGAGCGGCGGTTGCTCCGGGGGAGCTCCTTCGATTAGGTAGAAGCCTTTACGGCGCCGCCCCTGGCGGGATGGCGAGCAGGGCCATGGTCCAACAGATTTCCGTGAAAGAGCTCTTTCTGAAGCTGAAGGCGGGCGAGCCCGTGTACCTCCTCGACGTGCGCACGCCCGGCGAGCACGACATCGCCGCGCTGCCGGGCAGCACGCTGATCCCGCTGAACGAGCTCGTCGAGCGGGCCGACGAGGTGGCGCCCGGCGAGGGCGCGCTCGTCGTCGCCTACTGCCACCATGGCGTCCGGAGCCTCTCGGCCGCCGCCCTCCTCGAGAAGCTCGGACACGAGCGCGTCGCCTCGCTCCAGGGCGGCATCGATGCGTGGTCGATCCACATCGACGAGAGCGTCCCGCGGTACTGATCCCCCATCGACGAGCTCAGTTGAGCGAGGCGGCGCCGAGCCGGAAGTAGAGCGATCGGCCTGCGCCGCACGCGCTGCAGGCGACCTTCGCGACGCGGAGGCGGACGCCGTCGAGCGTCTCGGCCGTGTGGTCTTCCACGCGGAAGGCGCCGCGGCAGCGCGGGCACGGGATCGACCGGGCGGCCACCTCGACCTGCGAGGCCGCGTCGAGCGCGATGGCGCGGCCGGGGGTGTGGCCTGGCTCGAGCAGCGCGAGCCGCTCGATATCGCGGGTGAGCTTCGCCGACGTGCGATCGCTTTCGCGCCGGGCGGCGCGGGCCGAGAGCTTCTTCTTCGCCATGATGCCTGTCCCTGCGGTCCGCCCGGTCCGGCGAGGCCGACCCGCGCGGGGAGCGCGGGGCCGGTCTACCGCTTGTCGCGGATCGGCTCCAGGCCCTCGTACCCGTCCTCGGCCCCGCCACCGTACGCGCCGCGCTCTGGCGAGACGGGCCCCGGGCGCGGGGGCGCGAGGGTGCCGGGCCGCCGCACCTTGGGAGGCCGGACCCCCTGCGGGCGGTGCTCGGGGACCGCTGCGGGATCGTGCGTCGTGGCGGCGGTGTCGCCGGCCCACGTGGAGGGCGCGTCGGCCCCGGCCGGATCCGCGGGTTGCGAGGGCGCTTCCGGGGCCGGCGCGCGCGCGACGCCGGAGGGCGCTGGCAGGGGCGTTGTGAACGGAGCGGGGCCGGCCGTGCTCGCGAGGGCCATCGGCGCGTCCTGGCCCGCCGGCGAGCTGGCGGCCACCGGCGCGTTCGAGCTCGCTGTCCACCGCGCCGCGCCGAGCGCCACCGCGGCGAGGACAGCTGCGGCGGCCGCGATCCACGCGCCCGCGTTGCGGCGCCAGCGGAACGCGCGGGAGCGCCACCTATCGCGGCGGCGTTCGGTCCCTTCGCGCGGGCTCCCGGCGATCTCCTTCCCGTCCGGCTGGGTCAGCGGCACCGCCCGCTTGCCCGCACCGAGCTGCCGCGGCGTCGCCCCGGGCTTGCGCGCCATCGTCAGCGTGGGGGAGTCGTCGCGCGCCATGGTCAGCGTGGGGCCTTCCTCACGCGCCAACTTCAGCGTGGGACCTTCCTCGCGCGCCATCGTCAGCGTGGGGCCGTCCTCGCGCGCCATCGTCAGCGTGGGACCGTCTTCGCGCGCCCTCGTCGGCGTCGGCGTCGGACCGTCCTCGCGCGCCATCGTCAGCGTGGGACCGTCTTCGGGAGCCGACTTCAGCGCGATGCCGCTGTCCTGCGCCGTCTTCAGCGTGGCACCGCTGTCCTGCGCTGTCGCCGGCGCGGGGCCGATGTCCTGCGCCATCTTCAGCGCGGCACCGCTGCCCTGCGGCGTCGCCAGCACGGAACCGCTGCCTTGCGCCATCGTCAGCGCGAGGATGTCGCTTCGGGGCATCGTCAGCGTGGGGCCGTCCTCGGAGCTCCCCCCGGGAGAGGACCGGTCGTTCCGCGCCATCTTCAGCGTGGGCCTGCTGTCCTGCGCCGGGGTCGTGGGGCCGGTGCTCCGCGCCAGCGCGAGCGTGGGTCGCTCGCCGGCGGCCACGAGGGGGAGCGTGCGACGCTCGCCGCTGGACGAGGCGTCGGCGCTGGACGAGGTCGCCGCCGCGGCGCCGTGGCTGGGCAGGGTGGTCACGTGGTCGCCGCCGGGCGCGAGCGCCGTCGAGCAGGGACCTGCCCCGGCTCCCGCCCCCTTGTCGGCGTCCGGCAGGGTCGACGACGCGCCCGGGCCGTCGTTGGCCGCGGCGGGGAGCGTGCTCGCGACGCCGTCGCCCGAGGGCCCGAGGGGACGGGACGACGGAAAGGCCTTACCCCGGGCGATCGCCTCGATCTGCGCCAGGGCGCGGGCGGAGTGCTCCGTGCCGAACGGCGCGAGCTCTCGCGCCAGATCCGCCACGGTCTGGACGCGCACCTCCGGCTCTTTCTCGAGGCAGCGCAGGATGAGGTCCTCGAGCCGGGCCGGCAGCTCCATCCGGTGCACCCGCGGCGGCGTGGGCGCCTGCATCGCGATGGCGACGAAGAGCGCCGAGATCCTGGACACCTCGAAGGGAAACCGCGCCGTCAGGAGCTGGTAAAGGATGACGCCGAGCGACCAGATGTCGGTGCGCTCGTCGACGTCCTTCGAGCACCGCACCTGCTCGGGCGACATGTAGCAGGGGGAGCCGAGCATCATCTCCGACGCCGTGAGCTTGCCGTCGTCCTCGGCGCCGGCCGACTTGGAGAGGCCGAAATCGAGCACCTTGACGATGGGCGCGCCGGTCGCGCCGGTCGTGAGGAAGAGGTTCCCCGGCTTGAGGTCCCTGTGGACGATGCCGCGCGCGTGCGCCTCCGCGATGGCCTCGCAGCCCTGGATCACGTAATCGACCGCCTCGGACACGGGCAATGGGCCGCGCGCCTCGATCTCTCGCTGGAGATCGCGGCCGCGCAGGTACTCCATGACGAGGTAGGGGACGCCGCGGTCGGCCGTGCCGACGTCGATGACGCGGGCGACGTGCTCGCTGCGGATCGCCGCCGCGGCGCGCGCCTCGCGCAGGAAGCGGGCGCCCGCGCCGGGCAGCGTCATCGCGCGGGGGAGCAGGAATTTGACGGCCACGCGCTGGCGCAGCGAGACGTGCTCGGCGGCGAAGATGACGCCCATGGCGCCCCGGCCGAGGCTGCGCTCCAGGCGGTATTTCTGCGCGAAGACCTCGCCTATCGCTGGGATGCCCGCCGTCGACGCGGGGGCATCCGGTTCCGATGGCCCGACCTCCATGGGCACACTATAGCCGCGCTCCCACCTTTTTTGACGCGAAGATGCGGGGCGTCGGGGGTGGGGGCGACAGAATGCGGGGGCAGCGGAACACGGTCGCCGCGGCCGCGTGGGCGGGCCGCGCACCTTCCATCACTCCCATGGTGGGCGCCGTCGGGCGCGCGCGGCTCGCGAGCTCCCCGGTCTCCACATCGATGGATGCGAGATCAGTCCCTCTGTGCTTGTTGCACAGGACGCAAGAGAGGGCGAGATTCTCCGGTGGGTCGCGCCACCGTGCTTCAGCGCAACGATGTGATCGACCTCGTGCGCCGCCAGCGTCATCTGCTCCGGGACGAGGCAGTACTCGCAACCTCGTCAGGGACGTCCAGGGTGATCGACGATATGGCACATCGCGCAGCGTTGGCGCGGGTGAGCCTCGCGCGTCCGGAGCCATCGCCGTCGCGCGAGCTTCATGGTGACTCGCTCGCAAGGCGGACGCCCTCCCCGCCCCTCCAGCATTGCGACAGCCCGCTCGCCATGGCACGAGCCCGCCCTCATGCCGACCCGCCCCTTCACCCTGGGCCGCTCCCGCCCGCTCTCGGGCGATCCCGGCGCCGCCGGCGCGCGCCCGTTCGAGCTCCCGGCGCACCACCTCGTGACCCACGGCGTGGTCGTCGGCATGACCGGCAGCGGCAAGACGGGGCTCGTCATGGTCCTCGTCGAGGAGGCGCTGCGCTCGGGCGTCCCGGTGCTCATGGTCGACGTGAAGGGCGACCTGCCCAACCTGCTCTTCACGTTCCCGGAGCTCTCCGCGGCCGAGTTCGAGCCGTGGATCGACCCCTCGGCCGCCGCGCGCGACGGCCGCTCGACGGCCGACGTCGCCGAGGGGCTCGCGGCGCGGTGGCGCGACGGGCTCGCCTCCTCGGGGCTCGGGGCGGCCGACGTCGCCGCGCTCCGCGCCCGCATGGCCCCGCGCCTGCTGACGCCGGGCACCACGGCCGGCGAGCCGGTCCACGTGCTGTCGGCGCTCGAGACCCCCTCGCCGCTCTGGGACGAGGACGAGGAGGCCGCCCGCGAGGCGCTCTCGGCCTCGCTGTCGCTCCTGCTCCGGCTCGTCGGTCGCGACCCGGATCCGGCGCGGAGCCGCGAGCACGTGCTGCTCGCGCACCTCGCCGAGCGGCGGCTGCGCGCGCGGCGGGCCGCGGGGCTCGAGGAGCTGCTCGCGGACCTGGCCGCTCCGCCGATCGCCGCCGTGGGCGCCCTCGGCGTCGACGAGTTCTTCGCCCCCAAGGAGCGCCAGGCGCTCGCCCGCGAGCTCAACACCCTGCTCGCCTCGCCCACGTTCGCCACGTGGCGCAAGGGCGCGCCGCTCGACGTCGCGGGGTGGCTCGCGCCGCAGGCTGGCAGCGGCGGCGACGGCGGCAAGACCCCGGCGGTGATCGTCAGCGTCGCGCACCTCGACGACGACGAGCGGCTCCTCGTCCTCGGGCTGCTGTTCGATCAGCTGCTCTCGTGGGTGCGCGGCCTCTCCGGCACGAGCGACCTGCGCGCCCTCGTCGTCTTCGACGAGGTCTTCGGCTTTCTGCCCCCGCACCCGGCGAACCCGCCAACGAAGCGGCCGCTTCTCGCGCTCCTGAAGCAGGCGCGCGCCTTCGGGGTCGGCGTCGTCCTCGCCACGCAGAACCCGATGGACCTCGACTACAAGGCGCTCTCGAACGCCGGCGCGTGGTTCGTCGGCCGGCTCCAGACGGACGCCGACCGCGAGCGCGTGGTCGAGGGGCTCTCGGGGGCCGACGGCGGCGCCGGCGGCGTCGGGGCCGCGGCCCTCTCGGCCACGCTGAAGGCGCTCCCCCCGCGCACGTTCTTCGTGCGCGACGTCCACATGCAGCCGCCGTCGTTCCTCGCCGAGACGCGCTTCAGCCTGTCGTGGCTGCGGGGCCCGGTCACCCGGCGCGAGGTGGGCCGCCTCGTCCGGAGCATCTCCCCTCCCCCGCCTGCTCCTGTACCCGCAGCGCCCAAGCCGGCGCCCGCCGCGCCCAAGCCCACACGCGATTCTCTCGATCCGAGGTCCGCACATCCAGATTCCAGAGTCGATTCTCTGGATTCGAGGTCCATACATCCAGGTTCCAGAGTTGATTCTCTCGATCCGAGGTCCGCACATCCAGATTCCAGAGTCGATTCTCTGGATTCGAGGTCCATACATCCAGATTCCAGAGTCGATTCTCTCGATCCAAGGCTCGCACATCCAGATCCAAGACGCGCGTCGCCCGGCCCGTCGAGCCCAGCCCATCGCGCGCCGGTGGGCCCGGGCGGCACGGTCCTCCTCGACCCGCGCCACACGCCCTCCGCACCGCAGCCCGCGCTGCGCAGAGGAGCCGCTCGTGCGGACGCCGCTCCGCCCGCGCCGGCACCGCCGCCCCAGGCAGTGACGGCACCCCCGCCGCCGCCCGATGGATGGCGGAGCCTCTACGCGCACGCCCCTGCCGCCGCGCCGGAGGGCTTCCGTTACATCCCCTGGGTGGCTGCCTCGGTGATCGCCCACCTGCGCGACACGAAGCTCGGCGTCGCCCTCAACCGGAGCCAGCTCCTCGCCGCCCCGCTCCTGCCCGACGGCAAGCCGGATCTCTCGCGCGTCACCCGGCTCGACGCGTCGCGGCTCGCCACGGCGCCCGCCGCGGGCGCCCGCTTCGCCGAGCTGCCCGCCCCGCTCGCGAAGCGCGCCGCCGCGCAGGCCGCGGCGCGCGCGCTCCGCGAGCACGCCTACCGCACGACCGAGGCCGCCGTGGCCGTCCACAAGGAGCTCGGGCTCGCGCAGGACGACGGCGAGCCCCTCGAGGCGTTCGCCGCCCGCTGCCGCGCCGCCGCGGCCCGGCTCGCCGCCGCCGAGCAGCAGCAGGTCGTCGGCCGGTTCGCGCCCAGGATCGCGCGCCTCGGCGAGCGCATCGCCGCCGCGAAGGCCCGGTACGACCAGGCCGAGGCCGAGGTGGCCGCGCTCCCCGGCGCGGTCGGCGCCGCGCTCCTCGGGCTCGTCGCCGGCCGGGACACCGCCCGGCGCGCCGGGACCCAGCGCGACAAGGCCGCCGCGAAGCTCGAGCGCGCGCGGCAGGAATGGACCGAGGCGGACGCCGCGCTCCGGGATCTCCACGCCGCGCAGGCCGCCGAGCTCGCGGCGCTGGAGCAGCTCCCCCTCCGCGCGAGCGAGGGCATCGAGACGAAGCGCCTCGTCCCCAAGAAGAACGACGTCGAGGTCGCGTTCGTCGCGCTCGCCTGGGCCGCGACGCTCGCCGGCCCCGCGTGAGCCCGCGGCGCGACGCCCGCGACCTCGCCTGAAGCCCGTCCGGTGCGCACGCTCGAGGCGATCCCGCGCACAGCCCAGCTCGCTGCAGGGATTCCATGCGGTACAGCGCACCTCCGTCCCGAGTTCGCGTTCCACGGAACGGCGACGGAGCGTCTCTGCGGGCGTGCGCCCACGCTTGGCGAACGCGCGCGGACAGCGTAGGCTCGACAGGGTGAGCGTCCTGGTGCGTGGTCGTGTTTCGCGCGGGCGGCTTCTCGTCGACGCCCCGCTCGATCTGCCCGATGACACCGAGGTCGAGCTCATGGTGCTCGTGGAAGAGCAGGACAGCCTGGACGCTGCCGACCGTGCCCAGCTGCACGAAGCGCTGCGGGCCTCTCGGGCCGAGCTGGAGCGAGGCGATGTCGTACCGGTCGAGGACGTGCTGGCGGGGCTCTAGAGAGCAGGTCCTCCCGAGTGAAGCGCTATCGCGTGCAGAGCACGGCGCACGCCCGTGCCCAGATGCAGACCGTCTCACGCTGGTGGCGTGAGAACCGGCCCAGCAATCCGGCGCTGTTCCGAGACGAGCTCACCGCCGCCACAGCTCGTCTCGGCGCGTTCCCTGACACAGGCACATCGTACGAGGAGAGCGACATCGACGGCGTGCGCCGCGTCCTTCTGCCACGAACGAGCTACCACGTATATTACGTCGTCAACGACGCGACCCGGACCGTGACGATCATGGCGGTGTGGCATTCGGCCCGCGGCCACGGGCCTCCGCTTCGCTGAATCTCTCGCCGCGAGGGCGCCCCGCGCTCACGTTGGGAGCGAGTCGCCACGCGCGCGCGACGTCGCGGTATCGCTCCCTCCATCGAGGCGCTAGGCTCCCCCGCATGCAGCCGACGGGCTCACCCGAGCGACGTTTCGACGGGGAGCCCGCGCGGCTCTGCCCCAGGTAACGCCATGCCGTCCTCCCGCTTCCGCGCCGGGCTCGGCCGTCCGAGCTCGGCGCCCGCCGAGATCGCGTGGTTCGCGTTCCACGGCGACGACCTCCTCGTCCGCGGGCCGGGCGAGGGCGGCGATCGCTTCGACATCCCGATCGCGGCCGATCTCGCCGACCTCGGCGTCGTCGTCACGCGCGCGCAGACGCTCGGCGAGCTCGACGGGCGCGCCTGCCGGTCCGCGGAGCTCGCGCAGGGCGCGCCGGCGCCGGCGGGATACGCCTACGTCTCGCTGCGGCGCCTCCACGGGCGCATCGATCCGGAGCTGTTCGAGATCGCGGGCACGGCGTACCAGGTGCAGCATTGGGACAAGGCGCACCAGTACTGCGCGGCGTGCGGCGCCGCGCTCGAGAGCGGGCAAGACGAGCGCGTGAAGCGCTGCGTCCGCTGCGCGAGCAACTACTTCCCCCGGATCACGCCGGCGACGATCGTGCTCGTCGAGGACGGCCCGCGCGTCCTGATGACGCGCCAGGCGCGGTTCCCTGCGGGCATGTATGGCCTCGTCGCCGGGTTCGTCGAGCCGGGCGAGACGCTGGAGGCGTGCGTCGCGCGCGAGGTCCACGAGGAGACGGGCGTCGACGCCGCCGATATCGTCTATTTCGGCAGCCAGCCGTGGCCCTTCCCCCACCAGATCATGGTCGGCTTCACCGCGCGTTACGCCGGCGGCGACCTCCGCGTCGACACGCGCGAGCTGGAGGACGCGCGCTGGTTCCACCGCGACGCGCTGCCGCTCCTGCCGCCGCCGCTCAGCATCGCCCGGAAGCTCATCGAGGCCTGGCTCGCGCGGCCGGCGCGATAGCGGCGCCGATCATCGTCCCGCCTCCCACCCTCCGGGCTCTGCCGGAGAGAACGGATCGTCAAAGCGGTATGGCGTTCCCTGCAGCGGGTATGCCGAAGACTGCGGCCGCTCCTTGACGAGCACGATCACCTCCACGCTCGTCCCGGGGCCGAGCGGCAGCCCCTCGATCGTCAGCGTTCCATCCGGCCGAACCGTCGCCTCAAGGCGGTGCGCTTCCATGGCTCAGTATAGCCTGGCGCCGCCCCGCTCGGCCCGGCGGCCGCCCGCCACGGCGCGCCTCAGACGCGGCGAAGCTTCCACGCGCCGCGGCGGAACACGAGCCCGCCCGCGACGGCAAACGTCGAGAACGCCACCGCGATCGCGACGAACACGCCCGCCGGGCCGAGCCCCGCGGCGCGAGCCAGCCCCCAGGCGAGCGGGATCTCCCAGAGCCAGAAGCAGGCGAAGTTCAGCAGCGTGGGCGTCCAGGTGTCGCCGGCGCCGTTGAACGCCTGCGTGAACACCATGCCGAAGCCGTAGAACAGGAACCCGCACGAGACGATCTGCAGCGCCTGCGCGCCGAACCGGAGCACCTCGGCCTCGTCCGTGAACGCGCCGACGATGGCGCGCGCGCCCACCGCGAAGACGACGCCCACCGCGCCGAGCATGATGGTGGTCCAGATGCCCGCGCGGTACACGGCGGCCTCGGCCCGGTCGGGGCGCCCCGCGCCAAGGTTCTGCCCGACCATGGTCGCGGCGGCGTTCGAGAGCCCGAACGCCGGCAGGATCGCGAACACGATGACGCGCATCCCGATCGTGTAGCCGGCGAGCGCCGCGCTCCCGAAGGGCGCGAGGATGCGCGCCATGCCGATCCAGCTCGCCGTGCCGATGACGTTCTGCAACGCGCCGTTCGCGAAGAGCCGGAGCAGCGCCGCGAGCGCCCCCGGGTCGGGGACGAGGTGCCGCGCTCGCACCCTCACCCGGCCGCTGCCGCGCGTGAGGAAGAAGACCTGCAGCGCGACGCCGGCCCCGCGGCCAAGGGTCGTCCCGACCGCCGCGCCGGCCACGCCGAGCTCCGGGAACGGGCCGAGGCCGAAGATGAAGCACGGGCCGAGCGCCATGTTCAGCGCGTTCGAGAACCAGAGCACCCGCATCGAGAGCGCCGCGTCGCCCGCCCCGCGGAAGATCGCGTTGATGACGAACAGCATCAGGATCGACGCGTTGCCGAGCAGCATGATCGAGGCGAACGGCGCGCCGGTCGCGATCACCCCGGGCGTCGCCCCCATCACCGCGAGCAGCCGCGACGCGAGCAGCGCGCCGACCGCCGAGATCGGCAGCGAGATGAGCAGGCCGAGCGCGATCGCCTGCCCCGCCATCGCGGCGGCCTCCTCGGGGCGACCCTCGCCGACCCGCCGCGCGACCGTGGCGGACGCGGCGACCGCGAGGCCCATCGCCATGGCGTAGACGATCGCGAGGAGCGACTCCGTGAGCCCGACGGCGGCGACGGCATCGGCCCCGAGCCGCGAGACCCAGAAGACGTCGACCACGACGAAGAGCGACTCCATGAGCATCTCCATGACCATGGGGATCGCGAGCAGGGCGATCGCCCGGTCGATGGAGCCGGTGGTGAAGTCGTGCTCGCCGCCGCGGACCGCGTCGCGGAGCGTGGACCAGACGCCCGCGCCGCGGGGCGAGGGGGACGAGGGTGCAACAGCGTCCGCGCGCAGATCGGGGGCGGGTGGCGTGCCGTGGTCGCGCATGAGGGCCGGCAAGCTGATCGCGGCGGGCCGTTTCGTCCAGCGGCTTTGCACACCTTTGCAGATGGGAGGGGCTACTCTCCTGGCGCGCGCGGCGGCGACGCTATCGACGCGGATCGGCTGTCGACGACGCGGATCGGCTGTCGACCACCGGGCCGAGTCGCCCGGCGCGCCTCCACGCTTCCTTCGCGACCATATCCCACCTCGAGGCGGGAGGCTCTCCTCTCCCTCCGCGACCGCTCAACCTGCGCTCGAGAAGAGATACCGTGCCGACGAAGCGGCCCACGGCTGCGCGACGCCTTCAAGGCGCATCGTGCCTTTGGCCATCAGTCGACCTGCACCACGAACGCACCTTCGATCTGCCCGCGCTTCGTCAGCCGCTCTACCAGCGCGCGCAGCGAGACGTCGGTGTCGAGCAGCTTGCCATCCTGGAGCGCCACCCAGCGATCGAGGTAGGCCTGCCGGTTTTCTCGCAGCCAGGCGTAGTCTGCCGCAAAGTCACTGCGGGCGTGGTCGGGTGAGGCAACGATCCGGGGCTGACGGAGGGCCTTCGCCCAGCCTTCCACGCTCGTGTCCCCCTGGGCGAGCAACTCCTGGACATCACGGCGCGCTTCCTCGACGCGGTTGGCCTCCACCAGCTTGCGAACGTGCTCTGCAGGGGGGATTGGCGGAGGGAGTGCATCGTTCGCGGTCCGCATGTAAGGCATCGTAGCACTTCGCTGCGGTCCTCGGCGGGTCCTGACCGTGCCAGGGACCTCGGTGCGCCGGGCGCGCCGCCGACCCCTGACGCGCGCCGCGCCCCGTCCCCCTCCCGGCGCAGCGCCGCGCCATCGCGCGAGCCGTCAGCGGATCGAGAACGGATCCCGGTCGCGCGCGCTGAGCTCGACGCGCAGCGACGGCGCCGCGGCGCGCAGGCGCTCGGCGAGGCGCGTCAGCGCGGCGCGCTCGCTGTTCGAGTGCAGCGCGCACACGACGGTGACGCCCGCGCTCGCCGCGCGGAGGGCGTCGTGGTGGCGCAGCTCACCGGTCAGGTAGAGCTCCGCGCCCTGCGCGATGGCGTCGTCGAGGAGCGCGCCGCCCGCGCCGGCGCACGTGGCCGCGCGGGAGACGGCGCGATCCTCGGGGCCGGCCACGAGCAAGGCGTCGACCCCCAGGCCCTCCTTGATGCGGCCGAGCAGCTCGGAGACCGGCGCTGCGCCGGTGAGCGGCCCGATCCGGCCGATGCCGGCCCGGAGCGGCTCCGCGGCGAGCTCGACGAGGTCGAACGCCACCTCCTCGTACGGGTGCGCGGCGCGCATCGCCTGCACGACCGCGGCGGTCCGGTCGCGGGGGAAGACCATCTCCAGCCGCACCTCGGCGACGCGCTCGAGCCGGCCCTTCTCGCCGACCGTGGGGCTCGCGCCCTCCTCCCCGAAGAACGTGCCGGTCCCCAGCGTGCGGAAGCTGCATCGCGAATACCGGCCGATCCGGCCCGCGCCCGCCTCGGCGAGGGCGTCGGCCACCGCGTCGGCGCGATCCTCCGGGACGAAGACGACCAGCTTGTGCTGCCACGCCTTGGAGGGCGCCCTCCTGAGAGGCGCGCGGTCCGCCGAGATCCCGAGCGCGTCGGCGAGGACGTCGTTGGTGCCCCCCTCGGCGACGTCGAGCGCCGTGTGGGGCGAGTACAGCGCGATGCCGTCGCGGATGGCCGCGAAGAGGGGGCTCGGCGCGACCACGCGCTTCACGGCCTCGAAGAGGGGCGGATGGTAGGCGACGACGAGATCGCAGCCGAGATGGCGCGCCTCCAGGGCGACCTCGGGCGTGTAATCGATGGCGAGGAGCGCCGCCGACGAGGGCCGCGCCGGGTCGCCCGCGAGCAGGCCGACGTTGTCCCAGGACTCCGCGAACCGGAGCGGCGCGATCGACTCGAGCGCTGAAAGGACGTCTCGGAGGAGGGTCATGAGCGCCTCTATACCAGCGGCGACCGCGGTGCGGTGCGCAGCGGCGTCCACGGAGCGGAGCGCAGCGGCGACCGCTGAGCCGAGCGCAGCGGCGTCCGCTGAGCCGAGCGCAGCGGCGACCGCTGAGCCGAGCGCAGCGGCGACCGCTGAGCCGAGCGCAGCCGGAGGCGCTGCATCGCGTCGCGATCTGGACGGCCGGCTCGATGCCAAGCGGGCGCGGCGCAGCGCAGTGCGACGTCGACGCGCGCCCGGCAACGCCGCCCGCGAGGGCTCGCCGCGGCAGCAGCGCAATCGATGCAGACCAGGCCTGTGCCATGCTGTGCCGGCCATTCCCGCGCTGAAAGGCTACGCCCGCGGATGCTGCGCTGGTATGGATGCTGCTGTTCTCTGGCACCATGGTCAGTATCCCCTCTTCTCCGGTTCAATTTCGGATCGCGCTCGCTCACCAGCTGACACGCGCGATCCTCGCGACGGCGACGCTCAACGTGGCTGTTGGAGGCGTCGCCTGCGGCGGCGACGTCACCCTGGAGCGCGCGCCGGGCGGAGGCGGTGGCCCCGCGTCCGACGACGAGAGCTCGGGGACGCGTGGAGGGATGGGCGGGAATGGCGGGCCAAGCAGCGATGCCGCCACGTCAATCCAGGCAGGCGGCGTCGAATGGACCGAGGAAGGGACGGTCTGTGTCGCCCTGGGGCCCTCGGGACAGGGAGGACAGGGCGGTGCCGGAGGCGCCGCCGGCGAAGGGGGGACTGCCGGCGAGGGGGGGACTGCCGGCGAGGGGGGCATCGGCGGCTCACCCGCGGGCACGTGCCCGACCTTGGACCCCTACGGCTCCTCCGCCCCGCAACCGCTGCCCGGCGCGCCCGCGGGGTGCTGGTACACCACCCTCGGTGAAGGCGTCCTCCGGGGCGGCGAGTGCTGCTACGAGTTCACCGCGACCTGCGGCGGCGCAGGCCGTCCGTTCCTCGTGGGCGAGCGCGCGCGCACGGCGCGGGCAGAGCGGCGCGCGGCGAGCGCGTGGGGCGCCGCGACGCGCCCGGACGTGGCGGCGTTGACGCAGGCGACCCGCGCCGCGCTGGCCGAGGCATGGCTCCGCGACGCCTTGCTCGAGCACGCATCGGTCGCCTCCTTCGCGCGGTTCTCGCTGGAGCTGATGGCGGTCGGGGCCCCCCCGGACATGCTCGCGGCCGCCCACGAGGCCGCGGGCGACGAGGTGCGCCACGCGGCGCTCTGCTTCGGCCTGGCGAGCGCGTACGCCGGCGCGGCGCTCGCGCCGGCGCCGTTCGCGTTCGGCGGGCGGGTCGAGGTCGCATCGGACCTGCCCGAGCTCGCGGCGCGCGCCGTCCGCGAGGGCTGCGTCGGCGAGACGCTCGCCGCCCTGCAAGCCAGCGAGCAGCTCTCGCGCGCCACGGACGCCGCGGTCCGGAGCGCCCTTGCCACGATCGCCGAGGACGAGGCGCGGCACGCCGAGCTCGCATGGCGCTTCGTGGCCTGGGCGCTCCAGACGGGCGGAGAGCCGGTGCGCCGGGCGGTCTCCGAGGCCTTCGAGGCGGCCCTCGCCTCGACTCCTCCGGCCGCCACGGCGCCGGACGCCGAGGCCGACGCCCTCGCCGCGCACGGGCGCCCTGACGGCGCGGCGCTTGCCGCCTCCCACCGACGCGCTGTCGCCGAGGTCATCGCGCCTGCGATGGCCGCGCTGCTGGGCGCGTAGTACGCCATCGGGCACGACGATGCGCCGATCGATCACGGGCTATCATCAGGACGATGCGAACGACTGGGTGGCCGAGCTGAGCTGTGGACATGGCCAGCACGTCCGGCACAAGCCACCGTTCCTCTCGCGCCCCTGGGTCGTCACGCCCGAGGGCCGCGCCTCGATGCTCGGCACCGAGCTCGACTGCGTGCGCTGCGAGCGGATCGAGATGCCCGACGGGCTGGTCGCGTACAAGCGGACGGCCGATTTCGACGAGGCCACGATCCCTGCCGGCCTGCGAAAGAACCATTCCACGAAGCCCGGCGTATGGGGGGTGATCCACGTGATCTCGGGGCGGCTCCGCTACCGGATCGATGGGCTCGGCGGTCGAGAGCTCTCTCTCGATCCAGAGACCCCGGGCATCGTCGCGCCCGAGGTGCTGCACCACGTCGACCCCGACGGCCCGGTGCGGTTCTTCGTGGAGTTTCGACGCAAGGACGGGTGACCCGACCCGCCGAATGTGACGGTTGCACCAAGCGTTCTGGGTCCTCATGAACCGATCCTCCATCGCCCTGCTGGTCGCCGTCGGCATCGGGTGTAGCTCGCCGTCTTCCACCTCGCCGGCGAGAGTCTCCGCGGCCCCTGCAGGTACGGGCCGAGCTCCGGCGCCAAGCGCGACCACGCCCCCGGCCGGCACCTCCGCGGTGGAAAGCCAGACGACCGCGGCAGCACCCCAGGCAGCTGCGGACAGCGCCGAGGGCCCCGAGGTGAGCCTCGACGATCCGCGGATCCAGAAGATCAGGGCCCTGTATCAGGACATCCAGGCCCGCAACGACCTGAAGCGAAGCGAGCTCCGCTTCGAGTGCGCCGGCGGCGAGGGGCGCGGCGAGCTCCGGTTGTACCAGGCGGACGGCGCGGTCCAGAAAGCGGAGATCGCAGCCGCCGACGCGGGGCACGGCGAGTCGACGTACCAGTTCTACTACGACCAGGGCCAGCTGGTCTTCGCGCTGCACGACGATGGATCCTGGGCCTTTGACGGGACGAGGGGTACGCCGGACAAGCCGGCGACGACGAGCAGCGTCACGCAGCGCCGGTACTATCTTCAGGAGGGCGAGCCTGTGCTCTGCATCAAGAAGCAAGCGAAAGGTCCCACGGAGGAGCTCGGCCCCTTGCTGGAGCAGGCGCCCAACCGGCCAGACGATTGCTCCAGGGCCAAGAAGATACGAGAGCTCGCCATCACCGCCCTGGCAGGCGCGAAGACCAAGACCAAGGATGAGCTGAAGAAGCTGCTCTGTACCTGATCCAAGCGGCACTACCGCACGGCCGGTCCTCCTTGGGATGAATCAGAGATCGGACCGGAAGAGGTGCGGCGTGACCGCCCTGTCGTCCGGGTACGAGAAACCCTGATCGACGGTGGCGTGCTTGGGCGAGACGATCTCAGGAGGCGATGATCAGGACGCCTCGCTCGGCTCCTGGCGCGCACGCCGGAACATCACGATCGCGAGCAAGATCCCGCCCGCCACGATGGCCATGTCAGCGACGTTGAACACCGGCCAGCTGTGAAGGTGGATGAAGTCGACGACATAGCCGCGGAAGGCGCGATCGATCGCGTTCCCGATCGCGCCGGCGACGATGAGCGCGTACCCGGCCTGCTCGGTGGCCGAGGCGCGGCGGCTGCTCCACCAGCCCGCGATGATCACGCCCAGGACGAGGATCGAGCACACAAAGAGGATCGCCACCTTCGCCGGCGACTCGATGCCCCGGAGCAGGCTGAAGGCCATGTCGCGGTTCTCGGCGTAGCGGAGATCGAGCACGCCCGGCACGATCGACAGGGGACCTCGCCGCTCCAGCGCGGCCTGCGCAGCCGCCTTGGTCGCATGATCGCATCCCACCAGGGCCAGCGTGAACAGAATCAGGACCCAGCCCATCACACGTCGCGCCATGGCCGATGGAACACGGGGCCCTGGCGGTTTGTTCCCGGCATCTCACTCAACGTGGATTTCGCGCCCAGGGGGGCACGAGCGAGCCGAAGGCGCCGTGCGAGCGGCGCTCGGCCAAGCGCGTGCGGTTTAAACTACAATTGGCTGACGCCCAGAGCGTCACGAAGGCGCACGCCCCCCTTACCCCCCACGATCATTTCGGCTGGTTTCATTTTCAATTGAGCCAGCGGGCGAGCTGCGAGCACGTCGGCACGTGCAGGGTCGTGCCCCGACCCGACCGGGCCAACCTTCCCGGAACGAGGATCAGCGCGCGGCGCAGCCACGGCGTTCGCCAGCTCGCCAGGTGCGGAACGTGCTCCAGCACATAGCGGCGCATCAGGTTGGCCGTCAGCAGCTTCAGCAGCAGCGCGGCATGATTGGCGTTGAAGCAGTGGCTCGGCACGCGACCGCATCCCCACCCGTGCTTGAGCTCGCCAATGAGCGGCTCGATGCCCGCGCGCAGGTCATACCGCGCCGCGACGTCTTCCGGCGCTTCGACCGGCTCGTTGGTCAAAAAGACCTGCACCGTGTAGTCGAGCCCCTCCCAAAGGTTGATCTGCTTGCCATTCTCCCGGTCGCGTGTGCGTACGGCGATGACGCGGACCCCATCGGGCCAATCGCGGCGCCGGAAGAGCACCTCGGTCACCTGCCGTCGAGGACGACCGTCGGCATCTCGGTCGATGGTCCGCCATCCGGTGGCGTACGCGATCCTGCCCACCAGATCGGGGCTCATCCGCGCCTTGGTCAGGAAAAAGCATCCCTTCGCAGCAACGGCGTGCATCAAGGCGCTGCAATCCCCAGCGCCATCGATCCGTACGTAGATGGCTGCACTCGGAGCTGCGGCGCGCGCGCGATCAATGCACTTCTCGACGAAGGGCACATCGGCTTCGCCGAAGCTCGTGTCGCCCGGTCGCAGCTTGGCCCCGACGATGGCGTCAACCTCGGCGATCCGCGCCAGGATCGGATGATAGCTCGGCCGGCCGTGGTAGCGCGGGTTCGGGCCCGGCCGCGCCCCCTCCTGCATTCCGAAGAGCGGCTCCACGGTGGTGTCGACGTCGATATGCACGAATCGGTGCTTTCGGCGAGCAACCAGGGCAAGCCCGTGATCGACGACCATGCTGTGCAGCGCCTCGAGCGCATCGTCGTCGAAGCGGCACAGGTCCCGGTAGACGGTGTCGATGCTCGGGACGACCCCGCCGGCGAGGCGTACGAAGAGCGGATCGACGGCGAGCGCCTCGATGCCGAAGACGCGCTCCTCGCCGGCGAGCGCGCCGTCCATCAGCAGGCGCATCTGCGCGGCCATCGGGTAGATAACCGAGCGACCCGACTTCAGCCGGAAGAACCTGCGGCTCAAGGCCGCGTCGACGCCAAGCTCCCGGATGAAGGCGCCGAATGGGGCAAGCCCTGCGATGCCCGTCAGATTCTTCTCCGTGGGCGCGATGTGAATCATGGCAGGGTTTGGCCGCCGGATTCGCTCCTGGTGCCGCCCGTCGCCTTTCCTCTTGAACCCGAGTTCGCGCCGGCGCACCTTGGAGGTGCTCGGCGTGTGCCTTCGTTTGGTCATAGCAACCCGGACGGGTCGCCACGCCGAGCCTTTCTTTCAAGGCGTTCCTTTTACAGCGCCGGATTTCTCACGCCCCGGATCGGATTTCTGGGCGCGAAATCCACGCTCAAGAGAGGACGGTTGGGAGCCAGCGCAGCCCTGCCACGAGCACGCGTCAGGCGAGGAAGCCCGGCAGCGGTCCGCAGCTCGGCTCGATGCCGATGCCGGTCGCGGCGTAGCCGAGCGCGTTCATCACCGACGTGAGCAGCTTGTTCGAGCTCTGCGCGGTGGTGTTGTTGATGTACTGGCCCACGTTCACGCCCAGGTTCTTCCCGCCGGTCTCGCCGCCAGCCGGACCCGAGGACGGATCGCCGAGCTGCCCGGTGCAGGCGGGCGCCAAGAAACCCAGAACGAAGATCCAGCCAGACGATCGAAGATGCATATCGGATCTCCACATGGGTACGCGGCGCCGATCGACACCGCTCCCGTCGAGGAGGCTGGAAGTCCAACGCTGTCCGCGAGTCACGCCTTCGCGCCTTCACATTCCCGAAGGTTTCGATTCTGATCATCGCCGCGCGCAGCGACCCAGACGTTTCCCGCCGGCGCGGTGTCACTCACGCTGTAAGTTTGTCTCTGAACGCTGGCCCGCTGCCTCCGGCAGGTCGAACCCAGGGTGAATCAGCCCGCCTTTCGCGGCCTCTTCACCGCGCGGAGCTTGCCTGTCGCCGGGTCGCCGCACCACATGCGGCCGCTCGCGTCCGCCTCGACGCCGGAGAGGCGCACGCTCTCCGGCAGCGCGAGCCGGTCCAGGACCTCGCCGCTCCGGGGATCGACGCGGCGGAGCTCCGACGGCGCGCCCTCCTCCTCGCACATCACGCCGTGCCAGAGATCGCCGTCGGTCCACGTGACGCCTGTGACGAGCCGATCGGAGACGAGCGTGCGGAGGACGGCGCCGCGCTCGGGATCGATCTTGAGGATCTTCCGCTCGCGGTAGATGCCCGCATAGAGCGCGCCGTCGGCCCACGCGAGCCCGCTCACGGGCGTCGCGTCGAAGCCCGGCACCTCGCCGACCGCGGCCCCGCTCGCGGGATCGATCTTCCGGATCCTGCCGCCGCCGACGACCCACAGGTGGCGCCCGTCGAACGCCACCCCGGCGCTCGCGGGCGCCTTCAGGCGACGCAGCACGCGGCCGCTCTCGGGCTCGGCGGACACGAGGTCTCCGCGATCGCCGTGCGCGAACCACACCGCCTGTCCGTCGAACGCGACCCCGTGAATCGACTCCACCCCCTCGAACGTGCGCTCCGCGATGATCTCGGCCTGCCGGGCTTTCATGGTCCACTCCTCCCTCGCCCCGCGCACCCAACGCGCACTCAACCAGGAAGCGCGAGCCCGAGGAGCAACATCTGTGACGCGATCGACAGCGCCGCTCGGGGCCTCGCGTAGCGCCGCGAGGGGCCGCTGCCGGTGACCTCGACCGCGCGCGCGAGCGAGAGCTCCGCCAGCGCGCGCTGCACCGTGCGCGCGCTCTTGCCGAGCGCGGCGCCGATGGCCGCGGCGCTCCACGCGGCGCCGTCCGAGAGGAGCGCGCGGATGGCGGCCGCGTCGCCCGGATCGAGCGGCGCGAGGATGACCACCTCCACGCCCGCGCCGAGCTCCCAGCGGTACGCGTTCCCGAGCGCCCGCACGACCCCGGCGCCGTGGATCGCGGCGCGCAGGCGCCCCACCTCGACGCGCAGCCGCCGCCGATGGGACTCGTTGACCGCGCGAACGCCGAACGCCGAACGCGCGAGGTCGTCGCTCGCGATCGCCGCCGGATGGGCGCGCGCGAGCGCCTCGATCAGGGCGAACAGGACCGGTCGGCGCGCGAGGTCGGCCCGCACCTCGCCGCCGTCGAGGACGCGGCGGCGGAGCGCGTCCACGACGACCCGCCCCGCAGGCGCGGCGACCAGGGCCTCGACATCGGCGAGGCGCACGGGCTCGTCGCGGCCACCCTGGACGCGGCGCGCCACGGGCTCGTCGTGCGCGCGGAGGAAGCGCTCGGCCTCGGTGATGAGCAGCGGGTGTCCGCTCGCCCGCGCCCACGCCGCGGCCTGCTCGGCGGCGCGCCGCGCCGAGGACGCGCGCACGAGCCGCGCGTGCGCCTCGGCGCGCACGAGCGCCAGCGCGGCCCTGGTGAACACCGGCGCGTCGCTCGTGACCGTGGCCTCGGCGGCCGCGAGCGCGCGCTCCGCCTCGGCGACGCGGCCTTCGAGGAGCGCGGCCCGCGCCGCGCCCAGGCGAGCCCACGCCGCGTTCGTGAGATCGCCGGCGCGCTCGAGGGCGTCACCCGCCTCGACGAGTCCCTGGCGCGCCTCGCCGAGCTCCCGCTGCGCGAGCGCGATCTCCGCGAGGGCGGCGCTCGCGCGCGCCCGGGCGCGCTCGGCGCCCGCCGCCGCGAACGCCCGCGCGGCGCGGCCGAGCGCTGCCTTCGCCTCCGGATAGGCACCCATCTGCGCGAGCGCGATCCCGCGGAGCGCGAGCGCGTGTGGCCCGCCGAAGGGGCCGACCACATTGAGCGCGTCGAGCGCGTCGCCCGCCGCGAGCGAGCGGGCCGCCAGCTCGCCGAGCTCGGCTGGGACCTCGGCCGTCGCATCCATCGCGGCAGCGTCGCACGCCCGGCGGCGCGCGCCAACGGATCGCGACATCGATGTTGCTGTCGCGGCCAGAGGCGCCGTGGTCATTTCCACGGGTCAGCGGCTGGCGCGGCGAGACGCCGCGCGCGCCGCCCACAGGAGGAGATCCCCATGTGCCCTGCGTGCCTAGCGTCCATCGGATGGGTCCTCGCCCAGGCGGCCTCCGCCGGCGCGGTGACCGCGATCGCCGTCAAGAGGCTCCGGAACCGGAACCAGAGCAGGAGCGCCGCCGGCGCCCCCGCGTCGAAGGGAGAGCGCCGATGAGCCGCGCCAAGGTCGTTTCGAGGGAAGAGTGGCTGGCGGCGCGCCTCGCGCTGCTGGAGAGAGAGAAAGAGCACGACCGGCGGCGCGACGCGCTGAGCGCCGCGCGCCGCGAGCTGCCGTGGGTGAGGGTCGAGAAGGCGTATGTGTTCGACGCGCCTTCAGGCAAGCTGACGCTGCGCGAGCTCTTCGGCGAGCGCCGGCAGCTCCTCGTCTACCATTTCATGTTCGCGCCGAGCTGGGACGAGGGCTGCAAGAGCTGCTCGTACGTGGCCGACAACATCCAGGGTGGCCACGTCCACCTCGCCGCCCGCGACACGGCGTACTGCGCCGTCTCCCGCGCGCCGCTCGCCAAGATCGAGCCGTTCAAGGCGCGGATGGGCTGGACGTTCCCGTGGGTCTCCTCGGGCGAGACGGACTTCAACTATGACTATCACGTCTCGTTCCGTGAGGAGGAGCGCGCTCGAGGCGATATGGAGTACAACTTCAAGAAGGCGAGCTCCCCCTTCCCGGAGGCTCCTGGGCTGAGCGTGTTCGCCCGCGAAGGCGACGAGGTCTTCCACACCTATTCGACCTACGCGCGCGGGCTCGATGTCCTGATCGGCACCTACAACTACCTGGATCTCACGCCCCTGGGCCGCGACGAGGCCGCGCTGCCTCACACGATGTCGTGGGTCCGCCATCACGATAGGTATCCCACGACGTGAGGCACCTCGCGGTGCGGAGCGGCGCGGAGGGAGCCCTGCGAGGGCGCGTCGCTCCGGAGCGCGGGCGCTGGTGACGCGCGGGTCACGCGGGTTACGCACGGGTTCCGCGCAGGTCGCGCGCAGCTCGCGCGCGCACGGGGCCATGGGCCCGGGAGGGCCCGACCCCCGGTTTGTTGGCCGATCCGACCGCCTCGACGGACACTGGCGAGACGGTCGCGATGAAGAAGTGGAGCTTCCTGGCCCTGGGGCGCAGCTACGAGATCACGGATTATGGCCCCAGCTTCGGGATCGAGGTCACACGGGACGGCTACACGGTGTGGACCGGCTACCGTGACGGAGCGCGGCTCGTGACGGACACGAGCACGCTGCCGACGCGTGAGCTCGTGGCGCTCCGCGAGGAGCTCGTGCAGCGGGCGAGCTCCCGGAGCGCCACGGGCGCGCGCGCGCGCCGGGCGCAGCGCGCGGTCGAGCAGCTCGATCTGCTCGGGGCGCCGCTGCTCGGCGGCTGCCCGCGCTGAGGCGACGCGAGCGCGTCCGCCTCCCTGTCGGAGCGCTCTACCAGCTCGCGACCGGCGCTCTACCAGCTCGCGCAGCTCGCGACACGGGAAGCGCCGGTAATCGTTCATGTGATCGGGCTGGCCGTAGATCATCTGCTCGCCGTCCCAGACCGCGTTCCGCCATTCCCGAGTCTGCATCCCTTCCGGCCCGTACAGGCACTGGACGCTCGAGGTGAACCTGTGGCCGCGGTTGTCGACGCCGTTCCGCTTGAGCACGTCTCGATAGAAGGCGGCGACGATGCAGGCGTTCGCATGCGCGCTGACGGCGCACTTCAACCACGGATCCGGAGGCGACGTGACATACGCTCCCGGCAGGCGCCCGCTCTCGGTTTCCGCGTCATGACGCAGGGTGCAAATACCGCGGAGATCGATGACAATGAAGGGATCGCAAGGAGGGTCCCTTGACCTCTCCGGCTCGCAGTTCGATGTGTTGGGTCGAAGGTCCCTTCGCGGCGATACTCCTCTGAAATTTCCCGGCCTACCCCCGGGCAGGTGCCGAGGCTGTTTCTGATCCCGGTCGCCGGGAATCGGGTCTCTGTCGGGCTTTTCGCCGCGTTCCTCCGCTCCGTGAGCCAGGTGCATCCCCGTCTCACGGGCGCAGGCCGCGAGCGGAGGCGAACGTGAAGATCCATGACGGGCCGAAGACGCCTCTGCCAAGGGGCGCCATGGGACAGCATCGAAGCAGGGGGGGAGCCATGGGACAGCATCGAGCGATCGTGATCGGGACGGGTTTTGGTGGAGCGGTCTCCGCCTGTCGCCTCGCGCAGGCCGGATTTGCGGTGACCGTGTTCGAGCGCGGCCGCCGGTACGACCAGAAGGTCCCCGAGTTTCCGAGAGGTCGACTCGATCAGTGGCTCTGGGAAAAGACGAGAGGGCTGTATGACGTCCGGCCTATCGATCAGATGCGCGTCGTGCAGTCGGCGGGCTACGGCGGCGGCTCCCTGATCTACGCCAACGTGCACCTGCGCGCGCCGTCGGAGGTCTTCGCGCGCGGGTGGCCCGAGGGCTACAGCCGCGCGGCGCTCGATGCTTATTACGACCTGGTCGCCTACATGCTGGACATCCAGCCGATCACCCGCTCGCCGGGCGGACTGCCGCCGAAGACGCGGCAGATGTCCGAGGCGCTCACCAAGCTGCGCCGCAAGGAGCAGCTCTTCTATCCGCCGCTGGCGATCAATTTCTCCAGTAAGCCGGGGCTCCACCCGAACAAGTTCGGGGTGTTGCAGGGCGGGTGCGTCGAGTGCGGCGACTGCACCATCGGCTGCGTCCATCGGTCGAAGAACACCCTGGACATGAACTATCTCCCGCTTGCGGAGCGCGCTGGCGCGACGATGCGCACGGAGTGCGAGGTCACGCTGATAGAGCCGCTCTCCGGCGCGGAGGGACCACGGTACCGCGTCGCGTACCGCGATCACGGGCGCGGCGGACAGGAGCTGTTCGAGGAGGCCGAGCACGTCTTCGTCTGCGCGGGCTCGCTCGGCTCGACCGAGCTGCTCCTGCGTTGCAAGGAGGCGGGCGCGCTGCCTCGGCTCAGCGCGCAGCTCGGCGCGGGGTACTCGGGCAACGGGGATCTGGTCGCCCTCGGCTTCGATGTCGCCGCTCCGTTCGAGCCGGCGAGCGGGCCGCCCATCACCGCCGGCGTCGTCTACGCGGGCGGCCCCGGGCGCGACCAGGCGTGGTTCTTGATCGAAGACGGCGGCTTCCCGAGGCAGCTCTGGCCGATCATCAAGCTCTCGAGGCCGCACATCGACTGGCGCTCTTGGCCGGCGGCGGCGTTGGACAGGCCCTGGGCGACCCCGGCAGAGCCGCCGACCGGCGCCGCGCTCGACGAGATCATGCGGGCGGCGTCGGAGCGGGAGCCGCCCCCGGTCACGCCGGAGGAGATGCGGAACACCGCGATGTTCCTGGGCATGGGGAGGGACCTGGCCAACGGGCGGCTGGAGCTCGTGCGGGGCGGAAAGCTGTCGGTCCGGTGGGACGTCCCGTCGAACCTCCTGCTCTACAGCGTGGAAGAGCGGCTCGCCCAGGACATCGTGGCGCAGCTCGGCGGCGCTTACGCGGTCTCGCCTTTCTGGCGGTTCGCGCACCTGCCCATCACCGTCCACAGCCTCGGCGGCTGCCGGATGAGCGACAGCGAGGAGCACGGCGTCACGAGCGGCCTCGGCGAGGTGTTCAACTATCCAAACCTCTTCGTCCTCGACGGCGCGATCCTGCCAGCGGCGACCGGCGTGAACCCGTCGCACACCATCGCCGCGGTGACCGAGCGGAACATCGAGCGGATCATCCGCCGGATCACGGGCGAGCCGGGCTGGACACCGCCGGAGCGGGCGCACGCCGCGCCCTATGCGGATCCCCTGACGGCCATCGCGATACCGGCCGCAGGGACGGCGCCGCCGCGGCATCCGGGGCTTGGTCTGACGTTCCGGGAGAGCCTCTCCGGCTCCTGGGAGAGCACCCCAGGAGCGGCCGCCGACCGGCGAGCGGCGCCTCGCCAGGTGCGCCTTCACCTGCGCATCACGATCTCCTATCTGGCGAGGTTCATCTCCGATTCGGCGCACCCAGGGCTCGTGACGGGGACGCTGTCGGCGGGAGGGCTGACCGCGGGAGAGACTCCGATCAGGGAGGGCGTCTGGAATCTTTTCGTCGCCACAGGGACCGGCCCGGAGCGAGAGATACGCTACGTGCTTCCCTTCGACGGCGCCGACGGCCGGCGGTTCACGCTGCGCGGCGCGCGGGTGTTCCGGCCGCGCAGCGCCTTCGCCTTATGGCGGCTGTGGAGGGAGAGCGTCGTGCTCCCCTTCCGGATCCAGGAGGGGGATGACGAGCACGGGAGCGCGGTTGGCGAGGGGGTGGCGCGGCTCCGGCCGATTGACGTGGTGCTTCTCCTTCTGTCGTTCCGCGTCTCGGGGGCCGCGGCCCTGAGCGACAAGGCGCGTGCGCTTTTCGGCTTCGTGGCGTTTTTCTTCCTCTCTCTCCTCCGGATCGCGCGGGGGCGATCCTCAGGGGCCATCGAGCAGTAAAATCGGGGGGATCGCCGCGGTCGCTTCCGTCGGGGAAGGAGCGTCTCGAAATGCAGGGCTATACGGTTGGAGCGCCGCCTGGGCTGCTCCGGGTTTTCCGCGTGCTCAGCCTGATCACGGCGATCGCCAACGCTGGAGGAAACGTGCTCCTCCTGCTGTTCCACCGGCCGATCTTCGCCTTGCTGGGCGTCCCGCCGCCGATCGACGTCCCGAGCTTCGCGTTCGTCTCGGGGTTCTCGTTCACCATCGGTGTGCTGGCCTTCCTCATCTTCCGTGCCACCCAGGTGAGCACCGATCTGCTCGTCACGGGGATCGTGGCGAAAAGCATCTATTCTCTCTTCACCTTCTACTTCTATACCATCGGAGAGCTCCACTGGCTCTATCGGTTCTTCGGGATCTGGGACGGCGTCTTCGCGTTGATCTTCTTCTTCTTTCTCATCTATCTCGTCTCCCCCGATCTGAACGTGCTGAACGCGGGCGCGATCCTGCCCGGCGCGGAGCGCGCGCGAGGGCGCAGCGCGCTGCTGCTCTACTACTCGCTCACCGGCAACGGCCAGGTCGCGATGCAGCACGTCAAGGAGGGGCTCCTCCGCAAGGGGTACGCCGTCGACGAGAAGGTCGTCGAGGCCGAGGAGCCGCTCTTCCGATTCCCGCTGTCGTGGCGGCGGTTCTGGCGCATCACGTTCCGCGCCGTCTTCCGCCGCCCGGCCGCCATCAAGCCGCTCGGCATCCCCGCCGACCACGCCTATGATCTGATCGTCGTCGAGTGCCAGACCTGGTTCATCGGCATGGCGGCGCCGATGGAGGCGGTGTTCGAAGAGCCGGCGAACCGCGCGATCTTCCGGGGCAGGGACGTGGCGACCGTCCATGTCTGCCGCGGTCTGTGGCGCCGAACCCAGGCGATGACGATCCGCTGGCTCAACCGGTGCGATGCCCACGTCGTCGGCGCGCGCGCCTACTCGAACCCCGGCTGGGAACCCGCGCGCTTGTTCTCGCTGTTCATCTTCCTCGGGACCGCCAGGGAGTGTTACCCGCGGTGGCTCTGCGGCTGGTTCCTCCAGAGACAGCGCCTTTCCGAAGACAAACTCGCCGGGCTCGTGCGCTTCGGTGAGGCGCTCGGCGAGCGCCCGTGCCCCGGTGAGCCGGCCACCCTGACAGGAGAAGTCTCCGGCTGACGGAGAGAGGAGCGAACGCCATGCATCTCATCCCCGGATTGACGACGGAGCCGTTCGAGGTGCTCTGGGCTCTCTTGAGCCTTCCGCCTGACCAGCTCCTCCCCGCGACCGGCCTGCTCGCGGCGTTCGTGATCGTGTGCGAGCTCGTGCGCGTCCTCCTCGGCTCGGAGCTCACGCGATCGGTGCTGGCGCACGTCACGATCTGCCTGCTCACGTTCCCCGCGCAGTCGATTGTCCTCGCGATCGTCCTCGTGCACGCGGCGCGCTCCTACCCGGGGCGCGGGCCGCTCAACCTGGCGATCGCCGCCGGCCTCTACGTCGTCTGGTATCTGACCGGGGAGGCCACGCGCCTCGTCCGGCCTATCAACGAGGGGGCCGATCTCGGCTTCATGACCGTGGGCGCGCTCATCACGTTCCCTGCAGGAGTCCTGGCCGCGCTGGTCTATGGGTGACCGATCAAGGCAGGCGGTCCCCCGAGGCACGTACGCAAAGTCGACGCGCCGCGGTTTTCCTCGGCGCGTCGGCCTGTCGGGCCTTGCGTTCTCGTGCAGGACGACGGAGCGCTCATCGAGCGACCAGGAGCGGGAGTTCGTGTGCCTCCAGGAGGACGGGCGGAGGATCCTCGTCGACCTGGAGCTCAACATTCCCACGTTCGACTTCCGTTTTCATGACGCGTGGGCCGAGAGCGGGCGCTTGCCGGGCGCGTACGTCGTGTTGCCTCCGGAGCCGTGGTTGGCGGGCGAGCTCCCGGAGCGCCGCCCCGGGTGTGGGCGCGGGCGGGCGCGCGCGCCGGCGGCAGCGCGCGGTCGAGCAGCTCGATCTGCTCGGGGCGCCGCTGCTCGGCGCCTGCCTGCGTTGAGGCGACGCGAGCGCGCCCGGCGTCACCGTCGGAGCGGGTCGAAGCACTTCTCCGCGCGCGTCGGCGCGCCGTCCCGCGCCGCCTGCTCGTGCGCGAGGAAGCAGCGGAGACGCGCCTCGATGACCGGACTTTCACTCCCTTCCGGCACGAGATCGAGCGCGTGCCCCGCCGCGCTGATGGCCTCCGTGACTCGACCCTGCATGAGGAGCAGCATGCCGTAGGTGTCGTAGCAGGACGCGCAGCCCGGGTCGGTTTTCAGGGCGCGCCTTATGAACGTCTGTGCCTCGTCGAGCTCGCGATGCTCGATGCGGTATCGGGCCACGAAATCGAGCTGCGTCGCGGTGGATGCGGCCCGGCTCAGACGGTCGACGAGCGGGGCGGCGCGTCCCATGGCGTCGAGGGTCGTGATGACGCGATGGCTCGCCAGCGTGTAGAGCGACCTCCCCATCGCCAGGAGATACCGAGGATCCATCGGCCTCGCCGCGAGCGCCACCGTGAGCTCCTGCTCCGCCTCCCTGAGGCGGCCCTCGGCGATCCAGAGGCGCCCGCGCCAGAGGCGGGCCTCCGCGTTGTTCGGTTCATGAGCGAGCGCCTCCTCGAGGTGCGCCGCCGCCCAGGCCCTCTCGTCACCATCCCACGACTTGAGACGCGCCCAGAGCACGTGGACCTCGGCGTCGTTCATCGCGCGCTCGGTCTGCGGCGGCGGAGGCGGCGGGGGCGCATAGGGGCCCACCTTCTTGATCAGCCGCGGACCCACGAGGTAGCTCCGGAAATGCTGATCGAGCTGCTCGGACGGGATGTCGGCGATGGCTTGCTGGAAGGCCTGCCGCACGGGCACGGCTCGCGAGGCTGCCTCGAGAAATCCGGCGAAGCGCCGCACGTAGGGCTCGGGACCGTTGTTCAGCATGTGAACGAGCGCCCACGAGCTCAGGTAGTTGATCGCCACTTGGCGGCGCTCGGCCTCCGATGGCTCGCCGGAGCGGCCGTAGAAATCGTCTCGGCCAAGGTCGATGAGCTCCGTGGCGGAGCGCGCCCGGCTGACGGGGATCAGCAAGCGCGTGAACGGGCCATTGCTCGCGGCGCGCCAGGACGCCTCCTTCAGGAAGCTTCGATCGGGCAGCGGTGAGCCGATCATCGCATAACCGTCCTGCAAGCGGAGCGTCGAGTAGAACTGGGCGAGCCCTTCGTTGAGCCACGCTGGCGTGGGTCCGATGCTCTGCGCGATGAAGTGGTGCGCGAGCTCGTGCTGGAACGTGAGGCGCGTCTGTTCCCCGAGCGAACCGTACATGACCATGGTCGGAGCTGGCTCGAGGTCGTTCGGCAGCGCGTGCATGAAATAGCCGCCGAAGGGCCGCCGAACGAACTGGCTGAAATCCCGCTCGCGCGCGAACAGGACGATCTGCATCCGAAACGGGTCGGGCGTGTCGCTCGGGAAGCAAACGTCTTCGAGCGCGTTGTACGAGGTCTCGAACTCGGCGAGCGCGTCGCGCGCCTCGGAGCGGTCGAGATCAGTCCACATCACGAAGTGCTCCGAGGAGAGCTCCACCCACGGGGCACCGCCCTGGGACGCGCAGGTGAGCGGCGGCTTGGGCAGAGCACACCCGAGCCCGCTGGCGGCCCAGGTCACGAGCGCGGCGGCGCGGAGGGAGCGCGTTAGGAACGAAGTCGACATGAGCTGTCCTCGATGCCCGTCGCCATGGGTGCGCGAGCGGTGGTGGGAGATACACCGCCGCTCCGCTCGCGTAAAGGCGTCATGGGCCGGTGAAGTAAGCGCCGACGGCGCTCACCGGAGCGTAGGCACGCATTCCCGTGAGCGCCGGCCGATTCTCACGAAATGCGACGTGGAGCGTCGCGCCCCAGGGGGCATCATCGACACTGACCGCAGATTTTGCGCCGATTCGCAGCGCGGTGCGTTCCACGTGCGGTGGGGCGGGGACACGCCTGCGTGCTCGCAATGAACGAGTACGCAGGCGTGCTCGCAGTGAACGAGATCGACACGATAGCTTTTGTGCTACCCCCTCTCCTGAAGGAGTTCCATCGTGATGACCGGCTGGCCTACGAATCGCACCTGGCGAAGCTTGAGACGCCCAACAATATCAATCACGCCCCTCGGCAGATCGACAATCCGAATGGGATCGGCTGGCGCTGCGACCATGCGGTAGGGCCCGCCATGGGGGTCTGAGTCAAAGACGAAGAGCCCGCGCTCCGCCACCATCCGCCACGTGTTCTTCAATCCCGGGGGTAGCTCTGGCGCGAACCGCGCCACGGTCGAAGCGGGTGATGCAAGGACAGCGTCGATCGCCGCATCGTGTGCATCGGTGTCTCGTAGGAACTCATCCGGGGCGTAGCCACCGCCCGCGGTACTGAACAGGGCAACGTACCCATCAGCGTCACTGGCTAGCCAGTCGAACTCCAGTCCGAGAATCTCGTCGGCGGATTTTGCTCCTGTCATAGACATCACTGCCCTCCTCGGTCGGTTCGAAAACGCGTGGCCGGATCCGGAAACGCACCGCGGCCGTACGTCGATTCGCAGCTTGAACATACATCAATTGGTTGCCCCGTGCGGGGCCTCACGGCCGGCGTGAAACGGATGTCAGGCGGATGCCCGAGAGCTTCTGAGCAGACGCCCTCTGCGCAGCCAAGTCCGCCACCCCGACTCGCTCCCGCTATCGCCCGCCCAGCCGATGGAGAGTATGCGCCGACCACGGTTGCAGGCGGATGCCGTGTTTGGGCCAGCTCTGCCGCGAGCGCATCCCGCGCAGCAACCGCTTCTCCGTGAAGGTCGCGAGTCACACCCTTTGCGGCATCTGCCCCCGACGCCCCTCCCCCCAGCTTCGGCAGCACGGCGCCGAGGACCATCGCCACCCCGATGCCGCTCTCGACGGCAACCGTCGCGCACAGCGCCACGACATCCATCGCCGCCCGGAGGTCCAGCATGAACGCCTCGCCGTCATTGCCCGCGTGCCATGCCAGCCCCCCGAGCTCGAGGGAGTTGTGGAAGTCCCGCGCCACGGCCGCCGACCAGGTGAACCTCGGCACGATGTCCGGATCCCCGATCACCGACCCGCTCACCAGATTCGGCATCGGCTTCTCTCCGGTCAGATCCGACAGCCTGACCCCGCGCTCCAGCGTCGCGGCCAGCGTGTCCCCGGCACCCGAATAGTCGTCGCCGACCGAAGAGCCGCCGCCCTGCTCGAAGTACTCGTTTCCGGCCGCGAAGAACTGCGCCAGATCTCTCCTGATCTCCGGGCCCCCTCGCTCACCCGCGCCACCGGGACGCGGAGGCTGCCCCCCAGACGGCGCGACGACCTCGATGGTCTCCGCCTCTATCCCGATCAGCGCTCCGGTGGTGTCGTCGAACTCCGCCCACCCCGTACTGCCGTCGGTATACGTGACCTTCTTCCAGTACAACCCCGTCGGATCCACGAGGTTCACCGGATCGTTCATCACATAGCTGTACCGGTTGTAGCTCTGCCCCCACAGCGGGTCGGTCACGAGCGGGTCCGGCGTCAAGAAGCGGCGCTGGTTCGGATCATACAGCCTCCCGCGCATGTCGATGAGCCCGAGCTCGTCGTCGTGCCGGTGCCCCGTGAACCCGTGCTTCACCTCGCTCTTCGCCACGCCCGGCGCCTTGCCGTCGGCCTCGATCCGCCGCCCGAACGGCTCGTAGTGCAGCCGCTCCACCTCCTCGCCCGCCTCGTCCGTCACGACCCCCACGCTCCCCAGCGGGTCGCTGTGCACATACAGCGTCCGCTCGTCCTTGGGGCCCGCGAAGACCACCTGCGCCACCTCGCCCTCGGGCGACGCCACGCGGAACACGTGCCGCGTCCCGCCCGCGTCCGTGCGCCGCTCGTACACGCCGCCGATGTAGATCGTCTCCTCCTCGCCGTGCGTCTTCTTCACCCGCGCCCCGAACGCGTCGTACAGGAACTCCCAGCGCTCGCCCTTCTTCTCTACCCACCTCGGCAGATCGAACGCTGTGTACCCGATCGTCAGCCCCTCGCTCGACCACTCCAGCCGCCCGGCCGCGTCGTGTTTGAACGCCACCCCGTCTTGCGCCACGGCCACGTGCGGCCTTCCCGCCGGATCGTGGCGGCTCTCCTCCGCCAGCACCCCGTCGACCGCGACCGTGCGCAGGTTGCCGAGCTCGTCGTAACCGTACTCCGTTCCCTGCGCACCCTCCGGCGCGGCGAGGTCCCACCTCTCCAGCCGGCCCGCATCGTCGTACTGGAACGTCTCGATCCGCAGCGCGACGCTGTCGCGCCGCTCGCGCACCCGGCCGTCTTCGTAGTACGCGTACGTCAGCGCCTGCAGCGGCTCGCTCTTCGTCGCCTGCGCCGTCTCCAGCCGCCCCGTCACCGGATCGTACGTCCGCTGCGCGAACACCTTGTTGCCGAAGGTCGCCGCCAGCAGCGCCCCATCCGCGTTCCTCTTGTGCACCTTCCACAGGAGCCGAGTCGTCCCGTCATCCTGGCTCGCGCGCAGCTCCGACAGCGATCCGTCCTCGTACACGTGCTTCACGCGGAAGCGATCCCGCCCCGGCACCTCCGGGTACAGGAGCTCATCGCGCAGCCCGTCAGGCGTGTACGTGACCCCCACCGCGAACTCCTCGCCCTCGATGGTCGTCCGCACCTCGGAGGCGCGCCCCATCTCGTCGTACGCATAGGACACCACCGTCCCATCCGGGGTCACCGCGCCGGCGAGCTGACCCACCCCGTGCGACGCCGTGTCCCACGTGAACGTCGTCACCTCGTCGACGCTCTTCACCTGGCGCCTCCGCCCCATCGCGTCCCGCACCACCACCGTCCACTCTCCGAGCGCGTTCACCTCCTCCCGGATCTCTCCATGACCGTTGTACCGCGTCCGCCGCGTCCCGGCGTCCGGGTCGCGCACGGTCGTGCGCCGCCCGCGGATGTCGTGCTCCATCTCCGTCACGTTCCCGTTCGGGTCGGTCACTTTCCACAGCTTGCTGTTCAGCCCGTAGGCGAACATCGTCGACTGCCACGCGCCGTCCACCTCCACCGCCGTCTCGCGCGGCCGCCCCTCGGGATCCACGACCCTCCGGCTGCGCCGCCCTTCCGGGTCGATCTTGATCGTCTGCAGCAGCTCGTGCTCGTACCGCTGGCGCGCGCCGTCCGGCCCAGTCTCCGAGAGCACACGGCCCAGGCTGTCGTACGTCCGCTCGGCCTTCTCCTCGGCGGCCGCGCCGAACCCGGGCCGACTCACCGACAGCAGTCGCCCGAACACGTCGTACGATCGCGCGCGCACCTTCATCCGCCCGTCGAACGACCGCTCCGCCTCTTCCACCACAAGGCCCCGCTCGTCGAGCGTCGCCGCCGCGCGGCCTCCGCGCGACAGCGTCGTCTCCACGGTCAGCCCCGCCGTCTTGCCGGCGTCCACCCACGCCGCCATCGCCGTCTCGCTCACCGCGCCGGTGCCGGAGATCGTCCTCCTCAGCCGCCCGAGATCGTCATGCACCCGCGTCGACCACGCGCCGTTCACATCGATCTCCCCGATCAGCACCCCGTACGCCGGGTGCGTGTACGTCCAGTGCGACACACCGAGCCCGTTCCACGTCTGGCTGACGAAGATCCCTTCGCCCGACATATCGTCGTGCTCATAGTTCCAGATCCGCGGCGCTTCCCCGGGCGCCTCCCGCCTCTCCTGCGTCAGCCGCCCAGCCTCGTCGTAGACGAGCGAGGTCGTCTCCCGGACATCGGCGTCCGTGCTGTCCGGCTCGATCTTCACCTCGTCGAGTAGCCCGCGCTCGTCATGGTGGTAGTCGATGTGCAGCTTCCCCGGCAGGGTCGAGCCGACCTCGTACGCGCGCTCCGCCTGCGTGTCGATCAGCCCGACGAGCCACACATCAGGCCGCACGTCGAACGTCCTCGTCACCTCGCGGCGCACGCCTCCCTCGGTCTGAACGCTCTCCTTCCGCAGGTTGCCATAGTCGTCGACCTCGTACGTCGCGCTCTGCCGGATCGGCGCCGCGCCGCCGGGGTCGTCCACGTCCACGCAGTGCGTGCGCGCCTCCTCGTTCCAGTCGATGCTCACCTCCGGGTCCTCGTACTCGCGTCGCGCCATCCCCCACGTGGCAACGAAATAGCTGCGACCCCCGTTGAGCTGCACGACCTGGTAATCGAGCTCCTGGTGGACCACCCGCGCCCGCGCGCTCGCGGGGCCCTCCTCGAGCGTGCACGATCCGTCGGTCAGCGGCTCGCAGTCGCGCGCGCCCAGCGGGCCGTGGGGCAGGATCGGCGTGACCTCCTGGATCGACCGCGGGCGCCCGGCGAAGGGATAGGTCGTGCCCACCCGCGTCGCATGGTCGAAGGTGGTGACCCGCTCCACGGGCCACGCGCTGCTCCACTCCATCATCCGCCCGAACCCGAGCGCTCCGCGCCCGAGCAGGTCCGTCCGCAGGTCCTCGAACCGGTAGCGCGTCCCGCCGGGCCTCTCGAGCCCGCCCAGCCACGCCACCACCGGCACCCCACGGCGTACACACAGTTGCGGATACGTGCACTTAGCCCGAGGCGCCGACGCCGGATCCGTCCGGCCGTACCGGACCTGCACGCGGCGGGATCTCGGCTGATCGCCGTCCGAGACGCCGCTGAGGAGCTCCACGTCCGGCCCGGCCGCGAGCGTGACCTCGAGCGAAGACCCGTCCCGTGTGAGCACGTCCGCGCGGCCGTCACCGTCGAAGTCGCCGCGCCACATCGCGTCTCCGGCGGGGATGGGCGAGTAGTGCGTCCCCATCTCCGGCTCCTCCCATCCGATCTCCTCGCGCAGGAACGTGCCATCGCCGCGCGAGAGGAGCGCGATGATGCGATCGATGTAGCGGGGCTCGGACGGCCAGGGGTTGAACGCGCCGGAGATCGACACGAGGAGATCGTCGCGCCCGTCGCGGTTCAGGTCGAACGGCTCGACCACCTTCCCTCCCGACGCGTTCGTCTCCAGACATCGTCGCCGCGGACGATCGATGCCTGCGGCATCTCCAGCGGATCGCGCAGGACAGGCGGCACGGTGACCGTCGCCGCCGAGACGGCCGTGCCGAGCCCGTCGACAGCCTGCCGCTCGTGCGTGCCGCACGCGACGAGGACCAGCACGAGAATGGCCAAAGACCAGCGTAGAGACGACGCCATCGAGGACGCCAGCGTCAATGCACGCATCGAGAACCGCCGAGGACGCTGCGAGGCCGTCCGGACGGCCTCGCGCCGAGGTTCAGTCTTCATATCGTCCACCCATGGGGCGGGGCTTCCACCGACGCAGTCCCGCCGAATCCGTTGCGCTCCGCTGCCATTGAAGAGCAGCTCGCCGGGGAGCTGGCAAACACCACGGTCATGGTGGCGAGTCAATTCACTTCCTGCAATCGACTCTCCGCCGAGATCGATCCCCGTCTCCCGGCGAGACCCAACCCTTCCTCCGAGACCACCTCCGATCGAAAGGTGGAGGGGCCCGTCTCCCTCCACGACGATCTCCCGTCTCCCGGCGAGACCCAACCCTTCCCTCGAGACCACCTCCGGTCTCGACGCGAAGGGTCCCCCCTTCGTCCGCGACAATCTCACGTCTCCCCGCGAGACCTCACCCTCCCTTCGAGACGAGCCGCTGGCCGCCTCCTGGCCTCCCACTGGCCGCCTGCTGGCCTCCCACTGGCCTCTTGCTGGCCTCCCACTGGCCTCCCACTGGCCTCTTGCTGGCCGCCTGCTGGCCTCCCACTGGCCTCCTGCTGGCCTCCCACTGGCCTCCTGCCGACCTTCGACAGCGTGCTCCCCTCGCACCCGTCGAAAACCTGCCTTCTCCCCCTGGGCACGAGATTCGAGATGACATGTGCTCGCGCGGCGCCTAGGTTGCGAGAATGGCCATGACCAAGACCCGATCGAAATCGAAGAACACCAAGCCGTCTGTGTCAGCAAGCCAGATCTTCACCACGTCGGACGCGAACGAGGCCTACCGCCACTTCCTGCCTCTGGTGCAGGCGGAGGTCCCGGCCGATCGCGCCGAGATATGCCGGCTCTCGGTCGATCTCGTCCGCGCCAACGTCGACCGCGGCGTCGGCGCGATACGCCCCCACCTCGGCCGCGTCGTGGAGAAGCTGCCGCTGTGCCCGATCGACGACATGCTCGAGCTCCCGAGCCTCGCGCTCGGGCTCGTCGCCGCCGCAGGGCGCGTCGTGGCCGCCGCGAGCGAGCGCGAGATCGAGGCCCGCCTCGAGAAGTTCCGCCCCATGCGCGATCTCACGCTGCGACAACTCGAGATCTTCGCGGAGCTCAAGCTCGTGCCCAAGCAGCGTGTCGCCGCGATCCGCCGCGGCTCGGGCCCGGTCGACAGCGCGCGTGACGGCGTCGATATCGCCGGGCTGTTCCACGAGCTCGCGGAGACCCTCGACGGCAAACACCCGTTCTCGCCAGACTACCTCGCCGCGATGGCGGATCACGCGAGCTGGCTCCTCGTCCAGCTCAAGCCCCGGGGCGCCCAGCAGAAGCCCTCCGAGCGCTCCCCAGAAGCCGTCGTCCGCGACCAGTTCTGGACCGTCGTGAACCGGCGTTACGACCACTTGCGAGAAGCCGGCGTCGCCGTGTTCGGGTTGCGCCAGCTCGACGCCCACGTGCCGCCGATCGGCGCCCGCACCCCGTCGCCCGCGGCCGCGCAGCCGCCCGTGAAGGCGAAACCGGCCAGCGCCGCGCCTGCCCCGCCCGCGCCGCCGGGGATCACCGCCGATCCATGACCCGCACGGCGCCGTGCGCCCCCACCCGGGCCCGCGCGGCGCCCCGCCCCGCGCCAGCCGTCCCCTAGAGGACGCCTTCCCGCCCGCAGCTCCAGGCCGCCGGCCTGTATTCCGCTCGTACTACACCGGCGGCCAGGAACGATCGGCAACCCCCGCCCACACGGAACCTCATCCGAGCACGTCGCGCAGCCAACCAGAGCGAGCCGGATCCGTCTAAAGTGCGCCGCCATGGCCAACCCGATCGACGCCGACCCCAACCGTCAGCGAGAAACCCCCGCTCAGCGAGACAGCAACGCTCAGCAGCGCGACACCCCCGCCGCATTTTTCCGCGGCCACGCGGCGCCGGACGCCCGTACCGGCATGCACCCCGTCGCGCTGCGCCGCGCCTTCGCCGATCACCTGCACTACTCGCGCGCCCGGGAGTCCATGACCGCCACGCCGTTCGACCGGTACGTGGCCCTCGCCCTGTCGGCGCGCGATCGCCTCGTCGACCGGTGGACGAAGACGCAGCACACCTACTACGAGCAGGACGTCAAGCGCGGCTACTACCTCTCCGCAGAGTTCCTCCTCGGCCGGGCGCTCGTCGCCAACCTGCAGGCGCTCGACATCTACGACAGCTACAAGACCGTGCTCGGCGAGCTCGGCCTCGACCTCGATGAGCTCGTCGAGCAAGAGCCCGACGCCGGGCTCGGCAATGGCGGCCTCGGTCGGCTCGCGGCGTGCTTCCTCGACTCCATGGCCACGATCGGCCTGCCCACCTACGGGTACGGCATCCGGTACGAGTTCGGCATCTTCGAGCAGGTCATCCGCGACGGCTACCAGGTCGAGCGCGCCGACGAGTGGCTGCGCTTCGGCAACCCCTGGGAGATCGAGCGCCCCGAGCACGCCGTCCCGGTCTCGTTCGGCGGCTACACCGAGCGCGTCCCCGACAAGCGCGGCGGCTTCCGCGTGGTCTGGCGCCACTCCGAGCAGGTCATCGGCGTCCCGTTCGACACGCCCATCGCGGGCTACCAGTCGAACACCGTCAACACGCTCCGCCTCTGGTCGGCCCGCGCGGGCGAGGAGTTCGACTTCGAGCTCTTCAACGCGGGCGACTACGTGCACGCCGTCCACGAGAAGAACCAGTCGGAGGTCATCTCCAAGGTCCTCTACCCGAACGACAACTTCGACAAGGGCAAGGAGCTGCGCCTCCGGCAGGAGTACTTCTTCGTCGCCTGCTCCATCGCCGACATCGTGAACCGCTACAACCGCGTCCACCCGGACTTCTCGCGCTTCGCCGAGAAGAACGCGATCCAGCTGAACGACACCCACCCCGCCATCGCGATCGCCGAGCTGATGCGCGTCCTCATCGACGACCACCTGCTCGCCTGGGAGGACGCGTGGAAGCAGACGGTCGGGGCCTTCGGGTACACGAACCACACCCTGCTGCCCGAGGCGCTCGAGCGCTGGCCCGTCGCGCTCTTCGAGCGGCTCCTGCCGCGGCACCTCGAGATCATCTACGAGATCAACCGGCGGTTTTTGCGCGAGGTGATGGACGCCCACCCGCAAGACCAGGACCGCGTGGCGAGGATGTCCCTCATCGAGGAAGGCCACGAGCGGCACGTGCGCATGGCCCACCTCGCGGTCGTCGGCTCGCACTCGGTGAACGGCGTGGCCAAGCTCCACTCCGAGCTCGTCAAGCGCGACCTGCTCCGCGACTTCTACGACCTCTGGCCCGAGCGGTTCAACAACAAGACGAACGGCGTCACGTTCAGGCGGTGGCTGCTCGCCTGCAACCCCGCGCTCGCCGCGCTCGTCACCGAGAAGGTCGGCCCGAAGTGGGTGACGGAGTTCGAGCGGCTGCGCGAGCTCGAGCGCCACCTCGAGGACCCGGAGTTCATCGAGCGGATCGCCGCGGTGAAGCGCGCGAACAAGGTGGCGCTCGCGAAGGTCATCGCGCAGGAGCTCGACATCCACGTCGACCCCGCCTCGATCTTCGACGTCCAGATCAAGCGCCTCCACGAGTACAAGCGCCAGCTGCTCAACGCGCTCCACATCGTCGCGCTCTACCTGCGCCAGAAGCGCGGCGAGCAGATCATGCCGCGGACCTTCATCTTCGGCGCCAAGGCGGCGCCCGGCTACCGGCAGGCGAAGCTCATCATCAAGTTCATCCACGCCGTCGCCTACGTCGTGAACGGCGACCGGCGCCACACCGGGCTCCGGGTCGCGTTCATGCCGAACTACCGCGTCTCGCTGGCCGAGCGCATCATCCCCGCCGCCGACGTCTCCGAGCAGATCTCGACCGCGGGCATGGAGGCGTCGGGCACCGGCAACATGAAGCTCGCGCTGAACGGCGCGCTCACCGTCGGCACGCTCGACGGCGCGAACATCGAGATCCGCGACGCCGTGGGCCCGGAGAACTTCTTCCTGTTCGGCCTGACCGCCGACGAGGTCATCGCCCGCCGCAACGAGCACTTCGAGGGGCGCTCCGCGGTCCTGGCCGATCCGGAGCTGCGCGAGGTGATCGAGCTCATCTCGTCGGGCTTCTTCTCCCCGGAGTACCGCGAGCTCTTCCAGCCCCTGCTCGACCGGCTCCTCGGCCGGGACGAGTACATGATGCTGGCCGACTTCAAGGCCTACTCCGCCTGTCAGCGCGACGTGGAGGCGGCCTACGCCGACCGGCAGAGCTGGCTGCGCAAGTCCGCGCTCAACATCGCGCGCGTGGGCGAGTTCTCCTCGGACCGCACGGTGCGCGAGTACGCGCGCGACATCTGGGGCCTCACGCCCGTCGAGATCGACCTCGGCGCAGCCATGTCGCTCGTGTGACGACGCCGGCGCGCCCTCCGCCGCAGGCCGCTCGCGCGCCCGCGGCGGGGCGGCGGCGCCCCGCCGGCCGGAGCCAGCCAGGCCAGGCCGGCGCCCGCGAACGAACCCAGCAGCACCTCGGCCCGGTTCCATGAGCCGGGCGCCACAGCGGACGGAAAATCCAGGCCCACGCGTGGCGAACGGCGCCGCGGCGGAGCATGCTTCCGGGGCATGAGCCAGCTTCGTCGGCCGCTCGCCGGGGCGGGGCTCTTGCTATCCTTCCCGACGGATTTATGCCGAACGATCCTGAGGAAAGAGAAGACAAGCAGGGCGACCTCGCGACCGAGCGGGAACGGAAGGTCGAGAAGGCCCGCCGCTACAAGGTCGTGTTTCACAACGACGACTACACGACGATGGAGTTCGTCGTGCTCGTCCTCATGAAGTTCTTCCACCGCACCGAGACGGAGGCCACGCACATCATGCTGAGCGTGCACCACCGCGGCCACGGGGTCGCCGGCGTGTACACGAAGGATGTCGCCGAGACCAAGGTCGCCCAAGTCCAGGACTTCGCCAAGGAGCACGCGATGCCCCTTCGGTTGACCGCCGAGCCGGAATGACCATGCGCATCAGCCCCGAAGTTGAGATCGCCTTTTCGCTCGCCACCCGGGAGGCCTCGCGCCGCCGGCACGAGTTCGTGACCATCGAGCACCTGCTCTACGCGCTGCTCTTCGACGAGGAGACGGCCGAGGTCCTCCGGCACGCCGGGGGCGACACCCCGCTGCTCAAGAAGAAGCTCGAGCGCTTCCTCGACGAGGAGATCGAGGTGCTGCCGGAGGACACGGACACGAGCCCGACGCTCTCGCTCGGGTTCCAGCGCGTGGTCGGCCGCGCCGCGATGCACGTGCAGTCCTCGGGCAAGAAGGAGCTCAAGGGGGCGAACGTGCTGGTGGCGATGTTCGCCGAGCGCGACTGCCCGGCGGTGACGCTCCTCGGCGAGCAGGGCATCAGCCGCTTCGACGTCGTGAACTACATCTCGCACGGCATCTCGAAGACGGGCCAGGACGACGGCCTCCGCGAGGAGCCGCCGGAGGAGGGCGGCGAGCCCGGCGCCGCGCAGCCGATCAAGGATCCGCTCGCGGCGTTCACGATGAACCTCAACAAGGAGGCGGCCGAGGGCCGCATCGACCCGCTGGTCGGCCGAGAGAACGAGGTCGCCCGCACGATCCAGGTGCTCGCGCGGCGGCGCAAGAACAACCCCCTGCTCATCGGCGACGCCGGGGTCGGCAAGACGGCGATCGTGGAGGGGCTCGCGCAGCGGATCGAGAAGAAGGACGTGCCCGCGCCGCTCAAGGACGCGACCGTCTACGCGCTCGACATGGGCGCGCTGCTCGCAGGCACGAAGTACCGCGGCGACTTCGAGAACCGCCTCAAGGCGGTGCTGCGCGCGCTCGAGAAGCAGCCGGGCTCGGTCCTCTTCATCGACGAGATCCACACGATCATCGGCGCCGGCGCGGCGAGCGGCGGGACGATGGACGCGTCGAACCTGCTCAAGCCCGCGCTGGCCTCGGGCCGCCTGCGCTGCATCGGGGCGACGACGTTCCAGGAATACCGCGGCCACCTCGAGCGCGACAGCGCGCTCGCGCGGCGCTTCCAGCGCATCGAGGTGTCGGAGCCCTCGGTCGACGAGACGGCGCAGATCCTGAAGGGGCTGCAGAAGCGCTACGAGGAGTTCCACAAGATCACGTACACGGCCGAGGCGATCGAGGCCGCGGCCAAGCTGTCGGCGCGGTACCTGCAAGATCGCCGGCTGCCCGACAAGGCGATCGATCTGCTCGACGAGGCGGGCGCGGCGGCG
This sequence comes from Sorangium sp. So ce693, assembly GCF_051521375.1. Lineage (NCBI taxonomy): Bacteria > Pseudomonadati > Myxococcota > Polyangiales > Polyangiaceae > Sorangium > Sorangium sp. So ce693. The sequence goes on from NZ_CP150347.1 coordinate 6,665,956, forward strand.
CGCCTCCGCCACGGCGACGGGTACACGGTCGAGGCGTCGGACATCGAGCTCGTCATCGCGAAGATGGCGCAGATCCCGCCGCGCCAGGTGTCGACGTCGGACAAGGCGCAGCTCAAGGATCTCGAGGAATCGCTGCGCTCGGTGATCTTCGGGCAGGACGAGGCGGTGAAGCAGCTCGCGTCGGCGATCAAGCTGTCGCGCGCGGGGCTGCGCGCGCCGGAGAAGCCGATCGGCTCGTTCCTCTTCTCGGGGCCGACCGGCGTCGGCAAGACGGAGCTCGCGAAGCAGCTCGCCAAGGCGCTCGGCATCGGGTTCCTGCGGTTCGACATGAGCGAGTACCAGGAGCGCCACACCGTCTCCCGGCTCATCGGCGCGCCGCCCGGCTACGTCGGCTTCGACCGCGGCGGCCTGCTCACGGAGGCGGCGGCGAAGACGCCGCACGCGGTGCTCTTGCTCGACGAGATCGAGAAGGCGCACCCGGACGTCTTCCAGGTCCTGCTCCAGGTGATGGACCACGGCACGCTGACCGACAACAACGGCAAGAAGAGCGACTTCCGCCACATGGCGCTGATCATGACGAGCAACGTGGGCGCGCGGGAGCTCGCGCAGACGCGCGTCGGCTTCGGCGAGCGAGGGACGGCGGGCGACGACGACAAGGCCTACAAGAACACGTTCAGCCCGGAGTTCAGGAACCGGCTGGACGCGCGCATCATGTTCCGGCCGCTGGATCCGTCGGTGATGGGCAGCATCGTGGACAAATTCATCGGCGAGCTCGCGGCGATGCTGGCGGATCGGTCGGTGACGGTCGAGGTGACGGACCGGGCGCGAGCGGAGCTCGCGACGCGAGGGTACGATCCGGCGAACGGGGCGCGGCCGCTCGGGCGCGTCATCGAGAACGACATCAAGCGACGGCTCGGGGACGAGCTGCTCTTCGGGGCCCTCGAGAACGGGGGGAACGTCGCCGTCGACTTCGAAGACGGGGAGTTCACGTTCAAGTTCTCGGCGGCGAACGGGGGGGGCGCGGAGGCGGAGAAGGCCAAGGCGAAGGGGGGGGCGGTCGAGCCGGAGACGGTCGGCTAGGACGGCTGCGACGGAGCCAGCGGGGAGGGTGTGCCCGTGCGCGCGGGCGGCGGGGGCCCCTCCCACGAACTCGCGCCTTTTGGGAGGCGATTGCCGTGGGTACGGGGAGGGGCGGGTCGGGAGCGATAGGCTGCGATGCGGGCCGGCGCTCGGGTTCGTGGGGCCCTACCCCGCCGCCCGCGCGCACGGGCACACCCTCCCCGCTGGCTCTTCCTAGGGGGGCGGGGGGCGGGGCGGGGTCAGTTCAGGGAGTGGGGCATCGCCAGGGTGAACGACGCGATTTCGGCGTCGAAGACGCGGCCGTCGGGGCGGTGCATCTGGTAGGTGCCGCGCATCGTGCCGCGCGGGGTCTCGAGCACACAGCCGCTCGTGTACTCGAAGTGCTCGCCAGGCTTGAGCGAGGGCTGCTGGCCGACGACGCCAGGGCCGCGCACCTCCTCCACCTTTCCGCTGCCGTGCGTGATGATCCAGTGCCGCGTCCTCAGCTGGGCGGGCTCGGTGCCTTCGTTGGCGATCCGCACGGTGTAAGCAAAGACGTAGCGGTGCTCCGTCGGGGATGACTGCGTGGGGACGTAGACCGTCGAGACGGTGACCCGGATGCCCTGCGTGATGGCCGTCGACACAACCACGCACTGCCACCGCTGCGGCGCGCGCACAAGGGCTCGGCCGCGCAGCGCGCGCACAGAGCCGGCGGCGAGAGCCGCGCTGGGCGTGACGACGAGACGGTCAGGCTCCCGGAGACCCGGCGTTGACAGCTTCCGGGCTCATCCGCACGTTTCGATGAACCTGGGGTCGACGAACCGTGGAGGACCCGCCGTGGGCGAACAGAACCGTGTCTGTGTTCGAGATGCAGTTGGCGAGCCGTTCGTCCCGATCGCGATCCTGCCGCCGGCGCGCTGGGAGAGGACGGCGATGATCCAGAACGGCGATGCCTCCTCCGGAGAGGCGGAAAATCACGGCCTCGGGCTCACGGCCATCGGGCCCGTCATGCCAGAGCGCAAGGTCCGCGAATGGGCCCTCGTCCTCCAGTCGAGCGAGCTTTGGCACGCCGTGCGGTACACGCCGGCGGGCTGGGTGATCCTCGTGCGCGACGAGGACTACGCCCTCGCCGCAGGCTCGATCGATCGGTACGAGGCGGAGAACCGCGACTGGCCCCCACGCCGCCCGCGCGAGCGCCTGCGCCACCCTCCGTCCATGGTCGCGGGCGTCGCGTTCGCCGCGCTCGCCCTCTTCTTCTTCCTCGTCACCGGGCCCGCGAGCGGCGGCGGACGCTGGTTCCAGCGCGGCACCTCCGTCGCCGACCTCGTCGTGGGACCGGAGCCGTGGCGCGCCATCACCGCGCTCACGCTGCACGCCGACTCGGCCCACGTGCTCGGCAACGTCATCTCCGGGACGGTCTTCGCGTCCGCGGTGCAGCGCCGCCTCGGGCCGGGCGGCGCCGCGCTCGCCGTGGTCGCCTCGGGCGCGATCGGGAACTTCGCGAACGCGCTCTGGCACCAGAGCATGGGACAGCACCACGCCTCGATCGGCGCCTCCACCGCGGTGTTCGGCGCGATCGGGCTGCTCGCCGCGACGCAGCTCATGCTCGACCGCGCGCACGACAGGGAGAGCGGCGAGAAGCGCCACCTCCTCCACCTCGTCGCGCCGCTCGTGGGAGGCCTCGCGCTCCTCGGCGCCCTCGGCGCGAGCCCACGCTCCGACCTCGGCGCGCACGCCTTCGGGCTGCTCAGCGGCGCCGCGATCGGGGTCGTCGCCGGCCTCTCGCTGCGCAACCGGCCCGCGCCGCGGCGCCCCGTCGTCCAGGTGGCGCTGGGAGCGACCGCGGCGGCGATCGTCCTCGGCGCGTGGCAGATCGCGCTCATCGCCTGAGCGCGCGCCGGCGCTCGTCCTCGGCGCGCGGCGCGCGCGAGACGCCCTCGCGCGCGACCTCAGTCGACAGGCCAGATCCCGACGGTGCCGCCGACCCAGGTCAGGTCGCGGTTCTGATCGACGCCGAGCATCCTCCCGCGCGAGAGCCGCACCAGGTTGAGCACCAGCGAGAGATCGGGCTCGTCCGGCGCGCGCAGGAACATCATCCGGACCTCGGCCTTCACCCCGTTCCCGTCGGGCATCACGAGCGCCGGCTCGTAAGCGACCTTCTCCTGGAGCAGCCAGCGCGATCGCTCCCCCTCCGGGATCGCGGCGATGTCCTCGGGCGTGACGTCGACCTTCACCCCGGAGCCCGCGAAGGAGAACAGCGGCTTGAGCACGTAGCGCTCGAGATCCAGAGGCGCGCCGTCCAGCGCGCTCAGCGTCCGCGACCGCGGGAGCGCGGGGTGATCGATGTAGGGCAGCGTGTACTTCGACCAGGTCCAGTACCAGTTCGGGTGCGAGCACCACGTGACGTCGAGCGGATCGCCGTACCGGAACGGGAGCTCGACCCGCTTCGACTCGAGCTCGTCGAACACGACGCGGTTGTACAGGCGGCGGACCTGGACGAGCCGCCCGCCCACGCGGCGGAACAGCCGGTTGCCCTCCCGGACGAGCGCCGTCGGACAGACGGCGTCGACGCCGACGAGGAGCTTCGTCGCCACGAAGTCGGGGTACGTCTTCTGCTTCTCCGGCGCGAGGTCGAGCAGGATCACCGACTCTTCGGGTTCTCCCGCGAGGATCGCGCGGCGCAGATGCGCGAGGACGTCGGCGGTGCTCCGGCCCCCGAAGCAGCACGACCAGCGCCGGTCGAGCCCCGGCATCCCGGCGAGCACCTCGGCCATGATCTCGACCTGGACGAGCATGAGCGCGTAGAGCGACGGGAACGCCTGCAGCTCGACCACCTTGCCCGTGAGCTCGCCGTCCGGGCCGCGCACGATCGCGAAGTCCACCTGCGCGCAGTTGGGGAGCGGATCCATGCCCGGGACGTCGAGGTGCGGAGGGACGGCGCGCTTCATCTGCTCGATGAGCTCAGGGCTCGATATCTGCCGAACGATCTCCGTCGCGGAGCGCTCGAGGTCCTCGCGCAGCCTGTCGGGCAGGAACAGCGGCGTCTCGGCGACACGGAACGGGATCGCGCACCCGAGCCGCCGCTCGAGCCGGCCGAGGTAGTCCGCGTAGGTCGACGGCCCGAAGGCAGCGTTGAACGCGCGCCGGAAGGTGGGGTCCATGAATTTGTATTTTGGTGGTATCACGGCAACGCGCGCGGCTGAACGACCCGCCGGGCGCCTCCGGCAAGAGCGCGCCGGGACTTCCCCGTGGTCCGATCCGGCTTGAGGCCGCGGGCACGGCGACTACAGTCGCCGCGAACCCCGCCGAGGCCTCCCACGATGATCAAGCTCCGCTCCGCCATGGTTTTGCCGCTCGTCGCCGCGCTCGCCGCGGCGTGCTCGAAGACCCCCGAGCCGACAGCCACATCAGCGCCCGAGCCGCCGACGACCAGCACGCCCGCCGCGCCTGCCGAGGCGACGCCCGCTCCGAAGCCGGCGCCGGCCAGCGGCCAGCAGGCGGGCGGCGGCGAGCTCGCATGGGACGCCCCCGCGAGCTTCGAGAGCGCGCCGAACCCCAACGCGATGCGCAAGGCCACGTACAAGATCAAGCGCGCCGCCGGGGACACCGAGGACGCCGAGCTCAGCGTGAGCCAGGCGGGCGGCAGCGTGGACGCGAACATCACGCGCTGGGCTGGCCAGTTCTCCCAGAAGAGCGACGACTCTCCCAAGCGCACCGACCTCAAGGCCGGCGATCTCAAGGTCACGGTCGTCGAGGTGAAGGGGACGTTCGCCGGCTCCGGGATGCCCGGCATGCCCGCCTCGGATCCGAAGCCGAACTATGCCCTCCTGGGCGCGATCGCCGAGACGCCGTCCGGCGGGCTCTGGTTCTTCAAGATGACCGGCCCCGAGAAGACGGTCACCGGGGCGCGCGCCGACTTCGACAAGCTCGTGAACAGCCTGCGCCTGAAGTGACGCCGCGGCGCGGCGCGTCGACCACGCCGCGCCCTCAGTACGCGATCTCCCCCTCGAAGAACCGCGCGAACGCCGGCGGGAGCGCCGCCGCGCCGCCCTCTGCGAGCGGCGGGCGCGCGCTCGAGAGCGTCTGCCAGAGGAGGATCGTCTCCCGCGGGCGCTCCTGCGCGATCCCGCGCAGCGCGGCGAGCGCCTTGGCGCTGTACGTGACCTCCCCCGGCACGCCGATCAGCCGCTCCACCTCGGGGATCGCGGCGATGGACGCGGGGGTCGGCATGCCGTACCCGGGGCCGATCGCGCGGTGATCGATCTCGAAGCGGACCGGCGGGAGCCGACGCCGCGTGAAGCGCGGCGCGCGCCGGGCGAGCAAGCGCTTCATGCTGCCGATCTCGTACCGGACGACGGCGCGGTTCGACGCGATGCGCTCGGTGATGCGAACGCCGACGATCGTGGTCGGCCAGCCGAGCACCGCGGCGCCCAGCGCGAGCCCCGCCAGCGTGCCGCCCGTCCCCGAGGGGACGACGATGCGATCGGGCCGGGGGGCCTCGCCGCGCTGGACCTGCGCCGCGAGCTCGAGCATCGCGTCGACGTAGCCGAGGCACGGGAGGGCGGACGAGGCGCCTGGCAGGATGAAATACGGCCGCTCGGCCCGTCGCAGCGCCCGGATCGCCCGGACCGCGGTGGTCGCGTAGCCGCCGCCATGGACGAGCTCGGCGCCGCTGGCCGCGTCGGCGAGGAGCGCGCCGCGGCCGAACCGGGTGATCGGCTGGTCGAACAGGACCGCAGTGACGGCGAAGCCGAGCGCGCGGCCGAAGAGGGCCGTGGCGGTGACCTGCGTCGACGCCAGCCCGCCGACGGTGACGAGCGTCCTCGCCCCGCGCCGCTCCGCGTCCGCGAGCAGGAACTCGAAGCGACGCACCTTGTTGCCGCCGTAGAGCGGCGAGATCAGATCGTCGCGCTTCACCCAGACGCCGCCGCGCCCGAGGTACCCCTCGATCGCGGCGCACGGGACGACCGGCGTCGGCGCGTGCGCGAGGGGGCGCCACGGGACCTGCCCCGAGAGCTCGGGCAGCTCGGCGAAGAGCGGCAGCTCCCGCGACGCGGGCAACGCGGGCAAGACGGCGGGGCGCGCCCCGCGAGGCCCCGCCGCGAAGGCCGCCCCGGCGGGGGTGGCTCGCTCCTCGTCCTCGCCGTCAGCCACGCTCCACCTCGCGTTCAGGCGCGCGCCGCCGCGCCGTGCCCCGCCTGCGCGCCGCCCGGGCCCGCCTGCTCACCGGCGTCGCCGGGGTCGTCGTCCGTGCCAGCTTCCGCGCCAGCGCCGAGGCGGCCGCCGCGCGCGACCAGGGGATCGCTCAGGTAGGTGTCCGTCAGCCGCTTCGGCCCCGCGAGGCCGAGCAGCCGGAGCGGGAAGAGCAGCACCGAGAGCACCCACGACGCGAGGCCGAGCGCGAGCTTGCCCGCGTACGCCTCCGCCACCAGCGCGAGCTTGCGGCCGGCCGACATCGACGAGATCGGCGCCTCGGTCAGGCCGATCCGCATGAGCCGGAGCTCCGCGATCCGCACCGTATGGCGCACCAGATCGGGCAGGCGCTTGAGCGCCGGATGATCCATCGGCAGGCGCTTCTTCATGAACGCCTCGAGCCGCGACACGCCCCAGAGCGACACCAGCGCGAGGCCGAGCAGCCGCCTCCGGAGCGCCGGCCTGCCCGCGATGGCCTTCCTCGTCTGCTGCTCGCCGAAGTCGACGTGCCGCTCTTCCTGCCGCACGCCGCGCTTCAGGATGGCGACGATCTCCGGCTCATCCACGGTCTCGATCATCGCGTAGAAGGCCTGGAGGACGAGCCCCTCGCCGAGGGCCATCTCGAGGGCGACATGCTCGGCCCAGTCCCCGCCCATCAGCCCGGTCGCGAGGAAGCGCACGCTCCAGGCGGCCTTGTCCGGCGGCGCGCCCAGGATCTCGAGGATGCGGAGGAAGTTGCCGACGTGCTGGAACTCCTCGACGGCCTGGCGCGCGAGGAAGCGCGCGGACTCCAGGTCGGGGGCGTTGTAGAGCCAGTGCCCTATCTGGACGCCGGTGATCTCCCCGTAGAGGAACTGCTGCACGGCCCAGACGATCACGTCCTTGTCCTTGACGGGATCGAGCCTGGCGCCCTGGAAATCGAACGCCATCTCTTCGCGGGTCACCAGCATCACTCGCCCTCCGGAGCGGTGAATTTAGCCCAGATCGCGGCCGCGGGCAGGTCCGAGACGCCGGACCCGGCGCGGCTCCATCCGCCGCGGCTGCGCTCCTGCTCGGCCCGTCCGGCGGAGGCGGTGCCCCCCGTGGTATACGGCCGATACGGCGGCATCAGGAATCGCCGACTTGAACCTCAGGAGAAGCACCATGGCGCGTGTCCACAACTTCAACGCCGGCCCTGCCGGGCTCCCCCTCCCCGCCCTCGAGCGCGCGCAGCGCGAGCTCCTCGATTTCGAGGGGACGGGCATGTCGATCATGGAGCACAGCCACCGCGGCAAAGCGTTCGAGGCGGTGCACAACGAGGCGATCTCGCTGCTCCGGCAGCTGCTCGGCCTGACCGACGACTACCACGTGCTGTTCATGCAGGGCGGCGCGGCCATGCAGTTCGCGGTCGTGCCGATGAACCTCCTGCCGCCCGGCAGGAGCGCCGATTACATCGTGACCGGCGGCTGGTCGGAGAAGGCGCTGGAGGAGGCGAAGCGCGTCGGGACGGTGCGCGTGGCCGGGAGCACAGCCGTCGACAAGCGGTACACCCGCATCCCCCACCAGGGAGAGCTCTCGCTCGATCCGAACGCCGCCTACGTCCACATGACGACGAACAACACGCTGTTCGGCACGCAGTGGCACTGGCTGCCCGATACGGGCGACGTGCCGCTCGTCGCGGATATGTCGTCCGACATCCTGTGGCGCAAGATGGATATCTCCAGGTTTGCCCTGGTTTACGCCGGCGCCCAGAAGAACATCGGGCCGAGCGGGATCACGGTCGTGATCGCCCGCAAGGATCTCGTTGACAGCGCGCGAAAAGACATTCCCGTCATTTTCCGTTATGCCACTTACGCTGCCAACAACTCGCTCTACAACACACCTCCGACATTCGCAATCTACCTCATGCGCAACGTGCTCGCGTATACGCTTGAGATCGGTGGGCTCGAGGAGGTCGAGCGACGGAATCGCAAGAAGGGTGAGCTGCTGTACGAAACCATCGACGCGCACCCGGACGTCTTCCGGGCGCCGGTCGAGAAGGAGAGCCGCTCGTTCATGAACGTGGTGTTCCGGCTGGCCAGCGAGGAGATGGAAAAACGCTTCGTCGCCGAGGCCGCAAAGGAGGGTATGGTGGGGCTCGCCGGACACAGGTCGACCGGGGGTATCCGGGTTTCGATCTACAACGCAGTACCCGTTGCATCGGTGGAGCGCCTCACGGCGTTCATGCGGGATTTCGCCAAGAGGGCTTGACTCGCTGCGGGAGCACGACGTTCTCGGTATTTCCAGGTTCACCGCTGTTTCCAAAACACGCTAGGTGAACCTCCCCCTAATTCGTCGCGTCCCAACCTTCAGCCCGCTTGACGTTGTTCCGCCCGGCACAACAGGCCTTCGCGGAAAGGGTCTGTCGGCCTTTCCGCAGCTGGGAGGGAGGCGGTGAACGCCGCTCCCCGACCAGCGCCGGGAGGGGACGGCGAACGCCGCTCCCCGACCAACACCGGGAGGGGACGGCGAACGCCGTTCCCCGACCGACACCGGGAGAGAGCGGCCATCGCCGGTCTCGACCGGCCCGGGAGGGGACGGGGGGAACGCCGTCCTTTACCGGCTCGCAGGCCCCGTTCGGAGACCTGAATCGAGCGAGCCAACCGTAAGGAGAGGATGATGGCGAGCATGGATGATCGTATGATTTCCAGGAGTGAGGAGGGGCAGGAGGAGAGAGGGGCCTCGCCGAGCGAACCCCCGCCTTCGTCAGCGTCGCAGCGAGCTGCCCACGAGCGGCAGCAGCGCGGCTTCGCTGCCATGGACGAGGAGCGTCAGCGCAAGATCGCCAGCAAGGGCGGGAAGGCAGCCCACGAGAAGGGCACGGCGCACGAGTTCACGCGCGACGAGGCCCGCGCGGCCGGCAAGAAGGGCGGCGAGGTCGTCAGCCAGAACCGCAAGCACATGGCCGAGATCGGTCGCCGGGGCGGCGAGCGCGTGAGCCAGGACCGGGCCCACATGGCCGAGATAGGCCGCAAAGGCGGCGAGGCCGTGAGCGGCGATCGCCAGCACATGGCCGAGATCGGCCGCCGGGGAGGCGAGTCGCGGGGAGACCAGCCGCGGGAGAATCAGCCGCGCTGACCGGGGGACGCGAAGGGCCCGGCGCCCCCGGCGCCGGGCCAGCCCCCTACCCCCTCGCGACGGCCACGACCCAGGCCTCCCGATCGTCGCCGCGAGGTGCCTCTCGGGAGGCGTCCAGGCGCCGCAGGACCGCGCGCCACACCGGCGTGGCCCCACCCCAGCAGAACTCGGCCAGGCGCCCGACGCGCCGCCCCAGGAGGGCGGCGCCGAGCCTCCAGCGCGGGGCAGGAGCCGGCGGGCTCAGCCGGGCGCGATCGCGCCCAGCGAGACGTCGCCGGGCGTCTCCTTCGGGCCAGGGATCCATTCCTCGTCGGGCTCCTCCGGCGGGAGCACGACCGGGGCGCCGTCGTAGCGCAGGCGCTTGCCAGGCCAGACGAAGCTGCGGAAGAGGTAGGCGAGGAGCGACGGCTGGTCGAGGCCCGGGTGGATGAAGGGCGCCACGCGCCTCGCGTGCTCGGCGGGAAGAAGGCTCCAGTGGAGGCCCGGCTCCATGTGATGGACGGAGTGGAAGCCGTTGTTGTACGTCCACCAGTTGACCAGGCGGCCGACGAAGTTGCGCGAGTGGTTGTACTCGCTGCTCTCGTCGCAGCCGTCGTGCTGGAGGTAGTTCATGGTCACGATCCCCCACGCGGCATACTGGTGCGGGATCAGGACGTAGAGGAGGAACTTCTGCCAGTCGAGCGCGAGCAGGGCCCCCATCGCGCCGAGGAAGACCGCCGACTCGAGGAGCATCTGACGGAACCACGGCGGGTTCCGTCGGTACATCGCCTTGAAGTAGCGCATGTCGGCGGGCAGGATGTCCCGGACCACGCGGCTCATGAAAAAGAGGCCGTTCAGCAGGTTCCACCGATAGCGCACCTTCGTCGTCCGCATCACGTCGCGCGAGGACTGCGTGTACTTGTGGTGGCTGAGGTTATGGCCCGGGACGTAGGCGCTGACGGGGTGCCCGTAGGTGAGCGTGAGCGCGATCTGGAACGCGCGGTTCATCCATCGCCGCCGGAACACCGGGCAATGGACCGCGTTGTGGGTCGCGACCGCTCCGAGGAACGAGAACACGCACGTCGCGGCGAGGAGCGGAATCGCGAGCCATAGCGCGCGCGGCGCGTAGACCCATTGTACCGTCACGAGCACGAAATACGTCGCGACGAAAAGGAGCGTCTTGATATCGGCGCGGTACCGGAGCATGGCTGTTCTTCGCGGCTACTACCAGGACCGCGCGCCGGACCGACCGGCAGCGCCGAGCAGCGCTGGCCGGCCCGGACGGGCGCAGCGGCCCATCTTCTCGGCGCTCTTCCTAGCGCATTTCGTCGCAGCTGGAAGCCAGAAGTTGCATTTCCGACGCGCGCGTCGCGCCATCCTCACCCGACATCCGTGTTTCACGCCGATGTCTCGCGCTCGGTGCGATCGTCTCTACGCACCTCGCATCGGTGTGCGGGCGTGGGAGCCGCTCCGCCGGTGTGCCGGTGAGGAAGCCGCTCCGCCGGTGCCCGGCGGCGCGTGCGGTGGAGCGCTCCGGCGCGCTCCGGCGCGCTCCGGCGTGCGCTGGGCCGGAGGCGGCTCGCGCTTGACGACCTGGTCGCGAACCGCCAACGTGGCCGCGTGAGCTCATCCCCTCTCGGTTTCGATCCCAACGGTCCCGCCATCGGAAACGGGATTTACGGGCTGCCACATACTGCCGAGGACGCCCGGGTGGTCCTCGTTCCGGTGCCGTGGGAGCCGACGGTGTCCTACCGCCGCGGCGCCGCCAAGGGCCCGGGGGCGATCCTGCGGGCCAGCCGGCAGGTCGACCTCTTCGATCTGCACACGGGCAGACCGTACGAGCAGGGCATCGCGATGCTCGACGTCGATCCGGACATCGTGCGCTGGAACGCGGAGGCTTCCGCGGCGGCCGAGCCGGTGATCGCGGCGCACGGCGAGGTCGCCGGCGACCGGGACCTGGAGGCGCGCCTCGCGGCGGTCAACGCGCTGTCTCGCCTGCTGAACGAGCGCGTCACGGAGATCGCCATGAGATGGATGGAGCGGGGCAAGCTCGTCGGCGTCATCGGCGGCGACCACTCCTCCCCCTACGGCGCGATCGCGGCGCACGCCGCGCGTTACCCGGGAATGGGGATCCTGCACATCGACGCGCACGCCGATCTCCGCAACGCGTACGAGGGATTCACCGACTCCCACGCTTCGATCATGCACAACGTCGCGACGAACCACCCGAAGATCCCGCGGATTGTCCAGGTCGGGCTGCGCGACATGAGCGAAGACGAGCTCCGGTTCATCCGCGAGTCGAACGGGCGCATCGTCGCCCACATCGACGCATCGATCGCCGATCGGCTCTTCGAGGGGGAGCCGTTCCACCTGATCGCCGACTCGATCGTGGAGGATCTCCCCGACGACGTCTATGTGACCTTCGATATCGACGGCCTCGATCCGACGCTGTGCCCGAGCACCGGCACGCCCGTCCCCGGCGGCCTGACGTTCCAGCAAGCCGTCGCCCTGATCGGCCGCATCCAGAAGAGCGGCCGGCGCATCGTGGGCTTCGACCTGAACGAGGTCGCGCCGAAGGACGACAACGACGACTGGGACGGCAACGTCGGCGCCCGCCTCCTCTACAAGCTCATCGGCTTCACGCTCCTCTCCCACGACACCCGCGGCCGTTAACGAAGCGAGCGCGTCAGCCCCTCGGAAGCGGCACCCGCCCTCTTCCGCGCGCACGCGCGCACTCTCCCCCAGAGAGGCGATCGCGGCGGGCACCCGCACAGGAGACGGGCCCAGATCGGCGTTTTCGGCGCGGAAGCGTACTCTCGTACGCTGAGCACCGAAAATGCCGAGGTGGGCCCGTATCCGCAGCGGGTGCCCGCCTCAAGAAAGCGCGCGGCGGTAGGTTTCGAGCGCGAGGTGGACGTCGAGCGTGCCGGCCATCTCGCGGCAGGAGTGCATGCTGAGCATCGGCGCGCCGACGTCGACCGTGGCGATGCCGAGCGAGGCCGCGGTGATCGGGCCGATCGTGCTGCCGCAGGGGAGATCGCTGCGCACGACGAAGCGCTGGGGGGCGTAGCCCACGTCGTGACAGAGCGCCTCGAGCGCGGCGGCCGTCGCGCCGTCGGTCGCATAGGACTGGTTCACGTTCGACTTGATCACGAGCCCGCGGTTGATCTGCGGGGCGTGGCGCGGCTCGTGCTGATCGGCGTAGTTCGGGTGCACCGCGTGCGCCATGTCCGCCGAGACGAGCAGCGACCCGGCCATCGCGCGGGCGAACGCCTGCGGCTCGCGCGCCGGGTAGACGTCGACGATCCGCGCGAGCACGTCGCGGAGCACGCTCCCCGCTGCCCCCACGGCGCTCCGGCTGCCGCACTCCTCGTGATCGTAGAGCGCGATGACGCGCGTCGCGGCGGAAGGAGCGGCGCCGATCAGCGCGGCCGTCGCGGCGTGGCAGCTCGCGAGGTTGTCCAGGCGGGACGCGAAGATGAACTCGTCGGAGAGGCCGCCGAGCGACGCCTTGAGCGTGTCGTACAGGCAGAGATCGAAGCCGAGGATGGCGTCGCGCGGCGCGTCGATGGCGCGCGCGAGCAGGGCGTTGAGATCGGCCTCCCTGCCGAGGCCGATCACGGGGACGAGGTGCTTCTGCGCGTTCAGCACGAGCCCCTCGGAGTTGACCCCGCGGTTCAGGTGGATCGCGAGGTTCGGGACGCGGGCGACCGGGCGGCCCAGGTCGACGAGGAGGCGCTCGATCCGCCCGTCCCTGCGCACGTGGACGCGGCCGGCCACGCTGAGATCGCGGTCGAGCCAGGTCGAGTACAGGACGCCGCCGTAGACCTCGACCCCGAGCTGCTGGTAGCCGCTCCGCGAGAGCTCGGCGCTCGGCTTCACCCGGAGGTTCGGCGAGTCGGTGTGCGCGCCGATCACGCGAAAGCCGCCGAGCGCCGGGTGCTCGGCCCCGACCACGAACGCGACGATCGTCGACCCGCCCCGGATGACGAAGCGGCGATCGCCCGGAGCGACCGCCCACGCGTCGCGCTCCCCGAGCTCCGAGAAGCCGGCCGCCACGAGCCGCGAGGCGACCTCGCGCACGGCGTGGTACGGCGTCGGCGAGCGATCGATGAACGCGCAGAGATCGCGGGCGGCCGCGACGCCGCGCTCGCGCAGCGCCGCCATCTCGTCCGCGCTCCTCGCGAAGCGCTCGCCAAGGTCGGTCAGTGGCCTGGGATCGCCTGCGCGATCGAGGATCTCGGGGGACGTCATGGAGGGCGCGGAGTCTAGCAGAGCAGCCGAGCCCCGCCCGGCGCGCCGGCACGCGCCTCCGTGCGCGGACGCGCTCGCTCACGCCGCACGCCGAGATGGCGGCCCACGCGGCCGGTGCGCCATGGTATCCGCCACCACCGCGCCGCTCGCAGGACCTCCCTCCGACGCCGCACGCCGCACGCCGCAACCCGCAACGGAGACGCGCCCCGATGTACCGCCTCGTCCGACCGCTCCTCTTCGCGCTGCCGCCCAGCCTTGCGCACGAGCTCGGCATGCTCGCGCTCGCCCCGCTCGAGCACGCAGCGCCGCTCCGCGCCCTCGTGCACGCCCGCCTCGCGCCCCGGGACGGGCGCATCGCGGTGCGCGCCATGGGGCTCGACTTCCCCTCCCCGCTCGGCGTGGCGGGCGGCTTCGACAAGGATGCGCGCCGGGCCCGCGCGCTCGCCGCCCTCGGGTTCGGCTTCGTCGAGCTCGGCACCGTCACGGCGCAGCCCCAGGCCGCGAACCCGCCGCCGAACCTCTTCCGGCTGCCGGCCGACCGGGCGCTCATCAACCGGCTCGGGTTCCCGAACCAGGGCGCGGCCCGCGTCACGGAGCGGCTCCTCGGCCGCGGCGGCGCGGCGGCCGTGGGCGTGCCGGTGGGCATCTCGATCGGCAAGTCCAGGGTCGCGCCGCTCGATCCCATCGAGCCCGCGATCGACGACTACCTCGCGAGCTTCCGGGAGGCGCGGCGCGCGGCCGACTTCGTCGTGATCAACGTGTCGTCGCCGAACACGAAGGACCTCCGCGCGATGCAGGGGCCGGCGATCGCGCGGGCGCTGCTCTCCGCGATCGCGCGGGAGAACCGCGCCGCCGGGGCGCCGCTGCCGCTGCTCATCAAGGTCGCCCCGGACCTCGGCGACGAGGAGCTCGAGGCGCTGCTCGCCGTGGTCGAGGAGGTGGGCCTCGCCGGCGTCATCGCGACCAACACGACCGTGCGGCGCGACGGGCTCGCGACGAGCCCGGAGGCCGTCGAGGCGATGGGCGCCGGCGGGCTGAGCGGCCCGCCCCTCCGGCAGCGCTCGCTCGCGATGGTGCGGCGCATCCGCGCGCGCCTCGGGAGCGGCGTCACGGTGATCGGCGCCGGGGGCATCGAGTCGGCGGAGCACGCGATGGACCAGCTCCAGGCGGGCGCCGACCTCGTGCAGCTCTACACGGGCTTCATCTACGGCGGCCCCCTCCTCCCCGCCGCGATCGCGCGCGGGCTGTCGGACCTCGTGGCCCGCTCCGGCGCGCGGTCGATCCAGGATCTCGTGAGCCGGCCAGGCGGCGCGACGCGCGCTGCTATGATCGGCCATGGAGCTTGAAGCGCACGTCCACGACACCATCCGCGACATCCCGGAGAGCGAGTGGAACGCGCTCCACGGGGTGAGCGAGGCGCCGTTCCTGACGTGGGCGTGGTTCGACGCGCTCGAGCGGACGGGGTGCGTGGGCGAGGAGGCGGGCTGGCTGCCCCACCACATCACGCTCCGGGCCGAGGGGGCGCTGCTCGCCGCGGCGCCCGCCTACCTCAAGGACAACAGCGAGGGAGAGTTCGTCTTCGACCACGGCTGGGCCTCCGCGTCCCACCAGATCGGCGCGCCGTACTACCCGAAGCTGGTCGTCGCGGTGCCGTTCACGCCCGCGACGACGCCCCGGCTGCTCGTGCGGCGGCCGGAGGACCGCCCGGCGCTCCTCCCCGTCCTCGCCGAGACGCTCCGCAAGCTGGTCGCGCGGAGCCGCATCTCGAGCGCCCACGTCCTGTTCCCGACCGAGGACGAGGCCGCCGCCCTCTCCGATGCCGCCATGGCGCACCGCTGCGGCGTCCAGTTCCAGTTCGAGAACGAGGGGTATCGGACGCTCGACGACTTCCTCGCGCGCTTCAACGCGAAGCGGCGGCACCAGATCCGGCGCGAAATGCGCGAGTCCACGAGGCAGGGGCTGTCGATCGATACGCTGCGCGGCGCGGAGATCACGCCGGAGATCGTCGATGCCATGTTCGGCTTCTACGTCTCCACCGTGGAGAAGTTCGCCTGGGGCCGGCAGTACCTGAACCGCGCCTTCTTCGAGGAGATCACGGCCCGCCTGCGCGGCGGCGGGGCCCAGGGAGGCGTCGAGATCGTCCTCGCGCGGGAGGGCAAACGCCCCATCGCGGGCGCGCTCAACCTCGCCGGGCCCACGACGCTCTATGGCCGTTACTGGGGCGCATCGGAGGAGCGCCCGTTCCTGCATTTCAACGTCTGCTATTATCACCCGGTCGAGGACTGCATCGCCCGGGGACTGCGCCGCTTCGAGCCGGGCGCAGGGGGGTCGCACAAGCTCGTTCGCGGCTTCGCGCCGAGCGTCACCCACAGCGCGCACCACATCGCGCATCCGCGCCTGGACGCCGCGGTGCGCGAGTTCCTCGCGCGCGAGCGCGCGGCCGTCCGCGCGAAGACGGCGGACAGGAGCGTGGCATTCCGCTGAGCGCCCTCCTGGCGCAACGCGACGTGCGGTGTTGACGTGACGCGCGCTGGAGAGGGATGCTGCCGGACATGCGCGCCTTTCTTGCACTCCTCGCCTCCTCCATCGTCTTCGGGCTCGCCGCGAGCGGCGGCTGCTCGAGCAATGAAGCGACCGATACGACCTCGACGACGGTGGCGGCCACGGTCGCCGGCGCCGGCGGCTCGCTCGGCTTCGGCTGCTTCGGCGGCAGCCCGGATGGGCGGTGTACGATCCTCGCCCAGGTCCCCGAGAGCTGCAGCTGCCCCGACTGCTCCGACACGGCGAGCTGCCTCGGCCGCTGCAACGACGACGGCGCCTGCGACATGCGGCCGGACGCCCCCGACGGCGAGGATTGCACCTGCCAGGACTGCGCGGGCACCGTCGCGGCCTGCAGCCCGAGGCGCGGGTGCAACGACGCAGAGGGATGCAACGTCAACGAGGATTGCACCTGCCCCGACTGCACGGGCACCCCGCGGTGCACGGATCACTGCACGGACAACGGCTCGTGCGCGGAGTACTTCGAGGGTTGCTCCTGCGCGGATTGCCGCGGCGTGGAGCGCTGCGGCGGGGGCCCGGCCACGACCACGGCCACGACGGGCAGCGGCGCGGGCGGCGACCCGGCCGGCAGCGGCGGCGCGGGCGGCGACCCGGCCGGCAGCGGCGGCGCGGGCGGCGGACCGACCGGCAGCGGCGGCGCGGGCGGCGCCTAGGACACGCTCGGCGCCCTCGCGGCTCCGCGCCCTCGCCCCGCCGAGCCCTCACTGCTTCGCGGTGAGCCCGTGCTTCCTCAAGAACATCCGCACGTGGTGGCGCTCCATGCCCGCGCGGCGCGCCATCTCGCTGACGTTGCCGCCCGTCGCGCGGATCAGCTCGCTGAAGTAACGCTGCTCGAACGCCGCGACGGCGCTCCGCTTCGCCTCGCCGAACGCCGACGTCGGCACGACCACGTCGCCGCCGCCCTCGAGCGGCAGGATCGAGGCGATCGCCTCGGCCCCGGGCGGCAGGCTCGCGGCCACGCTGGTGACGTTCATGAGCTCGCGGACGTTGCCGGGGAAATCGTGCTGGCCGAGCGTCGTGGTGATGAGATTGACCATCTCCACGGCGCGCTCGGGGCACCCCAGGCGCTCGCAGACGCGCTCGACGAGCAGCGGGATGTCCTCCCGCCGCTCGCGGAGCGGCGGCAGCTCGATGCGCATCTGGGCGATCCGGAAGAAGAGATCGCTCCGGAAGCGCCCGGTGTTCATGCTGCGGCCGAGGTCGCGGCGCGTCGCCCCGATGATCCGCACGTCGACGGGCTCGTAGATCCGCGACCCGACGCGCTTCACCTTCTGCTCGGTGAGCGCGCGCAGCAGCTTCGGCTGGAGATCGGGCGGCAGCTCGCCCAGCTCGTCGAGGAAGATCGTCCCGCCGTTCGCCTCGTGGAAGGCGCCGCTCCTCCGATCGTTCGCCCCGGGGAAGGCGCCGCGCTCGTGCCCGAAGAGGAAGCTCTCGGCCAGCGCGCCCGGCAGCGAGGCGCAGTCGACGACGACGAACGGGCCGCCGCGCCGGCTCGAGACGTCATGGATGGCCTGCGCCGCGAGCTCCTTGCCCGTGCCCGTCTCCCCGGTGATGAGCAGCGAGAGCTCCGTCGAGGCCACCTCGCGCAGCAGGCGGAACAGGTGGCGCATCCGCGGCGAGGCGCCGATCAGCGGGCCGAAGCTCTCGTCGAAGCCGACGTCGACGCGCTCCTTCTCGAGCGGCTCGAAGCTCAGCACCGAGCCGCCGATCTGGATGGCGCACGCGGCCGTCAAGATCGCCTCGCGGATGCGGACCGTCGACACGAACGTCCCATTCTTGCTGCCGAGATCGCGGACGAGCACGCCCGGCCCCTCCGCGCGAAGATCGCAATGCGTCGAGCTGACCTCCGGATCGTCGACGACCACACCGCAGCTCGGATCGCGCCCCACCACGATCGGCGCGATGCCGATCTTGACGGGATCCCGGCCCGTCGACCGCAGCGTGCCGCCGCGAACAAACCACTGAACCGCGCGAGCGCGGGTCGCATCCCTCGTCGAGCTCATATCCAACGGTTATTCGATTTCCCTGGTCTTGACCACATCCACGCACGCTCCGCCCGCCCGCGGGAGCGAGCGCCCACCTGGGCGCACCGGGTACGTGGCTTCCGGAGGAGCCGCAGCCTCTCGTCGCAAAACTTCACAGCCACTAGAGGTAACAACGAGAAATTCTGATCAAGCGATGTGCTGAGCGCATAGCGGGAGAGGCCCTCGAGAGGTTAGAGTACGTGGTCTACGCAAGCGATGAAGCGGGCGTTCGTCCAGCTCGCCTCATCGGGTGTCGATGGTCGATGAACGAGGACCCGACCATCGCGGGGCGGAGGCGCCCTGCGATAGGGCTGTCGGTGTGTGGTTCTTTCAACGCGGTTCGGGGCTCCGCTCTCCCGGTCCCCTCAACGTGGGAGTCGCGCGAGCGCTCCCGGCGAGGATGCTTATGCCGAGAATAGGATGGTCACTCCGGAAGCGCGCCGCGACGGCCCTGGGGCTCCTGGGGCTCTCCGCGGGCGCGAGCGCGCTCGCGTCCGTGTCCACCGGTTGCAGCAGCGAGGCCGAAGGCCCGTGCATCTCCGACGAGCAATTCTTCGCCGAGAAGGTGTGGGTCCCCGTCCTCTCGACGAAATGCATCGGCTGCCATAACCCGCAGGGGCAGGCGGCGGAATCCAAGCTGATCCTCGCCGGGAGCAGCGAGGCGGGGTTCCTCGACAAGAACCTCGCGACGTTCAAGTCGCTCGCCGGGCTCGAGCTCGGCGGCGAGTCGTACGTCCTCCTCAAGCCGACGAAGGCCATCGAGCACGGCGGCGGCAAGGTCCTCGCCTCGGACAGCCCCGAGGTCGAGGCGCTCCGGGCGATGGTGGAGCGCACGAAGGAGCCGTCGTCCTGCGAGACGGACGTCAACGCGTCCTTCGCCGGCGTGGTGATGAGCGGGCCCGTGGAGACGCTCCGCACGGCGAGCCTCGAGCTCGCCGGGCGCCTGCCGACCGAGGCCGAGGAGGAGGCCGTCGCAGAGAGCGGCATGGCCGCGCTGGATCCGATCCTGGACCAGATGCTCACCGAGGAGACGTTCTATGTGCGGCTGAAGGAGATCTACAACGATCTCTTCCTCACCGATCGTTATCTGAACGGCGAGGAGGCCGTCGATCTGCTGCGGAGCGACGCGTACGATCCGAAGTGGTACAACAGCCTCCCTCAGGATCCGGCGCTGGTCGCGAGGTACGGCGCGCGGGACCTGGAGGACGTCGCCAACAAGCTGAAGAGCTGGACGAACCGGGCCGTCGGCAGGGAGCCGCTCGAGCTCATCGCCTACATCGTGCGGAACGACAGGTCCTTCAAGGAGGTCCTCACCGCGGACTACACGGTCGTGAGCCCCTTCTCCGCCAGGGCGTACGGCGTGACGGCCGAGTTCAAGAACGACGCGGATCCGGACGAGTTCGTCCCGGCGAAGCGCGATCCGATCCCGCTCGCCGGCGTGCTCACCTCCCCCGTCTTCCTGTCCAGGCACCCGACGACGAACACCAACAGGAACCGCCACCGCGCGAGGATGGTCTATCAGTTCTTCCTCGGCACCGACATCCTGAAGACGGCCGAGCAGCCGCTCGATCAGACGAAGATCACCGACTTCAACCCGACGATGAACAACGCGGCGTGCACCGTCTGCCACGCCGCCCTGGACCCGCTGTCAGGCGGGTTCCACAGCTTCGACTCCGCGGGCCGGTACAAGGAGGACGACACCTGGTACGAGGACATGCGGCCGCCGGGCTTCGGCGCCGAATCGGTGCCGTTCAGCGAGTTCCCGAGCGCGCTCTCGTGGGTGGCGAAGCGGGTCGCCGACGACCCCCGCTTCGCGCTCTCGGCGGTCTACACGATGTACAGCGGCCTCACCGGGCAACAGCCGCTCGTCGCGCCGACCAACGAAGATCCGGAGTTCAACGCCAAGTTCCGGGCGTACCTCGCCCAGTACCACGCGTTCAACACGATGGCGCACGACTTCGCCGACAGCGGCTACAACCTGAAGACGGTCGTCAAGGCCATCGTCAAGAGCCCCTATTTCCGGGCGCGCAACGTGGCGCAGGCGTCCCGGGGCGAGGCGCTCACGCAGCTCGGCGGCACGCGGTTCCTCGGGCCCGAGCAGCTGCACCGGAAGATCTGGGCGGTGACGGGCTATCCGTGGCGCCCGCGGGCGTTCGAGGACGACGGCGTCCGCTACGACTTCCTGCTCCGGCGCGACGCCTACCGCATGCTGTACGGCGGCATCGACTCGCAGGACGTGATCCAGCGGATCACGGAGCCGAACGGGATCATGGCCAACATCGCCGACCGGATGGCGAACGAGATGGCGTGCATCGCGGTGCCGCGCGATCTCTACCTGCCGCAGGAGGAGCGGCTCCTCTTCCCGTACGTCGAGACGACGTTCGAGCCGCGGGACACGAACGACTTCGACGTGCTGCCGGCCGTCGAGGGGATCAAGCAGAACATCCAGTACCTGCACAAGCGGGTGCTGGGCGAGTCGCTCGAGCTCGGTGATCCCGAGATCGAGCGGACGTACAAGGTCTTCCTCGAGACGTGGGAGGAGGGCAAGGCGGGCATGGCGAAGCCGGAGGGCGAGGAGGGCCGGCTCTCGAAATCGCTGCCCGGCCCCTGCCAGGTGCACAACGACTACTGGACTCGAGAGGGGCTCCCCGACGATCAGAAGCTCACGCGCGACGAGAACTACACGATCCGCGCGTGGATGAGCGTCATGACCTATCTCCTTTCGGACTTCAGGTTTCTTTACCAGTAGGAGCAGCCATGGAACGTCGAGATTTCCTCAAACTGGCATCTATGGCGGGCCTCGGCGTCGTCGCAGGGGGCGTGCTGTCGAGGGACGCCGCCGCGGCCGGCCCCTACGAGGGCCCGCTCTGGGTCCACATCCACGCGAGCGGCGGCTGGGACCCGACGAGCCTCTGCGATCCCAAGGGCGCGTTGGACGAAGAGGAGCAGAAGACCCGGCAAGCGATGAACCGCAGCTACCTGCGCGAGGCGATCGGGACCGCCGGCAATCTCAAGTACGCGCCGGTCGGCGGCAACGACGCGTTCTTCAAGAAGCATTACAGCAAGCTGCTCATCATCAACGGCATCGACACCGGGACGAACAGCCACGACGCCGGCGTGCGCAACACGTGGTGCGGCACGCTCCGCGAGGGCAAACCGGGCTTCGCGGCGCTCGTGGCCGGCGTCCACGGCGGCGCGCTGCCGATGGGGTTCATCAGCAACGGCGGCTACGACGCGACGGCGAACGTCGTGGCCGTCACCCGCATACCCGACACCGGCCTCCTGCAGCGGCTCGCCTATCCGAACAGGATCGATCCGGGGAACGAAGAGAACCGCGAGCAATACCACACCGACGCCACGATGACGCGGATCCTGGAGGCGCGGCAGGCGCGGCACGCGGCGAAGCTCGAGCAGCAGCGGCTGCCCCACGTCAAGCAGGCGATGAGCACGCTCTTCACGTCGCGCGTCGGGCAGAACGAGCTCAAGCAGCTCATCCAGTACCTGCCCGCCGAGTTCGAGAAGGCGTCGCTGCGGCGGCAAGCGCAGGTCGCGCTCGCGGCCTACCGCGCCGGCATCTGCGTGAGCGCCAACCTGTCGGTGGGCGGGTTCGACACCCACGGGAACCACGACGACAACCACATCCCGCGGCTCACCGAGATCTGCGACGGGATCGACTTCATCCTGACCGCCGCGGAGGAGCAGGGCATCGCGGACCGGATCGTCCTCGTCGTGGGCTCGGACTTCGGGCGGACTCCGGGCTACAACGAGGGCAACGGCAAGGACCACTGGAACATCACCAGCATGATCCTGGCCGGCGCAGGCATCGCGGGGAACCGGGTGATCGGCGCGACGGACGACCGGCATAACCCGCTCGATGTCGATCCGGTCACGCTCGAGCCCAAGGAGGGCGGCGTCCGGCTCAAGCCGGGGCACATCCACAAGGCGCTGCGCAAGCTGGCGGGGATCGCGGACGATCCGCTCGTGGAGCGATTCCCGCTCTCCGAGGAAGAAGACCTGCCCATCTTCGGGTGACGTGGCCCGCGGGCGGCGCGCCGCACCGCCGCCGACGCCATCGTCTGCAGCGCGGGTGAGGAGACGGGATGTCGCCTTGCCCGCCGGTCACTCCACCGAGAACGCGATCTCCTCGCTGGCGGCCGCTCCGTCCGCGTCGATGCGGAGCCGGTGCGCGCCGGCGACGAGCGGCCAGTCGAGCGCGAACGGCGGGCCGACCTCGATGGGGCGCCCGTCGAGCACGAAGCGCACGCGGGGCACGCCCGGAGGGACGTCGGCGCGCAGCCGGATCGCCTGCAGCGAGTTGATCGAGGGGTCGAGGACGAACCGGGCGCCGTCGGGCGGGTACGCGACGCGGACGCGCGCGCCGGCGCCGGCGCCGGTCAGAGGAGCGCCGGGCGCGCCGTCGAGCCCGGCGAGCGCGCCGCAGAGGGGCGACGCCGCCTCGGGCGCGAGGGGGCGGCCGGCGGCGCGCGCCCACGCGGTGAGCTCCGCGTCGTAGCGCTCGAAGACGCGCTCCTCGACCGCCGCGTCGGGGCAGGCCCCGGCGCGCAGGCCGTTGCGGCGATCGATGCGCACGGCCTCGTGCATGTCGCACGGCGAGAGCGCCGCGGCGTCGCCGCGCGGGAGGAGCTCGTGGCGGCGGTGCGGGCACGCGGCGGTCGGCCGCATGCCGGACAGGGCGCAGACCTCGACCTCGGCGAGCTGCTCGGGATCGGGGGGATCGAAGGGGCGCGGCGGCCGGACGCGCGCGGCGGCGAGCATGGCGTCGCGGAACAGCGGGCCCGCGCCGGTGATGCCGCTGACGCCGCCCATGGGCGAGCCGTCGAAGTTGCCGACCCAGACGGCGACGGTGACGTCGGGCGTGAAGCCGACCGCGACGTTGTCGCGGAAGCCCTTCGACGTGCCCGTCTTCGCGGCCACAGGGAACGGGAGATCGAGCGCGTTGCCCTCGCCGAACGACGCGAGCCGCGCCCGGTCGTCGGCGAGGATGTCGACGATCACCCGGGCGCGCGCGGCGTCGAGGACGCGCGCGCCGCGCTCGGGCGGCGCCGCGGGCGGCTCGGCGGGCGCGCCGCTCCCGCTGCGCGCGGGCGCCACGGGAGACGCCGCTTGCGAGGAGGGCGACGGAGACGACGAGGGGGCGAACGAGCGCACCGCGCGCACCGGCAGGTAAATGCCTCCCCGCGCGAGCGTGGCGTAGGCGTTCGCGAGGTCGATCAGGCGGACCTCGCCGTCGCCGAGCGCGATGGCGACGCCGTAGCGCGACGGCTCGCGATCGAGCGAGCGGAGGCCGAGCTCCCGGAGCCGCGCGAGGACGCGCTCGGGGCCGAGCGCGGCCGCCGCCCAGACCGCAGGGACGTTGTACGAGTTGGCGAGCGCGTCCCGCAGGCGGACGGGGCCGTGGAAGCGGCCGTCGTAGTTCCGCGGCGCGTAGTTGCCGTCCGCCGTCGGGAACGAGAGCTCGACGTCGGGAAGGACGGTCGCGGCGGTGAACCCGAGCTGCTCCATGGCGAGCTCGTAGACGAACGGCTTCAGCGCAGAGCCGGGCTGGCGCAGCGCGAGGACGCCGTCGTTGTGGCCGAGCCCGGCGGCGTCGTCGATGTCGTGCGAGCCGACGTACGCGAGGATCTCGCCGGTCGCGTTCTCGATCACCACCACCGCCGCCGCGCCGACGTCGCGTTCCGAGAGGCCGCGGACGGTCTGCTGCGCGAGGACCTCGATCTCGCGCTGGAGGCCGCGGTCGATCGTCAGGGTGATCGAGGTCGCCCGGACGAGGGGTGACGCGGCGCCGGGGCCCTCGGCGTGATGGCCCGCGCCCGGGCCCAGGGCGCCGCCGAGCACGGCGCGGACGAGGTGCGGCGCGCCGAGGCCGCCCCCCTTCGGGGCGAGCGCGATGGGCTCCGCGCGGGCGCGGGTCACCTCGGCCTCGCCGGCGAGGCCGGCCGCGAGCATGCGATCGAGGACGCGGTTCCTGCGGCGCTCGAGCGGCCCGGTGCCGCGTCGCGGGTCGTACAGCGCCGGGCCACGCGGCATGCTGGCGAGCGCGGCGGCCTCGGCGAGCGACAGGTCGCGCGTGGGCTTGTCGAAGTAGAAGCGGCTCGCCGCCTCGACCCCGCGCAGGCCCGGGCCGAACGCGACGCGGTTCAGGTACTGCTCGAGGATCTCGCGCTTCGAGAGCGACGCCTCGATGCGCAGCGCGAGCGCCGCCTCGCCGAGCTTGCCGCGCGCGGTGCGGGGGCGCGGCACGAGCGTGCGCGCGAGCTGCTGCGTGATCGTGGACCCGCCCGAGACGACGCGCCGCTCGGCCGCGAGCTGGCCGATGGCGCGCGCGATCGCGATCGGATCGACGCCGGGGTGGCGCGCGAACCGCTTGTCCTCCGCGGCCAGGAGCGCGCGCTGGATGCGATCGCCGGCCTCGGAGAGCGGAAGCCAGCGCGCCCGCGCGCCGTCTCCAGCGCGCAGCTCGCGGAGCACCGTGCCGTGGCGGTCGAGGAGGACCGTGGACACGGCGTGGTCCTCGGTCGCCCCGAGCTCCGGGGGCAGCGGCGTGAGCGCCGCGAGGGCGGCGAGCAGGAGCCACGGCGGGACGGCGAGGGCGAGCGCGATCTGCGCCGCGCGGCGCAGGATCCGCCGCGCGCGCGGGCCGAGCCGCGCAAGCCACCGCCCTGCGCGACCGGGCCCCGGCGGGGAGGGCGCGTTCACGGCTCAGCGCGGACGCGGCGCCGCGTCCGGCCCTCGGCTGGAGACCTGGACCGTGACGGCGCCCGTCCGGCCGAAGACCTCGGGGCTGTACATCTCCTCCGCGCGCGCGGGCGGGACCACGAACGAGCCGAGCGTCGTGGCGCGCGCGAGGTACCGGTACCGGTACATCCCGGCGGCCATGTGATCGACGAAGAACAGGACGCGATCGTCGCGGATCTCGCGGACGAAGCGGCTCGGGTCGTAGACGCGGCCGGTCGCGCGCTCGTCGTCCCGATCGACGTCGGCGTCATCCGCCTCGGCCTGGGCCTCGGCCGCGTCGACGTCCAGCGAGCGCGCGGACGTCGCGAGCCGCGCGTCGACCGCCTCGAGGCCGGCCGGCAGCGGATCGTCGATGACCACGAAGTCGCGCGGAGAGGGCGTCACCACGACGATCTCGCCGAGCACGAGGTCGCCGCCGGCGAACGCGACCGACGCGGGGGCCGCGCGCTCGCTCGACGTCGACGCGCCGCCGACGACGGCGGCGAGGTCCTCGGGAGCGAGGGCGCGGAGCGACTTCTCGACGAAGAAGCCGCGGTCGAGCGCCGCCGTCGGGAGCTGCTTGCGCGCGTAGCGGAGCCGCGCCTCGTAGAAGAGGCGGCCGCGCCCGTCGACCGCGAACGCGAGCGGCGCGCCCGCGGCGCTCGCGAGCCGCGCCGCGGGGATCGACGTCTTGACCTGCTCCGTCGTGGGGCCGTGGAACGGCGCGGAGAACAGCTCCGCCTGCCCCAGGAACACCCGCGCGTCGAAGTCCGGCGCCGTCTTCTCCTGCGCCTTGCGGTACTGATCGAGCGCGAGCAGCGCCCAGGCCGTCTCCTGCGTGCTGCGCCACGTGCCACCGCGGCGATCCGCGAGCAGCCCCGCCGCGAGCCGCGGCGCGAGCGGGTGCGCCGGCCGCGCCGCCAGCAGCGCGCGCAGCACGAGCGCCGAGGTGCGGGCCTCGGAGTCCATGAGGACCGCGTACGCGTCGCCGTGGTTGTCGACGGCCCGCGCGACCGGACCGTCGAGGTGCAGCGCGCCCTCGAGCTCGCGGACGAGCTGATCCACGGAGCCCCTGTCGCTCTTGCCGATCACCATCGCGTGCGCGAGGAGCGCCTTCGAGAAGAGCGGAAGCTTGTCGCGCTCGTCGAACAGCTGGCTCGCGCGCCCGGGGTCGGGGGCGCCGCTCGCCGCGAGGACGTCGACGAGGAACGGCGCCGTCGCCCGGAGGAGCGGGTCGGCGCCGGTCCGGTTGAGCTCCTGGCGCAGGTACGACGTCGCGCGCTCCACCGCGTCGGGCGGCACCGCGACCCCGTAGCGCCTGGCCTCGGTGAGGCCCCACAGCGCGTACGCCGTGGTCCACAGGTCCGCGCCGTCCGACTCGGCGAAGAAGCCGAAGCCCCCGTCCCCGCGCTGGTGCGAGACGATCTCCCGGACCGTCTTGCCGATGACGGCCGTGAGATCCTTCGGCAGCGCGATCCCGTAGGCCTTCGCGAGATCGCGAAGCGACAGGAGCGGCACCATCCGGCTCGTCAGCTGCTCGGTGCAGCCGTACGGGTACTCGAGGAGCTGCTCCACGCCGCCGCCGAGGCCCACGAGCGCGGTCGGCGCGAGGCTCACGGCGAGCCCGCCCGTGTCGTCGCGGATCGCCGACAGGTCCCCGAGCCGCTCTGCGCTCGCGGTCGTCGTGTCGCCGTAGAGCGCCACGGCCTCCGGCGCCATGGGCGCCTTGATCTCGCGGTTCACCTCGACGACGTCCGACGCGCCGCCGCCGGTCGCGCGGAAGCGCAGCGTCGCGGGGCCTGCCCGCGGCGCCGAGAGCGCGAAGCGGACCTCGGCCGACCCGCCCGGGGCGAGTTCGACCGTGCGCTTGGCGCTGCCCGCGAGCGTCAGCCCCGACGCGGTGACCTCCACCTCGACCGTCGCGGGCTTCCCGAGCCCCTTCGAGGTCACGACAACCCCCGCGTCGATCGCGTCGCCCGCGCGGAGGAAGCGGGGCAGCGCAGGCCGGGCCATGAGCGGGCGGCTCGCCGTCACCCTGGACTCGCCGTAGCCGAAGCGATCGTCCTCGGCGGCCACGACCGCCATGACCCGGTACGTCGTGAGCGAGTCCGGCAGCTTGAAGCTCGCGTGCACCTGCCCGGAGGCGTCGGTGACGAGCGCGGGGTTGTAGTAGGCGCTCTGCCGAAAATCGCGGCGCACGCCCGTGCCGCCCTCGGCGCCGCCGCCGCCCGCGCGCCCCTTGTCGGCGCCGAGGTCCGCGAACGGGTTGCGCACGCGGGCGAGCGCCTCGCGCGTCTCGATCGTCGCCACCTTCAAGGGGCGCGGCGCGCCGAACACGGGGATCGGATCCGGCGTCGTGTACCCCGTCAGCGACAGCACGCCCTCGTCCACGGCGTAGAGGGTGACCTCCGCGCGGGCCGGCTGGCCGGCGCGATCGCGGACGTCGACGTCCACGCGGATCGGATCGCCGGGGCGCGCGTCCGCCTTGTCGGCGCGGACGCGCACCGCGAGCCGCTGCGCCTCCGGGTTCACGCGGAGAGGGGCGTAGCCGAGGCGGAACGCCGGCGCGCCGACGTCGGGCCCAGGCACCCCGCCCTTCCCTGGCGCGGGCTGCGGCTTCGTCCGCCCGCGCAGGAGCAGCACCGAGACGAAGGCGTTCGGCCGGAGGTCCTCCGTGATCGGGACGTCGATCACGGGCATGGCGCCCGACAGCGTCACCTTCCGGTGCGTGGAGATGCCGGCGCGCTCGACCGTGACCAGCGCGTCGGCGGACGCGAACGGCGACTTCACGATGAGGCGCGCCGTCTGCCCGATCTCGTAGCTGTCGCGGTCGGGCACGAGGTCGACCTTGAGCTCGTCGCTGTCGCCGAAGCCCCCGCTGCCCTCGCCGAGCGCGTAGACCCCGGCGGCGGCGCCGACGGGGTTGCCGCGGCGGTCCCTGGCCGTCGCGTGCAGGAGGTAATAGCCCCCCGACGGGACCGTGAGCTCGCAGCTCCGCGGCGCCGCCGCCGTCGTGACGCCGCACCGCGCGACGATCTTGTCGACAGGCGCGCTCACGCTGCGGTACGCGCTGCCGCTCTCCTCCCGCGCGAGCGTCCACGTGCGGTGCACGAGCTCGACCCGGACCGCGACCTGCGCGACGCGCGCCCCCTTCGGATCGACCGCGAGGATCTCGGGGCGCAGCACGTCGCCCGCCTTCGCGAAGCGCTCGGGCTCCTTGAGGGCGACGTAGAACTCGGCCGGGTGCACGAGCGCCGTCGAGCTCCCGGCGATCGCCTGCCGCGACACGTCGGTGACCGACGCCTCGCACGTGACGAGCTCGGTGCCGCGCTGCCCGGGCATGGAGAGCGCCGCGCCGATCGCCGCCTGCCCGGCCGCGTCGAGCTTCTCGCGCGCGCTCTGCACCTCGAACTCGCGCGGCGCCTGGTCCCGCAGCGCGCCGGTGAGCTCGTCCTCGCGGACCGTGAACCCCTCGATCCCCGGCGGCGAGAACGACGCCGGCGCGCGCGTCACGGAGAGCGATGCCTCCGCGTTCGTCATCGGCGCCCCGAACAGGTAATCGCCGCGCGCGGTCCAGCGCGCCTTGTCGCCGCGGACATAGCTCGGCCTGTCGCTCTCGATGCCGACCTTGAACTCGGCAGGTCGGTACTCGGCGACCTCGACGCTGCCCCACACGTCCACCCACCCCGCCTCGCCGCCCTGGACCGTGGCGGCGAGGCTGTACGTGCCGAGCCGCGCGCTCTCGGGGATCTTCACGTCGGCCGAGAACGTGCCGAAGGCGCCGAGCGTCGGGGAGAGCGAGACGAGCGCCTCGCCGTCGGGCCCCTCGACCTTGAGCGCGACACTCTTGCCGGCAGGCGTCCTCGCCCCGCGCGCGCTCTCCTCGCGGAAGATCCCCTTCACGCGCACCGTGTCGCCCGGCCGGTAGATGCCGCGATCGGAGAACATCATCCCGAACGGGCGCGCCTCGCTGAAGTCCGACGCCGCGCCGAAGCGCCACCCGTTGAGCGAGTCGGCGACGCTCCGGTACGTCCAGTCGTCGCCCGCGCGCGCGAAGACCACGCTGCGCCCGAGCGTCGTCGTGGCCTCCGGACCGTGCGCCGTCGCGGGGACCATCGCGAACCCCTCGGCGTCGGTCGCCACCTCCGCGGGAGCGGGCGCGCCCGGTGCCCGGATCCACACGCGCGCCCCGGGCACCGGCGCGCCCGTCGACAGGCGCGTCACCCACACGAGCGAGCCGCTCGGCGAGACCTTCGCGCTGATCCCGAGGTCGGTCACCTGCGCGATCACCGCCTCGGAGGTGGCGCGCGCGTGCCGCGTCCCGGGCCGGCTGGTGTAGCTGATCCCGATCGCGAGCGGCCCGCGCTTGCCCTCGCCGCCCAGCACCTCGGCGGCGCGCACGAGGTGCGTCGCCGGCGCGTTCGTCGCGGCGGCCGGGCGCAGGACCGTCTGCTTGCCGGAGGGCAGCGCCGCGATCTCGCTCATCTTCGGGCTGCGCCCCGGGCTGTGCGGATCGCCCTGGAGCGCGAGGATCATCTCCTCGGTCATCGCGCCGACCGCGAGCGAGAGCTCGCGCACGTTCACGGACACGACCGGGATCTCGCGCCGCTGGGCCGGCTCGAACACGCTCCCGACGAGGCCGATCTGCGCCTCGGGCCAGCGATCGTCGAAGGCGATCTCCTCGGTGACGACGCCGGCGAGCGCCTGCCCGTGCACGTCGCGCAGCCCGGCGGCCACGCGCACCCGGTAGCTGCGACCCGGGGCGAACGCGCCGCCGAGGGGGATGTGGCTCGTGGGCTCGTCGTCCTCGATCCACGTCGGCCACCGCAGCTTGACGGCGGGCTCCACCGAGATCGCCCGCTTCGCGTCCGCGAACTTGACGGGGTTCGAGAAGGCGAGCGTGAACCCGCCGTCGGCCGCGCAGCGCCCCTGCGGCGTGTCGCGATCGCACTGGGGGCGCAGCGCTCGGAGCGGCCCGTAGGTGCGGTACGTGAACCGCTGCTCCTCGCCCGCCGGCAGCGGCCCCTCACGGCCGCGGAGGCCCTCCGCCACGGCGATCTCGATCTCGCTGTCGCGCGGCAGCGGCGCGCGGGGGACGAGCTCGGCGAGCATCTCGTTCTTCGCGTCGGGGCGCCGCACCTCGAACGCCACCTTGTCTTTTCTATCGCCCACCGTGAGGGACGCGCGCCGCGCGATCTCGGCGGTGTCGACCGGCTGGTTGAACCGCAGCTCGAACCGCGCGTCCGGCTTGAGGTCGTCCTTGCCCGACCAGGGTTCGACGCGCGCGACCGCTGGCAGCTCGGTGCGGAAGGTGAAGGAGTACGGCTCGGCGAGCACGCTGCCGTCGAGCGCGCGGGTGCCCGCAGGCACCTCGACGGTGAACTCGGTGCCGCGCGGCAGGCGCCCTTCCGGGACGAACGTGAGGCCGCTCGTGCCGACCCAGCGCCAGCTTCCAGGCGCGGACGGCTTCAGGACCGCGGGCGCCGCGGCCTCGCTGCCCGCGAGATCGAGCGACCGCATCGGCCGGTTGAAGACCAGGCTGATCTCGGCGGGGCTCGTCGTCTGCCCGCGGGGCGCGCCGAACACCACAGCGAACGGCCCTGCCGCGGCCTTTCCGCCCACATCGAGCGCTCCGGGAGCGAGCGTCCCTCGGGGCGGGACGTTGGGGGCGCGCGCGCCCTGAACGCACGCCAGGCTGAGGGCGATGGCCGCGAGAACGGCGGGCGCAGATCGGAGGCGCGGAGCGACGGACATGGCCGCGACTCAGCAATGGGGATGCCGCGGGCGCAAGAGGCGAGTCCGCGGCGGGATCCGGAGCGCGATGTGGCAGGCGAGACACACCCGACGACCCCCGGTGACGCGCGGGCGCGCGGGCTCTGGCCGCGACCGCCGCCGCTCTGGGGGCGGCGGCGAGCCGGGGGGCAACGCCGTGTTCGCGAGGGCGATATCGCGGGTCTACGGCGCGATATCGTACGCGTGCTTCGCTGCCCACAGCGTGGTGGCGCGCATGTAGTAGGGCGCGCGGATGCTGCCGTTGCCCTCCCATGCCTCCGGCGTGCGGAACCACAGGCCGTCGGTCTTCCAGATCGTGTCGACCAGGCTCGCGCCGATCTCGCCGGCCTGCGCGGCGAGCCCCTCCTGGATCATGCCGGACACCACGCCCCAGGACGTGCCCACCCAGCACTCCCGCGTCTGGTTGCTCGTTCCGTCGACCGAGCCATTGGCGGTCATGACATTGACGACGCCGCGGGTCCCGCCGTCGAACCGCTTGAAGTTGTTCTCGTAGATCTTCGTGAACGCCGACACCGCGTGGCTCGGGTCGACGATCGGCGGCAGCCCGAGGGCGCGCGCGTACCACTGGCCTGCGAGCTGGTCCGACATGATCCGGCTCGTGTCCCGGCTCCCCGTGTCGATCTTGTAATACGCCCCCGTCCAGAGCTTCGACTCGAAGCCGCCCTTGGCCTGATCGAACCACGTCTGGTAGGTGCCCGCGAGCGAGGTGTCACCGACCGCGGTCGCCAGCTCCTTCGCGGCCTCGCTGGCGGCGAGGAAGAGGCCCCCGCAGTACGCGGTGTTGCCGTGCAGATCCATGTCGTCGTACGTCTGATCGATGCCGTTGCTCTCCGGCAGCCCGTCCCCGTCGCCGTCCTGGCCCTTCACCTTCTGCATCGCCATCTTCACGGCGGGCCAGCAGTAATCGAGGAACTCCTTGTCGGTCTTCCCGGTGAGCGCCCAGTCGCGATAGACCATCAGGACCAGCTTGGAGTTGAGATCCTTCCAGTTGGTCGAGTCGCGGTACGTGTACGCGTTCCACTTGCGGAAGACGGTATCGGTGTCTCCGAAGTCGTGCGCGGTCGTCCCGATCGCGCGCGGCCTGTCGGAGCGCGTGGTCGTCACGCTGTCGCAGAACTGCCGCACCTCCTGCTTGTCGATGTCAGGCCAGAGCGAGAACAGGGCCCATGAGCCGTAAAAGCGCACGTCCGACGTCCCGTAGAACGGGTAGATGTACGACTCGAGGCTGGTGAACATGTCCTCGTCCGGGTCGTCCGGCTGGCCGGACGCAGCGCCGGCCTCCCAGTACGTACCCGCGACGGCATAGTAATAGAGCTC
This sequence comes from Sorangium sp. So ce693, assembly GCF_051521375.1. NCBI lineage: Bacteria > Pseudomonadati > Myxococcota > Polyangiales > Polyangiaceae > Sorangium > Sorangium sp. So ce693. The sequence continues at coordinate 6,697,965 of NZ_CP150347.1, forward strand.
ATTGAACAGAGCGCCCTTGAGCCACTCCGGGTACTTCGGGTCGTCGAGCACGCTCGCCTGCCAGTCCTGGATAGCCCAGAGCCACGGCTCGTGCTCGGCGAGCGCCTCCGCCGCGATCGTCCACGAGGCGTTCCCCGTCCGCCCGAAGCGGCGCGTGTACGCGCGGTACCATCTGTCCCCCGAGCCCGCCTGCGTGACCGGGATATCCCACGCGAGCACGATCGGCACAATGACGCTCTTCCCCGGCTCCACGGTGGCCTTGAACGCGATCGCCCCGAGCGAGTGCCCTCCCGTCGTGTTGGCGAGCGCGCCGTCGTTGGCGAGCTCGCTCTGCAGGGCGGCGACGCTGTCGGCGGACTGGTACGAGACGACAACGCCCGGCGCCTTCCGGCTGGCGAGCGTGAACTCCCCCTGCCCCTCGGCGTTCGGCGCCCCGCCGCCGCGCGTGAGGACAAGGCCGACGTCATCGCCGGAGGTCTGCACCATGGCGCCGTTGCCGCCGTGATCGTTCTTCCAGGTCAGCATCACGGCGACGTCACAAGGCGCTCCGGTCGGATTCGTGATCTCCCACCGATAGACGCCGACCGGATAGCTGGTCTTCTTGTAGTCGCCCGGGATGATGGGGCTGTATTGTTCGACCTTCGCTTTGCAGGGAAATGCCGCGCCGTGGTAATCGACCCACGAGCGCGGAAAGAGCGAGGAGTACGTCGCCTGCCCCTGGCCCAGGCCGTCTTTATCGAGGCGCTTCGTCTGCGCGTCGCCCCCTTCGGCCTTCTGGTACATGAAGAAGCCCGCGTTGTTGTCGACGTTCTGGTCGCTGCTCCCGATATCGAGGCGACCCTTGTAGAACCTTCCGTCGAACCGCCACGTGATCGTCCCGGCGCCGAAGCCGCCGATGGGCGCGCCGTCCTCGTAGACGCCGTCCGTGATACCCCTGCTCCACGCCTGAGCCGGGATGGAGATCGGCTCGCCCGGCACGTGCGCCGGCGGGCCGCCGCCTTCGCCGCCGCCGGAGCCGACCGCGGGCGGAGCGCCGCCGGTGCCCGCCGCTGACGACGAGCTGCTCGCTGGGCCCTGGCTTGTTCCAGCTCCAGTTCCCGTTCCGGCTCCGGCGCCGCCAGGCCCCGAGCCGCCATCCGACGAGGACGAGCTCGAGCTACCTCCACCGCACGACGCGGCTGTCGCGGCGACGAGGACGGCACCGGCAGCGACGACACCCAGAGAGCGTAGTGGGATAAGGGGCAATGTCATGACGGCGAGCATATGCGGTTCGCGACCACACGTCACCGTACCAATGGCAATGCATTCACTTCGTTACCGGTGGAAGATTCCGTCGTTTCCGGGGAAAACCCCTCTTCCCGCGTCACCGATCATCCGGGCAGTGTTAACGCGACGCGAAATGCACCGGGCATCTTCCACGGTGCGGACAACTCGAGCGCGCGAGCGAGGCCCGTATGATCTTCATTGTCATCATCAGGCTTGCTCCGCAGCTCGCGGCCGAGGAGCGGCGCTCAGGGCCAGGTGGCTTTGACCGCATTGATCCAGTAGTCGGCGAGGCGGAAGGCCGGATCTTGCTCGATGTGCACGAAGCGTCCGCTATAGCTCGCGGCGGAGCGACCACAGACCTGGCTCGACGAGACGAGGTTGAGGAGCCTGCCTTGAACGTTGGTCGTCGCGTTCAGAGAACAATCGCTGCTGCCGGGAACACCGACCCGCCAGGTGGGCTTGTCGGCCAGCAGGTTGCGCCTGAGCTCCAGTATCTTGTCACCCGAGACGGGGGCGACATCCATGCCGTGCGAGGCGAACACGTCCTCCGCGCAGGTGTCTCTCGCCATGCCATGCCACTGAACGGCCCACCAGGGCTTGGATCCGTAAAAGGCCGCGAGCTCCAGATAGGTCGCGTGAAACGCGTTCGTCACGTTGTGGGCCACGTCCGAGATCATGGTCGAGCTCTGGCAAGCGCTGTCGGTGAAGCTCGCATCGCGGTGAGCGCCGGCCATCAGGAAGCTGCGGGATCTCGTCGCCTTGAAGATGCTGACGGCCTGGATCTCCGTCTCCAGGTCCGCTGTCGCATGCGGCGCCGAATGAGCGAGCTCTCGCTCCGCAGCCGCGTCCACGATGAACGTGCCCAGCCCGAGATCGACGACTCCGTCGCTGTTCCGATCGCCGACCTCCATGAGCACACAGTATCTTCGTCCATTATCGACGTCGCGGAGGAGCCGGATCCGCGCTGACGACGACAGGCTGGACGGAAGCACTATATTGCAGCTGCCGCCCATCATGGCGCGAACGACGCCCCGCCACGCGCTCAGCTGCGTCGAGCTCGGGGTGACGAAGATGCCTGAGTCCCTGCCGGGCATCTGATCGCGAATGCACGTCACGAGCGCCTCCAGGGTCGCGCTCGACGAGCAGGTCAGGTCCGCCGACACCGCCGGGCGAGACGCCATGAGGACGCCAGCGCCGAGCAGGAACAAAATCGATCGTTCGAACCGCATGACAGCATTACCTCCAATCAGGGGTTTGCGGGTGGGATCGATCGGCGGTCCTCTGCGCGGCGCGCTGTGCACGTGGGCACAGGAACGAAACTCGCCGGGGCCGCACGGCGCGGACCTCGGCGTTCCCGGATCTTTCAGGCGCGCGAGCGCTCGCCGCTTTCTTCGCCGTCTACGCAATGATCGCCAAGCAAACTCACCGGCAGGCGACGGCGAGTGCAAGGCGGAGACCGCCGCGCTGTGCGAACCGTTCGCGGTCGCCGCGGCCACCACATCGCAGCGTTACCGCCACATCGCAGCGCCGCCACTACACGACAGCATCACTCGACCCGGTGGGCCCCCGTGGTGTCGCACGTCATGACAAGGGCGCGCCGCTCGCCGGCCGGGCGGGTTGTCCGGGCGCGAGGCGCCCCTCTTGTCCGTCCTGTCACGACCAGCAAGCTCCCCGAAAACGTGTGGAAATAATGGATGCCTTATCCTCGGCAGCGTGAAAGTCATCTCGCACGGGCCGCTCGGGCGTGAGACGACCGAAGCGATCGCCATCCCCCTCGGGGCCCTCGCGGCCTCGCTCCTCGTGTTCGGCGCGTTCGTGGCCGCCCAGGGGGCGAACCCTTTGAGCGTCTATCACGACATGGTCCGCGGCGCCTTCGGCACGTGGTTCTCGTTCCAGAACACCCTCCTTCGGGCCGCGCCGCTCATGCTGACCGCGCTCTGCACGGCGCTGCCGGCACGCCTCGGCCTGATCGTCATCGGCGGCGAGGGCGCGCTCGTCATGGGCGGGCTCTCGGCCGCGTCGGCGGCGCTGGCCTCACGGGCGTGGGGCGCGCCGCCCGCCGCCGTGCTCGCCGCGATGCTCGTCTCCGGGCTCGCCGCCGGGGCGCTCTGGATCGGCCTCGCCGGCGCGCTGCGCGTCTACCGCGGCGTGAGCGAGACGATCAGCAGCCTGCTCCTCAACTACATCGGGATCGCGATCCTGAACCACCTCGTCGAGGGCGCGCTGCGCGACCCGGCGAGCCTCAACAAGCCCTCGACCGCCTCCATCGGCGCCGAGAACGCGCTGGGGAGCCTGCCCGGCCTCGAGGTCCACTGGGGCCTCGCCTACGGGGTGCTCGCCTGCGCGCTCTGTTATGTGCTGATGCACCGGACGACGTTCGGCTTCGGCGCGGCGATGAGCGGCGGCAACGTCCGCGCGGCGCTCCTCGCCGGACTGCCGGTCAAGCGCCTCGTCGTGCTCACCTGCACGCTCGCCGGAGCGTGCGCTGGGCTCGCCGGCATGGTGGAGGTCGCGGCGGTCCACGGCCGGGCCAACGCGTCGCTGATCAGCGGTTATGGCTACACCGGCATCCTCGTCGCGTTCATCGCGCGCCACAACCCGCTCGCGATCATACCGGTCTCCCTCCTGCTCGGCGGCATCGGCGCGAGCGGCGGGCTGCTGCAGCGGACGGCGCGGCTCCCCGACGCGACGGTGAGCGTGCTCCAGGGGATCCTGTTCATCGCGATCCTCGCGAGCGAGACGCTTTACGGCCGTTCCCTCGCTGCCCGCGAGCCCAAGGTCCGTCAGGCGGCTCCGGCGCCTTCGGTGGCATGATGAGCGACGCAACTGCACTGGGTCTCTGGGGCATCCCCCTCGCGGTCGCCGCCGGGGCCATCCGCATCAGCACGCCATTCCTCTTCGTGAGCCTCGGCGAGTGCCTCACCGAGAAGAGCGGCCGCGTGAACCTCGGCCTGGAGGGCACGCTCGTCATGGGCGCGATGGGAGGTTATGGCGTCTCTTACCTCACGGGCTCTGCCTGGCTCGGCGTGCTCGCCGCCGGCGCCATCGGCGCCGCGCTCGGCGCGCTGCACGCGTGGCTTTGCTCGAAGCCGCGCGTCAACGACATCGCCGTCGGCATCGCGCTCATGCTCTTCGGCGTCGGCCTCGCCTTCTTCCTCGGCAAGCCGCTCATCCAGCCGACGGCGCCCCGCCTGCCCGCGATATCGCTCGGCTTCTTCAGCGATCTCCCTCAGGTCCGCTCCGCGCTCCAGGTGAACGCGCTCTTCCTCATCGGGGCCGCGCTCGCCCCGCTCCTGCTCTGGGCGCTGAACCGCACCCGCTTCGGGCTCGTGCTCCGCACCGTGGGCGAGAGCGCCGACAGCGCCCGCGCGATGGGGGTCGACGTGAACCTGGTCCGGCGGCGCGCTACCATGGCCGGCGGCTTCCTCGCCGGCGTCGGCGGCTCGTTCCTCTCGCTCTTCTACCCTGGCAGCTGGAACGAGGGCCTCTCGAGCGGACAGGGGCTCATGGCCGTCGCCCTCGTCATCTTCGCGCGCTGGAACCCGGTGCGCTGCCTCTTCGCTTCGCTGCTCTTCGGCGGCGCGAGCGCCCTCGGGCCGGCGCTCCAGTCCGTGGGCATCACCTGGGGATACCACCTCTTCAACGCCGCGCCGTACATCGTGACGCTGGCCATCATGGTCGTGGCGAGCTCCGCGACCCAGACCCTGCGCGATCAGCCCGCCGAGCTCACGCTCGCGCGTTGATCGCGCGAGGCGGCGCGCGCTGAGCGAACCGTGTGAACCGAGTGGACCGTACGAGACGAACGAAAGGAGCGAGCCCCGCGAGACGAGCGAACCGCACGAGACGAGCGAAACGCTGAATGACAGGAGGACTCGACCGATGCCCTACGTGGCCGCTGATCCCTACGCCTGGCCTTACAACGGCGCGCTCCGCCCCGAGACGACGGCCCTGATCGTCATCGACATGCAGACCGACTTCTGCGGGAAGGGCGGGTACATCGACCTGCTCGGCTACGACATCTCCCTGACGCGGGCGTGCATCGCGCCGATCCAGCGCACGCTCGCGGAGCTGCGCCGCCGCGGCTATCACGTCCTGCACACGCGCGAGGGCCACCGGCCGGACCTCTCCGATCTGCCGGCGAACAAGCGGTGGCGCTCCCGCCGGACCGACGGCGGTCGCGGAACGGGCGTGGGCATCGGCGATCCCGGGCCGTGCGGGCGGGTGCTCGTCCGCGGAGAGCCGGGGTGGGAGCTCATCCCGGAGCTCGCGCCCCTGCCCGGAGAGCCGATCATCGACAAACCGGGCAAGGGCTCGTTCTGCGCGACGGATCTCGATCTCATCCTCCGCCAGCGCCGCATCGAGAACCTGATCCTCACGGGGATCACGACGGACGTCTGCGTGCACACCACCCTGCGCGAGGCGAACGACCGCGGCTACGAGTGCCTGCTGCTCTCCGACTGCTGCGCGGCCACGGACCCTGGCAACCACGCCGCCGCGCTGAAGATGATCAAGATGCAGAACGGCGTGTTCGGCGCGGTCTCGACCTCCGCCGCGCTGCTGGAGGCGCTCTCGTGACCATGGACCCACGCGTCTTCTCGAGCCCCGCGGCGAGGCCGCCCCGCGCCGCCGCCCGGGAACCCAGCCCCGCCACGCCGCCGCCGGCGCTCTCCGCCGCGGGGATCACGAAGCGGTTCGGGCCGCTGCTCGCGCTCGACGACGTCTCGCTGCGCCTGGCGCCCGGGAGCTTCCACGCGCTCCTCGGCGAGAACGGCGCCGGCAAGAGCACGCTGGTCAAGTGCATCATGGGCTATCACCAGGCCGACGCCGGCGAGGTGAGGGTCGGCGACGCGGCCCTGTCCATCAGGAGCCCGCGCGACGCGCAGGCGCTGGGGATCGGCATGGTCTACCAGCACTTCACCCTCGTCATGAACATGACGGTCGCCGAGAACCTCGTGCTCGCGCGGGCCTCGCTCCCCCTCGTGATCGACTGGCGCAAGGAGCGCGAGGCGATCCGCGCGTTCATGGCGCGCATGCCCTTCCGGCTCGATCCGGAGCGGACCGTCCGCGCGCTCGCCGCGGGCGAGAAGCAGAAGCTCGAGATCCTGAAGCAGCTTTACCTCGGCAGCAGGATCGTCATCCTCGACGAGCCCACCTCCGTGCTCACGCCCGGGGAGGCCGACGAGGTGCTCGGGATGCTCCGGTGCATGGCCGACGAGCAGCGGATCAGCGTGCTCATGATCTCGCACAAGTTCCGCGAGGTGACGGCGTTCGCCGACGAGGTCACGGTGCTGCGGCGCGGCCGGGTCGCCGGCCGAGGCAAGGTCAAGGACCTCACGCCGGCGGCCATGGCCGAGATGATGGTCGGCGCGCAGCCGGCGCAGGTCTCCGCAGCGCGCGGCGACGCGCCCGCCGGGGAGCCGATCCTGCGCGTCGAGGGGCTCGCCGCGAGCGACGATCGCGGGCGGCCGGCGCTCGACGGCGTGACGCTCACGGTCCATCGCGGCGAGATCGTCGGGATCGCCGGCGTCTCCGGCAACGGCCAGGAGGAGCTCGTCGAGGTCCTCGCCGGGCAGCGGCCCGCGCGGGCAGGCAACGTGCTTGTCCATGGCGAGCCGTACGGCGCCGGGCGCGCGCAGATCCGGGAGCACCGGGTGCGGTGCCTGCCCGAGGAGCCGCTGCGCAACGCCTGCGTCCCCGCGATGTCCGTCGCGGAGAACATCGGGTTCCGCGTCTTCGACAGGCCGCCCTTCACGCGGCTCCGCTGGGGCGTGAGCCGCGCGGCGCTGAGGCGGTCGGCCGAGCGCCTCGCCGCGGAGTACGCCATCAAGGCGCCCTCGGTCGACGCCACGATAGGCAAGCTCTCCGGCGGCAACGTGCAGCGCGCGGTCCTGGCGCGCGAGCTCGGCATGGACGAGGACATCGAGCTCCTCGTCGCCGCAAACCCCTGCTTCGGGCTCGATTTCGCGGCCGTGGCCGAGATCCGCTCCCGCATCCTGAAGGCGCGCAACCGCGGGACCGCCGTCCTCCTCGTGAGCGCGGATCTCGACGAGATCTTCGCCATGGCCGACCGTGTCCTCGTGATGAGCGAAGGCCGCATCGTCCACGAGTCGCCGATCGCTTCGGCCGACGTCGCGGAGATCGGCCGCGCGATGGCGGGGCACCAATGACGGCGCGGCCCCTCGAGATCGCGGCGAAGCCGTACCCCTTCCGCGTCGCCGATCGGGACGCGGTGGCGCTGCTCGTCATCGACATGCAGCGCGACTTCCTCGAGCCCGGCGGCTTCGGTGCGGCGCTCGGCAACGACGTCAAGCGGCTCCAGCGCATCGTGCCGACGGTCCGGCGCGTCCTCGACGCGTTCCGCGACCACGGCCTACCCATCATCCACACGAAGGAGGGTCACAGGCTGGATCTCTCGGATTGCCCACCAGCGAAGCGGAGCCGGGGTGCTCCTGGCATGCGGATCGGCGATGTCGGGCCGATGGGGCGCATCCTGGTCCTGGGCGAGCCGGGCAACGACTTCGTGCCCGAGCTCGCGCCGGCGCCGGGGGAGCTCGTCGTACCGAAGCCCGGGAAGGGCGCGTTCTACCGGACGGGGCTCGACGCCAGGCTGGCGGCGCTCGGCGTCTCCCACCTGATCATCGCGGGCGTGACGACCGAGGTCTGCGTCCAGACCACGATGCGCGAGGCGAACGATCGCGGCTACGAGTGCCTGTTGATCGAGGACGCCACCGAGAGCTATTTCCCCGAGTTCAAGGCGGCGACCCTGGAGATGGTCCGCGCTCAGGGCGCGATCATCGGCTGGACCGCCCCCGCCGCCGCCGTCCTCGAAGCGCTCTGATCGCGGCCCGTTTCAGAGCGGCTGCTCAATGCCCGTTCCAGAGCGGTGGTCACCCGCACAGGAGACGGCTGTTCGATACCCGTTCCAGAGCGGTGGTCACCCGCACAGGAGACGGGCCCAGATCGGCGTTTTCGGCGCGGAAGCGCACGGAAGGGCGCTGAGCACCGAAAACGTCGAGATGGGCCCGTATCCGAAGCGGGTGGCCACCGCTCTAGTGGGTGGAGCCGAGGGCGCCTGCGACGAGGTAGTCCATGCTCTCTAGCACGATGTCGGTCTGCTGCTGCGCGACCGAATCGGCGATCACCACCTTGCCTTCATTGTTCATGATGGGTCCCTTGAAGATGGTGAGCGTGCCGTCTGTGAGCTTCGCCTTCGCCTCCTCGGCCTTCTTCTTCGCCTCCTCGGAGACGGCGGGGCCGTAGGGTGAGATCTTGATGTACCCCTCCTTGAAGCCGCCGCGCAGGAGGTGCGGATACGGCTTCCCCTCGCGGATGAACGTCAGGTAGTCGGTGTAGACCTTGGACCAGTTCCACTCGGCGCCGGTCAGGTACCCCCTTGGGGCGAGCGTCGCCTGGTTGGTGTGGTAGCCGGTGCTGAACGCGCCGCGCCGCTCCGCGAGCTCGATGATCACCTTGGGTGAGTCGACGTGCGCGGTCACGACGTCGACGCCCTGATCGATGAGGCTGTTGGCCGCCTCCGCCTCCTTGACGGGCATCGACCAGTCGCCGGTGAAGACCACGGCCGTCGTCGCGCTCGGGTTCACGCTCCGGGCGCCCAGCGTGAAGGCGTTGATGTTGCGGAGCACCTGCGGGATCGGCTTCGCCGCGATGAACCCGAGCTTGCCGCTCTTCGTGGTCATCCCCGCGACGATGCCGGACACGTACTCGGCTTCGTCGATGTAACCGAAATAGCTGCCAACATTGCTCGGGTGCTTCGACGCGTCGTAGAGGCCGCCGCAATGGAGGAAGATCTTGTCCGGAAACTTCTCCGCCACCTTGAGGATGTGGGGATCGAAGTAGCCGAACGACGTCGGGAAGATCACCGTCGCGCCATCGAGGTTGATCATGCTCTCGAGCGTCTTCTGCACGGCGACCGTCTCGGGGACGTTTTCCTCCTCACGGGTCTTCACGCCGGCCAGCTTGGCGAGCGCGGCGGCCCCCTCGGCGTGCGCCTGGTTGTAACCGTAGTCGTCCCTGGGGCCGACGTAGATGAAGCCCACCGTGAGCGGCTGATCGCTCGACCCCTCCTTGCTGCAGCCGGCCGCCGGCAGGAGCGAGAGCGAGAGGAGCAGTGGACGGAGGATGGCGAGGAAGCGCTGCCCCCGTGCCACGACGGCCGCGGGCAACAGAGGAGTTCTCGGTGTGCTCTTCACTCCATGGATGTGTACGCGACTCCTCATTTCTGGAACTTTTCCCACGCGTGAATTTTGCGCACTTCGCGTGATTACCGTTGAGTGGACGCCGCGCGCTGTGGCATGGTTCCATCAACACGGGAGATTCGCGATGACAGCTACATTTTCAGCAGCGACGCGGGATTTTGTGCCTGTGCAGTTGCCATTCATCATTGCGAATGTCGCAACGATGGCCGCTCATCCGGAGTCAGTCCCCTGGCGGCGCTTCCGGGAGGGCGTCGATATTCATCGCCTTTATGGTAGCAGCGACACAGGCGCCTCCGCCGCGCTCCTGCGCTATGCGCCGGGCGCGTCCGTGCCGCAGCACGTCCATCGCGGCCACGAGCACATCCTCGTGCTCGCGGGCTCGCAGTCGGACGAGCGCGGACACCACCGCGCCGGCACGCTCGTGATGAACGCCCCGGGCAGCCGGCATAGCGTCTCGAGCGCCGAGGGCTGCATCGTCCTCGCGATCTGGGAGCAGCCCGTCGTCTTCATCTGATTCCATCTGATTCATCTGATTCATCTGATGTAAGCGCGCCGCCCGCGTCTGGACATCTCCTCTCCACCTCCTCGCGCCCTGCGGGGCTTCGCCGCTTCCAGACACGAAGGCCAGCGAGGCCACGCCGGCCTGACCTGGGTGCGGGGTACGACATCTCCGCAGGCACGTCCTCACCGGACCGCGAGCGCGCCCCCCCTGCGCTCGCTTTCTCGGGGCACAGAGGTTCAGGACCGCCGCGCTTTGCCGTAGGCTGGAGGCGCATGGATTCACGCGGGAAATCGCTCCCTCCGGGGCCGCTCGTCACGGACGAGGACATCCGGGAAGAGCTCCGGCGGCTGTTCGACGCCGGCCCCGACTCGGGGCTCGTCATCCGGGTCTATGGCGAGTCGGGCGAGGGGGCAGCCGCGGCGGACGCGTTCCGCGAGATGTTCGCGTCGCTGCGCATGTACGAGGGGAAGGCGCAGGACCAGCCGCTGGAGATCCTCGTCGACGCGCCGAGCAAGGCGCACATCACACGCGCGCTCTCCGTTCTCGGCCACAAGCAGCACCAGAAGCGGATCCTCGATCACATCCTCACCACCTTCGGGCGCCGGCTGATCGACCCGCTCGCCGAGATCCTCGACACGACCCCGACCGGCTCGGTGACGGCGCGGCTGACCATGCTGCGGGACATCTTCCTCGCGCACGTCGCGGATCTGCGGATGACGCCGGAGTCGCAGCAGATCCTCTCGAGCGACCTGCGCAAGCTCCTGAGCGACGACTACCTGGCGATGGTGGCGGAGAACGAGGAGCGCGTGCAGCGCCCGCGCGTGGCGATGCTCGCGCAGCAGATCCTCCGGCTCGTCGGCTCGACGTTCCATAACGCGCTCAAGCGGTGGCCGGCGCACGCCGAGCAGATCGCCTCGTCGATCGCGCGGCGGAGCCCGAAGAAGGTCCGGCTGAGCGAGGTGCCGAGGCTCATCCGCGGCCAGATCACCGACGGCATCGAGGAGTTCCTGTGGATCGAGACGAGCGCGGACATCGAGGGCGCGCTGCGCCCGATGCTCGCGGAGCACCAGGACGTGATGCCGGTGACGCAGGCGACGCTCGACCGATCGACGTACCGCGAGTTCGCGGACGCCTGCTGGGCGATCATCGCCGAGCACTGCTGACGGCGGGGCGAGCGCTGCCGGATCGCCGACCCCGCCGCGCAGCAGGCTGACATCCATCACGTCCTGGTCGCTACGCTCACCGCTTCACCGAGTGTCCCGTTCGACGCGTCAGAGGGGAAGACCGCCCTCCCGAGCGCCCCCCGCGCGCCGCGTCGGGAATGATTTCCGCCACCCGCTGTTGTAAGGGGCCGCTGGCGCCTGGACCGCCGCGCTCTGCGGCATCCGAATCGCCGGCGCGGAGAGTCTTCCCTTCGCGGAGGGGTGCACGGCCGTGATCGAAATCAGCGACCTATACAAGTACTACGGCGACCGGAAGGCCATCGGGCCCCTGTCGTTCTCGATCGAGGCGGGAGAGATCGTCGGTCTGCTCGGCCTGAACGGCGCGGGCAAGACGACGACGCTCAGGATCCTCGCCTGCGATCTGCTCCCGTCCGCGGGCCGTGTGCTCGTGGACGGACTGGATGTCGTCGACCACCCCCACGAGGTGCGGTCCCGCATCGGATACCTCCCCGACAGGCCGCCGCTCTACGACGAGATGAGCGTGCGCGCCTTCCTCCACTTCGCGACGCGCCTGCGGGGCGTCGACGCCGGCGCGGCCGACGCGCGGGTGGCCGAGGCGCTCGCGGTGACGCAGCTCCACGACGTGGCCGCGGATCCCATCAGCTCGCTGTCCCACGGCTTCAAGCAGCGCGTCGGCATCGCGCAGGCGATCGTGCACAAGCCGCGGCTGCTCGTCCTCGACGAGCCGATCAGCGGCCTGGATCCCGTGCAGATCGTCGAGATGCGCGCGCTGCTCCGGAGCCTGCGCGGCAAGCACACCATCCTGCTCTCCAGCCACATCCTCTCCGAGATCAGCGAGACGTGCGATCGCATCCTCGTGATCCGGGACGGCGAGATCGGCGCGCAGGGGACCGAGCAGGAGCTCTCGGCCAAGCTGCTCCACGGCGTCCGGGTCGAGCTCACTGTGCGCGGCCCCGCGGCCGAGGGCGCGGGCTACCGCGTGGCGCGCGGCGAGGCGACGAAGGCGCTCGACATCACGCGCGCGGTCGAGGGCGTCACGTCCGTCGAGCAGCTCACCACGACCGAGCCGGGGAGCGACGTCGTGAGCTTCGCGGTCGAGGCCGACCGCGACGTGCGCGCGGCGCTGTGCGCCGAGCTCGTGAAGGCGGGGATCGGCATCCTCGAGGTGAAGCGGAGCGAGCGCGAGCTCGAGTCGGTGTTCCTGCGGCTCGCCTCGCGTGGGGCGCCCGGGGCGAAGGACAGGTCCGCCGCGGCCGACAGGGCGAGGGCCGGCGGCGACCCAAGGAAGGCCCCTGCGGACGAGCAGGCGGAGGAAGGCGAGGGCGAGACATGAGAGGGACATTGCTCGTCGCGCGGCGGGAGCTGTCCGCGTACCTGAGATCACCGCTCGGGTACGTCGTCGCTGCCGCTGCGCTGCTCATCGACGGCATTTACTTCCAGGTCGCGGCGCTCGGCTCGGGCGCGCGGCTGTCGGCGGAGGTGCTGCTCAAGTTCTTCGACGGCACGGCGTTCATCACGATGGTCGCGGCGCTCATCCTCTCGATGCGGCTCATCGCCGGCGAGCGCGAGAGCGGGACGCTCATCCTGCTCAAGACCGCGCCCGTGCGCGACGGCGAGATCATCGCCGGCAAGTTCCTCGCCGCGCTCGCGCTGGTGTCGCTGATGACGGCGATCACCATCTACATGCCGCTGCTCATCTTCGTGAACGGCAAGGTGTCCGTCGGGCACATCCTGGTCGGCTACTCCGGGGTGCTGCTGCTCGGCGCCGCGTCGCTCGCGATCGGGCTCTTCGCCTCGACCCTCGCGGCGAGCCAGGTCATCGCGGTCATCCTCGGGGCGGCGATCATCGGGACGCTCGGCTTCCTGTTCCTCGTCGCCCGCGTGACCGAGCCGCCGCTCAACGACTTCGTGAGCGCGCTGAACCTCTACCCGCTCAACCAGAAGCCGTTCCTGAACGGCGTGCTCCGGCTGGAGAACGTCCTGTACTACGTCGCGGTCGCGTACTTCTTCCTGCTCGCGGCGACCCACACCCTGAAGGCGCGGAGGTGGCGGTGAAGGACAAGCAAGCTCAGGCCGACGAGGCCGAGATCCGCGGCGAGGGAGCGGGCTCCGCGCTCCCGCCGGACGCCGGGCGGGAGGCCCCGCCGGCCGGCGAGCCGGCGCCTGCCGCGCCGCGCACAGCGCCAGCGATCCGCGCGGGGGGCTGGATGGTCCCGGCGTACGCGGGCGCGCTCCTCGCCATCTTCCTCGGCGAGCGCGTGGTGCCCACGATCGAGTGGCTCCGCTATGCCCTGTCGGGGCTCGGGTTCCTGACCCTGGTCCTCGTCACGGCGCTGCGCTTCGCGACGGCGGTGCGCGAGGCGGGCGAGCGCCGCGCGGTCGAGCGCGCGCTCGCGATCCTGTCGGCGCTCGGCGTCGTCGCGGTGGCGGCCTACTTCACCACGACCGACGCGGGGCAGGCCATGCTCGGCGCCTCGCGCGCCGCGCCCGAGATGCGCGCGCGCATCCACGCGGCCACGACGGTCGCCTGGATCGCGCTCCTCGTCATGGCGACGGTGCCGCTGTTCTTCGGCGAGGCGGCGCTCGCGCCGATGCGGCGCGCCGAGCGCATCGAGGGCCGGCGGGTGCGCGCCGCGACGCTCTCGGGCGTGACGCTCGCGTTCGCCGCGGTCTACTCGGCGCTCTTCGTGTTCGCCGCGAGCCAGCTCGATCTCAAGGCGGACTTCTCGTACTACCGCACGGCCCGCCCGGGCGAGTCCACGAAGCGCGTCGCCGAGAGCCTGACCGCGCCGCTCAAGATCACGGCCTTCTTCCCGCAGCAGAACGAGGTCGGCGCCGAGGTGGAGGGCTACCTGCGCGAGGTGAAGTCCGCGTCGCCGCAGATCACCGTGGAGATGCAGGATCGCCTGCTCGTCCCCGCGCTCGCCAAGGAGGCGAAGGTCACGCAAGACGGCGTCATCGTGCTCTCGCGCGACAGCTCGCGCGAGACGCTCACCGTCGGCTCTGACATCAAGAGCGCGGGCGCCAAGCTGAAGAGCCTCGACGCCGACTTCCAGAAGGTGCTGCTCAAGGTGATCCGACCGCAGCGCACCGCCTACCTGACGGTCGGCCACGGCGAGCTGAACGAGTCGGCCAGCTCCCCCGAGGGGCGGACGACCAAGAACCTCCGCAAGCTGCTCGAGTCCCAGAACTACATCGTCAAGGACCTCGGGCTCGCCCAGGGGCTCGGCAGCGAGATCCCGAAGGACGCGAGCGTCGTCATCGTGCTCGGCCCGCAGAAGGCGTTCCTCCCGGAGGAGGTCGCGGCGCTCAAGCGGCACGCCGACGAGGGCGGGCACCTCCTGCTCGCGCTCGATCCGGACGCCAAGGTCGATCTGGATCCGCTCGCCGGCGCCGTGGGGCTCACGTGGAAGCCCGAGGTCCTGGCGAACGATCGGGTCTATGTGCGGCGGCGCTACAACGACTCGGACCAGGCGATGCTGGTCACGACGCGGTACTCCTCGCACGCCTCGGTGTCGACGCTGAGCCGCCACGCGCAGCAGGCGCCGACGATCTTCCCGGGCGCGTCGTCGCTCGACAAGCGCGACGGCGGCGACCAGAAGATCGACTTCGTCGTCCGCTCGCTTGGCGAGACGTTCGCCGACGCGAACGGCAACTTCAAGTTCGACGCCGACAGCGAGAAGCGCAGCGCCTACAACCTCGCCGCGGCGGTCTCGAAGGAGCTCGCGCCCGGCGGGGAAGACAAGGAGAAGAAGGAGCTGCGCGCGTTCGTGGTCGCCGACGCCGACGTGTTCAGCGACGCGGCGTTCAGGAACGAACCCAACATCGTGCTCGCGCTCGACGCGCTCCGGTGGCTCGGCGGCGAGGAGAGCTACGCCGGGGAGATCACGACGAGCGAGGACGTCCGGATCGAGCACACGAAGGAGAAGGACCAGGTCTGGTTCTGGGCCACGATCCTCGTGGCGCCGGCCATGGTGCTGGGTCTCGGGCTCTTCATCACGCGCCGCGGGCGGCGCGCGAGCGGGAGGCGCGCATGAGGTTGGAACGCAGCTTTTTCGTGCACCTCGGCCTTGTTGTGGTCGCGGCCTTGTTCGCGGTCCTCGCCTGGACGCGCGACGAGAAGGCGGCCGCCCTCTCGGTCGCGGACGTGACCGTCTGGGCCGGCCGCGCCGACGACGTCGAGCGCGTCACCTTCGAGGGGAAATCGAAGACGGTCGTCCTCGAGGCGAAGAAGGACAAGGAGGGCCGCTACTTCGTCGGCACGACGGAGCGCAAGGCGACGCCCCCGGCCGAGAAGCCGAAGGACCCGCACCAGAACCCAGACGACGCGGAGCAGGACGACGAGCCGCCCGCGCAGGCTGAGCCGACGGTGAAGACGACGACGTTCGTCTCGGTGGCCGCCGGCAACAAGCTCGCCGAGGCGATCGCGCCGCTGAAGGCGCTGCGCTCGATCGGCCGCATCGGCGACGACCGCGCGGCCGAGTTCGGCCTGGCCGAGCCGGAGGGCACGCTCACCGTCAAGCTGCGCGGCGCCGAGCGAAAGCTGGTCCTCGGCGGCGCGACGCCCGGCGGCGCGGACCGGTACGCGCGCGACGAGGCCACGGGCGAGGTGTACGCCATCAAGGGCGACATCTACCGCGATCTCGACACCGCGGAGTCACGGCTCCTGGAGCGGGATCTGCACGAGTGGAAGGACGTCGATCTCGCCAGGGCGCGCGTCATCGCCGGGGACAAGCGCCGCGAGGTCGTGCGCAGCGGCGACGAGGGCAAGAAATTCTGGGCCGATCCGGCGAGCCCCGAGCAGAACGACGAGACGGTCGGCAACTGGATGACCAAGCTCGACCGCCTCCGTCCCACCGAGTACGTGGCCGCTGCCCCGGAGCAGAAGGAGGTCGTGGTGCGGATCGAGTACACAGGCCGCTCTGGCGACATCGGCTTCGCCGAGCTCGTGAAGGGGCCCCCCGGCGCGAGCGGCAAGCCCGACTATTTCCTGGTCACGGAGCGCACCCGCCTTTACGGCAAGGTGCCGGTCGGCGTCGCCGAGCAGGTCGAACAGGACGTCGGCGCCGTCGTCAAGTAGCCCTTGCGCCTCGCGACCGCGCCGGGCGGCTGATCCGGCGCGGTCGGCGCGATCGGCCTTTCGCGCGGCGCCGGCCGCGCCCTGCGGCGCAAGCTGTCTCCCCCAGTCGCTCTTTACTTGCCGTACCGGGTCCGGTCCTGCAACGCTCGGGCGCAATGTTCTTCCGACGATTGCCTACCCTAGCGCTGGGCGCTGCGGCGGCGCTCGCCGCGGCGTGCAGCTCGCCGCCTCCACCGCAACCCGTGGCGCCGCCGCCGACCGTGACCGCGGCGCCTCCGCCTCCGCCTCCCCCTGCTCCGAAGCCTTGCAAGGCGCTCGATGAGCAGTGCCAGGCAGAGGCGTCGACCCGGGCGAAGATCGCCCAGAGCTCGCTCGTGTTCACGCCCGCGAAGGGCTGGACCTACGCCCAGGCCGAGAGCGCCACGATCGCGCAGGCCGCGGACGAGGGCCCGGCCTTCGCGACGGCGCAGATCGACGCGGGCGAGGGCAAGCAGGCGATCGAGAAGCGCGACGCCGCGCTCGAGGCGCTGGCGCATGAGATCAACGTGACCTTGCCGAAGAAGAAGGTGAACTGGAAGAAGCCCGACGACATCAAGGACGTCGCCGGGCGGAAGATCGGCCTTTGGCAGAAAGAGGGCGCGACCCGCGGGGCCAGGAAGGGCCCGCTGCTGATCTTCGGCGACGCCGGGAAGGACGGGGAGATCGTGCTGGGGCTCGGCTTCGTCCCCGAGGACGACAACTCCGGCGCCGACGAGACCATCCTGCAATCGATCGAGTCGATCTCGGTCGCGGCGGAGTGATCGCGTGACGGCACCGAACGTCGCGCCGGGCAGCGTCATCGCGGGGAGGTTCTCGGTCCGCTCGCTCCTCGGCTACGGGGGCGCGACGGCCACCTTCCGCGCGGTGACGGCGCAAGCGCGCGACGTCGCCCTCAAGCTGTACTCGCCGGTCGTCGGCCAGCGCGCGGACGCGATGCAGCAGCTCCAGCGGTACGTGGCCGAGACGAACCGGCTGCCGCCGGAGCTCGCCGCGCACATCCTCGAGGCCGGCTACGACCCGGCGACGGCCGCGCCCTTCACGGTGACGGACATGATCCCGTTCCCGTCGCTCGGCGAGCTCGTGCGACGCCGGCCGATGGGCTTCGAGGAGGTCGGCTCGATGCTCCGCTCTCTCGCGGCGGTGCTCGACGCGGCCCACGCCCGCGAGGTCCCCCACCACGGCCTCAAGCCGACGAACCTGTTCATCGACCCGAGCGCTCCGGGCAGCGTGAAGCTCACCGACTTCGGGCCGCCCCTCGCGCGGAGCATGCTGCCGACGCAGGAGGGGTACGTCCTCTCCGCCCCGTGGCTGGCGCCCGAGCAGCTTCAGCCGGGCGGCCAGGCGGGACCGGCCGCCGACATCTTCTCCGCGGCGCTGGTCTCCTTCTTCGCGCTCACGGGCCGCTCGTACTGGCGTTCCTGCCAGGGTCAAGTGGACGTCCAGGCCTGGCAGCGCGAGCTCATGGCGCCACGCCTCGCCGCGTCCGTGCGGGCCGCGGAGCTCGGCATCCCGCTGAGCCCCGTGCTCGACGGCGCCTTCGCGCGCGCGCTGGCGCACGATCCACGCGAGCGTTTCCGCTCGGCGAGCGAGCTCGCGGCCATGCTCAGCGGCTTCTCGGCGGCCGCGATCGAGGTCGGCTCGACGCTCGCCCTGTCCCCTTCGGTGAACGAGGCGGTCGCGCCCGCGCCGCCGCCCGTTGCCGTCTCCGCGGCGAGCGCGCCCGCGCCCTTGCCGCCCGGCGACGCCACGCAGCTGGTGCCCTCGCCGTTTTCACCCTCGCCGCAGCCGTCGCCGTCGCCGTTTTCACCTTCGCCGCCGCTCGCGCCCTCGCCGTTTTCACCTTCGCCGCCGCTCGCGCCCTCGCCGCATCCTTCCGCCGATGCGCCCGCCGGACAGGCGCCGTCGCCTTCGGCCCAGAGCCCGACGCCGTCCCGTGGAAGCGGCATCCCCGCGCTGACGGCGGTCAGCACCGCGCCCCGGTCGCCGTGGGGCAAGGCGGCCTCGCTGATGGTGGGCATCGTTGGGGTGCTGCTCGTCGGGGGCACGGCCGCCGCGTGGTACGTCCTGGACCGCAAGGACAAGGCGCAGCCGAGCCCCAGCGCCTCGACCAGCGCTTCCGCGGCAGCTCCCGCCGCGCTGTCGGCCGAGCCCGCTCCGCCTGAGCCAGCCCCCAGCGCGCCGGCCGCCGACGCCGGCACCCCGAGCGCCGAGCTTCCGATCGATGCCGGCGCCGCGACCGACGCCGGCGTGGCGACCGACGCGACGGTGAAGATCTCCTGCAAGCCCGTCGCCTGCGAGGAGATCACCATCGACGGCAAGGTGACTCAGGCCCCGGAGGTCGAGCTCGGGCTCACCCCTGGGGTGCACAAGGTGAGCGTCAAGCGAACCGGCTACTTCCCGCGGAGCATGAGCGTGGTCGTCAAGGCCGGAACGCCGCTCGTGCAAGAGTTCCAGCTCACCGAGATCCCCCCGGCTCAGCCAGCGGGGCAGGCGGCGAGCAAGCCTTGCGGCAAATTCCTCAAACGCTGCAAATAGCCATGTTGCGCGCTCACGCGCGAGGGTGTGCCCGCCGGTACGCGGCGCGCACGTGGTCGTCGGCGAGGTGCGTGTAGATCTCGGTCGTCACGACGTTCGCGTGACCGAGGAGCGCCTGGACGCTCCGGAGATCCGCGCCCCCCTCGAGCAGGTGGGTCGCGAAGGAGTGACGGAGCTTGTGCGGCGAGCTCGGCTTGGCGATGCCCACGGCGCGCGCATATCCGCCGAGGAGCTTCCACACCGCCTGCCTGGTGAGCGGCCCGCCGCGCGGCGAGAGGAACAGCACCTGGGTCGCCGCGCTGCGCGGGTGCGTGGAGCGCAGCTCCAGGTAGGCGTCGATGGCGGCGAGCGCCGGCTCGCCGAGCGGCACGAGCCGCCGCTTGCTCCCCTTGCCGAGCGCCATCACGATCCCTTTGCGCCGGTCGATGTCCGCGAGCTTGAGGCGCACCACCTCGCTGACGCGCAGGCCGGCCGCGTACATCACATGGAGCATCGCGCGGTCGCGCAGCCCCTTGAACGTCCCTTGCTCGGGCGCCTCGATGAGGAGCGCGATCTCGTCGAACGAGAGCACCTTGGGCAGCCGCCGCCCGACCCTGGGTCGCTCGACCAGCGCGCACGGATCCCGCTCGATACTGCGCTCGCGGAGCAGGAAGCGGATGAAGCCGCGGACCGCGGAGAGGTGGCGCGCCGCCGAGCTGGCGCTGATCCCGGCCTGGCCGAGCGCGACCAGGTAGGTGCCGATCAGCGCTTGGTCGAGCCCGTCGACGGTCGTGATCCCGTTCGCCTCGGCGTGAGCGACGAGCTTCGCGAGATCATGGCCGTACGCCTCCAGCGTCAGGGGCGCCAGAGCCCGCTCGACGCGAAGGTGATCCAGGTAGGCGTCCACCCAGGTCGCGAGGTCCACGGCCAACGGTACTTCGAAAGCGGCGGAGCGCGCCAGAAAGCCGGGCCGGAGCGGAGCGGCCCAGAACGCCCCGAACGGCAATACGTCTTTCTCTCTTCCGGCATTTCACCTCCCCGTCCTGGTTCCAGCCGGACGCGGAATGCGTCACAGTGGGCCTCGTGGTGTCAGCCTTCGAGGTCATCGAGCCCCGCGGAGCGGAAAGCCCGGTCCTCGTCGAGGTACCGCACGCGGGCGTCCACGTGGATCCCGAGTCGCTGTCCTGGACCATCGCGCCGGCGCGCAGCATCGGGCGCGACGCGGACCTGTACGTCGACGCGCTCTTCCAGGACGCTCCGGCCGAGGGGGCGACGCTCCTGTTCTCCCGGATGAGCCGGCTGGTCGTCGATCTCAACCGGAGCGAGGCCGACTGCGACGGCGACGCGGTCGAGGGCGGCGGCCGGGCGCCCTTCCCGCGGGGGCTCATCTGGCGCATGACCACGGACGGCGAGCCCATCCTCGCCGCCCGGCTGCCGCGGCAGGAGGTGGAGCGCCGGCTCGACCGCTTCTATCGCCCCTATCACGGGGCCCTCAGCGCGCTCCTCGCCCGCAAGCGCGAGCGCTTCGGCTTCGCGATCCTCCTCTGCGCGCACTCGATGCCGAGCCAGAGCCGCCGCGGCCACGCGGAGGGGGCGCTCGGTCGGGCCGACATCGTCCCCGGCACGCGCGGGCGGACGACCGCCGCGAGCGCGGTGATCGACGCGGTCGATCAGCACGCGCGCGCCTGCGGCTTCTCCGTGCGCCATGATGACCCCTATAAAGGGGGCTTCAGCACCGCGCACTACGGCCAACCGCACCGTGCCGTCCACGCCGTGCAAATCGAGATTGCACGCCGGCTGTACATGGACGAGCAATCCCTTGCCATGGATGGGCAAGGATTCCCTGCCGTGCGAGACTTCGGGCGCACCCTGGTCGCACGGCTCACCTCAGCCGAGCTGCTCGGTCAGCTCCGCAGCACTCCCTTCGACGCCCGTGAGATCTGATCCAGCTCCATCAATGGAAAAGCCTTTCGGAGAGGCGAGCCGCGACCGCCCGCCAGCGAGCCGTCGCGCGATCGCCGAACGGGAAAAGGCAGCACCAGCGCAGCCGGAGGGCGCCACAGCCGGCGACAGCCCGGCCGACCGCGCCCAGGAAGAGCCCGCTGCGGCGTCGATCAGCGTCGCTCCGGTCGATCGGCGCCTCGAGTCGAACCCGGCCATCCAGGTCGAGGCGGCGCCCCCGAGCACGCGTGAGCACGTCACCAAGCCGCTGCTCGCGTCCGAAGCGCTCATGGAGGACCTGGCGCCGATGCGTCCAGCTCAGGACGCGGCGCGGATCTGGTGTGCCGCGGTGGGCGCCGGCTTCCTTCTGCTCGGCGGCCTGTCGATCGCTGGGCTCCGCCCGGACGGCGTTGTCGCGGGGCCGCCTGCGTTCGTCCTGGGCATCGTCGCGCTGTTCACCGCGCTCACGTCGGTGAGCTACCGGCAGCGCGCCGTCGCCATGGTGGTGCTCGGGGCGATCGCGACAGTCATCGGCCTCCAGAGCTCGGGGACCGCGGTGGGCTGGGGGACCGCCCGGGCCGTCGCGGCGATAGCGCTCCCGGCGGCGCTCGTCTTCCGGTCTCGCTACAGGGCCTACAGCGGCGCGCGGTGGCTGCTCGTGGCCGCCTTCCTCGTCACGCTCCCATCGTTCGGGCATGCGATCGTCCAGCTGGCTCTGCACGATCCACACCTGGGCCATCTCGGCTCCCTGCTGGTGATCCTGGCGGTCCTGTCCAGTCTTACCGGGTTCATGGGTGCGGAGACGACGGGCGCCGGGTCGTTCCTTGCCGTCGCTGTGGTGCTCGCCTTCATGGCCGACCTGGTCGTTGGCCGGCTCGCGCTTCTCGACGCCTTCTCGCCCCGGGACATCGTCATCGTTCTCTCCGCGGGCCTTGCGTTCGCGGCGACGTCCGCGATCACGAGCCTCGGCCTGTTCCAGATCCTGGCCTGGCGCCTGGCAGCCGACGCCCGGCGTATCGATCTGCACTCGCGCCGTCCCGAGAACGAGAAGGACGGGCGCGATCGGCGTCCGCCCTCGGGCGGCGAGTGGCTGACCTAGGCCGCGCGTCGGGAGACGCGTAAGGCGTCGGGGACACCGAGGGGAGAGGCTCGTCCGGGCCGGGTTGCGACCCGAGCCCTCCCCCATCCCTTCCTGCATCCGGCCGGCAACAGCGCGCGCTCGACCTCGCCGATGGAGATTTCCAGTCCGCTGCGGCAGTGACCCCCGGAGGACGCTTGACATGTCCCCCGGCTTCCTTCACTTTCCCGCGCTCCCGAGCCCCCCTGCTCCCCCGCGCAGGGCGTGCGCCCGGCCAGCTAGTTCGATTTACGGTCGGGGCACCGAGGCAGGGCCCCTTCCAACCGAGGACGTCATGGCGAAGAGCGACATCACTGGGAAGCGGAAGCTTCTGGCGCAGAACGTCTCCCACTCCAACATCAAGACCAAGCGCTGGCAGCTCGTGAACATCCAGACGCGGCGCGTCTGGGTCCCCGAGCTCAACCGCTTCGTGAAGCTCAACCTCACGACGCGCGACATCCGCACGATCGACAAGATCGGCGTTGTCGCCTACGCAAAGCGCTACGGCGTCGCGCTCTAGGCCCAGCGTCGGCGCGGCGGCCGACCTGAATGTCGGCCGCCGCTTCGCGGCTGGATGCGCGCCGCGCTCTGTTCTCCCCCTCTCGGGGCTCGCCTCCATCCATCTCCAGCCCTAGAAGCGCCGCGTGCGTGACGGCACGCGGCGTATGCAGCCGGCGCGAGCTGGCAGGCGTCGGACGCAGCGCACGTTGCGCAGCGGCTCGCCGCGCCTCGCTGCATCAGCGCTCCTCCACGGCGCCCTCGATGGCCCGCGCTGCGGCGGCTTACGGCAGCCACGTGGCCGGCCGATCTCCGCTTCGGCCGACCGACGCCCGCTGCGCCTCACCCCTCTGCCGGCTGCGTCCCTGCCCCGGCCATGAAGCCAGCTGCGAGGTTGGCCGTGCGCGCGTCGCGCTCGTCGCGCAGGACGGCGATGGCGGCGCTGGCTCCCTGCTGCGTGCGGACGTCATGAAGGGCAGCCTCGAGCGCGGTGCCGCCGAGAAGCGCGGTGAGGACGTTCACCTCGATCGTGGGCTTGCCTGCGAGCGCGATCGCAGCCGCGAAGGCGCCGCGCTGCAGGATCCCGATCGGCGCGGCCGCGGGCAGGGGCGTACCGGGAGCGAGGCGCGTGATCCCGCGGCGCACCGGGACGGCGTCGCGGCCGAGCACGATCTCGAGCTCGGGGACGGTGATGCCATCGTCGGTGCGCGTGTAGGCGAGCGCTGCGACCGTGCCCCAGCCGTCGCAGGCGACGATGGCGTCCGTCGGTCGCGCCACGTCCCCGACCGGCCAGGGCGCCTGGAGCGCGGTCGCGCCCTCCGCGATCGTGGTCGACACGGCCTCCACCTCGGCGGGCACCGCTTCAGCGATGTCTTCGGCGGTCAGCGTCCCCCCTGCGACCGACCCGCCGACGGCCAGCAGCGCCCGCTCCACATCACGCGCCCGGAGCGCCACCGCGCCCAGCGAGCCGACCTCGCGGAGCAGCGCAGCGCGCCCGCTCGCGCCCGCGCGCTCGGCCGCGGCCACACCGGAGCGAACCAGCTCACGGAGCCGCGCGCGTCCGAGGTAGCCGTGCAGCAGGACCAGCATGCCGAGCGAGCGCGGAACAGCGACGTGCGCGGCCTCCGGGACGCTCTGCCCGTCGACGAACCCGCGCGGCCGCGGCGCGCCGCGCCCAGGCTGGATCGCCCGTCCATCGAACGCCCTCGCGCCCACGCCGACACCGGCCGCCAGCGCGACGGCGGGCGCCAGCAGCACGTCGGGCTGCGCTCCAGCCGCTGCGAAGAAGCCGGCGACGATCGCGTCGATCGCGCTGCCGGAGGACTCGAGCGCGGCCCGAGCGGCCGAAGCCGCAAAGGCGTCGCTCGCGGTGGCTGCCGCGCCGCGGATCACTGCTCCTCGTCCTCGGCGACGAGGGTGCTGGGCATGGGCATGGTCGGCCTTACCACAGCCGACGCCGTCGAGCGATCGGGCGTGCGCGCGAGCGCCGCCGCGAGCAGCGACTTGATCTGCGGCGCGCGGTCGCCCTCGACGACCAGGAACACCTCACGCCGTCCGCGCAGACGCTCGGCGACCCGCTCGAGCGCGGCCGCTCCCATCGACGAGGACCGCCCGAGCGCGCGCAGCCGCGTATAGACGATCGGCCCGGGCGGCGGCGCGTCGCGGGCGACGTCGAGCACAGGGATGACCTTCGCGGCGCGCGCGGTCGCGACGATGTCGTCGCGCTCCCAGATCCCGGAGGGCTCCCAACAGCGCACGACCCCTTCGGCGGGCAGGCGCTCGAAGAGCGCCGCGAGCTTCTTGCGGTTGCTCGCCGTCGGCCGGAGCGAGGCCGGCGTCTGGAGCAGGACGCACCGCGCCTCGAGCACGGCCGCCACCTCGAGCGAGGCCGAGAGCGCCTCGTCGAGTTCGCGCCCGCCGGCGAGCTCGCCGACCACGCGCGGCAGCACCACGCTGAAGACGAAGCCCGGCGGCACCGCCTTGCGCCATTTGCGCAGGGTCGTCGCGCGAGGCAGCGACGTATCGAGCGGGCGGAGCTCGACCAGATCGAAGCGATCTTTGTACTTCTGGATATCGCCCTTGAGCGAGGGCAGTCCGACGAGGAGGCGGGCCATCAGCGCGGACTCTTAACCCAGCTTGCGCTCCGATGCAGCGCGTGCCCGACGGCGGCGCGATTTCTCATTTGGGGAGCAAAATCCTTGATTTATTCGAAGTGGAACCACTGCGTCGGGTTGTCCCGGAGGAAACGCTCCATCTCCGCCGTGATCTGCCGCGCTGCCACGTCGAGCTCGGACGATCCTGGCTTGCGGGGGAGCGAGATGGGCGGCGCGATGCAGATCTCGTACTCCATGAAGCCGGTCCTCCGCGTGAACACGGGGACGATCGGCGCGCCGCTGGCTGCCGCGAGCTGAAGCGGGCCCTCCGGGACGCGCCAGGGCCGCCCGAAGAGCTCGACGTCGCGCCCGCGCATCCCGGACGGAAGCCGATCGATCTGGATGGCCACGACGCCCTGCCGCCTGAGGTGCGCGAGCAGCGGGAGCACCGCGAGCGGATCGTCGGCGACGTGCTGCATCCGTACGCCGACCCGATCTCGCGTGCCGTCCTGGATGGCCTGCGCTCGCTGGTCGCGCTCGCGCTGCATCACGATGAGCACGTCGGCGGCGTGCACCGATCGCAGCAGCGGCGCGGCGGCCTGCCAGCCGCCGGTGTGCGCCGTGACGACGATCACGCCGAGGCCCCGCCGGAACGCGTTCGTGAAGTGCTCGTCGTTCACGCACAGGCCGGTGAGCCGATCGGGCCGGCTGCTGCCCGCGATGAACGCGTCCGTGAGACAGCTGGCGAAGTTGATGAACACCCGGGCGACGTCGCGGTACTCGTCGAGCGTCCCCCGCTCGCCCAGCGCCAGCCGCAGGTTCCTGCGGACGGCCCGCCGCTGCTCGGGCAACACCGCCCCGACGACGAGCCCGAACAAAGCAGGGCTGTGCCGGACGAGGAGGTCCGGGCCGTAGGTCACCCCGGCGTCGACTGCCCGCCGCCAGAGGACGGAATCGTGCCGGCGTAGATCGTCGAGGAGCGCTCGGAGCCTGGAGGGGAGATCCACGTTGGTGCTCGTGCGCGCGGCGCCTTGCCGGCGGACACCGTAGCGGATCATCGCGCGCCCGCGAAGAGCGCCCGAGCAGCGCCGCGCTTCCGCGCCGCGCTCGATCGCGGCGGGCGGCGCGCCTCAACCTGCACCGGGATCCTCGATCGGCCCATCAGGCCTCGGCATGCCCGGGCTCGCCGGCTCGCCGCCTCCTGCGTGGCTCATCCCCCACGCGGCGACGGCGCGCACCGAGGCGTCGTCATGGGCGAGCGCCGCGACGAGCGCGCGCTTCGCGCTCGCTGCGGCCGCGCCCTCCGCGCCGCTCGCCAGCCGGTTCGCAGCGACGATCGTCGCGTTTCGGGCGAGCCCGCCGCGTCGCGCGCGCCGGACCGGCGTCCCGACGGTCAGCGCGTCGAACGCTTGCTCGTCGAGCGACACGAGGTCGTCGACGTCCCGCGCTTCCCATCGGGCCAGAGGATGGAACGGCGCGGTGCGCTCGAGCGGCGGGGGCGCGGTCCTGTTGAAGGGGCAGACCTCCTGGCAGACGTCGCAGCCGAAGAGGTGCTCACCCATGCCGGACCGCAGCGCCTCGGCCGGCGCGCTCCTCTGTTCGATCGTCAGGTACGCGACGCAGCGCCGCGGATCGAGCACGAAGGGCGCGTCGAACGCCTGTGTCGGGCACGCGTCGAGGCAGCGCGTGCACGAGCCGCAGCGCTCCGCGATGGGCACGTCGGGGACGAGCTCCAGCGTGGTGACCACCTCGCCGAGCAGCTGGTAGCTCCCCTGCCCCGGCGTGATGATCAGCCCGTTCTTGCCGACGAAGCCGATGCCGGAGCGCGCCGCCCAGACGCGCTCCATCACCGGCTCGACGTCGCAGAGCGGCCGCGCGAGCACGGATGGCGCGAGCGATCGGATGAACGCTGCGAGCCGCCGGAGCCGCCGCTTCAGGTGGTTGTGGTAGTCCTGCCCGCGCGCGTACCGCGCGACGCTCTGCGCGAGCGGCGGGTCGCGCCGCTCGCTCTCCTTGGGCCGGGCATACCTGCGGCCGACGCACACGACCGAGCGCGCTCCTTCGAGGATCGCGCCGGTGTCCAGCCGGCGCCGCTGCTCCGCGTAGTCCGCGAGGTAACCCATCTCCCCGTGCATGCCGCGCGCGACGAACTCCAGATACCGTGCGTGCTCGACCCCGAGCGGCTCGTCGGCGCGCGCGACGCCCACGACATCGAAGCCGAGCGCGAGCGCCTGCTCGCGCACCAGCCGGTCGGGCGTCGTTCGCGCCGCGCTCGCCTCCCCGGCGGCACGATGGGCATCGCACTCGCTCATCGCAGGAGGATGGACCGGAAGGGCGCGCGGCGGTGCTGGATCCACGCTCGACGACCGCGCGCCACGCGGGATCACCCGGTGTTCCGGTCGCCGAGCAGCCGATCGAGCGTGATCGCGCACGCGGCGCGCACGCTCAGGTGGTTGTAGCCGGTGCTCGCCTCCGCCCTGATCGGCTCGATGCGGACGTCGGCATCGGCGATGACCTCGGGCGCGAGGCCCCAGCCTGTGCCGAACAGGATCACCACCGGATCGCTCGCCTGCGCGAGGCGCGCCCGGGTCGCTGCGTAGCTCGTCACCGGGAGCCCTCGCGAGGCCGCCGCGGTCGTCCAGACCTCGACGCCGCCCCGGCCTGCGCTGCTCAGCGCCGAGTACACGTCGTCCAGGCTGGAGACCACGCTCAGCACATCGAGCGCGACAGCGCGATCCGGGATCCGGCGCTTGCCGGAGCCGATCACCCAGTGTTCCCTGATCCGCTCTGCCAGCGCGCGCTGAGCGGCGACCGGATGAACGACGAAGAGCCGCTCGGCCCCGTACGTGCGCGCGCTCCGCGCCATGTCGTGCAGGTCGAGGTTCGTGATCGCCGTGGTCACCGTCTCCCCGGACCGGTCGAGCACGGGGTAGTGAACGAGCGCCAGCGCGAGCCTCATCGCCGGACCTCGCCGCTCTCATCCGGGGGCGGCTCTCCCCCCCGCGCCTTGCGCCAGAGGTCGGGCCTGCGCTCGGCGGTGCGCAGCTCGGCCTCCGCTCGTCGCCAGCGCGCGATGGCCGCGTGGTTTCCTTGCTGCAGCACGTCGGGCACCTTGTGCCCACGGAACTCCACGGGACGGGTGTACTGCGGGTACTCTAGGAGCCCTGAAAGCGCCGGGCTGTGCGACTCGTGCTCCGCCGACACAGCGTTTCCGAGCACCCCTGGGAGCAAGCGCACGCACGCATCGATCACCGCCATCGCCGCAACCTCGCCGCCGGTCATCACGAAGTCGCCGAGCGAGATCTCCTCGTCTACGAACGCGCGGACCCGCTCGTCGAACCCCTCGTAGCGACCGCAAACGAGCGCGACGGCAGGGCGCGCCGCGAGCTCGATGGCCTTCTCCTGACGGAAAGGCTGCCCCTGCGGCGTGAGCAGCACCCGGTGCGCGCGCGGCAGAGGCACCGAGGCCCCTCCCGCCTCGGCCCCGGGAGGCGGGTTCGGCGCGTCGCCTTCGGCGGCGGCCTCGTCGAGCGCCTCCATGCAGCGGACGATGCAGTCGACGCGCATCACCATGCCGGAGCCGCCGCCGTAAGGCGTGTCATCCACGCTCCGGTGCCGGCCGATGCCAAACTCACGCGGGCTGCGCGTCCGCACGGCAAGCGCGCCCGACGCGAGCGCGCGCCCGACCATGCCGATCGCCAGGAACCCCTCGAACAGCTCCGGAAACAGGGTGACTACGTCGATGCGCATCAAACTTGCCGAGGCGGGCTCCCTTGCGTGGAGCGGCGGCTCAGACGAGGCCTTCCAGCGTCGCCAGCTGGACGACCTGCCGCTCCGCGTCCACGCTGCTGACGAAGCTCTCGGTCAGCGGGATCTCGATGGAATCTGCGCCCTGCCTCTCCACGACGAGCACGTCGCAGGTCGGGTACGACTGGAGCGATTTCACGTGCCCGAGCAGGCCGCCATCGGGCGTCATCACGCGCGCCCCCTCGACGTCGCAGGCGTAGAACTCGCCCTCGGAGAGCGGCGCGAACGCATCCCGCGGCACGCACACCGTCGCTCCGCGCAGCGCCTCGGCCGCGTCCCGATCGTCGATCCCGGCGATCCGCACGAGCAGCGCCTTGTCGACGGGCCGCGTCGCGACGATCTTCGCGTCGCGCGCAGAGCCGTCGGGAAGGCGCAGCCTGATCGGAGGGCGCGTGAGGAGCAGGTCGGACGCCTCGTTGTAGAGGCGCAGCCGCAGCTCCCCCTGGACGCCGTGCGGACGGGCGACATCCGCGACCGGAACGTAGCGTCGCTCCACGTCGGGCTCGCCTCAGTCGAGGATGTCGAGGTGCGCGCGGCGCCCCGACTTGCTCGCGGCGGCGCTCAGCAACGTCCTGATCGACTGCGCAGTGCGCCCGTCCTTGCCGATCACCTTGCCGATATCCTCGCGCGCGACCGTCAGCTCGATCCGGGGGAAGCGATCTCCCGCGACCTCGCGCACGACGACCCGGTCCGGCTGATCGACGAGCGCGCGGGCAACGAGCGCGACGAGATCGACCAGCGGAGACGTCGACGAGGCCATGCTACTTCGCGGCGTCCGCGGGGGCGGCCGCCTGGGCCAGCCCAGGGTGCTTCAGGAGCAGCGCCACCGTGTGCGTCGGCTGGGCGCCGTTCGAGATCCAGTGCCTCACGCGGGGAACATCGAGGCGGATCTCGGTCCGGCGCGGGTCGTACGTGCCCAGCCGCTCGATGAACCTGCCGCCGCGCGGGCTGCGCTGGTCGGCGACGACGATGCGGTAGAAGGGCGTCTTCTTGGTGCCCGCGCGGGCGAGGCGAATATGAACGGCCATCTGTAGAACCTCGATCGATATGGAAGAGCCCGTGCGCACGTTGTGCACGGCCTGCTCTGGAGGCGCCCGAGCGTAGCTCGTTCAGTGCTCGGCGCCAGAAGTGGGGGCGCAACCTAGGCGAAGATCCTGGTGGGGGTCAACCCCGCACGCGCACGGCACGTCCGCGGAGGACAACTTTGGGGCCACCGCAGCCAGCGCAAGGACGCTCTTGCCGGTCGCCGACCGTCCTCGCCGGACGAGCCCGGTGCGAGCGCCGAGCCGACATCCGCGTGCATGCACGGCCGTCAACTTCGTGGAATTCGCGAAAAACGATGAGTGTCGGGGAAGTACGTCGTCCAGAACGCGTTTGCTGGAGCGGCGTCTCCGGGAGGTTCACGCGGGAGCGCGTGCTACCCGTGGCGTCAGCCCAGATCGAGGATGATGACGCCCCGGTTGGGATCGTCCTCTTCCGAGTCCGGAAGACGACGAGGTGCAGGGTAGCGTTCGATCGGCAGCTCGAGGCGCGGTCGAATTTCTTCTCTTCTGGACCGATCCTTCTCTTCTTCGCGCTGCCGTATTTGCTCGATGATGAACGGAGGAAGCATCGACTAACCCCTCCACCTCGTAGAGTGCTCGGCTGAATTGGTGGAACGAGGTCTGCGAGAAAGCACCCCGCTCTTAGAAGCGAATCTAGCAATGTGGGATGGCGGGTCAAGGTTATCGGTCGGGCCGACAGTGGTATGTTCGCGGCGCTCATGACGCGGCACGGCGCGTGGTTTGCGCACGCATGTTCCTCAGGCTCAGGGTCGGGTTCTGCTTCTGGTCCTGGAGCCGGTTCCGGCTCCGCTCCCGAACTTGTTCGGAAAGATCGGCGTCGGCCGGTGCGCTCGCAGGTCACATCCTGCTCCTTCCTGGCGGCGCTGGTCGCACTGATGGCGCTGCTCGCGCCCGCCCGAGCAGCAGGCGCCGCCTTCGACGTGAACGACCCGAGCTGGGAGGGTTGCTCGGAGCTTCTCGAGATCGCGCGCGCGGAGCTGGGGGCCGCGAGGGTCCACCCCGTCGCTGTGCTCGACTGGAGCCAGGTCGGCCCCGAGGACGGCATCCTGGTCCTCCACCCGCTGCAAACGCTCGACGCTGACGAGACGACCTCTTTCATGAAGGCCGGGGGACGGCTCGCCATCATCGACGATTTCGGACGCGGCGACGACACGCTCAGGCGGTTCCAGATCGAGCGCATCCCCACGCCGGCCCGGCCGCTCGCCGCGCTCCGGAACCGACCCTCCCTCGCGATCGCGGAGCCGGTCGCCGACACCGTCGGGGGCCACTCCGTCGGCCGGCACCCCGTCGTCAGCCACGTGGAGCGGCTCGTCACGAACCACGCGACCGGCCTCCGGCATCCGAACCTCTCGCCCGTGCTGCGGATCCGCGCCGTCAGCGAGCCGGACGTGATCCTCGCCGTCGCCGGGCAGGTCGGCAAGGGACGGCTCTTCGCGATGGGCGACCCGTCCGCGCTGATGAACATGATGCTCAGGTACCCCGGCAACCGCGCCTTCGCCTCGGGCCTGACCCGCTACCTCGTCGACGAGGATGGGGCGGAGCCGCGCCGAGGGCGGCTCCACATCGTCGCGAACCGGTTCGATGAAGAGAGCTCGTTCGGCGGCGAGACGTCGCTCCGCAAGGACTTCGACGCGCACGTCAAGGCGCTCGCGAGCGCCGTCGAGGACGCCCGCCGCGACGGGCTTCCAGGCGGCGCCCTCCTCGCGCTCGCGGCGCTCGCCGGCCTCGGCCTCGCGATCTGGACCGCGCGCGCCTCCGCACGGCCCTACCGGAGCCCGCTCCCCCGGTACGCCCGCCCGACGCCGCTCGTCGCGCAGGGAGGCGCAGCCGGGCGCGTCGCCGTCCTCGCCGCCCCCTCTTCCCCGCGAGGGCTCGCGTTCCTCGAGCTGAAGAGCGCCCTGTTCGAGGCGCTGTCGTTGCGGTTCGGCCTGGAGGCGAATCCGGCGCAGGAGACGGTCACGCGGCTGGTCGCGCGAGAGGGATCTCTTGACGAGCGAGCCCTCTCGGCCTTCAAGGATGTTCTGGGCACCATGTACCGAGTCGAAGCGTCCGTCGTCGCCGGCAAACCGGCGAACGTGTCCAGGCCCACGCTCATGCACGCCGCCGACGTCGTGCGGAACGTCCTCGCCGCTTGCGGCGCCGACGGCCGGAAACCGTCGCGCGGACGTCACGCCGGCGCGCCCCCTGATCCTGCGACGGCGCCCCCGTCGCCGACAGACGCGAAGCTCGCAACACCCCACTCAGACAAAGGCGCTCGATGAACCAGGTGCAGGCCGTCGCCGTCGACGAAATCTCCGCGGCCAAGGAGCGGATCGAGGCGGTCCGGCGAGAGATCACGCGCGTTTACATCGGATCGTCGCGCGCGATCGATCTGATGCTCACCGCCCTGCTCGCGCAGGGGCACGTGCTGCTGGAGGGCGTCCCCGGCGTCGCGAAGACCACGCTGGTCAAGGCGTTCGCAGCCGCGCTGGGCGCGTCGGTCCGGCGGATCCAGTTCACGCCCGACCTCCTGCCCGCCGACATCACGGGGACCTATGTCCTGTCGCCCAAGGAAGGGACCTTCACGCTGCGCCCCGGTCCGATCTTCGCGAACCTCGTGCTCGCCGACGAGATCAACCGCGCCCCGGCGAAGACCCAGTCGGCCCTCCTCGAGGCGATGCAGGAGCGACAGGTGACGATCGAAGGCGATCGCTTCGAGTTGCCGTCGCCCTTCATGGTGCTCGCGACACAGAACCCGATCGATCTGGAGGGGACCTATCCGCTGCCCGAGGCGCAGATCGACAGGTTCCTCATCCGCGTGAGCCTCGGCTACCCGCAGCACAAGGACGAGGTGGCGATGCTCCGCGCGCACAACGTCGAGGCGCCGCGGGCGCGGGCGACGCTCTCCGTCCAGGACCTCCTCATGCTGCAGGGTGTCGCGCGAAGGATCCACGTCGAGGAGGATCTGTACGAGTACGCGGTGAACCTCACCGCGTTCACGCGCACGCACCCTCGCGTGCTGCTCGGCGCATCGCCGCGGGCCACGCTCGCGCTGGTCCAGGCGGCCAAGGCGGCGGCGGTGATCGGCGGGCGCCCGTTCGTCACGCCGGACGACGTGCGCGGCATGGCGCAAGCGACGCTGGCCCATCGCCTCGTGCTGGTACCCGAGGCCGACGTGGACCCCAAGGCGCGCGACACGGTCATCGACGAGGCGGTTCAGCGCGTGGGGTACAGGCGCGCGGCGCGGCCGGCGTAGATCCGCATGCAGCTCTACCCCACCCGCACCGCCGCCCACTTGGCCATCGCCGGCGTCGCGGTCATGGGCGCCGGGCTCATCGCGCGCGAGCCGGCGATCGTCGGCTGGGGCGGGGCGATCCTTGTCGCGATCGCGCTCGCCCGCGGCGTGACGCTGGTGTCGGTGGCGCGCATCCGCGCGGCCGGGTTCGAGATGCTCTGGGGCGGCTCGCGGCGAATCCTCCGTTCTGCGCGGGGAGGCACCGTGGAGATCGAGGCCGAGGTTCGGAACCGCGACACCCTCGCGGCTCGCTACGTCAAGCTGCGCACCATCGCGTCGTCGCAGCTCGACGTGCGCATCGAGCCGAACCGCGGCGAAGTCTCCGCCTCGGGTCGGCTCAAGGTGAAGGTCATCGTGCGAACGCCGCGCGTCGGGCAGCACGGGCTCCACGGGCTCGCGCTCGAGGTGCACGGCGCCCCGGGCCTCTTCGAGGTACCCCTGACCTTCGCGAACCCGTACGGCATCGAGGTGCTCCCGCGGCCCTTCATGCCCTACCTGACGCAGCCGCGCGGAGGACGCAGTCACCTCCTCGCTGCCTCAGGCAAGCCCGGGCGCGTACGCGGCGAAGGAGACGACCTGCGCGAGCTGCGAGAGCACCAGCCGGGGGACCCGTTCCGGAAGATCGCGTGGAAGGCGAGCGCGCGCCGGGGCACACTGCTCGTGCGGGAGTTCGAGCGCGAGGAGCGGGATGTGGTCTGGATCCTCGTCGACGCGGCCGTGGAGCTCTGGGCGGGCCCGCTCGGCCGGGCTCCGCTCGATGTCATGATCGACGAGGCCGCGGCCATCGCGACGAGGCACCTCGGACGCGGTGATCGCGTCGGGCTCATCATCCTGGCGCCAGGCCCGCGCGTGACGATCGCGCCCGACCACGGCCCAGGGCATGGCCAGAAGATCGCGCAAGCGCTCACCGTCGGGTGCGGCACGTACGACGCGGAGCGGAGCGAGCTCGACGAGCCGGACGTCGCGGCGCGCGTCATCGAGCACCTCAGGCCGCTCGACGCGCGCGGCCTCGACGATCTGCGCCGCGGCGACATCGATCGGCTGGCGGCCCGCGCGGAGTCGATGCGGGCGCGTGCGCCTTTCTCGGCTCCGGCGCCGCTCGGGCGCTCGCAGCGCGAACGGACCCTGCGCCGCTACCTCGCGAGCTACGGCATCGAGTCGCCCGCGCGCGCCGAGCCGGATCGGCGCGATCCCGCCGTGGCGGTCGCCGAGTCGCTCACGCACATCGCGCGCGTCAAGCCGCGCGCGAGCATGGTCTACGTCCTCGCGTCGCCTCCCGCCGACGCACAGCTGAGCCAGCTCTCGGAGGCCGTGCGTCGGCTCTCGCGGAAGGCGGTCCACGTGGTGTGGACGCTCCCGGATCTCGAGCCAGGGCTCGGCCCTCCCTGGGAGGCGCCGCGACCGCAGGAGAGCGACGGCGACGAGGGGCAGAGCGGCCCCACGCCCGCCAACAAGGCCTTCCAGGAGCTCGCGCCGATCGCGGCCGAGGCGGTGCTCATCCGCGCGCGGGTGGCTCAGACGCGCCGCGAAGCCGTTCTCCGCAGGGTCGGCGTGCGCGTGGTGCGGCTGCGCGCGGCGGCCGCGCCGAGCAGAGCCGCAGAAGCAGCCCACGACGGGGCGCACCCGCCGCAGATCTGAGGACGAGAGATGGCCATCGCAGAGCTCTTGCGCACACGCGGTCTCTCCCCGAAGAAGGGGTTCGGGCAGAACTTCCTCGTCGACGTCGATGCGGCACGCCGGATCGCCGAGGCGGCCACGACGACGGAGGGCGGCGCGGTGATCGAGATCGGAGCAGGGCTCGGCGCGCTCACGCGGCCGCTCCTCGATCGCGCCGCGCACGTCGTCGCCATCGAGCGCGATCGCGACCTCGTCCCGATCTTGCGCGAGCAGCTCGCTGGGCCGATCGAGGAAGGCCGCTTGACGCTGCTCGAGGCCGACGCAGCGCAGGTGGACTGGGTCGGCGCGCTCTCCGGCCGCGCGCGGCCGCACGCGGTGGCGGGCAACCTCCCGTACCACATCACGGGCCGGCTCCTCGAGCAGGCGACCACCGTCGCGCACCAGATCGATCGCGCGGTGTTCATGGTGCAGCTCGAGGTCGCGGAGCGCCTCGTCGCCGCCCCGGGCAGCGCCGACTACGGCGCGCTCTCGGTCTTCGTGCAGGCCGCGTTCGACGTGCGCCGCCTCCTGATCGCGCGCGCCGGCGCGTTCTACCCGAGGCCCGAGGTCGACTCGGCGGTCGTCGTGCTGACGCCGTGGCGCCCGCGGCGCGCCGAGGAGACGGACGCCTTCCGCGCGGCCGTGCGCGCCGCGTTCTCGGCGCGCCGCAAGACGCTCCGGAACGCCTGGAAGAACCTTTATGGCTGGTCCGCCCAGGAGCTCGAGCGGCACGCGAAGGACGCCGGCATCTCGCTCGACGCGCGCGGCGAGACGCTCAGCGTGGAGGCGTTTGCGCGGATCGCCGCTTCCACAGGACGCTGAGCGCCCACCGCGCGCCTGCTCTCCCTCGCTGGAGCCGGAGAACCACCGCGAATGGACGTCGCCCCCGGACGTCCCGTGCGGAGCCCAGCCTCCGGAAAACACGCCCGATACCGCGCGTCCGCAGCGAAGCGGCTGTCAAAAATCCCGCAGAATTTCTGGCAGACGGCACTAGTCGGACGCGCAGGTCCGTGCTAGTGGGCCCCGCGACTCGTCAAAGCACGTACGAGGAGGACTCCCGCTCCATGGTTGTTGGAAAGATCACCCAGGTCATCGGACCGGTCGTCGATGTCGATTTCCCGGCTGGCCAGCTGCCCAAGATTCTGAACGCGCTCAAGCTGAGCAACCCGAGCATCTCGGCTGAGCCGGACAACCTCGTGCTCGAGGTCGCCCAGCACCTCGGCGAGTCGTCGGTGCGCACGATCGCGATGGACTCCACCGACGGCCTCGTGCGCGGGATGGAAGTCCGCGACACGGGCAAGCCCAT
Source organism: Sorangium sp. So ce693 (assembly GCF_051521375.1). Classification (NCBI taxonomy): domain Bacteria; kingdom Pseudomonadati; phylum Myxococcota; order Polyangiales; family Polyangiaceae; genus Sorangium; species Sorangium sp. So ce693. The sequence goes on from NZ_CP150347.1 coordinate 6,733,522, forward strand.
CATGGTGCCGGTCGGCAACGAGTGCCTCGGCCGGATCCTGAACGTCGTCGGTGTGCCGATCGACGAAGCCGGGCCTGTTCATGCGAAGAAGCTGGCGCCGATCCACCGGGAGCCGCCCCCGTTCATCGAGCAGTCGACCAAGGTCGAGGTCTTCGAGACGGGCATCAAGGTCATCGACCTGATCGCCCCCTACCGCAAGGGCGGCAAGATCGGCCTCTTCGGAGGCGCTGGCGTCGGCAAGACGGTGCTCATCCTGGAGCTCATCAACAACGTCGCGAAGGCGCACGGCGGCGTGTCCGTCTTCGCCGGCGTCGGCGAGCGGACGCGCGAGGGCAACGACCTCTTCCTCGAGATGAGCGAGTCGAAGCTCGCGGACGGGAGCCCCGTCATCTCGAAGGCCGCGCTGATCTACGGCCAGATGAACGAGCCCCCGGGCGCTCGCGCTCGCGTCGCGCTCTCGGCGCTCGCCGTGGCCGAGCACTTCCGCGACGAGGAGGGGCAGGACGTCCTCCTGTTCGTGGACAACATCTTCCGGTTCACCCAGGCGGGCTCCGAGGTCAGCGCGCTCCTCGGGCGCATCCCGAGCGCCGTCGGTTACCAGCCGACCCTCTCGACGGAGATGGGCGCCTTCCAGGAGCGCATCACCTCGACGACCAAGGGCTCCGTCACCAGCGTCCAGGCGATCTACGTCCCTGCCGACGACCTGACCGACCCTGCGCCGGCCACGGCCTTCGCCCACCTCGACGCCACCACCGTTCTCTCGCGCGCGATCTCGGAGCTCGGCATCTACCCGGCCGTCGATCCGCTCGACTCGAACTCGACGATGCTCGATCCCCAGATCGTCGGCGAGAAGCACTACTCCGTCGCGCGACGCGTCCAGCAGACGCTGCAGCGCTACAAGGACCTCCAGGACATCATCGCCATCCTCGGCATGGACGAGCTCAGCGAGGACGACAAGCTCGTCGTGGCGCGCGCCCGCAAGATCCAGAAGTTCCTGTCGCAGCCGTTCTTCGTCGCCGCCCAGTTCACCGGCCTCGAGGGCAAGCTCGTGCCGCTGAAGGACACGATCGCGGGCTTCGAGGAGATCCTCGACGGCAAGCTCGACCATGTCGCGGAGCAGGACTTCTACCTGGTGGGCGGCATCGAGGACGTGAAGGCTCGCGCTTCGCAGAGGGCGTCCTGACGCAGCCATGGCCGACACAATCCTCCTCGAGATCGTGACGCCGACCGGCGTCGCGCTGCGCGAGCAGGTCACGGACGTGACCGCGCCGAGCGTCGCCGGCGAGTTCGGTGTGCTCCCGGGTCACCTCCCGCTGCTCGCCGCCCTCCGGACCGGCCTCGTGACCTACCACCAGAACGGCCAGGAGCACCGCCTGGCCGTCCATCACGGCTTCGTCGAGGTCGCCGACGACACCGCGCTGCTCCTCACCGAGCGCTTCGCGGTGAAGGATGACGTCGACGTCGTGAGGGTACGCCTCCGGCTCAAGGAGGTCGACACCGAGCTCGACCACTGGCAAGGCGACCTGACTGATCCGCGCCGCCGGGCGCTCATCGAAGAGGAGCAGTGGCTCGCCACCGAGCTCGAGCTCATCGGCGATCCGCCCCCTCCGATGGTACGCGAAGACACGCGCTTCCTGGCCGAGCACGCCGAGGCGCCGCCTGTTGACGAGATGGTCGAGGCTTCCCAGCCCGACGAGAGCCTCACGGACCACAAGAAGCCCGGCTCTCCGTTCCCCGATCCGAAGTGACGTCTCTGGCGGCTACCGCCTTGCACGTGCGGCCGCCGCACAGGACACTTGTCTCCACACAGGCCGCGAGGGACTGGGGGGTCTCCCGCTTCGCGAGCTGCCCGTACCGCCGAGGCGCTGGCGCGGACGCCGCCACGCCGTCTGAGTCCACCCGTGATGATCTGCGGGCCCCGCACCCACGGAGCCCCCAAGGCAGCCCATGATCTCTCCGGAGACGATCGCGCTCGTGAAAGAGCGCACGGATCTCGTAGCGCTCATCGGCGAAAGCGTGCGCCTCGCCCGCCGAGGGCACTCCTTCACCGGGCTCTGCCCCTTTCACAAGGAGAAGACGCCCAGCTTCCACGTGAGCCCGAACCGCGGGTTCTATCATTGCTTCGGCTGCAAGGAGACCGGCAGCGCCATCGACTTCGTGATGAAGCTCGAAGGCCGGACGTTCGCCGAGGCGGTCCGCGCGCTCGCCGAGCGCGCCGGCATCGAGGTGGCGGAGTCGCTGACCGAGGCCGAGCGGCGCGAGGCGCAGGCGGCGCGCAGGTCGAAGGACGACCTTTACGCCGTCAACCACCTCGCCGCGACGTTCTTCGAGCACAGCCTCCGCGGGGGGCCGGGCACCGCTCCTCACCCGCTCGCGCGCTACGCTCACGAGGAGCTCCAGCGGCGCGGCCTGCCCCTCCGCGACGGCGATGGAGCCGTTGATCCGATCGCCGACGCCCTCCAGGCGTTCCGGATCGGCTACGCCCCGTTCGGCTGGGACGGGCTCTCCACGTACCTGCGACAGCAAGGCGTCTCTCCGGTCCTCGCGGAGCGCGTCGGGCTCCTCGTGCCGCGCTCATCGGGGAGCGGACACTACGACCGCTTCCGCCACCGGCTCATGTTCGCCGTCACCGACGTGATGGGCCGGGTGATCGCGTTCAGCGGACGCGCGCTGCCCGATCCCAGCCCTTCCGAGCTCTCGTCGCTCGGCCTCACCGGCCCTGCGCCGCAGGCCGACGGCGCGCCGGCCAAGTACATCAACAGCCCCGAGTCGCCCATCTACACGAAGGGAGAGCACCTCTTCGGGCTGCACCAGGCGCGCCAGTCGATCCGCCAGCGCGGCGAGGCGATCCTCGTGGAGGGCAACTTCGACGTCGTCGCGCTCCACGCGCGCGGCATCGGCCAGGCGATCGCTCCGCTCGGGACCGCCTTCACGCCCGGACAGGCGAAGCTCATCAAGCGCTTCGCGCCCGCGGTCATCCTGCTGTTCGACGGCGACGCGGCCGGCAAGAAGGCCACGCGCGCGGCGCGCGCCCCGTGCCGCGAGGCGGGGCTGAGCGCGCGCGTCGCCGTGCTGCCTTCCGGCGTCGATCCGGACGACCTCGCGCGCAAGCACGGCCCGGAGGCGATCGCGCGCATCGTCAAGGCGGCGCGCGGCCTGCTCGAGCACCTCATCGACGAGGCGCTCGACGGCGACACCTTCGGAGGCTCGTCGCTGCCCGAGCAGCTCGCCCGCGTGCGCGCCGTGACCGCGCTGCTCGCCGACGAAGACGACCCGAACCTCAGGATGATGGCGAAGCTCTACGCCGATCGCCTCTCCTCGAAGCTCGTGATCGGCGGCCGCTCACCGGACGACCTCCGGCAGCTGGAGCGCGTCGTCGAGGAATCCCTCTCCCGCCCACGGAACCAGCCAACCCGCGAGGTGATCCCGTCCGGACAGACAACCGAGACGTGGGAGCGCGCGCGATCACGCGCTCAAATCCAGGAGGTAAGCCTGGAGATCCTGGGCGCGATCCTCGATTTCCCTGAGCTTCTGGCCGACGACGATCTCCAGACAGCGCTGGAGTGCCTCGAAGGCGACGTCGCCCTGGCGATTGTTGCGGCGCGTCAAAATTTCACTTTTGAAATGGGTCTTGCCGCCAGCGAATTTCTTGCGCAAGTCCCGGCTCCGATCCATTCATTCGCGGCTGGACGGCTGGTCTCGCCTGTCTTCGAAGCGGCCTCAACGGCCAAGGCGACGCTCTTGGAGAATTCACAAAAGTTGAGCAGACAAGCCCTGGCGCGCCAAAAAGCAGCCGTCGTGAGCCAGCTCCAGAAGAGCGCGGTCGACGCTGATGCTGAAAACGCTTTGCTGCGTGAGCTATTCCAGCGAAGAGCGGGGGGTCTCGGTCTTCCTTGATGCGTTCCGGGTCGCCTCGCCGTGGCGGCCCGACGTGCGTGATCCCTAGAGTTTATCGGAGTCATTGGGTGTCTTGTCGGTCGCGGCGAGCTGGTCGCCGTAAGTGGAGCATGAGGTAATGGCGAGCAAGGCCAAGCAATCTTCCGGTCGGGCAGGCGGGGTCGCGAGGGCGGCGGGGGGCGGCGCGCTGAACGGCGCGCGGCACGCATCGACACGCGGGCACGCCGAGGGGGGGGCGCGCCCTAGCAACAAAGGAGACGCGGGCATCCGGGCCGAGCGGTCGGAGAAGGACCGGAAGACGCTCGAAAAGCTCGTCGAAACCGGCAAGAGCAAAGGCTTTCTCACCTATGACGAGGTGAACGACGCGCTCCCCGCGGACGTCGCGCCCGATCAGCTCGACGACGTGGTGGGCGCCCTCGGCGACGAAGACATCGAGATCGTCGACGGCGCGACCCAGGTGAAGATCGCGCCGAAGCGCATCGCGGACGAGGAGGCGGGCGAGAAGAAGCTCGTCGTCACGCCCGACCGCGAGGAAGAGGACGTCGACTACTACTCGAAGTCGAACGACCCCGTCCGGATGTATCTCCGGAAGATGGGCAGCGTCTCGCTGCTCACCCGCGAGGGCGAGGTCGAGATCGCGAAGCGGATCGAGATCGGCGAGCAGAAGGTCAACGCCGCCATCCTCGACTCCCCCATCGCCGTCCGCGAGATCATCGATCTCGGAGAGAAGCTCCGGAAGCACAAGATCCGGGTGAAGGAGCTCATCAAGGACGCCGAGAACGACGACCAGGAGTTCGACGAGGAGGAGGCCGACCGGCGCATCATCCGCCTCATCGACAAGGTGAAGCGCGTCGACAAGAAGAAGGCGGAGCTCCTGGAGGAGCGCAAAGAGGTGAAGACGGAGGTCCGCCGCAAGCAGATCGACGTCGAGGTGACGCAGGCGACAGCCGAGCTCGTGACGACGCTCGAGGAGATGCGCCTCAACAAGCGGACGATCGACAAGATCGTCCAGAAGCTGAAGAGCCTCATCTCGAAGGTCGAGAAGGCGGAGGCGGGGGCGACGGAGCTGGAGCGGCGCACCGGGCTCTCGAAAGGCGAGCTCAAGCGTGAGCTCATCAAGGTGAAGGGCAACCGTGCGCTCGAGGGGCGGCTCGCCAAGAAGCTCAACGTCAACCGCGAGGAGCTCAACGACTTCGAATCGACCATCAAGAACGCCCAGAAGGGCCTGAAGAAGGTCGAGGAAGAGCTCAACATCGACGTCGCGGCGATCCGCGATACCTACGAGAACATCCGCGAGGGGGAGCGGATGGCGGAGCGCGCCAAGGCGGAGCTGGTCGAGGCCAACCTCCGCCTCGTGGTCTCCATCGCGAAGAAGTACACGAACCGCGGCCTCCAGTTCCTGGACCTCATCCAGGAAGGGAACATCGGCCTCATGAAGGCCGTCGACAAGTTCGAGTACAAGCGCGGCTACAAGTTCTCGACGTACGCGACGTGGTGGATCCGGCAGGCGATCACCCGCGCGATCGCGGACCAGGCGCGGACGATCCGCATCCCGGTCCACATGATTGAGACGATCAACAAGCTGATCCGCACCTCGCGCTACCTCGTGCAGGAGTACGGCCGCGAGCCGACCCCCGAGGAGATCGCCGAGAAGATGGAGCTCCCGCTCGACAAGGTCCGTAAGGTCCTGAAGATCGCGAAGGAGCCGATCTCGCTCGAGACCCCCATCGGCGAGGAAGAGGACTCGCACCTTGGTGACTTCATCGAGGACAAGAGCGTGATCTCGCCCGCGGAGGCCGTGATCAACATGAACCTCGCGGAGCAGACCCGTAAGGTCCTGAAGACGCTGACGCCGCGCGAGGAGAAGGTGCTCCGGATGCGCTTCGGCATCGGCGAGAAGAGCGATCACACGCTCGAAGAGGTCGGTCAGGACTTCGAGGTCACCCGCGAGCGCATCCGGCAGATCGAGGCGAAGGCGCTTCGCAAGCTCCGGCACCCCAGCCGCTCGAAGCAGCTCAAGAGCTTCATCGACAGCTAGTCCGTGGGCTGGCCTGCTCGCCAACCGAAGACAGCTCTCCCGCGCAGGCCGCGCTGCTGGCCTCGCGCTGGCCAATCACTCGCTCGCGCGGGCAGGCGCTCGCCTGGCGCGCTGCGCGCCGCCGTGACCCTCCTCGTGCTCGCGGGCGCGGTCCTCGGTGGCTGCCGCAAGACGATATCTGAAGAAGACTGCCGCGCGATCGGCGAGGGCATGCGCACCGCATGGGCAGCGGAGGCAAAGCGGGTGGGGTCCACCGCTCCAGGGGGCCCGGGGAAAGCCTCCGTGGTGATCGACAGCGAGGGCGAGAGGCTCTCGTCGGAGTGGACATCCGACTGCAAGCGGGAGCTCGTCGGGAGCAAGGTGGACCCTGGCGAGCTCGGCTGCCTTACCCGCGCGAAGACGCTCGAAGAGCTCCGCCGGTGCGCCACGCCCTGAACACCTGGGAGCGTGGCCGGGGCGGGGCGCTCCGTGACCCGTTCAGTTGAGATAGCGCTTGTCCTTCGGGGGGTCCTTCTGGCCGCCGGGGATGACCCGCAGCGGGACGCCCCCGGAGCGGCCGCGCGCCGCAGGGACACGGCGGAGCGCGGCGGACTGCGCCTGCAGCTGACGGAAGCGCATCCGTAGATAGAAGCGGCGCAGCGGGGAGAAGTCGCCGAAGAGGTAACCCGCGAGCATGCCGCCGAACGGCGTGATCAGCCCCTCGGGGGGCGCGCGCATGGCGATGACGTTGAGCACCGAGATCCCGAAGATGAAGACGAGCAGCATGGTGCCCGTCACGGGGAGGACGAAGAAGAGGCGGACCGTGGCATGTCGGTGCGCGAGCGCCCACGCGACCGCGACCGCCTCGATCATCCCGAGCCCGCCGTAGAACACGGGCCGCGCCATCTTCGGGAGGAGCGCGCCCACCGCCACCTGGAGCGCGAACGCGAAGGCGGCGGAGCCGAACAGGAACGCCAGCGTGCGCCTGGCTCCCCAGCGCTCTTCGAGCGAGGGACCGAGGAAATACAGGCCGAGCAGCGTCGTGACGAAGTGCCAGGGATCGCTCGGGTTGTGGACGAGCGGCGCGGTGAGCAGCCGCCACACCTGACCGTGGAGCACCTTCTCGCTGATGCCGAGGAACGGCTCGAGCACGCCTTCGCCGGCGCCCCCCCAGTTCAGGCCCAGGGTGAACATCACCCAGATACAGCCGATCGCGATCATCATCCCCAGCAGGGCCTTGCCTGGCTTGGGGAACCCCATCGAGCTGTGCTCCGGGCGCATGGATCTCCACCTAACAGCGGCGCCCCCGACGAGCAACCGCTGCCCCCCGGACTCCACGGCGATCCGCCCCGCGCCGATCGCCCTCCAGCGGCCGCGACGCCGCTGCGCGCCATCCAGGACGCTCTGGGGTAGGGTCCGCCCGACCGCGCACCAGCCCCCCGGCAACCTCCCGGGGAGCGCGCACGTCCCTGCTGCGCCCGCTGGCTAGCCGCTCAGAAGAAGTTGCCGATGTTGAACTCGAACTTGTACGTCTCTTCGTAGGGCAGCCGCTTGAACGGGAAGCCCCACTCGAAGCGCAGCGGTCCGAGCGGGGAGAACCACCGGAGCCCGAATCCCCACGAGGTGCGGACGTCGAGGAGGCGCTCGGCCGAGAAGCACGGGTTCGTGACGTCGTGCGGCGATGCGGGGGCGGCGTTGCAGTAGAGCTTCTCGAGGTTCCAGGCGTTGCCCAGATCCGTGAAGACGACGCCCTTGATCTGCACGGCCTCGAGGATCGGGAACTCCAGCTCGAGGTTCTGGTAGTACATCAGGTTGCCGCCGATGTTCGCGCCGTTCGCGATAGGCAGCGAGTTCGGATCGAGCGACTCGCGGAGCGGAAGGCGCGGGCCGATGTCCCGGATCTCGAAGCCGCGTACATCGAGGATGCCGCCCAGGAAGAAGCGGGCGAAGATCGGCACGCCCTGCGGGTTGGGGCTCGTCACCATGCCGGCCTCGGTGTTCAGCTTGAGGACCAGGCTGTCGGTGATCGGGTAGTAGAACCGCCCCGTGGCGCGGTACCGCAGGAACTCGTTCTCGCTGCCGAACGCGCTGTGGGCGAGCTCCACCGAGCCCTGCAGGTAAATGCCCGAGGTCGGGAAGAGCTGGTTGTTGCGCGTGTCGAAGGTGAGCGCAGGGCGGATGCTCGACGTGAGCCCGGCGTTGAAGAGGTTGTAGAGCGGGAGCCGCTGGAACGAGGCTCGCTCCTCTGCCGTGCCGAGGCCGGTATTCGTGGCCGACGAGATCTCGTCGTTCTCCAGCGTGTAGGTCAGCTGCGCGCGCAGCTCCGGCTCGATGAGCGGGTAGCCGAGCGTGAGCGAGCCGCCGGTGGAGGTCTGCGAGAACTCCGTGTAGGTCCGCAGCTGGTTGTAGACGCTCACCGCCGCGGAGAACGGGCTATCGAACAGGTACGGCTCGAAGAAGCGGACGTCGACGAGGCGCCGCGAGCCGGAGATCTGCGCCTGGAGCGACAGCGACTGGCCGCTCCCGAGCAGGTTCGCCTGCTGGACCTGCGCCGTCGCGATGAAGTTCTCGACGCTCGAGAAGCCCGCGCCGATCTGGAAGGTGCCCGTCGGCTTCTCGCCGATGTCGACGTTGACGTTGATGTGCTGGGGGTCGTCGCCCTGCTCGGTGGAGATGTCGACCCGCTCGAAGTAGCCGAGCGCCGTGATGCGCTGCTTCGAGCGCTCCAGCTTCGTCTCGCTGAACAGCTGCCGCTCCTCCACCTCCATCTCGCGGCGGATCACCTTGTCCCGCGTCTTCGTGTTGCCGCGGATCTCGATGCGCCCGAAGTAGACGAGCTGGTTTCTTCGGATGCCGACGGTGATGTCGACCTCGCGCCTGTCCGGGTCGAGCTGGGTGTCGGGCGCCGCCTCGACGTTGGCGTAGCCGGCGTCCCGGTAGAGCGTCTGGATCGCGCCGATATCCTTCGCCAGCTCGGCGCGGTTGAACCAGTCGCCCGGCTTGGCCCGCACCATCTCGCGCAGCGCGCGGCGCCCGCCGAGCGGCTCGATCTCGCGGCCGTCGGCGTCGCGCTCGTAGACGCGGAGCGAGCGGATGCGGAAGCGCGGCCCCTCGTTGATCGTGATCGTGACCTCGATGCCCGTGCGGTCGGGCGTGAGCATCACCCTGGGCGTCGCGACCTGCACCGCGAGGAAGCCACGATCGTAGTAGAGCGCGTTGATCACGAGGACGTCGCGCTCGAACGCGTCCTGGCGGAACGGACCGCCGGTGCCGAAGGCGAAGAAGCCCCCCTGCCCCGTGATCATGACCTCCCGGAGCTCCTCGTCCGAGATGTTGTGGTTGCCGATGAACGTGATGCGCCGGACGGTGACCGGCGAGTGCTCCTTGATCGTGAACTTGAGGGTGACCTGGTTCTCTCGCTCCGGTTTGACCTCGTAGCTGACCTCGGCGAGGAAGAAGCCCTCCTCGGCGTACTTGTCGCGGAGCTTCTGCACGCCGCGCCGGATCGCCGCGTAGCTCAGGATCGTGCCGGTCTTGATCTCGACCGAGAGCGCCTCGGTGAGATCCTCGCTGTCGATCTCCTTGTTGCCGGAGAACTCGATCGCCTTGATGCTCGGGCGCTCGCGGACCAGCACCCTCAGGCTCACGCCGTCGTCGCGGCGGGTGAGGTCGACCTCGACGTCGTCGAACAGGCCGGAGTCCCAGAGCTCGCGCACGTCGCGCGCCAGCCCCTCGGGGGTGAACGGCCTGCCGACCCGCGTCTGCCCCAGGTAGACGAGCACGTCCTCGGTCGAGACACGCCGGTTGCCAGCGATGGCGACCTGGACGACCGGCTGCCCCCGAGCGAGCTCGGCCTCCGTGGGCGCCAGGTGGATCGTCGGCTCGACGGCGTCGGCGGCGACCTGCGCAGGTGTACCGGCGCCGGGCTGGGCTCCCACGGCCGCGTCGGCCGGCGCGGACGGCTGCGCAGCGCTGGCCGGGGCGGGAGGGGGCGCGGCGCCGCCCCGAGGCGGCTGCGCGCCAGGAGCGCCTCCTGGCACCTGGGCTGCCGCGAGCCGGGGCCGTATCGCCGCCACTGCAACGAACACCAGGAAGAGGCCGAGCCAGACGAGCCGCAGCCTGCGGCCGAGAAGGCGAAGCATGGGACGGGTGCCTGTCGCGTACAAGGCGCCACCCCGTAGCCCAGCGCGCCGTGAGTCTCAAGGGCGGACGCCGAAATCAAGGCGCCGCCGTCAGGTCGCGCTCCGCTGCTCTGTGTTCGGGTCGATCTCGCGGCCGTCTGACGCTATGCCAGGGTCCGCACGAGCGCAGGCGAGCACTCGCCGCCAGAAATTCCCGCGAGGCAGCCTTGACCGAGCGCGAGCCCCTGGGTAATTGCCGAGGCTCGCTAGCGTTCACCTGAACATCGGAGCACCTGTTCGTCGGTGCCCGCGCACTCCCTGGAGCATCGCGTGTCTCGAACCCCCTCCCTTCCGTCCGACGGTGACGCGTCCCGCAAGGGCCGCCGTGGCGGCCGGCCCGGTGACAGCGAGCCGCCGCCGCCCCCGGCGCCCGACACCTCGCTCGCCGAAGAGGCGCAGCGCCGGTACCTGAACTATGCGCTCAGTGTCATCACGTCGCGCGCGCTGCCCGATGTCCGCGACGGGTTGAAGCCGGTGCAGCGCCGCATCCTCTACGCGATGCTGCACGACCTGCACCTCGGTCCGGACGCGAAGTACCGGAAGAGCGCCGCGGTCGTCGGTGACGTGATGGGCAAGTACCACCCGCACGGCGACGTCGCGATCTACGACGCGATGGTCCGGCTCGCGCAGGACTTCGTGATGCGGGCGCCGCTCATCGCCGGCCACGGGAACTTCGGCTCCGTGGACGGCGATGCGCCCGCCGCGATGCGTTACACCGAGGCGAAGCTCCGGCCCCTCGCGCTGGAGCTTCTCAGCGAGCTCGGCCAGCGCACCGTGGATTTTCGTCCCAACTACGACGGGACCCGCTTCGAGCCGATCGTCCTCCCGTCGCGCTTCCCCAACCTCCTCGTGAACGGCTCGCAGGGGATCGCGGTCGGGATGGCGACGAGCATCCCGCCGCACAACCTGGGCGAGGTGATCGACGCGTGCGTCGCGCTGATCGAGAACCGCGAGCTCACCACGCACCGGCTGCTGTCGTACGTGAAGGGGCCGGATTTCCCGACCGGAGGTCAGCTGCACGCGACGAAGAAGGAGCTCGAGGCCGTCTACACGGCCGGCCAGGGCTCGCTGAAGCTCCGCGGCGAGTGGCAGCTGGAAGAGGGCGACGGCAAGCGCGGCGCCGCTCCGCAGATCGTGATCACCTCCATCCCGTACGGCGTCGAGCGGAAGGCCATCGTCGAGAAGATCGCCGAGGTGATCCTCTCCAAGAAGCTGCCGACGCTCGTGGACGTGCGCGACGAGTCGACCGGCGAGGTGCGCATCGTGATGGAGCTCAAGCGCGGCGCCGACGCGCAGCTCGTGATGGCGTACCTCTACAAACAGACGCCGCTCGCGATCAACGTGCAGGTGAACCTCACCTGCCTCGTGCCCACCGACAACGCGGAGATCGCCGCGCCGCGGCGGCTCGGCCTGCACGAGATCCTGACGAAGTTCCTCGACTTCCGCTACGCGACGGTGACGCGGCGGCTCGAGTTCGAGCTCGGCGAGCTGAGGCGGCGGATCACGATCCTCGAGGGGTTCGAGAAGATCTTCGACGCGCTCGACGAGGTGATCCGGATCATCCGCAAGAGCGAGGGCAAGGCCGACGCGGCCGAGAAGCTGATGAAGCGCTTCACCCTCAACGAGGAGCAGACGGACGCGATCCTCGAGCTCAAGCTCTACAGGCTGGCGCGGCTCGAGATCCTGCTCGTGCAGAAGGATCTCGGCGAGAAGCGCGCCGAGGCCAAGCGGATCGAAGGGCTGCTCCGGAGCGACGCGAAGCGCTGGGGCATCGTCCGCGACGAGCTCGTCGAGATCAAGGGATCCTACGGCGAGAAGCGCCGCACGAAGGTGGTCGGCTCGATCGACGAGCCCGAGTACCAGGCCGAGGACTTCATCGTGGCCGAGGACGCGAACGTGATCCTCTCGGCGCAGGGCTGGGTGAAGCGGGTCCGCGAGGTGAAGGATCTCGCCTCGACGCGCATCCGCGAGGGAGACAGCGTCCTCGCGGTCGTCGCCGGCTCGACGCGGTCGACGGTCGCGTTCTTCTCGAACCTCGGCGCGTGCTACGTGTGCCGCATCCACGACGTGCCGCAGTCGACCGGCTACGGCGATCCCGTGCAGAAGCTGTTCAAGCTGGCCGACGGCGAGCGGCTGATCGCGCTGATGTCCTTCGATCCGAGGGCGCTCGACGTCCCGGCGCAGACCCCGGACTCCGCCGAGCCGGAGCCGCCCTTCGCGCTGGCGATCACCCGAGGAGGCCTCGGCTTCAGGTTCTCGCTGCGGCCGCACCGCGATCCGTCGACGCGCTCCGGGCGCCGCTTCGCCAAGCTGAACGAGGGCGACGAGGTGCTCTTCGTCCACGCGGTGGACGGCGCCGACCGGGTGCTCTGCGCGTCGAGCGACGCCTGGGCGCTCAGCGTGGCCGTGGAGGAGCTCGCGCTGCTCTCGGGCCCGGGCAAGGGCTCGGTCGTGATGCGGGTCGCCGAGGGGGAGCGCCTGGTCGGCGCCGCGCTCGCCCTCGGGCCGAACGACGCGATCACGGTCGAGACGGAGAAGGGCAAGACGCTCGAGATCGCCGCGAGCAAAATCGCCGGCCAGCGCGGCACGCAGGGCGAGCCGATCGCACGACGCGACCGCTTCGTCCGCGTGGTGCCGCCGGCCGTCGTCGTACCGACGCTGGAGGTGAGCTGAACATGGCCGCCACGAATCCCCCGGTCCGCGCCGCTTCGGGCGCACGTTACACGGCCGCTGACATCGAGGTGCTCGAGGGGCTGGAGCCCGTCCGCAAGCGCCCCGCCATGTACATCGGCGGCACCGACGTCAGGGGCTACCACCACCTGCTCTGGGAGATCGTCGACAACGCCGTCGACGAGGCCATCAACGGGCACGCGAAGCGGATCGAGGTGACGCTCGACGCCGATCTCCAGGGCGCCACCGTGACCGACGACGGGCGCGGCTTCCCCGTGGACATCCATCCCAGGTACAAGCGCCCCGCGCTCGAGCTCATCCTCTGCACGCTGCACGCGGGCGGGAAGTTCGGGAGCGACAACTACAAGGTCTCAGGCGGGCTCCATGGCGTCGGCTCGAGCGTCGTCAACGCGCTCTCCGAGCTCGTCGAGGTCCGGGTGCTGCGCGACGGCTTCGAGCACCAGCAGACGTTCTCGCGCGGCGCGCCGACCAGCAAGCTCAAGAAGGGCGCGCCCACCCGCAAGCACGGCACGAGCGTCCATTTCCGACCCGATCCGGAGATCTTCGGGCAGGGCCGGCGCTTCGATCCCGAGACCATCCGCGAGCGCCTGGAGGCCAAGGCGTACCTCCATGGAGGGCTCGAGATCGCGTTCCGCGATCTCTCGTCCGGAGAGTCGATCGAGCTCCTCCACCCGAACGGCATCGCGGACTTCTTGCCGAAGCTGATCGCCCAGCGCGGCAAGGCGGTGACGCACCCGACCATCTTCTACGTCGCGCGCGAGGGCGAGATCCGCCTGGAGGCCGCGCTCCAGTGGACCGAGTCGACCGACGAGTACGTGAAGTCGTACGTCAACGGCATCCCCACGCACGCGGGCGGGGCGCACGAGTCCGGCTTCGGCGCCGCGATCGTGAAGGCGGTCCGCGCGTTCATGGACGCGAAGAAGGTCCAGCCGAAGGGGGTGACGCTGACGGCCGACGACATCCGCGAGGGGATCGTGGGTGTCCTGTCCATCTACATCCAGGACCCGCAGTTCCAGGGGCAGACGAAGGATCGACTCAACAACGCGGAGGCTGGGCCGGCGGTCGAGGGCATGGTCCGGCCGGCGCTCGAGCAGTGGATGCTCCACAACGGCACGGCCGGCGAGTCGATCGTGGCCCGCGCGATCCTGGCGGCGCGCGCCAGGGAGGCGCGACGCGAGGCGACCCAGCAGGTCCTGCGCAAGACGCCGGTGTCGCACCGGCTCAACCTGCCGGGGAAGCTCGCCGATTGCGCCTCGACCGATCCGAGCGAGAGCGAGCTCTTCATCGTCGAGGGCGACAGCGCCGGTGGCTCGGCCAAGCAGGGCCGCGATCGCCGGACTCAGGCGATCCTCCCGCTCCGGGGCAAGGTGCTCAACGCGGAGCAGGCCTCGACATCGAAGGTGCTCGGCAACAAGGAGCTCCAGGACATCGTGAGCGCGCTGGGCTGCGGCTTCGGAAAGGACTTCGATGCCTCCAAGTTGCGCTACGGAAGGATTTTTCTACTCATGGACGCCGACAGCGACGGCCAGCACATCGCGACGCTGCTGCTGACGTTCTTCTACCGGCACCTGCCCGGCCTGCTCCGCGGCGGGCACGTGTTCCTCGCGCAGCCGCCGCTCTACAGGATCGATGTCGCCAAGGAGACGCACTGGGCGCTCGACGATGCGGAGCGCGACCGGGTCCTCGCGAAGCTCCCCAAGACGGCCAAGGCGGATATCTCGCGGTTCAAGGGGCTCGGTGAGATGCCCGCGGAGGACCTCAAGGCGACCACGCTCGACATCCGACGCCGGCGCGCGCTGCGCGTCGTGATCGAGGGAGAGATCGAGACCGATCGCATCCTGAACGAGCTGATGGGCAAGGACGCCCAGGCGCGCTTCCGCTTCATCATGGAGCGCGCGCCGAACGCCGAGATCGACGTCTGACATCGATCCTTCGTTCGAGAGGTCGCGGAGACTCCGCGCCTCGCGCGGACGTCGTTGGATGCGGGAGCGCGCTCCCGCATTCATTTCCAATGACCGTCATGAGCTCGCCGCGAGGATGTCGCGCTGCAGGCGACCGCCACGGCGCGCACGTCGTGAAGACACAATGTGCCAACCGCGGGTGATCTCTGGCGCCTGTGCCACGTGAACGGCAGGCCACACCCCGTCGGACGTCGCGAGCAGGTTGCCGGGCAATCGCGGCATTTTGTGCTGCTGAATGCCGAACCGCGTGAGCCGAGAGCGCTGCGTCAGCTTGCGGCCTGCTGGTTGCAATACGTCGCGCCGGTGGCCGCGATGACCGCGAGACACCGCCCTTACACCGCTGGAGAGGTACTCGTGACGACTGCGCTTCCCATCTCGACTCCGATCGCACCCTCCTCGTCCCACAGCATGCCGGCCGCATGTTCCCTGTCGGTTCCGAGCGGCGCGCCTGCCGTCCGGCCGGCGTCGCTCCCCACGCCTGGCGTCGCTGCGCCGAGCCTCAGCGCGCAGCCGCCGCGCGAGCGCGCTGCAGCGACCGGCGCCTCGCGATCCTCGCCACCACTGCGCTCCGCAGCCCCGCTCCCGCGCAGTACCTCGGAGCGGATCCTGCTCGGCCGCGACCGCATCCGCAGCGCCGCGGAAGCAGGCCAGAGGATCCGTTCCTACGAGGTCGCGCTGGACCTCGATCTGTCCGAGTTTCACTTCGCACGGCTCTTCCGCGCCGCCTTCGGGTCATCGCCCCACGTCTATTACGATGAGGTGCGTGCGGAGCGCGCGCGAGCGCTCCTGCATGAGGGGCTAACCGAGGGAGAGGTCGCCCGCCGCATCGGCTTCCGCAGGCCTGCAGAGCTCCGCGCCCTCCTGTCCAAGCGCGGCAGCACGCCGCCCTCGGCCGGAGAGGCGGAGCCGAGCGACGCCTCTGCCGAGTGAGCAGACGGCAGAGATCGGCCATAGGAAGCGCCGTCACGCGACCTCCGGTGCGAGGACAAAGTGCTTACCCCCATGACATGACGATCAGAGCCTCCGGTGCGTGAGCGAAGGTAGGTTCGCCCTGACGCGATCGAGGTAGGAGGGGTCGAGCATCGCCATCGCGATCCCCTCCCCTTCCGAGGCCTGCGCGATCACCTCACCCCACGGATCGATGACGCACGATTTCCCGAACGTCGCCCGCCCGCCTGGATGCTTGCCCCACTGCGCCGCGGCCACCACGTACGCCTGAGCCTCGATGGCCCGGGCGCGGAGCAGGACCAGCCAGTGGTCCTTGCCGGTGAGCAGGGTGAACGCCGCAGGGACGGCGATCGCCTCTGCGCCCGCGGACGAGAGCGCGCGGTAGAGCTCCGGAAACCGGACGTCGTAGCAGATCGACAGCCCGAGCTTCACGCCGTCGATCTCGGTGACGACGGGGCGCTCCCCGGCGGTCGTCGACGCCGACTCGCGGTACTTCGTTCCGTCGGCGATCTCGACGTCGAAGAGGTGAATTTTCCGGTAGCGCGCGGTGAGCCGGCCGTCGGGCCCGAAGACCGCGCAGGTGTTGTACGGCCGCGCCGGATCGTGCGCGCGCTCAGGGAAGCCGCCGGCCACGATGGTCACCCGGGCGGAGCGCGCCGCGTCGGCGAGACGACGCGCGATCGGACCGCCACCGGCGTCGAGGTCCTCCGCGATGTTGCGCTTCCCCTCCTCGTTGCCCATGTACGCGAAGTTCTCGGGCAGCACGACCGTCGTCGCCCCACGGCGCGCCGCCTCCACGACGAGCACCTCGACCCGCGCCAGGTTCTCGCTCACGTTCTCCTGGCTGGAGAGCTGAAGGGCCGCCCAGATCACCGGTTTCTCCATGCGGCAAGCCTACCGCATGGGGAACCGGCGCGGACCACGCGCCGGAGGGGAGCGGAGGGCTCATCAGATTCCTGGATCTCCGGACGCTCCCGCAGCCCCGCCGGTGCCAGCGCCGTCTGCCCCGCCGGCGCCAGCGCCACCTACCCCGCCGACACCCGCGGCCCCGCCGGCGCCAGCGCCACCTGCCCCGCCGGCGCCCGCGGCTCCACCGCCGCCGTCCACCTCGTCGGGCGCGGCGCACTCGAGCGGCGCGCCCGAGTAGGCGCACCTGGCGCCGCACGCGGCGCACACACAGGCGAGCACCCGCTGGAACATCCGGTGAGCGGCGCCCGCATCGTCCGGGAACACGCACGCCGTCTGGCAGGCTTTGTTGTGGCCGCACCCCTTGAGGCACAGGCTGATCGGCCTGCACTCGGGCTCCCCGTCGCACGCCGCGAGCTCCGCCTCGCAGCGCCCACCGCGGGACGCATGCTCGTTGAAGCAATCGCCGCAGCGCCCGGCCTCGCCGCCATAGGCCGCGAGGCACTCGCAGACATTCGCGGGCCCCTCGTCGGTGCCCATATCGGGCGGCGCTCCCCCCGAGGCGCCTGCGCTGGTGGAGCTGCCCGCCTGAGGGCGCGGCGGCGGGGGCCGCTCGTCGGAGCAGCTCGGGAGCGACGCGAGCGCGAGCGCCGCCCCGAAGGCCATCACGCCGTAGCGGACAGCGCAGCCGTACAACCCGACAGGAGCGCGCATCGCCCTCCGCACGATCGCCATGATGGGGACGAGCGTAGCCTGCCTCTCTCCCGCGACCGAGCCTGAGCCGCACGGCTCATGGACGTCCGCGGGATCCGCCGAGGCCGCACGGAACCCTCTCCCGGCGGCGCCCGATCGCTCCTATGCTTTCCCCGCACGTCACAAAAATTCTCATGGAAATCGCTCCCCTGTCGCTGTTGCCGCGCTCCGTGCTCGCCCTCGCCAAGGAGGTCGCCCGCGCGCTGCTCCGGCGACCTGTCGTCGGGATCGCCGCCGCCGCTCAGACCGCCGACGGCCGGTGGCTGCTCGTTCGCCGCAGCGACACCGGAACCTGGGCGCTCCCGGGAGGCACCCTTGAATGGGGAGAGACGCTCCGCGACAGCATCGTGCGGGAGCTCGCCGAGGAGGCCGGCGTCACCGAGGTCGAGCTCGGACGGGTCGTGGGCGTGTACTCGCGGCCTGATCGCGACGTCCGCTTCCACGCCGTGACGGTCGTCGTCACCGCCCGGATCGCCGCGCCGACGCGCCCCCCGCAAAACCCGCTCGAGATCCGCGAGGCAAGGCTGTTCCGGGAAGACGAGCTCCCGTCCGAGCTCGCGATGGACATGGGGGATCTCTTCGCCGCCGCCCGGCGCGCCGGCGACACGGAGCTCGAGTGAGCCGAGGCAAGCGATGACGCAGGCACACCACGACGACGCCGGAGCGCGCGACGCGCTTCAGGGCGGGCTCGCGACGGATCCGAAGCACAAGGCGAGGATCGAGGAGCTCGCCGAGCGCGTCGAGAAATACAGGGCGAGCTACTACGCGGGGCGCCCCGAGATCTCGGACGCGGCGTTCGACGCCCTCGAGGACGAGCTCCGCGCCCTCGATCCGGCGCACCCGGTGCTCGCCCGGGTCGGCTCGGCCTCGCTGATCACCGAGTGGGAGAAGGCGCGGCACGAGATCCCGATGGGCTCGCTCAACAAGGTCGTCTCCGAGGACGAGCTCCTGGGCTGGGTCGCCCGGTGCGACGAGATCCTCGTGAAGGACGGGCACGGCGGCACGGGTGCGGCGCCGCCGGCGCCGGGATCCATCTCGAGCGTCGCGGGTGACCTCTTCGTGGCGGAGAAGCTCGACGGCATCTCCATCGAGGTCATCTACAAGGGCGGCAAGCTCGTCGACGCCATCACCCGCGGCGACGGCGACTGGGGCGAGCGGATCACCGCGAACGTCGCGCGGATGAAGGGGATCCCCTCGCGGATCCGGGAGAAGGGCCGGCTGTCCGTGCGCGGAGAGATCATCCTTCGCCTCTCGGACATGAAGCGCCACTTCCCCGGCGTCACCAGCCCGCGCAACATGGCCGCGGGCGCGGCCAAGCGGTTCGACGGCCAGGGGGCGGAGCACTGCACCGTGCTCTTCTACGATGTCGCCGATCACCTCGAGATCCCGACGTGCCGGGCGCGCTTCGCCTGGCTGCGCGAGCTCGGCTTCGCGACGCCGCAGACCGCGTACGGCAGCGTCGATGACGTCGTGAAGCTCTACCGGCGCTACTCGAGCGAGCTCCGCGCAGGCCTCGACTACGAGATCGACGGGCTCGTCGTCTACGTGGACTCGCTCCACGTCCAGGGCCTGCTCGGCGACGTCAACCGCCGGCCGCGCGGCGCGGTCGCCTTCAAATTCGCGTCGCCCGCCAAGGTGACGACGGTCGTGGCGATCCAGTGGGACACCGGGCCGAGCGGCCGGGTCACCCCGGTGGCGATCGTCGAGCCGGTGGAGCTCGCCGGCGCGAACGTCCGGCGCGCTTCCCTGCACAACTCGGCCAACGTGCGGAGCCTCGGCATCGGGGTGGGCGACGAGGTGCTGGTCTCGCGCCGCAACGACGTCATCCCGTACGTCGAGGAGGTCGTCGAGAAGCGCGGCCCCGTCGCCGTCCCTCCATCGGCCTGCCCGGTCTGCAGCGCGCCGCTCGTCGTCGAGGGAGAGTACCTCCTCTGCCGGAACGCCGCGTGCCGCGCCCTCATCGAGGGGCGCATCCACAACTGGATCGACGCCATCGGCGCGCTGGAGTGGGGCGACAAGCTGATCGAGCAGGTGGTCGCCGCGGGCCTCGTGCGAGAGCCGCTCGACCTCTACAAGCTCACGGTCAAGAGCATCGCCGACCTCGATCGGCGCGGCGAGAAGAGCGCAACGAAGTGCCTGGAGCAGCTGAAGAGCCGCCTCCCGCTCGCGCTGCCGGTGTTCCTCGCGGCGCTCGGCATCGAGGGGTTCGCGATCCAGACCGCACGGCTGCTCGTGTCGGCGGGGTACACGACGATCGAGAAGCTGCTCGCCGCCGGCGAGGACGAGCTCGCCAGCATCCCGGGCCTCGGCGCGATCAAGGCCGCGAGCATCATTCGAGGGCTGCGCGCCCGCAGCGACGAGATCGCGCGGCTGCTCGCCGCCGGCATCGTGCCGGTCGCGCCCGAGGCCGAGGGCCCGCTCGCCGGACTGACGTTCTGCTTCACCGGCGCGGGCGCGCGCCCCCGCGGCGAGCTCACCCACCTCGTCGAGTCGAACGGCGGCCGGGTGCTGAACAGCGTCACGAAGGAGCTCAACTACCTCGTCATCGCCGACGTGGCGTCCACGTCGAGCAAGGCGGTGAAGGCGCGCAAGTACGGCACGAAGCTCATCACCGAGGACGATCTGGACAGGCTCATCGCCGAGCGCCGCGGCGGCTGACCGAGGTGAGCCGCCGGCTCGATCCGTCGACCCCTACCAGGTGATGTCCTGGTCCTCCGTGACGCCAAGGACGTCGCGGAGCTCGAGGAGCCGCCCGTCCGGGAGGCGGATCGTGCCCGAATAGAGGCCGATCGGCTGCATGAACTCCGACGCGAGCAAGCCGAGGTTCGTGTGGTTCGAGTGCGCCGCGCCGGGGGCGAAGCGTAGATCCACAGCGCCGTCCGCGGTCCGGACGCGCCACGGGTCGAGCGGCCGCGCCGCGTCGAAGGTGAACCGGCCTTCGGCGAGCGGGATGAGCTCACCGTCGATCCAGATCGCGCACTCGGCGTCGCCGACGAAGCCTTCGCCCAGGTTCAGGCCGACGCGCTCGCCGCTCTCCGCGCGCCCCAGCGCGAGGGCCCAGCGCCAGGTCGTGCGGCGCCGCAGGAGGCCGCCCGTGTAGTCGTAGCTGGCGATCGCTCCGTCGAGGGAGATACGGCGACCGAGCACCGACGCCTCGCCTTCGACGCCGAGGAGCAGGCGCTTCTCGCTGGTGATCAGGACGCCATCCGAGGCCTGCGCGATCGCCGAGAGCGCCGGCGGGGCCCCGCGACCGTCGAGCCGCGCCTCGAGCTCGATGCCGCGCAGGGCGGCGGTCACCGCGGTCGTCGCGTCCCTGCGCGGCCGCTCGATCCGCACGCGCGCGTGGGGGAGCCACACGCGCGCGGAGCAGCCTTCGCCGCTCGCCTCGCCCACGCTCGCCGCGAAGGGCGGCCCGAACGCCGCGCGATCCACGAGCAGCCGCCGGCCGGCCTTGTCGAAGACGACGCTGAACGCGATCGAGAGGTAGCCGAGCTGCACGACCGCGACGGCGACGAACACCTCGCCGGACGCGATCGCCACGTAGACCCATCGCTTGTGCTTGAGCAGCCGATCGAGCCAGCGCGGCGCGAGGAGCGCCGGGTCGACGCGGGGGAGATCGCCCCGGTACGACCCGACGCGCGCCGCTCCCGTGATCGGGTCGAGGATCGCATCGGGCGGCGTGATGAGCTCGCGCATCGGACGAGAGTAGCGGCGACGTCGTCGTTGCCCAAGGCGAGGGACGCCGGAAACCTGACATCGTTAGAATCGCGCGAATCGCGCGAATCGCGTGATTGCGCCGAGCGCTCTCCGCCGCGGCCATCTGGCTCACGCCGCGGCGGAGAGCAGCGGCGCCGGAGCCTGCGCGCCCTCGGCTCCCCCGCTAGACTCGCGTCATGATCGACGCCATCGCCACGCCCCCGAGCCCTCTGAACGAGCCCGTCCTCACGTACGCGCCTGGCAGCCCGGAACGCGCGGCCCTCAAGGCGGAGCTCGACCGCCGGGCGCGGGAGACGATCGAGATCCCGATGGTCATCGACGGCGAAGCGATCCGGACTGGAGCGCTCGACGAGGTCCGCGCGCCGCACCGGCGCGACCTCCTCCTCGCCCGGGCTCACCAAGGTGGCGCCGAGCACGTCGCGCGCGCGATCGAGGCCGCCCGGCGGGCGCACCCGGCCTGGTCGAGGACGCCGTGGACCGAGCGCGCCGCCGTGTTCCTCAAGGCGGCCGAGCTGCTCGCGACCCGGTACCGCCCCACGCTCAACGCGGCGACGATGCTCGGGCAGAGCAAGACGTCGTACCAGGCCGAGATCGACTCGGCCTGCGAGCTCATCGACTTCTTCCGCTACAACGTCCACTTCGCCCACAGGATCGCGGCGGAGCAGCCGGCGAGCGCGCCCGGCGTATGGAACCTCGCGGAGCCTCGCCCGCTGGAGGGCTTCGTCTTCGCGGCGACGCCGTTCAACTTCACCGCGATCGCGGGCAACCTGTGCGCGGCCCCGGCGCTGATGGGCAACACCGTGGTCTGGAAGCCGTCCGCGAACGCGCTGTACTCCGCGCACTTCGTGATGGAGCTGCTGATCGAGGCGGGCCTCCCGCGCGGCGTCATCAACCTCGTCATGGGCCCGCCCGAGCTGGTCTCGAACGCGTGCCTCGATCATCCGGACTTCGCCGGCATCCACTTCACCGGCTCGACCGCGGTCTTCCAGTCGATCTGGCGCCGCATCGGGGAGAACATCGGGCGCTACCGCAGCTACCCGCGGATCGTGGGCGAGACCGGTGGGAAGGACTTCGTCTTCGCGCACGCGAGCGCCGACGTCGACGCGCTCGCCGTGGCGCTCGTCCGGGGCGCCTACGAATTCCAGGGGCAGAAGTGCTCGGCCGCGTCGCGCGCGTACATCCCCCGCTCGCTCTGGCCGGCCCTCAAGGACCGGCTCGTGGGCCACATCCGGGCGATCCGCGTGGGGGACGTCGCCGACTTCCGCAACTTCATGGGCGCGGTGATCGACGAGCGAGCGCACGCGCGGCTCACGGGGCGGATCGCCGCGGCGAAGGCGGACGCGGCGTGCTCGATCGTGTGCGGCGGCGGCGCGCGCGCGCACGACGGGAGCGACGGCTGGTTCGTCGAGCCGACGCTGATCGAGACCACGGATCCGCGCCACCCGCTGATGGCGGAGGAGCTGTTCGGGCCGGTGCTCACGGTCTGGGTCTACCCCGACGGCGAGGAGCACAGGGCGCTCGCGCTCTGCGACGAGACGTCGCCGTATGGCCTGACCGGCGCCGTGTTCGCGCGGGATCGGGCGTTCATCGAGGCGGCGAGCGACGCGCTCCGCTTCGCCGCGGGCAATTTCTACATCAACGACAAGCCGACCGGCGCCGTCGTCGGACAGCAGCCGTTCGGCGGCGCGCGCGCCTCCGGCACGAACGACAAGGCAGGCAGCCTGTTCAACCTGCTCCGCTGGGTCTCCCCCCGGGTCGTGAAGGAGACGTTCTCCCCGCCGCGCGCAGTCGCCTATCCGTTCATGGCGGCCGAGTAGGCAGCGCGCCGCGCGCCGACGACGCGGCGGGCCTCGTCGATCAATCCTCCGGCGAATAGTCGCAGACGCCACCCGCGAGGTCGGCGCAGGACCGGTCCTCCTCCTCGTAACACTCGGCCGTGCGCTCGATGGCCGTGGCATACGACGCGCGGTCGGACAGCTCGAGGCACAGCGCGACGCACGTGTCCTTTCCAGGGCTGTCGGTCTGGCACTCGGCGTTCTTCGTGCAGACGACGTCGCACGCGTCGATGTCCGGCGAGCAGCCAGGGATGGGAGCGAAGAGCAGCAGGGCCAAGACGAGCGCGGGACGGGGCATAACGAAAGCTCCGACGGCCATCGGAGCACGCGGCCGAGCCGGCGGCGAGAGGCGAGCAGAGGGCGGCCGCGGGGCGCCGGCTCGCCCCTGCCCCGGATCCCTCCTGGAAGCGCGCGCCGCCGGAGGCGAATCGAGCCGGTGAGCCCACCCGCGAACTTCGTGTTCCGCCCGAGTCGTTAAGCGCACCAGCGAAGATGGGGGTCTCTTCTCAGGAGTCATGCCCGGAGTCATTGCCATCCGACTCGCCAGCCACCGAGCTCTACAGGGCGATCCGACCTCGACCATTCGGTTGTGGAGCAGCACCCGACCATTACGTATGCTCCAGATCTCCGCCCGTCAAAAGCGTGCGCTCCCATGGCGCGCAGGACGAGCAGAAGCGTAGGTGTATATTTCCCACGCCGCTACACCAGGGGTCGCTGTGGGATAGAAAACGTTGGAGGTGCCATGAAGTCGATGCATTTTCTGGGTTTCTTCGTGCTCGGCACGATCGCGGCGACCGCCGCAGGCTGCGGCGGAGGCAACGAGGGCGACGGCGGCGGTGGCGAGGGAGGAGCCGGGAGCACCACGACGTCCTCCGCGACCACCGGCCCCGTCGCCGGCAGCACCTCCACGGGCGCGGGCGAGGTGGACGACGGCAACGATAGCCTCGAAGAAGCGGAGCCGATCCAACCCGAGGACAACTGGCTTTCGGGGACGCTCGAGCCGCTGGACACGGACGCTGACTACTACAGCTTCACCGGAGCCAAGGGTCAGCCCGTGTATATCCTGAGCGACGCGAGGCCTTCGGATGACGAGCGGGATCCGACATACCCCGATACCGTCATCACGTTGCTTGACGCCGACGGGAACCAGCTCGCGCAAAACGACGATCCGGCCCGGGGCTTCACCAACGACAGCGAGCTCCTCACCGTCCTGCCAGCGGACGGCGAGTACTTCATCGTCGTCCAGGATTGCAACGCGGCCTTCCCGCAGTTCGCCTTCCCGGACGGTTGCTTCAACCCGGCGGACGTCCTGAGCTTCGACTATGGGCTGCGGCTCATCCCGCTCGATGTGGCGGAGAGCGACACCGATAGCCTCATCGGCGATACGGAGCCCAACAATGACGCCGAGCAGGCCGTGCAGCTGCACTATGAGCTGAACGACGACGAGTCGGGCCACTTCACCACCTTCGCGTTCGGCAATTTCGAGAGCGCGACCGACGTCGATGTGTATTCGTTCACCCCGCCGGAGACCCCGGCGGTCGACAACGCCATCCTCGCCCAGCTGATCGCCGACCAGCCGACGGGGATCGAGGGCAACGGCGCGACGGTGGACGTCAGCGAGATCGCCGTGTTCGCTTCGACCGATCTGACCAACGCCTACGCGAAGGTGGATCCGTCGACGGGCGGCGATATCGCCCTCCCGGTGGAAGCCGGGCAAGAGTACTTCGTCTTCGTCAAGCGCCCTGCGGGCGAGGTGGGAAAGAACGATTTCTACATCCTGCTGCACAACCGCACGAACTCCGATCCCCTCGAGGCCGAGGACGAGACCAACGGTGTCATTGAGACGCCGGAAGCCGGCCTGGTCTCCTTCCCCAACGGGGGAGGCGGCGTCAGCTACGCGATCGAGGGGCAGATCGTCGACGGAGAGACCGCAGACGTCGACATCTATGCGGTCCCCCTCGACGACGTGGAGGCGGGCTGGACGTTCTCGGTCATCTGCGAAGCGCAGCGCAACGGGTCCGGGGTCCGCGAGCTCAGCGCCGAGGTGCTGAACGGAGACGGCGCACCGATCGACACCGCCACCTACTCGGCGACGGAGACCGAAGACGAAAACCTGTACGTCGAGCGGGTCGCGATCCCGGAGGGCGCGGCGGACAACCGGTTGCTCGTCAAGGTATCGGCCGGAACGCCCGCCGCCGACGTGACGAGCCGAGGGTACAACTGCCTCTTCGCTTACCTGCCGCCGGAGACCAACTGAGGGTCTGAAGCACCTCGCGGCGTGAGCGCCCGTCCACCGGGCGCTCACGCCGGGTGCTCTGGAGCACGCGGCGCAAGACCGCGCTCGAAGGCCGGCACCGCGCTCCGTCGTCGGCAGACCCGCGGGAGCAGATCGCCGGCGGCTGCCCCCGGGCCTCCCCGCTCCCCGTGGTATAGCCCGACCGACATGAAGGTCGGCACCACACCCGCGCGCTCAGGGCTCCTCTCCCTTCTCCTGCTCGTCGCCTGCAACGCTGGCACCCAGACCGGTGAGGTCTCCTCGCCGGCCAGGACCGGCGGCGCCGCGCCGCAGGGGGCGACGTCGACGCCGGCGACGACCGCGCCGCCCGAGCCGACGCCGCGCGCCGAGTTCGATCCCGTGGCGCAGGGGCTCACCGTGGAGGGAGTGAAGCAGCTCTGCGACGAGCACCTGCGCGCCGCAGAGGGGCACCTCGCCGCGATCCGGGCGCTCCGAGGCGCGCCGCCGGAGAAGCTCACCTACGCCGCGACGCTCGGGCGGTTCGACGACGCCGCGCTCGAGGTGAACAGCGCGGGCGAGTTCCCGTACTTGATGGGGGTCGCGCACCCGGACGCGGCGGTGCGAGAGGCCGCGAGGCTCTGCGAGCCGAAGGTCGACAGGTTCACGACCGCGATGTGGCTGGACGCCGATCTCGCCGCCGTCATCGAGGCGTACGCCGAGAGAGGCGACGCGCGCGAGGCGTTGAACGGTGAGCGCGCCTGGCTGCTCGCCGATGTCCTCCGCGACTTCCGCCGCAACGGGCTGTCGCTGCCGGTAGACCGACAGCAGCGCCTCCGCGACGTGAGCGAGCAGATCACCCGCATCGGACAGGAGTTCATGTCGAACCTGTCCGCGTCGACCGCATCGATCGAGATCGCGCCCGCGTCCCTCCAGGGGCTGCCCAAGGAGTACGTGGCGAAGCACGCGCCGAAGGCGAACGGCAAGGTCGAGATCACCACCGACTACCCCGACTTCTTCCCGTTCGTCACCTACGCCAAGGACCGCAAGGCCGCGCTCGATCTCTACGTCCTGTTCACCAACCGCGGCGGCGAGAAGAACGTGAAGCTGATCGATCGCCTCCTCGCGCTCCGCTCCGAGAAGGCGAAGATGCTCGGCTACAAGAGCTGGGCCGACTACGCCATCGAGCCGCGAATGGCCAAGACGAGCGGCGCCGTGCGCGGCTTCCTTGACCAGGTCAGGGCCGCGCTGAAAGAGCCCGCCAAGGCGGAGTTCGCCGCGCTGATGAAGGAGCATGTGCGGCTCGGGGGAAAGCCGACCGACAAGCTCCCCCCCTCGGATCGCTACTTCCTCGAGGACCGTGTCCGCGCGTCCACGTACCAGTTCGACTCGCAGGCGCTCTCGGACTACCTCGAGCTCGGCGCGGTGAAGCAGGGGCTCATGGACATCACCGCGAGGATGTACGCCCTCGAGTACAAGGAGGTCCCCGCGAAGGCGTGGCACCCCGACGTGACCGCGTACGAGGTGCGCTCCGAGGGCAAGCTGATCGGCAAGTTTTACCTCGACCTCTACAGCAGGCCCGACAAGTACAAACATGCCGCGATGTTCGCCGTGCGGACGGCGAAGCTGCTCGACGACGGGTCGTGGCAGACCCCCGTCGCGGCGCTCGAGTGCAACTTCCCGAAGCCGGGGGCGCAGCCGGCGCTGATGTCCCACGAGGACGTGGTGACGTTCTTCCACGAGTTCGGGCACGTGCTGCACCACCTCCTGACGCGCTCGGAGCTGGCCTCCTATTCAGGGACCGCGACGGTGCGCGACTTCGTCGAGGCGCCGAGCCAGATGTTCGAGGAGTGGGCGTGGTCGCGCGAGGTGCTCGATCTGTTCGCGAAGCACCACGCGACCGGCGAGAAGATCCCGGACGCCCTCTTCCAGGCGATGACCCGCGCGCGAGGCTTCGGTCGAGCGCTCGCGACGCAGCGGCAGCTCACGCTCGCGTCGATCGATCTGGAGCTCCACACCCGCGATCCTGGCTTCGACGCGACCCTGGTCGTGGAGCAGGCGCAGCGCGCGAACGAGTCCTTTGCCTTCGTGAAGGGGACGCACCTCCAGTCGAGCTTCGGACACCTCATCACCTACGACGCGGGCTACTACGGCTACCAGTGGGCGCTGTCGCTCTCGCGCGACGTGCTCACCCGCTTCAAGAAGGAAGGCCTGCTGAACCCTGCCGTCGCGCGCGCCTTCCGCGACGAGGTGCTCGCGAAGGGCGGCGGCGTCGAGGCGGGAGCGCTCGTCGCCCGCTTCCTCGGTCGACCGCCGAGCCACGACGCGTACCTCGCTTACCTCCAGGGCAAGGAGTGAACGGGCCAGCCGCGGAGCGGACGCAGCGCTCGGCGATGGCAAGGCCTGCGCTGAGCGCTCGGCCGCGGAGCGGCGCAGGGGTCTGGCCATCCGTGATCGGACGCCTGACGGGAAAGCTCAGGGCTCGATCGCGACGCCGAGCTCCTCGCGCAAGGCGTGGTAGGCGTCCGAGACCGTGAACGAGAGGAGATCGCCGATCTTCTCCTCGGCCGTCAGCACGCCCGGCGCGTCTCCCCGCGAGAGCGACGACGCCGCCACCGAGAGATCGCCGGTCAGCAGATAGCCGACCCGGGCAGCGCACCGCTCGACCGATCCCACCCAGTGCGCGAGATCGAGCGGCGCGCGGATCTCGTAGAGCTCGAACACCGCGGCCTCCAGGGCGTCGCGCTCGCTCTCCGTCAGGCGCTCGTCGAGGAGGGGCACCAGCGCGAGCACCGCGCCCTCGAGATCGGCGGGGACGAGCTCCGACGGCCTCGCCACCTTGACGGCCGCCGCCAGGCAGACGCCGAGCTCCTCTAGCGACGGGAAATGGAGCAGCAGCCGGTGCGGGCCGACGTGGTACGCGACGTGGCTGCCCACCAGGAACGCGAGCTCGGCCGCCGTCCTCCCGCGGAGCGCCTCGCCGCCGACGAGGACGCTCGGCTCTTCGACCGCCACCGCGGCGACCGCGATCGGCGCGTCCTTGCGGAGGTAGACCGCCGGCGAGGCGATCCCGAGACACCGGCTCGCCCACGAGAACAGGCGAACCACGCCCGCCGCGTTCCGCTCCGCGTCGGCGCGCGCGGCCGGATCGAGCTGGGGGACCCGCTTCTCCCGCACGCGCTGGGCGAACCGCGCGCGGATCGCCGCGCCGGCGACCGACGCGAGGACCTCCTCGAGGGCGCGATCGCGATCGCCCGCTCGCAGGAGGTCCCACGTCCCGACGCTCAGCCCGCGCGCAGGCTGGACGAGGCCCGCCGGGCGGTGCTCCTCGAAGATGAAGCGCTCCCGCGCCTCGGCCGCGCCGAGGTAAACGGCCACGCTCGCCGCGGACCAGGCCTGGTCGACCTGCCTCAGCTTCTGGAACGTGTCGAACAGGTCGTGAAACACCTGGACGTTGCCGGGATCGAGCACCGCCGCGGCCTGGAGGTGCGCGGCGGCGCGCTCGAGCCGGCCGGCGGTCCGCGCGAGCGACGCCGCGCTGAGCCGCCCCGGGACGTCGTCGGGCCGCTCGTCCACCGCGCCCTCGAACGCCTCCAGCGCGGAGGTGGGATCCTCGAGGTGATCGCGGAAGAGCATGCCGAGGCGGCGGCAGAGCTCCCAGGTGACGTCGCTCCGGACGCGCAGGTCGGGGATGCGCTGCGCTCGATCGAGCATGCGCCGGTACGCGAGCTCGAGCTCGCCCCACTCCTGCCGCGCCGAGAGGAGGATCGCGATGAGGGAGAGCGGATCGAGGAACGTGGGATCTGCGTCCAGCGCGCGCTCGAGCAGCTCGATCCCGTCCCGCTCCCGCGTGACCTCGGTCAGGGTCGCCCGGGCCTCGCCTTGCATCGCGGCGCGCGCGAGCTCCAGGAGCGCGACCGCCCGCTGCCTCGGCTCCTCTATCCTCTCGATGAGGCAGCGGCGCGCCTCGATCGACGCATCGACGTCGCCCGCGGCCTGGTAGAGCCGGCCCAGGCTGCGCAAGACAGCGGTGTCGTCGGGGCGGAGCTCCCGCGCCCGCTCGAGGAGCTCCAGCGCGCGCGCCGGCTCTCCGGCGATGCCCTCCCAGCGCTCCGCGAACTGGACGAGGAACCCGAAGCGATCGCCGTCCCCCTCGACGCGCGTGAGCAGCCGCTCCTCCGCGATGCGCAGCCGGACGAAGTCGCGCCCGGTGAGGTGGAGCTCGACCAGGGCCTCGAGCGCGGGCCGGTGCTCCGGCGCGAGCGCGAGCGCCTTGTCGAAGCTCTCGATCGCCTCGCGGTGCCGCTCCTGGCGCCACCTGGTCTGGGCGATCCGCAGATGCACCTCCGCGCGCGCGTCCCGGTGCGCTACGCCGACGAGCGCGAGCGCCTTCCTGTACGCCGTGAGCGCGCCCTCCAGGTCCCCGGCGGCCGCGAGCATGTCGCCGGCCGCGAGGTACTGCGCGACCGGATCGTCCGGCGCCGGCGCCGGCGTGGTGGCGGCGTCCCGCTCGTCCGCGATGTCCAGCGGCGCGGCCTCGGTCCCCTCCGCCGGGGGCGCGCCCGGGGCGCCACCGCGAGGGACGAGCACCGAGAAGGAGCCCTGCCCGCCCGTCCGTGCGAAGCACGGGATGGCGCTGGCGAGCTCGGTGTTCCCCTCCACGCGGCGGAAGATCGCCTCCGCGGTGAGGCCGCGCTCCGGCTCGGCCTCGTCGAGGTGCTCGACGAAGGCGCGGGTGAGCACCGACGGCAGATCCGCGTCGAGCGAGCCGATCGGGTGCGCCGCCACGAGGAGCTCGACCCCGGTCACGGAAGACGCCACCGCCTGCTCCGCGGCGGCGACGACGGCGCGCGAGGTCGCCCCGGGGCCGTGGTGGCACTCGAGGACGAACAGCACCTCGCCGCGCGCGCGATCGCGGAACACCGCGGCGATGTCGCCCAGCGCGTCGCCCAGGCCGGGGTTCTCGGGGTCGAGGCAGAGGAAGAGCTCCCCGTCCGGTGACAGCGCGACCGCGCTGGAGGCGTAGAAGAGGAACAGGGTCGATGCATCGTCGCGCGCGGCGTCCTCCGCGTCGACCAGGGTCCTCCGCGTCGCGACCACCTCATCGAACAGCGCGTCGAGCTGCTCCGCGAGATCCCGGGCGGGATCGACGTCGATCACCCGGAAGCCCGCGTCGTCCAGCGAGAGGCGGGCGCGGATGAGATCTCCGTCCAGCGAGCCGGGCGCCGGCCGCTGATCGCGGTGCAGGCTGGGCGTGGCGACGATGGCCAAGCGCATCAGGGCGCCCTCTTCTCGTTGCGTACGCGCATGCAGGCGAGCAATCTACCCAGGGCCGCGCCCGAAGCGAAGCGGGTTGCCACGCT
Source organism: Sorangium sp. So ce693 (assembly GCF_051521375.1). Taxonomy (NCBI): domain Bacteria; kingdom Pseudomonadati; phylum Myxococcota; order Polyangiales; family Polyangiaceae; genus Sorangium; species Sorangium sp. So ce693. The sequence goes on from NZ_CP150347.1 coordinate 6,764,024, forward strand.
GCGCCGCACCACGCCGCAGCGTGAGGTCCCCCGAACGAGAGATCGGCCCGGCAGAGAGCAGGCATGAGCGAAGGCAGGCGTCGTTGGTGGACGGAAGCACCCGGCAGCGCACGAGCAGCTCGCGCCGCGTCAGCCGCGTCAATTGCGCTCGCGGTCGCCCTCGCGCCCGGCTGCGGGAGCGTGTGCGACGAGGCGACGGAGCACACCGAGGAGTGCGGCTTCCACGGCAGCGGCATCTCCGCCGAGGCGTCGTGCGACGGCCGCGCCCGGTGCGCGGCGGCGTGCGCGGCGGAGGCTCCCTGCGGCGCGTTCGATGGAACCGACGCGGCCGCGTTCGATCGGTATCAGCGCTGCCTCGAAGATTGCTGAGCCCGCCGCGGCGCTCAGCGGGCGGCCCGGACGAGCGCGGCGCCGTCCGGCGGCCGGTCGTCGTCCGGGCCGAGGCACCGCAGCGACAGCTCCTTCCACGGGGCGAGCCCCTCCCCGCCGAGGGGATCGAGGTGGACGAGGACGTCCTCGAGCACGCGGCCGAAGCCATAGACGTCATCGCGCGGATCGCTCGCCCGCCCGGCGAGCCGCTCGGGTGAGACGTACCCTGGGCTGCCGCCGGCCGACGGCGCGCCACGGGGCCTGGCCAGCCCGAAATCGGTGAGCACCGGCTCGCCGAGGTTGCGCAGGAGCACGTTGGCCGGCTTCACGTCCGCGTGGACGTAGCCGCGCTCATGGATGCGGGCGAGCGCGCGCGCGAGCGGACGCGCCCACCGCGCGATCGGCGCGAGCGCCGCCGCGTCGCCCGCGCGGAGCACGTCTTTCACCGACCCCCGCGCGATCCACTCGAGCGCGATCCAGCCCTCCTCGGGGTCCGCGTCGAACACCCGCACGACGCCGGGGCCCGCGAGCGCCGCGGCGAGCCGCACCTCGCGGGTGAGGTGCGCCCGATCGCTGCCCCGCCCGTGGTAGACCTTGAACCCGATGCGCCGGCCGAGCGCCTCGTCCTCGGCCTCGTAGACCGCGCCAGCGCCGCCGCGCGCCACCTCGCGGAGCAGGCGGAACGGGCTCTTGCCCGCCGAGGGCGCGACCACGGTCGCGTCGTCCACGCGGGCGACCGCGGCGGGCCGATCCGCGCCGAGCGCCGCCCGCCAGCGCTGGTGGCGCTCGCGCGCGCCTGGCGCGCCGATCTCCCGGACGAGCACCCGCTCGATCGCGCCGACCGCGCGCGGGAGCTGCCCCAGCGAGGCGTAGAGATCGGCCGCGAGGACGAGGCCTTCGGTCGAGGACACCGGCTGCGCGCGCGACGCGCCCCCGCGCTCGCGCGACGCGGCGCCCTCCAGTACGGCGAGCGCGCCCTGCTCGTCGCCCCGAGCCGCCAGCAGATCCGCGCAGGCCACGCGGATCGGATCGGGCAGCACCCGCTCCTCCATCGCCGCGACGAGGTGCGCCACGGCCTCGGCCTCCCGGAGCGTCCCGCGCGCCCGCCGGAGCACCGCGATCACCTCGTCCGTCGAGGGCCCCTCGCGCGCGCCGGAGCTCCGCAGGCGCGCGATGTCGTCGCTCTCGCGCGACGCGCGCGCCTGCGGCCGCTCCGCTCGCGCCGGATGCGCGCTGCCCCCGACGTCCGCCCCGCCCGGCGCGGCGCCGCCGCTCGCGTCCGCCGGCGCACCGCCGTCCGGCGCGGCGCCGCCGAGGCGCTCCTTGAGCCGGCGCCACAGGCTCACGCCGGGCCGCCCTCGGCGCCGCCGCGCCGGATCGACGTTGCCTCGCCGGCGGGGGGTAGCCGGAAGACCGCCGTCCCCCCGCGCGCCGAGGCGATCGCGTCGCCCGCGCAGAGCTCGACCGACGGCGCGAGCTGGTAGTCGCCGAGGAACGGCGGCGGCGCCCCCGGCGGCGTCTTCAGCGCGACGAAGGACGATGCCCCCGCCCGATCGAGGCGGATCCGCCAGGGACCGACCGGCAGATCTCCGAGCGGCGCCGTGAAGCGATCGCCGGCGATCTCCACCACGCACCCCTCCCCGGTCCCCGGCGCGATCGCGCACGGCACCTCCCCGCCGAGCAGGAGCTGCACGCCGCGGCCGACGGGCAGCGGCCCCGTGAGCCGCGCGCCCGCCAGCGTCGTGCCGTTGCGCGTCCCGAGATCCTCGACCTCGACGCCGGACGGGCCGCGCCGGATCCGCACGTGCGTCCTGCTGACGGCGCGGGACGCGATGACGATGGTCGCCTCGCCGCGGCCGATCGTGACCTCGTCGCCGAGCGCGCACCGCAGGAGGGCGCCGCCGAGCTCGAGCGAGAGGATCGGCCCCGAGAGGAGCCGCGCGCGGATCGCGCGCAGGGCGTCGGCCACCTGCTCGCCACCGCGGTTCCCGGCGATCCAGGCCTCGGCCACCCCGATCGCCTCGCGGCGCTCCGCCATCCGGTCGAGATCCGCGATCGACCGCAGGACCGCGGCGAGCTCTCGCTGGTCCCTCTCGACGGTCATCGCGGAGCGGAGCCGCTCCTCGAGGCGCTCGATCGCGCCCGCCGCGGCCAGCACCCGCGTCTCCGACTCGGTGTCGCCCACCAGGGCGTACGCGTCGGCCGCGCGCTCGAGCTCGCCCGCCTCCTCGAGCTCGCGCGCGACGGCCAGCGCCTCGCTCCGCATCACGCTCGCGCCCCGCGCGCGCACCAGATCGAACGCGAGCAGCGCCTTACGCCCGAGCGCCGAGCGCTTGAGCTCGGGGCTCTCCGCCATGCGGGACGCCGACGCGCAGAAGGCGATCCGCTTCTCGACGCTCCGCTCGGCGTCCGCCCGGAGGAGGAGGACCCGGGCCGCGTCGTCCGGCATCCCGGCGTCGAGGTACAGCTCGACCGCCCCCGCGAGATCGCCGGCGAGCTCCTTGGCCTCGGCCGCCCTGCGTCGGCTGTCCCCCCGCCTGAGCCCGAACCACTCAAAAAGACTCACGCAGCGCCATCCTCGCCACCATCCGACATCCTACCCTTGATGCGCGCCGGCCCCAACCGCCAGCGTTGACTCCCTCCCTCGTCACCCGCAGGATTTGCGGCCTCGATGTCGACAACGAACCGCCTCGGCGAACTGCTCGTCCGCGAAAAGCTCATCAGCCTCCAGCAGCTCAGGCAAGCCCAAGAGGAGCAGCGCAAGACAGGTCAGAACCTCGGGTACGCGCTCGCCAAGCTCGGGTACATCTCCGACGGAGAGATCACGAGCTTCCTCTCGACGCAGTACCGCGTCCCGGCCGTCGCCCTCGACGAGTACGAGATCGACGCGGAGGTCTCGCGCCTCGTCTCGCGGGACGTCTGCGAGAAGCACAAGATCATCCCCATCTCCAGGTCGGGGACGGCGCTCGTCGTGGCGATGGCCGATCCGACGAACCTCCACGCGATCGACGACATCAAGTTCCTCACGGGCTTCAACGTCGAGCCCGTCGTCGCGTCCGAGACCGGCATCACGGAGGCGATCGAGCGCGCCTACAACGTCGGGCCCTCCTACGACGAGGTGCTGAGCGAGTTCGGGGAGGAGGAGGTCGGCTTCCAGGTCGAGGCCGACGACGTGAACGTCCTCGAGCTGGAGAAGGCCGCCGAGGGCGCGCCCGTGGTCCGGCTCGTCAACGCGATCCTCCTGAACGCCATCAAGAAGGGCGCGAGCGACATCCACGTCGAGCCGTACGAGAAGAAGCTCCGCGTGCGCTACCGCATCGACGGCGTGCTGATGGAGGAGATGCAGCCGCCGATCAAGCTGAAGAACGCGATCGCGAGCCGCCTCAAGATCATGAGCTCGCTCGACATCGCCGAGCGGCGGCTCCCGCAGGACGGCCGCATCAAGCTGAAGATGGGCAGGGGCCGAGAGATGGACTTCCGCGTCTCGGTGCTCCCGACGATCTGGGGCGAGAAGATCGTCCTCCGCCTCCTCGACAAGTCGAACCTGCAGCTCGACATGGTGAAGCTCGGCTTCGACCCGAAGCCGCTCGCGGACTTCAAGTGGGCGATCGGCCAGCCGTGGGGCATGGTCCTCGTCACCGGCCCGACCGGCTCCGGCAAGACGACGACGCTCTACTCGGCGCTCTCGGAGCTCAACCAGATCGGCTCGAACATCAGCACCGCCGAGGACCCTGTCGAGTACAACCTGCACGGCATCAACCAGGTGCAGATGCACGACGACATCGGGCTGAACTTCGCGATGTCGCTGCGGTCGTTCCTCCGGCAGGACCCGGACATCATCATGGTCGGCGAGATCCGCGACTTCGAGACGGCCGAGATCGCGGTCAAGGCCGCGCTCACCGGCCACCTCGTGCTCTCGACGCTGCACACGAACGACGCGCCGTCGACGATCTCGCGCCTCCTCAACATGGGCGTCGAGCCGTTCCTCATCACCGCCAGCGTGAACCTCGTGCTGGCCCAGCGCCTCGCGCGCAAGATCTGCTCCGATTGCCGCGTCCCGCTGAAGGTCGACGCGAGGGTGCTCCTCGACTTCGGCTTCACCGAGCAGCAGGTGGCGCGCGCGGAGCTCGTCCGCGGCGCGGGCTGCAAGACGTGCAACGGCTCGGGCTACAAGGGCCGCGTCGCGCTCTACGAGGTCATGCGCTTCACCGACGCGCTGAAGGAGATGGTCCTCCAGGGCGCGTCCACGGCCGAGCTCAAGGCCGCCGCGATCAAGGGCGGGATGCTGACCCTCCGGATGAGCGGGATCGAGAAGGTGCTCGCGGGCGTCACCACGACCGAGGAGGTCGGCCGCGTGACGATGGGGGACTGAGCGCATGACCACCGAGCTCGTCGGACAGCAGGAAGGCCTCCGGTACACGCTCCAGCAGCTCCTCCGCGCGATGGTGGAGAAGGGCGCGAGCGACATGCACATCACGAGCGGCACGCCGCCGCTCCTGCGCATCGACGGCACGGTGGTGCCGCTGAAGCTCCCGCCGCTCATGCCGAGCGACACGAAGCAGCTCTGCTACTCGGTGCTGAGCGAGGAGCAGGTGGCGGCGTTCGAGCAGCGCAACGAGCTCGATCTCTCGTTCGGCATGAAGGGGCTCGCCCGCTTCCGCGCCAACATCTACATGCAGCGCGGCGCCGTCGCGGCCGCCTTCCGGCAGATCCCCTTCCGGATCATGAACTTCGACGAGCTGGGCCTGCCGCCGGTCGTGCTCGACATCACCGCCAAGCCCCGCGGCCTCGTGCTCGTGACGGGCCCGACGGGCTCGGGCAAGACGACCACGCTCGCGAGCATCATCGACAAGATCAACGCGGAGCAGCGGCTGCACATCCTCACGATCGAGGATCCGATCGAGTACCTGCACCCGCACAAGCTGTCGCTCGTGAACCAGCGCGAGATCGGCTCCGACACCGCGTCGTTCAAGGACGCCCTGCGGTACGCCCTGCGCCAGGATCCGGACGTCGTGCTCGTCGGTGAGATGCGCGACCTGGAGACCGTCGAGTCGGCGCTGACGATCGCCGAGACCGGCCACCTCGTGTTCGCCACGCTCCACACGAACTCGGCGATCTCGACGATCAACCGCATCATCGACGTCTTCCCGCCGCACCAGCAGTCGCAGGTGCGCCAGCAGCTCTCGTTCACGCTCGTCGCCGTGATGACGCAGCTCCTCCTGCCGCGCGCGAACGGCCCGGGGCGCGTCATGGCGATGGAGGTGATGATCCCGAACGCCGCGATCCGGAACCTCATCCGCGAGGACAAGCTCCACCAGATCTACTCGCAGATGCAGGTGGGCCAGGCCGGCAGCGGCATGCAGACGATGGCCCAGTCGCTCGTGTCCCTCTACCAGCGCCGGATGATCACGATGGAGGAGGCGTTCGCCGCCGCCGCCGACGCCGACGAGATCCGGGCGATGCTGGAGCCCCGTCAGGCGATGAGCTCACGGAACAACGTCCCGAAGCAGCCTTGACCACAGCGGGCCCCTGCCCTTCGGTTCACCCTGCACGCTCGACGCGCCTCGGGGCTCACGGCGCGGCGCGGCGGGAGGCGGACGGACGGGCGGACGAGCGCCGCTGGCTTCCAGAAATTCGCAGCAAAATCGAGCCCCTGGCGAGAGGGCTCCACACTTTTTTGACATCTACCCAACCGTTCAGTAGGTTCCGCCCGATGCAGGGGCTCACCGAGCGACAACAGCAGGTGCTTCACTATATCCGGCAGTCGATCAGCGAGCGCGGGTACCCGCCGACGCTGCGCGAGATCGGCGCGCATATGGGGATTCGCTCGACGAACGGGGTGAACGATCACCTCCGGGCGCTCGAGCGCAAGGGCTACCTCACGCGCGAGGACATGAAGTCGCGCGCGCTCCGGCCGCGGGATCTCGACGGCGCCGGCTCCGGCGGCGGCGCCGATCTCCGCGGCGCGCTCGTGAACGGCGGGAACGACGCCCCCGCGAACGACCAGGAGGACGACCTCGTCGAGATCGCGGTCGTCGGCCGGATCGCCGCGGGCCTGCCCATCCTCGCCGAGGAGCACGTCCTCGATACGGTCCGGATCGAGCGCACGCTCGTGCGCGGCGGGCGCGAGGTGTTCGGCCTGCGCGTCACCGGCGACTCGATGATCGAGGCGGGCATCTTCAGCGGCGACTACATCTTCGTGCGCCGGCAGCTCACCGCGCAGCGCGGCGACATCGTGGTGGCGCTGATCGGCGACGAGGCGACCGTGAAGTACTTCTTCCCCGAGAAGGACTACGTGCGCTTCCAGCCGGCGAACGCGGCGATGGCCCCGATCCTGGTCCGGGCGAGCGACTTCAAGCCCGCGATGCTCCTGGGCGTGGTCGTCGGCGTCTACCGGAAGCTCTGACCTCACACTTCCCTTCCCCGAGCCGGTTGACGTGCGCCGAGCGGCCTTGATAGCGTCGCGACGGCCGGGCAGACGGTCTTAGGTGCCCGCTCCAGAAAGAACGCGATCGTGACGACGCACGGGCGGCGATTCGGGACTTGGATTTCAGGCGCGGGCATGGTGCTCGCGGCGGCCCTCACGGGCGGCTGCGGCGGTACCCTCTACGCGTTCACCGCGAACTCGGCCTCGAGCAAGCTCGAGACGGCCGAGGCGCTCGGCGCAGAGAAGTATGCGCCGTACGAGTACTACACCGCGCGCGAGCACCTCTGGAAGGCTCGGGAGGAGGCCGCGGCCGCCGACTACGGCGACGCGATCGACTTCGCCGACGTCGCAGAGGAGTACGCGGACAAGGCGATCACCCTAGCGAAACAGGCGCACGAGGGCGCGGGTCGATGAGCATTGGAATGACGCGCCGCAGTTCCCGCCGCGCCCGTCGCGCAGGCGCCGTCGCTCTCGTGGCGATCGCCGGGGCCGCCTTCTCGTGCACGCAGGTGCCGGTCATGCGCGGCGACATCGAGGCGCTGACCACCATCGCGAAGCAGGCGGAGCGCAACGGCGCGCTCCGCTGCGCGCCGCGCGAGCTGGCGATGGCGAAGTCGCACCTGTCGTTCGCCTCGGTCGAGCTCGATCAGGGCTTCTTCGTCCGGGCCAAGGAGCACCTCGACATCGCGAAGGCGAACACGCACGCCGCGTACGACCTCTCGCCGCCGCAGAAGTGCGCCGAGCGCGGGTTCGTCGAGGAGGCGCCGCCGCCCAAGCCCGGAGACTGCGACGGCGACGGGCTGCTCGATCCGGACGACAAGAAGTGCCCGTGCGACGCCGAGACCTGGAACGGCTTCCAGGACGATGACGGCTGCCCGGACGATCCGGACACGGACGGCGACGGCCTGACGGACAGCAAGGACAGCTGCGTGCTCCTGCCCGAGGACAAGGACGGCTACCTCGACGAGGACGGCTGCCCCGAGGTCGACAACGACCTCGACACGATCCTCGACGCGAACGACAAGGACAGCACGGGCAAGAACTGCGCGAACGATCCGGAGGATCCGGACGGCTACGAGGACGCCGACGGCTGCCCCGAGCCGGACAACGACCAGGACACCGTGGTCGATCTCGAGGACCAGTGCCCGAACGAGCCGGGCGTGGTCGGCGGCGACAAGCCGGGCTGCCCGAAGAAGCCGAGCCTTGTCATCGTCACCGAGAAGGAGATCAAGATCACGCAGCAGATCCACTTCGAGTTCGACAAGGACAAGATCCGGCCCGAGAGCTTCCCGATCCTCGACGCCGTGGTGGAGGTCCTCCAGCAGAACCCGAAGATCAAGATCGAGATCCAGGGGCACACGGACAACAAGGGCGCCGCGGCCTACAACAAGAAGCTGTCGGATCGGCGTGCGGCCTCGGTGAAGAAGTACCTGGTGGCCAAGGGCATCGACGAGGCCCGGCTGACATCGAAGGGGTACGGCATGGAGCAGCCGATCGTGCCGAACACGTCCGACCAGAACCGCGCCCTGAACCGGCGCGTGCAGTTCGTCCGCACGGAGGGCGCGCAGTAGTCCAGCCGTCACGGGGGCACCGCCTGGCGTGTCGGGGTCCGGTCGCTCTCGACCGCGCAGTCCAGGGGGCCGGACCCGGCCCCCTCATCCTGAAAGCAAGAGCCCCTCCCCAGCACACCCTGGAGGTCAGAACCCGTGTTTTTCCGTCGTTCACGCCGCGCTCGCCTCGCGTCTGCACTGACTTCGCTGTGGATCCTCGGCGCGCCGGCGGTCGCCGTCGCCGCCGGCGAAAAGGACGCGGAGGCGATGAAGCTGCACAACCAGGCGATGGACGATGACTACCTCTCTGTCGAGTTCGACAAGGCGGAGAAGAAGCTCAAAGACGCGCTGAAGAAGTGCGACAAGAACGCCTGCTCGAAGTCCGTGGTCGGCAAGCTGCACATCGCGCTCGGCACGGTGTACGGCGGCGGCAACAAGCTCGAACAGGCCAAGGCCGAGTTCGTGCTTGCGCTCCAGGCCGATCCGAAGGCGGCGCTCATCGACGCGCTGACGACGACCGAGCTGGCCCAGGCGTTCAAGGAGGCGCAGAAGGAGGCGCAGGCCGCCGGGAAGGCCGGGAAGGCGTCGGGCGACGGCGGCGGCAAGGCCACGAAGGCCGCGGCGGGCGACGTTCCCCACACGCCGGTGGCGGAGCAGGCGGTGAACACGCCGGTGCCCGTGTATGTCGAGATCCCGGACGAGATCGACGCGTCCAAGGCGACGGTCCGCTACAAGCCGTTCGGCTCGCCCAAGTGGAAGTCGCTCGAGATGAGGCGTCTCGAGAGCGGCTTCGGCGTGGAGATCCCCTGCGAGGATGTCACGACGACCGGCGAACTCCGGTATTTCGTCATCCTGAGGGACGAGGCGGGCGATCCGGTGGGCACCGCCGGCTCGATGCAGGCCCCTCACCGGGTGCCGATCAAGAACGAGATCGAGCACGAGCCGTCGCTGCCTGGCCAGGAGCCGCCGAAGCGGTGCGCCGCGAAGGAGGATTGCCCGCCAGGCCTGCCTGGCTGCCCCGAGGCCGGCGGCAAGCGCGGGGACAAGACCTGGGGCGCGGCCTGCGACGCGACCGAGGAGTGCCAGTCGGGGCTCGCCTGCGTGAACGGGACCTGCGAGCAGGGGAGCGACGAGGGGGGCGGGGCGTCGAAGGGCAAGAGCAAGGGCAACCGCAACGTGGTCGGCGTCTCCGGCCAGCTCGACCTGCTCCTGGTGCGCGGCACGGATTACGTCTGCTCGGGCAGCGACGCCGCCTACGCCTGCTTCTATCCGGGCGGCGACGGTCGGCAGTTCTACGGCGAGCCCGCGGATCTCGAAGGGACGAACGGGGTCAAGGGCGGCCTGAGCCTCGCTGGATGGCGGGTGATGCTGTCGTACGATCGGCAGCTGTTCTCGGATCTGTCGCTGCTCCTCGGCGTACGGGTCGGATTCGCGTTCGGCGGCTCGCCGTCTTCCAAGAACGGGCCGAACCCGTGGTCGGACGGGGCGGGCAATGAGCTGCAGAACCCGCATCTCCAGGCGCTCAGCTTCCTGCCGCTCCATGCGGAGCTCCGCGCCACGTATTTCCTCCTGGGGGATCGGATTGTCGAGAAGGGCGGGTTCCGCCCCTACGCCTTCGTCTCGCCCATCGGGCTGGCCCAGGTGAACGCCTCGGTGCCTGTGGATGTGTGCGATCGCCGCACCGAGGAAGGGGATCCTCTGAGCACCAGCAGCAGCAACAGGTGTCCGGCGAACACCCGCTACGTCGAGAATCTCGATGCCTACCAGATCACCGGGCGGAACTTCTCGGCGCTAGGCGCCGGTGTGGTCTATGGCATCACCCAGAACTTCGGTGTGTCCGCCGAGATGAAGGTGATGCTGATGTGGCCAACGCTCGGCCTCGTCCTGGCCCCCACCGTCAGCCCCGTGTTCGCCTTCTAGCTCCGTCTCCCGCACACCCGAGCCCCTCCCCTCCCCCTCCCGGCCGCCGCAGCGCGGGGGGGCCGCCCGTACAGGAGACGGGCCCATCTCGGCATTTCGGCGCGCAGACGTATTCACGCAGGCCGAGCCCCTCCGCCCCCGTTCCCCCGTTCCAGCCGCTGCGCGGGGGGTCGCCCGCACAGGAGACGGGCCCAGATCGGCGTTTTCGGCGCGCAGGCGTACTCACGTACGCCGAGCACCGAAAGCGCCGAGATGGGTCCGTATCCGAAGCGGGCGCCCCCCCGCGCTAGAGGTCGAAGTGTTCGGTGCCGAGCAGCTGGTAGAGGCCGTAGAGCGACCCGGCGTCGTGGTGCTCGAAGCGAACCCCCGCACGCGCCGGCCGGCCCGCCGCGCCGCGGCGGATCCAGGCGATACGACCGCGGAGGCTCAGCGGATCCCACAGGTTCGGGGCGGTGACCTCGAGCGTCACCGACGCCTCGGGATCCAGGAGCTCCGACGCGAGCTGGGCCTCGGACAGCTCGATGCCGGCGCCGCCCAGCCCCAGATCGCGGATGCGAACGCCGTGCTCCTCGACCGACTGCCGATCGCGCAACGTCGCCCCAAGATCGACGCGTCGCCTCGCGTGAACGCGAAAGTGGTCCCGGACAGCCATCCTGGCGCATTCTCCAGTCGACGCGAACATATCACGAGAGACGCGCGCACACGCTCGGTTCGCCATGCCCTGCGGCGCAGGGGCGCGGGCTCGGGCGCGGTGACGCGCGCCGCGCGAACAGCATGCTCGCCCGGTCGCCCATGGCTGCGTTCGGTAAAGCGACCGTCACGTGTTAGCCTTTGGGCTTCGCGGCGAACCTTGGGTAACATGCGGACCACATCCGCTGGAGCGAGTCGCGAAGTAGACGGGAGTTCTACCCTGATGGCCCAGGACACACGCAAAGATCCGCGAGCGAGAGTGCTGCAGATGACCGTCCGCTACAAGAGCGCCACGGTCGACGAGTTCATCGAGCACCACTCGCATGACGTGAGCCGTGGCGGCATCTTCATCAAGACGCCGTCGCCCTTCCCCGCTGGCACGCTGCTCAAGTTCGAGATCCGTCTGCAGGACGAGCAAGCCGTGATCGCCGGCGTCGGCCGCGTCGTGTGGAAGCGCGAGCCCGCGCAGGGGAGCGACGCGCACCCGGCGGGCATGGGCGTGAAGTTCATCAAGATCGATGAGAAATCCAAGGCTGTGATCACCCGGCTCGTCGACGCGCAGGCTGGCGCCGGGTCGGCGTTCGAGGCCGGCATCACCGACCGCGCGGATCTGGGCGACGACGTGCAGGAGATCACGGCCCCGTCGGCGACCGCGAGCGCACCGCAGGCCGAGCCCGCGCCCGCCAAGGCAGCGCAGGCGCAGGTGAAGCGGGCGTCGACGATGCTGGGGCTCGGCTCGATCGGGGCGAAGGGCGACGCGGGCAAGGGCGAGGCGAAGAAGGCCGACGCCGCGGAGGGCGGCAGCTTCTTCCCGCAGACGAACCCCGAGAAGGAGATGCCGCCGCCCGACGAGCGGACGATGATGAAGCAGGCGGCCGAGCTGCTGAAGCAAGCGCTCGCCGATGCCGGCGGCTCGCTGGACGAGATCGGCCCGTCCAAGGAGCCGCTCATCGCCGCCCCGCCGAAGAAAGCCGAGCCCGCTCCGGCGCCGAAAGAGGAGCATGTCAGGCCGCTGGCCGAGCCGGCGGCCATACCGGTCCCTGCGGTCGCTCAGCTGGTGAACGAGCGGGAAGCGCGGGAGGACGCGCCCGCGGCCGAGGCGAGACCAGCGAAGGCGGCCGCGGCCAGGAAGCCGGCCGAGGTCGCGGACAGGGCGCCGGCAGACGATCTGCACGGCAAGGCTGCGCGCCAGGAAGCAAAGGCGCCGGACGATCAGGCAAAGGCGAAGCCGACGTCCGCCAGGCCGAAGGAAGACAAGGCGGCCACGGCCAAGCCCGCGCCCCAGGCTCCGCTCGCACAGGAAGAGGAGAGCAGCGGCACCGGGCGGCTGCTCACGATCCTGCTGGTCGCGGCGGCGCTCTGCGGCGCGCTCTGGCTCGTCTTCGGGCAGAGCGACAAGCCCCCTGCGACCCCGCCGGCCGCGCCGGAGCAGCCCGCGGCGAAGCCTGCCGCTCCGGCGGAGAAGCCTGCGGCTCCGGCGGAGAAGCCTCAGCCGACGGAGGCCGTGCCCGCAGCGACGGACAAGGCTCCGCCCACCGGGACGGCGGCGCCCACGACGACCGCCGAACCGCCGGCGGCGCCGGCGGCGAACGCCACCGCGCCCGTCGGGGCGACGGCGGAGCCTGCGGCGCCCAAGGCGACGGCGGAGCCCGCGGCCCCGGCGACGGCGGAGCCTCCGGCGCCCAAGGCGACGGCGGAGCCTGCGGCGCCCGCCCCGACGCCAGAGCCCGCGGCCCCCACGGCGACGGCGGCGCCCGCGGCGCCCAAGCCGGCGGCCCCCAGGCCCAGGCCGGCCGCGCCGAAGCCGCCGAAGAACGACGATCCCTACGGTTGATGACCAGGCCGCGGGTCCTCCGCGGGAGAGGCAGCTGCGATGAGCGGCTCGGTGAGTCACGTCGGTGAATCAGGGCTGGGCCGCCCGAAGACGGCTGCCACGCTGGCCGCGCTGGGCCTGCTGGCCGCGACCGGGCTCGTCTGCGGCGCGGTAGCGCTGCGCGACCCGACGGTCGTGACGGCGCTCGAGCGGGACGCCGGTGCCTCGCCGGCCCCTTCGCCGGCCGCTGCACCCAGCAGCAGCGTCCGCGAGAGCAGCAGCGCGCCGGCCCCCGAGCCGGCGCCGGCGCTCGCGCCCGCGGAGCCCGAGGCCCCGGCGAAGGCGCCGCCTGCCCGCGCTCAGGCCGCGGAGCTCGAGAGCGCCCAGGCCGCGGGGAGCGCGGCGCTCGGCTCGCTCGCGCAGCGGTATCCGGAAGATCCCGCGGTCCTCCGGGCGCTCGCGGTCGCGCAGGCGCGCGAGAAGGCGATGGCGGCCGCGTTGCTCACGGCGCAGCGGCTGTTCGAGCTCGCTCCCGAGGAGGCCGGGAACGACGAGCTCAAGCAGATCATCCTGAGGGCAGCGAACGGCACCCCGGACCTCGCCCTCACGGCGTTCGATCTGATGGCCAAGCACATGGGAAGCCGCGGTCCCGACCTGCTCTATGAGGTGGTGACCGCGCCGAAATTCGGCGATTGGCCCAGGGACCACGCGAGCACACGGCTGATCGAGAGCAGCGTGCGGCAGCTCGCGTCGCCGGCGCTGCTCGTGGCCGACGATCTGCGCCGCCTCACGGACTGCCCCACCAAGGCGATGCTCGCCAGGGTGCGCGAGGAGGGCGATATCCGCGCGCTCCATTACATCAAGGCGCTGGGCACCCCCCAGCCCTGCCGGGGCCATCGGACGCGCAAGTGCCTCAGGTGCGGCCCCCTCCAGAAGGAGCTTCGCGCGACGGCCAGCGCCATCGAGAAGCGCAGGAACGACAAAGCGGCCGCTGCGCCGCCCGCAGCGAGCGCCGCTCGCTGACGCCTTCACCTCGCCAACCCCGGAGCGGCCTGCGCTCCTTGTGCCCCTCGCTTCGCCGGCTTCACGCGTCAACGTGACGGCGCCGAGCGGCCCCGCGCCCGCCACCCCCGCAAAGCTGCCGGCACGAAGGGAATGCCTTGTCACGGCCGCTTGGCGGCTCGATGCTCCGAAGGAGCCGCTCAACACCTGATGGGAGCGGCACGGCCACGCAGACAGAGCGGCGCGTGGAACCAGCTCACAAGGGGAGCGAATCGGGGTGGGCGCAGCAGGACTTGAACCTGCGACTTCGTCCGTGTGAAGGACGCACTCTACCGCTGAGTTATGCGCCCGATGCCAGCCGGTTGTCACCCGGCCGTTTCGGAAAGACGTGGCGCTTTTAACCCAACCATCGGCGTTCGACAAGAAGAACTCGCTGGCGATGTCGAAGTTCTTTGCGGCGCTCGGGCAGCCCCGGAGCCGGCGGCCCGTGGGGCAGCCCCGTAGCCGGCGGCCCATGGGGCAGGCCCGGAACTGGCGGGTCGCCGGTGAAGGCGCGTTGGCGACCGCGGTCAGCGAGCCGGCCGCGGGGCCCGCGCGCGCCGATTGCGCGCCAGCCATCAGCGACCGGGGCGTGGAGCCAGGCGGGCTGCTGCGTCCGCGCGGCGTCGCGGTCGAGCGAGCGGGGACGGGCGCCGCTGCCCTTCGAGCGCGCGTGGGCACCGGCGCAGACCGGCGCAGAGCGACTCGCGCATCGGACGCGCGCGGTCAGTCGAGCGTCGCGACGGCGCGCCGGAGCGCGGCGAGGCCTGCTTCGATGTGATCCTCGTCGCAGGCGTACGAAAATCGAAGGTACCCAGGCGCGCCGAAGGGGGTGCCGGCGACCGCGGCCACGTGCGCCTGCTCGAGCATCCACGTCGCCACGTCCTCGTCGCTCGCGAGCGTCGTCCCCTGGAAAGCGCGCCCGCAGAGCCCGCGCACGTCGGCGAAGGCGTAGAACGCGCCCTCCGGCATCCTGCAGCGCACCCCGGGTACGGCGTTGAGCCCCTCGACCATCAGCGCGCGCCGCCGGGCGAACGCGGCACGCATCGCGAACACCGCGTCGCGGGGCCCGTTCAGGGCGGCGACAGCGGCCGCCTGGGAAACGGCCGCCGCGTTCGTGGTGCTCTGACCCTGGACCACGTCGAGCGCCCTCGCGACCTCGGTCGGGGCGATGCTCCAGCCGATCCGCCAGCCCGTCATGGCGAAGGTCTTGCTGACCCCGTCGACGACGATCACCCGGGGCGCGAGGTCCTCCGCGAGCGCGGGGAGCGACACGTGCCGGAACCCGTCGTAGGTGAGATCGGCATAGATCTCATCGACGATGATCCAGCAGTCGTGGCGCCGCAGCACGCCCAGCAGCGGGAGCAGGTGCTCCTCCGCATACGCCGAGCCGGTCGGGTTGGAGGGCGTGCACAGGATGATCGCCTTCACCCGCGGAGAGAGCGCAGCCTGGAGCGCGTCCGCCGTGAGGCGGAAGCCCATCTCCTCGGTCGTGCTGGCGATGACCGGCGTGGCGCCGACGAGGCGCACCTGCTCCGGGTAGCTCACCCAGTAAGGCGCCGGGATGACGACCTCGTCTCCCGGCTCGAAGAGCGCGGTCGCGAGGTTGAACAACGCGTGCTTCGCGCCGCAGCTCACGGTGACCTGGCTCGGCAGCGGCCGCCAGCCGCGGTGCTGCTCGGTCGCGGCGCAGATCGCCGACTTCAGCTCGGAGATGCCGGACACGGCCGTGTAGTGTGTGGCGCCGGCGTCCAGCGCCGCCTTCGCCGCGATGCGAATGTGCTCGGGCGTGTCGAAGTCAGGCTCGCCCACGCCGAAGGAGTAGACCCTGTGCCCGTCGGCGCGGAGGCGCGCCGCCCTCGCCGCCATGGCGAGCGTTGCACTGGGCGCGACGGCCGACAGACGGTCAGCGAGCTTCGTGGGCATCGAGACACTGAGAAATAAAGGGCGGACCGAGATAACGCAAGGCGCTGCCGCTCCGACGCTTGCGCGGGCGGCTCGGATGTGCCGCTAGGGCGACGGCGTGGCGCCGCCGACCTGGACCGCGGGCTTCTGCTCGTCCTGCTTGATCGAGTAGCGCACGAGCGCGCGGAGCACGTCGTTGCGCTGCACGTTGCCGAGGAGGCTCTTCATGTCCTCGTAGATCGACGGATCGACCAGCAGGGCGCCGAGGGTCCCCTTGCCCGCCCTCATGTCGTGCACGATCGCCCGCAGATCGCCGGTCATCGCCGTCACGTTGGCGAGCGCCTCGGCGCCGTCGCCCTTGCCGCCGTAGAGCGCGTCGTGCGCGAGGCTGTCGCTCTCGCGGATGCCCCGCAGCGTCATGGCGACCTCGTCCGCCGCGTTCCCGAACTGCTGAACCTGCTTCTGCGGGCCGTCGCCGTAGATGACGTCGTGCGCGAACCCCGGCCCCTCCTTGACCCGGGACACGACCCCCCGCACCTCGCGCACCGCGCCCGCGAGCTCCGTGCTGAGGCGGTCGAGGCTCTGCACGGTGCGCGAGATGCGCTCGGCCTCCTCGGGATCGGTCAGGAAGCGGTGCGGGTAGCCTTCCCCCTCGGTCACCTGCTTCATCAGCGTGTTCGCCGAGGCGACCGTCTCGCGGAGATCCCTGTGCAGCTTCTCGTCGGCGATGCTCTCCGAGACCTTCTGGATGTTGTCGAGCGTCGCCTCGGCCTTCTCGGCCATGCCGGTGACCTTGCCCATCACGTCGGTCGGCACCTCGCCGGGGATTTGCCCGCCAGGCGGCACCGAATCCGGGCTCTGCCCCTTCGTGAGCTCCAGCATCTTGTCGCCGAGCAGGCCCTTGTTCGCGATCTGGGCGACGCTGTCCGTCTTGATCCGGCTCGCCTCGCTCTCGACGATCTCGAGCTTCACATAGATCTTGGTGTCCTTCGGATCAGGGCCGTAACCGACCTCGGCGACGTGACCGATGTCGATGCCTCCCATGCGGATGGGCGCGCCCGGCTTCAGCCCCTGCACATCGGCGAAGTTCGTCGTGAAGCTGACGGAGGAGTCGAAGAGCCGCCGCTCGTCACCTATCAGGAAAATGACTACGGCGGAGAGTACGAGGCCCGCCAGCACAAAGAGTCCGACCTTCAGATCGCGCGCTCTGCCCATGCAGAAGGGCATCTTGCGCGATCTCGAGGGGATCGTCACGCGCCGAGAAGCGTCTGGACGTCCTCGTTCACCGGAGCGGTCCCGGTGATGAAATCGGCGACATGCGGATCGGTGGACGCCCGGAACTCGTCCGGGGTGCCGGTAGCGATGACCTCGCCGCGGAAGATCATCGCCATCCGATCCGAGATCGAGAAGGCGCTCTTCATGTCGTGTGTCACCACGATGCTCGTCACGTTGAGCGCCTGCTTCAGCCCCTTGATGAGGTGGTTGATGCGCTCGGTGTTGATCGGATCGAGGCCGGTCGTCGGCTCGTCGTAGAGCAGCACCTCCGGCTGCACCGCGATGGCGCGCGCGAGGCCGACGCGCTTCTTCATGCCGCCGGACAGGTCCCCCGGGCGCATCTGCTCGATGCCCGGCAGGCCGACGAGCGACAGCGCCCAGTTGACCCGATCCGCGATCTGCGCCTCGGTCATCTCCTTGCGGTAGTGCTCGTGCAGGCCGTAAGCGACGTTCTCACCCACCGAGACCGAGTCGAACAGGGCGCCGCCCTGGAAGAGCATCGCGATGCGCTGACGCACCCCGGCGATGCGCGACTCGCTCAGGCGCGTGATCTCCTCACCGTGAAACTGGATAGATCCATCGTCGGCGTCGAGCAGACGGATGAGCAGCTTGAGCATGACGCTCTTGCCGACGCCGGAGCCGCCCATGATGGTGATCGTCTCGCCCGGGTACACGTCGAGGTTCAGGTCGCGGTAGATGACCTTCGGACCGAAGGCCTTGCGCACACGCGAGAACCGGATCAGCGGCTCAGCCACGCGATCACGCTAGCACGCCGCGGACGCCCGCCGCGCTCAGTCGGACGCGGCGACGTGCTCGATCCTGATCTCTACGGCGTCCCCGCCGCGCCAGGCGTCGCGCCGGAGGCGGCCCACCACGTCGACGCGCCCGCCGGTGAACCGCGGCGCGAGCTCGCCCAGCTCGAACCCGAAGCACGAGATCTCGCGGCGGGCGAACGTGAGCTCCAGCTTGAGGTGGCCCTTCAGGTTCCTCGCGGAGCGCACGGCCGCGCCCGGCACGAGGACGTACGACGGGCGGTTGCCCTCGCCGCACGGCTCGAGCCGCTCGAGATCACGCGCCACCGCCGCCGGATCGTCGCGATCGTCGAGCCGGACGTGGGCGGCCGCGGACGCCGCGGCGGCCGGGAGGTCCTGCTCGCGGAAGGCGTCGCACCACGCCGCCCGGAGCGCCTCGACGCGATCGGCGCGCACCTCGACGCCGGCCGCGGCCTGGTGGCCTCCGAAGCCGACGAGCTCGGCGCGGCACCGGGTGAGCGCGTCGTGGAGCCGCGCGCCCGCCGGACCGCGCACCGAGCCGCGCCCCTTCACGCCCTCGAGCGCGATCACGATCGTCGGCTTGCCGTAGCGACCCGTGATCCTGCCAGCGACGATGCCGACCACGCCGGGGTGGAACCCCTGCCGCGCGATGACGATCGCAGGATCCCGATCGAACCCGGCGCGCTCGATCTCGGCGAGCGCGGAGGTCAGCATCTCGTCCTGGATCGCGCGCCGCTTCATCTGCGCCTGCTCCACCGTGGCGGCGAGCGCGGAGGCGGTCACGCCGTCGTGCGCGAGCAGGAGCTCCAGGGAGATGTCGGGATCGCCGAGCCGACCGGGCGCGTTGAGGCGAGGCGCGATCCGGAAGGCGACGTCCTCGGCGGACGCGCCGCGCCCGAGATCGAGGTTGGCGAGCGCCGCGAGCGCGCGGAGCCCTGGACGGGGCCCGGTCTGGAGCACGCCAAGGCCAGCCCGCACGAGCGCGCGGTTGTCGCCGGTCAGCGGAGCGACGTCGGCGACCGTGCCGATCGCCACGAGGTCGAGGTAGGGGCGGAGATCGAGCGACGAGCCGAGCTTCTTGCGCACGGCGGCCAGGAGCGAGAGCGCGAGCCCGCACGAGGCGAGCCCCTTGTACGGGAAGCCGCAATCGGCGCGGTGCGGGTTCAGGAACGCGATCGCGGGGAGCGGCTCGGCCGGCACGAGGTGGTGATCGATGACGACGCAGTCGATGCCGGCCGCGCGGGCCGCGGCCAGCCGCTCGTGATCGCTGGAGCCGCAGTCGCACGTGATGAGCAGCGTGGGACCGGCGCGCATCACGCGCTCGAGCGCGGGCGCCGAGAGCCCGTAGCTGCCTTCGGCCCGCGTCGCGAGGAGCGGCACCACCTGGCCCGAGAGGGCGCGCAGCCCGCCGGTCATGATGGCGGTCGCGGTGATCCCGTCGCAGTCGTAGTCGCCGAAGACGGCGATCCGCTCGCCGGCGCGCACGGCGCGCGCGATCCGCTCCGCGCTCGCCTCGCGATCGGCCATCGCGTCCGGCGACGTGAGGTGCGAGAGCCGCGGGTCGAGGAAGCGCCGGGTCGCCTCGTCAGGCGCCCAGCCGGCCCGGTGCAGGATGTCCGCTACCGTGATCGACAGCCCGAGCTGGCGCGCCATCACGAGCGCCTCGGCCGACGCCTCGCCCGGATCCACGACGGGCGAGGCGCCCGGCGCGCCGGACAAAGCCGACGCCGGCGCCTCGCGCTCGGGGAGCTCCCTCCACGCCTCGGTGGCCATGCTCATCACGGAAGCGGGTACACCGGCGGGATGGATGCGTCCATGGCCTGGGGCGGCTCAGGCCGCGCATCCACGCGCGGCCACGGCGAGGCGCTCAGACGACCGCGTCGGCGCGCTTCTGCGTGCGGACGCGGCTGACCTTCTTGCTACGCTTGCCCGCGTTCGAGCCGAAGAACCGGCGGTCGATCCACTCGGTGAGCGGCGCCGCGACGTAGATGGACGAGTAGGTCCCGACGGCGATCCCGACCACGAGCGTGAACGCGAAGTCCTTGATGACGCCCGTGCCGTAGAAGAGGAACATGACGAGCGACAGCAGCGTCGTCATCGACACGAGGATCGTTCGCCCGAGCATCTCGGACAGCGAGAAGTTGATGACGGCGGCGAAGCTCATGTCGCGGTGCTTCCCCAGGTTCTCGCGTATCCGGTCGTAGACGACGACCGTGTCCGTGATCGAGTAGCCGACGATCGTGAGCAGCGCGGCGACCGTGGAGAGGGTGATCTCTCGCTGCGTGATCACCATCGCGCCGAGCGCGATGCCCACGTCGTGCACGAGCGCGACGATGCCGCCGGGCGCGAACCGGATGTCGAACCGGAACGCGATGTACGCCATGATGAAGAAGATCGTGATGGCGACGCTCTTGATGGCCGCGTCGCGCAGCTGCGCGCCGGCCTTCGGGCCGATCCACTCCACCCGGAGCGCCTGCTCGGGCACCTTGTCCGCCCCGAGGTGCTCCCGGAGGCCATCCATCAGCTGGTCGCCCTTCGACTTCAGGTGGAGCTCGACCTTGTGGTCGCGCTCGCTCACGACGAGCGGGTTGTTCGCGCCGGCCCTGAGCTCGACCCCCTCGATGCCCTCGAGCTGCTTCTTGATCCCCTCCAGATCGGGCGCGACGTCGTAGCGCGTGGAGATCTTGTCGCCGCCGGGGCTGAACTTGACCTCGGTGGCGCGCACCGCGGGCGGGCAGCGGTCCTCGGGGACGGAGCCGTTCTCCGGCGGCAGGCACATCCGATCGCGCACCGCGGCCTTCTGCTGCTCCGACAGGGTCGAGACCTCGTGGACCCGGATGAGGTAGCGGTTCGGGTTGGCCTGATCCGCGACGGACACGATGTCCGGGGAGTCGAAGCCCGACTTGGTGACGGCCTCGCGGACCTCGGCGCTCGAGACCGGAGCCCGGAAGGCGACCTCGATCTCGGTGCCTCCCTTGAAATCGGTCCCGAGCTTAGGCCCCGGCACGAAGAACGAGATGATCGACAGGATGAGCAGCACCGCGCTGAGCCCGATGAAGAGCCAGCGCTTGCTCATGAAGTCGAACTGACGGCCAGGTTTGATGAGTTCCATCGTCGTGTCTCAATCGGAGAGCCGCTCGCGCGTTCTCCCTCAAAGGTCGGAGAGCCGCTCGCGCGCCCTCGTTCTCAGCCGAGCGAGAGCGTCTTGATCTTTCGGCCGCGGACCGCCCAGTCGAACATCAGGCGGGTGCAGACGACCCCGGTGAACAGGCTGATCGCGATGCCGACGATCAGCGTGATCGCGAAGCCCTTGATCGGGCCGGTGCCGTACTGCGCGAGGATGAGCCCCGAGAGCAGCGTGGTCACGTGGCCGTCGAGGATCGCGCTGAACGCCTTGTCGTAGCCGACGTCGACCGCGGCGCGCGGGCTCTTGCCGGCCCTGAGCTCCTCCCGGATGCGCTCGTTGATCAGCACGTTGGCGTCGACCGCGATGCCCATCGTGAGCACCAGGCCGGCGATGCCGGGCAGCGTCATCGACGCCCCGAACATCGCGAGGACGGCGACCTGCAGGATGAGGTTGAAGATGACGGCGATGTCCGCGATGAGCCCGGCGCGGCTGTAGATCACCACCATGAACACGACGACGAGCACGCCGCTCGCGATGGCCCCCTTCATGCTCTGCTGGATCGCGTCCTTGCCCAGCGACGGGCCGATGCGCTGCTCGTTCGAGGGCGAGATCGGGGCCGGCAGCGCGCCCGACCGGAGCACCAGCTCGAGCTTGCGCGCGTCCTGGAGCTGCTGATCCGGGTTCTGCGAGCCCATCGTGATCTGCGCGCGGCCGCCGCCGATCTTCGTCTGGATGACCGGCGCGCTCTCGACCTTCTCGTCGAGGATGATGGCGAACCGCCGCTTGACGTTCCTGCCGGTGATGTCCTCGAACCGGTCGGCGCCGGTCGGGGTGAAATCCATCGACACGTACCAGCCGCCGAGGCCGCCGTCGCGCTGATCCGGGAGCGCCTGCGCGTCGCGCACCATGTCGCCCGTGATCTCGGCCTTGCTGAAGAGGAAGTACGTCCGCCAGCCGATCTCCTCGATGGCGTCCTTCTCCTCATTGAACTCGTACAGCTTGCCGTAGCCGACCTCGTTGTCCGCCGGGACCTGGAGCGTCCCGACCCACTCGCGCAGCCGCTTCAGCGTGTCGCGCATCTCCTCGTGCTCCGCGCGCACCATCCGCGCGAAGTGGACCGGCTTCGTCTTCCCGGGGCCGACCGGCGCGTTCTCGATCGAGAACGTCAGCCCCTTCGGGAGGTCCTCCTCCTTGGCGCTCCTCGCGATCGGCTCGAAGAAGTCGTGGTCGTCGTCGACCATCTTGAACTCGAGCCGCGCGGTCTGGCTGATGATCTCCCGGATCGTGGCGAACGCGCTCTCGTCGTCGCCGGGGACCTCGATGATGACGTCCTCGTCGCGCGTGGAGACGCTCGCCTCCTTGAGGCCGAGCCCGTCGACGCGGCGGAGCACCGTCTCCTTGGCCTGCGACACCGCCCGGTCGCGGATGGTGCTCGAGACCTCGTCGCGGATCCGGAACTTCGCCACGCGGCGATCCGCCGAGCGCACGAGCTGCAGCTCGTGCAGGAACTTCGCGAGGAACTCGTCGTTGATCTTCTCGGAGTCCGCCGGGTCGTTGAACGTGATCGCGATCGTGTCCGCCTGCTCGCGCGACTTCTCGATGCGGAGCTTCGTCTGGAGCTTCTGCATCTCCTCGATCGTCGGCGGCTTGTCGCCCTCGTGGAACCCGAACGACTTCGCGAGCGCCGCGCGCAGGTCGTCGTAGTACCGATCCCGCTTGTCGCTGATCGCCTCGTCGACGTCGACCGTGTAGACGAGGCGGAGGCCGCCCTTCAGATCGAGCCCGCGCACCAGGCGGAACGGGATGTTCGACGTCAGGAAGCGGCTGAACCCGAGCTCGCCCGCCCTCGCCTGGGTCTCCTGCTCCGCCACCTCCTCCGACGAGAGGCCGGTGTGGACGGGGCGGCCGTACCGCTCGTCGTGGTAGGTCGGGTAGATGGCGAGCGCCGAGCCGAGCGCCAGGAACAGCACGAAGCCCGTCTTTGCCCGCCACGCGAAATCGATCCACGGCCCGGTGCAGAACAGCGCCCACGGCACCATCAGGCCGAAGGTCGCGAGGGCCCAGAACACGTGGTAGTGGGCCGCGATCGCGGCGGCGCCGGCGGAGAGCGCCGCCCAGGCGAAGACGCTGCGCTTCGATCGGCTGAGCCACGCGCCGAGGACGCACAGGCCGGCGACGCCGGCGAACCCGTACTGAAAGATGTTTAGGAGCATGGAGTGGGGCGCCGCGGGGGCGGTAAAAAAGCTTCCTGTTGGGCCGAGCGCCGGCCTACGACTTCTTTTCCTTCGCCGCGTCGGCGACCTTGGCGTCCGCCGCCGCGACCTCGCCCGGATCGGGGCCCTGGATCGCGCTCTTCAGGACCTGCACGTTCACGCCAGCGGCGATCTCCAGCTTCACCCTGGGCGAGTTCGGGCTGATGTCGACGATCCTGCCGAGGAGCCCGGACTGCGTGACGACCCGGTCGCCCGCCTTGAGGTTCGACTCGAGCTGCTTCTGCTTCTTGTTCTGGCTCCGCGTCATCACGAAGATGAGCAGCAGCGGCAGCGCCAGGATGAGGAACTGGAAGGCCCCTCCGCCGAACGGCGAAGAAGGCGGCGCCTCCTGCCCTCCGGACGGCGGCGATTGACCTTCGACCGGCGTCGCGGGCGCGTTGCCCGCTCGTCCGGGGGCGGCGTTCGGCTGGAACCAGTTTGAGCTTGCCAAGGTGACGCGTGTCTCCGGGCCCCGACGGGCTCGCCCGCAAATTGCGGGCCTCTCCCAACCCCCCGGGGCCCGCCTCCATACCCAGGATCCAAGGGTCGCGCAAGGAGCTAGGCGGGCAGGCTCACCCGGACGTCCGGGGAATGCAGCCTGGCGGCCTTTTCCGTACCCATTCCGCGGCTGTGTTCCCTTCCGCTGCCGCGCGGCGTCAGCCGTCGCTGCCGAACACGATGTGCCGGCGAGCGCGCTCCCCGCTCGCGATCTCCGCGAGCGAGAGGCGCACGTCGCGTTCGGTGATGGTGCCGTCGATCGTCGCGAACGTCGCGGAGAGGATCGGCGGGATGCGCCCGATGCCGGGGAAGCCCGGGGCCCAGGTGATCGCGTCCGCGAACGCCGCCTTCACCCCGGCGGCGACCGGCCCGTACGGCGCGAGCGGCACGTCGAGCGGCTCCAGGACCACGACGGCCTTGGCCCGCCCGAGCGTCTTCACCACGTCGGCGCCGAAGAACGGGCGGAGCGCGCGCACGCCGACGAGGCCGACGCGGCGGCCCTGCGCGCGCAGGCTGCGCACGACCTCGCGGGCCGCCGGGAACGCGCAGCCGACGACGACCAGGATCTCCTCCGCGTCCGCGGTCTCGACACGCTCGATCGCGCCGAGCGGCCTGCCGGTCAGCTCGCAGAGCTCCCGCATGGCGCTGGCGAGCGCGAACGGGACGCGCGCGCAGAAGCCCCGCTCGGCCCGCTTCCGGACGACGCCGCGGCCTTGCGGGCGAGGCCCGCCGTCGCCGTCGCTCTCGCCCGGCGCCGCGTCGATGAAGGTCGGCGCGCTCCGCTCGGAGCCGAGGAAGCGCGCCGCGAGCTCGCGCGCCCCGCCGAGGGCCGAGACGTCCGACGGCAGCGCGTCGACGAGGTGCAGGAACGGCGTCTCGCTGTCCTCCGCGGCGCGCCGCGCCACGAGCGTCATGTCGGCCGCCTCCTGGCTGCTCCAGGTCACGAGCACCCCCGCGCCGACGTCGAGCGCAGGCGCGAGCTCGTCGCGCCCGACCGCGAGCCCGCCGCGCCGCTCGATGACGTGAACGGTGACCGGCGTCCGCACCGCCGCCGCCTCGCCGAGGGCGGCGAGCGCCCCGACGAGCTCGTGGGCGCCCAGCACGACGCTCGCGCGCTGCCCGGCGCGCGTGCGCGCGGCGGCGCCGCGGATCGCCTCGCTGGCGCACGCGGCGCGCTCGATCGGCAGATTGCCGGGCACCGCCGCGTGCGCGGCGAACAGCGCGCTCCCCGCGGCCACCTCGACATGCGCGATCACCGCCGCCGGATCCGGCGGCGAGCCTAGACCGTCAGGCCCTGCCATCCAATCGTTCGTCGCCCGAGCCGCACGCGAGGTCAAGCGCGAGCGCGATCGACCTCCGCGCAGCGGCCGGCCTGAAGTGGCGCGGCGATCGCGATCTTCGGTGTCCGGACGTAACTCCGAGAATTCATGCTCCCACCGCGCAATGCGCTTCCGCCGCGCGCGGCTGCCGATGGGTCGCTCGCGCGGCACGTCGCTCGCGCGGCACGTCGAGCGGGAGCGCGCCCTGGAGCGCGCCACGATCGGCCTGAGGCTGCCCGCCGGGTCGTCGATTCATCGATGGGACGGTTCGACGTCGGCTGCTCGACCAGGCGGCGGGGGCGGGGCGAGTACGGCCGCCGCCCGTGCCCTTGCACCACGAATCCGTCACCAGGCCGCCACGACAAAAGCGACCCCACGAAACATATCGCTTGACGGACTCCACCCCCCTTGATAGGAGGCGCTCTCCGTTTCGTCGGCATCGGGCCGAGCGGGCGGGACATAGGCGCGTAGCTCAGTGGTAGAGCACTACCTTGACACGGTAGGGGTCGCCGGTTCGAAACCGGCCGCGCCTACAAATCAGCAGGTGACCTAGCCTGCGAGGTTTCATGGCCCTCGATCAGACAGCCCTGGCCGCCTCGGCGGCCCGCACCACGGTGCGCAAGGCTCTCGTGGACGACATCGCCAAGAACCGCCCCATCCCCGGCGCCCACGTCAAAGGGCGCCTCATCGATCTTCACACACACTTCCTCTGCGACGACGTGGCCCGGATCGGGCTGGTCCGGACGAGCAATCCGGATGGCCCTTGCGTCGTGCGGCGCTCGACGGAGCACGTCGTGACCGCCCCCGGGTCGCGCGACCTCGAGAAGGACCTCGAGGCGATGCCGTTCGAGGAGCTCGCCGACCGGCGAGCCGCAGCGTGGAAGCTCCCCCGGCGCGCCGTGAGCGCATCGGGTTCGTGACCTCCCGCTCCGGCCGGCCCCTCTCGCCCGGCAGGCCCTCCCCCACCCCCGTCCAGCCGGGCACGCCACGGCCCGGAGCGCCCATGCGCCGCGGCGCTCGTCCTGCTTGCCGCCGTTGCCTGCGGCGCAGAGTCGGGCGACATTGTCGTGGTGATGGACGCCACGACCGGGCTCGGTCGCGGAGCGGCGGCCCGTCGCTTTCAAGAGCACAGAACACAAGGAGGCAGCGAAATATCACATGGCGATGAGACGCTTCGACCCTCGGCAGGCCCAGCGGGGGCCGCAGATCCGCATCAACCAGCGCATCCGCGTCCCGGAGATCCGCGTCATCGGCGATGATGGCGAGATGCTCGGCATCATGCAGACCCACGAGGCGCTGCGCCGAGCACAGGAGAAGGGGCTCGACCTCGTCGAGGTCAACCCGAAGGCGGATCCCCCGGTCTGCAAGATCCTCGACTTCGGCAAGTACAAGTACGACGAGAAGAAGAAGGCCCGCGAGGCGAAGCGCAAGCAGAGTGTGGTGGAGATCAAGGAGATCAAGCTCCGTCCCAAGACGGACGACCACGATCTCGAGTTCAAGACCCGGGCTGCGCATCGATTCCTCGGCGCAGGCCACAAGGTGAAGTTCACGGTGCGCTTCCGCGGCCGCGAGATCACCCACCCGGAGAAGGCGCAGGAGCAGCTCGACTGGATCGTCCAGCACTGCGAGGAGATCGCGAACGTCGAGGTGCGCCCCATGATGGAGCAGCGCACGATGACGCTGATGATGGCGCCCAAGCCGGCGATCCTGCAGAAGGTGGCCCAGGCCCGCGCCGCCGCGGAGAAGGCTCGCCAGAAGGCGATCCAGGAAGGGCGCGCCGCTCCTGCCCAGGACGACACGGAGGACGAGGAGATCGAGAAGCTCGAGAGGGAGCTCGAGGAGCAGGACGACGACGACGACGACGAGGCGGAGGGGACCGAGTAACGCATCCGGCGAGAGAGCGCGCCACGACGCCGATCACGGTGCGGCGCGCCTCGCAGGGGCGGCGTGTAATCGTGTGTTAAGGCGTGTTGACGCGTCTTGACGCGCCCTGAGATGCGCCGGGCACCTCGCCGCCGCGCGGCACGCAGCGCGCCCATGGCTCGGCCGTGGGCGCCGCAGGGAGCACGCTCCCTTCGCCGGGTCAGTGCGGGATCAGGCCGCCGAACCACGCGCCTGCGGCGAGGGCGGCGAGCGTGGCGACGAGCAGCACGGCCTTCACCGCGCCGCCCCCGGTCCTGGCTGGAGGGGCCGGATCCGGCTCCAGGTCGCGCGGCGTGGCCGGTACGAGCGGCGCGAGCGGCGGCGGCAAGGGCGGCGCAGGGCGCTGCATCTCGGGTACTGGCTGCGGGGAGGCCAGGGTCGGCACGGCTCGCCTCTCGAGCGGCGGATGCGCCAGCGCAGGCGGCGCGAGCAGCGGCCCCGCGGGCCTGGACGAGGGACCTCCAGATGAAGGGGCAAGCGGAAGGCCGAACCCCGTCTCCTCGAGCGCGGCGAGGTTGCCCTCCTCGACCGACACGGTGGCGAGGGACCTCCGCATGACGTCCTCCCCCGGCGCCGAGAGCTTGTCCCCCGGCGCCGAGAGCTTGATCTCGTCGGCCCACTTGCCGATGTCCTCGAAGGCCGAGATCTTGAGCGGCTCGTTCAGGCGCGCGGTGCTCGGCGCCGCCTTGTCGTCCGGGAGCGACGTGAACTCGAGCAGCGTCTCCTCGATGAGCCTGTCGATGAACGACGCCTTGTCCGACGTGGGGGCCCGCTTCCGGAGCGCCATGGCGCTGCGGACGTGCTCGGCGATGTCGTAGGCGCTGACGGGCCTGCCGAACCTGTACAGGAAGGTCGTGAGATCCCGTCCGAGCTCGCGCGCCGAGGCGTAACGTTCCCCGGGATCGCGGGCTAGCGCGCGGGCGATGATGCGATCGAGCTCGGGGGGAACCGCCCTGTTGCTCTCGGAGAGCGTCGGGATCTGGGCCTGCTGCACGAGCTTGACCGTCTGGTAGTCGGTGTCGCCGAGGAAGAGCCGCTTCCCGGAGAGCATCTCCCAGAGGATCGCGCCGAGCGCGAAGATATCGGTGCGGTGATCGACCTCCTGGCCCTGCGCGGCCTCGGGCGAGAGGTAGCTGAACTTGCCCTTGATGATCCCGGCCTCGCTCTTCTCGAGCTGGCTCGTCGCCTTGGCGAGGCCGAAGTCGACGATCTTCACCTCGCCGTACTTCGTGATGAGCACGTTCGGAGGCGACATGTCCCGGTGGACGATCTGGAGCGGATGCCCGTCGGCCCCCTTGAGCTCGTGGGCGTACGTGAGCCCCTCGCAGAGCTTCGCCGTGATGAACACGGCGGACTCGACCGGGAGGGTGCGGCCGGCCTTGCGCATCGACTCGAGGACCGCCTTCAGGTCGGCGCCGTCGACGTACTCCATCACGATGAAGTACGCGTTGTCGCCGACGCCGATGTCGAACACCTGCGCGACGTTGGAGTGGGAGAGGTGCGCAGACAGCCGCGCTTCGTCGAGGAACATCGCGATGAAGCGCTTCTTCTCGCTGAGGTGCGGGAGCACGCGCTTGATCGCGACCTGCTTCTTGAACCCCTCGATCCCGGCGCTCTCCGCCAGGAAGACCTCGGCCATGCCGCCCGAAGCTAGCCGCTCGATGACCCGGTAGCGCTGCTGCTGGTGGGCATCCGTCATGGTCCACCTAGTACACCACGTCCCACGCTTCGCGCGGAAACAACCGGCTCGTCTTCATCGGAGCCCGCGGTCGAAGCGCGCAAAGAGTGCGGTCTGCGACGGTCGCGCACGAGCGCGCCCTGGTCGCGGGACGCAGCCTTACGCGGGCGTCGCAGCGGCCGGGCTCGGGGGGCGAGGCTCGCTCAGCCGGTGAGCGCGCTCCGCAGGAGCGGGCGAGGTGCAGGTGTGAGCGGCACCGCCACCGCGCGCACGCGGCTCCGCGACGCGACCGCGCCGCGCGCGAGCGCCGCGGGCTCGATCTGCGCGACGGCGCGCCTGCGGCGATCGTCCAGCTCCGCGGCGAGCATGTCCTTCACCATGTCGAGGAGCTCCGGGAAGCCCGACAGGCGCAGCCCGACGTCGTTCGTCCAGAGGATGATCTCGAGCTCTCCGTCAGGCGTCCTCGCCTCGGGATCCCACGCGAAGACCGTCTCGGCCGCCGCGTCGATGCCGAACGGGACGAGCGCGCTCCGCGCGCCATAGCGGCCGCGCACGGTCGCCGACGCGCCGTCGCGCTCGCCCGCGCCGCGCACCTCTTCGCCCTCGCAGTGCTCGAGCACCATCCGCCCGACGTCCATGTACGAGCCGCGCGCGAGCGCGCGCACCCCGAGCAGGCTGGCGCCGGCGAACAGCTGCGGCCAGCCGTCGTGCCGCGAGAGCAGCTCCCGATAGCTCGGCGGCAGCGCCATCCCGAGGCGCCGCTCGACGCCGGCGATCGCCTCCTCGGAGGCCCCGGCCGGCGGCGCGATCGGCATTCCCCGCCGTGGATCCATCCGCGCGAGCTCCAGCTTGAGCGCGCGGATGCGGTGCATCGACTCGAGCCACTCCATGCGCGCGACCCTACGCGCGCGGCGCCGGAAGGAGCAAAAAACGAGCGACGCTCCGCCCCGCCGCGCAGGCGCAACCCGGGGGACACACGCGCTTGACAGTCATTGGGGTCAGCGGCACGGTGCTTGCGTGGCTGGCTTGGGCTCCTGGGCATCGCTTCGCTCCGCGTTCGTCGTGGCGGGCGCCACGTTCGTCGTCGCGTCGCTCGCGACCGCGTGCCTCGACTACGCGGGCGAGGAGCTGTTCGATCAGTGCGACACGCCGGCGGCGCCGCTCCCCGGCTCGGGGTCCGGCTCGGGCGCCACCACGAGCGCCGGCGCGGCCAGCGTGGATCAGCCGGACTGCGGCGCGCCGACGCACGCGCCCGGCTCGGGATCCGGCTCGGGCTCGTGAGGGAGGAGCGGCGCGAGCTGCTCGCGCTCGCCGCGCTCACCGCCGCCGCGCTCGCCTCGCGCCTGCTCTTCCGCATCGATCACGACGAGGACATCGACGCGCTCCGGTTCGCGCTCGGCGTGGAGCGGTTCGACGTGGCCGAGCTCCGCCCGCACGCGCCGTACTACCCCGTGTTCGTCGCGGCGGCGAAGGGGCTCGCGCTGCTCGGCGCGACGCCGCGCGCGGCGCTCGCCCTCGTCAGCGCCGCGTCGGGCGCGGCCACCGTCGCCTTCACCGCCCTGCTCGCGCGCGACGTCGCCGGGCCGCGCGCAGCGGTGTTCGCCGGGGTCCTCGCGCTCGCGTCGCCGTTCCTCTGGCTGTCGTCCGAGAAGCTCCTCAGCGACATGGCCGGCACCGCGACGGTGACCGCGGCGCTCTGGCTGTGCGCCCGCGCGAGGCGCCTCCGCGGCGCGCAGATCGCCGCCCCGGCCGCGCCGCTGGAGACCGCCGCGGAGGCGCGCGCGGCGCGCACGCGCACCTGGGCGCTCGTGCTGCTCGGCGTCGGGCTCGGCGTGCGGCTCTCGTACTTCCCGTTCGCGCTGGCCTGCCTCGCCGTCATCGCCCGCGGCGAGGGCGGCCGCCTCGCGTGGCTCGCGCGCGGCCGCGACCTCGCGGCCGGCGCGCTCGCGTGGCTCGTGCCGCTCGTGCTGATCGCGACGCCGCGCGACCTCGTCGCGACGACGTGGGTCCAGGGGCTCGGGCATTTCACCCGCTGGGGAGGGACGGCGATCACCGTCTCGTCGCCGCTCGATCGTCTCCGCGGCGTGATCTGGGGGATCTGGGCCAACGGGCTCGGCGGAGCGTGGCCTGACGCGCCGGCGGCGCGGTGGCTCGGCGCGCCGCTCCTGATCGCGCTCCTCGCCGCCGGCGCGCTCCGCGTCGCGCCGCTCCAGCGGGCCGCGCGCGCGCTGCGCGAGCAGCCCGAGCTCTGGGCCTCCGCGTTCGCTTACTTCCTCTGGGCGCTCCTCGGGCAAAACATCGCCTACAAGCCGCGGCACTGGCTCCCGCTCGTCCCGCTCCTCCTCGTCGCCATGGCCGCCGGCGCAGCGGCCCTGTCGGCGGCGCGCCCCGCGGCGGAGGGCGCTGCGCGCCGGCGCGCGCTCCGCGGCGCCGCGCCCTTCGCCGTCGTCGCGGCCCTCGCGGCGCAGTGGCTCGCCGACGCGATCTCGCTCGCTCGCCAGCACGAGGCGCCCTCGCCGGCGGCCGCGCTCGTGCGCTTCCTCCGCGACGCCGGCGCGCCGCCGCGCCCGGTGCTCACGCGCGACCTGGACCGGATGATCCAGGAGGGCGCGCCGGGCCGGTTGCCGGTGCGCGTCCGCGACGACGCCGCGCTCGTCCGCGGCGTCGAGCAGGCCGGGCCGGGAGGCGCGCTCATCACCAGCGAGGCGCTGTCGCAGGAGGCGCGCGACGCGCTCGCACGCCGCGGCTACACGATCGCGATCCGCTTCGCGCGCCCGCGCTCGCGCTACGTCGACGCGCTCTGGAGCGACCTCGCCCTGCTCGAGGCGCTGCCCGCCGGACCTCCGGCAGGCGGCGCGCTCTCACGCGCGCCGCGCGGCGCGCCCCCTCGCTGAAAACGAGGTTGACCTCCGTTTTCAAGGGGGCGAAGACTCACGCCCCTCCGGGCTCCCGGTCCTCGTCATGAAAGCGATCTCGTCCTTGTGGCCTCGCTCCGCGGGCGTCGTCCTCGGCGCGCTGCTGCCCTTCGCCGCCGCTGCGCAGCCCGCGCCTGCCGCGCAGCCCGCGCCCGCCACGCCGCCCGCGCTTGCCGCGCAGCCGGCGCCCGCCGCCCAACCCGCGCCCACCGCCCAGCCCGCGCCGGACGGCCCGGTCCTCGACCTGCCGCCCGAGCACGCCGCGCCGCCGCCGGAGCCCGGGAAGCCCGCCGTCGGTCTCGGCGCCGGAGAGGCGCCCGAGCACGAGCTCGTCCGCGGCCTGACCGAACAGCGGTTCCGAAGCGCCGGAGCGAGCGCCAGCAGCACCTCCGTCGGCGGCTACGGCGAGGTGCATGTCCGCGGCACGACGACCGGCCGCGAGGGCGAGCGCGCGTGGGTCGCCGACATCCCCCGGCTCGTGCTCTTCGTGGCGCACGAGTTCACCGCCGACATCCGGTCCTATGTCGAGCTCGAGGTGGAGCACTCGATCTCCTGCGCGAGCTGCCCGGGCGCCGCGGAGCTGGAGCAGGCCTACATCGAGTGGAACGCCGTAGGCCGCGCCCTCGGGCTGCGCGCGGGCCTCGTGCTCGTCCCGATGGGGATCATCAACCAGTGGCACGAGCCGCCGGTGTTCCACGGCGTGGTCAGGCCCAAGGTCGACACCCTCGTCATCCCCTCGACGTGGCGCGAGATCGGCATCGGCGCGTTCGGGCAGCCGCTCGACTGGCTGCGCTTCGAGGCCTACGCCATGACCGGCCTCGATCCGCTCGGCTTCCGCGCGGGCGGCCTCGCCGGCGGGCGGCAGAACGGCGGGCTCGCCCGCGCCAACGCGTGGGCGGCCGTCGCGCGCGTCGAGGCCGAGCCGCTGCTCGGCGTCGTCGCAGGCGCGTCGGTGTACGCGAGCGACGCTGGCCCGAACGGCGAGGGCAAGTTCTTCCTTCGCGATGGCACCCCGGTGGATCTCTCGGTCCCGGTCCTCGGCTGGTCGCTCGACGCGCGCTGGCGCAGGAGCGGCCTGGAGACGCGGGTCCTGTTCGCCGAGTGGCACCTGCCCGAGGCGCGCGCCCTGATGGTCTCGTTCAACGAGAGCGGCGCGCCGAACTTCATCGACCCCACGAGCCCCGTGGCCACCCGGATCCGCGGCGGCTATGTCGAGGCCGCGTTCGACGTGCTCCGCCCGCTCGGCGTGGGCCACGAGCTCCTGCCGTTCGCGCGCGTCGAGGCGTACGACACGCAGTCGGCGGTGCCCGAGGGCTACAAGGCCAACGCCTCGTACGGCGTCCGCGAGCTCACGCTCGGCGCCTCGTACCGGCCGACCCAGGGGGTCGTCGTGAAGGCCGACTACCAGCTGCGCGACCGCACGCTCGGGTTCGATCAGACGCAGCTCAACCTCGGCCTCGGGTTCATGTACTGAGCGCCGGACGCGGGCACGCCATGTCACTCCGCCCAGACGACGCCGGGCCCGAGCGCCTCGTGGTCGGCGCCGGCATCTCCGGCCTCTACGCCGCGCTGCTGCTCGCGCGGGCCGGCCGGCGCGTGCGCCTCCTCGAGCGCGCGGCGCGGGCCGGCGGGCTCGCCGGCGCCGAGACGTTCCGCGGCCTGCCGTGCGATCTCGGCTCGCACCGGCTCCACCCGGCAGCCCTCGATCAGCCTCTCTTCCGCGAGGTGCACGCGCGCTCCCCGTTCCTCTCGCGCCCCCGACGCGGGGTGCTCGTGCTCGGCGAGCGCCACGTCCCCTACCCGCCGAGCGCGCCCTCGATGCTCCGCGCGCTCGGCCTCCGCGCCGGCGCCGCCATGGGCCTCGGGTTCGTGGCGCAGCGCGGCCGCCGCGCGGCCTTCGCCCGCTGGGAGCACGACCGCGCCCGCGCCGGCGACGACGTCGGCTTCGAGCGGTTCGTGCGCGACCGCGTCGGAGCGGCGGCCTACGCGTCGTTCTACCGGCCGTACGCCGAGAAGGTCTGGGGCATCCCGCCGTCGGAGCTCTCCCAGACCGTCGCGAAGAAGCGGATCAGCACGACGAGCCCGCTCGCGCTGTTCAAGGGGCTCGCCCGCGGTCGCGGCGGCGCCGCGGCGGATCTCGCGCGGTTCATCTACCCGCCGGCGGGCATCTCGTCCCTCATCACGTACCTCGAGGCGCGCCTCGCCGAGGCCGGCGTCCGGGCCGAGTGCGGGACCGCCCTCGGCCTGGCCGGGGCGGGCGCGCGCGCCGGCGCGGCGCCGATCCTGTTCGCCGGTGATCTCGCGGATCTCGTGCCCGACGCGCCCCTCGAGCACCGCGGGCTCTACCTGGTCTACCTGGCGTATCCGCGCGCGCGGCTCGGCGCCCCGGAGACGTACTACTGCCCCGACCCGCGCTTCTGGTTCGGCCGCGTCTCCGAGCTGCAGAACTACGCGCCCGATCTCCGCCGCCCGGGAGAGACGGTGCTGTGCGTCGAGATCCCCGAGGGGGCCTGGGGGAGCGGGCGCGACTTCGCCTCGGGCCCGCCGCTCGAGGCGCTGCTCGACCAGCTCGTCCGCGCGGGCATCGCCCCGCGCGGGGTGGCGCCGCTCGAGGCCCGGCAGCGCTTCGTGCCGCGCGTGTACCCGCTCTACCGGCGCGGCTGGCTGCGGGACTGGCGAGCCGCGATGCGCCGCGCCGCCGCGCTCGGCGTGGTCCCCTTCGGGCGGCAGGCGCTCTTCCTGCACTGCAACCTCGATCACTGCGCCGCGATCGCGGCCGACGCGGTGGCGCACGTCGAGGCCGGCCGCAGCCCGGAAGCGTGGGCGCTGAACGCCGAGCGCTACCTGGACGTGCAGGTGCGCGACTGACGCCCGCGCCGCCGGATCCGCGGCCCAAACGCCGTTGACTTTGACTTTCACGAATGACAGCTTCGTCGGAGCCTTGATGCGTCCTTCTCGTGACCTTCGCACCGCCCACTTCGCCGCAGCGGCGGCGCTCACGTTCATCCTGGCGGCGCTGCCCGCCCACGGCGCGACGTACTGGACGGTCCCCGCTGTCCTGAAGAGCTTCTTCGCGAGCTCGAAGAAGGTCGGTTATCGCAAGGTCGTCCTCGGCGACGGGGAGGCGCAGGAGCTCGGCAAGAAGCTGGGGGCGCCGGTCAAGCGCGAGTGGGTGGTGTACGTCGCGGAGTCCGACGGCAAGATCGACGGCTACGCGATCAAGGACGAAGAGAAGGGGATGCACGAGCCGATCGACTTCGCCGTGCAGTTCTCGACGGCCGGCGCGGTGGAGCGCATCGAGATCCTCGAGTACCGCGAGGCGTACGGCGACGAGGTCCGCGGCGATCGCTTCCGCGCCCAGTTCCGCGGCAAGACGGCGGGCGACCCGATCACCGCGGGCAAGGACATCGACATCGTGTCGGGCGCATCCATCTCGTCCCGCTCCGTGGCGCTCGGCGTCAAGCGCGACGCGCTCGTCCTCCAGCTCGCGCTGAAGCGCGGCGGTCTGTGAGGGATTTCACAGCTTCAGCCGGTCGGCTGAGGTCGCTCTCGCTCGGCGCGAAGCTCCTCTACTCGGCGTTCGCGCTCGCGTCGGTCATCGGGCTGCTCGTGTCGTGGCGCCTCTACGGGGCGATGGTGCAGGACGCGGGGGCTGCCGCCTACTACGCGGGCGCGGCGATCGCCGTGCCGCCGCCTGCCCCGACCGAGGCACCCGCCGCGGCCGGGGGGCCCGCGCTCGATCTGGGCCCGGAGCTCGAGCTCCCCGGAACGCCGGAGCCGCCGCGCGTCCTGGTCGAGCAGATCTCCGAGCGGAAGCTGCTCGAGGTGACCCATTTTCACCTCTTCTCCGTGCCGGTGTACGTGCTGATCCTCGCGCACCTCTGGCTGCTCGCGCGCCTGCCGTCGTGGCTCCACACCGCGGGCGTCGCGGCGGCTGTCGTCGCGAGCGGGCTGCACATCGCGGCGCCCTGGCTCATCCGGAGCGCGCCCGGCGCCGCGGCGCTGATGCCCATCTCCGGCGTGGCGATGCTGCTGTCGCTCGGCGCCATGGCGGTCGTCTCGACCGTGGACATGTGGCTGCCAAGGCGCTCGCGGCGAGGCGAGGCAGCGCCGGCGGACGAGGCCCAGTAAACAGGCGCGGAGCGCGCTCGCTCCGACGAGCGAAGGCGCCCTGGGTGCCAGGGCGCCGGACGAGGCCTCAGCCCGGCGCGTCGTGCTCGGGGACGAGCCAGAGCACCCCGAGCGGCGGGAGCGACAGCACGACGGATTGCGGGAACCCGTGGCAGGGGACGTCCTCGACCTGGACGCGACCCAGGTTGCCAACGCCGCTGCCGCCGTACTGGACCGCATCGGTGTTGAGCACCTCCAGGTAGGCGCCGCGCCGCGGGACGCCGATCCGGTACGAATGGCGCGGGACCGGCGTGAAATTGCCGATGAACACGACGTGCGTGCCCGAGGGCGACATCTGATCTCCCGCGCCGTCGCCGTAGCGGATGAACGAGATCACGGTCTGCATGTGGTCAGTGCAGTCGATCCACCGGAAGCCGTGGTGCTCGTCGTCGAGCTCGTACATCGCCGGATACTTCTTGTAGAGCGCGTTGATCTCCGTCACGAGCCGCTTGAGCCCCGCGTGCTCGGGCACCGAGAGCAGGCCCCAGTCGAGCTCCGTCTTCTCGCTCCACTCGGCGAACTGACCGATCTCGCCGCCCATGAAGAGCAGCTTCTTGCCCGGGTGCGCCCACATGTAGCCGTAGAGCGCGCGCAGGTTCGCCAGCATCTGCCAGTAGTCGCCGGGCATCTTCGAGAGCAGCGCCCGCTTGAGGTGCACGACCTCGTCGTGGCTCAGCGGCAGGAGGAACTTCTCGGAGAAGGCATAGATGAGCCCGAACGTGAGCTGGTGGTAGTGGAAGGCGCGGTGGATGGGCTCGTGCTTGAAGAAGTCGAGCGTGTCGTGCATCCACCCCATGTTCCACTTGAAGTCGAAGCCGAGCCCGCCGACGTACGTCGCGTGGGTCACCGACGGCCAGGCGGTGGACTCCTCCGCGCAGAGGATCGCGCCCGGACAGCGCTCGTGCACCCGGTTCGACAGCTCCCGGATGAAGTCGATGGCCTCGATGTTCTCGCGGCCGCCATACCGGTTCGGCACCCAGTCGCCGCCCTGCGCGGCGTAGTCGAGGTAGAGCATCGAGGCGACGGCGTCGACCCGCAGGCCGTCGATGTGGAACTCGTCGAGCCAGTAAAGCGCGTTGGCCACAAGGAAGTTCCGCACCTCGTGGCGGCCGTAGTTGAAGATGTACGTGTTCCACTCGCGGTGCTCGCCGAGGCGCGGATCGAGGTGCTCGTAGAGCGCCGTGCCGTCGAACCGCCCGAGCGCCCACGCGTCCTTCGGGAAGTGCGCGGGGGTCCAGTCGAGGATCACGCCGATCCCCCGCTGGTGGCAGCGGTCGATGAAGTAGCGGAGGTCGTCGGGATCGCCGAAGCGGCTGGTCGGGGCGAAGTAGCCCGCCACCTGGTAACCCCACGATCCGTCGAAGGGGTGCTCCATGACCGGCATGAGCTCGATGTGCGTGAAGCCGAGCTCGGCCACGTACTCGACGAGGTGATCGGCGAGCTCGCGGTACGTCATCCAGCGCATCCCGCCCTCGTACGGCGGGCCGTCGCCCGGAACGCGCCGCCAGGAGCCGGCGTGGACCTCGTAGATCGTGATCGGCTTCTTGCGGGAGTCGAGCTTGCCGCGCTCCTGCATCCAGTCGCCGTCCTGAAACGAGTAGCGGCTCGTGTAGACGCGCGAGGCGGTGGCCGGCCGGAGCTCCATCGCCTGGGCGACGGGATCGGTCTTCACCGTGATGTGCCCCTCCGGCGTCTTGATCTCGTACTTGTAGAGCGCGCCCTCGCCGAGGCCCGGGATGAAGATCTCCCAGAAGCCCTCGCCCATCCGGCGCATCGCGTGGCGGCGGCCGTCCCATTGGTTGAAGTCGCCGATGACGCTCACCCGCCGCGCGTTCGGGGCCCAGACGGCGAACGACGTCCCGGAGACCCCGTCCACCTCGCGCACGTGCGCGCCGAGGACGCGGTAGAGCTCCCAGTGCCGCCCCTCGGCCAGGAGGTGGCGATCGATGTCCCCGAGCGTCGGCGGCATGGAGTACGGGTCGAGCTCCACCGAGGAGTTGCCGTCCGCGAAGCGGAGCTCGAGCTGGTACCTGAAGCGTCCGTCCGCGGGGTAGGACACGCCGGAGAAGCGCGCCTCGAAGAGGCCCGCGGGGTGGACGCGCTCCATCGGCTGCTTCCGGAGCCTGGGGTCGGCCGGGACCACCGCGAGCTCGGTGGCGTCCGGTCGAAAGACGCGGACCACCAGGTCGTCCTCGTCTTCGTGCGCGCCGAGCACGTGGTGCGGATCCGGATGCTCGACTGCCGCGATGAGATCGAGTTCTCGTTGTTCCAACATGTCGGGGTCCGGCTATAGCGGCTCCTCTCGCCGACGTCATGCCGAGAGTCCGCCCGAGACGCCGACCCGGCTCACCCGGGCACACCGGCGCGGCCCGCGGCGCCGGTCCCCCCTGGCGCAACCACGGTGTGCTCACCATTTGTCCGCAACGCAACAGCGGACGTCGGGGGGCTGGATCGACGGCGCGCATGCCGGAGAATCGCCGGGATTCATCGGGAAACAGCGCAAATGCTCATTTGCTGTACCTTCTCGGGAAGGGTAGGGTCCCGGCGTCGAGCAGCGCGCCACGGAGGCCATCTGGCAAGCGACGCGGGCTCGACAGGCGGAGGGATCGAACATGGGTCAGGTGGTGAGCGAGCGCCCGATCGGGGGCAACGGCAGCGGTCCTGGCATGAACGGGCACGGGGGCGGGGCGATCCGCAGCTACGCGCCCGCGACCGGGGAGCTCCTTGGAGAGGCCCCGAACACGAGCGCCGAGGAGGTGCGGGCCGCGGTCGCCCGGGCGCGGCGCGCGCAGGAGGCGTGGGGCGCGCTGCCCGTGGAGGAGCGCTGCCAGCGCGTCCTGCGTTTCCGCGATGCCATCGTCGATCGGACGGACGAGATCGTCGATCTGCTCTCGCGCGAGTGCGGCAAGCCGCGCCACGAGGCGCTCTTGCACGAGGTCCTTGTCGCGGCCGACATGGCGACGTACTTCGCGCAGGTCGCCCCGAAGGCGCTCGAGCCGCACGAGATCAAGCTCCACCTCTTCAAGCACCGGCGCAGCTGGGTCCACTACGTCCCCCGCGGCGTGGTCGGCGTGATCTCGCCGTGGAACTTCCCGTTCCAGCTCGCGCTGCGTGACGTGCTCGCGGCGATCGTCGCCGGCAACGCCGCCGTGCTCAAGCCGAGCGAGGTGACGCCGCTCATCGCGCTCAAGCAGAAGGAGATCTGGGACGGCGCGGGCATGCCCGAGGATCTCTTCCAGGTCGTCACCGGCTACGGGCCGACCGGCGCGGCGCTCATCGACAGCGGCATCCAGATGCTCCTGTTCACCGGCAGCGTCGGCACCGGCAGGAAGGTCGCCGCCGCCTGCGGCGAGCGCCTGATCCCGTGCGTGATGGAGCTCGGCGGCAAGGCGCCGCTCATCGCCTGCGCGGACGCGGACATCGAGCGCACGGCGCAGGCGATCGTCTTCGGCGGCTTCGCGAACGCGGGGCAGGTGTGCGTCGCGGTGGAGCGGGTCTATGCGCACCGCGAGATCCACGACCGCCTGCTCGAGCGGACCGTCGAGATCACGAAGGGGCTGAACCAGGGCGATCCGGGCAAGGAGTTCGTCGACGTGGGGGCGATCATCTTCCCGCCGCAGATCGACGTCGCCGAGCGGCACATCAAGGATGCTGTCGACAAGGGGGCGACCGTGAAGGCCGGCGGCAAGCGCGCGCCGGGGCAGGGCCAGTTCTTCGAGCCGACGGTCCTCGCCGGCTGTGATCACGCGATGACGGTGATGACCGAGGAGATCTTCGGGCCGGTCGTGCCGTTCATGCAGGTCGCGACCGAGGAGGAGGCGATCCGCCTCGCGAACGAGTCGCACCTCGGCCTCAACGCCTATGTCTTCTCGGAGGACACCGATCACGCCCGCCGGCTCGCCGAGCGCCTGCAGGCCGGCAGCGTGCTGGTGAACGACGTGCTCATGAACGGCGCCCTCCCCGACGCGCCGTTCGGCGGCGTCAAGCAGAGCGGCTTTGGCCGGGTGATGGGCGAGGACGGGCTCCGGCAGATGTGCGACGTCAAGCACATCAACGCGGACCGCATCGCGCTGGGATCGAAGGACCCGACCTGGTTCCCCTACACCGCGTCGTCGTACAGCTGGTTCAAGCGGGGCATGCGCGCGCTCTTCTCGAGCGGCAGCTTCCTCCGGCGCATCGGGGAGCTCTTCTAGAGCGACGGTCACCCGCTTCGGATACGGGCCCACCTCGACGTTTTCGGTGCTCAGCGCACCGGAGTGCGCTTGCGCGCCGAAAACGCCGATCTGGGCCCGTCTCCTGTGCGGGAGACCGCCGCTCGCAGAGGTGGGCGGAAACCGCGGTAGAGCGGCGCGCTGTCGGCGGCGTGGCGGGGGAGTCTACGGCGTCACAGCAGGCTCCCCTGGAGGATGACCTGCGCGACGTTGAAGTAGATGACGAGCCCGGAGACGTCGACGAGGGTCGCGACGAACGGCGCGGACGCGCTGGCCGGGTCGAATCCCAGCCGGCGGATCACGAAGGGCAGCATCGCGCCGGCGAGCGTCCCCCAGGCGACGATGCCGACCAGGCTCGCGGCGACGGTGGCGGCCACCTGCAGGTAGTGCTCGCCGTACGTGTGGAAGATCGCCTGCCACACGAGGATGCGGACCAGGCCGATCGTGGCGAGGATGAGGCCGAGCGAGAGGCCGGCGGTGAGCTCGCGGCGGACGATGCTCCACCAGTCCTTGATGGTGACCTCGCCGAGCGCCATCGCGCGGATGATCAGCGTCGTCGCCTGGGATCCGGAGTTGCCGCCGCTCGAGATGATGAGCGGAACGAAGAGCGCGAGCACGACCGCCCTCGCGATCTCGTCCTCGTAATGCCCCATCGCGCTCGCGGTGAGCATCTCGCCGAGGAAGAGCGCCGAGAGCCAGCCGGCGCGCTTCTTCACCAGGGCGACCATGCCGGTCTTCATGTAGGGCGTGTCGAGCGCCTCCATGCCGCCGAGCTTCTGGATGTCCTCGGTCGCCGCGCTCTGGACGACGTCGACGATGTCGTCGACGGTGACGATGCCCTTGATCCGGCCCTCGGCGTCGACGACCGGAATCGCGTTGAGGTCATGCTGCGCGATGACGCGCGCGACCGCCTCCTGGTCCAGCGTATCGGGCACCGAGATGACGTCCCGCCGCATGACCTCGGACAGGGCCTTGTCGCTGCGCGCGGTGATGAGGTCCCGGAAGGACACCACGCCCAGGAGCCGCTGCTCCTGGTCGAGCACGTACGCGTAGTAGATGGTCTCGAGCTGCTCCTGGGCCTGCCGCCGGAGGTACCCGATAGCCTCGCCGACCCTCATGTCGGGCCGCAGCCGCGCGAACCGTGGGCTCATGAGCCCGCCGGCCTCATCCTCGGCGTACGCCATGAGCGCCGCGACCTCGCGCCGCGTCGGCTCGTCCAGCATCTCCAGGAGCGAGGCGCGGAGCTCCTGGGGAACGAGCTGGATCACGTCCGCGGCGTCGTCGGGCGCGAGGAGCCGCATCCAGAGCCTGCGCTCGCCGGCCTTCATCGCGAGGAGGACGGCGGCCTGCTCCTGCTCGGCGAGGCCGAGGAAGAAGCTGTGCGCCTCGCCCCGCTCGAGGTGTTCGACGCCGTCGGCGCGCTCTTCGGGGGACAGCACCGCCCAGATCTCGCCGAGCTCTGCGGCGGTAAGACGGTCGTCGGACATGGGTCACCTCCACGACGAGGTAGCGGGCGAGGAATGCTGGATCGAGGATGTCGAGGCGCGCGACCTGAGGTCCCGCTGCAACACCATGCCCCGGCGCGCCGAGCATCTACCGGCGAGCTCGGCATGCGCAACGGGGATTTTTCGGCTCAGATCAAACCGGCGCAGGCTCGGTGGGCTTGACCTGGACGGGCGCGGGCGCAGGCGGCGCGAGATCGTCCGGCTCGGCGGCGCTTGCCCGGCGCTTCGGGCGGAGCCTCCGCAGGGCGTTGCGGAACGAGGCGACGCTGACGCTGCGCTTCGCCTCGGGGATGTCCCAGCGGGCGTTCACACTGGCGGCGCGCGCCTCGTGCCCGAGCAGCGTAGCGCAGGTCACGATGGAGTTACGAAGCACCATGGCCTCCTCGCGGTTCCGCAGGCCGAGGATGCCGAGCAGGTCATGGCCGCTCACCTCTCCGCGGTGGTGGCGAGCAAGGTGCGCCCGGCCGCGGGTCGACGCGACGACAGGGACGTGACCAAGGGTCCCTGAGGCACAGCGGTTGGCGGGAGCCGACGAGAGGTGCACATTCCGGGAGGGGTATGGCGCGTGACATCCTGATCGCCGTCGTGATCACCGCAGCCATCCAGTCCGTCTTCGGGGTCGGGGTGCTGCTGTTCGGCACGCCTATCCTCCTCCTGCTGGGGTACTCCTTCACCAAGACGCTAACGGTGCTCTTGCCGATATCCATCTCCATCAACCTGCTTCAGATCGCCCAGCACTGGCGCCAGATCGACTGGCCCCTGTTCCGAAGGATCCTTTTGTACACGATCCCCTTCATCGTGGCTTGCCTGGCGCTCGTCACCCGCGTCAAGATCAACGTCGGCTTCATCATCGGTCCGTTCCTCGTAGTCGTCGCCCTCAAGGACTTCTCCCGGCGGATCGGCGCAGCGGTCGAGTCCCTGATGCGCTACGAGCGCACCTACCTCGTCACGATGGGGGTCGTGCACGGCCTTACGAACCTGGGCGGCTCGCTCCTCACCGCGCTGGTGCACGCCAAGAAGTACGACAAGGACGCGACTCGAGTCACAACCGCCATCGGCTATTGTGCGTTCGCCGCATTCCAGATTGCCACGCTGGTGGCCACCGCCGCCCACGCCCCCGTCGACTACGGCGCGCACGCCATCTACGTGGCGACAGGCATCGCCGTCTTCTTGCTGGTCGATCGGCTCGTCTACGTCAGGATCGACAACGCCAGGTACAGGCGCCTCTTCGCGGCGTTCCTCTTCGCCTCGGGGGTCCTGCTGACCTACAGGGCATTCGCCCGCTCGTCTCGACCTGGGCACAGCGGCCTGACATCGGGCGGCTGTGCCCAGGTCGAGACGAGAGCCCCCGCAAGCGCGTTGGACGCGGCCGCAAGCCAGTAGGCATCACGCAGCGGGCGAGCGCCAGCGTCCGACCTCGCGCTGGCGTCCGCCGGAGCCACGGCTCCGGACGGCCGAGCGACCGGCCCCGACGTCCTCGTCAGCGGCGCGGCCGCCTCTCGGCGCCGTATCGGCCGCCGAGCCCGTCAATCTCTCGGATGTACTGGACGCCATCGGGGACGCGCGCCTTCTGGGCGCGGACAGGACGATGTGACGCGTCCGTCAGGGCGGTGTGCTCAGCGTGCACCGGACTGTCTCAGCCTCGTTGCGCCCGCGCCCGGACGCGACCATGACCATCGCCATGCCGGAACCAGTCCCAGCAAATCGCACCGGCGTGAGGCGACGGTTGCGCCCGTTCTCCGCGCTCATCTCAGAAATCGCGCCGCTCGATCTCCGGCTCGTCGGGCGCACGATCCTGCATGCCGTGCTCGTCGGGGCCATCGCGGGCCTGGTCGCGGTGCTCTTCTTCGGCGCCCTCGAGCTCGTCGAGGAGCTGCTCCTCGGCCATCTCGCCGGCTACGCGCGGCTTCGAGCCCACGGCGAGGCGATCTTCAGCGGCGGCGGCTCCGAGCACCGGAACGTCCGGCTCTGGTTGCTGCTGGTGATCCCGGCGCTCGGAGCGTTGGCCGGGGGCATCCTCACCTGGCGCCTCGCCCCCGAGGCCGCGGGCGGCGGCGGAGACGCGATGATCCAGGCCTTCCACCACCACGGCGGCCGGATGCGCAAGCGGGTCGCGTGGGTCAAGGCGATCGCGTCGATCCTCACCCTCGGCTCCGGCGGCTCCGGCGGTCGCGAGGGGCCGACGATGCAGATCGGAGGAGCGCTCGGCTCGCTCGTGGGGCGTGGGCTCGCGGTCGGCCGGCGCGAGCATCGCATCCTGATGCTCACAGGGGTCGCGGCCGGGATGTCCGCGATCTTCCGCACGCCGCTCGGCGCCGCGCTGCTCGCCGTCGAGGTGCTCTACCGCGACGATTTCGAGGCGGAGGCGCTGATCCCGGCGCTGCTGGCCAGCGTCGTCTCCTACTCGGTCTTCATCTCGTTCTTCGGCGAATCGACGCTCTTCGCGCACGCGCCCAAGTATGCGTTCATCCCGTCGCACCTCCCTCTCTATGCGCTGCTCGCGCTGGTCTTGGCCTTCGTCGCGATCGGCTTCTTGAAGTGCCTCGGCGGCGTGAAGGCGCTCGCGGCGCGCTTGCCGATCCCGCCCTGGGCACGTCCAGGGCTCGGCGGGCTCGCGCTGGGCCTCTTCT
Source organism: Sorangium sp. So ce693 (assembly GCF_051521375.1). Lineage (NCBI taxonomy): Bacteria > Pseudomonadati > Myxococcota > Polyangiales > Polyangiaceae > Sorangium > Sorangium sp. So ce693. Next base: position 6,808,015 of record NZ_CP150347.1, read on the forward strand.
GCGTGCCCGTCCTCTGGTTCGTCGGCCGCAGGATCGACAGCCCCGGGCAAGGGCTCGGGCTGCTCGGCGGCGGCTACGGCGCCGTCCAGGTCGCGATCACCGGCGCGCCGTGGCTCCACCCGGGCTGGCGCGGCGTGGAGCTCCTGCTCCTGCTCTGCGCCGCCAAGATCGTCGCCTCGTCGCTCACGCTCGGCAGCGGCGGGTGCGCCGGCGACTTCGCTCCGTCGCTCGTCATCGGCGGCCTCTTTGGCGGCGCGTTCGGGCGCGCGGCGGCGCTCCTTCTCAACGACCCGCGCATCGATCCGGGCGCCTTCGCGCTCGTGGGCATGGGCACCTTCTACGGCGGCGTCGCGCACGTGCCGGTGAGCTCCCTCGTGATGGTGTGCGAGCTCGCCGGCAGCTACGACCTCCTGGTCCCGCTGATGCTCGCCGAGGGCGTCGCCTTCGTCGCGCTGCGGAAGCACTCGCTCTACCACGCGCAGCTCCCGACCCAGCGCGAGTCTCCCGCGCACCCGGTGCCGACGCTCGACGTGCTCAAGAGCATCCGCGTGCGGCAGATCATGATCGAGGAGTGCACGCTGGTGACGTTCGCGCCGGGGACGCCTGCCCGCGAGATGCTCCTGCGAGCCGCGGACGCGAGCTGGCAGGAGGTCTTCCCGGTGCTCGATACGTCGCGCCAGATGGTCGGCATCATCACCGGCGAATCGCTCCGGATCGTCGCGGTGGAGCACGACCTCGAGCGGATGACCGTGGCCGCCGACGCCATGCAACCGCCGGTGGCCGTGTCGGTCGCCGACGATCTGCGGACGGCGACCGAGGCGATGGTGGCGCACGGCGTCCGCGAGCTCCCGGTCGTCGACGGCGAGGGCGCGATCGTCGGGTTCGTGGACGAGGCCGACATTGGAAAGGCCTATCTGGAGGCGACCACGAGGCCCGCGCGCGCAGACGAAACACCGGTCCTGCTCGGCTGAGCTTCGCGCGCTCCGGGGTCAGCGCCCCGCGGCTGCGTTCACGGTGAAGCCGGGCGGGCGGTGCCGCTCGCTCCTGCGCCCCGCGCGCGGCGGCGCGTCAACCTGCCGAGCAGCTGGAGGGCGCTCACGCAGCTGTCGGTCGAGTTCTGGCCCGACCGGAAGGAGTCCGGGAGGCCGAAATTGAACCCGATGTAGAGCGCGATGAAGGAGGGGCGCAGGTGCGCGGGGATGTGCAGCGCCTCGCCGAGCGGGGCCGCGAACAGGGCGAGCTCGCCCGGCACGCCGGGCACGACATACCCGAGCAGGAACACGATCGGCACCACGAGCGTGAGCTCGAGCAGCGAGATCTGATGACCGACCACGCGGGCGGCGGCGCCCGCCATGACGAACGCGCAGATCAACGTGCCATTGACGTTGAGCCAGCCGCCGAGGCCCACCACGAAGAGCCTGAGCTCCTGCGGCACCGCCGGGTAACATTTGCGGACGAGGTGCAGGTTGAGCGGCGTCGCCAGCGCCTCGCTGCACGAGGCCCACAGCAGCGGATAGACCTTGAGCCAGTAGTTGACGAAATAGTCGCGCAGCGAGAACTCCGGGAGGGCGGCCTTCATCCTCAGCAGGCTCGCCGCATGGAAGCCGAGGCAGGCGGCGCCGACGATCCCGGACACGAGCAGGTAGGAGACCATGAGGCCACCGGCGCTGCCGGCGCCGAGCGAGAGCGACCCCATCGAGGCGCGCGCGAGGGGGCCTCCGTGCGTCTGCGTGGCGAGCTGCGCAGGCAGGCTCCGGAGGTAGGCGCCGAGCCCGAACATGAAGAGCGGGACCAGGCACTGCACGGCGCCTCCCGCGCGCTCCAGGGCATCCGCGGCGCGCTCCAGCGAGCGGGCGACCCGCGGCGCACGTAATGCCGCGAACGACGTCACGATGCCGGCGTAGAGGGCGACGAAGCACGGACTCGAGAGGACCAGGCCCGAGGAGCTGTAGAGGGTGCGCGCGGCCTCGAACGGCGCGCCCGTGCTGTGGCTGGGGAGCAGCGGGAGCCCGAACGCGAGCCAGGTGACGACGACCCCGAACAGGCACGCGGCCAGACGCTTGAGGGCGAGCCAACCCATGACGTACGCGAGCAGCCGCCCCGGGCGCCCTTGCCGGTGCAGGCTCACGAACGTCGGCACGAGGACGACGAAGATCACAGCCGGCGCCAGGGTGGTGTACCAGCGCATGAGGCCGTTCATGGCGCGGGTCGACCACCGCGCGACGCCGGTGTCTCGGCCGGACACGAGCAGGCCGAGCGCGAGAGCGAGGAGCGTCGCGACGGGCAGCATGCTCCTGAGTCGCTCCCGCAATCGACCTGAGCGGGGTGGGTCAGCCATCGGAGCGAGGAGCGCCATGTCTCCCCCCCAGGGAATGCCGCGCGCGCGCCGCTGCTCGTGACGGAGCCCCGGAGATCCATGGACACCCGGACGACGCTGCAGACGAACACGCCGATCGATCGGTTGTCACGTACTGGGACATGCACCTCGTGTTGACGCCTCGTTGCACATCCGGCGCCAGCAGCCGAGCGCAACGGAGCGCCAGCGCCTCCGAGCCCTCCGCGGCGCGCGTCGTGCCAGCGCGTCGCCATCGCGGCGGCCGCCGTGATGGTCGTGGGGTCCGTGGCGGCGGTGGCGATACGCTCCCGTCGCAAACACCGGCGAATCTGGCGGTGATGCCGCGCCGCTCCCGAAGAGCTCGTCCTTCGGCTCCACGAGCCGCAGGGTGAGCTCGACCCAGGGACCGCTTGCCTACTGCGCTCGCGTGGTGAAGAGGGACGTGATGGAGTCCAGGATATCCTGGATCGACAGGGCAGGAGGCGGCTTGTCCGGGTTGTCGAGGGCCCTATCCACGTAATGCCCGAGGTACTCCGTCGTGACGAACGCCGTGAACGCGTTCGTCACCGCGCCGGCCAGCGGGATCAGCCCCAGGGTCATGGTGAGCACGAGCCGAAGGGCGCCGCCGCCCCAGATGATCTGGTGGACCTGGGACCACGCCGCCTTCGAGAGGGACGCGCCTCGCTCCTTCGCGAGCGACGCCGTGAGCAGGTACTGGATGGGAATGACGAACAGCTGGTCCGAACCCGGGATCGGCTGGACGATGAAGCTGATGCCGGCAGCGCCAGCCGAGAATGCGTGCGTGGCGAGCCGTGCCCCTAGATCCATGGAGGAAGCTTAATGCCCGCTCGGCCGTCGAGAAGTGGCTCGCGCCGCTCGCCCGGGCGCGGGTTGAGGGAGCGATGTCCCGCGCCTCCCGCTTTTCATGGAACGCCGCGCGATCCATCCTCACATCTTCTCGTTGATGCCTTTCCGGAGGAGCACCAGTTCACCGGGGAGCTGGTCGCGAAGCCGAGGAGAAGACGTCAGCGGTAGCTGCTCGGCTCCCGTAGGGCCGGAATGCCCGCCAGCGGGCGCCTGATGGCGTGTCGCTGCGAGGCAGCGCGCGTACTCCTCGAGCGCGATCGAGTCGTGCAGCCGGACCCCATGGCTGCTCAGCTTGGCCAGCGCGCGCGACACCCCGCGCGGCGCCACGCTGACCAGGCGGCCGATCTGCGCCAGCGCCCACAGCTCGAACCGGCTGCCCGGGACCAGGCGCCTGGCGGCGTTCAGCGCGAACACCCGGCTGCGGCGCACGTAGTCGGCCAGCTTGCGCTCGCAGGCCTGGAACGCGCGCGCGTGGTCGCCGCCGGCCGCGGCCAGCTCACCGGCGAGGACATAGGCGCCCACCACCGCGAGGCTGGTGCTGCCGCCGACCGCCGGCCCCGGCGAATAGCCGGCGTCGCCGGTCAGGGTGACGCGCCCGCGTGACCACGAGTCCATGCGCAGCTGCGTGATCGAGTCGAAGTAGAACGCCGGGGTCCGATCGAGCTCGGCCATCAGCCGCGGCACCTCCCAGCCGGCCCCGGCAAACGCCTCGCGCAGCAATTGCTTCTGCCGCGCGACGTCTCGGTGGTGGACGTCGAGCTCGCGCGGGCTGCGGAACAGGAACACCGCGCGCGCGTCGTCGATCGTGTGCGAGCCATAGATCGCCGCCATCCGCCCGACCCCGCCGAGCACGATCGCGTGGTCGTGCAGCTCCAGGTAGTTGGGGATCGAGATCACCGCGAGGTAAGCGCCGATGAAACGCGCGAACTGCCGCTCCTCGCCGAACACCAGCCGCCGCACGTTCGAGTGCAGCCCGTCGGCGCCGATCACCAGATCGAAGCGCCGCGGCGCGCCGCGCTCGAACGTCACGTCGACGCCGGCCTCGTCCTCGGCGAGCGACGCGATCGAGTCGCCGAACACGTACTCGACGTCGCCCCGGGTCGCGTCGTGGAAGATCTCGCTGAGATCGTCGCGCATGATCTCGACGTGGCGGTCGGACACCGCGTGCATCAGCCGGCCGACGTCGACGTCGACCTGCCCTTGCACCCCCTCGCGCAGCAGCGTCATGCGCTCGGTGCCCGTCTTCTTGGCCTCGACCCGCGCTAGCACGCCCATCCGCTCGACGATGTCCATCGCCGGCCGAAACAGATCCACCGCGTGGCCGCCCGTCTTGCGCAGCGTCGGCGCGCGCTCCACCACCGTCGGCCGAAACCCGTGCCGCTTGAGCCAGTAGGCCAGCACCGGACCGGCGATGCTGGCCCCCGAAATGAGGATCTCCATGGGCCCCTCCTTACTTACCGATAGGTAAGCACGCGACCCCACCTCGCACAAGGCTTACCGATCGGTAAGTAACCGCTACACTGCGCGGGTGACCCGAGCCCGGCCCTCCGACACCAAGGCGCGAATCCAGGCGGTGGCGCGCGAGCTGTTCGCGCGCCAGGGAGTCCAGCGGACCAGCCTGCGCGAGATCGCCGATCACCTCGGCATCACCAAGCCCGCGCTCTACTACCACTTCGACTCGCGCGAATCGCTCGTCGCCAGCATCGTCGAGCCGCTGCTCGCGGACGTGGACGCGTTCATCGCCGAGCGCGAGGGCGGCCCGCAGCCTGACCCCCGAGCCCTTCTCGCCGACTACTTCGATCTCCTGCACCGCCACCGCGACACCCTCACGATGGTGGTCCGCGACCTCGCAACGCTCGCCTACCTCGACCTCGGCATGCGCATGATCGAGTGGCGCCGCCGCCTGATGCGCCTTCTCATCGGCCCCCGCCCCTCGCTCGCCGCCCGCGCCCGCGCCGTCGTCGCCATCGGCGGCCTCTCCGACTGCGTCATCGAGTTCACCGACGTACCGATGGAGAAGGTCAAGTCGCTCGCCGTCGAGGCCGCCTTGGCCGCCCTCGGACCAACGTCATGAATCGCGTACCCACGCATTACTGCCGTGCAGCTCGGCGCCCTTTGACTGGCGCTCACAAGACAACGTGAGCGCCGGCGGGGGGCTGTGCGCGGCGGCGCGCGGGTGGGCGCGGCGAGCACCGAACGAGGTGCCATAACCTCTCAGGGGGCTCTACGTCCCAGGCGCGCCTTATGTGGCGCGCAACGAGACGTCTCAGAAGGCATGGCCCGAAGTGAGACATGCCGGGCGGTGTTCTCAGCGCAAGCTCCCCGGCCCCAGTCTTGGCGGATGGCCGAGCGCCCACCCGCGCGCCGCCGCGCACAGCCCCCCGCCGGCGCGGCGGCTCGGCTCAGCCCCTCTCTCCCTGTCCGCTACGCGGCCGCCGCCGGCTCTCCCGCCGCCGCCCCCGCCGCGCCGCCCGGAGCCGCGGCCTCGATCGGCGCCTCCTCCAGCGCCGCCGCGATCACCTGGCTCATGTCCTCCACGAAGATGAGCTCCAGCTCGGCCCGCACCTCCTTCGGGATCTCCTCAGCGTCGCGCGCGTTCTTCTGCGGCAGGATGACCCGCGTGATCCCCGCGCGGTGCGCCGCCAGCACCTTGGACTTGATCCCGCCGACCGGCAGCACCCGCCCGCGCAGCGTGCACTCGCCCGTCATCGCCGTGTCCGAGCGCACCCGTCGCCCGGAGAGGAGCGACGTCAGCGCCGTGAACATCGTCACGCCCGCGGACGGCCCGTCCTTGGGCACGCCGCCCGCAGGGACGTGGATGTGCAGGTCCTCGGCCTCGAGCTTCGCCGTGTCGACGCCGAGCTCGACCGCGTGGCTGCGCACATAGGTGAGCGCCGCCTTCGCCGACTCCTTCATCACGTCGCCGAGCTGGCCCGTGATCTCGACCCTCCCCTTCCCCGGCATCCGCGACGTCTCGATGAACAGGATGTCCCCGCCCACCGGCGTCCAGGCGAGCCCTGTCGCAACACCAGCGACGCTCGTCCGCTCCGCCACGTCGCTGAAGAACCGGATCTTGCCGAGGTACGTCCCGAGATCGCTCGCCTCGACCACCACGCGCGGCGCCTTGCCGTCCGCCGCGCGCGCGATCTCCAGCGCGACCGCCCGGCAGAGCTTCTTGATCTCCCGGCCCAGCTGCCGCACCCCGGCCTCGCGCGTGTAGTCACGCACGATCGCCGCGAGCGCCTCGTCCGTGATCGACAGCGACGCCGGGTCGATCGCGTGCTCCTTGAGCTGCTTCGGGACGAGGTGCGACCGCGCGATCGCGATCTTCTCGTCCGGCGTGTAGCCGGACAGCTCGATGACCTCGAGCCGGTCCCGGAGCGGCGCCGAGAGCGCGCCGAGATCGTTCACCGTGCAGAGGAAGACGACCTCCGACAGATCGAACGGGAGCTCCAGGTAGTGGTCGACAAACGTCCGGTTCTGCTCCGGATCGAGCACCTCCAGGAGCGCCGCCTCGGGCGAGCCCCGCCACCCGGCGCCCAGCTTGTCGACCTCGTCGAGGAGCACGATCGGGTTCCTCACCTTGGCCTTCTTCAGCGCGTGCACGATCCGGCCGGGCAGCGCGCCGACGTACGTCCGCCGGTGGCCGCGCAGCTCCGCCTCGTCGTGCACCCCGCCGAGCGAGATGCGCACGAACGGGCGGCCCGTGGCGTCGGCGATCGACTGGCCGAGCGAGGTCTTGCCCACGCCGGGCGGGCCCGCGAAGCACAGGATCGTCGCGCGCGCCTTCCCGGTCAGCTTGAGCACCGCCATGTGCTCCAGGATGCGGCGCTTCACGTCGTCGAGGCCGCGATGATCCTCGTCGAGCTTCGCCTTCACAGCGTCGAGGTCGTCCGTCACCTCCGCCCTCGCGCTCCACGGCAGGTCCGCGATCCACTCGAGGTACGTGCGGATCACGTTGTGCTCCGCGCTCTGCGGGCCGACCGAGTCGAGCCGGCGGAGCTCCCGATCGGCGACCGCGCGCGCCTCCTCGGGGAGCCCGGCCTCGTCGAGGCGCCGCCGGAGGGCCGACAGCTCGTCCTCGCCCTCCTCGCCGCCCGCGAGCTCCTTCTGGATGGCCCGGAGCTGCTCGCGGAGGATCGCCTCGCGCTGGCCCTTGCCGAGCTCGCGCCGCACGTCGCCGTCGATCTTCTTCTTCAGGTCCGCCAGCGCGGACGCCTCGGCGAGCAGGCCGGCGACCCGCTGGAGCCGCGGCACCACCCGGAGCTCCGAGAGCACCTCCATCTCCTTCTCGGTGGGCAGGCCGAGCGCGCCGGCGACCTGATCCGCGAAGACGCCCGGCTCCGCCCGGCTCGTCGCGGCGATCTCGGCGAGGTTGGTCCCCGTCTTCGGGCCGACCTCCCGGGCGCGCTCGCGCAGCGACGCCGCGAGCAGGCGCGCCTCCTCGGCGTCGCCGAGGAACTCGGGCGCGAGCGTGCCCTCGGCCCGCCACGTCGGCTCGGTCTCGACCAGGGCCGAGAGCGCGAAGCGATCGAGACCCTCGATCACCAGCCGGTAGCCGTTCGAGACGCGCGAGATGTCGACGACCCGGGCGAACGTGCCGATGTCGTGGAGGTCCTCGCGCCGCGGATCCTCGCGCTTCGGATCGCGCTGCGCGATGACGCCGATCACGTCGCCGGCGTGGACGGCGTTGAGCAGCGCCACCGAGCGGGGGCGACCCACCGGGAGCGTGAGCACGGTGCCGGGAAAGAGGACGCCGGTGCGGAGCGGGAGCAGGGGAAAAGGGGAACGAGGCGCGCTGGCGCCGCTGCGAAGCTGGCTCATGCGAACTCCTGTGGCAGCGGTCGGCTCGCGCCATCCGTGCCGGATCGGTGGAAGGTTCGGTTGACTGCGTGGACAGCGCGCCGCACCTCCGCCCGTGAGGGCGGCGCGGCGCGCGGAGGGGCTCACGTAGACCGCCGCGAGCAACCGCTCGGGCGAGCTCCATGAATCGATGAACGAAAAGTAAATTCGTTCACGCGCCCGTCAACCCGCCCCGCCAGCGAGCGCGACGGCTGGATCAGAACGCCTGGACGCCGAGCACGACGCCGGGCCAGGCGCGCTCGGTGCTGCTGGCGTCGGAGCCGAGGGGGGCGCTGCCGTAGGGGCTGAGCTGGGCGTCCTTCGGGGTGCCGCTGAACGCGACGTTGACGCTGGGGCCTCCGAAGATCGCGAGCTCCGGGAAGAGGCGGAAGCCGAGGAGCGCGCGCGCCTGCGCGATCGTGGCCGCGGGCTTGAGGGTCGAGGGCTCGTGGAGCGTGTACCCGAGCACGTCGAGGTCGATGTAGGCGCGCTGGTGGATGGAGATACGGCCGCCCAGGCCGAGCGCGGAGACCAGGAGAGGGCGGTTGCCGATCGTGCGAAGGCCGACGCCGTAGATGTTGTGGATGTGGTCGCTCCCGTTCTTGAGGCCGGCCACCACGATGCCGGACTCGAGCCCCCAGACGTCGACGTGCAGGCGGCCCTTGCGGATGAAGTTGAACAGCCCGAGCGAGAACGGCGATTCGTCGGCGTAGTTGACGAGGCCGATCTGCGCGCCCCCCACCTTGCCGGTCGCGACGTTCAGGAGCCCGATCTGCAGGCCTGTCGACTCGCCCGCGGCCACGTTGGCCACGCTGATCTGCGTGCCTGTCGACTTGCCCACGGCCACGTTGGCGACGCCGACCTGCACGTCGGTCGCTGCGCCCGCGGCGACGTTGGCCACGCCGACCTGCACGTCGGTCGCGTCGCTCACGGCGACATTGGCCATGCCGACCTGCAGGTCGATCGAGGCGCCCGCCGCGACGTTGGCCGCGCCGAGCTGCGCCCCGTCCACGGCGCCCATGGCGACGTTGAACACGCCGCCCTGCGCGCCCGTGACCGGGCCTGCGGCGACGTTGAGCGAGCCGACCTGCGCGCCCTGGAGCGAGCCGGCGACGTTGAGCCCCATCGTGATCTGCGCGCCGCGCGCCGGACCGAGCACGAGGTTGGCGACGGACGAGAGCTGCGCGCCGCACAGGAACGACGACGCGATGTTGACCCCGAGGCCGAGCTCGAGGCCCGCGACGCCCGCCGTGTACCCGGCGATGAGGTTCAGCGAGTAGCGGCGGACGACGTTCGTGCCGTCGAAGGTCGAGGTGCCGACGAGCGGGAGAACGTCGGCGCCGAGGAGGACGGCCTTCGCGCCGGGGAGCGCGCACCGAGGAGGCTCCGGGGCCGCGGCGCGCGCGGCCTGCGCGCCGCGTCCGGCCTGCGCGGGGCGCGCGCCGCGGGGAGGCGCGGACTTCTCGCCTGCAGCGGGCGGCGCCGGGCGCGCCGCGGTCTCCGGCTGCGCGGCGGGCGGGGCCTCGGGCGGGCGCTTGCCGAACGCCGCCGCGAGCTCCGCCGCCTCGTCCCGGACGAGGTTGCCCGCGAGCAGGGCGATCGCCTCGGCGGCGCGATCGGGCTCCGCGGGGACGTCGATGGTGCGCTCGATGCGGCGGCCGTCCGCGGCGCTGTAGCTCAGCGTGACGCGGCCGTCGGGCTCGCCGCGAAGGACGAGCGTGGGGCGCCCGGCGGTCGCCGCGGGGGCCAGCGTCACGCCGGCGCCGAGCTCGCTCCCGATGGCGGCGCGCACCGCGTCGGGATCGAGCGTCCACGGCGCGCCGTCGACGACGAGATCGACGCCCGAGGCGCTCGGCTCCTCGGCGAGCGCAGGCGCGGGAGGCGCGGTGACCGCGGCGAGCGCGCCCGCCGCCGCGAGCGCATGCAGAAGGAGGACGCCCGCGCGGAGGCCTGCGCCGCGCGCGGACGTCTTCCGGTCACCGCGCGGCGAGCCCCGCGGCGGCGCGGGGAGAGGTGCGAGGGCGGGTGTGTTCATCGACCGTGCTGTGCCCGCTCGCGTCGCGTTCGTTCACGCGCCGCGACGTTCACTCGTCCGCGCCGCGCATCGCCTCGAGCAGCGAGCGCGACTCGTCCTTTCGGTAGCCGCCGAAGGCGCCCTGCGCGAACGGCTCGAGCGCCCGCCGCGCCTCGTCCGCGCGGCCGAGGCGCACCAGGCAGAGGGCGCGGTTGTACTGGGCCTCCACCGCGAAGCGGCCGCGCGGGGCGGCGGCCAGGTACGCGTTCCACGCGGCGAGCGCGGCCGCCGGGCTGCGCTCGACGAAGTGCGCGCGGTGCGCCGCCTGATAGAGCGCGTCCGCGTCGGGGCCGGCCGGCGGGCGCTCGATGGCCTGCGGATCGCCCGCGGCCGGCCGCGGCGCGGCTGGCAGGCGCGCAGCGCTCGGCGCGACGGCCGCGACCTGGCGCGAGGCCGACCGGACCGGCGCGACCGCCAGCACCGGCGCGCGCGGCGGCGCGGGGGCGATCGGGGGCTCCGCGATGGGCGCAGGCAGCGGCGGCTGCTCCGGCGCGACCACCTCCGCGCTCGCCTCGGCCTCCGGCGGCGCGGGCGCCTCGGCCTCCGGCGGCGCAGGCGCCTCGGCCGCGTGCCGCGGTCCGGACAGCACGCGGTGCGGCGGCGGCGCGGGCGGCATGCTGGGCGCCTCGGAGACGCGCAGCCCGAGCCGCGACGCGACGTCGTCCCAGCCGCCTGGAAACCAGCGCGCGGCCGAGGCCCACGCGACCGAGCCGACGAGCACGGCGGCCAGCGGGACCACCACGCGGACCATCGCGAGGCGACGGGCGCGCTGGGCCTTCAGGCTCCTCATCACGCGGGCGCGCGTCTCGTCGCGGCGGCCGCGCGACGCGTCTGCCTCCGCGCGCAGCGCGCGCGCGGCGTCGCGGAGCACGTCGTCCTTCTCCTTCACGGCGCCCTCTCTTCCAGCAGCGTCCGGAGCTTCTGCTTGGCGTGGAACAGCCGCGTGCGCACGGTGGCCTCGGGCACGCCCATGATCTCGGATGCCTCCCGTGCGCTGCGCTCCTCGACCTCGCAGAGCACGAACGCCACGCGCTGCGCCGTCGGCAGCGCGTCGAGGGCGCGGTTCAGGGCCTGGGCGAGCGCGGCGCGGCCGGCCTCCCGCTCGGGGCTCGACGCCTGCTCCTCGTCCGGCTCCAGGGCGAGCCGCTCCATGGCCGCGCGGCGCCGCGCCGCCGAGCGGAGGTGGTGGCGGGCGTGGTTGACCGCGATCGCGATGAGGAACGTCTTGAGCGACGAGCCGCCGCGGAACCGCTGCGCGGCCTGCGGCAGGCTGAGGAAGACGTCGTGGGCCAGGTCCTCGGCGGACGCGTCGTCGCCGGTGAGGCGGCGGGCGAACCCGCGCACCGCGCCGTAGTGCTTGTCGTACGCCTCGCCGACCGCCGCGGCGTCCCCGCGCCGCAGCCGCTCGACGAGGTCCTCCTCCGCGTCCTGCGCGCGCTCGGCGCCGCGGGCGAAGAAGAACGGCATGAGGAGCGCCATGGTCTTCATCGGTCGCCACCTCTCCCCGGCGCGCGGGGGCTCGACGTCGCCGGACGGCTCTGCCCCCGGAAAACCCGCTGCTCGCTCCGTCCCATCTCGGTCCATCCCTGCGCCATCATCGTTACACCCGAACGCGCCCGGCGGCGTTGCCCGTTTGCCATCAACAAGCGTCGGAGAGCCCGGGGCGACATGAGGCACACCCCGTCGTGCCCGGCGTGGAGGAGAGCGTTCATGGTCGGCGCGTCGGTTTCGTGCCCGGAGGGGTCCGGAACGTTCAACGCCGGTCGGCAAAATCGACCGCCGGGGGTCCGGACGGCTGAAATCGACGGCCAGGGGGCGCGATCGACCGCCGGGGTCCATCCCGCCGCCCGGGAGCTCCGGACCGGCGGCCGTCGAGATCGTGCGCAGGGGCGCGACCCGTTGAACGGAGCGCGTAGCAGCGGGCACGCAGCTCCGAGTGGGCAGAGGGCGCCGCGCCGACGAGCCGCGCCGCTGCCCTGGATCCATCGCTGATCAGGAGTGATGACACATGAACATGCGCACGGCCTTCGAATGGGGTCTCGGTCTCTCTTTGTCCTTTATCTCGATGACGACGGTCGGTTGCTACATCGAGACTGGCGACGACTGCGACTGGAGCGATGACTGTATCGACCAGCCCGGCGCCCCCGACGCTCCCGACTTCGAGCGCCCGGATCCGGACGAGGACACCGACGGTGAGGACGGCGCGAGCAGCAGCGGTGGCGAAAGCAGCGCGAGCAGCGGCGGCGAGAGCAGCGCGAGCGGCGGCGGCGAAAGCTCACCAGGGACCCCGGGCGCCTGCCAGGCGTCGTGCGACTGCCCGAGCGGCGACGTGTGCGTCGAAGGGACCTGCAAGACACCGTGCGCGGCCTCGTGCGAGTGTCCCGAGGGCGACTCGTGCGAGGGTGGCTATTGCGCGCCCCCGCCGGAGCCGGCCATCTCCTGCGAGGCGAACTGCGATTGCCCGAGCGGCAGCGAGTGCGTCGAGGGCGTCTGCAGCTGAGGCGAACTGGTGAATCCTGCGAAGCGGGGCGATGAGCGCAGCGGGGGAGCCCAGGCTCACCGCGACGGGATGAGCCGCTCGAGCCGGGATATGTACCCCGGCAGCTCCGCCGCCAGCGCTCCCGGCAGCGCCCGGTCCGCCTCGAACAACATCGCCAGGTTGCCGTAAAGCGCCGCGTCCGCGAGGCTCGGGGCCTCGCCGAACAGGAACGGCGCTCGCTTCAGCGTCCTGACGGTCGGCGCGAGCAGGGTCCGCGCGCGATCGAGCAGCGCCGGCGTGTCGCGCTCCCACTGCTCGATACAGCCGGCGCCGAACTTGCGCTCCTTGATCAGCGTGTACAGAGCGCGCTGACCCGGCCGCTCCCAGGCGTCGCGGATGCGCGGCGACGCGATCCGAAACAGCACGTCCTCGAGCGGTCCGTCGCAGAAATCCGCGTACGCCCAGACCGGCCCCTCGAGGGCGTCCAGCGTCAAGCGCCTGGCGGCAGGGTCCTCGAGCAGGAGCTCGCAGATCCGCCGCGACTCGACCGTCACCTGGCCGTCGTCGCCGACCAGCACGGGCACGTAGATATAGCCGCCGGTCACGCGGGCCAGCTCGTCGCGATCGTCGTACGGCACCTCGACCAGCTCGTACGGGCGAGCCAAAAGGTCGAGAAGCATCTGAACTTTGCGGGCGAAGGGGCTATATCGGAGTCGGTAGAGCTTCATGGCTCCCGGGATACCCCGGCGCAGCAGGACGAGCGAACGAATGTTTTCCATGAACCATGAGAAATTCTCATGACCGGCCCCGCCCCGGGGGATCGCCCTCCGCCGCTGCCTTCGCTCACCGCCCTGCAGGCGTTCGAGGCCGCGGCGCGCCATGCGAGCGTCACCCACGCGGCGCGCGAGCTGGGCGTGACCCAGACAGCCGTCAGCCACCAGATCCGCGCCCTCGAGGACACGCTGGAGACGGCGCTGTTTCGGCGCTCGCCGCACGGTATCAGCCTGACGGAGGACGGCGAGCGCTGGGCTGCGGAGCTGGGCGTCGTGTTCGCCCGGCTGCGCGAGGCGAACGCCCGCTTGCGGCGGCCCGCCGCGGACGCGCGGCCCGCCGTATCGGTCAGCGTCACGCCGTCGTTCGGGGCGCGCTGGCTCGTGCCGCGGCTCGGGCAGTTCCTTGTGACCCACCCGGAGGTGGACGTGCGCATCTCCGCCACCGAGCGCCTCATCGATCTCGCGAGAGAGCCGGTGGACATCGGCATCCGTTATGGCCTCGGCAGCTACCCCGGCCTGGTCACCGTCAAGCTGGCGGACGACGCCCTGATCGTGGCCGCCGCGCCGAGCGTCGCGAGCAAGCGCGCGCGCTGGCGCGTCGAGGACCTGAGCCACGAGGTGTTGCTCGGCGACGACCACCCCGACGCCTGGGGCCGCTGGTTTCGCGAGCGCTCGCGCCGCCTCCCGGCCCGGGTGCGCCAGAGCCAGCTCACCGACTCGTCGATGCTCGTGGATGCGGCGGTGCGCGGCCAGGGGGTGGCGCTCGCGCGCTGGTCGCTCGCGGCCGCAGAGCTCGATCTCGGCCGCCTGGTGCTGCTCTTTCCCAGGCTCCCGGCGCTGCCGACGGGCCTCGCCTACTACCTCGTGAGCACGCGCGCGAGCCTGCGGCGAAAGCCGGTGGCCGCCTTCAGGGACTGGGTCGTATCCGAGGCCGCGAGCCTGCGCAGGCCCGGAGGCTGACGGCGCGGACTCAGCGCTCGGGCTTGCGGGCGGCGCGGGCAGGCTCGCGGCCGACGAGGCCGTAAAGGACGATCCGGTGGACCGCGGACAGCATCGCCTCCACCTCTTCACGGGAGCTCTGGAACAGCCACGGAGGCGCGAAGCTCGCATAGGCGCGCAGGAGGGCGCGCGCGGTGAGCTCGGGGTCGGCGGCGTCGAGCTCGCCGGCGCCAGCGCCGCGCGCGACGAGATCGCGGAGGAGCGCGCGCTCCTCGTCGAGGAAGCGGGCGTGGGCTGCCTTCACGGCGCGGCTCTGGCAATGCACGAGATCGCACGCGTGCGCGCCCGAGCCGGCGAGCTCAAGGAAAGCGCGCGCGCGGGCGTCGAACACCGCCCGCAGCCGGTCGCAAAAGGGCACGCCGTCCCCGGCCGCGGCGGCGCGCATCGCGGCCATGACGGCGCGGTGCTCGCCCTGGGAGAGCTCCTCGACGATGGCGTCCTTCGAGGCGAACTCCAGGTACACGGCGCCGACCGCGATCTCGGCCTCGCGCGCGATATCGGCGACCGTGGTCTTGGCAGGCCCGTACCGGCGGAGGAGCCGCTCTGTCGCCTCGAGGATCCGCTGGCGTCGCTCACTGGCGCCGCCGGGGTAACCGTGCTCCATGAGGTGAGCGATGTTCTCCCGGATTCACGGCCGGGGGAAGCGTCCTGGCGGGAGGACGGGAGCGACCATGGGGACGCCACGGCGCGCCGGCAGGGGCGGCGGCGCGCCGGCGCGGGCGCGGCGGCGCGCTGGTGATGGCACGAACCCGACGGCGCGCGGGCCACGCCGGCGCGGCGGAGCCAAGCCCCGAGATTGATTGCCGTCCGTCCGGCGGCTATCGTTGGCTGGCTTTGCACCGGATTTTCCGCGAAGATCGCGCTGTTCACGGGGTCCGCGGTCCGGCGCGCGAAGGGACCGAGCCATGACGACCACCGCGCCGACACACGACGAAGCCGAGGGGCTGGTGCGACCGGGGCAGGTCATCGCCGAGAAGTACCGCGTCGAGCGGGTGATCGGCGCCGGCGGGATGGGCGTCGTCGTCGCCGCGACCCACCTCCAGCTGGAGGAGCGGGTCGCGATCAAGCTGCTCCTGCCGGAGGCGGCGAAGTCGCGCACGCTCGCCGAGCGCTTCGTGCGCGAGGCGCGCGCCGCGGTGAAGGTCAAGAGCGAGCACGTGGCGCGCGTGACGGACGTCGGGACGCTCGAGTCCGGCACGCCGTACATGGTGATGGAGTACCTGTCGGGCAGCGATCTCGCCGACGCGCTCCGCGCGGGCGGGCCCATGACCCCGCAGGCGGCCGTCGAGTACGTCCTCCAGGCCTGCGAGGCGCTCGCCGAGGCGCACGCAGCGGGCATCATCCACCGCGACCTCAAGCCGGCGAACCTGTTCCTCACGCGGCGCGCGGACAGCTCCCCGTGCGTGAAGGTGCTCGACTTCGGGATCTCGAAGGTGGCGACCGGCGGCTCCGACCCGCGGATCACCGACACGAAGGCCATCATGGGGTCGCCGCTCTACATGTCGCCCGAGCAGCTCAAGTCCTCGCGCGACGTCGACGCGCGCACCGACATCTGGTCGCTCGGCGTCATCCTGTTCGAGCTGCTCACCGGCGCGCCGCCGTTCGACGGCGCGACGATGCCGCAGCTCTGCGTGGCGATCATGCAGGGGATCCCGAGCCCCCTCGCCGCGTTCCGCTCCGACGTGCCCCGGGCGCTCGAGGCGGTGATCCGCAAGTGCCTGGAGAAGCTGCCGGAGCAGCGGTTCCGCCACGTCGGGGAGCTGGCCGAGGCGCTCGCGCCGTTCGCGACCGGGCGGGCCCGGCTCTCCGTCGACCGGATCAGCGGGATCTCGCGGAGCTCGGGGCCCCCGCGGCCGGAGCTCCCTTCGGCGAGCGGGGTGACCTCACCGACCGTGGTGAACACGTCGCTGAACACCTCGCCGACGTGGAGCGGGACGGTCGTGACGCGAAAGCGGCCGGTGGGACTCGCCGTCGCGGCCGGCGCCGGCGTGTCGCTGATCGCCGCGATCGCGGTCTTCGCGTTCCTGACGTCCCGCGCGCGCGGCGACGGCGCAGCGACCGAGCCGACCGCCAGCGCCTCGGCCGCGCCGTCGCCGGCGGACGCCGCGGCACAGCCGCCGACCGCGCCCGCGTCGCTCTCGCCGACCGTCACGCCCGTCGGCGCCGAGGCCCCGGCGCCGACGGACGACCGCACGGCGGCGCCGGCCCCGGCCGAGATCCCCCCCGCGGCGACGGCCAGCGGCAAGCCCGCCGCGCCGCGCCGGCCGAGCGCCGCGCCGCGACCCCCGGCCGCGGCGCACGCCACGCAGCAGGCTCCGGCCACCCGGCCGCCCGCCGCCCCGGCCGCTGCGCCGCCCGGCGGCAACCTGTTCGACGATCGCAAGTGAGGACACCACGATGACGAGCCTGCCCGTGCAGCACCTCGGGCGCCTGCTGGCGCTCGCGATGTTCCTTGCCGCCCTGCTGGGCGGCCGCGACGCGAGGGCCGACACGGCGGCCGCGCAGGCCCTGTTCGACGCGGCCAAGCAGCTGATGGCCCAGGGGAAATACGCCGACGCGTGCCCCAAGCTCGAGGAGAGCCAGCGGCTCGACCCGGGCATCGGCACGCAGTTCAACCTCGCGGCCTGCTACGAGCAGCTCGGCCGGACGGCGAGCGCCTGGTCGATGTTCCTCGAGGTGGCCGGCGCGTCGAAGGCCGCCGGCCAGCTGGAGCGCGAGAAGGTCGCCCGGCAGCGCGCCGCCGCGCTCGAGCCGCGGCTCATCCGGCTGACGATCACGGCGCCGGCCGACTCCCCGGCCGACCTCCAGGTGAAGCGCGACGGCGCCCTCGTGGGGCGCGCGCAGTGGGGCACGCCGGTGCCCGTGGATCCCGGGAAGCACACGGTCGAGGCCTCCGCCGCCGGCCGAGCGCCGTTCGCGAGGTCCGTGGAGCTCAGCCGGGCGGGCGCCTCGGAGACGCTGGCCATCCCGCCGCTGCCCCCGGGCGCGCCGGCGCGCGACGCCGCGCTCCCGCCGAGCGGCCCCCCCGCGCCGGCGCGCGCCGCCGGGCCTCCGCCGAGCGCCGTGGTGGCCCCCGCAGGCGCCACCGCGCCGCGGGCGAGCGGCGCCCCGTTCGCGCCGGTCGCCGCGCATGCGCCGGCGCCTCCGGCTGCGCCGCTGACCAAGCGCCGCAGCAAGGGGATGATGGTCACGGGCATCGTCCTGACGAGCCTCGGCACCGTCGCCCTCCTGGGCGGGGGCCTGGTGATCGCCTCCTCCACCTCCTGCTCCGACGACAGCTGCGGGTACGACTCCAGCGACCCGTTCGCCGAAGACGCGGTCTACGAGGAAGACGGCACGGAAGGCGCCGGCGTCGGGCTCGTCATCGGCGGGCTCGTCCTCGCCGGCGTCGGCATCCCGCTGGCCATCATCGGCGGCCGCAAGGTGCCGGTGCAGCCCGAGAAGCAGGCCGCCTCCGCGCCGGCGCCGCCGCCAGAGCTCGTCATCGGCCCGCGCTACGCCGGGCTCCGCTGGTCCATGTGAAGGCCGGCGCCGGCGCGGCGCTGCGCCAGCGCGGCGCGCACAGCCGTGCGCCGGCGCGGTGAAGGGGGCCCTGAGCGCTCACTCCGGACCGTGAGCGCTCATTCCGGATCGATGCGGTACACGGTGCCGCCGAGATCGACCACGTAGACCTCGCCGGCCCCATCCTGCCCGAAGCTGGCGATGTGGAAACCGAACGATCCGAGATCGTCCGTCCGGTCGACGGGCGCGGAGGCCACCCCGCCCTCATAGGTGAGCGTCCAGACCCTGCCGCTGCAGTAATCGCCGTAGAAGTAGCTCCCCCGGAGCCACGGGATCCTGCTGCCCCGGTAGACGTAGCCGCCGGTGACCGAGCAATCCTCGATGACCTGCCCGGCATGGCCGTACTCGACGGCGGGGAGCGTGATGGTCCCGTCGAGATCGCAGCTCTCCGCGGGAATGAAGCAGTGCGCGCCCTCCATCCGGCGCCAGCCGTAGTTCTTCCGTCCCTGCCCGGCCGGCTCGATGTCGATCTCCTCCCAGAGGCGCTGACCGACGTCCGCGATGTAGAGATCGCCCGTGCACGCGTCGAAGCTGAAGCGGTACGGGTTCCGCAAGCCATAGTCCCAGATCTCGGGCAGGACGCCTTCGCCCGTCATGTTGCCTTCCGGGATGCCGTACGGGTGTGTCGAGACGTCGAGGCGAAGGATCTTCCCGAGCAGCGTCGTGAGCGCCTGGCCATTGCCGATGTCCGCGTGGCCGGGGCCGGCGTCATTGTTGTCCCCTCCGTCGCCGAGCCCGAGATAGAGGAAGCCGTCGATCGGGCTGAACTCGAGCGAACCGCCGTTGTGGTTCCGATGTAGATCCACGACCTCGAGGTACGTGGCCACCGGGTCTGGACTGGCCACGTCCGGTCGCTCTCCCCGCGCGAACTCGACCACATGCGCGTTGCCGCCCGTCGCCTTGTCCGTGTAGTGGACGAAGAAGCGACCGCCGTCCTCGTAATCCGGGTGGAAGGCGAGCCCGAGCAGACCGCGCTCGCCGTTGTCATTGAACAGGACGCGGTCCCGGATATCGAGAAACACCTTGGGCTCCGCCGCTCCGTCGTCGAGGACGAGGATCTGGCCAGGCTGCGTCAGGATGAAAAGCCGCGTGGGGTCGCCCGGCGCGGATTTCACGAGGAGCGGGTGATCGAGGCCGGAGACGACCGTCGTGAGCTTCAGCGCGCCCTCGTCCTCGCTCGGCGGCGCACAGCTGAATCCCTCCGCGGGCTCACCGCCGCCGCTGCCGCCAGCGGCGCTGCCGCCGCTTCCGTCAGCGCCGCTGCCGCCAACCCCGCTCGCGGCAGCGCCGCTCGCGCCAGCCCCGCTGCCGCCAGTCCCGCTCGCGCCAGCCCCGCTGCTGCCACCCCCACTCGCGTCCGCTCCGCCGGCTGCGGCCGATGAGGCCCCGCCGGTCGTGCCGGGCGGCAGCGGAGAGATCGACTCCTCGCGCGAGCAGGCGATGAACGCGAGCTCGGTCGCCAGAACAAGCGCGAGCACCGGAAGGGACGACAGGGCTGAGCTCGACGGCCTCATGGCCGGACGATATCGTAGATCGAAGCCCAGGGCGGCGAAGATCCGGTGTTGGAGGCGCCCTCACGCCCCGCGCGCGTTCGAGGACGCCCGCCGCGCGCGCACGCCGGACGGCGCCGCTGCGGCCTCCCCCTGACGCGCCTACGCCGGCGTTCGAGGCGCGGCGAGAGCGCGAAACGAGCCCTGCGATCCACGCATCGATATCGATGGAGCTGGCCCCATCGCCGCACCTCGAGCGAGGCCAACCACACGAGAGCATGGCATCCGTTTTTCCGCGCTGGAGCAACACCGCTTTCCGACTCGCCATCGCCGCCGTCCTCCTCGGCGGCGCGGCGGCCGTGGCAGCGCCGATGATCTACGTGCGCTCGGACTGGAACACCGGGCGGCACCTGCCCGTGCAGCAGCCCGTGCAGTTCGATCACAGGCACCACGTGCAGGACGACGCCATCGAGTGCCGGTTCTGCCATTACACCGTCGGGCGGGCGGCCACGGCGGGCATGCCGGCGACAGCGGACTGCATGGGCTGTCACAGCCAGATCTGGAATCAGAGCCCCAAGCTCGAGCTCGTCCGGAACAGCTATTTCTCGGGCACGCCGATCGTCTGGAACCGCGTCAACGACGTGCCCGACTTCGTCTATTTCAACCACGCGATCCACGTGAACAAGGGCGTCGGCTGCGTGACGTGCCACGGCCGCGTGGATCAGATGCCCGAGGTCCGGCAGGCGACGCCGATGACGATGGGCTGGTGCCTCGAGTGCCACAGGGCGCCGGAGCGCCACCTCCGCCCGCTCTCGGCGATCACGGACATGGACTGGGACCCGGGCCCCGACGCGGAGCGGATCGGCCGGCAGATCGCGCAGCAGCTCGGCGTGCGGCACCTCGTCCACTGCTCGGCCTGCCACAGGTGAGCGCGCGCGGGCGCGAACGGAGCGACACACAGGGGATCATCGAGGAGCGACCAGGACACCTACGAGAGCGCGAGAGGACGAGGGGCCATGGGCGGCCAGCAGCGGAGCGCCGTCAGGGCGGCGGCGCGGATCCAACGATGACCTGAAGAGGGACGATGGCTGATCAGAAACAGATCCCGTGGAGCGCCGCGCTCGACGGCAAGACGGGTAAAGCGTACTGGCGCAGCCTCGCGGAGCTCCTCGAGTCACCAGAGCTCGTCGAGGCCGCGGCGCGGGAGCTCCCGGCGGGCGTGGGCGATCCGGCCGCGATGAGCCGGCGGCGCTGGCTCGAGCTCCTCGGCGCGGGCATGGCGCTCGCCGGCGTGTCCGGGTGCAGAGCGAGGGCTGGGGACAACATCGTCCCTTACGTGACGACGCCGCCCGAGGTGACGCCGGGCGTGCTCCGGTATTACGCCACCAGCCTGGATCTCGACGGGTTCGCGACGGGCATCCTCGTCGAGAGCCACGAGGGGCGGCCGACGAAGGTCGAGGGCAATCCGCAGCACCCGGCGAGCCTCGGCTCGACCGGCGTCTACGAGCAAGCGTCGGTGCTCGGCCTCTACGATCAGCACCGCGCGCGCGCGGCGCGCCGCGGCGCGGCCCCGGCGACGTGGCGCGCGTTCGTCCAGCAGTTCGAGGGCGCCCGGAGCGATCGCGGCGCCGGGCTCCGGTTCGTCCTTCGGCCCACCGGCTCTCCGCTCCTCCTCGACCTCATCGGCCGCGTCCAGGCGCGCTATCCGGCCGCCCGGTTCACGTTCTACGCGCCCGCTCGGTCGGCGCACCCGGCGCGCGGGGCCGAGCTCGCCTTCGGCGCTCCGCTCCAGGCGCAGTACGACTTCCGGACAGCCGACGTCATCCTCGCGCTCGACGCCGACTTCCTCGCGTCGATGCCGTTCAGCGTCCGATATGCGCGCCAGTTCGCGGAGCGCAGGCGCATCGGCTCGCCGACAGGCACCATGAACCGGCTCTATGTGATCGAGCCCGGGCTGACCCCGACGGGGAGCATGGCCGATCACCGCCTGCGCAAGCGGCCGAGCGACGTGCCGGCGCTCGCCGCGGCGATCGCGGCCGAGCTGCTCCTGACCGAGGGCGCGCGCCCGGGGCTCATCCCTCCCCAGGCGCTCGGCGCGCTCGATCCGCTCCGTGCGCGGGTCAGCGAGGCGGAGAGGCGCTTCGCCCGGGCGGTGGCGCGCGACCTCGCGCGCGGGGGCGCGGCGAGCGTCGTCGTCGCGGGGGAGCGGCAGCCTCCCGAGGTGCACGCGCTCGCGCACCTCATGAACGCGGCGCTCCACAACGACCGCGCGGCGTGGACCACCGCGGGGACCTTGATCACGGCAGGCGCCGCCGAGCAGGACCTCACCGCGCTCGCAGAGGAGCTCCGCCGCGGCGCCGTCGATACCCTCGTGCTCCTCGAGAACAACGTGGTTTACACGGCGCCCGCGGATCTCGAGCTCGCGGCGCTGCTCCGCTCCGTCCCGAGCCGGGTCTACCTCGGGCTCTACGAGGACGAGACCGCCGCGGGCTGCGACTGGTTCGTGCCCGCCGCGCACGATCTCGAGGCCTGGGGAGACGCGCGCGCGTACGACGGCACGAGCTCGCTGATCCAGCCGCTCATCGAGCCGCTCTTCCAGGGCAGGACCGCCGCCGAGGTGCTCGCGGTGTTCGCGGGCGAGACGCAGAAGAGCGCGCGCGACCTCCTGCGCGACGCCTGGGCCGCGCGCCGGGGCGGCGCCGATTTCGATGCGTTCTGGGAGGACGCGCTCCGGCGCGGGCTCGTCGAGGGCACCGCGGCCCCGCGCGCGGACGCCGAGCTGCGGCTCGACGGGGTGACCGCGGCGCTCGCGCAGCTCTCGGCGGCGGCCCCGCCGAAGGCGGACGCCATCGAAATCGCCTTCTCGGCCGACGCGAGCGTCTATGACGGCCGGTTCGCCAACAACCCGTGGCTCCTCGAGCTGCCCGATCCCATGACCAAGCTCACCTGGGACAACGCCGCGCTGCTCAGCCCGGCGACGGCGAAGGCGCTCGGCGTCGAGAGCGAGGATGTTGTCGATCTCGAGCTCGGGGGGCGAACGATCTCGATACCGGTCCTCGTCGCGCCGGGGCACGCCGACGGCACGGTGTCCCTCGCGCTCGGTTACGGGCGCAGCGGCGCCGAGTCGATCGCCGCGGGGGTGGGGTCCGACGCGTACCGGCTCCGCACCGCGGCCGCGCCCTTCTTCGCGGCAGGCGCCTCGGTGACGAAGCGGCCGGACCAGAAGCACAAGCTCGCCCTGACGCAGAGGCACTGGAGCCTGGAGGGGCGCCCCATAGCGCTCTCGATCCCCCTCGCCGTCTACCGCGAGCGCCCCGACTTCACGGAGGCGCTCAAGGGGCCATTGCCGTCCCTCATGCCCCCGACGCCTCCCCCCGGGGCGCCGAAGGACCAATGGGCCATGACGATCGATCTCACGATCTGCACCGGCTGCAGCGCGTGCGTCACCGCGTGCCAGGCAGAGAACAACGTCGTCGTGGTGGGCAAGGAGGAGGTCCTGAACAGCCGCGAGATGCACTGGCTCCGCATCGACACGTACGTGTCCGACGACCCGCGAGACCCGGGCAACCCGGCCGTCGTCCACCAGCCCATGCTGTGCCAGCACTGCGAGAAGGCGCCGTGCGAGTACGTGTGTCCCGTGAACGCGACGACGCACAGCCCCGACGGGCTCAACGAGATGACGTACAACCGCTGCGTCGGGACGCGGTTCTGCTCGAACAACTGCCCGTACAAGGTCCGCCGCTTCAACTGGTTCGATTACGGCGAGCTCCGCGCGTACAACACGGGGCTCACGAAGCTCCAGCGCAACCCCGACGTGACGGTGCGGGAGCGCGGCGTCATGGAGAAGTGCACCTATTGCGTCCAGCGGATCCGCCGGGCGGAGATCGCCGCGCGGGTGGAAGACCGCGCGATCCGCCCCGGAGAGGTCGTCACCGCGTGCCAGCAGGCCTGTCCGACGCAGGCGATCCAGTTCGGCTCCCTCGCGCACGGAGAGACAGCGATGGTGGCGTGGCGGGGCGAGCCGCGGAGCTACGCGGTGCTCCACGACCAGGGCACCCGGCCGAGGACCATGTACCTCGCGCGCGTCGACAACAAGAACCCGGAGCTCGACGAGCCGTGACGGAGCCCCTCATCCTCGGCCGGCCAACCGACGAGGAGCTCTCCGAAGAGCTCCTGTCGGTCGTCTGGAAGCCGCGTTCCAGGCTGTGGTGGGCGGCGTTCGCCCTGACCGGCGCCGGGACGGTCGTGCTCGCGCTCGCCGTCCTCTACACCGTCACCACCGGCATCGGTGTCTGGGGAAACAACATCCCGGTGGGCTGGGCGTTCGGGATCATCAACTTCGTGTTCTGGATCGGCATCGGCCACGCGGGAACGTTCATCTCCGCGATCCTGCTCCTCCTGGAGCAGCGCTGGCGCACGAGCATCAACCGGTTCGCCGAGGCGATGACCCTCTTCGCGGTCATCCAGGCGGGCCTCTTTCCGCTCCTGCACCTCGGCCGGCCGTGGTTCGCCTACTGGCTCGTCCCCTACCCCGCGACCCTGAGGGTATGGCCCCAGTTCAAGAGCGCGCTGCCGTGGGACGCCGCGGCCGTGTTCACGTACTTCACGGTCTCTCTCGTCTTCTGGTACATCGGGCTCGTCCCCGACTTCGCGGCCCTCCGCGACCGGGCCCCCAATCGCCTCCGCCGGGTCGTCTACGGCGTCCTGTCGCTCGGCTGGCGCGGCTCCGCTGTCACCTTTCGTCACTACCGGCTGCTCTACGGGTTGCTCGCCGGGCTCGCGACGCCGCTCGTGCTCTCGGTGCACTCGATCGTGAGCACCGATTTCGCGATGGCGCTCGTCCCGGGCTGGCACTCGACCATCTTCCCCCCGTTCTTCGTCGCCGGGGCCATCTTCTCCGGGTTCGCGATGGTGCTGACGCTGCTCATCCCGGCGCGCCGCATCTTCCACCTGGGGAACGTCGTCACCCAGCGGCACATCGACAACCTGAGCAAGCTGGCGCTCGTCACCGCCTGGATCGTCATCTACTCGTACATCATCGAGCTCTTCGCCGCCTGGTACAGCGGGTCGGAATACGAGATCTACCAGTTCTTCGTCGCGCGCCCCGCCGGGCCGAACGCCGCGATCTTCTGGGCGCAGATGATCTGCAACGTGCTCGTCCCCCAGCTGCTCTGGTTCCCGCGGGTCCGGAGGAACATGCCCTTGCTCTGGGTCATCTCGATCCTCGTGAACGTCGGGATGTGGTCCGAGCGGTTCGTGATCATCGTCATGGGGCTGCAGCGCGAGTTCATCCCGTCGGCGTGGCACGCCTACCACCCGACGTACGTCGATATCTCGATGTTCATCGGGACGATCTGCTTCTTCCTGCTGCTCGTCCTGATCTTCCTCCGCCTCTTCCCGTTCATCCCCGTGGCCGAGGTCAAGGAGCTGAACCACGAGCTCAGCCACAAGGAGGATCACTGAGATGAGGAGAGGACTGCTCGCCGAGTTCGAGACGCCCGAGGCGATGCTCCGGGCGATCGCGGAGCTCAGGAGCCGGGGATACCGGCGGCTCGACGCGTTCACGCCGTACCCGATCCACGGCATCGACGAGGCGCTCGGGCTCCGCCGCTCGCCGCTCAACTGGATCATCCTGCCCTTGGCGCTCGCGGGCACCGCGGGCGGCTACCTCGTCCAGTGGTTTTGCAATGCGTACGACTACCCGCTCATCGTGGGCGGGCGGCCGGCGCACGCGGCCCTGGCCTTCATACCGATCACCTTCGAGATGATGGTGCTCTCGGCCTCCCTCACCGGGTTCGTCGTGCTGCTCGTCCTCGCCCGGCTGCCCGAGCTCTGGCACCCGGTGTTCGACGTCCCCGGGTTCGAGCGCGCCTCCATCGATCGGTTCTGGGTCGGCATCGACGCCCGCGATCCAGCGCTCATCAGCCCCATCACCGAGCGAGATCTCACCGATCTCGGCGCCATCACCGTGGCCTGGGCCGGAAAGGAGCGCTCATGACGCGCGGACGGCTCCTCTCGCTCTCCTGCCTGGCCGCGGCGCTCTGCCTCTCGTGCACGCCGGTGACCACGGCCGACGCCGAGCCGGGCGACGCTGACCTGCTGGATCTCGAGCGCATGCTCAGGCAGCGGCGCTTCGCGCCCTACCAGCCGACAGACCTCTTCGACGACGGCTCGGTCATGCGCCACCCGCCGGCGGGCGCCGTGCCGAACGACCGCGTGACCGGCGATCCCGGGCTCACGCACGGGTTCACGGGCGAAACGTACGCGGCGCGCATCCCGGTCCCGGTGACCATCGAGCTGCTCCAGTACGGGAAGGAGCGCTTCGAGATCCACTGCGCCGCCTGCCACGGGGTCGCCGGAGATGGAGAGTCGGAGGTCGCGCGCAACATGACGCTGCGGCGCCCGCCATCCCTCGTCGACACGCGCGTACAGGCGTTCCCGCCCGGCCGCATCTACCGGGTCATCGTCGAGGGCTACGGCCTCATGCGCTCGTACGAGACGCAGGTCCCGCTGATGGAGCGCTGGGCGATCGTGGCCTATGTGAAGGCACTCGGGAAGAGCCGCGCCACCGCGCTCGACGCGCTCCCCCCGCCCCTCCGCGAGCGCGCCCGCAAGGAGCTCCAGTGAACCGGCGATTCCCCATCTTCCGGGGCGGCCGCGCGATCGTGTCGAGGTCTCTCGGCCTCGCGCTCCTCGGCGCCCTGCTCCTCGTCGTCGGCGCGTTCGTCGACCGGGAGCGGCTCTTCTACGCCTACCTCGCGGCCTACGCCTTCGCCGTGACCACGGCGGTCGGGGCGCTCCTGTTCCTCATGATCTGCCACGCCATGGCCGCGACATGGCCGGTGGCCGTCCGCCGCCTCGCGGAGGCGATCGTCGGGACGCTGCCGCTCCTCTGCGCGCTGTTCATCCCGCTCCTGTTCGGCCTCGGCGCGCTCTACGGGGAGTGGCTCCGCCCCGAGTCGATCGCCGACGAGCACGTCCGATCCATCGTGCTCCACAAGACGCCTTACCTGAACCTCCCCTTCTTCCTCGTGAGGACGGGGATCTACTTCACGGTGTGGCTCGTCTTCGGCGCCCTGCTCCGGCGCGGCTCGATCCAGGGCGACGCGACCCCCGCGCTCGCGGACAGCCGGCGTCTCCGCGTGATCAGCGTCGCCGGCCTCCCGCCCGTCGCGCTCACGCTCTCGTTCGCGGCCTTCGACTGGCTCATGTCCCTCGCGCCGACGTGGGTGTCGACGATGTTCCCCGTCTACGTGTTCGCCGGCGGCTTCGTCGCGGCGATCGCGCTGCTCACGGTGCTCGCGTTCGCCTCCGAGCGCGCCGGGCTCCTGCCCGGGCTGAACGCGTCGCACTACTACGCGCTCGGCCGGCTCCTCCTCGCGTTCACCATCTTCTGGGCCTACGCCGCGTTCTTCCAGCTCCTGCTGATATGGATCGCGAACAGGCCCGAAGAGGTGGAGTTCTACGTCCTCCGCTCCCACGGCCCGTGGGCGGTCGTGTCCCTCATCCTCGTGCTCACGCGGTTCGTGATCCCCTTCCTGATCCTGCTCAACTACAGGATCAAGCGGCGCCCGGCCTGGCTGTCGGCCGTCGCCGCCTGGATCTTCGTCGCGCACTACCTCGACATGCACTGGCTCGTCGCGCCCGAGGCCCCCGGCGCCCGCGCGCCGTTCCACTGGCTCGACGCGGCGGCCCTCCTCGCCGTGGTCGGCTCGTGCGTTGCGTTCACCGTGCTGCGGGTGCGCGGCAAGCCGCTCGTCCCCGTCAACGACCCGGCGCTGCCGGCCGCCTTCCGCTACGAGAGCGTATGACGTCCAACTATCGCCGTCCCGACGTGCACCAGGAAGAGGATGTCGTCCAGTGGAGGATGATCCTCGCCGTCGCGTTCGCCGTCGTCGTGATCTTCATCGTCCTGGGCCTCTGGGCCTGGATGCTCATGCGCGGGCGCGAGGCGGAGCTCCGCCCCGCGGGGAAGGGCGCCGAGCGTGCCCGTGAGATCTCCCTGCCGCGCGACGAGGTGGCCGGGGTGGATCAGCGCATCTTCCGGCGCGAGGAGATGGGCGAAGAGGGCATCGGCACGGCGCTGAACCGCCGGAAGCGCGAGGAGCTCGGCCGCTTCGGCTGGGTCGACCGCAGCCGCGGGCTCGCGCAGATCCCGATCGAGGACGCGATGAATCTCGTCGTGGAGGAGAGCCGCTGATGAGGATGCACCACCTGTCCACCACGGCGTTTCTCGCGCTCGTGCTCGCGCGCGCGCCGGTCGCGGCCGCCGCCGATCCGCCGTCGCTCCCGCCCGCCGCGCGCGAGGCCGACATCGAGGAGCGCCTCGGGAGCGCCATCGACACGGCGCTCCCCTTCACCGACATGGACGGGCGGCGCGCCCCGCTCGCCGAGCACTTCGACGGGCGGCGACCGGTCCTCCTGGTCCTCGCCTATTACCGCTGTCCGACGCTCTGCGGCCTCGTGCTGCGCGGCCTGGTCGCCGGCATGGCGAAGCTCGATTACCGGCTGGGCGAGGACTACCGCGCGCTCACGGTGAGCTTCGATCCGCGGGACACCCCGGCCACGGCGGCGCGGAAGAGGACAGCCGCGCTGTCGGCCCTCGGCCTAGCCGGCGCGCCGACGCCGGAGACCTGGCCCTTCCTGACCGGCGCGCTGCCCGAGATCCGCGCGCTCGCCGGCGATCTCGGCTTCCGGTTCGCGTACGACCCCCAGACGGAGCAGTACGCGCACCCCGCCGCCATCTTCGTTCTCACGCCGCAGGGCCGCCTCTCACGGATCCTCTATGGCATCGAGTTCTCCCCCCTCGATCTCCGCCTCTCGCTCCTCGAGGCGAGCCGGGGGCAGATAGGCACCCCGCTCGAGCGCGTGCTCATGACGTGTTATCGCTACGACCCCGCGAGCCGCCGGTACGGCCCTTATGTGGCCGGCTTCCTGAGGCTCGGCGGGGCCGCCATCCTGGCCTGGGTCGCCGCGGTGGTCGCCTTCTTCGGCTGGCAAGGGCGGCGGCGCAGGAGACTGGAGCGCGCGCGATGAACGAGCTGCTGCGCCAGCTGCTCTTCTTGCCCGAGCAGCGCTCCTCGCTGGCCCGCGAGATCGACGGGCTGCACTACTTCGTCATCCTGGTGACGATGGGCGGCGCCGCCCTCATCACGCTCATCGGCGGGTATTTCCTGATCCGCTATCGCCGGCGGCCCCAGGACACGCCGCGGCCGCACCCCGGGGCGTTCGCCCGGCCGGCGCTCTTCCTCGAGACGGTGTCGCTCTTCGCGCTGGGCTTCCTCTTCCTCACGTTCTGGACCATCGGCACGCGCCAGTTCGCCGACCTGCGCACGGCGCCGGACGACGCGCTCGACGTCTATGTCACGGGCAAGCAGTGGATGTGGAAGTTCGGTTATCCGGGGGGAGACAGCGAGATCTCGGTGCTCTATGTCCCCGCGCACAGGCCGGTCCGGCTCATCATGACGTCGCGCGACGTCATCCACAGCTTCTACGTGCCCGCGTTCCGCATCAAGCAGGACGTCATCCCTGGCCGGTACACAACGGCCTGGTTCGAGGCGAACGAGCCCGGCGCTTACCCCATCCTGTGCGCGGAGTTCTGCGGCACGAGCCACTCCGAGATGCGCGGCCAGGTGATCGCGCTCGACCCGGTCGACTACGAGCGCTGGCTCGCGGGCGGCCTGGCGAGCGCCCCGGCGTTCGCGCAGAAGGCCGCCGCCGAGGCGGAGAACGAGCTCGCCGAGGCGGAGCCGACGATGCCGAGCCGCGGCGAGCTCGCCGCCGCGAAGCACGGCTGCCTCCGCTGCCACACCCTCGACGGAACACCGCACGTCGGCCCGAGCTGGGCCGGGCTCTACCGCGCCGTCGTACCGCTCGAGTCCGGCGGCGAGCGCGTCGCCGACGAGGCCTACATCACGGAGTCGATCATGGATCCGCTCGCCGCGCTGCACCGCGGGTTCCCGCCGGTCATGCCGTCCTATCTCGGACAGATCGCGCCGCCCGACGTCGCCGCGATCATCGAGCTCATAAAATCGATCCGCGACGTCCCTCACGGCCCCGACGTGCCGTGGGACGGCGGGGTCCCCGGGAGCAGCGTCACGCCGGAGGGGGTAACGCCATGATGGCCCACGAGGTCGAGGGGACAGCGCCCGTCCACGGCGCGCACGAGGTCGATTATCTCCGCGCCGGCGCGGGCGTGCGATCGTGGCTGCTCACGACCGATCACAAGCGCATCGGGCTCATGTTTTACGTGCTCGTTGTGCTGATGCTCCTGCTCGGCGGCGCCTTCGCGCTGGTCCTCCGGACCGAGCTCCTGACCCCCGGGCCCACCGTGATCAGCGCGGCGATCTACAACCGCATGTTCACGCTCCACGGCGTGGTCATGGTCTGGCTCTTCATGATCCCATCGATCCCGAACATCTTCGGGAACTTCGTCCTCCCGATCATGATCGGCGCCAAGGATCTCGCCTTCCCGCGCCTCAACCTGGCGAGCCTCTACGTCTACGCGATCGGCGCCGTCGTCACGCTGGCGGCGACGATCGCCGGGGGCGCCGACACCGGCTGGACGTTCTACCCGCCGTACAGCACGACCACGCCCGCGGGCGTCCTTCCGGTCGTGATCGGCATCTTCATCCTCGGCGTCTCGTCGATCATGACGGCGGTGAACTTCATCGCCACGACCCACACGATGCGGGCCCGCGGGATCAGCTGGGGGCGAGTGCCGCTCTTCGTGTGGGCCATCTACAGCACGAGCATCATCATGCTGCTCGCGACGCCCGTCCTCGGCCTGACGATCCTGCTCGTCGGGCTGGACCACATCTACCATTTCGGCGTCTTCGATCCGACGCTCGGCGGCGATCCCGTGCTGTTCCAGCACCTGTTCTGGTTCTACTCCCACCCTGCCGTCTACATCATGGTGCTCCCGGCGCTCGGGGTCATCAGCGAGGTGGTCTGCACCTTCGCGCAGCGGCAGCCGGCGTCCTACTGGGCGATCGCCCTCTCGTCGTTCGGCATCGCGCTGATCGGGTTCGCGGGGTGGGGGCACCACATGTTCGTGGCCGGGATGAGCGAGCTCGACGCCGGGATCTTCGGCGCGTTCTCGATGTTCATCGCGATCTTCTCCGCCATCAAGGTCTTCACCTGGGTGGCGACGCTGCACAGGGGGGCCATCCAGTTCAACACCCCGATGCTCTATTTCTTCTGGTTCCTGTTCCTCTTCGTCTTCGGCGGCATGACGGGCGTCGCCGTGGCCACGCAGTCGCTCGACGTCCACTGGCACGACACCTATTTCGTCGTCGCCCACTTCCATTTCATCATGGTGGGCGGCACGCTCACAGCGTTCCTCGCGGCGGCGCACTACTGGTTCCCCAAGATGTTCGGCCGCGCCTACTCGGAGCCGATGGGGCTGCTCACCTCGTTCGGGGTGTTCCTTGGGTTCATCCTGACGTTCCTCCCCCAGTTCCTGGCGGGCAACGCCGGGATGCCGCGCCGCTATTACAGCTATCCGGCGCAGTACCAGTGGCTGAACGTCCTCTCGACGGGCGGGGCCTACCTGCTCGCGGGCGCGCTCGTGCTCGCGCTGCTCAACCTCCTCATCGCCCTGCGCTGGGGGCCGCGCGCCAGCGCCAATCCATGGAGGTCCCGGAGCTACGAGTGGATGACGCCGCCCATCCCGCCGGAGCACAACTTCCCCGTGACGCCGGTCATCGATCGCGGCCCGTACGATTACCACCTGACCGAAGAGGAAGCCCATGCCCGAGTCTCAACCGCCCGCTGAGCAGCTCGCGCCGGCGCGGCTGGCCATGCAGTTCGAGGATCTCGAGAAGCAGACCCACGCCGCGCATTTCGGCATGTGGATCTTCCTCGCCAGCGAGGTCCTGCTCTTCGCCGGGCTCTTCGCCCTCTACGCCTCCTACCGCGCGGTCTTCGGCCACGAGTTCAGCGCCGGCGTCGCGCACAACAACGCCGTCATCGGGACCTCGAACACAGCGATCCTCCTGACGAGCAGCCTGCTCGTCGCGCTGAGCGTCTACGCCGTGCGCCTCGACCGGCCCACGATGGCCGGCCGCCTCCTGCTCGGCGCCATCGCGCTCGGCCTCGCCTTCCTCGTGCTGAAGGGCGTCGAGTACACCCAGCACTTCCACGAGGGGATCTTCCCCGGCTCGGCCTACCGCTTCGAGGAGCTCCCGCAGGCCGGCGCGAAGATGTTCTTCACCCTCTACTTCCTGACGACCGGGCTCCACGCGATCCACGTCACGGCGGGGCTCGTGGTCCTCGGCTGGCTCACGTGGGGGTGCTTCCGGCGCCGGTACGGCGCGGGCAACGACACGCACATCGAGCTCGGCGGCCTCTACTGGCACCTGGTCGACGTGATCTGGATATTCCTCTGGCCGATGCTCTACCTGATGCACTGATGCACCGCTAACGGCACGTTGCGCCCATGACCGTCAAGCACCTCTCCTCGCGGACCTACGTGATCGTCTGGCTCCTCCTGATGGGGCTGACGCTCGCCTCCTACCTGCTCTCGCTGGCCCACCTCGGCGAGGCCGACGTCGTCGCTGCGCTGCTCATCGCCACGGTGAAGACGCTGCTCGTGCTGCTCTTCTTCATGCACCTCATCGAGCAGCGCTTCACGAACGCCCTCCCCATGATCGTGGCGGCGCTCCTCGTCGGCCTGATGCTCACGATGATGCTCAGCGACGTGACGAGCCGCCAGGCGATCTTGCAGCGGCCGATCCCGCTGCCCCGGCCGCCCGCGGCCACGCCCGCGCCCCGATGACGACCGCATCCCGGTGATCGCGAGGAGAGCTCACCGACCGGATGGTGGAGCCAAGGGTGCAGCGACGTCGAAGAGCTCTCCGTTGTCCCGGGGGATCAACCGACAGTGCCGGGCGGTCAGGGCAACGATGATGCTCATCTGCGCCATTGCCAGATGGTTTCCGATGCACGTCCGCGGCCCCGCCCCAAACGGCAGATACGCACATTCCTGGATGCTCACTGGCTGAGCTCGATCGAAACGTTCCAACCGGAACCGCTCGGGCTCGGGGAAGTTGCGCGGATCGCGATGGAGGAGCTGGGGCGAGATCCATACGCCAGCCCCCACTTCCAGCGAATGATTGCCAACAGCGAACGGAAGCGCGACCTCCCGGAAGAGGATCGGCGCCGGCGCATTGAGGCGCATGGCCTCCTTCAACGCCGCCCGGCAGACGGGGAGCGCCGCATCCCCGGTGATGGAAAACCCGTCCGGCAGGCGCGCTGCTTCTTCGTGGACGCGACGCTCCGCCTCGGGGGCGCCGGACAGCGCCACCCAGAAATCCGAGAGCGTTTGCGTCAAGGTGACGTGCCCCGCGTGGAACATCTGGATGATCTCACCGATGAGCTCCTCTCGCGTGAGGCAGGAGCCATCCGCAGATCTCGAATTCATCAGGAACGAGAGCATATCCCCTCGATCCTCCCTGCTCCGGAGGCGCGCATCGATGATCGCCAGGGTCGAGTCCATGCGCCTCGGCGCGCGCGGTCGCGTGAGCGCGAGCGGGGCGATCGGCTCGTCTCGCATGACACCAGTGAAGTCTTCACCGAACGCTTCGTCGAAGCGAATCATCCCCGCGCGGTGTCGATGTGTCTCAGGCGAGCCGAAGCCCTCCACCTCGGCGTCGAAGAGCGACCGCGCCGCGATGCGCGCCACCAGAATACGCAGCTCGGTTCGCAGACGCACGTGCCTGCCGTGGCGAAAGGTCGACAGCATCTCCTGCGTACATGCGCCGGTGATCTGCAGATGTCGCCCGATCGCGCCTGCGCGAAAAGCGGGTCGCAGGAGGGCGCGCCGGCTGCGCCACACCGCGCCCTCCTGCGTGGTGAGACCGTCTCCCCAGTAACCCCGGTTCGAATCCAGCAGGAACGCCGGCTTCCGCAGGCGGTGCGCGTTCTCGATGAGGACGAGCCGCACGTACGCGGGCCGATTGAGCAGGTAATAGGTCTTCGTCCCGAGGGGGAACCGGACGAGGTCGCCGTGCTCCGCGGCGAGCCTCCGGACCAGGCCGACCAGTTCGCCTTGGAGGTGCTTCACAACGGCATGCTATCATGCGCTTGAATTTGCGATCAACCCCTGCGGGCGAGCTCTGTCAACTCCGATGCGCTTTGAAGATTTCCCATGGGTACTGCGCCTCCCCCCCACCGCGAAGGTGGAGTCCATCCTGCGGCTCGCCTCCGGCCAGTTTTCATCGGACACCGGCGTCGTGGCCGTGATCGAGCGGCTCGGCCATGGATCGACCCAGGCCCGTTTGCGCGACGCCTACCACGAAGCGACGGGGGAGATGGACTTCACATCGCTCTTACGCTTTCTCTCGCTCCTCGATCAGCTCGGGCTTCTCTGCTGGTCTGTCGAGCACGACGGGACGCCGCTCTTGACTGCGCGTCCCTCACGCCCGCCTCCGCACGGCTGCGCGGGCGTGATGCCGGCCTCCACGACGATCTACCGCCTCTCCCGGTTCACGCTGATCCGCCGCGAAGGCGCCGCGATACTCGTGGAATCCCCCGCCGCGTGGGCGCAGGCGATCGTGCTTGACCGCGCGCTGATGCCGCTCCTCCACGACATCGGCGAGGCCAGCTCTTGCTCGGAGCTCGTCCGGCGCTCGCCTGGTCTGCCGGAGCACGTGGTCTTCGCGACGCTGGCCCTGCTGCATCGCACCGGGCTCGTGTGCCGCGCCGACGGCGAGGCCTCCTTCCAAGAGGACACCGCGCCTGACTCCGCGATGTGGGGATTCTACGATCTGCTCTTCCACGCCCGCACCCGCCGCGGGACCAACGTGGAACAGCTTGGCAAGACGTACCCGTTCCGCGGCCGGTTCGATCCGCCGCCGGCGCTCATTCCGCCCTCGGGCGCGGCGCGCGTGAGCCTCTCGACGCCGGACCTCGCTCGGCTCGTGAGCGACGATCCGCCGTTCGCGGCGGTGGTCGAGACACGGCGATCGGTGCGGCGCCACGGCGCCGCGCCCCTGTCTGTAGACGCGCTGGGCGAGCTCCTCTTCCGGACCCTGCGCGTCCGCCGCTTTTCTCCTCCAAGCACCGAGAAACCCTACGAGGTCACGGACCGCCCCTACCCCAGCGCCGGCGCCTGTTATCCGCTCGAGGCATACCTCGCCGTGGATCGCTGTCGCCGCCTCGATCCGGGTTTGTTTCGATACGTACCGGAGGAACACGCCCTGGAACTGGTATGTGGGAAAAATCGCGGCGTGGACCGGCTACTCCAGGATGCCGCCCGCGCGACCGGCGTCGAAGCGCCGCCTCAGGTCCTGATGATCCTTGCCGCCCGCTTCGCCCGGGTCTCCTGGAGCTATGGACCGCTCGCGTACAACCTGATCCTCAAGGAGGTTGGTGTCGTCTTTCACTCTGTGTACCTC
The DNA here is from genome assembly GCF_051521375.1 of Sorangium sp. So ce693. NCBI lineage: Bacteria > Pseudomonadati > Myxococcota > Polyangiales > Polyangiaceae > Sorangium > Sorangium sp. So ce693. The sequence continues at coordinate 6,842,833 of NZ_CP150347.1, forward strand.
GCGGCCACAGCCATGGGGCTCGGAGCGTGCGCGCTCGGCGCCGGGGATGCGCGTCTGTTCGCCGAGATCGTCGGCGTGGACGTCCTCGTCGCGACGTCAGTGGGAGAGATCCTCCTCGGATCACTGCCCGATGTGCGGGGTTGACGCGGTTCATCGCGAGCCCGCGGTGCGCGGAGGGGTGCCGAGGGGCTGACCGAGCTCAGCGCCAACGAGCTCCATGACCTCCGGCGCCAGGATGGCGTCGGGCGGCGCGAGCAGGTGCACGCGATCCAGGAGAACGCGGGCTGCGGCCGGGCTCTCGGGCGCGAGGCGAAGGACGCCGGCGAGAGCGAACGATTGCATCGCGTCCACCCGGCCGTCCCAATCGCGCCCGGTGACGATCTTCCAGGGAGCGGCGTTCGTCCGTGCGAGTCGCGCCTGGAACCGCCGCGTCCCGCCGGGGGCGACGAGTCCCGCCATGAGCTCCTGTTCAAGGTCGTCGACGCCGCGCGCGCACGCCGTCATTCCAAGCCCGAAATACGGATCGAGGGCGCACACGGCGTCGCCAAGGGCCACGAGGCGATCCGGCCACACGCCTGCGCGCTCGTAGTGATAGATGCGACTGCGGCTGCGCCCGTAATGATGCACGGGCGAGAGCGGCTGGGCCTCCGAGAGGGCGTCGTGGAGCCGCAGGTCCGGGAGCCGGGATGCGGCGCGAAGGAAGGCACCGTGATCATCGGGCGCCTCCTCGTCCCTGGGTCCGAGCAACACCACACTCCAGCGCCGCCCCTCGGCCTCCAGGACAGCGCCGCTGCGAAGATCACGACGCTCCGCCGCCGCGATGGAGAGGAACCTCCAGTCGTCACGGAAGGCGCGCGGGATCTCGAACCAGCACGAGGTGTACTGCGTCTCGGCTTCGATCTCCGTGATTTCGGGCGGCGGGAGGCCGAGATCCACGAGCCAGCCCGGCAGGGCCGAGCCGCTCCCGTCGGCGACCACGACGAGATCGGCGTCGAGCGCCTCGCCCGCCGCGTCGTCGCCGCGGCGCACGCGCACCCCGGTCACGCCGCCGCCGGCGGCCACGAGGCCCGTGGCCACCCGCCCTTCCAGGAGCACGATCCCCGGCTCGGCGAGCACCCGGCGGCGAAGGACGCCTTCGAGGAGACCGCGCGAGCAAGCGTACACGATGATCCCGGATCGAAACCGCGGCAGCCACCCGTGCTGCAAGCGCACGGCCGCCTGCTCGCCGAAATCGAACGGCACCGCCCCGGCGCCGGCGAGGTCGTCGCCGAAGCCGGGGAGAATGCGCTCGACGAGGTTGAGGCCTCCGGCCATGAGCAGGTGCAGGCAGCGCCCCTGGGGGACGCCCTTGCGGTGGCCGAGCCGGCTGAGGTCACGATCGCGCTCGATCACCGTGACCCGGCCGAATCGGCGGCGAAGCACCTGCGCCGCGAGGAGACCGCCCAGACCGCCGCCGACGACCACGGCGTGCCCGCCTCTGCCGGCTGCGACGGTGTCATGGGGCCCCATGCGCGTCCCCTCTCAGGAGCAGCAGATCGGGGGGCATGGTGAGTCGTTGCAGTCCTCCTCCAGGATGCGCTTGACTTCCTTAGCATCGACGCCCGCAAAGATGGTCGTCGGGAGGCCGTGCTCCTTCGCGTATTTCTCGAGCGCCTCCTTCGGATTTTCTTTTAGATTTTTACGGAACTCGCTGTCCAGCGCGGCCTTCGCGTAGACGTTCGCCAAACCCCGCTGAGAATGGGCCTTCTCCTCGGGCCGGGGGACGTCGACATGCCTCTCGGGCACATGCAGCGGCCCGACGACGACGCGGTTGAAGGTCTGGGCGTTAAAGCTTTGGACGGCGCCCTTTGTGTGCACGCAAATCCCCCCGGGGTGAAGAGTATCGGCGAGCGTCGGGCCGATGGTCTGCCGCAGATTCGGGTTGACAAAGTAGGTGTTGTTGCAGAAATAGACGCCGCCTTCCTTATACCTGACCATGAAAAGGAAGATTCCGGGGGCGGACTCGGCGCCTGTGAGGTTGTACTTTCCGCACTTGCTCGTCGCCGTGATCCGTTTGCCGTCGACTTTAGCGTAGAACTCCACCTCCGTCGGCTTGTAATGCTCATCCTTGAGGTATGTCTCGTGCTTCCTGGCGATCTCGTCGGGATGTTGATCTCCGCTCTTGGCTACAATGATCCCCTGGGCCCCAAGCCAGTTAACGTTATTCTTGTCGTCCCAGAACGAGTCGATATGTTCAACGAAATAGAAGAAGCGCTCTTTCGTCCGATTATCCACCACCCACTCGTACTTGACTTCGAAGGGCCAATGGCCAATCGGCTCACCTTCGCGGTTGAAGCAGTTGATTAATCCTGTCCATGTCCCCAGGAAGATGTCATAAGGGCTCTTTTGTTCAGCACTGGAAGTATGGCCAGTCATCATTCATTCTCCGTCTCGGATTGTGTAAAAGGGGTGCGGGTCAGTTCAATCAGGGACGTGCTGCCCCTCACAACGGTCACGATACATAATCTCCGCGGCCCGCGATGAGAAATCTCTTGTCATCCGCCGACGAGCCCGCCTGAATGAGATCGTCGCCGCCGCCGCCGCGGTGCGCTGTCTGCACTTGACAGCTTCCAGCGAGCTTCCTCCCCTAGGTCCGGCGACCATCCACCGCTCGGCTCCGAGCGGTCACCTCGGCGGCCATCCTCTCGATCTCCGGCGCCGACCTCTGCTGGCGAACCGCCTCCAGGAGCTGCTCCACCCCCTCCACGAGGCGCGCCGTGGCGCCGCGCTGCTCCGCGGGTCCGAGCTGGGCCGCCGCCCCGCTCTCCTGCATCGGACGGCACACGCGGTTGCGCTCCGAGTTCACCATCAGGCTGAGCGCGTCGGGTCGCGCATAGTGGCCCGTGGCGTCGTGCCAGTGCGCCCAGTCGGCGATCGCGCTGAGATCGATATCGGCGTAAAGGATGCCTTCCTCGTCCACCAGCGGGCCTGCGAGAACGCTGCCTCCCGGACTGATGATCGCGCTCCAGCCGCCGCCTTTCTTGAAGTACTGCCTCTGGTAGTCACCCTCGCAGAGCCTCTCGACGTTCTGCTCGCTGGCGGTGCTTTGCACGTTGAGCACGAAGCAGTCGCCTGCGTACGCGTGGTAGCGCGCGCACAGGGAGGTGGATTCATTGAAGCTCTCCCAGCCTTTGACGTTCGAGAACCCGACCCAGGCCGCGACGTGCACCTTCGCGTGCCGCGCGATCAGCGCGTGCCGAACCAGATCCATCGAGTGCTCCATGCAGAGCAGGCCGCTCAGCCTCCCGAAATCCATGTCCACCGTCACGAGGTCGGAGCCGTCGCCCAGGCCCCAGTGCGCGCGCTCCACGTGGGTCGGCATCACCTTGCGGTGCTTGCCGAGCAGCTTCCCGCGCCGGCTGATGTAGAGCAGCGTGTTGTAGCAGCTATTGTGCTCGCGCTCGGTGACGCCTATCACCACGTTGATATGACGCTTCCGCGCGACCTCGCAGAGCCGTTCGACGGTCTTGCTCGGGATCTCGACGCTGTTGCAAAACCATTCCTTGAACAGGGATTGGTACCACATCGGTGAGCCGAGCCACAGGTGAAACGGGTAACCGGGGATGAACGACTCCGGCAGCGCGACCAGCTCGGCCCCCTTGCTCGCGGCCTCTTCGATGAGCGCCACAGCCTTATCGAGGCATTTTTCGCGGTCGTAGAGTATCGACGACGCCTGCACAACAGCGGCCTTGAATCTAGGAAAACTGTCGGACATAATACCTCTTGAAGGAGGGCAAAACACTAGCAAGAAGAGACGTTCGTTGTCATCAGACGTATACGACCCATGAATTGAGCTCGGCCTCCGCGAGCGGCGCCTCCAGCCACCCTTCGCGGACGGGCACATCATAGAGTCGTCCCGGGCCGAAGCGAGCCCAGAAATGGCGTAGGCCCGGCACGACCACGCGGACGACGTGGAGCCCCACGTCGCGGCGGGTCTGATCGAGCACCAGCGTCTCCATGCCTCGCTCGGCGGCGATCCTCACGCAGCGGTGGACGTCCGCCAGGAGATCATCGCCGGCGAGGGCTGGATAGTCGGAGGGCCGCTTCGCCGGCAGGCGCCCGTCCGCCCGGAGATAGGGCTGGCGCTCGACCGATGCGGCGCGCCACCAGCGGAACGCCTCCGGGATCACGCCGCGCTGGGGAACGGCGCCGTCGCCCGGCGGCGGCACCGCGGCCAAGGACTGATTGACCTCGGTCAGCGCGCGGCGCAACGCGATGCGGGCGTCGAGGTGAGCACCGAACCCGAGCAGGATGCCCTCCTCCGCTGCGTCGCGGCGCCGCGAGATCGCCGCGAACGTCGGAATGCCGAGGTCGCTCGTCACATCGATGGCCCAGAGATCCCGTCCCAGGGCGTCGTAGTGCGCGCGCAGCCGCTCGATGTACGCATCGTCGAACGACGCCAGATCCACCCCTGGCCGCTGCAGGCGATTGTACCACCAGATGGCGACGCCGTCGCGCTCCACCAGCTCCAAAAAGCCCTGGAGCACGGCCTCTTCAAGCGTGCTGCCCGCCGCGCAGCCGTTGGAGTTGGCCACGGCGAAGCGGGCTCCCTCGCCGGGAGCTCCGTAGTAGCAATACGACGTCGGCAGGTACCGTGACGCGGAGGACGTCAGCGACCAGAGCGGCGTCCACTCGATGACCCGCGTCTCGTCAAAGGGCTCGGGCACCCACCGGGTCCGGGAGCCTGAGGCGTTCGACGCCGTCCGCTCCCGATACTGCTGCTCGCCGTACAGCATGCACGCGTTGGGGTGGATCGCGGCCTCGCCGACGTCCGCGCGCGCCGCGGCGAACCGCGGCTCGTCGCCCTGGAAGACGCCGGAGTACCGCTCGATCGCTTCTCCGATGGCGCTGGCCTGCACCTGATCGCGGTGCGCACCCTTGCCTCCGGATCGCTTCGTCAGGCCCTCGTGGAAGCCGTAGGGTTCGCTCTGCAGGGGAGCAAAGGCATGTTCCGCGATGCAGGTGATCGTGACGTCCTCGCCCGCGGCCGCGGTGGAGCGCAATGCGCCGATGATGCCGGTGATCGGGCTGACGTGGCGGCTCAATCGGGCCAAGGTGTCTACAGGGAGCTCTGCTCGAAAACCGCCGTCTGTCGTGAACCGCTTCTCCCTCCTCTCCAGCACGAGCGGCCGCGGCGCGCGCGGGTCGATCTGGTCCGGATGGCCGCACGCCGGGCACTGTGGTCGCCGTGTCAGGAGGTGCTCGCGCCACTCCAGGGTCAATGCGTTCAGCGTGACCACCTTGCCGGAGAGCGCGGGTTCTGGACCCTCTAGCATCCATTTGACCACTTCGGTGGCTGCCAGGGCCATGGCGATCTGGCGCGTTGAGGGGAGCGAGGAGAGGCTCGCTCCAAAGGGCTCGTCCGTCCCCTTCAGCCATTGGAGATATGCCTCTATCCGGCGGTGGCCGCGCAGGCGGTGGGCGAGGCAGGCCCAGCACCCCGTGCGCCCGGGCACGACGAGGGGGCCGAGCCACGGCTCGATGCCCACGGGCTTCAGCAGCAGGAAGGGGCGCTCCGCGGCGAGCGACGCGCGGTTCACCTCGGCGAGCTCTGGACGGAGGTAATCGTCGGTGAGCGCGACGTGCAGGTCTCCCGAGACCTGCTCTGTGCCACCTCGCACGAGCGAGGCGCGCACGCCCATCGACTCCAGCAGGTCGACGAGCGGCGCGGCGTCGAGGCCGCCGTGCGCGGAGACCGTCGCCGTGAGGCGCGAGAGCCGGCTGCGCGCCTCGTCCGCGCTCGCGCCGAGCCGCTCCAAGAACGCCGCCTCGCCGTCGCGCGTATCCACCGCGCCGCCCGCGAGGTACCCTTTGCGACGAAGCTGGTTTATGGCCACAAATACGCGGTCGGGCGGGATGCGTTCGCAGAGCTCGGTGAAGATTTCATTGATGGAGCGCATGCCGTCCAGCAGCGGCATGATGTCGCAGAACACCGGATCCCGGAGAAAAACGCGCTCGGTCTCGGCCAGCAGCAACACGCCCTCGCCGGCGACGAGCTCCCAACGCAGGAACTGCTTGAGGCGCGGGTGGGTCATCACACTCATGACTGTCAGGCTTCCCTCTCCCGGTCGACGTCCTCCAGCTCGCCCTCCAGACCGAGGTGTGCGGCGGTGCGAGCCGCCCTTTCGAAAAACAACGGACAAGCGAGGGAACGCGCCGTTCTGAGCGCCCGGTCGATGGCCAGCGCGGCGTCGTGCGTCGCACCGGCGGCATGGGATACGACGCCGCGCATCCGGTGAATCTCTGGAAGGTAGAAGCCCTCGTTGGAGCGCGCCGCGAACTGCTCGGCCTTGTCGAGCGCCGCGGACGCAGCGTCGTTCTTTCCCGTGAGGAGCTCGGCCTCTGCGAGCAACGTGAGAAAATAGGAAAGACCAAGTGACGATTCAGCGGACGTGCCTTCTTCGATGGTCTGTTCAATGAGACGGCGCCCTTCCGCGGCGCGTCCCTCCTCGCAGAGCGCCCACCCGAGTGGTACGCGGTTCCATGCGAGCCACATCTGGTGGCCAAGCTCGGTGCACGCGCGGATGGCTTCGGTCGCGTACTCGCGCGTCTTTTCAGCGTCGTGACGGAATTGGTGGAACCACGTGGCGAAGCTCAGGGAAAACGTGACGCTGAACGCGTGCTTCATTCCGCGCGCCCTCGCGACGGCAGCCTCACTTCGCCTCACCGCGCCGTCGGGGCGGCCACGCAGCAGATCCAGAAATGCCATGTAGCTCAGCGACCCCACCACGGGATCGACGAGCTCGAACGACTGCGCCGCGCCCCGCATCACAGAGGCGTCGTCCCCTGCCGCGAGGACGCGAAGGTGGTGCTCGATCGCTTGATCGAACTGCCCCATGTAGAAGTAGATGGCGCCAATGCAGCGGTGCGCTGCGATCTCCATTGCGGGCTCGCGCGCGCCGGTGGCAAGCGCAAGAAGTTGCTCGCCGAGCTCCATGCCGGCATCCAATTTCGTGCGCCACAAGCTCGCTCGCCACAGGCCGCACAGCGTCGCGAAATTTTGCGGAGCTGCCCTGACCTCCGAGCACAGCTCGTACGCGCGGGCGAAGGCCTGTCGAACCTCGGGCGCGCTGTAGCCCAGAGCCGGTGCGAGCGGCACCGCGATCGCGACACGCAGGTCCAGCTCCAGCTTGGCGCGCTCACCCGGCTCGGGCACCAAGGCCGCCAGTTCGAGCGCACGCGAGAGATGAACGATGGCCTCCTGGTGCGCCCATTGGGCTACCGCCTGCTCGCCGGCCCGGCGGAAATAGGACGCCGCCTGCGCCGGCATACCTGCCGCGTCGAAGTGCTGGGCCAGCAAGATCGCGTCGGTCTCGCCGCTGTTCTCCAGCCATGCGCCGGCGAGCGCGTGCCCCCGGCGGCGATCGTGCTCGGTGAGCATGGCGTAGGCACCGTCGCGCATCGCATCGTGCAGGAAAGAATACTCCACCTCTCCGGTGCGCGACGACTCGTTGTGCTTGAGGATCCATTCGCGCTCCTCCAGCTCGGCGAGCCGCGCATCCACGTCGGCAGCGCGCGTCTCCGCGCCGAGGAGCTGCAAGAGACCTCCCCGCCAGAAGACCTTTCCAAGAACGCTCGCGGCACGGAGCAGCCGGCGCGATTCGGGCTCGAGCAAGGAGAGCCGCGACTGCACTATCGCCAGCGCTGTTTCGGGCAGGTCTTCAACGCCGCCGGCGCGGCGCGCGCGCAAGAGCTCCTCCAGCAGGAAGGGGTTGCCTCCCGAGCGCTCCCAGAGCCGTTCCACCACGTCGGCCGGCTCGTCCTCGCCCAGGAGATGCCGGCACAGAAGGTCACATACCTTTCGGGACAGCCCGTCGAGGTGAATCTCCAAGAGCCCGCGCGCCCGCCACAGCTCAGGGAAGAGCGCGCTCGCCTCGGGCCTCGCGAGCGCCAGCACCCAGAGCGGCTGCTTCTTCAAGCGGCGCAGCGCCACGTCGATATACTCGATGGTGGCGGGATCGCCCCATTGCAAATCATCGATGATGATCAGGACAGGACGTACACGGCACTCCGCTTCGAGGAAGTCGACCCAGGCCCGGCGTAGATGGTCGGCCATGAGCGCCTTGTCGTTCCGTGCTGCACGTAGCTCGTCCCGGTGCGCGGCGAGGAACGGTGTGCCCGCGAGCTCGCCCAGGAACTCGGTGACCCGTGTTGCGTGAGCAGCGCCGACGTTCCGCGCCACGCGCGTCGCGAGCTTCTCGCGGCGCACGGCCAGCGCCTCACCGGTCTGGATCTCCGCGGCCTGGCGGACGAGATCCCCAAGGAGCCCAAACGGAGCGGCCGCGCGCATCGGGTTCCCCCGGGCGCTCCAGATGGTCACTGGCTCGGAGCGCCCGCGGATCCAATGCACCAGCTCGTGACGCAGGCGCGACTTGCCCGCGCCCGGCTCGCCGATAACGAGGACAGCGCGCGCCCCCGGATCGGCCGGGTCGAGGGTCCGTTGGAGCAGCGCTATCTCACGGTCGCGCCCGACGAACGGAACCACCTTGCCGAGTACTTTGCGCGCCTCTCCCGCGAGCTCGAGCTCGCGTTTCAGTATGTACCCCTCTTCGCTCGACTCCATCTCGAAGCCCCTGTCCAACAGGCCCGCGGTCAAGCCATCGATCTGCAGGGTACCCTGCGAGCCGAGGAGGAGCGAGATGGATTTCTCGACAAGCCTTCCAATTGGAGAAGGCTGTCCTGCGCGCTGCCAGCCCGTCGCGAGCGCGAGCGGATGCCTGCGGACACGCCGGTGCACCTCGAGCGCGCAGCGCGCGGCGCGCTCGGCATGGTCGGTGATCAACCCATCGGCGCGGAACGTCACCACCGTGGTGCCATCGATCAGGCACTCGACGCGCCCGTTGTACCGGTAGGCTGCTTGCATGACCGCAAGGCTCACCGCCTCGGCTATACGATCGGCGTTGTCCTCGTCATGCTCTACGTCGGATCGAACTGTCGACCCGGTAGCGTCGCACTCGATCGCGCCGACAATGAGCACCGAGATCAGCCGGTCTTCTTCCGCGCTCAGCGAGACGGGCGTGGCCGCGGGTCGCTTAGGTGTGACCAGCTCCAGATCGAGCCCGTCGAGCTCGGCAGCAAGGGCTGCTGCGTTGGCAGGACGGCCGCTCGGATCCTTGCAGAGCATGCGGTCCACCAGATCGACGAGCGCATCCGGCACTCCTCTGCAGAGATCCGAGAGCCTCGGCGCATCATCAAGGAGCACCTGGGCCAACACCGCCATGAAGTTCATTCCCGTGAACGGCCGGCGCCCAGCGAGGCACTCGAACAGCACGCAGCCCAGCGAGAACACGTCGGCGCGCACGTCGACGGCGCAGGATGCGCGCGCCTGCTCCGGCGCCATGTATTCTGGCGTGCCGATCACGGTGTCCTTGGCGGTCAGCACACGCGTCGCGTGGAGCGCGCGCGCGATGCCGAAGTCGATGATCTTGATCCGATCCAAGCGCCCGTCGATGAGGAACAGGTTGCTGGGTTTGAGGTCGCGATGCACGATTCCCTGGGCATGGACGCTGGTCAGCGCACAAGCGACGTGCTTGATGAGCGCCACGCTCTCGGCGATGCTGGGCGGCTTGCGGGCGAGCTGCGCCGCAAGATCGTGGCCATTGAGCCACTCCATCACGAGATAAGGCACCGGGTCGTCGCCGTGCGCCACATAGCGAACGACCGCGGGGTCCTTGATCTTCGAGAGCACCTGCGCCTCGCGGAGAAAGCGCGCGATGTCCGACGGTGCGCGATCCGTGAGCAGCTTGACGGCCACTGGGACTTGCATCCGCCGATCGAACGCTTGATAGACAGTCCCCATCCCCCCGGCGCCTACCCTACGTTCGATTCGGAAGCGACCCTCGCCAACGGCGGTCACGACCATGGGCCCTGGAATCTCGCGTCGAAAGGCTCGACCGCTGCCAGCGCTCTGCGATCGGTCGGCTGTCGCCTCGATAGCCGAGTGCATTCGCTTCGCGATCTGCTCCATCTCGCCCGGAGCCTTGACCGTGTCCCGCTCCGCCTCGTCTCGCCCCACTTTGTCGTACCTCGACCGCCCCGCCCCCATTTGTGGCGGCCAAGAAGATATCAGCGTCCATGAAAAAGAGTCAAGCGCGGTCACCGTGCATACAAGGATCTGATCTCTCTACATTTTGCCGCAAACCGGCCCGGAAATCGGCTGGCGACGGCGTCGCCGACGAAGCGGTCGGAGCCATCAGCGCCGGCGCCTGCCAGCGCGAGATGGCGATGGCGCAGGCAGGAGAAGCGGTCGGCGGACGAGCCAACAGGCTTGCATGGCCGGCTGTTCACGGACAAGCAGCGGACCCAGCCGTTCACGTCGGTCACGGGCAACATGGATCGGGTCAACGTCGCGGAAGCGATCGGCAGGACGACGGGTCGTTGTGTCGAGGGGTGGCAGAGGCGACAAAGGAGGGCAGGACGTAAGCGGCGCCGACGCCCGCTTCGGCGAGCGTCATCGTCGCTGCGGCTTCGGCTGCCGCAGCGACGACCACCGCAGTGCCCGGCGCGTCGCGCCCGACGCGCGCTCGCCGTAGGCCTCGCCGATGCGCGTCGGCCTGATCCTGTCATCGGAGAGCGCACGACGCCGATCTCACCGCATCGGGCGGCGCTCGCGCGGGCTATCCACCGCCCCGGTTCGGTCCTACAAACACGTGCTCTCGGTGCCGCGCGACGGCCCTGCGGAAGGGTGTCTGCGCCTCCGGCATCGAACGTTCGTAGGAGCGATCATGAAGAGGTGGATTGGACGGGCCGCTGTCCTGTGCGGCCTCGCCGCGGCCGCGTGCACCGCCGGCCCTGCGGACGCACCATGGCTCGCGGAGGGGGACGGGTCGCTGGCGCTGGACTGGGCGGCGGCCTCTCCGACGGCGTTCCGCGGCGCCCCCGGGAACGTCGACCCGAGCGCGCCGTGCTCCGCCCGGGTCCTCTTCACGGAGGCCTTCGCGGACAACGCGACCCGGTGGAGCCTCGGGGCGGGGTGGGAGATCGGGCCGGCGAGGGCGTCGAGCGACCAGCGCGCGGGGTTCCCCGATCCGGCGAGCGATCACACCGAGGCCGGCGACGACGGCGTGGCGGGCGTGGTGCTCGGCGGCAGCCCGAGCGTCACCGCGCCGCACCCGCAGCGCTACCTGACGAGCCCCGCCGTCGACGCCCTCGTGAGCGGGCGAGTCACGCTGTCGTTCTGGCGATGGCTGAACACGACCTACCGCAACAAGGCCCGCGTCGAGGTCTTCGACGGCTCGCGCTGGCGGATCGTCTACGAGTCCCCGCACGACGATGTCACCGAGTCCGGATGGAAGCGCGTCACCTACGACCTCACGCCCTACAAGAGCTCGAACCTGCGGGTGCGGTTCGGCTACAGCGCCGTCATCGCCTTCGGCGGCGCGCCCATGTCGGGCTGGAACATCGACGACGTGCAGATCAGCGCGTGCCGCTGAGCCGGCTCACGACCCGAGCGGGAGAGCGCCCGCGCGCTCCCCTGGGCACCGCGACGAGACACACCACGACTGCCATTTTCCTTTCCTGCTGGCATCCGTCACGACCCCGAGCTCGGCCATCGATGGCCCTGGCACCTTGCTTGCTCGACCCGGCCTCGGAGCGCGCGAGGACGCAACCTTGCGCCAACCTGTGCCAGAGAAAGGACGGATCGAACCATGGCCATGCAGAAGAAGCGAAAGGTGCTGAAGGCGCCGTTCATCGTGACCGTCGCCGCGGCGGCCTCGCTCACGGGCGCGATGGCCTTGCCGGGGTGCACTCCCACGGTGAGCGACGGCAGCTGTCCGGAGTCGGCGCCCGCGGTGGGGTCGAGCTGCGAGGTGGACGATCTCTCGTGCGGCTATGGCGACGACGGGTGCGGCCGCCCCATCGACTACACTTGTTCGGACGGGGTGTGGGAGCAGGCGCCCACGGCGACGTGCAACCCGCCTCCGCCGCCGGAGTGCCCGCCGGCGCTGCCGGCGGCCGGCAGCGCGTGTGCGCAGCCCGGGATGAACTGCAACTATGACGAGCCGCTGCCCACCGGTTGCCCCTCGACGGTGACGTGCGGTGACGACGGCACGTGGTCCGAGCCGATCGCGCCGGCCTGCAACCCGCCGCCGCTCGAGTGCCCCCCGGAGAAGCCGGCGGCCGGCAGCGCCTGCGTGCAGCCCGGGATGAGGTGCCCTTACGAGGACTCCGAGCCCGCCTTGAGTTGCCCCTCGACGGTGACGTGCGGTGACGACGGCACGTGGACCGAGACGGTCGTGCCGACGTGCAACCCGCCGGCGCCGGTGTGTCCCGAGAAGATGCCGTCCGACGGGGACCTCTGTGAGGGAGGGACCGGGCCTTGCCCCTACGAGATGATGACCGGCTGCGGCCCGATGCCGACCCAGGCCGAGTGCGTTCAGCAAAAGGACACCTGGAGCTGGCAGGTAGCCGAGATCTTCTGCAACCCGCCGCCCCCTGAGGTCTGCCTCACGGCCGCCACCGAGGACGCGTGCGCCAACCTCGGGCCGGCGTGTCGCTGGCTCACGCCAGGCTGCGGCGACGCCTCGGAGACACCCGTGCTGGCCCAGGCGGGCTGCTTCCCGAGCCAGGGTTGCGAGGTCGACGAGGCGTGTCCGGGGGGGACGCGCTGCCAGGAACTCGTCATCAACCCCTGTTACAAGCAGGCCTGTGACGCTTGCGGCTCGACGGTGAAGGTGTGCGCGCCGCCGGGCGGGCGCCCGAGCGCGTCGCCGTGAGCTCCTCCAGGGGCGGCGAGCGCCCGTCTCCCGCCTTGCCGCCCCCGGACTCCCCGCCTAGCGTGATCCCATGAAGGACGCCCCCGACGCAGAGCAGGACAGCGCCGCTCACGCAGAGGCGCCGCGCGGGCAGCGCGCCCCCCTCCCGCCCGCGAGCGACGCGGTGCGCGCCGAGTGGGGGCGGCGCGTCGAGGCCGAGTACCGCTCGGCGGCGATCACACAGCACCTCACGCTCTGGCTGATCCAGATGGGCGCATCGCCGGATCTCATCGACGACGGCCTCCGCATCGTCAAGGACGAGCTCGCGCACGCGCGCCTCAGCCATCGCGTCCACGCCCGCGCGGGCGGCGGCGCCTTGCCGGCGCTCCGCCGCGAGACGCTCGGGCTCAGGAGCAACGGAGACGAGGCGCTCGAGGTGGCCGTCGCCCGGGCGGGCGTGGAGGTGTTCTGCCTGGGAGAGACGGTCGCGGTCCCGCTCTTCAAGGTGCTCCGCGAGGGGTGCACCGTGCCGGTCGCGCGCCGGGCGCTCGACCGCATCCTGCGCGACGAGGTGCGGCACCGCGACTTCGGCTGGACGCTGCTCCGTTACCTGCTCGAGCAGCCGTGCGCGCCGGCCGTGAGGCAGCTGGTCGAGCGCGAGCTCCACGCCATGTTCACGCGGCTGCGCAGGAGCTACATGCCCCCTGGCGGCGCGAGGCGCGCGGCGATCTCCGACGACGACCGCGCCTGGGGCCTGATGGCGCCCGCTCGGTACGGCGAGATCCTCGAGCGCGCCGTGGAGCGGGACTACGTCCCTCGCTTCGGCGAGCACGGTCTGGATGCGACCGCCGCTTGGCGCGCGGCGACAGCGCCCGATCGGTCCGCTGCGCCCCCCTGAGCCGGACGCCTCCCGTCCGCCGCGCGGCGCCGCGAGACTGCCGCGCCTCGTGCGCCGGACCCCGCCTGCCCTCCCACACAGCACCGCTAGAGCTCGGCCTCCCAGGCAGGCCTGGAGCCTGCGCGGACGGGCCGTCACGCCATGACGCGGATCACCCGCCGCTCCGGCAGGCTCGCTCGCCTCTGCTCCCATTCGCCGCGCGCCGCCGACTCGAGGATGCGGCGCAGTAGCAGCGCTGGTGCGTCCGCCTCGACGTGGTGCTCGCGGAGGGCCCCCGGCTCCGCGCAGGCGAGCTCCGCGCTCTCCAGGAGGATCCGGTCCTGCCGGAGGATCGCCGGCTCTTCCTGGCGAAAGCGCACGCGCGCCCCGAAGGGCAACGCCCTCGCGATCATCCACTCCAGGCGGCACCGATCGGGCGCGGTCGGGACGAAGTGCAGGACGATCCGGCGCGAGGGGCCTCCCAGCGAGCGCACCTCGACGCGATCGGGGAGCGTGAACGAGAGCAGCGTCTGCAGCGACCGCTGCCCGGGCGCCCCGCCGCCCTCGCGGACCGGCCCGCGCAGCGTCATCCCGTCGGGCGTCGGCCGCAGCTCGAGGAGCTCCTCGCGCAGGCCACGAAAGAGCGCGGCGTAGAACTGCCAGTGAGTCCACGGGTGCGCAAACGCTGGATGACACCAGTCGAGGTTGTTCTCCAGGCCTTTGATGGAGGAGCACCCGAGCTCCACCGTGCCCTGATCCCAGCGGTGCGCCGCAAAGCCGTCGATGCTCGGCGCGGGCGGCGGCGCTCCGCCGTGGCCTCCCCCGAGCCAGACCCACACATACCCGTCCTGCTCCGCGCACGGGAACGCGGGGACACCGCACCTCTCGGGGATGCGCCTGCCCCCCGCGAGCGACGGGATGTGCACGCACTCGCCGCCGCCGCTGTATCTCCAGCCGTGGTATCCGCACGCCAGCTCTCCCTGGGTCACGCGCCCGAGAGACAGCTTGACGCCGCGGTGGCAGCAGCGATCCGCGAGCGCGCGGGGACGGCGGCCGTCTCCGCGAAATACGACGATGTCCCGATCGAGGACCCGGACCGCGCGAGGGGCATCCCCGAGCTGCGAGGACGCACAGGCAACATACCAGTACTCCCTGAGGAACATGACCTCACCTCCAGCAAACATTCATGAATGTATGTAATTCGACATGAAAAACCGCGCTCAGCGCTGGAGCCCGCGCAGGAACGTCGCGACCATGCGGCGCACGACGGCCCTCGACTCCAGCACCTTCGGGTCCATGAGGTGCAGCGCGGTCGCTCCGTGCACGAGGCTGACGGCCGCGAGGGCCGCGGCCTTGGGGTCCGTGGCACGGTCGATCTGGCCGGCCGCGATGCCCTTGCGCACGAGGTCGGCGACCATGTCGACGAGGCGGCGCGCGCTCGCGATCTTCTGCTGGAATCCTGGCTCGAGCTCGGGCGTGAGCTCGGTCTTGAACAGCGTGATCGAGAGGACCGCGCGGTACTCCGGATCTTCCTCGAGGTACTCGAGCGATCGCGTGAGCAGGCGCTCGATCGATTCGAGCGGCGAGTACCGGGGCGACAGCGCCTCGGCGAAGACCTCGTTCGCCTTGGCGCAGCGCTCGCCGATCAGCGCCGAGTAGAGCTCCACCTTGCCCTTGAAGTGCCAGTAGACCGCGCCCCGCGTCAGCCCGGCTTCCGCCGCGACGTCCTGCAGCGTCGCCGCCGAGTATCCCCTGCGGCTGAAGACGCGCAGCGCCGCGTCGAGGATCTGCTCGCGGGTCGCGGCTGCTTCCTCCTTCGTCCGTCGCACCCACTTCATATACATTCACAAATGTATGTTAGCAAGCCCGATCGTCACCTGGTCGGCGGCGGATCGCGGAGCGCGCGGGGTGGGGCCGCCGTCGTGACAGGCAAGGCGATCTGGCGGAGAGGACGCGAGATCGGGTCGTGAAGACGCCGGACCCGGGCTCAGGTCGCGAAGACGGCGAACTCGGGGCTGTAGACGACCACGCCTCGGGCGCGCTCCAGCGCCCCGTGCGCGAGCTCGATCGCCATGAACGCCTCGTCCGCCGCGTACTCGTTGCCGAGGCCGTACAGGCTTGCCTTCTTGAACCCGAACCGCGCGTAGTACTCGGGCGATCCGAGGACGACGGCGAACGCGAAGCCGGCGTCCCTGCACGCCGCGATCCCCCGTCGCGCCAGCGAAGAGCCGATGCCGCGGCCCTCCAGCCCAGGAGAGACCGCGAGCGGCGCGAGGCCGACGCCTTTGCCGGGGACGCCGTCGCCGGCGATCGTCACGGGGCTGAACAGGACATGTCCGACGATGCCCGTATCCGTCACCGCGACGAGCGATACGGCCGCGCGCCCCGCATCCCGCAGCCTGTCCACGAGATCCGCCTCGAGCGCCGAGGGAAACGCCGCGAGGTGAACGGCGCGGATCCCCGCTTCATCCCCCGCCCGTCCGGGCCTGACGTCGATCATCGACGCCCCCCTCCAGACAGACGCCCCTCGGCCGATCCGCCTGCGCGAGGGGCAGCGTCCGGCGCCGTCCCCCGCCCGCGAGCGGCGTCAAGCGCCAAAAAGGGCGTGGTTATGACAGACCATGTCCGACCGGGTCGACACCTCGATAACGCCCCCGCCTCTCCAGTTCTCCACAGGAGTTCTCCACAGGACATCCCCTGGACAACAGCTGGATTCTGTCGATTACCATCGCCGCGCAAGCCTCTTCTCGTCATGGCCATTCGGGCAGCCTAGCGGAACCCCGCGCCGCAGGGTGAACCGGCGCCTACAAGACAATGCAACTAACTGTAATTACTATAGTTTTTCCATCCACAGGCCCCGCCGTCCGCCCCTGACAGGTTGGGACAATGTCCGTCCGATCGATCCCTTTCCCGACGGGTCGAAGATGACTATCCATGGTAGACATCAAGGACGCGGCGCGACGGCGTGTCTCTCGCATGAGCGTGTAAATGGCGCGCCGGAATGCTTCGTTTTGGAGGAGACTTCATGGAAAAGATCTCGCTCACGTACTTTGTCGACTTCGTTCTCAAGGCCGGGACGCCCAAGCTGACGGGCGTCAGGGAGTTCAAGGAGCGGAAGGACGAGCTCTACACGGACTTTTACAGGCAGGTGCGAGAGGCGATCGTCGACATGCACAGGAGCGGAAAGCCCACCAGCGTGCTCGACGGCTTCCTCGCCGCGCAGCACGACGAGCGGCGCCGCCGCATCTACCCGTCGGTGGTGAACGGATATCGCAAGTTCCTCGCCTCGACGAAGATGACGTGGTTCGAGCCTCCGGCGTCGACGTATCGCCTCGGCGATCTCGAGATCAACGTCAACCCGGAGCTCGGGCTCGTCATCGATGGGACGCCGCATGTCATCAAGATGTATTTCCGCGGGGAGCCCCTGTCGTCCAAGCGCGTCTCGGTCGTGCTGAACCTGCTCATGAACGGGCTCGCAGAGAGCACGCCGGGCGGCGCCTTCGCGGTGCTCGACGTGCGGAACGCCAAGATTCACACCTTCAAGGTGCCGAACCCGCGGCTCAGCTTGCTCCTCCGCGGCGAGGCGGCCTCCTTCGCCACCATCTACACCGGGCTGTGATCGCTGCGCCGCCGAGCGAGGCGGCGCCGCGCAGGCATCGCACCACGTCATCTCCCGGCGTCCACCGAGCCCACGACGCCCACCGCGACGCCCACTGCGACACCGGCGTTGCCGCGCCACGCGCCCTCCGCCGCTCATGCCGGCGGGGGCGCGCGGCGCTCGCGCCCGCCCGCTGCAGGACACGCACCGGGTGGACGCGGGAGCCGAAAGGTCGATGTCACGACGACGACGCCGTGACGCCATGACGCGACGACGCGACGACGTGATGACGCGACGCCGCAATGAATGGCGCACACGCAATAGGGCTGTAGGAGATCGACGCCTCTGGCCTCATCGCAGAACGTACAAGCAGAGTAAAAATGACCGATTCAGAGAAAGAGAACTACGATCGCTCCGGCAGTTTCGTTTATCCTCGGGTTGCCATGGACCGCCGCGCGCAGATCACCGCAACCCCGCTTCATGTGCCCAGCATTCTTGTGGTCCTTGATCCCGCGTGGCCGGCGCTTTTCAGCCTGTGCCTCGCGGTGGCGCCGGGCTGCGGGGTGCTCCTGCACCGCTGCGACGCGGCCACCGCCGCGACGATCGCCGCCGAGCGGCGGCCGCTCGCGATCCTCCTGTCCAACAGCGTCTATGCAAGGGATCCGGCCGATTTCGAGGCGCTCGCCCGGGACGTCCACTCGACGCTGCTGCGGCTCGACGAGGAGGTCAGCGAGCGAGAGCTCGAAGCGATGCTGAACGGGGCGCTGCGCGAGACGCGCGAGATGAACGCGCAGCGCGATACGGGGCGGCGCGACGAGGGCGGCGGGCGCTACACGATGATCGGGGCGCAGCGCAGCGAGACCTTCGGCTCCAAGGGGTCCTCGGGCGCGGACTCGCGCGCTCCGCTGCGGGCGGGCGCGAGCGCCGATCCCCGCCTGGCGCCGCGGGTCCGCGAGACGTCAACGAGCCACAGCACGCTGCCGCCGCCCTCGGCGCGCTCCGCCGCCCCGCCGTCGGCCCGGGCGCCCCTCGCGAGCCACGCGCTCACGCCGGTGCCCCCGTCGAGCGCGCCGCCGTCGTTCCGCTCCCCGCCGTCGGTGCCCTCGGCGCCGCCGCTGGCGCGCACGCAGCCCAGCGCTTACGCGCCGGGCGGCTCGCAATCGACACCGCCGCCCTCCGCCCGCTCGCTCCCGAGCCCTGCGGTTGCGCACGCGGAGACCGCCGCGAGCGGCCGCCTGTCGAGCCTGCCCCCATCGTCGCGCCCCGAGCCCCTGTCGAGCCCGCCCCCGTCGATGCGCTCACAGCTCCTGTCGGGTCCACCTCCGTCGACGCGCGCACAGCCGAGCGCGCCGCCGGTCCCCTCGTCGCGCCCTCTGCCCGGGGGCCCTGCGGCGCGCCGGCCCACGCCGATGCCGTCGAGCGGGCAAGCTGGGCCGCCCTCCTCCAGGCGGAGCCTGCCGAGCCCGCCGTCCCTGCGCACGATGGCGAACTCGCCCCCTTCCGTACGCTCCGTCCCGCCCGGCATGCTCCCGGGTGCCGAGCCCCCGCCGTCGATCAAGACGATGGGCCCCCTGTCGGCGCGGATGGCCCCGGCGTCCTCGGTGCGCCCCGAGCTGTCGCCGCGCTCAGGCGTGCGAGAGCGGGGCAGCGAGGAGCTCGACGCCGTGTTCGAGGATCAGAAGCTGCCGCTCGACGCGCTCGCGCGGGGCAACCGCGGCAGCACGACCACGCGCTGAAGCGCGGGCCAGAGCGTTTTCCGCCCACCTCTGCCACATGCCGAGCAGAGCGGCATGCCGAGCAGAGCGGCATGCCGAGCAGAGCGGCATGCCGAGCAGAGCGGCATGCCGAGCAGAGCGGCATGCCGAGCAGAGCGGCATGCCGAGCAGAGCGGCATGCCGAGCAGAGCGGCATGCCGAGCAGAGCGGCATGCCGAGCAGAGCGGCGGTCACCCGCACAGGAGACGGGCCCAGATCGGCGTTTTCGGCGCGCAAGCGCACTCCAGTGCGCTGAGCACCGAAAACGTCGAGATGGGCCCGTATCCGAAGTGGGTGACCGTCGCTCTAGCGGGGGCGGGTGAGCCACGATACGGTGGAGCCCGCGGCGCGCTCGAGCAGATCGCCGGCGATGTCGAGCAACGCGGGCGGAGCGGGCGCGCCGAGGTC
Source organism: Sorangium sp. So ce693 (assembly GCF_051521375.1). Classification (NCBI taxonomy): domain Bacteria; kingdom Pseudomonadati; phylum Myxococcota; order Polyangiales; family Polyangiaceae; genus Sorangium; species Sorangium sp. So ce693. The sequence goes on from NZ_CP150347.1 coordinate 6,862,204, forward strand.
GCGGCCGAGATCGACGAGGATGCGGTCGACGCACTCCATCGCGCTCGAGGCGGCGAGATCCATCCCCGCGCCGCGCCCTCCGGCGGCGCGCCCTGCGAGGTACAGCCCCCGCACGGGCGTGTACACCGCCGGCCGCGCGCGGCCGACCTGGCCCGGCGTCTGCGCTGTCCCCGCCGCGATCTCGCCGCCAGGGGCGCACGCCTCTCGACCTCCGTCCGCGGGCGAGCCGTCGATGAAGATCGCCTGGGAGAGCAGGCCGGGCACCGCCGCCGACAGCGCGCGCAAGAGCTCGTCGACCGTCGCGCCGGGTCCACCGCGCGAGGCGCCGCCGCTCCCACCAGGTACGGCGCACGCGCAGAGGAGCTCATGCCCGGGCGGCGCGAGCGACGGGTCGAAGCGCGTCGGCGCGAGGCAGTAGAACGGGAGCGCCGGCGCGCCGGCGCCGCCGGCGAGACCGGCGAGCGCGCCTGCGGCGACGAGGCGCCTGCGCAGCCCGATCTTGACCTCGACCAGCCTCGGCCGCGGCGTGATCGCACGGACGCGCGCCACGTAGGCGTCGGGGAAGTGCGGCTCGCCGACGAGGCCCGAGACCGTGCGCAGGAGCCCGGCCGCGCTCACCACGATCCGCGCGGGGAGCGCCGTTCCGTCCTCGAGCTCGACGCCGCGCACCCGACGATCGCGCACCAGCACGCGGCGCACGGTCGTTCCCGTCCACACGGCGGCGCCGAGCTCCCGGGCCAGGCGGCAGAAGACCTCGGGGATCCGCGACCCGCCGCCCTCGGGATAACGCTGCCGGCCGGCGCGGGCGAGCCGGCGCAAGGAGAACAGCGCCTCGCCCGCCGATGCCTCGGTTCCTGGCAGCAGCAGCGGCAGGCCAAGCAGCCCGCCGAGCCGAGCGGCGGCCGCGGCGCGCGGGATGAAGCGGGCCACGTACGCCTCGGCCGTCACGTCGTCGCACGCCGCCAGATCGACGTCGCGCATCGCCCCCGCGTGCGCGAAGAGACGCGCGGCGCCCGCGGCCTCCAGCGGCGTGAGGTCGAGGCCGCGCGCGAGATCCAGGGCGGCCCCGGGGAGCCGGAGGAGATCCGCTTGCAGGACCACGCGGCGGGCGCGCGCTGCCCCGGCGCGGACGCCCGCGAAGCAGAGCGCCGCCGGCTCGTCGTCCTGCCGGAAGGTGATCGCGTCGCCCTGGCCCACGCGGCGGAGCACGTCGCCGAGCGGGCCCTGCTCGCCACAGCCAAGCATGTGCGTGGCTGTGTCGACACGGAACCCGTCCCTCTCGTAAGCGGCAGAGGAGCCGCCCAGGCGGCGCTCCTTCTCGACGAGCAGGGTCGGGATGCCGGCGTGCGCAAGGAGGAGCGCCGCGGCAGCACCGCCGACGCCAGACCCGATCACCACTGCGCGCAAGGGAGCCTCGTCCATGACGTCACGAGAACATATCGCGGAGCGCCCCCCGTGCGGCGCGCGCCGCACCACCGGCAATCACGCGGAAACCGCGCTGGAATCACGTGAGGAGACGCGAGGAGACACTAGAAGACGCGAGGAGGCGCGAGGGGAGGCCGCAGGATGCGAGGAGACGCGTGAGCCACGTAAGAGGACACTGGGCCACGCGAGGAGACACCGGGCTACGCGGAATCACGCAGGGCAAGGCAGCGCAGCACACCGCGACTCGACAAAGCGCCGAGGCGCGCGCCGAGCGTTGACCCTCGAGAGCGGCCCCCCGTAGAGTGTAGCCTTGCAGCCGACGTGCCCGCTATGAAGACCTGCCCGCAGTGCCATCAGCGTTACCCGGCCGACAGCGCCTTCTGCTTCATCGACGGCTCGTCGCTCGTCTCCGAGAAGGATCCCCGCATCGGGACGTCGATCGCGGGCCGCTACGTCATCGAGCAGGGCCTCGGGATCGGCGGGATGGCCACGGTCTACAGGGCGTACAACAAGCTGATCGGCACCCCGTGCGCCATCAAGATCCTGAACCGCGAGTTCGCGCAGGACACGACGACGCGGGAGCGCTTCCGGCGCGAGGCGCGGCACGCGCAGCGGCTCGCGCACCCGAACATCATCGAGATCTTCGATCAGGGCGACACCGACGACGGGCTGCCCTTCCTCGTGATGGAGCTGCTCCAGGGGACGAGCCTCGCCGACGTGGTGGAGCGCAGCCGGGTGCCGCTCGCGCGGGCGCTGCCCATCTGGGTGCAGATGGCGCGCGCCCTCGGCCGAGCGCACGACTTCGACGTCGTTCACCGCGATCTCAAGCCGGAGAACGTGTTCCTGCTGAAGGGCGACTGGGTGAAGCTCCTCGACTTCGGCATCGCCCGCTGCGCGCAGGACGCGCGGCTCACCAACCTCGGCGAGATCTTCGGCACACCTCAGTACATGGCGCCCGAGCGCAGCACGACGATCGACGCGGGCCCCCCGGCGGACCTCTACTCGCTCGGGGTCATCATGTTCGAGATGATCACGCAGCGGCTGCCGTTCGACGCGCCGGATCCGGCGAGCTGGATCCTGAAGCACATGAACGAGCAGCCGCCGCACCTCAAGGAGCTGGCCCCGGAGATGCCGGACGCGCTCGACCGCCTCGTCAGCGCCCTGATGGCGAAGGATCCCTCCGAGCGCCCCGTCGACGCGTACCGCGTGCTCGCGGAGCTCGAGGAGATCGCGGCCGCGGGCCGGATCGCGCTCCCCCCGCCGCCGGAGGCGATGCCGCGCGACTCGGCCGTGCGCTCGAGGGGCGCCGGGCGCGATCCCTGGGTCAGCCGGCTCGAGCTGTTCGAGCGGATGACGGCCCGCGCGTTCGGTCCGTCGGCGCCGGCGGACATCCAGCGGCAGCTCGACGCGCTGCGCGGCGTCGTGCGGGAGCACGCCGACCTCCGCTCGAGGGCCCTCGACGAGCAGCGGCGCCTCGAGGGCGTCGCCGAGGAGTGGCGGGACGGCCGGATGCAGATCGGACGGGCGATGGATGCGCTCACGGTCGACGCCTCGCTCACGCGCGACGAGGCCCGATCCTTCCGCGCCAGGGTGGCGCCGCTCAACGCGGCGACGCAGGCGTTCGTCCCCGAGGTGCTGATCGCGCACAAGGAGGCCGTGCGCTGGGAGGGCCGGTGCGGGTTCGCCGAGCCCTACCTCGAGCTCGCCGCCAGCTACCGCAGGCTGGCCGAGCTCGTCGAGGGCTGGTACGCGTCGCGCAAGGCGGACTACGAGGCGGAGAGCGAGGCGATCGCCCGCGAGCACGAGGTGGCCGAGGTGGACGCGCAGATCAAGAAGCTGCGCGAGCGCCTCGAAGAGCTCGACAGGCAGCTCGAGGCGCGGCGCCGGGAGTCCCAGGAGCGCATCGCCGAGATCGGGCGCAGGGTCGATCAGCTCGACGCCGAGCTGCTCCACCTGGCCAGCCGCTTCTGCGCGCCGCTCCGGTCGAAGCCGGAGCTCGGCTCGCTCTTCGTGGAGCTCGAGCGGCTCGCCGGCTGACCGCTCCGCTCCGGCGCGCCTCGGGCGCACACCGTGGCGGCGTGTCGCAGGTCGCGGCGCTCCGGCGAGGGCTTCCCTGCGGCGCGCGTGGATCTGGCTCGGACACGCCCCCGCGGGGCTCGACCCGGCGGCGCGGTATTCCTCCGCCGCCCGCCGTCGCGCCGCGCGTCAGCACGGTCGCCACGCCCCGTGCGTACTAAGCTACCCGCCGTGACGCCCGACCCCGCACCCGAGGCGCGGCGCTCCTCGCCGCCGCGCGCGCCGGGACGCGTGCGCCGCGCCGCCTCCGCCGTCGCGGCGGCGCTCGGGCTCACGCTGACGTTCGCGGGCGCCGCGGCCGTCGGCGTCGCGCTCCACCTCGACACGCCCGCCGCGCGCCGCGTGGCCCGCGACGCCACGAACCGGCTCCTCGGCTCGCTGTTCCAGGGGCGGATCGTCGCCGACGAGATCGACGCGCTCAGCCTGAGCGGCGTGCGGATCCGATCCGCGGTCGCGCTCGATCCACGGGGGAACAAGGTGATCCGCGCGAGCGGCCTCGAGGCGCGCGCCGACGTGCTCCCGATGCTCCGCGGCGCCCTCTTCGGCGCGGGCCCGCTCCGCATCGAGGTCCCGTACATCCGGGTCGAGCAGGCCGACGTGCTGGTCCAGGACAACGGCGCGGGGGGCGTCACCCTCGGCGACACGTTCACGCCGCTACCGCCGCGAAGCCCGCCCTCGTCCGCGCCCGGGGGGCCTCCGCGCGACGTCGTCGTCGCCCTCTCGCACGTCGAGATCGGGCGCGGGTGGGTCCACGGGCAGGCCGCTCCGCCGCGCGCGCTGGACGCCGACGTCAGCCGGCTCTTCGGGTCGGTGCACGTCGGCCCGGAGGGGGTCGCCGTCGACGTCGATCAGACGGGCCTCGTGGATCGCGCGTTCCTTCCGGCCAGGACCGCGGGCACGGCGAACTACCACCTCCGCGCCGGGGACAAGGTCCGGATGTGGAGCAGCTTCGCCGGTCGGCTCGCCGACGTCGAGGTCACCGCGCGGGCCGTGCTCGACGAGGAGCACCTCGAGGCGCAGGCGAGCGTCCCGCGCGCCACGCCGGAGCAGCTGCGGAGCCTCCTCCCGGATCACCCCCTCACCGAGCCGATCTCCGCGCGCGTGGCCGTGAACGGCCAGCTCCCTCAGCTCGACGTGGTGGCGTCGGCCTCGGCAGACGCTGCGGGCCCGGCGGGCGGCGGCCTCGCCCTCACAGGGCGGCTCGACGTGGCGGGGCCCGTGCGGCTCGACGCGGAGGTGCAGGCGCGCGACGTGGATCTGCGGCTCTTCGGCGTGCGCCTCTCGCCCGATGCGGCGAGCGGCGCGGCGCCGACGCAGACGGGCACGGGCGCGGCGCCCGTCCCGGCCGGCGCGGCGCCGACGCAGACGGGCGCGGCGCCTGTCCCGGCCGCGCCCACCCTGCCACGCGCCGTACGCGCCCTGACCCACGCCGCGCCCGCCCTGCCCCGCGTCGCGCCCGCCCGCGCTGCCGCGGCGAAGCCCGCGCCGGAGCGCGGCTCCGGGCCGGCGGACGCGGCGCCCTTGCTCACCGCGGACGGCCGGGTGCGCGTCGAGCTCGGGGACCTGCTCCGGCTCTCCGTCGAGGCGCGGACCGAGCCCACCACGCTGCTCGGGCAGCGCGTGCCGGCGGCGGACGTCCACCTCGTCCTCGACCGCGGCGAGCTCGACGCGCGCGTGCACCTCCACGAGCCGGGCGCTCCGATCGACGCCGCCGTCTCGCTCCTGCCGGGCAGCCAGGGCCTCCGCTTCGCGGCGACGGCCGACATCCCGGCGATCGCCGCGGCGCCACGCCTCGCCGGGCCGGTCGACGGCGCGGGCCGCGTGCGCGTCGAGGGGAGCCTCCGCGCGGGAGCGCTCGACGCGCGCGTCGAGGGCGCGTTCGCCGGGCTCCGGGCCGGCCCGGACGTCGCGCTCGCCAGCGCGCGCGTCGCGGGGCGGGTCTCCGGGCCGATCGACGCGCTCTCGATCGACGCCTCGCTCTCCGGGAAGGAGGCGCTCGCCGGCGGCCACACGCTCGACGAGGTCACCGCGCAGATCTCCGGCCCGCTCGCCTCGCCGAAGCTCCGCGCGACGATCACCGACGGCGACGACTCCCTGAGCGCCTCCGCGCGGCTGAGCTCCACTCCCCTCGCCCTCCGCGACGTCGAGCTCCAGCTGAAGCGCGACGGCGCCGCGGTCGCGGGGAAGATCACGGCGATCAGCCCCTCGCCCGGCGGGCTCGCCGTCGAGGGGCTCGATCTCTCCTCGGCCGAGCTCGGCTCGCTGAAGGGCCGGCTCGCGGTGCGGGGCGATGACGTGACCGGGCGCCTCCGGGGCGACGGCATCGACGTCGGCCGCGTGGCCCGGATGCTCGGGATACCGCTCCGCGTGCGCGGGCGCGCGGAGGTCGACGTCGCGCTCGATCGGGACCCCGAGAGCGGGCGCTCGGGCCACGTGCGGCTCGGCCTCACGGGGGGCGAGATCGCGTTCCTGTCCGGCATCTCGGCGGAGCTCACGGCGACCTTCGAGCGCGACCAGGTCAAGGCCGACGGGTCCGTGCGCATCGACGCGAAATCGCCGCAACCGAACGGGAACGGCGGGCAGCCGCCGAACGGCGCGTGGAACGGCGCCCTGCCGCGGTGCGCGGGCACCCTCGCGAGCGTGCGCGTGTCGGGCGCCGAGGGCACGCTGGACGGGCCCCTCCTGCGCGCGGAGACCTGGACCACCCTGGTCGGGAAGGCCGAGGTCGCCGCGGAGGACTGGGACCTCGGCTGCCTCGCGCAGCTCATGCCGATCGGGCACATCGTGAGCGAGGTGCGCGGCAAGCTCACGACCAGCTTCCGGGTGTCGCGCGCGGCCGGCGAGCCGTTGCCTTCGCTGCACGACGTGCTCGTGCGGACGCACGGCCTCGCGATCGCCGGGCCGCATCGGCTGGACGCCGAGCGCCCGGCCTGGGAGTCGCGCTTCGTCGACGCGCAGCTCAAGGGCTCGTTCAGCGGCGCGACCGGCAGGGCGGACGCCGCGCTGACCCTGTACGACGGCGGGTTGCTCGCCGACGTCTCCGGCACGATCGAGCTCGATCTCGAGGCGCTCACGGGGCCACTCGCTGACCGGTGGTCGTCGCTCCTGCGCTCGCCCATCGCCGCGCACGCCTCCATCCCGCGGCGCGCGATGGACCAGCTCGCCACGCTGCCCTCGTTCGTGCGCGAGGCGCTCCCGCCGCTCGCCGGCGAGGCGCGGATCGACGCGTACGCCAGCGGCACGATCGAGCGTCCGTTCCTGACGGCGCGCACCCTCTGGTGGGGCTTCACCTATGCGCCGCCGGGCGCCTCGGGCGCGACGGATCTCCTGTTCCCCACCGACCTCGACGCGTGGCTCACGTACGACAGCGAGAGGGCCACGCTGGACGCGCACGTCACGCGCGGCGCGGCCGAGATCGCGACCGTGAGCGCCGAGGTGATCGCGCCGCTCGAGCGCCTGCTCGGGGACGTCCCGGCGCGCGCGCGCAAAGGCGCGCCTCCGCCCCCGGCGTGGACCGGCTCCTTCCGCGCGACGCTGCGCGAGGTCCCGCTCGGCGAGATCCCCCTGCTCGCCGACAGCGGCATCGCCGGGCGCGTGAGCGGCGAGATCGAGATGCGCGGCCTCAACATCGCACCGTCGCTCAAGGCGCGCCTCACGGTGCCGGGCGTCACGCTCGGGAACGACCTCGCCTTCGAGCGCGGCGTGCTCGCGCTGCGCATCGACCCGATGCGCGAGGCCGGGCGCGGGAACCTCCGCGTCACCGAGCTCGCCCTCGAGGGCCGGCGCGGCGGCAAGATCCGCGCGAACGCCTTCGCCAGCGTGCGCTTCCGCGACGGGTTCATCCCGGTCCTCGACGGCGAGCGCACGGACCTCGCCCTCTCCGCGGAGCGCTTCCGGCTCGCGGCGCTCCAGCCGCTGGTCGGCGGGCTGCTGAGCAAGGTCGACGGGACGCTGGACGGCAACCTCCGCATCGAGCTCGGCGGCCCGTCCGACGCCGACGGGAACCTCCGCGCCCAGCTGCAGGTCACGGACGGCGTCGTGCACATCCCGGAGCTCGGGCAGGAGCTGCGCGACGTGGCCGCCCGCATCACGGCCGAGGGCGGCGTCCTCCGGATCGAGGGCTTCCGCGCGGCGGGCACGACCGGGATGGCGCAGGGCTGGGCCCTGTTCCGGCTCGCCGGGCTCACGCTGCGCGACGGCGCCGGGGCGCTGACCATCGCCGAGGACCAGGCCCTCCCGCTCACGCTCGAGGGGGTGCCGCTCGGGACCGCCTCCGGGGCGCTGTCGTTCATCGCGGAGAAGAAGCCGGGCGAGCTCGCGCTGCATGTGACGGTCCCGGAGGTCCCCACGCTCCGCGTCTCGCTGCCGGCCACGAGCAGCCGCGACGTCCAGCCGCTCGACGACAACCCCGACATCTCCGTCTCGCACCCGCTCGGGCCGGAGAAGCAGCGGCGCGCGGCGGACGCGCTCCGCTACACCGTGACGTTCGACGTGCGCGACGCGTTCGTGAGCGGCGCGGGGCTACGGCTGCGCCTGAGGGGCGCCGAGGACGCGCCGCCGCGCGTCGTGATCGGCGAGGACACGCGGGTGTCGGGCGGCATCGAGGTCACGCGGGGCGAGCTCGAGATCTACGGCAAGGCGTTCGAGATCGAGGGCGGGCGCGTGCGCCTGCGCGAGGAGGAGGCGTCGAACCCGCACCTGAACGTCACGGCGCACTGGGACGCCCCCGACGGCACGCGCATCCACGTCGACTTCAACGGCAACCTCCGGCCCATCACCGACAGGTCGCTGCGCTTCACCTCGAGCCCGCCGAGCTCGCAGCAGGACATCCTCGCGCGGCTCCTGTTCGGCGCCGATTTCTCGGAGGGCGCGCAGGCCGCGGGCGCCGAGACCCCCGCGGGCCTCGCGGCCGGCGGCGTCGTGGCGTCGGTCGGCAGCGAGATCGCGGCGGCGCAGTTCAACGCGCTGCTGAGCGGCATCGCGCCGCTGCGCGGGCTGACGACGCGGTTCGGGACGACGTCGGAGGGCACGCTGCGGACGAGCGTGGTCTACCGGCTGAGCGACAACCTGACGGCGCAGGCGACCTTCCAGGAAGGCGCGCAGCAGAGCGCCTCGGCGGGATCGAGCGGGCCGACCCCCGGCGGGACGGCGAGCGAGCGCGGAACGCGGACCGAGGTCACCATCGACTGGCGCTTCAACGAGCACTGGACGCTCCGCGGCACGGTGGGCGTCGACGAGCGCCAGACGACCTCGGGCATGCTCGACCTGCTCTGGCAGTATCGATACTGAGCCGAGCGCGGCCGCCTCGGCCCCGCGGGACAGCGATCCCTCTCTGGATCTCCGGCGCGCGGGGCTAGCGCGCGGCCCGCGGGGGCAGCGTGACCTCGCGACCGCCGACGCGCAGCGTGGGCGGCTCGGCCTCGACGAGCAGCGGGGCGAGCTGCGTCTGCGCATGGCGTGAGAAGCGCGCCTCGAGCGCGCCGCTCCGGGCGCGCGCGTACACGACGCCGTCCTCGCCGAGGGAGAGCGTCGCCGGATCGAGCGGCTCCTCCGTGCCGTCGAACAGGAGCAGCGAGACCGCGCCGCCCTCGCCGATCCGGAGCGCGTCGACGAAGAGCGGCGCGTCGTCGGCCTGGAAGTAACACCAGTCGTAGCCGTTCGTGAGGATCGGCCGGCCGTCGTCCGGGTGCCGCCCGATCCAGGACCGGAGCCCGCGCTCGATCGCCGGATGGTCGACCCGGGCGCCGTCGTGCCAGAAACGGCCCTCGCGATCGAGCCGGATCGAGCTCTCGCGGGAGGTCCCTGGGGGCGGCGCGAAGCGGAAGAAATCGGGATGGTCGCCGGGTTTCATGGGTCACCTCGCAGGAGAGATGCGGCCCGGCGCGGCGAATCGCAAGGAGCGCAAGGAGCGCACGGAGCGCAAGGAGCACGGGCAGCCCGCGGCGCGGAGTACTATAGCGGGCCCATGGGAGCCCAGACGGCAGAGGTCGGCACGGACGAGCGCCTGCGCGCGACGCGGGCGTACTACGACGAGTTCTCGGCGCGCTACGAAGCCCGGCGCGGAGGGCGCGATCCCGGGGGCTACCACGACCTCGTCGACGCGCTCGAGGTCGACTTCGTGCGCCGCTTCGGCGAGGGCCGCGACGTGCTCGAGGTGGGGTGTGGGACCGGGCTCCTGCTCGCGCGGATCGGCGCGTTCGCGCGCGCCGCGCGCGGGGTCGATCTCTCGCCCGGCATGCTCGAGCGCGCCCGGGAGCGCGGGCTCGACGTCGTGGAGGGGAGCGCGACCGACCTGCCGTTCGCCGACGAGAGCTTCGACGTCGCGTGCTCGTTCAAGGTGCTCGCCCACGTGGAGGACGTCCGCCGCGCGCTGTCGGAGATGGCGCGGGTGGTGCGGCCCGGCGGGCACGTGATCGCCGAGTTCTACAACCCCTACAGCCTGCGCGGGCTCGTGAAGCGGCTCGGCCCGGCGGGCGCCATCAGCGACGCGACCCGGGAGAGCGCCGTGTTCACGCGCTTCGACGCGCCGAGCGCCGCCGCCGCCCTGATGCCGGACGGCGTGCGCGTCGTCGCCTCGCGCGGGGTGCGCATCGTGACGCCGTTCGCGGCCGCGATGCGCGTGCCCGGCCTCGGGCGCCTCCTGCGCGGGGCGGAGTGGGCGCTGTGCGACACGCCGCTCGCGCAGCTCGGCGGGTTCTGGATCGCCGCCGCGCGGAAGGCGTGAGCCGCGCGGCTCCCCCGGTCAGAACCGGCCGGTGAGCCCCGCGAACATGCCGCCGGGGAGCACGGAGATCGTCGGCGCGGCGGTGAAGCTCGGCGGCGGCGGCGGCACGGGGCGCGTCCGGAAGGAGACCCGCTCGGGGACGAACGTGATCTGCGCGTGGGCGATCCCGGCCGCGGCGAGCGTCGCGAACGCCCCGAAGGCCACGCGGTTGACGGCGGCCGCGGTCCCGATACGGCTGTTCAGCGCGTCGATGTCGACGCTCTGCACCGGGCCGCCGCCCTGCCCCGAGGACCTCGGCGAGACGTCGACGTTCTCGTAGCTGGCCAGCGCTATCGCCGAGACGATCGAGGTCCCGCCGGCCACGGCCTGGCTGACCAGGAAGAACCAGCCGAGCCCGTCGTCGCCGTTCTGGAACTGCCCCACGCCGAAGGGCAGCATCGCTGTCCAGCGGGAGTTCTGCGCCACGACCCGCTCGCGCCCCGCGAGGCGATGGAGCTCGGCGACCCAGCGGCGCTCGTCCTCGCGGCTCCGCTCGATCCGCAGCCGCGCCGCGCGCTGCGCCTCGGCCCTCTGCCGCGTCACCTCCTCGATGCGCGCCCGGATGCGCGCCCGGACCGCGGTGAACCGATCGATCACCTCGGGCTGGAACACCGCCGGGTTCGGCGAGTACACCGGGTTGTCGAGGAGGATCTGCTCGATGTACGCGTCGGCCTCGCCCGTGCGCCGAAGCGCCACGAGCGCCGCGGCGGCGAGGCCGCGCGCCCGCTCGATCAGGCCGGGCTCGGAGATCCTGCACGGCTTGCCCTCCGCCTCGATCGGCCCGCGCTCGCAGGGCGCGTTCGCGGGATCGAGCATCGCCGCGAAGCGGCTCACGGCCTCCTCGTAGTGCCCGGCGTCGAAGCGCGTCTTGGCGAGCTCGAACTGCTGCACGTCGTCGGCGCGCGCCGGCGCCGCGAAGCAGAGCGCGAGGGCGGCGGCGGCCGCCGCCGCGAGGCGCCGCGGCGCGCGCAGGGCGCGGCGGCCCCCGACCGATGGGGAGCGAGCGCCGGGAGATCTCCTGCCTGGAGTTCGCGCAGCCATGCGGAAGGGGTGCGCCGTGATGTAGCGGAGTTTGGGCGGGGATGCTGAGAATTCCGGAGCGGACGCCCCAATGACGGCGATGCCGTCAGCCGGACGGCCAGGAAACGGTGTTCGGCTCGCCGGCCACCAGCGTCACGTTGCCGACGCGCGCCGCGGCATCCGGCGTCGCAGGCGTGAAGAGGCAGCTCCCGCTCCAGGACACGTCGTTCAAGGTCACGGCCTGCGGGGTGCCCGCGTAGCCGATCAGGCCGATCTGCGGGCACGCGACCTGCGCGCTCGGCGGCGCGCCGCTCAGGACGACCATGCTGGGCAGGATCTCCAGCTTGTGGATGATCCGCTGCGGCGCGGAGACGCCGGGCTTCGGCGCCACGACCGAGATGACGCCCGAGTACGGCTTGCAGCACCGCGAGCTGGGCACGCTGATGTGAACGGTGTGTGTGCCGATCTTCAGGGGCGTGACCTTGTTCGCGCCGAACCAGCTGAACTCGACGCCATCGAGCACCAGCTTGGCGCCGCTCGGGACGATCTGGAAGACGACATCGCGCACCACCGGGACGTCTTCCGTCGGCGCGGTGGAGGGCGGGCTCTGCGGCAGCGGGTGCCGCGCGCGGGGCCGCGGCGCGCTCGCGAGCTCCGTGGCGCTCGGCGCGACCGCGCGCACGTTCGGCGACGGGATGAGGGCGTCGATGGGCGGCGTCGGCGGCGCCGGCGTCGGCTCGACCGCCGCGAGCGCTTCCGCGTCCACCGGCGGGTCGCGGAGCGCGCGGGCGATCGTGAACGCGGCGAGGCCGAGCGCCACCGACCCGAGCGCGACGAGCAGCGCGCGCAGCGCGAGCTTCTTCCGGTTGCGGCTCGCGTTCAGCTTCGAGAGCCGCTTGAGGATGGTGAGGTCGTTCGGCGCGAGGGCCAGCGCCCGGTTGTAGTCGGCGGCCGCGCCGGGCACGTCGCCGCGCTTGCGGCCGGCCTCCGCGCGCGCCACGAGGCGCGGGACGAGCCGCGCGGCGTGCCGCTCGGCGTAGCCTGCCGGGTCGGCGAAGTAGGCGGCGAGCTCGGCGCGCGGCTCCGCGATGCCGAGCGCCGTGAGCTCGGCCCGGATCTGATCCGCGAGCGCGCGAGGGCTCGCCGAGCGGGCGACGATGTCGTGCGCGAGGGCGCCCGCGACGATGCGGCTCCAGCGCGCGCCCACGGTGGGTCGCTCGCGCTCGGCCTCCGGGTAGAGCCCCTCGAGCACCTTGCGGAGCACCTGCGCCGGGTTCTTGCCCTCGAACGGCAGGTGCCCGACGAGGCACTCGTAGAAGAGCACCCCGAGCGCGAACACGTCGGTGCGCGCGTCGACCTCGCCGCCCTCGATCTGCTCCGGCGCCATGTGCGCCGGAGAGCCGAGCACCTGCCCCGTCGAGGTGACGCCCTGGGCGTCGAGGATCTTGGCGATACCGAAGTCGGTGAGCTTGATCACCACGCTCGCGCCGTCCCGGCTCTCGCCGGCGCGGTCGGACGGCAGCTCGACGAGCACGTTCTCCGGCTTCACGTCGCGGTGGATGATCCCCGACGCGTGCGCGTGCTCCAGCGCGTCGCACAGCTCGAGCACCACCGCGGCGCCGATCTCGGCCGGCATCTCGCGGTGGGCGCCCAGGATCTTGCGCAGCGTGGCGCCGCGGAGCAGCTCGACGACGAGGTAGCGCTCGCGGTCCTGCTCGCTGGAGACGTCGTACACCTCGACGATGCCGGGGTGGCGCAGCTTCGCCGCCGCGCGCGCCTCGGCGACGAAGCGGGTTCCGACCTCCGTGTTCTCCCGGAGGTGTTTGTGGATGATCTTGACGGCGACATCGCGGCGGAGCCGCGGGTCGCGGGCGCGGTAGACCGTGGCCATCCCGCCGTGGCCTAGCTCCTCGATCAGCTCGTATTTCTCGAGCTTCGGGAGGACTTCCGTGCCCGCGTTCCTGGAGAGAGGTTCCTGCTCGCCCGACGAGCCCCTATCGCGGGCGGGCAGGCTCATTCAACGACCTTCACCCGAATCGTGTTGGTCGACCCCGAGACACCGACAGGAGCGCCGAAGATGGTGACGAGCTTGTCGCCCGGCGAGACGAGGCCGTTCGCAAGCAGGTACCCGGTGGCGCGCTCGATCATCTCGTCCGAGTTCCGGAGCGCGTCGACGGGGAACGGCACCACGCCCCAGAGCAGCGCGAGGCGCCGGCGCGTCGTATCGTTCGGCGAGAAGGCGACGATCGGCACGACGGGGCGCGCCTTCGACGCGTACCGCGCGGTGAGGCCGCTCTCGGTGAACGCGACGATCAGCTTCGCGCCGATGTCCTTCGCGATGTCGCAGGCGGCGCGCGCGGTCGCCTCGGGGACGTTGGCGCGCTGCCCGGGCTGCTCGCTCGAGAGGTAACGGTAGAACGAGCTCTGCTCGGCCTCCGTCACGATGCGGGCCATCATCCGCACGACGAGCGGCGGGTGCGCGCCGGTCGCGGTCTCCTGAGAGAGCATGACCGCGTCGGTGCCGTCGAAGACGGCCGTGGCCACGTCGCTCGCCTCGGCGCGCGTCGGGCGCGTCGCGGTCACCATCGACTGGAGCATCTCGGTCGCGACGATGACCGGCTTCTGGTGCACGCGGGCGAGGCCGAGGATCTCGCGCTGGATGATCGGCACCCGCTCCGGGTTGAACTCCACGCCGAGATCGCCGCGCGCGACCATCACCCCGTCCGAGGCGAGGATGATCGCCTCGAGGTTGTCGATGGCGCCTGGCGTCTCGATCTTGGAGACGATGGGCGTCGGGCGACCCCAGGCCTCGCAGATGTCGCGGACGTGCCGGACCTCGTCCGCGTTGCGGACGAACGAGAGGGCGACGTAGTCGACCCCCTGCGCAAGGCCAAAGCTGAGGTCGGCCTTGTCCTTCTCGGTCAGCGCGGAGATGCGCACACGCCTGGCGGGCAGGTGGACGCCTACGCGATCGCGCAGACGTCCGCCCTGCGTCACGCCGGCCTGGACGCGGTCCCCTTCGACCTTGGTCACGGTGACGACGACGCGGCCGTCGTCGATCAGGACGACGTCGCCCGGCTGCAGATCGGACGCGAGCCCCTCGTAGAGGATCGGGATCTCGCCGGGCGTCGCGACAGGGCTGTCCCTGTTCGCCTCGGTCAGCCAAACGGTAGCCCCGTCAGTCACCTCGAAGGTGTTGCCGGGGAAGCGACCGGCTCGGATCTTCGGGCCGCAGAGGTCTTGCAGGATAGCCACAGGCTTCCCGCATGCCTCCGCAGCCGCACGGACCGTGGCGATTGCTTTGCCATGATCCTCATGCGAGCCGTGAGAGAAGTTGAGTCGAGCGACATCCATACCGGCGCGGATGAGCTGCTCCAGCGTCGTTTGAGAGTCACACGAAGGGCCAATGGTACAGACGATTTTCGCTCTGCGTACGAGCACGGGCGGAGCATGCCACGAGCAGGGGTCGCGACACTACCCTGATTGTGAACGAGCCATGCGGACTTCACCGGATTCCAACAAAGCAGCTGGCAGATGAGCCGCTGCGCGGCGCGGCGCACACGCGCGTCAACGCAGCAGCGGAGCGCGCTGGCCTGCATGAGGGCGGCGATCCGCGCGCACGGCCGCGGATCGCTGCGAATCGGGGCTCTCTCTGAGGGGGAGTCAGCGGCGGGAGGGCTCGGGCGCGCGCCGCAGCGCGGCATGAGGTCCCGCCTGGGGGGCTTGTGACTAGGAGCGGCGCTCTCGGCGCTCGCGCGGCGGTCCGCCGCGATCGCGCTCCATGCCGGGCCGCGATCCGCGATCGCCGCCGCGATCGCCGCCTCGCCCGCCCGGTCCATCGCGCCGCGGCGGCGGGCCGGCGTCGCGCGCCTGCGCCATGCGCTCGCGCGCCCGATCGCCCTCTTCGCCTTCGGGGAGCGGGAGCAGCTCGCGCCGGCTCAGCCGGATCTTCCCCTCGCGATCGACGCTCAGCACCTTCACGTCGAGCGAATCTCCCTCCTTGACGACGTCCTCGACGCGCTCGACGCGCGTGTGGGCCATCTCCGAGATGTGCAGCAGGCCGTCGGTGTTCGGGAGGATCTCGACGAAGGCGCCGAAGTCGGTGATGCGCTTGACCGTCCCCTTGTAGGTCGCGCCGACCTCGGGCTCGGCCGTCAGGCCCTTGATGATGTCGAGCGCCCTCTTCACTGCGTCGGAGTCGGCCGACGCGACGTTCACCGTGCCGTCGTCCTCGACGTCGATCGCGACCCCGGTCTGGTCGACGATGCCCTTGATGGTCTTGCCGCCGGGGCCGATGATGAGCCGGATCTGGTCGGGCTTCACGCGCACCGTGGTGATCCGCGGCGCGTACTGGCTGAGCTCGGGCCGCGTGGTCGGCAGCGTCTCGAGCATCTTGCCCAGGATGTGGAGCCGCCCCTCGCGCGCCTGATCCAGCGCCTGCGCCAGGATCTGCCGGCTCAGGCCCGCGATCTTGATGTCCATCTGGATCGCGGTCACGCCGCGCGAGGTGCCGCAGACCTTGAAGTCCATGTCGCCGAGGTGATCCTCGTCGCCGAGGATGTCCGAGAGCACCGCGTAGCGCTGGCCCTCCATGATGAGCCCCATCGCGATGCCAGCGACGGGCGACTTGATCGGCACGCCCGCGTCCATGAGCGAGAGGCACCCGCCGCAGACGGCCGCCATCGACGACGAGCCGTTCGACTCGAGCGTCTCCGACACGATGCGGATCGTGTACGGGAACTGATCCGGCGCCGGGATCATCCGGGAGAGCGCGCGCTCGGCGAGCGCGCCGTGGCCGATCTCGCGCCTGCCGGGGCCGCGGAGCGGCTTCGTCTCGCCGGTCGAGAAGGGGGGGAAGTTGTAGTGGAGGTAGAAGCGCTTCCACGTCTCCCCCATCAGGCCGTCGATCTTCTGCTCGTCGGTCGAGGTGCCGAGCGTCGTCGTGACGATCGCCTGCGTCTCGCCGCGCTGGAACAGGGCGCTGCCGTGCACGCGCGGGAGCAGGCCGACCTCGCACATGATCGGCCGGATGCTCCTGCCGTCGCGACCGTCGATGCGCTTGCCCTCCTCGATCACGTAGGTGCGGACGACGTGCGCCTTGCGCTCCTCGAACTCCGCCTTCACGAGCCCCTGGAGGGGGAGGAGCTTCTCGGCGCCGAGCTCGGCGTTCAGCGTCTCGGTCAGCTTCTTCTTGAGCGAGCTGTACCCGTCGTAGCGCGCCTTCTTGTCGGTCACCTTCGTCGCGGCCTTCAGGTCCTCGTCGACGATCTGGGCGACGCGCCGCTTGATCTCCTCCGGCAGCGCCGGCGCGACGAACTCGCGCTTCGATTTGCCCACCGCGGCGCGCATCTTCTCGATCAGATCGAGGACCGGCTGCGCGGTCTCGTGCGCGAACATCAGCGCGTCGATGATCTCCGTCTCGGTCGCCTCGGCCGCGCCGCCCTCGACCATCACGATCGCGTCGCGCGAGCAGGCGACGACGAGGTCGATGTCGCAGCGCTCGATGTCGGCGACCGTGGGGTACGCCACGAACTCGCCGTCGAGCCGGCCCACGCGCACGCCCACGACCGGCCCGTGCCAGGGGATGTCCGAGATGTGCAGCGCGGCGCTCGCCCCCGTCAGGGCGAGGACGTCCGCCTTGTTCTGCTTGTCGCTGGAGAGGACGGTCGCGATGATCTGCGTGTCCCGCTTGAAGCCCTCCGGGAAGAGGGGGCGGAGCGGGCGATCCATGAGGCGGCTCGAGAGGATCTCCTCCTCGCGCTGGCGCGCCTCGCGTTTGAAGAAGCCGCCGGGGATCTTTCCGGCGGCGTAGGTCTTCTCGACGAACTCACAGGTGAGGGGGAAGAAGTCGAGGCCCGGCCGCTCGTCCTGAGAGACGGCGGTCACGAGCACCATGGTATCGCCGTAGGTGACGAGCACGGCCCCGTGGGCCTGCTTGGCGAGGCGGCCGGTCTCGAGGGTGAGGGCACGGCCGCCCACCATGACGGATTCACGAACGAACATTGGGATTTCAGCTCTCTCTCGCACGATCGCGAGGGCCGCTGCGTGCGGCGCTACGCCGAGCGCGAGGGGCTGCTCTTCTTCCTCGGTTCCTGCGCAGGAGCCGAGCTGCTGCGCACGAAGCGAAGACGAAGATGCGCGAAGCCCGCGCTCGGGAACGGCGAGGCGCGATCGCCCCGCCGGTCCGTGGTCAATGAATGACCTCCTTAGAGCGTCCGCTCCGCTCTCGCCAGCGCAAAACGCAGGCGTTCAGGGGCGCGTGCCGCAAAACCTCCCGAACGGAAGGGGCCGGAACGGCCGCGTGTGCATGGGTGCTGGAGCGGAAAGGCGCGCGCGGAGCCGCAGATGAGCCAGGCCGCACCCGGGCTGGGCCGCAGGCGGGACCGATCGCACATGGGCGGGCCGCTGGGGTGAATCGCTGGTGGTGGGATGGATCAGCAGGTGGGACAGACAGGCCCAGCGGGCAGACGGCAGGCGGGGTCGCCTGCTCTCGCGCAGCGCCAGCGTGCGAGGCGCGCCTCGCCCGGGGGCGGCAGGCCTGATGGCCCGGAAATCCGCGACTACTTGCGGAGGTTGAGGCGGCTGATGAGGCCGCGGTAGCGCTCGATGTCGACGCGCTTCAGGTAGTCGAGCTGCCGGCGGCGCTGGCTCACCAGCTTCAGCAGGCCGCGGCGGGAGTGGTGGTCCTTCTGGTGCGTGCGGAAGTGCTCCTGCAGCTGGTTGATCCGCTCGCTGAGGAGGGCGATCTGGACCTCCGGCGACCCGGTGTCGCCGTCGTGGATCGCGTACTTCTGGATGATGTCCGTCTTCTGAACAGAATGCAGCATGGCTGGCTCTCCATGGCCCTGCCGGTGCGCTACCGAGCGTCCGGGCCGGCTCGTCTTCTCCGAAAACGGAGGAACGGAACCGGCGGCTGGCCAAGTGACGCCTGAATGTGAGCCCCGCGCCCGTAGTGGCGGGAGCCCGCGAAGTTCAGGCCAGTGAGCTGAGGAGCGCGCGAGTATACGCAGGTGCCTCGGTCCGTCAACGCGGTCGACGCGGGCCGCGCGATTTGTCACCCCCAGAACGGCCGATTGGTTACCCTCGGTCGGCGATGCCCGGCACCATCCGGCCCCCCGACGAAGCCTCCCGACCGCAGTCGGACGCGCGCGGCTCGCAGTCGGACCTTCATATCGCGAACGCGATGACGAGCCTCTCCTCCTCCGCCACCGCGCTCTCGACCCCCGCGAGCGACAACTCGACCCCCAAGGTCTGCCCCACCTGCGGGGTCCGGTACCCGGCCGAGTTCAGGGTTTGCCCGCGCGACGCCGCGACGCTCGACGAGTCGGAGGACGACGCGGTCCGCGACGATCTCGTCGGCAAGACGCTCAACGAGACGTACACGGTCGTGCGCGTCGTCGGCGAGGGCGGCATGGGGCGCGTCTACGAGGCGCGCCACACGCGGATCTCCAGCAAGCGGTTCGCCATCAAGATGCTGCACCCGGAGTTCGCGCGGCAGCCTCAGGTGATCTCGCGCTTCCAGCGCGAGGCCGAGGCCGCAGCCGCGGTGCAGAGCCCGTACGTCGTCACCGTCTTCGACGTCCACCGCACCGCGGAGGGCCGTCCGTTCCTCGTGAACGAGTTCCTCGAAGGCAAGGAGCTCGCCGACTACCTCAACGAGGCCGGCAAGATGAAGACCGGCCCCGCCGTGCGCATCGTCCGGCAGATCTGCAAGGCGCTCGCAGCGGCCCACGCGAAGGGCGTGGTGCACCGCGACATGAAGCCGGAGAACGTGTTCCTCACAGGCGACCTCGCGATGCCGACCGCCAAGGTGATCGACTTCGGCATCTCCAAGGTCGACGACGCGCCGGGCGCCGCGCTCACGCAGACCGGCATGATCATGGGCACGCCCTCGTACATGGCGCCGGAGCAGGCCCGCGGCGAGCGCGTCGATCACCGGGCGGACATCTACGCCGTCGGCGCGATCCTCTACTGCGCCCTCACCGGCAGCCGCCCGTTCGACCGCAACGATCCGACCGCGACGCTCACCGCGGTGCTCACCGAGGACCCGCCCCGTCCCCGCTCGCTCGAGCCGAGCATCCCCGAGCCGCTCGAGATGATCATCCAGCGGGCCATGGCGAAGGAGCCCGGCCATCGGTACCAGACGATGGAGGAGCTCGACGCGGAGCTCGCGCTCTACGACACAAGCGAGGCCGAGCCCAA
Organism: Sorangium sp. So ce693; assembly: GCF_051521375.1. NCBI lineage: Bacteria > Pseudomonadati > Myxococcota > Polyangiales > Polyangiaceae > Sorangium > Sorangium sp. So ce693. The sequence goes on from NZ_CP150347.1 coordinate 6,881,690, forward strand.
GGAGCTCGACGCCCCCGGCGTGCCCGGGCCGCGCGTGTCGATGCCGTCGGCGCCGCGCGTGGCGCCGACGATGCAGCTCCGCCAGGCGCAGCAGGTGAGCATGGCGAGGCCGCTCATCCTCCTGCTCTTCGCGCTCGGCCTCTTCTGGGTCGCCGGCAGCCTGGTCACGCTCGTCACCGCGATCATCCGCCTGTCGCGCGGCGGCCAGGTGACCGACAACCTGACGGGCCTCGAGGCCGTCCTGCTCGCGTCCGGGATCGGCTTCGCGCTGATCACCCCCGCGCTGATCAGCGCGAGCCACGTGCGCAAGACCGTCTGGAACAACAGCATGAAGGCGGTCGATCTGGCCGACAACCTGCGCCGGCCGATCGTGGTCGGCCTGTGCGCCTACGGCTTCGCGTCGCTGCTCGTGCGGGTGGTGGAGGCCGTCGTCCTCCGGCGCGCGGCCGGCGTCGCGTGGCCCATGTGGGACGTCGTGCTGTTCGCGGTCGGCGCGGTCGGCGCCGCCGGCGCGTACCTCTTGCTCCGCAGCGAGAGCCGGTAGCCCGGGCGATCCCTGGCCGCGCGCCTCCCGGTCGAGGCCAGAGCGGGGTGCAGCGGTCTAGCCCCGACGGTCCAGCCACGCCTGGAGCAGCAGCGCCGCCGCCGCCCCGTCGACGCGCTCCTTGCTCTTGCGCCCCGAGACGCCCCCGTCGCGCAGCCGCCGGGCCGCCTCGACCGTCGTCAGCCGCTCGTCGACGAGCTCCACCTCGACGCCGGCCGCGTCGGCCAGCGCCTGCGCGAAGGCCGCCGCCCGCCGCGCGGCGGGCCCCTCGTCCCCGTTCATCTCGAGCGGCAGCCCCACGAGGAACCGGGTGATGCCTTCGTCCCGGGCGAGCGCCGCAAGGGCCTCCAGGAGCGCCTTCCGGTTCCGCCCGTCGAGCAGCGGCCGCGGGTGCGCGTAGAGCCCGAGCTCGTCGGTCACGGCCACGCCGACGCGGGCCTTACCAAGATCGATCGCCGCAGCGCGTGCCTTCGCCTTCGCCATGCCTCTGGAAAGACCCCATAGCCTTCGGGCGACGCGCCGGCGAGACCCGAGCGTCACCCGGAAGCATCCGACCGGCTTGACCCGCTCGCCAGCACCGACCATAAGCGCCGCGCGATGGAACTGCGCGCGGTACGGGGGATGAACGACATCCTCCCCGAAGAGGTGGAGCGCTGGCACAAGCTCGAGGGGGCCTTCCGCCTCCACGCGGAGCTCCACGGCTATGCCGAGGTGCGCACGCCGCTGCTCGAGCCGACGGAGCTCTTCCGTCACCAGATGGGGGAGACGACGGACGTGGTCGAGAAGGAGATGTACTCCTTCGAACGCCACGGCGATCACCTCACCGTCCGACCCGAGGGCACCGCGGGCGCCGCGCGCGCCTACGTCGAGCACGCGGTCCACGCGAAGGAGCCGGTCACCCGCTGGTACTACCTCGGCCCGATGTTCCGCGGGGAGCGGCCGGCGAAGGGGCGCTACCGCCAGTTCTACCAGGCCGGCTGCGAGCTCTTCGGCGATCCCGGGCCGCTCTGCGACGCCGAGACGATCGACCTCGTCGCCGGCTTCCTGCAGCGCATCGGCATCGGCGAGTTCGTCGTCCACGTGAACTCGCTCGGCGGCGCGGGCACGCGCGACCGCTACCGCGACGCGCTGCTCGCCCACTACACGCCGCGCAAGGACGAGCTCAGCGAGGACTCGCAGCGCCGCCTCGCGAAGAACCCCCTGCGCATCCTCGACTCGAAGGACCAGCGCGATCACGAGGTGTCGCGCGACGCGCCGTCGATCCTCGACCTGCTCGACGACGCGGACCGGGCGCACTGGGACGGCGTGCGCCGATGCCTCGACGTGCTCGGCGTGAACTACGTCGTCGATCGGTCGCTCGTTCGGGGGCTCGACTACTACACGCGCACGCTCTTCGAGGTGAAGGCGACCGCGGGCGATCTCGGCGCCCAGAGCACGCTCGCGGGCGGCGGCCGTTACGACGCCATGGTCGCGGGGCTCGGCGGGCCGAGCGTGCCCGCGATCGGCTTCGCGATGGGGATGGAGCGGCTGCTCACGATGATGCCCGGCGCCTCGCCCCGCCGGAGGCCCGGCTGCTTCCTCGCCCCGCTCGGCCAGAGCGGCGCGGATCAGGCGCTCGTGCTGGCGAAGCAGCTGCGCGCGCTCGGCGTCCCGGTCGAGCTCGACGGGCGCGGCGGGCGGCTCAAGGCGATGCTCCGGCGCGCGGACTCCCTCGGCGCGCGGCTCTGCGTGATCCTGGGCGACGCGGAGATCGAGCGCGGCGTGCTCCAGATCAAGGATCTGGTGGCGCACGTGCAGGAGGAGATCCCGCTGGAAGGTGCGGCGCGCGTGCTCGCGGATCGGGCCCTCGAGGCGTCGCCCGGCGGCCAGCGGGGAGCGCGTTGACCTCCGAAGCGATGGGAGCGCAGGGCTGCTCGCGAGGGGCGCGCGGCGCGCCGGCGGGCGAGGGGCGGGGCCGCGCTCGGCGCGCGCGATCGGCGCTGTCGCTCGCCGTGGCGCTGGCCGCGCTCGCCGCGCCGTCCGTCGCGGCGGCGCAGCTCGGCTTCGGCCAGCCCGGCATGTCGCAGCCGCCGCCCGCGAGCGCGCCGAAGCCGCCGCCCGGCACGCCGGAGACGCACGCGGCGCCGACGTCCGAGGAGAGCCCGATCCAGACCCAGGAGCCGACCCTGCCGGAGGACCCGCTGGCGGTGCCGCCCGCGGTCAAGAAGCAGATCGGCACGAACGACGTCGGCGAGTGGGAGCGCGGGCGCGCCGCGGAGATCCAGCGCGACTGGTACGGCCCCTATTACAGCGAGCGGAGCGGCAGCTACCAGTTCAGGACGGTCTTCCCCCTGTGGGCGGAGCGCCGGATGCCCGGCGACCGCGCCACGATGGTGACGCCGCTCTACTACAACCGCCGGAGCAAGGACGTCGACGCCGACGTGCTCTTCCCCTTCTTCTGGAAGCTCCGGGACGAGAACACGTACACGACGATCGTCGGCCCGTTCATGCACCGCGAGTCCGAGGGTCGCCCCGCGAGCCCCGGGCGGGCGGCAGAGCCGGGCCGGCACGACAACTGGCTCGCGCCGCTCTTCTTCGAGGGAAAGCGCGACGACGGGAGCGGCTACTTCCACATCCCTCCCCTGCTGACCTTCACGCATCACACGGCGCAGAGCGGCTTCAACCTGGTCGGCCCCCTCTACTGCAGCTGGAAGGGCGGCCCCGCGTGCGACGTGCGCTCCGCCGACAAGATCCACCTCGGCCTGGCCCCCCTGTACTTCTACGGCCGCGACGAGAGCAGCGAGTACGAGGTCATCCCGCCGCTCTTGCACTACTACCACTACAGCGATGTCGGAGAGCGCTCCACCAACGTGTGGGGCCCGCTGATGTGGCAGCACTCCCGCAAGGGCGACGTGTTCAACGTCATGCCCTTCTACTGGCACAGCTGGGGCAAGAACTACGACCGCACGACGCTGTTCCCGTTCTTCCACTACGGGTACGAGGGCAACAAGAGCCTGCTCATCACGCCGCTCTTCCTGAAGGCGCGCGGCGAGGAGGGGGAGAGCACCTTCGCGACCTGGGGCTACGCTCGCTACCGAGGGCGGACGGAGCTCGACATGATCACGCCGCTCTTCTGGCAATACCGGGATCCGGCCATCGATCTCGAGCGGACGTTCCTGCTCCCGTTCTATTACCGGGGCACCTCGCCGCGCAGCGATGATCTCGTCCTCTTCCCCTTCTACGGCCGCTTCAAGCGCCACGGGTTGAGCGACACCACGTGGCTCACGCCGCTCGTGCGGCACACGCGGGATCTCACCGGCTGGGAGACGGACATCTATCCGTTCTTCTACGCGGGGAGGAACCGCGACTCGACGCACCTCGTCGCCGCGCCGTTCCTCTGGGACTTCGCGTCGCCGACGTCGCGCACCACGGTGGCCCTGCCGTTCTTCTTCCGGTTCGCGGACCCGACGTCGGTGACGCAGGTCGCGCTCAACACCGTGTACCGGGAGCACCGGGTGCGGAACGGCAAGGAGTGGGAGTTCCACCTCGTCCCGCTGTTCTCGTACGGCGAGACCCCGGACGGTCACTGGTGGAACGTCCTGTTCGGCCTCGCCGGGTACACGCGCGCGGGCACGGCGGCGACGATGCGGGCGCTCTACGTCCCGATCAAGCTGAGCCAATGAGCCCGCGCGGCGCCGAGCTCCGCTGCCTCGGCGGATCGCCGCCGCCCCCGGAGCTCGCCGTCGACCTGCGGCGGCTCCTGGAGCTGCCCGAGGGCGCGCGGCAGCGCCTCTGGGAGGCGCTCGGGCCGAGCCTCGGCGAGCCGGTGCCCGCCGCCGTGGAGCGGCTCCTCGACGCGTTCTGCCGCCGGCACGAGGTCGCGTCCGACGCGCTCGCGCGGGTGCTCAAGGCGTGCCGCTTCCTCATCCGCGAGGCGAGCAAGTCCGACCTCGATCGCGCCGCGCTCGCGGCCGACATCGCCGCGCTCGCGCCCGGCCAGGACGCCGAGGAGATCCAGGCCGTCCTGCTCGCCGGCTACGACCAGGCCAGGGCGCTCGTGCGGCGGGAGATCGTCCGCGGCGCGCTGCTCGATCACGGCAAGCTGCTCACCGGCGTCGAGTGGCGCATCGACACGATCGCGACCGCGAGCCGCGGGGCGAAGATCGCCGCCCCCGTCGTCGTCCTCACGCTGAGCTACCAGGAGGGCGACCTCCGCTCCCGCATCACGCTCCAGGCGACCCCGGAGACGCTGAGCGAGCTCCAGCGGCTCTGCGCGCAGATCCTCGGCTGATCGCGCGCGCGGTGTGGACGGACGCGCGGCGGCGTCCCGCCGGCGACAGCGCGGGCGGACAGCGCGGGCGCTTCTACCTGCTGCTGTCGCGCGCCTCCGCGCGGGGCGCGGAGTTCGCGGAGACGACCTCGGCGATCGCGGAGAGCGCGTCCTCGGCGGAGAACGGCTTCTCCAGGAGCGGGCGGCCCGACGAGGCGAGGAACCGCTCGACGTCCGCGCCGAAGCCCACGCCGGTCATGAAGATGAACCCCTGCGCCAGCACAGGATCGCTCTCGCGGATCCGCGTGTAGAAGACGTCGCCCGACATGCCGGGCATGCGCAGATCGCAGAGCACGACGTCGAAGCGCTGCCCGCCCGCGAGCATCCCCATCGCGGCGTCGGCGCTGGGCGCGAGCGCCACCTCGTGCACGCGGCCCAGCTGATCGGACAGGGCGCGGGCGAGCGACGCCTCGTCCTCCACCACGAGCACGCGCACCCGCTTCGAGACGAGCCGCGGCACCGGCGAGACGCTCGGCGTCGCCTCGTCCGTCCGCCCGGCCGCGGGCAGCGAGATGATGAAGCGCGCGCCGCCCGGCGGGACGCGCCCAGGGACCGGGCTCTCCGCCGTGATCTGCCCGCCCGCGCGCTCGATGATCTCGCGGCTGATCGACAGCCCGAGCCCCGTGCCGACCTCCGGGCCCTTCGTCGTGAAGAAGGGCGCCCAGATGCGCGGCAGGTTCTCCTCCGCGATGCCGGCGCCGGTGTCGCTCACCACGATCTCGACCGTCTCCCCGTCGCTCCGCGTCTCGACCGTCACCGTCTGATCGCGGGCCTCGTGCTTCGAGCTCGGCTTCGGGATCGCCTGGGCCGCGTTGACGAGGAGGTTCACGATGACCTGGCCGAGCCGGCCGTCATCCATGAGGATCGGCGGCACCTCGGAGAGGTTCTTCACGATCTGCGCCCGCTCGATGATCTGGCCGCGCGTGAGGCTCAGCGCGGACTCGACCGTGCGGTTCGCGTCCGTCAGCGTGCGCCGCGAGCCCTCGGGCTGCGGCGGGCTCGCGAACAGCTTGAGATCGCGGACGATGTCGACGATGCGCTTGATCGAGTCGCGCAGCTCCTTCACGAGCTCCGACGCGCTGGAGGCGGCGCTGCCCTCCATGCGCACGTTCGGGCCGCGCAGGAGGCGGTCGAGCATGTCCAGGCCGAGCAGGATGAACGCCGCGGGGTTGTTGATCTCGTGCGCCACGCCGGCCGCGAGCGTGCCGAGCGTCGAGAGGCGATCGACCTGGATGAGCCGCGTGCGCGCCGCGTGCTCGGTGCTCACGTCCGCGAGGACGCCCTCGATCGCCACCACGCGGCCGCGATCCGAGACGAGCGGGTACACCGTGCCGCGCGCGGTGATCGCGTCGCCGCCCCGCCGCCGCAGGCGCGCCTCGTAGGAGGCCGACGGGGCCCCGAGCTTGGCCCGCGCGACGGCGTCCTCGAAGCACATCACGCCCTCGGGATCGGCGTGCGCCTCCCCGAGGAAGCCCGGCGTCTTGAGCGCCTCGGTCACCGGCACGCCCAGGAGCCGCTCGGCGTGCCGGTTCAGGAACGAGAGCTCGCCGGACTCGGGGTCGAGCCGGAAGATGATGAGCGGCGCGTTGTCGAGGAGGTTCCTGTGCTGCTCCTCGAGCTCGCGGATCCTGAGCAGCCGCTCGGCGGCCTCGCGCTCCCCGGCGACGACGCGCAGCGAGCGATCCAGGCCGGCGCCGAGCGCGTCGGCGATCTCCTCGAGGAGCGGGATCGGCGCCGAGGCCGCCGCGCCGGCGTCTCCGTAGCCCACGACGAGCGCCGCGATGATCGGGCAGCTGAAGCCGCCGGCCCCGGCGCCGGCCGGCCCGGAGCGCGCGGGGTGGCCGGGCTCGGCGCCCGGAGGCGCGGCCCGCACGGGCAGCGCGACGTACGAGAGACACCCCTCGCCGGCCCCCATCTGGGCGAGCGCGTTCCCCGCGCGGTTGTCGTCGCAGGAGAACGGCTCGCCCTCGGCGAACACCCGCCGGAAGAGCGCCGCGGGCGCCGGCAGTCGCGCGCCGAACGGGGCGGCGGCGAGCGCGTCGCCGCGGAAGACCGCGTACGCGCGGAGCCCGCCCTCCGGCTCCGGGAACACCACCGCGAGCAGCTGGAACGCGGCGAACCGGCCTACGGCCGCGGCGAGCTCCTCGAACGGCCTCGGCAGGAGCAGGTTCGAGTGGCGGGCCACGACGGTGAGGACGGCGTTCAGCGCGACGAGGCGGCCAACCCTCTCGCTCGCAGGCTCAGCGTGCATTTCCACGACATCTCACCACGTCAGCGCGCAGGGACGAGAGGCATTCTTCACTTTTGTCCGGCCGGCGGGTCGCCCGCGGTCGCCGGGGACGTAGGCAGGGCCGCCTCGCCCGCGCAGCGCTCGAGCAGGCGGAGGGCGGCGTCCCGGCGCTCCTCGCTCACGGCCGGCCCCGTGCCGGCGGCCCCGTCGTGCGCTGCGTACTGGGCGAACATCCTGCGGGCGGTCTCGACGTCCTCGACGCCGCACGCGACAACGAGCCGCAGCCGCTCGGCCTCGATCCAGACCCGCTGGACGGGCAGGTGGGCCGCGAGCGCCCGGTCCAGGCGATCGGCGGCCTCGTCGAAGCGGCCGTCGCTCAGGTAATGGCGGCCGAGCAGGTAATTGGGCAGGCCGTCGCCGGGGGATTGCGCGGCCCACGCGCCGAGCAGCTCCGCCGCCCGGAGCCTGTCGGGCGCGCCGCCGCGCGTGCCGATCAGCAGCTCGACGATGGCCGCGCGGGCGCGCTCATCGTTCGCGGCGGCGATCTTCACGTCGAGCGTCCGGAGCCGGTCCTCGTCGACGAGCCGGCCGGCGACCTCGCTGTACCACGCCGCCGCGCGCTCCCTGTCGCCCGCCGCGAGCGCGACGTCGCCGAGCCGCTCCGCCGCGCGGTCGCGCAGGTGGCGCGGGATCGACGCGTCCCCGGCGATGCCCTCGAGCTCGCGGATCCCCTCGCTCCGCTCGCCCGGCGCGTCGCTGGCGAGCCGCGTCTCCGCGATGGCGATGCGCGGCGCGGGGCTCCGGTCGAGCGACAGCACGCGCCGGTACGCGTCGATGGCGCCCTCGTGGTCGCCGCGCGCGCGCAGCTCCTCCGCCTCGTGGGTGCACGCGTCGACCACGTGCGGGCAGCGCCGCTCGAAGAGCGCCGGCCGATCGAAGCGGGCCTTCGCCTGCGCCTTCGCCGCGTCGGGGAGCGTGAGCGCGTCGAGATCGGCGTGCCACGCGCGCTCCATCGCCTCCCACGAGGCGCCGGTGATCTCCGGCAGCGCCTTGCCGCCGTACCAGGCGCGCACCGCGTCGGCGCCGTACGTCGCGCGCACGTGGCCGACGAACGCGCCGCTCACGGTGTAGGCGGTCGACGAGTTCTCGGCGAGGAAGCCGAGCGCGAACAGGCGCGCGAGCGGCGGCAGGATCCCGAGATCTTTCATCGCCTTGGCCCACGCGCGCGGGCTCAGGTCCTCGCCCTCCCTCGGCGAGCCGGCGACGGCGATCCCCTCGATGAGCCCCGGGTCGGGGAGCCACCCGCCGAGCCGCCCGGCGATCTTGAACGGGCCGCGGGCGAAGGCGCCGGCCAGCACGTGCATGATCTCGTGCCCGAGCGTCGGGTGCGGGTAGCCGGCGGCCTGCAGGTACACCTCGCGGCGCCAAGGCTTCGCGACGTACGTGCGCGACGCGCCCATGAGCGCGCCCTTCTGCGCCGCGCTCTCGAACAGGTAGGCGCGGACCCGGAGCGGCGCGCCGTCGACCACCGCGGGCGCCCCGAGCCAGCGCTCGCCGGCCTCGATGTGGGCGTCGCACTCGCGCACGAAGCGCTGGACGTCGGCCTCGCGCATGCCGCGCGGGTAGACGACCTCGCAGCGATGGCCCTTCGAGAGCGCGCCGAGCTCGGCCGCGATGCTCTCGGAGGTCTGGAAGTGGCCGAGGCGCTCGCCCTCCAGGACGGTCGCGGCGCTCAGCGCGGCGCTCGCGACGCCGAGCAGGAGCAGCCCGGGCCGGCCCTGCAGCTGGAACGACACCCGCCCGCCCGCGTCGTGCACGAGGTGCTGCGCGAGCGCCGACGCGGCGAACAAGGTGGCCAGCGTCCCCGCGCGGTACGTCAGCAGCCCGGACGCGTCGACGACCGTGTCGTAGAGGGTGCCGCTGAAGAAGCCGGCGAAGGGGTCGTAGGCGAAGACGATCGGGCTCGTGTAGAAGCGGACGGCGCTCACGCCGATCGAGCCGAGGGGGGCGGCGAGCGCCGCGAGGACGGCGACGAGCCGGCGCCGCCACGCCAGGCGGGGAAGCGCGGCGTCGTCGCGCCGGATGCCGGCGGCGAGCTCGCCCGCGACGGCGCCCCAGGCGCCGCCGAGCGCCGCGCCGAGCCCAGGCCCGAGGGCGAAGTGCGCCGAGCCGCCGAGCACGTCGCAGAAGCCGGCGCGCAGGCCGTGCGCCAGCGTGGTGGCGTACGCGACGACCGCGAGCAGGGCGCCGCTCGCGACGCCGCGGCGGAACGCCTCGACGGGCGGCGGCCGATGCGCGGCGACGTCGAGGGCGGTCACGATCGCCGCGGCGGCCGGGACGATGAGGCCGGCGGCGAGCGCGCTCTCGTAGCCGGGGCCGTCGAAGAGGGGCAGGAAGCCGACGAGCGCCATCGCGATCGCGACGAGCGCGGCGCCGAGCCTCATGGCCGGTGAACGCAGCAGCGTGGGCATGGTCGCGTGGGACTCCAGAGCTGCCTTCGTAGCCGCGCCTGCCCGGAGAGGCGAGCGGGATGCGGGCGCCCCGGCGCGATCCAGCGAGCTGCGTCCTCGATGGACGGTGTCGACGTGGCGACGGCATATGAAGAGCCGTTTGGGCGGCCATGTTCGATAGTGCGCGCTTCTCCTTCCCTCCTCTTTCTGCTCTGCTCGCGCCCCGGTCCATGTCCTCCCCGCCCGCCGGCCTGTCGCGCCACCCCGATTTCCTGCGCCTCTGGGCGGCGCAGGCCGTGAGCGCGGTGGGCAGCCGCATCAGCCGGACGGCGCTGCCCGTGATCGCCATCGTGAGCCTCGGGGCCGACGCGTCGGGCGTGGCGGTCCTCTCCGCCGTGTCCACCGCGCCGGGCGTCCTCGTGGGCCTCTTCGCGGGCGGGCTCGTCGATCGCTCGCGCAAGCGGCCGCTGCTCGTCGGCGCGGATCTCGCGCGGGCGGCGCTGATCCTCTCGGTCCCGATCGCGGCCTGGACCGGCACGCTCACCCTGCTCCAGCTCTCCGTGGTGGCCGCGCTGGTGGGCATGGCCACTTCCCTGTTTCAGATAGCCGACAACGCCTACTTGCCGGCGCTGGTGGGGCAGGAACACCTGGTCAAGGCGAACGCCAGGCTGGAGGGGACCGAGGCCGCCGCGGAGATCGCGGGCCCCGGCGCCGCGGGCATCCTGATCCAGGCGCTGACGGCGCCGGTGACGATGGTGGTGGACGCGCTGTCGTATCTCGTGTCGGCGGCGCTCCTCGGGCGCATCCGGGCGGCGGAGGCGCCGGCCGTCCCCGCGGGCGGCGGAGGCGACGGGGGCGCCTCGCTGGTCGAGGATCTCCGGGTGGGGCTGCGCCACGGTCTGGGCCATCCCGTGGTCGGGGCGACGTTCCTGGCGATGGGCGCCCACGCGCTCCTTCTCGGCGGGGCCTTCTCCGCGCTGTACATGCTCTATCTCCTGGAGCATCTGCAGCTGGACACGACCACGGTCGGGCTGATCATCAGCGTGGGCGGCATCGGCGCGCTGGGCGGCAGTTTCCTCGCGGGCTGGCTGGGCCGACGCCTCGGCGCCGGGCCGGCGATGATCCTCAGCCTGTTCATGAGTCAGGCCGGCTGCGCGCTCATCCCGCTGGCCGCGCAGCTCGGGCGGCTCGCGATCCCTGCCCTCGTTGTGCACCAGCTCGTCGGGGACGCGTTCCTCATGGCCTTCATGATCCACGCGGTGAGCGCCCGGCAATCCATGCTGCCGTTGCACGTGCTCGGCCGGGTCGACGCCACGCTCCACGTGCTCACCGGGGCGCTCTTGCCGGCGGGAACGCTGGCAGCCGGCTGGCTCGCGGGGCGGATCGGCGTGGAGGCGACGGTCTGGGCGTTCGTCATCGCGGGGTTCGCAGCGCCGCTCCTGCTGGTGCGGCCCGCGGTCTGGCGGCTGCGGGCGGCGTGAGGGCGCGCGGATTCGCGGGCGTGAGCCTGCGTGCGCTCGATGGATGGGTGATCGTCATCGGCCGGCCGTGCTGCCCAGCCGGCCCCCTGAATCCACCTGACCTCCCGGCGCGTCCGCGCGGACCGCGGCGACCTGCCGCAGACAGGCCTCCTGGCTCGCCCGGGCGGCGGATTCGGGCACACGAAGGAGCTCGATCCTCCGCTCGACGGGCATGCAGTAGGTCGTCGCCGTCCACAGCTTCGGGTCATCGACGCCGCGGAGCGGCTCGAGGTCGGTCCACACCCGCGCGACCTTGTCGTCGGACCCGGTGACGATGCGCTTGCCATCGGGGCTGTACGCCACGGCGTTGACGGGCGCGTCGGACCCGCGCAGCACGAGAGGCTCGCCCGTGCCGTCGGCATTCCATATCCGCGTCGTCCTGTCGTCGGACGCGGTGACGACATACTTGCCGTCGGGGCTGAACGCCGCAGCATTGACCCAGTGCTCGTGACCGCGCAGGACCACGGGCATGCCTGTGCCGTCGGCGTTCCACACACGCGCCGTCTTGTCCCACGACGCCGTGACGACGCGCTTGCCATCATGGCTGAACGCCGCCGATACGACCCAGCGATCGTGCCCTCGCAGGACCACCGGCTCGCCCGTGCCATCGGCGTTCCACACACGCGCCGTGTTGTCATACGAGGCGGTGACGACGCGCTTGCCGTCGGGGCTGAACGCCGCCGAGCGCACCCGGTCCGCGTGACCACGGAGCGTCACGGGCTCTCCAGACCCGTCGGCGTTCCACACGCGCGCTGTCTTGTCCCATGACGCCGTGACGATGCGCTTGCCGTCAGGGCTGAACGCCGCAGAGCGAACCCTGTTGTCGTGACCGCGGAGCACCAGCACCTCTCCCGAACCGTCGGCGTTCCACATCCGCGCTGTCTTGTCGTCGGACGCGGTGACGACGCGCCTGCCATCGGGGCTGAACGCCGCGGAGAACACCGCATCCTCGTGCCCACGGAGGATCACGGGCGCTCCCGAGCCGTCGGCCTTCCACACGCGCGCCGTCTTGTCCCATGACCCCGTGACGACGCGCTCGCCATCCGGGCTGAACGCCGCAGCGTAGATCGCATCCTCGTGCCCGCGGAAGCTGAGGGGCTCACCCGTGCTCTCGGCGTTCCACACCCGCGCCGTCTTGTCATAGGACGCCGTGACGATGCGCCTGCCGTCGGCGCTGAACGCCGCCGAGTAGACCCGATCCTGGTGGCCACGCAGGATCCGCGGCTCGCCCGTGCCGTCGGCGTTCCACACCCGCGCCGTCTTGTCCCACGACGCCGTGACGATCCGCTCGCCATCGGGGCTGAACGCCGCGGAGTAGACGACATCCTCGTGACCGCGCAGGATCCGCGGCTCGCCCGTACCGTCGGCGTTCCACACCCGCGCCGTCTTGTCCCACGACGCCGTGACGACGCGCTTGCCATCCGGGCTGAACGCCGCGGAGTAGACGGCATCCTCGTGACCGGGCAGGACCACCGGCTGGCCCGTGCCATCCGCCTTCCACACCCGCGCGGTCCTGTCGAACGACGACGTCACGATGCGGCCGCCGTCGCGGCTGAACGCCGCGAAATAGACCGGCTCCGCGTGACCCCGAAGGACGAGGAGCTCGCCCGTGCCATCCGCCTTCCACACCCGCGCGGTCCTGTCGAACGACGACGTCACGATGCGACCGCCGTCGGGGCTGAACGCCGCCGAATAGAGCCCCTCCTCGTGACCGCGGAGGACGAGCGGCTCGCCCGTCCCCTCGGCGCTCCACACCCGCGCTGTCCTGTCGTCCGACGCCGTCACGATGCGCTCGCCGTCGGGGCTGAACGCCACCGAGTTGATCGGCCCCTCGTGGCCACGAAAGACCAGCGGCTCGCCCGTGCCATCGGCGTTCCACACCCGCACGGCCCTGTCCGCGCAGATCGTCGCGATGCGCTTGCCGTCGGGGCTGAACGCCGCGCGGATGACGAAATCCGGATGGGTGAGCACCACGCGCGCGACCCAGCTGTGCAGCGCCCAGCGCGCGAGGGTGGCCCACCCGCGCGGCACCTCGGGCGGCTCGACCTCCCGCAGGAGCGCCAGCACCGTCGTCGGATCGGATTGCAGCTCGCGCGCCGCGGCCATGCGGGTGGCGTTGCGCGCCAGCTGCGCGTCCGCCTGCGCGCGGATCGCCAGGTACGACACCATGACCGCGAACGCGCTGAGCGTCGCGATCACGCCCATCGCGAGCTGCCGCCGCAAGCGCCGCGCGCGCTCGGCGAGCTCCACCACGGCCAGGAGATAGCGCTCCTCGCGCTTGCCCAGCCCCGCTCGCCCGTCGGCGCCCTGCGCGGCGCGCCGGCGCTCGTACCACGCCCTCGCGTCCTGGGCCGCGCGGTCGCGCCAGAGCAGCCCCTCGGCCCGGCCGCTCGCCTCCCACTGCTGCGCCGAGGCGCGCAGCCGGGCCAGGAACTGCGCGTCTTGCTCGCCCTCGGCGAGCCACTGCCGGAGCTTGGGCCACCGCTCGATCAGCGACTCGTGCACGAGCTCCACCGTCGTGCCCTCCCGCTCGCCCCCGGTCTCGATCAGCAGCAGCCGCGCGCCGGCCAGGTGCTGGACCACCTGATCGATCGCCTCGCCCGCAGGCCCCTCGCCGTTCTGCGCCACCCCGTGGAGCTCCTCCAGGCTGACCACGGCGCGCGTGCGCTCGGGCGTGACGAGGCGCACCAGCACCGCCCGGGCCAGCCGATGCTCACGCGCCGGCAGCGCCAAGAGCACCGCGTCCGCGTGCGCGGACAGGGCGCCGGCCACGCCGCCCAGCCTCTCGTAGCTGTCTCGCGTCAGCAGCCGGTGCTCGCGATCCCGCGCCTCCCACAGCTTCGCGGCCGTGAACTGCAAGAGCGGCAGCGGGCTGCGCGTGCTCTCGAGCGTCCCCAGCATCTCCCCGACCATCGCGGCCGTCTCGAAGCGATGACCGGCCGCCTCCAGCGGCCTCGTCAGCGCGTCGCGCAGGCCGTCGCGCCCCATCGGCGGCAGCAGCGACAGGCCGCGCGTCACGTCGATCACGAAGTCGTGATCATCGGCCATGCGATCGAGGAAATCGGAGCGGACGGCGAGCAGCACGCGGAGGGGCGATGACGCGTCGTCGGCCACGCCTTCCAGGCAGGCCACGAACGCGGCCCGCTCCTCGCGGCTGGCGCCGAGCGTGTACAGCTCCTCGAACTGATCGACGAAGAGCAGGGCGTGATGCCTCGTCCCCTCACGGCGGCAGCGCGCGCGCAGCCGAGCGCCCAGGTGCCCCGGCTGCGCGCGCAGCGTGGCGACGATCCCGTCGTGGTCGGCGAGCTCGGCCGCTCCGGACCCCGAGCTGGCCGCCTCGGCCTCGGCCACCTGCGCGAGCACATCGACGAGCGCCGACAGCGGCCGGCGCCCCGGCCGCACGATGAACGTCTCCCACCGCTCGCTGGAGCGCTTCAACGCCGGGATCACCCCCGCGCGCACGAACGACGACTTGCCCGCCCCCGACGGGCCGACGACCGTGAGGAGCGGCTGGTAGCGCAGCCGCGTCGTCGTGGCGGCGATCTGGCGATCGCGGCCGAAGAAGCGCGCCGCGTCCGACTCCTGGAACGCGGACAGCCCTGCGAAAGGGCTCTCGTCGTCGCCCAGCTCGAGCGCCTTTCGACCGGGCAGCAGCGCCTCCAGCTCCGCGAGCAGCTCCTTGGCGGAGCCGATGCGCTCGTGCTTGCGCTTCTTCAAGCAGCGATCGACCAGGTCGCCGAGCGCGCCCACGTCCGGGCGCCGCGCGGCCACGCGCGGCATCGGGAGATCGAGCTTCACGATGTCGGCGAGCCGCGCGACCGAGAACGGATCGAGCGGGTGCACCCCCACGAGCAGCGTGTACAGGAGGATGCCCACGGCCCAGAGGTCGCTGCGAGGATCGACGTCCCCGCCCAGCAATTGCTCCGGCGACATGTACGCCGGCGTGCCGATGAGCCCGCTCCGGTGGCCATCGCCGCGGCCTCGCGCGAGCGTCGCCTGCGCGCCCGTGAGCGTCGACATCACCCTGACGTCGAGCTGCTTCGCGATCCCGAAGTCGAGCACCTTGATGCTCCCCGTGTCGTCGATGAGGATGTTCTCGGGCTTGAGATCGCGGTGCACGATCCCGAGCTCGTGCGCGCAGACCAGCGCGCGGATCACGGGGATCATCAGCTCGACCACCTGGCCGGGCGACATCGGGCCAGACGGCCCTATCGCGGCGAGCGGCCCTGGCGCGCTCGGGTGCTCGCGCTGGGCCAGCCATTCGCTGAGCGTGCGGCCCTTGATGTACTCGAGCACCAGGTACGGGTGGCCGCGGATCTCGTCCACCTCGTGGATCACCACGATGTTCTCGTGACGGCAGCGCGCCGTGGCCCGCGCCTCGTCCAGGAAGCGCTCGTTCCCCTGCCCGCTGAACTCGAGCAGCAGCTTGATCGCGACGAGGCGCCCGAGCTTCGTGTCCCTGGCCAGGTACACGATCCCCATGCCTCCCCGGCCCAGCTTGCGGATGATCTCGTAGTGCTTGATCATCCCGCCGACGTCCGGCAGCGCGGAGCCCGGATCGCTCCCCGTCGGCGTTGCCCCCCCCACCGTCGCTCCCCCCACCGTGGCTGCGGCGTGCTCGTCGTGCTCGTCGTGCGCGACGTGTACCGGCGGAGCTGCGGCCTCGCGCGCTCGCTCCTCGAACGTCGCGCCGGCCGACGCCTCCGTGGGCGCCAGGCCGGCGAGCGCGAGCGTCGTCTCGGTCGGCTCGCCACGGATTCCGCTCCATCCCGGTCGGTCCGGCTGTCTCTGCTCCTGGGCCTCGGCGTCGCGGTGCGGCGCCTCCTCGAGCTCGCGCGTCGCCTGCGGCAGGGTCGCGCCGAGCGCGGGCTGCCGCGGGTCGTCCGGCGCGGGCATCACCTCCCGCAGGGTGTGTCCCGGCATGAGCTCGAAGACGGTATAGAGCTGCCCCTCGCCGGCGTGCCCCCAGTCGACGGGCCGGATGATCGGGGAGTGCTGGAGCCGTGTGCCAGAGCGCATCTCCCGCAGGAACCGCGAGGCGGAGCGCCGCGAGTGGTGCCCGCCGTCTCCATCCCGAGGCAGGCGGAGGATCTGGAGGACGATCGGCCGACCGCCCCTGATGCGCCGCCCCCTGTAAACGACCGTTCGGCCGCTCGCTCGGCAGCAGGACAGGATCTCATAGCGACCCTGGAACACCGTCCCTGGCGCGAGGGTCTCGCGGCTCATCCTGGCCCCTCCGATCGCTGCCACGCCCGCGCGGCGGCTCCGGACGAAACGTCCCCACCCCCTGTCGACACGCAACGCTCCTGAATGTCGAATTCGTCGCGCCGCTCTGGCGAGAGAACCCGACGGCGTACCCGGACCGATGCTCAAGCAGCCAACCGTCGCTGCCTGTTGAAGCTTCTATAGCATACCTCCCCACATCGTCCGGTGTCCTCGCCTCCGATGCGTCAGCCCCTCTCCTTGCACACCAGTTGACGCCAGCGCTCCCGTCGATCTCCTCCTTTTCTTCCGCCATTTCAGGCCGCTCGGTATTGCGGTAATTCCCAGGCACCGAGTCGTGGCACAGGCGAGGAGCCGGGCTGTGGCTCAGGCGACGTGCCCAGTCATGGCTCAGCGACGAGTCCAGTCATGGCTCAGGTTCAGGCGAGGAGCCGGGCTGTGGCTCAGGCGACGTGCCCAGTCATGGCTCAGGCGACAATCTCGAACCGCGGCTCGGGCGACGACCCGGGTCGTGGCTCGGACGACGAGCCGAGTGGACGGGGCGAGGAGCCCCTCCCGCAGCGCGGCCACCTGCGCGCAGCCGTGCTCGTGCCGTGCGGGACGTCCCGCCGGGGCCCCCGGAGCGCGACCTGTTGCCGGATGCCGCAAACCATTGCGGAAGAGAGCAAGCGGTTGCGTACCGCCTCCGCGGCCTGGCGCCGCCCGGGCTCCCGTCGTCCGCCCCCTGTGTGATCTGTGCGCCTGCGCGCGGGATCTGCGCTGGCGGCGTGGGCGCCGCGGGCGCCGGTCCGGCACCGCGGCGGCCGAAGAGCGTCAGCCGAGCAGCGGCTCCGCGCCGGCGGCCTCGCCCTCGGCGCCCTTGTCCTCGTCGAGCGGCACGTCCTCCTCGATCACCTCTCCGGCGGCGGCCGCCGTGCGCCGCACGGCCGTGAGGCCGAGCTGGATCTGCGCCTTCACCGGGAAGACCTGCCGGAGCGTCGTCGCCCAGTCGTTGAACCAGTCCCGCAGGCCCTCGAGCCCCTCCCGTTGCTCCCGCCAGGCCCTCGCCAGCTCGGCCGCCGGCACCCGAGGCGGCTGCGCCTGCGCCCCGGCGCCGGCCTCGAGCCTCGCGAGCAGATCGCGCACCTGCTGCACCTTCGCCTCGGTCAGCCCGCGCGCCGCGAGGGTCCTGTGGACCTTCTTCGCGTCACCATCGCTGTTCCTGGCGAGCCCCTCGAGGCGGCGGAGGTACGTCCCGACCGACGTGGTCACCGTCGACCCGAGCGGCTGCGGCTCCAGGTGCTTGAAGAACGCGGCCTCGAAGCCCTCGCGCCTCTCGCGCGCCACGACGCGGCGGATGATCGCGCGCGTGCGCGGGAACCACGTGTTCTCGAAGACGTCGACCTCCCGGAGCAGCTGCATCCGCTCGGCCCCCTCGACGCCCCCGCCGCTCGCGGCCTCCACCGCGGCCTCCGCGAAGAGGTGCTCGAGCGGGCGCTGCTCGCCCGCGGCGAGCTTGAACAGCCGCCACCCCTCGCGGTGCTCGTTCGCCGCGTAGCCCTCGCGACGCGCCCGCGCGATGAACGGCGCCGCCTGGACGTTGACGAGGAACCGGAGAGCGCGACCCAGGAGGTCCTGCTCGGCCGCGGTGAGCGCCAGCGGCAGGGACGCCTCGGAAGGCCCGGACGACGCGGGCCGCGCTCCCGGATTCCGGGAAGCGCTCGCGGACTTCGCTTTCGACATGTCGTTTCTCCTCGCTGGCGCGCCTGGACTGGGCTCGAGCGCTCAGCGGCGTCGGCGGACTGCAAGCTGCGCGCCAGCGGGGTGGACGGTGGACTGTCGCCGCGCGTTCGCTACGTTACGCCGCGACTGAACAGGCCACCACGAGGCCGCTTTCCACCCGCTCCCAGGCGAGGAACCTGATGCAATCGAAGTTTGGAACCGACCTGACGACAGGCAGTATCCCGAGACATATCGTGAGTTTCTCCCTCCCGATGCTGATCGGGGGCTTCCTTCAGACGACCTACAGCTTCATCAATGCCATCTGGGTCGGTCAGTTCCTGGGCACGGCGGCCCTGGCGGCCGTCACCGTGAGCTTCCCGGTCATCTTCACCATCTTCGGCGTCGGGATGGGGATGACCCTGGCAACGAACATCCTCGTCTCGCAGAGCTTCGGCGCCAGGCGGTTCGATGAGCTGCGGCGCGTGGTCGACGGCTCCACCGTGCTGATCTACGGCCTGGGCCTCCTGCTGACCGCCCTCGGGGAGCTCTTCACGCCCCAGATCCTCCGCGCGATGGACACGCCGGCCGACGTCTTCGCGCCGTCGGTCAGCTATCTCCGCATCTACCTGCTCTCGCTGCCGTTCAGCTTCGGCATGTTCGCGCTCCGGAGCATGCTGCAAGGCACCGGCGACTCCAAGACGCCGCTCTATTTCCTGCTCGGGTCCGTCGCGCTGACGACCGTCCTCGACCCGCTCCTCATCTTCGGGCGGCTGGGGCTGCCGGAGCTCGGCCTGAACGGGACGGCCTGGGCCACGCTCGTCTCTCAGGCCATCGCGCTCGTGGCGCTCAACCTGCACCTCCACGCCCGCAGGTCGCCGATCGCGCCGAGCTGGCCGCGCTTCGGCCAGCTCGGACCGACGATCCGAAAGACGCTCCGTATCGGCGCGCCGGCGGCCGTCCAGCAGTCGGTGGTGGCGCTGGGCATGGTCGTCGTGACGGGGATCGTGAACGGGTTCGGGGAGATCGCGACCGCAGCGTTCGGCGCGGCCTCGCGCATCGACCAGATCGCCTTCCTGCCGGCGATCAACATGGGGATGGCGATATCGACGCTCGCCGGGCAGAACCTCGGGGCGGGGCACCACGGCCGCGTGCGCGAGATCTTCGCGTGGGGTTGCCTGTTCAGCGGCGGGATGACGCTCCTCATCTCGGCGGTGGCGGTCGCGTTCCCCGAGGCGCTCCTCAGGGTGTTCATCACCGATCCGGCCGTCATCGAGCTCGGCGTGTCGTACCTGCACACGGTCGGCGCGTGCTACGTGTTCTTCGGCCTCACCTTCGTGAGCAACGGCATCATCAACGGCGCCGGCGCGACCATGGTCACGACCGCGACGACGCTGCTCAGCCTCTGGGTCGTCCGCGCCCCGCTCGCGTACTGGCTCTCGCGCGAGATGCGCAACGTGAAGGGCGTCTGGTACGCCATCGCGGCGAGCTTCGTCGTGTCGATGATCACGGGCACCGCCTACTACGCCTCGGGGCGATGGAAGCGGGCCCTCGTCCAGAAGGCGCCTCCGGGCGAGGCGCCGAGGCAGGCCGACCCCGCGCAGGCGTTTGCGAGCGAGGTCGGAGAGGCGTGAGGGCGGCGGAAGCGCCCGCGCGGACCGGCCGCCCTGCGCGGGGGCAGCCGCGCAGGGCGGAAGGCCTCGGATCGCCGCCGCTCGGCCGCCTCGCGCCGTGGACGCGCGCCCGGTTTCCCTCGTCCTGTTCGCCCGCTTCGCCCCGCGCCGGTTCCCCTCGCCGCTCCCCCTCGCCTGATGACGCGCAGAGCGCGGGAACCTGACGCGCCCCCGTTCCGACTCATGCGGGGACCGCTCTTGGTCCGCGAGGAGAACCGATGCAGCTCTCGAACAGCAGGTCACCTGAGGCCCCCGCCTCGACGCGGCGGCGGCGCGCAACCGCAGCGCTGGATCCCCGCCATACGCTGCTGATCTCATGCTTCGACGCCGCGCTCCCCCTCGGACGGATGGGGCTCGCTGCCGACGGGGTGCCCTGCGCGCAGGTCCGATCGCCGGCGCACCTCGTGGCGCCCTGGAAGGACAACGCCGAGAGCGAGAATGCTTCGCTCCTGCTGTCGCTCTCGATGCGGGAGACACACGACGTCGTGATCTGCGGCCACGTCCGGTGCGCGGCGCTCGAGGTGCTCCTCGACGGGGAACGCGATCGGCAGGCCTTCGGGCTCCTGTCGCAGGTGCCCGCGGCGCGCGCCACGATCGACCTCGTGCGCCACAACTACGTCGGCCTCCACCGCGACGCCCTCCGCGAGGTGACGGCCCAGGAGAACGTGCTGACCCAGCTCGATCACCTGCTCACCTACCCGCTCCTGGCGCAGGGAGGCGGGCCGCGCGTCCACGCCTGGCTCTACGACGAGCGCGACACGTCGCTCTGGGCCTACTCCTTCGAGGAGTCGCAGTTCGCGCACCAGATCTCGCTCCGGTGAGGAAGAGCGCGAGTCAGAGAGCGCGACTCGGGCTAATGGGGGAATCCCCATAGGCGTTAACCAAGCTTCGCGCCGCGTTCTCCTACATCCGAACGTTTACGTGGTCGTAGTCGTGGTCGTGGTCGTGGTCGTGGTCGTGGTCGTCAACGGTAGGCCGTGAACGACCACGACCACGACCACGACCACGTAAACGTTCACGTTGGTGGCCGATTGGGGGGAATCCCCCCATCCCGCCAAGATTTTGTGTTTTCTTGGCGGTTCAAACGACCCCACCTTCAGCCAAAGCACTCCGTCACGGACTCGGAGGGCTTGAGTCCGAGAGCTCGCCGTCCCCGCCCTCGCCGCCGTCCGGCCCCCGGAGCTGCGCCGAGAGCAGGCCGACGAGCTCCTGCGTCGAGAGCTTGCCGGCGGCTTCCTTGCCGCCGAGCACCTGGGCCACGAGCGAGCGCTTCTCCGCGTGCAGCGACAGCATCTTCTCCTCGATCGTCCCGAGCGCCACCAGGCGATAGATGGTGACCGGCCGCCGCTGACCCAGGCGGTGCGCCCGATCCGACGCCTGATCCTCGACCGCGGGGTTCCACCAGGGGTCGAGGTGGATCACGTTGGTGGCCGCCGTGAGGTTGATGCCGAAGCCCCCCGCCTTGAGCGAGATCAGAAAGAGCGGCGCCGACCCCTCCTGGAACTCGCGCACCCGCTCGGCCCGGGCCTTCCGGGGCGTCTCGCCGTCGAGGTAGACGTACGCGACGCCGCGCGCCTCGAGCGCCTCGCGCACCAGCGCGAGGTGCGACGTGAACTGGCTGAACACGAGCGCGCGCTGCCCCTCTGCGCACAGCTCGTCGACGAGCCCGAGGAAGCGCGCGAGCTTGGACGAGTCGAGCGCCGAGCGCGCGTCGTAGAGGCGCGGGTGCGAGGCGAGCAGCCTGAGGCGCGTGAGCGCCGCCAGCACCTCGACGCGCCGCTCCTGCTCGCGCCGGACCGCCCGGCTCGTCTCGAGGTCGGATAGCGCCGCGAGGCGCGCGTCCTCGTACAGCTGCCACTCGGCGCCCGAGAGCACGACCGGCACGCGCACCTCGGTGCGCGCCGGCAGCTCGGCCTCCACCTGCGCCTTGGTCCGCCGGAGGAGGAACGGGGCGAGCACGCGCCCGAGCGCGGGCCCGGCGGCGGGGTCGATCTGCCGCTCGATCGGCATGGCGTAGCGGTCGCGGAACGCGTCCCAGCCGCCGAGGAGGCCGGGGAAGACGAGCGCGAAGAGGCTCCAGAGCTCGCCGAGGTGGTTCTCGATCGGCGTGCCCGAGAGCGCGAACCTGAAGTCCGCCTGGAGCGCCCTCGCGGCGCGGAAGCGCTGGGTGGTCGCGTTCTTCAGGCTCTGCGCCTCGTCGAAGACGACCGTGGCGAAGCGCCGCGCCGCGAGGCGCGCGGCATCGCGCACGAGCAGGCCGTAGCTGAGCACCATCACGTCGCCCGGGCCGAGCCGCGCGAGCGCGCCGTCGCGATCGGCCTCGTCCGCGTAGACCGTGAGGCGGAGGGAGGGCGCGAAGCGCCGCGCCTCGTCCTGCCAGTTGAAGGCCACCGAGGTGGGCGCGACGACGAGCGCCGGCCCGCGCTCGCCGCGCTCGAGCAGGACGGCGAGCGCCTGCACCGTCTTGCCGAGGCCCATGTCGTCGGCGAGCACGCCCCCCGCGCCCCAGGCAGCGAGCCGCACGAGCCAGCGGTACCCGTCGAGCTGGTAAGGGCGGAGCTCGGCCACGAGCGCCGCCGGCGCTGCGGGGCAGAGCTCGCCGGCGGCCACGACCCGCTCGACGAGCCCCCGGAACGCGCCGTCCGCCTCGAGCGCGGCGCCGGCCCGCTCGAGCTCCCACAGCACCATGGCGGCCGAGGGGCCCACCGAGAGGCCGTGCCGGGCGTCGTGGACGTGATCGGCCAGGCGCTCGAGGTGAGCGCGCAGGGCCTCGCCCAGCTCCACGTAGGTGGTGGCCTCGACCTGCACGTAGCGCTCGTGGCGGCGCGCCGAGTCGAGGAGCCGGGCCAGCTCCACGCGCTCTCCCGCGACGCTCAACCCGCCGAGGACGCCGAACCACTCGCGCCGCTTCTCGAGGACGACCTTGAGCGCGCGGGGGCCGCCGTCGCCCACGACCCGCAGGGGCTCGCTGACCCACTCGAGCTCCGGAGGCGGCTCGCGCCGCGCGCAGGCTGCGAGCAGATCGAGCGCGCCCTGCGCGCTGGCGAAGCGGTAGTGGAACGGGCGGTCCTCGAACGGCTCGGCGCCGGCGAGCGGGAGCTCGGCGGCGAGCGCGGCGGCGAAGTCCTCTTCCCGGCGCAGGTCGCGCACCGCGTGCAGGGCCCGGTCGCCGCGCCGCACGTGGACGTCGCGCGCGCCCGCGCCCGGCACGAGCGGCGGGGCGTCGGCGAGCGGCCGCACGCGCAGCTCGACCTCCACAGCGCCGCGCGGCTGGGCCGTGAGCCGCAGCACCGGGAGCAGCTCCGGCGGGACCGACTCGCCCATCACGCTGCGCGGCATGGCCACGGGCACGCGCAGCGCCCACCGCGAGAGCGCGGCGAGCAGCGCGCCGTGGCTCTCGGGCGGGAAGACGTCGCCCTCGCGCACGAGCACGTCGAGCAGCGCCCGGATCTCGGCCTTGACGTCGAGCAGCGTGAGCCGCCGCGCGCCCTTGTCCCAGTCCCAGAGGAACAGCACCTCCTCGGGCCGGGCGCGGCGCGCGCGATCGAGCAGCGCAGGGGGCAGCGCCGTGCCCTCGACGCCGGCGCTCACCCGCACGGCGCCGTGGCGCTCCTCGGCCACGACGCCCACCGGCGCGCGCTCGATCCTCACGGCCACATCGGGCGCCTCGTCGAGGAAGAGGCGCGGGTGGCCGATGAGCGCGTCGAGCAGCGCCCGCGAGGCGAAGGCGTTGCCCTCGGGCAGGAGCGACGCGATGCGGGCGTCCTCGGCGGAGAGCTTGCCGCCGTGCTCCAGGAGCAGGCGCTTCTTGCCGAGCCGCGCCCCGGCGCCGCGCTGCCCCTTCTTGCCCAGCCTGTGGATCCAGGGCGCGACCACCACGCCGGCCGCCTCGACGACATCGAGCCGGAAGGCGAGCTCGACCCCGCCGCGCGCCCCGGGGCCCTCGTCGAGGGCCCTGTCGAGCGCTTGCAAGGCCCGCTCCCAGGCCGGGCGGCCGAGCTCGTCGAGCGCCTGGAAGAAGGCCTCGCTCGGGGGCTGGCGGAGCCAGAGCAGCGCGGCATCGATGGCCGCGAGCACGTGGACGCAACCGCCCGCGCCGCAATCGCACTCGGCGCGGAGGGCTCCGGGCGCGAGGATCAGCCGCGCCTCCGGCCTGACGAAGCCGGCGCCCGCGCGGTGCGCCTCGAAGGGCCGCGGATCGTCGAGGCGAAAGCCGGGGAGCGCGGCGTCGAAGCGCAGCGCGGCGGCCCGGAGCGCCCGCTCGGGGCGCGGGGCCGCCGCGTCCGGCACGCGCGCGCGCAGCTCGCAGAGCCGCTCGTGCGCCGACAGGGCCCGCGGCTCCTCGGGCGCCCGCAGCAGCGACGGCGCCGCGGCGCGCGCGAGCGCGGCGTCGTCGCGCTCGTCCTCCAGGAAGCGAGCGACGAGGGGCGGCAACACGTCGCGCAGGCGCGAGGGCGCGAGCCACACGAGCGCGCTCGCGAGCTCCTCGGCGCTCGCGAGGTCGATGAGGCGCCGCCGCGCGCCGAGGAGCTGCAGCTCGGGCCAGAGCGTGGGGTCGACGCGCGGCGCCACCGCCTCGAGGCTCAGCCGGGCCAGGTGCGCGACGCCGTGCTGCGCGAGCCACGCGAAGAGGGCCGCGCGGGTCTCGAAGGGCGCCGCCGGCGCTGCGGGAGGGACGGCCTGGGTGTCGCCTGGCATGACAGGCGGCGTAACGTCGTCGGTGCGAGGGCGCGGTTCAAGGGGTTCTGGCGCGCTGGCCCCCGCGGGCGAGCGCGCCGAAGGGCACGGCGGGCGCGGCCGCGAGCAGCAGCGCCCCGCCCGCGGCCGTGTAAACCGAGTAGGAGAGCACCGCCTCGACGCCGCGCCCCGAGAAGGTCATCGCCAGCGCGAACGCGAGCAGCAGCATCCCGCTCGCGAACGCGAGCGCCCGCGTCCACACGCCCGCGAGCAGGCCGACCCCGAGCGCCGTCTCCAGCGCGGTCGCCGACCAGGCGAGCGCCGGGACCATCCAGGCCGGCGCCCACGGGTTGATCGCGCCGGTGTACGCGACGAAGCGGCCCCACTCGCCCCAGGCCACGTTGCCGGTGCCCGGCGGGCCCCACAGGCCGAAGCGGTCGGCGACCGCCGACAGGAACGCGGCGGCGAGGCCCAGCCGGAGCAGCAGCGCGCTCGCCCAGGCGAAGCGTGGCGAAGCCCACGGCGGGGCGAGGCCTAGCCGGTGGGCGGCGGCGAGCGCGTCGGCTGCAGGGTCGGCGGGGCGCGGGGCGGAATGCGAGATCGTCATGGCTCCTCTTTCGCCCCGGAAGCTGGCTCCGGGGTGGTCCAGTGAGGAGGTCCATTTCTGGCATGATGGCTGGACCATGCGCCCGTGGACCTTCCCCGTCTCGCTCGACCCGGGCTCGGCGGAGCCGCTGTTCCTGCAGATCGCCCGGCGGATCGCCGCGGACATCGGCCGCGGGAGGCTCCGGCCCGGCGCGGTCCTGCCCGGGTCGCGCACGCTGGCGAAGACGCTCGGGGTGCACCGCAACACCGTGCTGGCCGCGTACGACGAGCTCGAGGCCGAGGGCTGGCTCAGCTCCGCCGAGCGCAGCACGCGCGTCTCCGCGGCGCTGCCGCCGCGCCCGCGCGGGGTGGCAGCGCCCCGGGGCGAGCTCGGCTACGACCTCCCTGCCCGCCCGGCGTGGCGCGCCTTCGCGCCGGATCCGGCGCGCCGGGGCGTGCTCCACTTCGGGGCGGGGCTGCCCGACCTCCGCCTGGCGCCCGCCGACGAGCTGGCCCGGGCGTACCGGGCGGCCGCGCGGGCAGGCGGCCGGACCGCGCTCGGGTACAGCGATCCCCGGGGCGACGTGCACCTCCGGCGCGCGCTCGCTTCGCTGCTGCGGGAGACGCGCGGGCTCGCGTGCGACGAGGACCACCTCCTCGTCACGGCGGGCAGCCAGGGCGCGATCGACCTCGTCGCGCGCCGCCTCCTCGGGCCGGGCGACGCGGTCGCCGTCGAGGACCCTGGCTACCCGCCGGCCTGGGACGCGCTGGCGTCGACAGGCGCCGAGCTCCTGCCCGTCGGCGTCGACGGCGATGGATTGCGCGTCGACGCGCTGGAGGCGCTCGCCGCGCGGCGGCGGGTGCGGCTCCTGTACCTGACGCCGCACCACCAGTTCCCGACCACGGTCACGCTCTCGACGGCGCGGCGGCTCCAGCTGCTCGACGTCGCGCGCGCGCGGCGGATCGCCGTCCTCGAGGACGACTACGATTTCGAGTTCCACTACGATGGCCGCCCGGTCCTGCCGCTCGCGGCCACGGACATGGGCGCGGTGATCTACGTCGGCACGCTGTCGAAGATCCTCGCGCCCGGGCTGCGCCTCGGGTGGGTGGCCGGGCCGCGGCCGCTCGTCGAGGCGCTCGCGGCGCAGCGCATGCGCGCCGACCGGCACGGCAGCCCGGCGCTCGAGCGGGCCGTCGCCGCGCTGATCGAGGACGGGCTCCTCTCGCGCCACGCGCGCAAGATGCGGCGCGTGTACGAGGCGCGGCGGAATGCGCTCGCGGAGGCGCTCCGGGCCGAGCTGGGCGGCGCCGCGGAGCTCGCCGTCCCGGCCGGCGGGATGAGCCTCTGGGTCTCGTTCCCCGAGGGCGTGGACGCCGAGGTCGCGGCGCGCGCCGCCCCCCGGCACGGGGTGGGGTTCTACCCCGGCGCGCGCTTCAGCTTCCGCGGGGGCGAAGCGCGCGCCGCGCGGCTCGGGTTCGCGTCGCTCGATGAAGGCGAGCTGCGCGAGGCGACGCGCCGGCTCTGCGCCGCCCTGCGCGCCCGGCCCGACATCCAGCGCGGCCGTACGACCTTGTGAGCGCACATCCCCGATTGGCACTCTGCTGGAGGTGCGCTGTCCGGGATTCCCAGGGTCCCATGTTCGCGATACGCTCTGGGGATGCCCCGGTCCCTGACCCCAGCGCGTCGCCCGAGAGGGACACCGACGTGGCTGGGACGCAGAGGCGGCACGGAGGTGCTCGATCGTGTTCCATCCTTCCTCGTTCGATTCACAACCTGACTCCCAGAGGAGAGACAGCGCGCGCGCGAAAGGAGCGCTCGCTGATCGACCGGCAGACTCCCGCCCCGCCTCGTCGCGCCGCTCCGTACGGCTGCGAGGCCGCCTCATCGACGGGCGTTACCAGGTCGATCAGCTGCTCGGGCGCGGCGCGATGGGCGAGGTCTGGCGCGCGCACGACGGCGTCCGGCGCGCCGATGTCGCGCTGAAGTTCCTCACGGTGGCGCGCGGCGGGCGCAACGTCGACGCGATCGAGCGGTTCCGCCTGGAGGCGCGGGTCGCGGCGCAGCTCGGACAGAAGACCCGCGGCGTCGTCGCCGTGCTCGACGCCGGCGAGGACCCCGCGGCGGGCCCGTACATCGTGATGGAGCACGTGCGCGGCAGGTCGCTGCGTCAGCTGCTGGAGGAGCGAGGCACGATCCCCGCCGTCGAGCTCGCGTCGTTGCTCCGTCAGCTCGGAGAGGCGCTGTCGACGGCGCACGGCCTCGGCGTCGTGCACCGGGACATCAAGCCGTCGAACATCCTGCTCGTCGAGGGGAGCGACGGCCATCTCTGCGCCAAGATCACCGACTTCGGGATCGCCAAGTGGGTCGGCCAGGATCGGCCGGCCGATTTCCGCCGCCGCACCGCGGACGGCGTGGTGCTGGGCACGCCGGCCTACCTGAGCCCGGAGCACACGTGTGAGGGTCTTGGCGGCCCGCAGCTCGACATGTGGTCGCTCGCGGTCGTCGCGCACGAGGCGCTGACCGGGCGGCAGCCGTTCCCGGGCCGCAACCTGGCCGCGGTGCTCGCGGCCATCCTTGTCAGCGGGCGCCCCCCGCTGGCCACGTTGTGCCCGGGAGCGCCGCCCGCCCTGGAGGCGTGGTTCGCGCGCGCCTTCGCCATCAGCCCATCGGAGCGGTTCCCCAGCGTCCTGGCGATGATCTCCGCCTTCGAGGCCGCGGCAGGGGTAGCGGTGGCGCCGCCGCCGGCCGCGGCGCGGGGGCGGCGCTGGCGCGTCGCTGTGGCCGGGGTGGCGGTGGCGCTCGGTCTCGCGGTGCCCGCGGCGCTGCTCTGGGAGCGGTCCGGGAGCGACGGCGCGCGCCGCGCGGATGAGGTGGTCCGCGACGCGGCGCGCGCTGCCGCCCGCGTCGCCGACGCCGCGCAGGCAATGACAGCGCGCCTCCTGGAACGCCAGCGCACAGCGCCCTGATCGCGGATTTCGCGCCGCGTCCGCCTCGTCAGGACGCGGGCGGGGCCGTCCAGGAACTAAGTCAAGCCCAGGCTCGATGGGGGCCCGCGATGAACAGGCCGACCCAGACGTCGCGCGGTGGTGGTGATCGGGCGGCCGAGCAGCTCAGCGCTCGCTCGCGTGCGCGATGGTCTCGATCATGCGCGGGATGGCCACGGAGATGAGGATCCCCAGGTTCGCCCGCTTGTTGTCCACCAGCATGCCCTGGAGCAGATTCCCGTGGTTGAGCACCACCACGGTGTGGTTGCCCGCCATGTCGAGCAGGTAATACCGCCCTAACGGAGGGAAGTTCGAGTCGCGCAGCGAGCTGTCCAGCTCCTCGGTGATGCGGGTGAAGAGGGCCACCGCCACCGGTTGCTGGTTGAAGCCGGCGAGCGACAGGCCCGCCGAACGTTCCCAGATGTCGGTGGCCAGCAGCCCGTCGCGGAGGATGTTGCGGAGATCATGGACTGCGGCCTCGAGGACTTTGGTATCGATCATCGTGCTTCCGTCGCTCCTGGGCGCGCGCGCCCGCATTGAAAACCCGGATGTACTACAGCCCGCGCAAGGTCGTCGCGAGCGCCTCCTTCAGCTGCTCGAACGACCGCGTGGAGAGAGCCTCGTCGCCCACGGTGCCGAGGCAGAAGCCGCCGCGCGCCGTGCGCGCCTCGACCCAGGACATCATCTGCGCGCCCAGCCAGAGCGCGCCCGCCGTGGCGTCGACGCCGGGGATGCTGCGGACGCCGACCAGCGCCGAGAGCAGCGGCCCCACGAGGGACACGTGCGCCTCGGAGATGCCGTGCGCCGCCAGCGTGAGGCCGTTGTCGTCGGCCACGAAGGCGCCCACGCACGCGTGGTGATCGAGCGTCCAGGCGACGAGCGCGTCGAGCCGATCGGCCGGGTTGTCGGAGGTCTGAACGAGGCGCGGCACCTCCTTCACCTCCTTGGGCACGTCCTTGGGCGCGGCCTTCGCCGGCGCGGGCGCCGCCTTCGCCGGCGCGCCGGCGCGCGCTGCCCCCATGGCGCTCACGAGCGCCGCGGGCTCCCGCGACCGCGTCGCGCTCACCCGCGCGAGGAGCGAGCTCACCCGCTGCGCGTCAGTCCACGAGACGGATCGGACCGTCATCCTCGCCTCCTGCGTTGGAGCCCAGGCGCTCCTCGATCTCGGCCACCAGCTTGTCGAACACCGCGGAGACCGCGGGCGGGCGGCGGCTCAGCAGGCCGAGCGGCACGCCCGCGCGGCTCGCCTGGAGGAACGTGCTGTCGCGCGGGACCGCGGTGTCGAAGACCTGATCGCGGTAGAGGGACCACAGCTCCTCCAGCGAGGCCAGCATCACCGGCTCGCGGAACGAGCTCATGGTGCCGACCACGCCGAGGAGGGAGCAGGCGGAGCCGATGTCGCGGAGCCGCGCCAGGAGCTCGAGCAACCGGGGCATGGCCCGCAGCGCGAGCGGCTCGCACTGCGCGACGGCGATGACGCTGTCCACCTCCTCCAGCGTGAGGCGCGACATCCCGCCGAGCCCGGCCGGCGTGTCGAAGAGGACGAGGTCGAAGTCGCGCTGGCTCTGCTCCAGGATGCGCCCCACGATGTTCGCCTCGCGCGCGTTGATGGCGAAGCGATCCTCATCGAGCGCGTCGACGGGGCCCATGGGCAAAAGACAGAGCTCCGGGAGCCGGGTCTTCACCAGACCCTCGAGCGGGGGGCCGCCGCGCGCGAGGCTCGCGGCCAGGCCGGGGCGGTCGCTGACGCCGTCGAGCGACATGCCGATGGCGCCCTGCAGATCCGTGTCGACGAGCAGGGTCCGCGCGCCTCGGCGCGCGAAGGCGAAGGCGCAGTTGAGCGCCACGGTGGTCTTTCCGACTCCGCCCTTGAGGCTGGCGAATGCGATGGATCGGGTCATCTTGGGTATCCGAGCTTGCGTAGCTGTTCCAGGTTAGCGCGCACGAGGCTGGATGCGGGATCGAGCGTCGAGAGGTCGATGAGGACGCAGGCCGCCTCGCTGTAGCTGCGTTCCATCAAGAGGCGCCGCGCGTCGGCGTTGAGCTGCTTGATGCGGGCCGCGCGCTGCTCCGGCGAGATGAGCGCGATCTCGATCCGCCTCGACGAGATCGGCGGCGGCGCCTCCACGCTACCTTCGTCGATCCGGCGCAACGAGTCGAGCACCAGCTCCGCCAGATCCTTGAAGATGGTGCGCTCCTTCGTCGAGCCGACGGCGGGGGTGACGCGCACCCGCATCTCGGGGCGGATGAGCCGCGCGAACGCCTCCTCGCCCACGCCGAGGCCGTCGAACGCCGTCCACACCTGGCCGCGCCGCACCTCGATCAGACCCACGTCGGCGCTGGCGTTGCTGACCACGAGGACGTGCGACTCGCCGGACATGCAGATCATCTGCAAGAAGTCGACGGGCACGAAGTTCATCCCGATCGGCGCCGACTGGGCGCCCGCGGCGTGCGCCATGAGGATGAGCGTCTCCTCGGCGATGGGCCACGTCACCCGCGTGGTGCCCGCCGCTCCCGGGACCTCCACGCCATCGTTGACGGCGAGCACCAGCCGCGCCGTGCGGCGGAGGAGCTGCGCGACGGCGTCCTCCGGCCCACCCGGGAGCGACGGCGCGTAGATGATCAGCTCCGCGCTCTGCACGCCGTCGAGGGCTTGATCGAGCTCCTCCCAGGTCGCGGCGCCGAGGGCGCTCACCGGCGCCTGCCCGGCGATGACGCGGATGCACCGCATGCGCTCGCGCAGATCGGGAACAGCGACCACGACGATGGCCATCAGCCTCCGGTGTCGCGCCGCACCCGGCGCAGCATGACCGACGACGCCGTATCGCCCGGGCGCATGCGCGCGCACGCCTCGAACGCCTCGACCGCAGCGTCGTAGCGGCGCTGCACGAACGCGGCGGTACCGCGGGCGAACGCCTCGCGGTAGAGCCGATCCTCCTCGGTCTCGTACACCCGTGGCGTGAACGGCGCGCTCGCGGGGGGGGTCGGCGCGCTCGCGGGGGGCGTTCGCGCGCTCGCGGGGGGAGCCTCCGGCGGTCGCCGCTCCAGGCCGCGCTCCGGCATCGTCGGCGGCCCCGGATCGGCGCCGGCCTCGGACGGCAGCGTGTCCAGCTGCGGCCTGAAGGAGACCGACGGCCGGTCGCTGAACGGCGACGCCACCTCCCTCCCCGTGTAGAGGCCGACCAGCACCTGCAGCGTGCGGAGCCGCCCGAGCGGGCACATTTGAATGATGTCGTCGAACGTCGAGGAGCCGTCGATGTACCGCGTCACCAAGAGCGCGTCGGGCGAGCGGCCCGCCGACACCGGGATGGGCCCCGCCACCTGATCGAGGCCGCCGAGCCGCTTGGCGTAGGCGCCGGCGAGGAACTCTTTGATCCGCTCGATGCTCGCCTGCAGCTCGCGATCGCCGGGCGACTCCGCGCGCGCCCGGTACAGCACCGCCAGCGCCTCCTCGTAGCGCTTCTCACGGACCAGCCGTACAATCTCCGCCCGCATGGGCGCGCTCTTCGGGACCGCGCGGCTCTCGGGCTCCACCATCAGCGCTGAGTCGAGTTGGTCTTTCACGGCACAACCGGCAAGCTACATGCCTCGACCGCCGGCATTCAAGCTGTTTGGCTGCACCTTCGCGGAGGCCGTCCTCGGTCAGCGCCGTCGATACCGGCTCGCCATCGTTCAGGTACGCGTGTGTGGGACCAGCCAGCACCCCGCCAGAACATTGAGGGCTGCGATCATGGGTCCCATGAAGGCCGGGGAGACAGAGGACGAGGCAATGACAGCCGCCCGCTTCCGCATTCGGTCCATTGAGTCACCGCGCGCTCTCGGGCGTTCCGACGGGTCAATCGTCAGCCAATCGATGACGTCGCAAGCCGTATCGCACCCCAACGCCGGTTCGCCCACCGGCCGCCGTTTCAAATTTGAATGGTGATCCAAAGATAGTGGGTGCAACTTACGCCGGGCGTGCGCTACAGTGGATGCACCGGCTGGACGCACCCCGCAGCGTTGCAGAAACGTCTGAGGTGGTTGGTGGAAAATTCCAATAACTAAGCTCGGAATGCAGCGCGAGGGGGATGCGCAGGATTTCAACCGAGGTGAGGTCCAGCAGCAGCGTGCATGCTCGGTGCGCCGTGATCTTGTCTTGAGGCCTCTCGAGGCGCTCGCGGCGCTTGATTTACGTAAACAGAGGGATTGTTCAACCAACTGACACGCAGCCGAAAAGGAGATCGCTCATGCGGCAGGTCTTGCGGCACATCTTCGAGAAGAAGCAGGCATACGCTCGTCTACCCCTGTTCGAGCGCATGCGAGACGAACGGCTCGATCCGAGCGAGCGGCTCGCCTTCTATCCATGCATGGCGTACTTCATCCTGAGCTTCGGTGATCTGAACAAATTCGTACTACGGGAGGAGCACCCGGCGGACGATTACCAAGAGATGGTCAACGCCCACACGCGCGAGGACGACCATCACTGGCCCTGGTACCTGGAGGATCTGTCAAAGCTCGGCCACGACGTCGAGGGCCGGGCCACGGACCTGCTGCACTTCCTCTGGGGCGAGGAGACGATACAGAATCGGATCCTCACCGCGCGGCTCACCGCGCTCATCAAGGGCACGACGGGCCTCGAGCGGCTCGTCATCATCGAGGCGATCGAGGAGACCGGCAACGTGCTCTTCGGGGCGATGCTCCCGCTGGCGGAGGCCCTGGAGAAGCGCCTCGGCACGCAGCTGCGCTACTGCGGCTCGTTCCATTTCGAGCGCGAGTCGGGCCACGCAGTGAACGCCGACCACGCCGAGCTCGCGCGCATCCCGCTCGACGCGGAGACGCGCGCGCGGTACATCGCGCTCGCGGACGAGGTGTTCACGATATTCGAGCCGTGGACACACGAGCTCTTGGCCTATGCCCTCGCACACCCCGTGGGCGCCCCCGTGGCCGACCCCGAAACGGACGGCGTGAGCCAGGTGATGACCCGGTCGTCGGTGCTCGCCGCGAGAAGCACCGCCGCGTGAAGCACCGCGGTTGAAGCCTTTCCGGCCGCGGAGGCACCGCGCCCTCCGCGGCCCCCCTCCCTCCGGTGCTTGCCACGCGCCGCGCGCGCTGCGCAAGATGCTCAAGCCAATCTTGCACCGATGGTGATCGCCGTTGAAACGGCGAGGGAGCGCACTTACGGGCAGCTGCCGCTCGCACAGCTGTTGCAGCTGCCCCTGATGCCCGGAGCCTTGCCGCTCGCCGGCGCCCGCAGGCTCTGCTGAGATCACCCACGCTCGGTAGGTGCGCGCCGAAGCGCCCCTGAGGCCTCAGGGAAAGCGGGGACATCGGTGATCGGGACTCAACTGGACTTCTTGTCTTCCGTACGGTAAGGGTGTGCAAAAAGACGCCAGGAGCGTAACCGGATGCTTGAGATGAAGAGGAACACCCAGACGCGACCGAACTTCTGCTCCTTTTTGGTCGTCGCCACCACCCTCGCTGCGGGGGCAGGATGCGCCGCTCCCGACCGGCATTTCTCGGACAGCGGCGCGGGTGGCGGAACGGGCGGCGGTCCGAGCGAGGCACAGGGCGGCGGGGGCGACGGCGCGTCCGGCGGGGTCGGCGGGGACGCCTCCGGCGGGGGCGGCGGGGGCGCGTCCGGCGGTGAGACGTCCGGCAGCGTGGGCGGAGGCGGCGGAGGTGATCCTGGATGCCAGATCCCGGCAGACAGCCCCACGCTCGCCGACGCCGTCATGGTGGCTGCGGGCGGCAGCCATACGTGCGCGATCCGGCATGACGGCTCTCTCACCTGCTGGGGGGACAACTCGTTCGGCCAGCTGGGTGTTCCGCAGGCGATGGCGGTCTCCTCGAGCACGCCGGTGAGAGTGCAATTTCCCGCGTCGCTCGGCACGGCGACGATCACGCAGATCGCGTTGACCGAGCAGGCGACCTTCGCCATCGACAGCCAGCTCCGACTCTGGGCCTGGGGAAACAACGAGACCGGCATCCTCGCGAATGGCACCAAAGACTCGATGGCCCACGACGCCCCGGCGATCGTCAATGACGGTACGGCCCCGCTGCTCGTGCGCAAGATCGCGCCCGAGTGGTACTCGGCGTGCGCGCTCACCTCGACCAGCAGCATTTACTGCTGGGGGGCCAACCTGTTCTCGAGCCTCGGGCCGGAGGCGACCGGCGAGGAGAGCCTCGTCCCGGTGAAAGCGTTCAACTTCACCGCGACGGCCGGTCCGAGGGCCATCCTCGCACCGGGCATCGGCTCGATAGGCAGCTGCTTCTCGACCGGGGCCGCGGAAGACGGGCTGCGTTGCTGGGGCGCGATGGGCGGCGGATATATCCTCACGAACACCCCGGCCGGCTCCGAGGGCGGCGCGAACTACAGCGCGCACACGCCGCTCATCGCGGCGGGAGCGACGCTGCCCCTCTCCGAGATCTCCTACGGCACGAACTTCGGCTGTGCGCGCGACGACGTGGGAGGCCTCTTCTGCTGGGGGACGAACAACAGCTCAGGTCAGCACGGCGCCGAGGCTCCCCCGGCCGGGACGGCGGCTGCGATCCCGGGTGTCTGGGGTCCGATGTCCACCGGCTACGTCTTCGTCTGCGCGATCGACGACCAAAGGCAGCTCCGCTGCCGTGGCAGCAACGAGCAAGGGCAGCTCGGTCGCAGCACGCCGACGAGGGCCGATAACACGCGGATGGAGCCCGTCGTGCTTGGCGACGGCACGGCCCTCGCCAAGGTCGTCGCGGTGAGCGCCGGCTTCTTCCACACGTGCGCGATCGTCGAGGGGGCGTGCGGCCCCACGGGCCCTGGCCAGGTCCTGTGCTGGGGCAAAGGCACCCTGGGTCAGCTCGGCGACGGCGCCGCGACGAGCTCCGCGATCCCCGTCGAGGTGAAGACGCCCTGAGCGCGACGCCCCCGGCAGTGTACGAGTACTCACGTTCGACGATTATCGGGACATCGACATCGAGCTCGCTTGGCAAACCGACGCGGCGACTTTCCGATGATCTCCGCCTTCGAGGCCGCGGCAGGGGTGCCGGTGGCGCCGCCGGCAGCGGCGCGGGGGCGGCGCTGGCGCGTCAGGGCGGGCGGGGCCGTCCAGGAACTCTGGCGCGCCGTCCAGGAACTCTAGCGCACCCAGAGGACCGAGAGATCGAGCTCGATCGCCTCGAAGGGCTCGACGCGGACGCGAGCGGCGTCGCGGTGGACGACGGCGGGCCCCCAACCCCGACCCGAGGCGAGCGAGAAGACCTCCAACGTCCGCGCGATCGGGTCGACAAGCCACGCGTGCCGCATGCCCTCGCGCGCGTAGATCGGCATCTTCTCGTCGCGGTCCACTTCCTCGGTCGAAGGGCTCAGCACCTCGCAGACCCAATCCGGAGCGAGCGGGAAGAAAGCCGTCGTGGGCAGCTCGGGCATGCGTTCTCGACGCCAGCCAGCGATGTCCGGTACGACCGCCTCCACCTCGCCCGGCTGCGCTGGGTCCGGGAAGCGCAGCTCGGGCTCGTCCAGGATCCACCAGCCGCCAGGACCCCCCTTCCCTGCATCGAACGGACCGCCAAGCTCGATGCCGAGGCGGGACGATGCGCGGGCATGAGGCGGCGCCGGCCTGGGGAACACGTGCAAGGTGCCCGCGATGAGCTCCGCCACCTTGTTCGGCGGGACGGCTTCGAGGTCGGCGTACGTCGCGCGGCGCTGCTTGGCGGCGGGCTGGCCCATGGCGGAAGCCTGCCCGGGGACGCGCGGCGCGGCAAGGCAACGACGAGCAGGGGTCCGGCGGCGCGCCGGCCGGGGCGCTCATCGACGCGGGGGACGACGGCGACCGCCAGAGCCAACCAGGGCGCGTGCGTGTGCGGGTCCGGCGGCTCGCTGCTCGGGCACCTGCAAATTATCGAACAGTCCACGAGCGCCCCCTATCGCCGGTGAGAGCGAAGCTGGAGCAGGGTGAGCGAGAGAACCTGCTCGAGTTTGAAGAAGCGTGCCCTGGACAAGCATCGTAATTTGGCCGGGCAGACATTCCAGCTCATCGACGAGGCGCACGCAGCGGTTCGGGAGCAGCCGCGAGAGCCGCCCGGGCGCAGCGCGATGCTTGACGAACGTTTGGAGCCTCGAGGCCGGTTGGGCGCTCGCGGCTAGTCGGCGAGCTGCCTGGTCCACGCGATGTAGACATCGTAGCGGGGGGGATACGCGACCGTGGGCGGCTGGGCGGCGCGGCGCTGGAAGAGCTCCAGGGCGTGCGCGGCGAGGCCACGGCTGATCTCCGCCGCCTCCGACGCGGTGACGGCCGGCGGACCGGGCTCGTTCTTGAGGCGCCGCTCCGCGAAGGGGTGCGCGCCTTCGGCGACCTGGCGGAACACCTTGGCGGCCTTCCACGAGGCGATGGCGCAGAGATCGTCCACGTGGCTGTCCGCCCGCACCCAGGGCGAGCGCAGGTGCCCCGAGGCGTCGGCGATGGCGCGCAGGCGCAGCAGCGTGCGCTCCGCCTCGGCCGGCTCGTTTGAAGCGAGCAGGGCCTCGTAGCGCAGCGGCAAGAGCCCTGGAATCGCCACGCCATACGCCAGCAGGATGCCGAGCATCGGCAGCGCCTCCGGGTAGGCGGCGCGCGAGACCAGGCGCGTCACCCAGCGCTCGATCACGCCCATGGCGCCCTCGCGCCAGAGTCCCACGCCCTGGCGACACACGGGCACCACGCGCTGCACGAGCAGGCGATGAATGCCCAGCACCTTCGTCGGGTTCTCGCGCAGGGCATCGCGCAGCCAGTAGAGCGCCTCCAGGCGCTCGAGGGGCAAGGGGCTGGCCAGGAATTCGAGCGGTATCTTCACGAGCTCCACGGTCGAGAGCGCGCTCTTCCTCGAGAAGGCCTCGTGCTGCGCCGCCGGGATCGCGCCGCGGACGAACGGGTGCTCGCCGTGGATCGACTCGGCGAAGGAGGCAGAGCATCGACACGCGAGGGCCTCGAGCGCATCCGGCAGGGACGCCTCGAGCGTGCGCAGCGCCGACGCCACGGCGTCCGCCTCGAGCAGGCGCTGCATCGGGGCCCACACCGCGCCATCGAAGTCGGAGAGCGTGGGCAGCAGGACCTCGAGCGCTCGCGCGCGCTCGTCCGGCAGGGCTTGCACCCAGAGCCGGCCGCACAGGCGCTTCCACTCGGACGCGTGCTCCTCGAGCACACCGCGGCTCGTGGTCAGACGGATCCTCGGCCCGTCGAGGCTCGCCTCGTACGGAGGCGCCTCGTCGCCGGGCGCGAAGCTCTCGCCGAACGCGGAGATCAGGCTGTGGATGGCATCGACCGGCGACGGCGCGGGAGGCACGACCTGGTGTATATCCGCGGCCGCCGCGGGCCGCCAGCGTGGCCCTCCTCGTCGAAGCACCTCGGTGAGATCGGACAGCGCCTCGCGGCGAAGGCCACCTGCGCGGCGGACTCCCGGAGGGTGAGCTGGGGATGGATCACCCCATCACCGCACGCAGCGAGGACCTGTCAGCAGAGATATGCGTAGAAATTCCCGAGGGAGCGAAGCGGCTCCACCATTTCCTGCTTACCGCCCGCCAGAGCCGATTGCCTCCAGCGAATCGCTCGGTCGAGCATGGCTGCAATCCTCCGCTCCAGCTCGGGATCCCTCGTGAGCGGCGCCCAGAGACGCATGCCTGCACCGTCGACACCTGCGCCACCGTAGGCGACCCAGCTGGCGGGATTCTCCCGCCTGAACTGGAGCAGAAACCTGTGAGCCGAGCCGTCAGAGAATTCCAGACTATTGATCGTGCCCGATCGCCACGTGACCAGGTCAACCATGTCGAGCCCGCTCATCACGGTCGAGCGCCAGGTCGCTCCCAGATCACTCGAGCTCCTGACGGCCTCGGGCACGAGCCCGTCACCCACGCCGAGCTCCACCGACGGCAGCACCCCCACGAAAGCCCAGGTGCCGAACAGTGCGCCGCGACGGTGGGAGCCTCGCAGGAGCTCCCCACAGTCGCAACGAATCGTCCACCGCCCTTCGTCCAACCGCACCGGCTTACCGAGGAGCGATGCGAGCGGCAGGCCACAAGCGTCGCATGCCGTGGGAGGTCGCCAACCGTGGACCCCCTTGCGCGCACCGAACGGAAGCCGCGAGAAACAGTTGTCGCAAAGGCTGATGCCTTCCAGCTGGATGCTTCCCGCTGTAAACGGGCACTCGATGTGCGCATGGTGCAAGGCGGTGGCAGTCACGCGTTCCAGGTGCCCACTCCTTTACCGAACCCGGTCACTGGACCGGGGACCAGGAAATCCACTCCACAGCCTGCGGGCACCACGACGGCGCCGCAGGAGGCCTGCGCCCACCTCAGGTCTTGTCCGTTCCGCCTGACGGATCCATCAAGTCGTCCACGAACCGCCGCATCAGGCGCACCAGGTCGCTGAAGTCTTCCTCACTCCACTTGGCGAGGATAGGAGCCGCAATCCTCTGACGGGCGGCGTCCAAGGCGTCCGTCATCTGCCGCCCCTTGTCGGTGATCACCGCCTCATGGATGCGACGATCAGCCGGGCTCGGTCGACGTTCGATCAGCCCCAGGCTCTCGAGCTTTGCGACCTGGCGGCTGACGGTCGTGTAATCCCGCCCGGCTCGCTCCGAAAGGTCGACCACGCCGATCGGCCCGAAGCGCTCGATCCCCACCAGCAGCGGAAAGAGGGCTCGATCCAGGGAGATGCCTGCCTCCGCGAGCAGCGCCTGATCGCGCTGCGGCTGATTCATGAGCGCGGTCAGATCGACCATGGCTCCGTGGAGCTCGCGGAGCTTCTTTTTCACAATCCGTGTATTTTGCACAAATTCCCTTGACGCTTCGGGAGGCGCGACTATATGCATAGTACACATATCCGAGACGCAGTCCAACAAAAACGGAGGTCTCAGTGGAGTCTAATTTTTCGACGGATGTCCTGATCGTCGGCGCAGGTGCTGCTGGGTTGACCCTCGCCATCGAGCTCGCCCGTCGGGGCGTCGCGTTCCGGCTCATCGACAGGCTGGACCGGCCATTTCCCGGCTCGCGCGGCAAAGGGATCCAGCCGCGCAGCCAGGAGGTGTTCGAGGATCTGGGCATCCTCGACCGCGTCGTCGCGATCGGCGGCCTGTACCCACCCCCGCGGGAGTATCGCGACGACGGAGGCTACGAGGAGTCGCAGATCATGGAGCCTCAGGACCCGACGCCTGGCGAGCCCTATCGCCTGGCGCTCCTCGTGCCTCAATTCCTGACCGAAGCCGCGATGCGCGAGCGTCTGGCGGAGCTCGGGAAGTACCCGGAGTTCGGCCGCGAGCTGAAGAGCTTCGAGCAGGATGGCGAGGGCGTCGACGCCCGCATCGCCGGCCCGACGGGCGAGGAGACCGTCCGCGTCCGCTATCTCGTCGGAGCGGACGGCGGCCGCAGCGTCGTACGGCAGGCGCTCGCGATCGGCTTTCCCGGCAAGACGATGGGGGTGCGCGCGGTCGTCGCCGACGTCGTCCTGGATGGGCTCAGCAGGGCCGCCTGGCATCGCTTCAACCATGGGTCGATGGAGAAGCAGATGTCGCTGTGCCCGCTCGCCGGCACCGACATGTTCCAGTTGCAGGCGCCGATCCCGCCGGAGGGCGATGTGGATCTCTCCGCGGAAGGCCTCACAGCGATGGTCACGGGCCGCACGGGCCGAGGCGACATCGTGATCCGCTCGGTCTCCTGGGCCTCCGCCTACACCATGAACGCGCGCCTCGCCGACCGTTACCGGGACGGGCGCGTCTTCCTCACCGGCGACGCCGCGCATATCCACCCGCCGACGGGTGGGCAGGGACTCAATACGAGCGTGCAGGATGCCTACAACCTCGGCTGGAAGCTCGCCGCCGTCCTGGCAGGTGCGCCGGAGGCGCTGCTCGCGACCTACGAGGAGGAGCGGCGGCCGATCGCCGCGGAGGTGCTCGGCCTGTCGACGAAGCTGCTGGAGGCGGCCAAGCGAGGCGACATGCGCCGCGGTCGCGAGATGCATCAGCTCGATCTCGGGTATCCGGAATCGTCGCTGGCCATGGAAAAGCCGAAACGCAGCGGCGGCATCCTCGCGGGCAACCGAGCGCCGGACGCGCCCGTCCGCGGCGCGGCGGGGATGCCGACACGGCTCTTCAAGCTCTTCCAGGGTCCGCATTGGACCTTGCTGGGTTACGGCGTGGACCGGCTCTCGCCCGTCGAGCCGCGCCCCGGACTCCACATCCACGCCGTCGGGCCATGCGGCGACATCGTCGATGAGGGCGGCCATCTCCGCGCTGCTTATGGCGTGTCGCTCGGCGACTGGGTGCTCGTCCGGCCGGACGGATATATCGGCGCCATCGTGTCGTCCGATCATGCACCGGCCCTGGAAGCCTACCTTGCCAGCGTCGGCCTCCGCTCACGGGGATGACACGTCAGGGCCGTTCAACGAGCCAGCGGCGCGGCCCCTCGCGTCAGGGAAGACGGAACATCGACCAGGGTACCTGGACGCCGGTACCACCGTTCTGGCCGATCAGGTTCGCGGTCTCCGTTCCGGGGTCCAGCGTGATCGACGAGATGTAGCGATCCCCCGTGACCATCACCGGGCCCTTGACCAGGTTGTTCTGCGCGTCGTACCCGGTCACGCCGAAGAAGCTCTCGTTCTCGACGTCCGAGTACACCCAGAAGGTGAGCTCCCCGCAGCGCACGATCGGGCACGGCGTGGTGAGGCAGGTGATCTTCCAGCCCGCGGGCGGCGTGGGCAACTCGTCTGTCGCGCTCGCGACGCTGGGAACACATACGACGCATTCCAGGCTCCCCTCTGCGCCGGAGCAGTCGTGGTCCAGCGCGCAGGCGTTTCCGCACGCCCCGCAGTCCTTGGCCGTGTCCAACGACGCGCAGTAGGCGGGCTGCCCGCCGCTGGCGGGGCACTTCGTCTGCTGCGGTTCGCAGACGACGTCACAGGTGCCCTCGGCGCACACCTGCGGCGTCGCGCACGCGTTGTCGCAGGTGCCGCAGTGCTCCGGATCGGTCGCGAGGTTCGTGCAGATCGTCGTGCCTCCCTGGGAGCACGCGTCCGGGATCGTCGGCGGGCACACACACGCGCTCTCCGAGCACGCCTGGCCATCGCCGCACTTCACCCCGCACCCTCCGCAGTTGTTCACGTCGCTCGTCGTGTCGGCGCAGTAGGTGCTCGCGACCGGCGGACACGCCGTCGGCTGCGACATGGGACAGCTGAGGCTCCCTCCGGAGGAAGACTGAGCGCTCGTCCCGCCGTCGCCGTCGTCTCCGCACGCTCCGAGGACCACCGCCGCCAGCACGATCGAAGCACCCATCACGAGGCCATTCCGGCATGTACGCATCACGGCAAACCTCCCATTATCGGCTCAAGCTACAACGGGTGCTCGCCACACCACAAGACGACCGGCCGCCAGGACCCCGGCCGGCTCGTTGCCTGAGAGCCACCTCACGTGCTCGAGCAACGCCTCGCCGTCCCCGAGCTCCTCCCTACCCGAGGAGCGGCTGGAACACGTCGGGCAGCACGCCTCGCTCCGCGGCGCCGCGGAGCGCGTCGCGGCAAGCGGCGCACGTCGGCACATGCTCGCGGTAGCTCGACGTGAGGCCATCCGTGCGGAAGATGCCGGCAGCCGCGGCCTCCGTGTCCGGGTGGACGTGGAGCTGGACGGGCACGCCGAGCGCGTAGAGGGGCGCGCCGTCGCTCCGCAGCACGTAGAGCGAATAGGGCGTGTCATCGCGCGTGCGCCACCTGTCGATGGAGAAGAGATACGGCGCCTCGCTCGCGGCGCCGGCGTGCCGGCGAAGAAAGCACAGGTCGCCCGCGTAGGAGACGAGCTCGTCGAGGTCCGTCGCCACCGCGACGGGGATCGGGTGCTCCAGCCATCGCTCGAGCGCGAGCCACACGGCCCCGAGGACCGCCGGATCGGCCGCGGCGTGCTCGTCCACCACGAACGCGCGGTCCGCGGCGCTCGCCTCCGAGGGGCCGCGCACGCCATAGATCGACGCCAGCGCCGAGAGCGCGATCTCGGCGTCGAGCGGCGCGCCGCCTCGCTCCTCGTCGCACGCCGCCGCGAAGGCCGCGGCGTCGATCTGGGTCGCGAGCCCCGCGCGGCGCAGGCTCGCGAGCGCTTCCTCGGCGCGGAGAGGGGTCGTCATGTGCTCATGTCATCCATCGATATCCTCCGTCCAATGCCGCCGCGGGATCGCGGCGCATCCCCGAGGCACCCTCGTTCGATGATGCACGATCCCGCCCTGGAAGGATACTCCCGCGCCGGCCCGGGTCCGTTCAGGGCTGCAGCGCTCTGCCGTGGATCTCGCGGACGCCGACCTTCCCCTCGACCGTGTCGAACCGGAGCTCGCTTCCCTTCATCACCTGCTGGGCCGGGGTTCGGGCCGATGCGCGCTGGGAATCGACGGATCGTCCACGTCACCATGCCCCTTGACTGAGCCCTTGGTCAGCCCGCGAGGAGCGATTCGAAGGATATCTAGCCGGGCAATGAAGCGATGCTATCCTTCTTGATGCGCTCTCTCCGCCCGCTCCTCCTGCCGGTTCTGCTCCTGTTCGGTGGGATTCTCCTGCTCGCCTTGACGCTGCTCGGCAGCTCTTCACGGAGCGCGCCCACCGGTGCCAGCGAGGATGTCGCGCCCACGCGCGGGCTCGAGGAGATCCGCTATCTGGCGCTCGGCGACTCATTCACGGCAGGGACGGGGAACCAGCCGGCCGACGCGTTCCCCTCGCGTCTCGCTGAGCTCTGGCGCGCGCAGGGCCGCCGGGTGACCCTCAAGAACGTGGCGGTCAACGGCTACACCACGGAAGACGTGCAAGAGCGGGAGATCCCGGAGGTGGCACCATTTCGCCCTACGTTGGTGACGCTCGCGGTGGGCGCCAACGACTACGTGCGTCGCTGGAGCGCGGACGTCTACCGATCGCGCGTGCGGGTGCTCCTCCGAGCGATCATCGACGCTGGCGTCGGGCCGAATCGGATCGTGGCGCTCCCGCAGCCCGACTGGTCGCTCTCTCCGGCCGCCGCTTCGTTCGGAGATCCGCGGCAGATCGGCGCGGACATCGTCGCCTTCAACACCATCCTGCGCGACGAGGCACGAGCCACGGGCGCGCGCTACGTGGACCTGTATCCGCTCATGCACAGGCAGGCGGAGGCGAAGATGCTCGCCGGCGACGGCCTGCACCCCTCGGCGCGCGCGCACGCCGAGTGGGCGACGGCGCTCTACGAACAGGTAGAGCCCTGAGGTTGCGGGCCGCTACTTCTTCTCGTTCTTCTCGTGGTTCACCATGTCGAGGAGCTGCCCCGCGACGGCCTCGTCCACCCGGAGCGGCACGACCCCGAAGCTCTCAGCCACCGCGTCCTGCTCGAACAAGAAGCGCCGCAACACCTCGCTCGGATAGTCCTCGAGCGGCAGCGCGTACGCCCCGTACGGCGTGCCGTCGAGCGCCAGCGCGTGGTGCGCCCGCGCGTCGACGCCACGGAAGCTGTGGCACTTGACGCACCCTTGTTCGCCGATCAGCGCCTCGCGCACTCCACCGGTGAGCGAGCGGAACGGCGCGAGCGGATCCTTCTCCACCCAGTGGAAGCTCGCCGCATCGAGCCCGAATGCCGCGTAGGTCTTGTTCCCCAGGTCCGCCGGCAGCGGCGTCCGGAAGTGCAGGAACGCGCCGAGCGGCCGGATCATCATCGGCATCGGCTCCTCGCCCTCGATCCACGAGTAGGCGCGCTTCAGCCGGTAGAAGTCGACGAGGCGGTAGAGATTGTCCTCGTCGTCGATTCCGACCACGATGACCGCCTGCGCCTTCTTCAGCGTCTCGCGCGAGAAATACTGTCGCTCGCCCCGAAGGTTCGAGACCACCAGCCAGTCCCCTTCGCCCACCTCGGACTTCGGCCGCTCGGCCAGGTAGGCGAGCAGATCGATGGCCTGATAGGTCTTGCCGGGCAGGGCGTAGCGCTCGAGCCCCCCCTTGCCCAGAAGGCTGCTTATCGTCTCCCGCAGCGCGGCGTCGACCGGGTAGGTGGTGATGGCCCGGGGATCCTTGCGGAGCTCCGACAGGTCGAGCGGGGGCCGCGCACCCCAGCGGCGGAGCACGCCGAAGGGGTTGTCGATGGGGAGCTCCTTGAGGCCCGAGGCGACGAAGGGGAACACCAGATCGCCGACCATGTCTCCCCTTCCGCCCCAGTGCAAGATGCTGTGCGCGTCGCGCCTGGGGACGACGAAAGTGTCGATGTCGGGCGCGCCCGCATCATGGAGTGCGCGCGCGAAGGGGCGACCGAGACGCACCCAGCCGACGTCGTCCTCGCCGCCGAACAGCATCAAGAACGGCGGCGCGTCGGACCTCGCGTACGTGATGGGCGACGACTCGCTGCGATCTTCGACCGAGCCCGCGAAGAACGCCGCGTCGGGGTGCCCCGCGAGCGCCGCCTCGCCGAGGTCGTACGTGCCGCGCAACAGGATGACCCCATCGACGCGCTTGGGATCCATGCCGGCCCCCTCGAGGAGCCGCCGATCGAGCGCAAGGAGGGACGCCATCGACGCGCCGACGCCGCGACCGGCGAGGATTAGGCGCGTCGGGTTGCGCGCGTCGGTCACCTCTTGCAGGACCCGGGCGACGTCCGCGGCGCACGCGCGCAGCGTGTAGCCCGTGT
Source organism: Sorangium sp. So ce693 (assembly GCF_051521375.1). Taxonomy (NCBI): domain Bacteria; kingdom Pseudomonadati; phylum Myxococcota; order Polyangiales; family Polyangiaceae; genus Sorangium; species Sorangium sp. So ce693. The sequence continues at coordinate 6,926,180 of NZ_CP150347.1, forward strand.
GGATGTTGAACGAGACGGCGGCGGCGGCGACCCCGTTTCGCTGTAGGGAGTCGCCGACGTTCGCAGCGAAGGAGAGCCGCTCGTCGGGCTGCGAGGGCTCGTTCCCCTGCAAGAGGACGACCAGCGGGCCGCGCTTGCTCGCGCGCGGCGGCGCGTAGAGATCGACGCTGACGTTCGGCCCATCAGGCCCCAGCCGCTGCACCCAGGCGTACGTCACCGTGGCTACGGAGCGGGCCCCAGATCCTGCGCGCCGCCTGAGGAGCTGCGTGCCGAGGACGATGAGCACCGCGAGGAGCCCGACGCCCACCCATTGTCCCGTTCGACCCAGCCATTCTCGCGTCCGACCCAGCCATTCTCGCGATCGAATACCCATCATCGCTCCGCTCTTGAGCCCGACGCTGAGCCCGTCAAGCGGCAGTATCGTCGGTCGCCTCCCGGCGACACAGAGGTGGCCAGCGTGAAAGAACGCGACTTCGAAGGGGACAGTTGTACAAGCTGGGCATCGAGCGCGTGCTCCCCAAGCCCTTCACCATCTCAAGGCCGGCAACAGGGCGGTCTACGTCATTGCTGTGACACGTCGGTCGAGGTGTCGATCGTGAATGTCGCCGGCTGCGCCGCCTTCGACGGAACCCCGGGGCCGTCATGGACTACCTTGGTGATGAAGGCTGCGATGGTCGCGCCACGTCGTCGTCGACGTGTGTTCCCTCGGCCTCGTGGGACGCCGCGGGCGGAACGGCGCGCGGCGGCGATCGGGGTACCCGGTGGAGATGCCCCGGGGCGGCTCGCCGCGACGGCGCTGGCCTCCTCAGGGCTGCAGCGCTCTGCAGTGGATCTCCAGGACCCGGATCTTCCCCTCGACCGTGTCGTACCTGAGGTCCAGCCCCGTCAGCACCTGCTGGGCCGGGCAGCTCAGGGTCACGTTGTTCCCGGCGTATCCGATCGCATAGCTCGTATAGGAAGCCGAGGCGAGGTCGAGGGCCGTATTGGCCGCGTTCCTGGGAGCGTAGTTGATACGCACGTCCTTCACATAGGTGTTGGCGCCGTCCACCTTGAGCCGCAGACCCGTGGGGTAGTTGGCGACCGGGATGACGGCGCTGAGCGCGCCGGCGCGGAAGCCGCCCGGCCACGAGAAGATGGTCTCCGAGTCGATCGCGCCGGTCCGCGGGAGATTCGGCAGCAGGAGGTCGAACTCCCGGCACACGCCGGACATCCTCGCGATGAACTCGTCAGGCTCGGTGAGGGGCTCCTGGAAGGCGGTGAGGTCGGTCAACATGAATCCAGCGCCATCATCGATGTGGCAGTGGATATACTCCCAGGCCGAGAGGTTGGCGTTCAGGCCCGAGTCCCAGCGCACGTTGACCGCGGCGTTGCTGACGGTCCAGGTCTCCGAGAGGGACGGGGCGTCCTCCATGAGCTCAGGGTCGGCCGCCTCGACGGCGCAGCCGGCGGCGAACAGGGCGACGAGGGGGAACGCAGAGCGGACGATGCGCATGACGAGATCTCCTCAGCTCTCTCGAGCTCTCTTGTTGTCGAACCGGAGGCGGCCAGCCACGCGGCGCGCCAGGAGCGGCGCGGCCGCGGCGGCCTCGCGGGGGAGCCCCATCGCAAGCGCCTTGCCAGCGCGCGGCGCTCGCGACCTGGCGTCGCCCGCCGAGGGCCATTCCCACCGATCACCTGAGAGCGACGCGCAAGTGACGCGCTCCTCGCGGCCGTCGCCATGCTGGCGGCAGGACGGCTCCGCGCCGCGCAGGCGGCCTGCCTGCCACAGCGCGGCTGTCCCCTGTCACATCGCCCTGTGACACCCCTGTGGCAGGGGGTGGTGGTCAACTTTGCCCGAGAAAGATCACAGGGAGACGGGGAGATTTACCAAGATTTTTCTCCCTGCCTCCCCGTCTCCCTGTTCAAATTTGACCAGTACCTGGCAGGGGCCGTGTCAGCGCGCGCCCGTATCAGGCCGCGGCGCTCACGGCGCCACCCGGCGCAGCGCACCGCCCTCGCCCCGGAGCGGCGCACGCTCGCTCTCCCCCTCCCCGCCCTCCCCGGCGAGCCCCTCGGCGAACGCGTCGGTCACGAACACGCCCGCCCCGGTCGCGGCGGGCGCCCAGACGCGCAGCGCCTCGGGCTCGGCCGCGTGCAGCGCGAGGCGCGGGAGCACCTCGGGGCTCGCGCCGGCCCGCGCGCCGAGCTCCGCCCAGAGCTCGAGGGCCCAGCCGAGCGCCCGCTCCGGCGCGCGATCGTACGGCGCGGGCAGCGCCGCCAGCAGCGCGTCGGCGCTCTCGACCACGAGCGTCGCCCCGAGCCGGACGAGCGCCGCGCGCGCCGCCTGGACCAGGCGCTCCACGTCGGCGAGCGCCTCGTCGCCGGCGTCGTCCGGCGCCGAGAGCCGGGCCTCGACGAGCAGCGCCGCGCATGGCCCCTCGGGCGCGCGTTGCCGCTGCGCGCACGCGCCCGCGAGGCGAGCGTCGGCCGGCGAGCGCGCCGCGGGCGCCGCGCTCTTTCGGCCCGGCGCGCCGACCGCCCGGCGCAGGGCGGCGAGCAGCTCGGGCACGCCCGCGTACCGGTCCGCCGGCTCCTTGGCGAGGCAGCGGCGCACCACCGCGTCGAACGCCGCCGACACGGGCGCGCGGTCGCTCGGGCAGGGCGGCGGCGAACGCAGGTGCATCTCCTCGGTCTCGACCGCATCGGCGCCCTGGAACGGCAGCTCCCCCGTCACGAGCTGGTAGGCAAGCAGGCCCACCGCGTAGATGTCCGTGCGCGCGTCCACCGCGCCGCCGAGGATCTGCTCCGGGGCCATCGTGAGCGGCGTGCCGAGGATCAGGCTGCTGCTCTTGCCGCCGCGCGCGCGATCGACGTCGCGCGGGCGGAGGAGCTTGGCGATGCCGAAGTCGACGAGCTTCACGCCCGGCGCGTCGGGCCCGCGCTCACCCCGGCAGACCATGACGTTCTGGGCCTTCACGTCGCGGTGCACGACGCCGATCGCGTGCGCGGCGGCGAGCGCGCCGCCGACCTCCTCGAGCAGGGCGGCCGCCTCGGACGGCGAGAAGGCGCCCCGCGCGCGCAGCTCGGCCGCGAGGCTCCGGCCCTCGACCCACTCCATCGCGATGTACGGCCGGCCGTCGTCCAGGGCGCCCACGCCGCGGACCTCGACGATCGCCGGATGCCTGAGCCGCGCGAGCACCTCCGCCTCCCGCTGGAAGCGCCGGAGGATCGCCGGCAGGAGCGACAGGCCGCGGCGGAGGACCTTCAGGGCGACCGGCGCGCCGCCCCCGACCGGGACGGCGCGGTGCACGACGCCGAAGCCGCCCCCGAGCCGCACGTCGTCGAGCACGTAACCACCGACCACCGCGCCGGCAGGGAGCGCGTCGCCGGCGGCGCTCGCCTCGAGCTCCAGCGGTCGGCCCGAGATGACGGCTGTCTCGTCCTGGTTGAGCTCGGCAGGCGGCCGCATGGCACCCTACCCCAGTATACTCGCGCCCCATGCGCTGCTCCGAGTGCCATCGCCGCCTCCCGGGGCGGGCCGGCGCCGCGTGCCCGGCGCACCCCCTGGCCCCATCGCCGGTGACGAGCGCCGACGAGCGCGAGCACGAGGCGCTCGAGCGGGATCCGTCGCCGCCGGTGCCCGGGCTCCGCGTCGAAGGGTTCCGTATCGAGCGGCTGCTCGGGCAAGGGGGGTTCGCGCGCGTCTACGCGGCGACGCGCGCGGGCGACGGCCGCTCCGTGGCGCTCAAGGTGGCGCGCCGGCAGGACGACGGCCGGATCGCGCGCGAGGCGGCGGCGCTCGCCCGCCTCGATCCGCCGCTGGTCCCCGCGCTGCTCGGCCGCGGGCGCTCGGGAGAGCTCGGTCCGTTCCTCGTGCTGGAGCGGCTCGAGGGCTGCTCGCTCGCGCGGCGCCTCGCGGACCTGCCGGGCGCCGGCGCGATGCCGATCGCGCGGGCGTCGGCGATCGTGCGCGCGCTCTCGGCCGCGCTGGACGCGGTGCACGACGCCGGGCTTGTGCACCGCGATCTCAAGCCCGAGAACGTGTGGCTGCGGCCGGGCGGGGAGGTCGCGCTGATCGACTTCGGCCTGGCCGCGCAGGCGCGCGCGGACGGCGATGCGCGCGCGGCGCTCGGCCCCGATCTGACGCAGACCGGGGCGATCCTCGGGACGGCGGCGTACATGGCGCCGGAGCAGTGCCTCGGCGCGCGCGCCGTCGACGCGCGCGCCGACATCTACGCGCTCGGCGCGATGATCTTCGAGCTGCTCACCGGGCGTCCGCCGTTCGTCGGCGAGGCGGCCGAGGTGCGCCAGGCCCACGTGGCCCGCCGCCCCGAACCACCGTCGTCGATCGCGCAGCTGCCGGAGGGCGCCGACGAGGCGGTCCTCCGCTGCCTCGCGAAGGATCCAGAGGCCCGCCCGGCCCGCGCGAGCGACGTGGCGCGCGCTCTCGCGGCGTCGCTCGAAGCGCGCGTCGCCCCGTCCCGAGGGCGCGCGGCATCCTCCGGCGCCCCCGCAGGCCGATCCGACGCGTCATCAGGCCGATCCGACGCGTCCCAAGGCCGATCCGACACTCCCGAAGGTCGATCCGACACGTCCCAAGGCCGATCGGACATGGCCGAGGGCCGCTCCGATACGCCCCAAGGCCGATCGGACATGGCCGAGGGCCGCTCCGACACGCCCCAAGGCCGATCGGACATGGCCAAAGGCCGCTCCGATACGCCCCAAAGCCGATCCGACGCGCCCGCTCCCACCGCCGGACCGCACCGCGCGGTGGCGCTGCTCGCCCTGCGCACGCGGGAGCGCGCGGACGCGCTCGTCGACATCGCCCGGGCCGAAGGCGGCATCCTGGCGCGCTTTCGCGGGGAGCGCATGGTGCTCGCCTTCCCCGCCGCCGAAGCGCCAGGCGACGGCGTGCGCGCGGCGGCGCGGGTGGCCCGGCGCCTCGCCGAGGCCGGCGCAGCGGAGCCGCCCCTCGCGGTCCACCTGGCCCCGCTCCGGGTGCGCGAGGGCACGCACGGCGTCACGCTCGCGGGCGCTGCGCTCGAGAACGCGGAGACCTGGGGGGCCGGCCCGGGCGACGCGGACGCCATGCCGCCGGCGCTCCTCACGGCCGAAGCGCGGCGCGCGCTCGCCGACAGCCCGCACGTTACCCCGCCCCCTCCGCGCGATGTGGCCCCCGAGCTGCGCAACGCGCCCCCCGACGAGCCCGGCGAGACCTCCCTGCGCGGCCGCGATGCGGCGCTCTGCGCGGCCCTCGCCGCCGCGCAGGAGGCGCTCGCCGGCGGAGGGCCGGCGCTCGTCACGGCGCTCGGCGCGGAAGGGCACGGCAAGAGCCGGTTCCTCGCAGCGCTCGCGGCGGCGCTCCACGCCGGCGGCGCGGCCGTGCACGCCGCGGCGGCGCTCCGGCCAGAGGCGGCCGAGCACGGCGCGACGCTCGTCGCGCTCCTGCGCGCGGCCCTGGATCTCCCGGCCAGCGGCGAGCGCGACGCGAATGCCCGGGAGGCGCTCGTCCAGCGGCTCGGCGCGGCGGAGGCCGCGCGCGCCTGGCCAGCCGTCGGGCTCGCCCTTGGGCAGCTCGCCCCAGCGGACCCGGCCGCCGCGCCGCTCCTGGAGGCGCCGGGCGCGCGACGCCACGCCGAGGCGCGCGCGCTCGCGGCCGCCCTCGCGGCCGCCGCGCCGATCGCGCTGCTGCTCGACGACGCCGACCGCGCCGACGCGTCCGCGCTCGACGCGATCGAGCTCGCCACGGCCGAGGGCAGCGCGGCGCGCCTCGCGATCGTGCTCGCCGCGCGGCCCTCGATCGCGTCGCTCCGTCCGGGGCTCGGGGAGCGCGCCGCCCGCCGGGTGACCCTCGACCTAGGCCCGCTCGACGCCGAGGCCGCGGGCGCGCTGCTCCAGGATCACCTCCGCCCCGTCGAGTTCGTCCCCCGCGCCGTGCTCGATCGCCTCCACGCGCTGGCGCGCGGCGTCCCGCGCGACCTGGTGGAGGTGGCGTGCGCCCTGCGCGTCGGCGGCGCGATCCAGCGCGCCCGGGGCGGCGAGGGCTGGACGCTCGCTCCGGACGAGCTGCTCTCCCTGTCGGCCGCGCCGCTCGGCGAGCGCCTCGCCGCGCGCGCGCTCGCGGCCCTGCCGCCGCCGCTCGTCGACTTGCTCGAGCGCGCGGCGATCCTCGGCGACGACCTCTCCCCGGCCGAGCTCGAGGCCGCCCTGCGCGCGCTGGATCGCGCCGCCGACGCGCGGCCGGCCGGCGCCGGCGCCGGCGCCGGCGCGCTGGACCCCGGCGTCGGCCTGGCGCGCCTCGCCCGGGCCGGCGTGCTCGTCGCGCTCCCGGCGTCGCCGCCGCGCTACGCCTTCCGGCACCCGCTCCTGCGCGAGGCCGTCGAGGCGCGCATCCCGCCCGCCCGCCGCCGCGCGCTGCACGCCGCCGTCCTCCAGGGCCTCCTCGGCGCGCCGCGCGCCGCCGGGGCGCGCGCCCGGATCGCGCGGCACGCGGCCGCCGCGGGAGACCCTGCCGCGGCGGCGGCGGCGCACGCCGAGCTCGCGGACGAGGCGCTCGCCCGGCACGACGTCGTCGAGGCCGAGCAGCGCTTCACCGCGGCCCTGCGCCTCGTCGGCCTCCTCGAGCGCGACGACCCCGAGGCCCGGGGCCGCGCGCTCGCGGGCCGAGGCCGGGCGCGCTACCGCCTGCAGCGCTTCGAGGAGTCGCTCGCCGATCTGCGCGCGGCCTGCGCGCTGGCCGAGGCCGCGGGCGACAGGGCCCGCGCGGCCGAGCTCCTCCTCGAGGAGGCGACAGCGCTCGACTGGCTCGAGGACTTCCCCGCCTCCGCGGCGATCGCGGCGCGCGCCGCCGAGCTGTGCGCCGGCCTCGGCGACGCGCGGCTCGACGCGCGCAGCCTGCTCGCGGGCGGCCGCTCGGACTGCCGCGACCAGCGCGTCGACGAGGGGATCCCCAAGCTGGAGCGGGCCGCCCGCGGCGCGCTCGCCGTCGGCGACCACGAGGCGCACGTCATCGCCCGGCTGGTGCTCGTCGCGTCGCTCTCGGTGGCCCGCCGGCTCGACGAGGCCGAGCGCCACGCCGAGGCCGTCGTCGAGGCCTGCCTGCGCGCCGGAGACGCCTTCCACCTGTGCACCGCGTACATCAACCGCGTCTTCATGTGGGTGAAGCGGCGGGAGGAAGGGCGCGCTGTCGCGGACCAGCGGGAGGCCGTCCGCCTCGCCCGCGAGCTCGGCCACGCCCAGCTCGAGCGCTGGGCCACGCTGAACCTGGCGGAGCTGCGGTACTGGCTGGGCGCGCCCGACGAGGCCCTCCCGCTCGCGCGCCGCAGCCTCGAGCTCCAGCGGCGGTATTTCAACAAGCGCCCTTCGCCGGACGATGTCCTCCTCCTCGCCCGGATCCACATCGCCCGCGGCGAGCACGACGAGGCGGCCCGCCACCTGGCCGAGGCCCGCGCGAGCCTCCCCGAACCCAACCTCACCCCCTGCGCCCGGACGCTGGCACGCCTGGTGCAGCAGGCCCTGGACGACCGGGCAGCCGGTCGGTTCGACGCTGCGGCATGGCGCGCGCTCGTGGAGGAGGCGCGGCATACCGCGATCCTTCACGAGCACGCCGAGGCGCTGCACAGCGCGGCCCTCTCGGCCCTCCGGGCGGGCGCCGCCGGCGAGGCGCTGGCGTTCGTGCGGGACGCAAGGGCGAACTCGGCGGGCTTCTGGGAGCAGCGGTTCGACGAGATCGAGCGCGCGCTCCTCCCGCCGGGCCTCTCGCCTGGATCGAGCGGCGAAGCGTGAACCGATGATCCGGCTCGCCAGGACGAGAAAGGAACCCGATCGCGTGATGATCTCCCGGATCCCTGGGCTGCTTGTGTTCTGTCTCGGGCTCTCTTGCGCCGGCGCGGGCTGCGCCGGCGCTGGCGACGACGCCTCGCCGCTCGACGGGCCGCCGCAAGCGGCGCCGGCGGGGAGCGGCAGCTCGTCGAGCGCGTCGGCCGCCGGGCCGGCCAGCGGCGGGTCGGCCAGCGGCGGGTCGGCCAGCACCAGCGCTGCGGTGGCGGCGTTCGCGGACGCGGTGCAGGGCGTCTGGGGCAACGGCCTCTCCGCCGAGGCGCTCACCCGCAACGCGCTGATCACGAACCCGCGTGCCAACCCCGTCATGGTGTCCGTCCCGCTCGCGACCGACAGCTACGCCGACGCAGGCCCCTATCCCGTGCTCCAACGCCAGCTCCGCCACGAGCCCACGCGCGAGGTGATGGGCTATCTCGTCGCCTGCGCCCTCGAGGTGGGCCAGAGCGTGTCGTACACCGACACGTCGACAGGCGAGGAATTCACGTTCGACGGCAAGATCGGTATCTGCCCGGCCTGGGCCGCGGGCCCGGTGGGGGTGAAGTGCCAGCAGCTCGTCTCGGCGTGCATGCTCTCGCTCGTGAACGCCATGGGCCGCTCGATCACCGTCTCGATGCGGGGCCAGGCCTTCCCGGAGCACCGGCCGGGGCTCCTCACGCCGGCGCCCTCCGTCCGCGTGGTGACGGGCACGGAGGACGGGGACACCATTCCGAGCTTCAGGCGGTGCAGGATCGATTCCCAGGGCGCGTCGCGCAGCTGTGGATGGACGGCCGAGCACGTGGGCTCCTGCACCCCGGGATCGACCGTGTTCATCGCGACCGGCGAGGCGCCCTTGACCGACTGCGCCGACGACGCAGCGAGCGCCGTCGGGCTGCCCGCCAGCGATACGGTGCTTCGCGTCTGCAGCGGTATCCGCGGCTGCGACGCCGGCTCACCCGATCGAATCGACTCGAGCGAGGTGCGCTGCGGCAGGCGCACCGAGCCCGCGCTCCGCTTCGTCTGCCCTTCCAGCGCCTACTTCAGCCTCATGAGCGGCCCGCGGACGAGCGGCCGCGCCGGCCTCCCCGCGCCGGCCGGGAGCGGCGCCGCGGCGCTCCAGAAGAACCGGCAGTTCAGCGTGGGGAGCCGCCCGCGACCGAGCCCCCCGCCGCCGCCCGGCGCCATCTCCGTTGTCGAGGCGACGTTCCGCGCCGCGGTGTATCCGGCGGCGGAGGCCGACGTCTTCGGCTGGCGCGAGGGCGCGTTCTACGGGAATCTCTGGGGCAATGAGCCCCTCCATCCCCGTCTCAAGGTGGGGATGAACGAGGTGAAAGAGAACGGCGAATTCAACCCTGCTCCGACCCCCGAGGAGTTCTCCGGGCAGGCCATCTATCGGCACGCCTTCGCCTGCACGGGTGAATACTGGACCGATCACGCCGCGTACGTGGCGGAACGCCTCTGCGCGGGCGCCGAGGGCGAGATGGACTGCGTCGCGACCTCGGTCGGCGCCTGCGGCGAATCGTACGCTGTCACGAGCTGTCCGCCGCTCCACCAATGCTCCGTCGACGACGGGGGGCTCGTGGACGGCGACAGGGACTTCCAGCAGTGCGATGGAGGCGGGGGCACATGGCCCCACCCGATCACGGTGTTCCTCAACCACCCGTCGGATGTCGTCCGGAACTCTCCGTTCTCCCCGTTCGCGCCGTTGTTGCCCGGCGGCGTGTTGTCCGGCGATGCGGCGCTCTGTCCCTGAGCGGCGGCCGCGCGCTCACCCGTCCCTGTAGTCGCCTGGCTCGATGCCATAGCGCGCGATCCACCGGTGGATCTGCGTCCTCCCCTTGCCCATCGCCCGCGCCACCGCGCTGACGTTCCCGCGGTGCTCGCGGAAGAGGCGGATCAGCGCCTCCCGCCGGCGGTCCTCCTCGTCGGAGCGCTGCGGCTCGCCGGGCTGGGGGGCCTCGGGCGCGGGGCCGCCGCGCGGGAGGACCGCGGGCGGCGGCAGGTGATCGAGCTCCACCCGGCCACCGCCCGCGAGCACGATCGCGGTCGCCAGGCACTTCTCCAGCTCGCGGACGTTGAGCCGCCACTCGCGCAGGAGGAGCGCGCGCGCCGCCTCGCAGCCGAGCGAGATCGACGCGGCCCGGTCCGGGGCGGCGCGGCGGAGCAGCGCGGCGATGAGCAGGCCGAGGTCCTCCCGGCGCCTGCGCAGGGGGGGCAGCTCGAGCACGAAGCCCGAGAGGCGCGCGAAGAGATCGCCCCGGAAGTCGCCGCGCTCCACCATCGCCGGGAGGTCCCTGTGCGTGGCCACGACCACGCGGAGGTCGACCTTCACGGGGCGCGTCGCGCCCACCGCGACGACCTCCGACTCCTGCAGCACGCGCAGGAACGCGGTCTGCGACGCCGCGGGCAGGTCGCCGATCTCGTCGAGGAAGAGCGTGCCGCGGTCGGCCGCGCGGATGAGCCCGGGCCGGTCCTCGGCCGCGCCGGAGAAGGCGCCCTTCTTGTGGCCGAACAGCTCGGACTCGATGAGGCTCTCGGGCAGCGCGCCGCAGTTGATGGCGACGAACGGGCCGGGCCGCCCCGAGAGCGCGTGGACGGCGCGCGCGACGACCTCCTTGCCGGTGCCGCTCTCGCCCTGGAGGACGACGGGGATGGGCGCGGGCGCGACGGCCCGGAGGGAGGCGAAGCGCTCGGACAGCTCGGGTGAGAAGGTGGCGAGGCCGAACGGCTGATCCGCCCCCTGGGTCGCGCCGCCCGCCGGCTCGTCGGGCGCGGCGGCCTCGCGGAACAGGAAGAACGTGTGCCCGAGCTCGATCAGGTCCCCTTCGGCCAGGAGCGCGCTCCGCTGCGGCACGCCGTTCACGAACGTGCCGTTCGTCGAGCCGAGATCCTCCAGCCGGAGCCGGCCGCCCTCGCGCGTGATCCGCGCGTGCCGCGACGACACCCAGCCGTCCTCGAGGCGCACGTCGAGGATCGTCCGATCGCCCTCGATCCGCCGGCCGATCGAGCGCACAGGGCCCCGCCCGAACCCGACCTCGTCGACGCCGTCGAGCGGAAGCCGCGCGGGCGGATCCATCGGCCGCTGGCACTGCAGGACGAGGAAGAGGAGCGGCCGCGGCGCGTGGCCAGCGTCGGCGCGCCGCCGGGTGCGGACCAGCGTCGTCGGATCCTCCCGCGCGGCGCTCATCCCTCTTCCCCTCTCCGCCCCCGGGCGGACGCGCGCGAAGGAGGCGCCGGGATGTCGAGCTGGGCCTTCATGCTGCGGGCGTACGATCTATCACGCCCGCCGACCTCGAGCGCGTCGCGCGGCGATCAGCGGTAGGGCCCGCGCGGCTCGGGCGCCGCGAGCGCGGAGACGATCGCGATCGCGCGCTCGATCCGCTCGCGCCCCGTCTCGAGGTGGCCGAAGACCAGCGTGACCGCGGCGTCATCGCCCGTGACCGACGCCGGGCGGAGCGCGGCGATCTCGCGCCGCAGCTCGTCGCCGAGGCGCTGAGCCACCCGGTCGGGCGCTTCCGCCAGGAGCTCGTAGGCCCGCAGCAGCGCGTCGTCGCCGGACGGATCGAGCGCGCCCCGGGGCCGCCCGCGCCCGGGCCGGCGCCTCAGGCTGAATCGTTCCGAGGGCGACGCGGCGCGGGCCGCGCGGACGCGGGTGCCGAACGCGCCCTTCCCCCCTACCCGGCCGAACTCGACGGTGAAGAGCCTCCCGCGGTGCTCGAGCTCGATGGTCATCCCGCCCTCGGACGAGGCGGTGCCCGCGCCGGACAGGAGGCGCCCGCCGAGCCCCTGCGAGAGCGCCCGCAGCTCCTTGGCGAGCGCGCGGCCGCGGTCCGCGACGAGCGCGGCGGCGCGGATGGCGCTCGCGAGCTTCTCGGCGTCGTCCTCCAGCCCGGCGCGGATGGCGGTGAGCCGGTGCGACTCGAGCGTGAGCTGGTAGCCGGCGGCCGCGCGGAGCGCGTCGCGCAGCGGCGGCGTGAGCCACCAGCGCGCGAGCGCCGGGATGCTGGCCCTGACGACGAAGGCGCCGTCCAGCGCCGGATCGCCGACGTCCACCCGCCGCGCCCGGAAGGGCCCGCCGCTCGACCTGCGGAGCCGCTGCTCGTGGACGCGGAGCCTGAGGCCCGACGGGTTCCGCGCCGTGCCGGTGATGCGGGTGTGGTACCGCGCGACGGACACGTCGTCGTGATCGATGTCGTGGTCGACGAGGAGCGAGACGGTCTCGCACACCACGGAGATCTGCATTCGGGGATCTCCCCATGGATCCGGCCCTGACTTGAACTTGCCGCCGACCAGGTCCGCGGCGCGCTGCCAGATCGGACGGGCGAGCCGCCAGCGGGCCTCGGCGGCCCGCCTCGCCCGATGTCGCGCCTCCCCGAAGCCCCCCGCGAGCCCCGTGATTCCCAGGAGGATCATCAGGGCAACGATCGGCTCCATCCTCCGCGATCCTACCCTCCCGCCGCGGGCGCGCCCATGCGTGGCGGCGAGCACAGCCGCCGACAGCGCGGCTGTCTCCCACCGGAGCGCGCGGCGCAGCTAGCGCTTGTTGGGGGAGAGGGAAGCCCGATGTAGGAGGAAGAGGAAGTCCAGTGTGGGACAAGGAGGTCCAGTGTAGAGAGGAAGCGGAGAGTCCAACCCCTTCGGAGATGTCAAGTCCCAACTGCGAGAGTTGCCCTGGGCTGACAGAATATTCTGCCATGCAATCCGGCCTCTCTGAAAAAGCGACACCGTATCGACAACTTACCCATGAATCGACGGGGCCGCCTTCACTCAACAGCCTTCTTGGATTGACATCCTGGTTGTGAGCGTTCACATTGAGGCCCGTCGGTATTCTTTTGCTTCGCTTCGGAAGGGCGGTCATGCGCACCGAGACCATCGTCAGCCGATCTCGGCATCGGCTGGGTTCGCTCGGCCATCGTGGTGGTGAGCCCGCGAACGTCGCGGTCGCGCCTCAGCAGCGCTGGGCGCGAGGTCTCGTCTCCACGGCGACCCGCACGCCCGCCCCATGAAGAAGCGACATCATAGTAACAACTTATGTATGCGCCCAAGGGGCCGCTTCACGCCACGGCCTACGACATGCCCCTTGGGTACAGGAGAACCTCATGAGAATGCGATTTGAACGATGGCCCCTGCTAGCCACGCTCGCGCTCGGCGCCTGCATCTCCGCCGAGCAGATCGATGAAGACGGCTACGAGTTCGACGATCTCGCCGAAGGCGTCACCATCGATACCGCGGCGACCTACACGATCGCCGGCGTCCAGAGCGGAAAATGCGTCGAAGTGGCTGGAGGCAGCACCGCTGACGCAGCGGCCCTGCAGATCGCCAGCTGCAACGGCTCGACGCGCCAACAGTTCCGCATGGAATCGGCAGGCGGCGGCTACTATCGCATCCGCAACGTCAACAGCAACCGTTGCATGGACGTCGCCGGCGCCTCCACAAGCGACGGCGCCCGCATCCAGCAATACTCCTGCTGGACCGGGGAAAACCAGCAGTGGTCGTTCACCGACGTCTCCAGCGGCGTCGTGCGCATCACCGCACGCAACAGCGGCAAGTCCCTGGACGTCTACGGACGCGGCACCGCCGACGGCACCGCCTTGGTTCAATGGGCGTCGAACGGCGGGACCAACCAGCAGTTCCGGATCACCCCCGTGAGCTCGGGCACCAGCAGCAGCAGCAGCAGCAGCAGCAGCAGCGGCGGCGGCACCGGCGGAGCCGGCGGCAGCGGCGGAGCCGGCGGCAGCGGGGGCGGCGGCGCAGGCGGCGGCGGCGCAGGTGGCAAGTTCGTCGGTAACATCACCACCGGCGGGCAGGTGCGAGCGGATCTGTCCCGGTACTGGAACCAGATCAGCCCGGAGAACGAGGGCAAGTGGGGCTCCGTCGAGCCCACGCGGGACGTCATGAACTGGGCCGGCATGGACCGAGTCCGGGATTACGCTCGCCAGAAGGGCATTCCCTACAAGGGCCACACCCTCATCTGGGGTGCCCAGCAGCCGGGCTGGATTGCCGGTCTGTCGCAGAGCGAGCAGCGCGCCGAGGTGGAAGAGTGGATCCAGGCGTTCTGCCAGCGCTACCCGGACGTCGCCATCATCGACGTCGTGAACGAGCCGCCCCCGCACACCACCCCGGCGTACATGAACGCCCTCGGCGGCGCGGGCTCGAGCGGCTACGACTGGATCGTGCAAGCGTTCAAGTGGGCGCGGCAGTACTGCCCGAACGCCAAGCTGCTGCTCAACGACTACAACAACATCGAGTACAGCGGTGACAATCAGAACACGATCAACATCGTCAATCGGATCCGGGCGGCAGGGGCTCCCATCGACGGCATCGGAGCTCAAGCTCACGACGCGCACAAGCTCAACACCAGCACCGTCAAGGGCTTCCTCGACCGGCTCGCCGGCACCGGTCTACCGGTCTACATCACCGAGTACGACATCAACCTGGCGAACGACACGCAGCAGCTCAACGTGATGCAGAGCCAGTTCCCCATGTTCTACGACCATCCGAGCGTGAAAGGCATCACGCTGTGGGGGTACATCAGCGGCCAGACGTGGGTGACCAACTCAGGGCTCATGAGCAGCAGCGGCCAGATGCGGCCCGCCATGTCCTGGCTCATGAGCTACCTGGGACGCTGACGCTGAGCGCGCTGACGCGCGGTTCACGGAGATCTGCGCGCCCGGTGATCGCTGCGCAGGCTCGTCCGCTCGGTCGCGGGTCGACGGAGTCGACCCGTAGGACAAGAGCTTGCGCAGCCGATCCCGGGCGCCTTCCAATGTGCCTTACCTCCCGCTTCGTATACCTTTGAACAGAGGGGATGATGATGAGAATCCGATTCAGGCGATGGCCGCTGCTCGCGACGCTCGCCGCCACGGGTGCGTGCGTCTCCGCCGAGCCGATCGACGAAGACGGCCACGAGTTCGACCACCTGGCCGAAGGCGTCACCATCGATGCCGCGGCGACCTACACGCTCGTCGGCGTCCAGAGCGGAAAATGCGTCGAAGTGGCTGGAGGCAGCACCGCTGACGCAGCGGCCCTGCAGATCGCCAGCTGCAACGGCTCGACGCGCCAACAGTTCCGCATGGAATCGGCAGGCGGCGGCTACTATCGCATCCGCAACGTCAACAGCAACCGTTGCATGGACGTCGCCGGCGCCTCCACAAGCGACGGCGCCCGCATCCAGCAATACTCCTGCTGGACCGGGGAAAACCAGCAGTGGTCGTTCACCGACGTCTCCAGCGGCGTCGTGCGCATCACCGCACGCAACAGCGGCAAGTCCCTGGACGTCTACGGACGCGGCACCGCCGACGGCACCGCCTTGGTTCAATGGGCATCGAACGGCGGGACCAACCAGCAGTTCCGGATCACACCCGTGAGCTCGGGCAGCAGCAGCAGCAGCAGCAGCAGCGGCGGCACCGGCGGAGCCGGCGGCAGCGGCGGAACCGGCGGAACCGGCGGAACCGGCGGCAGCGGCGGCAGCGGGGGCGGCGAAGGTTGCGGCTTGCCGACCACCTTCCGCTGGCAGTCGAGCGGCATGCTGGTGAGCCCGAAGTCCGACGCGACTCACAATATCGTGTCCATCAAAGATCCGACGGTCTCCTTCTTCAACGACCGATGGCACATCTACGCCACCACGGCGAACACCGCCGGGAACTGGCAGATGACTTACCTGAACTTCACCGACTGGTCCCAGGCCGCATCCGCGCCGCAATACTACATGGATCGCACGCCCGGCTTCAGCGGCTATCGGTGCGCGCCGCAGATGTTCTTCTTCAGGCCTCAGAACAAGTGGTACCTCATCTATCAATCGCAGCCGCCGCAGTTCTCCACGACCAGCGACCCGAGCCGCCCGGACAGCTGGACCAGACCCCAGAACTTCTTCGCGTCCACGCCCGCTGGCATGCCCAGCCTGCCCATCGATTACTGGGCGATCTGCGACAGCGCCAATTGTTACCTCTTCTTCACCGGCGACGACGGTCGGATGTACCGCAGCCAGACCACCCTGCAGAATTTCCCGAACGGCTTCGGCCCGGTCTCGGTCGCCCTTCAGGACTCGAATCGTAACAATCTGTTCGAGGGGAGCTCCACGTACAAGATCAAGGGCATGAACAAGTACTTGACCGTGATCGAGGCCATCGGCCCGACGGGCGCCAGGTTCTATCGCTCGTTCACCGCGGATCGCCTCGACGGCGCGTGGACCCCGCTCGCGCATACCTGGAACGCGCCGTTCGCAGGTCAAAACAACGTCACCTACGCGTCAGGCGTGGCTGACTGGAGCGACGACGTCAGCCATGGCGAGCTGGTGCGCGATGGCAACGACGAGACCGCGACGCTCGACACCTGCAATCTGCAGTTCCTGTATCAAGGACGCAATCCGAGCTCGGGCGGCGAATACTCGCAGCTCCCGTACCGCCTCGGCCTGTTGAAGGCAGTTCGCTAGCGGGCCGAACCTGTTGGAGTTCATCGAGCTCCAACAGGTTGCTCCGCCTCCTCGATCAGCTTGCTGGGCCGCCTCGAGGCTCTGGCTCGCCGCTGCGCGCCGGGTGTCGAACAGGTCTCTCCTGGCGCCCAGGGTGCGCGCGGTGTCCTCTCCGCGACGCGGTGTGGGCGAGCGCGTGCTCAACAGCTGTCCGCAGCCGGAGCACGGCGCGTCCCGGGCCGCACTGCACCTCAGGACGCCGACGAGATCATGGGCCGAGCGAGGCCGTCGGGCCCCGACGCGCCCTACTTGCTCACCGACACCACGTCCAGGCGCAGCATCTGGCCGGTGGTCGGCGCCGTATCGTACGGCGGCAGCCCCTCGAAATAGTCTTTGGTCCAGTTGGCGATCTGGCGTTCGTTGCCGTCGTTCATCACCACCTTGACCATGGCGCCGCCGTTGACCTGGATCGTCGCCTCGTAGTCCTCTTTGTGAATGTCGTGAGCGCGGTACTGATAATTGTTCAGCCAGTACGTCTGGCGCGGCTCGCTCACCTCAATCGAATATTGCTGGTAGTTGATGGAGTCGTTGGGGCCAACGCTGCCGCCTATCATGAACGGCTTCTTGAGCATCTCGCCCCCCTCGATGTCCGTCGGCTCCCAGATCCCGCGCACCCGCAGCTTGACCGAGTACGTCGTGCCCGGATCGCCGCCGAAGATCACCTGCTTCTCGATGCGCTGGGTGTTGGGCGGATGATTGCACGTCGCCATGGAGGCCAGCGGCAAGGGCGTCGACGGGGCGCACGGGGCATCGACGAACAGCTTGTCCAACCCGCTCGCATAACTTGCGAGATCTGGAGCGGCGTCGCCGCCACCCGAGCCACCGCCGCCGCCCGAGCCGCCGCCGCCGCCCGAGTCGCCGCCGCCCGAGCCACCGCTGCCGCCGGAGCCGCCGTCGCCACCCGAGCCACCGCCGCCGCCCGAGCCCGACGCGGCGTCATGCGTACCGGAATCGCCCGGCGCTGCTCCCCCGGTTCCCCCGGCTCCCCCCGCGCCGCCCGTCTCGGTGCTGCTGCATCCGGCGACCGTAAGCAGCAGCGCAAGCAGAGCCATCGCCGGCGTTGCGCAGATACTCCGCATCCCCACGGTATCGGGGCTCGGACCAGGGTCATCGATGGCGGTGCGGTTCGCGCAGACGAGCCGCGCTGTAGCGAACGATGAAATCGAGTTCATAGAACCAGTATCCTAGGTTGGGGACGATGCGGTAGCGCGGGCAGGTCGGCGAGCGCCTCTTCCAGGCGCCGCGACGCCGCGCTCAGACCTGGATGCCCGCGAGCGGTGACGTGACCCGCCCCGCGTCGATGCCGATCTCCGTCACGTTCACGCCCATGACCTGGGCGACCGTCAGGAGCGCCTTGCTCAGGTTGTCGCCGGGGAAGTTGCGATGCTCGTCGCCGCGCAGCCGCCCTCCGGCTTTCCCCGCGAAGAGCACCGGCCATTCCGTCCTCGTGTGCACCTTGCCCCACGCGGTGTCGGACGTGACGTACACGAGCGAGCTGTCGAGCAGGTTCGAGCTGCCGTGCGGCGTGTTCTTGAGCTTCGTCAAGAACTCGTTCAGGCAGCGCATCGTGTAGATCACGCCCTTGTCGACGCGAGGCTGACTCGATTGGTCCCCGGCGTCTCCGTGGCAGATGGTGTCGTGGAAGTCGTCGTTCATGTCCTGCGCGAGGTGCCGGTAGTAGACGTGCGCGGCGGGCAGCGAGAACATGAACGAGAGCACGCGGGTCCTCTCGCACGCGAGCGCGAGCGCCGAGAGCTCGACCATGGCGGTGTTCACCGCAGGGGGCGCCTCGCTCTGCGAATCCTTGCCGACGGTGGGGGCCGTCGGGCTCTTGCACGCTGCCGTCGGATCGCCGCCGGACGGCATGGTCTCGAGGCGCTGCTCGATGGCCCGGATCGACTCGAGGTGCTCCTCGATACGATGCTTGTCGGCCGCCCCGAGCCGTTCCTTCAGGCTCGCGCCGTCCTGCAGGATGGAGTCGAGCACGCTCTTCCGGACGTTCGCGATCTTCGTGGCCTGAGCCGCGCCGTCGTCGCTGGGCTCGGGCAAGCCGCTCATGAACAATCGATTGAACACGGCCTTCGGATCGAACTCCGGGTTGTTGCGCGCGTTCGGCCCCTTGTGCGAGACGGTGTGCAGCGAGTCCTGAGGGCCGCCCGGCGTCGCCGGCGTCAATCCCAGCTCGAGGGAGCGGTACGGCGCCCCGGCCGAGATGGCGTTCGCGACGACCTGGTCGATGGACGCGGCCCGCACGGCGTTCCCGCTGAGCGGCGCGCCGGTCGTGGCCCCCGCCGACCCCGTGGGGTGCTCGACGCCGGATACCACGAGCTTGTTCTCGAGGCCGCTGATCACCGTGAGGTACGACTTGAGGTCCGCGAGGGGCTGGAGCTCGGGGCTGAGATCCCAGGCCTGACCGGAGCCCGTGCGCGTCGGCTTCCAGCGACCGGGAAGCGTGCCGTTCCCGAAGAACCACGTGACGTAGAGCGGCGAGACCGGCGTCTTCGTCTGCGCGAGCGCCGTGCCGCTCTCGTTCAGCATGATCTCGAGCAGGGGGAGCGGGATCGTGACGGCGGCGCCCGTCGCCAGAATGCCCCGGAGAACAGTTCGTCGGTTCAAGGCTTTGTTCGTCATTGGGGTACCTGCGATCAGGGTTGGGGGGCGACGGACGAGAAAGCGTCGTTGGTCACGACGTCGAGGACCAGCTCGCGCAGCTTGTACCCCGACCCTTCGAACGAGGCGGTCAGCGCGTTCAGCACGCTCGCGTCCACCTTCCTCTCCTCGTGACCCGCTGCATACGTGTAGTACTTGCGGACGAGGCATTCCGCGACGGAGGCGTCCGCGCTGAGGGTCAGGCCGAGCGCACGCGCGTCGGCGACCGGCTGCCCGTCGAACTCGCCGCTCGGGTCGATCGGCAGGCCGTGGTCGGTCGTGCGGAAGCGGCCGATCGCGTCGAAGGTCTCGAGCGGCAGGCCCAGCGGGTCCATGTACGAGTGGCAGCCGGCGCAAGTGGGCTCGGTCCGGTGGATCTCGAGCCGCTGACGCTTCGTGAGGGGCTTGTCTGCAGGCGGCTCCGGGAGCTCGAGAGCGACGTCGCCGGGCGGCGGCGGGATGGGCGTGCACATGAGGGCGTCGCGCATGAACTTGCCGCGCAAGGTGGGAGAGCCCTCCTTCTGGTTCGCGAACTGCGAGAGGAAGCCCGCTTTGCTGAGGATCCCGATGCGCGGGCCGTCCGCGGGCAACGAGCGGACCTCGAAGGCGCCCGAGCCGAGGCCGGCGGTGTCGAGACCGTAGAGCTGGGCGAGGTCGCTGTTGACGACGACCTTCGTGGTCGAGAACAGGTCGAGCGCGCTCGCTTGATCGTCGAACGCGAGGACCTCCCAGGTGCCTCGCATGTCGCGGACCATCGCCGCTTGCAGCGCGGGGTTGTACTCCGGAAAGAGCCCCGAGTCCTTTGCCTGGGTGCCGATCCGATCGAGCCGCATGTACTCCTCGGCGAAGGCGCCGACCGCCTCGCGCCCGGCAGGCGTCTCGAGCAGCCGCGTCGCCGCCGCGCGGATCCCCTCCACCGTTCCGAGCGCCCCGCTCGCGGCCTCGTCGAGCAGCTCCTGGTCCGGCAGGCTGTTCCACAAAAGGAACGCGAGCCGGGACGCCATCTCGTAGCCCGTCAAGCGAAGCGACCCGTCGGCGCTCGGCGCCCCGAGCTCCGGGCGATACAGGAAGTTCGGAGAGGTGAAGAGGGCCACGGTCGCCCAGCGAGCCCCCTCGACGGGGCTCTCGAGCTCGGTCGCGGCCTTCGCGGCGACGGCCGCGAGTCGGTCGAGCTCGGCGGCCTCGAGCGGGCGGCGCCACGCTCGAAGCCCGAGCGTCTGGAGGAAGCCGCGCACGCAAGCGTCGTTCTCCGCGCCGCTGGGCGCGCAGCCGATGAACTGGTCCCGCTTCGCGCGATCCGCGAACACCGCGTCGACGGCGCTCTCGATGGCCGCGTGGTACTGCTCGACGCCTCGCTCCGAGGTCACGACGGTCGATGCGCCGATGACCGCAAAATTCCCGTTCCAGCTGTCGGCGTCGAGCTGATTGATATCGACCTCGACGCCCAACATGTCGTGCACGGCGTTGCGGAACTGCGTTCTCGTCAAACGGCGCAGCATCCCGGCCGCGGGCTGGAACGGCGGCGGGTCCGAGTCCGAGCCCGGCGACGTTCCATCTCCCCCGCTGGAGGATGCCCCAGCGCCCTCCGTCGGGTCACCCAGCGCGCCCGTGCACGCGGCCGCGAACGCGAGCGCGCAAACGGCGGCGATCTCTTTTGAGGAACGGAGCTCGTGCCACGACGGCTTCTTCATCTTGCTCTCCGATAATGCAAGGGGATGACGACGCGCGGTAACCCACATCTCGCGACCATGCCCCGGAGCAGGTGCTCGCATCGCCGAGCCAAGCTCGCCCGGCATGACGGAACCTGGAGCACCTGATACCGGACCGGGCCGCTGTGATGACACTGCTGCGCCCGAGGAGGGGCTGAGGCATGGCCCGCCGCAACCTAGGTTACGCCGCCCCCGAAGTTGCCATCCGGCCGCCTCGCCGGGCTCCCGAGAAAATTCCAGCTGACAGCACCTAGGGCATCACGACAGCCGTCGAATCAGCAAAGCTTGTCGTGGCCTCTGGTGAATCGCCTCTGGCGAAACGCCAAGCACCATCGATCGGCAACCGCTTCCGCGACGGCCGAACGAACGGAATCGACACCGGAACCGATCAGAAGACGAAGGTCTCGGCGCGCATGACGCCCACCGAGGGCGAAGCGAAAGGATACCCCTGAGCCGAATGTGAACGATCACATTTCAGGAGTCAACGCCAATCGACCGGCACGCGGGCCCCCTCGATCCCGAGCTGGGACGACGCTGGCGGGGCCCTCCAGAGCCGCACGCATCCTGGTCGAGACCGCGCCGGTGCTGCGCAACAGCACCATCCAGGCTCCGTGAAACCTACAGCCTCGCAGAAGCCAGGCTCGTAGGACAGCTCACGCGTGGCGGCGGCCGGCCACCGCCACGCGTCGCCGCCCGCGTCGCTCGAGGCCGAGCGTGGCTGCGCGTCGGTCAATTTTTGATTGACCCCGCCATGTGAACGATCACAATCTGTGTCCGAGCTGCGATCATGCGGCCGAGCTTGCCCCCTCCCTGACCAGGAGACGTCGGATGTGGATGAGCGTGAAGCTGATGGGTGCCGTGATGGTGAGCGTCGGCACTGGCTTTGCATGCGGGTTTGCAGGCGGCTTTGCGGGCGCAGCGTGGGCCGCGGGCGGGACGGCGGACGTCCCTGCACCGGTTGCCGACGGGAAGGATTTCGGCTGCGGCGCCAAAGGACAGCAAGCCTGTCCGATGCAGGGGCTGGATCAAGGCGGTTCTGTACAAGGCAGAGTACGCCGCGAAACACGGTGACACCCCCTCCGAGGCGCCGCCCCCTCCTCTCGCCCTCTCCGCTCCTCGCGCGGGGCGCGCGCGCTCCTTCCAGCTTCGAGGCCCTGGCCCTACCCGTCGGGTCGATTCACGTCGAGCGTTCATAGACGCGCCGTCGGCCACCCGCGTCGCGCGCTGCAAGGTGCCCATGTCCACATCTGCACAAGATCCGAAGTCGAGCGAATCCATCACCCCCGTGCGCTGGGGCGTCCTCGGGGCGAGCAACTTCGCGTTGAAGGTCAGCCTGCCCAGCATGAAGCGAGGGCCCCTGACCCAGATCGCCGCGCTGGCATCGCGCGACATCGACAAGGCGCGCGCCGCCGCGCAGCCTCTCGGGATCCCGAAGGCGTACGGCAGCTACGATGAGCTGCTCGACGATCCGGAGATCGAGGCCGTCTACAACCCGCTGCCCAACCACCTGCACGTGAAGTGGACGGCGCGCGCCGCCCGCGCCGGCAAGCACGTCCTGTGCGAGAAGCCGATAGCGCTCAGCGCCAAGGACGCCGCGGCGCTGGTCGACGTGCAGCACGAGACGGGCAAGCGGATCGCCGAAGCGTTCATGATCCGCTACCACCCGCAGTGGCAGCAGGCCAGGGAGTGGGTGCGGAGCGGCCGGATCGGCGAGCTGGTCAGCGTCCAGGCGGCGTTCTCATATTTCAACCGCGACGCCACCAACATCCGCAACAGGGAACAAGTCGGGGGCGGCGCGCTCTACGACATCGGCTGCTACGCGGTGAACACGTCGCGCTTGCTGTTCGGGCGCGAGCCCGTGCGGGCGATGGTGCTCGTCGAGCGCGATCCCGAGTTCGGCACCGATCGCTTGACCTCGGGCCTGCTCGACTACGGCGGCGCGCACCTGACCTTCACGTGCAGCACGCAGGCGGTGGCCTACCAGCGCGTGAACGCGCTCGGGACCAAGGGCCGAATCGAGATCGAGATCCCGTTCAACGCCCCCGCCGACCAGCCGTGCAAGATCTTCCTCGATGACGGCTCGACGCTGAACTGCAGCTCGGCCAAGGTCACCTCGTTCCCCGTCGTCGACCAGTACCACCTGCAGAGCGAGGCGTTCTCGCGCGCCATCCGCACGGGCGGCCCCGTCGAGAATTCGATCGAGGTCGCGGTCGGCAACATGCGGGTCATCGACGCGCTCTTCCGTTCCGCCGAGAGCAGGCGCTGGGAGAAGATCTAGCTCCGCGCGCCAGAAATCCCGCCAGAGACACCGGTCGATGACGAGCGGGCCGCCGAGGGTGTGTGATTGACTGACTACAGATCTCGACGCGCTGGGTCCGGTCACTCCTTGAACGGCGCCGCCAGGATGACGTCGTAGAAATTGGGGGCATGGAAGCCCGGGACCAGGCGCTCGGCGATGTCGGCCGTGAAGTTGTAGAAGGCCGTCTCGGGCTTGCTGGCGAGCATATCAGCGATCGCCTGCGGAAATGCGCGCTTGAAATCGAGACGCGGGTACGCGTGGAGCACCTCATCCACCTCGTCCGCGGAGAGCTCCTTCAAGTCCTTGCCGGTGATGTCCATGATGGTTCCGACGTGGAGCAGCGCCACCTCGGGCCGCTTGTAGGGCGGGACCCCCCTCACGGTGTGCAGCGCAATCGCGTCCCACACGACGCCGATCGCCTCCTCGGGCACGCCGTGCTGCTTCAGGAACTCGCTCGCCGCGTTTGCGCCCTCGACCTCGTACCGCTCCGGGCCCCGGAACCTCTCGGCCAGGCCGAGGTCATGGAGCGCCGCCCCGAGGTAGAACAGCTCGAGATCGAGCTCGAGCCCGCGCCGCTTCGCCAGCAGCGCGCCGAAGATGTACGTGCGCATGAGGTGGTTGAAGAGGAAGGGCGCCGACATGTCCCGCGCGAGCTCGGTCGCTTCCGCGGCCAGGTGGCTGTCAGGGATGCGGATGCCAGCGATCTCGTTCTTCACGGTCCTCTCTCCTTCGTGTGGCGCCGAGCCCAGAGGGAGTCTTCGGCCAAGCGCCCGGCCGGGCACAGGACCTGTGCCCTCGGGCTGATGTTCTTCAGGCCGGCTAGATTCCACCCGTCGGCGAGTCAGGATCGGCTATTCAGCTCCGCGGCATTCTGCCGCCCTTCTTGCCGAACAACCTGCGGGCGACCAGGCGTGGCCACCATCAGAAGGATCCGCCAGCTTCGGTCAACTACATACCCGATGTGCGTTCACCAGGTCCGCCCGTGCCTTGCCGGGAAGAATGGAAATACAGAGAAGGGTCCGCCGCGTTGAACTCTCGCTCCGGATCCCCGGCCGGACGCCTGGAGGGTGGGACTCGCCGCGCCCCGCGGCGCGCGGTGTCGTAACGGCCGCGGCGGCGAGCCCCCCGCCCCGCGGCGCCTTCGAGCGTCTTGCGAGGTCAGCCGCGGGGCCGGCGCCGTCGCATCGCCAGGGCGGAGAGCCCCAGGGCGAGCGCTGCGGCCCACGAGCTCGTCGTGGCGCTGGCTCCGGCGACGACGCACCCGCAGCCTCCGTCGGAGGACTCGTCGTTCGGCATCGTTCCGTCGCTCCCACCTCCCTGGCCCGTCGCGCCGGCGCCCACGGAGGCGCTGGCCCCCGTCGTGGCCCCGACCTCGCCGCTGCCGGAGGAGCTCGCCGTCGCAGCCCCGCCCTCGCCGCTGCCGGAGGAGCTCGCCGTCGCCTCCGCCCCGCCCTCGCCGCTGCCGGAGGAGCTCGCCGTCGTCTCCGCCCCGCCCGCGCCGCTGCTGGAGGCGCTGGCTGTCGCCCCTGCCCCGCCCGCGCCCGCGCCGGTGCCCGCCCCGGTGTCCTCATCGCGGGGCACAGCTCCGGTGAACCCGGTCTGCCCCTCCCGCGTCAGCGACAGCACCAGCGTGCCGTCCTTCACCGTCACGTTCTGCGGGTCGAAGTCCACGCGGTTCCCGTCGAACGTCCAGTCCCCTTTGCTCCATCGCGTGCTGTCCAGGGAGTTGAAGTCGTCCTGCCACGCGAGCTCGAAGTTCCCGTTGTTGTAACGATAATACTTGATCCAGTTGACGAACTGGTGCTGCGGGAGGGCGGAATCGTCGAACGCTCCGACCCATTCGGTGGCGTCGGAGGACCACGTGTTGAAGCGAAAAGACTGGGGATTCTTCAGGGCGGTCACCTGCGCCCCCGTCGTTCTCTTGATCTCTCGCCCGTCGATGCTCCACGCCACGTAGTCCGGCGTCCACTCCAGCGCGTAGGTGTGATAGGCGTCCGCGAGGGAGACGCCCGCGTTGTGCACCTGCTCCGACGTCACCCTCGTGCCCATCCCGGTGATGATGTTGGACTGCCAGCTCCGGGCGTTGTCCTTCCCGAAGACCTCGATGTCGATCTCCTCCCAGAACGCGCCGGACATCTCGGAGCCGTTCTTGTAGGTGAAGAAGGTCGACAGGATGCCGCTCCCGCGCGACATGCGCATGCGCATCTCGATGCGACCCTGAAGATAGCTCTGGGACGAGTAGACCTCTGCGCCCTTGTAGGGCTTCGCGGCCGCGGTCGAGCTGAAAGCGAGCGCCAGCGAGGCGGCGGCGAGCATTGAACCTGAGCGAACTCTCGTGAACATGATCAAACCTCCAATGATTGCACTAGACCGTCAATTCGCGGCGGCGCCGCTCCGCCCGGCTTCTCGGGCACGCCGCCGCCGCGCGGCGACCGCGCCCAGCGCGATCAAGGCTGCGAGCGCGCCCGCGGGGGAGCTGGGCCCGGATTGGACCCGGAAGGCGCACCCGCCCTCGTCGCCGCTGGCGCCGCCAGCGGTCGCACCGCCAGCGCCGCCCGTGCCGCTCCCCGCCGTGGCTCCGCTGCCCGCCGTGGCTCCGCTGCCGGTGGTCGCTGCGCTGCCGCTGCTCACACCCCCGCCCGCTCCGCCGCTGCCCGCCGCTCCCCCTTCACCCACGTCCGGAGCGCCCCCGGCGCCAGCGCCCCCGGCGCCCGTCGGATCGGGATCCGGGGCGTCGAGCGGAGTGAACTTCCACCAGTTGACATTGAACAGGAAACCGCTCCCACCGGTGAACTTGAGGTACAGATCGTGTATCCCTGTCGCGCCGTCGACGGCACAGGACGTGGTGACCCAGGTCTGCCAGCCGCCGGTACCCTCGACCATGCAGGTCCCCACCAGCGTGCCGGTCGCGCTGTCGAGGCGCAGCTCGATGCTGCCGCCAGCGTTCGCCGAGGCCACCCTCGCATCGAAGGACACCGCGCCGGTGCCAAAATCGACGCCCTTCACCTTGATGTAGTCGCCGTTTTCAATCGACCCGACGTTCATTCCCCCCTCGCCGCATACCTCGGTCTCCACCCCGGATTCCCAGGCGATGGTCTCCGCTTCCGTCATGACATACGGATTCAGGTTGCCGACGCCGGGCGGGCCCTCCTTGCTCATCTTGATCGTCGGGAATGTGCCGTCGGCGTTGAACGTGAACCGCTCGACGGCGGCCGAGCGGTGATACCCGCCACCGCCCGGCAAGGCGCCGTTGTGATAGAAGAAGTAGGAGCTCCCCTTGAAGTCGATGACGCCCGCGTGGTTGGTGAAGCTGCTGCCCTCCGTGGGCATGATGACCCCCCGGTAGGTCCACGGCCCGGTGGGCTTGCTGCTCGTCGAGTAGGCGATGTACTCCGAGATAGGGCCCCCCGCGTACACCAGATAGTACAGCCCATCGCGCTTGTAGAGCCATGGACCTTCTTCGTACTTGGTCTTGTGGCGACCATCGTCCTTCCCGGTGCGCTGCCCGAAGCTCTCCGCCGTCATGGGCACGCGAACGACGTCTCCCTGGTAGGAGATCATGTCTTCGTTCAGCTTCACGTAGCACACGCTCGGGTTTCCCCAGTACAGATAAGCCTGGCCGTCGTCGTCGATGAACGGCGTCGGATCGATGTCTCCGCAATCGGCGGTGATCAACGGCCGCCCCACGGCGTCTTTGAACGGACCGGTGGGGCTGTCCGACACGGCCACGCCGATGGTCATCCTGTTCAGCGAGCGGCTCGTGACAGGAACGTAGTAGTAGAATTTCCCGTTCCTGTGGATGGCCTGGCCGGCCCACGCGTCTCCCTTTGCCCAGCTGAAATCGCTGAATTTCAGCGGCGACCCGTGATCCGTCCAGTTCACCATATCCTTGGAGGAATACACCCTCCATTCGTTCATCCCGAACCAGTCCGTGGCGCTGTCTTCGTCGTGTCCGGTGTAGAGGTACACCGTGTCACCGTGGACCATGGGAGCCGGATCCGCGGTATAATTGGTCTGTACGACGGGATTGTCCGCCAGGGAGACGGACGGAAGCGCGGTCGCGCCGCAAAGCAACAACGCCGCCCCGAAGAGCTTACGTTGGAAGGGTATCGTGTTCGTTGCCATTCTTGAATCCTTGCTGCTCTCCTGAAGGATGTCAGGCATTGCCGATGTCGTGGGTCGCTGGGTCCATGGCGCCCCGGCGCCTCCCGCCGAGTGGTTCGTCGTAGAGACAGCCGGCTGGGCGAGCTGGCAGCGATCGTCTCCCGCGGAAGGTGAACATCGGCGGCAGACGACGCTCCAGCTCTCCAGCCCGGCTACTCTCCGACGACGCGCACCGAGCGCCGTCGTTGAACCCTCAGCTCAGAACTGCGTAAGGAAATCCCAGACGTCGTGAGGATTTCAGGTCATGATCGCGAAGATCCGCGATTTGCCGACGCACAGGCTGGCGTCGGCCTGCTCGAGTCCGTTGTACGAGCGGGGATCAACGCTCGAGCGTGACATGAATCACCCGCGATCCAGGAAGTCCATCAGCCACTGCATGGCCGGCCGCATCCTGCCGTCGTCATACTGGATGCCGGTGTTGTCCCGCCAGGTGGTGCCGACGATGTAACCCCACAAGGTGATGCCCTGGACCGAGGGGTGGTTCCAGTACATCGTGAACTGCTCCTCCATGATCTGCTTCTGCCTGTTGTCGTTCGCCTCGCCGATATCGTACTCGGTGATGTACACAGGCTTGCCCAGCGAGGCGAGCTGGTCAATGAAGCCCTTGACGGTGTTGGTGTTGATCTTGTACGCGTCGTGGGCCTGCGCGCCGATGGCGTCGACCGGGGCGCCCGCTGCGATGACCGCCCTCGCGATCTTCATGAAGTTGTTGTGGTCGTTCTGATACTCGATGTTGTTGTAGTCGTTGAGGATCAGCTTCGCGTTCGGGCAGAACTCGCGGGCCCACTTGAAGGAGTTGACGATCCAGTCCCAGCCGCTGGCGCCGTCTCCGCCGATGCCGTTCTTGTAGGACGGCGTGGTGTGGGGCGGCGGCTCATTGACCACGTCGATGTACTTCGTCTTGGGGTAACGCTCGCAGAACGACTTCATCCAGTCCCGCACGGCCGCCTGCTGCTCGTTGCCGGGGAGGCTCCCGACCCAGCTGGGCTGCTGGGAGCCCCACACGAAGACGTGGTGCTTGAAGATGATGTTGTTGTCCTGCGCGTACTTGTAGATCCTGTCGAGCTTGCTCCAGTCCTTGTTCCCGCGGCTCTTCTCGACCTCGCCCCACTTCCCCTCGTTCTCAGGCGTGATCTGGTTCCAGTACTTCGCGAAGCCGTCGCGCACGGCGCCGCGCGTCGTGATGTTGCCGACGAACTTCCCCGTGGGCTCGGAGCCGCCGGCTCCGGTGGACGCGCTGGTGGACGCGCTGGTGGACACGCTGGTCGACGCGTCCGCACCGCCGCCACCTTCGTTTGATCCGCCGGTGCTGGCGCTGGTCGTGGCGGTGCTCGTCGTGGCGCCGCTCGTCGTGGCGCCGCTCGTCGTGGCGCCGCTCGTCGTGGCGCCGCTCGTCGTGCCGTTGCTGGTCGTGCCGGCGCTGGTCGTGCTGCCAGCTCCTCCCGCGCCGCCCGTGCCATCACCTTCGCCCGCATCGGAGCATCCAGCGAGAGTCGCGAGCCCGAGCGCGATCCACGTCGTACCGCGCAGCCATCGAGAAGAACGGTTCTTATTCATGTTGGATTTCCGCAAGTTGAACGATTGAAGATGGGGATGCTTTGAGCAGAGAGCCGACAGGCAGCGGATCGAGCTCCGAAACGTCTGGATTCTTTGCTTCTTCAGGCGATGATCGGGGCGACGAGCCCACCTTCGAGGCTCTCATCGCCGAAGTCGTCGAGCGGGCCCCCCTGGCCGTTGGTGCACCCGACCGCCGCGCCGATCGTGTTGAGCAGCTTGTTGTTGGTGATCTTGACGTCGACGAACTGGCCGGTCTTCAGGTAGCCCGCGGCGCCGCCGGCGAGGATGTACGGGACCTTCCGGTACCCGTGGTACTTGTCGGCGTTGTCATTGAGCCACACCGCCACGCCGTGATCGAGGAGCGTCCCCGAGCCGAGCTCGTACGACGAGAGCCGATCGAGCAGGTACTTGAAGAGCCGCGCGTGGATCCGGTCGATCTGGTGGTGCAGCTCCTGAGCGCCCTCGATCGGCGGGCCCGAGGTGCCGTCGCTGTCGATGCGGTGGGAGATCTTGTGGTAGCTCTTCTGCCGCACGCCGTGGATCGTGTACTCGGTCCCGTCGTTGCCGTCACCCACCTGGAGCGTCGCCACGCGCGTGACGCCGCACGCCATCGCGAGCGCGATGATGTCCATCTGCATCCGCGTGACGGCCTCCACGTTCTCGGATTTGCCGACGTTCGGCGAGATCGCCTCCATCTCGTCGACCTGCATCTCCGGGAGCTTGCACGCGAGCGCGACCTCGAGGTCGCGGATGCTGTCGAAGTGGAGCTGTAGCCGCTCGCGATCGCTCTTGCTGATGTCCTTCCGGCTCATGAGCGCCTTCATCTCCCCGCGCACCAGGTCGTTGACGCTGGTCCGACGCTCGACCAGCGACTGCTGGACCTCGGTGTCCACGTCGGCGAGGCCGAAGAGCTTCTGGTACGCGTTGGCCGGGTTGCGCTCGGCGGCGCGCAGCTGCTTCGGCCCGCGGTACGAGAGCACCTCGTTGATGTACCCGGCCATCCTGCCCGCATAAAGCGTCAGCGGCTCGACGCCCGCCGGGTTGAGCTCGGTCGCGATGCGGTTGTCGATCGACTCACCCATCGCCAGCGACTCGTTGCCCGCCGGCTGGTCCGACACGCGCGCGGCCGTGAGGCACTGGTTGCCGCCGCCGGAGTGGCCGCACCCGTTGCCCTTGAACGCGAAATCCACGCCGCGCAGCATGATGAGCTTGCTCGCGTGGTCCTTGAGCTCGCTGACAGCGCGGTCGCTGTCCCGCTCCATCGACGCGGCGGTCAACGCGCCCGTCTCGCTGGGCCAGAACATCTCGGGCTCGTCGTTCGTCGCCTGCGCCACGCCGTTCGCCTGGCGCATGAAGATCGCGAAGGGCGGCACGTCGCCCGTGCCGGCCGAGGCGCGCCGCGAGGCGAAGGTCTCCAGGAACGGGAGCGCCACCGTGACGCCAAAGAGGCCTCGAAGCACACGTCGTCGGGTGATCATGGCGCCTCCGCGGGAACTCGAGCGAGGAACGGAGCCGAAGAGACGATCTGGAGGAGGAGCTCCTTGGTCGCGGCGCCGCCGCGCGACGCCTCGCCGAGCTCCTTGACGAGCGCGCGGTCCTCCGCGCGCACGCCGCGGCCGTGGGAGAACTCGATCCAGCGCTGCGCGTAGCACGCGTGCGCCTCGCCGCTCTCGGCGAGGAGCTGGCTGAACTCGACCGCATCCGCGTAGCTCCTCGGCTGGCCGCCGAGCGTGTACACGTCCGCGGAGTCGACGGGCGCGCCATTGTCGGTCGTGCGGTACTTGCCGATCGCGTCGTAGTGCTCGAAGGCGAACCCTGCGGGGTTGATGAGCACCCCGTGGCACGACGCGCCGCACGTCCCCTTGCCCGTGTGCGCCTCGACGCGCTCGCGGTTGGTCGCGAGCTCGCCCGGCGGCAGCGAGGTCGCGTTGTCGGGCGGCGGCGGCAGCGCCGCGCAGAGGATCCGGAGGTTCACGAACACGCCGCGGTGGATCGAGTCCGGCTGCCGCGCCGTCGCCTTCGCCGCGAGGAAGCCGAGGCGCGTGAGCAGCCCCGAGCGCTCGGCGTCGTCGAGCTCCACCTGCTCGAACTCGTCCGAGAAGTCGCCCTCGACGCCGTAGACCGCCGCGAGGTGGTCGTTCACGAACGCGGTGCGCGAGGTGAGCAGCTCCGTGAGGCCACCCTCCCTCTCGAAGACGACATGATCCACGAAGAGCTCTGCCTCGCGCTGCATGTCGTCGCCCATCTCGGGGACGAACTCGGGGTAGAGCGCCTGGTCCTTGTTGAGGTCGTGGTACTGCTCGTAATCGTAGAGCTGCCGGTGGAACGCGCGGACGACCTCGCGGGCGCGCGGATCCTCGAGCATCCCCCCGGCGTAGGCGCGGACGGCCTCGCGGGTCGAGAGCTCGCCCGCCTTCGCCGCCTCGAGGAGCTCGTCGGAGGGCATCGTGTTCCAGAAGAGGTACGAGAGCTTGGCCGCGATCTCATGGCCGCTCAGCGGGATGAGCCCGCCCCTCGCCGGCCCGGCGCCGCGCTCGACCCGGTAGACGAAATGGGGCGACTGCAGAAACGCCTCGAGCGCCGCGCGCACGCCGGCGGCGAACGGCTCCTCGCCCTCGAAGAGCTCCTTGCCGCCGTGGAACAGCGCGAGGTACGCACCCCGCTCGTCGTCCGTGATGGGGCGCCGGAAAGCCCGCTCGCCGAACCGCTCGACGAACGCCTGCGCCCGCGCCTCCGGCTCGGCCGGCAGGTCCGCGGGCACGAGCCTTCCGAGCTTGCCCTCGTCGGCGGTCACCATCGCCGCGAGCTCCTCCGCGGCGCGCTGGTAGTCGCTCCAGAGGCCGGGTGTCACCAGCAGCGCAGCCTCGTTGTTGTCGAACACGCCGCCGAGCGGATCGCTCGTGAAGGACGCCGAGAGACCGGGCCTGTCGTCGAGGCGCAGGAGGTCGCGCACCGTGTTCTCCCACTGCGCGTGGCTCAGCCGCGGGAACATGCTCCGCTCGGCGACCTGCAACGCCGCCGCGCCGCCCGGCGACGGGCCGTCGCCCTCGTCCTCGGCGCCCAGGGAGCCCGTGCACCCCGCGAGCAGGAGCGCCGTACCGCACAGCGCCCGCCTCCAGCGTGACAGGAGGGTCATCGAAAAAGACGGTCGGGTCATCCCTCTCTCCCTCTCCTGGTCAAAGCTGGCGACCGAGCGGCCAGCTCAGCGTGGCTGTCAGTGCGCCTACCATCCAACGGAAATCGTCCTGTTCACTCCGTCATCGAGCGCGGGTCGATCTTGCCTGTTGCATGCGGTCCGCAACCGTTCAACGCTGGACGATTCAACCACGACGAGAACTCGTGAGCTGACTCACGAACAGGATCACGAGAGATCGCGCGGTCTCGAGGGGGCAGCCCGACAGCCGGCGACGTGCGGTGCGCCGATCCGCCGCCCGCGGCGCGCCGCCGAGCGAACGGCACAGGCGCCGAGATCCATCGAAGGACGAAGGTCTCGGTCCGCACGACGACCCACCCAAGGCGAAGGAAAAGGATACTGCTCCGGGGCAATGTGAGCGATCACATGATCGATGTCAAACCCAATCGACCCGCCCGCGGCTGTCCTCTGGCCCGAGGAAGGACGCTGACACGGACGTGGGGCCGTGAGAACTGGAACTTTCCGGCGGCGGCGCGCATGCGGAGAGCGCCGCCACTTACTCCGAGCGACGTGAAGGCGCGCGAGGAGCGCGGAGGCTACTGACGGTCGAAGAAGTCGAAGACGTCGGGCAGCACGAGCGGAACCATCCCTGGATGGTCCGCGTCGACTTCCTTGTACGTGATCGTGTAACCGCCAGCCATCATCCAGTCGCGCAGCGCGTGGCTCCCTGTGAGGGAAGGCGTGCCGCGGGTGCCCTCCGTCACGAAGATGGGCACATTGCGCAGCCGGTCCCACGGATAGCCCGACTCCTGGACGAAGGGTCCGGACATGGGCGCCAGCGCCTTCCAGTAGTCGGCGTACTTCGCGCCGATGTACCAGGTGCCACCGCTCCCCATCGAGTGTCCGGTGAGGAACATCGAGCTGCGATCGATCGGGTATTCGTGCAGCACCAGCTCCAGGACGTTGATGACGTCCTTCTCGCTGAGCTCCTGGTCGCGTTCTCGCTCGGGCGTACGCATGGCCAGGAGCTTCTCCGCCTCCTCGGGTTGCCCGAACACGGCCGGCAGCCGCAGGAAGTTGCCGTAGGCGCCCTGATAGCCGAGCGGCGAGACCAGGAGCACGCCATGCTGGTCGGCCAGATTCACCATCTGCTTGTTGTTCTGATCCAGGTACGAGCTCTCGTCGTTCGAAGCGCCGTGCAAGAACATCACGAGGGGCAACTTCGACGTGCCGTCCCAGCGATTCGGGACGCAGACGCGGTAAGGAACGTCGGCGCCCGCCTCTGGAAAGCGGTACGTCCTGCGCTGGTCGCCTTTGGCGCGCCACTGCGGAGAGCTGGGATCGGCGACGGACTCGGCGAGCGCTCGCGCCTCGAGCACCTGAGTGCGCGGATCGAGCGTGGTCCCGAACGAGATGGTCACCGGCTCGAATTCGTCTGAACCGCCCGCCCCGCCCGTCCCTGCGGCGCCGCCTTCGCCGCCGGCCGCCGTCGTCCCGCCGCTGGGCGCCTCGCCGCCCGTGCCGGCGCCCGCTTGACCTCCCGCGCTGGCCGAGGCGTCCCCAGGAGCCCCCCCGCCGGGGCCGCTGGAGGCGGCGTCCGGCGCGCTGGCGCCGCCGCCACCTTGGCCGGTGGAGGCGGCGCCGCTGCCGGTATCATCGCTCCCGCAAGCGGCGAGCGACAGCGCGCAACCGATGCAGGCCAGTGACGAGAGGAATCGACGTGTCGTCATGCTCACTCCGGGGTCGAGATCAGCCCGTTCTGGGCGGGTTGCTCAGCGTTCGTGGTTCTCCGAGGCCTCTTGGCGCGCGACTCGATGGCTTGTTCACAGGTCGCAGAAAAATGCACTAATATCAACCAAGTCCACGGCACGAGCGAGCTGCCGGCGCCCACAGAGCCCCGCAGCCCCCCCAGCGCGACGCTGTGAGCCCGGTTACTGGGCCACCGGTTCGCGCATAGGGGCCCGTGTGCCTGCTCAAATACGACGTCAGCAGTCTTGCGCGATCACGCGATGCGGAGCGCGGTGCGCGCGCAGGTCGCAGGTGAGGCCTCGCGCCCGGCGCGAAACGAGCGATGCCGCCGCGACCTCATCCTTCCTCGCGCCCGCGGCGACCGAGCGAAAAGAGCCAGTGCAGACGCCCGATCCTGAGCCCGGGACGAATGGCACGGTCCGCAGTACGGCCAAGGCAAAACAGCAGGACCCCCGAGCGCGCACCGTGATCGATCACATTCTGGGCGTCAAACAAAATTGACGCCCTCCACTGGTCCGCGGCCGGTGCCCCCGCTTGACGCGCCGCTTCGTCGGAGAGCCACGCCAGCCATGTCCTCCCTTGGGATCGAGGATACCCGCGGTCCTGTCGACAGGAGTTGACATCGATGATGTGAACGATCACAATGAACACCTTGCCGCGAGCGCGGCGAGTGAAAATCCAGCGAGACGGCTTGTTTACATCAAAGTCGCGCAAGCTCGCTGAATCCTGGCTCTGCCGTCGGACTCGAATCCTTCAATCAACTGGAAACAACCTCACCCTGCGGGCGCGCCTCGTAGAACACCGCCGGTGAGGGAAAAATCGCGCCTGGGTATTCGAATGACGAACCAACCTACACTCGTTCGAGCCACATTGTTCGCAGCGCTGGCCGGCTCTTGCGCCCTCTCGGCTTGCGGAGGTAGCGTCGATGGCGGCGCGAGCTCGTCAGGCGACGACCCCAACCCCGGGACGGGCGGGGCCGCTGTCTCAGTCAGCAGCGGCAGCACCACGACCAGCGGCGGCACAACGACCAGCGGCGGCACAACGACCGGCGACGGCGGCGCGTCCGCGGGTGGAGCGGGCGGTGAAGGAGGAACGAGCGGAAGCGGTGGTTCGCCAGGAGCCGGTGGTTCGGGCGGATCGATGGGAGGCAAGGTGCCCCCGGAGCCGAGCACGGGTTGCGGCAAGGCCAATCCGCAGACGGGCAGCGCGCAGAGCCCGCTCACCGTGTCGGGTCACCAGTACTACGTGAAGCTGCCGACCGGCTACGACGCCAGCAAGCCGTACCCGGTGATGATCATGTTCAACCCGACGAACAACCCGATCAACTGGGCCGAGCAGAACGCGGGCTTCGAGGCAACCGGCCCCAAGGAAGCCTGGATCCGCGTCTACCCTCACCCGGCCAACCCCAGCTCCGGCTGGGGGGCGAACGACGTCTCCTTCTTCCAGCCGCTCTACGATCAGATCACGGCCAACCTCTGCATCGACAAGGCCCGCGTGTTCGCGGCGGGCGAGAGCTCGGGCGGCGACTTCTCGAGCATCCTCGGCTGCGAGCACGCGGACAAGCTGCGCGCGATCGGCCCGTGCGCTACCAAGAACGTACAGCAGTATCCGCTCAACGCCGACACCCGAAAGTGTACCGGGCAGGTCACGGCGGTCGTCATCCACGGAAAGCGCGACTCGGTGGTCGGGACGGACAACGGCCCGAAGACGCGCGACTTCTACACCGATCTGAACCACTGCGAGGCGAGCACGACGCCGGTTGACGGGTACACGGACGATCTCTCGAACTGCGTCATGGCTCAGGGCTGTGACGAGGGCTATCCGGTCTATTGGTGCCAGCACGGAGACCCGAACTACAGCAACACCAATCATGGCTGGCCCGCGTTCGCGCCCAAGTTCCTCTGGAACCTGTTCTCGACCTATTGAGGACTGATCGGCCCGGCGACGCCCGGCACATGATGCCCGCATCAACCGGCCGGGATAGCGTGGCGGATGACCCGCGATCGCCCGTGCCACCGACGAGCAGCAGTTGGCGAGGTGGTTTCCCTATGCGTAGATCTGGTTCCGGGCTGAGCGTTCTTTTCACCGTGGGCGTGGCGACGGCGCTGGCCGCTTGCTCGTCGGACGCGGAGCCCGTCGACCCGGGTGCTGGTGGTTCTTCCGGCGCATCCACGAGCAGCGGCCCCACCACCTCGAGCGCGACGTCGGGCGGAGGAGCCGTCGGGAGCGGCGGCGCGGGCACGGCCGCGAGCGCGAGCAGCTCCGGCGGCACGGGCGGCGACTCGGCCGGCGTCGGTGCCGCCGGCTCGACGGGCACTGGCGACGGCGGCTCGACGGGCACCGGCGACGGCGGCTCGACGAGCACCGGCGACGGCGGCTCGACGAGCGCTGGCGACGGCGGCTCGACGGGCACCGGCGACGGCGGCACGATGGACCCTGGCGGCGGCGGCTCGGTGGGCTGCGGCAAAGCCGTGACGCGCCCCGACCCTCGCACGCAGCAGACGCTGACGGTCGGTGGGGTGACGCGCTACTACCTGATTCACGTGCCGGAGAACTACGACCCGAGCAAGCCGCTGCCGCTGGTCTTCGGTATCCACGGCCTGAACATGAACAACGTGTGGGCTGCGCACGACAACAGCGGATTCCAGCTCATCCAGGAGACCAACAACCAGGCGCTGCTCATCTACCCGCAGGGCTTGCCGGCGGATGGGCAATCCAGGCCTCCGAGCACCCAATCGCAGTGGGGTACTGCAGACTCCAACTGGGGCGGTCCGCCGCCCAGCGCCAACAGGGCGCGCTTGGACGCCGACCTGGCGTTCTTCGACGCCATGCTCGAGCACGCCAAGGCGAGCTACTGCGTGGATACGAAGCGCGTCTTCGCGGTCGGGTTCAGCCAGGGTGGCTTCATGACGAACACGCTCGGCTGTGAGCGTTCGTCCGTGTTCCGCGGTCTCGCCCCGGTCGCCGGATGGGGTCCCAATGCATCGCAGCCCACGTGCAGCGACGCCAGCGCCGCGCACGCGCTGATCCAGACGCAAGGCGACACCGACACGACCGTGTCCCCCCAGCTGGGGCAGTCGACCCGCGACTTCTGGCGGGGCCGGAACGGCTGCCAGGCGACCACGATGCGGTCGAGCTTCGGCGACTCGTGCGTCGAGTATCAGGGCTGCAAGGAGGGCCTGCCGCTCGTGTACTGCACGCACCCAGGCGGCCACTCCGTGCCGTCCGGCGCGGGCGGGCGAGCCTGGCGCTTCTTCCAGTCGCTCAAGTGAGCCCCGCTGTTGTGGAGTGAACGTAGTCTTTTCGATGCATGGATTCCTCGATCGTCAGATGAACACGACAGTTACCGGATGATGGTTGCATTGTAACGGAGCTGGAACAGCTAACTTGTCACCCGAGCTTGGTCAGGAGGCAATGATGACCCGACCGTCTTTTTCGATGCCCGGCTTGCCATACCGCAGGCGGGCGCTGAGCGCGGGGCTCTGCGCCACCGCGCTCTTGCTCGCGGGATGCACGGGCTCCCTGGGCGATTCGGACGGGGGCGGCGGCCCCGCGCCGGACGACATCGACCCGCCGCCCACCGGCGGCGTTGCGCGCGGCATCGACATGCCTGGGGCGCCGCAGTACCACCGGTTCGTGCGCCTCACGAACTCGCAGTGGGCGCGCAGCGTGCAGGTGGTTCTGAATCTCGCCGCTCCTCCGTCGATGTCCGACGGGTTCGAGAAACCTGTCTCGGGCATCACGGACTTCACGAACAACGAGCACCTGCTGAGCGTGAACCAGCGCTCGTGGGCCGACTACCAATCGGCGGCGGAGGCGCTCGCCGAGGAGGTGACGGCTTCGGATGCGGCGCTCGCCAAGGTCTACCCGGATACGGACGAGACCGGCTTCATCGAAACCGTGGGGCGCCGTGCGTATCGCCGTCCGCTGACGGACGACGAGATCGCCAGGTACTCGGAGCTCTTCGAGACCGGCTCGGCGATGTCCGGCACGAAGAGCGCGTTCGCCAAGGGCGCGCAGCTCGTGATCCGGACGATGCTCCAGTCGCCGCACTTCCTCTACCGCACGGAGCTCGGCGAAACGCGCAAGCCGCTCGACGGCTACGAGGTTGCGGCGAAGCTCTCGCTCTGGCTGCGCGACGCCGCGCCGGGCGACGAGCTGCTCGACAAGGCGCCCACCCTCACGACGCCGGAGGCGATCGCCGCGGTCGCCAAGACCATGCTGGAGGAGCCCACCGCGGTCAAGGGCATGCGGTACTTCCACAGCGAGCTGCTCCACTTCGATCGCTACGCCACGATCAGCAAGCTCGGCGTGCCGAACTACAACGAATCGTTGAACGCCGAGTACGAGGAGAGCGCGTACCTGTTCTTCGACAAGATCTTCACCGAGGGTCTCGGGGTCAAGGAGATCCTCACGTCCACCAAGGGCTTCGTGGGGCCGGGGATGGCGAGCCTCTACGGCCTGGCGCCGAGCGGGAGCCGCATGGTGGAGCAAGACCTCGGTCCCGATCGCGTCGGCTTCTTCTCGCAGCTCCCCTACCTGACGCTGAACGCCCTGAACGAGGAGTCGGACTCGATCCACCGCGGCGTCAGCATCAACCTCGACATGCTGTGCGCGCCGCTCGGCGCGCCGGCCCCCAACATTCCGCCGGTCCCGCCGCTCGAGCCCGGGCAGACGAACCGTCAACGCATCACGCGGCTCACCTCCGGCTGCGGCGGCACGTGCCACAACCAGCTCATCAACCCCGTCGGCTTCGCCTTCGAGCACTTCGACGGCATGGGGCAATATCGGGACGAGGAGAACGGAGGTCTGCCGATCGACAGCAGCGGCGTCTACGCGTTCTCCGAAGGGACCAAGTCGTTCGGGGACGCCGGCGAGCTGATGCACTACATGGCGGAGGGCGAGCAGGCTCACCTCTGCTACGCCAAGAAGCTCGCGAGCTTCGCGCTCCAGCGCGATGTCGTCCCGTCGGACTTGCCGCTCGTCGAGACGCTCGCCGAGGTGAGCCGCGGCGCCAGCGGCTCGGTGAAAGAGATGATGCTCGAGCTCGTGAAGAACGACGCATTCCGGACTCACATGGGAGGTACGCTGTGAACCCGAAGATCGCAATGAACCTCGCTCCTCCGAGCACCGCGCACCGGCGCGGCATGAACCGGCGCGCGTTCCTGCGCGCGGGCGGCGTCGCCATCGCCCTTCCGTTCCTCGAGGGTTTGCCGGCGCGCTCCGCCTGGGCCGCGGACAGCCCGCCCGTGTTCAGCCTCTACATCGTGGCGGCGTGCGGCGTGGTGGGTAAGAAGTTCTTCCCGGACCAGACTGGCCAGCTCACCACCGACGGGCTCGCCGCCATGACGGACAAGGCGACGCACGTGCTCGCGCCTCACGCCCCGAACCTGCTGTTCATCCGCGGGATCAACTTCCCCATGGGGGGCCCCACCAACTGCGGCCACGCGCAGGGCCTGTGTCAGTCGCTCACCGCGCGCCCGGCGCAGGGCGGCGGCAGCACCGCATCCTCGGGCGGCGTGTCCGCGGACGTGGTCATCGCCAAGCTGGTGAACGAGGGCGGCGCCGAGCCGCTCACGCTCTACGCCGGCAACCGCAGGAACGGGTACATCGCAGAGCGCATCTCTTTCAAGGGCGGCGGCGCCGGGCAGGTGCGTTCTGCGGACGACAACCCGTACACGCTCTACGCCAAGCTCGTCGGCCTGGCGGAAAGCGGCGGCGGCAGCAGCGGCGGCAACGGCGCGCAGGTCGCCGAGGAGCTCATCCGCAGCCGCAAGAGCGCGAACGACTTCGTGCGCGAGGAGCTGAACAGCCTGATGCGCATGTCCGCGCTGAGCTCCGCCGACAAGAAGCGCCTCCAGCAGCATTTCGAGGCCATCCGCGACGCCGAGGTCACGATGGGCGAGATGGCCAGCTCCTGCAGCCAGGCGGGCCTCTCGACGTCGGAGCTCGATGCGCTCAAGAGCGGCTTCGCGTTCAAGACGAACGGCATGATAGAGGACGTCGCGAAGCTCCACCTCGAGCTCGTGGCGCTGGCGTTCGCCTGCAACTTCAACCGCGTGGCGACGCTGCAGCACGGCGACGGCACGGATGGGACGAAGTATTCGGTACCGGCGAACGCGTCGCTCGGGTGGCCCTTCCACCACATCAGCCATCGTGTGCAATCGGACGCCGCTACGGGCAACAACCCGACGGCCGAGCAAGCACACGCCGAGATCGACGTGCTCCGCATGAAGACGCTGCTCCACGGCCTCGATCACTTCAAGGCGCGCGACCTGTTCGACAAGTCCATCGTCATGTGGACGAACCACGTATCGGACGGCCCGTCGCACAGCTTCCGCAACGTGCCGACGATCATCGCCGGAAACGGCGGCGGCTACCTGAAGCAGGGTGCGTACATCGACGCCGGAGACGTCACGAACAACCGGCTCTTCAACGGCCTCATCGCCGCCGCCGTTCGGGACAAGACCGAGTGGACGGAGAACTTCGGCGAGGGCAAGGGCTCCGGGCCCATCGACGGCATGCTCGCCTGAGCGGCATCGCCGGGCGGTGAGCGTCGCTGGACTCGATACCAGAATCGCCAACGCTCACATCGACTGCGAAAGACCCCAGTGAGCGGACGAAGAGCAAGTCGCGCGCGTCCCCTTCGCGCGAGAGGAGACCTCCATGCAAGCATCGACGCACGTAACGGCAGCAGCCGTCGCCCTCCTCCTGTTCGGCTGCGGTGCTGACGACTCGCTGCCCTCGGAGGCCGCTGGCACTCCGGCGGGCTCGAGCGGAGCCGCGGGCTCTGCCGGCTCTGCGACCACAGGCGCTGCGCCCGCGGGCAGCGGCGGCGGCGATGTGAGCGCGACCGGTGGCACGGCGGGTGGGGGCGCCTCCGACGGAGCGGCGGGTGGCTCCAGCGGAGCGGCGGGCGATGGCGGCGCAGGCGCCGGTGGCGCTGGCGCAGGCGCCGGTGGCACGGGCGCAGGCGCCGGTGGTGCAGGCGCGGGCGGCGCGGCGACGTGTGACCCCGCGGACGAGACCGCCGATCCGACGCCGGTCAACGTGAGGGGCATGGGAGCCGCGTTTACCGGCTCCCACGAGGTCGTGGTCGAAAAGGACCCCGGATTGTCTGGTCGCACGATCTTCAGGCCGAAGGACCTGGGCGGAGCCAACAAGTACCCGATCGTTGCCTGGGGGCAGGGCGGCTGTTCCTTGAACGGCACCACCAACCCAGATTTTCTGGGCGAGCTCGCGTCTCACGGGTACCTGGTGATCTCCGATGGTGAACCGAACGGCTCCGGATCGAGGCAAATGGTCGACGACTACAAGGCCATGGGAAAGCCCCTGATCGAATCCCTGGATTGGGCGATCAAGGAGAACGGGCGAGCCTGCAGCCAGTACTACCGGAACCTGGCCGCCGACAAGGTCGCGGTCATGGGTTGGTCCTGCGGCGGACTGATGGCGGAGGGTGCTGCCGGCGACCCGCGCGTGACGACCGCAGTGATCTGGAGCAGCGGGATGATCAACCCCGATCAGAAGATCCTCGACGCGCTCCACGCGCCGATCGCGTTCATCCTCGGCGGCCCCGATGACGTCGCTTACCCGAACGGGACCCGGGACTACCGGAACACCAGCCGCGTGCCCGCCGTCCTTGCGAGCACCAACGTGGGCCACGGCGGCACGTACGGCCAAGACAACGGCGGAGTCTTCGGCAAGGTCGGCGTCGCCTGGCTAGGCTGGCAGCTGAAGGGTGACATGGGGGCGACCGGCAAGGGCATGTTCGTCGGCGCGAGCTG
Organism: Sorangium sp. So ce693; assembly: GCF_051521375.1. Classification (NCBI taxonomy): domain Bacteria; kingdom Pseudomonadati; phylum Myxococcota; order Polyangiales; family Polyangiaceae; genus Sorangium; species Sorangium sp. So ce693. Next base: position 6,967,488 of record NZ_CP150347.1, read on the forward strand.
CGGCCTGTGCACAGACCGGGCATGGACCATCGAGTCGAAGAACGTGAACTGAGTCTACGGCGCACGACCGGCGCTCCCGGCGAGCGCGAGCCGCAGGAGCTCCTGCGGAATCCGAGGCGGACCTGGAAGGTGCGCCACCGCCCCCGTGCCAGACGCCGATGGCGTGCAGCCTCGCCTGGCCCCCAAAAAAGTGAGCACTCACACAGTTGGTCTCCGGTCCCATCGACTGCGCGCGCCTTGACGCGATCCGGCGGCTCGACGATAGGCCCAGCGAGGTGGTGCAGCGCTCGTCACTGGCCATCGCCACCGCGGGGGACGGCAGGTGCGCGTCGCGGTGGGCCTTGTCGACTTTCTGGCGAGATCGACGTGCGGAACCGTTACACTACGGCACGACGGGCGGCGCGCTTGCGGATCAGCGCGGGGAGGAGCGAGCATGGGTCGGGACAGGGGCGAGCGGACATCCGGACCGTTCGGACACGCGGACGCGAACGGGGCGTCCGGAGGGGACCACGACTCGGAAGCAGGGAGCCCGGCGGGCGGGCCCTGCCAGCTTGGCGGGATCCCCGCGCCGGGCGGGGTGACCGCGCGCGGCGATGACGAGATTGACTACAAGGCCGAGTGCGCGGCGCTGCGCGCGCGCGTCGAGGAGCTCGAGAATGAGCTGGCCAGTCGGCGCGGCGAGCTCGGGCGCGAGAGAGGGTTGGTCAGCGCGGCGGCGGCGTACCTCGACGCGCCGTTCCCGCTGGGCGCCACGCAGGTGCCGGCGCTGATCCACTGGCGCGTGGATGGCACCGTGACGCGCTGGAACGACGCCGCCAGGTGCCTCTTCGGCTGGAGCGAGGGCGAGGCCGTCGGCCGCCGGCTCTCCGAGCTCGTGGCCGCAGATCCGGTGTCGCCCGAGGAGGTGCAGGCGTTCAACCACGATCCCGGCGAGAGCCTCTTCGCGACGACGACGAGCGTGGGCAGGACGAGAGAGGGAGACGCGATCACCTGCCGGTGGACCTACGCCGTGCTGCGCGATGAGCGAGGCGACGTCCGGGAGATCGCGGCCATCGTGGATGAAGGCGACGATCCCCGGCAGAGAGAGCGCCTGATGCACGAGCGCTATCGGATGCTCCTGCAGCTCGTGGACAACTCGCCGAACGTCATGTTCATCAAGGACGCGGAGGGGCGCTACGTGTTCCTCAACCGCCATTATGCGCGGGCCATCGGGCGGCACGTCATCGAGTTCCTCGGCAGGGACGAGCATGAGTTCGGCGCCACGCCGCCCGGCGTCGCCGACCGGATCGTGGAGAAGGAACGGGAGGTGTTCGCGAGCGGCCAGGCCATGCGGTACCAGGAGGTCCTGGACTACGGCAGCCAGAATTTCTATTTCTTCACGGTCAAGTTCCCGGTTCGCAACGAGCGCGGCGAGCTGATAGGCGTCGGCGGCGTCGTGAGAGAGGACACCGACCTGAGGCGCGCGGAGGCGGAGCGGGCCGCGCTGCAGGAGCAGATCATCGCCGCGCAGCAGGAGGCGCTCAGGGAGCTGTCGACACCGCTCATCCCGCTCGCCGACGGCGTCCTGGTCATGCCGCTCGTCGGGACGGTGGACAGCGCGCGCGCGGGGCAGATCATGGAGACGCTGCTCACCGGGATCAGCAGCCAGCGCGCCCACACCGCGATCCTGGACATCACCGGCGTGCGCGCTGTCGACACGCTCGTCGCCGATGCGCTGACGCGGACCGCGCGCGCCGCCCAGATGCTCGGCGCGCGCGTGGTGCTCACCGGCATCCGCCCCGAGGTGGCGCGCGCCCTGATCGATCTCGGCGCCGACCTCACCGGCATCGTCACGATGGGCACCTTGCAGAGCGGCATCGCCTATGCGCTCCGGCCCACGGAGCGCCCGCGCGCTGCCCGGTGAAGCGCGCCGCCCGGTGAAGCGCGCCCTGGGTGCATGGCAAAGAGACCGAGGCCCCTCCCCTGCGCGCCGACTGGAGCGCGCGATCCGGGGACGAGCTCGCCCTTGAGAGGCCGCGCGCGGGTCCATTTTCGTTGGCACCCACAATGTGAGCGCTCACAGTCCGTCTCGGGGTCGCCTTTCGCTTTCCCCTGACCAGGCCGTCATGCGCTGGCTCTTCGGCCCTGGGATCGGGCTCGCTCTCTGCGCCGATTCCATTCGCCTGATCGTCGCAGACGCGAGCGACGGCGAGGTCGCAGGGGCGCCGCTCGCGCCGTAGCGCGCTGGGCGCGAGGTCTCGTGTCTCTTCGGGGGCTCTCGATCGATCACTTCGATGGCGCCAGCGGAGCTCGCATCCCCGCGGCGCTCCGCTTCGGTGTGCGTGGTACGGAGGCTGGTGGACATGCACACCGGGTTTCCGACAGCGGAGCTCCCGGACAGGATACACCCGAACGAGTCCGGCTACGTGCGCATGGCGAACGTCTGGTACGGGGCGATCGGCGATCTGCTGCGGTGAGGCGACGTCGCGGTCGCGCCTTCCCGGTGCGACCCTCCTGCTCGCGCCGCGTCGCGTGACGGCGCCAGCCTGTACCTCGAGGACCGCCGGCCGGCGTCGTTGAAAACGCGCCGGCCAGCGTCGTTGAGCTCGCGCCGGCCAGCGTCGTTGAACTTGCGCCGGCCGGCGCTCTGTCCTTGCGACGGCTACGTCAGGTTCGTGAGCGGCCCGGTGCAGAATTTCGGGTCGCCGAACGTGTTCCGGTTGTCGCCGAACAGGTTCAAGATCGAGACGAGCAGGTTGTTGTGCGAGAGGTTGGGGTACCGGACCCAGCGTCCAGTGCGCAGACCGCCGCCGCCGCCGGCCAGCAAGAACGGCATGTTCGACTTGTTGTGGCTCGGCGGATCCGAGAGCTCGGACCCGAAGAAGACGACGCTCTCGTCGAGCAGCGAGTGTCCACCCATGTCGATCTTCGCCATCTCCTGCAGGAGATAGAGGTGCTGCTTCGAATACCAGTTGCAGATGAGCTCGCACTCGGCCGCCCTGAAGCCGCCGTCGTGCTGGTAGAAATGGTGGTGCTCGCTCAGGTTGAGCCAGGGGAAGGTGTGCTTCGCCTCGGTGTCGCTCCACTGCAGCGTGCCGACCGCGGTGATGTCGCAGGCGAGCGACATCACCAGCATGTCCATCATCAGCTTGCCGACCTTCGGGATCGCCGCGTCGGTCGAGGTGTCCTTGACCTTGCCGTCGTTGTCCGCGCTGAGCCCCGTGCGCGGGTTGTAGTCGGACGTGTCGACCTTCGTCGGCGCCTTGCACGCGCTCGTCTCGACCGGCGCCGCGGTGTCGAGGCTCTTCTCGATCTCGCGGATCTTCGTCAGGTGCTGGTCGATCTTCTGCGCGTCGGCGGCGCCGAGCCGCGTGGACAGGGCGGAGTAGCGCCCGTCGAGGAAGTCGAGGATCGACTTCTTTCGCGCGAGTCGGCGGGCGGCGTCGTTGCCGGCGCTGGGATCCAGCGTGCCGAAGAGGTCGGTGAAGATCTCCGTCGGATCGAGGCGCGGCGCGATCGGCCTGAACGGCGCGGTGCTCTCGAAATTCGCGGCGTTCATGGGTGACAGCAGGCCGTGGGACTTTCCCGTCGCCCAGCGCACCGCGATCTCGATGCTCGCCTTCGCCTTTTGACCGGCGGAGATCCGGGAGGCGATCACCTGATCGATGGACGGTCCGCCCCCGTAGCCGCCGTTCGGTGCCTGGGTCGTGCCCGAGAGCCAGGCGATGATCCCGGCCTGGTGCTGCTCACCGACCGCGCTCTTCATGTCGAGGCCGTCGACGACGAGCAGCTTGTCCTGCACCGGCGCGAGCGGCGACAGGATGGGCCCCAAGGTGAAGTTCATCTCGCTGCCGGTCGGCCGCCAGCGGTTCATCACCGTCCCGCCCGGCGTGTAGACGGAGAGGAAACGCTTGGCGGGGGCGGGTGCCGCGCTCGCCGTGCGTTCGGTGCCCATGATCTCCAGCCAGGGGAGCGCGATGGCGATGGCGCCAGCGCCGCGCAGCACGGCACGTCGGCTCAAACGAAAGTTCGACATAACCATCACTCCTCCTGGGCAGCCATGTAGTGGAACGCATCCGTCTGCGTGAGCTCGATCAGGAGCTGCTTCACATTGTATCCGGACGCCTTGAAGGCGTCCGTGACAGCCTTCTTGGTGCAAGCGTCCCCGGCGCGGAGCGTGAGACCATAGCCGTACTCGGCCCAGTGCGTCGCGAAGCAGTTCTGCACCGCATCGGTCTGGGCGAGCCCCTGCACCAGCTCGATCGGCCCGTTCACCTTGATGTCCGTGCCCGGGACCCCGCCGCTCGCGTCGATCGGGACGTCGTTCTCCGTCGTACGGAACAGCCCGACCGCGTCGTAGTTCTCGAGCGCGAACCCGACCGGATCCAGGTACTGGTGGCAGGTCCCGCAGACCGGGTCCTTGCTGTGCTGGCTGAAGCGCTCCCGCGCCGTCTTGCCGGTGTACGGCTCCGGCGGCTTCACCCTCGCCAGGATGTCGCCGGTGGGGAGCGGGATCTTCTGGCACATCAGCTTGTCGAGCACGAAGCCGCCGCGGACCACGGGGTTCGTGTTGTTCGAGTGCGTCGTCCCGGCCATCATACCGGCCTGGGTGAGGAGCCCGAGGCGCTGGGTCGTGTCGAGCTGCACCTGCTGGAACTCGTCGCCCGTCACGCCGGAGACGCCGTAGAACGCCGCGAGAGGTCCATTCATGAAGGTGTACGGGGCCGTCAAGATGGACGCCCAGGTGCCGTTCTCCTCGAAGATCTCGTGCGCGAGGAATCGCTGCGTCTCTTCGTGCAGGAGCGAGCCGATCGTCCGCGAGAAGGTCGGGAACGTCTCCGCGTTTCGCTCGAGATCCGCGAGGCTGCTGATGGGGAGCAGGTTGTCGAAGAAGTACCGGACGGTGACCCGGGACCGAGGATCCTCGAGCATGCGCTCGGCGTGAGCGCGCACGCCTTCCTTGGTCGAGAGCTCACCCGCTTGCGCCGCCAGGCGCAGCTTCTCGTCGGGCATCGTGCCCCAGAGCAGGTACGATAGGCGCGTCGCCATCTCGTCGCCCGTGGGCCGGCGGAGCTCGGGGCGCTGCGGGTCGGGCGTGCCGAACTCGATGCGGTAGAGAAAATCCGGCGATTGAAGCAGCCCCTCGATCACCGTCGCGACGCCGGCGTCGAACGTGGCGTCCGTCCGGCCGGCGGTGTACAGCGCGAGGAGCTCGTTCGCCTCGCCGTCGGCGAGCGGCCTCCGGTAAGCGAGCGGCGCGAGTCGCTCGATGATCGAGCGCGCGCACGCCTCCTCGTCCTCCGCCCTCACGCTGCTCGCGCAAGGGTGGAGCTTCGCGAGCGCCTCCGGGGTGGCGGTCGCGCGCTTGGCGATGCCCTCCGCGACGGTGCCCAGCTGCTCGGCGAGCAGGCTCGAGACCGACAGCACGTCCGCGTCATTTCCAAAGCCGTTCCCGACCTCCTCGCTCGGCAGTGAATAGGCCGGGTCGGTCGTGTCGCCCAGGAGGTCGCGGACGGTCTTGTTGTACTCGAAGCGCGTCAAGCGCCGCAGCGGCGCTCGCCCGGGGTACACCGCGCCGTCCTCGCAAGCGGCCGGGTCCGTCGGGCCCGTGCCCGTGCCCGTGCCCGTCGAGGTGGGCGGCGGGTCGTCGTTCGGCTTGGAATCGTCGGAGCGAAATCCGCCCAGGTCTCCCGTGCAGCCGCTGGCCACGATCAACGCGATCGAGACAGCTGACCGAGAGCCTAGGCGAGGACGCGCCTTCTCATGATCTGAGGGCCTAACCATGGTTCTCTCTCCTCGCCCGCTGTGGGCACGCTAAAGTGGAGCGCAGGCGGGATCTGGTGTCTACCCTCGCCCGTATCGCGACAGCTCGTGGCCAGTCCGGCCTGAATATATTTCTGCTACCTGCCGAGAAAATCCAGCAACCACTCCAGGGCGGGGCGCGGCTGGCCATCACGGATGAGGCCGAGTCCCTCCCCCACGTCGTGCCATGGACGTAGCCCGAGAGCGCGATGCCTTCGACGTTCTCGTGGCTCCGGAACATCGTGAACTGCTCCTCCATCACCCGCCGCTACCTCTCGTCATCAACGCCATTTGGCCTCCCGTCGGGATGGTAAGGAAACGACTCACAATGCAGGCATCAGCGACGACGATGACAAGATGCTTGTGGCCTGCGGTGACACGACCATCGAGGTAGCTACGCTCGCGCGGACCACCCCCTGCGCACCGATGCTACCGGTGAACAGCATCCATGATTTTTCACGACAATCGTGGAACAACCGAGGTCTGTCGCGTTCTCCGGTGGCTCGCTCCTGGCGAAACGCCGATCGCCGTCGTTCGGCAATCATCTGCGCAACGACCGAACGCGACCGGCACCAGGCTCGACCCGATACCCGACCACGCAGCTCGCAATGCGCATGGCGACCCACCCAGAGCAAAGCGAAAGGATACCTCTGCAATGTGAACGCTCACATGCCCGATGTCAACGCCTATCGACCGTTCCGCGCGCGTCCGCCGACCCGAGGGAGGACAAGGCCGGCGGAGCTCCTCCGGAGCGACGCGTCAACAGGAGCAGACGCCGCACCACGGTCGTGCAGCTGAACGAGATTATGGTGTTGAACGCATACCGACGCTCCGGGCTCCCCCGCGGACGCCGGAACCGCAGCGGCGCGCTCAGCCGCGCGAGGGCCGCCCCTGTTCCAGGAGCCCGCCCGATTCCCCCTCGCCCACCGACGCCGCCGCGCGCATCGACTGCAAGGCGGCGATGATCTCCTTCGTGACCCGCGGCCCGCCCGGGGCGTAGGACGGCGCGAGCGGCTTCAGCGGCGCCGGGAGCACCTCGGCGACCCGCGCGCCGATGGCGTCGCGCGACGCCGCGTGCCCCTCCTCCTCGGCCGCGGCCCGGAGCGCCCGCGCGAAATCGGCCGCCGTGAGCCAGCGCGCGTCGCGATCGCGCTCGATCGCCCGCGCGACGGCGGCCGTGACGGCCTGGCTCACGCCCTCGCGCTCGCTCGAGAGCGGCGGCACCTCGCGCTCCAGGACGGCGTGGAGGGTCGAGACCATGTTGCTGCCGGCGAACAGCCGCCTGCCCGCCAGCACCTCCCACGCCACGACCCCGAGCGAGAACACGTCCGAGCGCCGATCCAGCGGCCGCGCATTCGCCTGCTCCGGCGAGAAATAGCTCAGCTTCCCCTTCACCATCCCGGTCTTCGTCCGCGTCGTGCGGCGCAGGGCATACGCGAGCCCGAGATCGCAGATGGACGCCCGGCCGTCGACCCCGACAAGGACGTTGGAGGGCGAGATGTCCCGGTGGATCACCTGGAGCAGCTCCCCCGAGCTGTCGCGCGCCTCGTGCGCGGCGTGGAGCCCCTCGGCGGCCTGCGCGATGAGCTCGATCGCGTCGCCGACCCCGAGCGCCTCGGGTGCCCGGGTGAGGTGCTTGAGGGTGACCCCCACGACGAGCTCCATGACGATGTACGGCGCCCCGTCGTCGAGACCGTAATCGAGGACGGGCACGAAATGGGGGCTCGCGACGCGCGACGCGATGCCCGCCTCGTCGAAGAGCATGGACGAATAGCTCGACTCGTACCGCAGATCGGCCCGGATCCGCTTCACCGCCACGAGCGACTCGCGCTCCAGACCCGCGCAGCCCGCACCCGCCGCACCGCCCGCGTCCCCTCGGCCTGCAGCGCAGGCGCGACGCGCGATGAAGACCTCGGCCATGCCGCCCTTGGCCAGCTGCAACAGCAGCTCGTAGGGACCGACGGTGCCCAGATCAGACGAATCCATGCTCACTGCTCTGGGCGGCGGGTTATCACGTCAATGTAACTTCATCAACCTTGGCCCCCTTGCGCTTCGTTCCGTTCACGCTCTGATTTGCGCTCCGGGGGGCGCCCTTGTCCGGCTCCGCCTCCGCTGCCTTCCCGCGCGCGGTCCTGCGCGGGGCCGCGGGCGACGAGGCCCTCGTTGTCCGTGGGGGCGTCGCCGCCCCGCTCGGCGTGCTCGGCCAGCACCCGCTCGTCGGTCTCGCCCACCGAGCGCAGCCAGCGCGCCGCAGCCCGGTGGCCGGCGGCGCGATCGCCGTCCGTGAGCATCCCGTAGGCGGCGTCGCGCACCAGGGCGTGACGGAACGTGAGCTCGTCGTGCCCCGGGTAGCGCGACACGCCGCGCCGGGCGACGAGCTCCTCCGAAAGCAGGCTCTTGAGCCAGCGGTCGAGCGACTCGGCCGAGGTGCCGGCGCCGAGCAGCTGCCGCACGCCCTCGGGCCAGAAGCTGCCGCCGAACAGGCTCGCCGCCCGCAGCGTGCGCCGCGCCTCGGCCGGCAGCGCCTCGATGCGCGCGTGCATCAGGGCCACGACCGTGGGCGGCATGTCGCTCCGGCCCTCGGCGCGCGCGCGCATGAGCTCCTCGAGGAAGAAGGGGTGGCCGTCCGCGTGCTCGACGAGCCGCGCCACCTCGGGCAGCGCGAGCTCCTCGCCGAACACGCTGCGGACGAGCCGCTCGGCCGCCCGCTGGCTGAGCGCTCCGAGCTTGATGTGCTGCACCCCGCGCGAGCCCCAGAGGCCGGGGAACGTCTCCATCACGCTGTGGCGCGCGAAGCCGAGCACGAGCAGCGGGCGATCCGAGAGCACCTGGAGCGCCTCGTCCAGCAGCGAGAGCGAGGCGTGATCGCTCCAGTGCATGTCCTCGAGCACCACAACGACCGGCCCCTCGCCGCAGCGCGCCGCGAGCCACTCGAGCACGGCGCGGCGGGCCTGCTCGCTCACGGCGACAGCGTCGCCGCGGGCGGCGCGCAGCTCCACGTCGGGGTCGTCGAACGGCGTGCCCGCGATCTCGCCGAGGTACCAGGCGACGCGCGGGGCGTCGTCGGCTGGCGCGGGCAGGGCCCGCGCGACGTGCTCGCGGATCTTGACGCGGCGCGCCTCGAGCGCCTCGCCGGGCAGGCAGCCGGCGGCCGCGAGGACGATCTCGCCCAGCATGCCGAACGGCGCGCCCGCGCCGAGGGGGTCGCCCCGCGCCACGTAGACCGACGCGCGCGCGTCGCGCTCGCGCACGGCGCGGACGAGCTCGCAGCGCAGGCGCGTCTTGCCGATGCCCGCCTCGCCGAGGACCAGCGCCGCGCGCGCCACGGGCTCGTCGGCGCTCTGCTCGAAGAGGCCGCGCAGCGTCGCGAGCTCGCGGTCGCGCCCGACGAACGAGGTGACGCGGCCGAAGAGCGTGCGCTCGGGCTCGGTGCCGTCGCGCTCGCCCTTCAGCAGGAACGAGGGGCCGTCGCCGATCACCTCGAAGCGCGGCGCCGCGAGCCCGGCCGTGACCTCGTCGATGCGCACGTCGCCCTCGGCCTCGCGGAGGCGGGCGACCGCGCGGTCGATCACGTCGCCCGCGGGCAGGCGCTCGCCCACCTGCGCGCGGCCCGTGGCGAGCGCGACCGGGCGCCCGGGCAGGCGCGCCTTCAGCGCGAGCGCGCACTGCGCGGCGCGCGCCGCGAGGTCGAAGGCGGCCATCGTGCCGGCGCCGCCGCGGCCGGAGAACACCTCGTCGGTCTGCGAGGACAGGAGCACCATGCGCGTGCCGCCCGGGAGCCGCACGCGCTCGCCGCCGAACGCCTCGGCGAGGTCCGCGATGATCCGCTCGACGCCGCGATCGCTCGCCGGCTCCGGGTCCGCGGCGCCCAGATCGACGAGGACGACGCTGACGAGCCGCCGCTCGTCGTCGGTGACCGACGCCGGCGCGCCGTCCGCGCCCGCGCTGGACGCGCGCGCGAGCAGGGCGCGCGCCTCCGCGAGGGCGGCCGCCGCCGCGCGGCCGTCCGCGGGGCGCGCCGCCGGGTCCTTCGCCAGGAGGCGCGCGACGAGCTCGTCGATGAAGGGCGGCACGTCCGGGCGCCGCTCGACGAGGCGCGGCGCCTCCTCGAGGAGGATGCGGCACACCTCGGCGAGCGGGTCGTCGGCCGCGAAGGGGCGCTGGCCGGCGAGGCACTCGAAGAGCACGACGCCGAGCCCGAAGACGTCGGCGCGCGCGTCGACCTCGGCGTCGCCGCGCGCCTGCTCGGGCGCCACGTAGCCGAGCGACCCGACGAGCGAGCTGGCCTCCGTGACGAGCGAGGTCGACGCCGCCGCCCGGGCGACGCCGAAGTCGAGCAGGACGACGCCGTCGACCCTGCCTTCGCGCAGGAGCACGTTGCTCGGCTTGAGATCGCGGTGCGTGATCCCGATGGCGTGGATCGCGGCGAGCGCCTCCGCGATCTGGTGCGCGACGAGCAGCGCGTCGGCCACGGGGAGCGCCCCCTCCCCCAGGCGCGCGTCGAGCGTGACGCCCTCGAGCCACTCCATCGCGAGCCACAGGGCGCCGTCGTCGCCCGTGCCGTGCGCGATGTGCTGCACGATGAGCGGGTGCTGCACGGCCTCGAGCATGCGCGCCTCGCGCCGGAAGCGGGCGGCGAGCTCCGGGGGCGCGACCTTGAGCGCGACGGGGCGCCCGGTCAGCTGGTCGATCGCCCGGTAGACCGTGCCCATCCCGCCGGCGCCGGCAAGGCGGTGCACCTCGAACCGGCCTGCGACCAGCGTGCCCTCGCGCATGGTGCCAGCTTATCCGAGACCTCCCGTCAGGTGCGCGGCGCGAGCGCTCGGTGGTGACGGTCCGGGGTGTTTGTTGTACGCTGTGCGCGCCGACACGCGCCAACACCAGAGCGCCGCGCCGCCCGCACAGGACGCCTCCCCAGGGCCGTCGGCCCGGCCGATCGAAGAGGGACCCCCCGATGAACCCCGGACAGCAGGTGACGAGCACGCTCAGGCTGGCGCGCGAGCTCGGGAAGGGGGCGATGGGGAGCGTGTGGGTGGCCGATCACCTCGCGCTCGGGACGCAGGTGGCGGTGAAGTTCATGGCGCCGGCCTACGCGGACCAGAGCGGCTTCGTGGAGCGCTTCCGGCGGGAGGCGATGGCGGCCGCGCAGATCAAGAGCCCGCACGTCGCGCAGGTCTTCGACCACGGCGTCACGACGGACGGGGTGCCGTTCATCGTGATGGAGCTCCTCGAGGGCGAGGACCTCAAGAGCCGCATGCAGCGGCTGGGCGCGCTGCCGCCCGTCGAGGTCACGACGATCGTGTCGCAGACGGCCAAGGCGCTCGGCCGGGCGCACCAGGTCGGGATCGTCCACCGCGACATCAAGCCGGACAACATCTTCCTGCTCGACGTCGAGGGCGAGCTGTTCGTGAAGGTGCTCGACTTCGGGGTGGCCAAGCGGGTCCACGGCGAGCTCGGCATGACGTCGACCGGGAGCGTGCTGGGCACGCCGCTCTACATGAGCCCCGAGCAGCTGCTCAGCGCGAAGCACGTCGACTTCCGCGCGGATCTCTGGGGGCTCGCGGTGGTCGCCTACCACGCGCTCACCGAGCAGGTCCCGTTCCGGGGCGAGACGCTGGGCGCGCTGTCGGTGGTGCTGCACACCGGGATCTTCACGCCGCCGAGCGAGGTGAGGCCGGAGCTCTCTCCGGCGATCGACGCCTGGATGAAGAAGGCGCTGGCGCACGATCCCGCGGCGCGCTTCGCGTCGGCGCGGCAGATGGCGGAGGCGCTGGAGCGCGCGGTCCTCGGGATCGGGCGCACGGCGTTCACGACCGAGCCCTCGTCCGCGGGGGAGCGCTCCCACCACGGGAGCGCGTCGCAGCCGGTGCTGTTCGGGGAGCCGACGCCGCTGCCGCCGGCGCCGGGCGCGCGGCTCTCGACGACCGGCACGCCGCCGTCGTCGGCGCCGGGCGCGCGGCTCTCGACGGACGGCGCGCCGGGGCGGACGCTCGCCGGCATGGCGACCTCGGGGACGGACGGGGCCCGGAGGTGGGCGCCGGCCATCCTGGCGGCCGCGCTCGCGTTCGGAGCGCTCGTGGCGGCGGTCGTCTTCCTGGCGACGAAGCGAACGCCCACGGCCGAGGTGACCCCCTCGTCGGAGGCTCCGGCCCGGCAGGCCGCGCCCGTCCCGGCGCAGCCGGTGGTGCCGGCGCCGGCGAGCGCCGCCGCGCCGGTGCCGGCAGAGCCCGCGAGCGCGACGCCCGCGGCCGAGACGGCGCAGCCGACGGCCACGGCGGCGACCGCGCAGCCGGCGAGCGCTGTCCGGACCGGCGCAGCGGGGAGGCCGGGCGCGACGGCGGCGCCGCGCGGCACCTCGGAGGGGCGCGGCCGCGCCACGCCGCGGGAGGCGTCGACGGGCCGCACGACGGGGACGAAGCCGCCCACGCAGGTCGAGGACACGATCGGCTTCTGACGCGGCCTCCGGCCCCGTCCTGCTCCGGCCGCCCCAGGCGCCCGTGGACACGGCCTTCGGACGACCTGGTCAGACGGAGCCCCCGAAATGGGGCGCTCGCGCCGATCGACTGCAAAATATGGAATCAACCGCGCTGGCACGGGCGAGGTCGACATCGGAAGGTGAGGCCCGGGGGGCGCACTGCGACATCCCGCCTCACTCCTCCAGCGGAAGGGGCACAGAAATCGGCGCAAACGCACCGAGGCGCGAGAATTTCGGATTGGCACAGAGCGTGCGGTATCCGTCGCCGGGGCCCTGAGCGAGGACGCGCTCGACGCGAAGGAGGTCTCTTTCATGGAGAAGCTGGTAATTGGCCTGGTGCAGACGCACGACGAGGCGGAAGCCGCGGCGGAACGCATCATCGACTGCGGCTACACCCGACAGGAGGTCAGCCTGCTGATGACCGACGCGACACGCCACAGGTGCTTCCGGAGCCCGGACGGAGCGCCGTCGTCACAGACGTTCGGCGCGGCGGTCGCGATGAGCGTCGTGGTCCCCGACCTCGGGTTCGTGGTCGCCGGCCCGCTGGCCGCGGTCGTGGCCAGCGCGGTCGGCGCCGGGATCACGGGCGGCCTGCGCGAGATCCTCATGACCGCCGGCGTCCCGAGGCACTGGGCGGAACGCTACGAGGCCGGCGTCCGTCAGGGCGGGATCCTCGTGAGCGTATTCGCTCGCAGCGAGCGAGACGTCGGCCTGCTCCATCTGGTCCTGGACGACAACGGCCTCTACGCGATCCGGCACGCCGCCGAACGCGAGGCGTACGATATCTATTGCTGATCGCGCCAGCAGGGCGAGCGGCGCTCGGGCTCAGCCTCCCAGCGACCTGAGCCGCGCGCGCAGCATCAGGGCCCCGATGAGGTCCTCCTCCGCGTCGCTCCGGCGCGACCAGCCGAGCGACAGGTAGCGCAGGAGCTCGCCGAACGTCGGTCCGGCCGGCGCCGCGCTCGTGCCGCCGCGGACGACCCAGAGCTGCTCGCCGTCGGCCCCCAGGGCGACGATCGCGCGGTGGGGCGCCGCCGCGCCGCCGCCGAGCGCCGAGCCCGCGAGCCGCGCGATCGGGTAGAGCTGCCGCGCCGCCGCCGCCTCCCAGCCCGGCTCGCGCTCGTGGCCGAGGAGCTCGTCCTCACGCAGGAAGCGCAGCGTGCCCTCGATGGCGCCGATCGCGAGCTCCCGGTAGAGGTCCTCCGGATCCGCCGGATCGGCCCAGTCGTACGCGCGCGCGAACGCCGTGTACGTCGCCGGCGGGGCGACGCCGCGGACGGGCGGCGACGACGCGGGCGCGCCGCGGCCGCTGTCGCGCCGGAGCACCCGGTTGAGCCGCGCCACCTCGTCGGCGATCGACCCCGGCCCCGGCTCGACGAGGCGCACGGCGACGCGGCGCTCGGGCGCGAACAGGGCCCCCATGAGCGCGCCCAGCACCGGGGCGCCCAGCTCGGCGGCGAGGAACGTCGAGCCGCGGTGCGGCCGGATCGCCCGGTCCGTGGCATCGCGCTCTTCGGCCGCCGTCGCGCCCTCGGGCAGGTCGACGTCGAGCTCGACGACATCGCTCCGGTCGGGCGCCTCCACGCCCGCCTCGAGGCCCTCCTCCCCTTCCCTCACGAAATGGCGGACGAACCCGCTCGCCTCGAAGCGCCAGCCGTCGTCGTGGACGACGTCCTCCGAGAAGACGAGCGCGAAGAGCGTCGCGCCGGGGTGGCCGAGCTCGGCGGCCGCGTCGAGCACGGCGACGGGCGGAGAGAGCTCGTCCTCGAAGAGCTCGGAGAGGTGGTCGAGCTCGTCGTCCCCGCCGCCGGCCGCCTCGCCGCTCGAGTAAAACGCCGCCGAGTACCCGGGCACGCCGGGGAGCGGCGCGATGAACAGGCGCGGCGAGGCGACGTCCCAGCCACCGAGCGCCACGGCAAAGCCCTGGGACAGCGCGCGGTCCGGGATCTCGGCGGGTCGAAAGATCAACGCAGCGAACGTGGTGGCCATGAGGCGCTCATCGTAACCCGATCGCCGGCCCGCGGCCGGCGTCCGACGCGCGCGGCGCGCCTTCATAACCGCTTACTCAAGTTCTCCCTGGTCCGGCGCGCGGGCGCCGCCACGGCAGGAAATCGCGAAGGAACCTGCCGAGAGCCCGGCTCGCCGCGCCCCCGCCCGACGGAGAGCCGCCGCGCTCCGCTGGGCGCCTTGGACGCGGCGCGGCGCATCGGGTAGAGGACACACCATGCTCGGTAAATCCACCCTGTCCGTCGGTGAGACCGCCCCTGATTTCAGCCTGCAATCGCAGAAGCAGGAGACGGTGAAGCTCTCCGACTTCCGTGGCAAGAAGACCGTTGTCCTCTTCTTCTATCCCAAGGACGACACCCCGGGGTGCACCGCGGAGTCGTGCGCGTTCCGCGACCATTACGATGCGTTCGCGGAGGCCGGCGCCGAGGTCATCGGCGTGAGCGCCGACTCGGCGGGGTCTCACCAGCAATTCGCCGACAAATACCGCCTGCCCATGACGCTGCTCAGCGACCCTGGCGGGGAGACCGCCGCGCGCTACGGCGTCAAGTCGCTCTTTGGCCTCCTCCCGGGCCGCGTGACGTTCGTGATCGATCGCGACGGCATCGTTCGACATGCCTTCTCCTCCCAGCTCCGCGCGACCCGCCACGTCGACGAGGCGCTCGCGGTCGTGAAGCAGCTCGAGGCCTCGGGGCGCGGCTGACGCGCGGCGCCGCGCCCTATCTCCCGGCCAGCCACCGTCGTTGACGCCCTCCGGAGGGGCGTTATGGACACCTCCGGGGCGGGGCCACAGCACGCCTCCGCCGGGGGAGGCGACGATGAACCATGGATTGAGGACCACGGCGACGCTGAGGGCCGCCGCGATGGATCCGGCCCGATCGGGGGCCGTGTCGGACACGCTGCTGCTCCGCCGGGTGGTGCTCTCGACGGGCGGAGTCGGCTATTTCGAGTACGAGGCGCGGGTGCGCGGCGACGCCGAGCTCCGGCTCGAGGTGCGGCTCGATCAGGTCGACGACGTATTGAAGAGCATCGTCGTCTACGACCTTCACGGGGTGACGGGGAATATCACGCTTCCCGGGAGGGAGCCGCTGCGCGACCTGTTCCGCGAGCTCCCGTTCGACGAGGGCGCGCTCGAGTCCGCGCCCGCCCTGCTGAACGCCCTGCGCGGCGCCGAGGTGCGGACGCGGGGCCTGCAAGGCGCCGTCGCCGGGCGGATCCTCGCGGTCACCACGGCGCAGGCGGCGCTGCCGCACGGCGGATCGGAGGAGCGGCACCGGCTCGCGCTGATGTCGGAGGGCGCGCTGAAGCAGGTCGTCCTGGAGGAGCTCGAGAGCGTGGAGCTCGTCGAGGAGCGGCTGCGCCAGCAGGTCGGCGCGGCGCTCGTCGGGCTCTCGAGCGGGCGGGAGCGCAACCGCCGCGAGCTCGTCGTGCGCACGGCCGGCGAGGGCGAGCGGGTGGTCCGGGTGGCCTACGTCATCGAGGTGCCGCTCTGGAAGACCACGTATCGGCTCACGGTGCCGGAGGACGCGCAGACGAAGACAGCGGCGCTGACCGGGTGGGCCGTCGTCGAGAACCAGAGCGGCGGTGACTGGCAGAACGTGGACTTCACCCTGGTGTCGGGCGACCCGGTGACGTTCCGCCAGGCGCTCTACGAGATCTACTACGTGTCTCGCCCGGAGGTGCCGGTCGACGTCGCCGAGCGGGTGCTGCCGCTGCTCGACAAGGGCGCCGCCGAGCTCGCGGCCAGGGCGGCGCCGCGCATGGGTTACCGCGCCGGCGGCGCCGATGGGGCCCCCGCGCCCGCCGCGGGGACCGCCGCGCCCATCGCGAAGGTGGAGCCGGAGGCCGAGGAGGCGGCGACGCAGGTCGTGTTCCGCTTCCCGGCGCCGCTCACGATCGCGAGCGGGCAGACGGCGCTCCTCCCGATCGTCCAGCGCGATATCCCCGCAGAGCGGCTGTGGCTCTATCAGCCGGAGGCGAGCGCGCGCAGCCCGCTCGCCTCGGTCCGGCTGAGGAACGACGAAGACACGACGCTCCCGGCCGGAGCGATGACGGTCTACGAGCGCTCGAGCCGGGGGGTCGTCACCTATGTCGGCGACGCGCGCCTCGCGCCGCTGCCGCCGGGCGAATCGCGGATCGTGAGCTTCGCCGTGGACCGGAAGGTGCGGATCGACCGCGAGGAGCGCGGCGAGGAGGTGTTCTCGCGCGCCAAGATCCAGGGCGGCGTGCTCGAGATCGTCAGGACCGCCCGCAAGGTGACGGTCTACACGATCGTGGGCGCGGCGCGCGAGCCGCGCGTCGTGCTCATCGAGCACCCGCGCATCGCCGGCTGGGACCTCGCCGAGCCCAGGGAAGGCGTCGAGACGACAAGCGACCGCTACCGGATCCGGCGCGAGGTCGCCGCGGGCGAGACGGCGCGCGTGACCGTATCGCTGGAGCAGCCCATCTCGCACGCGGTCGCGCTCACGAGCCTCTCGAGCGAGCAGATCGAGGTCTACCTGTCGTCGCGCGAGATCCCCGAGGCGCTGCGCGCGGCGCTCGCGCGGCTCGCGGAGCTCAGGGCCGCGGTCGCCGAGAGGCAGCGGGCGCTCTCGGTCCTCGAGTCCGAGCTCGCGGCGCTGCGCGTGGAGCAGGAGCGCGTGCGCAACAACCTCAAGGCCGTGCCCGCGGGGAACGCGCTCCACGAGCGCTACCTCAAGACGCTGGGCGAGCAGGAAGACCGGATCGCGGCCGTGTCGGCGAAGCTCCCGGGCGCGCGGGAGGCGGTGGCCAGCGCCGAGCGGGCGCTCGCCGAGTATGTGCGCGGCCTGTCTCTCACGGCATAGCGCCGAGCGCAGGCCGCGCGCGCCCGGCGCTGTCCTGCGCGGCCTCCCCTCCCCTCCTGTGCATCCCCATCGGTGTCCTCTCTCTCCATTGCGCCACTCCTGCGCCGCCCTGGCGACCTCCTGTGGGGCGTCTCGACCCATCAGGGGGCGTTCACTCCTGCTTTGGCTGCTAACCCACCCGGACGCGGATCACCCGCGTACCGCCCGCGAACAGGTCGTGCTTGCCCTGGCGGAGCGGGCTCGAGCGGATCGTCAGAGCGATCCACGTCCAGGCGGCGAGCGCGATCAGCGGCCCCGCGAGCGGGACCGCGCCGACGATCGTGAACGCCTCGCGGATCAGCGCCTGCTTCAACGACGGCCGGCCGCCGTCCGGGCCGAGGACCCGCAGGCCCAGCGCGAGCTTGCCGGGCGTGGCGCCCGCCAGGGCGTCGAGCAGCGAGAAGTACGCGAGAACGAGCGCGGAACCGAGGATCAGCCAGTCGAAGCCGAAGCCGATGAGCTGGCCGAGACCGACGTCGAGGGCGGCGAGGACGAGGACGTCGATCCCGCGCGCGGCGATGCGGGAGGAGAGCTCGGCGGGGACGGGCGAAGCGACGGATGAGACAGCGGACATCGTGGCCTCCGGGAAAGGGCGGGCGGCAAAGCCGTCCGGAGAGAGAGACCCGGCCACCGCGCAGAACTCATCGGTCGGCCCCGAAAAAAAGACGCAGCCGCCGACGGCGAGCCCGTCCGGCGCTCCGCTCCGCGCGCGGGGCCGCCCACGGGCGCTCTCGTCATTGTCCAGCTCCAGCGAACACCACACTTTGCGACTTTGCGTTGAAATCTCTCGTCGGATCCCTGGCCGGACCTCTGACGGGCGGAACTAGATACGTTCTGGCTCCGCGCAGCGGGCGCCGCGCCGGTAGTCGGCCAGGGCCTCCAGGTAAAGCGCGCTGAACCGATCCGTGGAGAAGGGATTCTGGCTGGTCACGAGGTTGCAATCCCGCTGCGCGTGGGCGCTCCCCGGGAATGCGGCCTCATGCTCGTAACCGTGGTCCTCGAGCTGCTCGCCGATGCCCCGGACCTGGGCGTCGGCCCCCATCACGAAGGTCTCGATATAAAACTCCTCGAACGACGAGACCGACGTCACCGTCCGGCCGCTGAGCGGGTTCGGCTGCCGCATGCGGGTGAGCACCGCCGGCGCGTGGCAGATGAGCCCCACGGGCTGGTGTTTCGCGCCTAAGTGAGCGAGCAGCGCGTGCAGATCCGCGTTGTCGAGCAGGTCGACCATCACGCCCTGTCCGCCGGGAACGACGATGCCGTCGAACGAGTCGGCCGCGGCGCGCGCCGCCTTCAGGCTGAGCGGCGCACGGACCTCCGGGGCGCGCTCGACGAAGCGCTGCGCTTGCGCGCGCCGCGCTCCGTCTCCCCAGTACCGCGCATCGAGGCTCTCCGGGTCGATCGCCGGGGCGGCGCCTCCGTCGGTCGCGAACACGACCTCGTGCCCCGCGCCGGTGAGCGCCAGGTACGGCTCGTAGAGCTCGCCGAGGAAGGTGCCGGTCGCGCGCTTCGAGCTGTCCGCGAGCGTCTGCTCTCGCGCGGCGCTGAGGACGAAGAGGATCTTCCCTCTGGGTTTTTCTGCCACCGGGCGCTCGGGGAACACGGGGTGGAGCCTGGGCGCCGCCGCGCCGCACGCGACAAGCGCCGAGCCGGCAAGCAGGACCGCGAGGCCCGCTATCAGCGCCGTCCTTCGGGCCGCGCGCTGCGGCGCTCCGCGGCGCCCCGGGCCGCGCGTGGGTTCCGTTGCTGGGCGCTCGCCGTCTCGCTTCGTTCGTTCCGTCGTCATGCGGGAGACCATGACCAGCGGAGCGAGATCGCACCTTGACCTAGGTCAAGAAGCAGCGGACCTGGTCGCCGCGCGCTTCAGGCGGCTCAGGGCTTCGGGTGTGATGCCGAGATACGCCGCGATGTGGTAGTCGGGCACGCGGCGCGCCACGGCCCCGTGCTCTGCGAGGAACGCGCGATAGCGCTCGGCCGCCGGTTCCATCAGCAGCGACGCCTCGCGGCGCACCTTCTTCAGGTACACCCGCTCGACGATCCGCCGGCTCACCCGCTCCCAGTAGATGTCGTGCTCACAGAACTCGCTCAGCCGCGAGTAGGGCGCGACGAAGAGCTGCATCGGGGTCAGCGCCTGGATCGTCAGCCGGGCGGGTTCTCCGGTGATCAGCGCCTCCAGCACCGACATGAAGTCCGGCGCGGAGATGAACCCCTTGTTGAACTCCTTCCCATCGCTCCGCGTGTAAAACATCCTCGCGATGCCGGAGCTGACGAGCGCCACCGAGTCGCTCGCCTCGCCCGCCCGCACGAACGCCTCGCCCTTCCGCAGGCTCTTCCCGTGAAACAGGGCCGCGAAGGCGTCGAAGCGCGGCGCCGGCCGGGCGTCGAGCGCGGCGATCATGCGCGCGAGCGCCGCGATCTGTTCCGCGCGCGAGAGCTGCACCATCGACGGCGAGCCTAGCACAGCGCGTCTCCCGTGCGCATACACCTTCATCGTGACTCGCCGAGTTGGACGGGCTAGATCACAGATGCATGAAGCACTCTGCAGCCACAGCGGTTCTTGTCGCCTCTTGCCTCCTCGTTGGCGCTGCGTCGGCGCAGGCGGACGGCTCGCCCCCCGCGGGGAGCCCTCCCCCCGTGGTGTATCCCGCGGAAGGCTGGCCCAACGTGGGGCGCCCTGGCGATCCGGTCGTGAGCGTGGGCGGCCTCTTCAGCTATACTGGCCGCGAGAACGCCGATGACGCCGTGGGCGCCGGCGTCGAGGGCAGCTTCGCGTGGTACGGACAAGGCTCGTTCGTCTGGATAGGCGCCGTTGCGCAGGCGCAGCTCGTCGCCGACCGACCGGTCCACGAGAGGTTGGCGCTCGGTTTCCAGGGTGGGTTCGGCCCGATCGGCGCCGAGCTCTCGATGTACACCGAGGGCTCGGGCACGTCGAACGCCCGGACGTATGGGGCGCAGATCGTCCCCTTCATCGGGCTCCCCATCGCCTACGCGGGCTTTCGGCTCGCCCTTCCGTTCAACGAGGGAAATGGCGCGACGGCGCCCTCCTACGGCACGGAGTACGGGTTGGTCATCGGCCTGAAGTTCCCGATCAACCCGAGAGCCTTTGGACATAGTCTTCACTGAGCCGGTTCACAGCCCCGTACGCAAGCCACACCATTCTCCACCTATGCAGCTGGCCCGCGTCCGCTCTCCCCTCCTCGACCGTCACCTCGGCGGCCACTCGCCAGGCGATGGGCTTGCTCCTGTGCCCCTTCACGTCGGCCGCTCGTTCAACGTCGCACGTCGCACGCCGCACGCCGCACGCCGCACGCCGCGTGCGCCCCCGCCGCCCGTTGCTCCTTCGCTACAACGAGGTATCCGCTCCGCGGCCGCCTGATGTCCGCAGGCCGCAGCGCTGAGGCTCGAAAATCTCGGTCACGCCCCTCGCGGAGCGACCCGCCGGTGTGATAAAGCTGGCCGCCAGGGGGCGAATCCAGCAAGGCGCGGCGCGCATGCGCCTTGCACGGGGCCCCCCGCGAGCGACGCACACGTCGCCAGGAGGCTTGAGATGGACGAGAGGGTTCAGCGGTACGTGGACATGGGGGTAGCGCTCGGGGTGAGCGTCGGCGGGAAGATCGTGGGCGCGATCCTCGTCTGGGTCATCGGCCGCATGATCGTCCGGGGGCTCCTGTCGATGCTGCAGCGCAGCTCCGCGCTGAAGAAGCTCGACACGACGCTGGCTCATTACCTGGAGTCGGCGGCGTCCGTGCTGCTGAACATCCTGCTCGTCATCGCCGTGCTCAGCGTCTTCGGCGTCGAGACGACCACCTTCGCCAGCCTGCTCGCCGCGATCGGCATCGCCGTCGGCATGGCATGGTCCGGCCTCCTGTCGAACCTCGCGGCCGGCATCTTCATGATCCTCCTGCGCCCCTTCAAGACCGGGGATTACGTGACGGCCGGCGGCGTGACGGGCACCGTCCACTCGATCGGCCTGTTCGCGACGACCCTCGACACGCCCGACAACGTCCGCACCATCGTGGGCAACAACAAGATCTTCAGCGACACGATCCAGAACTTCAGCACGAACCCGGTCCGCCGCGTCGACTGCACCGCGCAGCTCGCCCACGGCGCGGATCACGAGGCGGCGATCGCCCGGCTCAAGACGCACCTCGCGCTCATCCCCAACGTCGCGAAGACCCCTGCGCCCAGCGTCGAGATCCTGGATTTCACCCTCGCCGGGCCCGTGCTGGCCGTCCGGCCCTTCTGCCACACCGATCACTACTGGGACGTCTACTTCGCCACGACCAAGATCATCCGCGAGGAGCTCGGCAAGATGGGGCTCCCCGTCCCGAGCCAGCACGTGCACATCAACCAGCTCGCGGCGGCGCCTCCCCATCGCGCCGCGAGCTCGGAGATTCACCCGACGGCCTGACGCTCCGTCGACCGCGGGTCAGCCTGCCCGCGCGCACAGCCGGGCAGGCGGGTGGTCTCGCGAGCAAATCCTCCGCGTCGCGGCGCTCGAGGAGCTCGACGCGGCCGGCGTCAAGCGGATGAACCGGACGCAGCTCGTCCTCCATCAGCGGAGCAAGGGCCCGTCCTAGTCAGGCTGCGCCCGGGCGCATGGTCGAGCGGGCGAGACGACGCCGTCGAGGCTCTTGCGCCCGCGCTGGCCGGGGAGCATGGTCGCTGCATGAGCGTCGAGGAGCGCGTCGCGGCGGAACGGCTTGTCCTGGCCGCAAACGAGGCCTTTTACGAGGCGTTCCGCGCCGGGGACTACCAGGCGATGTGCCGGGTGTGGGCCGAGCGTGCGCCCCTGGCCTGCGCCCATCCCGGCATGGAGGCGCTCTCGGGGCGCGCCAGCGTGCTCGAGAGCTGGAGCCAGCTCCTGCGCCAGACCTCGCCCCTGCGCATGCGCTGCCAGGGCGCCTCGGCGCACCTCTTCGGGGAGTTCGCCTTCGTCACGTGCTACGAGGCGAACGGCGACGAGCCCGCACACCTGTGCGCAACCAACGTGTTCGTCCTCGAAGACGGGCAATGGAGGATGGTCCACCACCACGCCGGTCCGCTCTCCGCGCCGCGACCCGAGCGGTGGGCGCCCGCTCGCTCCCGGCTCATGAACTGAGAGGCTGGCCGGGGCCGGGGGGACCCGCCATGAGGCCACGAGTCTCCGCTCGATGGATCGAGCGGCTCGCTGGCCAGCTCGTCAAGGAAGCGGCTGGAGGACCCTGTCGAAGACGGCGTCTCCGACGCGCTTGCCCTGACGGATCCCGCGCACTCCATCGAACCTCCAGTGGACGCCCAGGTAGATGCGGCTGACCGCGTTCTCCCAGGACGCCTCCTCGAAGCTGGAATAGCAGCGCGTGATCTCGGGTCGAACGTTGCCCCGCTCGTCCGTCGTTACCCCGTTGTACTCGTCGGACATGAAGCAGAAGGGGACGCGATCCGTCCCATAATACCGGGTCAACACCTGGAACATGGCAGCCCCGAAGCTCGCGTGCCCGGAGGTGTACGCCGGGAACGCTGGGGTCATGCGCGGAGGGCCCCCGTTGCTGCCGGGGGATCCGAAGGGCGTCCACCTCCTGTCAGCTATCGTGAGCGCGTTGCTGTCCCTGTCGGCCCGACGAATCGCGACGATCGGCCGCCAGAACTCGTAATGGTATTTCGTCTCCCACGTGGCGATGGCGGCGTCGGCCAGCGCGATGTTGACCAGCGCAAAGTAACGAGCGTTCTCGATCTCCGAGTTGCACTCCTCGATCGCGAGGACCCGCGCGATCTGGTTGTAGAGCCGGGGCGGCTCCCCGAGGCGCGGGGCGGCGTCATACGACCAGAAGATCCCGATGACGGTCTGCTCCGGGGTGCGCACGGTCGGTGTGATCTCGCCGTCGCCCCCCAGCAGGAAGAGCTCATAGAAGCTCAACGCATACTCCAGGCTCCACAGCGGCGGCGGCGGCGGAGACCGGAACTCGGCGCCGCTCTCGATGGCGAACGGCCGTACCCTCCCCCATCTCGGGGTCAAGTACCCCTGATCGGGATAAAGCGGATCGACGCGATGCCGGCCGGGGGCGATGTCTGGGGTGTAACGCATCGGGGCGTCCGACCCGTCGTTCTCCCGCTCCGCGAGGATCTCGTCGGCGACAGCGCCGCCCAGCGCACGACCGTCCTCCTTGGCGTCGCCGTCGGGGATCGCCGCCAGGTACTCGTCGAGCCTCCCGTCGAGCAGCGCCCTCTGCCTCGGGAACAACGCCGTCAGCGTGCGGTGAGCTGCCGTGGCCACCGCCGCATCGATGGATGCATCCGGCATGTCGAGGAGGACGGAGTACGGCTCGTACCTCGGGACGATCGAGTTCACGGCGTCGAAGATCGCCGCATGAACGATCGCGAGAGCCCGTGAGACGCGCGTCGGCCCGCGCTGGTCCCGCGTGCGCGCGCTGGAGGTGTCCCCTGCGACCGCGTCCAGAGCGACGGCGTTCCAGTCGAGGACCGCGTCCCTGTCCGGCGGATCTCCCGGCGCTTCCGGCACGTGCGCGGACGCTGGGCCTCCGAGCAGAGCGGCAGTCAGGGCAGCGAAGGAGATGGACGCCCACCTCGCGGCTGAACAGTTCATTCACGCTCCTTGGTTCGAATCCTCGAGAATGGCCACCACACACGATGGCCCCTTGATCGTCGAATGGATGGATGGCCACCCAGGGACGAGCGGCATGCATCGACACCCTCGTCGAGCTCGAAGCCCGTATCTACCCGCGCGACACCGGCCACCGCACGCAGGCGAGCACGGCTTCAGGGGGCAGGTCGGCCGCGCGCCATCGATCGCTGGTCACTCCTCGGCGGGAGCTCTCTCTGCAATCACCCGGAATCGAGCAGTCACCCCGTGCACCGGACGTCGCTCTTCGTTCTGGTCACTCGCCAAGATGTCGTGTGTTGTATCAAACCTAAGCTATCAGGCAGAGCCGATACGCGCAACCATACGACACCGTGCGTCCCAGGCTCCGCTGGTCGAACCGTGGTGGGCACAGGATCGGAGCGTGAACGGTGTCCGTCCGCCTTGGCCGACATTCACGGTCGGTCGCCGAGGAGCGGTCGCCACGCGCATTCGTTCGGCAAGAGCGCCCAGATGACGTCGGCGTTCGGACGAAACGCGATCTCCCGCAGGACGCGAGGCGTCGAGATGCGATCCATCCTGAACATTCGCGGCTCGTTCTTTCCCGTGTCCAGGGCGAGCACGTACCAGACAGGGCTCTGGATCAGGAGGCCGTGCGGCTCCACGCGCCGCCTCGACGTCCTCCCCTCGCGGTCGCTGTAGTCGAACCCGAGGCCGACGCCGGAGGAGAACGACTCCTCGAAGAGCCTCACCAGCTCAGCTGGAGGCGTCCCGGCTCCGGCGCGCACTGGCCCGCTCGCCGGATCGCCGACGATGACCCTGCGGCAGAGGGCGCGCAGCTCTCGCGCTCGTTCAGGAGGAAGGCTGCTGAGCAGCTTGGCCAGCGCGGAGCTGGCGGTGTTGCTCCACGGGAGGTCGCTCGCGGCCTGAGAGAGGCGGGCGGAGAGCCAGAGCGTGACGATCTCGGCGACCGAGAGGTGCACGGCGGTGACGCCCCGGCCTGCATCGAGCCGGATCCCCCCGCCGGGGCCGGCCTCGCCCTCGATGTTGACGCCGCGCTCCCTCAGCGTCGCGAGGTCCCTGCGCACGGTGCGGGCGCTGACCCCGAGCGTGGCGGCCAGCTCGCCGACGGTCGTCGCTCCCCGCGCGCGAAGCAGGTCGGAGAGCTCCATGACGCGGAGGGCGCGCGACATATGGTGACAGAATCTGTCAGGGTCTCGCGCTAGTCAACGCCCATGTCCGACCCAGAGAAGACCTGGCCAATCGGCCTCGGCGTCCCCTCACCGACAGATGCCCATGGGTGACCGGCTGAAAGACCTCTTCGACGAGCGGCGCGTCCGCTCGATCGCCCGCGACCTCCGCTCGGCGCACCCTGGCCTCGATGAGCGCGGCTTCGCCCGTGACTGCCTGGCCGGCCTCTCCGATCTGGAGCTCACGGGCCGCGCCTCCCGGATCGCGGACGTCATGCACCACCACCTGCCGCAGCCCTTTCCGGAGGCAGCTCGTGTGATCGTCGCCTCCCTCGGGCCCGAGCTGGGTCGGAGCGACGCGTTCGGCCTCGAGCCGCTGCAGTACATGCCGCACGTGTTCTATGTGGCAAAGCGCGGTCTCGATCACTTCGAGGACGCGATGACCGCGCAATACGAGCTGACGAAGCGGTTCTCCGCCGAGTTCAGCGTCCGCGCGTTCCTGACGAGGTACCCCGACGCGACGCTCCGCCGGCTCCGCGCGTGGGCCGCCGACCCGAACGTCCATGTCCGCCGGCTCGTCTCCGAGGGGACCCGTCCGCGGCTGCCGTGGGCCCCGCGGCTCCGCGCTTTCCAGCAGGATCCAGGCCCCGTCATCGATCTGCTCGAGATCCTGAAGGACGATCCGGAGCGCTACGTGCAGCGCTCCGTCGCGAACAACATCAATGACATCGGCAAGGACCACCCGAGCGTCGCGGCGAGCCTCTGCCGGCGCTGGCTCGACGGCGCGCCGCCCGGGCGGCAATGGATCGTGCGCCACGCGCTGCGCTCGCTCGTCAAGAAGGGGGATCGCGGCGCGCTCGACGCGCTCGGCTTCGGCGCGGCGCCGAGCGTCGCGATCGCCTCGGCGTCGCTGTCCCCGCGATCGGTGAAGCTCGGCGGAGAGCTCCGGTTCTCGTTCGAGCTCACGTCGACGGCCCCGCGCGACCAGGAGCTGATCGTCGACTGCGCCGTGCACTTCGTGAAGGCGAACGGCTCGACGCGGCCAAAGGTCTTCAAGCTGCGGAAGCTCGTCTTGCCGCCGTCGGGTCGCGCCGAGATAACCGGCAAGGTCTCCTTCGAGGAGATGACGACCCGCCGTCACTATCCCGGTCGCCACAGCATCGACGTGATGGTCAACGGCGTGGCGCACCCCCTCGGGCAATTCGAGGTGTGCCGGTGACCCGGCGAAGAAGACCGAGCCGTTGCGCGGGTCGGCTTCCGCGTCTATGAGGCGGCCATGAAGGACTGGGAAGCGCTCTTCGCAAAGAAGCTCGAGGAGACCGACCTCGGCAATGATCCGGCCCATGATCTGGCGCATTTCACGCGGGTGGTCGCCACGGCCAAGGCGCTCGCGGCGGACGAAGGGGCGAGGCTCGAGATCGTCGTCCCCGCGGCGTGGCTGCACGATCTCGTCAACGTCCCCAAGAACGACTCCAGGCGCTCCCAGGCGTCCCGGCTCTCCGCGGAGGAGGCGCTGCGCTTCCTGCGGAGCATGGAGTACCCCGAGGCGTTCCTCCCCGATATCGCCCACGCCATCGAGTGCCACAGTTACAGCGCGGGGATCGAGCCGACGACCCTCGAGGCGAGGGTGGTCCAGGACGCCGACCGCCTCGACGGCCTCGGGGCGATCGGCATCGCCCGCTGCTTCGCCGTGGGCGGCCTGCTCGGCGTGCGGTTCTACGATCCCGGGGATCCGTTCGCCGAGCGGAGGCCCTGGGACGATCGGGTGAACGCGATCGACCACTTCCACGTGAAGCTGTTCAAGACCGCGGAGAGCCTCAAGACGGCAGCAGGGCGCCGCGAGGGCGCGCGGCGGGCGGAGTTCATGAGACAGTACCTCGCTCGCCTCGCGCTGGAGATCGGCGGCGAGATGGCCTCTGACGTCAGCTGACGTCAGCTGACGTCGGATAGCGTCAGCGCGTCAGCCCGCGCCGGCGACCGTCACCGCGGCAGCCACGGCGACCGGGATGGTGAAGTTGTCGTCCATCCGCGTGGAGAACAGCTCGGTCGCCGCCCCGGCGAGGCCGGCGACGGCGGCTAGGAGGAGCCGCGAGGAGAGCGACGCCGGGCCGAGCGCCCACATCACGGCGAGGGCGCTCAGCGCGCCCGCCGCGAAGAAGGCGAGCGTGCCCTCCAGCGAGCGGCCGTCGCGCAGCCGCGTGCGGCCGAAGCGGCGGCCGATGAGGGCCGCCGCCGGGTCGGCCACCGCCAGCACCACCACCGCGAGCGACTGGCTCAGCCGTGTCCCGAACAGCGCCAGCAGGAAGAGCGCTGTCACATACCAGGTCGACGAGTTCACCCTGTAGCGCTCGTGCGGGTGCGCCACGAGCCGGAAGACCCCCATCAGGCGCTCATTGACCCGCTCGCTGACCCGGCGGGCGATCTCCATCGACCACACCGCCACCACGAACGCGCCGCTCGCGGCCACGAGCCAGCCGCGCTCCGGCAAGAGCTGGATCAGCCCGAGCACCGAGAGCCCCGAGCCCACGTGCCACAGGCTGCGCACATGGTTCGTCGGCCTGACGCTCGGCGGCGCGGCGACCACGCCGCGCAGCGTCAGCAGCAGCGACTCGTAGGCAGGCTGCACCTCCCGCTGGAACGCGATCCACGCCGCCTTGGGCGAGGGCGTCCCGGTCGGGGTCGCCCGCTCGACCGCCGCGAGCAACACGCGGAGCCGCTCGCGGAGCCGCTCGAGCCTGCCCCCGGCGTCGTCACGCTCGGCGGCCACGACGAGCTCGCGGAGCCGCGACGCCACCCGCTCGACCCGGGCGCGGACCTCGGGCTCGTCGTGGAAGACGAACACGGCGGGATCGACCTGACGCAACAGTACGCAGAGCTCTTCGGAGACGAGCTTGGTCTCGACGTGCAAGGCGTGGATCACGTTGGGTTTTGCGAAGATAATCGCCGGGGGTCGGGCGCCATGTCAGCGCTTCGTCATACCAGCACCCCGCGCGTGAGCTGGCTCGCGGGGCCAACCCTGCATGAGCCCGCACCCACGAGCCGGCGCAGCACGACGCACCGCGCGAGTCCCCACCACGGGCCAGCGCTGCACGACGCGCCGCGCGAGCCGCCCCAAACGCCCGACCAGAGCCCGGAGGAGATCGCGGGCCCGACAACCCCCCTCCTGCCCCACCCCGCGGCGACCGCGGCATACGCTCGGCTCGCCTCGCGAGGACGCATGACACGGCAATTCATGGATTCGTGCAATCTGCCAACAAGGATTGCTTCTCTATTCCATTCCCGCCTCGGCTCCGCGTGACTCGCGCTCTGCGGAGCGTCCGGACAAGATCGCATGAGAGGCGCCTTACGACGCCGGACAGAGCGATAGCCGTCGCGCTTTCCCTGCGCGCGCGCTGCGGCTAGGTTGCGTCGCGCCGCGGATTCGACGGGTGGGCGCGAGGCGCCCGGGGAGGCAGCGCGCGACCTGCACGCGCGCGGCCGGTCATGCGTCGTCCCCTCGGAGTCGGAGAATCGAGGAACATGAAGGTCTCAGTTCGGTACACCGCGCTATCGCTCGCTCTGCTCGCAGGCCCCGCCGCCCACGCGCGGGAGCGCCCGAACTACGACGCATACTTCAAGGCCCCACCCGCGCTGCCCGCCCGCGCGGGGCGCGACGTCGACGAGCGCGCGCCGGGCGCCGTCGTCGCGTCGACCGATCCGCAGCGCGGGGTGCCCACCTTCGCGTGGGCGACGTCCCCGGGCCACCGCCCGCCGGCCGCGACCCACGGGACGCCCGAGGCCGCGGCCCGATGGTACGTGCAGCGGTACGCGCGGCTCTACGGTCTTCCGCAGGCCGCGCTCGATACGGCCGTTGTGCGCCACGTCCACGACACCGGGCGCGGCGGCGTCGTCGTGACGCTCGGCCAGGACGTCGACGGGATCCCGGTCTTCCGGAGCGGGCTCAAGGTGCTCATGAAGCGCGACCTCGAGCTCGTCGCCCTCGCGGGCAACCTCCACGCGTCGGCCGTCCCGCTGCCGCCCGGCGCCGCCTCGCCGATGGCGGGCTCGCTCCGCGGCCGGGCGTTCTCCGGCTCGCCGGCGCAGGCGGTCGTCCGCGCCCTGCGCGACGCGCACCGCATCGACGTCAAGACGGCCGACCTCCGCGAGCTCGGCGGGGCGAAGGGCGGGTATCGGCTCTTCGACATCGCGGACACCGATCACGCGCGCCAGCGCGCCGGGGGCCTGCGCTTCACGCAGCCGGCGCGGGTGAGGAAGGTGCTCTTTCCGCTGCCCGACCGGCTCGTCGCCGGCTACTTCGTCGAGCTCGTCTCGGGCGACGCCGGCGGCACGAGCTCCGCGGCGTACGCCTGGGTGTTCGGGGCCGGCGACGGGCAGATGCTCTACCGGGAGAACCTCTCCCACGCCGCGTTCGATTACCGGGTCTGGGCGGAGGAAGGGGGCGATCACAGGCCGCTCGACGGCCCCCTCGCGGATCTCTCGCCGCACCCGACCGGGCGGCCCGACGGCCAGATCGCTCGGTTCGTCGCGCCGAGCCTCATCTCCATCGATGGCTTCAACACGAACCTCGACGGCGGGGCCGATCCCTGGCTGCCGGCCGACGCGACCTCGACCCTCGGCAACAACGTCGACGCCTACGCGGACCACAGCCCGCCCGACGGGTTCTCCAGCGGCGATACGCGCGCGGAGCTCTCGGGGCCGGGATCGTTCGACCACATCTATGACCCGCTCGCCGAGCCGCTCGCCACGCCCGAGCAGACCATGGCGGCCGTCACCCAGATCTTCTACGTCACGAACTGGCTCCATGACTGGTACTACGACTCCGGCTTCACCGAGGCCGCGGGCAACGCCCAGCGCGACAACCTCGGGCGGGGCGGCCTCGACGGCGATCCGCTCCTCGCGGAGGCGCAGGACGACGCGATCGGCGGCAGCCGCGACAACGCGAACATGGACGCGACGTACGACGGCGCGTCGCCCCGGATGCAGATGTACCTGTGGTCCGGGCCGGACCAGCGCTCGCTGAGCGTCACGCCGCAGAACGCCAGCTACGCGTCGAACACCGCCCTGTTCGGGCCCCAGCGCTACGAGGTGACCGGCGAGCTCGCCCTCGCCCTGGACGGCGCCGAGCCCCGCGGCGACGCGTGCGGGCCGATCACGAGCGACGTGGCCGGCAAGATCGCCCTCATCGACCGGGGCGGGTGCACCTTCGCCGAGAAGGCGCAGAGCGCGCAGGCGGCGGGCGCCGTCGGCGTGCTCATCGCCAACAACCGCGAGAGCGACGGGGCCCCGCGGCTGTTCGGCGAGGCCCCCGAGGTGACGACCCCCGCCCAGAGCGTCTCGCAGGCGGACGGCAGCGCGCTCAAGGCGGCGCTCGCCGCCTCGGACGCGCCGATCACGGTCACCATGACCCGCGAGCCCAGCGTCGAGCGCGACGGCACGATCGACAACACCATCGTGGCGCATGAGTGGGGCCATTACATCCACCTGCGTCAGGTCGCGTGTGGCACCAAGATGTGCGGCGCGCAGAGCGAGGGGTGGGGCGACTTCATCGCCCTGCACATGGCGCTGCGCGACGGCGACGACCTCGACGGCGCCTTCCCGCTCTCGAGCTACGGGAGCGCGGCGCTCGGCGACAGCTACTTCGGCATCCGCCGCGCCCCCTACTCCGTCGACTTCACCAAGAACGGGCTGACGTTCAAGCACATCTCCGAGGGCGCCCGCCTCCCCGACCACCCGCTCAACTCTTCGGCCTCCGACAACTCCGAGGAGCACAACGCGGGAGAGGTCTGGGCGAGCATGCTGTTCGAGGCCTACGTCGGGCTGATCCGGCATGGCAGCGGCCTGACCCCGCCGCGCGCGTTCGAGCAGACCCGGCGGCGGATGAGCGATTACGTGGTGGCCGGCATGCAGCTCGCGCCGGTGAGCCCGACGTACACCGAGCAGCGCGACGCGCTCCTCGCCGCCGCGCTCGCCAGCGATCAGGGCGACTTCCTCGCGCTGGCAGGGGCGTTCGCCCGGCGCGGCGCCGGCACGTGCGCCGTGTCCCCGCGCGCCGACTCGCACGATTTCTCGGGCGTCGTGGAGAGCTTCAGCGTCCAGCCCGAGATCTCGCTGGTCCGGGCGGAGCTCGACGACAGCGCCGGCTCCTGCGACCGCGATGGGCTGCTCGACGCGGAGGAGTCCGGCACGATATCGATCGAGATCGTCAATCGCGGCGCGGCGCCCCTGACCGGGGCGGTGGCGTCCATCGAGGTGCCTTCCGCCGGGGTGACGTTCCCGGACGGCGCGCGCGCGTCGTTCGGCGACATCGCGCCGTTCGCGACCGGGACCGCGACCGTGGCGGTGAAGCTCGACCGGACCGTGGCGCCCGCCGAGGACCTCAAGCTCAGCCTGACGCTGAAGAGCGCCGCGGCGTGCACGCCGGCGCGGGTGGAGGCCCTGGTGCGCCGCGTGAACTACGACGAGGTGCCGGGGTCCTCGGCGGTCGACGACGTCGAGGCGCAGAGCACGACGTGGAGCGTCGAAGGGCGCTCCAGCGAGGTCGTCTGGTCGCGCGCCGAGGGGAACGCGCCGAACCGCGTGTGGCGCGGCGCCAACCTCGGGAGCGTGTCCGACACGGCGCTGGTGTCGCCGGCCCTGGAGGTCAGCGAGACCGAGCGCTTCGTGCTGACGTTCGCGCACCGGCACCAGTTCGAGACGAGCGACGAGACGTTCTGGGACGGTGCGGTGGTCGAGCTCAGCGCCGACGGCGGCGAGACATGGCAGGACATCGGGAGGGGCGCGCAGCCCGGCTACAACGGGAGGGTCACCGTCGAGTCCGGCAATCCGCTGGGCAGGCGGAGGGCGTTCGTCGGCCAGAGCCCCTCGTGGCCCGACGTCGACCACGTCGCGATCGACCTGGGGACCGCGTTCGCCGGGAAGACGGTGCAGGTGCGGTTCCGCGTCGGCACGGACGCGGCCGCGGGCGACACCGGCTGGGAGCTCGACGACATCGGGTTCGCGGGCCTGAAGAACAAGCCGTTCGCGACGGTGGTCGAGGACACGGCCTCTTGCCAGGGCGGGCCCGAGGCCGACGCGGGGGCGGACCAGGTGGTCGCGATCGGCGAGCTCGTCACGCTCGACGCCTCGGGGAGCTCGGACCCCGAGGAGGACGAGCTGACGTTCTCCTGGGTGCAGACGGCGGGGCCCGCGGTCGAGCTGAGCGGCGAGGGCGCGCGGGCGACCTTCGTGGCGCCCGAGGTGACCGAGGCGACGGCCCTGGCGTTCGCGGTGACGGTCAGCGACGGGATCCTGGAGGCGACCGACCAGGTCAACGTGGTGGTCGATCTGGCGAAGGAGCCGGAGGCTGAAGGGTGCGGCTGCGCGATCCCGGGGGGCGCGCCGCGCGGGCCGCTGGGCGCGCTCGGGGCCGCCGCGGCGCTCGCGACGTTCGCGGTGCGGCGGCGGCGGCGGGGCGGCGGAGCGAGCTGAGCCGTGAGCCCCGTGAGCCCGGGAACATCTGAGGCGGAATATTCACCCATTGACGCCCGCGGCCCGGTCCCCCACCGTGGCCGATCAGCATGGGACTCAGCAACGCACCGCCCTCCTTTCCCGTCGTACCCGCCGATCAAGCGCTGGAGCGCCTGATCGAGGGCAACCGGCGCTTCGTCGACAACATCCGCAGCGAGCACATCGAGATGGGCCCGCGGGCGCGGGCCGCCCTCGTGGACGGGCAGCAGCCCTTCGCCATCGTCCTCAGCTGCTCGGACTCGCGGGCGCCGTCGGAGCTCATCTTCGACCAGGGGCTCGGGGACCTGTTCGTCATCCGGGTCGCGGGCAACGTGGTGGCGCCCTCGCTCGTCGGCAGCGTGGAGTTCGCCGCCGCCGCCTTCGGGACCCGCCTTGCCGTGGTGATGGGCCACTCGCGCTGCGGCGCCATCGACGCCACGCTGAGCGAGCTGCTCCACGAGGACCGCCGCGGCCCCCTCACCGACAACATCCGCGATATCGTCGAGCGCTGCCGAGCTCCCGTCGAGACGGTGGTGAGCGCCGCGGGCCGCCACGCCGACAGAGACTTTCTCCTGCGCGAGGCGGTGCGCGCCAACGTGCGCAACTCGTGCGATCACCTCCGGCACGGCAGCCGGCTGCTCGAGCGCCTGTGCGCCGAGGAAGGCATGCTGATCGTGGGCGCCGAGTACGCCCTGGAGACCGGCAAGGTGACATTCCTCCCGCGCCCGTGACGAGCCGGCGCGCCTCGTCACGAGATCAAAGACATCCTGCTCTCGCTCTCTAAGCAAGTTCACCTGATAAGGCCACTGCAGAGCAGGCAATCGCTCTTCTTCTACGTTCTCGCTTGAGCAACGTGATCGGTGGTCTAGCGGCTCCAGCGCCCTCGAAGTTCAGGGTTTGGCGCGCCTCCGCAGCACGAGCGGGAGCGACTCGAACCCGAGGGGCATCATCGCCCGCGTCTGCCGCAGCGGAGGTGCCTCGCCGGGCGTGATGGACTCATAGCAGTCGAGGAGCGCGTTCACGGCGATCCGCGCCTCCATCCGCGCCAGCGCCGCGCCGATGCAGAAATGGGTCCCCTGCCCGAACGCCAGGTGCTCCACCGGAGGCCGGTCGAGCCGGAACGCGTCCGGCTCCTCGAAGACGGCCGGATCCCGGTTCGCCGCGCCGAACACGACGTCGACCAGGTGCCCGGCCGGTATCACCACGCCGCTCACCTCCACCGGCCGCGTGGCGACGCGCAAGAGGCGCTGCACCGGGCTCGAATGGCGCAGCGTCTCCTCGATGATGGGCTCCACGAGACTCCGGTCCTGCTGCGCCCGCCGGTAGAGCTCGGGCCGCTCGGACAGGAGGTGCGCCATGTTGCCGATGAGGTTCGTCGTGGTGTCGTTGCCGGCGACGAGCAGGCCGACGCAGAAGCCGACCGCCTCGGGCGTGTCGAGGCGCGCGCCGTCGATCTCGGCCTCCACGAGCGCCGAGATGAGATCGCCTGACGGCGCGCGCCGTCGCACCTCGAGCTCCGCCGCGAAGAAGTCGACCATCGCCTTACCGCGGCTCGCGCGCTCCTCCGCCGGTATACCGCTGTAGGACATCACGGACTCGGACCAGCTCCGAAATTGCGCATAGCGCTCCGCCGGGATGCCGAGCAGGGTGGCGATCACCATCATCGGCAGGGGCATCGCGTAGGCGTCCATGAGGTCTGACGGCCCGTCGCCCGTCGCTTCGAGCAGCGAGGCGGCGAGGCGGCCAATCCACGGCTCGAGCTCTGCGATGCGCCGCGGCGTGAACGATCGGCTGACGAGCCTGCGGAGGTGGGTGTGCCGGGGCGGATCGTCGTGCAGCAGCGTGATCCGCGGCAGGACACGGATCTTGTCCGTGACGTTCGACGAGAACGTCTGGGGATCCCGCAGCGCGGAGAGCACCTCCGCGTGGCGCAGGAGCGCGTAGGCACGGATTGGCTCGCCGAGGCCCGCGGCGCCGCCCGCGGGCACGCGCGCATAGAGCACCGGAGATCGCCCTCGGAGCGCGTGGTACGCGGGGTAAGGATCGGCTATCACCGAAGGCGCGGAGAGGTCGATGTGCTCGGGCGAGGGGCTCGCGGCGGTCTCGGTTTCCATGTCAAGGTCACAGCGGCGCAGCCGCTCTACCGGACAGGAGATCCAAGCGGTTCGTGGAAGTCAAGTCCTTTCCCCTGGTGGGACGACAGCATAGGTGACCGCGTGGATCTCCGGGCGGTGTCCGCTCGATCACCGCGATGAGGCACCGCGATGAGGCACCGCCATGCGGCACCGCCATGAGGCACCGCCATGAGGCACCGCCATGAGGCACCGCCATGAGGCCCCGTCACGCGACGGTCACCGGGCGGCATCGCCGAGGGAGCGATGATCGCGAACCCCCGGGGAATATGCGTAGCTCCTCCGATGTCGCCGGCGCCCTCACGGCGCGGCGGCAGACATGAGGAGCTCGGTCTTCCCATCTCGTCTGACCCCGTGCATCGCGGCGCTTCCGGGCCGAACGGATTGAACAGCATCCTGGACGCCGACCCCGATCACACATCGGGAATGGCCTTAGCACGAGTTCCGGATCTACCCGGCCTCAGCCGGAGATGTGCGGCTTGTAATCTCGCAATGCAAGCTGGAACCCTCGCTCGGATCGAAGCGTTTTTGCACATCTCCGAGCGCTCGTCATCGCTCTCGCGGGTCCTGAGAGGGGTGAGTCTGCCGATACCGATTCTTGGTCAATGACACGCGCGATCCACGGCCCCTACGAACGAGGTGAGCACGGGTAGGAGGCCTGAATCGGGCTTGGGGGAGGGCAACATTCGTCATGACACAGCATTATATGAGTTCACGCGACCCGTGGGAGGCGGCCTATCTCTACTCCCCCGAGGCGCTGTTCGTAGCGGACATCGACGGCACGCTGTCGCACTGGAGCGAGTCATTCGGCCACACGGTCGGGCACGCGGCCACGCCGGGGACGGCGTTCTTCCAGCTCTTCCACGACGACGATCGCGAGGCGGCCCGGGCGAAGTGGTCTGTGCTTCTGGAGACGCCCGGGGCCGTCGAGCTCCGCGGGCGGGTGATGACGGCCGGGAACGTGTATGCGTCCTTCTCCTGCGTGCTGCGCAGAGCGCCGCACGGCCAGGCGGTCTACGGCTCGCTGCACCCGACGTCCGGCGCCGTCGATCTCCCCGCCGCCGGGCCCGGGAAGGGAGAGGACGCGGACATGCTCCGCGCCCTCTCCGACAACCTCCCTGTCATCGTCTGGTCATGCGACGCGGCGGGGGTCATCACCCGCCACGACGGGAGGGGCCTGGCGGGGCTCGGCCTCAAGCGGGGGCAGCTCGTCGGGACGAACCTCTTCGACGTCTTTGCCAGCGCTCCCGAAGGCACGGAGAACGTGAGGAGGGCGCTCCGCGGGTCGCCCTCCCATTCGATGAGCCACGTCCCGACCAACAATTCGTTCTGGGAGAACTGGATGGTGCCGATCCAGAGCCCTCTCGGGAACGTCGAGTCCGTGATCGGGCTCTCGCTCGACGTCTCGGAGGCGAAGAGAGCGGAAGAGGAGCTCCGACTACGGCTGTTGCAGATCCAGAAGCAGCAGGAGGTCATCGGCAAGCTCTCGACGCCCATCATCCAGGTCTGGGACGGGGTGGTCGCGCTGCCCATGGTCGGCGTCGTCGACAGCGCGAGGACCGCCGACGTCATGCAGAACCTGCTCGACGAGATCGTCCGCACCAGCGCGCGGTATGCCATCCTGGATCTCACGGGCGTCGAGATGGTGGACACGCAGGTCGCGAATCACCTGATCAAGCTCGTGAACGCCATCCGGCTCCTCGGCGCGGGCGGGATCATCTGCGGCATCAGGCCGTCGGTCGCGCAGACGATCGTCGAGCTGGGCCTCGATCTGAACAGCATGGTCACGCGATCGAACCTGCGGGCTGGCATCATGTTCTGCATCAACCAGATGCGCCAGCCCGCGGCGACGCCGGCGGCGAACGGCTCTTCAGGCCGCTGACCCGCGGCGTCTCCCCTTCTGCTTGCACGGCTCGCGCGGCGCTGGCGTTCGGCATCGTCGATCCGGCAAGCACCCCCGGCGCCTCCGGCGGCGCGCGCTCGAGCTCGTGACGACGACGAGACAGGCTCCGCAGGCGCGGTCGCAGCGAGAAGCGAGAAGCGAAAACGAGGTTCGTCATGCTCTCCCCGGGTCGAACCGACCAAGACAGCATCCCCACCGCGGCCGGAGAGCTGCCGGTGCTCGGTCACCTGCCCGTCCTTTACCGGGACGCCGTCGGCCTTCTGCGCCGCAGCAGGAGCGCGCTGGGTCCGCTCTTCTGGGTCAA
Source organism: Sorangium sp. So ce693 (assembly GCF_051521375.1). Lineage (NCBI taxonomy): Bacteria > Pseudomonadati > Myxococcota > Polyangiales > Polyangiaceae > Sorangium > Sorangium sp. So ce693. The sequence continues at coordinate 7,004,203 of NZ_CP150347.1, forward strand.
CCTCGGGTTCGCGCAACGTCGGCTCTTCTATGTGGGAGCCGACGCGCTCGATCTCCTGCGCGCGCCCGAGGTGGTCATGGACCATCCGGAGCACCTCAAGGGGATCGTGGGCCGCTCGATGGCTGGGCAGGACGGGCCGATGCACCGGCGCATGCGCTCGGCCATCAACCCCTCGTTCTCCCCGCAGGGGTTCGCCAAGGAGGCCTCCGCCACCATGGCCTCCGCGTTCGCTGCGAAGATCGATGGCTGGCTCCAGCAAGAGAGCTTCGCGGTCCATCCCGCCATGCGGGATCTGACCCTCGAGATCATCTTTCGAATCTGCGGGGTCCCGACAGAGGATGTGCGCGCCTGGAGCCGGGCCTATCGCGAGCTGTTCTTGGGTGTTTACCCGATCCCGGGTCGTCTGCCAGGCATGCCCGCTTACCGCTCGGATCGTGCGCGCGCCTGGATAGACGACCGCCTGCGGAGGCTCCTCGCGCTCGCTCGCGGGGGCGGCGCCGCGGGCTCTCTCGTCGACATGCTCTCGAAGGCTCGCGACGACGAGGGCGAGCCCCTGTCGGACCAAGACATCGTCGACAACCTCCGCGCGATATTGCTCGCCGGGCACGAGACCAGCGCCTCCATCCTGGCCTGGATCGTCATCGTCCTGTCGCGCCGGAGCGAGGTGTGGAGCGCGCTCTGCGACGAGCACACGGCCGCGCCGGACGCGTCCGTGCCCATGTCCGCGAGAGAGGCGCACCGGTTCCCTGTCGCCAACGCCATCTTCCGGGAGGTCCTGCGGATGTACACGCCGGTCTGGTTCATCTTCCGGACGGTCACCGAGACGATCACGCTGAACGGTAGGCGCATCCCTCGAAATACGCCGCTGGCCCTCAGCCCCGCGCAATTCGGTTATGATTCATCGCTGTTCCCGGACCCCGACCGCTTCGATCTGAGCCGCTGGAGCGATCGCTCTAGCCCACCGGGTCCGCTGGAGCTGGCCGCGTTCGGCGGGGGGCCGCACTTCTGTCTTGGATACAACGTCGCTTGCATCGAGGCGCTCCAGCTTCAGTTCCTCCTCGTCCGGGCGTTGCGCCGCGCCGGGCTCGTTCCACACTTGGAGGGCGCTTCGCCGAAGCACGTGTACTTCCCGACCGGGCATCCGGCGGCCGCGACACGGGTCGTCTTTCGCCCGTGCTGAACGGGCAGAGCTCGAGCGCCCCAGCGCATCGAGGCATCGACCACGATCTCCGGCGGGACGGCTCTCTTCACCATCAACACGGTCGCCGGCGGCAGCCGGCCCTCACCGGGTGGATCAGCGCATGAACACCTCGCCGCATTCGAGTCCTTCCGATCGCGCTCTGGCCGGGCTTCGCGCGCTGGTGGCGGAGCTCGGGCGAGGCGGAGGCTCCGTCAGTCCCTCGGTGTACGACACCGCCACCGTGCTGATGTTCGATGTCTTTCCCGAAGCCAGGGAGAGCATCATCCGGTGGCTTCTCGAGCAGCAGCGGCCGGACGCGGGCTGGGGGCTCTCGTCGGTGCCGCGCGCGCGCGATCTCCCGACGCTGGCGTCGATCGTGGCCCTCCAGCCTTACCGCGAGCTCATGCCGCAGGTACGCAGCGCCTGCGAGGGGGGCCTGGAGTTCCTGCGCAACCAGGCAGCTCATTGGGGGACGTCTTTGCCGGACGACATCCCTGTCGGGCTGGAGCTGCTCATGCCCAGGCTCCTCGACCGGGCCTCCTCGCTCAGCCTCGGCGTCGATTGGGACCCGTACAGGGCGCTCATCGCGCTCGGCGAGCGGCGCCGGGCCTTGATCGGCAAGGCCCGGCCGGCGGCCGGCAGCGCGGCGTCGCACTCGTGGGAGGGCTGGGGGGGCGGCCCCTCGCCTGACCTCATCGACGTGAGCGGCGGCGTCGGGCACAGCCCCGCGGCCACAGCAGCCTGGCTCCACGCATCTCGGCACAAGGCCGGCCTCGATGGCGCACGAGCGGCGGCGCGCGAGTACCTGCTTCGAGCGAGCGGCGCTACCGAGGTCGGAATTCCCGGCGTCGTCCCCACGGTGTGGCCCATCCACCGGTTCGAGCAGGCCTGGGTCCTGTACGCGCTGCGGGTCCTCGATCTGCTCGACCATCCCCGGCTGGGCGACGTGGCGCGGCCGCAGCTGCTCGACCTCGGCGCCGCGCTTCGCCCCGAGGGAATCGGCATGAGCGACGCGTTCACTCAGGATGGCGACATCACATCGACGGTCATCGCCACCCTGGGAGAGCTCGTGGCGCCTCGCGCCATCGAGACGCTGCGGCGCTTCGAGCGAGGCGGGATGTTCATCACGTACGCGAACGAGCTGCAGCCCTCGCTCACCACCAATGCACACGCGATCCACGCCCTCGCGTCCTGCGGGGAGAAGGCGTCGACGCCAGCGCGGTACCTCCTCGAGCGCCAGCAGCCGGACGGGCGGTGGGTTGGCGACAAATGGCACAGCTCCTGGCTCTACACGACCAGCCAGGTCATCTTGGCCCTCTCGCACGAGGGGCATCTGCCCGCGGTGAAGCGCGGCATGGAGGCGCTGCTGCGCGCCCAGCGTGGCGATGGCGGCTGGGGAGCCGGCGGGGCGCCCACCGCGGCAGAGACGGCCTACGCCGTGCTCGCGCTCCGCGCCGCACGAAGGAACCGCGAGCTCGAATCCATGGCGCGGAGCGCCTGGCGACGGGGGTGCGACTGGCTGGTGTCGAACCATGACATCGGCGCCGGCCAGGAAGATCTCCGCTGGATCGGGAAGGAGCTGTATTGCCCGGCCCGGGTGGACCGCGCGTGGGTCCTCGGCGCGCTCCTCGTGTCGCAACCGCCATGGGAAAGCTAGACTATCTGATCGAAAAGACGTGGCAGAGCCATGTCTTCGGCGATTCCTACCCGACCGCCGTCGGCCCTCGCGCGCTCTCCGAGAGGATGCGGGTCGTTTACTCGTGTTTTGTCGAGAGGTTCCGCCCGATCGTCCAGGAAGCCTTACCCGGCCTGGATCCGGAGCACGTCGAGCGCATCGTGCGCCAGATCGGCCCCAAGGCGACCGCGTTCTGCGCCGCGATCGCGATCGAAATCGAGGATGTCGAGCGCCTCGCCGAAGTCTCCATCGTATTTGGACTCCTCTACCTGCTCGATGGCCTGATGGATGACGGGGACCTGGCGATGGTCGTCGCAACGCACCGGTTCATCGAGGTTCAAGCGCCGCGCCTGCCCATCGCTGCAGCGAACGACACGAAGCAGCTGGCGTCCGCCGTACTCCTGAGCGAGCTCGAGGCGGCCAGAGCGCCGCGCGCCGATCCTGCCCTCGTCGCTGCGCGCGCTCGACCCCTGGAGGAGGTGGCGCGCCTGCTGCGTCGCCTGAGCTCTCCGGAAGACGCAGGCGCGCTCATCGAGTCGCCTGTCGCCGGCTTTCTCAGCCATGGCTCCGCCATGCGGCAGCTCAGCCAGCGATACCTCGAGCGCGAAGAGGGCGCGTTCTGGGACGACCACGCCGACGATTTCGTCGCGCATGCGATCGGGAGCATTCAGTCGGCCGGGACGGTCGCCGTCGTCTACAGCCTCTACCGGAGCGCGAGCCCCGAGCTCCCCACGATCGGACAGGTGCTGGCCGCCCCGGCGGTCAGGCGCGTGTGCGAGCGATTCGCCGACGCGGCTTCGCGCATCTTCGACGACGTGGGAGATCAGGACGTCGATCGACGCTCGGGCTCCCGCGGCCGGTTCGATCTCAACCTCTTCAACCATCCGAACAGGAGGCTCGTCGAGGCAACCCTGCGGTTCGTCGGCGTCGATGACGAGGACGTCATCGCGGCGACGCTGCGCGATCTCGCCGCCGACGACTGCGCCGGGGATGGCCGCGTCGTCGAGCGATTCGTCGACGTCGTGCGCGGCGGCGTGGCGAGCTTGCCGGCGGAGTGCTGGCGCGACGCGGACGTGTTCCTGATGCTCCTCAAGAGGATCATCGAGTCGGGATACGTCAACACGCTGGGTGACGCTGCGCTCGCGGAGTGACGCCGGGGCGCCGGGCACGCCGCTCGGCGGAGCGTTGCAATCCGCTCGTCGCTCACGCGCTCGCCGCCCCCTGGCGCGCGCGCGCCGGATCGCCGATCCTCCCTGCCCCATGCCAGCCTCCACGATCGTCCTGCTGACCGGCGGCGCCGACAGCACAACGTTGCTCCACGTCGTGAACGCGCGGGCGCCCGTCGTCCCGGCGTTCGTCGCTGGCGGCGTGCCGGAGAGCCCCGGGTTCTACCTTCACGACGCCCAGGGGTCCGACGAGGGCTCGTGAGCGCCTCCCCCGCGTCCGCCCCTCGCGCGGCGCGGCCGGCCCGGGGACAGGCCGCCGCGGGCGCCCGCGCCCTCCGCGATCGCGCCCTCCGTCATCTCTCCATGGGCATGCTCGGCGAGGCCCGCTCGGATGCGGGCGAGGCGCTCGCGCTCGTCGCGCGGGAGCTCGGGCCCGCCGACCCGGAGGCAGCGGGCGCGCTGCTCGTGCTCTGGCGGATCGCGGCGGCGTCCGGCGACCCTCCCGCCGCCGAGGCGCACGCGCGCCGCGCCGTCCTCGTGCTCGCGCGGGCGCGGCGGGGCGGTGAGATCAAGCGGCTCCGCGTCCACGCATGGCTCGCCCTGGCCGCGACCGCGCGGCTCCAGGGCCGCTACGCAGACGCGGCGGCGCGCGCCCGCCGCGCGCTCCGGCTGGCCGAGGCCGCCTTCGGCGCCCGCGACGTCGAGGTCGCCGCCTGCCTCAACGAGCTGGCGATGAGCTGCAAGTACCGCGCGCGCTTCGCCGAGGGGGCGCGGCTCTACCGCCGGGCGATCCGCGTCCTCGAGCGGGTCCACGGACCGGATCACCCCGATCTCGCGCCCCTGCTCCACAACCTCGGCGGTCTCGAGCACGCTCGCGGCCGGGCGGCCCGCGGAGAGCCGTTCGCGCGCCGCTCGGTGGCGCTGCGGGAGGCGGCGCTCGGGCCCGAGCACCCGCTCGTCGCCGAGGACGCGGCCGCGCTCGCGGCCATCCTCGACGCGCAGGGCAAGCGCGGCGAGGCGGCGGCGCTCTACCGGCGCGCGCTCGCCATCTTCGAGCGCGCGTACGGCCCCGCGCACCACGAGGTCGCCTTCACCACGAGCAACCTCGCCGCCCTGCTCTACGCCGAGGGCGAGCTCGACGCCGCAGCGCGCCTGTTCCGCAAGGCGATCGGGACGATGGAAGGGTTCCTCGGCCCGACCCACCCCGACCTGGCGATGGCGCTCAACAACCTCGGCGTGCTGCGCCTCCGTCAGGGCAAGCGGGCGGCGGCGCGCCGGCTGCTGGAGCGGGCGCTCTCCATCTACGAGGCGACGCTCGGCCCGGGCCACCCGACGATCGCGGCCTGCCGGGAGAACCTGGCGGAGGCGGGTCACGCCGCCTCGATCGTGGCCTGAGGAGCCACCACGCCGCGCGGTCGCCGCGGATCGAAGCGTGGCGCGTCGCTGGCTCTCGCCCGCGGCGCCACGCGCCGTGGGTCACCGCGCGCGCCGCATCGCGCGCGCGGCGCCCGTGGTCCGCGCCTGCCGCGCGGCCTTGCGCCCGGCCTTCGGCTTCGCGCCGCCGGCCCGGAGGAGCGTGCCGTTGTGGTTGACGCCGATGGGAACGACGGCGCTCAGATCGCTGGTGGCCGACGGTGAGGATTGCCCGCCGCACGAGATGCCGAACGTCGCGGTATACGTCCCCGGCGACCCTGGCGCGGTGAAGGACACGCTGACGTTCCGCTGGCCTTTGAAGGAGGCCGGGCAATTCGAGACGCCGAAGTGCTGGCTCGAGACGCTGCACTGGCAACCCGTCAGCGTCACCCCTTGGCTGTCCACGGTGACCGTACGCCAGGCCGTCGTCTGCGCCTGGACTTGCCCGAAGTCCCGGAGCGCCGGGCTGGACGCCAGCGCCTGCTCTGCCTCGCCGAGGGTGTCTTCTCCTCCCTCGCTCTCGAGGCTCTCCACCACGCAGCCCGCGGTTCCCAGGCTTGCGAGCAGCAGTGTCCCGACCATCACACATGATTGTTTCATAAAACCTCCGTCGCTGGACTCCACACGTGACGAGCGGCGCCCCGAAGCGACGACCAAGGCGACGAACGCCGCCGGGCCTGGCCCCAGGGCCTCTCGCGGAGCCGCTTCAGCAACCGGCACGCCAGCGCCCGGGAAACCACGGCCCCGCCGCTGCGTCAGCTCGATGTGGATCTCCGTGGCCCGAGCGGGCGGCGGATCCTGCCGAATCCGGCCCATTCGTCCGACGCAGTGGAGCGCGGAGCCCAACCGCATCTCCGAGGGGCGACCGTGACATGTCACGCCGCGACCGTGACATGTCACGCTGCGACCGTGACATGTCACGCCGCGACCGTGACACCGCGGACAGGCGCGACGCGCGACGAGGTGCCCTGATGGCATGGAGCGACGACGCGAGTCGCCCGTCCTCGGCCGCCCGGCGACGGGAGGTCCTTGGATCAAGGAGGCGGCGGCGGATCCTGCTCCGGGCGCGCCTGCCGCGGGGCCCACAGCGGGTAGTCGACGCCGGCGAGGCGATTGATGACGATGGCCTGGAGCGTGAGCAGGACAACCCCGCCGAGGAGCACGAGGAGCATCGGAGGCCGGGACAGGATGCCCAGCGAGACGATGAGGGTCGTCGCGCCCGCGGGAGGGTGCGGCGCGCGGGCGAGCACCATGAGGCCGGCCGTGAGCCCCAGCGAGAGCGCCGCGGCGATGGCGCGCGCGAGGGTCACGCCCGTCGTGGTCGCCGGACCTGCGTGCGTGAGCCCGGTGATGAGCAGGCTCATGTACGCGACCGCGATGCCGATGCTGTGCCCGAGGATGGTGGTGCGCGGCGCGGCCGACGCCGCCGTTGGAGTGTAGAAGAACAGGAAGGCCGTTGGCCCGAGCGACGGAAAGACGAAGGGCGACTTCGTCACCACGGCGAGGGCTGCCATCAGGCCGATGCTCACGAACCCGTTCACGCAGCTGAAGACCGCGAGCACCGGTATCTTGGAGTAACGCTGGAGGAGCCACGGGAGCCTGAGGCGCGTGAAGATGCCGCGCACGACGTCCGTCATCTCGCCGCCGAGCGGATGCCGCGGCGATATCGGACCGTAACCGCGCCCGCTTCCCCACGGCTCCGCCGCCGCGGGGGTCGATTGCCTGTCTCTCTCTGCCATCCTTCGTTCCTCGCGCGCTGGCTGCGCCTGGGCGCGCCCGCTTCCGCGGGCGCTCGCTCGCCGACGGGCGCCACGGCCAGCTCACCACGATTCTACCCCGGGCTCCGCCAGATGGATCGGGGATCTCGCCCGACGCGCTCGGGCCCGCCGGGCAGCGCGCCTGCGCGCGGAGCTCGCGACCGATGGCGCGGCCCGTCGAGCGATCGACACGACCCGTCCACGCTCGAGGCGACCGTCACACGCTGGTCGGTGACCGCGCCTCCCAGGACAGGTCAGAACTTCTCCACCGACGGGCGCACGTCGATCTCGAGGGTCCAGGCGCTCGGCGCCTGGGCGTGGAGCTGGAAGTAGGTCTCTGCCAGCGCCTCCGGCGATAGCAGGGTGGCGGCCGTCCTCCCGGGCACCATGGCGCGCACCCGCGGGGTGTCGATCAGCCCGTCGATGACGACGTGCGCCACGTGGATGCCGCGCGGGCCGAGCTCGCGCGCGAGCGACTGCGCGAGGGCGCGCAGGCCGGCTTTGCCGACGGCGAGGGCCGCGAAGCGGGCTCCGCCGCGGAGCGAGGCGGTGGCGCCCGTGAAGAGGATCGTCCCTCGGCCGCGCGCGAGCATGCCGGGCAGCGCCGCCTGCGCGCTCAGGAAGCCGCCGAGGCAGTTGATCTTCCAGTCGTCCTCGAGCTCTCGCGGCGTGAGCTCCAGCGCGCCGGCCACGCGGAACACGCTGGCGTTGTAGATCAGCACCTCGACCGGCCCGAGCGACTCCTCCACGCGCGCGAAGGCCGCCGCGACGGAGGCCGCGTCGGTGGCGTCCCCCGGGACGCTCAAGGCGCGCCCTCCGGCGCCCTCGATCTCCCGCTGCACCGCCTCACACGCGGCGGCCGTCCGGGCCATGAGGCCGACGGAGAACCCCTCGCGCGCGAAGCGCCTCGACACCGCGGCCCCGAGTCCGGGGCCGACGCCGACGACGACCGCTGCCTTGTTCGAGCTCATGAACGCACACCTCCCGCCGGCCCTCGCGCCGGCGAACCGCGGCAGCGTAGCCCGTCCTGGCCCGCGCGAACGACACGAGCCGACCGAGCCCGTCCCCGGCTCGTTCTGCAGGTCAGCCCCCCGGAGAGCTGCGGGGCCCCGGCGCATCCCTCCATTGCCGCACGAAGAACGGCCACGCGTCGTGGAGGTACAGGCCGAAGGGGATCCACCAGACGAGATCGTTCGTCAAGCAGAGCACGGCGGACCGAGGCGGCCACTGCCCGGTGGCGAGCAGCGCCGCGAGGCCGATCGGCCCGAGCACCTTGCCGAGCAGACCGACGCCCGCAAGGAGGAAGCCGCGCTCGGGCGCGCGAGCGACCTCCGCGTAAAGGAGGGCGTACACCCCGACGACCATCCCCAGACAGGCGAAGATCGGCGGGTGATTGAGGGGTTCCATGCCCGCGAAGCGAAAGAGCCATTGCGGGTCGACGGCGGCGTAGAGCCCCCAGCAAGCGTTGTAGAGGGCAGCCAGCGCGAAGACGGCGCGGTGCAGGCGGCGGCGGGGGATCATCGCGGGGCGGCCTCGGCGGACGCCCGGCGCTCATACACCGCGCGGGCGCCGGGGACGAGCCGGATCTCGCCCGCGCCGAGCGCGCCGGGACGACGCGCTCGGACCTCTCAGATGCCGCCGCCGTCCTCGAAGACGTCGCTCCGCACCTGGGCCTGGCTGATACGGCTGTTCGCCGGGACGCTGCGCGTGAGCCACACGTTGCCGCCGATGCTCGATCCGCGGCCGATGGTGATGCGCCCGAGGATCGTCGCGCCGGCGTACACCACCACGTGGTCCTCGACGATGGGGTGGCGGTCGATCCCCTTGATGGGGTTCCCGCTCGCGTCGCGCGGGAAGCTCTTCGCGCCGAGGGTGACGCCCTGGTACAGGCGCACGCGCTCGCCGATACGGCACGTCTCCCCGATGACGACGCCCGTCCCGTGATCGATGAAGAAGCTCGCCCCGATCTCGGCGCCGGGGTGGATGTCGATGCCGGTGTCGGCGTGCGCGATCTCCGCGAGGATCCGCGGGATGAGCGGCACGCCGAGCGTGTAGAGCAGGTGCGCGATCCGGTGGTGCATGATCGCGGTGATGCCCGGATAGCAGAACACCGCCTCGTCGATGCTCGTCGCCGCCGGATCCCCCTCGAACGCCGCGCGCACGTCGGTCTCGAGCAGCTCCTGCACCGCGGGGAGGCCCGCGGCGAAGTCGCGCACGATCTCGGCCGCGCGGCCCTCGCGGCGGGCGGCCTCGCGGGCGTCGAGCTCCCTCGGGAAGCCAAGGCCCCTCCGGACCTGCTCATGGAGCGCGAGCAGCGCCGCGTCGAGCGTGTGCCCGACGAAGTAGTCGGTCCCCTCCTCGGTGAGATCGGCGGGCCCGAAATGCGCCGGGAAGAACACCGCGCGCAGATCGCGCGCGATGCCGACGAGCACCTCGCGCGACGGCAGCGCCTGCCGCCCGAGCTTCTGGCGCGCGCCGTCGATCCCCCGGCCGGCGGCGCGCAGCTCCGCGACCACCGAGCCGAGCGCCCAGGACGCGCCGGACACGGCGGGCGCGGCGGGCGCGCGGAACCCCCCGTGATCGGCCTCGCTCATGTCGCGAGCCCCTTCTCGTCGAAGAGCCCCTCGAAGAGGGCCGTGCTCAGGTAGCGCTCGCCCGAGTCGGGGAGGATGACCACGATCGTCTTGCCCTCATTCTCCTTGCGCTTCGCGATCCGCGCCGCGACCGCCACCGCCGCGCCGGACGAGATCCCCGAGAGGATGCCCTCCTCGCGCGTCAGCCGCCGCGCGTAGGCGATCGCCTCCTCGTTGGTCACCTGCTCGATCTCATCGACGATCGACAGATCGAGCACGTCGGGCACGAAGCCCGCGCCGATCCCCTGGATCTTGTGCGGCCCCGGCTTGAGCGGCTCCCCGGCGCGCGTCTGCGTGAGCACCGCGCTGTGCGTGGGCTCGACCGCGACGGACGTGATCGCCTTGCCCTTCTGGTTCTTGATGAAGCGCGAAACGCCGGTGATCGTGCCCCCGGTCCCGACGCCGGACACGAGGATGTCGACCTTCCCGGCCGTATCGTCCCAGATCTCCGGGCCCGTCGTCCGCTCGTGGATCGCGGCGTTCGCCGGGTTCTTGAACTGCTGCAGGAGCACGTACCGGCTCGGGTTCGACGCGACGATCTCCTCCGCCTTCGCGATGGCGCCGCTCATCCCCCGGGGCCCCTCGGTGAGCACCAGCTTCGCGCCATAACCCACGAGGAGCTTGCGGCGCTCGATGCTCATCGTCTCGGGCATGGTCAGCGTGAGCGGATAGCCGCGCGCCGCCGCGACGAAGGCCAGCGCGATGCCCGTGTTCCCGCTCGTCGGCTCGACGATCTCCTTGCCCGGACCGAGGAGCCCCCGCTTCTCGGCGTCCCACACGAGCGCCGCGCCGAGGCGGCACTTCACGGAATACGCCGGATTGCGCCCCTCGATCTTCGCGAGCACGAGTGCGCCCTCGACGACGCGACGGAGGCGCACGAGCGGCGTGCGGCCGATGGATTCTGCGTTGTCTTCGAACCAGCCGCGTGTGACGTTCGACATGGGCCCTCTGGGGTGCGACGGCATGCCTCCGCGTCCTCGAGGTCGGAGGACGTCGAGCGGGAAGCGAACGCCGCGCTTGATTACCAGCGGATGTTCATCTAACATAACGGACAAAAGCCGCCAAGCACTTTGTGCCCCGCCGCCGCGGTCTCCGCTCAGTGATCGTGGCGCGTCGTGACGCGTCGATGGCACGGGAGACGCGTCGATGGCACGGGGCCGGCGCTCCATCACCTCACTCCTTATCTCTTCATGTCTGACGGTGTCGCAACGACGCCGTAACGTCGCCGCAACGCCCTTGAGCCTTGACTTCGAACGATGTCCGCCGGTGTCAGCCTCCACCACGGCACGCGCGGTTGCGCTCCACCATCGTGGAAGGAAAATCCGCTTTATAGGAGTCCGACATGGTGGAAATTACATCTGCTTTACAGGAGGAAAGCGTCCAGGGCGTCACCAGCGCCATTGCGGCAGCCTGGGAAGAAGTTGTAGTACTGGCTCAGCTTTGGCGAAGACACCCTCCCAACTCGTCAAAGCTCGAGGAAAAGCCCTGCCATGACGAACCACGAAAGCCATTTGCTTGGCGAGCGCGCCGCAAGGCAACACGCCAACACGAGCAAGACTCCGCCCCAGTGGGCCGGTGCCACCCCGCGTTGGCTCGTGCAGCTGCTCCCCTGGACGCCCGTCGAAGCAGGCGTGTACCGCCTCAACCGGGTCACCGATACCGATTTCGCGGTCGATTGCAGCCCGGAGGACGCCGCCGAGCTGCCCACGGCGCGCATCCACTATGAAGAGCAGCCGCGCGAGTTCGTGCTCAACACGGTGACCACGACGATCCAGGTGCACACCCGGATCTCCGACCTGTTCCGCAGCCCCATGGATCAGGTGAAGGAGCAGCTCACCGTCCTCGTCGAGAAGCTCAAGGAGAAGCAAGAGGACGAGCTGATCAACAACGGCAATTACGGCCTGCTCAACAGCGTGCATGAGAGCATGCGGGTCAAGCCGCGCGGCGCTGGCCCCACGCCGGACGATCTCGACGAGCTGATCGCGCGCGTGTGGAAGGAGCCCGCCTTTTTCCTGGCGCACCCGCGCGCCATCGCGGCGTTCGGTCGCGAATGCACGAAGCGCGGCGTTCCGCCGCCCACGGTGACCCTGTTTGGCTCGCCGTTCCTCACGTGGCGCGGCCTGCCGCTCATCCCCACCGACAAGCTGCACCTCGCGGGCAACAAGACCGATATCCTGCTGGTCCGCACCGGCGAGAAGAAGCGCGGTGTCGTGGGCCTGTTCCAGCCGGGGATCCAGGGCGAGGTGAGCCCGAGCCTGTCGATTCGCTTCATGGGCATCAACCAGCTCGGGGCTGCCTCGTACCTCGCGTCCCTCTACTGCTCGGCGGCGGTTCTGACCGAAGATGCGCTCGGCGTGCTCGAGGGCGTTCAGGTGGACAGCTACTATGAGTACAAGTGAGATCCAGACAGCGGATCTCCAGGGTGCTCTGCCGCAGGTGACTCGCGTCGTGGGGAGCTCTGGGATCGCGCCGTTGAACGTGCCGCTCTCGGCGCCGGGCGTCGCGCCCGCGTCGGCACCGGAGATCCCTGGCTTCGACCCCGCCTCCCTGGCCGCGGTGATCGCGCAGCTCGCCAACGAGATGCTCGGCGCGCCGTTCAAGCAGGGGGCGGCGGCGGCGCCAGCGGCTCCGCCGGCGCCGACGGCGGCGCCGCTGCCCGGCGCGGCGCCGTCGCAGTCACCCGTCCCGCACCTGGCGGCGGCTGGCGCGACGCCGTCACCTGTTCCGGGGCCGTCCGCGGCGGCGGCCCCCGTATATCCCGGGTCGGCCCCCGCCTATTCCAGCTCGGTCCCCGCCTACTCCGGCTCGGCCCCCGCCTACTCCGGCTCGGCGCTGCCGGCTGCCGGCTCGGTCCTCGCTGCTTCCGGCGCCGCGCCCGCCTCCCCCGGCGAGGTGTCGCTGCCCGGTGTCTCGCCGTCGCTGTCGCCCGCCCCGCCCGTGCAGGCGCCTGGCGCGACGCCGTCGGGCGTCTCTCCGTCGCTGTCGCCCGCCCCGCCCGTGCAGGCGTCTGGCGCGACGCCGTCGGCTGCCGCTGGACCCTCCGCGGCGGCGGCCCCGGTCTATCCCGGGTCAGCCCCCGCCGCTCCCGGCGCGGCGCCGCCCGCTCCCGGCTCGGTCCCCGCTTATTCCGGCGCGACGCCCGCCTTCCCCGGCGAGGTGTCGCTGCCGGACTCGGCGGTGCGCGCCGGGTTCGTCCGCGTCCCGCTCGTGGGCTCCGATCCGCTGAGCCTGGGAGCGGCCGACGAGGTGCTCCGCATCCCGGTGCTGGGCGATCTCGCGGGCCGCGACGTCGACGCGTACTTCGTGCCCGGCGCGCCCGCGCTGGGCATCGAGTCGCCCGTCGGCCCTCCCCAGGTCGAAGCCCACGAGATCCGCGCCGTGGATCCCGCGCTGGTCCGCGACCTCAGCCGCTCCGCCGGCATCCTGGACCCCCACGCGATCCGCCGCGACTTCCCCATCCTCGACGAGCGGGTCCACAACAAGCGGCTCGTCTGGCTCGACAACGCGGCGACGACCCAGAAGCCCCGGGCCGTCATCGATCGGCTCTCGTACTTCTACGAGCACGAGAACTCGAACATCCACCGCGCGGCGCACGCGCTCGCGGCCCGCGCGACGGACGCGTACGAGGCGGCGCGCGAGGCGACGCGCCGCTTCATCAACGCCCCGTCCACGCGCGAGATCGTGTTCGTGCGCGGCACCACCGAGGGGATCAACCTGATCGCCCAGAGCTGGGGCCGGAGGAACGTGGGCCCGGGCGACGAGATCGTCATCACGTGGCTCGAGCACCACGCCAACATCGTGCCGTGGCAGCAGCTCTGCTCCGAGAAGGGCGCCAAGCTCCGTGTCGCTCCCGTGGACGACAGGGGCCAGGTGATCCTCGAGGAGTACGAGAAGCTGCTCGGCCCGCGGACGCGCATCGTCTCGATCACGCAGGTGTCGAACGCGCTCGGCACCATCACGCCCGCGCGCGAGATGGTGGCGATGGCGCACCGGCACGGCGCGCGCGTGCTCGTGGACGGCGCGCAAGCGGTGTCCCACATGCGCGCGGACGTGCAGCTCCTCGACTGCGACTTCTACGTGTTCTCGGGACACAAGGTGTTCGGTCCCACGGGCATCGGCGCTGTCTTCGGCAAGAGCGAGGTGCTCGACGCGATGCCGCCCTGGCAGGGAGGCGGCAACATGATCGCGGACGTCACCTTCGAGCGGACGATCTACCACCCGCCGCCCGCGCGCTTCGAGGCCGGCACCGGCAACATCGCGGACGCGGTCGGCCTCGGCGCCGCGCTCGACTACGTGACGCGGATCGGGATCGAGAACATCGGCCGCTACGAGCACGAGCTGCTCCACTACGCGACGCACGCCCTCGCGAGCGTCCCCGGGCTGCGGCTCATCGGCACCGCGGCCGACAAGGCGGGCGTGCTCTCCTTCGTCCTCGATGGGCAGCGCACCGAGGACGTGGGCGGGGCGCTCGACCGGGAGGGCATCGCGGTGCGCTCGGGCCACCACTGCGCCCAGCCCATCCTGCGCCGCTTCGGCCTGGAGAGCACCGTGCGCGCGTCGCTCGCCCCCTACAACACCTGCGAGGACATCGACGCGCTGGTTGACGCGCTGCATCGGATCCAGATCGGCAGGTCTCGCTGACGTGACGCCCGGCGGCTGTCCGCTGAGACGGACACCGCCGGGCTCCCTGCCGACCGATTTCGCCGCCCAACCCTCCGGTTGGATCTCCAAATTAGGCTGAACCCCCGGGATTTCGAAGGATTTCGTCTCGACGGCGAACTTGTGTCCCCCGGGTTGCCACTGTCGTACGCGTCCGTTATAATGGACGCATGATCCAGACGATATCGCCCAGGGACGCGGACGAGCTGATCAAGAGCGGGGAGGTTGACGTTGTGGATGTGCGTGAGCCACGCGAGTGGTCGGTCGGACACGTGCCGCACGCGCGGCTGGTGCCCCTCGATCAACTGAGAGCGGATCCGCAGCGGGCCCTGCCGCGCGATCGGGTGGTGTTCGTGTGCGCGAAGGGCGCCCGCAGCCTGACGGCGGCGAAGCTCGCCGAGCGGCTCGGGTTCAACCAGCTCTACAACCTGGATGGCGGCACGAGCGGTTGGGTCAAGGCGGGGCTTCCGCTCGAGCACAGCTGAGCTGCTCGATAGAGAACATCCAGGAGTCGCGCGAGGCGCTTGTGTGGTGCCGCCGATCGCGGCGCGCGCCTCGGTTTGCGCCGCGCTGCGGTTGGCGCGCGGCGCCGCCGTCACAAGGTGTGCGGCATGGACCTGCGCGCGCTCCGCACCTTCCTCCTCATTCCCCTGTTCGGCGCTGCATGCGCCCGCGGCGCCCCGCCTCCCGCGGCCGGGCCGGCTCCCCTGCCCTCGCCGGCGCCCTCGGCGGCCGCTAGCACGACGCCCGTCGCGCGCTCGGCACCAGCAACGGCCCGGCGGCTCCCGGCCTGGGTCGAGCGCAGCAACGAGCACGCGAAGGTCCTCCTCGACGTGCTCGTCCGGTTCTCGCCGGAGCGCGCCGGCTACCTGGGGGTCGAGCGCGCCGACCGGGAGATCTCGGACCTCTCGCCCGGGGTCGAGGCGCAGAAGCGCGCGGCCTACCGCGCGGCCATCGTGGAGCTCCAGAAACGACGAGAGACCGAGAAGGACCCGGCGGTCGCCGAGGATCTGCAGATCTTGCTGGACGCCGCGGACCGGGCCGTCCGCAGCTCGGAGCTCGAGGAGAAGCACAGCGTCACCTACGTGAACGTCACGGGGCTCGTGTTCGAGGGCATCTCGAACCTGCTGGACGACCGGGTGCCGCCGGCGCGGCGGGCCGCGGCCCGCACGCGCCTCCGGCGCTATGCCGGCCTGGAGGCGGGCTACGTGCCGATCGCCGAGCAGGCCATGTCCAGGCTCCTCCAGGACCTCGAGAAGCCCGGATTGCTCGCCCCGCCCAGGATGGAGATCGAGCGGCACCTCGCCACGAACGCCCGCGTCCGCGAGGGCATCGGCGAGCTCTTCAGGAAATACGGCATCAGCGGCCATGACGAGCCGCTCGCGGCGCTGGATCGCCAGCTCGAGGCGTACGACGCGGCGCTGCGCGACGACGTGCTCCCCCGGGCGCGGACCGACTTCGCGCTGCCGCGGCCGCTCTATGCGTTCGCGCTCGAGTCGCACGGCGTCGACCTGCCGCCCGCCGAGCTCGCGCCCCTGGCCCACGCCGCCTTCGAGGATCTGACGGCGCAGATGCAGGAGCTCTCGGTATCGGTCGCCAGGGAACGCAAGCTGCCAGGCGCGGACTACCGCGACGTGCTCCGCGCCCTGAAGAAAGATCAGCTGGTGGGCGAGGCCATCTTGCCGCACTACGAGGCGCGGCTCGCCCAGATAGAGGACATCATCAGGAAAGAGCGCCTCGTCACGCTGCCCGAGCGGCCTGCGCGCATCCGGCTCGGCACCGCCGCCGAGAGCGCCGAGTCGCCAGCGCCCCACATGCGGCCGCCGCGGCTGATCGGCAACCAGGGGGAAGAGGGGGAGTTCGTGTTGCCGCTCAGCCTCCCGGGCCCACCCGGCGCCGGCGACGAGCTGCAGAAGGTCGATGACTTCACTCATGCGGCAGCGTCATGGACGCTCACCGCCCACGAGGCGCGCCCCGGACACGAGCTCCAGTTCGCGTCGCTCGTCGAGCGCGGCGTCTCGATCGCCCGGGCGGTCTTCGCGATGAACAGCGCCAACGTCGAGGGGTGGGGGGTGTACTCCGAGGCCCTCGTGTTCCCGTTCATGCCGCCCGACGGCCAGCTCGTCTCGCTGCAATACCGCCTGCTGCGGGCCGCGCGCGCCTTCCTGGACCCGGAGCTCCAGGCCGGCAAGATCACGCCTGCGGCCGCGCGCGCCTTCCTGGAGCAGGAAGTGGTGCTGTCGGCGCCGTTCGCTCAGTCCGAGGTGGAGCGCTACACGTTCCGCGCGCCGGGACAGGCGACGTCGTATTTCTACGGGTTCACCCGGCTGATGGAGCTCAGGGCAGAGGTCGAGTCCATGATGGGCCCTCGCTTCGATGCGCAGCGATTTCACGATTTCGTGCTCGCCCAGGGGATCCTGCCGCCGAAGCTGCTGCGCAAGGCCGTGTTCGAGCGATTCGTCGAGGCTCAGCCGGAGCGCTGAGCGAGGAGAGCGAGCGAAGGCGGCCTCGATCCAGCGCGGGGTCCCCTTGCGGCACGCCTCGCCGGCTCCACCTGTCGTGTCGGGCACGGGAGCGCCGGAGGATGTGACGCATGGGAACGAGCGAGGAGAAGGCGACGGAGCGACAGCCGGAAGCACCTGAAGGCCCCGAGACCGGACCCGAGGCGACGAGGGCGAAGATGCGCAAGGAGCGGAGCCCGCAGACGCCGCTCGATCGCAGCGGGGCGCGCTCGCAGCGCGAGGCGTGGGAGCCGGTGGACGAGGCGTCGGACGAGTCGTTCCCGGCGAGCGACCCGCCGGCCTGGACGCCGATCCACACGGGCTGAGCCTGGATCCCGCTGTGCTGTAGCTCATTGCGGCTGAGCCAGCGCCCGCCCCTGATCTGGCACGGGCGGAGCTCGGCCTGGCTCATCGCCAGATCACCGGGCCCATGGCCGGCTGCGGCCCGTCACGGCTCGGGAACGCCCTCTTCGAGCCACGTCCGCGCGCTCTCGGCGGTGAGCTTGAAGTCCGGGGGCACCCTCGACCGCCTCACGGTCTCTCCTGCCGCGTCTCGCCCCGTGAGGATGGCGTGCGGATCGTCCTCGTCGGGCACGATGTCGAGGTCCACCCGCATCCGGGCGCCGCCCTCGACCACCGTCGTCACGCTCCGGTGCAGCTGCGCCCGGCGTTGCTGGGCGTGCCGCGAAAGGACCTCGTTCGCCGTCTTCACCAGGGTGGCGAAGGCGCTCGCGTCGAGGGGCTTCGGGTTCTTCTTGTCACGCCCCATCGTCCACGGCCCCACAAGGGCGGGCTCGCTCTGGCCGTCGCACGTCATCTCGACCGCCCACCCGTCGTCGTCCTCGTTCTTGATGACCCGCGCCGTCCACCCGTTCCCCTTCCACAGCTTGGGGTCCTGATCT
Source organism: Sorangium sp. So ce693 (assembly GCF_051521375.1). Taxonomy (NCBI): domain Bacteria; kingdom Pseudomonadati; phylum Myxococcota; order Polyangiales; family Polyangiaceae; genus Sorangium; species Sorangium sp. So ce693. The sequence continues at coordinate 7,022,089 of NZ_CP150347.1, forward strand.
TCAGGGCGGATCGGGCGCGTCTGCCCGACCTCGTCGTCCGTCGCGTCCGTCGCGTCGTGCGTCGTGTCCATGGGCGCCTCGGTGTACTCGCTGCGCGCCCGGCGCGTCCACCCCGCCGCGCACGCCTCGGGCATTTCCTGTCAGCACCTGGCAGCCCTGGACGTCCTCCGCGGCGACCATCGAGCCCCCTCCGGCAGGCCCGAAGGCGGCGCTCCCCCCGCGCCGCCGCCGCTCGGCGCGTCCCGCCAGGCGCGCCCGTCACAGCGTCTTCAGGTACTCGACCAGATCCCAGCGCTCCTGCTCGGTCAGCGCGGGCCCGATGACGCCGTTTCCGCGCGGCCCGTCGCGGTATTCGTGCCCGGCGTTCGAGTTGCCGGGGATCTCCGTCACGAGCTCGAACCCTCCCCGAAAGGGCTTCACCTGGAGGCCGACGTGCTTCGGGTCGAACTCCGTGCTGCCGAGATAGAACCTCTTCGAACGCTGGTCCGCCGGCAGGAGCAGCTCGTACAGGCTCGGGACGGAGCCATTGTGCAGGTACGGCGCCGTCGCCCAGATCCCGTTGAGCTCGCGCGCCTTGTACGCGCGCGGCGCGCGCCACCGGTTCGGGCGATACCCGTCCCACGCGAGCCGCTGCTCCGCCGACAGGCCGTACTCGTCGTACTTCAACTCGCGGATCGCCGACGTTCCGAGCTCCAGCGCCTGCGCCATCCCCATCTTCCCGAGCCCGAGCGCCCCGAGATCCGCCGTGCGCTCGTTGAAATTCACGGCGTGGGTCGGATCGGTGCCGATCAGCTCGAGCGGGGACATCGTCGCTACCCGGAAGCGCTTGCCGTGCTCATCCGGGGGAGTCAGCCCCGGGTCGTGGCAGCTCGCGCAGTGCGCGCGGTAAAGACGCTCGCCGCGCGCCGCCCGCTCGCGGTCGATGCTGCCGAGCAGGTGCTCCGGCCAGCGCGGCGAGCGGAGCTTCTCGACCTGCTGCTCGATCAGGTGCAGGTTGTCCACCCGGATGCTCGACTGGAGGTGCATCCCCGCCCCTTGTGGCGCGGGGTCGAGCCGCGTGTGCGTGCCCACCCCCAGGGCCTCCCCGATGTTGCGCCCCATCGGCTGCGAGATGGATCCGTTCCACTGGACCCAGTCGTAGCTCGGCGCATCCCAGATGTGGGGATAGTCGACGGGCGCGTCGACCGCGCGGAGGTTCTCCGGATTGAGCTGACCGAACAGCAGGTTGCCGGCGCGCCCGAGCGCGTCCAGCCTGCCAAACCCTGCAACGGCGGCGTGGGGCCCCGCCGCGCCCCCGGTGAACGCTTGCAGCCGGGCCACCTCCAGCATCTTCTCCATCTGCGCTCGCAAGGCGCGCGTGGAGTCCTCACCGTAACGGTCCTTGAGGACCGCCCTGGCGAAGCGATCCAGCTTCTCCGGCGTCTTCAGCGTACGGTCGAGCGCGCCGAAGAGCGCGTCGGTGAAGGCGACAACGTCGATCGCCGCAGGGCCGCCGTCGATCCGGATCCTCGCGCCACGATAGGAGATCTGGCGGGTGTGGCAGGTCCCGCACGTGAACCCGACGTACACCTCGCCCGTCGCGGGATCGACGTCCCTGGCGAACCCCACCGGGAGGCGCTCCGGGTTGTTCTTCGCGTCCCGATCTTCGATGAAGCGATAGCGCGCCACATAGTCGCTCGCGGCGAACCGCTCGGCGCCGTCTTCCCGCTCGAGCGCAAGGAACCACCCGAGCGGGACTAACCTGGCGCCCTGGGAGGCACGGTAGAAGATCCGGCGCTCCGCTTCGCCCCATCCCTGGTCGAGGTACACGACATCGCCCGCGCCCCGGCCGCCCTTCGCGTGCGCGCAGCCGACCGCCGCGACCGCCGCGAGCGCGATCGCCCCCATCTGGATCCACATGACCGTCCCCCCTTCGACAAGCCCCGGCGGCGACGCCCGCGGTCGCCAACACCGCATATCAGAATATGTCGATAGCTCGTTTTCCCTGCTCGGCTCTGTCGAGCACGATGCGGATCCATCCGCGCGCCGCCGCGGTCCATCCATCCAGAACAGCGCGCAGCGGCGCGACACCGTCGCAGAGAGCCTACGACCGCACAAAGCCGAGTCAAGCCGCGGGCAGCGAAGGGGGCGACTCCGGTGCTTCGGTGTTTTGGACGTGCGTTGAAATAGCGGCTTCCCAGGAACTCTGGGGCTCGATGACCTGACGTCAGATCCCGAAAGACCACCGCCCGCGCAGCGCCGCTCCCGGACGCCGCTCGTAGACGCCGCGGGCCGCGACGGGGAGCGCGAGCGCGGGCTGGCTGACGGCCGCCGAGCTGCGACACTCCGCGCATGGTCCTCCACCGGCGCCCGTTCCTGGCCCTCTGCGCCGCAGCGCTCGCCCCGCGCGCCGCCCTCGCCGACCGCGCCGGCGCCGCGCCGCCCTCGCCGCCCCCCGCCGCTTCCCCGCCCGCCTTCGACGTCCGCGACCTCCAGGTCCCCGGCGAGCGCGCCCTCGGCCGGCGGTTCACGCTGCTCGTCCCGAAGCACCTTGCCCCGGGCGAGCGCGTGCCGCTGCTCGTGCTCCTCCACGGCCTCGGCGAGACCGGCGACGAGCGCCTCGGCGCCTTCGCGTGGCTCTCGCGGTACGGCCTCGGGTCGGCCTACGAGCGGCTGCGCCGCCCTCCGCTCGAGCGCACCTCGCGCCGCATGGACTGGACCGACGCGCGGCTCGCCGAGGTGAACGCCGCGCTCGCGGCGCGGCCGTTCCGCGGCCTGGCCATCGCGTGCCCCTTCACGCCCAACGTCCACAAGGCCCCGAACCCCTCCGCGGCGCTCGACGGCTACGCGCGCTGGCTCGCCGAGGTGGTCCTCCCCCGCGCCCGCGCCGAGGCGCCGGCGTTCGACGACGCGGCCCGCACCTCGCTCGACGGCTGCTCCCTCGGCGGCTACGTCGGCGTCGAGGTGTTCCTCCGCAGGCCCGAGCTCTTCGGCGCCCTCGGCGGCGTGCAGTCCGCCATCAGCGCCCACCGCGCCGCTTCCTATGCCGACCGGCTCGCCAGGGCCGTCGCCGCGGCCGGGCCGCGCGATCTCCACCTGCTCACCAGCGAGGGAGATCCGTTCCGCGACGCGAACACCGCCCTCGCCTCGCAGCTCGCGAAGCGGTCCATCCCCCACACCCTCCGCGTCCTGCCGGGCCCGCACGACCAGCCCTGGCTCCGCGAGGCCGGCACCATCGAGATGCTCCTCTTCCACGACCGGCGCCCGCGCTGAGCCGGCGCCGCGCGCCCTCGCAACGCCCGCGAGGCGGACGAAGCGGTTCGGCCGGCCTCGGGGCGCTTCTTCACGGTCGTCATCGGCGCAGCCGGCGCGTATAGGTTGGGCCCGGCCCATCCCCATGAAGACCAACGCCGCGCGCATCCCCGACAGCCTCGGCATCCCGTACGAGCTGCGCACCTACGAGGTCGACCCGAGCGACCTGACCGCGGGCACCGTGGCCAGGAAAATCGACCTGCCGCCGGAGCAGGTGTGGAAGACGCTGGTGGCGCGCGGCGATCGCCACGGCGTCTGCTTCGCGGTGGTGCCCGGCAACGCCCAGCTCGATCTCAAGGCGATGGCCAGGCTCACCGGCGACCGGAAGGTCGACACGGTGCCGCTGAAGGAGGTCCAGCCGCTCACCGGTTACGTGCGCGGCGGGGTCACGGCGCTCGGCGCGAAGAAGGCCTATCCCGTCTATGCGGACGAGACGATCGAGCTCTTCGAGGTCGTCTCCATCTCGGCCGGTGTGCGCGGCACGCAAATCCTCGTCGCTCCCGGCGATTATCTGCGCGCGACCAGGGCGAAGGTCGGCGCCATCGCGTCGCCAGGCGGCGACGCGGACTGATCGCTCGCCAGGCGGCGACGCGGACTGAACGCGTCGCCAGGCGGCGACGCGGATTGGACGCTCGCGCCGCCGGATCCGCGGTATGCTGGCAGAGCTCGCCTCCGGTCCGGCGCCGGGCGGCGACGAGGGATATGATCAGAGCGGCCTGCGACGTGCGCGACCCGAGCGAGCTGAGCACCTCCGAGCTGCGGCAGCGGTGCCGGGGCTGCAAGCCGTGGGAGCTCGGGCTCGGCGCGGTCCAGCTGGCCGCCTCGGCGGCGGCCGGAGGCGCGGTGCTCGCGGCGGCCGGCGCCTGCATTCCGGGGCTGGTCCAGTGCATCAGCGTGGGCCCGGCGCTCGCGGCGGGGCTCGCGGTCTGGGAGTCGATCGGGGTGGCCAGGGGGTGGCTGCCGGGCGCGGCGTACCGCGATGAGCTCGCGTTCCGCGCGTGGCACGCGGGGCTCTCGCCGTGGGTCGGGCCGGCAGCGCAGCGTCGCTGGGCCAGGCGCGCGCTGGCGCGCCGGCCCGCGGCCCCCGACTGGCTGCTCGTCCTCGAGGGCATCGCGCCGGCCGGCGGAGGGCGCCGCTGGATCAAGGTCGAGCTCTCGCTGTCCCCCTCCTCGGACGGCCCGTTCCGCTCGCAGGCCAGCGCGCACGCGCTGCTGCGCGCGGACGGCGACGGCGCAGGAGCGCCGCACGAGAGGCGCCTCACGCCCGAGGAGCTCGACGACCTGAGGCGGGCCGTCGCAGAGCTCCCGGAGGGGCTCTCGCTGGACACCCCCGCTTCGCCCCAGGACCCCGCGGTGTTCAGCGGCCGCTGCGAACTGCTCATCGCCAGGAGAACGCCGTTCGCCGTGGCCCAGCTGACGAGCGCGTTTCCGTCGCTCGAGGTGGGCCCTCACGCGCCCTCGCTGTCGCTGCTGCACCGCCTGGTCCAGCTGGCCTGGCGCGACGAGTCAGATCCGAGCCGGCGCGGCCACTGACGGGCGCGCCTCGCGCGTCAGGCGCCGGCCGCCCAGCACGAGCAGGACGCCGGACGTGAGGAAGGCCAGGTCCCAGCCGAGCTGCCCCGGACCTGGACGGACATGGTGGATCTGCAGGAGGTGATGGTCGATCACCCCCTCGACCAGGTTGAACAGCCCCCAGCCCATGGCGGCGGCGCCCGGGAGCATCCGTCCGGGGAGCTCGGCTCCACCCGCGCGCAGCGCGCTCCAGAGCTTGATGACACCTGCCACGGTGAGGCTCAATGCGACAACGCCGAACAGGCCGTCGGCGAAGATGTTCCGCCTCACATCGTCGATGGTCGCGCCTGGATGGCAGCTGAAGCAGATCAGATGATGCCACTGCAGGATCTGATGGAACAGGATGCCGTCGATCAGGCCTCCTGCGCCCATACCGAAGATCACCCCCGCCGTCTTCACGGCGCGTGATGTCCTCGTGGCGGCGGTGATCTCGAACGGGCGGGCTGTGCTCATGAAATCCTCCTGAGCGCGCCCCCATGCGAGCGGCAAACCACAGCCGTCGGGCGGCGCAGGACGGATCGCTCGGGCCGGCGGAGCGACCGGTTCGCCACGCCGGAGCGCGGCGCTTTGGCCGGCCGCGAACCGACGGCGCCCCGACTCCATGGACTGGCCAGCTCGGACCTGGCACGGAGTTGGCACATGCCGAGGAGAGGAGCCCACGTATCCGCAGAAATCGCTGAAAGGTGCCAGATGGACAATCGAATGAACCCGGAACACGCCGCCGGAACGGCCGAGCCGGAACACCAGGGTCCCAGGCCGGTCCCCTACACGTACCATGACGGCCGAGAGGATTACCTCCACGTCGGCCGCCAGGAGGGCGCGGAGCTGGATCAGCCCGAGGCGCTGGTCCCGGCTGCCGAAGGGGTGACTTCACCTGTCCAGGCGACGTCCCTGCCGCCCGAAGCCGCGTCGATGGCCGCCGCGCCGATCGCCTCGCCGCCCGAGGCGACGGCGCTGCCGCCCGAGGCGACGGCGCTGCCGCCCGCGGCGATGCCCCGGTCTCCCTGGGCGACGCCTCGCGCAGCGGCGCAGCGCCCTCAGCAGGCGAGCCGGACGAGCGAGATCGTCACGCGTGGGCTGCGGACCGGCGCCGTGCTGACGGCAGCGACGATGTGCACGATGATGGCAGCGTCCACCCTCAAGCGCGGATCGCCCTGGGCCGCCATGAACGCCATGGCAGCGGCGGTCGGCCTCGGGGGTCGCCGCCCGAAGCGCCGGTTCGACCCGGTCGCCACGCCCGCAGGGATCGCGGCGCTCGCCGGGGGCCTGCTCGTGTGGGGCATCGGCTACGAGAAGGCGCTCGACGCGGCGGGGCAGCGCGGCGGCGCGCTCACGGGTGCGCTGTCGGCGCTCGGCGGCTTCCTGCTCGACGACCTGGTCTTGCCCGGCCGGCTGATGAAGGGCTTCCGAGACACGATGGGCGTGGCCGGTACCGTCGGCAAATACGTCGCCCTCGGCGTGGCGAGCGCCGTCGCCCCGCGGTGAGCGCGCGGGGCGGCGGCGCTATCGCCGCCGGCGCGGCGAGACACCTCGCGCCGGCGCGAGCGCCGCCGTGGCACAGCGCCCGCTATCCCTGACCGGCGGCCTTCCGGTCCTTCGCGCTCGGCTCCTCGTGCTGGGGCAGCGCGCCTCTCGGCTGCGCCGGTTCGGTCGCGCCGCTCTCTGGCGGCGGCTCGTCCTCGGACGGGGCCGCCGCGCCTGCGCCCGTGGCCTCGGCGCTGGTCTCCCGCAGCTCGAGCGAGCCCGCGGGACCGCCGCGGCCCGATTCATCGTACGGCCCGCCGCCGAGCGAGCCCGGCGCGCGGAGCTCGGCGTCCTTGGGGTGCGGCCCGTCGAGCCGGAAGATCCCCTTCGATTGATCGACCTCGTCGATACGCCCGTTCTCCTGCGCCTGCGCCCCGGACCGCTGCTTGGCCTTTTGCCCCATGATCCCCTCCCTGGCCCGGCGCGCAGTGCGTCCACCGCACACACGCCCGCCTCGACCCGCCGCGTGCATGCGAGGTGCCGGAGCGCGCCGGCCCCGCCCGCTCACGCCGGCCGCGCCGCGCCCTGCTCTTCCGACGCGGCTTCCACCGCGACCGGCTGGGTGAGCTGCTCCGGCGGCGTCCCGGCGGCCATCTGCTGGGCGATGATGAGCTCCCGCGCCTGCTGCCGCAGCTTGGGGAGCCTCGCGGCGAACACCGCCGCCGCGACGACGCAGCACGCGCCGCCCGAGGCGACGGTCGCTGGCGCGCCGATCTTGCCCGCGAGCCAGCCGGCGAGCAGCGCGCCGAGCGGGGCCATCCCCATGAACATCATCGCGTAGACCGCCATGACGCGCCCGCGGAGCGCGTCCGGCACCATCGCCTGCACGAGCGTGTTCGACCCCGCCATCTGCACCATCATCGAGAAGCCGACGGGCACGAGCAGGAGCGTCGAGAGCCAGAACGACCGCGAGAGCGCGAACAGCCCGAGCGCCACCCCGAACCCCGCGCAGGCAGCGGCGACCCAGCGGCCGAGGCCCCGGAGCCGCCTCCGGCTGGCGAGGACGAGCGCGCCGAGCAGCGCCCCAATCCCCGACGCGCCCATCAGGATGCCGAGCCCCTGCGCCCCACCGCGCAGGATCCGATCGGCGAAGATCGGCATCAGCACCGCGTACGGCATCGCTGTGACGCTCACGACCCCGAGCAGGAGCAGGAGCGCGCGGATGGCCCTCGTGCGAGCGACGAACCGGAAGCCCTCGACCGTGTGGGAGAACGCGGAGCCGCGCCGGGCGGCGGCCGGACGGGGCGGGACGCGCATCGCCAGCAGGCTCGCGAGCACGGCGAGGAAGCTCACCCCGTTCGCGACGAAGCACCACGCCTCGCCGATCGCGCCGACCAGGATACCCGCCACCGCCGGGCCGATGATCCGCGCGCCGTTGAACATCGAGGAGTTGAGCGCGATGGCGTTGGCGAGGTCCTCCCGGCCCACCATCTCGACGACGAACGCCTGCCGCGTCGGGATGTCGAACGCGTTCACGACGCCGAGGAGCACGCTGAACCCGAGGATGTGCGGGACCTGGATGTGCCCGCTCAGCGTGAGCGCGCCGAGCCCGAAGGCGAGCGCCATCGCGGCGGACTGCGTGGCGAGCAGGATGCGGTGGCGGCTCCGCCGGTCGGCCACGGTGCCGCCGATCGGGGCGAGCAGGAAGACGGGGATCTGCGTGGCGAACCCGACGGTGCCGAGCAGCAGCGACGAGCCCGTCAGCCGGTACACGAGCCACGACTGGGCGACCGACTGCATCCAGGTGCCGACCAGCGAGACGAGCTGGCCGGCGAAGAAGAGCTGGTAGTTGCGGTGGCGGAGCGCGCGCAAGAGCGACGCGCCGGAGCCCGCCGGGCGCTCACCACGACCCGCCGCGGGGAGCGGCTCCGCTTCAGGCTGACCCATGGTCGCAGTATGGGGACGCCGGACGCTCGGGAACCTGGGATCCGAAGGATCCGGGCGCAGCGGGGTCAGCCGCGCGGCATCCGGCCGGGCTCCGCCGCGGCGCGCTCCTCCGGGCTCCGCCGCGGCGCGCGGCTCAGCCCCCGCCCGCGTAGTTGGCGGGCCACGCCGCCGAGAGGAGGCCGCCGTCGACGGCGACCTCCTGGCCGGTGATGAACGAGGCCTTGTCGCTGAAGAGGAAGGCGACGAGCGCGGCTACCTCGTGGGGCCCGCCGACGCGGTTCATGGCGTGGAGCGACGCGGCGAAGGCGCGGCCCTGGGGATCGTCGAGGCGCCAGCCGGCCGTCGCCATCTCCGACTCGACGACGCCGGGGCTCACCGCGTTGATGCGGATACCCTTCTGCGCGTACTCGACCGCGGCGGTGCGCGTGAGCGCGACGAGGCCGGCCTTGGAGGCGGCGTAGATCGAGAGCCCGGGGAAGAAGCGCGACGTGGCCACCGACGCGCAGTTGACGATCGAGCCCCCGCCGCTCGCGAGCATGGCTTTGATCTGGTACTTCATGCACCAGAAGACGCCGCGGAGGTTCGTGTCCATGACCAGGTCGTAGTCGGCGTTGGACAGGTCGGCGAGCGGCACCAAGAAGCCGGCTCCGGCGTTGTTGAAGCTGCAGTCGAGGCGACCATAGGTGGACAGCGCGGCCTTCACGAGCGCCTCGACGTCGCCCTCGACCCGCATGTCGGCGGTGACCCAGGTGATCTCCCCGCCGCGATCCTTGACGGCCGCGACGAGCTCGCGCCCCTGCGCCTCGCGCCGCGCGCTCGCGACGACCTTGGCGCCCTCGGCGGCCAGCGCGACCGCCGTCGCCCTGCCGATGCCCGAGCTCGCGCCCGTGACGATGACGACCTTGTCTTTCAGAGCTCCCATGCTTCACATCCCTCCCGAAGGTGGCCGGCGCCTCCATGACAGGCGCCGGTGCTCGTGAAACGCCGAGCAAGGAACAACCGTCTTCGACCGTCTGGAACGCAAACGGAGCGCGCAGAGCGGGCCCGAGACGATGCCAAGGGCGAGTACGAAAGGGAAGGGATTCCGGCGCTCTCCGCGCGGTAACGCGACGCGCACGAGACGCGCAACAGGGCTCCTTGTGCCGAGGTGTCGCGCGTGCGTCGCCCTGGTTGCGCCGGGCTGCGTGGATGTGGGTCGCGTCACCCTTGACCGAGGTGGCGTCGGCGCGCAGCGCGCGCGGCCGGGGCGGAGTTGGGCTATAGGCCGGCGTCCATGAACCGACCGTACCTCATCGCCGGGGCGCTCTTCCTGACCGGCCAGCTCTTCGCGCTCGGCTGCAGCGCCCCCAAGCCGGAGCCCGAGATCGCGTCCTCGGCCTCGCAGAGCGGCTATGCGGGGCGCTACCCGGCCGAGCTCCAGGCGACGGCCACGTCGTTTGGCGAGCGCGAGGACCTCTCGAAGCGCGCCACGGAGCAGTTCGCGTCCTATCCCGACCAGCTCAAGAAGCCGGACTGGAAGCAGGTCCTCGACGTCATCGAGCAGGCGGACGCGGCGGGCCGGAGCTACGACTACGTGGAGCGCGTGCGCGCCGTCGACGGCGCCGTGGCGTTCTTCAACGACAACAAGGAGGACCTCACCCGCAAGGTGAGCGGCGCCGCGCAGTACGTCGTCAAGCAGAAGGGGTGCGACGTCGACGTCACCGGCGCCACGGCGCACGCGCTCGAGGAGGGCGTCGAGCGCCAGCTCGAGAAGTACGTCCGCGAGCGCAGCGAGGCGCACCGCCGCATCGAGCGCTACCGCGCCTCGCTCGGCAAGGAGAACGCCGCGACGCTCGAGAAGCAGGCCGACGCCGTGAGCTTCGTGAGCTACGTCGTCCACATCGACATGGTCGAGCACAAGCTCCGGCTCCGCCGGATGCTCGAGGAGATCGAGACCATCAAGAAGTCGATCGACGAGGCGGTCGAGGCGGAGCGAGCATTCCAGTCCTCGGGCAAACGCACCGACGAGGAGAAGAAGACGTCGGAGGCGCGCATCGAGGAGCTCGGGCGCAGCAAGGCGATGCTCGACTCGGCCGCGACCCAGGCGAAGCAGATCGACGAGACGATGGAGGAGCGCATCGCCGCGGCCCAGAAGACCTACCGCGAGGCGATGGACCGCCTGATCGCCACCCTCCGCAAGAACGCCGGCCTGCCGGCCGAGCCGCGCGACGGCTGATCCTCCCGTCCCCGTAGGCGTCAACCAAGCTTCGCGCCACGTTCTCCTACATCCGAACGTTTACGTGGTCGTTTACGTGGTCGTCAACGATAGGCCGTGAACGACCACGACCACGACCACGACCACGATGACGACTACGTAAACGTTTACGTTGGTGACTGATGGTGGGGAGGAGGCCTTGTGGCCGAACGAGCTTGCTTCACGCCGAGGGCCCTCCCCACCTCGCAGCCATCTCCAGCGTCCGCTGGTTCTCCGGTATCGTGAGGAACCGCTCCCTCCACACCGGATCGCTGATCTTCCCCGCCCTCTCCATCAACCTCTCCCTCGCCGCCGCGATCGCCGCCGCGCAGTCCGCCTCCATCCCGTTCGCCGCCAGCGCCTCCGCGTAGACGTTCCTCACCGCGGACTCCCCCTCCTCGATCGCCCCGATCGCGTTCAGCATCGAGAACGCCTCCCCCGCCGCCGACAGCGCCTCGTCGAACCTCCCCAGCCCGAGCAGCGCCCTCGCCCTCGCCGCCACCGCCGCCGCGCGCAGCGGCGGCGCGCTCTGCAGGATCTCCGCCGCCGCCCTCGCCTCCTGCTCCGCCCTCTCGAAGTCCCGCGCGAGCAGCGCGATCCGCGCGAGGTACGTCCGCGCGCTCCCCTCCGTGCGCGGATCCCCGAGCCGCTGCGACAGCGCGATCGCCTCGCGCTCGGTCCGCTCCGCCTCCTCGATCCGCCCCCGGTAGCCGAGGACGTGCCCCAGGTTGCTGAGCGTCGCCACCGCGAGATCGTGCAGCCCCATCCGCTCCGCGCCCGAGAGCGCGCTGCGCAGCACCTCCTCCGCACCCGCGAAATCCCCGAGCTCCGCGTGCATGTACCCGACGTTCATGCGGAACGCGCAGGCGTTGCCGCGGTCGCCCGCGCGCTCGAACGCCGCGAGCGCCGCGGACAGCCCCGCGAGGCACGCGCTGGGATCGCCGTTCCCGAGCGCCCGGGCCGACCGCGCCGCGTGCAGCCGCGCCACCACCTCGACCTCCCGCTCCGCGAGGTCCGTCCCGTCGCCCTCGATCGCCTCGATCAGCGCGTCCGCGAACGCGTAGCGCCCCCCGAACACGAGCAGCAGCGCGCCCTCGCCGAGGCACATGTGCTTCGCCACGAGCGCGCCCTCCGCGTCCGCCGCGGCGGCCTGCGCCGCGCTCATCCAGCGCTCCACCCGCTCGAAGCCGCCCAGCTTGCCCGCGGCCATGGCGACCTGCTTGATCGCCGAGAACCACGCCGCGGAGCCGGCGGGCAGCCGGTCCACGGCCTCGGTCCCGCGCTGCTCCGCGAGCGCAAGCTCCCCGCGCCAGACGTGCGCCTCGGCCTCCACGAGGCGAAGCGCGCCGAGCGCCTGCGCGTTCGGGCCGCACGCGACGCCGCGCTCGGCGCGCTCGATCGCGGCGGCGAGGTCCTGCGCCCTCAGCGCCTGCTCCGCCGCGCGGCAGTACGCGGCGGCGGCGCGCGAGAGCTCGCCGCCGCGCTCGAAGTGCTCGGCGAGCGCCATCGCGTCGACCACGCCCGCGCCCGCGCGCGACAGCCACTCGCCGGCGAGCCGGTGCCCGAGCCGCCGATCGCCCTCCGTCAGCATCCCGTAGGCCGCCTCCCGCACGATCGCGTGCTGGAAGCTGTACTCCACCTCGCCGGGCAAGCTGCCCTCGCCGCGCCGGGAGATCACCTCGCGCTGCTCCAGCTCGACAAGCTTCGGCGCGACCTGCGCCCCGCCCACGAGCGCCGACACCCCGCCCTGCCAGAACGTCTGCCCGAAGACGCTCGCCGCCCGCAGCGCGCGCCGCGCCTCGATGTCGAGCGCCTCGATGCGCGCCTGCACCATCGCCACCACCGTCTCGGGCAGGTCGGCGCCCTTGCCGTCGGCCACCGCGCGGAGCTGCTCCTCCAGGTAGAACGCGTTGCCGTCGGCGCGGTCGACGATCATCGCGAGGAGCTCCGGCGCGACGTCCTCGCCGAGCACCTGGCGCACCAGCCGCTCGCTCGCGCGCCGCGGCAGCCCCGACAGCTGCACCTCGTGGACGCCGCGCCCAGCCCAGAGCTTCGGGAAGAGCTCCCGCACCTCCGGCCGGCCCAGCGCGAGCACCATCAGCCGCTGATCGCCGAGGTTGCGGAGCGCCGAGTCGACGAGCAGCACGCTCGGGAGATCTCCCCAGTGCAGGTCCTCCAGCACGAGGAGCACGGGCCTCGCCGAGCACTCCGCCCTGAGGAGCTCCTCCCAGGCGACGCGGATCTGGTCGCTCATCAGCACGGGGCTGCGCCGCGCCGCCATCAGCTGCACGCTGTCGCCGTCGGGGAACGGCACGCCGATGAGCTCCCCGAGGAACGCCGCGGTGCGCGCCGATTCGGCGTGGCCGTACCGCGCGACGCGCGCGCGCAGCTTGCGCTGCCGTGCCTCGATGGGCTCGCCCTCGAAGAGGCCGATCGCGCGCCGCAGCGCCGGGGCGAGCAGCGCGAAGGCCGAGCCGGCGCTCATCGGGTCGCCGCGCCCGATCCACACCTCCAGGTCCTCGCCGCGGTCGCGGAGCCGCCGGATCAGCTCGGAGCGCAGGCGGGATTTGCCTGCGCCCGCGGGCGCGGTCACGAGCACGGCGCTCGGCGTCGACTCCTCGACGCAGTGCGAGAACGCCGCCTCCAGGAGCGCGAGCTCGCGGTCGCGCCCGACGCACGGCGTCGGCTTGCCGAGCAGGGGCGGCGTGGAGGCGAGCTCCTCGCGCTCGCCGTACAGGCGGAGGGCGCCCGCCTCGCGGGTCACGTCGAACCGCGCGCCGAGCAGCCCCGCGGTCACCTCGTCCATGCGGACGGCGTCCGCGCCGGCCGGCGCGTGCGCGGGCGGCAGCAGGTGGACCGCGCGGTCGATGAGCTCGCCGACCGGCAGCCGCGCGGACATCTCGGCGCGGCCCGTGACGAGCGCGACCGGCACGCTGCCGAGCAGCGCGTTCAGCGCGAGCGCGCAGCGGGCGGACTGCGCCGCGAGATCGGTCGGGGCGCCGCCGGCGGTGAGCACGATGAGCGGCGAGCGGGACTCCAGGATCTCGAGCTCGCCCTGGTAGCGCTCGGCGACGGCGATGAGCGCCTTGCTGCGCTCCAGGTCCTCCTCCTGGGAGCGCGTCGCTTCGGCGTCGCCGCTCGCGTCGCGCGCGAGCACGAGGCACATCATCTTGCGCTCGTTCGTGGTGATCTCGCCCCCGCGCAGCGTGTTCGACGGGCGGCTGCTCGCGGCGCCGACGCCCGCGTCGTCGAGCGCGAGGAGCTCCGCCGCCACCGCATCGCCGTCGCGGGGCCGGTCCTTCGGCGGCTTCGCGAGCATGCGCGCGACGAGGTCGTCGAGCGCCTCGGGGACGTCCCCGCGCAGCTCCCGGAGCCGCGGAGGATCCTCGAGGATGACCTTGATGAGCACCGAGAGCCCGTCCGCGCCCTGGAACGCCGAGCGCCCGGTGAGGCACTTGAAGAGCACGCAGCCGAGCGAGAAGACGTCGGCGCGGGGGTCGATGTTCGGCTCGCTGCGGGCCTGCTCAGGCGCCATGTAGCCCGGGGTGCCGAGCATCGTGCCGGGCATGGTGAGGTGCCGGTCCATGGCGCCGAGGCGCACCACGCCGAAGTCGATGAGCGTGACCCCCTCGATCGCGCCGCCCACGAGGAGCAGGTTGCTCGGCTTGAGGTCGCGGTGGACGATGCCGGCGCGGTGCACGACGCCGAGCGTCGACGCGATGCGCGACGCGAGCGCGACGCTCTCGGCGATCGTGAGCGACCTGCGGTTGAGCCGCTCGGTCAGCGTCTCGCCGGCGAGCCACTCCATCGCGAGGTAGGGCTGCCCGGCGTCGGTCGCGCCGTGCGCGATGTACCGCACGATGCCCGGGTGCCGCAGCGCGGTGAGCGCCTCGAGCGCCTCGACCTCGCGCGCGAACCGGATCGCCTCCTGGAGCCCTCGCCGCTGCAGGACCTTCAGCGCCACCGGCTCGTTCGTGACCAGATCGCAGGCGCGGTAGACGTCCCCCATCCCGCCCGAGCTGGCGAGGCGCTCGATCAGGAAGCGACGGTCGATGACGTCTCCCACGCGCATCTCGTCCCCGCCTTACCTGAGACCTCGCATGAGCCTGCTTACAACGGAGTAAACGAACTCGGCCCCGATCGCCAGCGACTCCGCCCGCAGCGGCCGGGCGCGGCGGTTCGCCGGCGGCTGCGAGCCCGTCCAGGCTGTGAGCTACCCAACATCACTCATCGTGGCGCGGGCGGCGTACCCCTGTATGCCCCGCGCGGAGGACAGCCGTGATGCCACGCCGGCGCAGCGGAAGCACCGTCCAGCGTCGTGTAGCGTGGGAAACAGAGAGACCTGATCTACCTGGATGGGGGCTCGCGCCCCGAGCGCGCTTGCGCGCCTGAGCGCCGGTGTGGGAGGCGCATTTCACCCCACCGAGGCAAAACGTCCTGTCCTGTCTCCGGGGCGCGAGTCACGGGGGCGCGTTGCGCTCGTCACCGCGTCTCGGCTCGGACGCCATGGCACGACCCCTGCTGGGCTGATGGGATCATGAAGATGAAGCTCTCCAAGAAGCAAAAGAGGAAGCTCAGCAAGCTCGGCCGGAGGGCCCTCCGGCCGGTGGCCGCTGCGACGAGCGTCGCAGCGGTGTTCGCGGCCGGCCTGTACAGCGGTGAAGCGAGAAACTATCTGAGCAACGCGAGGACCGCCGTGAGCCGGAAGGTGAGGGAGTGGGCGAGCGCGCTGGGCGGCTTGAAGCTGGCCAATGGCGTATCGGGGAGAGCTCACCCCGACGTGGAGCTCGCGCAGCCGTCATGAAGCCGATGAAGAAGAAGACCCGCCGTGCCCTCCGGAAGGCGGTCGAGGCGGTGTCGGCGGCGGCCGCGATGATCGCGGTCGAGACGCTCGGCTCCGCCGCGGGCAGCCTGCTGAAGGACGCGCTGAAGAAGCGGCGGCGCGACCGCTGAGGCGCGGCGCCGCGGGCCTGCACGAGCGCCTCGCGCCTCGGGCGGTCCTGGGGTAGGTTCGGCCGCCGATGGACACCCGAACTTATTTCCAGGGCAAGAGCGTTCTCATCACCGGCGGTTCGAGCGGCATCGGGCTGTCGTTCGCGAGGCTCGTCGCGGGGTACGGCGCCGCGGTGACGCTGGTGGCGCGCCGCCGCGCCCTCCTCGACGAGGCCGCCGTGGGCATCCGGCGCGAGCACCCGTCCGCGCGGGTCGACCTCCTGGAGCTGGATGTCAGCCGGCCGGACGATGTCGCGCGGGCGATGGAGTCGCGGCTCGCCGAGCGGCCGATCGATCACCTCGTGAACAACGCGGGCGTGGTGATGCCGGGGCGCTTCCTCGAGCTGCCGGTGGATCAGTTCCGGAGCATGATGGACGTGAACTTCTTTGGCGCCGTGCACCTGTGCAAGGCGGTGCTCCCGGCGATGGCGGCGCGCGGCAGCGGCCATGTGCTCAACGTCTCTTCGCTCGCGGGCGTGATCGGCATCTACGGTTACACGCCGTACGCGGCGAGCAAGTTCGCGCTGATCGGCTTCTCGCAGGCGCTGCGCGCGGAGATGTGGCCGCACGGCGTGCGGGTGAGCGTGTGCATGCCGCCCGACACCGACACACCGCAGCTGGCGTTCGAGAACCAGTACAAGCCGGCGGAGACGAAGGCCATCGCGGGCAACGTGAAGACGCTCGAGCCGGACGCCGTGGCGCGCAGCATGGCCGACGGCATGGCGCGCGGGCGGTTCGAGATCTACCCCGACGTGGGCTCGCGGGTGAGCGCGATCGCGCAGGGGGTCATCCCTGGGGTGGTGCGGTGGGTCTGCGACAGCGCGCAGCGGAAGGCCGGGCCTGCGGTGGGGTGAGCGCGGGAGCGATGGAAGGGCGGTAGTTAGGGATACCCGGCGTCTGCCAGATCCGCATAACGTTTCCAGCGCCCGGCCGGCGCTCGACGCGATCGGGACGGCGTGGCCGCCTCGGCTCCAGGAGGGCTGCGACGGCGCCGGTTCCGAGACGCGTTCTCGGGATGTTGATTCTGCTCTTAACAGCCTCCATGACAAATCCGAGGAGAACCGCACCCGTGCCAAGGAACACACGCCGCGTCGCCGCGCTCCCGCTGTGCATCGCCCTGCTGGCCGGCGCGGCGGAGGGTCGCGCCGAGGCTCCGCCGGAGGCGGTCGCCCGGCTCATGGCGCAGGCGAACGCGGCCGCTCGCGAGGATCGGCTCGCCGACTCGCGCGACCTGTGGATGGCGGTCTGGCGGCTGGAGCGCGTCCAGGTCGCCGCGTGCAACATCGGGGCGCTGTCGCTCCGGCTCGGCGACGCGCCGGCCGCCGTGCGCTGGCTGTCGCTCTGCCAGGAGATCATGCGCGCGCCAAGGACGCCCGCGGAGCGCGCGCTCGTCGCGTCGCGGCTCAGCGACCTGGCCCGCGCGCGGCAGCTCGCCGGCGAGCTCCACGTGGTCGCCCCCGCGGGCTCGAAGATCACGATCGACGGCGCGCCCGCCGAGATCGAGGACGGCAAGCCCGTCCCCGTCGCCCCCGGCCACCACGTGGTGCGCGCCATGCTGGACGGCGACATCGCGACGGCCGAGATCGACGTGCCGCGCGGCGAGGCGCGGGAAGTCGTGCTCACCTTCGCTGCCCGTCCCGCCGGCGCCCCTGCGCCGCTCCCGGGCCTGCCGGCCGCGCCCGCAGACGCGACAGCGCCGCCTCCCGGCCCCCGCGCCTCCCCGCTCGCCCCCTTCGCCCCCCCGCCCCCCCGGCCCGGGCCGCGGCCGGAGCTCGTCGCCGGCGGCTTCGGGCTCTCCGCCACGCTGGCGGCGATCGGCGGCGTGATGCTCGTCGGCGCGGGGAAGAAGGACGAGGCGGGCGACACCGCCGCGCTCTCCGCAGGGCCGAACCGCTGCTTCCGGCTGACCCAGCCGATTTGCCAGCAGTCGGCTTCGGCCTACGACGACGCGATCACCTACCGGGGCGTGGGCATCGCCGGCCTCATCGCGGGAGGCGCCATCCTGGCCGCCACGCTCGGCTACACGTTCTATCCGCGCGGACCGGCAGAGATCACGGTGTCAGCCAAGGGCCTTGCGTTGACGAGCAAGTTTTGATGTGCAATTCGACCTTGCGCCTGCGCTGATCGAAGGCCGCTTCGCACGCTGCGCGATCTTGCGAAAACTTGCGTGACGGCGGCCGCCTGACCGCGGCATACTGCGCCCCGAGACGACCTGGCAGACGACACCCCGGCGGATTGGGGCCACCTGGGTGCCGGCGCCACAGCCTCGTGCCGGAGGACTGGACGCATGGGTAAACCCATCGCGCGTTGTGCTGCTGCTCTCCTTTTTCTGATCATCTCGGCGACCTTCTTTGCGTGCGGCGATGAGCCCTACGTGGGTGGAAGGTGCGCGACCACGGACCACTGCCAGTCGGACCAGCAGAATGTGCCGGGCACGATCTGCATCGATGAGCACTGCAAGTGTGGCGAGCCGGGGAAGGTCATCTGCTGCGCGCGCGGCGACGACACGCCGAACTGCTTCGAGGAGTGCCGGACCTGCGACGAGTGCGCCGAGGGCACGGAGGCGTGCTCGGGGGTGCCGGTTCCGCCCGGGGGCTGCGAGGGCGACGCGGAGTGCCCCGGCCCGCCGGACCCGCGGTGCGGCGTGGGGAGGTGCGTGGACGGCGCCTGCGTCGTCGAGATCGAACGAGGGCCGATCGACTCGCAGATCCGCGGCGACTGCAAGGTCGAGGAGTGCACGGCCGACGGCCGCGTGGTGAGCGTGGCGGCCGTCGACGCCTACGACGACGGCAACCAGTGCACCCTCGACGTCTGCGAGCTCGACGGGCCGCGACATCTCATCTTGGATGGCGTCGTATGTCCCGCCTCGGGCTCCGGCCGATGCCATGAAGGCGTCTGCGTGCAGTGTGTCTCCGAAGACCCAACGCTGCAGTGCCCTGCGGGGCTCGTGTGCTACGGCGTGTGGTGCGTACCATCGCACTGCGAGAACGGCGTGAGCGACCCTGGGCTCGGAGAGACCGGATTCGATTGCGGCGGCCCGTGCCGCCCCTGCCCCTCGAGCGAGCGCTGCAAGGACGACACGGACTGCGAGAGCGGCGTGTGCACGAACGGGAGTTGCATGATCCCGACGTGCAGCGATGGGATAAAGAACGGCCTCGAGGCCGGCGTCGACTGCGGCAAGCTATGGTGCCCGCGCTGCCCGGTGGGCGGGGGCTGCGAGACCGGCGCGGACTGCCTCAGCAGCGTGTGCTGGAGCGGCACCTGCCAGGCGCCCACCTGCACCGACGGCGTGAAGAACGGCGACGAGGCCGGCGTCGACTGCGGCGGCGAGGGGTGCGCCGCGGCGTGCCCCGAGTGATCGCACGGCAGGCAGGACGCCGCTGACAGCCATGAGCTTCGAGGAGAGCACGACATGAGCAAGCTGCGTTTCGAGATCTCGATATCGCTCGACGGCTTTGTCGCCGGCCCCGACCAGAGCGCCTAGGACCGGCTCCGGATCGGCGGCGGACGCCTCCGCGAGTGGGCCTTCGAGCTCGCGGTGTTCCGCGAGGTGCATGGCAAGGCGACGCGCCTCGGGTTCGCGAGGCGATAAGAGCCATCGTCGGCGGTGGTGCGGTCACCATCGCCCGCAGTCCACGACATCCGCCGCGCGTCTCCCACCGGGACCTGTCAGGGCCCGACGCCGGTCAACCCCCCACCAACGCGCTGCCGTCGATCAGGGCGCTCCCGCTTGCCTCGCGCGGCCACGGCGCCGCATGGACACGGCCAGCGCCGGCGCAAGCACCTCGTGCAGGTGCTGACGGCGCTCGTGTGGAAACACGGAATCAGCGAAGCATCAGGGGAGGACAGGGCCCAAACATGACGAGCAAGATCATCTTCAAGAATGCCGCGCTGTGGACATGCGTCGCTCTTGGCGCGCGATGGCTCGCCGGTTGTGTCGTCGACAGCTCACCTTACAACGAGACACCGCAAGACGGCGATCCGTCAGAGACTACGCCGGCCCAGAGCGCCCTCAGCCACGCGCCCCTCGAGGGCCTCGCCAGGCCAGTGTCCTGGTCTGAGGCTCCTCACGTCTGCGACTTCGGCTTCCTCGGGGGTGCGGCGTGCGACCAGTACTGCAAGAGTCAAAGGCACGCGTTGTGCGGCTATTGCGAATGGAATGACACCGAGCGTAGAAATCAGTGCCAATGCAAATCGGATCCCCAGCTCTGCTCGCAATAGCCGTTGCTCCGCAACGAGATCGTGAAGATCCTGCGAAACGGCGGGAAGATACCCGTCTTCGTCGGCATGTTCGCCGTCGACGACGCGACACAGCGCCTTGAGGGCATCCAGGACGTGGTCACCGCCCACGACATCCAGATCGTGGACAAGCGCGAGGACAACGCCGATCGCGCCGAGGCGCGCGCGAACGTCGAGGACATCATCAACGCCCACCCGGACCTCAACGCCGCGACCGGCCTCTGGTCGTGCAACGCCATCGAGGCGCCGCCCGCCGGGGCGGAGTAGCCGCCGCGCGGTCAGCGGCGCTTCGCCGCGCGGCGGCGCACCCTCGAGAGCGCATAGCGGAAGCCGCTCGCCAGGTTGGCGTGCGTCGCCGTCGAGCCGACGTCCAGGCCTTGCCGGACCATCATCTGCGCGGCCTCCGGCCGGATGCCGACGAGCACCGCCTCGGCGCCGAGCAGCGCGGCCGCCTGCGCCGCCTCGACGAGCCGGGACGCCGCCGTCGCGTCGACGAACGCCATGCCGGTGACGTCGATCAGCACGACGCGCGCGCGCTTCGCGTCGATCTCGCGGAGCATCGAGGCGATGAAGTCGCCTGAGCGCTGGGCATCCATGACGCCCACGACGGGCATCACGAGGATGCCGTCCGCGATGGGCACCACGGGGCTCGAGAGCTCGCGGATGGTCTGGAGCATCGCCGCTTGCTGCAGGTTCGCGCGCTCGAGCTCCTCGCTCCGCGCGGAGATGCGGCGGAGCAGCCGGGCGTTCTCGACGCCGATCGCCACCGTGCCGGCGACGCGGACGAGGAACGCCACGTCGCCCGCGCCGCACGCCTCCCTGCGAGCGCTGCTCAGGACGAGGGCGCCGAGGACGTTGCCGCGACCTTGCAGCGGCACGGCGATGGCCGTGCGCGCGCCGTCGTGCGCGGCGGGCAGGGCGGCGTCCGCTCCCCCGTCGGCGGGGTCGATCACGACCGAGCGGCCCGACTCGATCGCGCGGCGCACGAGCGAGCGCGTCGGGATCGAGACCTGGTCCTCGACGACGGAGCTCGACGGGGACGAGAGCCCGATCATCATGACCTCGATCGCAGGGGCGACGGGCGCGATCCGCCCGCCGCTCCCGGCCGCGGCCCGGCGGGCGGCCTCGAGAGAGAGGTAATCGCTCAGCGCCGTGGACCAAGGCGTCTGCTCGAGGGTGACGCAATCGACGCGGGTGTGGAGGACCCGGGAAGGCGGCAGCTCGGCGAGGGTCGGCCCGACGCCGCGCGTGATCATCCGGTGGATCGTCTCGACGGCGCGGAAGCCCATGTCGTCCTCGCGCTGGACGATCGTCGCGTGGATCGTCCCCTGCCGGAGCAGGGCGACCGTGCGGGCGACGAGATCGAAGCCGACGATCTTGAGCTCTCCGGCCCGGCCGAGGGCTCGCGCCGCTCGACCCCAGGACGGCCCGTTGTCCGCGGCGGCGCCGAAGGCGCCCGCGACGTCGGACCGCCCCTCGAGCGCCACCGTGGCGAGCCTCGTCCCGGCCTCCTGATCCCAGTCGCACGGGATCGTCGGCAGCACCGTGAGGTTCGACCCGAGCGCCGCCTCCCAGAAGCCATCGACGCGCTCGCGGACGTTCAGCCCGAGCCCCACGGCGCCGAGGGACGCGACGACGCCGCCGCCCGGGAGCAGCCGCTTCATCACCTCGGCCGCCAACCTGCCCGACGCCACGTTGTCCGTGCCGATATAGAGCGGCGCCCGGCTGCCCGGCAACGGAGGCGTGTCGATCACGACGACCGGGATGTCCATCTCGGCCGCCTGCCGGAACGCCTCCTCCGCGCTCTCGGGGTTGCTGGGCGCGATGATGATGCCGGACATGCGGCGGCTGATCGCCTCGTCGAGCAGCGCGCGCTGAGAGCCCTCGCCGTCGCCGCCGTGGCCGGTCCGCCAGTCGATGGAGACGCCGAGGGGCCGCGCGGCGCTGTCCGCGCCGGCGCGGATGTTCTGGAAGTAGGTCGTCGGCTCCGACGCCGGAGCCCGGTAGACACGGGCGCAGAGGTCGCCTCGCGCGAGCCCAGGGCCGTCCCCGACGCGGTCCTCCTCGAGCAGCCAGATCTCCACCGTGTTCCAGCTCGGGTCGAGCTGCACGCTCTTGATGCCGTGAGCGATGGTCTCGATGAGGTCGTGCAGCGCGGGCGTCGTGCCCACCTCGTGGAGAAGCCGCTCGAACAGGCGGATCTCCTGCGCAGCGCTCGCCTTGTCGTCATAGAGCCTGTGCCGCTCCAGCGCGTCTCCGGCCGTGCCCGCCAGGACGTGGATCGTGGCGCAGCGCTCCTCGCCCGGAGACGCCATGGTGGCCTGCTCGACGGCGAGATAGCCGGCCGGCTCGCCGCAGAGCTGGATGGGCGCGACCAGGAGCCCGGCGCCTTCGGGGACGCCGCTGCCCGCCTCGATCGCGAAAGGCAGGTACGTCCGGTACCAGGCCCGCGCATCGACGATGCGGCTCGCGTGCGCGGCGTCGAGAGGCGCCGCAGCGCCGAGCGCGGCTCCCCCGTCGGCGAGCTCTGCGCCGACCGGGACGCGCGAGGAAAACCCAGGTGGCGAGTCGAACCCGACCAGCGCTCTGGCCACGAAGCGGTCGCCCTCGCGGATCAGCAGGCTGCCGCGCGGCGCGTACGGGAGAACGGCCATGGCCCGCCGCACGATCTGCTGGAGGACGGCGAGGAGGTCGGGTACCGGACGCATGCGGGTCGCTCGACGATCTCGCCTGGATCCAGGCGGCCTTCAACAAATTCACGCGCAATGGGTCGATCGCGGGTCGGAAAAAACCGCGCTGCCGAGCGCAGGCGCGGCGCGCGCCGCTACGGCGATACAGCGGACCCGAACCGCTCGTTGCTCATGCCTCCCGCCCCAGCGAGAGATGCCTGCGAGCGGTCGCCGAGGTCGCCGCCGAGGTACACGAGGACTTCCTTGCCGCCTCCGAACGCGATGACGAGATCCCCGAGCCCGTCGCGGTTGAAGTCGCCGGCGCGCGAGATCTTCGTCTCGCGCGTGCCGCTGCGCTGTCCGCTCATCGAGGCGTCGGGCTCCCCGTCGAGGCCCGCGCCGCCGCGGTATACGTACGCCTTGCCGTTGAGGCCGGCCTCCGGCGCGCCCACCACCATCTCCACGAAGCCATCCCCGTCGAGGTCACCGCTCGATGACACGGTCTGACCGAAGCGATCGGCCGGCGCCTCGCCGTGGAGCTCCAGATCGGCGGTCGTGTCGAACTCCCCTCCTGGCCCGCCGAGGTACAGGAAGGCCATGTTCTTCCCCGGATCTCCCACGAGCAAGTCCGCGAACCCGTCTCCGTTGACGTCGCCCGCGCCCACCGCTCGTCCGAGCTCGCCCTCGCCCTCGCCGATCAGCAGGCCGTCAGGCGTTGTGTCGAGCGCGCCGGCCGAGCCGAAATAGACGTAGACGCGCTGGCTGCCGGGCGCCCCGACGGCGATGTCCGAGAAGCCATCGCCGTTGAAGTCCGCCGATGCGACCGAGGTGCCGAACTTGCTGCCGCTCTGCACCCCCGAGAACATCGTGTCGGCGACCGTATCGAACGCCTCTGGCCCGCCCCGATAGATGTACGCGTTACCCGGCTCGTCGAAGTTGGGGCCGCCTCCCGGCGCGCCGACCACGAGGTCGGCGTAGCCGTCTGCGTCGATGTCCCCGGAGGCCAGCGCGCTGCCGAACCTGCGCTCATCGCCAGCGAGGTTCCCCGAGAAATCCGCGCTCGCGGCCCACGTCCCGGGCTCCTTCGAGCTCCCCTGGAGCACGCGGACCATGCCCTTGAGGTCCGCGAAGGTCGTGCCCGCGACCACCGCCTCGGCGAAGCCGTCGCCGTTCAGGTCCGCGGTCGCCACGTTGCCCCCGTAGCCGGCCCCCTCGATGGCGCCGCCGGTGCGGTTGTTGATCCCGATGAGGGTCCCATCCGGCGCCGGGTCGAAGCCGTCGCCCGCGCCGCCCAGGAAGACGTAGGCGGCTCCGCAAGGGATGTACTCCGGGATCTGATACTCGAGCGCCCCCACGAGGATGTCGTCGAAGGCGTCGCCGTTGAGATCGTGGTGCCCCCGTCCCACGTTGATCCACCGGACCGCAGAGGGAGCGGAGCAGGCGCCCCCCGAGCACGCGCGGACCCGCCAGTAGACGCGGGCGCCCACGGGAGGCGCCGCGGAGCCCTCGAGATCCGCGGCCGGCTGCCAGCGCGTCGCCGTCGTCGTCTCGGAGGTGATCACAGCGGCAAACGTCGGGTCCTGACCGAGCTCGACCGTGTATTCGATCGGGTCGCCTGCAGGCGACACCGACGGCTCCCAGACGAAGGTGGGCCGCCGGGTGTCGGGCACGAGCATCGAGCCGACCGGGCTGTCCTGGATCGGCAGCCTCGGGACCGGCGTCGTGGGAGCATGCGGCTCTCCGCCGCCGCCGCTGCCGGCGCTCCCGCCGCCGCCGCCGCTGCCGACGCTCTCGCCGCCGCCGCTGCCGGCGCTCGCGCCACCGTCACCGCCACCGCCACCGCCACCGCCCGATGCCGGGTCGCGGGTCACGTCCCTGATCCCGAGGAGATCGGCGCACCCGAGGAAGAGGGTTGCGAGCGCAATACCCCAGGAAAAAGAGCTCCGCATCGCGCGGAGGGTACTGGAGGCGCGATACGCCCACAAGGCGAGCAGCCACGCGCCGACACCGCGCGTCGAGGAGCGCGAGCGTGGCGCGTCGCGACGGCTTCGCCGCCCGTGAGGAACGGCTCACGAGATCGACTCATGACGACGCGATCATGAGCCGGGCGCTCGTGGCACAGACAGGCAGCGACAACACGTCCGCGGGCCCCCTACCAGCGACCACGCCGGAGCACGCGCCGACGCCGAGGAGCGCGCCGGCCCGCGTCACCCCGGCAGCCGAAGGTCCGCCCCGCCGGCACCGCCCCCGAGCCCCGGCAGCCCAGGGCGAGGAACAGCGCCAGGCCCCGCGCCGCGCCGCGCCGGGCGCTCCCCCCAGCAGCGCTGCCGCAGGCGCGCACGTTGCAGGGAAAGCACAAAGATCTCGTGGACCAGAGATGAATTCCGCTTGCGGACGCGGGTGAAATTTGTGTCATTATTGCGTGGCTACCGTAACAATTTCGCGACGCGCGGCAGCGCGGCGCTCTTGCCCTTGACGACCGAGGAGGCGAGAGTCCTGGACGTCATCGAACGATACGAGTTCAAGTACCTGGTGCCGGAGCGCCTCGTCCCGGATATCCGGGCCACGGCCTGCTCGGTCGGCCGGATTGACCGATACGCCGGCCCGGACGGCGTGTACCGCATCCGGTCGCTCTACCTCGACACACGCGGGTTCGACCTCTACTGGGCCAACGCCCGCGAGCAGCGCGACCGCTTCAAGCTGCGGGTGCGCAACTATCCTGGGAAGACCAGCCCGGCCTTCCTGGAGGTGAAGCGGCGCGTCCAGGATGTGATCATCAAGTCGCGCGCGGCGGTGCCGGCGAGCGATTGGCGCGATCTGCTCGCGCCCGGCCGCCCCCCCTCGCTCGATCGGCTCTCGCCGGGCGCGCGGAAGGCCGCGGAGAAGTTCATCGGCGCGTTCCACCGCCACGACCTCAGGCCGGCGCTCCTCGTCGACTACGAGCGCGAGGCGTACGAGAGCACCACCGACACCTACGCGCGCCTGACGTTCGACCGGAAGATCGTCTGTCAGCGCAGGGAAACGATGGATCTCGACGCCTCCGAAGGGGGGTGGCGCCCGGTCGACCACCCCGTCCAGACGCAGACGCCCGAGCCCGTCTGCGTGCTCGAGCTCAAATTCGAGCGCAGGCCGCCGCCGTGGATGGTGGCGCTCGTGCGACGCCTCGACCTCGTCCGGCACTCGTTCTCCAAGTACTGCTACGGCGTCACCGCGCAGCTGACGCTGCCGGAGGCGCGGTCGGCCCGGGTCGCAGGGTGGCAATGATGGACTGGCTCGCGGCGCTCTCGCACGGCGGGACCGTCGAGTGGCGCGAGGCGCTCATCTCCCTGCTCGTCGCCTTCGGGCTCACGCAGGGCATCGCCGGCGTCTACATGCTCACGTTCCGCGGCCTCTCGTACTCCCGGACGGTCGTCCAGAGCATGGCGCTCGGCAGCATCATCACGTGCACGCTCATGCTCGCCGTCGGCAACAACATCGCGGCCGGCATCGGGATCGCGGGGGGCGTCTCCGCGATCCGGTTCCGCACCACGATGCGCGATCCGCGCGACGTCGTGTTCGTCTTCGCGTCGCTCACCATCGGCATGGCGAGCGGCGCGCGGGCCTACGGCGCGGCGATCGCGGGGGCGGCGATGTTCGGCGTCGCGACGCTCTTGCTCCACGTCACCGGCTACGGGTCGCGCCGGCAGCCGGACGGGCTGCTCCGGTTCGTGGCGCCGGCCGGCCAGGCCGGCACGGAGATCGCCGGCGCGATCGCGGGCATCCTCCGCGAGCACTGCGGCACCTTCTCGCTCGTCACCCTGCGCGAGGCGGCGCAGGGCACCGTCATGGAGCACGCCTACCAGATCCGCGTTCGCCACCCCGACCTGCGGGCCGGCCTCGTGACGAGCCTGCAGGCGTTGCCCGGCGTGGCGGACGTGAGCCTGATGCTCCAGGAGCCGACGCTGGACCTCTGACCACGGCGACGCACCCTATCCGCTGATGCGCAGGCAGCAATCTCACTCACCCGGGCGCATCACGTCGCGGCCACACCGTGGGAGCCGTGGTAACAGAGCGCATGCACAAGAGTCGCCTGGCTGGGTTCATCATCGACTGCCGAACCGACGATCTCGATAGCGCCGCGCGTTTCTGGAGCGCGGCGCTCGGGATGCGATCGCGCGGCCGTGACGGCGAGGCGTACGTCCGCCTGGACGCGTCTACGCGCGATCTTTCGGTCGAGGTGCAGAGCGTGAAGCACGGGAGCCGCGTTCACCTCGACATCGAGACCGACGACGTCGAAGCCGAGGTGCGCCGCCTCGAGCGGCTCGGCGCCAAGCGGATCACGCAGGCCTCGACGTGGTGGGTGCTCGAGGCGCCGACCGGCCAGCGCTTCTGCGTGGTGAGGACCGCTCACCCGGACGCGCCCGGCTTCTCCACGTGGGACGACGAGGGGAACCCCGCGTAGAAGCGGCGGCCCTGGCCCCGACGCCCGCCGTTGGGCAATTCGACGGTGAGCGTCGCGCATCCGCCCGCCGCGCTCCGCATGCCGCCATGCGCTGCGACGGAGCGTCGTGCGATGAACAGGCCAAGACCCCACCTCCGGAGCTCCACACGGACGTCGCGCATTCGAGGCGATCGGAGGGGCGATCCCGACGAGCTCTCCGGGCCGCTCCAGCGGGTGATTCGAGAACTCCATGAGCTCGAAACACGATGTCCTTGATCTCGCGGAGCCCCCTCGCCCCGCGCCCCTCAAGCTCGTTGGCCACCAGGAGGCCGGCGCCAGCGCTCGCGCGGTGCACATCGCGGCTTCCAGACCTGCAAGTAGCCATGCAGTTCCGCGGATACTGGACGCGCGCTGACCTCCTGACGTGGCCCGCCTGTGGCCTCGGCGTGCCGGCGCGACAGAGGGGAGAGGCCCAGATCCCCGCCTGAGCCCTCCGGTCGACGCGACGTGACGGCGCGCGGCGCCCTCGCCCGACGGCGCGGCCGCCAGCCAGGACAGCTCGGCCGGCACGCGCGCAAAGGCTGGCGGCCAGCCAGCCACCCGCGCAAGAAGCAGAGGCAGGGCGCGCATATCGCGCGCGGGCCGGTGTGCCGGGGTGGCCGCGCTGGCCGGCCATCCTGGACCACCGGGCGGCCACACCACGGGACAAAGCAACGGCCAACAGCCCTGTAACCCGGCTTTTCCGGGGTAAGGCAGCAGGCCGAGATTTTGCAATGCCTCCCAGTGGCTCCCGACGCTCGCGGAGAAATCGAGGCGAGCCCGGGTCAGCATCAATTTTGGCCCACGCCTGTAGGCTGATGTAGCCAAACGTGGGAAGAGGTTAACGTGCGTATCCTGGGCTTCACGGTACTGACACTGCTTGGCGTTGCGACCTTGAGCTGCACCGGTCCCTCGTACGGCGACGGGAGCGGGGGCGGAGGTGGAGGCGACGCCCGGCACGCCGAGATTCCCGAGAAGTCGGCGGAGATGTCCGACCCGCTGCCGGTCGAGACGCCCGCGACGAAGGCGGAGATGACCGACCCGCTGCCGGTCGAGATGCCGACGGCAGAGGTGGAGAACTCGGACCCGCTGCCGGTCGAGCCTCCAGCCGCAGAGAGCGACGAGCCGCCGGGCCAGCCGACGATGATCGAGGTGCCGATCGCGCTGCCCGGCTCGACCCAGGGCTGCCCCGACGGGATGGTGCGGGTGGAGGGCGAGTATTGCAGCGCCGTGGTGCAGGAATGCCTCGAGTACCATCCCGAATGGACAAAGCGCCACGGCGAGCCGGGGGTCGCCGCCCGATGCTTGCGATTCCGCGAGCCGTCGCGGTGCGTCGCCGGGAAGACCGAGCATCTCTCGTTCTGCATGGACCGGTACGAGTACCCGAACGTCCCGGGCGCGCTGCCGCGCACGCTGACCTCGTGGGAGCAAGCCGCCGGGCTCTGCGCGGAGCAGGGCAAGCGGCTCTGCACCGAGGCCGAGTTCAATTTCGCCTGCGAAGGTCCCGAGTCGCTGCCTTACGTCTACGGCTACGAGCGGAATGCCGAGACATGCAATCAGGACCGAGACTACCGCTTTCCCGACCACTCCCAGCGGCTGCTCCACTACGAAGCGTGCAAGCAGAACGCGCGATGCGCCGCCGAGCTCGCGCGCCTGGACGGCCGCGAGCCCGCCGGCGGGCGCGCGGAGTGCGCCTCGTGGGCGGGCGTCTTCGACCTGAACGGCAACGTCAACGAGTGGGTGGTGCGCACCGATCAGAAGGCCCCTTACCGCAGCGGACTCAAGGGCGGATGGTGGGGTCCGATCCGGAGCGCATGTCGCCCGATGACGACCTTTCACAAGGAAGACGACTACGGCTACGAGGTCGGCTTCCGCTGCTGCGCGGACGCCGAGACACACCCCGCGGGGTGAGCGCGGCCCGCGGGCCACGCATCCACCCGGGCTTCTGACCTCGCGCCCGCGCGCCACGGGAGCAGCGGTATCCCCCCGAGCGCACGGCTCGGCCATCGAACCACCGTTGCAGTTGCAGTTGCAGTTCCAGAGCGGCGGACGGAGCGCACGTCGTTCCGTCGCGAGCCAGTGAATGCAACGGGACTGTATCAGGGAGCCGTTCGCGCGAAGCGCTTGACATCGGATCCCATCTGCATGCTTAAGTCAGATGCCATGCTCGGCCTCGTCTCGCGCCGGGCATGGCGTGTGTAGATCTTTCTTCGACAGTCACGGTGTGATCGTGCAACGGCCATTGTCGATTGCATATCGCTCTGGCCACAATCTTACAAATTCGACCCGATGGGCGGCAGGGCTCGCAGACGCAACTCTGTTTTATTTATTCGCCTTGAACGCACTCTTGCGGCTCCGCCGGCCGGATCATGGAGGACCTTATGCGGTTCGATCGCTTATTTGGCCCTGTTTCCTTTTCGTTCGCGTGCTGCCTGGTCGCCTGCGCCATGGAGCCTGCTGACCTGGAAGACAGCGACGCCCTCGAGTCGGGGTTGAGCAGCCCGGACAACACGATGAAGGCCGAGCTCTCGTTCCAGTCGCAATGGACCGGCGGGTACTGCGCGAACGTGACAGTGACGAACACGAGCAACGGCCCGGCCACGTCGTGGGGCCTGGTGGTCGGGCTCAACGGCGCCACGCTGGCCAACCTGTGGAACGCGCGCTCCACGACGTCGGGCGGGCAGCTGAACGTCACCAACGAGAGCTACAATGGCTCGCTGGCCGCGGGCCGCTCGACATCATGGGGGTTCTGCGCGAACGGCACCGGGAGCCCCACGATCGTCTCGGTCAAGGGCAATGGCGGCTCGAGCACCAGCACGAGCACTTCCTCATCGAGCAGCAGCTCGAGCTCCTCATCGAGCAGCAGCAGCTCGAGCTCGTCCTCGAGCTCCTCCGCGAGCAGCGGGGCAGGCGGCGCCGGCGGCGGGGGCGGCGCGGGTGGCTCCGGCGGCTCGGGCGGCTCGGGCGGCTCGGGCGGCTCCGGCGGCTCGGGTGGCGGCACCCCGACCGGCGCGAAGTTCGTGGGCAACATCACGACGAATGGCGCCGTGCGCACCGGCTTCGCGAACTACTGGAACCAGATCACGCCCGAGAACGAGGGCAAGTGGGGCTCCGTCGAGAGGAGCCGCGGCCAGAAGGACTGGAGCAAGCTCGACGCGATCTACAAGTACGCGAAGGACAACGGCATCGTGTTCAAACAGCACACGTTCGTCTGGGGCGCCCAGCAGCCCGACTGGCTCGCGGGGCTCTCCGGGTCGGAGCAGCAGGCGGCCGTGAGGGACTGGATGCGGTCGTTCTGCGCGCGCTACCCGGATACGAAGTACATCGACGTCGTCAACGAGCCGCCGCCCCACACGACGCCCTCTTACAAGAACGGCATCGGCGGCGACGGCGCCAGCGGCTATGACTGGATCGTCAACTCCTTCAAGTGGGCTCGCGAGTTCTGCCCGAACGCGAAGCTGATCCTCAACGACTACAACAACATCGAGTACGAGAGCGAGCACCAGAACTTCATGCGGATCGCGAGGGCGGTGATCAACGCAGGCGCCCCTGTCGACGCGCTCGGCGCGCAGGCCCACGACGCATACAAGCTCAACACCAACACGGTGAAGGGGTACATCGACAAGCTCGCGTCGCTGGGCAAGCCCGTGTACATCACCGAGTACGATATCGGCATCGCGAGCGACGAGGAGCAGCGCCGGGTGATGCAGGAACAGTTCACGATGTTCTGGAATCACCCTTCCGTCCCCGGCATCACGCTGTGGGGTTACATCGTCGGCTCCACCTGGAGGGCCAACACGGGCCTCCAGCAGCCGAACGGCACCATGCGGCCGGCCATGACCTGGCTGATGGACTTCCTCGACCGCTGACGACCGGAAGCGCGCACGGCGCGCGTCGAGCCGTGCTATGCGAGCCGGATGTCCAGAGACGTCGAGCTCCAGTGTCGCTGCGGAAAGGTCCACGGATGGCTGCGCGGTGCATCGCCGGACGCGGTGAACCGCGCAGTCTGCTACTGCGACGATTGTCAGGCGTTCGCGCACCATCTCGGCCGCGCCGACCTGCTCGATGAGCACGGCGGCACGGACATCGTGCAGGTGGCTCCTTCGGCGGTCTCGTTCGACCGCGGCAGCGAGCTCGTCGTCGCGGCGCGCCTGACGCCCAAGGGCCTCTATCGCTGGTACGCGAGCTGCTGCAAGACGCCGCTCGGCAACACGTTGACGCCGCGGCTGCCGTTCGTCGGCATCGTCACCGAGCTGTTCCAGCAAGCCCCGAGCGCGCTTCCGTGCGACGAGGTCTTCGGCGCGCCGCGCGGCGCCATCATGGGCAAGTTTGCGATCGGCGAGCCGCCGCCCGGGTCGGTGAGGCCGAGCGTGCGCTTTCTCGCGCACGCGGCCCGGAAGCTGCTTGGCTGGACGCTCCGCGGCAAGGCGTGGCCGCATCCGTTCTTCGATCGCGCGACCAGGGATCCGAAGTACCCCATCACGGTGCTGTCCGCGGCCGAGCGCGAGGCGCTGCGCCCGCTGTGCGGCCCGCGTCCGGCGCGCGCCTGACGGGCCGGCTCGAGCTTCCCCCGCTCATTCTCGCGGCGACGCGGCGCTAGCGCTCCCCACGCCCTTCGCGCGGGGTGCCGCTCCAGCGCAGGTCGGCGACGATGGGGAGGTGATCCGAGCCGAGATCCGGGCCGACCCACGCGCGCTCGGTCGTCCAGCCAGGCCCGGCGAGCACGTGGTCGATGCGGACGCCAAACCAGCGCGTGCGCTTCGTCGCGCCGAACCCCAGGCCGGCGCGCGAGAACGCGTTCTCGAAGCCCGCCCAGAAACGCCGGTAGATGGCGCTGTCGACCGGCATGTTGAAGTCGCCGGCGACGACGACCGGATAGGGCGCCTCGTCGACCCACTGCCGCGCGAGCTCGGACTCCCAGACACGCAATGCGATGACGCGGTCGTGCTCCTCCGCCTGCTTCCACAGGCCGTGCATCAGCGCCTCGATCGCCTCGCGAGGCGTCTCCAGGTGCAGGTTGAGCAGGCTGAAGGTGCGCATACCGGGCGGCTCATGGGCGCCCGGCCGTGACGCGTCCGGCAGCGCGATCGCGTAGCGGAGGATCGCGCCGTGGCCGCCTTTATCCCAGACGTCGCGGCGATCCCTGGACTCGACCTCGAGGAGAGGGTGCCGGCTCACAAGGCACATCCCGTGATCTACGTGGACGGACCACCCCGGGAATGCAGCGCTCAGCTCCTGCTCCGGCGCCGAGCACTCCTGCAGCGCGAGCACGTCGGGCCGCGTCTCGGCCACGAAGCCCTTGAGTCGATCGATGTTCATGGCGCGGCTCCCCGTGTTGAAGGAGGCGACGCGCAGATCGGCGCTGTCGGCGTCTCCGGAAAGGGCCCGGAGCGAGAACGTGAAGCCGAGGATCGGCCCGGCCACGATCGCCGAGGCCAGCGCCGCCGGGACGAGAGCGCGGCGCTGCACGAGGAGCGCGGCGGGCACGATCACGAGGAGAGGGAGCGCGACGATCTGGCGCGGGCCGAAGAGAAAGAGCGTCCCTGGCCACCACCGGTCGCCCACGATGGGCAGGGCGAGCCAGATCGACGCGACCGCGAGGAGGTAGAGCACGGCGACGGCGAGCACGAAGAACCGCAGCCGGCGCCAGCGCGGCGGCGGCGAGGGACGCCTGGCGGGTTGCGGTTGCGGCTCGGACGGCGCATCCCTGGATGGCTCGCGGTGGCGCATCGATGTTCCTCCGTCGGCGTGTAGAGTCCGTCTCGACGCGCGGCGGCGGCCAGAACGCACTCAACCTGACCGGCCGGGCGCGCTGGCGGCCTCCGCTGGCGCCGCCTCGTTCACAAGCGTTACGGGCTTCGCCGGCTCTCCTTCTCCGCCGCCTTCTTGGCGAGAGCCGCTCTGTCCGCCGTCTTCTGAGCGGGAGCCCCCTTCTTCGCCGTTACCTTCTTGGCGGGAGATCCCTTCGTCGCCGTCACCTTCTTCTCCGGAGTCCCCTTCCCCGATACCACCTTCTTGGTGGGAGACCCCTTCTTCGCCGCCGCCCTCTTCCCCGGAGTCCCCTTCTCCGCGCCCTTCCCCGCGGCAGCGGCCGTCGCCCGCGCCACTCGCCGGCTCACCGTCGCACGCTCTCCAGGAGCCCTTTTCGTCCCGGACTCCCTCGGCGCCGCCCCCTCCAGCGACTGCAAAGCCCGCTTCGGCGCCACCGCGCGATAGCTCTCCTCGATCCACTCGAGCATCATCGCCTCGGGCACGCGATCCTTCGGCCCGAAGCGCGCCGTCACCCAGCCGCTCTTGCCGAGGTTGTACCCCGTCGGCTCCGCGAACGGC
The DNA here is from genome assembly GCF_051521375.1 of Sorangium sp. So ce693. Taxonomy (NCBI): domain Bacteria; kingdom Pseudomonadati; phylum Myxococcota; order Polyangiales; family Polyangiaceae; genus Sorangium; species Sorangium sp. So ce693. Next base: position 7,055,285 of record NZ_CP150347.1, read on the forward strand.
AGCATGAGCGCGGCCTCGCCGGACTGCGGGAGCTTGGCCGTGACATGCAGCTTCCCTTCGTGGGTGTTGAGGAAGACGAAGATCTTCCCGCGCACCTTGGCGACACGGTCGCCCCAGGGGAACTCCTCCACGGCCTCGGGATAGGCCAGCGCGGCGTCGCGCAGCCTCGCGAGGATGGGCGTGAACCTCGCGTCGTCCTGGCGCATCGTCATCCGGCGAGCGTAAAGCGCTCGCGCGACCTCGTAAAGCCGGAACGGCGCCTGCTCACAGCCCGATCGAGAGCTGATTTCCCGGGTGCCATGAGGTAGGGTGGCGCCTTGCAGGAGCACGTTATCCCCATGTTTTCGCTCGAGAACCGTGTTCAGGAGTACGCCTGGGGCTCCCGGGACGCCATCGCGACGCTGCTCGGACAGCGCCCCTCCGACAAACCGCAGGCCGAGCTCTGGATGGGAGCGCATCCGGCGGCCTCCTCGTGCATCGAGCTCGACGGGGGCCGCGAGCGCCTGATCGACGCCATCTCCAGGCACGCAGACGCATTCCTCGGCGGACCCGCGCGCGATCGCTTCGGCGCTCGGCTCCCCTTTCTCCTCAAGGTGCTCGCGGCCGACCAGCCGCTGTCGCTCCAGGCACACCCGGACGAGGCGCAGGCGCGGCGCGGGTTCGACGCGGAGAACGCCGCCGGCGTCCCGATCGACGCCCCGGAGCGCACCTACCGCGACCCGCAGCACAAACCCGAGCTCATCTGTGCGCTCACCCCGTTCGACGCCCTCTGCGGGTTCCGGCCGGCCACGGCCCTGCCGGAGGTCTTCGAGCTCCTCGCCGGAGGCCCAGGAGACGCGCTCGTCCCGCGCAGCGCCGATGCGATCGACGCGGCCGCGGTCGCGCGGCTCGTGCAGGGCCTGCTCGCGCTCGAGCCGGCCGCCCGGCGCGAGCTCGTGTCCTCGGTGGTCGAGGCGTGCCGGGCGCGCGCCCAGGCGGGCGGATGGCTCGCACGGGCCGCTGGCTGGGCGCTCCGCCTGCACGAGCTCTACCCGGGCGACGTCGGCGTCGTGATCGCGCTCCTGCTCAACGACGTGCACCTCGAGCCGGGCGAGGCGCTGTACCTGCCGCCGCGCCGGCTGCACGCCTATGTGCAGGGCGTCGGGATCGAGATCATGGCGAGCTCCGACAACGTGCTGCGCGGCGGGCTCACGCCGAAGAACGTCAACGTCGACGAGCTGATTCGCGTCCTCGACTTCGCGCCGTGGCGCGTCGAGCCCATCGTGCCGCGCCAGGTGGGCGTGGAGTCCTTCTATGACACCCCAGCGCCGGAGTTCCGGCTCTCCCGCATCGAGCTCGACGCCGCGGCCCCCTGGAGGACCGATGACCGCCGAGGCCCCGAGATCGTCCTCTGCACCCGGGGACAGGCCTCGCTGGTCGACGCGCGCGGCGCAGCCCGCGAGCTCCGCCAGGGTGGCTCGATCTTCGTCCCGTTCTCGTCGGGGAGCTACGCCATCGACGGACATGGCCAGTTCTTCCGGGCTACCGTCGGCCTCTGAGGCCACCCCGAGAGACGCACCGCGACGCCGGGCAGCGGTCGCATTTCCCCGGCGAGAGTTCCCATGAAGGTGGGAAGATCATTGAACTGTTCTTCCCATCTTCTCGCCTTGCCATTCAGATCCGACCCCCCTCCGATTCCGGCCCCCCGGCCTCTGCCCACAACAGAAGAGGAACAGAGGGCCACAGAGCAAGGGACAGGAGCCTAGGACTTCTGTTCTTGGCGAACGGCTCGCTCCGAGGCGGCTCGCTCACGCACTGCCCGCGGGGGGATGGCGGGATCTCCCTGGGCGACTGCGAGCTCGCCGCGCGGGGTCTCCTGCCCGTCCGCGGGCCCGCGCGCGAGCGACCCGGCGGCGGAGCGCCACGTCGCAAGGACGCGCCGCTTCAGCGCGCGGAGCTCGTGCGCGGCGAGCTCCGCGGCGCGGCGGGCGCTGTCGTTCAGCGAGGGGCGCGCGGCCCGGAGCTCGATGAGCGGCCGCGCCGCTAGCGAGAGGGCCAGTTTGTACTGGCAAGGGCTGTCCAGAAAATCGTATTCGCGCCGCCCCTCCGCGATCGCGGCGCGGATGGCAAAGGCGTGGATCACGGTCCCCGGCCGGAGCCCCTTCGGCAGGTCGACCCTGCGCCCGCACTGGTAGAAGTAGATCTTGTTGTCCCACACAAGGTTATAGAGCGCCGCGATGGGCTCGCCGCGCGCCGAGAGCCACGCGAGATCGAGGGCGCCGCGCTCGAACATCGCGGGCATCACCTCGTCGTGGAAGTCGCGAAAGCGCTGCGAGGCGAACACGCCCGCGCCCCCATCGGCCGACCAGCGCTCGGCGTGCAAGCGGAGCAGGATCTCTCGCGCGCGCTCGAGCTCCGCGCGCGTCCTCGCCCGCTCGAACGTCAGCGTGCCGCCCGCCCACGCCTCGAGATCGCGCGTCGAGCGGCGCACGAGGTAGCGGCGCGACGCGGAGAGCGCGCTCAGGTACTTCTCCCAGCTGGACGGCAGCGGGATGTAGGGCGAGGCGTCCGTGACCTCGATCCGCGCGTCGATGCCGTGCTGCCGGAGCTCGCGCGAGAGGATCACGGCGAGCGCGCCGTCGGGACGCATGGCCGGCATCACCAGCTCGTCCCAGGCCCCGAGCGCCGCGCCCGTGAGCGCGCCGGCGAGCGCGTGCGCGACGTCGGCCTCGGCGCCCCGCTCGGCGATGACACCGAGGTTGCAAGAGCAGACCTCGTCGGCCTGATCCTCCCCTGAGGCGATGAGCTCCAGCCGGCGGAACAGGATGCCGCTGCGGTGCCGGCAGCGGCGCTCCAGCAGCGGCGCGAGGCCGACCAGGCGGGACCCATCGAAGAAGAGCGCGGCGCGCAGCGAGCGGCCCTGCGCCCCGAACACGCGCCACCAGGCGAGCATCCAGTCCGGCGTGAGCATCGGCTCGTTCATGCCGCTCCGCTCCATCAGTTCTTCCCAAGCCCCACGCATCGCGACGAGCTCGGCGACATCGGTCACCAGGTGAAACCGCAGCATCTCCCCCTCCCTTCCGCACAACCCCGCACGCCGTCCGCCGCCGCTACGCCGCGCCTCGCAGCGGCGCGGCGGCGGCGTCGCTCCCCCTCAGCGCCATCGTGGCCGCAGGTGGGCAAGCGCCGCCCGCGCCATGACGATGCGCTTGTCCAGCCATGTCATTCGATACCCCTCCTCGGCGGCGCGCCGCTCGGCGCGCTCGTGTTCATAAGGGACCCGATGAAACGAGATCTCCTGGCGCGACGAGTCGAAGAGGGCGAGCTCGGCGAGCTTCTCGCGCCTCCGGGCCGCGTCGACCGAGCCGGGGTTGATGAAGAAGCACCGGCGCCCGCGGCCGAGCGAGATCCGCTCGCCCGTCGGCCGCGGCGTCGCGACCCCCGCCTCGACCTCGTAGAGCGCCTGGACGTGGGTGTGCCCGAAGAAGCAGATGCGCCCGCTCGGCTCATGCTCCCTGAGGAGCAGCGCGTTCGCCTCGATGTGCGCGGGGCTCACCATGTACTCGCAGGCGTCGGCGACGCCGCCGTGGATGAGGACGATCTCGCCCTCGATGAGGCGCCGCCTGGGTAGCAGGGCGAGGGCCCGCTTGCTGTCCGCGGAGAGCGCGACGCGCGTGCGCCGGAGCGCGAACGCCGCCTTGGTGCCGCAACGCTCGGTGCCGATCCGACCGATCGCGATGAGGTCGTGGTTGCCCGCGATCGCGAGGGTGGGCGGCCGCGCGAGCAGGCGCACGCACACGTCGGAGTCCGCGTTGTACCCGACGATATCCCCGAGGCAGAGCAGGCGCGCCACCCCCCGCTCCGCGAGGAACGCCTGCACGGCCGAGAGGGCCTCGAGGTTACCGTGAATGTCCGCGATGATCCCGTAGAGCATGGCGCGCCACCTTTCGTGTGAGGAATGAGCTGGCCCATCGCGCGAACGGCTTCGGGTCGTCCCAGGCGAACGCGTCATAGACGGTGCGCGCCCCGGCGACCGTGCCGAGCCAGCCCGCGAGGGATGCGCTGCTGCGCTGCTCCCGGAACGCGCGGTAGACACGGTAGAGGTCGAGCCAGCGGTAGCTGGGGGCGGCGCGCGGCGGCGCAGGCGGGCGCCGGCCCTCGACCAGGTAGTCGTACGCGACGCGCGGCAGGTTGACGCCCGCCGCGGCGCCCACGTGGTTCCATAGGGTGTACCGGGCATTGACCTCGAGGGTGTAGAGCGCGCCGCTCCTTGCGTCGCGGACGAGGTCGATCTTGAAGGGCCCCTTGAGCCCAAGCTTCGCGGCGACGTCGCGCCCGGCCGCGGCGACCGCCTCGTCGCCCGTGATCTCGACGACCGCGCTCTCGCCGGCGAACGCCGGGTAGGTGCGGAGCTTGCGGCCGCAGAACCACGCGAGCAGCTCCCCCTCCTCGTCCGCGAACCCGTGGAACGACACGAGATCGACGACGCCGCCCGGGATGTGCTCCTGGACGATCAGGTCCTGCTTGAGGCGCGCGAAATGCGGGTGTGCAAGGAGCTCGGCCCGCGTGTTGAAGAGGCGCGCCTTGCCAGCGCCGCCGAGCAGATCGCGCTGGATCTCGGCCCAGGCCGACTTGCGGCGCGGCTTCACGAGGAGCGGCTCGCGCAAGCTCGCGGGATCGCCGCCGGGCCGCAGCGTGCGCGGCGCGAGGACGCCTCTCGCCTCGCAGAGGCCGTAGAAACCCTCCTTGTCGAGGAGAGACCAGCACACGTCCTCCTCGTTGAGGAGGAACAGGAAGTGCTGCGCCAGCGCTCTCCGGTGGCGGTAGACGAGATCGAGCTGCGGGTCGGTGCCGTAGGCCAGCGGGATCCTGCGTCCGAGGGCGGCGTGGAGCCGCGCCCCGAGGCGCAGCAAGGTCGCTGCCGACGCGGCCCGGCTCGCCTCGTCAAAGCCGGGCACGAGGCACGCGGCGCTCACGTGGCGCGAGCACAGGACCGCGTCGGTCGGGTCCTTGGTCACCACGATGACCGGGATCCCGGCCATCGCGTGGGGGCGGACCAGGGTGATGTCTCCTAGCACGAGCGCCGGGGGCCGCTCGGGGGAGAAGCGGGCAACATCGATGTCCTGTCCGTCCACGATCACCACGTTTGACATGAGTCCTCCCCCTTCGAGAGCCTTTGACCGCAGCGAAGATCGGTGGCGGCAGCGCTCTGGCCTCCGCTCAGCTCGCGAGCGCCGGCGGCGAGCCCGCCGTCCAGGGCATCGCCGGACCTGGAATGGTCGGAGCCTCGATCCGGCGGATCGTCACGAGCGCTGCGACACGCCTCAGGACGACATGGCGGACGGCAGGAGCGCGACTCACAATCAGTATACGGTGAATTTGCTGGCTGACAAGAGAATCACGCAACCAATGGAAAGCCAAGGCACAGGGCTGTCCAACCAAGACAAGGACATGGGCCGCCGCTCCGAACCGAGGTGTTCTGCCCGGTGTCCAGGCGGCTGCGCGCCTCGCGGCGCTCGCCGGGCGCAGATTGGCCGAGGGCGCCTGTGGGGGTTGGCGTGTTCATTCGTCCACGACGTGGATCGGCTTCGGCCAAATACGAAAGGTGAGCCGTCGGCAGATCGCGCGGGCACTGTAGAGGGCATGAGGTCGCCCGGGTGATGCGCCGGTATCCAAGCAAGCGTGGGTGTCGCCGTTCGGCCATGGATGACCCATGAGGACGGCGCTACGCGGGCGCGAGGCGCTATCCGAGGGCGTCCTCGATCCGGACGCGCACGAGGCGCACGCCGGAGGGGATCCGGAGCAGCGTATCCCACCACTCCGAGCCCGCGAAGCGATAACGGATCTGCACCCCGAGCGCGGTCCCGTCGACGAGCGCGCGACGGGCGAGGGCGAGCTCGCCGCCCGCGCTGCCGGCCCGCTGGAGATCCCCTGCGCGGGCAGCCGCACCGGCCTTGAGCGACACCGAGACGAGCTCCGCGGCCTCGGCGAGGTCGAAGAAGAGCTGATCGAGGGTCGCCTCGTCGAGCACCGCTTCCTGCAATGGCGGCAGCCGGATCTCAGGCGCGCTCTCCGTCTCATCCACGGCGTGGAGCTTCATGGCCTGTCCGCTCCCATGCTCGGCGGTGGCCACGCGGACAGAGGCCTGGGCGCGCGCTGATCCAGCTCGGCCGAAGGCGCGTGGCACTGGGTGCAGCTCTGCCGATAAGGATGGGTCGAGCGCATCCCGAGGGCACCATGGACACCATGGCAGCTCGCGCACTCCGAGCGCATCAGCGTCGGGTGCGGGATCGTCGGCGGCGCGCCCTCGTAGGCGCGGGCGCCTCGCCGCGGCGACGCCATGCCCGCAAAGGTGTTGTCGGGCGGAGGCGGCGTGTCCGCGAGCGGCCTCGGGTCGGCGCCGACGACGTGGCACTGCGTGCAGCTCTCGTAGCGACGGTGGCTCATCCTGGGCGCGGTGAGGTTCGCGACGCGCAGCCCGCGCTCGTGGCACGAAAGGCAATCCGGGGCGCCGAGCTGCTCGATGCGATGCGGGATCGTGGGCGGCGCGCCGTCGTAGGCGCGGCGGGAGGCGCGCCGCTCGAGCGCCGCCTCTCGATCGGCCTCCGACTGCTCGACAGGCGCGTAGAGATCGGCGTCCGCCGCCTCGAGCCGGGCGAATGCGCCCTCGTACATGCCGGCGTTCGGGCCGTGCGCGCGCTCGCGCATGTCGGCGTAGCTGCGCGCCTCGACGCTCGCCGAGGGCGGAGCGGGATCGCCGCGCAGCTCAGCGACCCCCTGCTCCGTGCCGCGGACCCCCGAGAAGTAGCCCGCCGCCGCGACAGCGACGATCGCGGCGAGGCCGACGTGCAGGCCGCGGGCGTCCTTCATCGCGCCTCTCCCCGCTTGCCCTGCGGTTTGCGGCGGATCCTGACCGCGCACTTCTTGTAGTCCGGCTGCTTCGAGAGCGGATCGTACGCCTCGAGCGTCGCGCGGTTCACCATCACGGTCTCATCGAAGAACGGCACGAACACCGTGCCGGCCGGCGGCGCGCCCCGGCCCTCGATCCAGACAGGCAGCTCGAGCGCGCCGCGCCGGCTCTCCAGGATCACGACCTCGCCGTCGCCGACACCGAGCCTCCGCGCGTCCTCGCGGTTCATCTCCAGGTACGACTGCGGCATCGCCCGCTGTAGCTGGGGTATCCTCATGGTGAGCGACCCCGTGTGCCAGTGCTCGAGGACGCGGCCCGTGCACAGCCAGAAGGGATACTCCGCGTCGGGCGACTCGGGCGGCGGCTCGTAGGGGTGAAACCAGATGAGCGCCCGGTCGTCCTTCGTCACCGAGTGATAAAACTGGATCTCGTCCTTCGTGGCATAAGGGTCGTCGAACCGCGCGAAGCGGAACCGCGTCTCCCGCCACGAGCCGTCCGGCTGCTCGACGACCGGCCAGCGCAGGCCGCGCGCCTTGACGTACTCGCGGTACGGCGCCAGGTCCTTGTGCTTGAACCGGCTGAACTCGCGGTACTCCTCGAAGAGCTGCTCGTCGACGTTGACGTCGTGGTAGTGCTTGTAGTCCCAGACCGGCACTCCCTTGCCGTCCTTCCGGATGTCGAACAGGAAACGGCCGTCCTTGTCCTTCATCCCGGCGAAGCCCATGTCGTGGAGCTTGCGCGCCACGGCGATGATCTGCCATGCATCGTCCCGCGCCTCGCCGGGCGGCTCGACCATCTTGAACCACTGCTGCGTGCGGCGCTCGGAGTTGCCGAACATCCCGTTCTTCTCGACCCACATGGCCGAGGGCAGGACGAGATCCGCGGCGCGCACCGTGGCCGTCGGGTAGACGTCGGACACGATGAGGAACTTGCCCGGGATCTTGCGGCTCGCGTCGAAGAGCTCGTTGGTGTTCGGCAACGACTGGCCTGGATTGGTCACCATCACCCAGATGGTGTCGATGTCGCCGCCCTGCTCCTTCGGGGTCGAGAAGCGCTTCCAGAGGTCGACCGTGTGGTAGCCGGGCTTCGGGTTGATCCGCCCCGCGGGCAGGTTCCAGAGGTGCTCGGCCTCCTTCCGGTGCTCGGCGTTCGTGACGACGAGGCCGCCGGGGAGCCCGTGGGCGAGCGTGCCGACCTCGCGCACCGTGCCGCAGGCCGACGGCTGGCCCGTCAGGCTGGTCGGGGCGTCGCCGGGCTTGCCGAAGTGGCCGCTGAGCAGGTGCACGCCGTGCACCAGATCGTTGATCGCGGTGCCGCGGGTGTGCTGGTTCATCCCCATGCACCAGAGGCTCGTGATCCGCAGATCGCGGCGCCCGAAGAGATCCGCCAGCATCCGGATGTCCTTCGCGGCGACGCCCGAGATCGCCTCCACCCGCTCCGGCGTATATTCGGCCAGCGCCGTCTTGTACTCCTCGAAGCTCATCGGCTGCCCCTCGAGGGTCGGGGGCTCGGTCCGCTTCCGGAAGTTGCAGAACCGGTCGACGAACGCCCGGTCGAACGTCCCGCGCTCGACGAGCAGGTGCGCGATGCCGTTCGCGATCGCAAGATCGGTGTTCGGCTTGAAGACCAGCGTGTGCTGGCAGAAGGCCGAGGTGCGCGTGCGCCGCGTCGTGAGATCGATGAGGAGCACCTGCTCGCCCTTCGATCGACGGTCGACGACGCGCGAGAAGAGCACGGGGTGCATCTCGGCCGGGTTGTTCCCCCACATGAGGAGGACATCGCACCTGTCGAGATCCTCGTAGCAGCCGGCCGGCTCGTCCACGCCGTACGTGGAGAGGAAGCCTGTCACCGCCGATGCCATGCAGAGGCGCGCGTTCGGGTCGATCTGGTTGTTGCCGAGCCCCGCCTTCACGAGCTTGTTCGCCGCGTACCCCTCGGGGATCGTCCACTGGCCGCTGCCGTAGAGCGCGAACCCCGCCGGGCTCTGCATCGCGCGCCGCGCGATGATCGCGATGGCCTCGTCCCAGCCGATGGGCTCGAGCTTGCCGTTCCTGCGGAGCAGCGGCTTCGTGAGCCGGTCTCTGCCGTAGAGGGCGAGGCCGACGTGATACCCTTTCACGCAGAGCAGGCCCTTGTTGACGTCCGCGCTCTGGTCGCCCGCGACCGCGACCACGCGGCCCCCTCTCACGCCCACCTGCACGTGGCAGCCGGTGCCGCAGAACCTGCACGGCGCCTTGTTCCAGACCACATCGGAGGTGATCCCCGCCCCGGGCGCCGCCTGGGCGGCGGCGACGCCGTCCTTGCCCAGCGCGAGCCGACTGGCGGCCACGGTCGCCGCGCCCATCGCGGAGCACCTCAGAAACTCGCGGCGATCCATCATGGCTCCAGATCCGAGAAGTCGACCGAGACCACGTCGACGAAGTCCACGCCGTCGGTGCAGAGCACCCGCTCCACGAGCTCTTCCCCGGCGACCAGGGTCGCTGTCTCGGCGATCGCGGGTAGCCTCGAACCACACGGAGGACCGAGCGAGAGCGCCGCCTCTGCGGCGAGCGAGCGACACGCGCGCGCTCGCGCGCTGGGCTCATCGGAGAGCGTGATGACAAGAGCACTGATGGGCATCGGCACGCCTGGCTGGGGTTGTTCGGGTGGATGCGGTCGAGCGTCGCATCGCAACATCGCAACGTCCGGGCCACACGAGCTCCTCGCCGGAACGCCCGCGCATCGCGGCCTGTCCCTTCCCCTCACCGGAGATCCGCGGCGCACGAGGAGCGCTGGGATGCGCAAACGGTGCGTCGGAACGCGCGCCCTGCACCGTGTCGAGCCGCGGGCCTCGGCGCCGCCCCGGACACGCGTGATGGCACGTGGCGTGCGATGTGGTTCGAGCCGTGCACGCCTCTCTTCATCTTCCTGGAGCCGCCGTGATCCTGGGGCTCCTGTGCGTGGCGCACGCGGCAGGCTGCCAGGATCGCGACCAGCCGCCCGGGCTGCGCCCCGCGCTCGACGCGACGCCGATCGCCTCCGCGAGCGTCCACCGCCCTGACAAGCTCTCCGGTGTCTCGACGGACAGGCGGGACTCCCTGGGCCGGCCGATCCGCGCGGCGTGCGTGACGTGCCATTCGCTCCGCAGGCCTGATGCGCTGCCGACCTCGACGGCGGAGCTCGACGAGTTCCACGTGGGGCTGAGGTTCGAGCACGGCGGGCTGAGCTGCGCCTCGTGCCATGTGATCGGCGAGCAGGACACGCTGCGCAAGGCCGACGGCACGCTCGTCCCGATGCGCGACGCCATGCAGCTCTGCGCCCAGTGCCACGGCCCCCAGCTCCGCGACTACGCGAACGGGGCGCACGGCGGGATGAACGGCAGTTACGCGGGCGGAGCGCGCGTGCGCAACCACTGCGTCGACTGCCACGATCCACACGTGCCGGCGTTCCAGCCGTCGATGCCCGTCCTGCCCCCGCGCGACCGCTTCGTGGCGGCGCCCGGCACAGGAGAAGGAGCCCACCGATGACCCAGACAACGAGGCGCGTCGCGCTCAAGGTGCTCGGAGCCACGCTCGGCGCCTCCGCGTTCGCCCACGCGATGGAGCCGCTCCGCGCGTGGAGCAAGGACCTCTCGCTCGATCAGTTCCTGCAGCGCCACTACAAGGAGCTCACGAGCGAAGAGCTCGCCGAGGTCATCCGCCGCCTCGAGCGGGAGACGCGCGAGGAGTACGGCCGCGAGGTCACGATCCGCGACATCCGCCCTCAGGAAGGGGTGCAGTTCGGCTACGCGCTCAGCCTCAGCGTGTGCATCGGCTGCCGCAAGTGCGCCGAGGCGTGCCACGTCGAGAACAACCACGATCGGCGCACGAACAACTCCTACATCCGCGTGCTCGAGATGGATCAGGGCAGCTTCGACATGGAGAAGGGCGACGCGACGTACGAGCACGCCGTGCCCGCGAAGGGCAAGTACTACATGCCGGTGCAGTGCCAGCAGTGCGACAACGCGCCTTGCGTGAAGGTCTGCCCCGTCCAGGCGACATGGAAGGAGCCCGACGGCATCGTCGCCGTCGATTACAACTGGTGCATCGGCTGCCGCTACTGCGAGGCCGCCTGCCCCTACCACGCGCGGCGCTTCAACTGGACGAAGCCCGAGGTGCCCGCGGGCGAGATCAACCCGGATCAGGGCTACCTGTCGAACCGCATCCGGCCTCAGGGCGTCGTGGAGAAGTGCACCTTCTGCCTGCATCGGACGCGCGAGGGCCGGATGCCGGCCTGCCTCGAGGCCTGCCCCACGGGCGCGCGCGTCTTCGGCAACCTCCTGGATCCGAAGAGCGAGATCCGCTGGGTGCTCGAGAACAAGCGGATCTTCGTCCTCAAGGAGGAGCTCGGCACGCGGCCGCGCTTCTTCTACTTCTTCGACGTCTGAGCGAGCGGAGCCACGATGGGCAAGGACACGCACGCCATCACCTACCCGCGCTTCCTCCTCCGGGTGATCGGCCAGAGCTTCGAGGGCTCGTGGCGCTTTTATCTCTGGATGACCGTGCTCACGGCGATCGCCCTCGTCGGGGCGAACGCCTGGGCCCACCAGCTCGTCGAGGGCATGCGGGTCACCGGCATGAGCGATCACGTCTCGTGGGGCCTTTACATCGCGAACTTCACCTTCGGCGTGGGGCTCGCGGCGGGCGCCGTGATGATGGTGATCCCGGCGTATCTCTACGACGACCACGAGATGCACGACGTCGTGATCCTCGGCGAGCTGCTCGCGATCGCCGCCATCGTCGTGTGCCTCCTGTTCATCGTGGCCGACATGGGGCGCCCGGACAGGTTCTGGCACATCTTGCCCGGGCTCGGGCGGTTCAACTGGCCAATCTCGATGCTGACATGGGACGTCATCGTCCTGAACGGCTATCTGTTCATCAACCTGCACATCTCGGGCTACCTCATCTACACGAGGTACCTGGGCAGGAAGCCGAACAGGAAGTGGTATCTGCCGTTCGTGTTCCTGTCCATCGGCTGGGCGGTGTCGATCCACACGGTGACGGCGTTCCTCTACTCGGGCCTCGGCGGCCGCCCGTTCTGGAACTCGGCGCTGCTCGCCCCCCGCTTCATCGCCTCTGCCTTCATCACGGGTCCGGCCTTCGTGATCCTGCTGCTCCAGCTCGTCGCCCGGTTGACCCGGCTGCGCGTGGGCGACGGGCCGATCCGCACCCTCACCTCCGTGCTCCGCGTGACCGTGCTGCTCAACCTGTTCATGCTGGGCTCGGAGCTCTTCACGTCGCTCTACACCGGCGGCACGCACAGCACCGCGGTGACTTACCTGTTCTTCGGCCTGCACGGCAAGAGCGCGCTCGTGCCCTGGATCTGGTCGGCCGTCGCGCTGAACGTGGCCTCCGCGGCGCTCCTGCACCTCCCGGCGAGCCGCGGGAGCCGGGCCTTCCTCAACGCCGCCTGCGTCGCCGCCTTCGCCGGCGTCTGGATCGAGAAGGGCATGGGCCTCATCATCCCGGGCTTCGTGCCGAGCACCCTGCACGAGCTCGTCGAGTACGTGCCCTCGATGGCCGAGTGGAAGATCACGGCGGGCATCTGGGCCGTGGGGTTCATGGTGCTCACGATCGCCATCAAGGTCGCGCTGACGGTGCTCACCGGCGAGATGTCGGTCGAGCCGCGCCCGGATGCCACCCGCACAGGCGATCACGCGCCGCCGCTCGTGCAATAGCGCTGCTGTGTGGCATGGCGCGCCGCCAGACACACGTCTGGCGTCGCTCGAGCGCGCGTGTCGGCCTGCGTGGTAGTTGGCCCGGAAGGTGGCACTTCCTCGGACAATATAAAAGCTGAGCCGTCCACGGATCGCCCGGGCACTGCAGGGGGCATGTGCTGGCCAGCTCGTTGACCCAGGGCGAGAGTGGCAATCGCCTCATGTCATCCAGATTGCCCGGGCGAAAGAGCGCTGAGCCGCGCTGGCGACCTCGTCGCATTTCAACTTACAAGAGGGAGGACACTTCAATGAAAGTTGCCGAGTACGCTCGTCTGGCTGCGCAGGCCGCCGCCGTCGCTCTTCCGCTCGTCGCGCTGGGCTGCGGGCCTGACCCGGAGAAGGTCGGCGATGAATGTGCTCCGGAGGACGGCTGCCCCAGCGGCCTCGTGTGCGCCGAGGGCGGTGAGGACCACATCTGTTATGCGCCGCCCGGCGCCGGCTGCGATGCGGGCGGCACCGACTATTGCCTGGGGGATGCCGTTTGTGGCGACGACGGCACATGCCGAGCCCCGCTCGGCGGCTCCTGCGCCGGGGACGCGAAGGACTTCTGCGCAGAAGGCACGGCGTGCGGCGCTGACGGAACCTGCCAGACCCCGCCCGGCGGCGCGTGCGATCCGGCGGGCCCCGATCTCTGCCTCGACGACGCGGTCTGCGGCAAGACGCGAGACCGCGGGGGAATCTGTGGCATCGCCGAAGGAGGCGAGTGCGATCCGGAGGCCCCGCTGTGCGCAGGCGGCCTCACCTGCGCCGAGCTCGTCGCAGGCGGCCATGCGTGTTATCCGCCCGTGCTGGCGAGAGGGAGCGTCTTCGACTCCGAGACCACCGCGGGCATCGAGGGCGCGCTCGTGCTCGCGCTCGACGATCAGGCGACCGCGATCACGGACGTGACGACCACCGACGCCGCAGGGGATTACGTGCTCGAGGTGCCGGTGCCCCGCGCCGAGAACGGCGCCCCGATCGGGGACGTGATCTTCACGCTGCGGGCGAGCGCGCAGGACCACCAGCCCTTCCCCGGTGGGCTCCGCACCGCGCTGCCGATCGCCTCGAGCGAGGCGACGTCGGGCGACGACGGGTGGAGCATCGAGACCGCGCTCACGGATATCGCGCTGATCGCGCTGCCCGAGGACCAGCGGGGGCTGCCGAGCATCTCGGGCTCGGTGCTCGCGGACGAGCAGTCCGGCGGCGTGCTCGTCGTGGCGGAGGGCGAGGGCGGCAAGGGGTTCAGCGCGGTGACCGATCGCGGCGGCGCCTTCACGATCTTCAACGTGCCCTCCGGCAGCTACTCCGTGAGCGGTTACGCGGCGGGGCTCGCGCTCGATCCGAAGGCCGCGGAGGTCGGCGACGCGGCGCTCACGGGCGTGGATCTCGCGCGCTCGGACGCCGCCCTCGGCACCCTGACTGGCACGCTCAACATCGTCAACGCTCCTGGCGGTTCGACCACCAGCGTCGTGCTCGTCGTCGCGTCCACGTTCAACGACGCGTTCGTCCGAGGGGAGGTGCCGCGAGGGCTGCGCACGCCGCTCAGCGGGCCGCCCGACGTGAGCGGCGAATTCAGCATCTCCGGCGTCCCCGCCGGCAAGTACGTGGTGCTGGCCGCGTTCGAGAACGACAGCCTCGTCCGCGATCCCGATCCGAACATCGCCGGCACGCAGCTCGTCACCGTGGAGATGCCGAGCCCCGGCGAGGACGTCTCGCTGCCGACCTCGTTCAAGATCACCGAGGCGCTGCCGGTGATCGGCCCAGGCGCGACGGATCCCGAGCCGGTGACGGCCGCGCCCACGCTCCGGTGGGGAGACGACTCCAGCGAGGACTTCTATACCGTGGTCGTCTACAACGCCTATGGCGACCTCGTGTGGTGCCTCGGGGACGACCCGACGTGCGCTGGGCCGAGCATCCCGGGATCGAGCGGCGTGGACGAGGTCTCGGTTGAGTACGGCGGGCCCCTCGATCCGGGGATGTACTATCAGTTCCGCGTGACCTCCTGGCGCTCCCCGGGCGGCAGCGAGCCGGGCGCCATCGCGGCGACCGAGGATCTGCGCGGCGTGTTCTACGTCGCAGGCCAGTAACGACCGCCCTGGCGCCCCGGGTGGGCAGCTGAGCCCGCGGCGCTGCCCGGCTCACTCGGCGACGATCGCGACGGAGGCCGGGAGCGCCCCGATCTCCGCCGTGACCACGCCGTCCTCGTACGAGAAGGGCACCGCGCGATCTTCCTCGAAGTCGATCGACGCGGCGGTAACCTGCGTCGGGCTCGCGTCCACGGGGAAGCTCACCGTCACCCCCTCTTGCTCCACGACGCCTGCGCTGTACTCGTGGTTGATCACGTGGAGCACCGTGCGGCCGTCCGCGAGCCGCACGAGGTTATGGCTCATCTTCTTCTCGCCGGCGCACGCCTCGGGCTGCTCGGCGGACGCGCACTCCTCGAAGGAGAGGGTCACGGGCCCTGCGAGGTCCGTCGCTCCGTGGTACAGGCCCTCGTGCGACTTGTAGAAGTCGCGGAAGCGCGCGAAGAACTCCGTCATCTCGAGCGCGGTCGCCGTGCTCTCGTCCGTTGTCGTGTGCAGCGGCAGGGCGAAGTACAGGCCGTTCGCGTAGGCCTCCGCGGCGAAGACGCGGAAATAGTCCTTCCGCTCTTCCAGCGGGAGCCCGTAGTAGCGGTTCATCATGTCATTGGGCCAGTCCAGGAACAGCATCAGGGGGACTTCCTTGCCACCGACGAGGGCTTGAACGCGCTTCGAGCGCGCCTTGAGCCCCCGTAGAGCGGTCTGGAACGACACGGTCCCGTCGAGGTGCCCCTCCACGACAGGCACCCAGTTCATGCCGCGCGGGCCGTCGCCGTCGATGTTCCAGTCGTACAGGCCCACGCTCTGCATGTCGACGAACGGCACGATGCCGTTCGACGAGATGAAGATCTCGCGGCCGTGCTGCTCCCGCGCGTAGCGGCGGAGCTCGAGCACCACCTCCTGCCAGTAGACGAGCGCCGGATAGACCTCGACGAAGGTCCCGAGCTGCGGGTCTGGGCGGTTCCCCACGGTCCGGCCCCACTCCTCGACGAGCAGCTCGTTCCCGCTGTCGAAGGGCTTCGCCGTTGCGTTCACGCGCTGGAGGTAGCCGCGGAAATCGAAGCCTCTCCCGGCCGTCTCCGGCGCTCCTCCGCAGTCGAGCCCGTCCTCGGGGAGGAGATCGAACCCCTGCTGCCAGCCGTCCGGACGGCCGCCGTGCTTGCGACAGAGGTAGTTGCCGAAGTCCGCGACATGGTGGTCGTCGAACCCCTCGTTGCCATCGTACTCCGCGCCCCCGTAACCGCCGTTGATCTCGTCGAAGTTCAGCCCGTCGACGCCGAGGTCGATCTGGAGCTTGCCGATCTCGACGAGCCGCGCCCGGTAGCTCGGGGACGCCATGCTCGACCGGTGGGCGCCTGGCACGATCTGGTCGTGGGCGACGAGCTCGCCCGCGGCGTTGCGCGTTGTCTGCTCCCGAAACTGCTCGTCGCTGTCGACCTCGTCGTCGAAGAGGATGGATGCAGTGCTGCCCGCGACGAAGCGGACGCCGCGCTCGCGGCAGCTCGCCAGATACTCGGCGTCATAATCGTCGGCCTCGATCCCGGTATCGCGCCAGCGCTGCCACGCTCTCGGCACCATGTCCGGGGCGAGCTCGAGCACCTGGGGATCCGCCTCGTTCACCTCCACTTGGCTGAACGCGAACACCGTCAGCTCCGACGTGTCGAACGTGCCGAACACCTCGGGGTGGATATCGGGCATGACCGGCGTGATCTCGCCTCCACCCCCCTCTCCCTCCTCTCCTCCCGCCCCGGTCGCCGTGGTTGCGCCCTCGCCGCCCGCGCCCCCGCTGGACGCCGCCATGCCGCCGCTTCCCCCAGGTCCTCCAGGGCCAGGATCCGAGCTGCACGCGCTCTCGGTCAGGGCGCCGGCCATGACCATGCATGACAGCAGCCACGACCAGCCTGATCTCCCGATCCGGGCCGCGCGACCCTGGTACCTATGCGCCGGAGCCTGTCGACGCCCGGCGCCGCCCGCGATCCCGTCGTTGCGATGAGTTGCCATGCGCACAGAAGGCGTTCGCGCCATCCGCCATGTCAAGGCGGCCTGCGCCGCAGCACGAAGCTGTCACAGTGGGAGCTTCTCAGACAACCACGTCAAATTCCAGCACCACCGCTCGCGCTTCATGGTTGAATTCCGCGTGCGCAGAACGTCGCTCCGCCGACTGGCGGCCTTCATCGCCACCTGCGTCCTCGGCGCCGCGCTCGCCTCTTCCCACGGTCCTGCATTCACGATTTGCTCTTGACGGAGACGATCATGCCTATTCGACCTTCATTGTCGCACACCATTCTTCTTGGCCTGCTCGCTGCCGCCTGCAGCTCGAGCGAGCCGGCTCTGGAGGGCTCCGGCGGCTCGGGCGGCGCCGGCGGCTCGGGCGGCGCCGGCGGCTCGGGCGGCGCCGGTGGGTCCGGCGGCAGCGACGCGGCTGCGCCGCTCGTCGAGACGGAGGCGGGTCCGGTGGAGGGCGCGCGCGTCGGCGCGACGCGCACCTTCCTGGGCATCCCGTACGCCGCGCCGCCGGTCGGGGACCTGCGCTGGAGATCGCCCGCGCGGCACGAGCCGTGGACCGAGCCGCGGGCTGCCGTCGAGGTCGGCGTCCCTTGCCCGCAGATGGACCTGCTCACCCCGGGCTTCAATGAGAGCTCGGGAGAGGACTGCCTCACCCTGAACGTCTGGACGCCCGAGCGCCCGGCGTCCTCTCCCCTGCCCGTCCTCGTCTGGATTCACGGCGGCGGCTTCGAGCTCGGCAGCGGCGGGGAGGCCGATTACGACGGCCGGGCGCTCTCCGAGGCGACCGGGTCGGTGGTGGTCACCTTCAACTACCGCCTTGGCCCGCTCGGGTTCCTCGCCCTCCCGGACCTCAAGTCGGAGGATCCCGATCACCCCTCGACGGGCGCGTACGGCCTCGAGGACCAGCGCGCCGCGCTCGAATGGGTCAAGGCCAACATCGCCGCGTTCGGCGGGGATCCGGGCAAGGTCACCCTGTTCGGCGAGTCCGCGGGCGGCATCAGCGTCTGCATGCACCTGGTCTCGCCCAGGAGCAAAGGCCTGTTCCAGCGCGCCATCATCGAGAGCGGACCGTGCGACTCCGCCGCGGACGAGGCGGCGGCCAGCGCGCAAGGGCAAGAGCTCGTCGAGGCGCTGGGCTGCACCGACGCGCCGTCGGTCCTCGAGTGCCTGCGCGGCAAGTCGGCCGAGGAGGTCATGAGCGCGCTGCCGCGGGGCGCGGCCTTCCTCGAGGGCGCCGGCCCGACGTGGTTCCCGGTCGTCGACGGGTGGAACCTCCCCGACGTGCCGGGCAAGCTCCTCGAGGCCGGGAGCTTCGAGAAGGTGCCGACGATCCTCGGCAGCAACGCGGACGAGGGCACGCTCTTCGTCGCGCTCTGGGGCGAGTCCGCGGCGGTCGCCGACGACGCCGCGTTCGAGACGTTCGCCGAGACGCTCGCCCCGGGCCACGGCGAGGAGGTGGTGGCGCTCTACCCGAGCCAGACCTACGGCTCGGCGCAGGCGGCGGCGATCGCGGCGCTCGGCGATTCGATGTTCGTGTGCCCGACGCGGCGGGCGGCGCGCGCGCTCGCGGGCGGCGGCGCGGCGACGTATCTCTATCATTTCACCTATGCGCCCGAGAGCTCGCTGCTCGGCGATCTCGGCGCCTTCCATTCTTCCGAGATCAAGTTCGTGTTCGGCAACCCGACATTGGTGTTGCCGGAGCCGCTGACCGCGGGCGAGCTCGGGATGTCGCAGAAGATCATGGGGTACTGGTCGCGCCTCGCGGCGAGCGGGGACCCCAACGGCGAGGGCGCCGTCACGTGGCCAAGGTATGAAGCGGAGGGGGACGAGAGCCTCGCCCTCGATCTCGAGATCGCTCCGCAGGCCGGCCTGAAGAGAGAGCTCTGCGACGCGTGGGACACCTTCGCCACGGCGGCTCCCTGACGGCGCTCGCACGGAGGGCCGCGGCGCGTCGCGCCATGGCCGGGGCACGGCGTGCGGCCTGCGCGCCTTGCCTCCGGGCCCGCCGCGCGATGGAGCCCCGAGCGCAGCCGCCGCGCTCTAAATAGCGATAGATATTATGCTATCCTGACCACGGTGCTCTCCTCCTACGACCTCGCCGCCATCATGGCCCGCCTCGACGGGCGCGAGGCCGCGCTCGACCTGCTCACGCAGGAGCGCCAGGCCGCTGTCGCCGCGATCTTGCGGGCGCCTGCGGGACCTCTGGGCACGGCGCTCGACCCTGCGGGGGGCAGGGAGCCCGGGGAGGCCGAGCTCCTCCTGATCCGCCGGGCCGAGCACCCGGCCGATCCCTGGTCGGGGCACATGGCGCTCCCGGGCGGGCGGCGCGAACCGGCGGACGAGAGCCTGCTCGCCACGGCGATCCGCGAGACGCGGGAAGAGGTGGGGATCGACCTCGCGGCGCACGGGACCCTGCTCGCGCGCCTGCCCGAGGTCCCGGCGGTCGCGCGCGGGCGGCGCGCCGGGATGATCGTGGCCCCGTTCGTCTTCGCGCTGCGCTCCACGCCGGAGCTCACCCTGAGCGACGAGGTGGCCGAGGCGCTCTGGACGCCGCTCGGGCCGCTCGCGCGCGGCGAGCGCACCTCGCGTTACGCGTACACGCACGAGGGAAACGTCCTCCAGCTCCCGTGCCTGCTCGTGGACGAGCGGGTCGTCTGGGGGCTGACGTACCTCATGCTGAAGCAGCTCTTCGAGGTGCTCCACCGGTAGCTCGCGCGGCCGTCGGCCCTGCCGGTCTGCCGCGGCGTCGCCGGCGTCGTCGGCGTCTTTTTCCCCTATCCCCTCAGAAACCGCCCTCGATCGCGAGCCCAGGCATCGTGATGGGCCCGAGCTTCCGCGGCGTGCACCCGCTGTCATCGCAGCTCACGTCGAACACCTCCTTCGCCAGCGTCGCGTTCTGCACGTCGAGCACGAGCCCTAGGTAGCTCCGCGCGCCCAGCGCCCAGCGCTTCGACAGGCGCATGTCGAGCCGGTAGAACGGCGCGATGCGATCCGGGTGCTCGCGCGGGGCGCGGCCCGGGGCGGCCTCGTCGGCGGGAAAGCCTGTGTAGAAGACATGGCGGATCCCGGCGCGCCAGCCCGCGCCGAGGTCGTAGAGCAGCGCGACGTGCGCCACGTGCGTCCGATCGTAGGCGGAGGGGACCGTCGACTTGCCCCGCGTGCGCGTGGAGCGCGACAGCGTGTACGACGCCAGGAAGAACATGTCGCGGCGGAGCGCCCCGCGCGCCCCGAGCTCCAGACCGTACGTGTCGCCGAGGCTCCGCGTGAGGAAGCGCTCCGTGCTGAGGTTCGTGCCGCGGCCCGTCCCGATCGGATCGCTCAGGCCGAGGGTCACCTGTCGAAACACCGTGGCGCTGAAGTTGACCGGCCCCGCATCGGCCTCGACACCGAAGCTCGCCTGCAGGCTGCGCTGCAGCCCCCCCGGGATGCCGCCGATCTGGAGCGCCGGCAGCGGGGCGAGGCCGGGCAGCTGCGAGGCGAGGCCGAACGCCGGGATGAGCCGCACGTGGTCGCCGACGCCGAAGCGGCCGACGATCCTCGGGTCGATGGCGAGCGCGCTCTTGCCGAGCGATGTGTAGTGGTCCACGCGCACGCCGGGCGTGAGGGTCGACCGCTCGTCGAGCACGATCAGCGCGTCCGCCCACGCGCCCAGCGCCAGGTCGAGCCGGCTGCGGAAGAGCTCGGGGAAGCTCTCGTCGAGCTGGGCCGTCCCCTCGGCGGGCGAGTCCTCCTCGGTGGACGCGCCGCCGGCGGCCTCCTCGTCCGCCGCGCTGGGGCGCGGCGTCACCACGTAGCGGTCGACCGCCGCGTCGACGCCCGCCCGCAGGAGCGCGCGCCCCGCGAGGATGGGCCGGGCCAGGCTTATCCTCGCGTTGAGCTTCCAGGCCTCGGCGCTTTGCACGCCCACTCCGCGCGACCGATCGAGCCCGAGGGTGAGCGCCGACCTGACGCGCGCGCCCGAGGCGGCGTCGTCGCGGTCGTAGCGCAGGTCCAGGCGATGAAAGTCGCTGTCGAGGAGGACGTCGGTCACCTCGGCGCCGTGCTCCTTGCCGATGCTGGCGAGGTAGTCGTACGCGCCGAAGGCGAAGACGGTGAAGCGCTCCTCCGGCCCGAGCCGGTACGTCATCCGCCCCTGGTAGTCGGCGTAGCCCACGTCGACGCTCGGGACGAGCGCCGACGTGAGCGCCGCGCCGGCGGCGTAATGCCCTCCCACGAGGACATGGGTGTCCCTGTCCATCGGCCCTTCCACGACGCCGCCGAGGTCGACGAACCGGAGGCTCCCCTCCCCGCGCCAGACGTCGGACGGCGGCGCGCTCTCGGCCTCGATCGCCGCGCCCGCGAGCCGCCCGATGTCCGCGGGATAGGGGCCGAGGTGCATCTCGACGCGCTGGACCATCGCGGCAGGGATGACGCTGGGGCCGGCGCCCACGTGAAAGAGGAGCGGGACCTGGATGCCGTTGAAGAAGTAGCCGATGTTCCCCGGCGGCGCGCCGCGGATGTAGTAGTACGGCATGCCGCTCGCGATGGAGGTCACGCCGGGCTGGATCTCGATCGCGCGGTAGGGGTCGCCGAGGGCGCCGGGCAGCTCGCGGACGTCGCGCCGCGTGAGCGAGACGGAGCCCGGCGGAGCCCGGTTGCCCTCGACGGTGACCTCGATCCCCGCGGGCGCCGCGGCCGACCCGACGGGAACCTCGGACGCCGGCGGCTCGGCCGGGGCTGCGCCGGGCGCCGGCGTCCCTCCGGTTCCTGCCGATTCATCGGCCGGGCCGCCTGCAGGCTGAGGGCGCGCCTCGCCCGCATGAAAGGTGGCGGCGGCCGCGAGCGCGAGGGAGAAGAGTGCGCCTGGGGATCTCACGCGGATGTCGTTAATGCGCCGCCGGGCAGCCGGGAGAACCTCCCCCGTGGCGCCCCGGAATTAGCAAATCCAGGGGCTCGGCGGAAGCCAGGGAGTCCATGCACGCTCAGCCATCCACGTGCCCTGGACGCGCATCCCGCGTGCAAGGCGCCGATCAGCCGCATCGCCGGGCTGCACGTCCCCTTGCCCCGATCCGGGGCACAAAAAACAGAGCGCCCATTCGACGGCGGGGGGGGGAAGCCGTCACGGGCGCTCTGGCCTCCGTGTTTAGCAGGAGTCGAGCCAAGGCTCTCCCCTTCTCTGTTCCTGGGGTTACCCTTAAGGATGCCCCCGATACTTTTCGATTCTGAGATCTCTGCTTTCAAACCTGGCATGAGATCCGCGCCCTGGAACACCCCGCCGGGCCTCCCGCCGCGCCGAGCTCCCCGAGACGCAAACCAGGTCGATTGGAGAACGCCGGCGCGGCGCTTCTTTTGACAAGTACTTGTCAACATGACAACTTGATGTCTATGACGAAGCTCACCGCGGAGGCGACCGCGCTCAGCGAGCTGGTGATCGAGGTGTTCCGCTTGAATGGTCTGGCGCTCGAGGCCGGGGACGCCCTGGCCAGGCCGGCGGGGCTCACGAGCGCGCGCTGGCAGGTGCTCGGCGTCGTGGACCATGGCCCGGCGCCGGTCTCGAACGTCGCTCGGACGATGGGGCTGACCCGCCAGGGCGTGCAGCAGATAGCGGACGCCCTCGAGCGCGAGGGCTTCGTCGAGTACGTCGAGAACCCGCATCACCGCACGGCCAAGCTCATCTCCATGACGGCGGCAGGGCGCGAGGCCCTGCGGCAGGTCGAGGCGCGCCACGCCGCGTGGGCGGACCGGATCGGCAAGCGGCTCGATCTGTCGAGCCTGCGCGCGACCGTCGATGCGCTGCGACAGGCCGGACGTGTGCTCGAAGAGGACGCGGCGTCGCCCACGCGACCCGCTCGAAAGGCGTGATCCCATGAGCGAAGCGATGACGATTCCCGTGCTCCCGTGCGTGTCGCTGCCCGAGACCCTGGCGTTCTACGGCGCCCTGGGCTTCGAGGTCACCCACCAGCAGAAAGCGCCGTACGTGTATGCGGCGACGCAACGCGGGGAGGTCCAGCTGCACTTCATGGGCCTCAAGGGGCTGGATCCCACGCAGGCGTACAGCACGTGCCTGGTGATCGTGCCCGAGGTCGAGCGGCTCCACGAGACCTTCGCGGAGGGGCTGCGGCGGGCGTACGGCAAGCTGCCGATCTCCGGCCTGCCCCGGATCTCGCGCATGAAGAAGGGGCAGAGCCGCTTCAGGGTTGTCGACGTCGCGGGCAACTCGGTGATCTTCATCCGGCGGGACGCGCCGAACGACGACGACGAGGGGGCCGCCGGGTCGCGCTCGGGCTCGAGGCTGGGCAAGGCCCTGCGCGCGGCGGCGCGGCTGCGCGACTTCAAGAACGACGACGCCGCGGCCGCCAAGGTCCTCGACGTGGCGCTCGCCCGGAAGGGGGCGGACGACCCGCTCGAGCGCGCCCGCGCCCTCGCCGCGCGGCTCGAGCTCGCTGTCGCCCTGGGCGAACAGGCGCGCGCCCGCGCCCTGCGCGACGAGATCGACGCGGCGCCGCTCTCCGGCGAGGAGCGCGCCCAGCTCCAGCCCCAGCTCGACGCCGTGGACGCGCTGGATCGGTCGCAGCGATAGGCGCGCGCGCCCGCGCCGCCAGACCTCACGTCGCTCGCCGCCTCCGTGTCGCGCTCGCGCCAGGCGGACGCGCGACGCGCGACGCGCTCGTCCTTGGCCAGGAGCGACGCCCGGCGCGGCCTGATCCCGCCGGCAGCGCGGCAGCGCCACCGTGCTTTCCACCATCCAAGGTGAGATTCTCACGAAAAGCGCTCGACCAACAATTGCTGATAATTTCTCGGGGCCTATCGAAATATACTCAATTCATCGTGCCTTAACGGCAAGATTCAGCTTCCTTGGCCCCGCCGACCCAAGTATGAAATACGCATGCGAGCTCTCCTTGGCTCCGGAGTGACAAGGGCGCCGCGCGCCCCCGGTCGGGTCGCCTCGCCGGCGTGAAAGGAGCAGGAAGAGAGAGGCTTGGGGCTGCGCCGAGCGATCGTCGCGGTGCCCCCTGCCGAAGAGCCGAAACGCGACACGCGAGAAGGACCATCACGATGAGGAGAAGGAAGGACCCGTTCGGCATCGCGCTCGCGCTCGCCGGCGCCGGCGCCGGCAGCTTCGCGGGCTGCTGGGAAGGCGGCGCTGTCCAGATCTATTCGTGCAATGAGCCGTGCTTCAGCCTGGATGCTCACGAGTGCAATGATCCGTGCCCCGTGTGCGACGGCGCGTGCGTGCCGCCGCCGGCCCCCGGGTTCGACGCTCCCATCCTGCTCTGGAGGGGCGACGCGACAGGCGGGACGTCCCCACCGGAGTGCCCGGCGGAGGCGCCGGATCTCGTGTTCGACGGTTACAGCGGCTTCGACGGCGAGCACACGTGTCCGACGTGCCTTTGCACGAAGCCCTCCTGCGAGCTGCCGTCAGGCCTTGTGGGGAGCGCCTCGGCGACGTGCGATGGGACGGCGTCCACGTCGTTCGCCGCCCCCGCGGGGTGGAGCGGCGCGTGTACGGCGCCGGACGCGGCGACCTCGGGCGAGATCGGCTCGTTCCTCATCCCGGCGCCGACCGTGAGCGCGTGCGCCCCGACGCACGATCCCGGAGGAGCGCCGCCCGGGCTGGCCGCCCCCGCGAGCACCCGGGTGCGCGCGTGCACGGGCACGGCCGACAAGGACAAGTGCAGAGATCCCTCGAGGATGTGTGTCGCGGCCCCCAGGCGGCGGTCGGGGGGCTTCACGATGTGCATCCGCTATCTCCAGCAGCGCACGCCGGAGTGCCCTGAGCAGTATCCCGATCTGCTGGCCGCCGCCGAGCGCTTCGACGACACGCGCAGCTGCACGCAGTGCGCGTGCGAGGAGCTCGAGGACGCCACGTGCTCCGCGCTCGTCTCGGTCTACGAGGACGGCGGCTGTCGCGAGCTCCTCGGCGCAGAGATGGTGACGATGGCCGGGCCGAAGTGCGTCGCGGGGCCGGATCTGCGGCTCGAGAGCATGGCTGCCCGATGGATCAGGGAAGACCCGGGCAGGTGCGCCCCGACAGGCGGAGTCGCCGTGGGCCAGGTGACACCGGAGAGCCCGGCCTACTATTGCTGCCAGTCGGACGAGGTCATCCCTATCTACTGATGACCCCGCCCGCCAAGGGCTGTTCGAGCTGTTCGACCCGGACGCCCCTTTGAGCGAGGGTGCGAGTTCGTGTACCCGTGTGCGCGCTTCGCGGCTATAAGAGCGAATCACGCGAAAGGGAGAGCGGATATGCGAATCGCACGAGGGTGCTTCTGGATCGCGCTCGCGGCGGCCGGCTGCAGCGCGTCCAACAGCGGCACGTCCGCGACGGAGACCGACCCGTCCTCGGGTGCCGAAAATGGCAGCGTAGCGAGCGGCGCGGGCGGCCAGGACGATCCGTTTGGCTCCGGGGCCGGGATCGGCGGGAACAGCGGAGACATCGGGAGTGGGGACAACGGGAGTGGGGCCCCGAACAACGGGTGCATCGAGCGGGCCTCCCTCGTGTATGTGCTCTCACAGGACAACGAGCTCTACAGCTTCAGGCCCGATCGTAAGGAGTTCACGAAGATTGGTGTCCTGGGGTGCCGGACCGGCATGGATCCCAACTCGATGGCGGTCGATCGCAACGCGGTGGCGTGGGTCAACTATGTGGAGGCCGACGACAGCGAGGGGACGTTGTTCAAGGTCAGCACCGAGGACGCGAGCTGCGAGCCCTCCGGGGCCACGCTCTCCGACGGATGGGCCCGGCTCGGCATGGGCTTCTCGAGCGATCTCTCGCGCCCGGACACCGAGGAGCTCTTCGTGGCGGGCGCCACCGGCACGCCGGGCATCGGGCTGGGGAGGATCGAGGGCGCGTCGGTGACGCCGGTCGGCGAGTTCAGCGGCTCGATGCGCGACATCTCGGCGGAGCTCACCGGCACGGGGGATGGACGCCTCTTCGGCTTCTTCACGACCACCCCGGTGCAGCTCGCCGAGATCGACAAGGACACCGGCGAGATCATCGAGGCCACGGACCTGCCGGGCATCGAGACCCCCAGCTCCTGGGCGTTCTCGTTCTGGGGCGGCGACTTCTATTTCTACACCGCCCCGAGCGAGCTCGGGTCCCCGTCGCGGACCACCAACGTGAGCCGCTATCGCCCGTCGGACGGCTCGATCGACACGGACTACATGACGGACATCGGCTTCCGCATCGTCGGCGCCGGCGTGTCGACCTGCGCCCCCCTCGAGCTCCCCCTTTAGAGCGGCGGTCACCCGCTTCGGATACGGGCCCATCTCGACGTTTTCGGTGCTCAGCGCACCGGAGTGCGCTTGCGCGCCGAAAACGCCGATCTGGGCCCGTCTCCTGTGCGGGTGACCGCCGCTCTGCTCGGCATGGGGCGGAAACCGGTGTAGGGCGGAGGAGCCATCGGGACGGAGGAGCCGGGGTCGTCCACGATGTCACCGGGAACGGATCGGTGAAGCGCGCTCCCGGCGGGACTGCCATCTACCGGTCGGGCATCGCCGGCATCACGTTGCGCGTGTCCGATCGGGCACACCCGGTCGGGCGTCGAGGTGTTGCGATGCGGATGAACCTGCTCCCCGGGCGCGCTGTCTGGCTACTCGCGCTCGCGCTGTCGCTCACCGCGGCGTGCGGGACGGCGCCGGCCGCCGAATCCCCTGCGCGCGAGGACATCTTCCGCGCCGCGGGGCCGAACGAGTTCATCCTGCTGACCGCCCGGGGCGAGCTCGTGAGCGCCGACATCGAGCCGGGGCGCGTCGTCGGCCCGGACGTGAACCTCGGCGTGTACGCCGCCGACAGGGGGCGCGAGGGGCAGACGGTCCGGGGTGTGGCGTTCGACCAGGCCGTGAACGTCACCGCGACGGGGCAGCGCGCGGCCGGCACCGTCGGCGCCATGCCGCTGGAGCTCTCGGTGACCCGGGCGGAGGCAGGGCTCCACGCGCGGGGCCTCCTGGCCGGCGCCCTCTCCGACTACCGGCTGGACGAGCGGCAGCTCACGGGCACGATCGGGCGCTGCAGCTACGAGCTCACACGGACGGGGCGCACCTACGAGGGGTCGCGGAGCTGCGAAGGTCAGCCTCATCACGCGACCGTCCTCCTGCCCCGCGGGCTGTCCTCGTGGAGCGACGCCGCGCTCGCAGCCAGCCTCGGGCTGCTCCTTGGCGCATGAGCGCGCCGCGGGCCGCCCCGTCGCGTGGGCGGTGGCGAATGACAGGCCGCGCAGCGGCTGCTAGAGCTCGGGGCGACCCGGCAAGAAAGACGAAGCGCGCCGGAAGCCCGTCGGGTACGGAAGGGCCGAACCTCCCGGGCTCCGGGCCTCGGCGGTCCTTTCTTCGCCCTCGCGCGGCACCCCCTCTTCATCCGTGACGAAGCCCAGATCCGATGGCAACGCGCCGGGCAGGCCGGCCCCGGCGACCTCACCGAACCTCCTCGAGGGACGCTCCGCGCCCATCCCGGTCGGGCCGCGCCTCGAGGCCGTGCTCGAGCTCGCCTACCGCGCGCGCCGCGCGGTGCTGCTCGAGGGGCCCACGGGGATCGGCAAGAGCGAGCTCGTCCGTCAGCTCGCCGAGCGGCTCGGCATCGCCACCGTCGTGCTCGATCTGAGCCTCCTCGAGCCGCCCGACCTCGTGGGCCTGCCGGTCATCCGGGACGGCCGGACCACCTACGCGGCGCCGTCGGTGCTTCCCCAGGACGGCGCCGGCATCCTGATGCTCGAAGAGCTCAACCGCGCGGAGCGGTACATCCAGCAGCCGGCGCTCCAGCTGCTCAGCGCCCGGCGGCTGCACGAGTACGAGCTGCCCACGGGGTGGGTGTGCTTTGCCGCCGTCAATCCCGAGTCGGCCGATTACCAGGTGACCCCCCTCGATCGCGCGCTCCGCGCGCGGTTCCTTCACCTGAACGTCCGCGCCGACCGGGCGTCCTGGCTCGCCTGGGCGCAGGTGAACGGGCTCCACCCGGGCGTGATCGCCCTCGCGCAGGCGCACGAGCGCGTCCTGGACGACGTCCCCCCGCGCACCTGGACCTATGCGTCGCACGTGCTGAGCGCGCTCCGCCCCGAGGAGCTCGCGGACGGCGTCCTCCTGCGCGACACGCTGGGCGGGTACCTGCCCCCGAGCTGGGTCGAGCTCCTGCTCGCGTCGAAGGACAGCTGGTCGACGCGGCTGCCGTTCGATCTGCGCGCGCTGCTCGCCGATTACGGGCCGAGCTCGCCGGCGGGCAAGGTGCTGCGCGGGGCGCGCGAGCGCGGGGAGACCGACCGGTTCGACGAGGTGACGACGCGGCTCGCGCCGCTGCTCGAGGGGCCCGAGGTCGGCGTGCTCGCGGCGCAGCGCAAGCTGTCGCTGGGCGCGTTCGAGGCGCTGCTCGCCGACCTGCCTGGCGACCACCGCGAGCGCCTCCAGGACGCGCTCGGCGGCAACGCGACGGCCACGCAGCTCATCGACATCCGCCCCGAGGAGCTGCTCCAGAACTACGCGGGCAGCGCCGCCGAGCAGAAGGTGCTGGCGTGGCGCGCCGATCCGCTGCGGCAGCACCGCGTGGGGCTCGTCGTGACCGCGCTGTCGGCGCACCTCGCGCAGCAGGCGAAGCTCGTCGACGTGCGGCGGAGCAACGTCGCGCGCGTGTGCCTTGGCCAGCTGCTCGCGCAGCTGCCGGAGCGCTGGGCCCTCCGGCTCGCGGGCGCGCTGAAGAAGCACGGCGTCACGCCGGTCCGGCCGCAATGAGCGAGACCGCGGGGCGCGGCGAGGTGTCCGAGGACGCGCTCGCCGCGTGGCTCGACGCCTTCGTGCGCGATCCCGGCTTCCTGGAGAAGTACCCCTGCTACGCGGCGATCCTCGCGCGGCTCGCGCCGGTCGCGGACCCCTCGGTCAAGCGCATGGCCGTCTCGCTGTTCGATGGCCGCTTCTTCCTCCACGTCAACGTGGAGTCGTTCATGAACGAGCCCGTGTTCCTGCGGGGCGTGCTCCTCCACGAGGTGCACCACGTCGCGCTCGGGCACCTGTGCCACCCCAAGTTCGCGGGCGCGGACGAGCCGGAGCTCATGGACCTCGCCCTGGAGATGTCGGCCAACGAGTACATCGAGGAGCCGCTCCCCGACCCGATCCGCTGGCAGCCCTACGCCGCGATCGGCCTGCGCGGCGGCCAGAGCACGCTCGAGCGCTACGAGCTGCTCGTGAGCGCGGCGCGCGAGGGCAAGCTCCCGCAGCGCGGCGGCGAGGCCGTCGACGATCACCGCGTGCTCCGGCGCCCCTCGCGGGAGCCGGGCGCTGTGGAGCAGACGCGGCAGCTCCTGCTGCGCGCCGCCGAGGAGGCGGACGCGCTCGCGGAGGACGGCGATCCGGCGGACGTGCCCGGCCTGCTGCTCGCAGGCAAGACGCCGGGGCGGCTCATCGAGGAGCTGACAGACGCGCTGGGCCCGCCCGCGCACCCGCTCGACTGGAAGACCGCGCTCAGGATGTTCGTGGCGCGGGAGCGCGCGCCGGTGCACACGTACGCGCGGCCGAACCGGCGCTTCCCGGGCCGCGTCGGCGAGGTCCCCGGCAGGACGTACGCGCCCCGCGCGATCACGAAGCCGTCGGTGCTCGTCGCGATCGACACGTCGATGAGCATGCGGCGCGAGGAGCTCTCGGAGATCGCCCGGCAGCTTCAGGTGATGAGCGAGTCGGCGCGCATCACCGTGGTCGAGTGCGACGTGGAGATCGGGCGCGTGTACGCGTTCGACGGGCGGCTCGACGAGGTCGGCGGCCGCGGCGGGACCGATCTGCGGCCGGTGTTCGCCCCGGAGTTCCTGGCGGCGCGGAAGGTCTCCGGCGTGATCTATTTCACGGACGGCGCGGGGCCCACGCCCCCGGCGCCGCCGCCGCTGCCGGTGCTCTGGATCCTGACGAAGCCGCAGGATTTCGCGTGCCCGTGGGGCGAGCGTGCGTGGCTTGCGAGGAAGCCTCGGCCGCGGTGATGTGAAGGCGGCGCGCGAGGGCGCGAAGACGCCCGCGCGGCGTGGGATCGCCGCGCGGGCTCGGACTCGGGGCCTCAGGGCGTGCTCGCCGGGTCCGCCGGGTCGCTCCCCGCGTCCTCCTCGTCGCCGTCGAGCGCCCCATCGCCGTCGCGGTCGAGCGCCATCCGCGTCCCCGAGCCGGGCGGCGCGCAGGTGAAGGTCAGCGCCTTGTTCGGCCCCGCGATCGCGCGCAGCGCCGCCGCGCTGATCGCCGGGCTCGCCGCCCTGTCGGGCAGGAACGTGCCAGCGCCCTGTTGATAGAGGAAGCCCTGCTCATCCCCGTGGAGACGGACCTTCGCCACGAGATCGCACTCCCCCACGTCGGCGCGCGCGATCAGGAGATCCACGCGCAGCTCGGCGGCCGTGTCGCCCGCGCCGGCGAGCGTCGCTTGCTGGCCCACGATGGGCGCCAGGTTGCTGTCGAAGGCGTGAAGATACTTGGTCACCTGGTGGCGCAGCACCTCGCCCGCCGCCCCCGGCGGGAAGCCGGCGACCCCCGGCGCCTCGTTGAAGCCGTTCTGATCGTGGAAGCGGAAGACCGTATCCATCGTCCCGTCGTGGCCAAAGCCGAACCCGCGGATCTGATCGCCCTGGAACTCGAAGTTCCGGTCGTTGAAGCGCGGGTTCTGCACCATGCCGAACATCCCCACCTTCTGATAGACGTTGCGGAGCTGGGCGACCTTGAAGCTCTGGAAGATGAAATCGAACGTGTAGCGCCCGTCGGTCCCGAAGAAGCCGGGGAACTCGACCCCGTACTCGGCGTTGGCGGTGGGATCGAGCACGTGGCACGAGGCGCACGCGCCGCCCTCGCTGGGCGGCAGGGTGAAGAAGGCCTTGCCCGCCGCCTGATCGGCGGTGAGCGAGTTGTCCAGGTGGCGGATGGGGTTGGGCGGATACATCACCTGCATGGCGAAGTCGGTGAACGCCTGCATGTCCGCCGCGGGGATGGGCGCGTTTCGACCGAGCAGGCCGACGAAGGCGACGCTGAACTTCTTGAACGCGGCCTCCTCGTCGAACGTGCCGCTGTTCGGCTGCGCGCTCGGCGCGTCCTCCCCGCCGGTGCGGTCTCCGCGCCAGTGCATCGGGCCGTGGTTGGCCATCCCGCGCAGGCTCTGCGTCGTCATCGGCCCCTTGAGCGCGGCGAACTCGGCGGGCGCGCCGAAGATCGTCGGATCGAGCACGAAGGGGCCTGGCATCGGCCTGTTCACCGCGTCGGGGTCGCCGAGGTCCCACGCCAGGCTGTCGAGATCGCCGAAGACATGGCAGCTCGCGCACGCCGAGTCGCCGTGGCTCGACGTGAACGACGCGTCGTAGAGGAAGCGGCGGCCGCGGACCACGCTCTCCGGCTCGGGGCTGTACATGGGCACGTGCGCGACCTCGGCCTTGTCATCGACGTCGATGATCGAGATGGAGTTGTCGAAGCGCGTGAGGGCGTAGAGCTGCCCGCGCGCCTCGTCCAGGACCACGCCGGTGGGCCCGCCGCCGGAGACCGGGATCTGCCGCGCGAGCCTCGGCACGAAGGTGTCGGCCTCGAGCGCCGCGGTGTTGAAGACGCCGATCTTGTCCGAGCCGAGCGCGGCGACGTAGAGCTTCTTCCCGTTGCTGGAGACGGCCATGCCCGTGGGCAGCGCGAGGCTCTTCCGGTTCTCGGCGTTCGGGACCGGGGCGCAGCACGCGCTGTAATCGATGTGTTTGTTCAGGTGCCGCGGGGTGACGCTGCCCGTCGCGGGATCGAGCACCGTGATGTTGTTGTGGTTGAACCGGCCGCGCACGGTGTGGCCGGCGAAGACGCCGGGGCCCTCGAAGCGATTCTCGTTGAACGCCTCCGTGTTGGCCACGTAGACGCGGCCGCTCACCGGGTTGACGGCCATGTTGTAGAGGACCGTGCCGACTCCCCGGAACACGCCCCCGGCCCCCGCGACGGGCGCGGGCGGGTTGGCCAGGGCGTCGATGACGAAGACGTCCTTGTCGGGCAGCGAGAAGTTCACCTTGTCGTCCCAGGATCGATTCAGCTCGTCCACCCAGTGCGTCCCGTTGAATTTGACGATGAGGGGCGCCGAGGGCTGCGCGACCCCGGCGGCGTTGGTGGTCGGCGGAGGCAGGCCGAGGCCCAGGTTCACCACGTTGGTCTCGATCACCGTTGTGCGGTTTCCTGAGTGGAAGGCCGCCGCATAGACGCGTGAGCCGTCGGGCGTGGCCGCGAGCGCGCGCGGCGTGTCGCTGAAGAGGGTGATGATGTTGAGCGGCGCGGTGCTCGGGCTCGCCGTCGAGAAGACCCAGACGTCGGCGCGGCCCACGCCCGGCGTGGTGAGCGCCGGATCCACAGGGCTATTCTGCCCGCGGTGCGCCGTCGTGATGAAGGCGCGGCTCTTGCCAGCGCCGGCGAACACGATGTCGCGAGGCTCGTCGCCCACGAGCAGGGTGCGCACGACGCGGGGCTTCCTGGGCTTCGAGACGTCGACGACGCTCACACTGTCGGAGAGGTGGTTGACGACCCAGACCTCGTCATCGCTGCGGGCCGCGACGGCGACGGGCTCCATGCCCACGGCGACGGAGCCGCGGTGCTCGAGCGCGCCGCTCCGGACCTTGAAGATCTCGAGCCGGTTGTCAGGCGTGTTGACGGCGAAGAGCATCGAGCCGTCGGGCGAGAGGGCGAGAGGGCGGACCTGGCCGCTCTCGAAGAGGGAGTAGGGCCGGGCGGCGGCGACCGTGATCGGGGCGCCCGCGACGGTCGGTGTTTCGTCGACGGGCGTGCCGTTATCAGCGCATGCGGCCAGGGCGAGAGCCGGGAGCGACCAGAGGACGAGCTTGTTCATGGGCACCTCGAAGGCGGGAGAAGAGCGACATTTCATGATCCATCGAAAAGCGCCCACGGAGCAAGAGACAGACGAATGGAATCAACCCACGTTGTTTGGCAAGACACTTTGCGGAGTGCCTCGGCGGCGGGAGCGCTCCACAACACACCACAGGTCTCCCACGGTGGGGCCCCGCCCCACAACAACGTTGTTGCCGAGGGGGAGTCTCGTCGTTGATCACGAGATGAATGCCCGCGTACAAAAAAAACGCAGCCCGTCGGCTCCTCGCCGGCGCGCGCCGGCGAGGAGCCGACGGCGCTCCCGAGGCAGAGGGCGCCCTCGGGAGCGCGCTCCGCGGGAAAGGCGCGGCGTTCGCGGCCGACCGCGCTGATGCTGAGTTGAATGGGCGGCGGGGTCGCGCGCCTCGCCGCGAGGCGATGAGGATCAGGCCGCGGCGAGCTTGGCCGGGCGGCGAATCAGCGAGAGGGCGACGTAGACGACGAACGAGATGGCGAAGCCCGAGAACCAGGCGTAGCTATAGAGATTCATCCACGCGCTGGAGACCGTCGCGACCTTGATGGTGCCGAGGAAGCCAGGCAAGTTGGGCAGGATGCCGAGGACGAGGGCGACGATCGCGACGGGGTTCCACCCGCCCGCGTACCAGTAGATCCCTCCCCGCTTGTAGAGCTGGGCGAGATCGAGGTTGGTCCTGCGGACGACGTAGTACTCCGCGATCAGGATCGCGCCGAGGGGCCCGAGCAGCGCGGAGTAGCCGACGAGCCACGTGAAGATATAACCCGTCGGGTCGCTGACGAGCCGCCAAGGCTGCATCAGGATCCCGATGATGCCTGTGATGAGGCCGCCGGTGCGGAAGGAGATCCGCGACGGCCAGAGGTTCGAGAAATCGTTGGCCGGGCTCACCACGTTCGCGGCGATGTTGGTCGCCAGGTTGGCGATGCAGAGGGCCGCGAGCGAGATGATCAAGACGACCGGGTTCTCGAAGCGGGTGATGACGACGACCGGATCCCAGAGGGTCTCGCCGTAGATGACGACCGTGGCGGAGGTGACGGCGACGCCGATGAACGAGAAGAACGCCATCGTGGGCGGCAGGCCGATCGCCTGTCCGATGACCTGATCGCGCTGCGAATGCGCGTAGCGAGTGAAGTCCGGGATGTTGAGGGCCAGGGTGGCCCAGAAGCCGACCATCGCCGTGAGCGCCGGGAAGAAGAAGACCCAGAACTGACCTTCCTTGGGCTGCCCCACCCCGAAGGACGAGGGCTTCTCGAGCATCGGGCCGAACCCGCCGGCGCGGCTATAGGCCCAGAGGAGCAGCGCCATGCCGAGGCCGATCAGGAGAGGCGCCTTGACGTTCAGCAGGATCCGGATCGACTCGATGCCCATGCGAATGATCCAGATGTTGATGCCCCAGAAGAACAGGAAGCAGACGAGCTGCGGGACGTTGATCCCCAGCGGCGTCGGCGGCATCTGCTCTATCGACGGGACGAAGACGGCCACGATCTTGTAGATGGCCCACCCGCCGAGCCACGTCCCGATCCCGAACCAGCCGCAGGCCACGAGGGCGCGCAGCACCGCGGGCACGTTCGCCCCTCGGACGCCGAAGGCGCTCCGGCAGTAGACGGGGAACGGGATACCGTACTTCGTGCCCGCGTGCGCGTTGAGGATCATGGGCACGAGCACGATGACGTTGCCGAGGAGGATCGTGAGGACGGCCTGCCCCCAGCTCATCCCCTCGGCGATCAGGCCCGAGGCGAGCATGTACGTCGGCGTGCAGGCGCACATGGAGACCCAGAGCGCAGCGATGTCCTTCATCCCCCATTTGCGCTGGTCCGAGCGCACGGGCGCGATGTCTTCGTTGATGTAGCGCGAGTCGATGTCCCCTCCTAACCCCTGAAAGCCCTCGCCGGCTTTCGCGCCGTGAGCAGCCGAATGCACGTCGGGTTGATCAGTCGTTTGCGTGTGCGCCATCGTCGATGAGGCTACACGATCGGACGTGAGACTGGATAGTGGGCAGGCGCGCCCTCTCCGGCGCACGCCGAGGCTCGGAGCTAGCTGCCCTGGAGGGCCGGAGGTCGAGAGGCGGTGAGCCCGCGCCGCAGGGCGAACGCGATACCCTCTTTCAGGGTCCGGAGCGTCACGACGCCGCCCACGCCCACGCCCTGCGCGACCAGCGTCTGCGCGATCCGCGGCTGGATGCCGGTGAGCACCACCTGGGAGCCGAGGAGGTTCACCGCCTTGGCCAGCCGGATGAGCGAGTCGGCCACCTGGGAGTCGATGACCCCCACGCCGGTGATGTCGAGGACCACCGTCCTGGCGCTGTGCGTGACGACCCCGTTGAGCACGGTCTCGAGCGTCGCCGCCGCGCGGTCGCTGTCGAGGAAGCCGATCAGCGGCACCGCGATGACCTGATCCGCCACCGGCATGAGCGGGGTCGACAGCTCGCGGACCATCTGCTCGAGCCGCTTCGTCTTGTCCGCCACGCGCGCCTCGAGCTCGGCGTTGAGGCGCCTCACCTCGTCCTCCGCGTGCCGTCGCTCGGTGACGTCGACGCCGATCGCCTGGAACTCGGCGAGCGGCCCCCCCTCGCCGAGCGGGGCGCGGTTGGTCCAGTGCAACCAGCGGATCGAGCCGTTCGGGAGGATGACGCGGTGCTCGGTGTGGACGATCGGGTTCTCGGGGCCGAGCTTCGCGAACTGCCGAGCGAGGTGCGGCCCTTCCTCGTCGGGGACCATCGGCATGAAGCGGTGGCCGACCAGCTCCTCCCGCGTCTTCTCGAAGTACCGGCAGTAGATGTCGTTGACGAAGGTCAGCGTGCCATCCATCCGAAAGCGGCAGATGAGCTCCGTCTGGTCCTCGACGATGCCCCGGTAGCGCGCCTCGCTCTCCCGCAGCGCGTCCTCGACGCGCTGCTTCTCGGCGAGCTCCCGCTCGAGCTCGGCGTTGCGCCAGCGGAGCATCTCCAGTTCCGCTCGCATCGTAGCGACAACATCCGCTTCGCCGTCGTTCATGATCCGGTGATTCCTTGGCGCGCCGTGTGGACAGTTACGTCCGTCCTAGCTATCCTACCAGAGGACGATAGCGCAGGGTGAACTTCGAGCGTGCCGGAGGCGCGTGCAGCGCATCCTACAGCGCACGCCCTGTCATCCCATCGACACACCGGAGCGCACCTGATCACGCCTGCACGAGCATGCGTCTCTTCGTCTCATCAAGAGAGCATGGCAGGCGCATCACGCGCGGATCTGCTCCCGCTCCGCCGCTGACGGGCATCGACGCGAGAGGGCCGGCCGCTCGCTACTGTGCCCGCCGGAGCGTGGCGACGCCCTTCCAGGGCGGCGTCTGCGCGTGCACGATGAGCTCTTCCTGGCCCGAGAACTCGCACAGCGCCTCGTAGGCGACCCCTGCCTCGTCGTAGGAGACGATCTTGAACCGATCCCACGCGGGGTCGCGGATCTCGTAGGCGCGGTCCACGTGGAGGCCGGGCGAGTCCGCGAGGATGCGCTTTCCGTCGAAGCGGACGACCAGGTGCGCGTACTGGAACTCGAGCATCGACGCGAGCATCGGTTCGAGCGGGACCTCGGGCTCGAACCGGACGAGCCTGAAGCTGCCGCGCAGGCGCGCGTCGATCGACGAGATCGCGGCGCCCGCGTCGGGCCCCCGGGAAGCGCTCGAGCCGCAGCCGGCCGCCTGCGCGGCGAGGACGGCGGCGCAGGCGGCGAGGAGGAAGCGGGGTGCGCGGGGCGCGCGGGACGGACGCAGGGAGAGACGGCTCGCCGGGGGCGACATGGGGCGGAGCTTAGGGCGAGCGGACGGACAGCGCAAAGCGGCACGGGAGCGCGCGGCCGTGGGCACGCCGTGGACGAGAGAGCGAAACATCTTCCTGCCGCGCCCGCTTCCGCTCACGCTTTCACCTCGAGCGCCGCGGGCGCGCTCGCGGGAGGGGGAGCATGACAGACGTCCTGAGAGGCACCGATTTCGTCGCAGGCCTTCCAGAGCACGCGTGCGCGGCGCGCGAGGAGGCCATCCTGGAAGCGGTGCAGGCCGGCTACCTGGCGCCGATCTCGTGGGTCCCTGTGTACAGCCAGCTCGAGGAGCGCCGCGCGACGTTCCTCGTGAGCGCCGACGCGCTCCGCATCGGCGACGCGGAGGACTCCGTCCGCGTCAACGCCTCCGCGCGGACGACCCAGCGAATCGCGGATCTGCTCGAGTGCGCGTTGCTGACGACGCGCCTCTGCGACCTCGTGTGGGAGCAGGCCAGCGTGCGGATCCCGCCGTGCATCGGCGCCCCGGATGCCACGATGGCCAGCACCTCCCGCATGCTGGAGCATCACCGCCGCGTCGAGGAGCACGTCGCGGGGCGCACCGGGCTCATCGAGAACGTGGGCAAGCACTGGGTACTCACCAACCGCCTCGCGGATCGCCCCGACCGGGCCGCCAACTACGGCTGGTTCGACCCGGGCGCGGCCCACAGGTACGGCCAGCACACCCTGTGGCAACCCCTCGGGCTCGCGCACGATCCGGATCACGTGGACTACTCGCAGGTCGTCCGCCTCGTGCGGCGACGGTGCACGGTCGACGACACGGAGCGCGACCTCCTCGAGGTGATGACCGATCCGGCGCTCGCCGGACTGCTCTCGTCCGAGGGTCCCCTGCATGTCTTCCGGCTGCCCGGGGTGCCCGAAGAGGCGAGGGTCGCCGCGCGCCCGAAAGACAGGGCTGATCCCGCGCCCGAAGACACATGATGCCGCGCGCCGGATCGGCGTGCGCGCGGTCCTCAGGCCGCCTCGCTCACTGGTTCACGAGCTGCATGCCCGGCTCCGGGTAGCGGAGGCCGACGGCCGCGCCCTTCGGCACCACCGCGTCGAGGCGCCGCAGATCGCCCTCGGTGAGCTCGAGCGCCTCCGCGGCGACGTTCTCCTCGAGGTAGGTGCGACGCTTCGTGCCGGGGATCGGGACGATGAAGTCCCCTTGCGCGAGCACCCACGCGAGCGCGAGCTGCGACGCCTTCACGCCCTTCTCCCGCGCGATGCCCTCGACCTTCGCGACGAGATCCAGGTTCCGCTGGAAGTTCTCGCCCTGGAATCGCGGCGAGATCCGGCGGTAGTCGTCCGGCGCGAGATCCTCGAAGCGCCGGATCTGCCCCGTGAGGAAGCCGCGGCCGAGGGGGCTGTACGCGAGGAAGCCGATGCCTAGCTCGCGGCACGTGGCGAGCACGTCGTCCTCGGGATCGCGCGTCCAGAGCGAGTACTCCGTCTGCACCGACGCGAGCGGGTGCACGGCGTGGGCGCGCCGGAGCGTCGACGAGCTCGCCTCCGAGAGGCCGATTGCACGCACCTTGCCGGCCTTCACGAGGTCCGCCATCGCGCCGACGCTGTCCTCGATAGGCGTCTTCGGATCCACGCGGTGCAGCTGGTAGAGATCGATCACATCGACGCGCAGGCGCCGCAGGCTCGCGTCGCACGCCGCGCGGATGTACGCCGGCGCGCCGTTGATGCCGCGGACCGTGACGTCGTTCGGGTCGCGGACGATGCCGCACTTGGTCGCGAGGACGACGCGATCGCGCCGGCCCGCGATGGCCCGGCCGACGAGCTCCTCGTTCGTGAAGGGACCATACATGTCCGCTGTGTCGAGCAGCGTGACGCCGAGCTCGATGGCGCGGTGGATCGTGGCGATCGACTCGGCCTCGTCGCGCTCGCCGTAGAAATCGCTCATGCCCATGCAGCCGAGGCCGAGGGCGGAGACCTGCAGAGTTCCGAGCTTGCGAGTGTGCATGGTTGGGCTCCTTGGCGCCGCGGAGAGGCGATGGCGGCGCACACCACGTAAAAGTGAGCGCGCGCACGGAGTCAAGGGCCGGTTCGCCCCCCTGGAGGCTGTCGACACCCTCCCGGAGAGATGAAACTCTGGCCGGAGGCTGTCGACACCTTCCCCGGAAAGACGAAGCTCTGGCCGGAGGCTGTCGACACCTTCCCCGGAAAGACGAAGCTCTGGCCGGAGGCTGTCGGCACCTTCCCGGGAAAGATGAAGCTCTGGCCGGAGGCTGTCGGCACCTTCCCGGGAAAGATGAAGCTCTGGCCGGAGGCTTCAGACAGCCGTCACACTGTACAATTCAGATGACAGTGCAACAGCGCACGGCTGGCGCGCTCAGGAGGGCGGAGGCCCGTCCATCAGCGGCAGCACCTCGCAGTAGCCCTCCCCCGCGACCTGGAGGAAGCGCTTCGCCCCCGCGATCGCCTCCTCCTTCGAGGCCGCCCGGATCAGCGCGTAGCCGACCATCGGATCCTTCATGTCCGGGAGCGCCCCGTCGCTCACGGTGAGCTCGGCGCCTGCTCTCCGGACGCGCGCGCCCATCGCGGCGGGGAGGAGCGCGTCGGTGCCGAGGAGCACGCCCTCTCTCGTCATCTCGTCGATGAGCTTCCCCATCTGCGCCATGTGCTCGGGATCGGGAGCACAGAGCTCCTGCTGGCTTTTGTCAGGCCGATACAGCATCAAGAATCGCATCGTCGTCTCTCCTTGGGTGCTCGCCCGGCACGGCGGGCGTTCCTCGATCACAGGCCGCGCGAGCCGCTCGGACGCCTCGGTCGCGCGACGATCCCTCGACCCCCGCTACTTTCGGAGCGGAAACAGCGCGCGCAGCCGCTCGTCGCGGAGGAGCAGCCCGCCCCAGATCATCGCGGCGACGTACACAGGGAACAGGACGTGGCTGAACAGCGGGTTGTCGACGCGCACGTGCGTGGCGATGGCGCCGCCCAGGAAGCCCGTCAGCAGGACCGCGCCGAGCACGGAGGTGCGCGGGATCACGTACGTGACGACGCTCGCCAGCAGGACGAGCCCGATGCCGCGGACCGAGCTCACGGGATAGCCGAGCTGCTCGGACCCCTCCAGCACCTGCGGCACCATCATCAGCTTCCCGATGCTGTCGAAGAGCAGGAACGCCACCGAGAGGCCGCTGAGGACCCGCCCGGCCCAGACCTTCTTGTTCGACACCACCACCGGCTCCACGTGCTTCTCCGACATCAAGGCGCTCATCTCCATCGTCTCCTCCGGGTCGATCTGGACAGATCGGTCCGCCCGCCCCGGGGTCACGGTGGCGCGGCGCGGCCGATTCGATCCCTAGGACCGCGCGACGGCGCCCGATTCATCGGTCGCCTGGAAGATTTTTTTCGGAGCTACGCCTCGGGCCGGAGGGGCAGGCCGAAGAGCGGGAAGAGCCGCTCGGCGTCGAGGAACGAGCACACCCCGACGATCTCCCCGGCGGACAGCTCGATGACCTGGATCGCCCACGGGACGAAGGCGCCGCCAGGGCCGCTCGGCCGGTACTGCCCCAGCGCGAAGGATCCGTTCGCCGCCACCGGCAGGAGCCGCGAGCCTCTGCACCCCTCGCCCACCTTGAGGAGCCAGGCGTGCACCGAGGGGCGCCCCCGGAGCCACAGCCGGTAGGGCGGCATCGACCAGGTCGCGTCCTCCCGGAGCAGCGAGACCAGCGCGTCGACGTCCTGCCGCTCGAAGGCCGTGACGTAGCGGCCGAGCAGGGACCGCTGCGCCTCGTTCATCGGCTCGTGGAGGTCGGTCTTCTCGTCCTGGCCCATCGTCGCCCGGGCGCGCTGCAGCGCGCTGTTGACCGAGGCGACGGTCATCCCGAGCAGCTCCGCGATCTCCGCGGCCTCCCAGGACAGGACCTCCTTCAGCAGCAGCGCCGCGCGCTGCCGGGGCGGGAGCCGCTGGAGCGCCGCCACGAACGCGAGCCGGATCGTCTGCCGCGACGAGACCAGCTCCGCCGGGTCGCAGGACGCCGCCAGCACCCGACCGTCGGGGATCGGCAGCACCCACGTCGCCTCCACCAGCGTGTCGAGGACCGGGTTCTCGGCCGAGCCCGCCGGGCCGAGATCCATCGGTCGCGCCCGCCTCGACCGGCCCCGCAGCATGTCGAGGCACACGTTGGTGGCGATGCGGTACAGCCACGATCGCATCGCCGCGCTGCCGTCGAGCTGATCGATGCTGCGCCACGCCCGCACCATCGTCTCCTGCACGGCGTCGTCCGCGTCGAACGCGGAGCCGAGCATCCGGTAACAGTGGCCGGTCAGCTCCCGCCGGTGCTGCTCCAGGCGCAACTCCATCTCGCCGGGAGGGGGGTTGGCTGCGGGGATCGAGGAGATATCCATCGCGGTAGGTTACCTCGGGCGAAGCCTGATCCTTTGGTCCTTCGCGGCCCCCTGCCCTCCGTCCGCGCGGCAGGCGCCGTGGCGAGCCCAGCCGGCACGAAGCCCACCGCGAGCGCGCCGGGGGGTCCGCCTCGTCACCGCTCACAAAAGAATCGAGGGGCGCGGAGGGAGGCCGGCCCGGGGAGGGTCCCAGGAACAAAAGCCGGCACGCAGACGCTGTCCGGTGCACCAAGGAGCACGACCCAATGACCCTCGCTCTCTTCTCCAACGAGACCCACAGCGCGATCCGTCGCTTCGCACTCGGCAGCTTCCTTACGGCGGCCGTCCTTGCTGGCGGCGGAGCGGCCTACGCGGCGGACGGCGCGGGCGGCACGGGAGACAAGCCGGCGCCGCACCAGGGCCAGAGCAAGAACGCCCACCGCGAGCACGGGCAGAAGGACCCGGCCCGCCTCATCAAGCGCTTCGATAAGAACGGCGACGGCAAGCTGACCGTCGCAGAGCTCCCCGAGAAGATGCAGAAGCAGCTCGGCCAGGCCGACACGAACAAGGACGGCACCCTGTCGGCCGAGGAGCTCAAGGCGAACGCCGAGCAGCAGGTGAAGGAGCGGCAATCGAAGCAGAACGCGCGCTTCGCCCAGCGCGACAAGAACGGCGACGGCTTCCTCACCAGGGACGAGGTGGGTGAAAAGCGCTGGGAGCAGATGAAGGCGGCGGACGCGAACCATGACGGCAAGCTCAGCCCCGATGAGCTGCGCGCGGCGCACCCCGCGCACAAGCCGGCGGCAGCGCGGTAACTCCGAGGCGAGCGCGAGACGTGGAGAGGCGCGGTCCGCCCGCTCAGGAGCCGAGCGGCGCGCCGCAGCGATCGCAATCCTTCGATCGGTACGAGTGCTTCGCCGCGCAGTTCAGGCAGTGCTTCGGCAGGAAGTAGAGGAGCGCCAGCCCGATGCAGGTGGCCAGCCCCACGATGCCCCACGCGCCGCTCCGGCCGCGCATCTTCGCGTAATTCACGAGGGCGATGATGAACAGGACGACGCCGAGGAGCGAGAGGGGAGCGCTGTCCATCGCGCGACCCGCCGATTGCAGGAGGAACCCCGGCACCCCGAAGAGGAAGCTCAATCTGCTGAAGCGACTCAGCTTCTTCTGGATCTCGAGGCGCCGCTCCGGGCTGATCTGCTCGACGGCCGCGGCGTGAGGCTCGGTGGATGCGGTCGGAGGTGCATAAGGGTTCATGCGTTCTTCCTTCTCGGCGCGCGTTCCGGCGCGGTCTCGCCGGGCGCCGCGCGGTGAGGATCCCACGTTATGCGCCTTCCCCGACGCGAATAGCAGGATTTGCACAGGATACCTGCCGGCAAAGGCGTCCTCGACCTCGAACCCGGGCACCCCGCCGTGAACCCGGAGGCGCCGGGGGTCGCGCCCGCTCCCGGAAAAAAGATCGAGGGGCGCGTAGGGAGGGCGGCCCGGGGAGCGTCCCAGGAACAGAAGCCGGCAAGAACAGGCTGGCCCTTGCACCAAGGAGCACGACCCAATGACCCTCGCCCTCTCCTCCAACAAGACCCACAGCGCGATCCGTCGCTTCGTCCTCGGCACCTTCCTTGCCGCGGCCGTCCTCGCCGGCGGCGGAGCGGCCTACGCGGCGAACGGCGCGGGCGGCACGGGGGACACGCCGGCGCCGCACCAGGGCCAGGGCAAGGACGCCCGCCGCCAGCACGGCCCGAAGGACCCGGCCCGCCTCATCAAGCGCTTCGATAAGAACGGCGACGGCAAGCTGACCGTCGCGGAGCTCCCCGAGAAGGCGCAGAAGCGGCTCGGCAAGGCGGACACGAACAAGGACGGCAACCTGTCCGCCGAGGAGCTCAAGGCGCACGCCGAGCAGCGCATGAAGGACCGGCAGGCGAAGCAGAAGGCGCGCTTCGCCAAGAAGGACAAGAACGGCGACGGCTTCCTCACCAGGGACGAGGTGGGCGAGAAGCGCTGGGAGCGGGTGAAGGCGGCGGACGCGAACCGCGACGGCAAGCTGAGCCCCGACGAGTTGCGCGCGGCGCGCGGCGCACGCAAGGCCCCGGCAGCGCGGTAGAGCAGCGAGGTCAGCGCCGCGGCGCCGTCGCCTCGCCGGCCGCGGTCTCCTCGGCGGGCGCTGTCTCCTCGCCAGCGCCCGCCGCCGGCGCGGCGGCGCGCTTCCTCGGACGCTTCGGGAAGAGCGGGAGCTGCCGCTCCAGCACCTGGCTCCGCCAGGCGAGCAGGGTCTGCGCGCGCCGGCGCGCGGTTTCCTTCCCGATGCCCGCGGTGAAGCGGAAGATGCGCCGCGCGAGCGCCTCCCGCGTCGGGGCCGAGGGCTCGAAGAGATCCGGCGCGACCTCCTTCACGACCTCGCAGGCGAAGATCGCGCGCCGCAGGTGCGTCCGCTCGTCGGCAGAGCCGGACGAGGTGGCGAGCAGCTCGCGTGCCGCGGGCGTGATCGAGGCGCCGTCGTCGCCGAGCCAGCCGAGGACGCGGGCAGCGGCGAGCGCATAGCCGACGTGCCGCAAGGAGATGCCCGTCTGCTCGGAGATCCGCTCCTTCTCGGTCACCCCGCCCGAGAGCGCCTCCAGCACGCGCCGCACGTTCGTGAGGTTGTCGGCCTGGGGGATCTCGGCGCTGTGCAACAGGCGGGTCGTCGGCATGGGCGGCAAGGAACCCCCGGCCCCCGGCCGGGAGACGACACCATAGCGCGCCAAGGCACGGCGTGGGCCTCGAAGACGCCCGCCCGGTCGGGCGCGTCGTCGCCGCTCTTCTCCAGCGCGCACGCTGCGCCGGCTGGGCCGTGGGCGCCTGGTCCCTGTGCCAGAGCTGTCTGCGCCTGGCACACATGGCGCAGCGCGCCAGCGAGCGCGCTCGGGAAAGCGCCCGGATCGCGCGGAGCGGCGATGGAACGGTTGCTGCCAAGTCTGCCAGGGCCGACGCTGACGTCGGGTCCGCCGCGGCCCTCCGGGACATCGCGCCTGAAGGTAAAGCGCTCCGTCTTCCCCTCTACAGCGCACTCGCGTGTTCCAGGTGCTCCCCATGAGAATGCGGTCCTTTCTTCGCGCA
The DNA here is from genome assembly GCF_051521375.1 of Sorangium sp. So ce693. Lineage (NCBI taxonomy): Bacteria > Pseudomonadati > Myxococcota > Polyangiales > Polyangiaceae > Sorangium > Sorangium sp. So ce693. Next base: position 7,098,981 of record NZ_CP150347.1, read on the forward strand.
TTGATCCGCTGGCAAGCAACTCCCGTGTTCACCCTCGCGCTGCTGTGTCTCCACTGCAGCTCGAGCGTCGAGGCGGACTCGATGGGCGGCGGCTCCGCCGGCGAGGGTGGCAGCGGTAGTTCCACCGGCCAGGGGAGCGTCGGCAGCGCCTCGACGGGCGAGGGCGGCGGCAGCAGCTCGAATGGATCGGGCGCTGGCGGCTCCACAGGGGAAGGCGGCAGCTCCACGGGGGAAAGTGGCGGCGGAGGCTCCACGGGGGCGGGCGGTGGCGGCGGGTGCCGCCTGCCGGACGACCCCGCGGTGTTCGAGATCGGGACCGGCGAGACCTGCTTCGAGAGCATCGAGGAGGGCGCCACGCTCCCGGTGATGGCCGGGCCCCAGGGGGGATATCACCTCTGGTTCGCCGTCGGCTGCACCGACTGCGGGGAGAGGGTGCGTGTTCGGTACAGCGTCAAGGACCCTGCGACCGGGGACCTGTTCCCGCCGGGCGTGCCGCAGGAGGGGATGATCGAGCTCGTCCCCGGGGAGTTCCCGCACGCGTACGGGCTCATTGCGTTCCTCCCCGGAAGAGTGTGGGATCCGGCCGCCGTGCTCAAGGAAGGGACCCACGTGATCCTCGCGGCGGAGGCGCGCAACGACGACGGCTCGACGAAGCACGCGGCGCAGGTGGAGGTCGTCCTCGGCGCTACCGTGGCCTGGGGGCCGCCGTGCAGCGACGATCCGGCGACCTGCGGCGCCCCCGGCGGGGCGCCGTGCTGCACCGACTGAGCGATGCAGCGCGGAGCCCATGTTCGGTGCGCCCGGCGCGGGTTCTCCCGACTTGCGCGCCGGGCGGCGGCGTGGATCAGAAGACGACGCCGCCGGGCGAGCAATACTGGTCGAGGAGGGGCGAAGGCGTCGCCGACACGTTGGCGTCGTCCACGTAGTACACGGCCGGCCCGCCGATCGTGTAGATATAGACCTCGTTGTTGAAGGACGTGCCGCAGGTCTGGAGATACTCCCACTTTCCGGTCTGGGTCGAGGTCCTCGTGTTATAACCCGTCCCGCCGCTGCCGAGCCCTATCGTCACCTGCCCGGTCACTGTATAGACCCAGACGCTGAACCGCAGGTAGGGGTTGTTGGGCGGCGGGCTGGCGGATGTCCAGTACTGCTGGGCGATGCCGCCGTTGGTCGTCGTCGCGGACACGAGGAGGCTGCGCCTGTTGGCCGTGTGCACGACGTCGGTCTTGAGCCATGTCGCGATGGCGCCGTAGTTCAGATCATTGCTCGTGGCAGGCCAGGAGTCCGCCGCGGTGCCCCAGCCGGCGAACCATGACGCATTGGCGTTGCCATGATCGATGAAGCCCGACGGGATGCCGGCCTGCGCGTTCTCGAAGCCGGGGTTGTAAAGCAGGTTGACGATCGGGAGCTGGAGGAGGACGAGGGACTGCGCGCTGCCGGAGCTGACCGCGATCTCTGCGCCAGACTTCGCGACGGGGGTCAGCGTCTGCTGGGCGAGGGCGTCCGGGGCCGGCGCGGTGTTCTGCGCGCCGATGCCCTCGACCGGCTGCACCTCCGCCGGGGCGCGGGCTGCCTCGGGGAAGGCGGCGACCTCCTCGACGTCCATGGGCCCCTCGTCGAGAGGTTCGGAGTCCGAGACGCAACCGACGAGGGCGAAGGGGACAACGAGGCTGCTGAGGATGAATGCGGTAGATTTCATGACGGGTTCTCTCCGGTCGGGGATCGATTGTTCGACTGACGATCCTTCCTCCTGAGCACGCTGAGCACGCAGCGTGCCGGTCCGGCGGGCGCGGATTTCCGGCGATCTCGAGGGGGCGCTCGTGGAGCGAGCGCCGGTACGGGAACACGGCGGCAGTCCTGCTAAAATGCTGGGGGCCTGTATGGAGGCTGTGGCCTGGAGGCCATGACCTCCAGGCGCGGAGGCGTGCCCCTCCAGGACGCCGCGCCGATGGTGCTGCCAGCACGCGAGCGCCGCGTGCTGTGCGCGGGCGCCGGGTGGATGGAGGACGCGCTGCGGTGGAGCGTGCCGTGCCGCCGCCGGGCGTCAGCCCGGCGGGAGCAGGGCGAGCAGCGCTCTGGCGGCAACCTTCTTGTCGAGGACAAGCACGCTCCGGATCAGCCTTGCGCTCCCCGTGAGCTTCTCTCCCAGCGCCTCGCCCGTGATCTCGAGCCGGCAGGCCAGGAGGCGCTGGGGGTAGCGGGAGAGGAGCGCGTCGCAGTCGCGATAGAAGCGGGTGCTGCCGTCGCTCGCGAGGAAGAGGATGCGCGACGCGCGTGCGTTCTGCGGGCTCTCCGGGGCCCTCCTGGCCGCGGCGTCCAGCCCCTTCTGCTCGCCGGCGAGCTTCTCGGCGATGAGCTCGAGGCCATGGCAGGCGTGCTCGGCCGCGAGCGCGCCGCGGAGCTCCGCGGCCAGCGCGTCGGTCATCGGGAGCGTCGCCACCTGGTTTCGGCCGCTCTCCCACAGCAGACCTGCGTGCTTGGTGAGGAGATCGGACACCGCGTCATGGCGCGGATCGGCGACGAGATCTTTCGGCAGCTTGAGCACAGGCACCTCTGTGCGCACCCTACCAGACCCGGAGCGCGGCGACGACCATCGCGGCGGCGTACCTCCCGAACGCAGAGATCCGTCGGGCCAGGCCATCCGTTCTGCGGCCTCGCGCGCTCGGCGTTCCGGAGCTTCCAGCGGGAGCTCGGGCCGCACGGGGACCTCCCTCACCATCACTGGCTCAGTGTTGGGCCGACGATGATACCGATCATGGCACGGCAGAGGAGAGCGGCCGGCTGCGCGTCGCTGCGCCTTGTACCGCCGAGCTTGCTGTCCTCGACGGCCCATCGTAAACCAGGATATGGCCGTTCGAGCCGTTACCGTGACCCTGCCCCAGCCGCTGTACGAGCGCCTGGCTCGCCGCGCTCAGAAGACACAACGAACCGTCGAGGCCGAGCTCGTCGACGCGGTGGCAACTTCCCTCCCTGACGAACCCGACGAGCTGCCGGTCGACACGGCGGAGGCCATCGCCGCGCTGCACCTGCTCGGTGACGAGGATCTCTGGCGGGCCGCCAGGCAGAGCCTCTCCCCGGAGAAGGCAGCAGACCTCGAGGATCTGCACATCAAGCGCCAGAGCGAAGGGCTCTCCGCGTCGGACATGGAGGCGCTCGCGACGCTCATGAAGGAGTACACGCGGATCATGCTGGTTCGTTCCCGATCTGCCGCGTTGCTCAAACAGCGAGGTCATGACGTCTCGGGGCTTCACCAAGGACATGAGCCGTAGCTACATCGGGAGGGCGCTGCGTGAGCAAGATTGAACCATGAGGCCGCCCAATCAGCCGCTGCTGCCGGCGGCGCTGCGCCGCGGCAGACCGGCAGCCGCCGGCGACTGGCGCGGGCGTTGCTTAAAATTCTGAAATTGTTGAAGACGAGTGGGGAACACTTGTGCTGCTCGGGTCACCATGGGCGACGTTCGATGAGCTTTCGCTCGTTCCAAAGCTCTGGTACGTGCAGAGGCCCCGGCATGCCAGCTTTCTTGGCTCCTTGATCGATAGGCTTTAACCGGGACCTTTTTCATGGCACCGATCATTCCGAATCCAGACAAGATAAAGAGCTTCCCCACCGAGGCGGCCTTCGAAGCCTGGCTGGCCGCGAACCACGCCCGCGAGACCGAGCTGTGGCTGAAGATTCACAAGAAGGACTCGGGCGTGCCGACGGTGACCTACGCGCAGGCGCTGGACGTGGCCCTGTGCTGGGGGTGGATCGACGGCATCCGGAAGTCCTTCGACGAGATCTCGTTTCTGCAGCGGTACACCCCTCGCAAGGCGAGGAGCGTCTGGAGCCAGATCAACAGGGATCACATCGCTCGGCTCACGGCGGCCGGCCGCATGACCCCGCACGGCCAGCGGCACGTCGACGCCGCGAAGGCGGATGGTCGCTGGGAGGCCGCTTACGCCCCCATCCGCAGCGCGACCGAAGACACCCTTCCTGCGGACCTTCGCGCGGCCATCGAGGCGAACCCGCGGGCGCGCAAGACGTTCCAGACCCTCGGACGCCAGAACCTCTTCGCGCTGGCGTTTCGCATGAACAGCGTGAAGACGCCCGCCGGGCGCGCGAAGAAGATCGAGACGCTGGTGGCGATGCTGGCGCGCGGTGAGACCATCGTGCCGGAAGGGCGGCGCTGACCTCGGTCAGCGCGCGCGGCTCCCCTCCAATGAGCGTGCAACGTGTTGCCTACCTGGTTCTCCGGTGCGCGGACCTCGAGCGCTCGCGGCGGTTCTACGAGGGCCTTGGCCTGCGATTGTCCCCAGAACAGCACGGCAGCGGAGCGAAGCACTACTCGTGCGATGTAGGTGGACTGATCCTCGAGCTCTATCCGCTCTCGGACAAGCCGACGTCCGGCCTCCGCCTGGGGCTCGTCGTTTCCGACCTCGAGCGGGTCCTGGAGTCGCTCAGAGCGTTGGGCGCGGCCGTCGGCGTCGTCGGCTCCGAAGGCAGCTCGCCCGTGACGGTCATCGATCCCGACGGCCATCGGATCGCCCTGGAACAAGAACGCTGAGCCGCTCCAGGGCAAAGCAGGGAGCGGGCGCAGCACCTCACGAGCCGCTCCCGCGCCTCCTCCTCGGGCGACGAGGCGCCCGTCACGAACGCCGCCCGGAACTTGGCCCTCCCGCGCGGCGCCTGGCATCTCCGCGCGGTGCGATCGCGTCTCTTCCTCGCGCTCGCCGCCGCGATCGCCGTCGGGATCGCGCCGGCGACGGCATCTCCAGCGCCGCCGGGCGTCCGAAAGCTCCACGTAGAGGCCGGGGCGGTCCACGCCACGGTCGGCGCGTCGGGCAAGCAGGTGCGCCTCACGCTCGATCCCGAGCTCCAGCGCGCCGCCGAGCGCCTCCTCGCCCGCTCCGGCGCCCCCGAAGGCGCCATCGTCGCCTCCGACGTCCGCACCGGCCGCATCCTCGTGTGGGCGAGCCGCGGAGACCGGGACTACGTCGCCACCCCGCTCGCCCCGAGCGCGAGCCTCTTCAAGATCGTCACCGCGGCGGCGCTGCTCGAGGGCCGCAAGGTGAACATCGCCACGCCCGTCTGCTACACGGGCGGCATGAGCGCGATCACCGCGGCCGATCTGGAGGGCCGCGGCGCCACCTGCACCGTCTTCGGCGAGGCGCTCGGCCGCAGCATCAACGGCGTCTTCGCCCGCCTCGCAGGCCGGCACCTCACGGCCGACGACCTGCGCAACAAGGCCCGCGACCTCGGCTTCGACGGCGAGGTCCCCATCGACATCCCCGTCGCGCCGAGCACCGCCAACATCCCCGCCGGCGGGCTCGGTTTCGCCCGCGCCGCTGCGGGCTTCTGGAGCGGGCGGCTCAGCCCGCTCGGCGCCCTGTTCGCGATGCAGACGATCGCCAACGACGGCGAGCGCGTCCGCCTCTCGCTGCTCGCGCCGCCGGGCGCGCAGGACCGCGAGGACGCGGGCGCCGTCACGCCGCGGAGCACCGACGGCCGCGGCCTCCGGACCGACGTCGCGCGCTCCCTCCGGTCGATGCTCGAGATCACGACGCGGCGGGGCACCTGCGCCAAGGCGTTCCGCAAGCCCGACGGCACCCGCGCCCTCGGCACCATGCCCGTCGCCGCCAAGACCGGCACGCTCGTCGGCGGCAGCCCGTCGCGGATGTTCTCGTGGTTCGCCTCGTTCGCGCCGTCGGATCGCCCGGAGATCGCGGTCTCCGTGATGCTGGCCAACGACATCGCGTGGCGCACCAAGGCGAACCTCGTGGGACGCGAGCTGCTCGAGATCTACTTCGGCCGGAGACGGCCGGGGCCCGTGGCCCGACGGCGCTGACGGCCATCGACGCCGCGCACACGACGCGCCCGCGTGGCGCATCGCCTTCACCGATGACACGCGCAGCTGCTTCCGTGACGGCGCCGGCGCGTCAGGTGCAGCCCTTTGCTCGACCTGCATCATCCCTTGTGCTCCCCTCCTTGAGGATGTGACGCTCAGGCGCCATGGCGAAGGTCACCGCGCTCGGCATGGACACGATCACCGAGAAATCCGGTCATCAGATGACGGGGATGGCCGTGAGCGTGTGCCTCACGCCGGCCGCGCCGAGCCCGTTGCCCATCCCCTACCCCACGATGGGCGCAAGAAACCCTCCTGGAAATTCTGGGGGAAGCCCCCCCAGTATCCCTACCGTCCTGGCGAGATGTGCCCCACGCCCCAGGGTCCCTTCGTGCATCAAGGCTACTACGTCGGAGTGACGCCATCCGGATCGGTCAGCGGCGTCCCGTTCAAGCCATGAGCCCTCGTCTCGCGAGCGTACCATCCCCCTTTGGCGGGCTGCCCCGGCAGGCAGATATCGACGCGCTGCTCTCGCGGGCCAGCTTCGGGCGCGTGCTGGCGCGACCGCCGGCGCCAGGACGCAGCGTCGCGCCGACGCTCTCGTGGGTGGACCGCAGCGCGCTCGCCGAGCTCCGGCCGCTGCTCCAGATCGGGGACGGGGCGCCACCGGCCGAGAGCGCATGGCATGAGGCGCCGGTGCTCGAGCTGATCGGCCGGGGCGAGCGCGTCGCAACGCTGACGCTGCATCACGGGCTCGCGGTCGGCTATCCCGGCTGGAACGCAGCCGCCCCGCTCGCGCGCCCGGAGAAACTCGCGCGCTGGCTGGCCGAGCGGGGGTGTCTCGCGCCGCCGGGGGGGACGCCAGGCGCCGGGCCCGAGAGCGCGGCGGAAGGGCCCCGCTGGCCGGAGGGCGCTCCGCCTGACCTCGCGCCGCTCCGCGGGGCGCTCGCAGCCCCGGCAGGGGGCCGCCTCGGGGGAGCCATCGAGGCGTTGTCGGTGCTGGGGCAAGCGCGTCCGGCGCCTCTGGATCAGGCCACGATACTGCTGGAATGGCTCGGTCATGACGCGGGCGCCTGGACGGCCGCTCCGGACAGCGATCCCGTGCCGCTCGCGCTGCTCCGCGTGCTCGGGGATGCCGTGGTGGACGACGCCATCCGCGCCGGGCTGAGCTCGGCCGAAGCGCGGCGCGGAGCGGCTCGCTTCGTCGCAGCGACGATCGCGACCCGCGCGGATCAGAATCGGCGGCGCGAGCGGCTCGCGGGAACCCTCGTGGCCCTGCGGGAGGCCGCGCGGACTTCGGGGGTCGAGGGGAGCAGCCGCGCTCTCGAGGCAGCGCTCGCTCCCGCTCCGCTGGCCGCTCCCGAGGGCACCCGGCTCCTCGCAGCGGCGCAGCACGGTCGCCTCTCTCGGATTTGCCGAGACGGCGATCACGTCGCTGCGCTGGACGGGCTCTCCATCACCCGGTTCAGCGCCGGCGCGCCCGAGGGGCAAATCCTGTTCGAGCTACCCGGCGTGCACACCCCCCTCTTCGCGCGCAACGGGCGGGCATACTTCCAGCTGAACGGCCGCGTCTGCGAGGTGTCGACTCCAGGGGGACCGCTCGTCGCAACCGAGCCCAGCCTCTGGTCCCGCATCGCGCGCTCGCCGCTTTCCTACGGCGTCGCGCGCGCGCGGTGGGAGCGCGCGCGGCGACGCTGCGCAGAGCGGGCGGAAGCGCAGGAGCCAATGCCCATCTTCCTCGAGATTGACGAAGAGGAGGAGGAAGCGTACGCGAAGCTCGGCGCGATCGGGGCGCCACGACCGCGCGCGGTAGCGACACGCGCGCTCGCGTGGTTCGCGCCGGGGCTCAACCTCGTCGCCTGGGAGGGTGCGCGCTCCGGGTCCGCCAAGCTCGGAGGTCGACCCATCCACCTCGCAGCCGGCGATGACGGGCTCTACGTGCTCGTCGAGCACGCGCCGGGAGAGCAGGCCGTCCTCCGGATCGACGGCGGGGTGATCACGACGTCAGCGCGCTTCCAGGTGGAGCCTGGCGCCATCGTACACTGGAGGCCGGCAGGGGAGAGCGTGCACCTGCTCTTGGAAGCGCCGCTCGGCGACGTGCTCGTCGACGTGGCGCTCGGCAAGAAGGCGTGAGCGGCGCTGGCCGCTCGGGAAGGCGAGCGCCGACGCCCCGCGCTCGCCGTGCACAGCCTCGTCGCCCGGCGTCGCTGAGGGGCCGAGCCCCGCTGACGGGCGGCCCGGGGCTGGGTTACGCTGCGACGACCCCCATGAACGCCCGAGACCGCATCCCCCTCCTCCTCGCTCAATTGCGCAAGGAGTACCCCGACGCGCGTTACGAGCTCGACTGGAAGACGCCGCTCGATCTGCTCGTCGCGACCATCCTGGCCGCGCAGTGCACGGACGAGCGCGTCAACCGGGTGACCGCCACGCTCTTCCCGAAGTACCCGACGGCGCAGGCGTACGCCGACGCGCCCACGGCGGAGCTCGAGGAAGAGCTCAAGCCGACAGGCTTCTACCGCCAGAAGACGAAGACAGTGCAGGCCATGTGCAGGGAGCTCGTCGCGCGCTTCGGCGGCGAGGTGCCCGCGACCATGGCCGATCTCACCACGCTGCCGGGCGTGGCCAGGAAGACGGCGAACGTCGTGCTCAACACGGCGTTCGACATCGCCTCGGGGATCATCGTCGACACCCACGTCGCCCGCCTCAGCGGGCGCATCGGCCTCTCGAAGCGCGAGAAGCCCGAGCAGATCGAGGAGGATCTGATGAAGATCGTGCCGAAGGATCAATGGACGTTCTTCGGCCCCGCGCTGGTGCTGCACGGCCGCTACACCTGCGTCGCCAGGAAGCCGAAGTGCGGGGAGTGCCGGATGAGCGAGTTCTGTCCGAAGGAAGGGGTCTGAGCGAGAGATGAAGATCGATCTACCTGCCTCGTGGGAGCGCGTGCTCGCCGGAGAGCTCGAGCAGCCGTACTTCAAGAAGCTGGCGCGCTTCGTCGAGGACGAGCGGAAGGCGCACCAGGTGTTTCCCGCGGAGGAGGACGTCTTCGCCGCGTTCAAGCTCACGCCGTACGAGAGCGTGCGCGTGCTGCTCCTCGGCCAGGACCCGTACCACGACGACGGGCAGGCCCACGGGCTGTGCTTCTCCGTGCGCCCGGGCGTCACGCCGCCGCCGTCGCTCGCCAACATGTACAAGGAGGCGGTCTCGGATCTGCCGGGCTTCGCGATCCCCAGCCACGGCTGCCTCACCACGTGGGCGACCCAGGGGGTGCTGCTGCTGAACACCGTGCTCACCGTCCGGGCGCACACGCCGAACTCCCACAAGAACCAGGGCTGGGAGTCGTTCACCGACGCGGTCATCAAGAAGGTCAACGAGAGGCCCGACGGGGTGGTGTTCGTGCTCTGGGGCGGCCACGCGCAGAAGAAGGCGAAGCTCATCGACGCGAAGCGCCACACGGTCATCAAGGCGGCTCACCCCTCGCCGCTGTCGGCGAGGAGCGGGTTCTTCGGCAGCAAGCCGTTCTCGACCATCAACAGCGCCCTCCGCGCCCGCGGCGCCGAGGAGATCGACTGGCGGCTCCCGGAGACCGCGTAACGCCGCGATGACGCCGCGGAAGCGCTCCCTGCCGCTCTCCCCGGGGACGCGGTACACCCCCGCCGTCCTCGAGGGGATCGCCGACGGGGAGCGCGCCGCGCTCGCGCCGTCGCTCGCCGCGCGCACCGAGGCCGGCGCGGTGTCGGCCGCGGCCTCGGCGCTCGCGCGGGCCGAGGCGCTGCAACGGGCCTCGGTGGGCGCCGAGCCGCCCGATCGGCCCATCGCCTGCAGGGCAGGCTGCTCGACCTGCTGCGTCAGCAAGGTGCTCGTGCTGGCGCCGGAGGTGCTCCGCATCGCAGCCCACCTGCGCGCCACGCGGAGCCAGGCGGAGCTCGCCGCGCTGGAGGAGCGCGTCCGCGCCGCCGACGCGGCGACGCGCGGGCTCTCCCGCCTGGAGCGCGCCGAGGCCGGCGTCCCCTGCCCGCTGCTCGACGAGCGCGGCGCCTGCTCGATCCACGCCGTCCGCCCGATCGTGTGCGCAGGCTGGAGCTCCCTCGATGCCGCGGCGTGCGAGCGCCACTTCGCCGCGCCCGCGTCCATCCCCACGGCGCCGATGCACCGCCCGGGCTACGAGGTCGCCAACGCCGTCCTCGCCGGGCTGGGATGGGCTGCGAAGGAGCAGGGCCTCGACGCCGCGCCGCTCGAGCTCATCGCCGCCCTGCGCATCGCGCTCGAGCGCCCGAACGCCGGCGAGCGGTGGCTCGCGCGCCTCCCGGTCTTCGCCGCGGCCCGCGACGCCGAGTGGCAGGAGGACCGGCGGCGCGAGGGATGAGCGCGCGCCGCGATCGGTCGCGTCATCTGGGCGCTCGCGGTAGGAGAAATCCGTTTAGGCTAGCGCGCCGCGGAGGCCGCCGCCGGTCGGCGCCTCGCGACGGAACACAGGTCTAAGGAGACGCGATGAAGATCTACGGACATCCCATGAGCACGTGTACGCGCAAGGTCCTGACGGTGCTCGCCGAGAAGGGCCAGGAGGCGCAGTTCGTGCTCGTCGACCTGATGAAGGGCGCGCACAAGCAGCCCGAGCACCTCGCGCGCCACCCCTTCGGCGTGATCCCGGTGCTCGAGGACGAGGACTTCACGCTCTACGAGTCGAGGGCGATCATGCGTTACCTCGATCACAAGCTTCCGGGAGCTTCGCTGACGCCGACCGAGCTCAGGGCCAGGGCGCTCATGGATCAGTGGCTCAGCGTGGAGCAATCGTACTTCGGGACCCCGGCGGTCAAGATCTGCTTCCAGCGGGTCTTCCTGCCGATGCAGGGCAAACCGGGCGACGAGTCCATCGTCGATGCGTCCAAGGCCGAGGTCTCGAGGGCGCTCGACGTGATCGAGAAGGCGTTGGCGGGCCACGAGTACCTCGCGGGTTCGAGCTACTCGCTGGCCGACATCTCGTGGATGCCGTACCTCCAGTGTCTCGTGGTGTCGAACGTCGGGGAGCTCATCACCGATCGGCCGAACGTCGCGGCGTGGTGGAAGCGGATCAGCGCGCGTCCCGCCTGGGTGAAGGTGTCGTCCTGACACCTGCCGGCCTGCCCTGAGCAGGCGTCTTCTGCGCAGAAAGCGACGGGGGGTCGGCGACGCCAGGGACGCCGGAGCATCGCTGCCGCCCCTGCGCGGCCATGCTGCCGGACGGCCAGGCGCGGCGGGCCTTCCTCGGCCCTTCAGCTCGGGGCGCCGAGCACCTCGTCGAGCGTCCGCGCGCCGAGCACCCGCTCGCCCCACCGCTCGAGCTCGGCCACGTCGGCTGCGTCGATGCGAGCGACTACGGCCGCGGGCAGCTCGCCGAAGCGGGCCCGGAGCTGCCGCAGCAGGAGGTTGCGCCCCCCTTCCTTCAGCCCCTCGTTGCGCAGCTTTTGCTGGTAGTCCTCGAACCACGCCCGGATCTCTGCGCTCACGTCGTCCTCCTCGCTCGTCGCCTGCTCATCCAGCCCGAGCTGGAAATGTACCAGGAGAGGCGTGGCGACGCTCCTCTCCCAGGCGTCCTCCGGCATCGCCGCCAGATCGGCGAGCGCCTCGCGCAGCACGCGCCCGGATCCGAGCAGGCGCAACAGCAGCGTCTCCTGTGTCCGGGGCAGCTCGGACAGCACGACGAGGCGAAGCGCGAGCCCCGGCGCCGCGTGGTACACGCCGGGCTTCACCTTGTGGCACTCGTACGCTGCGAGCACGCTCTCCGGCCGGCCCGAGCTGATGACCACGAGCGCAGGGAAAGCCACGGCCGGCTGGGTCGATGCGTCGGGTTCCGCATCGTTCGACGACGCGCCAACTGGAGACGCAGACGCGCGGGCCCGGCGTTCGAGCTCGTGATACCAGGTGAGCTGCTTGCGCAAACACGAGCGGACCTGCCGAAGGCCGGGCGTGCGGTGAAACGGCTCGAACAGGCTCGGCTCCGCGGAGAGCTCGCCCAGCAAGCCCATGCCGGCGCGCTCAGCGTCCCGCGCCGGATCGGGCACGCTGTAGACATCGATCTTCTGCGTCGCCGCGAGCACCTCCACCTCCGTCTCCGGAGACGAGGCTCGGCTCAGCGCCTCGCGCAGAATGTTCTTCGCGAACTGGTCAGCGCCGTTGTGCATCGGCGGCGCACCCTAACCGCATCACGGAGAACGGCCCACAAGATAGAGCGGAATATGAGCGGCAAGCATGCTTACGCGAGGAGCTCTGTGCTCATCACGAAAACGACTCTCCAAGCTACGGTGCCCGCCAATAGGCGCTACCGAGCCACGCCGGGGTCGACGCTTCAAGCCACCTCATCCCTCGCCTGGCGTGCCCGCCGGAGAGCACCTCCACTTCGCCGGAAAACGGCAGGACGCGCCGCTCGATCTCGGCGCGCGCGAGGGTCTGGACGTGCGTGGCGCGCTCCCACGCGCACTCGGGGTTGGGGAGCAGTCTCATGCGGTCTCTTCTTCATTTCAGGTACGAGGCGCGCCGCGCGTCGAGCGCCCGCGTCGCCTCGGCGAGGGCTCCGCCGGGCGTGGCCGCCGCGGTCGCCGCACGCGGCAGCTCCACGCCCGCCGTGGCGATCTCGACGAGCGGCGCGTCGAGCGCCCTCCCTCGGACAGCGCCCCCGCGGTACGATGCGCGCATGCCCGTGTACCGCACGTCCGCCGTCGAACACGCCGCGGCGGTCGCCGTGGCGGCCCGGACCGACGTGGGCCACAGCCGCGAGCACAACGAGGATACCTTCCTGATCAGCGATCTCGCGCGCGGGCTCGTCCATGGGCCTCCGGCCGCCGAGGCGTCCATCGAGCCGCCGCTCGCCCTGTCGCTCGGCGTGTACGACGGCTCGGGCGGCGCGTCGTCCCCCGACGCTGCGAGCCGGCTCGCGGCGCGCATGGTCCACGCCCTCCTCACCCGCTCCGCGCCCCGATCGAGCGACGCCCTCGAGCGGAGCCTCCTCGAGGCGATCGGCGAGGCCGGGCGCGCCGTCCGCGAGAACGCCCGCCGGAGCTCACAGCACCGGAACAGCGGCACCACGGCGACCGTGGCCGCGCTCTGCGATGAGCGCCTCCTGCTCGCGCAGGTCGGCGACAGCCGCGCCTACCTCCTCCGCAGCGGCGTCCTCACCCAGCTCACCCGCGACCAGACCCTCCTCCAGTCGCTGCTCGAGAGCGGCAAGCTGCGGCCCGAAGAGGCCGCCACCTTCGAGCACAGGGGCGTGATGCTCCAGGCGCTCGGGCTCCGCGAACACCTCAAGATCGCGCTCTCCGCCGTCGAGCTCCGCCGCGAGGACACCCTGCTGCTCTGCACCGACGGGCTGAGCGACCTCATCGACGATCGGCACATCGCCGCCACGCTCGACGCCCACCCCGACCCGGCGGCAGCCGCCAGCGCCCTGATCGACGCCGCGCTCGCCGCCGGAGGCCGCGACAACGTGACCGCGCTGGTCACGCGGTTCGACGGCCCCTGGCTCGCTCCGCCGGCCAGCGACCGCGCCGCGGAGATCATCGAGATCGCCAGGTTCTCCGAAGGGTCGACGCGCCGCTCCTGACGGCGCGCCGGCCCCGCGATCACGAGCGCCGCGGCCCGCGCCCGGCAGCGTCCCGCCGCGGCGCCAGCCGGCCTCGCCTCCGCCCGCGCGCCGCGAGCGCGAGGGCGGCGAGCGCGCCGAGCCCCGCCGAGATCGGAGCCCCGCCCGACGCGCCGCCGAAGCTGCACCCGCCGTCGTCCTCCGCTGCGCCAGATCCCTCGTCAACGCCAGCGCCCGTCGTTGCGCCCCCGCCCGTGCCCGCGCCAGCGCCCGTCGTTGCGCCCCCGCCCGTGCCCGCGCCCGCGCCCGTCGTCGCATCCCCGCCTGCGCCCACCGTGGCGCTGCTGCTCGCGCTCGTCGTTGCGCCCCCGCCCGCGCCCGTCGCGCCGCCACCGGCGCCGGCGCCGGCGCTGGCGCTGGAGCTTGCGGGGGCAGGGTCGGAGGACTTGAGCACCAGATCCGCACAGCGGTAGTACAGGGTGGCCGGCCTCCTGTCCGTCATGACCTGGATGAGCTGAAGCGTGCAGTTGTCACACTCCACGTCCGGGAGCGTGACCTCCGCCGAATACGACCCTCCCTTCTTGTCGGCGATGCCGTCGAGCAGGCAGCCCTTGTCGACCCCCGGCTCGCAGAGATCGTTCTCGTTCGCCGGCTCCGGGAAATCGTCGAAGCCGTCGTCGTCGAACATGATCCGGAAATGCCCGGGGTGATCGATCGTCTCGTTCCACGTCACCGTGATGGTCTCGCCCGGCTCGAACACGGTGACGGTCTCGCCCCGCGCATCGCCACGAGCACCGCAAGGCGACACCTTCTGCTGGTCGTCCGCGTGCCTCGGCGCGGGGGACGTGAGGTCGATGTGCGCGCGGCTCACGCCAGCGAACGACATCACGGCGGCCACTACGAACGATCCCATCAGCATGCAACGCATCGATCCACCTCCTCAGAGCTCGCGGGCAGCGCAATCTACACAGCGGCTCATCGTCTGTCTGCGACGTCCTCAAGCAAGGAATTTTCTATGGACAAGACGCCAGCGACCGACGCCGCGAACCGCCGGGCTCAGCCCGGTGAAGGCGCTCGGGCTTGCCTTTCGTGGCGAATTCAGCGATCCCACCCGGGGCGGAGGGGCGCCCCTGGAACGCCGATCAGGTAGAAACGCTGTGTCCATGCGGCTCTCCGTGAAGGGAGGCCAGCACGGACCGCGTGGGGGCGGGGCGGGGGCGGCGCGTGCCGCCCCCGGTGACAAAAGCGGAGGTTCATCATCATGGAGCAGCGCGCACTCGGTTCTACTGGCGTCAAGATCCCGGTCGTCGGACAGGGCACCTGGCAGATGGAGATAGGCGATGAGGCCGCCTGCATCGACGCCATCCGGCGGGGGATCGACGCGGGCATGACGCACATCGACACGGCGGAGATGTACGGCTCGGGCGCTGTCGAGGCGCTCGTCGGCAAGGCGATCGCCGGCCGCCGCGACGAGGTGTTCCTCGCCTCCAAGGTGCTGCCGAGCAACGCGAGCTACTCCGGCACGATCGCCGCGTGCGAGCGCAGCCTGGAGCAGCTCCGCACCGACCGGCTCGACCTCTACCTCCTCCACTGGCCCGGGCCGCACCCGCTCGAGGAGACGTTCCGCGCCTTCAAGGACCTGAGGGACCGTGGCAAGATCCGGTATTTCGGCGTCAGCAACTTCGACCAGGCGGAGCTCTCGAAGGCGATCGCCATCGCCGGAGCGCGCGAGATCGCCTGCAACCAGGTGCTCTATCACCTGCTCGAGCGGTCGATCGAGCACCGGGTGCTGCCGCTCTGCGAGCGGCACGGCATCGCGGTCGTCGCCTACAGCCCGTTCGGCTCGGGCCGGTTCCCGGCGCCGGACAGCACGGCGGGCAGGGTGCTCGCGTCCGTCGCCGCCGCCCACCGCGCGACGCCGTGGCAGGTCGCGCTGCGCTTCCTGCTCCGCCGCCAGCCGATCTTCGTGATCCCCAAGGCCGCGAACGCCGCGCACGCGCTCGACAACGCGGCCGCGGGCGATCTGCGCCTCAGCAGCGAGGACATCGCCCGCCTCGAGACGGCCTTTCCGCTCGGGCGGGATCGCGGCGTGCTGCCGACGCTGTAAAGCGGGCGGCGAACAGAGGAACCGTGAGGACGCCAGAAGCCACCAAGATTGGAATTTCCGCCTGGCGCCTTCTGGCACCTTGGCGTGTCTTTCCTTCACGAGCTCGGCTTCGTTTCGCCGGACGGCGAGGGCCTCTCGGCGGGCGGCCGAGCGTGGCATACTGCGCACATGAGCCACGCACGCCTATCCTCGCTTCTCTTCGGGCTTTCTCTCGCCGCCTGCAGCGGCTCGGTCGAGATCCCGTCGAGCGACGGTAGCGCCGATGATTTTCGCAATCTCTGCGGCGGCACGGTCGACATGCCGTCCGGCAGCGGCGGCACGGCCAGCACTGGCGACACCGGCGACGGCGGCGGCACCGGCGGTGCTGGCGGCTCCGCCAGCTCGACCTCGAGCGGCGGGACACCGCTCGCCTGCGGAGGGCGCAGCGGCGGGGTCTGCAGCGCGGAGGAGTACTGCGACTTCCCCGACGACTCGTGCGGAACGTTCGACACCATCGGCAGGTGCACCCCCCGGCCCGGGGGGTGCCCGGAGGACTGCCCGGGCGTCTGCGGGTGCGACAACCAGTTCTACTGCAATGCGTGCGCTGCGCAGCAGGCCGGCGTGGACGTCTCGATGAATGCGTCCTGCGTCGAGCCCGAGGTCGGCCGCTACACCGTCTCTTACTGGCCCGGCGGGTACGATCACCTCACCATCTACAAGGCCCGACCCGAGGCGGACCTCTGCGTGGTGCTCTACGCCGAGGCGCCGAGCAGGCAGTCGCCCGAGGGCTTCGCCATCGTCACGGTCCCGGAGGTGTGGAGTGTGTCGCGCATCCTGATGAGCAAGGGGGCGGCCAGCTGCACGCCGGACGGCCAGGGCTCAGCTGGCGCCGCCGTGAGCGCGACCAGCGCGACCGGGAGCCTGACGGTGCAGACCTCGGGGAGCACGTCTTTCCCATCCACCATCGACCTGGACATCACCGTGGTCTTCCCGGAGGAGCCCACGACCGACCGCCTCCGCGCGACGGGCCTGGTCGTGGGCACCGGGGAGAACTAGCGGACCCTGGGAGCCGCCGTCAGCGCTTCTTCACACCGCCGCCGCGCTGGGCCTTCTCCGCCTCGTCGAGCCGCCGCCGCGCGTCGTCCAGGGCCGCCTGGCTGGCGTGGCCCTTCGGGAGCGCCTCGTAGCCGGCCACCTCCTCGCGCAGCGTGGCGACCTGCTCCGCGCCCCGCCCGAGCCGCTGCTGGATCTCCGCGCGGAGCTTCAGGTAGCGCAGCCGGCGCGGGCCATAGGCGCGCCCGATGGCGCGCTCCACCGCGGCGAGCGCCTCCGCCTCGCGGCCCATCGCGTGGAGCACCTGCGCGAGCCGCGCGGGCGGCTCGTACGACGCGGGCATCTGCGCCTCGCGCTGCGAGAGCATCACGATCGCCTCCTCGCCGCGGCCGAGCGCGACATAGGCCATGGCGCGCCCGTAGTCGTACGCGGCGGCCGCCTCGGGCGTCTTCGCCTCCTTCGCGGCCCGCTCCAGCACGGCGAGCTTCGACTCGCTCGCAGCGCGGGCCCCGCCCGCATCGCCGAGCGCCTCGAGCCCCTCGGCGAGCAGGCCCCACGCGTCGGCCCTGTCGTCCGCGCTCGCGTCCGCGGGCGGGCTCGCGACGATCGACCGCAGCCGGGCGACCGCCGCCTCGCGCGCGGCCCGCTGGGCCTTGCCGCCGGGGAGCGCGGCCGCGCAGGAGAGCAGGACGCTCGCGAAATCGGCGGGCAGCGCCGCGCCCTTCACCTCGCCGACGTGCGCGCTGCCGAGCTCCACGCACGCCGCGGCGTCCTTCTTGCGGTAGAGCGCCGCCAGGAGGCCGAGCAGCGCCTCGCTGCGCCGCGGCCACGCCTCTCCGCCCCGGGCCAGGGCGCGCCGGTAGGCGGACACCGCCGCGGCGTGGTCACCGGCGCTGTGGGCCCGCTTCGCCTCGACAAGCAGGCGGTTCGGATCGTCCGCCGGCAGCGCCGACGCAGCCTTGGAATCCATCGCGAGCAGCGCGTCACGGATCAGCTCGCGCAGCTCCTCGACCGAGGCGGCGCCCCGCCAGAGCCCGATCACCTCGCCGGCCGCCGGCTCGAGGACGAAGAACGTCGGCCACACCGTCACCTCGTGACGCTCCAGGAACGGCGCGCTCTCCGGTCGATCCGTGTCGACGTCCGCGAACACCACCCGATCGGCGAGCGGGCGCAGCGACGGATCGGTCAGCACGTAGTGCTTCATGCTCAGGCACGTGTGGCACCACGGCGCCCACGCATCGACGAACAGCGCCTTGCCCTCCGTCCGAGCCTTCTCGCGCGCGCGAGACACGTCGTCGTGGATGAACTCGAGCGGCGGCCTCGCCGCGGTCGGCTCCGGCCTCTCGGCCGGCGCCGGCCTCTCGGCGGGCTCCGCAGCCGCGGCCGCGGGCGCCGCGGCAGCCGGCGGCGCGGGCGCGCGCGGCGGCGGCGAGGCAGTACAGGCGGCGAGCGTGGAGAGCGCGGTCGCGGACAGGAGGACGGGGAGCGACGCCGTGGGACGCACGCCGCCATGGTAGCCCGAGCGCGGCGGCCACGACAGGGGTTCACCCGGACGGTCGCAGCCGCCAGCCCGCAGCCGGGTAGCAGCGCCGCGGTCATCGCGACGCGCGCGAGGCGCCGTCGAACGGCTCAACGAACAAGGAGCGTCGGCGTCATGAGCCGTGGCCATCCTATCTGGCGCCCCCGAGCGCTGCCGCGCCGTCCTCGCCTGCATGGGGCCGCGCGCCAGACTCCCGGAGCGGCGACGCCTCTCTCGAGGCCTTGAAGCGCTGATCGACCACGAGCGGGACCTTCCCCGTGCGCTCGCTCCGCAGCAGCGCGCCCTCCGCGAGGACGTCGACCGACACCAGGATCGAGCCCCGCTCGACGGACTTCCCGAGGACCGGCAGGCGATCCAGGATCTTCCGCCGTATCTCTCGCTCGTCCAGGTGAGCGCCCTCGAGGCGGACCACCAGGTGGGCGTTGTGCTTGTAGCGCTCGAGCACGATCTGCATGGCCGAGGGGCCCTCGTCGGAGAAGGCCTTGACGAGCTGGTGCACCCAGACCGTGGCGTCGCTGGAGAGCTTCAGGAACTCGCCCCCGCGGCCGAGGAACTCGATCTTTCGATAGGGCAGCCCGCACGCGCATGCCTCGTCGAGGAAGCGGCCTCGATCGCCGATGTCGTAGCGGACCAGCGGATAGAGCGTCCGGTAGAGCGACGTGAGGACGATGCGCCCCTCCTCGCCCTCCTCCACCGGCCTGCCGTCGTCGTCGACAATCTCGACGTGGTTGAAATCGTCGAGGGTGTGGTGCTCGTTCCCCGTGCAATGCGAGCACTGGAAGCCGAACTGCAGGGCGTCGACCGACGCGATCACGGAGGCGATGCGCCTCACCCCCATGTGCGTCCTGAGCCAGTCGGCGTCCACCGGCGACAGCCCAGCGCCGCCGTAGAGGAGCAGCTCGAAGCCGAAGGACGGCTCGACCTCGTGGATCTTGCGCAGCTTGTGCATGAAGGAGAGCGGATTGGCGAACAGCACGTCGATGCGCATCCGGCGGGCGGCGTTGAGGAAGAAGGCCGGGTCGACGTGGGGGCCAAAGGGCAAGCTGCGCGCCCCGAGCTCGAGCAGCTCGTGCTCCAGCGTGATCAGCCCGCCATAGAGCTCGCCGATGGCGAGGCAATTGGCGACATTGTGCTCCTTGCGCACCCCCATCAGGCTCAGCATCCTGACGCCGGAGCGGATCATCTCCCTGATCTCGGCGCCCGAGTAGATCGAGAACTTCGGCTCTCCGGAGGTCCCGCCTGTCTGGAGGACGACGCCGCCGTGCTCCTCGCCGCTCTTCAGGCTCTCGGGGGCCGTCATCATCGTGTCGCTGTAGGCCTTCTGCGTGGTGACCGGGGCCAGCGCCAGCGCGTCGAGGCCGGTCGCGTCCCGCGGGAGGATCCCCGCGTAGTACTCGGCGCGGCGCGCGGCGGTGAGCACCCGGTCCAGGCGTCCCACGACCTCCCTACGGAGCTCCCGTGTCGTGCGCGCCGCCGGCGCGCTCTCGTGTCTCATGCTCATGACATTTCCTCAGAAAAGGCCTGACGGCCGACTGCTAGGGTGACGAGGCAGAACAGGGTGGCCATGCCCGCGACGAAGCCGACGCCCCACGGCGCGCTCCAGCTCAGCAGCTTGGTCGTGCCGCCGATGCCGATGACGGTGACGATGGACACCAGCAGAAAGCGGAAGCTCGATATGCGGCCCTTCTGCGCCGGCGGCATCCGCTGGTAGAGCTTCGACGTGAGCAGCGCGTTGGTGAAGCCGATCGCGGCGCCGAGGCCCAGGAACGACGCGGTTGTCGCCGCCCTGCTCCGCGCGACCGTGATGACCGTGAGGAACAGGACCTGGAGCAGCTGAAACCCGACGAGGTGCCGCGGGCTCCCCCCCTTCCTCGCGAGCAGGAACGTGATGACCGCCCCGGCCGCGAACGCACCGTCCAGCCCCGAGAGCCACACCGCATCGCCGCCGAACCGGCTGTTGACGAGCGGCACGAGGATCAGGTTCAAGCATGCCATGACGGCGAGATCGCCTGTCGAGATCGCCACGTGGACGAAGAGCGACGGCGTGCGCCGCATCCCTTGCGCCAGCTCCTTCCAGTCCTTGATCACCTGCGAGAGCGAGACGAGCGCGGCGCGGCGCGCCGGATCGCCGGAGACCTCCAGCCTCCAGAGGATCAGGCTCGTGGCCAGGAACAACCCAGCATCGATGAGGAACACGACGGAGTAGCTGAGGCGCGCGAGCAGCACGCCGACGGCCCCGACGCCGAGCAGCTGACCGAGCTGGAGCAGCAGCATCGCGAGCGACGAGTAGCGGACCTGCTCCTCCTTCGCGACCACCCCCGGCACCAGCGCGAAGGCGGCGGTCTTGTAGAAATGGGAGCCGACCTTGAGCAGCGCCGAGAGGGCCACGACGGCGATCGTGGCCTCGTACCCTGGATGGAGCGCCAGCGCGGCCAGCATCACCATGATGAGCGCGCGGTTGATCCCGGCAGCCGAGGCGACGAGCTTGGGATTGAGCCTGTCGATGATCGGCCCCGCGTAGATCTGGCTCAGCACGCCGATCAGGTAGTCGAAGCCGAGCACGAACGCGAAGGACGACACCGCTCCTGTCCGGTCGAACAGGAACTTGCCCAGCGCCAGCGTGTGCATTCCATCGGCGACGTTGGTGAGGAGCGTCGCGGTCAGGAGGCGCCGCTTCAACTGACCACCTCCGTCGCGTGCGGGACGACCCGGATCTCCTCGCTGAGCCGCCGCACGACCTCGGCGACCTCGGCGCTGTCCCCGCCGCGCACGATTGCCGCCGCGGGGACTTCCCAGTACTGGTGCGTCACCGACTTCTTCAGCCGGTCGGGGGGCTGCGCGACACGGAGCTTCACGACAGCGCCCGAGCCCGGGAGCCAGTCAGGCGTCGTCACACGGCACGAGGCCTCGGGGAAATGATGGCCCGGCACGACCAGCCAGCCGAACCACGGCCCCTCTGTCTTCGTGACCTCCCGGACGGGCCCCCCGGGCAACGGGCGACCGAGCCGCCGCGCCTGAGCCCGGATGAGGACGTCGATCTCCTCGGTCGGTATGTGGACGCCGGTCGAGGCCTCCGTCGCCGGGATGACATCGGCGCCGCCCGCGCGGTTGGCGACCTCCAGGAACACGAGCTCCTCCGGCCCCTCGATCACCTCGAGGTGGAAGGCGCCGTCGACGATGCCGACAGCGCGCAGGCAATCGAGGAAGAACGCCCGGTACTGGTCCGACATCCTGAACTGCGCCGAGCCGAGCGGCTTGCTGCCCCACGCGTACTCGAGCGGCGTGTTGACGTAGCGGCTCGCCACGATGAGGCGCGGGGCGCCCCCATCCATCACGCCGTCGACATGGAGGATGGGCCCCTCGACGAACTCCTCGATCTCTCCGTCCGCGTAATACTCGTCGTTCTCCGGCCGGACGACGAAGGCGAGCGCCTCGCGCGGTGAGCCGAAGACGTGCACGCCGATGCTGCTGGCGCCCAGCGTCGGCTTCAGGATGGTGCGCCCCTCCCACGGCACGGACGCGACCGGGGCGCCCTTCTCCACCGTCCGGAGGTCGATGTTGCGCGGGCTCCTCAGGCCGGCCGCCGCCACGAGCCGCTTCATGAGGATCTTGTCCTTGAACTTCAGCAGCTCGTCGTAGCGAGGACCCGGGATCCCGAGGTGCTCGCGCACCTCGCCCGCCTCGTGCAGGTCGAACTCCGACAGGGCCATGACCATCTCGTAGCCGTCCGCCGCCGAGACGATCGCGTTGATCTCCACGTGACGCTTCGCCGCGCCTGGGATCACGAGCCTCTCGCAGCGCAGGCCGGCCGGCAGATCCGCGATGCGCGCCGCTGTACCCACGTACGTGACGTCGTGCGCGCCGTGATCGAGCGCGCGATGATACTCCATTTTTCGATAAGGCACTGTGTGCATGATGAGGATTTTCATACCTGGGACCTTTCAGACCTGAATGAGGCTCGCTCCCCAAGAGAAGCCCACGCCGCTCGACACGACGACGACCCGCTGACCGGGACGGAGCCTGTTCGTCCTGAGGCCGTCGGCGAGCGCGAGGGCCGTGTCCGTGGAGCCGAGGTGACCGTAGTCGCGGAAGCTCAGATACGACTGCGACTCGCTGAGGCCGAAGCGCGCGAGGACCTCGCGCAGCACCCGCTGATCGCCCTGGTTCATGAACAGGTAATCGATGTCCCGCGCCCGCAGGTTGGCCTCGTCCAGTACCTGCCCCACCAGCCTGGTGATGTAGTGCAAATACTGATCATGAAGGCTCACCTCCGCCGTGCACGGCTCCGTGACGATCGTGGACGCGCCCCGGGGGAGCTTGTACAGATCCACGTACGTGCCGTCCGTCGCGAACGCGCTCGACAGGACGTGGAGCGACGGCGCGTACCGGTCGCACAGGAGGGCCGAGGCGGCGTCGGCGAAGTTGAACAGGCTCTTCGACCCGGGATCCGTGTGATCGACGTAGCTCGACAGCGTGTCGGCGCAGATCAGGAGCGCCCGCCGGTAGGAAGAGGTCGCCAGCATCAGCCCCTTGATCACGTGGAGCGCCGCGTTCAGCGAGTTGCAGCCGTTGCTCAGCTCGAAGCAGAACGCGCCCTTCGCGCCGATGGCCGCCTGGATCTTGCCTGCCGGTGACCAGAGCGCGTGGTCGGTGAGGCCGGTCGAGGCGTAGACCAGGAGATCGATGCTGTCCGATGCGAAGGGGTGGCGCGCCCTCAGATCGTCGATCGCCTCCAGCGCGAGCTCGACGCACCGCCGCCCCTGCGCCACCGGCTTGGAGGCGAGCTGCATCTTGTCCGTGAAGAACTCGATCGGCACCCCGGACGCCGCGCTGATCGAAGAGGCGCTCATGCGCGCCGGCGGGACGCAGAGCCCTAGTTCAACGATGCCAAACATGCTTCCTTCTCCGCGGTCAGCGCGTCACGCCGGACTCGATGGACAGGCGGTACATCGTGCGCGGGATCTCGGGGTCGGAGGCCATCGCGGCGTGGATCAGCGACGGGTTGTCCCAGATCAAGAGGTCGCCGACGCGCCAGTGGTGGCGGTAGATGGTGTGCTCGCGCGTCGCGTGCGCGTGCAGCTCCTCGAGCGTCTGCTGGCTCTGCTCCCACCCCATCCCCTCGAAGCTCAGGGTGTATCCGTCGCTGATATAGAGCGCGGGCCGCCCGGTGAGCGGGTGCTTGCGGACGACGGGGTGGGTGACATCGGGGATGGAGAGCCGTAAGCGATCGTCGATCTCCCGGAGCGACTGACCCACGTCCTGGGCCGTGACCTTGTATCGCTTGCGGATCGTGTGGACGGCCGTGCGTCCCTCCAGCGTCGCGCGGAGCTCCGGCGAGAGCTCGTCGAGGGCGAGGTACATGGAGGCGAACAGCGTGTCCCCCCCCGCCGGCGGCACCTTGAGGGAATAGAGGAGCGTCGTGTTCGCGGGGTTCGCGATGTACGAGGAGTCCGAGTGCCAGAAGTTGCCCACGCGCGCGACGCCGAGCGGCTTCCCGTCGACCTTCTCGTTCGACGTGACGAGGATCTCGTCGAACTCCGGGTGGCGGTAGTTCGAGAGGAGGAACGGCAAGATCGGCCCCATGCGCCGGCCCGTGGCGACGAGCTCGGCGGGCATCAGCTCCTGATCGCGGAGCAGGAGGAGCTGGTGCCGGAGCAGGAGGTCGAGCAGCGCCGTCCCGTTGCGTCTCACGTCGAAGCCGACCAGCTCGGCGCCGAAGTACTTTGAAAGAGGCCTCAATTCATAGCTCATACGCAGTTCTCCAATGGCCAAGCAGGCCCTCAAAAAAAATATTGACTCGACATACCCGCGCGAGATGCTCGGGGAATACCGCGCTCCCCGCGTCCTTCGCGTCGAAAATGCGCCGCGGATCTGCTCAGTGGCTTCAGCTGGTCGCGGCGATGATGTGCGCCAGCGCGATGACGAAAGCGCGAATCTCGCGCTCTGTGTGCGACGAGGACACGATCACGCGGAGCCGCTCCTGCCCGCGCGGCACGCTCGGGAAATTGATGGGTTGCACGTAGAAGCCGTGCTCTCTGAGCAAGGTATCCGAGATGCTCTTGCACCTGAAGGAGTCGCCGATCATCACCGGCACGATGTGGCTCGGGCTGTCCATGACCGGGAGACCGTGGCGTCGGAGCTCGTCCTTGAGCAGGCTCACGTTGGCGAAGAGCCGCTCCCGCTCGACGTTGCTCTGCTTCAGGTGCCGCACCGACGCCAGCGCGGCGGCCAGGACGAGCGGCGGGAGCGAGGTCGTGAAGATGAAGCCCGGCGCCATGAGCCGGACGGCGTCGACGACGAAGCGGTCCCCCACCACGTAGCCGCCGGTCGCCCCGTGGGCCTTGCCGAAGCCGCCCTGGAACATGTCGATCTCGTGTGCCAGGCCCAGGGAGTCCGCGACGCCGGCCCCGGTACGACCGTAGACCCCGACGCCGTGGGTCTCGTCGAGGAAGATCATGGCGTTGTGACGGTGCTTGAGGCGACACACCTCTTCGAGCAGCCCGAAATGGCCGTCCATCGAGTAGATCGACTCGAGGACGATCAGCTTCGGCGCGTCCGCCGGCAAGGCCTTGAGCTTGGCCTCGAGATCCGAGACCGAGTTGTGCTCGAAGATGACCCTCTTGAGCCCGCTCTTGCGGATGCCTTCGATGAGCGACCGGTGGTTCTTGCTGTCCGAGAGCACGGTGATCTCGGGCATCAGCTTGCCGATGACGCCCAGCGTCTCCTCGTTCGCCACGTAGCCGCTGTTGAAGAGCAGAGCGGACTCCTTGCCGTGCAAGGCTGCGAGCTCGGCTTCCAGCTCCACGTGGTAGTGGGAGGTGCCGGAGATGTTGCGCGAGCCGCCGGAGCCGAGGCCTTGCTCGTCGAGCACGTTCCGGGCTGCAGCGACCACGCGCTCGTGGTTGCTCATCCCGAGGTAGTCGTTGCTGCAGAACACGCTCGCCTTGTGCTGCGCGCCGCGCCTGTCGAAATAGGCGTTCGGGTAGTCGTCGGCGATGCGGCGGAGCGGCAGGAACGTCCGGTAGCTGCCGTCCACCATGGCCTTGGTGACAAAATCCGCTGCTGCCTTCACGAGGACGTTGCGTTGATTGCGAGAACTGACGGGAGTCGTCTGCGTCACGTTCGATATCTCCTTCTATGTACCGATGGGTGTCCGCCGGTCTGCGGCGCACACACGAAACCTCAACCATGTGGACATCCGCCATGAACCGCGCCCAGGCCGTGATCCGCGGCGCAGTCGATGAAGCAATCCGGATTGGGCCTCACCTCGGCGCCGAAGAGGCGCCGGTGCTTCTGGCGGCCCCGGTCGACGGCCTGGCTCCGCTCGTCGCTCGATCCAAGAGACGTTGAACCGCCTGAAGAACATTCTTTCGATGGGATCGAGCCCTACATGGCGACAGGAACGCGGCGGCCGATTGCAACCCACGGTCCATCCGGCCATCGCCCCTCTCCGGCCCCGGATCGCGCTGGCGCGGCCCGGGCGGCGGTCGAGGCCATCAGCGGGCTTCGGACGAGCGCTTGCGCGACTGCGCAACACGGGTGAGCAAGGGTCGGGAGGCGGGCCTGCGAAGAGATCGCTTGTCCTGGCTCGACGTCGGCCGGATGATCCCGGGAGGCTCGCCGGCACGGCGCTCGCGGCCGCGACCGACAGGTCCCCCCGCCGGGCGAGCAGCGGCGGTTCGCCGGCCGGAGCCGGAAGGCGGGCGAGCCGGAGCCGGACGTCGCGCGCGGGCCGCCTGGCCAGCTCGCGCCCAGATTGCGCTGCCGGTCGCGCGCAAAGCTGGTACAGTCCGGCCGCGGTGAACGATTACGCGGGCCGGTGCGGAAGCTGCGCGGCATTTACCAGGGTGCACGAGGATCCAGCGCGCGGCCGCGTCGGCGAGTGCGCCCTCGAGGTGTACCCGCCGCCGATCAAGGCGACAGCGACGTGCGCCCGCTACCGCGCCAAGGGCGCGCCGCCGCCGCCGCCGCCACCCCGGGCGGCGGGCCAGCCGCGCGGCACCGGCGTCAGGCCGCGGGCGCCCGAGCGCGCCCCGTCGCCGGAGCGCCGGCCGAGCGCGGCGCCGCAGAGCGCGGCGCCGCAGCCCTTCCGTTCGCCGCTGCCAAGGGAGATCGACATCGACATGGATATCGACGAGTTCCGCCGTGTGCTGCGCGAGGTGCTGTCCGAGGAGCTCGGCGTCGGCCGCGCGGAGCTGGGCGGCCGCTGGGAAGGCGGGGAGATCGTGCTCCGGCCGGGGAAGGAGGGCACGGCCGAGAAGCGCATCCCGCTCGACGTGTTCTTCCACAAGATCGTGATGCTCCGCGACAAGCTGCGCGTGCTGGAGCAGAAGATCAACGCGCACGAGGGGCTGAGCGACGCGGAGAAGGTCCAGCTCCAGGCGTACATCACGGGCTGTTACGGGACGCTCACGACGTTCAACGTGCTCTTCGCGCGCCGGGAAGACGGGTTCGCCGGCAGCGGCCGAGACAGCGACTGATACCCCATCTGAGCTGCGCCGAGAGCGACACGGCTCTCGATCTCGCGCGCGCGATGGGGGTCTGATCGCTCGGCCCTCACCTTCGGCCTGCCGGGCGGGGGCGCGGCGCTATACTTGCCGCGTGTTCCGTTCCGATCGAGACGCCCTCGCGGACAAGCTCGACGACGTGCAGGCCGAGAACGAGCGCCTGCGCCGGCAGAACGAGGCCATGCGTCACGCCCTGCTGGCGCAGCGCGTCGGCGGGCAGCCTGTTGCCTCGAACACGTATCGCGGCGGCGTGGCCGGGCTGGGCGCAGGCGAGCGGGTCGCGCTCGCGCGGCATCGGCTCGAGGCGTTTCCGGTGTGGGCCACGGCGCTGCTGCACGTCGTGACGTTCGGGATCGTGTCGTTCGTCCGCTTCAACGCGATGCACGCCCAGCTGCCCCAGGCCGAGCGCGACGATCCCTCCGTGGGGAAGGCCATCGGCCTGCACTTCGCCCCGTACTTCAATTACTACTGGATCTTCTGGAACGGCCTCCGGCTCTGTGATCGCGTGAACCTGCAGTGCCGCCTGCGGGGCATGCCCGACGGCGTGCCGCGGGGCCTGGTCATCGCGGCGTGTGTGGCGAGCGTCATCCCGTACATCCAGATCCTGGCCGGCCCGATCACCTGGCTGTTCGTCGCCATCGCCATGCAGCGCACCGTGAACCGGATCGTCGAGCTCGACGCGCGGACCACGAGCGAGCGCATGGAGCCGGTCAACGTGGGCGCTGGCGTGTTCGGCGTGCGGTTCCCTGCGGTTCAGGCGCTGCCGCAGCCGGACGACGTCGCCATCCAGGCGGAGGCGGAGGCGGAGGCCGCGGCGGCGATCGCCGAGCAGCGGCAGCGCCGCTAGAGCGCCGCTCGGCGTGATCGGCAGTCGGCCGCATCCTCTGGCTTCTTCGTACCCATCCAGCGAAGCGCCGTCATCGTCGCCATGAGGCCCGCAGGCCGCGGGGTGAGCGCGACCTCTTCGACGCATGGATTAGGTGGTTGATACGGTATCACCCACCCGGCTTGCAGGGAGAGCCTCGTGACACGGGGCCAGCAATTCCGTCGCAGCGTGGATTCGCCGGGTTCGGCCGCGGGCGCGCGGGTGACGGTTCGAGCGGGGATCGGCGAGATCTGCGCCGCCAGCCCTCGCGGAAGAGATGCACGGCGCGTCGCCCACCATGGTACAAGGTGCGAGGAGGTCGCCGCGCAATGGCCATCAAACAGCTCACGCCAGAGCAGGTTCACACCATGTCGCTCGAAGAGAAGGACGCATGGTGGCTGAAGAACGTCTACCGCGGCGACATGCCCCAGCTCACGTGGCGCTCGGCCATCACGGGCATGCTCCTCGGCGCGTTCCTGTCGCTCACGAACCTGTACATCGGCGCGCGCACAGGCTGGTCGCTCGGCGTCGGGATCACGAGCGTGATCCTGGCCTTCGGGCTCTTCAAGGTGCTCTCCAGGCTCGGCCTCGGCAGCGACATGACCGTGCTCGAGAACAACGCGATGCAGTCCATCGCGACGTCGGCCGGCTACATGAACGCGCCGCTCTTCACGAGCCTCGCGGCCTATTCGATGGTCACGACGACGATCATCCCCATGGGCCGGGCGATGATCTGGATGTTCGTCCTCGCCATCCTCGGCGTGCTCTTCGCCTTCCCGATGAAGAAGCGCTTCATCAACGACGAGCAGCAGCCCTTCCCCGAGGGGATGGCCGCCGGCGTCGTCATGGACGCGCTGCACGAGAGCGACGAGAAGGAGGGCCTCTTCAAGGCGAAGCTCCTCCTCGGCGGCGGCCTCCTGAGCGCCGCGCTCGAGCTCCTCCGCGACGACAAGGTGATGCGCGCGCTCTTCGCGCTAAGGAACATCCCGCATTACTACGACGAATTCCTCTATGGCGGGCGCTTCGCCGATCTGCTCAAGCGCTGGGGCATCTCGCCGGCCATCCGCGGCACCCCCCTGAACGAGCTCACCATCCGGTTCGACACGAGCATCATCTTCGTCGCCACGGGCGGCCTGATGGGCATCCGGACCGGCGTGTCGCTCCTCCTCGGCGGGATCCTCAACTACTGGATCCTCGCGCCGATCCTGATCCAGCGCGGGATCATCCTGCCGAAGAACGGGCATTTCGGGTTCGGGGCGATCACCCTCTGGGCGCTGTGGGGCGGCGTCGCGTGCATGACAACGTCGTCTCTCTACGCCTTCTTCTCCAAGCCGAAGGTGATCCTCGACGCGTTCAAGGGCCTCACCAAGAAGGGCGGAGCGACCGACGTGCTCGCGGACATCGAGCTTCCGGTGAAGCTGTCGATCATCGGCATACCCGTCGTCGGCGCGGTGATCGTGGTGCTCGGGCAGCTCTGGTTCGGGATCTCCTGGTGGCTCGGGGCGCTCGCGATCCCGCTCGTCTTCATCTTCTCGCTCATCGCGGTCAACTCGACGGCCATCACGGCGATCACCCCGACCGGGGCGCTCGGCAAGCTGACGCAGCTCACCTACGGCGCCCTCGCGCCGAAGAACATCACGACGAACCTGATGACGGCCGGGGTCACCGCCGAGGTCGCCAGCAACACCGCGAACCTGCTGATGGATATCAAGCCGGGCTACATGCTCGGCGGCAAGCCCCGCCACCAGGCGATGGGGCACGTGCTCGGGACGGTCTCGGGGCTCGTGCTCTCGGTGCCCATCTGGTACCTCGTGCTGATCCAGGGCGACATCGGCCGCTACGGGACGGAGCGGCTGCCGGTCCCGAGCGCGCTCACGTGGAAGGCCGTCGCCGAGGTGCTGATGAAGGGGCTCGACTTCCTCCACCCGACCGCCAAGTCCGCGGTGGTGGTCGGGGCGATCGTCGGGATCCTCGTCGAGATCACGCGGCAGGTCACGAAGAACCGATTCCCCCTCTCCGCGGTCGCGCTGGGGCTCGCGTTCATCCTCAACTTCACCGATATCTGGTCGATGTTCCTCGGCTCGTTCCTCTTCTGGCTGCTCGAGCGGCGCGCCGCGCTCTGGCGCAAGAAGCGCGAGCAGGAGACGCGGCTCAGCGAGACGGCGCCCGGCGGGCGCGCGGACGCGCCGCCCGCGCGGCCCTGGTACGCGCTCGCCGCGGAGAACACCGAGGCCATCTGCGCGGGCGTGATCGCCGGAGGCTCGTTGATGGGCATCGGCCTCAGCGTGCTCGGCGTGCTTGTGCTGCCCGACGTGCTGGAAGCGGCGAGCTTCACCAAGGCGCTCGGGCAGATCCTCGATTTCCTCCCGAAGTGAAGCGCTGACGGTCGACGGGCGGGCCCATCGGTTCTGCTCACGCTCGCTCGACGCGCTCGCCCCGCGCTCGCGTGTTCGGGACGGGCCCCGCTGCGAGCGCGCGTCCCTGCGACGAGCGCCCGCCCCGGCGATCGCGGGGCCTCTCGCCGTCGCGGGACGAACCAGCGACGCCTCACTGTGACAGGAATGCGCGCCCTCGCGCCCCTCGGCGAGCCGCAACGGGCGCGGCGCGTCGCCCTGCCGAGCCGCTCTGCTCGCGAGCGCCTCTGGCGCGCTTCGTGCAGCCCTGTTTGCACCGCGTCAACACGAGCTCAGGAGAGGACGCGCGAGGGAGAGAACATCAATGCCAGCGACCCCGCCCCCGTCCCGGGGCACACCCCGCCCCGCGCCGGTCGGCGAGCCCGAGCAGGGCCCGCCGGCGCGGGATCCAGCGCCGCCCGAACCTCCCCGAGGGGATCCCGATCCGGGCGAACCGGCGCGCCGGGACCCCCCGCCCCCTGCTCCCGAGCCCGGAGAGCGGCCCCCGGAGATCAAGGATCCTCCGGCGTCGGACCGACCGACCGAGCCGCCCGGCGCGTTCGCGAGAGCCGGCCGCGCTCGGCCGGCGGTGTGACGTCATCACCCAACCGTCGAGAGGTTTCCATGAACACGTGTGACTGCTGCGGCAACAGCTACGACAAGGCCTTCCAGATCATGGTGGGCGGCACGAGCTACACGTTCGATTGCTTCGAGTGCGCGATTCACAAGCTCGCGCCCGTGTGCGCCCACTGCGCCTGCAGGATCGTGGGGCACGGCATCGAGGCCGGCGGGGCGTTCTACTGCTGTGCGCACTGTTCCAAGCAGGAGGGCGTGGAGGGGGCGATCGATCGGGTGGCCTGAGCCGCCGCCAGGGCGCCGGCGGCGCGCGGCCCGCCGTTCGCACGGCCCTGCGGGTCGATCTGCGCGAGGTCGTACCGCGCGCTCGGCGGGGTCGACCCGCCCTGCGCCGGGGGCGTCGCCGCGAGCCGATCTCCGACCAGCGCGGCGGCCAGGATGAAGAGCAGCAGCGCGACGCCCGTGTGCCCGCGAGCCTGGGTGAGCATGGATCCTCCTTCACGGCGAGGCGATCGCCTCGTCCTCCAGGAAACTAGATCTGGAGCAGGCGCGTGATAATCCTGGTCGGCCGACGAGGATTGCGTCGCGGAAGGAACGAATGGGATGGATCCGCTGGGCGGTCACCTGGACGAGATGAGGGCGTTCCTCGAGGTCGCGCGGCGGCAGAGCTTCTCGGCGGCGGCGAGGGCGCTCGGGCTCACGTCGTCGTCGGTCAGCAAGCAGGTCGCGCGGCTGGAGGAGCGCCTCGGCGCGCAGCTCCTCCGGCGCACCACGCGCCGCGTGAGCCTCACGGAGGCGGGGAACCTGTACGCCGAGCGCGCAGACCGGATCCTCTCGGACATCGAGGAGGCGCGGCGGGCGGTCGCCGATCTCGACGGGACGCCGCGCGGGACGCTGCGCATCTCGGCGCCCACGGTCCTCGGCTCGATCCGCGTCGCGCCCGCGGTGCTGGCCTGTCGCGCGAGGTACCCGGAGCTCCGCATCGATCTCGACCTCACCGACCGCATCGTCGATCTGGTGGCCGAGCGCGTCGACGTGGCGGTGCGCCTGGCCGCCGAGATCTCCCCTGCTTCGCTCGTCGCGCGGCGGCTCGCCGACGACCTGCGCGTGCTCTGCGCGAGCCCGCGGTACCTGCGGCGCCACGGAGCGCCGCGCTGCCTCGAGGACCTGGCCGCCCACGACTGCATCACGCTCAACCTCGAGCCTGTCGCCCGGTGGACGCTCGTGGGCCCCGAGGGCGAGCGCGTCGTCCCGGTGAGCGGCACGTTCCGCACCAGCGACACGATCACGCTGCGCGACGCCGCGGTCGCCGGCCTCGGCCTGGCGAACCTCCCCGACTACGTCGTCCAGGATCAGCTCGAGAGCGGCGCGCTGCGGCGCGTGCTGCCGGAGTACGGCGCCTCGAAGCGCGCCAGCTTCGCGGTCTATGCGGCGCCCGCGCGCGCCGCGGTCCGCGTCGTCGTCGATGCGCTGGCCAAGTCGATGGGGGCGGCGGGGACGGCGAAGCCCTGAGCCAGCGCGGCGATCGTGAGGGCTCGCAGGGAGGCCGAGGGAGCGCCGCGCCGGAGCGGTCGTCCGCGCGGCGCTGTCACGCGGGCCGCGGAGCAGCGCCCTGGTGCGAGGCGTGCGCCGCGCCGGCCGCGCGCTCCTTGCTCATCTGACGGATGCAGTACTGCAGCGCCGCCCGGAGGTTCCCGAGGGTGGTGATGTTGGCCAGATCGAGCCCGAGGCTGACGATGGTCTGGGCGACGTTCGACCGGATGCCCGTCACGATGCCCTCGGCGCCGAGCAGCCGGATCGCGCCGACGAGATCGAGGAGGTAGCTCGCGGTCTTCGTGTCGACCAGCTCGACGCCGGTGAGATCGAGGATGGCGAAGCGCGAGCCCGTGCGGACGATCGCCTCGAGCAGGGTATCCATCACCTCCGCTGTCCTGGCGCTGTCGAGCACGCCGATCATCGGCAGGGTCAGCACGCCCTCCCACACCTGGATGATGGGAGTCGACAGGTCGCGGATGACCCGCTGTTGCCGCTCGATGAGCTCCAGCCTGGACCGGAGCTCCTGCTCGGTGTTCTTTGGCTTGCTGATATCGAGGGTGAAGCCGACGACCGAGGACACCTCGCCCTGATCGTCGCGCATGGGGATCTCCCAGTTGTCCCAGTACACCCCGTGCGTCAGGGACTCCGAGTGGCTCGCTTCGCCCGCGAGCGCCCGCCGCACCATCTCGCACCCGTGCGGGTTGCTCGCGTAGAGGTCGAACAAGTTCTTGCCGATGTGCGCGCCCTGCTGGAGCCCGATGCCCTCGAGCGCCTTGCCCTCGTGGCACGTGAAGTTCCCCTCGCGGTCGATCGCCCAGACGATGATCGGGAGCGACTGCGTGATGGCCTTCAGGATCACCTCTCTCTGATGGTGGCGACGGGTCTGCTCGATCCGCTCCGTCACGTCCTGCCCGAACACGCCGACGCCGACGACCTCTCCGTGCTCGTCGAGGATGCGCTCGTGGTGCCACTCGACGCTCACCACGGCGCCGCCCTTCCTGACGTGGCTCCACACCCGGGGGGCCGCCCCGTCCTCCGCGAGGAGCCGCCGCCACGCGTCGGGGCTGCCGGACGCCGGCAGGAGCTCGTCCACGCGCTGGCCGAGCGCCTCGTTCCGCGCGTGGCCGAGCAGGCGCTCGGCCGCGCCGTTCCAGTCCTCGATCGTGAGCTCCTTGCCGTACTGGACGATCGCGACCGGCGCCCGTTCGAAGAGGCGTGCGCGTTTGCCCGCGAGTTTCTCAGCGTCGACTTCTCCCCATGAAGTGGTGGCGGCGGTCATGGGTGGAAATTTACCCCGGGCGTTCCCCGCTCGTCGAAATAACTGTCATGCGTCCCCATCAAACCGTCCGCAGACCGCCCTGGTTCGTAAGGACGGATCCACTGTTGCTGTAGCAACACTCCTCGAGCAAGCGCCTGCTGCCCCAGCAGCAGGCCGCCATCTGTTATAGCGGATTTGCGTCTGCGGAGCCGGCTCACACTTGGTACGCGGCGTGCTCAACGCCACCGGAACGGTCGAGGATGGCGCTCCACGACCGCGCCTGAATGGGCCTCATGGCGGTGCGACGGTGCGCACCGGATGGCGGGATTTGACGAGCCGTACAGCGAGTTCGACCCGTTTTGGAAGGGCGGTCCGTGAAGGGGCCCACCCTCGTCGAGGTTCGGGAGCAGGAGGAGCCATGAGCAACAAGATCCAGTTCCACAACGTGAGCAAGACATTCGCCGTCAAGGGGCCGGCGGGGACCAAGGAGGACGCGCGGTTCACGGCCATCGAGGACCTCAACCTCGACGTGAGGGCCGGCGAGCTGATGGTCCTCGTCGGGCCGAGCGGGTGCGGCAAGTCGACGCTCATCGATCTGCTCGGCGGCCTGTCGAAGCCATCCAGCGGCAAGCTCCTGCTCGACGGCAAGCCGATCACGGGCCCTGCCCTCGATCGGGGGATCGTGTTCCAGCAGTACGCGCTGTTCCCGTGGCGGACGGCGCGCGAGAACGTCGAGTTCGGGCTCGAGGCCAAGGGCATCCCGGAGAGCCGGCGCAAGGAGATCGCGCAGGATTACCTGGATCTGGTCAGCCTCTCCGGCTTCGAGGATCGGTATCCGCACGAGCTGTCGGGCGGCATGAAGCAGCGGGTGGCCATCGCGAGGAGCCTCGCCTACGACCCGGAGGTGCTGATGATGGACGAGCCGTTCGCGGCGCTGGACGCGCAGACGCGCGAGTCGCTGCAGGCCGAGCTGCTCCGGATCTGGGAGAAGTCGCGAAAGACGATCCTGTTCATCACGCACAGCATCGACGAGGCGGTGTTCCTCGGGCAGCGGGTGGCGATCATGACGTCCCGGCCCGGCCGCGTGAAGCGGGTGATCGACATCCCGGAGGAGATCCGGGGCTATGAGGACGCGCGGTCGACTCCCGAGTTCGGCAGGCTGCGGCACGAGATCTGGACGCTGCTGCGCGAGGAGGTGCTGAAGGCCGAGGAGCAGGAGCGGAGCAAGCGACAGAAGCGCGCGGCGGAGAGCCGCCCCGTGGCGGGCGTGGTGGCGGTCAATGGCTAGCCTGGAGCAATCGATTCCGCTGCCCGAGGAGTCGCAGCAAGGGCAGCTCGTGGGCGACGCGGCGCGGTGGTTCGGCCGCGCCGTCGCGCGCACGGGGATCCTCCTCGCGGTCGCCGCCCTGTGGGAGACGGCGCCGCGGGTGGGCCTCGTGGAGGCGGCGTTCCTGCCGCCGCTGTCCGAGGTGCTGGGGACCGGGTGGCAGCTCCTCCAGAACGGGCAGCTCCTGAGCCACATCAAGGCGAGCCTGTCGCGCTCTCTCGTCGGCTTCACGCTGGCGATCTCGGTGGGCGTGCCGCTCGGGCTCGCGATCGGGTGGTACAAGGGCGTGGCGGACGCGCTCAATCCGCTGCTCGAGGTGCTGCGCAACACGGCCGCGCTCGCGCTCCTGCCCGTGTTCCTGCTGCTGCTCGGGATCGGGGAGGCCTCCAAGATCGCGCTCGTCATCTACTCGTGCACCTGGCCGATCCTGCTCAACACGATCAGCGGGGTGCGCGGGGTCGATCCGCTGCTCATCAAGTCGGCGCGCACGATGGGGCTGTCGCCGCTCCAGCTGTTCCGCAAGGTCATCCTGCCGGCCGCCGTCCCGACGATCTTCGTGGGTATCCGCCTGGCGGGCGCGTACTCGCTGCTCGTCCTCGTGGCGGCGGAGATGATCGGGGCCAAGGCGGGGCTCGGATACCTGATCATCTACGCGCAATACAATTTCCAGATCCCGAGCATGTATGTCGGCATCTTGACGATCACGGCGCTCGGGCTGACGTTCAATCACCTGCTCATGCGCGTCGAGCGGCGGTTCACGTCATGGAAGGTCGCCCCGAAGGAGTGAGCCCGCGCCCGGCGTGGGCTCCGTGAAGCTCACCGTTCATCGAGGGAGAGGACGACCGTGAATCGAATCATCCTGGGCCGGACCGGCCTCGAGGTCAGCGTGCTCGGCCTGGGTGCGGGCGGCGACAGCCGGCTCGGGTCAGGGCGCATCGCGGAGGCCGAGTCGCTCCGGCTCGTCCGTGCGGCCATCGAGCGCGGCGTGAGCTTCATCGACACGGCGGAGGCGTACGGGACCGAGGGGCTCGTCGGGAAGGCGCTCCGCGAGGTGCCGCGCGACAGCGTCGTGCTCTCGACGAAGAAGACGACGCGCCTCGAGGCGCCGCTCCGGCAGGAAGACGTGGTGTCGTCGCTGCATGCGAGCCTCGAGCGGCTCGGCACGGATCACGTCGACGTCTACCATCTGCACGGGGTACTGCCGCACCAGTACGCCGATCTGCGCGAGCGGATCGTCCCCGTGCTGCTGCGCCTGCGCGAGCAGGGCAAGATCCGCTTCCTCGGCATCACGGAGGCGTTCGCCGCCGATCCGACGCACGCGATGCTCGAGCAGGCGCTCCTCGACGATGTGTGGGACGTCGTGATGGTCGGGTTCAACCTCCTGAACCAGTCGGCGCGAGCGAGGGTGTTCCCGCTGACGCGGGCGAAGGACATCGGGACGCTGATCATGTTCGCGGTCCGGCGCGCGCTGAGCCGGTCCGCGCGGCTGCGGGAGCTGCTCGCCGACCTGGCGGCGCGGGGCAAGGTGTCGCCCGAGCTCGGCGACGAGGGGCTTGAGCGTCTCCTGGAAGGAGAGGGCGCCTCGTCGCTCCCGGACGCGGCGTACCGCTTCTGCAGGGACGAGCCCGGGGCGCACGTGATCCTGTCGGGGACGAGCAGCGTGGAGCACCTCCTGGAGAACGTGCGATCGATCGAGGCGCCGCCGCTGTCGGCGCGGGCGCGCGAGCGCCTCATCCGGGCCTTTGCGCAGGTCGACGACGTGTCGGGGCACTGAGGGGCGCTCGCGGGCGGGAGCGCGGCGCGGGGTCAAGCGACCGGCGCGACGAGCCCGGGGGGCGCGGGGGGCGGCGCGACGTCGGCGGCGTCACGCGCGGCGTCGCTCCCGAGGAAGCGCGCGATCCGCTCGCAGAGCCGCGCGCGGAAGGCGTCGTCGGTGGGGGGCGAGTGGCGGCACCCCTCGAGCAGCTCGGTCTCGGCGCGCGGCAGGAGCTCCTTCGCGCGCGCCAGCAGCTTCGCGCCGGGGAAGCTCACGTCGTCGTCGGCGCCGAACACGAGCGCGGGCCGCGTGAACCCGGCGAGGGACGCGGGTGTTGCGAGCGGGGGCGGGCGGAAATCGAGCCGGTAGCTGCGCACGGCGTCGCCGAAGTAGGAGCACCACATGTCGTCGTGCGTGGAGAACAGCCCGGAGACGAGGCGCGCGAGGCGCTCTTCCGAGGGGAAGGCGCGGTAGAGGGCCATCGGGATCGCGATGCGGGTGAGGCCTTGCCACGCCGAGCCCGACACCAGGGCCGCCGGCACGATCAGGACGAGCCGGTCGATGCGGGCGGGCGCGGCCTGGGCCATGCGCAGGGCCGCGAAGCCGCCCCAGCTCACGCCGAGGAGGTGGGTGCGCGCGAGGCCGAGCGCGTCGAGGACGTCGGTGAGCCACTCGGCGTAGGCGGGCCCGTCGATCGGCAGGCGGACGTCGGCGCTCTTGACGGACTGGCCGATGACGTCGACGACGTGGACGCGGTAGCGCGTGAGGAGCGGGCCGAGCTCGGGCATGAGGTGCGCGGAGCTGGCGAGCGCGCCGTGCAGGCAGACGAGCGGCGGGGCGTCCTCGGGGCCGGCGACGAGGACGTGCGTGGCGCCGAAGCGGGTCGAGACCTCGCGCGATCGGGCCGGGACCGGGAGCTTCTCGTGGAACCTGTCGAACCACGCCGCGATGCGCGCGCGCGCCTCTGGACTGCGGAACATGATGGATGACGTCATCGAGCCCTCCTGACGTTGGCTGCGGGGCGGAGGCCGCAAAGGTGCTGAGCGACGAGCCGATCGAGCAGGGCGATGGGCGACGGGTGCGCGCCCTGGGCCCAGGCGATCAGCGCGAAGTAGTAGAAGGAGAAGAAGGCGACGCCGAAGAGCGCGGGGTCGGCGTCGTCGGCGACCTCGCCCTGCGCGCGGGCGGCGTTGAAGAGCTCGACGACGCGGCCGTGCACGGCGGCGACCTGCTCGGTGAAGCGGGCCTGCCAGGGCGGGTCGGCGAACAGCGCGTCGCGGAGCAGCGTCTTCGAGAGGGCCGGCCGGCGGGCGTAGTACGCGAAGAAGGCGGCCCCGAGGCGGTGGAGCCGCTGCTCGAGGGGGCCGGGCTCCTCGTCGCCGATGGCCTCGGCCGCGGTGGCGGCGAGGTCGTCGAACAGCGCGGCGTGAAGCAGGTCGCGCTTGTCGGCGAAGTGGAGGAGGACCGTGCCGGCTGCCACGCCGGCGTCCGCGGCGATGGAGCGGACGTTGGCGGCCTCGAAACCGTGGCGCTCGAAGTGGTCGCGCGCGGCCTCGAGGATCCGGGCGCGCGTCGCGTCCTTCTGGGCGTCGCGCCTGCCGGGCTTTTGAGTGAACGCGTTCACTGAACTTGTTCATTATACGAAAAGGAGCGGCGCACAAGGGGGAATTGATGGGTCCAGCGCGCAATGGTGGGCGTCCGACCCAGGTTGAGGGCGGGGGTGAGGGTGCCCGACAGGGTGCCCGACCGAGGTTCAGGGCGTCTGAGGTTCAGGGTGCCCGACCGAGGTTCAGGGCGTCTGAGGTTCAGGGCGTCCGTCCGGCGTCCGACCCAGGTTGAGGGGCGTCCGGCGTCCGACCGAGGTTGCGACCGAGGTTCAGGGCGTCCGAGGTTGAGAGCGTCCGCCCCTACGACACTCGAGCGGTCCCGTGCCGGACATCTTTTTGCGTACGCCCCTCGCAGGCGACGAGCGCCGGTAAGGCTCAGCCCGCCGCGGAGGCCTGCTGTGCCTGGGCGCGCGCCCGGAGGCGCTGCTTGGCGGAGGGGCCGCCGGCGTGGCGCACCGAGGCGACGGCGCGATCCATCGCGTCCCGCCAGTAGCGCGCGACGTCCTCACGCTCGGTGAGGAGGGCGTCGATGGGCCCGTGGTCGGTGTCGATCTCGACCGCGAACCGGTCGCCGCGCGGGAGCACGCGGATGTCGCGGACCTCCCCGGCGGAGACGGCCGCCCCGAGCCGGCCCTCGGGGCGCAGGTCGATCGCGCCGGTGCGGCTCACCCAGGGGGCGACGACGAAGCGGCCCGGGCCGAACGACACGACCGGGGCGGAGCGCGCTGCGTAACGGGACGAGAACCTGGCGACGCCCAGGAAGGCGTAGCCTGCGAGCGAGAGCAGCGCGGCGGCGCTGCCGACGCCGATGGCAATGCCGCTGTCCCCCGCGGAGACGCTCCGCATGACCTGGATCCAGAGCGCGAGCGCGGCGAGCAGCAGCGCGGCCCCGATGAGCGCGTTGCGGGCCGCGGAGCCGCGCGGGCCGTGGCTCGCGTGGTCCCGCAAGACGAGGAGCTCGCCCTCGCTCCGGATCGCGAACCGCGACAGCGCGGCGGCCGGCAGCGCTGGCAGCGGCGTCGGCGCGGGCTCCGGGAGGGGCCGCGGCGCGATGGCGCCGGGCGGCTCGGTCCCCCGCGCCGTCTCCAGCGGGACGCCCAGCGCAGTCGCGAGCGGCGCCGCCACCGCCTCGACGAGCGCCTCCGCGCGCTCGGCCTCGAGATCCTGCGCCTCGGCGACGAGCAGGCGCCGCGCCTCCGTGGCGCGCGCGGGCCCGGCGAGCGCGAGCCAGGCGGCGACGTAGGTCCGCTCGCGCGCGCACGCGGGTGCGCCGCAGCACGGGCGCCGCTCCGAGATCACCTGGACGCCCACCGCGTCGCGAGGCTCGGCCGTCCCCTCCCCGGCCGCGCCCGCGCTGGCCTCCGCGCCGCCTGCCTGGGGCCGCGCGTGGCGGGCGCCCGCGAGCCTCAGCGGCGCGAGCCGGACGACGCTCGCGCCGCGCTCGATCCGGAGCCACACGGGGTCCCGCGGCGCCGGGCCGAAGCCCGTATCCTGCTCCCGCCGCAGCGCGCCAAGCTCGGGCGCGACCCGGAGGATCAGCGGCGCGTCGGCGCCCTCCGCCGAGAGCGCGCACGCCGCCCCGGCCGGATCGCCGAGCGGATCGAGGGCGGGAACGGTGCTTTCGGCCTCAAGGGAGCGGAGGGCACACGCGACCTCCGCCTCGAACGCTGCGGTGCTCGGCTCGGGCATGGCGGCACGTTTGCCCCGGCTGCGCTGGGTTGTAAAGCGCACCCGTCCGCGCGACAACGCGGGCGGCCCGCCCTCCTGCCCGGCCCGATTGCTGCCGCTCGCGCAGGGTCTGGCGCGGCCGCCTGCACCAGAGGGCCAGCAGCGCGCCGAGCGCCGTCATCGGCAGGGCGCCGGGAGCGCTCGGCGGCTGGCCAGCGCCCGAACAGGAGCAGCCGGCGTCGCCCTCGGCCTCGTCCCCATTGCCGCTCTTCGGCGCGTCCTCGCTCCCCGACGCCGCGCCGCCCGATGCGCCCGAGGTCGCCGTCGCGCCCGCGCCGAAGCCGCCGCCGCCCGAGCTCGCGGCGCCCGTCCCGGCGATCGGGTAGAGCGCGCAGACGCCTTCGATGTCGTCGTCCTCGATCGTGCGCGCCGACGTGCCGCCCGGGTAGAACCCCAGCATCGTCGCGCCGCGCACGTTCGTGTGGCCGAGGCCAAGGAAGTGCCCTTCTTCGTGCGTCGCGATCGACCGCACATCGATGCAGTCTCCTTCGCCCGTGTCGTCCCAGCAGAAGCCGACGTTGTTGAAGATCATGTCGGCCTCGCCGATGACGCCGTCGGGATCCCAGACCGGCATCGTGACCGCGATGACCGAGCCGGCTTGCCCGAGCTCGCCAGGCCAGCTGTCGCTGATCCAGAGGAACACGCTCTTGCCGTCGTCGAAGTCGTAGCCGTCGTCCGTGTCGCCGAGGAGATCGGCCTCCCACGCCGTGCATCCGGGGCTCGACCACGCCGCGAAGCCGGCC
This sequence comes from Sorangium sp. So ce693, assembly GCF_051521375.1. Classification (NCBI taxonomy): domain Bacteria; kingdom Pseudomonadati; phylum Myxococcota; order Polyangiales; family Polyangiaceae; genus Sorangium; species Sorangium sp. So ce693. The sequence goes on from NZ_CP150347.1 coordinate 7,139,330, forward strand.
TCGATGCTGGCAGCAGCGAAGCTGGAGAGCGGCCCCGGGATCGTCCCCCCGTTGATGTGGTAGCCGACCGGCAGCTCGCGCCAGCGGGGGACGACCTCGAGATCGAGCGGCGCCCACGCGGCGGCCTCGCGGGCCCCCGCGAGCAGCCCCAGCGCGGCGGCGAGCGGGGTGCCCAGGGCGACCGCGGCCCTGAAGCCTCTCTTCATCCCCCCATCATCGGCTCATCGGTCCTGCGGGACCACCTCGAGCTCCTCGGGCGCCGCGCTCCCCTCGAGGGGCAGCGTCACCTCCACCCCCTCGTGCACCGGCAAGGTCGCCGCGACGGGCCAGGAGCGCGGCGCGCTGCCCTCGCCTGCCGCGACCTCGCGCAGCGTGACGCCGCGCACCGGATTCACGCCGCCGTTGAAGAGGCACGCGCGAAGCCGCCCCTCGACGACCGCGGCCGAGCAGGGGATGACATCGGCCGTCGCGCGCCGGATCCGGCCGAGCATCGCCTCCTCCGCGGGCGCGGCGGGCAGGAGCGACACGAGCGCGTCGCGGGCGCGCGGGTCGCGGAGCCAGGCGAGCATCATCGCCGCGTGGATGCGCACCACGCGGTAGCGCGCGCGCGTGAGCTGGAAGAAGGCGTCGGGCGACGCCACGCCGGTCTCGCCGTCGAGCATGCCCGTCACGCCCGGCTCGATCTTCACCTCCGTGCCGGGCGCCTCGACGTGCCACTTCACCGCGCGCCCCGGCCCGAGCGCGCCTTCCCAGAACAGCCCACGCTCGGTGATGCCGGCGCGCTCGCCGCGGAGATCGCGCCGCGCGAACGTGAGCAGCACGCGGAAGTCGCTGACGGGCGCGCCGCTGTTGTTCACGACCGCGAGCTCGAAGTCGTAGCGGCCGCGCGCCGGCCGCGTCGCGCCGCCGTCCCGGCCCGCGTCGCCCGGGTCCACCCCGGCGTCGCCCGGCTCCCCGGCGGCGTCGCCCTGCCCCGCGCCGGCCTCGCTCTCCGCGTCGTCGTCCGCGCGTTCCTGCCGCAGGATCGGCGCGATCACCCCGGCGCCGTCGTCCGGCCCTGTCGATCCGAGCAGGCTGAGGATCGGCACCCCCGTCCGCCAGAGCGGCGAGTCGGCGCGATCGCAGAGGCAGTGCGGGAACGACGGCTCGGCGCGCTCCCGGACCTCGCTCGCGAGGAGCGCGGCGGTGGCTCCGCGGGTCGCCTGCCCGACGCCGCGCGCCGCCTGTCGCTCGGCCGGCGGCTGATCGCGGGGCGCCGCGAACCGCTGCACGAACGCCATCGTCGCCACGATGCCGATCACCGCGAGCGCCGCGGGCACGAGCACGCGGGCCCGGAGCGGGAGCGCGTCGATCCCCTCCTCGACACCGCGCCTTTGTTCGCGCCCCGGCCGCTCGCCGAGCGGCGTCGGGCGGGGCGCGAACACGGGCGCAGCCGGCGAGCCGGGGGACGAGGCCGCGAGCCGCTCCGACGCGAAGCCCATGCGGCTCGACATCTCCGCCACGAGCGCGTCGCGCAGGCGGTCCGAGGGCGGCCCTCCCCAGGTCGCGAGCCGCGCGACGAAGCGCAGCGCGAGCCAGGTCGCGAGCGCGACGAGGCACGCGAGCGACGCGGTCCCGAGCGGGCCGCTCGCGAGATAGTCGGGGGACAGAGCGGCCGCGAGCACGCCGAGCGGCGCCGGCGCGATCCAGCTCGCCATGCGGGCGTTGAGGCGCGCGCGGTAGGCGCTCTCCATCGCCTCCATCGCCGCCGGCGAGGTCACGCCGGGCACGCCGGGCAGATCGCCCTCGAAGCGCGCGAGGACGAAGCAGTTGTGCGGCGAGCACGCGGACGGATCGAGCGCCACGCAGAGCGCCTTGCCGCGCCGGAAGAGGCCGCGGATCGCTGTGTAAGGCACCCCGAAGCGGACCGGCGCCGCCACGGCGCCCAGGGCGAACCCCTCGGCGTAGCCGGCGACGCGGACCAGCTCGACCTCGAGCTCCGCCTCGGCGCAGGTGAAGCGCACCGCGCCAACGGCATTGGCGCCCCCCTCGGCGATCGCCAGGGCAGCGACGGAGAACGCGCGAGCCAAGGTGGCCGCACCCTAACCGCGCGGGCCGGAGCGCTGCAACGGAAACCCGGACGGCCAGGAGGCCCCGGGCGCGGCGGGTGACCGTTGATCGCCCCGCGCTGGGTGCGTAATACGTGGCGCCATGAAGCCTCTCCAGATCGTCATCGCCATCTCCTGCGCTGTCCTCCTCGGCCCGGTCGCGGGCTGCGAGGAGAAGGTCCCCGAGCCGGATCTGCCGCCGGGCAGCGCCGTGCCGGCGGTGAAGCCCGCCGAGCCGGAGCCCGCCGATCTCATCAAGGAAGACACCGTCGTGGGCACCGGCCCGGAGGCGAAGGACGGCGACAAAGTTCGCGTCCACTACACGGGGCGCCTGCTGAAGAACAACGCCGAGTTCGACTCCTCCGTCGGCCGCGAGCCGTTCGAGTTCACGCTCGGCGCGTCGGAGGTCATCAAGGGCTGGGACCAGGGCGTGGCCGGGATGAAGGTGGGCGGCAAGCGCAAGCTCACGATCCCCTCCCGCCTCGCCTACGGCGACGCGGGCAGCCCGCCGAAGATCCCGGCCAAGGCGACGCTGGTCTTCGACATCGAGCTGCTCGGCGTCGGCGACGCGGCGAAGGACGCGGCCGGGGAGGACAAGGCCGGGAAGACCACGGCCGACAAGGCGGCCAAGCCCGCGGGCGACAAGGCGGCCAAGGGCAACAAGCCCGCGGCGCCGGCCGAGAAGAAGGAGGCGCCCAAGGAGGCGAAGTGAGCCGCGGGCGGCCGCGCGAAGTAAGCCGCGGGCGCCGCGCGGAGTAAGCCGCGGGCGCCGCGCTCAGACGACGCGCGCGAGCGCCTTGAGGAAGATCTCGTAGGCCTCGAGCGGGTACTCGCCCATGTGGAAGATCCGGAACAGCCGGTCCGAGAGCTTCCCCTGGGCCGCGTAGATCTCGAACACGTGCCCATCGACCGGCTCGCTGGCGAGCCGGCTCGCCATCTCGTCATAGGTCCGCCCGGCCGGGATGTGCAGCGCCGTCCCGATCGACTGGAGCGGCATGTTCTCCCAGCGCGCGATCGTCAGCCCGAGGCGCTCGTAGCCGGGGCGCAGGATCGCGCAGCGCGCCTGGTACACGGCGTGACGCCCGGCGACGCCGCCGGTCGCGGCGAGGTGATCCAGCGCCGCGATCACCTGGCAGAGGCTCATCGGATCGATCGTGTACGGGTGCGCGCCGCCCTGCTGGGCGCGCCACGTCTTGTGGAGCTCCAGGCTCGGGACGCGGGCGGGGATCCGCTCCATCTCGGCGAGCAGGTCCTTGCGGACCAGCGCTACCGTCAGGTTGGGGTGGCTGTGGAGGCCCTTGTTGCACGAGCCCATGACGGCGGCGATGCCTGAGCCCTCGAGGGCCAGCGGCTCGACGAAGAGCGCGCTGATGCCGTCGACGAGGAGCTTCTTGCCGTACTTCCGGGCGAGCGCGCCGACCTCGGGCACGGGGTTCAACGTGCACGTCGACGTGCCCCCGTAGACCATGGCCACCGCGTCGACCTCGTCCGCCGCCAGGATGGCCTCGATCTTCGCGAGGTCCGGCCTCTCGCCGTAGGGCAGGCACATGTCGACCGCCGGCTGGCCGAGCGTGGCGGCGTACTCGAAGATCCGGTCGCCGTAGGCGCCGTTCCGGACGACGAGGAGCCGCTCGTCGCGCCGCAAGCAGGAGCCGAGCACGGCGGCCATGGAGGTCGATCCCGAGCCCGTGAGCAGGATGGCCTCGTAGCCGGGCGCGCCGAGGGCCTCGACGATGCCGTGCCGGGCCCTGTCGAGCAGCGGCCGGAGCCGGGGGCCACGCGGGACGATCGGGCTCTCCCCGTAGGTGCGGGAGACCTGGTTCACCGCGTCCGGCAGGTGGAAGACCGCGGGCGTGAGCGAGACGACGCGTGGGGTTGCGGCGGCGATCATGCCGCGAGATCTAGCCCGGAACGCGCGCGGGACGCAGCGGAGATCGCGCTACGCCCAGCGGAGCTGGCGCAGATCGTCCCAGACATCGCGCGCGGAGTGGTAGCGGTAGGCGTCGCGGCGGCGCAGCAGCTTGGCGATCACCTGGCTGAGCGGCGTGCCGAGCGCCTCGGCCTTCTGCCGGGGGGTGCCCTCGGCGATCTGCCGCGTGATCTCCTCGTAGGCGACGTTCACGTCGATCGCCGGTTGCCCGGTGTGCATCTGGTACATGAGCAGGCCGAGCTGGTAGAGGTCGCTCTGCGTCGTCGTGTAGCCCGCCGTCACGAGCTCCGGCACGAGGATCTTCGGGTTCGCGACCTGCGGGCGGAACCAGCGGGTGACGCCGTCGAGCTGGTGCGCCACGCCGAAGTCGGTGAGCTTGACGAGCGGCCTGTGGTCGAGCTGCGAGATCAGCACGTTGCCCGCGTGCAGATCGGCGTGCACGACGCCGTTGTCGTGCAGGTACTGCAGCGTCATCAGCAGCTGGCGCGAGAGCTCCAGGAGCAGCGACGGCTGGAACGGGGCGCCGAGCAGCGCCCGGAGGCTCGTGTCGCACCGCTCGAGCGCCAGGTAGAACAGGTAGTTCACCTCGAACGCGTCGTGGATGTAGACGATGTTCGGATGGCGGAAGCTCTCCAGGCGGAGCATCTCGCGCGACCACTCTTCCTTGACGACCTGGTAGGGCTTGTTCGCCGGCCGCAGCATCTTCAGGGCGTACACCTGATCGAACGGCCCGCTGCACTCGTACACCGAGCCATACTGCCCGTCGCCGATGAGCGCCCCGATCACGTACGTCCCCCGGGTGGAGGTCAGCGCTGAGCCCGGCACCGGAAACGGGATCAGGAAACTGCCAGTCGAGGACCAGGTCACGGCGAGGCCATCGTAACCGAAAACGCCGGCGCCCGTTCACCCCGCCACGCTCGCCCCGCGCAGCAGCCCGCCTTCGCGGCGCAGGGGGCGTCCATGGCGCCCCGGACGCGGAGCGCCGAGGGCGGCCGGCCGCTCATGAAGCGGCGAGCTTCCGCACGATCTCCGCGGCCTCGGCCTGATCGAGCTCGAGCGCCGCGGCCACGTCGAGCAAGAGCTCGCGCTCGCTGCTCCTGACGATCCCGTCGGCGACCACGACCTGAGCGGCCAGGAAGAAGGCGACCTTCCGGGCCTGCGGGCTGGCCAGCCGCTCCTTGAGCGACGCGAGCCGGGCCGCGCGGCCCTCCCTGTGGAGCTGCTCCACCACGCTCTGGAGGAGCGTGTCCATTGTGCTCTGCGGGATCCGTCGATCCGTGAGCGACTCTACGCTCCGGGCGAAATGGATCTTCTCCTCCGGGCTGAACTCGCCGTCGGCGAACGCCGCGAGGAACATCAGCTCGACGAGCGCCTCGAGGTTCGGCTCATCAAGCGTTTGCAGCGGAGGAGGGCTCATCTGGGGCATCGGCCCCGTGTACACCGAGGCCCGGCGCGGGACCAGCCCTGGAGCGTCCCCGTACCCCGCGCGCCCGGGGCAAACCCGCGCGCCCGGGGCAAACGCGGCGGCGCTGAACGCGCCCGATGGGCGGCATTGGGAGAGCGCTCCCTGTGTGTCATGAGTTCGAGCATGCACGTGCGCGAACTCGCCCCGCCGCTCCTCGGCGCGCTCTTCCTCTGCGGCTGCAGCAGCGCGACCGCGGCGCGGCGCCCCGCCGAGCCGGGTCGACCTGCACCCGAGGGGCGCGCGGCGACCCCGCGGACCGCGGTGAGCGCCGAGGCGGCCCCGCCGCCGCTGCGGCTGCCCTGCGAGGCGGACGATCTCGTCGGCTGCACGAACGGCTGCGCCGACCACCAGATCGAGGACTGCGTGACGCTGGGTTCGATGTACCTGGGTGGAGCGATCGTCTCGATCGATGTGGAGCGAGCGATGACGCTGTTCGAGAAGGCGTGCGCGGAGGGGAGCGCGCGCGGCTGCTTGCGGCTCGGCGACGCCTACCACGATCGGCTCGCGCGCGCGGACGGCGCCGGCGGGGCGAGCGAAGCGGACGAGGCGGCGCTCTACTGGCACGCGCGCGCGTGCCACGCGGGCGCGAACCTCGGGTGCCTCGCGGCAGGCAGGGCCTACCTCCACGGCCAGGGCGCGAGCGCCGATCCCGGTCGCGCGGCGGCGCTGTTCCAGCGCATCTGCGAGCGCGGGAACGCCCACGCGTGCGTCGAGCTCGGGCACCTCCACGCGGAGGGTGAGGGCGTGCAGCGCGACGACCGGAAGGCGGTCGAGCTGTTCACGAAGGCGTGCAAGCTCGGCCTCGACGAGGGGTGCCTGCGGGCGAGCCGATCCGGCGACGTCCTCCCGCCGCGCGACTGACGCGGCCTCGACCGCGGCTCGTCGCCGTCAGTCGGTCCGGCGGCGCTGGGCGATGTCCAGCGCCGCCGTGATCATCGCGGCGAGCTGTGTATCCGGCACGCTCTCGGAGGGGAGCACCACGAGCTCGGCGCCGATGCGCCGCGACAGCTCGATGAACCCTTCCGGGTCGAACGCCCGCACGTCCTGGGTCATCACGATGGCCAGCGGGTTCAGCCATGCCGCGCTGCCGCGCAGCGACACGAGATCGCACGCGAGCAGGTCGGCGCCCTCGACGAAGACCAGCCGCCGGCAACGCTCCGCGAGCTGCTCGCTGGCGCTCACGATGAGCACCACCGAGGCCGATGCCGTCCGCTTGCTGCGCCCCGCTGGGCGTGTCGGTAGCTCTCGCGTGCTCATGAAGCCCAGGTCAGCGAGCGAGCAGCAGGCGCCCGTACGGGATGGGCCCGGCGCCCGGCGCCCGAGCGCGCGCCTCGTCGGCCAGGGCGAGATCCATGACGAAAGAGCCGAACGGCAACCGGAAATCCCGGTCGTTCGGCTTGGTCGCGTAGAGGGCGAGCAGCGAGAGCACGCTCCCGATCTGCGCCGCGGCCGGATCGTCCTCGCAGGCGTTGAAGCGGTCAGCGAGCGTGCACAGCTGCCGGAAGAGCGGACCGCCCGGGTGCGGGCCGGCGCTGCACATGGCGAAGGTGCCGCTGCCTCGATATCCGAGCTTCCGGCGCTTCCTGGCGGGGGTACGGGAGGGAGGTACCATCGTCATGATTGCTGCCCAAGTCGCCTGTGAAGGGTGAATCGCCCCACGCCGGGGCTGACCTGCCGCGGGACGCTCTCCAACCAGTAATAGAGCAGCCCGAAGAGAGTCAATCGGAGAGGACGCTGCAGGCCGGGCGAGCGTGAAATTCTGCGGAATGGTACCCCGTCGGGGCAGCGCGTGGGTATACGTCACCGCATGAAGGCAGTCGTGCTTGCCGGCGGCAAAGGCTCCCGGCTCCGCCCCTACACCGCGCTTATTCCGAAGCCGTTGATGCCGATCGGGGATCACACGATCGTCGAGATCCTCCTCCGGCAGCTGGCCCGGGCGGGGGTCACCGACGTCGTGATGTGCGTCGGCCACCAGGCCGCGCTCATCGAGGCGGTCGTCGGCGAGGGGAGCCGATACGGGCTGCGCATCTCCTACCAGCGCGAGGACACGCCGCTCGGGACCGTGGGTCCGCTCCGGGTCATCGAGCGGGACCTGCCGGAGCGCTTCCTCGTGATGAACGGCGACATCCTCAGCGATCTCGACTTCACGGCGCTCCACCGGACGGGCGAGTCGACCGGATCGCCCCTCACCGTCGCCGTCTGCGAGCGCGCCTCGAAGATCGACCTGGGCGTGCTCGACCTCGGCCCCGACGGGCGCGTCGTCAGCTTCCGCGAGAAGCCGACGTACACGTTCTGGGTCAGCATGGGCATCTACGCGATGAGCCGCGGCGTGCTGCGCTTCATCCCCGAGGGCCGGCCGTTCGGGTTCGACGACCTGATGCACGCGCTGCTCGGCGCCGGCGAGCCGGTCGCCACCTTCCCCTTCCGGGGCCACTGGCTCGACATCGGAAGGAGCGACGACTTCGCCGAGGCGCAGGACGAGTTCGAGAAGAACCGGCAGCGGTACCTACCCGAGTGACGCGGCGAGCGCCTCGCACACGGCGTCGACGTCGGCGTCGGGCATGCGCGGGTGGAGCGGCAGCGTGAGCTGGCGGCCCGCGATCGCGTCCGTCCGCGAGAGCCCCTCCTTGCGCACCCGTTCGGAGGCGCCGTGGTGCGAGAAGCGGTGGATCGGCGTGTAGTGCACGCTCGTCTGGATCCCGCGCGCCTTCATGGCCTCCATCACGGCCTCGCGCGAGGTGCCCTCGGGCAGGAGCACCGGCATGAGGTGGTGCGCGCTCTCCCCCAGCCCGCGCGCGTAGAAGTCGCGGTACGGCAGCCCGAGGCCCCGCACCCCGGCGAGGCGCTCGTGGTAGCGCGCCGCGAGCGCGCGCCGACGCGCGTTTCCCGCCGCGAGCCGGCCGAGCTGCACGAGGCCGATGGCGCTGCGGATCTCGTCGATGCGGTAGTTCATGCCCGCCTCCACGACGTCGTAGGTGAACGCGTGCCCCTTGTGCCGATCGAGGGTGAGCGTCGTCATCCCGTGCGCGCGGAGGAGCCGCATGCGCGCGTGGAGCGCGTCGTCCCTCGCGATCACGGCGCCCCCCTCGCCCACCGCGAGGTTCTTGTTCGAGAAGAAGCTCAGGCAGCCGACGTCCCCCAGCGTCCCGAGCGCCCTGCCCCGGTAGCTCGCGAGCGGCGCGTGCGCCGCGTCCTCGACCACCGCGAGCCCCCGCTCGGCCGCGATCGCGGAGATCGCGTCCATGTCGCAGGGGTAGCCGGCGTAATGGACGACCGCGATCGCCCGCGTCCTCGGGGTGATCTTGCGGACGATGTCGGCGGGATCGACGCCGAGGTCGTCGTCGCCGACGATGTCGGCGAGCACCACGTTGGCGCCGCACAGGAGCGCGGCGTTGGCGGTCGCCACGAACGTGAGGCTCGGGCAGATCACCTCGTCGCCGGGGCCCACGGAGAGCGCGGTGTACGCGAGGTGCAGCGCGGCGGTGCAGTTCGTCACGGCGAGCACCCTCGGGGTGCCGAGCGCCTCGCCGAGCTCCCGCTCGAACTGCGCCGTCCGCTCCCCCATCGTCAACCAGCCCGACGCGACGACCTGCCGCGCGGCCTCGGCTTCTTCAGGCCCGAACGAGAGATCGCTGAGAGGTATCTTCCACATGGCCTTCCATCCATCCAGCCGGCGCCTCGCGGAGAGGGCGCGCGAGGCGCTGGCCCCCGGCCGCGCGGCGACGCGCGTCAGATCGCGTACTCGCGCGGCCGGTAATCGGTGAGGTGACGCTCGACATAGGCGTACGTCCGCGCGAGCCCCTCCTCGAGCGGCACGCGGGGCGCGTAGCCGACGAGCTCCGCGGCGCGACGGAAATCGGCGAGCAGCACCATGACCTCGCTCGCGTCAGGGCGCACCCGGGCCTCGTCCGTCACGAGCTCCGCGCGCTTGCCCGTCACCTCGAAGATGAGCCGGATCAGATCGCCGATCGAGATGGCGCGCCCGCTCCCGACGTTGAGCGTCTGCCCCACGGCCCGCGCGCTCGATCCGACGAGGAGGAAGCCGGCGACGGTGTCGGTCACGAAGTTGAGGTCCCGCACCGGCGTGGTGCTCCCGATGCGGAGCGCGGCGCTGCCGGCCGCGAGCTGCTGCATCACGCTCGGGATGATCGCGCGCGACGACTGCCGCGGGCCGTAGGTGTTGAACGGCCGGATGGTCGCCACCTCGAGGCCGAACGAGAGGTGATAGCTCTCGGCGAGCTTGTCGGCGCCGATCTTCGTGGCCGAGTACGGGGACTGGCCGGTCAGGGGGTGCGCCTCGTCGATGGGCGTGTAGCGCGCTGTGCCGTAGGTCTCGCTCGTCGACGTGTGGACAACGCGCGCGCCGTGCTCGCGCGCCGCCTCGAGGACGTTCAGCGTGCCCTGCACGTTCGTCGCCACGTACTGCTGCGGGGCCACGTACGAGTACGGGATCCCGATCAGGGCCGCGAGGTGGAACACGACGTCGGCGCCGCGCACGAGCGACCGGACCGCGCCCGCGTCCTCCACGTTGCCGGGGACGACCTCGACCTCCGCGAGGACGTCCTCGGGGAGCCGGTCGAGGTGCCCGCGCCGCGAGCCCGAGGTGTACCGGACGAGCGCCCTCACGCGCGCGCCCTCCCGGATCAGCGCCTCGACGAGGTGGCTGCCGATGAACCCGCCGGCGCCGGTCACCACGACGCGCTTGCCGCGATAGAAGCCTTCGCTCACGGCCGCGTCCGTGGCCTCTGCGGGTTCGCGCGTCAAGCGCGTACCGAGGCGGCGCGCCCGTTTGCGCCCGGCGGCGCTGTCCCGCGCGCGGGGCGGGCCGGCGCGCGCCCCGCGCGGGCAGCGCCGCCGCGCAGCGGCCCGCGAGGCGCGCTGGCGGACGGCGTCGCGGGGATCACTGGATCTGGATCTGGTCGGTGGGCGTGTTGCCCGCCCCCTCCGCCGTGCCGAGCTCGCGGTGAACGCAGAGCCCCTGCTTGCAGTACGACTCCGGCGGGGGCTTGCAGTCCACCTTGGGCTCCTCGCACTTGCCCGTCTTGTAGCTCTCTGACATGGGCTTGATCTTGTCGAAGGTCGCGTTGCTGATGGGCTTCGCACAGCCCGGCCACTCGCTCTGACGGCAGTCGGCGTCCGTGTTGCAGTGCTGCGCCTTGTTCACCAGCTCGAAGGCGTCGCCGCGGACTTTGTCGCACTCCTTGGGATCCATCTTGCTCTCGCAACCGGCGGCCAGCGCGAGCAGGAGGAAGCTCGCGGTCATGCGGAGCGAGGTCCGAGGTCGGAAGGAGGCCGATCCTGGCCGCCCGCGTCGACGAGCACACGTGATCATTCAGGGTTCTCCCGGTCAAGGCCGCCCTTCCGCGCCGGAGGGGCAGCGGCCTGCGCCGGGCCCTTCGTATCACGGCTGGATCCGGGCGCGCAGCTGGCGTAGCCCGTCGACATGGAACGTCCTCGAGAAGGCTCCGGGGTCAGCGGCGCCCCGCACGGCGGATCCGGCATCCGTGTTCGCAGCTCCCTCCGGGTGCTCACCCTGAACATCTGGAACCGCCACGACCCGTGGGAGGCGCGCCTCGAGCTCATCCGGGAGGGGCTCCGCGAGCTCGATCCCGACGTTGTCGGCCTCCAGGAGGTCCTGTCGTACGAGGGCCGATCGCTGGCCGACAGCATCGCGGACGGGCTCGGCTACGAGGCCGCGTTCGGCGCCGCGCACGACCTCGGCGGCGGCGTGCTCTTCGGCAACGCCGTGCTGTCGCGCTGGCCGATCGCGCGGAGCCAGGCGTTCCCCCTGCCCACGGGCGAGACCGACGAGAAGCGCTCGATCCTGCTCGCCGAGCTCGGGTCGCCCCACGGCGCGATCCCGTTCTTCGTCACCCACCTCAACTGGAAGTTCCACCACGGCGCCGTGCGCGAGGCGCAGGTCGCGGCCGCGGCCGACATCGTCATGCGCGAGGCGCCCATGGAAGGCCTGCCGCCCATCGTCGTCGGCGACTTCAACGCGCAGCCCGAGGCCACGGAGATCCGGTTCATGAAGGGGCTGCACGCCCTGAACCAGAAGAGCGTGTACTTCGCCGACACCTTCGACCAGGCGGGCAAGGGCCCCGGGTTCACCTTCGATCCCGCGCGGAACCCGTTCGCGGCCATCACGAACGAGTACCCGCGCCGCATCGATTACGTCTTCGTCCGCGGCCCGGACGCGCAGGGGCGAGGCAAGCCCCTCTCGTCGAGGGTCGTCTTCGAGGAGATCCGCAACGGCGTCGCCGCTTCGGATCATTACGGGGTGCTCTCGGAGATCTCGATGTAAAGCGGGCCGGCGCCCCCGGAGGGGCGCGCGCTCCGGCGCGTGCCCGGGGGTGCCCTGTTCACGTGTACACTGGCGGCATGTCGTCCCCTCGAGCGCCGGGCGGCGAACCGCCGAGCCCGCCCGACGCGCCCGGCGATAGCTCGGCTCCTCCGCCTGCTGTCGCGGTCCGCGTCGGTCCGGTCGTGCCGGACGCCCTGTCGCTCATCGGCGGCACGCCGCTCGTCCGCCTCGCCCGGATCTCGCCCGAGGGCGGAGGCGTCGTCTACGGCAAGCTCGAGTCGATGAACCCGGGCGGCAGCGTCAAGGACAGGGCGGCGCTCGGCATGGTGCTCTGCGCCGAGCGCGAAGGGATCCTCAGGAGAGGGTCGACCATCGTCGAGGCGACGAGCGGCAACACGGGGATCAGCCTCGCGATGATCGCCGCCGTGCGCGGCTACCGCTGCGTGGTGGTCATGCCCGAGGACATGAGCGTCGAGCGCCGGCACGTCCTCCGCGCGTACGGCGCCGAGATCGTCCTCACGCCCGAGGGCCAGGGCATGGCCGGCGCGGTCGCCCGCGCGATCGAGATCTGCGAGGCGACCCCCGGCGGGTGGATGAGCCAGCAGTTCCAGAACCCGGCGAACCCCGGCGCCCACGCGCGCGCCACCGGCCTCGAGATCCTCGCGCAGACCGGCGGCGACATCGCGGCCTTCGTCGCCGGCGTGGGCACGGGCGGCACGCTGACCGGCTGCGGTCGCGTGCTCCGGGATCAGCTCGGCAGCGCGGTCCGCATCTGCGCCGTCGAACCGACGAAGAGCGCCGTGCTCTCCGGGCGAGGCCCCGGCCCCCACGGCATCCAGGGCATCGGCCCCGGCTTCGTCCCGGCGATCCTCGAGCGATCGCTCATCGACGAGATCCTCACGGTGACCGAAGCGGGCGCCTCGCGCATGGCGCGGCGGCTCGCCCGCGAGGAGGGGCTCCTCGTCGGGCCGAGCTCCGGCGCCAACGTCCACGCGGCCGTTGAAATCGCGCGCAGGGTGCGCGGGACGATCGTGACCGTGCTGCCCGACTCGGGAGAACGCTACCTGCTCTGAGGCACATCCGGCGGCGGCGGCGCGCGCAGCGCGCGCCAGCCGCCGGACGCGACACATGGCTACGGCCGTCCGTCACGATGGGGCGCTCGGCCGTCCGCGTCGGTGAAGCGGCGGTTCGCCGCTGCCGCGAGGCGCGCCTGCGCGCCGTGCGCCACGTCGTGGAGGACCCGCTCGACCACCGGCTCATGGATCGCGATCAGCCGCGCCGGGGCCACCCCCAGGACGACGGTGAGCGCGACGAGCGCGAGCAGGAACGCGCGCTCGCGAAGCACGAGCGCCTCCAGCGCGGCGCCCTTCAGGTGGCGCCGGAGCGGCCCCAGGAAGGTCCGCTGGAACGCCCGGAACAGCGTGATCCCGTTGAGCGCCGCCGCCGTCAACGCGAGCACCGCGAGCACGGGATGGGCATGCAAGATTCCATGCAGGAGCAGGTCCTCGCTCACGAACGAGAGCGCTCCCGGCATCCCGATCATGGCGCACGCGAGCAGGAAGAAGAAGGCGGCCATGCGGGGCGTCCGGGCGACGAGGCCGCCGAGCTCGCGCGTGTCCGCCGTACCGGCGCGCGCCTCGATCGCGCCGACGACCATCGTGAGCCCCGTGATCGCGATCGACAAGGCGACGCTCTGCAGGAGCGCGCCGCTCACGCTCTGCGGGCTCAGCGAGGCGACCCCCAGGAGCACGAGCCCCTTCTGGCTCGCCACGAGGTAGCCGAGCAGCCGGCGCAGATCGGTCTGGACCAGCGCGAGCACCGCGCCGTGCAGCGCGCTGATCAGGCCGAGGACGGCGAGGATCGGCATGCCGTCGGCGCAGCCCAGGGGCAGGAGCGTCGCCCCCACGCGAACGAGCACGCAGACGCCGACCTGCATCTGGGCGAGCAGGATGGTCACGCCGAGCGGCCCCCGCTCCAGCAGCACCGGCAGCCAGCCGTGGAACGGCACGGCGGCCATGCGCATCAGCACCGCGATGCCGACGAGCGCGAACAGCGGCGACTGCCACGCTTCGGGGACGCCGACGCGGGCGATCTCCTCGACGTCGAACGGCAGGGCGGCGCCCTGGCGCGCGGCGAGCACGGCGATGGCGCCGATCGCCACGACGAGCGGCGCCGTGCCCCCCAGCAGGAAGATGCGGCAGGTGCGCCGGAGGAGCGGGTCCTGGGCGCCCTTCCTGGCGACCAGGCGATCCACCGGCACGAGCGCGGCGACCCACGCCGCCGCGAGCACCGCGAGATCGACGGAGCAGAACACGCCGAGGATGGCGCTGCCGGTGGCGAGCAGCGCGGCGGCGCCGGGCGGATCGATCGCGGCGCGCGGGCTCGCGGCGAGCAGGGCGAGCAGGACGAAGCCGAGCAGAGGGAGCAGGGTGATGGTGAAGCCGTCGAGGCCGAGGCGGAGGCGCGCCCCGAGGAGCGGCAGGGCGGGCCCCCCGGCGGTGAGCGCGACGCCGGCGTACGAGAGCGCGAGCGGCAGCAACGAGAGGAGCAGGGTGAGCGCCGCGCCGATGAGGGCGACGCGGCGCGCGCGCTCGTCGCTGCGCGCCCGGGCGGCGAACAGCGCCGCGATCGCGGGCGTGAGGATGAGCGTCCCGAGGAGCGGAAAGGCGTTCATGTGCGAGCCCTCTTCGTGTCGCGCGCGCGGGGCTGAAAGGCCGCCGCGCCCTCTGTCGCGTCGCGGGCGTCCTCGTCGCCGGGCTCTGCGGGGGTGCGCTCAGGCCAGCCGCTCAGCGCCGCCACCCAGCGGCGCTCGCTCTGGTCGAGCAGGCGCCCGAGGCGCATCAGCGGCGCGGCGAAGAGCCGCTCCTGCAGCCCCTCGAGGTGGAAGCGGTCGAGGGACAGCCAGTACGCGCGCCGCACGAGCGCCGCCGGCAGGAGCCGGCCAGCGAGCCCGAGGTGCGGCAGCGGCTCGCCGGCGTGCGCGGCCCGGATGTCCTGCGCGTCGCGGAGCGCCGAGGGGGCGCGCAGCAGCTGGAGGCAGCGCAGGCAGGCGTGGGCGAACAGGTGGACGAGCGCGAGCCAGTAGAGCCCGAGCCCGATCTCCACGAACATGAGCCCCACCTGCGTCATCGTCGCGTGCGCGAGCGCGCCCTTCACGTCCGCCTGCACGCGCCCCACCATCGTGCCGTAGACGGCCGTCGCCGCCCCGACGCAGGCGATCACCACGCTCGCGGCGAGCGAGCGCTGGAGCAGCGGGGCCGCGCGGAGCATGAGGTACACCCCGGCGTGCACCGAGATGGCGCCGTAGAAGAGCGCGCTCGACGGCGTCGGCCCCTCCATGGCCCGCGGCAGCCAGCTGCCCACGGGAAACTGCGCGCTCTTGCCCATCGCGGCGAGGAACAGGCACAGCGCGAGCGCCGTGGCCGCGCCGGGCCCGAGCGACGCGGCGGTCCCGGGCCAGGGCGAGCCGCCGAACACCTCGCCCCACTGCGAGGAGCGGGCGACGTCGTGCATGAGCACCGCGCCCCCGAGCAACCCGATGTCACAGAGCCGGTAGGTGATGTACACGCGCACCGCGGCCCGCGGCGGCGCCTCGCGCTCGTGGAAGAAGGCCACGAGCAGCACGCTCGTCGCGCCGACGAGCTCCCAGCCGGCGAAGAGGAGATCGACGGTGCCCGCCGACACGAGCCCCAGCATCCCGGTCGAAAACAGCGCGAGGAGCAGGAAGAAGCGCGCGAAGCCCGGCTCGCGGTGCAGGTACGCCACCGAGAACCTGCCGACCAGGAGCGCGATCAGCGAGACGAGGAGCATCATCGTCGCCGACAGCCGATCGACGAGCAGGACGACCTCGAACGCATAATCGCCGAGCTCGAACCAGTGGCCGAGCGCCACCGGGACGAACGCGTAGGGCGCCGCGACGGCCGAGAGCCATATCGCCAGCGAGGCCGCGAGCGAGAGCGCGAGCGTGGAGAGCACGACGCGCGACACGACGCGCTCGCTCGGCGTGCGAACGAGCAGCAGGTAGGCGCCGAGCGCGGCGAACGCCGCCGCCGGAGAGAGCACGGCGAGCGCGGCGAGCTTGCCGAGGAGCACATCAGACAGCATGGTCGACGACCTCACGTGGCCGCGTTGACGCGGCTCGGATGAGCGCAGGCGGAACGAAGCCGGACCTCCCGGCGTACCAGTCGGCGGAGCGCTGGACCGCAGGCAGGGGTTGATGCGGTGGAGAGAACGGCGCGAAGCCGTCGCCCGTGAAGCACGCGATCCGGCCCGTCGCCGGATCGACGCAGGCGAGCTGGATCCAGCCGTTGCCGATGAGCTCGCGGAGGGCCGGCTGCCGCGCGTAGAGCGCGCCTGCCGTCTCCGTGCTCGCCTCCACGATGACGAGCAGGCGCACCGGCTCGTGGATCTCGATCATCTGCTTCGGCAGCCCGGTGCGCAGGTCGCTCAGCGATCCCTCCATGACCCCGAGCAGCGAGGCGAGGTTGTGCGGGAGCTTGGTGCCGGCGCCATAGCGACGGTTGTCGACGCAGGAGAAGTAGTACTCGAGGTTGATCCCTGCCCCGACCGGGCCGACCGCGAGCAGGATGCGCTCGAGGATCGTCCCGCCCTGGTCCTGGGTCGGGTCGTACGAGACGAGGAACGCCCTGCGGTCGAGGAACAGCCCGCGGGTGAGCGACCGGCGGCCGACGACGCAGACCGCGTTGGTGACGTGCCCCAGCTCGGGCCGCGCCTCGCTGAGATCCGCGGCGCGCGCCTCGACGTGCGCGAGCGCCCGCGCGGCGTCGCCCTCGCGCGGCGCCGACGCGAACCTCCGGCAGCGCTCGTGCGCGTGCTGCTGGCGCGCAGCGTCGAGCGCCCCGACCAGCGCCGAGAGCTCGCCGCGGTGGGACGCCGGCACGAGGTTCTGGTCGTAGAGGACGATCTCGTCCGTCGTCGTGTTGTTCATGCCGCCGAGGAAGAAGGTCCCGTCCGGGATGTCGATGCCGCGCGCGGCGAGCAGCACGCGGACCTCGGGATCGTTCGCCATGGCCGCGAACAGCCGCGCGTTCGGGCCGCCGTGGCGGCCGCCGCACGCGCCGCAGTCGTACGCCGACTGGTGCGGGTTGTTCACGCTGGTCGCCCCGTGGCCGAGCACGACCACGATCGGCGCAAAGACGCGCGTGAGCCCCATGTTCTCCAGCGTGGCAGCCACGCGGGCCGCCTTGGCCGCGGCGGTGAACGGCTGCCCCTCGCCGCCCGCGCCGGAGCCCTCGTCATGCGGGCTGTGGAGCCGCGTCGGCACCGGCGGGAGCAGGCGCCGCTCGAGGGCGCGGCGCAGCCTCGCCACGGCCCGCGGAAACAGGGTGCGTCCCACGAGCGGCACGGTGGACAGGAGGCCCAGGGTCGGGGTGAGCAGCACGCCGCGCGCCATGGTGTGGGTACCGCGCCCCAGCGCGTGCAGGAGCCGCGCCCAGCGCTTGCGGCGAGCCTTTCGGCGCCAGCCCGCCTCCTCCTCGTGCGGCCGCTCGACGATCTCGTGCGCCGGCTCCACGCCGACCGGGCAGAGGCTCACGTGGCCGGCGTCGTCGAGCCCGCGGTAGCGGATCGGCACGCCGAAGAACCCGGCCACGCCGAAGGTCTCGTGCCGCGGCGACAGCTCCTCGAAATGCCGCCGGAGGCCCTCGCAGCGGTCGTCGATGCAGAACGCGACCTGGAAGCGCGGCGCCTCCACGGAGCGCTCCTCCTCCGGGCGCCGGAGGTTCGCGGCGATCCCGTGCAGCACCTCGGCCCGGTGGTGGTGCTCGTAGGCCTCGTGCAGGACGCGGCGCCGCGCGATCTCGTCGAACGCCTCGAGCGCCTCGAGCGCCCAGACGCGCTCCGCCGTGGACAGCGGCTCGATCTCGGCGGCCGAGAGGCCGGCGAGCTGAGCGAGCTGGAACAGGCGGAACGGCCTGGCGTGGTCGGGAGAGCTCGACGGCGGCGCAGGGGGCCGCGCGGCCCGCCGGGCATGCTCGACGAGGCCAGCGAGGGGCCCCCGGTACCCGAGCCGCCGGCGCGCGACGTCGCGCAGCGCGTACCGGGCGAGCGTCAGGCGCACGGCGAGGTACTCGACCAGCGATACGGGCGGCGATCCCGGAGGCCGGTCGCTCGGGGTGTGCTCGAGGCGGTGGATCATGCCGGCCCAGCCCGGAAGCTCGAGCAGCACGCGCGTCACGTACACGTCCCAGTGATCCTCGGCGACGGAGAGCTCCTCGAGGGCGCGCAGCGCGATGGCGGGCGGCGACAGCGCCTCCGCGTCGAGCCGGCGGAGCTCCACGTCGAGCCCGACGAACGCCGGAGCGGCCAGCCAGGAGCCCTCGAGCGCCATGTCGCGAAAGCAGCGCCAGAGCCCCTGCGCTCGATCGGGCATCGCCCAGTGCGCGATGCCCTCGTCAAGGTAAGCGCCAAGGAAGCGGATCACGAGCGGATCGACGAGCTCGGCCGGGTCCTCGCCTGCGAGCTCGATCAGCAGATCGCGGTGCGACCGGTCGGCGCCCACGCGCTCGACGAGCGGCGGCTCCACGGGAGGGGCGGGCGGCAGCGGAACGGCGCGGCACGCGTCCCAGAGCGCGAGGGCGGCGCGCGACTCCGGATCGCGGCCCCCCCGGTCGAGGAGGCGCGCCGCGATCTCCGGGTGCGCCTCGAGCCAGCGCTCCGTGTTCTGGACGATGCGCCGGCGTCGCTCGTCGGGGACGTCGGCCCGGAGCCTGCGCGTCTCCCCCGCCTCGGAGATACGCCACAGGAGGCCCGCCGCGGTCTCGGCGTCGATCGGGTGGCGCAGCGCGAGCCGCTCGATCTCGTGCCGGGACAGCGGGCCTCGGCGCTCGTCCGGCCGCGCGGCGAACCGCCCCGCGAGCGCGGCCTCGAGGTCCTCGTCGCCGATCCGACCCGACGCGATGTGCGCGTGGTAATCTGCCTCAGAGAGATACGGCTCGGCCTCGAAGACGGCGCTCGCCGCGGCGAGCGCGTCGTGGAACGGCAGGTGCTGGAACGCGTGCAACGTGTTGTGGTGGACGAACACGCCGATCGGCCCCTGCGCCGGCAGGAGGTGTCCGGCGTGCTCGACCACGTCGCACAGGTGCTTCTGCCGGGCGGCGCTCGAGCGAAGATCCTGAGAGAGCTCGCTGTTCATGGGGTTCCCGAGTGGCGGTTGTTCATGGAGAGCCCCACGCGCGCTTCCCCCTCCCGCGCCATGGCGTCTCGACTCGATTCAACGCTCGGCGACCGGGCTGATGACGGGCCGCTTCCTCGCCGAGAGCGGGTGGGATGACATCTGGAAATGATCGCCGAGGCCGGCGAGGGTCAAGGTCCGCCCATTTCGTTCCATCACGCCCTGGAGCTCATGCAGATTGGACATGACCGTGTGATCGACCAGGCGGGCATCCGCGAAGTTGATCTCGATGTTCGCAACCTGCGCGTGGTTGTCGATCTTCCGCTGGATGCTGAGGTAATTGCTGAAGATGGCGGCGTGCTTGACGCGCAGCACGACCCGCCCCTCCTCGACGCGCTCGTCCACATCGGGGCGGAAGACGACGCGCAGCGGCGCGCCGTTCGTGAGGTGAATGAGCAGCTTCACGGCGATGCCGGCCGCGACGCCGACGAGCAGATCGGAGACGATGCACATCACAGCCGTGGTGGCGAAGATGACGAGCTGCTCCCTGCCGATGCGGAGCGTCTTCGCGAACTCCTTGGGCGACGCGAGGCGGGTGCCCGTGAAGGTGAGCATGGCGGCGAGCGCGGCGAGGGGGATCCGGTGGATGAGGCCCGGCGCGAAGGCCACGAAGAGGAGGAGGAAGGTCCCGTGAAAGAAGTTGGACAACCGGCTCTTCGCGCCGTAGCCGATGTTCGCGGAGCTGCGAACGATCTCGGAGATCATCGGCAGCCCGCCGAGCAGGCCCGCGATGAGGTTGCCCACGCCCGTGGCAAGCAGATCCTTGTCGAGGTTGGAGCGGCTCTTCGCGGGATCGAGCGAGTCGACGGCCTTCGCGGACAGGAGCGACTCGATGCTGCCCACCAGCGAGAACATGACGATATATTTGATGGACGCGGGCGTGCCGACGTGGCTGAAGTCCGGGAAGACGATCGCCTGGACGAGGTTGCCCGGCAGGTTGACGAGGAAGCTCGGCCCGATCGCGTACGTCGCCTGGGTCGCCGCGAGCGTGTACGTGTGCTCGTGCTCGAGATCGAAGACATAAGCGAGCGGCACGGACAGCGCGAGCACCAGCATCGGCGCGGGGATCTTCTGCATCCAGCTCGCTCTCTTGGCGAGCAGCGGATAGCCGAAGAGGAGGATCATCGAGAGGATGCCGATCGAGGCGATCTCGGGGTTCAGGCGCGACAGGCTGCGCGGGATCTCGAGGATCAGGTGGAGCGGATCTTTCGCCGAAGGCGTGACGCCGACGAGCGTGTGGACCTGCTTCGAGCAGATGATGATCCCGATGGCCGCCAGCATGCCGTGGACCACCGAGGAGGGGAAGAAGTCGCCGAGCGTGCCCGCGCGCGCCAGGGCGAAGGCGATCTGTGTCACCGCGGCGATGGCGATGCAGGCGAGCGCGCGGCGGTAGCCCACGGCGTTGTCCCCACCGCCGAGCTCCTGAACGGCGCCGAGCGCAATGACGATGAGGCCCGCGGCGGGCCCCTTGATGGTCAGCGGCGCGCTGCCGAGCCAGGTGGCGACCATGCCACCGACGACGGCGGTGAGCACGCCAGCGATGGGGGGGAACCCGCTCGCCATGGCGATGCCCAGGCAGAGCGGTAGGGCGATCAAGAAAACGAGGAACCCTGAAACCAGGTCGTTCCTCCATGTGGACGCCGCGGACGTCGACGTCCTAGAAATCTTCGGATTGGACATGCGGTGCTCGCCTTGGAGTTGGGGCACCATGTGGGCCCGCTGTTCGTCAGAACACGGCCCAGGACGGGACCACTCAGCCCGAGGTTCCCGCTCGGGGTGACTATTTCGTGCGGCGCCCAGGAACCTCGGCGCGGCTCCGTTCCGTCCCAGGGCGGCCGATGCACATTTCCCCCTCCTTTGAGGTGCCGTCGCTCGCCCCTCCGTGGCGCGAGCGGCGGGCGCTACCCTTCCGTCCATTCCACGCTAGAGTTCCGGCCTTCGACGCTCTAGATGCTCGAACGGCCCTCATGACCGAATCGCGACCCTCCCTCGGCGAATCGCGTGCGGCGTTCGAGTCGGCCGTGCGCCCGGTCCTCCCCCGGCTCTACCGATTCTGCGCCTCGCTCTGCGGTACGCGAGACCAGGCGGACGATCTTTTCCAGAACGCGTTGCTCAAGGCATACCTGCACGCGGCGTCCTTCGAAGGGCGCTCGGACCTCGGCGTCTGGCTGTGTGGGATCGCTCGGCACGAGTACCTGGAGGCCTACCGGACCGAGGCGCGGCGCCGCGGCCTGCTCGATCGGCTCGTCGAGGTGTGCAGCGAGGCGCTCGGCATCCTGCCTCGCGCCGAGGTCTCGAGCCCGGAGGCGGCCGCGATCTTGAGCCAGGACACCGGAGTGCTCCTTGCGTGCCTCCAGGAGCTGCCGGAGGAATTTCGCACCGTGGTGGTGCTATGCGACATCGAGGAAGTAGGTTATGACAACGTGGCCGAGCTCCTCGGGATCCCCAAGGGAACGGTGAAGAGCCGCCACGCACGAGGGCGCGCGCGGCTGCGCGACGCCTACGAGCGTCTGGCAGCGCCGCGCGTCGTCGCGGCGCGGGAGGGTTCGACATGAGCGGGCACGACCGCGAACTGCCTCCGATTCCGCAGGATCTCGAGGCGAGCGTGCGGGCGTTGCGCTCGATGACCCCCCCCGATGCGCTCGTCGAGCGCGCGCTGAGCAAGCTCCCCGAGCGGCCTAAGCGCCCGGCGGCGGCAGAAGGGGCGGGGTCGCAGCGGGCGAGCAGCCTCTGGGGGTGGAGGGCCTTCCTCGCGGTCCCGGCATTCGCGGCGTTGGCGAGCGCCGCCTTCGTGGCGGGCGACAGGTGCGCGATATCTCCGGCGATCGAGCGCTCCGAGGAGCTTGCCATCGCCTTGCCTGAAGAAGGGGACGCGTGGATGCACCTCGATCTGTGGACCCACCGCCACGCGGACGAGCCGGCGGTGGTCCAGCTCGAGGTGCCCGAGCACGTGCGCGTGCGGTTGCCTGACGGCGAAGGAGGATCGCTGGAGCAGCACTGCCAGCAGGAGCGCTGCTCGCACAGGCTGACGCACTACCGCGGTGACGCGCCGCTCAGCGTGGCCGTCGCTCAGCCGGGCCGGTACGAGATCCACGTCCGTCACGAGTCGAACGAGGCGCGCGTGCGCGAGCGCTTCATTCTGATAGCGGCACGCGATTGAGCCCAGGGGGCGTGAAGACGACCTCCTCTTCGAGGGGTGCTCCTCGCGGGCGCTCGACCGCTTCCGGGTGAGCCTTCCAGGTTGGTAGGAAGCGCCTTGCGGAGGGCGCTCTGGTTCACCTCTTCGCCGCCTTCTGCTCTCCACGAACACGCCCACTTGGCACCCGCACGCGCCCCGCTGCGACGTAGCGTTGCACCGTCCTCAGGCTGATCCGAAGCCGCGCCGCCGCCTTGATCTTGTCGCCCCCGTCGCGCTCCAGCGCCGCCTCGACGATCTGCTGGATGAGCGACTCCAATCCGTCGTCGAGGTCGAGCACGAGCGAGGTGCTGGCGCGCGACACGCCCGCGGCGGCTTCTTCGGGCATGACCTGCGAACGGACGCCCTCGGGCAGATCGGCCACGCGCACCTGCCGCCCATCCCGGAGCAAGCAGAGCGTCTCCACGACGTTCCGGAGCTCGCGCACGTTGCCAGGCCAGTCGTAACGGAGTAGCAGCGCCTTGGCCTGCCGGCTGAACCTCGGCGGGCGAACCCCGTGTCGCGCCGAGTGCTGCGCGGTGAACTGGTTCAGCAGGGGCGCGATGTCGGCGCGCCGCTCCCGCAAAGCGGGGACATTGAGCGTGATGCCCTGGATTCGATAGAACAGGTCGGCGCGAAAGCGGCCCGCGCGCACCTCCTGATCGAGCGGTCGCAGCGTGGCAAACATCAACCGGACATCCGCCTCGATCTTGGTCGCGCCGCCGACGCGCATGTACCGGCGGTTCTCGAGGAATCGCAGGAGCTTCGCCTGCATCGGCATCGGCATCTCACCGATCTCATCGAGCAAGAGCGTGCCCCGCTCGGCCGCTTCGACCTTGCCCTTCGCTCGCTCGCTCGCCCCGGTGAACGCGCCGCGCTCGTGACCGAAGAGCTCGCTTTCAAAGAGCGCGTCGGGGATCGCCGCGCAATTGATGGGCACGAACGGCCCCCGCCGACGCTCCGAAAGCTCGTGCGCGCGCCTCGCCAGCACCTCCTTGCCGCAGCCGCTCTCGCCGATCAGCGTCAGGGTGACGTCCTTCGCGGCGACGGCGCGGAGGATTTGGTCCGCCTTTTTCATGGCGTGGGAGCGCATGATCGGCTCGAATACGACGTCAGGTCGTCGTTTTCGCTCTCGCACGCGAGAAATAGTGAGCGATCTGGTCGCAACCTGCAAGCCCGACGACGAAACCGGCTCCAGCGATCCACGTCACCCCTCGACTGGCGAAAGCCGTCGGCTGTCTGGCTTGGAAATGCCGAGAAAGCACGCCGCTTCGAGCGCTCCAGGCGCGGCTCACGGCCAGGCCGTGCTCCGGCACGGATTCTGCTGTGGCGAAAGCCATGAACGAAGGTCCCACCACGAACCGCGCGCTCCGCGCCTGGGTCCAGGCGATCGCCGAACACACGCGACCCGCACGCATCCGTTGGTGCGACGGCAGCGAGGAGGAGCGGACCCCCCTCGAGCGCGACATGGCGCTCTCCGGTTCGTTCATCGGGCTGGATCCGCAGACCCACCCTCGTTCATTCCTGCATCGATGTCTCCAGGAGGTGCCGGAGGAGTTTCGCACCGTGGTGGTGCTCTGCGACATCGAGGAAGTGGGTTATAACAACGTGGCCGAGATCCTCGAGATCCCCAAGAGGACGGTGAAGATCCGCCATGCCCGCGGGCGCGCGCGGCTGCGCGATCCCTACGAGCGTCTGGCGGCGCCACGCGTCGTCGCGGCGCGTGAGGGTTCGACGTGAGCGGGCGCGACCACGATCTGCCTTCGATTCCGCAGGATCTCGAGGCGAGCGTGCGGGCGCTGCGCTCGATGAACCCATCCGATGCGCTCGTCGAGCGCGCGCTGAGCAAGCTCCCCGAGCGGTCGGAGCGCCCGGCGGCGACAGGCGGCGCGCGGTCGCAGCGGGCGAGCTGCCCTTGGGGGTGGAGGGCCTTGCTTGCAGCTCCAGCGCTCGCGGCGCTGGCGATCGCCGTCGTCGTGGCGGGCGACAGGGGCGCGAGATCTCCGGCGATCGAGCGCTTGGAGGAGCGCGCCATCGCCTTGCCTGAGGAAGGGGACGCGTGGATGCACCTCGATCTGTGGACCGACCGCCACGCGGACGAGCCGGCGGTGGTTCACCTCGAGGTGCCCGAGCACGTGCGCGTGCGGCTACCTGACGGCGACGGTGGAGCGCTGGAGCAGCACTGCCAGCAGCAGCGCTGCTCGCACTGGCTGACGCGCTACCGTCGTGGCGACGCGCCGCTCAGCGTGGCCGTCGCCCAGCCGGGCCGCTATGAGATCCACGTTCGTCACGAGTCGAACGAGGCGCGCGTACGCGAGCGCTTCGTGCTGATCGCGGCACGCGAGTGAGCCTAGCGAAAGGCGCGCCTTGTGGCTACCGGTCCGGGTCTAGTGCCGGATGAGCTCTGATCACCACGACGACGCGTGATGCGCCGGCGCACATCACGCGATCCCGAGCAGATCGAGTATCGCGTTCACGAAGGTGAGCGGGTGCGGGGGACATCCAGGGACGTAGAGTGAAGGGCCGACGCTCTCCAGGAAGCCGCGGTCGACGCCCGCTGCGCCGTCGTAGAGGCCCCCGGAGATGGCGCAGGCCCCCACGGCGACGACGAACCGCGGCTCGGGCATCGCATCCCAGGCCAGTCGAACCGCCTCCTTCATGTTGCGCGTGAGCGGACCTGTCAGGACGAGCGCATCCGCGTGCCGCGGAGACGCCACCCACTCGATCCCGAACCGCTGCACATCGAAGTTGACGTTGGTGACGGCGTTCAGCTCGAGCTCACAGGCGTTGCAGCCGCCGGCCGAGACCTGGCGCATCTTCAGAGACCGCCCGAACAACTTCGAGAACGCCGCGGAGGCGCGGATCCGCACGATCTCCTCTTCGCCCTCTCGAACCGTGAGGTCAAAGGGCTCGTTCCCGCCCATCCTGGGCTCCGGCCTGAACTCGATCTTCGTCTCGGGACAGACCTCCGCGCAAGCGTTGCAGAAGACGCAGCGGCCCAGATCGAGCGCCACCGGAGCCAGCCGGATGGCCTGGGTCGGGCACGCGTCGCGGCACGCGCTGCAATCGGCCGCGCAGGGGTCGCGGCGGATCGTCGGGCGACCGCGAAACCCGGTCGGCACTGCCTTGCGGAGATCCGCGATGGCTTGCGTGCCCTGGGAGGCACGTACACGGAGCGACAAGAACATGCTCATAGATCATTCCCGCAGTAGGAGAGGTCGAAGCTCTTGTTGCAGATCGGGAAGTCCGAGATCTCGTTGCCGCGCACCGCGAGGGCGAGCCCCATCCAGTTGCGGAGTGATGGGTCCTGGACTTTGTAATGGACCACCTCGCCGTGCTCGCCGGTCTCGATGCAGTGGACGACTTCTCCCCGAAAGCCCTCCACGAGCGAAATGGCAAGCTGGTTCGGCGCGAGCTCGCCGATCGACAGCGGCGGATGCTCCCAGTTCGGGTAGAGCGCGATAACGGTCGATATCCACGACAGGGACGCTTCGATCTCCGCGATGCGGATACGTGCGCGTGCCCAGCAGTCGCCGTCCGGGAAGACGGCGGGCTGGATGGGCACCACGCTGTACGCCCCGTGCTCCATGAGGTGGCGCGCGTCGAGCCCGATCCCCGAGGCGCGCGCGGCCAGTCCGACGAGCCCGAGCTCCCGCGCTTGCGCGGTCGTCAACGTTCCCGTGGAACGCAGCCGGTGCTGAACCGTTCGTGCCATGAGAAAGCAATCGTTGATGATCGGCAGATCTGCTTGAAGCAGCTCGAGGTTCGCGCGAATTTCACGCAGCGTCTCCGGCGGCAGCCGCATCCGGACTCCGCCGGGACGTAGCGCTCCTTTGCCGAAGCGGCTGCCACACAGCCGCATCATCGTGTTGATCGCCGTGGTTCGGAGCCGGCCGTAGGTCGTCGCTCCCTGCAGAAATCCGACATCCGCCGCCATCCCGGCGAGCCCCGAGAGGTGCATCGCGACCCGCTCGAGCTCGAGAGCGACCGCCCTGGCGAGCTCGATTTCGCCGTCCAGCTGGCATCCCGCGAGGCTCTCGAGGGCGGAGCAGTACGCCCATGCGTGAGCGACGCTGGTATCTCCCGCGATGGTCTCGATGAGCGGGGTCAGGCTCCGTGGGTCACGCTCGAGAAGGCGGCGTTCGACGCCACGGTGCTGATAACCGAGGTGGATCTCCAAGTGATGCACCTGCTCCCCGAGGCACATGAAGCGAAAGGAGCCGGGCTCGATGACCCCGGCATGGATGGGGCCGACAGCGACCTCGTGTACCTCCTTCCCTTCAATCTTGTAGAATGGGTGCGAGCTCATCGCCGATTGCTCCTGCCCCTCGTAGCGGATCGGCTTGAGCCACGGATGTCCGGCGATTCGCACGCCGGTCTGCTCGTGGAGCTCGCGCTCGAAGCAGTGAAGCGCGGCATGCTCTGTCGTCATCTCGTGGTACCCGCGCTCCGGGGCCACCTCCGTCCTCGAGACGCGCAGGGAACGGTCCGACGCCTGAAGAACCGCCGTGATCGCGACGCGGTCGACGTCGCGCCTGCCATACAGCGTGACCACACGCATGTCCGCGCGGAGCTGCTTCAAGAGCTCGTCGCGCCACGGTCCCGGCTCGAGCCTCGGGATCGCGTCCACGGCGACCTGGTGGGCGGTCATCGATGCCTTCACGGCCCCTCCAAGCAATCAGCCACCTGGGCGAGCAGCGAGTTGATGGGCGGCGGGATGTAGACGCCCAGCACGACCAGCGCGACGAGGAACCCGAGCTTGGGCAGAGCGACCGGCAGCGTCTGCCGAGGCCAGCTGCGCTGCCTCGTGGGTTCGCCCCAGATCATCGGGAACACCGCTCGTCCCGTCGCCACGAACGTCATCGTGATCAGCACGCAGAAGGCGGCGAAGACGAGCATCTGCCCTGAGCCGACGAGGGCAGACAGGATCAGGAGCTCTCCGAGAAAGCTGCCGAACGGCGGAAAGCCGAGCAGAGCGAAGGTGCCGACCATCAAGAACCCACCGCTGTACGGGAGGTCCTCGATGAGGCCCGATATCGCGCGCGTGTCCTTGGTATGATAATGAGCCTTGATCGTGCCGGCCGTGAGGAAGAGGATCGCCTTGATGAAGGCGTTGCTCAGGACGTAGAGCAGGAGTCCGTAGGACGCCGACTTGCCGACGCCGAGGCCGATCGCGATCACTCCGGCGTGGTTGATCGACGCGTAAGCGATGAGGCGCTTCAGGTTGCGGGTCGCGATGATGCCGACCGTCGACACGACCACCGAGACGATGCCCATCGTGAGGAGCTCGCCTGCCAAGAGCGCCGCGTGGGTCGGTCGGACCACCTGAACGACGCGGAAGAGCGCGACGAGAACGCAGTTGAACTGGACGGCGCCGAGGAGCGCCGCGACGGCCGGCGGGGCCTCGTCGTAGGCCTCCGGGAGCCAGCTGTACATCGGCGCGAGGCCGAGCTTGGTGCCCAGCCCGAGGAGCGCCAGCGCGGCCCCGAGCTTCGTCCAGTGGTTCACCGGGATCGCGGAAGGCTCGAGGAGGCGATCGAGGAAGAACGTCGGAGCCTGGCCGCCGGCTTCGAGCCCGCGCCCCAGGCAGATGAAGCCGACGAGGAGCACGCCGAGCCCGACGGACGAGAAGAGCAAATAGCGCCATGACGCTCGATGGGACGCCGGTACGCCGGGCCGCGCGATGAGGGGCGCGGCCGCGAGCGTGGTCGCCTCGAGCGCGATCCAGAGCAACACCAGGTGATTCGCGATCAGCGCCGTGTTGGCTGCAGCCAGGAACAACAGAGCCAGCCACACGAACCGCGCGATGTCCTGGCGGAGCGCCGGGGTCGTGTACACCCGATGCATCACGTACAACGAGATGCCGAGGAAGATCGAGTCCACGACGGTCATGAAGAGCCGTGAAGTCGCGTCCACGCGAAAGAATCCGCCGAGAGAGCCCGGTACGTCGGGGGGCATCGCGGCTCCCATGATCGCGAGGGCCGTCGTTATCGCGGAGGCGCCGACAAGGACCAGCGTGGCTCGTTCGCGGGCGGCGCGCGCGATGAGCGCCACGGATGCCAGCGCTGGAAGCAGGACGAGGGCGATCGTGCTCATAGCGTGGGCCCCTCCACGGCGCCCTCGGGCTGCGCGACGGTGCTCGCGCCGAGCATCTCGAGATACCAGCGATAGAGCGCGATCGTGACGGCGACGACGGCGACCTGACCGAGCTGAATGGCGAGCGTGTCGTGCTCGTGCGCGCCGCCGAGCTCGAATAGAGCGATCGCGTTCTCGACGCGAAGAACACCCACCAT
Source organism: Sorangium sp. So ce693 (assembly GCF_051521375.1). Taxonomy (NCBI): domain Bacteria; kingdom Pseudomonadati; phylum Myxococcota; order Polyangiales; family Polyangiaceae; genus Sorangium; species Sorangium sp. So ce693. The sequence continues at coordinate 7,167,776 of NZ_CP150347.1, forward strand.
CTGGCTGAAGGGACCGGATTGCGTCGATAGCACGAGGAAGCCGAGCAGCACCCCCGCTGCAGCCACCGCGACGAGCGTTCTCTGCTCTCCGTGCTCGGGGACGAGCGACTCGGAGAAGTTGAAGGCGAGGAGGACGATGCCGAGGGCGATCGTCCAGGAGAGCAGGTTCGGCGAGATGACGTCGTTGCGCGTGGGCGCGTTCTGCGACCGAAGCACGCGGTAGAGCGCGATCGGCGCGGCGAGCCCGCGCAGGAGGACCAGATCGCCCAGGGTGACCCAGTCACTCACGGCGTCGAGCTCCGGATTCAGGCGGTACGCCACCCACGCCATCAAGAACCCTTGGCAGGACAGGCCGAGCAGGCTCGTCCGCCACGTCGCGACGAACAGGGGGATGAGCAGCACGCCGAGCAGCGTATTCAAGAGAGGGCTCATTCGGGGCCCCCCGCCCGCCACACGGTCGCGAGGAGCGCGACGGCGCCAGCCGCGAGCGCGATGACGATGTACTGGGGAACCGAGCGTAGCTTCAGCCGGGCTACCAGGGATTCGATCGTGCCGATCACGACGCCGGCCGCGAGGGTCAAGGCGAGGTTCGCGGCGGCGCAGGCCGCGCCGCCGGAGCCCGCCCACGGATTGAGGAGCGTCGCGACGATGGACGCGCCGACGAAGAGCTTGATCGCGGAGCCGAGGTGGATGCACGCGAGATCCGGGCCGCTGTGATCGAGGATCATGACCTCATGCACCATCGTGAGCTCGAGGTGGGTCGTCGGGTCGTCGACGGGCATGCGCGCCGCCTCGACCTGAAGCACGATGAGCATCGCCACGACAGCGGCGCCCCAGACGAGCGCGGGCGCGCCGGCGTGGAGGTGCGGCGCAAGCGCCTCGTGCAGGGTGCGCCGGCCCCCGACGAGGCTCAGCGCGCCGGTGACGAGGAACAGCGCCGGCTCGAGGAGCGACGAGAAGACGGCCTCCCGCGCCGCGCCCATCCCCTCGAAGGAGCTCCCCGTATCGAGCGCGGCGAGCATGATGGCGACGCGGCCCAGCCCCCACACGTACGCGAACCACACGAAATCGAGCTGGAACGACGCGAGGGGCGTCGAACCGAGGAGAGGCGCGATGAGGGCGGAGCCCACCGCGGTGGCGAGGAACACGTACGGCGCGACCCGGAACAGCGGTGTCGTCGTCGTGCTGTAGACAGACGATTTCCGAAAGAGTCGCCTCACGTCATGGGCGAGCTGAAGGACCGGCGGTCCCTTGCGCCCGGACCAGAGCGACTTCACGCGGTTGATCACGCCGGTGAGGACGAACGGCATGACGACGAGCACGGCGACGTTCGCGAGGCGGGTGAGCATCATCGGCCGACCCCTCCGACGACCATCGCTCCGATGATGACGAGCGCCACGAGCCCTGCGGCGAACGCGAAGCGCGGCTGTTCCGGGATGCGGTCGAAGGCTTGAGCGATGAAGCTCTCGCCGTGCCCGAGCACCTCGAACATGCGTCGCTCGACGGCGTCGACATGGTGTGTCGACAGATGGCCGGGCTGCTGCGGGAACGGCCCCTCGGGCAGCCGCTCCCTTCGACGCGACGGCAAGAAGGATGCGAAAATACGCGTGAATTGCTCGGAGAACGAGCTCCCCGTGTACTGCATGCGAGAGGAGGTGGCGGTGGTTCCACACCCCCACGTGACGCTTCGCCGCGCCGCTAGACCTCGACGCCAGCCGATCACGCCGGCGACGAGCAAGGCGCCGGCGAGCGCGCGGCTCGCCCACGCGAGCGGAGCGAGCAGGGCCGGCAGCGTGCTCGCGCTGGGCTCGATGGGAAAGAGCCTCAGCGCGGCGCCTATCGCTGCGATGCCCAGGTCTGGAGCCACGCCGATGGCGACCACGAGCGCGGCGTGGATCACCATGGGCCAGAGCATCGAACCCGGCGCGTCCTCGCCGACGTGGAGCCCTGGCTCCCGAGGCACGCCGAGGAACGTGAGCCCGAAGGCCCTCGTCATCGACAGCGCGCTCACCGCGCCGACGAACGCCAGGGCCGCCGCCGCTGCGATGGTCACCGCGCTGCCTTGACTGGAAGGCGCGCGCCCTGCGAGGAGCCCGGCGTAGATCAGGAACTCGCTGACGAAGCCGTTGAGCGGCGGGAGCGCGGAGATGGCCAGGGATCCGATGAGGAAGAGGATGGATGTCCGCGGGAGACGCCTCGCGAGCCCGCCGAGCCGCTCGAGATCGACGGTGTGCGCAGCGCGGTAGATCGCTCCAGCGGCGTAGAACAGAAGGCACTTGAACAGGGCGTGATTCAGGACGTGCAGGAGGCCGCCGCCGAAGCCGCACAGGGTCAGCGCAGGGACTCCCCAGGCCCATCCCAGGTATCCCACCCCGAAGCCCATCGCTGCGATGCCGACGTTCTCTGTCGACGAGTACCCGAGCAGGCGCTTCAGATCGCGCTCGGCGGACGTGGAGAGGACGCCGAAGAACGCGGAGAGCGCGCCGAAGCCGAGCACGCTCCATCCCATCCACTCGTCGGGCCGTCCCATGAGCAGCGTGAAGCGGAGAAAGGCAAAGAGACCGGCCTTGTGAATCACGCCGGACATGAGCGCCGAGATGTGCGCCGGCGCCGCGGAGTGGGCTCGGGGAAGCCACGTGTGAAACGGGAAAAACGCGGATTTCAGCGCGAACGACGCCCCGAGGAGCAGGAAGAGCGTCCCCCGCGTCGGATCCTGGCTCGACAGGAATTTGCCGAACACGGCGAAGTCCATGGAGTCGGTCTTGCTGTGGAGCAGCATGAACGCCGCGACGAGGACGAAGAGCCCGACATGGGTTGAGATGAGATAGTTGAAGCCGGCAAAACGGATCTTCTGGTTTCGGTAGTCCCAGATGACGAGCAGCCACGCTGCGAGGGCGGCGATCTCCCATCCCAGCAAGAACACGAGGGCGTTCTGCACCGAGTAGATCAGCACGAAGGACAGGGCGACCATGTTCAAGAGAGCGAAGTGGGAGCCGCCGTTCCTCCCTCGATCGAAGTAGGGGCGAAGGTATCCGACGGCGTAGATCGTTCCGAGCAGCGTCATCGGGAGGGACCACGCGAGGAAGAACGCTCCGAGCGCGTCGACGCGAAACGCCATGCTGTCGATGGGCGTCGGCCAGGGCCACACGATCTCCAGAGCCTCGCCGCCTCGAAGGAGGGGGGCGACCCTCGCGAGCACGAGCGCTGCGGCGATCGCTTGCGAGGCGATCGCCGCAGCGCTTCGCGCGCCGTTCGAGCGCAGGCCCAGCGAGAGCGCCGCCCCGACGAGCAGCACGGGCACGCTGAGAAGCAGGGATCCCGTCACCTTGCTGTCCTCCCGCGACGTCCGATGGCGCGTCGCGCTGCGCCAGGAGGAGATGAATGCCGGCGAGCCGTTGAAGCAGTCATATGGACCTCGGATGAGCGTGGGCGCGAAGAGCGTCGAGGAGGTTCCAGCCGAACGCCGGCTTCGGCAGCACCATGGGTGGCAAGGAGTGGCCGTCCGGCCCCAGCGCGGAGCGAAAGGACTGTGGTGTGCCCGTCACGAGGAGGATGAGGAGCTTCGGTCGCGCGCTCCGCAGCGACGTGATGAACGTCACGATGTCGCCGGGATCGAAGTCGTCGGGAAACAGGACCAGAGCGGTGGTCGCGGGCACCATCCTGTCCGCGTCGTTCAATGTCCTCGCGCCGTTCGACGCAATCCCGGCCTGGCTGAAGTAGGCATGAAGCGCGTCGATCGTCTCGGGATTGTCCGCGACGACGGCGACGTGGAGCGACCTGGCGGAGGGGCGGTTTGCCATGGCTGCCCGGGCGTGTAGCAAGCCGGGGGCCGCCTCGTGAAAGGCGCAAAAACCTCGAGTACGCGCCTGGTGGGACGGGAGAGCTGACGACCCTCTCGGAGGGCAGTGCCACAAAACGACAGATTGACGCAGGAAGCGGCGACATCTGCCGTGACTTTCGTCATGGGTAGATCGCCTTTTGACGCGATGGCGCCTACTTGACGCTCCGAACGCCAGCCAGCGGAGGAATCGTCACGCCGAGCTCGACGCCGTCGGAGCGCGCCGCTCGCCCGGGGTTGACCGCTTGCTCAGAGCGTCCGATCCGGGGGTCCCTGCTTCGCGCCGCGGTCAGGTCCGCCGCTCGCCGCGCTTGGCCTCGTCCCAGTAGCCGTCGAGCTCCTCCAGCGTGAGCGTGTCGCGCGACGCCTTGACGGGCCAGCCCCCGTGCCGCTCGACGACCCGCCGCTCGACATGCTCGAAGCGCCGGGTGAACTTGTCGATCGTCCGGCGCAGCGCCCCCTCCGCGTCGACGCCGGCGTGGCGCGCCAGGTTTCCGAGCGCGAAGAGCACGTCGCCGAGCTCCTCCTCGATCGCGGCGGGATCGCCGCTATCGAGGGCCCTATCGAGCTCTCCGATCTCCTCGTCCACCTTCGCGCGCGAACCCCGCGCGTCCGGCCAATCGAAGCCCACGCGCGCGACCTTCTCGCCTACCCGCTGCGCCCGGGTCAGCGCCGGCAGGCTGCGGGGAACGCCGCCGAGCACGCCGCGGTCCTTGCCCTGGCTCGCCCGCTCGGCCGCCTTGATGCGCTCCCAGTTCTGGAGCACCTCGTCGGCGTTCTCGGCGCTCTCGTCCGCGAACACGTGCGGGTGGCGCCGCACGAGCTTCTCGCAGATCGCCGCGATCACGTCGTCCGGCCCGAACGCCCCCTCGGCCCGGGCGAGCTCGGCCTGGAAGACGACCTGGAGCAAGAGATCGCCGAGCTCGGCGCACAGCTCCTTGCGGTCGCCGCCGTCGATGGCGTCGATGACCTCGCACGCCTCCTCGAGCACGTAGCGCCGGAGCGTCGCGAAGCTCTGCTCGCGATCCCAGGGACATCCGTCGGGCGCGAGGAGCCGCTGCATCAGCTCGACCATGCGCGGAAACGTACGACCGGCTTGCTCGGGGAGCGGCGGAGCCTCCACGGGCTCGAAGGAACGAGGCATGCCGTGCTACTAGCGCAAACCACCCCCGCTCCGGAAGCATGAGCATGAGGAAGAGGAGATGATGCAGGGCGCGCTATCGCAGAGCGTCATCCTGGCTTCCAAGGCCGTAGCATGAGAAAAATACGGAGGGCATCGAGGCTCCGCCGACGAGGATGACCATGAGGAGCGCAGGCTATGTGGTGCTGTTCGCGATCGCCGGCTGCTCGCAGGGGGTGTGTCGGAGCATCGGGAGCGCGCCAGGCGCGGCGCCGAGCCCGGGAGCAGCTGCCGAGGACCCCGTGACGGCGGCCCTGGACAACAGCGGCGAGCAGCAGGCCCTGGACGAGGAGATCGCCCCGCTGCGCAAGGGCGGGCGCAACCTCGTCGCGGAGCCGCCGGACGACGCGGAGCAGGCGACGTACGCCGCATGGATCGCGGCGGCAGGGCTCGCCGCGCAGAACAGGCGGCCGCCTCCGGCTGCACCACCGGGGTTCGCGCTGCGGGCCGTCCCCGGGCGCGACCTGTGGGTGCTCTCCGAGGACGGCACGCGCCGCCGCGGGGCAGCCGCCGTCGTGCTGCGCGTAGGAGCGGCCATGCCGCTGCTCGTCGAGGCGCCGCACACGTTCTTCGATCAGGGGACGCTGCCCGTCGCGCTGGCCATCTTCGAGGCGCAACGGGCGCGCGCGCTGATCGTGAATACGTCGCACCGGTACGGCGGGCGACCCAACCCACGCGGCGCCAGCGTGGACGATGAGGGCGCAGGCGGCGGGCGCGCAGACCTGGGTACCGCTGTCGGGGGCGGGCGCAGCCCGGGTCACACCGCGGAGGATGACGAGAGCTTGGAAGGCGCAGGGGGCAAGGACGGCGGTGACGGCAAACCCACGCAGGACGGCTCCCAGGGCATTGGCGGCAGCGCTCGTGGAGAGGACCGTGCTTCCCGAGAGCGGCTGATTGCGTCGCTCGCCTTCGCAGACGTCGCCCACGCCGAGCGCTCGTTCTTCCTTTCGGTGCACAGGGCGCTGCTCCAGACCTTCCCCGGCACGCCCACGGTGCAGCTGCACGGCTTTCAAGACCGCTCGGCTCCGAACGCCGCCGTCATCGCCAGCGCGGTGGGGCATGGCGCCGCGCTGGAGCGGCTGCTCACGCCTCTACGGCCGATCATCAACGAGGGAAAGGTCCTCGCCTACCCCACGGAGATCGACAGGCTGGGCGGTGCCACGAACGTGCAAGCACGCTGGTCGCGCCAGATGGGCGCGCCCTTCTACCATGTTGAGCTGTCCCGAACGCTGCGCGACAAGCTGGTCGTGGACACAGATCTCCGGCGCCGCTTCGCGGCGGCCTTCGCGGGGCTCACGGTCGGAACAAGTCAGACGCGCGACCCGGGGTGATCGCATCCGCACCGCTGTGGCTGGCTCGGGTCGCGAGGTCGGGTCGCGCGCCGCGCGGGGTCGCGGTAATTACACGAGCAACGCCGGAATCTGGTCGGGTCCGAACGCGGCCGCGCCGCGCGGCGCCGTCGAGAACGTCGGCCGCAGGGTCGGATCGGCCCGGAGCGCCGGAAACCGCTCGAGCAGGAGCGACACGCCGATCCTCGCCTCCATCCGCGCCAGCGGCGCCCCGACACAGTAGTGCAGACCGCCGCCGAAGTTCAGCATTCCCACGGGTCGTCGATGGATGTCGAAGATCTCCGGGCGGGGGTAGATCTCCTCGTCGTAATGGCGAGCCATCAGCGACAGGTAGAGGATCGTCCCCGCAGCCAGCGTTTCGCCGCCTATCGTCGCCTCACGCTCGACGAACCGCACGATGCCCGCCACGCTGCTGCACCAGCGGGTCGACTCCTCGATGGCCTGCGGCAGGAGCGAAGGTTGCTGACGCAGCTGGTTCATCGACTCGGGGTGGGCGAGCAGCGCCACGAGCAGGTTGGCCAGCATCCAGCTGGTCGTCTCGTAGCTGGCGAGGATCAACGTGAGCACGACCCCCTCGCACGCCTCCACACCGCCCAGCCCCTCCGCGACGATCGCCCGCGCGATCTCGCCGAGCAGCGTATCGCTCGGGTGCGCCACCTCGCGCTCAGCGATCTCCCGGAGCTGCGCCTCCATCGCGGCGTGGGCACTCCGCCCCTCGGCCATGACGACGGGATCCTGCGGCATCACGACGCTGCGGATCATCTTGCGGATCAGCACGTCGTTCTCGGCGATCCGCTCCTCCGGAAGCCCGAAGAGGGCGCTCGTCACGCCCATGGGCATCGACATCGCAAAATCATCAAAGAGATCCGCCTGCTCCTTCCGCGCGAGCCGCTCCACGACCCTGCGCGCCACCGGGGTCACGATCGCCTCCTCGTAGCGGGAGATCACGCGTGGGGAGAGGACCGCGTTGAAGAGCCGCCGCATGCGCGTGTGCGACTCACCGCCGAGCGTCACGAGCGTCCCTTTCATGATCCCGTTGTCGTAGGCCCGGGTGCTGAAGGTCTCGCTGTCGCGCAGCACCGCGGTCACGTCGGCGCCGCGGAGCACGACTGGCACGCCGAGTCCCTCGTCGAAATAGACGGAGTGCTCCCTCGCCGCAGCGGCGAGGTGGATCGCGAACGCCGAAGGGTCTTTCGAGGTGAAAGAAAATAGATTCTTACGAGGCAGCATACATAAAACTTAGTATTCCATATCGAAACGCGAATCAAGCCGCTTTGCCGTGACCTCGACTGGGACATAGGTGGGGAAGAGCCGGTATTGCGGACGCTCCTCCCACGTTGGCTTCGAGCGCGGGCCCTGTGGGTGAGGCCCCCGGACGAGCCGAGATCCGTCCATGGTGATTCGTCGAATCCCTGGCGACGTCGAAAAGCTGCTCGACTCGGGAGCTCTGCTCGATCCGGGAGGAAGGCGGCGAGTGTCGCGGACCGGAGGCGCGGTTCCCCGATGGCGGCAGCGAAGCCCGCCGATCGTCGCGCCGATCACCGAGAGGATGGATGGATTCCATCGCCTGCTTCGAGAAAGCGCGCGCTCCACGACGGCCGGGCGTTGAGCTCCTCGACGTCGGTTCCAATCATCTTCGTGTAGCTGCGGCCCATCTCCTCCAGCTCTTCCCCGCTCAGCACGTCCTCGATCCGGGTGAAGCCCGCCGGCGCTCGCTGCTCCACCATCGAGAGGACTCGGTCGGCGCCCATCGCACGGTTCGCGAGGACGAGGGAGCTCGTCGCCGGACGGCGCGCGGCTTCATAGCCGGCGAGCGCCTCTTCGGGGGTGCTCGTCTGGGCGAGGTGCCAGGCCAGCACGCGAGCATCGAGGATCGCCTGGGAGGCGCCGTTGGAACCGACAGGGTACATGGGGTGCGCCGCGTCGCCGAGCAGGGTGACCCGGCCAGCGCCCCACGACTGCAGCGGTTCGCGATCGATCATGGGATACTCGAAGATGACGGGCGCCGCGGCGATGAGCGCCGGAATGTCGAGCCAGGAGAAGCGCCACGCCGCGAAGTGGGGCAGCACGTCCTCCACGCGTCCTCGCCGGTTCCAGCTCCCCGGCGCGACCGCCGCCCCCTCGTGCAGCCGCACCTCCGCCACCCAGTTGATCGCGGCCCGCCCGCGGAGCTCCGCGCGGCGGGAGATCGGGTAAGCGACGAACTTGGCGGCCACGTTGCTGCCGGCCATGATCATGGTGCGCCCCGAGAGGAAGGGCTCGCCCTCGGTCACGCCACGCCACATGTGAATCCCGTTCCACCGGGGCGGCCCCTCCGCCGGGTGGAGCTGCGCGCGAACCACGGAGTGGATGCCGTCGGCCCCGACGAGCACGTCCGCAGGGGCCACGTGGCGCTCACCGGTCCGCCGATCCCGCACCGTGACCTGCACCTCGGATGCCGTCTGCTCGAACCCCTCCACCGCCGACCCGACGCGCACGCTGGAGGCCCCCAGGCGCCGCTGCACCGCCGCGAGCAGCATCAACTGGAGCTCACCGCGGTGGATCGACACCTGTGGCCAGCGATACCCGGCGGAGATCCCCCGCGGCTGGCCCCAGATCCGGCCCCCGAACCGATCGTGGTGCACGACCTCGGCGGTCGGGATCCCTGTCGCCAGCAGCGCATCAGCGAGGCCAAGCTCCGTCAGCTCTCGCACGGCGTGAGGGAGGAGGTTGATGCCGACACCGAGCGGCCTGATCCCTCGCGCGGCCTCCACGACGCTCGCATCGATGCCGGCCGCGTGCAGGCTCAGGGCCGCCGTCAGCCCGCCGATGCCGCCCCCCGCGATCAACACCCGCATCGCGCGACGCTCGCACGGCGCGCCGGACGCGGCAACGGCGCTCATGGCGCCCGCCACCGCGGCGCCGAACCCGGGTAAGATCCTCGAAAGAGGGACATACCATGCGATTGCTCGTCTCGATGGACTCTTGGGGTGCGAGGCTGCTGTCGGTGCTGGCGATCGCGCCTGCGCTGAGTTGCGGTGGAACCGTCACGCCCGGTGAAGGCACAGGCGGAGGCACCTCCAGCAGCTCAGGTGAAGGCACCTCCAGCGCCACAGGCGAAGACACCGCCAGCAGCTCAGGCGAAGGCACCTCCAGCAGCTCAGGTGAAGGCACCTCCAGCAGCTCAGGAGGCCTGCCACCGGAAGGGTTTCCGTTCGCTTGCGACGATCCGGAGCCCATCGTCGTCGCGGACCGGAACACCGGGTACGTGCGCTGCGCCGGCGGCTGGATCCACCGCGCAGAGGTCGTCACCTGTCCGAGCCCGCTCCCGCGCGCCAAGGCCTGCGCGGACCCGAGCGGCGCGACGGGGAACTGCAAATCCGACGCTGACTGCACCGAGCAGCCACACGGCTACTGCGACGTCATGACCGGCGGCGAGGTGGCGCCAGGGTGCTTCTGCCAGTACGGATGCACGACCGACGCCGATTGCGGCGAGGGGCAGATCTGCCTGTGCGGCGATCCGGTCGGGCGGTGCGCGCTCTCGCGGTGCACCAGCGACCAGGACTGTGGACTGTTGCTCTGCTCCAGCTACGTCCTGCACCCCGGATGCGGCGGGACCGCCTTCGCGTGCCAGACGCCCGCCGACGAGTGCGCCAGCGACCAGGACTGCTCAGGGGACACGCAATGCTCGCTCGAGGCCCTGCGGCACGCCTGCACCGAGCAGAACTGCGTGATCGGCAGGCCGTTCCTCGTGGATGGCGTCGTGCGCACCGCGCAGCCGGCCGCGCGCGACGACTGGCGGACCACAGCTCCGGACGCGCCGCCTCGCCTGGAGGAGCTGTCCTCCGAGCAACGGGCGGCCCTCGCCGAGCACTGGACCCGCGCCGCCCTCCTCGAGCACGCGTCCATCGCCGCGTTCGCGCGCTTCGCGCTGCAGCTCCTGTCGCTCGGCGCGCCGCCGGAGCTCGTCGGCGCCGCGCAGGCGGCCATGGGCGACGAGGCCGACCACGCGCGCGCGTGCTTCGAGCTGGCCAGCGCGTTCGCCGGCCGCGGCGTCGGCCCGGGGCCCCTCGCCATCGAGGGCGCCCTCTGCGGCGAAGGCGCCCGCGAGATCCTCGTGACGACCCTCCGCGAGGGGTGCATCGGCGAGACCGTCGCCGCGATCGAGGCGGCAGAGGCCGCCCTCCACGCGACCGATCCCGCGGTCCGGCGCGCGCTCGAGAAGATCGCCGAGGACGAGACGCGGCACGCCGAGCTCGCCTTCCGGTTCACGGCCTGGGCCCTCGACCGCGATCCCTCCCTGGCGAGCGCCGTCGTCGACGAGCTCGCCACGGCCTCCTCGGATCTCCCCGCCCCGAGCGAGGCGAGCCACAGCGGCCCGCTGCTCGGCTTCGGCGTGCTCTCCCCGCAGCACCGGCGCGCGATCCGGGAGCGCGCGCTCGCTCAGGTCATCGCGCCCTGCGCGCGGGCGCTGCTCTCGCGCGGCGGCGACGGCATCGAGCGCAGCCGCCCGCGCCCGCCGCACGGCCGTCAGAGCGAGGAGACCGACAGCTTGGCGACGAACAGCTGACCGTCCGCGGCCTCGACAGGGCAGTTCAGGAGCGCGAAGTCGGCGCTGGACGTGCCCGCGAGGAACACGTCCGTTCCGGAGACGGCGAGCGCCAGGATCCGCTGGAGCGCAGGGCCGCCGAGCGCGCCCAGCCACTCGACCTCGCCGTCCGTGGCCCGGAGCCGCGCGAGGAAGGCGTCTCCCTCGCCCGCCTCCCCGCCGATCTCGACGTCATCGATCTTCATCTGCTGCTCGAACTGCCCGGCCACGACGAGCTTTCCGAGCTCGTCGACCCCGACGACCTGCGCCGATTGAGCCCCGCTGCCCCCGAGCTGCTTGGCCCACGTGGCGACGCCGTTCCGGTCGAGGTGCGCGGCGAAGCCGTCCTCTCCGGTGGAGGCGATCTCTCCGGTGAGATCGATCTGCCCATCGAACGAGCCGGTCAGGACGACGCCGGCCTCGTGCAACGCCACGGCGCTGATGCGCTGATCGCCGCGGAGGGCGGAGTCGTGTCGATACCAGACGTCCGCCCCCTCGGCGCTCCATCCATCGCAGATCCACGACGCCGGAAACGACGCCAGGAAAGCGTCGATCCCGTCCGAGGCCGCGCCGCCGGGCGGCAGCGCGCTCTCGAAGCCAGGGAAGCCCACGTTCACCCGTCCCTCGAAATCGGAGGCCACGAAGGCGTCGCCGGAGGCCACACGGAGGTCGCGAGGCCAGTAACGCGCTCCCTCACGGCCCGCAAAGACGCCGCTGCACGGATTCAGGAGGGTCTGTCCATCGTAGCTGGAGAACCCGATGTCCGACCCGCCCTGGAGCGACGTCAGGACGAAGACGCGGTCGCCCTCCGCCGCGACCGCCTTCGCCTCGTCAAGGCCGCTGGACCCGTGCGTCACGCACACCGCGACCCCGTCGGGATCGCTCGTGTCGAGCCGCGCCACGAACGCGTCGCCCTCGCCGGCGCCCTCGGGCAGCCCGCAGTCCGCGCCGAACGACAGGCTGCCCGTGAAGCCGCCCGCCACGTAGACGCTGCCGCCGCCCAGCGTGATCGCGGTCGCCTGGTGGACGTGGGTCGCAGTGTCGTTCTCCGCGTTCCCGAAGCGCCCGCTCCACATGTGGTTCCCGTCCCTCGCGAGGTGCGCCACGAAGACGTCCTTGCCGGCGCCTCCCGCCGTGAGCGGCGCGCCGCCGGCGACGGTGAGATCCCCCTTGAAGCCGCCCGCCAGCCACAGGGTGCCGTCCTCGTCGGCCGCGATCCCGCCGAGCGTGGTCTCGGCGTCACCGAAGGACATCGCCCACTGGCACGTATAGCCGGGCTCGCTGAACGAGCCGCCCCCGACGCCCTGCTCGTCGATGAGCTGAATGCCGACGATCTCCGCGCACCCCGCGCTGCTCGCCGCCAGGAGAGAGCTCGCCAGCCACAGCCGGGCGCGCCGTTCGAGCCTCATCGTCATCAGAACACCCCGACGACGGAGCCACCGACGACGCCCGGAGCGAGCTGGACGCTGGCGGCCGCGCGCGGCCCGTCCGAGGGCAGCGTCAGCCAGAGGACGGCCGTGCCGGCGAGCGCCACGCTCGCGGCGATGAAGGAGAAATCGGACACGGTCGCATACGACATCGCCTTGCTGGCCAGATCGGGCACCGGCTGCGCGCAGTCCCGGTAGCGCCTCGGGTTCGCGCACGCCGTCTTCGCCTCCTCATCGACCTTGTCCCACGTGGCGATCGCCAGGCCACCGAAGGTGCTTCCGAGCGCGATGCCCGCCAGCGTGAGCCCGCCCGTCACCCACATCAGGCTCCGGTGAATCGGATCGGGCCTTACGCCGTAGGGCGTGGGCCTGCGCGGCTCCATGTCGCCGGCGGAAGGCGCGGGATCCTGCGCTGCTGCGCTGGGCGCGAGCGCCCTCCCGGGGACCTCGACGCCCTCTCCCGGCCGCGTCGCCTCGTGCTTCTCCGGCTCGACGGGGCGGGCCGCGCCGGCCCCCTTCGCGGGCGCCCCCTCGGCCTGCGCGCGCGCTGCGGCGGTCGGCTCCGCCTGGGCCGCGCCCGCCTGCGCCCAGGCGGCCAGCGTCACGAGGAGCCCGAGCGCTGGGCGACCGAGCCCCCTTCGCCTCGCGCGCCCCACACCCTTTGCGGAGCGCCGGGAGCCTCTGGTGATCGCTTCAGGCATCGAGTCCCCTGGAAGGTCGGCGAGCGACACCTGCTTCAGGTCCCCGCGCTGGACCACGACGACCGATAACAGGGCACCGCGACGAGCGCCAGACGAAAGACCCCCCCGCGCCAGCCACGACGCCACTCCCTTGCGCTCATGTTGCCGCCCGCTGCGCCCGTCGCGCCCCTTGCGCCCCCTTGCACCGTGTTCCCGCTTCGACGCACGCGGCCTTTGCGCTAGCGTTCCGCTCGCGGTTCCCCTCGGTTTCTCTCGGTTCCGGTCTCGCCCCTCGCTCCCCAGGTCGTCGAGCGTACCGGCTGGAGCGCCCTCGCGAACAGGTGCCCTGATGCCCTCCGTGCCAGCCCCCAAGAAGAAGCGGTCCAAGAAGAGCGCGCGCTCGCTGCCTCGCAGGGACGAGGAGTGGATCGGCGGCTTCTTCTCCCTGCGCGCGTTCGTGCACGAGGGCGACGACGCGTACCGCCCCGAGGCGGTCGTCTGGATGACCGAGCGAGGCTTCGTCCTGAGCTGCGCCGCGCTGCGCCCCGGCGACGTCGTGACGGGCGCGGTCGACAGCTTCGAGGCCGCCGTCAGCGGTCCCCTGGAGGGCAAGCCGCGCCTGCCCGAGCGCGTGCGCGTGGCCTCGCCGGCGCTCGCGGAGGCCCTGCGGGCGCGGCTCGGCCCGGAGGTCGAGGTCCGCGTCGCGCCCACGCCCGAGATCGACGTCGTGGCCGAGGACCTGGAGGCCCACCTCGGCGCGCGGGACGGCCGCCTGACGCCGAGCTTCCTCGGGGGCGGCATCGAGGCGCCGGCGATGGCCTCGTTCTTCCGCGCGGCGGCCGCGCTCTACCGCGCGACGCCCTGGAAGGCGGTGCCCAGCGACGCCGACATCATGGCGCTGTCGATCCCGTCGCTCGGCGCGCGCGATCTCGCGCTGTGCGTCGTCGGGCAGGCTGGCCAGAGCCACGGCGTCCTCCTGTTCGAGAGCGCGCGCGGGTTCGAGCTCTACCTGGCCGAGACCGCCAAGCTGCCGGACGCGCCGCCCGCGTCGCTGCCGGCGAGCTTCTTCTCGCTGAGCTTCGATCGCGCGAGCGACCTGCACCCCGCGCTGCGCGCCGAGGTCGCCGAGCAGCGCTGGGAGCTGGCCGACCCGGACGCCTACCCCACGCTCGCGATGGTCGACGAGGACCTCATCGGCCGCAAGCCGACGCCGAAGGAGCTCACGGCCTCCGAGGCGCTCGCGCTCGGCCTCGTCGAGCTGATGAAGCGGCGCAAGGAGATCACGAAGGCGTTCCGCGGCGGCCCCCCGGTGGACGCGAGCTACGTCGTGGAGACGCACGCGGGCCCGGTGGAGGTGCTCTTCCGCGCGCCCCACCCGGAGCGGAGCTGATCCCGGCGGCGGGCGCCGGCGAATCAGTGAAGGCTCGGGCGATCCGACGAGCGAGCGGAGCAGCGGCGAAGCCGCGTCCTCAGCGAGCGGCGAGCCGGTAGAGATCGGCGTTCACGATGAACTCGCAGACGACGTTGCCGAGCTGGATCATGTCGCCGCTGCGGAGGGGCACGCCGTCCCCGGACGGCGTGAGGAGCCGGTCGTTCAGGAAGGTCCCGTTGGTGCTCTTTCTCGCGTGGAGCATCGGGGTGTCCGCGACCAGCACCGAGATGTGGGCGTGGACCTTGGAGACGGACGCGTCGCGGAGCACGATATCGCTGTTCAGCGCCCGCCCGATGAGGATGCGATCCTGCCAGGGGCTCTCGGGGCGCTTCGCCACCGGCAGGAGCTCGCAGCCGTGCGACGTGGCGATCATCCCTGACGAGATCCGGTGGCGCGACGTGGTCGGCTGGCCGCTCATGCCAGGCGAGGTCCCGGCGACGAGGGTCTTGAACGACGGAGGGGGCTGGTCATCGGGGCCGAGCTCCCGGAGCAGCCAGGCGTGCGGGTACTTCCGATCGAACGCCATCCGTGAAATCGCCCGGGTCTGAGCACAAAGCGCCGCGAAGGTCAACATGACGAGATCTTCCCCCAGGTTCCGGGCCGTTCGAGAGAGCCGAGCTCCCCGAGCGGCGATCGCCCACTCCGGCGGGGCCTGATAGGCCCTTATACATCAGGAGGCGACGGAATCACCGGACGCCACGAGACACCGTCGAGACGACCTACGGCGCTGAGCTGACTACATCGTCGGCGCTCGCCATACTCGGCTCCCGCGCGGGCAGCTCCGCGCGCGGCGCCGGCCGCCGAGACGCGCGGGACGAGGGGCGCGCCGGCAGCGGGGCTTCAGGGCAGGTTCGCGAGCGGATCCGTCTTGCCGACGCCCGCGTGCTCCAGGACGAGGGCCTTGACGGAGGCCGCGCGGTCGAGCGGGTACTCGTACGGCGCGGTCCAGGAGCAGTCTTCACCCGACGCCTGCGTCCCGGTGGTCTCCTCGAACAGGTTGTCGATGCGGTGCGTACCGCCGGCCGGGCTGTCCAGGGTGGTGATGGGGTTCTTCACCTTGTAGAAGTGATTGCCCTCCACCCTCAGGCAGGCGCCGACCCGCGAGTTCACCCCCGACGCGAGGACGTCCTCGAAGTAGTTGTTGAAGACGTGCCCGTTGCCGCCGCGGTAGCTCGGGACGCGGGAGTTCACGTTGCGGAAGCGGTTGTGATGGAAGGTGATGCGGCGGTCGCTGGCGTCCTTGTCCGACGAGCCGACCAGCATGCCCTTCCAGTGGTCGTGCAGGTAGCTCCACGAGATCGTGATGTTCGAGGACTCGTGGGTCGCGTCGATGAGGCCATCGTACTTGTCCTTGTCGGAGTTCACGGCGGGAGACTCGGCCCAGAGCTCGCAGTGGTCGATCCAGACGTTGTGGCTCTCGTCCATGTGGATGCCGTCGCCGTTGCCGCTGCTGGCCAGCACGTGGTGGATCTTCAGGTTGCGGACGATGATGTTGGAGGACCTCCTTAGATTGAGCCCGATCCCCTCCAGCTCTCCGCTCGACCCGACCCCCACGAGGGTCTTGTCGGAGGTGACGTCCACGTCGTCGCCGCTGCCGCTGATCTTGCCGGTGATCTGGATGATCAAGGCGCCGTCCCTCGCGGCCTCCCTCCTCAGGGCGTCGAGCGAGCTCACGGAGACGACCTGCCCGCCCTTGCCGCCGGTGGTGCCGTCGCCGGTCGTGGCATAGCCGTAGAGCCTGAAGTCGACGGCGCCGGGGTCGCCGCCGCCGGCGCCGCTGCCAGAGCCGCCCTCACCGCTGCTGGAGCTTCCGGTGCCTTCGTCCGAGCCGCCCTCACCGGTGCCGGCGCCGCCCTCACCGCTGCCGGAGCCGCCCTCACCGCCGCCGGAGCCCCCGGTCGCGCCGCTGGCGCTGCCGGTGCCGCTGCCCGCGCCGGTCCCGCCGGAGCCGGCGGCGCCGACGCTCGCCGTGGAGCCTGCGCTCCCGCTGCTCGTCGGCTGACCCGCATCGTCTTCCGGCGCTGACGTCTCCGAGCCGCACCCGACCACCGAAACGCCGAGCGCGATCAGCGCAGCCCAAGCGACTCGAGATTCGCACTTCATGAGCAAGTCACCTTTCCGTGATGAACCAAGGCCAAGCAGCTCGCGCGACGCGGGCGGAGACGCCGGACAGCACACAAGCCGTTCGCTGGAGCTCCCCAGCAACGCACATGCCATCAGTTCAGGACGAACCGGCCCTGTCTCGATCGCACGGTTCCACCGCATTTCCCGCAGGAATCTCTGCAGCGCCGCGCCTCTCCTCCGGAGGCTCCGGGGCGGCGTCACGACCGAGGCTGTCAACCACGGGTTGACACGGTGGACACGTGCGACACCGCGTCATCAGCCCTGACGATGTCCGAGGCCCGCGATATCGAGCGCCGCGGCGTGGCCCCGGGTTCGGCGCCGCGGCTGGCCCCGGGGATCAGGGGCCGATTCGAACGAGCTCGACCCAGTCGAGCCTGGCCGCGTCCTCGCGGCACCCGAACGAGACGATGTGCATCCCGGGCCCGAGCGCGAACTTGAGCAGCAGCCCTGTCGCGTCCTTCGAGTCGTGAACGTAATCTTCGTGGAACTCGGTCCCGTTGAAGTCGTACCTGGTCCCGAGCTCCGGCTCATGGTCCACGCGGACCAGGAACGAGTTGTCCGTGCTCTCGTCGGGCCCCGTGGCGACCCTGGCCCTGATCTGGTACGTGCCGGCCTCGCCGATCTCGAACGAGCAGTCGACCCGGTCGCTCTCGCAATTCGCCTCCTCGGGGACAGCCACGTACGTCCCGCCGCTCGCCAGCGGGTCGTCCACACGCTCGAAGCGGCCGGAGAGCTCGCAGTCCTCGGCCTCGATCCTGATCCTGGACAGGCTGCTCCCCCCTCCCGTGGGCGCCGACGAGGCGTCCCACTCGGCAGACAACCCCTCCAGCGAGCACGCGCAGGCCAGCACCGGCAAGAGCGCACCCCAGCGCCCCCACCGCGCTTCACGCGCGACGGCCGCCGCCGCGAGCGCCGTGGGAGCCTCCCCCGCGCTGCGGCCCGCGCGAGGTCTCGTGTCCGCCCCAGGTCCCGAGATCTCGTTCATCTCCCACGACGCTAGCAAGACGCGCACCGCCGGCGCGGCACAAGTTGTCGAGCCGGCTCGATTCACGCGGGGCGCGCGGACGTCAGGGGCACGCCCCGCGCGCGTCAGCTCGCGGCGGGACGCGCGTAATCCTGCGCGCGGAAGAGCACCCCGTGGACCTCACCGTCGAGCAGCGCCGGGACGAGCGCCCCAGGCAGCACCGACTCGACGTCGTTCGGCGCCTTCGGCCCGCCGAGATCGGTCCGCAGCCACCCCGGGTCGAGGAGGTTCATCAGCACGCCCGTGCCGCGGAGCGAAGGCGCCATGTCGCGCACGAACTTGTCGAGCGCGGCCTTCGACGCCGCGTAAGCCATCAGCTCGGGCTGATCCTGGATCCCGGAGGTCACCTGGACGATGCGCCCGAAGCGGCGCTCCAGCATCGTCGGCAGCAACCGATACGTGATCCGTATCGGGCTGATGACGTTCACCTCGAAGCTGAGCCGGTAATCGTCCGCCGGCGTCTGCAGGTACGAGGCCCGGAACGGCGTCATGATGGCGGCGTTGTTGAACAGGAGGTCGATCCCGCCCGACGCCGCGATGGCGTCGTCCAGCATGCGATCGACCGCCGCCTGATCCGACAGCTCGCCCGAGACGGCGCTCGCCCGGATCCCCTTGCCAGCGAGCTCCCCTTCGAGCTCGCGCGTGTGGGCCGCGTCGCGGCTGTGCAGGACGACGTTGCAGCCGAGGTCCGCGAGGCCGCGCGCGATCCGCTTTCCGATACCCCTGCTCGCGCCGGTGACCAGCGCCCACTTTCCACGAATGTTAAGTGTCATGACGGCCCTTATGGCAGAGGCCGTCCGACCTGGCAGCTCGAAAAGCGCTGCGGCGGGAGCAGGCGCCGCCGGACGCCGCTCTCGATGGCGCCGCGCGCGCCGGCGCCTACGCCCGCCGCCGCGCGTCTCCGCGCGCGCGCTTCCGGCTGACCTCCAGACCGCGGCCGAGGCTGCGCAGGACGAGCAGATCCTCGCCGAGGTCGACGTCGACGAGCGCGCGCGCGACCTCCGGGCGGACGCCGGTGAGGATCGGCCTGGAGCCGAGCAGCTGGATCGCGTGCGCCAGCCGCTCCAGGGCCGCGGCGCCGTCCGGATCGAGCGCCTCCGCGCCGGTGACGTCGAGGACCACGTGGGACGCCCGATGCGCCACGATCGCGGGGAGGAGCCGCTCTCCCAGCTCGCTGCCGCGCGCCGCGTCGAGGCGCCCGATGAGCGGCACCGCGAGCGTGCCCCGGCCGACGTCGAGGATCGGCGCGGAGAGGTTGAGGATCTGCCGCCGTTGCTCCTCCACGAGGGCGAGCGAGCGGTTCAGCTGGTCGATGAGCCGGCCCTGCTCCTCGACCTGCCCCTCGGCGCGCCGCTGCGCCGTGACGTCGAGCTGCTGCACGAGCACCGCGCGCGCGCCGGTCACGGGATCGGTCGTCGGGCGCGCCTCCACCTGGTGCCACCGCTCGCCGTCGGTCGTGACGACCCGCACCTCCCCTGCCCACGGCGCCTCGGCGTCGATCGCACCGCGGACCGCCGCGCTCACGCCCTCGTCCGGGAACGCCGCGTCGATCGTCGGCGCGTCGCCGAAGGCCCGAAGGGCCGCGGGGTTGTGGAAGAGCACCTCCCCCTCCCGATCGACGAGGCTGACCAGCACCGACGAGTGGCGGACCGCCTCCACGCCGCGCACCATCGACGCGCCGACGCTGGCGGCCTGAGGGAGCGCCTGGAACAGGATCGCGAGCCGCCCGTCATCGAGGTCGATCGGCTGCCCGTGGAGCGTCACCGTCGCGGGCGCCCCGCGCGGGTAGAGCGTCCAGTCCTCCAGGACCGTGCCCCCCTCCGCGAGGACGCGGAGGTAGCCGTCGAGCCGCGCGCGGACGGCCGGCGACAGGTCCGAGAGGTCGCGGGAGAGCAGCTCGGCGCGATCCGTCGCGCGCCAGAACTCGATGGCCTTCGCGTTCGCCCAGGGGAACCGGTGCCGGCCGTGGTCGTAGACCCACGTCGGCAGGACGGATAGATCGAGAGCCGACAGGCGCTGGTCGAGGGACGTCATCTCGTGGCGGCACGTCATACGACGCCCCCGTCCGTCCTGCACGCCCCTTGACGTCTCTTCACCGGCGCGGCCGGCGCGCGCGGACGCTCAGCGGGTGATTCGCCACAAGAGCTCGAGCAGCTCCGCCACGGCGGCCCGCCGGTGTTCCCAGCGGGATTCCCAGGACGAGGCAGCCACGACGGCGCTCGCCCGGCGCGCCGTCTCTCTGGCGATCTCGGCCTCCCGGCGCGACCTCGCTTCTTCCTCGATCTGCTGCTGCCGCGCCCTCGCGGTGCCGCCCGACGCGGCGAAGGCGAGGAGCTGCGGGAGCTCGCCCCGGTCGAACCAGGTGCCGTGTTCCCTGCAGATGTCGACGATGATGCCGCTCTTGCCTGCGAAGTTCTTGCGGTTCATCCGCTGGCCGCACGCCGGGCACCGGACGTAGCGCACGCGGACGTCGACGTGCTCCGGGCGCTGCGGCGGCGGCCTCGGCGCGCTCGTCCCATAGCTCTCCCGGCGCTCCAGGAGGTCCCGCAGGAGCGCATGGTCGACGAGCTGGCCGCCGCACCGGCCGCAGTCGCGCAGGAGGCCGGCCGCGGCGCGGAACGCCGAGAAGGGCACGCCGCAATCGGAGCAGAGGAGCGCGTCGGGCTCGGGGATGGGCTCCAGCCCGAGCTCGTGCCCGCAGCCGTCGCAGCGCTCCGCGTCGGGGAGGTTCAGCTGGTAGCAGCCGCCGCAGCGCACGGTGGCGAGCGGCCGCTGGCAGCCGGGGTAACAGAGCCCCTCCGCGTTGATCAGGAGGCCGCAGCTCGGGCACGTGCTGCGATCGGCGCGCACCCCGGGAGTCTAGACGCCCGGAGCGCTCACGAGAAGCGCCGCGACAGGCGCCCTCGCCCCGGGCGCCGGGGCGGCCTTCACCTCGCCGGGCCTCTCGGGCTCAGCGCTGCCTGGCGGGGCGCATGAAGGGATTGGGATGGGAGCTCCGGGGGCGGCTGTGCGGCGGCGCGCTGGACCGGCGCGCCTGCTTTCCGAGCTCCTCGAGGAGAACTCCCACGGCGGCGTCGTCGTCCTGAAGCACGACGACATGGTCGTTGCTCTCCTCACGCAGGAGCCGGTTCACCTGGAGGGCGCCGACCGCCGTCCGCACGACGATGGCGACGCAGGCGAACTCGCTGACCAGCATGCTGCGCGTGCGCATCGTCGCGGCCTCGAACGCCGGATCGTTGTTCATGGGCGCCCGGCGGAGGTCGATCAGGTGGCCGAGGCTCCAGCGATCCAGCGACTCGTAGACCTTGAGCGCTTCGGAGTGGACCCGGATGAAATCGTCGGGCGACGGATAGGGGAGCTCGGAGCGGGTGCTGCGGACGATCGACATCTCCTGATCGAGTGTGACCGTCAGGTGGTCGCTCTGCAGCAGGACATCCATCCCACCACAGGATAGCGAGCCAGCGGCGCGCCGGTACTGAAAAGCAATGGCGAGCTCAGCGCTGCGCCGGCAAACACTGCGTGATTGGCCGGAACGGACGGCCGCGCAGAGGCGTGGGTCCGGGTGTGCGTGGAGCGATGAGCGGCCCAGAACGAGCGGTGTCTGCGTTCCCTCGCGACGGGCGCGGGCTGCGGGAATGAGCCTCCTTCAGACCAGGGATAGGGTTCTCGGGACGACGACCAGCGGTCATGTGTCCTGGTCATGCTTCTCTATCGTCCAGCACGCCCGAGACTCCCCCCTTCAACCCGTACCTTTCCCATCGCCCGCTCACTCGAACCGCAGCGCCTCCACCGGATCGAGCCTCGACGCGCGCCTGGCAGGCCCCACGCCGAACGTGATCCCGATGAGGATCGACACCCCGAGCGCCAGCCCGACCGCGTAGGGCGGCACGATGGTGGCCCACTCCCCGAACCGCGACAGCAGCACCGCCGCCCCGTACCCGAGGCCCACCCCGGCCACGCCGCCCGCGAGCGACACCACGACCGCCTCGACAAGGAACTGCCGCAGGATGTCCCCGCGCCGCGCCCCGACGGCCATCCGCACGCCGATCTCGCGCGTCCGTTCCCGCACCGAGACCAGCATGATGTTCATGATCCCGATGCCCCCCACGATCAGCGACACCGCCGCCACGCTGCCGAGCAGCATCGTGAAGGTGCCCGTGATCTGCCCCATCGTCGCCAGCATCTCGGCCTGCGACCGCACCTCGAAATCGCTCGCCTGATCCGCGCGCAGCCGGTGGCGCAGGCGGAGCAGCTGATCGAGCTGCGCGATCACCACCTCGGACCGATCCTCGCTCGCCAGCTGCAGCGAGATCGTCGACAGGTGATCTTGCCCGAACAGCACCGACCGGTGCGTCGACATCGGCACGAACACCCCGTCGTCCGGCGAGCCCATGCCCGACCCCTTCTCCGTCAGCACCCCGACCACCCGGAACGCGTTCCCGTTGATCTGGAGCCGCGTCCCGAGCGGAGACGCCCCCGGGTAGAGCTGCCGCGCGACGTTGGCCCCGAGCACGACCACGCGCGCCCGCTGCTGCTCGTCGAGGTCGGAGAACGAGACGCCGCTCGCCACCGACAGCGAGCGGACCTCGAGGTACGCCGGCGTGATCCCCGTCACGGACGCGTTCAGGTTGCTCGCCATGTACCGCAGCTGCGCGCTGCCGCTCCGCTCCGGGGCGACCGCCGCCACGCCGGCGAGCCCCTTGAGCGCCTCGGCGTCGCCCTCGGTCAGCGTCTTCACCGTGCCCGACCGCACCCCGCTCGCCGACGCGGACCCCGGGCGCACCATCAGCAGGTTCGCGCCCAGCGACCGGATCCGCCCCTCGACGCTGCTGCGCGCGCCCTCCCCGATCCCGAGCACCGCCACGACCGCCGCGGTCCCGATGATCATGCCGAGCATCGTCAGCAGCGTGCGCAGGCGGTTCGAGGCGAGCGAGCGCCACGCGCTCTTCGCCGTCTCCTTGATCAGCATGCCGCCTCCATCTCGCCCGCGTGGAACGCCGACACCACGTCGGCCGAAGGGCCGTCGGCCACGATGTGCCCGTCCCTCATGTGGATGGCGCGCGAGAGCGACCGCGCCACGCCGAGGTCGTGGGTCACCATGATCAGGGTCGTCCCGTCCGCGTTCAGCGACAGGAGCAGCTCCAGCACGTCGCGCCCGGTCTTGCTGTCGAGCGCGCCCGTCGGCTCGTCGCACAGCAGGATCGACGGCCGCGTCACGATCGCCCGCGCGATCGCGACGCGCTGCCGCTGCCCGCCGGAGAGCTCCGAGGGCAGGTGCCGCGCGCGCGCCGCGAGCCCCACGCGCTCGAGCGCGCCCTCCGCGAGCGCGCGGCTGTTCTTCACCGCCCCGTAGAGCAGCGGCAGCTCGACGTTCTCCGCCGCCGTCATCCGCGGCAGCAGGTTGAAGCTCTGGAACACGAACCCGATGTGGCGGTTCCTGAGCGCCGCGAGCTCGTCGTCGTCGAGCTCCGCCACGTTGCGCCCCCCGAGCCGGTACGTGCCCTCCGTCGGCCGATCCAGGCACCCGAGGATGTTCAGCAGGCTCGACTTCCCGCAGCCGGAGGGCCCGATGATCGCCACCGACTCGCCCCGGCGCACCTCGAAGCCGATCCGGTCGACCGCCCGCACCGCGAGGTCCTCGCGATCGGCGTGGTACACCTTCGAGAGCCCGCTCACGAGGACCGGGACGTCCATCTCAGCGCCCTCCTCGGCTGGCGCCGGCGCCCATCCCCATGCCCATCCCCCGCATCGGGTTCTGGCCGCCGCCCTGCCGCTGCCCCTGCCCCTGGCCTTGCGGCCCCGCCGCGCTCGAGACGGGCGCGCTCGCGAGCACGTCGTCGCCCTCGCTCAGCCCCGCGGTCACGACCATCTGCGAGCCGTCCGTCGCCCCGGTCTGGATCGGCCGCTCCTCGCCGCTCGCGAGCCGCACGAACCGCCGCTTGCCCTGCGACTGCACGGCCAGGAGCGGCACGAGCAGCACGTCCTTCTGCTCCGCTGTCACGATCTCCACGTCCGCGCTCATCCCCGACCGGAGCAGCGACGCGTCCTTGTCCTTGACGACAATCTCGACGTCGAAGGTCACGACGCTCGACACCTCCTTGCCGAGCGGGCTCACGCGGTCGACGACGCCCTGGAACACCCGGTCCCCGTAGGCGTCGACGCGGATGTCGACCCGCTGGCCCGGCGCGACGCGCCCGATCTGCGCCTCGTCGATCGCGCCGATGATGCGCAGGTTCGACAGATCGGCGAGCGTCATCACGGAGCTGCCGCCGCTCACGTTGGTGAGCGCCGACGAGACGAGCGTCCCCTTCTCCACGGCCACGTCGAGCACCGTCCCGGCGATCGGCGCGTAGATCTGCGTCTCCTTCAGGCGTGTCTCGGCGTCCTGCACCGCCAGCTCGGCCGCCTTGAGCTGCGCCTGCGTCGAGCTCAGCTGCGCCCGCCGCAGCGTGATGTTGGCGCCCGCGACCTTCGTCGAGTGCGCCGCCGTGCGGGCCGCGTCGGTCGACCCGAGGCCCATCTCGGCGCTCTTCTCGGCGACCTCCTGGCTCGTCTGGCTGTTCTTGCGCTCGAGCTCGGCGACCGCGACCGACGCGTTCGCCGCGGCGAGATCGGCCTTCACGCGGTCGCGCGCCACGCGCGCCGCGGCGAGGTCGCGCTCCGCGTCCGTCGGGTCCAGGCGCACGAGGAGCTGCCCCGCCTCGACCGTGTCGCCCTCCTTGACGAGCACCTCGATGACCTGGCCCGGCGCGCGCGACTTCACCTCGACCTGCACGTCGGGCTCGATCTTGCCGGACGCGGCGGCGGTCTCGGTCAGGCTCCCGCGGCGGATCTCGACGGTGGGGCCGGCGGGGGTCTTCTCGGGCTGCTTGTACCAGGCGTACCCGCCGATCGCGAAGCTCGCCACGGCCAACGCGGCCACGCCGGACATCAGGTAGCGCTTCTTGTTCCTGTTCATGACGACCTCCTGGGGAGCACCGACGCGAAGCGGACGAGCAGCGCGCCCGTCTCGTGATCGAGCTGGAGGCGCGACGTCAGCTCCGTCACCGCGGCCCGCAGCCTGCGGAGCTCCGCCTCCCTCCGCGTCTGCTCCGCCTGCACCACGTCCGCCGACGTCGCGGTCCCGAGCGAGAGCCGCTGCCGCTCGGCCTCGGCCAGCTCGCCCGCCATGCGCGCCGTCTCGGTGGCCAGCGCGACCTGCTCGGCGGCGGCCTCGAGGCTCGCGCGCAGCGAGCTGACGTCCGCCGCGATCGCCTCGGCGCGCGCCTGGTACCGCGCCTCCGCGGCCGCGAGCTGCGTGCGCGCGCGGGCCGCGTCCGCGGACGCCCGCCCGCCGCCGAGCGGCAGCTCGACCTCGATCCCGCCCAGCACCCCGAACGCGGGCCGGCCGCCCGGCAGCGAGAGCCCCGGCAGGCCGTCGCGCACCCACTGCCCGTCCATCGAGGCCGTCGCGAACAGGTCGAGGCGGATCTGATCCGCGTCCTCCGCCGCGCCCACCCGCGCGCGCTGCGCGTCGAGGTCGGCGCGCAGGGCCGCGAGCTCCAGGGACCGCTCGCTCGCCGCGCGCACGAGCGCGTCGGCCGACGGCAGCGCCCCGAGGGACGGCGGCGCGCCGGTCGGGGCGAGCGACGCGGCGCTCGCGGGGGCCATGCCGAGCGCGCGCCCGAGCGCGATGGCCCGCGCCGCGCGCGTCGCCCGCGCCTGCGACAGCGCGTCCGCGATCGACGCCGCCGAGGTCGAGAAGCGCAGGACGTCCACCTTCGTGCCGGTGCCGAGGGTCTCGGCGCGCGCCTTCGCGTCGGCGAGCAGCCGCTGCGCGGCCGCGAGCGCCTGCTCCTGCACGAGGATCGCCTGCTCCGCGTACCAGAGCTCCCAGTAGGCCCCGAGCACGTCGAGCGCGGTCTGGCTCGCCGCGAGCTCGCGCTCCTGCTCCGCGGCGACGGCCGACGCCTGCGCCTGCGCGTACGGCGCGAGGACCGCGTCGGTCCCGGCCCCCCGCAGGAGCGGCTGCCGCGCCGAGACGTACGCCTGCGCGCCGTAGTTCGGCCCCGGGGTCCCGTCCGCGGGCGAGCGCCCCGACGCGCCCACCTCGAGGCTCGTCCCGACGTCGGTCGTGTACCGCAGCGCCACGTTCGACGCGACGGACGTGCCGCTCGAGCGCTGGAGCGCGCCGGCGCCGTTGCCCGGCGCGTCACCGTTGGCGTCGGCGACCCTGCCGTAGCTTTCCTGGTACTGTCCGGTCACCGAGGCCGAGAGCGTGGGCTTGCGGGCGCCCTCCTCGGCGGCGACGGCCTGCCGCGCCGCGGTGGCCTCGAGCAGCGCCGCGCGGAGGGACGGGTTCTGGGAGGCTGCGCGGCGGACCGCCTCCTCGGCGGTGAGCGTCTCGGCGCGCGCCGCGACGCTCAGCGAGCACGTGGCGGCGAGGGCGAGAGACGCCAGCCACGGCAAGGGAACGGAGCGAGTCAACGTCATGCACCGCAACCTAGAGGGCAGTGTCTCAAGAGGTGTCCTGGTCGTGTAAAGATTCGTCAAGACGCCTCTTGACCAGGCCTTACACGGCGGTGCGACAGCCGCGCTACAGTCGCGACATGACGGATCCGCCCCAGATCCTGGTCATCGACGACGACGCCGAGCTCTGCGAGCTCCTGGCCGAGCTGCTCGGTCAGGAGGGTTACGCGGTGGAGAGCGCGCGCGACGCGATCTCCGGCCTCGCGCGAGCGCAGGAGGAGAAGGAGAGGCCGTTCACGCTCGTGGTGCTCGACGTGATGCTGCCTGGGCTCAACGGGTTCGAGGTCCTCACGCGCCTGCGGCAGACCTCGCGCGTCCCTGTCCTGATGCTCACCGCGCGGGGCGAGGACGTCGACCGCATCGTCGGCCTCGAGATGGGCGCCGACGACTACCTGCCGAAGCCGTTCAACCCGCGCGAGCTGGTCGCCCGCGTGCGCGCGCTCCACCGGCGCGCCTCGCACGCCGGCGCGGCGGCTGGGCCGGGCGCGGCGGCCGGCGCTTCCGCCGCGGAGGCGCAGGGCGCGCTGACGGTCGACGATCTCGAGGTGCTCCCCGCCGCGCGGCGCGTCCGTGTCCGCGGCGAGGAGGTCCGGCTCACGACGGCCGAGTTCGACCTGCTCGAGGTCCTGGCGCGGCAGGCGGGGACGGTGGTCTCGCGCGAGGATCTCGCGCGGCGCGTCCTCGGCCGCCGGCTCGCGGCGTACGACCGCGGCATCGACATGCACGTCTCGAACCTCCGCCGCAAGCTGGGGCCTGGGCCGGGCGGCGGCGAGCGCATCAAGACGGTCCGCAACGCGGGCTACATCCTCGCGAGGGAGCGCGCGTGAAGCGCTTCCTCCCCGGAGGGCGGCCGTGAAGAGCCTATTTTTGCGCCTCCTCGTCTCGCTGTGGCTCGCCATGGCGCTGCTCGTCGGCCTGCTCGCTGTCATCCACGGCTGGGCGTTCTCCGCCGAGCCGAGCGGGCTGCGCCGCCGCCTCAACACGCGCAGCGTCGAGCTCCGGGCGGAGAGCGCGCTCGCCTGCGCGCGGGAAGGGCTCCCCGGCTGCGAGCAGCGCCTCGCGCCGCTCGATCCGCGGGATCAGCGCGTCGCTGTGTACCGGGCCGGCGCGCTCGTGATGGGCGACCCCATCGAGGGCGCGCCGCTCGTCGAGGACAAGGCGAGGCGCTCGGGCGACGGCATCGCCATCGAGCTCGGCGAGGAGCGGGAGCTCGTCGCCGTCGTCCTGCGCCGCGACCCTGCCCTCGCCGCGGTCGCGGCCGGTCCGGTCCGGTCGCCGTGGATGTTCTTCATCGTGCCGGAGACGCTGCCGCAGCGGCTCCTCGCGATCGTCGCCGTCACCGGGCTCGTCGCGGTGCTCCTCGCGCGGTACCTGTCCCGTCCGATCCGCATCCTGCGCGGCGCCACGCAGCGGATGGCCGCGGGCGATCTCTCGGTGCGCGTCTCGCAGAAGCTCGCGGGCGCGGACGGCGAGACGCTTGCGCTCGGGAGCGACATGGACCGGATGGCCGAGCGCATCGACGAGCTCCTGGAGACGCAGCGCCGGCTCCTGCGCGACGTCTCGCACGAGCTCCGATCGCCGCTCGCGCGGCTCAACATCGCGCTCGAGCTCGTCCGCCGGCGCTCGCCGCCGGACGTGGAGCCGGCGTTCGACAGGATCGAGCGGGAGACGGAGCGGCTCAACGGGATGATCGGCGAGCTGCTCACGCTGAGCCGCCTGGAGTCGGGTCGGGGCATGGAGCGCACCGAGCGGGTCGATCTCACGGCGCTCCTGGAGCAGCTGGTCGAGGACGCCGCGTTCGAGGCCGAGCAGCGGGGCTGCTCGGTCGAGCTCGGGGCGCGCGACGCGTGCTCGCTGGACGGGAACGAGGAGCTCCTGCGGCGCGCCATCGAGAACGTCGTGCGCAACGCGGTGCGCTTCACCGAGCCGGGCACGGCGGTCCGCATCGATCTCGAGTGCTCCGGCGGGACGGCCGAGGTGCGCGTCCGCGATCGCGGCCCTGGCATCCCGGAGGGCGCGCTCGGGGACATCTGGAGGCCGTTCTACCGGGTCGACGACCACAGGGCGCGCGGCGCGGGCGGCACGGGGATCGGGCTGGCCATCACGCACCGGGCGGTGCGGATCCACGGCGGCGAGGTCGAGGCGAGGAACGCGGACGGCGGCGGCCTCGAGGTCGCGCTGCGGCTGCCGGTCGGCGCGGGGGGCTGAGCAGAGGGCCGGCGGGCAGGATCGACCGGCCCCCCTCTCGAGGCCATTCGTTTCGATCCCAGATCGACCCGCCGCCCCCCCGAGCCAGCCCCGCCACGTCGCGACCGCTCCGCGCCGCCTTCCTGGGCCACCCCACCTCGGTCCCACACCGATCCGCCCCCCTTCCGAGCCGGTCCCGCCACGTCGCGACCTCTCCGCGCCGCCTTCCGAGGCCGCCTCTCTCGGTCCTGCACCAGCCCGCCCCCCTTCCCGAGGCGACACCGCCACGTCGCGACCGCTGCGGGCCGCCTTTCGAGGCAACCTCTCTCGGTCCCGCACCGACCCGCCCGCATCCCAAGGCGATCTCCAGCCCGAGACACCCACTCCAGGCTCACCGTCCCTACGCTCCCCCGATCCAGAACGATTCAAATCGCGTGCAAGAGCCCAGCTCCGGCGCGAATACCGCACGAAACCGGCGCAGCACCGCCCTTGACGGACGACACGGCAGGACTTCCCTTGCCTGTTCGTCGGCAATGCGCCCTCAGGCATTGCCCTTATCACCCCATCAGGAGGTGTCTCTCATGCTGAAGCATCTGAATATCGACGAGATGGTCGCGCTCCTCTCCCCGTGGGTCGAGGACCGGGAGCAACGCCGGCTGTTCCTGGCGATCCCCGAGATCGCGGCGCTCCACCCGCGGGTCGTGGAGGCCCACGACGCAGTGCTCGCGGTCCAGCCGAGCAGCCGCGGGGGCCGGATGTCGTCGAAGCTGCGCGCCATCGTCGACGAGACAAGCGAGGTCGACAGGCGCCACGACCACCTCGCGCGGGCCGTATCGTACGGAATCGATGCGCACCGCGAGCTCTGCCTCGCCGAGGAGCCCTCCGACGCAGTCCGTGCCGCGCAGTGTGATGCCGTCCAGAGACAGCTCTTCCCGGGCGGCCTGTCCATCGTCAACGCCTCGACGCTCGCCGAGGTGGGCAACACCACGCGCATCGCCCGCCTCCTCGAGGACGACCCTGCCGTCAGCAACTTCCTCAAGTCCGTCCCCACCCACGGCAAGGCGTCGCTGCTCGATGTCGTGAAGCGCTGGCTCGCCAAGGGCCGGGAGCTCCAGACGCTCGAGCGCGCCCGCGCAGAGCTCGAGGCCACCGAGACCACCACCCCCGCCAGCAAGACCACGATCCAGGCCGCGCGCAGCCAGTGGTTCAAGATCGTGGCGCTGGTGCTCTCCAACCTCGAGCTCTCCCGCGCTCCGGCGCGCGATATCGAGATCATCCGCGGGCCCGTGCTCCGGGCCTCGAGCCGCGCGGGCAAGCGCTACGCGAACAGCAAGCCGGCGCAGGCTCCGCAGGAGGAGGACGAGGCGGGCATCCCCGCCACCGAGCCGAGCGGAGCCCCGCCCGGCGCGTCGGACGAAGGCAAGCGCGGCGACGCGAGCGCGCTGCCCGGATAGCCCTGCCGCTGCCCGGCGCGACAGCAACCACGCCGGGCTGCCCCGCCATCGACACACCATCACGAGAGGGTCGTAGGGGCGGGACTCGACCCCTTGCTCCTGCTCCGCCCACGCGCGGGGCCGCTTGTCCGTCCGAGCGCGGCAGCCCCCAGGTCCGCCTGGAATCATGCGAAGATCTGACTGGGAGACCGTTCCGCCTCTCTCGTGGACACCAGACTCGCTCGGGGCGCGCGCCGCGCGAGGAGGGAGACCGATGCAACCCATCCAGGAGGGCGATCTCCGCCCCGTCAAGACACTCACCAAGTCGTTCTTCCGGGCGGTGAACCCGCACCTCGATGCCGACGAGTTCGAGGAGAAGTGGCGGGCAGCCATGAAGTCGCCCCTCCGCTTCATGCGGAGCTTTCCTCAGGCGTGGCACGTCGATCTCCTCGACGTGCCGCGGAGCAAGGTGCCCGGCGGCCGCTGCCTCTGCTTCGGCGACGCGCATCCCGAGAACTTCGGCTTCGTCACGTTCGAGGAAGGTCCACGCTACGTCTTCAACGATCTCGACGACGCGGGCACCGGCCTCGCCGCGCTGGACGCGCTCCGGTACTTCACGACGCTCCGGCTCCTTCTCGACGCCGCCAAGGTCACCGAAGGCCTCGTGGAGCTCTACGAGGACATCGTTCAGGGGAACGAGCCGCCGCGCGAGCTCTCCGCGGCGATGATCCCCGACATCGCGGCCAGCGACGCGCGCGAGCTCGCGAAATGGACGGACGGCGAGGCGTTCCGGTTCGACGAGCCCGGGCTCAAGCTCTCCCGCGTGCACGCGGACACCGGCCAGCAGCTCGTCGAGGCCTTCGGCGGGCTCGCGTCGAACGCCCCTCTCCAGGTGATCGAGGTCGCCCGCCGGGCGCGGGAGGGCGGCGGCTCGGGCGGCCTCGACCGTTACTACGTCCTCGCGCGCGAGGAGCGGCGCGAGGGGCTGCGCCTGCTCGAGCTCAAGGAGACCACCCACGCCGCCACGAGCTGGAGCAACTTCCTGCACGAGGAAGAGGGGCGCCTCGATCGCGCCAAGGCGTCGATATGGCGGGGGCTCACGGCCCCCTACCACGTCGAGGTGCAGGTGGGCCGGACCGTGTACCTGCTCCGCGATCGCCTCGGCCGGGCCTCGTTCGACCTCGAACATCTCGGCAAGCGCGACCTCCGGGCGGTGCTCGAGGTGCAGGTGAGCATCCTCGCCCGGCAGCACGCCGCTTCGTTCGCGGACCTCGACCTGCGCGCGCTCGACGACTGGCTCAAGGCGAGCCTCGATGTCACCGCCGAGCGCTGGTCGAAGGCCCATGACGACGCACGCGGCTGACCGCCGCGGCTCCGCTCGCCGGGCAAAGGGGCACGGAGGCGCTGAAGCACGGAGGAGCTGAAGCATGGAAGGAGACGCCCAGCACGCCTGTCGCGCCCTGCGGCGAGCCCGCCTGTCCGGGCTGGTCTCTCGCGGCGGGACGCGGTAGGAGGGCGCCATGCTCAAGCACAACAGCTACTTCAACGGCAACGTCCAGAGCGTCGGCTTCGAGCGCCACGGGCGCCGGCAGACGGTGGGTGTCATCGACACCGGCGAGTTCCACTTCTCGACCGAGGCACCGGAGCGGATGACGGTCGTCGCCGGCGAGCTCGCGATCCGCGTCGACGGCTCCACGGAGTGGCGCGCCTATCCGGCAGGGACGTCGTTCGAGGTGGCGGGCAAGAGCGGCTTCGACGTCAGGGCCACGCAGCCCACCGGCTACTTCTGCGAGTTCCTCTGAGCGCGCCGGCGACCTAGGCCTCATCGAGCCAGCGCCGCTCTAGCTCCAGCGTGGCCACGTTGTCCGGCACATTGCCGAGGAACTTCCCGCGCCACACCGGATCGACGATCTTCCGCGCTCGCTCGAGCAGGCGCTCCCGCGCCGAGGCGATGGCCATCATCGCCTCCCGCCCGTGGCCGCAGGCCGAGAGCGCCTCGGCGTGCGAGAGGCGCACCAGCGACTCGCCCACCTCGGCCCCCATCGACTCCAGCAGGCAGAGCGCCTCGGTCGTCGCCGCGAGCGCGTCCACCGCCTGCCCCGCGTCGAGCAGCGTCCGCCCGAGCACCGCGTACGCGAAGGCCCGCAACGGCGGCGCGCCGTACAGGATCGCGACCGCGGCGCGCGCCTCGCGCTCGGCAGCCTCGAGATCGCCCGCCTGGAGCACGATCCTCGCGAGGCACGCCCGCCCGGCGCCCTCCCCGCGCGCGTCGCCGAGGCGCTGGGAGGTCGCGATCGCCTCCTCCGCCGTCCGCTGCGCCTCCTCGACGAGGCCACGCTGCGCGAGCACCGGACCGAGGTTGAGGAGCGCGCCCAGCCGGGCGTCCGAGAGCCCCATCCGCTCCGCGTCCGCGAGCGACGCGCGCAGCGCCGCCTCGGCGCCCTCGAAATCGCCGAGCTCCGCGTAGCAGGAGCCCAGGTTGTTCCTCGCCCAGCAGGCGTTGCGCCGATCGCCCGCGTGCTCGAACGCCGCGAGCGCCGCCTCGAAGCCCGCGAGGCACGCGCCGGGATCGCCGATCGCCATCGCCCGGTACGCGCGCGCCTCGTGGAGCCGCGCCAGCACCTCGACCTCCTGCTCGGTCTCCTCGGCGTCCTGCTCGATCCCGTCGAGCAGCTCGTCCGCGAGCTGGTACCGCCCCCCGAACACGAGCCGCCCGGCGCCCGCGCAGAGGCACACGCTGCGCGCGGGGCGCGCGGACCGCCGCGCCTCGGTGCCCTGCGCCAGGCGCAGCAGGCTCTCTACCTGGTCGTGGTTGCCGCGCTTCGAGGCCGCGAGGATCACCTGCGTGAGCGCCGAGAACCACGGCCCCGACCCGGGCGCGAGCCGCTCGAGGGCCTCGGTCCCCCGCCGCTCCGCCAGCGCGAACTCGCCGCGCCAGAGGTGCGCCTCCGCCTGGCAGAGCCGCAGCGCCCCGGCCGTCGCCTTCGAGGCGCCGCGCGCGATGCCGCGCTCGACGCGCTCGATCGCCGCGCCCAGGTCGCTCCCGAGCAGCGCCTGCTCGGCCGCGCGCAGGGTCGCCGCCGCGGCCCGCGCCGGCTCGCCGCCGCGCTCGAAGTGCTCGGCCAGGGCCATCGGATCCGCCACGCCCGTCCGCTCGAGCCACTCGCCGGCGAGCCGGTGGCCGAGCCGGCGATCGTGATCGGTCAGCATGCCGTACGCCGCCTCGCGCACGAGCGCGTGCCGGAACCGGTACTCGGCCGCCTCCGGCGCGCCTTCCACGGAACGCCGGACGATGAGCTCCCGCACCTCGAGCTCGGCGAGCAGCGGCTCGACCTCCGCCCGGCCGACCAGCGCGGCGACCCCGCTCCGCGAGAAGGTCTCGCCGAAGATCGCCCCGGCCCGCAGCGCCCGCCGCGCGCCCACGTCGAGCGCGTCGAGCTCCGCCTGCACCATCGCCAGCACCGTCTCCGGCAGGTCCACGCCCTTGCCCGCCGCCGCCGCGCGGATCTGCTCCTCCAGGTAGAAGGCGTTGCCGTCCGCCCGCTCGACGAGCGTCGCCACGAGCGCCGGGCTCTCGCGCTCGCCGAGCACCTGGCGCACGAGGCGCTCGCTCGACCGGCGCGAGATCCCCGCGAGGCGGAGCTTGTGCCCGCGCCGCTCGTCCCACAGCTTCGGGAAGAGCTCGTGCACCTCGGGCCGGCCGAGCGCCATGACCATGAACGGCCGGTCCTTCAGGTTCCGGAGCGCGGCGTCGACCATCGTGACCGTGGGCAGGTCGCCCCAGTGCAGGTCCTCGAGCAGGAGGAGGACCGGCTGCACCGCGCACTCGGCGCGCAGGAAGTCCTCCCAGGCGAGGCGCAGCTGATCGCCCATGAGCATCGGGTTGCGCCGCGCCGCCCGGAGCTGCACGTCGTCATCCGGGAACGGCGCGCCGACGAGCTCGCCGAGGAACGGCGCGACCCGCGCTGCGTCGAGCGCCGCGTGCCGCTCGACCCGCGCCCGCACCTTGCGCCGCCGCTCCTCGACGGGATCGGCCTCGGTGAGGCCGATCGCCCGGCGGAGCGCGTGCGCGAGCAGGCCGAAGGCCGACCCGGCGCTCATCGGATCCACCTGGCCGAGCCACACCTCGACCGGCTCGCCGTCCTCCCGGATCGCGCGGACGAGCTCGTGGCGGAGCCGCGACTTGCCGATGCCCGCCGGCCCCGTGACGAGCACGACGCTCGGGGTCGACTCCTCGATGCAGCGGGCGAGCTCGTCCCGGATCAGCGCGAGCTCCCGCTCGCGCCCGACGCACGACGTCGCCTTGCCGAGCACGTGGGGCGGCGCCTCGGGCTCCTCGCGCGCGCCGTGGAGCCATTTGCCACCCCCCCCGTCGGACGTGATCTCGAACCGCGCGCCGAGCAGGCCCGCCGTCACCTCGTCGATGCGGATCGCCGGCGCGCGGGACGCCGCGCGGCCCTCGGGGAGCAGCTGGACCACGCGATCGATGAGGTCGCCGATCGGCATGCGCGAGGCGATCTCCGCCCTGCCCGTGACGACCGCGACCGGCGCGCCGCCGAGGAGCGCCTGGACGGCGAGCGCGCAGCGGGCGGCCCGGGCCGCGAGGTCGGTCGTCGCGCCAGCGCCGGCCAGCACGACGAGCGGCAGCCGCGCGTCGACGAGCTCGAGCTGGCCCTTGTAGCGCGCCGCCGTGGTCGAGAGCGCCTGCGCGCGCGCCTGCTCGTCGACCTCGGGGAGGGACGGATCGGCGGTGGAGAGGCCGTCGCGCGCGAGGACGAGGCACATCACCTTGCGCTCGCCGGTCGTGAGCTCCGGCGGGCGGACGGACATCGCGGGCGGGCGGACGGAGATCGCCGCGGGATCCATGAGCCCGGCGAGCTCGATCGCGACCGCGTTGCCGTCGCTCGGCCGCCCCTCGGGCGATTTCGACAGCATCCGCTGGACCAGCTCGTCGAGCGCCTCGGGCACGTCGTCGCGGAGCCAGCGGAGCGACGGCGGCTCCTCGATCAGCACCTTGACGAGCACGGCGAGCCCGCGCGCGCCGCGGAACGGGGCGCGCCCCGAGATGCACTTGTAGAGCAGGCAGCCGAGCGCGAAGACGTCGGCGCGCGCGTCGACGTGCGCCTCGCCGCGGGCCTGCTCCGGCGCCATGTAGCCGGGGGTGCCGAGGATGGCGCCGGGCATGGTGAGCTGCTGATCGATGCCAGACATCCGGACGACGCCGAAATCGATGAGCGTGATGCGGTCGATGGTGCCGCCGACGAGGAGCAGGTTGCTCGGCTTGAGGTCGCGGTGGACGACGCCGAGCCGGTGCACGGAGCCGAGGGTGGTCGCGACGCGCCGGGCGAGCTTGAGGCTCTCCT
Organism: Sorangium sp. So ce693; assembly: GCF_051521375.1. Taxonomy (NCBI): domain Bacteria; kingdom Pseudomonadati; phylum Myxococcota; order Polyangiales; family Polyangiaceae; genus Sorangium; species Sorangium sp. So ce693. The sequence continues at coordinate 7,202,888 of NZ_CP150347.1, forward strand.
CCAGGGTGAACGCCTGCCGGGCGAGGCGCTGGGAGAGGGTCTCGCCGGTGAGCCACTCCATGGCGAGGTAGGGGTGGCCGTGCTCCGTGCGGCCGTGCGAGATGTACCGCACCACCCCCGGCACCCGCAGCGTGGCGAGCGCCTGCGCCTCGCGCGCGAGGCGGTTCGAGTCCTGCGAGGCGGCGTTCTGGAGGACCTTGAGGGCGATGGTCTCGCCGGTCTTGAGATCGCGCGAGCGGAAGACGTGGCCCATGCCGCCGGCGCCCGCGAGCTCCATGATCTCGAACCGGCCGTCGATGACGTCTCCCGCTCGCATTGCCTGCCGTCGCTCCGGATCGTCCGCCCTGTGTGGGAGCTACGCGAAGTTCACCTGGATGGCCAGCGGTTCGGGGTTACGGGCGTGTCACCGGAAGCGGGCGTCGCGAGGCGCCGCCGCCGTCATGCAATCACCACCGATTGCCGCGCTCAGCTGCGCATCGTCACCAGAGAGCGCGGCCAGGGGCAACTCTGCAGCGTCGAAGCGCCCGGCGGTCTCCGGTCCAGCGCCACCAGGGCAGTCCGGTGCTCCGCCGCCGTCCACCGGAGCGCGGTCGGACGAGGCACCCGCTCGACCCTCCGGCGGCGCGCGACGATGGCAATGCGGCACACCGGCGCGGCCGTGGCGGCCCACCCGCTGAGACCGGCGCGGCGCTGGGTGGGCCAGTGGATCGGTCGCTGGCCGCTCCCGCCGCCGCGACGCGCCTCGGCCGGCGGCCCGCGCTCCGGCTCCCCCGGGACCGCGTTCGCCCCGCTGTCCCGCGGGCCGCGCGTGGGCGACGCGTCGCCCACGCACAATTTCCCGTGCCCCGCGGCTTTTTCGTCCAGGCGACCTCGGGTGCGGCGGGCGGCCGATGTGAAGCGGCGCTCCCCGGGACCCAAAAACGAGGCGTGGGGGCCGTTCGTCGTGTGACGCTGCGCGCGGCGCTTCCTCTGTCGCGTCTGCGTGATAAATGAGCTTGTCTGGGGAGAGGGGGGAGGCGACCGGAACGCGCTGGACCCCCTTTGTCAAGCGAAGGAGGCCGCTCTTGTCAATCGTGCCCGGAACCGTTCTGCTCCAGCGCTACCGCGTGGTACGTCATCTCCGCCGCGAAGGCCTCGGTGAGGTGTTCAGCGCCGACGACGCGAGCACCGGCCGGCGCGTCGCGGTCAAGGTGCTCGGTGAGCCCCCGGTGCGCCAGGAGCCGGGAGGCGTGCTCAACACGCCAGAGCGCATGCCCCAGCAGGAGGCCGAGGCGCGCTTCCGGCGCGAGGCGGCGGCGTGCGAGCGGCTGCGGGGCCCACACACACTGCCCTCGCTCGACGGCGGCAAGGACCTGGTGCACGGTCCTCTCCTCGTGTTCGAGCTGCGCGAGGGAGAGCCGCTCAGCGAGCGCATCGCCCGGCAGGGGCCACTCCCGTTCAGCGCCGTTCACCGGCTGGGCGAGCAGCTCTGGTCGGCGATCGCCGAGCTGCACGAGATTGGCATCATCCACCGCGACATCAGCTCCGCGAACGTGCTCCTCGACCAGGGTCCTGACGGCGAGCGGCTGACGCTCCTGGATCTCGGCTCGTGCAAGCTCCCTCCCGGGCTCTCCGACGCGGAGCCGACGTTACCGAGCCGGTGTCTCGGCGATTTCAGGTTCGCGCCGCCCGAGCAGCTCACGAAGGGGAAGACGGTGGATCACCGGGCCGATCTCTATGCGGCCATGACGGTGATCTTTCACGCGCTCACCGGCGAGCTCCCCTACGCCGCGCGCAATCTGATGATGCTCGCCGATCTCAAGACGAGGACACCGCCGCGCCGCCTGGGCAGCCTGATGCCTCCGCCGGTCGACCGGGAGATCGAGGTGTTCGTGAACAGGGGCCTGGCGCACAGCCCGGACCGCCGCTTCGCGAACATCGCCGAGGTGATCCAGGGCTGGCAGGCGCTGAGCCCCGCCACCTGAACGTCTCGACGGCCCTCGCGCGGCCGCACCACCGCTGAAGGCTGGACACCCGGCCTGCCGATTCCACCGCAGCACCCCGCATCGACGGGAAGGCACCCGGACAGCGCCGCGCGCTTCCTGCCTTCCTGCTCCCCCGCCCGATTTCTCCGCGACGCCAGGCGCCCCTGCCCGGCCGAGGCCGCCGGTTCGTCGGCGAGCTCAGCTGGACGGCGGAATCCCCGGCCGAGAGCCGCGCCCGCTCACCGCGGCGTACGCGTCCGACAGCGCGCGCCGGCCTGGGCGGCGCTTCGCCAGCGCTGCCCCGGCGTTCCGGAGCAGGGCTCCCCCGTCGACGCTCCGTTCGACCAGCAGCCGTCACCGACCATTGCGACAACGTCCCTCTTTTTCTCATCATCATCGCTTCCCAACAGCGTTTACCGCACAGGCCGGTTCCTCTGCGATGCGAGGACGGTTGCCGTCGGGTGCTTTACCCGAACGAGCCGCGTTATCCCGGAGCAAGCGGCGATTCCGCGCGCTTCGTCGTCACGAGAAAAGGGCGGACCTTACCGCCTGGCGTCTGACGAGGAATACGCACCTTCGATCGAGAAACTGCATCTCACAGCATTGCAGAGGGTGAGCACGCATGTTAATCCCGGGTGCGCTCGTCGCCGCGCCCTCTCGCGCGGCGCCAGGGCAACTGGATCGGCGTGCCGCTCGTCCTGCGCACGTTGCACATGTTGCGCATGTTGCGCGTGCGTCCGCGAGGCGTCTTTCGCCTCTGCGGGGCCGCCGCGGTGTACCTCGGGGCCGGCTCATTCCGGGCCGGCACGCCGTCTGGGATCTCTCAACCCTTGCCGCCACCACGCTATGACGACAACTACCTACCGCTATGTCTTCCTGGGGCTCTCCATCACGTCTTCGTGGGGCAACGGCCACGCCACGACGTACAGAGCTCTCCTCCGGGCGCTCGCGTCGCGCGGCCACCGGGTGCTCTTTCTGGAGCGGAACCTCCCCATCTACGATCAGCACCGCGACCTGCCCAACCCGCCTTACGGCACGACCGAGCAGTACTCGAGCATTACCGAGCTCCGCGATAGATTCTCACGCGCCGTGCGCGAAGCCGATCTCGTGATCGTCGGCTCCTTCGTACCGGAAGGGGCGACGGTCGGGGCGTGGATCACCGAAGAGGCCCGCGGAAAGGCCGCTTTCTACGATCTGGACACGCCCGTCACGCTCGGCCGGCTGGCGCACGGGGATCACGCGTACCTGACGCCGGCGCTGATCCCGCGGTATGATCTCTATCTGTCGGCGACGGGGGGCCCGACGCTGGAGCGGCTGGAGCGCAGCCACGGCGCGGTGCGCGCGCGGGCGCTCTACTGCTCGGCGGACACGGACGTGTACCATCCCCAGCCGGCGCCGATGCGCTGGGATCTCGGCTACCTCGGGACCTACAGCGACGACCGGCAGGCGGCCGTCGAGCGGCTCCTCCTCGAGCCGGCGCGGCGCATGCGCCGCGGGCGCTTCGGGGTGGCGGGCGCGCAGTACCCGACGTCGCTCGCGTGGCCGGAGAACGTCTCCCGGACGGAGCACCTCCCGCCGGACGAGCACCGCATCTTCTACAACTCCCAGCGCTTCACGCTGAACCTGACCCGCCGTGCGATGGTGGAGTCCGGGTGGTCGCCAAGCGCGCGCCTGTTCGAGGCGGCCGCGTGCGGGACCCCTGTCCTGAGCGACACCTGGCCGGGTATCGAGACGTTCTTCCAGCCCGGCGAGGAGATCCTGCTCGTGCGCTCGCCGGAGGACGTGCTCCGGAAGCTGAGGGAGATGAAGGAGGACAAGCGCCTGACGGTGGGCCAGCGGGCGAGGCAGCGCGTCTTCGCCGAGCACACAGCGATGCACCGGGCCGAGGCGTTCGAGCGCTACACCCGCGAGGTGCTCGAGGCCGCCAGCCGGACGCGCGCGCGCCGCGAGCGCGACGGGCAGCTCACGGCGGCGCAGGTCGACAGCCAGAGCGGCTGACGCTCTGGCCTGGCCGCCCGCCTGCTCCCCTTGCCGCTGGGGGCGGCGCGCAGTAGGCCAGGCAGGTGCGCTCCACACCGCTTCACCCCGTCGCCCGGCTGCCTGAAGAGTGGTCGGCCTCGCTGGCTGCCCGCGGAGAGCGGTCGTTCACGGCGAAGCAGGTATTCCACTGGATCCATCGCCGCGGCGTCCTCGATCCGGCCGCGATGACGAACCTCCCGGCGCGGCTGCGCGAGCACCTCGCCGCGGAGGGGCTGGGCGAGGTGCTGACGCCCGAGCGGGTTCATCGCTCCGAGGACGGCACGCGCAAGCTGCTCCTGCGCCTCCGCGACGGCGCGACCATCGAGACGGTCCTGCTCCCGTCGGTGTCGGGCCCCGGCTCGCAGACGCAGCTCGACGCCGACGCGGCGGCTGCCGACGACGAGGACGACGATGCGGCCGCCGAGGCGGACGCCGCGCCGCGCGTCCGCGTCACCCAGTGCATCTCGACGCAGGTCGGCTGCGCCATGGGGTGCAGCTTCTGCGCGAGCGGCGTGGCGGGGCTCAAGCGCCACCTCGGGGCCGAGGAGATCGCGGGCCAGGTGCTCCTCGGGCGGGCGATGCTCGACGAGGGCGAGGAGCTCCGCAACGTCGTGTACATGGGCATGGGCGAGCCGCTCCACAACTACGAGGCGACCGCTCGCTCGCTGCGCCTGCTGACGCACCCGGAAGGGATCAACCTCTCGACGCGGCGGGTCACGGTGTCCACGTCGGGCCTCGTGCCCGAGATCGCGCGGCTCGGCGCGGATTTTGGCGGGCAGATCGCGCTCGCGATATCGCTGCACGCCGCGGACGACGAGACCCGCTCGGCGCTGATGCCCATCAACCGCAAGCACCCGCTCGACGAGCTGCTCGCGGCGCTGCGCGCTTACCCGCTGCCGCGGCGCCGCCGCATCACCATCGAATACACGCTCGTCGCCGGGCAGAACGACGATCCCGCCGAGGCGCGGCGGCTGGCGAAGCTGCTGCGCGGGCTCCCGGTGAAGATCAACCTCATCCCGATGAACCCGATCGAGGCCTCCTCGCTGGGTCCGCCGGCCCAGGAGCGCGTGGCGGCCTTCCAGGAGGTGCTCACCCAGGCGGGATACTCCTGCTTCGTTCGCCGCCGGCGCGGCGATGACGTCTCGGCGGCCTGCGGGCAGCTCGTGCTGCTCGGGGCCAAGCCGAAGGTGCGGCGGGCGCTGGGCTGATCGCGCGCGCAGCCTCCCGGGAGCGCGCGAGCGAGCGCCGCCTGCAGCGGGCGTCTTGACGCGCCGCCGCGCGGGGGCGTAGCTGTCGGCCGTGTTGAAGAAGATCCTCGTCGCCAACCGTGGAGAGATCGCCTGCCGCGTCCTCCGGACCTGCAAACGGCTCGGGATCGCGACGGTCGCCGTCTATTCCGACGCGGACGCGAGCGCGCCGCACGTCGCGATGGCCGACGAGGCGGTGCGCATCGGGCCGCCGCCGGTCCGGGACAGCTACCTGGTCATCCATGCGATCGTCGAGGCGGCCCGCGCGACGGGCGCCGACGGCATCCATCCCGGGTACGGGCTGCTCAGCGAGAACCAGGCGTTCGCCGAGGCCGTCGTCGAGGCCGGCGTCACGTTCATCGGGCCGCCGCCCGCGGTGCTCCACGCCTTCGGCGACAAGATCCTCGCGCGGGATCACGCGCGCGGGGCCGGCGTGTTCCCGCCGCCGGGCACGGGCGGACCGGTCGACCCCGCCGACGTCGAGGCCGCCCAGCGCGCCGCCGAGAGCATCGGCTTCCCGCTGCTCGTCAAGGCCGCGGGCGGCGGCGGCGGCATCGGCATGCAGATCGTCACCGATCCGGGCAAGCTGTCGCGCGCCCTCACCGCGTGCTCCGACCGCGGCCGCGCGGCGTTCGGGGACCCGCGCGTGTACATGGAGCGGTACATCGAGCGCCCGCGCCACATCGAGGTGCAGGTGCTCTGCGACGGCCGGGGCGGCGCCGTCGCGCTCGGCGAGCGCGAGTGCAGCGCGCAGCGCCGGCACCAGAAGATCGTCGAGGAGACCCCGTCGCCGGCCGCGTTCTTCCAGGGAGCAGCGGGCGAGGCCCGGCGGAAAGAGCTCCACGAGAGCGCCCTCCGGGTCGTGACCGCCGCCGGCTACGTCGGCGCTGGCACCGTCGAGTTCGTCGCGGCGGAGAGCGGCGAGCTCTTCTTCCTGGAGGTCAACGCGCGGCTCCAGGTCGAGCACTGCGTCACGGAGATGTGCACCGGGCTCGACCTTGTCGAGCACCAGATCCGCATCGCGTCGGGCGAGCCGCTCGCGCCGGAGGTCCTGGGCCACACCTACCGCGGGCACGCCATCGAGGCGCGCCTCTACGCGGAGGATCCGGCGAAGAAGTTCGCCCCCCAGCCCGGCCGCGTCACGGCGCTCCGCTGGCCGGACGCGGGCGACGACCTGCGGATCGAGACCGGCGTCGCCGAGGGGCTCGAGGTGACGCCGTTCTACGACCCGCTGCTCGCCAAGATCGTCGCTCACGGCCCGACCCGCGACGAGGCGATCGCCCGCCTCGACCGGGCGCTCGCCGAGACGACGATCGAGCTCACCGGTCCGGCCGGGCCCGCCGCGACCAACCTCGCGTTCCTCCGCCAGATCCTGCAGGACGGCGATTTCCGCGGCGGGCAGTACGACACGCGCTTCGCCGAGGCGCTCGCCGCCGGCAAGAAGCCCGGATGACGCCCGGCCGAGCAGGCTGAGCGGGCTGAGCGGTCCGAGCTGGCCGGGAGCCGCCGGCGACGTCGGCGCCGGGCCGGGCGGGCCACCGCGCGTCGTTCGCCGCCCGCGCCGCCGCCGCGCTGAATCGCGCGTGGTCGTGGTGCAAACCACGGCCCGCATGAACTAAATACCAGGGGTGAGCCACGACTTCGTCCTAGAGCCCGCCGAACGCTGGCTTGCCCACGACCCCGATCCGGAGACCCAGAGCGAGCTGCGCCGGCTCATCGACGCGGCCAGGGCGGGCGAGGACGGCGTCCGCGCCGAGCTCGCCGAGCGCTTCGCCGGTCCTCTGGAGTTCGGCACCGCGGGCATCCGCGGCGTGCTCGGGGCCGGCGAGAGCCGGATGAACCGCGCCGTCATCCTCCGCACGACCGCGGGCCTCGCCCGTCACCTCCTCGAAGCGATCGGCGACAAGGCGCGGAGCGCCGGCGTCGTCATCGGCTACGACGGCCGCCGGATGAGCCGCGAGTTCGCGGAGGACACCGCCTGCGCCCTCGCCGCCGCGGGCATCCCGAGCCACCTCTCGCCCATCCCCTGCCCCACGCCGATCGCCGCGTTCGCTGTCGGCCACCTCGGCGCGGCCGCGGGCGTGATGGTGACGGCGAGCCACAACCCGCCCGAGTACAACGGCTTCAAGGTGTACTGGGACAACGGCGCGCAGATCATCCCACCCCACGACACAAGCATCGCCACGGCGATCGACGCCTCACCGCCGGCGGATCAGGTCCCCCGCATGCCCCTCGACGAGGCGAGGAGGCTCGGGCTCGTGCGCGACTTCCCCGAGGCGCTGGAGCGGGACTACCTCGGCGCGATCCGCGGCCTCGCGGTGCGGAGCGACGGGGATCGCGACCTCTGCATCGTCTACACGCCGCTTCACGGCGTCGGCGACCGCCTGGTCCACCGGGCGCTCGGCGAGGCCGGCTTCACGCGCGTGGCGAGCGTGCCCGAGCAGGCCGAGCCGGACGGCGCGTTCCCCACGGTCGCGTTCCCGAATCCCGAGGAGAAGGGCGCCATGGACCTGGCGTTCGCCCTCGCGAAGCAGGAGGGCGCCGACCTCGTCCTCGCCAACGATCCCGACGTCGACCGGCTCGCCGTGGCGGTGAGGCGCCCGGACGGCGAGTACGAGCAGCTCACGGGCAACCAGGTCGGCGTGCTCCTCGGCCATTACCTGCTCACCGAGGGGCGGGCGCAGGGCGAGGACGGGCGCCGGCTCGTGCTGGCCTCCTGCGTCTCGACCCCGATGCTCGGCGTGATCGCCGCGGCGCTCGGGGTTCATTACGAGGAGACGCTGACCGGGTTCAAGTGGATCGCCAACCGGGCGATGGACATCGAGCGCTCGACCGGCGCCCGCTTCGTGTTCGGCTTCGAGGAGGCGCTCGGCTACACCGTCGGCCCGGTCGTGCGCGACAAGGACGGCATCAGCGCCGCGGCGCTGGTCGCCGAGCTCGCGGCGGTGCGCAAGGCCGAGGGCAGGACGCTGCTCGACGAGCTCCAGGCGATCACCCGCAAGTACGGCCTCTACATGAGCGGGCAGCGCTCGTACACCCTGCGCGGCGTCGACGGCCTCGAGAAGATCGCCGCGATCATGGCCGCGCTGAGGAAGAGCCCGCCGGCCGCGATCGGCGGCGTCCCCGTGGTGGCGTGGCGCGATTTCGAGGCGCGCACGCGCACCACGAGCGACGGCCTTGTCGAGCCGCTCGTGCTGCCTCCGAGCAACGTGCTCGTGTACGAGCTCGACGGCGGGAGCCGGCTCATCGCCCGCCCGAGCGGCACGGAGCCGAAGATCAAGTTCTACTTCGACGTGCGCGAGGAGGTCGCCGCGGACGAGCCGCTGGGCGACGCCGAGGCCCGCGCGACGGCGCGGCTCGACGCCCTGGCCCGGGCGTTCTCCGGCCTCGCCGGCATCGGCTGAGGGGGAGCGGTCCCGTCAGCCGCCCGGGCTGCGGAAGGCGGCGCGGCCGACGAAGAACGGGCCCATCTGGCTGATGAACTCCGAGGTCTGGCGGGTCTTCCGCATCGTCTGCACGATGTGGGAGAGCGGGTGGAGCTCCTTGCCGACGAGCCCGATCACGAACTCGTTGTCGCGGGCGTCGAGGCCGTGGCACGCGAGGCGGATGTCGTGGGCCAGGTCCTGGGCGCCATAGGCCCTGCCGATGGTGCCGTGCTCGCGCAGGATGCTCCCTTGCTCGCGCCCCTCGAGCTTGGAGAACGCGCCGCTGCGGCGGAGCGGATACCACACGGCCCACGGCCAGGCGGGGTTCGAGACGGTCTCCGCCGGGCGCCGGAGCAGCCAGAAATCGAGGTCCTGCTCGTAGCCGGTCGAGTACGTGCGCCCCAGCATCGTGAAATCCGGGCGAAGCTCCAGGGCCCGGAGCTCGTTGCGGTTGAGCGCCGGGCGGACGGTCTGGACGAAGAAGGCGGGGTCCTCCGCCCATGTGAGCACAGCGATCCCGCGCGGATCGTTGATGTCTTCGTAGACGACCGCGCCGACGCGCTGGGACGAGAGCGCCTGGCCGGCTGCGCGGATCAGCTCTGCCGGATCGGCGTCGTCGCGGCAACGGAACACGAGCAGCTGCATGAACAGCCGGCGGTCGATGACCTGCGGCTGGCCGTCGCGCGGCGCCCCCCGCTCGGCGACGTCGATGTGCGGCAGCTCGGGCTCCGCGTGGCCGGCGGCGGGCCGGCCCGTGGTGGGTTCGCTCATGGGCGTAGGGGTACCGAGGTTCGCGGAGGACGGCAACTGCCAGGCGCAGCACCTCCGCAGGCGACGCGCAGCCCCCGCCGCGAGCGCCCGTCGCCGCTGCGAGCCCCCGTCACCGCCACGAGCGCCCGTCGACGGCCACGACGCCACGACGACGACGAGCGCGGCACGAAATCACGTAATGCGCATTACACCATTGCGTGTGTTGACGCCTGCGGCGGTCGCCTGGGGTCTGGCGTCTCGGGTCGAAAGGAGAGCTGGACAACCGGCGTGATCTTGCCCAGGGCCACGTCGGCTCGTGTCGTACGGCTGCTCCCACGTAATCATCTCTTGCCATCGAGCCCGACTCACGCTCCCCTGCGAGGTACAACCACGACTCCTGAAGTTGCCCCGACGATGTGCTCCTGGGCAGGGTTTCCCGCCCGGGGGCACGTGCGCCACGCCCGCGATCGGGCTCAGCTTCGCCAGGGCCTTCCCGCCGCAGGTTCGCCGCGATGAAGACGCACGAGACGAAGACCAAGACCTCGATCCCCGCCGGCAGATGCAAAGGAACGTTGCTGGTCAACCTCCGGTCGTTCGTCACGACGAACCGCGACGCCGGTGCGTGGGAGCGCCTGGTGACGTCGCTGCCCAAGTCAGACCGGGACGTACTCTATCAGCCGCTGCTGGTGAGCAGCTGGTATCCGATCGGCGTCTGGAACCGGGCCCTGCGAACGCACGTGCGGACTGCGAGCGACCAGGCCGCCGAGATCAAGCGGTTTGCCCGCTACGTCGCGGATCGCGACCTCAATACGGTGTTGAAGTTCGCGCTCTCGATCGCGATGCCCGACACGATCGTCGCCCGGACTGGAATGTTCTGGTCGCGCTACTTCGACTCCGGGAAGGTCTTCCCGCGCATGGTGAAGCCGCGGGAATGGGTGCTGACCATCACAGGCCCGACCGGCGACGACGAGGGCCCCTCCGCGATGAACTGCGGAGAAGGTGTCTGCGGCTGGGTGGAGCAGGCGCTCCTCCTGTGCGGCGCGTCCACCCCAAAGGTAACCCACCAGCGGTGCCGGTTCCGCGGCGCGACCGAGTGCCTCTCCGAGGTCGTATGGTGAGCGACCTGAGCGAGATCGGCCCTCTTGTCGTTGCGGCGGCGCCCGCGTTTGTCTATTGACTTGCTCCTTCCCCCTGATCCAGACTGGATGCAGGCGGGACACATGTACACGAAGCCTCTCATCGTGAGGTCGTCGTGCTGGCCCTCTCTTCTCTCGTGCTCGGGGGTCAGCATCGTGCCTGCGCCGCGGATTGTCTCCTGACGGCCGCTGGCCGGTCAGCTTGAGGTGATTCGGTGGGGTAGAGACCGGCGGGCAGCCACGAGGGAGATTGACCCAGAAACCCTCCAGGTAATTTCATGCTGTCACCTCGCTCGCAGCGTCACAAGGAAGTCAAGGACAGCCTTAAGGCGACGCCGCACCCGGTCTGGATCGACGACATGCTCGAGTCCCTGGCCGACCAGTGGAAGGCCGCGGTCTACACGCCGCCGATCGCGCGAACGCTGACGGAGCCGATCGATCACGAGACCTGGAGCGTGCTCCTCCGGGAGTTCTTCTGTGTGGTCGAGGCGTTCCCGAAGTACATGGGGCTCAGCCTTGCCAAGACGACGTACGGCCAGTCACCGCGCGACTTCCTGGTGCGCGACTGGCTCATCGGCAACATCCGGGTCGAGGCGTTGCACGTGCGCTGGTACCTCGACTGGGCGGCGGGGCACGGGATCAGCACCGCGGAGATCACGAGCCACCGCCCGAGCCCGGAGGTGGCGTCGCTCTTCGACTGGCTCTGGTCGATCTCCTACCGCGGCTCGCTCGCGGAGGCGGTCGGCGCCGTGAACTACGCGATCGAGGGGATCACCGGCGAGTGGTCTCGCGTGGTGCTGCCGGCCTTCACGAAGCTCTATGGCGAGGGGAGCAAGTCGCTGACGTGGCTCGCGGCGCACGCGAACTACGATGACGCGCACCCACGCGAGGCGCTCGAGATCGTCAAGCTCGCGACCACCTCTGGCGAGGAGATGCGCCGGGTGCAGTCGAGCATCAGCCGCTCCCTCGAGCTGTTCGAGCGCGCCTTCAAGGCCGTCAGCGTCCCGAGCCGCGGCGGCAGCTGACGCGGCCCCCCCGCGCCAGCGCCCCGCCGCTGCGCCGGACCTCGACGGAGATACGAGATCTCCGAAGAAACCTCATAGACCCCAAGGCGAGCGCCACACGGCGACGGCGCGTGACGGCGAAAACCGCCGGGATTCCTACCCAGCAGCACCACGCAGCACGCGAGAAACGGACTGGCGCGAGGAGAGAAACCTCGGAAATGCCGAGATCGCCAGTCGCTCTCCTCCCCTTCTCTTGGCCTCTTCAGTCCCCCGGGGCAGAGCGGCGGTCACCCGCACAGGAGACGGGCCCAGATCGGCGTTTTCGGCGCGCAGGCGCACTCCGGTGCGCTGAGCACCGAAAACGCCGAGATGGGCCCGTATCCGCAGCGGGTGACCGCCGCTCAGCGGCCGTAGACGGCTTTGCGGACCTTTTTCTTGAGATCGTCGAGCACGAAGGGCTTCGTGATGTAATGGCGAGCGCCCGCCTGGATGCCGGCGATGACGTCCATCGGATCCGACTTGGCGGTCAGGAAGATGATCGGCACCCGGCGCGTCGGCTCGTGCTCGCGGAGCCGCTTCGTCATGCTCACCCCGTCGAGCTTCGGCATCATGATGTCCACGATCACCAGATCGGGACGCGGCTCCTGCTGGGCCAGCGCGAGCCCATCGAGCCCGTTCGTCGCGACCACGGTGTCGAACTCGTCGCCGAGGAACCGGGCGATCATCGCCGCCGTGTCCTGCTCGTCCTCCACCACCAGGATTCTCTTCTTCGTCGCGGTCACCATCGGCGCCGGGAAAGATAGCGCGGAGCGGACGATGCGGGCGGTGTGCCGGGATTTTTTTCCGAAGAACGTTGGAAACACATCGATTTATTCACCGACAGCGCAAGCGCCGTCTGCGCCGGAGGCGCTCAGCGACGAGGGCCTTCGACGCACGCAGCCCCGAAAGCATCTCGGGAGAGAACGCCCGGGACCAAACGAGGTCGCGCGTCCGGAGGCGGGAGGCGGAGGTGGCGTGAAGGGATCAGGTCGCGCCGGCGGCGGCGCGCTCGAGGAGCGAGGCGAGGCGATCGAGCGGCATCGGCTCCACGAACGTGCTGCCGATGTCCCGCATCAGCACCGTCCGGACCGACGAGCCCCGGCGCTTCTTGTCGAGCGACAGGAAGCGCAGCGCGGCGGAGACCGGCTCGTCCTCGATCCGGGTCGGCAGGCCGAGCCGCGCGAGCAGGCGGGTCGCCCGGTCGGCCGCCTCGCGGTCGGTCACGCCGAGCGCGCAGCCGACGCGGAACATGGCCACCATGCCGAGCGCCACCGCCTCGCCGTGGGCGAGCCGGACGAACCCGCCCTCGGCCTCGAGGGCGTGCCCGAGCGTGTGGCCGAGGTTCAGGAGGGCGCGGTCGCCCGACTCGCGCTCATCGCGGGAAACGATGGCCGCCTTCACGGCGATCGAGCGGCGGATGACCTCGGCGAGCACGCCGAGGTCGCGCGCGAGGACGCGGTCGGCCTCACGCTCGAGCAGCGTGAGCAGCTCCGGATCGCCGATGCAGGCCGACTTCACCACCTCCGCGAACCCGCTCCGGTAGGCGCGGTCGGTCTCGGTGGCGAGCGCCGCCGGGCTCGCGACGACCGCGGACGGCTGGTGGAACGTTCCGACGGCGTTCTTCGCGGGTCCGAGGTCGACCCCGGTCTTGCCGCCGACCGAGGCGTCGACCATCGAGAGGAGCGTGGTCGGCGCCGCGACCCAGCGGACGCCCCGGAGCAGCGTGGACGCAGCGAAGCCGCCGATGTCGGTCACCACGCCCCCGCCGTGCGCGAGCACCACCGCGCCGCGGTCGGCGCCGGCGTCGATCATCGCCGTCAGCGCCGCCTCGACGGCCGCGAGCCGCTTGTGCTCCTCGCCGGGCTTGAGCACCGTGACGGCGGCGGCCGGCGTCCCCTGCGCCGCGAGCGCGGCGAGCAGCGGCGCGCCCCAGAGGCGGCTCACGTTCTCGTCCGTGATGACGAAGACGGACGTCGGCGCGAGCGCGGCGATGGCGTCCGCCGTGGACGCCGCTCCGTCGGAGGCGATGCGCACCGCGTAGCTCTTGTCGCCGAGCGGCACGAAGAGCGGGCGATCCGCGTAGGCGCGGAGGACCCGCGCCGCGACGTCCGCGGGGGAGACGCCGTCGGTCACGACGCGCGCGTGGGCATCGGCATAGACGGGGGCGCGCGCGGCCAGGAGCTCGCGGATGCGCGCCTCGCGATCCGGCGCGCCGTCGAGGAGCGGGCGGTTGCCGTTCGGCGTGCGCGCGGCGATCGTGCGCGGGGTGGCGGTGAGCGCGACGACGCAGCCGCGCTCGAGCGCCTCGGCGCGGAGCGCGGGATCGACGAGGGCGCCGCCGCCGAGGGCGATGATGCGCGGGCCGCGCGCCGCGAGGAGCCGGCGCAGGGTCGCCGCCTCCAGCGCGCGGAAGCCAGCCTCGCCGCGCGTGGCGAAGAGCGACGGGACGCTCTCGCCGGCCTCCTCGACGATGGCGTCGTCGAGATCGAGGAACGGGAGCCTCGTGCGCGCGGCGGCGATGCGGCCAACGGTGGACTTGCCTGCCCCCATGAAGCCGGTGAGCAGGAGCGGAGGTGCGTCGGGAGGGAATTCCATGGCCTTCAGTAAGAGCGGACCTGCTGGAGGTAGCTGTCGACGTTGCGCGAGAGCTCGGTGAGGCTGTCGCCGCCGAATTTCTCGAGCAGGGCGGCGGCGAGCGTGATCGCGACCATCGCCTCCCCGACGACGGAGGCGGCCGCGACGGCGCAGACGTCGCTGCGCTCGAAGGCGGCGTCGAACTGCTCCTTGGTGCGCACGTCGACCGAGGGGAGCGCGCGCTTGAGCGTCGCGATCGGCTTCATGGCGGCGCGGCAGATGAGCGGCATGCCGTTCGTGATGCCGCCCTCGAGGCCGCCGGCGCGGTTCGACGGGCGGGTGAAGGCGTGCGCCCCCTGATCGTAGGCGATGGGGTCGTGCACCTCGGAGCCCGAGATGCGCGCGGCCTCGAAGCCGATGCCGATCTCGACGCCCTTGATCGCCTGGATGCTCATCAGCGCCTGCGCGAGCCGGCCGTCGAGCTTGCGGTCCCACTGCACGTGGCTCCCGAGCCCGGGCGGCAGGCCCGTGGCGATCACCTCGAAGACGCCGCCGAGCGTGTCGCCCCGGTGCGCCGCCTCGCGGATGGCGTCGCGCATCGCCTGCGCGGCAGCGGCGTCGACGCACGCGAGATCCGAGGCGCGGGCGCGCTCCCGGAGCTCGGCGAGCGGGAGCTCACCCCCGCCCGAGGCGGCGGAGGTCGGCGACGACACCGGGCCGATCGACAGGACGTGGGCGAAGACCTCGACGCCGACGGACCGGAGGAGCTTGCGGCAGACGCCGCCCACCGCGACGCGCGCCGCGGTCTCGCGCGCGCTCGCCCGCTCGAGCACGTCGCGCAGGTCCCGCCGGGCGTACTTCAGGCCGCCGGCCAGATCCGCGTGGCCGGGGCGCGGGCGGGTCAGCGCCTCGGGCGGCTCGGGGAACGGCTCGGGGCCCATCCGCCCGGCCCAGCTCGCGTGATCGCGGTTCTCGATCACCATGGCGATGGGGCCGCCGAGCGTCTCGCCGCCGCGCACGCCGGCGACGAGGCGGACGCGATCGGTCTCGATCTTCATCCGCCCGCCGCGCCCGTAGCCGCGCTGCCGCCGCGCCAGATCCTCGTCGATGTCCTCGGCAAGGAGCGGCATGCCCGCCGGAATACCCTCGACGGTCGCCACGAGCTCCGGCCCGTGCGACTCGCCGGCCGAAAGCCACCTGAGCTGCGTCATCGTGTGGAAAACCTCCTCTGCGCCCGGAGCCCCGAGCGAAGCTTGCTGCGTATTACAGGTCGATCTGCTCCACGTCGACGCTTTGGGCGGAAAAATTGGAAGAATGGCCAGCGGCGTCCCCGCCGACCTGGGTCGGGGAGCGGACAGCATCGCCAACCTGGGTCGAGGCGTGGGCAGCGCCGTCCGCGACGACCGGCTCCCCGAGGAACCTGGCCGCCACGGTGGCGAAGCTCTTCGGCAGATCCGTGACGAGGAGCGAGAGAGCGCCCGGCGTGCTCCGGGAGGTCGCGAGCCCCCGCTCGGCGAGGAACGAGGCCACTTCCTCCGCGGTCGCCGACGCGCTGTCCACGATCGGGAGGGGGCCGCCGGCGAGCGATGCCGTCTCGGCCTCGATCGCGGCGCGGAGCAGCGGGAAGTGCGTGCACCCGAGCACGATCGAGCGGGCTCCCGCGCCGATGAGCGGCTCCAGGTACCGCCGCGCGACGAGCCGCGGGACCTCGCCTTCGACCCATCCCTCCTCCGCCAGCGAGACGAGCAGCGGGGCCGCCTGGCCGGCGACCTCGGTGCGGGTGCTGAGCGACGCCACGGCGCGGGGATAGGCGCCGGACGCGATGGTCCCGGCCGTCCCGAGCACGCCGATCGTCGCGCCGCGCGACGCGGCGACGGCGGCGCGGGCGCCGGGCAGGATGACCCCGAGGACGGGCAGATCCAGCTCGACCCGGAGCATGTCGATCGCGACGGCGCTCACCGTGTTGCACGCGACAACGATCGCCTTGACGCCGCGGCCGATGAGCACGCGCGCGCAGCCGAGCGCGTAGCGGACCACCGTCTCCGGCGACCGCGTGCCGTACGGGACGCGCGCCGTGTCGCCCAGGTAGACGATGTCCTCGGCCGGGCAGCGCCTGCGCAGCGCGCGCACGACCGTAAGGCCGCCGAGGCCCGAGTCGAACACGCCGAGCGGCGCGTCGCCGTGGGACGTCACGGCTCCTCGATGCGGAACAGGTGCACCGGCTCGCGGAGGAACTGCTCGCGCGCGATCGCGTCCAGCGCGTTCCGCACGAGCCCTTCCCGCGCGTCGTGCGTGATGAGCACGACGTCCACCGCGGGCTGAGGAGCGGGCGCCGCGCCCGAGCTCGAGTTCGTCGGCCCCTGCTGCACGATCTGCTCGATGCTGACGCCCGCGTCGCCGAGCGCGCCGGCGAGGCGCCCCATGACGCCCGGGCGGTCCTCGACCGCGAAGCGCAGGTAGTACCGGGAGACGATCTCGCCGAGCGGGCGGACCGCGCGGGGCTTGATCGACATGCCGCGGCCCTGCATGCCCGCGACGCCCGACGCGATCGAGCGCGCGACGTCGAGGATGTCGGAGACGACGCTGACCGCGGTCGGCAGGTCGCCGGCGCCGCGGCCGTAGACGAGCGACGGGCCGACGGCGCGCCCCTCGAGCAGCACGGCGTTGAGCACGCCGGAGACGTTGGCGAGCACGCTCTCCTTCGGGATCAGCGTGGGGTGCACGCGCAGCTCGATGGAATCGCCGAGGTCACGGCCGATCGCGAGGTGCTTGATGGTGTAGCCGAACCGATCGGCGTAGCGGTGATCGGCCTCCTCGATGGTCCGGATCCCGGAGGTGTGCACGTCGGCGCTGTCGACCTGCGCTCCGAAGGCGAGCATCGCCAGGACGATCAGCTTGTGCGCCGCGTCGTGGCCGTCGACGTCGAGCGACGGGTCGGCCTCGGCGTAGCCGAGCGTCTGCGCCTCGCGCAGCGCGGCGTCGAACGACGCGCCCGTGTCGCGCATGCGCGTGAGGATGTAGTTGCAGGTGCCGTTCAGGATCGCGGTGACGCGCTCGACCCAGTCGCTGGCGAACGCGTCCCGGAGCGTCCGGATGATCGGGATGCCGCCGCCGACCGCCCCCTCGAACGCGAGATCGACCTGGCGCGCCGAGGCGCGCGCGAGGAGCGCGGGGCCGTGGGCGGCGAGCAGCAGCTTGTTCGCGGTGACCACGCCCTTGCCGCGGTCGATGGCGCGCTCGATCAGCGCGCGCGCGGGCGTCTCGCCGCCCATCACCTCGACGACGACGTCGATCGTGGGGTCGTCGACCACCTCCTCGGGGTTCGTGGTGAGCAGGCCGCGATCCAGGGCGGCGACGCGCTCCTTCTCGAGGTCGCGCACGACCACGCGCTTCACGACGAGGGGGACGCCTGCGCGCTCCGCCAGGTAACCGGAGTTCTCGGCCAGGAGGCGCAGGACGCCGCCGCCGACCGTCCCGCAGCCGAGGAGCCCGATCTGGATCGGGGCGCCCCCGCGAAGGCGCCTGCGATCGCTGGCGGAGTGGGGTTCAGGGTTCAAGTTCAAGGGCGGACCGCCTTCCGTCTTCATGCGCGCGGAGCTTAGCGCTTCTCGCGCCGAGAGGTGACGCCTATGCTGCGCTGGCCATGACGGAAAAGGGCGTTCTGGGCGACGAGTTCAGGTTCCACGTCGGCGAGGACGGGGGCGCCACGGAACGGGGGCCGCTGCTCCCGCTGCGCGTTCTCGTCGTCGCCGATCTCACCCCGCGCGATCCGCACAACGCCGGCGCGAGCCCGCCCTCGGGCGCGATCCGCGTCGACGCGGGCCGCTTCGATAACCTCTTCACGATGCTCCGGCCACGGCTCGCGATCGAGGTGCCGAGCGTGCTCGCGGCGGGCCGGGCGGTGCGCGTCGACCTCGCGCCCGCCGGGCTGAAGAGCTTCCGGCCCGACGCGCTGTGCGCCGAGGTGCCGCTGCTGCGCTCGCTGCTCGACGGCCGCCGGGTCCTGGATCGGCTGCGCGACGGCTCGGCCACGCTCGACCAGGCGCGCGCCGAGCTCGATCGGCTCTGGGGCGGCTCCCCGCTGGTGCGCGACATCCTGGGCCTCCTCCCGGAGCGCCGGGACGCGTCGCCCGGCCGGTCCGCGGCGCCCGTCGCGGACCGGCCCGCGCCCGGCTCGGACGTGGACGCGCTGCTCTCGATGATCGACCTCGGCGGGGGCGAGGGCGCCGAGGCGGCGCCCCCACCGGCGACGCCGGGCAGCCTCGACGAGAAGCCGGCGGAGGGAGGGCGGTTCTCGGAGCTCATCGCGACCGTGGCGGCGAGCGCCCGCCCGCGCGCGGGCCAGCCCGCTCGGCCCGCGGAGGCGATCGCGCAGATCGAGCGCGCGATCGGCGCGCAGCTCGGCGCGATCCTGCAGCACCCCGAGGTGCGGCGCCTCGAGGAGGCGTGGCGCGGGCTGAGCCTGCTCGTGGAGCGCGCGAAGGGGGCGGAGGGCGTCCGGTTCGACGTCGTGAGCGCGCGGCCCGACGAGGCGGCCTCCGCGCTCGCGCGGGTGCTCGCGCAGACGGCGAGCTCCGAGCCGCCGGCGTCGGTCGCCATCGTGGACGTCGCGATCGACGGCAGCGCCGCGTCGCTCGCGCGGCTCGAGGAGATCGCGCGCGTCGCCGAGGCGCACGCGCTCCCCGCCGTGGTGAACGGCGACGCGCGCCTGCTCGGGGTCGACGATCTCGGCGGCGTCGAGCGGCTCGACAACAAGGCCGCGCTGTTCCGGGCGCCGCACCGCGCGCCGTGGCGCTCCGCTGCAGCGCGGCATGGCGCGCGGTGGGTCGCGATCGCGATGAACCGCGTGCTCGGCCGGACGCCGTACGACCGGTCGACCTCCCGGATCCGGGAAGCGGCGATCGCCGAGCAGCCCGGCGATGAGGGCGGCCGCGTCTGGATCTCGCCGGCGTACGTCGTCGGCGCGCTGATCGCGGGGAGCTTCCGCGAGACGGCGTGGCCCTGCCGCGTGACGGGCGCGAAGGGCGGCGGGACGCTCGGGGACCTGCCGGTGCACGAGGTCAAGGGCGCCTACGAGGGCGACGAGGGCGTCGCGATCCCGACCGAGGCGTTCGTGTCGACGGACACCCAGCGCGAGCTCTCGAAGAGCGGCGTGCTCCTGCTCGCGTCGGCCCCGAACAGCGACGCGGTGTATGTCCTCGCCGCGCCGACGGCCTACGTCCCGCCGGAGAAGCTCACGTATGACAGCCCCACGGCCGAGCCGGAGGAGCGCCTCGAGCGCGTCTCGCTCGTCGATCAGCTCTTCGTCGCGCGCGTCGTCCAGTTCCTGCGCGCGCTCTGCTCGAAGCTGCCCCCGGAGAGCGACCCGGCGGAGGTCCAGCCGGTCGTCGAGGGCGCTCTCTGGGCGCTGTTCGAGAACGCGCCGCCTGCCAGCGTCGAGCTCACCGTGAAGGCCGCCCGCGGCGAGGGCGGCGCGCAGATCGCGGTCACGGTGCGCCCGCGCCGCTTCCTCGGCGTAGGGCTCGACGAGGTGTCGCTCGAGATGCCGCTCGGCTGAGCCCACAGCGCCGGATTGACGCCGCCCGGCGCGCGGGGGAGGATCGCCGGCATGCGGCTCCGCGTTGCGATCCTCCTCGCAGTCCTGAGCACCCTCGTGACCACGTGCCAGCGGCCGGCGGCCCCGCAGGCGCCGGCGTCCGACTGCGGCTGCCGCAAGAAGTAGCCCGCCGCCCATCGCGGCGACGACGGGCCACGTCGCGCGGCTCCGGGCGCACGGCATTGTGATGCGCGTCGAGCGCCTCTCGCGAAGACGCGAGGACCGGTGCGTGAGCGGTGCTCTCTCTCACACGCGCCGCGGAGCGGCCACCCGCCAGCGGGGGGCGGCGCGTCGATACGGCCTCTCCGCGCCGGCCGCATCGGAGGTCCTGCTTTGATGGCGACGAAGAGCGCAGGAGTGATCGTCGCTTTCACCTCGACGGAGCGCGGCGAGTTGCGTAGTTGCGCAGCTGCTCAGTCGGGCCGTAGCGCGTCGCGCGCGATGTGCGCAGCGCGCGCAACGCGCGTTGACCGCCTCATCACGAAGCGAGCATTGCGCCGGCCTTGCAATCCGCAGGGACGGCCCGAGGATTGCAATCCTGGCGGCTTCATGAAGCCTTGCACCCAGCAGGACATCCGCTCGAGTCGCCCGTTCGCCGGCCGCAGGGCGGTGGTGATCGGTGGGAGCATCGGGGGCCTGGTCGCAGCTCGCGTGCTCGCCGACCATTTCGGCGAGGTGGCCGTCGTCGAGCGCGACGCCATCCCGGATGACCTCCGCGAGGCCCGCAAGGGCGTGCCCCAGGCTCGCCAGCTCCACGGGCTGCTCGCCCAGGGAGAGCGTATCCTGAACGACCTGTTCCCCGGCTTCACCGGGGAGTTGCTCCAGGACGGAGCCATCGCGTACGACTTCGGGCTCGGCCTGGCCTGGCACCACCACGGCGCCTGGAAGCCGCGCTTCGAGACGGGGGTGCGGACCGTGTGCATGACCCGTCCGCTGCTGGAGGCGCACGTGCGCCGCCGCGCGTTCGCGCTGCCCAGGGTGCGGCGCCTCGACCAGCGCGAGGTGGTGGAGCTCTCGGCGTCTCCCGATCGCTCCCGGATCACGGGCGTCGTGGTCCGGCAACGCGACGAGGGCGGCCGGATCGAGCGGCTGCCGGCGGAGCTCGTGGTGGACGCCAGCGGGCGCGGCTCGCGCGCGCCGGCGTGGCTCGAGGCGCTCGGCTACCGGCGGCCCGACGAGTCGACCATCCAGGTCCGGGTGGGGTATGCCAGCCGGCAGTACCGGCCGCGGGATCCGGCGCAGCTCCCGTGGAAGTCGCTGTACGTCCTCGGCTCGCCGTCCGACAGCCGGCGGTTCGGTTGCATTGCGCCGATCGAGGGTGGGCGCTGGATCGTGGTGCTGGCGGGCCTTTTCGGCGATCACCCGCCCGCCGATCCCGAGGGCTTCCTGGAGTTCGCCCGGGGCCTGCCCAACGACGCGCTCTACCGGGCGCTGCTCGGGGCCGAGCCGGTGACGGACGTCGCCGTCTCCAAGTTCCCGGCGCACCTCCGGCGGCACTACGAGCGCATGGCGCGGATGCCCGAGGGGCTCGCCGTGCTTGGCGACGCGCTCGCCAGCTTCAACCCCGTTTACGGCCAGGGGATGACGTCGGCCTGCCTCCAGGCGCTGGCGCTCGACGCCGTGCTCAAGGAGCAGCGCAGCCGCGCGGGGCGCGGCGCGATGTCGGGCCTCGGCCGCCGTTACCACGCGGCCGCGGCGAAGGCGGTCGACCTGCCGTGGCGGATGTCCACGGGGGAAGACCTCGCCTACCCCGAGACCATGGGCCGGCGGCCGTTCCTCCAGCCGATCATGCGCTGGTACACGGGGATGCTGCACCGGGCCGCGCAGGTCGATCGCGAGGTCTACGTGCGCTTCGTGCGCGCGTTGCACATGCTCGACGGGCCGGAGGCGCTCCTGGATCCTCGCCTGATCCTGCGCGTGCTGCGCGCGGGGCGGTCCCCGTCGCTGCCCGAGGTGGCCGCGGCCGGCGCGGCCCACCGACGGCGGCCCGAAGACGCCTGAACAGCTGAGCCCGCCGCTTCGCTCCGGCGCGCGACGTCGGCGACGGCTTCGCACCGCGCGAGGGCCGGTGTCGGCAGGACGAACGCGCCGTGATGCCGTGTCGACAGGCCTCCTCCGTCGGAAGGCCGCCCGGCGCGGCGACGGGGCGTTGCCTGGTCGTCGTGTTCTGGTAAGAAGTGCGCGCCTTTACCCACGACGGATCGGCTCGCGAGGCGGCTCCTCGCGGAGGCAGGACATGACCGACTCGATGAACCCGCTGCTGGAGCTCGTCGCCCGCGATCGAGAGCACGACTGCGACGGGGTTGGCCACGTGAACGTCTGCGTGCGGGTGGTCGGCGTCGCCGAGCTGCCGACGCGCGCCGGCCACTTCCGCATCGTCGCGTTCTGGAACAACCGAGACGCCAAGGAGCACATCGCGATGGTGCACGGCGACGTCATCGGCGCCTCGAACGTGCCGACGCGGCTGCACTCCGAGTGCGTGACAGGCGACGTCATGGGCTCGCTGCGCTGCGACTGCCGCGATCAGCTCCTCGAGGGGTTGAAGAAGATCAAGAGCATGGATCGGGGCATCCTGCTCTATCTGCGCCAGGAGGGACGAGGGATCGGGCTCATCAACAAGATCCGGGCGTACGCGCTGCAGGACCAGGGGCTCGACACGGTCGAGGCGAACCTGGCGCTCGGCTTCAGGGACGATGAGCGCGACTACGCCGTCGCGGCGCACATGCTGCGCAGCCTGAACGTGAGATCGATCGAGCTCATCACGAACAACCCCAACAAGGTCCAGCAGCTGACGCAATACGGAGTTTCTGTGGTCGGGCGCGTCCCGCACGTGATACCGCCGAACGATCACAACCGCTTCTACCTGGAGACCAAGGCGAAGCGCTCGGGGCATTTCATCGACACGTGGGGCAAGCCGCACCTGGTCGAGCAGAGCGATCCCGTCGTGGTCGACGGGATGTCGCCGCCGGAATCCGAGCCGGCCGAGCCGGCGCCCGCGGGCTGAGGTCCCCGCGGGCGCGGGGGCCCAGGCTCGGCAGCCTTAGCGGCGGCGAGCCTCCGATCGATGCCCGTCCGGCCCTACGGGGCGCCGCGCGGCGCTGTCGAGATCGCCTCATGGCGCGGCGCCGGTCAGGCGGCGCACCCGGTCCGCGTGGGGGCTCGCCGGGAAATGCGAGAGGAACGCCCCGGCGCGGGTGCGCGCCTGGTCGGCGCGCCCGCTGCGCAGCAGCGCGTCGATAGCGACGATCTCCCGATCGGCCGCGAGGCGCCCCTCGGGGAACTCGGCCTGGTGCTCGTCGAGCAGGGCGAGCGGCGCCTCCGGCGATCGCGCGAACACCGCCCTGATCTCCGCGAGCCGCCCGGCCTCCCGGAGCAGCTCGTCGCGCTCCAGCAGCGCGGCCGCCGTCGCGGCGGGCCGAAGCGTGGGCTCGCCCTGACCGGCGCTCCCCTGGGGCAGCTCCCGGCCCACGCCGGGCGCGGACCGAGGCGGCAGCTCGACGCCGGGCGCCGGCACGGGCGCCCCGAGCGCTTGATCGCTGCAACCTGCGAGGAGGGCGAGGAGCGGGGCGGCCAGGCCTCCCGCGATCCACCGGGTGTGTGACGAATGGTGAACGACATGCATGTCGTCGACTCCTTCATGGGGCCGAGCTGGCGGACCCCCGTCGAGACGGGCGCGCGAAAGCGCGCGTGCCCATTGCGGGACCGCAGCTCGCCGTCGCCATGGCCGCCAGGGCGGCACGGCGTATTCGACGTAGTGGGCTCGCGCTCCAGCAACGACGGCTCGAGCGCAAGCATTCCTAGCTGACAGGGATAGTGTAAAAATGAACTATCAGTTTGTCAACACTGCTTACTTACGTCGTCCGAAAGCAGCGCTGCCACTTGTCTATGGCCGAATTCGCCCTACTCGGCTCAGAAGGCCCCGGCGACGCCCACGCCTGCGCCGCCGCCCGCCGGCGCGAGCGAGACGCGAAAACGCGGCGTGCCAGGACCGGCAACGCCCGGGCGCGGTGCATGAAACAGAGCCGGGATCAGCACGCCGGAGGCGGCGCCGAACACGGCGCCCGTGAGCACGTCGGTGAAATAATGGCGATCGCCGGCGATGCGCAGGTAGCCGGAGAGCGCGGCGAGCGCCATTCCGTTCGCCCATACCCACGGCGCCGCGCGATAGCCGCGCATCGACGCCACGGTGCCGCTCGCGGCGGCGAGAGAGAAGACGGCCGTCGAGTGGCCGGAGAAGAACGAGAGATCGTCGTCGTTCGGGACGGGGCCCGAGGCCCCCTCGCCCGCTCGGAGCACATCCAGGTTGTCGTAATGGGAATAGGGCCGCTGGCGGCCGACGATGTATTTGGTGATCTGGTTCAGGTCCATCGCCACCACCATCGCCTCTGTGACGATCACGAGATCGGCGGCGATGTTGTCGGAGCGGCCGTCGTACCACGCGGCGAGCGCGGTGAGGCCCAGCGCTGCGGCGGGCGCGACGCCGAGGACCATCACGTTGCTGACATCATGAGCGGTGTTCGGGTTGTCTCTCCAGACCAGCGCGTCGCGGATCGACGTGTCGAGCGCGTTGGCCTCGCACCAGCGGCACGACGCGGGGGCGAGGCCCTTCTTCGCGAGCTCGGACGCGATCCATGAGGCGCCGCCGACGACGGTGATCGGCAGATCGATCTCGGGCAGGTACGTGAGCTCGGGAGACGGGTCGGCGGCGGCGGACGGCGAGGACGAGACGGCGACGAGGAAGGCAGGCAGAGCGAGCGCGGCGGGGGCACGCATGAGGGCGCGAGCGTAGCCGGGGCCGAGGGGCACGGGAATCCGTCGCGGACGTCAGACGCGCGACGGCCCCGGCGCGGCGAGGAGCAGCCCGTCGAGCAGGCGCGCGTGGGCGTCGTCGACCAGGTCCCGGAGCGCCGCCGGCCCGGCCTTGGCCAGGGCGCCCGACGCCGCGAGGGTCGCGAGGCCGTGGTGCATCGCCCAGATCGGGACCGCGAGCGCCCGCGGATCGCCGGGCGGGAACGCGCCGGCGCGCTGCGCCTCCTCGATGAACCCGAGGAGCACGCCCAGGTTCTGCGCGGTGGCCGCCGTGACCCGCGGGTCGTCCACGTCCACCTCGCCGGAGTACATCACGTGGAAGGGCGCGGGGTGCTCCAGCGCGAAGGCGACGTAGGCGAAGCCGGCCGCCAGGAAACGCGCCCGGAGGTCGCCCCCGGCGCCCTCGAGGGCGGCCGAGATCCGCGCGCCGAGCGCCGCGCTCGCCTGGACGGCGAGCTCGGTCATCAGGGCGCGCTTGTCCGCGAAGTGGCGGTAAGGCGCGGCGTGCGAGACGCCGATGCGCCGCGCGACCTCGCGCAGCGTGAAGCTCGCGTTCCCTTGCTCCTCGATGAGCGAGAGCGCCTCCTCCAGCACGGCGCGCCGCAGGTCGCCGTGGTGGTAGGGCCGGTCGACGGGGGGCGACGCTGGCGCGGGTGAAGGGCGCGACGCGGGTGCGGGTGAGGTGCGCGCGCGCGGACGGCGGCGCCTTGCGGGGGAAGCCACAGCGCAGCCGCACGATACCACGAAGGCCGCGGTCCACCGAGCCGCCGTGCACCGAGCCGCGGGGCGCAGGGCGGCGGGGGCAGGGCCGCGAGCTCACGAGCCGCAGGCGGTCGCGAAGAAAATGTAGGCAGCGGAAACTTTCCCATGTTGTCAGTGTCATCATCGGGCGCGCGGGCGGCCCGGTGGGGCCGGCGCGCTGCACCCGATCCAGGAAAGGAGCCCCGTATGTCCGAGCCCCGTCGATCCCCCGAGCGCGAACGCCTCCTCGCCGCCGTGGAGCGCGTCCGCGGCGTCGCCGCCGCCCACGCCGAGGCCTCCGAGCGGCTGCGCACGCTCGCGCCCGCGGTCGTCGACGCCCTGCAGTCGAGCGGCCTGCTCGCGATGGCCGCGCCGCGCGCGCTCGGCGGCGTCGAGAGCGATCCGCTGACGCAGGTCGAGGTCTTCGAGGCGATGGCGCGCGCGGACGCCTCGGCGGGGTGGTCGCTGATGATCAGCGCGCTGCTCGCCGCGCTCGCCGGGGGCACGCTGCCGGACGAGGGGGCCCGCCAGGTGTTCTCAGGGCCGTTCCCGACGTTCGCAGGGCTCCAGGTGCCGACCGGCCTCGCGCGGCGCGTCTCCGGGGGGTACGTGCTCGAGGGCCGCTGGGCCTTCGGCAGCGGCGTGCGGCACGCGTCGTGGGTGTTCACCTGCGCCATCGCGGCGCCGGAGGGCGGGGCCCCTCCGGCGGGGCCGCCCGAGATGATCAGCCTCGCCATTCCGCGCGAGCAGGTGGTGATCGAGGACACGTGGGACGTGGCCGGCCTGCGCGGCACCGGGAGCGACCACTACCGGATCGAGGGCGCGCTCGTGCCCGAGGCGCGGACGTGCCCCTTCCCGGCGGCTCCGCAGCGGCGCGGCGGCGCGCTGCATTCGCTGCCGCTGATTGCCCTGCTCGCGGCCGGTCACGTCGGCTTCGCGCTCGGCGTCGGGCGGCGCGCGCTCGACGAGATCGCCGCGGTCGCCCCGCGCCGCGTGAAGGCCTGGCCGCAGCTCGCGCTGGGCAGCCACGCGGCCTTCCACATGGACCTCGGGCGCGCGGAGGCGAAGCTCGCGGCGGCGCGGGCCTATGCGTTCGACGCGCTCGGGCGGATGTGGGACCAGGCGCGCGCTGGAGAGGCGCTCTCGGTCGAGGACTGGGCGGCGATCCGGCTCGTCCAGACGTATGCGACCGACGTCGCCGCGGAGGTCGCGAGCTTCGCCTACCGGGCCGGCGGCGGGGGCGCGCTCTACGCGGCGAGCCCGCTGCAGCGGTGCTTCCGGGACATCCACGCGGCGACGCAGCACATCGCCGCGACCGACGACGCCTACGAGTTCGCGGGGCGCGCGCGGCTCGGGATCGCCGAGCTGCACCCGATGCTCGCGCCGCGACCGCCCGCGGGCCGTCCTTGAACACGTTCCCGAAGTGAGCAGACCCGGCTAGGCCGTCAACCTCGTCAACCTCGAGCGCCGCAGCCAGGCGCTGCGCTCATTTCCCCATCTTCATCGCATGCGGACGCGCCTGCAAGCGATCGATGTAGGCCTCCAACCTGGGCCGCCCCGTCGCGTTTCCCCACAGGCGCGCCCACATGAACATCGAGCCGATCATCACATCGGCCGCGGTGAACCGGTCGCCGAACAGATAAGGCCCATCCCCGACCTCGCCTTCGATCACGTCCATGGCCGTGGCGAAATCCGTCCAGCCCCGCTGGGGTCCCGTCTCGAGCTTCATCAGGTGATCGCCCATCGACGGCTCGAGCTGCGACGTCGAGTAGACCATCAACGACAGATAACGCCCCCGCTGCGGCTCGCCGATCCGCGGCGCCAGCCTGGCTTCGGGAAACTTGTCCGCCAGATAGAGACAGATCGCCGCGTTCTCGAAGAGCCTGGTGTCGCCGTCCACAAGCGCGGGCAGCTTGCCAGCCGGGTTGATCTTCAGGAACTCCGGCGCCTTGTGCTCCCGCTTCTCGAGGCTGATGGGGACGAGGTCGTACGTGGCACCGCACTCATCCAGCATCCACTTGGTGATCGCTGCACGGCTCTTGGGGTTGTAGTAGAGCTTCATTGCAATCTCCTTCGCAGGTTTGATGGGACAGCCCGGAGCATGGCAGAACGCAACGATGGGTTCTACAGCGGAGTGCAGATTTGTGTGCTACGGACTCAGCCGCTAGCCAGGCGATCGCGGCGCGCGCCTGAGCTGCAAGGAAAGGAGCCGCGGCGCGTCGCTCCTGACCGCCTCCGCATCGCGCCACTCGCCCAGGTGAACGAGCGCGAACCCGGCCCCCAGGCCCGCATTGACGTACTCGGAGACGTCGTGCAGGAACGCTGTCACACGCTCGGGCTGGCCCGTCTCCGGGTTGACGAAATTGGCCTGCCCCCCGCGCATCTGTCGCACGGGGTGCAGCTCGCACAGGTAGAGCTCGCCTCCCGCGCGCAAGACGCGGGCGGCCTCGGCGAAGACCGCGTCGATGTGCTCGATGTGCTCCAGCACGAGCATGGCAATCACGACGTCGGACGAGCCCTCCGCGAGGGGCCAGGAATCGCGGATGTCGTGCTGCACGAAGCGGACGCGGGGAGAATGCACGCGGGCCCTCGCGCGACGCAACATCCCCTCGGAGAAATCGAGCGCGAGTACGCTCCTCGCGTGCTCGTCGAGCCACTGCGTGTTGCGCCCGGTGCCGCAGCCGATCTCGAGCACGTCCCGGCCGGCCAGCGCCAGGCCGCGCTTCCGGAGGACCTCGGCCGCCAGCTCGCGGGTCCGGTTGAAATCGTCATCGTACGTCGCGGCCCAGCGATCGTAGGCCGTGGCGATCTCGGGTTTGTCTGGAGAGCTGGACATGAGCTCGCTCGGACTCCTGTGTCGTTCACCCGCCCAAGGAAACGCCGTCAACCAGGATCGCGAAGGCCTCCCGGTCTGCCGAACGCCCTCGACGCCGGGGAGTCTATCGGGGGGACGGCGGCCATGTCAACAGCACATCACCCGAGCATTCCAGTGGCGAGACCCACCGCAGAGGCGCTCTCGGACCGGCGCAGCGACAGCCGCTACAAGCCGAGCTCGCTCAGCCCAGGATGCTCGTCGGGCCGCCGCCCGAGCGGCCAGTGGAACTTCCGCTCCTCTGCCGCGATCCGCACGTCATTGATGCTCGCCTCGCGCCGCCGCATCAGCCCCTGCCCATCGAACTCCCACTGCTCGTTGCCGTGGGACCGGTACCAGTTCCCGCTGTCGTCGCGCCATTCATAAGCGAAGCGCACCGCGATCCGGTCACCGGTGAACGCCCAGACCTCCTTGATCAGGCGGTAGTCCAGCTCCCGCTGCCATTTGCGGTGCAGAAACGCCTCGATCGCCGCCCGCCCCTGGAAGAACTCGGCCCGGTTCCGCCAGCGGCTATCGACTGTGTATGCCTGAGCCACGCGCGCGGGATCCCGACTGTTCCAGGCATCCTCCGCCAGCCGCGCTTTCCGGGCGGCGGTCTCTGCGGTGAAGGGCGGCAGCGGCGGGCGCGACACGACAGGATCTTCGCTCAAGGTGCACCTGAACGAACCTTCCTCGAATCCCCCGTCCCCGGCAACCCCTTTCCACGCGGAGCTCCTCAGGGCCGTACCGCGGACCGGCCGCCCCCGTCCTGCCACCGGCGCGCGTCCGTCGCTCGAGCGCGCCGCCCCCGCGGGGCCGCCTGGCCGCTCCGGCACACGCGCCGTGGGAGCCGCCGCGATGCTTGGCGCTCGCCCCGGCGGCGAGAGCTCGTTAGAGTCGCACCACGCTCCGAGGAGCCTGTGCGCTCGAGAGGGATCCGATGACCATTCCGATGACTTGCGTCTTCATCTCACTTCTCTTGATCTACGTGGCCCGCCTGTTCGTCGCCAAGGCGCAGTCACAGCAGCCCGAGGGCCTGGACAACCACAACCCGCGCGACCAGCAGGCCAAGCTCACCGGCGTCGGGCGCCGCGCCCTCGCCGCCCACCAGAACGGCTTCGAGGCGTTTGCGCCCTTCGCCGCCGGCGTCTTCACGGCCCACCTCGCGGGCGCCGACGCTCGCTGGAGCGCCATCCTCGCCGTCACCCACGTCGCCGCGCGCGTGCTCTATCTCGTCATGTACCTCGCCGACAAGGCGTCTGCCCGGACCGCGGTCTGGATCATCAGCTTCGCCGCCACCGTGGGCCTCTTCCTCCTGAAGTGGCTGGTCTGAACGGCGCAGCGGCGGCGCGGCGGGTACGCCGCGGCAGGCTCAGCGCGGCAGGGGCATCCACGCGCCGTCCGTCGGGACGTGGATCTGCGCGGGCAGGTTCTTCGCGGCGGCACGCTGGGTGAACGCCGTCACCGGCTCGCGGTAATGGGCGAACGTGGTGTGATGGATAGGGATCACATGGCGGGCGCGGAGCAGCGCGGCGGCGGCGACCGCCTCCTCCGCGTCCATCGTGCGGAGGCCGCGCGCGCCGTCGACGCCGACCGCGCCGAGGTGCGGTAGCCAGAGATCGATGGGCGCAAAGCGAGCCGCCACCGCGCGCATCGGCTCGCCGAAGACCGAATCGCCGGTCCAGTAAATCGAATAGGGGGTCGCGCCCTCCCAGCGGAGCACATACCCGTTGCCCTTGCCGAGCGTCGCGTCGAGCGCAGCGTCGTGGGTGTGGTTCGCGGGCACGGCGAGGATGCGCAGGCGCCCGGCGCGGGTCGGGAGGACGGTCTCCTGGTCCCAATCGAGCGGCGTGAGCTTCGTGAACCCCGCGGCGCGCGCGGCCTCGACGGCGTCGGGGGGGAGGACGAAGGTGACGTCCTTCGGGAGCGTCTCCTTCGCGACGGCGTCGAAATGGTCAGCATGGTTATGGCTGAGGAGGATGACGTCGAGGTGCCCGAGCGGCTCCGCCGGAGGATCGGTGTAGCGGGCGATCGGCGCGTTCTCGACGCCTGTCGACGGGTGTTTGGGGAGCACGAACACCGCTGGCCCGCGCGGGCCAAGGACAGGATCGGTGAGCAGCCGGAGGCCGTCGCGCTCGAGGATCGCCGTCGGGCCGCCGCGCCACTGGAAGCGCCCGCTCGAGGCCTCGGCCGCGGGGGCCGGCGGCGTGATCGCGGCCGCCGAGCCGGCCGGCGGCGCGCTGGCTCCGCCGCGGTCCGGCGAAGCACAGGCCGTCAGGGAGAGCGCGAGCAGCGCGGCGACGATCGACCCCACGGGCGCCAGCGGCTTGCGCGGGCGACCCGTCGAGGGCGCGCCTGCGCCGGGCTCCGCCCCGGCGGGCTGCGGGAGCTGCTCGGCACGTCCATTCCACCTGCTCGGGACACCCGTCATCCGGTTCATCGTCGTCGCCTTCCTGGCCGCGCGGTTGCAATGAGGTTCTCGGCGAGGGACCGCGCGCGCGCGGCGGCGCCCGGTCCCCCCTCGCGGACGGCGGTCACGATCGCGCCGTCGATCAGCAACAGGAGCTGCGGCGAAAGCGCGTCGGCGGCCGGCACGCCGGCCTCGCGCAAGAGCCGCTCGAAATAGTCGATGAGCCGCAGCTTGTGGCGCTGCGCGGCCTCGTGCGCGGGGTGGCTCCGGTTCGCGACCTCGACCATCGTGTTGAGGAACGCGCAGCCGCGAAAGTCGTCCGCGGCGAACAGCTCGGCGAGCGCGTCGAAGACCGCGAGCGGCCGGTCCCGCGGATCGCCCGCGAGCGCCTCGACTCGCCCGGCCAGCCACGCGCGAAAGCGCGCGTCGCGCGCGTCGAGCACCGCCACGAGCAGGTCGTCCTTCGTCGGAAAGTGGCGGTAGAAGGTGGCCTTGGCAACGTCCGCCTCGGCGATCAACCGATCGACGCCGACGGCGCGATACCCATCGGCGTAGAAGAGGCGCTCCGCGACCTCGAGGATGTGGCGCCTGGCGTCCCGCACGGCGCTGTTGTAGACAGACAGGTCTGTCTTGTCAAGCGCACGACGCCGCGCGTGCGCACCGCTGCCCGCAGGATCGCCGGGCTGGGGCGCCGCGCCGGCGCCGCGCCGTCAGGGAACGCTCATCTCGAACGCCACGCTGTAGTTCGGCTGAGCCTTGCCCGTCGTCGATCCGACGAACGGATCGGAGTCGCGCAGCTGACCCCAGCGGATCGTGCCGCCCGTCATCGACGTCCCGTCGGTCGTCATCGCATAACCGACCATCACGCCGGACGCGGGGAG
This sequence comes from Sorangium sp. So ce693, assembly GCF_051521375.1. Classification (NCBI taxonomy): domain Bacteria; kingdom Pseudomonadati; phylum Myxococcota; order Polyangiales; family Polyangiaceae; genus Sorangium; species Sorangium sp. So ce693. Next base: position 7,234,334 of record NZ_CP150347.1, read on the forward strand.
GTTCCGCGCGGTGATCTGCACCGAATCGCCGGCGATCTCCACGCCGCTGATCTGGATCCGGGTGTTGCCGCTCCAGAGCTCGAAGCCGCGGCCCTGCGCCCACTCCGTGAACGCGGTCTGGTGGGGAGACGGCAGCGCGCTGTCCCAGGCGAGCGGCGGCACCGGGACATGGAAGTGCACGGTGACGACGTTGCCGCTGCGCTCGACGCGCGTCGGCTGGAGCGGCTGCCAGTCCTTCCCGAGGACGACCTTCTCGAAGTAGATCTGGCCGAATTTCTCGCCGAGCTGCTGGTACCCGTTCGCGTTCAGGTGGATGTGATCGTTCGCATACGGGTACTGGTACTTCGGACCCGAGCAGACGATATCGCCCGGGTGATCCACGCCGACGCGCCACTGCGCCTGCGTCGACGTCGACCGCGTGCCAGCGTCGGTGTGCACCGAGTTCTGCTGGGACACGAGCAGGGGGATGCTCCGCGACTGGCCGGTGATCCGGAGGACATCCTGGTTGTAGTCGGACCACAGCTTTGCCAGCTCGTCCCCGTAGGTCGCGCTGCCGGCGTCGGCCTCGCCGTGCGTGATCACGATGGCGCCGACGCCGTACGTCTTGCCGGCCTCCCTGGCGAGCCGCGCGATGGCCTCCGCCTCGAACAGCGTCGCCGCGTAGGCGCGGCCCATCGACGTGTCGCCCGAGGCCGTCTGGGTGGCCCCCTTCCGGAGGACGCTCATCGGCTGCCCGCTCTCCCCGACGACGGTGTGCACCGTGATGTGATCGCCGCCCGCGGCGGCCTCCGCGAGGGACGAGATCTGGTCGGCCATCGCCGTGTGGGGCGTCTCGCCATAGATGTTCTTCGGGTAAGCGCTGGGGTAGGTCGTCGCGAACGCGCGGATCGGCTCGACGAGCGGCACCAGGGCGAGGGACGTCTTCGCCGCGTCGAAGGGGGGCACGCTCGTGTCCCCGAGGGACAGCTTCAGGTTGTGAAAGCGCTGCGTCGTGGTGCGAGGGGGCGTGCCCTCCGCGCCGACCGAGAGGCTCTGTCCCGTGCCGACGATGCCGGTCCAGTCCCAGAGCGGCGCCGGCGGCGCGCCGCCGCCCCCTTCGCCTGCACCGCCGGTGCCCGGCGCGCCGCCGCCCCCTTCGCCTGCACCGCCGGTGCCCGGCGCGCCGCCGGACCCGCTCGCGCTGCTCGTCGCGCCCTGACCGCCGGCGCCGCCGGAGCCGCTCGCGCTGCTTGTCGCGCCCTGACCGCCGGCGCCCTGACCGCCGGCGCCGGAGGACGACCCGTCCGACGAGTCGCATCCGAACGCCGCGAGGAGGAGAGCGAGAGTGCCTGACGAACCAAGGCTCAAGAACGAAGATTGTCGCATGTTGGCTCCTTGCCGCTGCACGAGCGGGCCGGGTGATTGCGCGGCCCGGAACGTTGCTCGCCAGGCCGCGTGGAGGAAACCAGGACCGGCCATACCACGGAGGCGCAGAAAAACTGAACCGATTCAGTTGATGGGACCTCAACCTCGGTCGGAAGCTCCGCCGGGGCGTCGAGCTCGGGGGGCAACCTCCCTCGAGGGTCCGCGGCGCGGCGGCGGTGACCAAGCAGGCGCTCACCTTCTCCCGCGTCGGCGGCCCGGAGCTGGTGCGACGGAAGGAGCCCGCCATGTCTCCGCTCCGTGATCGAGGGCCGGCGCCGTGCGACAGTACACATCGCCGAGCACGTGCTACGGTCGCTCCCGATGCATGTCAATGCAGCGTTGCACCATGCTCTCGCGGAGTTCTTCGCGCTCTTTTCATCGAATTTCCTCCAGGGGACGCCCGAAGTCCCCCCGTTCACCGCGAGGCTCGTCGGGACGTCGATCGAAGTGACCCTCCAGGCGGGCGAGGTCGGGACGACCATCATCCGCCAGCGGGGCTCCGCCCTCTACCTGCTCGCCGGGCGGCTCTGGGCCGAGGCCCGCGCGAGCGAGGGGCACGGCCTCCGCTGCCTGCTGCCAACGCTCACCCCTTATCCCCTCAGCTTCTCCACGCAATGGGACAACTGGCAGAACCTCCAGCAGGCGGCGCTGCCCGCGGTGGGCCGGATCGCGCTCGCGCTCGACGACGATGCGCACGAAGAGGCGGTCCTCCTCCTCCGGCACGTCCTTGACGTCGACTCCGGCTATTGGCTCGAGCTCGAGCGCGCCGTGCCGAACGGGCTCCGGAAAGAGGTCCTCGCGAAGCTGTCCGAGCTCGAGGAGCGGACCCGCTCGACCTCCTCGCTCGGCGGCCACCTGAAAGCGCTCGCGCCTCACGCCGGCAGCAGCGATCCTCGCGAGCGCCTCTTCGTGGCCAAGCACTATCGAAGCACCACGAAGCACCTCTCGAACGACAATCACCTCACGTTCATGAAGAACACCCAGCCTGCGCTCGAGGCGTGGCTGAAAGAGGGGGACGGCGCCGTCTTCGAGACGGCTGTCGGGATCGCCGAGATGATCGGGTACAAGCTGTTCGAGCGCAGCGCCTACGCCGAGGCCGAGCCGTGGCTGTCGGCGGCGCGCGACGCGGGGATCGCCAGCGCCGAGCTGCTCCGCGCCCGCTGGGAATGCCGGCTCTACCGCGGCGACGCGCGCGCCGCCGCGGAGGACTGGCGCGCGGCCGAGCCGATCGACGACCCGGCGCACGGGCTCTCGCTCGGCTTCTTTCATCGTGGCGACCGGCAGGATCGAAGGGCGATGGGGCTCGCGCGGGTGGCGCGATCCCTCGGGAAGCTCGCGGGCGGGGAAGACCCCTGCCGCGACCGCCCGAAGACAAGAAAAGCCAAGGCCGTCTCCGAGACAGAGCGTTCGTCGCTCCTCGCGACGGCGTGCGTGCTCGCCGAGGAGGCGGTCGCCCTCGTCGACGAGCGCGCTCGAGGCGACGAGGCGCGCGCCCGCGCCGGCCAGGGGGTCACGGATCGCGGCTTCGAGGCGCGCATCTTCGCCTCGCGGGCCCTGGTCCGCGAAGGATCGGGAGACTCCGCCGGCGCGCTCGACGATTATCGCCGGGCGCGGGCGCTCGCCACCGCCGCCGGGCTCTCCTGGCAAGGCGATCTCCACGGGGAGGACATCCGGCGCCTCGAGCGCTCAGGCAAGGAGAACGGCGGCGCGATCCCGGAGAGCTTCGACCCCGATTGGTTCCTCGCGAGCGAGCGCAGCGACGACGAACGCAGCCGAGCGGCCGCCGTCTGGTGCGCGCAGCCCTGGCGGGTGGTCCCCGGCGCTCGCGAGCGCGGCGCGTCGATTCCGATCGCGTTCGCCCTGGTCAAGGCCATCGTCGATCACTCGGCGGCCCTGTGGAAGCTCGGCGAGGCGGACGGCGTGAAGCTGCCCGATCGGCTCGAGCTCGCGCAGCGGGCCCGACCGCTCCTCGATCGCTTCGCCGACCGGCGCGACGCCGACCGTCTGGAGAGCGTCCTCGACGACGCGCACGAGATCGCGTTCGATGTCCTGCCCCGCCATGAAAAGGCCGAGCGCGCCGGCTTCTTCGCCTTCCTGCGAGCGCTCGGCGACGCCGAGGCGATCGACGAGGAGCGGGTCCTCTCCGCGCTCGGCGACGACGCGTGGAGCCGCGTGAGGCGGCATCTCGAGGCCAGGCTCGACAAGCTCGACCCGCTGCGCGACGTCTTCGACGCGACGGTCCACGCCGGCGCGCCGATGGAGGCGGTCGTCGCGGCGCTCGCCGCAACCCAGCAGCTCTTCCGGAACGATTGGGCATCCTTCGCCACGCCGCGGCCGGCCTGGGTGAAGCTCGCCGAGCCGCTCGATCGGGCGGACGCCGCGAAGCTCGCCCCGGCGCTGATCGAGCTCATCCGCCGCGAGCAATCCGTGCCAGGCCATTACGGCCTGGCGCGCCTGCCGGCGAAGTCGCTCTGGCCGCTCTTTTACGCATGGCACCCCTCGACCGAGGCATTCCTGATCGAGGTGCTCGCGGGGAAGCTCGACAATGGAAAGAGCCTTTCCTCGACGCAACGCAAGACGCGCCACGAATGCCTCTCCTGGTTTGCCGACGAGAAAAAGCTCGCCAAGCTCGGCGCGGCGCTGGCGAAGAGGGGCCGGTAGCAGTTCGTCAGGGTCGCCTCGAAACCGAAGGCATGATCCCTGGGCCCGATCGATCATCTCTGTGTGCGCGCCGGCGCCGGCTTCTCGCCGAGCTTCTTCTCGAGCGGCGCCCCCTCTGCGCTCTTTTTCTTTTCGATCCAGGCGATCACCGCGTCTCGCCACGAGAGCCCCGTCCCCACGGGCTTCGGATCCTGCGCCGCGAAGACGGCGCCGTCACCGCCCCCGTACATGAAATCGGTGATGATGACCGTGTAGCGCTTCTTCGGATCCATCGGCTTGCCGCCCACGGACCAGCTTCCGTCGGGCGCCTTCTTCGCGCCGGAGACGATGAACGACTTCGCCTCGAGATCCTGCGCGAGCGACGCGCCGTCGATGGATACCTTCACAAGACGGTTGTCGAACGGGAGCACGCTCCAGATCGTCGCGTGCGTGATCGGCCCCCGCGGGATGGTTTGTCGCACGCCGCCTCGGTTCATGATCGCCACGTCGCCGCCCAGCTCGTGGAGCCAGGCGTCGCTCACGATCTTGCCGACGGCCTCCTCCGGCCCGATCCCGCCCTCCGAATAGCCGATGACCTTCCCGAGCGCGCTGTCAACCTTGGTTTTCCACGCCGTGACGAGCCGTGCGAGCGGAGGATCCGCTGGGACTTGCGGATCGGTCGCCACGTCGACGATGGAATGGCTGACGGTGACCAGGCGGGCCTGCGGGGGATTGCTGGGGTTGATGGTGATGGCGACGCGGGCGTACTGGTGCAGGCGCCAGCCGGGGCCGATGACGGGCGTGTCGCCTGCGCGCGTGTCGATTTTCCTGTGGCAATGGCCCCCTCCGACGAACGCGAGCCGCCACTCCGGGTGTTTCTCCACGATGGGCACGAGGTTGTCGGGGCATTCGTGCGCGGTCACGACGACGACGTCGGCCGCTCCCTTCTCCCGCGCTTCGTGGATCGCTTTGTCGAGCGAGGCCTCGGTGGGCTCGAACGTGATCCCCTTGAAGCGCTCGGCCATCGCGGCCTTCAGCGTATCTGCTGCGGCGAGCCCCACGACGCCGATCTTCACGCCCTTGCGCTCGAAGACCTCGTACGGCCGGATGGCGAGCTCGCCCGCGAGCTTCGCGTCGTCGATCTTCACGTTCGCCGCGAGGTAATGCAGTCGCGCGAGATCACGGAGCTTCGTGAATTGAGGCACACCGAAATCGAACTCGTGATTGCCGAACGCCGAGGCGGCATAACCCATGCGACCCATCGCGCTCGCCATGGACTCGCCGTTGAAATACGTCGAGATGGCGGGGCCGGTGAAATTGTCGCCGCCCGAGAGGAGGAGCGTGCGCGGCGAGGTGCAGTCCTCGGGCGCCGCGGGCGTGAGCGCTCCTGCCGCCTCGATGCCCGCGGGAACGGGCCCTGGGCAATGCCCTTCGTACTTCACGAGCCTCCCGAGCAGCTCGGCCGCGCCTCCGCGGCTCACGCCGTCGTTGGACAGACTCTCGATCCAGCCGTGCTCGTCCGACGTGTAGAGCAGCGTGACGGTGACGTTGCCCCGCGGCTTCACGGCGAGCGGAGGCGTCGCGCTCGGGGGTGTCGCTGCGCTCGCCTCCGTCGAGGACCCCGGCGGGTTCAGGGGTGCTGCCGGGCCCCCCTGAGGCTGGGCAGGGCCGCAAGCCAGGGGAAGCAGGACGGTGCACGAGCCAACGAGCAGGGCAAGCGGGCGCATGGTCGAGCACGATAGTCCAGGCGGGGCGTGGTCGGAACCTCAACCTCGGTGGGCCCGAACCTCAACCTCGGTGGGCGGTGCCGGTGCCGCAACCTGGGTCGGGCCTCAGCGCGTCCCGGCGGCGCGTCGCCGTCAACCGTCGGTGCGCGCCGCGGGGAGCGGGCGGCGCCGGCAGCTCACCTCGACGAGGATGTCGCCGGGCGCCTTGAAATAGAACATCACGCCGCGGCCGTTCTCGCTCACGGGGCCGCTGTCGATGCCCGCCGCGACGATCGCCGCGTGTTTGTCGTACACAGTGGCCACGTCGCCGACGATGAAGCCGATGTGGAAGCCCTCGGGATAAGGGCCGTCCGCCTCGCGCCGACGCTGGAGGACGAGCGTGAAGTCGCCGGGCCCCGTGAGGATGGCGATCGCCGGCGAGTGCCGGTTGCCGTGGACCTCGAACCGGAAGTGCCGCTCGAAGAAGGCGGCCGTTTCGAGGACGTCGGGGACCTGGAGATCGATGTGATTGAGCTGCATGGGAGCCTCCACGGAGGACGCACGTGCGTCCAGGTGCCGTGGGACCTCACTCCGTGGTGGAGGGGACATGGGCTCCCGTCATGGGAGTGGCCGGGGCTCGCCTGAACCGGCCTACCTCTTTCGGCGAGCGAGAAGATAGCGAAGGGATCGCGACCTGGCAACGTCCCGCGAGACGTCGACGCGCCGTGGGCGAGAACGTGGCTGCGGTTCTCAAGGAGCGCGCACGGAGGAAGCGCGGGAGCAGATCACCGGCGCAGGGATGTGCAAGGACGTTGCGGTGGAGGACGGGGAGATCTTCGTCTCCGATCCTCCCGCGCCCGACGTCGGCGGGGCGCGCGAGCCCAAGCTCGCGCCGCTGGTCAGCGATCCCAGGTGCCGATTTCCTCCTGATCGACGTACAGTGCACGGCGAGCAGATCATGACCGCCCCCCTGGTGACGCCGACGCTCGAGCACGCGCTGCCGATCGACCGTGACCTCATCCACTGTGCGACGTTCGCGCTCGCGTGGGCGGAGCTCCAACGGCAGCTCGGATCCGAGGACGTGCTGGTCGAGCCCACGGAGCTCTCACGGGCGCTGGGCCGCGCAGCTGCCGTCGCCGCCGGTACCGTGGATTCGGCGGAGTCATTCGCCTGCGCAGGAGAGGGTGATGCGGCGGTCGCTGCGATCCGTGCCGAGCTGGTTCGCCGGTTCGGCGATGCGCAGACGCGGCTATTGCCGCAGAGCGTGCCGGCGCACGCTCTCGTAGCGTTCGCCTTGCTGCGGACCAGGGTTGCATTCGAGCGGCCCTTTGTCCGCGATCGCTCCGCGGGGCTCTCGTTCCTGGGGAGCCGCGTGCAGTGCTTCGGCCACTGGGGCGGCGCCGGGGCGAGCGCCTATGCTGGCGCCGCGACCGTACACCGTTACGAGTCGCCGGGTGATTTCGTCATCGAGCTCCGCGGCCGCGGCGGCGCGTCGGTCGTCGTCGCTCGCCGTGAAGGCTGGTCGACGCTCGCGGAGGCGACGCACGACGCGCTCGGCGCGGTCGATCGTGGGCCTGGCCGGTGGGCTCGTCTGTGGGGGCAGACCTCGCTGCAGGACGACGACATCTTCCAGGTCCCGGTCGTGTCGCTGCGCGTCGAGGCGTCCTTCGACGAGCTCGTCGGCAAGCCCATCGTGCCGGGGGATCGCGTCCTCGTCGCCGCGTTTCAGACGCTGGAGCTCGACGTCGACGAGCACGGAGCGCGGCTCGTGTCCGAGGCGCTCGCGCTCGGCATGAAGAGCCGCCGTCGCCGTGGGCGCGAGCTCGTGTGCGACGGACCGTTCTTGCTCGCGCTGCGGCGCGCCGGCGCGCCAGCGCCGTACTTCGCCGCATGGCTGCAGTCGGGCGCGGCGTTCGTTCCCGTGGAGCCTGGGTGAGCGGGTGAGCGCGGCTCCTAGAAGGGCCGCGGATCCACCGTGGTCCATGAGCCCTTGATCACCTTCTCGTGGACCGGGGGGCCGGGTTTGGTGATCGTCGCGCCATACGAGGGGACGATCTTCCCTATGATCGCGTCGGAGCCGAGGTAGGCGCCGACACGGCTGTCCGCCTTGGCGCCCGAGGTCGGCGCGAGCGTCATGTCGGCCACCCCCTGCGCCATGCTCGGCCCGAAGAGCGGCTTGGTGGCGCCGTTGCAGGAGGCGACGTCGACCTTGGCGCCGGGCGCCGCGCCGTTGAATCCAGCGGCATTGAGCTGTTTGCCGAGCTCCCTGCCCCCAATGCTCTCCTTCTTGCCGTTCCACTCGATCGAGCCTGGATCGCCGTGGGAAACCACGATCACGTGATCCTCACCGGCGAGGTTCGCGCTCGGCAGCTGGTGTCCCTGGATCACCGTCGCTCCGGGATACTGCTTCTGGTACATGGCCACCGAGTCATTGATAACCTTGTCGTTGCTCCCCTGGATGATGACGACGAGCCCGAGCGGGTCGAGGTGGAAGGTCGCGTTCGGCAGGAACCCGATGTCCTGAAACGAGGCCGGAAAGCCGAGCGGGTCTGGCGTGAGATAGACACCGAGGTCAGGGTCGTAGTACCGGAACCGGTTGTAATGCAGGCCCGTCCGCGGATCGGCGCGGTGCCCAGCGAAGCGCAGCGCGCCGATCGCGCCGCTCGAGCGCGCGACGCGGCCCCACGCTGACAGGTCGACGTCGGCGAGCTCGCCGCTCGGCGCCGCGTAGAGCCAGGGCGTCGCGGTCAGGTCCGTGGCAATGAGGCGCCACTCTCCCTCCACGGTGCGCTCGGCGAGCGGCGTGAAGCCGTCGTCATCGAAGACACGCCTTACCGAGCGCAGATGACTCGAATCGACCTCCTCGACGAGCGCCTCGTCGTCCCAGAGGAAGAACGTGCTCCGGCCGTCGTCGCCGAGCTCCGCGAGTCGTCGTCCGAAGGCATCGTAGACGTAGCGCACGCGGTGGCCGGCGTCGGAGCGCGCGATGACGAGCCGGTCCTCGGCGTCGTACTCGAACGTCCAGCTCCTCGCTGCGCTACCGGTCACCTTCCGCACCAGCCGGCCGCGGTCGTCCCAGGAGAGCTCGGCGGCGGTGGTGCGGAGTGGCCGCCCGCCCGGGCCGAGCTGCCAGCTGGCGCCGCGCGGCACCGCGGTCCCCTGAGGGGCGATCTCGAAAGCCTCGTTCGCCCCGAGCCCGCGCACCGAGAGCGGCCGCCCGATCGGATCGAGCGCATAGCTACGCGCGCCGTGGCGATCGTCGTCGATGTGGGCGACGGGCCCGCGCGGATCCCACGCGTACGCGCGTGTGCGCAGGGTCTGGTCCGCCCGCCGCAGCGAGACGCGCGTCGGGAACCCGAGGGCGCTGCGCTCGGTCGTGAGGCGAAGATCCCCGAGCGAGCGCGCGACCTCGCGGCGCTCGTGGTCGCGCTCGAGGGATAGATCGAGCGACGCCGTGCCGCGTTCGTCCTCGCGCGACCCGACGCGGGCGAGCCAGCCGCCAGCGCCGCGCTGCAGCTCGGCCGACCATCCGGTCGAGTAGCGTCGCGCGACGATCCGACCGAGGAGATCGTGCGTGTACTCCACCGTGAAGCGGTGTCCGCCGCACTCCTGTACCTCCCGCGCCACGCGGCCGAGCGGGTCGCGTTCGAAGAGGACCGACGTGGAGGCGTTCGTGGCGCGGCGCACTTCGCCGAACGTGTCGTACTCGAACCGCGCGCGCTCGCCGCTCGAGTGCTGGCGCTCGACGACGCGGCCGAGCTGGTCGAGGACGAAGCGCACGAACGTCCCGTCCGGGCGGGAGATCGTGACAGGCCGATCGCCGCCGTCGTAGTCGAAGCGGGTCCACAGGCCCGCGAACGACCGCTCGCTGACGAGCCGCCCGCGGCCGTCGTACTGTCGCTCGTGGCGCTCGCCAGCCGGGTTCTCGATCCAGCGCAGCCGGAGCATGGCGTCGTATCCGGCGCGGATGCGCGTGCCGTCCGCCCGCATCCGCTCGACGAGCGCACCGGCGATATGGCGGAACGACTCGCGGCCGCCGCCTGGCCACTCGACGTCGACGACGTGCTGCGCGGCATCGATCGTCCACCTCGTGCGCTGTCCCTCGGGCCCCTCGAGCGCGACGAGGTCTCCGCGCGAGTCGTAGGACAGATCGAAGGTGGCGCCCGTCGGGAGTCGCAGGCTGACCGGCAAACCGAACAGGTCGAACGTGTACTGCCAGACGGCCCCCACCGCGTCGACGATCTCGACCACGTTGCCGTGGGCATCGTATTGAAAGCCGGTCGTGGAGCCGTCCGGCCAGTCGATGGCGCGGTTCCTGCCGCGATCGTCGTACGACGCGCGCGTGGCGGCGCCCGAGGGGGAGACGTGCTCGAGCGTACGCCCGTTGCGCGTGCACTCGGTCACGGACAGCCCGTTCGGCAGCCGGCTGATCCGCGCGCCGTCCTTGACGCTCACCTGCGCGCGGGCGTCGTTGGCGCTCGTGCGCGCCGGCGTGCCGGTGGCGTCGTACGCACGCGACCATCGGAGTCCGTTCGGCTGGATGGAGGAGATGGCCCGCCCGGCTGCATCGTAGGTGAAGTGCGTCGCGTATCCGCACGGATCGATGTAGTGCTTGATGAGGCCGAGCTCGTTGCCCCAGTAGCGATGGACACCACCGCACGCGTCGACCATCGTGGTCTCGTGGAGTCCTGGCCCGTACACGAAGCGGGTGTGAAAGATGCCTTTCGGCCGGTCTGGCGCGTTTGCCTCCGGCGCGCCGAGCGCTGCGAGCACGTCCTCGCCTTTCAGGTCGCCCCATGTCTCGACGCAGCGCCGCTGTCCGAACGCGGTCTTGTAGACGAAATGGTAGCGAATTTTGTCCGGCCGCTCCTCGAGCACGAGGTAATGGTCTTCATCGTACTCGTAGCGCGTCTCGGCCCCACCAGCATCCACGGCGCCCACCAGGTCCCCGCGCTCATCGAGCTCGTAGGTGACCAGGCGTTGGCGGTGCACGCGTCCCTCCTCGTCCGACGCAGCGACCCACCAGATCACGAACCGGTCGTCGCGTTCGAGCCAAGCGCGTCGCCCTACCGAGTCGACGATCTCGACGACCGCGCCGTCCCGCCAGCGGACCTCGGCGACGTTTCCGCTCAGATCGCGTAGCTCCGCGAGCTCCCACCGATGGCGCGTCGGCGAGGGCGCGAGCACGCGGAGGATGCCATCCTGCAGATCGACGAAGAGGCGATCTTGCTGGCGCCAGAGGCGCCGCCCGTAGGGGAGCAGCAGCGTTTCATCGGTGCTCGGTAGGGCAAGCGTGGTCCGCCGGAACGTCTCATCGACGAGCACGAGGTGGTCGCCATGGCGCTCCGCGTACCAGAGCAGGCTGTGCGACCATCCGCGCCCGATGCCGGCGTCGAACGCGACCGACGAGGTCCTGTAGTGTCGGATCAGCGTGACCCACAGGAAGCCCGGAAGCTGGAAGTCGACGACAGGCTCTGTGAACAGCGTGCCAGTTACGACGTCGACGGGGTGGCCACCGGCTGCCTGCCCCTCCGTACCCGGGGGCGCTGGCGGGCTGGGCGGTGCTGCTCCCTGGTTGCTCCCGCCGCCGCCTCCACCGCCATTGCCGGCGCCCTGCGGCCCGCCCCCGCCCGGCCCGCCTGCGCCGCCGCCGCCGCCGCCCCCTCCCCCGGCGCCGCCGCCCGCGCCGCTCGCCGTCGCGCCCGCGCCGACGGTGATCGACTTGTTCATCTGCCCCATGCTGCCGGTGATGCCGGCCATGCCGAGTTCGATGATGACGTTCGGCGCGCCGAGCCACGGGAAGCAGGGCCCTCCGGTGTTGAGGCTGACAACCTCCTTGAGCGTGCCGGGCTCGTTGCCGTGGCATGCCTTCATGCAGCCGCCCACGGTGAGGATCTTCGCGCCTTCGATCTTGGTGCGCATGCACGGATCGATGATCCCCTCGGCCACGGTGCCCATCGTGGGATAGGGGATCGGCAAGGGGCTCGGGGCGGCGGGGGTGAGGCACACGCTCACTGCCATGCCAGTCATCTGGTGACCGGATTTCTCGGTGATGGTGTCCATGTGGAGCGCCGTGACCTTGCCCATGATGGTGAGATGGTCGCACGTGGAAGACATGCGACGGAAGCCGCCATGCTGGGCAGCAATCGCCACGCGGTCGGATCAGGGCATGACGTGAGGCGCCTTGCGCCGCCTCCGGCAGCGCCGCCGGCACCTCAACCTGGTCGGGCCTCAGCCAGGTCGGGCCCAGCCTGGGTCGGCCTCGACGCCCAGGCGACGGGCGGTCGGCCAGCGGCCGCTCTGCGTTGCGATCCGGAGGGGTCCGGCGCCCCCGCGGGCTCTCTGCGTTGCGGTCCGGAGGGGGTCCGGCACCCCGGCAGGCGTTCTTCATTGCGGTCCGGAGGGGTCCGGACCCCTCCATCTGGCACAATAAGCTGCGGATCCGGGGGGCGATGGCACAGAAGAACCAGATAGACAGCGACATTTGACACAACTTGACCCCGGTGAGGCGCTCTGCGGAGCGCCTCGGAGGGGTCTGGACCCCGGTGTGTCGCAATGCATTGCGGTTGAGCCAGTGTCGGACCCCCCTGATCTGGCACAGATCGAGGCCGAGGCGGCACAGGATGCGGCGCTGGTCGCTCCGGGATGGGCCGGAGGACGGGGATGGGCACCGGCGGGAGGCGGCGAGGGCCACGCCGTCCGGAGCGTACAGAGGAGTCTGCGGGGGCTTGGCCCTGGAACAGGGTCACGAGGAGCGGACGAGGCGGGAGGAGATCGCGGCGCCGGCGGTGCGCGTCAGGCAGCTGGGATCAGCTATCGGCCGGCGCGGGCGCGGCCGTCGGCGCGCCGGGCTGGAGGGGAATACCGGGCGGGGCGGGCGTCGCGGTGTCGCCCTCGGGCTTGTCGTTCCTCCGGGGTGCGCCGCGGCCGCTCGACCCGACGCTCCAGCTCGCGAGCGGCGCGAGAAGCTTGTCGGCGAGTTCCTGCGTCTCCGGCTCGTCGGGCTCGACGGAGCCCATCACCTTGATCACGTAGGCGCGCAGCGCCTCGGTGAATGCGGCGAGTGCGTCGCGCACGCTGGGCGGTGCCGTCGCGGCCGTGGCCGCAGGCGCGGTGACGCCGAGCGCCTTGCCGTATGCGGCGTGCGCGGCCTCGAGGGCGGAGAGGAAGCGCTTGCCGCCGAGCGCCTCGATGCGTGCGTCGAGGCCGCTCTTGCGGATGCGCTGCATCCGGAGCTCGCTCTCGGACCACTCCAGCACATACGTGAGCTGGAGGAACTTGAGCCCTCCGGTGAAGAGCGCCGCCTTCAGCGAGCTCGCCTCGGCGGCTTCGGGCGCGCCAGGCGGCAGCTTGGTATATGCGGTCAGGAAGTCGTGGAGACCGCTCCAGCAATTGTCGAGGACGCGATCGCACTGGACCGCGTCCTCACTCGCCTCCCCTCCCTCCGAAAGCGACACCTGATCGCGCAGCGCCGACGCGAGCTCGTCGTGGCGCAAGGCCAGCGTGGCGAGCACCCGCGCGACGCCCTTCACGAGCTGTTTCTTCGCCGGCTTCGCCGCCGTGATCAGCTGCTCGCCGAGCGCCATCGCCCCCACGGCCGTGAAGCGCGGGAGCTGGATCACTTCCGATGCTGTGTATTTGCTCATGAGATCACCCTCGTGCGTGGCAGGAGCGCGGGATTGCGCTGGAATGCCAGACGGGCCATCGTGAGCTATCGATGAAATGAAGAGGGTTGTCCAGGGATATTTTGACGGGAGGGCGATTAGGAGAAGAAGGCGCTGTGTCGAATTCCTGCTGTCCGGGGGCGATGGCGGGCGGAGAGAGGGAGAGAAGGTCGAGGGATGTTGAGGGGATAGCGGGGTTGGCACTGATCTCGCTATTGCGCCGCTTCGCCAGGAACCGTGGTTCAGCGGGGTGAGCCAGCCCGGAAGACGGAGGAGAAGCGCCCGGCAGGCGTCACGATGACGTGGTCGCGAAGGGGTACGTCGATCAGGTGCGCGGCGTGCTCGATCTCCTGGGTGAGCAGCACGTCGTCGGCGGACGGCGCGGGGTCGCCGCCCGGGTGGTTGTGGGCCATCACGAACGTGACGGCGCCGAGCTCGAGGGCCGCGCGGAGGACGTCGGCGGGGCGCACGGACGCGGAGAGGAGGCCGCCGCGACTGATCATGCGGGCGCCGCGGGCCCGGTCGTGCACGTCGAGCGCGACGATCCAGACCTCCTCGTGGACGAGCGGCCGGGAGCTCCTCATCGACGGGACAGACGACCTGGTGAAGCTCTTACGATCGAGGGGTGGACGATCTTCGGATTGTCCGGAATGATCTGCGGGCCGACCCCGCCGATCGCTGGCGGCTGGATGCCCGAGGCGAGGTCGACCCGAAGAAGGGCACCCGCGGCTCGCCGGCCCCGCATGCTAGGCTCGGAGCATGCCCGAGCCTCTGGACCCTCCCGCCGAGGAGCTGGACGACAGCCCCTACGACGAGAACGGCGTGGACCGCTCCCTCGTCCGCTGGATGCTCAGCCTGTCTCCGACGGAGCGGCTGGCGCAGGTGCAGAGCTCGATCGATCTGATCATGAGCGTGCGTGAGCCCCCCGATGGCGCTCGCTGACATCCTTCGCGCGCTTGTGCACCGCAATGTCGAGTTCATCGTTGTGGGCGGGATGGCTGCAGCGTTGCAGGGCGCCCCGGTGACTACCATCGACATCGACATCGTGTACTCACGCTCGGACGACAACATCGTCCGGCTCATGGCCGCCCTGACAGACCTTGAAGCCGTCTTCCGCACCGACCCACGACGGCTCGTCCCGAACGAGTCCCACCTCCGATCGACCGGGCACAAGCTGCTCCAGACGAAGCACGGGGTCCTCGACGTGCTGGCAACGATCGAGGAATCGACGTGCTACCAGGATCTCCTGCCCGATTCCACGGTACTCGAGGTAGCCGGCGTGCTGGTCCGCGTCCTTTCGCTGGAACGGCTGATCGAGGTCAAGGCGAAGCTGACCCGGCCCAAGGATCGGGCGATGCTCCTGCTGCTCCAGGCGACCCTCGACGAGAAGCGTCGAGCGCACTGACCTCACATCCAGCAACACTCACCCCTCATCCACCTTCTACTGCCTCACCGGCAGCTCCACCACGAAGCTCGCCCCCTCCCCCGGCGCGCTCTCCACGGTCACCGCCCCGCCGTGCGCCTCGACGACGCTCTTCACGATCGCCAGCCCCAGCCCCGTCCCGTCACGGCCCTCGTCTGTCGTGAAGAACCTGTCGAAGATCCTCGGCAGGTGCTGCGGCGGCACCCCCGGCCCCCGGTCGCGCACCGAGATCCTCGCCGTCCTCTCCCCTTCCCGCCCCTCCCCGCCCTCGACGGTCACCACCACCGGCTCCCCCGGCGGCGAGAACTTCACCGCGTTGTCCACGAGGTTCAACAGCGCCGTCTCCAGATCCGTCTGCCGCGCCCGGAGCAGCCGCGTCGGCATCTCGTACCGCAGCACCACCGGCTGCCCGGGGCTCGCGCGCCGCTCCACGACGCGCGCCACGAGCGCCTCCAGATCGAGCACCGTCATCGCCTCGCTCGAGGCCTCGATCCGGCTCAGCTCCAGCAGCCTCGACACGAGGCGGTCGAGCCGCGCCACGTCGAGCTCGATGTTCCGCAGGAAGCGCCGCCGCGCCTCGAGATCGTCCGCCGCCCCCTCGTCGAGCAGCTCGGCGGCGCCCCGGATCGACGTCAGCGGCGACTTGAACTCGTGCGCCACATCGGCCGCGAAATCCGAGATGTACCGCAGCCTCGCCCCCAGCCGCTCGTTCATCGCGGCGAACGACTCGCCGAGCTCGCGGATCTCGCCGGTCCCCGACACGGGCACCACGACGTCGCGCTCGCCGGCCGCGATGCGCTTTGCCGCGCGCGACAGCTTGCCGAGCGGCCTCGAGATCGACCACGCGAGCGCCAGCGTGACGAGGCCGGTGAACAGGCTCGCGACCACGAGGACCTTGGTGAGTCCCGAGCGGATCCGGTAGAGCTCGACCAGCACCGGCTGCGTCGAGCGGACCACGTAGACCGCGCCGACCACCTGGCCGCCCCACCGGATCGGCTCGGCCAGGAACAGGAACACCGCCAGCTCCTGCTGCCGGACACGCGTCCGCGCCGCGCGGCGCCCGGCGAGCGCCTCGCGCACCTCCGGACGATCCGGGACCTCGGCCCAGCGCTCGCGCGCGCCCTTTCCGATCGGCTGCACGTTGTCGGCGAGCTCCCGGAAGTCCGCCGAGCTCGGGCGACGGCCTGCCGTCGGCATGAGCGCGGGGGCCGCCGGCTCGGGCCCCTCGGGCGGGCCGTTCTCGTGCGAGTCCACGACGACCGCGCCCGCCCTGTCGAGGATCCGGACGCGCGTGCGCGTGTGCGTCGCCGCCTGGGTCAAGACGTAGCGGTGATCGAGCGCGCCGAGCTCGACACCCCGGTCGAGATCCGACCCGAGCATCGCCGCGACCAGGACCGCCTGGTTGGCCATGTCGCGCTCCAGCGAGCCGAGGAGCTGCCGCTCGTAGAGGCGCGCGAACTCGAGCCCCGCCACCGGCACGAGCAGCACCACCAGGTTCACGACCAGCAGCCGGACGCGGATCCGGCCGAGCTCCCAGCGCAGGCGCTCGATCATGGCGAGACCCGGCTACGCCCCCTGCAGCTTGTAGCCGACGCCGTGGACGGTCGCGATCGGATCGCCGCCAAGCACGCGGAACTTCGCGCGAATCCGGCGAACGTGCGTGTCGATGGTGCGCTCCGTGATCAGGTTGTCGTAGCGGTAGGCCCGCTGCATGAGCTGCCCGCGCGAGAGCACCACCCCGGGCCGCTCGAGCAGCGCGCCGAGCACGCCGAGCTCCGTCGCCGTGAGCGACACCGGCTGGCCGAGATACCGCGCCTCGTGACGCTCGGTGTCGACCTCGATCGGGCCGTGGCGAAGGACCGCGGCGCGCGCCTCCGCCGGTGCGGGCGCGGGAGGCGGCGCCTCGGTCCGCCGGAGCAGCGCGCGCACCCGCGCCACGAGCTCGCGCGGCGAGAACGGCTTCGTGAGGTAGTCGTCGCCGCCGAGCTCCAGGCCGACGATCCTGTCGACCTCGTCGGCGCGCGCCGACAGGAACAGGATCGGCGTCCTGCTCCCGGCGCGCAGCCGCCGGCACACCTCGAGGCCGTCGAGCTCGGGGAGCATCACGTCGAGCACCACGAGGTCCACCGTGCCCGCCCCCGCCGCCTCGACGGCGGCGCGCCCGTCGGCCACCGCCGTCACGGCGTACCCCTCCTTTTGCAGGGCGTAGAGCAGCACCTCGCGGATGCGCGCCTCATCGTCGACGACCAGGATGTGCTTGCTCACGTCGCGATCGGTCCCTCTGTTCCGGCGCCGTGCGCGTCGATCGCCGCGCCGAGGCCCTCCACGCGCGCCCAGACCTCGGACACGATACCACCGACGCCCTCGACCGAGGATCCGGCGAAGCGCGCCAGCACGAGCTGCGTGCGCAGCGCCTGGACGAGATCCGCGAGCTCCTCGAGGGCGCGGGCGTCGCGGTCGCGCATGGCCCGCAGGCGCCGGATGTTCTCGAGGTGGAGGTGCGCCGTCGCCAGCGACCGCGCGCCCGCGCCGCCGCCGCCCCGCTCGATCTCCACGACGCGCGCCGCGGCGGCGCCCTCGTCGAAGCCGCTCTGGCGCAGCAGCGCGTCGAGCTCCGCATGCCGGGAGGCGGCGCGCGCCACCTCGGCCTCGATCCGCGAGGCCGCTTCGCGCGAGAGGAGCGCCTCGAACGAGGTGCCGGCGCAGGCGCTGACCCCCTCGCGCAGCGCGCCCTGGACGCGCGCGGCGGCCTCGGCCGCGGCGCCGCTCACGCGCTCGCCTCCCTCCCCGCGGCCCGCCGTGAGCGCGATGGGCGCCCAGATAGGCCAGAGCGGCACGCAGAGCGCCGCGGAGAGGGCGGCGCGGCGGCGTCCTTCGGGGGAAGCGCGGTACACCGCGACGGCGCACGCGAGCCCAGCGATCAGGTACAGCACCGAGAGATCGCGGAGGCTCATTGCGCCTCCTTCACCCGGTCGCCGCGCTCGGCGCCCCGATCGAGGCCGTCCAGGCTCGCGCCGTCCGCCGGCGGGATCTCCCGCCGGGTCGCGCCGTCCGCCGGCGAAATCTCCCGCCGGGTCGCGCCGTCCGCCGGCGGGACCTCCCGTACGGTCGCGCCGTCCGCCGGCGGGTCATCGACTGGAGCCACGCCATCGCGCCAGGGTCCCTCCCATGGGCGCAGCCCGCCGTGCGAGCGCAGATCGTCGTCGTAGGTGAGCGCGGAGCGAAAGCTCTTCACGAGCGCGTCGGAGAAGCTCCCCTCGCGGGCGCGCAGGAACGGGACCTCCCTCTCGCTCGGCCGCCCGAGGTAGGGCCGGAGGATCCAGGCGGCCTGGCCGCCGACGGCGAAGAAGACCGCCATGAAAGCGACCGCGGTGAGCCAGCGGCCCCGGCCCGCGCCGATGCCCCGCACGAGCACGCCGAGCGCCGCGAGGCCCGCGACGGCGTAGGCGAGCCAGGCGGCGACCGAGGACGCGTGGTAGCCGAGCCCCACGTCGATGGCCAGCCAGAGCACCGGCGCGAACGCGAGCAGCACCAGCGATGAGCGGCCCGCCGACGCGAGCGCAAGCGCGATGACGGACCGCATGGGCCACGGACGCCCGAGCACGGCCGAGAACGCGTGGAGCGCCGGGACCGACAGCGCGAGCGTGATCAGCATCGCCAGCGGCACCTTGACGGCCGCAAAGACGATCTGCTCGCTGCCGCGGAAGCTCCCGATCACGCCGCCGAACACGGCCGAGCCGAGGGCAATCGCGCCGAGCGACGCGAGCGCGATGGCGCGGATGTCCCTGTCTTCTCGGCAGCTCGCGGCCACCTCGGAGGGCGCCCGGAGGAGACGGCTCAGGACGGAGGCGCTCACAGGGCACCCCCCTTCAGGATCGGGAGCATCCCCCACCACACGCGCAGCGCGAGCACCACGGCGAACGCCGCGAACAAGACGAGCGCCGCGGTCGTCCCCGATACACCGGCGAGATCGTCTTTGCGCTGAAGCACCGCGCCGAGGTCGCGCAGCAGGATGCAGATGCCGACGGCGCCGCCCACCGCGAGGCCGAGCAGCCCCATGAGGGCCGCGGTCGCATCCGCCCCGCTCGTCACGACGAAGAGCGCCGAGGCGGGCGCGAGGCCGCCGAGCACGAGGCCCGTCGCGGCGGCGGCGCGCGCCGTCGCCGACAGCGCGCGCGGCGGGTCGAGCGGCGCGTCGAAGAGCGTCAGCACGATCGTGAGCGCCGGAACGCCGACGCAGGCGACGGCGATCAGCGCCGCAGGGACGCCGGCCGCGTGGCGGACGAACGACACGCCGCCCTGCCGCGCGCCGAGCGAGAGGCCGTACAGCGAGGCGAGGCCGAGGCCGACGCCGAACCGGGACAGCTCCTCGCGGAGCGAGAACGAAGGCCGCTCCGCGAGGAGAGCAGCCGTCCAGCTGCGGTGTCCGGCGCCTTCGGTGGGCTCCGCGGCGGGGCCGGGCGCGGGGGCCGCGGGGGCGTCGTCTCGACGAGCCGCGGGCTCTTCTGCGCCGGCGTCCGTGCCGGACTCGGGCGATGACGTTACGGGGAGACAGGTAGCTTGCGCCTGCACGAGGACCTCCATCGGGGTGAGCGCTGCGGGGCCTGGTCACGGCCGCCGCAGACCTCGATGGACGTACCCCCCGGGTGAGGCGCACCCGCGCGCCCGACGAGGAACAAACACGGAGAGGTTGTGGCGAAGATGTGGCGATCGCCCGCGGCCTCCGGAGCGCCCCGTGGCCCGGAGCGCCGGCCCCGAGGAGCCCTCAACAGGAAGTCTCCCGCGACGGTCTACACGCACATCACAGCCTCTGAGCGCCCGATGCCGGCGATCCGTCGACATGTACATCGGTGTGCGGCAAACCACACATTGCCGTTTTGTACGCGACGGATCGATGCTTGGCGCGCAGCAATCGCGAGGGAGGAAGTAATGAAGATCGACCTGTTCACAGAGATGCAGAGTCCCCGTCCGTGGTCGGAGGACCACGAGCACCGGATCATCATGAACACCCTCGAGCAGGCGAAGCTCGCCGATCGGCTCGGGTACGGCTGCTGGTGGCAGGTCGAGCACCATACGGCCGAGGAGTTCAGCTACTCGTCGGCGCCGGAGGTGATGCTCGCGGCGATCTCGCAGCACACGACGTCGATGCGGCTCGGGCACGCCTCGGTGCTGTCGCCGTTCCGGTTCAACCACCCCATCCGCGTCGCCGAGCGCGCGGCGATGCTCGATCACCTGAGCGGCGGGCGCCTGGAGCTCGGCCTGGCCCGCTCGACCATCCCGGAGTGGCGCACGTTCAACATCCCTCCGGACCGGACGCGCGATCAGATGCAGCAGGCGTTCGAGATGATCCCGAAGATGTGGACGCAGGAGCGGTTCTCCTGGAAGAGCGAGGACGCCGAGATCAACAACGTTCCCATCATCCCGAAGCCGTACCAGAAGCCCCACCCGCCCCTCTGGCAGGCCTGCTCGAGCCTGGCCTCGTTCGAGCAGGCCGGGCGCAACGGGGTCGGCGCGCTCGGCGTCACGCTGTGGGCGCCGCCCGACCAGGTGAAGGAGTGGATCGGCATCTACCGCGAGGCCATCCGCCGGTGCGAGCGGCCCGTGGGCGCCTTCATCAACAACCAGGTCGGGTTCTTCACGTTCGCTCACTGTGCCGAGACGGACCAGCAGGCCATGGAGAACGGCGCCGCCTCCGCGGCCGCGTGGTACACGAACGGGTCCTTCACGTTCTTCGAGGCGAAGGAGCACTTCCTGCGGACCCACGCCGAGGAGCAGGCGCTGGCCAAGGACCCGGCGGGCGGCGGCCTCGTGGGCCAGCTCCTGCGCGACCGCGCGGGGAAGACGCCGGCCGAGACCAAGGCCAACGCGGTCCTCGCCCGCATCATGCAGAACGAAGACGTCCCGAACGAGGAGGTGTTCGACGCCCTGAAAGAGCAGAACTCGCTCATCGTCGGCAGCCCGGAGACGTGCCGGCAGAAGATCAAGTTCTACCAGGACCTCGGCATCGATCGCCTGCTGAGCTTCCAGCAGGTCGGGCGCCTGTCGCACGAGCAGGTCATGAGCAGCATCCGCCAGATCGGCAAGCTCATCCCCGAGTTCGAGTAGAACGGCAACCAGGTCGAAGATCGTCGGATTCCACGGCCAGAGGCGCGCGCCGGCAGGGGCGTAGGCCGCAGCCTCCAGGGGCTGCAGGCAGCAGCCTCCAGGGGCTGCCCTGCGGGGGCATCCGGCGCGCGCGCTGCGCGGAGAGGCGCGGGAGCGAGGCGGCGGCACGTGAGGTGCAATGCGCCCACGGCATGAACACGCGCCCCCTCTTCTACCAAATCCTCACCGCGACGACGATCCTCTCGGGCTGCGCCTATGACGAGCTCACGACGGAGAGCGTCGAGAGCGTGAGTGAAGCCTACCGTGTGAACGACGCCGCCCTGGCCTGCGGGACGCCGAACACCAACCTCGGCGAAGACCTGAATACGAGCGGAGCGAACGCCGAGCTCCAGGAGTGGACGGACAGCCTCCAGGCCATGCCGAGCTCGGCCACCAAGACCGACCTCTTGAACCGGCTCCTGACGAACATCCAGGGGCCGGCCACGGCGTTCCCCGACGCCGCGGCCCGGGAGACGTTCCTGCGCAACGTGCGCGCGCCGCTGCCCATGAGCCTGCCCTACGGGCCCCAGAGCACAGGGAACCAGGTCAGCCTGGGGCAGGGCTGGATCTACGGCGGCGGCGGCAGCCACCGGGGCCTGGACATCGGGCGCGCCGCCTCGGGCTCGGAGGATCCGAGCTTCGATGTCCTGGCCGTGGCGGACGGCAGGGTCATCGGCGTGTACTTCGACGGACCTCCCGGCGGCGGCGGCAACACCGTCATCATCGAGCACACGGGCGAGAACGGGAAGAAGATCTACTCGCTTTACATGCACCTGCGGAACGGAGCGACGAACGACGCAAGCGCCGTGAAGAACATCAGCTGCGGCGCCTCGGTGGCGTGCCAGCGCTATCAGCTGGCCGCGAACAAGTCTCCCCTGGCGAAATGGTGGGGCAAGGAGTCGGACACGATCCCCGTGAAGCCCGGCCAGCTCGTCAAGCGGGGGACCAAGATCGCGCGGGCGGGGAGCAGCATGACGGTCATGGACACCCTGGACGCGAACGGCGTCTCCTCGGCCGACTGGGGCAACATGCACTTGCACGTCTACATCGCCGTCCCCAAGGGCACCACGGCGCCGAACGACAAGATCGCGGTAGAAGTGGACGCCTTCGGCGCGTACCAGAAGGCCAACGGCTGCTATGTCGAGGATCCGCTCACGGAGACCGATCAGCCGACGTACTACTCGCGGCTGTTCGCGCCGTTCCTGCCCGACTTCCACGACCTCGGCTGGAAGCCGTTCACCGACTACCCCGATTACCTGAGCGGGATGGGCTATGCCCCGGCGACGCTCAGCTTCTACAACGAGGGCGGCTTCAAGGTGACGGGCTCCTACCAGTACTCGACGACCGGCTTTTTCCTGCAGGTCGGCGTCGGCGGCTCCAAGATCGCCGAGAACGACGGCGCGAACGAGGCGTGGGTGCCGCGCGAGACCCGGATCCGGATCGACGGCAGCGGAAACCCCGTCTACGACTTCACCGCCACGCCCAGGCAGTCCGGCGAGCAGACGGCGTTCTGGCACCAGCTCACCCAGGCCCAGCTCGACAGCCTGTACAACGTCTATGTCGTCAATGGCGGCTATGGCATCGGCGACTTCTTCCCGTACCGCGTGGCCGGCGTGCAGTACTACGCCGTGCTGTTCACGACGAGCGCGAGCACATCGAACTGGCTGACGTACGGCCGGTCGGCGGCGCTGGTCCAGAGCGACATCGCGGGCATCCCGGCGGGCCTGCAGGTCGGCCAGGTGGTCGCCGACACCACGTGGAGCCCGGCGAAGTTCAGCATGCTCGCGGTCCCCGCCGCGGGCTGCGCGCCGCACGCGTACGTCGACACGTCGACCCTGGTATACCCGGTGTACGCCGCCCAGGAGGCCTCGCTCGGGTACAAGCTGCAAAGCGTGCAGGTGTACAGCGGCGGCTCCAGGTTCAACGCGGTGTTCGGGAAGGCGTCGGGCGCCTGCCACGCGCACCCCTGACGGCGGCAAGGGGTTACAGATCCGCCGCTGTCACGGTCGAGCGGAATAGGGAAGGTCGCGCGATCAAAATCGACCGACGAGGCCGAGGCCGGCGCTGCTCGGGCCGAGCGCCACCGGCGCCGGGAGCACGAACGGCTGGCTGACGTCGTCGCGGACCAGCACACTTCGCGGCACGAGGAGACCCGGGACGAGCAGGGCGGCTCCCGTGATCTGGACGAGCCCGTCGAGGACGAGGGCCATGGTCTCGAGGTCGTCCTGCCGGGTCGTGGCCAGGGTGATGAAGGGGCCCGCGCACGGCGCGAACAGCGCCGCATACCCCGGGGATCCGCGGTACACCGCGTCACCGCCGCCGATCGCGGTGAACAGGTAGACGGTTCCGAAGACGATCGCGCCGCTGATCACGAGCCCCTTCCGGACGCGCGTCTCCGGATGATAGCCGGGCAGCACCGGCTCGCCCTCCCTCCAGGGGAGCACCTTCGGGCCCACCGCGGGCGGGGCGCCGTGGAAGCCCGGAGGCGGAGGAGCCTGCGGCGCAGGCAGGGATTGTGTCTGCATGGCTGGCGCAGCAGGCGGTGCGCCGTCGTCCGCGCGCGCCTGCCCGGAGCCGGAGGCAGAGACAACGACCCCGGTCGCGACAGCGAGCGACCATCGTTCAAGCGATCGTCGATTCCACATGTCAATCCACCCTCGCTCGCGCTCTCGCATGCGCCGTGACCTCGCGCCCGGAGCGACCGACAGACGAGGATACACGAGGAGGCTTTGATCGTAGCCTTAACATTCACACTGGCATCCGCGCCCCGCGCGTCGCAGCACGAGTGTGCGCGCACGCACATGCACCGTCCATGTCCGTCGCGCCGCTACGCACCGATGGAGCGCGCGATCTCACCCTTCGCGATCGCGTGCAGGCAGGCACCGCCCGTGCCCCGCTCACGCGCAGGCGCGCGACCATCTGCTCGGTGAGCTTCTGCCAGCCCGGGAGCCCCGCGGCGGCAGAGACGCCGGCCCCCGCGAACACGACGAGCTGCCCGCTCTCGTAGGCCTTGCCGAGGTCCTGGAGCGCCGGGTCGATCGGCACGTCGATATCGCTGCTCGCTCGATCCGCAGCCATCGTCATCGACACTACGCTACATCTTTGTCGAGCCAGCCGGCATCGCTGCGCTCCGCCCGTTGCGCGCCGGACGAGCGCGGGACGAGCGCCAGCAGCCGCTGCAAGATCACAACGATGCGCGACACGCCTGGCCGCCTCGTATCGCGGCGCTGGACAGGCGCGCGAATGTTCGCTAAGCTGCACCTCGATGTCCGTCCCTCGCGCGCGCTCCCTACGCCCCTGCCTAGGCCTACGGCCCGGGGGCCTTTGCGCGCGCTGCTGACGACGTCGCTCCTCGCAGTACGGCCCCCCTCGGTTTTCTTGGTCCCGATGGGGGTCCCCCGCATCGTCGTCGTGTCGTGACGACTCCCATCGCTAGCTTTCAGGGAGTCCTGTCATGTCCACGATGCCTGTCCACAAGTACAAGCCCTTTCAGCCCATCCATCTGCCCGATCGCCGCTGGCCCGGCCGCGTGATCGAGAGAGCGCCGCGCTGGTGCAGCGTTGACCTGCGCGACGGCAACCAGGCCCTGGTCGAGCCCATGGGCCTCGAGCGCAAGCTCCGTATGTGGCACGAGCTCCTGCGCATGGGGTTCAAGGAGATCGAGGTGGGCTTCCCCAGCGCGTCGCAGCCCGACTTCGACTTCGTGCGCTGGATCATCGACCAGGGGCTCATCCCGGACGACGTGACGATCCAGGTGCTCACCCAGGCGCGCGCCGAGCTGATCGAACGCACGTTCGAGGCCATCCGCGGGGCGCGCCGCGCCATCGTCCACCTCTACAACTCCACCTCCACGCTCCAGCGGCGCGTGGTGTTCGGCCTGGACCGCGCGGGCATCGCCGAGATCGCCGTGCGGGGGGCCCGGCTGGTGAAGGAGCTCGCGGCGCGGTTGCCGGGGACCGAGGTCGCGCTGGAG
This sequence comes from Sorangium sp. So ce693, assembly GCF_051521375.1. Lineage (NCBI taxonomy): Bacteria > Pseudomonadati > Myxococcota > Polyangiales > Polyangiaceae > Sorangium > Sorangium sp. So ce693. The sequence goes on from NZ_CP150347.1 coordinate 7,259,288, forward strand.
TACTCCCCCGAGAGCTTCACGGGCACCGAGCTCGATTTCGCGAAGGAGATCTGCGAGGCCGTGATGGACGTCTGGGAGCCCACCCCATCACGGAAGATCATCCTGAACCTGCCCGCCACCGTCGAGATGTCGACGCCCAACGTCTACGCGGATCAGATCGAGTGGATGCACAGGAACCTGAAGCAGCGCGACAGCATCGTGCTGAGCGTGCACCCGCACAACGACCGCGGCACCGCCGTGGCCGCGGCGGAGCTGGCCGTGATGGCGGGCGCCGATCGCGTCGAGGGCACGCTGTTCGGCAACGGCGAGCGCACGGGCAACGTCGACGTCGTGACGCTGGCGCTCAACCTGATGTCCCAGGGCGTGGATCCCGAGCTCGAGATCCATGATGTCCAGTCGATCAAGGAGACGGTCGAGCACTGCAACCGCCTGCCGGTCCACCCGCGCCACCCGTACGTCGGCGAGCTCGTGTACACGGCCTTCTCCGGCTCGCACCAGGACGCGATCAAGAAGGGGTTCAAGGCGCTGCGCGAGGGCGGGAGCCCGCTCTGGGAGGTGCCGTACCTGCCCATCGATCCGCAGGACGTCGGGCGCAGCTACGAGGCGGTGATCCGCGTGAACAGCCAGTCGGGCAAGGGCGGCGTGGCCTACGTACTCGAGCACGACCACGGCTACACGCTGCCGAGGGGGCTCGCCGTCGAGGTGAGCCAGGCCGTGCAGCGCAGGGCGGAGCGGACCGAGGGCGAGGTGCAGAAGGCCGAGATCCTGGCGATCTTCGAGCGGGAGTACGTGAACCGCGCAGGGCCGCTCCGCGTCACCCGGCACAGGCGCGTCGGCCAGGGCGCGGACGAACGACACGAGTTCCATGTGCAGATCCGGGGCGTCGCCCACGCGCTGAGCGCCGCCGGCGGCAGCCCGGTCGAGGCGTTCGCGAGCGCGCTCTCGCGCCACGCGGGGATCGCGATCGCGGTGGACGAGCACGCGGCGCACGCGCTCCCGAGGAGCGGCGGCGACGAGACGGCGGCGTATGTGGCCATCTCGGTCGGGCGCAAGCGCAGCTTCGGGGCGGGGACGCACGGGGACGCCGACATGGCGTCGCTCGCCGCCGTCGCGTCCGCGTGGAACCGCGCGCGGCCGGCGGACACGGCGCAGCTCGCGACGGCAGCGGAGTGAGCTGGCGCGCGGTCGCTCAACGCGCTCAACCCCACCGGAGGCGCCCGCGCATCAGGACGAAGCGTCTGGACGTGGGCGCGCACGGTGCTACCCTCGCGCGCCGACGGCGGAGCTCCTCCGGCGGGTCCCGCTGCGCGGCCACGGACCGCAGATGCGGGAACCAGCAGGGGCGACGTTGCAGACGCCACGTTCCCCTATGATGCCTTCGCCCCCCCACGCCGCATCCCGAGCTCGCGCTGCACCCCGAGCTGCCTGCGGCCACGCACCTCCGATGCCTCACGCCGACGCGCGAGCGGTGGGGCATGGGCGGGGCGCGTCCCCACGATGCCGAGCGTATCCGTCGAGCGCTGGAAGCAGGACTGGCTGCGCTGGAACACAACGAGACAATCAAGGTGAGTGAATGAGCAAGGTTGAAAATCCGGCACTGAGAGGGTTCAACCCCGATCCGTCGATCGTGCGCGTGGGGGACGACTACTACATCGCGACCTCGACGTTCGAGTGGTTCCCGGGCGTCCAGATCTCCCATTCGAAAGACCTCGTCAACTGGCGGGTGGTCGCGCGGCCGCTGGAGCGGTACTCGCAGCTGGACATGCGCGGCAACCCGAACTCCGGCGGGATCTGGGCGCCGTGCCTGACCTACGCAGACGGCTTGTTTCACCTCATTTACACCAACTCGCGACGCTGGGCGGGGGCGTTCAAGGACGTATACAACTACCTGGTCACCGCGCCTTCCATCACCGGTCCGTGGTCGGAGCCCATCTACCTGAACAGCTCGGGGTTCGATCCTTCGCTGTTCCACGACGACGACGGCCGCAAGTGGCTCGTGAACATGGTGTGGGATCACCGGCCGGGCAACAACGCGTTCGGTGGGATCTTGCTCCAGGAGTACAGCCCCAAGGAGCAGAAGCTCGTGGGTCCGGTGGAGAACATCTTCCGAGGCACCGCGCTCGGGCTCGTGGAGGGGCCGCACCTCTACAAGCGAGATGGCTACTACTACCTGCTGACCGCCGAGGGGGGCACGTTCATCACGCACGCCGCGACGGTCGCCCGCTCTCGCTCGATCCACGGCCCCTACGAGGTCATGCCGAACAATCCGCTCATCTCCAGCGCGTCCCGCCCCGATGTGCGGCTCCAGAGCGCCGGCCACGGTAGCTTCGTGGAGAACAAGGACGGCTCGTGGGCGTTCGCGCACCTGTGCCGTCGCCCGTTGCAGAATGGCCGATCGACGCTGGGGCGTGAGACGGCGCTCCAGGGCATCACGTGGGTCGAGGGGTGGCCGCGGCTGACCTCGGGCGGGCAGGTTCCGCTGGACGTTTACGAGGGGCCGAACCTGGCTCGCCACGAATGGCCGAAGACGCCCGAGCGCGACGACTTCGACAAGCCCACGCTGGGCATCGAGTGGCAGTCGCCGCGCGTGCTGCCGGCAGACGTGAGCAGCCTCGCCGCCCGACCCGGGTACCTGCGCCTGATCGGACGCGAGAGCATCACCTCGAACTTCGAGCAGAGCCTCGTCGCGCGGCGCCAGCAGGCCAAACATGTGCAAGCGACGACGTGCATGCAGTTCGCCCCTCAGCACTTCCAGCAGATGGCGGGCATCGTTGCGTTCTACAGCACGGACTCGTTCTACTATCTCTACGTCTCACGGGCGGACCACGCCGAGAAGGCCCTGGCGCTCATGAAGTGCGAGCGGGGGAACCTGACCTTCCCGATCGAGAAGGAGTACGTGCTGGACGGGGCCGAGAACATCTTCCTGCGGCTCGAGATCAAGGACGATCGGATATCGTTCTTCTACTCCCGGGATGGCGTCACCTTCCACGCGGTGGGGTGGGAGCACGACGCGTCGATCCTGTCGGACGAGCACGCGGTGCCCTGTGGGTTCACGGGCAATTTCGTCGGGATGGCGTGCCAGGACCTGGCCGGAACACGCCTGCACGCCGACTTCGATTGGTTCGACTACCGCGAGATCGGTTGACGCCCGAACAGGAAGACGGCAGCAGCCTCGCGCTGGGCTGACGGCTAAGCCCGTATCCCACGAACCTGCACCCCGCTCCGGCAGCCGGCCAATAGGCCGGCTCCGGCGCGCGCCCCTTGCCGCGGAGGTGGCTCTGGAGCGTCAGCATCGACGCGATCGGCGCCGCGACGAGCACATGCGGCTGTTGCGCGGCAGGACCAAGAAACGTCCCATCAAGCCAGGGATCGTCGTGCGGGTGTTCATGGGGTTTCGCTCAGGTCGGGGCCCCGTCGATGGCCGTCGCCACGACCTCGGCGGAAACCAGGCCCACGGCGCGAGCCCGCCGTTGCCTGAACAAGGAGATAGCCCGGATGATACGCAGGGTTCACCTTCAGATCGTTCTCATCGCTTCTTTCTTTCTCTCGCTCTCGTTCGCCGGGATTCGCCCGAGCGCCGCCCGGTCGAGCCTGCCCTACTGGACCGAGCTCCCGCAGGGCGGCGCCATCCCCGACGCCATATGGGACGGCGCGAGTGCCTATCACCAGGGCCTCTTCTACATCTTCGGCGGATTGAACGGGACCTACCCGAATGACGAGCCCGTGGCCGATTTCAGCGCCTTCGACGTCGACACGCTCACCTGGTACGACCTCGGCCAGTACCCGGGCGGGCCGTCCGCCAGGGCCGAGTCGATGATGTGGTGCGTCGCCGAGGATGACGCGCTGATCGTCTCCGGCGGGAGAGGTCCTTTCCGGCGCGGGCTCGACCTCACGCACCAGGACACGTTCCGGTTCGATCCGGTGCATGGGTGGACGCAGATCTCGCAGAGCGCGGCCCAGATCGGGCGCGCCAACCGCTCCACGGAGGCGGTCGCCGTGCGAGAGAAGGGGAAGCACAAGACCGTCGCGTATGCCTTTTCGGGCTCGTCGTCGACGCTGCCGGCCTTCATCAACCGTCCGGACGGACTCCAGCACGACCTGGTCCGCTACAAGAACGGCTGGAAGCAGGTCGCGACCGGCTCGCCCGGCCCGCGCGCTCGAGCCCATCACCCGCTCGTCTACGCCCAGGGCTGGAACGCCCTGCTGGTCTACGGCGGATACACGAACGACGCCGTGAACGGGACCGGCCTGTTCACGCCGGAGAACTACCTCGGCGACCTCTGGATATTCGACGTCGGCACGGAGACCTGGGATCAGCTCGTCTTCGACGAGGCCGGCGGACCGGGCCACCGCGACAACGCGAAGCTGATCGCCGATGAGCACAACGACCGCATCTGGCTCTTCGGGGGAAGCCAGTTCGACGGTACCACCCTGTCCGATCTCTGGTACTTCGATCTCCACGCCGGGACCTGGACTCGCGTGGACACCGCGATGACGGGGCCGGCGCCGGCGCCGAGGTTCGGCCAGTTCTACTTCTCTCGCAAGACCGCCACGGCCTACGAGCTCTACATCTTCGGGGGAGCGACCGCGGAGTTCGCGCCGGTGCTGCTCAACGACATGTGGAGATTGACGATCCCCCTCGCCTGCGGCGGCTGATCGCGAGCGATCCCGGTGGGCTCGCTCGTGGACGAGCTGGCGGGCCAGCCGGATTGACGGGCGTGTGGCGCGCGTTTATCCGTGCGCTGATGGCCCCGAGCTCTCCCTTGCCCGCGCAGCCGCGGACGATCGATGAGGACGCGCGGCGGGGATCGGCGGGCGCCGCCGCCCCGGGCCCGGAGGCCGCGCTCATCGCGCGGGCCGTGGCCGGGGAGCCGGCCGCGGTGAGGGCGCTCGTCGATCTGCTGACGCCCACCATCCAGGAGCGGGTGATGCGGCCGCTGCTCCGCCGGCGGCGGGCCGCGGGGCACCGCGACGTCCGGCAGGAGGTCGAGGACCTGACCCAGAGCGTGTTCCTCGCGCTCTTCGCGGACCGCGGGCGCACGCTGCGCCAGTGGGACGCCGGCCGGGGGCTGCCGCTCGCGAGCTTCGTGGGGCTCGTGGCGGAGCGTGAGGCGTGCTCGATCCTGCGCAGCCGCCGCCGGAACCCCTGGACCGAGCAGCCCACCGAGGACGACGCGCTCGAGCGCGTGGACGGCGCCTCCGTGTCGCCGGAGCCCGCGGCGATCTCGCGCGAGCTGCTCGCGGCGATCGCCAGGAAGCTCCGCGATCGCCTGAGCGAGCGCGGGGTGGAGCTCTTCTATCTGCTGCTCGTCGACGAGCGATCGACCGAGGAAGCCTGCACCATCACCGGCATGACCGCGGACGCCGTGTACGCGTGGCGGAGCCGCATCGCCCGGCTCGTCCGGCAGATCGCCGCGGAGCTCGCGGCCGAGGCGGAGCCGAGAGGACACAGCGCCTCGCCGAGCGCTGCGAGCCCGGGAGGGGGACGATGAAGCGCGCTGCGAGCCCAGGAGGGGGACGATGAACGACGACGATCTGCTGAAGGCGCTGGCGCGCGTCACGCGCGAGCAGGACCGGGCGAGCGATCCGCGCTGGTCAGCGAGGGCGCTGGGGACGCTCGCGGCCGGCGAGCGCGATGCGCTGGAGGCGGAGGCGCAGCGCACCCCGGAGGACCGCGAGGCGTGGGAGGCGTCACGCCCGCTGGACGGCGAGGCGCGAGCGCGGATCGCCGACCGGATCCTGGCCGGGCTGCAGGTGAGCGCGGGCGAGCGAGGCGCGGAGACGGCAGGCGCCGCGGCGACTGGCGCGGGGACGGCAGGCACCGCCGCGGCGACTGGCACCGCGGCGGCAGGCGCGGAGGCGGTAGGCCCGCCACCTCCGGGACAGCGCACGGCGGCAGCGCGCGGCGGCGAGGTGCTCCCGCTCCCGCGAAAGCCGGGCAGGGCGCCCTGGCGGATCGCAGCGACGGCGCTGGCCGCGGCCGCCGCGGCGGTCCTCGTCGTGCGGCTCTCGCTGGAGGGCGACAAACACCACCCGCGCGGCCTGCTCGACGATCCGGGCGCGGTGGCCATGCTCCCGGTGCCCGCCTACGCCGTGACGCTCGCCGGCGGCGAGGTCAGCGAGCGCTCCGCCTCCAGCGCCGCCGGCGCGACCGCGCGGCTCGGGCCTGGCTCGAGGCTCGAGATCACCCTGCGGCCCGCAACCCGGGTCGACGGCCCCGTCGCCGTACGCGCCTTCCTGATCCAGGGCGATACGGCGCGCCCCTGGGACGTGCACGCCGACCTCTCGGAGCAGGGCGCGGCGCGCATCGAAGGCGACACGGAGACGCTCTTCTCCGGAGTGCCCGAGGGCGAGTGGGAGATCGCGATCGCGATCGGACGGCCAGCGGCGCTGCCAGACAGCGCGGCCGGACTGACGGACGCACGGCCGTCTGAGAAAAAAGATAAACCATTCCGAATCTTACGTTTCAAAGTGCTCCTCCTGCCACGCGCAGCGCCGCTCCCCCTCCCCACCGCCCGACCCGCAGCGCCCTCCAAGGACCCGTGACGCGCTGGCGAGCGCTCCGGCCCGCGCTGGGCGCAGCGATCCTCGGCGCGGCGGCGCTGGCGCCGGGATGCGACGCGCGCCGCCCGACGGGGACCTCAGCCCAGGCGACCTCCGGTGCATCCGAGGCCCCGGCGACAACGGCCCCGGCGACAACCGGGGCGCCCGCGCCGCCCCTCGAGGTGGAGTTCGCCGGCTGCAGCGCCGTGCACGCCGGCCCCGCCTGCGCGCTGCCAGACGACCGGACCCTCCGCATCTGGGTGAAGGCCCCCGCGGACGCCCGCGTCGCGATCGCCGTCGATGCGGCCGTCGTCGCGGACGCTCCGCTCGCCTCGCTCGATGGAGCGCGCGTCCAGGGAGGCGTGCTGGCGCGCGTCCCCGTCGCCGCGGGCGCCCGCGCCCTCTCGGTGACCGCCGAGCGGGGCGGCGGGCGCGCGTCGTTCCGCCTGGAGCTCCGCCCAGCCGTCGACGCGCCCCGGCTGAAGGAGGCCGAGGCGCTGCGCCGGCGCGGCGATCTCGACGCGGCGTCCTCGGCGCTCGACGCGCTGGCGTCCGACGCGGACCCCGCCGTCCAGGCCCTGGCGATCGGCAAGCGCGCGCGCGTGGACCTCGCGCGCGGCAGGATCCCGGAGGCGATCGCGGGCTTCGAGGCGTCGATCCGGGCGCACCGGGAGGCGGGGCGGATCTCCGACGAGTTCCTCGACCGCTTCGCGCTGTCGTACGCGCTCCTCTTCAACGGGCGCAGGTTCGCGGAGGCACGGGCGGCGCTCGACGCGCTCGGGCCGCTCGAGGCGAGCTACCCCGAGGGGCGCGCGGTGAAGCCGTACTACGCGGCGCTGCTCTCGTCCGAGGCGGGCGATCTGCGCGCGGCGCTCCGGCAGCTGGACGCGTCGGCGGCGGGCGCGGAGCGCCTCGGCCTGAGCGACCACCGGCTGCACGTGCTCCAGGAGCGCGCAGACGTGCTCCAGACCCTGGGGCGACCGCTGGAGGCGCAGGCGCTGCTGCGCGACGTGCAGGCGTCCTCCCCCGCCGGGCGGGCCCCGTGCGAGCAAGCCTCCCTGCTGAACGATCTCGGCTGGAACGCGCTGCAGGTCGCGTGGGCGAGCGGCGGCTCCAGCGAGCCGCGTGCGGGCGCCGAGCGGCCTCGATCCCTCGCGGACGCCGAATCGCCGCTCATGGCGGCGCTCGAGCTGTACGGGGCCGCGTGCCCGAAGCCGGCGAAGCGCGCGAACGCGCTGACGAACCTGGCCCTCGCCAAGCTGGAAGCGGGCCAGGCGGGCGCGGCGCGCGCCCTCCTCGACGAGGCCCGGCGGACGGACGCGCGCCCCGACGCCGGCGTGGCGATGTACTGGCTCGAAATCGAGGGGCGCGTCGCGCTGGGCAGCGGCGATCCCGCGAGCGCGCTCCAGATCTACGGCCGGCTCGCGCGGCTCGCGGACGCGAGCGAGCTGCCGGAAGGCCGCTACCGCGCGGCGCTCGGCCGCGGGCGGGCGCTCGAGGCGATGGGGCGGCTCGACGCGGCCGCCCAGGCCTACGAGCAAGCGGAGGAGTTGCGGGGCGACCTCGGCGCGCTCGTGCCGCTCGGGCAGGGCCGGGGCGGTTACCTCGGCCGCCTCGAGGAGAGCGCGCGGCGGCTCGTCGACCTCCTGCTCCGGCGCGATCCGCGCCGCGCCGTGCGCGCCGCCCGGCGGTCGCGCGCGCGGGCGCTCGCGATGCTCCGCTGGATCGACCGGATCGAGGCGCTCGGCGGCGAGGAGCGGGCGCGCTGGGAGCGCGCCCTCGCGGCGTACCGCGACGCGCGGGCGGCCTTCGACGAGGAGGGGCGCGACGACTGGCGGCTCTCGTCCGACGAGCTCGAGGCGGTCCGGGTGGCCCGGGCGTCGCGCGGGCGGTCGATCCGCGCGCGGCTGGAGGAGGCGCTGCTCCTGGTGCGACAGGGGGAGCCCGCGGCGGTGGAGGTCGAGGCGGCGCCGGCGCTGGAAGAGGGCGAGCTGATGCTCGTGCTCCATCCGATCCGCGAAGGATGGGCCGGCTTCGCAATCACCCGCGACGGCGTCGTGGCCCAGCGGCTGCCGGCGCTCGACGCCTCCGCCCCGGCCGCGGCGCTGGCCCCGCGGCTGCTCGCGCCGTTCGATGCGCAGCTGCGCGCCGCGACGCGACTCCGCGTCGCCGCCCATGGCGAGCTCGCGCGCGTCGACTTCCACGCCCTGCCCTGGGACGGCGCCCCGCTCGTCGCGCGCATGCCGGTGACGTATGGCCTGGATCTCCCCAGGCGCGGCGCGCGGCCCGCGGAGGGCGCCGGCGCGGGGCGAGCGCCGGAGCGCGCGCTCGTCGTCTCGGATCCGCGGCGCGATCTGCCGGCCGCGCGGCGCGAGGCGGACGCTGTCGCGGCGGCGCTCTCCGGGAAGGGGCTGCGCGTCGAGCGGCTGTCGGGCGGGCTCGCCACGCGCCGAGCGGTGGCCGACGCGCTGGAGGAGCCCGGGCTCGCGCTCTTCCACTACGCGGGCCACGGCGTCTTTGAGGGCCTCGACGGCTGGGACAGCAGCCTCGCGCTCTCCGGCGGGAGCGAGCTCGCCGTGGGCGACATCCTGGCGCTGCGCCGGGCGCCCGCGCGGGCGGTCCTGTCCGGCTGCGACACGGCGCGCACGGAGGCGGCGTCCGGGGCGCGGGGGCTCGGGCTCGGCCTGGCCCAGGCGCTGCTGATCGCCGGCGCGCGCTCGGTCATCGCGGCGACGCGCCCTGTCGACGACGCGCTGGCAGAGCGGGTGATGGCCGCGCTCTACGCCGGCGAGCGAGGAGAGCCGTGCGAGCAGCTCCGCGAGGCGACCCTCGCGGCGCTGCGCGCGGATCCGTCGAGCGACTGGGCGAGCTTCCGGGCGCTCGTCCCCTGACAGATCGGGCGAGGGATCGAGCTCTGTCTGTCAGAGGCCGGAAGGCGACGGCGAAGAGAAGATCGACCCCGGAAACGGCATACGGAGGATCTGAACGATGCGTACCTCGATTCTTGGTCTGAGCGCCCTTGTCCTCACCGCGTGCGGTCCATCGATGGATGCCACGCCTGTCGAGTCGGCCACGGAGACCGGCCAGGCGGCGCAGGCGCTGTCATCCGGTATGCGGCCGCAACGCCGGATCAAGGACGAGCCCATGCAACCGGCAGATCCTCAGTGCGGCGCGTGCGCGGCGTACGTCCTGAGCACTCGGACGCTGTACCTGTTCATCGCTCAGAGGGAGTCGATGCCCAACGTCTCGATGACGCTCTACTCGACGAGGGGTGTACCGCTCGCGACCTACAAGGTCGCTCCGAGGCCCGACGGCTCCGCGAAGGCCATCTACGCCTTGGACCAGGGGCTCGCCAAAGACGTGGCATGGGCCAGCGTGCGATGGATGGACCAGGGCGCAACGCAGGAGCTCCGCGCAGGCGTGCAGACGACGTGGAGCGGGTGGGCCGTCCTGGGCCAGCAATGACGGTCGGAGGCTGAAGAGAGGGCGGGCGCAGGGCCGTCGGAGCGACAACCGACGGCCGGCGCCGCATCGGCGCTGCGCGAGAGACGGCGACGGCGCCTGCCACGGTTGGCGGGCGCCATCGCTCGGGGCGGCCAGCGATAGCGATGACGCCGCTTGTCACCGCGGCGGCGTCACCTCGAGGACCTCACCCTTCAGGGATAGAAGTTCACCGGCACCTTGTTGCTCGCGCCGCTCCCGTTGCGCACGCGGATGTACCCGGGGCCGAGGCCTTGCGGGACCTGCACCGTGAGGCTCGTCGCGCTGATGCTGATCGGGTTACGGATGTTGGCGTTGTTGGCGCCAACGAACTCGACCTGCGCGCCGGGCCCGAAGCCCGAGCCGGTCAGGCTCACGGTCGTGTCCCAGTGCATGACGTCGGCGTTGTTGAAGTCGAGCCAGAGCCCGCCGCGCACGAACACGCCGGACGAGAGCATCGGGCTCTCCTGGAGGATCATCTGCTCGTGATCGAGGAAGTCGGTCGTCGGATAGTCGCCGTGCCACGCCATGATCGTCGTGCCCGAGGTGCCGTCCGGGTGGTGCAGGCCGAACGAGTGACCGAGCTCGTGGGCGACGGTCCCCTTCGGCACGCCGCCGCTGCACTGCCACGTGGCGTATCCGCAGTGGAGCGCGAGCGGCTCCCGCACGCCCGAGAGGGGCTCAAGCACCCAGTCGCCCACGAGGGCGTATCCGGTGTAGTCGCCCTGGAGGTTGGCGCCCGCCCAGCCGCCGCCGCCCTGCCCGAAGACCAGCGTGGACTGCCGCGCAGGGAAGCCGCCGACGGCCTGTGACACCGCGTTGAGCCAGTTCGGGAGCTCCTGCGGGTTGCTCTGGCAGGCGCTCGTCGGCGTCGGGCCGCAGCGCATGGTCAGGTAGTTCTGGGACGAGCGCACAGGCTGGACGAAGCCCACCAGGTGGAACGAGCCGCCCGACTCCTCGCGGTACCAGCCGCGCAGCTCGTCGAGGTACGTGTTGATGGCGTCGACGTACTCCTGGTGATACCGCTGGTCGCTCGGATAGACGTAATACGCCCTCACCGGGTAGACCTCGCCCGCCGCGAGCTGCGCCACCTGCGCGTCGCTCAGGGACTGCTGGTAGAGGCGGACCTCGTCGATCAGGCCATCGTACGCGTTCCAGCTGGGGTGTCCGCCGATGACGATCGGCCGCGTCGATTGCTGAAGCGCGCCCGACGCGGGCGTCGACGCGCGGAGCACGCCGTTGACGTAGAGCTTGAGCGCAGCGCCGTCGTACACGCCGGCGACGTGCGCCCACGCGTTGGCGACGGCCGGGGCCTGGACGATCGCGCGCCGGCCGGCGCCCCCGTCGGGGAAGGCCACGGAGAAGAAGTACTTGCCGTTGTCGATGCCGAGCAGGAACGAATCCGCGGCGTACCACTGGTTGACGATGGTGCGACTCCCCGTCACGCTCCGCGGGTTGACCCAGGCCGCCGCCGTGATCCGGTCCTGGAAGTGGAGGTAGCTCCTCCCCTCGCTGCTGATCTCGACACGATCCCCTGCCCCGTCGAAGTCGCCGGCCGACAGGGACCATCCGGGGCTGCAAAGGCGGCGGCCGGACATCACGCCGAACGCCCCCCGGCCCGAGTCCTCGCGAACGCGCGTGATCGCGCCGGCCGCGCAGGTGTCGAAGCTCCAGTAGGCCGCCGGCGTCGGCAGGCTGGCCCGGTCCGCCACGAGCGGGCTGGAGGCCTCAGCGATCGCCTCGTCTTCAGGCTCATCCGCAGGGCCGGCCGCGACGCAGCCCGAGAGGCTCGCCGCCAGGGTGAGGACGATCGATCGAGCTACCGTGTGCATGGGAGTCCGCATGGGAATGGATGCCTTTCTCGCCTGGCGCGCGCGCTCCTCGTCGGAATGCGGAGCGCGCCGGCCGTGCCAGTGCCGTGGAAGAAGGCAGCGCTCAGGATTTCGTCCCGAGCCGTCCGCCTGCCTGCCTGTTACTTCGCCGCGGCTCCCCGGGGCCTGACATGGGCCGAGAAAAAAAGGATGGCGGGGGCTCCGCCCGGGAGGAGAGACCGGGCGGTCGCGCCGCCGGCCAGGTGCGCCGAGCCCAGGCCCTCAGGCCCGGGCGCTGTACGGGCAGCCGTGAGCTCTCACGGCGGCCGCCGCGGGCTCCGTCACCACGGGCTCCGCAGCGGGCGCCCCGCGCCCCGCCGGCGCCGCGCGTACGACGCTCGACGGCTCCCGCCGCTTCAGGATCATGCGCATCCCGTTCACCGGCTGGAGCGAGATGAAGCCGCGGCAACGCGGGTCGAAGCCGGGGACCAGCCGGAGCCGGTAGCGCTGGAGCGCCATCGCGACCATGATCTTGCCCTCGAGCTGCCCCATGAACTCGCCCAGGCAGATCCGCTGGCCGGCGCCGAAGGGGATGAAGGCGAGCTTGTCGTCCGCGCTCCGCCGGTGGTTCGCGAAGCGCTCGGGCTTGAACTCCAGCGGATCGCTCCAGAACTCCGGGTGCCGGTGCGTGACCCACGGGACGATGGCCACCGTCGACCCCGCGGCGACCTGGTAACCGCCGATGACGTCGTCCTCCAGCGGGCTGCGGAGGATGAACGGCACGGACGGCAGGAGCCGGAGGCACTCGTTGAAGACCATGGTGAGGTAAGGCATCGACTCGAAGTCCTTCGCCGTCGGAGGCCGGCCGCCGAGGACGCGGTCGATCTCGTCGGTGAGGCGGGCGTACACCTCGGGGTGCTGCGCGACCTGGTACAGCGCCCACGAGGCGGTGACGCTCGATGTCTCGTGGCCGACCATCAGGATGGTCTTGATCTCGTCCCGCAGCTGCGCGCGGTCCATCTTGGCGCCGGTCTCGGGATCGACCGAGTTCATGAGGCGGACGAGCACGTTGTCCTCGCCGCCGGCGCCGCGCTGGTAGCCGTCGATGATGCCGTCGATCACGGTGTGCACGCGATCCATGGCCCGGCGGAAGCGCAGGTGGCTGGGCAGCGGCCAGGACAGGGGCGGGTTGACCAGGGAGTACATACGCTTGAGCGCGATCGACAGCGCATATTTGAACGCTTCGCGGACGGTGTCCGTGTGGGCCTCCAGCGCCGCGCCGAAGAACGCCTCGCCCGCGATACCGAACGTCACGTCCATCATGTCGTCGTTGATGTCGCGCTCGAACTCGCCCGGCTGGGCGTCCCAGCGCCGCAGCACCGCTTCCATGTGTTCGACGATGATGGGGACGAACTTGAGCGTGTTGGCGTGGTTGAACTGGGGCTGGACGTGCCTTCGCTGGCGCCGCCAGAGCTCGCCCTCGCTGTTCACGAGGCCCCAGCCGAGCACGGGGGCGAGCTCGTGGTAGCGCTTCCCCTTGGGGTAGTTCCGGACGTTCGTGCGAAGGACGTGCGCGATGTCGTTCGGGTGAAACGCCATGACGAAGTCCTCGGCCCCGGGCGCCCGCAGGCGCACGACGTCGCCATACCGCGCGAAGAGGTCCTCGTAATGACGCATGTTACCGGTCCTGAAGTTCGCCAGGTACCGCAGGCTGGCGAGCGGGCCAGGGCCCGGGGGCTGCCGATCGAGCGTGGCACTCATGATTCCTCCTTCTTCGCGAGCTCCAGGGAAGCTGACGTGAGCTGGTCAGCGCGGGCCTGCGCCGAGCGCGCCCCGACGCCGCCGATCGCCGCGGTCAGATGCACAGCGAGCCTCCGCCGTCGACGGTGAGGGTCGCGCCGTTGATCCTCCGCGCACCGTCCGAGAGCAGCAGCAGGACGGCCTCGGCGACATCGTCCTCGGTGCAGAGCCGGCCGCCCGGCGTGCGCGACTCCCAGTACGGGAGGATCCGCTCGTGATCCGGGTAGTTGCTCGTCACGTGGCCGTAGATCGGCCCGGCGGAGACGCAGTTGACCTGCACGTTGCGCGGGGCGAGCTCGACGGCGAGCGCGCGCGTCAGCGACTCCACCGCGGCCTTCACGGCGCCCATGGCGCCGAAGTGCTCGAGGTACCTCGACGAGCCGTTCGACGAGAGCGCGACGATCCGCCCGCCGCCGTGGCGCTCCATCAGGCGCGCCGCGCGCATGGCGCACAGGTGGTAGCCGATGACGTTCGTGCGGAAGGCCAGCTCCCAGTGCTCCGGGGTCGTCTGCTCGAGGGGGCCGAAGCGGCCGTTCGACGCGTTGCTGACGAAGTGGTGCAGCTCGCCGACCTCGCGCGCGATCGAATCGAAGAGCCTGTCGATGTGCGCGGGGTTGGCGACCGAGCCCCAGACGTGCACAGCGTCGCCGCCGGCCCCGCGGATCTCGTCGGCGACCGCCTCGCCGTCGTCCCGCGAGTGGAAGCTGTTGACGACGACCCGCGCGCCGGCGCGCCCGAGCTTCGCGGCGATGGCGCGGCCCAGCCCGCGGCTCGATCCGGTCACGAGGACCGTCTTGCCCGCGAGCGCTACCCCGGGGGCAGGGAGCGCCCGCTGCGCCGCAGGGGCCGCAGGCGCGCGCGCCGCGGCGATCTGCGCGGGCGGCGCGGAGTCGACGAGGCGCGCGAGATCGCCGACCGTGCGGGCCTCGTCGAGCGCCGCCTCGAGCACGGCCGGCTGGGCGCCGCGCTGCCAGAGGAGCGCGCGGAGCTCGTCGCGCCGGCGGCGGTCGACCCCGAGGTCCTCCTCGAGCCGCGCGTCGGGGACGAGCAGATCGACCGGGTGGCGGGTCGCGTCCGCCAGCGCCTGGACCACGACATGGAACGCCTCGCCGGCGTGGCCATTGGCGTGGTTTCCGGCCTCGACGTGGCCATTGGCGTGGTTTCCGGCCTCGACGTGGCCATTGGCGTACCTTCCGGCCTCGACGTGGCCATTGGCGTACCTTCCGGCCTCCCGATGGCCGTTGGCATGCCCTCGGGCTTCCACATGGCCATTGGCGTGCTTCGCTGCCTCCGCATGACCATTGGCGTCGTTTCCGGTCTCCACGTGACCATTGGCGTGCTTCGCCGCCTCCGCATGGCCGTTGGCGTGGTTTCCGGTCTCCACATGACCATCGGCGTGCTCTCCGGCCTCCGCGCTGGCCGCGATCGTTCGCGACAGGAACTCGCTGACGCGGGCCACCGTGCGCAGCTCGTCGGGCGCCGCCTTGAGGGCGTTCGGGAGACCGAAATCCGCGCGCAGCGTCGCGAGGATCTCGCCGCGCTTCACGGAGTCGATACCGAGGTCCTGCTCCAGATCGGCGTTGGCGACGACGACCTCGTCGGGGTAGCGCGTCATGCGCACGAAGACGGAGCGGACATGGTCGAGAAGATCATGAGATTGCATCGTCGAAACCTCGTGTTTGGTGAGTTCCATTCATCCGAGAGCCGCGGCCGGCGGGACGGGGACGGCCGCGACGAGCGCGAACGCACCGGTCAGCACGGCCCGGCCGAAGAACTGCCCGCCCCGCGCGCCCAGCGCGAAGGAGCGGACCGAGGGCGGCGCCAGGCGCGCGCCCCCCGGCGGGAACGCGACGTCGATGTCCCGGAACGAGAACCGCGCCGGCAGCGCGAGCGCCCCCGTCTTGTAGAGCGCCTCCTTGGCGCTCCAGAGCAGCGTCTCGAGCGCGGCGCGCGGGGCGCCCGTCGCGGCGCCGCGCTCGAGGCCCTCGCGCTCGCGGGGGGTGAAGTGCTCGTCGGCGAAGGCCGCCGCGCGCGCCTCGACCCGCTCCACGTCGACGCCGACCGCGCGCGCCGTGGTGACCGCGGCCGCCGCGAGCTCGCCCGCGTGCGAGAGCGACAGCGCGAACGCGCCGTCCTCGAAGCACGGGCGACGACCGCACGGCCCCGTCACCGCGCAGGCGAGGTAGTCCGCGCGCGGGTGCGCCTCGAGCGCGGCCGCGTCCAGCGCGACCAGCGGCGCGCCGCGGCCGGCGGCGAGCTCCAGGCGCAGCCACTTCGCCGCGACGCGCGCGCACGCGGACTGCGCCCGCCGGGCCGGGACGCGCTGCGCTGCGCACGCGCGGCGCTCGCTGGCCGTCAGGTAGGGCTCGAGCCGCGCCGCGGCCTCGGCGTCCGCGCGCGCGACCGCGATCGCGAGCGGCGGCGTCACAGCGCCCTCAGCATCGGCGCCTGCGCCGCGGTGCGGGCGTCCGCGGCCACGCGCCCCATGACGCGCCCCTCGAGCCCCTCGACCTCCAGAAGCACGCCACCCGAGGGGTCGAGCGCCTGCGCCCACGCGCCGAGGACGCGGTCGCCCGCCACGGCCGGGACCGTGGCGACGAGCCGGATGGGGACGCCCGCGTCGCGGAGCGCGAGGTCGTTGCCCGCCGTCCCGAAGCGGATCCGGTCGACGCCGCCGGCGGCGCACACCGGGAACGCGCCCGCCTCGTCGCGGCGCAGCGTGCCCAGCGACAGGAGCGCGTCGAGCAGGAGGAACGGCGTGGCGGCCGCGCGCTGCCGCGCGAGGGCGCCGTCGGTCGGGAGGCGGAACCGGGCCTCTTTGAGCGCGGCCCCGAGCGCGAAGGTGCCGAGGTGATCGAACCAGCCCGCGTGCCGGACCGGCGAGCCAGGGCCCGCGTACGGGTCGCGCACCAGGGGCCCGTCGACCCGCCCGGCGTGACGCGGGACGAGGCCGGCGCGGCGGACGTGGCTCGGGCCGAGCTCGACCACGCATGTCGCGAAGACCACGCCGGCGCGGAGGGTCACGCCCGACCGGTGGACGAAGTCGCCGCGCACCTCGACAGCGCACGCGACGTGGCCGCCGGGGAGCCGCTCGCTGCGGGTCGTCACCGTGCGCACGGCGCGCGGCGCGTCGTCGGCGAGGCGCAGGAACTCGAGGAAGCGCACGTCGCGGACCTCGCGGACGAGCGCCCCGCCGCCCGAGGTCGCAAGCGCGTGCCGGACGGCCAGGTCGACGAGGAACGCCCCGGCCGCGACGGCGCTCGAGTGCGCCCGGTGGTCTGAGAGCCACGGATCGACGCGTGGATCGAGCGTCCACGCGCTCTCGGGCGCGCTCCCCGGCGCGCCGTCCGCCACAGCCGCCGCGACGATGCGCGGGGCGAAGCGCCCGATCTCGCCGTCGCTGAGCAGGACCTGGGCCGCGCCGGCGGGCGGCTCGGCGACGAGGTCGAGGAAGATCCGCCTCCCCTCCTCCGGCTCGACGCCCCGGAGCCCGCGCGCCGCGCCGAGCGCGCTGTACTCGGACCCGGCGGTCATGCCGACGCCGTTCCAGCCGAGCCACGCGATGCTCGACCACGGGCCTGCGCCCGCCTCGGCGGCGAAGTACGCCGCGGCGCGGTTCATCGCCTCGTTGGCCGCGCCGTAGTCCGGCTGCCCGTCGTTGCCGAGGACGCTGAACGCCGACGTGACGAGGTGGACGTGCGGGCGCGCGGCGGGCAGGTGGCGCGCGAGGGCGCGGCGGAGGTGGGCGAGGCCGGCGAGCTTCGTGTCGACGATCCGCTCGAACAGCTCCAGCGACTTCGACGTGAGCCGGCTCGACACCTGGATGCCGGCGCCGTGCACGACCAGATCGACCCGGCCGTACGCCGCCGCGACCGCCGCGACGGCGCGGTCGACGTCCTCGCCGCGCGTCACGTCGACGGCGTGGTAGTCGACGACGCGGCCGCCCGCGCCCCCGGCGCGCAGCTGGGCGAGGACCCGGTGCGCCTCGCGCGCCGCGCGGAGGCGCGCGTAGCGCTCGCGCAGGACGCCCATCCGCAGGCCCGGGCCCTCGCGCAGGGCCTCGGCGTAGAAGTCCCGCTCGTACGCGTCGAACTCCGCGTCGGTCATCGCGAGCGCGCGAGCCGAAGCGTCCTCCAGCCGCGAGCGGCCGAGGAGCACGGCGCGGCAGCCGAAGCGGTCGAGCAGGCCCTCGACGAGCTCCGCCGTGATGCCGCGCGCGCCGCCCGTCACGAGCACGACCGAATCGGCGCCGAGCTGCGGCACGGCGCGCGCGCGCGGCCTCGCGGAGGCGCGGGCGAGCTGCACGGTGTGCCGCGCGCCGCCGAGATCGACCACCTCCTCGGGAACGGCGGGCCGGGCGCGCCGCCACTCCTCGGAGAGCGCGCCGAGGGCGGCCGCGACGTCGCGCGCGTCGGTGTGGACGACGCGCACGTCGCCGCCCGGGAGCTCGCGCGCCAGGGACTTCACGAAGCCGCCGACCGCGCCGCTCACCGGCGCGAGCCGCCCGTGGAGGTCCACGGCGGAGGCGACGACGGCTGCGAAGGCCACCTCGCCGCGCGCGATGGCGCCGTGGTAGCGGCGCGCAGCGCCGAACAGCGCGCGCAGCACGGGCCTGTACGAGCCCGGCGCGCCGTCGACGAACGCGAGCGCGTCGGTGGCGCGGGTGAGCACGACGACCGCGTCGACGTCCTCGGGGGCCAGGGCCGCGAACGACGCGCCGAGCCGCGCTTCATCGCGGGCGTCGAGCGAGGGCGCACCGCCGGACGCCTCGGCCCCCGGCGCCGCGAGGTCGCGCGGGCTACCGGGCTCGGCCCTGTCGGGCGCATCCTCGACGGCGAGCGCGAGGATGCGCGCGCGCTCCTCGTCGGAGCGAGCGGCGCGCCGCACCTCCGCGGCGAGCGCCGCGTCGGTGCAGACGTAGAGGACGCGGGACGGGACGCGCGCCGCCGGCCCCGCCGCCGGCGCGGGGGCGATCTCGGGGACGAAGCCGTGGATCGGCGTGCCCGTCGCGAAGCCCGAGGCCGCTCGCGCCGGCGCGACGGACGCGGTCTCGGGGGGCGTGACCTGGACGGCGCGGGGATCGGACGGCCAGCGCACCAGGGCAGCGCCGTGCGCGCGCGCGCCGCGGATCGCCGCGTGGAGCTCGACGGCGCCTTCGGCCCCGCGCAGCCACGCGCTCGATCCGCCGACCGTAAGCTCGCGGGCGGCGGGGCGCGGCCCCTCCGCCGCGCCGGCGACGAGGTTCAGGCGAGCGAGCACCGGCCAGGCGTGGCGCGCCGCGGTGTCCTCGGTGCACAGCGCGACCAGCAGCGCCGCCTCGCCGACCGGCCGCGGGTCATGGGTAGCGGACGCGCCCCGCGCGACGTCGTCGCTGAAGGCGTTGACGGCCCCCGCGAGCACGACGTCGCAGTCCTCGTCGAGCACGAGATCGGCGGCCGCGAGCGCGTCGAGCAGCGAGGTCGCCGAGGTGTCGACGACGAAGTTCGGCCCGCGCAGGCCGAAGACGTTGGCGATGCGCCCGGAGATGACGTTGGGCATGTTGCCCGGCTGCGTGTACGGCCCCGTCGCCGGCGAGCCCGAGCGGAGCGCGCCGGCCGTCGCGGAGGCCAGCGCGGGGCCGACGCCGCGCGCGCGGAGCGCCCGCGCCACGCGGTCGGCGAAGATGCGCTCGTTGGCGCGGGCGCCGCGGCGCGTCTTGCCCTCGTGGCCGACGACGACGCCGATGCGCTCGCAGAGCTCGCGCGCGGGCAGCGCCGCGAGCGCCTCCTCCGCGGCCATCGCCGCGAGCAGCTGCGTCGGGTCCATCGCCTCGAGGGCGTCCGGGAGGACCGGCGCGCGGGCCGGCAGCCGGAGCGCGCCCTCGTCGAACGCGAGCACGTCCGAGGGGGCGCCCCCGGTCGCGCCGCCTGTGGCTGGGAACACGGCCCCGAGCCCGACGACACACAGCGCGCGGCATCCTCCGCGCGGGCGCGGACGCGCGGGGTGGCGGTCTGGGCGGTGCTCCT
The DNA here is from genome assembly GCF_051521375.1 of Sorangium sp. So ce693. NCBI lineage: Bacteria > Pseudomonadati > Myxococcota > Polyangiales > Polyangiaceae > Sorangium > Sorangium sp. So ce693. The sequence continues at coordinate 7,278,927 of NZ_CP150347.1, forward strand.
CGACGACGAGGTGGGCGTTGGTGCCGCCGAAGCCGAAGCTGTCGAGCGCGGCGCGCAGCGGGGCTCCGCCCTCGGCGATCCAGGGGGCGGCCGCCGTCGGGATGGCGAACGGCGAGCCCGCCAGATCGATGCGCGCGCTCGGCGCCTGGAACCCGTGCTGCGGGAAGAGCGTGCGCTCGCGGATCGCGAGCACGACCTTGATGAGCGACGCGACGCCCGCGGTCCAGCCCGTGTGGCCGAGCAGCGACTTGACGCTGCCCAGGGTGATGCGCGGGGCGCCCGCGCCGCCGGCGTCGCTCGCGAACACCTCGGCGAGCGCCTGGAACTCGGTGGCGTCGCCGACCGGGGTCGCCGTGGCGTGCGCCTCGACGTACTGCACGCTCCGCGCCTCGACGCCGGCCCGCGCGTGGGCACGCCGCATCGCCAGGGCCTGCCCGCGGCGCTGCGGCACCGTGACCGACGGGCTCGGGCCGTCGCTCGACAGGCCGCTGCCCAGGAGCACGGCGTCGACCCGATCGCCCCGCGATCGGGCGTCGTCGAGCCGCTCGAGCACGACGACCGCGGCGCCCTCGCCGAACACGACGCCGTCCGCGGACGCGTCGAAGGGGCGGCTGCCGGTCGCGGAGAGCCCGCCGAACTGCGAGAACTGGCACGCGTTCGTCGGGCCGGGCTGGTAGGCGCCGCCGGCGATCACGACGTCGGCGAGGCCGCGGCGGAGCATCGCGGCGCCCAGGTGCACCGCGTGCATCGACGACGCGCAGGCCGCGTCGACGACGACGGTGCGCGCGCCCTCCCCCACCACGTCGCGCACGACGCGCGCGAGCGGCTCGAGGTGGCCGCGGCACGCCGCGCGCCGCCCGGCGTCGAGCCCGAGCTCGGCTGCCAGCGCGTCCGCCGCGGCGGCGCGGGCCGCCTCGTCCGCGGCGGCGCGCTCGAGCGCGCGCTCGACGCCGAGCAGCAGCGTGGCCTCGTCGTGCTCGATCGAGCCGTCGGCCGTGGACCCGAGGAGGCACACGATCCGCAGGGGCGCGCCGTCGCGGAGCGCGGCCGCGTTCGCTCGGGCCTCGGCGAGCGCGCACGCCAGCATGCGGGCCGTCTTGGGCAGCCGATCGAGCGTGCGCGCGTCGTAACCTGTCTGCTCGGCGTACGGGCCGAGGGCGTCGACCGTGCCGACCAGCAGGCTGTACGTCTTGTCGGCGGCGCGGCCGCGGCTCAGGAAGTCGGTCGCGAGCTCCGGGTGTCGCTCGCCGGTGTCGGCGATCCCGCACGTGCCCGCGAGCAGCTGCGCGAGGTAGGCGTCGACGCCGCCGGCCCCCGGCAGCACAGCGCCCATGCCCACGATCGCGATCGCCGTGGCACCCGCAGCGGCGGCGTCGTCCTCGCGCGGGCTCGCGGCGGCGGCGGGGCTCGCGGAGCTCACGGCGGCGGGGCTCGCGACCTCGCGCGGGCGGCGGCCGTCCGCCGCCTCCTCCGGGAGCGGCGCGACCGCCGTGAGCGCGCGCCCCGCGGCGCGCAGCGCGTCGATCACGCGCCGGTGCTCGGCCACGACGTCCTCTCCGGCCCGGAACGTCGAGATCACGCGCAGATCGGGCCCGGGCGGCGCGCTCCGCCGCGCGAGCGCGGTCAGGGCGCCGCCGCCGCCGCACTCGACGAAGGTGCGGACCCCCGCCGCGTGGAGGTCCCGCACGGCCGCCTCGAAGTCGAGCGGCGTCACGAGGTGCATGGGGAGCAGGCGCGCGGGCGCGAGCGGGCCGTCGCCGTAGTGGACGCGATCGATCGGCGAGTACGTGGCCACCGCGGGCCGCGCCGCGCCGGCGCGCCCGAGGGCGCTCGCGAACGGACCGACCGCCGGCGCGAGCAGCGGCGAGTGGAAGGCGTAGCGGCTCGCGAGCACCGTCGCGCGGACGCCGGCGCCGGTGAGCCGCCGCTCGAGCGCGGCGATGCCGTCCGCCGTGCCCGACGCGACCGCCTGATCGGCCGCGTTGACCACCGCGACGAACACGTCGTCCCGGCCGAGCGCGTGCACCTCGTCGCGCAGGCGCTCCGCGCCGGTGTGGGCGGCGAGCATGCGGCCGGGCGGAGCGCCGCGGAGGGCGAGCACCCGGCGGCACACGACCTCGGCGGCCGTCGCCAGGGGAAACGCGCCGCCCGCGGCCAGCGCGGCGATCTCCCCGAGGCTGTGCCCCGCCACGATGTCCGGCTCGAGCCCGGCGGACCGGAGCAGCGCGACGGCGACGTGGTCCTGGACGAGGATCCCGAGCTGATCGAGATCGACGCACGCCTCGAGGGCGGCCCGCGCCTCCGCCTCGCCGGTGGTCACGAGCGCCGCGAGCGAGGCGCCGAGCAGCTCGCGCGCCGCGGGCTCGGCCGCGGCGACCGCCTCGCGCGCGGCATCAAAGCGCGCGTGGAGCGCTCGCAGGAGCCGGAGGTCGAACGAGCCCTGGCCCGGCAGGAGCAGCGCGATCTTGCCGGCGACACCGGCGCCGTCCACGCCCGCCGCGGCCTCCCTGGAGCGCCCCGGCGCCGCCTCCACGGCCGCCGCGGCCTCCGCGTCCCACCGCGCCCTGTGCGGGCGCGCCTCGTGGAGCGGCCCCCGAGCGACCTCGGCGGCGTGCCGGAGCACGCGCTCGGGGAAGAGCTCGCGCAGCGCGGAGCCGCCGCGCAGGCAGAGCTCGACGAAGCGCTGGTGCGGCACGCGCTCGTCGAGGGCCCCGACGTGCGCCGTCACCGACCTGGGCAGCGGCGCGAGCTCGTCGCTCGCCGAGGAGACGGCGACGATGCGCTGGTAGCCGCACGCCACGGGCTCGCCGTCGAAGCGGACCGTGCGGAAGTAGCCGTACGCGCTCGAGCGCGTCACCGCGCCGAGGGTCATGAAGATCGCGACGCGCTCGCCCACGCGCACCGGCGCGAGGTTCCTGCTGTACCCCTCGGTGGTGAGCAGCCGGATCGCGGCGCGATCCTCCTCATGCGGGAGCGTGCCGTCCGCGGCCTCGGCGAAGTAGAGCGTCTCGCGCGCGATGCACTGGAAGCGGAAGTTGGTGAGGTAGTGATGGCTGCCATAAGCCATGCTGTCCTCGAACTTCACGCAGTACGGAACGACGAAGAACTCGCCCATAGATCCTCTCCACGCAGCCCGCCCGCGCGCGGCGTCGACGCACGCCTGGCACCGGGTGCCAGCCGATGTCTCGTGCGCTCCTCACCGTTGCGCCGCTCGGGCTGTTCGAATAAGTGTACCTACACGTAAATGCGCAGAGCGCGCCGCAGGCCTATGGCCCCCGTCCGCGCGGGTGATGCCGCGATGCTCGCCTCAACGCCGCCATGGCCCTGGCGACTGATGACCGATCGATTCCAGCGATCGGCCAGCGCGCCGGGGCCGCCAGGACCGCCGACGCCGAGCAGGCGGTCGAGCAGACGAGGCGGATCCACGTCGTCGAGGACGAGATAGGTGTAGCTACACCTGAACGGATGTCAAGCCGCGATCCTGGCCGTGATTTGACGGACCCGGTCGAAACGGTGTAGATACACTGGTGACTGATTTTGCCCGCGCCGCCCAGATCATCGCGAGCCAGTGCGCCCTCGTGCGCGTCCGCCGCGCGTCGCGCGCGCTGACGCGGCTCTACGACGAGAGCCTGCGCGCGGTGGGGCTCCAGTCGACGCAGCTCACGATGCTCGCCGCGGTCGCGACGTGCGGCGACGAGGGCGTGCAGCTCAGCGCGCTCGCGGACGGGCTCGTCATGGATCGCACGACGCTCACGAGGAACCTCGTGCCGCTCGAGAAGGCGGGCCTGCTCCGCGTGGCGAGGGCGCCCGACGACGCGCGCGTCCGCATCATCTCCCTCACGCGCCAGGGCGAGCGCGCCATCGAGGCGGCGTTCCCGCTGTGGGAGCGGACGCAGAAGCACGTCCGCGAGCAGCTCGGCGAGGGCAGGGCCGACGCGCTCCGCGAGGAGCTCGGCCGCGTCGTGGCCCTGGCCACGCGGCCCGAGAAGGCGCCGGCGCACGAGCGGACCGAGCAAAAGTCGCGGCAGGGCAAGCGCAAGGCGAAGTGACGATCACCGGCGGCGCGATGAGCACGGCGAGGCGCCGATGGAGCGCCGTACGACGCGCGCTCAGCGCGCCTTGAAGGCCTGGAAGAAGACGTCCGCCTGCGAGTGCGTCTGACCCGCGATCGGGTCCGCGGGGCTCCTGGGCTCCGTGATGAGATTGCGCAGGTCTCCCCAGGCCGAATAGAGCCTCTGCCGCTCCGACGTGACGTCGAGATACTCGCCGAGGTTGTAACAGGGTGCGACGACCCGATCGAAGTTCGTCGTCGGGTAGTTGGCACCGACAGGCACGTCCAGCGGGATGTTCGTCGGCGAGAGGCGGAAGGAGGTGTCCGTCACCTGTTGCCTGTCGCCCTCGCCGAAGGATTCCCCGTATTCGAACGAGCTCGCCATCTCCACGTCAACGGACCTGTCGCGGTTCTGCGTATAGTAAACGATGTGCACGTCGCTCCGGCGCTTGCCGATGGTCACGGCCGGGAGCACGTGATGGATGTTCTCCCCGGCCCCGGAGGTGACGGGGATCGGCGACGTCCACGTCCGCCCGCGGTCATCCGAGCGAATGAGGAAGACGTTCGAGCCCGATCCCGCTTCGCCGAAGATCTCGCTGGTGGAGGCCGACCAGGCCAGGTAAACGATACCGCGGCGCACCGCGAGCGTCGGCTGAACGATGAGGCGCGAGGCGTGCACGTAGGTGGGCAGACCGAATCGCCCCCTGCGGCGCGGCCCGTCGGTGATGGCCAGGCGTGGACCGCCGACGTTGCCGCAATCGATGAGCTCGCCGGGCTGAACCACGGGCAGGAGGGTCGGGTCCGGGGCTCCCGCGAGATTGAACTCCACAAACTCGAACGTCTCGCCGGCGTCACGGGACACCAGCATCCGGATGAAATCGGCGTCCGAACCGCTGTACTGAAGGAATGGCAGGTAGAGCGTGCCGTCGTGGCGATCCACGACGGGGTTCGTGAACTGGATCGCGTTCTGCGGCAGCGTGGGATCCGGGTTCGCTTCGGGGGCGAAGACGACCTTGGATGTCCAGGTCTCACCGCCGTCGGTCGAGCGCGCGAAGCGGAGCTCGGTCCGGACGGGCGCCTCCGGGGGCTGGTAGCTGGTCCAGGTCACGTAGAGGTTGTCCCGGCGCCGGCGCACCGGGTCGGGGCCCACGGCCAGCCAGCTCTTGTCGGCGCCGTCGTCCTGGGCCACGAGCACCGCCTCGCTCCATGTTCGGCCGCCGTCGGTCGACCTGTTGGCCTGCACACCCAGCCGGCCCTCCGCGTCCGCGGTGAGCCCGGCGAAATGGAAGACCCCACGGCGATCCTCGCGCACGACAGGATCACCGAGCGTGGTCGTGCTCCCGGGCAGCGGAGGAATGAAGCCGCTCTTCCAGGTCACGCCGCCGTCGTTCGAGGTCGAGAAGCCGGAGCCAAAAAAAGTTTTGGGCACGATGGTGTTGTCGACCAGAACAGGCGTCACGCCGGCGGACGTGTTGTAGGCAACAACGATGTTGTGGTCATGCGCGGCGATCGAGGTCTCGCTCTGGGTCACCAGGACGAAGGGGCGTGTCGGCGGGTTGGTGCGAAACTTATAAATCTTGTCGAGCGCCGGATCGTTGACCTGAACGTTCTCTCCGATCGTCCGGATCGGCGGCGCGTATTCCGACCAGAGGGCCATCGGTCGCTCGGCAATCGTCGCCCGCGCGCGGTCTTCGAGCGTCGCGGGCGCGCCGAGGCCCGCGGCGCGAGTCGACAGCGCGACTCCGCTCTTCACCACGCTCCCGAGCGCGCGATCGTGGCCCTCGGCGAGCGGCGCCAGGTCGAGCTCCGGTCCTTGCGAGCACGCCGAAAGCGCGGTCAGGGCAGCGAAGAGTGGTGCAATATAAACGATGTTCGCTCGTAAGGAACGCATCCTACCTCCTTGGGCTGGGCGCTCCGTCGAGCACACGCTCGCGCTCGCGCTCATCGCCCGCGTCGAAGCGGCAACGCGGAGCTGCCGCCAATAGAGCGTTCCGCGGCAATCTGCGCTCGGCGACGGCTCCTCGCCCGGCCGAGCGATCGCGAGCTCGCGGAAAGCCCTGCTTACTACTCCGCACGGCGGAGTCGCGCAACTCACAAAACACGCGATATCCATCTTCGATTCGGACACTCGCTGGAGCGCGGACGCTCCTGGAGGGTCGCTGCGCAGGGATGAACAGACTGAAGATCTCGTCGCACCCGATCATCGACGCTGCGACGCCGAGCACCTCCAGCGTCGAGGTGACCGCGACGTCGAGGCGGCCACCGCGGCGCCGCCCGGCTTGGCCGCTGGGGCGGGGCTCCGCGGCGGGCGAGCATGGTCCCTTGACGGCTGCCGCCGGTCGGCCGGCGGGACGGCGCGGCGCGCCGGCGTCCCGCCCCGGACTGTTGTCACGGCGCGGCGCGCGGTCGGGCTCGTCGGCCCGGCCGTATGGTGTACGCTCCGGCCTGAGCGAGGCGCCCCCCATGAACGCGAGCGATCGACGCGCCCCCGGACCGAGCGCCGGCGAGGCCATCACGGGCCTCCTGCACGCCGCCCAGGAGGGCCAGAAGGACGCCGCAGACGCCCTCCTCCGCGCCGTCTATGCCGAGCTCAAGACGATCGCGCTGGCCCGCGTCCGCCACCTCCGCGCCGGGCAGACCCTCGGCCCCACCGCGCTCGTCCACGAGGCGTACGAGAAGCTCTTCCGGGACGGCGAGGCCCGCTTCCAGAGCCGCGCTCATTTCTTCGGCGCCGCCTCCCAGGCCATGCGCGACCTCCTCGTCGACTACGCGCGCCACAAGGCCGCCCGGAAGCGGGGCGGAGACCGGGAGCGCGCCCCCGAGGAGGACATCCACGAGCTGCCGCTCGCGCTCGATCTCCCCGTCGAGGACCTCCTCGCCCTCGACGAGGCCCTGCGCAAGATGAGCCAGGAGCACCCGCGCAAGGCCGAGATCGTGATGCTGCGCTACTTCGCGGGCCTGACCGAGGACGAGATCGCCGAGCTCTCGGGCGTGACGACGCGCACGGTCGAGCGCGACTGGCGCTTCGCCAAGGCGTGGCTCTACCGGGCGCTCCACGGCGGAGATGAGCCCGCCCCTTGATCCGAGCGAGGTAGAGGCGCTCTTCGAGGCGGCGCTCGACGAGCGCCACGAGCGCCGCCGGGCGTTCCTGGAGGCCCGGTGCGCGGGCCGCCCCGAGCTCCTCCGGGAGGTGTGGAGCCTGCTCCGGAGCGACGGCGCGCAGCCGGACGGGTTCTTGAAAGGCGCCGCAGTCGCCTTCCCGGACCGCGGCGAATCGCTGAGCCCGGGCGCGCGCGTCGGGCGGTTCACGGTGCTCGCCAAGGCCGGACAGGGCGGGATGGGCGTCGTCTATTCGGCCTACGACGCGGAGCTCGACCGCCGCGTCGCCCTCAAGCTCATCGCGCCGGGGGGGTTCGATCCCGAGGATCGGGCCCGCCTCGTGCGCGAGGCGCAGGTGATGGCCAGGCTCTCGCACCCGAACGTCGTCCCCATCTACGAGATCGGCGAGCACGAGCGGGGCGTGTTCGTGGCGATGGAGTTCGTCGACGGCCGGACGCTCCGCGACCTGCGCGGCGAGCAGCCCCGCGCGTGGGAGGCCGCGCTCGCCGCGGGGATCCAGGCCGGCCGCGGGCTCGCGGCGGCGCACCAGGAGGGGCTCGTCCACCGCGACGTCAAGCCGGACAACATCCTGATCGGCAAGGACGGCCGGGCGCGCATCGCCGATTTCGGGCTCGCGCGCCTCCATCTCGAGGAGGACCGGCCCCTCTCCGGCGGGGGCTCCGGCGCCGAGATCCCCGGGGAGGACGCGCTCCGCGCGCAGCTCACGGCCGGGAGCGCGTTCATGGGGACGCCCGCGTACATGGCCCCCGAGCAGGCCGAGCGGAGGCCGGCGACGGCGAGGAGCGATCAATGGAGCTTCTGCGCGACGCTCTACGAGGCGCTCTACGGGGAGCCGCCGTTCGAGGGGGAGGACGTCCGAGCGCGGCTCGACGGCGCGCGGCGCGATCTCCTGAGGCCGGCGCCGGCCGGCTCGAAGGTACCGGCGCGGGTCCGGGGCGCGCTCGCGCGCGGGCTCCGCGCCCGGCCCGAGGAGCGGTGGCCGAGGCTCGACGATCTGCTGAGCGTCCTCGCCGATGAGCTGGCGAGGAGCTCCGAGTTCGATCTCACGGTCTCCAGGCGCGAGCGCATCCGCTTCGGCCTCCTGATCGGCGCCCTCGGCGTCGTGATGGCGACGGTGGGCATCGGCCGCGTCGTCCCGGTGGTCCGCCCCGTGGACCTGTTCGCGATGGGCTGCGTCACGGCGCTCGCGGGGCTCACGCTGCTCCGGGTGTTCCGCCGCCCTCTCTCGAAGAGCGCGGTGAACCGGCGGATCGGCCACGTGGTGAAGGTGCTGCTCGTCGCGATGCTCCTTCACCGGGCGCTCGCCGTGATCACGGACGAGCCCGTGGAGCGCGCGCTCGCGACGAACCTGCTCCTCTTCGCGACCGTCCACGCGACGGCCGCGCCGAGCCTGCCGAGGGCGAGCTGGATAGCCGCCGCCCTCTGCGCGGCGTGCTCGGCGGCCGCCGCGGTCTTCCCGGAGCACGCCGCCGCGATCTACGTCACGGGCGTGCTGGGCTCGCTGACGCTCGCCATCGTGGTGTGGCACCGCGAGTAGCGCGTCATCGCCTGTCCCTGTCGATTCACGGCGTCCGGCTCGCGCTGGAACCCAACGAGATGGTCGTCGGCCGAGCGCCTGACCCCGATCATGGGCCCGCGATGAAGCTGTCCTGGTAGCCCGGGTCCTCCACCGCGAGCGCGGCCGCGGTGGCCGAGAGCGGGCGGATCGTGTCGAGCATGACCGCGAGCTCGCTCGTCTCGCGGGCCCCGAGGCTCGCCTCGTACGCGCCGGGGTGCGGCCCGTGCGGGACGCCGGCGGGGTGGTGCGAGATGCTGCCGGGGCCGACGCCGCGGCGTGAGGTGAAGTTGCCGCGGCAGTAGAACAGGAACTCGTCGCAATCGACCGACGAGTGCGGGTACGGGCACGGGATCGCCTCCGGGTGGAAGTCGACAGGGCGCGGCACGAAGCTGCAGACCAGGGCGCCCCGCGCGGCGAACGTCCCGTGCCAGTCCGGAGGCAGGTGCACGAGCCCGACGCGCGCCTGGAAGCGCAGGATCGGGAACGCGAACGGGTACACCGTCCCGTCCCAGCCGACGACGTCGAGCGGCGAGCGCTCGATGGCGAAGCCGTGGAAGGCGCCGCCGCGCTTCACGACGAGCGCGCGGATGCCCTCGTCGAGGGGGCCGACGAACGTGGGCCGCCGGAAATCGCGGTGCGAGTACGGCGCGTCCATCCGCAGCTGGCCGACCTCGTTGCGCCACTTGCGCGGGATATGGATGTCCTCGGCCTCGATCGAGAGCCAGCGCTGGGGCGCGGCGTCCGGGAGGAAGCGGTAGAAGAGCCCCTTCGGGATGACGACGTAGTCGTCCTGCTCGAAGCGCAGATCGCCCAGCATCGTGCGCAGGACGCCGCCCCCGTGGAAGATGAAGAACAGCTCGTCGGCGTCGGCGTTCGCGAAGTACACAGGATCGGCCGCGTCTGGCTGGACGAGCCCGATCACCACGTCGTCGTTGAAGAGCAGCGGCACGCGGCAGTCGACAGCGGGCCCGCCCCGCCGCGGCAGATCCTGCGACCGGTAGTGCCGCTTGGCGAGCGGGCGCGCCGCCGCGGCGACCGGCAGCGTGAAGCCGTGCGCGGCCTCCGCGACCCGGTGCTCGTGCGGCCGGCGCTCGTGGTAGGCGATCGTGTAGGGGCCGTCGAAGCCCGCCCGCGTCAGGCACTCCTCGTAGCGGAGATCCCCCGCCTCGCTCCGGAGGGCGATGTGGTGCTTGGGCGGGACGATCCCGGCGACGACGCGATCGAGCATCAGCCGCTCCCGTCCGCTCTTTGCTGCCGCTCGATGCTCTCGAACAGCGCCCGGAAATTGCCGGCGCCGAAGCCGCGATCCCCCTTCCGCTGGATGAGCTCGAAGAAGAACGGCCCCGCGTCGGGATCGCGGTGCGTGCCTGACGACTCCTTCAGAAAGATCTGGAGGAGATAGGACCTCGCGCCGTCGCCGTCGACGAGCACCTCGAGCTCCCGCAGCGCCGCCGCGTTCTCGTCGATCTGCCCGATCCCTAGCTCCCGCAAGCGCTCGGGCAGCATGTCGTAATAGGCGGCCGGGGTCGGCATGAACTCCACGCCCCGCCCGCGCATCGCGCGCACGGCGGCGAGGATGTCCTCCACGGCGAGCGCCACGTGCTGCACCCCGTCGCCGCGGTGCTCCTCATTGAAGACGTTGATCTGCGAGCTCTTGAAGTAGGGCCGGTAAGGCTCGTTGTTCGCGAACTTCACGCCCGAGGCCGGATCCCACATCACGGCCGAGCGCAGGCCCGAGCCGTGGTCCGCGTCCTTCGCGACGTCGTTCGTGTGGAACGCGATCTTCCAGAACGGCTCGAGCCCGAGCACCTGCTCCATCCAGAGCAGGGCGGGCGCCATCGTCTGGAAGTTCGAGGTGATGTGATCGAACCGGGTGATCCCGAACCGGTTCTCGCCGCCGCGCGGCGCGTCGTAGGCCACGCAGCCGGGGAACAGCGCCCGATATCCGCGCCGCTCCACGAAGCGAAAGGTGGTGTCGCCGAACGGCGTCGTGATCGAGAACGACGCGAACGCGCCGCCCTCGTCCGTCGCTCTGTGGATCTCGTCGATCGGCGTGCCCCCGCGGCCGTCGAGCAGCCGGAAGGCGCGGCCTACGTCCTCGACCTCGAAGATGACCGTGCCCACGCCGTCCGGGTGCTTGCGCAGGTAGCGCCACGCCCGCCCGCCCTCGCCGGCGGGCTGCGAGCACACGACGACGCACTCGCCGGCCTGGAAGACGACCGACTGCTGCGCCGCCGCCGCCGTGAGCTCCGGCGAGCTCGCGGCGATCTCCTGAAAATCGAGCTTCTCCGTGTAAAACTTGCGGCTCCGCTCCAGGTCGCGCACGTAGTAGTGCAGCGCCTCTACCCGCTTGATGCCGATCGACTCCACCTTGGCCATTCGAATCCTCCGTCGCGAGGGGGTAACGCAGGGGCGAGCTAGGCGACCGGATCGACCTGGCGGTCGGCGTGGGCCGCCTGGAAGGCGGGCAGCGCCGTGCGCTCCGCCTCGATCCGCAGCAGGGTCGAGAGCGGCGCGAGATTGACCTCGCAGGCGCTCATCCGGGTACCACCCGCTGCGCGATGCGCCCGAACAGGCTCTCTCCCGCGCGATTCAGCATCTCGATCATGATCGTGTCTCCTGGCTTCATGAACGGCGTCCTGGCCGCCCCGTCCGACAGGATCTCGAGCATGCGCTTCTCGGCGAGGCACGACACGCCGCGCGCCGGATCCCGGTTCGAGACGGTGCCGCTGCCGAGGAGGGTCCCCGCCGTGAGGCTGCGGGTCCTGGTGACATGCTCGATGAGCTCGAAGAACGAGAAATGCATCTCGGGGCCGGCCTCGGGATCGCCGATGAGCGCGCCGTTGTAGGTCGAGCGGAGCCGCAGGTGGACGCGCCCATCGTCGAACGCGCCGTCGAGCTCGTCGGGCGTGATCGCGAACGGCGAGAACGCGGTGGCGGGCTTGGAGCAGAAGAACCCGAACCCCTTCGCGAGCTCGGCGGGCACGAGGTTGCGCAGCGTCACGTCGTTGGCCAGCAGGAACAGGCGGACGTGCCGGTGGGCCTCTTCGCGGCGCGTGCCCTGCGGCGTGTCGCCGAGGACGACGCAGACCTCGGCCTCGAAATCCAGGCCCCACGCCTCGTCGCGCAGGACGATGTCGTCGGTCGGGCCGAGGAGGACGCCGGAGCCGCCCTGGTACACAAGCGGATCGGTCGTCAGCGTCTCGGGGGGCTCGGCGCCGCGCGCCTTGCGCACGAGCACGATGTGGTGGATGTACGCCGAGCCGTCGATCCACTCGTACGCGCGGGGCAGCGGCGCGGCGAGCGCTTCCACGGCGAGCGGGGTCACCGCCGCGCCGCCGCGCTCGATATCGTCGGCGATGCGGCGGAGCGCGGGCTCGGCGCGCTCCCAGTCGTCCAGCGCGGCCTGGAGCGTGGGGAAGGCCGCGCCGGCGGGGGCGTGGGCGAGGCCGTCGCGGCGGACGACGACGAGCGTGCCGTCACGGCCGGGGCCGCGGAGAGAGGCGAGCTTCATGCGCGAGCGAGCTCCTCTCGGCGCCCCGGCAGTCTCTTCGCCTCCGCTGGACGAGCAGGAGCCCCGTCGCGCCTGCCAGGGCTCGTCCTCGTTTGCGCGCTGTGCACCGAGTAACCGGTTGAACGGATCCGCATGGACACCGGATTGGATGTTTTCACGACGCCCCACGATCTCGCGCAGCGCGCCATGGAGGTGATTGCAACGATCTCTTACCCGATCCCTCTGACTCGCGGCATAGGCATACTCACCTATGCCGCGGATCGTGGGCGCGGAACCCCACCGTCCCGGGGATCACTTCTGCAGCTGGACGCCCAGGAACAGGGCGTTCCCCTTCGCCCCCGACAGATCGCTTCTTTGATAGCCGAGCGCGACACGCGCTGCGTGCCCCTCGATGATGTAGCCCAGCTGGGCATCGATGAGCAGATAGGAGTCGGCGTTCTTCGGCTTCGCTTGTTGCAATCGGACCAGAGGCTGCAGCTTCCCGACGCCGATGTTGCTCGGCGTGAGGTAGCTCGCGAGCGCAAAATAAGAATGGTCGAACCTCTCGAAGTCGCCGAAGTACTTGTAAAATGCGCCCTCGAGCGTGATGGTGCCCGCCGTCCCGAGGTTCTTCTCGAACAGGAGGTCGGCGTTGACCTCGCCATAGGTGTCCTTGCGCGGGGTGCCTGGGGGCTCGCCCGCCGCAGGGGGCGGCAGCGGCTCGACCGAACCTTCCTTCTGCACCTCACCCGCCACGCCCAGCGCGAGGATGCTCTTCTCGCCGAGGTACGTGGCTTTCTGGTAATAGGCCGGCTCCGGGTCGAGCAAGCTCAAGTTGAGCCTCGCCGTGTAGAGCGGGCTCACCGAAGAGTCATGCAGGTTGAAGGCCCCCACGTAGTACTTGAACAGGCCGCCTGCCGCCTTGCCCCAGGCGGTTACCCCATCGTTGCGCCCGAAAGGCCCCTGCCTCGGCCCGATCGGCGGCGCATAGGGCTCGAAGAATCCGGGATAGTTCCACGGCCCCATCGACCACGGCCCGGAGAAGGCGGAGCGATCCGACGGCACGATCATGCGACCGATCCAGACGTTCAGCAGATCATGGAACTGGAACTTGGCGATGACGTCACGGATGGTCACGCTGCCCGTGATGTTGCCCCCGGTCGGGGTCGGCCCGAACTGAGCGACGATCGCGCCCTGCAGGCCGATGAATCGGTTGATTTCGCCTGAAAACGACAGATCCAGCTCTCCGTCCCCGAGCAGCCGGTCCATCTTCTCGCGCGCGCCGGGGTTCTGTAAGCGACCTCCGACGCGGGCCCAGGCCGCGACGCTGACCGGCTTCTTCCATGGCTCCTTGTCCGCCGGCGGTGCCGTCGAAGCTGCACCGGACCCGGCAGCGCTCTGCGGCGCCGGCGCGCCGGCGTGGGCTTCCGCAGACGGCGCTGGCGCCGCGCTCGCGTCTGCGGGAGGGCCCGCGGGTTCGGTCGCGGGGGCCGCGCTCGTCGGACTTTCGCCCGTGGGCGCCGGCGGCGCATCGGGCGGCGGTTGTGCCCGTGCCGAGCGATGGAAGGAAGTGATGCCGAGGATGACGGCCAAGAACCCTGCGCCGACATCGCCCCGGCGTGTCGCCGCTCTCGTCTGTTTGCTCATGCGTTCTCCGTGTCAGGCCATCCGAGATCTCGACGATCTCGGCCACGCTCGCGCCCCCTAGCCGATCTCGTACACCGTCAGCCGCACCCGGTCGGCCAGCCGCTCGCCAACGGACAGGGCCAGCACGGCGTTCAGCCGCAGAAGCCCTGGCGCCGAGGTGCGCATACGGATGGCGGTGCGGAAGTAGTAGAGCCCGGGGTCCACCGCCTCGCCGCGCCCGAGCGCCGCCAGCACCTCCGGCGGCCCGGCGCGGACGCCCTCGGAGACGATCTCCACCGTCCCATGGCCGGCGATGTCGAGGATGTAATGGGCGGAGATGTCCATCCGCCCGTCGGCCCAGATCGTCTGCCAGTCGCCGCCCGGCAGCACCCGCCCCTCGAGGCCGCCGGCCACCGTGCCGCCGACGATCGGGATGAAGCGCCGGCCGGGCGAGCTCGGATTGACGGTGACCGGCGGGGCCACAGCCACCTCGAGCGTCATCAGGGGGACGAGGGGAGGGCTCACGCGCGGGGCTCCGAGGCGCGCTTCAGGCCGGTCAGCACCTTGTAGCGGGCGGCGATGGCCTCCAGCTCGCCGGGGGCGAAGACGTCCTCGATACGGTCGAATCCATCGGGCGCGCGGTCCTGGGCCATCTGCATGCACTGCTCCGGACCGTTGCCGCGATTGGCCGCGACGATGGCGGCGGTTGCGGGCAGGCGCTCGGCCTCGTACGCGGCCAGCGCTTCCACCGGATCGGCGTGGGCGGCGAGCGCGCGGACCAGCGCGCGGGCGTCCAGGATGGCCTGACTCGCCCCGTTCGAGCCGATCGGGTACATGGGATGGGCGGCGTCCCCCAGCAGCGTCATGCGCCCATGGCTCCAGCGCGGCAGCGGATCGCGGTCGACCAGCGGGAACTCGTAGATCGCCTCGGCGCCCCGGATCAGGCCGGGCACATCCAGCCAGTCGAAGCGCCAGGCCTCGAACCTGGGCAGGAAGTCGGCAGGATCGCCCCGCCGGTTCCAGTCCTCCCGTCGCAGGCTCTCGGCGACGGTGAGCTCGGCGATCCAGTTGATCGTCTGGCGGCCGTCCGGCCCCGGTGGGGAGATGGGATAAGCGACGAACTTCTGGTCCTGATGTCCGGCCATGATCATGCTGGCGCCGGTGAGGAAGGGCGCCGCCACGCTGGTCGCCCGCCACAGGATGCGACCGCCGTAGACCGGCGGCCCCTCGTCCGGATAGAGGCCCGCGCGCGCCGCCGAATGGATGCCGTCGGCGCAGATCAGGAGATCGGCGGACACCTTGCAGGCCACGCCCTCGCGGTTGAGGAAGCGCGCAGCGATGCGGCCCTCGCCCTCGTCGTGGTCCAGGAGGCGCCGGTCGCAGATCACCCGGTCGGGGCCCAGCCGCTCGACGGCGGCGTCGAACAGCACGCCCTGCAGAGCGCCGCGGTGCAGGGAGATCTGCGGCGCGGCGTGACCGGCGAAGCGGCCGCGCGGCTCGCCCCAGATGCGCTGGCCGAAGCGGTTGAAATAGACAAGCTCGCGGGTCGCCACCCCGTGGGCCATCAAGGCCTCGACCAGGCCCAGCTCGTCCAGCACCTCGCCGGCGTGCGGCAGGAGGTTGATGCCGACCCCGAGCGGCAGGATGGTAGGCACGGCCTCGAACACCGTCACCTCATGGCCCCCGGCGTGTAACGCCAGAGCTGCGGCCAGGCCGCCGATCCCGGCGCCCGCGACGATTACCTGCATGAGTCCTCCCGCAGACATGCGGCTCGACGCCGCCCCTCGTTGAAGCTGCCTCCGCGCGGGCGAAGCGCGCGACGAACAGCACCGCCAGCGCCAGCGCCAGCAGCAGCCAGTCCTCTCGAACGATCCGGCGGGCGGCGCCCCTCGGGACCGCGCAGGCCGAAGGCCCCGCCGCCCGGAGGACGCCCGGCGCGCGGCCGGGCGCCGATCGCCCCCGCCATTCCCTCAATCACCTGCGTAGCGTCCGCGAATGGTCATCACCGCCGCGGCCACCCCGGCCGACAGCACCACCGGCACCATGGCCATGGCCACGCCGGCGGGGCCCCAGCCCTGGCCCAGCAGGTGGCCCGCCACCAGCGGCCCGCCGATGGAGCCCAGCCGGCCGGCGGCGATGGAGGCGCCGGTGGCCAGCCCGCGCGCCCGCGCCGGGTAATAGAGCGGGATGACGCCATAGAGCGAATATTGCGCGCCCAGCAAGAAGAAGCCCGCCAGGCCGGCCAGCGCCAGCACCGGAAGCAGGCTGTTGGCCCCCGCCAGCCCGAACAGCGCCAGGGCCAGGGCGGGATAGGCCGCGATGATGGGAACGCGCGGCCCGAACCGGTCCACCAGCAATCCGATGACCCAGCAGCCGACGACGCTGCCGGCATTGAACGCGAAGGCGGCGCCAGCACCCCCCTTTCCGCCCAGGCCCTTGGCCGCCACCAGCGATGGCAGCCAGTTGAGCAGCAGATACAGCACGAGCAGCGTCAGGCCGAAGGTGAACCAGGCCAGCAGCGTGACCAGCAGCCGGCCATGGCCGAACAGCGCCTGCCCCCCGCCCTGCTGCTGGGCGCCGCCGGCCGCTGCCGTGCGGCTGTCGGGCATCAGAAGCGCGATGGCGGGCAGCAGCAGCAGCGGCAGCACGCCGCCGGCCAGGAAGATGCTGTGCCAGCCGAACCGTGCCAGGAAGCCGGCCGCGAACAGCGCCGCCAGCGCGCCGCCGGCCGGCATGCCGCTGAACATCAAGGTGGTGGTGCGGGTCCGCCGATCGGGCGGGGCGATCTCCAGGGCGACGGCCACCAGGGTGGGCATCGCCGCCCCCAGGCCTGCCCCGGCCAGGAGCCGGTAGACGCCGAGCGACAGCGGTCCACCCGCCACGACGGTGGCCAGCGTGAACAGGCCGAACACGCCGACGGCCATCATCAGCAGCGGCTTGCGGCCCATGCGGTCCGCCATCCAGCCGCCGGCCAGCGCGCCGCAGACCAGCCCGACCATGCCGGCCCCGAACACGACGCCCGCCTGCCCGGGCGTCAGGCCCAAGGCGGGGATCAGCAGGGGGGCGGCCACGCCGATGGCCTGGATGTCGAACCCTTCCAGCAGCGCGATCAAGAAGCACAGCGACAGCGTGACGGCGCCGCGCGGCGCGTGAGGGGGCGATGCGCCCATGGGGAAACCTCCCGTTTCCTTCCCGTTGCCCGGGATGGTTGCAGCTGGCCGCAGCCGAACAGATGCGGTGATTGAGCGTTCTGGTCCGAGTTCGCCGTCCGTCCTCGCATCGCACGATGCAGGTGACTGCAACGACTTCGTACCCGAGCCCTCTGGATCGAGGCATAGGCATACCCGCCTATGCCTGGGGGCGAGACGCTGTCATGCAACAGAGGCCGCCGACGGCCGTTGCTCCGCGACCTGCGCGGCGAGCAGCCCCGCGGGTGGGAGGCCGCGCTCGCCGCGGGGCTCCAGGCGGGCCGCGGCTTCGCTCTCGAGGAGCGCGGTGGACCGGTCGATCGGCCACGTGGCGAAGGTGCAGCGCGTCGCGACGCTCCTTCACCGGGCGCTCGCCGTGATCGCGGACGAACCCGTGGAGCGCGCGCTCGCGACGAACCGGCCGCCTCTTCGACCAGCGCGCTGTCGCCTGTCCCGTGGTCGCGCGTGAGCGTGAGGTCCTGCGGGAATCGAAGGGGTCGCCCACGCAGCCTGCGGGCCTCAGGTGACCGTTGCGCGCCGCGCGCAATCCCCGTCATGACCATCACCAAGGACATCGGCGGTGCACGCCGCGAGATGGCCCCTACCCCGCCGATTGACGCCTTCTCCTGACCATGATGCGTTGCGGAACGGTATGATCATCCGTCGTGAGCAAAAGAGCGCGCTGGCCGAGCGGCAGCGCCGGGCGCAGTGCGACCTCGCGCGCGACTACCTGCGCGCCGAGCTCCGGGACCTCGTGGCGGACCTCGGCGACGACGCGTTGTTCGAGCATTGCCGCGAGTCCATGGAGATCGGCCTCGCCTTCGGCCTCTCCGACCACCGGTCGGTTGTATGGCTGGCCGCCATGCGCGTCCTCATCCACCCCCGCTTTCACGAGCACCCGCGCCTGCGCGCGCTCCTCGCCGATCCGCGCGTGCCGCCCGAAGCGCGTATCGATCACGTCCTCGCGGAGGCGACCGAGCTGGATTTTCACGAGGCCGCGATCGTCGGGCCAGGCATCCCGCTCGCGGAGCCGTAGCCCATTCGCGGCACAAGGACGAGGCCGTCATGCCCAAATGTCAATTCCCCGACTGCGGCACCACCTTCACCGTCAAGAAGTGCGACGGCTGCAAGAAGCACTTTTGCACGGCGCTGGCGCACCTTCACAACCACAATTGCAAAAAGATCTGCGGCACCTGCAGTCGGGACAGCGTGGTCGTGCAGAAATGCGCTGCGTGCGCCATGGTCCTGTGCCACGAATGCTCCATCCCGCACAACAAATACAATCACACCTCGTGCGGCGCCTGCGAAAAGCCAGGAGCCCGCTGCTCTTGCGGGAAAAGCTATTGCAGCCATCACCTGCTCCGGCACCAAAACAGCGGCGCGTGTGGCCAGACTTGTATTGTCTGCCACGGTACCGCCGCGGCTCCATGCCCCAAGTGCAGCCACTTCCTTTGCATCAATCATCATAATCACATCGATTCCCCGCACTGCGCACAGCCGCGCTGTCCCACGACGGCGACGAGCTCGTGCCGCCTCTGCGGCCAGATTCATTGCGCGCCCCACGCCGGCGACCACGCGAACGCACACGCACCGGACGACGTGAAGCAGTGCGTCCATTGCGAAGCGCTCACGGCGCTCTCCTGCGATCGCTGCCACGAGCCCCTATGTCGACGCCACAAAAGCACCGCATCGCACGATTGCGTCAACAGGGGACAATGCTCGGTTTTGACATGCCGCGAGCGCACCCCCCTCAAATGCACTACCTGCAAGACCTTCGTCTGCGGCGACCACCGCGACGAGGCCGCGCACCCCTGCGGAAGATGCGCCTTCGTGCTAGGCGCCAGCAGCCGGCCGTGCACGAACCCTGCCGTCGCGCAATGCGCGAAATGCAATCGGTGGTTCTGCTGCAAGCGCGCAAAGATCGGCAAGGAAAAGAACCACCTGGGCGCCCATGGATGCGACCTCGCCGTGATCGAGCAACTGCAGGCCGTCGGCCGGTTCCCCATCTGGACGTTCCAGTACGCGGGTGGCCACCTCCAATCGCCTCGGCTCGTCGAGCCACCCGACGAGGACGACGAGGACTTCGAACCCCTGCTCCGATCCGAATACATCCACGGCATGATGAGGATCATCGGCGCTCCGCCGCCGGCGGCGCTTCAAGAGATGGTCACCAATCTGTTCGGCTCTACCCTGGGCGCATCGTCCCCCAATGACCTCCTCGCGATGCTCCTCGCGTTGAAGGAGGCCAAGCACTGGCACGAGCTCTACGAAGCCTTCCGGAGCTCGCCCCAGATGAAGTTCGTCTGCTGCCAGATGCTCAATTCACAGATCCTCCACGTCAAGGACGTCCTCCACGTCCACAAGAGGAACCTCTTTTCGATGCCCTGGATCGAGGAGGCCGACACGAAGCCCTGGGAGATTCGCCTCGTCAAGAAGTTCACGCGCCTCGCGCACAGGGGAGAGACCCCGCTGCTGCAAGTAAAACGATGCCACGTCATCGACGTCGGCAAGAGCGGTCTGCTCGGCGCCACGGAGGAGCTGATCGAGGTCCGAAAGGCCGTGAACGCGGTGCACGCGCAGCACCCAGACCGCACGATGCACCACGCGACCATCCTGAACTGGCCGTTCTGCTCCGTGCTGGCCATCAACCAGAAGGACTCCTCGGGCAAGGGCACCACGCGCATCGTCACGCCCTGCGTCGGCGCCACGGATGCCCGCTGGCAGGTGCGCGTGCTCGACCTGTCATACAACGAGATCTGGCAAGGGCTCGCGCGCTTTTCTCCGCAAGACCAGCAAATAATAGCTCGCGTGCTCATCGGCCTCGTGGAGGGAGAGATGCCGTCGCTGGACGTGCAACGACAGGTCGTGCCGCTTGAGGGCGTGAAGGCGCGGTTCCTGCGCGGGGTCAGGCTCGACCAGAGCACCAGCGCGCTGCAGTTCAGCGAGAAATGGTGGCTCTCGAACCACGCCAAGAAGATCGACGTCAAGCTCTCCATGATGGAATTCCTGTGTTCCATGGCCGCGATCCTCTTCGTCGCGGAGCCGCGGCACGCGCGCGCCATGATCCCCGTCACCCTGATCCAGCTCCAGGAGGTCGTCGACGGCGAGCTCACCATGGCGGACCTCTTCGGCGACCTCGGCGGCGGCATCGAATATGGACGATTGCTCGCGGGCGCGAACTATATTGGCGACAAACTCAGGCAGGCCTCCGACCAAGGCCAGTGGTTGACGCAAGCGTGCACGACATGGGCCTCCATCAAGGATCGCATCCCCCCGGGGCATAACCTCGTGGTGCGATCATGCCCGCTGAAAGATCTGAGGATGGTGCTCGCTGACAGCCCGGGCTACGAGGTCACGGCGCCTGCGCCGTTTTTATACCATGGAGCATCGCTGGCCGTCGGGTATACGAGCGCGGCGCGCGCGCCGGTATACCAGGTCCTCATGAAAGAGCTATTCACGATGTTCCTGAGGACGCTCACAGAGATGAAACAGTCGCTGAGGCTCAACCTCCCTGCGGCGCCCGTGCCTACCCGCCACGTCCAGGTACCCGCGCTGCTCCCGAGCGACGTCGAAGACGTCGCGCTCGGCGAGGCCGAGGCGGCGTTCGACGAGGACATCTCCTCGTTGGATCCATGACGGTCTCGCCGAGCCGCCCGGCCCCGAGGCGGTGCTCGTCGCGCGGGCGGGGACGGGTTGAGCGCCGCTGGGGCGCCCTGCGCCCGCCGTCGCGTCCTCTACTTCAAGAAGATGGTGACCGAGCCGGCGTAGGAGATCGTGCCGCTCGGGAACTTGCCGTACGAATCGCGGGCGCGATCGCGGCAGTTCGGGTAGCTTCCATCGCTTTGCGGTTTGTCGCACGCGTCGCGGCAACTGCCGACGACCCTGAGAGCGCAGTCGTCCAGCGATGCCCCGCACACACGCTCTATCGAGGTCTTCTCGGGCGATACGCAGGCGTAGTAGTTCGGCGGGCTCGCGAAGATGTTGCCATAGTATGCCCCTTCGCGGTTCGAGTACGCCGTCCGCTCCGTGGAGTCGGAGGACAGCTCGCACCTGTTCCCTCGCATCGAGATCGGGGTCGCGATCCCGAGGTGATTGATCCTGGACAGGACGCATGCGGACACCCAGGCCTTGCACGCGTTGTCGCAGGAGCCGTCCTTGTCGCCCCATCTCTTGTGGAGACCGAGCTCACCATCGAATGCATAGACGACGCCATCGATGTTGATATCGAAGCGCGCGCCGCTCGGCAGGGCGCAGCTCACGACGTACTTGAGCAGCTGGCGCGCGAGCGGATCCCGGAGCGCGCTTGACGTCAGCGCGTTCGACGTCAGCGCGTTCGACGTCAGCGCGTTCGATGTCAGCGCGTTCGACGTCAGCGCGTTCGACGTCAGCGCGTTCGACGTCAGCGCGTTCGACGTCAGCGCGTTCTCGACGAAAGCGGCCTGCTCGACAACGCCGACATCGTCTTCTTCCCCTTCTTCCCCCTCCTGCACGCCCACGCAAGCGGCCAGCGACGTCATCATGGCAGGACACAGAACCAGGACGCTTCGAACCATCATGAGCAACACCCCCCCTGGCCAGCTTAGGTCCTTGGGCGCCTCCGTGGAATTGACTTGTTGGACTAACTACGTATCCGGACAAAGTTGGAACGAATACCAGGCTGCGCCTGAGTCACGCGTCGCGAGCGCATCGCCGACACGTCCCAGACAGCACACCTCCTACGGCTGATCGGCGCGGCGCTCGGGGAGCTGGTTTCACGGCGGCACGAGCACCGCTGCCCCCGAAAAGCGACCGTTCCGCAGATCGTCGAGCGCCTCGTTGGCCGCCAGCAGCGGGTAGACGTTGACCTCCGTCCGCACGGGCACCCGCGGCGCGAGCGCGAGGAACTCCTCGCCGTCCCTGCGCGTCAGGTTCGCCACCGACCGCAGCACCCGCTCGCCCCACAGGAGCGAATAAGGGAACGAGGGGATGTCGCTCATGTGGATTCCCCCGCAGACCACGGCGCCGCCCTTGCGTACGGCGCGCAGCGCGGCCGGCACGAGCTCGCCGGCCGGGGCGAAGATCAGCGCCGCGTCGAGCTCCTCGGGCGGCGCATCGAAGGAAGAGCCTGCCCACTCGGCCCCCATCGACAGCGCGAACGCGCGCGCCGCGTCGTCGCCCGGCCGGACGAACCCGAAGACGCGCCGACCCTCGAAGCGGGCCACCTGCGCCACGAGGTGCGCGGCGGCGCCAAACCCGTAGATGCCAATCCGCCCGGCGTCCCCCGCCAGACGCAGCGTCCTGTACCCGATGAGCCCGGCGCAGAGCAGCGGCGCGGCCGAGAGGTCGGGGAAGCCGTCGGGGATCGGGAAGCAGAAGCGCGCGTCCGCGACCGCGAGCTCCGCATACCCGCCGTCGATCTGGTACCCGGTGAAGCGCGCCCGGTCGCAGAGGTTCTCCCGCCCTGCGCGGCAATGCGCGCACACGCCGCAGGTCCAGCCGAGCCAGGGCACACCCA
This sequence comes from Sorangium sp. So ce693, assembly GCF_051521375.1. Classification (NCBI taxonomy): domain Bacteria; kingdom Pseudomonadati; phylum Myxococcota; order Polyangiales; family Polyangiaceae; genus Sorangium; species Sorangium sp. So ce693. Next base: position 7,301,457 of record NZ_CP150347.1, read on the forward strand.
CGCGCGCGCCCAGCGCGAACCGCGGCCCTTCGCCCGCCGCGGGCACCTCCTCGAGGACCTCGCCCACGATCTGGTGCCCCGGCACGAGCGGCAGCCTGGCGTCCGGCAGCTCGCCGTCGACCACGTGCAGATCGGTGCGGCACACGGCGCAGGCGCGCACGCGGAGCAGCACCTCACCGGGACCAGGCCGCGGAGCGGGCCGATCCTCCAGCACGAGCGGACTCTTCGGGGCTCTCAGGACGAGGGCGCGCATGGCTCCGAGCCGAGGTTTCCGAGCCGAGTGTATTGCAGCCAGCGCCCCCCCCGTCCCGTGTGTGAGCCCAGAAGATCGCCGAGCCCAGCCTGCTCGACGGGAAGCGACGCTATCCTGTGCCCTGACGTCCGCCGCCCGCTGCTCTTGACACGGCGCTCCGGAGGAGCCCCGCCAGCCGTGTCCTCCCCAGGATCGAGGAGCTCCGCGGTCCCGCCGATAGGAGTTGACACTGCGCATGTGAGCGTTCACAATCGGCCCCAGCGGGTATCCTTTTGCTTCCCCGCTGAAGGGGTCGGTATGCGCACCGAGACCTTCATGTCCCGAACGACATCGCCATGGATTCGCTCGGTCGTCGCGGATGCGAGTCACGGTGAGCTCAATCAATGGCCCGCGACTGGAATCGCAGTCCTGGCCGGTATCATCCTTTGTGCAGCAGCGATTACAGCGGCGGTTCATCTGTTGAATAGCATCGCTTTATCATCAATGTCTCCCTCTCCCCGCCCCTGACGCGCGGCGCTGTCCTGTTGAAACCCGGCCCGCCCGAGAGGGCCGTCCATGCCGCGCTCTCGAGAGGTTGAGCCAGGAACGGGGGAGATGTTCCATGCGGATTGCAACCCCTCTCGAAGGGCGAGCTCGGAGCAGTAGATTCGGACGAGCGAGCCTCGCAAGGTGAAGGCGGCACTCTTCGGTGCATGGCTAGGTTCTGGTATCCGGGAGGCTCGCACAGAATGGATTTCTACGGCGGCGGCCGAAAGACGGATCCGTTCGCGTACATCGACGCCTCCCTCGCCACCTGCGACGGCTGCCGCGTCGATCTCGTCGCGGCGCATTGGCATGCTTGCGGCTGGCGGGCCCCCGCGTGTGGTAGGGTATCTTGGCGAGCTCCGATGCTACCGGCGGCAAGGTGCAGCCCGTGACCGCCCGCGCGGCGATCGCTCCGTCGACGCCTCCGCCCGCCGACGCGGTCTCCGCGGCCGGCGTACAGGCCGCGCCGCTCGACTTCGCAGAGGTGTACGAGGAGATCTTCCCCTTGGTCTGGCGGACCGTGCGCCGCCTCGTCGCGGACGCCTCCGCGCACGAGGACGTATGCCAGGAGGTGTTCGCCGTCGTGCACCGGCGGCTCCCGGAGTTCCGGGGCCGCTCGTCGCTGAAGACGTGGGTCTTCGGGATCGTGGTCAACGTCGTACAGGCCCACCGGAGAGCGCAGCGCCGCCAGTGCCCGGCCCACCGCGGGACAGGAGAGATCGTGGATCCCGAGCAGCTCGCGGGGCCGAGCGACCTCAGCCCCTACGAGGCCATGAAGAGGGCGGAGGCCGCGCGCGTGGTGCACGATCTCCTGGCGTCGCTCGACGAGGAGAAGCGCGTCGTGCTCCTCCTCGCCGAGCTGGAAGAGCTTCCGGCGTCGGAGATCGCGCAGGGGATCGGGGTCAACGTCAACACCGTGTATGCGCGGCTGAGGGCCGCTCGACAGGCATTTTCCGACGCGGTGCACCGCCACCACGCCAAGATCCGAGGAGGCCGCCATGGATGAGCTGGGGACCGGCGAGCGGGCGCTCTTGAGCGCCCCTTCGCGACGCGGACGAGCCGACCGACGAGGACAGGCGGTCGATGCGCGCGGCCGTGGAGGGCGCGCTCGCGCCGAGCGCGCAGGTCGAGCAGGCGCTTGGCCGATGCCGCTTGCCGCCGACCCTGGATTCATACGACCCGCCGCGATCTTCGCGTTTATGCCCGCACCCGGTCGATTTGATCACGAAAACAGCGCGCTCCGGTCACAAGACGAAACTGCCGATTCCACACGCGGGAGCCGACGATGACATTCAGACTGGACCGAGTGTTCGCGAGTCCCTGGATCGCTGCCGGGGGATGCCTCCTGAGCATCTCGTGCACTGGCACCCTCGGGGGTGATGACTCTTCCGAGCAGAGTCCGGGGCAGACCCCGGACCAGGGTGCCGCCATCGCTGTAGACAGGATGCCTCTGCACCACATGACAGCGTCGGAGTACAACTCCACCGTCGCCCACCTCCTGGGAACGGGCCTGCGGCCCGCGGACGGATTCCCGGCCTTCGGCGCGAAGGGCTTCGACGCAAACGTCAACGCGCTCTCGAACCTCTCGCAGGTCCTGGTCCAGGGGTACTACGACGCCGCCAGGACGCTCGCCGAGGACGCGTTCTCGCACGAGGAGCAGCGCGCCAAGATCCTCGTGTGCGACCCGGCAGAGAGCACGGACGACCGGTGCGCACGCGAGATCATCCAGCGCTTCGGGCTGCGCGCGTTCCGGCGCCCGCTCGAGGCGGCGGAGGTCGACCGGTACGCGGCGCAGTACGACGACGCGCGGACCACCCTCGAGATGTCCCCCGTCGAGGCGGTGCAGCACGTCGTCCGGACGGTGCTCACGTCGCCGCATTTCATCCTCCGGATCGAGCTGGGCCCCGACTCGGCGAGATCGCCGGGCGCCCTCAACGGCTACGAGGTCGCGTCGCGCCTCTCGTACCTGCTCTGGAGCTCGCTCCCGGACGAGGAGCTCTTCGACGCGGCGGAGAGCGATGAGCTGGCCACCGCGGGCGAGCTCGAGCAGCAGGTGGACCGCATGCTGGACGACCCGAAGAGCGCCGCCTTCTTCCAGAACTTCTTCGGGCAGTGGCTCGGCACGCGCACGCTCCCCAGCCACAACGCCGACACGAGCCAGTTCCCGAGCTGGAACGATGAGATGAAGGGCGCGATGCTCGACCAGGTCAACGAGTACTTCGCCGAATTCACGACCGGCGGGCGACCGTGGTCCGAGTTCCTCACGGCGCCCCACCCGGAGAGCCGGCTGATCGAGCCGCTCTATGCGAACGACCCCGAGGGCCTGCGCGAGGGGTTCCTCACGCTCCCAGCGTTCCTGACGCTGTCGTCCCGCGCCGACCGGACCTCTCCCACGTCCCGCGCGAAGACGATCCTGGAGCAGCTCTTCTGCGCGCCCATGGCGCCGCCCGCCAACGTGGATATCCCGGAGCTCGGCGCCGCGAGCGGGGACACGGGCGGTGTCACCAACGTGCGCAAGGAGCTCGAGAAGCACCGCGCGTCGCCCGACTGCGCGGGCTGCCACGACGTGCTCGACCCGATCGGGCTGAGCCTGGAGAACTTCGACCCGATCGGCGCCTACAGGACCCAGTACCCGAACGGCGACCCGATCGACGCGACGGGGGTGTACGAGGGCGCGGCGTTCGAGGACATCTCCGGGCTCGTGCCGGCGCTCGTGGAGGCCGCCCGCTCGGGGACGTGCCCCTCCGAGCAGCTCTTCAGCTATGCCCTGCGCCGGCGCCCGAGCGCCGGGGACAGGACGAGGATCAAGGAGATCGCCGGGCATTGGGCCGGCGGCACGATCGCGGATCTGGCGAAGCAGGTGGTGACCAGCGATGCGTTCCGCCTTCGAGCGAAGGACAAGGCGCGGTGAGGCCGCACGCGTTGTTTCTGCACACGACGAGGCACGAAGGAGCGATGCGCACATGAAACGCTTGATGACACGCAGAAACTTGTTGCGCGGCGCGGGCGTCTGCCTGGCGCTGCCGTTTCTCGAGAGCCTCGCGCCGCGCAGCGCGCGCGGCGGTGAGCCCGGCACCCCGAAGCGGTTCGTGCTCTGCACCTTTCCGAACGGGGCGCCCCATCACTGGTGGGAGACGGCCCCGGCGTTCGGAAAGACGCTGAAGGGCGCCGACTTCAAGCTGCCGAGGGTGCTCGAGCACTTCGCGCCGGTGAAGTCGAAGATGCTCATGATCAGCCGCCTCGGCAACTACACGTGGAGCACGGAGCAGCACCCCTACATCGAGCCTTCGCACTCGCGCCTCGGCGCGGCGCTCTCGACCTGCGTGGACGCCGATCAGCTGGGGAGGGAGGCGCGCCGGGACCTCGGCGAGTGGGTGGGGAACGGCGTCTCGGTCGACCAGCTCATCGTCCAGAAGGCAGGCCCGGAGCAGGCAACCCGCATCCCGTCGCTGCAGACGGGGCTCGGCGTCAAGCCCGGCTTCTTCGACCAGCGCAGCTACGCCTACAATCAGGTTCTCTCCTGGAAGAGCCCGAGCGAGCCGCTGAAGCGCTCGGTCAACCCGAAGGCGGTGTTCGACGCGCTCGTCGGCGCGGGCGCGGCGGGGTCCGTGCCAGGGCAGACCGACGAGCAGGCGAGGATCGAGGCGGAGCGCCGCGCGGCGACCGAGAAGAGCGTCATCGACGGCGTGCTCGCGGACGCGAACTCGCTCATGAACCGGGTCGGCTCCGACGATCGCAAGATCGTCCAGCAATACCTGGACTCGCTGCGCGAGATCGAGAAGAACGCGACCCGCGTCCAGTCGACGATGAACCCCTCGATGGGCCTTGGCTGCAGCCCGATCAGCCAGCCCGGCGTGGTCCCCGAGCCGCCGGGCCAGGCGGAGGGGCTCAACGAGAACGACAACACGGGAGCCGGCCCGTACAAGCACGAAGATCACGCGAAGGTCATGATCGACCTCATCGTCATGGCCATTCAATGCGACGTGACGCGCGTGATCACCCACATGCACGACGACATGCGCTCCGAGTTCGAGTACCGGTGCATCCCGGAGGACGTCCGCGCCAAGGTGGGACTCGCGTACAGGAGAGAGGCCAGCCTGCACTACCACTCCTCCCAGCACGCCGCCGGCAACCTGGACCGCGCGACCCAGAACGGCCAGTACAAGATCGTCACGCAGAGCAACCTCGACTACGCGGCGATCAACTGCTGGCTCAACCAGAAGAGCGCGCAGCTCGCGCAGCGGCTCGACGCGATCCCCGAGGGCGACGGCACGGTGCTCGATCACTGCGTCATGGTGCACATGAGCGAGATGCGCTCGCACGACCACGACGGGTACGACCTGCCCATCGTGCTCCTCGGCGGAGACGGCGTCTTCTTGAACGACGCGCACGTCGCCTACGACGCCCTCGGCAACGATCGCCAGCTCCGCGATCTGTGGTTCACCATCATGAACCAGTACTACGGCCTGGGCGTCACGTCGTTCGGCGAGGATCGCCGCGGCGCGAAGAACGCGCTCCTCGAGGAGATCCTGCGGTAGCGCGGTGACTCACGGTGACCCGCGCGGACGGTCATGCGCGCACCGTGCCGGCAGCGCCCGGCCGCCGCGTGGAAAATCTGCAATGTTGATGGCTGGGCCCCAACGTGAGCAAGCCACGACTGCATCAAATCCATCCAACCTGGCTTTCCAGTAGATCGTAGGCCTTCCTCTCGCCTATAAGTTCACCACGCCTCGGACACACGGCGGTTCGCAGGAACACGTTTTGTGGTGCTGGGCGCCGCGCAGGGGCGAGCGTGTGTGAACAAGCTGGCATGAGGGGAGCGCCATGAGCATGGATGGCCGACTCGATCCGAGCGACGCCTCGGCGCTGCGGGAGCGCGTCGTCCGCCTGGAGCAGGAGCTGGCCCAGCGCGAGCGGGAGCTGGCCGAGCACAGGCGGGAGATCCGGGCGCTGCACGAGCGCGAGGCGCAGCTCCTCGAGATCGAGGCGGAGCAGAAGCGGCTCGCCGCCGTGACGGAGAACAGCTCGGATTTCATCGGCATCGCCTCGATGGAAGGGGTCGCCCAGTACCTCAACGAGGCAGGGCGGGAGCTCGTCGGCCTCGAAGCGAGCGAGCTGCCGCGGGTGACGATCGGCAGCTTCTTCTTCCCCGACGACCTCCCCTACATCGAGCAGCACATCATGCCCGCGACGATGGAGCACGGCCGCTGGGTCGGGGAGTTCAGGTTCAGGCACTTCAAGACCGGGGCTGCGATTCCGGTCCTTTACAACTCCTTCCTGATCAGGGACCCGGAGACCGGGGAGCCCATGGCGCTGGCGACCGTGACGGCGGACCTCACCGAGCGCAAGCGCGCCGAGGAGGAGCGCGTCCGCCTGAAGGACGAGATGATCCGGGTCCAGGCCGCCACGCTCCGCGAGCTGTCGACCCCCCTGCTCCGCATCAGCGATCGGGCCGTCATCATGCCGCTCATCGGCGCGGTGGACTCGAGCCGCGCCGCGGCGGTCCTCGAGCGGCTGCTCCAGGGCGTCAGCGCCGAGCAGTCCAGGGTGGTGATCCTCGACATCACGGGCGTATCGAACGTGGACTCCCACGTCGCCGACGCGCTCATCCGGACGGCGAAGGCCGTGCGTCTGCTCGGCGCGCAGATGGTCCTCACCGGCATTCGCCCCGAGGTCGCGCAGATCCTCGTGGCGCTCGGCGTCGATCTGGGCAGCATCGTCACGATGGGCTCGCTCCAGAGCGGCATCGCGTTTGCGTTGAGCCAGCCGCGTTGAGGTCGACGCGCCCGCGTCGGCTGAGCCCACTGGCAACACTGCGTGGGCCTTGGCGATATCGCGTGCGACGCAGCACGCCATCCTGCGCCGCGGGTGACGATTTCTGAAAGGTGAGCGGGAGCTCGATCAACTCCGGGGGCATGAAGACCTGGGCGCGAGGCCTGCCAGGCCGGGCGAGCCTTTCTCGGCTGGCACTTTTTGCTCTGGGCGCAGCCGCGTGGGCGTGTTCCGAGACGCCGCACGACGGCTCCGGGAGCGGCGGAGCTCCCTCGATGGATCCTGTTGGCGCGGGCGGAGCGACGCCGGGCAGCGAGGCGTCGGGCAGCGACGCCTCCTCCGGGGTGACGACGGGACCTGGAGGGGCCGGCGGTGCGCCGAGCCCGGGTGTGGGCGGCGGCGCTGGGACGGGCGGGTCAGGCGCCGTCGAGTTCGGGGCGTTCCCTGGTGCCCAGGGATTCGGTCGGATGGCCACCGGCGCCCGCGGCGGTGACGTCTACCATGTCACCAACCTGAACGATTCGGGACCCGGCTCCCTGCGGGACGCCATCAGCCAGCCGCATCGCACCGTGGTCTTCGACGTCGGCGGCGTCATCAAGATCGACTCCCGCCTTGTGTTCAAGAACAATCAGACGATCGCCGGGCAAACCGCGCCTGGCGGCGGCATCACCATTTACGGGAACGGCACATCGTTCTCGGGCGCCTCGAACACGATCGTTCGCTACGTGCGGTTTCGCATGGGCAAGATCGGCGAGTCCGGCAAGGACACCGTCACCATGGCCAACGGTCACGATGTGATCTGGGACCATTGCTCCCTGAGCTGGGGGCGCGACGGCACCTTCGATCTGAACCGGGAGAGCGGGGCGGAGCTCTACAACATCACGCTGCAAGACGCGATCGTCGCTCAGGGGCTCCAGACCCACAGCACGGGCGGCATCGTCAACACGAGCGCCACGTCGATCATCCGGTCCTTGTACATCGACAACAACTCCCGCAATCCCAAGGCCCGCGGGACGCTGCAGTTCGTCAACAACGTCGTCTACAACTGGGTCGCCTCGGGCTACATCCTGGGCGACACGAGCGGACGCTCGGACGGGGCGATGGTCGGAAACTACCTGATCACCGGCCCGGAGACGAAGGGCGGTACCCTGGACAGCCCCACGCCCGAGTACCACCTCTATGCCGTCGACAACTGGTACGACAGCAACAAGGACGGTGTCCTGAACGGCCGCCTGCTCGGCCAAGGGGACTTCGGCTCGGTGACCTGGGAGGCGGCGCCGAGCGTGGAGGTCCCCGACGTGCCCGCGATGAGCGCAGAGGACGCCTTCGACCACGTGATGAATCACGCCGGGGCGTCTCTCTGGCGCGATCCGGTCGACGATTTCGTGATGGAAGAGCTCGCGTCCCTCGGGACCGACGGCGCCACGATCAGCGACGAGAAGAGCCTCGGCCTCCCCAACGCCGTTGGAGACATCCCGGGGGGCTCTGCGCCCAGGGACACGGATCAGGACGGGATGCCGGATGCGTGGGAGGTCTCCGCGGCGCTCGACCCCGGCGACCCGGAGGATCGCAATGGCGACCGCAACGGCGACGGCTGGACGAACCTCGAGGAGTACATCAACTCCCTCGTCCCGTGACGCCTCGAGGGCGGCGCGCCACGCGTCCTCAGAACGAAACCCCCAGGCTGAGCGTGCCCAGGGCTTGCGCGATGAGCGGAGCGGAGCGCTCCTCCTCGACGGCGATGACGGGACGCGGCAGGAGCGTGAGACAGGTGAGCTCGAGGCCGAGGCTCACGCTCGGATGAAAGAAGTACTGGACGCCGAGCCCCGCGTCCGCGGCGAAGCTGAAGAATTCCTCGCTGCGCCCCACGAGCGGCGGCTCGACATCACCGGTGGCCTGGAGGTGGTAGGCGCCGATCCCGAGGAGCGGCCCCCACTCCCAGTGGAGATCGCCGGCTGCTTGCCCGAGGTTCCAGCTGGCCCGGAGGAGCGCGAGCTCCTGGCGCACCCGGGCGGCGCCGCCTGCTGCACGGAACTCGGCGCCAAAGAGGGGACCTCCCAGGAGCAGGCCGAGACGGAAGCGCTCGTCGAGGCGGGTGTGCGCCCCGATCTGCGCGCCGACGCCGCCGCCCACCGAAGGGGTGAAGAGGACGAGCCCTCCCGTGCGCACGTGAAAGCGGGGCGGCTCCCGGGAGAAGCGGAGCACCTCGGGGGCGGGCGGCTGGGCCTCGACGCCGAGCACATCCCGAGCGGGCGCCTGGCCCGAGCCAAGCTCGAGGAGGCTCGCGCGCAGGAGATCGACGGCGCGCACGGCGAGGAGCATCGGGCCATCGCTGGAGGGATCGATGAGGAGCTTGCGTGTGGTCGTCTTGCCGGTCACGCGGTCCACGATGCACACCTCGGCGGCCGTGCCGCTTCCGTCGCGCCGAAGCGCGACAGCCGCGAAGGCATCGCTCTCCTGCGCCTTTTGCTCGAGCTCCTCGGCTCCGGGCGAGCGCGCAGCGCTCCCGAGCACGATGACCTCGAAGGACTGCAGCTCCAGCTCGGCAGAGAGCCGTCCGAAGGCCTCGAAGAGCGTGGAATCGCGCGGATCCGGTCGGACGACGAGCACGCGCTGCGCCCACGCCGCTCGAGGGCAGACGAGCAGCAGGAGCAGGACGAGGAGCGTTCGTGCCCGCCGGACCATCGATCAGGGCTGAGCGGCGAGCTGTCGAGCCGTCTTGGCGTGGACCCCGCTCGGATAGAGGCGCAGGTATTCTTGCGCCACCGCGCGCGCGGCGGCCGGTCCTTCGAGGCTCTGGACCGTGCGCATCTTTCCCGCGAGCGCTTCGGCGGCAAAGGCGCCGCCCGGCGCCTCGCGAAGCGCCGTCTCGTACCAGGTCCTGGCGCGCGCGGCGGCGCCGCGGCTCTCGTGAAGGCGCCCGAGCAAGAAGGCTGCGCGGCTCCCCGCGGTCGATGCGTAGCGCGCGCGCAGGGCGAGCAGGGCCTGCTCGGCGAGCTCGTTCTGCCCCACGTAGCGGGCGGCGTCGGCCAGGGCGTTCAGATCGGCGGCATCACAGGAGGTGAGGCAGCTCTGCGTGCCCCGCGCCTCGGCCTCCTGGACGACGCGCCGGAACTCGCCCTGGGAAACGAGCTTGCTCCAGGGCGGTCTGGCGCTCGGCGGGGCGACGAGGGGCGCCGGGGTTTCAGCGGCGCTCGGCGCCGGGGGAGCAGCGGACTCCGGCGGCGGCGCCGCGACCTCGGCGTGCTGTCCCTGCGCTGCAGGAGGCGCGGGCCCGGAGCCTTGCGCCGCCGTGTCGGGACCTTGCGCCGCCGTGTCGGCGGCTTGCGCCGCCGTGTCGGGACCTTGCGCCGCCGTGTCGGGGCCTTGCGCCGTCGTGTCGCTGACGTGCAGGGTCCTCGCCTGAGCGTCCCCCACGAAGCGCTGCCCCGCGCGCACGCTCACGACCCCAGAGCCGGAGTAGCCCTCCACCTCGACAGCGCCCTCGCGCAGGATCACCTCGAGCCGCTCGCGATCGGCGTCCCAGAGCAGCTCGAAGCGCGTGCCCACCACGCGGACCACGAAGGGACCCGCCACGAAGCGCCAATCGCTGTGCCCGGTGTGCGTGACCTCGGCTTCGACCCGGCCGCGCTCGACCGAGATGCGGGCGCCGCGCTCGTTCTTGATCTCGTCGATGCGAAGCCGCGCCCCTGCCGCGGCCCGGATCCGCGTCTGATCGGAGAAGGTGATGGCGGCCGGGTGATCGACGGGCGCACGCACATAACCGCTCTCGTTCACGGCGCCCTCGACGACGTAATCGAGACCTCGCTCCGTTCGCCAGAAGAAGAAGACGGCCATCAGCACGCTCGCGGCGAAGGCGAGCGGAGCCACCCAGCGAACGACCACCCGCGCCTTGCTCGCGCGGGCCTGCTCCTCGTCGACGCGGCGCAGGAAGGCGGCGCGCGCCTCGCGGCGCTCCGGCTCGCTCAGCGTGGATTTCGCGCCCAGGGGGGCACGAGCGAGCCGAAGGCGCCGTGCGAGCGGCGCTCGGCCAAGCGCGTGCGGTTTAAACTACAATTGGCTGACGCCCAGAGCGTCACGAAGGCGCACGCCCCCCTTACCCCCCACGATCATTTCGGCTGGTTTCATTTTCAATTGAGCCAGCGGGCGAGCTGCGAGCACGTCGGCACGTGCAGGGTCGTGCCCCGACCCGACCGGGCCAACCTTCCCGGAACGAGGATCAGCGCGCGGCGCAGCCACGGCGTTCGCCAGCTCGCCAGGTGCGGAACGTGCTCCAGCACATAGCGGCGCATCAGGTTGGCCGTCAGCAGCTTCAGCAGCAGCGCGGCATGATTGGCGTTGAAGCAGTGGCTCGGCACGCGACCGCATCCCCACCCGTGCTTGAGCTCGCCAATGAGCGGCTCGATGCCCGCGCGCAGGTCATACCGCGCCGCGACGTCTTCCGGCGCTTCGACCGGCTCGTTGGTCAAAAAGACCTGCACCGTGTAGTCGAGCCCCTCCCAAAGGTTGATCTGCTTGCCATTCTCCCGGTCGCGTGTGCGTACGGCGATGACGCGGACCCCATCGGGCCAATCGCGGCGCCGGAAGAGCACCTCGGTCACCTGCCGTCGAGGACGACCGTCGGCATCTCGGTCGATGGTCCGCCATCCGGTGGCGTACGCGATCCTGCCCACCAGATCGGGGCTCATCCGCGCCTTGGTCAGGAAAAAGCATCCCTTCGCAGCAACGGCGTGCATCAAGGCGCTGCAATCCCCAGCGCCATCGATCCGTACGTAGATGGCTGCACTCGGAGCTGCGGCGCGCGCGCGATCAATGCACTTCTCGACGAAGGGCACATCGGCTTCGCCGAAGCTCGTGTCGCCCGGTCGCAGCTTGGCCCCGACGATGGCGTCAACCTCGGCGATCCGCGCCAGGATCGGATGATAGCTCGGCCGGCCGTGGTAGCGCGGGTTCGGGCCCGGCCGCGCCCCCTCCTGCATTCCGAAGAGCGGCTCCACGGTGGTGTCGACGTCGATATGCACGAATCGGTGCTTTCGGCGAGCAACCAGGGCAAGCCCGTGATCGACGACCATGCTGTGCAGCGCCTCGAGCGCATCGTCGTCGAAGCGGCACAGGTCCCGGTAGACGGTGTCGATGCTCGGGACGACCCCGCCGGCGAGGCGTACGAAGAGCGGATCGACGGCGAGCGCCTCGATGCCGAAGACGCGCTCCTCGCCGGCGAGCGCGCCGTCCATCAGCAGGCGCATCTGCGCGGCCATCGGGTAGATAACCGAGCGACCCGACTTCAGCCGGAAGAACCTGCGGCTCAAGGCCGCGTCGACGCCAAGCTCCCGGATGAAGGCGCCGAATGGGGCAAGCCCTGCGATGCCCGTCAGATTCTTCTCCGTGGGCGCGATGTGAATCATGGCAGGGTTTGGCCGCCGGATTCGCTCCTGGTGCCGCCCGTCGCCTTTCCTCTTGAACCCGAGTTCGCGCCGGCGCACCTTGGAGGTGCTCGGCGTGTGCCTTCGTTTGGTCATAGCAACCCGGACGGGTCGCCACGCCGAGCCTTTCTTTCAAGGCGTTCCTTTTACAGCGCCGGATTTCTCACGCCCCGGATCGGATTTCTGGGCGCGAAATCCACGCTCAGCTGAGCGGCTCTCTGCAGGAGGGCCGCGACGGGATCGAGCTGTCGTTCGGGTTCGCTCATGGCCAAAGTCCTTCACACCGGGACAGGAACTCCTGGAGGGCTGGCTCGCGCGCCTTGAGCAAGAACGCGCGCGCGCTCTCGAGCTCACGGCGCACCGTCGACTCGGACACGCCGAGCGCCGCCGCCGTCTCGAGCATTTCCAGGCCTTGCACGTGGCGCAGCACGAAGGCCATGCGCCGTCGCGTGCTCAGCTTGTCGAGCACACGGTGGAGGGCGCTGAGCACCTCGCGATGCTCGAAGTCGACGCGCGCGAGGGCGCGCTCGGGGAGCTCTCCGCTCGGGGAAAGGCCCACCCAGCGGCGTATCTTGCGCTTCCGGATCTCGAGCGCCGCCTGCCGCGCGGCCATGGACGCGAGATAGCCGCGAAGGGCTCCCCCGTCCTGGATGCGCGCGGCGCCCTGCATCAGGCCCAGGAAGACCTCCTGGACCAGGTCTTCGAGGCTCGTGTCGGGGCCGAGGGCGCCGTAGAGCACACCTCGCACGAGACCCGAATACCTGTCCCAGATGACGGCGAGGGCCTCGCGCTCTCCGGCGGCGGCGCCGGCGACCAGGCTCGCGTCCGACCGCTTGTCGGCGGGGAAGCGGGCCAAGGTGGGTCCGGGCGGCGGGGCGGAGCGCGTGGGTTGAGCCACTCTCTCCTAGTTACTTGGGGGCGTCCCGACCCTCCAGAAAAATTCAGCCGCCGCCAGGACGCTGGATCGGAGCGGGCGACTCGGAGCATTTGGGTTGCGCTCTCGGACATCGCCCCCAAGCTTTGCCCTGTTCGCCATGCGCCTCTCCTGCCGCACCTGGCTCCTCCGAGTCGCCGCGCTCTCGGCCTTGGCCTGGGCGCTCTCCTGTGAGGACCAGCTCATCCAGACGGCCACCCGACCTGCGGGGAACGTGGGTGTCGGCGGCGGCTCTCCTTCCCTCTCGGAGCTCGCCTGCGACGGCGAGCCGCCCGCAGCGGAGCTCCCTCCCGGGGCCGCCTTCGGAGAGGGAGAGGAGCTCGCGAGTTCGCCGCTCGTCGGCACGAGCTACGGCGCGCTCGAGGGCCCCGGCCTCTCCATCACGGCGCGCGATACATTCCGCGTCTATGTGAACGGGGATCTCATCGCCGCGAGCGAGTCGGCGCGCGCTCCGATCTTCGTGCCCCTCTCCTTGCTGCCGGGAGAGAACGTGATCGCCGTGAGCGTTCATGCTGCAGCGGGGACCCCCGCGGCGCTCGTCCACCTCGACGAGCTCGAGCGCAGTTATGGGAGCGGCAGCGATTGGAAGCTGAGCACCGCGCCGGAGGGCGACTGGGCCGCTCCCGGCTACGACGACAGCGGCTGGACGTCGGCGCGCGAGCTGGGGAGCGCTGGAGATCTGCCGGGCTGCGATCCAGAGGCGGCCTTCCCCGCGAGCACGGAGGCTCGCTGGATCGGGCCCGCGCCCGGGACGAGGGGGCCCATCGCCCTCCGGAAGGTGATACGGATCGACGCGATCGGCTTTGGTGAGGGCACCACGGGGGGCGCGGGGGCGACACCCGTGCTGGTCTCCAGCTGGACCGAGCTCGACAGGCTCGCCCGCTCGGACGAGCCGGCCGTGCTCTTGCTTGCCGAAGGCATCCACGATTTCCGCCGCACAGGCTCGGAGGTCGAGGACATCGAGGTCTGTCCAGGCACCTGCTCGGAAGATCCCGAGAAGACGGTCTATCGGGTCCTCACCGGGGATACGACCTGCGAGCGCGCGCTCGTCGGGGCGACGCGGAACGATCGCGTCCTGCACTTCGGCTCCAACAAGACCCTCGTCGGGCTCGGGCGCGGCGCGGCGCTGCCGGGCGTGAGCATGGCCCTCGGCGAGAGCCAGAACGTGATCCTCCGCAACCTCGCCCTCTACGATGTGAACGCGCACCTGCACGAAGCGGGCGACGCGTTCACGCTGACGCAACCTTCCAGGGTCTGGATCGATCACACGACCGCCAGGTGGATCAGCGACGCCTTCGCCGACGTCCTCGCGGGCACGCGCGGGGTCACCTTCTCCTACGCCCACTTCGACGGCAGCAACGACGCCGAGTGCAGCGGCCGCGAGCGCTGGGCCTGCACGATCACCGACGCCGAGGTGACGATGCACCACTGTCGCTTCGATGAAGTGAGCACGCGCGCCCCCCTCGCCACCGGCTCCCTGGCGCGCGTCCACCTCTTCAACAATGTGTTCTCGAACATCTCGGACTGGGCGGTCGGGGCTTCCTGTGAGGGGCAGCTGCTGCTCGAGGCGAGCGTGTTCGAGAACGCCGAGGCAGCGACGCGGCGCTCGGACTGCAGCGACGGGACGGGCCGCGGGCGTCTCCTGGCCGCCCCTGATTCGAACCTCTACCGCGACGAGAGCGACGTTCACTTGGGCGGGAACGGGGAGCCAGCCGATGACGTCTTCGAGCCCCCCTACGACTACGCGCCCGAGCGGGCGAGCGACGCGTTGCCCCACGTGATCTCTCGCGCCGGAGCCGGAGGGCCCTGGGCCCTGCCGCTCGCACGCGAGTAAAGAGGCGGGGCGGGAGCAGGCCGCCCCAGAAAGCGCAGCTCGCTCAGGCACCGCCGCGCGGCGCCGAGAGCGCTCCGCTCCACACCTCGAGCGCGAGGCCCCGAGGGCGGCTCCGCGAGGACCGTCCCTTTTTTGGCGGGTCTGACCTTCGTCGAGCAACTCGCTCTCCTGAGGCGCACGTGATGCGCACCTGTTTCCGTTTCGGAGAACTTTCCTATGCCGCGTCCTCGCTTCTACCTGGCGCTCCCTTCCCTTCTCGCACTCTCTTGCTCCCTCGCGTGTTCGAGCGAGCAGGGCGCCGATGATCCGGCCTCGTCCGCCGGAGGTGGCTCGTCCGCCGCCTCCGGCGGGCAATCGAACGGCACGACGGGCAGCGGCAGCGCGGCGTCGTCCGGCGGCTCGGGAGGCGCTGGCGCCGACGGAGCCGCCGGCGTGGGGACCGGCGGAACCGGCGGCGACGACGGCGGCGGCGGTTCAGGGGAAGGTGGTTCAGGCGGCGGCGGTTCGGGTGAAGGTGGTTCAGGGGACGGTGGCTCGGAGGGCGGCGGTACGTCCGACTGCAACAGCGTGACGGGTGGAGCCCTCATCGAGGTGAACCGCGATGGATCGGGCGATTTCACCTCGGTGCAGGCCGCGATCAACAGCGTCGTTAAATCGAACACGACGCCCACCGTCATTCGCATCGCCCCCGGGACCTACTCCGAGAAGCTCGTCGTCGACCGTCCCCACGTGACGCTCTGCGGCCAGACAGGTCGGGCGGAGACGACGGTGCTCACCTACGGTGACAACGCGAACACCTCGAACGGCGCAGGAGGCACGCTGGGCACGTCGGGGAGCTTCAGCGTCAATATCTCCGCGAGCGACGTCTCCGCCGAGAACATCACCTTCGCCAACAGCACGGGCCCGGGCGTGCAGGCCGTGGCCCTCCTCGTCACCGGCAGCCGCGTGCAGTTCCGCCGCTGCCGGGCCCTCGGTTACCAGGACACCCTCTATGTGAAGGGCGGAACCCAGTACTTCAGGGACTGCACCATCGAGGGCAGCGTCGACTTCATCTTCGGCGGCGCCACCGCCGTGTTCGAGGACTGTACGATGCACAACGCCGCGGGCGGCTCGGCGATCACAGCGCCGAGCACGGACGAATCGACTCCTTTCGGCATCGTGTTCCTGGGAGGACGGGCCACGGCGGCCAGCTCCGTCAGATCCGGCTCGGTCGCCCTGGGTCGCAACTGGCGCCCTTACGGCGCGACCACCTATCTCGGGACCGAGCTCGGCGCGCACATCGCGCCCGTCGGCTGGGTCCGCATGGGCGACAACACGCTCGCGACGGCGCGCTTCGCCGAGCACATGACCACGGGACCCGGCGCGAAGGCGAGCCAGCGAGCCCCCGATTCCAGCCAGCTCAGCGCGGCCGAGGCCGCGCGCTACACGGTCGAGAACATGCTCGCGCCCTGGAAACCCACGTTTGCGGACTGAGAGCGCCGCTCGTCACCCCTCACCCTCATCGCTTGCGACCAAAGAAAGGCCAGGGCGCCATGACGCAGAGCCGCGTCGCCTCCTTCCTCCTTGCTGTCTCTCCTCTCGCCTTCGCCTTTGCCTGCGGGACTTCAGGGCCCGACGGCTCGGGAAACGCTGCCTCGCTGGCAGGAGGAAGCGGGAGCACGAGCGCGACGACGGGAGGTGAAGCAGGCGGAGGCGGCTCGGCGACCGGTGGAAACCTGGGCCCTGATGGCGTGGGTGGCGGCGGCTCGGCGACCGGCTCAGGGGGTTCGGGCGGCGGCGAATCGAGCGCCGGTTCGGGTGGCACGGGCGGCGGTACCGGAGGAGCGGACGGCACGGTCGATAGCGAGGGGTGTCCCCTGACGCTGGAGGGCTTTGCCAGCGTGAGCGGCGAGGGCCAGGACGGGACCTATGGCGGACGAGGCGGCGCGACGGTCACCGTGACGACCCAGGCCGATCTCGAACACTACGCCGGCGCGCCCGAGCCCTATGTGATCCGGATCCAGGGAAAGATCACGATGTCCCCCAAGGGAAAGGAGATCTCGGTCGCATCGAACAAGACCATCGTGGGCGCCGGCGCGACGGCGGAGATCTCCCAGGGTGGGTTCTTCCTGGGAGGCGGAGTGCACAATGTCATCCTGCGGAACCTGACGATCGGCGACACCTTCGTCGAAGGAGACTGGGAAGGAAAGACGCAGGACTTCGACGGGATCCAGATGGACACGGCCCACCACGTCTGGATCGATCACTGCCATCTCCACCACATCGGCGACGGCATGATCGACAGCCGCAAGGACACCTCCTACCTCACCGTGTCCTGGAGCATCTTGAGCGACCACAACAAGGCGTTCGGGATCGGCTGGACGGAGAGCCTGACCGCGCAGATGACCATCCATCACAACTGGTTCCGCGACCTGAACCAGCGCAATCCCAGCACGGACAACGTGCTCCGCGCCCATCTCTATAACAACTGGCTCCAGCGCATCGGCTCCTACGGCAACTACGCGCGCAACCGCACCAACATGGTGCTCGAGAACAGCGTATTCGACACCGTGAAGAGCCCTCATTATTACGACGAGGGCACGCTGGTCGCCGCGGGGAACATCTACCGTTCCACGACGGGGACCAAGGAGTCGACCGGAATCACGTATTCCTTCTTCGATCCGAGCGAATTCTACGAGTACTCCCTCGATCCCGCCGACGAGGTCGAAGCCCTGCTCACCAGGTGCGCAGGCCCGAGATCCGAGCTCGGCCTCTGAGCCGCGGGAGCGCGACGAGGCAGGGGACGATCGAGGCCGCCCGGAGGTGGACGCCGGTGGGGTCGTGTCTCCTGGAGCACCGAGCCGATGAAGCGCCCGCGGGGGCAGCTCGAGGCGCCGGGTTGCGGTAAGGTCGTGGGCCGGGCGCGGGCATGGCGACGCTCGCGGTCGAGCCCGCCATGTCGCCCCGGCAAGAGCACCCCCATGGCCGATTTGAACGATCCCGCGCGCCTCGCCGAGCTGCACCACGTGCTGCTGCGCGACGACGCGGACACCATCCTGGACGCCTGCGTCGAGCGGGCGGCCGAGCTCGCCCGGGCGCCGATGGCGCTCGTGAGCCTGGTGGTCCGACACATCCAGCTGTTCCGCGCGCACCGCGGCCTGCCACCCGAGCTGGGCGTCAGCTGCGCGACCTCACGGAGCAGCTCGTTCTGCCAGCTCGTGGTGCGCCACGAGGAGCCGCTCGTCGTCGAGGACGCCGTTCACGACGAGCGCGTGCCCAAGGAGCTGGTGGAGCGTTACGGCATCCGCGCGTACGCGGGTGTGCCGGTGCGGGTGCGCCGGCATGTGGTCGGTTCGCTCTGCGTGATCGACCTCGTGCCGCGCACCTTCGAGCCGGGCGTCATCGAGGGCCTCAAGCGGCTCGCCGCCGAGGCCGGCGCGCGGATCGAGGCGCTGGAGAGCGACACGCCGCCGCCGAGCCGCACCGCGAGGGAGCGCCTCGCCCGGTTCGGGCAGACCGCGCGTGCGCTGGAGCGCGCGCTCATGGCCATCGCTCCCGTGATCGCCGAGGCGCAGCGCGCGGCGGCGACGCTGCCGGAGGCGCCGCATATCGCGCCGAGCCCGGACGATCTGCGCGCGGCGGTCGACTGCTACCGGGACATGTTCGGTATCGCGGCCGAGCTGGCCGACGACGCCATGGCCCTCTCGCGCTCCGCTCCGGCCGAGGCCGCGTCCGAGCTCGCGCAGGCGACGCGGTCCCTCACGCGGGACATGGTCGAGATCAGCCCGCTCGTCCGGCTCGCCGAGAGCGTGCTCGGGGGCACGCTCGACGAGGGCATCGCCGCGAGGGCCGCGCACGTCGTGCGGGACGCGTTCGCGGCGCACGAGACCGCGACCGCCGCGGTGCGCCGGATCATCACCACCGTCGAGCGGGCGCGGACAGCGGAGGCGTGGTGAAAGGCCGAGCGTACCAGCTGCTCCGCTCCTGTATCGGCGACAAGGACCCTCCGAACGCGCGCGACGCGTTCATCTATGCGCGGGTCATCATGCGCGCGCGGGTCGTGCCCGAGGAGATCACGCCGACGCTCGACGACCCCGACGTCGAGCGCCGGCTGGAAGGCGCGCTGCACGACATCCTCCGACGCGCCTAGAGCGGCGGTCACCCGCTTCGGATACGGGCCCACCTCGACGTTTTCGGTGCTCAGCGCACCGGAGTGCGCTTGCGCGCCGAAAACGCCGATCTGGGCCCGTCTCCTGTGCGGGAGACCGCCGCTCTGCTGTGCATGGTGCAGAGGGGGGCGGAAGAGGGGCCGCCGGTCCCTCGCGCCGGCAGGCTCCGAGAGAGACGCCCACGAGAGGGGTGCAGCGTGGTCCCGCGAGGGAGCGTGCGGATCGCGCATCGTGCAGATCGCGCGTCCAGACGTGCATGGCTCGGTAATTCTCCCACTTTCACCTTCACCCGTCGCGCCGGGCCTGCTATGCAGCGGGTCGCCTTCTTTGCCGATGTCCTTGCTTGACGCCCGCGATAGCGGCCGGGCGCGCCGTTCGAGGCGCCTTCCTTGGAGAATACGATGAGCCATGACTTGACCCCTGGACTGTTCACCGGGCCGAAGTGGACGCGCGGCCTTCTGCAGCTCGCCTTGCCCGCGATGGTGCTGGTCGCGTGCGGAAGCCCGTCGGGAGAATCGACATCAGGGGGCGGCGACGCATCGACCGTGGCGTCGGCGTCGACCTCCTCGAGTGGCGGCGTCGATGCGACGGCGTCGGCCTCCTCGGGCGGCCATGGCGGCTCGGACGGCAACGGCGGCTCAGGCGGCAACGGCGGCTCAGGCGGCAATGGCGGCAACGGCGGCTCGGGCGGCAATGGCGGCTCAGGCGGCCATGGCGGCTCGGGCGGCAACGGCGGCTCGGGCGGCGACGATGCGTCGACCGTGGCCTCCTCGTCGGCCTCCTCGGGCAGCAGCGGCGTGTCGACGTCGACCGTGGCCTCCTCGTCGGCCTCCTCGAGCAGCGCCGGTGGCGCGGGCGGCGGCGATGCCTCGACGTCGGCCGTGGCCTCCTCGTCGGCCTCCTCGAGCGGTGCCGGTGGCGCGGGCGGCGGCGATGCCTCGACGTCGGCCGTGGCCTCCTCGTCGGCCTCCTCGAGCGGTGCCGGCGGCGCGGGCGGCGGCGATGCCTCGACGTCGGCCGTGACCTCCTCGTCGGCCTCCTCGGCCAGCGGCGGCGCGGGTGGCGGCGATGCCTCGACGTCGGCCGTGACCTCCTCGTCGGCCTCCTCGAGCGGCGCCGGCGGCATGGGTGGCGGCGATGCCTCGACGTCGAGCGTGACCACCACCTCAAGCGCCACGAGCTCGACCACCTCGACCGGCACGGGCCCCCTCGCGAGGACGCCGGTGGAGCGGCACGGCCGCCTGAAGGTGATGGGCAACCGCGTCGTCGACGAGCACGGGGAAGAGCTCCAGCTCAAGGGCATGAGCATGTTCTGGAGCGTGTGGGAGGGCGAGAAGTTCTACAACGCGTCCGCCGTCGGCACGCTCGTGAACGACTGGGATGTGACCGTCATCCGCGCCGCGATGACCGCCAACACATCGGGGCTCGGCTACGTCAACAACCCGGACGCGGAGAAGCGGAAGGTCAAGGCGATCGTCGACGCCGCCATCGCGAGGGGCATTTACGTGCTCATCGACTGGCACGATCACGACGCGATCCGGAACAAGGAGGCCGCGAAGCGCTTCTTCCGGGAGATGGCGATCGAGTACGGCGATGAGCCCGCCGTGATCTTCGAGGTGTTCAACGAGCCCGACACCGAGACCTGGGAGCAGGTGAAGTCGTATGCCGAGGAGGTGATCCGGGAGATCCGCGGCGCCGGCTCCGACAACCTGGTGATCGTCGGGTCGCCGAACTGGTCGCAGGACGTGGACGTCGCCTCCAGGAACCCGATCACGAGCTACGACAACATCGCCTACACGCTCCACTTCTATGCCGCGACGCACAAGGATGCGCTGCGCACCAAGGCGAGGACCGCGCTGTCCGCGGGCCTCGCGCTGTTCGTCACCGAGTGGGGCACCTGCGCTTCCAGCGGCAACGGCGCGCTGGATCTCGCCGAGTCGCAGCGGTGGCTCGACTTCATGGCCAGCAACAGCATCAGCTGGCTCAACTGGTCCGTCGTCGATAAGGCCGAGTCCTGCGCCGCGCTCAGGCCCGGAGCGAACGCCGGCGGCCCGTGGTCGGATGGCCAGCTGACCGAGTCGGGGCGGTGGGTGAAGCAGAAGATCCAGGCGCCTTGACGCGGGAGGCCGGCCGAGGGGCGCCGTCGAGGACGGGGGCGCTCCGCCCGGGTCGATCGCGCGGCGACACGTCGCCTCGGGCACGGACAGCGAAGCTCCCGCGGCGCGCTTCCCGTTCCTTCGAGGCCTCCTCGAAGACCAGAGTCTAGCCCTCTCGCCTTCGCCTCGATCACCAGGCGATCCGGGCTCGATCGGCTCACTCCTGCGCTTCCTCATCGACGACATTGCCCGAACTCGGTCGATGAGTCAGGGTTTCGGCGACGCACACGGCCGCGCCTGTTCGGCGCGGTGACGGCGCGATGAAGGGATATGTCCT
Organism: Sorangium sp. So ce693; assembly: GCF_051521375.1. NCBI lineage: Bacteria > Pseudomonadati > Myxococcota > Polyangiales > Polyangiaceae > Sorangium > Sorangium sp. So ce693. Next base: position 7,322,779 of record NZ_CP150347.1, read on the forward strand.
GTCCCTTCATCCCACTTCGTCCGGTCCTCGACAGAGGCCGTCTTCTCCCTCGAATCCCCCGCGCGAGCCGGTGCGCTCGCGACACGAGGAGACGCCCGGCCGAGGCGAGGCAGGACGAGACGTCGATGCGCGCCCTGGACACGCGCTGTCTTGCTGAAGATCGGATGGCTTGAAGAGACTCGAACGATGCCGGGCGGAACCCCGTCGAGCGTCGGCGCTCACGACATCCGCTCATCGCAGGACGGACGAACATGCCGGCGACCCGCGGTGTCCCGCGAGGACGCTGGTGCGCGCCGCCTGTCATTCACTCGCGCAGCAGCGAAGGAGGCTTCCTCGTGATGGTTAGAGCTCGTTCTGAAGACCCGCGCACGGGCGGGATCGGGGCGTGGATCGTCAGCGTCCTGATGGGTCTATCGTCAACCGCCGGCTGCTTGCCCCAGGGACACGAGCTTCCGTGCTCGGGATGCGGAAGACCCGGACCGTCTTCGTCGCTCGGGGGCGGTGGGCCTTCGTCGCTCGGGGACGGCGGCTCCTCGTCGCTCGGGGGCGGCGGGTCTTCGTCGCTCGGGGACGGGGGGTCTTCGTCGCCGGTCGCGCCAGGGAGCGGTGACTCGCCGCCGTCGGATCCGCCGGACGACGGCGCGACGCCCGCGCCGGCCGCTCCGCCGCCGTCCCTCGGCTCGCTCCGAGGCGTCCCCATCCCCGAGCCGAGCGAGCTGTCCCGGTACGTCAAGAGCAGGGAGATGGCCGTCGCCCTAGGAAAGGCGCTGTTCTGGGACATGCAGGTCGGCAGCGACGGCGTGGCGTGCGCGACATGCCACTTCCACGCCGGCGCCGACCACCGCAAGAGAAACCAGATCAACCCCGGGCTCAACAACCAGGATCCCGAGCGGCGCACGCGGTTCGAGGCCACGAGGTCGGACGGGAAGGGCGGACCGAACTACGCGCTCGTGGCGAGCGACTGGACCTTCCGCCGCGACTTCCCCGCAGATGCCGACGACGTCATCTCTTCGCAGGGGGTGTTCCATGCTCGATTCAACGGCATCGTGCCCGGGAGCGCGAAGGACGACTGCACGCTGCTGCCGGACATCTTCCAGGTGCAAGGGGTGAACGTGCGGCGCGTCGAGCCGCGGCAGACACCCACCGTCATCAATGCGGTGTTCAACTTCCGCAACTTCTGGGATGGACGCGCGAGCAACCATTTCAACGGAGTGAACCCGTTCGGCAAGCGGGATCCGGACGCCGCCGTCCACGCCGTGCGCGACGGCATCCTGGTCCCCGAGAAGGTCGACCTGGAGAACTCGAGCCTCGCATCTCAGGCCGTGGGACCGCCGATCAACCCCTTCGAGATGTCGTGTGAGGGGAGGACGTACGCCGACGTCGCTGCGAAGCTCTTGCCGCGCAGGCCGCTCGCTGACCAGATCGTCGACCCCACGGACAGCATCCTCGGCGAGCTCCGCGATCCGAGCGGGAAAGGGCTCGCTCCGTCCTATGGAGAGCTCGTCGAAGGGGCCTTCGTGGACGCGTACTGGCGGTCGGACCAGCGCGTCGGCGATCGGTCGCTCGCGGAAGCGAACTTCTCGCTCTTCTGGGGTCTCGCCATCCAGCTCTACGAGGCAACGCTCGTGTCCGACAACAGCCGGTTCGATCGTTTTGCCGAAGGGGACAGCGCCGCCCTGAGCGACCAGGAGCGCGCGGGGCTCGCGATCTTCCAGGGCAAGGGCAGGTGCATCAACTGCCACCATGGCCCCGAGTTCACCAGCGCCGCCACCCGCCTGCAGCGCGAGGCGCAGGTGGGCGGTTTGATCTCGCGGATGCGGGTCGGGAACGGCGGCGCCGCGCTCTACGACAGGGGCTATTACAACATTGGCGTTCGGCCGGCCGAGGAGGACATCGGCGTCGGAGGGGTCGACCCCTTCGGTCATCCGTTCTCGTTCACGCGGCAAGGGAAGCTGCTGGCCGAGGGCGAGGGCGCCCCGGATGGTTTCCGCATCGAGCCGGCGTCGTTCGAGGTCGATCCAGGGGTGCCAATCGCGCCGGGCGAGCGCGATACGATCGACGGCGCCTTCAAGGTCCCGACGCTCCGGAACGTCGAGCTGACGGGCCCCTATTTTCACAACGGAAGCGCGCTGACGCTGCGGCAAGTCGTCGAATTTTACAACGCTGGCGGCGGCCGGCGCGAACGGGAGGGCGGCGACACGACCGGGTTCGGGCCCAACGGGACGAACCTCGCTCCGAACATTCAGCCGCTCGGGCTGACGGAAGAGGAGAAGAAGGCGCTCGTGGCGTTCCTGGCGACGCTCACGGACGAGCGGGTGCGGTTCGAGGAGGCGCCGTTCGATCACCCGCAGCTGTTCGTCGTCGACGGTCACTTCTGGAATGAATGGACCGTGGTGGATGACGGCACGGGGCGTGCTCGCGAGAAGATCAAGGAGGTCCCGGCGGTCGGCGCCGCAGGGCGCAAGCCGAAGGACCTCCCCGGGCTTGCGCCTTTCAACCCGCTCTGAGCGCCCTGGTGCGGCGGCGATCCCAACCTGGGTTGGCGATCCCAACCTGGGTCGGGTCGCCTCAACCTCGGTTGGGTCCGCCTCCGATCCCAACCTGGGTCGGGTCGCCTCAACCTCGGTCGGGTCTGCCTCAACCTCGGTCGGGTCTGCCTCAACCCGGGTCGGGCCGCCTCAACCTCGGTCGGGCCCCCTGGTCGCCTCAACCCGGGTCGGCTCCCCCCTCCCCCCTCAACCGGGTCGGGCCGGCCGCCTCAACCTGGGTCGGGTCGCCTCAACCTCGGTCGGCTCCCCCTGCCTCAACCTGGGTCGGGTCGCCTCAACCTGGGTCGGGTCCCCCCGCCTTCCTCCGGAGCGCCGCGAGCCTCGACGGCCGCACCAGCAGCCCGCCGACCGTCTGATCCGCGACGAGCTCCGCGATCTGCTCCGGCCCGTAGCCCACCGCCCCCGGATCGCTGGCCGCGAGCGGATGCACGCGCCCTCCTCCCTCCGGCCGGCACCAGTTCTGCACGCTCTCGTCCTGCGCCAGCACCGTCAGCGCGCACAGGTAGGCGTCCACCTCGCGGAACCTCCCCTCCCCCATCCCGCGCCCCACCATCGCGGCCACGGCCTCGGTCAGCGCGCGCCGCTCGGCCCAGTACGTCGCGAAAGCCGTCGGATCCCGCTCGCTGAACCGGTGGATCTCCGTGATCTCCAGGGGAAAGCCGCACACCGTCTGCACGTCGAAGCGCACGAAGCGCCATAGCTGCACGTCCGCCGTCTCACCGGCCGCCTCGAGGCTCCGCGCGTACGACAGCGGCAGCCGGTTCACCTGCTGCAGGATCTCCGCGACGATCAGCTCCTTGCGCCGGAACCAGTAGTACAGCGACGACTGCCGGAGCCCCGCCGCCTGCGCGACCTCCAGCATCGACACCTCGGCGACCCCCCGCTCGGCGAACAGCCGGCCCGCCACCTGCAGGATCTGCTCCCGCGGCGCGAGATCGCTCCGCTGCGGCGCCTTGCGCGGCCGGCCCATGCGGCGCGGGCTCCCCTCGGCCTTCTGCTCGCCTCCCGCGGTCCGCCCCTCCTCCGCCGGCTGCCTTCCTTCGACGCTGTGCCTGGCGTCGGTCTTCGGGGGAGGAGCCATCTCTGTCTTCGTCATCATCGTCGGAGGTGGCCATCGCGCAGCCGCGCAATCGCCACCGCGCCCTCATGCCGCCTCGCCCTCCCGCGCGTCAATCGGCTCCGCGCTCGCCCCCCTGCGCCATCCGCTCTTCACCCAATCCACCACCCACACCGCCACCGAGAAAATTCACCACTTCCGGGAAAAAGCGCGCGCGCCTGCATTTTACCCCAGCGAAACAGCCTGGAAACCCCGGCCCCGGATAGTCGGCCCGTAGTTTCGATTCTCTATCGAAAGTGAGGCGGGCGATGTCTGAAACGGCCACAACGTACGCCGCGCGCGAGCACGCGCGCGCCCAGGAAGGCAGCGTCGTCGAGACGCAACCCACCGTGCCGAGCACGTCGATCGGCGATCCGCCGGCGGGCGTCGAAGCGCGCGACGTCCTCTGGGAGGAGACCCTCGGCGCCGGCGGTTACGCGGCGCGCACGCTCCCTGTCGGCAGCCGGCTCCGGCTCGTCGACCTCGAGGGCGACACCTGCGTCGCCCTCGTGCTCCACCGCGCGGACCGCCCCATCGAGCGGCTCTGCCTCCCCGACACAGTGAAGCTCCAGTGGCAGGCCTATCCCGGCCCCGGCTACCTGCTCCTCTCGGACATGGGGCGCGTGCTCGCCTCCCTCCTCGAGGACACCGCGGGTCGCCACGACACCTTCTGCGGCACCTCCCTCCCGGCCGAGATCGAGTCCCGCCACGGCAGCGACGCCCACGGCGGCGCCCTCCGCTCCGGCCGGGAGCGGCTCCTCCTCGCCCTCGCCAAGCACGGCCTCGCCGAGCGGGACCTGCCCACGGCCATCAACCTCTTCAAGGGCGTCCGCATCGAGGCCGACGGCGCCATCACCTTCCTGCCCGACTCCTCCCGGCCAGGCGCCCACGTGCTGCTCCGCGCCGAGCAGGACGTCCTCGTCAGCGTCGCCGTCGTGCCGCACCGCCTCGACCCGCGCCCGACCTACCGCGCCGGCAAGGTCCGCCTGACCGCGTGGCGCGGCCGCCCCACCGCCGACGACGACCCCCTGCGCAACGCCACCCCCGAGGCGCGCCGCGCCTTCGAGAACACCGCCGAGGAGCTCGCGCTCGGCCTCCGGGCAGGAGGCGCGCGATGAGCCCCGCCGCCACCCCCGGGAAGCCGGTCGCCGCCCTGCGCGACCCCGCCCTCGCCGGGCTGTCCGGCGCCCTCGTCTCCGACGAGATCGTCCCGGCGCGCGCGCCGTGGGCCAAGATCGTCCGCGCCGGCGAGATCCTCCGCGTCATCGACCTCGAGGGCAACCAGGCCGTCGACTTCCTCGCCTACGTCCTCGCCGACACCGCCGAGCGCTACAGCGCCGCCGACACCCTCGTCGCCCAGCGCAACATCTTCCTCACCACCGGCGCGCGGCTCCGCTCGAACCGCGGCCGCGTGATGATGACCGTCACCGACGACAGCTGCGGCCGCCACGACACCTCGGGCGGCGCCTGCTCGTGCGAGTCGAACACCGTCCGCTACGGCCACCACACAAAGCACCAGCACGCCTGCGTCGAGAACTTCCTCCTCGCCGCCGCGCCCTACGGCCTCGGCAAGCGCGACCTCGTTGGCAACATCAACTGGTTCATGAACGTGCCCGTCGAGGCCGACGGCACGCTCGGCATCGTCGATGGCCTCTCCGCGCCCGGCAAACACGTCGACCTCCGGGCCGAGCTCGATCTGCTGCTGCTCGTCTCGAACTGCCCGCAGATCAACAACCCCTGCAACGCGTTCAACCCGACCCCGATCCGCGCGGTGGTGGTGCGGCCATGAGCGCCATGACCCCGCCCTTCCGCCGCGTCCTCGTCGCCAACCGCGGCGAGATCGCGTGCCGGATCCTCCGCACCCTGAAGCGCCTCGGCGTCGCGTCGGTCGCCGTGTTCTCCGACGCCGACCGCGCCGCCCTCCACGTGCGGCTCGCCGACCACGCCGTCCGCCTCGGCGGCCAGACCCCCGCCGAGAGCTACCTCCGCATCGACGCCGTGCTCGACGCTGCCCGCCGCGCCGGCGCCGACGCGGTCCACCCGGGTTACGGATTCCTTAGCGAATCCGAGAACTTCGCGCGCGCCGTCGAGGACGCGGGCATCGTCTTCATCGGCCCGACGCCGGGCCAGATGGAGGCCTTCGGGAACAAGCACCGGGCGCGGGAGATCGCCGTCGAGGCGGGCGTGCCGCTCCTGCCGGGGACCGGCGTCCTCCGGGACGCGGACCACGCCGCCGCCGAGGCCGCGGCCATCGGCTACCCCGTGCTGCTCAAGGCGAGCGCCGGGGGCGGCGGCATCGGCATGGCCCGCTGCGACGGGCCGGCGGAGCTCCCCGCGGCGTTCGAGCGGGTCCAGCGCCTCGCCCGCTCGAACTTCGGCTCGGGCGAGGTGTTCCTCGAGCGCTTCCTCGCGGCGCCCCGGCACGTCGAGGTCCAGATCGCCGGCGACGGCCGCGGGAACGTGCTCGTCCTCGGCGATCGCGACTGCTCGGTGCAGCGCCGCAACCAGAAGGTCCTCGAGGAGGCGCCCGCGCCCGACCTGCCGCCGCGGCTGCGCTCCGCCCTCGCCGAGTCGGCCCGCGCCCTCGCCGCGAAGGTCGCCTACCGCAACGTGGGCACCGTCGAGTTCCTCGTCGATCCGGCCCGCGCCGAGCACTACTTCCTCGAGGTCAACACGCGCCTCCAGGTCGAGCACGGCGTGACCGAGCTCTGCACCGGCATCGATCTCGTCGAGTGGATGCTGCGCATCGCCGCGGGCGACACAGCGTTCTTCGCGGGCGGCGACCCGGCGCTCCGGGGCCACGCGATCGAGGCCCGCCTCTACGCCGAGGACCCGGCGCGGGGCTTCCTGCCGAGCGCAGGCCTGCTCACCGAGGTGCGCACTCCCGAGGGCGGCGGCGTGCGGGTCGACGGGTGGGTCGAGACCGGCACCGAGGTCTCCGCGCTCTACGATCCGCTGCTCGCCAAGCTCCTCGTGCACCGCGCGGACCGGGCCGCGGCCGTCGCGGCGCTGCGCGGCGCCGTCGAGGAGACCCGCATCGGCGGGATCGAGACCAACCGGGAGTGGGTCGCGGTCGCGCTCGATCACCCCGATTTCCGCGGGGTCCGGCACCACACGGGCACGTTCGCGTCGCTGCCGTTCCGCCCGCCGACGATCGAGGTGACGGCATCGCCCGGCGCGGTGACGGTGCAGGACTGGCCCGGGCGCCTCGGCCTGTGGTCGGTCGGCGTCCCGCCGAGCGGGCCGATGGACGATCTGTCGTTCCGGCTCGGCAACCGCATCGTGGGCAACCCCGCCGGCGCCGCGGGGCTCGAGTGCGAGGTGCACGGGCCCACGCTGGTGTTCCACCGCCGCGCCATCGTGTGCGCCGCGGGCGCCGCGATGCGCGTGCTCGTGAACGGCACCGAGGTTGCGCCGTGGACGCCGGTCGAGGTCGCGCCGGGCGCCACCGTGGCCTGCGGGCCGGTGCGGGGGCCGGGCGCGCGCGCCTACCTGCTCGTCCGCGGCGGCATCGACGTGCCGGCGCACCTCGGCAGCCGCGCCACGTTCACCCTCGGCGGCTTCGGCGGCCACGCCGGCAGGCCGCTCCGCCCCGGCGACGTGCTGCGCCTCGGCGAGGAGGTCGACCCCTCCCTCGACCCCGGCGCGCTGCCGCCCGAGGCCCGGCCGGAGATCGGCAGGTCCTGGGAGCTCGCCGTGCTCGACGGTCCGCACGGCGCGCCGGACTTCCTCACGCGCGACGGGATCGAGCAGCTCTACGAGGCCGAGTGGGAGGTCCACTACCACTCGGCCCGCACCGGCGTCCGCCTCGTCGGGCCCGCGCCGAGATGGGCGCGCACCGACGGCGGCGAGGCCGGGCTGCACCCCTCGAACCTCCACGACAACGCCTACGGGATCGGCGCTGTCGACCTCACCGGCGACATGCCCGTCCTCCTCGGCCCCGACGGCCCGAGCCTGGGCGGGTTCGTGTGTCCGCTCACGGTCGCCGCGGCCGAGCGGTGGAAGCTCGGCCAGCTGAGCGCCGGGGACAAGGTGCGGTTCCGCTCGATCGTGCCCGCGGAGGCCGACGCGCTGGCGCAGCGGTGCGACGCGCTCGTGGCCCTGCGCGGCGGAGCCCCGAAGGAGGCGCCAGCGCCGCTCGCGGCCAGAGCGAACGGCGCAACCACGGTCGGGAACGGCGCAACCACGGTCGGGAACGGCGCAACCACGGTCGGGAACGGCGCAACCACGGTCGCGGCGAGGGCTGCGCTGGCGCCCGCGCCGCTCGCGGCTCCCGCGCCGGCCGCGCCGCGGCGGCCGCGCGGCGAGCCCGTGCTGGGCCGCGTGCCGGCGCGCGACGACCGGCCCGCGGTGGTCTTCCGCCAGAGCGGCGACCGCTACGTGCTCGTCGAGTTCGGCCCGCCGGTGCTCGACATCGACCTGCGCGTGCGCGCGCACCTGCTCATGGCGCGGCTCGAGGAGCTGCGCATCCCCGGCGTCATCGACCTGACGCCCGGCATCCGCTCGCTCCAGGTGCACGTCGACTGCGCGCGCCTCACCGTGGCCAAGGCCCTCGACCTGCTCCGCGAGGTCGAGGCCGACCTGCCCGCCCAGGACGAGGTCCGGATCCCGAGCCGCGTCGTCCACATGCCCCTCAGCTGGGACGACCCGGCGACGCGCGAGGCGATCGAGCGCTACATGCGCGCGGTCCGCGACGACGCGCCCTGGTGCCCGAGCAACCTGGAGTTCATCCGCCGGGTCAACGGGCTGCCGGACATCGCGGCGGTCCAGGAGATCTTCCTCGCGGCGAGCTACCTCGTGCTCGGCCTCGGCGACGTGTACCTCGGCGCGCCGGTCGCGACGCCGATCGATCCGCGCCACCGGATGGTCACGACCAAGTACAACCCGGCGCGCACGTGGACGCCCGAGAACGCCGTCGGCATCGGCGGCGCGTACCTGTGCATCTACGGCATGGAGGGGCCGGGCGGGTACCAGTTCCTCGGCCGCACGGTGCCTGTCTGGAGCCGCCACCGGCCGTTCCGGCAGACCACGCGCGAGCGGCCCTGGCTCCTGCGCTTCTTCGACCAGCTCCGCTTCCACCTCGTGTCGCCGGAGGAGCTGCTCGACCTCCGCGCCGACATGGTGGCCGGGCGCGGCGAGGTGCGCATCGAGGAGACCACGTTCGACCTGGGCGAGCACCACCGCTTCCTCGCCGAGAACGCCGGGGCGATCCGCGCGGCGCAGACACGGCAGCGGGCAGCGTTCGACGCCGAGCGCGCCCGCTGGGAGGCGGAGGGCGAGTTCGACCGCGTGCGCCGCGCGGGCGCCCGGCTCGAGGGCGCCTCGTCCGCCGCCGAGGACGCCCTCCCGGCCGGGGTGCTGCCGGTCACGGCGCCGCTCACCGCGTGCGTGTGGAAGGTCGACGTGGCCGAAGGGCAGCGCGTCGAGGCGGGCCAGCGCGTGGCCGTGCTCGAGGCGATGAAGATGGAGTTCCCCGTGGTGGCCGACGTGGCCGGCGCGGTCGGCTGGATCGGCTGCCGCCCGGGCCAGATGGTCAGCGCAGGCCAGCCGCTCGTGGGGGTGTCGGCCGATGCGTGACCCGATCTCGACCGCCGCACCCGCATCGGCGTCCGTCGCGGAGGACCGCGGCGACGCGGAGGACCTCGCCCGCCTCGGCTACCGCCAGGAGCTCCGGAGGGACCTGGGCAGCCTGTCCGCCTTCGCGGCGGGCTTCTCGTACGTCTCGATCCTCACGACGGTCTTCCAGCTCTTCGTGATCGGGTACGCCTTCGGCGGGACCCGGTTCTTCTGGACGTGGCCGGTCGTCTTCCTCGGCCAGCTCGCCGTCGCGCTCAACCTCGCCGAGATGGGCTCGCGCTACCCCGTGGCCGGCTCGGTGTACCCGTGGGGGCGCCGCGTCTGGGCCGGCGCGCCGGGGTGGCTCGCGGGCTGGCTGAAGCTCGTCGGCGACGTCGTGAGCGTCGCCGCGGCGGCCATCGCGCTGCAAGCGATCTTGCCAAGCGTTTGGAGCGGGTTCCAGCTCCTTGGAGGCGACCCCTCGCTCACGTCGCGCGACGGCGCCGCAAACGCGGTGCTGCTCGGCGCGGGCCTCATCGTGCTGACGACGGCGATCAACATGGCCGGGGTGAAGGTGATGGCCTGGGTCAACGACGTCGGCGTGATGGCGGAGCTCGGCGGCGTCGCGCTGCTGCTCGTGGCGCTGTTCCTGAGCGCGGTGCGCGGCCCCGGCGTGGTGCTGGAGCCCATCTACGGGCCGCCGTCGTCGCTGGGGACCGGGGCGGCGGGCCTGCTCGCGGCCGCGCTGATGCCGGCGTACGTGCTGTACGGCTTCGACTCGGCCGGCTCGCTGGCCGAGGAGACCCAGAACCCGCGTCGGATCGTCCCAGGGGCGATCCTGAAGGCCGTCGTGGCCTCCGGGGTGGGCGGCGCGCTGCTCCTCCTCGCGGCGCTGATGGCGGCGCCGAGCCTGACCGACGGCCGCCTCGCCACGGAGGGCCTCGCCTACGTGGTCGTCGGCGCGCTCGGCCCGACGCTGGGCAAGGTCTTCCTCGTCGACGTCGCGCTGGCCGTGTGCGTCTGCACGCTGGCGATCCAGACCGGCGCCTCGCGCCTGGCCTTCTCGATGGCGCGGGACGGCGCGCTGCCGTGCGCGCCGGCGCTGTCGCGCGTGTCGCGGCGCACGAAGACGCCCGTCGCCCCGGCGATCGTCGTCGGCGCGCTCGCGAGCGGCATGCTCGTCGTGAACTACGGCGAGGCGCAGCTCTTCGTGCTCATCACGGAGACGGCCGTGCTGCTCGTGAACCTCTCGTACCTGGTCGTGACGGCGGGGATGCTCCTCCGCCGGCTGCGCCGGTGGCCGGGCCTCGCGGGGGCGCCGGCCGGGGTGTTCTCCCTGGGCCGGGCCGGGCTCGCGCTGAACGCCGCGGCCGTGGCCTGGGGGGTCGCGCTCATCGCGAACATCGCCTGGCCGCGACCCGACGGCGCCGAGGCGACGTGGATGGAGTACTTCCCGGTGCTCGGGGTCGCCGCCACGCTCGTCATCGGGCTCGGGGTGTTCGTCGCGACACAGAGGCCGGCAGGAGCGCGGGTTGCCATCGGCCAGCCCGGGGAGCGCTCGGCGTCGCTGACCTCCTGAAGGGGGCTGCTCCGGCGGCGAGTGGATCAGGGAGAGGGCGTGACGCTGAGCGCGCCCGCGGCGCTGAGGGACGCCTTGTAGCTCCCGGACGCAGGGTAGGTGATGCGGAATCCGGCGAGGTTGGGCGAGACGGTCTTCGTCTCGCCCGACGCCTGCGTGCCGCCGGCCGGCACCCAGTACTGCGTGCACGGATCCGACTGCCCGGCGGTATGCGTCTGGACGAGCATGCAGACGTCTCCGCCATTCTGGGTCGCGATGGCCTGGCTGACCTGGTACGTGAGCGCGAGGGCATCGCCGACCGCCGTGAGCTCTGTCGCTGCGTTCATCGAGGTCACGCCGGTCGCGCCGCACTTCAGGTACCAGTGGCTGGGCGCGTCGGCGCAGGCGGGGATCGGCGCGGCCGCCGTGCCGCGGGTCACCTTGACCGTCGCCTCGGACGGCGAGACCCCGAGCAACGAGATGGCCAGGTTCGCGTCGCGATCGACGAACGTATGACCCCAGGGGAGCGCCTCGCGCGAGACGTTCGCGGGATAATGAGGGACGTCGATCGGCACGGAGGGCGTCATGTTGACGATGCGCGTCGGGGTCCCCTCCAGCGTGCCCCGGTGCACGAGGATTCCGCGAGCGACCGGCGAACCCGCCGTGAACCGCTGGGAGTCGAAGACGCCGAGCGGCTGGCGATACTCCACCTGGTACGTCTCGTCCCCGCCGGGGATGGGGACGACGAGCCGCTGCACGCCGTCCGAAGGCTCCTCGATCGGCTCGACGCTGACGACGGAGGTCCCGCTCGCGCTCACGGTCGCCGTGTTCTCCGGATCGAACCAGCCGAGCAGCGCCTTCTCCGGAGCATTGTAGTGCAGGAACTGCGCCCCCATCGTGCTGAACGAGTCGCCGTACCCTTGCACACAGCTCGTGTTCCCCGGGTTGAGCTGGCCGCTGTTTGCGCACGCAGGCAGGTTGGGCTGCGCGCAGCTCGAGCTCATCGACGCCCAGTTCCCAGAAGCGTCGGCGCAATTCAGCAGGTCGGAGTGTCCCAGCCCCAGGTTGTGTCCCAGCTCGTGCGCGAAGGTGCCAGAGTCGGCGGGGCTGTAAAAATAGGTACTGGAGCCCAGGGCTGCAGCTCCGTCGGTACAACCCGCCGGCCTCTCGGAGAAAAAGTACATCGTGTGCTGGTAATTGGACTCCACATAGCCGTCCGCCGTCGCGGCGATCGCCCTGCCCATCGCCGCGTAGGTGGGTCGCAGCGAGCAGCTCGTGGGCGCCGCGTTGATCGTGTACCAGCCGAAATAGTCCCCGTCGGCGTTCACGTGGCCGGTCAGGTTCATCTTCCCGTAGGAGGCTTCATGGAAGAATTTGCTGGTCGAATCCGCGTTGTTGAAGAGGCGGTCCCGCACGTCGTTGACGGTGTAGGTCGGAGTCGGGCTTGTATTGAACCGGATGAAGATCGCCGCGACCTTGCGATCGCCGATGACAGCGGGCTGCTGGACGGCGGAGATCGTCTCGACCTCGTCCGCCTCACCCTCCATCGCAGCGCCGCAGGCGGAGACCGCGAGGCAGAGAAGAAGAAACCCGCTGCGATGGGTGAACGGAACGTTGCGCATTGTACCTCTGTGGTGTCGAAGAGAGCGCGTGGCAGTGCCGGACGCGAGCGTGTGTGGAGTCACGGGCTCCAGACCTCGAGCCCACGCGCAGGCTCGGAGCTCACGACGTGACGATCGACCAGGCCGCCTTGGAAGGCAGCGAGCCCGGGGAAAGTCGAGACGCTTCGGAGACGTCAAGCCCCAGCCGCGGGCCCCCGCGGACCAGGTTCATTGAACCCTCTCCTGGTCACTGGATGCCGCTAGCCCCCGTCGCCCTTCAGAAAATCGTAACGTCCTCGCCGACCTCAGGACGAACTCGCCGCGCTGGGGGCGCCGCATGCCCAGCTCGAACCGCTGGCGCGCAATTATCGTGAAATTGAATTTTTATGGCGCTGCACGCCTGCGGGGATGGGAGCCCGGCGAGCTCTCCGCCGCCTACCCCTCCCCCTGCGTCTCCTGCGTCTCCAGCTGGATCGCCCCCTCCGAGATCGTGATTCGAGCGGCCCCCACATCCGGGAGAATCGACACAACAATCCGTCTCGGCACAACCTTGTTCATCGTGCGACAGGGCATTACGTACACCCTGCGAGCCGAGGATGGTGCTGCCATGAGCCACGCGAAGAGCCCAGGATCACCGGCATTCTCCCACGCGCGATTCACCGGAAAAATCGGCGTCTTGGCAGCCCTGAACGCGCTCCTCCCGGCGAGCGGATGCGTGACGGGGATCGACGATCAGCGGATCGCCACGCCCGAGGATCGCGCCGTCGTCGATCCGACGCCGACGCCGCGCGACTTCCGCGGCCAGAACGCGCGGCACAGGGTCCTGGTCGCCGTGCTGGACGCCGGCGTCGACTACAACCATCCTCTGCTCCTGCAGAACATGCACTTCTCGCTGGACGCCGCGGGGACGCCGGCGGCGCTGGGGCGCGACCTCATCGGCGACGACGTGTGGCCGGCTCCCTATGTGGCGCGCACCTCGCGCTACGACGAGCGGCTCGACGAGCGCTCGCGCGCCGCGTCCATGGCCGCGTGGAAGACGGCCTCACGGCTCGTCGATGCCTTTCCAGAGATGGCGCGCTTCTACCATCCGTCGCGCAACGTCGGGCAGGAGCTGAGCAGGAACGTCAAGCACGGGACGCACGTGGCCGGGCTGATGGTCTATGACCGGCCCGATATCGGGCTTCTGGCCTATCGGGTGATGCCCAGCAACAGGATCCCGAAGGACGAGAAGCCGCCCGCAGATGCCGTCGACAAACTGGCCCGGGAGACCTCCGCCGTCATCGAGGCCGCCGTGGAGGACGGGGCGCGCGTGATCAACATGTCGTGGGAGGTTCCGGGCAACGACACGCCCGAGCGACAGGAGATGCTCAGGACGCTGGCGAAGCGCCTCCGGACGACCGTGCTCCGGCACCCGCGCGTGCTCTTCGTCGTCGCGGCCGGCAACTCCAGGACCTGGCTGGACGGCAGCACGCGCGTGCACTACCCCTGCGGGATCGACGCCTCCAACGTGCTCTGCGTGGGCGCGCTGCGCGAGAATGATGACCTGGCGGCGTTCAGCAACATCCCTCTGAGCGGCCTGGACGTGGTGTTCACCCTGGGCGAGGACGTGCTCTCCACGGTCCCGAGCGGCATCTGCCCCGTGAAGGAGACCGACGTCCTGAGAAAGGAAGATCCCAGCGACGACGAGCTGAGGACCCTGGCCGAGGCCGCGGAGGCGCGGTGCGGGAACTCGTTCTTCCTGGAGAGGATGAGCGGGACATCGATGGCCGCGCCCATCGTCGCTCACGTGGCGGCCGAGATCCTGGTCGACGAGCCCGATCTGGTCGCCGCCGAGGTGGTCCGGGCGATCTACCGCAGGGCCACGCGCAGCTTCATCGGCGCCCTGCCGGTGTTCAAGCTCAGGATCCAGAAACCCTCATGGGTTGGCCTGGAGCCACGCTCCGGCGAGGACGACGAGAGCGTCGGCAGCGAAGCGCACACCGATGGCGCGAGGGACCTGGAGCAGGATCGACCGTTCGCTCCCGAGCCTGGAACCTGGGAGGCCTATCTGACGAGGTGATCGTCTCGGGGCGGGATCGGCCGCCTCAGCTCTGCGATCGGTGCGGGACGATGTCGTTGGCGATGATCTCGCCGAACGGCCCCGTGAGGTTCGGGCGGAGGCCTGCAGCCCTCCGCTCGACGGGGAGCCGCGGGAAGAGCAGCTCGGCGACCCGATAGGCCTCTTCGAGGTGCGGATACCCCGACAGGATGAACGTCTCGATCCCGAGCTCCGCGTACTCCTGCATGCGCTGCGCGACCGTCTCCGCGTCACCCACGAGCGCCGTCCCGGCCCCGCCGCGCACGAGCCCGACGCCGGCCCAGAGGTTCGGGCTCACCTCGAGCGCGTCGCGCCGCCCCTTGTGCAGCGCCGCCATGCGCCGTTGCCCCTCGGAGTCGAGGCGCCCGAAGGCCTGCTGCGCCGCGGCGATGGTGCTGTCGTCGAGGTGCCGGATCAGGCCGTTCGCGGCGGCCCACGCCGCCTCGGCCGTCTCGCGGACGATGACGTGAAGGCGGATCCCGAAGCGCACCGTGCGCTGCTCCGCGGCCGCGCGGCGGCGGATGTCCGCGATCTTCTCGGCCACGGCGGCCGGAGGCTCTCCCCAGGTCAGGTAGACGTCGATGTGGCGCGCCGCGAGCGCGTGCGCCGCGGGCGACGACCCGCCGAAGTAGAGCGGCGGGTGCGGCGCCTGGAGCGGTGGAAAGAGGATCTTCGCGCCCTTCACGCGCAGGTGCTGCCCCGTGAAGTCGACCGTCTCGCCGGCCATGACGCGCCGCCAGATGCCGAGGAACTCGTCGGTGACGACGTAGCGCTCATCGTGCTTCAGGAAGACTCCATCCCCCTCGGACTCCGCCGGATCGCCGCCGGTCACGACGTTGACGAGCAGGCGGCCGTCGGACAGGCGATCGACCGTGGACGCCATGCGGGCGGCCCACGTGGGCGACACGACGCCCGGCCGCACGGCGACGAGGAAGCGGAGCCTCTGCGTCAGCGGGATCATGGCCGACGCGACCGCCCAGGCGTCCTCGCACGATCGCCCGGTGGGGATCAGCACGCCGTGATAGCCGAGGTCGTCGGCGGCCTGCGCAATCTGACGGAGATAAGGGAGCGTGACGGGGCGCGCGCCCTCGGCGGTGCCAAGGTAGCGGCCGTCCCCGTGCGTCGGGAGAAACCAGAAGACGTTCATCGATGGAGAAGCTCCTCGCCCGTGCTTCGCCGGGTCAGGCGCGCGAGAGCACGATCCGCACCGCGCGCCGCGGCGCGCTGGGGCCCGCGGCGCCAGCGAACCTCGCCGGGCGGGCCGCTGCTGCCCTAGCAACACCGAGTGCTGATCGACTGCTTCTGGAGCAGCAGTCGACCGCTCCTCCACGGGTGCTCCCCGGCGGAGCGCCACGCGTGGACCTGGCACAGCGGCTGCTGGACCAAGGTTTACTCCGCGAATCCGTCGCAGATGCAATTTTACATCATCAATATCATCCTTACGTGCTGACGTGGGTTGTAGAGGAGGCGAAAGAGCCCTCATGAGCAGGTACATCTCGTTCACGACGGTCCGCTCCGCGCTGCTGGGCTGCGCAGCTCTCTCGAGCTGGTTGCTGCTCGGGTGCGGCCGCGACGGCGGCGAGGCGGGCGCCACGGGCGAGAAGGCGGTGAGCGCCAGGGAGACGGCGGAGGATACGCGGGCGGCGGTGGTGGTCCGGCTGGGGTACCAGAAGATCGGCACGCCGTTTCTCCTCAAGGAGCGCGCGGAGGCCCTGACGAAGGCGCTCGAGGCGAGGAACGCCCGCGCCGAGTGGGTCGAGTTTCAAGCCGGTCCTCCGCTGCTCGAGGCGATGCGCGCGGGCGCCGTGGACGTCGGCCACGTCGGCGAGACGCCGCCGGTGTTCGCGCAGGCGGGCGGCGTGCCCTTCGTCTATGCCGCCACCGACGCGCCGGCGCCCAGGGCCGAGGCGATCGTCGTCAAGAAGGACTCTCCGATCCGCACGCTCGCGGCCTTGAAAGGCAAGCGCGTCGCCCTCAACCGCGGCTCCAACGTCCATTACCTGCTGGTTCGAGCCCTCGAGAGCGCCGGGCTGACGCTGGACGACATCCAGGTCGTCTTCCTCGCCCCCGCCGATGCGCGGACCGCGTTCGAGGGTGGCAATGTCGATGCCTGGGTGATCTGGGATCCGTTCCTGGCAGCGGCCGAGCTCGCCGGGGCCCGTGTCCTCCAGGACGGCGAGGGGCTCGTCGACAACCGCCTCTTCTATGTCGTCCGGCGAGAGTTCGCGGAAGCGCAGCCAGCGCTCTTGCAGATCGTGTTCGACGAGTACCGCGCGCTGAGCGCCTGGGAGGACGGGCACCGAGAGGAAGCCTCGCAGCTCCTCGCGAAATCTTCGGGGATCTCGTACGAGGCATTCCTGCGGTCCGAGCACCGGCGCGCGTTCCAGATACTGCCGATCACGCCCGAGATCGTGCAGAAGCAGCAGGCCATCGCCGATACGTTCCACAAGCTCGCGATCATCCCGCGCGACATCCGCGTCGAGGAGGCGCTCCTGCCGGCGTCCGCGAGCGGAGGCGCGCGATGACGGCCGGCGAAGCGCCGATCGGAGGCGGCGCGGTGCGCGGGTTCGGCGTGCGCATCGCGCCCTGGCTGGCCCCGCTGGCGCTCGTGATCCTCTGGGAGGTGCTGTCGCGGCTGCAGATCATCCCGAAGACCCTGCTGCCGTCGCCCGTGGAGGTGCTGGTCGCCGCCTCGAACGCCACGAGGAGCGGCGAGCTGCCCGCGCACCTCGGCGTGAGCGCGCTGCGGGCTGTCGGTGGGCTCGTCGTCGGCGCCGTCATCGGGCTCGCGCTCGGCCTCGGCACGGGGCTCTCGCGCCCGCTCCAGCTGGTCATCGACGGGCCGCTGCAGATGCTGCGGGCGATCCCCGCGCTGGCGCTGGTGCCGCTCGTGATCCTGTGGTTCGGGCTCGGTGAGACCGCGAAGCTCTTCATCGTCGCGATCACGGTGCTGTTCCCCGTGTACCTGAACACGTTCCACGGGGTGCGCAGCGTGGATCCGCAGCTCATCGAGATGGCGCAGGTCTACGACGTGCGGGGGTTCGCGCTCTACCGGGAGGTCATCTTCCCGGGCGCGCTCCCCTCGATCCTCGTGGGTCTGCGCTTCGCGCTCGGGCTCTCGTGGCTCGTGCTCATCGTCGCGGAGACCCTCGGCGCGAGCCAGGGCCTGGGCTATGTCGCGATGAACGCCCGCGAGTTCATGCAGATGGATCTCCTGGTGCTCACGATCGTGCTCTGGGCCCTGCTCGGCAAGCTGGCCGACTCCCTGGCGCGGTGGCTCGAGCGCCGACTCCTACCGTGGCAGCCGCCGCTGCAGCGGCTCGAGGCGAGGTGAGCGAATGAGCGGTTCGGGCGATCAGACCGCCGGCGCGCGCGTCGTGCTGGAGCAGGTCGACAAGCGGTACGGTGACCGGCTCGCGCTCTCGGGCATCGATCTCGACATCCGCCCTGGCGAGTTCGTGACGATCGTCGGGCGGAGCGGCTCGGGCAAGAGCACGCTGCTCCGCGTCCTGTGCGGCCTCGAGCAGCCGACGCGCGGCGCGGCGCGCGTCCTGGCCTCGAGGGAGGTCGCGGCGCGGGAGGCCGTGCGCGTCGTCTTCCAGGAGCCCCGGCTGCTGCCCTGGCGCACGGTGCTGGAGAACACGTGCATCGGCGGGCCGAGAGGGCGCGACGCGCGCGCGCGCGACGTGCTCGACCGCGTCGGGCTCGGAGATCGGCTGAGCGACTACCCGGGCGTGCTCTCGGGAGGTCAGCGGCAGCGGGTCGCCCTCGCGCGCGCGCTCGTGCACGACCCGAAGGTGCTGCTGCTCGACGAGCCGTTCGGCGCGCTCGACGCCCTGACGCGGATCGGGGCGCAACGCCTCGTCGAGTCGCTGTGGGCGCAGCGCCGCTTCACGGCCATCCTGGTGACGCACGACGTGGAGGAGGCGGTCCTGCTCGGAGATCGCGTGCTGGTGTTCGACGAGGGGCGCGTCGTGGAGAGCGTCGCTGTGGATCTGCCGCGCCCCCGGGCCAGAGAGTTCCCGGAGGTCGGCCGCCTCGCCGGCGTGCTCCTCGACGCGATCTTCAGGAGATCTCCGGAAGCAGGAGGGCTGTCACGGCGCGCCCCGCGCGAGGACGCCGCCAGGCATCCCACGACCCTCTTGGCCCCCGCCGGCCTCGGGATCGCTCGTCATTGACTGGATGCCTCGCTCAGGCGCCACAGGCGCCGGAGGAGCGTTAGGCGCGGGCGCCGCCTGCGGCTCGTTCGCCGCATTGGCTCGCGGGGCTCGGCGTTCGCGGTGTGCGCGGTGTGCGCGGGTCCAGGTCAGCAGATGGCCGAGGCGATGACCAGCGCGGCGCGCCGCGAGCGCACCGCCTGGTGATTCCCGTCAGGAAGCTTGGTAAGGGTGCACCAGGAGACCCTCCCTGCATGGTGGCTTCGCGGCTCGCGCTCCTTCCCTTCACGCTTCTCGCTGCTTCGTGTGGTCCCGCCGCCGGGTCGGCCCCCGCGGCGCTCGCGCCGGCTTCGGTCGCCATCCCCCCCGCCCCGCTGGAAACGCCCGCGCGCGCCGCGGGCGCGCCGGCCGTGGATCCATCGGCCCCACTGACGTTGCCGATCGCCGCGATCCCGCCGGCAACCTGGGTCGAGCCGGCCCTCGGAGCGCAGGAGCGGGCGAGGGCTGGTCGGGACCCGTTCCGCGAGCACACCGAGATCGCCCTCGGCGAGCACGTCGCGATTTTCGCGGCGAAGGGAGGCGGCGCCGACCCCGCGGGCGGAGCCTTCGCGGTCGACGAGAAGCTCGGCGTCGTCGGCCCCCTGAAGCTGCCCGCTCGCTTCACCTGGGTTGGCGTCGCCGGCCCGCAGATCGACACGCTCTATGGGGCCACGCCGGATGGCGTGCTCCACCGCGCCGCCGGCGTCCGCGATGCACTGAGGCCGGACGGCGGCTTCGTGCCGCGTAGCAGCGTGCCTGGCGCGACGGCCTGGGACGCCGCCGGCGCCCTCATCGCGGCCGCGGCGGGAGAGCGCGTCAGCGTCTCCGCCGACGAGGGCCGCAGCTTCACCTCGGCCGTGGTCGCGCCCGGCAAGACGGTGCGCGCGGTGCTCGTGCGACCCGACGGCGTGCTCGCGGCCGTGGTCGAGGCGCCGGCGCGCGGCCAGCAGCCGGCGGAGCCCGACACGTTCCTCTCGCTGGATCGCGGGAAGACCTGGAAGCGATCTGCGTTCCAGCCGCGATCGATCGAGCGCGAAGGATCCTGGATCTGGAACGGCAATGCGAGCTGCCCCGCCGTGCTGAGCCGCGATGGCCAGGCGTGGACCAGGGCCGCTGCTGGCCTTTACGCCCGACCCTCGTTCGGCGTCGCGCTGCACCTCTCCCCCGCGATCCGCGCCACCGCGGCCGGCTCGTTCCGCTCGGCCGTCGTCCCGCCAGCGCCCGAGCCGCCCCGGCGCGGCGACACCGCGGTCGGGCGGGAACCGCCGTGCAAAAGCGACGACGATGGCGTCGTGGGCGGTATCGGGCTCATCGGCGAGGCTGGCGTCTCGTGCGGAGGCGCGCTCTGCCTGCTCGAAAGCGCCGCGCCGCGGCCACAGCCGACGCGCACACGGATCGCGACGTTCGGCGACGGGATCTGCGGACCGACGAGCGTGCGACCGCCCGGCAGCGACTGCGCCGCGCACCTCACGCGGCCACCGACGTTCGCGGTCGTCGACCACATCGCGAGCACCGTGACGCCTGTCGCGGCGCCCGAGGGGTGCCCGCAGCCGGTCGCGCTGCACAACGCCGCCGGCATCGGCGTGCTGATCTGCCGCGGAGGCAGCGGGGGCGCGGTCCTCTTCGTGCGGGGCGCGCAAGGTGCATGGCATGCGGAGGGGAGCCAGGCGACCCCGGCCGAGGCGCTCGAGGGGATCGCCGCGGCGCCGGATGGCACGCTGCTCCTGCTCGAGCCGACGCCGCCCGCGAGCGCCCGGCAGCGCGAGCCGCTGCAGGCGCTCGTGCGCAGCCCGCTGCCGCTCGGCACACCGCAGGCGTGGCGCCGGGTCACGGCGCCGGACGGCGTCGCGGCGCTTCCCGCTCCCGGGGGCGCGGCGCTCATCGCGAGCTCGCCCACGGCCTCGGCGGGCAGACGCCTCGATGTGACGCTGGATCGCCCAGGGCAGCCGGCGCTCACCCTGGCGCGCGACGTGGATGTCGACCAGGATCTGACGCTGATGGAGATGCGGGACGGGCAGGTGCGGTTCCGTGTGCGTCCAAAGCCCGCACCGGACGTCCAGGGAGGGCTGGGACCCCCGCCGCCCGCGCCGCCGGACGCACGTTGGCACGTGCTGACCCACGGCGGCGAGCTCGTGCTGGAGACGCCCTCCGGGCCGACGCCGCCGGCCGACGGGCGCTTGTTGGGCCCCGCGAGGCGCTAGCGCCGCGTCCGCGCGGTCCCTCGCATCGCGGGACTCAACCACGTCACGGGCGCGGGACTCAACCACGTCACGGGCGATGGGCCGTCGCGGACCCAACCACGTCACGGGGGATGGTGATAGCCGTAGACGCCCCCGCCGCCGTCACCGGGGTCAGCGCTCCCGGAGAAGACGGTCCATCCGCCGGCGAAGCCCCTGGTTGCTCTCCCGCCTCGCAGCCTCGTTCAGCAGCTCGATCGCCGGCCCGCGCAGGACGGCGCCGTGCTCGAGCCCTTCGATCGCCAACCTCCGGGCGATCTCGCAGCGCAAGGACAGCGCCGCGCTCCACACCGCGCCGTCGTGGAGACAGCCGCGCAGGCCGGTCAGGAGCGGCCTTGCGGCGGCAGCGTCGTCCCTCGCGATCGCGCCCCTGAGCCTCGCCGTCAGCCGCATCCTTGCCTGATCCGAGCGCGTGGTCCCGCACGCGGCGATGGCCAGCGCCGCGATCTCCTCGTCGGGATCGGAGGTGAAAGGCCATACCGCATGGAAGAACGGGGTTCCGCCGGTCGCCACGGCCCCGAGGGCGCGGAGCAGCGCCTTTTTCCGGGCCAGGGACGCGGTCTGGAGGCGCGGGAGCAGGGGCGCCTGATCCAGGGTGAACTCCCGTCCAAGCCTGTCGAGGAACGCGGCGCAGTCCTCGTCGGGCACGTGGTCGAGCTCCTCGATCCACGCCTCGGGAACCGGGGGAAGTCCGACCTCCTCCCTGGACTCGAACCCTTCCTTGGCCCCGTCGAGCGCCTCGGCGAGCGCCCTCTGGACCGAATCCTTGTCCCAGGCCTCCGCCGTCCGCGCTTCGAGCTTCAGCGCGGCCAGCAACGCCTCGCCGGCGTGCCAGTGCTGTCCTGGATTCCTGACGACCAGGGCCGCCATCACGGGAGCGCGCCGCCACGGATCCGGAGAGGCGAGGGCCCGCTGGAGCGCCGACTCGGCCTCCGAAACGCGGTACTCGCGGAGGACGAGCGACGCGGCGTGGATGTCCTGCAGCGACGCTGTCCGCTCGATGAACCGCTCGATCGCGGCGATGAGGTCGGGATCGCTGGGTTCGTAGCCCGAAATGACGTGCTGAAGTACCGGCAAGATGTCGCGATCCAGGCCGTCCGGGTCCTGCGCTGCCAGGAGCGACACGAGGAGCGGAACATCGCCTGGGCGACCGGCTACCCACAAAACGAGGAGCGCGCTCCTGTGATTGCGGCTGTGTTGCCCGGGCGGGCCCCGGAGGGCCCTGATCGCCTGGACGCGCATTGCCCCGGCGATCTCGTGCAGGGGGTTGTCTCTTCCCCACCGGGTCTCGGCCTGGCAGCGCTGGAAGTACTCGAAGAGCCGGTTGATCGCCTCACGGGAACCGGACCTGAGCACGACGCGCGCCAGCCTCACCTGCTCCTCGTGGCTCATGGCCGACGTAAGGAGATCCTCGACCATCGCGTGCGCCCGCCGCCGGAGCGGCCGCTCTTCGGCGGAGGTTGCGGGGCGCGGAGGGCGCTTTCGGTCCGGGCTCATGCCAGATCCCATGGATCCTATCAGCATCCGCTCGACGCGGGGTTCGCTGCGCGAGCAGCCGGCACGGCTCGCTCTCCCACGTGCGACGTGGCTCGCGAAGGACGCGCCCTCCACCTCGCAGGATGGATCTCCTGCGACGGGAGCCGTTACCATGGTGGACGCATGCCGCAGCAGCCACCGCCCGAGCCGCAGCAGTCGCCGACCGAGCCGCAGCAGTCGCCGACCGAGCCGCAGCAGTCGCCGACCGAGCCGCAGCAGTCGCCGACCGAGCCGCAGCAGTCGCCGACCGAGCCGCAGCAGTCGCCGACCGAGCCGCCGTTCTCGCTGACAGACGGTGCCCTCGCCGCCTTGGTCGCCACCGGCTACGGCGTTCCGGCGCTCGCGGCGCTGCTCTTCGGCGCGGCGATGCTGGTCCGAGTCGATGGCGCGATCTTCGTCGCCGGAGCGCTCGGGCTGGCCGGTTGGATCGGCCTGACCGTATGGACGTACCGCGCGATACGGCGCCGGGGGCGCGCTTCCTTCCAGGTGGCGGCCGAGGTGCTCACGCTGATCCTCCTGCCCGCCTGGGGCATGGCATACAGCCACGATGCCCCCGGGACGTGCGTTGTCCCGGCATGCGACGCCGGCACGACGGCGTTCCGGCCGCTCGCCGAACCGGAAGTCCACGGCCTGATCGCGCTGCACGCCCTCACCGCGCTCGCCTATGTCGTGTCACGACGCCGGAAAGAAGCGCTGCCTGGCCCTGCAGAGCTCGTCGTCCATGCAGCGCTGATCGTCGGAATTGCGCTCCACGTCCTGCTGGCGGTGCACTTCGGCCCCTGGGTCGGGGCCGGCCTGCTCGTGCCGCCGCTGCTCCTGCCATGCGTCGCGCCGGTGTTCACTGTCGTCTTCTATTCCGCCGAGCTGCGCGCTCGCCTCGTGCGGCGGGGCGTCGAGGCCAGCGCGCCCGCTCCGTTGGCTGCTGCCGACCCCGCCTATCGCACGGGGCCGAGGCAAGTCCCGCTTCCGCCACCGCCCGCGATTCACCGACCCACGTTGTGGCGCGCCCTCGCGGCTTCCCCGCTGCTGCTCGGGGTTCACGCCGTCCTCCACGCGGCCTGGCTGGGACATCCGGCAGCCGCCCTCCAGGTCTTCACCCGCACGTGCGGATACACACTGTCGCAGCTCCCGATCGTGGAGCTGCCCGGCGACTGCCACTACCTGTGCACCGTCGCTGCGCGCGGCCACACCTGGCTTGTGCGCCCAATCCGGCTCGGACGGCGGGGAGGCACGCCGATCCTCGTCAATCGCCAGCTCGCCATCGCAAACGCCTTCGAGGATCTGCTGCACGAGCGCTGGCCGCGCTTCGGCCGCGCGGCGCGGCAGCTCTACGACCGGATGGGGCTACCCGTGAGCCGGTACATCGGCGCCGCGTGGGCTGCCGATCTCGTCTATCTCGCGATGAAGCCGCTGGAGTGGGCGTTCTATCTGACGCTCCTGCTGCTCGATCCGCGCGCACCCGAAGAGCGGATCGACCGAATGTACGGCCCCGACCCGACCCGGGTTGAGCGATCGCACGACCCGACCCGCGCACGACCCGACCCGGGTTGAGCGATCGGAGCGATCGCTCAAAAGCGTACGTAAGAGGAGACTCGACCCGGGTTGACCGTCACCGGATCTGGGCGCCCCCAATCCATGGATCGATCCGGATTGATTCAATCAACTCAGCACTCCTACCCGTCCATAACCGTCCCATTCTGTCAGTCAGAGTTTATCTGAAGTCACAGGCCCAATCGCTGCGTACACACTCGACCCGGCCCCCGCTCGTAGGCGTGCGTGTAGTGCCATACACACGCTCTTCGCGCCCGCTCCGACCTCTCCAGACGGACGTTCCCCGAAGCACGGCAACACCAGATCGAAGTCGATCCCGCGTTTTTCGCATCATTGTGAACAGCGCTACGCGGTATCTACACCAGAAGTTCGAAGACCGTCACGCTGGCGCCGTGGAACGTGCGCATCCACCAAGTTCCCGCCGGGAACACCACACTGCGTACCCCGGCGCGCCACCGTTCAAGCGCAGCGCGGTACGACGCACGAAACGCCCGCACCGCAGCGCCAGCGATTCGCCGTGCATCACCCTGCTCGCGACCGACCGCAAAGGTCGGATTACGTTCGCCCAGCGCCTCGAAGCTCGTGACGCGCTCGTACGGGGAGATCTTGCTGACTCGCTCAGCACCAAGAAAGCGACGCCCTTGCTGCTGCAGCGCCGCATGGGCCTGCGCCTCGTGTTCCCGGAGCGAGGCGGCGACCGAGTGGCGAAAGTCATCGATACTGTCCTGCTCGATCGCCGGTGGCAACGCGAGAGGCAGCATCACTTCCTCGGGCCACTGTGGATTTTCCGGGTCGAGATACGCTACAGGACGCGCCGCGCGCAGCACGCCGCAGCCGAGTTCGCTCACATCGACTTTCGCCCCCGGCCACTCACGCGCATGCCGGACAAGGCCAGCGGCCACAGGGTTCGCGAGCACGTAGGCGATCTTCTCCACCACGGCAGCGCGCGTCAGGAGGCGCACAACGCTCGTGGCCTCGTGGTCCCATACCGGTCCTTCCCACGCGCGAAGCACCTTGGTCCCGAGCGCCACAATGCGATGAAAGAACTGCAAGAAGCGCGGCAGGACTCCATTCACGTCCGTCACCACCAGGTGGAGATGCGTTGACATCGCGCAGAACGCGTGAACCTCAATCCCGAAGCGACCGGCCGAGACCGCGAGGGCGTAAACCAAGAGCTGGGTGATGGCTGCGTCAGGGCGCAGGAGCAGATGCCGACGCAAGACGCGACGGGTGATCATATAGGTAGCGCCGGGCGAGATCTCGCGGGGGTGGCTCATGGCCCGTCCACACCAACAAACGCTGTGCCAGAAACTGTAGTCAATCATTTCAAGCACTTGTCATGCACCACAGGTGACGATCATAGCGGCAGAGGTGGCGGCCGCCATGCCACCCACCACATCGGATGGCACATCACCACCCCACAACCCCACCCGGGTTGAGATTTGGGAGCCGAGTCTCAACCTGGTCGGGTCTATGCAATCTGGGTCGGGTCTCAAACGGGTCGGGTCTGGATGGGTCCAACCTGGGTCGGGTCGCGCCCAGCATCCGTCACGATGGCGCGGCCACGCCGGGCCAGGGTCGGGTCGCGCCCAGCATCCGTCACGATGGCGCGGCCACGCCGGGCCACTCACTTCCGCCGTGCATCAGGGACCTTGGCAAGCATTGTTTTCTTTTGCATGGCGAGCGCGCTCCGAACGAGAATACAGCATGTTCGACCAAGCTTATGGCTCATCCGCGATACACAAACGCGCAGCCAGTGAGAGCTTCACTTACATATTCCGCACCCCCGCGGGCGTTCGTCGGGCGACCCGCACATCGTTCCAGCGGCTTCTCGCGAACAGCAGGACGCTCGCTGTCGCCGCGCTCCTTGCTGCGTGCGGTCAGGCGTCGGAGAAACCTGCTCCGGCATCGGGGTCCGGCGGCGGCACGACGGCGACCTCAGGCACCGCCGGCGCCGGCACCACCGGAAGCACCGCCGGCACCGGTGAATCGACCGGCGACGCGGCCGGAACAGGCGGCTCGACCGGGGCCGCGGGCGGCGGCCCCGGCGCCTGCGAGCAGGGCACGACGAGCACGGAGTGGGCGACGAGCTGCCAGAGCACGGGAGCCAGCTGCACAGCAGGTACCTGGAAGGCGCCGCGCGACGGCGGCGAGACGCGCGCGCCGCTGCGCCACGAGTCGGCGCACTTCGCCTTCTACTGGCCCGATGGGACGGACATCGACCTGGGCCAGGCGGAGGAGGCCGCGGACACGCTCGAGACCATCTGGAGCGCATACTTCGGCAGCCCGATCTTCTTCCCCGAGCCGTACTGCAAATCGGCGGACAAGTGGAAGGCCGCGGTCCACTTCGACGACAGCTTCCCGCTCTGGGGCGGCGGGTGGAGCCGCAACGGCGTCAACTACATGGGGATGTGGATCGGCCCCGGCGCCGCCCGCGACCCGTGGGGGCTCGCCCATGAGTTCATGCACGGCGTCCAGTCGATGACGCAGGCATTCCCCGATTGCGGCGGCACCGGCTGCTGGATCTTCGAGAGCCACGCGAACTGGATGCCGCATCAGATATGGCGGGACAACGTGCACTGCTCGGACATGCTGCCGAACATGCCGCACCTCTACTACGGCAACACCCGGAACCGCTATTGCAACTGGCAGTTCTTCGAGTTCCTGAAGGACAAACACTGCTACAGCGCCGTCAACGACATGTGGGCCTACGAGGCGCCACGCGGCCAGGGCGACCCGTGGCAGAAGCTCATGCTGAGCCGTGGCTGGGACATCGAGCGGCTCAACGACGAGTTCGGCGAGTGGGCGATGCACAACGTCACCTGGGACTACAAGGACCCGCCGCCCACGGACCGAGGCGATCCATCCAGCGTGTATCGACAGAAATACGGCTCGATCGAGGCCGACATGACGTCGAACGGCCGCACGGATCGGCGACTTCGTCTCACGCGGCTCGAGGCGCTCGACGCGGACTGGGCGCAGAGTCGCCGCTTCGTCTCGCCGTATCACTGGGCGCCGCAGCGCTGGGGTTACAACGTCGTGCGCCTGCACCCGAAGCCGGACGCGACCAGCGTGCGCGTCGTGTTCCGGGGCGTGACCCAGGCCGGCGCCGACTCCGGCTGGCGCTGGGGCCTCGTGGCGACGGACCCGGAGCTGACCACATCGCGCTACAGCCCGCTGCAGCGGGGGAGCGACGGCGAGCTGGACTTCTGCATCAGCCCCGGCGAGAACGTCTACTTGGTCGTGGTCGCGACGCCGACCGAGTACCAGAAGCTGATCTGGACGAACCCCTCGGACGGCCCAGCGTACCCGTCGATCTATCGCTATCCGTACATGGTGGAGATCGACGGAGCGTGGCCCGCCGGGTTCCAGGACGGCCAGCTCGACGCGTGTCCGCGGGGCACGGCCAGGCACGCGAACGGCGGCGGCTGCGCGCCCGAGGGCACGCCGTCGAGCGTCTACGTCGGTCCTTACGCGACCATCCTCGGCGGAGAGGTGAGCGGCGACGTCCGCGTCGAGGATCACGCGACCATCGTCAACGGCGTGATCTCCGGCGGCCGCGTCGGTGCGCTCAGCCTGGTCGGGCAACGCGGCTCGGGCATCCAGGCGCGCGGATTCAACGTGAGCGGCTCGGCGATCGTGCAGACCACCTTCTATCCCCTCGGCTGGTTCGGCGATCGCCAGTCTGTCTCCGGAACAGCACAGCTGCTCGGAGATGTCGAGTTCGTCGCCACGTCGAAGTCGAGCAGCACGTTTTACGGGTTCGTCCCCGACGACTGGGCGGGCGTCTCGACGGTCACCGAGGTGACGGTCGCACCGCCGTACACCTGGCGGCGTTGAGGCCAGGATGCAGCCGATGCTTCATGTTGGGCTCATCGGTGACCACGACGACGCCGTGACGGCCCACCGGGCCATCCCGGTAGCGCTGCGGCTGGCGGGAGAGGCGCTATCCACGCCGCTCTCCTTTGAATGGGTGCCGACCGAGGAGGTGACCGACGCCTCGCGGGTGGCTCGTTATGACGCCCTGTGGTGCGTGCCGGCGAGCCCGTACCGGAGCATGGATGGCGCGCTGCGCGCGATCCGCTTCGCCCGCGAGCATCGGCGCCCGTTCCTCGGCACCTGCGGGGGCTTCCAGCACGCGATCATCGAGTATGCGCGCCATGTGCTGGGCTGGTCTGACGCCGAGCACGCGGAGACCGCGCCAGAGGCGCAGCGCGCGGTGATCGCGCCGCTTGCATGCTCGCTTGTGGAGGCCACGGGCACGATCCGCTTCAGCGCCGGAACCCGCATCGCGCGGGCGTACGGCCGCCCTGAGGCCACGGAAGGATACCGGTGCCGCTACGGCCTGAACCCGGAGTTCCAGGCCGCGCTGGTCTCGGGCCCGCTGCGCATCGGCGCGGAGGACGACGCCGGCGACGTGCGCGCCGTGGAGCTGGACGGACATCCGTTCTTCGTCGCCACGCTGTTCCAGCCGGAGCGCGCCGCGCTCGCCGGCCGGCTGCCGCCGCTCGTGGCCGAGCTCATCCGAGCCTGCTCGAGCGGCGCCGGCTGAACGCTGGCGCCGGCACACCGTTCAAAGAAGGAATGATCTGCCAGGGCGTCGACGACGCCGAACTCTGGATCTCTTCCTGGCATCCGGCGACTTGTGGTCTCGAGTCCCGGCCGGCTTCAGCGTTCCGATGCGCTTGCTGCTCCACGAGGTGCTCCTGCGAGGCGCTGCGCGTGCGGTGCCGGCGTTCAGCGCGTTTGCAGGAAGTACCTGCGCGCGGCCTCGCAGAGTTCGGGCCAGCGCTGGGCAAGCCCGGGATCTGCTGCGAAGCGGCCTGCCCAGAAGGCGTCGAGGGCGGCGCGCGCAGCGGGGGTCGGTACCCCGTAGCGTGCGTTCGTGCTCTCCACGTAGGCGGGGTACAGCTCGCACGCGACGACGAGGCCAGCGTACTGGTTGAGCGTGAGAGAGGGTGGCGGGCGCGCGCTGAGCGGGTCGCCCACGCTCACGGGGGCCGGTGTGGAGGCGGGCGGGACACTCGGCGTGGCGACCGGCAGCGCGCCCGACGCGGATGCCGGCAGCGCGCTCGGCGCGGCGACCGGCGGCACGCTCGACGCGGCGACCGGTAGCGGGCTCGGCGCGGCGACCGGCGGCACGCTCGACGCGGCGACCGGCGGCACGCTCGACGCGGCGACCGGCAGCGGGCTCGCCGTGGCAGCGGCCTGCGCACTCGACGCGGCGACCGGTAGCGGGCTCGCCGTGGCAGCGGCCTGCGCACTCGACGCGGCGACCGGCAGCGGGCTCGCCGTGGCAGCGGCCTGCGCGCTCGGCGTGGCCACAACGGAATGACGCTCGTCGTGGAGCGGCACCGCCGGGGAGTGGTGCGCGGGCGCCGGACCAGGCTCGCGCACCGGCTGTCCATCGGGGCTGGCGACGGGCTGAAATGGCAGTGCCGAGTCGAAACGAGCGACGGACGGCCGAGGGCGCTCTTCGGACGCCACCGGGATGAAGGGCAACGCGGAATCGATGACCCGCGGCGTATCGGGGAGCGTCTTGCTCAGAGGCTTCGACTCCGCGCCGCTCACCGGCGGGTCCGTCCGAGGAACCGACGCAGGCGCGGGAACAGGCACGATCGCGGGCTGGGTGACGGATTGGGGTGCGGGTGTGGACGCCGGCGCGGGGTCAGGCTCGGCCACCGGTGCGGGCGCGGCCACCGATGCGGGCGCGGCACCCGGTACTGCCATCGGTGCCGGCGCGGCTACTGCGATCGGCGCGGGCACACTGAGCGGCGCCGCCGCGGGCACACCGAGCGGCGCCGGCCCAGGCACACCGAGCGGCGTCAGCCCAGGCACCGCCGTTGACGCCAGCACCGCCATCGCCGCGGGCATCGGCGCCGCCGCTAGCAACGCCATCGCCGCGGGCATCGGCGCCGCCGCTGGCAACGCCATCGCCGCGGGCATCGGCGCCGCCGCTGGCAACGCCATCGCCGCGGGCATCGGCGCCGCCGCCGGCACGAAGGGCAACCCGCCGTCCAGGCGAGACAGCGGCCCCTGCGCCTCGACCAGCGCTGGCGCGCTCGTCGTCGCGGTGGCCTCCTCCGCTTCACGCCTCGCCGCGGCCGCCGGCACGAAGGGCAGCCCTCCGCCCAGGCGAGACAGCGGCCCCTGCGCCTCGACCAGCGCCGGCGCGCCCGTCGTCGCGGCGGCCTCCTCCGCCGCGCGCTTCGCCGCCGCCTCGTCCGCCGCGCGCTGCGCCGCGGCCCGCTTCGCCTCCGCCAGCCGCTCGTCGAGCGTCCCGTGCGTGTCCTTCAGCACGACCAGCGCCTCGGCGCTCTCGCCCTCCGGACCGAGGACGCCGCCGATCGCCAGGAGCATCGCTCGCGCGGCGCGCAGCGCCGCCTCGTCCGCCGCGCGGCCGGGCAGGTGCCGCCTGGCGAACGCCGTGAGCTCGTCGTCCTCGCATCGAACGAGATCCGCGAGCCGGGCCGCCACGCGGCGCCGATCCGGATCGGCGCTGCTGCCCGTCGGCCTGCGCATCGCGGCGTCGAGCTTCGCGAGCGCCTCGTTCAGCGAGCTCTTCTCCGGCGCCGTCGCAGCCTCCGTGGCGGACCCCTTGCTCTCGCCCCTCACGGCGCGAGCACGAGGACGGTTGTGACGCTCGGTACGATGGCCATGCCCGGCGCGTTCGTGCTGTTCTGGATCGAGATGCTCGTCAGGCGCGTCATGGGCGCGCAGCCGACGATCACCGTGAAGGCCGCGGTCACGTTGCGCGACGGGCCCATCACCATCCCGGACGCGACGCCGAGCGCGACGCCCGGGTTGTCCCCCATCGTGAGCGGCGCGACCGTCAGCATGTTGTGCGCCGGCGCGCACGTGACGAGCACGTTCGGCACGAAGAGCACGCTCATCGGATGGAGCGAGATGTTCGGGTACGGGATCGGCACCGGGGCCGGCGTCGGGGTCAGGCACACGTCCGGAAACGCCAGGCACATCCCCCCTGCGGTCGTCTTCGCGAGCATCGCTTCACCCCTCGTCGTTGCTGGCGCCCGCGGCCCCGCGCCGCGCGCCCCTTCAGCCGATCTTGACCTGCTCGCCGTCGAGCTTCGCGAGCGTCCGCGCGGCGACGATCGTGTTCTCCCCACGGACCGCCGCGAGGCCCTCCGCGCGGAGATCGAAGACGCCCGCGCGCACCTGCTCGAGCGCCTCGACGAAGCGGAACGCCTGCTTCGCGCGCTGGACGAGCCGGTCCGCGCGCGTCTCCATGCGCTCGGCGACGACGACGGCCTTCTGGATGTGCGCCTCGAGGGACCGGCCGACGAGCCCGATCTCCTCGATCGCCGCCGCCGCCGCCTGCGCGCGGACCTGGAGCTTGCCCGCGAACAGCCCTACCTCCCTGGCGGCGGCGATCTCGATCTGGTCGCCGGCGCCGAGGCCGAGCCGCCCCGTCGCCTGCACCTTCATGTCGCCCTCGGCGACGATCCGCGTCGTCGCGCCCGCCTCGCCCTCCAGCACCGCGAGGACGAAGACCTGATCGCCGTCCACGGCGCAGAGCACCCGATCCCCCGCGTCCGGCGCGACGAGGCAGCTCTTCGCGCGCCGCGCCGCGACCGGACCGCCGCCGAGCTCGACCACGAGCCCCGACGCCGTGCCCCGGACGACGCCCGTCTCCAGCGACGGCACGCGTCGCGCCGAGGGTGAGCGCTCGATCGCCGGCAGATCCACAGCGGCCAGGAGGTCGTCCTGCGCGCTGTCGTCGTGTGCCACCGTCAGGGGCTCGCGGGCCGCCATGCTCTGCATCTCGGGTCTCCTCGGCCTGGATCCGCCCGGTCAGGACGTGCGCGCCGCAACGCTAGTTTCAATGATTTCAAGGCAGAAATCAACGTAGTTCGTGGAACGCGGCCTCGCATCGGAGTCTCACGGGTCGCGGTCGCGCGCTCGGTCTCGTGAGTCTCGTGAGTCTCGCGAGTCTCGTGACTACGCACGATGCGCGCAGCATGCCCGGTCACGCGCGCTGCCCGTCGCGCTCGCCGCCGCGGCGCGGCTTCCAGTCCTCGATCGCGGCGAGCTTCTCGTCGTCGCCGAGCCAGCCCGCGCCCGCCGGCACCTTCGCCCCGTCGCGGCGAGCGCGGTGCAGCTTGGCGCGGAACATCCCTGCCTGCGTGAAGTCCGCGCCCGAGAGATCGCAGTGCGAGAAGTCCGCGTACGAGAGCTTCGCGCCGACGAAGCGAGCGCCCGGGCACGACGCGAAGGCGAGGTACGCCTCGACGAGCTCCGCCCCCGAGAAGTCGGCCTCCGCGAGCGCGGCCCGCTCGAAGATGGCGTTCTGCAGCTTCGCCCGCGAGAACCGCGCCTTCGCCGCGATCGCCTCGCCGAAGAGCGCCTGCGTCAGGATCGCATCGGAGAAGTCGCAGTCGGACACGTCGACCCCGGTGAAGTTGCATTGCGTCGCGTCGCAGCCCGCGAAGCTCGAGCCAGCGACGCTGCCGCGCATGAACTGCGTGCGGAACAGCTTGGTTCCCTGGAACGCCCGCGCGCCGAGCGCCGCCTCGACAAGCGTCGTGAGCGTCAGGTTCGCGCCGTCGAGCAGCGCGGTGCGCAGGTCGAGCTTGTACAACGTCGCCTTCTCGAGGTTCGCGCGAGAGAAGTTCGCGCCGCCGGCCTTGACCTCGACCAGGTTCGCCCGGTCGAGGTTCGCCCCCTCGAACGAGGCGCGCTCGAGCGAGCACGTCGTCCAGGTCGCGACGGGCGCCTCCGCGCCCGACAGCGCCGCGCCCACGAACGTCGACTCGATGAAGCTCGCGCCGACGAGCCTCGCCCCCGAGAGCGTCGCCCCGTCGAGGCGGCTCCGGAAGAACGTCGTCAGGTGCAGGTCCACGCCCGCCGCGTCCACGCCCGACAGATCGCACTCCGAGAACGTCGACTCCTTGACGAGCGCGCCCCGCATCGCGCGCGGCATCCGGACCCGGTCGAACACCGCGCCCGAGAGATCCGCGCCCGTCAGGTCGAGCCCGGAGATGTCCACGGTCTGGATCGGGTCCCCGTGGCGGACCTTGTCGAGCAGCTCGTCGCGGTTCATGTCGCGCCTCCAGGAGCCGGCGCCGTCTGCCGGTCGAACCGGGTGAACTCGACGCTCGCCTCGGCGAACGTCGTCCGGCTGTCCCCGCGCGCGCGGCTGAAATCGGCCCGGCAGAGCTGCGCGCCCGTGAAGTCGGCCCCCGCCAGGCGCGATTTCGAGAGGATCGCCTCCGTCAGGTTGCACCCGCGGAGCGACGCGCGGTCGAGGTTCGTCCGGATCAGGAGGGCGTTCTTCATGACGGCGCGGTCGAAGCTCGCGCCCGTCGCGTCGGCCTCGGAGAGATCGGTCATCGTCATCTGGGCTCGATCGAAGCGCGCGCCGCGCAGGTCCGTCGTCCGGAAGCAGGTCTTGTCGAGCACGGCGTCGCGGAAGTCGGCCTCCGGCAGGCCGCTCTTGTGGACGGCGACCCCCTCGGAGAAGCGCGCGCCCGCGAAGCGCGCCTTCGCCCCCGTGCAGCTCATCAGCGACGTCTTGTGCAGCCGCGCGCCGGAGAAATCCGTCTCGTCGAGCGAGCACTCGAGAAGCGTCGCCCGCTCGAGGTTCGCCCCGGCGAGGTTCGCCCCGGCGAAGCTCGTCTGGAGGAACGAGCAGAGCGAGAGATCCGCGCCCGAGAGATCCACGCCGGCCCAGCTCACCTGGAGGGCGTCGGCGCGCTCGAGCCGCGCCCGCTTCAGGCTCGCCCCGGCGAGCTTCGCGCCCATCAGGACGGCCTCGGTCAGATCGGCGTCGTCGAGCACCGCGCCCTCGAGGTTCGCCTTGCCAAGGTTCGCGCCCCGGAGCCGCGCGCCCGTGAGGTTCGCGCCCGAGAGGTCGGCCTTCGCGAGCACCGCGCCCTCGAGCACAGCGCCCGAGAGGTCGCAGCCGCGCAGGTCGGCCCCCTCGAGGAACGCGCGCGCGAAGCGCATCCCCCGCAGGTCGATCCCGCGGAAGTCGGCGCCGGTGAGGTCGCGCTCGTCGAGCGGCTCACCCGCCTCGCGCGCCGCATCGACGACGACGCGCGCCATCTCCGCGGCCTCGGCGGTCATCGGCAGGGCCGCCGTCCTCAGGTGCGCCGAGCCGCGGTAGCCCTCGCGCGCCGCCTGCTCGAGGCGCAGCAGCTGCTCGGGGAACCCTGGATCCGCGAGCATCGCCTCCAGCTCCAGGTTCGGCACGCCGCCGAGGCGCGCCGCCTCGGCGAGCTCCGCGTACTGCTGGAGCTGCGCCTTGGCCGAGAAGCGCGGCGGGCCGCCGGGCGGCTCCTCCCCTGTCTGGCCGCGCCGGAGCGCCTCCTCGGACACGTCCATCTCGGCGGCCTGCGCCTTCATGCGCTCTTCGGCCTCCTTCTTCAGGCGCTCGGCCCTCGCCTTCTCCTCCTCCATCTTCCGCGACGCCGCGTCGAGGTACGTCACCAGCGCGTCGAGATCGTCGACCGGCGGAGGCGCCTCCTCCTCCGCCAGCGGCGCGTCGAGGCCGAAGCGCGCCGGGTCGATGCCGTCCGCGAGGAGCTCCTCGCGGCGGCGCTCGCGCTCCCGCTCCGCGCCGCGCCGCAGGTTCTGCGCGGCGAGGTTCTCGCTCTTGAGCCACTGCACCATCTCGATCCCGGCGACGTTCGCGGCGACGCCCGACTCGCGCGGCGGCATGAGATCGCTGTCGCTGAGGGACGCGATCGAGCCCCGGTCCTTGTCGATCCGCCGGGCGAGCGCCTCGCGGTAATGCTCGATCGGCCGGGGGCGGCCGATCTCCTCGCAGGCGACGACGAGGTCGACGATCTCCCCGGCGTCGTCGTCGGCCACGGGCGTCGAGCCGTGGAAGATCACCACGCCGAGGTTGGCCGACGGGAAGAGCCACACCGTGTCGCAGCGGACGGGCAGCTCCTGGAACGCCTCCCCGCTCGCGTCGCGGCGGGTGACGAGCACGCGCGCGGCGAGGCCGGGGAGCGCGCCCTCGATGCGCGGGCGCGTCGGGTGCATGTTCTCCACGAGGAACGCCTCGTCGCCGCGGAGCGGCTCGGCGACCCACTGATCGTTCGGCGCGACGTTGAAGAAGGCGGGATCGACGTCGGGCGGCAGGCCGGGCGCCCACTTCTCGGCGTAGTCCGCGGTGTACGTCCCCGCGCGGGCGCGGCGCTGGCCGAACGTGACGTCCATCGCGAGGAAAGACGCCGGGCCCGGCCTGTCGCCGGGCGAGCGGATCAGCGCGCCGTAGTGCTCCACGTTCGGCAGCGGCCGGACGCGCTGCCCGCCGCGCTCGACCTCCTCGATCCCCTTCCCGTAGGGGTTCGCCGCGTCCTTCGGCCCGCCGAGCGCGCGCGCCCAGTCGATGGGCATCTCGGAGAACGGCTCCGGCTCCGTGAAGCCGTGGCCGCTCCAGTACCGGTCGCCCAGCACGGCCAGGCGCTTGTCGACGGAGCCGAGCCGCGCGCGGACGAACGACGCGCCGACGCGGCGGCCCTCCGGCGCGTAGCACCGGCCGGCGACGAGGAGCTCGCCGCGCGCCTTCGTGATGCCGTCGTCGAGCGGGAGGCTCCCGAGCTGCGCGGTCGCGGCCTGCCAGAACGTCATCTCGTCGACGAGCGCGCGCGGCGCGTCGAGGGGGAACGCCAGCATGGCGCCCACGTGGAACCTGGTGCGCCGCGCGACCTCGACGACGCGGGTGAGCGCCGGGACCTTGAGGGGTTTGACGACTCGCATCCGCGCTCAGATCTTCGTGAAGGCGCTGTTCCACGCGATGACCCCCGCGAGGGTCAGGGCGATCGCCTGCTGCTTCAGGTAAGTGCCGAACTGATCCATCTTGGCGCCGACGGCCTTCTTATCGAACGCGTAGTAGTCGAGCTTGATCAACGACGTCTCGAGCTTGAGCAAGTAGGCCTGCTGGGCGAGCACGGCGTGGTCCGTCTTGATGACGCCGCTCGCCCCCTTGTAGAAGAAGAGCTCGTGCTTGTTCGGCGTGAGGTCGAACGTCAGCCCGAGCACCTCCCACTTCAGGTTGGTGGCCGTGATCTTCGCGTTGGGCGCCTTGATCAGGAAGTTCGTGTCGGACTTCAGGTCGACGTCGCCTCCGAAGTGGCCTTTCCAGGTGGTGGCGACCTCCGTCTTCCAGCTCTTGTAGTCGTCGAAGTTCTCGGCCGTGACCTTGTGCTTCCACGGCCCGGTCACCGTCGACGAGCCCTCCGGCTCGATCGTCTGCTCGAACTTGCCGTGGACGTCGTGCTTCATCCCGCCGCTCGTGATGGTCAGCGTCAGCCCGTCGGTGATCGTCTGCTTCATGCCGCCGGCTTCGACCGTGTCCACGCGGCCCGTCTTGATCGTGGTCGTGCGCGTCGCGTAGTACGTCTCCGTCGCCGCGCCGGTGACCTGGTACGTGTACGTCCCGCCGACGCCCGCCCAGAGGTTGCAGACCACCATGCTGAACTTGTTGCCGGTGACGTTCTCCCAGGAGTCGCCGCCGATCCATGAGCCGCCGTCGCCCGCGGTGGTCTCCAGGTAGCTGAACGTGATGTCGACGAGGCTGCTGCCGGCGATGGCCGGGTCGGCGTTCTCGGGGGACAGGAACGTGCCGGTCTTCGTGTCGCCGTCGCCCGTGTAGACCGACCCGTGGTTGCCGCTCGGCGTCCCCATGTAGATGCCGGTGCGGTTGTTCGGCGTGTGGAGGAAGATGAACTCCTTGCCCTGCTCGTCCTCGAGCACGAGCTGGTTGCCGCTCCCGGTCCGGATGATGTTCTGGCTGAGGTTGCGCTCCGCGACGACGCTCGGCCGGTGCGCGTTGGGCACGACGCCGGCGATGAAGGGCCGGTCCGGGTCGCCGCCGAGGAAGGCGATCATCACCTCGGTGCCCTTGCGCAGCGGGAAATGGAAGCCCTCCGTCGTCCCGCCGTGGGGCTGCATCATGCGGACCCGCGTCGAGATGCGCGCGTCGGGCAGGCCGCTCGTGTCGAACTCGAAGCGCACGAGGTAGCGGCCGTCGGCGTCGATCTGCGCGTACTGGCTGTCGGCGGGGCCGCAGACGATCGCGTTCTCGAACCCGTAGATGCGCGGCCACGGCGTCGACTGCGGCGCGCGGAACTGCACGTCGGCCGGGATCGCGAGCAGCTTGATCGCGTAGATGTCCTTGCCCGAGAGCCCCGTCAGCCGCGCGATCTCGGGCGTGATCCCGGCGATCGACGCGCTGTGCTGCACCTCGAGCGCGAGCCACTGGTCGACGATGTCGGCGGGCTGGTCGTCCAGCGAGAACCGGTACCCGGCCCGCGGCCCGAGCGCATCGCCGCTCCCGCGCAGGGTCACCTCGCGGCAGCCGATCGACTGCGCGCGCACCTGCGCGAGGCGCTCGGCGTCGCTCTGCACGAAGACGCGGAAGCCGTACTCGCGGATCGCGCCCACCCCGTTCGCGGTGATGCTGCTCTCGCCCTTCACCGACGCGGACGGGTTCGAGTAGTTGTAGTCGGCGATGGTGACCGTCTTCGGCAGCCACTGCACGTTCTGCTCGATCTGGTGCAGGCCCGGCGGCGCGGTCACGTCGTCGCCGAAGAGCGGGACGTAGCGCACCGCCCCGCCGCCCGGGAAATCGTCGTGCAGCCCGCGGTCGTCGACGATGACGAGCACCTCGCCGGGCCCGTCCTCCGGGTGCTCGAAGAAGTAGTAGAGGCCCTCGCGCTCGAGCCACCGGTGAAAGAACGCCAGGTGCGTCTCGCGGTACTGCGCGACGAACTCCTCGACCGGGTAGTCGCCGTCGTTGATCGAGAAGCGGAAGTCGCTGCCCGCGAGCCCGCCGTTCTGGAGCGTCGCCGAGAGGAACTCCTTGACGGGCTGGTTCGTGAAGACGTGGCTGCGCCAGAAGTGGCGCAGGAACCAGAGCTTCGGCACGAGCAGCGCCTGGTACAGCGCCCGATCCGCGTTCTGGTGCAAGAGGCGGACGCTCGCGATGACGCCGTGCACGACGAGCGGGTCCTTCCCGTCGCCGCGGCTCGCGCGCACCGTCGCCCGCTCACCCACCGCCTTGCGCACGTCGGTGCTCGTCGGGACGGAGAAGAAGAGCTCGAACTCGTACGGTTGCGAGACGTGCTCGGTACCGCGGAAGCCGATGAAAGCG
The DNA here is from genome assembly GCF_051521375.1 of Sorangium sp. So ce693. Lineage (NCBI taxonomy): Bacteria > Pseudomonadati > Myxococcota > Polyangiales > Polyangiaceae > Sorangium > Sorangium sp. So ce693. The sequence goes on from NZ_CP150347.1 coordinate 7,360,861, forward strand.
ACGCTGGCGAGCGCCGAGCACGAGAGCGAGAAACCATCTGGGCGCATGGAGAGCCTCCCCATCCCTGGCCTGGTGTTGAGGGCGGAATCTCCGTGCATCGCGTCGCGGTGTCAACGTCCGGATGCGCCACGACAGTGCTGTGGAACAGCGGATCCGGTGGTGGGACGAGCGCGCACCTGTGCGACATTCGCCGAGCAGCGCGGGCTTCGATCGCGCGCGCCTGCCGAGCTCGTTGCGCTCGTGCGCCGCGCCCTCACCGCGCGCGCTCCGCGTCCTTGTACGCCCTGCGCGCGCACCGTGTGCGCCCTGCGCGCGTACCGTGTGCGCTCTGCAGCCGTACCGTGTGCGTGCCGCGTTATCGCGCTGCTGCACTCGTGAGCGCGGCGATGACGCTGCGGGTGAAGCCCCGGAGGCGCGCGACATCGTCGGGGCGGAGGGCGAGGGTGCGCGCGTCGCAGTAGAGCCTGCGGGCGATCTCGATCTGGAGCGCGTGGACCCCCTCGTCGCGGCGCGCGTGCCGGTCGAGCGCGTGGCCGCCGGGGAACGGATCGTCGAGCGCGAGCGAGAGGCCGTGCGCGCGCGCGACCTCGGCGACCGCGTCGCGCGCCCAGCTCGCCGCGCTCTCGCCGCGCCGGGTCCCGAGCACGACGTCGGCCGCGCTCGGGAACATCACGTCGGGGTACGTGTGCCCGGAGACGAGGATCGCGACGCCGTGGCGCGCGCGCGCGTCGGCGAGGCGCGCGGCGACCTCCGCGTGGTACGGCTCGAACACGTCGCGGACGCGGCGCTCGACCTCGGCGCGTGGCGGCGGGCTCTCGAGCCACTGCTCGCCGCTCGCGGAGCGCCGCCGCACCTCCCGCAGCCCGTACGGGAGCTTGTCCTCGTACGGCGTGGGCACGCGCGGGGCCGTGTTGAGGTCGATGACGAAGCGGCTCGCCGTCGCGACGACGAGCGCGGCCCCCTCGAGCGTGACGTCGCCGAAGAGCGCGTCCGCCGCGACGTCCGCGTCGGCCGCGAGGGCGCGCTCCGGCACGCGCGTGAAGCGCGCCGCGAGCTCGTCCACGGCGAGGCTCGCGTGCGGGACCTCGACGACGATCGGCCCCGGCGTTTCGGGCTCGTGAACGCGGAAAGGAGACGGCGGCACGGGCATCGTTCCTCTGGAAGGTGGCGCCGGGTTTTTCGCACGGGCGCGCCGGTTTGCGCTCTCATGGCGGGCCATGGAACCCCGGATCTGGCTGCTCGTGAGCCGATATCACCTCGACGCCGGGCTGTCGTCGCTCCTGGTGGACGGCGTCGCGACGGCCGGCTTGCTCGCCCTCGCGGCGCTCGCGCTCCGGCGCTCGCGCCGGCAGCGCCGCGCCGCCGCGCAGGCCGAGGCCTCGTTCAGGCCCGGCGCCGCGCTCGCGCCCGGCGAGGCCGTCGTCATGGGCACCGTCGAGCGGGAGCAAGGCGCGGACGTGGCGGTGCGCGTCGAGGTCGAGCAAGAGGGCTCCGAGTCCGAGACATCCGGGGTCTGGAGCCACCAGTGGGCCGAGAGCGGCCGCAAGGTCCGTGTCCACCCCTTCTATCTCCGCCACGCGTCCGGCGCGCGCATCCGGGTCGCGCCGGGCGAGGACGTGCAGCTCGTCGACGCGCTCGACGGCATGATCCGGGTCGATCTCACCCGGCGCGTCCGGGTGGCCGAGCTCATGCCAGGCGAGAGGGTCTTCGCGATCGGCGAGCTCCGGCGCGCGCCCGATCCCGAGGCTCAAGCTCAAGGGTACCGCGAGCAGGCGCAGGGATACCTGCTCGTGCCCCCGCGCGGGGGGCGCATGCTCCTCTCGTCCGAGCCGCTCGGCGAGCGGTTCGCGCGCAGGGCGGCGTTCCACAAGCGGTGGGCCGTCGCCGCGGCCGTCGCGTCGCTCGCGTTCAACATGGCGTTCGCGGCCTTCCACGCGCGCCGCTGGCTGGGGGAGACGGTGGATGTCCCCGTGACGCAACTCCGAGAGAGCGAGGACGGCGACCACACCCGCTTCGAGGTCACGATGCGGGGCAAAGGCGGCGCCGCCTTCTCCGACGAGGTGTCCCAGGGCGCGTTCGCCCGGCTCCGCGAGGGCGAGACGGTGAAGGCGCGTTATGTCCCCTCGTGGAGCTCAGCCAGCGCGATCGGCCCCGACGTGACGGCCCACTCCGTGGCTTACGCCGCCTTGCCGCTGCTCGGCGTCATCGCGCTCGCGTATCTCGCTCGCGCGCACGCCACGCGTCCCTGGTACGAGAAGAAGCTGATCGACACGGAGAACGGCAGGCTGGCAGAGAGCCTGTCTTCGGCGCAACAGGCCACGAAGCGTCCGGAGGGCCGCCGCCGGAACCCCGCCTCTGGATGACGGCTTGAGTCGGCAGACCCGGAGCGCGTGGCGACAGCCATCGAGCCATTATACCTGCGACCGCCCGGGTCAGACTCCTAGGGAACACGAGGGAGCGCATCGGGGAACGCCGTGTGCGGAGTCGCCTCGGCAGCCAGCACCGCGTCGCGTGGAGAGATCCAGGGCATGGAGGGGACCTGAAGCGATCGCTGTCCACAGCGCGACACCCACGCTCCGCAGGCGTGTGACGACCTAGGCGCGCCGGTGGAAGAGCGAGTGTTCATGAGATCCCGATAAAGCTCACCCAGGCGCTTGCCTTGCTGCACAGGCTTGATGGTGGTGAACAGATTGAGTCAGGGTCTCCTGTTCCCTCTCTCCTGCGACGGGCGCGGCCTCTGCCCGAGATGGAGTGCGCGGCAGATGTGCACCCCGGGGGCGCACCTCGTGGCCTATCTCCTCCAGAGACTCGGCGGCAGAGCGAATACCTTTCGCAGGCGGTGTCGCATCCCGTCCAGGATGGCCATCGCGAAGGCCGTGCCCTGCTGCGTCCGGCAGGACGTCCATCACGTCATCACACGTCGGCGTCACGTCGACGACGCGCCATGCGCGATGAGCATGCTCCCGGAGCTACTGCGAACTGGCGGTCATCGACAAGAGGTGCGCCGCCAACAGCCAGGCATCTCGACAACCGCTCGCCTTCGCTGCCATCAATTGCATCGCAAAGTGCGAGTGGTACCGTAGAGAAATGCGCTAGCCGGCGTGTGGAAGGGGCTTGTGTGGCCGGAGCGGATGGCGCCATACGAGGCGCGTCCGAGGACGCCCGCTTTCGGCCCCGACAGCGGCTAACCCGAGACATCGCGAGGTGGGGCATGGACATAAAAGGCATCCGCATGGATGATGACGCAGAGGATCCGAGCGCAATCGTCGCAGGCCAGCGCGGCTCGAGGAGCGACGGCATCGACGAGGACAAAATCTGTGGCCGTGGCCCCTGGGGACCCCTACGCGAGAACAGAGGATATCAGCGGCTCCTGGAGACAAAACCAGGGGAACACGATCGCCTCATCGCAAACATCCTATGCATCGCATCAACATGGGCATATTCCGACATCGACACCTTCGCGAGGGTGATGCATTGTCGCGGATCCATGCGCGGAAGCGAGACCGTCGGCATCACGAACATCAACCCCGTCCTGTTCGAGCACACAACAGCATACCTCACCCAAAGCAAGGATCGGAGAGTCGCGATCTTGTGCTTCTGCGGAGCGGAGATAAAGAACGCCATCGACTCGCTGCTTCAATTGGATTCACAAGAACCGCTCATGTCAATGGGTCGCGTACACGGCGGACTCTACCGTAGCATCCTGTCGTTGTGGCCGCTGATCGAGTTCTTGCTCATGCATGCATGCAAAGGAAAATCCATTTGCGACGCTGCCATGCGAGCAAAATCCAGGGCGCACAGCTGCGTCGAGGAAGCCACGCGTTATGGTCGACCGCCCCAACAACTCCCTGAACAGGCGTTGGACGCCGACAGTTTGAGTCGAATCCTCCCGTCTCCCATGGACAAGGGCGGCGACAAGCTGGAAGCGCTGTACATCACCGGCCACGGCATCGGCGGCGCTCTCGCCGTCCTCGCGGCAGCGCTGATCGAGATGACCCCCACACTACATTCCATAAGAAGAAAACTGCAAGGCATCTACACATACGGACAGACCAATGTCGGAGATCGCGATTTTGCTCGCACATTTGAGCCGAGATTCGGATCCAAGATCTTTAGACATGTTGACCTCGACGACTTTGTCACCTACCTACCCATAAACTTGCCCACAAAGATATGGTCACCGATAGAACTATTGAAATTCTATCGACCAAAGAACTTCATCGGTCGTCTGTATTGGCCCCTTGGGCAGACACTCATCCCGTCCGAGGCAGGCTGGGCACCCTTAACCACGCTCCTGCCGATGTCGTTCAAATTGATACTGAAATTCATGACCATATATATCAACAACACTGCCGCTGGCGGCATCATCGGCGTGTACCTGGCACCGCAAGCTTCCAGCACCATACCGTTTTGGGGGTTCACGATCCAGGCGATCTTGCCACGGGTTCAATTCCCGAGGCAACTCTTACAAAAGAACTACCCAATAAACTACTTGCGCGTCTCTCAAAGGATGGCGCCTGGAAGCGAGCTCCTGTGAATGCCACCGGTTGCTGCGGCGCCGAATCTGCTCGCTGTGAGCCGCACAGGGCAGGAGGTTGACGATGAAGATCCGTTGTATCCGGGTGGTCGATCGCGAGGAGAATCCCGACATACCGGAGACAGGTGAGCTCACACGAGGGATGGAGCACATCTACAGCGAGGACATTTGTGGCGTCAGTTCCTGGGGATCACCACCGGGAGAGGCGAACATGGATCGCTTGCTCACCGTGGATCCCACACTCCATGACTACCACGTATCCAATATCCTCTGCACTGCGTCGGCGTGGGCATATTCCGACATCGACACTTTGTCCAGGGTGATGCACTGTCGCGGCCTGATGCCAAAGCATGAAACGGTCGGCATCACCAACACGAACCCAGCCTTGTTCATCGACACGATCGCGTACCTCATCCAGAGCGAAGATCGGAAGGTCGCGATCCTATGCTTTCGTGGAACGGGATTACAGAACGTGGTCAACTGGCTGGCCGACGCGAGCGTCTCTCCCGAGCCTTTCATGTCGATGGGAAGGGTCCATGGCGGGTTCCTTCGTGGGCTCCTCACGCTCTGGCCCATGCTCGGCAAGCTGCTGATGCACGCGCTTTGCGGCCAGTCCATCTGCGATGCCGTACGCTCGCCGGGTGCCATGATCCAGAGGCGTTCCGAGGATGACCCGCGAGGCATCGGCTGCGCTGAGCCGGTCGCCGAGCGAGGAGGTGCGCCGGAGCCCCCGGGCGCGGGATCTTCGCAATTCATGACCGAGCGACAGGACAGGCTGAAGGCGCTCTACATCACCGGTCATAGCCTCGGCGGCGCACTCGCTGTCCTCGCCGCGGCGCTCATCTGGTCTGACCCACTTTTCGAACCGCTTCGTGAGAAACTGCGCGGTATCTATACCTATGGGCAGCCCATGGTGGGCGACGCGGGCTTCCGTGCACACTTTGAAGAAAAACTCGGACCAATGGTCTTTCGACACATCTATGGCAACGATCTCGTGCCGCGCATGCCCCCCAAGACCACGGGGAAGTTTTTCCACATCGGGAAAGAGTACGCGTCCAGCGATACCGGTTGGGTGCGCCGGGGCAGCGTCGTAAGGCAGCTGCACACGTTTGCAATGAGCAATGCACTTGGCATCCTGGCACTGTTACGGAAGCAACTCATAGGCATTCCATTTATCGGCTGGATACCTCTGGGTGTCTCCTGGGGAGATCACTCGCCGCTCAACTACCTGCGCACGTCCCAGCAGCCTGCGCACGGTTCCGAGGTGATCTGAACATCGGCTCGCGAGCACGATGCCTGGATCCCAGCGCGGGATCTGCGCCGAGTCGAGGCACCTCGCCGCTTAGCTCCGCGCAAGCCGTTGACGCACGATACGTTGTCGCGACGGGCTCGAGCTCCTGGAGCAGCGTCGGCTCGCGCCGGAGCCGTTCTGTCAACGCCAATCGGCAGAATGGCGGACGCGATGACGGGAGCAGCCGCGGCTCCTGCGGCTCAATCGTCGACGGGCAGCCCGCTCGGCACGCTCTCCGGGATCAGGTGGTGCAAGTTGAGCGAGCTGGGATCGGTCAGCGCCTAGAGGAAGGCCATGAGATCGGCCACCTCCGCATCCGTGAGCGGATCGCCCTCCGGCGCGAGCTCTGGGTCGACCGTGTCGAGCAGCTCGTCGATGATCGCCCGGTCGTCCTGGTACGTCCCCTCGCGCTCCGGCTCGACCTGACCGTCATCGTAGGCGCCGAGCGACGCCGCCGGGTTCAGGTGATGGCGGACCGTGGCTTCCAGGGTCGCAAACACGCCGTTGTACATCCATGGCCCCTCGAGCTCGATGTCGCGCAGCGCCGGCGTGCGGAATCGATAGCTGTCGTCGACCTTGCCCGTCTCGCCCCCGCGACCGTAATCGAGCGGGGCCTCGTCTCCCTTGCCCGTGCCCACCTGCGGTGTCGCGACGTTGTGGAAGCCGAAATCCGTCGGCTTCCCCCCGCGGTGGCACGACGAGCAGCTCTCCCGCCGATAGAAGCGCAGCGCGCCGCGCTTCTGCGCGTCCGAGAGGGCCGCTGGGTCGCCGGCGAGGTAGCGATCGAAGGGCGCGTCGAGGGCGGTGAACGACAGCGAGTGGCTGGGCCGCATCGCGCCGTACGACCTGGCGGTGGTCTTCGAGCTGGAGGGCGACGAGCTGCGGGCGCGGGCCGCGCGCGGGCCGCTCGTCAGCCCGGCGGTGCGCGGGCACAGGCTCCGGCTCGACGCCTTCCCCTCGATTCGGATGGCCATCGAGGAGCGCCGCTGCCGCGTCTTCACCGAGCAGGAGCACACCCACGGCGACGGCGACCCGTTCGACGGCGTGCTGGACTTCCCGCCCGGCCACGCGTGCATGGTGGTGCCCCTGGTGACGGGGCGCGAGGTCTTCGGGATCATGTCGCTCGACCGCGCCGAATGCGTCGACTACCCGCGCCACGTGGTCGACCTCGCAGAGGTCTTCGGGCGCCTCCTTGCGCTCTCTCCATTGCGTCCGGCAGGGGCAAGAGCTCGCGCGCAGGAGCCTCGCCAGCGAGGAGCGCGCCGCGGCGCTCGATCGCCGCATCGGGGAGATCACCGAGGAGGCCGGCGTCTTCAGCGGGAGCGCGGACCCGCAGGTGCGAGAGCTCGCCCGTCAGGCGCTCCTCGTGGCCTCGACGAACTCGACGGTGTTGCTGGTCGGCGAGACGGGCACGGGCAAGGAGCGCCTCGCCCGCTTCATCCACGAGCAGAGCCCGCGCCGGCAGCGCCCTTTCGTCCCCGTGAACTGCGCGGCGCTGCCCTCGGGCACCCTGGAGAGCGATCTCTTCGGCCACGAGCGCGGCGCCTTCACCGGCGCCCATCGCGCCCGCCCCGGGCTCTTCCGGGCCGCCGACGGCGGGACGCTCTTCCTCGACGAGATCGGCGAGCTGCCGCTGGAGCTGCAGGGCAAACTGCTGCGCGCCTTGCAGGAGGGCGAGGTCCTGCCTGTCGGGGCCGAGCGCCGCGTCAAGGTGAACGCGCGGGTCGTCGCGGCGACGCACGTCGATCTCGAGGCGGCCGTGGCCGCGGAGCGCTTCCGCGAGGATCTGTACTACCGGCTCTCGGTGTTCCCGCTCCGGCTCCTCCCCCTCCGCGAGCGCCTCTGTGATCTCCCGAGGCCGTGCAGGGCGCTGCTGCGCGAGATCGGTCCGCGCGTGGGCAAGGTGGAGCTGCGCCTGTCGGACAAGGCGCTCGAGGCGATGCAGCAGCTCGATTACCCAGGCAATATCCGCGAGCTCTCGAACCTGCTGGAGCGCGGCGCCATCCGCGCGACCTCCGGCGTCATCGAGGGGGCAGATCTGGGCCTCGCGGGGCACCCGCCGCGGCACCTCCGCCGCGGGCGTCGCGCGGGAGGCGGGGAGGAAGCGCTGGTATCGCTCGCCGAGAACGAGCGCCGCCACATCGAGCGGGTCCTCCGCGCGACCGGCGGGCGGATCTACGGTGAAGGCGGGGCCGCCGCGATCCTGGGCCTGCCGCCCACCACGCTGCAGAGCCGCATGAAGCGGCTCGGCGTGAACCGCACCACGGCCCCCTGAACCCGGTCAGCGATGGGCCCCGCAGTCACACAAAACGAGGGTGGTTATCGAGGCGCCCCTCGCGCAATGACGAGGTTGCCCCGCGAATCGACGGGGACCAACATCTCGGTCCCCATTCACACCGCTGAACGAAAGAGCGAGCGTTATCGCGCGGCGAGCGCGGGGGGCCTCGCGCCGTCCTGCGGCCGCAAGGCCCCCGCGGGCGTCGACGCCGCTACCGATTCATCGCGTCGAGGCGGCGTTGGACGTGCCGGTGAGCTTCGCGCTGTCCAGGTGCTTCGCCTCGAGCTTGGTCTCCGCGTCCTTCACTGCAGCCGTGCCGGTGCCCGTGATCGTGATCGAGTCCTCGGCGAGCGCGTAGATCGTGAACTCGTAGGTGTCGGTCTTCGTGCCGGTGGTGCTGCCGAAATTGGGGCAGGGCCCGAGGTAGTTCGAGTTCTGCTTGGCGCCGAGCTGCGCCGCGTCCGCCTGCTTGAACCCCTCGGGCAGCGAGGTGGTGGTGGCAGGAATGTTGTACAGGACCCAGTGATAGCCGTTGGCCTGCGACGGTGTCCCGTGCGCCAGGGTGACATCGATGAAGGTGATGGCGTAGCTCTTCGTGCCCGCAGGCCCTGGGGTCCAGTGGAGCTCCGGCATGACGCTGTTCTGGAAGCCGGCGGTCTGGCAGGTGTACTTGTCGGCGAACTTGGCGCCTTCCGCGTGATTGGTGCTCGCGAGCGCGAAGTCCTCGGAGGGCGCGCTGCCGCCATCTCCCGTCGAGCCGCCCTCTCCGCTCCCGCCCTGTCCCGCCGAGCCACCCTCTCCGCTGCCCCCGGCCCCCGACGTCGTGGTGGTCGCGGGCTCGCCTCCGCTCGAGCTCGAGCTGCTGGCGCTGCTGCTGCTGCTGCTGTTGCCGCTGCTGGCGCTCTGGGAGCTGGTGCTCGTCGTCGTGCCCCCGCCGTTCCCGGACTCATCGGGATCGCTGCTGGAGCAGTTCAGGATGGCGAATGGCATGGCCACGAAGGCCAGGTATCGAGCGCTACGTGTGAGCCTATCCGTAATGGTACGCATTGGCGCATGATGCCACGTCGGCGTTCCTACCGCGATGGCAGTCGCTTCCCCTCGTGACAAAGATCCGCAATATTGCGGTAGTTTTCCGGAGTGGTGAGCGATGGAGGCAATCGCTAAGAGAATGTGAACGTTCTCATGACGACGCACCGCTCCGAGCGGCTCGCCACTCCGCCGGAGCGATGGATCCGGAGCGGAGTCTCCTTGACCCTTGACACCGCGCCAGAGCGCTCGGGCGCGCCCGCTAGGACGCGCCGGCCCTGGTGATGCGGCGAGAGCTCGGCCGGCCAGCGCTCGTCCCTCCGGAGCACGCCGCGGACCGTCCCCTCGCCGTGGCGCGACGTCTGGCCATGGACAGCCAGACGTCCGCCGGGTCAGTATTGCGTGTCGTTGGACGTCGTGATCTTCGAGGAGCTCACGCCCATGAAGAGCTCCTTGCCGATGCCGCTGTAGCGGGTGTTCGTCATCGTCACGCTGCTGCTGCTGCTGTCCGTCCTGAAGATGGACTCCTTCATCTTCGAGATGTCGCACCGGTCGATGAAGACATCGACCTTGAAGTCGGTCCCGCCGTTCTGCCGGATGAACTTGCCGGCGTTCTGCGCCGTGAAATTCGACACCTTGAACGTGCTGGCCGCGTTGATCTGGAACACCTTGTCGTCGCCGTTCTTCGCGGAGCCGCCGTTCAGCACCACGGTGCCGGACTTCTTGACCGTCAGGGCGTCTTCGCCGATGTCCTCCCAGACGATGTTCTCGAGCGTGACGTTGCCGTACGTGTGGATGCCGTCGGCCGCCGGCGCGCCGAGGACCACGTTCTTCAGCTTCGCGCCGTCCTCGAGCTTGAACACAGGCTTCTGGTCCTCGGCCTGGCTGCCGTCCCCGAGCGTGTTCTTGTCGGCGATGTACCGCTTGCCGCCGCCGTCGAACGTCTCGCCCGCCTTCACGACGATCGTCGAGCTGACGACGCCGCCGCTCCCCGCCGTCGTGGTGCCGCCAGAGCTGCTGCCGCCCGAGCTCCCGCCAGAGTCGCCGCCGCCCACCGGCACGAGCTCGATGTAGTCGACCTTCAGGTCGTACCCGGACGACGAGGAGCTCTTGCCCTTGCACGTGAGCGCGAACTCGACGTTGCCAGAGAGCGATTTCTCCCCGAGCGTCGCGGTCGTCCAGCTGTCGCCGGTGGAGGAGCCATACGCGTCGAAGGACTTCACCGACGATCCCTTCACGGAGAGCTCGTAATTGCCGTACACGTTCCGCTTGGCGTAACGAAGGACGATCTTGTACGTGCCGGACGCGACCGACGCGGAGAACTTGAAGGTATCGCCGCTCTGGTTGGCGCGGAGCTTCACGTTGTCCGCGTTGTCTTCGATCTTGTCGCCCGACGAGATGGACCAGTTCTGGTTCTCGGCCTCGATCCTGACGGCGCTGAGCGCGTCGCTCGCCGAGTCCACGTCCACATCCAGGTCGGCGCCGTCTGCCGCGAGGCAGCCGACGAGACCGAACGACAACAGGGCACCGAAAGCATAGGTCAATCTCAAGCTCATGATGTTATCCCTCAATCGTTGACGTTGCGCGCGACCGACGACCCCCACCCTTCACTCCCTCTCCGCACCCCTCCCCCGCGGGTCGTCATGTCCTCGCCATGTCTTCGTGATGTCTTGTCATGACGTGAGAGCAATGCCCGGGCCATAGCGCGCCATCGACCGCGGCCGCTGTTCAGGGCACCATGATTGCACTTTTCCGCTGAAGGACAGGGTTTCACCCGCTTCGGCGAACAGGCATGCTCGCCGCTGTCATGGGCCGCCGTCAACGACGTCAACCGGCGGTTGACACATGAGCCCGCCGGCGGCTCGGCGGCGCGACCCTGCCCTCCCGGCGCGGCCGCTGTCGCGCTCGCCGCCGGCGCCAGCCGCGGGGCTCAGAGCGCGAGGTTGATCCGATAACGCGTCAGCCAGTCGTCGAGCAGGAGCACCTGATGCATGCTCGACCGGAGGATCTCATCGACCGCTCCTCCCGACTCCGAGGCGACGGCGCGGGCGCGGGCCATGTCGAGGAGCGGCAGCACCGGCGCGTCCTTCCGGGCGAGGAGCCCAGCGAGCTGGCCTCGGAGCCGCTCCGAATAGGCAGGATCCTGCGTCGACGGATACGGGCTCTTGCGCCGGTCGAGCACCGAGCGCGGCAGGAGATCCTCGGACGCGGCGCGCAGCAGGCTCTTCTCGCGCCCATCGAAGGTCTTCATCGACCAGGGCGCGTTGAAGACGTACTCCACGAGCCGGTGGTCGCAGAACGGGACACGGACCTCCAGGCCGGTCGCCATGCTCATGCGATCCTTGCGGTCGAGCAGGATCGGCAGGAACCGCGTCAGGTGCAGATAGCTTATCTCCCGCATGCGCCGCTCCGCTCCGTCCTCGCCAGGCAGGGGCGGGACCTCGGCGAGGGCTTCCCGGTAGCGCGCGGCGACGTGGCCCGGAAGGTCGATCTGCGCGAGGAGCGCGGGGGCGAGCAGCTGAGAGGCGGCGCTCGCGCCCCGGATCTTCCTGCGCATGGCGATCCAGGGGAACGTCTCCGCCGCCACCGTCTCCGGGTCGTGGAACCAGAGGTATCCGCCGAAGACCTCGTCGGCCGACTCGCCGGACAGCGCCACCGTGGAGCGCTCCCGGATGGCGCGGAAGAGGAGGTACAGCGAAGCATCCATGTCGCCGAACGCGACCGGGACATCCCGTGCGCGGAGCACCGCGGCGCGGACCTCGGGGTCGGCCAGCTGCGCTGCGGAGAGCACGATCCCCGCGTGGTCCGACCCGACGTGCCGCGCGACCTCGGCGACGTACGGCGTGTCCTGCGTGCTGCGCAGCGCGTCCGGCGTGAAGTGCTCGGCGTGCCCCGCGAACTCGACCGAGAAGGAGCGCACGGGCCCCGCGCCCTCTGCCCTGAGCGCCCGCTGCGCGAGGGCGGTCACGGCGCTCGAGTCGAGCCCTCCGGACAGGAGGGAGCAAAGGGGCACATCGGAGATGAGCTGTCGCGCCACGGTGTCCTCGAGCAGCTCGCGGACCACGCGGATCGTGGCCTGCAGGTCGTCCTCGTGCGGCCTGGACTCGAGCGCCCAGTAGCGGCGCTCGGAGATCCCATCCCTCCGCACGTGCACGACATGGCCAGGGCGGACCTCTCGCATGTCGCGGAACACGGAGGCCCCCGGCGTCTTGACGAAGGCGAGGAGCTCGCGCAGGCCGCCCACGTCCACGACCGGCGACGCGAGCGGGTTCGCGAGGATGGCCTTGGGCTCCGAGCCGAAGAGCACCGCCGAGCCGATCTGCTGGTAGAACAGCGGCTTGATGCCCAGCCGATCCCGGACGAGCAGGAGCTCCTCGGCGCGGACGTCCCAGAGGGCGAAGGCGAACATTCCGTTCAGCCGCCGGGGGAAGCCCGCGCCCCACTCGAGATACGCATGGAGCACGACCTCGGTGTCGCTGTGGGTCTTGAAGCGGTGGCCCCGGGCCTCGAGCTCGCCGCGCAGCTCGCGGAAATTGTAGACCTCGCCCGTGTAGATGAGCACGGCCACCGGCGCGCCGTCCTCGTCGGCGATCATCGGCTGGCGGCCCCCCTCGAGATCGATGATGGCGAGGCGGCGGTGCCCGAGGCCCGCGCGCGGAGCGAGCCATACTCCTTCGTCGTCCGGGCCGCGGAGCTTCATCGTCGCTGTCATCGTCTGCAGGACATCGCGCTCCCGCGTCAGATCGCGCTCGTAGTCCACCCATCCAGCAATGCCGCACATGGACGCTCCCCTCCCTCTCAGCGCCGCCGCGCGCCAGCGGCGGGCCTCGACAGCCCGCCGCGGCGCTCGCGGATCGCTCGCTGTTCGGCGGACGAGCGTAGACAGTGCGGCTGGGCCGCGCAACCGAGCTGGCCAGCGCGGCGCTCAGCGCTCAACAGGGATGGATCGGAGATCCTGGACGCGCAGGGGGCGACGAGGCCGGCCGGCGATGCCCGCCGGGGCGTCGCCCTGCGCTGTCACTGTGCGTAGCAGACCTCGAGGCGCGGGCGGCGCGACGCCGTTGTGTCTTCGCTGGCCCGCCACTGCGTCGCCCCCGCCGCGTCCTCTTCCATCACGAACCCGTAATTCGGGAGGACGCCGCTCACCCAGTCCTGCACCAGGTCGGTGAGATCCGCGGTCCGATCGCCTGTGCCGTTGATGGTGACGATCGACGCGAAGCTGAGCTGCTCCCAGCTCTGGTTGTAGCTGTTCCAGCTCACGGTCGTCTCGCCCCAGGGCGCGAGGGCCTCGTGGAGACGAACGGTGGTGACCGCCGCCTTGTACACCTGATTGATCGTCAAGGTAGCCGAGTAGACCGGCGCGCCCGCGGGGATGAACGAGAGGTCGAACCAGACGAGCGCTGCACGGAAACCTCCGGTGCCGACTCCGCCCGTGTAGATCGACGGGTACGACCCCTCCTTGTAGGTCGGCGAGCCCGACCAGAGCGTCGCGTCCCAGACCGTGCCGAAGGTGCCGCGCTGCACGGTCCTGCACACGGGCGTGCCTCCGGAGCCGGCGCCGCCGGCGCCGCCGGCCCCGCCCGACCCGCTGCTGCCCACGCTCATCGCGCTGGTCATCATGGCGCTGCCCGTGCTCGTGCTGGACGCGCTCGAGCTGCCGCTGCTCGTGCTCGATACGCTCGTGCTGCTGGACGAGCTCGATACGCTCGTGCTGCTGGACGAGCTCGTGCTGGACGAGCTCGAGCTGCTGGACGAGCTCGAGCTGCTGCTGCTCCCGCTGCCAGGTGGCGCATAGGTGAGCGTCAGCTCCATGTCGAAGGACAGATCGGTCGAATTGGGGGCCGCTTGCTTCACCATCACGGCGAGGATGTTGCTTCCGACCACGAAAGAGCTCGGGGGGAGCGTCACCGTGGTGAGCTCGTCGTCGCGCGACTCCGCGGACGCATAGTCACCGTAGGCCGTGCCGGTCACGCGCTTCGAGGCCACCTGGGTGCCGTTGAGCCAGACGACGACGCCGTCGTCGTGGATGAGCTTCATGGTCGCCTGCGCGACCGGCCCGTCGATCGGGATGATCTTCCGGAAGTAGGCCGTGGGATACGACGGCGTGGCCCGGTAGAGGGTCGTGCCCTCCCCGCCGTCGCCGTAGCCGAGCTGCCCCCAGCCGCCCTTCCACGAGGAGTCGTCGTACGTGAGGTTTCGCCAGGCCGTACCCCGGTCGACGCCCAGGTCGTCGTAAACCCAGTAATCGCCGAAGTAGACAGGCGTGCGGGGGAGGCTCTGGATCGTGAACCCGGCGTTGCTCTCGTCGGAGAGCAGCGGGTGCTCGGCGTCGGAGACGCGCACGAGGGCCGTCGCCGTGTCGATGGAGGGAACCACCCAGTTGTAGCGGCCCGTGTTGGCCGCGCTGCTCGTGATCGTGTTCCAGGTCGCGCCGTCGTCGGTCGTGTACTCGATCCGCACGGAGGGAATGTTCCCGACGGTCGCCCAGCGGATCGGGAAGATGCCGCCCGGCGGCAGGCGCTCCCCGCCGTCGGGCGCCGCAACGTCGATGGCCGTTCCCTTCACGATCGCGAAGCGATCGGTGATCACGCCATCGTAACGAACGTTGGACACCGTGAGCCGGTTGTCCTCGACGTCGAGGAGGCACGAGCCGCTCTGCGCCTCGCTGAAGTACATGAGCGGGTGGCCTCCAGAGCCGCCCACGTACGTGCCGTGACCGGCGACGACATGGACCGCGCCTTCGTGGCTCCCCTTGCCAGGGAGCTTCACGTAGGGGCCGTCGCCGAGCGGCTTGCCGTCGCGCCCGTCGACGATGTGCCCGGCCGCCGTGGTCGGCGTATCGTAGGCGCCGTCCACGAGGAACGAGCGCTCGTAGTTGTGCGAATGGCCCGAGAGCACCAGGTCGACCCCGCCCGCGTCGAGGATGGGCGCGAGGAACTCCCGGTGCTCGATGGTCAGCCAGTCCTCGTCCGAGTCGTGGGTGCCCTTCGTGTACATGGGAAAGTGCATGTACGCGACGATCCAGTCCTGGTCCGTCGCGGCGAGATCGGCGGCGAGCCAGTCCGCCATCGCGCCGGTCGAGTAACGCGAGGAGCCATAGCCGTCGAGCACGACGAAGTGGACGTTCGCATAGTCGTACGAGTAGTAAGCCTCCGTACCGGAGGGGACCCCTCCGGCCTCCCCGGCGGCGGGGAGCACGTAGGCGGTGTAATAAGGACCGGTCTGCGTCGCCGAGTCGGAGCTCAGGCCCTCGTGGTTGCCGAACGTCGGCCACACGACCGTGTTGCGAAGGATCGCTGCGTACTGATTGAAGAAGCCGTTGGTGAACTCCTCGGTGGTGCCGAAGTTGTACGCCATGTCCCCCATGTGCAGGAACAGGTTGGGGCGGTACGCGCCGACGACGCTCAGCATCGCGTCTCGCGTCGCCCAGGGCGCTGTGCCGCCGTAGCCGGTGTCGCCGATGATCCACGCCCGGAACTTCTTCGGCGTGGACACGGGCGGCGCCGTCTCGAAGTAGAAGGAGGAGGAGCCGCCGGCCAGCACCGCGCTCGATGTACCGACGCTGTAGTAGTAGCGGGTGTTCGGCGTGAGCCCGCCGACGAGCACCTCGTGCTGGGTCGCGATCGCGCCGAGATCCACCGTCTGCGTCAGATTCGCTGGATCGGTGCCGTAGCGCACGCGGCTGTTCGTGCCCACGTCGGTCGTCCACACCACGTAGACCGAGCTGGGCGTCAACGACTGCAGATAGGGCTGCCTCATGACCGACTGGGCGGCCGCCTGGCCGGCCCACGCCATCGTCACTGCCACCGACGCTGCGGCCAGATGTCCGGGGTTCATTTTCACTGCTTCACCCTCCGTGCTTCCTGATTCATCCCGCCTTGCCTCCAACGAACGCTCGCCATGCGGCGAGCAGGGCGCCTTCCCGGCGCGGTCACGCCAACGATCCCATCGCGCCTCAGACCCTGCGCGATCAGCGCATCGGACGTGAATGCGCTGCTACCATCTTACCGAAAACAGATATGAGAGATCATCTTAAATCGGAGAGCCTTGCGTCGATGGCAGCGCGCAGCGCGCAGCGCGCAGCGCGCAGCGCGCAGCGCCCCTCCGGTCTCTGAGCGACGCCGGAGGGCAGCGATTGCCGGGGCGCGCTCAAAGCACAATGGAATTCCGTCGTCACTGTCGGACGAGCGCGCGTTCGCCATCACTGCCCCTCACTGAATGGGCGCCCGGCGCTGGCGCTTGGCCTTTGGCGCTTGGCGCTTGGCGCTCGTGGCCCCAGCACCCTGCCGCGTCCGCTCGCTCTCGTTACGGAGGCTCGCACGGAGGACAGACGCCGGGCCTTCGCCCGTAGCCGCCCCGTGCGACAGCGGTGGGTCAGTCTTGCAAAACCTTTCTGCTCCCTGGCCAGCTGGCGCAGCGCCCCGGAGCGCCACGCAGCATGATCATCATCAGGAGGACCTCAAAGCATTGTCGTCGAGCAGCGAGGTCGCTGCACGATCGAGGGAAGCTAGCATGAACTCTTTTTCGATTGTATGAGGGATATGTGTCATCGCGATTTCTGATTCCACTTCCACGCGCGCGACCTGGGCGCATGATCGCGACGGGACTGTGCGCTGGATCGCCGACGCGGGCCGGCTCCACCTCGCGTCTTCCACGTCTCCCGCGCCTCCCGCGAGCAGCGACGGCCGGGCTCACCGCCATGGCGACGGTCAGCGCGACCGCCATGGCCGCCGTCCTGCTCCTGGGCGAGCGCCCCGCGCTGGCGGACCCGGGGGAGCCGGCCGAGGTCGAGGCGCGCCGCCTCGTCCATGTGCTCGGCTACGTCGCCATGGATTATGGCGGGTGCGTTGCGAACGGCGCCGTCACCAGCGTCATCGAGTATGACGAGCAGCTGGCGCTGCTCGGCGAGGCGATCCAGGTCGCCACCCGCATCCAGCCGTCCGCGCTCGAGAGCGAGGCGGGCGACCTCGCGCAGGGCATCGTCGGCGTGCGTGAGCTCGTCGAGGCGAAGGTCGCTCCGGATCAGGTGGCCATCGCGTCCAGGGGCGCGCGCGACCGGGTCGCGGCCGCCTTCCGGCTGGCGGAAGCGCCGCTCTCGCGGCCCGACGCGGAGCGCGGCGCGGCCCTCTACCAGGAGAACTGCGCCACTTGCCACGGCCCGACGGGATACGCCGATACCCGGCGCGCGGCGACCCTGGTCCCGCACCCGGCGAACTTCCACGACGCGATCATCGCCGAGCAGCTCGCGCCCGTCGGTATCGAGTCCGCGGTTCGATTCGGCGTCAGCGGCACGGCCATGGTCCCGTTCACCTTCCTCTCCGCCCGCGACCGCTGGGACCTCGCCTTCCACGTCGCCGGCCTCCACCACCCGCAGCCCGGCGAGAGCCCGAGGCCGCGCGATCTGCCGGACTACTCCATGGTCGAGCTCGCGGTCCGCTCCGACGCGGACCTGCGCGCCGAGCTCTCGGCGCGCGGGATCCCCGCCGAGCGGCACGCGGCGCTCCTCGCGGAGCTCCGGCGGCGCGTCGCGTATGGCCGCGAGGCCGCGTCACATCCCCTCTCCGCCGCGCGCGCGGCGCTCGACAGGGGGCGCGCCGCGCTGCGAGAGGGCAGGCTCGCCGATGCGCGCGCGGCGCTCAGCACGGCCCAGCTCGACGGCATCGACGCGGCCGAGGCGAGCGTCCGCACCGTGAACGAGGCGCTCGCGAACGATCTCGGCGACGGCGCCTTTGCCCTGCGAGCGGAGCTCTCGGCAGGCGCGACGACGGAGGCGCTCGACGCGGGCATGGCCACGCTCCTGCGCGACGCGACGTACGCCGAGGTGGCGCTCGCGCGGTCCGGGGGCGCGCCAGGTCGGCTCGTGGCCCAGGTCTCGAGCCGCTTGTCGCTGCGCGAGCTCGCCGCTGCGGCGCTCTTCCTGGTCGCCCTCGCCGCCGTCGCTTCGTCGCGGAGCCGGCGTGTCGTCCACGTCGCGTCGGGCGCGGCGCTGCTGCTCGCGCTCGCCGCCTGGGTCGCGGCGGCGCTCGGGCACATGGCCGGCTTCTGGCGAACGCTCACGGCAGGCGCGACGCTCGCGCTCGCGCTCGCGGCGCTCGCCGGTACGGCGGCGCTGGCCCGGCGGCGCGAGGCGCGGCAGATGCGCTCGCACGATCCGTCGCATGACGGCCTGTCGCGAGGCGGCCGAGCGGCCGTGTTCGCGGCCGCGCTGCTGGCCGGCTTCGGCGCGGGGTTCTCGGCGCTCGATGCTGCGCTCGGGGTGACGCTCCCCGTCGCGCCGGCCGCCGTGGCCGGCGCGTCGATCACGCTCGCGCTGCTCGCCGCCGGCGCGGCGCTGGTCTCCCGCGCGAGCCGGGCGGCCGCGCGCCGCTGGGGGAGCCCTCCCGCCTGGCTCGCCTGTCTGCTGTGCGTCCCGCTCGCCGGCCGCGCCGTGGCCGCCTTCCAGCTCTGCGGGCTGCTGCCGGTCCACCGGCTGCCGCTCCCTCGATTCACCGCGCTCGGCATCTACCCTGCGGTGGAGACATGCCTCGTCCAGGCGGCGCTGCTCGGGCTCGCGCTCGCCGGCGCGGCCCGCGGGCGCCGCGCCGAGGGCGCCTGTTGACGGACGCCGCGCCGCGATCGGTAACACCCGGTGATGCCGCGCCACGATCGGTAACGCGCTCGGCTCATCGACTTCGCTCGAACGCTCCGCGCCGCGCGTCCGCGCGACTCGGCACCTACGGTATTGCGATGCGCGGTCGAGGAAGAGCGCGCCCGCAGCGCCGTGACACGGTTGACGTCACAGGGCTGTCGCCAGGGAGCTCGCCAGAGCTGCCGAGTCGCCAACAGGCGATGGCGGAGGCTTCCTCACGCCGATATATCATGTAGGGAACGGTCGCCGCGCGCTGCCGAGCTGCCTTGATTCGACAGGCTGAGCAGCGCTGCGCCGGCGAGGGGCCGAAAGCCGCTGTCTCGCGCCCGCGCCGCGGCGGCTCGCGTCGCGACCGACGCGCTTCCATTCTGGCACGCAGCGTCCTATCGTGATTGGCCGAAGCTTCTCGGAGATCCCTTCCATGACCATGAACAGCAAGCTGGCTTTTGCGCGGTGGACCAGCGGGTGCCTCATTGCGGTGCTCGGGGTTGGATGTGCCCAGATCTTCGGCTTCGATAAGTCATACGAGGTAGGGAAGGGCGGCGCCGGAGGCGGGGGCGCCGGCGGCGAAGGCGGCACCGGCGGTGCGGACGCGGGAGGCGGGGGCGCTGGCGGCGAAGGCGGCGCCGGCGGCACGGACGCGGGAGGCGGGGGCGCTGGCGGCGAAGGCGGCGCCGGCGGGGATGCGGGAGGTGGAGGAGCAGGGGGCGCATGCCCAGAGCCGCCGCTGGGCGACCCCACGCTGGAACTGTCGTTGATCGACGACATGGAAGATGACGACCATTTCATCATCGACGTGGAAGATGAAACGAACCCACGGCAAGGGCTCTGGTTCGTAGCGAACGATGGCAAGGGGACGCAGACGCCCGGAGTGGGCGAGCAGTTCGTGATGAGCCTCCTCGAAGCGCCGCGCGGCGACAGCACGTTGGCAGCGCACGTCGTGGCCGACGACCTGTTCGAGAGCTGGGGAGCCCTCTTCGGCTTCCAGCTGAACAGCGCTTCGTCGTCCCAGCTGGGCCTCTACAACGCCTCCGAGTTCAGCGGCGTCACCTTCTTTGCCTACGCCGACAAAGGCTCCTACAACAAGGTCCTCGTGGACGTCGTCGACACGCAGACCTGGCAGGATGGCGGCGTCTGCACCTCTGCTGACGGCGGATGCAGCGATCACTTCACCAAGACCATCACGCTGACGAATTGCTGGACTCAAATCAAGGTGCCCTTCGCCAGCCTCAAGCAGTCCGGCTGGGGCCAGGCGTTCGAGGCGGTCGACCTGACGAAGGTCTGGGCCGTCCAGTTCCGCTTCGCAGCGAGCCGTCAATTCAGCGTGTGGATCGACGACGTGGCGTTCTACAAGGATCCGGCGCCCGAGGCGGGGACGGAGACCACGGCCCCGTGAGCGCCGGAGCCGCGCGCGAGCTCGCGACGAGGGTCGAGCCCGCTCAGCGTCGAGACGCAGGCGCCGACGAGGTGCAACCCGAGCACGGCGCCGATCCCCTCGCCCACCCATAGTCCCTGATCGAAGAGCGGCTCGAGCCCGAGCTCGGTGAGCGCGAGGGCCGCCGCGGGCTCGGCCGAGCGGTGCGCCGCGAGGAGCCATGGCCGGAGCGCCGGGGCCATCCTGACGGCGCAGAGGGCCGCGGCGCACGCCGTCAGCCCATCGACGACGACGCCCACGCGCAGCCGCGCGGCCTCGAGCGCGAAGCCGGCCATCGCGGCGATCTCCAGCCCGCCGACCTTCGCCAGCACGTCGAGAGGGTCCGCGGGATCAGGCGCGTGACGCGCGAGCGCGTCGGCGACGACGCCGGCCTTGCGCGCGACGCCCTCCGCGTCGAGGCCGGCGCCCGGTCCCGCGAGGCTCGCCGGCGGCGCGCCCGTGAGGGCGCACAGGATCGCTGTCGCCGCCGTCGTGTTGCCGATCCCGATGTCGCCGACGCCCGCCAGCGTGACGCCCTCCGCGGCGAGCGCGCGGGCGGTCTCGGCGCCGGCCCCCATCGCGCGAGCCGCCTCGTCGCGCGTCATCGCCGGCTCGCGCCGCAGGTTTCCGGTGCCGCGCCGCACCACCCGCGGTACCAGCGGGACGACCGGCGCACACGGCAGCGCCGAGAGATCGCCCGTGAGGCCGACATCCACCGCAACGAGCCGCACGCCGTGGCGCGCCGCCAGCGCCGAGACCGCCGCGCCCCCGGCCATCACGTCCGCGAGCCTCGCCGTCGTCGCCGACGACGGGTGAGCGCTCACGCCCTCGGCGACGACGCCGTGGTCCGCGCAGAACACGGCCAGCCCCGGCGCGGGCGACGGGAGCGGGAGCTCGCCACGCACGCCGGCCCACCACGCCGCGAGCTGCTCGATCCGCCCCAGGCTGCCCGCCGGCAGGCCGAGCGTGGCCTGGTGCGCACGACAGGCCTCCATGGCGGCGGCGTCCAGCGGTGGGATCGCCGTCGTCCGGAGCGATGAGCGCGGCGCCTCGCTCGCGCGGCCCGCCGCCGGCGTGGCGGCGTCCTCGCGGTCTCGCCAGATGCCATGTTCGTGGACGACCTCATCGAGCGCGCGCCGCTCTCGCCAGCCGCTCTCTTCCAGCATCGGCCGCCGCCGGAAGGCGACCGGGTGGCCCAGGCAGAGATACGCTATCGGCTCCACGCCCGGCGGGAGGCGCAGCTCGGCGCGGAGGACGGCGGGCTCCACGATGCTGACCCAGCCGACGCCGACCCCCTCGGCGCGCGCGGCGAGCCAGAGGTTCTGCACCGCGCAGCACGCGCTCGCGCGCACCGCCTCCGGCTGGACGATGGTGCCCAGGATCGCCTCCCCCCGAGGCCTCAGGTCGACCGCGACGCACACGTTGAGCGACGCCTCGAGGATCCCCTCGAGACGGTAGGAGAGGTACTGCTCGCGCCGGCCCGCCGGAAAACGGGCGGCCTCCGCCTCACGGCAGCGAAGGAAGCTCTCGCGGATGCGCGCGCGCTGCGCCTCGTCGCGCACGACGACGAAGCCCCAGGGCTGGGAGAATCCCACGCTGGGCGCCAGGTGCGCGGCCTCGAGGATGCGCCGCAGGACAGCCCGGTCGAGCGCGCGCCCGGGCTCGAACTGCCGGACGTCGCGCCGCAGGGCGATGACGTCGTAGACCGCCTGCCGCGCGCCCTCATCGAAGGCGACGACGGCCTCCGGGACCAGATACGACGGTTCGTGTGTGGCTGGCACCGCGGTCAGCTACCACGATCGCCAGGCGATGGGCAGCCGACGGCCGCGCGCTGCAGATGGTCCCCTCGCGCGTCATCCTTCGCGCCAGCGAGCGGCGCCGGTGGGGCTGGGCAAGCGGGAGCCGACGTGCTCGGCCTCCCCGCCGATCGCGCCCATCACGAGCGCCCTCCCCGGTTGGACGCGGCTACCCTGCTCTCGACAGGCAAAACCCCTCGTATCCCCGAGCCGCGACCGCCTCGCACCGCTTTCTGTAGGCGCCGACGCCCCCGGCATAGGGCATGAGGACGCGCGGCTTGCCAGGGATGTTCGCCCCGACGTACCAGGAGCTGGCCAGCGGATACAGCGTGCCGTCGGCCACCTCTCTTGCGTGCGCGACCCACCCGTCCTCCGCCTCGGCCGTGGCCTCGATGCGCGCGAAGCCGCGCTCTCGCAGGTAGGCGATGCAGTCCGCGATCCATTCCACGTGCTGCTCGATGGAGACGATCGCGTTGCTGAACACGGACGGGCTCCCAGGGCCGGTGATCGTGAACAGGTTCGGGAAGCCGGCGATGGCGACGCCGAGGTACGTACGCGGGCCGTCGGCCCACCTCGCCTTGAGCGGCTCGCCGCCTCTCCCGCGGAGCTCGATCCGGGTCAAGGCGCCCGTCATGGCGTCGAAGCCCGTGGCGAGCACGAGGCTGTCGAGCGCGTACTCGGCGCTGCGCGTCCGGAGCCCCGCCTTCGTGATCTCCTCGATCGGCGACGCCTTGACGTCGACCAGCGTGACGTTCTCCCGATTGAAGGTCTCGTAATAGCCGGTGTCGACGCAGAGCCGCCGGGTCCCCAGCGGATACCCCCTCGGCGAGAGCGCCTCGGCGACGTCCGGGTCGCGGACCGCCGCGCGGATCCGGGATCGGACGAACTCGGCGGCGGTCTCGTTGGCTTCCCGGGACCGCATCACGTCCGAGAACGTGGCGAGGAAGCCGGTGCCGCCCTGCTCCCAGCGAGCCTGGTACGCGCGCTCCCGCTCCTCGGGCGACACCTCCAGCGCCGACCGCGGGTCGACGTCCATGATGACCCCGGCGCGCGTCTCGCGGGCCCTCTGCCGGTGCTCCGCGTAGTTCGCCTTCATCCACGACTCGTGAGCGGCCTCCAGGGGCGCGTTGCGGGCGGGCACGCTGAAGCACGGCGTCCGCTGGAAGACGAAGAGGCGCGCCGCCTGCTCGGCGATGGCGGGGATGACCTGGACGCCGGACGAGCCCGTGCCGATGACGCCGACGCGCTTGCCGGTGAAGTCGACGCCGCCGTGCGGCCAGTGGCTCGTGTTGTATCGCTCGCCCCGGAACGCCTCGAGCCCCTTGAGATCGGGCACCTTCGCGGCGGACAGGCAGCCGGTCGCCATGATCAAGAACCGGGCGGACACGCTGGCGCCGTCGTCGGTCCGGATCGCCCACCGATCCGTCGCCTCGTCGAAGGCAGCCGCGGTCACCCGCGTCCGGAGCTGGATGTGCGCGCGGAGCTCGAACCTGTCCGCGACGTGATCGAGATAACGCAGGATCTCCGGCTGCGTGGCGTATCGCTCGGTCCACGTCCATTCCTGCTGGAGCTCCGGAGAGAACGAATAGGAGTAGTCCATGCTGGCGATGTCGCAGCGCGCGCCGGGGTAGCGGTTCCAGTACCAGGTGCCGCCCACCCCGCCGCCCGCCTCGTAGACGCGGACCGAGAGGCCGAGCCGGCGCAGGCGGTAGAGCATGTACAGGCCCGCGAACCCGGCGCCGACGACGACGGCGTCGAGCGGGCCGACGGGCGCCGGGTCGCCTCCTGAACGATTCGACTGCATGTCAGACATGATGTTCACCTCCCTCTCCGGACATCGGCGCGCGAAAGGCGCGAAAGGTGCAAAATGCGCAAAATGCGCCCAATGCGCGAAACGTCGATCGCGGCCCCGCGCGATCGCGTCAGAGACGCGCGCCGCCCTGCGCTGGCGCCGGGCGTGAGGCGCGGTGGACGCGAAGCGCGAGCGCCATCAAGCCCAGGACCAGCGCCACCCCGAGGTGCACGAGGCCGCTCCACCCCAGCGCCGCCAGCAGCGCGCCGGACGAGAGCGACGCCGCGCCGCTGGCGGCGAACACGCACAGATCATTGACGCCCTGCGCCCGGAAACGCTCGGGACCCGAGCGGCTGCGCGCGACAAGGGTCGTCGCGGTCACGAACACATAACACCATCCGACCCCGACCAGCGAGAGCCCGACCAGGTGCCCTTCGAGCCCTGGAGCCAGGCTGATGACGAACCCCGCGAGCAGGAACAGCAGCCCGAGCCCCTGGAGCGCCGCGATCGACATCCGCTTCAGGAGGGCGCCGACCGAGAGCGAAGGCAGGTACATGCTCAGGAGGTGCACCTCGATCACCCAGCCCGCCTGCCGGATCGAGCTCTGCTCGACGCCGCACATCTGGAGCGGCGTCGGCACCATGATCAGGCTCATCACCAGGAAAGCGCCGGCGCCCATCGCCACCATGGGCCAGTACAGCGCGCGAGCCCCCGATTCGGGCGCGGCGGAGGCCTCCGCGACCCGCGCTTCCTGCGGCCGGTACGAGGCGAACGCGAGCGCCGCGACGACCTGGAGCGCCGAAAGGACGAGCAGGGCAGAGGGCAGCTCGCTGGACGTCCGCCCTTCCAGCAGGCCGAAGAGCGAGATCCCAGGGATGATGCCGAGCGCGCTGGCGAGCTGGATCATGGTCAGGAGGCGCGGCGCCCTGTGGCTCTCCTGCCCTTCGAGGATCGCGAAGCGGTACTGCTGCACGAAGGCGCCGTGCAGGCCGACGCCAGAGACCGCCGCGCAGAACAGCGGGAGATCGGAGCGGTCCACCGCGCGCGCCGCGAGCGCGAGGCAGCCGGCGGACAGGAGCGCCGCGGCGATGAAGCAGGGCTTGCGCCCGAAGCGGCGCATCAGCTGGCTGGCCGGCCAGGTGCCCAGGGCCGAGGACAGCACGAGCACGGCCACCGGGAGCGTCGCGAGCCGCATGTCCCTCGCGAGCCGCTCACCGACCACGCTGCCGGCGAACTGGACCGACACCACAGAAGCGATCCCCAGGACCTGGCAAAGCAGCAGGACCAGCGTGTTGACGGACGTGGCGGGCGCGGGCGAGACGACGACAGCCTGACGGCTCAAGTGACGCGCTCCACGCCAGGCAGGGCGGCCCCGTCTCCCGCGTCGAGCGCCGCGATCGCCTCGAGAGAGAGGCCCAGGCGCTGGTGGAGAAACCGCACCATCGTCCAGTGAGGCAGCGCGCCCTCGTCGAAGGGGCCGAACTCGTCCCGGTAGAGCGGCAGCCAGCGCAGCGCCTCCTCGATCGCCTGCTCCCGGCTGGCCTGCGCCTCCTGATAGTCCTCGTAGGGCAGGCTGCGGTGATGGATGAAGAAGCGGCCCGGGAGGCGCTCCTCGCACAGCTCACGGTACTCCCGCGTCTGCAAGATCAGGTAGTGCCAGACCTCGTCGATCGCCTGCTCCACGGGCAAGAACAGCCCGGCCAGCGGCTCCGGGTAGCGCGATATCAGGTAGAGGTACCGCAGGCATTCGAGCACCTGGCGCTCGACGGTCGCGGGCTCCTCGCCGGTGGTCCGCACGAAATGGCGCACCACGCCGGAGAAGAACGCGCCGTCGAGCAGCGCCTTCAGCGCGGCGGCCGTCGCCCTGGGTCGTTCCATCGTCACGAGCCACCTCGCTCCGCGGCCTCGCCGCCCTGCACCAGCCATGCGTACTTCCCGGACTTGCCGATCGCGATGTGGGCGCGGTGATCGAGGACGCAGTCGAGGCCGGCGCCCTCCCAGATCCGCTCTCGCAGCGCGCGCGCCGCGGCCGGGGCGACGGGCGCGCCGTCGAAGGTTGTATAGAGCAATCGGCCCCGCCGCTGTCCCTCCGCGTGGAGCTGATAGACGAAGATGGACGGCGCGGAGACGGCGATCCAGTCGTCGAGATCGGCCTGCGAGATCGGGCCCCTCGGCTGCGCCCAGAGGAGCTCCCGCTCGCGCCCGCAGAACCGGCGGATCCGGAGCGGATCGGGGGTGCCGCCGACCGTCTCGGCGCAGTCGCCCGAGCGATAGCGGATGAGCGGCATGCAGGGGTTGCGGACGCTCGAGACGATGAGGCTGTAGATCGCGCTGCCCTCCTCGACAGGGATCAGCTCGAGGTGCATCTGGTCGAGGTGAGGCCAGTAGCGGCCGTGACGATCGCTGTAATACAGATATCCGAGCTCCGTGCTGCCGAACAGGTCGACGATCGGGCACTCGAAGTGCTGCGCCAGGAACCGCCGCACGTTCCTCGGCGTGAGCTCGTAGGCGTGAACGATGCTGGCCGGCCTCGGAAAGCGCTCCCACGCTCCAAAATCGAGCGCCTTCTTCACCAGGTGAGCCAGGTGATAGCCATCGCAGTCGACGTGGTAAAGGCGTCGCGGGTGCGCCTCTCGGACGGCGGTCATCTCGGCGAGCATGCGCTCGACGTCGCCGCGATCCCAGAGCGCCGGGTCGAGCCGCAGGTTGATATAGAGCGTCCGCGCGTCGAGCCGGCGATCCTCGAGGCTGGGGAGCGCCGGCACCTCGGCGCCGCGCCGCCTCGCGGCGAGCCGCGCCACGTGCTCTGTCGCGAGCACCGTGGTGATCGAGGCGCGCTGGCAGCCCTCATGCCAGGTGACAGCGATGTCGGGGTGCTCGCTCCACAGCCGGTAGTACGACTTCAGGAGGAAGAACGGCGGGCGGATGATCTGCATCCGCGCGTGGTTGGTCCCTGTCGAGAGCACGAGCTCTGCCTCGCCGACCTTCAGCGCCTCGGCGAGCCTCGGGGTCATCCAGTTGTCCGGAAAGCCTCTTGCGATCTCCGGCTTCTCCAGGATCGGGAAGGAGCCCTCCTCGATCGACTGGCGGTAGATAGGGATGTCCCTGACCTGATCGATCATCGCTGCGAGCGTCGGTCCGTGGGCGTCCATGGGTCGACTCCAGGAAGAAGGTTGAACGGCCATCGAGAAGCGCAGCACCCATTCTTCCGGGCGCGCGCGGGCGAGGCAGAAGACCACGAGAAGATGAACGTGGTCCTGCCGCCTCGCCCGCGCCCCCGGAGCCCCGTCAGCTGATACAGCCGGCCTTCTTCGAGATACAGCCTTCCTTCCGCGAGATGCAGCCGGCCTTCTTCGAGACGCAGCCGGCCTTCTTCGAGATACAGCCGGCCTTCTTCGAGATGCACCCTTCCTTCCGCGAGATGCAGCCGGCGTCGAGGGTCGGCCCACCGGACGAGTTGGCCGCAATCCACTGCTTCCAGAGACGATCCTGGGCGATCTGGCGAATCAAGTGTTCCATTCGAACCTCCGATGATGTGATGGTGGACGATGCAACCACGGCGCACACGTCCACAACCCGCGCAGGGCTGCGGTCGTGGGCTCGACGGTCCGGCAGACACGCTTTGTGAGCAGCCCGACCGTCTGGCTGACTATACGGTTCAACCCAAAGGGGTCAAGGAGGGCAATCCGCGGGTGCATCGCGCCGCCCGGCCATCTAACGAGTCGATCGCTCCAGGCCCAGTGGAACTATTTCGGCGCGCAGAAGCGAGACGATCGCCGTTCGCCGGTTCCGCCGGGTGGATCCAGCGCGATACGCTCCTTGCTCCCCCTTTCGAAAGCGAGCGCGAGAATGACCCGAGAGCTCCGTTCCCTCATCACAGGTTCCAGCAGCGGCTTCGGCCGCGCGACCGCCGTCACCCTCGCCCGCGCGGGACACCGCGTCTTCGCCGCGATGCGCGCGATCACGTCGAAGAACGCGGGGCCGGCGTCCGAGCTCGCGGAGCTCGCCGCGCGCGAGGGGCTCGCGCTGCGCGTGATCGAGCTCGACGTGACGAGCGACGCCTCGGTCGACGCGGCCGTGGCGCGCGTGCTCGACGAGGCGGGCGGCGTCGACGTCGTGATCAACAACGCGGGCGTCCTGTCCCAGGGGCCGCTCGAGGCGTTCACGGTGGCGCAGGCCGAGGCCACGTTCCAGGTGAACTACCTCGGCGCCGTGCGCGTCAACCGCGCCGTGCTGCCCTCGATGCGGCGGCAGAAGAGCGGCCTCCTCGTCCACGTGAGCAGCGCCGTCGGGCGGGTCGTGACGCCGCTCTTCGGCCACTACAGCGCGAGCAAGTTCGCGCTCGAGGCGATGGCCGAGTGCATCAGCTACGAGCTCGCGCCCCTCGGGATCGACGTCGCCATCGTCGAGCCGGGCGCGTTCCCGACGACCGGCGTGATGGCCAACGCGATGCAGGCCGACGAGGCCCGAGCGGCGGAGTATGGCGCCCTGTTCGCGCTCGCCACGGAGCTGTGGAAGCCGGTGATCGAGACGATGAAGCGCCAAGGCCCGCCAGACCCGCAGCAGGTCGCGGACGCGATCCTGAGGCTCACGGCGCTGCCGACCGGGGAGCGGCCGCTGCGCACGGTGCTCGACCCGCTGGGCAACGGCGCCGTGGAGGAGATCAACCGAAAGACAGCGGACGTGCAGCGGGCGTACATCGCGTGGATGGGCCTCGGCGGCGTGCTCGGGCGAGCAGGCGGATAGCGCGCCGCCGCGGGATCCGCGGGGCGCGGAGATCTCCGCGCCCTCTTGGGACGCAAACTATCTCCGACGTCCCGTCGCAGAGCGAATGTCAAGACCGAACCGGGTTGCCAGCCTGGCCCGCGGGCCCGTGCACCAGCAGCTGAAATGAAACACCGTGTCCATCCGTCGCTGCGTCGCGCAACGCGCGTCATTCGTCAGCGGCGCTCCGCAGACTCCGCTGCGAACGGGAACCCGTGCGGGAGTGGCCGAGTGGCGCAGGATGAAGTGATTTTCGCCTAGAGGTGCGAAGGGCGGCCGGGCTACCCTGGAAACGGGTCGTCGGCCTTTCTGCCCGAGCGCAGCCGCTCGTGTTCGTCCTGGTCCTGCCCGAGCGCAGCCGCTCGTGTTCGTCGAGGTGTGTCGTGAGTTTGAGAACGTCTTATCTGGCTTTGGCCGTTGGATTGCTGCAAATAGTCGCCGCCTGTGGTGGGGGCGCGCCCTCCACGGGCGAGCCTGGCACAGGCGGCGCGGGGAGCGTGACCTCCAGCGGCTCCGGCGACGGCGGCAATGACTTCGGCTCGGGCGTCGCCTCTGGCGGCGGCGGAAGCGGCGGCGGGCCCGATCCCTGCGCCGTCGACGACCCGCCCCCCGAGTGCCTCTTGCCCCAGGAGCCCGCCTGCGGCGACGGCGAGATCAACCAGGCCAGCGAGGCGTGCGACGACGGCAACAGCCTGCCCGGCGATTGCTGTTCCGGTCTGTGCGAGATCGAGCCTTACTGCGCGTGTCCGACGCCCGGCGAGCCGTGCGTGCTGACCATCGCGTGCGGCGATGGCGTGGTCGATCCCGGCGAGTTCTGCGACGACGGCAATACCGCGGACGGCGACGGCTGCAGCGCAGACTGCATCTTCGTCGATCCCTCGTACGTCTGTCCGAGGCCGGGCGAGCCGTGCACGCTGCTCTACGACTGCGGCGATGGCCGCGTGAACGGCTCCGAGGAGTGCGACGACCGCAACGAGACGGCCGGCGACGGCTGCGGCGCGGACTGCAAGCGGGAGGCGGGCTTCGTGTGCCCGAGGCCCGGGCAGCCGTGCGAGCGCCTGCCGGTCTGCGGCAACGGCCTCAAGGAGGCCGGCGAGCTCTGCGACGACGGCAACGCCGCGAGCGGCGACGGCTGCTCGAGCCTCTGCCGACAGGAGTCCTTCTACGTCTGCACGACGCCCGGGCAGCCCTGCGAGCTCCTGATCCGGTGCGGCGACGGCGCGGTGGATCCGGGCGAGATCTGCGACGACGGCAACACCCAGGACGGCGACGGCTGTAGCGCGGACTGCAAGACGCTGGACCCGCTTTACGCGTGCTCCGAGCCGGGGAAGCCCTGCATCCTCCTCTATCGCTGCGGCGACGGGCGCGTGAACAACGGCGAGCAGTGCGAGGACGGCGACGACCCGCCCGCGTCCGGCGACGGCTGCAGCGCCACCTGCATGCGCGAGCCCGGCTTCGTGTGCTCGCGGCCCGGGCAGCCCTGCACGCGGCTCCCGGTCTGCGGCAACGCCGCCCTGGAGAGCGGCGAGCAGTGCGATGACGGCAACACCGCGAGCGGCGACGGCTGCTCGAGCCTGTGCCGGCAGGAGGCCTTCTACACCTGCCCGACCCCGGGTCGGCCCTGCACCCTCCTCTACTGGTGCGGCGACGGCGCGATCAACCCGGGCGAGGTCTGCGACGACGGCAACACCGTGGGCGGCGACGGCTGCAGCGCGGATTGCAAGGCGGTCGACCCGATCTACACCTGCCCCAAGCCGGGTCAGCCCTGCACCCGCCTCTACTGGTGCGGCGACGGCCGCGTGAACGACGGCGAGCAGTGCGAGGACGGCAACACCCGGAGCGGCGACGGCTGCAGCGCCACCTGCATGCGCGAGGAGGGGTATCAGTGCAGCCGCCCCGGTCAGCCGTGCACCCGGCTGCCGGCCTGCGGCAACGGCCTCAAGGAGACCGGCGAGCAGTGCGATGACGGCAACACCGCGAGCGGCGACGGCTGCTCGGGCCTGTGCCGGCAGGAGGCCTTCTACAACTGCGCGACCCCGGGGCAGCCCTGCGAGTTCTTGATCCGGTGCGGCGACGGCGTGCTCAGCCCGGGCGAGGTCTGCGACGACGGCAACACCGTGGGCGGCGACGGCTGCAGCGCCGACTGCAGCGGGGTGGACCCGATCTACACGTGCACCACGCCGGGCCAGCCCTGCACCCTCAACTACTGGTGCGGCGACGGCCGCGTGAACGACGGCGAGCAGTGCGAGGACGGCAACACCCGGAGCGGCGACGGCTGCAGCGCGGACTGCATGCGCGAGCAGGGGTATCAGTGCAGCCTGCCGGGCCAGCCGTGCACGCGGCTGCCGGCCTGCGGCAACGGCCTCAAGGAGACCGGCGAGCAGTGCGATGACGGCAACACCGCGGGCGGCGACGGCTGCTCTAGCCTGTGCCGGCAGGAGTCCTTCTACAGCTGCCCGACCCCGGGGCAGCCCTGCGTGCTCTTGTTCCGGTGCGGCGATGGCACCGTGAACCCCGGCGAGATCTGCGACGACGGCAACACCGCGGGCGGCGACGGCTGCAGCGCGGATTGCAAGACGGTGGACCCGGCGTACGTGTGCCCCGAGCCCGGCAAGGCCTGCGTCCTCGTCTTCCAGTGCGGCGATGGCCGGGTGAACAACGGCGAAGAGTGCGACGACGGCCGCAAACCGCCCGCGTCGGGCGACGGCTGCACGGCGGATTGCCGGCTCGAACAGGGCTGGATCTGCAAGCCTGGCCAGCCCTGCACCGTGAGGACCTATTGCGGCGACGGCACGGTGCAGCTCGGCGAGCAGTGCGATGACGGCGGCGGGGAAAACCCTGTCGGCGGCGACGGCTGCACAGCGCAGTGCAAGATCGAGGTCGGCTGGACGTGCCCGCCGGGCGGTGGGCGCTGCACCCCGCCGCCGGCGCCCGTGTGCGGCGACGGCAAGATCGGCGGCACCGAGGTGTGCGACGACGGGAAGCAGCCCCCGGCGAGCGGCGACGGATGCAGCGCCGATTGCAAGACGATCGAGAACGGGTGGGATTGCTCGCGCGTCGGGTTCCCCTGCAAGACCGTCTGCGGCGACGGCGTCAAGAACGGCGCCGAGCAGTGCGACGACGGCAATCCGTTCTCGGACGACGGCTGCGACGAGACCTGCCGGATCGAGCCCGGGAGCGTCTGCGACAACGGAGAGCCCCAGGATTGCACGGGCTTCTCCGTCTGCGGCAACGGCATTCGCGAGGGCACCGAGGCCTGCGACGACGGCAACCGCAACTGGCGCGACGGCTGCACGCCGGACTGCAAGGGCGAGCCGAACTGCAGCGGCGGCGCGTGCATCTCGAAGTGCGGCGACGGCATGCTCCTGCCCGGCGACGCCACCGAGGCGTGCGACGACGGCAACACCGTGAGCGGCGACGGCTGCTCCGCGACGTGCACGATCGAGCCGGGCTACACCTGCGCCGTTCAGCCCAGCGAGATGCGGCTGCCGATGGTCATCCGCGACTTCATCGGCTGGTGCCCGGAGGACTACAACCGCAACGTCAGCAACACCGCCTGTGACAACAACCTGAACGACACCCTCGTCGGGCACTTCGATTTCGAGATCACCCCGAGCGGCAATCAGATCGACAACACGGTCCAGGCGACGCTCGACGCCGCCGGCAAGCCCGTGAGCAGGTTCGGCCCCGGCTTCGTCACGCCGAGCGACGCGAACGGCTGGACCTCGGGGCAGAACAACTTCCAGTGGTGGTACCGGGACAACCCGACCTACAACAGGACGCTCGTTACCACCATCGAGCTGACCCCGCAGGCCGGCAGGTACGTGTACCAGCGGAACCCGTTCTGGCCGGTGGACCGCGCCCCGCCGAACGGCGATCCCGTGCTCAACAACCTGGTCTCCTCCGGGCAGGAGAAGGCGCAGGATCAGGGGCACAACTTCTACTTCACGAGCGAGGTGCGGTACTGGTTCCAGTTCACGCCGAACGGCGCCGCGGCCGATCCGGTGCTCACCTTCTTCGGTGACGACGACGTCTGGGTGTTCATCAACAACACGCTGACCGCGGACATCGGCGGCATCCACGGGCAGCTCCAGGAGAGCGTGACCATCCTGGACAACGGCAACGCCCAGGTGACCCCCTGCACCCAGAACGTCTGCCCGGCCCCCCGCACCCCCTACCCCGTCAACCTGAACCTCCAGGCGGGCAAGGTCTACGAGATCGCGGTGTTCCAGGCCGAGCGCCACATCACCGGGTCGAACTACCAGCTCACGCTGTCGGGCTTCAGCGCCGGCACGTCGGTGTGCACGCCGCAGTGCGGGGTCGACCCGCCGGTCGTGACGCCAGGCGAGGAGTGCGACGACGGCAGCAAGAACGGGACGGCCTACGGCCAGTGCAACAACTGCCGGCTCGGGCCGTACTGCGGCGACGGCATCAGAAACGGCATGGAGACCTGCGACAACGGGGTCAACAACAGCACGTACGCCAACGCCTCGAACGCCTGCGCGCCGGGGTGCGTGGCCCCGCCCCGGTGCGGCGACGGCGCGGTCAACGCGCCGTACGAGGCGTGCGATCTCGGCTCCGGCAACACGGCGAACGGCTACGGCGGCTGCACGCGCGAGTGCCAGATCGGGCCGTACTGCGGCGACGGCAAGAGGAACGGCACCGAGGGGTGCGACGACGGCGTCAACGACGGCTTCTACGGCACCTGCAACCCGAACTGCACGCCGGCGCCGATGTGCGGTGACAACCACGTCGACGCCGACTGGGGCGAGGAGTGCGACAGCACGACCGACCCGAGCTGCGTGCGCTGCCAGCGCGGCGAGCACTGCGGCGACGGGATCACGCAGCGGGACCTCGGCGAGGACTGCGACGACGGCGTCAACGACGGCGGCTACGGCCAGTGCGGGCGCTCGTGCCTCTACGGGCCTCGCTGCGGCGACGGCATCGTCCAGTCCGAGGAAGAGCGCTGCGACCTCGGCAGCGCCCAGAACACCGGCGGGTACGGCGGGTGCACCGCCAGCTGCAACTACGGTCCGTACTGCGGTGATGGCATCAGGAACGGCGCCGAGGGGTGCGACGACGGTGTGAACGACGGCGCTTACGGCACCTGCAACGCGAACTGCACGGCGGCCCCGAGGTGCGGCGACAACCACGTCGACGCCGAGTGGGGCGAGGAGTGCGACAACGCGGCCGACCCGAACTGCCTGAACTGCCAGCTCCCCCCGCAGTGCGGCAACGGGATCACGCAGCCGAACCTCGGCGAGGAGTGCGACGACGGCGTGAACGACGGCGGCTACGGCGAATGCGGGCGCTCGTGCCTCTACGGGCCGCGCTGCGGCGACGGCATCGTCCAGTCCGAGGAAGAGCAGTGCGACCTCGGCAGCGCGCAGAACACCGGCGGGTACGGCGGGTGCACCGCCTCCTGCAACTACGGTCCGTACTGCGGCGACGGCATCAGGAACGGCGCCGAGGGGTGCGACGACGGTGTGAACGACGGCGCTTACGGCACCTGCAACCCGAGCTGCACGCCGGCGCCGAGGTGCGGCGACAACCGCGTCGACACCGAGTGGGGCGAGGAGTGCGACAACGCGGCCGACCCGAACTGCGTGAGCTGCCGGCTCCCCAAGCAGTGCGGCAACGGGATCACGCAGCCGAACCTCGGCGAGGAGTGCGACGACGGCGTCAACGACGGTGGGTACGGCCAGTGCGGCCCTGCGTGCCTCAACGGGCCGCGCTGCGGCGACGGCATCGTCCAGCCCGGCGAGGAGGACTGCGATCTCGGCGAAGGCAAGAACACCGGCGGGTACGGCGGGTGCACCGCGACCTGCGACTACGGGCCGTACTGCGGCGACGGCATCAGGAACGGCGCCGAGGCGTGCGACGACGGCGTGAACGACGGCACCTACGGCACCTGCGCTCCGGGCTGCACGCCGGCGCCGAGGTGCGGCGACAACCGCGTCGACGCGGACTGGGGCGAGGAGTGCGACAGCACGACCGACCCGAACTGCGTGAGCTGCCGGCTCGGCGCGCACTGCGGCGACGGGGTGATCCAGCCGCAGTTCGGCGAGGAGTGCGACGACGGGATCAACGACGGCGAGTACGGCAAGTGCGGTCCCTCGTGCATCTTCGGGCCGCGCTGCGGAGACGGCATCGTCCAGCCGGTGGAGGAGGACTGCGATCTCGGCGAGGGCAAGAACAGCGGCGAATACAACGGGTGCGACGCCCTCTGCCAGTACGGGCCGTACTGCGGCGACGGCCGCGTCAACGGCACGGAGACCTGCGACGACGGCGTGAACGACGGCTTCTACGGGAGCTGCATGCCCGACTGCAGCCCGGCGGCGAAGTGCGGTGACCGCCGCGTCGACGAGGAGTGGGGCGAGCAGTGCGATCCCCCGAACGAGGCCACGGGCTGCAGCAACAACTGCCGCCTCGGCGGGCAGTGCGGCGACGGCGTCGTCCAGCCCGGCGAGCAGTGCGACGACGGCAAGAACGACGGCGGCTACGGCCAGTGCGGCCCGCGCTGCCAGCTCGGCCCGCGCTGCGGCGACGGCATCCGCAACGGCCCGGAGCAGTGCGACGACGGCGACGGCAAGAACACCGGCGGCTACGGCAAGTGCGCGCCGGGCTGCGTCTACGGCCCGTACTGCGGCGACGGCAAGGTGCAGAAACCCTACGAGGCGTGCGACGACGGCAACCGCACGGGCGGCGACGGCTGCAGCCTGACCTGCCAGTTCGACGGTTTCCCCAACTGATCGAGCGACGGCGGGCGCGCGGGGCGAAGGCGTCGTTCGACGCCTCCCCCGCGGGCCCGCGACGCCCGAGCACCGCGCGTCGCTCGGGTCGACCTCCTCCCAGATACAGCCGCTAGCTCGCGATCGATCGCCGCCGCTCGTCCGCGACGGCCGCCCTCGGCGACCCGCGCCGCGGTGCCTTCACCAGAACCGGCCGACGAGCCCCGCCCCGCCGAGCCCCGGCCCGAGGATCGGCACGGCCGAGAGCTCGAGCATCGGGCCGCCCGTGCGCGCGGGCGCAGGGTCCGTGCGCGCGGGCAGCGGCGGCGGGTTCGGCGTGTCGAACGCGTAGAACACGAAGCCGCCGAGGGCGAACGCCGCGGCCGTGCCGAACAGGCCCATGGTCGCGTTCGCGAGCTCGTCGCGCGTGTCGAGGTGAGCCTGGTAGTCGCCCAGCTCCTCCTCGGAGATCCCCTGCACCGCGCGCTTGTCCGCGATCTCGCGCGCCGTCTCCTCTTCCGCGAGGCTCGAGGTCAGCGTCAGCACGCCGACGCCGGCGGACAGGACCCCCACCGCGACGAGGCCATAGGACATCTTCCGCTGGAAGGAGCTCGAGAGGCTCACCTCGATGACACGGCGCTCGCCGCGGCGGAGCGTCAGCTCGCGCGAGAACGGCGTGTGGCCGTTCTTCGTGGCGACGAAGAACCGCTTGCCGGGGGCGACCTGGAGGGGCGGCAGCGGCGTCGTGCCGACGAGGCGCCCGTCCAGCGTGACCTGCGCGCCGACGGGGGCCTTCACCTGGAGGAGCGCCGGCCGCTCGCGCAGCTCCCGGTCGATCCCGAGGATGTCCCCCTCGATCGCGACCACCTCGCGCTCCTCGTCGACGTGGCCGTCGGCCGTGATCTTGATCCGGTGCTTGCCCGGCTGCACCTCGGCCATCAGCGGCACGTCGGCCAGCGCGCCGCCGTCGATGGACACGCGGGCCCCCGCGGTCGGCGAGGTGACGTTGATGCGGGTCCGCGGCCTGACGTCGGCCGGCGTCGCCTCCGCCGCGGCGGGCGCGGCGGGCGACGACGGAGCGCTCGCCTCGAGGCGCGCGGCCATCACCCCGAGCTCGCTCAGGGCCTCGGTCGCGTCCGCTCGTCGCCCGCCCTGCGGGACCTGCTCCAGGTAGCGCCGGTAGTTCGCGATGGCCGCCCGCAGCGCCTCGGGGCTCTGCTCGACCACGTACAGGCGCCGGTAGGCCTGGGCCAGCGAGAACAGGAGGGCGGGGCGCGGCGCCTTCCTGTACGCCGCCTCGAACGACTGCACCGCGTCGCGGTACCGTGTCGCGGCGTAGGCCTGGGCGCCGGCGTTGTAGAGCGCCTTCGCCTGCTCGATGTCCTCCTCCGCCGAGGCCGCGCTCGGCGCGAGCGCGGTCGCCGCGAGGGCCATGAGCACGGCGCATAGCGAGGTCTTCATCGGCGGATCGGGACTCCTTCGTGGACGCGGAGCGCGCCGTCGCTGAGCACCGCGAGATCGTCGACCCCATCGCCGAGGACGTCGCACGTCGCGATCGCAGAGCCGCCGGGGAGGCCATCGAGCTTGCGGATCTCGCGCTGGCCGAGGTCATGGCAGTCCGCCGCGCCCTCGCTGCACACGTCGAGCGCGTAGGCCGCGCTGCGCGTGAGCACGACGAGCGACCTCCCTGCCCCCGCGTCCACGCGGGCGAAGTCGGCGCTGGTGACCTCGCTCGCCAGGTCCTCGAGGCTGGGGTCGGGCGCCTCGAGCTCGATCGGCGCCTCGATCGTGCCATCGCCCGTGTTCCAGAAGACGGCGAGCCGGCTCGCCGTGATCCTGCGGGTCCCTGGCGCCAGCTCGTACGCGATGCCCACGACGTCCGCGTGCCCGTCGCCGTCCATGTCGCCGGCGCGGAGCCCCCCGTACAGCCTGTGAGGCGCGGGCGCGAAGGCCGCCTCCGGCGCCTCGAAGGCGCCGCTCGCGCTACGGCGCACGAGGGCGATCGCGCCGGCCAGGGCCGGCGTCCCCGCCTCCGCCGCTGCGTCCTCCTCCGCGACCTCGATCGGCAGCGAGAGGACGAGCTCATCGGTTCCATCGCTGTCGAGATCGACGGCGACCCCATCCAGCGCCCACGCGGGCTCCCGGGAGGGAACGAGCTCCGCGGGGAGCGAGACGCGGTGCTTGGCCTCGTCGGCCATGGCGATGGCGCCCGAGTCGACCGCCGGCAGGAGCCAGAGCTCGGCCGAGCCCCGGGAGGAGCCAGGGTTCGGAGGCGCGATCGTCAGCGAGGCGACCTCCGCCCGATCGCCCCCGAAGCGGCCGGCGATGCTCCTCACGGCGCGCAGCTCGCCTGCCTGCCGCACGTCGCCCGAGCGGACGAGCGGCAGCGGCGGCAGCAGCGACCGCGAGCTGCTGCCCTCGATGAGGCTGAACGCGACGTCCCCGCCGTGCGAGAAGAGCACGCTGATGTCGTCCACGGCGTCGTCCGGCTCGGGGAGCCGCACCGCCGCGATGTCGAGGAGCCCCTCGAAGGCGCCGAGCCGCACCGGCGGCTCCGGCGCCTTCATGTACCGGCCGAAGCAGACGGCCAGCGTCGGGTGATCCGCGCTCGACAGCGAGCTCCCGGCGCTCTCGGCGAACGAGAGGTCCGGCAGGAGATCGCCGTCGAAGTCGCCCACGACGAAGCTCGAGACGTTGCCCAGCGTCGGGATCTTGAGCTCGTTGAGCTTGAAGTCGGAGGCCTGCGCGCCGGGGACGCCGTTGAAGAACGTCAGATCCGTCGCGTCCGCGGAGCCGGCGACGACGTCGGGCGCGCCGTTGCCGGTCAGGTCTGCGATCACCGCGCTGGTCCAGCGCCGGCCGTTCGCCGGCGCGAGCCGGCCGAACTCGACCTGGTAGGGAGGAGACGGCCGGGCCTCTCCGAGCCTCACGGCGTCGGGATCCACGATGTCGATCACGCCGTCGCCGTTGAGATCACCGATCGCGACGGGGGCCCCGAAGCCGGGCAAGCGCTCGGAGCTCATGTCGCCCGCCGGGTACGAGAGATCGCCGTACGGCGCCAACTCGCCGAACGCGCCGCCGCCTGCGCCCTCCGCGACGTCGAGCTCGTAGCAGGGCGCGTCCGCGGGCAAGCGGGGGTCAGGCTGCGCGCACGTGGCGCCCACGAGCAGATCGAGGACGCCGTCGCCGGTCACGTCCCGGAGGAAGGCCGCGCCCGCGATCCGCGCGCCGGCCGGGAGCTCCACCGCGGTGTGCGCGCCGTCGTCCGGCGAGTAGATATGCACGGCCGAGTCGTCCGTGAGGGCGACGACCACCTCGTGGAGCGGGCCGCCGCCGAGCTCCGCGCTTGCGAGCGGACCGGCGACGTCGCGCAGCCCGCGCTGCCGATCGATGAGCGACAGCCGGCCGCTCTCCGACCCCTGCACGACGGCGATGACGTCCTCCGGCGCCGCCCCACGCATGTCGGTCCCGACGACCAGGGCGACCCACGTCTGTCCGTCGTCGCGCGTGCTGCCGACGGGCAAGAGCCGCGCGCCGCGGAGGGTCGTCGTCTCGGACGCCGCGCCGAGCAGCGAACCCAGGCGAAACACGGACGCGAGCACGGGGACCGGCGCGAACGTGCGGCCGGGCTCGCCGCTCAGGATCGCCACGCCAGGCCCCACGCTGAGCGCGATGTCCGTCGTCCCGTCGTCGGTGAGGCGCGCGAGCGCGGGCGTGTCCCCCGCGGAGGGGATCGACACCTGGGTCCCCACCGTGCTGTTCGCATCGAAATAGAGCGCCTCGAGGCTCGTCGAGCCGACGCCAACGAGATCGCCGCGGCCATCGCCGTCGAGATCACCCGTGATCAGCCGCTGCGCGCCGAGCGGCAGCGCGGCGCCGAGCGGCTTGAAATTGCCCGTGGAGACGCGGCACACGCGGTCGACCCCGCAGCCCCACCCGCTCGGGCACTCGTGGTCCACGTCGTCGCACGAGAAGCGGCACTCGTTCTCGCTTCCGGCCGGGTTGCACATGGTCTTCGAGGTCGCGCCCTGCGCATCCCGCGTCGTCACCTCGCAGGGCTCGCTGGCCTCGAAGCAGTCGCAGTCCTCGTTGCGCGACGGCTCGATGACGCCGTTGCCGCACACGCCCGGGGAGATCTCGCCGAGCTCCTCGCATCCGGTCGAGCCGGCAGCCGCGACGAGCAGCGCCGCGGCACCCCCGATCGCCCGCACCCGTCGCCTGAAGCTGGGCCGCGCGCGCATGCTCACTGGAACGGGTTTTCCAGGTCGCCCTTCCTGACGGCGCCCCGCGCGGTCGACGCCGCCCTCTTCAACGCCACGGTGAGCGCGCCGTCCGCTTCGGCCGGGACCTCCTGCGCCTGGTCCTGGTACCCGGGCGCCTTGAAGGTGAGCTTCACGGCGCGACCGCGCGCCAGGCGCAGCGGCCCCGGCGCCTTGCCGACGAGCTTGCCCTCGCTCCACACCTCGAGCTCCTTCGGCGTCGCCTGGATCCGCAGCTCGACGTCGGGCGGCGCCGCGTCGGCGCTCGCCGCGGGCGCGGTCGCGGCGGTCGCCTCCAGCGACGGAGACGGCGCGGCCGACTCCGGCGCGGCCGCGGCGACGGCGGAAGCCGGCAGGACCGGGGCGACCAGCGCGGCCGACTCCGCTGCGGCCGATGCGTGCGCGCGCAGCGCATCGGCCACCGGCTCGCCGTGCCCGAGGTGCATGTGCCCGAAGTGCAGCGTGAGCGCCGCGGCCACGGCGACGCCGAGGACGGCGGCCGCGGCGAGCGCCGCCCTCCGCCGCGGCGCCGCAGCCGGCGTGCTCTCCAGCTTGCCCGGCAGCGATCCCTGCAGGAGCGTCTCGTTCCCGTGCAGCCCCGAGCTCGCTTCCGCGACGGGACCGCGCTGCGTCGGTGCGAGCCCAGCGTCCAGCGGCGCCGCGGCCGCGGCGCGCGCGCGGCGCCCCGCGGCGGCCTCGCCGGCGCCGCGCCCGACGGCTGCGTCGCTCGCCCGCAGCAGGCCCCCGGGCAGCTCGTACCCCGCGCCGCGCGCGGCCTCCACGAGCGCCACGGTCGCCTCGAGCAGCGACGCCGGGCGGCTCGCGGGGTCCTTCTCGAGCATCCGCAGCAGCGGCGCGTCGAGCGCCGGCGAGAGGTGCGTCGCCACGGTCGACACGGGGGGCGCCGCCTCCGACGTGTGCTTGATCAGGAGGTCGAACGCGTTCTCGGCGTCGAACGGCGGCGCGCCGGCGAGCAGCTCGTGCGCGAGGATCCCGAACGAGTAGATGTCCGTCCGGTGATCGACGTTCTTTCCGCGGCACTGCTCGGGGGACATGTAGAGCGGCGTCCCGATCAGGTGCCCCGTCCGCGTCTTGTGCACCGCGCCCGAGGACTCGCCGAGCAGCTTGGCGATGCCGAAGTCGAGCAGCTTCGGGAAGATCGCGCCGTCCTCGTCGAAGACCAGGAACACGTTCTCGGGCTTGAGATCGCGGTGCGCGATGCCCGCGGCGTGCGCGGCGTCGAGCGCGCGCGCGATCTTGACGAGGATGGGCAGCGCCTCTGCGGGCGGGAGGCGCCCGCGCTTGCGGCGGTAGGCGTCGAGGGTCATCCCCTCGAGCAGCTCCATCACGTAGTAGTGCCGGCCGTCCTCGAGGGCGCCGAACGAGAAGATGTCGATGATGTTGCGGTGCCTGATCTGGTTCACGGCCCGCGCCTCCGCGACGAAGCGGGAGACGAGCTGCGGGTTCGCGGAGCACTGGCGGCTCAGGACCTTGATGGCCGCCGCCTTGCCGATGACGGGGTGGATCGCGCGGTAGACCGTGCCGAAGCCCCCCGCCCCGATCTTCGCCTCGACGCGGTACTCGCCGACCGGGGTGCCCGGCGCGAGCTCCGGATCGGCGCCGGGCGGCGCGGGCTCCGCCGCGAGCGTCTCGCCGTCCGTCGCGCAGGCAGCGACGCCGTCCGCATGCTCGGTTCGGCACGTAGGGCATGTCGACATGAGAAATCCACGGAGAGCGTACACGGGGAGCGCGGCGCAGCCCAGAGCCCCGAGCGTCGCAAACCGGCGAGAGCCCCGCGCTCCGGCGGGCGGGCGCAACGTGGCGCGTCCCTTCGGCGCCGCGTCGTTCGTCGCCGCTCGCCGCTCGCCGCTCGCCGCGTCGAGGCCCGGCCTCGCCGCGCTGCGCTGCGTGGTGCGGCGCGCGCCGGAGGTCTGACCACCTCGCGGCGTCGAGCAGGAGAGCCTCTGGCATTGTCTCACACGAGGTGTGCCCCTACAGGGCCCCGCGACCCATGCGTGCCGTGCGGCGCGATCGATGGAGGCACGGGCCTTCGTGCTGCTGAAGCTCGCGCTGGTGGGCGCGTCGGTGCTGCTCTCCTCGCTGGCGGCGCGCCGCTTCGGCCACGCGGTGGGCGGCACGCTCGCCGGACTGCCGATGATCGTGGGCCCGATCATGGGCTTCGTGCTGATGCAGGAGACGCCGGCCCACGC
The DNA here is from genome assembly GCF_051521375.1 of Sorangium sp. So ce693. Taxonomy (NCBI): domain Bacteria; kingdom Pseudomonadati; phylum Myxococcota; order Polyangiales; family Polyangiaceae; genus Sorangium; species Sorangium sp. So ce693. Next base: position 7,402,587 of record NZ_CP150347.1, read on the forward strand.
CGGCGCGATCGCGCTCGCGACGCTGGCGTGTGTCCCGGCCACGATCGTTCATGTGCTCACCTTCGCCTGGTGCGCGCGGTGGGGGCGGCGCTGGGGCGTGGCGCTGCTCACGGCCAACGCGGCCTTCCTGTCGGTGGGCGCGGCGCTGCTCGCGCTGCGGTTGCCCCCGCCGCTCGCGTGCGCCGCAGCGCTGGTGTCGCCCGCCCTGGGCGCGCTCGCCCTGCCACGCCGGCGCGAGCCGCCCGCGGCGGTGACCATCCCCCGCGTCGAGCTCGCCTGCCGCGTGGCCGCGGCGATGGCCATGGCCTGGTGCATCGTGCGCAGCGCTGGCGCCGCGCCGGCGGGCTTCAGCGGCCTGCTCATCGCGATCCCGATCACCGGCAACGTCCTGCCGTGCTTCACCCTGCCCAGGCACGGCGCCGCCGCCACGGTGGCCTTGCTCGCGGGCTTCGTGCGCGGCCTGCTCGGCTTCGCCTCCTTCTTCGTGGCGTTGCACGTGGGGCTCGCGTGGGTGTCCCCGGCGGCCGCTTACGGCTTCGCGTGGCTGTGCGCGCTGCTCGCGGCGCTCGCGGTGCGTGCAATGGGAATCAAGAGCGTTGACCGCTGAGCGGGTCACAACCTCATGCGTGGTTTCGCGCCGTGAGCTTGAGGGGTTGAGCGTCACGCCGCCGATGGGCGTCCAGAGACTCGAATCCAAGGAGGCTCCCGACAGAGCCAGTTTGTTCTCCTGGCGACGAATGATGTTCATGACAGCCTCCTTTCGATGCGTTGCGCTGCACTCCCTCCCTCGCGGAGCCGGCGCCACCAGAAGCCACGAGGGAAACGATGTAACGGGACGCTGACGTAGCGCCTCGCAGCGCGGAGAACGGGCAAATACGGCAATCTTGGCACTGTCACGACAGGTTCGGGGCGCCGTCCAGCGGACGACCATGACCTGAACGCTATGGTAGGGCCGTTGCCGCTCATGTAACGTTGCGCCCGTAGCCGAGGGCGTATGGAACAGCACGAGCCGAGATCCAAGGTGCTGGTCGTCGATGACAATGAGCAGAACCGCGCCCTGGCGCAGGCCACGCTCGAGGACGACGGCTACGAGGTCGTGCTCGCCGTCACGGGCGAGGAGGGGATCCAGCAATTCGAGCTCCACAAGCCCGATTGCGTGCTCCTCGACGTGCGGATGCCGGGGATGGACGGGTTCGCCGTGTGCTCCCGGATCCGCAGCCTGCCCGAGGGCGCCAGCACGCCGATCGTGTTCTTGACGGCGCTCCGCGACGTCGACACGTTCGACAGCGCGCTGCGCGCCGGGGGCGACGACTTCCTGACGAAGCCGATCCGCCCGTCGGAGCTGCTCGTGCGGGTGCAGGCCGCCCTGCGGCTGCGCCGGCTCGGCGCGGAGCTGCGCGACCACGTCGAGCTCGTCCGGCAGCAGCGCGACGCGCTGATGCGCCTCCAGCTCCAGAAAGAGCGGCTCACGGCGTTCGTCGTGCACGATCTGAAGAACCCCGTCAGCAGCATGGACCTGCACGCGCAGTTCCTGCTCCGGGACCGCGCGCTCCCGGAGGAGGCGCGCGACTCCGCGCGGCACATCCGCGACCAGGCGCGCGCCCTGCTGCGGCTCATCTACAACCTGCTCGACATCAGCAAGAGCGAGGAGGGGAGGCTCGTCCCCGAGCGAGCGAGCGTCGATCTCCGCGCGCTCGTCCTCGAGGTGTTCGCCGCGCTCGACCTGCGCGCGAGCTCCCGCTCGATCTCGCTGCGCGAGGCCGTCGAGGCGCCCGCCGTCCGGGCCGACCCGGACCTGCTCCGCCGCACGATCGAGAACCTCCTCGAGAACGCGATCGTCCACGCCCCGCCCGGGACGGCGGTGACCGTGAGCGCCATGAAGCGCGGCGCCGCGGTGGAGATCCGCGTCGCGGACTCGGGGCCGGGCATCCCCGCCGAGCTGCGCGAGCAGGTGTTCGATCGCTTCGTCCAGCTCGGAGGCGACGCTCCAGCCCTCCACCGCGCCGGCCGCGGCCTCGGGCTCGCGTTCTGCAAGATGGCCGTCGAGGCGCACGGCGGGACCATCCGGATCGAGGACAACGCGCCTGGCGCCGTGTTCTGTGTGAGGTTCCCCGATGACCCATGAAATCTCCTCCGCCGAGCGCCTGCCTGCACCCGAGCCGGCGCCCCAGGCACCTGGCGCTCGCCAGCTCGACGACGGCACGTTCCGCCTGCTCATCGACGCGGCGCCCGACGCCATGGTGGTCGTCGACGAACAGGGACGTATCGTGTTCGTCAACGTCCAGACCGAGCGAATGTTCGGCTACACGCGCGGCGAGCTCATCGGGCAGGCGATCGAGATCCTGCTCCCGGAGCGATTCCAGCGGTCTCACGTCGCGAACCGCTCGGCGTTCATCGCCTCGCCCAAGGCGCGCCCCATGGGGTCGGGGCTGGAGCTGTTCGGCCGCCGGAGGGACGGCGGCGAGTTCCCTGTCGAGATCAGCCTCAGCCCGCTGGCGACCGAGGGGGGCACCCTCTTCTCGAGCGCCATCCGCGACATCAGCGATCGCAAGCGCCTGGAGGCCGTGGCGCAACGCACGAGCGACCTCCTGCGGAGCGCGGTGGAGAGCTTCCAGGGCGCGTTCGCCGTGTTCGACGCGCAGGATCGGCTCGCGCTCTGCAACAGCGTGTACCGGCACTGGCTCGGCGCGCGGGTGGACGGCCCCATGGTGGGGCGGAGCTATGATGAGATCCTCGGCGAGAGCCTCGCCGCGGGGCTGTTCGCCCTCGGCGGCGAGCCTCCGGCCGCCTTCCGCGAGAGGATGCTCGCCTACCACGCGGAGCCGAATGGCACGCTGGATCTCTGCACGAGCGACGGGCGCAGCCTGCGCGCGACAGAGCGCCGCACGGCCGAGGGCGGGACCGTGTGCACCCTCTGGGACATGACCGGCGACGTGCAGCGCGAGGAGGAGCTCCGCAAGGCGCGGGGCATCGCCGAGGCCGCGAGCTCCGCGAAGAGCGAGTTCCTCGCCTCGATGAGCCACGAGCTCCGCACGCCGCTCAACGCGATCCTCGGCTTCGCCCAGCTCCTGCACCGCGACAGGAAGACGCCGCTCACCGATCGCCAGAAGGAGCGGATAGAGCACGTCCTCAAGGGCGGCGAGCACCTGCTCAAGCTCATCGACGACATCCTGGACCTCTCGCGCATCGAGGCGGGCCGCGTCACTGTATCGATCGAGCCGGTGAACGTCTCCGAGGTGCTGGCCGAGGTGAAAACGACGCTCGACCCGATGGCCCAGCGCGCCGGGATCGAGATCGCGCTCGCGCCCCTCCCCGCGGAGCTCCCGAAGATCACGGCGGATCGCACGCGCTTCGCGCAGATCCTCATGAACTACGGCTCGAACGCGATCAAGTACGGCCGCAGGGGGGGCCGCGCCACGATCGCGGTCTCGATGCCGGAGGACGGGGTCGTGAAGATCTGCGTGATCGACAACGGCATCGGCATCCCCCAGGAGCAGCACGCGAAGATCTTCCAGCCCTTCCAGCGCGCCGGTCAGGAGACGGGGCCGATCGAGGGGACCGGGATCGGCCTCGCCATCACGAAGCGGCTCGCGGAGCTCATGGGCGGCGGCGTCGGCTTCGCCAGCATCCCGGGCGAAGGGTCCGAGTTCTGGATCGAGCTCCCGGCCCACCAGGAGCCGCCGGCGGTCGCCGCCCCGGCGCAGGCGGGCGCGCGCCTGGAGGCGTCGCCGCTCGCCGGGCCCGGCGGCGTCCGCCATTCGGTCCTGTACGTCGAAGACAACCCGTCGAACATCGCGTTCATGGAGGAGCTCATCTCCGAGTTCGAGCGCGTCCACCTGATCACCGCGCCGAACGCCGAGATCGGCATCGAGCTCGCGCGCTCGCGTCAACCCGAGGTCGTCATCATGGACATCAACCTCCCCGGGATGAGCGGCTACGAGGCCATGCGCAAGCTCGAGGAGTGGCCGGAGACGCGCGATATCCCCGTGATCGCGCTCAGCGCGGCGGCGATGGCCCGGGATACCCGCCGCGCCGAGCAGGCCGGGTTCTACCGGTACCTGACCAAGCCGGTGAGGGTCGACGAGCTGACCACCGTCCTCGAGGAGCTCCTTCTCCCGCCGTAGCGCGCCGAGGCTGGATGGTCGACGAGCAGGTATTCAAGGGCGGCGTGAACACCGTGCGCCGGCGCGGCGACAGGGTCCACCGGCCCGCGACGGCGGCCACGCCTGCCATCCACCGGCTGCTGCGGCACCTACGTGCGGCGGGCTTCGACGCGGCGCCGGAGCCGCTCGGGTGCGACGACGAGGGGAACGAGGTGCTGTCGTACCTCGATGGCGAGGTACACAACCCGCTCCCGGCCGAGCTGCGCACTCCCGAGCTCCTCGCGTCCGCCGCCACCCTGCTGCGCCGGTTCCACGACGCCAGCGCGACGTTCGTGTCGGGGCCGGACGACCGGTGGCAGCTCCCGCCCCGCCCACCGGCCGAGGTCATCTGTCACGGCGACCTCGCGCCCTACAACTGTGTCGTCCGCGACGGCCGGGTCGTCGGCTTCATCGATTTCGATACCGCTCATCCGGGACCGCGCGTGTGGGACGTGGCGTACGCTGTCTATCGTTTCGCGCCGCTGCACGCGCCGAGCAACCCGGACAGCGCCGGCAGCCCCGAGGACCAGGCGCGGCACGCAGCTCGGTTCTGCCGCGCTTATGGCTTCGCGCCCGGGCCCCTGTTGCTCGACACCGTGGCCGACCGGCTGGCGGCGCTGCTCGCCTCCATGCGCGCGCGGGCCGCGGCCGGCGACACCGCATCCCAGGCACACATCGCGGCCGGCCACCCTGCGTTGTACGAAGAGGACATCCGCTATGTGCGGGCGCAGCGCGATCGGCTGCTGCGGGCATTCACCCCGTGATGGGCCGACACCCCCCGCCAGCCATCGAGGGGCCCAGAGGGAACCGGGCTCGGAGGCGCTCCGTATCCAGGCCAACGCGGAGAACGAGCGCGCGCGCCGCGAGCGGAAGTCCTAGCCACCGTCGACCCCCGATGGGCCCTCGAGCGACCCGAGAGCGCGGCGGGCCACCGCCCGCACGGCGGCGTCCGGATCGCGCTCGGCGAGCCACACGAAGCGCTCCTCCGCCCGCGCGATCTCGCTTCCCTTCGCGCCCGGGCGCATCGCGACGAGCGCCCGGATCGCGGCGCGCCGCACGCCGCCCTGCTCGTGTCGGAGCAGCGTCGTCAGAGGACGCACCGCCTCGCGCGCGGCGCTCGGGGCCGCCCGCGAGAGCCCGCGCGCGGCCGCCTCGACCACGGGCGCGTACGGATGCTCGAGCGCCTCGAGCAGCGCCGCGCGGTGGTGAAGCGCGCTCTCCGGATGTCGCGCGAGGAGCTCCGCCGCGCTCAGGGCGATCCTGCGGGACGCCGGCGCGAGGAGCGCCGCCACGACGTCGGCCGGCACGCCCTTCCCCGCCTGCGGGCCCAGCCGGCGCAGCGCATCGAGCACGCTGACCCGGGCGAGGATCTGCTCGTGACGCACGGACGAGGCCGAGCAGCACATGGGCGAGCACCGCTCCCCGAGCGGCTCGCGCAGCGTCTCGACGAGCACCGGCACCGCGACGGCGGCGCGACGGCCCATCCTCCCGAGCGCGCGCGCAACGTGGCCGCGCAGGTGCGCGACGTCCAGACGTGCATAGAGCTTCTCGTCGTACCCCTCGGCAGGACGTCGCAGGTCGAGAGCCCGCACCAGAAGGTCGGCCGAGAGCTCGGCGGGCACCGGACCGCGGCCGAACGGCATGAGCGCTCTGGCCGACGCGTGCCACAGCGCGCGACGCTGCGGCTCCCGGAGAAGCGCCTCGAGGACATCCGCCGGCCGCCGGCGATCGGCCGTGCTCATCTCCTGACCTCGCGCAACGCCCGCTCGAATCCCATCCTGCGAAGACCCTCGCCGTGACCGGGCATCTTCCCGCGAAACGCGAGGCCGGCCGCCAGGGGTGGTATCTTAACACACGCGGTGGGGCTCACGTTCGAGACGGCCAACAGGCCTGCGCATATCGCACCTTCCGCTCCTCGACGCGTCGACCCCACCACGTTGTCATCCAGGCTCAGCCCGCTCGCCGGCGATCGTTCCGATCTGCGACGAGCCAATTTCGCTCGACGAAGCCGCGCTCGATCGGCGTAGCGTGGCTGTATGACCCGAAGGCGCGATCATGCCCTCTCCTGCACGACGCTCTTGCTCATCGCGTGTGGACTGGCCGGCTGCGGCAAGGCCTCCACGCCGCCCGCGGCCGCCCCCGAGCCGCTCGCACCTCTCACGTTCCGGCGATCGGCGGACGACATCATCCTCGCGGCGAAGCTGCCGCCCGAGACCGCGCCCCGCGCGTCGCTCGAGATCCACCGCCTCGACGCCTACGCCGCGTGCAACGCGGCGCAGGTGCGCCTCTCCGCCAGCGTGAGCGCACGCGCGGACGCGGGGCCGAGCGCGCTCACGCTGTCGAGCCTCGTCATCGGCGGCCTGGGGCTCGCGGGCGGCATCGCCACCACCGCGCTCGCCGCGGGCCTCGAAGCCAAGCCGCCCCCGGTGGGCACGCCGTCGCTCCCGGACGCGGAGCCGCCGGACGTGGACGGCAAGACGGGCGTGATCGTGGCGGGCGTCGTCACGGGCGTCGTCGTCGTGGGCGCCGTCGTCGGAACGCTCCTGCTCGCCGGCGGCGACGACGACGACCACAAGCACAAGCTCGATCTGGGCGTCGGCGGCACAGGGGGGCTCCGCGACGCCATTCGCGCCTTCGAGGCCGCGTGCCCGGACGAGCCGCCCGAGGACGCCCTCGCCGCGTGCATCGACAGGGCGCGCGCCCTCCGCAAGGCCTGCGCAGCCCGGTGAGGCGGGCTCCGCCGGCGGCTCAGCGCGCGAGCACGTCGAGGAAGCGCTCCTCGTGGAACGCGACCGAGATGCGCGTGTTCGTGCCCTCCATGGCCCGCGCCCCCCATTCGCCCTTCTCGCGGTAGATCTCGACCTCGACGAAGTCGCAGACGCGCTCGTCGAGCGCGCAGGCGGCCGCCACGAGATCGTGCATCGCCTTGCCGACGCCCTTGTCTGCCAGGTACCGATCGAGCGCGTCGATCATCCCCGTCAGGCCGCTCCGCGGCGACCGCCCGGAGACCCGGCGGCCCAGCGCCTCGCGCATGGCCTCGGTGTAGACGACCCCGTGACAGACGTTCTTCGAGACGAACCTGCGCTCTCCGATCTGCGGTGAGGCGAGCAGTGCGAGCGTCTCCCGGGGCGCGCCGCCGGGGTTATAGCTCGGGCAGGTGAGGCGCCCGCGAAACTTCTCGAGCGGCTCGGCGACCAGGTTGTCCCCCGCGAAGCCGCCTTGCTGGACCCAGCGAGCGAGCCGGAGCCCGGGGGCGTCCTTGAACGCCTTGCCGATGTTCTTGGGCGCGGCCCCGACGAGCACCGTGGCGTCCGGGTCGCGGAGCAGCTCGGCCAGAAGCGCGGGGCCGCCCGCGACCTCGCCGACGGGGTGCTCCAGGATGCCGGGGCCGTAGCACGCCTGGTGGAAGCCGGAGACCCGCGCCTTCTTGCCCTCGCTCGTCTCCCACCACGCGGGGCCGTGCAGCGCGCCGATCGGGACCTCCGGCCGCCCGCAGCGATCCAGCCCCCAGCGGACCAGCCGGCACTGATCCTCGGAGCCGGGCGTGACGAGCACGCCGAGCAGCTCGACGTCGGGGTGATCGGCGAGCCAGAGCAGCGTCATGAAGTCATCCGGGTCCGCGGTCTCCATCTCGAAGATCATGCGCTTCACGCCGCACCTCCATGCCATCGCGCCGAAGAGCAAAATTGAATAGACTCGATCCGCGCGGGCAGCCGGAGAGACGACCGGCCGCCCGACGGAGCCAGCGCTCGACCCGCGCCGCTGCGCGCGGCCAGGCCGCACGACCCCGAGGAGCGAATGAAGCGCATACACCTGTTCGAGATAGAGGATTTCAGCTGGTTTCCCGGGTGGCTACGGGCCTGCTTGACTCGCCTGATCGTGATCATGCACCGAGCGCTGGGCACGAGCGAGGCGCTGGCCGGGCTGATCGCCAGAGCATTGAAGGAGTCGAACACATCGAACATCATCGACCTCTGCTCCGGGAGCGGCGGGCCGATGATCGACGTCGTGCGGATCCTGCGCGAGAGGCCCGGGTTCGAGGGCATCCAGCTGACACTCACGGACCTGTACCCGAGCAAGGAGGCGGCGGAGCTCATCAACAACCAGGAAGGGAGCAACGTATCCTACCAGACAACCCCGGTTGACGCCACGAAGATCGGCAGCGAAGTGGCTGGGGCTGTGGGTCTCAGGAGCCTCAGGACAATGGTCAGCAGCTTTCATCACATGAGGCCGGAGGACGCGAGGAAGATACTGGAGTCGGCCCAGCGGAGCAGGCAGCCGATCTGTATATTCGAGATCAGCGACAACAGGACTCCGACGTTTCTCTGGTGGCTCGCCCTCCCCATCAACTTCGTGATGTGCCTCCTCATCACGCCCATGGCGAGGCCCATGACCGTGCGGCAGCTCGTCTTCACCTATATCGTGCCGATCATCCCGCTGTGCTTCGCATGGGATGGAGCGGTCTCGAACGCGAGGACCTACACGCTCGATGACCTGGATGAGCTGTTGAGCGGGCTCCGGAGTGAAGATTACAGATGGGAGAAGGGAGTGACCGGCGGGAGAGCAAAGAAGCTCTATCTGCTCGGCATTCCTATGGGCGACGCCGGCTCCGGCGGCTGAGCCGCTCCGGCGCGGACGAACCGGTACGTACCGGTCGTACGGATCGCCGGAGATCGCGCGGCGAGCGTCGCCCGAGGCGGTATGTCCCCCTCGTGCGCTCCAACGATTGGTTTAAGGTCTTGCCTTCCTGCGCGTCGCGGATTGCGCCCTACTATTCGCGTGCGGTCATCGATCTACCTTGCTATGCGCAATCCCGGTATGCCTGTCCGGTTGCGGAGGGGAAAACGATGGCTGACGCAAACGGAGCACTGAGCTCGCTGGATGATTTTATCGCACACTCCACGGAGATGCTGTTCGTCGCCGGGGGCGACGGCGCGCTGCTGCGATGGAGCGACGCGCTGGGCCAGACGATCGGGCCCGCGCTGGCGCAAGGAACCCCGTTGACCGAGCTCTTCCACCCGGAGGACCGCAGCGCGCTCACCACAAGGTGGGAGCAAGTACGCGAGAGCACGGCCCCCATTCACGTCCACGGCCGCGTCATGAGCGCGGAGCGTAGTTACAGACCGCTCGCCTGCGTCGTGCGCAGCGCGCGCTCGGATGGACTGGTCTATGGCTCGTTTCGTGACCCGCCGATCGGCGACGGCGCGCTCGACGAGCTGACCGAGCTGAGGGCACGGGACAAGATGCTCCGCGCCTTGATCAACGCTCTTCCGATAGCGATGTGGGCCGTCGATCCCGACGGGACGTATCTCTACCATGAAGGCAAGGGGCTGGAGGCTGTCGGCCATCAACCTGGACAGCACGTCGGGGAAAACATCTTTGAGCTCTACGGGGACGCCGGGGGCGCCGTCACGCGCGCGCTGGCCGGTGACTCGGTGCACGGGCTGGCCGAGGCGCACGGCTGTGTATGGGAGAGCTGGATGGTCCCCCTCGCGGAGGAAGAGGGGCACGTCAGCACCGTCGTCGGGTTCTCGCTCGACGTGACGGAGGGGCAGCGCGCGCAGCAGGCACTCCAGACGAAGCTCGACGTGATCGAGGCGCAGCAGCGGGTCATCCGGGAGCTCGCGGCGCCGATCATCGAGGTGTGGGACGGCGTGCTGGCGCTGCCCATGATCGGCGTCGTCGACAGCGCGAGGACGGCCGACGCCATGGAGAGCCTGCTCGAGGCGATCTCGAGCCGCGGGGCGCGCTTCGCGGTCCTCGACCTCACCGGCGTGCAGATGGTGGACACGAAGGTCGCCGATCACCTGATCAAGCTCGTGCGGGCCATCCAGCTGCTCGGCGCCGAGGGGATCATCTGCGGCATCCGCCCGACCGTGGCCCAGACGATGGTGGCGCTGGGTCTCGACCTCAGCGCCATCGTGACCAAGGCCAACCTGCGGGCCGGCCTGATGCACTGCATGCAGCGCTTGACCCCGCGCGCGGCGCCGCGAGCGCCGTCGAGCTGAAAGGCCCCGGAACGGGGAGCACGTCAATCGGCAGGGCGGTCCCGTCGTTGCACGTCACCCGGGGCCCCGTGAACGGCGGGATGCCGCTGGCGTACGGCGGGGCACTGTGGAAATCGCCGTCCTCGAAATCCTCGATGACGAGGCCTCATATCGCGCAGATGAACAGCCCCTGGCAGTCCGGATCGGAGCAATCCGCGAGACCGTCCGCGTCGTCGTCATAGCCGTTGCTGCACGCCCAATCGGTGTTCTCGAGCCCCGGTGCGCAGTACGGCTGCGACTGGCAGTCCGCATCAGCGCAATCCGCGAAGCCGTCCCCGTCGTCATCGGCGCCGTTGCTGCACGTCCAGTCGGTGTCCTCGCGCACCGGTGCGCAGTAGGGCTGCCACTGACAGTCCGGATCGGAGCAATCCGCGAGGCCATCCCCGTCGTCGTCGTAGCCGTTGGTGCAGGCCACATCGGTGTTCTCGTACACCGGCGAGCAGTATGGATACCCCTGGCAGTCCGGATCGGAGCAATCCGGGAGGCCGTCCCCGTCGTCGTCCCAGCCGTTGCTGCACTCCCAATCGGTGTCCTCGCCCACCGGCACGCAGTACGGCTGCCACTGGCATTCCGGATCGGAACAATCCGCGAGGCCATCCCCGTCGTCGTCATAGCCATTGCTGCAGGCCACATCGGTGTTCTCGTACACCGGCGAGCAGTACGGATACCCCTGGCAGTCCGGATCGGCGCAATCCGGGAGGCCGTCCCCGTCGTCGTCCCAGCCGTTGCTGCACTCCCAATCGGTGTCCTCGCCCACCGGCGCGCAGAATGGCTGCCCCTGGCAGTCCGGATCGGCGCAATCCGCGCGGCCATCCAGATCGTCATCGTAGCCGTTGCTGCAGGCCACATCGGTGTTCTCGTACAGCGGCGTGTCGTCGACCCCGATGACGATGTCGATCCTTCCATGCCCGACGGAAATGACATCGCTGTCTGCCCGGAACTGAAACGCCACGGTCGTCGTCGTGCCTTCGCCGATGAAGACCCCCACCGGATTCGCCGACGTGAGGGACGCCGAGACGGGCTGGTAGCCGCCGCCCGTCCACCGCTCGAGGACCCAGCCCGGCTGGAGCAATACGTTGTAGCCGCCGACCGGCAGCACCTCCGTGAGCACCGGCGCGTCACCCCCTCCGTAGATGGTCCGCGCCGTCGGGCCGTAGATATCGAACCATGCGTGGGACAGGCGGTACGTCGCGCCCGAGGAGCTGCTCCCGACGAGGGCCAGGCTGAGCGAGCCGACATCCGACTCCTGCTCGGCTTCATCCGGCGCGTCCGCCGTGCAGCCGACCGGGATCGCAGCAATGGCCAGGACCGAACATACGAAGAGTTGTCGCAAGTGTCTCATATTGACCCTCGTATCAGAGCCGGCCGCGCGTGAGAAGCGGCATTCGTGAGCGATCCATAACGTCGCGCGGCCGTTGCTTTTTGCGCGTTGCCCGTGGCGCGTAGGTCGTGCGTCGCCGGCCGCCGGCCGTCAGCCTCCGGCGATCTATGGTTGGTTGCGCAATCCCCCGCCATCATTCATCGCGGCCGTCGCCTCCCCCCCGGCCATCGCCTCGCCGCTTCTCGTCGCCCTCATCGCCTCGCGCCTGCCGTCGCCTGCTCTCGCATGCCATCCCCGCTGTCGGCTCGCATCACACGCCATCGTCGCCCGGGCCGTTCCGAGATCGCGCCGCGCCCGGCGCGCCCCTCGCCGGGCGGGCCGGGCGCGATCCGCTCGGGTCAACCGTTCGGCGCCGGCGCGTCGACGGCCTCGGCGGCCTTCGCGTGCCGCGCTTGCTCCCGGAAGTAGCCCTCCCGCTCCTCGGCGAAGGCGCGCGCCACGGCGGGACGTCCGTGGAGGCGCGCATGGTACGCGGCGAGCGCCGGCCAGGACTTCAGGTCGATCGGCGTGACCACGGACCAGTTGAGCACCGCGAAGAGGTAGGCGTCGGCGACCGAGAAGCGGTCGAGCAGGAACTCCCGCCCTTCGAGCCGTTCGGCCACCCAGCCGAGGCGGCGCGGCGCCCCGGCCAGCGCATAGGCCTTGACCTCGGGCGCGGCCGTCTTGTTCAGCAGCGGGCTGTAGACCGCCTTGTGGAGCTCGCTCCCGATGAAGCCGAGCCACTGCTGGAGGCGCGCCCGGCCGAGCGGATCCCGCGGCGCGAGCTCCGCCTTCGGGAACCGATCCGCCACGAGCTGAAGGATCGCCGCGTTCTCGGCGAGGATCTCGCCTCCTTCGATCTCGAGCGCAGGGACGAACCCGAGCGGGTGGATCGCATGGTAATCGGCGCCCCCCACGGTCCGCTTCGTCTTCAGGTCGACCTCCACATACGAGGCCTCCGCGCCGGCCTCGTACAAGGCGATGCGCGTGGCGAGAGAACATGCGAGCGGAGCGAAATAGAGCTTCATGAAAACCTCCTGACGGCGCCCAAGGTGCGCCTCGCGGGGCTGTGCGTCCAACGCATCGTCGTGATAGGGTCTATGCGTGTCACGCATACCGCCTCCCCCTGCGCCTCCTGCCATCGGACCGCGGCCTCAGCTCGAGATCCGCGATCTGGAGCTCGTCCTCTCGCTGGCGGCCGCCGGGAGCACGGCCGGCGCCGCCTCGGCGATGCACATCACGCAGTCCGCCGTGAGCCGGGCGCTCGCCCAGGCGGAGGAGCGGGTCGGCGCGCTCCTCTTCGAGCGCACCGCGCGCGGGGTCACGCCGACGGCCGCGGGTGAGCGGCTCATCGCGGGGGCCGGGCTCGTCCTCGCGCAGCTCCGGGAGCTCGAGCGAGAGGTCGCGGCGCCGGTCGCCGCGACGACGCGCGTCCGCCTCGTGTGCGAGTGCTACACGGCGTACCGCTGGCTGCCCTCCGCGATGACGAGCCTCCGGCGCAGGCTGCCCCGCCTCGAGATCGTGCTCGCGGTCGAGCACACCCACGATCCGGTCTCCGCGCTCGTCCGCGGGGACATCGACGTCGCGCTGCTCACCACGTCGTCCCTGCCGAGCGACCGCGAGGCGGGCTGCGCGCTCGTGGAGCGGCCGCTCTTCTCGGACGAGATCATCTTCGTGATCTCGACCTCGCACCCGCTCGCGGGGCGGGCTTCGCTCACGCGCGACCACCTCCGCGAGGGCCCGCTGATCACGCCGAACGCGACGCCGGCCGAGGCGCGCTGGTTCATGAGCGCCGTCTTCGGACGGCAGCGGCCCAAGATCGAGCTCCTGCGGTTCCCGCTCACGGAGGCCGTTGTCGACGCGGCGCGCGCCGGGATGGGGATCGCGACCCTCTCGGAATGGGTGGCGGAAGCCTATCTCAGCAGCGGCGACCTCGTTGTCAAACGGCTCTCGAGCGGCCCGCTCCGCCGGCCCTGGCGGATCGCGTTCCGGCGCGCGTTCGCCGACGCCGCGGAGCGCCTGATCGCCGCCCTCGAGAGCTCGGCGCCGCGGCTCTACACGCGCGCCGGGTGACCCGGGTGGCGCTCAGTCGAGGCCGGTGGCCTCCGGCGCGCCCAGCATCAGGTTCAGGTTCTGCACCGCCGCGCCGGAGGCGCCTTTGCCGAGGTTGTCGAGGCGCGCCACGACCAGGATCTGGTCCGGCTTGCCGAACACGAACACGTCGAGTCGGTTCGTGTCGTTGCAGTCCAGCGCGCCGAGGTAGCCGTCCTCCAGCGCGCCCTGGCCGCCGAGCGGCATCACCCGGATGAACGGCTCGCCGGCGTAATAGGACGCGTAGAGCTCGTGGACCGCGGCGGGCGTCGCCGGCCGCGCCAGGGCGTCCGCGAACAGGGGCACCGAGACGAGCATGCCTTTGTAGAAGTCGCCCACGACCGGCTGGAACAGGGGCGCCCTGTCGAGGCCGGCGATCGCCTGCATCTCCGGCAGGTGCTTGTGCTGCATCGTGAGCCCGTACGGGCGCGGGCCGCGGAGCTGCTCGCGGCGCGCCCCGTCGGCCTGCTCGTAGGCCTGGATCATCTTGCGCCCGCCGCCGCTGTAGCCGGTGAGCGAGTGCGCGATCACGCGGGCGTCCCTGGGAAGGAGCCCCTGCTCGACGAGCGGCGCCACGAGCGCGAGGAACCCGGTCGCGTGGCATCCGGGGACGGCGACGCGCCGCGCGCCGCGGACGGCCTCGCGCTGGCCGGGGCGGAGCTCCGGGAAGCCGTACACCCACCCGTCGGCCGTGCGGTGCGCGGTGCTCGGATCGATGACGCGCGTCCTCGGGTTCTCGATCCACCCGATGGATTCGCGGGCGGCGTCGTCGGGCAGGCACGTGATGAGCACATCCGCCTCGTTGATCAGCGCGCGGCGCGCCGCCGGGTCCTTGCGGCGGTCCGGGTCGATCTCGAGCAGCTGGAGGTCGCGGCGGCCCTGCAGCCGCTCGCGGATCTGGAGCCCCGTCGTACCTTCCTGCCCGTCGATGAACACCCGATGCATGGTGGCCGTGTCCATACGCCGACCGCGCCCCCGGGACCAGCGCTTCGCGCTAGCTCACCGGCGGCTCTGCGGCGCCCAGGCGCATCCGCCGTCGTCGCACGGCTCTTCGAGGTGCTCCCCTCGCGCCCTGGCGCTGACCATCTGGATCAACCCCAGCGTCCAGCACATCGGGCATCCGCCCACCGCCACGAGCGCGACTGGCAACAGCGCCATCGACAGCCAGAGGGAAGCGCGCGCGACGAGCACCGAGGCCACGAGGGCCGCGAGGCAGATCGCCCCACGCGCGAAGTGCTCCACAAGGCTCCTGCTCATGAACATGGCTAATTTCTCCTCTCCTCCCCTCCCCGCACCCACGAGGCGGAAGGCGCGCCCTCCTGCCGGAGGACCTCCCGCCGCACCAGCTGCCGCGCCCGGTGCAGACGGCTCTTCATGGCCGCCTCGCCGAGCCCGAGCATCTGGCACACCTCCTCGCCCGTCAGCCCCTCGACGTCGCGCAGCACGAGCACCTCTCGATAGGGCCGCTCCAGCACGGCGATGGCCTCATGCACGGCGCGGACCAGCCGCCAGCGCTCGAATGCTGCCTGAGGGTCGAGATCGCCCGAGGGCACCGCGTCGATGTCGTCCACCCGATCTCCCAGCCGCGAGCGCTCTTGCGCGAAGGGGCGAAGCATGCGCAGGCACGCGTTCCGGACCACCGTCATCAGCCAGGAGAGGACGCCCGGATCGCGCGCCACGTCGGGGCGGCGCGCGAGCTTCGTGAAGGCCTCCTGGACCGCATCGTCGGCGTCGAAGGCGTCGCGGCACGCGCGCAGCCCGAAGCGATACACGCGATCGTGGTAGGCGCGGACGAGCAGCTCCAGCGCGCCGTCATCGCCGCGCGCCGCCGCCGTGAAGACCGGCTCGTGTGCTCTCGATGCTTCCATTCCGCGCCTCAGCTCCGCTGGAGGGGGCATGTGGATCTGCCGATCAGAGCGTACCCGAAGCACGTGCCCGAGAGCGCCGTAAATATCATGTACACACCCGACAGACCGAACACGGTGAGGCGCGTCACGAGCGTCAGCGGCGCCGCCCAGGCGCACACCAGCAGCGCAAGTGCACCGAGACCACGCAGCAACCGATCCATCTTCCCCACATTGCTTTTCATGAGCTCCTCCATCCTTCGTCCGGAGAAGCCCCGACGCGGGGTGGAGGATTCACGAAATCGTTGCGCCGGTGGCGCAGAAAGCGACCGAGCGACGCCTACGCGATGCGTCCACGCCTGCGCGACGCATCCACGCCTACGCGACGCGTCCACGCCGCGCAGCTCCAGGGGCTATCGAGCGCGCCGGCCACGGCCAACGCCCGCCGCGCTCAAGCCGGAGTGACGCGGCTGGCGACGTCGCCGGGTCCGACGGCGCGGGGCTCGGGGCGAAGATCATTCACCGTGCTCGCCCAACTCTGGCCCGCGCTCCCCGTCGCGTCGTCCAGCGTGCGCACGACCTCGCGAGCGAGCGCCTCGCCGAGCAGCCGGTACGCCTCGAACTGCGCTTCATCGAAGAACTGATCCGCGGTCGTCTGGTGCGGAAACTCGGGGTAAGACTCCGCATAACGCTGGACGTCGAGCGGCAGCCCCGGCAAGAGGCCGGCCTTGACGTAGACGACCGTGACCTCCTTGGTCGCCGTATCCTTCTCGGTCGCCCCGGTCTTCGCGCCCGGATCCAGCTTGAACTTCCCCACCAGGATCGGCGTGCGCGGTGTGCGCTGCTCCCAGGTGCCTCGCGGATCGTTCGGGCGAACGCGCTCGAGGTCCTCGCGCCTCAGCTCGAAGTCGAGCCCGCGGTCCACGCGCAGGATCCGCGCCGCCTTCGCGAGCTCGTCGCACGTCCGCTCGGGGTCGGCGCTGGCGTCGATGCACAGGATGAGCTCGCACTCCCGCTCGACGAGCGTGGTCAGTCCCAGGTTGTCGTGGTGACCGCCGTCGGAGACGAAGACCAGCGTGTCGCTCTCCTTGTTCCGCGCGAAGATCTCTTTGAACTGATAGGCGCTCCAGAAGTGCGCCCACCTCCGGAAGAGCACGTGCGGATCGCCGGCAGACCTCGCGAAGCGCGGGTTCTGGACCCAGAGGCCGAGACCGCAGTTGAGCACCGTGAGGACGACGCGCGCCCACCGCGGGATCAGCGTGCCGCCCTGGCTGTTCACGGCTGCAGCGCTGATGGCGATCGAATGGGCCAGGGTGAGCGTGTCGCCGTAGGCCTCGGCTGGCCCCCACCCGGTCGCGGGCCCGCCGACGGCATAGGGGCTGAACTCGAACCGCGCGGTGCCCCGTTTGTAGAGGACAGGGTCGTCCGACCCCGGGGTGTTGACCGTGGCGGTCACGACGTGGAGCGGCGCGCCGCGGTGCGGCCCGCCCAGGTTCCAGGGCGCTGGATCCGCCGCGTACGTCCTCTCGACGCGCGGCTGGTTCGAGGGCCTCAACGCGGCGAGCGGCCAGGCGGAGGGAGAATCGCTGGCCGGCCGGTCGGAGTCGCCCGGCAGCGACAGGTACGCACGGCGGATCTGGTTGGCCCAGAACCGGTGGAGGCCCGTATGGTTCCTCGACGTCATGAAGCTGAGCCCGATGAACACAAGGCTGAGCGCGGCCACGACCATCAGCTCGACGACGTGCAGCGGGTCGTGCTGGCCAGGCACGCGGACGAGCCCGTCGATCGACTGAGTGAGCCGGATCGGCGCGAAGAGCAGCCACCGGAGGACGTTCGCCCATGCCGACGTGACGCCCTTCACGACATCGTAGAGCGCCGTGAAGCCGAGCGCGAACACCTGTCCGCTGACGGCGACCCCGATGATCGCGAGGAGCTGCTCGCGCTTCAGGCGGCTCAGCAGGACGGCAAGCGCGAGGGCCAGGGCAGCGCACAGGGCGAGGAGGGTGAGCAGGGGATCGGCCCGCAGCGCGAGCAGGGAGCACCACGTGAGCGCCGCGAGCAGCGCCACGCGAGCGGCGACCCGGGTCCCCGCCTCGTGGACGGACGGCCGCGAGAGGAGGATCCCGGCGTACATGACGAGCAAGGCCAAGAGGAGGACACCTCCCGCCAACGCGAGGACGAACACGAGGATGTCCAGCACAGGGAGCTCTGCCGCGATCGCGCCGGGCAGCGTGCCCGGCTCCGCGGGAGCCGTGGTGAAGAACAGAGATCGCGCTCCATCGAAGCGCGAGACGACCTCGGCCACGCCGCGCTTGACCGCGCGCGCGAGGAACCCCGACCTCGAGCTCGAGTGGTAGAGGAGAACGAGCGCCGCGAACCCGGCCGTGAGGAGCGACAGCGCGTTGGCGATCGCGCCGACCAAGATCATGAGGAGCGGCTGGAGCGTGTTGGCGGTGAGGCCGATCCCGCCGGGGACGAGGTAGTCGCCTCGCAGGCGGATCCTGTCGAGGAGGCGGTTCCATGAGTCGGCCTCCAGCGGCTTGAAGCGGGGCTCCGCGTCCCCCTCCGGGTGAACGCCGGACGTCAGCGCCGTGAGCGCGCCCCCCGCCCAGCCGCCGCCGGAGACGGAGCTCATGTAATCGACGTACTTGAGGATCACCTCGCCGCTCTTCGTCGGGATCGTGGCGAGTCCTTTCAGGAAGCCGAGGCATAGGGTCGCCGAGCGAATCCCTCCGCCGGAGAGCGACAGCCCGATGAGGTGCGCGCCGCGCGGATCATCGCCATCGCCCGTGGAGGGGTGCTTCAGGTTGGCCGCGCAGCGCCGCGCCCCGATCCACTTGGCTTCGAGCGCGCGAAGGTCACCGATGGTGCTGTACTCGGACTCGCCCCTCGAAGGCCTCGCGGCGGACTCCCAGGACTGCAGGATCGTCAGCAGCGTGCCGAGCGTCAGCATGAGGGCAGCGATGACCGAGGAGACAACCCTGTACTGCGGGCTCGTGTGCTGGTCCCCGTGGACCGCGTACCACAACGCCACCCCCCATACCGTGACGAACGTGCTCACCAGCAGACCGACGGCGATCAAGACGCCGCCGCGGCCCATGGGCTTCAGCCGGATCAAGCCCGTCCCTGGGGGTGAATCCCGCCACAGGCGCCGAAGGAAGCGCCCCACGACGAACGCCTGAGGCGCCATGGCCCCGACGAAGACCATGGCGAGCGGGACCGCGGAGACCGCGGCGTCCACGAGCTCGCCGCGCCCCTCGATGACCGGAGTGAAGCGCTCCGGCGACCAGAAGAACGGCACCGCCCCAAAGACGAGGCCCGAGACGCCCAGGACCACCCGATTGGGCCAGTCCACCTCGCGAAAGAATCGCTTCACCCATGGCCATGGGCTGCGCTCCCCCTTGCCCGGCCCCTGCCGATCCGGCTCGTGACCGGGGAGGGCTCCCGATTGCGGCGGCGTGCGCTCTCCGTCCGGCGGAGCGGGCTTGGTCATCGGGTGCTCGTCGAGTTGGGACATCGTTCCCCGCACGGGTTCCAGGCGCCGCAGGCCTGCCTGGCGCAGCGGATCCCCGTGCGCTGGCGGCAGGCGTCTCGCGCGACCTCACGAGAGCGGACGACGTATCGTACGGAAAATCGGGGAGCGATGGGGGCGTCGAGACGCGCGCGACCCCGCACGCCGCGCCGGCCTGCGCTTCCCGTCAGCCAGGACGGTTTCGCATGAAGTCCGCCACCTCGGCGAAGCGCTGGTCGAGGAAGGCGCGGAGGGGCGCGGGCACGTCGAGCTCGGCCATGGCGGCCCGCATGCAGCGCATCCAGGCGTCGCGCATCGCCACATCGACCGGGACGCGCGCGTGGCGCATCCGCAGCCGCGGGTGACCGTGCGCCGCGATGTAGTCCTGCGGCCCGCCCAGCCAGCCGATCAGGAAGAGCGCGAATCGATCGCGGCTCTCGCGCGCGACCTGGCCGCCCTCGTCGCAGACGTGGAGGCGCGCGAGCGCCGGCTCGTCGCGGCCCATGAGGTCGTAGAAGCGCTCGACGAGCCGGCGCACCGCCGGCTCGCCGCCCAGCAGATCGAAAGGGGTCTCGGACGGCTCGGCCATGGGCGATGCCCTCTACCGGATCTGCGCCGGCGCTGCACGCCGCCGGCTCAAGCCGCGACCGAGCTGCCGCAGGCCGCGCCGAACCACGCGGTGAGCGCGCGGCGCAGCCGGCGGTGGGAAGAGGCCTCGGGCTCGCCTGCCGCGGCCGCCCAGGCCACGTAGCCGTCGGGGCGAATCAGCATCGCCTCCGCCGGGCGCGGCAGCCCAGCGCAGCGCGCGCTCACGACGTCCACGCGATCGCCCCAGGGCGCAGCCACGTCGCCGAGCGCGGCACCGCCGGTCAGGTCCAGCAGCACGCCCCTGGCCCCGTGCATGAGCTGCGCGACCCGCGCCTCCCCCTTCTGCGTCGTCAGCCGGACGTCCGGCGCCCATCGCCCGAGCAGCGGATGCTGCTCGCCGGGCTCGGTCGGCATCTCGTAACGGACGTCGGCCGCGTCCAGCATCTCGACGACATACCGCAGGCTCTCCTCGTGCTTGAGCAGCTCGCCGACCAGCTCGCGCAGCGCGGCGACGCGCTCGTCCCGCATCATCAGCGCGCCCTGTGCCCGGGTGTGCATGATCACGCGTTTGCCCTCGGGGTGCCGCTCCGCGTGGTAGGTGTCGAGGAGCCCCGGCGGCGCCCAGCCGCGGACCTCCGCGGCCAGCTTCCAGCCGAGGTTCACCGCGTCCTGCAATCCGGTGGTGAGGCCTGGCCCGCCGGCGGGGAGATGGATGTGCGCCGCATCGCCCACGAGCAGCACGCGGCCCGCGCGGTACGTATCCGCCTGCCGGCTGGCGTCGGTGAACCGAGACAACCACCGCACCTCGCGGACGGGCAGATCCTCGCCGAGCGCCGCGCGAACGCTGGCCTGCAGCTCGTCGAGCGTCATCGGCGCGTCCCTGTCGAAGTCCTGCGGATACGGCTCCGACGTGACCACGCGAAACACGCCCGCTCCCAGGGGAACCAGGGCGATCCCGCCGAGCCCGAAGCGAACGCGGCGACCACCGGAGAGGACGAGGTGCCCGTCCTCCGTCGCGCCCTCGGCCAGCGTGACGTCGGCGAGGCGCAGGAGCCGAGAGGGCGGGAGACCAGGAAAGCCGATCCCGGACAGCTTGCGCACCGCGCTGCGGCCGCCGTCACACCCCACCACGAAGCGCGCTCGAAGCGGGTAGTCGCCGTCCGGGCCTCGGACGGCGACGGTCGCGCCCTCCCCGTCCTGATCCAGCCCGATGAGCTCGTGACCTCGACGGATCTCCGTCGTCAGCTCGCGCGCGCGCTCCTCCAGCAGCGCCTCTATGCGCGCCTGATGGATGCTCAGGAAGCGCCTGGAGACGCGCGCGTGCTCGCCGCCGAGGGCCAGCGGGATCCCGCCGAAGTGCACGAAGCGCGTCATTTCTGCGGCGCTCTGCTCCGCGCGAAAGCGATCGAGAAGGCCCCTGTGGTCGAGGATCTCCACGGCGCGCCCGCCGAGGCCGAGCGCCTTGGAGAGCCCGGTGGGCTCGGGCAACCGCTCCAGCACGACGGGACGCACGCCGGCCAGCCGCAGCTCGCAGGCCAGCATCAGGCCGGTCGGACCGCCGCCCACGATGACGACATCGACGTTCATACGCGCTCTCCTTGTTGAGAAACGATCGATTGACAACGATTGATCAGCGACGACCCGCGGGTGACGGCGGATCGACGAGGCTCACGTCACGTGGTCTCTCCGGCGCCCGCGCGGCCGCCCCATCCAGGCGTGGTCGCGCCATCCAGCACGAGGCTCACGGTCTGCTCGCCGAGGCGCGCGGCGAGCTCGAGATCGCACGAGAGGCGCGCCCGAAGGTCCGAGAAGCGCGGCCCGAAGATGCCGATCCCGGCCAGCGCCCCGACGACGGTGCAATAAAGGAGCTCGAAATCGCAGTCTCGCCGGAACACCCCGCTGGCTTGACCTCGCTCGTAGAGATCGCGCAGCTGCGATGGCAGCATCGCGAGCGTCGCGGGCGGCGCGGCCTGCCAGCCGCTCATCGCCTCGTGCATCGCGAGCGGCATGCACAGCGGGCGCGAGAGGAGCAGCCGGAAGAACATCGTGAACGCGCGCCAGAGCCCCTCGCGCGGCTCGAGCGCCGCCGACGCCTCGAGCGCCGGCCGCCACCCCTCGATGAGGCCGGACCACTGGTCCTCGAGGACCGCGCGGTAGAGGCCATCTTTGCTCCCGAAGTGATGGTAGATCATGCGCTCGTTGACCCGGGCGCGCGCCACGATGGCGTGCACGCGAGCCCCCTCGGGCCCATGCCGCGCGAACTCCTCGGCGGCGGCGTCGAGGAGCGCCCGCCGCGTCTCCTTTTTCTCGTCTGCCGGCATCAGGTAAATGTTTATTTACTCATGAACGGGCGGCGGTCAAGGGCGCGATCCGGCCGCGTCCCCTCTCGAGGGGACGAGGCGCCCGGCGCGAGCTCTTCCATCTCGGCCTCGGCGGTCGGGCCCGCGTTGGGTCCATGCCTCCCGGGCGGCTGGGTCCTCTTCCGCTGTGGCCCGATGTGGGCTCAACCGGCCGCCTCCAGCACGGCGCACCGGACGCGGAGCTCGGCGCCGCGGACAACGCGCGATCGAGCCGCGAGCGGCGCCAGACTTCACCGAGTCGACTCGTCAGAGAAAACCGGCGATTCCTTGGGTCTCTTGCTGTAGGCTCGGCCCCAGGTCAGGTCTGGCCCCTGACCAATGTGCTTGTTGGCATGAACCAGAAAACGACATTCCTCCCTGCGTTGTTGCTCGCGGCGGGCGCGCTCACGGTGAACCTGACAGGCTGCGAGCTCATCGTCGCCGTCGATCGCAGCCGGATCTCCGACACGGGCGGCGCTGGGGGCGCCGGCGGGTCCGGTGGCTCCGGCGGCGACACGACGACGAGCAGCAGCGCCAGCTCGTCGTCAGACACCGGCGGCTCGGGCGGCACCGGCGGCTCGGGCGGCACCGGCGGCTCGGGCGGCACCGGCGGCTCGGATGGCACCGGTGGCTCGGATGGCACCGGCGGCTCGGGCGGCACCGGCGGCTCGGATGGCACCGGTGGCTCGATGGCATGCCCCGGCGGCGCGACACCGTGCGACACGATCGGCGATTGCCCGGCCCCGGCCACGGAGTGCGTGAAGGCCACGTGCGAAGCGCGGTGCTGCGGCACGATCAATGTGCCCGACGGCACCGTCACGATGGCGGGCCAGGCGGCGGGTGACTGCAAGCAGCAGGTCTGCGACGGCAGAGGCGGCACGACGTCGATCCGCGACGACGCCGACAAGCCGGCCGACGACGAATGCAACGTCGGCACGTGCCCGGGCGGCACTCCGGGCAGCTCACCGAAGACCGCTGGCACGAGGTGCACCATCGGCGGCAAGGTCTGCGACGGCAGCGGCGCCTGCGTCGGCTGCCTCTCGGGCAACGACTGCACCGCGCCCCAGCTCTGCGATCCGAGTGGCACGCACACGTGCGTGGACGTGTCGTGCACCGACGGCCTGCTGAACGGCGGCGAGACCGACGTCGACTGCGGCGGCATCGACGACGGCTCCGGCTGCGCGCCCTGCGCCGACGACCTGGAGTGCGCGCGCGATTCGGACTGCGCGAGCGGCTACTGCAACACGGCCGGCAGGTGCGCGACGCCCGGCTGCATGGACACCGACCAGAACGGCAACGAGACCGACATCGACTGCGGCGGAGCCTCCTTCCACGGCGCTCCGGCCTGCGACAAGTGCGGTGTCGGGAGGGCGTGCGGCGTCGCGGACGACTGCACAACGGGCGTCTGCAGCGGCGGCACCTGCGCGGCCAAGCCGGACGGCGCGTCCTGCGTGACCAGCGCCGAGTGCTCCAGCGCGCGCTGCGTTGACGCCGTCTGCTGCGACACGGCGTGCACCGGCCCCTGCCAGGCGTGCTCCGCCGCCAAGAAGCTCGGCGGCGTCGACGGCGCCTGCGGCGACATCGCGGCCGGCAGCGATCCGGACGACGAGTGCCCGGACACGGGCGCGGCGTCGTGCGGGACCAACGGGCTCTGCGACGGTACAGGCGCCTGCCAGCGCTACGCAGCGGGCACGGAGGTGCCGTCCTTGCAGACACCGGGCGATTGCCAGAGGCTCGTGTGCAACGGCGCCGGTGGCATCACGACGGACGATGACGTCACCGATTTCCCGGTGTCAGCGACCGTCTGCTCGACGGACCCCGCGTGCACGGGCACGCCGGCCACGCCGAGCTTCACGACGGCGCCGGCGGGCACCGACTGCACCGCCGACGGCCAGCCTGGCAAGACGGTGTGCGGCAGCGGGTTCGCGGCTGGCACGTGCGTCGAGTGCAACGACGACTCCAATTGCACCTCGCCGGCCACGTGCAACACGACGACGAACGCCTGCGAGTGATCGCGACGGCGTAGAAGGCGCCCGGGGCAACCTGGGCGCCTTCTTCGTTTTGCCCGCGTGCTCGGGGTGCAGCAGACATCGAGGCGAGAACGATCGCAAAGACGGGTCGGCCGTCGCAGGCTGACTCCGTACTATGCGCGCGACAGGCGCACCTCGACCTCCCGCTCCACGTAGGACCACTCCTCCGTCTCACGCAGCCTGCCCACGAGCTCGTCGAAGGCGCCGGCGTCGCCCTCGGCGAACTCGAACCAGGTCAGGAAGTCGAACGGGCCACCGAGGTCCCGGCTGTGGTAGAGCCGCCTGGCGACCGCCGGCAGGTATTCCAGGCCTACCTTGATATGGCGCGACCGCGCCTCGAAGATGGCCCGCCGCTCGTCCTGCGCGAGCGCCCACCACGCCTTCGATTTTCTGAGCGGGATCAGCGCCGCCTGCGCGCTCGACGCCCGGCCGAGGTCTTCCTGGACCGCGACGAGGCGCCTCCTCTCCTCGAGCTCGACATAACGCTCGTTGCTCCTCACGCCGCCCAGCACCCAGGTCGCCTCCGGCGGCGCGACGAAGCTGCCCCCCTCGATGCGCTGCAGCCGCGGCGCCGCGGGTAGCCCCTCGCCTCGCACCGTGATCATCCGCTCGACCCGCCACTCCCCGGCGGGACCCGCGACGAAACTCACCCGAACAGGATTTCCTTCCATGGCTCGCTCCGAGATGACGGCAATGCGGGACGAACGCCATCGCCGCCCGACGGTAGGGCGGCCCGATCACACGCCCTCTCGGCGCGAGAGCGCGCCGGGAAGGCCGCTGCGCTCGGGCTCGCCGCGCCGGCCGAACCGCGACACGCAACGCGGTCGATGATGTGCGGACAGGGGTTTCGCCGTCGTTTCCGCGCGATGATTTTCCGTCGCCCGGGTCAGCTCAGGACAAGATAGGAGTCGCCGAACTCGTGACAGAGATACCCTGCCTGCTCCGCGTGGGCGTTCGCGCGGTGGAGCAGCGAGGCCGGCGCGAAGGCCTCGAGGAGCCGGAAGTGGCTCTCGGTCGGATCGTGCACGCCGGTCAGGAGCCCGTCGACCACCCTCGGCCGGAAGCCGTGGTGAAGGATCAGATCGGTGATCCCCGGCCCGGCCCGCAGCTCACCCCCGTGCTGGGCGGCGCAGCCCTCGAGGGCGCGCGTCACCGTCGTGCCGACCGCGATGACGCGGCGCCCGCTCGCCTTGGCCTCACGCACCGCAGCCACCGTCTCTTCCGGGATGTCGAAGCGCTCCGGCAGCGGGAGCAAGGCGTCGAGCGCCGGATCGCCGGTCGACGAGATCCCCGCGGCGTGGGTGAGCGAGGCGATCCGGACGCCGCGGCGGATCAGCTCGAGCAAGAGCCCCCAGACGAGCGGCCGCCCGGCCGACGGGAGCTCGGCGCAGAGAGGCCGGCTCGCATAACGCGTCTGCGCATGCCAGATCTCGAGCGGGCCCGCGACGTACGCATACTGGATCGGGCGCCCCCTCCGGTAGAGCGCCGACCAGAGCGCGGCGCCCCGCTCCCGAAAGGCGATCTCCACGAGGCGCGCCGCGGTCCTCCGCTCGATCACGGCCGACAGATCGCCTCCGAACGTCACCGCGTCCCCCGCGTCGAGGGCGGGCGGCGCCGGGCGATCCTCGGTGCGCGTGTGCCAGTCGCCGGCGCCGAACAGCAGGGCCGAATAGCGCCCCTCGGACAGCTCGCCGATGAGGCGGACTTCCACCTCCTCACCGCGCTCGGTCGCGCCGTGGAGCGAGGCCGGCAGCGTGGCGCCGTCGTTGACGACCAGGAGATCGCCCGGCTCGAGGAGCGCGGGCAGATCTGCGATGCGCGCGTCGCGCAGGCGCCCCTCTCGCGGGTCCACGTGGAGGAGCCGCTCCTCCAGCGGGCTCTCGCGGGGCCACGTGGCGGGGCTCATGGCGCCTCCGGGAGCCGCGCGGCCTCTACGCGCGCGCCGCTCGGCACCTCGCCGGCGCGGCCGACGAGCCCGACGACGCGCCTCGCCACGTCCGCAGGATCGGCCAGCGTGCTCGGGTCGGCGTCGGGGATGGCCTCGGCGTGCATCCGCGTGTTCATCTCGCCCGGGTCCACCGCGTAGAACGAGACGCCCGTGCCCTCGAGCTCGGCGGCCCAGGTGCGGCTCAGGTGATCGAGCGCCGCCTTCGAGGCGCCGTAGGCGCCCCACCGCGGATAGGCGTTCACCGACGCGTCCGAGCTGATGTGGACGACGACCCCGCGCCGCCGCAGCGCCATCGCGCCGGCGATCACCTTCGTCAGGCGGAACGGGCCGACCACGTTGACCTCGAGCACGCGCCCGAGATCCTCGCACTCGGTGTCGAGCAGGATCGGCAGCGGCGTCTTGCCGAGCGTGCTCGCGTTGTGGATGAGCAGGTCGATCGGCCCGACCAGCGCCGCCGCCGCGCCGGCGATCGCGTGCGTCTGGCCCTTGTCCCCGATGTCCGCCGCGAGCGCGTGCGCCTCCCCGCCCTGCGCGGCGATCTCGGCCGCGACGGCCTCGAGCGCCGCGCGCTCGCGCGCCACGAGGACCACCTTCGCGCCCTGCCGCGCGAGCTCCCGGGCGAGCGCGGCGCCGAGCCCGCGGCTCGCCCCGGTGACCAGCGCCGCCCGCGGCGCGAACCGCTCGCCCCGCGCGGCGCGGGGGAGCGACGGACGGGAGCTCGCTCCGGCCTGGATCAGCCCCTCGCTTCCGGTCGATTCGTCGTTCATGGTGCCTTCCTCCTCGACACCAGCCTAATCCGCGCCGGTCCTCTTGTTGGAGCGCTCTCCAATGTCTTGGAAGAGTGCTAATCTCCGGTCATGGACCAGGACACGGAGCTCTCGGGGCGGCTCGCGAAGAACATCAAGCAGCTGCGCGAGGCGCGCGGGCTGACGCAGCAGCAGCTGGCCAAGCTCGCCGGCGTGCCCCGGGCGACCTGGGCGCACCTCGAGTCCGGCGCGGCGAACCCGACGCTCGGCGTGCTGCACCGGGCCGCCGCCGCGCTCCAGGTCTCCATCGAGGAGATGCTCTCCGCGCCCCGCGCCACGTGCCAGCTCTACGCGCGCGACACGCTCCCCACGCGCTCTCCCGGGCAGGCGTTCGTCCGCAAGCTCCTGCCGGACCCGATCCCGGGCATGGAGATGGATCGCATCGAGATCCCCCCGGGCGGGCGGATGACGGGCGTCCCGCACACCCCGGGCACCCGCGAGTACCTGACGTGCGAGTCGGGGGGGCTGCTGCTCGTGGTCGGGGGCGAGCGGTTCACGCTCGGCGCGGGCGACGTCGCCGTGTTCCGCGGCGATCAGCGCCACTCGTACAACAACCCCGGCAAGCAGCCGGCGGTCGGCTACTCGGTCGTGGTCCTCGCGCGCGTGGTCTGACGAGGGCGCTCGACGTCGGCGCTTCTTCGCCTGGAGAGCGCCGCGCACGCGAGCAGCGCGCGCGCCGCCCCTCCGCCGCCCCTCCGCCGCCCCTCTGATTGCGCCTCGCGGGCCAGCGCTATCCGGCCGCCAGCATCGGTCCCGCCCGGTGCCGGGCATAGTGCTCGATGGCCTCGGGCAGGGACGGCAATGCGGCGCGGCGGCGGCTGTGGAGCCCTCCCTGGCGAGGCAGGTTGGCCCGGAGCCCGAGGGTGCGCGCGGGGCAGGCGTGCACCGCGCGCGACGGCAGGCCGAGCGCGTCGCACATCATCCTCGCCCAGGAGGCGAAGCTCATGACCCCATCGTTCGCCACGTGCCATACGCCCTCGGCCTGGTCGATCGCGAGATCCAGGCACGCGTGCGCCAGGTGCGGCAGGTAGGTGGGCGACACGAAGAGATCGTCCGCGGCGCGGAAGGGCTCCCCGCGCTGCACGATCGACAGCGCGAGCGCGGCGAAGCTGCGCGCCTCGAGCGGCCCGAACAGGCTGCCCGTGCGGACGACCAGCGCGCCCGGCAGCGCGTCGAGCGCGCCCCTCTCCCCCAGCGCCTGCGCCTCGCCGCACGCGTTGATGGGCGCGACCGGGTCATCCTCGATGTACGGCTCGGGCTTGCTCCCGTCGAACACGAAGGCCGACGAGAACATCAGCAGCCGCGCGCCGCGGCGCCGGCACGCCTCCGCCAGCAGGGTCGGCCCGACCACGTTGGCGCGGCGGCACGCCTCGATCTCGTCCTCGGCCTCGTGCACGCGCGTGTAGCCCGCCGCGTTGATCACGAGCCACGGGCCGACCTCCACGAGCGCGCGATCCACGGCCGACGCGTCGGCGATGTCGAGGTCGCTGCGCGCCATGGCCCGGACATGGATGCCGCGCTCCTCGCACGCGCGCGTCAGCGCCGCGCCGCGCGCCCCGCCCGCGCCCGTGATCAGGATCGGGCGCTCGCGCGGCCTGCAGATGCCCCGCGCAGCGGAGCGCGGCGCCCCGTAGAGCAGCCGCTCGTCGCGGCCCCACCAGCCCGGAGCCCCGGCGAGCGGGTGCTCGGTCCGGCCGGTGGACGCGAGCTCCTTCGCGACCACCGCGAGCGCCGTGGGGCGCGGCGCGGGCCCCCGCACATCGAAGGCCCCCGGCTCGTAATGGCCGCGCGCCTGGGTGACCAGGCTGTCCCAGTCGTACGCCCCGAAGGCCGACCACAGCGTCACCGCCCGCACGTCCGCGCCCTCCGCGCGGGCCGCGTGCGCGCCCTCCCAGGCCTCGACCAGCCAGCGGATCTGCTCCTCCGGCGTGCACCCGAGGTGGACCTCGGTGATCGCGACGGGCGTCATGTACCGCTGCCACACCTCGCGCAGCGCGTCGCGGTGTCCGAGGATCCCCTCCTCCCGCACGCGCACCGCCTCCACATCGGCGTACGCATCGCGCCCGTTCCCGCCGTGCGTCCAGGAGGGGTAAAGCTCGAGGCGGTGATCGAGGAACCGCTCGCTCGTCAGGTAATAGTTCACGCCGATCACGTCCGGCGGGCACGGCTCCGCCGCGAGCTGCGCGAGCTCCTCCTCGGTCGCGCCGCAGCCGCGGAGGTGCCGGTGGAGCGGGTGCGCGGCGCTCACGCGCCCGCACAGGAGATCGAGGCTCAGCCAGCGCCGGTGGTTCTCGAACGCGGCCTGGTACGCGAGCCTGGGCGTGCTGGCGGTCGCGCCGAAATCCTCCGTCTGCACGAGCCGCGCGTCCGGGCGCGCGCGCCGGATCGCGCGCATCGCGGCCACGGTAGCGCGCGTCTCCACGAGCAGCGCGCGCAGGAACGAGGCCGAGTCCCGGCGGTGCGGGTACCAGTGTCCGTAGAGCGCGCTGAAGCGCGCGGTCGTGAGCGGCTCGTTGACCGGCGTGAAATCGCGCACCCACGGGTAGCGCTCCGCCACCGCGCCGGCGAACTCCGCGAGGCCGCTCGCGAAGCTGTCGTCCATCAGGCTCGTCCACGGCGGCCCGCTGCCGTGGTGCACGAGCCCGACGATCACGTCGACGCCGAGCTCCCTCAGCCGGTGGAGCCGCTGGTCTGCCCAGGAAAAATCGGCGCTCCGCAGGCCGCTCGGCGCCGTGCGCTCCCAGAGGACCGGATACCGGACGGCCCGCATGCCGAGCCCCGCGAGCAGGTCGAGGTCGGCGATGCGCTCGTGGTGGCCCGTGCGCTCCAGCTGGTCGAAGTACCGGTCGCCGACGCGGTTGATCGTGCACTCGACGCCGCCCCAGAGCGCGATCCCGGCGCCGTCTCTCATGAGGCGAGCCCCCCGCCAGCACCGTCGCCCGCCGGTCCGGCGCGCGCCCGTGGGCCGCCACGACGACCCGCCCCGCCCTGCCCGCGCGCCGTCATCGCGGCGCGCCCATGTCCGCGAACCCGGGCATGTCCGCCAGCGCCGGCATGTCCGCCAGCCCCCCGTCGATCGACGCCGAGGGCGCCTCGTTCGGGCCGAGGAGCGAGATCCCCTGCGTCGCCGCCGCGATGCTGTGCAGCGGGAACTTCGGCGTACGGTCGGCGTACAGGAGGCCGTTCGCCTCCTGGTACGTGTCGGCGAACTGCGTGTAACAGAAGCCGGCCAGGAGCTCGAGGGAGTTGATCACCTTCATGAGCGCCGAGTAGCGCTCGGCGAGCTCCTCCGGGGTCCTGCACGCCGAGTACCCCCACGTGCCGCTCTCGCCGCTCACGGGCGCGACCGCGATCCCGCCGAACTCCGACAGCACGATCGCGGTCTCGTGGCTGACGGACGGATCGAGCACGAGGGCGCGGCCCCCGGGCCTCTCCCGCTTCAGCAGCCTGGGCACCACGTCGTGCGCGAAGTAGCGGCCAGCGATGCGCTCGGGCGACGGATCGTAGTCGTGGATCCCGATGATGTCGGTCGCCACGCTCTCCCACCCGTCGTTGCCGATGACGGGCCTCGTGTAGTCCATCGATCTCGTCAGGTGATAGAGCGCCTGCACGTAGTGCCTCTCGTTCGCGTTGTCGGGCAGGTTCGGGACGCCCCACGACTCGTTGATCGGCACCCACGCGACGATGCACGGGTGGCTGAGATCCCGCCGGATCGCCTCCAGCCACTGCCGCGCGAGCCGCTCGATCGACCTGCGCGTGTGGCGGTAGGCGCTCGGCATCTCCTCCCAGACGAGCAGGCCGAGCTTGTCGGCCCAGTACAGGTACCGCGGATCCTCGATCTTCTGGTGCTTCCTTGCGCCGTTGAAGCCCATCTGCTTCGTGAGCTCGACGTCGCGGCGCAGCGCCTCGTCGTCGGGGGCGGTCATCCCCGTCCCGTCCCAGTAGCCCTGGTCGAGCACCATCCGGAGCAGGTACGCCCGCCCGTTCAGGAGGAAGCGGTCGCCGCGGACGGCCACCGAGCGCAGCGCCGTGTAGCTCTTCACGCGGTCGATCGTGATGCCGGCCTGATCGTAGAGGACGATATCGGCGTCGATCAGCGTCGGGCGCTCGGGGCACCACAGGAGCTCGTTGCGGAAGTCGTCGATGCCCGGATCGGAGAGCGTGATGCGCCGGTGAACCTCCCCGGCCACGATCGTGTACTGATCGTTCGCGATCGTCATGTCGCCGATCCGCAGCCGCACCCCGACGCGCGCGCCCTCCACCGGCGCGTTGGCCACGTGGACCTCGACCGCGATCTCCCAGCGCTCGAGGTTCGGGGTCCACCTGAGGTAATCGACGTGCATGCGCGGCACGCGCTCGAGCCACACCGTCTGCCAGATCCCCGTCGTCCGCGGGTACCAGATGGAGTGAGGCTCGAGCTTCCAGTCCTGCTTGCCGCGAGGCTTCGCGAGCTCGTTCGGATCGTCGTACGCCTGCACCACGATCGTGACGCCCTCACGCCCCTTGGCGTGCGCCGTGATGTCGATCTCGAACGGCGTGTAACCGCCCTCGTGGTCGCCGGCGAAGCTGCCGTCGATCCACACCCTGGCCAGGTAGTCCACGGCGCCGAAGTGCAGGATGAGCCGCTCGGACGCGTCCAGCTCCGGCACCTTGACCCGCCGCCGATACCAGCAGGCCTTGAAGAAGCCGGTGTTGCCGATCCCGCTCCGCGGCGTCTCCGGGGCGAACGGCACCTCGATCGTCCGGTCGAAGCGCGCGTCGGCCGGGGAGGACCACTCCGCCCGGGGGTCGAGGGCGAACTCCCAGGGCCCGTTCAGCGAGGTCCAGTCCTCTCGCCGGAGCAGAGGGCGCGGGTAACCTTGGCCGCCGCCGTCGGCCGTCGGCGGCACCGAACCTGGAATACCGATCTGTGCGAGGTGCTGTCGAGACATGGGTCCGTTCAGGCAGCGACGGTCACCGCCGCGCCGTCGAGCGTGGCTTCGCGGATCTGGTCGAAGGTGGCGAGGGCCTGACCGACGACCTGGTCCATGTTGTAGTACCGGTAGGTCGCGAGCCTCCCGACGAAGCGGACGTTCGGCGTGGCCTCGGCGAGGGCCTTGTACTTCCGGTACAGCTCCCCGTTCTCGGGCCGCGGCACCGGGTAATAGGGGTCGCCCTCGTCTCTCGGGAACTCGTACACGACGCTCGTCTTCGGGTGCTCTTGCCCCGTGAGGTACTTGAACTCCGTGATGCGGGTGTACTCGTGCTCATTCGGGTAGTTGATGACCGCGTTCGGCTGGAAGACCTCCCTGTCGTGCGTATCGAACTTGAATTCGATTGATCGGTAGGGAAGCTTCCCGTAGCGGAAGTCGAAGAACGCGTCCACAGGCCCGGTATAGATCATCTCCCTGAAGCTCACCTCGTTCATGAACTCGCGATAGTCGGTGTTCAGGAGCACACGGATATTCTTGTGGTCGAGCATGTTCTCGAACATCCGCGTATAGCCGCGCAGCGGCATCGCCTGGAACTCGTCCGTGAAGTACCGGGAATCGTGGTTCGTGCGCGCTGGCACGCGCGAGGCGACCGCGGCGTCGAGCTCCGACGGGTCGAGGCCCCACTGCTTCCGTGTGTAGTTGCGAAAGAACTTCTCATAGAGCTCCCGGCCCACCTTGCTGACGACCGCGTCCTCGGAGGTGCGGCAGTGCTTGATCGGCTCGGCGACGCGCGCGAAGAACGCCTCGACCTCGGCGGGCGAGTAGCTGGTTCCGTAGAGGGCGTTGACCGTATCCACGTTGATCGGGAACGGGACGAGCTTGCCGTCGACGTGCGCGAGCACGTGGTGCTCGTACGTGCGCCAGCCGGTGAACTGCGACAGGTAACGGAAGATGCGCGGCGACGCCGTGTGGAAGATGTGGGGACCGTACTTGTGGATGAGGATCCCGGCGTCGTCGTAGCAGTCGTACGCGTTGCCGCCGATGTGAGGCCGCTTGTCGCACAGGAGGACCGACCGGTTCATCTGCGAGGCGAGGCGCTCCGCGAGCACGCTGCCAGCGAACCCGGCGCCGACGATCAGGTAGTCGAACACGGTACCTCCCCTCCCGTCCGGGCGGCCGATGGACGCTTGGATTGGAGTGTGTCGGCGATGAGCGTCGACATCGATCGCCATGTCCTGTCCCATGACGTCGCGCTCACCATCTCGTCCGCGATCGCGACGTGCTCCTCCCGCGGCCCGGAGAGCGCCGCCTCGACCGCGGCCGCGAAGGTGGAGGCGTCGGCGATGTGGACCGCCTTCTTGTCGCCATACGGCGTGACCACGTCACGGATGGCGGTGGAGACGACCGGCTTCCCCGCGGCGAGGTACTCGAGCGTCTTCGTCGGGCTGATGAACCGGGTCGCCTCGTTGAGCGCGAACGGCATGATGGCGACGTCCCAGCCGCGGAGATAGGCCGGGAGATCCTGATAGGGTCTCTGGCCGAGCCAGTGGATGTTCGGCCGCCGGGGCAGCGTGGCGGGGTCGATCTTCACGACCGGCCCGAGCATCACGAGCTGGAAGTCAGGCCGCTCCTTGGCCACGCGGGCGACGAGATCGATGTCGAGCCGCTCGTCGATGACGCCGAAGAACCCGAGGCGCGGCCTCGGGACGCCGCGCTGGTCGTCCGGCTCCGAGGTCTGCCCGCGCGCCTTCGCGAAGTGGGCCGCGTCGACGCTGCTCGGGAAGGCGTACACCGAAGGGTGGTGGGCGCGCTTCGCCTCGTAGAGGCTCTGGCCGCCGGTGAACACGAGATCGGCGCGCGCGAACAGCTCGCGCTCCCGATCCCGGAGCAGCGGCGGGGCGCCCCGGAAGGCGGAAAGTTCATCCATGCAGTCGTAAACGACGAGCGATGGCTCCACGTCGGCGGCGATAGGCAGCGACATCGGCGTGTACAACCACAGGATCGGCTGGCGGATGTCCTGCTCCCGCACGAAGGAGTTGAGCAGGTGTCGCTGCTGCGCGAGGGCCTCCTCCGGCTCGGCGCGGTGGCGGAGGTGGGGGACGATGACGGTGAGATTGGCCTCGACGTGCCTCGCGTCGAGCCTCGGGGGCCCGTCTCCGAACACAGGCTCTTCGACGAAATAGACCCGCCTCTCCTGCGCGAAGCGACTCATCAAGTGGTTGGGTCGCTGGAAGACGAAGTTCCAGCGCAGGTGCGAGAAACAGAGGAGATCCGGCCCGGCCTGCTTCATCTTGTCTCCGATTTCTGTGATTGGGATCGTACCGCGCCAGGTCTTAGCAAGTTACGCGCCGGCGACGGGATGGAGCCATCGACCGTCACGTCGCGACCGGGCGAGGTCACCGCCTTGAAAACTGCGCCAATCCGCTACATGACCCGCGCGGCGCGCTGAACAGCGAGGTGCTCTCGCCTGCGTTGTGCTCGGTGAGCGCGATACGGATGAACTTGTCGCGGATGAGCAAAACGCGCCGCGTTCAGGCGTTTCCTGCTGGAGCCTCGCAAAAGCCGCAACTGGGCTGCACCCTGATAGGCGCCTCAGGAGGCGAGAACGGTTGTGGATGCAGGATGCTTGCCGGGGCTCTCTCCGGCAGGGCGCTGTCCGCGCGTTCCGTGTCCGCGCGTCGGCGCGCGGGGCGAGAGAAGAGGGCTCGAATCGACGGAATGCACATCGCTCCTGGTCCCCGCGGCGCCGCCGAGGCTGCGCGCCTGCCGAGGCTCAGCGGCCGGCACACGGGAGAACGGCGGCAGAGATCGCTCCTGCTGACGCCGTGCGCTCGGCAGCGAGAGCGACCGTCGGAACAGGGCCGCTCGTGGCCCGACGGGCGCCGCAGCGGCGGTCATGGCGCGCTCCTTGCTGCTTACTCGCCGACAGGGCGCCGCCAGCCAGGGCGGGCAGGAGGGTTCAGCCGGACATCGAGCGATGGGCTTACCGTTCGCCGGGCGTCATCCACTTGGCCTCGGCGCTCGGGCGCCACGCGGCCAGCAGCTCCAGGAGGGCCGGCGCATCGTCGGCGACCTGCAGCACGGCGCGATGAGCCGGCTTCATGAACTGCTCGGCCACGACGTGATCGAGAAACGCGATGAGCGGGCGGTAATACCCCGCCACGTCGAGCAGCCCGACCGGCTTGTCCTGAGAGCCGAGCTGCGTCCAGGTCCACACCTCGAACAGCTCTTCCAGCGTCCCGACGCCCCCCGGCAGGGCGATGAACGCGTCCGCGAGGGCGGCCATCTCCGCCTTGCGCTGGTGCATCGTCTCGACCACGCGGAGCTCGGTCAGCCCGCGGTGCTCGATCTCCCGCTGGTTGAGGAACCCCGGGATGACGCCGATCACCTCACCGCCGCGCGCGAGCGCCGCGTCGGCGACCGCGCCCATGAGCCCGACGCGGCCACCCCCGTACACGAGCCCGATCCCTCTCGCCGCCAGGAGCTCACCCAGCCGCACCGCCGCCTCGCGGTAGGCCGGCGATACGCCGGGGTTCGACCCGCAGTAAACGCAGATCCTGGAGAGCGTTCTCATGGGCGCGAGCCTACGCCGGCAGGCGAGCTCGTCCAAGCGGGGATCGGTGGGCCGGCGCGCCGTGGGAGGTAACATTCCCCCCGGCGGCGCGCCCTCGCCCCCCCTGCGCCGCGGCCTGGCACCGCCGCGTGGCGGCGGTGCCGTGGCCGGCGGCTCACTCCTTGTCGAGCTTGCCGACGAGGCTCAGCGTGAAGAACGCGCCCATGTACTTGAAGTGCGGGCGCACCTGCATGTCGACCTTGTACCAGCCGGCGTTCCCCGGCACCTCGGTCACGATGATCCGCGCCTTGCGGAGCGGCCTGCGCCCGCGCGTCGCCGCGGACACGACGTCCTGATCGGCGACGTACTGGCCGATCCAGTCGTTGAGCTCCTTCTCGAGATCGGCGCGCTCCTTCCACGTACCGATCTGCTCGCGCTGCAGCACCTTCAGGTAGTGCGCGATGCGGCACATGATGAACATGTACGGCAGCTGCGTGCCGAGCCGGTAATTCATCTCGGCCGCCCTGCCCTCGTCGCTCTGCCCGAAGAACTTCGCCTTCTGGGCGGAGTTGGCCGAGAAGAAGCAGGCGTTGTCCGAGTCCTTGCGGAACGTGAGCCCGATGAAGCCCTCCTCGGAGAGCTCGAACTCGCGCCGCTCGGTGAGCATGATCTCGGTCGGCACCTTCGTCTGGATCTCGCCCATCGCCTCGTACTGGTGGAGCGGCAGGTTCTCCACGGAGCCGCCCGCCTGGGGGCCGATGATGTTCGGGCACCAGCGGTACTTGGCGAAGCTGTCGGCGAGCCGGGTGGCGAAGGCGTACGTCGCGTTGCCCCAGCAGTACGCGTCGTGCTTGCCGACCACGTCCTCCTCGTAGTTGAACGCCTTCACCGGGACGGTGTTGGCGCCGAAGGGCAGGCGGAGCAGGAAGCGCGGCATCACGAGCCCGACGTAGCGCGCGTCCTCGGTCTCGCGGAACGCGTTCCACTTCGTGTACTGCGGCCCCTCGAAGAGCGCCTTGAGGTCCTTCAGGTTGGGCAGCCCCTGGAAGTCCTTCAGGCCGAAGAACTGCGGTCCGGCCGCCGCGATGAAGGGCGCGTGCGACATCGTCGCGACAGCGGCGCACTTCTGCAGGAGCGCGATGTCCTGGGGGCCCGGGCCGAACTCGTAGTTCGCGATGATCGCGCCGACCGGCTTGCCGCCGAACTGCCCGAACTCGGCCGAGTAGACGATCTTGTAAAGGCCGCTCTTCGGCACCTCGGGGGCGTCCTCGAAATCGGCGAGGAGGTCCTCCTTGGAGCAGTTGAGCATCTCGACCTTGACGTTCTCGCGGAAGTCACACCGGTCGATGACGAACTTGAGGCCGCGCCACGCGGACTCGAGCTTCTGGAAGCTCGGGTTGTGGAGGATCTCGTCGATCTGCCGCGACAGCTTGACGTCGATCTCCGCGATCAGCGCGTCGACGAAGGCCTTGTCGACCTTCTCCCCCTCGCGCCGCGGGGCGACGAGCTCCGAGATGAAGGCCTGCACGCCCCGCTTGGCGATATCGTACCCCTCATCGCCGGGCGTCATCTTCGTCTCGGCGAGGATCTCGTCGAGCAGCGACCCGCCCTCGAGGGTCTGGACGCCCGCGCTCCCCGCGGCCTGTGTCTCCGTCGCCATCGCTTACTCCCCTTCCTTGTCGAGCCCGAGCTCGCTCACGATCTTGTTGCGCTGAGCCGGGTCGCTCAGGATCTGCTGAATCTTGTTGCGGAACGCCTTCTCGTTTCCGAGCGGGCCCTTGAGGGCCGTCAGCGCGGCGCGCAAGTCGAGCAGCTTCTTGAGCTCCGGCACCTGGTTCGCGATCGCCTCGGGCTCCATGTCGCTCAGGCGGCGGAACTTGAGGTTGACCGTGAGCTCGCTGTTCTCCTGCTCGGACAGGACGTCCTTCACGTTGAAGGTCAGCGCGAGCTTCTGCTCGCTCATGACCTTCTGGAAGTTGTCCTTGTCCACGTTGATGGGCTTGCGGTCCTCGAGGGGCCGCGGATCCGGCCGCTGCGTGTAGTCGCCGAGCATCAGGAGCTTCAGCGGCAGCTCGACGTCCTCCTTCGCGTTCCCGGTGGCCGGCTTGTAGGTGATGTTCACGCGCTCTTTCGGCGCGACCGATCCCTCTTTCGATCCGCTCATCGCAGGCTCCTTTCCCCGTCAGCAGCGGGCGGAGCGCCCGCAGGCCGAACGAGCATAGAACAAAACCCCCGCCCCTCGGGCAAGCTTCTCGGCGCGACGCGCATCCGCCCTCCTTGCCCTCGTGCCCCTCGTGCCCCTCGTCGCCAACCTGGGTTCCTCGGCATCCCGCTCACTCCCCCAGCGACAGCTTCAAGGCGAGCGCCGCGTCGAGCTGGCAGACCCGCTCGAAGCAGAGCGTCTCCTTCGCCTTGGCCTCGGGGGTGGCCTCGTAGCCCTGGTTCAGGACCCGGTAGCACGTGTACAGCGCGGCGTAGAGCTCCGCGCAGAGATCCGGCTGCCAGGTGGTGAGTCGGTGGTGGTCGACGAGGTGCTCCAGCGCCTCGAGCTGCGCCCGCGCCACGAGGAACTGGGAGAGCTCGATGTTGATCTGGGCCATCGCGAGCCTCACGCGGAAGCGGTCCAGCGCCGACGGAGCCGCGGCCGCGGCCTTCTCGAGGAGCGCCATCGCGTCGATGGGTTGCTGGTTCGCGACGAGCCCTCGGGCCTCCGAGAGCGGCTTGTCGAGGTAGCTCCGCGGCCTCGCCGGGGCTGCGGCGCCGCTCGCACCCGAGCCGCCGAGCGCGGCCGCGACCTCGGACGAGAGCCAGGCCTGCGTCTCGCCGTCCGCGAACGGCGTACCGTCGCTGAACTTGAGGGTCGGCAGGAGCGGCGCGCGGAGCAGCAGGGCGCCCACCTCGACGAGCACCGCCCGCTTGGCGTCGGCGTAGTCGTCGCCGAGCTGCTCGAGCGCGTTCGCGACGTACCGGTGCGGATCGAGCCAGAGAGGGTAGCTCTGCGCGTACTCGTCGGCGACCTGCAGCAGATCGGCGAACGCCCCCTGGCTCGTGAGCGCCGGGAGCGTCTGCAGCACGTGCTCGGGCGGCGGCGGGATCGCCGTGCTGCCCGTCGGAGACGACGCGCCCGGATCGTCGAGGAGGTCGACCCAGAGCCCGACCCGCAGGATGCGGTACGCGGACGCCCGCTTCGGATCCGCCGCCCGGAGCGCGTCGCCCGCGCGCGCCATCAGGGGCGAGCACTTGCCGAGGGCGGTGAGCGCCGAGTCCTCGTCGACGATCGCCTCGAGGCTGAGCGCCGGATCGCCCGCGGCGGCCACGGCCACGGGCGCGGGCGGCGGCGCGGCGGCCGCCGGCGTGGCCGCCGGCGGTGCCTCGACCTTCGGCGGCTCGACCCGCGGAGGAGGAGGCGGCGGCGGAGGCGGAGGCGGAGGAGGAGGAGGCGGCGGCGCCTCCGCGGGCAGGCTCGCGACGAGGCTGCGGACCGCGTTCCGCAGCGGGCCGAGCCCTCCGTAGGCGTCGCCGAGCTTGTCGGCGAGGTCGACGTCCAGGGCGCGGCTCACCTGGTCGATGGCGTTCACAACGTCGCGGTCCGCGGCGGAGACGGCGAGGCCGGAGAGCGTCCCTGCCGCGAGGTCTCCGAACCAGGAGCACAGGTTGCCGCGCGCCTTGGGCCGCTTGATCGCGGGATACATGGTGTCCCAGAACGCGTTGCTCAGCTCTTGCACGAGCACGAGCCCGTCGAGCAGGCCGGGCAGCTTGTCGACCTGCGACTTCGCCGCCGCGTAGTAGAGCGCGACGCGGAAGTCCTTTGACTTCTCGCTCAGGAGCTCATCGGCGACGCTCGCGATGCGCCCCCAGTCGACCTTGCCGCCCGCGAGCGACTGCAGCTTGTCGACCTCGTTCTTGAGGCCCTCGAACGCCTCGTCGTAGGTGACGTCGGCGCCGACGCCGCCGTTGATGGGCGCGAACAGCGCCTCGATCCGCTCTTTGGATTGTTGGACGGCGTCTTCAGCGGCCATGGGGCGCGCAGGATATCAAGGCGTCCTGGGTGTGGACGGCGAATCAGACGACGATTGCATGGCGACTCCGGCGGTGAGCCGGACGGCGCACCGGAGCGGCCGCGCGCGGGGTGGAGCGGGTGCCTTCGGCCCGGCCATCGGCTCAGCCGAGGGCTTCCAGGAAGCTGTCGAGCGACAGGTCGGTCCGGGCGACGAGCGCGTCGAGCTCCGGCCCGAGCGCATGTCGGGAAACGTGCTCCTCGACCCGTGGAGGTCCGCAGAGATCGGCGATGTGTTCGGCCTGGGTGGTCGGCGCGATCATCTCGCGGAACGAGCCCACGTGGGGGGGACCGAGGTGGAGGAGCAGGGTGCGCTGGGGTGTCCAGAACGCGTTCATCAGCGTGCGACCCCATTTCGACAGGCGGCGGGTCATGTCCATCCACACGGCGGCGGCGTAGGCGTCTCCTGCGCCGAGCGGCAGCCTGAGGGCGAGCCCTGTCCTAGGGAGCTCCTGACCGCGGAATGGGATCACCGAGTCGAGGATGTTCTGCAGCACCCAGAAGCGGCTCGCGTCGGTGCCGAAGCCGGCGTCCCAGAGCGCCTTCATCGGCTGGGTCCTCAGCCATGCGCGGTAGGCGGCGTGCGCCGCGTCGGGGTCGTCGAGCGACGGCGGCGCGATCTGGGAGACGCGGTGGAGGAAGGCGTCGACGGGCAGGGTCCTGCCGTTCGCAGCGGCGTCGTGGGCTGCGGCGAGGAGGGGGAAGAGGGTGATGGGGAGCGACGGCCCGGCGGAGACGAGTTGATCGTAATCGTAGGACCCGAACACCACCATCGGGTAGAGCCG
The DNA here is from genome assembly GCF_051521375.1 of Sorangium sp. So ce693. Taxonomy (NCBI): domain Bacteria; kingdom Pseudomonadati; phylum Myxococcota; order Polyangiales; family Polyangiaceae; genus Sorangium; species Sorangium sp. So ce693. The sequence continues at coordinate 7,442,601 of NZ_CP150347.1, forward strand.
CCCGGCGTTATCGCCGCTGGCGGCCCAGGCGCCCACGAGCCCGCGGGTGGGCGGCTCGTCGCCTTTCGGTTCGCCGTGGAAGACGAAGAGGCCCAGGGCCGTCTGGTAGTGCGCGTCGAAATGGGCGCCCATGGCGCGCCGGGCGAAATCGATGGACGCGCCCAGCCAGCGGTCGAAGGCCGCGAGCTCTTCTCCGCCTGCGTTCAGCCGGATGAAATCGCCCGTGGCGGGCAGCTTGCCGAAGCAGCCGATCTGCGGCGGAGCGGCAGGGCCCTTCTTGCGGCGCCAGAACATGACTGCTGGGAGTGAACCACGAACCGCTCACCGAGCGCTACCACCTTCCCGGTTGCGGGGGGGAGCGTGCGGGGAGGGAGCCGGGCGCGCGGGGGCGGCGGGGGGCCCTCCCGCGAACTCGCGCCTTTTGGTGGCCATTGCCACATGCGCGGATGAGCCGAGATCATTCGCGTCCCGCTCCGGCGCGGGCCGGCGCTCGGATTCGCGGGGCCCTCCCCCGCCGCCCCCGCGCGCCCGGCCCCCTCCCCGCACGCTCCGTTCCAGTCCGCGCGACCCGTCACCCCGACCAGGATCCGCGCTGCCTCCCCCTCTCCCCCCCTTTTCACAAAGAGCCAGCGGGGGAGGGGGTGTCGTGCGGGGGGCCGGCGGGGTAGGGCCCCGCGAATCCGAGCGCCGGCCCGCATCGGAGCGCCTCGCGCCCGGTCTCGGCTCCCCCGTTCTCACGGCAACGGCCCCCCAAAAGGCGCGAGTTCGCGGGAGGGGCCCCCGCCGGCCCCCCGCACGACACCCCCTCCCCCGCTGGCTCCGTTGCTGTCTACCTCACCCTTTGCCGAAGCGATCGCCGATGCTGGCAGGGCAGTTGGTCGCCCGGAAGAAGCTCGTCGGGAACGGGTGGTTCCCGCGGGTCGGCCGGATCTCCATGGTCACGATCACAGGCGGCGCGGTCATTTGCCAGGTCACCGTGAACAGCTCGTCGTTGTCCTTCTGGGCGGTGGTCGTCCCGGCCTCGAAGAGCCGGAAGATCCCCCACGGCCCTTCGCGCACGAGCTCCTCGTCGAGCCCGCCCGCGCCGCGCACCTGGATCCTCGCGCCCTTCGCGCCTTCGCCCGGCCAGTTGAAGGTGTGCCAGAACTCCTTCTCGTTGCGATAGAGCCTCTTCTGGCCGTCGACCTCGAAGACCACCTCGCTCACGATCGGGCTGACCGTCTTCATGTTGATGTGGAAGACGACCTTCGGCTCCGCCCCGCCGCTGCTCCCGAAGAGCGCGTCGGAGATCTCGTTCGAGCGCCGGAGGCAGTTGTACAGGTTCGGGCTGAACGGCGTGAACGGCTTCGCCGCCTGCGGCTGCCCCGACAGGTGGGCCTTCGGGAAGAACTCGTGCCCTACCTGGTAGTGGAAGCCCTTGAGGTACGTCTCGTAGAAGCCCCAGAGCACCCCGTCCTTCGGCTTGAAGAAGGCCATCGCGTCCTCGAGCGACGCGTCGCGCGACGAGGCGAGGTTGAACGGGTAGCGGTCCTTGATCTTGTCGCGGTAGTGCGGCCAGACCTCGACCTCCCAGATCCCGCTCGCCGCGCCGCCTGCGCGCCGCACGACGGCCTTGTACGCCTGCCGGAGGGGGTTCATGAGGAGCGGCTCCATCAGCCGCTGCCCGTTCTGGTCCATCGAGAGCAGCAGCCCCTGGGTCTCCTTCACCGCGTCCTGGAACGCCTCCGTGGCCTTCGAGGTGTCCGCGTCCGGCGGCCCGTCCTCGACGACGCTCATCTCCCCTGCCAGCCGCTCGAGGTGGCCCACGTACTGGCCGAGCTTGGGCGGGGGCGGCGGGGGCTGCCCTTCGCCTGCCGGCGGCTGGGGCACCCCGAAGCTGGCCATCGACTCGAACTTGTCGGGCACCGGATCGTAGTGCTCGCGCTGGTTCCCCGTGAGCATCGAGTCGACCCGCACGCCCGTCCGCCGATCGACCTTCTGCGCGATCATGTCCTTGGCCCTGTCGAGCAGGCCGCCGTCCGCCGTCAGCAGGCTCGGCTTCTCGTCCTTCCCGAACTGCGTCTCGTCCGAGAGCCGCTGGAGCAGCCGCCGGTAGGGCCAGTCGGGCGTGGAGAGCACCCTGAACTCGTGGATCGCGTCCCGGTTCGTCTTCGGGACGTCGACCTGGATGTCGCGGAAGAACGCCTCCCACTGCGCGATGTACGCGTTGTCGTAGTCCTGCCGGACGCGGTCGAGCTCCTTCTGGATCTGGTCGCCCTGACGCTTCTCGTCGCTCGACAGCGGGAGCACCCAGAGCTCGCGCTCGAGCTTCTTCCTCCCCTCCTTCAGCGACTCGAGCACCTGCGCGTGCCCCTTGGCCGTGTAGGGCCCCTGCACCTCGAACCACGTCCCGCCCCGGTTCTTCTGCGCGCTGTGGATGACGGTCAGCACCTCGGACCGATCCGCGAACATCTCGTTGAGCGACACCGGCGGGTACTTCAGGTTCTCCGGCGTGTTCGGCCCCGACTCGTCGTACTTCTGATCGATCAGGCTCGTTACAAACTGATCGTAGTAGCGCTTCGTCGGGTCGACCCGCAGCAGGTCGGCGCGCGCCCGGGCGATGAGCGGCTCGTTCAGCTCCTCGGCCTCGAGCTTCTTCCGCCGCACGAGGTCGATGTAATACGCGACGTGCGGCGTGAGCCGCTCCTTGAGCTCGCTCTCGGGCAGATCGGTGAACGGCTTCAGGGTGTCGGCCCAGACCTGGACGAGCCGCCCGGTTTGCCACCGCGCCGCCTGCTCATCCATGTGGCCCTGGTACTCCTTGCCGAGCAGGAGGTAGCTCCGCAGGGCGTTGTAGCCGTCCAGGAACTCCCCCTCGCGCACCTTCTCGAGCTTCGCCTCGAGCTGCGCCTTCGCAGGGCTGACGAAGCCCTGCTTCAAGCTCATGATGTACTGGCCCATCGTCGGCGGGAACAGCTTGTCCCCCTGGAACATGAACCAGCCGTACTCGATCGGCGTGTTCTCGACGTAACCGTCGAGCTTCCCCACGTGCTCCTGCAGCCGATCGAGCTTGTCGATGTTCGCGCGCACGTTCGGCGGCGTGCCGGCCCGCCCGGACCAGTCCACGAACGCGATCTCGTCCGAGATGCGCCGGGTCTCGGCGACGAGCGCCTTGTTGTTGAAGTACGAGATCAGCGCCGGCAGGAGGAACAGCAGCGCCACGAGCGCCGCGGCCGCCGCGACCAGGATCCGCTGCATCCGCCGCCGCCGGAGCTCCGCCTCGGAGCGCGCGGCGAGGTCCTGATCCGGGAAGACGACGTTGGTGAAGACGTCGTGCAGGAAGAAGCTCTTCGACTCCTTCGGGACCGCGGCGTCCTCCTCGCCCTCGCCGAGCCCCGCGCGGAGCCCGAACGCGCGCCCCATCGCCCCGACCACGCGGTCGAGCGGCCGCCCCTCCTGGACGCCGCTCGTGAAGTAGAACCCGCGCAGGATCGGCGTGGGCGCCGCGCCCGCCTTGGGCGCGAACGCCGCCGCGATGAAGTCCGACAGGTTGCGCTTCACCGCCGCGAACTCGAGCGGGAACTGGTAGCTCTTCTCCTTCACCTCGCGGTTGCGCTCGCCGATGAGCCGCTTCGTCAGCCGCGCGTGGAGCTTCTCGACGAGCACGTCGAACTCGCGGTCGAAGATCTTCCCGGGCTCGTCCTTGTTCTCGTCGAGCCGCACGGTGGCGCCCCACGCCTGGGCGCGCTCGCTCTTCTTCAGGTCGCCGAAGTACTCGGTGAAGCCCGCCACCAGGTCGCTCTTCGTGAAGAGCACGTAGACCGGCAGGACCATGTGCAGCGTCTGCTGCATCTCGTCGATGCGCGCGCGGATCTTCTTGCCGGTCTGATCGATCTGCTCGTCGCTCGCGTCGAGCAGCTCGCTCAGGCTCACCGCGACGATGACGCCGTTCAGCGGCTTGTGCTCGCGGTGCTGCAGCAGCGTCTCGAGGAACGCCATCCACTCGTCGTGGTCATCGCTCTCGGTCGTGTACCGGCCGGCCGTGTCGAGGAGGATCGCCTCGTTCGTGAACCACCACTCGCAGTTCCTCGTGCCGCCGACGCCGCGCACGCCGGTGCGCTCGGGGTCGACGTACGGGAACACGAGCCCGGAGTGCCGGAGGGCGGTGGTCTTGCCTGCCCCGGGCGGGCCGACCATCACGTACCAGGGGAGGACGTAGAGCGCGTCGGCGCCCCGCTTGCCCCCGCCGAGCTTCGAGGCCTTGAGCGCGGCGATGCCCTCCTGCATCTGCCGGTTGAGCTCCTGGATCTCCGCGCGCCGCTCCGGCTTCGCGTTGATCACCTGCTCCTGCGCCTGCTGCGCGATCGCCTTCTCGAGCGCCCGCGCGGCGCGCGCCGCGCGGATGCGCCTATAGATCGCCAGCCCGACGAGCACCGCGAGGACGACCGCCGTCGCCACGAGCGGGATCTCGATCGGGAACGCCTCGGCCCCCTCCCCTGCCGCCGGGCGCAGCATGAACCACACTCCCCACACGGCGGTGAGGAACAGGGCGCTCAGGATCCACAGCCACATCGGAAGTCTCCCTCGGGAACAGCAGAGAACGGCGGAGTCGCCTAGGTCCCCGTGCTGATCAGCTTCTTGATCTGGTCGGCCACGCCCTCCGCGTCCGAGGCCACGACGAGCCGGAGCACGATGACCACGAGGACGGCCAGCACGAGCAGCCCGAGCGCGATGGCCAGGTAGGGCAGCTCGCGGCGCACCGCGTTCGCCCCGCCGTCCTTGCGCTCCGCGTTCGGCGCGAGGACCTCACCGCCGCCCTCGGAGACAGCGACGTGGTTGCCCACGCCCTCGATCACGGCGCCGAGGCCCTCCTGCTGGCGCAGACGATATTTCCCCTGGAAGCCGAGGGCCAAGCAGAGGAAGTAGATTTGCGCGACGTGGTTCCTGCCGCGCTGGCCGTAGAGGTTGTCGAGGTTCGTGAAGAACCCGTCGCCGGCCGTGTTCAGCTGGAAGAACTGGAACTGCAGCGGGTTCTGGAGCCACTGCGTCCTCCCCGGCCAGTTCGAGTTGAAGATCACCTCGTCGGCGAAAGCCGCGAGCGCGAACTTCGCGTCGATCATGTCCTGCTCGGGGATGCGCGCTTCCCGCCCGTTCTGCATCATCGTGTCGAACAGGCCGAGGACGCGCCGCTGGAGGATGTCGGGCGCCGGGAGGTCGCGCGAGTTCCTGAGCTGCAGGATCAGCGAGAGCACGTCGGAGCACACAAAGTACATCGTCTGCGAGAGGCTCATGGGCTCCTCACCCGGAGGGGGCGGCCTGACACGTTCACTTTCCTGCCGGGACGGCGATCAGCCGGAGATCGACCTTTTGCGGTTCGATCGGCTGGTAGATAGCGATCGTGCCAGAGCCGAGGATATCGTTCCAGTAATCGCCGTTCTGGTTGACGCGGAGGTAGACGAGGCCCGGCTTGATCGGGATGGCGCCCGGCGGCCGGTACTCGATGGCGACATTCACGCCGGGCGTCGCGGAGTGCAGGATGTGCCCGATCTGCGTCCACGAGCCGATCTTGAGCAGGCGCGGGAGCCGCTCGCGCAGCGTGGCCTCGTCCGTGCCCTTCGCCTCGAGGAACATCTCGTGGCTGCGGGGCAGCTTCGGGTCCTCGAACCTGCCGAGGTACATGCCGTCCTCGCGCTTCTCGAGCGGCACGATGACGAACTGCTCCGTGACAACCTCGTTGATGAGCCTCCAGGCCCGGTCGAACATCGGCTCGAGGACGCCATCGAGCTCGAGGTAGTTGAACTTGGGGATCGTCGTCGGATCGCTGTCGGTCGCTGCAAAGGTGCAGAGCTCTCCGATGAGCGAGCCGAGGACGACATAACACTGCTCCGGGTGCGCGCCGCCGTGGTCGACGAGGTGCGACACGATCGGGATGTACGAGTTCAGGGTATGGAGCAGCCAGAACTTGGTGAGGTCGGAGGCCTGGAAGTCGACCGACGCCGCGCTCCGCATGCGCCGCCCCTCGACGAGCGACTTCTGCTTGCCGACGAGCGCCGAGAGCACGCGGCGGAGGCCGGACATGATGTGATCCGACGTGTTGATGCGGAGGACCGACGGGATGAAGCTCTTCCGCAGGGCGATCGCGCCGGAGCTGTCGCGGACGAGCTGCGCGATGCGCACGGTCTGGTAGGCGTCGCGCGGCTCGGTGCCGAAGAGGAGCCGCAGGTTGGTGCGGGCCCAGGTGACCGACTGCTCGTTGCGCCCGGAGTTCACGTCCGGGACCGTCGTCTGGGCGGCCACGAACCGCTGGGCGGGGCCTACCTTCGCAGGGTCCAGGCTGATGTTCGCGGCGGTCTCGCGCAGGTTCGGGATGCCGAGGAAGACGTCGAGCGTCTTCAAGGCGGCCGGGAAGGCGCCCTCGAGCGGCCGCGCCTCGACCTGGTCTTCGCCGCGATCGCCGATGAAGAACGGCGTGCCGTCGGGGAAGACGCCGTGGCATTTGACCACCTTGAACTGCCCGGCGGAGAGCGCTCGCTCATCGAACTGGGCGGACGTGATGCCCCAGTCATAGCCAACGACGGCGTGGAGACGCGCGTGGAGCAGCGTCTCGTGGTAGGCGTCCGTTTGCTGCAGGTGCTGAGGGGTCATGAAGAGCCCCTCGGTCCAGACCGGCTTGCGCGGGTGAATCATGTCGCCCGTCCAGTCTTATCAGATGTGCCGTGCGCGGCGTCGCGAAAGCGGGTCGGGCGCAGGGAGCGACGACGCTGCGCTGCGCGCATCGGACCGCTCGTCGTCGACGGGGACCGCGCGGTCACGTCGCGCACGTCGCGTGGACTGCAGCTGGGAGGACGACCTGCGCGCGCCACGGCCATCACTTCCCCGGGCGAGCGGGCGCCTCCGGCGCGGCCACCTTCTTCGGCAGGCTGAGCCGGCGAACGGCGCTCGCGTTGGGAAACATCGACTCGTCGAACTCGACCCCGTTGTCGATCTTTGTCGAGTCGATGAAGAACGCGACCCGCGGATCGGCCACGGGCGGACCAGCGTCGGGCTCGCGGCCGCCGCACTGGGCCTCTCCGGGCGGGAGCGGGAATTCGTAGAAGGTCTTCCAGCTGTTGCCCTTCGGGCTGTGGAACAGGGCGGCGCCGACGAGGTGGCTCGCGTCGGGCAGGCGCTCGAACTTCACCTCGACGAGGTCGTTCGGGAAGACCTCGACCTCGTCGACCTTGGCGAGGTCGTCCTCGAGCGTCTCCTTGTCCTTGAGGAGGATCTGGTCGTACGTCGCGTTCTCCATGCGCGCGCTGCTCTTCAGCTGGTAGAGCCGCACGACCACGGGCCGGGGGTTCCCGTTCTCGTTGGGGTTGATGTTGTCGGACGCGTAGATCGAGAGCGTCACGATCTGGACGTCGCACGGCTCGGGGGCCGCGGGCGGCGGCGCGGCGGACGTGCAGCCCGAGACCGCGGCGGGCAGCGCGGCGCCGAGGCCGACGGCGAAGGTCGCCGCCGCGATGGCCGCCGCGACCTTCGCCGGGGCCGCCCCGCGGAGGAGCGACGCCGGCCGACGTCGAGGCCCCGGCCGGCGCGCCGAGCCCTCCCCTGCGGGGGAGGGCGAACGCGGCTCCCCGATCCACATCGAACGCTGTAGGAGCTTGGCGAACGGGACCATGCTCCGCCCAATTTATGCGGAGTCTCGCGGCCAGTACAACTTTCGGTGTGCGAGCGGCGTCGATCGGTCTGATTCAGTCCGTTTCAGTCCGAGAACGCGATCGTGAAGTTCTTTTCGGCGTCGACCCCGATCTGGAGCCGCTTCGGAAGCGGCCCCTCCGCCATCTTCTCGAGGACGGCGACCGAGAGCAGCGGGAGGAGCGACGCCCGGAGGATATGGTCGATGTTGCGCGCCCCCGTGTCGACCTCGGTGCAGCGCGCCGCGATCGTCTCGACGAGCGCGTCCGAGTACGACGCCTCGATCCGCTGGCTCTTGCGCAGGCGGTCGACGAGCGCGTCGAGCTTGAGCCGCGTAATCTCGCCGAGCGCGTCGGGCGAGATCGGCAGGTACGGCACCGTCGTCATGCGCGCGAGCAGCGCCGGCTTGAAGTGCGCGGAGAGCGTCGGCTTGATCGACTCGACGATCTCCTTGATGAACTCGCCGTCCGCGTCGAGGCGGCGCGACGGGTCTTCTTCTCGCGCGGCGACCGTCATGTTCGTGATCTTATCGGTCGCGAGGTTGCTCGTCAGGATGATGACCGTGTTCTTGAAGTCGACGAGCCGCCCCTCGCCGTCGCTCAGCATGCCCTTGTCGAACACCTGGTAGAACAGGTTCATCACGTCGGGGTCGGCCTTCTCGACCTCGTCGAGGAGCACCACCGTGTAGGGCCGCTGGCGCACGGCCTCGGTGAGCATGCCGCCCTCGCCGTAGCCGACGTAGCCCGGGGGCGAGCCGATGAGCCGGGAGACCGTGTGCTTCTCCTGGAACTCGGACATGTTGATGACCGTCATCATCCGCTCGCCGCCGAACATGAGGTCGGCGATCCCGAGCGCGGTCTCCGTCTTGCCGACGCCGCTGGGCCCCACGAGCAGGAACACGCCCTGCGGCGTGCTCAGCGGCTTCAGGCCCGCGCGCGCGCTCCGGAGCTCCTTCGAGATGCTCACGATGCCGTGCGTCTGCCCCTTGATCCGCCGGGTCAGCCGGTCCTCCATCTCGAGGAGCGCCTTCACGTCGTCCTGGACCATCTTGCCGACGGGGATGCCCGTCCACGCCGCGACCACGCTCGCGACCATGGCCTCATCGACGTCCGGCCGGATCAGCGGCACCTCGCCCTGGCTCTGCTTGAGCTCGTCGAGGGCCTTCACGACGTCACGGCGCGCGGCGTCCCGCTCCTCGTTCGTCTTGGCCTCGTCCATCTTCTTGCGGGCGTCGATGACCCGCTGCGTGCCCGCCGTCTCCTTCGCGTAGTCGGCGCGCACCGACTCGAGCTCGGCCTTCGCCTTGGCGAGCTTGTCCTTGAGCTCCGCGACCCGCTCTTGATCGATGTGGACGCCCTTGTCCCGATCCCGCTCGAGCGCCTTGAGCTCGGTCTCGGTGTTCACGATGAGGATCTCGGCGTCCTCGACCGCGGCGGGGCGCTGCTGCAGCGCGACCTTCACCCGGGCCGCACAGGTGTCGAGCAGGTCGACCGCCTTGTCCGGCAGCTGCCTCCCGGTCAGGTAGCGCGCCGACAGCCGCACGGCCGCGGTCACCGCCTCATCCTGGATGATGACGTTGTGGGCCGCTTCGAACTTCGGCCGGAGCCCCCGGAGCATGACGACGGCCGCCGGCTCGCTCGGCTCGTCGACCTTCACCGGCTGGAAGCGCCGCTCGAGGGCGGCGTCCTTCTCGAAATATTTCTTGTACTCGCTCCACGTCGTGGCCGCGATCGTCCGGAGCTCGCCGCGGGCGAGCGCCGGCTTGAGCAGGTTGGCCGCGTCGCCGCCGCCTTGCTGGCCGCCCGCGCCGATGAGCGTGTGCGCCTCGTCGATGAAGAGGATGATCGGCTTCGACGACCCCTTCACCTCGGCGATCACCTGCTTCATCCGGTTCTCGAACTCGCCCTTCACGCCGGCCCCTGCCTGGAGCAGCCCCATGTCGAGCCCGAGGATGTCGACGCCCTGCAGGAGCGGCGGCACCTTCGGGTTCTCCGGCGTGCTCTCGACGATGAGCAGCGCGAGCCCCTCGACGAGCGCCGTCTTCCCGACGCCCGCGTCGCCGACGATGATCGGGTTGTTCTTGCGCCGCCGCGCGAGGATATCGATCACCTGCCGGATCTCCCGCTCGCGGCCGAAGATCGGATCGATCTGCCCCGCGCGCGCCTTCCCCGTGTAGTCGACGCAGAACTTCGCCAGCGCCGAATCGGGCCCGGCGCTCGCCATCCCGGCCGGCAGCTTCCCGGCCCCGGGCGCGCCCGCGCCCGCCGAGGCCGCCGCGGCCTCGGCCTCCTCCTTGGAGCCGGAGACGATCTTGGAGAGGTTGTTCTTGAGATCGTCTTTCGAGATGCCCTCGAGGTACGCGCCGATGCTGCTCACCGAGTACCGGGTCGGCTGCTGGACGAGGCGCTGGAAGAGCACGCCGCTCCGGACCCGCTGGTAGCCGTACTCCATGGATCCGACGAGATAGGCGTCCTGCATCCACTCGAGCATCGTCGGCGAGAGCACGGGCCTCCCGGCGTTGCCTTTCCTCAGCTCTTCCAGGCTGCGCTGGAGCGCGGCGCGGAGGTGCGACGGGTCGAGATCATAGTGGGATACGAGAAACGCGATGTCGGAGTTCGCGTCGTCGAGCAGCGCGAGGAGCAGGTGCTCGAGCGTGACCTCGTAGTGGCGCGCGTTGACACACTGGCCAATCGCCGCCTCGAGGGCAGAGGTGCAGTTCTTTGTGAGTCGCTTGACGATGGCTTTGGTGTCGACGAGCTGCATGCGCGGCATGCTAACCGAGGCGCGCCCTCGTCCGAAAGCGCCTCGTCAGCCTCGCCCCTTGCGCTTCTTCTCCGCGGCCTCCGGGGCGCGGCCCTCGGCCCCGCTCGCGTCTCCGCGCTCCCGCGCGGGCGCCTTGGCCCCCCCGCGGGTCGCGTCGCCGCGCGGCGCCGGCGCCGCGTCGCGGGCGCCGTCGTCCTTCTCCTGCGCGGCGAGCGATTCGCCGGCCGCGACGCGGTCCACCATGTCGGGCCGTATCCGCAGCTTGAGCAGGGCGCCGACGCGGAGCTTTTGGTCCGGCTCAATACGGTTATCGCGCGCGACGTCCTCGACGTCTATGACGAACTGCCGCGCCACGCCGATCAGCGTATCGCCGGGCGCGACGCGGTAGAGCATCACCTCGCGCGCGGACCGCGACTGCCCGCGCGCGGCGCGCGTCCGCGGCGGGGCGCTGGCCGCGTCGTCGTCGGACGAGCCCTCCGGGCCGTCGTCGAGCGACGACATCGCCACGGGATCACGCATCGAGCGTCGCTTGCCGAGCGCAGGCCGGCCGTCGTCATCCACGTCCGTCTCCGCCGTCTCGGCCGCCCGCTTCCGCGCGGGCTTCGGGAGGAGCGAGAGCAGGCTCTCGTCGTCCCGGCTCCCCCTCCGCGGCGCGAAGTCGCGCCCGCCGAGCAGGTCGACCGGATCGAGGATCGACGCGTCGTCCGTGGAGAGCACGTCCGTGGAGAGCATCGCGGGCAGCGCGGCCTGCGCTCGCGCCAGCGTGTCCGACGGGAGCATCACGAGGAAGTCCCCCCGTCCGGGCGGCACGCGGTCCCCCAGGATGTCGGGGTTCAGCTTCCGCAGCGTCGAGGTCCCGACGCCGGCGGCCTTCGCCAGCGTCTTGAGCGGCGTCCCCGGGGACACCGCGATCTCGGCGGCGTCGATCGGCCGGCTCACCGCGACCTCATCGAACCCGAACCGCTCCAGGTTGTTCGCGACGATCGCCGCCGCCCCGATCTTCGGCACGTACGCGGCCGTCTCCGAGGGGATCGCCTCCTGGCGCGCCAGCTCGTTGAAGTCGGACGTCCCGTAGCGATCGATGCGGTCGAGCAGCTGCTCGTAGCCCATGTTGTAGGCCGCGAGCGCGAGATCCCAGCTGCCGAAGCGCAGGTAGAGATCGCGCAGGTGGTGAGCCGCCGCCTGCGTGGCGAGGCGCGGGTTCTTCCGCTGGTCGAGGTGCCGCGTCTGCTGGAGCCCGTAGACCGCGCCGGTGGCGGGCATGAACTGCCAGAGCCCGACGGCGCCGACCGGCGATTTCGCCCGCGGGTCGAAGCCGCTCTCGATCATGGCCACCCAGAGGAGATCCTCCGGAAGCCGTCGTTCCCTGAGCTCGGCCTGGATCATCTCCTGGTACCGCCCGCTCCGCTTCAGCCACGTCTCGAACATCTGCCGCCCGCGGTCGGTGCGCGTGAAGAAGCGGACGTACTTGAGGGTGCGGCGCGACACGGCGAGCCGGAGGTCCGGCAGCTGCAGCTTCGAGAGCGCCTCGGCGCCGGCCGCGTCGAGATCGTCCACGTCGTCGGCGTAGCTGCCTTCCGCCGAGAACGCGCGCGGCGGCCGCGAGAAGCTCGGCCGGTCGACCTCGCACGCGGCGCCCTCCCGCGCGTCGCGCCCCGCGGCCTCGCGCAGCCGCCACAGCTCCCGCGACTCGCCCCCCGGCGGCGCTGCCGGGCCGTCGAGCCCGCGCGCAGGCGCCGCGGTCGGCGGCGGCGCCGCGGCGAGCGCCACGACCGGCGCCGTCGCCCGCGGTGCCCCGAGCTGGTAGGTCGACACCGCCGACTGGACCGACGTGATCGCCGACTGGGGCGCCGCCATCCCGACCCCGTAGCCAAACGCCAGGGCCGAGACCAGGGGAGGGATCTTGTGGACGAGGCTCATTTGCGTGTGGTTCAACGTCGCACCATGTAGGCAAACCGGTCAACAAACCGGCCGGCCCGGGTGGGCGGGGGCTGGGCGGGCCGGCCTCGGCGCCCTCTGGGCGGGCCGGCCTCGGCGTGGCCTCTGGGTGGGCCGCACGCGGACTGGCGGGCCGCATGGTGCGGATGGATGTCAGGCACTCCCGTCCGGCGGAGCGGGTCTGCTAGTCTGCACCCATGCCGGCGGCGCTCTCGGCCCGCGTGTCCGACACCCAGGCCAACCAAAGCTTCGACGCTTCGTTCGAGCGCTTCCCTGTCCGGATCGGCAGGAATCAGCTGAACGACCTTCACATCGACCGGCCCTACATCTCCCAGTTCCATGCGGCGGTGGACGTCCGCGATCGCCGGATCCTCGTGCGCGACCTCGGCTCCACCAACGGGACGATGTTCGCGGGGCACCGGCTGGCGCGCGACACCTCGGTGGACGTGAGCGGCCAGCCGGAGATCACGATCGGCCCGATCCAGATCCGGCTCGCGATCATCGAGGCGCCGCTGAAGTCCGAGAGCCCGAACGACGGCACGCTGCTCGGCACGGGCGGAGACAACCTCTCCGCGCTGATCAGCCCGCAGAAGCGCGCCGCCCCCGGCGGTGAAGACCCGTACCTGCGGCAGGTGGTCCCGTACCTGGAGGCGTACCGGACCGCGTGGGCCGCGGTCTACCGGATGATCTGGGATCACCTCGCGCGCCTCCCGCCCGACGCGCGCCAGAGCTACCTGCGCCGGCTCGGCGAGGAGCACCCGAGCGTGCTCGCGGAGCGGGATTTCCAGAAGATCTCTCAGTACTACGGCGTGGACTACCGCACGCTCGGCGAGCTGGCCCCGGCGAACGCGGCGTTCGCAGCGCTCTCCGAGCTGGCGGGCGCCCTCGCGCCCGGCACGAAGCCGCCCGACGACGTCGCGGGCATCGTCAACTTCGCGCGGCGGCTCCGCGACACGATGGAGGTCTTCCTGAAGTGCTTCGTGAGCTTGCGCGACGGCTATCAGGAGTTCGAGGCCGAGGTGCTGGCGCGCGATCGCTCCGCGGAGACGGACAAGGTCGCGAACGCGCAGGACGCGAAGGAGCTCGGCACGGTCCTGCTCACGCCGGTCGGGGGCCCGGACGCCGCGCGGCACCTGCACGAGATCTTCGTGGATGTCATGAGCCACCAGATCGCGCTCTTGAACGGCGTGATGGGGGGCGTGAGGTCGCTGCTCGTCAAGCTCTCCCCGAAGACGCTCGAGGAGAAGCTCGAGCGCGCGGGCAAGAAAGGCGGGCTGTTCTCGAACAGGTACGAGGAGCTCTGGAAGCTCTACGAGCGCCGCCACGGCGACTATTCGGGGGAGGACAAGGAGACTTTTCGGGAAATATTTGGCGAGCAGTTCTCTCGGGCGTACGCTGCGACCGCCGCAGAGGACTATGGGTCGTCCGGCGAGTCGGGAGGCCGGAGCATCGTCCGCTTCCCCGGCTCTGGGAATCCGAACAAACGCTAGCGCCCCAACACGGCGGGGCTTCGCGCGGCGAGCCGCGTCTTGGGCTCGCCGATCTTCGCCGGAGGCGCGGCCGAACGCGAGGCGCCGTTCATGCGAATCAGGGAGAAAGTCGTAGCAGCAGGATGTCTGGCGGTGGCCGCGTGCCTCCTCGCCCCTCTCGAGGCGGCCGCGCAGACGACGGTCCAACGCGATAAGAACTGGGCCACGGTCTCGGACGTGAGCCTCGTGCTGGGAAGCTCCGTCGTTTTCCTGATGCCGCGTGTCTATTACAGCGATCCCGAGGCCACGGTCGGCTGGAAGGGGCGCTGGCATTTCTCGGTCATGGCGCCCGCCATGACGATGACCGCGCTGACGCTGCTCGTGGACCTGCCGATCAAGAACGCGCTCGAGTCGACGCGCCCTGGCTGCTCGATCGACGAGACGAAGGCGGCTGTGTCCGACTCGGGCTGCGAGTCGTTCGGCGGCCCGTCGACGCACGCGTTCGCCTCCTGGGGCGCGACGGGCGCGGGGACGGGCATCTTCGTGGTCGACACGTTCCGCTACTCGTCTGGCCGCTTCAACGCCGGCGGCTTCATCGGCAATGTGGCCTTCCCTCTCACCGCCTCGGTCGTCACCACCATCGCCCGGAGCGTCGCCCCCGGCGACACGCGGCCGCACGAGAACGCCGGTCAGATCGCGATCGGCGGCGTCACCGGCTTCCTGAGCGGCCTCGCCGTCGGCACCGCCTACGCGATGCTCCAGCGCCCGAACTGCGGCTACGGCAACGCGCTGTTCTGCTGGTAGCCGCCTCTCCGCCAGGCCCCCTCCCCTCTCCCGCAGGCCTCCCTACTCCCCCTCGCTGGCAAGCCTCCCTCTGCTCCCTGGAGCGGCCAGGGGTCGTGGGGGGAGCGCAGGGGGGCAGGTCGAGGCTCGAGCAGATCACGCGCGCCGCGTCCGCGCCATGCGCAGGCAAGGCGCGCGTCCGGCGGCCCCCCGCCCCCCGCCCCCCGCGCTCCCTCTACGACCCCCTGGCCGCGCCTGCCGTTCTCCAGCGGCTTCCGCCCCCCTCTGCACCATGCCGAGCAGAGCGGCGGTCACCCGCACAGGAGACGGGCCCAGATCGGCGTTTTCGGCGCGCAAGCGCACTCCCGTGCGCTGAGCACCGAAAACGTCGAGGTGGGCCCGTATCCGAAGCGGGTGACCGCCGCTCTAGTCCTGTCCGACGACGCGCTCCCAGAGCGGATCGTTCGACGAGAAGAGCGTATCTCGCTCCACCCGGAGGAATCGCTGGAACTCGACGCGGCGGAGCTCGCGGTCGCTGTCGCGGTTGCCGTCGTCGTGCTTCACGATCTTCACCCGCACCTGCTCGAGCAGCTGAATGCCGTTCGGCTTGTAGGAGACGTCGGTGCGCAGCACGTAGCGAGCGTAGAGCCCGCGCTCGGTGACGGAGGGCACCACCGCCGTCCGCTCCAGGTCGACGGACGCCGCCTCGATCAGCCGTCCCCTTCGCGCGAGGTAGAAGTGGGCTCGTTGTCGGCAGTCGTCGGGATCAGGGCAGCTCTTCGTCTCGGCCACGACGAGGTTGTCGTTGCCGAGGCGCACCGGGGACAGCTTGGTCCCCTTGGCGGGCGCGCGGAAGCTGCCGACCCCGTAGACGTCCGCGCGATCGCCGGCCGCTCGCACGAGCGCCACGAGGCCGCCCTCGTCGCCGTTCTCGAACTTGAGGACGCGCACCCATACGGCGCGAAGCCCCTCCGGCCCGGAGCGGATCTCGACCTCGTCGGGATCGATCTTGCGCGGCCAGCCGGACTTGGAGATGCCGCCGCGCAGGGTCTCGTTGGCGAACACGTAGTGGCCGGTACAGTCGACGTCGGTCGGTCCGATCCCGCGTTCCTCGCTGTAGCCGGGAATGACGACGCTCAGCCACTGGTCTGGGTCGAGGGTGCGGACGGCCGCCTTGCCGCCTGCCCCGCGCTTCGCAGGCGGCAGCTGGGTCGTGCACACCGGGATCGGATTCTGCTTGCGTGTCTGGAGCTCGCCGTGTGGCTGCTCTGGGTACGATCCGCAGCCCGCGAGGGCGGCGGCGAGCCCCAGGCCGACGACGGAGCCGAAGCGAACGATGCTCACGCGCTCTTCGTATCATGCAAGGCGTCGCCAAGGCGAGTTCGCGACCCAACGCCCTGGCCGGCCAACGGGGCCGGCCGGCCAACGGCTCTGGCCGGCCAACGGTTCTGGCCGGCCAACGGCTCTGGCCGGCCAGCCCGCCTCGTTCTCGGTGTCGGCGGTCGCACGCATGCCAGATCACGCTGCCGTCCCGCGCGTCGTCACGTTCCCCACACGCCCGCAACGCGATGGACACGCCCGCGTCCTCTTATGGAAGCGATGGCTTCGCGACGGAATATTGCGCGCTCTCAGGAACCAAACGCGAACCAAACCCCAACCAAAAGCGAACCGAATGCCAAGAAACCCGCGCTGCCCCGGGACACAAAAGTCTTGACGCTCCCAAGGAGGGAGTTACCTTCTGGACTCCCTGAGACGAACAGGGGTAGAGATACGATGAGAGTCTTATCTCTACGTCTCTTAACTCCTAGTCCCGACGGGGCGGACCGTCTGCCAGCGCGCAATGGGGCGTAGACTGAGCCCAGGCGGCGAGTTCTTGAAGGAAGAGGCATCTGATCATGGCGTTGCAAGCTCATCTCCAGTTGAAGGGCGTTACCCAGGGCCCCATCGATGGTTCGGTCACCCAGAAGGGTCGCGAGAAGACCATCGCTGTCATCTCGGTGCAGCATCAGGTCGTGAGCCCGCGTGATCCGGCGACCGGCATGCCCAGCGGGAAGCGCCAGCACAAGCCCTTCGTGATCACGAAGGAGCTCGACAAGTCGACCCCCCTTCTTTACAACGCCCTGGTCACCAACGAGAGCATCTCGGAGTGGAAGCTCAAGTTCTACACGCCGGGCACCGCGGCCTCGAAGAACGTCGGCAAGGAGCAGAACCACTACACGGTCACGCTCACGAACGCGACGGTCGCGAGCATCGACTTCCACATGGACAACACCCGCCTCACGGACGGCAGCAAGGACCGGCCGGAGTACGAGCGGATCTCGTTCACGTACCAGAAGATCGAGTGGTCGTACGATGACGGCGACGGCGCGCGCCAGGCGGACGACGACTGGGAGACGCCGAACCAGTAGCGTCTAGCGGTAGATGTCTCGTCGCACCGGGCGGCCTTCGGGTCGCCCGGTTGCGTTTGTCGTCCTGACGTTGGGGCATCAGAGCGGGGCGCAGCTTCGTGCGCTACGGGCTTGGCCGCTAGGCAGGCGAGTGAGGCGTACGAAAGTACGCCGCAGCGAGCTTCACTCTGCGGATGAACCCGTAGCGCACGAAGATGCGCCCCGCTCCAGGGGGTTCCTCAAAATCAGGCATGGCCATCACCCGCAGCAAGCTCAGAATGTTGGCATGCCCCTCAGCGCCTACCTCAGACTCACCGGCGAAAGACAAGGGGAAATCAGGGGATCCGTCACCCAGAAGGGGCGAGAAGGTAGCATCCTCGTCACCGAGGTATTCCACTCGCTGGTGGGGCCGCGCGACCCGGTCACCGGACGCCCGACGGGCAAGCGGATGCACAAGCCCTTCATCGTCACGAAGGACCTCGATCGGTCCACCCCGCTCCTCCTCAACGTCCTCAGCCACAACGAGAGCATCCCCCGCTGGGAGCTCCAGTTTTACAGGTCGATCGCGATCGGTATCGAGAAGCCAGTCTTCACGGTCCAGCTCACGAACGCGAACATCTCGAGCATCCAGTTCCACATGCTCAACGTGAGGAACCCGGCGCAAGCGCGCGCGCCCGAGCAGGAGGAGGTCGCGTTCACGTACCAGAAGGTCGTCTGGATCTGGAACGACGGGGGCGTCTCCGCGGAAGACGACTGGCTCACGCCGCGCTGAGCGGGCGGGCTTCCGCTCGAGGCGCGAGCTGATCTACGATCCCGCCGTGGCCGGTGCCTCCCTCCTCACCCGAATCGCGCACGCGGCCGACCCGCACTCGACGGAGCGGCACACCTACCGGGATCACGACCTCGAGTCGGCCATCCTGACGCACCTCGGGCACATGCTGAACACCCGCCAGGGGAGCTCGCTGACCTGCCCGGACTACGGCCTGATGGAGGTCTCGGAGGTGCTGCATGAGTTCCCCGAGGCGATCGGCCTGGTGCAGCGCTCGCTCAAGAACTGCATCCAGACCTACGAGCCGCGGCTGAAGAACGTGCAGGTCCGGCACCTGCGCACGGACGCGATCCAGTCGATGGTCCTCGAGTTCGAGATCACCGCGCAGATCCACTTTCCCGATGGCCGGCGGCAGGCGCTCCGGCTCGGCGCTGCAGTGGACCAGAGCGGCAATGTCCGGATGACGTAGCCCCCGCCCGGCGGCCCGGCTCACGGCGGTTGACAGCCTTCGGCCCCGGCGGTCGACTGGCGGTGGCGAGAGGATGTTCAACAAGTACTACCAGGACGAGCTCACCTACCTGCGGGATCTGGGGCGCGAGTTCGCCGCCGCCTACCCCGGGATCGCGCCCATGCTCGCGGAGAAAGGCGGGGACCCCGACGTCGAGCGCCTGCTCGAGGGCGTCGCGTTCCTGACCGGCAAGATCCGCCAGAAGCTCGACGACGAGCTCCCCGAGGTGATCCACTCGGTCGCATCGCTGCTCTTTCCCCACTACCTCCGCCAGATCCCGGCGACATCGATCATCGAGTTCACGCCGCTCCCGAACGTGGTGCGCGAGAAGCTCGTCGTCGCTCGGCACGCGGAGGTCGGATCGGTGCCGGTCGACGGCGTCTCGTGCCGGTTCCGCACGACCCAGGACGTCGAGCTCGTCCCGCTCGCGGTGGAGGACGTGCGCGTCGACACGGGCGCGCAGCTCGCGCAGACGCTCCGCATCGAGCTCCGTCTGACCGGCGGAGCCGCGCTGTCGGGCCTGTCGCTCTCCTCGCTGCGCTTCTACATCCACGGCGAGCGCAGGCTGCAGGACGACCTCCGCCTCTGGGTCGGGGCGCACGTCGACACCGTCGCGCTGGCCGCGGTGGACGCCGCGGGGCGCGACACGACGATCGCGTCGCTCCCGGCCCGCGCCGTGCGGCTCACCGGCTTCTCCGATGAAGAGTCGCTGATCCCGTACCCGAAGACGGTCTACCCGGGGTTCCGGCTCCTGCAGGAGTTCTTCACGCTCCCGCAGAAGTTCGCGTTCTTCGAGGTGACCGGCCTGCAGGCGCTCTCGGCGGAGCGGATCTCGGACCGGTTCGCGATCCTGCTGCAGTTCAGGGACGGGCTCCCGCCGGGGACGAGGATCAGCAGGGAGAACCTCCGGCTGTTCTGCTCGCCCGTCGTGAACCTGTTCGAGCACACGAGCGATCCGATCAAGCCCGAGGCCACGAAGCACGAGTACCTCTGCCGCCCGGCGGGCGCGGCGCCCGCGGCGTTCGAGATCCACAGCATCGACAAGGTCGTCGGCATCGCCCGGCGCACGAGCCAGCGCGTCGAGATCCCCTCGTTCTTCAGCTTCCAGCACGAGCTCGATCCCGAGGCCGCCGCGCGGACGATCTTCTACCAGGCGCACCTCCGCCCGGCCGCCATCGGCGACGGCATCGACATGTACCTCTCGTTCGGCTCCCCGCAGGACGCCGGGGCCCTCCCCGAGTTCGACGTGATCAGCATCGAGGCGACGAGCACGAACCGCCGCCTGCCGGCGCAGCTGAAGCTCGGCGATCTCAGGGTGCCGACGGCGACCTCGCCCGCCGTGGCGAGCTTCACCAACCTCACCGGCGTCACCGCGCCGCTCCCGCCGCCGCTCGGGCGCGAGCTGCAGTGGCGCGTGCTGGCGCACATGGCGATGAGCTACCGCTCGATCACCGAGCTCGAGGTGCTCCGGGCGACGGTCGATCTCTACAATTTCCAGGCGATCGTCGATCGTCAGGCGGCGCGAGCGAACCAGCTCCGCCTGGCCGCGATCAAGTCGATCCGGGTGCGGCCGACGGATCGGCTGTACCGGGGGGCGCCGGTGCGCGGCGTCGCGGTCGACATCGAGCTCGACGAGGGCGGGTTCGTCGGCGAGGGAGAGATGTACCTGTTCGCGAGCATCCTGAACGAGATGCTCGGGTCCTACGTCTCGCTGAACTCGTTCACGCAGCTGACGGTCACCGGCACGAATACACGCGTGGTGCACAAATGGGACCCGAAGAGCGGCAGCCTGACGCTGATCTGAGGCCGGCTGCGCCGAGGGGCGCCGCGAGCGCCGACCCCGTCGCGCTGGAGACGCTCCGGCGCTTCGCGGATACCGCGCCGCGCTTCTCGTACTACCGCCTCATCTACCTGCTCGAGCGGCTCTTCCCTGCCGCGCCGCCGGTGGGCCAGCTCGGGCCGGCGCAGGACGAGCGCATCCGGCTGCGCGGCGACCCGTCGCTCATCTTCGCCTCGAGCGACGTGAGCGAGCTCGCGCCGGTCAAGTCGGCCGACGGCGTCGAGCGCGCCCGCGTCTCGACCACGTTCCTCAGCCTGTACGGCTCGGTGTCGCCGATGCCGGCGTACTTCATCGAGCAGATCGCGCAGGCCGACTACCAGGGCGGCCCGCAGCCGATCCGAGAGCTCCTCGACGTCTTCCACCACCGGCTCCTGTCGCTGCTCTACCGCGCGTGGACCAAGTACCGCCTGCCCGTCACGTACCGCAAGCAGGGCGCCGATCCCTTCTCGCGCCGGATGCTCTGCGCGGTCGGCGTCGACGGCTTCCGCGGCTACGAGACGCCGCTCGATCGCTTCTTCTTCCTCCGCTATGCGTCGGTCCTCGCCTCGAAGTCGCGCTCGGCGAGGAACCTGGAGACGGTCCTGTCCGAGATGCTCGGCAACATCGGGGTGAAGATCGAGCAGTTCGTCGGCCACTGGACGAAGATCGAGAAGCCGTTCAGGAACAAGCTCGGCGTGATGAACCATCAGCTGGGCGAGAGCCTGACGCTGGGGCGCTATGTGTTCGACGGCTCGGGCCGCTACAAGGTCGTGCTCGGCCCGGTGGGCTACGACGAGTACCTCTCCTTCTTGCCCGGGGGCCGGCGCCAGGATCTGGTCCGCGGCGTCATCGAGACGTTCACGCCGGGCATCCACGACGTGATGCTCGAGATCCACGTGGACACGGAGGAGGCGCCTCGGTTCCAGCTCGGCTCGCCGCGCGCCGCGACGCTCAAGCGCACCGCGTGGATCGGCGGATCTGCGGCGGAGCGGCTCGTGATCACGATCCCCCTCGACGACAAGCACCTCGCGGGCGGCGACGACGAGGACGACGACGATCGGGGCGAGCCCCCGCCGATGTGAGCGAGGCCGAGCGCCGCCGCCGCGGGCCGCCGGGAGGCGCGGCGGCGCTCGCGCCGTGGCGCCGCCTTGACCCGCCCTGCGCTCAGTAAACGGTGAGGCTCTGCAGCGCGGCGGTGATCTCGTCGGCGTTCGCGTCGACGTTCTCGTGGTGCACGATCTGCACGAGCAGGATGCGGCGGGGGCTCCGGAGCAGGATCTCGTGGGCGAAGGCATCCGAGACGGGCTTCGACGGGATCTTCGCCTTGACGAGGTAGCTGCGCCCCTGCGTGTTCGCCGTGGCCACGGGCGCGCGGCCGGAGAGGATCTCCGCGCCCTGCTCCTCGAGGTCCGCCTCGTAGCGCTTGAGCACGTCGGGCCACGGCTCGTCGGGGCTGTCGATGCGCTCGTAGATCGAGAACAGGAACTGCCGCGGGGACTGGTACGTGATGAAGCGGCGCTCGGGCGTGTAGTCGGCGCCGCCGACGTTCCAGTCCATCGGGCGGCTCATGCGGACGTCGCCGTTCATGAGGCCCACGCCGATCCGGCGCGGCACCCGGTCCGTCGCCGGCGCGTCGAGCGGCGGGAAGTACACCTCGAAGCTCGAGTCCTTGCTCAGGGTGCCGGCCGCGCCGTGGAGGTAGAAGACGTCGTCCTGCCTGGGGGCGGTGGGCGAGCCGCCGCAGCCGGCGAGCAGCGCGATCGCAGCCACGGCGACGCAGGCCACGCCCGCGCGCCCCGCTCCGGCGGCGAGCGGACGGCGGGCGCGGAAGGCGGGGACGTGCGCGAGCATCGGCATTCCGAGGTGCCTCATCGGGGGAACTCTAGGCCAGCGAGGGCACGCCAGCCAAATGTTCGCCGAGGAGTTTGCCCTCGGGGTGCCCGGCATTGAATGATTGCCCGGCCCGGGCAGCGCTGCGCCCGCCGATCGAGGCGGTACCCCCGTGCCGCGAGAGAGCCATGTCCAACGAAAGCATACCGAGTCGCAAGGGCGAGCCCGCCGGAGCACAGCCGGCGAGCGCGCCGAGCCCCCCCTCCACCAGCACGCGCCAGGGCCACGAGCGTCCGGCGCCGAGCCAGCGCGCGCCCCGGCGCCCCGCGCTCGCGGCGGCCTTCGCGCTTGCGCTGGGGGCCCCGGCGTGCAGCGGCATCGACGCCGGCGTGGAGTACCCGGGCGACCTGCCCGCGATCGATCGGTACCTCTTGACTCCCGAGAACGGACCCGAGGCGCCGCTCGCGCTGGGTGAGTTCAAGATCGGCCCCGAGACGTGCAGCGGCGTCGACACGCACCCGGTCACCCAGAAGCTCTCGCCCGAGGATCTCAGCCGCTTCCTCGCGGCGCAGGGCGCCGGGAGCATCACCCCGAAGCTGGCGAGGTCGAACCTGTATTGGTTCGACTTCCCCGCGCGCGACAAGTCGTTCGTCCGGCTGCGCCTTGCGGTGCTCGAGGACTCCAAGCACGCGACGCAGGATCTCCACGACGCGGTGCTGCAGCACGGGCCGGGCTGGTGGGGCGTCCGCCGCTCGAACCTCGCCGTGCTCGCGCCGAAGGCGAACCTGAGGGAAGCGATGGCGTTCGCCATCAAGTACAAGCTCGTGTGCTGGGGGGTCTTCACGTACGCGGCCAACGACGACGCGTACGTCGTCCCCGGGCCCTACGCAGAGCTGTGAGGGGAGCAGGCGGCGCGCGGGGCGGAGGCGCACGCTGCCGGCGCGCCGTCGGCAGACCTCTACCTCTGCGAAGCTGGCCCACGCTCGGGGAGAACGCGTAGACTGCGCCCATGCGCCGTTACGTCTTGCTCGCCGCCGCCGTTGCCCCGATCCTCGCCGTGACCGCAGCCGTCTCCGTGCCCGGCTGCGCAGAGGAATTCGATGACGTCTGCGCGTTCCTCGAAGACACGAGCAACTGTTACGCAGATTTTCATGCCGATGTCGTGAATCGGTGCGGTGCGCCTGGTGCGGGGAACGGGCCCAAAGGCAAGTTCGCTGGCCGCGAGACCCTCGACGTCTGTTTCCTCACGGAGGGAGGTCAGGTCGTCTTCGACCCGCCGCTCGACGTCGCATCATTCCCTCCGAAGAGCATCGCGTTCAAGCGCCTCGACGCCCGGGCAGAGGAATGCGGCTCCTTCACGTACTCGGGGGAGTTCAGCTACTCGGTGACCATCAATCCATGCGTCCAGCCCGGAAATGACACCGGTGCCGGTGGTGGTGGTGGTGGTGGCGGCGCCGGTGGCGCCACCGCCATCGCACAATGCGAGGACGCAAATGCCGGCGGTGGTAGCGCTACTGGCGGGGGCGGCAACGAGTCTGCCGACGTGGACGGCGGAACAGTGACCGTCATCACACCGGAAGACCGTGCAACGCTCGACGTGAGCTGCTCGGAAGGCACGCAATACCACTTCAACCGGCTCGAAGCCGAAGCGAAGTGCGGCGGCCACGACACGCTCCTTCCGAGGGCCATACTCAAAACGAGCCTGGGGAAACAGCCCCCCCCGGAGGCAGACCCCAACGATCTCGATGGATACAATGGTTTCATCTCCTTCAGCATCCACTACCCACCTATCGTTGGTTCTGAGGGTGGGGGTACTGGCGGCGGGGGCGATGGTGGAGCGGGCTCCGACGCGGCCCCCTCGGCTGAGGTGGTGGAGTATTTCAACTGCGAGATCCCGGCGCCCCTCCCCCTCTGCTTCAATGGCGTGAAGGACGGCACGGAGACCGACGTCGACTGTGGCGGCACGCTCTGCACAGCGCGGTGCGGCGATGGTCAGTCCTGTATCAAGGGCGGCAATGATTGCGCGGATGGGTTCGAGTGCGTCATCGTGGATGGCTTCTCGAAATGCGCAGCGTCCACGGGCGGCGCCGGCGGTGGCGGCGCAGCCGGCGCTGGCGGCGCAGATGGGACTGGCGGCTCGGGCGGCGCCGGCGGTCAGTAACCTCGCTCTCCGCTCAGGCGACCAGCACCTTCACCACGAACGTCGTGCTCCCGAGGCGCAGCCGGTCGTTGTCGCGCAGCTGCCGGCGCTCGCCCTGTCCGAGGCGCTGCTCGTTGACGAAGGTGCCGTTGCGCGAGCCGTCGTCCTCGATGAAGACCTGGCCCGTCGTCGGGTCCGCGTGGATCGACGCGTGCCGTGAAGAGGCGCTCGCATCCGCGAGCCCGATCTCCGTCGTAGCGTCCGCCCCGGCGCGCCCCACCTGCGTCCGGCCGCTGTACATCGGCCAGAAGCTGCCTCCGGGATCGTTCTGGAACGTCACGATGAAGCCGACGAGGACGCGCGCCGGCTGCGCCGACACCTGCGGCACCGCGCCCGAGACCGCGCCCTGGACGATCGGAGGCGCGACGATCGCAGGCGCCCTGGCCTGAGCGACCACCGGCACCCCGCCCTGCACCATCGCCGGCACCCCGCCCTGCACCATCGGCGGCGGCGCGACCGCGCCCCCCTGCACCATCGGCGGCGGCGCGACCACGCCCCCCTGCACCATCGGCGGCGGCGCGACCGCGCCCCCCTGCACCATCGGCGGCGCGACCAGCCCAGACGCTCCCGTCGGCACGACCATCGGCGGCGGCGCAACCATCTGCGGGGGCACGCCGAAGACCGGCGCGGGCGCCACGGGCTGCTGTCCCATCGCGCCCCCCATCGACGCGCCAGGCACCATGCCCGGGCCCGGCGCACCGAGCGCCGGCTGGGCCTGGACCGGCGGGACGCCCGGCGCGTTCATCGGAAGAGACGCCGGCTGCGACGTGAGCCCGGCAGAAGGTGCCGCTCGGGCCCAGGGAGAGACCGGGAAGTTAGCTTCCCCGCCCGCCGCCGAGAAGGCCACGCCTCCGCCCGGTGACGCCGGCACCGAGAGCCCGCCCCCGCCCACCCCGTACGCCTGAGGAGGAGGCGGATAGGCGCCCTGCGCGCCCCCTGCCGCGTAGCCTGGCGCTGCCGCGCCGCCATAACCCGAGGCGGCGGGCTGCCCTGGATAGCCCGGCGGGCCAGGCGGGGCATAGGCGCCAGCCCCCGCCTGCACCGGCGGAGGCGCGACCGGAACGGAGGCTCCAGGCGCTGCGCCCGCCACGCTCGTACCGCACATCGAGCAGGCAGCGTCGGTCTCCTTGAGCATCCACGCGCAGTTCGGACACGGCCTCATGCGCTCTCGAGGCTACCGATTCGCTTGACATCCGTCGAGGCGAAAGCCGCCCGCAGGCGCGAGCACCGCAGCGCAGGTCGGCCTGCGCTGCGCAGGCGACGCGATGTCGCCGCCGCGCGCCAAGCGAACGCGCCAAGCTCGCCGAGCGGCAGAGGCGTCCGTCGCCGCCGCGCGGGGCGTCTTGACGAAGAGAGGCACGAAAAAAGGCGCCGCGCGTTCAAGCCGCGCGGCGCCTCGGAGACAGGTCGCTCAGCGATCGCTGGCGACGCTCGTCAGTTGCTGGCGATCGAGCTCTTCTCCGACTTCTCGATCTCCTTCTTCTCGCCGTCCTTCGACTCCTCGGTCGCGGGCGCGGGCTCGGGCAGCCGCTCGAGCGCGGCCTCCAGGACCTGCTCCATCCGGCTGACGAAGAAGAACTGCAGCTCGTCCACGACCTCCTTCGGGACCTCCTCGAGATCCGCCCGGTTGCGCTCGGGGACGATGATGCGCTTGATGCCGGCGCGGTGCGCCGCCAGCACCTTCTCTTTCAGGCCGCCGATCGGGAGCACGCGACCGCGGAGCGTGATCTCGCCCGTCATCGCGACGTCGTGGCGGACCTTGATCCCGGTGAGGAGCGAGACGAGCGCCGTGAACATCGTCACGCCCGCGCTCGGCCCGTCCTTGGGCATCGCGCCGGCGGGGATGTGGATGTGCAGATCGCTCTTCTCGAGGAAGTCCTTCGCGATGCTGTACCTCGACGCGTTGCTGCGCACGAACGACAGCGCCGCCTGCGCCGACTCCTTCATCACGTCGCCGAGCTGGCCGGTCAGCTGGAGCTTGCCCGTGCCGTACATCCGCGTCGCCTCGATGAAGAGGATCTCGCCGCCGACGCTCGTCCACGCGAGGCCCGTCGCGACGCCGCTCTCGGCGGTGCGCTCCGCGACCTCGCTCGTGTACTTCGCCGGGCCGAGGAACTCGTGCAGGTCGTCCTCGTTGTCGACGCGCCGCTTCTGCGTGTCGCCCTCGGCGACCTTCACCGCCACGCCGCGGATGACGCCCGCGATCTGCCGCTCGAGCGACCGGACGCCGGCCTCGCGCGTGTAGTGATCGATGATCTCCTCCAGCGCCTTGTCCGTGACCTCCAGCTGCTCGGTCGTGAGCCCGTGCTCCGACAGCTGCTTCGGGAGCAGGTGCTGCCGCGCGATCGCGAGCTTCTCCTTCCGCGTGTAGCCGGGGATCTCGAGGATCTCCATGCGGTCGCGGAGGGGCGGCGGGATCGGATCCGCCACGTTCGCGGTCGCGACGAACATCACGTGCGACAGGTCGTACGGGATCTCCAGGTAGTGATCCGCGAACGTGTTGTTCTGCTCCGGATCGAGCACCTCGAGCAGCGCCGCCGACGGGTCGCCGCGGAAGTCGTGCCCGATCTTGTCGACCTCATCCATCATGAAGACCGGGTTGATCGTCCCCGACTTCTTCATGCCCTGGATGATCTGGCCAGGGAGCGCGCCGACGTAGGTGCGCCGGTGGCCGCGGATCGCCGCCTCGTCGTGCACGCCGCCGAGCGAGACCCGGTGGAACTTGCGGCCGAGGGCGCGCGCGATGCTCCGGCCGAGCGACGTCTTGCCGACGCCGGGGGGCCCGAGCAGGCAGAGGATCGGCCCCTTCTTGTCCTGCTTCAGCTTGCGGACCGCCAGGTACTCGAGGATGCGCTTCTTGACCTTCTCCAGGCCGTAGTGGTCCTCGTCGAGCACCTTGCGGACGCTGCCGATGTCGAGGTTGTCCTGCGTCGACTGCGTCCAGGGCACGTCGAGGATCCAGTCGAGGTACGTCCGCACCACGGTGTACTCGGCCGACCCGACCTGCATCGTGCGCAGCCGCTTCAGCTGCTTCTTCGCGACGGTCTCCGCCTCGGTCGGCAGGTTCGCCTTCGCGATGCGATCCTCGAGCCCGTCGAGATCGCCCTGATCGCCGTCGTCCTCGCCCAGCTCCTCCTTGATCGCCTTGAGCTGCTGGCGCAGCACGTACTCGCGCTGGTTCTTGCCCATCTCCTCCTTGATCTGGGAGTTGATGCGCTCGCGCATCTTCAGGATCTCGAGCTGCCGCGTGAGCAGCCGGAGCACCTTGCGGATGCGCTCCTTGACGTCGATCGTCTCGATGAGCTGCGCCTTCTCCTCGACCGGAGCGTCGAGGTTCGCAGCGACGAGATCGGCGAGCGCGCCGGGCGCCTGGATGGAGTCGATGAGCGAGCCCGCCTCGCGCGGGAGCTCCGGCATCAGCTGGATGACCTGCTTGGCGATGTCGCGCAGGCTCATCGCCAGCGCCTCCGCCTCGACGTCCTCCGTCGCCGGCTCGTCCATGCGGCGGATCTTGGCGCGCAGGTACGGCGTGTGGGCCGTGACGGTGTCGAGCCGGATCCGCGTGAGGCCCTGCAAGATCAACGAGTAGTTGCCCGAGCTGTGCTTCAGCGCCTTCAGCACGCGCGCGGCGCAGCCCATCGGGTACAGGTCCTCCGCCCCGGGATCGTCGGTCGACGGATCGCGCTGGGCGAAGATCGCGATGACCGGGCCAGGGAGGTTATCGACATCCTCCACCAGCGCGACCGACTTCTCGCGGCCGACATCGAAGGGCGCGACGGCGCCCGGGAACAGCACCGCATTGCGGATCGGCAGAACCGGCAGCTCGTCGCCGAAGACGACCTCTTCCTCGGAGCGCGGCGGCATCGGCGGGTTCTTTTTCTCGGACATGGCGATCTCCTCTAGGCACCCGACCGGGGGAGGTAAACCCCTTCATCAACACGCAGCCGGGCCGCGCGGCCACCGCGCGCCCCGGTCATCTTGGCTTGCATCCAGACGGATGCGGATGGTGCAACGCGGAGCCCTGCTGGCAGCTCTTGGTGGAAGACAGCCCGCGAGGCTACGGGAACTCACCATAGACACGGCGCATGCCGCATGCCACAGCCCTGGCCATTTTTTTGAATGAGGATACGCTGCGGGTCAGCTCCGACCTGCAGCGCTCGCTCGTCATCACCACCACCTGGCGCGCGCGACGCGGCGCAGGATCCTCCGCGCCGTCGCTTGCCGCGCGGCGCGGCGCGGCCGAGGCTGCGCCCGGCACGGAGCGACACCCTGGCCCTCGCTGAACGATGATCGATCCCCTGCTCGGCCTCGGCGCGCTCGCGATCGCGATGCTCGGCCTGCCGGCGGCGCCGTCGCTCGATCCAGGGCCCAGCCCGGCGTGTCCGGCGGACATGCGGCTCGTCACCGGCACGCACCGCGACGAGGTGCAGCACGTCTGCGTGGAGCCGGTCAAGAGCGGCAAGGCGACCCACTGCTTCGCGTACTGGGAGGACATCACGGCCGAGGAGGGGCCGGCGACCGAGATCTCCGTGTGCATGGACCAGTTCGAGGCGCCGAACCAGCGCGGGGCGAAGCCGCTCGTCATGCAGTCGTTCGAGACGGCGACCGCGTGGTGCGCCGCGCGCGGCAAGCGGGTGTGCGCCGAGCAGGAGTGGGAGCTCGCGTGCGAGGGCCCCGAGCGGCGTCCCCTCGCCTACGGCTGGCGCGTCGACAAGGCGGTCTGCAACAGCGGCAAGGCGTGGCGGCCGGTCGACGAGCGGAAGCTCGGCGCCTCCGGCGAGGTGGCGCAGCGCGAGGTCGAGCGGCTCTGGCAGGGCGCGCCGAGCGGCTCCCATCCCGCGTGCGCCTCGACCTTCGGCGTCTTCGACATGATGGGCAACGTCGAGGAGTGGGTCGCCTCGCGCGGCGGCCGCCGGTGGCCAGGCGCGCTCATGGGCGGCTTCTGGGCCAAGCCGTGGACGGGCTGCCGCGGGACGAACGACGCGCACGAGCCGAAGTTCGTGTTCTACGAGACCGGCTTCCGCTGCTGCGCCGATCCGCGCTCGGCTCTCCCTTCGCGCGGCGCGGCGGCGCGCGAGGAGAACGAGGAGCGCGGCGGGCGGCCAGCGTCCGGGCCCTGAGGTCGGGCCGCCGCGGCGGCGCTCGCCGCGAGCGAAGAAGGCGGCACGAGGGGCGCAGGTCCTGCTAGAAGCCAGGGCGTGCGCGCCCTGTTCTTCGGTACCCCCGCCATCGCCGTGCCGTCGCTCGAGGCGCTCGCGTCGATCGCGGACGTCGTCGGCGTCGTCTGTCAGCCGGATCGGCCGGCCGGCCGCGGGCTCGAGCTGAAGGCGCCGCCGGTGAAGGTGAAGGCGCTGGAGCTCGGCCTGCCTGTCGTGCAGCCCGAGAAGGTCCGCACGCCCGAGTTCGCCGCGTGGGTCGCGGACGCGCGAGCGGACGTCGCGCTGGTGATCGCCTACGGGCGCATCCTGCCGAAGGCGGTGCTCGAGGCGCCGCGGCGCGGCTGCATGAACCTCCACGCGTCGATCCTGCCGCGCTACCGCGGCGCCGCGCCGATCACGTGGGCTATCGTCGGGGGCGAGGCCGAGACGGGCATCTCGCTGATGCAGATGGACGAGGGCATGGACACGGGGCCCGTCTACGCGGTGCACCGGGCGCCGATCGGCCCGGACACGACCGCCGACGAGCTCGCGATCGATCTCGGTGCGCTCGCCGCGCGCGTCGTGCGCGAGGACCTCCGCCGCGCGGTGGACGGCGCGCTCGCGCTGGCGCCGCAGGACCACGAGGCGGCGACGCACGCGGCGCTCCTGAAGAAGGAAGACGGGCGCATCCGGTGGGAGCGGAGCGCCCGGCAGATCCACGACCACATCCGGGGGATGACGTCGTGGCCGGGCGCCTTCACGACGATCGACGGCAAGGCGCTCAAGGTGCTGGCCGCGCGCGTCGAGAGCGAGGCCGACCAGGCCGGAGCGCCGCCGGGGACCGTGGTGATGGCGGGCCGCAGCGTCGTGATCGTCGCGTGCGGCGCGGGCGCGATCCAGATCCTGCGGGCCCAGGCCGAGGGACGAAAGCCGCTCGCGGCGGCGGACCTCGTCGCCGGGCGGACGCTCCAGACGGGGATGGTGCTCGGTCGATGAGCGCCCCGGGCGCCGTTCACGGCGCCCCGTCGATGAGCGCCGCCCGCGTCACGGCCCGGCCGGGTGCCAGATCGTCTTCATCTCGACGAACCGCTCGATCCAGCGGGGGGACGTCGCGGCCCTGTCGTCGAACCACTGCGCCTCACTGAGCGAGCGGGCGCGCACCCGCTTGACGCTGGCCGCGGCCGCCTCCTCGAGGCGCTTCGCCAGCGCCGCGTCCACGCCGTGCAGATCGAGCGCGGCGACGTCCATGTGCGCGGCGAGGTGCGGCAGCACCTCCGCGAGCTGGCCGGTGAGGATGTTGACGACGCCGCCCGGGAGATCGCTCGTGGCGAGCGCCTCGCCGAAGACGAGCGCCGTGCGCGGATCCGCCTCGCTCGCGAGCACGACGCACGTGTTGCCGGCGGTGATCACCGGCAGGAGAGCGCCCGCGAGGCCGAGGAGCGCCGGCCGCGGCGGCGCCGCGATGACGACGACCCCCATCGGCTCGGGCACCGTGAAGGTGAAGTGCGGGCCGGACACGGGGTTCAGGCTCGCGAAGAGGCTCTGGTACTTGTCGGCCCAGCCCGCGTAGGCGACCGCGCGATCGATCGCCGAAAGGACCTCGCGCTCGGCGGCGCCGGCGCCCTGCCCGCCGCGCGCGAGCGAGGCCGCGAGCTCCGCGCGCCGCGCCTCGAGCATCTCGGCGAGGCGGTAGAGGATCTGCCCGCGGTTGTACGCGGTGCGCGCCGACCAGCCGCCGAGCGCGCCGGCCGCCGCGAGCACCGCGTCGCGCCCGTCCTTCCGCGACGCGCGCGGGATGTTCTCGACCGCGCCCGCGCCTCCGTGATCGCGCACCTGCGTGTACCTCCCGGACTCCGAGCGCACGAACGCGCCGCCCACGAACATCTTGTACGCCTTGCGCACGCCGACCCGCGCGCGCGCCTCGCCCGAAGGAGCGTCGAGCGCGGCCGCGCCGGCGCAATCGCCGATCGACGTGCACCCCTCGTCGCCGCCGCTGTCCTGGTTGCCGAGCGCCATCAGTCCACCTCGAGGTAGGCGAGCAGCCCCTGGCGTCCGCCCTCGCGGCCGAAGCCGCTCTCCTTGTAGCCGCCGAACGGCGCGCTGGGATCGAACTTGTTGAAGGTGTTCGCCCAGATGACGCCGGCGCGGAGGCGCTGCGCGACCCAGAAGCTCTTCGAACCCTTGCCGGTCCAGACGCCCGCCGACAGCCCGTACATCGTGTTGTTCGCCTTCTCGATCGCCTCCTCGGGCGTGCGGAAGGTCAAGATCGAGAGCACCGGGCCGAAGATCTCCTCGCGCGCGATCCGGTGCGACTGCGCGACGCCCGTGAAGAGCGTCGGCGCGAACCAGTAGCCCCGCTGCGGGAGCGCGCAGCTCACCGAGAAGCGCGCGGCCCCCTCGCGCTCCCCCGCGGCCACGAGCTCCTCGATCTTCGCGAGCTGCGCCCTCGAGTTGATGGCGCCCACGTCCGTGTTCTTGTCGAGCGGGTCGCCGACGCGCAGGGTCGCCATGCGCTCGCGCAGCTTGAAGAGGAGCGCATCATGCACGCTCTCCTCGACGAGGAGGCGCGAGCCCGCGCAGCAGACGTGGCCCTGGTTGAAGAAGATGCCGCCGATGATCCCCTCGACGGCCTGATCGAGCGGCGCGTCCTCGAACACGATGTTCGCGGCCTTGCCGCCGAGCTCGAGGGTGAGCCGCTTCCCGGTGCCGGCGAGCGCGCGCTGGATGCGCTTGCCGACCTCGGTCGACCCCGTGAACGCGACCTTGTCGACGCCGGGGTGGCCGACGACCGCGGCGCCCGTCGCGCCGGCGCCCGTGACCACGTTGACGACGCCGGGCGGGAGGTCCGCCTCCTCGATGATCTGCGCGAGGAGCAGCGCGGTGAGCGGCGTCGTCTCGGCGGGCTTGAGGACGCACGTGTTGCCCGCCGCGAGCGCCGGGGCGAGCTTCCACGCCGCCATGAGCAGCGGGAAGTTCCACGGGATCACCTGGCCCGCGACGCCGAGCGGCCGGGGGTCGCGCCCCGGGAAGGCGTGCTCGAGCTTGTCCGCCCAGCCCGCGTGGTAGAAGAAGTGCGCGGCCGCGAGCGGGAGATCGACGTCGCGGGACTCCTTGATGGGCTTGCCCCCGTCGAGCGACTCGACGACGGCGAGCTCGCGCGCCTTCTCCTGGAGGGCCCGGGCGATGCGGTAGATGTACTTGCCGCGCTCGAGCGGGCGCATGCGCGACCAGTGCTTCTCGTACGCGGCCCGCGCCGCCTGCACGGCGAGATCGACGTCCTGCTCGGAGGCCTCGGCGAACTCGCAGAGCTTCTCCTCGGTCGACGGGCTGATGCTGTCGAGGTAGCGGCCCGAGGCCGGGGCGCGCCACGCGCCGCCGATGAAGAGGTCGTACCGCGGCGCGATCTTCACGTGATCGCGCCCCTCGGGCGCCGGCGCGTAGCGCCAGGCGTCGCCGAACACGACGGCCGCGTCGGGCGCCGCGGTCGCGTCCCGCGCGGCGCTCGCGTCTCGCACGTCTCGCGGCGAGCCCCCGTCGCCGCCTGCCGCGGCGGTGCTGTTGTCGCTCATGCCGCGCACTCTACGCCCGCCGCCGCGCGTTGAACACCGACGCGGCCCCGCCCCGCGGCGCGGTCAGTCCTTGCTGAAATGGTCCCCGCTCTGGTAGGCGCCCGTCCGCTCCTTCTCGAGCTGCATGAGCACGTCGTTGAGGAGCGTCGACGCGCCGAAGCGGAACAGGTCGCTCGTGAGCCAGGCGTCGCCGAGGGTCTCCTTGACCAGCACGAGGTAGTGGAGCGCCTGCTTCGCGGTGCGGATCCCGCCGGCCGGCTTCATCCCGACGCGCCGGCCGGTCGCCTGCGCGTGATCGCGGATCGCCTCCAGCATCACCAGCGTCACCGGGGGCGTCGCCGCCGGCGTGATCTTCCCGGTCGAGGTCTTGATGAAGTCGGCGCCCGCGAGCATCGCGATGCGGCTCGCCTTGCGGACGCGGTCGTAGGTCCCGAGCTCGCCCGTCTCCAGGATCACCTTGAGGTGCGCGCGCCCGCACGCCTGCTTGGTCGCGGCGATCTCGTCGTACACCGCGCCGTACTCGCCGGAGAGCATCGCGCCGCGGTCGATCACCATGTCGATCTCGTCGGCGCCGAGCTCGACCGCCTGGCGGACGTCGGCGAGCTTGACGGCGAGCGTGGACAGGCCGCTCGGGAAGGCGGTCGCCACACTGGCCACCTTGACGGTCGAGCCCGAGACCGCTCGCTTCGCCACGGCGACGAGCTTGGGATAGACGCACACCGCCGCACAGGAAGGGATGTCCGCGCGCTCGTGGGGCCGAAGCGCCTTCTGACAGAGCTGCTCAACTTTTCCCGGGGAGTCTTTCCCCTCGAGGGTGGTGAGGTCCATCATCGAGATGGCGAGCTTGAGGCCGGCGACCTTGGCGGGGCCTTTGATGCTCCTTTTGCCGAGCCCGGCTGCGCGCTCTTCGACCATGACCTTATCCACGGTGGGCGAAGAGAAATCGGGGTAGGTGACCTCCCTGCCCTGGCGCACCACGCCGGGCGCGGCGCCGCCGTCGTTTCCGAAGATCGCCATCGGCCTCGTCTCCTGGCGCGGGAACGTACCAGAAGCGTCGGATCGATCCTACCGAGTGCGTGCTAACGTGGCGCTCTGATGAAGAGACGCTTCCCGATTGCGGTCGTTTTTGTCGTACTTGCTGTCGTCTTTGCCTTTGCCTCGCTGCTCGGGTGTGGCGCGGCCGAGCGACCCGATGGTGGACAAGGGCTGATCCCGGTCGGCGCGACAGCGCCCGACGTGTTCGCCGCGGATCAGCACGGCGCGATCCAGCGGCTGTCCGACCAGCGGGGTCGGGCCGTGGTCGTGTACTTCTATCCGAAGGACGGGACGCCGGGCTGCACCGAGGAGGCGTGCGCGTTCCGCGACGCGTGGGATCGCTTCACGCAGGCCAACGTGCAGGTCTTCGGCGTGTCTTCCGACACCCGCGAGTCGCACGAGGCGTTCTCGATCGAGCACAAGCTGCCGTTCCCGATCCTTGTCGACACCGATCACACCTGGGCCACCGCGTTCGGCGTGCCGATGAAGCTCGGGACGACGGCGCGCGTGACGTTCCTCGTCGATCCCGACGGCAAGATCGCGAAGGTCTATCCGGACGTGGATCCCGGGGTGCACGCGGACGAGGTGCTCAAGGACGCCGCGCAGCTCACGGGCGCCGCGCTCCCTGTCGCGCCAGCGCCGGCGGGCGGCGCAGCGCCGGCCGGGGCGGACACCGCGGCGCCGGCCGCGACCGGGGCGGCGCCCGCGGCGACGCCTGCGGGAGCTGCGGATCCGGCCACGGCCGCTCCTGTGGCGACGGGGACCATTCTGCCCCCGGCGGCCCCCGCGGCGCCCCCGGCGAAGGGTTCGCCGGCGAAGCGGTGATGCCCGCGCGCACGCGGCGCAGGAGCGCCGGCGGCTCGTGCGCGGACCGCGCGGGCCGCGCGGAGGGCTGACGGGAGCATCTGCACACGGGAGCGCGCGCGTGGTGCGTAGGTCGTCGGAAATTTGGAACACCAACGGGTTGGATCTCTGCGTCCACCGCTTCCGCGACGACGGCGCGCAGCCGACGGGCCTCACGCTGCTGCTGCTCCACGGCTTCCTCGACGCAGGGAGCACGTGGGACCTCGTGGCCGAGCCGCTCGCGCGGGCGGGGCACGACGTCGTCGCGCCGGACCAGCGCGGGTTCGGTCGGAGCGCCCGCGTCGGCGCGGGCAGCTACTACTACTTCCCCGACTACATCGCCGACGTCGCGGCGCTCGTCGACGCGCTCGCGCCGGCGCGCCTCGGCGTGGTCGGCCACTCGATGGGCGGCGCGGTCGCCGTGTACTACGCGGGCGCGTTCCCTGGCCGCGTCGAGCGCCTGGCGCTGCTCGAAGGCGTGGGGCCGCCGGCGAGCGGTCCCGAGGTCGCCGTCGCGCGCGTCGAGGCGTGGCTGCGCCAGATGGCGGGGCTCGATCGCGCGCCGCGGCGGCTCTCGTCGATGAAGGACGCGATCGCGCGGCTCGTGGCGAACCACCCGCGCGTGCCGCGCGACGTGCTGGCGACGCGCGCGCCGCTGCTCACGCGGGAGGAGCCGGACGGCGGGCTCGCGTGGGCGTACGATCCGATGCACCGGACGACGTCGCCGCTGCTGTTCCAGGTGGAGGCGTTCATGACGTTCCTGGACCGCATCGCGTGCCCGACGCTGCTCGTGAGCGGCGGGCCGACGGGGTGGCACCCGGAGGACGAAGCCGAGCGGGTGGCGAGGCTCAAGCGCGCGGAGCACGTCGAGCTGCCGGACGCCGGGCACATGATGCACTGGTCGGCGGCGGCGGAGCTGGCGGAGCGGCTGGGCGAGTTCTTCGCGAGCGAAACCGGGTCGCTCGAGGACGGAAATAAAAGAGCTTGACTCGGCAGGGCGAGTGGGTAATCTGCGCGCCTCCTCGACGAGAGGCGTGCCACCTTAGCTCAGTGGTAGAGCAACGGTTTCGTAAACCGTAGGTCTCGAGTTCAAATCTCGAAGGTGGCTCAAAGAGAATGCCAGCGTGTTCGCTGCCCTTTGGGCGAGCAGCTGGCGCGCTGGGTGCGGCCATGTACGCGCCGCTCAGAGAACTCCCCTGCTCGGGAGTATGATCGACGTGCCGCATCGGTGCCTGGGTCTACCGGTTGAGCCGGCGGGGCCCGGACACCGCAAGCCGTACGAGCTCATGCGGAATCGAAGCGCATCGACGCGGATGGGCCGAGCGCCCGGCGCGCGCGCTCGATCCATCGCCGCAACGAGTGAGCGTCAGCGGGGATGTTGGTCAGGCCGTTCTCCTCCACGAGGCGCACCATGGCGGCGGTGTCCTTCTCGTTCATGCCGAGCTCGGCGAGCCTCTCTTGCGGCCTGCGCAACTCTTCGGAGCCATGGTGACCGGCGATGGCCACCAGCCACGACTCCAGCTTCTCGATGGCAACACCGCCAACGACGGCCGGCGTTTGGTCAGCCGAACTGCCCAGCCCTTCGATCGCCCGTTCGATGCCGTCCTCGCGGTGGGCGAACTTGGCCTTGTCGCGGTCGCGCGTGAACGCAAAGACCTCGCACCCACGCTTCTTGGCATGGTGGAACGCGCGCTGGACGTTGAGCTCCTCGCCCTTTCCGCCAATCCCCACGCGGAGTTTGGGGATGTTCTTCCAGAGGATGGCGTCCACGACCTTCCACCCCTCGGGACGGACCTGCCGCAGCAGCGCCTCAACCACACCTGGCTCAGGGTTGTCGTCGCGGAAGCTCGGCTCGGCTGCGAAACCGCCGAGCTCGTTCTTTCCTTCACCGGCGAGAATGACGCGGATCAAGGCTCTGTGCCTTCAAGGAGCGGCGCCTCGTCCTCGCCGTTGGCATAGGCGATCCACAGCTCGCCGAGCGCGTAGACCTTGGAGCGCTCTTCGAAATCGGGCGTATCCTTGATGCGCTTGACCCTGGTGCCCTCCCCGGGGGTGCGGGTGACGACGGACACCTCGTCGGGCTTGAGCTCGTTCACGACGAGCGGGCTGTGGGTCGCCATGAGGACCTGTGTGCCGCTCTCCTGGACGATGGCACGGAGGATGCGCATGACCTCGGCGATGCGCGCCGGATGCAGGCCGTTCTCGGGCTCTTCCACGAGCAGGAGCGAGACCGGGTCCAAGTAGCGGAGCGCGGCGAACGCGAGATAGTAGAGGAGGCCCTCGCTGAGCCGAGCGGCTTCCACCCGCGCGCCATTCACGAGCTCGACTTCCAGGACGACCTTGCTGCTCGTCACTGCCTTGACACGAAGGCCTTTGATCGTCGGGAAGTGGCGGCGAACGTCGTCGACGATGCGGGAAAAAGCATCGTCGTTGCGGTTGCGGATGGCAAAGTAGATGCCGGCCAGACCATGACCCCGGTCGTCAAAGAAGCCGACCTGCCGCGTTTCAGGGATCAGACCGCTTGGTTGGCGAAGCGCGTCTGGGTCGAAGCGAACGAGTCTCGCCTGGCGGAGCTGGTTCCGGATCTGCCGATCCGATGGGCGGTTGGCCCTCCACAGTACGCTGAGTTCTTCCCAGTGCCATGGAACATCCGACCGATCGTGACCTACAGACGTATCGCTGCCACGCCGCTCGCTGGCATACGCTTCCAGGTCTTGCAGCCCCGTTGCGATGGCGAACCAGCCCCCGTCGACGCCGCACTCAAGCAGGATGTCGTGCGGTTTCCCCGGTGGTTGATGGGATGGATACGTCGTGGGTAGATAGGGATCAAAGGGCTCCCACGTATCCTCATCATCATCCCGCTGAAAGCCGGATCCAGCGAACTGCACCAGGGTCCGCATGCCGTGCAGCAGTGTGCTCTTGCCGCTATCGTTCGGACCGATGAACGCATGAAGCGGGGTCAGCGAGGCCTCGGTATTGACCAGGCAGCCGTAGTTCCGAGCGTAGAAGGTGTGAATCATGGCAGCTCCACGTGGGCGTCAGCCGCTCGCCTGCCCTGAAGGGCGTGCACGACATTCTCCGTCCGCAGGTCGAGCCGCTCCGGAAGACGGGGCAAGGCGTGCAGCCGCTCGAAGCCGCGCCGGCTCGGTTCATCCTGGAGGACTTCGGGCCGGGGCTCCGCGCCACGGAAGCGCCCGCGGCCGACGAGCGCGTCGGCGAGCTGGGCCTTGGAGCGACCATCCTGGACGAGCGGATCGCAGCGGCCGACGAGCTCCGCGAGCTCGTCACGGGACAGGAGGTCGAACACCTGGCGCTTGCTGGGCATGGACGGGGCGAAGAGTACGCCAGGAATCGCGGATGTGGAGCCTGGACTCTCGAACCACAGCCCGCCGACGGCGCTGCGTCACGCCGGGGCGAGACCCAGCATCACCGCAGCGATCAGCACCACGGCCACGCCGAGCGCCAGCACGACAAGCACGACGAGCCCCCGCCTGGTCGGCGGAGATGCCGCGCGCGGTCCTGGCGACCGCGCGCCAACCCTTGCCGCATCCCAGGGCTCCGTCCTCGCCAGCCGCTCTGCTTCTGCTCCTGGCACCGCCGCCGTGATAGCCGCTGCCCCCTCCCACCGCTCCGTGCTCACCCGCGTCCCCGCTCCTGTCACCGGAGCAGCCGCCCCCTCCCACCGCTCCGTGCTCACCAGCAGACTGGTTCCCGCGCCGGCTTCGATCACGCTCGCGCCCTCCCCCGACGCCGACCCCGCCACTTCACCCCCTGCTGCGGGCAGCACCGGCCCCCGCAGTGGCTGCCCGCCAGCTGCATCCTCGCTCCGGGTCCCCGTCCCCGCATTCGACGCACCCAGTCCCCACGCCGGTTCCACCCTGAACCGCTGCGCCATCGCAAGCCTGCTCCACGCATCCGCGCCCGGCGCCGCGCTCCCCGGCATCACCCCTTGCCCTGGCAGCGCCGCCACCAGCTGCACCGCGCTCGCCGCCCTCTCCTCCCGAGGTGTCCCCGCGCGCTCCCGGATCACCCGCTCCCTCGCCGCGTCCGCCGCCTCGCTCAGGAGCTGCCGCGCGCCCGCGTCGTCCGCGGCCCTCTCTGCCGTCACCGCGTTCCGCGCCACCTCGCGCAGCGCCGCCGCGAGCTCCGCCGCCCGCGCAAACCGCGCTTCGGGCCGCTTGGCAAGGCACCTGGCCACCGCGGTCCAGAGCGCCTCCGGACAGCCCGGGAGCACCTCCGGCAGGGGCGTCGCTTCCAGGTGCACGTGCGCCGCCTGGATCTCCGTCTCCCCGATGCCCGACGCCTCGTCGAGCACCGCGTACGGGTGCGCCCCGGCCAGCATCTCGTACAGGACCACGCCCAGCGCATACAGATCCGCGCGCGCGTCCACGGCGCCCCCGGCGACCTGCTCCGGGGCCATGTAGCGCGACGTCCCGACCGCCCTCCCTTGCCCTGTGAGCCCGAGGCCCACGCCCCGCGCGTCCTTCGCCACGCCGAAGTCGACGAGCCGCGCGCGCACGCCGTCGCTCACCAGGATGTTCTCGGGCTTCACGTCGCGGTGCACGAGGTCGGCCTCGTGCGCCGTCGAGAGCGCGTCCGCGATCTGGATCGCGTAGTGGAGCGCGCGCACCGCATCGAGCCGCGCGCCGCCCGCGATGATCTCCCGCAGCGGCACGCCCGAGGCGCGCTCCATCACCATGAAGAGCCGCCCGTCCGCGGCCCTGCCGGCGTCGTACAGCCGCACGATGTTCGGGTGCGCGACCCGCGCGGCGAGCTTCGTCTCCCGGAGGAAACGCTCGGCGTAACGCGCCTCCCCCGCGAGGGAGCGGTGGATGATCTTGATCGCCACCGGCCGCTCCAGCGCCGTGTCGAGGGCGGCCCAGACCTCGCCCATCCCGCCGCGTCCGAGGAGGCGATCGATCAGGAAGCGCCCCTGGAACAGCGCGCCGGGGCTCAGCGGCTCATCGACGCTCGTCACCTCGCGACACCCTACCTCGCAGCAGCTGACGATGGCGAGAGAGCGCCCCCGCCCTCCTCGCTTCTCTGCCCTTGTTGACCCTCCCTGGGAAAGGTAGCGTCGGGTGTCCATCGCGCGAAGCGCGCCGAGCGCATGCAGCGCCAGCGGGCAGCGTGCCCCCGGAGCCCGATGTCGAGCCCCCGCCCCGACCCCGATGACGGCGATCCGACCCTCGAGGCCCGCGTCGCCCACGCCGTCGCGCCGTACGCCGATCTCCTGCCCGCCGAGGATCTCGAGGCGCTGCGCGCGCTGACCGCGCGCTTCCTCGCGACGCACCCCGTCGCCGCCCCGCTCGTCGACCGGCTCCGCCCGCGCACGCCCCCCGCCGCGAGCGGCGAGGTCGACCGGCGCGAGCCCGCGGCGCTGGCCGAGGCCGCGCAACGGCTCGCAGCGAAGGCGAGCGCCAAGGGGCGAGGGCAAGGCGGCGCTCGATGAGCCACGGCGACCGGCCGCGGAGGCCCCTGAGCCCCGAGCAGCAGGCGCTCGTCGCGGAGGCCGTTCCGCTCGTCGAGAGGCTCTGCGGCCACTTCCTCCGGCGGACGCGCGCGCACTACGTGGCCGACGATCTCCGCTCCGCCGCGGTCCAGGCGCTCCACGAGGCCGCGCTCGGCTTCGATCCCGCCCGCGGCGTCCCCTTCCAGGTCTATGCGTGGCGGCGCGTCGACGGCGCGCTGTCGGACGCGCTGCAGCAGGAGTCGAAGCACTGGCGCGCCGCCCGCGAGGACGGCTACGACGCCGCCGAGGCGGCGCAGGACACGAGCGACGTGCTCGCCGACGGCGACGCCGAGACGACTGCGCAGGCCGACGGGATGGCCGACCAGGTCGCGGCCGCCGCGGTGCTCGGCCTCGTCGGCCGCGCGCTGACAGCGCAGGGCGAGGAGGGCGAGCGGATCCGCGCCACGTACGACCGCGCCATCCGCGCGGTGGAGGCTGCGCTGGCGCGGCTCCCGGACGACGAGCGGCGCATCCTCGTGCTCCGCCACGTCGAGGAGCGGACCTGGCAGGCGATCGGCGCGGCGCTCGGCTGCTCGGAGCGGACCGCGAAGCGGCGCAGCGCGGAGGCCCAGAAGCGGTTCGCCGGCGCGCTGCGAGCGGACCGGGAGCGCGCGCAGGGCGGCGCCGCAGCGCCGGATCGGGTGGGGCTCTCCGGAGCGACCTCCGGGTAGAGCACCAGGCGGAGCGTCTCGCCGCTGCCGCTATTCTTGCCGTCGAGCATGCCGAGCGCTCGCAGAGGGCCCTTGGATCAGCGGCACGACGCGCGCCTTCACCTCCCCGA
The DNA here is from genome assembly GCF_051521375.1 of Sorangium sp. So ce693. Lineage (NCBI taxonomy): Bacteria > Pseudomonadati > Myxococcota > Polyangiales > Polyangiaceae > Sorangium > Sorangium sp. So ce693. The sequence goes on from NZ_CP150347.1 coordinate 7,483,601, forward strand.
GAAACTCGCGCAGCCCAGAGACGGCGCCCCGCTCCCGCAACCGCTCGAGCGGCGCTTCGGTCAGGCAGCGCGCCTCACGCTCACGATCGTCGCCCATGAGCCGGCGGACCACCCGCTTCGGGTTCCGCTTCGCCTGCTCGTCTTTCGCGTTGAGCTGGTGCGCCTCGTCGCAGGGGGAGAAGCCGAGCTCGCGTCGAAGCTCGCCGAGGCGAGCGTGCTCTTCGTCCGACTCGGGCTCGAACCCCGCGAGCACCCAGGCCTCGCGCATCGGATCAGGGCAGCCGAGGACGATTTGAAAAGACGCCCACCGCGAGGCCTCGGTCCGGGCTTGAGCAAGCCCTTTCCGGCGGAGCTCCCCCTGATCATCCATGTCCCAGACGATGAAGACCGCTCCCAGGCGGGTCGACGGATCCCGCTTCCCTACCTCGCGCGCGATCGCGAGCGCGTTCCTCGCGGCCTGGGCGCCCGCCGCTCCGCGCACTCCGTCGAAATGCCCCGGCATGAAGCGCACGTTGCCGAGGTCTCGCCTGTACGCCTCGAGCTTGTGGAGGTCGAAGAACTCCTTGCCGTGGCCATCGCTCTCCCACTTACGGATGGACTCCGGGTGCGAACGCAGGAGATCGCTCACCCAGGAGGGCCCCTCGTCGTGAAGCACGCGGTCCACGAGAGCGCTCACTGTCAGGAAGTCGGCGGTGGCCTCACAGAAGACCAGGAGCTTCACGGCGCGCTCTCGGCGAGCACCCAGTCTCGCTCTGGATCCATGCTCCAGAGCTGGCCCGCCGAGAGCGTGCCTTTCACCTCCTTCGCCTGCGGGTGCTCGGAGAGGCGCTTGAGGGCCACTGTGCCGTCGTCGCGGAGCGCGAAGGCGTAGATCTCGGAGGGGTCGAGCTCGTCGAGGATGTAGGGAGAGTGCGTCGTGGCGACGATCTGGAGATCGTTGAATTCCTCGAGCAGGCGTCTGACCAGCCGCACGAGCTCCATCTGCGCCTGCGGGTGGAGCGACTCGGCGAAGTCGTCCAGGAGCAGGACATTCGGTCGGTTCGGGCCGTGAAGCACGGTCAGGAGCGCCAGTGTGATGAGGGTGCCCTCGCTCGCCGCGTGCGCTGGGACGGAAGGGGCGCCGCGGAAATCGAAGTACACCTTGCTCCCAACGACGGCCTCGGATTTATGAGGCAGCTCTGGATTCGGGCGTCCGACCTTAGCCTGCCGGATGCGGACCCGCTCCACGTTCGGAATGATTCGACGGAGCGACTCTTCGATACGCTCGAACACTTCGTCGTAACCGAGCTTGATCGCGGCAAGCGCGACAGCGGTGTTGGTCCCGTCGTAGCGAATGTTGGGCGCGAGATCATCGCTGTACGCTGCGGCGGCGATGCGCTCCGCATTGAGCTTGTAGAGGGTCGCGGGTGCGACGACCTCGCCCAGCCACGGCAGCATACCACGGAGGGAGCGGTCACCCTGCGCGGTGAACTGCTGCGCAGGGCCGCCTGCTTGCCATTCGACGAGCACCGACAATCCCGAGAGCGCGGTCCGGAAGCGCCAGAGCCCGTCGTCCCGTCTGCCCGATGAAGTCAGCTCGATCCGCCCTCCCTTGGCCCCCCGGCGAAGCAGATCCCCGGGCGACCAGTCACCCGTCAACACGTCCCGGGGCGCGTGACTCACGAGGCGGCTCTGAAGCGCGAGCGCCTCGAGCACGCTCGTCTTCCCGGACCCGTTCGGGCCAACGAGCACGGTGAGCCGGCCGAGCGCGACGGTGCTGTCCCGATGGCCCTTGAATTCCTGGAGTCGAACGGACGTGATCATGAGGAAATTCCTACAGGTCGAGCTTCCCGTGGCCGGAGAGCAGCGGCATCCGGGTCCGCCCGCCGCGTCAGGCGCCACGGGCAGGCGGAAAGGTACGCCCGTGGGACCAGCCGGTGAAGCCTGTCCTGTGAAGGCCTGGGCGTCCTTCGGCCATTCGGCGGAGGCCCGGGGGCGCTTCGCCGCCGCGCTGCACGCGGACCGGGAGCGCGCAGCGCAGCGCCTCGACACCAGCTCAGCCAGGGCTCTCCGTCACGAGCTCCGGGACGACAGGAGTCGCCCCCGGCTCCTCTCCGCTGCCGCTCCCACCACCGCCTCCGCCATCACCGCGCCCGTCCCCCTCGCCTCCCTTCGGCGCCTCCTTCCTCGACGACCGGGCCGAGTTGGGCCTGCCCACCGCGAACAGCGACGGGAACCGCTCCTGGGTGCGCGAGCTCTTCCGCCACAGCCACAGCGCTGCCGCCCGCACCTCCTCGTAGCGCAGGCAGAGCAGCGTCCAGACCCGCACGTACCGGTCGAACGCCTGCCGGGCCCTCGGCGTCATCGCCGTCGAGAGCTTCTGGATCATCGCCCCGGCCAGCTCCCGCGCGCGCGCCGCGTCGTCGGCCCGGTAGTGCTTCGGGTCCGCCTTCACGACGTCGGCGCGCAGCTCGTAGAGCCGCGCGTAGCCGAGCAGATCGTTCGCGAGGTCGCGGTGCCCGGTGCCCGGCCGCAGCCGGTCGAGCTCCGGCTTGATCGCAGGGTCGTCCGCGAGCTGGTACTCGCACAGCGCCTGCATGCGCGCCTCGACCTCCAGCCCCTCGGTGACCAGCGCGACCGGCAGCCGCGCCTCCGTCTCGAGCGCGCCGGCGGCCCGGGCCTCCGCGAGCGCGTGCAGCGCGGCGAAACACGCGAGCTCCAGCTCGTCGACGTGCGTGACGTCGAACTCCTCCCGGGGCAGCCGCGCGAAGCGCGCGCGCACGTCGGGAGAGGACACGAACCCGACGACGCCGAGCGCCGCATACGTGGCCGCCTCGACATCGATCCTCACGGTGATGAGCTCGGCCTCGGCGAGGCGGTCGAGCTCCGGGGCGAGCGCCTCGAGCGCCTTCTTGCCAGCCGCGGGATCGTAGATGGGCGGAGCGTACGACGGCTCTCCAGAGGCGGCAGCGGTCACGGAGCGCTTCTTCGACTTCGTCACAGCAGGCATATCTCTCCTCCTGAAATCTCCTCGGAAAGGGAGTCTGTTGGTTGCGTTCGACCCGAGCCGCCGCCGCGCCGCGCAGGCAGCGCGAGCGAACGATGGACCAGGGCCACCGGGACAGAGCGCGTCGCGCGAAGGGGATCCGTCGCCCGGCGTCCTTCCGTCCCGTCGAGGAGATCAATCGGGAGCGCGACCCCGATCGGGTCACGAAAATCGACCTGGGCCTGTCGATTTCTTTGCGGCTCCGTCGGGCACGGGCCCTGCGTGCGCGGAGGTCCGTTACTACGAGAAAAAGAGGCCGGCGGGGCTGTCGAGAGGCTCCGCCCAGAGGTTCGTCCTTCCCGGGAGCCTCTCGACAGCCTCCGCCCAGAGCTCCAGCTCTGCCGGGAGCCTCTCGACAGCCTCCGCCCAGAGCTCCAGCTCTGCCGGGAGCCTCTCGACAGCCTCCGCCCAGAGTTTCATCTCTGCCGGGAGCCTCTCGACAGCCTCGGGGAGGCTACGTGGAGGCCGCCGCCAGCGGTAACGCGCTCGACGCGGCGGCGAGCAGCCATCGCTACAGCGTGAGTACCAGCTTGCCCACAGTGCTGCCCGACTCCAGCGCCCGGTGCGCCTCGCCGGCTCTCTCCAGCGGGAACGTCTTCACCGGCGGCGCCGAGAGGCGCCCCTCGTCCAGCCAGCCCACGAGCCGCTCCATCGCCTCGCGCAGGATCTCCGTCTTATTGAACAGGTACGATAGGTTGAAGGCCAGCACGCTCTTGTTGTCGTTGCAGAGATCGAGCGGGTTGAAGCGCGGCATCCGGAGGAAGTCGACAGCGAGCTTCGGGTAGCTCGGGCGGCCGCCCTGCCGCGGGAGCATCGTGTGGAAGCCGTACACGACGAGCTTGCCGGCCGAGGCCACGTGCCGGTAGCTCTGCCGCAGCGTCTCGACCCCGTTCGCGTCGAGGACCACGTCGTAGCCCTCGGGCGCGAGCCGCTCCGCCGCCGCCCAGAGCGGCTCGCTGCTCTTGTCGATCACCGCGTCGGCCCCGAGGCGCCTCGCCGCCTCGACCTTGTGCCCCGCGCCCACCACGCCGACCACCCGGCAGCCGGCGATCTTGCCGAGCTGCACGAGCGCGCTGCCGACGCCGCCGGCGGCCGAGTGCACGAGCAAGGACATGCCCGGCCGCAGCCGCACGAGCTCGAAGAGCGCATAGTACGCCGTCATGAACACCGCGGGGAAGCCGGCCGCCTCCTCCGGCGTGAGCCGCGCCGGCAGCGGGAAGACCTGGTGGCGCGGGACCGCGACGCGCGAGGCGTAGCCGCCGAAGCGCGTCACGCCGAAGACGGGCGCCCCGGGCGCAAGATCGGAGATGCCCTCGCCAAGCGCGGCGACGGTGCCGGCAAACTCGAAGCCGGGCGTGATCGGCCAGCCGACGTACTTCTTCGCCGACTCGTAAAGGCCCATGCGGACGACGCAGTCGGCGTAGTTGACGCCAGCCGCCCGCACGTCGACGAGCACCTCGCCGCGCGCGGGGGTCGGGTCGGGGTGCTCCTCGACGCGGAGCTTGTCGTGGCTGCCAGGCTCGTGGACGACGATCTTCCGCATGGACACCTGCTCGGTCGATGTGGCCTCACCGCGGGTCGGACACCTCGGAGACGGCGGCTGCGGTTGTACACCGATCGGGGCGGGAGAGCGCCGCAAAGCGGCCCGCTCCTGCGCTCACGGGTTGGGCGCCAGCCGCGGCGGCGAGCCGCGCGTGGTGCGCTGAACCGGGGGAAAAAGAGAGCCGCGCTGCACCTGTTGCGCCGATCTGGCGGATCGGAGATCCTCTCGATGCATGGGGCATCCCGCGGTCGACAACAAGACGCCGTTTGCCCTGGAGCCTCTCTTCGTGACCGACGAGGAGGGGCGCCCGCTCCTCGTCGCGCTGGTGCAGGCGACCTTCGACCTGCACCCGGTACGCGGCGTCGAGCGCGCCGAGCAGCAGCCGCCACCGAGCCTCGCGGGGGAGTTGTGGGGGGCCGACGCCGCCACGTCGAGCTACAAGATCGAGCCGACGTTCGCCTTCTTCAAGCCCGCGACGGACGTTGTCTTGATCGGCCATGCGCAGGCGCCGCGCCATTCCGTCGCGGAGCTCCAGGTCGTGTTCCGCGTCGGTCCGGTCGGGAAGGCCGTGCGGGTCCTCGGCGATCGGGCGTGGGTCCGTAACGCGGGAGGCCTCGTCCCATCGCGACCGCGGCCGTTCGATCGAGTCCCGCTCAACTACGAGCACGCCTTCGGCGGCTGGGACCGTACCCACCCTGATCCGGCAAAGCATGCGCTCGAGCCGAGGAACCCCGTGGGAATCGGCTTCCGCGCGCCGAACGCGGCCGTCGAGGAGGGTCTGCGCTTGCCGAACATCGAGGATCCGAACGATCCGCTGCAGCATTACGGGCAGGTCGTCGCACCGGCCGGACTCGGGCTCGTCTCGCCGGACTGGCAGCCCCGGGCCACGCTCGCCGGGACCTACGATGAGGCCTGGACCAAGGAACGGATGCCGCTCCTGCCGAAGGATTTCGACCGGCGGTTCTTCAACGCGGCCTCCAAGGGGCTCGTCGCGCCGGGATACCTGAGGGGCGACGAGCCGGTGCTCGTGGAGAACGCGTCGCCGTTCGGGAGGCTCTCGTTCCGGCTGCCCGGGCTCAGCGCCCCGAGGTGCCGGGTAGAGCTCGTGCGGCAGGAAGACGCGCAGGTGGAGCTGCGGTTGGATACGGTGATCGTGGACACCGACGCCGATCGCGTGATGACGCTGTTCCGCGGGCACGTCGCGCTGCGGGATGGGCCGCACGACGTGCGCACGATCGCGATCGAGGAAGATCTGGGCGCTGTCAGGAGACAGGTCCCCTCGGGCTGGTCCCGGGAGGGAGCTCGACCGTAGTGAACGCTGGCATCTCGAGGAGACGGCGATGGGCGTGACCGTAGGCGTGAACATGATGTCGGTGGTCCACGCGAAGAGCAGCGGGATCACCATCGCATTCCCGGACGTCTGCAAGACCCCGGCGCCGCCCGCGCCGCCCCTGCCGATCCCCTACCCGAACATCGCCAAGAGCGGCGACACGGCCAAGGGCACGAAGAAGGTGAAGTGCGACGGGGAGTCGGTCTGCGTCAAGGACTCGAACTTCAGCACGAGCACCGGGGACGAGGCCGGCTCGCTCGGCGGGATCGTGTCGAGCAAGACCAAGGGGAAGGCGGAGTTCGTGAACTTCTCGTTCGACGTGAAGTTCGAGGGGAAGAACGTGGCGCGGGCGTTCGATCTGATGCTGCACAACGACAAGAACACGCCGCCGTTCCCGGTGATGCAGGGGCCGGTGGTGGTGATCCTGCCAGCAGGGCAGGCGCCGAAGCGGGTGTGCGCCGCGTGCGAAAAGGAATTCTGAAACAGCGGCCGAGCCCGCTGTGCACGTGCACGGCGGCCGATTGGGCCGCACGGACGTCAGGGCAGGCCCTCGATCGCCGCGAAGAGATCCTCGACGGAGTGACTGGCCCAGGGCAGACGCGCGATCCTGGGGCAGCGGGCGAGCTCGCCGCTCACCTTCATGCCCAGAAGCTCGGCGATTTTGATGAGCGCCAGGCCCTCGATGGAGAGATAACTGCGCGGCCAGTACACGACGTCACCCTCATGCACAGCCGCTGAATCACGAGCCTCGTCGTTCCTCGCCGCCTCCTCGTCCAGCAGCGCCGATACCGACACGTCGAACCCCTCCGAGTCCCTTGCCACCAGCGATCGACATACTTCATACCGCGGCGATCGCCGATTTTCCAGGGAGCGCTCGAAGCGCGTCAGGAGCACCGGTGCGTCGGGCGGTGGGGATGTACCCGGGTTCTGCAGCATCCTGTGAAGCAGCAGGAAGAAGCAATGGTCATCCTCGTACTCCCAATCGGGATTCCACACTTCGGTCGACTCGTCCGCGATCTGGCGCGCTAGCGCAAGGTCGCCAGCGACGACGGCGTCGAGGACGGAGTTCGTCCGGTTGAGCGCCAGGTGCCTGTCGCGCACGTTGCCCTCCGCGCGTGAGCGCCGCAAGAAGTACCGCCGTGAATGCCCGCTGCGGATCAGGTTCGCACGAAACTCGCCGACATCCGCGAACTCGAGCAGGTGACAGATCCCGAGAGCTCCGAACTGGGCGGCGAGCTCATCAAATATATCGCCGAGTTCTGCAATGGGCGCCTTGCCGACGCAGAGCATGTTGTAATGAATCTCGGAGACCAGCTCCGCATGAACGTCGGCAATATCCATCTCAGCCGAGCCCTGTGTACTTGGAGGGTTCGACGAAGCTCAGCCCGGAAAGCCCCTGCGCCAGCATGGAATCAGCCAGCTCCCGGCGAATCACAACCAGGTTCCGCCACTTGTGGAGGCGAAACACCTTGTACGAAGCGGGCACCACGTCTTGCCTGAGCACGAGCGAGTCGCAGGCGCAGATCGAATCGGGATCGAGCGCGTTCCACGTGACACCCGACTGCGCCACATCGATACAGTCGCAGACGTCCTGCGGGTTGACGATGAAATAGTCAGCCGAGGCGGTGTGGCCCTTGTGGTTGATGATCGCGATCGACAAGAGCTCGACGTTGCTGACCTCGGCGTCTTCGAGCGCCTTCTTCACCCGCCCGGAGACGACAAGGCGCTTCGCTCCGAGCAGGCTATCTGCCAGTGCGATGTCCTTCGGCTTGCGAGGGTCCATCCGGCAGCGCGCGTCCTTGGGCCAGCCGGCGGCCCGAGACACCCCCTGCGCTAGCTCGAAGGCGTCCTCCACCCCCTCCACGTCCAGGATCTTGCAGATACCGTCGAGGTTTCGCCCCGGCCTCCACAGCAAGAAGCTCATACGTTCACCCACTCCTTTCTTTGCGACATCCCGGCAGCTATTCGAATCTACTTAACCGCAGCAGCCAGGAGGTGCTTCCTTGCCACCGAGGCCCCCGCCGGCGGCTTGACGCGGCGTCGTACGTCACTCTCCGGACATGCCATAGAGAATGGTATGTGCCATACGCTCTCCTTGGCTGGATCGTTCGAGCCGGTGAGGCAGTAATCGAGGCAGGCCTTGGTGCCGCCGTGATCCATGCCTCTCTTCTTCAAGAACTTTTTCCACTCGCTACTCCCGCACTCGAACAAATTCTTGACAGACTCGGCGGCCATGTTCTCACATTTTTCTTGCTTCTTATTCTCCGCGATCTTGTCCCATACGTTCTCGGCCATCCACAGCTCGAGCGCATCAAGATAGATGTCGTGATCTACCTGGTGGCACGGCAACCCGCCCCACTGCGTCGTGTTGCCAGTATCGAGAACATAGGCCCACTTCTTCGGAAGCCCGATATTGTTGCCGGATCCGTTGATGTCCCAGTCGGTGATCGCAAGCGACTTATGGATGAAGTCGATCTCCTCCGGGGTGAAGGCGGGCGGGAATGTCTCGTCCGAGCAGGCATGCACGCAGAGCACGTGGTGGATCTCGGTGACCCGCCGTTCCCCCCTGGTTTTCTCCGTTCCGTCGCGGATGGTCAGCGTGCGGTAGTACCCGTCGGAGCAGTTTTTCTCATGCTTGTCGCCGTCGCGGTTGCGCTTGAACTTCCAGCCGTTGGCCTCCTCCATATGCTTGTTGCTCACGCTCCACCTCTTTCGCGCAGTCAGCCCGAGCCGCCGTGCAGCACGACAGCGCCCTTGGCGCCGCCTTCCGAGGACATCCAGATCACGCATCTTCGCGCAGGCGCATAGCCCCGCTCGAACGCCCGCGCTGCCATGCATAGAGCCATCGCTGCGCTCGCCGCCCCCGTATCTCCAAACGACGTCGCTGGGAACCAGCAGGACAGGCCGCCGATGTCGATCTTTTCGCGCACCCGCATCAGGGCGCCGCCCCACTCCATGGCTCGCCGTTCGGTGCCGTTCAGGTCTCCGATGAGCCATGCCGACATCGGCCGCTCGACGCCGTGGCTCGGCGAGAGCGACCCGAGCACGACCCGGGCGAGCGCGATCCCGTTCGGGGTGGCCTCGGACAGCAGGCCGACTGGATCGCTGGCGGACACCGCGGACTCGATGAAGGCGAGCGGAGCGCCTGTGAGAGCGGCGGGAGCTCGGCGTGAGTCGATCGGCTCGATGAGGAAGAACGCCGCGCCCTCGCCAGGGACCAGGCCAACCGGGTGCTCGTTGGTTCGGAGCAACCTCAGGCGGGCAGCCGCCTTGAGGAACCCAGGCTCCACGCGCGAGTCGACGCCTCCGACGAGGCAGCGCTCGGCTCTTCCATCCCGGATCATGGTCATCGCGTCCGCTACCGCGAGCGACATGCCTGCGTTGCCGGCGTGGCGCACGGCCTGAAGCTGGCCTGGAATGGGCATCTCGGCCATGTCCGCGAGCCGCTGCGCCAAGGACGCCGTGCGGGCTCGCCATGCGGCGGAGGGAGAGGCCCCGTGGACGTCGGAAGAGCTGCCGCGCGCGTCGGCGTCCTGCACCGCCGCATCGGATAGGTTGACCACCAGCCCGGTGTGGCGAAGCTCGCGATGCGACAGGCCCCTGCGCCGCATCAGATTCTGGAGCGCCGCCGCACCAAGGACAAGGGCCTTGCCAGGCCCAGCGAACCCCTCGGCCACCTCCCTGACGACGTGGCCGAACACGCTCGGCGGCCCGTCGAGGGTCTCCGAACCGAAGAGCGCCTGGGTCCGAAAGTCCATGACCGTCAGCTCGGAAGCGGCGCTGAGCCCGGCTCGGGCGGCGGCGCATGAGGTCTCCACATCACGGCCTAGCGCGCTGACCATTCCCAGCGCCGTGATCCCGAAGCCGATGGCGCCGCTTGCGTGCGTCATGGGTGAGCGACTCCTCGCTCATCGGAGGGTATCGACCGGAGAGCGTCAACAAGGGTCATCGAGAGCCTCGCTGGCTACGGCTCCCGCCGACGGCATCGCGCCGGCGCACGCACCTCGACCATGCCCGGCCCCGCGCTGCGCAAGCCCAGCTCCACCGCCGCCGCCCCCCGCGCCGCCTGGCTCCCCCGCTGCAGCACCTCCTCGATCCACGCCACCTCCATAGGCCTTCCCAGCAGACACCGCGTTCCCCGCTTCAGCTCTTTCCCCCGACTCCCCCACCACGTCGCGATCTTCTCCCTGTCCGGCCAAGGCAAGCTCTCGTCCGGATCCATCGCCACGTCCTCGTCCTCCGGATCGTCGCTCGGCCCGCCCTGAAACCCAGCCGGCCGCGCCCCCCGGAGCTTCGCCCCCTCGAGATCCACGCCGGTGATCATCGTGAACGCGCCGCCCGCCGCCCGCGCGAGCTCCGGCGTCCCCATGCACTCGAGGATCCACGGCATGAGCGCCGGATCCCCGAGCGCCGCCGCCCCCGCGAGCGCCACGCGCGCCCCTCGTATCGTCCCGGCTATCGCGTGCAGCCATGTGGACGCCATCCCCAGATCCGTCTTCCTCATCGCCATCGCGCAAGCCCGCTCCGCGAACGGCCCTCCGCGATCCGCGATGGTCCCGAGCACCCGCAGCGCCGCCGCATCGCCGAGCAGCGCCGCCGACCACGCCGCTGCGAACCGGCACGCCTCGTCCTCGCTGCCCAGCGTTCCGCGCACCTCACCCAGCAGATCCCCCCGCCCGAGCTCCCCCACGGCGCGCAGCGCCCGCGCCTTCAGGCGCAGGTCGCTCGACATAATCGCGTATCCCAAGGCCGCCCCTGGATCCTGCCGGTGGACAGCGCACCCCGCGATCCCGATGCGGTGCAGCTCCGGCCCAACCCGGTGCGAGAGCAGCCCCGGCAGGATCCCCCGCACCTTGTCAAAGCTCACCCACCCCAGCGCCGACACGATCGCCCGCGCCAGCGCCGGCACGCCCCCGCCCACGTCGAGCACCCCGGCGATGCCCTTCAGATCCCGCCGCTCCACCGCGAGCACCATGGGCGCAAACAAGCTCCCCGGCTCCTCCTCGTCGATGGCGCCCTTGCAGATCTCCCACCCCGCATCGCCAGCCAACCGCAGGCCGTCGACATGCGCCTCCAGCCGCTCGTCCAGCTCACCGAGGCTCTGCAAATCGTAGAGCGGATCCACGGCCGCAGCATCCCGGTAGGACCACAGGAACGCCGCCTCCAGGGCGTGCTGCTCGAAGATCTCGGCCTCGATCGTCGAGATCAATTGATCTGCACCGATCCACCCTGGATCCGGTTCACGCCGGACGACCGGGTCAGCAGATAAGCCCCGCGAATCAAGATCTTCCCAGCGCGCGTCAGCGTGATGCTGGCCTTTCCGCACTGGAGCACGATCTCCTTCTCCGCGGTGAACACCAGCCGCTCACCATCGGCGGTCGCCGTCGCCCCAGCCTGCACCGCCGCACTGGCGCTCTCCCCCGCCACGTGCATCCGCCCCATCACCACCGGCCTGTCGCGCCGCCCGCCCTCGAACAGAAGCGCCACCTCCCGCCCGTCGTCCTCGGGCCCGAGCGCCGTCATCGCCCGCGCCGGAATTCCTCCACGCGCGCTCTGTCCCAGGACAGCCGCCTCGACGAGCGGCTCCCCGCTTGGCCCAAACCCCACGATCCGCCCCACCACGACGCCCTCGATCGGCCCGGCCTTCTCAGCCTCGGCCCGGACGCGCTCCTCGTGCGCCGCGACCACCAGCTCGAGCAGCCCATCCGCGCCCTCGATCGCTCCCGCTTCTCCCCCGCCCTCGTCCGCCACTTCCCCGCTGGCGGCAGCAGCCTCCCCTTCCCCCTCCTCGATCAGGATCGCCTCGCCGCTCGGCTCCGCCGCCGGTGCCCGCCCGTCGTCTCTCATCACCCAGCTCCTCCGCTCCCCCTCATCCCGAAGCGCCCGCGATCCCCCCATCGACCTCAGTTCACCCCCACATTGCTCCCCTTGATCTTCACGTTCCCAGAAGCCTCGACGTTCACCGCCCCCTCGCTCTTCACGTCGAGCTTCTTCCCCTCGACCCGGATCGGCCCCTCGCCCTTCACCGTGATCTTCTTCCCCTGCACCGTCACGTTCCCGTTCTTCTCGACCGTGATCGTGGCGTCCCCGCACTGGATCGAGAGCTTCTCCCCGATGATCATCGTCTTCTTCTCCTTCACCTCTTCCTTCGCGCTCTGCCCGATCGTCACCGTCATGTCCTTGCCCACCGTCACGGTGTAGCCCTCGTCCACGCTCGTCGACTTGCCCTTGGAGACGCTCTCCGAGCTCGATCCGCCAACCGTCTCGCTCTTGTTCTTGCCGATCGACGCACTCTGGCTCTTTCCCACGTCGATCGACTGGCCCCCCCCGACCGACTCGGTGTGATCCCCCTCCACGCTGACCGACCGGTTGCCCCCGACCGAGAGGGTCTCGTCCTCGCCGATGCTCTCGGTGTGGTTCTTCGCGACGTCGATGCTCTTGTTTCCGCCGACCTGCTCGCTCTGGTCGTTCCCCACCACCTTGCTCCGGTCGTGGTCCACCTCGAGCGCCTCGTCGTTCCCGATCCACTGCTTCTTGTCGTGCTCGATCGCGATGTTCCAGTCCTTCTGACCGTGCAGGAAGATCTCCTCCGAGCCCTTCTTGTCCTCGAACCGGAGCTCGTTGGACCCCCCGCCGCCCTTCGAGCTGTTCGACTTGATGGTGCTCTTCGTCTTCTCCGCAGGGAGCGAGTACGGCGGCACGTTGGTGCCATGGTAGACGCTCCCCACCACGAGCGGCCGGTCCGGATCGCCCTCCAGGAAGTCGACGACCACCTCGTGGCCGATCCGCGGCAGGAACACCGCGCCCCACGCAGAGCCCGCCCAGATCTGGCTCACGCGGATCCAGCACGAGCTCTGCGCGTCCTTCTTGCCCTCCCGATCCCAGTGGAACTGGACCTTGATGCGGCCGTGCTCGTCCGTATAGACCTCCTCGCCGGAAGGACCGACAACGATCGCGGTCTGGATCCCCTTGATCGTCGGCCATGGCGTCACCGACTGCGGACGGAAGGGGACGTCGGACGGCACGACCTGGAACTGGTTCCGGTAGGCCGCGGCGTCGCCCTCGGGGACAGCGTCCACCGCGGGCTCGTGGCCCTCATGGCGCACGGACACCAGCAGATACTCCCGGTTGAAATCGTCGCGCGCGTGCTCCGCGAGCGTGAAGGTCTGGCCAGGGACGAAGCGCGGGCAGACGCCCTCGCCGCTGCCGGTCTTGCGCGAGCTCTGGATCTGCTCGAGCCGGATCTTGGCGATGCTCGATCCCGCGCCGGGTGCGTCGTAGTCACCGGGATAGTCGTAGACCTCGAGGTCGTCGTCCGCCTCGGCCTGGGCGTTGCTCTCGAGCGACAGGCTGGGCTTCTTGAAGTTGTAGTCGCGCAGCGTCACCTTCCCGGAGCGTACCCGCTCGACATAACGGAAACGGGAGACGTGCTCGCTCTGGTGGAGCGCGCCGAGCGGCGGCCGGAACACGACGGTGCTCTCCCCCGCGATCGGCCCGTGCCCCGACGCACCGTCAGAGAACACGAGCACGTGGCCGCCCTCGTCGTGCTCGAAGAAATAACAGATGCCCTCCTCCTCGAGCAGGCGCGACACGAAGGCGAAGTCGCTCTCCCGGTACTGCACGCAGTACTCCCGCGGGCGATAAGCGCCGCTCAGCACGAAGCGATAACCCTTGCTCGAGATCCCGGCCGCACGCAGGACCTTCTCGATGATCTCCGGGGTGGAGAGCGCCTGGAAGATTCGGCTGTTCCTGCGATGCTTGAGGCGGGAGACGTCAGGCACGACCGTGGCGTGATAGGCCGTGACCCGCTTGCCCTCCTCACCTTGCTCGAAGCTCGAGACGACACCGTGGAGGTGCCGAGGCAGCTCGCCGACCTGCCAGGTGAGCAGCGCCGTCTTTCCCACGACATCGGCGAACGCGATGTCCCTGTCCGCACAAGCGACGAGCACGTCGAAATGGAACAGCTCGGAGATGCCCTCGCGCCCCTCGAACCGCGTCACACGGAGCTCGTGCTCCAGTCCGTCGACCTGAAACGAGTGCATGGCCTCTCCCCCTGTTCAGAGCGCGTGCGCGGACAGACCGCGGGCAGCATTCAGCCCGAGCCATCCTACATGCTGCGACCGCTCGACCGCAATGGACGGTTGAGCTCGATGCCAGCGAAGCTGATCGGGAGAGCCGACGCGACATCGGCGCCGCCGCTCGGAGCGACGCTGGCTCGGCAGTTCCTGGGGGGTGTTAGCTGTGAAGCAGCCCTGCGGCTGCCATCGCGGCAAGGAACTGAGCACCGAGCCCCTCCGGCAAGGCGCTCGCCTCGCCGGGGCCCGGCGGATACATGATGGACGGCGGGGCATGGACCTGCGCGGCGACGGGAGGCGCTGGCGAGAGAAGCGAAGGGGGCGCTGGAGGCGCGCTCGATGACGCTGCCTGGCGCGGAGGCTCGACCGGCGCGGCGACCGGAGCTCGGGGTGCATCGAACGGCGTCGCGGCGGAGGCGATCGCCCTCGCCGCGTCCTCGGGCTCGAGCGAGGTCGTCTCTCCGAGCAGATCGCGAACGCCGCCGGGCCGCGCCGGCGCGACGGGGGCAGCGGACGGCGGCGACATCGCCGGCGTCGCCGGGCGCGCAGGCGCCGAAGGCGCTCGCGTTGCGCTGAACGGCATCGCCCCGGCGGCCACCACCCTGGCCGCGTCCTCGGGATCGAGCGCGTCCGTCTCCCCGAGCAGGTCGCGAACGCCGACGGGCCGCGCCGGTGCGACGGCTGCCTCGCGCGAGGCGACGGCCTGCTGCGACGTCGAAAGCGGCGCCGAGCGCGCAGGCTCCGAAGGCCCTCGCGTGGTGCTGAACGGCATCGCCCCGGCGGCCACCACCCTCGCCGCGTCCTCGGGCTCGAGCGCGTCCGTCTCCCCGAGCAGGTCGCGGACGCCGCCGGGCCGCGCGGGAGGGGCCGCAGCAGCGCGCGGGGCGACGGCCGGCTGCGATGCCGCCGGGGTCACCGAGCGCGCAGGCTCCGAAAGCCCTCGCGTTGCACTGAACGGGGTCGCCGCCGCCGCAACCAACCTGGCAGCGTCCTCGGGGCTGAGCTGGCTGGTGCCGTCCAGCGTGATGGCCTTGGGGTTTTGCTGGGACGCCGATCCCGAGGGCGCAGCGCGCGCAGCGGACGCGCCGCCGGCGGCGAACGGATCGGCCCATGCGATCGGCTGCGCCGGGAGCTCCACGCCGGCGAGGACGCGCAGCGACTCGATCTCCGCCTCCTCGACGGGCGCATGGCCGCGCCACACCACCGAGCAGCGCCGCCGATCCACGTCGATGTGCGCCGTGTCGGCGCGGAGCGAGATCGGCTCCCCGGCGCGCGGCGAGGCAAGCTTCCGTCGGTACAGCCGCGCGACGCCGCGCGCCTCGGGCAGCTGCGTCCGGAGCTTCGGCCGCTGCGCCATCATGCCTCCGAGCACGATCCACTCGTCGCCGCGCAGCGCCGGGATGCGCTGATCCATGGGCGCCGCCTGGAAGTAGCTCCAGTCGAGCCCCTCGGGGATGTCGAGCAGCGCGCCGTGAACGCGGCGCGCGTCGACCGCGCCGAGCAGCCGGCTGCGCAGCGGCGAGGTGCGGGGAAGCGGCCCCAGGCCGTCGATACGGACGTGGGAGCGGGCTGGGCCGACGCGCGCGGAGCCGTCGAGCTGAGCTTGCTTGTCGATGCGGAGCTGGCCGTCCTGCACGACCGTCAGCCGGACCATGGCCTGCGGCGACGAGAAGCCCGGAGGCAGCTCTGCGTGGCCGGTCACCACGACGCCGCACGGATCGAGGTACGGCACGAGGTCGCTCGCGACCTGGAGGCGCTGGCCAGAAGGATCCGGCTGCTCCTCGGCCGCGATCGGATCCGGGGCGACGAGCGACATGCGCCCCTCGGGGACGAGCGCGAACGTCGCCTTCACGACGACGGTGACATGGAGCCGGCCGCGAAGGCGGAAGCAGACCGTCGCAGCGGCGGAAGGGCCGAGGGGGGTGACAGCGACTCGCGGGCTGGGCGCAGACATCGAAGCGCGTGTCATGTCGGAGACGATACTACGTCGGAAGCTCGGAGTTGCGCCGTCGGGCGCGCCCGTGCCCTGCGCCGCGCCGCGGGGCCGGCCGCACGGGCCGGACACCCCTCCCGCCCTGTGCTAGAGCGGCGCCCGAATGCGCATCGCGCTCGTTTATCCGCCGACCTGCGATCCCACGGCCCCGTACCTCGCGGTGCCGATGCTGACAGGCTTCCTCCGCGCGAACGGCGTGGAGGTCCTGCCCGTCGACGCGAACATCGAGGCCTTCGACGCGCTCCTCACGCCGCAGCGCATGGCCGACCTCCGCGACCGCCTCGAGGCGCGCCTCGGCGAGCTCGACCGCCGCCCCGCGCTCCCGCACACAGACCAGCTCGAGTACGTCGCCCTCGCCCGCGCGCGCGGCGACGCGCACGCCGTCCCGGATGCGGTGGACCTCGCCAAGGCCACGCTCCGCTCCCCTGACGCCTTCTACGATCCGGACGCCTACGCCCGCGCGGTCGCGACGATCGAGGCGGCGCTCGGCGTCGTGTCCGCCACGCACCACCCGCTCAAGCTCGACTTCACGGCATACCGCACGCCGTTCGGCCTCACGTCGATGGACGAGATCGCCCGGTCGAGCCGGCCGGAGCACGACCCCTTCGACGCCTGGGTGCAGCAGACGCTCGTGCCCCGGCTCCGTGACGCGCGCGCCGACATCGTGGGCCTCTCCGTGTGCTTCCCGGGTCAGCTCCAGCCCGCATACGCGTTCGCGCGCAAGATCAAGGAGGCGCTGCCCGGCGCGCACGTCACGTGCGGCGGCCCCGGCGTCACGCAGCTGCTCCTCCGGCTGTCGGGCGAGCGGCTCGCGCGCGCCCTCGGCCCGTTCGACTCGGCGTGCCTGTTCGAGGGCGAGCACACCCTCCTCGCGCTCGCGCGCGCGCTCGACGAGGGCCGGCCGCTCCGGGACGTGCCGAACGTCGTCGTGCGCGATCGCCTGATGGGCGCGCGCTGGACGTCCGGCCACGGCATGGAGGACCTGAAAGCGCTCCCCCCGCCCGACTTCGATGGGCTCCCCCTGGAGGCGTACCTCGCGCCGGCGCTCGTGCTCCCGTACGACCCGACGCGGGGCTGCTACTGGGGCAAATGCACCTTCTGCCATTACGGGCTCGCGGAGGTCGGCACGGCGGCGTACCGCGAGCGCGCCGTCGAGACGATCGTGGCGCACCTCGGGGCCCTCGCCGCGCGGCACGGCACGCGCCACTTCTACCTGTCGCAGGACTCGGTCGCGCCGAAGACGCTCGTGAAGATGGCGCAGGCGATCCTCGACGCGGGCCTCGACGTGCGGTGGGCCACCGACCTCAAGCCGGAGAAGTACCTCACCAGGGAGCGCGCGGACGTGCTGCGCCGCGCGGGCGCCGTCGCATGCGCGCTCGGCGTCGAGTCCGCGTCGCCGCGCGTCCTCGGCCTCATCGACAAGGGCGCTCCCGTCGAGGTCGTCTCCGACGTCATCGACCACCTCGCGTCCGCGGGCGTGGCCGCCGAGGCGATGTGCTTCACGGACTTCCCCACCGAGACGCACGCCGAGGCCGTCGAGACGCTCGACTTCCTGCGCGCGCGGCGGGAGGCGCTCGCGGTCTACATCGTCGGCGAGTTCGGGCTGACGCACGGCGCGCTCGTCGCGCAGACCCCGGAGCGCTTCGGGATCGACGAGGTGTTCGCGCTCGAGGGCGACGAGCTCGGGCTCGGCCTGTTCTTCGTCCCGCGGGAGCCGTGGAAGACCGACGCCGAGCGCGCCGACGTCGACGCGCGGCTCTCCGACCTGTCGCGCGGCTGGACCCTGCGCAGCTATCCGTGGGCCGGCGCCGTGTCGACCGCGCACACGATCCTCCAGTACGACCGCTTCGGCCCCGGCGTCTTCCGCGATCGCGCGGCGCGCCGCCCCGACGAGAGCATCCCCGGAGCCAGCGCCATCGAGCGCGGGCTGCGCTTCGATCCGCGCGCCGCCGAGCACGCGGAGGCGCGCGAGGCGGAGATCTGGGCGACGCTCGTTTACGAGGAGCGGCGCGTGGGGCGCGACGCCTACGAGCGGCTCGCCCGGTCGTTGCCGCCGCTCCGGCCGAAGCCCGTGCGCGTCAGGTTCGTCGCGGGCGCCGCGCCGGCCGTGACGTCGGGGCGACGGCCGTCGCACGCGACCAGCGCGGCACGCTGAGCCTCGGCCCGAACAGGAGCGGCGATCGACGCATCACGCGATGGCTCGCCGTTGCGCATCGAGGCATGAATCCGCTGACGGCGCACGGGCCCATTGCCTGGCCGCCTGGCCGCGCGCCGCGGCGGCGCTGTCGCCCGACGTGAGGCAATGCGACCTATCGTCGCACACGCGACGAATCGTCGAATCGACCCATCGTCGAATCGACCAATCAGCGATGAATCGAATAGGCTTCCCACGAGCCTTCACGATCGGTTAAGTTCCACTGTTGGAGGTCCGTCGCCCTCGAGCCCCTGAGTCAGCGAAGCACAGGAGGGGCTCCGGGAGTCGATAGGACATGCGCCTTCGGCGCGCTTGCTTGGGGAAGCCGCGTGCGGGTCGTCACGCGGTGGAGTTCAAAGGCATCATAGAATGAAAAGTTTCAATGCATTCGTAATCCTGGGTTCGGTGTTCGCGCTGACGGGGTGCGTCGTCGATGCGGACTCCTCGTCGGAGCTGGGAGACGACGCGGAGGTCGACGAGCAAACCTCCGTCGCCGAGCAGGCGGTGACGAACGGCGCGGTGAACGCCGCCTGCGCCGAGTCCCTCACGCTCCGCGACCAGCCCGGCGGGGCGACGCTCGGCACGATGTACACCGGTCCGTACAACGGCGTCTCGAAGTTCTACGTGCAGTCGACCAGCGGCAGCTGGTCCTACGGCTACTCGTACTCGCTCGGCCGATGGGGCTGGGCGATGACGTACTACCTGACGACGAACTACAGGGAGCAGGGGGCACCCGGACAGATCGGCTACTACTACGCATGTTATCGAGCGGACGGTTCGGGCTGGGGCGGCGGCATCGGCTGACCGGCGCGGCGGGTCGCAGGCAGCGCTCCTGGGGCCGCCCACCCCGCGCCCTACCGCCGCCGCCCCGATCCCGCCGGCGGCCTGCTCTCGGAAGGGCATGGTAGGATCGGGCCAATGGCCCAGAAGGCGCCCCAGGCGAAGCTGTCCCAGGAGGAGTACCTCGCGCTCGAGCGCTCCTCCGAGGTGAAGCACGAGTACGCTGGCGGTGAGGTGTTCGCGATGTCGGGCGGCACGCGCGAGCACAGCCTCATCGCTGCCAATGTGGTGGGTGAGCTTCGCAGTTCGCTGAGAGCGCGTCCCTGTGAGGCGCACGCGTCCGACCTGCGGATCAAGAACGTGACGATCGGCCGCTACGTCTACCCGGACGCCTCGGTCGTCTGCGGCCAGCCCCTGTTCGAGGACGAACACCGCGACACCCTGCTCAACCCCACAGCCGTCTTCGAGGTGCTCTCCGACTCCTCGGAGAGCTACGACCGCGGCGGCAAATTCGCCCTGTATCGGGGGATTCCATCGATCGCCGATTACGTCCTGCTGTCCCAGAAGCAGGTGGAGGTCGAGCACTTCCGCCGCCAGCCGGACGGAACCTGGCTGCTCCGTGTGCTCGGCCCGGGCGAACGACTCCAGATCGCGTCGATCGGCTGCGACCTGGCAATCGACGAGCTCTACCTGAAGGTCTTCGCTCGGCCCACGGGCGGTTGAGCGGCTCCGCTCGGCTCTTGGCCCGAAGCGGAGCCACCGCTCCAGGACTACACCGCCGCCGCCCCGCCCCCGCCGGCCGCCTGCGCGCGCGCCCGCTTGCGGACCATGATCTCCGGGGACTCCGCGACCGCCATCCCCACGAGGCGCATGCCCTCCAGGAAGTGCTTCACCCCGCTCCGGACGAGCTCGTGGCTCGCCTCGCCGACCTCCGGGTAGCCCCGCCCCTCCGCGTCGGGCTGCACCTTGCCCCAGTTCGCGAACAGGCGTCCCCACGGGCTCTCCAGCACGGGGGCCATCTTCTCCTTCGCGTAGCGCGGATACCAGAACATGTCGTGATACGTGACCGACGCCACGTAAGCCCAGGGGGCGAGCCACGTCTTGAGCGACCACTCGATCGGCTTCTTCAGGGGACCCCAGTAGATGCGGTGCTGGTTGCGCGAGGCGAACGTCATCTCCTTGAACGGTCCATCGAAGTTCCACTGCTCGTTCGCCGCGTCCACGTCGCCCACGAGCTCGATGTCGCGCACGTCGCCCGTCCCGAGGCCGAGATCGTGCGCCAGCCGCACGAACTTGAGATCGCGCAGCGGATCGAACCCCATCAGCTTCGCCGCCACGGCGTCGATCGCCACCTGGTCCGAGGACGCGAGCAGCACGTTCTTCACGTGCGGCACCATGCAGCGCGGCCCAGGGCCGTCGCCCGCGAACGTCCCGTCCATCACCGCGAAGACCCCGCGGTGGATCTTCTTCTGGATCATCAGGAGATCCACGAGCGTCTCGTGGATCACCGGGTGCGTCCAGTGCCGGTGCTCGTTCAGGAGGCCGCCGAACGCGTTCTTCATCGCGCCCGTCGTCGTCGTGAAGATGTGGGTCTTCACCGTCGGCAGGTGGATGATGTTCTCCCCGATGAAGCGCTTCGGGATCGAGAACCCCTTCGGGTACACCTCGTTCAGACAGAGGAACTTCTTCCGCAGATCGCCGACCGCGTCCCCGATCGGGATCCACTCCTCCCCTTCGTAGAGGTGGACGTTGCGCAGGCCGTGCGCCTGCACGACGTCGATCTGCTTGTTCTCGCGCTCGCCGAGGTGGGCGTCGATGACGACCGTGCGGTTGTGGCAGGCGTGGATCAGGTCCTTCGAGTACCCGTCCTGCGTCATCGCCCGGATGACCCCCTCGAGCTGCCAGGGCGTCGTGGATGAGCTCGGGTAGAAGAAGTGCCAGGAGATGTTCACCTTGAGCGCCGTGTCGGCGTCCTTGGCGACCACATCCTGGTAACCGGCCAGGTTCATCAGCCGGTGGTAGTCCGAGAGCACCGTCGCAGGCGACGTGCGGATCACAGCGACCTTCGATTTCGGCATGGCTGGGCCCTTATAGCCCGTCCGGAGTCGCCCGTTCCGGGAAGTTGCAGGGCGTCCGCGTGGAGGCTCCGTGCAGGCGCGGTCGGCACGGAGCGCGGCGCGGGCGCGCGCTCGCCCGACGCCCGCGTTCCGCGCTCCGCGTACGCGGAGAGCGTACGTGCAGAGCGTACGCGGAGAGCGTACGCGCAGAGCGTACGCGCAGATCCACCCTGTCACGATCGTGGCATCTTGCCCCAGGCGCGAGGCGCCGCACACGCGCCCGGACGGAAGCGGCTGGGGCCGATCTCGACGCTACCCGCCTCGCGTCCCCGAGAACGCGCCGGCCGACAGCCTCTGCCGCCGGTCGGCACGGGGGCTGCAATGCTCCAACACCAGGGAACAGCAAGGAACCGCGGCGAACAGCCGCCATCAGGAACCACGTTGAGGTCGTCTCCACGAAGACAACGGATCGACCCCTGAAACCCCTTTGGAGGACATCATGCTCGGCTGGACTGTCACCTTCTTCATCATCGCGATCATCGCTGCGATCTTCGGCTTCGGCGGGATCGCCGCCAGCGCCGCGTCGATCGCGAAGATCCTGTTCGTCGCGTTCTTGGTGCTCGCGGTGATCTCGCTCGCGCTCGGGCGCCGCATGCCGGCATGATCCGGAGACAGGGTGGAGGCCATGAAGAACGCTTCGCAACCGCGGAATGGTGAGAGGAACGGTACGTTGGACAGCGCGTTGGACAGCACGTTGAACGGCGCGCCGAACATCGCGCCGAACGGTGAACCCTGGAAGCCCGGCGTGCCGCCGCCGGCGGCGAGCCCCCCCGGCGAATCGCCGGCGACCCCGGCGACCCCTGATTCGCCAGGCTCGCCCGGCCGCGCGTCGCCGGACCGCGAGATCCAGCTCCCGGGGACGGCGCAGCCCGGAGGGGATCCGGGGACGAGGCACCAGCCCGAGGTGCCAGCGCCCGCGCACACGCAGGAGATCCCGGCGCCGCCGCCTCACGAGGTCCCCGGCCACGATTTCCCGCGCGCTCGGAGCGGTCCATAGGCGATATGCCAGAGACTCCCGCCCTCCCTCCCGCGCCCGGCGCCGGCGCCCCGCGTCGTCAAGGCCGCTTCCGCCGGGCGCTGGCCCGCGCGGCCGCGGTGTCAGCCAGCGTGATCGGCCTGGGCGCCGTCTTTGTCACGGCGGTGGCGGTCGGCGCGGTCGTTCACCTGAACGCCTCGTCGACCCGCAACCTGACAAGGCAGCTCATCAACGACACCCTGCGATCCAGCCTCGAGGGACGGATCGAGATCGAGCACATCGACCGCCTCGGCCTCTTCACCGCCGACGTCTCCAGGGTGACGGTGAGCCACCCGAACGGAACCGAGCTCCTGCGCGTCAGCGGCGTCCACGCGGACTTCAACGCGCTGTCGATCGCGACGGAGCTCCTCCTCGGCGACGGCGACCTCGCCGTCACGATCCCGCTCGTCCGGGTGGCGGACGCGGACGTGCTGCTCGAGCAGGACGAGCAAGGCGCGCTCACCCTGGCCGAGGCGTTCACGCCGACGCCGTCGGAGCCGCCGGAGGAGCCGCCCGCCGAGCCTGCGCGGCCGCTCCGCCTCGAGCTGTCGCGCGTCGTGCTCGATCGCGCGGCGGTCCACGGCACCGTCGCGCCAGGGAGCCCCATCGACGCGACGATCGAGGACCTCGCCGGCGGCGTCGTCGTCGCGGACCGGAGCCGGTACGCGCTCGAGCGCGTGCGCATCACCGAGCGGCGCCTGTTGCCGGTCCCGGTCGAGGCGACGAGCATCTCCGGGAGCGTCAGCGTGCCCGCGGACGCGCCGATGGAGCTCACCGCGAAGCTCGAAGGGAGCGTCGGGGCGATCCCGCTCACGGCCGAGGGGACCCTGAAGGACGAGCGCCTCACGGCGCGGGTCTCGTCCGCGCGCGTGACGCCCGAGGCAGCCCTCGCGATCGATCCGAGCGCGCCGCTCGCCCGGCCGCTCTCGGTGCGGGTGACGGCCGACGGAGCGCTCTCGGACCTGGCCGTCACGGCGCACGTCGCCGTCCTCGATCCGCTCGTCGCAGGCGACGCCGTGACCGGTGAGGTCACCGCCCACGCCCGGCTGGACGCGCTCGATCCGAAGCGCATCACGGCCGAGGTGCGGATCGCCGAGCTCGACCCGCGCGCCTTCGTCGGGACGGCGCCCGCCGCGCGGGTGAGCGCGGAGGCCCGAGGGGAGATCCACCTCGACGAGGAGGGCGGGCCGCGCATCATCGCCGAGGCCAGGACGGAGCCGTTCCTCGTCGCGGGACAGCGCGTGCCGGCGACAGAAGCGCGCGCGACCCTCGAGCGCGGCGCGCTGCGGGCCGCGGCGACGATCCACGAGCCCGGCGCGCCCATCGAGGCGAGCGTCGCCCGCTCGAAGGAGGGCGTGCTCCAGTTCGAGGCGCAGAGCGAGATCCCGTCGCTCAGCGCGGTGCAGCGCGTCCCGCGCGGCATCCACGGCAGCGCCGCGCTCCACGTCGAGGGCGCGCTCCGGGACGACGCGCTCGACGCCAAGGCGACCGTGCGCGTCGCCGGGCTCCGCGTCGGGTCCGATCTGCAGCTCGGGCGCGGCGAGGTCCGGGCCAAGGCCACGGGGCCCCTCGACAAGCTCACGATCGGCGGCGCGTTCCGCGGAGCGGACCTACGCGCCCAGCAGTACGCGTTCCGCAGCGTGGCGGCGAGCGCCGCGGGGCCCGTCACGGCGCCGCACGTCCGCGTGTCGCTGGCCAGCGCGGAGCGCCGGATCATGGCCTCGGCCCACCTCGATCTGCCGCGGAGCGAGGCGCGGCAGCTCCGCGTGGAGGTGGCGCGCGGGGAGGACGAGGTGACCGCGCAGGCCGCCCGCGTCGCGTGGGACCGCGGGATCGCCCTCCGCGGGCTCGCGCTGCGCGGCGACGGCGTGGGGGAGCTCGAGGGGAGCCTCTCGCTCGCCGGGGACGAGATCGAGGGCGACCTCCGCGGCACCGCGCTCGACCTCGCGCGCATCGCCGACATCACCGGGGCGCCGCTCGGCATAGGAGGCCTCGCCAACCTCGACGTGTCGGTGCACGGCCGGGGGGCGCGCCGCGCGGGGCGCGTCCAGATCGAGCTCGAGGACGGCTCGGTCCCGGGCGTGGCGCCGCGGCTCTCGATGAACGTGACGGCGCGCCTCGACGGGGAGGCGCTGAAGGCGGACGGCCTGGTCCGGCTGCTCGCGCCGCCCGAGCCGCCGCCGGCGCAGGCGCGGGAGGCCCAGCGCCCGGGCGCGACGCCCGACGAGGCGTGGACCACGGCCTTCGACACGGCGCCGCAGCAGAGGCCGCCGCCCCCGCCGGTATGCCACGGCGCCATCGCGCGCGTGCTGGTCGACGGGAGCGCGGCGAGGCTGCGCGGGCCGCTGCTCTCGGCGCGCACCTGGCAGACCGTCACCGGCTCGGCCCGCATGGACGCCGACGCGTGGCAGCTCGGGTGCCTGGCGCAGGCGTCGCCGGTCCCGCTCGCGCTGAGCGAGCTCGCGGGCCGGCTCACCGCGCGCCTCGCGGTCGCGCGCGAGGCGGGAGAGCGGCTCCCGTCGGTGCGGGACCTCCTTGTCCGCACGGAGGGCCTGCGCGCGGCGGGGCCGATCGACGAGCAGACGGGCGCGCCGGCGTGGGTGTCGAGGAAGCTCGACGCGCGGCTCGCGGGGGATCTCGACGCGAAGACCGGCGACGCCCACGTCACGCTGTCGGTGTTCGATCGCCAGCTCGTGGCGGAGCTCTCGGCCGCGCTCGACGCGGATCTGCCGGCGCTCCTCGCCGATCCGGCCGCGGCGCTCCCGCGGACGGCGATCGCGGCGCACCTGCGCGTGCCGCGCCGGCGGCTCAACGATCTCACCGAGCTGGCCGCCTTCGGGAAGCGGACGCCGGTGCTCTCCGGCTCCGCGGGGCTCGACGTGTACTTCGCGGGCAAGCTCGCCGAGCCCCGGGTCGTGGCCCGCGCGACGGCCGCGAACGTGAGCGGCACGACCGGCCCCTCGCTCCTCGGCAAGCTCCGGGTCGACACGCTGCTGGTCTATGACGGGCGCGACGCCGCGCTCGACGCCTACGCGTTCCGCGGGCCGATCACCTACCTGACGGCGAAGGCGAAGCTGGGCGCGGACGCCGCCGCCTTCCTCGGCGGGGCCCCTTCCGCTCGGCGCTTCAGCAACGGCAGCCTCGAGGCGAAGATCGCGGATCTGCCGCTCGCGGAGGTCCCCGTCCTCGCCGACATGCAGATCGGCGGCGAGGCGCGCGGCGAGATCTCCGTGCGCGGGCTGTTCGAGGCCGCGCCCGAGGTCAGGGCGCACCTTCAGTTCCCGGGCCTCACGCTCGGCCCCGACGCGCGGTACGAGACCGCCGAGGCGTCGCTCGACATCGCGCCGCCGGGCGGCGCAGGGCGCACCGCGGCCGTGGCCAGCGTGCGGCTCGCGGGGCGCGACGGCGGCCGGCTCGAGGCCAAGGCCCAGGCGCCCATGGTGTGGGACGCGAACGCGATCCCGACGCTCACCGACGATCGGAACGCCTCGGTGTCGCTCGCGGTCGATCGCTTCCGCCTGAGGGCGCTGGAGCCGTTCGTGCAGGGCTCGGTGAACCGGCTCGACGGCACGCTCGACGGCGAGGTGCGGCTCGGGCTCGGCGCGCAGGCGGGCTTCTCCGGCGAGATGCGCCTCGAGGGCGGCGTCGTCCAGGTGGCCACGATCGGCCAGCCGTTCGAGAACGCCTCGTTCCGCGTCGCCGCGAGCCCCTCCGGCGAGCTCCGCATCGACGACCTCCGCGCCGACGCAGGCAACGGCCAGGTCCGCGGGAACGCGACCCTCCAGATGGAAGGGTTCGCGTTCCGGAACGCCCGCGCCGAGCTCTCCATCCCGAGGGGCCGGGCCCTCCCGATCGCGCTGGAGGGCGTCCCGATGGGCGAGGTGCGCGGCCGGGTGGAGCTCGCGGCGGAGAAGCGGGCCGAGGAGATCGCCGTCCGCGTCGACGTGCCCTCGCTCGATCTGACGCTGCCGCCCACGATCGGGCGGAGCGTGCAGCCGCTCGGCGAGAACGCGGACATCACGACGTCGGCGCCGCTCAGCCAGAAGGAGTACGAGGCGCGGCGAGCGCCGGCCGAGCCGCCGGAGCAGGCGAAGGAGAGCGCGGGCGGCACGCCGATCGCCATGGAGGTCCACCTGGGCAGGATCGGCGTCGAGGGCGACATGGTGCAGGCCTCGCTGTCGGGGGATCGGGCGCACCCGCTCCGCATCAAGGTCGCGGGAGAGACCGAGATCCGGGGCAACGTGAACATCGTGTCGGGCAGGCTCGAGGTGCTCGGCAAGGAGTTCGAGATCGAGCCTGGCGTGGTCGCCCTGCAGGGGGATCCGTCGAATCCCTTCCTGAACGTGAGGGCGTACCACGACACGCCGGAGGGGACGCGCATCTTCATCGACTATGTGGGGCAGCTCAACCCGATCACCGAGGACAAGATCACCTTCCGTTCGGAGCCGCCGCGCCCGGAGAACGAGGTGATCGCCGAGCTCCTGCTCGGCAGGGAGTTCGCGGAGGGGACGCTGGCGGGCGGCACGTCCGCCGGGCAGCCCGCGTCGGGCAGCGGCAGCGCCGCCGGCGGGGTCGCGGCCAGCGTGGGGACGGGGCTCGCGTCCGCGCAGCTCAACATGATCCTCCAGAGCATCGGTCCGCTCCGGAACTTCGAGACGAAGCTGGGCACGACCGAAGAAGGCGCGCTGAAGACGACCGTTGGCTACCAGCTCGGGCAGCAGGTGACGGCGAGCGCGAGCTACGAGGCGGGGCCGACGGGGCAAGGACAGGGGCCAGGGTCCGGGGGCGGCAACACCGGCGCGCAGGCGCGCACCGAGGTGAGCCTCGAGTGGCGCTTCCGCCGGGACTGGTCCGTGCGGGCGGCGATGGCCACCGGCGCGAACCCGGCGACGAGCCTCGACCTGCTCTGGAAGCACCGTTACTGAGCGCCGTCGCGCGCCGGGCGCGCCCGCTCGTCAGGACGGCGCATCCCCTTCGGCAGCGGCTGCGCGCCGGCTCAGCGCGCGACGCAGATGCCGCCGCAGTCTGCGCCGATCGGCGGGCTGCAGTCGTCGCCCGGATCGTCGATGCAGGTGAGCCCCTTGGGGCACTGGCGCGCCGTGATGCCGCCGCACGCGGGAGGCCGGGGCTCGGGCACCACGCAGATGCCGCCGCAGTCCGCCCCGCCGCGCTTCGGGTCGCAGTCGTCGCTCGGATCGTCGATGCACTCGAGCCCCTCGGGGCACTCGAACCCCGCGAACCCCCCGCAAAACGGCGGCTTGGGCGTCGGCTCCACGCAGATGCCGCCGCAGTCCGCCCCGCCATGCTTCGGGTCGCAGTCGTCGCTCGGATCGTCGACGCACTCGAGCCCGTCGGGGCACGGGAAACCCGCGAATCCCCCGCACATCGTCGTCGGCGGGTCCTCGACGCACACGCCGGGGCAGTCCGCCCCGCCGTGCTCGGGGTCGCAGTCGTCGCTCGGATCGTCGACGCAGGCGAGCCCGTCGGGACAGCTGGTCCCGAGGAACCCGCCGCACGTTTCTGATTCGGACGGATCCACCGATTCACCGGTGTCGCCGTCGTTCCTGCCGCAGCCCACGAGCCCGATCACGATCAGCAAGAGAGCCAGCCCTTTGTGGCGCATCAGAACCTCCGCGTTGCGTTTGTCCGAACGCCGCATTGAAGCACCTTCGGTGCCACGGGGGGCGGACGCAATTCGGGCGGAGCGCGCGATCCTCGTCGCGGGCACCGCGATCGCGGTGTCTTGCTGTGTCGCGGTTGTGCCAACGGCTTGACGGGAGGATCTGCGGGCGCGGGTGGAGGTCGTCTCCTCCACGAGCCCAGGGGCGGCGTATGCATTCGTATGCATTCGTATGCATTCGTATGCATTCTATGCATTCCGCGCGCCGCCCCTGGGCGGGCCGCGTCGATGGGGGGGCGTCGACGCGTCAGAGGGCGTCAGAGGGCGGTGGAGAGCCGGTCGAGCACGGCGTTCATGACCGGCCGATAGCCGTAGTCGGGCGCTGAGGGGTCGGCCAGCTGCGCCGGGCAGATCGAGCCTGCGACCCCGCGCTCCCCGAGGCTCCGGATCAGCTGCAGCTCGCGGAGGCCGGGGTAGGCCTTGGCGTGGTCCTGCGTCGTGGACCGCGCCCCGGGATCCGCGGGGTCGTTCGTGCCTTCGGGCTTGCACAGCGGGCTGTCGACGTTCATGCCGGCGACCGCCCTGCAATCGCACGACTGGGCCATGCCTTCGCAGACGCGCTCCTCGGCGAGGGGGAAGATGCAGGCGTACTGGAGATCTCCAACGCTGCCCGCTGGGATCGTATATTCGCGGCCGTTGATCGGGTTCCAGCCCGCGGAGCTCGGGTGGATGGTCGGGGAACCGGTGATCGGGTTCATGCCCGAGCGGGGCGCCGTCGACTCGATCATGAACGGATCCCCGGCCACGACGTGGTTCGCTGGATCGCCGAGGAAGACATCCCACGTGCTGCTGAACGTCGTGGCGTACGGCGGGTCGAGGAGCTCGGCGGCGCTCTTGAGCCCGCCGACCGACTGGCCGAGCTGGTTCAGGCCGCCCCGGAGATCGGGGTCGCCGAGCGCATTCTGGCGCGCGAGGTCCTGCCAAGGCACGCCGACGATGCCGGTGAACACGACGTGCTGCGGCCCTCGGGTCCGGGTGTTGTCATCGCTCGGGTCCAGATCCGAGAAGATCGGGTTTGGCACGAGCTCTCCGCTCCTCGATACCACCATGCGCTCCGTGAGCGCCCGGGTGTACCGCTCGATCGGGTAGAGGAAGTCGATCCCGAAGCGGCGCTTCTGGTCCCAGCACCGGAGGTTCACCGGGTCTTCCGCCGCGGTGAGCCTGGCGGGGTTGCCATCGGGGCCGGTGCAGGCCGGATCCGCGGGGCAACCGTCCTGCTGCTGTGCGCAGGACGTGCAGCACGGATGGTTCGGGTCGGTCGCGCACTCGCTCCGCGGCCGCCACAACCTGAAGCCCGCTCCCGTCTCGGCGACGAGGTAGTTCTTGCCTTCCTCCTTGATCGAGCAGTCGTTCTCGTCGGAGAGCATCACGATGAGCAGGAGCGAGTCCGGCCGGAGGAACGCCTTCCGCTGCGCCAGGAGCGTCGTGTCGAGCCCCGTCACTGCAATGTCCTCGCTCGGCGACGACACGCCGATCGTCGCATACGGCTCGGGATCGACGAGGAAGCGATAGAAGCTCTCCAGCGGCGCCTCGAAGCCGCACCCGGCTTGCCCGACCCCTTGCACGATGTCGCTGAGCTTCCCGGCGAGCGCCACCGGATCGGAGTCTCCCGCGGGGACGTGGCTTCCGGTCGGGTCCCACACGAGGAAGCCCTTGTCCTGGTAGGTCGGCAGGTCGTTCTCGTTCGACGCCTCATTGGAGCGCGCGAGGAGGTGGGCCATGTCGACGTTCGAAGCGGACGTTGCCCCCTGACAGGCGGCCGACCCGTGGCCGCCGAGGCTGCTGCTGATGACGCCGATGTGCATGTCCTGCACCGGGGTGCGCACGCGCAAGGTGCCGGCGGGGCATGCGCTCAACCCGCTCGGGGGCTGGAAGGGGGGAGCAGCGCCCGTCGGATCGACGCAGAACGGGTTGGTCATGCCGTCGACGAAGTCGGCGAGCACCAGGCGCATCAGTTCCTGCTTGTCCGACATGGAGCCGGAGTTGTCGACCACGAAGAGCAGATCGACCTTGTCCGGCGTGAACTGCGGCGGAACCCAGCCGCCCGTGCCCGTGCCGGAGTCGCCCCCGCCCACCCCGGTACCATCGCTGCCGCCGGTACCGTCGCTGCCGCCGATCCCCGTGCTGGTGGTGGAGCTGGTGCCGGGTCCGCCGAGGGAGACATCGACTTTACATGCAACGAGCGAGACGGCGCTCAGGACGAGAAAGGGAGACAGCGCTCTTGATAGCCTCGAAGACATAATTCCTCCTTGCGCGGTGCCGTGACGCGCCGTCCAACACCGGCAGTGACCGAACGTGAAGGGACGCCCGCCCCGCTTCCCATTTCAAAAAAACCACCTGGCCCCAAAACGACGCGGACAGCCCCCTTCCCACCGCCCATGGGCGTTAACCAAGCTCGTTCGGTCACGCTCACAGCACGAAGCCTGCCCGCTCCCCCCTCGGCCACCAACGTGAACGTGAACATGAACGTTTACGTGAATGTGAACGTGAACGTGAACGTGAACGTGAACGTTTACGTGAACGTGAACGTGAACGTGAACGTGGTCGTGGTCGTGGTCGTTCACGGCCTATCGTTGACGACCACGACCACGACCACGACCACGATTACGACCACGTAAACGTTCGAATGTAGGAGAATGCGACGCTTGGCTAACGCCTATCCCTCACCCTGCCCCGCGCTAGGGGGTGAAGGAGCGGAGACGGGGTACGTGCGGGCTCGACGGATAGGCGAGGAGGAACGCCGACGCGCGCTGCGCGGCCGACGCGCGATCGCCGCTCTGCCAGAGCGCCTCGATGGTGAGCGCCTCGCGCTCCTGCGCCAGCGCGCCGCCGGGGAAGCGGAGCCGCGCCTGCTCTGCGATCCTCAGCGCGCCGGCGGCATCGCCGCGCCGGAGCGCCGCGCGCGCGTCGCCGAGGAGCGTCAGCTCCTCGCGCAGCCGGCTCTCCCGCAGCGCCGGGCTGGACGCGCTCTCCGCGCCGACCGCAGCGCCCGTCGCCTCCGGCACGGGCGCCGCTGCGAGGACGTCCGCCCCGGCCGCGGGCGACGCGCTCGCGGCGCGCTCCGATAGCGACGCGCCCGGGCTCGCGGGCGTCGCGGCCGCGCGGGGGCCGGTCCGCGCGGGTGACCTGTCCGGCAGTGGTGCCTCGGCCGGCGGAAGCGGCCTCGATCGCAGCGGCGCCTCGACATGCGGCGGCGGCTCGGCAGGCGGCGCCAGCTCGACAGGCCGCGGCGGCTCGACAGGCGGCGGCTCGGCCTGCGCGGCAGCAGGCCCACGCCCCTCCGGCGGAGAAACTGGCCCGGATGCCGGCGCCGCGACGACCTCTGCGGCCTCGACGATCCGAGCCGGCGGCGCCTCGCTCGACGGGGCCACGACGACATAGCCGGCGACAATCAGGCCCCCGCAGGCGGCGCCGAACAGCATCGCCTGCACGATACCCGCAGCGCCCGCCGCTGCGGCCACGCCGCCGGTGGCCGCAGCGCCGGAAGCGCCGGCGCCCGCCGCAGCGGACACCACCTTGCCCGCGGACACCGCCGCGGCGATCTCGCCAGCGCCCGTGGCCGCGCTCGCCGCGCCGCCCGCGCTCGCCGGGAGCGCCCCTCCCGCGGCGCCTTGAGCCCCTCCGAGCGCGGCGGCTCCGGCGAGGCCGATCTGCGCGGCCATCGCGGCCCACACCCGCTCCTGCGCCCCGTCGGGCGGGTCCGCCGAGGGAGCTGCGCGCAGGAGCTCGCGCTCCATCTCGAGCGCGTTCGCCTCGGCGTCGAGCCAGCGCACCGGATCGCTCATCGCTCCCCTCCCGCGCGCTTCCAGACGGGTTGCCGCTCCACCTCCGACAGCGGAAGGACGACCGAGGGATGCCCCTCGGGCGCCGGCGCGCGCTCGGCGGCCGCCGCCTTCAATACGGGCTGCGACCGCGTGGTGACCCGGGCCCCGCCCACGTGGAACTCGTCGCGCGCCTTCAGGCGCGCGACGGCGCGGCGAAACGCATCGCGGGCGAGGCGGAGGCGCGAGTAGACGGTCCCCAGCGGGACGTCCAGCAGCTCGGCGACCTCCTCGCCGCCCATGCCGTCGAGCTCGAAGAGCGTGAACACGGCGCGCTGCTCGAGCGGCAGCTCGTCGAGGATCGCCTCGAGCAGCGTGATCGCCTGCCGCCGCTCCGCCTCCGCGCCGACGTCGGCCCGGTCATCGGCGCAGTCGAGCAGCGGCTCGTCGTCGTGAGCGCGCCGCCTCAGATGCGCGAGCTTGCGCCGGTCACGGGCGGCGTGAAAGCAGATGCTGTAGAGCCAGGTCGTAATCTTCGACCGACCCTCGAATTCGGACAACCGCCGATGGACGACCAGGAACACGTCCTGGACCGCGTCGGCGACGTCGCTCTCGGGCACGCCAAGGCGTCGCAGCGAGCGCCACACGAACCGGAAGTGCTGCGCATAGACCTCTCCGAAGGTCATCCTGTCCTGCCGCTTCTCGCCATGCCCATCGCCTCCGTGGTGGGTCCCGTGGTTCGCCATCAGAAAATCGACACGCGGGCGCTCAGGCCGACGAGCAGCCCCACCGGGGAGGGGTCGAGCGCCACGTCCTGCGTCAGGGGCGTGCCGGCCTCGCCGCCCGCGCGGCGCTCGACCGTGAAGCGCGCCCGCGCGACCGGCGCGAGGAGCGTCGCGCGCGCGGACCAGCCCAGCGCGCTGGAGCCGAGGAGGGTTCCTTCCGCGACGGCCGAGCCGCCGAGGGCGAACCAGGGCGCGGAGGCCTCGCGATCCGGGACGAACCCCTTGCCTGAGCCGTAGACGGCGCCGAGCACCGCCGCCGCGCAGGCCGAGAGCCGGAGGCCGTCGAGGCCGCCGGCGATCGTCGCGCAGCCGCGCGCCGTGGCGGCGACGAGCCCGAGGGAGACGACGCCCGGCGCGAGCTCGGTGTCCTGGGGAGGCAGCCACACAGCGCCGACGCCTGCGGACCACGCGCGGCGCCGCAGGGAGACATCGGCCATCGCGGCCGCCCGGAAGGGATCCAGCATGCCCACGGTCTGCGCGGCGCCGAGCTCCATCGAGACGTCCTCGCGCGCCGCCCGTGGCGGAGGACGCGGCGGCGCGGGCACGACAGGAACAGGAGCCGCCGCGGGCGCGACAGGGGCCGGCGCGGGCGCAGGCGCGACAGGAGCCGGCGCGGGCGGATCGCTGTCGAGCAGGATGGCGATGGTCAGCGCCACCGCCTCGACGAGCTCGCCGCAGGACGCCCCTACCTCGGACGAGAGCTGCCGGGTGCGACCACCTGCCTGAAGGACGGCGGTGTAGGTGGCGCCATCACGGAGAAAGCGGACCTCGAGCTCGGCCGCCCCGTCCGCGCTCGCGAGGGCGCCGCCCGCGTTCGCAGGCGTATCGCCGGGAGGAACGCCACCCGCGTTCGCAGGCGCGTCACCGGGAGGAACGCCACCCGCGTTCGCAGGCGTATCGCCGGGAAGGGCGCCACCCGCGTTCGCGGGCGCCTCACCGGGAGGAACGCCGGCGCCAGCGGGAGCGCCCGAGGTGCTCACGGGGTCGAGAGCCCGCCTCTCCATCACGCGTTCGACCGCGATGGCGAGCGAGGGCGCATCCGGGCAGTCGGCCGCAGAGGGCGCCCGCTGGACCGCGAGCCGCGGGAGCGGGGCGGCCACGACGACGCTCGGCCAAACAAGGGAAAAGGCGCACACGGTCAGGACGCAAAGCGCGCCCCGACGCGAGGGATGAGGGCAGGTCACAGGATGCCTCCCATTACCGCAAGGAACGGCGCAAGCGGAATTAGGACGCGCAGAGCTCCGTGGGCTTGGGCGAAATCGCTGCGAGGGCGAGAGCGCCGGACGACCGGACCCCCGGCGCCTTCGGGCGACGCCGGTCGCGACGGCGCGCGTTCCATGCCGGAGGCGTCACCGCCTGCCGTGCCGGAGAGCACGACGCCGCCTGTGGCGCGACGCGCGACCGACGCAACGACGGCGACGCCGGTCGCGAGCACGGCGCAGGATCGGATAGAGTGCGCCGCATGAACTCCTACGAGCTGGTGACGTGTGCGAGCTGTTATGGCGAAGGCGAGATCAACACGGACTCCGGCCCCTATCTTTGCAAGGACTGCCAAGGGAACGGCCGCATCCTTCCGACCGGAGAGCAGATCGAGGAGCGCATCCGCGAGATCGAGGTCGAGCTGGAGCGCCACCCCCACGAGGTGAAGCCGGAGACCCGATGGCTCGTCTTCGAGCTGCGGCGCACCCGCAAGCTGCTGTGGCAGATCCGGTCGTACTGCGAGGAGGCGCGGAGCGACGCCGACGACGCGATCATCGTCAAGATCCGCGATCTCGCCGACGCGGCCGTCGCCCCGAGGAGCCCTGCGATGCCGCGAGAGATGCTGCCAGAGGACGCCTGATGCCCGGCTCCGCCGGGGAGCCGGACAGTCGACCCACGGGAGCTCGCGCGCCCTGCTCTGGCGCGGCGCGGGGTGTTCCGGCGGCTGCTCTCTACCCCGCCCTCCTCGGCGCCGCGTGGGCTGCGCTCGCGCCGCCGGTCCAGCGTCTCCACGCGGGCGGCGCGCGCGCTCGCGGCCGCTTCCGCGTGCGGCGCGGCCGGGGGCTCGCGGCGCGCCTGGTCGCCGGCCTCCTGCGCATGCCGCAGGCGGCCGAGGACGTGGCCGTGACGCTCGCCGTCGAGCCGGCGGGCGACGGGGAGCGGTGGCTCCGCACCTTCGGGGCACGCCCGCTCTTCTCCTCGCAGTGGCGCTCGGGTGATCTGCTGGTGGAGGGGCTCGGCCTCGTCCAGTGCTGGTTCCGGCTCCGCGCCGAGGGCGGAGCGCTCGTGTTCGAGCAGGTCCGGTCGACGCTCGGGCTCCGCCGCCTCGGGCTCCCGCTGCCCCGGTGGCTCGCCCCGCGGGTCGAGGGGCGGGCCGGGCCGCTCCGGGACGAGGTCCACGTCGACGTGCGGATCTTCGCGCCGGTCGCCGGGCTGCTCGTCGCGTACGAGGGGCGCGTGGTCTACGATGCGGGCGGCGAGGCGCCCCCTGCTCGCGCCGGCGCGTCCACGCCGGCGTCGACCGCGCTGTCAGCGCCGGAGCCCCGCGCGCCGGAGCCCCGCGCATGATCACGGCGCTCGTGCTCCTCGCCGTGCAGGGCGCGCTCGGCGCCTTCGACACGCTCTATTACCACGAGTGGCGGGCGCGCCTGCCCGGCGGCGTGCCGGGCACCGCGCCCGAGCTCGTCCTTCACGGCGCGCGCGATCTCCTGTACGCGGCGCTCTTCGCCTCCTTGCCGTTCGTGCGCTGGGAGGGGCTCGCCGCGTGGGCGCTCGCGGCGCTGCTCCTCGCGGAGATCGCGATTACGCTCCGCGATTTCGTCGTCGAGGACACGGTCCGGAGGCCGCTCGGCGGCGTGTACCCGGGAGAGCGGGTGATGCACGCCGTGATGGGCATCATTTACGGCGGCGCGCTCGCCCACCTCGTCCCCGAGATCTGGCGCTGGGCGCATGACCCCACGGGCTTTTCCCGCTGGGACGCGCCGCTCTCGCTCCGCGTGATCCTGCCGCTCATGGCCGCCGGCGTGCTGCTCTCGGGGCTGCGCGACCTCGGCGCCGCCTACGGGCCTCGCTGGCTCCGCTTCCCCTGGGGGCGCGCCTGAGCCGCTGACCGCGCCAGCGCGCCTTCAGCCCTTCACCGCGCCCGCCGTGAGCCCCGCGAGGATGCGCCGCTGGAAGACCAGCGTCAGCACCACGAGCGGCACGGTCACGACGATGGAGGCCGCCATGGTCTGCCCCCAGGGGATCTCGTAGAGCCCGCTGCTCGTCGTCGAGAACGCCTGGATCGCGTAGGTCACGGTGCGCTTGTCCGGCGTCTGGGTGAAGGACAGCGCGAACAGGAACTCGTTCCAGGCGGCGATGAAGGCGAGGATGCCCGTCGTCGCCATCCCGGGGACCGCGAGCGGCAGCATGACCCGGGTGAACACCTGCCAGTGCGTCGCGCCGTCGACATAGGCCGCCTCCTCGATCTCGCGCGGGATCGCCTTCATGAAGCCGGTGAGCACCCACACCGTGAAGGGGAGCGTGAAGATCAGGTATGTCAGGATCAGCGCGGTGAGCTGGTTGTACAGCTTGAAGAAGTTGATCATCTCGAACAGCGCGCCGAGGACGGCGATCTGCGGAAAGATGGTCATCCCCAGGACCACGTACAGCACGAGGCTGCGCCCGCGGAAGCGGAACCTCCCCAGCGCG
Organism: Sorangium sp. So ce693; assembly: GCF_051521375.1. Classification (NCBI taxonomy): domain Bacteria; kingdom Pseudomonadati; phylum Myxococcota; order Polyangiales; family Polyangiaceae; genus Sorangium; species Sorangium sp. So ce693. The sequence goes on from NZ_CP150347.1 coordinate 7,519,568, forward strand.
TAGGCGGCCAGCGAGCCCACGGCGAGCGACACCGCGGTGACCGAGACGGCGACGATCACGCTGTTCAGGAGCGCCGTCTGGAACTCGCCGTTCGCCAGCACGAGGCGGTAGTTGTCGAGCGTCGCGCGGCCGGGCCAGTAGCGGACCGGGGTCGTGAAGAGCTCGTCGTCGGGCTTGATGGAGGAGACGAACGCCCAGACGAACGGGAAGACGGTGAACACGAGCACCGCGGCGACGAGCACGTAGAACAGGGCCCGCAAGGCGCCCTGTCCCGGCGAGCGTCGCCGCGCTGCCCTTCGCGGAGCGCCGCTCATCTCACGCCTCCTCGGCGCGGAACACCGCGAGATAGATCATGATGAACACCGCGATGATGAGGAAGAGCGCGACGGAGATCGCCGAGCCGTAGCCGATGTTCGAGACGCTGACGAGGGTCTGCTGGGCGTAGGTGGCCATGGTCTGCATGTCCGGCCGGTTGCCGAACATGACGAAGAAGACGTCGAACACCCGGAGCGCGTCGAGCGTGCGGAAGATGAGCGCGACCAGCATCGAGGGCCTGAGGAGCGGCAGCGTGATCCGGGTGAACTGCTGGAGCGCCGTCGCGCCGTCAACCCGCGCGGCCTCGTAGAGATCGTGCGGGATGAGCTGCAGCCCGGCGAGGAGGAGGAGCGCCATGAAAGGCGTCGTCTTCCAGACGTCGATGAGCGCCACGGCCCAGAACGACACCGCAGGATCGGCGACGAAGGCGATGTTGCGGTCCAGCACGCCGAGCTGGTTGACGAGCAGGTCGTTGAAGACGCCGTAGACGTCGTTGTACATCCACTTCCACATCTGGGCCGAGATGACGGTCGGTATGGCCCAGGGGATGAGCATGGCCGCGCGCACCGCCGAGCGGCCCTTGAAGCGGGAGTTGACGACGAGCGCGACGCCGAGCCCGAGGGCGAGCTCGCCGAGCACGGTGACGACCGTGAAGAGGACCGTGAGGAGGACCGCGTCGAGGAAGTAGCTGTCCTGCACGAGATCGACGTAGTTCTGCGCGCCGATGATGCTCGCCGGCTCCCCGGTGCCGAGGCGCGCGTTCGTGAAGCTCAGGTAGAACGTCTGGGCGAGCGGGTAGAGGGCGATGAACGCGACGACCGCGAGCGTCGGCAGGAGGAACAGCCAGGCGCGCCGCTGTCGCCGCGCGTCGAGCGATGGGTGGTCTGGAGGGGCCGCCGCGCTCGTGGCCGCTGGGTTCGCCGGCATGCTCATGGGATGTCCGTTCTCGCGAGGTGGTCTGGCCGGGAGATCTCGTGGACCGCGCCGCGCGCAGCGCGCCTCGCCAACGCTGGGCGAGGCGCGCGAGGGCGGCGTGCGGCGCGCGGCGTGCGGCGTCAGCGAAGCGCGCGCGTGAGCCGCTGCTCCACCTGCCCGAGCGCCTCCTTCGGATCCTTGCCCTGCAGGACCTGGCTCACCCCCTGGAAGAAGGCGATCGACGCCTCGTTGTACCGGGCGCCGGTGCTGTTCGAGGGGCGCGGCACGAGCGCGATGTCCTTCGCGCTCGCCAGGAAGGGCAGCGACTTCACCACCTCGGGGTCCTGCTGCACCGATCGGATCGTCGGCAGGAAGGAGCCCGAGGTCGCGCGGAACCGCTGCGCCTCGGGGCTCGTCATGTAGCGGACGAGCTCGATCGCCGCGTCCTTGTTCGGCGAGAACTTCGACACCGCGAGCTGCCATCCGCCGATGGTGCCCGCGCTCTTCTGTCCGGGCTCGTGCGGCAGCGGGCCCGCCGCGAACTTGCCCTTGATCGGCGACCGCTCGGCGTTACCCGCCGCGTAGGCATAAGGCCAGTTGCGCATGAAGGCGGCGTTGCCGCCCTGGAACGCGTTGCGCGCGTCCTCCTCCTCGTAGCTCGTCACGCCGGCGGAGGAGATCGAGCCCACCCAGCCCCTGGCGCGCGCGAGCGCCTTCTGGGCTTCCGGATTGTTCACGGTGATCTTGCCCTCCTGGATGATCGCGCCGCCGCCGTGGGACGCGATCCACTCCAGCGCGTTGCAGGTCAGCCCCTCGTAGGCCTTGCCCTGCCAGACGAAGCCGAGGAAGTTCGGGCTCGCCGCCCGCTCGCCGTCCTGGATCTTCTTCGCCATCTGCTCCAGCTCGTCCCACGTCTCCGGCGGCTTCTGATACCCGTACTTCTCCAGGAGATCGGTGCGGTAGTAGAGCAGCCCGAAGTCGGTGAACCACGGCATCGCCACGAGCTTGCCGTCGACCGTGTTGTTCTGGACGATGCTCTCGATGTGCTGCTTCGCCGCCTCGCCGAGCTTCTCGCTCAGATCGACGAGGTTCGGCGCGAAGGCGCCGGGCCAGATGACGTCCAGCATCATGACGTCGATGTCCCCGGACTGCGCCTGGAAGAGGCGCTGGTAGACGGAGTAGGTCTCGGTCGCGTCCTTGGGACGGGGGATGATCGTCACCTCGATGCCGGTGTCCTTCTGGAACTGCTGGATCATCACCCTGTCGAGCTCGGCGCCCACGCCCACCGGCTCGCTGTAATACTTGAGCTTGCTGCCGGCGTATCGCTTCGCCTCGGCGGCGTTCGGCACGGCGGGGGGTTGCGCCTTGATCGCCTTCTCGCCCGGCGCCTCCGACACCGCGGCCGCCGTCGTGGCAGCGGCGCCAGGGCGGTTCTCGCGGGCAGGCGGGCTCTTGTCTCCACGGCAGGCGCACAGCCCGACGACGAAGAGGAACAGCGCTGCGGTTCGCCATGCGCGGCGATCATGCTGCCGAGTGGGGTCCATCGCAGGATCCTTTCTGAGCTCTGTTCTGGAGAATTTCCACATTCCCGGTCGCCGGCAGAGCTATCGAGACGTGCCGCTCACGCGCGCGCCGCGAAGGGCGAGCGCCCGGGGCAGCATCGACCAGATGCGCGCTCGGGGGCAAGGGTTCGCGCCGCCTCTCCATGGGTAAAAAACCCAGGAAAGAGCCGTCGATCACAGACGGGACGGAGCGCGCGCTGCTCGGCACTGCTCTGCTCGCTGCTCGCTGCTCGCTGCTCGCTGCTCGCTGCTCGCTGCTTGCTGCTCGCTGCTCGCCGATCGCGGGCAGCGAGCGCAGCACAGCAGACAGCGCGCCGCGCGCCGCACACGACGCGTGGAGAAGGCGCGTGGCGCGAAGGGAGATGCGCCGCGCGGGGACACGACGCGCGCTGGCGGCGAGATGAGGTGAGGAAACGCGATACGCCTGCAGCGCACGGAAACGCGATGCGCCTGCAGCGCGAGGAGACAACGCGCGCAATGCGTGCGCGCTCGCGCGCCGACGCCGCCACCTCGCCTCGAAGCGCGATTTCAGCGGCAGAACGCGCGTCGCCCGCGCCCAGAACGTGGGCTGCTTTGCGCTTGCGGAGCCTTTCCGGAGGCGGTAGAGCCGATGCTGCGTGGCCGGCGCTCGCGATCCGGCACGGTGCCGCGGGCTCGTGGCCTGCTGGCTCCAGGCTGGTCCTGCCGAGCAGGACGAGCCCGAACCGGCCTGCGCACGGCGGTGCATGACTCCCCTGACGTTCTCCTCCTCGGCCGACGCCCCCCGCCAGGCGGCGCGGCTCGTCGCCCGCACCTTCCGGCTCGACGCCGACACGCTCGCCAAGCTGCCCGGCGGCGTCTCGTCGCTCATGGGAGACGGCGCGCGCGTCTGGCTGCACCCCGGCACCCAGCTGGTCGCGCACGGGGTCGCCGCCCGCCTGGAGCTGCCGCAGGGCATCGAGGGCGGCGTGGCGTGGATCAAGGAGGCGCTCGCCTCGATCGAGGCCGCCGACGCCGTTGGCCGCCCGGGTTGCGGCCCGGTGGCGCTCGGCGCCCTGCCGTTCGACCGGACGGAGCCGGCCGCGCTCGTCGTGCCGGCCCAGATCGTCGGCGCGGCTTCCGACGGGACCGCGTGGGTCACCACGATCGGCGAGGGCGCCGCCCCCGCGCCGCACCTGGAGCGAGCCGAGGGCCACCGGCGCTCGCCCGACAGCTTCACGCTCCGCTCGGCGCTCCCCCACGAGGAGTGGTGCGGGCGCGTCGCGCGCGCGGTGGCCGACATCCAGCAGGGGGCCCTCTCCAAGGTCGTGCTGGCGCGCGCTGTCGACGTCGAGGCGAACCGCCCCATCGTCGTCGAGGAGGTCCTGCGCCGCCTGACCGCGCTCTACCCCTCGTGCGCGATCTTCCACGTCGACGGCTTCCTCGGCGCGAGCCCCGAGCTCCTGCTCTCGCGGCGCGGGCGCGCCGTCTCCTCGCACCCCCTCGCCGGCACCTACGCGGTCTCCGCCGACGTCGACGCCGACCGCCGGTTCGCCGAGGTCCTGCGGCGCTCGGCCAAGGACCAGCGCGAGCACCGCTTCGTTGTCGACGCCGTGGCCGCCGCGCTCGCGCCGGAGTGCGCGTCGCTCGAGGTCCCCAGCGAGCCGTCGATCCTGAGCCTCCGCAACGTGATGCACCTCGGCACCCCGATCCACGGCCAGCTCGCGGAGGCGGCGCCGGACGCCCTCACGCTCGCCGCGCGGCTGCACCCGACGCCCGCCGTGTGCGGCACGCCGCGCGAGGCGGCGGAGGCCTGGCTGGGCGCGCACGAGGGCATCCGGCGCGGGCTCTACGCGGGGCTCGTGGGCTGGGTCGACGCCCGCGGCGACGGCGACTGGTTCATCGGCATCCGCAGCGCCACCGTCGACGGCGCGCGCGCGCGGATGGTCGCGGGCGTCGGGGTCGTCGCGGGCTCGAGCCCGGACGCCGAGCTGGTCGAGACGCAGCTCAAGCTCCAGGCCATGCTCGCGGCCATCATCCGCCCCTGATGCCGCGCCCGCCGCCGGCGCGCCTCACCCGAGCCGGGATCCGCGCCGGCTCGCCCGCGTTGACGGCCTCGATGCGGGCCCCAAGGCGAGCTTCGCCGTGAAGACACTCCTCATCGACAACTACGACTCGTACACCCACATCCTCGGGCAGTACCTCTGGGAGGCGAACGGCGAGGAGCCGATCATCGTCAGGAACGACAGCCTCTCGCTCGCCGAGATCGAGGGCCTGGAGCTCGACGGCATCGTCATCTCGCCCGGCCCCGGCCGCCCGGAGCGCCGGGCCGATTTCGGCGTCTGCGCCGAGGTGATCGAGGCGCTCGCCGGGACGCCGATCCTCGGCGTCTGCCTTGGCCACCAGGGGCTCGCCGCGCGCTTCGGCGGGCGCGTCCAGCACGCCCCGCGGGTCATGCACGGCAAGATCGTCGAGATCGAGCACGACGGCGCCGGGCTCTTCGAGGGCGTGCCCAGCCCGTTCCAGGCGGTGCGCTACCACTCGCTCATCGTCGGTGACGGCGGGCTGCCGGCGGAGATCCAGGTGACCGCGCGGACGCGCGGCGACGGGCTCATCATGGCCCTCAAGATCAAGGACCGGCCGTTCTACGGCGTGCAGTTTCACCCCGAGTCGATCGGCACCGAGCACGGCAGGAGGATCATCCGCAATTTCAGAGATATCGCCCTGAACACGCCGCGCGACCGGAGGCGCGCGGCGCTCCACCGGAGCGCACGCGCGCCGGGCCTCTCCGCAGGCGCGCTGGGCGGCTGCGCGCCGGGCGCGCCGGCGGGCGCGCGGCGACGCGGGCGCGTGCGTCACCTCCGGCTCCCGTGGGTCGATCCCGAGCGGGCCTTCGCCGGGCTCTTCGCCGCGGCCCCTTACGCGTTCTGGCTCGACTCGAGCGCGACAGGCCGTGACGGGCGCTTCTCGTTCATGGGGAGCGCGACCGAGGCCATCGAGAGCCGCGGCGCCGCCGTGACGCGGTGGAGCGCCGGCGGCCCCGGAGACGCCCTTACCTCGACCACGTCCGAGGGGAGCCCGTTCGCCGCGCTCCGGCGGGAGCTGGCGTCGGTGTCGCTCGATCCCAGCGGCCTGCCCTTCCACTTCACGGGGGGCCTCGTGGGCTACCTCGGCTACGAGCTGAAGGAGCACCTCGGCTTCGGCGCGTCCGCCCACCCGCGCCGCGCGCTCCCGGACAGCGCGATGATGATCGCGCGGCGGATCCTTGCCTTCGACCACGTCGAGCGCGCGGTATACGCGTGCGCGATCGACGCGATCGACGCGATCGACGGCGACGAGCCTGCGAGGCCTGCGCCGCCCTCGTCCGCACCGTGGCTGGACGAGATCGCGGCGCGGCTGCACGATCTCCCGGCGCTCTCGGAGCCGCTCCTGCCGCCTGTCCCGGAGGGCTTCGCCGACCGGCTCACGCACGCACCGCGCCTCTCGCGCCGGGAGCACCTCGAGGCCATCGAGGCCATCCTCCGCGAGATCCGCGAGGGCGAGACGTACGAGGTGTGCCTCACGAACGAGTTCCACGTGCCGACCTCGCTGGAGCCGTTCGCCCTCTACCGCGTCCTGCGCCGCACGAACCCCGCGCAGTTCTCGGCCTTCCTCAAGCTGCCGGAGGGCGCGGTGCTGTCGTCCTCGCCGGAGCGGTTCCTCGCGGTCGACCGGGAGCGGCGGGTGCGCAGCGAGCCCATCAAGGGGACGCGGCCGAAGGGCGCCACCGAGGAAGAGACCCTCGCCCTGCGCCGCGATCTCGCGACCAGCGACAAGGACCGCTCCGAGCTCCTCATGATCACCGACCTCGTCCGCAACGACCTCAGCCGCGTCTGCGCCATGGGCTCGATCGACGTCGAGGCGCTCCAGCGGATCACCGAGCACGCGACCCTGCTCCAGCTCTCGTCGGTGGTCACGGGCGCGCTGCGCGAGGGGAAGGGCGCGCTCGACGCGATCGAGGCGTGTTTCCCCGGCGGATCCATCACCGGCGCGCCGAAGCACCGGACGATCTCGATCATCGACGCCCTGGAGCGGCGCACGCGGGGCGTGTACACGGGCTCGATCGGGTACCTCGCCTACGAGGGCCCCATGGACATGAACATCGCCATACGGACCCTCGTCGCCGACGGCCGGGGGCTCAGCTTCGGCAGCGGCGGCGCGGTGGTCGCGGAGTCCAGCGCGGAAGCCGAGTACGAGGAGGTCCTCGTCAAGAGCTTCCCCCTGCTCCGCGCCATCTACCTCGCGGAGCGCGCCGCGGACGGTGGCCGGGCGTCCGCGCAAGAAGTGCGCGCGACGAGTGCGCACCGCGGATAACGCGCCCGACGGAGACGTGCATGCGGCAAAGATGCTGGTACGGCGCGCATGCCGCACCGCGTATACTCATCGCATAAGGAGACGCGGTCGTGAAACGAGACAGCAACATTACGCGGAGAGGCGTCGCGGTGCGGCGGACGGTCGAGGACCTCGCCGTCGACGGCGCCATCCAGCCCATCGTCGAGGCGCTCGACAGCCACCTGGGCGTGGTCCTGGCGTCCAGCTACGAGGTCCCGGGCCGGTACACGCGCTGGGACATCGGCTTCATCGATCCGCCGCTCGTGCTCGTCTCCCGGGGCCGCGACTTCCGGTTCACCGCGCTGAACGAGCGCGGGCGCGTTCTGCTGCCGGCCATCGACGAGGCCCTCCGGGATCTCGACGCTGTCGCGGCCCTCGAGCGGCGCAGCGACGAGGTGGTCGGCGCGGTCCGGCCGCCGGGCGAGCGGGTGCCGGAGGAGCTGCGCAGCCGGCAGCCGTCCATCTTCTCGGTGCTGCGCCGGCTCATCGAGCTCTTCGGGGTCCCGGGCGACCCGCTCTTCGGGCTCTACGGCGCGTTCGCGTACGATCTCGCCTTCCAGTTCGAGCCCATCCGGCTCCGCCTGGAGCGCCCGGCGGATCAGCGGGATCTCGTCCTCTACCTCCCCGACGAGATCGTCGCCGTCGACCACCGCCGCGAGCGCGCGACGCGCACGCGCTACGAGCTGAAATTCGGAGATCGCTCGACCGACGGGCTGCCGCGCGAGGGCGCGACGCGCGCCTATGTCGGCGCCGACCGCGCGCCCCAGAACGAGTACGCGCCGGGCGAGTACGCCGAGCTCGTCCGGGTGGCGCGCGAGTCCTTCAAGCGGGGCGATCTCTTCGAGGTCGTGCCGGGACAGACGCTCCACGAGCCGTGCCCGGTCGCGCCCACGGAGCTGTTTTACCGCCTGCGGGAGCGCAACCCGGCGCCCTACGGCTTTTTGATGAACCTCGGCAACGCCGAGTATCTCATCGGCGCCTCGCCGGAGATGTACGTCCGCGTCGAGGGCAATCGCGTCGAGACCTGCCCCATCTCGGGCACGATCCCGCGCGGCAGCGACCCGCTCGCCGACGCCGCGCAGATCGCGCGCCTGCTCGCGTCCGCGAAGGACGAGTCGGAGCTCACCATGTGCACCGACGTCGATCGCAACGACAAGTCCCGCATCTGCGTGCCGGGGAGCGTGCGGGTGATCGGGCGCCGGCAGATCGAGATGTACTCGCGGCTGATCCACACGGTCGATCACATCGAGGGCCGCCTGCGCGACGGCTACGACGCGCTCGACGCGTTCCTCGCGCACACGTGGGCGGTCACGGTCACGGGGGCGCCGAAGGCCTGGGCCATGCAGTTCATCGAGGATCACGAGCGCTCGCCGCGCGCGTGGTACGGGGCGGCGGTCGGGATCGTCGGCTTCGACGGCAGCATGAACACGGGGCTCACGCTGCGCACGATCCGGGTCAAGGACGGCGTGGCCCAGGTCCGGGTCGGCGCGACGCTGCTCTTCGACTCCGATCCCGACGAGGAGGAGCGCGAGACCCAGGTGAAGGCGTCGGCGCTCCTCGACGCGATCCGGAGGCCGCGCGGCATCCCCACGCCGCCTCCGGCGGCCATCCACCCGGTGCCTGGCGGCACGCGCAAGGTCCTCCTCGTGGATCACCAGGACTCGTTCGTGCACACGCTGGCCAACTACCTCCGGCAGACGGGCGCCGAGGTGGTGACGCTCCGCGCCGGCTTCCCTCTCGAGGAGCTCGACGCCTACGCTCCCGACCTCGTGGTGCTCTCGCCCGGCCCTGGCACTCCGAGCGATTTCGATCTCTCGGGCACGCTCGCGGCGCTGCTCGAGCGGCGGCTGCCCGTCTTCGGCGTCTGCCTCGGCCTGCAGGGCATGGTCGAGCACTTCGGCGGCAAGCTCGGCGTCCTCGACTACCCGATGCACGGCAAGGCCTCCAACGTGCGCGTGCTCGGCGGGCGCCTCTTCGAGGGGCTGCCGCGCGAGTTCCGCGCGGGGCGCTACCACTCGCTCTACGCGTTGCGCGACGCGCTCCCTGCGTCGCTGAAGGTCACGGCCGAGACCGAGGATGGGGTCGTGATGGCGATCGAGCACACGGAGCTGCCGCTCGCGGCGGTTCAGTTCCATCCGGAGTCGATCCTGTCGCAGGACGACAACGTGGGGCTCCGGCTCGTGAGGAACGCCGTGACCGAGCTGCAGCGGAGCGGCGGGCGGTGACGGTCGAGCGGTAAAGGTAAAGCGGGGCGCCGGGGCGAAATCGAGGTTGCCCCGCCCCGGGTGAGGGAATGGGCCGCACCGCGTAAGCGCGGAACGGCGCGCTCCCTCGCTCAGGGCCTCACGTCTGCTTCATGAACCAACGGACCCTCCACGCCCACCGGCGCGGCGGGGAGCACTCCCTCGCTCGGAGCGGGCGTTGAGGGGAGTCCGCTCTTCCCGGCTGGAGGATTGCTGATCTTCCGAAAGGCGATGAGGGCCCGTTCGATTCGCGTCAGGCCACAAAATGAAAAAGCGCCGCCGGGGCCTCGGGGGGGGGAGAGGCCACGCCAGCGACGCTGAACCGGAATATCAGCATGAGGCGTGCCATGGCGGACTTCCGTCATGGTCGGGCATTTCGGATGGATGTCCCGGGCGATCATTTCGATTCTGCACGATCAGCGCTGCACGCCTGAAAGGTGCGCCGCCGGCGAGGCCCGGGGCGCCCGGGAAGGGCTCAGGCAGGCGACTCTGGGCTCTCGCTCCGCCGCGTGAAGATCCCCTTGCTGTACGCCATGAAGAAGCCGAGCCGCATCGCGTTGCGCTCCGTGGGGATACCGGGGCTCGCGCTGATGCACGCCAGCTGGCAACCCTGCTCGCGCACCCGCTCCAGGCGGCGGGTGATGAGCGCCTGCTGGATGCCGCGCTCGCGGAACCGGGGGAGCACCGAGGCGCCGAAGAGCGCGGCGCCCTCGCCGTGGATCTCCACGCTGCCGCCGCCGGCGGGCTCGCCGTTCACGAGCGCCAGGTACGAGTCGCATCCGGGGTGCGCGACCAGGCGGCGCGTGATCTCGAAGAGCGCCGGCGACAGCGGCGCGTCGTCAGGCCGGAAGCCGCTCGTCGCGATCTCGATGAACACCCGGACCTGCGCCTCGTCGCCCGGATCGATGCGCACGATCTCCAGCCCCTCGGGGCCACCACGCGGCACCAGCGCGCGGAGGTCCTCGTCCGGCGCGAGCTCGCGCGCCAGCACGTTCTCGAACTCGCGCAGCACGAACCCTCGATCGGCGAGGCCGCGCACGAGCGACCCGTGCGCGAAGGGGCAGACCTGTATCTGCGGCTCCGCGCCGCGCGCCGCGTAGAACCGCACGAGGCGATCGAGATCCTCGCCGGAGACGGGCCCGTCGAGCCCGAGCCCGACAGCGAAGTTGCCCCAGGAGCCCTCTCCATCGAAGGCCATCCACCCGCCCCCGATGGGCTCCGCGCAAGCGACAACGGCGGCGGTGCCGACCGCCAGCCGGCGCTCCTCGATCCGGGCGATCTCGGCGTACGACAGCTTCGGCATGGACTTGCACCTCGTTGGCGAGCAGGGCTCGCGTGGCACGGTGTCCTCCATCCTAGTCCGATGAGGCCCGGTCTGCGCCGTTTCGTGCAGGCCAGCGCGTTTCCGGCGGAGGCGCCGTCCGCCAGCCGGCGCGCGCGGGGGCAGGCGGACGGGCCGACATCGCGCATCGCGCGGCCGCGCCGTCCCGGCGGAGCGGGCGGGCGGAGATGGCGGAGATGCCTGACGGCGCGCGCGTGCACGCACCGTCACGCGCCTCCGCCGCCCCGCGATCTCCGCTCGCGTGCTCGCGGGCGTTGCGATTATGCTGCGCCGCCATGAGCAGGATCTTCCGTTCACTCCCCCCGCCGGGCACCCACCTCGGCATCGCGTTCTCGGGCGGTCTCGACACGCGCTGCGCGGTGGCGTGGCTCTCGCGCAACGGGCTCAAGGTGCACGCGTACACCGCCGATCTGGCGCAGCCGGACGAGGACTCCCCCGGCGACATCCCGCCGATCGCCCTGCAGCACGGCGCGGTCTCCGCCAAGCTGGTGGACTGTCGCGAGGCGCTCGTCCGCGAGGGCATCCTCGCCATCCAGTGCGGCGCCTTCCACCTCTCGACGGGCGGCAAGAAGTACTTCAACACCACGCCGCTCGGCCGCGCGGTGACAACGACCGCGATCGTCCGCGCGATGCGCGACGACGACGTCCACGTCTTCGGCGACGGAAGCACGCACAAGGGCAACGACATCCAGCGGTTCTACCGCTATGGCATCTTCGTCGACCCCTCTCTCAAGATCTACAAGCCCTGGCTCGACCCGAGGTTCGTGGGAGAGCTCGGCGGGCGCAAGGAGATGAGCGAGTACCTCGAGCTCCACGGGCTGCCCTACCGCATGGGGACGGAGAAGGCGTACAGCACCGACGCCAACGTGCTCGGCGCGACGCACGAGGCGAAGGACCTCGAGCACCTGAACACCGGGATCAAGATCGTCCAGCCCATCATGGGCGTCGCCTCCTTCCGGCCGGAGGTCGCCATCGAGGCCGAGACGGTGACGCTCGGGTTCGAGCGCGGCGTCCCGACGACGATCAACGGCAAGCGCTTCGGCTCCCTGTTCGAGCTGTTCGTCGAGTGCAACCGGATCGGCGGACGCCACGGCCTCGGCATGAGCGACCAGATCGAGAACCGGGTGATCGACGCGAAGAGCCGCGGCATCTACGAGGCGCCGGGCATGGCCCTGCTCCACGCTGTCTACGAGCGGCTCCTGTCCGCCATTCACAACGAGAACACCCTCGACGTGTACTTCACCCAGGGACGGCGCCTCGGGCGTCTGCTCTACGAGGGCAAGTGGTACGACCCCGAGGCCATGATGCTGAAGGACGCGCTCTCGCGCTGGATCGCCCCCGGCGTGACCGGCGAGGTGACGCTCGAGCTGCGCCGCGGCGACGATTACAACATCCTCAATACGCGCGCCGACTACATGGCCTATGCGCCGCACAAGCTCTCGATGGAGAAGGTCGAGGAGGCCTATTTCACCCCCGAGGACCGCATCGGCGCGCTCGAGCTCCAGAACCTGTCGGTGACGGACAACCGCCAGTTCCTGATCCACCTCATCGAGAGCACGCAGGCCCTCGGCCCGGGCGGCGCCCCCGCCATCGGCGAGCTGCTCGGCGGCGACAAGCCGAAGGAATGAGCCGGGGGCGGAGGCCGCGCGCCGGCTCCGCCCGCGACACGCCGGACGAGGTTGCGCCCGGCACCTGCCTGGGTCACGAGGAAGGTGCGAACGCCGGCCCGCCCGGAGCGGTGCCGGCCCAGGGAGGTGGTCATGAAGGCGCTCATCATCCAGGCACTCGCCGCGGGCCTCGCGGTCCTCGTCGGAACGAAGATCCTGCCCGGCGTGCGGATCCGCACGACCCAGACGGCGCTCGTCGTCGCCGCCGTGTTCACGCTCCTCAACCTCCTGCTCGGCTGGCTCGTGAAGTTCCTGGTCGCGGTGGCGCTCCTGCCCGCCGCCATCCTCACGCTGGGCCTCGCGTATCTCCTCTTCGGCCTGGTCGTGAACTCGGTGCTGCTCTACGCCACCGACAAGCTGATCGACGATTTCGAGATCCGGGGGCTGGGGCCGCTCTTCGGCACGGCGGCCCTCATCTCGTTCGCTGGATGGCTGTTGCCGCGCCTCCTGTGAGCGTTCGCCCGGGCGGCGTCTACCAGAGCTGGTGAACCCGAGGCCGGAGCCGCCGGTCGTAGATCTCGCGGATCTTCGCCATGGTCTCCTGCGGCACCGGCGGCAGGTCCGCCGCGCCCGCGTTCTCATCCACCTGATCGGGCCGCTTCGCGCCGGGGATCACGCACGTCACCGCGTCCTGCATCAGGATCCAGCGCATCGTCCACGCGCCCATGCTCACGCCGGCGGGCACGAGCGGGCGGAGCTCCTCGACGACCTCGAGGCCCAGGTTGTAGTCGACGCCCGAGAACGTCTCGCCCTTGTCGAACGCGGCGCCCTCGCGGTTGAAATTGCGGTGATCGTCGGCCGCGAACCGGGTCGCTGCGCTCATCTTGCCGGTGAGCAGCCCCGAGGAGAGCGGCAGTCGCGCCAGGATCCCGACCTGCCGGCGCTTCGCCTCGGGGAAGAAGAGCTCGGCCGGGCGCTGCCGGAGGACGTTGTAGATGATCTGCACCGACTGCACGCCGGGGTACTCGATGGCCTTGAGCGCCTCTTCCACCCGCTCGACGCTGACGCCGTAAAACCGGATCTTGCCCGCCTTCACGAGCCGATCGAGGACGTCAAACACCTCGGGTCGATAGTAGACGTCCGTCGGCGGGCAGTGCAGCTGGACGAGGTCGAGCGCGTCCGTCTCGAGGTTCTTCAGGCTGCGATCGATGAAGGCCGTGAAGTTCCTCTCGTCGTAGCTCGCCGCCGTGTGCGGGCTCAGCCGCCGGCCCGCCTTCGTCGCGACGACGATCTCCTCGCGCCGCTCGCGCCTGAGGCGCGCGAGCAGCCGCTCGCTCCGGCCGTCCCCGTACACGTCCGCTGTGTCGAAGAAATTCACGCCGCGATCGGCGGCCCGGTGCAACGCCGCGAGCGACTCCTTGTCGTCGACGTCGCCCCAGGTACCCCCGATCGCCCAGGCCCCGAAGCTCACCGAGGAGACGCGGAAACCCGTCCTGCCAAGAGGTCGATACTCCATGGCGGCGCATACAACCAGATTTCCCCCGCCACCGCGAGCGTGACCGCGCTCAGGCGGGCTCGACCCCGCGGCGGCGGTGCGCGCGCTTGCTGCGCTCGACGAGGGCGACGAGCTCCTCGCGCGTGACCCCGAGCCGCGCCGCCGTCCGGTGCGCGAGCGAGGTCCGGGCGACCCCATCGACGAACTGGTACGTCGGCCACTGCTGCGCGTCGAGCTCGACCTGCAGGAACACCAGCCGATCGACCGGCCGCTCCCGCTCGAGCCGCGCCGCGAGCTCGAGGAAGTGCGTCGTGATGAAGGCCTGAGGGCGGAGCTCCGAGAGGAGCGAGATCACGAGCTGGAAGATCTCCTCGCCTTCCGACGGGTTCGTGCCGGAGCAGAGCTCGTCGAGCACCACCATGTCGCCGACCTGCATCGCCTCGAACAGCGACCTGATGCGGAGCAGCTCCATCCCGAGGCGGCCCTCGCTCTGATCGGCCTGCGCCTGCTCGATCAGCGACACGAAGAGCCCGTGGCACGGCGAGAGGCGCGCCTCCGCGGCGGGCACGAAGAAGCCCGCCTGCCCCATCATCTGGGCCAGCGAGAGCGCCTCGAGCAGCCGGGTCTTCCCCCCCGAGTTCGGCCCGGTCACGATGACGGTCGCGTCGTGGTGATCCGTCGCGATGTCGCACGGGACCGTGCTCGCCGAGCTCGCCAAGAGGAGCGGGTTGAACAGCCCCTTGAGCTCGCGCCCTGGGCCCTCGCCGCGCGCGCCGTGCGCGCCGTGCGCGCCATCGGAGAAGCCCGGCGAGGCGAGCTCGGGCAGGCAGACGGCGAGCCCGGCCGCGCGGGCGCGGTCGCGCAGCGCGAGGCCGGCGAGGTAGAACTCGAGATCTCCGATCAGCTGGACGAGCGCGACGAGATCGTCCTCGATGCCGTCGAAGACGCTGTTGACGTGGCGGGTGAGCAGCTCGTCGTCGCTGAACCGGTACCCCCTCCACAGCATCACGAGCTTCGTGACGAAGCGCCCGAGCGGCGACTGGTAGAAGCGGTTCTCGCTGTTCTCGCGGATCGACAGGGCGCGCAGGTCGCGGACATGGCCGTCGGAGCCGACGCGGATCCGGACATCCAGCGTCGCGATCTCCTCATCGTACGCGAGCAGATCCGCGAGGCGGCGGTACGCCTCGGTCTCGCGCACGGCCGCGCCGAACGCCGAGAGCCGCGACAGGCCCGAGCGAGCGCCCGCGAACCCACCCGCGAGCGCGTCGAACGCGTCCTTGGCGGCGGCGAGGATGTCCAGCCGGCGCCGGCTGCCTTCGCCGCGAGAGATGGGGATCGTCTCGAGCTGGGCCACCCAGCGGCGCAGCGCCGCGTAGGCGCGCTCGAGATCGCGGCGCTGCGCCTCCGACCCGGTGAGCTCGCGGAAGATCGCGCGCCGGAGCTCGACCGTGTCGCGATCGCTCGGCGGCTGGGAGAGGGCGCGGCCCAGCAGCGCCGGGCTCGGGATGTACGAGCGGCCATCGCTCGTGAAATGGAGGCAGCCCACGATGAGCTCGCGCAGGAAGACGTGCTGCGCGAAGCGGGCTGGATCCCACGTCGACGCGGGCAGCGACGCCGACTCGACGTGCCGCTCGAACGCCCCCGCGGGCGCGCCGCCCGCGAACGCGAACGCCAGCGACTCCTTGACCGCCCGCGCGTCGACCCGGAGCGCCGGCCGGTGCGAGAGGAGATCGGGCGCGGAGCGCTGTCCGGGCGGGGCGTCAGGCAGGGCGGGTTCCGGCGGCGCCGCGCTCACGACCTCGAGCCTACTACGATGCGTGGGGCCGGAGCGCTCGTCCGGTGTCCGGTGCCGCCGCCGCGCGGTGGCCAGGGAGGGTCTCGGCATGCCCCCGTCGACACGCGCGGCGCGCCGTTGTTCCCGGGCGGCCGGGAACGACCGAGTCCCTGGCACGACGTCTGCCTCGGTGTGCACCTGGAGATGCACCATGAGCTATCGCTGCACGATGAGCAGAATACGCGGGTTCTCCGGCCCAACCGTCCTCGCGCTCGCGCTCGCCGGCACGGCCTGCAGGAGCGAGAGCGAGAGAGCTGAAGGAGCGGTCCGCGAGCCCGCGAACCAGACGGCCAGGAGAGGCGAACCGCCTCCGGGCCCGAACCAGGCGCCCAGCAAAGACCTGCGCGAGCAGGCGGGGCGCGTGGGCGAAAAGGCGGAGCAGCTCGCCCAGGAGGGCAAGGAGCTCGGCAAGGAGGCGAAAGAGCAGGCCGGGCGCGCGGGTGACAAGGCAGAGCAGCTCGCCCGGGAGGGTCAGCAGCTCGGCCAGGAGACGCGCGAGAAGGCCGAGCGCGTGGGCGAAAAGGCAAACCAGCTCGCCGAGCGAGGGCACCAGGCGGGCCGCGACATCAACGACCAGATGAACAGGGTCGGCGCGCAGACCGGTGCGCTCAAGGACAACCAGGGCGCGCGCCCGCAGTCGGCGCCGCCCGCCGCTCCCAAGGACAAGGCCGCACCGCAGTCGCCACAACAAGGCCAGGCTGAGGGAGCCAAGAAGCAGGACGCGAATGCCGCCGCGATGGAGCGTGACGAGTGGACGAAGGCGGCGAAGGACAACGACTATCAGGTCACCTTCGGCCGCGACGGCTCGGTCATCGCCACGAAGGAGGCGAAGCAAACCGGCGCGCGCCCGTCCGACGAGACGCTCCGCAACGCGGTCGGCGGCAAGCTCGCGGACAGCAAACACGACGCGGTGAAGAAGCTGCACGTCACGGTGCGCGACGGCGTGGTCACGCTGCAAGGCAACGTCGCCAGCGTGAAGGAGGCGACCGAGGCGGTGAAGGAGGCCATGGACGCCGACGGCGTCACCAAGGTGATCGCCTACCTCCATCACGGCTCATGACCCCCGTGAGGTCGTCAACCTAGCCGCGGTCTCAGGGTGCCTCCGGTCGCAGACGCCGGATGCCCCCCGGATCATCAATGCGCGAAGTCCTTGGGGCGCAGCTTGACGGAGCGCTCCACGGCCTCCGCGGGTGAGAGCGCCAGCATGAGCGTCTCATCGAAGCAGTCGGACCTCGACACGACCACGACCTGCGTGCCCACGGGCAGCTCGGTCTTGAGCGGCGTCTTGCCGAGCGTTTTTCCCTTCCAGCTCACGATCGCGTCGGGCGGATCGCTCGAGATCACCACGCTCGCCTTGGGGCCCTCCTCGATCTTCTTCTCGACGGCCTCCTCGGCCTCGGCGCCGTGCGAGGCGACCGCGGCCGCAGGAGCGTCGAGGGCGGGCGCGCCCTTGTTCGCGACGTGAACCGCGCCGCCGACCAGCGCGACCAGCGCGGTCAGGGCGGACGCGCCGATGAAGTAACCGCGCTTCGAGGCCGACACGGGGCCCGACGTGGTCGCTCGCAGGCTCACCGAATCACTCACGGGCGTCCTGGGCCGCTCGACGCCCGACGGCCGCTCGACGCTTGACATGCGCTCGACGCCCGACCGGCTGGACTCACCGACATAGGGGAGCCTGCTGCCCGAGCCGGAGCTCGAGGGGGCCATCGCGAGGCCGATGCCGCTCATCGTCACCTGGCTGGAGGCGTCGCCCAGCAGCGACGCGCTGGCCACCCGCTCGATCTGCGCCTTGATCTGCTGGCGTATGGAGGCCCGGCTCTCGGCGAAGATCCCCCGCATGCAGGCGCCGAGGAACTCGCTGCGGACG
Source organism: Sorangium sp. So ce693 (assembly GCF_051521375.1). Lineage (NCBI taxonomy): Bacteria > Pseudomonadati > Myxococcota > Polyangiales > Polyangiaceae > Sorangium > Sorangium sp. So ce693. The sequence goes on from NZ_CP150347.1 coordinate 7,537,077, forward strand.
TCCTCGCCCGACCACTGAAGGTAGTTCTCGAGCACATCGCACATCTCCTGCGCCGTCGCGAAGCGCTTCGATGGCTCGCGCTCGAGGGCCTTTGCGGCGATCTGATCGAGCGCGATGGGGATCCCCGGCACGATGGTGGAGAGCCGCGGGATCTTCCCCAGCAGGAGCTGGTGCATCACGGTGATCTGATCGCCCTCGAACAGCCGCCGCCCGGCGAGGAGCTCCCAGAGCACGACGCCGACCGCGAAGATGTCCGCGCGGCGGTCCACCGTCTTGCCCGCCGTGACCTGCTCGGGCGCCATATACGTCAGCTTGCCCTTGAAGGTCCCGCTCTCGGTGCTGGAGGCGTTGACGACGGCCTTGGCCACGCCGAAATCCACGAGCTTCACCGCGCCGTCGTAGGTAACGAAGATGTTGTGCGGCGAGACGTCGCGATGCACGATGCCGAGAGGACGACCATCGAAATCGCAGAGCTCATGCGCGTAATGGAGCCCGCGCAGCACCTCGGCGACGATCCGGATCCACGTGCCGCGGACGAGCCCACCCGTACCGGACTCCCGCTCGACAGCCGCCTTCATGATGCGCTTCAGCGTCTGGCCCTCCAGGTACTCCATCACAATGAAGTAGCCGTCCCGGTCGCTGCCAACCTCGTAGGTCTGGACGACATTCGGGTGGTTCATGCGGGCCGAGAGCTTGGCCTCGTCCATGAACATGAGGACCTGGCGATCCTCCTCGTCCCCGGAGCTGCGGAGACGCTTGACGACGACCAGCTTGTTCACCGAAGCGGGCCCGTGAGCCATCGCGAGGAAGACGTCTGCCATCCCGCCGCGGCCGAGCTTCGCGATGGGACGATACCGGCCGAGCCCAAGCTGGGTCGGCGTGTCTCTCAAGATCGACGCTCCGTGTTCTCCGATCACACTCACCTCAGTGTGCAAAATTCAACAATTGCGCGTCCGAGTCAATGCGAAGAGTTTGCGTCCTCGCCATCAAGTGAAAACATGCTCCAATGAAGTGAATGGCCCACAACCGTAGGAGCGAGAGCGGCAGAAAACGACATTCAAACACACGCGCTCAAGCACTTACGCACTCACGCACACCCACGCGCACCACACCCCCGCACGTAGCGCACGTAGGTCACGCGCTGCGCTTTAGCTGCTGCGCGCTACCCGCTGCGCTTTACGTGCTGCGTGCGCAATTCGCCGCTGGCCGGGGAGGGGCCGTGCAGTCGAGCCCTGGGGTGGCTCCCTTCCCGGTGGCGCCCGCGCCAGGTCGATCGCATTGGAAACACGGGGTCCGCTGCGGGCGTTGATACAAACGTAACAAGCGATACGCCACGTGCAATCCGTCGCGACACGATCGCACGAAATTTCTGCAGCGTCCGCGCCGGACGCAATACGCCACGCGCTACCGCTGCGGCTCGACGACGATGAGGACGATGACGGCCTGCGAGCGAGGCGCCGCCGCTCAGCTGCTCAGAGCTTCCAGAGCGCGCAGCCCCAGTGGACGCCGGTCCCGAGCGCGAGCACCATGGCCAGTTGCCCTTTCTTCAGCCTTCCGGCGCGCATCTCCTCGTCGACGAGGATGGGCACGGTGGCGCCGCTCGTGTTGCCGAATCGATCGATGTTGCTCGGGAGCTTCTCGACGGGCACGCCGAGGTCCTTGCGGATGTGCTCGTTGATCCGCCCGTTCGCCTGGTGCGCCAGGAACACGTCGATCTGCTCGATCGCGAGGCCCTGAGAGGCGCAGAGCTCCCGCGCGGTCGCCGGGAGCTTGGTCACCGCGAACTTGAAGAGCTCGCGGCCATCCATGCGGGGGATATGCAGGTCCTCGTCGAACGACGTCGGCTTCCAGTACGGGCGCGAGCGGAAGCCGCCGCCCGGCACGAAGAGGAGCTCGGCGAAGCGTCCATCGGAGCAGATCTTGTTGCCGCGCAGGCCCGCGTCGCGATCGGTCGCGCGGAGGACGAGCGCGCCCGACCCGTCCCCGAACAGGACGGCGAGGTTCCGGTGGCGGTCCGCGTGCGCCCGCGCCTCCGGCGTCGCGGAGCGGCCATTCTTCGGGTCGAGCGCCCCCCAGTCCTCCCAGGGCATGAAGCCGGCGTGCGCCTCTGCGCCCACGAACAGGATGGTCTTGGCGGCCCCGGTCTGGATCAGCCCGTCGATCGTCTGGAGGCCGAACAGCATCGCGGCACACTGCTGCCGGATGTCGAGCGCGGGGACGCCCGGAATGCCCAGCTTCGCGCCGAGCAGCGCCCCGGAGCCAGGGAAAATATAGTCCGGCGTCATCGTGGCAAAGAGGATGTAATCGATCTCCGACGGCGCGATGCGCGCCGACTCGATCGCGCGCTTCGCCGCTTCGCACGCGAGATCGCTCACCCCCACGCCATCCGGCGCGTAATGCCGCTGGCGGATACCGGAGCGCTGGTAGATCCACTCGTCGGAGGTCGTGATCACCCGCGCGAGGTCGTCGTTGGTGACAGGTTCTCCGGGCACGTAGTGGCCCGTCCCGATGATCTCAAATCCAATCTTTGTCACAGAGGTGCCTTACTCGAACCGCACGCGGGCGGCGACCCGGAACCGCACCCCCGCACACGACCGCGCCCGGCCGCCTCGCGCCGCAGCACGCGGGCGGACGCTCGTCCTCATGAGATCGCCGGGACGTTGCACCGTGCTTGACGTAGGTCGGCCGCCTCGATAGCCTGCCGCGCTGTGCGGAGGCGTTGTGCCCGCACCCCGTCGCCGGCGGCCGCGGGGCCGCGATCATCGTCGGCGTGCGGCCCAGCTGCAGATGGGGCAGCCGGTCATGTCGTGGCGCAGCGCCGGGCAGTGCTCGCGGCCGAAGTAGATGAGCTGCAGGTGCAGCTTGTTCCACTGCTCGGGTGGGAACGTGCGCTTCAGGTCGCTCTCGGTCTCGACGACGTTCCTTCCGGACGACAGCCCCCAGCGGAACGCGAGCCGGTGAATGTGGGTATCGACCGGGAAGGCGGGGTGGCCGAAGGCCTGCGCCATGACCACCGAGGCCGTCTTGTGACCGACCCCCGGCAGGGCCTCCAGGGCCTCGAACGAGGCGGGGACGACGCCGCCGTGCTCGGTCGCGATCCGCTCGCTCAGCTCCTTCAGACGCCGCGCCTTGGTGGGCGCGAACCCGATCCTCCGGATGAGCTGGGCGATCTCCTCGGTGGGCACCGCCGCCATGGCCGCGGGCGTCCGGGCGCGCGCGAGGAGCGCCGGCATCACCGCGTTGACCATCTTGTCCGTCGTCTGGGCGCTGAGCATCACCGCGACGAGCAGCGAATATGGATCGTCGTGGGCCAGCGGAATGGGCGGGGTCGGGTACAATCGGTCGAGGATCTCAACGATCCTCGCGGCTTTCTCGGCGCGCTTCACGGGGGCCAGGGCAGCCCGTAGAACGAGAGCAGATCGCCGAGCTCCTCATCGGAGAGGACCTCGCGGGAGAAAGGCGGCATCTGCCCGCCGTAGCCGACGAACCCGCCGTGCCGGACCTTCTCGATGAAGACCAGCCGCCGGTCGGCCTCCGTGTACTCGCCGAGCGGGTGCTCCTTGAGCGTCTGCTCGGGCAGCGCCGGCGCCCGCGGCACGAGCCGGCCTTCCCCCGAATGGGCGCGCCCGTGACACGAGGCACAGGCGCGCTCGTGGATGCGTTCGCCGGCTGCCGCGTCGCCGGCCGGGATCTGGCTCAGCTCGTAGACCGGCGTGAAGGGGACGGCCTCGGCTGCGCCTCCATCGCTGGGCAGCGACTCCAGGTACGCATAGATGGCCTGCGCGGCGTCATCGTCCGCGGTCCAGGGCAGATCTTTCGTCATGAAGTAATACAGGCAATGGTTGATCGCGCCGAGGAGCTCGACCTCCTGCCCGCCCCAGTAATGCGGGCGCTCGACGGCGCCGGCCAGCGGGGCGCCCGGGAGCATGGCGTCGCCCGCGTCCCCGGCGGCAGCTTCATGGCACGTCGAGCAGGCATAGTGATTGAAGCGCGTCTCCGCGATCGATGGGTCCCGGAAGAGCGCCGCGCCGTGGTCGACGGCCGTCGCGTCGACGACCTTCGTCTCGGGATCGCCCGGACAGCCGCAGAGGAGCGCCGCGCACGCGAGCGCGGCGGCAAGGCCAAGGGGCGCCCTCACGGCGCCTCCGGCGCGACGCGCACGAGCCCGTCGGGATAGAGGCCCACCTCCGTGTCGCTGAGCGTCTCCAGCGTCTCGGGGTCCAGCCGGAGCACCTTGCCGGGCGTCGTGCTCCGATCGCCCTCGCAGACGAGGAAGAGCCCGTGCTCCTCGTCGAGCTGCGCAAGGTGCGGCCGCATGCATTCCTCGGCGATGTTCCGGGTGACGACCTCGTTGTCGTCCGGGGTGACGCCGATCCGAACGATGGTGTCGGGCACCTGGGTCGGCACGTAGATGGCGCTCCCGTCGGGGGTCCACGCGGCGAAGTAGGGCGCGCCGATCGTGAGGATCTTCCGGGAATCGTCGAACGTCTCCGACGCGACATCGAAGAAGCGCACGTCCCTGCTCTCCGTGCTGCTCACGGCGATGGTCTTCCCGTCGGGCGACATGACGGCCGCGTAGGGTCCGTAGTTGCTGGCATGGGGCGAGGGGTTGGAGGTAGACCCCACGGGCACGCGCTTCACCTCGGCGGAAGGATCGGACAGATCGACGATCGCGAGCACGTCCTCGCCATAGCAAGCGACGTAGGCGCGGGCGCCGTCCGGGCGCGAGAGGGCGACTCCGTGGGCGGCCATGCAGACCGGAATGAACACCGGATCGGACGATCCCGAGAGCCCGACCTTCTCGGGATCGATCACCGCGAGGGACGAGCGCGCCGCCTCGACGTCGCCGGGGTTGTCGAGCACGCGTTTCAGATCGAAATGAGAGACGACCACGCGCCGGCCGTCGTCCGAGATCACGATGTCGCCCGGGTTGGCCTCGACGCGCACCTGCCCGAGGATGCGCAGATCGTCGAGCGCGAGCTTCTGGACGTAGCCCGCCACCGCGCTCCCGCCGTGCACCGCGTGGGGGCCGATCGCGCCGGCGACGTCAGGGTACGACAGCGCGACGTAGAGCGCGCCGCCCTCGGCGTCCACGGCCACGTGGTGAGGCCCGTCGATCGTCACGGGATCGCGGCCCACGGGGTGGACGCCGAACCGCTCCCCGGTCGCCAGCGAGATAAGAGAGATCGTATCGGAGAGGCTATCGCTCACCACGCCCATTCCGCCCTCCGGAATCGTGATCTCAGGGAGTCGGTCCGGATAGGCGTCGCCCTCGTAGGCGCTGTAGCGGTATTCGATGATGGGCTCGGGATCGCTGCAGCTCACCAGCATCGCCGCCGCGAGCGCGCAACCCAGGAATCGCGAAATGACCATAGATGACCTCGAGACGAGCGCCTCCGGCTCGGACGCGCCGCATCCTAGCAGCCGCCGGCGCGCCGGCCGCGGCTCCGCCCTACCATGGCTCGGCTCGCTCGTGCGCCTCGACGTGACGCTCCGCGGCGCCACGCTGAGCGACGTGGGAAGTACTACGCTCGTTCCGAACCCTCTCTTCCTCGGTCGGCACCGGCCCTCAACGGCAACGCTACCGCGTGGGTGAACATTTCTTGATCAGGCGCTGTCGTGTTGTCATGTAAGGAAGCGATGAGCCAGACACGAGCGGTGGGCGTCACAACACTGGAGCCCGGTCGGCGGCGGATCGCGCGAGCGCGCCGAGGTCGCCCCGCGGCGCGCTTCTTTCTTGCGTCTCTTGCGCTCGCGGCGTGCGCGGGAGAGGAATCCATCGCTCCGGCGCCGCTCCCTGCGCCGGTACCGCTGCCAGCGCTCCGCGGCGCGCCGCCGCTGACGACCGCGCGCACCTGGGCGCCGCGCGCCGCGGTGGCCGATCCACCGGACAGGAACCCCGCTGTCCCGGCGGCGATCGAGCAGATGCTCGCGGAGGGCTACGGCGAGCTCGAGAGCGGGCCGGGGCAGCCGCTCGCCCCCGCGACGCTCGACGACACCCCTCCACCGCCGCGCGGCAAGCGGTCGAGGCTCCTGACGAGGTTCGTCCACCTCGCCGACACCCAGCTCGCAGACGACGAGTCGCCCGCCCGGCTGGCGCTCTTCGACTCGCCCGGCGTGTTCGCGTCGGCGTTCCGCCCGCAGGAAGGGCACGAGTGCCGGATCCTCAACGCCGCCGTCCGCACGATCAACGCGCTCCATCGGAGCACGCCGATCGACTTCGTCCTGCTCGGCGGCGACAACGCCGACAGCGCGCAGACGAACGAGATCGCGTGGTTCTCGGCCATCCTCGACGGCGCCGAGCGCGTCGAGTGCGACTCGGGCGCTGACGACGACCCCGTGCCAGGCCCCGACAACGATCCCAAGGATCCGTTCTTCGCCGAGGGGCTGCTCATGCCCTGGCGGTGGGTGACCGGCAACCACGATGTCCTGCACCAGGGGAACTTCCCGGTGCACACGCGCGCCGAGCTCGCGACGGGGAGCTGGTCGGACGGCGGGACGCGCGACTGGTCTCTCCCCGGCGCTCCGGTGATCACGGGCAACGTCGTCCCCGACCCGAGGAGAGCGCTCCTGAGCCGCCCCGATCTGCTCGATCGGGTCGCGGCGACCGGCGACGGGCACGGGATCGGGCCCGACGAGCGCGCTTACGGGAAAGCGTTCTACGAGTTCGACATCCAGGACACCCCCCTTCGCGTCATCGTGCTCGATACGGCCGCCGAGACGGGCGGGCCGAACGGCGTGATCCTCCAAGACGACGTCGATCGGTTCATCCGGCCCGCGCTCGACCGCGCGAAGCGCGAGCGCAGGTGGGTCATCCTCACGTCCCACCACGCCTCGCGCTCGCTCGGGGACGGCTCCTTCGCCGCGACGGGCACCCCCGCCGTGCCCGGCGCGATCGACGTCGAGGCGTGGCAGTCGCTCGTCGGCGGCTACGACAACGTCCTGCTCCACCTCGCCGGACACACCCACGTGCACCGGGTGACCCGGGTCTCTCCAGCCGGCGGGCACGCGTACTGGGAGCTCGAGACCTCCGCGCTCGCCGACTACCCCCATCAGGTCCGCGTCATCGAGATCTGGGACGAGGACGACGGCTTCGTCGCCATCCGGGGCGCCGCCCTCGACTACGCCGTCGACGACGATCCGATCGCCGCCGAAGGGCGCCGCCGGGCCATCGTGGACGTCACCTCCGGCTTCGGCGACGACGGCCGCGGAGAGCCCTCGTGGCGCAACGTCGAGCTCTGGATCGCGCGGCCTGACTGACCTCGCGCGCCGCGCGCCGGGGCCGCGGGCGCGCCGGCCCAGCCAGCCGGAGGCCCGCCGGGGAGGGATGCGCGACGGCGCCGCCGCGCGGCGGCCTCGCGCCGGCGACCTCAGCCGCCGCTCATCCGCCGTCGCGCAGCGGCACCGTCTCCCTCAGCTCGATCGACAGCGGGGGTCCGCCCCCGCTGCGGATCGCGGCGGCCATCGTGTGCCGCGCCGAGGGCTGGTAGAGCGCGAACTGCCAGGCCGAGCGATCATCGCCGAGCCGCGGATCGAACGAGATGCCGATCGCCGGCCCGTCGTCCAGGTGGAACGAGAACTGATCGAGCGGGATCGCGAGCCCCATCCCGCGCGCCTTGATGTACGACTCCTTGAGCGTCCAGTACTCGAAGAAGCGCGCGCGTTGCCTCTCCTGCGGCAGCGCGCGCAGCGCGCTCACCTCGCCTGGCGAGAAGAAGCGGTCGGCGATGTCCACCGCGCTGCTCGCGCGCTCGGTGTCCTCGACGTCGACGCCCACGTCGCGATCCAGCGCGACCAGGCAGGCGATCAGCCCCCGCGTGTTCGACAGGTTGAACCGGATCGGCGGCACCCCCGGAGGTCCGGCGATCTGCGGGCGGCCAAATTCGTTCCGGACGAACGACCACGCCTCGGGCGCGACGTTCGCGTACTTCGAGAGGACCGTGCGCACGAGGGCGCGGGTGAGCAGGTACTCGTGCCGGTTCTCGGCGAACAGGAAGCGCGCCTGCTGCGCCGCCTCGTCAGGCGCCATCAGCCGGTGGTACGCCGCGAGCAACGCCTCGTCGCGAGCTGCGTCGCAGAAGACGTACCAGAGGTGCGCGGCGCCGGGACCGATCGTGAGCATCTACATCCTCGGCGGAGCCGCCCCTGCAGGGCCCGGGAGGATCTCCCGCAGGCAGCTGTCGGCGCTGCGGTCGGCGGGCCGCTGGCGCGGGTAGCCGAACGACACCTCCTCGAAACGAACACCGTCGATCCAGTCGGTGCGGGGGATGTGGAGGTGCCCTGACACGACCACCCGCGCGCGGAACCGCGTGTGCCAGTCGTGGGTGCGGCGCGTCCCGCACCAGATCGAGAAGCGCGGGATGAGCCGCAACCGCACGAGCTCTTCGCGCAGCGGGAAGTGGTTGATGAGCACCGTGGGGCGCCCCCCGATCGCGGCGAGGCGGGCCTCCGTCGCGGCGAGGCGGGCCCGGCACCACTCGGGCCGGCTCGCGTAGGGGGCCGGGTCGAGCAGCTCCTCATCGCTGCAGAGGACGCCGCTCTCCATGGCCCACGCCACCGCGTCGCGCTCGGGAACGCCGTCCGGCCGGAAGCTGTAGTCGTAGAGCAGGAACATCGGCGCCAGCACGTGAGGTCCGCCCTCGCCGTCCCAGAGCACGTAGGGGTCTTCCGGCGTGAGCACGCCGCGGCTCCGACACAGCTCGACCAGCCGCTCGTACCGTGCCTGGCCGCGCGGACCGCCGCGCTCACTCGGCATCGTATAGAGCTCGTGGTTGCCCGGCGTCCACACGAGCCGCTTGAACCGCGGGCCCAGGGTCTCGAGGACGTAGATGAGGTGCTGCTCCGTCTCCCCGAGATCACCGGCGAGGATGAGCCAGTCGCTCGGCCGCGGCGTGATGCGCTCGATGGCCAACCGGTTCTCCGCATACCCGACGTGGAGATCGCTGAGTGCGAAGAGCTTCATCCGAATACCGCGCCGCCGGAGGCCGGGCCGGCACGCCGGCCGCAACCACCCACACCACGGCCGACGACGGGCGTCCACTGCCGAGCGCCGCCGCCGGGCGGAGCGGCGCCCGGCCAAGGCGACACTTCTCCCCCCATTTTGCGCCCGGTTCCGCGGCTCCTGGCGCGCCGCATTAAACTAGGGCTCCAATCCTTGTGCCACATGTGCTACGCGCGTGTGAAGTCAGCACCATGCCTCTGCCCCAACGACAAGGTCTTTACGATCCGGCTTTCGAACACGACGCATGCGGTCTCGGATTCGTCGCCACGCTCCGCCGTGAAGCGACGCACGAGGTCGTTTGCCAAGCGCTCGAGATCCTCGAAAATCTAACCCACCGCGGCGCCGCTGGCTGCGACCCCTGCACCGGCGATGGCGCGGGCGTCCTCCTCCAGATCCCGCACGAGCTGTACGCCACGTCCCTGGCCGCGCTTGGCATCGCGCTGCCTGCTCCCGGCGACTACGCCGTCGCGACGGCGTTCTTCTCCCAGCTCCCGTCGCGGCGCCGCCAGTGCGAGGCGATCCTCGAGGCCGCGGTCGTGCACCACGGACAGCGCGTCCTCGGCTGGCGCGACGTCCCCATCGACGACGCGGCGCTCGGCCCGATCGCGCGCGACTCGCGCCCCGCGATCCGCCAGCTCTTCATCGGCAGGGTCGCGCCTCGCCAGTCCTTCGAGCAGGTCCTCTATGCGATCCGCAAGCGCGCCGGCCGCGCCGCCAACGCCGACGACTTCTACATCACGTCCTGCTCGTCGCGGACGGTCGTCTACAAGGGCCTGATGCTCGCGGAGCAGGTCGCGGCGTTCTACCCCGATCTGTCCGACAAGCGCACCGTGTCGCGGCTCGCGATGGTGCACTCGCGCTTCTCCACGAACACCTTCCCCACGTGGGAGCGCGCGCACCCGTACCGGGTCATCGCGCACAACGGCGAGATCAACACCGTGCGCGGCAACACCGCGTGGATGTCGGCGCGCGAGGCGCTGCTGAAGAGCGATGTCTTCGCGAACGCGATCGAGGACTTCAAGCCGATCATCCGCCCGGGCGGCTCCGACTCGTCGGCGCTCGACAACGTGGTCGACTTCCTGCTCGCGAGCGGCCGCTCGCTGCCCCACGTGATGATGATGCTCGTGCCCGAGGCCTGGGCGCTCGACCCGGACATGTCGGCCGAGAAGAAGGCGTTCTACGAGTACCACGGCTGTCTGATCGAGCCGTGGGACGGCCCCGCGGCGCTGTGCTTCACGGACGGACGGCTGATCGGCGCGACGCTCGACCGGAACGGGCTGCGCCCCGCGAAGTACGTCGTGACGAGCGACGGGCTCGTCGTGCTCGCGAGCGAGTTCGGCGTGCTCGACATCGAGCCGGCGCGCGTCATCCAGAAGGGGCGCCTCCAGCCGGGCAAGATGTTCCTCGTCGACACGACCGAGGGCCGCGTCGTCAGCGACGACGAGATCAAGCGCCGCGTCGCGACGCAGAAGCCGTACGCGGCGTGGGTCGCCGAGAACAAGATCGATCTGCGCGCCCTCGAGGACGTGCCGAGCCTCTACACCATCCCGCACGCGGACCTCCGGGGCCTGCAGCAGGCGTTCGGCTACACCGAGGAGGACCTGCGGATGATCCTCGGGCCGATGGCCACCCTCGGCGAGGAGCCGGTGGGCTCGATGGGCATCGACATCCCGCTCGCCGTCCTCTCCGAGAAGCCCCAGCTGCTCTTCCGCTACTTCAAGCAGCTGTTCGCGCAGGTCACGAACCCGCCGATCGACCCGCTCCGCGAGGAGATCGTGATGTCGCTCGTGAGCTGCGTCGGCGGCGAGGGCAACCTCCTCGAGGAGACGCCCCGCCAGTGCCGGATGCTCGAGCTGCCGCACCCGATCCTCACGCAGGACGACCTGTCGAAGCTGCGGAAGAACGTCTTCCCCGACTTCCGCGCGGCCACGCTCCCCATGTACTTCCCGGTCGACGGCGACCCGGAGGACAACCTGCGCGCCGCGCTCGCGAAGCTCTGCAAGGACGCGAGCCGCGCGATCGCCGACGGCGCGAGCATCCTCATCCTCAGCGACCGCGGCATCGACGAGACGCTCGCCCCCATCCCGAGCCTGCTCGCGGTGGGCGCCGTGCACCACCACCTCATCAACGAGGGGGCGCGCACGCGCGCGGGCATCATCGTCGAGACCGGCGAGGCGCGCGAGGTCGGCCACATGGCGCTGCTCATCGGCTACGGCGCCGGCGCGGTGAACCCGTACCTCGCGTTCGAGTCGATCGCGGCGATGTGCCGCGACAAGACCCTCGGCGCCGATCTCTCGCCGACCGCGGCGGGCTCGCGGTACGTGAAGGGGCTCAAGAAGGGCATCCTGAAGATCATGTCGAAGATGGGGATCAGCGCGCTCTCCAGCTACCAGGGCGCGCAGATCTTCGAGGCGATCGGCATCGATCAGCTCGTCATCGACGCGTACTTCACCGGCACGGCGTCGCGCGTCCGCGGCGTCGGGCTGCGCGAGATCGCGGAGGAGGCGCTCGCGCGCCACCACGCGGCGTACGGCGAGCGGTCGCGCGCGCACCTCGACGTCGGCGGCCACCACCACTTCCGCGTGTCCGGCGAGCGGCACCTCTGGACGCCGCAGTCGATCGCCTCGCTCCAGCGGGCGGTCCGCCTCGACGACGCGAAGAGCTACGCCGAGTACGCCTCCGTCATCAACGAGCAGCAGGAGCACCCGATGTCGCTCCGCGGCCTGTGGGACTTCAGGCCCGCGGGCCCGCCGGTGCCGATCGAGGAGGTCGAGCCCGCCGCCTCGATCGTGAAGCGCTTCGCCACGGGCGCCATGTCCTTCGGGAGCATCTCGAAGGAGGCGCACGAGACCCTCGCGATCGCGATGAACCGCATCGGCGCGAGGTCGAACACCGGCGAGGGCGGTGAGGACCCGGTGCGCTTCCTGCGGCTGCCGAACGGCGACTCGAAGCGGAGCGCTGTGAAGCAGGTCGCGTCGGCGCGGTTCGGCGTCACGGCCGAGTACCTCGTGAACGCCGACGAGCTGCAGATCAAGATGGCGCAGGGGGCCAAGCCCGGCGAGGGCGGCCAGCTCCCGGGCCACAAGGTCGACGCGGTGATCGCGAAGGTGCGCCACTCGACGCCCGGCGTGACGCTGATCTCGCCGCCGCCGCACCACGACATCTACTCGATCGAGGACCTTGCGCAGCTCATCTTCGACCTGAAGAACATCAACTCGAAGGCGCGCATCAGCGTGAAGCTCGTCGCCGAGGCGGGCGTCGGCACCATCGCCGCGGGCGTCGTGAAGGCGCACGCCGACGTGGTGCTGATCAGCGGCGACTCGGGCGGCACCGGCGCCTCCCCGCTCACGTCGATCCACCACGCGGGCGTCGCGTGGGAGCTCGGCCTCGCCGAGGCGCACCAGGTGCTCGTGATGAACGGGCTCCGCGGCCGCGCCATCGTGCAGACCGACGGCAAGCTGATGACGGGCCGCGACGTCGCGTTCGCCGCGCTGCTCGGCGCCGAGGAGTTCGGCTTCTCGACGGCGCCGCTCGTGGCGACCGGCTGCATCATGATGCGCAAGTGCCACCTCAACACCTGCCCGGTCGGCATCGCCACGCAGGACCCCGAGCTCCGCAAGAAGTTCACGGGCGCGCCGGAGCACGTCATCAACTTCTTCTTCTACGTGGCCGAGGAGCTCCGGCAGATCATGGCGCGCCTGGGCTTCCGCACGCTGACCGAGATGGTCGGGCGCTCCGACTGCATCGTGCAGCGGAGCGCCGGGCTCCACCCGAAGGCGAGGAAGATCGACTGCTCCGAGGTGCTGTACCGCCCGAAGGAGGCGCTCACGAGCCCGACCCACTGCGTGGAGCTGCAGGACCACAAGCTCGACCGGGTGCTCGACCTCAAGCTGATCGAGAAGGCGCGCGCGACGATCGACGGCGGGCCGCCCGTCGTCATCGAGACCCGCGTGAAGAACTCGGATCGGACGCTCGGCGCGATGCTGAGCGGCGAGATCGCGCGCCGCCACGGCAGCGTCGGGCTCCCCGAGGACAGCATCGTGGTCAAGTGCGCCGGCAGCGCCGGCCAAAGCTTCGGCGCCTTCGCCTCCCGGGGCATGACGCTCGAGCTCGAAGGCGACGCGAACGACTACGTCGGCAAGGGCCTCTCGGGCGGCGTCGTCGCGGTGCGACCGCCGCGCGAGGCGCCGTTCCGGCCGGACGACCAGGTCATCGTGGGCAACGTCGTGCTGTACGGCGCGACGAACGGCCGCGCGTTCTTCAACGGCCGCGCCGGCGAGCGCTTCGCGGTCAGGAACAGCGGGGCCACCACCGTCGTCGAGGGCGTGGGCGACCACGGCTGCGAGTACATGACGGGCGGCACCGTGATCATCCTCGGCACCACCGGCCGCAACTTCGGGGCCGGCATGAGCGGCGGGCTCGCCTACGTCTTCGACGAGGACGCGCTCTTCGAGGCGCGCTGCAACAAGGAGATGGTGCAGCTCGAGACGATGACCGCGGCCGACGCCGAGTCGGTGCGGGCGCTGCTCGAGGAGCACGTGCGGCGCACGGGCAGCCGGAAGGCGATCGAGCTGCTCGATTCCTGGCAGGCCGTCCTGTCGAAGTTCGTGAAGGTCGTCCCGAGCGAGTACCGCCGCGCCCTGGAGGCCGCGGCGTCGCCCGCGACGAACGGAGCGGACGGGTCGGACAGGCTCGTGTCTCTCCTTTCTCCTTCCACCCCCTATGTTTCCACTGGACGTTACATCCCCGCCAACGCGGGTCCCCTGAGCACGGGAGAGAGGTCGGCCGCCCATGGGTAAGGTACGAGGCTTCCTCGAGATCCAGCGGGTCGAAATCAAGAAGCGGCCCGTCTCCGAGCGTTTGAACGACTGGCAGGAGTTCGAGCTCCCGGTCCCCGACGCCGAGCTGCGCGATCAGGCAGCGCGGTGCATGGACTGCGGCATCCCGTTCTGTCACGACGGATGTCCGCTCGGGAACCTGATCCCCGACTGGAACGATCACATGTTCCGCGAGCGCCTCCCCGAGGCGATCGCGTCGCTCGACGCGACGAACAACTTCCCCGAGTTCACCGGGCGCGTGTGCCCCGCCCCTTGCGAGGCGGGGTGCGTGCTGAACATCGAGGGCAAGCCGGTCACCATCAAGAACGTCGAGCGCGCCATCGCGGATCGCGCGTTCGACCGGAACCTGGTGGCGCCGGTCATCGCGAAGCAGCGCACGGGCAAGAAGGTCGCGGTGGTCGGCTCGGGGCCCGCCGGGCTCGCCGCTGCCCAGCAGCTGGCGCGCAAGGGCCACGACGTGACGCTCTTCGAGCGCGACGATCGCATCGGCGGCCTGCTCCGGTACGGCATCCCCGACTTCAAGATGGAGAAGCACCTCATCGATCGGCGCATGGAGCAGATGCAGGCCGAGGGGGTGACCTTCCGCACGGGCGTCCACGTCGGCGTCGACATCACCGGCGACGCCCTGCGCGAGCAGTACGACGCGGTCGTGCTGTGCGGCGGGGCGCGCCGGCCGCGCGACCTGCCGGTGCCCGGCCGGGACCTGAAGGGCGTCCATTTCGCGATGGATTTCCTGACCCAGCAGAACAAGCGGGTCGCCGGCGACGTGATCCCCGACAGCGAGGCGATCTTCGCGACGGACAAGCGGGTGGTCGTCATCGGCGGCGGCGACACCGGCTCCGACTGCGTCGGCACGAGCCACCGCCACCGCGCGGCGCACGTGACGCAGCTCGAGCTCCTCCCCCGCCCGCCCGAGCAGCGCTCGCTGACGAACCCGTGGCCCGCGTGGCCGCTCATCCTCCGCACCTCGTCCTCCCACGAGGAGGGCGGCGAGCGCGACTGGTCGGTGTCGACCACCGCGTTCCTCGGGGACGAGCACGGGCACGTCCGCGCGCTCCAGGCGACGCGGGTGAAGCTGGAAGGCGGGAAGTTCGTGCCGGTCCCGGGCAGCGAGTTCGAGATCCCGTGCGAGCTCGTCCTGCTCGCGATGGGCTTCGTCGGCTCGGAGCGCGAGGGGCTGATCGAGCAGCTCGGCGTCGAGATGGACCAGCGCGGCAACGTGAAGGCCCACGGCGGGCGCACCAGCGTGGAGGGCGTCTTCGCCGCCGGCGACATGTCGCGCGGCCAGAGCCTCGTCGTCTGGGCCATCGCCGAGGGGCGCAAGGCCGCGGACGCGGTCGACGCCTACCTGATGCAGCCGGCGAAGCGCCGGCTGGCGCTCGCGGCGGGCTAGAGCGCGATCGTGCGAGCGCTGGTCTGGGACGGAACGGCCGCGCGCGTCATCGACCGCGAGCCCCCCTCGACCACGGCCGGCATGGCCGTGGTCGAGGTGCGGTGCGCCGGGATCTGCAACACGGATCTCGAAATCATCAACGGTTACATGGGCTTCCGCGGCACGCTGGGGCACGAGTTCGTCGGCGACGTCGTGGAGGGCCCGGCCGCCTGGCTCGGCCGCCGCGTGGTGGGCGAGATCAACTTCGCGTGCGGCCGCTGCGAGCTCTGCGCGCGCGGGCTGGGCAGGCACTGCCCGACGCGCACCGTCATGGGCATCGTCGGCGCCGACGGCGCGCTGGCGGAGCGCGTCGCGGTGCCCGTGGCGAACCTCCACGCCGTGGCCGACGGGGTCGACGACGAGGAGGCGGTCTTCGCGGAGCCGCTCGCGGCGGCGTTCGCGATCCTGGAGCAGGTGCGTGTGTCGCCGGGCACGTCGGCGCTCGTGTTCGGCGACGGGAAGCTCGGCCTGCTCATTGCGCAGGTGCTCCACCAGGCTGGCGCCCGCGTCCTCGCTGTCGGCAAGCACGAAGAGAAGCTCGCCCTGCTGCGCGCGCAGGGCATCGCGACCCAGCTCGCTCGCCCGGAGCCCTCGGGCCAGGCCGGCGCCGGCGCCTCCCCGCCTCAGGGCGCCTGGGCCGGAGATCCGGCCGAGCTGGTGGTCGAGGCCACCGGCACCGCCGAGGGGTTCGTGAGGGCGGTCCGCGCGACCCGGCCCAGGGGCACGCTCGTGCTCAAGAGCACGGTGGCCGGGCTCTCCAGCGTCCACCTCGCGGAGCTCGTCATCAACGAGATCACCGTCGTCGGGTCGCGCTGCGGGCTGTTCGGGCCAGCGCTGCGCGCCCTCGAGGCCCGGACCGTCGACGTCCGCCCCCTCGTGTCGGCGCGACTCCCGCTGGAGCGCGCCGCGGAGGCGCTGGCGGCCGCGGCGGCGCCTGGCGCCCTCAAGGTGCTCGTCACCTGCTGAGCTCGGCGAGCTCGCCGCTCGCTGGCTGTCAGCGGCTCGTCCGGGTGGCCTGCGGCCATCGCGGCATGTCCGCCGAGCGGATTGCGTGAGAATTTCTCGCGGCTGGCCGGAATAGATCCTCCTAGGGAGCCGCAGGTCGCGGCCCCGATCAGGAGCTGCGATGACCGCGAAGGACAGCCCACACCACGACGACCGCCGAGAGGACGCGCACGATGAGGCCCGGCGAGCCAGGGAGAGCTGGGAGCAGCAACAGCTACGGGAGCTCGGCCTCGTCGGCATCGAAGAGGATGCGTCGACGTTTTGCCTTCATTGTCGCCGTGAGATGCTGGCGCAGCTCGCACGGGCCCAGGCGCGCGGCTCGGTGCTGTTCGAGCTCGTCAGGCGCGAAGGGCTGAGCCCTCTTCCGCTCCACGACCCCCGGTCCGCGGCCGAGGGCGGTCACACGGCGGGGTACCGGCGCGACCTCTGGGAGATCGCAATGCACAGGCGCCGCGCCCTGTGGATTTCCCTCGCAGGCCTCGCGATCGGCGCGCTGGTGCTCTGGGTGGCGCTCGTCCTCCTGAGGCGCTGAGAGCGAGGAGCCGCTCGCGTCCGGATGGGATCCGGACAGGGGAGCGGTTGTTGATCGAGCGGCGCAGATTCGTGCGTTAGGGGCTCACCTGCGCTGTTCGGCGCTCCTAGCGGCGGAACAGCCCGGACATGAACCGCGATGGCGGCGGGAGCTGCCGTGGACGCCACGCCGACGCGGCGACGAGGGACACGCCGTTGCGCATGAGCAGGATCGCGGGCTCGTCGCTCCGGACGTCGAACCCCTGGTTCAGGCGGAGCGCTCCGCGGACGAGCGACTCGTGCGGCGAGACGCGGAGCGGCTCGAAGCCGTTCATGCGGAGGCGGCGCTGCCAGGCGCCCCGGCGCTCGTGCCGCTCGACGCGCGCGGCCCCCTCGCCCACCACCACATTCATCACCTCCTGCCCGAAGAAGACCTGCTCGATGGTCTCCCGAGCGGCGATGTGCGGCGGGAGCAGCGCCTCGAGCGCCTGGAATACCGCATAGTAGTGGCCGATCGCCTCCGACAGCCGCGGGAGGAACTGGTGCGCGTTGTGCTCCACATCCGGCTCGACGAGCGTCAGCACGCGCGGCGACAGCGCGCGGATCCTCGTGAGGATGGTGTCGCGGTTCGCGGTGGCGTGCACCGAGGCATCCGGCACATGGTGC
Source organism: Sorangium sp. So ce693 (assembly GCF_051521375.1). NCBI lineage: Bacteria > Pseudomonadati > Myxococcota > Polyangiales > Polyangiaceae > Sorangium > Sorangium sp. So ce693. The sequence continues at coordinate 7,554,529 of NZ_CP150347.1, forward strand.
AATGCGAACGCCGCATTGACCGCAATGGGCGCCGTGGAGCGGGACGCGATACGGCTCCAGTCGACGCGCTCCACCGAGGACGCGACGCCGTGGAACTCGAAGGGGACCTTCAGCCGCTCCGCCCACCCCCCGATGAAGGCGCCCGCCCAGCGCAGCCGCTGCTCGGGATCGGGGCCCCGGCACGGCAGATCGATACCGGTCAGCCGGACCCGCGGCGGGCCGCCGGGCCGCGTCGCCAGCCGGTGTAGCAGGAATGGCCACTGCGTACCGCCGCCAACGCCGATGTCGATGACATGGATCTCCCCCTCGTCCTGGAACGCCTCGACGATGGCCGCGTTCGCGCTGAGGTAGCCGAACCGGATGAGCGGCGTCGCGTGCACGAGCAGCTGAAACGCCGCGAGCATGTCCCGCGGCCCGGCGCTGCGCAGGTACAGATTCCCATCGCCGGAGCGATCTCCGTCCAGGCGGGCGAGCAGCGCCCTGCCAAATACGCCAGAAATGCGCTCGGACGCGTCCCCCGTATCGGGTTCGGCCCGCAGGATGCCCTCGATGAGGGCCCTCGCGCGCTCGCCATCCCCCGCGTCGATCGCCTCGCCCGCCGCGAGGAGGCGGCTCAGGAACGGGCGGCGACGCGAGTGGGTTTGGCGGGTTCCCGAGCTCGGCTGCTGCCCTGGGCTGGACGCGGTCGAGCTGGTGGGCCCCTCGATGTGCGCTCGTAGGCTAAGAGGCGCCTCTTCGGCCGATACTACGTGTCTACGGATCGCGTTCATGGTGTCCAGGGCTGTTCAACCAGGCAGCCCGCCGTCCTGGCTGGGCTCTCCGCAGGCGGCCGATTTCAGGCGCGAACGCATGACGTCGACCACCTCGCAGGAGCCAGGGGTTTCAATGTTTGCAGATGTCGCTGAGGGAGAGCCCGACGGCGAGCAGGGAGCAGGCGCTCGGCGGCCGCGCGCCCGCGGCAAGGCCGCGAAGCGCAGCGCCCGCCCGTGACGCGACGGGGCCTGAGCTCGCACGGAGACCCGAGAGGCAACTCTCTGTACATCGATGAAGCCGCCCGCCCGGTCAAGTCCAAGATCGTCATTGTGCGTCGCGCGCCCGTCCTCGTGTTCCGCGCGACGTCCGAGCCTGTCTTCTGGCGACAGACGTAGGCATTCGTAGGCGTCCCGCGAGGCGAGCGTGATCGCGCCGCAGGCGGAAGCCCGGCCGGCCCCGGCGCGCGCGGATCGCGCGGAGCGCGGCCTCGATGACGCAGGCCGCGCGCGACGCACGGGCCCGCGGGACACTTCACTGGTGGTCTCTTCAGGGCGCATCGTGGGCTCCGACCTGGCGAGCACGCGCCGGACTCGTCGAGTGGACCGTGGTCGTGACAGCACCTCGCTGGGGACGGGGCTTACACACCACATTACAACCCGCATAATCAGCTCTGTAAAGTCCCTATACATGGGCGCTCGGTCGATCGATCCCACGTTGCGTCGCCAGATGGAGGCAACCCTGCGACGATCGGGCGCTCCTTCGCCCGAGAAACAGCGCCGCGAGGGCCTTCAGGCCTTCGTAAGGAGCAGAGCGTTTGCTGGAGGTGATGTACGGAACGACCGCCCCCTCGGGCTCAGCAGCCTACGCCGGGAGTGACTTCGTCATCGCAACGCAGCCGGGTGACGAGCGCTCTCCAGCGACGCGGCGGCACCATTGACGCACTCCTGCACCTGTGCATGCGACGGCGGGCGCCAGCGGTTCAGTCGTTATCGGACAGGTCGCTTCCCTCGGCGAAGTGGGAGCGATCGACGCCATTCTTCTCGAGCCAGCGTCGAATTCGATTCCTGTGCACTCCGAGCCTGATGGCGGCGCGAGACACATTGCCTCGCTCGAGGCGAAGCGCCTCGGCGATCTCATCTTCGGGCGGCGCCTGTCCTGCGCGCGCCGGTCGAACATCGCTCGCCGTCGGCCGGGCGTGCGGCTCGAGCGCCTCCGGGCTCAGCCCGACGCCGGCGAGCGGGTCCAGATCCTTGGCCTCGACCGTGCGCCGCCCCTCGTCGAGCGCGCGCGTCACGGCGCGCCGCGCCTCGCCGACGAACTCGCGCAGATTCCCCGGCCAGCGGCGCATCGCACACGCGATGATCATTGAATGGTGAATCGTCGGCGACCCGCTCTGAGCGGCCGCGCCGACCGCCTTTGCGCATTGCGCGAGCAGCCACGGGATCTCCTCGGTCCGCTCGCGGAGGGGCGGGAGCCGGACCTCGGGCCGGCCGATACGGTAGTAGAGATCATCCCGGAAGCGGCCCTGGGCGACGCGGGCGCGGAGGTCGTGTGTCGCCGCGCAGATCCGGATCTGCACCGGGCGAGGCGCGACCGCGCCGAGCTCGAGGACCTGCCGGGTGTCGATCGTCCGCAGCAGCTTCGCCTGGACCGCCGCGTCGAGCTCCGCCACCTCGTCGAGGAAGAGCGTGCCTCCGTGGGCGGCCTGCACATAGCCGTCGGTGTCGTGCGTCGCGCCGGAGTAAGCGCCGCGCCTGGCGCCGAAGAGGAGCCGCTCCGCCAGGCCCTCCGGGATGGCCGCGCAGTTGACGGCGACGAACGGGCCGCGCGCCTGCGGCCCCGCCTCGTGGTAGGCGCGCGCCGCGAGCTCCTTGCCCGTGCCGCTCTCGCCCGTCACGAGGAGGCTGTCTCCCGCGGCCGCGGCGCGGATGATCGTGTCGTAAATCAGCTGCAGCCTCGGCCCGAGGACGCTCTCTTTCTCGACGCGCACGCCCCCGCGCGCGAAGCTCCGGATGTCGCTGAGCGCGAGGAACACCGACGTCCCCGCGCCGACGACCTGGATCGCGTCCCTCCGCACCTCGCCGCGGATCGGCTCGCCGTTGACCGACGTCCCGTTGGTGCTGCCGAGGTCCTCCACGGTCCAAGCGCCGCCGTCGTACGCGATGCGGGCGTGTCGTCGCGACATGAGCGAGTCGTCCATGAGGGGCACGCCGCCGACGCCTCCGCGACCCACCACCACGGAGCCACGATCCAGCGGGATCGGAGCGCAGCGCGGCTGATCCCCCGAGAAGATCAGGACGATGCCGGGAACGGGCTCGGCGACCGAGGGCTCCGGTGAAACCGAGACGCGGACGGTGGAGTGGTCCATCGGGCACAATCTTACCCGTTGAAGAACCTGGCCGGCCAGTGGCCGGCCATCCCAACGGCCTGCGAACGCTCTCTGGGCAGAACTCCCAGCAAATCCATGTCGCCCCGTTCGCCAGGTTCGGCACAAGTTGTGCTTGTTCCCTCGGCATGGTGGCCTCTGCAAGAGCTCGCATCCATCGGGACCGGGGGTCCGCCCTCGAGGTGAACATGGGATCCGGCCGCAACATCGAGGAGGCGAGCCGCCGCTCGTCCCGGCGTCTGCACACATCCCGCACCCTGCCGAGCCTCCCCTCCCACCCTGGTCTCCAGAGCATCAGCGGCCTCCGCGGCGCGCTCGAGTTCCTGGAGTGGCCGGCGTCCGAGTGGACGCCCAAGGACCTCCAGGACTGGTTCGTGGACCACCTGGTGACCCCGGGCCTGATGAAGCGCCCCCAGATCGTGCGCGAGCCCGGCGCGACGCCCGTCATGCTCGATCCCCGGGCCGACGGCAGCAGCAACCTCGAGGAGCTCATCCACAAGGCCCGCGGGCGCGTCATCACGGCCCTGCGGGGGCTGATCGCGCCCGTCGCCGACGATCGATTCCTGAACGCGGCGATCTACGGGGGCAGGGTCCGCCGGGCGGCGGTCGGCGGCCGTCCCGTCTGGGTCGCCTCGCCGCGCGAGATCGACTTCCTCGGTGACATTGTGCTCAGCTTGCTCGCCGCCGACATCCTGCTCGACCGGGAGTTCTATCGCGCACACCTGTGCATCTGCGAGGTGTGCGGAAGGGTGTCATTCAAGGAGACCGCGGACGCGCGAGGCGTATGCAGCGAGCATCGGAGCAGTGTGTCCGGGTTTACGCCGCGGGTGCGCTGAGCGCCTGCGGCGGAGCCGTGATGCTCGTGACGATAAAGGCCGGCTGAAGAGCCGGCCTTCGTCATTTCTCTCGCCACGGATCCGGTCCGCCCACCGCGTCGCGGAGGGCCGGCGCGGACGGCGCGGCGTCAGTTCGCGTCGAACGAGACCCAGGCGCCCGTCGCCCAGGTGTCATCGGCCTTGAAGGCGCCGATGTACTTCGCCTCCGGGTCGAAGAAGCCGTCATCCGGCGGGGTCGCCGCGTTCTCGGTGAGCGTGGCCTCGGGCCGGAAGTCGGGCGTGGCGGCGAAGCAGTCGGCGAGCCCAGGATCATCGGTGCTGTTGGTCGCCTCGTCCCCGAACCACGCGACCTCGTCCGCGCCAGCGTCGTCGTCGTCGTCGAGCTTCGACTCGGTCGCCGCCTCGGTATCCGTCTCTTCGTAGGCGATGTTCTCCTCGATGTTGCCGAAGAAGATCGAGCTCGCGAGCTCGACCTCGGTGAGCTCGTTACGCAGATCCACCCCCGCCTCGAAGCCGGTCACGATGGTGTTGAAGATGTGGGCCTTCGTCGAGCGGCGGAGCAGCATGCCGTACTGCTGCTTGTCGACCTCCTTGTTCTTGCCGCACAGGGTCGCGTTGTAGATCGTCGGCTCGCTGAGGGGCATGTTGGCCGACGAATCGGCGTCGTTGTCGCCCTCGAAGCCGTTCGTCTCGTCGGCGACGGACGGGTCCTGCTGGAGCGCGAGGAACTGGAGCTTGCCGGTGTAGCCGAGATCCCAGTCGAAGCCGTCGTCGCCGTTCTGCGCGCAGATGAGGTGCTTCGCGTTGACGGTGCCGCCGAAGAACTCGAAGCAATCGTCGAGCGTGTGGTGCACCATCACGTGATCGACGGTCGTCCCGGAGCCGACGCCGGCGAAGGTGAGGCCGTTGACCTCGTTGTCCTGAGAGAGGAGGATCCCGCTGTACTCGATGCGCACGTACTCGAGGACACCGCTGTTGTCCGCGGGCTTGTCGCCGCCGTACTCCGTGCCTTCCCCGGTGATGCCCTCGACGTTGGCCTTGCCGCCTTCCACGTTGACGGGCGCCTCGCCGAGCAGGATGACGCCGCCCCAGTCGCCGGCGGCGCGATCGCCCGCCTCGCCCTGGCTCGTGAACACGATGGGCTTGCTCGCCGTGCCCTTGGCGTTGATCTTGGCGCCGGGCTTCACGACGAGCGTGGCGAGGCTCACCTTCTCGCCCATGATCTTCGTGCCGGGCTCGATGGTCAGGGTCGCGCCGCGCTCGACAAAGATGATCCCCTTCATGAGGTAGCACTTGTCGGCGGTCCACTTCGTGCTGGCGGTGATCGCCTCGCTGACCTCCACCGGGGAGGAGCAATCGGCGCTGACGTCGCCACCACCACCACCACCGCCGTCGCCACCGCCGCCATCACCGCCGCCGCCACCGTCACCGCCGCTAGCGGAGCTGCTCGCGGACGAGGTGCTGGTCGAGGACGGGGAGATCGAGTCGTCATCGCCGCACGCGGCGAACGCCGCCACGGACAGCGCCGAGGCGCAAACCAAGCCCAATTTGAATGTACGCAATTTATTCTACCTCCTGCCCCAACATGGCGCATGTAGGAAAACTCGTGACGAGCGCCGCGTGACGATTCAATGGCAGGTGCTCAGTAGGTGAACGCAGCGCTCAACGTCACAGTCGTCCCAACGCTGTACTGGCTGGCGATCTTGTCCTCATCGCCGTCGCTCCCCTTGGTGACGCGGATGGGCGCATTGATGAGGTTCTCGCCGGCCAGCTTCAGCTCGATGTGCTCGCCGAGGCGCTGGGCCAGGGTCAAGTCGATCTGGTGTCGCGGCTGCTCGTACTCGTCCTTCAGCCCCTTGCGACCCACCCGCTTGAGCCGGGCGCCGAACACGTTGTAGAGGAGCCGGGCGCTCGTGCCGGTCGACTCGCTGGCATAATCGAGCCCCAGGTTCACCACGAAGGGGGATTGCCCCTGGAGCGGGTGCGTCGGTGTGCTCGCGATGGTGACCCCTCCCTCGTTGTCATCTGGATCGATCGTCACTTCCGACTGCACGAACGTGAGGTTTCCGAGCGCCGTGACCTCCTTCAGGAGCGGGGTGACGAAGCCCAGGCCCTTCCTGACCTCGAGCTCGACCCCGGCGACGTGACCGGCTTCTGCGTTCACGTAGCTGAGCCTGCCCCTGCCGCCGTTCGGGAAGATGATCTCCTCGATCGGATCCTGGAAGTGCTTATAAAAAACGCTGACCGCGGCCACCTCACCGGCCGTCGGGAAGATCTCGAAGCGGAGATCGGTGTTCACGACGCTCGTCCGCCCGAGCGCCGGATTGCCTTGCGCCTCCATCCCGCTGTATCCTTCCTGATACAAGGTCGAGCTGAGCTCGCGGAGCTGGGGCCGGGCCAGCGTCCTGGACACGCCGAGCCTGACATTCGAGTTCGAGCTCGCCTTGAAGATGACGTTGGCCGCAGGCAAGAGATCGACATTATCGCTCTCGGCCTTGATCTCCGGGTTTGCCGGGGAGTACCTGTCGAACGCCCTCAGCGACAGCGTGGACGCCTCGATCCGCGCGCCGATCACCGCTCGGAGCCATCGTGTGATGGCGGCGTCCGTCATCACGTACCCGGCGTAGAGATCGCTGTTCGCCGTGTAGGAGTCGGTCTCGCGCGTGATCTCCTCCAGCTCGAGCGCCGTGCCGATGTTCTCGTCCGAGAACAGCTGGCCCGGCTCCTGGCGCAGGATCGTCGAGTCCGAGCCCGGGCGCTGCTTGAACCGGAACCGGCGCGCGTTGAACTCGCGCTCTCGAAGGTTGAACAGACCGCCCAGCTTCACCCGGGTCGGGGTGTCCCCCCGAACGAGAGGCTGGGTATAGGAGAGCTGCCCGCCGTAGTTCACGTCGGTCATGTTGCTGAAGAAGTGGGCGCCGCTCAGCGTGCCCTCGTCCCACGAGTAGGCTCCGCTCGTATCGTCCCTGATGTAGACGGTCTCCCTCGTATCGGGCTCGTCCGAGGACGCGTGGGAGATGGACGCCTTCCAGTCGAGGGTGCCGCCGTCCAGCGCGCCGATGCGGTGCTCTCCCTGGAGCTGGCCCAGGGTGAGGGCCCGGGAGATGAACCGCTGCAGCGTGTCGCGAAACACGCTGCCGCCGTCCAGAGGGTTCCCGTCGATCTCGCTGGCCAGGTCCTCGGACGAGCGGCTGTGGAGTCCGGTGATCGTCACCTTGTGGTTCTGATCCGGGTTGTAGGTGACGCTGGCGAAGGTGCCCCAGGACACCTGGTCACGGATGCTTCCGGTGCCGGTGTCGACGTTGGGTACGGGCTCGCCGCCCAGAGGAGCGGGCAGGAAGGCTCTCGTGCGCTCTTCAGCGCGCGGAGCGAACTTCCGGCCATAGCTCAGGGTGGCGATGTAACCGAGGCGCTGCTCGCCGCCGAGCTTCAGGGTGTCGCCGACGACCACGCTGCCGCTCCCGTTCGGCGGGGTGAACGACCGCGTCGTCACCATCGACGAGTTGATCGCCCGCCCATAGGCCGTCATCTCGTCCCTCGTGATGGTGCCGCCGCCCGGCTTGGAGCCAAGCCGCACCACCTTGTAGTCGGGGATCTCGCGGGGAAGCGCGCGCGCGCCGCCGTCGATCCCGAGCCAGTCGGTGCCCGAGCCGGCGTAGCTCAGGCGATCCCGGAACGTCGCCTGGCTGTTCAACCCGAGCGACAGCGATGCCTGGAACAGGAATTGGGTCGGGAGCTCGCGTGTGTTGACCTGGACAGAGCCGCCCACGAAATCGCCGGGGAGATCGGGCGTGAACGTCTTGACGACGGTGATGTCGCTGAGGACCAGCGATGGAAAGAGGTCCAGCGGGACGGCCTGCCGGTCGGGCTCGGGGCTCGGCAGGGGGGCGCCGTTCAGGAGCGCGTTCGTGTAGCGCTCGCCCAGGCCACGGACGTAGACGTACCTGTTGTCGACCACGGTCGCGCCGACGATGCGCTTCGCGGCCTCGGCGGCGTTGCGATCGGGTGTCTTCGCGATCTCCTTCGCGCCGATGGCGTCGCCCACGTGGGCCGCGTTCTTCCGGATGAGCAGCTGCGCCGCGACGCTCGCCCGCTCCGGCTCGAACTCGACCTCGATGACCTCCTCTGTCTGCTGATCGGGATCGAGGCCGACATCGACCTGGACCACCTGCCCGACGGTCACACGTACGTCCTGCACGCGCTGCGGCTTGTGCGCCTCGTACCAGACCCGCAGCTGATGGGTGCCCGGCGGGAGCTCCAGGCGATACCGCCCGTCGAGGTCCGCGATCGCCTTGAGCTTCGTCCCCACGACGGACACCTGGGCGTCGAGCAAGGGCTCTTTCGTGGCGGTGTCGGTGACGACGCCCCACACCACGCCTTTCCCCGCGGGCGGCGGGCGCGACGGGCTCGGCTCATCGAGCCCCGCGACGTCGTCCGCCGCAGGGCCGCCGGCCTGATGCGCCGCGCCGTCCGGCTGCGGCGCAGCGGCTCCGGGGTCGCCCTGCGCGAAGGCCGTGGCCCCCCAGCAAAGCGGTGTCACCAGCGCTGCGACTACCCCCGAGATCCTTCTGCGACTCATGCACCTGTCCCTTCGCGCGCTCCGAGCCCGGGCGCGACTCTCGATTCGATGGCCGGGCGCACGCGCGCCCGTCTGATGAGGAGAGCGCAGGGCCGACTCGCGCCCTCTCCCGTGCACCCCGCCGCGCTCGCGCGCTCGAGCGACGCGGCGGCGGCCGCCGCGCGCCTCGACTTCACCTCATCGGGCCTGTGCCCTGGCTCAGCGCGCGGGCTTCTCCGTCAGGACGGCGATCGTCTTGGCCCCGCCCATGCGCGCGGCGTCCATGGCCTCGACGGCGACCGCGTAGACGGCCTCGTCCTCCGCGTCGAAGTAAAGAACGTTGTCCGAGCGCGCCGCGAAGATGCGCGCGAGCCGCTCCTTCAGCTCGCCGCGCGGCACCTCGGCCTGGTTGATGCGGAGGACGCCGCGCTGATCCACCGTGAGCACCACGGGCTTGTCGGCGTCGACGGGAGGCGGCGCGAGCTTCGCTGTGTCGTCCTTCTTGGGCAGATTCAGCCAGAACTGCTTGGCGAGCAGCGGCGTCACGACCATGAAGATGATGAGGAGCACGAGCACCACGTCGACGAGCGGCGTCACGTTCATGCTCGGCGCGACACCGCCCTTCTTGCCTCCGCCCTGCGGAACGCTCATCCCCATGGCGCTATCCCTCCTCCGGCTCCGCGGACGCCCCGCCGCCCCGCTGGCTCACCTGCAGCGAGATCCCGGCGAACCCGACCTCCTGGCACAGCGCGAAGGCCTCCCGCACGCGGCCGTACCTCAACGAGGAGTCGCCCTTGATGACCACCCGGCGCTCCGGCTCGGCAGCTCGGATGGCCCGCAGCCGCTCGCCGAGCGCGCCGAGATCGGCGACGGCCTCCTTCTCGAGGAACACGGTGCCTGCGCCGGTGATCGTCACGTAGATCGGGTCGAGCTTCGATTTCGACTTCGGATCCGGCTGAAACACCGCCGGCAGCTCGACCCGCTCGCCGTGCTCCATCTGGGGCGCGATCACCATGAAGATGATGAGGAGCACGAGCACCACGTCGACGAGCGGCGTGACGTTGATCTCCGGCTCAGGCGGCGGCTGCCGACCCGAGCGACTGCTCTCCGCTCGAACGCCCATGTTCGTTCTCCATCTCGTCGATGAGCTCACCCGCGCTGCGCTCGAGCGCGAGCTCCACCGCGGCGATACGGGTGGTGAGGTAGTTGAAGCAAAGCACCGCCGGGATGGCGACCGCGAGCCCGAGCGCGGTGACGATGAGCGCCTCGGAGATGCCGGCGCTCACGGCGCCGAGGCCGCCCGAGCCGGTCGAGGCGATGGTCTGGAAGGCCGTGATGATGCCGATGACGGTGCCGAGCAGCCCGACGAACGGGGCCACCGAGCCGACCGTCGCGAGCACCGAGAGGCCGCGGCGCAGGTCGGCGGAGATCGCCTCCCGGCGGCGCGACACCTCGCGGCGCGCGAGCTCCACCGGCGGCACGCCGCCCTCGCCGGCCTCGACGGCGCGCTGGAAGCGGCGCACGGCCGCGCCGACGAGCCGGGCGAGCGCGGAGCTTCCGTAGCCGTCGGCGATCGAGACGAGCCGCGCGGTGTCCCAGGCCTCCATCACGGGGCGCGCCTCCCTCGCGAAGCGCCGGGTCTCCGACGCCTGACGCGCGAGCGCGATGAGCCGCTCCACCACGACGGCGACGCTCGCCAGCGCCATGAGCACGAGGGCGAACGCGACGAGCTTGCTCAAAAGCCCCATGGTCGCCCAGATGTGCCCGAGATCAAACTGCATCATGGCTAACCTCCTTCGTTCCTCGCGCGAGAGGCCGCGTCCGCGGCCGCACGCTCGACGTCATCTCTTCGCCTTGAACGGGATCCTGACCGTCTTGAAGGTCGACACCGGCCTGCCCTCGTGGATCGCCGGCCTGTAGCGCCATGTCCTCACGGTCGCGAGCACCACGTCGTTGAACAGCGGATGGCCACGGACGATGGTGACGTTCGTGACCTCGCCGGTCTCGGTCACCACGAACCGGACGACCACGGTGGCCTCTATCCCCGCGCTCCGCGCCGCCTCGGGGATGGGAGGGAGCGAGTTGGAGAGCGCGACAGGCGGCGTGGCGTTCTCGGGGAGGTGAATCGGCCCTTTCGCCTGCGGAGGAGGGGGCGGTGGCGGCGGCGGCGCGGGCGCAGCCACGGCGGCCGTCCCCGTGCCGCCGGGGACCCCTCCGGGCACGCCGCCCGGTACGCCTCCCGGCTCACCGTAGGTGTCGTCGTTGCTCGCCTTGGCCTGGCTCGGGTCCGCCTCCGCCGGCGCCTCGCTGGGCACCACGGTCGGCGCGACGAGCGCCGGGCGCCGGGGCGCCGCCGGGCGAGGCGCCGGAGCCTCCGCCGCCGGCGGCGGGGGCGCGGGCGCAGGGGCCACGGGGGGCGCCTCGGGGAGCTGGGTGGCGAGCTTGACCTCGACGACCTCCTCCTCGGGCGGAGGAGGCGCGATCGCGCCGCTCAGGCGGGCGGCGGCGAGCGCGACGGCCACGAACAGCAGGAGCCCAGCCGCAACCCCGATCGCGAGCCGCTTCGCCCGCTCAGGATCGGCCTCCCCTGCATTCCACGTCTCAAGATGCATCGAGGCTCCCGACACACGCTGGCGACGACACCGGAGCTCCGCCGGACCTCATGAGAGGGACCGGCAGTCTTCAACGATGTCGCTCAGCATGTGAATCACCGTCTGCACGGTACACCGGCTGTCGTTGCGGCCCGGTGACGGTGGGGCAACGATTGTCGTGCTCGCCCGGCAGGGCGCTCAGGCGCTGCGGCTCTCGGGGAGATCGGGCGAAGCGGCGAATCGATAGCCGATACCGCGGACGGTCTGTATGTAATCGCCAGCGCGGCGCAGCTTGTCGCGAAGCCGCTTGACGTGGGTGTCCACGGTCCTCGTCGTGATGCTCACGTCGATGCCCCAGACGCCGTCGAGGAGCGCGGTGCGCGTCTGCACGCGCTCGCGCGCCTCGTACAGCGCGACGAGGAGCTTGAACTCGAGGAGCGTCAGCTCGACCTCCTCGCGCTCGACCCACACGCGGTGAGCGCCCTCGTCGATCCGCAGGCACCCGAACTCGATGCTCCGCTCCCCGTCCCCGGAGGATTTCGCGCGGCGGAGCACGGCTTGCACGCGCAGCACGAGCTCCCGCACGCTGAACGGTTTGACCACGTAATCGACGGCGCCGAGCTCGAAGCCGACGATGCGGTCGACCTCGTCCCCGCGGGCCGACACGATCATCACGGGGATCCGCTGGGTGCCATCGCTCTGCTGTAGAGCACGGCACACCTCGGTCCCTGGGATGTCCGGCAGCATGAGGTCGAGCAGGACGAGATCGGGCCGCTGGTCCATGGCCAGCCGGACCCCCTCGCCGCCCTGCCCCGCGAGGAGCACCTCATGCCCGGCTTGCCTGAGGTTGTAGTCGAGCACCTTCTGGAGCGCCGGCTCGTCCTCGATGACTAAAATCCGCGCCATGGTGAAGAGCGCGTGTACCCGAGCGATGTGACGGACCGATGACCGGATGGCAACAGGGCGGTGCGGCGGCGAAAAGACCGCGCGGGCACGCAGGCGCAACGGACTCACGACGACGCACGACGAGATGTAGCAGGGGCGCGCAGGCGCAGAGGCGCGGCGAAATGTCACGCGGGCGCTCGCGACGACGTGCCCCGCGGGCGCGCGGCGAAAGGTCGCACGGGCGAGGCGAGATGCGCTAGCCTCGTCCGATGCTGCGGACTTTGCGACTCATCGCGGCCGACGTGCGCCAGAAGGCCACATGGTGCTACGGCAGCGATCCACTGCCGACCCTCCTGAAGACGCTGGCGACCGACGGCACGGCGGCGATGGTCCTCTACAGGTTCACGCAGGCCGCGCGAGCCCACCGGATGCCGGTGCTCGAGATGGTGCTCAACAAGGCGACCAACCTGGCCGGCGGCTGCGTGATCGGGCGCGGCGCGGACTTCGGGCCCGGCTTCGTGCTCATCCACTCGAACGGCGTCGTCATCAACGGCAACGTCCGCGGCGGCTCGAACGTGCTCATCGAGCACCAGGTGACCATCGGCGCCGATCGGCGACAGACACCGGTGCTCGGGAGCGACCTCTTCATCGGCGCGGGGGCGAAGATCGTCGGCGGGGTCACGGTCGGCGACGGCGCCAGGATCGGCGCCAACGCCGTGGTCGTGCACGATGTCGCGCCGAACACCACGGTCGTGGGCATCCCCGCGAAGCCCGTGCAGCGGCGCGAGGACCGAGCCGCCCAGCCCGCCGCGCGCCCAGCCGCGGACGGGACGAACACCTCGCAGAGCTGACCCCTGCCCTATCGAGGCGTCCGGGCGAGAAGCTCTTGCCTGAGCTGCGCGATCTCCTGCCGGAGCGGGCCGATGAAATCGGCGCTCAGGGTGCGGTTCCGCGCCTGCAGCGCGCGCGCCGTGTGCCACTTGCTGAGCGCGAGCCGCGCGCCGGCGCGGATGAAGCTCCGCCCCGTGGCGCCGCGCCAGCCCAGGGTGCACCGGAGCCGGCCGATCGGCGAGCAGACGAGCTCGAGCTCGTCCTGGGTGAGCATGCCGAGCGCGACCTCATCGCGCAGATGATCCCGGATCACCCAGCCCTTGCGGATCACGAGCGCCACGATGATCCCGAAGAACGACGCGACGAAGCACAGCCAGAGCAGGAGCCACGGCATGAAGATGTCGCCCATCGCGCGCCCCAGGGCGGTCGGGAGGAAGTTCCACACCGCGTGCAGCGCGACGCCGAGCAGGTAGCCGCCGATCGGGGCCGTCGCGCGCACCCACGTCCTCGACGACTCCCGGGCGAGCCCGAAGCCGATGCCGGTCATCGACGTGAACAGCGGGTGAAGCCAGGGCGTGAAGACGCCCCGCAGGACGAACGTGCCGGCGAGCACGTCGCTGCCCTGCATCGAGGCGCGCGCGTAATAGAGCACGTTCTCCACCGCGGCGAAGCCGAGCGCGCAGAACGTCGCGTAGATGATGCCGTCGACGATCCCATCGAACTCCCGGCGCAGGAAGTAGAAGAAGCCGAACACGCCGAGCCCCTTGAAGAGCTCCTCTGCGAACGGCGCGCTGACCGATGCGCTGACGAGCTCGCCGGCCGACTCGCCGAAGTTGCTTGAGACGCCGATATGGACGCCTGTGTTGATCAGGATCGAGAAGCCGGTCGCCGCGAGCGCGCCCCACAGGAACGCCATCACCAGGCACCACCACGGCTCGGGATCGTACCGATCGATGATCATCGGGACGAACAGGTAGAGGACGAGCGGCGGGAACGCGAAGAGCGCCCCGACGAGCATCGCGCTCAGCATGCTCCCCCCGGACTCGATGACGCCGAGGAGCGTGAAGAGCACGTTGAGGACCGCGCCCGCGATGAGGCCGATGGCCCAAAGCCACAGCCCGGCGATGCGCAGCCGCCGGTCCGGGTCGAACCTCCGAACGGCCGCCGGGTAGCCTGCGTGGTGATGCGCGTACGCGTGCCCCTGCTGCCGCTGCGCGTAGCCCTGGGGTGCCTGCGGGTACGCGTGCCCCTCCGGCCCGTGCGCATGCCCCTGCTGCCCCTGCGCATCACCCTGCGGCCCCTGCGCGTACGCGTGCCCGTGCGTATAGCCCTGCTGCCCCTGCGCGTACGCGTGCCCGTGCTTATAGCCCTGCGGCCCCTGCGCGTACGCTTGCCCCTGCGGCCCTTGCGCATAACCCTGCGGTCCCTGCGCGTGCGCGTGTCCTGGCGGGCCCTGTGGATACGCGTGCCCCTGCGCGTACGCGTGCCCCTGCGGCCCCTGCGCGTACGCTTGCCCCTGCGGCGCCTGCGCGTACGCGTGCCCCTGCGGCCCGTAGGGCGGTTGCCCCGTGGCGCTCTGCCCCGCGCCTTGCGCCGGATACCCCGACGGGAGCTGCCCACCTCCAGGCTGCGCGCGCTCGCTCAAGCGCTCCGCCGGCCGGGGTTGTTGCGGCACGCCGGGGGAATCGGGACGATGTCCGGGGGGATTGTTCATGGATCGAGCGCTCTCGCGAAAGCCTCGTGACAGCGGGTGACCGTTCAGCCGAGGCGAATCCCCGCCGCGCGCGTGGAGCCGAAAGCAGCGGTGACGATCCGCGGTGGGCGACGCCAGCCTCGGAGCTGTCGCTCACGCCCGTGGGATCGAAGTATCACGCAATATTTCTACCACGGCAGGGACGCGCCGGGCATATATCCCAGCAGCTTCGCCACGGCGCGCTGCCGGCGAGGAGCGCGGAGGCTGTGACGCTCCGCTTCCACGAGTTTCACGCGCTGTCGGGGGTCGGCGGGGTAACGCGGCAGCAGCCTCTCCGCGCCGGGAACGTGGCGGGAGAACGTCAGGGGCGGACGACGCGCGTGCCCGGAGGAGGCGTGAAATCGAACTCGGTCTTCCCGACCGGCTGATTCACGACCGGCGACGAGAAATCGAACCGGTTCCGGTTGCCCTGCGCGTCGAGGATCAGCACGCGGCGGACCTGGTTGGTCTGCCCGTCCACGTAGAGGAGCATCTTCTGATACGCAGGGGTCGCCTCCTTCGGCGTGCCCTCGAGGACATAGCCGCCCTCGAACTTCATCTGCGCAGGATCGAGCAGGCGCAGCGAGAAATCCTTCGTGAGCTGCCCCTTGCCCATCAAGAACGCGAGCGCCGCCGGATACTGAGAGCCCTTCACCGGGGTCTCGAACATCTGCTCGTTGTCCTTCTCGTAGACCTTGATCGTGACGCCGTCGGAGACGACCCGGTTTCCGTTCGGCGCGTCGTAGATCCAGCTCATCTTGCCCGGCTTCTCGAAGGTCACCTTGCCGGTGGAGACCTTCTTCACGTCCTGGACCTTGATCGTGTAGGTCTGGGTGAAGCTCGCCTTGAAGGTCTTCGTGGAGTCGTAGAACTGCTGGACGCGCCTGCCGAGCTCTTCGGCGGTGGGACCCGCGGCCTGGGACTCGCCGGCGGTCGCGAGCGTCGCGAGCACGACCGTGAGGGGCGCCGTCAGCCCGATGAGGCACGCGGCGGCGAGGCGGTTGAGTGAGGTTCGCGTCATCCTTCCCGATCTCCTTTGATGTCCAGAGGCGTGTCGCCCCCGCTCGTCGGCGACGGGGGCGCCGGCGATGCACCGCCGGTTCCGTGCCCTGGCGCCGCACCCTCGCTGAAGCCGGGGCGCGCCGCACAATTTTCATGTTGGACGCGGCGCGGGAGCGTCCGATGCAGGCTCCATAGCACACGGGATGTGCGCCCGGACCGCCCCGGCCGCGCCCGCCGGCCCCCAACCACGCAGTCAACCGAGGCGCCGCGCCTGGCGTCCCCATGTGCGACCAGGGAGCCGCGTCGGCCCGCTCAACCGAGGCGCGCCCGTCGCGGCCGGGCGCGGCGCGGGACGGGCGCGCCCGACGCCGCCAGCGCGGCCGCGAAGCCCGCGGCGCTGAGGTGGGTCATCGCGATGGCCAGCGCGTCGGCCGCGTCCGGCCGCGGGGGGGTGGCGAGGCGCAGGACCGCGGTCATCACCTGCGCGACCTGCGCCTTCTCGGCCGCGCCCCGGCCGACGATCGTCCGCTTCACCAGCGCCGGCGGATACTCCGAGATCGGCACGCCCGCGCGCGCCAGCCGCAGCAGCACGACCCCGCGCGCGTGGCCGAGCTTCGCGGCGCTCTGCGCGTCCTTGGCGAAGAACAGGCTCTCCACCGCGGCCGCGTCGGGCGCGAGCGACGCGATCACCTTGCCGAGCTCGTCGTCGATCTCCACGAGCCGGCCGGCGAACGTCCCGCTCGTGTCGATGTCGATGACGCCGTGCGCGACGTGCTCGATGCGCGTGCCCTGCCGCACGAGCAGGCCCCAGCCGAGGTGGCGCGAGCCGGGATCGATGCCGAGGACCCGCATCGGCTCAGCACGCCCCGTGCGAGGGCGCCACGACGTGGGTCGGGAAGCCCGGCGCGCGCTCGGGCCCCCCGTCTCGCTCGCCCCGCTCGGCCGCATCGAGCGTCCGCCGCGGGAAGATCTTGTGCGGGTTGAGCAGGCCCTTCGGGTCGAACAGCGCCTTGATCTTGCGCTCGAGCGCGATGAGCTCCGGCGACTGCTCGAGCGCGAGGAAGTCCGCCTTCGACGTCCCGATGCCGTGCTCGCCGCTCAGCGTGCCCCGCATGCCGATCACCGCGCGGAACAGGCGCGACAGCGCCGTCTCCACCTGGGGGACGAGCTCCGGGTCGTTCCAGAGCAGGTTGACGTGGAGGTTGCCGTCGCCGGCGTGGCCGTACGTCAGCATGCGGACGCCGGTCGCCGCCGAGATCTCCGCGACCTCGTCGAGCAGCGCCGGGATCTTGTCGCGCGGGACCACGACGTCCTCCGAGATCTTGTAGCGCGCCATGGCGCGCGTCGTGGGCGAGAGCTGGCGGCGCGCCTCCCAGAGCCGCTCGCGCTGCGCCTCGTCCTGCGCGACGAGGACGTCGAGCGCCCCGGCATCCATGCAGACCTCCCCCACGCGCTCGGCCTGGACCTCGCAGTCCGCGGGCTCGCCGTCGACCTCGATGATCAGCATCGCGCCCGCGCGCTCGTCGACCCCGACGCCGCGCGCGCGGACCGCATCGAGCGTGGGGCGATCGAGCAGCTCGAGGCAGCGCGGGACGACGCCGGCGGCGACCAGGGCGCTCACCGCGCGCCCGCTGGCGCGCACGTCCGGGAACAGGCAGAGCAGCGTCATGACCGACGGGGGCTTCGCGATGAGCCGGAGCGTCGCCTCCGTCGTGATCGCCAGCGTGCCCTCGCTGCCGACGAGAAGCGCCGTGACGTCGTACCCCGTCACGCCCTTCACCGTGCGCCGGCCGGTGCGGAGGCGCGTGCCATCGATGAGGATCGCGTCGAGCCCGAGCACATACTCGCGCGTGACGCCGTACTTGAAGGCGCGCGGGCCGGCCGCGTTCTCGGCGATGTTGCCGCCGAGCGCGCACATCTTGAGCGAGTTCGGATCGGGCGGGTAGAAGAGCCCCTCGGCCTCGACGGCCGCGTGCAGGTCGGCGAGGATGACGCCCGGCTCCACGACCGCGATCTGCTCCTCACGGCTGATCTCCTTGATGGAGTTCATGCCGATCGTGGCGATGACGATCCCGCCCCCCACCGGCACCGCGCCGCCCGACTTGCCGCTGCCAGCGGCGCGCGGCACGACCGGCACCTCCGCCTCGCTCGCCGCCCGCACCGCCTTCTCGATGTCGGCCGCCGAGGACGCGAGCACGACCGCATCCGGGCTCACCGGCGGCTGATCCGACTCGTCGCCCGCGTAGGCCGCGCACCCGTCGGCCGATGTGATGACCTTCGAGGGGCCGAGCGCGCGCTCGAGGAGCCGGCGCGCCTTGTCGATGGCCGACGCCGACGGGCGGGGGAACGTGGGGTGCTGTCGCATCTCCCCCATTTACCGCGGATCGCGCGGCGATGCTGGGCGGATCCGCGCGGGCGGCCTCAGGGCTGGCCGCGGCCGGGATCTGGTTCACGGACACGCGTTCCCCGCGCGGCGTGCCCTCGGTCTGCCTGCCAGCGGGCGCGCGGACGCGCCGCGCGATCAGAGCAGATCGAGGAAGGCGAGGAGCGCCTCGATCGCGCCGGGGTCCAGCGCGACGAGGCCCTCGCCCGCGGGCGCGCCGTCGTGGAAGAAGGCGCCCGGCGCAGCGGCGGCGGCCGCGCCGCGCTGGTCACCGGCCGCGCGGCCGCCCGTATCCTCGAAGCGCGCCCGCTCGAGCACCTCGCGCAGCGTCTTCGCGGAGCCGTTCGTGAAGTAGGGCCGCTTCTTGTAGAGCCGCCGGAGCGACGGCACCCGCGCGCCTTCCTCGTGCACATACGGCACGACGCCGGTCTTCTCGTATCCGGCCCTCCCCCACACGATCGCGCCCTCGGGCGCGAACACGAGCGCCTCCCAGCGCTCGAACGGCGCCGCGGAGCCGGGATCGTCGCTGCGGAGCACCGGCGCGTGGCAGCGAGCGCAGCGGTCCCGGAACACCCGGGCGCCGTCGCGCTCGAGCGGGGTGAAGCTCGTTCGGCCGAGGGCGGCGGGGTTCGCGCGGTGCGAGAACGCCATGAGGAAGCTCATCAGCGCGCGGCGGAGCGCCTCGGGCGACCGCGCATCGCGCCCGCCGTCGACGAGCCCGAGATCGGCGAGCCACGGCGCACCTTCGCTCGAGATGGAGAACCAGGGGTCGTGGCCGCTCAGCGCGCCGGCGACGCGGAACTCGTTGTCCGCCACCGCGGTGAGATCCGGATCGAGGGCGCGGGAGAAGTGGGGGCGGTTGTTGAACAGACCGAGCAGCGGCTTGGTCGTGGCGCGCACGTCGCCGCGGCCCGTGTGGTGCGTGCGGCCGTCGACGTAGCCCTCGAAATGGCACGTCTCGCACGTGAACCGGCTGAGCGGGCCGTCGGCCTTGTTCCACGGGGCCATCAGCGAGGTGAAGAAGAGCGCCTCGCCGATACGGATCTCGTCGGAGCGGGCGTCCTCGCCGTCCCGGACCGGCTGCTTCACGACCGCGCCGTCGCCTGCGTCGAGCAGCCACGCGTCGAGCAACGGGTTCGCGTAGGCGAAGGCGCCCCCGCCGAGCGCGGCCATGCCGGCCACGCCGGGGGCGAGCGGGCGGGTGGAGACCTCCGGCGCGCTCCCGAGGCCGGCGTCCGTGGCGCGAAACAGGAGCTCGGCCCTGCGATCGCCGCCATAGCCGGTCGCGATCACGCGCACGCCGCTCGATCCGGGGATCGCCGAGAGCGCGATCGCCTTCGGGGTGAGCACGCCGAGCTCCGAGACGTTCACGGCCGAGAGCCGCGTCACCTCGGGCCGGGCGCCGGCGGCGACGCGGTAGAGGAAGACGAACGAGTCGATGTATCCGAACGAGCCGCCGGTCCGGTCGAGCGGGTGATCTTCGACCCCGCCAGCCGCGAGCAGGAGCCCGCCCCCGGCGCCGCCCGTCTCGAGGGCGTCGAAGCTCCAGATCGGGCCGTCGTGGCGGACGCGCGCCGCGCCGCCCGGGAGCGGGCGGCCATCGGCGCCGACCGGGAGCACGACGAGCGTGTGGTCGAGGAGGCAATCGACGATCAGGTGATGCGCGAGGCGCACGACGCGGAACGGGCCAGCGCCGATCGGCTCGTCCCAGCGCTCGACCTCGATGCGTCCGTCCGCGCCGGCGTGACCAGGGCGCAGCGTGACGAGCGTGCCGGCGCGCTCGTCGAGCGCGTAAAGGAGGCCCTCGGGGCCGGCCGCGAGGTCCCGGACGCCGTGGAGGCCCGCGAGCTCGATGCGCCCCGCGGGCTCGAGCGAGGCGCCGCGGACGGCGTAGCGGAAGAGCGAGGGCGACGCCTCGCCGCTCGCGAAGACCTCGCCGGTGGGCATGACCGCGACCCCTGTCGGCGAGGCCGGCGCGGGGGCGCGGGAGAGCTCGCGAAGCGACGCGTCGAGCAGGACGAGCGCGTCGCGGCCACGGAGCGGGGAGAGCAGCGCGGGCGCGCCCGGCGCGGCGGGGCGGCCCAGCGGATCCACGGGGCGGAGCGCGATCGGGTCGGACCCGAACAGCCGGTCGGAGCTGGGTGCGCGGGAGAAATCGGCCTCCGCTCGGCGCGCCGCCTCGAAGCGCCGCAGCGGCTCGAGCGGGTCCGGATCGGGGGCACCGCCGTGGACCGGCGGCGCAGGGCGGCCGTCGCACGCCAGGGCGGTCAGGCCGAGCGAGAGCGTGAGCGCGAGGCGGACCGCGGCCATGCGCCTGCGCCGCGGGGCAGCGGGCCGAGCCGCCGCGCCGATCACCAGCCGCCGGTGCTCGCCGGCTTCGCGGTCTCGGCCGGCGCCGCCTTGTCCGGCTCGGCCTTGGGCGCGGGCTTCGCCGCCTCGGTCGTGGCCGCGGGCTTCGCCTCGGGCGTCGCCTGGGGCTTGCCCTCGCAGCCGAAGAGACACATGGCGCCGAGCGCCACAAGCACTGTCAAGACATTCTTCATGGGACTCCTCCTGAACGAGCGGGGCAAGCGAAGCACATCCGCTGGGCGCTCGGAAGGGGGGCGCGCCGTCCGCTGCCATCGGAGGCGGCGCGACGGCGGCTGCGTGGGGTTGGCTGCGTCGGCGGAGGCGGAGCGGGCGAGCTTGGCCGCCCGCGTGCAAGAACGTGCAGGAGCGTGCGGGAGCTCGCGCGCTGGATCCAAGGCCGGGCGCGAGATCCGGCGCCCGCGCCCTGGGCGGCCTGGTCAGGTCCCGGGAACGATCTTCACCAGGCTGTTGCGGTTCGCGACGAAGTAGAGCTCGCCGTCGTTGTCCTCGACGACCGCGGTGAGCGCGTTGAAGGTCGGCAGGTTGCCCTGACGCGTGAATGCCGGAGCGTTCGGCGCGTTCGGATCGGGGTTCTTGTTGATGACCGTGATGGGCGACGTCTGCGCCCCGCACTGCATGAGCGCGCCCATTTTCCCTCCGGTGTAGTCGCCGAACAGGTAGACGCCCCGGAGCTGCGGCACCTGGCTGCCCCGGTACACGAATCCGCTGACGACCGACTTGTAGTCGCGGTACGGCCCTGTCGCGCTCTGCCGCCGATCCATGTCGGCGATGGGCGGGGTGTGCGTATCGCCCGCGCGCATGGTGCGCCCCTGGCAGGTATCCGCGTGGGTGCCTTCCCACTTCGGCCAGCCAAAGTTCAGCCCCGAGGTGCCGGCAGGAACGTAGTCGACCTCCTCGTAGCTATCCTGGCCGACATCGCCGATGAAGAGATCGCCCGTCCCCCGGTCGAAGGTGAAGGTATACGGGTTGCGCAGACCATAGTGCCAGACCCGCGAGGCCGTGCCGCTTAAGGGATTGCCGGCCGCGGCGTACGGCTCCGCAGCATTCGGATCGAGGCGCAGGATCTTGCCGAACAGCGAGGCCGGATCCTGCGACCCGCCAGGCTTGTCGCTGTTGCAGGACCCGCCCCCGTCGCCCGTGCCGACGTAGAGCATGCCGTCGGGCCCGAACACGATATGGCCGCCGTTGTGATTCACCGCGGACGCGTCGAGCCGCAAGATCGTCTTCGCCGAGTTCGCGTCCGCCACGTAAGGATCGCTGGACCGCTTGTACTCGACCACCATGTCACGGTTCATGTTCGTGCCCGTGGTCGCCGTCATCATGATGTAGAACTTGCCGCTCGTCGCGTAGTCGGGCGGGAACGCCATGCTGATGACCCCGCGCTCGTCGTCGAAGGTGCCGGAGCTGAGCTGGATCTGACTGCTCACGTCGAGGAAGACCCCGCTGCGCAGCTGACCGCCGGAGAACACGCGGATCTGCCCGGTCTGCAGCACGAGATACCAGTCGCTCGACCCCTTCGGCTGAGCGGCGTAAACCAGCTTGTCCACGCCGGTGACGACGGGAGCGAGCGCCAGCTTCCCGACGTCGGGCGCCGCGCTGGCATCGCACTCCACCGGGTCGCCGCCGCCGGCGCCGGAGCCGCCCTGTCCGGCGGTGGTCCCGGACGACGACGTGGTGCTGCTGCCACCGCCGGAGCCGGAGCCGGAACCAGAGCCGGAGGCGGCGTCGGAACCAGAGCTGGAGCCGGCGCCTGCGCCGGAGCTGGAGGCGGAGCCAGCGCCGGCCCCCGTCCCCGTCTGCGTACCGGAGGAGCCCTGGTTCCCTCCGCTCGTCGCGGAGTCGCCAGAGCTGGTCGCCCCGTCGTCGCTGCACGCACCGGCGCCCAGCGCGAGACACGCGCCGCCACCCAGCGCGAAGGTCATCCACAAAGCCAAGGTTGAACGCTGTTTCGTCATGGGACGCATTCTATACATGACAAGCGCCGTGGCGCACTCATGAACTACTGCCGGACGAAAGAACAGGACATCGGAGCCCGGGTGAGCAGGTGACGGATCATGCCTGCAGAACGTCAACACCCGTTCGCCTGGCCGGCCGACGGCGTGCGTTTGCTCGATGCGAGCTCGGCGACGCCGGCCGGGCTCCTCTCTCCATGGCCTGTGGGCTCAAGGGCCTTCGACAGGCCTGCTCGCCCGGTCGCCACCGCAATCGGGCAATGGGAGAACAGCGCCACTCGACCGGCGTCGAGCAGCATTGCCCACATTTTGATCAGCCGTTCAGATGAAATGCACCTGGCGCACGCCTTTGATGCGCTGCTCACTCGCTGAGGTGGATATTTGAAACAGAGCGGTACGTGCGAGTCCCCGAGGTCCGCTCGGGGCCGGGGCTATATTCCCGTCCAGGACCCTTCTGATCATCGCCTGCGACGGATCATCGCTCGCCACACCCTCGCCACCGGAGCTCGCTGGCCGGCGCGCAGCGTCACCAGCAAGCCAGCCGCGCCGCGCCATAGCGCTACGGCGCCTGGCTCGGCGCGCCGGACGAGCCCCGGCGGTGAGACGTGCTCTGTTTCACGCGCGCGCCGCAAACGATGCCGGCCGACTCGGCATCATCGATCGAGCTCGCCGCACGGCGCCACGTCGGAGAGGCGATCCGTGTCAATCGAGGCGCCGCGTCGAACGCCGGTATCTCCGGGCGCCCTCGCTCACTCCGGCTCTCCGCTGTCATCGGTGCCAATCGGCTCACCCGGCTCGATGCCGGACGGCGTGGGGCATCCCGCGAGCGCCGCCGCTGCGACGACGCCCCCTCCTGCTCCCAGGGCGCTCCGCTCAGAGCGTGCCCGCGATCCAGACGCTCCCGAGGCCCAGGCCGACGCGCGCGCTCCAGGGGGCGCCGGCCGTCGGCCCGCGGCCGCGCACGGACGCCGCAGCGGCATCAGGCGCAGACGGCGCGGTGATCCAGAGGATCGCCCCGCCCACGGCGAGGGCCGCCCCTGCGATGAACACCGCCGTCCCGATGTTGCCCTTCGCGACCGCGTCGTCGCGCAGATCGAGGCCCGTCTGATCGACGCAGCGGCCCGCCTCGTCGCAATGGCCGCCGTCGGTGGCCTTGTCGAACGTCGATTTCGCCATGAAGCCGAGCGCCGTGCCGACGCCGAGCCCGACCACGCCGAGCCCGACCCCCACGATGCCGAGCGGCTTGCGGACGCTCCCCCCCTCCGCCGAGGGCGGATCGCTCGCCGGCGGATGGACCGGGGGCGGCGACGCGACCGCCGGCGTCGGCGCGCCGCTCGCTCCCGAGGCGGAGGCCGGCTCCGTGACGCGCTCGAGCGCCGGCACCGTGACGCTCACCACGCCCGGCTTGTCGATCGTGACCTTCGCCTCCCAGGGCTCGTGCCCAGGCGCGGCCGCGGCGATCCGATGCTCACCCGGGTCGAGCGGCACCGCCGTCCCCCAGAGCGCCCTGCCCACGGCGACCCCGTCCCGCGTGAGGCCCAGCCCCGCGATCGCCGCCGCCGGCGGGACCACGATCTGCAGGCGGGAGAGCCGCGGCTCGAGCGCGGCGGCCCGGGCGCGCGCCACTCGCTCGCGCTCCGTCTGCCCGGCCGAGAGCGAGGCGGCCGCGACGTCGCGGAAGCCGATCCACGCCGTCGCGATCTTGCCGGTGCGCTCGTAGCAGTCGGAGAGGTTGAAGAGGGTGCCGATGCCCGGGTCGATCGCATGGCTCTCGGCGAACTTCGGACAGGCCTCGGCGTGCTTCCCCGCGGCCATCAGCGCGCGGCCCTCGTCGAACAGCGCGACCGCAGCGGCGCGCTCCTCCCGGGTCGGCTCGGCGGCGCGCGCGGCCGGCGCGAGCGAGGCGAGCGCAGCGAGCGCCGACAGGAGCGCGGCCGCTCGACGGCGACCGGCCCCGGCCAGCGGCGCGCGGGAGACCACCGCAGCTCGGCCGGACTCCGGACAGAGGCTCGAGAGACGACGATGGCAAAGCAAGACGGCACCTCTCCTGGGCTCACGGGATGTCATCGCGGATCGGAAAAGAGGTCTTGCGGCGCAGTCGACGTGGGGCGGGTCGGCGGCGGCGTCCGCCCCGACGGCCGCGCGCCCTTCGACGATGCCACCGGTCGCGGCGCCGCAGACCCGCTCTCGGTCGGCCGCGCGGTCGCGAGATCGGACACGGGCGCTTCAGGCGGCGGCGCAGGGCCGCCGTCGAGGAGCTCGGCCGCCTTGCCCGCAGCGAGATCTGCCGCGGGCACCGCCGCGTCGCGCGAGGGTGCCTCCGGCGCCAGGGGCGCCTCCGGCGCCAGCGAGGACGCCGACGCGGCATGCGGCGCCCCACCCGACGCGGGGGCGCGGAGCGCGAACCACACGAGCCACGCGAGCCCCGCGGCGCCCACGAGCGCCGCCGCGAGGGCCGCCGCGATCCCGAGGGCGCGCGCCCCGCCGCCCTGGCGCGACGAGGCGCGCGTGCCGCCCCAGGAGCGATCCGTGGCCGCGCCGTCCGAGAGGAGCGCCGTGGGCGCGCCATCCCACGCGGAGCCGGCCGCCACGCCCTTCCCATCCGAGTCGCTGGACGAGGGCGTCGCGGGCCCGGGCGACGTGGAGGTCGAGCGCCGGGGCGGCCCGGGCGCGCGGCCCGCCTCGGCGCTCGCGTCGAGGCGGATCTGCAGCACGCGCGCGGCGCGGTCAGCCAGGTGCTGCGCGTGCGGCGGCGCGAACCGAGCGAGCTCGGCAGCGAGCTCGGCGATGTTGCCGAAGCGATCGGCAGGGCTCTTCTGGAGGCAGCGCTGGACCACCCAGCCGAGGCGCTCGGGCACGTCGGACCGCTGCGCGTCGAGCCGCGGCGGTCCCTCCAGGATGCGGTCGTAGATGGCCATCGCGGAGTCGCCCCGGAAGGGGACGGCGCCCGTGAGCAGCTGATAGAGCATGGCGCCCATCGACCAGACGTCGGCCCGCACGTCGACGCTCTTCGAGGAGACCATCTGCTCGGGCGCCATGTAGAACGGCGAGCCCAGCATCGCCGAGCTCTCGGTCATGTCGTGCGCCTTGGGCGCGGCCGCCTCCGCCGCGAGGGCCATCTTGGAGATGCCGAAGTCGATGACCTTGATGAGCGGGCTGCCGTCGGCCCGCTGGGTCAGGAACAGGTTGGCCGGCTTCAGGTCCCGATGGATGATGCCGAGCGCGTGCGCCTCCGCGAGCGCGTCGCACGCCTGGAGCAGGTAGTCGCAGGCGAGCGCGACCGGGAGCGGCCCGCGGTCGCGCAGGACGGCCTTCAGATCGGTCCCCTCGAGGTACTCCATGACGAGGTAAGGCTCGCCGCGCGCGAGCGTGCCGACGTCGTACACGCGCGTCACGTGCTCGCTGCGGATGCGCGCCGCGACCTGCCCCTCGCGCAGGAAGCGGGCGACGAGATCCGCGCGCTCGCGGGCCTCGGGCCGCAGGAACTTGATGGCCACCCGCTCGCCGAGCAGGAGATGGCGGGCGGCGACGACAACGCCCATCCCGCCTTCACCGAGGACGCGCTCGACCTCGTATTTCTCCGCGAGGACGTCCCCCACGCTCACCGGTACGACCATGCACGCCCTCGCTCTGCCCCTCCGCTAGTATCAAACCAGCGCGTGCGCGACAACGCGAGCTTTCCCGGAAATCGGCGAGGAGCAAGGGAAGCCGCCGCGCCGCCATTATCCACCCGAGGTCGCGCGTGTCGCGCGCGCATCGCGGGTTCGCCAGCGGCGCGCTCTGCTTGTATATGCATGACGCAATTTCACCATGAGCACCGGTTCACCATGATCACCGAGCCGACCGATCCGTTCGTCCTCGCGCGCGAGCTCCTCGAGCAGCGGCAAACCACCGAACCGACCGACGCGACCGCCATGACGCTGGCCACGGCGGACGCGTCCGGGCGCCCCTCGGCGCGGATGGTGCTGCTGAAGGGCATCGACGATCGCGGGTTCGTGTTCTTCACCAACTACGAGAGCCGCAAGTCGATGGATCTCGCGGCGAACCCGTTCGCCGCGCTGTGCATCCACTGGGCGAAGGCCGCCGAGCAGATCCGCGTCGAGGGGCGCATCGAGCGGGTCAGCGACGCGGAGTCGGACGCCTACTTCGAGACCCGCGCGCGGGGCAGCCAGATCGGCGCGTGGGCGTCCCGGCAGAGCGCGCCGCTGCCCTCGCGCGAGGCGCTCCTCGATCGGGTGCGCGAGATCGAGCTCCGCTTCGAGGGCCGGCCGGTGCCTCGGCCGGAGTTCTGGGGCGGCTACCGGGTGGTGCCGGAGCGCGTCGAGTTCTGGTACGGCCAGGAGAACCGCCTGCACGATCGCGTGGTCTACGTCCGCCACGGCGACGGCTGGCGCGTCGAGCGGCTCTTCCCCTGAGCGCGGCGCCGCGAGGAGGGAGCCCTCGCGGCCGCGCGTCCGGATCCCGACGGGGCCTCCTGCGCGGGGGCCATGCCTGCACCGCCACGGCGGAGCGACGCTATGTCCCGGCGCCGCGGAGGCGGCTCGCCTTGCGCTCCCTGAGCCGCTCGATCACCGCGACGAGCCTCGGGTCGTCGCGGCGCCGGACGTCGAGCCGCATGCCCTTCAGCGCGTTGCACCGGCCGCACGCGAGCGCCAGGTTGTCGAGCGCGTCCGTCCCGCCGTGCGCGCGCGGGACGATGTGCTCGATCGTCGCGCGCTGGATGGGCTCGCCGTCGAGGCCGACGACCACGTGCGACAGGCAATGGATGCACTTGCCCGCCCACGCCGCCTGACCCCGGATCTCTGTGCGCTCGAACGTCGCGTCGGTCGCCACGATATCGAGGATGAGCCGCCGCCGCGCCGCCTTCACGGCGCCCGATCGTAGTCCCACGGCGCGGCGCCCGCACGCGGTTCGCGAAAGGCCTGGAGGTGGGCTATGGAGCCCGGGAGCCGGCGCGCGCCCGCGGCGGCAGACGGTCAGGGCGCGATCGTCGATCACGCGCGCTCCGTCACGCTCCGTGACCCGCGCGGGGGAGAAGCCATGAAGTCGAAGACCGATTATTTCTACTTCGAGACGAAGGCCAGGCGCGAGCTCATCAATGTCACCGATCGCGTCGCGGCCGTCGTCGCCGCCAGCGGCATCCGGGAGGGCATGGTCCTCGTGAGCGCCATGCACATCACCGCCGGCGTGTTCGTGAACGACCACGAGCCGGGCCTCTGGGAGGACATCTGGGCGTGGCTCCAGCAGCTCGCCCCCGAGGGGCCCGACTACAAGCACCACAGGACCGGCGAGGACAACGGCGACGCCCACCTCAAATCGATCCTCGTGCACCACCAGGTGATCGTGCCGATCACCGCGGGGAAGCTCGATCTCGGGCCCTGGCAGCAGATCTTCTACGCGGAGTTCGACGGCGGCCGGCGCAAGCGTGTCGTCGTGAAGGCGATGGGGGAGTGACGCCGCCGGCCGACGCGCGGGCTCCGCGGGCGACAAGGTCGAGGGGGCTCGTCTCCCTAGCCGCCAGCGTGCGCCGCGGGTGGCGGCGCGTGGGGCCTCGCGGCGCCGTACTCCCTCGCCCCGCGCTGCATGAGCGAGGCGATCGCGCCGAGCGCGTCAGTCCAGGCCTTCTGGTGCGCCGGGGACCAGTCCGCCGCCGCGACCTCGGCCATCGCGGAGATCAACGCGTCGGCGACCCAGGGGTACATCGCGTCCGTGACGCCGTAGTCGACGTGCTTCGCCCCCATCGCCATGAGCTTCTCCTCGAGCCACGACGCGTCCTCCAGCCGGTCGATGACCGCGGCGAGCGCCTCCGTGAGCATCTTCTCCTGCTGCTCCTGGCTATTGCGCCCGAAGAGCGGCTTCACCTGCGGATACCGAGAGAACAGGATCCCGTAGAAACGGTGCGTGAGGTTGGGCTCCCTCTCGATCACGAGCTCGAAGCTCTCCCGCAGCAAGCCAACGTTCAATCCCATGACAAACCTCCAGGCCGGGCGCTGCGCCCGTGCTAGCCGTCGTCGGCGGTCGATTCCCCCGTCGGCGCGCGCTGGCCGAACGCGCTCGCACGGGCTGTGCCAGGGGCGTTTCTCCGCGGATCGCGTCGATCTCGCCGGCTCGGCGCGCCCGTCGACAAGCGGCGGTTTCCCATGGGAAACCCGGCCGGCTGCCGAGGGCGGCCGCTCCGGCGGCGCCCACCCGCGCGCCGGCCCGCCGCGCGCCTTGCTCCGCTGCACCTCACGGTGTTTCCTGCCGGAGTCTCCGACAGGAAACCTCCGTCGCACCCGTCTCCTCGAGGAACCCGCGTGACCCTGCTCGACGCCGTGCTCAGCCTGTCGGAAGCGCCCGCCCGCGACGAGGCGCTGCAGCGGATCCTGCGCGCGCTCGCGCGGGTGACGGCGGCGGACGCGCTCTCGGTGCTCACGGCGGCGGAGGACGGCTCGGTCGGCGTCGCCGCCCAGATCGGGCTGTCGCCGGCCGCCCTGGGGATGAGCTTCCGGCCCGCGGAGCACCCGCGGCTCCGCAGGGCGACGCAGGCGGCCGGGCCGATCCGGTTCCTCGACCCGAGCGAGCCTGATCCCTACAGCGGCTGGCTGCTCGGCAGTCATGGAGAGATCCATCCGATCCACGCCTGCATGGCCGTGCCGCTGCACGTGCAGGGCCGCCTCGCCGGGCTGCTGACGCTGGACGCCTGCGATCCCCACGGCCTCCGCGGCCTGCACGACGAGGACGCGCGCGTGTTCGCGGGGCTCTGCGCCGGCGCGCTGCGGCTCGACGCCGGGCTGCTTGACGCCCGCCCGGAGGCGCGCCGCGCGCTCGGCCCGGCGTCGAGGGGCCCGGCACCGGCGAGCGGATCGGCCGGGATGCAGCGGATCGAGCGCGAGATCGCGGTGCTCGCCCCGCTGTCGGTGCCGGTGCTCGTCACGGGCGAGACGGGCGTGGGGAAGGAGCTCGTCGCCCGCGCGCTGCACGAGCGATCGCCCCGGGCGAGCCGGGCGCTCGTGATCGTCAACTGCGCGGCGATCCCAGCGCAGCTGGTCGAATCCGAGCTCTTCGGCCACAGGAGAGGCGCGTTCACCGGCGCCACGGCCGCGCGCGCCGGCAGGTTCGAGGCGGCGCACGGCGGGACGATCTTCCTCGACGAGATCGGCGAGCTCCCGCTCTCGGCGCAGGCGCAGCTCCTGCGCGCGCTCCAGGAGGGGGAGATCCAGCCCGTGGGCGAGGACCGGGCGCGCCGCGTCGACGCGCGGGTCGTCGCGGCGACGAACCGCGATCTCCGGCGCGAGGTGGCCGAGGGGCGCTTTCGCGCCGATCTGTTCCATCGGCTCTGGGTCTACCCGATCTGCGTGCCGCCCCTGCGCGAGCGGCGCGAGGACATCCCCGCCCTCTGCGAGCGCTTCGCCGCCGAGCTCGCGGCCGAGCTCGGCGCGGGGCGGGTGGACTTCACCGAGCCGGCGCTGAGCGCGCTCGCGCAGGGAGCGTGGCCGGGCAACGTCCGGGAGCTGAAGAACGCCGTGGAGCGCGCCGTGCTTCGCCGGACGATCACGGAGGGCAAGAGCGCAGCCGGCAGGGCGATCGTCGTGCGGCGCGAGGATGTCGACGCGATCGATGGCGGCGCGCCGGAGCGCTCGCCCGCCCCGCGGATCGAGCTCCCCGGAGAGCGGCTGCGGCTCGCGGACGCGCTGCAGGGGCAGCCCGTCGAGCCGCTGGCAGAGGCGCTCGAGAGGGCCCGCCGCGAGGCGTTCGCCCGAGCGTTCCGGGCAGCAGGCGGCAACGCGGCGACGGCCGGGCGGCTGCTCGGGCTGAGCCGATCGTTCGCCTACAAGGAGGCGGTGCGCCTCGGGCTCATCCCTCCGGCCGGGCCGCGCAAGCGCTGAGGAGCCCGAGCGAGACGCCGTCCTCTCGAAGGGCGGAGCGCAGCACCTCCACGGAGGACGACGCTCAGCGCGCCGGCTCGGGGGTGCCGATCCCCTCGAGCGGCACGCGCGCGAGCGCGGTGTAGCGCGCCCCCTTCGGGGTCAGCTCGCTCTGGTAGACGATGATCTCCTCGATCCGCGTCTCGCCGAAGTCGACGCTGCCGACCGCCTGAGCGCAGGCGTCGAGCGCCGGATCGCCGCGCGGATCGCGCGAGCGGGCGAGGGTGAGGTGCGGCTCGAACGGCCGGTCCTCCGGCACGTAGCCCGTCGACATCGAGAGCGTCTGCTCCAGGTCGCGGTGGATCGCGGTGAGGGCGCCGACCGCGCCGCCCACGCCGAGCCAGAGCACGCGGGGGCGACGCCGCGTTCCGAACGCGCCGCCCTTCTCGATGCGCAACGCGAGCGGCCTGTGGAATGCGGCGACGCTCCCGGCAGCAGCGATGACGAGCGGCAGGCGCTCCTCTCCGATCTCGCCCATGAAGGCGAGCGTGATATGCAGCCCAGCAGGCTCCACCCACTTGGCGGACGGAGCCCGTGGCGAGATCTCCCGCAGGAGATCTCCGACCTTGGCGAGGAGCTCGGCTCCCGGATCAACGGCGACGAAGACGCGCACAGCTCACCTACGCTCACCCACGCTCAATTACCACCCACAGACTTCACCCTTGTTCTGCTCCTTGAGCCACCTCCGGAGGGGCTCGAAGTACTCCAGCATCGCGCCCGGATCGGCGGCGGTCTCCCCCGTCACCGCCTTCATCGCCTCCTGCCACGGGCGGCTCGCGCCGAGCGAGAGCATGGCGCGCAGCTTCTCGCCCGCCGCCGCGCTGCCGTAGATCGAGCACGTGTGCAGCGGCCCCGTGTGCCCGGCCGCCTTGCACAGCGCGCGGTGGAACTGGAACTGGTAGATGTGCGCGAGGAAGTAGCGCATGTACGAGACGCCGGCCGCGACGTGGAACTTCGCCCCCGGGTCGAAATCGGCCTCGCTGCGCTGCACCGGCGGCGCGACGCCCTGGTACTTCAGCCGCAGCGCCCACCACGCCGCGTTGTAGTCGGCCGGCTTCGTCCTGCCCGAGAAGACATCCCACCGCCACTGGTCGATGAGCTTGCCGAACGGGAGGAACGCGATCTTGTCGAGCGCCTTCTTGAAGAGGAAGTTGATGATCCCCTTCTCGTCCTGGGACACCCTGTCGAGCAGCCCCAGCGACATCAGGTAGCTCGGCGTCACGGAGAGGGCCAGCGTGTCCCCGATCCCCTCGTGGAAGCCTTCGTTGGCGCCCGACTGAAAGAGGATCGGGAGCTTGTAGTACTGGTGGAAGTAATAGACGTGCCCGAGCTCGTGGTGGATCGTGATGAGATCCTCCTCGCTCGGCTCGATGCACATCTTGAGGCGGAGATCGTCCCGGTCGCCCACGTCCCAGGCGTTCGCGTGGCAGACGACCTCGCGGTCGGCCGGCTTCCTGAGCAGCGATCGCTCCCAGAAGGTCGCCGGCAGCGGGTCGAACCCGAGCGAGGTGAAGAACCGCTCGCCGAGCGAGACCATCTTCTTCTCGTCGAGCTTCTTCGCCTTGATCTTGCGCGTCACGTCGAGCGAGGGCTGGCCCTTGTACGGCTCCATGAGCGCGTAGACGTTCGACCACTCCTGCGCCCACATGTTGCCGAGGAGGTGCGCCGGGATCGGGGCCTTCTCGCCGATCCTGTCCTTGCCGTAGATGGCGCGCAGCCTGGCGCGCACGTAGCAGTGCAGCTCGTCGTAGAGCGGCTTCACCTTGCCCCAGAGCCGCTCGGTCTCGGCCTCGAACGCGTCGGGGGGCATGTCGTAGCCGGCTCGCCAGAGCGCGCCGACGTCCGGGAGGCCGAGCTCCGCGGCCCCCTTGTTGCCGAGGGCGACGTAGCGCTCGAACTTCGGCCGGAGCGGCGGGGCGATCGCGTGCCAGCCCGCCCACGCGTCGAGCAGCTCGTCCCAGTCACGGCTGGTCTTCAGGATGCTGGAGAGCTCGTCGAGCGCGAGGCACTTCGGCTCGGCCCCTGCGCCCGCGGGCGCAGCCCCGCGGGCTGCGGTCGCCGCCCGCCCTGGCCTGGCCTTCGGGCAGTGCTTGCCCTTGCCGTACAGGCTCGTCATCTCGACCGAGAGCGCGGCGAGCTCGGCGCGCGCCGCCGGATCGCTCGGAGCTGGAAGGGAGGTCGATATCTTGAGGAGCGCCAGCTGGCGGGAGACATCCGCGGGCAACGCGAGCCCGTCGAAGCGCGCCGCCGCCTTGATCGTGCGGCTCAGGTACTCCATGCTCGCCTCCTCGGCAGAGGCGGCGAGCGCGTCGGTGTCGTCCGTGAGGTAGGTCTGGTTGACCCAGGACGCGCGCGCGGACTGGATCCGCAGCCTGCGCAGCTCCCGGTCGACGGCGGCCACGAAGGCCTGCGCCTCGGCCGGGCCGGGCGGCGCCGCCCGCTGGGGGGCGGCCTCCGGCCGGGCCCCCACGGGCGCCGGGGTCGCGGGCGCCTCCTCACCTTGGCGCGGCGGCGCTGGCGCCGTCGTCGGCGAAGCGGCGCCGCTGCACGCCGCGCCCAGCCCGAGCGCGACGAGCATCAGCGGACGCGCGATGGCCGTCCGGGCGAGGGCAAAGCGGACCACGGGCCCTTCATACACGCCGGACCGTGCCGAGGGAACCAGGAGCGACGTGCGATCGTCGGGGCGCGGCCCCGCCGCGCCGCCCCTCGGGATCCACCCGCCCCCCGGGATTCACCCGCACCGTCCGCTGTTCACCTGCACCACCCGCCCGTCGCACGGCTCGGCGCGACCAGGACGAACCACCCCGCGGTGACGGCTGCCATGCGGCGGGGAACTGCCGTTACAATGCGCACCCACCATGAGGAATGCCCTCGCGCCCAGGCCCACGATCTCGGCGGTCCTCGGCCTCGCCGCCACCGCCCGCCCGGCGCCCCGCTCGCCCGCAGGGCGGGCGAGCGGCCGCCGCTTGCCGGCCCGATGCAGCTGCTCCCGGTTGCCTCGCAGCGCGAGGCGGCGAAGCGCTGCGACGAGCTGCGACCTCGACGCGAGGTGCAGGCCGACGCCCCACCCCGAGGCGCAAGCCACGACCTCCTGCGCACCGAGCGACGGCCATGAGTGAGCTCGAAAATTTCTCGTTCGTGATCCCCGGCGAGCTCGCCGGCATGGCCTACCCCCACGCGCCCCAGGCGGTCGAGGAGCTCGCGGAGCTCGGCTTCCGCAGCCTGGTGTCGCTCTCGCGCCGGGCGCCGCCGCCCGCGGCGGTGGGTCCGCTCATCCACCTGCATTGCCCGCTCGCCGACTTCACGCGCATCCCGAGCGTGGACCTCCTCCGCGCCGTGGCGTTCCTCGGCCGGGCGCCGCGGCCGATCGCCGTTCACGGGGAGGGCGGCGTCGGGCGCACCGGCGTCGTGCTGGCGTGCCGCCTCGTGTCGCTGGGCAGGTCGGCGGCCGAAGCCATCGCCGAGGTGCGGCGCGTGCGGCCGGGCTCCATCGACGACCCCGAGCTCGAGGCGTCGGTCGCGGAGTTCGAGCTGTTCTACCGGAGCGCGCACGAGCAGATGACGCCGGCCCCCTTCAACTTCGCGCCCGCGTCGCCGCTCGACAGGATCGTCCACGGCGCGGAGCGGCCCGGCTTCGGGATGGCGCTCTGGTCGGCTTCCGGGATCCGCTCTTCGGTGGTCGCGCCGCCGAGCTCGACCTCACAGCCGGATCCGAGCGACGCGCCCGTCGAGGCGTGGCTCGCCTTCATGGCGCGGCACGGCATGCGCGAGGTGCTCTGCCTGCTCGACGAGGGAGAGCTGGCGCTCCACCGGATCCCGCTCCTCGGCCGCTACCAGCGCGAGTTCCTCCGGGTGACGCACGTGCCGCTCGAGGGGGGCGCGCTCCCCTCGCCCGACGCGCTGGAGCGCGCGCTCGACGCGCTCAGGCGCGCCGAGTCCAGCGGCGCGCCCGCCGTCGTGCACTGCGCGTCCGGCGCGGGCCGCGCGGGCGTCGTGCTCGCAGCGTGGCTGCGCGCCCGGCACGGCCTCTCCCCCGAGGCGGCGATCGGCGCGGTCCGGGATCACGCGCGGCACTTCGGCGCGCACCGCGACCCGCTGAAGGCAGGGCCGGCGGCGCGCGATCTCATCGCGGGCGTGCCGGCGCTCGCGTGAGCGCGCCGCTTGCGTGAGCGCGCCGCTTGCGTGAGCGCGCCGCTTGCGTGAGCGCGCCGCTCGCGTGAGCGCGCGGGCCGGCATCGGCGCCGTCCCGCGGCCGGGCGGCTTCGAGCGTCACCCGCCGGCGCTTGGTCCGGGCCTCGCGCGCCGGTGCTCGCGGTACATGCGCAGGGCGAACGCGCCGGCCGGCTCGCCGCGGAGCCCTTCGACGAGCGCGCGGAGATCGGACGGCAGCTCGGAGGGCGGCGGGAGCGGCGACGGGTGGTGCTCGGGCGCGAGCAGCGGCGCGGCGAGCGCGGCGAACGTGAGATCGGCGGCCGAAAAACGGTCGCCGACGAGGAACGGGCGCCCATCGCGCAGGCGCTCGTTCACCGCGTCGAAGACCGCGCGGACCTTGCCTCGCGAGCGCTCGGCGGCGGCGGCGTCGATGCGCATGGCGCGCTTCATGACCGCCCGCGCGACCGGGTAGTAGGCGCGGAAGGTGCCGCGCCCGAACCACCAGGGCAGCGCCGCGCCGGCGCCCTCGAGCGAGCGGAACGACCCGCCCATCAAGGCGAACGCGCCCTCCGCGTCGGGCAGGAGGTGAAAGTACGCGACGCGGCGGGTCGCGGGGCCGAGGTCGACGTCGAAGCGCTCCTCGAGCGCCTCGACCTCGGCGCGGCCCGCGTCGGGCTCGCGGGAACCCTGGAAGAAGAGCGCGCGCTCCGGCGGCACGAGCGTGTCGGCGTAGCGCAGGATGTCGGTCGAGTCGTGGAGCACGCCCGCCGGCGAGACGAGCACCGGGACGGAGCGGCGCCCGCCGGCCCGCAGCGCCGGGAGCGCGTGGGCGAGCGGGAGGTAGGCGTCCTCCCTGTACGGCGCGCCGGCGCGATCGAGCGCCCACCGCGCCTTCTCGCAGAAGTGGCTCCAGGGAATGGTGATGAGGCGGAGGGGCGCGCCCGCGCCAGGATCAGACATCAGATCTCCAAGGGCTACCGCGGGGCGCATCTTCGTGCGCTGCGGGCTAAGCCGCGTCGTTCGGCTCGCTGCGGCGTACTTTCGTACGCCTCACTCGCCTGCCTGGCGGTTGAGCCCGCATCACACGAATCTGCACCCCGCCATGGGAACGACCCGGGCGCGACGCGCCTCAGCGCCGGATCTCGAAGAGGTGGATGCCGTACGCGGGGAGCTCGACGCCGAGGCCGCGCGACAGATCGACGAGCTCGTCGCCGTCGCGCGGGTGCTCGTTGCCGGTCATGAGGTCGGCGAGCAGGACCTTGCGGCCGGCGATGCCGGCGATGTCGAGCGGGATGCGGCACCCGCTGCGCGACGGGGCGAAGTTGATCACCGCCACGAGGGGCGCCGCGCTCCGCGGCGCGCCGGTGGCCGGGAGCGGCTCCCACCGGTACGCGACGAACGCGTCGGCGCCCGGACCGCGCGCGGTGAGCGTGGCGAAGCTCCCGGTGCGCAGGATGGGGCGGCGCACGGCCGCGAGCAGCCGCTCGTGGAAGGCGAGGCAGGCCTGATCGACCGGCTCCTCAGGGGCGCGGGCGAGGTGCAGCGAGGCGCGCACCGTCCGCCCCTCGAGCTGGCCGTGGTGGATGAACCGCATCCCGGGAACCGTCGCCGCGATGAACTCGGCGGCCCGGCGCCGATCCGGGGGAAGCACGGCCGCGATGCGCGGCTCGTCGTGGTGCTCGATGAAGCGGACGCTCCGCCGCTGGTAGTCGGGCGTCGCCGCGAGGTGGCCGCGGACCGACGACGCGGAGGCGTGGCTCAGCCGATCGTAAAGGCTCTTGTCGAAGGTGTAGTCGAACCCGAGCATCTGCAGGCGCCACTCGAGGTCCCAGAAGGCCTCGGCGATGAAGACGAAGCTCGGGTGGTCACGGCGGACGGCGTCGATGGCCTCGGCCCAGAACTCGCCGGTGGCCTCGGCCTTTCGCTCCGCCGGCGGGCGCTTGGACCACGTGCGCCGGAAGACGTCGTCGAGCACCAGCATCGCCATGTCGCAGCGGACGCCGTCGCAGCGCGACGCGACGCCGCGGAGCGCCTCGACGGACGCGGCGCGCGTCGCCGCGAGGCGGTAGTCGAGCTGGGCCGTGTCGGGCCACGGCGGGATGTAGGGATCGCGCCCGCTGAGCGGGGCGCCGTCGTCGCCGGCGATGAAGAGCTCGGGCTTCTCCGCCACCCAGTGGTGATCGCGCGCGACGTGGTTGGGGACGAAGTCGAGGATGACCCCGATGCCGCGCGCCGCGAGGCGCCGGCGCAGATCCGCGAGGCCGGCGTCGCCGCCGAACGCGGGGCTCACCTCGTAGCGCGCGACCGCGAACGGGGAGCCCGCCACGTCGGCCTCGGTCCAGTCCGGCAGCACGCGGTCGTACTCGGCGCGCAGATCGGGATCCGTGAGCGAGCGGCGCGGGCCCTCCTCGCCGAGCGTCCACACGCCCATCAGGTGCACGTAGTCGACCCCGAGCGCGGCGAGCCGGTCGAGCGCCGCGTCGGGCACGCTGGCGAGCGTCACCCTGGCCTTGGCAGCGCGCGAGAGCTCGTGGAGCCAGACGCGCACGAAGATCGCGTACAGCAGGGGGTGCTGGTGGGCAGGGACTAGGGAGCTCATCGATTGGATTGGCGACGGCGGGCCCGCGAGGGAGTCGCGGAAAGCGGACGTCGGCGGAGGATTGTCTGCGGGCTCGGGTGGTCCCTGCAAGGGCGATCACGATGTGCTGCAGGCGCGGCCGGCCGAGGCCGCGCGCGAAACGTCCAGCACAGAGGCTGCCTCGCTCGATCCCGGGCGCTCGCGGCGCGGGCGCTGTCAGGCGCGGCGCGCGCGGCGCTCGCCGCGCCTTCGCGCGAGCGCGGCGGCCGCGCCGAGGGCGACGAGCGGCAGGGCGAGGGGCGTCGCGGCCTCGTCGGGCGAGAGCCGGCAGCCGCAGCCGCCCTGCTTGGGCTCCACCGGCGGCGGCGCCTCGGTGGGCGGCGCGTCGTCGACGGGCGCCTCCGCCTCGGCGGCGCCTTCCGCGGGCGCGCCCTCGGACGCCTCTTCCTTGGCGGGCTCGTCGCTCTTCTCGGCCTCGGCCTTGCCCGCCTTGTCGTCCTTCTTTTTCTTCTCGCCGCTGAAGACGATCGCGCGGCGATCGATGACGGGGTTGTCGCCCTGGAGGGTGATCTTCTGCTTCTGCCCCATCTGCACGCCGTCGCTCGCGCGCTTGATCACGAGCTCGTACTCGCCGGCCTCGAAGCCCCGATCGCGCCGGAGGACGAAGTCGAACTTGGTGATCGCGAAGATCTTGCCGCTGCCGTCGGAGAAGCCGACGTCCATGCTCTCGTTGATCGACTGCTGGTTCTGGAGCGGGATGCGGACGAGGATCGGCGTCTCGGGCGACTTGTCGGTGAGCGCTCGCTCGTAGTGCACCGTCGGCGTGAACGAGAACAGCATCGGGATGTGCCCGAGGTGCGGCATCGCTCCGTAGTTCATCGTCATCTTGAGCTTCCATCGGCCGTCGTCCTCCTTGGGCGAGCGGTCGACGATGGTGACGGTGCCCGCCGCATGCGCGGCGCTCGCGGGCAGCCACGCCCCGATCAGCGCGAGCGCGGCGGCGACCACGCGCGCGGCGAGGAAGAGGCGGCGCGCCGCGCCGGGCTGGGTCGCGGCGGGGCGGGCGTGAGGACGCTCGGCGCGCGGACGCCGCGCGCCGAGCTGAGACAGGGGACCGGTTCGAGATCGGGCGGTTCGCATACGCGGCACGCTACCAGGGATTTCGCGGCAACGAGACGCGGACGAGAGGGCCGGCGGCGCGGACGAAGAGGGCCGGCGGCGCGGACGAAGAGGGCCGGCGGCGCGGACGAGAAGATCACCGCCAGCGTGGACGAGACGGCGACCGCCAGCGCGCGGGGCTCAGTCCGGGAACCAGAGCAGCGCGTCGGAGGTGGGCTTGTAACAGGCCTGGCGGCCCGCCTCCTCGTTGTCGGTGCAGCTCGCGTTCTCGAGGCAGTCGATGATCTCGTAACGGCCAGTGGCGTTGTAGATGGTGGTAAACATCGCGCGCTGGGCCCCCTCGAGCTTGCTGAACGCGCTCTTGCACGCGGGGACGGGCACCCTCTCGCAGCGGGCCATGCGCGCGCAGCGGGACTCGATGACCTGCGCCGCCGTGGGCTCGTCCGGGTTGAGCTTGACGGCCACCTCGTCGTTGCACTCCAGGATGATCTGGCTCCGGTCCGGCGAGCTCTCGGTGGCGGCCTCCATGCGGCGCGAGAAGCAGCTCGTCATCGCGCGGAGGTAC
The DNA here is from genome assembly GCF_051521375.1 of Sorangium sp. So ce693. Taxonomy (NCBI): domain Bacteria; kingdom Pseudomonadati; phylum Myxococcota; order Polyangiales; family Polyangiaceae; genus Sorangium; species Sorangium sp. So ce693. The sequence continues at coordinate 7,593,129 of NZ_CP150347.1, forward strand.
GTGGGCGACGCGGTCGGGTAGGCGGCCTTGCACGCGTTGAGGTGCTCCCAGGATGCGCCGGCGCGCTGGAGCTTGGCGAGCGCGGCGCACCACTCGGCCTGGGCTGCGATGACACCGTCGCGATCGGGGAAGCTGGTGGGCCGCTCAGAGCAAGCGTTCAGCTCGAGCATCGACGCAGCCACCGCGATCGGCAGGGCCAAGGATCGAAGGGCGGGCATGGGCGGGACCCTAGCACGAGAGCCCCGCCGACGCGGAATCTCCGGATACCCACCGCCCGTCATGGCCGGTTTGGCAGAAGCTCGCAGCGGAGCCTCGCGCCCCCGCCGCCGCGGAGGGCGGCGGCGGCGCCGGGGCCGAAGACCACACCGAGGTCCAGCCCACCCCGGGCCGCGGCGCGGATCTCGATCGCCTCGACGCACAGGGCGCCGGGGCCGCCGGCGAGCAGCGCGGCGCCGGGGGCATCCCCGTCGAACAGCGGCGCCCCGCTCCTCGAGGCCACCCGCAGCGCGGCGGGCAGCTCGGCGATGAACCGGTGCGACGGTCGCGCGCCGCCGCAGCCGCCGGCGCCGATCTCCGCGAGCGACGCGAGGGTCCCGAGCGGCTCGAGCGGGCCGACCTCGCCACGGGCGACGTCGATCGGCCCTGCGACGACCTCCCCCGAAGCGACGGAGTAGCCGATGAGGGCCACGCCAGGAACGTCGAGCCGGCGTCCCAGGGTGAGGCGGGCGCCCGCGAGCTCGGGGACACGCGCGAGCCCGAAGGCCGGGAAGGTGCCCTGCCGCACCGCGACGACGAAGCTGCGCCTTCCGGCGTCGAGGGCGAGCAGCTCGCCGCCCGGCAGGTCGACCGCGGCGGCGATCGTGCCGGCGTGGTCGAACGGCAGGAGCGCAGGCGGCTCGGCGCCCGCGCGGACGCGGAGGCCGCGCCGCCCCTGCGGCCCGCTCGCGTCGAACAGCAGCAGGAGATCCGCAGGCGCCCTGGCGCCGGGCGCGAGCAGCACGGGGACAGCATCGCCGGACACCACGCCGAGCGAGCCGTCGCGGAGCGACAGGCGGCGCGGCGCTTCGGCGCGCGCGAACGGAAGGAGCACGCTCGCGGTGAAGGTGCCGTCGCGGAGCGCGCCCAGGGGAGAGGACGGGGCGGTCGACAGCGAGACGACCGGGAGCTCGCCGCCGGTCAGACGGGCCGTCGCGGGCTCGCCGCCTGCCGCGGGCATGCCCCGGGGAGCGCGGCGATCGGGGAGGCGACCCGAGGGGCGCGGCGCCGGGGCGACCGACGGCGGTGGGAAGGAGGACGGGTCGTCGTCGAGGCGGCAGGAAACGAGCGGCGGAGGGGAGGCGCGGAGCGCTGGGTTCGCCGCAGGAGCGAAGGGCGGCGCGCTGCGCGGCGAGGGCGGAGGGCCGCCCCAGCCGAGGCGGACGAGGCCGTGCTCACCCATCACGCAGCCGATCGGGGAGCACGCGAAGGGGGCGCCCTCGTCGAAGGGAGGCTCGATCTGGCGTGCGGGCGGGCCCTCGGCCGGGCGCCACGAGCGGCCGCCGTCGGTCGACTCGAAGAAGGCCGGCGGGTCGTCGCCGGTGGCGGCGAGCGCGAACCGCCCGCCGACGACGACGTTCTGGACGCCGGCCGGGAGGGGAAAGACGGTGACGCCGCCGCGCGCGTCGATGCGCAGGCCGGCGATGCGGCCGCCGCGGCGGCGCGAGAGCAGCGGCTCCGCTCGACGGGCGCGCGCGGGAGAGCCCGCCTCCGGCAGCGCATCGCGGGCGGGCGAGACGCCGTCGACCTCCTCGGGCAGGTGCAGCCAGCCGCGCACGGCGCCGTCGTCGTCCTCCCAGAAATCGGTGTCGATGAGGCGCGGCGATGCGGCATCGCCGGACCCCGGGAAGGCGCCGCCCACGAGCGCCGGCAAGGCGCCGCCCGCGAGCGCCGGCAAGGCGCCGCCCGCGAGCGCCGGGTCGCGATCGCGCACGCGGACCACGCGGACGCCTTCGGGTGGACCCACAGGACGACGTTCGCGCCCGCGCACGGGAGGGCCGGGGGGCGACCTCCGCGGCGCGCCGTCCTCCTCCTCGATCTCGGAGGTCCGGCGCCCTTCCCCTTCGTCCTCCTCGGAGGGCCGCGGCCCCCTCGACGCCTCCAGCACGAGCGCGGTGACGGTCCCGCGCTCGCCGACGATCCAGCGGTAGAGGCGGTCGGCGTCCTCGCCCTCGATCCGGCGCTCGACCCAGCGGCCGCCGCCGACGCGAACGCACACGCGTGCAACGCCTTGCTCTGCGGGCTCGCGGCTCGCGGCGTCCTCTTGCGGCTCGTCCGGCGCCGGCCGCGCGGAGCGCCGGGGCCATGGCGTCTCGTCGTCCGTCGGGACGACGTCTCCCGGGCTCTCCGGAAAGTCGTGGAGCCCAGGGGGAACGCTGCCGCACCGGCCGATGAAGGCGAGGCGACCGCGATCGTCGCCGACGAACGCGCCCGGAGAGCTCGCGATCGGATCGGGGCCTCGGCTGCGGGGCGGGAACGTGGCCTCCAGCCGTGGCGCGGAGAGCGTCGTCTCGAGCCGGAGCACCTGGGCGGCCTCGTGCGCGCACGCGAGCAAGACGTCATCGCCCGACCGGAACGGCTGGCAGCGCGCATAACTCGGGTCGAGGCTCTCGATCTCCGCCTCCGCGAGGGGCTGGGCGGTCGCCGCCGCGAGCACCGCGAGGCCGCCGTCGCGAGCGACGAGCAGCCTGCCGCCAGGGAGGAGAGCGCCGGTGGCCGCGGCCAGCGCGACCCCCACCGGAGCGAGCGCGCGGGCCGAGGTGGTGCCGAGCGGAAGGCCCCGCGGAGGCGGGAGAGAGAGCGAGGCGCTCGGCCCGGACCGCGGCGGAGCGGGCACCGCGGGTACGAGGCCGGCGGCGCTCACGTGGAGCGTGGCGCCGCCCGACGGCCCGAGGAGCGCGACCGCTCCGCCGCCGTCCTGCTCCTCGAGGAGCGACGTGGCGAGCCCGCGCGTCTCGAGCACGTCGATCCAGGTAGCGCCCCCGTCGAGGGTGACCGAGGCGCGGCCGACCAGGTCGAGGCGCGCCGCGCGGCGCGCGTCGACGGCCACCGCGTCGACGACGCCCGCGGCGCCGGAGCGGCGAACGGCGAGCGTGGAGGGATCGATCTCGAGGAGCCCCCGATCGCTGCGCAGGAGGATCGTGTCGAGGTACGGCCGCGCGCCGCCGGGAGCGCCGACGTCGGCGATGGGCGCGAGCTCGCCGAGGAAGTCGGCGGCGCGGTAGACGCGGCCCTCGGACCACAGGAGGAACCCGCCCCCGAGGCGCGCCGGGATCGACCGGAACCCGCGGAGCAGCTCGGCCGCGGGGGCGTCGGCGAGCACGACGCCTCCCTCGAGGCGCACGCGGCGCCCTTCGAAGAGCGCGGGCTCCGGGCGGGGCGCGGGCGCGCGTTCGCCGTCCCCGGCGGCGTCGAGGAGGACGCCGATGTCCTCGGTGAGGACGTAACGCGCGGGAGAGAGCGGCAGCGGGTCGGTGAGCGCGGCGGCCCGAGGCTGCGCGGGCCGCGGGGGGCGCTCCGGAGCGGCGCTGCACGCGGCGGCGAGGGAGAGCGCGAGGAGCACGCCTGCGCGGGAGGGCATCGCGGCGGCGCTCACGCGACGCATTCTAGACCATCTGAAAATCCACTGCTGGGTGCTCCTGGACGGGCAGACGGTGCGCCGCGAACGCTGCGCCCTCCGCGGCGCCCCGCGCGGTCCGGGGCCGTGCGCCGCGGCCGAGAGGACCGAGAGCGCGCGCTCAGCTCAGCGCACGCTCTCGACCGCCTTGCACTGCACCGGCTGCCGGCTCTCCTGGCCGTACAGGACGAGCGCGAGCGTGCCGCCGCCGGCGCCCTGCGCCGGCTCGCTCCGTCGCGCCGCCGCGGGGCTCGGCCCGCCGCGCCCGCGCCGATCGACGAGCCCGCCGTGCGCGCCGAGCGGCGCCGCGGGTGATGGCCCCGCGAAGCGCGCGATGAGCTTCTTCACGACGCCGGGCGGCTCGTAGAAGCCGAGGCCGCCCTCGTAGCGCTCGTCTCGTACGACGAGCTCCACGGCGTCGAGGCACGCGCGTTCGCGTGACCACCGGATCACCGCGACGCCGGCTGTCCCGGCCGCGGTGATCCCCGGCAGCGAGCCGGGCACGAGGCCGATCTCCGTGTCGAACGGCAGGACCACGCGCACCTCTGCGGCGCGCGGCGCGCACGCGGGGTCGCTGCCCGCGCCGAGCGCGCCGAGCGGGGCGAGGGCTTCCTCGGGGCCCAGGGTGCCGAGCACGGGGTCGACCGGCGAGAGCACCGCGCCGCCGTCTCCCGCCACCGCCACGAAGACGGGCGCGCCCGCGCGCGCGCCTGCGCCGAAGGCGAAGCGCGCCTGCTGCGCCGCCGTCGCGCGCGCGGTGCGCTGCACGTGGAGCTCCCGGATCGCCGGAGGCGGCCCGCCGCCCCCGGGCCGCGCGAGAGGAGCCCCGCCGCGCGCGCCGCGGAAGTCGACCGAGCTCACCGCGAGGCCGTCGTGCCGAGGGCTCAGGAACACCGCGCGCTCGCCGAGATCGACGCCGATCGCTGGCTGGGGGGCGCAGCCGCCGACCGGCCGCGTGACGCGCGCGGCGTCCAGAAGGCCGGCGAGGCACGCCTCCGCGGGGCCGGCCGCGACCGGGGCCACGCGACCGTCGCGATCGATGACGAGCCCGACCTGCGCCTCGTACGGCCGGTACGCGAGCTGGAGCAGCCCGGCGCCCGCGAGGGGCACGGTGGCGCGGTGGATCTCGGCGCGCACGTCGAGCGGCGCGATCCACGCGAGCTCCGCGTCGGCAAAGGAGGGGCCCGGCAGGCCGCCGCTGCCTGGCAGGCCAACGCTGCCCGACAGGCCAACGTTGAACGACGGCAGCCTCAGCATCCCGAGGGTGCCGAGCCGCAGCGTGCCCGCCATGCGCGACGGCGGCGCGGCGACGGCGCCGAACCCGGACGACTCCGGCACGCGCGCGGCGTCGAGCGGCCCCGCGAAGGTGCAGGCGAGCCGCGCGAGGGGCGGCGGCGCCGGAGGCCGCGCCGCCCTGTCGCGATCGGGCGGGGGCCGCGCAGCAGGGGGCGGCTCCGCCAGGGCCGCGCCGGGCGGCGACGCGGCGCGGCCTCCGCCGCCGCCGGAGCGCGGGGCCGACGCCCACCCGAGCCGGAGGAGCGTGCCGAGGCTGCAGCCCACCGCCGAGCAGGCGTTGAGGCGCGCGGCCCCGCCGCCCGGCGGCGGCGCGACGGGCGCCCACCGCTGCCCTCGATCGATCGTCTCGAAGAGCCCGCCGTCCTCGGTCTCGGCGAGCGCGAAGGGGCCCGACGCCGCGATCGAGCGCGCGCGCGCCGGCACGGCGTGGCGGCGCAGCCGACCGGCGGGGTCGATCGTGATCGGCGCGGGATCGGCCGCGTAGCCGTGCACGGGGAGCCAGCCCTCGATGGCGCCGTCCGCGCGCGCGGCGAGCGCGCGCGAGAGCAGCTCCGCCCGCTCGTCGCCGTACGGGGGCCAGAGGAGCGGCGGCTCGCCCCGCGCGAGCCGCACGACGCGCAGCGCGCCGCGCACCTCGACGCGCTCGCCGTCCGGCAGGAACGTGCCGGGGCGCGCGATGAGGGCGACCGCGCCCCCGCCGCGACGTGGGATCCAGGCGAGGACGTCGCTCGCGTCCGCCGCGTCGAGGCGGTGCTCGACCCAGTCCCCCGGCCCGCGCCGCACGCAGAACACCGCGCTCTGTTGCGTCGCGTCGCCGCCGAGCGCCCCTTGAGAGAGCGCGCGGAGATCGATCCGCGGCCTCGGCGTCCCCTCGCAGGGCCCCACGTAACCGAGCGCCTCGCCGTCGACGCCGACGAAGCGATCGGTCTCCCGCGCCGGCTCGGGCAGGAGCTCGAACGAGCGCTCGACGCGGAGCGCGCGCGCGTCGCTGGAGAGGTCGACGACGCTCGCGCGCTCCGGGCCGGCGCAGACGGCGAGCAGCGCGTCGCTCGCGCGGAACGGCGCGCACTCGCCGCTGCCCGGCGGGAGCGGCGCGACGGACGAGGCGCGGCCGGTGGCGAGGTCGACGCGGCCGATGAGGCCGTCCACGGCGAGCGCGGCCCCGCCGTCGGCGAGCGGCAGGCCCGAGGCGACCGCGTCCGCGAGCTGCTCGAACGGCCCGCGGCCGAGCCACCCGGGATCGACGCCGGCCGCCGGCGGCGCGCGCCGCACGCGGGGCTCGCCGAGGCGACCGCTCGGCTCGACGGCGCGCTCGAGGCCGAAGGCCAGCGAGGCGACGATCTCCTCGCCGCGGACGTCGAGCGCGATCGCATCGCCGAGCTCCGCCGTGACGTCGCGGTACGACGCGCCCGCGTCCAGCGTGAGGAGCGCGCGACCGAAGACGGTCAGGACGAGCGCGCGGCGCTCGCTGGCCGCCGCGGCCGCGACGAGGGACGGCGAGCCGAGCGGCCGCAGCGCGCCGCTCGCGCCCTGGACGACGAAGCTCCCGGCCGCGGTGAGCAGCCCGATGCCGTCCAGCCATGGGAACGCGCTGGCGACGTCGCCCGGCAGGGTCGCGAGCTTGCGGAGCTCCCCGCCGAAGCTCTCGGCGGCGTAGATGTCGCCGCCGCTCCAGAACAGGTAGCGCGCCGCGCCGATGGCCGCCGCGCCGGGCCGGGCCCACGCGGGGAACGCCGCGCCGCCGGCGAGCACCACGCGGTCCGCGCCCAGCGGGTCGAGCCGATCGAGGCCGTGCAGCTCGGCGCGCTGGCCGTTGACGATCGCCCTGTCGACCTCCCGGCCGCCGATGACCACGCGTTCGACCAGGCCGAGGTAGGGCTGCGCGACGTACCGGGCCGGGCCGAGCGCGACGGTCGCGGGGGCGCGGGGAGGCGGTTCGAGCGCGGCGTGCGGCGCGGCCGCCGGCTCGGCCACGCCGCACGCCGCGAGCGCGAGCGCGGCGAGGAGAGGGGCCACGACGTCCAGTCTCAGGCGGGCAGGATCCATCCCGTGCGGTGCTCGGCGCGATCGAGGGCAGGCCGCTCAGCGCCTGCGCTGCAAGAGGCGGTGAGCGGGCATGATCTGGAGCTTGCGGGTGAGCGGGCTCTCGACGGTCATACGGGTGCGGGTGGGCCTCGGCGGGCGCGAGCGCAGCCGCTCTGCGCGGCGCCGAGCGCGATGCTACCCGCGAAACGCGTCGGCCTTGAGGTTGTACCGCCTCATCCAGCGGTGCACCTGCACTCGATCTCTTCCCAGCACGCGCGCCACGGCGGCGACGTTCCCCTGGTGCCGCGCGAGCAGATCCCGAAGCACGCTCTCCTCCGGCGTGGTCCTCGGCGGCAGCGGCCCGCCCGGCGCGGACGCCCCGTCCTCCGCGGGCTCCTCGTCGTACTGCGGGTAGACGGTGGCGCGGGAATCCTCCCCGAGCTGGCTCGCGAGGGCAGCGCCCCGGGCCCCGTACGTCTTCATCCGATCGCGGATGATGTCGCTGAGATCCTGGACGCCGAACTCGGCGCCGCGATCCGCGGCGGCCCAGCGCTTCAGGAGCGCCTCGAGCTCCCGCACATTGTAGGGGAAATCGTGGTGGAGCAGGGCCGTCATGGCGACCATGCTGGGCCGGATCTCGGACCGACCGTGGCGCGCCGCGAGCGCGGTGCAGAGCAAGAACATGTCTTCCTTGCGTTCGCGGAGGGGGGGCAGGGTCACGCTGTGCTCGTTCAGACGACCGAACAGATCGGCGCGGAAGGCGCCCGTCTGCTGGAGCTTGTCGAGATCGCGGTGCGTGGCGGCGACGATCCGCACGTCGATCCGCTCGGACTGCGTCCCGCCGAGCGGCGTGAACTCCTTCGACTGGATCACCCGGAGGAGCTTCGCCTGGGCCTCCGCCGGCATGTCCCCGATCTCGTCGAGGAAGAGCGTGCCCTCGTGGGCCGCGCGGAGGATGCCCGCCCTGTCGCGGTCGGCGCCCGAGAACGCGCCGCGCCGGTGCCCGAAGAGCTCCCCCTCGACGAGGGCGGCGGGGATGGCGGCGCAGTTGACGGCCAGGAACGGGCCGCGCCGGCCGCTCCAGTCATGGAGCTGCTGGGCGAAGATCTCCTTTCCAGTCCCGCTCTCACCGCGAATCAGCACCGAGAGCTCGCTGCGCGCGATCTCGTACAGGCTGCGAGCGAGGCTCCGGGTCTGGTACCCGCCCACGATCCGCCCCATCGAGAAGCGCGGCGGCCCCTCCGGCACCTCCTGCGCCTCGAGGGTCGCGCCGTCGATGCGGTAGCGGGCGTAGCTCTCGACGTCGCGCTCGACGAACTTGAAGATGGCGTCGCCGACCCGGACCTGGTCGAGGTGCGCGATGGGCACCTCCATGACGAACTCGCCGTTGCAGAGCGTGCCGTTGCGGCCGCCGAGGTCGGTCAGCACCCAGACGCCGCCCCGCCGCTCGATCCGGGCATGATGGCGCGAAGCGCTCCGCGTCGGTACGGACACATCCGCGGTCGGATCGCGGCCGAGGACCGAGCCTTGCTCGAGCAGGGGGTACGCCGGCCGGAATTGCTCGTAATTGTCGGCGTAGAGCAACACGAGCCCCGCCCCGGCGCTGTCCTGCCGAGAGAACGGAGCACGAATTTGCATTGTCGCTGTACTATCGATGTCCTTCGACCGCTGTGTCCCGTCGCCGTGCATTGCAAATGGTGATGGTACCAACCTATCCGTCCGCAGGGCGCATCATTCGTCCGATCCGATCGTGCTCACGGAGCGGTCTTCGGACGAGCTGACCCACATCCACGCCGCGCCTCAGCCGTCCTCGGGCCGCGCGCCCACGGAGCACACGAGGCGCTGGGTCGTCGCCTGCGCTCGCAGCACGCCTTGTCCGGCGCCGGCGCCGCGCCTCTCCTGCCCGCGCGGGGCCGCCCACCGCGCGACCAGCGCCGCGCCCTCCGCGCGCTCACCGCGCCGCCTCGAGTCGGAGGCCGCGAGGTGCAGCGCTTCGAGGCAGACGCGCTCGCGCCCCCAGCGCACTTGCGCGAGGCCCTGGTTCCCGAGCGCGAGCGCGGGCAGCGCCCTCCCATCGAGGCGCAGGGCGCGCTCCGGATCGAGCGCAACGAGCGCGCGCCACGCGCCTTTCAGGGCGCGGCAGCGCGCGTCGCTGGCCGCGGTCAGCGTCGCCCAGGGCGCGAGCGCGACCACCTCGCCCACGGTCCCTCCCATGCGATCCAGCACCGCCGCGCCCGCGATCTCGAGCGCCGAGCCGTCGAGCACCAACACGCCGGCCTCGCCGTCGTCGCGCCACGCGAGGGTCATCGGCCGGCCCCGGAGCTCCTCGCGGTCGAGCGCCACGAGGCGCGCAGGCCGCCGGGGCTCCGGCGTGTGCTCCTCGATGGCCACGCGGCGCCGGAGCTCGCCGAGCACGAGCGCGCGGCCCGGACCGAGCAGGAGACCCGGGGCCCGCCCCGGCGCGGTGTCCGCATAACCTCGGCGCGGCTCGAACGCCGGGAGCGCCCGCGCGCCCTGCGGGCCGAGCAGCAGCTCGCCCGCCTCGGCGAGGACGAGCAGCCCGACCTCGCCGCTCGCGGCGAGCAGCGGCATCGACGCGCTGCGCTTCCCGCGTTGCCCGCCGCTCAGCGCGAGCTCGGTCGCGTTCAGCCGCAGCGCCTCGCCGCGCAGATCGAACGGCGGGAGGTAGAGCACGCTGTGCGTCCGGACCGCCGCGACCTTCGGGTCCCCCTTTCCCGGCGCCGCGGCGCCCTTGCCCGACGCCGCGCCGTTGGGCGGCGCCTCCTCGGGCGCGGCCTCCTCGGCGGGCGGCGCCTCCTCGGCTGGCCGCGCGGCGCGCCCAGGCGCCGGCGCGTCGGCGACGAGCTCGAGCGTCTCGCCATACGACGTCGGCACGGTCCATCGCTCCGAGCCAGCCTCGGGCGCTGCGCCCGGGCGCAGCGCCGGCAGCTCGATCGGCGCGCAGGAGAGCGACGGCAGCGCTGCCGGCGGCTCCTCGATCCGGCCGGCGCCGCCCCCGCAAGCCGCCGTGTCCGCCCCGGCATCGCCCGCGCGGCTGGCCTGCGCCGCCCCGCAGCCGAGGCCCGGCGCGGCGGCGATGGCCGGCGACAGCTCGCCCGCGCCCCAGCCGAGCCGCACCACGCCGCTCAGCGCACACCCGAGCGCGGAGCACCCGCCCTGGAACGACGGCGGCGGCACCGGCGAGCGCCCCGCGGCGCGCCACGTCCGGCCGTGATCGAGCGTCTCGTAGAGCTCCGCGCCGGCCGTGACGAGCACGCCGCGGTCGCCGGTCACCACCATCCCCGCTGGATCCGGCGGCAGGGCGTGCGGCGAGACCGCCCCGTCCTCCGCGATCGTGACGCCCAGGCTCGCCTGCCGGACGGGATCGGGCCACTCGACCGACGACAGCCACCCGTCGACCCCGCCGTCCTCGCGCGCGCGGAAGCGCCTGTCGACGAGCGCCCGTGTCCCGTCGCGCAGGGGCGGCGTCCAGTACCAGCCGGGGAGGTGCCCGCGGAGCTCCACGACCCGCGCGCCCCCCTCGTCGCGGCCCCGCGGCGCCCCGGCCGGCGCTGGCAGCCGCGCGTCTCGCTCGCCCCTCAGCAGCGCGATCGCGCTCCCGTCCCGGCGCGGCGCCCAGCCGACCAGCGTCTGTGACTCGCCGAGCTCGACCGCGTGCTCGACCCAGTCGCCCGGGCCGCGCCGCACGCAGATCCTCGGGTGGATCACGACCTCGCCGTAGCGGCGATCTCGCTCCTCGTCGCTGGCGACCCGCGGCGACGCCGCGCAGCCGCCGACGTAGCCGAGCGCGCCGCCGTCGTCGGCCACGAAGAACCCTTCGTCGCTGAAGGAGCGCTCCATCCGCGGCGCCTCGCCGCGCTCGGAGCGCAGGACGTAGCTGCCGTAGCCGTCGTAATCGTCCCACACGCAGAGGAAGAGCGGCCCGTCCTCCGCGGGCACCGGCGCGCAGCCCAGCCCGTCCGGGAGCCAGCCGGAGAACCGCTCGCGCACCGCGCCCGTGCTCACGTCGATCCGCGCGGCGCCGCCCTCGAACACCCCGAGCGCGGTCCCGTCGGGCAAGAGCGCGCCCGCGGAGACGGCCGCCGCGAGCGGCGCGAGATCGTCGAGGACGAGGGCGTCGCGCGAGGCGGCCTGGGCGCCCGCGAAGCTCAGCTGGAACGACCCGCTCGGCCAGCTCGAGCGGAGGTCGCCGTCGGGCCGACCGAGCGAGCCGTCCGGGAGGACGGCCACGCGCCCGAGCGCCGTGTCGAGCGCGAGCGCATCCGGGGCGACGCTCAGGGCGCGCACGGCGAGCCCGAGCCGCTGGCCGGCATCGATCCACGTCCTGCCGCCGTCCGCCGTCGTCGCGGCGCGGCCGAAGACGTCGAGGCGCGCCGCGCGCGAAGCGTCCAGCGCGGCCAGATCGTGGATGGCCGGCATGTCGAGCGCCCGGCCCCGATCCTCGCCCGGCAGGAGCTCCCGCGGCCCCTGCTCCAGGAAGACCACGACGCCTCGCAGGCCGTTGCGGGCGCCCCGCACCGCGCCGCCGCCGCCGAGCGCCACCTCCGCGAGCGGCCCCGTGAAGCCGCGCGAGCGGAACGCCCTGCGCCGGGTCCAGTGCAGGAAGCCCCCGCCGAGGTGGGGCGCGATCGCGAGCGATCCGACGACGGGGTCGCCGGACGCCCACAGCTCGGCCTCCCACGCCGCCGCGGCGATGCGCCCGTCTCCGCCGAGCTCGATCCGCGCGCCCTCCGTGACGACGCGAGCCGCGACGGCCGCGGCCGGTCCGTCGTGCGTCGCCCGGAACACGCCCTCGGAGAGCGCCTGGAAATAGCGCGCCCCCGCCGGGGCAGCGCTGGCGGCGCCGGTCGCGCCCGGCGCACGCGCGGCCCGAGCAGCCCCCGCGCCGCTCGCCGGGCTCGGCTCGGGCGCACGCGCGCAGGCGGCCGCGAGAATAGCCGAGATCAGACCGAGGGAGCGCACCAGCATCCGGGGAAAGCACGACGGTATCCGTTGTCGCGCCCCCGTCCAGGGTCGATCCACGTCCTCGCCCCCGGCGGCCGCGCCCATCGTCCCCGGCTCCCGCGCTCCTTCAGGCAGCGCCCGTCGTAAGCTGCAGCCGCGGCGCCCTGCGCCCGCCCGGAAAGCCTGTGCACTCCCCTCCCCGACCTCGACGACCCACCCGCGACGAGCTCCTCGCCGCCGCCGGCAAGACGGTGCCGGACGTCATCGCCCCGGACCTCGATGTCCTCTTCTGCGGCATCAACCCGGGCCTTTACACCGCCGCCGTCGGGCACAACTTCGCCCGCCCCGGCAACCGGTTCTGGCCGGCGCTGCACGCCGGCGGGTTCACCGATCGCGTGCTCTCCCCGTTCGAGGAGCGCGAGCTGCTGAAGCTCGGCGTCGGGATCACCAACGTGGTCGAGCGCGCGACCGCGTCGGCGGACGAGCTGTCCGCCGAGGAGCTCGCCGCGGGCGGGCGGCGGCTCGAGGCCACGGTGCGACGCTACCGCCCTCGCTTCCTGGCCGTGCTCGGGATCGGCGCCTACCGAGGCGCGTTCGGCAGGCCTCGCGCCGTGCCCGGCCCCCAGACAGAGACGCTCGGCGCAACGCGGCTCTGGGTGCTGCCGAACCCCAGCGGGCTCAACGCAAGCTATCAGCCGGACAGGCTCGCGGCGATGTTCCGCGCCCTCCACGAGGCGGTCACGTCGACCGGGGCCTCGCCGTGAGCGGCGAACGCGCGCCGACGCCGATCCCCTGAAAGGCAGGGTCCAGCGTACCGTCGCCGCCCCGCGCGACGTGCGTCGTGCCCCGACTCGGCTCCTCCGCTTCAGGCCAGCTCAGCGGCCGCGATGGCCGACAGACAGGCGGTCTCCCGGCGCGCGCTCACGGCGTCGCACGCCGGCGCGCCTACGCGGGCAGCGCGCTCGCGGCGTCGCTCGCCGGCGCGCCTACTCGGGCAGCGCGCTCGCCTCTTCCTGAGGCACCTTCGCGCGCGCCCTGCGGGCCTCTTCCCGGACGGCGGCGAGGCCGGGCGGCCCCTCGGACGATCGCCCGCCGCGGTTGCTCACCGCGGCGAGCCACGCGAACGGCGAGTCCGGCGCGCTCTGCGCGACGAGGAGGACGGCGCGGGACGCGTAACGCGCACAGCCGTCCTCGCACACGGGCAGGACGAGGCGGAGCCCTCCGCCGCCACCTCGGCCCACGAGGGGCGCCACGCGGAGCTCCGCCGGAGGCGGCGACAGCACGGCCATGATCGTGCGCTCCATCAGCTCGACGAACGTCGCTCCAGACATCGCAGGCGGCTCGGATGTCGGCGTCCCCGCGCGGTCCGCCGCGTCGAGCCGGCCTGGCGGGAGCGCGAAGAGCCCCGCTCCGTCGGCCGCCGCAGCCGGCGAAGTCGGCAGCGCGCCCACGAGCGCCCCCACGAATGAAGCCAGCTTGAGTCCGAATCGCATACGTGCTCCCTCTGCGGCACGTCCAGCAGGCCCCATGCCAGCCACGCGCGGCCGCCCGCCCCGTCGCGGCGCCCCATCCAGGACGGTCCGCTCCGCTCGCCGCGCGTGACGGATCGCCACAGCGTGGCGTGCGGAGGCCCGATCCCGCGCGGCCTTGTCGCCGCGCGCCGGAGACGCCGCGGCGAGCCGGAGAGGACTGCTTCGAGCGCGTCGAGCAGGAGAATGGCCCTCGCCGGCCGAGCGCCGCTTTCGCTTGCCAGAAGGTCCGGGCGCCGTTAACCGTCTTCGTCATGCCCGACCGAAAGCCAGGGCTGAGCCCGCTTCAGGTGAAGTCCTCGGTCCCGCCGGGCGCTCCCCTCCCGTCCGCTCCTTCCGAGCCCGTGGCGAGCATTCTGCTCGTCGACGATCACCGCGCCAACCTCCTCGCCCTCGAGGCCGTGCTCGATCCGCTGCGCCAGCGGCTCGTCACCGCGCAATCCGGCGAGGAGGCGCTCGAGCACCTCAACCGCGAGGAGTTCGCGTTGATCCTCATGGACGTGAAGATGCGCGGTATCGACGGCTTCGAGACGGCCGCCCGCGTGAGGGGGCTCGATCGGGCGAGGCACACGCCGATTATCTTCATCTCGGGGCTGCCGGAGGACGAGGACCGACGGTATCGCGGCTATCGCGAGGGCGCGGTCGATTATGTCGTCAAGCCGTTCAATCCCGACATCCTCCGCGCCAAGGTGGCGGTCTTCGTCGAGCTGCACCGGAGGGCCGAGCAGATCAAGCGGCAGGAGGCCGCGCTCCGCCAGCTGGAGCGCCAGGCGAGCGACGAGGTGTTCCGGCGCATCATGGACACCAGCATGATGGGCCTGCTCTTCAGCGACTACGAGGGGCGCGTCATCGAGGCGAACGACTGCTTCCTGTCGATGATCGGCTACACCCGCGAGGACCTCAAGGCGGGGCTGCTCAGCTGGCAGGAGCTCTCCCCGCCGGAGTACGAGCACGTCCACCACGACGCGGTCAACGAGCTGAGCCTCCACGGCGTCACGAAGCAGTTCGAGAAGGAGTACATCCGCAAGGACGGCAAGCGCGTCGCGGTCCTCGTCGGCTCCGCCCGCATCGAGACGCAGCGGCGCAACCTCACCTACGTGCTCGACATCAGCGAGCGCAAGCGCGCCGAGGCCAACGTCAGCCTCCTCGCCGGCGCGGGCGAGATCCTCTCGTCCTCGCTCGACTTCCGCGAGACGCTCGGGCAGCTCGCCCGGCTCGTCGTCCCGCTCCTCGCCGACTGGTGCGCCGTGGACATCCAGGGCCAGGACGGCGCGATCCAGCGCGTCGCCGTCCAGCACACCGACCCTCAGAAGGTGGAGCTCGTCCGCCAGATCGAGCAGATCTATCCTGTCGATCCCGCGGCGAGCCGCGGTGTGCCGAAGGTGCTCCGGACCGGCGAGGCCGAGTGGGCCTCCGAGATCCCGGACTTCCTGCTCGTCGAGAACGCGCGGGACGAGGAGCACCTCCGGATGGCGCGCGAGCTCGGCCTCCGGTCGTACCTGGTGGTGCCGCTGGCGGCGCGCGGCCGCGTCCTCGGCGCGATCACGCTCGCGCACGCCGAGTCGGGCCGGAATTACAGCAAGGCCGACGTGCAGTTCGCCGAGGAGCTCGCCCGGCGCGCCGCCCTCAGCGTCGACAACGCCCTCCTCTTCGAGCGCGAGGTCACCGTGCGCAAGGAGGTCGAGACGCTCGCGGAGGAGCTGAAGCACAGCGAGGCGCAGTTCCGGCTGCTCGCCGAGACCATGCCGCAGCTCGTGTGGACGAACCGCCCGGACGGCCACCACGAGTACTTCAACCGGCGCTGGTACGACTACACGGGGCTCACCGCGGAGGACACCGGCGGCGAGGGCTGGAGCCGGATGATCCACCCCGAGGAGCACGAGCGGGCGATCGAGGCCTTCCGGGAGGCGCTCCGCACGGGCGAGCCGTACGAGAGCCAGTGCCGGCTCCGGCGCGCGGACGGCGTGTACCGCTGGTTCATCGGCCGGGCGGTCGCCGCGCGCGACGGGTCGGGCCGCATCGTCCGCTGGTTCGGCACGTACACGGACATCGACGATCAGAAGCGCGCCGAGGAGGAGCGGCAGCGGCTCGTCCAGGCGCTGGAGCGCAGCAACAAGGAGCTCGATCAGTTCGCGTACGTCACGAGCCACGACCTCAAGGCGCCGCTCAGGGGCATCGCCAACCTCTCGCAGTGGATCGAGGAGGACCTCAACGACAAGATGACGGCGGAGAGCCGCAAGCAGCTCGATCTGCTGCGCGGGCGCGTCCACCGGCTCGAGAACCTCATCGACGGGATCCTGAGCTACTCGCGGGCGGGCCGCGCCCGCGAGAAGCCCGAGGCGATCGACGTCGGCAAGCTCCTCCGGGAGATCATCGAGCTGCTCGCGCCCCCCCCGGAGACGCGTGTCGAGATTGTCCCCGACATGCCCGTCCTCGTCACGGAGCGCGCTCCGCTCCAGCAGACGTTCCTGAACCTGATCGGCAACGCGCTGAAGCACGCCGGGGGCACCGATCCGGAGGTCCGGATCAGCGCGCGCGACGCCGGACCGTTCTGGGAGTTCTCGGTCTCCGACAACGGGGCGGGCATCGCCCCCGAGTACCACGACCGCATCTGGGGCATCTTTCAGACGCTCAAGGCGCGCGACAAGGTCGAGGGCACCGGCATCGGCCTGTCGGTCGTGCAGAAGATCGTCCAGAGCAAGGGCGGGCGCGCCTGGGTCGAGTCCGCCGTCGGCGCCGGCGCCACCTTCCGGTTCACCTGGCCCAAGATCGAGGCCAGAGAGCCTTCATCCCCCTGATGACCCCGCCTCGAGCGCGGGGCGCGGCGCGCGGCGACACGCCTCGATCGCTGGACAGGCACGGAGCTTGAACGACCTCCTCGGAACACAAGGCGGCTCATCACGGCCGACCTCGAAAGGAGGGTTCTCATGCTGTCGATGTCCAACCTGCCCAGGCTCTGCCTTGGCGCGCTTGCGCTCTCGCTGTTCACCGCGTGCGCCGCGGCCCCACCCCCGGAGCAGGCTCACCCCGAGCCGAGGTTGCCCAACCCCGGCCCGGATGGAGTCTACAAGGTCGAATGGCCCGATCTCAGGGAGGGCGAGGATCGGTTCATCGGCCTCACCCTCGGGGCCGACATCGCCGACGTCTGCCGCCTGCCCAAGACGAGCTTCGCCTTCGACTCTGCCGAGCCGCTGCCGCAGGAGCACGTGGAGCTCCGGGCGCTCGTCGACTGCCTGCTCTCCTCGGGCCTCCAGGGCGCGAGGATAGAGCTCGTCGGCCGCGCCGATCCGCGCGGCACCCAGGCGTACAACCAGGATCTCTCGCTCCGCCGCGCCGCGCGGGTGAAGGAGATCCTCGTGAAGGAGGGCATCCCTGCGGATCGCATCACGACGCGCGCGACGGGCGACGCCCAGGCCGTCGGAGCTCAACCGATGTACTCCTATGGCTATGATCGCAGGGTCGACGTCGCGCTGATCGGCGTCGCCCACGCCCCCCGGTGACGCGCGCGCTCGCCCGCTCGGCGGACGCGGCTCGAAGCCCCTGCCGCAGCGGCGCAGCCGCTGGATCTCCCGCTCTCCGCGGGCCTGCTCTCCCCTCTCCTCCCCTCATCCCATTTCTTCCGTTGGCGACGGCGCCGCGCGCCACGGCCCTTGGTTCACGGGCGCTCGTCTCATGGCATGCGTTGCGCCCGAGGCGCGTCACGACAGCTGTGGCGTTTCGTCACGCTCGCGCCACGGCGAGGATGCGCGGCCTCGGAGATAGGCGCTCTGGACGCGAGCTCTCGGTTGGTCCGGGCCCTGCAATGGTTTCCTGACACGAACCGGCGGATGTCGTGTCCGTCACGAGGAGACAAGAGCCATGACGAACCGAATGAGCAACGCGGTGGGGACTGCGAAGGGTGTGGTCGAGTCGGCGGCTTCCGGCGCGGGCGTCGCCGCGACGACGGCCAGGACGACGGCGTTCGACGTCGCGAAGGCGATCGCCGGCGTCGCCGCCACGGTCGGGGCGCTCGGCTTCGACGACGTGCTCGGCTGGGTCGGGCTCGCGCGCAAGCGGAGCCCGCTCACGGCGCTCGGCCTCTTCGGCGCCGGCCTCGCGGTGGGCGCGGGCGTGGCCCTGATGCTCTCGCCGACGTCGGGCGAGGCGCTGCGCCGCGAGCTCCTGACCCGCCTCGACGGCCTGAAGCGCCAGGCGACCCGCGGGGTCGAGCAGGCCGAGCGCAAGGTCCAGGACAAGGTCGGCAACGCGGTCGACGCGGTGAAGGGCGCGGTCACGCCGTCCGACACGAGCTCTGCGAACTCGCATTACGGCATCGAGGGAGCTGGGCTGTCCCACGGCGGCGAGAGCGGCCATCACCTGAGCTGAGGCGCTTGCCGTGTGGCTCGAAGCCATCATCACGCGGGAGGATCTCGCCCAGCTCCTGGGCGAGTTCCTCCCTGTGAAGATCCACCTGGACGACGATGAGACGACCGATCGCTGGCTGTACCTGGGCAAGGCGACCCAGATTGCCCTGGCCGATGACCTGGGCTTACGGGTCACCTGCCCTGCGGAGCTCCAGTGGTCCATCGCGGGCGTCAACCCCACCATCCGGCTCGACGAGCTCAGGGTGCTGATTTGCCCCGAGATCATCGAGAGGAACAAGGGGAACGTCCTTGCGTTCAACGTAGAGCTCGAGGAGGCCGACATCCGCGGCATCCCCTCGATCCTCGATCACACCGTCATGAAGGCGGTCAACGCGGCGCTCGCGAACAAGCGGCCTGAGTGGAACTTCACGAAGACGCTCACGCACACCGTAGGTCTCCCCTCCAACCTCGATCCCATCGAGGGGCTGCACATCGGGGTCGCCTGGGGCAAGCGCCGTATCAGTCAGGACGCGCTCGTGCTCGTGGTCTCCTTCAAGCTCAATTTCGTTCGAGGCGATTGAGCTCCTGAGCTCCGCCTCTCGATTCCCGACGAGCGCCCCGCCCCCCTCTCGGGTTGGCGGGGCGCGTTGCTCGAGCGTCCTTGTGTCCGGAAACACGCTCGCCCCTTACCTCCCGAGCCCGGAGGGGGCCGGGGCATCCCGCCGAGCCCCCCACCATCGGTCGCCAACGTGAACGTTTACGTGGTCGTGAACGTGGTCGTGGTCGTGGTCGTGGTCGTCTACGATAAGCCGTGAACGACCACGACCACGACCACGACCACGTAAACGTTCACGACCGCGACCACGACCACGTAAACGTTCACGACCACGACCACGACTTCGTAAACGTTCGAATGTAGGAGGACGCGGCGCGATGCTTGGTTAACGCCTATGCCGAGCCGACCTGAGGAGCCAGGTGAATCCTCCCGAGCCGCCCCCCCCGCCCGCGCGTGAGCGCGCCCGCGATGTCCGAGTGCTTGACGAGCCCGAGGTAGCTCTCTCCGTCGAAGACGGCGACCACCGGCGTGTTCTTCTCGATCATCTGCCGCCCCACCTCGTTGAGCGGCACGTCCGCCGCCACCCGGGGCAGGTCGCAGCGCATGATCCACGCGATGAACGACCCTTCCTGGCCGGCGGCCAGCGCGCACATGACGTCCGTGCGCGTCACGATCCCGATCACGCGGTCCTCGTAGACGACCGGGAAGTCCGGCTCCTGGCTCGCGAGGATCCGGCGCGCGGCGTCGCCCACGAGCTCGCCAGGCCACAGCTGAACCGCCCTGCCCTCGCTCGGATGTTCTTCGGGCGGCGCCGCGGGCGCCATCACCGCCTGCGCCGCGCTCCACTCCCGCCGCGCCTCCACGAAGAGGAGCGCCGACACCGCGGCCACGACGAGCTGACCGCCGAACAGGCCCATGAAGAACAGCACCGCCGCTGCCGCTTGCCCGAGCGCCGCCGTCATCGACGTCGCGAGCCAGGCGCCGGTGAGCGGCGAGAGCGCCTCGCGCAGCGCGCGCCCCCCCTCGAGCGGCAGCGCCGGCAGCAGGCCGAGCAGCGCAATCCCCAGGTTCGCGCTGGCGATCCACACGATCGCGGCCTCGCGCGACGGCGCTTCGGCGGCCTGAAGAGCCGACATCCACCCGAGCTCGCCCGCCCCGCGCTGGGCCTCGACGGCCAGCGCGAAGAGCGCCGCGAGGGCCACGTTCGCCGCGAGGCCGAGCGCGCGGCCCTGCGCCCGCCCCCCAGAAGGACGCGACCGGAGGGCGATCGGGCCGAGCGGCGAGAGCTGGACCTCCCGCAGCCTCAGCCCGAGCAGCCTCGCCACGATCCCATGCACGAGCGCTTGCAGCGCCGCGCACCCGAGCAGCGCCGAGCCCAGCGCGCAGCCGAAGAGCGCGCCGCTCCACCCGTGCCGCGCCCCCCACTGGAGCGCCCCGATCGGGAGCAGCAGGCCGAACGCCGCGTGCGCAAACACATCAACACCGCCGAGCCGTGTGATCCTGATGACCGACTTCATGGTGTCTTGCTCCTGGGGTTCCCGCGCAGGCACCTGCACATGGCGGGAGGCGCAGTTCCGACGTGCCACTGCCTCCTCCCCCGGGGCGTGGCGAACACCTCGTCGCGCGATCGACGGCTCGGCTGACGGGCACTTGTCCCAGATCTTTCTGATTTTACTGCAAATCACATGCCGGTTTCCTGCGCCTCGCTTGCAAGGGAGCGGCGCGCGGAGCCACTCCTGGCGGTCAGAGCGGGCGCGACTGGCCTGAAGGGCTATTCCGCGGCGTTGGTGGTCTCATCATCGCGTCAACATCGCGCCCACCGAGGCGGAGCGCCTGCGGCAGAGCCTGGACGGGCCTGCGGCGCACCCGAGGGCGCAGCGGATGCGCCGGGCTCATCGCACCTCGCCTGAACGCCGCGGTGTGGCGTTCCGCGACATGGTGGGCGCATACCGTCACGGCGCCGCATCGGGTAGCCTGTCGCCCGCTCCAGCCCGACGTGTGCGGCCCGAGGCCGGAGCACGACCCTCCGCCGCTTCCATGACAGAGGAGGTCCGGGTCAAACGCTCCTGCGGCAGGTACGCACCACTCTCGAGCTCCTGGACCCAGCGGAGCATCTCCTCGCGAAGCCAGCACCGCAGATCGAACAGCTGCCCAGGATCGCGCGCCGAGACGAGCAAACGCACCTCGATCGTGCGCTCTGTCACATTCGTGACTTGAACCGCCTTCACGCGCTTGTCCCAGAGCTCGCTGCTCGGGAGGATCGACTCGAAGTGCCGCCGCAGGGCGTCCACCGGGGTCCGGTAATCCACGTAGAGCTCGACGGTGCCCAGCTTCTCCGACCCGTGCTTCGTCCAGTTCTGAAACGACTGGTCCAGGAGCCTGGCCGTCGGGACGATGAGCCGCCGCTCGTCCCAGATCTTCACGACCACGTGGGTCAGCCGGATCTCCTCGATCGTCCCGAACTCGCCGTCCACCACGACCTTGTCGCCGAGGTCGATGGGGCGGGTGAACAGGATGTGGAGGCCCGACAGGATCGCGCCGACCGGCTTCTGCGCCGCGAGGCCGAGCACGACGCCGGCGATGCCGGCCGACGCCAGCAGCGAGACGCCGACGTTCCTCACCGCCTCGAAGTTCATGAGCACGAGCGCGCCCGCCACGATCACGATGAGCACCCGCGCGACCCGCTCGAGCACGCGAGCCTGGGTGCGCAGCCCGCGGGACGACTCGCTCCCCTCCTTGAGATGACGCACGGCGCGCGCGTCCAGCACCTCCGTAAGGATCCCCACGATGCGCATCAGGAGCCACGCCACTCCGCCGATGAACAGCGCCGAGAGGAGCGACCGCAGATCGGTCACGAGGCCCTGGCCGATCCGCGTGAGCTTGGCGAGGCCGGCTGTCAGGACGACCCCGAGACAAAGGGTCACGGGGCCGATTGCCGCGTCGAGTGTCTTTTCGTCCCACGGCGTCGCAGTCCGTCGCGCGACGAGCGAACCGCCGCGTCGGAAGACGCCCGCGGCGATCCGAGCGAGCCCGAAGCCGACCGGAACGCTCGCCGCGACGATCACCCACGGCCACACTCCATCACCCGGGATCCCCAGCCGGGCGCCGAGCGATTCAAAGTTCGAGTTCTGCATGCGTCCACTCCTTCACCAGCGCACCAGCGCCGCGCGCGCCTCCGTGATCTGGAGCCCCGGGGTCACAGCCCTCCCCGCCGCGCTCTGGAGAGCGGCGGGGAGGGCTGTGACCGAGCGAGGCGCGGCGGGCTCATCCATCGTGTGTGCGGCGTCCCCACGGCACAGGGCGTGCCGCCGGACCCTCCCCCGCGTGTCCAGCCGGATCTCCGTCGCTCGCCGAGCAGAGCTCGCGAGGACGGATGGAGGCGCGCGCGCCCCGCTGCGGCGATCCGCACCAGCGCCGCTCGACCCCGCTCGGTGCGTGCGACCGACCCGAGCGGCGCGGCATGCTGTGTGCACGCTGGATCTGCAGCGGAGCCGACGGGGCGTCGAGATCGGCTGAAGAAACGCGGCAAAAGGACTCGTTTATGTCAGAGCGCAGAAGCCAGGTCGATGATTTCACTCGGCTCACCGAGGAGGATTTCACGCGGCTCACCGAGGAGACGGAGCGGCTCGCGAAGCACGTCGAGGACCTCCGGCACCGGATCGCCGCGACGACCGCGAAGCGCCGCGCGTCCTCCGGTACGCTCCCTGCGCAGAGCGCCGCCCCGTTCACGCCGCCGCACGGGTCCCCCTTGGAGCGGACGCACAACGCGACCCCGGAGCGGCCGTGCGACGCCGCCCAAGAGCCGCCGTATGACGCCGCCCAAGAGCGGCCGTATGACGGGTCGCCGGAGCGGCCGTATGACGCCGCCCAGGAGCGGACGCACGACGCGGCATCGGAGCGGCCGCTCCGCGGAGCGACGGAGAGGCCGCCCCCCCGTCACTCTCCCTTTCCCGAGCGCACCTCGTGCCTCGCGAACGTGTCGCGGTGGCTGCCGCCGCTCAGGACCGGGAGAGACGCCATGGAGTCGGGCGTCCATGAGAGGGTGGGAGAGGCAGGGCGTTACAGCATCATCACGCCGCGCAACAAGCCGAGCGATCTCCCGACGAGGCGCCGCTCGCCCAAGTCCGACGTGGCCTGAGGCGCCGACTCGGAGGGTAGCCGCGCCGGCGCGGGGGGCCCCTGCCCCGGTGTGCCGCCGCGGCTTCACGCGCGCGCTCGGCCCGATAGAACGCGGCGAACACGCGCGCCTTGCGCGCCGCACGCGCGGCCTGCACACGCGCGCCCTGCGCTGCGCGTGGCGCGAAGCTTGCGCGGCTGAGCGCCTGCGGTGTAATACGAACACATGCTGCTGCGGTGGGAGCAGAAGCGCATGGCCGACGTGCCATGAAGCCTGAACCCGAGGGGATCCCGACGGCCCGCTCGCGGTTGGGCAGCGAGGGCCCCGGTCCTCGGCGGCGGGAAGCGTCGCGCGGCGCCCGAGCGCAGCGTCCATCGATGAGACCGCCGACCAGGCGAGAGGGCCTGTCCTCCTGTGGTCCTCTCGCGCGGCGCCCTGGGATCACGCCGGGGCGCCTGGTCCGACGGCCTCCAGCGCTCCGGAGCCCCTCCGCGCCCGGGACGCGCGCTCATTTCCCTTTTTGACCGATCGGTCCTGTCCGCAGGCGGGACCAGGAGAACAGCGGCATGGAGCAGCGAAGCGACCTCGACAAGGCGGCCCGCAAGGCCAGAGCCGGCAATGGCAAGAGCAAGAAGGCCGCGTCCGGGGACGGGCTGGACGGCGCCGCGCGCGCGGCGAAGGCCCGCCCGGCCGAGCGCCCCCGCGCCGCCGCGCCGCTCGAGAGCGACAGGCTCGATCGGCGGACGCTGCTGATGGCGCTGACCGGCCTGAAGAAGGGCGATTTCTCGGTGCGGCTGCCCGTCCACTGGCTCGGGCTCGACGGGAAGATCGCCGACACGTTCAACGATGTCGTCGAGCGCAACGAGAAGCTCGCCAAGGAGCTCGACCGCCTGAGCCGCGCGGTGGGCAAGGAGGGCAAGCTCTCGCAGCGTGCCTTCATCGGCGAGGTGAGCGGCGCGTGGGCCGACGAGATCGGGTGCATCAACGCGCTGATCGGCGATCTCGTCCACCCCACCGCCGAGACGGCGCGCGTCATCGGCGCCGTGGCCAAGGGCGATCTCTCGCAGACGATGGCCCTCGAGGTGGACGGCAGGCCGCTCGACGGCGAGTTCCTGCGGACCGCCAAGACGGTCAACACGATGGTCGAGCAGCTCGGCTCCTTCGCCTCCGAGGTCATCCGCGTCGCCCGCGAGGTCGGCACCGAGGGGAAGCTCGGCGGGCAGGCCGACGTCCGCGGCGTCGCCGGCAGCTGGAAGGACCTCACCGATTCCGTCAACTCGATGGCCGGCAACCTCACCTCCCAGGTGCGCAACATCGCCGCCGTCACCACCGCCGTCGCCACGGGCGATCTCTCGAAGAAGATCACCGTCGACGTGAAGGGCGAGATCCTCGAGCTCAAGGACACCATCAACACGATGGTCGATCAGCTCCGCTCCTTCGCCTCCGAGGTCACCCGCGTCGCCCGCGAGGTCGGCACCGAGGGCAAGCTCGGCGGACAGGCCGACGTCCGCGGCGTCGCCGGCACCTGGAAGGACCTCACCGATTCCGTCAACTCGATGGCCGGCAACCTTACCTCCCAGGTGCGCAACATCGCCGCCGTCACCACCGCCGTCGCCAACGGCGATCTCTCGAAGAAGATCACCGTCGATGTGAAGGGCGAGATCCTGGAGCTCAAGAACACCATCAACACGATGGTCGACCAGCTCAACTCCTTCGCCTCCGAGGTCACCCGCGTCGCCCGCGAGGTCGGCACCGAGGGCAAGCTCGGCGGGCAGGCCGACGTCCGCGGCGTCGCCGGCACCTGGAAGGACCTCACCGACTCCGTCAACTCGATGGCGTCGAACCTCACGGCCCAGGTCCGCAACATCGCGACCGTCACCACCGCCGTCGCCAAGGGGGATCTCTCGAAGAAGATCACCGTCGACGTGAAGGGCGAGATCCTGGAGCTCAAGAACACCATCAACACGATGGTCGACCAGCTCAACTCCTTCGCCTCCGAGGTCACCCGCGTCGCCCGCGAGGTCGGCACCGAGGGGAAGCTCGGCGGGCAGGCCGACGTCCGCGGCGTCGCCGGCACCTGGAAGGACCTCACCGACTCCGTCAACTCGATGGCCGGCAACCTCACCTCCCAGGTGCGCAACATCGCCGCCGTCACCACCGCCGTCGCCAACGGCGATCTCTCCGAGAAGATCACCGTCGACGTGAAGGGCGAGATCCTGGAGCTCAAGAACACCATCAACACGATGGTCGATCAGCTCCGCTCCTTCGCCTCCGAGGTCACCCGCGTCGCCCGCGAGGTCGGCACCGAGGGCAAGCTCGGCGGACAGGCCGACGTCCGCGGCGTCGCCGGCACCTGGAAGGACCTCACCGACAACGTGAACTCGATGGCCGGCAACCTGACGAACCAGGTGCGCGGCATCGCCAAGGTGGTGACCGCGGTCGCCAACGGCGATCTCAAGCGCAAGCTGGTCGTCGACGCCAAGGGGGAGATCGCCGCGCTCGCGGACACGATCAACGGCATGATCGAGACGCTCGCGACGTTCGCGGATCAGGTGACGACGGTGGCGCGCGAGGTCGGCGTCGAGGGCAAGCTCGGCGGGCAGGCGAGCGTGCCCGGCGCGGCCGG
The DNA here is from genome assembly GCF_051521375.1 of Sorangium sp. So ce693. NCBI lineage: Bacteria > Pseudomonadati > Myxococcota > Polyangiales > Polyangiaceae > Sorangium > Sorangium sp. So ce693. The sequence continues at coordinate 7,618,238 of NZ_CP150347.1, forward strand.
CACGTGGAAGGACCTCACCGACAACGTGAACCAGCTCGCGGCGAACCTCACCACGCAGGTGCGCGCGATCGCCGAGGTCGCCACCGCCGTGACCAAGGGCGATCTCACCCGGTCCATCAAGGTCGAGGCGCAGGGCGAGGTCGCCGCGCTGAAGGACAACATCAATGAGATGATCCGGAACCTCAAGGACACGACGCTGAAGAACAGCGAGACGGACTGGCTCAAGAGCAACCTCGCCAAGTTCTCGCGCATGCTCCAGGGGCAGAAGGATCTGCTCACCGTCGGCCGGAGGATCCTGTCCGAGCTCGCCACCGTCGTCACGGCGCAGCAGGGCGTCTTTTACATCATGGATGCCTCCCGCGAGGAGCCCGTCCTGAAGCTACTCGCGAGCTACGCGTTCAAGGAGCGCAAGCACGTCGACAACCAGTTCAAGCTGGGCGAGGGGCTCGTCGGGCAGTGCGCGCTCGAGAAGGAGAAGATCCTCCTCGTCAACGCGCCCCACGATTACATCACGATCACGAGCGGCCTCGGCGACGCGCCTCCGGTCAACATCATCGTGATGCCCGTGCTCTTCGAGGGGCAGGTGAAGGCCGTCATCGAGCTCGCGTCGCTCGAGCGCTTCAGCCCCACCCACCAGGCGTTCCTCGACCAGCTCACCGAGTCGATCGGCATCGTGCTCAACACGATCGAGGCCAACATGCGCACCGAGGACCTGCTCAAGCAGTCCCAGTCGCTGGCCCGCGAGCTCCAGAGCCAGCAGGAGGAGCTCCAGGAGACGAACGCCGCGCTCGGCGAGAAGGCGCGGCTCCTGGCCGAGCAGAACGTGGAGGTCGAGCGGAAGAACCACGAGGTGGAGCAGGCCCGCCAGGCCCTCGAGGAGAAGGCGCGTCAGCTCGCCCTCACGTCCAAGTACAAGTCGGAGTTCATGGCCAACATGTCCCATGAGCTCAGGACCCCGCTGAACAGCCTGCTCATCCTGTCGGACCAGCTCTCCAGGAACAACGACCAGAACCTCACCGCGAGGCAGGTCGAGTACGCGAAGACGATCCACGCTTCAGGCACCGATCTCCTGGGGCTCATCAACGACATCCTGGATCTCACGAAGATCGAGTCGGGCACCGTCGTCGTCGACGTCGGGGAGATCAGCTTCACGGACCTCTCGGACTACGTGCGCCGCACGTTCCGGCACGTCGCCGAGGCGAAGAAGCTCGATTTCGAGCTCTCCTTCTCGTCGACGCTGCCGACGTCGATGTCCACCGACGCGAAGCGGCTGCAGCAGGTGATCAAGAACCTGCTCTCCAACGCCTTCAAGTTCACCGAGCGCGGCAAGGTGGTCCTGGAGGTGACAGTGGCCCGCAGCGGCTGGAGCCGTGAGAACGATGTGCTCAACCGGTCCGACGCTGTGATCGCCCTCTCCGTCCACGACACAGGGATCGGGATCGCGCCGGACAAACAGCAGATCGTCTTCGAGGCGTTCCAGCAGGCGGACGGCAGCACGAGCCGCAAGTACGGCGGCACCGGGCTCGGGCTCGCGATCAGCCGGGAGATCGCGGGGATGCTGGGCGGCGAGCTCACCCTGGTCAGCGCGCCGGGGCGCGGCAGCACGTTCACGCTCTACCTGCCGCGCACCTTCCGGCCCGTGCGGGCGGCGCGGCGGCAGCCGACACACGTCCTCGACGCGCCGCCGTCCGTCGATGATGCCGTCCACAGCAGCCGGCCGTCGGATCGCACGTCCGCGAGCGCGGACGTCCAGATCATCGACGACAGCGAGAGCGTCCGCCCTGGCGACCGCGCGATCCTGATCGTCGAGAACGACACGGTGTTCGCCCGCTTCCTCGTGGATGTCGCGCGGGAGCACGGCTTCAAGGCGGTCGTCGCGCTCCGCAGCGCGACCGCGCTCTCGCTGGTGCGAGAGATCGAGCCGGCGGCGATCACGCTGGACATCAACATGCCCGACGTCGACGGGTGGCGCGTGCTCGACGGCCTGAAGCGCGACCTCTCGGCGCGGCACATCCCGGTCCAGGTGATCACGACAGAGACGGAGGAGGAGCGGAGCCGCGCGCGGCGGATGGGCGCGGTGGGCCTGCTCAACAAGCCGCTCAGCAGCAGGACGGCGCTCGACGAGGCGTTCGCGCGGCTCGCCGGGCTGATCGACTCGCCGCGGCGCCGGCTGCTCGTCGCCGCGCCGGACGAGGCTTCCTTCGCCTCGGCGACCGAGCTGCTCGGGGACGAGGAGGTCACGGTCGCCGGCGCGACGACGGCCCAGGAGGCGCTCGACGCGCTCGATCGCGAGGCGTTCGACGCGATCGTGATCGATCTGCACCTGCCGGACATGCCCGGCCTCGAGCTCATCGAGCGCCTCGATCGCGCGGGGCGCTTCGCCGATCTCACGGCCATCGTGTACGCGCCGGCCGGCGTGGCCGGGGACGACGAGGCGCGCCTCTCCCGGCTGGCGCAGAGGCTGCCCGTGAAGCCTGTCCAGTCGAGAGAGCGCCTGCTCGACGAGCTTACGCTCGCGCTGCACCGCCGGCTCTCGGACCTGCCGGAGCAGACGCGGCTCATCGTGGAGCAGCTCCACGAGTCGGCAACCACGCTCTCCGGCAAATGTGCGCTGATCGTCGACGACGATTTCCGCAACATCTACGCGCTGAAGACCGTCCTCGAGAGCTACGGGATGACCACCCTCACCGCCGACACGGGAAAGGCCGCCATCGAGCGCCTGGGGAGCACGAGCGGGATCGACGTCGTGCTCATGGACATCATGATGCCGGAGATGGACGGATACGACACGATCCGCGCGATCCGCAAACAGCCGGCATTCCAGACGCTACCGATCATCGCCGTCACGGCGAGGGCGATGAAAGGCGACCGGGAGAAGTGCCTGGAGGCGGGCGCGACCGACTACACCTCGAAGCCGGTCGACACGGAGCAGCTGCTGGCGCAGCTCCGCATCTGGCTGCATCGCTGAGCTCGCTTCACCTCGCGTCACCGCCGCTCCCACACAACGCCCCGAGATCACTCCCGAGCACGTCCGTCGGTTTCGTCTGCGCTGCAACGACGCCTCAGTGTGGCGCACCTGCGCAAGATCTTGCGCGGCACACGGGCCGTCGACAGCGCAAAATACCGAGCATTTTCCGCATTTTCTTTTGGCATACCGCCTGCTGTAGCAACGCAGCGATGTGGGATTCCAGAATACAGGCAAGGCGCGCGAGAGGATGTTCGTCGGGAAAGGAGCTGTAGGTGAGGGCAAAGCTGGTGACCGGTCTCGTCAGGACCTGGTCGGACGCCGAGAGGTCGGTCGAGCGCGTGATGAGCTGCGGATACACGCGTGACGCCATCAGCCTTGTCATGAGCGATGGGGAACGCGACCAGCGCGCCGCGGGCGGAAACGCCGGCGCGGCGGCGGACGTCGGCGGGGCGGCGGGGTCGGCCTCGGCCGCGCTCGCGGTGCTCGGCACGAGCGTGGCGTTCCCTGGCCTGGGGCTCGTGGCGGCGGGGCCCATCAAGGCTGCGCTCGCCGGCGCCGGCGCGGGCGGCGCGGCCGGCGGGCTCGTCGATGCGCTCGTCGACGCCGGCATCCCCGAGCACCGCGCGAGCATCTACGACAGCGGCCTGCGACAAGGCGCGATCCTCGTGGGCGTAATGGCTTCCTCCGAGCGAGATGCAGAGATCCTGGAATTGATCCTCGAGTATGCCGGCGCCGAGGACGTCCGGAGCGAGAGCTCGCAGCGGCGTCCTTACGACAGCTTCATCTGAGCGCTCGCTGGAAAGCGAAAGGCACGTGGCAACTTGCCTCGCTGAGGCGCGCTGCCGCTGACGCGCCCGTGCAGGGGTTCAGGAGCTCCCCGAGCGGATCGCCTGGCACAGGCGATGCTCCAGACTCGGCGCGTGCCGTCGCGTGGCGAGCGGCGGATGGCCGGAGCACACGGCAGGAGACCGCATGTCGAGCAACATGACCCAGGCGTTCGATCACACCTCAGGGGAATGCTTCGAGGTCGGCACGGTGGTGGGCGACAAGTATCAGCTCCTCCGCAAAGCGGGAGAGGGCGCGATGGGGTCTGTCTGGGTCGCCATGAACACGGCGCTCGAGGCCAATGTGGCCATCAAGGTGCTGCGGCCGGAGATGCGCTCTCCCGCGATCGCCGAGCGCCTGCTGCGTGAGGCGCGGGCCGCGGCGAAGCTCAGCCACCCCGGGATCGTGCGTGTCTTCGATCTCGGCAAGACCGCGGGCGGCACCCCGTACATCGTGATGGAGCTCCTGGAGGGCGAGGCCCTCCGGGACGTGCTCTGCCGCGAGCACCGGCTCGCTCCCGAGGTGGCGGTCTCCATCCTGCTGCCGGTCGCGAGCGCGATGCACGCGGCCCACGAGCGGGGCATCGTTCACCGGGATCTCAAGCCGGACAACGTGATGCTCGCGAATCAGGGCGACGGGCGGATAAGGCCCAAGGTCGTCGATTTCGGGATCGCGAAGGTGACGTGGACCGAGCCCGAGTCCGGATCGACGGGCGCGGCCGTGATCGGGACTCCGCAGTACATGCCGCCGGAGCAGGCGCTGGGGCAGGGCCACATCGATCATCGCGCGGACGTCTGGGCGCTCTGCACGATGCTGTACGAGGTGATCGCGGGCGAGACGCCGTATGCGGGGGAGCACGGGTTCGGGACGCTGCGCGCGATCATCCAGGATCCGGTGCGCTCGCTCGTCGAGCGGTGCGGCTCGGACCCGGCGCTGTGGTCGATCATCGAGCGCGGGCTGCGCAAGGATCCGGCGGATCGCTGGGGGAGCATGCGCGAGCTCGGCGGCGCGCTCGCGACGTGGCTCGTATCGAGGGGTGTCTCGGAGGACGTGAGCGGCGCGTCGCTGCGCGCGCAATGGCTGGAGGAGCGGGCCAGCCAGATCCCGTCGCCGTCGCCGCGACAGATGGCGGTGAGCTCGGCGCCGACGCTGCACTCGCGCCGCGCGGAGGACTCCCTGGAGCTGCAGCTGCCCCTGACGGCCGCGCCGAGGGCGCCGGGGGCGGCGGAGCGCAAGGGGATCGAGGAGAGCGGAGAGCGCGCGTGGTCCGAGGCGACAGCGATGGTGAATCTGCCGGGGGCGGCGCCTCCGTCGCCGCGATCCTCGTGGCGGGAGCGCTTTCCGCTCCGCGCCGTCGCGGCGGCCGGGCTCGTGGCCCTGGCGGGAGCGGGGGTGTGGAGCGTCGCGCTGGGCACGACGGGTAGCGCGGTCGAGTCGACGCTGGCGCCGCCGGTCGAGCCCGTGGCGGTGATCGCCGCTGCGCCGTCTCCGGCGCAGCCAGCGCTAGAGGCGATCTCCCGTTCGGCCGGCGTGGCGCCCGGGAGCGTGGCGCCGCCGGCCGGGCCCCCGGTACCGCGCCCGGCGCGCGCTCTGAAGGCCACGGTCCCCGCGCCTGCGACGCCGGCCGCGGCAGCGCGGACTGCGACCGCCGCGCCGGCGGCGAGCGCGCCCGCCGCGACCGGGAAGCCGCCGGCGGCAGCGGCGGGCGCGCCGCCCGGGTCATCCGGGCCCAACACAGGCGCGGAGGCGCCTGCCCCGCCTGCACAGCCGGTGTCCGCCGGCTCGGCGCCGGTGCCGGGGAGCGCCGCCTGTTCGGCTGGCGGAGGCCGGGAAGGGGGGGAAGCGGCCTGCCCGCCGGCCGCCGAGGCGTCGGCGAGCGCCGCGGAGGTCTATGATGACGCCGGGGCGGCCGAGAAGGAGCCCGCCGTCCACCGTGCGGCGCCCACCGAGGAGGCGCCGCCGTCCGCGGATGCCGGCGCAGCGGAGGGCTCTTCGAGCGCTCCAGCGGCGCCGTAGCGGCCCGATGCCGCCCCGGCGGGCGGGGCTGGAGCTAGACGCCGAGCGCCCGCAGGAACCCGCCGTCGCACTCGGCGTCGGGGAGCGCGCCTCCCCGGCGCACGCCCGCATGGCGAGGCTCCAGCAGGTCGAGGCCGAAGCTCCACAGCGCGTTGCGCGCCTGCGCGAAGAGGCCCTGCCTGGGCAGGTTGTCGAGGCGCACGGCCTCGCTCCGCCCGAGGTCCTGCTCGAACAGGTGGGCCGTGTCCCTCACGAAGGCGGGTTGCTTCACGATGAGGTTCGCCTCGCTCACCCACCTCAGGCTCGTCGGGTTCACGTTGAAGGTCCCCACCGTCGCCCAGTCGTCGTCGATCACCGCGAGCTTCGCGTGGAGCATCGACGGGAGGAACTCGTGGATCTGGAGCCCGTTCTCCAGCCATGACGTGTACCGCGCGAGGCTCGCGTGGCGGATGGCCGGGAGGTCGGAGTCGCGCGGCACGATGATCTTCACGTCGATCCCGCGGCGGGCGGCGTCGATGAGCTCGCGCTCGAGCCCGCGGGGAGGGCAGAAATACGCGTTCTCGATCCACACCCGCCGCCGCGCCGCGCGCACCCGCGCGAGGTGGCGCTCGTAGATGACCGCGGGCGGCGTGGGCGCGTCGGTGATGAACTCCACGTCGTCGTAGACGCCGCCCGTCCAGTAATCGAAGGACCGCCCCGCGGCCTCGTCGGCGAGCATCCAGCGGCACTCGAACGCCCGCGCCATGTCGGTCACGCAGGGCCCCATCACCCGGCTACAGACCTCGTGCCAGCCGTCGCCGCCCTCGTCGCGCGGCAGCCACTCGTCGGCCCACGCAGCGCCGCCGACGTACCCGGCGCCGTCGATCACCACGATGCGCGAGTGCTCCCGCGGGAACAGGGCGCCCCCGCGGAGTATGGCGCCCAGCGGCCTGTAGGCGCGGGCGCGGATGCCGCGGGCCCTCATGTCCTCGAAGAACGCCGCCGGCGTCGTGTGGCTGCCGAGCGCGTCGTACAGGAGCCGGACATCCACGCCGCGCCGCGCGGCGCTCGCGAAGGCGTCGGCGAAGCGACGGCCCATGAGATCGTTGCGGTAGATGTACGTGGAGATCCAGATCCGCTCCCGGGCACGCGCAATGTCATCGAGGAGCGACTCGAGCACCCATTTCATCCCCGGGAGGAGGCGCGTCGTGTGGAGAGCGCCCCCTGCCGCAGCGCGACCGGTGCTGGAGTCCGCCCTGGAGCCTGGAAACGTCGGCGCCGAGCAGGTCATGTCGAGTCCCGAACGCCGGGCGGCTGCAGCTCGATTGCCACAGCGGCCCGCGCGTCCTCACCACCGTGGCTCAAGCAGCCGGTGTGCCACGTCGCCAAGGCGCGAGCGCGCAGGGATGTCCGCAGGAGAAGGCTCACCACGTGGCAAAGTGCCACGCGCGTGGCGCCGGTGAGGCGACCGGTCTCTCCGGCGCATCGCTGTCCTCGCGGGCTTCGCAGGCGGGCCACGCGCGCGCGAGCGGGCCGCGGCACCAGTCTTGAACGGCGTGGGCGCGATGATGCCCGCCGCCCGCGAGTTCGCCGCTCCTCGACCCGCCCGGACGCGCGCCAGGTCGCGCCGAGCGCCCGCCGCGCCCGAACCCAAACCGCCGCCCGCGTCGCCGCTGCGGCGCCGGCTCGCCCTGGATCCCCTGCACGCGATCGGCGCGTTCGCGCTCGCCTGCGTGGCCGCGAGCGCCTTGTTCATGCACGCGCGGGGGACGCGCGAGGCGACGGCGCAGGGGCTCACCCTGCGCGTCGCTCATCCCGAGAGGATGCGCTTCCGCGACATGGAGCGGGTCACGTTCGACGTGGAGAACGCGGCGGGCGAGCCCTGCCGGGCGGCCGCGCTCACGCTCGACGAGGCGTACCTGGACAGCTTCGAGGAGCACCACGCCACGCCCGCAGAGGCGGCGTTCGGGCGCTTCGCGCTGGGCGACCTCGCGCCCGGCGAGCGACGCCGGATCGACATCGAGCTCCGCGGCGAGCGCAGCTGGCTCGCCTCGGGCAACGCGACCCTGTCGTGCGGCGGGGAGCGCGGCGTCCACGTGCCGCTCCGCACGTTCATCTTCCCCTGAGATCACCATGGAGACCGTCGCCCGCGTCGCCTTCGTTTATGTGTTCCTCGCCGCCGCGTTCCGCGTGCTCGGCAAGCGCGAGCTCAGCTCGATGTCGCCCTTCGAGCTCGTCACGCTCATGCTGATCCCCGAGATCGTCTCTCAGGCCCTCGTCCGCGAGGCGTCGCTCGCGAACGCGCTCGCGGGCGTGTCCACCGTCCTCGTGCTCGTGTTCCTGACGTCCGTCCTGACGCACCTCTTCCCGAAGGCGTCCGAGGTCATCGACGGCTCGCCCACGGTGCTGGTCGCGAAGGGCCGTATCCTGGAAGCGGCGTGCAATCGCGAGCGGATCCAGCCGGAGGAGATCCTGTCCGAGATGCACAAGAGCGGGCTGGAGCGCCTCTCCCAGGTGCGATGGGCCATCCTGGAGGCGGACGGCGCCCTCACCATCGTCCCGGAGCAGGGCCACGGCCTGCCCGTCTCCCCGGCCAGGACGCGGGACGAAGGCGTGTGAGCGCCGGTCAGGCCGGGCGGGAGGCGAGGCGGCGCGCGCCGCGGCGGGCGATCGCCGCCGCGAGGGCGAGGGCGCCGAGCGTCATGCCCACGAGCGTGCCCTGCCCGCGGGTCCGCGAGGGGCGGTCGCCGTCGAGGACCGGGGTCGCCGCGCCGCAGAGCACGTCGGCGTGGACGCTGACGCGGGCGCGCAGCCAGTTGTCGACCCGCTCCTGCGGCGCGGGGCTCAGGACGAGGTCCGTGTCGAGCGCGGCGCGCGGCAGGTTCGCCTCCAGGCGGGTCAGCCAGACGTCCTTCGGGTGCAGGCCGACCATCGCGATCGCGAGGTCGTCGAGCGCCCCGCACGCGAGCTCGCGCGCGTCGATCTGGCCGGAAGCGACCTCCCCGCAGCTCGGATCGGACAGCGGGACGCCGGCCGGGCACGGGTTCGCCACGGCGCGGCTCTCGGTCGCGATCTCGGCGAAGCGCACGGCGCACGCGGCGTCCTGGACCTCGCCGGTCTCGCCGTTGGCGAGCCCCTGCTGGGCGAACGCGGCGGCGATCGTGTCGACCGGGGTGGTCGAGCCGCTCGTTGTGTAGCGCACGCCGAACGGCGCCGCGGGGCTCGACACGGGCGAGAACAGCGAGCCCTGCTGCGCGTAGGGGGTGAGGAACGCGCGGCCGCCGTCGGCCGCCGCGATCGCCTTCTCGCGGAGCACGCCGTAGTTCGACTCCTGCGAGGCGAAGTCCCACGCGAGGAGGTCGATGGGGACGGCCGCGGCCGCGAACCCCTCGGGGGCGAGCCGCGCCTCGCTGATGGTGAAGAGGGTGATCGCGACGTTCGCGCCCGTCCCGGCGGCGACCATCCGGAGCGGGAGCGCGGGGTTCGCCCCCGGCGTGACGACCCGCACCGGCGTCATCTCCTTCACGTCCTTGCCGGGCTGGAGCCTGATGGCGATGAAGTCGAAGCCCTCCTCGACATAGGCATCGATGATCGGCTGCGTCGACTCGTCGACGTTGAAGCGGTTCGTCTCCAGCCACGTGTTCAACGCGCCGGGCGTGTCTGTCGCGAGCGTCACGGTCTCGTACGGACCGGCGGTGCCGCGGTGGAGCACGGTGACCTGATCGCCGACGCCGAGCGAGTCCCCCGCTGCCTCCGCGGAGCCGAGGGTCGAGCCGCAGCCGCCGCCGCTGCGGGCGCAGGTGGAGCTCGGCGCGGTGATGCGCACCGACGTGGCCGCGTCGAGCGTCTCGAACCAGGCGTCCGAGCCGACCTCGAGGAGCGCCCCGCGCTTCACCGGGAGCACCCACCCGAACGCGCTCGGATCGCCGGAGTACTGGATCTGATCCCAGAGCACCGACTGGACGGGCGACACCGAGAGCACCATCCGGTGCGCGTTGACGACCGTCGTCTCGGTGGGCGGGGCGAAGCACCCGCCGCAGGCGAGCGCCTCGCGCGGCGACAGGAGCGTTGCGGAAGGAACGGCGAGCGCAAGGAGCGCGAACAAGCGAAGTTTCATCGGCTACCTCCAGGGGGGCGGGTCCGCGCGGGCGGGCTCTCGGGAGCGCGCGGGCGGCGCGCGGCGCACCGCCGTCAGGCTATCCAAGCCTGCGCGCGGCGGGCAGCCCGCGCACGATTGGCGCGCCGCCTGCTGCCCGGCGAGCCGCCGTCGGCCCGCGCGCGATCGGCGCGCCGCCTGCCGCCCGGCGAGCCGCGGTCAGCCCGCGCACGATCGGCGCGCCGCCTGCCGCCCGGCGAGCCGCCGTCGGCCCGCGCGCGATCGGCGCGCCGCCTGCCGCCCGGCGAGCCGCGGTCAGCCCGCGGCCCACCACGCGTCGAGATCGCGGAGGGCACGCTCGGCCATCACCTCGTAGCGGGCGCGCTTGCGCAGCTTGCCGTGCGCTGGATCGAGCGGCGCGATGTGCGCCCAGGTGATGTTGGACGGCTGATACGTGGGCTGCTTCCGGCCGAGGTGCGTGAGGATGCCGCCGAGCGCCGTCGTGGGCGGCGGCGGCCGGAGCGACTCGTTCCGCAGCTGCTGCGCGAGGAGGATCGCGCACACGAACCCGGCCGCGGCGCTCTCCACGTAGCCCTCGACGCCCGAGATCTGGCCGGCCAGGTGCACGCCCGGCATCGCGCGGAGCTCCATCGCGGGGCCGAGGAGCGCGGGAGCGTCGACGAAGGTGTTCCGGTGCACGGAGCCCATGCGGAGGAACTCGGCCTCCTCGAGGCCGGGCACCATCCGGAACACCCGCAGCTGCTCGGCGTACTTCATGCGCGTCTGGAAGCCGACCAGGTTGTACGCCGTCGCCGCCTCGTCCTCCGGGCGCAGCTGGAGCACCGCGTAGGGGCGCCGGCCGGTGCGCGGATCGGTGAGCCCCACCGGCTTCATCGGCCCGAACGCGAGCGTCTGCTCGCCGCGCGCCGCCATCACCTCGCAGGGCAGGCACCCCTCGAAGTAGCGCACCTCCTCGAAGGCGCGGGCCTCCACCTTGTCCGAGGCGACGAGGGCCTGGACGAACGCCTTGTACTGCGCCTCGTCGAAGGGGCAGTTCACGTACGCCTCGTCGCCGGCCTCGGCGTCGTCGCGGCGCTCGGCCGCGTCCTCCGGCTGCGCGGCCCGATCCGGCTGCGCGGTTTGCTCCCGCTGCGCGGCCCGGTCGCCGCGGACGGCGCCCCCCTTGCCGTAGCGCGACTGCTTCCACACGCGCGACCAGTCGATCGAGTCGGCGCTGACGATCGGCGCGATCGCGTCGTAGTAGGCGAGGTGCTCGGCGCCGACGGCCGCGGCGAGGCTCGCCGCGAGGGCGTCGGAGGTGAGCGGCCCCGTCGCGAGGATCACGGGCCGCTCGGCGGGGATCTCGGTCACCTCCCGGTGCTCGACGGTGATCCGTGGGTGGGCCTCGATCTCACGCGTCATCGCCTCGGCGAACCGCTCGCGGTCGACCGCCAGCGCGCCGCCGGCCGGCACCGAGGTCTCGTCGGCGCACCGCAGGGCGAGCGAGCCCACGCGCCGGAGCTCCTCTTTGAGGAGCCCCACCGCGTTGCTCAGCGCGGCGCCGCGCAGCGAGTTCGAGCACACGAGCTCGGCCATCCGATCGCTCGTCTGCGCAGGCGTGCGCTTGTGAGGCTTCATCTCGACGAGGCGCACGCGCAGCCCGCGCTGCGCGAGCTGGTACGCCGCCTCGCAACCGGCCAGGCCGCCTCCGACGACGACGACGTCGTGCTGGCTCTCCGCTCCGTTCATACAGCTCACCAGGTGGGGGGTGTCGCGGGCTTCTTAGCTCGCCGTGCGGCGGGCGCGCACGGCCCGCGCGGGCTTTTCGGCGGCTCCCTGGGCCGCGCCAGCGCCCTGCGGCGCCGCATCGGGCCGGCCGGCCGGCGTGGGCTCTGCCGGCGCGGGCCGGGCGGCCGGCGCCGGGGCGGCGCTCGCGACGACCGCCGCGGCGTCCGGGGGGGCGGCGCCGTCCGCGGCCCCGTCCTCCCCTTCCCCTTCGACGATCTCCTGCTTGAAGCCGCAGTCCTTCGTCGCGCAGACGAGCATCGCCTTCTTGCCGCCGGTGCGGGTGACGAACTTCGCGCCGCACTGCGGGCACGGGACCGGCACCGGCTTCTGCCAGAGCTTGAACTCGCACTTCTGCTCGGCGTTCCAGTTGGAGCAGCCGTAGAAGGTGCGCCCGCCCTTCTTGCGCGGCCGGATCTCGATGAGATCGCCGCCGCAGCTCGGGCACGCGACGCCGAGCGGCACCGGGCGCGTGTTCTTGCAGGCCGGGTACCCGGTGCACGACAGGAAGTCGCCGAAGCGGCCCGTCTTGATGATCATCGGCTTCCCGCACTTGTCGCACGAGATGTCGGTCTCGCGGACGGCGGCGGTCCCCCGCGCGTCGGACAGGTCGCGCGTCGCCTTGCACTTCGGGTAGCGCTCGCAGCTCAAGAACCAGCCGTTCTTGCCCCACTTCTTGAGCATCATCGACCCACACTCGTCGCAGACGATGTCGGTCTTCTCTGCCTCGGGCTTCCACGGCGCGAGCTTCTTCGACTTGTCGAGCTGCTCCCTGAACTTCTTGTAGAAGCTCTTGAGCAGCTGCTCGCGCTTCAGGCTGCCGGCGCCGACGGCGTCGAGCTCCTCCTCCATCTGCGCGGTGAAGTTCGGGTCCATGATGTCGAGGTTCGACCGGACGAGGCCGTCGACCACGAACTTCCCGAGGAGCGTCGGCTGGAACGCGCCGCCGTCCCGCTTCTCGACGTACGCGCGCTGCTGCACCTTGCTGATGATCTCCGCGTACGTCGACGGGCGGCCGATGCCGCGCTTCTCCAGCTCGCGCACGAGCGAGCCCTCGTTGTAGCGGGGTGGCGGCTGCGTGAACTTCTGGTCGGTGATGACCCCCGGGGGCGACACGGAGAGCGCCTCGCCCTCCTTCATGTCGGGCAGGAGCGCCTCCGAGTCCTCCTCGGCCGAGGGCCCCGGCGCCGCGCGCTCCGCCTCGACGGCGGTCGCCTCGGGCGCCGGCGCGGCGGCGCCGCCGTCCGCGGCTGCGCCTGCGCTCTCCTCCTCGCCGGCGAACTCCTGCTGGCCCTCGGTCACCTGCAGCCAGCCGGCGAACTTCAGGATCCGCCCGGTGGCCCGGGCGAGGTAGCTCCGGTACGCGGGCGCCGCGACCGTCGGCGCGACGTCGATCTCGACCGTCGTGCGGTCGTACACCGCCGGGGTCATCTGCGAGGCGACGAAGCGGTTCCAGATGAGCTTGTACAGCTTGTACTGCTCGTCCTTGAGGTGCTTCTTGATCGAGTCCGGGTGGATCTCGACGCTCGTCGGCCGGATCGCCTCGTGCGCGTCCTGCGCGTTCTTCTTCGACTTGTAGACGTTCGGGCGCTCGGGGACGAACTCCTTGCCGTACCGCTTCGCGACCACGCCGCGCACCTCGGCGATCGCGTCGTCGCTGACGCGCGTCGAGTCGGTACGCATGTACGTGATGAGGCCGACCGGGCCGCCGTCGCGCTTGAGGTCGATGCCCTCGTAGAGCGCCTGCGCGATCTGCATCGTCCGCTTGGCGCCGAAGTGCAGGTAGTTCGTCGCGTCCTGCTGGAGCTTCGAGGTGGTGTACGGGGCGGGCGGGTTGCGCTTCTGCTCGCGCCGCACGACCTTCGCCACCCGGTAGCGGGCGGTCTCGAGATCGGCGCGCACCTTCCCGGCGACCTCGCCGTTCGTCACCTCGAGCTTCTTGCCGTCGGCGGAGGCGAGCTTCGCGACGAACGGAGCGCGCTGCGGCGGGCTCGCCGCGCCGAGGCCGACCGCGATGTTCCAGTACTCCTCCGGGACGAACGCCTCGACCTCGCGCTCGCGGTCCACGATGAGCCGCAGCGCGACCGACTGCACCCGCCCCGCCGACAGGCCGAACGCGAGCTTCGACCAGACGAGCGCCGAGACGTCGTAGCCGACGATGCGGTCGAGCACGCGCCGCGCCCGCTGCGCGTCGTACAGGTTCTCGTCGAGCTTGCGGGGGTTGTGGACGCCGTGATCGACCCCCTTCTTCGTGATCTCGTGGAACTCGACCCGCGCCACCTTCAGCTTCGGGTTCTTGATCTCCTCCGAAATGTGGAACGCGATCGCCTCCCCTTCGCGATCGGGGTCGGTCGCCAGGAGCACCTCGTCCGCCCTCTTCGCTGCGGACTTCAGCTCCTCCAGGACCTTCTCCTTGCCCTCGATGACCTCGTAGGTCTCGGCAAAATCGTTCTGCACGTCGACGGCGTTCTGCTTCTTGGGCAGGTCCTTGACGTGCCCCTTCGAGGCGAACACCTCGTACCCGTTGCCGAGATATTTCTTGATGGTCTTCGCCTTCGCCGGCGACTCCACGATGACGAGCGTCTTGGCCATCACCACCTTCTGAGCAACGAGATCGGGCTTGTGAGGATTGAGGGGCGCCCTTCGGTGCGAGGGAGGCCCCCCCGCGAGGAGGCGGCCACCCGAAACCGCACTGGGCAGGGTGAGCCGGCGCGCCCCTTCAACGAAGAGCCCGCCGAAACAACCCGGCGGGCCCCTCTACTACTACGGCCTGGAGCGTCAACGTCAAGAGTGCCTCCACGGCGCGTCTGGGCGGAAGCCCCGTCCTCTCGCAAACCTCATCCACGTGCGCCGGCCGGGCGTCCAGGGCGTCGAGGACCGCGCGTTCGGCCGCGCTCATCGACGGAAATGGCCCGCTTTCCCCGGGCAAAGCGCCCGTCGGCGCCCCGAAGGCGGCCTCCGGGAGCGGCAGCGTGCCGCCGCCGGGCGACCTGCTGCGCGCCGAGCGCCGCGCTCGCCGGCGGGGAGGGGGCGCCTGCCCGCCGAGGACGTCGATGACGTCGGCCGCGCGCGTGATGGGGCGCGCGCCGGAGACGAGCTCCAGCGCGCAGCCCACGCCGCGCGGGCTCCACGGGGCGTGGGGGACGACGCAGAGGTGGCGGCCGAGGCGGCGGGCCGCCGCGGCGGCGGAGCGGGCGCCGCTCTCGACGCCCGCCTCGACGACGACGGTCGCGAGCGTGAGCGCAGCGAGGACCGCGTTGCGCTGGAGGAACAGCGCCGGCAGCGGCGGCGTGTCGTCGGGGACGCGCGCGAGCAGCGCGCCGCCCGCGGCGAGGACGCGCTCGAACAGCGCCGCGTGCTCCCGCGGGTACGGGCGCGCGTGGCCGCCGCCGCTGACGACGACCGTCGGCGCGCGCGCGTCGAGCGCGCCCTCGTGCGCGGCCGCGTCGACGCCGCGCGCGCCGCCCGACCAGATCGAGAAGCCCGCCTCGCCGAGCGCCGCGGCGAGCGCGCGGGTGAACCGGAGCGCCTCGTCGCTCGCGGCGCGCGTCCCGACGATCGCGACGCCCGGGCACGCCGGGAGCGCGCCGCGCAGGTAGAGCGTCGGCGGCGCGGCCTCGGTCTCCGTCACGAGGGCCCAGAGCTGCGCGGGGTAGGATGGATCTGCGGGCTGGATCTCGATCGACGCCATACGCGGCGTGTCGACCGACGCCCGGGACGAGTTGCGCGAAATGAAGAGCGCGCGGCCGCCCGCTCCCGGCGAGATCGCCGCGCTACCGGGGCGGCACGCGGGGCGGCGCGCTCGGCGGCGCCGTGTTGGGCGGGGTCGCGCCGGACGGCGCGGCGCCGGGCGGCGCGGCTGGACGCGCGCCCCGGAAGCCCTGGACGAGCACGACGCCCGCGCCGCGCCGCACCTGCGCGTGGAGCTCGACGGCGAGCGGCGCGGCGGCGGGCGCGGAGAGGCACGCTCCCCGGCCGCCGATCACCGCGACCGGGCCGCGGTCCGCGTCCTGGGCGACGATCTCGAGCGCGGGCGGCGCGCCCTTCGTGACGAAGAGATCGACCTCGATCACGCCGAGCCCGCCCTGCGCGATGAACACCGCGCACTCCCCCGGCGGGATGCGCGCGGGGATAGCGCCGCTCTCCCCTTCCGCGATCGCGAGCGACACGACGTCGCCGAGGGGCGCCATGCCCCCCGCCTCCCCGCGCGCGGTGTTGGCGAGCGCGAGCGCCGTCACGCGCGGCACCGGCGCGCTCGCCGCGGGCCGCTGCTGCGCCGCGCGGCTCAGGAACAGGCGCGACGCCTCCGGGTCCGGCTCGGGCGCATCGCGCGGAGGCGGCGGGTTCCGCTGCGCGTCGGGCGCGGGCGAGGAGGCCGGCGGAGGCGGCGGGCTAGGGTGCAGGACCTCGGCGCGGCCTCCGCCGCAAGCCGACACGGCGAGCGCGAGCGACGCAGCGAGCAGGCGGCGCGCCGGCCCGAACGGATGCAGTTCGATGAGAGCGAGGGCGCGCCGCACCGCGCGGAGCCTACCAGAACCGCCGCGCCGCGCTCGGTCTGCGAGCGGCCGGCCGTGGGTCGTGCTACCCACTCGCCCGATGAAACCCAGGGACATCGTCGTCGCGACGCATGGTCACTGCTTCGACGGCATGGCGAGCGCGGCGCTGTTCACCCGCCTGATGCAGGCGCTCCGCCCTGGCGAGCCGCTCGCGCTGCGGTACCGCTCCTGCGGGTACGGCCCGGGCATGACGATGATCCCGCCTTCGTGGCTCGACGGCGACGAGAACGCGATCCTCGACTTCCGCTACACGCCGACGAAGAAGCTGACGTGGTACTTCGACCACCACGTCACCGGGTTCGGCTCGGACGAGGAGCGCGACGCGGCGCTCGCCGGCGCGTCGCGCTCGAAGGTCGCGGGCGACGCGCCCCAGGTCTTCTACGACGCCGCCTACGGCTCGTGCACGAAGCTCATCGCGGACGTCGCCCGCGATCACTTCGGCGTCGAGATGTCCGGGGCCGATGAGCTCATCCGGTGGGCCGACCTCATCGACACCGCGCGCTTCCCCTCGGCCGAGGCCGCCGTGAGCCGGGAGGAGCCGATCATGCAGCTCGCCTCCGTGGTGGAGCACCACGGGGACGGGCCGTTCCTCGCCGCCGTGGTGCCCCGGCTCGTCGAGCGGCCCGTGAGCGAGGTGGCGCGCGAGGCGGACATCCAGGAGCTCTGGCGTCCCCTCTCCGTCTCGCGGCAGACGTTCGTCACGCGCATCGAGCGCGGCGCGCGGAAGCTCGGCCGCGTGGTGCTCGTCGATCTCTCCGACGCGCCGCTCGAGGCGGTCGGCAAGTTCATGACGTACGCGATGTACCCGGACTGCGTGTACTCGGTCACGCTCTCCCGGCAGAAGCAGCACTACAAGCTCTCGGTCGGCTATAACCCCTGGTGCGGCGTCCCCCGCGATCGCGACATCGCCCCGATCTGCCGCCGCTACGACGGGGGCGGGCACCCGGCGGTCGGCGCGGCGTCCTTCCCGCTCTCCGCGCTCGAGCGCGCGCGCGAGGCGGCCCGCGCCGTCGCCGAGGAGCTCGACAAGGAGCCCGAGCGGTGACCTGGGCCGAGCAGCGCTTCCGCAGGAGCGCGCGCGAGACGGGGCGGGCAGCGTCATCACGCGCGCAGGCCGGGGCGGCGGCCACGCGCGCGCCGCTCCTCTTCGGGCACCGGGGCGTGCGCGGCGAGGGCGCCCCCGCGGAGAACACCCTCGCCGCCTTCGAGGAAGCCGCGGCGCAGGGGGCCGACGGGATCGAGCTCGACGTGCGGGTGTGCGGCTCGGGCGAGCTCGTGGCGCTGCACGACCCGGACCTCGCGCGGGTGACCGAGGGCGCGGACCCGCGCGCCGCGGCGGCGCTCCCCTGGGACGAGCTCCGGCGGGTCGACCTCCGCGGCGAGCGGGTGCCGCTCCTGTCCGAGGTGCTCACGTTCGCGCGCGGCCTTCGGCTCGCCGTGAACATCGAGATGAAGCGGGACGTGCCCGATCGCACCGCCGTCGTGCTCGCGACCGCGCGGCTCGTGCGCGCCTGGGATCCCCGCCACGCCTTGCTCGTCTCCTCGTTCGATCCGGTCATGATCGCCTCCTTCGGCGCCCTGGTGCCGGCCGTCCCGCGCGCGCTCCTCGTGCACCGGAGCCGCTACCACGACGCGGCCGTGCGCCTCGCGCCGGCGCTCGGGGCGCTCGCCGCGCACATCGAGCGGACGATCGCGTCGCCCGAGCGCATCGCGCTCCTGAAGCGGCAGGGCCGCGTGATCAACGTGTGGACCGTGAACGACCCGCGGGAAGCGCAGGACCTCGCGGCGCTCGGCGTCGACGGGCTCATCACCGACGCGCCACGCCGCATCCGCGACGCGCTCGAGTAGCCAGCGTCGTCCGGCGCGGCCGGGCGCTACCGTCGCTGCCAGGGGTCGATGATCTCGCGCGACCGGCGCGGGCTCCGGCGCGGGGCCGACGGAGCCCGCGGGGCCTTTCGCTCGGCGGACGCAGCCGGCTCCGCCGTGGCCGCGGGCAGCGGGGCGTCCGCGGCCGGCGCGACCTCGACCGCGGGCAGCGCGGCGTCCGCGGTCGGCGCGACCTCGACCGCGGGCAGCGCGGCGTCCGCGGCTGGCGCGCCGTCGGCCGCGGGCAGGCGCACCACCACCGCGGTCGATGCGCGGACCACCTCCAGAGCCGGCGCAGGCGCAGCCGCGCTCACGCTCTCGGGCTCGATCGGCGCGATCACGTGGTAGGGCGCGGCGTCCTCCTCGCCGACGGGCCGCAGCGCCGTCACCGCGACCGTCCCGCTGATCGCGGACAGCGCGCCGCACGCCACGAGCCAGCGGAGCGTCGCGCTCGCGTGAGGCCTGCGGTCCGCGCGGACCTCGCCGGCCGATGCCGCCGTCAGCGTGCCGGGCTGGGACGGCTCGGCCAGCGGGGCGAGCGCGTCGTGCCGCGGGCCCTGGTCCCCGGACCGGGAGAGGGAGGCGAGCTCCCCTGGGCCCTCCAGCTCGCCGGTGCCGCCCGGTGACAGCCCGAGCAGCGTCCCCGTGCGCGACGTCACGGGCGCCGGCTGCGGCGCCGAGGGCACGGGCAGCGGGATGCTCGGGTCGCCCGCCGCGGCGACGAAGGCGTGCACCATCTCCTGCGCCGACTGGAACCGCTGGGCCCTGTCGCGCGAGAGCGCGCGGACGAAGAAGCCGTCGAGATCGGCCGGCACGTCGGGCGCGAGGTGCGTCGCGAGCGGGATCGGCTCGACGAGGATCCGCGACAGCACCGCGCCGAGCACGTCGCCCTCGAACGGGAGCTTGCCCGTGACCGCGCGGAAGAGGATGACCCCGAGCGACCACAGGTCGCTGCGCGCGTCGAGGTTCCTGTCGCCGCGCGCCTGCTCCGGGCTCATGTAGAACGGCGAGCCTAGGAGCTCGCCGGTCCTCGTCGTCTCGTCGGTGAGGAGCTTGCCGGTGAGCTGCTTGGCGATGCCGAAGTCGAGGACCTTGACGATCTCCTCGTCCTCGTCGACGCGCGAGAGGAACAGGTTGCCGGGCTTGAGATCGCGGTGAACGAGCCCGGACTCGTGCGCGCGGCGCAGCGCCTTGCCGGTCTGGATCGCGATGCGCGCCGCCTCGGCGAGGGAGACGCGGCGGACCCGCCTGAGGCGACGGCTGAGATCCTCGCCCCGGAGCAGCTCCATGACGAGGTACGGGACGGTCCCCCAGATCCCGTAGTCCTGCACGCTCACCACGTGCGGGCTACCGAGGTTCGCCGCGGTCCGCGCCTCGCGGTAGAAGCGCGCGCGGAACTCCGGCGAGGCCGCGTGCTCCGGATCCATGAACTTGATCGCCGCCGGCGCCCCCAGCTGGAGGTGCCGGGCCAGCCACACCGAGCCCATCCCGCCCCGCGAGAGCGGCCCCTCCAGGCGGTATTTATCGCCGACGATCGTTCCCGGCTCGACGTCCATCGCCGACTCCTCCCGCCACGGCGAGGTAGATGGCGTCTGTCTAGACGTTCGAGCGAGCGGCGTCCACGCCATCAGGCGAGCGCTGCCGTACGCCAGCCGGCGCCACCCGAGATGGCCTTTGTCCTTTCAGGAGCCGCCTGAGCGCGCCTGCTCAGAGCACCTTAGTCCTGGCAGTCGACATGACGGCGGACGACGCCGCCCGGGACCGGCTGCGTGAATGCTCCCGAGATGATGGGCGGATTCCACTTCGCCTCCTTGTACTGAAAGATCATGTCGTCCTCGGTGTTGGGCACCCGCATGCGGATCGACCGGGGGATCTCGGCCAGGCAGGCGCCGCCGCTCGGCGGGATCGGATCGTCGATCCCCTCCGGATCGACGCGCGGCGGCGCGGTGCGGATGGCCTCGTGATGGCTCAGCTCCACCTGATAGAGGTCTGTCCCGCGCTGCGCGACCCGGACCTCGCGGACGCGCAGGCGCTGCTGGCTCCACGGCGCGAGAAAGTCGCGGGGGTGCGGCTCGAGGTGGATCTCCTCCACCGCGTCGCGGGAGCCCTGGATCAGCACACGGTAGAACCCGTCGCCGTCCCAGGCGATCGAGGCGCCGTGCGGCTCGTGAGCGAGCACCGGCGCCTCGCCGCGGAGCAGCGAGACGAGGGCGTGCCCGGGGATGGGCACCTGGGTGAGCCGCGCCAGGTTGCACGTGCTCGCGGGCCCATGCAGGAACTGCTTCTCCCGGACATCCAGCATCTGGAACTGGGTGCCATTCGACGTGAGCGTGAAGAGCGTCGCGCCGAACGGGCTCACCACGTCGAAGCGCACCCGATCCGGGTTGACCGCGAGGATGTACATGTCCCCGCGGAGCCGCCCCTGGCGCGAGAAATGGTCGACCTTGGCGGTGCCCTGGACGCCGTTCACGCAGGCATAGGAAGCCTTCATCCGGTCGAGCGCCGCGTCGGCGCTCGGGAACCGGGACGCAGGTGGATCCACGGAGGCACAGCCGGTCACGAGCACGGCGAGGGGCGCGGCCCACACGATCGCGCGATGGCGCATGGGCGCGGACGCTGGCAAGGATCGCCGAGCCCGTCAACCGCGGAAGCGGCGCCGAGCCCATCCACCGCCGGAGCGGCGCGACGGGCGTGGCCGTGGAGGAGGGGTGTCGAGGGGAGGTCGAGGGGACGACGGCGGGGAGGGCCGCGCGTCCGGCCCGGAGCGCGCCCCCGGCCGGACGCGCGCGAGCAGGATCAGGACGCCCGGAGCGCCTCGAGCAGATCGACGTCGGGGATCGCGACCGGGAGGCGGGCGCGGAGCACGGCGACGTCGTTGTCCTCGCAGAGGCGAGCCACCGCGAGCCCGTCGAAGAGGGAGATGGGCGCGGTCCCCACGATCGCGGCCTCCTCGCGCGCACCGGAGAGCATCTGACCGGCGGTCAGGATCCAGCCGGCGGTGGCGGGGCCGTAGTGGTGGAGCGAGCCGCGCAGCTCGGTGACCCGCTCGCGGCCGACTTCGCGGCCGTCCCGCCGGATGACCAGCGCGAGCTTGATCTCGTCACCCGCCGTGCGGAGCGCGCCGGAGAAGTGGCTCTCGCCGCCCGGCGCCCCGGCGCGGCGCACCGCGCGCAGCTGGCCGATGCCGATGCGCTCGAGGGCGAGGACACAGATCTCGACGAAGGCATGGCCCGGGAGCTCGGAGAGCTTGCGCACGAAGGCGCGCCGCGCGGCATCGCGGTAGCGCTCCACCGCGGCGAGCGCCTCCTGCTCCAGCCGCGCGAGGTCGCCCGGCAACAGCCAGTCCGTCAGCGCGATCCTGCCGCCGGCGAAGCGGAAGCGAGGCCGCTGCCCGGCGGCGGTGCGGCGCGCGTTGTCGGCGCGCACGGCGGCCGCGACCTGGGACTGCACGAGCTGCACGTCGCCGGCGAGGCGGCCGCGGCGCTGCGCCGTCTCCGCGATCTGCCGGAGCGAGACCGCGCCCGCGTTTCGATCGAAGGTCGAGAGGATGCCGGCGACCGCATCGGCGAGATCACGGCCGGCCAGGTCGTCGAGCGCGTGCCCTTCGCCGCCGGTGAGCTCGATGACCTGCGGGCCGCGGTAGACGGGCTCGGCGCCGAAGCTGTCGGGGCGGTCCGCTCGGTCGATGCGCTCGGCCCGATCGGTGCGCTCGACCCGATCGGTGCGCTCGGTCCGGTCGGTGCGCTCGGCCCGATCGGTGCGCTCGCCTCGCTCGGGGCGATCGAAGCGCTCGGTCCGGTCGGAGCGCGGCGGCTCGCGGCCGTTCTCGCGCCGCGCCTCGAACACCGGCGTCGCGACGTAGGAAGGCAGCCCGCCGGTGCTCGGGTTGGCCTCCGCGGTCCCGCGGCCGCGGCGGCGCCGACGGCGGCGGCGGCGGCCCTCGCCCTGCTCGCCCGACGAGCCGGGCGCCGCGCGGTCCTCGCCGCCGAGGATCGGCTGATCGTCGTCGTCCTCTTCGTCGAAGAGCTCCGCGGCGCCGGCCACGGCCTCGGCCCGCATCGCCTCGTCCGGGCCCGGCGGCTCCGCGTCGTCGAGCTCGCCCTCTTCCTCGTCGACGTAGGCGCTCGCGGCGCGCGGGGACGACGGCGTCGGCGGCGGCACGGGCTCGCGCGCTGCCGCGATGTCCACGCCGTTCAGCCCGGCCGCGCTCGTCGCGCCGGCCACGACGTCCTCGTCGTCCTCGTCCTCATCGTCGATCGCAGGCGCGGCCTGCGCCGCCTCGTTTGCGGCGCCGCCCTCGACCTCGACCGCTCCGCTCTCCACCTCGAGCTCCGCGGGAGCGCCAAGCTCGCTCTCTTCCGCCGCGTCGTCGTCGGCGCCCGCATCGAACAGGGTCGGCTGCTCCTCGTCCTTGCGCGCCTTGGCCGCCTCGGGCTTGCCGCCGCGCTTCGCCTTCTTGCCGTCGAGCCCGGACTTGATGGTCTTCTCGTCCCACTCGCGCAGCGCGAACACGCCCGGCTTCACGCGCACCAGGGGGTTGTCCGCCGTGTCCTTCTTCAACGTCGCCGCCAGGCGGGCGCCCATCGTCACCTCTGGGCTCTTTCCAACGTGGCTAAGGAGGTTCTTCTCGATCGCGATATCGGTGATCTCTTTATAGTGAAGCGGTCTACCGATGAGGCGAAGCACCTCGGCGGCTGCATCCGTGAACGTCATCTTTGTTCGCCCTTCGGGCGCGCCGCCCGGCGGGCGCCCTCGTCGTCCCCATCGCGGCCGCCCCGTCCAAAGTGGCTGACGAAGCGCGCGGGATACCCCACCGCAGCCGGGAAACGCACATTCGCTCCCACTCGGCCACGACGCGCGGAACGGCGTGCTCGTAGCATGCTCGGAAACGGCGGTCAACGGGCCGCGCGATCCGGCTCAGGAGAAGCCGCTGACCGACCTCTAGGGCGCGGAACGGGGGGCGGGCGGCGCGAGGCCCGGATCGACCGCGCGCCGAGGCGAGCGCGCGGCGGCCGGCGACGGCAGCCTGGATGAACGCGCGGCCACGGCGCGCGGGCTCCTGGATGAGCATCGATATGGCTCGTGAGTGGATGTCGGCCAGTCCGGAGCACGGGAGAAGACAAAGGGAGAAGATGAGTTGATGCGTTGCTCTGTCGAGGTGTTGAGTGCGTCGATATATCCTGGAGTCCAGGAATCGAAGTCTCTCGCTCAACTCACCGCGTCGCCGCACGACCGCGCCACCACCGCGCGACCGAGGAGCGCTATGCGATGACGGAGGATGCGATTGGCCGCTGCGCGCCGGACCGACCGGGCATCACCGCAGTTCACCACCCGTAATCATGCGTGATCGTGCGTGATCATGCGTAACCGCGCGCACCCACGCGTAACCGCGTGTAACCGCGTGTAACCGGGCGTGGAAAGGCGCTCCAGGACGGCGCGCCGCGGTCGTCACGCGGTCGTCACGGCCGCGGCTCGCCCGGCCACGGGTGGCGCGGCGCGGCGCGGGCAACAGCGCTTTTGCGCTTTGCCATCTGCCGGACAGGAGGGCTACGCTAGGTGGGTGGAGCTTTCGCGGCTGCTCGACGAGCTCACCCTGGCGGCGGACAAGGTCGGCATCGCCGTCAGGATGGAAGCGTTCGATCCGCACCTGTCGGACGCGCGCAATCCGCGGGGCGGGCTCTGCACGGTGCTCGGCCGGCGGATCATCCTGGTCGACGCCAACGCGTCGCTGCCGGATCGCATCGCCACGGTCGCGGGCGCGCTCGCGCGCGTCGATCTGGAGTCCGTGTTCCTGCCGCCGATCGTGCGCGCGACCATCGGCGCTCACGCCCGCGGCGCGCGGCCCCGGGCGGCCGCGCCGGGCGAGCCAGCGCGGCTGCCGGCGCGCCCCGCGCGGGGCGGGAAGGCCCCGAAGCTGCTCCCGCTCGCCCGCACCAAGTGGCGTGACGCCTGAACGACCGTCCCGGCGGGGCGCGGGCAGCGCGCGCTACGAGGCGAGAGTCCGCTCGACCTCGGCGTAGAGCGCCGCGATCGCCGCGTCGAGCTGCGCGACGTCGGTCCCGCCGGCCTGCGCCATGTCCGGGCGGCCGCCGCCGGAGCCGCCCACGATGCGGGCGATCGGCTTGATGAGCTCGCCGGCCTTGAGCCGCTCGGTCGCCGACTTCGAGAGCATCACGGCGAGCTGCGCCTTGTCGCCCACGGCCGCGCCGAGCAGCACCGCCGAGCGATCGCCGAGCTTGTCGCGCAGCTTCTCCGCGAGATCGCGCAGCGCGCCCGGGTTGGTGCCGTCTGGCACCCGGCGCGCGAGCACCTTGATCCCGCCGATCTCCCGGGCGCCGTCCAGCATCGCGTCGATGCCGCCGCCGCCGCCGCCCTGCGCGGGGCCCGCACCCTCCAGGATCCGCCGCTCGAGCTCGGTGACCTTCTTCTCGAGCTCCCGCTCGTGCGCCACGATCTTCCCGATCTTCTCGGCGAGATCGCCGCCCTGCGCCTTCGCGACCTGGCGCGCCCGGGCGAGCTCGGCCTCGACGCCCCGCGTGTACGCGAGCGCGTTCAGCCCCGTCGACGCGAGGATCCGCCGCACGCCCGCGGCCACGCCGCCCTCGCTCGTGATCTTGAACAGCCCGATGTCCCCCAGCGCGCACGCGTGCGTGCCGCCGCAGAGCTCCACCACCTCGGGCGTCATCGTGAGCATCCGCACCGTGTCGCCGTACTTCTCCTCGAAGATCGCCATCGCGCCCCGCCGCCGCGCCTCGTCCATCGGCAGGATCTCGGTCGTCACCTTCGCGTTCGTCAGGACCTTCTCGTTCACCAGATCCTCGATCCGCGAGATCTCCTCGCGGGTGAGGGGCCGGTTGTGCGTGAAGTCGAAGCGAAGGACGTCCGGGCCGACCCGCGAGCCCTTCTGCTGCGCGTGCTCGCCGAGCACCTTGCGCAGCGCCCAGTGCAGGACGTGCGTGGCCGAGTGGTTGCGCCGCGTCGCCGAGCGCGCCGCGTGGTCCACCGCCAGGTGGACGCGCTGCCCCACGGCGATCGCCCCCTCGCTGACCACGCCCTCGTGAACGACCAGCCCGGCGAGCGGCTTCTGCGTGTCCTTCACCTCGACGCGCGCCCCGTCCGCCGTCACCTCGCCGACGTCGCCCACCTGGCCGCCCGACTCGGCATAGAACGGCGTCTCGCGCACGACGATCTCGACCGTCGCCCCGGCCTCCGCGCGCTCGACGAGCGCGCGGACCTTGCGCGCCCGGTCGCCTTCGCCCTGGACCTCGACCCGGACGATCGCGACGATCTCGCTGTCGCCCTCCTCGTGCTCGTAGCCCGTGAACACCACCGGCTGCGCGAGCTTGGCGCGGGCCTCGCGGTGCGCCGGGTCCACCGCGGCGGTCGGATCGATCGGGCCGTCCGCCTCGCCGGCGCCCTTGATGATCGCCTCGGCCCCCTGGACGTCGACGCCGAAGTTCGACTCGGCGCAGATGACCTGGGTCAGATCGAGCGGGAAGCCATAGGTGGTGTAGAGATCGGCCGCGGCGGCGGACGGGAGCGTCCGCTCGCCGGACGAGCGCATCTCGTCGAAGCGCTCATCGAGGATCTTCATCCCGCGCTTCAGCGTGGAGCGGAAGCGGACCTCCTCGTCCTCGGTGACGCGGGCGATGAGCTCTCGCCGATCGCGGAGCTCGGGGTACGTCTCGCCCATCCGCCGGACCACCTCGAGCGCGACCTCGTGCAGGAACGGCCGATCGATCCCGAGCCGGTGCCCGTGGCGGATCGCGCGGCGCATCACCCGGCGGAGCACGTACTCGCGCCGCTGCCGCTCGGGCATCACCCCCTCGGCGATCAGGAACGCGGCCGTCCGCGCGTGATCCGCGATGACCCGCATCGACACGTCGTCGTCGGCGCTGCCCCCCGTGTACGGCTTGCCGCTGAGCTCGGCCGCCTTGTCGACGAGCCCGCGGAGCAGGTCCGTGTCGTAGTTCGAGGTCACGCCCTGGAGCACGCTCGCGAGCCGCTCCAGGCCCATGCCGGTGTCGATGCTCGGCGCCGGCAGCGGCACGAGCGGGCCGTCCTTCTCGACGCGCTCGTACTGCATGAACACGTTGTTCCAGATCTCGGTCCAGCCCGTGCCGTCGATGCGCGGCTCCTCGCCGAAGCGCGCGACGTCGGGCTCCTTCCCGTGGAAGAAGTGGATCTCCGAGCAGGGGCCGCACGGGCCGACGTCGCCCATCGTCCAGAAGTTGTCGGCCAGGCCGAGCCGGAGGATCCGGTCGTCGCCGAAGCCCGTGACCTTGCGCCAGATCGCCGCGGCCTCGTCGTCGGCCGGGAAGCCCCCCTCGCCGTTGTAGATGGTGACCACGAGCCGCGACGGCGAGATATCGTAGACCTTCGTCAGGAGCTCCCAGGCGAAGGCGATCGCGTCTTCCTTGAAGTAGTCGCCAAAGCTGAAGTTGCCGAGCATCTCGAAGAACGTCTGGTGGCGCGCGGTGACGCCGACGTTCTCGAGATCGTTGTGCTTGCCGCTGATCCGGATGCACTTCTGGCTCGAGGTGGCGCGCTGGTACGGGCGCCTGTCCTTGCCCGTGAAGACGTCCTTGAACTGCACCATGCCCGCGTTCACGAACATCAGCGTCGGATCGTTCTGGGGCACGAGCGGCGCGCTCGGGACGATCTCGTGCCCGCGCTGGGCGAAGAACTCGAGGAATGTGCGGCGGAGCAGGTCGGAGCTGGCAGGCGTTGCGATGGACATAGGAGGACGCGCGGTCTAGCACGACCGGAGAGCGGCTTCCGCCTGCTCGACGCGCGCCCGCGACGCCCGCCGCGGAAGACGCGCGCGCCGGGCCGGTGTGCGCCGGGTCGGGTTGCGAGCCGGCTCGCGCCGGGCACGGTGGCGCGCTGGCTCACGCCGGCGAGGCCGGACCGCCGGGTCAGCGGCCGGAGGCGACGACGCTGCTGCCCGAGGCGGCCTCGAGGGCGAGCGGCGCCCTCTGGAGCGCGCTCTCGATCGCGCCGGCGACGGCGTCGCTCTGCAGCTGGGCGAGCTCCCTCAGGCCCTGGGCGCGCTTCGCCTCGGCGAGCGCCTGGGCCGAGCCGGTCATCGAGCCCTTCAGCGTCTGGCTCGGCATCTCGCGGATCACGTACTCGACCTTCGCGGCGAAGCCGACCCCCTCCGCCCCATGGCGCTTGCTCAGGTGGATGACCGAGCCGTCCAGCGTGAAGGCCGGCAGCTTGCGGCTCTTGCCTTCAGCGGCCACGTCCGTGCCGTCGGCCACTATCTCGATGTCGGCGAACTGCGCCACGCGGTTGCGCGTCTGCTGCCTCAGCTGCGATCCGAGCTTCGCGTCCTTCACGCCGGAGCGGTTCTCGAACTTGCCGAGGCTGACAAGGAAGCGCGCCTTGGACGACGAGCGCGACAGCTTCTCGATGGCGGCCTCGATCGGGCGCTTCAGGTTGGGGGCAGGCTCGAGGTTGAGCGCCGCCTTGAGCGCCGGGACCGCCGCGGGGTTGCCCATCGCGCCGAGCGCCGCCGCGGCCGACGCGCGCACCGCCGGGTGCGGGTCCCTGAGCGCCTTCTCGAGGGCAGGCCGCGCGCCGGGGCTCTTCGACCTGCTGAGCGACAGCGCCGCCGCGACACGGAGCCGATAGTCCTTGCCGACCGCGATGTCGCGGAAAGCGGACGTGTCTGCGTCCTGGGCGACGGACAGGGCGGTCGACCCGAGCACCATCGACGCCGCCAAGAACATCGCAATGAAGAGACGACGAACCATCACGTCCCTCCGGAGAACGGCGGCTCACGCCACCCGTTCTCCTCGGTGATCCACGGAAGTATCGCGACGCGCTGGCGTCCAGACAATCCTATCCTTGGCCAGGACGGTCGCGAGATCAAGGGCTGTTTGGCCCCGGATGGCTCATGCAGGACTCATGACGAGAGCGACGACGTCGCCGTTTCGCGCCGTTTCGCACGGTTTCGCGCCGTCTCGCACCGATTCGCCGCCCCGAGCGTTCATTTCCAGACACGCGGCGACGCGCGAGGCTGGCTGAGCGCCGGGCGGGTCCGGCTCAGAAGAGGATACCGAGATACCAGCGCACCGTCTGTGCGGTCTCGAGATCGATCTTCTGGACCGTGTCTTCACCCCTGAGCTGGCCGAGCCCGCCGAGAGGAAACAGCACGCCGTACTGCACCGCCGTGTAGAAGCCGCCCATCTTGTCGGGGTCGTCGTTGAGCGTCCCGTCCTTGGACTGGAAGTACAGCTGCGCGTTCAGCTCGATGCCGAGATCCCGGGAGTTGCCGGGAGCCTGGAGGAACTCGGAGGCGCGGCTCCAGATGGCCGCGGCGCCGAGGCCGGCGCGCTGGCCGTTCTTGTCGCGGGCGAAGTCCCAGTCGACGCCAGGGCGGAAATAATACGCCCCCTGGACCCGAGAGAGGATGTTCCTGAAGAGGATCTGGTCGACCCGGTAATCGGGGTGGAAGCGGAATGTCGAGTAGGTACGATCGGTCGAGTTCTGGGGATCCATGGCCCCGAGCTGCGTCCCCTGCGGCTTGAGGGCGGGCGCGTCGTCGTCGCCGCTCGCGTACCCGAAGCCGAAGTGGACGCGCAGCCGGCCCTCCATCTCGGTGAGCTCGGCCTGCGTGGCGAGCCCGAACTGCCGGATGCCCCAGCCGGTGTCCTTCGGCGAGAGGACGTTCGCATAATCGCTCTCGTCCTGCCCGCGCAGGTCGAGGGATCCGTAGATCATCGCCGCCTCGAGCTCGAAGCGGAACTTCTTGTAAAGGAGCTGGAGCCACACGTCGGGGATGACCATCTCCGCACCCCGATGCACGTACCCCGCCGCGACGTTGTCGGCGCTCTGGCCGAGCGACGCGGACAGCTCGGCGTTCGTGTCGCCGGCGGTGACGTCGTTCGCCAGCGTCTGCTGCCGGTAAGCGAAGTAGACGCCGCCGTTCATGACCATGTTGCCGCGGGCGAGCTCGAGCTTCTGGAGCTCGGGGTTCTTGCGGCGGACGGCGACGAACACGTACTGATTGACGTCATCGGACTGGGCGAGGTCGTACGGCTGGCCCTCGAGGTCCTGGAGCGAGGCGCTCGTCGCGCCCTCGTTGGCCCAGTCCCACGCGCCGGCGAAGTAGATGTCGTATTTCTTGATGCCCGTGACGAACATCAGCCGGTCGACGGTCGACTGGTAGTCGGAGTCGTACCCATCACCGCTGTTCGCCACCATACCGAGGCCCCAGTGGTTCGGCATTCGGCCGAAGCGGAGGAGACCGACGGGGGTCATGTACTCTCCCCAGATCCGCTTGACGGAGATCGAGTCTTTCGTCGAGTTGACGCCGGCGCTGGGCGCCCACTGGGTACTGGAGAAGGCCCCGAGCGGCGAGTAGCCGCCCCGGCGGGCGACCTGGTAGCCGCCGCCCGCCGCCGGCTGGTTCGCGTAGCCCTCCGGGGTCGAGCCGAGCACCACGTTGTCGAGGAGATCGACCTGCGTGAGGATGCGCAGGTTGTCGCTGATGTGCAGCTCGGGGTTGAGCCGGAAACGCATGTTCGCGCCGGCCTGGGTGTCGTTCTTGCACGCGTCGAACGAGCGGGTGCCGCCGCTCGTGGTCTCGCTCGGGTTGCAGAGCGAGAGCACGCTCCCCTTGTAGGAGTTGTCGGCCGGCTGCGGCCAGAGCGCGCGATTGCGCGGGTCGATGCGGCCGAGGGCGAAGCTGTTGAAGAGCTCCCAACGGAGCCGGTAGTAGCCGTGGAACTCGAACGTCGGTCGCGCGTGGGACCACCAGTCCTCGGCGTAGACCTCGCTGGGCCGGGCGCCGATCTCGGCCTGGATCGCCTGCCGCTCGGGCTGCTCGGCCGCCGCAGCGGCTGCGGGCCCCTCCGAGGCGGCCGGCGCGGCCGGCTGCGGCGCGGAGGGAGCGGCCGTGTCGGCCGGCGGCAGGAGCGGCTCGCGCGCCGCCGGGGGTTCGGGCGTCTCGGCGCCGGCCGGCGCGGCGCCGGGCTGGGCCGGCGCGGCGGGCTGGGCCGGCGCGGCGGGCGCTGCACCGGGCTGGGCCGGAGCGGCGGGCTGCGCAGCGGGGGCGCCCGCCTGCCCGGCGGGCGGCTGCGCTGGGGCCGCCGGCGGCTGGGCCGGCCGGCGTGCCGGCTGGGCGGACGCGGAAGACGCGCCCAGCACGAGCGCGAGCGCGAGGCCCGACCGGAGGCGACGGCGAGGGGTGCCAGGGCGGCACGACGTACCCGGAGACCGCGACGAGATGGGCATCTGCTTGGTTTCGTTCGCGCGTTTTCGCCCCGCGCGCAGGAAGAGGTTGAAGATCCGAGCTCTCGGTGGCCCGGAGGCCGGGGGCCGATGTCTCACGCCCGGCCTGTGTGGTCAAGGCACCGCTCGGCCCCGAGCCCTGGAAGCCGGTCACGGATACACACCCGGGACGCACCGAAGCAGGGGCCACCTCAACCTCGGTCGACCGGCGGGGGACGGCTGGTGGGGTCACCTCAACCTCGGTCGGGGCGGCGGGGACGCCTCGGCCGCCTCAACCTCGGTCGGGGTGGTTGGCGGGGCCCGGCCTCAACCTCGGTCGGGGCGGCGGGGCCGCCTGGCGGGGCCGCCTCGGTCGCCTCAACCTCGGTCGGGGTCGGCAACCTGGGTCGGCAGCCTCAACCTCGGTCGGGTCGGCAGCCTCAACCTCGGTCGGGGTCGGCAGCCTCAACCTCGGTCGGGTTGGCAGCCTCAACCTCGGTCGGGGTCGGCAGCCTCGACCTCGGTCGGGTTGGCAGCCTCAACCTCGGTCGGGGTCGGCAGAGGACCCGGCGCGTCGAGTTCATCCTCGTGCACTCGCCGAAGGAGCCGCAACGGACGCCAGCAACGCCCGCGGCCACCGCGCCATCGCCTCCGGCAGCGCCGCCGCTCTCGCCTGCGCCGCCGAAGCCCCGATCCCTCCCCACCCGCAGCGCACGGCCACGCGGACGGGCGGATCTCGCCGTCCTCCCCTCTGGATCTCTCGCCCGAGCTGAGCGACGCTCTCGCCCGCAGCATCCCGCTCCCGCCAACGGAGCCATGGAGAAAGCGCTCATGAACCGGACACTCATTGCACTACCCCTCGCGCTGTCGTCGCTGCTCGCCGCGGGCTGCGGCCACTCCGAGCAGGAGTGGAAGTCGCAGCTCGACAAGTACAACCAGCTCCAGAACCGGAGCCAGAAGAGGGAGGCCGAGCTCGAGAAGGAGCTCGCCGACGCGAAGCAGCGCGTCGAGGAGCTCGAGAAGAAGCTCGCGGACCAGGGCGCCGACATCTCGAAGATGAGCTCGACGCTGGAGGACCGCGAGAAGGCGCTGGCCGAGTACAAGGCGCGCGCGAAGCAGCTCGAGGCGATCCAGGCGCGGTTCGACCTGCTCCGGAAGAAGCTCGAGGAGCTCGTCAAGCTCGGCCTGGAGGTCCAGGTCCGCAGGAACCGGATGGTCATCTCGCTGCCCGGAGACGTCCTGTTCGACTCGGGTAAGGACACGCTGAGCAAGGACGGCCAGCAGATCCTGAAGAAGATCTCGGACGTCATCCGGGGCGACAAGTCGCTCGTGGACCGCGACTACCAGGTCGCCGGGCACACCGACAGCCAGCCGTACAAGAGCGGCCCGTTCCAGGACAACTGGGGGCTGTCGCTGATGCGCGCCCGGGCCGTGCTGCTGTTCCTGATCGGCAAGGAGGGCCAGCTGCCGACGAGGCACTGGAGCGCGGCAGGGTTCGCGGACACGGACCCCATCGCGAGCAACAACACGCCGGCCGGCAAGCAGAAGAACCGCCGGTGCGACCTGATCGTACTGCCGGACGTCGACGAAATGCTCGACCTGACGAAGCTCGCCACGAAGTAAGCGCCCGCAAAAGACGGGCCCGTGACGCCGGCAGCGGTGTGCCGCTTCGTGCGCCACGGGCTCACCCGCGTCGTTCGGCGCGCTCGCGGCAGTGGCTCAGCCGCCGAGCCACTGCCGCGCGAGCTCGAGCGTGCGGGCGTTGTCCGGCACGTCGCGGAGGAAGCGCTCGCGCCAGGTCGGATCGCTGAGCTGCTCGGCGCGCGCGAGCAGCGCCGTCCTGGCCGACGTGATCGCGACCTCGGCCTCGGCGCGCCGCCCGCTCGCGGCGAGCGCCTCGGCATGGGTCAAGCGGACGAGCGACTCCCCCTCTTCCAGCGTGCCAAACTCTGCCAACCGCGCGCTCGCCTCGGCGGCAGCCCGCATCGCCTCGTCGGTGCGCCCGAGCCCGAGCAGCACGCGAGCGAGGATGGAAAATGCCTGCACGCCCAGGGTCGGCGCGCTCTCGAAGAGCGCGATGGCGGCGCGCGCCTCGCGCTCGGCGGCCTCGGAATCGCCCATGGCCAGGGCGATCTTCGCCAGGTAGCAGCGAGCGAAGAGCTCCGTGCGCACGAGGCCCGCTCCCTGGCTCGACGCGACCGCCTCCTCGGCGAGCGCCCGCCCTTCGACAAGCTGACCACGGTACCCGAGGACCTGCGCGAGGTTGGCCTGCCCAGAGACCTTCAGCTCGTCCAGGTGCATCCGGTCGGCGGCCTCCATGGCTGCCCGCAGCATCGACTGGGCCGTCTCGAAGTCGCCGAGCTCCATGCACACGGCGCCCAGGCTCGCCCGGGCGCTGAGCGCGTTGCGATGATCGCCGGCCTGCTCGAAGGCGAGCAACGCGGCTTCCTGGCTGCCCGCACAGGAGCCCAGGTCGCCTTTGCACATCTCATAGGCCGCGCGCGCGTCGTGGAGGTGCGCGACCACCTCGAGATCCCTCGTCTCCGCGCTCGCGAGGGCGCGCTGGACCACATCGAGCAACGCGGCGCCTTCGGCGTACCGCCCGCCCAGCGCCAGCGCGCTCGCGCCCGCGGACAGGCAGCGGAGCTTCGCGTCCTGCGCGTCGCCGGAGGCGGCCACGTCCACCGCCTCGGTCGTCACGCGAGCGACGACGTCCAGTCGGCCCAGCTTCGACGTGGCCCATACGAGGGGGATGATGGCCGAGAACCATGCGGCCGAGCCGCGCTCCACAAGGCCCAGCGCCTCGCTCCCCCGCTCCGCGGAGAGCGCGAGATCGCCGCGCCACACATGGGCTTCCGCCTGGATGTGGCGGAGCCTGCCCGCGGCGTCCCCGGCCGCGCCGCAGCCGATACCCCGCTCGGCCCGCGCGATCGCCGCGTCGAGATCGCCGCCCCGGAGCGCCTCCTCCGCCGCGCGCAGGTAGGCCTCCGCCGCCCGCGCCGGCGCGCCGCCGAGCTCGAAGTGCTCCGCCAGCGCCATGGCGTCCGCCCCGCCGGCGCGCGCCAGCCAGTCGCCCGCAAGGCCGTGCCCGACGCGGCGATCGCGCTCGGTCAGCATGCCGTAGGCGGCCTCCCGCACCAGCGCGTGCCGGAACTCGTACTCCACCTCGCCCGCGATGCGCGCCTCGCGCCGCCGCACCAGGAGCTCCCGCCGCCCGAGCTCCGCGAGCGGCTGCGCCACCGGCGCGCCGCCCACCAGGGCCGCCACCGCGCCTTCCCACGACGTCTCGCCGAACACGCTCGCCGCGCGCAGCACCCGCCGCTCCTCCACGCCCAGCGCCTCCAGCCGCGCCTGCACCATCGCCAGCGCCGTCTCCGGCATCCCCTCGCCGCGGCCCTCGGCCACCGCGCGGATGTGCTCCTCCAGCACGAACGCGTTGCCCTCGGCGCGCGCAAGCAGCTCGTCCACCTGCGCAGCGCTCACGCCGTCGCCGAGCACCTGCCGCACCAGCCGCTCGCTCGCGCGCCGGGGCAGCGGCGCGAGCCGCAGCCGGAGCCCGACCCGCTGGCGCCACAGCTCTGGAAACAGCTCGTCCACCTCGGGGCGCGCGAGCGCCAGCACCAGCAGCGGGAGGTCCCTCGCGTGCTGGAGCGCCGCGTCGATCAGCCGCACCGTCGGCAGGTCGCCCCAGTGCAGATCCTCCAGCACCAGCAGCACCGGCTGCCGCTGGCACTCGGCCCGGACGAAGTCCTCGAACGCCTGGCGGATCCGGTCGCCCATCAGCACCGGGCTCTGGCGCGCCGCCTGCAGCTGCACGTCGCCCTCGTCAGGAAAGGGCGCCCCCACCAGCTCGCCGAGGAACGCCGCGACGTGCGGCCCCGTGCTCCCGAGCCCGTCGAGCCGTTCGACCCGGGCCAGCACCTTGCTCCGCCGCACCTCCAGCGACTCGCCGTCGAGCAGCCCCATGGCGCGGCGGAGCGCCTGGGCGAGCAAGCCGAACGCCGAGCCGGCCGCCATGGGATCGGCCCTGCCGATCCAGACCTCGGCGGCCTCGCGCTGCTCCTCGACGGCGCGGAGGAACTCCCAGGCGAGGCGCGACTTGCCCATGCCCGCCGCGCCAACGACGACCACCGCGCTCGCGGTCGGCTCGTCCACGCAATGGCGCCACTCGGCCGCGAGCTGCGAGAGCTCGCGCTCGCGCCCCACGCACGGCGTCGGCTTCCCGAGCAGCCTCGGCACCGTGTCCGGCTCCTCCTTCCGGCCCCGCAGCCAGCACCCCTCCGGGCCCTGGACGGTCTCGAAGCGGCTCGCGAGCAGGCTCGCCGTCGCGCTGTCGAGCCGGATTCCCCCGGACGGCGGGCCGTCGTGCCCGACGATCAGCTGGGCCACGCGATCGACGAGCTCGCCGACAGGCAGCCTCCCCTCGATCTCCGCCAGCCCCGTCGCCACCGCCACGGGTGCGCCGCCGACCACCGTCCGGAGCGCGAGCGCGCAATGGGCCGCTCGCACCGCGAGGTCCGTCGGAGACTCGGCGCCCGACAGCGCGATGAGCAGCCACTTCGACTGCAGGAAATCGAGGCTCCCACCGTGGCGCGCCGCGAGGTCCCGCAGCGCCTGGGCCTGCGCGATCCCATCGGCCTCCGCCAGCGTGGCGTCGGTCTCCTCGCTGCCATGGGCGGCCAGGATGACGCACATGACCCGCCGCTCCGACGTCGTGATCTCCTCGCCAGGCGCGCGCGGCGCCGCGATCGCGCCCCCTCCTGCGGCGAGCCCCTCGCCGGCGAAGGCGGCGAGCTCCGCCGCGACGGCGGCGCCGTCGCGCGGCCGGTGCGCCGCCGACTTCGCCAGCATCCGGGCCACGAGGCGCTCGAGCGGCTCGGGGATGCCGTCGCGCAGCTCCCCGAGCCGCGGCGGCTCTTCCAGCACGACCTTCACGAGGAGCGACAGCAGGTTGTCGCCCAGGAACGGCCGGCGCCCCGTGAGGCACTCGAACAGGATGCACCCGAGCGCGAACACATCCGCGCGGGCGTCCACCGGCGCCTCGCCGCTCACCTGCTCGGGGGCCATGTACCCGGGCGTCCCGAGGATCGCTCCGGGCGCCGTCAGGCTCCGCGTGAGCCAGAGCTCGCGCGCGATGCCGAAGTCGAGCAGCGTGGCTCGATCCACCGCGCCGCCCACCAGCATCAGGTTGCTCGGCTTCAGGTCGCGGTGGACGATGCCCTGCTGGTGGATCGCGCCGAGCGTCGCCGCCACCTGCGCCGCCAGCGTCACGCCCTCGGCGATCGAGAGCGGTCCTTGGGCGAGCCGCTGCTCCAGGGTGACGCCGTCGAGCCATTCCATCGCCAGGTACGGCTGTCCTGCCGCCGTCGTCCCGCGCGCCACGTACCGCACGACCCCTGGCAGCCGGAGCGCGACGAGCACCTCCGCCTCCCGCGCGAACCGGCGCAGATCGCTCGCGCTCGCGCCTTGCAGCACCTTCAGCGCGACCGCCTCCCCCGACCGCCGGTCACGCGCGCGATAGACGTCCCCCATCCCGCCGCTTCCGGCGAACCGCTCGATCTCGAACCTTTCCTCGACCACGTCCAAATCGCGCATTGCGTCTGCGATGTCGTTCACACGGGCCTCTGGCGACGGCCCTCCCCCGCAGGATCACGGCGCCCCGCCGGGAGCCACATGTGATCTACAACACGATCATCCCGATGTGTGGTCTATCTCGGCACCTGGATCGCAGAGCGACCACGACGCGTTCTGGTGCCCGGGCGTCCGGAGACATTCGCGACCAGAGCGCGTTCTGGTGCCCGGGGACCGAGGTCCTGGCCCGCCGCGCAAGGCAGCGCGCGGCGCGATCTCAACCGCCGAGTCGGATCCGGAATAGCGATGCAGGCTCGTGGCCGCACTCCGTTGCCGCCTGACAAGGCTCGACCTCGACGCGGTAATCGCCGGGCTCGAGGTCCTTGAGCGGCACACGGAGGCGCTGGACCTGGCCGCTCTGCCATGGCCCCGGCTCGAACACCTCGGGCCGCGCCGCCGGAGGCGTCTCGTCGATCGCGTACACGCCGATGCGCACGGACTCCGTATCGTGGCCAAAGGCGATCTCGACCTCCAGGGTCCCGTCGATGCGATGCCCGAGCGCGGTCAGGTGCCTTGTCCCGAGGACCGTCGCCTTCACGCGCGCGAGCGTGGTGCCTGGAGCGGCGGCCTCCTCGCTCGCCATCATCGCGGGCGCCTCGGCGGCGCGGAGCCGCGGCCACGCGAGCGGCAGCGTATCGAGCCCGCCGAAGAGGCGCGGGCGCTGCGCGTGGGTGCGGCCCAGCGCCCGGTTGAACGCCAGGCCGAGCGTGACCGCCTCGCGCTCGGGATCCACGGCCGCCGGGTCGGTCCAGGCCCCGACGAGCGCCTGCGTGAACACGCCCCCGCGCGGCGTCTCGGCGGCGTCGCTGCCAGAGCT
This sequence comes from Sorangium sp. So ce693, assembly GCF_051521375.1. NCBI lineage: Bacteria > Pseudomonadati > Myxococcota > Polyangiales > Polyangiaceae > Sorangium > Sorangium sp. So ce693. The sequence goes on from NZ_CP150347.1 coordinate 7,654,996, forward strand.
GGCCGCGGTGACGACGCCGACGCGCTCGCTGTGGTCGTGCTCCACGCCGAAATCCTCGGGCAGCGAGAAGGCGCCGGCGCGCCCCGCGTCCAGGATGACGAGCACGCGCCCCGCCTTCGACGCGGCGATGGCCTGGAAGAGGCGCGCGGCGGACAGCGCGTTCCGAGGATCGGCAGGGCGGGCGGGGTCGTAGTCGATGGGCAGGAGGAAGCCCTCGCCGCGCTGGTCGAGGCCGTGACCAGAGAAGTAGACGAGCAGCGTCTCCCCCTCGGCGGCGCCGGCGAGAAAGCCGGTCACGGTCGGCTCCAGGTTGGCCGCGTCGAGATCCTTGGAGGCCTTGATGCGGTCATCGTCGAGGGCCCAGCCGTCGCTGCGCTGCAGGGTCCCGCGCATCGCGTCCACGTCGACCAGCGCGCCCGGGAGGCGCTTGACGCCCGGGGCGCGGTACGCGGCGTTGCCGATCAGCAGGGCGCGCGGGCGGAACGCGCGGGCGCGGAGGTCGGGCTCGGGCCGGATGTCCGCGCGGGCGCTCTCGCCGCCGGGGCCGAGCACGTCGAGGCGGTGGGGCGCCGGGGAGCGGTCGCCGAGGAGGAGCTCGACCTCGTACGCGGACACGACGGTCGGGCTCGGGGTCACGCCGCGCACGTCCCAGCGGCCGTCGAGGCGCACGCGGGGGACGCCGCGCGGGGAGAAAACCGTGGCCCGGACGAGGAGGTGCCCCTCGGCCGTGCGCGTCGCCGACGGCGGGCTGACGCCGACGCGGGGGAGGCCGCCGAGCGTCGTGACCTTGCGGGTGACGGGGTCCTCGAAGCGCAGGCCGAGGGCGGCGCCGCTGCCGGACGAGACGAAGCGGCCGTCGGCGAACACCGTGGCCCAGCTGCCGTCGCCGAGCGGGACGAGGTGGGCGACGAGGTCGCCCGACGGGAGCGCGCGCACCGAGGCGCGGCCATCGCCGAGGACGGCGATGAGGTGCTTGCCGTCGGGGGTGGCGGCGATGGAGTGGATCGGCGCGTGCTCCTCGATGCGGAGCGGCGCTGCGGCGGCGCCGGCGTGAATCGGCCAGCGGACGAGCACTTCATCGTCACCCCCGGCCCAGAGGTGCTCGGGCGTGAGGACCAGGGCGTGGACCTGACGTTCGAGCCCCTCGAAGCGGCGGGGCGGGGCGTCGCCGGGCTCGGCGTCGCGGAGCGCCACGGTGCCGTCGGTGCCGGCCTCGGCGAGCCAGCGGCCGTCGGGGCTGTAGGCCAGCGCCGTCATGCTCTCTCGGAGCATGGTGGCCCGTGGCCAGGATGCGTTCCGGTCTTCCGCCTGGACGAGGCTCACCCGGAGCACGCGTTCTGTCATCCCGGCGACGACCACTTCAGGACGGCCGGGGGCCACGGCGAGGGCATAGAGCGGCCGCCGCTCGGAGAGCAGCGTGGCCGGCGCCCCGCCCTCGCCGAGCGGCAGGAGCGTCAGATCCCCTGCGGCATCGACCGACAGGACGGACATGCCGTCAGGGCTGGGGCGGAGCGCCCAGGGGAAGTTGCGCAGCCGGCCAATCCGACGAGGGGGAGCGCTGGAGACGCCGGACATCGCGACGACGGCATGATCGAGACCCCCAGAGACCCAGCCGCCATCGGGAAGCGCGGCCAGCGCGGTCACCTCGCCCGCGTGGGCGGACCACCGGCCCGCGAGCGACCATGTGGCCGTCGACCACGCGCTGACGTTGCCAGCGCCGTCTCCGACGAGCACGGCTTGCCCCGCCGCGACGCTGCGCATCCGCCGCTGCGGGATCCCGAGCTGCCGCACGGCGAGCTGGCGATCCACGCCCGTGCAGTCCGCGACCCTGGCCAGCGCGATCGAGCCATCGTCGCCGGCCACCGCGAACCAGGTCCCGGTGGGATCGAACGCAGCGGCGGAGATGCCCGCCGATCGCTTCAGCTCACACCGCAGCGACCTGTCGGCGAGGCGGAAGACGCGAGCGCCCCCGGCGGCGTCTCCGGCGAGCAGCAGATCGCGCCGCGGGCTCAGCGCGAGCCCGTACACCCAGCGCTCCTGCGCGCCGAGGCGTTCGAGCGCGCCGCCGGGCTGGAGCAGCGTCACCTCGCCCTCCCCGCCGAGCGCAAGGAGACCGCCGGGCAACGCCACCGCGCTCGCGGCGTCGTACCTGGCTGTCACGGCCTGTCGCCCATTCCACACCACGACACCGGCGTTCCCGCCTGCGAACGCGCGCCCGTCGTCGAGGTAGCCTGTCGCCCACACGACGCTGCTCTCACCAGGGCGGATGAGCGCGTCCTGTTCGAGGGTGGCTGCGCCCGAGCCCAGCTCCCAGGCCTTCGCCATCCCGGAGAGCGTACCGACGAGGATCTCGCCTCCATCGGGTCGCACGCTGAGCGACATGACAGCCTCGGTCGGGCTCAGGGCTCCGAGCCGCCGCCGCTCTTGCGATCCCAGGCGAAGACCTCGCCGCCCCAGCCGCCGCTCACCACCCCGCGCCCGTCCGGCAGGAACGCACAGCCACAAACCCATCCGCCGTGCCCCTCCAGCCGCTGGACGACCTGGCCGGTCGCCACATCCCAGACGAGCAGCACCCGATCCTCGCCCCCGGACACGAGCTGCCGACCGTCCGGCGAGAACGCCAGGCAGGTCACCTTGGCGAGGTGCCCCTCGGGCTTCGCCAGCCGCGCCCCCGGCGGCGGCCAGGCCTCCGGAGGGGCGGCCGGCGTGTGCTGCGTTTGCTGCGACGGCGCCGGCGGCGCGCTTCCGCAGCCCCCGATCACCACCACCAGGGCGATTGCGCCCAGCCCCGCCGCGCCGCCTCCGAATCGCCCGTTCGACATTGCCACCCATCCTATCTCATCAAGGTTCGCGGCCGCCGGGCGAACGCCGCGGACATCGCCGCGCTGGCCCCCCCGGCGCCGCTCCGGCGAGCGAACACCGCCGCCAGCGGCGCGCTGGCCATCCCGCGCGCTGCTCTCTGGACTCGCGCCGCGATGCACCGCTGGTTCAACACTGCAGGCCCCTGCAATCCGGCCGACCACTACATGCTCCCGCCCGAGGAGCGCCTGCCCGGGGTGCGCGACCTCATCGATCGCAAAGCCTACTTCGTCCTGCACGCGCCGCGGCAGATCGGAAAGACGACATCGCTGCTCACGCTCGCCCAGGCCCTCACGCGGGAAGGGCGCTATGTGGCGGTGCTCGTCTCGATGGAGGTCGGCGCCCCCTTTCCCGACGACCCCGGCGCGGCGGAGCTCGCGATGCTGAGCGAGTGGCGAGGTAACGCGAGCTCGCAGCTCCCCGAGGATCTGCAGCCGCCGCCTTTCCCGGATGCGCCCCCTGGCCAGCGCATCGGGGCCGCCCTGCGCGCCTGGGCCCAGGCCGCACCGCGGCCCCTCGTCATCTTCCTCGACGAGATCGACGCCTTGCGAGATACGACGCTGATCTCCGTGCTACGTCAGCTCCGGAGCGGCTATCCAGGCCGCCCGCATGGCTTCCCGCACGCGCTCGCCCTCATCGGTCTGCGCGATGTGCGCGATTACAAGGTCGAATCCGGCAACAGCGACCGCCTCGGCACGTCGAGCCCGTTCAATATCAAGGTCGAGTCGCTCACGCTGCGCAACTTCACCCGAGAAGAGATCGCCGCCCTCTACGCCCAGCACACGGCCGAGACGGGCCAGAGCTTTCAAGCGAGCGCCGTGGATCGGGCCTTCGAGCTCACCCAGGGCCAGCCGTGGCTCGTCAACGCGCTCGCCCGTCAGCTCGTCGACGTCCTGGTCAAGGATCGCGCGCAGCCCATCACGGCCGCGGACGTCGATCGCGCCAGGGACATCCTGATCGAGCGGCAGGACACGCACCTCGATAGCCTGGTAGAGCGCCTGCGCGAACCGCGCGTCCGCGCCGTGATCGAGCCCATGCTCGCCGGCAGCACCCTCGGCGACGTCCCTGAAGACGACCGGCGCTTCGCCGTCGACCTGGGCCTCGTGCGCCGCACGGCGGAAGGTGGTCTCGCCATCGCCAATCCGATCTACCGCGAGATCATCATCCGTGAGCTCGCGAGCGGCGTGCGCGACTCGCTGCCGCGGATCCCGGCCACCTGGCTCACGCCCGACGGCCGCCTCGACGCCGATCGCCTCCTCGACGCCTTCCTGTCCTTCTGGCGCCAGCACGGCGAGCCGCTGCTCAGAGCGGCGCCCTACCACGAGATCGCGCCACACCTCGTCGTCATGGCCTTCCTCCACCGCGTCGTGAACGGCGGCGGCAGCATCGAGCGCGAGTACGCCATCGGTCGGGGCAGGATGGATCTCTGCGTTCGTTATGCCGGCGAGACGCTCGCGATAGAGCGCAAGGTCTGGCGCGACGGCCGGCCGGATCCCCTCGCCGAGGGGCTCGCTCAGCTCGACGAGTACCTCGCCGGGCTGGGGCTCCAGCGCGGATGGCTCATCCTCTTCGACCAGCGCGCTGGACAGCCTCCCATCGCCGAGCGCACGCGCCGGGAGCTCGCGTCGACCCCTGCCGGCCGTGAGGTCGTCCTGATTCGCGCCTGAGCGCGCTCGTCATTCAGAAGCTGTCCCGGGACGCCCTCGGTGTGCCTTCCGATCTGACGCCGGCGGCGCGGGACGCGAGGACGCGCGCCGAGCCGGGTTCGGAATTTCGATGCAGGCTCGTGTCCGCATTCCATCCCCGCCCTGCAAGGCTCGACCTCGACGCGGTACTTGCCGGGCTCGTGATCTTTGAGGCCGTAGGCCCTCGCGGAGGGAGCACGCCGCGCGGCGCGTGCACGGGCTGTTGTCTGAGCCCATTTAACGTCCTGTGTCCGGCGCGCGCAGCGCGACGGGCACAGGACGTCTCAGGCGAGTTCAGCCCGTGCGCGCGCCGCGCGGCGTGCTCCCTCCGCGAGGGCCGGGCGAATCAGAACCCGCGACTCTACTCCGTAGCCGCCGCAGCCTCCCCCGTCCCGGCCGCCGCCGCAGCCGCCACCTCCAGCTCGCAGCGCACCACCTGGACCTCGCCGTCCGCCAGCTCCGCCCGCTCCACGAGCTCGTGCGCCCCCGCCCGCACCGCCGCGAGCACGTCCCCCAGCGCCGGCTTCAGCCGCGCCAGCGTCGCCGCGTTCGCCCCCAGCGCCAGATGCGTCACCACGCGCCCCACGCTCGCGCCGAGCTCGCTCTTCCGCTTGTTGACCGCCGCCATCGCCGCAGCCGCCAGCTCCAGGAGCCCCGCGTCCGCCGGCGCCGCGACCTCCGCGAAATCCCTCGCCGCCGGCCACTTCGCCCGGTGGATCGACCGCTGCCCCGTCTCCTCCGCGTACACCCAGGCCCAGACCTCGTCGGTGATGTACGGAAGCACCGGCGCGAACAGCCGCAGCAGCACCGAGAGCCCGAGCCGCAGCGCAGCCACCGCCGAGCCCCGCGCCGCGTCGCCAGCGCCGCCCTCGCCGCGCGCACGCGCCTTGGCCAGCTCCAGGTACGCGTCGGTGAACCAGCGCCAGAAGAAATCCTCCGTCCGCTCGAGCGCCGCCGCGAACTCCTGCGCCTCGAACGAGCGCGTCGCGTCCGCCACCACCGCCGACAGCTTGTGCAAGAACGCCCGGTCCAGCTCCTCGGAGACCGGATGGACCTCCGCAGACTGGCTGAGCACGTACTTGCCCGCATTCCAGATCTTCGTCACGAGGCGCTTGCCGATCTTCAGCACCTTCTCGTCGAACGCCGTGTCCGTGCCGAGCCGCGCGCTCGCCGACCAGTAGCGGACCGCATCCGACGAGTAGTTGTCGAGCAGGTGCATCGGCGTCACGACATTGCCCTTGCTCTTCGACATCTTCTTGCGATCGGGGTCCAGGATCCACCCCGAGATCGCGATATGACGCCACGGCACCGACGCCTCGTGCAGCATCGCCTTCGCGATCGTGTAGAACGCCCACGTCCGGATGATGTCGTGCGCCTGCGGGCGCAGATCGGCCGGGAACAGCCGCGCGTGGCGCCCCTCGTCGAGCCCCCAGTGCGAGCTGATCTGCGGCGTGAGCGAGCTCGTGAACCACGTGTCGAACACGTCGGACTCCGCCGTGAAGCCGCCCGGCTTGTCCCGCTGAGACGCGTCGTACCCGGGCGGCACGTCGACCGTCGGATCGACCGGGAGCATCTCGCGCGTCGCGAGCAGCGGCCTACCGTGATCCGGGTTGCCCTCGGCGTCGAGCGGATACCAGACCGGGAACTGCACGCCGAAATACCGCTGGCGGCTGATGCACCAGTCGCCCTGGAGCCCCTCGGTCCAGTTGCGGTACCTGAGGCGCATGAAATCCGGGTGCCACTCGATCTTGTCGCCGAACTCGAGGAGCTTTTCCTTCTTGTCCGCGAGCCGCACGAACCACTGCCGCGTGGGCACGAACTCGAGCGGCTGATCGCCCTTCTCGAAGAACTTCACTGCCCGCTCGATCGGCTTCGGCTCGCCCCGCAGCGCCGGGCCCGCACCCGCCACCGCCGCGTGCTCGTCGCGGCGGAGCAGCTCGACGACGGCCGTGCGCGCCTGCTTCACTCCCTTGCCCTGGAGCGGGGCATACGCCGCGTTCGCGGCGGCCGGATCGCGGCTCTGCCAGTCGCCCTCCCCGAACGTCACCGGGAGGACACGGCCGTTCTTGCCGAGCATCTGGCGGAGAGGGAGCTTCTGCTCCCGCCACCAGATCACGTCCGTCGCGTCACCGAAGGTGCAGACCATCAGGATGCCCGTGCCCTTCTCGCGATCCACGAGCGTGCTCGGGAAGATCGGCACCGGCGCGCGGAAGATCGGCGTGAGCGCCGTCTTGCCGAAGAGGTGCTGATACCGCGGATCCTCGGGGTGCGCCGTCACGCCGACGCAGGCCGCGAGCAGCTCCGGGCGCGTCGTCGCGATGACGAGCTGCTCGCCCGTGCCCTCCACCGCGAACGCGATGTCGTGGAACGCGCCGGACTGCGGGCGATCCTCGACCTCCGCCTGCGCGACCGCGGTCTGGAAATCGACGTCCCACATCGTGGGCGCGAAGACCGAGTAGAGGTGGCCCTTCTCGTGCAGATCCAGGAACGACAGCTGCGCCGTCTTGCGGCAGTGATCATCGATGGTGGCATACTCGTACTGCCAGTCGACCGAGAGGCCCACCCGGCGGAAGAGCGCCTTGAAGACCTGCTCGTCCTCGCGCGTGACCTTGTGGCAGAGCTCGATGAAGTTCGGCCGCGACACGATGCGCGGCGGCTCCTTCTTGAGCGCCTCCGGCGCCGCCTGCGGCAGCGAGAGGCCGCGCTCGTACGGCGTGCGCACGTCCGTGCGGACGTGGAAATAGTTCTGCACGCGCCGCTCGGTGGGCAGGCCGTTGTCGTCCCAGCCCATGGGATAGAAGATGTTGAACCCGAGCATCCGGCGCTGCCGGACGATGACGTCGGTGTGCGTGTAGCTGAAGACGTGGCCGATGTGCAGCGAGCCCGAGGCGGTCGGCGGAGGCGTGTCGACCACGAAGGTCTCCTCGCGGGGGCGCGAGGGGTCATAACGGTACGTCCCGTCGGCCTCCCACGCGTCGGCCAGGCGCTGCTCGGCGACGGGCGAGTCGAAATGCTTCGGGAGCGTCGCTGGATCGATGGTGCGGAACGTCTTCTTGGTCGTCACGTGATCACCTGCAAAACTGACCCCGCAGGTACCGCCCGCGGGGGCGCGCATCCTACGTCGTACCCAGGGTAACGCTCAAGGCGCGCCGCGTCACCGGAGGGCGATCCACGCTCGCGTCCGCCCGGGATCGGCGCCTCCGTCCTGGAGAGCCCGGCGGCTCCATCGCGGCGCTCGACCTCGACGCGCTCGACGCGCCCACCGAGGCGGCGGCTCAGTCGTAGCGCTCGACGTCGACGCGCCCGCCGAGGCGGCGGTTCAGTCGTAGCGCTCGACGTCGACGCGCCAGCCGAGGCGGCGGCTCAGTCGTAGCGCTCGACGTGGACGTGCTTGCGGGGGACGCCGAGCTCGCCGCGGGCAAGCTCGCGGACGAGCGAGACCATCCGATCGAGGCCGCAGATGTAGACGTGCGGGGCCGGATCCCCGCTCACCCCGGCGAGCTCCCGGTAGAGCTCGGGCACGTGCGCCTGCACGTAGCCGCGGCGGCCCGGCCAGGACGGGCCGCCGCGCGAGAGCGTGATCTCGTAGCGGATCCGGTCCGAGCCACGCGCGAGCGCCTCGAGCTCGTCGCGGTAGATGACGTCCTCCTCGAAGCGCGCGCCGAACAGGACCCACAGGTGCGCGGCCGCCCCGGCGCGCAGCGACGCGTGCAGCATGCTCCGGAGCGGCGTGACGCCGGTGCCGGTGGCGACGAACAGCGAGGGCGCTGGGCTCTCGGGATCGCGCGTGAAGAGCCCGTGCGGGCCGACGGCGCGGAGCGTCGCGCCGGGCTCCAGCCGGTGCAGGTACTCCGAGCCGGCCCCGCCCTCCACCCGGGTGACCGCCAGATCGAAGCGAGGCGAGCCGTCGGGCGCAGAGGCGATCGAGTAGGCGCGCTTCACCTCACCGCCCGGGAGCGGGAGGATGAGGTTGACCCATTGCCCGGCCTCGAACAGGAACGCCCTGCCGTCGCTGCGCTCGAACGAGAGCTCTCGCACGAAGGGGCTGAGAGGCCGGACGGCGACGAGGCGGGCTTCGAACGGTTCGGCTTGGATCATGATCGGGCCTCTGCGGGGCCACAGGCTGCCGGGCCGCGCGGGTGGCGAGGTCTTACCGCAGCCCTCGCCCAGGCCCAATCACGATCGGAGCCGTCATGGCGCCGCCGGACGGCGTGGAGTCGCGGAAGTCTAGGCCTTCCGCCCCCACGCCGCCGGAGCGCACGGCCGGACCGCCGCCCGTTGGCGGCGCTCCGGCGCCGGAGCGGCAGCGGATCTACCTCTGCACGCCCATGCGGCGGCGCTGCGGGATGTTCAGCGCCGGCCGGGAGCGGTCCTGGTGGGGGAGCTTGCTCGGCGGGCGGGGCTCGCGGTGCGCGGGCTTCGGCGCGGGGACAGGCCCCGTCTGCGGCGGGCGCCGCTCGGGCGTCTTGGCCGAGCCGAGCTGCAGTGCGCGCTCGGGGAGATACGCGGGTCGCTCCGTCATGGAATCCTCCATTCGATCACTCATCACCACAGCAGAAAGAGCACCAAGGCTGAACGAACCCTTCGAAGAACCGGCTCTCATATACCCTCCATTCATCGTACGACCCCGGACTGCAGGCACACCGATGCCGCGACGGACGCTGGCCATGGACGCCGCCCAAAGGCCGCTCGACTGGCGCTCTCGCGCGATGGACGCACCTCCACGCATCGCCGGGGCAGGGCGGTCCGCATCACCACACGCCCCCTCGCAAGGCGCCTCAGCGCCTCGCCGTCAGGGGAGATGGCGAGTCGGACCGCCGCGCCACGAACCATCCGGCTCGGTGCTTCGCGCGAGCGGCCAGCGAGCGAGAGCGTGCGACCGCGAGGTCAGCGACCTCCAGCGCATCGGACTCGTTCGCATTTCGGCCACGCTCCGTCCCACGAGCACACGACCCACGCCCGCGCGGGAAGGCTGCGGGCGGCCGTCGTGGCTGCTCACGTGCGGCAGCAGAAGGGCGCCGTGCCTACCTGGGCAACAGGCGCTTCCCCTTCGGGGCCGCGTGACGGAGCGGTGGTATCAGAGGAAAGTGCGCATGATTGACGCGGGCGACGCGTCGACAGCAACGCTAGCACCGGAGCCAGAGATCGCCCAGCACTTTCTGGTGGTGGGGTGCTTCGGCCGAAAGTGGGGTCTTTTGAACCGCCAAGACGCCACAAGACGCCCAAAAACCACAAAATCTTGGCGTCTTGTGGCGTCTTGGCGGTTCCATCATTCCGGCAGGGGGGAGGAATTCCCCCACCCCATTTTCTGTGTCTTCGGAGGAGCGCTGTCCTCGCGGAGCGCTCCTCTCCTCATTATTACACTTCTGCTTCTCCCCCCGCTCCACGAGCGGCAGGAGCTCGCACGGGCGCCCCGAGCCACCGATCAGAACGTCAAGCGCAGCCCCACGCCGAGGGGGACCGCTCCAGGCGACGCGCCGACGGCGCCCGGACCGACGAGGAGGCGCGCTGCGGCCGGCCCGCGCGTATCGAGCCCTTTCCGCAGCACCCGCTTCTTGCCGATCACGTAGAGCGGCAGGCCGACGCCAACCGCAGCCACGCCCCCGGCCGCCGTCGCCAGGGCCACCGTGTACGTGTCACGGTGCTCCGTGGCGGCCTCGTCGTGGTTCGCGGTGATCAGCACCGCGCCGGTGACGAGGGCGGCTGCTCCGAGGCTCGCGAGGACGATGCCCGAGACCATCATGACCGTGCTGTTCCGCTCGGTCGTCCGCTCCACGAAGTCGCGGAGCTCTCTCTTCGTCGCCTCGATCTCCAGCTCGATCTGGCGCCCGTGGGCGTCTCGCATGTCCTCGTCTTCAACAAAATCGTGGACGGCGTCCGCCTCGTGCTTGAGCGCCTTGATCCTCGCCTCGTACGCAGCGACCGTCGCCTCCCACATGGCCTGCGGCGGGAGCCCCTCCACGGCCGGCGCGGCAGGGGGCGCGGAGGGCGCGAGATGCGGGGGCGGCGTGCGGTCCGCGCCCTCCGCCGGCGCCTGCGCGGCCGCGCTCGACGCGAGCACCGCGCCGGCAAGGGCGAGCGCCCACGCGACGAGGCGGCGGCGCACCGCCGCCACGGAAGTGGAAGACACGTGCGCCGGGGGCGCGGAGGGATGCGCGAAACGGGAATGGACTCGTCCCATCGACGAGCGGCATACCTCAACCGTGGCGCAGGGACATCCGTCGCGTCCCGCTCGCCGGCTTACGCCCGCGATCGCGGCGCGCTCACCCCGCCCGCGGCCGGCCGCGGCGCTTGCTCCCCTCCCCGTCCCCGACCGGCCGCGCCTCGGCGGCCACGCGGAGCAGCTCCTGGAAGTGCCGCTCCACCGGGCCGAGGTCGATGCCATCCATGAACGAGGTGAACGCGAAATAAGGCAGCAACGTCTGCCAGGCGCGAAGCCAGCCCGGCAGGTAGCGCGGCCGCTCCAGCACGCCGGCCGCGCGCAACTCCGCCAGCACCGCGATGTCGTCGAGCGCGATCCGGCCGCAGACGAGCAGCTCCACCTCGTCGCGCAGGCCGCCGCGCAGGACCGCGGCCAGGAAGGCATAGACCTCGAGCAGGCCGGCCAGGTAGCAGGCGTCCTTCGTGAAGGGCGCGCCGCCCTCGACGAGCCCGCCGCGGCAGACGCGCTGGGCGTCGAAATAGGCGTCGCGGCGGCCGGCGCCGCGCTCGCGCAGGTACCTGTAGAGATCGAGGAAGCTCGCGCCCTGCTCGGCCATGTCCACGAGCCGCACCCGCTCGGCGAGCCGGGTGAGGCGGCCGATGGAGAGCGAGCGGCTGTACAGCTCGGCGAAGATGGCGAGCCCCTCCTGCGTGCGCGTGGTGCGCGGGCCGCCCGACCGCAGGAACGCGCACCGCGGCTGCGCCGCGCCGTTGTGCGCGGTGAGCGCGTGCGTCTCCACCTCGTGGTGCCACAGCCCCTCGGCCTCCCAGGGCGCGAACGTGGCCTCCGGGCGGATGCGGACGCGGCTCATGCCGGCCACCACCTTGGCCGTGATCCGCGGGTCGAGCACGATCTCGAGGTCGAGCGGCGGCGTCCGCGCGGCGACGCGGGCGGCGAGCAGATCCCGGAGCGCGCCGGCGTCGAGCGGCTCCTCCTCGGGATCGCTGGCCTCGTCCCAGCCGTGGACGCGCAGGCGCGCCGTGAGGTGCTCGGCGAGGTCGATGTTGCGGACCTCGCCGCCGAAGAACCGCGAGCGCGCGCCGCCGTAGAGCGCCCGCGACCGCTCGGCGAACTCGCGGGTCCCCGCCGCCTCGAGCAGCTCCGCGGCCTGGATCTGCGCGCGGACGTTGTCCCGCAGCCAGCCGAGCGCGGGCGCGTCGCCGTCGATCGATCCGAGCAGCTCGCGCAGCTCGGCGATGCGCCGCGCGAGCCCGTCGCGATCCACGCGGTGCTCGATCTCGGGGAGGCGGTCCTCGCCGGCGGCGAAGAAGCGCTCCTCGACCTCGCGAGGCCAGGCGATGTCCTCGAGCAGCCGGAGCGCCTTGCCCTCGGAGAGGCGGGCGCCGACCCGATCGAGCTGCTCCAGCACGGCGCGGTCGATGCTCATGGCCCCATGCTCGCCCGAACCGCGGGGCGCGGAAAGCCGCCGGCGCGGGCGCTTGCGGCTCCGGCGCGGATCCGCGAGGGCGCGCGCCGGCGCTCCCCGTGGCCGCGCCGAGCATGTTGTTCAGCTCCTCGCATCCGGGATACATTGGAGCCTGAACCTCGATGAATGATGATCCCCAGCTGGCACACTGTACAGCACGAATCGGAACGGTCCTCCGGGGCAAATGGCGCATCGATTCGCTCATCGGCGTCGGCGGTATGGCTGCGGTTTACGAGGCGACACACAGGATCGGCCGGCGCTGCGCGATCAAAATCCTCCATCCGGAAATCGCGGTCTCGAAGGAGCTTCGAGCCAGGTTCGAGCAAGAGGCGCTCGCGGTAAACCAGCTCGGTCACCCCGCAGCCGTCAATGTCCTCGACATTGATACGAGCGAAGATGGCTCGCCGTTCCTGGTGATGGAGTTGCTCGACGGTGAATCGCTCGGCAAGCGCGCCCACGGCTCCGGCGGCATCGAGGAGCGCGAGCTGCTCCGCGTTGTCTCGACCGTGCTCGAGGTGCTCGAAGTCGCGCACGGGCTCGGCATCGTCCATCGAGACATCAAGCCTGACAATCTGTTTTTGACCTCTTCAGGCGGCGTCAAGGTCCTCGACTTCGGGATCGCTCGAATGCAACAGGGCGGCTCCAACGTTCATACACGCACCGGCGCGATGCTCGGGACTATACCTTACATGTCGCCCGAACAGCTCACGGGTGGCCAGATCGATGGGCGGGCCGACGTCTTCGCCGTTGGCGCGACGATGTTTCGAATCCTAGCAAAACGCCGTGTGCACGAGGGCTCCATGGAAAGCGAGCTCCTCATCAAAATGGCGACGCAGCCTGCGCCGGCCCTGCGCACCGTTGCCCCCTCTGTCAGCCCAGAGGTTTGCGCCATCGTCGATCGCGCGCTCGCTTTCGATCCATCGCGCCGCTATCCGACGGCCCGCGCCATGCGCGAAGACATCGAGCGAGTCTTGGGCGCCAATGCGACCCCTCACGCGCCAGCCCCGGTGTCGATCCGAGCCGACGTGTCGTCTCCCATCAGCGTCGATGGCCCGACGATGGCCGCTCCTGCTCCCGGCCAAGCGATGCAGGCACCGATGGTCGTACCCGTGCCGCCTCAATCTGCTGCAACCAGCCCACGGGCGAGCTCGAATTCGCCACTCTTGATGATTGCAGTGATTGCCTCGTTTGCTGTCGCCGTTTGCCTCGCCGCTGTCTTCTTCGTTGTTCGTTCGCGAGGCTCCGACGAAGGCACTCGTGAGAGCGCGGACGACGAGACATCGCAAGAGGACAAGGCGAGCGGTAGCTCTGGCACGATGGCCACGTCTTCCACTACCAGCACGCCATCCACGCCATCCACGCCGTCCTCGACCGCTGCGCCCCCATCGACGCGCCGGCCCGCGCCCAATAGCAAGTATCGCCTCCTCGTCAAAGATGGCAAATATCCATTTTGCGTCACCTCGAAACTGAAACACGCCTATCCAGTACGCACGAATGACGAGGGCGTCAAAGTGTGCAGCGGCACCCCCGATGGGCCCATTCCGATTGAGGGCCTCAAAGCCTACCACCCTTCCGAGCTTCAATGGGAATAGCTTTGTGAGGTGCGGCGGCCTCGTCTTGCGCCGTGGCGGCGTGCCGAAGAGCACCCAGCCGCCCAACTCTTCGATCGCTGTCCCCCGATGTCTTCATCATGCCTTCGGGGCTGGAGGTTCCCGCGATGCGGGCGGCGACCAGCGAGCTACGGTTCGATGCACTGTGGACATCCCTGTAGGCTGATGTCGGCGTACGGAACCAGATCCACGAACATCGCGGAACTGCACAGATTTTCCGTACGGACGGTGGATTGAGCAGGATGTCCACTCGGACGGCGGCGCGGTTCCTCCGCTCTCAGCGCCTTTGTGCGTGTACAGTCCTCGGCATGCCAGGGACAATCCCACCCAAGGGGCCCTCAAGCACCGACGACGTCACGGTGCCGATGCTCGGGAGACAAGGCGACGCATCCGTCGTTGAGCTCACAAGCTCGGCGCTGGTGGAAGAAATTGAGACTGCGGCGCGGCCGTGGTCGGACGACGCACCCACGTTGGTGCGCTCAGACAACAGAGCGCCAGCGCTGATCGGGAGCTTGATCTCGGAGCGGTACCGCGTCAACGAGCTCATCGGGGAGGGCGGCATGGGAGCCGTGTACCGCGGCGAGCAGGTGCACCTCCGCAAGCAGGTCGCGATCAAAGTCCTCCAGCCGAGCGCCAGGAACCTCCCCCAGATCGTGGCGCGGTTCGAGCGCGAGGCGATCGCGGGGGCGCATATCCAGCATCCGAACGTGGTCTCCGCAAGCGACTTCGGTCAGCTCGCGGATCGGTCGCATTTTCTCGTCCTCGAGTATGTCGAGGGCACCCCGCTCCAGGACGTGATCGCCTCGGCACCGCTCCCCGCGCGGCGCGCGCTCCACATCGCGCGGCAGATCGCGTCTGCTCTGGAGGCGGTGCACGCGAAGGGGATCGTGCACCGCGATGTGAAGCCGCAGAACGTCCTTCTCGGCGCCCGTGATCAGGTGAAGCTCATCGATTTCGGCCTCGCCAAGGTGAACGTAGAGCTCCTGTCCACGGAGAGCCGCGAGGCCGCGCGCAAAGGCCAGGACCTCACCGCTGCCGACCAGGTCCTCGGCACGCTCAGCTATCTCGCGCCGGAGGCCGTGCGCGGCATGGATGCCGTCGATGCTCGCGCAGATCTTTATGCGCTTGGAATCATTTTGTACGAAATGCTGTCCGGGAGAAGCCCGTTCGACGCGAGCGACGGCCAATCTTCCTTCCGGAAGCGGCTCGTCGAGGATGCGCCCCCCCTCCGCCAGCGTGCTCCGGGATCAGGCATCCGCCCCGAAGTGGAGGCGCTCGTGATGCGGCTCGTCCAGCGAGACCCAATCCAGCGCTATCCGACGGCTACGAACGTGATCGCGGCCATCGACGGGGCCATTGCGGCGACGGAGAACGCGCCGAGGCAGCTCGAGCCGACCGTTGCGATGCAGCCCGGTGCTCCGGGGCACCCGACGAGCGCGACATCGCTCGCGTCCAGGTGGAGCTCGCCGGCGATGCGGCCGTGGCTCATTGCGTCCATCGTCGTATCGCTCTTGCTCAGCGTCGCGCTCTTGATCGCCATCCTGCTCAGCTGACAGAGACTCAAATAAGGCCACATCGAGAGAGCGGGCTCGTCGCTCGGCGGCAGCTCCATGAGCCCCGTCGGTTCGGTCCCCCGCCGCGGACGCGCGCCACGGCCGCGCAGGGCGCCCTTCGCGAGGTGAGCTCCCTCAGCGACGCGGAAGCGGGGCCCCCGCCGGGATCCGCCCTTCCTCGACGGCCACGACGTAGGGCGGCAGGCGGCCCGACCGCACCGCGCGGACGTCGGCGCGCATCGTCGCCGCGTCCGGGTAACGCTCGGCCTTGTCGAACGCGAGGGCACGATCCACGACGTCGCACACCTCCGAGGGCACGTCCGGCGCGCACTGCGCGAGCGACGGCGCCCGCGCCGTCGCCGCGGCGATGAGCAGGCGCGCGTCGGCCACGTGGCCGTGGATCGCGCGACCGGAGAGCAGCCGAAACATCGTGGCGCCCAGGCCGAAGACGTCGGTCCGGCCGTCGATCTCGCGGACCATCCCCCTCGCCTGCTCTGGCGCCATGTACTCGCACGTGCCGAGCGCCACGCCCGTCTTCGTGGCCGTCTTCTCCGGCAGCTCCCCCATCCCGAAAGGAAGCGGATCGAGCACGCGGGCGATCCCGAAATCGAGCACCTTCACCCGCCCATCGCTCCCGATATGCAGGTTCTCGGGCTTGATGTCCCGGTGAACGACGCCGTACGCGTGCGCCACGACCAGCACATCGAGGACCCGCTCGGCGAGCGCCAGCACCTCGCCCACCGCGAGCGTCCCCACCCGGGCCATGCGGTCGAAGACCGTCTCGCCCTCGAGCACCTCCATCGCAAGGTAAGCGGCGCCGTCGTCCGCGACGCCCGACTCCAGCACGAGCGGCAGCCCCTCGCAGAGGGGGCCGACAGCCGCCAGGGCGCTGCCGATCGGGCCCTCGCGCAGGAAGCGCTTCCGGAGCTCCTCGATCTGGCTCAGCGACGGGTGCAGGACCTTCACCGCCGCGACGCAGCCGTCAGCGCGCCGGCCAAGGAAGACGCTCGCCATCCCGCCGCCACCGAGCACGCGCTCCACCGTCCAGGTCCCGATCTGGGTGCCGATGCGCCGCGCCGCGAGCTCCTCGTCGTCCATCGAGCGGGCGGATGGTACCATCCCGTTCACCAGGAGCGATCGCGAAAGGCCCAGCAGCGTCGAAGCGGCCATCGCGATGCGCCACGCCCATCGCCGCAAGCGTCGTTTCCACTGGACTTTTCGCGGGCGCGGATGCCCTTGATCCCGCGCCCGGCGGACCGCCACGGCGCGGTCGAGCGCGCGTGCCGCGGCGCCCTCCTCGCAGACGCCATGACAGCAGCGCATGAGCGCGACGCGACGATCAGTCGGGGCATGGGGCCCCGCAGGCCATGACGTTGCCAGGACAGGCTTCTATCTGCCCGAGACACGTGCCGATGACGCAATCGGAGCCAGGCGTGCAGTACACCAGACATGGAGCGCTCGTCATGCAATTGACCGAGCAATCACCTTCGCACCAGATCTTGTGCATCCCCGATCCCATGCAGTTCACCAGCGCGTCTCGGCGCGCCCCGATGTCGCAGACGGTCCCGTCCTGACAAGCAATCTGGCACGGTTCATCGCACACGTGATCGCAGTCGTTTGTCAGCATACAGCTGGTCCGCTGCGACGCGCCGCGCCCTTCCTCGGGGCCGCGGCTCGATGGGCCAGGGAGGCGAGCTCTCGTGTCGCCCTTCTTCTCGGGGCCGGGATCCGGAGCCTTTGCCAGGGGGCGATCCGCCGCCGGGCCACCGGGAACCTTGGCGGGCGGTGAGGCCGCCGGTCGCTGCGCGCCGGTCGCCCCCGGCGATCTCGCGTCGGGCTCGACGTTCACCGCACGGAGAACCACGGCGGCGAGCACGCCTGCGGCGAGCAGCGGAAACGCCAGCACGGCCCATCGCAGCCTCCGTCCACGTACCGTGGTCGCCGTCCACTGCGTCGCCTGGGTGAACCCCGACGCCGCCGGTGAGGGGGCACGCGCCGGAGCGACGGCCGATCCGCCGCCCGGGACGCCCTGCGCGCTCGACCTATTCGGGGCGCTGGCGATGGAGACATCGCGGATGACGCTCCCCATGTCACCTGCCGGCGGCGAGGCGGGATGCAGGCCACCGGCGCCCGAGGCGCGCACCGAGACGGCCGAGGAAGGGGCGAGCCCCTGCGGCATCCACACCGTCGTGGCGGTGCTGAGCGGATCCGCCGCGGGGGCCCCGGCCGCGCCGAACCGCAGGGCAAAAGCGGGCGGTTGACCGGCGAGGACCGCGCGCACGTCCTGCTGCATGACCGTCGCGCTCGGGTAGCGCTCGCCTCGGTCGAACGCGAGCGCGCGATCGACGACGGCGCACACCCACTGCGGGGTCTCCGGAGCGACGCTCGCGAGCGGCGGCGCAGGCAGCGTGGCCATCTTGACGACCAGATCGGTGTCAGAGCTCGCGTCATGGATGCGCCGCTTCGTGATCAGACGAAACATCGTCGCTCCGACCGCGAACAGGTCGGCACGCGCGTCGATCTCGTCGCCTCTGACTTGCTCCGGTGGCATGTAGGCGACCGTGCCGAGCGTCGTTCCCGTGCGCGTCCGGACGTAGTCGGCCGCGGCCTGCCTGACGCGGGCGACGCCGAAGTCGAGCACTTTCAGGCGCCCGTCGCGGAGGCGGAACAGGTTGTCTGGCTTGATGTCGCGGTGGATGATGCCGTGCGCATGGGCCGCTGCCAGCACGTCCAGCAGCCCGTCCACCATGGCCAGCAGCTCGGCCATGTCCATCCTGCCCAGGCGCCTTCCGTACCCGGCGAGCGACTCACCATCGAGCAGCTCCATGACGAGGAACGGGCAGCCGTCCGCCGTCGTGTCGATATCGCGTATCTCCACCGCGCCGGGATGGACGAATCGATTGACGGCTTGCGCTTCCTGATCGAACCGCGCACGCAGCTCGGGCATGCGCGCGATCTCGGGGTGCAGGATCTTGATGGCATCTCGCCGCCCGATCCTGTGCGCGCCGACGTAAACAGCGGCCATGCCGCCCGAGCCCAACAGCTGCTCGATCGTCCACTTCCCGCACAACACTGTGCCGACTCTGCGCTGCAGTTCCTGGTCGTCCATATCCGGGTTCAGGGTTGCTAATTTGCCGAACGGAGTCCTCGCGGCGCCCCAGCACCGCCCTGACCGTCGCCCATCCTAGCCGATTGGCCGTGGCGTCGTGATCGCGCGACACTCGGCGTGCCGTCCCGGGTGTGTCGCCGGCCGAGCGCGGCCGCAGGCCGGCCAGGCCGACAAAAAGCGCCCGAGTCGAGACCAGCGCCCTGCCCTCGGCGCGCATGTCGCGCGGAGGGAGCGTGACCGTGGATCCGCCGGAAAACCGATGGTACCGTCGGCGCGATGTCAGGGAGCGTGGATCAGCTCGAGGAACACCGCGCGGCGCTCACCGGGCACTGCTACAGGATGCTCGGCTCCGTGGTCGACGCCGACGACGCCGTGCAGGAGACCATGGTGCGCGCCTGGCGGAGCCTCGACAAGTTCGACGGGCGATCGTCGCTGCGCACCTGGCTGTACCGCATCGCGACGAACGTCTGCCTCGACGCGCGGGCCGATCGCGCGCGCCGGGCGCGCCCGCTCGAGGAAGGCCCTGTCGGCACCGTGGACGACGAGCTCCAGACGCGCCCGCGCACGCACTGGCTGGAGCCCGTCCCCGACGCGCACGCCCTCCCGGCGGACATCGACGCCGCGGAGCGGGTGGTGCTCCGCCAGAGCATCCGCCTCGCGTTCGTCGCGGCGCTCCAGCACCTGCCGCCGAAGCAGCGCGCCGCGCTGCTGCTCACGGAGGTGCTCGGGTGGTCCGCCGCCGAGGTCGCCGACAGCCTCAGCACCTCGGTCGCCGCGATCAACAGCGCGCTCCAGCGCGCGCGGGCGACGCTCGCGAGCCGCGATCTCGGCGATGTGCGCGCCACGCTGCCGGAGCCAGAGTCGGCTCTGGTCGACCGCTACGTCACCGCCTTCGAGCAGTACGACGTGGACAGGCTCGCGGCGCTGCTGCACGAGGACGCGACCCTGTCGATGCCGCCTTTCACCCTCTGGCTCCGCGGCCCCGACGCCATCCGCGCGTGGCTGCTGGGGCGGGGCGCGGGCTGCCGCGGCTCGCGGCTCGTGCCGACGGCCGCCTGCGGCTCGCCGGCGTTCGGCCAGTACCGCCCCGCGCCGGAGGGCGGCCACCGGGCCTGGGCGCTCATCGTGCTCGAGCTCGCGGGGGACCGCATCGCCAGCATGACGTCCTTCCTCGACACCGAGACGCTCTTCCCGCGGTTCGGCCTGCCGCTCGATCTCCCCGCGTAGCCCCCGCGCCCGGCCGGATCGGGCGGCGATCTTTTTTTCCGGTCGACCGATGAGTCCCGGCGCAGGCGGGGGTCTGTGGGGGTGAACTCCGGCACGACGGCCCTCATGGCCGCGATCGTGGCCGGCATCACCCGGCGTCCATGCTCGAACAGGAGAAGAGGACCATGACAACGAACAGCGCTCGCAAGATCTTCGTCAACCTGGCCGTCCGCGACCTGAAGCGGTCGATGGAGTTCTTCGCGAAGCTCGGGTTCGAGTTCAACCCGCAGTTCACGGACAGCAACGCCGCCTGCATGATCGTCAGCCAGGAAGCCTTCGTGATGCTCCTCGCGGAGCCGTTCTTCAAGGGCTTCACGAAGCGGGAGATCTGCGACACGCGCACGCACACGGAGGGGATGTTCGCGCTCTCGTGCAGCAGCCGGGCCGAGGTCGACGAGATCGTGAAGAAGGCGATCGCGGCGGGCGGGTCGCACGCGATGGATCCGCAGGATCACGGCTTCATGTACGGCTGGAGCTTCTACGACATCGATGGTCACCACTGGGAGGTCGTCTGGATGGCCCCCGAGGCGATCCAGTCGTAGCCGGCGCCTCGACGAAGGAGCGAAGGAGGAGAGCCATGGTCGAGAGCCAAACAGCGAACAGCGATAGCTTCCAGGTCACGACGCCGTCGGCGGACGAGGTCCGCATGACGCGCCTGTTCGACGCGCCGAGGCGCCTCGTGTTCGAGGCGATGACGAGGCCCGAGCACATCAGGCGGTGGTGGGGCTGTCTGGGCGAGGGCTACTCGGTGCCCGTCTGCGAGATGGACCTCCGGCCGGGCGGCAAGTGGCGCTTCGTGAACCGCCACCCCGGGGGCGAGGCCGCCTTCCACGGCGAGAACCAGGAGATCACGCCGACGAGCCGGCTCGTGTTCACCGAGATCTTCGAGCAGTTTCCGGACACCGTCACGGTGGTGACGGCGGTCTTCACCGACGAGGGCGAAAAGACGCGGCTCACGGCCACGGTGCGTTATCCGTCGACGGAAGTGCGCGACATCGTCCTCGCGTCCGGGATGCTCAAGGGCGCGGGCATCAGCTACGACCGCCTCGAAGATCTGGTCGCGCAGCTGCAGCAGCGATGAGCCGACCGGCCGGCGGTGAGCGGGCGCGGCGCTGCCAGCCCGCGCCCGCGCTCGCTCACGCGCGCCGCTCGGCGAGCACCTGCCGCAGCGTCGCGCCGCCCACGGGCTTCGTGAGGTGCAGGTCGAAGCCGGCCTGCCTCGACGTGGCCTGGTCCTCGGGTCCACCGTAGCCCGAGAACGCCACCAGGTAGAGCGCGTCGCCCCCGGGCGCGGCCCGCGCGCGGCGGGCGACCTCGTGGCCATCGATGCCCGGCAGGCCGATGTCGATGAAGGCCACCTCGGGGCGCAGCTCCAGGAGCTTCGTCACGCCGTCCAGCCCGTCCACCGCGACCGTCACCTCGTGCCCCAGCGCCTCGATGAACTCGCTCATCACCCGGCGCACGTCCTCCACGTCCTCCACGACGAGCACCCGGCGCCGCTCGGCGGCCTCCGCCGGCGGCGGGGCGGCGGGCGGCTCGGCGCCCAGTGCGGGGGGCGGCAGCGCCGCGCCCCGGCCGAGCGGAAGGCGCACGATGAACTCGCTGCCCCGGCCCGGTCCGGCGCTCTCCGCGACGACGCTGCCGCCGTGCATCTCCACCAGCCGCCGCACCAGCGTGAGCCCGAGGCCCAGCCCGCCCGTGCTGCGGTCGATGGTCTGATCGACCTGCGTGAAGAGGTCGAACACCCGCTCGAGCATCGCCGCCGGGATGCCGCGGCCCGTGTCGCGCACCCGCAGCACGGCCTCGATCGCGCCGCCCGCCGCCTCCCGGGTCAGGCGCACCGAGATGGCTCCCTCCGGCGGCGTGTACTTCGCGGCGTTCGTCAGGAGGTTCGTGACCACCTGCTCGATCCGCGTGGCGTCGGCCCGCATCCCGAAGTCCCCCGGCCCGACCTCGACCGAGAGCGCGTGGCGCCGCGCCTCTACGGCCGGGCTCACCGCGGCGGCGGCGTTCCTCACCGCCGCCGCGAGATCGACGTCCTCCAGGCGCAGCTCCACCGTGCCGCGCGTGATGCGCGACACGTCGAGGAGATCGTCCACCAGGCGCACGAGGTTGCCCACCTGCCGCCGGGCGATCTCGCGGTAGCGCGCCGACCTGGGCGCCTCGCCCGCCAGATCGCCGAGCAGCGTGAGCGACAGGCTGATGGCGGCCAGCGGGTTGCGGAGCTCGTGCGCGAGCGTCGCGAGGAACTCGTCCTTGCGCTGATCCGCGAGCTTCAGCGCCTCGACGAGCGCCTCCACGCGCCGGCGGGCGTTCACCTGGTCGGTCACCTCGAAGGCGAACACGAAGATGCCCTCGACCGCCCCGTCGCGGTCGCGCATCGGCTGGAAGACGAAGTCGAAGAAGCCCTCCTCCGTCGTGCCCTTGCCCTTGCGATCGAGCCGCACCGCGAGCTCCCTTCCCACGAAGGGCTCACCGGTGCGGGTCACGGTGTAGAGGAGATCCGGGATGGATTGCCCCTGGAGCTCGGGCAGGGCGGCCAGGATGGGCTTGCCCACCTGCGCTCGTCCGCCGACCAGTTGCTGGTAGAGCGGATTGACCACCTCGAAGACGTGCTCCGGCCCGCGGAGGATCGCGATGGGCCCCGGGGCCTGCATGAAGAGGTCGTTCAGGTACTGGCGCTGCCCCTCGGCTTCCCTCCGTCGGCGCGCGAGCTCCACGTGGATGCGCACGCGCGCAAGGAGCTCCCTCGCGGAGAACGGCTTCACGAGGAAGTCGTCGGCGCCGGCCCCGAGGCTGTCGACGCGCACCTCCTCGCCCGCGCGCGCGGAGAGCATCATCACGGCGACGCCGCGGGTGCGCTCGTCGGCGCGCAGCGCCTTGAGCAGGCCGAAGCCGTCGAGCCGCGGCATCATCACGTCGGTGAGCACGAGGTCCGGGACGTGGACCCGGGCGCTCTCCAGCGCGGCCTGGCCGTCGGCCACGGCCTCCACCGTCCACCGCTCGGCGAGGAGCAGCCGCTGCACGTAATCGCGCATGTCCGCGTTGTCGTCCGCGACGAGGATGTGCCCCGGCCGCTTCGGGGCCGGGCGCTCCTCCGCCGGCACGGCATCCGGCGCCCGCTCGTCGCGCCCCCACTGCGCGGCCTCGTCGAGGAAGGGCGCCGCGCCGCGCGCCTCCGCCGCGGCCGGCGCGGGGGCGAGGTCGATGCGATCCGCGGGCAGGTGCGCCTTCCCGAGCGGGATCGCGACCGAGAAGCGGCTGCCCGCGCCGAGGCGGCTCTCCACGGCCACGCTGCCGCCGTGGAGCTTCGCGAGCTCTCGCACCAGCGCGAGGCCGATGCCGCTGCCCTCGTAGCTGCGGCCCCTGGCCCCCTCGACGCGGTAGAACCGATCGAACACGCGCGGCAGCTCCTCCTCCGGAATGCCGGTGCCCGTGTCCTCGACCGACAGGACGATCCGCCCCCCGGCCTCCTCCAGCGTCACCCGGACGCCCCCCGAAAACGTGAACTTGAAGGCGTTCGAGATGAGGTTGAGCACGATCTTCTCCCAGAGCTCGCGGTCGACGTAGGCCGGCTCGGAGAGGGGCGGGCACTCCACCGTGAGGGCGAGGCCGGCCCGATCCATGAGCGAGCGGAACGAGCTCGCCAGCTCCGCGGTGAAGGAGCCGAGATCGGTAGGCTGGTAGCTGGCCTGGATGCGGCCCGCCTCGATGCGCGAGAAATCGAGCAGCGTGTTGACGAGCCGGAGGAGCCGGAGGCTGTTGCGGTAGATGATCGCGAGGCGGTCGCGCTGCGGCGCGGGCAAGGGGTGCTCGGCGTCCGAGAGGCCGTCCTCGACGGGCCCCAGGATCAGCGTGAGCGGCGTGCGGAACTCGTGGCTGATGTTGCTGAAGAACACCGTCTTGGCGCGGTCGAGCTCGGCGAGCGCGTCCAGCCTGCGCCGCTCCTCCTCGCTGGCCCGGGCGTTCTGGAGGGCCGCGGCGCCGTGGCCGGCCAGGAGCCGCAGGAAGCGGCGGTAGTCGTCGTCCAGCACCAGACGGGGGCTGGCGCCCACGACGAGAAAGCCGGCCGGACGACCTCCGTTGCCGGCGCGGGGGAGCGGCAGCACCACCGCCTGGCGGGCGGCCTCCGGCCACGGCCCCCCCGGAAGGGAGCCGACGCCTGCGGGCAGCTCCGACAGATCCACCTCCACGTCCTCGCGCAATACGCGGTGCAGCGGCCACGGCGCGCCGGCCGCCGCGCCGAGCTCCACCGCCGCCGGCGCCGCCGCGTGGCCCGGGTCGAGCCCGGCGGTCCCCGCGAGCCGGGCGACCGCGCCGTCGTCGTCCACGAGATAGAGCAGGGCGAAGGCCACGTCGCGCCCGGCCTCTGCCAGGGTCTCCATCATCACCCGACAGACGTCCTGAACGCTCCTGGCGTCAGCCGCCCTCGCCGCCAGCGCCCCGAGGATCTGCAGCCGTCGCTGTCCGAGGATGTACCCTGTGCTCTCGGAGCACGCGACGAGGATGCCCGCGACAGCGCCCCTCTCGTCCCGGATGGGGCTCTGACCGTAGCTGAAGTAGCACTCCTCCATGAAGCCGTGCCGATCGAGGACGAGCAGGCCATCGCGGACGTAGGTGGCCCCTCCCGCGAAGACCTTCTCGATCATCGGCTCGATGATCTCCCAGATCTCCTTCCAGCACTCGCGGCCCGCCTGACCCATGGCGGCCGGGTGCTTCTTGGAACCGAGGATCGGGCGGTAGCCGTCGTTGTAAAACTGGATGAGCTCCCGGCCCCACCAGAGGAACATGGGGTGTTCGGACGAGAGCAGGATGGACAGCGCTGTCCGCAGCGACTGGGGCCATGCCTCGACCGGGCCCAGCGCCGTCTGCGACCAGTCGATCGAGCGTATCAGCGCCCCCGTCTCCCCGCCGCCGGCGAGCGCGCCGCCGGCCGGATCCAGCCCAGCCCCGGCGCTCGCTTCCTCGACGCGCCCCGCGCCGGTCCGCTCCTCGACGCGGTCGTGCTGGCCGGTGCGCCGTCTCGCCATGGCGAACACCTGCTTTCTTACCACAGCCGAGTCCAGCCATCCTCGGCGCCGCCGCGCTGGGGGCGTTCGCCCGCTCGGCTCGACGACCATCGCGATGCGTACCGCGTGGATACGCCGGCCCAGCCCCATCGGGGCGACTGAATTTCCTTGACACCTCAATCACTCCACCGCCTGCGGGACACCTCCGTGGCGCCCTCGCAGAGGCTCGCGCGCGCTCTCATCATCTCCTGAAATCACGCGCGGACGCGCGGCCCTCCTGCCGCCGAATGAATATTTACAGAGCTCCGCAAAGACCACTCCGGCGCGGAGCGCTTGCTCGATCCGAACAATCGGTCTAAGCTCTCTCGCATAACTTCGGAGGCCGAAATGGCCTCCCATTGCAAGAGGAGCGTCCATGCGTCGTCTCAGCCCTGCTGCCCGCATTCGGTACTTCTTCGCTGCCCTGACGGCAGGCGCAGCGATGTTGGGCACCACTGCCCTGCTGGTCCCCTCGAGCGCGGCGGCGCCCGGGGGGAATTGCACCTTTTACAGCGACGAGAGCCACGACACGGTCGTCGGCCAGTACGGCCGCGACTGCTGCAACAACCGGATCGCGTGGGGCACCACGACGCAGCACTACGAGTGCGGCGGGTGCTTCACCTGCACACCGCCTCCTCGCTGAGGGAAGCGCCGGTGAACGGCGGCCGGCTCGATGGCTATCGCCGGCCCCAGTCGTTCAGCTTCTGAGAACAATTGAACAGGGAGGCGGGGAGACGAGGAGATTGGTTGGATTTTTCTCCCCGTCTCCCCGTCTCCCCGCCTCCCTGTGAATTTTCCCGAAATTCGGGGGGGATGCTTCAGGTCGGCATGAACAAGAACCGTTCTTCTCGATGGCTGTACGGCACAGCCAGCATCGCGCTCGGAATCGTGGCCCTGTCCGGCTGCTCTGGGCGGGTGGACCGGGGCGACGATGCGCCGGGCGGCTCGTCGAGCGCGGGCGGCCATGGCGGCAACGCCGACACGACGGGCGCCGGCGGAGCTGACACGGGCAGCACGAGCGCTGCTGGCTCTGGTGCGGGCGGCTCGTCGAGCGCGGGCGGCTCGGGTGACGGCGGCTCCGGAGGTTCTGGAACCACCAGCTCCGGGGTCGGCGGCTCCAGCGACGGGTCGGGCGGCTCGAGCAGCACGGGCACCGGCAAGTTCGTCGGCAACATCACGACGGACCGCGCCGTGCGCGACGGCTTCGTCCGGTACTGGGACCAGATCACGCCCGAGGTCGAGGGCAAGTGGAGCGCCGTCGAGCCGTCCCGCGGCGAGCGAGACTGGAGCAGGCTCGACGCGATCTACAAGTACGCGCAGGACAACGACATCCCCTTCATGCAGCAATCCTTCGTGTGGGGAGCCACGAGCCAGGGCTGGCTCGGGCGCCTCTCCGCGGAGGAGCAGCGGCAGGCCGTGATGGACTGGATGCAGGCGTTCTGTCAGCGATACCCCGAGACGAAGTACATCGTCGTCGTGAACGAGCCGCCGCCCCACACCACGCCTTCCTTCAAGAGCGCCATCGGCGGCGACGGCGAGAGCGGAGTTGACTGGATCGTCAACTCCTTCAAGTGGGCTCGCGAGTTCTGCCCGGACGCGACCCTGATCCTCAACGACTACAACATCATCGAGTACCAGAGCGACCACGACCGCTTCGTCGCGACGCTGAGCGCGGCGCTGGAGGCGGGCGCCCCGATCGACGCCGTCGGCGCGGAGGCCCACGACGTGTACAAGAAGGACGCCGGCACCGTGAAGGGCTTCCTCGACAGGTTCGCCGCCATGGGCCTGCCCGTGTACATCACCGAGCTCGACATCGACATCGCGGACGACGACGAGCAGCGCAGGGTGATGGAGGAGCAGTTCACGATGCTCTACAACCACAGCGCCGTCAAAGGCATCACCCTGTACGGTTACATCGTCGGCTCCACCTGGCGGGACAGCACGGGCCTCATGCACCCGGACGGCACGATGCGGCCGGCCATGGCCTGGCTCATGGACTTCCTCGGTCGCGGCCAGTGATCCCGCCTGCGTGGTGAGCGCTCGAGATCGAGGTCTGGCTGCGCCGGAGGCGGCGATGGCGCAAGAGGCGCTGTCGGCCGGGCCGCCAGGGCTACGTCTGGCCGAGCCACGCGATCGCGGCGTGACGCGCCTCGAACACGCCGAAATGCTGGCCGCGGCGCTCCTCGGCCACCATCTCCCCGAACCGGCTGCTGAAATCAACGGCCCCCGGAGGGCACACCACCGCGAGCCGGATCCAGTAGTTTCTCAGCTTCTGCAGGATCTCCCCAGCCTCCCCTGAGCTGAGGTCGAAGAAGGCCGCCGTCAGGTTCGCCGGGTGGAGGAGCGCACACCGCACGCCGCCCGAAAAACAGGCCTCGATCACGCGGTCGACGTCGCGGACGCTCGCCATGAGCCCGTGGTCCGGCGACCCCTCCACGAACTGCACACCGCCCTCGTCGACCACCGCCAGATCCATGGCACCCCTCCGACACCGCCTCTGCGCCGCGGGCTCGGCGGAGAGCTCCGCTCGGCCCGCGACCAGGGTAATCCCACCGAGCGGCCGCTGTACAGGCGGCAGCGCGCGGCGGCCCGGACGAGGGCCGTGCTCGCCGCCGCCGCGCGGCGCCCCGGGCGTCACTGGGCGCGCCTGACCTCGTCGGAGAACCTCACCGCCTCGCGGAGCACGTGATCGGCGAGCGTCGGCTCGATGATGCTCTTGATCTGCCCCGTCTCGATGCCCTGTTCCGCGGCCGTCTTGAAGTCGATGACCTCGTCGGCCATCGTCGCGAGCTGCCCGCTCTCGACGCGGAACTCGTGCGCCTGGTACAGCTGCCCGGCGCGCGCGGTCGCCTGGTCGATGAGCGCGCGCTCCTGCGGGTCGAGCAGGTGCGCGATGAACTCGAGGTGCTCCGCCATGATCGTCGTCCAGAACGCCCCGATTTCGTCGCTCTCGAGCGCGGTGTTGCCGTACGCGAGCCGATCGAGCCGGGCGACGAAGCGCTCGGCCTCCCGCGCGATGTGGTCGAAGAAGAGCGGCCAGACGAGGCTCCGGAGCGAGCCGCTCTCCTGCGCGCGCTGCATGCGGCGCTTGTACTCGATGAACCGCTGGACGCTCGGCCGCATCGAGGCGAGGAGCGAGGAGATCCCGTAATCACCATAGCCCCGGTCGCGCGCCGCGAGGAAGTGCCTGGCGAAGAGGTTCTGGTACTGCCGCGCCTCGTCCCGGGGCCCGCGGAGGTGGTCGCCGGGCATGAGCAGCGCGATGAAGAACGCATGTTCCATCATCTGGTCCGTCCAGAAGAGGACCTCCGAGATGGCGTGCGCTGCATAGCCGGCGCCCGGGGCGGGCAGGAAGACCGGCTTCCTCGAGCGCCGGTCGACGGAGATGCCGGGCGTATAGGCGACCCCTTCCGGGAGGGCGAGAGGCGCGATCGACTCGCAGACCGCGTAGCTCTTGTCGGGGAGCGCGAGGCTCGGTGTGGCGAGCAGCGAGGCACCCGCTGTGGCCATCGCGCCGCCGGCGAATCGCCGGCGTCCAAGTTTCCCTTGCGGAACACGCTTCTCCATCGACGCTCCTCCAGGTTGATGCATCCGTGAGAATCGGAGCGTGAGGGTGCATGTCCCGCGCCCGAGCCAAGGAGTCGACTCGCAGGGCGGTCAGCCGGCGCGCGCCTCACCGATCACGACGGCCGGTGACGCGCGGAATCACCACGCCCGAGCGCCTCGTCAGCAGAGTGGTCGCTTGGAGGCGCGCCGGACGTCACCCGCGGAATCCGCCCGTGATGGGCCGCCTCGCGGTCGGCGCCCTGCGAAGACAGAGCACATCGACCCTCCTCTACCGACCACCTGCGACCGTGGAGCACATCACGCCGTGGAGGACAGACGCTCGCGACGACAGACCTGCACACCCCCGCTGGCGCCTTCAGCGCACCCACATTCACACACGGCCGTCCTTTGTGTCGGCTTCCGGATTTCTTCGCTATCGTCGCCCGGGATGTCGAGGACCCGCCCTCGGCTCCGACATCCCCACGAAGGCGCGCCCGATCCCAGGGCGGCAGCGAAGAAAAGGAGCCGATCATGAAGTACATCCTGATGATGAACACCCCGTGCGGGGGGCCGTACCAGGTCGCCAACTGGCAGCAGAAGGACTTCCAGGCGCACATCGCGTTCATGAAGAGCTTCCACAGGAAGCTCAGCGAGTCGGGCGAGCTCGTGGCGGCCGAGGGCCTGGCGGGGCCCGACCAGGCCAAGCTCGTGCGCGCAGGCAAGGACGGCGCGCCGATCACCGACGGGGTGTTCCCGGAGACCAAGGAGTTCCTCGCCGGGTACTGGATCGTGGACGTCGAGAGCCCCGAGCGGGCATACGAGATCGCCGCGCAGGCGTCCGCCGCGCCCGGCCCCGGCGGCGCGCCGCTCAACATGGGAATCGAGGTGCGAGAGGTGATGAGCGCGCCGCCCGTCGATCTCTAGTGGCCTCTCCGTCCCAGGGCCCCACGGCCGAGCGCCTGCTGCGCGATCTCGCGCCGCAGGTGCTCGGCGCCGTCATGCGGCGATTCCGAGATTTCGGCGCCGCGGAGGACGCGGTCCAGGAGGCGCTGATCGCGGCGGCCACGCAGTGGCCGCGCGAGGGCGTGCCCGACGAGCCGCGCGCCTGGCTGATCCACGTCGCGTCGCGGCGCATCGCCGATCACGTCCGGAGCGAGGCGGCGCGCCGGCGCCGCGAGGCGATCGTGGTCAGCCTCGTGCCGCCCGAGCTGCAGATCGCCCTCGCCGCCGACAGCGACGAGGCGCCGCTCGAGGACGACACGCTCACCTTGCTGTTCATGTGCTGCCACCCCGCGCTGTCCACGCCGTCCGCGATCGCGCTGACCCTGCGCGCCGTCGGCGGCCTGACGACCCCCGAGATCGCAAGGGCGTTCCTGGTCCCGGAGGCGACCATGGCGCAGCGGATCAGCCGGGCCAAGCAGACCATCAAGGCGTCCGGCGTGCCGTTCGAGCGGCCGACGCCCGAGGCGCGCGCGGAGCGCCTCGGCGCCGTCCTGCACGTGCTCTACCTGATCTTCAACGAGGGTTACACCTCGAGCTCCGGCCCCGCGCTGCACCGCGACGATCTGTCGGGCGAGGCGATCCGCCTGACGCGCGCCGTGCACGCGCTCCTCCCGGACGACGGCGAGGTCGCGGGCCTCCTCGCGCTCATGCTCCTGACCGACGCGCGGCGCGCGGCGCGGACCGGGCCTCTGGGCGAGCTGATCCCGCTCGCGGAGCAGGATCGAGGCCTGTGGGATCAGCGCGCGATCGCCGAGGGCGTCGCGCTCGTCACGGCGGCGCTGTCGAGGGGCTCGATCGGCGCGTACCAGGTGCAAGCCGCGATCGCGGCGGTGCACGACGAGGCGGCGCGGGCCGAGGACACGGACTGGCCGCAGATCCTGGCGCTGTACGGCGTGCTGATGCGGATGTCCGACAATCCCATGGTGGCGCTCAGCCACGCGATCGCGACCGCGATGGTGCACGGCCCTCGGGCGGGGCTCGATCTGCTGGAGGAGCTCGACGCCGACGCGCGCCTCTCGGGTCATCACCGCCTCGACGCCGCCCGCGCGCACCTCCTGGAGCGGGCCGGCGATCGCGAGGCGGCGATCGCGCACTACAGGCGCGCGGCGAGCCGCACGACGAGCATCCCGGAGCAGAACTACCTGGCGACGCAGGCGGCCCGGCTGAGCGACGCGATGAGATAGGCTCGCTCGTCCATGCCGTCTTCCCCGTCGCGGCCCACGGTGTCCATGGCCATCGTCGGCCGGGTGATCTCGTATGCCGCCTCTCGCGGGCTCCGCCACGGCGATCTTCTCGAGGTCGCCGGCGTCTCCGCCGAGTCGCTGACCGACGCGGACAGCCGCATACCGGTGACGTCGTTCGACGCCCTGTGGGCGCACCTGGTACGCGCGCTCGACGATCCCGGGGCGCCCATCTGCCTCGCCGCGCGGACGCGCATGGAGGAGATGCACGTCATGGGCTTCGCGGTCATGACGAGCGCGAGCGCCCGTGAGGCGCTCGACCGTGTCGACCGCTACATGGTGCTCCTGCAGGATACACCGCGCTGGGTGACCGATACCACGACGGACCGGGACGCTCCGTTCGCGGAGATGCACCGCTCGCCCCGCTTCACGCTCGGCGCGCGCGTCGCGACAGAGTGCAGCCTGGCGGTGTACATCCGTTGCTTCCGCCAGTGCGCCGGCGTCGAGTTCTCGCCGCTCCGGGTCTGCTTCCGCCACGCCGCGCCGCGCGATCTCGCGGCGCACCGGGACTTCTTCCGCTGCCCTGTCGAGTTCGACGCGCCCCGCGATGGCTTTGCCTTCCCACCGTCGTTGCTGGACCTCGTGCCTCGCGACGCGAACCCGGCCCTGAGCGCGTTCTTCCACCAGCACGCGGAGGAGCTCCGCCGCCGTCGCGTCGTCGACGCGTCGCCCATGTCCGCTCGGGCGCGTGACGTCATCGCGCACCTCCTCGCCTCGGGCGAGCCGTCGGCGACCGCCGTCGCGCGGCGGCTCGGGACGAGCGAGCGCACGCTGCGGCGGCACCTCGAGGACGAGGGGACGACGTTGCGGCAGCTCGTCGGCGAGGTGCGCCGTCAGACCGCCGAGGAGCTGCTCCGCGAGAGCGACACATCGATGTCGGAGATCGCCTTTGTGCTGGGGTTCTCGGAGGTGACGGCCTTCGCGCGGGCCTTCAAGCGCTGGTCCGGGAGGACGCCCGGCCGGTTCCGTGAGGACACGCGCGGCGGCCGGGGGCGCCGCGCCGCCGCGGGCGTGGACCGCGCGGCGGACGACGGCTGACCGCCGGGGCGATGGCCCGCCTGGCGCGGGGCCTCGGGCCGCGGCCGTCGAGCGCGCCCGGCCTCAGTACGATATCTCGGCGGCGGCGACCTTCTCTCTCGCCGCTTCCCACGACAGCGGGAGATCCCCCGCGCCGACGGTCCACTGGGTCACGACGCCGTGGACGCTGACCGCGCTCGCCGCGCTCATCGCCGAGAGGTGGGCGTCCGACATCACGAACTTCCCCATCGCCTTTTCGTCCTTCCACACCGTGATGGTCCTTGCATAGCCGCACTTCGCCGACGTTCCGAGCGTGAATCCGATCAGGCCTTCCTGCGCGGGCAGCTGGGCGAGGATGGGCCCCATCAGCTCGCCGAACCTCCGCTGGGCCGCCTCGTCGGGCTTCATCCAGAGCAGGGTCGACGAGACAACATAGGAGTCCTGCGCGGCGCCCGTGGGCGCGCCGTCCCCGAACCCGGGCCCGCCGAACGGCGCGCTCTGCAGGTCGTCGTCTGTGCACGTGAACTCGGAGGCGGCGGTCTGCGTGCCCGAGCCGCCGCCCGTGTTGCCAGTTGTCCCCTGCTGGTCGTCCGCGCCGCACGCCGGGACGAGGGCTGCGACCGCGACGAGGAACGGGACAAGCGCGACGCGAGAGAGGGAAAAATCGATTCGAGACATGATGGACCTCATGACAGGGAAGTGAGTGATGTTGTCGGGTGCAAATCAGCGCTCGTCGACGCGCACGGGCGAGACCACGCCGAAGACGAGCACGGGGAAGGTCCGCTGCAGGCGGCGAGACGTGAACTCCGTGCGCCGGCCGAAGCTCCTGACCGAGACGCGCGCGCCCACCGGCTGTCCGCTGCCGAGGGTCACGGCCCACATCGGGCTGCCGCCGTCCGGCCGCACGGCGAGGTAGGTATAGCTCCCCGCTGCGAGCCGCTCCTCGACGACGCCGACAACGGGCGCGAGGTCGCCGAGGGATCTCGATAGATCGCCGAGCGGGCTGCCGGGCGGCGCGTCTCCCGCGGCGTTCAGGTCAGCGTGCGTCCCAGGATGCGCGGCGGAGTGGAAGCCGAGCCTGCTGCCGGCGGCCACGAGCCCGACCAGCAGGGCAGCGGCCACGAGGGCGCGGGTCCGAGGGAAGCGCGAGGTGCGGTGAGCGGCGAGCAGCATGCCGGGAAGCTACGCCCCGCGGCTGGAGCCGGCCTTTGCCCGTACGGCCAAGTTGTTGGCCCGCTCGGCCACGCCTCCGGCGCCACCGACCCGACCCAGGTTGGGCGCCCCCCGGCCCAGGAGGCGACCTGACCCCGGTTGCGTCGGCCTGTGTGGCGACCTGACCCAGCTTGCGTCAGCTGACCCAGGGCGAGTGGGTCAGACCGGGTCCGCCGTTCAATCCACGGGGAAATGTTCCGCTATCCACGCCTCCCAGCCCGGCGCGACTCGGGTGGCCTCGAGGTAACGACCCAGCTGGTGGGCGTCATCGAAGGCAGACATTCCCCACAAGCGGAACGCGTCGACATAACCCATGTCGTCCTCAAAAGAATCGGCGAAGTCGGTGGGCTCCAGGCCGAGCTGCCAAGGCGCCTTGACGTATCCGGCGCAGAGCAGTCGAGCCAGCGAAAGGAGCCCGTTGCGAGGCTCGATCGGATCTGCGTCGCCGCTCGCGAGCGCTGTCGCGCACGCTCGCCACCCCTCCGGCACGGCGGGAGACGCCCATCCGTCGCCTCTCCGCAGCTCGGCGACCTGGCGCGACCAGAACCAGAGTTCGCGGGTGTTGTAGCGGGCCGCCTTCTCGGGCGTCTCGTACGATTCCCAGGGCCAACGCACGCCGTCCTGCTGGCTGAGCCATATGGTGAAGGAGACGTCGACCGCGATGAGCCCCTGCTCCAGGAGCGCCGAGCGACGCGAGGCCGCCGCGATAGGGTCCTCCTCGTCGCCGTCCTCCGCCTCCTCGTCGTCCTCGTCCTCTGCCCGATCATCCGCCGGGTGCAACACCTTGTGAACGGCCTCTGCCCAGGTGATCGGCGCGGGAGGGTGGCGTCGCAGGTAGGCGATGCGTGTCTCGCGGTCCGGCGCGAGCTGCTCGAGAAAGACGCCCCACATCCCCATCCAGTCTTCACCGGAGCCCATCCGCCAGCCGATCGTGTAGCGCTCGTAGTCGGGGAAGCGCTCCCACGGCGGAGCGATGTCACCGTGCACGTCGAGGTGCTGGCGGAGGCGGGAGCGACAACTCTCTTTCCAATCCATGGCGACAATCCTCCTCTTGGATCAGAGCCGGCGGAGCTGCACGGCGCGCACCGCGTGGTCAGGCCCCTTCTCGAGCACGACGTCGGCGCGCGCGCGCGTCGGCAGGATGTTCTCGGTGAGGTTGGGGCCGTTGATCGTGCGCCAGATCTGCAACGCGAACGCGCGCGCCTCGTCGTCGTCCATCGCGGCATAGCGGTGGAAATAGGAGGTCGGGTCGCGGAACGCCGTGGCCCGCAGCGCGAGGAAGCGCTCGATGTACCATCGTTCGAGGTCGGCCTCGTCCGCGTGGACGTAGATCCCGAGGTCGAAGAAGTCGCTGACGGCGATCGCCGCGGTGCGGTCAGGGCCCTGCAGGACGTTCAGCCCCTCGAGGATCACGATGTCGGGCTGCCTCACGGTCTGCGCCTTCCCGACGACCACGTCGTAGGTGGCGTGCGAGTACACCGGCACGTCGATCGCCTCGACGCCGGCCTCCAGGTCGGCGAGGAACTGCACGAGCCGCCGCAGATCGTAGCTCTCTGGAAACCCCTTGCGGTGCAGGCCGGCGCGCGAGGCGAGCACCGCGTTGGGGTACAGAAAGCCGTCGGTGGTCACCAGATCCACCCGCGGGTGGTCGGGCCACCGCGCGAGCAGCGCCTGCAGCACGCGCGCGGTCGTGCTCTTGCCCACCGCGACCGAACCCGCGATGCCGATCACGAAAGGCCGCCGCCCGACGGGGCGGCCGAGGAATGTGTCCTTCACGCGGCGGAGCTGCTGCGCCGCGCCGACGTGCAGGTTGAGCAGCCGGGAGAGCGGCAAGTAGATCGTCGCGACCTCGTCGAGCGAGAGCCGATCGTTGAGGCTCCGGAGGACCACGAGGTCGGCCTCGGTGAGGGGGAGCGGCGTGGCCGCGCGCAGGCCGGCCCACTGCGCGGCGGAGAAGACCTCGTAGGTCGTGACGGCATCCATGGTCGGTCGGGAGCGATAGTACGCTCCCCGCCCGCCGTCGTCGCTCAGAAGAAGCTGTAGAGGGACAGCTTGATACGCTCGTTGGTCGCGGTCACGTCGTCCGCGAACGTCTGCTCCGAGTACTGGAACGAGAGGCCCGCGCGGATCGCCGGCGTGATGTCGGCGAACAGGTTCCCGTCGATGTAGCGCGACTTGTGGAAGGCCGTGCGGAGCGCGCCGTAGCCGTTCTCCTCCGTCACCCGGTCGTTCGAGCCCTGGGTGTAGTTGCCGGAGATGGAGAAGCGCCCCGAGGGCGGCAGATAGTACTGGAGCCCGACCATGAACCCCGTCCAGCCGATCGTCTTCAGCTTGTTGTTCGCGTCGTACACAGCGAGGCCGTTGTCGATGTTCGGCGTATAGGTCGCTCCCTCCTCCGGGAGCGCCGGGTGCGGCACGTTGCTCGCGACGCCGACAACGTCCGAGATGCCCGTGCCCGTGAAGAACGAGCCGGTCAACGTCAGCGCGTTGCCGGACTCTTCAAGCGACTTGGCCGGGATGATCGGGAGCAGCGCATCGACGGAGATCCCGTAGCCGTTGGCCGAGCTCGACTCGACAGGGGCCGCCGCGTGCTCGTTGACCCTGAACTTGCGGAAGATGCCCGACACGCCGAGCGTCAGCGGGTCGTGCAGCATCCCGCCGGCGCCGAGCGTGTGGATCCCCTTCCAGCCGTTGAAGCCGACCTTCAACCCCGCCTGCATGTCCGGCACCTCGGAGTCGCGCTGCGGCGGCTTGAGGACGGCGGCGGCGAGCTCCACGTTGGCGGCGTCCCCCTTGAAGCTGTGGCCGACGCGCAGCTGCGGCATCCGCCCGAACACCTGGTTCATCACCGGGAAGAAGGACGTCGTGGCCGGGAAGAAGTACGGCTGCCACCCGAACAGGTGATAGCCCTGTCCAATCAACAGATCGACGTAGTCCGACTCGACCTTGATGTTGGCCTGACGCAGACGGAAGGTGCCGCTGCTCACCAGCGAGGCCTCGGAGACGGTGGGCGGCTGGTTGCCAAAGAAGTCGAGCTCCAGCATGGCCGTGGCCTTGATACCGGACACCTCGGGCGCGCTCACCTTGACGCCGAACCTGGAGTTCCGCGCCGTGAAGTGCGTGCGGCCGTGCGAGCCGGCGTAGGTGTCCTCGCGCTGGATCACCGTGGCACCCACCGACTCCCCGAAGCTCTGGGTGGAGTCGTGCATGATGTCGAACTCCGCCATCCCGTAGATCGTGGCCTTCCACTTGGAGGTCACCGGAACGGGATCCTTGGAGGCCGGCTTGACGGCCTCCGCCGCCGGCGCCGCCGGAGCGGCCACGCCCGCAGGCGGCGTGGCCGGCGCCTGCGCGTCCGTCGGCTGGGCCGGCGCCGCGGCCTGCGGAGCGGCCGCGTCCGGCGCCGGCGGGGGAGTCTGGGCGTGCGCGACTGCCGCCACGAAGAAAATCGACGCACCGACTAGGTTCGCAACCTTCGATTGATTCATGTTCGAAGCCCCTGGGTTATCCATGGCGCCGGGAATCCCCTGCAAACGCCGCAAATGGTGAGTTCCGCCAACTTTACGTCGCACAGCGCAGCTCACGGCCCGGGCGCCGCAGCCGTCTCCCCGGCGAAGCAGCCGGGGTCGAGGCGGCGAACGGCGTGCGCGCCGCCTGCGCGCTTCCTCAAGATGCGCGGCCCGCGTCGCAGAACGCACGGGCGCGGGCGACGAGCTCGTCGCGCCGCCCGTCGCGCAGGAGCTTGAGATCCACGAGGTTGCCGCCGACGCCGACCGCCACCGCGCCCGCCGCGAAGAAGGTGCCCACGTTCTGCAGCGTCACGCCGCCCGTGGGCATGAGCGGGATATGGGGCAAAGGCGCCTTGAGCGCCTTGAGGTACGAGGCGCCGCCGAGGGCGTCGCAGGGGAACACCTTCACGACATCTCCGCCCGCCCGGTGCGCCGCCACGACCTCGGTGGGCGTGAGCGCGCCGGGGGCGTGGACGACGTTCATCGCGACGCACGCCCTCACCGTCGCCTCGTCGAGCGCAGGGCTGACGACGAAGCGCGCCCCGGCCTCGACGCACGCCTCGGCGGTGCGCGCATCGAGGACCGTCCCCGCGCCGACCAGCGCCCGCTCGCCGTGGCGCGCGGCGACCTCGCGCACGACCTCCACCGCGCCGGGCACGGTCATCGTGATCTCGAGCACGTCGATCCCCCCCTCGAGGAGGGCCTCGACCGCCTGCAGCGCCTCGTCGGCCGAGCCGGCGCGCACCACAGGGACGATGCGGCCACGCGCGATCCACTCGAGCACAGAGCGCTTGTTCATCGGTCCACCCGGGCCGTGCCCAGCTTCATCGCCTTGAGCACCTCGTCGAGGGTCGCCATCGTCGTGTCGCCAGGCGTCGTCATCGCGAGCGCCCCGTGCGCCGCGCCGCAATCGACCGCCCACTGCGGCCCCATGCCCATCAGGAAGCCGTAGATGAGCCCCGATGCGAACGAGTCGCCGCCGCCGACGCGATCGAAGATCTCCAGGTCCTTCCGCTCCGGCGCCTTGTAGAGCCGGCCGCCCTGGTACAGCACCGCGCTCCAGTCGTTGCGCGTCGCCGAGGTCGCGACACGGAGGGTCGTCGCCACCGCCTGGATGTTCGGAAATACCCCGATGACGCGCTCGATCATGCTCTCGAACGCGCCGACGCGCAGGGTGGCGTGCCCCTCGTCGACGCCCTCGACCTCGAAGCCCAGGGCAGCCGTGAAGTCCTCCTCGTTGCCCAGCATCACATCGACGTACGGCGCGAGCGCTCGATTGACCTCCTGCGCGCGGGCCTGACCGCCGATCGACTTCCAGAGCGAAGGACGGTAGTTGAGATCGTAGGAGACGACGACGCCGTGCCGCCTGGCCGCCTCCATCGCCTCCTTCGCCACGGAAGGCGTGGTCTCGGAGAGCGCGGCGAAGATGCCGCCGGTGTGGAACCACCGCGCGCCCTGGGCGCCGAAGATCGTATCCCAGTCGATCTCGCCGGGCTTCAGCTGAGACGCGGCCGTGTGGCCACGGTCCGAGAGGCCGACCGCCCCGCGGATGCCGAAGCCGCGCTCGGTGAAGTTCAGGCCGTTGCGCACGAGGCGCCCCACGCCGTCGTGCGTCGCCCAGCGGACGTGCGTGAGATCCACGCCGCCCTGCAGCATGAGATCTTCGAGCAGGCGGCCTACGGGGTTGTCCGCGAGGGCGGTCACGATGGCCGACCTGAGCTTGAAACAGCGGCGCAGGCCGCGGGCGACGTTGTACTCGCCGCCTCCCTCCCAGGCGTGGAAGCTGCGGGCGGTGGAGATCCGCCCGTCGCCGGGATCGAGGCGCAGCATGACCTCGCCGAGGGAGACGAGATCCCAGCGGCAGGTGGAAGGATCACGGAGCGTGAAGGACATGGATCACTTGCAGGGGTGCGGGCCGCGTGGCCGGAGAGCTGGTGGACAAGCAGGGTTCAAGGGGCCGCCGCCATCGCGGAGATGCGATGAGGCGCGCCGATGACGGTGATCACCGATCGCCTCCTGGCGCGCGAGACGACTCGACCTCCGCGGCGGACGGGCCCGTGTAGCCCTTGGCGGCAGCGCCCTTCCCCTCGACGATGGGCCGCCCATCGCGGTCGAGCTTGACGAGCTCCGCCTTGGTCCCCGCGGCCGTCGGCCAGAGGTACCAGCGCGCGTCCATCCAGCCCACGTGGGCGGCGGGGCCCTCGACCGGCGCGCCCGTCGCTTTCAGCTGGGCCTGCCGCGCCGCGCGGTACTGGTCGAGAGAGGTGTACGCAGGACGGTTGAGGGCGAACTGCAGCCCTGCGATGCTGGCGAGCATCGCCAGGCCGCCGGCGACGACCGCCACGCTCGGCACGCGCCGCTTCGGCGCGACCGGCTCGACGCGCGGCAGGATGAGGTGCAGCGCGAGCAGGCCGACGAGGTACAGCGTCCCCGCGAGCAGGAACGGCAGGGCGTACGAGCCCGTGGCCGTGAGCGCCCAGCCGACGAAGATCTGGAAGAGCGCTCCGCCGACGACGCCGAACGCGGTCATCACGCCGACCACCGTGGCCATCGCGGGGCGCGGGAGGGCGTCCGAGACGAGCGTGTAGAGGTTGCTGCTCCAGCCCTGGTGCGCGGCCGCGGCGAGCGACAGGATCGCGACCGCGACGTAGATCGTGGGGATGCCCGCGACGCTCGGGACATCGACGAGCAGCCCGACGGACATGACGGGCACCGCGGAGAGCGCACACGCGAGCATCGCGAGCTTCCGCGCCGTGCCGACCGATCGGCCGCCCGCGATGAGCTTCGACGACAGCCAGCCGCCGCCGATCGCGCCGCCGTCGGCCACGAGGAACACGACGGGGATCGCGTAAGCCATGAAGGTCGGCTTCAGGTTGAACTCGCTGACAAGGAACTTCGGCAGCCACGTGAGGTAGAACCACCACGGGGCGTCGGTGAAGAACTTCGCCACCGCGACCGCGTAGACAGGCCGCATCCCGAACACCTCGCCGACGCCGAGGGACCCTGTCGCCTCCTTCGCGTCCGAGCGGATGTGCGCGAGCTCCTCGGGCGATACCTTCGGGTGCTCCTCGGGCCGCCGGTAGAGGCGCGCCCAGAAGACGATCCACACGACGCCGACGCCGCCCAGGAGGAGGAAGCAGGTCCGCCAGCCGTACGACTCCGCGATGCGCACCGCGAGGAGCGGGGCCAGGATGGCGCCCACGTTCGATCCGCAGTTGAACAGCCCGGTCGCGAGCGCCCTCTCCTTCTTGGGGAACCACTCGGCCACGGTGCGGACGGCGGCCGGGAAGTTACCGGCCTCGCCCACCCCGAGCAGGAAGCGGATCCCGGCGAAGCCGGCGAAGCTGGCGACGATGGCGTGGCCGGCCGAGGCGATGTTCCAGAGCAGGAACGTCGCGCTGAGCCCCTTGTGCGGGCCGACGCGGTCGATCCAGCGACCGACGAACACCATGCCGAAGCCGTAGGCGAGCAGGAAGCTCACGTTGATGAGCGCGAGATCCGTCGGCCCGAGGCGCAGCTCGTTCTCGAAGAACGGGATCAGCAGGGAGAACAGCTGCCGATCGAGGTAGTTGATCGTCGTCGCGAAGAAGAGGAGCGCGCAGATGGTCCAGCGAGTGCGGGTCATGACGCCGGCGGTCGCCGGGGCCACGGGAGACGCTGCGGTCATTGGTTCACCCCGGAGGCGAGGAATCCACCGTCGACTGTGATGCTCGTGCCGGTGATGAAGCTCACCGCGTCAGAGCACAGGAAGAGGGCCGCGCCGACCAGCTCCTGCGTGTCGCCGAAGCGGCCGAGGGGCGTGCGAGCGAGCAGCTCCTGCCCGCGCGGTGTGCCGTTGAGGAGGGCGCGGTTGAGGTCCGTCACGAATACGCCCGGCACGAGCGCGTTCGTCCGGATACCGTGCTTCGCCCACTCGGCGCCGAGGCTCCGGGTGAGCGCCAGCACCGCCGCCTTCGACGCTCCGTAGGCCGCGACCTCGTGGAACGCGACGAAGCTCGACAGCGAGGCGATGTTGACGATGCGGCCCCGGCCGCTGTCCTTCAAAGGGCCATGGAAGGCCTGGCAGGCGCGCAGCATGCCGGTGACGTTGGTGTCGAGCAGGCTGGCCCACTCGGCCTCTCCAACATCGGCGGTGGGCTTCCGGAAGGTCCGACCGGCGCAGTTGACGAGGATGTCGACGCGGCCGAACGCCTCGAGCACGCGGTCGCGCAGGGCGTCGAGCGTCGCGCGATCGCTGACGTCGCACGCCGCCTCGATCGAGCGGACGCCCCGCTCGCGGATCTCGGCGGCGACGGCCTGCACGCGGTCCGCGCGGGTGCCCGTGGCGACGGTGTGGGCGCCCGCCTCGGCGAGGCCGAGGGCGATCGCGCGCCCGATGCCGGAGGTGCCACCGACCACGACGGCCGTGCGGCCCGAGATGTCGAAGAGGTTCGTCATGCTCCCAGCCAGTCCTTCGCGATGCCCCCGAGGAGCGCCCGCGCGTCGCGCTCGATCTGCGCGTCGGTCGGCGGGACGGGCATGGCCCCGTAGCGCCGGGTCAGCGCTGAAGCGATCGACCGCCGCGAGTGGCGCCACTTGTAGATGAGCTGATCGAGGACGCGCGCGTCGGAGTGCTGCGGCACGAAGGTCGGCCCGAGCATCTCCAGGCGCATCATCGTCGTCTCCTCGATGAGGCTCGGGTTGTTCATGAACCACCAGCAGCCGAACGGCAGGACGTTGGCGAACTTGCGCGCCACGACGCAGAGGGGGTGCGTGTTCTCGCGCGCGAGCGTCGTGACGAGGAAGCGCACGTCGGGGTTCTCCGCGGCGAGCCGCTCGAGCGGGATCAGGTCGACCGTGCTCACGCCGTCGCCGGCCACGCCGAGGCGGGGGTTCACCGCGCGCCGGACCCCGATCATCATGGCGAACGGCAGCCCGTGCTCGCGGCACGCGTCCAGCACGGCCCGGGGCGGCGCCGAGACCTCGTTGACCGAGATCGCCAGGTAACGCGGCCTCATGCGGGCGATCCACCGCTCGAGCTCGGACGCGAGATCGCTCGCGTGGATGAGCCGATCGAGGCGCAGCGCCGTGTAGAACCGCGGATCGGGCGTGGCGCCCGACTCCCAGATCGCGCGCTCCGCCGGGTCGGTCGGATCGTTCGTCATCGCGAGCGCGCTCACGCCCGAGAGCCGCAGCACGTCCTCCACGTGATCCTCGACCCGGCGCTCGGCGAAGAAGGCGCGGGCCTCGCGCAGATCCGGCGCGGCGGGGTCGAGCCCGAACGCGGCGAGCACCGTCGCGACGCCCGCGGTGGCCTCGGACAGCGGCGATCGGCGGACGAAGAGCGACGCCCACACGAGATCGGCCTGCGCCTTCTTGTCGAGCGCGAAGAACGCCTCCGGCGTGACCTTCGGCTCGGCGCGCAGCGCCTCGGCGACGAGGTAATGGTACGTGAGGAGCTCGTCGACGCCCCAGAGGTTCAGCGCGGGGAACTGGG
Organism: Sorangium sp. So ce693; assembly: GCF_051521375.1. NCBI lineage: Bacteria > Pseudomonadati > Myxococcota > Polyangiales > Polyangiaceae > Sorangium > Sorangium sp. So ce693. Next base: position 7,696,757 of record NZ_CP150347.1, read on the forward strand.
GCGCGAAGAGGTGGGTGTGAAGATCGATGATGGGCGCGGCGTCGACGGCCGTGGCCACGCGCTCGGCGAGGGTCATCTCGGCACCTCGGGGATTCGGTCGTCCTTCGGATCGGCCCAGCGGTCGTTCGGCACGGTCGCGCACCAGGCCGGCCGCAGCGGGTCCTTGTCGTAGGGATAGGAGCCCAGCCGGCGGTACTCCTCGGCGTAGTGAGCGAGCTTCTCGCGATCGAGGCGGACGCCGAGGCCGGGGCCGGCGGGGACGCGGATGCGGCCGTTCCGGTACGGGAGCGGGCCTCCCTGGATCACGTCGTCGCGCAGGTGGTGATAGTGCGCGTCGGCGGCGAACGAGAGGTTCGGGATGACGGCGCCGAGGTGCAGCATCGTCGCGAGCTGCACGCCGAGCTCGCCCGAGGAGTGGACGGCGACGCCGAGGCCGAACGTCTCGCAGATCCCCGCCGCCTTCACGCACGGCCGGATGCCGCCCCAGAACGTCGTGTCGAGCAGGATGACGTCCACCGCCGTGTCGAGGACGTTCGCGGCGAGCTGCTCGAAGCCCACGACCACGGTGTTGGTCGCGAGCGGCATCCGCACCTTCTCGCGGGTGCGCCGCATCGCGTGGAGGCCGAAGACGGGGTCCTCGAGGTAGTCGTTGTTGAGATCCTCGATCGCCTGCCCGAAGCGGATGCCCTGCTCCGTCGACCAGACCGCGTTCGGATCGAAGCGGACGCGATCCCGGCCCACGGCGTCGGCGACCGCGCGGTAACACTCGAGCTCGTAGTCCGGGTGGAACACGCCGCCCTTGAGCTTGTGCGAGGTGAACCCGTGGCTCTTCTTCAGCTCCTTCGCCTGCTCGACGAGCTGCTCCGGCGTCCGCACCTCGCCTGATCCGTCGGCGTTCGGGTAGCGGAAGAAGAGGTAGGACGCGAACGGCACCTCGTCCTGCAGCTTGCCGCCGAGGAGATCGTGGACCGGCACGCCGAAGGCCTGTCCGAGCAGGTCGAGGCACGCGAACTCCAGCGCGGCGAGGACCTGGGTGCGGTTGTTATAAAGAGAGGCCGTCGGGTTCGCGATCTTGAACCGCATCTCCTCGAGGCGGGCGGGGTCGTGACCGACCAGGTAGCCCTTCATCGCGCGGAACACGGCCTCGGCCGACTCGCCGCCGCCGCCCATCTCGCCGAGGCCGATCAGCCCGTTGTCCGCCTCGATCTCGACGATCGTGCGCACGAAGCGGCCCCAGTGACAGCCGTTGGCGTGGCGCAGGGGCGCCTCCAGCGGCACGGTGACGGTGGTGGCGCGGATATCGACGATTTTCATGCAGGACGGGATTCCTGGGGCCCCCTACGGTCCGACGTGCCTCGACAAGAGGCATCCCGACGGGCAGGGACACCTGTCTCGGCGGGCCATCGCGCGATCGTCTGCAGAGCGCAGGGAACCGATGAGCGAGGTGGCGAGTTATATATGCAGCGGCCTCCTTTGGAAGGAGATTTTCCGAACGGCCCGGATGAATTCCCGGACCACGACAAAGTGATCACACCTCGCGGTCGAATCTGGACGGAGGCCATCGCCGCGCCGACGACGCCGCGAGAGGGGGCTCGGGGGGGCGGCCGAGGTCGCTGCGGCGCGGCACCGTCACGCCGGAGCCGCGCCGGGGCGGGGGGTTCACCGCCGCTCGCTGTCCAGGTGCCCCCTGCGTCGTGATGTAGCGGCAGTTAGCAAGGCGAGGCACACGCGCGCGCTCGGTGGACGTTCGGTGGACGCTCAGCGGTGCGCGCGCGCCAACACGTCTGCGGGTCTCCGCCGTGATCCGCCGCATTTCTGCCCTTGCATGGCCATCCACGATGGCTGATAAAGAGAGGCGGATCGGGGTCGGGGGAGATGGGCTTGGCTGAATGGCGTTCACGCTCCGCTGCATCGACGTCTCGGACTGGAAGACCTTCGGGCTGCTCCAGCTCGTGATCGACACCATCCCGGATCCCATCTTCGTCAAAGATCGGCAACATCGCTGGATCGCCTGCAACCCGGGCTTCTGCGGGTTGATCGGGCAGCGCTACGAGGATCTGATCGGCCGCAGCGACCCGGACTACTGGCCGAAGGCGCAGGCCGAGGTCTTCTGGAGCTACGACGACGTCGTCTTCAACTCGGGTGAGCCGAGCGAGAACGAGGAGAGCGCCACGGGCTCGGACGGGGTGGCGCGCACGATCTGGACCCGCAAGTTCCCCATGAAGAACGAGCAAGGGCAGGTGGTCGGCCTCTGCGGGCTCATCACGGACATCACCGACCTGAAGCAGCGGCACATGGAGGCCGAGCGGATCGCGGCCGAGAACCGGGAGCAGCGCGCGATCATCCAGATGCAGGCGGAGCTGCTCGATCGCGTGGCCATGCCGGTCATCCAGGTCTGGGAGGGGATCCTGCTCATCCCGCTGGTCGGCGAGATGAGCGATCGGCGCGCGTCCCAGGCGCTGGAGAGCCTGCTCGCGGCCATCGGGCAGCGGCGCGCGGAGTTCGTGATCCTCGACATCACCGGCGTGCCGGTGATCGACTCCGCCGTGGCGCGCCACCTGGTGCGCGCCGTGCAGGCGGCAGAGCTGCTCGGCTGCCGGAGCGTGATGGTGGGCATCGGCCCGGAGATCGCCAGGACGCTGGTCGGCCTGGGCATCGACTTCGGCCGGATCACCACGCAAGGCACGCTCCAGAGCGGGCTCGCCTACGCGATGAGCCGCCTCAGCGGGCAGCGCGCGGCCGCCCGCTGAGCCCGGGGGCTCGCCCCGCCGGTGCAGGCGACGCCGGCGCGCGCAGGGCGCCGCCGCCGCCGCGTCGGCTCAGGGCGCACGGGCGTCGAGCGCCCGGATGCGACGGACCGACTCGGCCATCGAGATGCCATCGGTCTCGGCCGTCTCCCAGTGGGTGACCACATAGGTGGGCTCGAGCAGGTCGTCCGCGGCGTCGATCGCCGCGAGGTGGGCCTGGCCCATGACGAACTCGTACATCGCGTCGGTCGAGGCCCACACGGCCAGCGTGCGCCCGGAGCCACAGGACGGCGACTGGCCCAGCTGGAGGGCCAGGAGGCCGGGCTGTGACGCGAGGTCCGCCTGGATCGCCCCGAAGATCTGCCCGTATCGCTCCATCACGGCCTCGCCCCGCCGTGGAACCCCGTACGTCGCGCTGACCGTGTACGACGACCCCTCCGGAGGCGGCCGGAGCTTCCCGGTCTCCGGATCGACGCCGGGCCCGCTCAGCGTGTCCGCCTCCAGATCGGCTTCGAGCACGCCCCCAGTGCACTCGGCGAGGGGAGCGTCGGCCGTCTTCCCGTCGGAATCGGAGCTGCACCCCGACAGGAGCGCGCCGAGCGCCGCGATGACGGCGGCGGCGAGCGCGCGCCCGAGGAGCGAGCGATCGATCGTCACGCTCAGCATCTTGTCGAATCCACGTGTCGTCATGGTCATGGTCCTCTCTGCTCTGTCCGTCGCCGGAGGTCTGTGTCCGTTGTCGGGGCTCAGTCAGCGCGCGAGACGATCCCGAAGACGAGCTCCGGGAACGTCCGCGCGAGGCGGCGTGAGTGGAAGTTCGCCTTGCGACCCATGCTCCGCACCTGCACCGGTGTGCCGGGAGGCGGCGCGTCGCCGACGGTGACAGCCCATGTGAGGCTCTCGCCGCTGCGCACGGCGACATAGGTGTACGGGCCGGCCGGGAGCCGCTCCTCGACGAGGCCGGCGATGGGCGCGCGGTCGGCGGCGGCGCGGGAGAGCTGGCCGAGCGGGTTGCCGGCCGCCGCGTCGAGCGGCCCGGCGGCCACAGAGGGCCTGTCGAGTCGCCACGCGAGCACGACGAAGAGCGCCGCGAAGACCGCGAGGCCGAGGAGCGGCTTCACGAGCCGGCGCCGGGCGGATCGCGGCGCGGAGCTCCGCGCGGCGCGGGCCGAGGAGACGAGCGTCATCTGTGGCTCCTTGCGATCACGCGTCAGGCCTCCCTCCGTGGGGGCGCCGCTGCGTGACCGGATGGACCTCAGTTCCCGGACGGTCCCGGAACGTTCAATCGACGCCGCACTTTCGTCCGGGGCGGCCCGAGGAGCCGCGGCGTGCGGCGTGCGGCGTGCGGCATGCGGCATCGACGACCCCCCAGGGGTCGCCCTCCCCCGGAGCGCCGTCGCACCCCGATGTTGCGGGTGGGCCCGTGACTGCCTAGCCTGCGCAGCCCCGATGACATCGACGTTCATTCGACCTGCCGTCGAGTCCGACCTGCCTCACCTACCCGAGATCGAGCGCTCGGCGAGCCGCGCATTCCGGGGGACGGACCTCGACGTCGAGGCCCTGGCGAACGCGACGCCGGCGGAGGGCTGGCGCGGCGCGCTCCGGGCCGGGACGCTTTGGGTGATGGACGACGGCGCCGGCACGCCTATCGCGTTCCTGGGCGCCGAGGCGGCCGGCGAGGAGCTCCACATCCGCGAGCTCGACGTCGTCCTCGACCGCCAGGGGCAAGGGCTGGGGCGACGCCTGCTCGCCCACGTCATCGCGTGGGCGCGGGCCGCGAGGCTGGAGGCGCTGACCCTGACCACCTTCCGGACCGTGCCCTGGAACGGGCCGTTCTACGCCTCCATGGGCTTCCGCGAGCTGTCGCCGGCCGAGACGCCCCCGCGGCTCGCGGAGATCCTCGGGAACGAGGCGCGCATGGGCCTCGACCCGGCGCAGCGCTGCGCCATGCGGCTCGACCTCCATCGCGGTGACAGCGCTTCGTAACGATTCCTGTCCAACTCGGTCCACGCCGCGATCGGCCCGTTGAACGGATCGAGCGGGTCCGCGGACAGCCTTCTTGGGGTGGATCGAGCCGCATGATAGGGCTCGATCCATGAGCACCGCGTGGGACTGGGTCGTTCCGATTCGACAGAAGCACTTCGGCGAGCCGCTCGCAGGCCTCTACCCGCTCGAGCGCCTCGCCGACGCCGACGCCTACTGGGCGCTGCACAAAGCCGAGCTGCTCCGCCATTTCCCGCCCGAGGTCTTCTTCAATCTCCGGGCGCTGTCCGGCGAGGAGGGGGAGCGCGCCCGCGCCCGCCTCACGGCGTCGGAGGGAGCCCACCGCCTCGCAGACTTCTGGGCGGCGCGCGACGGCGAGGCGGTCGTGGCCATGTTCTCGGGCCACCAGAAGGACGCGGAGACCTACCGCATGTGGCACTCGGCCGTTCACCCCGACTACCGCCGGCGCGGCCTGTACCGGGAGTTCGTCCGCCGGGTCCTCGCGTACACGCGAGAGCTCGGCTTCGATTACGTGGTCAGCGAGCACGCCCCCGGCAACAACGCGGTGCTCATCGCCAAGCTGAAAGCAGGGTTCCGCATCGTCGCCATGGATATCGACGCCGCCACGGGGACCAGCCTGAACCTCAGGTATTTTCACAACGAGGCGCACCTCAGGGTCTACGAGTTCCGCTGCGGCCTGGCCACGATCGACGAGCGCCTGCTCGCGGCCGGCACCGGCGCGATGCCGCTCTTGCTGGAGCAGCTCCGGCGCGGGTCGGGCGCCGACCCGGAATCATGACGCATCGAGGCGGCTCAGCCTCCCGACAGGCGGGTTGCGGCGTGAGCGAGGGAGCGTGATCGGGCCAGGGTCCTCGCGGAGCTCGGAATCGGACGACGCGCATCCGCGCCGGCCGAGCTCGCCTTCGCACATCGCGCGGGCGCCACGGCACGGTCGCGCCGTCCGTCCGCCTTGCCTCGCGCTCCAGTGAAGGTGCATCCTTCACGCGCATGCTGCCTGGCAGGCTGCTGGACGGCCGCTTCGAGCTGGCGGAGATCGCCGGATCCGGCGGCATGGGCACCGTTTACCGGGCCCTCGATCGCTCGAGCGGGACGGTGGTCGCCGTCAAGCTGCTGCGCAAGGCGGCGGACGCGCGCGCGCAGGCGCGCTTTCTCCGCGAGGCAGAGACGCTCTCCCGGCTGGAGCACCCCCACATCGTGCGCTACGCGACGCACGGCATGGCGCCGACGGGGGAGCTGTACCTCGCGATGGAGTGGCTCTCCGGCGAGAGCCTCTCGGATCGGCTGGCGCGGCAGGAGCTGCGCATCGACGAGTCCATCGCCCTCGTGAGGACGGTGGCAGACGCGCTCGGCGCGGCGCACGCGCGCGGGATCGTGCACCGCGACATCAAGCCCAGCAACCTCTTCCTGGTCGAAGGCGCGCTCGATCGGGTCAAGCTCCTCGACTTCGGCATCGCGCAGCTGGCGGACGCCTCGAAGCGGCTGACGCGGACGGAGGCGGTGCTGGGCACGCTGGGCTACATGGCGCCGGAGCAGGCGCGGGGCGAGCGGGACACCCTCGACGCGCGCGCGGACATCTTCTCGCTCGGATGCGTGCTGTACGAGTGCCTGACCGGGAAGCCGGCGTTCCGCAAGCAACACCCGATGGCGCTCGTGTGGAAGCTGCTCCTGGAGGAGCCGCCGAGGACGAGGGAGCTGCGGCCCGAGGTGCCCCACGCGCTCGACGAGCTCGTCGCGCAGATGCTCGCCAAGGATCCCTCGGCGCGGCCCGAGGACGGCGCGGCCGTGGCGCGCACCCTGGACACGCTCGGCGCCTGGAAGACGAGCAAGGTGTCCTCGGCTCCCCTTCCCAGCGCGGTCATCACCACGGGCGAGAAGCGCCTGGTCTCGATCGTTGCGGTCCGGCCGGCGCAAGCCTCGTTCTTCGAGTCGACAGAGTCGCTGGATCTGCACGCGTCACCGCCGAACGCGCTCGCCGTGGTGCGCCGCGCGGCCACGCCGCTGAGCGCGCAGGTGGAAGAGCTCGGCGACGGGATGGTGGTGACGCTCGTGGTGAGCGCGGGCAGCGCGACCGACCAGGCGGCGCTCGTGGCGCGCTGCGCGCTGCAGATCTGCGCGCAGCTCCCCAGCGCGGCGGTCGTGCTGGTAACGGGGTGGGGCGAGCCGGCGGGTCGATCGCCGCTCAGCGAGGTGCTGGACAGGGCGGCCGCCCTGCTCGACGAGGCCGCCGCGCCCGGCCGCGCGGAGAGCCGGCGCGAGGGCGTCCAGATCGACGCGGTGACGCGCGCCCTGCTCGACGTGCGCTTCGAGGTCGTGGAGCGGGGCGGGATCTCCTGGCTCAGGGCAGAGCGCGAGATCGGCGAGGGGCCGCGCAAGCTCCTGGGCAAGCCGAGCCCCCACGTCGGACGCGAGCGGGAGCTGCGCCACCTGCTCGACCTTGTCGACGAGAGCTTCGCCGAGCGGCGCGCCGCGGTGGCGCTGGTGACCGCCGCGGCGGGCATGGGCAAATCGCGCCTGCGCCACGAGGCCGTCGAGGTGCTGCGCCAGCGCCACCCCGACGTGAGCCTGAGCGTCGTCCGCGGCGACTCCATCGGCACGGGCGCCGCGTTCGCGATGCTCGCCGGATCGCTGCGGGGCGCGCTCGGGATCGTCGCGGGCGAGGCCGTCGACGTGCGGCGACGGAAGCTCGCGCAGGCCCTCGCGCCGCTGTTCTCGGGCGAGGAAGGGCTACGGGTGGCCGGGTTCCTCGGCGAGCTGCTCGGCGTCGCCCCCCTCCCCGACGAGGATCTGCCGGCGCTGCGGGCCGCTCGGCACAACCCGGCGATGATGGCCGAGGGGATCCAGCGAGCGTACCTCGACTACGCGCGGGCCGTGACGGGCGCGCGCCCCGTGCTCGTCGTGCTCGAGGATCTCCACTGGGGAGACGCGCCCTCGATGGGGATCTTCGACCGGGCGCTGCGGGAGCTCGGCGACCGGCCCTACGCGGTGCTCGCCTTCGCCCGGCCCGAGGTTCACGCGGTGTTCCCGAGGCTCTGGGCCGAGCGGGGCCTCTCGGAGCTCCGGTTGCGCGAGCTGCCCGCCCGCGCGGCCGAGCAGCTCGTGCGGAGCGCGCTCGGCGGCGCGGGCGGGCAGCGCGCGCCCGGGGAGATCGCCGCCCTCATCCAGCGGGCCGGAGGCAACGCCTTCTATCTCGAGGAGCTCATCCGGGCCCTGGCGGAAGGTCGCGGCGGCGCGCTGCCGGAGACGGTGCTGGGCATGGCGGAGGCGCGCCTCGCGGCGCTCGGGCTCGAGGCGCGGCGGCAGCTGCGGGCGGCGAGCGTCTTCGGGGAGGTCGCCTGGGTGGGCGGCGTGCGCGCGCTGCTCGGCGCCGGGACGCCGGGGACGAGCGAGCGCGACGCGTGGGCCGAGCTGGTCGAGCGCGAGATCATCGAGCGCCGGCCGAGCTCCCGGTTCGCGGGCGAGGAGGAGATCGCCTTCTGCCACCCGCTCTTGCGGGAGGGGGCCTACGCGATGCTGACGGATCGCGACCGGGCGCTCGGCCACCGGCTCGCCGGCGAGTGGCTGATCGAGGCCGGCGAGCAGGATCCGATGGTGCTGGCCGAGCACTTCGCGCGGGGCGACGACCCGGCGCGCGCCGCGGAGCAGTACCTGCGCGCGGCCGAGCTGGCCCTGCGCGGCGCCGACGTGCCCGCGATGCTCACGCGCGTCCAGAAGGGGCTCGACTGCGGGGCCACGGGGGAGACGCTGGCCGCCCTCCACGTCCGCCAGATGGACGGCCTGCTCTGGAGCGACGCCCACGACGAGGCCTACAGGGCCGCGCTCCGGGCGCTCGAGGCCTCCGCTCCCGGCAGCCACACCTACCGGCGCGCCCTGATCGGCGCGCTGAGCTACATCGTGAGCTTCGACGACCGAGGGGCGCTCGACGCGCTGCTCCCGCGGCTCGATCCAGCGGATCTCCCCGCCGATCTTCAGGGAGCGGAGCTCGCTTGCCGGATCGTCCTCTGCCTGCTGTGGGAAGGGATGCCCGCGCTGGCCGAGCGGTACCTGAGCCGACTCGAGAGCGACGTCGCCAAGGAGCTCGCGGGCGATCCGCGCGCCGAGGTCTGCGCCCAGGTCGCGCGGGGCGCCTGGCTGTGCCAGGCGGCGCGCGACCCGTGGGGGGCGCTCGACGCGCACCTCGCCGTGGTGCGGCACTTCGAGTCGCTCGGCCATCAGCTCTACGGGCTCGTGGCGTCGGTGCTCGCGGCCATGGACTGCGTGTGGCTCGGCGCCTTCGACGCCGCCGAGCGGCACCTCGATCGCGTGCTCACCGCCGAGGGCGCGCCCGGCTTCGTCTCGAGCCGCGCGCTGACGTTCCGGATCGTCACGCTCCTCGAGCGGCGAAATCTCACGGAGGCGCTCGCGCAAACCGGCGCCGCGCTCCAGCGGGAAGCCACGACGCCCATCGCCAGGCGGCGCAGCGCGGCGACGCGCCTGCTCCGCGTCGAGGCGCGCTGCCTCCTTGGCGAGCTGGTCGAGGCGGAGGAAGAGCTCCGCGCGGTGGGGGACCCGTCCGCGCTGATGCCGCCGCTCCAGGCGACGCACCTGTCCTTGATGGCCGAGATCCGGCTCCGGCAGGGGCGCGCGGAGGAAGCGGCCGCGCTCGCCCGCGAGGCGCTCGCGGCGGAGCGGCGCGCGGGCGCGGTCTTCACGCCTCGTCAGGAGGCGCTCCCGGCGCTCTACGCCCAGGCGCTCCGCGCGAAGGGCGACGTCGAGGAGGCCCGCGAGATCCTCCGCGCGGCGCGCGACGATCTGCTCGCGCGCGCCGACCGGATCGGCGACCCCGCGTTCAGGAGAGGCTTCCTGGAGGACGTCTCCGCCAACGCCCGCACGCTCGCGCTCGCCCGCGCGTGGCTCGGCGAGGTCCCCTCGCCAGCCACGCGCGCGCCCGCATGAGGTGGGCGCGCGCGCTCATCCCTGCGCCGCGTCCCCGCGCGCGCGGGCGATCGTGTGGATGAGCTCGTGCGCGTCGAACGGCTTGTGCAGGCACGCGTACCCGCCCTTGCTCATGATCGCGCTGACCATCTCCGGGACCGCGTGGCCGGTCATGGCGATCACCGTGACGCGCTTCTTCAGCCCCCGCATCTGCGCGCACGTCGTGACGCCGTCCTGATGGGGCATGACGAGATCGAGCACGCAGACATCGATGCCCCGCTCGCTGACGTACTGGACGGCGGCCCGCCCATCGTGGACGGCGAGGGCCGACAGCCCCGCGGCCCGGAGGACGGCCACGATCGAGTCGGCGACCTTCGGGACGTCGTCCACCACGAGGACGGCCGGCGAGTCCACCGCGCGAGCGACGATGCGCGCGAGGTGGTCCATCGAGAACGGCTTGTGGATCACCGTGTACACCCCCTCGGCGATCGCCTCCTCGATGAGCTTCTCGAGCGCGAACGCGGTCATCAGCACGACGGTGAGCTCCGGCTGGATCCTCTTGAGCTCCCGGAACGTCTCGACGCCGTTGAGCCCGGGCATGCGGATGTCGCTGATGACCAGCGTGAACGCCTGCTGCCGGACGAGCTCGAGAGCGTGGATGCCGTCCCTCGCCTCCACCACCTCGTAGCCCTCGAGCTCGAGGCTGGCGGCGAGCGTGACGCGCATGCCCTCCTCGTCGTCGATCACGAGCACCCGCTTGCCCCGCTGCGCGGCCTCCTGCACCTGCATGGCTTGCCCCCCCGTCATGCGCCCTGAGTTCCGGTCGGCGAAAGGGATGGCTCCGCGGCCTCCGGCTCCTCGCGCACCGGCAGCCGCACGACGAAGGTCGTGCCGTTGCCGAGCGCGCTCGTCGCCGCGATCGTGCCGCCGTGCCGCTCCACGATCCCGGCGCTGATCGCCAGGCCGAGGCCCGTCCCCTTCAGCTTGGTGCTGAACAGCGGCTCGAAGATCCGCGCGAGCGTCTCCTCCGAGATGCCCGTCCCATCGTCGACGACCGAGAGCGTCACCCCGTCGCCCGTCCGCTCCGCGGCGATCCGCACGCGCCCCTCGCGCTCGGCCGGGATCGCCTCGGCCGCGTTCTGGATCAGGTTCACGAGCACCTGCCGGAACTGGTCCTTGTCGATCTCCACGACGGGGAGCGTGTCCGGCACGTCGTTGTCGATGCGCACGCGCGGCGGGATCTCGACGACCGAGATGGCGTCGTCCACGAGGGGCCTCAGCGCGCACGCCGCGAAGCGCGGCCGCCGCTCGCGCGCGAAGTCGAGCAGGTTGCCGATGATCTTGGTGCACGCCGCGAGCTCTTTCTCGATGATCGAGAGGAACTGCGTCACGCGGGGCTCCGCGCCGAGCTCGGTCCCGGCGAGGCGCTTCTTGAGGTAATGGTTCGCGTTCCGGACGGCGCCGAGCGGGTTCCTCAGGTCGTGCCCGACGCTCGCCGCGAGCTGCCCCACCGCCGCGAGCTTCTCCATGCGCATCCTCGCCTCCTGGGCGGCGCGCAGGCTGGACGCCATGTGGTTGAACGCCGCGCTCATCCGGCCGAACTCGTGCTCATCGAGCTCGGGGAGGCGCAGCTCGAGATCCCCCCGGGCGAGCCGCCGGGAGCCGTCGATCAGCGTGTTGAAGCCGCGGTCCACCGAGCGGAGGAGCCGCCCGAGCAGCACGACGAGGACGATCAGCGCGCCGCCGGTCGCGGCCGCGCCGAGCAACGCTATCCGCGCCCGGAGGTGACGCTCGTCGTCGAGGATCCTGGCCACGTCGCGCTCCGCGTCGTGCACGGCCGCGCTGATGTGCGGGAGGAACCCCGCCTTGTACTCGCGGTCGGAGAGCTTCACGAACATCTCGTGTCGCTCGTTCGTGCGCTCGCGCTCGACATGGATCGTGGCCGCCACGCCTTCGGCGATGCGCTCGAAGCTCTCCCGCATGAAGTGGATGTGCTCGATCTCCTCCGACGATTCCTCGTCGGTCTCCCTGATCTCCGCGTCGGCGCTCATCGCCCTCTTGCGCGCCTCGATGGAGTCGAGATCGCGCGCCGTGGCCTCGCCCGCGCTCGTGAGCTCCGCGCTGACGCTGCCGTGGAGCACCGACTTGACCGCCTCGTTCATGTAGCGGCTGGCGTTGCTGGCGAGGGTGACGTGCAGCCTCAGGTCGTCGTAAGACGCCTCGGCGCGCCGCTGGAAGACGAGCATCTCCGCGATGGCGAAGTAGAAGGCGCCGCCCGCGACGAGGACCGCCGCCAGCGCGACGCCGAAGATGGAGGCCAGTGTGGCTCGAATGCTCATCGGGAGCGGCTCCTGCTTGCGTGCTTCACGTGGTCGTCGCCGTCGCCCGCGAGCTCGATCTCCCTCGTGAAGAGGAGCATGAGCCCGGCGTCGGGCGTCTCCCCCGCGAGGCCGAGCTCGAGCGCGGCGCCGAGCTCCAGGCCGCGCGCGGGGTGCCAGAGCACGCCGGGCGCGACGAGCAGCGACGTGGTGTCCTCGAGCTCGGCGGCGAGCTCGAGGGTCGGCACCACGTCGCCGAGCGGCAGGATCACGCCCAGCGAGGCGCCGGGGCTGAGCTCCGTGGCGCCGCGCCCCGCTGCCGGGAGCCGGATCTCGGCCGACGCGGAGAGGCCCACGTGGACGCCCCCGATCGCCTTGTCGAAACTCACGAACGGCTCCAGCGCGTATCCCGGCGCGCCGAGCCCGCGCGCGCCGGCGGGGAGCCCGGCCCCGAGCCCTGCGGACAGCGCGAGCCCGAGCCCCCGCTCGTTGACGAGGTTGTACAGGGCCTCCAGCTCGACGGAGCCGAGCCCGGCCACGACGCCGCTGTCCTCGCGCGCGAGCTCCAGGGGAAGCTCTCCCCCGAGCTGCAGACGATCGGTGATACCGAGCTCCAGCAGCAGCGGGATGCGGAAGCCGACCTGGCGCCCGTCGCGTTCCCACCTCGGCGCGCTCGTGATCTGCAGCTCGAGCGCCTCCTGCGGAAAGGCCGTCTCGCCGAGGAACAGCTCCTCGACCGGCGGCCGCGCCGGCTCGTCCTCTGCCTCCGTCCGCTCCGGCTCCGCGGGCGCGGCCGCCGTCGACGCGACGAGGAGCGAGACCAGCGAGGCCCGGGGGCCCGCGCGCCGCGCGGAGGTCCTGGCCGCTGGCTCCCGGGCCGCCGGCGGGCGCAGCGCGCGCCCTGCGGGCTGACCGCCCACGCTCACGGCGCCGGCTCCGATCCGACGTCGCCGAGCACCGGCGTGGCGGCGAGCGGCAGCGCGATGACGACCGACGTGCCGGGCGCCCGCTGCTCGACGGCGAGCGTCCCGCCGTAGCGGCGGGTGACCCGCCTGGCGATGTTCAGCCCCAGGCCGGAGTGACCCGGCTTGGTCGTGTAGAACGGCCGCAGGATCGCCTCGCTGTCGGCCTCGCAGGCGGCAGGCGCCGTGTCCGTGACCTCGATGCAGTACCGCGCGCCGCTCGCGGTGCCCCGGACCGTGACCACGCCGTCCCCCGGCGTCGACTCCACGGCGCTCTCGATCAGGCACCGCACCGCGACGGCGAGCTCGATCGGATCGGCCTCGACGTCGCCGTCCTGAGCCGAGAGGACGATGCGGGCCCCGGACGTGCCGATGCGCGCGCACGCCGCCGCGCGGCGCACGCAGCCCGCCGCGCTCACGCACACGCTCCTGCGGTTGAAGACCCTCGCGGCGTCGACCGACTCCTCGAGCCGCGCGCTCGCCGCGACCACCTCCTCGTCGATGATCCCGAAGAACTCCTCGATCCTCGGGTCCGCCGTGTAGGCCGCGTCCCGCGCGACCTTCCGCCTGATATAGAACGACGCATTCCGGACGATCGCAAAGCGGTTGCGCAGGTCGTGACGCAGCACGGACAGGATCTCGTCCGCGACCGCAGCCTGCTCCGCTGCACCCAGGGGATCCCAGCTGTTCATGCCGTTCCTCGCTCCTCGGCCCTCGCGAGCGGCGCGGCCCGCGTGTCGCCGCCGACGAGGAACACTCGAACCCTTCTCTGCACCATCGCGCCGACGCCGCCGTCGCCTCGACCGTGTGAGAGCTCGGGATGAGTTCTTAAAGACACTGACACAAACGTCGTCTCCCTGGGGCCATCGCGCGCCCGAGCCTGGCGCCGCTGCGTCGCGGGCGCACGAGAGCACGCCTGGCTGATCCGTGCCATCGGCCACGTCTGCACGTCTGAACGCCTGTACGACTGGTGCGACGCCACCCCTCAACCAGCGTCACCCTTGATAAACATACGTGACAAAGTTTGTGTCAGTCAACGGCATAATAATGCCCTCCACAGCACATCTCCATTCAACGGATTTCCGTCCACCTTCCGCCCTCGTACCCCTTGCCCTGCATCACGGTGATTGCCGTGGTTGCCCAGCCAGCTGGCCAATACGTCGCTGGACATCGCCGTGTGTCGTGAACGAACCGCCGCGGCTCTCCTCTCCACATGCGTGGCGTCGCTGCGGCGGGTGGACAGGCGGAGACGCTCGACCGCGCATCCCAGGCTCCGAGGGCCGACAGCTGGCAGACGTGCCGTGTGCGGACCGACTCACGACCATCGGCGCGTCCCGGGGTGACGCCTCCAGGAGCGGGCGCCGAGCGCCACGCGTCCAGGCGACAGCCGCTCGCGCCGGCGCTCGCGTCGGCCTCGATTCTGCCACCGCTTCAGATTTGCGATGAGTGTGCTCCGAAGCGCACCCTGGCATGCGGATCCGAAAAAAAAACACCTCTCCGTGATTGGTTCGGAGCCGTTCCAGACACAGTGACGCGAGCCGTGCTCGCTCCCCGTCGCCCCCGCCGCTCGCCTCGTCGGCGTTGCCTTGCCGCTCCCGGCGCGCCCTGCGCCCGCAGCGGCGCGCGCTCGTCGCGCCGCTGGCCTGGCACCTCGACCGAACGCGCCGTGACGGCCTGCGGGACCGGGAGGCGAAGGGCCAGCGCCATCCGGCGTGGATGGAGCTGATGCTCATGTCGTGACTGGAGGAAGGCATGTTCATGGACTGGAACGTTCGATCGGCCGCGCGCGCGCGCGGCCGGATGCTTGCCCGGGTGTCCTGTCTCGCGCTGCTCACCGCCGCCTGTTCCGCCGATCCGGAGACGGCAGCGGGCGGCGCCGGCGGAGGCGGAGGGACGGGCGGCGCGGGCGGGAGCTCGCAACCAGAAGCGAGCAGCTCGAGCGCGGGCGCGGGCAGCACCGCGATCTCGGCCGGCTCCACGGGCGGCGCGGGGGCCGGGGGCGACGCGCCCGCCGGCTCGGGAGGCTCGGCGGGATCTTCAGGTGGGCCGAGCGGTAGCGGCGGCGCGGGCAGCGGCGGCGCGGGCGGCGCGGGGCCGCTGCAGGACATCACGATCTGGATCGCGGGGGACTCGACGGTCGCCAACGGGCAGACCCCCTGCCCGACCGGCTGGGGTGGCCAGTTCGCGGCGCTCTTCGACGAGCGGGTCACCGTGGTGAACAGCGCCGTCGGGGGCCGCAGCGTGCGCACGTGGCTCTACAACGTGAAGACCACCATGGATAGCGCGGGGGAGTGCGAGCTCGAGCGTGACTCGAGCGGCGAGCCCGTACTGCAGAGCAGGTGGGTCCAGATGCTCGACGGCATGAAGCGGGGCGATTACCTGTTCATCCAGTTCGGCATCAACGACGGCTCGAGCACGTGCGATCGGCACGTGGGGCTCAACGCCTTCAAGTCGAGCTACGGGATGATGGCCCGCGCCGCAGAGGAGCGAGGCGCCCAGCCCGTGTTCGTGACCCCCGTGAGCGCGATCTCCTGCAACGGGAGCACGGCCCGGGGGACGCGCGGCGGCTACGTGACCGCGACCCACGAGGCGGGCAAGGAGTACGGCGTGCCGGTGATCGACCTGCACGAGCTCAGCATTGCGCTCTACAACACCCTGGGCTTCTGCCCTGTCCCCGGGGGCGACGTGAGCGCGACGACCAGCGGCCCCGTCGGCGAGTTCTTCTGCGATGATCACACGCACTTCTCGCGCTCCGGCGCGGTGCAGATCGCGAAGCTCATGGCCGGAGCCGTCCGCGATCAGAAGCTCGGCCTGGCTGCGTACCTCGAGTGATCCCCGCCGGCGCGCGCCGGCCAGGGCCGCGCCGCCCTCGCGGCGCGGGCCCCCTCGGAAGCTGACGAATCGTACAGGCTGACCTCGCTGTCGCCGGCGGCGACCGTCAGCTCGACGCCCGGGTAGCTCTACTGCGGGAGCTTGGCGCCGTCGAACCTGGCGCCGTCGAGCTTGGCGCCAGTGAGCTTCGCGTACCGCAGATCCGCGTCGCGGAAGTCGGCGCCGCGGAGGTCGGCGCCGTCGAACTCGGCGCCGGTGAACTCGGCGCCGGCCAGCGTCGCTTCGCGGAGGTCGGCGTTCGAGAAGACGACGCGGCCGCAGCGAGCGCCTTCGAGAGCCGCCCCGCGGAGGTCGGCGCGGCGGAAGACGCAGTCGTAGAGATCGACCCCCTCGAGGCGCGCGTCCGAGAGCTTCGCCTCTTCGAACGGGATCACCATGAGGTCTGCCTTTCGCAGGTCGGCTCCCGTGAGATCGATGCCCGAGAGCTGCACGAACCCGCCGCTCAACGTGCGCCAGCGCGACCGCCATCGGTTCCAGCGCTCGATGCCGTCTTTGACCTCGCCTCGCAGCATCGCGCGCGACTCTTCGAACGTAGGGAGCAGCATCTCGATGAGCTTCTTCTCGCTCAGCTTGATGACTTTGTCGCCCTTGGCGATGCGCGCGTCGATCTCGGTCTCCGCCTTCGACGGGACGTGCTTCGCGTACGGAATACGCGCGCCGACGAAGTGCGTCGCGTCCTTCGCCTTCTTCGCGACCGCGCCGCCGAGCTCGATCAGCATGTCTTCGCGAAACTCGCGCGACGTGCGCACATCCATCGCCGAGCTCTGGAATCTGCCTGCATAGAGAATGCATGTCCCGACGAGGCGCTCCTCGAACATGCCCTGCGGCTTCTTCTCTGCCAGCGGGGTGAAGCCGAGATCGAAGGGAGCGACACGCTCCTTCGCGCCTTCGATCGGGCGGATGGCGAGGTTGCCGTGCCCGTCGATGTGCGCGATCTCGGTTCCATCTTCGGAGGCGGTGAGCGGGAGGATCTCGAAGCCGTGGAACTCAACGTCTTCCGGAGCCTCGGGCTCGTCGAGCCATTTGCCCGTCTCGGCGTCGGCCGTCCTCGTACGGCCCGCGGAGTCGACGACGACCGCGCGGGCATCGTCGATGAACGCGACCTGCCCGAGGCGCTTGTCTGGATGGGAGAGGGTGGCTGTCACCTCACCCGAACGCGGATCGATGAAGACGAGCGCGCTGTCCGACGAATGATTGCTGATGTCACGATCGATGCTGACGGCGACCCATCCGACGCGCGAGACGGCGACGCCGCCGCAGTACTCGGGCGCACCGCTCTCCAGCTCGATCGTACGGACGGGTGTCTCCGGATCGTCGAGCCGCCAGATCCGGACCGCGTCGGACACCGAGACGGCCCAGGTGTCGTCGGACCCGAACGTGCACGCCGACACCTTGGCGTCGTGCGAGAGCGCCGCGGCGCGGACGCCGCGCGCGCGGTCCCAGAGCTCGACGTTCGACGCGACGGGGAGCATCACCGTCTTTCCGTCGCGCGAGACCGCCGCCACGCCCTGGGGAGAGATCGCGTCGTTCGCGAAGATCGCCTCGCCCTTGTCGGTGATCTCGCGCACCACGACGGCGTTTTCGGGCTCGACGATGAGCAGCTCTCCCTGCGGGAGGTTCGCGAGCGCAGCGGGGCCCCTCGCGCGCCGCTCGCTGACCGTGCCGTCGGTCCTTCGCCAGGACCAGATCCCCGACGAGCCGGCGACGACGACGCGCTCGCGGCTCAGCGCGATCGCGTGCGGCGCGTCGATCCCGAGCTCGCTCGAAGCCGGCTCACCGTCCGAGGTCCAGATGCCGATTCCAGACGCCGTCGAGCCTGCGGCGAGCCACTTCCCGTCGCGCGAGAGCGCCATCGCAGGGCCCTGGCCGTACGCGTGGTGGCGAGGCGTGCGGACGCGACGGATCTCGGCGCCGCTACGCTTCCACCAGCGAAAGTAGCGATCGTTGCCTTGCGAGACCACCGTCTTGCCGTCGGCCAGGAACGCGAGCCAGCGACAACCGGCCGGCCCCGCGTCCTGCTCGCCCGAGCCGTAATCTTCCTGGAAGCGATGCGAGCCCAGGAGGCGGACGGGCTCGAGCGACGCGCCGTCCCAGAGGTGGACGTCGCCTTGTCCGTGGCCGCCGGCGAGCACGCTGCCGTCGGGTGAGAACGCGAGTACGAGGATCTTGGAGCTCTTTCGCTGGGCGAGCTCCTCCTTCGACTCGCGATCGAAGACGCGGACGATGCCCTTCTGTCCGCCGGTCGCGAACGTCGCTCCGTCGGGTGAGAAGGCGAACGCGAAGATCTCGCCTGCGGGCTCGCTCAGGTCGTGAAGTCGTTTGCCGGTACGCGCGTCGAAGACGCTGGCGACGGAGTCTCCGCCGTAGGTCGCGACGATCGCGCCGTCGGCGCTCACGGTCGCGAAGGCGAACTTCTTCGTCGCCTTCTCTCCGAGCTTCCACGAGAGCTCGCCGTCCTGGCCGAGGCGCGCGATGGATCCGCGCGCCCACAGGAGAAGGTCGCTGTCAGGCAACGCGAAGACGCCAGTGAAGCAACCGGTCACCGTCTGCTCGTCGAGGGCACGACCGTCGTCGACGGCGAAGCGATGCACCTTCGTGCGCTTCTCGCCGGTCACGAGAGCCACGAGCGTCTTGGAGTCCGGAGAAAAATCGAGACCAGTGAAGCCGCCGGGCGCGTTGAAGCGGGTGGCGCCGAAGACCTGTCGGATCATCGAACCGAATCTTATTCGGATCCGTTGTCTTTCAGCGCTCCATCGGCCGTCGTCTTCGGACGTGCGAGCCGGCGCGCACATCGGGTAACCATCGGGGCTTGACCGACGTTGATGTCGCCGCCGAGCCCACCGTGATCGAGGACGAAGCGGCATTCGGGCGACCAGCTACCGGTCCGGCCGCGGATCGGGTACTTGGTCTCGGTGACGCGCCATCTGCTCGGCCTCTCCGCGCTGATCTCCAGCCTCGTCCTCGCCGGATGCAATGCGATCTCGGGTATCGACAGCCTGACCTTCGACGGCGTGGGCGCGAGCGGAGGAGGCGGCGCCCTGCCTGGCGATGGGGGTGGCGGGTCGGGCGGCGACGGCGGTGAGGCGGGCGGCGGCAGTGAGGCAGGCGGCGGCGGTGAGGCAGGCGGCGGCGGTGAGGCGGGCGGCGCGGGCGGCGGCGGCGAGTGCGAGGGGGAGCCGTGCCCGACGCCGACAGGCATCGACGTCGTGGAGCAGACCTACACCGAGCTGCGCGGCAGCCCCGGTACGGCCACCCCTGCCATGGACCGGTGCCCCGAGAGCCAGGTGCTCCTCGGGTTTCGAGGGTCCCTGGGGCCGCTGGGGGAGTCGCTCATCCATGCCAAGATCCAGGCGCAGTGCGGCCACCTGAAGCTCACGGGAGACGGCCCGTACACCATCACCAGGATGCCCGGCGACGTGACCCCTTTCCGGGGCAGCGAAGGCACCGAGTCGTGGGAGATGATGTGCCCCGAGAACGAGGTGGTTGTGGGCTTCAGCGGCTGGTCTGGCAGGTACCTCGATCTCCTCTTCATCGCTTGTGCGCCGCTCCTCGTGACGGGACCTCCCGGCGATCTCCGCGTCGCGCTCGGCCCCGTCACGTGGCCGGACGGCGTGGGCGGCGACGGCGGCAGCGAGTTTCCGGACACCTTCTGCGGCGCAGACCAGGTCGCGAACCTCGTTCAGACCGTCGTCGAGGGCGGAGCCATCGGCGCCTTCGGCCTGGGCTGCGCGACGCCCTCGCTCACGTACTGACCCGCCCGCGCTTGCGCCGGAGGCGCGTCCTCTGGGCGCCATCGGCGTTGCAGGGCTTGCGCTGCCAGGCTCTGTCCGATGACCCCGGTACGTTCATGCGTCAGGTACGAGAGTCCTTGCGATCCGACGGATCGCAACGGTTCGCCCCCGCGGAATCGTTCCGTCAGAACCCGATGTCCTCGCGGATGGCGACAACGATCTTGCAGTGGTTCACGAGATCGTCCGTCGTCTTGACCTCGGTCGTGTAGTTGAGGCCGTACGGCCAGAAGTGCTGCGTGTCCGCGTGCACGACGTCGCTCTCGTTGCCCGTGATGGCCCTGAGCTGGCGCGTCGCCGCCTCGCCCCTGAAGACGCCGTCCACCACCAGCGCGCCGAACTCGCGGCTACCGACCCCCACGGTGTGACCGATCTCGTGCATGGCGGTGATGTAGTTCATGGAGCTCGTCGCGCCGAACCGGATCGATCCATTGACGTTGCCGTCGGCCGTCGCGACCGAGGGCACATAGGACACCGACAGGCGCTTCTCGATGCTCGTCTGACAGTTGTAGTACGACAGCGCCTCATCCATCGCGCTCGTGATCTTGTCGTAGGCAGACTGCTCCTCCGCCGTCGGCGAGGCGACCTTCGCGAGCGTGTAGGTGATTCCCCCCGTCCCCGGGCAGCCGGTGTCCGCGCCGCCGTCACCCGCGCCGCCCGTGCCCGCTTCGCCCGCGCCGCCCGTGCCGCCGGCGCCGGCGCCTCCCGCACCGCCGGTGCCTGCGCCGCCCGTGCCCGCTTCGCCCGCCCCCGCGCCGCCGCTCCCCGCGGCGCTGCCGCCCGCTCCGCCGTCTCCTCCTGTCGCGCCGCCTCCCGAGGTCTGTCCGCCGGAAGCGGCCGCGCCGCCGCTCCCGCTGGCGACGCTGCCGGCGTCCGCGGGGCTGTCATCCGAGCCCGCGCACGCGACCGGACCAACCGCCGCCAGCGCGAGCAAAACGATGTGGGTCGCCAGTTGCCTCAGCATGTTTCGTGCTCCTTCCACAAAGGATTGAAAAGCATTGAATCGTCGCTCACCGTCCAAGGAAAGCTCGCGGCTCCCCTCGCGCGTCGAGCGCCGACGAAGTCCGCGATCTGCCCTCTCACCGGCCGTGCCAGAGGTCAATTCGCCGCTGTTCCCCGCGACTTGCCCGGTCGCCGCGGCAGCAGCCACGATAGAAATTTGTAGCCGAGTCGAACTCAACAAGAGGAGCTCAGCCGCCGCCCCGCGAGGGGCGCGCTTGCGCACGCCGGCCCGCCTCCACGAAGCCAAGCCCGACGGAGCCGACCGGACGCGAGCGCCTTCCGGGGTTTCTTCGCCGAAGGCACCGGAACCCGGTCGGCATCGACGGACGTCGACGGAGTACCACCCTATATGAACCAACGTGAGCAGCGAGGTCGGCCGCGGACGAGCTGTGCTGACGAGATCGACAGCCGCTCTGTCCAGACGCTTCATCGATGAGGCGGGCCGGCCGGCGCAGCGCGCCGCCCTCCCCGGATCACGCCCGCTCCCGCGGCCGCGCCGGGCCGCCCGATGGAGGGAGATGGGATGAGCCACAGCGCCATCGCGTCGGGCGCCGTGTTCCAGGAGCGCTACGAGATCGTCTCCGCGCTGCGCGAGAGCGGCTTCGCCGACGTCTACAAGGGGCGTCAGCTCGCCACCGGACAGACGGTGGCCATCAAGGTCATGCACCCGATCCGGGGCTGCAAGCCCGCCGACGTCGCGCGGCGCTGCGCCCGCTTCCACCAGGAGGCGCGGTTCTGCGCGCAGCTCCACCACCCCAACATCGTCCGGCTCATCGACGCCGGACAGGCGGACGACGGCACCCTTTATACGATCTTCGAGTTCGTGCCCGGCCAGAACCTGGCGGAGGTGCTGGCCGAAGAGATCGCCCTCGATCCACGCGAGGCGCGGTACCTGATGCTCCAGATCCTCGACGCCCTCGGCTGCGCCCACGCGCAGAACGTCGTCCACCGCGACCTCAAGCCGAGCAACATCATGATCGTCTCGACCGGCGCGCGGCGAAACGCGCTGGTGCTCGACTTCGGCATCGGCGCGGTCATCGCCGGGGCCATGGAGGGCGTCGATCCCAAGCTCACCCCGAGCAACGAGATCCTCTGCACGCCCGCGTACGCGGCGCCGGAGCAGCTCCTCGGACAGCCGGTGAGCGTGCGCTCGGACCTGTACGCCTGGGGGCTCGTCTTCCTCGAGTGCCTCACCGGCAGGCCGTCGATCACCGGCAGATCGGTGCAAGAGGTGCTCTTCCGGCAGGCCAGCCCCGAGCCGATCCCGATCCCCCCGGCGCTCCTCGGGCACCCGCTCGGCGCCCTCCTCCGGCGCGCGACCCTCAAGGACATGTCCGCGCGCGTCGTCACGGCCTCGGGCCTGCTGCGCGAGCTCGAGGCCTGCGACGTGGACGCGCTGAGCCGCGAGGACCTCGCCGAGCCCGCGCGAGCGCGGAGCTCGCCGTCAGCCCCGATCCGAAGCGCGGCGGACGCGAGCCCGTGGCGCCGCGTCGCGAGCGAGACGGCGCCGCTCGACGCGCCCCCGCGGGAGCCCCGGGCGCTGCCCGGCGACCACGCGGCGGCCGAGACGATGCCGTCTCCGGCCACGCCCCGGCGCGTGGAGGCGCCGGCCACGCCGGGGCCCGAGGGACCGGAGCTCGAGCGAGCCGACGGCGAACGGCGGCCCCTCACCGTCGTCTGCTGCACCTTCACCGCCTCGGGCCCGGGGCTGAAGACCACCGACGTCGAGGAGATCGACGATCTGCTCGACGAGCAACAGGACGTCTGCGCCGAGCTCGCCCGCCGCCACCGAGGGCGCTTCGCCGGCGCGCTGGGGGATCAGGTCCTGCTGCACTTCGGCTATCCCTCCGCGCAGGAAGATGACGCCCGGCGCGCCGCCCGCGCGGCGCTGGAGATCGTGGCGGACGTGAAGGCGCGCAGCGCGCGGCTCACGGCGGCGCGGGGCGTGGCGCTCGAGGTCCGGATCGGGCTCCACACCGGCCTCGTGGTCGCAGGCCAGCTCCAGCGGCACACGCAGCACCTCGGGACGACACCGCAGATCGCGGCCCGGCTGAGCGCGATCGCGGCGCCGGGCACGGTCGTGGTCAGCGGCGAGACCTTCAGGCTCCTCCGGAGCCGGTTCGCGCTCGATCCGATGGCGCCGCCCGATCTCTCGTCCGTCGCGCGCCCGCTCGCTGTCTACCGCATGGGGCAGGAGATCCCTCCCCCGGCCCAGGACCAGGACATCGCCGGCCGCGACACCGAGCCGCTGATCGGCCGGAGCCAGGAGCTCGATCTCCTGCTCCAGCGCTGGGGCCAGGTCCGGCAGGGCATCGGGCAGAGCATCCTCATCACCGGCGGCCCCGGGATCGGCAAGTCGCGCCTCACCGGGGAGCTCGCCCGGCGGCTCCGCGGCGAGCGGCACAGCTGCCTCGAGTGCCGCTGCGTGCCCGATCAGCGGAGCAGCGCCCTCTACCCGTTGATCGAGCTCCTGGAGCGGCTGATCGACACCGGCCGGGACGACGCGACGGGACGCCGGCTCGCCCGGCTCGAGGCGCTCCTCTCGCGCCGCGGCTTCGATCTTTCGGAGATGGTGCCGCTGCTGGCGGCGCTGCTGTCGATCCCCCTGGAGGGGCGCTACGCCGCCCCGCTGGATCCGCCGCCGCGGCAGAAGGAGCGGACGCTCAACGCGCTCGCGACGATGCTCTTCGACATGGCCGATGAGCAGCCCGTCCTGTTCGTGGTCGAGGACCTACAGTGGGCCGATCCGACGACCCTCGAGTGGCTCGGCGTGATGATCGCCGACGTGCCGTCGGCGCCGCTGATGGCGGCCTTCACCGCGCGGCCCGAGTTCTCGCCGCCGTGGTCGATGTCGGGCATGCTCCAGATCCAGCTGAGCCGCCTGGATCGGTCGGACGTCGAGCACCTGGTGGCGCGCCTCGCCGGCGGCCGCGCCCTGCCTGAGCCGGTGCTGGCGCAGGTGGTCGACCGGACCGACGGCGTCCCGCTCTACGTCGAGGAGCTGACGCGGATGATGCTCGAGTCCGGGGCGCTCGTGGAGGAGGGGGACCACTACCGCCTCGCCGAGCCGCTCTCGGCGCTCGCGATCCCCACGACGCTGCGGGGCCTCCTGGTGGCGCGCCTCGATCGGCTCGGCAGGGCCAAGGAGACGGCCCGCATCGCCGCGGCGCTCGGCCGGGAGTTCTCCCAGGACGTGCTCTGCGCCGTGTCCACGCTCGACGGGGAGCATGTCCAGGAGGACCTCGAGCGGCTGATGGCCGCGGATCTCATCCACAGGAAGCGGCGGCTGAACAACCCGACGTACCAGTTCAAGCACGTGCTCATCCGGGACGCGGCCTACGAGTCGCTCTCGAAGCGGAGCCGGCGGAAGGTGCACGCCACCATCGCCCGGACGCTCGAGGCGCGCTTCCCCGAGATCGTCGCGGCGCGGCCCAACCTGCTCGCGCACCACCACGCGGCCGCCGAGCAGCTGGAGCGGGCGATCGCGTACGCGGAGATCGCGGCCGAGCGCGCGCTGAAGCGGCCTGCGAACGCCGACGACACCGAGGCGATCGTCCACGTGACGCAGGCGCTCGGCTGGCTGTCGGCCATCGCGGACGCGCGGGAGCGCGCGCTGGCGGAGCTGCGCCTGAACAGCCTGCTGATCCTCGCGCTCATCGGCCGGCGCGGGTACATGCCGAAGGAGCTGGAGGCGGCGGTCCACCGCTGTGAGGAGCTGAGCGACGAGCTCGGGGAGAGCTCGATGACCCCGCCGACGCTGTGGGCGATGTTCTGGTACCACCACATGCGGAACCATCGCCCCGAGGCGCGGGCGATCGCCGAGCGGTGGCTCGACCTGGCGAGGCGGTCGCAGGACACCGGGCAGCTGGTCTCGTCGATGGTGCTGCTGGGACAGTGCTCGTTCTTCGAAGGAAAGCTCGCAGAGGCCCGCCAGCAGCTCGATGGCGGCATCGCGCTCTACGACCCTCGGGCGCATCGGGAGCACGCATTCTTCTACGGCGTCGATGTCAAGGTCTGGGGCCAGTACACGCTCGCTGTGGTGCTCTACCTGATGGGCTTTCCAGCCCAGGCGCTCGCCCACGGGCAGGCCGCGGTGGCGTGGGCGCGCGAGCTCGATCACCTGAACAGCGTCGGGATGGCGCTGCTCCACCTGGCCGGCGTCTACCACTATGGCCGCGAGCGGGCGCAGGTCGCCGCGGTGACCGACTCCGTGCTGCAGCTGACGGAGCATCATCCGCTCTGGTTCAAGGTGCACTGCTGGGCCCTGCGCTGCTGGGCGCAGCGCGATCTCGAGCAGCTGAGGCAGCACGTCGAGGTGATCCGGGACGCCGGCCAGAAGACAGGACTGCCGTACTGGCTCTCGCTGGTGGCGGAGCTCGAGGCCGAGCGCGGGCAGCACGAGGCCGCGATCGAGCAGCTGGCGAGCTGCCTTCTGCTCGCCGAGGAGTCGGGGGACGTGTACTACCTCCCGGAGCTCTGCCGCCTGAGGGCGCTGTCTCTCCGCGCCTCCGGCGCCGACGCCGAGCAGGAGAGCGAGCGGTGCTTGCGGCGATCGATCGCTGTCGCGCGCGAGCAAGGCGCGCGAACGTTCGAGCTGCGCTCGACGCTGGCGCTCTGCCGCATGCTCGCGCAGCAGGGCCGGCGCGACGAGGCGCGCCGCCTGCTCGGGGAGATCACCGACTGGCCCGCGGAGTGCGCCGATCTTCCCGATTTTGCCGAGGCGCGAGCGCTGCTCCAGGAGATGACCGATTGATCTGCCCCGGCGCCGCCTCGGTCGCCCTCATCGCGTGTGCATTTATCTGCATTGGATGCGCGCAGGGCTCGACGGCGCGCGGCGCCGGTTCCATGAGCCTCATATCCCACGCCAGGACCTGCGGCGCCGGCAAGTGGAGGGTGCCATGTTTTCCCATCAGTCATCCAAGTACACGTCCAGGATGCCGAACACCGGCGGCGATCCCGCGCATCTCGACGAGGAGGCGCGCCCCCCGAGCGAGCGAGGCGCGATGGAGGAGGGTCTCCTGGAGCTGGAGGGAGCGTGGCTGCGCGCCGTCGCGATCTGCTGGGAAGACCCGACGCAGCTCGATCGGCTGAAGAGCGACCCACGGGGCTTCTTGATGGCGTGCTGCGGCTATCGACTGCCGCCGGGGATCGACCTCACCATCCGCGAGGCGCGGGAGCCAGGCTCGCCGGGCGGCGACGCGCTGCGCTTCTGCGAGCAGCGCAAGGGCTGGGACCCGTCGCCGCGCGCCATCACCCTCTATGTCCCACCGCCGCCGGAGCTGGACGATCAGCCCGTCGCGCTGGCCGAGCTCGCGAGCGACCCCGGGTCGGTCAGCGTCATCTGCTGAGTCATCCGTCGATACCGTAGAAGCTGGCGGCGTTGTCCCAGAGGATCTTGCGGAGGCCCTCGCCGGGGAGCCTGCGGCGGAGCGCGAGCGCCCGCTCCACCATGCCGGCGTCGTGATCGATGTGGGGGAAGTCCGTCCCGAAGATCGCCCTGTCCTCGCCGAGCCACGGGATGGCCTGCTCCAGGCACGGCTCGTCCGGCTCGATCTCGACGAAGCACTGGCGGCGGAAATACGCGGACGGGTCGCGGCGGACGTGCGGCGCGACCTCCTCGGCGAGGCCCCGGTACTCGATCTCGTCGAGGCGCCAGAGCCAGTAGGGCAGCCACCCGCAGCCGGCCTCGAGGAAGGCCACACGCAGGCCGGGGTGGCGCTCGAGCACGCCCCCCTCGATCAGCGCGAGCAAGGCCATCATCTGCTCCATCGGGTGCGAGCAGGCGTGCAGGGCGAAGCGGGTGCGGAAGCGATCGGCGCCGGCCGCCGGCAAGGAGGCGTGCGTGCCCTCGTGGATGGCGACAGCGATCGAGCGCCGCTCGCACTCGGCCCAGAACGCTTCATACGCAGGGTCGCCCAGCGTCCGCCCCGCGACGGGGTTCGGCCGGAGCACGACGGCGCGGAAGCCGAGCGCGGCCGCGCGCGAGAGCTCGGGCACCATCTGCGCCGGATCGTGCGGGCTCATCAGGGCCACGCCCCGGAGGCGCGAGGGGTCGTGATCGCAGAAGCCCCGTAACCACGTGTTGTACGCCCTGGCGAACGCGCTCCCCAGCGCGGGCTCCAGCCCGGTCATGCCGAGGAGCGCCAGCGCGAGCGTCGGATAAAGGAACGCCACGTCGATGCCCTCGCGATCCATGTCGTCGAGCTGCGCCCGCGGCTGATCGAGCGGCCCGAGCGACGCGAGCGCCCCGAGCCGCCGGCGGCCAGCAGCGGCGATCACGCGCCTGGTCCGCGCGCTCATCCGGTGATGGACCGGCCGGCCATCCACCATCGGCTGCGGTGGCAGCCGGAGCAGCCCCTCCGGCCCGAGGTGCGCCACGCGGTCGGCCAGGGGCTCGCCCTCGCCAGGGTACGCGAGGTAAGGCGCGTGAACGCGGAGCTCCGGATCGAGGTGGTCCTTCCACAGATCGAGCGGCTCGATCACGTGACGATCTGCGTCGAGGATGCGATAGCCGTCGCGCACGGGACATCTCCTCTTCTGCTTCTGCTGCTGCCGAATCCCCCGGACCTGGCCTTGTGCCGCGGTCAGAAACCCTGCCAGGATTCCTGAGACGACGCCGCGAATCCGGATGAAATTTCAATAATTTCAATTAGTTCTATATCATTTGCAGCCGAGCCAGTCTCCGGCGTCGCCCGACGCGCCGCCTGCAGCCGTCGCGTCGCTCGCTGCGGACGGACTGACGGATAGAGCGCGCCGGGTGCTTGGCCGTGCGGCGCACGGGCGAGGGACGCGTCATCGCACGGCAATTCTGCGCCGCCGGTAATTCTGCACGAATTGCCTGGAGAGCTGCGTGGAGTGAATACCCTGTCGCATCGCGGGTTGGGCACTCTGGAGAGCCCTGCCGAGGGGCCGAAATGGGGGCTGTGAAGGCCTCGACCCAACGCCATCATCGGTCCCGAGTTCGCCGCCGCGTTTGCGGAGGCCCGTGCGCCGCCGCGGGGCGGTTCGAGCGCGCGGTAGAGATCCAATGCGCTCAAGCTCTCGAGCGGATCATTCCGCCCACACCCTCTCGCAGTGACAGCGCAATGCGAGCCCGGTTGCTTGCGTGGCCCACCAGGCGGGCTCATATTCGTCCAAAGTGACAATCTCCCTGCAAGAGCGGTGCTCAAACTCACCCGTCGTGCGCTATGGCGTCCCCCTCTTTGCCGGCGCAATCGCATTGACACTCGCCATCAGCGTTCCTTCAGAACTTCCGCTGAAGCTCCCGCTCATCCAGCTTTACGCGATGCTCATCATTGCCAGCGCGTGGCTTGGCGGATTCTGGCCGGGGCTCGTCGCCACGGTGTTTTGCACTGTTGGAGCCAGTTACTGGCTCGAGCCGCGCGGGCTCTTGCTCCAGATCCACCAGTCAGTCGACGTTGTCGCGCTCGTCCTGTTATTCCTGTTCGGGGCGGCGCTCAGCGCTCTCGGCGAGAACGCACGCAAAGCGGTCCGGTACGAGCGGACCTCGCGCGAGCTGGCCGAGAAGGTCGCCGAGGCAGAGCGCTCCGCTGCGCGGGCCAGGGAGGACATGCTCTCGATGGTCGCCCATGACCTGCGCGATCCGCTCGGCGTCATCGATCTGAACGCCGCGCTGATCTCGAGGGCTTCGACGGCAGAGGGGAACGCGGAGATCTCGCGGCGTGCGGCGCTCGTTCACCGGACGGCACAGCGGATGGAGGGCATCATCCGCAACCTGCTCGACGTCGCGCGGATCGACGCTGGAGGGTTCGCCCTCGACATGGCGACTGAATCCGTGGAGCCTTTGCTCGCCGAGGTGGTCGAGGCCCACGTCGACCACGCAAAGGTGAGAAACATCGAGCTCCAGCACGATGTTCCGGCAGGGATCCCTCACATACTCTGTGACCGTGCTCGAATCCACCAAGTGCTCACCAACCTCGTGGTCAATGCGATGAAGTTCACGTCGACCGGAGGGAAGGTGGCCCTGCGTGCCGGCGTCTCGGGCCGCTTCGTGCGATTCAGCGTGACGGATACGGGAGTCGGGATCGACGGCGACGAGCTGCCCCGGATATTCCAGCGTTACTTCGGCGAGGAGCGCACGCGCGGCGGGGGCGTCGGACTAGGGCTCTTCATCTCCAAATCGATCGTGGAGGCGCACCATGGCACCATAGAGGCCGACAGCAGGGTGGGCCATGGGTCGACCTTCTCGTTTACCGTGCCTATCATCGCCCAAGCCAGCGCCCCGGAACCGACAACGACGACTGCAAGCGGCTCGGGGAACAGGTAGGCTTCGCTCGGCCAGGCGCGCGCGGCGCAGGGGCTCGTCGCCCTGGTAGGTCGCGCTGCAGCGCTCGATCGCCTCGCACAGCGCGCTCGCCCTGGCCTGGGCGGGGGGCGGCCCTTGCCTCTGCCTCCGCTCGCCCGCTGGAAATCGCCGAACGCAGGGGCGTCCCACGCCGGCCCAGCACGGCCGCGCGCCCGGCTGGAAGACCGGACCGATCCACGGCTCGACCCCGCCGGGCTTGGAGACCTCGTCGTCGAGCGCGGCGACGAGCTCGTCCGCCGTCCGCCGGCCGTCGAGGAGCGGACTCAGGAGGTGAACGACACGGCCGCGGAGCATGGTGCGCTCACGCTCGCCGATCAGGAACACCATCTCCTTGTTACCACCGAGCTCGACGCCCAGGTGGTGCTCGAATTGCAAGGTGCTCCGGGTGCGTTGGAGGCGCGGGTGCGTGGGATGCGCTTCATGAACACCGGACCCTGATGGACAAAGCTGGTGCGTCACGCCCGCCGGAGGCGCCCGCGCTGGTGCGCAATTCAGCGTCAGCGGGCGCCTGCTCGGGGCGCGGGCGGGCGGGCTCGCCGGCGCACGCCGCGGGAGCGCGCGGACGGGCGCGACGCGCCGCCCGCGAGCCCGGAGGCGAGGTCGTGTGAGAAGGGGGTGAGCAGCGTGGCAGTCATTCGCGAGACGGACATCGGCCCGGAGACAACGCCGCTGTCCAGCAGCTTCATCGATGCGATCCAGGGTGTCAGGCAGGACGATCGACGCGTCGCCCTGCTCGTCTACCACCGCGACGGCGCCGAGCGCGCCGTGCTGAGCCCGGGCGTGCCGGTCGTGATCGGCCGCGCGCCGCCGTCGCAGGTCCAGATCGGCGACGTCAGCCTCTCGCGCGAGCACGCCCGCTTCACCCAGTCCGGCGACAGGGTCGTCATCGATGACCTGCGCTCGACCAACGGCACATGGCTCGGCGGCGAGCGCATCACGCGAGGCGAGGTGAAGCCGGGCGAGGAGGTGATCCTCGGCAAGGTGGTGGTCGCCGTCCGCTCGATCACGGCGGCCGAGGACGAGCTGCCAGGGCTGATGAGCCACGAGCAGCTCCGCGTCGCCCTCGAGGAGGAGGTGAAGCGCGCGCGGTACTTCGGGCGGAGCTTCGCCGTCGTGATGGCCCGGGTCGCCCGCCAGCCCGGCGCCCACGTGAGCCACCTGTTCCCGCGCGTGCGGGCGCTGCTGCGCCCCGTGGACCGGATCGCGCTCTACAGCTCGGACGTGGTTGCGGCGCTGCTGCTCGAGGCCGGGGCCGAGGTGGCGCTCGACGTGGCGCGCGCGCTCGCCGCGCCGCCCGGGGGCGGGTCGCCCGTCGTGCTCGCGGGCTTCGCGACGTTCCCCGACGCGGGGACCGTGGCGGAGGAGCTGCTCGATCGGTGCTGGAGCGCCGTGCGCAGCGCGACGGTGGAGCAGCCGGTGCGCTCGGCGCCGGGCGGGACCTGGAAGAGCAGCCCGGGCCCTGGCCACGCCGAGCCGGTCGTCGTGAGCCCCGCGATGCGCCGCGTCTTCGAGATCGTCAAGCGGGTCGCGCGCTCGTCGATCCCGGTCCTCCTGCTGGGCGAGACGGGGACGGGCAAGGAGGTCGTGGCGCGGGCGATCCACGACAGCGGCCCGCGGAGCGGCAAGCCGATGGTGTGCGTCAACTGCGGGGCGATCCCGCAGCAGCTCGTCGAGAGCACGCTCTTCGGCCACGAGCGCGGCGCGTTCACCGGCGCGTGGCAGCAGCAGCGAGGGGTGTTCGAGGCGGCCGACGGCGGGACGGTCTTCCTCGACGAGATCGGCGAGCTGCCGGCCGTGGTGCAGGCCGCGCTCCTGCGCGTCCTCGAGACGCGGCAGGTGACCCGCGTCGGCTCGAACAAGCCGATCGACGTCGACGCGCGCGTCGTGGCGGCGACCCACCGCGACGTCGAGGCGATGTGCGGGTCCGGGGCGTTCCGCAGCGATCTGCTCTACCGCCTGAACACGATGACGATGACGATCCCGCCGCTCCGGGCGCGCCCGGAGGACATCGAGCCGCTCGCGCTGCGCTTCCTCGACCAGGCGAACCAGGCGAACGGCCGGTCGGTCCGCGGCTTCGACGCCGGATCGCTCGCGCGGCTCCGGGCGTACTCCTGGCCGGGGAACGCGCGGGAGCTGCGGAACGCGATCGAGCGGGCCGTGGTCATCGCCGAGGGCGAGTGGATCGCCGAGCAGGATCTGCCAGAGCGCGCCAGAGCGACGCCCACCTCGGAGCCGGCGGCGGAAGGGGAGCCGCCGTACCAGGTCGGAGAGCTCACGGCCGCGCCCCCGGGCGGGGACTACCTGAAGACGCGGCTGCAGCGCTGCGAGGCCGAGCTGATCGTCGAGGCGCTCCGCAAGGCGAGCGGGAACCAGACGGAGGCGGCGCGCGCGCTCGGCATGCCGCTGCGCACGCTCGTGTACAAGCTCAAGGCGCTCGGCATCAAGCGGCTCGGGTACGCGCCCCCCCGGGAGCCGTAGCGCGCGGTCGGGGATCAGGGCACGGTCTGGAGCGCGCTCTCGGCCGAGCGGAGCGCGCCCTCGATCCCCTGATAATCGCAGTAGGCCTCGCCGCAGACATGGACGCTGCTGACAGGCGCGGCGCTGCCGGGGAGGTCGAACGCCCTCAGCCTCTCGAGGACCTCCCACGACCTGACGCCTGGCCGCCAGGTATGGGCCCCCGCCCCGTAGGGCTCCCGGCTCCAGTCCCGGATGGCCCAGGTCGTCACGGTCCCGGCGGCGCGCTGCTGCCCGGCCGGGTCCTGGAGGTCCACGCCGAGGTATTTCAGGAGCTGCCGCTTCAGCGCCTCGCTGCCGTCGATCTCCGCGCGATCGTGGGCCTCGCCCTGGACATAGACCTTCCAGAACTCCGTGGCCGGTCGATCGGTGTAGAGCATGATCATGCCCTTGCCGTCGCTCTCGCGGTAGGTGGTGTGGACCTCCCTGGCGGGCATCAGCGACGCGTTCCTGTGGGGCGGCGTGCGCCCCGTCCACCACGGCGCGTCCGTGACCAGGAAGCACTTCAGGAGCGGAAACCCGAAGACCGCGTCGAGATCCCGCTGGATCTCCCGGGAGAAGCAGCCGGCGAGCCGCATCAGGGGGCTGCGGGGCAAGGCGAGGATCACGTGCTTCGCGACGGCCTCCACGGTCTCCTCGCCGCGGGCGAACTGCAGCCGGATCTTCCCTCCTTCCGCTGCCGCGAGCGACGTGAGCGTGTGGCGAAGGTGGATGGCGACCTGCTCGGGGCGCCGCTCGATCTCCCGCACCAGGGCGAGGGGCAGCGCCCGGGAGCCGCCTTCGATGCTGACGAGCGAGGCGTCCTTCTCCCCCTCGCTGGACAGCGCGCGAAGCCAGAAGACGATCCAGTCCATGGCGTTGGGGTTCTCCGGAATCAGGTGGAAGAACGTGCCCTGATCCCGGATCGCGAGCACGGCCCCGTGGCTGAGGACGTCGCTCAGCGCGTTCCAGAACCCCTGTTCGTAGAGGAAGGCGCCTCCCAGCCTGGCGCCGCGGCGCATGCTGGCATAGTCGTCCTCCGCGAGGCTCCTCAGCCACTCCCGGTGCTTCTCGTCCCTGGGGTCGTCCGGGTTACCGGGGCTCGCCCACGGGGTATCCTTCAAGATCCTCAGGATACCGAGCTTCATCAGCTCGAGCGTCGTGTGGGGGCGATGAGCGGGTCCGGCCTCGTCGGGGGCGAGGGAGAACCGCGGCCCTTGGGCGGGCTCGGCCGAATACGGGGTGAACGGCCTGGTCTTCAGGCCGAGCTCGCCGAGCAGCCCCATCAGCAGGCGCTGCCGGCGCTTCTCGAAGCGCATGGGGCCGCACTCGGCGAGGAAACCATCGAGGTCGACCGTCTCGATCCGGCCCCCGAACCGCTCCGAGGCTTCGAAGAGCCCGACGGTGCGGCGGGGGTCCCGCCCGGCGAGGCGAAAGCTGCAGTAGAGGCCGGTGATGCCGGCGCCGACCACGATCGTATCGAACTCTTGCACGCAGCTCCTCCTCGGTTCCTGGACAGGGGTCGAGGCCGGCGTCCCCGCCGGCCTCCGCGGCGCAGTCACGCGGCGGCTCGCTCGGCACAGGCGCCGCCCATCTCCACGCCTTCCTGCGTCGTTTCATAGAACAGGAAGCGCCCGGTGGTCGCCTCGCAGACGGCCTGCCAGCCGCGCATCCGCCCGACGACATCGAACGAGAGCCCCCAGCGAGGCGTCTCGTCGATCACGCGCACGCCGAGGGCGTGCATCGGCAAGAGGGCGACCGGCGCCATGGCATGGAAGACGCTGAGGGCGGGCCGTGGACAGCCGGGCTTGGCGTGGACGCTCGCGCGGAGGTAGCTCGCGCTCGAGAAGCCGAGCCCGTCGACCACCCGCTCGATCAGGCCGAGGCCCCGGATGCCATGATGGTTGATGGCCATGTAAAGGGGCGTCACCTCATCGGTCGCCGCCTGGAAGGCCCTGGCCTGGGCGGCGACCCCGGGGGGGATCCCGTCCGGGTGCCCGGCCACGGCCGCATAGAACAGCACCGCCTCGTCCTCGTCGGAGAGGCCGCAGTCCTTGATGAACATCAGCGACCTCGACTGGGCGGCCGCCGCCTCCCTCACCGCATCATCCTCCGCGATCGAGGCGACCACCTCCGCGACGCTGCGCTCGATGACGCTGCCCCAGTCTGCGGGGAGATACGCGAGGGTATCGGCGACGATCACCTCGTCATGGATGCCGAGGCGGGGTAGATCGCGCCAGAGCTGCTCGAGGTGGCTCCGGACCTCGTCCGCGCAGAAGCCCATGTCGCGGGTGTGAAGGCACGTATCCGGCACGACCACCACGTGGGCGCCGCCTGGGTGGAACTCGCGCAGGACGCGCGCCAGCGCCGCTCGCATCTTGATGCCGAGGAACTCCGCGAAATCGGGCCCCCGGCCGAACCTGCCTGTCTTGAGCGGCACTGGCACCTTGCCGCCGCCCTCCGGCATGGCCAGCACGATCGGCTCACCCGTCCGCACCACCCGCTCGAGCCGAGCGTCGAACTCCGCCATGTCCCGGGGGCACTCGAACCGGGTCTTGCTGGTCTGGATCGAGGCCTTCTTGATGATGGCCTTGAGCTGGGCGGCCCTGTCGCTGTGTCGGGCCCCTGCCTTTCGCAAGCAGTCCTCGAAAGGTCGGACCGCCTGATCGAGCTCACCGAGGAAGACATCGATCTCGGCAGGCCCGGCGAAGCGGACCGAGGCCGCAGGTAGCCTGCTGCCGGACAGCACGCGCCGCTTCGCGGCGAGGAGCTCCGGGGCCTTCGCGAGGCCGGCGGCCGGCTGGGTCACGGCGCTCTGGTAGCGAGGGACGGCGGTGCCGCCGCCAATCTCCCTCCCCCCGTCGAGCTCCGCGAGGTCGGTGGTGCCGCGGGCCTGTGCTGCCGCGCCGCCGGCGGGCCGCGCGCTCATGGGATGACGCGCGCCGTGAGCCTCGGTGTTCTTCGCAGCCTCCGAGACGATGGTGGGGTGACCTTTGCCGAACACAATGCTGATGAGGTCGCTGGTCCCTTCGATCTTCATGGTTCTCCCTGCGACGCGGGCGCCACGGTGACGCCCCATCGTTCGATCGGCTCCGCTTCGATCGAGCATTCGTCGAACGCGGATTGCCTATCTGGCCCTAGCTCTCACGTGAGCCAGAGCACACCTCGTGCCGGTCGCGCCCACGCAGATTCGCCGTGATATCGGCGCGCGGGCCGCGCGAGCGGGGATGAGCGCGCGGGCCGCTACGCGATCGAGCAATGGATTGCGTACCAGGGAGGGCGCGCCGCGTTATCGACGGGTGATGGCGTCCTCGGCGAGGCGGGAGATCATGAGATCTCGCGGCGAGCGGCCAACTCGCGCCGTCGCGTGCCCGCGCTGCCTCGCGCCGCGGACCTCGCGTGGCGGCGAGCCTCGGGCGCGCCGCGCGCCGCGCGCGACCGGTGAGCTCACGTCGATGGTGGGGGATGCGCGGCGCCTCGCTGTGTGGGCGGGCGCTCCACGAGGGGATGGGAGGGTGATGGCGTGTGGGCGGGCGTCGAAGGAGCGACGGTGTCAGGGAGCGAGCGCGATGGTGGCCCGACTGGCGGGCTCGGGCTCGAGGGGGAGCTCGACCATGAACGTCGAGCCACAGCCTGGCGAGCTCTCCACGCCGATGGTTCCGCCGTGAGCGCGCACGATCTCGCGCGCGATGTAGAGCCCGAGCCCGAGGCCGCCGAAGTGCACAACGCCGCCCACGCGCTCGAAGCACCTGAAGATGCAGGCCTGGTCCTCCTCCGCGATGCCCGCGCCTTGATCGCGGACGAGGAGCTCCGCCCCGCCGGGACAGGCCCTCACCTCGATGGATATCGGCCGGCCAGCGCCGAACTGGATGGCGTTCTTGACGAGGTGGAACACGAGGCGTCCCATCTGCTCACGGTCCCAGCGGCCGACGATGCCCTCCGGCGCGTCGACGGAGATCGTGGAGGACGGGGAGCGGAGCTCGACCGGGAGCACGGCGATCACCTCCCGGACGAGCGCCCCGAGATCGACGGTCTCGCGCTCGGGATCGAGCGGGCCCGCTCGGAGCCTGATCGCCTGGAGCATGTCATCGCAGAGCCGGGTGAGCCGGTTGACCTGCCGGCCGACGACCTCGAGCGAGGCGACCCACGTTGACCCGTCCTCCGCGCGCTGCTCGCTCAGCCGCTTCATCCGCTGCACCTGCAGGTTAAGCGAGGTCAGCGGCGTCAAGAGCTCGTGCGACGCGAGCGTGAGGAACTCGTCCCGAACACTGGCGCCCGCGTCGGGCTCCCAGGCGCGGGCGGGCCGGCGAGCTTCTGGGGTTCCAGTGAGAGGGGCGTTCGAGACGGACATGGTTCAACTCCCGTTGGAGAGTGGATGGACTTTCGCGATCGCGTCTGAAGCATCGGCGATGCCACGCGTCATCGCCCTCGGAGAAGCGCGGTTTCCGCGGCATCTCGCGCGGGCTCCGGGCTGCCGAGGGCGGGTTAGTCGTGGCGCCCGGCGAACGGTTGCTCAGGTGCGCAAGAAGCAGAGCCGGTGCCCGCGAGCGGCAATGCCAGCTTCCGGGTTGAAGCGAAGCGACCCGACCCAGGTTGGGGCTGTGACCTGGGGCGCCGACCCGACCCCGCCGACCCGACCCAGGTTGGGGCGGCGACCCGACCCGGCGACCCGACCCGGCGACCCGACCCGACCCAGGCTGGGGCGGCGACCCGACCCCAGCGACCCGACCCAGGTTGGGGCGGCAACCAGGGGCAGCGACCCGACCCAGGTTGGGGCGGCAACCAGGGGCAGCGACCCGACCCAGGTTGGGGCGGCAACCAGGGGCAGCGACCCGACCCAGGTTGGGGCGGCGGGGCGACCCGACCCAGGTTGGAGCGGCGGGGCGGCGACCTGCTGCCCCAACCGCCGGCGGAGCGGTCAAGGCGGGGCGACCCGACCCAGGTTGGGGCGGCGGCGCGGCGACCTGCTGCCCCAACCGCCGGCGGAGCGGTCAACGCCAGCGGAGGCGTCGTCGCTCCCTCGTCACGCGAGGCAGGGTCACGCACGCGCGCCGACCAGGCTGCCGCAGGCGGCTCGACGCACAGGTGAACGGCTGAGGCGCGCCGGAGCCGACCGGTCGACGGCAGCGAAACCGCGAAGGAGCTGCCGCGTAGCAGCCGATGAACCCGCCCGACGGAGCGCGCAGAGCCGCGCGCCCGCGAGCTCGGGGCGCTCCGTGCCCGTCGTCACGACGGAGATGCGCCTTGACGATCGACGCACCGACAAGCCCGCGCCGCTGGGTTCGCGGCGCCATTCCCCAGGAGCTTTCTCATGTTTCGCAGCACGATGAGCATCACGGCCCTGAGCTTCGGTCTCTTCGCAGCGGGCGCGCCCGGCGACGCCATGGCGCACGGCAGCGGCGTCCACCGGCACGGCCAGATCTTCGTCATGACCAACGCCGGAGACGGCAATTCCGTGATGGAATATGACCGGGCGGCGGACGGCTCGCTCTCGTATGCCGGCACGTACGCGACCGGAGGGCTCGGCGCGCCGACCCGGCCGATCAACGCGCTCGGATCCCAGGGCTCGCTCGTCCTCAGCGACGACGGGACGCTCCTGTTCGCCGTGAACGCGGGCAGCAGCGAGGTGTCGATGTTCCGCGTCGGCCCGCACGGCCTGACGCTGCTCGACGTGGTCGACTCGGGCGGCGACTTCCCGGTGAGCGTCGCCTCGCACGGTGACCTGCTCTATGTCCTCAACGTGGGTGGCGAAGGCAACATCGCCGGCTTTGAAGTGAACCCGTGCGGCGAGCTCGTCCCGCTCGACGGGTCGAGCCGCGATCTCGGCCTCGGCGGCACGACACCGCCGTCGCTCGGCGCGACGCCGGGTCAGATCGGCTTCTCTCCCGACGGCGAGGTGCTGGTCGTGGCGGGCAAGGGGTCCAATCAGCTCCAGGTGTTCCCCATGAGCGGCCGCGGGCTGCCCAGCGACGCGCCGGTCACGACGATCTCCAGGGGCCTAGTCCCGTTCGATTTCACCTTCGATCGTCGCGGCCATCTCATCGTGGCGGAGGTCGGAGGCGACGGCATGCCCGCGACCGGCGACACGAGCGTGGTGTCCTCGTACAAAATCGGGCCCGACGGGAGCCTCGCTGTCATCAGCGATACGGTCGACACCTTCCAGCGGGCGACCTGCTGGATCGCCGGCGCCCCTGGGAGCCGCTATGTCTTCACGGCCAACACGGGCAGCAACACGCTCTCCGGGCTCCAGGTCGACGCGCGTGGCGCGCTGACGCTGCTCGACGAGGGCGTGTCCGCCTCGTTCCCCACCGGAACGGCGCCGATCGACCTCACGATGACGCGCGACGGCCGCTTTCTGTACACCCTCAACGCCGGCGCCGGGACGATCGCGGCATTCCAGGTGAGCCGCGACGGCGGCCTGATCCCGCGAGGCGAGGCGGGTGGATTGACGCCTGGAGGCGGCGCGCAGGGGATCGCTGTGAGGTGAGGCTCGTTCCTGGCGACCCGACCCAGGTTGGACAACCCACCCAGGTTGGGTGAACCGGCGGCGGATCCTGGCCGTCGAGGACGGTGGCCCGGGCATCGAGGATCCCGGGCAGCCCTGACCAGGGAGTCGTCGGGTGCCGGGTCGACCGGTCTGGGTCTCGACATCGTCCGCCGCGTCGCCGCCACCACCGGCGGGAGCCTCGACGTCGGACACAGCCGTCTCGGTGGCGTGCGCGTCGCCCTCGTCTTCAGGCAGCCGGCGGAGGAGAAGCAGCCGCGCCGCACTGGCGCAGCAGGCCCAGGCCGAGGAGACCGGCCGCAAGGCGGCCAAGGAGACCTGAGCGTTATGGGGCGGGCGTGCCGGTTCCGCCGAGGTCCTCGGGCGTCAGTTTCAGCGCCTCCGTGATCGCCAGGACGTCCTGGTACTCGCGCCAGCTCTTGATCAGGCCGTCGCGGACCCGCAGCACGCCGATGAGGGTCGTCGAGGCGCGCAGGCCGGTGGTGGTAACCGTCCCGCCGAGCTCGTATTCGACGACGATGACCTCGGGGTCGTCGGTCTGATGGGTGGCCAGCTCGCGGAACCTGTCGAAGCACACCGGCAGGACCGCGCTCCTGGCCTCGTAGAACGCCAGCCACGCCTCGCGGCCTTCGTGACGTCGCATGCCAGGAGGGGAGAACGGGGTTTCGACCACGATGTCCTCGGCCAGCAGTTCGGCCGGGAGAAGAGTGGGGCTGTCCCCGAAGAGTGCTTCCTGCATGCGCCGGTAGATCGTGAGAGGACCCGCGGCGCCGGTCGTCGACTGGGGCATGGTGGAGGCTCCTTGACAGTAAGATGAGTTTGACTCATCATCACCATGGTGAGTGCGACTCACTTTGTCAAGAACGGAGTGCCGATGGATCGAGACGGTGTGCCGCCCGCCGGCGGCGGTGCCGGTGAACGACCGGTTCGCGCCGACGCCCGCCGCAATCGCGCGCGCATTCTGGAGGCGGCCGAGGCGGTGTTCGCCGAGGAGGGTGCCTCGGCCTCGACGGAGGCCGTGGCCGCGCGCGCCGGCGTCGCGATCGGCACCGTGTTCAGGCACTTCCCGACCAAACCCGAGCTGCTCAAAGCCGTGGTGATGAACCTGCTGGACCGGCTCATTGCTGAAGCCGACGCCATGGTCGGCGACCCTGACGCTGTCGCCGCCCTGTTCGAGTTCTGCGCCCGCGTCATGGAGATCGGCGCCCAGAACAGGGCCGTGTTCGCCCGACTCGCCGAGACCGGGGTCCAGGTCCGTGTCGGCGACGCCCTGACACGCCTCCGGCCCGCCGTCGATCTGCTGCTCGAACGCGCCAAGGAGGCGGGCACCGTCCGCGACGACTTGCTCCCCACCGAGCTGGTCGCCCTGCTCGCGGCGATCTGCCAGGAGGCGATGACCGACGAGTGGAGCGAACCGTTCCGGCAGCGCGCGCTGACCATCCTCTTCGACGGCATGCGACCGGCTGCGGCCGGAGAATCGATCGCTCGAGCGACCCGAGCGCGCCGTTAGGCTTGGACGAGCTCTGCGTGGATCGTGCCGCTCCTCCGCAAGAACGAGGCGGCGAGCGCCACCTTCGCCGACATCCTGCGCGGCGAGGCGTCCAGGACGGCGCCGCGGCGACCCGGCGACCCGACCCAGGTTGGGGCTGCGGCGACCCGGCGACCCGACCCAGGTTGGGGCTGCGCTGTCATCAGCGATACGGTCGACACCTTCCAGCGGGCGACCTGCTGGATCGCCGGCGCCCCTGGGAGCCGCTATGTCTTCACGGCCAACACGGGCAGCAACACGCTCTCCGGGCTCCAGGTCGACGCGCGTGGCGCGCTGACGCTGCTCGACGAGGGCGTGTCCGCCTCGTTCCCCACCGGAACGGCGCCGATCGACCTCACGATGACGCGCGACGGCCGCTTTCTGTACACCCTCAACGCCGGCGCCAGGACGATCGCGGCGTTCCAGGTGAGCCGCGACGGCGGCCTGGTCCCGCGAGGCGAGGCGGGTGGATTGACGCCCGGCGGCGGCGCCCAGGGCATCGCCGTTCGGTGACGGTCGTTCCTCGGCGTCCAGGGTTTGCCGCCCTCGGCCAGCACGCCAGCCGGGCGCGGCGCTCACGCGGCGCGGATCACCTCCTCCGCGGCGCGGCGCGGGCCGCACACGCCCTCTCGCTCCGGGAAGCCCAGCCGGAACGCGAAGGTGAGCTGCCGGTCGCCCAGGCCAAGCGCCTCGGTGAACGAGCGCTCCATTGCCGGTGCTCGTCCGAGCATACGCTCCCGGTCGATGATCTCCGGCACCTGGTTCAGCGGGTGCATCGCGATGCCGCGCGCGGTCGCCCAGAGATGCATGCGTTGCCACAGGCGCCCGGCGCGGAGCGTCGCGCCCAGATCGTAGCGGTCGCGGACCGCGATGACGCCGATGGCGGGATCGCCGGCGAGATGGACCTCGCGGGTGACGCGGAGCCAGTCGTCGTGCATCTGCTCCGCCGACGGACGCGGCAGCAGCTTGACCGCCGCGGTGAGCAGCGGCCCCAGCCCCATCACATCGAGGGTCAGCCCATCCCGATGGCTCGGTACCGCCTCCGGCGCCAGCCTGAACCACGCGTCGCTGTCCCGCACCATCGCCGCGTCGCGGACGATGGTCTCGGTGGCGCGCAGCGTATGAGCGGCGAAGCTCTCGCGCTGATCGGGGCGCTCCAGCCAGACGATCTCACCGTCCGAGCCCGCTTCGCTCAGGCGCGAGAGCTCCTGGAGCGCCGATACCGGCACGCGCTGCGCCTGGTACGGGCCGCGGTTCGTGTGTCGCCGTGCGATGACCTCCGCGAGCGGGGACTCCGCTGCGCCTGGCTCGATCCGGACGCTCGCCACCCGGATCGCCCGCGGCGCCGCGCGCTCGAGGGCGCGCGATCCCTCCGGGTCGGAGCCCCGGAGATGACCGGCTTCGAGCTCGACACGGGGCGCCCATCCCATTGAACCCGCCGCGAGCGCCAGGTTCTCGATCGCGCAACCGAGCCCGATGTGCATCTCGCGCAGGAACGGATCCATGGAGCCGAGCGATCGAGACCTGTCCGAGAACACGTCGATGCGATCCGGGTGGACCTCGAACAGCCAGGGTTGCGTGTTGTGCGGGCTCGCGGCGAGCACCGCCGCGCGCACGAGCTCGGCGAGCTCGCCGCCGCGCTGCCCGCGGAACGCGGTCCAAGGCGCGAACGGCTCGCCCGTCCGAGCGTCGAACACACCCCGACCGGCCGCGTACCAGCCCGCTCCCGCGGCCACGGCGAGCGTCGCGACGCCCTCCAGCAGGCGCCGCCGCGAGACCTTGAGTTTCCTCTCCATGATGCGCTCCATCCTCCAGAGGACGTCTGGCCGGGCTCCGCGAGCGACGGCCATGCGCATAGATTGAGGCGGTTCTAATGATTAGTACAGGATATCGCTCTACTATGATGTATTAGTATACCTAATGCTCGAGGCGCTCCCCGACGACCTGAATCTCCTGCTCGCGCTTGACGTGCTGCTGCGCGAGCGGCACGTGACGCGCGCCGCGAAGCGGCTCGGCATCACGCAGTCGGCTGCGAGCCAGCGGCTCGGACGGCTGCGCGAGTTCTTCGGTGATGCGCTGCTCGCTCCGGGGCGGCCGCTGCTCGCCCTCACGCCGCGCGCCGAGGCGCTCGCCGATCCGCTGGCTCAGGCGCTCGCGAGCCTGCGAGCGGCGGTCCAGGCCGGCGCGCCGTTCGACCCAGCGACGTCGGAGCGCCGCTTCGTGCTGCTCGGCAACGACCTGCTGGAGGCGGTTGCGCTGCCGCGGCTCTTGCCCATGCTGGCGCGCGAGGCGCCGTACATCACGGTGCAGGTCGACCGCGCCGAAGCAGACTTCGTGAGGCGGCTCGAGCGGGGAACGGGGGATCTGGCGTTCGTCCCGGAGTTCCTCGTGCCCCCGTCGTCACGACAGCTGCGCTTGCCGGAGGAGCGATTCGTGACGCTGATGCGCAGCGACCATCCTGCAGCGACACAGCGGCTGACCCTGGAGCGCTATCTGGAGCTCGGGCACGTGCTGATCGCTCCGCACGGCATGCCGGGCAGCCTGGTCGATCGCGCGCTGGAAGCTCGTGGGCGGCGCCGGCGGATCGTCGCGCAGGTCCAGCACTTCGTGACGGTGCCTTTCCTGATCGCGGCCTCGGACCTCGTGGTGACGTGTCCAGCGACCGTCGCGGCATTGTCGACGCCCTTCGGCCTACGCGCGGTCCGGCCTCCGGTCGAGCTCGGCGTGGACCGATCTTCGGCTGTCTGGCACGAGCGCGTGCAGGACGATCCAGGCCATCGCTGGCTGCGCTCCTGGCTCAGCAAGGCGATCCGCGCGGGTGCGAGGGCCCGACCCAACCAGGTTGACCCGACCCAGGTTGACCGGAAGGGCGACCCAGGTTGACCGGAAGGGGAAACCCGACCCAGCAGGTTGACCCGACCGCAGGGGTGGCTGAGCACAGTCCGACATGGCGCCGCCACCAGACGGCACGGGCAAGTACTTGAGATCGTTCACCGCAATCGCCGGCACGGCTCTTGGAGTTCTGCACGACCATGAGCCAGCCCCGCCAGATCGCGCCCGGCGCAACCTACCTGATCACCCGTCGCGTCCTGCGCCGGCATCTCCTCTTTCGCCCCGATGCAGCCATCACTCAGCTCTTGGTCTACGCCCTCGCGGTCTCGACCCGTCGCTACGGCATCAGCGTCCACGCGCTTTGCGCGATGTCGACGCACCTGCACCTCGTCGTGACCGATGCGAACGGCGTTCTGCCGCGCTTCCTGCAGTTCTTCCATCGCATCGTCGCGCTGGGCACGAAGGTGCTTCGCGCGTGGGAAGGGCCGGTGTGGGACCACGAAGCCACGAGCGTGGTGCGGCTACTGACACGCGCGGCGGTCGTGGAGAAGATCGCCTATGTCCTCGCAAACCCTGTGGCCGCTGGACTCGTCCCGCATGCGCATGAGTGGCCGGGCGCCAAGGTGAAGGTGGGCGAGATCGGCCTGGGCGTGTTGTGCGCAGCGCGTCCCGCCGCATACTTCGACCCGAAAAATCCACAGTGGCCGGAGGAAGCTACACTGTCACTCGCGCTGCCGCCGACCATCGACCATGACCGCGCGGAAGACTTTCGCCATGCCATCGCCGCCGAGCTCGAGAGGCAGGAATTGCAGGCGCAAGCGGAGGTGAAGCAGCAAGGGCGCCGCTTCCTTGGCGCGGAGCAAGCCGGCAAGGTCTCACCTCATGAGCGCGTCACGAGCCTCGAGGCGCCGCGCTCTGGCAATCCAACGTTTGCAGTCGGCCGCAAACAGGGCGACGCATGGCGCGTGGCTCGTGCCGCTGTGCGCGGGTTTCGCGCCTTGTACCGCGCGGCGCTCGATCGGTGGCGTGCCGGAGTGCGCAGCGTGGTATTCCCGGCAGGAACGTGGTGGATGTGCACGTTTCACGGCGCCAACACGGCCGATGTCGTGCTCACGGTGTAGGTGCTTCGACGGTGGAAGGGTAGCGACAACCTGGGTGAGGTAGCGCGCGGCTCGCGGGTCAACCTGGGTGGCTCGGGTTGTTCGTGACGACAAACCCCAGCGCCTCCACGCTGGCGCGGGCATCGCCGTCCCAGCCGAGCTGCGGATCCAGGCGAAGCTCGCCCGGCGCGAGCACGGCGGGCAGCGCCATCAGACCAACGAGCTCGACCGCATCGAGCTCCGCGCCGGTGTCGCCCGCGAACGGCGGACACAGTACGCGCCCTGCCGGCGCGAGCGCCAGCGCTGCGCGCAGCGGCTCGCCCAGCGTCGCGCGCAGCACGGCTAGATCGTTGCCGACGGCGGCTGGCGTGGCGACCGCCGGCCAGATCCAAACCGTGAAGCCGGGCAGGTCGGCCACGCAGACCGCCATCGCGCGCTCGGGGGGGAGCGCGCGGCCACGGGTGCCGAGGGGCGATGCCGCGATCGCCGCGACGATGAGCCCCGGCCGGGCGAGCGTCAATGCTGCGAGCCGACCGAGGTTGCGCTGAGCCGCCGTCCGGCGAGCGGCGATCGCAGCAAGGTGGTCAGGACGATCGTAAACGAGCTCGACCTCGCGCTGCATTGCCACGTGAGGCGACGTCTGCGCCGCCGCGGCGAGCGCCCGCTCGCGGGCATCGCCATCCAGCGCCGGCCCTCCCATCGCCGGGAGTGGGTCCATTTCCTCGATTTCCAGACGCTCCCGGAGCAGCTGCGCCACCCGCGAGGACAGACCCAGGGAGCCGAGCGACCAGGCGGCGGAGAACCAGTCCGCCGGCTCCGCGAGCGCGAGCGCCTCGGTCGAGGCGCGATCCCAGGCGGCGAGCGCCTCTCCGAGCGGAAGGCCGAGCGCGCGGAAGAGCGCGCCCGCCTCGTCGAGCGCCGCCGCCGCGCCCGGATCGCCGAGATCCCGCCGCGCGCGCCC
Source organism: Sorangium sp. So ce693 (assembly GCF_051521375.1). NCBI lineage: Bacteria > Pseudomonadati > Myxococcota > Polyangiales > Polyangiaceae > Sorangium > Sorangium sp. So ce693. The sequence goes on from NZ_CP150347.1 coordinate 7,741,126, forward strand.
GATCGCCCTCGAAGCGTAAGCGACCCAGGTTCGGAGCGGCGGCGCGGCGCGCTCGGCAATGTCGCGGGCGGAAGTCGCCAGCGCGAGGGCGTCGTCGGCGCGGCCGAGCTCGAGCGCAAGCTCCGAGAGGAACGTGAGGGCGCGCGCGCGGCCGAACGCGTCGCCGAGGCGCGCGCACAGCCACTCCTGTCGCTGGAGCGGGGCCCGGGCGCGCTCCAGGGCGCCGAGGCCGAGCGCCGCCGCGCCGAGCTGGCCGCAGGCGATCGCCTCGCCCACGGAATCGCCGCGGCGGCGATGGAGCTCCGCCGCGTGCTCGAGCAGCGCCTCGGCCGCGCCGTGCGCGCCGAGGGTCACGTAGAGCGTGCCGAGCGAGTTCAGGATCTGCGCGCGCTCGCCGAGGAACGGCTCCGAGCGGCGCAGCGCCGACAGCAGCGTGCGCTGCGCAGCCGCCGCGTCGCCGAGGAGCCGCTCGGCCGTACCGCGGTAGTGGGCGGCGACGACGGCGGCGCGGCGGCCGGGATCGCCTGCGGCCGCGATGGCGTCGAGCTCCGCGATGGCGGACGCACAGGCCGATCGTACGTCGCGGCGCAAGCGCGCGAGCGCCGCCTCGCACCGCGCGAGGTCACGGGCCTCCGTGGCCCCTTCTCGGTCGAACGCGGCGACAGCACCGTCGAGGTGCAGGACGGCGGCGTCCAGCGCCCCCTCACGCAACGCGAGCGCGCCGCGCCCAAAGCCGAGCGCCGCCGCGACGAGCGGGCCGCCATGAAGCGCCGCCGCCGCAGGATCGCAACCGGCACCGAGGAGCGCCTCGACGCGGTCGAGCTCGGCGCGGACCTCTGCGCCCGGCGCGCTCCGCAGCAGCCGCGACAGCGGCGACACGCTTTCGAGCGGATCAAGCGGGAGCACCGCGCTCCTCCACCCCCTCGCCGCGCGCCCCGCGCGCGAGCCCGTGCAGCGCCGCCTTCACCGCCTCGATCGAGAGCTCCGGCCAGGCGGCGCGGATGCGCGCGACGTGCGCGGTCACGTGGGGCGCAGCGAACGACGTGCCGGTCCAGCGCCGCTCGCCGCCGCCGGGCGCGGGCGCGAGCACGTCGTCGCCGGGCGCGAGGATCTCGTGGTCGAGCGTGAGCTCGCTCCGGAGCGCCTCCGGGTCCTGGAAGGCCCCTCTACCGACGCCGATCAACGACTTGAAGCGCCCTGGATAGGTGCGGAACGCCGCCGCGTTCGGGCCGGCGGCCACGAGCACGACCTCCGCGGTGTAGGCGGCGTCCGCGACCTCGTAGAGCTCGACCAGCGAGCGGTAGTCGCCCGGGCGGAGCGGCGCGTTCTTCGGGATGTCGATGCCGAGGCTCAGGTTGACCACAGAAAATCGCTCGCCGACGCAGAAGCGCAGCGCGGCGACGAGCCCGTCACGCGAGCACCGCCCGCCGTCGCCGAGCGCGCGGACGCTCGTGATCTCGGCCGCGGGCGCCATGCGGTGGACGATGCCCGCGCACGCCGTCCCGTGCCCGCTGAGATCTTCCGGAGCGCACGGCGCGACCCCGTACGCGCCGCCGCCAGCGCCGCGCTGGACCAGGGCGACGTGCCGCAGCGCCGCTGCGCGCAGCGCGGGGTGCGAGGCATCGACGCCGGAGTCGATCAGCGCGACGCGCACGCCGGCGCCGCTTCGCGAGCTCGGGCGTGGCGCACCGTGGAGTTCGCCGCCCGGTCCTGCCGGAGAAGCCGTGGTCACGCGGAGCTCCCCTCCCCTGCGGAGGCCGGCGGCCCTGCATCGCCGGCGCCGCTCGCGTAGGCGTCGATCCGCGCGAGGAGGTCGAGGGCCAGGCGGGCCTCCGCCTCGCCGCGCTCGGCGAGCCTCCCCACCACCGCAGCGAGCTCCAGGCGGCGGCGGTACTCGGGCGTGAGGCGCAGCGCGTGGATGTGCCGCTCCAGCGCCGCGCGGAGCGAGGTCGGCGGCGGTGCCGCTCCTTCCGGGATGGGAGGCTCCGCGCCCGACGCTTCTCGCCGGCCCGGCCCTGCCGCCGGCTGGCCTGGCGCCTGCGCGAGCAGGTCGGGCATCGCGCGCGCGAAGAGCTCGAAGACGACGCGCTCGGTGCGGAACGACTCCACGGTGAGCGCGAGGACCTCGGCGAGCCGCTCGGCCATGTCGAGCTCCCGCCCTCCGAGGGGCGCCTCGTGCGAGAGCAGCGCGGCGCCGCCGACGATCGCGTCGCCGACGCGGATCGGCACGAAGATCGCGGACGTCGGCGCGGCGCCTAGGAGCGGCCGGAGCGGCGCGATCATCGGATCGCCCTCGGACAGCTCCACCGCGTGCCCGCCGCCGCCACCGAGCAGGTATGCGAACGGGGTGCCGCTCGGCGGCAGCTCCGCGCCCGGGGCGCGGAAGCCGACCGCGTCGGCGACGACAGGGACCGTGAGCCGCCCGAGCGTTTCCATCTCGAGCGCGACGAGCGCCTCCGAGCACGGCATCGCGAGGCACGCGAAGCGCAGGTGCTCCCCGAGCCCGCGCACCCGCGCCTCCACCGCGCCGAGGAGCGCCGCCGACTCGACGGTCGAGAGCAGGTCGCGGAGGCGCGCCGTGAAGGGCGCGAGCGGCGAGCGCAGCGCGTGCGGGTGGGGCGGGAGGGCCCGCGCCGGGGCGGGCGAGACACCCGGCGCGGAGCGGTCGGCGAGCGGCATGGGCCACCGATGCTACCGCCGGACCGCGCCGGAGCGAACCGCCATGACCTCCGTGAGATCCGGTTGACGTACCCAGCTCCTCTCCTAGCATGCAGCGACATGCGGCGATTCGGCTGTCCGGCGCACCGTCCGAAGCGTCCGTCCGCGCGCACGGCCGTTCGAGCGCGATCCACGGCCGCGAGGCCCCTCGATCCGGCGCGGTCGCGATGAGCCCGCCCGTCCGCAAGGGGCGGCGTCGCCTCGCCGTCATCCTGTGGGGTGTCCTCGGTGTCGTGGCCGTGCTGGTCGAGGCCCTCTGTCGTCTCGGCGCGACGGCGGCGCGCATCCTGACGGTGCATGCGCTCACGACGGGACAGCTCGTCCTGCTCGCGGCCTGGACGGTCACGATCGCCTACTTCGAGGGGTACCGCGGCTTTCAGCAGCGCTTCTCGCCGCGGGTCGTCGCGCGCGCGCTCCACCTCGCCGAGCACGGGCGGCCCCTCCACGTGGCGCTGGCGCCCCTCTACTGCATGGCGCTCCTCCACGCGACGCGCCGCCGGCTGATCGCGACGTGGGCGCTCGTCGCAGGCATCGTGGCGCTCATCCTGCTCGTGCGGCAGATGCCCCCGCCCTACCGCGCGATCGTCGACGCAGGCGTCGCCTTCGCGCTCGCCTGGGGGGCCGTATCCATCCTCGTTTGCCTCGCGCGAGGGCTCGCGGGCCGCCCGCTGGGAATCTCGGCGGACGTGCCCGAGGAGCCGCGCCGCGCTGCCATCGACGCCGAGCATCTCGCCCGCCAGGCCGCGCGGGCAGGCGGCCCCTGCGATCCGTGACCTCCGCGCGCGAGCGGGGTGACCGCGCGCGCCTTCATCAGCCTGCCGCCGGGCTCGCGGACCGCTGCAGCGCCTCGGCCAGAAGCGACCGATAGAGCGGCGAGCTCTCGCGAAGGGATTCGTGCGTGCCCACCGCCGCGACCCGACCGCCGTCGAGCAACACGTTGAACGTCGACCTGAGGAGGTGCGGCGCGTGGGTCACGACGATGGCCGTGCGCCCGGCGGCGACCTCGCAAGCCGTGCGGAGGACCGCCTCGGCGGTGGCGCCCGGCAGGCCCGCCTCCGGCTCGTCCAGCACGAAGACCCGCGGCTCGCGCAGCAGCACCCGCGCGAGCAGCAGCCGCCGCGCCTCACCGCCCGACAGGCTCGGCGGTGAGGCGCGCACCTCCGTCGCGAGGCCGCGCGCGGGCCGCGCCTCGCCCTCCGCCGGCGGCGCGCCTGCGAGCTCGTCGAGCTCCACGCGGCGGAGCGCCTCGCGCATGCGCTCCTCCGTGGGCGCGGGATCGAGGCCGAGCGCCAGGTTGTCCGCGATGCTCCGCTCGAACAGCCGCGTCGATTGCCCCACCACGCCGAACAGCCGCGGGAGCTCCTCGGGCGGGATCTGCCGCAGATCCACGCCGCCCACGGCGATCGCGCCCGACGACGGATCGTCGAGGCGCAGGAGCAGGCGCAGGAGCATCGACTTGCCGCTGCCGGAGCGACCGCAGACGCCGACCACCGCTCCGGCGGGGATCGAGAGCGACACGCCGTCGAGGACGGGGCGGCTCGCGCCCGGCGGCGTGAACGTGACCCCCTCGAAGGCGATCGACAGGGGGCGCCTCGCCTCGCCGTCGAGGTGCATCGCGAGGCCGCCGGAGGGACGGGGCGGGTGCTCGGGCAGGCGCAGCAGCGCGAGCGTCGCGCGCAGCAGGGGGGCGCGCTCGATGAAGCCGGCGCGGAGGGCGTCGAGCGCCTCGAGGCGCGCCATCAACAGCGGCACCACGAGCAGGAGCTCTCCGACCTCCCCTGCGCCGGCGCCCCCGCGGGAGGCCGCGAGCGCGGCGACGATGACGAGCGGCGAGAGCGCCGCGAGCGTGCCCTTGATCTGGCCGGAGACGGCGAGCGCCTGGCCGAAGCGGCGGCGCGCGTCCGCGACCCGGCGCGCGGCCACGGCGAGCTCTCCCTCGGCCTGGGCGCGCGCGCCGAGCAGGCGAAGGTCCTCCGCTCCCGCCAGCGCCTCGCCCACCGCGCCGAACACGGCCGTGTCGGCGTGCTGCATCTCCCGCATCGCCCGCGCCACGCGGCCCGAGGCCCGGTCCGCCGCGAGGCGCGAGGCCGCGAACAGCGCGGCGCCGCCTGCGAGGACGAGCGCCATGCCGCTCGAGACCAGCGACCCGGCGAGGACCGCGAGCGTCGCGAGCGCCTGGGGCAAGCCGGTCGCGACGGCGATCGCGAAATCGGCGACGAGGCCGGCGTCCCGCGCGATCGCGAGCCGCACGACCTCCGCGCCCCGGACGGGCGGCGCGGGCCCGGCGCTCGGCGGCCGCGGCGCGGGCCCCGCCGCCTGCGCCGCGATGAGCGCGCGCCCGGCGGCGTCCACGTCGCGGGGCGAAGCGGAGAGCGCTGCCCGGAAGAGCGCGACGCGGAGCGCGGCGGTGAGGTCGCCGCCGAGCTCCGAGCTCTTCCGGCCCGAGAGCACCGCCAGGGAGGCGGACACGAGCGTGGCGCCGAGCGCGGCGAGGACCGCGGCCGCCGGCGGTGCGCCGGCGAGCAGCCGGGCGAGCGCGCCGCCGATGCCGCCCGAGGGCGGCGCCTCGCGCCCGGCGACAGCGCCGAGGGCCACGCCGGCGATCGCCGGGAGCAGGCCGGACAGCGCGCCCGCGAGCGACGACAACGCCACGACGAGGGCGAGGCGCGCGGCGGCGCTGGACGAGGCGCCGCGGAGGCCTCCCGATGACGACGACATGGGCGGCGCGCCCCCCTCGCGCAGCGAGCGAAGACCGATCCGCAGGATCGCGAGGAGCGCGCGCATCGACGTGCGATGCCACGGTACACTGCCGACGCCGTTGCGCGCGACGCGCATTCGATCGACCCTCTCCTCGTGCGTACCGCGGTCGTGGTCCTGCTCCCGCTGCTCGCGGCCTGCGAGCGCCCGCCGCCCGCGCCGCCGGCGGGGACCGACGCCGGGGCGCTCACCCCCTGGACGCGCGGCGTCGCCGCGTCGCTGGACGACCGCGGCGCCCGCCTCCGGACGGACAGCGCGCCGGCGGTGGGCTCCGTCGAGCCAGACGCGCTCGAGGAGATCCTCGCCGCAGCGCGGGAGGCCGCCCCCAGGCCGGCCGATGGCGTGAGCGTCGAGAAGATCGGCACCAGCACAGGCCTTCCAGCGCCCTCCGCGCTCCCGCCGGAGCCGGCGCCCGCCCCCGCCCCTGCCCCCCGGTCGCGCGTCGAGATCGGCGCGCCCATGGTGCAGGCCAACATGTCGAGCCCGGCGATCGAGAAGGCGGCGCGGGCGCAGCTCTACTGGGACCTCGTGCAGCGCTGCCGCGGCCCGGGCGGGAGCCTGCTGCCGCCTGACGCCATCCGGGTGGAGTTCAATGTCGACGCCGAGGGCTATATCGTGGTGCCGACGATCATCGGGAGCGCGTCCGACCCCCGGTACGACGAGGCGGCCACTTGCATGCGGCGGGAGCTGTCGGGCGCAGCGTTCCGCGCGCCGGCGGGCGCGCGCGGGCTCCCAACCCGGGTCGACGCCACCGTGCCTTCAGTTGACTGAGCCGGAGCGGCTCCGGCGGGCGTGCTGGCCGCCTGCCGCGGGCTACCCACCCCACCGGGCTGCCCACCCCCGGCTGCCCACCCAGGTTGGGTCATCCGACGCCCCAACCCGGGTCGGGTCCACCGGGTCGCCCAACCCGGGTCGGCTCGACGCCCCAACCCGGGTCGGGTCCACCGGCCCACCCCCGGCTGCCCACCCAGGTTGGGTCATCCTGGCTACGCACCCCGGGCTCGGGCTGCCCACCCAGGTTGGGTTGACCCAGACCTCCAACCCGGGTCGGCTCGACGCCTCAGTCGAGGCGTGAGACCCCGAGCGACCGCATGAGCGCCCGTTTCTTGTCCTGGTGCTCGTGCATCCGGCGCAGGACGTCGACCACGAAGGCGACCGTCGCGACGATGTTCTCACCCTGGTTGAGCATCACGCACTCGGCGCGCGAGCTCATCGCCGCGTCCGTCACCTCCCCGCGGGTCGGCACGCCCGTCTTGTTCAGGCTCTCGAGCACCTGCGTCGCCCAGATCGCGGGGACCAGCGCGGCCTCGCAGAGCCACAGGAGCTCCTCCTGGACCTCCGCCAGCCGCATGAACCCCATCTCGACGGCCATATCGCCGCGCGCCAGCATCACCCCCACGTTCTCGCTGCGCATCGCCGTGAGCAGCAGCCTCGGAAACCGCGCGAACCCAGGCGTCGTCTCGATCTTGAGGACGATCCCCAGGTGAGCGGCCTCGCGCGCGCCGAGCTCCGCCTGAATGCGCTCCACATCGGAAGGAGACCGAACGAACGAGAGCCCCACCATGTCCGCGTGGCGCGCGATGAAGCCGAGATCCTCCAGATCCTTCGGCGTGAGCGACGGGATCCCGAGCTCGGTGTCCGGAAAGTTCAGGCCCTTTCCTGGCTTCAGCTTCACGGAGCCCTGGCGGGCGAAATCCACCTCCACGAGCGCCGCGCCCTCGGTCACGAGCTTGACCGTGCCGCCGAGCCGCCCGTCGTCGTAGAACACCCGGTGCCCGGGCCGGAGGTCGTCGACGACCTCCGGGATGGTGCAACCGAGCGCGAGCACCTCCCCTGCGCCGGTGCTGCCCGCCGAGGGGCGCGCCCGCTTCACGTCCTTGCAGAGCCAGAGCCAGGGCCGCTCTCCCGGCTCGGACAGCGTGACGCGCGCCGGATCCCCGTCGATCTTGCTCACGCGCGGGTTGGGCCCGGCGATGTCGCAGAGGACCTTGCACCGGACCCCGGTCTCCCGTCCTGCCTCCCGGAGCCGCTCGATGAGCCCGGCCCATGCGCCCGCGTCCTCCTTCGCGCAGTTGATCCGCGCGACGTCCATCCCGCCCTCGAGCAGCCGCTTCAGCTCGCCCTTCCGCGCGTCCCCGGGCAGCGTCACCATCACCCGCGTCGTTCGCCCCTGGCGCCCCTCCCCGAGCAGCGCCCGCGCGTGCTCCTCGAGCAGCGCGCCCCCCGACGCGAACGTGGTCGGCGACTCGCCGGGGGGCCGCACCACGGGGCGCCGCGCGAGCGCGTCGAGCGCGCCGCGCACGGCGTCGAGGGAGGCCAGCGCGCAGCGCTCCAGGCGCCCCAGCGAGCTCAGCCCGAGCGACGCGAGCTGCCGTTGCAGCTCGCGGATGTCGTGCTGCCGGACGGCGAGGTAATGCAGCAGGTTCGTCGCTCCCGCTCGGTGCTTCGGGTGCACCGCGTCGATCAGGTGCCGGTTGCGCAGCTCGTGCTCGATGGCGCTCGCACGCAGCGCCTCGACGGCGGCGAGGGCGCGCTCGACAACCTGCAAGTCGGGATAAACCATGGCGCGATCTCCGGGCTCCGGCGCGCGGACCCCCGCGTCCGCTGCACCACACCGCGACGCGCGCCGCGCGCCGCGCCGATGACTCCAGCATCGCGCGCAAGACCAGTCCAGCGCCCCACGCCGGAAGAGCGCGGGCGAGGACGGAACGTCTCCATTCCTTCACAGCAGCGTCATCGAGCGCCGCCATGCCGGGGCGACGCGACGGTAAGGGCAGCCCCGGGCGCTACGGCGGCGAGCGGTACCGCGCCACGACGACCGTGATGTCGTCGTCCGGGCTCGGGCACCACCCCTCGACCTCCCTCAGGATCCTGTCTCGGATCGCCTCGACCGGCGCGCCCTGCACGGCCTCGATGGCGGTGCAGAGCCGCTCCAGCCCGAACTGCTCGCGGTGCGCGTTGCGCGACTCCGTCACGCCGTCGCTGTAGAGCACCAGGACGTCCCCGTCCTCCAGGACGAAGTGGGCGTCCCGCGTCACCTCGTCGATGACGGGCAACACGCCGATCCAGACGCCCGAGCTCGGGATGCACACGCACCGCCGCGTGCGCGCCGAGCACACGATGATGTCGTCGTGCGCCCCCGCGAACGTCACCCGCCCGCCCCGCTCGTACCGGAGCAGGAGCAGCGTCGCGTGCTCGTCCCGCTTCAGGCGGCCGCGCACGTTCTTGTAGAGCGCCTTGTTGAGCGCCGCGAGCAGCTCGCTCGGGCTCGCGCCCGGGTCCCTGCTCGTCAGCGCCGACACCATGCTCTGGATCATCAGCATCACGAGCCCCGCAGCGAGCCCGTGCCCCGCGACGTCGCCGATCCCGAGCCAGCCCCCCTCGGGCGTCGCGATGACATCGTAGTAGTCGCCGCCCACCTCGGCCGCCGGCGTCATGGCCGCGGAGAGCTCCAGCCCCTCGATGTGCAGGTGCTCCGGCACCAGCGTCGTCTGGAGGCGCGCCGCGAGCACCGTCTCCTGCCGCTCGCTCTCCTGCTCCAGCCGCTCGCGCAGCTCCACCTGCCGCACCATCTCCCGGTGCAGCGCCACGGTCTTCACCGCCGAGCCGATCTGGAGCCGCAGCGCGTCGTAGACCATCTCGTTCATGCCGCTGTTCAGCGCCATCACGCCGAAATACTCCGTGTCACCGAAGGTGAGCGGCATCACGACGACGCTCCTGCGCTCGCTCGAGCTCAGGAACCCCGGAGGGGCCAGGGAGCGCGACGGGAAGATCTCGGTCGGCGGCGCCACCTCGCGGCCGTCCTCCATCAGGAAGAGCGTCTTCAGCGTGGCTCGTTGGGCGTCGTCGTAGAGCGAGACGGCGGCGCGCGTGAAGTGCAGCCTCGGCATCTCCGAGGCCAGCATGCGCTGGAACAGGGGCAAGCTCAGGCACGTCGAGAACCACCGCCCGCTCCAGCTCAGGTCGATCGAGGCGACCTCGACGTCGAGGCGCTGCCGCCCCTCGACGCGCACGGACGCGCTCCCGATGAGGACGCGGCACGCATGCCACAGCTGCTCCAGGGCCTCGTTCACGGCGGCGTCGCCCCCGTCCTCGACAGGCCGCCGGAGCCGCGCGCGCAGGAGCGTCACCACGCCCTGGAACAGATCGAGGAACACCCCCTCGCGCCCGGCCGTGTCGAGGACGCGCTCCAGCACGTGCAGGAAGCACCCCTCGTGGCCCGCGAGCTCCTCTTCCAGCGCCGACAGGAGCCCGCCGGCCCAGCCGTCGAGCGACGCGGCCGGGATCCCCACGGCCTGCTCGAGCGCGCGCTCCAGCTCGTCGCGCCGGCCGCCGAGCGACATCGCCCCGAGGCGCGGCGGGCTCGTGAGCGGCCGCATCGCGACCGCCTGGTACGCGCAGCCGCAGGACTCGCGCCGCGTGAGCTCGATCTGCTGCATGTTCCGATCGGGGACGGCCTCGCCGTCGAGCATGCGCACGACCGTATCGAGCGCGATCTCCCCGAGCCGCTTGATCGGCTGGCGCACCGTCGTCAAGGACGGCTTCGCGTAGCGCGCCACGCCCACGTCGTCGAAGCCGCACACCAGGATGTCCCTCGGCACGTGGAGGCCTCGCGCCTTCAAGAGCTCGATCGCGCCGAGGGCCATGTTGTCGTTCGCCGCGACAACGGCGTCGAGCTCGACCCCGCGGTCCAGGATCTCGGCCATCGCGGCGCGGCCCGTGTCGATCGTGAACTGGCCGCTCGCGACGAGGCGCTCGTCGTACGGGATCGCGCGCGCGGCGAGCGCCTTGCGGAACGCGCCGGCGCGGATCTTCGCCTCCTCGTTGTTGACCGGCCCGCCGATGTACGCGACGCGCCGGCACGCGTGCTCGTCGAGCAGGTGGCCGGCCGCCATCTCGATCCCGAGGCCGTTGTCCACGACGATGCTCGGGATGCCCTCCAGCGGGATCCCGATGCTGCAGAGGGGCATCGGCGCGTAGTCCTCGCAGAAGCGCTGCACCCCCTCGGCGCCGACGAAATTGCACAGCGTCGCCGACGCGACCACGATGCCGTCGACCGCCTCCGCGCTGACGAGGCGGTAGATGCTGTTCTGGGCGGCCTCGGAGGGACCATGGGCGGAGAGCGTCTCCCCGACGGCGATCACGAGGTTGACGTCGTGCGCCTCCGCGGCGCGCTCGACCCCGATCCGCAGCGCGGATTGGTACTCGCCGCGCACATAATCCATCACGAGGGCGATCGTCCGGCGCTTCTTCATCTTGTCCCGCGGCTCTCCGTCAGGTGTCCTCGATCGAGACCAGCTCCGGAGACATGCGCTCGAGCGCCGCCAGGCTCCGTCTTTGCCATCCCAGCCGCGCGTCCGTGCGGAACTGCACCTTGCACTTCAGCCCCTGGCCCGCGAGCCCGCAGGTGAAGCTGATGAACGCTTTCAGGCAGCTCGAGTTGAGAAAGTAAAGAGCCCTTATATCGAACTGCACCGCGCTGATGGACAGGCGCATGACCTCTCCCTGGAGGGCCTTGAGGCAAAGGCCGAGCGGCGCCGCCGCCGCCATGTCGCCCGTGCCGGTGAGCTTGACGCCGAGGGTGTCGTCCCTCAGCGTCGGCTCGATCCCGAAGCTCTCCGTGACGACAGGCTCAACCCGTAAACCGCTCATCTCCCCTCCATCCCGCAACGGGCGCCTGCGCGATGATCGTCAGCCTGCTCCCCTCGATCGTGTAGTCCACGTCGAGCCCGCCCTCCGCGCGCACCCGCGCGAGGCCGAGCCCGGATACCCCTTCTACCATCGCCGTCTCACAGATGAGTTCGTCATAGTGCTTCACAGGATCGCTCGCCGACCTCAGCGCGGAGAGCCGCCGCTCCACCTCGCGCAGCCGCTCCGGCGACGCCTCGTTCCGCGCGCGAATCACGAGGACCCGCGCGCCCTCGCCCCCCTCCAGCGCGAGCTCGAGGCTGACCTCCCGGCCGGACGAGTACTTGACGAGGTTCTCGGCGAGCTCGTGCGCGGCCATGTAGAACCGCGAGCTCGCACTCTCATCGTCCAGCACCATCCCACAGAAGCTGGACACCAGCCGCAACACCGCGCTAGCCATCCGTTCACTCGGGAAAAACGTGATGCATAAGAACGGTGAAGCGTCCTGGCTCAGTCCGGAAGCTAACACGGTTCACGCAGCGTACGTAATTCTTGCACCGGATCCAATCCCCCTTGGTCGGCCGTGTGCTCATGTAGGCGAGCGAACGATCGCGAGCGCACGGCGCGCCGTTCACGTCGTCCGTCACCACCCCAGCGCTCCGCCGCTCCGCCGCTCCGCCGCTCCGCCGCGCGTCGGCCGCGGCTCGACCGATGCGTCAGGGCTGCCGGGGGGCGCGGTACCTCGCCACGACGATCGTGATGTCGTCGTCAGGGCTCGGGCACCACCCCTCGACCTCCTTCAGGATCCGGTCACGAATGACCACGACGGATTCGGTCTGGACGGCCTCGATGGTGGTGCAGAGCCGCTCGAGGCCGAACTGCTCATGGTGGGCGTCGCGCGCCTCGGTCACTCCATCGCTGTAGAGCACGAGGACGTCGCCGTCCTCCAGGACGAACTCGGCGTCTCGCGTCATCTCGTGGATGGATGGCAGCGTGCCGATCCAGACCCCCGTGCTCGGGATGCACACGCAGCGGCGCGTCTTCGCGCGGCACACGAGGATGTCGTCGTGCGCCCCCGCGAACGTCACCCGCCCGCTCCGCTCGTACCGCAGCAGGAGCAGCGTCGCGTGCTCGTCCCGCTTCAGCCGACTGCGGACGTTCTCGTACAGCGCCGCGTTGATCGCCGAGATCACCCTGGCGGGGCTCGCCCTCGGATCCCTGCGCGTCAGCGCCGAGACCATGCTCTGGATCATCAGCATCACGAGCCCCGCAGCGAGCCCGTGCCCCGCGACGTCGCCGATCCCGAGCCAACCGCCGTCGGCGGTCGCGAGCACGTCGTAGTAGTCGCCGCCCACCTCGGCGGCCGGCTTCATGACGGCGCAGAGCGAGAGCCCCGCGACCGACAGCCGCTCCGGGACCAGCGTCGTCTGGATGCGCGCCGCGACGACGCTCTCCTGGCGGACCCTCTCCTGCTCCAGCCGCTCGCGCGCCTCCACCTGGCGGACCATCTCCCGGTGCAGCGCCGCGGCCTTGACCGCGGAGCCGATCTGGAGGCGGAGCGCGTCGTAGATCAGCTCGTGCGCGCCGCTGTTGAACACCGCGACACCGAACTTCTCCTCGTCGCCGAACGCGACCGGGAGCGCGATCATGGTCGTGCACTCCCGGCCCCCCAGGAACCCGTCGGGCGCGAGGCGCCGCGCCGGGAAGCTCGCCGCCGGCGGCTCCACCTCGCGGCCGTCCTCCATCAGGAAGAGCGGCCTCATGACACCTCGCTGCGCCTCGGGAGCGTCGTCATACAGAGACACCGCGGCCCGCGATATCCCGAGGACCGGCAGCTCCGACGCGAGCACGCGCTTCAGGCTGGGCAGGCTCAGGCACGTCGAGAAGCTCCGCGCGCTCCAGCTGAGGTAGGTCGCCGCGAGCTCCACGCTCAGCCGCCGCTCCCCCTCGATCCGCATCGACGCGCTCGAAATGACGATGCGCGACACGTGCCAGAGCCGCTCGAGGGCATCGTAGAGAGCGACGCCCCCGCCGCCCGACGGCGGCCGGCCGAGCCGCTCCCGGAGCACATCGATCACGCCCTGGAAGTGATCGAGGATCGCGCCCCCGCGCCCCGCCGCGTCGAGGAGCGCCTCGAGCGCGTGCCGGAAGCGGCCCTCCCGCCCCGCGAGCTCGTCCTCCAGCGCCGACAGGAGCTCGCCAGGCCAGCCGTCGAGCGAGCCAGTCGGGATGGCCACGCTCCTCCTGAGCGCGGTCTCCAGCGACTCCCGCCGCGCCGCGACCAGGGACGCCCCGTCGCGCGCCGCCGAGGCCGACGGCGAGAGCGAGGCGCTCGCCTGAACCCGGCAGCCGCACGACTCACGGCACGTGAGCTCGACGTCGAGGAGCGCCATGTCCTGGACGACCTCGCCGTCGAGCATGCGCATCATCGTGTCCATCGCCTGGGCCCCGAGCCGCTTCATGGGCTGGCGAACGGTGGTCAGCGACGGCTTGGAGAAGCGCGCGATGAAGGCGTCGTCGAAGCCGGATACGAGGATGTCCTGCGGGACGCGGAGCCCCCGCTCCGCGAGCAGCTCGATCACCCCGAGGGCCATCTTGTCGTTGGCGGCGACCACGGCGTCGACCTCGACCCCTCGGTCCAGGATGTCGCGTATCGCGACACGGCCGCTGTCGATCGTGAACGCGCCCACCGCGAAGAGGCGCTCGTCGAGCGGGAGGCCGCGCGCCGCGAGCGCTCCCCAGTAGGCGTCGGCGCGCGCCCTGGCCTCCTCGTTGTTGGCCGGTCCGCCGACATACGCGATGTTCCGGCGCCCGTGGACGTCGATCATGTGCCCGACCGACAGCTCGATCCCGAGGCCGTTGTTCACGATGAGGCTCGGGATACCGTCGATCGCCATCCCGATGCTGAAGACGGGCAGCGGCGCGTAAGCCCGGAAGAACGCCCGCATCCCCTCGATCCCGATGTGGTGGCAGAGGGTCGCCGACGCGACGATGATGCCGTCGACCGTCTCCGGGCCGATGAGCTGATAAACGCTGTTCTGGGCCGCCCCCCCCTCGCCGGGCAGCGCGAGCGTCTCTCCGAAGGCGATCACGAGATTGACGTCGTGGGCCTCCGCGGCGCGCTCGATGCCGAAGCGCACCTCGGACTGGTAGTCTCCCCCGACGTAATCCATCAGGAAGGCGATCGTCCGGCGCTTCTCGCTCATCTACCGCGGCTCTCGCGTCAGGCGTCGGCGATGGAGACGAGCTCCGGAGACATGCGCTCGATGGCCGTCAGGCTCCGCCGTTGCCAGCCCAGCCTCGCGTCGGTGAGGAACTCCACCTTGCACTTCGGCCCCTGGCTCGCGAGGCCGGCAATGAAGCTGATGAACGCCTTCAGGCAGCTCGAGTTCAGGAAGTAAAGGGCCCTCACGTCGAACTCGATGGCGCTCACGCGGAGGCGCGCCGCCTCGGCGTGGAGGTCCTTGAGGAGCAGACCGAGCGGCGCGACCGCCGCCATGTCGCCCGTGCCGGTGAGCTTGACGACGACGGTGTCCTCCCTCAGGGCAGGCTCGATCCCGAAGCCGTCCGTGACGACGGGCTCAACCCTTAAGCTGCTCATCGACCCTCCACCTCCCCACCGGCGCGTGCGCGATGATCGTCAGCTCGTTGCCCTCGATCTTGTAGTCCACGTCGAGCCCGCCCTCCGCGCGCACCCGCGCGAGGCCGAGCCCCGACACGCCTTCTATCATCGCCGTCTCACAGATGAGCTCGTCATAGTGCTTCACAGGATCGCTCGCCGCCTTCAGCTCGAAGAGCCGTCTCTCCACCTCGCGCAGCCGCTCCGGCGACGCCTCGTTCCGCGCGCAGATCTTCATGACGCAGGAACTCTCGCGCTCCTCCAGCGCGAGCTCCAGGCTGACCTTGGGGCCCGAGGAGTACTTGATGATGTTCTCGGCGAGCTCGTGCGCGGCCATGTAGAACCGCGAGCTCACGTTCGCGTCGTCCAGCACCATGCTGCAGAAGCTGGACACCAGCCGAAGCACGCTGTTGGCCATACGCTCGCTCGGGTGGAACGAAATGCAAAGAAACAGTGACCCGTTCTGACTCGGTTCGGACACTGACACGATTGGCGGAGCGTACGTGGTTCTCAACCCGGATCCAATCCCTTCTGCTGACACCGACGATAGCGCTCATGTAGGAAAGCGGGCGGCCTCGGGCCACAGTTGCCACAGTTACAGTGTTCGAGGCGCGCTGTACCTCGCCACGACGACCGTGATGTCGTCATCGGGGCTCGGGCACCAGCCCTCGACCTCGCCGAGGATGCGGTCCCGGATCGCCTCGGCGGGCGCGCCCTGGGAGGACTCGATGGTGGTGCAGAGCCGCTCGAGGCCGAACTGCTCATGGTGCGCGTTGCGCGCCTCCGTCACGCCGTCGCTGTAGAGCACGAGGACATCCCCGTCCTCCAGGACGAACTCGGCGTCTCGCGTCATCGCGTCAATGGCGGGCAGCGCGCCGATCCAGACGCCAGAGCTCGGGATGCACACGCAGCGGCGCGTCTTCGCGCGGCACACGATGATGTCGTCGTGCGCCCCGGCGAACGTCACCCGCCCGCTCCGCTCGTACCGGAGCAGGAGCAGCGTCGCGTGCTCGTCCCGCTTCAGCCGACTGCGGACGTTCTCGTACACCGCCCCGTTCACCGCAGAGAGGATGTCCCCGGGGCTGGCGCGCGGGTCGTTGCGCGTCAGGGCCGAGATCATGCTCTGGATCATCAGCATCACGAGCCCTGCAGCGAGCCCGTGCCCCGCGACGTCGCCGATCCCGAGCCACCCGCCCTCGTCCGTCGCGAGCACGTCGTAGTAATCGCCGCCGACCTCGGCGGCCGGCTTCATGACCGCGGAGAGCTCGAGGCCATCGACCGAGAGCTGCGCCGGCACCAGCGTCGTCTGGATGCGCGCCGCGACGACGCTCTCCTGGCGGACCTTCTCCTGCTCCAGCCGCTCGCGCAGCTCCACCTGCCGCACGACCTCCCAGTGCAGCGCCGCGGCCTTGACCGCCGAGCCGATCTGGAGGCGGAGGGCGTCATAGACCATCTCGTTGGCGCCGCTGTTGAGCACCGCGACACCGAACTTCTCCTCGTCGCCGAACGCGACCGGGAGCGCGATCACGCTCCTGCGCTCTCCGCCGCCCAGGAACCCTTCGGGCGCGAGGCGGCGCGCCGGGAAGCTCTCCGCCGGCGGCTCCAGCTCGCGGCCGTCCTCCATCAGGAAGAGCGCCTTCATGGTGGTGCGCTGCGGGTCGTGCGCGGTGTCATAGAGCGACACCGCGACCCGCGAGAACTGCATCCGCGGCAGCTCCGACGCCATCATGCGCCGCAGGATGGGAAGGCTCAAACAGGTCGAGAAGCTCCGCGCGCTCCAGCTCAGGTAGAGCGACGCGAGCTCCACGTTGAGCCGCTGCTGCCCCTCGGCGCGCACCGACGCGCTGCCGATGACGATGCGCGAGGCGTGCCAGATCCGCTCGAGCGCCTCGTCGAGGACCGCGTCCCGGAGGGCCCCGTGGCCCCGGCGGTACTGCTCCCGGAGCAGCGTGATCATGCTCTGGAAGTGCTCGAGGATCGCGCCCTCGCGCCCCGCCGCGTCGAGGAGCGACTCGATCGCGCGCAGGAAGCGGCCCTCGCTCCCCTCGAGCTCCTCCTCCAGCGCCGACAGGAGCAGACCGGCCCAGCCGTCGAGCGAGCCGGCGGGGATCGCGACGCTCTTCTCGATCAGGCGCTCCACGTCGTCCCGCTGGCCAGCGGAAGGGAGCGACGCGCTCCACGCCTTGCTCGAGGGCGCGCCCACGGGATCCACCTGGTAGCCGCAGCCGCAGGACTCGCGCAGCGTGAGCTCGACCGGGAACAGGTTGTACTCGGGGACCGGCTCGCCCTCGATCATGCGCACGATCATGTCCACGGCGCGCGCGCCGATGCGCTTGATGGGCTGGCGGATGGTGGTCAGCGACGGCTTCGCGAAGCGCGCGATGACGGCGTCGTCGAAGCCGCACACGGGGAGGTCCTTCGGGACGCTCAGGCCGTGCGCCTTGAGCTCCTCGATGGCCCCGAGCGCCATGTTGTCGTTGGCGGCGACCACGGCGTCGAACGCGGCCCCGCGCCCGATGATCTCCCGCATCGCGGCGCGCCCGGTGTCGATCGTGAAGCCGCCGAACGCGACGAGGCGCTCGTCGACGCGGAGCGAGCGGTCCGCGAGCGCGCGCCTGTAGGCGTCGGCGCGGACCTCCGCCTCCTCGTTGCTCGGCGGGCCGCCGATGTACGCGACGCGCTGGCGCCCGTGATCGTCGACGATGTGCCCGACCGAGAGATCGAGCCCGAGGCCGTTGTCGACGACGAGGCTCGGGATGCCGTCGATCGCCATCCCGAGGCTGCAGATCGGCAGCGGCGCGTAGGACCGGCAGAACCGCTTCATCCCCTCGATGCCGACGTGGTGGCAGAGCGTCGTCGAGGCGACGATGATGCCGTCGACCGTCTCCGCGCCGATGAGGTGATAGATGCTGTTCTGGGCCGTGCTGGCCGCCCCGGGGAGGGCGAGCGTCTCGCCGAAGGCGATGACGAGATTGACGTCGTGCGCCTCGGCGGCGCGCTCGACCCCGAAACGCACCTCGGACTGGTACTCTCCTCGTACGTAGTCCATCAGGAGGGCGATCGTCCGGCGCTTCTTCATCGTGTCCCGCAGTCCTCGCTTCAGGCGTCCGCGATGCGCTTCAGGCGTCCGCGATGGAGACCAGCTCGGGGGACATGCGCTCGAGCGCCGTCAGGCTCCGCCGCTGCCACCCCAGCCTCGCGTCCGTGACGAACTGCACCCTGCACTTCAGCCCCTGGCCCGCGAGCCCGCAGATGAAGCTGATGAACGCCTTCAGGCAGCTCGAGTTCAGAAAGTAAAGAGACCTTACGTCGAACTCCACGGCGCTCACGGAGAGGCGCGCCACCTCCGCCTGGAGGGCCTTGCAGTAGGAGCCGAGCGGCGCGGCCGCCGCCATGTCGCCCGTGCCGGTGAGCTTGATGCTGAGGGTGTCCTCCCTCAGGGCCGGCTCGATCCCGAAGCTGTCCGTGACGACGGACTCAACCTTTAAGCTGCTCATCTCCCCTCCATCTCCCAACCGGCGCGTGCGCGATGATCGTCAGCTCGTTCCCCTCGATCTTGTAGTCCACGTCGAGCCCGCCCTCCGCGCGCACCCGCGCGAGGCCGAGCCCCGACACCCCTTCTACCATCGCCGTCTCATGGATAAGCTCGTCGTAGTGCTTCACAGGATCGCTCGTCGTCTTCAGCTCGAGCAGGCGCCTCTCCACCTCGCGTAGGCGGTCGGGAGAGGCCTCGTTCCGCGCGCGGATCTTCAGGATACAGGAGCTCTCGGCCTCCTCCAGCGCGAGCTCCAGGCTGACCTTGGGGCCCGTCGAATACTTGGTGATGTTCTCGGCGAGCTCGTGCGCGGCCATGTAGAACCGCGAGCTCACATTCGCGTCGTCCAGGATCATCCCGCAAAAGCTGGACACGAGCCTCAGCACCGCGGTCGCCAGGCGGTCGCTCGGGAAGAACGTGATGCACAGGAACAGCGATGCATTCAGGTTCGGTTCGGACGCGGGCACGATTGCCACAGCCTACGTCGTTCCCGCAGCGGAGCCAACGCCTTCTGCTCTCGCGCGAGCGCGAGCGCGATCGCGCGGGTGAGGGCAGGCCCTACAATACGGCGCGACGGCGGGCTTTGGCTTTGACCTGCCGCGTCGGCCGCGTCGGCGCGGCCTCACGGCCGCGGGACGAGCCGCTTCCCCTGGGCCCTCAGGTTCGACACCGCCTCTCCCACGCGCTGGGCGAGCGGCAGCCCCCGGGGCACCACGTGGCCGGTCGCCCCGCCAACGCGGCCGAACGACCATGAGAGCACCGAGCCGTCGGCGTCCCACGGCGCGAACCGCTCGCGGCCGTCGGACGGCATGGCGCCGACGAGCTCGTGCCGCTCCAGATCGAGCGCCGCGATCCGGTCCGCCGACGAGAGCAGCAACGTCTTGCCGTCGGGCGCGGCGGCGATGTCCTCCCACTCCGCCCCGCTCACGCCCTCGAGCACCCGCTCGGTGAGGCCGGCGCGGCGGATCACGACGACCCCCGTCGCGTCCGCGAAGGCCGCGTCGCCCGGCAGCGGGCCGTCCGCGATCGCGGTCGCGCGCGGCGTGGCGTACCCGAGGACCCGCACCTCGCCCCGCGCCTCGTCGATGCGCGCCAGGGCGCCGGAGCTGAACGCGAGCCAGAGGCCGGGGCCGACGTCGCCGCGCGCGGCGCTCGGGCGCGCCTCGTAGACGTAGCCGTCGGTCACCGCGATCGTGCGGGACGACAGGTCGCGGAGCGACGTCGCGACGAGGTTTCCGTCGAGCTCCTGCGTGAACAGCGTCCGGCAGGCCGCGTCGACGCCGAGCACGAGCGCCGGCGCCCTCGGCACCACCTCCACGGTCGCGCCGGTCACCGCGTCGAACAGCGTCCACACCCCCTCGTCCCGGCGGTACGCCATGAGCCGGCCGTCGTCGCAGGCGCGCAGCAGGTGGCCCCGCCGCGCGGCCGTGCGGCGCCGCGAGCCCTCGTCGTACAGGCGCACCTCGCCGCCGATCTCGAAGGCCACGACGCCTCCGCGCCGCAGCGCGGCGGCGGCCGAGGCGGCCGCGTCGCGCGCCTCGGGGCTCCCCTCCGGGTCGAGCCCCTCGAACCCGAGGAGGCGCTCCGCGGCGGGCGCGCCCGGGCTGAACAGGACGAGGTCGCGCGTGAGCACGCGCCGGTCCGGCAGCCGCCACCCGCCGACGAGCGCGTGCGGGCCGACGTCGCGCTCGGCGATGTCGGCGATCTCGCCGCGCGTGCGCAGCGGCCGCGGCGCTCCCTTGCCCGGGGACGCCTCGCACGGCGAGCCCTCGGGCGGCGGATCGCCCGCGGCCCGACCGCCCTTCCGGAGGTAGTGCCAGACGCTGCCGCCGCTGCCGCACACGCCCAGATCGAGCCCGCCGGCGTCCCAGCGCGCCGACGCGGGCGCCGGATCGGTGTCGAGCTCGAAGAGCGGCGCCTCGGGCCGGTCGAGGGCGTAGATCGCCGTCCTGCTCTGCTGCACGAGCGCGATCACGGGATCGCGCGGGCTGAACCGGCCGAGCACGGCGGGCGCGCCCAGGGTGATCTCGGCGCCCGCGCCGGCGCCGGGCCCCCAGAGCAGCGCCCTGCGCCCGAGCACCGCCGCCACGTGCGCCCCGTCGGGCGAGACGCCGAGCACGTTGCCGCGGAACGGGTGCCGATCGACCGCCTCGGCGCCGCCGCCGCGCCGCATGTCCCAGCGCGCGATCCCGCCGTCGGTCGAGCAGGCGAGGACGGGCGCCGCCTCGGCCGCGTGGACGGCGCTGCTGCAGCGCACCGGCGCGACCGCGGCCAGCGCGACCGTCCCGCCCTCCCGCAGCCGGAAGACGCGGACCTCGCCGGTGACCGAGCGCGTCGCGAGCGCCGTGTCGAACGCGAACGGCACGCGCTCCACGTGCGGGGCGTCGTGCGGCCGCAGCGCGAGGACGCGCGGCGATTTGGCGCGCGGGGCGCTCTCCGGATCGGCGTCGAGCGCCACGTCGTCGATGACCTCCGGGTCGGGCGGGCGCAGGTCGGCGACGAGCAGCGAGCCCCCGGGGCCGCCGGCGATGACCCACCGATCGTCCCACGGCAGCGCCGGCCCCACCACGCCGTCGACGGTCAGGAAGCGCGCGCGCGGCAGGCCGACCGCGGCGGACGCGAGATCGAGCGGCAGCGCCGCGTCGTCCGCGCGCCGCGCGAGGGCCGCGGCGATCCACGCGGCGCGGTGGTACGGGTCCTCCGTGCGGCGCGCCTTGCCGATGAGCTCGGCGAGCTCGGCGCGCTCCTCGGCCTCGCGCGCCTTGGCCTCGGTCTGCGCCTGGCGCGCCGCGACCCACCGCTCGGCCACGAACGCCGAGGCGACGGTGAGCCCGAGCGCCACGGCCGCGCCGATCTTCTTGGCGCGCTGGGCGCGGGCGCGCCGGAGGCTCTCGCGCACGAGCGCCTGCTCGCGCCGCGGCAGCCGCGAGGCGAAGGCCGCGCTCTTGCTCACCTGATCGAGCAGGTCGCGGCGCAGGAGGAGATCGCGGCTCTCGCCGGAGCGATCCCACACGTCGGCGGCCTCGCGGAGCCGCTCGAGCAGGATGAGCCGCTCCATGTGCAGCGCGCGGGTGGCGGCGGCGTGCGGCCAGCTCGAGACGAGCGACTCGTGGGCGAGCTCCACGGACCTGTCGCGGCGGACGAGGAGGCGCGCGCGCTCGAGGGCGCCGAGGACGCGGTCGACGTCGGCGGGCGGGGCGGCGACGGCCTCGACGAGCTCTGCCTCGGCCCAGCGGACGCGCGACCCGTCCATCGCGCCGAGCCGGAGCAGCGCCTCGTCGGCGATCGCGCGGTCCTCCGGGGCGAGGGCTTTGACAGCGGCGTCGGCGTGCCGCGCGAGGGCGCCGCGCACGCCGCCGAGCTCCTGCCATGTCTCGCCGCTCAGCGCGCCGCGCGGGTCGCGCGCGCGCTCCCACCATTCGGCGAGGGCGAGCGCGATGAACGAGAGCGCCGCCCCGCCGCTCCGGAGCTCGCGCTGCGCCTCGGCCGCGACCTGGGCGAGCCCGCGCACCTCGGCGCCGGCGAGCTTCGCCGGGCCTGCGACGAGGTCCTTCACGGCGGCGGCGGCGGGCAGCCCCACGTAGCGCAGCGCGGCCCGGAGGCCCTCGCCGGCCGGGGTGGCGAGGAGGGCTGCGGTGCGGTCGTCGGCCTCGTCGAGCACGCCGATGAGCCGGAGGCCTCGCCGCGGCTCGCCGGTCGCGAGCGCGCCCACGAGGGCGGCGAGGCGCCCGCCGCCGAGGGGCGCGATGGGGTCGACGATCAGCGCGACGCCGACGGCGGACGCCATGCAGAACCTGGTGAGGGCGTCGAGATCCACGGACTCGAGCTCCGGCGAGACGGCGGCGAGCGCGCGCGCGAGGGCGCCGTCGGGGTCGTCGCCGGGGGTGAGGCGCGCCTCGATCCAGTCGTCCTTCTGGTCGACGTGGCGGCGCGCGAGGTGGGGCACGAGCCCCGCGGAGGCGAGCGAGGTCTTGCCCGATCCTCGCGGCCCCTGGAGCACGACGCACGGCTCGAACTCGAGCTCGCGCCCGAGGCGCGCTGTGTCGTCGTCGCGCCCGAACAGGAGCCCCTCGTCGGTGGACGAGAGCGGCGCGAGGCCCCTGTACGGCCGGTCGGGGACGCCGTGGGGCCGCTCCCAGACCTCGTCGAGCAGCTGCGTCAGCTTCCCCGGCGTGACGCGCCGGTGCGCGGGGTCGACGGACAGGAGCCGCTGGAGGAGCGCGACGAGGCCGCGCGGCAGCCGCGCGGGGTCGCGCTCGAGGTCGCGCATGGTGCCGCGCAGGGTCGCGGCGCGGAGCTCGGTCCACCAGGCGGAGACGCTCGCGGGGTCGGAGCAGTCGTCCGGCTCGTCGGGCACGGCGTGCGGGAGGCGCCCGGTGGCGAGCTGCGCGATGCAGACGGCGAGCGCGTAGGCGTCGGTGGCGGCGGTCGGCTCGGCCATCTCGAGCACCTCCGGCGCCATGAAGCCCGGTGTTCCGATGACGTTGCGCGCGGCGCCGGGGCTGTCCGCGCCGGCGAAGGCGCGGCGCGTGGAGGCGTAGACGTCGCGCTCGGCGAGGAACGCCGCCGTGCCGAGGTCGCTCCCGCCGCTGTCGTGGCCGCCGCCGACGGCGACGGCGGGGGGCGCGCCGGGGGCGCGGGAGACGGGGGCGCCCGCGCGCCGCGAGATGCCGAAGTCGAGGACCTTGAGGGCGCCGTCCTGCGTGAGGAACAGGTTGGCGGGCTTGAGGTCGAGGTGGACGACGCCGCGCGCGTGGATGACGTCGAGCGCGCCGGCGACGTCGCGGGCCCAGGCGACGACGCGGCGCCAGGGGATGCGGCGGCGGAAGCGGATCAGGTCCGCGAGGTTCCGGCCCTCGAGCAGCTCCATCGAGACGAACGGGGTCTTCGGCGCGCCGTGGAGGATGCCGGCGGCGTAGATGGTGACGAGCGACGGGTGGCGGAACGAGGCGAGGAGCTTGGCCTCGTCGGCCCAGTCGGCTGCGTCGGCGAAGTCCGAGACGAGGAGCTTGAGGGCGACCTCGCGGAACGGCGCGCCGTCGGGCAGGAGCTCCTCGGCGCGCCACACGTCGCCGAAGCCGCCCCGGCCGAGGCGGACGCGGAGCCGGTAGCGGCGATCGAGCACGTCGCCGGGGGCGCGCGCGAGCCCGCCCGCGGGCATGGGCACCGGGCCCGGATCGCGGGAGCTCCCCTCGTCGACGAGCGTGCGGTCCATCGCGAGACGACGGTATCACCGGCGCAGCGACAGGTGGACGGTCCCGCTCACCGCAGCCCCCGACGCCGCGGCGGTCCGCCCGGCTGCGTGGACATCGGAAGCCCGGCGCGCGACACTGCCGCACATGGGAGAAGCGGCGCCGCGACGGAAGCTCTCGCCGGAAGAATACCTCGATCTCGAGCGCGCATCGGAGGCGAGGCACGAGTACGCCGGCGGCGAGCTCTTCGCGATGTCCGGCGGTACGTTCGAGCACAGCGCCATCGCCGCGAACATCGGCCGACTGCTCGGCAACGCGCTGAGCGAGCGCGGATGCGTGGCGCTCAACTCCGACATGCGCATCAAGATCCCCGCCGCGGATCGCTACGTCTACCCGGACGGCTCGGTCGTCTGCGGCCGCCCCGAGTTCGAGGACGAGCGGCGCGACACCCTCCTGAACCCGGTCCTCGTGATCGAGGTGCTCTCCGATTGCGAGGCGTACGATCGCGGCGACAAGTTCGCGCATTACCAGACCGTGGCGTCGATCCGCGAGGTCGTCCTGGCGTCACAGAAGGCGCCTCGCATCGAGGTGTTCGCGCGCCAGGCCGACGGGAGCTGGGTGCTCCGGGTCCATGGCCCCGGCGCTCGGGCTGCGCTGTCGTCGGTGGGATGCGAGATCGGCGTGGACGACGTGTACCGGGGCGTGCTCGCGGCCACCAACCTCTGAATCTGTGGTTTCAGCGACACCGCATCGAACCGGTCCACCAGCGCTGTAGCGAAGAGTCGTCCCGGTTCGGGGCGAAAACCGTCATTGCGCCAAGCTCGCCAGTTCGCCCCATTCCCGCACGGAATGCCCCGGGAGACGCCTCGAGGACGCCGCGCAAGGTCGCGAGGAGCGCTGAGCGTGATGAGCGCCGTCAGGCTGGACTTCCATGCCTTGCCGGGTATTCTGCCGGCGGGCGGGTCTCTGTCCGACCGGGGGACGGCGGATACTCGAGCTGATGTGTGGGGGGCGTCACGCTCCTTTGGATGGCTGACGCCGAATACGGGACCTTGCTGCAATGATCGATCTATCAGGTCATACGCTGTTCGAGAGGGTATACGAAGGCTCCGAGAGCGTGCTGTACCGCGGCCGCCGGGATGAGGACGGCGCGCCGGTCGCGGTCAAGGTGCCTCGGTCCGAGTTCCCGACCGCCAGGGATCTCGCGCGGCTGCGCCGCGAGTTCGCGATCCTGCGGGACGCGGGCGAGGTGGCCGGCGTCGTCAAGGCGCACGGCATCGAGAAGTGCGGCAGAGGCCTCGCGCTCATCATGGAGGACCTCGGCCCCTCCTCGCTGCACGCCGTGCTGAAGGCGCGCAGGCTCGACGTGGGCACGGCGCTCCGCACCGCCATCGCGCTCGCGGGCACCCTCGACACGCTCCACGGACTCCGGATCATTCACAAGGACATCAAGCCGCACAATATCCTGATCGACGAGGAGACGCAGAGCCCGCGGCTCGTCGACTTCGGCATCGCGGCGCGCCTCTCGAGGGAGACCCCCGAGACGCTCCCGCCGGACGCGCTCGAAGGCACCTTGTCGTATATTGCCCCTGAGCAGACTGGCCGGATGAACCGGAGCGTGGATCTGCGCGCCGATCTCTACTCGTTCGGCGTCACGCTCTACGAGATGGTGACAGGGGCCCTCCCGTTCCAGGAGGGCGATCCCACCGCGCTCATCCACAGCCACATGGCGCGCATGCCGACGCCGCCGCACGAGCGCGCGCCGGGGGTGCCCCGCGCGCTGTCGGAGGTGATCGTGAAGCTCCTGGCCAAGATGCCGGAGGACCGATACCAGAGCGCCCGCGGGGTCAAGCTCGACCTGGAGGAGTGCCTCCGGCGGTGGGAGGCGACGGGCCGCGCCGAGCCGTTTCCGCTGGGCCAGCACGACCGGCCGCTGGATCTGCGCGTTCCCCAGCGGCTCTATGGGCGGGATCACGAGGTGAATGCGCTCCTGTCCGCCTTTCAGCGGGCTCGCCAGGGCGCGGCCGGGCTGGTGCTCATCTCGGGCTACTCCGGCGTCGGCAAGACCACGCTGGTGAACGAGATCCACAAGCCCATCGCCCGTCATGGAGGGTATTTCGCGAAAGGCAAGTTCGATCCGATCAACCGGGATGTCGCGCTCGCGTCGGTGGCGCAGGCCTTCCGCGAGCTCATCCGGCAGGTCCTGACGGAGCCGGCGGCGGCGGTCGAGGCGTGGAAGCGCAAGCTGCTCGCCGCGGTCGGCGCGAACGGGCGGCTCCTCATCGAGCTGATCCCGGAGCTCGAGCTGATCCTCGGGCCTCAACCGGACGTACCGGAGCTCGCGCCGACCGAGGCCAGGAACCGCTTCGATCTGCTGTTGCAGCGCTTCGTGCGGGTCTTCGCCGCCTCGACGCACCCGCTGACCCTCTTCCTCGATGATCTGCAGTGGGCCGATCCGGCGTCGCTCAGGATCCTCGAGCGCCTCCTCACGGACGTGGAGGGCAACCATCTCCTGATCGTCGGCGCCTATCGGGACAACGAGGTGGACGCCGCCCACCCGCTGCACGCGACGCTCGGTGAGCTTCGCAAGGCGGGCGTGGCGATCGCCGAGCTCACGCTCGGGCCCCTCGACATGCCCACCGTCACGCAGATCGTCGCCGACACGCTGAGCGCGCCGCCGCGCGCGGTCGCGCCGCTCGCGGCGCTGGTCTTCGAGAAGACCGAGGGCAACCCGTTCTTCCTGGGCCAGCTCCTCGGCGCGCTCCACGACGCGGGGGCGCTGTGGTTCGACGCGCCCTCGGAGGCCTGGGCATGGGACGCGGCGCGCGTCCGGGAGGCGGTCGCCGCAGACAACGTGGTCGACCTCATGCTCGACAGGCTGCACCGACTCCCGCCGGCGACGCAGCGCGCGCTGAAGCTCGCCGCGTGCCTGGGCCACGCGTTCGATCTCACCACGCTGGCGGCCGTCCACGAGAAATCGCCCGCCGCGACGGCCGCCGACCTGTGGGACGCGCTGCGCGGAGGCCTGATCGTGCCGCGCGACAGCGATTATCGCTTCTTCGACGAGAGCGCGGACACGGAGCCCTCGGCCCCCCAGGAGATCAAGGTATCGTACCGGTTCCTGCACGACCGGGTGCGCCACGCGGCCTACTCGCTCGTCGAGCCCTCGCGCAGGGAAGCGCTGCACCTCGCGATCGGCCGGCTGCTCTGGGCGCGGGCCGGCGAGACGCCGCCGGACGAGGACCTGATCGAGATCGTCCGCCACCTGAACCTGGGCGCGCGGGGCATCGCCGACGAGGCCGGGCGGCTGGCCCTGGCCCGGCTCAACCAGCGGGCAGGCAGGGCGGCCAAGATCAGGACAGCCTATCAGGCGGCCGCGGACCACTTCGGCGCGGGGCTCGAGCTCCTCGGGGACGCGCGCTGGGCGCGCCACGAGGAGCTCTGCTTCGCGCTCAGCCGCGAGAACGCGGAGTGCGTGTACCTGAGCGGCGCGCCCGAGCGGGCCGAGGCGCTCTTCACGTCCCTCATGCCCCGAGCGCGGTCGAACGTGGAGCGGGCGCAGATCTACAGCCTCCGCGTGCTGCTCCACGTGACGCTGGGGAACTTCGCGGACGCGGTGCGCCTGGGCAGCGAGGGAATCGGCGTTCTCGGCTTGACGCTGCCGAGCAACGAGGCGGAGCTGCAGGAGCGCGTCCAGGCCGAGCTCGCCGAGGTGGACGCGAACCTGGCGGGCCGGCGCATAGAGGACCTGATCGACGCGCCGGTGATGGACAACCCCGAGCAAAGGGCGCTCGTGCAGCTCATCAGCGATATGATGGGGCCGCTCTTCTGCCTGAGGCCGGAGCTTTACCCGCTGATCGTCCTCAAGCAGGTCAACATCTCCCTGCGGTACGGCCACGCTGACGTGTCCGCCCTCGCGTACACCTCGTACGGGTTCCTGCTCGCGGTCTTGCAGGGGCGGCCCGCCGACGGCCACGCGTTCGGCCGCCTCGCCATCACCTTGAGCGACAAGTTCTCGAACGCCGCCCTGGCCGCCAGGGTGAGCTACGTCTTCGCCACGTACTCCCACCTGTTCCACGGCGTGCGCGACGGGATCTCTCGCTTCCTGCAGGCGCGGCAAGGACTGCTGGAATCAGGCGACTTCGCCCATCTCAGCAACGCATGGACCTGCGTGGTCAGCAACATGTTCACCGCGGGCTATCCGCTCGAGGAGCTGCGCGAGGAGACGGAGCGAGGCCTCGTCGTGTTTCGGCGAACCGGGGACGTCGTCGGCACGACCGTGCTGACGCTCATGAGGCAGGCGATCGCGAGCCTGCAGGGACGGACGCGGGCCCCCGACAGCCTGAGCGACGACCATTTCGACGAAGACGACTTCGTCGCGGGCCTCAAGGAGAGGGACTTGATCGCGGGCCTCTTCTTTTACGCGCTGCTCAAGCTGCAGCTTCCCTATCTGTACGGCGATTGCGAGAGGGCCGCGGCGAACGCCGCGGACGCCGAGGCCTATGGCGCTGGCATGCTCGGCCTGTATCAACCGACGAAGCTGCATTTCTACGCGTGCATGGCGTTCCTCGCGCTGCCCGCCGCGGGCTCGCCCGATGAGGCGGAGCGCCGCGCGCGGACGATCGCCCGCCACAAGGAGCGGATCGCGGGCCTCGCCGCGAGCGCTCCCATGAACTTCCAGCACCTGCTGCTGCTCATCCAGGCCGAGGAGGCGCGCGTCGCCGGCGATCAGCTCGAGGCCATGGGCCTTTACGACCGGGCGATCTCGCTGGCCCGGGAGAGCGAGTTTCCTCACGACGAGGCGCTCGCGAACGAGCTGTGCGCGAAGCTGCACCTCCACGAGGGCAGGACGAAGGTGGCGCGCGCCTACATGACCGACGCGTACCTCGGCTACCGGCACTGGGGAGCGACGGCCAAGGCAGACGCGCTCGCGCGCGATCACGCCGCGCTGCTGCCCTCCTCGAGCAACAGCGTGCCGATTTCGTCCATCCCCTCGGCGACGTCGGGCCCGGCGCACGCCGGGACCATCCTCGGCCGGACGACGGTCGGCAACCTGCGGGACGCTGC
Organism: Sorangium sp. So ce693; assembly: GCF_051521375.1. Classification (NCBI taxonomy): domain Bacteria; kingdom Pseudomonadati; phylum Myxococcota; order Polyangiales; family Polyangiaceae; genus Sorangium; species Sorangium sp. So ce693. Next base: position 7,769,642 of record NZ_CP150347.1, read on the forward strand.
GCTGATCGTGCGCGCCGTGCAGGGCATCGCCGGCGAGACGGAGCTCGAGCGGGTGATCGAACGCCTGGTGACGCTCGTGCTCGGGAACTCCGGCGCGCAGCGGGGGGCGCTGGTCCTGGAGCGGGACGGGCGGCTCTTCGTCGAGGCGACCTTCGGGGTCGAGCCCGGGACGCTCGCGCTCGGGCCGAGCGAGCCGCTCGATGTGCGCCCCGATCTTCCGCACAAGGTCGCGCTGTTCGTCGCCCGCACCCGCGAGCCGCTGGTCCTCGACGACGCCAGCGCCGATGCCCGGTTCTCCGACGATCCGTGCATCCTCCGGCAGGGCACGCGATCCGTCCTGTGCCTGCCGCTGATCCACCAGGGCCGCATGAGCGGCGTCCTTTACCTGGAGAACAACGCAGCGAGCAGGGCGTTCAACGCGAGCCGCGTGGAGCTGCTCGGCCTCCTTTCGTCCCAGGCCGCGATATCCATCGAGAACGCGCTGCTCCTCTCGGGCATGCGGGTCGTGAAGGAGCAGGTCCTGCACGCCAACCGGCGGCTCGAGGCCGAGGTCGCGCAGCGCACCGAGGAGCTCCAGCGCTCCAACACGCAGCTCAGCGCGAGCAACGAGCGGCTGAAGATCGAGCTCGCGCAGCGCGAGCAGGCGGAGCGGGAGCGGGCCGCGCTGCAGCGGCAGATGTTCGAGGCGCAGCAGTCGAGGCTGGCGGAGCTCTCGACGCCGCTCATCCCGATCACCGATCGGATCATGGTGATGCCGCTCATCGGGACCATGGATGCCGCGCGGGCGGCCCAGGTGCTGGAGGTCGCGCTCGACGGCGCCCAGCGCCACCAGGCGCGCGTCGTGATCCTGGACATCACGGGGATGAAGCACATCGATACCCAGATTGCGCAGACCCTCGTGGGGACAGCCACTGCGCTGCGGCTGCTCGGCACGGAGGCCGTGCTCACCGGCACACGCGCCGAGGTCGCCCAGGCGATGGTGGGCCTGGACATCGAGCTGAAGTCCATCGTCACCATGGGCACCCTTCAGAGCGGCATCGCCTATGCGCTCCGCCGCGCCGGGCAGTCGACCGGGATCGGCGCGCCGCTGTCCTCTGGGCCAGCCCGCGCGCGCCCGCCGGCGAGGTGAGGATCGGGCGGTCACGCTCGAACCGCTCGTGAAAGTCAGAGAGCGCCGACGGCGCTCTCATGCACGTGCTAGACACCGACGATCACGTTGATCGAGCGAGAAATGAGCCGCCAAGGCGCCAAGAACAAGACACAATCTTGGCGTCCTTGGCGCGCTTGGCGGTTCAAATTCCTGTTCTTTTCTGGGGTTTCAACCCGTTTGTCGCTCCAGTCCGGGCCTGTGGCGTGCGTTCGGCCGCCTCACGCCTTGATGGCGTCGAGCTCCCCCGGATTGCTGATGCCAGGCCCGTCGGTGACGTTGCCTGCGCCGTCGGTCGTGAACGCCGGCCCGCTGCCGCCGAAGCCGGCCGCGACCGCATCGGAGACGCCGAAGCGATCGACCGGAACCCAGTTGGGCGTCCCGGCGCCGAGCGCGTTGATCAACGTCGTGTAGAGCTTGTTCAGCGGGACGGTTCCGCCCGACGAGCCGGTGTTGCCGCTGTTGCTCTCGCCCTCCGCGCCGCTCGAGCAGGAGGCTTCGCTGTTGCCTGCCTCGAGCTTCCCGCTCCCGACGTTCACCGAGACGCCCTGCTTGAGGTAACCGCCGGCGCTGCCGGCGATCACGATGGGCAAGTTGTTGTTGTTGTGCGCGTTGCCGTCGGCGAGCTCCGGCAGCCACATGACCGCGGAGTTGTCGAGCATGGTGCCTCCGCCCTCCTCGAGGCTGTCGATGGTCTTGACCAGCTTGGCGTACCGACCCGCATACCAGCGGTCGATCTCGTGGATCTGCTCGATGACGCCGCTCACGCACTGGCCGCCGACGGCGGCGCTCCCGTTCCGGTGCGAGAGCCCGTGATGATCATGGGTGTGCGCGATGCCGTCCCACTTGAACGTCACGAAGCCCGGCCACTGGAGCACGATAGAGCGGTTGTTGTCGCACATCATCGTGAGCGCGATGAGCCGGATCATCATCTCGCTGCCGAGCGTGTACACCGTCTCGCTGCTGGGGAAGCCGCCGCCGCGAGCGGGGTAGCCCGCCTGCGTGAGGGCGGCGTCCGTGATGCCGAGAGCGGTCGCCGACTCCGCCGTGCACGCAGAGGGGACGACCCGCTGCTCGGTCTCGCGGAGCAGGGAGAGCCAGTCGTCGATCTTCTTCCGATCGCCGCCGCTCATCTTGCGGGCCTTGTAGGCGTTCAGGTCATGGCTCACCAGATCGATGATGCTCTCGCCGCGAGCCACGCGATAATCCGCTTCGGTCGCGGTGCCGCTCGTGAAGAGCCCTGTCAGGCTGCTGTACACCGTCCGCGCGTTGGTCACGGGCGCGTACGGCGTCTTCGGCGCCGAGTACGATACGATACCCTTGACGTTCGTGAACGCATTGCCGACGGAGAGCACGAGCGGGACCTTGTTGGTGCCCTGGTTGAAGCGCTGCGCGATCTCGTGATCGAGCGAGTGCGACAGCGCCCAGTGCTCTCCGGCGGGATCGAGGGGCGCGCAGGTCAGCTTGCTGCCCATGCCCTGATCGTGGGGATCGAAATACGCCGTGCCGTCCACCTTGTTGTTGAAGCCGTTCAACGGCATCGCGAGCCCGCGCGGGAAGAGCAGCTTCGACGCGAAGGGCGCGAGCGGGGCGAGGGTCCGCGGCTTCCCGTCCGCCTGCGACGTCTCCAGGGACGCCGCGGTGACGCTCCCGACCCCGTTCTCGATCGTCGGGAACCAGCGGTTCGTCAGGCAACCGTTGTTGGTGTAGAAGATCACCAGGCGGCGCGGCGACGGCGCTTCCTGCGCTCGCGCGGAGCGGTCGAGCGTATTCAAGAAGGGGACGGCGAGGGCCGCGCCGCCAAGTCCACGCAGGAACAGTCTTCGGTTCACGGCTCCACCTCCGCCTGCAGGGCACGAACTCGGAACGATTGACTCTGTGTGAGGTCTGCGATGAGATCGAGCACCGTGTAGCCGCCCTGCGTGAGCTTGGCGGTCAGCTCGTCCACGGTGCAGGAGTCCTCGTTGTTCAGCTCGCGCTGGTAGGCGAACGAGACCCACTTTCGCACGTAGCACTTGTGCGCTGCCGGGGAGCTCGCGATGGCCTCGGAGAGCGCCACCGGGCCGTCGACCGCCACGGTGTCGTCGCCCACGCCGACGTCCACCCGTGTGTCGATGGGCGCGCCCGAGAACGATTCTGTCTGCTGGTAGGCGCCCACGGCGTCGTACGCCTCGAGGGCGAAGCCCGCCGGGTTGATGTACGTGTGATGGCAGAACTTGCAGGAGTCTCCCGCCGTCTGCGCGTCGACCCGAGCACGGTTGGTCGTCAGGCTTTCATCCGTGGGCAGCGGCGTGCCCTCCACCATCGGCGGCGGCGGCGGGATGTCCGCGCAGAGGACCTGCTTCTGCAAGAACGCCCCGCGCAGGATGGGCGACGTCCGGTCGTACCCCGAGTGCGACACCAGGAAGCCCAGGCGGGTGAAGAGGCCAGAGCGCTTCGTCGGGTCGAGCTCGACCGGCACGAGCTCCGCGCCGTTGAACTCCGCAGGATCGAGGTCGTAGAGCGGCGCCAGCGAGGCGTTGACGAAGCCCACCGGCGTGGTGACCAGATCCTGGAACGTCCCGGCCTGGTCGAAGACGACGTGCTCGATGAAGCGCTCGGTCTCCTCCGACAGGAGCGGGCCCATCGACGCTTTGAAGTCCGGGAAGGCGGCCGGATCACGCTGGATGTCCGACCAGCGCGTGCCGGGGCCCATGTGGAGGTAGAGCTCGTGGAAGGCCTTGACCATCCCGCGGCTCTTGGGATCCGCCAGCATTCGCTGCGCCTGCGCGAGGATCTGCTCCGGCGTCTGCAGCGCGTCGGCGTCCGCCGCTGCGAACAGCGCGTCGTCCGGCATGGTTCCCCAGATCAGGTACGAGAGGCGCGACGCCACTTCGTGGCTGTTCAGGACGAAGTACTCGCCCTCGGGCTTCTCGCTGATCTCTGCGCGCATCAGGAAGGAGGGAGAGAGCAAGAACCCCTCGATGATCAGCTGGGCGCCGTCGTCGAACGAGCCGGTCGGCGTGAGCGCCTGGCGGCGAGCGTAGAGGGCCTGGAAGAGCCCTCTCTCCTCCTCGGTGAGCGGTCGCCGGAAGGCGCGCCGTCCCAGCGTATCGATGAGCTGGTGCGCGCACGCGGCGCCGTCGCCCGACGGCGTGCACGGGATGGTCTTGGCGCGCGCCCGGGCGTCTGCCATCACCGCCGCCGCCACCGTCGCTGCAGCGGTCTTGTACCCGTCCCACGCGCGCTGATCGACGCTCCCGACGCCGTCGGGTGCGAGCATCGACGACGGCTGGTTGTCGATGCCGACGAGATCGCGAACCGTGTTGTCGTACTGCGCCCTCGTGAGACGCGGCAGCGCCGACGTCCGCGGGATGCCCGGCACACACACCGTCGGCTCGACGCCGGGGCCGCCCCCCGCCGAGCCGTCCCCTCCGACGCCGTCTCCGGTTCCAGACCCGTTGCCAGAGCCGTTACCAGACCCGTTGCCAGATCCGCTCCCAGGCCCGTCGCCAGCCCCGCTGCTCGCCTCCGGGTCATCGCCGCCGCCGATCATCGCGGTGCAACCGCCCATGGCTGCGTAACTCGCCGTGAGCAGCACAGGAACGATGAACCGTCTCGCCCACGTGTTCATAGGACTCACCTCGTCCGAGGAGCTCTCACATCGAGCATCGCCCAGACCTAGGATGCCTTGTCGTGGGTCGCAGATCACGAGTTTTCTCGTATTTTCGTCTTGGCGCAAGTTTGCTTTCGCCCGGCAAATCCCCTGGTTTGCAAGGCGCCGGGGCGAGGCGCGTGAGTAGAATTTCGACTTCTCTTGTGATACAGAAATTGTTGCGTGAGAGTGGCATGATATTGTGAGCGCTCACATGGGATCAACGTACAGCGGACAGCGCCACGCGACCCAATGCGCTCTTCGCGCGAACCGGACCAAGCCTGCGCAGGAGCGGCCGGACACGCTCTCGGCGCTGCTCTGCTGAGCGATTCGAGCGGTCGCGAACCAAACCAACTTTCGGGCATCGAGGACAATGAGAAAAATTCTTCTGACTCTGCTGTTCCTGTCGATCCCCGGCTGCGGTGATGACCCCGCCGACACCACGGCGTCGAGCGCCACGTCGTCGAGCGGCGGGGACAACAGCGGAGGAGCCGGCTCCTCAGGCAGCTCATCGGTCTCAGGAGGGGGTGGGAGTGGATCCACCGGCACGGGCGGCCCAGGCGGCGTCGAAGACAGCGGCGCGAGCTGCCCCGAGCCGACGTTGCCTGCTGCAGCATCTCTCCCCGTTTACGAAACTCATCAAGATCCGTTCACGATGCTGGATGGATCGCGCATCACGAAGAAGTCGGAATGGGCATGTCGACGCGCGGAGATCAAGGCGCAGGTCGAGGAGTACGAGTCCGGACCGAAGCCCGCGGTGTCCAAGGATGACGTGACGGGGGAGTTCTCGGGGAACAAACTGACGGTCGGCGTCAACGAGGGCTCGAAGAGCGTCTCCTTCTCCATCGACATCAACAGGCCTGCCGCGGCGCCTTCCGCGCCGATTCCGCTGCTCATCAGCCTCTACGGCTTTGGCAGCGTGACCCTGGACGCGAGCGTGTTCAGCCAGAACGGCGTCGCGACGGCCATCTTCAACAACAACGACATGGGCGCCCAGGGCGGCGGCGGCGCGCGTGGGACGGGGATCTTCTACGACCTCTACGGCAAGGACCACCCGGCCAGCTCGATGATCGCGTGGGCCTGGGGTATCAGCCGGATCATCGACGCGCTGGAGAAGACCCCGGCGGCCAACATCGATCCGAAGCGCATCGCCGTGACGGGTTGCTCGCGCGATGGAAAGGGGGCTCTCACGGCAGGAGCGTTCGACGAGCGCATCGTGCTGACGATCCCGCAGGAGTCGGGCGCCGGCGGCTCGGCGAGCTGGCGCGTCTCACAGGCAGGGAAGGACGGTGGGGAGAACGTGCAGACCCTGTCCAGCGCGGCGGGTGAGCAGCCGTGGTTCCGCGAGAGCTTCGGCGCGAACTTCGGCAACAAGGTGACGACCCTCCCGTTCGATCATCACATGGTCATGGGCCTCGTCGCTCCGCGCGCGCTGCTCGTCGTCGACAACAAGATCGATTGGCTCGGCATCGACAGCACCTTCACCGCCGGCTCCATCGCCCACGCGATCTGGGAGGGGCTCGGCGTGCCCGACAGGATGGCCTACTCGCAGCTCGGCGGCCATGAGCACTGCCAGTTCCCCGCGCAGCAGCGGGCGATCCTGGAGGCGTACGTGAAGAAGTTCCTCGTCGGGGGCGGCACCGACGACACCAACCTGCTCGAGAGCGACGGGGCGAAGGCCGACCTCGGCCGGTGGATGACGTGGACGCCGCCGAACCTCCAGTGACCCCTGGGCTCACTCGTCGCGGGAGCCCAGCCCGAACCGGTCGATGCGCCGGTTGACCGCATGCTCGGGCCTGCTGCGCCCTACACCATGTACATCCAGGTCTGCCTCTTGCAGAGCTGCGCGGATCTCGGACTCTCGCTCCAGGCCAGGGGCAATGGCATGCTCCGTCCACGTCGCGGACGGGAGACAGGAGACGGGACGAAGCGAGCCCGCCGCGCGACCGTGCTGCTCAGCCGCCCGCGGCGTCCAGCATCGCCCGCAGGAGCGGCGGCGTGCGCCGCGGATCGCAGGGCGCCTTCACCGCCCGGCCCGCGACGACCGCGCTCATATGGCACGTGCCCGGCCGCGGCAGGTGGTCCATCCAGTAGAGATCGAACCGGTCGTCCGGCGCGAGCCGCCGCACCATCGGCTCGAGCGGCAGCATCAGCCCCTCGCGGAAGCGGGCCAGATAGACCACGTTCGACAGGCGAACAGGGGAGTTCAGCCCGATGCGCCGCCGCGTCCCGGACGCGTACGGGCCTGTGTGATCGATGAACTCGACCGTCTGGAGATCGCCGTAGAGGTCCGGCTCCGTCTTCTCGACCGTCACCAGCGTCCACGCGCAGAGCGGCCGCTGCGCCCGCAGGAGCGCGCGCGTCATCTGCTCGAAGTCGGGCAGATCCGCGGCCGCCCGCGCCTCGGTGTAGTGGCCGTGCGCGAACTGGTTGCGCTCGGCCTGCATCAGGTTCGAGAGCGTCTCGAACGTCTGGTTGTGCGACAGCTTGACGTCGAGCACCTCCCTCGCCATCGAGCCGATCGGATCGTCGCGATCGCCGAACGCCCGCGCGGCCGTGCGCGCGAGCTCGCGCCACGCGCCGAGCGCCAGGCCGTCGCGCGTGCGCGTGCGGCCGTGGAAATCGAGGAGCGCGCTCCACCCGGGAGGCGCCCCGCCCGCGCCCGCCCCGCTCGCGCCCGGACCGCCCGTGCCCGGACCGCTCGCGACGCCGCTGCGCGCCGAGGTCGGGGGCGCGCTGCCGCCGCTGAAGAAGGCCGAGACGAGCACCGTCGCGATGAAGCGCCACGTGCCCTCGAGCACGTCGAACAGCATCTTCACCCGCTCGATCGCGCTCGACGCCCCGATCGCCGCCCGCACCCGCCCCGCGATGGGATAGGGCAGGCCGCCGCTCAGCGCCGAGAGCACCCCGTGCGGATCGCCGCACTCGCGCGAGATCTCCGCGGCCCGCGCGCCCGCGTCGGCGTCGTGCAGGAGCTCCCACGACAGGGTCCGCGCGTGCTCGACCCTCCCGTCCAGGATGGGCGGCCGGCCGTGCCAGTCGCACTGCACCGCGCTCGCCATCACCGCCGGATCCGCCTTGCGGGGCACACACGCGGCGACCACGCCGGGCGCGAGCGGCGCGATCAGCGCGCCGGCGCCCGCGTGGGTCGCGACGACCGCCGCGAGCTCCTGCGCGAGCGCCCCGATGACGTGCGGCCCGACGCCGCCGAGCGCGCTCTGCTCCTCGATGCCGAACAGGACCGTCGCCCGGCGCCCGCTCCGCGACGCCTCGATCACCTCGAACGGCGCGGCGAAGCGCGCGCTGGCCGCGCCGTCGCGGAGCTCCACCACGGGGGTGGACGCCCCCGGCGCGCCGCGCTCACGCTCCGCCACGGGCGACGCGCCCCGCTCGCGCTCCGCCGCGAGCGACGCGCCGCGCTCACGCTCCGCCGCGAGCGACGCGATCGCGTGCAGGCCGAGTTCGACCTCGCGGCCGGCCACGTCCGCCTCGCCGGCGACCGTGAAGTAGCCGCACGCGAACGCCCCGAGCCCCGCGGCCTCGGCGGCCTCCAGGGCCTGCCGGGCCGCGGCGGCCGCCTCCGCGGCGCCGCCCCGCACGAGCACCACCGCCGTGCCGTCCGCGTCGCCGACCGGCCGATCCGGCCACAGCCGGTGCACCGCGACCAGCGCGGCCGCCGCGCGCGAGGGCGCGCCCGCCTCGATCGGCCGCAGCAGGACGAGCGCGCCCTGGCCCTTCCGCGCGAGGAGCGACGCGCACTCCTGCTCCAGCCCGGCGCGCGCGAGCAGGCCCGTCGCCGGGTCCACCGCCCCGGCGGGGACCGACAGCGCGGCGTAGCGGCGATCGAAGAACGTCGCGCGCATGCCGCCGACGCAGACGAAGGTGCCGTGCACGAGCGGCGACTCCTCCCCGCGCGCGAGGTGCCGCGCGCCGACCTGCACGGGCACGCTGCACTCGTCGCGGCGGCGCAGCCACCAGCGGACGCCGTCGTGGCGCAGCGAGGCCGCGAGCCTCGACGCCACGTCGGGGTAGACGAGCTCGTTGCGCTCGTCGCCCACGCGCTCCACGCGGCCGAGCCGCAGATCGCCGACGGGCTCGAGCCGGAGCTCGTGGAGGTAGCCGTCGCGCCCCTCGATCCGCAGCCGATCCGGCGCGGCCACCTCGCCGCGCCACAGCGAGAACCCGGGCGCCTGCGTGAGCCAGAGCGTGGCGCCGCCCGCCGCGACGGACCGCAGCTCGGCCCCGGGCGCGCCCTCGGGGCCGCTCGCCTCGACGGGCGCGGGCGGGACGCTCTCGCCCGCCGGAAGGTCCCCGCCGCTGTCTCGTCCGCCCGTCACGCGTCCCTGTCCATGGTGATCCCGCGCGCCGCGCCGCCCGAGCACCCGGCGGGCTCCTCGGGCGATTACCGCACCGCGCCACGGCAAATTCAACGCAAATGCGTCGCGGAGCATTCCTCGAGCCGCCGTCCTCACCGCGTCGCCCCCCCGAAGCACGGGAGCCGGCGGAACGCCGCGGAGCTCGAAGCCCCCAGCGCCGCGCGGACCAGGCCTAGCTGGGACAGGGCAGCGTGAACTGGAAGGTCGTCTTCCCGGGCGCGCTCTCCGCCCAGATCCGCCCCCCGTGGGCCTCGACGAGCCCTCGCACGATGTAGAGCCCGATGCCCAGCCCGGCGGCGCCTCCCGCCTTCGCCTCGCGCGTCCGGTAATAGCGGGTGAAGAGCCTCGGCAGCTCGTCCGGAGCGATCCCCTTCCCCTCGTTCTCGACCGCCACGAACACCTCGCCGCTCCGCCGTTCCACCGCGATCCTGATCGGCGTCCCGGGCGCGCCGTACTTGGCCGCGTTGGACAGCAAGTTGGTGAGCACCTGCTCCAGGCGCCCGGGATCGGCCCAAAGCGGCGGCCCCCCGTCCAGCACCTCGAGGTCGACCCGATGTCCCCTCGTCGCGTCGGCCGTCCGCTCCACCGTCGCCCGGATGAGCGCTGGCAGATCGACCTCGACGCGCCTGAGATCCAGCCGATGCGACTCGAGGCGGGAGGCGTCGAGCAGATCGTCGATCATCCGGTTGAGCTGCATCGCGCTGGCCAGGATGTGCTGCGCCCTGTCGCTGCACTGCGGCTCCGCCGCGAGCAGAGAGGCCTTGAGGACGATCGTGGTGATCGGCTGACGCAGATCATGAGCGATGATGCTCGTCCACTCCTCGCGCATGCGCGCGAGCTCCTTCAACGCGCTGATGTCCTCGCCAGCGACGATGGCGCCCGTGATCTTCCCCGCGCTGTCGCGGAGCGGCGCGGCGGCGATAAGGAACGTCCCGACAGAGCCGTCCGTCTTGGTGACGAGGAGCTCTTCGCCGGGGATCGTCTCGCCGCGCAACGCCCGGCTCGACGGCAGCTCGTCCAGATCGAGGGCGGCGCCGTCCGGGCGCCGCACGCGACCGACGCACCGCGCCCGCTCCTCCGCGCCCCCGGTGAGATCTCGCCCGTGCGGGTTGGCGAGCAGGCGCTCCACGCCGCTTCGATCGATGAGCAGGAGCGGGATGGGCGCGCTGTCGAAGACCGTTTGCAGCGTCCTCCGCTCGGCGTCCAGCTGCGCGAGCAGGCGCTCCCGCTCCTCCTCGGCCTGCTTGCGCGCCGTCACGTCCTCCACCTGCGCGATGTAGTGAACCGGCTCGCCCTCCTCGTCGCGCACCACGGAGGTGTGCAGGACGACGTGGATGATCGTGCCGCTCTTGTGGATGTACCGCTTGGCGAGCTGATAGCGCGGGATCTCACCGCGGCGCAGCCGCTCGACCAGGCCCATGTCGGTGTCCACGTCGTCGGGGTGGGTGATGTCCTGGAAGCGGAGCTTCGAGAGCTCGTCGGCCCCATAGCCCACGATCTCGCAGTAGACGTGGTTGACGAGGAGGAACCCCCCATCGAGCGCGACGATGGCCATGCCGACGGGCGCGTTCTCGAAGGTGAGCCGGAAGCGCTCCTCGCTCTCGCGGAGCGCCTGCTCCATCTGCTTGCGCTCGGTGATGTCGCGCCCCTCGGGGATGAGCATCACGACCCTGCCACGGTCGTCGGTGATGGGCTTGATGGAGAAGTCGATGCAGCGCCGCCCGCTCGCTCCGATCACCTCGATCTCGTCCCGCACGAGCCGGCCCGCCGCGGCCTCGGCAACGCCGGCGCGGACGCGCTCCCTGTGCCCGGGGCTCCACCCCGTCAGCTCCCAGAACGGACGGCCGATCGTCTCTGCCTCCGTGGCCCTGCAGAACTCGAGAGCGGTGCGGTTGTTCTCGAGGACGATGCCCTCCGGCGAGAGCAGGCCGACGAACTGGAGGGCCCCGTCGAAGATCGCCCGAAAGCGCTGCTCTCTCTCCCGGAGCGCCCCCTCCAGGTGACTCGTGCGTCGGAGCTCCTGGGCCATCGACCGCCGGACCGCCTCGCGCTGGGCCTCGGCGCGCGCCCGCCCCTCGCGCGCGAGGGCGCTGTCCAGGCCGATCGCGAAGAGCGCGGCGCGCGCGCCGAGCTCGGCGCCGGCGTGGGGAGGAGGGCAGGGCAGGCAAAAGGAGAGGACGCCAAGGCAGCGATCGCGGACGCAGAGGGGCATCGAAACAGCGCTCTGCGCGTCGATCCGCGCGCAGAGATCACGTGTCATGGATGGCCCCCGATCGAGCGAGCGCACATCGCTCATCACCTGAATCCGACCCGAGCTCGCCGCCCATGCATCGAGCAGCGGCGCGCCCCGCGCGACCCGCGCGAGGCAGCGACGGAACTCGGCGGGCAGGTGGCGATCGGAATGGAGCCCGAGCTCGCCGGTGTCCTCGGAGGTCAGGAGCAGGTAGGCGGCTCGCGCGCCGAGCTCCATCGCCTGGTCGAGCAGGAGCCCCGAGAGCTCGTCGAGATCGGCCGCGCGCGCCATGCGGAGCGCAGCGCGCTCCACGAGCTCGCCCGGCGCAGCGGAGGGCTCGCGGCACCCGCCCTGGTAGGGGGAGGCCACGCAGCCGATCTCCTCGTCGTGGCCGCTCGGCGCCTCGATCTCCATCTCTTCTGGCGACACCGTGACCCTCACCCTGATCGGCCGATTGTTGCACGAGAGCCGCGCTGCCTGCAGCGCCAACGTGGACAGGCCGATGGGGAATGCCCTCCCCGAATGCCGATCTGTTCACGCTCGCCGGCGACAGAAGTCAGCGCGGCGCTCTGAGCGGCTCGCCCCGCCCGCTCTCATCAACGCACGCTCGGCGCGCGCAGCAGGCGGCGCTCCCACCATCGAGCGGCGAACCCGCGGCTCGCGACTTGCTACTCCGCTGCCGAGCACCGAGGCCCGCGAGAGCCGACGGCGGCCTCTTCTGTGCGTGGGCGAGTTTCGATACCACGTCATTTTTCCAGGGCGAATCGGCTCGCAGAAAAGCGCGCTGTCCCCCCGGGCAGATCGGGCTTGACGCCCCCGAAGTGTTTGCATTTCCTTTTCCCGCCTCCCCGCGCTGGCACCCTGCCTCCTGGCCGCGCCACGGCCCATCTCCCGCAGTTTCGAGGATCACGTCGGGCGAAGCGAACGCGCGGCCCCCGAGGAGCCAGGGGAGCTCTCCGCGCTCCACGCGAACCAACGAGATAGAACCGATGGGACATCAACAGAGACACCACGGAGTCACCTCGGCGCGCCGCGACGCTCGCCGCTCCTCGCTCGATCTGCCCGGACCGAAGCGCCGCCCCTCGCCGCGAGGTCCCCTCATCGCCGCGGCGATCGCGCTGATGACCGCCGCGCCGGGGCGCCCCGCGCTGGCCGCGGACAAGGCACCAGAGGGGCGATGGGTCTCCGCCTGGCACAGCAGCCCGACGCCCGGCGGCACGTTCAACTCGCAGGATTGTCCCTCGGATGTCGGCCTCGCCGACCAGACGGTCCGGAACATCGTCCGCGTGAGCGCCGGCGGGAGCTCCGTGCGCGTGCGCATCTCCAACGCGGGCGGCAGCGAGCCGCTCAAGGTGGGCTCTGCGTCGGTCGCGCTCTCGGCGGGCGGCGCGGCCACGGTCGCGGGGAGCTCACAACCGCTGCGCTTCGGAGGCCAGACATCGATCCTCATCGCCGCCGGCGGCGAGGCGGTGAGCGACCCCGTGGCGCTGAAGGTCCAGCCGCTGCAGACGCTGGCGGTGAACGTCCACCTTCCGGTCAAGACAGGGCCGATCACGCAACATTACTTTGCCGCACAGGACAACTTCCTCGCTTCGGGCAACCAGACAGGGAACGGCGCTGACAAGCAGTTCACGCGGAAGATCTCGTGCTGGATGGCCGTATCGGGCGTCGACGTCAAGGCCTCGCCGGACGTCGTCGGCACGCTGATCACGCTCGGCGATTCGATCACGGATGGATATCTGTCGACCAAGAACGACAACCATCGCTACCCCGATTACCTCGCGCAGCGCCTCGCCAGCCGGAAGGGGCCGACCCTCGCCGTGGTGAACGCCGGGATCATCGGGAACGAGCTGCTCACCGTCCGTCCCCAGCTCCAGTTCGGGTACCCCGTCCCTGCCCGCCTCGCGCGCGACGCGCTGACCCAGCCCGGAGCGCGCGCGATCATCCTGCTGGCAGGCATCAACGACATCGGCGATCGCTCCGCCAAGGCCACGGAACTGATCCCGGCGATCCAGCAGATCATCCAGTCTGCCCGCGCCGCCGGGCTCAAGATCTACGGCGGCACCCTGGTGCCGTTCGCCGGCTCGACCGGCACCTACAAGGGCGACTACGGGACCGCCAAGGGCGAGCAGGAGCGGCAGAAGCTGAACACCTGGATCCGCACGAGCGGCGCCTTCGACGGGGTGATCGACTTCGACAAGGCCCTGCGCGACCCGGCCGATCCGAGCCGCCTGCTCCCGGCCTACGACGCTGACAAGCTGCACCCGAACGACGCCGGGTACCAGGCGATGGCGAACGCCGTGGACCTGGACGCGATCATCAACGGCGTCGTCAAAGCGACCTCTCCGTAACGCCGCGCACAGCGCGCTCGCATTCGAGCCCCGGCGCGTTCGTGCCTTCGCCGGGGCGAGCGCCCGAGATGCAATGATTGTCTGTGGGCGCCACACGTGATAAGTGGCCTTATCATGCCCGTCCGTGCGCCGATCAAGCCGCCCGAGACGAACGAGATTGTCCTGGTCGGATGTGATCTGGGCGTGAAAGGCCGGTATCACGCGTCGAGGGGATATGAGCTCTGACGACGGCGATCAGGGGGACTACAGGAAGCTCGCCAACGCGCTGCCTCAGATCATCTGGACGTGCGACGCCGAGGGGCGCCTGGATTGGGTCAACGATCAATGGACGGAGCTCACCGGCCTCAGCCGCGAGGGGTCGCTCCGGGACAAGGGCGCGCTCGCCGCCGTGCACCCCGACGATCGGGAGCACGTGCAGCGGTGCTTCGCCGCGGCCCTCTCCACCTCTACCGCGTGCGAGATGGAATACCGGATCCGCACCCGGGCGGGTGTCTATCGCTTCCACCTCGGCCGGGTGGCGCCAATCCGGGGCGACGACGGCAAGGTCACGCGATGGGTGGCCGCCGTGTTCGACATGCATGATCGAAAGGAGGCCGAAGCGCTCGCGCGAGCGCGCGCAGATGAGCTCGCGGTGCTGATGGATGCCGTCCCGGCCGCGGTGCTCGTCGCCCGCGACCCTGGCTGCCAGGAGCTGCACGGCAACCGCGCCTTGCACGCGCTCCTCGGGAGCGATCCAGGGCAGAACCTGGCACGGACGGCCCTCGGCGCGGGAGACGACCGCGGGTTCAAGGTGCTGGTCGACGGCGCGGGCGTGCCCCCGGGGGAGCTTCCGCTCCAGCGGGCGGCGCGCGGCGACGAGGTGAGGCCCCACGAGATCGTGCTCGAGCTCCCGGGCGGGCGCGCGATCCACCTGTACGGCGGGGCGGTGACGCTGCGCGAGCCGAGCGGCGAGCCGCGCGGCGCCATCGGCGCGCTCGTCGACGTGACGCGGCTCAAGGAGACAGAGGCTCGGCTCCACGAGGTGGCGCGCCAGAAGGACGAGTTCCTGGCGCTCCTGTCGCACGAGCTCCGCAATCCGCTCGCCCCCATCCTCACGGCGGTCCAGCTGATGGAGCTGCGCGGCAACGTCGCGACGCCGCGCGAACGCGAGGTGATCGCGCGCCAGGCGCAGCACCTGATACGGCTCGTCGACGACCTGCTCGACGTCGCGCGGGTGGCGCGCGGCAAGGTCACGCTGTCGAAGAAGTGGCTCGAGCTGGCGAGGGTCGTGGAGCAGGCGGTCGAGGCGACCGAGCCGCTCGTTTCGCAGCGAAGGCACGAGCTCACCGTGTCGGTGCCCGCCGAGGGCCTCGCGATCGAGGGCGACGAGGTGCGCCTCACCCAGGTGGTCAACAACCTCCTCACGAACGCCGCGCGCTACACCCCGCCCGGAGGCCACATCGAGGTGACCGCCCGCCGCGAGGGCGGCGACGTCGTGCTGCGCGTCCGGGACGACGGCGAGGGCATCGATTCGAGCCTGCTGCCCCACGTGTTCGAGATGTTCGTGCAAGGCGAACGTGGCTCGGACCGGGCCCTGGGCGGGCTCGGCCTCGGGCTGTCCCTCGTGCGAACGCTGACGATGATGCACGGGGGCGCCGTGAGCGCGAAGAGCGCCGGCGTCGGTCGAGGGAGCGAGTTCACGGTGCGCCTTCCGGCGGCGGCGGCCCCGCCCTCGGCGGCGCCCGAGGCCCGCCCGCCGCAATCGAGGCCGCCGCAGGCGCGGCGCCGGCGCGTCCTCGTCGTGGACGACAACCGAGACGGCGCCGAGCTGATCGCGGAGATGCTGAGCAAGAGCGGCCACGAGGTGCGCATCGCTCACGACGCGTCACGCGCGCTGTCGCTCGTGGACGCTTTCCGGCCCCAGATTGCCATCCTCGACATCGGCTTGCCCGTGATGGACGGCTACACGCTCGGGCGCGAGCTCCACACGCGCCTCCAGGACGCCCCGCCGATCCTGATCGCCCTCAGCGGTTACGGCCAGGACAGCGACAAGCGCAGCAGTGACGCAGCGGGCTTCCGGCTGCACCTCGTCAAGCCGATCGACGCCAGGGTGCTCGTTCCGCTGCTCGACGGGCTCCCCGACGACGCCGGCGGGCGCTGAGCGCCGCTCAGGCCGAGAGCGCCGTCGTTCATCGTAGCGGCGAGGCCGAGCCGTGGCGCGCTCCGGCTCAAGCCACCTTCGCGGCGGCGAACGGATCGACGTACGTCGTGGAGCCGATCGGCGCCCACGTGTTGTGGAGCCCGTCGACGTACACCACCGGAACGCCGGTGAGGTCCGCGTCGTCGAGGCAGTTCAGGTTCACGGTGCAGTAATCGCCGCCGAGCATCGGGAGGTGCCCGTGCCCGAACACGCGGATGCCGCAGGTCTTGCAGAACCGGGCATGGCCGGCCTCCGATCGCGAGTGGTCGCCGAGGACCTCCTCGCCGGCGAGCAGACGGAAGGCGCTCGGCTTCACGATGATGCCCCACCACCTTGTCTTCGCGCAGATCGTGCAGTTGCACTGCCCCGTCCCGGCGCTCGGGTCGAAGTCGGCCTCGAAGCGGACGGCGCGGCAGGCGCAGCTGCCCTTGTAGGTCCGGAGGCCGGGGGTCGTCGTCGTGTGCTCGGAAGCGGCGTTGCTCATGGGCGGTAGCTCCAGGGATTGGGCGGGGGGGCCATTGGCCGCCTCGCCCGCGGGATGACGGGATGAGAGGAAGCTAGACTGGGTTGCGGACAGATTCGGTCCGCAAGGAGAGAGGCGGCACAGGGTCCAGACCTCCGCGCCCTGCCGCCGCTGGTACCTGCTCGCGTACGATCTCGATCGGGGCGCATTGCGGACGTTCCGCGTCGATCGCACCCAGGGCAGACCGAAGGCCGCCGACGGGCTCCCCGACGACGCCGGCGGGCGCTGAGCGCCGCTCGCGCCGAGAGCGCCGTCGTCATCGCAGCGGCGAGGCCGAGCCGCGGCGCGCTCCAACTCGCTCCAACTCAAGCCACCTTTGCGGCGGAGAACGGACTCACGTACGTCGTGGAGCCGATCGGCGCCCACGTATCGTGGAGCCCGTCGAGGTACACCACCGGGACGCCGGTGAGGTCCGCGTCGTCGAGGCAGTTCAGGTTCACGGAGCAGAACTCGCCGCCGAGCTCCGGGATGTTCCCGTGCCCGAAGACGCGGATGCCGCAGGTCTTGCAGAACCGGGCATGTCCGGCCTCGTACCGCGAGTAGTCGCCGAGGACCTCCTCGCCGGCGATCAGGCGGAAGGCGCTCGGCTTCACGATGATGCCCCACGCCCTCGTCTTCGTGCAGATCGTGCAATTGCACTGCGTCGTCCCGGCGCTCGGGTCGAAGTCGGCCTCGAAGCGGACGGCGCGGCAGACGCAGCTGCCCTTGTAGGTCCGGAGGCCGGGGGTCGTCGTCGTGTGCTCGGAAGCGGCGTTGCTCATGGGCGGTAGCTCCAGGGATTGGGCGGGCGGGGCGCCTTCGGGCGCCTCGCCTGCGGGATGAGAGGAAGCTAGACTGGGTTGCGGACAGATTCGGTCCGCAAGGAGAGAAGCGGCACATGGTCCAGACCTCCGCGCGGCTGCTGAAGCTCCTGTCGCTGCTCCAATCCCGGCGCTTCTGGACGGGCGGCGAGCTGGCCCGCGAGCTCGCGATCACCGAGCGCAGCGTCCGGCGCGACGTGGACCGGCTCCGGAGCCTCGGGTACCCGGTCCACGCGGCCACCGGCATCGGCGGCGGATACCAGCTCGGCGCCGGGAAGGAGCTGCCGCCGCTGCCGCTCGAGGACGACGAGGCGGTCGCCGTCGCCGTGGGGCTGCGCGCGGCGGCGACGGGGCCCGTGAGGGGGCTGGAGGAGGCGTCGGTCCGCGCGCTCGGGAAGCTGGAGCAGGTGCTCCCCAAGCGGCTCCGGCGCAAGGTGACCGCGCTGGGCGCCGTGAGCGTGCGGCTGGGCGACGGCGGCCCCACCGTCGACGCGGACGCGCTCGCCGTCATGGCGAACGCGTGCCGCGACGCCGAGATCCTGCGCTTCGACTACAGCAGCGCCAGCGGCGCCGCGAGCACGCGCGCCGTCGAGCCGTACCGGCTCGTGCACACGAGCCACCGCTGGTATCTGCTCGCGTACGATCTCGATCGCGGCGCATGGCGGACGTTCCGCGTCGATCGCATCCAGGGAAGGCCGAAGACCGCGGGCCGCTTCAAGCCGCGCCCGCTGCCCGCGGAGGACGTGGCCGCCTACGTGTCGAAGTCGGTCTCCACGGACGCCTACCCGATCCGCGCGCGCGTGACCGTGCACGCGCCCGCGCAGGCCGTCTCGGAGCGGCTCTCGGGCGTGGCGGGGCGCATCGAGGACCTGGCCCCGGACCGCTGCGTGGTCCACACCGGCGGCGGGAGCCTCGACGCGCTCGCGTTCCACCTCGGGTTCATGGGGTTCGAGTTCGAGGTGCACGAGCCCGAGGAGCTCATCGACCAGCTCCGCCGCCTGGCCGAGCGCCTCGGCCGGGCCGCGGGGCGGAGCGGGGCGGCGGGAGAAGGCTCGGGCGCGCGGTGAGCAAGTCGCGACGTCAGGTCCAGTTGCAGAACTCGAGCGAATCCGGGTCCGAGGTGGCCTGGACTTCCACTTCAGAGCAGTCGACCGGCTCGTAGGAGTCGAACCCCTCGCCCTGCGGCGCCGCGACGCACTTGCCGCAGCCGAACCCGGCCGGGAAGCTCTCGGACCAGCCGAATCCCTCGCCGGAGGTCTCGTGCCAGACGATGACGTGTCGCGAGCTCGCCCCGAGGAGCGCTGCATCGAGCACATCGGAGTCGATCTCGCCCTCGGGCACCTGGGTGCCCGGCGCGAGCAGCATGACGAAGCCCATGCCGACACCGTTGCTGTTGATCGCCTCGCGCGGCGGCGCCGACCCGAAGCCGACGGTGAACGTCGCGCCGGAGACCGTCCCTTCGCCGAAGCGGAAGCCGTAGTCGGGGCTGGACGAGCTCACCACCCAGACGACGGCCACCACGGCGTCCTCTGGAGCCGTCTCTCCGGAGATCGGTCCGGTGACCGTGAATCCACCTGTCCCGCCGCCGCCCTCTCCCGTGCCGCCGCCGCCACCCTCTCCCGTGCCGCCGCCGCCACCCTCTCCCGTGCCGCCGCCGCCACCCTCTCCCGTGCCGCCGCCGCCACCCTCTCCCGTGCCGCCGCCCGAGCCTTCCTGCGTGTCATCGGAGCATGCGGGCAAGGCCAACATCATCCCGATCAACCCTGCGAACAACCATCGTGCGCTCTTCATGTCCACCATCGAGCACGGCGCGCTCGACGACGGAAGCGAACCGCACTGTTTCCAGGGCGCAAAATCCTGCTCGAACCGCCCCGTTCACTCGCGTTGAAGACCTGTTCCCTCACGCGACGCGAAAGGGCTCACTCCAAGAGCGCCGCCGCGATCGTCGCGTCGAGCCCAGCGCCCCGGCCCTCGAGGAGGCAGGCCTCGTGGACCGCTCCCCCCAGCGCCGCCCGCGCGGCGGCGGCGCACTCGGTGAGCGCCGGCCGCTCGATGGGCGGCACCGGCGTGCCGATGTCCTCGCGGAGCGCCGCGGCGCCGCCGAGCAGGCGCGCGCCGCGCTCCGCCTTCCCCGCCCGGACCGCCGCGCGCGCCAGCGCCTCCAGGACGCTCGCGGAGCGCCAGAGATCGCCGAGCTCCCGGTGCAGCCGCAGGCTCGCCCGCAGGCGCCGCTCCGCGAGGGCGAGATCGCCGCGCTCGATGGCGATGAGGCCCAGGATGTTGCTCGTCCAGGCGATCCCCTCCTTGAATTTCACCTGCCGCGACAGGCCCTCGCTCTCCTCGCAGAGGCGGGCCGCCTCGCCGAGCTCCCCGCGGTAGAGCGCCGCGCAGCCGAGGTAGAGCAGCGCCGTCGCGGTCCCCTCGCGATCGCCCGCGCGGCGGAGCTCCGGCAGGGCGAGGCGGCACGCGCCCTCCGCGCGCGCGGTGTCGCCCGAGAGCCACGCCGCGAAGCCCGAGTAGCCGAGCGCGCGCGCCGCCTCGAGCGTGTCGCCGCGGCGCGTGGCCAGCGCGAGGCTCTCGCCGTGCAGCGCGAGCGCGCGCTCGTAGTCGCCCTGCTCCCGGGCGACGCTCCCGAGGATCTGGATCACCGAGGCGAGCCCGCCCTCGTCCCCGAGCTCGCGGTAGAGCGTCGCGCCCCGCTCGAGCAGCGCGCGCGCCTCGCGGTAGTCGCACTGGAGGAGCGCGAGCCGCCCCGCGCCCCGGAGCGCCGAGGCCACGTGCTCGGGCGCGACGCCCGCGGCGCCCGCGAGCGCCCGGCCGAGCCACGCGCGGCCCTCCTGGTAATGCCCGTGGATGTACCAGAACCGCGAGAGCGCGGCGGCGAGGCGCACCGCGGCGCCCGCGTCGGCGCCCGCGAGCGCGAGCTCCAGGGCGAGGCGGAGGTTGTCGTGCTCGAGATCGAGCGCCGCGAGCCACGCGGCCTGCTCGGTCCCGCCGAGCGCCTCGGCCGCCCTGTCGGCGAGCTCCAGCGACAGCTCGACGAAGCGCCGGTTGCACGCCGCCGCGGCGCCCTCCTCCGCGAGCCGATCGAGGCCGTACTCGCGGAGGATCGTGAGCATCTGGAACCGCGGCTCCTCGCCCGCGACCTGGAGCACGAGGCTCTTGTCGATCAGCGACTCGAGGATCCCGAGCGCGTCGAGCGCCGGATCGCGGAAGGCGCACATCTGGTCCGCCATGGCGAGCGAGAAGCCGCCCGCGAACACGGCGAGAGTGCGGAAGGCCAGCTGCTCCTCCGGATCGAGGAGGCCGTAGCTCCAGTCGATGGCGGCGCGCATGGTCTGCTGGCGCTCGGGCAGATCGCGCGCGCCGCCCGTGAGCAGGCGGAACGAGCCCGCGGGCGCGGAGGCGCGCCCCGCGGCCCCGCGGTCGCCGAAGCGCGAGAGCAGCGCCGCGGGGGTGAGGACCCGCAGGCGCGACGCGGCGAGCTCGATCGCGAGCGGCAGGCCGTCGAGGCGCGCGCAGATCTCCACGATCTCGGCGGCGTTGTCGGGGCCGAGCTGGAAGCCGGGCTTGATCGCGGCGGCCCGGCGGCAGAACAGGCTCACCGCCGAGCTCGCCAGCGCGGCAGAGACCGTGACGTCGCGCGGCTCCGGCAGCTCCAGCGGCGGCACGACGTAGCGCCGCTCGCCCGAGAGGTTCAGCGCGGCGCGGCTCGTCACGAGGAGCGAGAGGTGCGGGCAGCTCGCGGCGAGGTGCGCGATCGCCGGCGCCGCGGCCGTCAGGTGCTCGAGGTTGTCGAGCAGGAGCAGCAGGCGGCGGTCGCGGAGGAACTGGACAACGCGCTCGAGGTCCGGCCGCGCGCCGCCCTCGCCGAGGCAGAGCGCCTGCGCGATCGCCGAGGGCACCAGCGCCGCCTCGCACAGCGACGCGAGGGGCACGAAGCAGACGCCGCCGGGGAACGCGGGGACGAGCTCCTCGGCGACCTGGAGCGCGAGCCGGGTCTTGCCGGTGCCGCCGACGCCGGTGAGCGTGAGCAGCCCGGCCCTCGGGTCGAGCAGGAGCGCGGCGATCTCGGCGCGCTCGCGGGCGCGGCCCACGAACGGCGTGCGCTGGACGGGCAGGTTGTGGCGCGGCCGCTCGGCCTCCGGCGAGCCGAACAGACCGAGCGGCGGCGTGCTGTAGGAGCCGGGCGGCGGCGTGGTGCCGCGCGGCGGAGCGCCGGAGAGGCCGTGGGGCGACGTGCCGTGGGGGCCGGGCGGCGGAGCGCCGTGGAGGCCGGGCGGCGAGGTGCCATCGAGGCGAGGCGGCAGGAAGCGGTCCGAGTCGCGGTGCGCGCCGCCGGCGAGCGCCTGGGGCGGGGCCTCGACCGTACCTGCGAGCTCGATGGTGTCGGTGCTGAGCATGTCTGCGGACACGCCGCCCCCCCGCGACGCCGGCCCGCCGGCGCCGGGCGGCTCGGCGGCCGCCGAGGAGCCCTCGAGCGCGGCGCGCAGCGCGAGGCTCTGCTGGCGGACCGAAGGGAAGCGCCCGGCCGGGTCGCGGTCGCACGACCGCAGGAACCACGCGTCGAACGCGGGCGGAAGCCACCGCCAGCGCGTCGACGGCGGGTAGAGCCGCATCACGAGGAGCGCCGCCATCAGCTCGGCCATGCTGTTCGCGGTCCAGTAGATGTCGCCGGTCAGGAGGCGGACGGCGATGAGGCCGATCGCCCACACGTCCGCTGCCGGGCCGATCTGGTCCGAGCGCCCGCGCGCCTGCTCGGGGGCCATGTAGATGGGCGTGCCGATCGCCGTGCCCGTCGCGGTGATGCCGCCCGACGCGCCGAGCGCGCCCGGGTCGACCGCCTTGACCAGGCCGAGGTCGAGGATCTTCACGCGCTCCCGCCCGTCGTCGCCGAGCGCGAGGAAGAGGTTCGCGGGCTTGAGATCGCGGTGGGAGAGGCCCCGCGCGTGGGCGAGCTCCAGGGTCTCGGCGACCTCGCCGAGCCAGCGCTGCACCTCGCCGGGCGAGCGCCTGCCCTGGGTGGTGACGAGCTGCTCCAGGTCGTGGCCCCGCAGCAGCTCCATCACCAGGAAGGGGGCATCGTCGAGCTCGCGGGCGGAGCCGGCGTCGAGCATGCGCACGAACCCGGGCGCGTCGAGGAGCCGCATGGCCCGGATCTCGCGCTCGAACCGGGAGGCCGCCGCCGTGCCGGCCGCGTGCGTCCGGAGCAGGACCTTCACCGCGACACAACCGCCTCCGTCGAGGTCGTCGGCCATGTACACGACGCCCGCGCCGCCGCGGCCGATCTCGCTCAGGAGACGGTAGCGGCCACCAAGGACGAGCGGGCAATCCGGAGAGAGCATGAGGCGGCCGCGACCGGGACGAGCGCGGGAGGGGCCACGGCGGCGGCAGCTTACCACAGGGGGCGCCGGCGCCCCGCCGCCGGCGGCTTCCGTTCCGCGTCGATGTCCCGGCGCGATGCTCCCGCGCAGCGCTCCGCGCGACGCGTCCGCGGGGCGGATCCGCGCGAGGGAGAGGGCATGTCCATGACATCGAACGACGCGATCGCGCCGGTGGTCGGCGCCACCGGACACGCGATGTCCACCCGCGTGCCGCGCGGGTCCCTTCTCGAAACGATCGTCGAGAGCGGCGGTCACCCGCACAGGAGACGGGTCCAGATCGGCGTTTTCGGCGCGCAAGCGCACTGGAGTGACCGCCGCTCGAGTGGGGCCTCGCCGCGGCGGGCCCGGTCGCGGCGGCTCCAGCGCCGAGAGCGCGGGAACACCTCGGCCCCGCGTGCCCGCGCCGCGCGAAGCGCTCCCTCGCGTTGCGGGAAGCGGGTATGCTCGGCGCCGCGTTGGAGGGACGGCGCCGAGCACCGGTGAGAGCCCGCGCTCCGGCGCGACCCGCGGCCACGGAGCCTGCGCTCCGCGGCCCGGGACGCCGCCCCCCGCTGCTCGCCCGGAGAGAGCTCCATGACCAGCACCGTTGACAAGAGCGACGTGTTCCTCATCCCGATGCCCGGCAAGCGCGTGGCGCGCATCCCCATCGCGGTCCTCGAGCGCTACCTCGACGAGGCAACGCACGTCGTGCACGACCCGGCCGAGCCGGAGAGCGACGTGACCGCCCACGGGATGTCCGTCGACCCCGCGACGGGCGCGAGCGTCTGGCACACCGAGTGGGAGCTCGGCCCTTGCGACTACACCGACGAGAGCGGGTTCCCGCAGAGCGCCTACGCCTGGCACCGCCACCCGCTCGGGACCGAGTACACCGAGATCTACCAGAAGTGAGCGCGCCCCGGCCGGCCGTGCCCCGCTCCTGCCCACGCGCGCTCCACGCGAAAGCTCGCCCGCGCCGCCCGCACGACCCGCGCCGCCCGCGCCGCCCACGCCTACCGAGCGCGCCGCTCCTCGCGGCGGCCGCCGGCGCGCTCCTCCTCGCCTCGCTCGCCTCGGCCTGCATCGAGCGCGGCTACCCCCTCGCCGGGAGCGGGCAGGTCGAGCTCCGCGCCGACGTCGCCGGGCCGCTGTTCGCCGCCGACACGCTCGACGAGGCGGGCAAGCCGGTGCTGCCCCGCCAGAGCCCCTGGTCGACCGCTGTCTCGCTCAAGCTCACCGAGGCGAACGAGCCGGCGTACGGCGGCTACGTCGAGGTCCGCGCCGTCCCGAGCGAGGCGCTCGCGCTGCACCCCGCGGGAGACGACCAGGAAGTTGGGGCCTCGTGCGGCACGAAGGACGGCGCGTTCCGCTGCACCGCCGGAACCCAGGGCTACGCCCGCTTCACCGCCGCCTCGGAGGGCGACTGGTCCGGCGAGGCGCGGCTCGTCGTCTCGTGGGCCGACCGCACCGAGGAGCTCCCGATCACCGTCCTCCCCGCGGGCTTGCCGGACGACGCCACCAACTTCGCGCTCATCGCGGGGGGCCTCGGCGACAGCGACCGGGTGCTCGCGACCTACGTCCCCCTCAGGTGCACGATCGGCCCCCTGCCGGACGATCTCGGCGCCACCTGGCGGCCGGGCGCGATCCGGGCGCGCGAGGCGCGCGTCCGGGCGTCGCCTCCCCTGAACGCGCCGGGCGTCGTGGAGCACGCGCCCGTGATCATCGAGTCGCTGCACAGCGAGGCCGCCCTCTCGCTCACCCCCGATTGCCGCGAGCGGACCTCACGCCTGCGCGTGCTGCTCGGCGCGACCGGGGAGAGCCCGCCCTTCATCCTGTGCTTCAGCGACCTCGGCGGCGAGGTGAAGATCGCCGTGAGCTCGGGGCAGAAGGCGCTCGACCCGATCCCCTCGCTCACGGTCGACCCCGAGCCGCGCCTGCTCCGCGTGCGCGCCCTCCGGAGCGTCGTCGCTGCGGGGACGCCCGGCGATCTCTTCGAGGTGAGCGCCTACAACGCCGAGCGCGTGCGCATCGCCGTCCCCGTCGACCTGACCGTCGGCGACGACCAGGTGATCGCGCTCGGCGAGGCGTCCGTGACCCTGCGCGGCGAGGACAGCGAGGCGACGATCATCCAGGGCGTCGCGGTCGCGCCGGGGACGACGACGCTCCGCGTGACGCCCCGCCTGCTCGCGAGCCCGGAGTGCTCCTCCGAGCCCATCACCGTCACGCGGAAGCCGGAGCCGGAAGCGGACACCGAAACGGAGACTGAGCCGGAGCCCGAGCCGGGCGCCGGAGGGGGAGGCTCGCCGTGAGCGCACGCAGATCCGCCATGTTCCTGTCGGCCGCGGCGCTCGCGATCGCGCTCGCCGCGCCCGCCACCGCGCCGGCGCAGGACGATCCCGAGGCGGACACAGGGGAGACCGAAGAAGAGGCGACGCCGGAGGCGGCCACGCCGGCCACCCTGAAGCGCTCGACCGACGCGGCGCCGATGGCCGTCCCCGCCGACTTCGGCGGCAGCCTGCAGGTCGTGCGCGCGCCGCCGGGCACCGCCAGCGCCGCCGCGTCGTCGGCCGGCGGGCCGGAGATCTTCCCGGACGCGCGCCGCGTCTGGATGAGCGTCCGCGACACCGATCCGGTCCCGATCGAGGCCGCGCGCCGCGGCGGCCGCTGGCTGTGCAGCGGCGGCGGCTGCGCGGCGCAGACCGGGGATCCCGGGCAGAGCGCCATCGGCGACCAGATGCTGCGCTCGATCAAGCTCCAGACCCCGACGCTGCCCCTGCCGCTCACGGTGTGGGGGCGGCTCACCGAGGACGGCCAGCGCCTGCTCGACTTCGACCCGGTGCTGCTCGGCCGCCGCTCGTACCGGCACGTCTGCGCCTACCGCCCGGTCGCCGACGCCCCGCGGTCTCCCGTGGGCGCGCCGGCCGCGCCGGGCGCGCCGTCACCGCTGTCGCCTGAGCGAGTGGACGTCTGCCGCGACGGCCGGCCCGAGCCGCCCCCGGCCGATGCCGGCGAGCTCACGCTGGGCATGCAGTGGCCGAAGCAATCGGAGATGGCCGATTTCCACTACCTCGCCATCGTCGACAGCTGCGGCAACGCCCGCGTGCAGCCGTTCCAGCGCACGTTCACCGTGCCGGTCCTCGAGGTCGCCTCGGGCGGCTGCGGGCGCCCCGATGGCAAGATCCTCCGCGTCTTCCCTGGCGGCGGCTGGCTCCGGGTCACCGCCTTCAACCTCCACGCGCCCGCGGCGGGCAACGTCGTCAACGCGACGTACCGGGTCACCATCCCGCCCCTCGAGAACCTCGTCGAGTCGAACCCCGCGCGGCTCCTCTTCCCCGATCCGCTCGCCGACGACCTCAAGGTCGACTGCGGCCCGACGCCGATCGCGCCCCGCACCGACGCCGGGAGCACCCCGCCGCCCGGGAGCGCCCGCCCGCCCGGGCCGCGGGCGCCGTCCCCTGCCCCGCCGGGCGGCCGGAGCCCTCCCCGCGCGGCCGGACAGGTCCAGGGCGGCGCAGGCGCCGGCCGGCGGCCTCCGACGGCGGCGCAGGCCGGTCCGACGGCGCAGCCCGGCGCAGCGGAGCAGGCCCCTCAGGCGCCCGCGCCGCCGGCCGGGCTGCCGCCTCCACGCCGGGCGCCCGACGTGGATCCATCACGCCCCGGGCCGCAGCCGCTCGCGCACGGCGCGGTCGTCATCTCGCCGGCGCCGCTCCGGCTGGGCAACTGCCGCATCCGGCTGACGGGCCAGGCCAAGCACCGGCTCGTGGCGCCGCTCGCGCTCTACGTCTCGCTGACGCGCACCGATCAGATGCGGGGCGGCACGCCGATCGAGCTCCTCCAGAACGGCACGTGGATCGTCACGCCGAGCAGCGCGGAGTTCCCGCTCCCGCCGCTCGCCGAGGACTTCGACGGGGACGCGCGGCTCCGGCTGGCCGTCTACAGCGATCCGCTGAGCCCGCAGGGCAAGGTGGTGCTCGTCTCCGACGCGGGCCGCGTCGCGAGCTCGCTGCGCTCGAACGAGCCCGGCGAGCCGGAGCGCGCCCGGCGCCTCGTGGGATCGGTGGCGATCCACTCGGTCCCGCTGTGCGGCGAGGACAACTTCCAGACGCTCGAGGCCGCGGGGACCTGCTTCCGCGCGTACCTCACCGTCCCGGCGATGCTGGCGACGCTGCAGGTCACCCGCGCGCCGTGGGTGGAGAAGCCCCTCGTCACGCGGAGCGTGCTCAGCGCCGTCGGCGTCGCGCTCGCGATCGACCGCTACGACCCCGTGGAGCGCCGCGCCTTCCCGATCGCGGCGCAGCTCGGCGGCTTCGTGCAGACGCTCGGCGAGGGGCGGGTCGGCCTCCTCGGCTACGTCGGCGTCGCGCCGACGATCCCCATCCTCGGCTCGGGCGGCAACACAACGTCGTTCGGCTTCCTGGCCGGGCTCGGGCTGGAGTACATCACCAACGACGCCGGGCCCGACGAGGGCCTCAAGCCCGCCGCGTTCGTGTCCGCGGTCGTGCAGGTCGGCCAGGCCGCCCCGCAGGTCTCCACGAGCGGCCGGGCGAGCTTCGGCACCTACGCCGGCGACTGAGCCGCCGCGGCGCAGAGCCCGCAGCGGCCCGGTCGCCCGCTCACCGGCGGTTCAGGATCGTGTCCAGCTCCTCGATCGTCCGCCGCTGGATCGCGGTATCGAGCCGCACCTCCTCGAGCAGGGCGCGCGCCTCGGGGAAGCGCCCCGCGATCACGAACGCCCGGATCCAGAGCACCTTGCGCTCCGACGCGAAGAGGGTGTTCGGCATCTCGCGCTCGTAGCGCTGGAGCGCCGCGATCGACCGGCCCGGATCGCGCGCCTGCAGCGCCTCGGTGACCGCATCGAACAGGGCGATGTCGTGATTGCTGCCAGGCCCGTCGATCTCGATCTTGAGCTTCTCGATCGTCTCGGCGGCGACCGGCGCCGGCGCGCGCTCCCCCCGGTCGGGCGCCGGCACGCGCGCTCGCCGAGCCGGCGGGCTCCGCCGCGGCGCCTCGACGGGCGCCGGGGCCGCCGGAAGCTCGACGAGCGGCGCCGGCGGCTCGACGAGCGGCGCCGGCGGCTCGGCGGGCCGGCGCGGCGGCATGGCGGCGACGAGCGCGGGCACGACGTGCTGCACCTCCGGCGGAGGCGGCGCCGGTGCCTGGAGCGCGAGCCAGGCCGCCCCCGTGGCCGCCGCCGCCGTGGCCGCGGCGACGAGGCGCGCGGCGCCCAGGGCCGGCAGCTGGACGAGCTTCGCGAGGCCCTTGAGCCACGTCGCGGCGTCGCTCAGCGCCTGGCCGACGCCCCCGGCGGCGTTCCCGGCGCTGCCCGCCTTGAGCGCCCCCACCGACTCCTGCACACCGCGGAGGATCGAGACCCGCACGTCGTCGGGCACGCGCGGCGAGATCCGCGCGGTGGCGAGGAGCGCCGCCAGATCCAGGGGCAGCACGAGGCGCCAGCCCTCCCGCTTCCGGTCCTCGCGCCGGCGCTTCACGACGATGTCGTGGAACAGGCGGATGGCGCGCGCGCGCCACTTGTACGCCGTGGACAGCGGAATGCCGCGCTGCTGCGCGAGATCCGCCATCGGGATGCTGTGGAGATCGTGCCCGACCAGGATCCAGTGCGCATCGGCGTCGAGCTGTTGCATGAGCTCCAGCACGACGAGCCGCTCCTGATCCGAGATCAGCAGCTCTTCCGAGGTCTTGGCGGGGTCGACGAGGGGGGGGATCTCGTCGTCGGGCAGGAGCTCTTCGTAGCGGTGCTGGGCCCGCTGCAGGTAGTGCGAGGCCGTGTGGACCGTGATCCTGTTCAGCCAGCGCTCGGGCCGGGAGATCTCGGGGTTGTATTTGTTGAAGCTGAGGAACGCCGCGAACAGGACCTCCTGCGCGAGGTCCTTGCGATCGCGCAACGGGACCCCCAGGCCCGTCAGCCAGCGCCCTACGAGCGCGGATGTTTGCTCACGAAAGAGAAGCTCGAAAGCGCGCTCTTTCTCGGGTGGACCGCCTTGGCCCGGGCGTCGAGGTCTTGTCATACACAAGTCCAGTTCCGGGCACGGACGGGAGATTGCCGCCCGCGGCAGGCCACGGGCGACGGACGGGGGGCCATACGGCTGCTCGCGGGCGTCCGGAGGCCGGAAATGCCGCAGACTCCTCGCGAAAACGGGGTACCAGGGCGCTCCGGATCCATCCG
Source organism: Sorangium sp. So ce693 (assembly GCF_051521375.1). Lineage (NCBI taxonomy): Bacteria > Pseudomonadati > Myxococcota > Polyangiales > Polyangiaceae > Sorangium > Sorangium sp. So ce693. Next base: position 7,798,429 of record NZ_CP150347.1, read on the forward strand.
AATTTCGAATGACACATTGAAATGCAATTCATACGGAGAATGGATCGTTCCGCACCCGGGTTGCGGCTCGAGGCGGCGCCGGGACGCACCGGCTGGCCTGGGATTCCGGGTGCGCCCGCGCGCGATTCGAGGCAGGCTGCCGCCCCCGCCCCGCGGCTCCAGCGCATGAAGCTCACCGACTTCTCTCTCGCATCGCTCGCGGCGACCTCGCGCCGCAACACCATCCGCGACGTCTGGGACAAGCTGAGCCCCTTGCCAGGGGGCAAGCGCCTGTTCAGCAGGCTCATCGGCGCGATGGCCCCGTACACGGGGACGATCCGCGCCGAGGTCGAGGTCCTCGAGCGCGGCCGCGCGGAGGTGTCGATGCGCGACCGGCCGGGGCTGCGCAACCACCTCCGCTCGGTGCACGCCGTCGCGCTCGTCAACCTCGCCGAGCTCACCGGCAACACGGCGCTGTCCTACGCGCTGCCCGACGACGCCCGGTTCATCGTCGCGGGCCTCTCGATCGAGTACCTGAAGAAGGCCCGCGGGACGATCCGCGCCGTCTGCGAGTGCCCTCTCCCGGAGACCAGCGAGCGCAGGGAGTACGATATCCCGGTGAGCCTGCGCGACGCGACGGGGACCGAGGTCGCCCGCGCCGTCCTCCGCAGCCTCGTGGGTCCGAAGAAGCACCCCTGAGTTCGGCAACGCGCCGCCCCGGGAGCCCCGGGTGCTCCCGCCCGGTGCATTCCGGCAAGGCGCCACGCGCCGAAGCCTCCCCCTGTACGCAAAGCCCCCTGCGCTCCGGCGGAGCCCTACGCTCCAGAGCAGCCCTGTGCTCCAAAGCACCTTACGGTCCGGAGCAATCCTGTGCTTCGGAGCAATCCTGTACCCGCAAGCACATGGGGAGCTCGGCTATCGCCTGACCTCGAAGCGTCTCACCCCGTCCCACATCGAGCCAAGGTCCGGACAGAGGGTGCGAGTCAACGCGCTCGACAAAGCGCTTCCAGGGTGTTTCGATTCTTCTCATGAGGAACCGGTCGACGATGGTGGCGCTCGCCGCGACGGGGATCAGCGTGATCTTCGCGGCGTGCGGGGGGTCCGAGGGCTCGGTCTCCAGCGGAGCGGGCGCCGGCGGAGCGGGTGCCGGCGCCAACGCGAGCTCGGGGAATGGCTCGGGGAATGGCTCCGGGAATGGCTCGGGAACAGGCGGAGATACGAGCACCGGATTTGGCACCGACGGGCCTGGAGAGATCACCACTGGGCCCAGCAGCGGCGCCGGCGAGGGCGCCGGCGGCGGGGCGTCGTGCGCCGGGGAGACCAAAACGGCGGAGCTCGTGCCGCTCGACCTCTACATCATGCTCGACTCGTCGGGGTCGATGAAAGATCGGCTCGCGACGGGCCGCTCCAAGTGGGACGCCGTGACCGACGCGCTCGAGGCCTTCTTCACCGACCCCAAGTCGGAGGGGCTCGGCGTCGGGCTCCAGTACTTCCCTCTGCTGAACGCCGACGTACCCAACAGCTGTACGACCCACGAGCAGTGCGGCGACAGCGGGCCGTGCGCGCTCCGGGCCTGTCGCAGCTCGTTCTCCGCCTCCACGGGCATGCAGATCTGCGTCGAGGACGCGGACTGCTCGGACGGCGACGAGTGCATCGACATCGGCGTGTGCTCCCAGAGCCGCGAGATCTGCGATCTGGTCGGCGAGCGCTGCGGCGGCCGCGCGGGCACGTGCTACCGGGTGTCCCGGAGCACCTGCGCGCACCCGTACTCGTGCGTCACCGAGGACTACGCGACGCCCGACGTCTCGATCGCGCCGCTCGACGCCGCCTGGGCCGACGAGCTCATCGGGTCGATCGGCCGGACATTCCCCGACGGGGGCACGCCCACCGCCGGCGCCCTGTCCGGCGCGATCGCCCAGGCCCGGGCCCACGCCGAGGCGAACCCGACCCACAGGGTCGTCACCGTGCTCGCCACCGACGGGATGCCCACCGAGTGCAATCCCACGTCCGCCGACGGCATCGCGGAGATCGCGGCCGGGGGGCTGAGCGGCTCGCCGAGCATCTCGACCTTCGTCATCGGCGTCTTCGGCAGGGACGACGACGGCGCCCAGGACACGATGAACCGCATCGCCGAGGGCGGCGGGACGACGTCCGCCTACTTCATCGACACGAGCTCCGACGTGACGCAGGCGTTCCTCGACGCGCTCAGCGAGATCCGCGGGACGAGCCTCGCGTGCGAGTACCAGGTCCCGGCGCCGTCCGCCGGGCAGACGCTCGATTACGGGACGCTCAACGTCCAGCACACGCCGCCGGAGGGCGCCGACCCGTCGACCATCTTCTACGTGGCCAGCGAGGCGCGCTGCGACGCGACCGCCGGCGGCTGGTACTACGACATCGACCCCACGACCGGCGGCACGCCGACGAAGATCGTGATGTGCCCGGCGACCTGCACCCGCTTCCAGGCGGGCGGGCAGGTCCAGCTCCAGGTCGGCTGCAAGACCGAGATCCCGCCGGTCAACTGAGCCCCTCCCCCGCACGCCCGCGCCACGCGCCCCCCATGGCTCGCCCGTGCAGCCGGCAGCAGGCGGCGCGTCAGGCGTCGAGCGCCGCGGGCCGCGCGGCGGCGGCCGGGCCGCGGGTGCGCAGCCAGAAGTACACCGCAGATGCGGCGAAGAGGGCCCCGCAGACGAGCGCGGTCGCGTAGCTGAAGCCGAGGAAGAACTCGATCCACGAGCGCTTCGCCTGGCCAAAGCTCTTGTAGAGCAGGAGCGCCACGCTCCCGAGGTAGCCGAAGGCGTCGGCCGCTGTGATCAGGAAGCCCGCCGTCGCCACAGAGCCCACGGCCGCGATGAGCCGGTCGAAGAGGACGCAGTTGTACGGGACGTACCCCACGTAGAGCCCGAGCCCGACGCTGATCATCCAGGCGACAGGGCCGATGACGCCCGCCTGGTAAAGCGCGGTGCTCAGCCCCGCGAGCGCCGCCCCGGCGACCATGACGCCGTGGATCGCGGCGAGCGCCGTGCGGTTGTTGCGGATGCCGATCATCGCCGCGACCGAGAGCAGCGCGCCGACCGCCACGGGGATCTCGGCCGTCGTCAGGATGGCCGGCTGGTCGGTGTAGCCGAGGGCGTCCCAGATCTCGCGGGCGAAGTTGTCCCGGAAATCGCGGTAGGCGGTGAGGACGACGTAGCCGAGGACGAGGGTCGCGAGCCCGCCCGCGTTCGCGAGGACGAACGCGCGCCGCGCGGCGCTGTCCATCGGCGCGCGCCGGGTCCGGAGCGCCTCATCGTCCACCGACGGCGGAGGGATCTGCGCGAGCATCCACACCGAGAGGAGCAGCGGCGGGAAGAAGAGGGCCCCCGTCACCGCCGGCATCCAGACCTCCGGGACCCCCCAGCCGAGCGTGATTTTGCCAACGGTCTTTACGAAGCCGCTCGCGACGATGAAGCTGGCGCAGAGCCCGGCGCCGAGCAGATCGCTCACGCGGCGCCCCTCGAGGAAGCCGAAGACGAGCCCCCAGACCATGCCGAGGGGCAGGCCGTTCAGCACCAAGAAGACGGCGGCGTACGGGGCCGGCGCGAGCCCGAACAGGACGAGCGCGACCTCGCTCACCCCGATGCACGCGAGGATGGCGAACGCGCGCCGCTCGGGCGGCATCTCGGAGACGATCTTGATGCCAAGGAACTTGGAGGCGCAGTACCCGAGCACCTGGGCGATGATGTAGAGGCTCTTCAGGTCGAGCGCGGGGAGCAGCGGCAGCGCGACCATCCCCTTGTAGGAGCCGACCGCGAACGGCTTGCGGAAGGCGTACATGCAGAAGTAGGTCGCGAACGCGGCGATCACGGCGAAGGCCGTGAACACCGGCGCGGGGGCTCGCTCGAGCCATTTCGTCACGCTTCGCTGGGCCGGCATGGGAGCTCCGAGGAAGGCGCGAGGGTAGTCGCGGCCGCGCAGCGCGCGCATGGATTTTCAGTGAGGAGCGCGGCCGGTTCCCTTCGGCCTGCGTCCGTGCGAGACATGGATCCCGCGCCGCGGCCTGCGGCGCCGTCAGGGAGGGCACGCCTTGGCAGACCCGTCATCGCTCGCTGCAAGGAAGATCCTGGAAGATGTCGTGGCCGCCGCCCCTTCGGCCGGGCGGGCGGCCCCGGCGTTCGGGCGGGATGAAAGGCTGCGCGGCGCAGCCGCCCTGGTCGCGATGGGCCTCGCCGCCGGGGGAGCGGGCGAGCTCTCGTACGACCAGCTGAAGCAGCGCTTCCGGAGCGCGATGACGCGCGATCCCCTCGACTCGCTCGCGGTGATGATCCTCGGCTGCTCGTACCTCTTCTACCTCGCCGAGCACGGCGAGAACCCGCGGTGCGGGAGCTTCATGGACGCCCTTCTGTTCATCTCGACCTGCCTGTCCGTCGGCTACGCCGACATCTTCGCGCGCACCGCTGCGGGCAAGGCGATCGCGTCCTTCGTGATGACGTGCGGACCGACGCTCGCGGCCTCCGCGCTCAGCACGCCGCAGGGAGCGGAGGCCGAGAGCCGGGCGATCATCGAGCGACTGGACGGGATCCTCGAGGCGCTGCGCGCGCCGCGGTGAGCGGCCGCGGGCCGAGCCGACGACGCCGTCGAGCACAACCGTGCTGTCGACGTCCGGGGCACCTGACCCAAGGTGTTTTGCCGCAGACCTTCCCATGAGCCCTGGAGAGCACCCTCGATTGCGCCGGAGATCGGTCCGTCGGTTCCCTAAGCATGCTCAGGGGGATCCCTGACTCACACGTCATCACTGTGGCATGACGTCTCGATGGGACGCTTTGTCGCTCTGACGTGGGGCGCTTTGCACCTCGGCGCGCGCGCGGCGGGGCCGTAATCTTCCTGAAAAAGCAGCGAAACATCGCTCCGCCGGCTCTGGAATACCTCTTGCGATGTCGTGCCGCGCCGGGGCATCGAGGCCTCGGATCTCCAGGTCACGCGGAGCCGGACAGGCCCGCATAAAAGGCGGCCCGATGACGGCTGTCCGCCGTGCGCCTGAGCGCCGACGGAGCGTCGACCGGACGTCGACTGGATCACAAAAGCGTCGCGACACGGGCTCGCTGCGGTGTCGCTCGTGCTGCAAGAAAGGCGGAGAAGCCATGCCGAATCGCCATGGTTGGATCGACGAGGAACATAACGACGGGCGAGGTCACGACGAGGACAGGGGCGGGCGACACCAGGGACCGCGAGGAGACGAGGCGTATCGCGGCGAGCGCGGAGCGACCGGGGATGCTAGTTACGGGCATCGTGGCAATTACGAGCAAGTCCTCCAGCGCGACGATCGAAGCCATTCCCGAGGAGGTCACGATGATTTCCGCGCCGTATCCGATCAGCGAGAATCCGGCGGACGCGGCTACGAGGGCGACCCGAGCTGGCGCGGCCACGGCGGCGAGCGCGGGTGGGAGGGCAGGCAGGATCGTGGCTGGGGCCAGCGCGAGGACGTCCAGCGCCAGGCGTGGGGCGGCCAGCGTGATGACTTCCAGCGAGGAGGTCGAGACGATCTTGGCTCCAGGCGCGGCTACGGCGGCGGCGAGGGCGGCTTCGGCGGCCGCCAGGGCGGCTTCGGTGGCGGCCAGGGCGGTTACGGCGGCCAAGGTCACTTCGGCGGCGGCCAGGGCGGCTACGGCGGCCAAGGCGGCTTCGGCGGCGGCCAAGGCGGTCACGGCGGCGGCCAGGGCGGACTCGGCGGCAGCCAGGGCAGCTTCGGTGGCAGCCAGGGCAGCTTCGGTGGACAGGGCGGACTCGGCGACTACGGCGGCCAGGGATTCGGCGCCAGCCACGGCGGGTTCAGCGGTGGGCAGGGCGGCCATGCCGATGAGGGCGGACAGGGCCGCTTCGGCGGACAGGGCGGCTTCGGCGGACAGGGCGGCTTCGGCGGCGGCCAGGGCGGTCATGGCGCCGGTCAGGGCAGCTTCGGCGGCCAGGGTGGATTCGGCGGCCAGGCTGGCCAGGGCAGCTTCGGCGGCCAGGGTGGATTCGGCGGCGGCCAGGGCGGTCAAGGCGGCTTCGGAGGCCAGGGTGGATTCGGTGGCCAGGGTGGATCTGGTGGCGGCCAGGGCGGCTTCGGTCGCCAGGGAGGCCTGGGCGGTGGCCACCACGAAGGATACGGAGCCCGCGGCGGCCTCCGGCAGTGGGCCGACGACGAGCGCGGCTGGAACGAGCGGCCAGGACAGCAGCGCGGGTACGAAGGCAACGAGTCGTCCTCCGGCGGCGATCAAGGCGTTTATCCTCAGCCCTACGGCGGACAGGGGTTCGGCGGACAGGCCTCAGGCGGCCGAAGCTCCCTCCAGACCGCTCGACAGGGCGGCGGGCTCAGCGGCTCGCGCGGTCGCCCGCCCAAGGGGTACAAGCGCTCGGACGAGCGGATCCGTGAGGATATCTGCGATCAGATCTCCGATCAGCCGGACCTCGACGCGAGCGACGTCGAGGTGAAGGTGCAGAACGGCGAGGTCATCCTCTCCGGGACCGTCCGCGAGCGTCGCTTCAAGCACCAGCTGGAGGCGGTCGCCGAGCGGATCTCGGGCGTGATCGACGTGCGGAACGAGATCCGGCTCCACCGCGAGCAGCAGAGCGAGGCGAGGACGAGCTCGGGGCTGTCGTCGAGCGAGCGCGCCGCCACGAGCACGACCGGCGCCACGGCGAGCTCCGCGACGTCCATCGGCGCGACGTCACCCCCGGAGACGAAGAACAACGAGTCGCGCCGGAACGCCTCCTGAGCTCTGGCGTGAATGGCAGAGGCCGGCGGACCGCCGCGCAGCGGTCGATCGCAGGCCGAGCGCGTGGCAGACGTGGCGGCAGGAGCCGCCGCGGCCACGCCCAGGGCGACAAACGGGTTGAAACCGCCCGAATTGCGCAGAATTTCGAACCACCAAGACGCCATAAGAGCAGCGGCGGCGGCGATCTCCCGAGCGCAGGAGGCCCGCGGACCACTTCGTCCTCGCAAGAGCCGAGCGCCGAAGAGGGGTTTCAGGAGGTGTGCTTCAAGGAGCTCTACATCTCGAGCCTCTCGGAGAACCCGTAAGCGCCGAGCGCGGCCAACCAAGTGTGCGAGGCAAACCAGGCGCCCCTCTCGCTCGTGCTCCACGCGCTCGCGGACCTCGGCTTCACATGCCTCGCGTCTGCGGGAGGTCGGCGCGATCCTGGTCGAGCGCGCGCGCAGGCTCGACGCGCAGACGGGCGCGAGGCCCGATCTGAGAGCCTCGCTGTGCATCGGCTATTTCGCGATCTCGGCGAGGTCGTTCGGGGAATTGCTCGAGCTCGGCGTCCTCGGCGTGCCTGCGCCGGTCTTCGGCGGGCCCGAGGACCTCAGCGTGCTCTCGAGCCTCGAAAGCCAAGAAGCCCGCTGAGCCACCGGGCCGCCGCCGAAACGTCATGGCGTCCGGCGGCGCGCGCTCGTCGAGCCTCGCCGGCGCGGCAATGCAGCGGCGACGCCCGGGCGCGCATTGCTGCCCCAGCAGCAGCCGGTGGTGATCCGCTGCTTCTGCACGAGCACAACCGGTGTCCGCCCAAAGCCGCCAGCACATGTTCAGCGCGCCGCGCGAGGCGCGCGCGCTCTGGCTGGCCCTCGCGTCGATGGCGGCCGGCGTCGCGTTGCTCGTCGCGGCGAGCGCGCCGGCCTCCTCGCCGCTGCGCGCGCCGAGCGGGCAGCTCACGGTCAGCGGCGCGCCGCTGATGAGCGCGATCGTGCCGCTCATCTTCCTCTTCTTCCTCATCCCGGGGCTCGTCTACGGCTACGCGGCCGGCACGTTCACGAGCCACCGCGACGTGATGGACGGCATGAGCAAGACGATGAGCACGATGGCGTATTACCTGGTCATGGCCTTCTTCGCCGCGCAGTTCATCCACCTCTTCAACCGCTCGAACCTCGGCGCGCTCCTCGCGCTGAAGGGCGCCTCGGCGCTGCAGGCGATGGCGCTCCCGAGCGCGGTGACCATCGTCGGCGTCATCCTGCTCACGGCGATCACCGACGTCCTCATCGGGTCCGCGTCGGCGAAATGGGCGCTGCTCGCCCCGATCCTCGTGCCCATGCTCATGTCGATCGGCATCTCGCCGGAGCTCACGCAGGCGGCGTACCGGATCGGGGACTCGACGACGAACATCATCTCGCCGCTGATGGTGTATTTCCCGCTCGTGGTGGTCTTCTGCCAGAAGTACGTGAAGGGCACGGGGATCGGCACGCTCGTCGCGCTGATGGTCCCTTACTCGGTGACCTTCCTCGTGGCGTGGACGCTGTTCCTCCTCGCCTACTGGCAGCTCGGCCTCCCGCTCGGCCTGGACGCGCCGTATGTCTACCCCTGACGTACCCCTCCGGGGCGGCCGCCGCAAATAGCGCATCCGCTCGGCGGGTCGCACGAAGAGCCATGCGCCCGCGCGCGGTGCCGGGCTTGCCGGAGCCTCCCGCCAGCGTCGCCGGGAGGACCGGTTATACCTCGGAATCCAGACCTGCTCCCCGCTGCACCCCATTGCGAGCGCCTGCGAGTAGCACAAGCTTACCATGAGGTGCGCCCACGCCCGATGGGCGTGCCGGGTGTAAGGGATCTGGAGTTGACGATGAATAAGGACATGAATGAATCTTTGCGCGTCGAGGCAGAGCCGCCTGGCGACGAATCCAAGGAGATCAACCTTGCTGCTCTGAACCCTGATCCGGAGCACATCCGGAAGATCGGGAGAGAGGCGGTAAAGTCCGCGATGCTGTCGGTCGCAGACCTGCGCGAGGGGCGGAGGCGCCACGACTCGCTCACCCTCAGCGAGTGGACTGACTTCGGCTCCGCGCCGAGGCCCGGCGCACTGCCGGAGAGCTAGCGACGGCGGCGCTCCAAGGAGACATGCCCTCTCTGAGGTTGGGATGGGCGCGCGCCGCTGTCCGGAGCCCCTTCCTCGCAACCACACTCGTCATGGAGAGCGCCCGGATGGCCCCCGTCGTGAGACTGCCTATCGCAACCGACCGATCTCACGCCGTGCCCATATCGACCTATGTGGTGAAGGTGGTGAGCCGCTGCAACCTCAACTGCAGCTATTGCTACATGTACAACCTGGCGGATCGGACCTACGTGTCCCAGCCCGCGGTGATGCGCGAGGACGTCACGACGGCGCTGTCGAAGCGCATCGTATCGCACGTGGCCCGGCACGACATTCCGACCGTTCACATCATCCTGCACGGCGGGGAGCCGCTCTTGCTCGGCAGACGCCGCTTCCGCGGGTGGGTGGAGCAAGTCAGGGGCGCGCTGGAGGAGGCCCACGTTCGCTCGCACTTCAGCGTCCAGACCAACGGTGTGCTGATCGATGACGAGTGGATCGATCTCCTCGCGGATCTCTCCATCAACGTGGGCCTCAGCATCGACGGCCCGAAGCGCTTTCATGACCGCCACCGGGTGGACCACCAGGGCGCCGGGTCGTTCGACGACGTCGTGGCGGCCATCCGGCGCCTCCAGGCGCACCCGAGGGGGCCCAGGATCTTCGCGAACGTGCTCGCGGTGATCAACACGGACATCCCACCTCGGGAGATGTTCGAGCTGTGGCAGTTCCTCGACGTTCCGGGCATGGAGATCAACCTTCCGCACGCGAACCATGAACATCGGCCGCCTGCGGGGGCGATGCCGTACGGGGACTGGATGATCGAGCTCTTCGACCTATGGTTCGAGCAGAATCGGCCCGATCGACACGTGCGGTATTTCGAGAACATCCTGCGCCTCTTGTTCGGGCATCCGATGAGCACCGACAACATCGGCGGAAGACCTGCAGGGGCGATCATCGTCGAGACGGACGGCGGCATCGAGCCGACCGACGCGTTCAAGTGCTGCGAGCACGGGCTCACGAAGCTGGGCATCAATGTGCTGCGCAACGAGCTCGACGACGCGCGTCGATCGTCGATCGTCCGCGCGATGCAGGGCGGCGTCACGGCGCTCTGCGCGACGTGCCACGCCTGCGATCTGCGGGATGTGTGCGGAGGGGGCTACATGCCGCATCGATTCAGCCGGGAGCGACGGTTCGACAACCCCTCCGTATACTGCGAGGACCTGCAGAAGCTCATTCGCCATATCCGCCAGCGCGTCATCGAGTCGCTGCCCCCCGAGATGATCGCAATGGTCCGTCCCTGAGGGGACAGATCCACGCCGGCGAGGTCCAGCCGCGTCCGGATCTGGCGCGCGAGGCAGGCCAGGGCCCGCTCGGCCACGATCACAAAGGGCCCTGACGAAGGCGCTCGCTCACAGGAACTCGCTGCCAGGGACGGGTCCACGGGAGGCGCGGAGGTAATTGATTGGCATATGATCGCCCAGCGAATAGCGGAACAGGAGCGGTTCACGCAGGATGGGAGGGACGATCTTCTTCGCGAGCCATCCCACGGGTCCGAGGTCGGGGAGCAGGCCGCGAGGGGAGAACTGCTCACCGAGCCAGGCAAGAGCGCTGCCGAGCATGGCGACCCCCCCGATGCGCACCTGGCCTGCGGTCGGCCCCCTGTTGCTGATCCAGCCTTCTACCGAAGAGATGTACTCCTGACCGAAGTGCTCGAAGATCCCTGCCGAGCGCGGTGGCAAGTGCGGTATGATGTCTCGGGAATAGACGTGCCGGAAGAGCTTGCTCCCGAACTCTCTCTGAAACTTCGTGGCAAAAGCCGGGTCGCCGACCATCGGCTGTCCGAATGTGTAGATTCCGCGCAACAGCGGCCGCAAGTCACGGAGCTTCTCGTCCGAGTAGATCAGCGCCGCCGCGAGGACGGCGAGCGCGCCGCCCAGGCTGTGGCCGGTGATGTAGAGCGCCTCCATCTTGAACCGGAGCGCGTCCTCGAGCGCCCCCACCATCGACCGCAGCTTCTCCTTTTTGCGAGATTCTTCATCTTGCGTCGACAAACCCAGCACCTCGCCACAGGACACACGGACATCCTCCGTCGAGGGCTCCTGGGCGCAGCGCTTGTCTATCGCATCGCGCTGCGATGCTCGACAGATCGATTCACCGTTCTGGGCGGCGACAAGGTAATGTCTCACGCGTGACCACACCGACAGGATGCCGTGATAAAAGCCTCCGTGCACACGTCCGGCGGCATAGAACGCCTCCGGCTTCATATTGATATTGGCCAACCAATTGGTCAGAGGCTGCAGCTGCGATCCACGAAAAACGAGGATTCCCACCCGCCCGTCCCTGCTCAGGACGAAGTGCACGAGCGAATCCATGAGAAAACCCTGATTATTGAACTTGACCGTGACGCAGACATTCGAAAATCCGCGACGCTCCATCATTCTGATGACTTCTTCGTTGTCCGAGTATGCCCATGCCGACGCGGAAGCGAGGAGAGATGAAGCAGCGTGGTCGTATGCGCCTGGACTCACGTTCACGAGGTCGTCGACGAGGTCACCGGTCCTCAAGCGCGTCGCGGCAGCCGCCCACTGCTCCGGAAAGAGAGCGATTGCACGCTGAAGTGTCTCAGCGATCCGGGTGTCGTCGGCGCTGCTCGACATGTCCTGATCTGGCCACAAATCCTTGTCCGTCATGGCTCACCTCGCTCCTCATCGCCATTCCGCCGGCGTTCGCTGTGGAAGCTGCGACGAACACGCGCCTCCGGCCGGGACGCGCGCGCCGTCGCTCGGAGTCCGGTCGGCGTGAGCCGCGCTTTTATCACCAGCGCTCATCGTGAGCTGGTTCGACGCGCAACGTAGCCTTCGCGCCGACGACACGCCCCGCGCCCACCAACACCGGAGCGGGTCGACCCCACACCTCAAACTACCACCGCCTCCCCCCTCTGCAACCATCCGAGCGCGGCGGAGGCCTGCGAAGAGCCTGCCGGGCCTTCCGACGAGAATGCGTGATTACCTGGGCCAGAAGATCGAGCGCCCTCGCAAGAGTTGGAGGAAGGAGAGATCGGAGCGATTCACGCATACCAGGGTGGATCGCGGCGCACGCCTCGAGTCGCAGAGCGCCCCCTTGGCTGAAGCGGCTCCCTGGCAGGACGGCGTGGCCGCGTCCAGCGCCCCCACGCTGCGCTCCGCGCGCTCTGCGATCGAGCGCGCACCCACGCAAGTCAAGTCTTTTCGGCAGCACGCTGGCCAGCCGAATTTGGCCCCACTCCTCCCCTCCTTGTGATCCAATCCGAGACGCTGGTCGCAGGCGCCGCATCTCGCGCCCTGCCCGCGTCTGCCTATGGCCGAGGTGCTCGCCGCATCGCTCGCGTTCCCTGCCGTGATCTTCACGGTCTTGCTCGCGCTCGCGCTCATCTACTGGCTGTTCGTCCTCCTGGGCGCGCTCGACCTCGACCTGCTCGGCGGCGCCCACGGCGACGCCGCGCCCGACCTGGGCGGGCTCGAGGGCGCCGCCAAGGGCGCGCTCGAAGGCGCCGCCAAGGGCGCGCTCGAGGGCGCCGCCAAGGGCGCCGCGGAGGGACTTGCCGACGGGGCCGACGGGGCCGACGGCGCGCACGGCGTGGGCTCGCTGCTCGCGGCCCTTGAGCTTCACCGCGTGCCGGCGACCGTGACGCTCTCGCTGATCGCGACGTTCGGCTGGTTCACGAGCGCCCTGTCGACGGTGCTCGTCGGGCCGCTCTGGCTCGGCTGGGGGCTGCCCGGCTGGACGCTCGGCCTCGCGGTGCTCGCGGGCTCGCTCGTCGCGGCCGTGCTCTTGACCTCGCTCGCGGTGCGGCCGCTCGGGCCGCTGTTCGTGACCCGGCACGCCCAGTCGAAGAAGGATCTCGTGGGCCGCGTGTGCGTCATCTCCACCGGGCGCGTCGACGAGCGCTTCGGTCAGGCCACGATCGACGAGGGCGGGGCGAGCCACATCCTCGACGTCCGGTGCGACACGCCCGGCGCGCTCCGCCGGGGCGACCGCGCGCTGCTCGTGAGCTGGGACCCGGACCGAGAGGTCTTCGGCGTCGAGCCGCTCGACGCCCTCCTGGGCCCTCCCCCTCCCCTGGCCGAGCGGGGAGCGTCCCGCGCGCAAGCGCGCCCGGCCGGCGTCGAGGAAGTCGAGGAAGAAGACGCGCCCTCGGCGCGCGCAGCGGACGAGCGGCAGCGCCGCGGCTGAACGCCGGCGAGGGCGCCGCGGCTGAACGCCGCTGTCGGGCAGGCGGTTTCGTGTACGCTCGTCCCCGAGGGGGCGTCATTCGGCCCCCGACCCGGCTCTGAGCGGGCCTGGACGTCCGACCCTCACCGACGTGAACGCGGGGGCCGGCGCCCTCCCCTCCACCGAAACGCGAAGGAGCTCCGCGTGCCCACTGTGACCGTCCCCTTAATCATCGTCCTCGTCGGCGTCCTCGCCTTCGTCGCCCTCGGGATGCTGGTGATGTACGCCAAGTTCTACCGCCAGGTGGATCAGGGCAAGGCGCTGATCATCAACACGAGAGGCCAGGACCCCATCGTCACCTTCACGGGGACGCTGGTGCTGCCGATCATCCACCGCGCCGAGTACATGGATATCTCGGTCAAGACGATCGAGATCGACCGGCGCGGCAAGGAGGGCCTCATCTGCAAGGACAACATCCGCGCGGACATCAAGGTCACCTTCTTCGTGCAGGTGAACAAGACGCAGGACGACGTGCGCACGGTCGGGCGGACCATCGGCTGCGTCCGCGCGTCGAACCCGGAGACGCTCGAGCAGCTCTTCGCCGCGAAGTTCTCCGAGGCGCTCAAGACGGTCGGCAAGCGCCTGAACTTCGAGGACCTCTACAAGGAGCGGCAGAAGTTCAAGGACGACATCATCGACGTCATCGGCAAGGACCTGAGCGGGTTCGTGCTGGCCGACGCGGCGATCGACTACCTGGAGCAGACGCCCATCGACCTGCTCGACAAGGACAACATCATGGATGCCGAGGGCATCCGGAAGATCACCGAGCTCACGGTCGCGCAGAACGTGCTGACGAACGAGCTCCGCCAGAAGGAGCGGATGGAGATCGGCAGCCAGAACCTGAACTCCGACGAGGCCATCTTCCGCTTCGATCAGCGCCGGGCCGAGGCCGAGGCGAAGAAGAACAAGGAGATCTCGGTGGCGCAGGCGCGCGAGCAGAACGAGGCCGCCCGCATCACGAGCGAGGAGCGCAAGAAGACGGTGCTCCTCCAGGAGAAGAACGACGAGGAGGCCTTCGTCGCCCGCGAGGCGAAGGAGCGCGGCGTCTCGGTCGCCCAGAAGAACAAGGAGCGGGAGGTCGCGGTCGAGACCGAGCGCGTCGAGAAGGCGCGCCAGCTCGAGATCGTGAGCCGCGAGCGCGACGTGATGCTCCAGCAGATCGCGCGCGAGAAGGAGATCGAGCTCCAGAAGAAGGACATCGCCGACGTGGTCCGGGCGAGGATCGCGGTCGACAAGACGGTGGCCGAGGAGGAGGAGCGCATCAAGGACGTGCGCGCGGTGGCCGAGGCGACGCGCCTCAAGGACGTGACGCGCATCAACGCGGAGGCCGAGGCGCAGGAGCAGCTCGTCAAGCAGCTCAAGGGCGCCGAGGCGAGCGAGGAGGCGGCGAAGTTCCGGGCGCGCGAGAGGCTCATCACGGCCGACGCCGAGCTCGAGGCGAGCGACAAGGCCGCGCGCGCGAAGATCCGCCTGGCCGAGGGCCTGCAGGCCGAGTCCGCGGCCGAGGGGCTGGCGCGCATCCGGGTGAAGGAGGCCGACGCGCAGGCGATCGAGAAGCAGGGGTTCGCCGAGGCGCGCGTGACGCTCGAGAAGATGAACGCCGCCGCCGCCGGCGAGGAGAAGCAGGGCCTCGCGCGGGTGATGGTCAAGGAGGCCGAGGCGATGGCGATCGAGAAGCAGGGGCGCGCCGAGGCGCTGGTCGCGAAGGAGCGGCTCCTCGCCGAGGCGGCGGGCATCGAGCAGAAGGGGCTCGCGGCCGCGCGGACGCGCGAGGCCGAGGCGCTCGCCCTGGAGAAGACGGGCCTCGCCGAGGCGACCGCGATCAAGCAGCGGCTCCTGGCCGAGGCGGCGGGCACGGCGGAGAAGGCGGCGGCGATGAAGGCGCTCGACGGCGTCGGGCGCGAGCACGAGGAGTTCCGCCTCCGGCTCGAGAAGGAGCGGGCGGTGGAGCTCGAGTCGCTGCGCATCCGGGCCGAGATCGCCAAGGCGCAGGCCGAGATCCTGCACGGGGCGTTCGAGCACGCGAAGATCAACATCGTCGGCGGCGACGGGGCGTTCTTCGATCGCTTCGTCAAGGCGGTCACCCTGGGCCAGTCGGTCGACGGGCTGGTCGACCAGAGCGCCACGGTGCGCGCCCTGGCCAGCGACTACCTGAACGGCAACGCGAGCGTCACGGAGGACCTGAAGCAGCTCGTCGCGCACGGGGGAAGGCCCTCGGACGGCACGCTGTCGGGAATGCTGACGTCGCTCCTGCCGAGCGCCGACGCCGACGGGAAGAAGAAGATCGAGGCGCTGGCCCAGAAGGCGCGTGAGCTCGGCATCGACGAGCTCGTGAAGCCCCGCCCCCCGCGCGCTTGAGCGGCGCTCTCCCGCTTCGGATACGGGCCCATCTCGACGTTTTCGGTGCTCGGCGTACTTGAGTACGCCTGCGCGCCGAAAACGCCGATCTGGGCCCGTCTCCTGTGCGGGAGAGCACCGCTCGGAGACGATGATCGATAGTCGCCGACCGCTACCGATCTCCCACACCCATCAAGACACGGCTCGCTACTAATTCCTCGTCACGTGGATCACGGCGGCGAGGCACATCTCGTCGAGGGTGCTCTCGCCGAGGTGCACGTCCACCGGGGCGGGGAGGTGCTGCTCCTTGAGCGCCTTCGCGAGGAATGGATTGCTGTTCGAGTTGTCGTAAGTGCAGCGCATCGTCAGCAGGTCGCCGCCGCGGAGGCGCGGGAGCCGCTCGATGGGAGCGTCGTAGTAGAACCCGCGCTGCCACGAGAAGTCCCACCTCGGCGTCTGCACCAGGCACTGCTCCTCAGGCGCGCCGGCGGCGCCCTCCTCGCGCGCGAGGGTGACCTTCATGTCCGTGCCGACATAGTGCATGTGCGTGCCCGCGCCGTAGAGGTACACCTCCTTGGCAGACACCGCCGCGGGCAGCTTGAACTGCATCGTCTCGACATGGTCCTTCGCGCCGGCGGGGATCCGGAACTCGACGCCATCCGCGTCGTCCGGCCCGGGGAGGAGGCCGCGCCCCTGCGCGAAGGGAGACTCGAAGTTGCCGATCAGCGCGATGCCCATGAGCCACTCCGGCACGCCCTGGGTGAAGCGCAGCTGGAGGCGCGTCGCGTCGGGCTCGGCGGTCGTCCCGGCCGGGTGATAGTGGACCTGAATCACCAGCCGCGCCCCCGCGGGGAGCTCAGCGCCGATGTTCGGCTCGAGCGCCAAGGGGACCCCCCCCGGCGCCCACGCGGCGACGAGCTCGCCCGAGAACCCGGGGCCGCCAAAGCAGTCGTATCCGCCGTGCTCGTCCACGAGCGCATCGGACGCGCCGTCCCTGTCGAGGAACACCAGCGCGTGGTGCACCACCTTGCTGTTGCCCGGCATGAGGTGCACGCCGTTGATGTACCGCGTCTCCGTGAGCCCAGGATCCATCACGAAACACCGGAGCTGATCGGCGTCGCCGCTCGCGACGAACGGCTCCTTCGGCGCGATCTCCAGCTCGACGCCGGGCAGCCCCGGCGCCTCGGCCACGAACGGGGGCGGCGCGTCCGCCGGATCCCCCTCGGGAGCGCCCGAGGCGGCCCACGCCTCGAGGAGCGCTATCTCCTCCTCCGTCAACCGGAGATCGTCCTTCCAGCCGTGAGGAGGCTGGCACTCGTCCGTCTCCATCGCACCCCACGGCGGCATCGTGCGCTCTCGCGCCGAGCGCGCGAGCAAGCTGGCCACGCTGTGCGCGGAGTCGTACTCCGTCAGGCTGAACGGGGCGATGTTGCCGGGAGAATGGCAGCTCATGCAATGCTTCTGCAGAAGCGGCTCGACGTCTCGATGGAACGTCGGAGATGCCGCCGTGGAGCCGGGCGCTTCCTCGCCGGAGCACCCGAGAAGGAGCCCCGGAAGGACCGCAAGCAACGTGAGCGCGCCAGATGTCGAATTTCGCATGTGACCCCTTTTCGATAGCCCGCGTGTTCAATAGCCCCCGTCGCGCCGACGCGGCGCCGGGAGCACGAATGTCCCGCCGCAACACGGCTCGCCAGGCGCTGACAGCGCAGTCACATAATTACAACAACACGACACACCGTCCAGCACAGGTGTCCGGTGGCGGAAAGAGACCGCAGCACAGGTTGAATGGTTCCGGGATGCGGAGCGAGGGCGATGGGCACGCCGTGGGGGCACGGTCGGGACCGCCCTGGGCGACGCCGGCGCGGCGGGCGCCTCGGGCAACGTGCTCTGAGCCGTCGAGAAGGCAGCGCGGCGGCCCAGGCGGTCCTCCACGCGAGCGCGGCGGCCCAGGCGAGCCGCCGCGCTCCCGTCGCCGTCAGGGCTCGCCCTGGATCAGTGGACCTCGTTGTGGCACGTGGCGCTGCAGCCGTCGCCGCTCGCGGTGTTGCCGTCGTCGCACTCCTCGAACGCCGCCTGCCGCACGCCGTCGCCGCAGTGCGGGCCGAACACGCAGCCCGGCGCGCACTCGCCGTAGCCGCCGTCGTTCTCCCCGTCGTCGCACTGCTCGGGCGGCGCCTGGGTCACGCTGTCGCCGCAGCGCGGGCCGTACACGCAGCCCGGAGCGCACTCGCCGTAGCCGCCGTCGTTCTCTCCGTCGTCGCACTCCTCGCCGAGCTCCCGCTGCACGCTCCCGTCGCCGCAGACGGCGCCGATCCGGCAGCCGAGGCAGCCCATGCTGCCGTCGTTCACCCCGTCGTCGCACTCCTCGCCCCACGCGTCCTGGGTGACCCCGTCGCCGCACTTCGCCGCGTCGCCGCACTCCGGCGTGCACCCGCCGTAGCGGCCGTCGTTCACGCCGTCGTCGCACGTCTCGTTGGGCTCCTGGACGACCGCGTCACCGCACCGCGGCCCGATCAGGCACTCCGCCGTGCACCCGCCGTAGCGGCCGTCGTTCACGCCGTCGTCGCACTCCTCGCCGAACTGGCTGTCGATCTCCTCGTCCCCGCAGCGGGGGGCCGCCACGCAGCCCGGCGCGCACGCCTCGGAGCCATAGCCCCCCAGGTTCGTGCCGTCGTCGCAGATCTCGTACGGCGAGGTCGTCACCCCGTCGCCGCAGTAGAGCCCCAGCATGCAGCTCGTGGAGCACTTCCCGTACCCCGGGCCGTTCTCGTCCTCGTCGTCGCACTGCTCGTCCGGCGTGACGATGCCGTCGCCGCACACGGGCTCGCAGACGGACGAGGCCGCGTTGAAGCCGCCGAGCGTCAGCTTGTAGCTCGACGCCGTGGTGTGGCGCTCCGCCTGGAACACGACGACCTCGTAGACGCGCCCCACCGTGAGGCCGAGATCATCCATGAGCACCGTCCCGCGATCGTCCTCGACGCCGGCGACCTCGCCGGTCCCCATCGGGGTGTGGATGCCGCCCAGATCGATGCGGAGCCGGTTGTTGATGAACACCCAGACGTCGTCGTCCCCGTAGAAATCGAGCCGCTCCCCGCCGCGGTATTCGAACCAATAGCGGACCTCGCTCGTGAAGTAGAAGTTGTGATTGCCCGCCACGGCCCAGTCGTTGAACGGGTCGCGGGCCTCGCGGCTCGCCTCCCGCTGCGCCGTCGGCACCAACGGGTCCTGCCAGCCCTTGCCGTCGAGCGGGAAGAACAGGTGATCCTCGAAGAGGAACACGTCCGACGTCCCGACGCGCGCGAGCGGGAGCCAGTCCACGACCGTCTTCGAGAGGGACGAGTCGTAGTACCAGCGGTTGAAATCCGTGGCGTTCGTGAGGAAGGCGTTCGGTCGCGCCGCGGCGAACTGGGGCTTGTTGTCGGCGCCCAGGAGGGGCTGCACGATGCCCGTGACGATGGCGTCCGGCGGGTTGGAGTCAGGCTCGAAGTTCGGCGCGTCGTGCTTGAAGTCGCGGTACACGATCGGCACGCGGAGCTCGTCGCCGAGGACCGAGTCGTTCCTGCAGCTGTACCCCGGCTCGACCGTGCACGCGGCCGAGCAGCCGTCGCCGCTCCTCGTGTTGCCGTCGTCGCACTCCTCGTCGCCGAGGCGCAGGCCGTCGCCGCAGGCCGACGTGCACCCGCTGTCGCCGCAATCCGGCTCGACCTGGCAGAACGGCGTGCAGCCGTCGCCGAGGTTGGCATTGCCGTCATCACACGGCTCCGAGCCCTCCCTCTTCCCGTCGTTGCAGACGGTAGCGCGGCAGGTGTAGCCGCCGGGCGCGGGCTGGCACACGAGGCCAGGCTCCCACTTGCAGCTGGCGTTGCACCCGTCGCCGTTCCTCGTGTCGCCGTCGTCGCAGTCCTCGCCCGCGACGACGCGCCCGTCGCCGCAGACCGCCGTGCAGCGGCTCCCCGCGCGCGCGCAGTCGAACCCGGCCTCGAGCGCGCAGGTCGACGAGCAGCCGTCGCCCGAGACCGTGTTGCGGTCGTCGCACGCCTCGCCCACGCCGATCTGGCCGTCGCCGCACACGACCGTGAACGTGCAGTGCACGCCGTCCGGGCATTTCCAGCCGGCCTCCACAAGGCAGCTCGGCGAGCAGCCGTCGCCCGGCTCCGTGTTCCCGTCGTCGCACCGCTCGGTCGGCCGCAGGCGGCCGTCGCCGCAGCGCTCCACCGGCTTGCACGGCTGCCCGGGGACAGGGCACGTGACGCTGCCGGGATCCTCCAGCGCGCAGACCTCGGAGCACCCGTCTCCGGACACCGCGTTCCCGTCGTCGCAGCTCTCCCCGCCCGAGACGCGCCCGTCGCCGCACGAGTGGAGCCGGTAACACGGCTCCCCCGGGGTCCGGCAGACCCAGTCGCCCGGCTCCCTCTGGCAGTGATCGTCGCAGCCGTCGCCCGAGGCGGTGTTCCCGTCCTCGCAGCTCTCGCCGGGCTCCACCGCCCCGTTGCCGCAGGCGATCGTCGTGTGACAGAGCTCCCCGGGCTCGCAAACGCAGTACGGCTCCACCTTGCAGGCGCCAGAGCAGCAGTCCCCGGGAAGGCTGTTCCCGTCGTCGCACGCCTCGCTCGCCTGGTTGATCTCGCCGTCGCCGCACGCCGGCTCCACCGCGTCGCACTCCGGCGGAGGATCCGGCGACTCGCAGGGATCGCCCCCGCCGCCGCTCCCGCCCGATCCGACCGTCATGAACCCGCCGAATCCCCCGCTCGTATCCTCGCCGCCGGTGCCCGCGGCCCCGCCGCCGCCCGCACCGCCCACGCCGCCGCCCGCGCCGCCCTCGCCGCCGCCCCCGTCGTCGCCGCCGCAGGCGACGAGCGGACCGGCGAGCACGACGAGGAGCACGGAAGTAAGTCTCTTTCCCAAGCCCATCGACGCCACCATCCCAACTTGCTGCAGAAGGTCGCCACGCTGTCCAAGCCACGCCGCGAGGCGCCTCGACCGACGAGGTGCGCTGGAGACGGCGTAAGCGCGCGTCGCACAGGCGCGCGCTCGCATCGACATGTGGGTTGCCCTCGTTCCCGCTCATCGCAACGCAACCACCCCCGTGGAGCAAGCGGATTTCACGGCATGGCCGGTTCCCGACGCGCCGCCCGCCGAGGCGCGACGGAATCGGCGGGCGGCGCGGCGGCGCGGCGGCGCGGCGGCGCGGCGGCGCGGCGGCATGGCGGCGCGGCGGCGCGGCGGCGCGGCGGCGCGGCGGCGCGGAAACGACGGCGGCGTCGCTCGCGCTTGACATCCTCGGAAGACGTCCCGCCGCCGACGCCGAGAACGCCGCCTCGCGGCGGCCCCGCCGCGCGGTCGCCATCTCGCCCCCCGGGCGCGGCGAACGGCTGTAACCTGGCCGCGGGCAGGCCGAGGCCCGCGCGGATTCGACGCGGGGGCGGGCCTTTCGGCTGACCACACGGAGCATGCATGGTGTCGACAGGGGCCTTGGACGGCGCGGCCCGGGCGGCGGGGGCGTCCCCGCCGCAGGCGGCGGAGCCGCTGGATGGGGGCAATTACGAGGTCATCCGGCGGAGGCTCGTCGAGCGCGCCGAGGAGCTCGCCCGCCGCGCCGAGGCGCTCAACGCGCGGCGAAAAGAGGTGTTCGGCGGCACGGACCTCGCGCTCCTCGAGAACGCCCGCGTCAGGACCGAGAACAACTGCGTGCCGCGCGACATCGTGAGCATCCGGGGCAAGCTGCTCGTCGGCTACCTCGTGTTCATGGGGCTGAAGGAGGTCAACGTCGGCGACGTCTTCAGCCTCCACCGCTTCGCGAAGGACGGCGGCGCCTTCGACCTGTCCCCCGCGCCGATCGAGGAGGGCGACGCGCTCCTCGGCGACCCCAACTTCGTCAAGGAATTCAAGGACTTCCACCGCTACGTCAAGGAGCCCCGGCTGCTCCAGCTGCGGCGCAGCGACACGCGGCTGCTCGCCATCTTCCAGGTCGGCGCGACCGAGCGCGACACCAAGGTGTTCCGCTGGAGCATCGACGCGACCGGGCGCGTCCGCTACCTCGACGCGCGCGGCGACGAGGACAACGTCCGGCCGCGCGCCCACGACTTCGCCTGGACCCAGGCCACGCGCGACGACCACGTGCAGGGCAAGCACCCGCACGTCGCCGTCCTCGGCGAGATCTTCGTCGAGACGGTCGGCGGCGATCTCACGGTCAAGATCGAGAACAACACGACCACGGGGCTCGGCATCTACCGCGAGCCGGTCGACGACGCGGGCCAGGCGCTCGACGACGCCGACATCCAGTACGCCCGGCTCGGGCCGCTCATCCTGCTCAAGATCAAGCCGTTCCGCGAGCCCTCGTACCGCTACCTCGTCTACAACGGCCGCACCCGGAAGGTGACGCGCATCGACGCGATCGGCCTCGCCTGCCTGAGCCTCCCCGAGGACCAGGGGATCGTCTTCCCGAACGGCTACTACCTCATCACCGGCGAGACGAAGCGCTTCGAGGGCAGCACCGAGAGCCTCGTCTTCGAGCGGGTCATCCGCTCGCCGAACGGGGAAGACGTGCTCTACGTGTTCCACCAGGTCGTCGAGGGGCGCTACGTGCTCTTCCCGTACAACCTGATCCGCAAGGAGATCGCGACGCCGATCCAGTGCCACGGCTACAGCCTCTTCGACGACGGCAAGATGGTGATCTTCCGGGCGTCGGGCGACGAGGCGACCCGCGTCCACCCGATGCAGATCTGGCAGACGCCGTTCATGACCGCGGAGTTCGCGGCGTCGGCGCCGACCGACGGCTCGTACCTCGCGAAGGTGGGCAACGCCGACCTCGTGCGGGGGATCTCCGACGCGCTCAGCATGCGGCGCGCGGCGCTGGACGGGTCGCCGACCCGGCAGACGTACGAGGATCTCATCAAGACCGCCGAGCGGATGACCGACGCCTACTACTGGCTCGGCCACGCCGAGGCGGGCGATCTCCTGTCGGTCGTGGGCGAGCTCCGGGGCGTCTCCGAGAGCATCGTCGACGAGTTCGAGAAGATCGAGGGCATCAAGGCGCGCGCCGCGGCCGCGCTCGCCGAGACCGAGGCGGCGCAGCGGCAGCTGCTCTCCGGGGTGCGGCCCGAGGACGCGGCGAGCGTCGACGCGTTCCTGCAGGCCCTGACCGCGCTGCGGCGGCAGCGGGGGCACCTCATCACGCTCCGCGAGCTCAAGTACATGGACCTCGGCCGCGTCGACGCGCTCGAGGCCGAGATCGTCGCGCGCGCCGACGAGGTGAGCCAGGCGTGCGTGACGTTCCTCCTCGGCGAGCAGGCGTTCCGCCCGCTCTGCGACCGGCTCGCGGGCCTCATCGCGAAGATCGAGGCGGTCGCGAAGTCGCCCGAGCTCGCGCCGTTCGCCGCGGATCTCGACGCCGTGAACGAGGGGCTCTCGGTGCTCGCCGAGATCGTGGCGAGCCTCAAGGTCGACGACCCCACGGCGCGGACCCGGATCCTGGAGGGGATCAGCGAGGTCTACGCGCAGCTGAACCGCGCGCGCGCGACCCTGAGCGCCCGCGGCAGGGACCTGCGGGGCGCGGAGGGGCGCGCCGAGTTCGGCGCGCAGTTCAAGGTGTTCGGCCAGAGCGTCTCCAGCGCGATCGCGGTGTGCGACACGCCCGAGCGCTGCGACGCCGAGCTGTCGAAGCTGCTCGTCCAGCTGGAGGAGCTCGAGGGGAAGTTCGGCGAGTTCGACGAGTTCCTCGGCGAGCTCGCGGCCAAGCGCGAGGAGGTGAACGACGCGATCGCGGCGCGCAGACAGGCGCTGCTCGACGAGCGGCAGCGGCGCGTCTCGAACCTCGTCGCCGCGGCGGACCGGATCGTCCAGGGGGTGGCGCGGCGGGCGCGCACCTTCGCGGGCGTGGACGAGCTCAACACGTACTTCGCGTCCGACGCCATGGTCGCGAAGCTCCGCGATCTCGCGGCCGATCTCCACGCGCTCGGCGACAGCGTGAAGGGGGACGAGGTCGAGGCGCGGCTCAAGTCGGCGCGGCAGGACGCGCTCCGGGCGCTGCGCGACCGCGAGGACCTGTTCGAGGGCGGCGGCGACGTCATCAAGCTGGGCCGCCACCGCTTCAACGTGAGCACGCAGGCCCTGGAGCTCACGCTGGTCCCGCGCGGCGACGGGCTCGCGCTGCACCTCACCGGGACCGACTTCTTCGAGCCGATCGAGGACCCGGCGCTCGAGGGCGCGCGCGATCTCTGGGGACAGGAGCTCGCGAGCGAGACCCCGGAGGTCTACCGCGGCGAGCTCCTCGCGGGCTCGATGCTCGCGGACGCGGAGGCGGGGCGGGGCGGGCTGTCGATCGAGCGGCTGCGCGAGGCGTCGCTCGGCCCTGGCGGGCTGCTCGGCGCGGTGCGCGCGTACGCGGAGGGCCGGCACGACGAGGGCTACGAGCGCGGCGTCCACGACGCGGACGCGGCGCTGATCCTGGAGAAGCTGCTCGCGCTGCGGTCCACGGCGGGGCTCCTGCGCTTCGGCAGCGCGCCGCGGGCCCTCGCGTGCCTGACCTGGGCGGGGCTCGACGCGCGCGCCCGGGATCTCGCGCACCGGCGGGCGCGGAGCCTCGGCCGGCTCGCGGCGCAGCTCGGCGAGAGCGAGGCGCGGGCGGCGCTCGCGGCCGAGCTCGCGCAGGGCGTGGCCGCGGCGGCGGCGGCGCACCGGATCGAGGCGAGCGCGGCGGACGTGCGCGTCGCGGCGCGGTACCTCGTGGAGGAGCTCGCGGCGGAGCGCCCCCGGTTCGTGACGAGCGACGCGGCGATCTCGCTGCGGGACGCGCTGCTCGCGCGCCTCGACCTCGCGGGCGGCCGCGCGGCGTTCGAGGAGGACCTGCGGCAGCTCGAGAAGCACCCGGCCGAGCGGCTGGAGCTCGCGCTCGCGTGGCTGCGCGGGTTCGCCGCGGTCGCCAACGATGGGGGCTCGCCCGGCAAGCCGGGCTCTGCCCCCAAACCCTTGGCCAACGATGGGGGCTCGCCCGGCAAGCCGGGCTCTGCCCCCAAACCCCCGGCCGCGCTTGCCCACCTCGCGCTCGAGGCGGCGGTCGTCGTCGTGACGGAGCGGCACATCGAGCGGGAGCCGAGCGCGGCCGTCACCGAGGCCCGCGTCGAGGGGCTGCTCGGGCAGCACCCGCGCATCAAGGAGCGCGCGATCGCGCTCCGACTCGACGAATTCCTGAGCAAGATCGAGGACTTCCTGCACGAGAGGGCGCCGCGCTACCGCGCCTACAGGAAGGTGCGGAGCGAGATCGCGGAGCGGGAGCGGAAGCGGCTGCGCCTCGAGGAGTTCGCGCCGCGGGTGCTCACCTCGTTCGTGCGCAACCGGCTCATCGACGAGGTCTACCTGCCCCTCGTCGGCGCGAACCTGGCGAAGCAGCTCGGCGCCGCGGGCGACGTGAAGCGCACCGACCTGATGGGCATGCTGCTGCTCATCTCGCCGCCGGGCTACGGCAAGACGACGCTGATGGAGTACGTCGCGAGCAAGCTCGGCCTCGTGTTCATGAAGGTGAACGGGCCGTCGCTCGGCCACGAGGTGACGTCGCTCGACCCGGCCGAGGCCCCGAACGCGACGGCGCGCCAGGAGGTCGAGAAGATCAACCTGGCGTTCGAGATGGGCAACAACGTGATGCTGTACCTGGACGACATCCAGCACACGAACACGGAGCTGCTCCAGAAGTTCATCTCGCTCTGCGACGGGCAGCGCCGGATCGAGGGCGTGTGGCGGGGCCGGACGCGGACGTACGACCTGCGCGGCAAGAAGTTCTGCGTGGTGATGGCGGGCAACCCGTACACGGAGTCGGGCGCGCGGTTCCAGATCCCGGACATGCTGTCGAACCGGGCCGACACGTACAACCTCGGCGACATCCTCGACGGCAAGGAGGCGCTGTTCGCGCTGAGCTACCTGGAGAACGCGCTCACGTCGAACCCGACGCTCGCGCCGCTCTCCGGGCGGGCGCCGGGCGACACGCACAAGCTCATCCGGATGGCGCAGGGCGAGGCCATCGCCGCGACGGAGCTCGAGCACGCCTACTCCGCGGCGGAGGTCTCGGAGATGGTCGCCGTGTTCGAGCGGCTCTTCCGGGTGCAGAAGGTGCTGCTGTCCGTGAACCTCGAGTACATCCGGAGCGCGTCGCAGGACGACGCCTTCCGGACGGAGCCGCCGTTCAAGCTGCAGGGCAGCTACCGGAACATGAACAAGCTGGCCGAGAAGGTCGTGGCGGCGCACACGCACGAGGAGGTCGACCGGCTCATCGACGATCACTACGTGAGCGAGTCGCAGACGCTGACGACGGGCGCCGAGCAGAACCTCCTCAAGCTCGCCGAGCTGCGCGGCCGGATGACGCCGGAGCAGGCGGCGCGGTGGGACGAGATCAAGAAGGGCTTCGTGCGGATCAAGCGCATGGGCGGCAAGGAGGACGACCCGGTCGTGCGCGTGACCGGCACGCTGTCGATGCTGGGCGAGCAGCTGGAGGGCATCCGCGGGGCGATCGGGAAGGCGGCCGCGGTGGCGCAGGCGGGGGACGCGCGGGCGCGGGAGATGAAGCAGTGGCTCGCGCCCGAGATGGAGCGGCTCTCCGCGGCGCTCAAGGGGGCGGCGCAGCCGCGGGTCGACGTGAAGGTCGAGACGGATCGCTCGGTGTCGGAGTTCGTGGGGCACCACCTGTCGCTTGTGGAGCGGCTCGTCGCGCCGCTCGCGAAGGCGACGACACAGAGCGCGTTCGGCATCCGGGCGATCGAGGCGCAGGTCTCGGAGCTGGCGCAGGCGCTCCGGTCGCTCGAGGAGAAGGTCCGCGCGGCGGCGCGCCCGCAGAGCCAGCCGCCGCCGCCGCGCTTCGAGGCGCGGGTCGGGGCGGCGTCGCCGGCGAACTTCTACCGGACGGCGCCCGCGGCCGACGTGGTCGACCACGGCGGCATCTTCGTGCCGACCTTCCGGCCGCCGCCAGCGCGGGGGACGACGGTGGCGCTCACGATCCCGTTCGCGGAGGGCGGCGAGATCGACGCGGTGGGGGTGGTCGAATGGACGCGCGAGGCAGAGGAAGAGGGTCCGCCTGGGTTCGGGGCGCGCTTCGTGCGGCTCTCGGGCGAGCAGCGGGAGCTCGTGGAGGGGTTCGTGCGGCAGCGGGAGCCGATGCTGCTCGGCATGTGAGCGCGCTCGCAGAGACGGCGCTCGAGCGCTCGCCTGGTGACGCCGACGCCGCGCTCGCGCGCGCAGGGCGGAGCAGGGCGCCGTGCGCCGGCGCGGAGGTATGCGGCGCGAACACAGCATCCGAGCTGAGCCGATGCTCGTCCCTCGAACGAGCGGCCGCGCGCGGCGGGCGCCCATCCATGAGGAGTGGAGAGGCCTCCCTCGTGCGTGATATCACCGTCCGGTCGCGGTTCGTCGGTGATGGCCTGGATCCGAAGCCCGCGCTCCGGCGCCGGGCACGCAGGAGCTTCAGCGCATGAAGATGATGACCCTCGGACCCTTTGACGGGAACGCGTGGCTGCTCGGCCGGAAGATCGAGCGGACGGTCGCGGAGTGGAAGGAGCCCGCGCGGCTCGCGATCGTGGCCATGCCGAGCGGGACGAAGCACGAGGACTACCTCGCCGCGGTCGAGGACGCGACGGGCGTTCCGGTGGTCGGAGCCACCACCGGCGGCGCGTCGTTCACGGAGCGCGGCTTCAGCAGGAGCGGGGTGACGTGCGCGTTCCTCGGCGGAGCGAACATCGACGTGGCCTGCACGGCGGCGCGCGAGCTGCGCTCGGATCACGCCAAGAGCATCAGGGCGGCGCTGAGCGACATGGACGAGGCCGTCTCGAGCGGCAGCGGGCGGAGCGGGGCGACGAGCTCGATCCTGGTGCTGGCGGACGCGTTCGCGTGCGACGGCGACGATCTGGTGGCCGCGCTCCGCCAGGGCGTGCCGCCGCACACGCGCGTCTTCGGCGGGACGGCGGGCGACGGGTGGACGTTCGAGGGGGCGCGGGTGTTCCTCGGCCGCAAGGTGCTGACGGACGCGGCGGTCCTCGTGCGCCTGACGCACCGGCAGCGGGTGAACATCGACGTGGTGCACGGGTTCCGCGCGGCCGAGGGCGGGCGGGATTTCACGATCACGGACATCGAGCGGAACGTGCTCAGGACGCTGGACGGACAGCCGGCGGCGCGTGTGTACGAGGAGGAGCTCTCGCGGCTCGGCTTCCGTTCGAGCGGCGAGGGGCTGCTCCAGACGATGGCGAAGCACGCGCTCGGGGCGAAGACGCCGTTCGGCGAGGCGCTGAAGATCAGGTCGCCGATCGCGATCCGCGGGGACGGCGCGGTGGTGCTGACCGGGGGGCTGGCGCGCGGGCAGGTGGTGCGCGTCGTGAACGCGGCGACCGACGCGGTGCTCCAGGCGGCGAAGAGCCTGTCGACGAAGGTGCTGGGGCCGCTGCCCGGGGTGGCCGGCTCGCTGGTGTTCGACTGCGCGGCGCGGTTCCGGATGCTGGGCGAGCGGTACCGCGAGGAGGTGCGGGCGTTCCTCTCGCCGAACGCGGCGTCGAACCCGATGTTCGGGATGGCGTGCTACGGGCAGATCGCGAAGTTCGGGGGGAGCGTCGAGGGGTTCTACAACACGAGCGCTGTCATGGTGGCGTGGGGGGAAGCGGACCAGGCGGCTGCTGGCGGGTGAGCTTTGGGAAGAGGCGGGGCGGATCGTTGGGCGGTGCGGGGGCTTTGCTGAGCTGACCGGCCCGAGGAGAGGCAGCTCGTCGCGCGGAGTGGGGGCCTCGCCGAACTCGCCTGAGCCATCTCTCATCCGGCTTCGCCGGATGAAAGATGGCTATTGGGCTCGAACATCGGCCCGTCCCCCACTCCGCGCGACGAGCTGCCTCTCCTCGGGCCTACGGCCTTGCCAATGAGGGCAAGCTCGAACATCGGCCCGTCCCCCACTCCGCGCGACGAGCTGCCGCTCCTCGGGCCTACGGCCTTGCCAATGAGGGCGAACGCGCTGGTTTGCCACGGATGAGCAGACGAGAGGGGTTGGTCGGCAGACGGACGATAGACGCCTTCGAGGGGCACGGGCGATTGGGCCCGACGGGAATCACGGGGCGCGATGGCAGTCGCGGCACACCCGGGGTCGCCTCAGAATCCTAGCGTTCGGATCGCCTTGCGGATCGTGTCCGCGCTGGCCCGGACGCCCGCCTCCTCCTCGGGGCTCATCGGTATGGGCAGCCGCGACTCGACGCCGGACCGGTTCACGATGCACGGCACGCTCAGGCAGACATCGTCGATCCCACGATAGCCGCTCAGCAGGCTGCTGACGGGCAGCACGCGGTGCTCGTCGCGGAGCAGGGCCTCCAGGATCTTGGCGGTCGCGAGGCCGATAGCGTAATTCGTCGCGCCCTTGCCGGAGATCACCTGGGCGGCGGCGTTCTTCACGTTGGAGAAGATCTCCGCCCGCTCGGTCGCGCCGAGGTGGCCGTGGCCAGGCACGGACCACGCGTCGAGCGGGATGTTCGCCACGTTCGCGCTGCTCCACAGCGGCACCTCGCTGTCCCCGTGCTCTCCCGCGATGTACGCGTGGACGTTCTGCACGGCCACGTCGAGCTTGCTCGCGATGAGGAACCTGAAACGGCTGCTGTCGAGCACCGTACCGCTGCCGATCACGCGGG
The DNA here is from genome assembly GCF_051521375.1 of Sorangium sp. So ce693. Lineage (NCBI taxonomy): Bacteria > Pseudomonadati > Myxococcota > Polyangiales > Polyangiaceae > Sorangium > Sorangium sp. So ce693. Next base: position 7,827,447 of record NZ_CP150347.1, read on the forward strand.
CGGGCGGGAGGCCCGTCAGCTTGAGCGTGACATACGTGATCACGTCGACCGGGTTCGTGACGAGCAGGTAGAGCGCGTCCGGCGCGACGGCCTGGAGCCTCGGCAGGAGCTCACGGCATATCGCGACGTTCGCGGTGGCGAGGTCCATCCTGCTCTGCCCGGGCTTCTGCTTCGCGCCGGCGGTGATCACGACGACGTGCGCCCCGCGGCAGACCTCGACATCGTCGCTGCCGTCGAGCGTGGCCACCGGGACGAACTGCAGCCCATGGTTGAGGTCGAGCACCTCGGCGTCGACCTTGGCCCGGTTCGTGTCGAACAGGGCGACCTGCTTTGCCACGCCGCGGATCAGGCACGCATAGGCGATCGTCGCCCCGACGCTGCCAGCACCCACGATCGCGACCTTGCTGGGAGAGACGGACTGGTGATCAGGCATGCCGCCGGGGTACCGCGGCGAGGCGGCTGCACCAAGGCAAATCAGGCCGCTGAGCCCGCGCGGACGCGGCGGTGATCGCCCGACGGCGGGGCGGCCGGCGCCACGACCTGAGCCCGCGCAGACGCGGCGGTGATCGCCCGACGGCGGGGCGGCTGGCGCCACGACCTGAGCCCGCGCGGGCTCAGAGGTGAGCGTCCGGCGGCGGGGCGGCCGGCGCCACGACGATCGCCGCCAGGACCGCCGGCGCCGCCCTCGGGTCGGCCGCGGGCCCTGCGGCGCCGGCGGCGGCCCCTGCGGCGCCCTCGGCGGGCCCTGGGGCGCCTGCCGGGGGCCGTATCTCGACGGCGAGGGCCGGCTGCGCCGCGGCGGGGCTGAGCGCCACGCCCTCGTCGCGGCACGCCCGGAAGAACGCCTTCATGACCTCGGACTCCAGGAGATCGTGGCGCTCGAAGTCGGCGATCCAGAACTTGATGACGTAGCGCTGGAAGAGCGGCGTGACGGAGGCGAGCCAGAGCCTGGGCGCGGGCTCGCGGAGCACCTCGGGCACCTCGCCGCAGGCGCGCTGGGCGGCGCGCTCCACGGCCTCGGGGGACGCGGCGAGCGCGACGAGCATCTCGATGTTGCGCGCGCAGTTCCGGTCCGGCGCGCAGAAGTTCTGCACGCGCGCCTTGGCGATGATCGAGTTCGGCAGGATCACGACGTCTCCGGAGAACGTCCGGAGGCGCGTGGAGCGCCATCCCACGTAGATCACCTGGCCCTCGACCCCGTCGACGAGGATCCAGTCCCCGACGCCGAACGAGCGCTCGGAGTGCAGGGCGAGCCCGGCGAAGAGGTTGCCCAGGGTGTCCTGCAGCGCGAGGCCGAGGACCACCGTGATGACGGTCGAGGTCGCGAGCAGCGGCACGAGGTCGACCCCCGTGACCGCGCCGACGATCGAGAGGCCGGCGACCAGGTAGAGGATCGTGAGCAGGAGGTGCCGCACCAGCGCCGGGAGCAGCACCTTCCGGCGCTCGGCGAGCCAGTAGTCGATGATCAGCGTCTCGGCGATCTCGATGGCGAGGTACGCGGCGAGGGTGAGCTCCAGGAGGAGCACGCCCTTGTGGAGCGTGGGCAGCTCTCCCCCGCGAAGGGAGATGAACGCGTGCATCGCGAGCAGCGCGACGAGCATGCGCGCCGGCAGCCGCATGCGGCGGACCAGGAGGTCGTCCAGCGACGTCTGCGTGGCGCCCGCGAGGCGCGAGAGCGAGGCGAAGACCAGGCGGTAAGCGAAGAAGCCGAGCGCGAGGACGGAGGCCGAGAGCGCCAGCGCGACGGGCAGCGAGGCGGGAGAGCGGATGAGGTCGGCCCAGAGCGCGGGGAGCCGGTCGAGGTTCACGCGGCCGAGTCTGCCACAACTCTGCCGCGACCCGCGCGCGGGGATCTGTCGCCGAGCGGCGCCCTGGGGCGTAGACTCCCTCCATGGACGACATTCGCGATATCAGCCACGACGAGGCCCGGGTGGCGGAGCTGGTGCGCTCGGCGCGGCGCGTCGCCGTGCTCGGCATCAAAACCGAGGCGCAGTCGGATCAGCCTGCCTTCTACGTGCCCAGCTATCTGCAGGGCGCGGGCGTGGAGGTGATCCCGGTCCCTGTCTATTATCCTGACGTGAAGACCATCCTCGGCCAGCAGGTCTATCGCCGGGTGGCCGACGTGCCGGGCCCCATCGACATCGTCGATGTCTTCCGACGGGGCCAGGACGTCACCGGGCACCTCGACGACCTGCTCGCCGCCCGGCCGCGCGCCGTCTGGCTGCAGAGCGGCATCCGGAACGACAAGGTGGCCGAGCGGCTGGTCGAGGCAGGCATCCTGGTCGTGCAGGACCGCTGCCTGATGGTGGAGCACCGCCGCCACGCAGGGCGGAGCTGAGGCGAAGAACGTCGTCGAGGACATCGACCTCCTCCGCGACTCCCATCCACGTCGTTCTGCGGCAGCCCGGCGAGGCGCGGCCCCGGAATGTCGCTGCGGCAGCCCGGCAAGGCGCGGCCCCGGAACGTCGAACTCGGACTCGCCGCGGGGCGACTACACCGCTCGGTGCTGCGTCCCCTTGCCGTACGTGATCGCCACGAAATCCCCCGGTTGGTGGACGATCATCCGGTGCCACACCCCTTGCGGCACCGTGCACGCGGTCCCTGCGCGCAGCGCGACGACCCGCTCGCCGCCCTCGTCCTGCAGCACGACGTCGATCGTGCCCGAGAGGAGGTACAGGATCTCGTCCCCGGCCGGGTGCATCTCCCACCGGGCCGTGTCCTCGGCCATGTGAAACCTCGTCACGAGCCAGCCATCCACGCGCTTGACCCGCCGGATGTCGGCGCCCGTCGGCTCGTCGGACATGAGCTCTTGCCAGAACGTCGGCTTCACATCGATCTGCAGCGCGTCCCCGCCCTCCGCGAGGTGCAGGTAGGTGCTGCGGAGATCGAACCCAGGCTGTCTCGGCTCGGCCATATTTCCCTCCCCCGTCTCGACTGAGGGCGTCCATGCCAGCAGGGCTCCCCTACCGCGTCAATCCGCTCTTCCCACCGTCGCCCCCCCCCGGACGCACGCCCGGCGCAGCCGGTGCGTCCCAGGCGCCCCGGCGGGGCCCGCCGGGCTCTACTGAACAAACGCTCCCATCCTGACCGGGACGCGCTACACTGCGCTCGCAGCGCTCGCCTCTTCGCCCGGAGCACTCCGCACCATGCCGCGCCCCGTGAACAACCCTCCGAACCCGTGGTCGTCCACGCAGGTCGAGTACCTCGAAGAGGCGCCCCCGGCGACGCTGCAGATCTTCGAGGAGCAGGCCCGCTCCATCGTGGCCGCGAACGACAGCCCCGATCTTCCTTTCCGGTACAGCGTCAACCCGTACCGGGGCTGCCTCCACGCGTGCGCCTACTGCTATGCCCGGCCGTCGCACCAGTACCTCGGGTGGGGCGCCGGCACGGATTTCGACCGCAAGATCGTGGTCAAGTCGAATGCGCCCGAGCTGCTGGAGAAGGAGCTCAACAAGCCGAGCTGGCAGGGAGACACGATCGTGTTCTCGGGCAACGTCGATTGCTACCAGCCGCTCGAGGCGAGCTACGAGCTCACCCGCCGCTGCCTCGAGGTGTGCCTCGCGTTCAGGAACCCGGTCGGGCTCATCACGAAGGGCGCGCTCGTGCGGCGCGACGCCGCGTTGCTCGGCGAGCTGGCGCGCCGGGCCCGCGCTCGGGTCCACTTCAGCATCCCGTTCGCCGACGACGCGGTGGCGCGCAAGATGGAGCCGTATGCGAGCCGCTCGTCGCTGCGCTTCGCGGCGATGCGGGCGCTCTCCGACGCGGGGGTGCCGACGGGGATCTCGCTGTCGCCGATGATCCCTGGCCTGAACGACAGCGACGTCCCGGAGCTGCTGGAGCGCGCCCGCGACGCTGGCGCGGAGAGCGCGTTCATGATGCCGCTGCGCCTCCCGCGCGAGGTGCTCCCGGTCTTCGACGAGCGCCTCGAGGAGGCGTTCCCGGACCGCGCCGCCAAGGTCCGCCGCGGCATCCAGGAGATGCGCGGCGGCAAGATGAACGAGGCCGCCTTCGGGGCGCGCTTCCAGGGCGCTGGCCCGCGCTGGGCGGCCATCCAGCGGCTGTTCGAGGTCCACTGCCAGCGGCTCGGCCTGAACCGGGCGCGCGTGGGCGACGCGGTCAACGAGGCGGAAGAGCGGTCGACCTTCCGGCGGCCGAGCCGGCAGGGGACGCTGTTCGACCTGTGAGGGTGGGCATGCATGGCATGCCTGGGCCCATCGCGCGACGGAGCTGCCGCCGTGCTCGCGCCGAGCCACCTCGTGTCCTCGCCACGCTCGGCATGAGCCTGCGCGCGGCGCGCCTACCGGACCGAAGACTCTATCCGCGGCTCGGACGCCGTGGAATTCGAGGTTGAATAGGTCTGGTTGCCGTCCTCATCGAAGAACTGCTCTGTGAGGCGATGGTCCTCAAGGGTCAGCAGCGCAAAGCCGTTGCTCACACGGCCCCTGCTGTGCTCGACCGGGGTCTCCTCGAACCAAGCGACCGTCGGGTTCGGCCCGGACCGCAGGGCGTCGAGCCCCCAGGGTCGGCCCTGAGGGATGCAGCCGTGGCCGACGCATCGGCCGTGGATCTGCGCGCCCTGGGCGGCGCCGGGCTGCGGCGTGTAGACGATGCCCGCGTGCGCGTGACCCCAGTACCAGTAGCCGCCGCGAGGGAGCAGAGGGGCCACCTGAGCCCAAAGCGGCGTTGTTCCGGTCCCGTTCAGCACGAGGCCTTCATGGTGGCTGAAGACGACCATCTGTTTTCCCTTGCTGGCCAGCTCGTCCAAGAACGCAAGCTGCCCCTCGTCGAGCCGTCCGACCATGCTGAGCTCGCACCAGTCGGAAAAATAGGCGGAGTCGATGCCCACGAGGATCCACGCGTCGTTCTCGAGAGCGAAGTAGCTGCTCCCCTGCTGCGCGGTAAACGGCGTTCGGCGCCGCGGGTTGAGGGCGATCTTGAAATAGCCTTGCGCGCCTGCGTACATCTCGTGGTTCGAGTTGAGCGCAAAGGAGGTGCCAGGCGCGCCCGGCCAGATGTCGACGAGGTTCAGCCGTTCGCGCGCGAGCAAGCCGCCGAAGTAGTACACATCGCCCAGGTGAATCGTGTAGTCAGGCTTCAGGCGCTCGACCGCTCGCCCGACCCGGCGGCCAGCGAGGCTCGCCGGCCCGCCCCCCCAGTCGCCGAGGAGCGCGATGGTCGTCTTGTTCGGGATCCGGATCGTCTGCGGGTTCGCCGGGAAAGGGGCGTAGATTCGGTCCGAGTAGATCATCCAGGCGATGAGCGACGTGATCCACCCGACGTCGAGCTGCCTGTACAGACCGACGCCCCAGATCGCGCCGTCGTTCGCGACGAAGGGGACGTGATGCAGCGAGCTCCGGATCTCTGCCTCGGCCACGGGATCGAGGGCGGCTTGGCCGAGGGCCGCGACGCCGAGGTCGTGGTTCGCCTGAGAGGCGGCGCCGGCGGTGTTGAGCACGGCCATCGCGTGCCGATGCGCGCGTTCGAGCAGATCGCGCGCACAGTCCCTCTTTCTTGGAGGCAGCGCGTCGAGCGCCCTCCGCAGGCGTGCCCTCGACCAATCGGGAATGTCCATGTTCGACTCCGCGCCTTGCGCTGCGGACGGCCAAGGCTGATAAGATGAAGTTTAGTGTCCCGATCCCTTCACCGCAATTGCCCTTGCGCGCGCCTTGCCGACCCGCCCCGCGCGCGTTGCGTCGTCGTCGGAACCTCTTTCACGCCTCTATCGCGAAAGCGACTGGGCAGCCGGAGATCTGTCGTCCGTCGCGGCGGTTGCGATCGAGCGCTCGCCCATCGCCGCCTCGATGAGGCGTCCTCAGCGAGAGCGGCATGCAGCTGGGGACGCATGTCGTGGAGACCGACGGACAAGCTCTTGCGGAGCGCCTCAAGACGATCGCTGGCGACACGTACGTGGCGCTGGAGGAGGGCACCCAAAGCGCTTGGCTCTACGAGATCGTCTCGCCGCATGCGAAGGATGTTGATAGCCACCCCGATCCGCAGATTTCTGCCTATCAGCGAGCGAGACCCGCGCTCGCTGATGTAGAGCCTCGCGAAGCGAGGCCGGAGGGGTGGGGACCCCGAAAAACGTGGGGTTTCGTGGCGGGAGGCGAATGCCTCCCCCGCGATGACAAGGGCTAAAGTAGCCGAGCAGGCCTCGAAAGGTTGAATGCGAGCGCTGAGCCCCCTCTCACTGGGCGAAAGCCGCCGAAACGGGTCGGATTCATCGATGCGCGAAGACCCGTTTGCTCGCCGGGGTAGTGGACGCAGCACGTACGCACGCAAGGGCACGAAACACGGGAGACCTTGCGCTGCCCGACGTTCACGAGCCCGAGGAGCTCGCCACGCCACGTCATCGTGACAGGGTCGCCTGGATCGCGAGCTCGACGCGAGCACAAATTCGACGAGTCAGCATCAACCGACGAGCCCGCACCAGCTGACGAGTCCGTACCAGCTGACGAGTCCGCATCAGCCGACGCGAATACCAGGCAAACAGCGCCACATCCCGAGCTCGTGCACATCGGACACCAATGCCGAGATCCAGGGGTGGATCGACGAGGATCTATCATTTTTGCTACAGGCTCGAATTACCAAATCACCTTGACGGACAGACCACTTCCATTAAATCAATCGCGTCCGAGTTGCTTCGAGCCCAACATGTCGGCGGCGCCGCGAGAGCAGCCTCGTCGACGGAACGAAGGGGAATTGTCATGAAAATGATGCAATTCGCGTCTGGCGTCATCGCGCTCGTCGTGTGCGGTTCGACCCTGGCCATCGGGTGCGCCGGTGCGGGCGATGAGGCTAAAAACGATACGCCCCGGGAGGAGGCCACGAGCCCCGAGACCTTGACGATGGATCTCGACAACGTGGTCGCGCGCAGCGCGAAGCTCAGCCCGTCGCTCGTGCGCGTTGACATCTACGATCGCGCAGGGACACCGCAGTTCTCGGTGGACTACCAGCTTGGCAGCGCCGAGGAGGAGACGGTCCGCTGGACGCTGCTCGCCCAGGAGGGCGCGGAGGCCCAGGGCGCGCCGGTCGAGGGCAGCCTGCGGCCCCAGCTCGATGAGCTCCCCACCCTGGAGAACTCCATCGAAGGGGCGCTCTATATCCAATCGAAGATCGTGAACTCGCTCCAGGGCCAGGAGTACGACAACTACGGGTGCGATCTGCCGTCGTGGGTGTGGTTCGGCGACAGCTGCGGGAGCAACGGCGCGTGCTGCGATGTACATGACGCCTGCTACGCGGAGCACGGCTGTACCGCGTCCAGTTGGTACTGGACATGGCCGGGCGGCGACTGCGATCGATGCAACGGCGCTGTCGTCTCCTGCATCGCGTTCGACAACCCGGGGCCGAGTTCGTGCTGCGCCGCCGGGAACTGCGGCCAGCCCCGCTGACGCGGCGCCGACCGGCGAGCGCCGAGCAAACCTGACGCGATCCACCTCCATCCTGGAAAAGTGACGCTGTCTCAACAACTTATCCATGCATCGAAGAGGCCGCGTTCACTCCACAGCCTGCGGGGCCGCCCTGCTCCTGCTCCGCGGGACGGGGTGCGCCCCCGCGGACGGTCCCCTGCCGCTAGACGCCGCCGAGGCGCGGCAGGAGGTGAGGAACGGCACGCCGGCGACCGAGGACTCAGCGGTCGTCGGCATTGCCGCGGGCGGCGAGGTCGGGTGCACGGGCGTCATCATCCGCCCGCGCGTTGTCGTCACCGCGGCGCACTGCCTCGCCGGCCATCCGGACACGGTGCTCGTGGGGCCGTCCGCCGTCGAGGGCGTCCACGTCGGCGTCGCGCAAGCGTGGCCTTCGCCGGACTACCGCGCTGGCGCTGCCGATCATGACATCGGCCTGCTGCTCCTGCGCGAGCCGCTCGACGTGGCGCCGATCCCGGTGCGCGCGCAGCCCCTGACCGACGAGGACGCCGGCCGGAGCGTCCGGTTTGTCGGGTTCGGTAGGGAGGACGTCGAGGAGCGCGGCGACGCCCGGAGGATGCAAGGGACGGCCGTCCTCGGCGAGCTCGACGCGCTCACGTTCTCCCTGACGCCCTCGCCCTCCAGCGCTTGCGCCGGCGACTCGGGCGGGCCCGTCCTCGGCGCGGGCGGCGGGGGAGAGATCCTCCTCGGCGTGATCTCACGCGGCGACGAGGCGTGCGCCGTGCGCGCCAGCGCCGTCCGCGTCGACGCACACCTCGGCGGCTTCATCGAGCCGCTGCTTGCGGCGATCGAGCAGAGCGGCGGGCAGGCCGGCGAGCCCTGCGTGGAGCCGGGCAACTGCGCCTCGGGCCTCTGCGTGTCGCCGGAGGACGCGCCGAGCTTCCCCTACTGCTCGCGCGCGTGCGGAGGCCCCGCGGACTGCCCCGCCTCGATGCGCTGCGAGGGCGGCGCGCCGGGGACATCGCAGTGCCGGTACGCCCGGCCGAGCCCGGGCGCGATCGGCGCCCGGTGCGATCGCGACGAGACGTGCGAGTTCGGCATGTGCGCGCGGTTCGACGGGGAGGAGAGCCCGACCTGCAGCGCGCTCTGCTTCCCGGAGGATCCGGAGCCCTGCCCCCATGGGGGCGTCTGCTCGCCCGCGGCTGGGGCGGCGCGCGCTCACGGCTGCAGGTACGAGGCACCCGCGCCGCCGGCGGCCGCGGGCGGCTGCGCGGTCGAGCGATTCCCGCCGCGCGCCCGCGCGCGCTGGCTCGCGCTGGTCGAGGTGGGCGCGCTCGTCCTCGGGCTGCGCGCGCTGCGCCGCCGCGCCGCCTCCCCGCGGTGCTCACGCCGACCGAGGTGAGCGCTCTCCTGGAGCGCATGACCGGCGTCCCGCGACGCATGGCCTCTCTCCTCCACGGCGCCGGCCTCCATCTGCTTGAATGCGCCGAGCTCCGCGCGAAGGACGTCGACCTCGAGCGCCGCAAGATCCTCGTTCGCGACGGCAAGGGCCGGAAGGATCGAATCACGATGCTGCCGCTCCGCCTGGTCCCCCTACTCCGCAATCACCGCACCGCCGTGCGCGCCCAGCACGCCGCCGATGTCGCGGCCGGCATTAGAACGTACTCCGAACCCGACTACATCGGAGAAGCGAGCCGTGCCTTCGACTATCGACGCGCGTTGCAGATTGAGGGATCGCCTCTTGCCGTGTGGGAGTAGGATTACTACCAGCTCGCTCTACGGGTCTGCGCGAGAACCGAGCGGTACGCGGAGGTCATCGCGAGCGTTCATCACCCATAAAGCCAAAGCCCAGGATGCCGCCCAACCAATAGGCGTTTGCCCGGAGGCGGGCAAGAGCGGCGGCAGCGTCCGGGCAAACATCGTGTTGAACGAAGCCGGTTCGTGGCAGCGAGGTGGCGTTACGGGGAAGTCTGGTGCGGGCCGTGCAGATGCAGAAAGTAACCTTTCGGCCTGGCCGAGATGCTGCGGGTCCAGAGCGTCGCCGGGTGGCGGCTGGTGGGCCGGGCGGGGCGCGGAGGGCGAGCGGGGCGGCGGTGAGCGGCACGTACAGCGAAAAGGCGGCGGCGAGGCCTCCAACAAAAGACGGGTGGCACCCATCTCCGTGCTGGAGGAGGCTGGTGGTGGTCAACTTTGCCCGAGAAAGATCACAGGGAGGCGGGGAGACACGGAGATTTACTCAGTTTTTTCTCCCCGCCTCCCCGCCTCCCTGTTCCAATTTGACCAGTACCAGGAGGCTCCAACAAAAGATGGGGTGTACCCATCTCCGCGCAGAGTCTACGCGGCGCAATGCTTGCTATCATCGCACCGTGACACTTGCTCGCCGCCTCGCGCTCGGCCTCGGACTGGTCATGATCATCGCGGTGATCGCGTGGATGGCGCGGCGCTCGGGTATCGTGAGCACCCCCGCCCCGCAGCGGCCGAGCCCGCCGGCGGGCCCATCTGGCGCCTCCGCGCCCGAGCCACCCTCCCCTCGCGCGCTCCAGCGCAGGGCCAGCTCCGTCCCGAGCCGGCCGGCGCCCGGCAGGCCTCCCACCGAGCCGACATCGCTGCAGGCGCCGGCGCGCGGTCCGGAAGACCAAGCCGCCCAGGAGCCCCCGTCTCCCCGCCTCGACGAGGAACCGCTCGAGCGTCCGCTCGACGATGCCCCCACGGAGGCAGCCGCCGCGCCGCGCCGCGCGCGCCGGCTGGAGCAGTCCGCGTTCCAGCGGAGGTTGCAGCCCGGGCTGTGCACCGACCCCAGAGAGGCAGCCCGGGCGCGAGAGACGTTGATCTCCCGCTTCCGCAACGAGACGTGGGGAGATGCCGGGCGCCTGTACGTCGACCCCAGGCTGCCGGACGATGCACACCTGCCCCTCCTCTATCACCTCGAGCAGGCGGAACGGGAGGTGTTCGCCCAGCTGAAGCTCGAAGCCCAGCGCCCTGACGTCTTCGCGTACCTCGACACGGAGCTGCTCGTGGCTGCTGCTTGCACCAACCGCGGCGTGGTCGCCTATTACGACGGCGCACTGCACGTGGTCACGACGCGCGCAGACATTCGGGCCAGCGTCCTGCACGAGTACACGCATCACGTGCTGATGAGCCATGGCATGCTGGGGCCGGCCTGGGCGCAAGAGGGCATTGCCATGCATGTCGCGCGCGAGACATGGTGGCTCGACCCGGTCAGGCTCGAGCAGGTGAGGGACGCGCCGATGCCCCTGCAGGTGATGGAGCAGGCGGTCCCATACACGCTTCGCACGGACGATGCCGTGATGTTCTATGTGCAAGCGGCCAGCATGGTCGGCTGCTTCGTTCGCGGCGACGGCGCCAGGTTGCGGAGCCTCATGGATGCGATGGGCACGGCTGAAGAAGCGGCGCTCGGCGGCTCATCCGACGAGCTCTCGCAGCTCCTCGAGCCCTCCACCTGGAAATCCTGCATCGACGATCTGATGCAGGACATGCCCCCGCTGCGCTAGTCCCTCGTCGCCCTGGCATTACACAGCCGAGTGAACTCGTTGGATCTGTTGGTTTTTGTAGGCGGATCAGCGGAGCGCACTTTTTGGCCTCTTCAGAAAAATTTGTGGGTGATCCATTCGGGCTCCGGCAGGTTCCCGAGCGCGTGGCAGAGGGCGATCTCCCCGTGTTCGCAGGTCCGAAACCCATACGCTTTTCTGGCCGTAATTATCGCTTTATTTTGAATCCCTCGGTGGCGCCATGAGCGAAGGCGCTCCGTGCGCGGAACCATTTGAGCAGGAGCTCTCGATGGCCACGGAGCGAGGCGGCGAGTCGCCCGGCGTCGTAGCGCAGGATGGCGTCGCCCGTCGCGACCCACAGGTTCCCCGCCGCGTCGAAGGCCAGATCCGCGCTGTCGCTCACGCCGGAGATCACGGTGCCGGCCGTCGCATCGCCCGAGCGCGCGAGAGCTTCCGCCGGGCTCTCGAGATCGTCGTCGGTAACCCGCATCGCCGTCACCACGTAGGTGCCGTCCCCTTGATCCATCAGCGTCGTGGAGCACGCCGGTCCACTGCCAGCGGCTCGGGCTCAACGTGGCGCGCGGAAGCGCGCGAGGAGCGCGAGGGAGAGGGCGAGTCGACGTTCCGGCGGCCGAGCCGGCAGGGGACGCTGTTCGATCTCTGACGCTGAGCGAGGATCCAGTTCCCCTCTGCGGCGCGCGGCGGCAGGCTGCATCATGATGGTGCGGGGACGGCGAGCGTCGCGGCGCCGAGACAGACTTCTGCCCAGAACATCACGGGTGCAGACGGCCGCGCCCTCTGCCATCTCTCGCAAACTCGCCTCAGAGCTGCGTGGGACAGAGCCTCATCGTTCGATTCTCGAGCTTGCTGCGGGACTCAACGCCTGAGCGCCAAGCGGCGATCCGGCGCTTGGCGTCACGAGGCGAACGAGCTATAAAACCAGCCGTCGCGTGGGGCCCGAGAGAGGGTGGCATATGAAGTTCGAGGCAATTCGGGTGACCAGAAGCCACGAGTATGATGCGTGCGCAGAGGATGCCGAATCCGCTGCAAGATCGCTCACGCTGGAGAACGAGCGCGAACATGTCGTCAACGTAGACTACATGATCAAGGCGACGGCAGGAGAACACGACCACCGTCTCGCCTCTGTCTTCGGCGTAGCGTCGATATGGGCCTATTCCGACACGGACACCGTCGCCAGGGTGATGCACCAGCACGCCGGGATCACCTGGAACGAGACCGTACGCCTCACGGTGGCCAACCCTGCCCTCCTCACGGATACGACCGCATACCTCGTCCAGAGCGAGGACCGGAGGTTGTGCATCCTCTGCTTCCCCGGCGCGGATTACTTGGCGAACGCGATCCAAGCCTTAATGACCGCCAGTTGCAAAGCGGAACCCTTCCTCTCCGCGGGGCACGTCCATTGCGGCTTCTTGCGCGGCGTCATGGTGCTGGCCACCGCCCTGACGAGCTTGCTCCAGACCGCCCGCATGGGCGGATCGATTTGCGACGCGGTCGCGCAGGAACGAGCCATGTGGAGTGACTGCGCCAAGGAGTACTCGCAGTACAGCGAGGGTGATCTGCGCCCCCCCGAGCCGGATCCGGTCATCTCGCAAGGGGTGCTCCGGCAGCCCGGCGAGGAAGGCCCGGATGTGCTGGAGGCGCTTTACATCACCGGTCACAGCCTGGGGGGCGCGCTCGGTGTCATCATGGCCGCGCTCCTCTTCGCGGATCCTCAGCTCGCCTACTTCCGGGAGAAGCTGCGCGGCGTCTACACGTACGGACAGCCGATGGTCGGTTACCAGGACTTCAAGGACAGGTTCGAACGAGACCTGGGAAAACGGCTCTTCAGGCATGTCTATCGCAATGACTCCATACCGCGCCTGCCGGCATGTACCATGGGCCCGTTCGTGCACTTTGGCTCGCTGTACATCTCGGAGGAAGGTACTGGATGGGTACCGAGTCGAGGCTCGACGACGCAGGCGTGGACCTATGTCGGCTCCATGCTCAAGGCGTCCGGGTCGTGGATCATGCAGGAGATGTTTCCCATCCTCGGTCGTCTTCCGCTGCGCATCTCGTATGCCGACCATCTGCCGATCCACTACTTACGCACGTCCGAGGCAGGCACCACCGGCGCAACATTCACATAGAATGTCCGACCAATCGATGGATGGCATGACGCGCGTCAGGTCGACCGACCGACGGCAGGCGGAGCGCAAGAACTCGACGAATCCAGCAGCACGGCAGACGTCGAAAGACACGAAGAGATTTTAGCAACAAACGATGCACTCTCCGCGCCTCATACAAGCAACGTGTAACCAAGGCGAGGGCGACACATGAAATTCGATGCCATTCGCATGACCAGGTTCTCCAGGCGCAATGTGTACGGGGAGAAGACTGGATCTATTGAGACCTGGTCGCCTGCGGCGGCCGGGATCGAGCACGTCGACCATGTCGACCATATGGTTCGGGCGAACGCGGGGGAATACGACCGACACGTGGCAGCTATCCTTGGCGCAGCGTCATCGTGGTCATATTCCGACCCGGATACCTTTGCGAAGGTGATGCATCGACGCGCCGGGGTCCCCTGGAACGAAACCGTAGCGCTCACGGCGAGGAGCCCTGCGCTCCTCACCGATACGACCGCGTATCTCGTACAGAGCGAGGACGGGAGGCTGTGCGTCCTCTGCTTCCGGGGCACGGGGATCCTGAACATCGTCAACTGGCTGTCAAACGCCAGCTCCAGGGCGGTTCCCTTTCTCTCAGCGGGGCATATCCATGGTGGCTTCTTCCGCACGGCGATGATGCTGGCTGCGCCCCTGCGAAACTTGCTCCAGAGCGCCCGCAAGGGCGGATCCATCTGCGACGCGGTCGCGCGGGAGAGGGCCATGTGGAGCGACTGCCTCAGGAGAGACCCGCGGGACTGCGCGGACGATCGGCGCCACGCCGGGGCGGACATGGGCACCTCGCGCGGGGTGCTCCGGCCGCCCAGGGGCGAAGACCCCGATGTGCTGGAGGCGCTTTACATCACCGGTCACAGCCTGGGGGGCGCGCTCGGTGTCATTATGGCGGCGCTCCTCTTCGCGGATCCTCGGCTCGCCTACTTCCGGGAGAAGCTGCGCGGCGTCTACACGTACGGACAGCCGATGGTCGGTTACCACGATTTCAAGGACAGGTTCGAACGAGATCTCGGGAAAATGCTCTTCAGGCACGTCTACCGCAACGACGTCTTCCCGCACCTGCCGGCGTGGACCATGGGTCCCTTCGTGCATTTCGGCTCGCTGTACACCGCGAAGGAAGGCGCTGGATGGATGCCAAGCCGAGCTTCGACGAGGCGGGCGTGCACGCTCCTGACGACCCTTGCCTCGGCTGCGATGGCGTGGTTCCAGCAAGAAGTTTTTGTCGATTTCCCCTTCCTCGACCGCGTTCCGCTGCGCCGCTCCCTTGCCGATCATGCGCCGCTCAATTACATGCGCGCATCCCAGCAAGGCGCCGCCAGCGTGGGACTCCTGTGAACCGGGAATGGCCGGGCGGGCCGTCAGGCTCCGACAGAGGCAGAACACAGGCGGTGGTCGAGGTGTTCGGCGGGACCCGGCATCACGGGCAGCTCGTCGCCGTCCACGCGCGCTTCGGCGAGGCCTACAGCGTCACGACCGTGGTCGTCGCAAGGTAGGGCGGGCCGCCCGATGGCCGGCCGCAGTGGAGCGCCGCCCGGGGTACGCTGCGGAGCCTGATGCAGAAGATCGAGGGCCACGCCGCGCCGGTGATCCCGGGGAGCACGGCGCTGGCCGTCCTCGTGCTGGCGCCCTGCACCGAGGTGGTCGACGATCTTGCGGGGCGCCGATCCGCTCACCGGATCGCGAGCGGGATCCCCGGTGATCCGGACGCGCCCCGGAGGGGCAGCGGGCTGTAGACGTAGAAGAACTCGTACGGGCTCCTGTGCCCGTGCGGCCGCTCCTCGAGCTCCGCGGCCAGATCCGCTGCCAGCTCCGAGAGCACCATCGCCTCGTGCAGGAAGATTCCGCTCTTCACCAGCAGGTGATGGTGCACCGGGAAGATCACCCCCGGCGCCACCGGAGCCTTCGGCGGGAGGACCTCGATGCCGAAGTTGTCCGACCCGACGCAGGCGATTCCCTTCGATGAGAGCCACATCGCGACCTCGATCCCGATCCCCGGCTGGGCCAGCCCCACGCCCGGCTGCGTGTAATACCCCTCGGTGCCGAGCTCCCAGTTCTCCTCCCAGCCCGTGAAGATCAGCACGACGTCGCCGGCGCCGATGTCGCGCGCGTCCATCTTCTGCGCGCGCAGCGTCTTCATCACCATGGACAGGGTGATCTCCTGGCCGAACGCGAGCGTCTCCCCACCGTTCGCGTAGCGCTTGACGTCGAGGAGGACGCCGCGCGTGACGATCGGTTTCACGTTCTCGACGCCGAGGTGCGCGAGCCCGTCTCCCGTGAGGATCTCGGCGCCAGTGAACTGGTTGTAGAAGAGCGCGTCGGCGGGGTCCGAGCTCCCGGGAGGGATGTAGCCGAAATGGCCCAGCGCGTCGAACTCCGTCCCCATCTGGCCGAACTCCCCGTGCATCACCTCGGAGTTCGTGACCTGCTGCCGGATCACCGTGGTCGGCCCGGCCTCCACGGAGAGCCCCTGGTTGCCCGGGAACGCCGGCATACCCGGCTCGTAGACGTGACCCAGGCGATAGACCTTGCCCTCTTTGATCAGGCGCTTGCCGTCGAGGACCTTGTCCGGCGTCTGCGTATTGGAGGCGCCCGCCTCGTCATCAGGGCCCCACGGCGAGGGACCGGGCACCGGATCGTAACTCCGCAGCATCGGCACGCCCCGAGCCAGCGCCGCGCCCCCGATCAGGCTGATCACCATCGTCACCACGATCGCGCCACGTAACGGCATCACTCCAGGCTTCATGGACGACCTCCTGGGTACCATCGCTCGTTGTACCGACAGCGCCCCGCGCTCCAGGGATGGGTGCGGGCGCATGTCATCGACATAGTACACCGTCAGGGGCGCCAGGATACGGCTCTCCCGCGGTCCTCGCGGATCCCTCCAATGCCGTGGAAGCCTTGTACGCACGCGCGTACACCCGGCCTCTCGGTGGGAGCGCGCTGATATCCACCGAGACCGTCCCGACCGCGTAGATCTTCCCCGCGGCGTCGCGGATGTGGAACTTGGTCGACAGGTAATTGCGCGGACCGTTCGGGAAGACGAGCACATGCTCGGATACGCCCGGGCGTCCGGCGGCTGCCACCTCTTCATTGGCCTTTCGTATCGAGGCGGCCGCCAGCGCCGGGAGCATGTCGTAGACGACCCGCCCGAGCAATTCCTCGCGGCTCATCCTGTAAAAGGACTCGATTTCGTGGTTCACGAGGAGGAGCCGGCCCTCGGCGTCCACCGCGACCATCATGGACGGCGTGTATTCGAGGAACGTATGGAGCAGGCTCTCGCTCCGCTCGAGCATCTGCTCCGTATGCTTGCGCGCGGTGATGTCGTGCGCCGAGCCCAGCATCCGGCGCCCCGGTCCCTCCGGATCGCGGCCGAGGGCGACGCCTCGCTCGAAGAACCAGCGCCAGCCGCCGTCGCGACCGCGCGCGCGGTACTCCACCGTCGCCTGCTCCCCGCTCTCCGAGGCGGCCACGCGAGCCCGGTACTCCTCGATGCGACCGATATCGTCTGGATGGAATAGGGGGGACAGGCCGCCGCCGCGGAGCGGGCCTACCGCGGCTCCGCCGCCCCCTTCGGCGAGATCGGCGAGCTCCCGGTTCCAGTAGATGTACCGCCGCTCATCGAGATCGAGCACGTAAACGAGGCTGGGCAGCACGTCGAGCAAGCGCTCTGGGGGGCTGCGGTCGGCCTCCTCCAGCTCGGCGATGCGGGAGCGCAGGCGCTGCACTTCCTTCTGCAATGCGTCCAGCTCCGACTCGATCGCCACGGTGTTCTGCTCGTCCATCGCCCTCCCAGGGCGATGCTATCCCAGCTTCGAGCTTGGGTGGATCACAATTCTCCTGGGTATCCAAGGCCCCGATAGCGGCCCTGGCGCGCGGGACGCATTGCCTCCGCCAGAGTGAGAGGCGGGCCCAGGTCGAGCGCGAGGGCAGGAAGCTGCATAGACCTCGCCCACGCCGAGCCGCGAAAGCACGAGGTAGCGGCCGATCGAGGCCCCGCCGCCAGGGCTCCCGCGGCCTGGACGGAGGAGGAGGAGGAGGAGGAGGAGAGCGACCGTGAACGGGTAAGGACGTCACCGAGGCGGTGAAGCGGATCCGGCCCTGAACGATCGTTCATTACCCCCATCACCGGATGGCTCGATCCGGAGGGCGTGCGTGTCGTGGGGTGGGCCGATGATCAGCGAAACGCCCCGCTGGTATCCGCTTTCGAAACGCGCAACGATGGGTGGAGATGACGACACCCGAAAATGCAGGCACGATGAGGTTCGAAGGTAAATCTGCGCTGGTGACCGGCGCGAGCGAGGGGATTGGGCTCGCGATCGCAGCAGGGCTGGTGAAGGAGGGCGCCCGCGTCGTGCTCGTCGCGCGGGGGGAAGACAAGCTCGCCCGAGCGGTCCAGCAGCTCGGCCCCGCGTCCTCTTTCGTGGTCGGCGATGTCGCGGACGCTTCCTGCGCCGAGCGGGCTGTGGCCGAAACAGTGGCTCGCCATGGAGGGCTCGACCTCTTGGTGAACAACGCCGGCGTCCTGCTCCCTGGCACGGTCGGGGAGCAATCGCTCGAGGACGTGGATCGGATGCTCGCGGTGAACCTGCGGGCGACCATCCTGTTCACCCGGGCGGCGGTCGCGCCCATGACCGGCCGCCCGGGCGCGGCGGTTCTCTTGATCTCTTCGTGTGCCGCCCGAATGCCCACGCCGGGCACGACCACCTACGGCGCGACCAAGGCAGCGCAGGTCTACCTCGCCAAGGCCTGGGCCATCGAGCTTGCTCCCGCGGGGATCCGCGTCAACGCGCTCTGTCCCGGCGCCACCGATACGCCCGCGATGCACACCGCTGAACGAGCGATACCGGGGCTCATCGAGGCCAACATCGCGACCAACCTGATCAAGCGAATGGCGCCCTCCGCGGAGATCGCCGAGATCGCGCTGACGTTGCTCGACGAACGCCGGAGCGGTTTCGTCACGGGAGCGACCTGGGACGTCGACGGCGGCTATCGCCTCGGCTAGCTGGGGAGACTCACCTCAAGATGACCGTGCCGAAGGCAGTCGACCTTCAGGCGTCCGAGCCGGCAGGGGACGCTGTTCGACCTCCGAGCGTAGCCTGCGGGCTCGTCGTGATCGTGCACCACGAGCAGCGCGGTGCTTGCCGACGGATTCGCTGCTGACGCTCAGCGCGCCACGAAGCAGTAGATCCGGCCGGCGCCGCCGGTCTCGACGAAGCGTTCGGCCGAGCAACCGCTGGTGGTGTGGGCCGAGACCCACGAGGTCGGCATCTCGCCGCCGCCCATGCGGTCGTGGTGGCCGACCCGAACGGTCACGCCGGTCTCGGCGGAGCTTGTCCAGTTGTCGCAGTGCACCCCCATCGACATGCCGTTGACGTCGGAGCCGGTGAGGATGTCGTGCTGGTTCGGCATGTCGCCGCGGCCGGGGACCTGAGCGCCGTTTTCGTCGAGACCATGGGTCTTGTCGATCAGGTTCTGCGCCGGATCGTGCAGCGCGTCGACCGAGGCGGCGATCATGACGCCGTTTGTCCCGCCGCCCGATACCCCACCGTTCGACGTCCCGCCGCCCGATGTCCCGCCGCCCGATGTCCCGCCGCTCGCAACCGAACCGTCGACGTCATCGGCCCTGCCACACGCCGTGGGCAAAGCGAATGAGACGCCAAGGAGCGCGATCCAAATTGGCCAGCTGGAAACGTGCACTTTCTGAGGGTATCTCAAGGCGGCAGGGCTGGAATCCTCTCTGCCGCCGGCGCCTTGAGTTTTCGTGACGTCGCCACCACCCGAGAAGGGGTGCTCACCGCTGCCCTTCGCCGATCACGATCCGGGCGGACGGAGCTGCTTGCGGACCTTCTTGATGAAGGTCTGGGTGCACTTTCCGTGGGTGGCCTCATGCTCCATGATCTCGAGCGTGAGCTTGGACTTCGTCGCGCTGGAGAGATGTGCAACCGCGTTCACCTCCCTGGCGAGCTGGATGCCTTCCAGCGACGCAGGTCCCTGCGGCTTCTCGACGGCCGCCTGCTTGTTCGGCTGCCGGAAGTGGGAAGGCTTTGTCTTGGTGACGTCGCGGAAGCCGGTGTCGTCCGAGCGCCGGCCGGTGCCGTGGCAGCCCGGGCAGGTGGCGGTGGTGCCGGAGAACGAGTTGGCGATGCGGCCGTCGCCGCCACAGATGCCGCAGGATTCACCAGCCATGAGCCTGGCCCTCGGGTCGGGGCAGGTGCTTCGGGTCCTTCATGCCCGAGAGCATACAGCCGATCGTGGCTCGTGGAAGCTTCGCCTGGGGCGATCCTCCATTTTGTGCGTTGCGGCTGTCGTCCGCGTCGCGCGGCGTGAGCGAGATCCGCGTCGTTTGGCCCGCAGACGGGGCGGACGATCTGATCGTGGTCGGCGACGTCGCGCCGCGCCGTCGCGGCGGTGACGCGCTAGTCCCGCGAAAGAGAAGGGCGCGCGCAGGCCGTGATCGAGGGGTTCGGCGGGGCTCGGCAGCATCGGCAGCCTGTCGATGCCGACGGGCCCCTCGGCGAGGTCTACGGCTCGGTGACCGTGGTCGTCGCAAACGAGGGCGGGGCCGACCGGCGGCAAGATGAACGAGGCCGCCGTCGGTGCGCGCTTCGAGGGCGCGGGCCGCGCTGGGCGGCGATCCAGCGGCTGTTCGAAGTCCAATGCCAGCGGCTCGGGCTGAACCGGGCGCGCGTGGGCGACGCGGCCGACGAGGCGGAAGAGCGCTCGACTTTCCGGCGGCCGAGCCGACAGGGAACGCTGTTCGACCTTCGAGGGTGGCGCTCGATGCCGGGGGGCGAGGACCACAACCCCGTGATCATGGTGCCAGACCGCAGGATCGTGCGAAGCAGACGTTAGTACACGCCGTTGCGCTTGAACATGGCCGGCGCCTCACGCCACGAGCCGGCCCAGAGGATCTGGACCAGGCTGGTCACGTTCAGGTAATCGGACGTCAGGCGGTAGATGTGCAGATCGGCGTTCTCGCGCGCGGCCGAGATCATGTAGGCCGTGCCGTCATCGGCTGATGAGCGGGTGCGGCGGTTTCGCCTTGACATCCTCGAGTCGGTTCGTCTTTTCTAACGCTGAGCGCGTCCGATCATGGCTGTCGGGTCACGCGAGATCCCGTGAAAGGGCGCTGGAGCTCGGGCCATCGAGTCAGGCGTACAACACATCATGAAGCGCACAACCGAGAAGCCGAGCAAGCCGCGCGCGAAGGCGCAGAAGGCGTCGCCCAAAAGGCGCGAGCCTCGGGAGGCCCCCGGAGCGCCCGCCGCGCGCGCCACGCCCACCGAGCCCGCCGACGCGCAGGAGAGCCCGGCCGTCGTCGCGTTCCTGCGCGAGCTGGATCATCCGCTGAAGGAGGCGATCGTGGCCCTCCGGCAGATCATCCTCGGCGTCAGCCCGGCGATCCGCGAGGAGATCAAGTGGAACGCGCCGAGCTTCCGGACAACGGAGCATTTTGCCACGTTCAACTTGCGCGCAAAGGACCGCGTCCGGCTCATCCTTCACCTCGGAGCCAAGGTGAAGGACACAGCGGCGAAAGGGCTCGAGATCGCGGACCCGGCTGGCTTGCTGGAGTGGCTTGCCAAGGATCGCTGCCTCGTGACGTTCAGCAACGGAGAGGACGTCCAGGCGAAGCGGGCGGCGCTGGAGTCCGTGCTGCGCGCCTGGCTCCGATGGATCTAACCCCTGCGCTGGTAGCGGGCGAGCGGGGCCGAGCGTGCCTGTCCGCAGCGGTGCAGCGCGAGAGCACCCTGGATGACTGACGAGCGGCCTCGGCCGCCGCTACTGACCCAGCGGCGGTGCGCAAACCTGGGTGGGTCGCGACAGGCTCATCCGACGAGCTCTCGCAGCTCCTCGAGCCCTCCACCTGGAAGTCCTGCATCGACGATCTGCTGCAAGACATGCCCTTTCCCCGACGTGCCAGATGAATAGGTGACAGAAAAAGAGCAGGCCGATGCAGGTGTGGCGGGGTACCAGCGTGCGGGATTTGCATCACGGGATTCCGCAGCAGGTTCGACGCGTCGCCGGTGTCAAGGCAGATGCCGCACGCTCGGCACCCTGCGCTGTTGAGGCGTGCAGCTGGCGCTCACCACCCGGGGAGAAAGAAACTCCCCCAGGACGGCGCCCGGGAGCCGCCATCTTCCTGGCGCTGCTCAGCCCCGGCTCCCCGTCCTGGTACGCGGCCGGGGTCCGGATTACGTTGTGTTCGCGATGGACAGCGTCAGTTCCCTCAACGTCTTCGTTCAGGTTGTCGACAGCGGAAGCTTCGTCGCAGCCGCTCGCGTCCTCGGCATTTCTGCGTCCGCTGTCGGGAAGAGCATTACGCGCCTCGAGGAGCGCGCGAGCTTCCGGCTGTTTCATCGAACCAGCCGCAGCCTGCGACTCACGCCGGAGGGAGCGCGCTTCGCTGCGCGTTGACGGCGTATCCTCGCCGAGATTCAGGGTCCAGGCCGTTCACCTCGCGTTGGCCGTCGCAGAGTCGATCCCGGACAATTCTGTCCGGTCAGCGTGAACCGCGAGCCCCGGTGCGCGAGCGAAGTTCGCTTGATATGTATTTACCATGCAATCAAGGCACCTCGTCGATCCCGAGCTCGTGCCCTTGTTCATCGCGGAGAACCTCGCCTTCGCGACACGCCTCGTGCGCGCAGGAGTGCCGACGGAGCTGCACGCGTATCCAGGAACGTTCCACGGAGCCGACTTGATTCCTGGGACGCGTGTGGAGGCAGCGTTTGCGCGTAACGCACATGAGGCCCTCCGTCGTGCTTTGGAACGTCGGAACGAACCCGCCATCGAGGCATCGCCGCGCTGACGGGCCACGCAGTACGGTCGCAACGTTGATTGCCTGATCTGGGGAGACGACTCGGCCCTGGTTCGCGCCGAGGGGTCGATCCCCAAAGACACAGAAGGATATCTATGAATGAGCTTGAAGGGAAGGTCGCCCTCGTTACTGGCGGCAACAGCGGCATCGGTCTCGCTTCGGCGAAGGAGCTCGTCGCCCGCGGCGGGCACGTCTTCATCACAGGGCGGCGCCGCGACGCGCTCGAGGCAGCGGTTACGAGCATAGGCAGGAACGTGACTGCGGTCCAGGGAGACGCGGGAAAGCTCGATGAGCTCGATCGCCTCTTCGCCCAGATCAAGGCGGAGAAGGGCCATCTCGACATCCTGTTCGCGAATGCGGGCACCGTCGAAGCTGCCCCATTCCCCGAGGTCACCGAGGACACCTTCGCTCGTCACTTCGACGTCAATGTCAAGGGCGTCTTCTTCCTGGTGCAGAAGGCGCTTCCATTGTTGCGCGACAGAGGAGCAGTGATCCTGAATGGGTCGGTCGTCGGTTCGAAGGGCTTCGCAGGCACGAGCGTCTACAGCGCGACGAAGGCCGCGCTCCGCTCGTTCGCGCGTACCTGGACCGCGGACCTCAAGGGGCGCGGCATCCGGGTGAACGTCGTCAGCCCCGGTCCGATACAGACGCCGGGCTGGGATGGCCTCACCCCGGACGAGCAGACGCGGAGCGCGATGAAGGCGCAGGCGATTTCCACCATTCCGCTTGGCCGGATGGGAGAGCCAGGCGAGGTCGCGAACGTGGTGGCATTCCTCGCATCGGGCGACGCGAGCTTCATCGCGGGCACCGAGATCTTCGTCGATGGAGGCTCCGCGCAGGTGTGACCGCGTCACGCCACGGCGGCCGGCTCAGCGCCCCATGTCCAGCAGCGGCTCGCGCGCGAGCTCACGAAGCAGGAACTGCTCCACCACGCGCACGCGGTCCGGCGGTCGCTTCTGAGCCGGCCGCACGAAGAAGAGAGGAATGGGCTCGGGCTCGTGCGGCCGCAAGACGGCCCTCACGGCGCCGGTCGAGAGATCCTGCGCGACGAGCCACCCCGGCACCTGGGCGAGGCCGACGTCGGCGAGCACCGCCGCGCGGATGTCGTCCGCGTTGCTCGAGAGGAAGGTCACACGTGAAGGGTGATGGCTCGTCGCCGCCGGCCGCCCGAATCGCCACGCGCGCCGCGCGCCTCGAGTGAAGAACACGACGCACTCGTGCTCCTGGAGATCGGGCAGCTCACGCGGCTCGCCGTGGCGCGCCAGGTACGCCGCCGAGCCCACGGTGAGCAGCGGCGTCTCCCCCACGCGCCTCGCGACGTGGCCCGAGTCACC
This sequence comes from Sorangium sp. So ce693, assembly GCF_051521375.1. Lineage (NCBI taxonomy): Bacteria > Pseudomonadati > Myxococcota > Polyangiales > Polyangiaceae > Sorangium > Sorangium sp. So ce693. Next base: position 7,850,646 of record NZ_CP150347.1, read on the forward strand.
GAGCGCCCCAGCTCGAACGGCGAGGTCGATGTTGTCGGCCACGAGGTCCGCGAGCCGATCGGAGACGGCGAGCTCCACGGAGATGCCCGGGTGCTCGGCGCGGAGCGCCCGCAGGACCGGCACGACGCAGGCGCGGCCGAAGCCTGGGGCGACCGCGATACGCACGGTGCCGCTCGGCGCGCGATCGCCGCGCGCGAGCCGCGCGACGCGCTCGTCGAGGGCTCGGACGAGCGGCCCGATCTCGTCGACGAGGCGCTGCCCGGCCGGGGTCGCGCTCACGTGTCGCGTCGTGCGCCCGACCAGCCGGAGCCCGAGCTCCTCCTCCAGACGCGCGATCGTCTTGCTCACGGCGGGCTGACCCACGCCGAGCTCGCGCGCCGGCACCGAGAAGCTCCTCGTCTCGACGACTCGAAGGAGGATCTTGAACGCTTCCAGTCTATCCATGCGCCGCTCCGTTTATTCCGACCAGGAATGGATCTTACCCTCCGCGACGCCGTTCTCAAGCCACGTGGGAGGTCGTATTCGTTCACGACGTCACCCCTTTGCCGAGGTCGCCTATGCCGCAAATCCATCACCCGCTCTCTTCCGCCGACCGCGACGCGATGATCGCGCTGCGCTCCCAGCTCGCGAAGAGCCGCGCCGCTCCGACGCGAGCGTCGTTCGACCAGCTCATCGAGCTCACGCCGCCCGGCGCGGGCGCCTCGCACCGCGAGGCTCGCGTCGGCGGGGTGCCGGGCACATGGTGCATCCCGCCGTCGCCGCGGCCCGGTCGAGCGATCCTCTACTTGCACGGCGGCGCGTTCATCCTCGGCAGCGCTCGCGCGTTCCGCCACTTCGCCGGCCAGCTCGCGGTCCGCGCAGGCATCTCCGTGTTCGTCGCCGACTACCGCTTGGCGCCGGAGCACCCTTTCCCTGCCGCGTGGGAGGATGCAAGGGATGCGCACCTCGGCCTCGCCAGCGAGCTCGGTGTGGAGCGGGTCGCCATCGCCGGAGACTCGGCGGGCGGCGGGCTCGCGCTCGCCCTGCTGATCGCTCAGCGCAAGGCGCCGTGCGGCGTGCTCCTCTCGCCATGGACCGATCTGTCCATGACTGGCGCGAGCATCGAAGCCAGGGCCCTCGAAGATCCGGTGCTCTCCCGAGGGGCGCTCGAGGCCGGCGCACGTCACTACCTGTGCGGGCACGACCCTCGCGATCCGCGCGCCTCCGCGCTGTACGGCGCGATGGATCACCTCGCGCCTGTCCAGGTTCACGTGGGCACGGCCGAGATCCTGCTCGACGACTCCGCTCGCCTCGATGCGCTCGCCGGCGCTGAGGTCCATGTCTGGGAGGGTATGCCCCACGTGTTCCCGAGGAGCGTCGCGACGTTCGAGGCCGCGCGCGACGCGCTCGACCTCGCCGGCGCGTTCTTGCGCCAGGGCATCGACCGGTAACGGAGGACGGAGGCGACAATGCGACGAGACAGCTTCGATGTCCGAAACGTCGATGTACGCGGCATGCGCATGGAGGTCGCGATCGCCGGTGCGGGGCCCGCTGTGCTCCTGGTCCATGGGATTCCACACACGTGGTTCCTATGGCGTCGTGTCATCGCCGCGCTGGCGGATCGTTATTTCGTCATCGCGCCGGATCTGCGCGGGCTCGGTGGCACCGAGCGCGCTCGAATGGGCTTCGACGTCACCACCGTCGCAGGAGACCTCGCGGGGCTGCTCGACGTGCTCGGCGTCGCGAGCGTGGCCGCGGTGGGGATCGATCTCGGCGTCCAGACCGCGTTCATGCTTGCCATGACGTCACCGGGCCGGGTTCGCCGCGTGGCCCTGATGGAGGGGCTCGTGGGCACGCTGCCCGGCGCCGAGAGCTTCCTCTCGCGTGGCGCTCCATGGTGGTTCGGGTTCCACGGCGTCCCCGAGCTTCCGGAGACGCTCATCGCAGGCCACGAGGCCGCCTACGTCGACTACTTCCTCGCGATCGGGACCTACGAGCGTCGCGGTGTCGCGCCGGAGGCGCGCGAGGCCTTCGTTCGAGCCTACTCCGGTCGCGAATCCATTCGTTGCATGTGCGAGCACTACCGCGCGATGCCGGAGAGCGCGCGACAGATCGCGAGCATCACGAGCGCGCGGCGCCTCGACATCCCGACGCTCGCGATCGCGGGAGGGGTCATCGGCGGGGCGCTGGCCGGGCAGCTCCAAGGCGTCGCCCCCCACCTGGCGACCGCCACGATCGACAACGCCGCGCACATCCTCCCGGAGGACCAGCCGGAGACGCTGCTCTCGCTCCTCGAGCCCTTCATCGAACAGCGCGGCTGAGGCCGATGACGCGAGCCTGAGGCACCTCGAAGGCGCGGTCACGCTGCGCCACCAGCTCTGTTCCCCGCCAGACGCGGACCCCGCGCTCGCCGACGATCACCGCGCGCCAGTTTGTGGTTGACGCCGAACATGTGAGCGTTCACATTCGGTGCTCCGGAGCTTCTTCTGCCTTGCCCTGGATAGGCCGTCCTGCGCACCGGGCCCTGACTCCTCCTGCGCGCTCACGTCGACGGTTGCGCCATGGCTCCAGACGAGGCGCACGCAGGGGGAAAGGAGGCGTTGCAGGTGGGCTCGGCTGGGATGACATCAGGGCGCACTCCGGAAGACGCCCGTCCGCGGCGCGCCTGGCTCGCACCCCCCTTGGGATGGATGCCAACCGATGCCGTCTCGTGTTGGCTCCGGCGGCCAGGCCTGCTCAGACCACGAGGGCTGCTCAGAGGCGCATCCCACCCGCTGGTGTGATTACGACGGCGGCCATACCCCGTCACCGAACGACGCCGGGCAGCACATGTCGTGGATGCCGCAGGAAGTCTGGAACTACCTGCGGCAATTCTAGATTTATAGCGCGCGAAGCAAAGCGGTGCTGACTTGCGTGCCAGGTTGGCGTTGATATAGAATCTCCGTCCGATGAATCAACTTCAAAATCACGTTCTCGGATTCGCATCGCTCTCGTTGGCGCTGCTCGTCGCGCTGCCTGCGCGCGGGGCGTCGCTACAAAAAGTCAACCAGAGCGAATGGGGGGCGGACGGCCTGCCCAGCTACGTCAACATGTACATTTACGTGCCTGACAAGCTGGCGACCAAGCCTCCCATCGTCGTCGCTCCCCATCATTGCCAGGGCAATGGCCAGGGGACGTTCAGCGAGATGTCGAGCCTGGTTTCCATAGCGAACACCAGCGGCTTCATCATGATCTTCCCGGAGGCCACCGGGCAGAACTGCTGGGACGCGGGATCGACGAGATCGCTCCACCACGGCGGTGGTGGCGATACGGGGGCCATCGTCCAGATGGTGAAATACACGCTCGCGAAGTACAACGGCGATGGGGGCCGCGTGTACTCGGTCGGCGGGTCATCGGGCGGCATCATGACCGAGGCGCTGCTCGGTGTGTACCCCGACGTGTTCATGGCCGGCGTGTCGCTCATGGGCGTTCCGTGTGGCTGCTGGGCCGAGGGCTACAACGACGTCACCGGGACGGGGAACTCGGCCCAGTGGAGCGGCCCCTGCGGGGGCGGCAACGTCACGAAGACCGGGCAGCAGTGGGGAGATCTCGTTCGTTCCTACTATCCCGGTTACACCGGCCATCGCCCGCGCCTGCAGCATTGGCACGGCACCGCCGACACGGTCCTCAACTACAAGAACATGGCTGAGGACGTCAAAGAGTGGACGAACCTTCTGGGCTTGAGCGAGACCGCGGATGGGACCGACACGCCAAAGCGTGGAACCACGCGCCAGTTCTGGAAGAGCTCTTGCGGCTACACGGTCTACGAGACGTTTGCGATGGACGGCGTCGGGCACGCTGTGCCGTTCGACGGCCCCGCCGTCGCCGCCTATTTCGGCCTCGACAAGGCCGGCGGTCAGGATCCAGAGACGGCAGCGTGTCCCGGCGCTGTTCCCGGTGGCGACGGCACCGATGGCGCGGGTGGCGCGGGTGGCGCGGCGGGAACCGGTGGTGCGGGTAGCGCGGCAGGAACCAGTGGTGCGGCTAACGCGGCAGGAACCGGCGGTGCTGGTGGCACGGCAGGAACCGGTGGCGAGGGCGGGGCCATGGAAAGTGGCTCAGGCGGCAGCGTAGGCAGCGGCGGCGCGATTGACTCGGGGTCCGCGGGGGCGAATGGACAGGACGCCAGCTCGGGAGCTGGCGACTCGACGGGAGGAGACAGCTCGAGCTCCGGTTGCAGCTGCGCCCTGGGCAGCGACGCGAGAGACTCCGGCGCCCAGGCGGGGTTCCTCCTCGCGGCCCTGGGATTGCTGCTCGGTCGCCCGAAGCGCCGCCCTCGCTGAGCGCGTAAGACCCCTGCCTTTTACGGCGCCACGCCCTCCACGAACCCTCCACGGCGCGTTTGCCGTCTTCTTCTGCTCCACGTCGCGGAGGATCTCGACACAAGTCGTTGTGGCGTGGCGCGCTCGAGCGCTATCGTTGGTTTGTGCCGGCGACCGGTTGGCGACAGTTCAAGGCCGAGGGTGAGAAGAAGCAGCCGTATCAATTTCGGCTGTCACGGCAGTTGTTCGCGTTTGCCGGCTTGTGGTCGCGCTGGAGGTCGCCGGACGGTGAAGTCGTCGACTCGTGCGCGATCGTGACGGCCGCGCCGAACGCCCAAGCCGCCGAGGTTCGTGACCACATGCCGCTGGTGATGGAAGAAAGCGCCGCGAGCGCGATGAACCTCCGGTCTTACGCGACCGTCGTCGCGATGGCATGGCTGGCCGCGTGCGGCAGCGGATCGAGCGAGCCGCCTCTGCCAGAGCCATCGGGCGGATCAGGCGGTACGTCGGCGGCCGGCGCCTCGTCCAATGCAGGAGGCTCGGGCGGGAGCGCAGCACAAGCAGGCGGTGCGGGGGCGAGTGGCGGCGCTGCGGCTGTCGCGGGCTCGACCGGCGTGGCCGGCACCCCGGACGCCGGCGGCGCCGACGGCGCCGGAGCCGGTGGGGCGAGCGCGGGGGCGGGCGGCGCCGGCGCGTGCCCGGCGGGCTCGACGCAGCTGTCGCCGTGGCCCGGCAAGGCCGAGGTTCGCACGCTCGACAGCGAGGACGCGTTCGAGAGCGATCTGAGCGGGCTGACCTACGAGGCGCCCGGAGTGCTGTGGGCGACCAACAACCTCTCCTCCAAGCTGTTTCGGTTGCTGAAGAGCGGAGGGCGCTACGCGCCGGACACGTCCAATGGCTGGGCCTCCGGCAAACGGCTGCGTTACCCGAACGGCCAGGGCACGCCCGACGCGGAGGGAGTGACGCTCGCCGCCACGAGCGCCGCGGGCGTCTACGTGTGCGCCGAGCGCGACACGGACAATCCGTCCGTGAGCCGGCTGTCCGTGTTGCGCTACGATGTGAGGGCCGCCGGAGCGACGCTGACCGCGACTCACGAGTGGAACCTCACCGCGCTCTTGCCCGAGGTCGACGCGAACGCGGGTCTGGAAGCGGTCACCTGGGCGGCCGACAGCTTGCTCACGGCGCACCACTTCTTCGACGAGAGCAAGGCTCGAGCTTACGTCCCGAGCGACTACGGCGAGCATGGCGCCGGCCTGTTTCTGGTGGGCGTGGAAGAGACCGGCAAGGTGTATGCTTTCGCGCTGAATCACGAGAGCGGCGCGGCCACCCTGGTGGCCAGCATCTCGACGCCGCTCGCAGGCGTGATGGGGCTCGAGCTCGACCGTGATACAGGGAGCTTGTGGGCTCACTGCGACGACACGTGCGACAACCAAGCCGCCGTGTTCGGTATCGACGACGCGCTAGGGCGCTTCGTGCTGGAGCGGCGTTTCGCGCATCCCAACGGGCTGCCGGACTCCAACAACGAAGGCATCGCGCTCGCGCCGGACGCGGAGTGCAGCGGCGGCGTCAAACCGTTCTTCTGGACCGACGACGCCGACGCCGACGGCTTTTCGGTGCGCGAAGGCTCGCTCGCCTGCGGTTGCCTCAGGTGACTGAAGACCTTGTGGTGGTAGAGCGGCAGCGCCTCGGGCGCCGGAAAGAACGCCCCCCGAGCCCGCTCTGGAGCCCGTCGCTCGTGACGATGAGATGGGGAGTGACCGGGGCGCCCGTGCCGCTGCTCTTCCTGAGCTGGGCCGGGCCGAACGACGCCTCCCGCGACTCCGACGACCTCCTGCGCCCCGACTGGGCCCGACAGGAGCGCACATGGTGCCCCGGTCGGATGCGCCGCCATCACGTCGCGCCTCTGTGTCGGTGCCGCGCCGGCCCCGGATAACCAGCACCGCCGCCTCATGGCCCTTACAAGCCGCGAACCGCGTCGGAGCCCCCGCCCGCGGATTGGCCCTTGCGACCGGCGCACGGAATGCTGTACCACGGAGACCGCAGTGCGTTTTCGTGGGGGGTCGCACCGGCGCGGCCCGCTCCTGGTCTATCCTGGGGACGCGACGATACCGCACGCCCGCTGACGAGCCCTCATGACCTCACCTGCCCAGGATCGCGCCACAGCCCGCCCGGCATCCCGCCGCAAGCTGCTCCTGAACCCGCGATTCCAGCTCAAATACACAGGGCTCCTGGTCTCGGTGGTGCTCGCCGTGATGGTGGCGCTCGGACTCGTCATCTGGCAGACCGCGAGCGTCGCGAACGAACAGGCGCGTTACGCGGCGACCCAGGCGGAGCTCGCGCTCAAGGAAGCGGCGAACAGCGCCAAGATCCTCAAGATGAGCACCGCCGCCATGGGCGGCGACGGCGCCGAGCTCGGCAGCACCCTCGACGAGGAGCTCGAGAAGACGAACCGCGAGTACGAGCGCAACCTGGCAGAGGTCGCGAGGCGGCGCGCCGACGTCGAGGCGCTGCAAGGTCGCCTCCTCGGCATCCTCGTCGGCGGCGGCGCGTTCCTGCTCGCCGTCCTCGGCGTGCTCGGGATCTTCATCACCCAGCGCATCGTGGGGCCGGTTCACCAGATGAAGCGCCTGTGCCGCCAGGTCGGCACGACGCGGCTCACCATCGGAGAGGGGCTGCGGAAGGGCGATGAGCTCGGAGACCTGTTCGACACGTTCGTGCAGATGACCTACTCGCTCAAGGCGCTCCAGACAGGCAGGCTCGCCTCGCTCGACGCGGCCATCCAGCGGGCCGAGGCCGAGTCGGCCTCGGCCGAAGTGCTCGCGGGGCTGCGCGCGCTGCGGGCGCAGCTCTGCCTCGGCCTCAGCGAGTCCGAGACGGTGCGGCGCCGCGCTCCGAAAGGTGGTGAGTCATGAGGCGAATCGCCGAGGCGGAGGCGACATGAAGCCTCCCGAGCTGATCCAGCAGGCGGCCGGCTTGCTCCGAGCCCGCTTCGATCTCAACGAGTACAACCCGACCCCGATCGTCGACCTCGGCGCGCTCGTGGCGAACGCCGACGGCACCGTCGACGCCGAGGAGATCGACGCCCTGCGGCAGCTGATCGAGCCGATGCTGGGCGCCCAGCTCAACGCCGAGCTCGTCCGCTACCTCATCGAGGCGAGCCTGAAGGTGATCGCGGCGGCGGGCGTCGAGCCCCGGGTGCGCCTGCTCGCGGAGATCCTCATGGACTGCGACGCGGTGGAGGAGGGCATCCTCATCGCGCTGGCGGTCGCCCACGCGAGCGAGGGGATCTCCGACGCGGAGCGCGCGGTCATCGAGCTGCTCGCCCGCGCAGCCGAGCTCCCCGCGCGCCGGCTCGATCAGCTGAACGAGCAGGTCCGGGCGGCGTTCGCCGCCTGACGGCGGCCTCCGCCGAGGGAAAAAGGCCTTGGCAGACCGCGCGCGGCGTCAGCCCTCTTCCTTGGTCGCGAGCAGCCGCGAGAGGCGATCGCCCTCGATGCGGACGGCGATGACCTTCTCCCGGTCGAAGACCACCGCGCCCGGGGCCGCGCCGCGCGGCTTGCGCACGTAGCGGCGCTGGACGTAGCTCACCTCGCATACCGCCTCGCCGCGCGCGTCGCTGAAGTGCGCCGCGAGGGTCGCGGCGTCCACGAGCACGTCCGCCGGGCAGCTCGCCCCCTTCGCGAGCGGCACGACGACGTGCGACCCCGTGACGCCCTTTGCATGAAGCCAGAGGTCGTGCGGGCGCGCGTGCTTCGTCGTCAGCGCGTCGTTGTCCTCGGCGCCTCGGCCGACGAGGATCGCGGCGCCGGACGCGCTGCGGTAGGCGTGGAACGGCCGCCTCGGCGCGGGCCGCCCGGCCCCGGGGGCGCGGGCGCCGGACGTCCCGGGCTCGCCGGCGCCCGCGAGCTCCGCGCGCGAGACGCCGAGGGAGCGGGCGCGCTGCGCGAGCGGCTCGAGCGACTCGGGCCGCGCCTCCGCCGCGGCGACGTCCGCCTCGAGCGCGGCGATCGCCGAGAGGGCGCGCTCGGTCTCGGCGAGGCGCGCGCGCATCACCGCCTCGCCGCGCTGGTAGCGCCGCGCCTTGGCGAAGAAGACCTCGGCCTGCGCCTTGGCGGGGCGCGACGGGTCGAGCGCGACCTCGATCTTGCCGCCGGTCTCCCAGTCGTCGAGGAGCGCCTTCGCGGCGCCCCGCGGCACGCGGGCGGCCTGCGCGAGCAGGAGCTGCCCCGTCTTCTGCAGGCGCGCGACGCTGCCCAGCCGCCCGAGATCGCCGCGCACCGCCTCGGCCCTGCGCTCGAGCGCCGCGCGCCGCGCCTTCACGGCGCGCGCGAGCGCCGCCTTCTCCTGCCCGGCGGCCGCATCGTCGCTCGCCTCGACCAGCGCCGCGCCGGCGGCCAGGGGATCCGCCGGGTAGGCGATCGCCGCCGGGGGGGCGCCCCCCTGAGGCGGCCAGCGGAGGATCAGGTGGCCGGCGGCGTCGAGCAGGCGCGCCTCGCCGCGGCGTCCTGGGGCGAGTTCCAGCCGCGCCCCCGGGGACGATCCCAACCTGGGTGGGGGTACCACCGGCCCCAACCCGGGTTCGGGTGTGGCCAACCCCAACCCGGGTTCGGGAACTGCCGCCGGCACCAACCCGGGTTCGGCCGCGGCCAACCCCAACCCGGGTTCGGGTGCGGCCACCTCGGCCACCTCCAACCTGGGTGCGGCCTCCGCACTCCCTCGGTCATTTTCCACCATGACCGCATCGCCACCCCCCGCGACGATCACGATCCCGTCGCTCCGCACCTCGATCGCCAGCACGCGGCGGCCGACCAGGTGCGCCCTCATGGCGGCGACGAGCGGGTGCGACGCGCCGGCGCGGAGCCGGGGCAGCCTCGGCAGGATCCCTGCCCCCGCCACGCGTGGTCCGATGCCGGCGCCGAGCACGCGCCGCGTCCCGTCGTAGACGGCGAGCGCGACGAGCCCCGTCGCCGGGTTCGCGTGCGCCGCGTCGATCCGCGCCCCCACGCATCGCGCGAGCGCCTCGGCGAGCGCCCCGCCCTGCGCCGCGCTCCCCGGGTGGTCCTCCATGGCGAACGCGGCTCGTTCAGCGCAACGCTTCGAAGTACGGCCCGCAGCAGCGCAGCCCGAGCTCGCACGCCGCGCCGCGGTCCTCGCACGAGGCCACCTCTTCACCGTTGACGAAGCAGGAGCAGACGGTCTTGCCGGCGCCCTGGGCGCGGCACTCGGCCGCGACGACGAAGCCCTGGCACGCTCCCTTGCAACTGCAGGCCCTGTCGCGATCGCCGGCGCACTCGATCCCCGGGCAGCCGTCGCCGTTCGCGCACACGTCGTACTCGTCCAGGAACCGCTGGCACCGGGGCCCGACGACGTCGCAGTCGAACCTGCCGTTCGTCAGGCAGTCGAAGAACGGGATGAGCAGATCGTTGCACTGGGGCGCCTGGGCCAGCTCCGTGTCACACATCGTCCCGCAGCCGCCCGGCTCCGACGCTCCACACGTCTCCGCGTAACGCTCGCAGAAGCGCACGCACGCCGACCAGGCCTCGCCGCCGCCCGCCCCGCTGGAGGCGCTCCCTGTCCCCGACGTGGCCATCCAGGTCGCGCTGGTGCTGACCGCGCTGGAGCCGCTCCCGCCGATGCCGCCCCCACCGGTGCCCACTGCGCTGGAGCCGCCCACGCCGACGGTCACCCCGGTGGAACCGCCCACGCCGGAGCCGCCTACGCCGGCGCTCACCGAGACCGCACCCGTGCTGACCGCGCTGGAGCCGAACGCGCCCGTGCTGATGGCGCTGGAGCTCGTCGCTCCGGCGCCTCCGGACCCGTCGGGCATCCCATCGACGACGACGTTGCCACCGCACGCGCTCCCCCACGCCAGGGCGGCAAGCGCAGCGGTACGCATCCTGAGCATCGTCATTCCCATGGACAGCGAGAATACCCCAGGTGCGCGCCCGGGCGCGAGCGCCGCGTCGATCCGCGCCCCCCGCAGCGCGCGATCGTCTCGGCGAGCGCTCCGCCCTGCGCCGCGCTCCCCGGCTGGTCCCTCATGGCGGACGCCGCGCGGGCGTCCCTCAGCGAAACTCGTCGAAGAACGGCTCGCAACAGCCATGGGCGAGCTCGCACGCCGGGCCGACATCCTGGCACGTGGCCAGCTCCTTGCCGTTGACGAAGCAGGAGCAGACGAACCCGTCGTGCATGTCGGGGTGGCACTCGACCCCCAACGACGCGTTCGGGCACGAGCCATTGCAGAAGCAGGCCCGGTCGAAATCGGTGAAGCACTCGAGCGGCGAGCAGCGACCGTTGCCCCGGCACTCGTCGTACTTGGCCAGGAACGGCTGGCAGCGTTCCAGGGCGAAGTCGCAGTCGACGCCGCCGTTCGTCGCGCAGTCGAAGAACTTGGAAAGCAGGTAGTTGCACTGGGGCGCCTCGCCCAGATACTGCTTACAGAACCCCTCGCACTGACCCGGCTCCACCTGCTCGCAGGTATCCGTATAGGTCTCGCAGAACTTCATGCACATCGCCCAGGAATCGCCGCCGCCCGCCCCGGTGGAGGCGCTCCCTGTCCCTGACGTGGCGGTCGCGCTGGCGCTGACCGCGCTGGAGCCGCCAACGCCGGCGCCGACCGCGGTGGAGCCGCCCACGCCGACGCTGACCGCGAGCGCGCCCGTGCTGACCGCGCTGGAGCTCGTCGCCCCGGCGCCTCCCGATCCGTCGGGCATCCCGTCGACCACCACGTTTCCACCGCAAGCGCTTCCCCAGGCCAGGGCGGCGAGCGCAGCGGCGCGCATCCTGAGCAGCGGCATTCCCATGGGCCGCGAGAATAGCCCAGGTGCGCGCCCGAGCGCGAGCGCGGCACAGGCGCGACGGGCGGATCGAGGCGAGCCGCCGCGCGGCCTCTCGTCCGCCGCGCCGCTTTGCGATAGAGACCCGCCGCGTGCTCCTCGACCTCCTGCTCGCCCCGCTGCTCGCCCAGGCTGACGCGCTGCCCCGGCCCGGACCCGCCGCGTCCTGCCCGTCCGACATGGTGCTCGTCGAGGGCACCCACGCCGAGAACGTGCAGCGGATCTGCACGAGCTACCGCGGCGGCCACTGCTTCGACTTCTTCCCCGGCCTGTTCGCCGCCGAGCCGCGCTTCACGCCGGTGCGCACGTGCATGGACCGCCACGAGTGGCCGAACCGGGCCGGCGCGCTGCCGGTCGTGATGCTCCGCTTCATCGAGGCCGAGCGGGAGTGCGCCGCCGTCGGCAAGCGCCTCTGCACCGAGTTCGAGTGGGAGCTCGCGTGCGAGGGGCCGTCCGCGCTCCCCTTCCCCTACGGCCACGCGCACGATCCGGCCGCCTGCAACGTGAGCAAGCCGTACCGAGGGATCAGCGAGCGGCGGCTCGCGTCCGACGACCCGGCGGTGCGGGCCGCCGAGACGCAGCGGCTCTGGCAGGGAGAGCCGACGGGCTCGTATCCGGCGTGCGTGAGCCCGTACGGCGTCGTCGACATGGTCGGCAACGTCGAAGAGTGGGTATCGACCTCGCGCCCCGAGTGGCCACACCGCTCGTCGCTGAAGGGCGGCTACTGGTCCAAGCCGTGGGCCGGGTGCCGGGGGACCAACGACTCGCATGGACCGATGTTCCGGTTCTACGAGATCGGGTTTCGCTGCTGCAAGGATCCGCGGCCAGGGCCGTAGCACAGGGTCCCCCGAGGGCGAACCGGCGAGAGGATCGGTCACCGATTGCACGGAGCGGAGAAGACCGGAATGCCAGGTGATCCTCGATCGGAGCCCCGTTTGCCGTGGAGCGAACGCGGCCCCTTGGATGCAGGGATATATGGCGTACTGGCTGCACCGTGGGAGCACATGGCGCCTGATGTGGACAACTGGCCCCATCGCAGGTTGTTGTGCTTGAGGTGAAATGTTCGACGAATCTGCGGGTGCTCTCCGGCCGCAGACGAACATTTCAGAGTGATTGTCTCCCAAAACGATCTGATTGACCATCAGGCGATGGCCAGATGATCAATCCGTGTCTATTACATCGCCAGGTGCGCCGTCTCGGCGCCCCGATGGCTTGGAGAGTCAGGATGCGATTGGGAGCTTGTCGTTCCGCTGTTGCGATATCTTTCCTCGGTCTGGTCGCCGCCGCGTGCGCCGTCGCGACAGGGGGCGAGGAAGAGGAGGCGAGGATCGACCTGCCCCGTCGAGGAGAACGTATCCATCGTGTTGAAGGAGCCGGGCAACGCGTGGTGGAACGAGCTCCGCGTGCAGGGCCATCGCACCCCGGTGCGCAAGCTCGAGGTGTACGTCGGCGGGCGCTGGACGGAGGCCACGCGGCAGCCGTACAACTACTGGCGCGTCGGCAGCGGCGACATGGGGCAGGCGCCATGGCGTGTCCGTGTGACCGACGTCCTCGGCAAGACGATCGAGACCTCGATCAATACCACCACCGCCGAGCAATCCACCTCATCGCAATTCCCGGTTTGCCAGTGATCAATGCGGCTCGGCAGGCGCGGATCGGCCGACTCGCATGCACCTCGGCAGGGGGCGACTCGACCCGCAGCCTGCCGCTCCTGCCGGCGGCGTTTGCGCTTCCTCCTCCCCGCCGCGCTCGACTATCCTCGGCGCGTGATCCTGGAGACGCGGCTTCGCCGCCGCCCGACGGGCGCCGCCGCCACAATCCTGCTCGCCGTCGCCGCCTCGTGGGGCCCGCGCCCAGCGGCGGCCCAGACCGACTCGGCGCCCGCGCCGCCGCCAACGCCGTCAGGCATGACCACGACGGACCCTTCCTCCGAGCGACCCCTGACCAACCCGGCGCCGGAGCGCTCCTCGCCGCCCAGCCCTAGCCCCGCAGCCCCGGCGCCCCTGCCGACCTCGGTCGGGCGCCCCCGCATCGCCGCCGCGCGGGCCCGTACGCCCCCCGCCGTCGATGGCGCCCTCAACGACGCTGTATGGGCCAGCGCGACGCCGAGCGACGCCTTCGTCCAGAAGTTCCCCGACGAGGGGCGCTCGCCCGTCGAGCGGACCCTCGTGCGCGTCCTGTACGGGGACGACGCGCTCTACGTCGCCGTGGAATGTGAGCAGCGCTCTGCCCCGCTCCGCGCCCGGCTGACCCGCCGCGATCGGGAGATCGAGTCAGACTACGTGCGTGTCGCCATCGACAGCCGCTCCGCGGGGACGAGCGCCTTCGAGTTCGGCGTCAACGCGGCCGGAGTCCTCTACGACAGCCTTCGCTACAACGACACCGAGATCTCCGCGGACTGGGACGAGGCGTGGGAGGCTCGGACCGCCCGCACGGCTCGGGGATGGACGGCCGAGATGCGCATTCCCTACCGGATCCTCCGGTTCGACGCGGCGCCCGACATGGCATGGGGGTTTCAGGTCCGGCGCTACGTGTCCGCGCGCCAGGAGACGGACGAATGGGCCTTCATCCCACGAGCCGTCGGCGGCGAGGTCTCCCACTATGGTCGCCTCACCGGCCTGCGCGACGTGCCCTCGCGCGTCGAGCTCGCGCTGCGCCCGTTCGCGCTGGCGCAGATCCGCAAGCGTGATATCGACCCCGCCATCGCTGACAGCGGCGTGGATGGATCCGCGTCGGCGGGGCTCGACCTCGCATGGAACATCACCGAGGACCTCACGCTCGACGCCACCGTCAACCCCGACTTCGCCCAGGTCGAGGCGGACCAGCGCGTCCTGAACCTGACGAACTACGAGGTCCTGTTCCCCGAGCTGCGCCCCTTCTTCCTCTCGGGGATCGACGCGTACTCGACGCCCATCCAGGTGCTCTACACGCGCCGCATCGGGCTCGCGCCGCCGTGGCCCGCCGTGCGCACCGACGCGCCCTACGGGGAGCGCCTCGCCGACGTGCCCGGCCCGACGACCATCCCGTTCGCCGCCAAGCTCGCCGGCACGCTCGGGCCCTCCTGGTCCATGAGCGCGCTCACCGCGATGACAGCGCCCAACTCGGTCGAGATCGCCCCCGCGACGGGCCCCAGGGAGCTGCGCCTCACGGAGCCATCGGCCCTCTACGGCTTCCTCCGCGTGAAGCGCGAGCTCGGAGACAACGCGCATGTCGCGCTCCTCGGCACAGCCGCCCTGCGCGGCGAGCCGGGGCACGTTCCCGAGTTCCTTTCGGGCTCGGCCGCCTATCCCAGCGTGCCCGGGGAGGCCGGCGCGCCGCCCAGCCAGCTGTGCCCCGACGGGTCTGTCACCGAGGTGGGAGCCCGGTGCTTTCGCAATGCCTTCGTCGGCGGGGTGGACGGGCGCTGGCGCTCCCGCGGAGGAGATTACACCATCAAGGGCCAGGCCATCGCCACCGCGGTGACCGCAGGACCGGAGCAGCGCCTCCGAGACGGCACCGTCATCGCGTCGGGAGACGTCGCGCCCGGCGCGCTCCTCGATCTTATCAAGGATGGCGGTGAGCACTGGGTCGGCGAGCTCTACGGCGACATCTACGCGCCCAAGGTGGCGCTCAACGATCTCGGGTACCTCCAGCGGCAGAACCTCCAGCGCCTGGGCATCAACATCGAATACCGCACGCTGAAGCCGTGGTGGGCGACACTCGAGACGCACACGTCCCTCTTCGGCAGCTACAAGAACAACTTCGACGGACTGGCGCTCGCGCGCACGGTCCAGGTCGAGACATCGTGGAAGCTCCGCGGCTACTGGAGCGTCCTCGCCAACGTCGCGCTGATGGGCGCGTACTTCGATGATCGGGAGGTGGGCGACGGCACAGCGCTCGAGCGCGCGCCGGCCATCGAGACGGTGCAGACCGTCTCGACCGACCCGCGCGCCCCGGTCGCCGGGAAGCTCACCTCCACGCTGCAGTTCCGCGGGAACGGGAGGAACGTGGGGTTTGACGGCGAGCTGAACCTGCGCCCCGTCTCTCAGCTCGAGCTCGATCTCCTCTCGAGCGTGTTCCTGACCGACGGGGAGCCACGGTACGCCGGATCGGGCCCCGGCCCGGACGATCTGCTGTTCGGCCGCCTCTCGGCGCGCAGCGTCAGCGGGACCGTGCGCTCGACGTTCACCTTCACGCCACGGATCACGCTGCAGGCCTACGGGCAGCTGTTCCTCGCGTCGGCGCATTTCTCGGATTTCTCCGCGTCCTCGGCGACGCGCGGCGACGGGGCGCCGCGCGTCGTCACGCTCGAGTCCCTGCAGCCCGCCGCGCCCCCCGCGACGAACCCCGATGTCGAGGAGGTGGCGCTCAACGTGAGCGTGGTGTTCCGGTGGGAGTACGCCCTGGGATCGACGCTCTATGTCGTGTACACGCGGGCGCAGGCGCCCCTCGTCGAGCTCGCCGAGGGGGCGATCGCGACGCTCCGCCCCTCGCTGCTCGGCGCGGCCCCGGCGGTGGACGTAGGGCTCGTCAAGCTCTCCTATTTCCTCCCGCTCTGACGGGTCACGCGCGGACGAAGCGAACCCTCGCGTGCGCTGCGGAGGCGCGGGAGATGGCCTCTTCGCGCGAGGCGCCCGTCGCGATCACGTACCCCTGACGCGAGTCGCTGGAGAGGATCGGACCGAGCGCGTCGCCCGGCTTCGCCGAGCAGGAGACCCGGACCACGCCGGGCATGGCGCGCGCCTCGTCGAGGCCCTCGATGGCCTGAAGCGCGCCCCCGTCGACCGCGAAGAACCGGACCGCCGCCGCCTCGGCGACGGGACGGCGGGGCTCCTGCGGCAGGCCGACGAGCGCCCGCACGGTCTCTTTCACGAAATCGACCCCGCGCGTGAGGAGCGCGAGCTCCCAGATGAAGTCGCCGCCAGGGCGCGTGTTCGACTCGATGATCCTGGGCCCCCTGGAGGACAGGCGGAGCTCCGTGTGAGCCGGACCGTGCCGGTGCCCGATCCGGTCGAGGAAGCGGAGCACGCACGCAGAGATGCGCTCCGCCTCCGAAGGGTCGAAGCGCGCCGGCATCTGGTGCCCCACCTCGACGAAGCCCGGCTCGCCCGTGGTCAGCTTCTCGGTAATGGCGACGACCTCGTGCCGCCCGTCCACGCTCTGCGTCTCGACGCTGATCTCCTCGCCGTCGATGAACTCCTCCGCCATCAGGGGGAGCACCCCCGCGGCCGAGCTCCGGTCCCACGCGGCGCGCAGGCCCTGCCCGTCCCTCACCATCGAGACGCCCTCGCTCCCCGAGCCGCGCACGGGCTTGAGGATGAGGGGGCCCGAGATCTCGGCGTGGAAGCGCTCGAGGTGCTCGAACGATGGACACTCGGAGAAGCGCGTCGTGCCGACGTCGCTGCCGGCGAGGAGGCGACGCATCTCGACCTTGTCGCGGGTCGCGCGGACGGCGCCCGGCGGGTTGCCCGGAACGCCGAGGGCCTCGCAGACCGCGGCAGCCGGCTCGAGACCGTACTCCGTGAAGGAGAGGGCCGCCGACACGGGCTCGACGGCGTGGACGGCGCGGGCGAGCTGCAGCGTCTCGTTCAGATCTTCATAGTTGAAAACAAAGAGCCGAGTCGCCGACTCCACCTGTTGCGGTGTCGCCATGGCGCGACTCTGGAACACGGTCAGCTTGACGCCGGTCGAGGTGATCCGCCCGACGGTATCCTCGTGTCCACCCACCAGAAGCACGTGTGCCATTGTGACCTTCTCCCCGCGGCGCGGGGCTCTTCACTCGAGCGTGAAATCGCCGGCCGCGCGCGCCTCGTCGTCGTCCAGGCCGAGCGCCTGGACGGCCGCCGCGCGCAGGGTCGTGAGCTCCGCGCGCGCGGCGGCGGGCGCGTATACCCAGTTCTCCAGGAGGCGGAAACGGTTCGCGCCGAGCTTGCGCTTGGCCGGGTGGCCACCTCGCCCGAGGTGGACCTCCCGCAGGCCCGCCCGCTCCGCCAGCCGGTACATCTGGAGCGTCTCGGCGATGTAGAGGTTCTGGCCGCCCGGCACCCTCGCGCGATCGATCCCCTGCACCATCTGGAAGAGCTGGCCCCTCGTCCTGTCGATGAAGTTCACGGACGCCTGCACCGCCTCGCCGGTCGCGCGCTCGCGACGCAGGCAGAGCAGCAGGTGCGGGCCGAGCGCGGACGCCGCGATCGCCGCGAGCGTACCTTCGTCGTAGAAGTTCCGCGCGTGCCCGTACTTCTCGATGTTCATGCCGTGCAGCCGCGCCACCTCGCGCATGGCTGCCGGGTCGCGCAGCGCCTCCTCGCCCTCCAGAAACACGAGGTCATAGGTCTCCTCGGCGCGCCGCACGAGGCGCGCGAGCTCCTTGCGCTGGTGCAAGGAGAGGCGCTCGGCGAGCGCGGCGTCCACCCCATCGCGCAGATCGACGATCGCCTCGATGAACCACGGGAGCGCGAGGAACCCGGCTTCGCGGAGCGCCGCCCTGTCCGAGGTGCGGCGCACGGTGGGCACGAGCAGCTGCGCGGCCCCCAGCGCGCGCGCCCGCGCGCGCGCCTCGGCGATGGCGTCCGCCGACGGCGCCACGCTCGAGAAGTTGTAGAAATAACCGCCGAAGACCAGCGTCCGCTCGTGGTCCACGGCAGGGCAATCGACCTGGAACCGACGGACCCAGTGCATGATCTGCTGGAGCGGCAGCGCCGGCCCGGAGAGCTCGTAGAGGCGCACGAACAGCGCCTCGAAGACCCCGAGCGCCAGCTCGGACTCCAGCAGCGTCGCCGCTCCGGGCTGGCCGGTCACGCGTCACCTTCGACGAAGGGCGCGAGCGCCGGCAGCACGGCTTGCGCCGCGCCCGCGGCGTTGACGACCTTCACGACCTCGCCGCGATCCATGATGAGGACCCGGTCGACGCCGCGGAGCGCCTCGAGGCGATGCGCGATGATGATCACGGTGGTGTCGGACAGCGCGGTATCGAGCGCGTCGAGGAGGCGCCCCTCGCTCTCGACGTCGACGCTGGCGGTCGCCTCGTCGAGCACCACGACGCGCGAGCCGCGGAGGAGCGCCCGCGCCAGGCACACGAGCTGGCGATGGCCGGCGCCGAGCCGGGCCGCATGCCCGCCCATGTCGCTGTCGAGCCCGATCCCCTGCGCCGAGAGCGCGTCCCGCACGCCGGCGCTGGAGAGGGCGCGCCAGAGGGCCTCGTCATCGTGCTGGCCCCGCGGATCGAGGTTCGTACGCAAGGTCCCGCCGAACAGCACCGGGTCCTGCGGCACGACGGTGAGACGCGAGCGCAACGCGTCGACCGGCACGCTCATGATATCGACTCCTTCCACCAGGATCCGGCCGGCCTGGATGGGCGCGGTCCGCAGCAGCGCCGCCACGAGGCTGCTCTTCCCCGAGCCCGACCGCCCCACGACGCCGATCTTCTCCCCGGGACGCGCGGTGAACGAGACGCCGCGCAGCGCGGGGACGAGGCCATCTCGATAGGCGAGCTCGACACGATCGAACTCGACGCTCCCCTCCATCGGCCAGGTCGTCTCCGCGGCGGATGCCCCGCGAGCCTCGGGGGCGAGCCGCGAGAACTCCCGCACGCGCTCGAGCGCCGTCATGCTGATCTCCAGCTCCGCGCTGGCATGCACCGCGCGCTGGAGGCTGCTCGTGATGGTGAGCACGTACGTCACGGCCAGGCTCCCCAGCGCCAACGACCCCCACCCACGCAGGGCGATGGTGAGCAGCGCCGTGGTCCCCAGGAGCACGGCCCCGAGGGCGTCCAGGTTGAAGGAGAGCCAGCGCTCCAGCCCGAGCTGCGCGTACGCGGTGCGCTGGGCCATTTCGACGCGCGCGAAGAAGCGCGCGTCGAAATGGCCCTCGCGACGGAGGGTCCGGACGCACGGGAGGCCCACCCACACCTGCTCGACGCTCGACAGGAGGGGCGCCTGAGCCACCGCGTCGAGGCGCGCGACCTCGCGCGACGCCAGGCGGAAGCGCCGCTGCACCCGCAGGTACACGGCGAGGAGCGGCGCGAGCACGAGCAGCGCATAAGGCGAGCTCACGACCACGACGGCCAGCGCGGAGGCGAGCGCGAAGAGGACGTTGAGCGTGTCGAGGGCGGCAGGGACCACGGCCGTGTCCACGGCGCGCTGATCGCGGGTGAAGCGGTTCAACACCCGGCCGATGGGCGTCGCGTCGAAGAACGCGAAGGGCGCGTGCGCGACGCCGCTCAGCAGCCTGTCGTGCCATCGCCTGGCCGCCTCGACGCCTCCGCGCGCGACGATCAGCGAGCGCGCGAACGTGGCGATCGCCGCCAGCGCCCCGAACAGGGCATATCCCTCGACGACGGCGCGCGCGGGCGTGCCGGGGGCGCCGGAGCGGAGCGCCAGCCAGGCGTCGCCGCCGACGGCGAGCAGCTCACGCAGGATAAAGAGCACGGCCACCGCGGCCGCGAAGCCCAGGGGGCCCATGGAGCGCAGGTAGTCGCGGTACACGTCCAATGGCACGGCGCCCGCCGCCCGCTCCTCGTCGCCCGCGGCCTCCTCGTCCTCACCCGACGGCGCCGGCGCGGCGCGCCCGTCGTCCCCGCTGGCCGGCGGCGCGCCGTCCTGGGACACGACGCCGCCCCTCGCGGCGCGGACCTCCTCCGCGGGCCCGGCGGACGCGGTGGCCCGCGCGATCTCGTCGAGGCGGGCGAACGCTCCCCCGGCGCGCAGGAGATCGTCCGGGCGGCCTTGCTCCACGATCGCCCCCCCGTCGAGCACCACCACGCGGTCCGCGCGCCGGGCGTAGTGCAGGCGGGTCGTCGCGAGGACGCGCGTCCGGCCTGCCATCTCGCCCAGCACAGCGCGCTCGAAGACCTGATCGGCGAGCCGCTCGTCGAGCGCGCTCAGCGGGTCGTCGAGGAGGACGACCTCCGCGTCCGCGTACGCCGCGCGGGCGAAGCTGACGCGCTGGCGCTGCCCGCCCGACAGGCTCGCTCCGGCGTCCGCCACGGCCGTGGTGTCGCCGCCCGGGCGATCTCGTACGTCGACGTCGAGCCCAGCGGCGGCGAGGACGCGCCTGTACCGCCCGTCGTCCAGGGGCGCTCCGCAGAGGACGTTGTCGCGGATGGACTCGCCGAGCACCCACGGCTCCTGCGGCGCGAAGGCGATGCGCCCCGAGACCTCCCGCTGGCCGGCGAGCAAGGTGGCCTCGCCCGCGATGGCCGTGAGCAGCGTCGTCTTGCCGCTGCCGGCCGCCCCGACGACGGCGACGAGCTCTCCCGGCGCGAGGCGGAGGTCGATCTGCCGCAGGACCGGCGCGCCTGCCCACGACACGTCCGCGCGCTCGAGCCGCACGGTCCCCGGGGGGGCCACCGCCGGCGCCGCGGGCGCGAGCTCCTCGATGGCGAAGAACGCCTCGATCCGCTGGAGCGCGACGCGGCCCTCGATGACCGACATGAGGAGACGCGGCAGGAAGAGGAGCGGCGGCCGGAGGATGCCGAGGACGGCGATCGTCGACATCACGATCGGCACGTCCAGGGCGCCGCCGAGCGCGGCGTGGACGGCGAACGTGACGAGGGCGACCAGGATCGGCCCGGTCTGGAAGACGACGTTGAGCGCCGCGAGGCCGAACGCCTTGCGATCGAGGAGCCGGAGCTCCCCGCGCCGCGCCTCCTCCACGCGGGCGAGCAGCACGTCCTCCCAGCCGTTCAGCTTCAGCGCGCGGATCCCGCGGAGCGCGTCCGAGAGGAGCCCCAGCCGATGATCCGTCTTCTGCGCGAGCTCGCTCGACACGCGCTCGAGGGCGCGCGCGAGGCGGTTCGTGATGGGCGTCATCGCCGCGAGGGCGAGGATGCCCATCACGCTCGCGGCGCCGACGAGCGAGTAGAGCAGGAGCGCCGCGAGCACGATGATGCTCAGCGAGATGACGATGAGGGCGGCGTCCTCGATCGCCGTGCTGGCCCGGATGACGTCGTTCGATACCAGGTTGACGACCGTGCCCAGAGAGCCGCCGTGACGGGCGCGCGGGGCCGCCCGGAGGAGCTTGCGGAACGTGATGCCCGTGAGCGCCGCGCGCACGCGGAACGTCATCTTGCCGAGGACGAAGAAGCAGTGGTGGAGCAGCCCCCAGGCGCAGACGCTCCCGAGGAACAGGGCGGCGGTCAGCAGAAGGCCCTCGCGGACCGGCGCGTCGGGCGTCTCCAGCCACTGGAGGAAGCGCTCGAGCACGCCCGGGAGCGACACGCTCGACGCCGCGTGGGCGAGCCCGAGGCCGAGCGCCAGCGCGATGGTCGGCCCCGCCGTCGAGAGGAGCGCTCGCCCGAGGCGCCCGCCGTGCCGGCGGAGCGCCTCCTCGAGGGCGGCCGTCGACCGGCGCGGCGCCTCCTTCTCGTGAAGATCGAAGAGATCTTCAGCGGCGAGCGTCCTCGACGCCGCGCGGTCGAGGAGCGGCCCGACCCACGCGAACACGAGGCGAGACGCGATCGGGGAGCGCGCGTCGGGGGGCAGGCGCGAGGGCGCCGGGGAGCGCCGGGCGTCTTCCGCGGCAGCGGTCATAGCTGGAAGGCGGAGCGCTCGTCGTAGAAGCCCCCTCGCACCGCGACGTGCCCTTCGATCGTGTGCTTTCCCGCGTCCTCGGCGACGAGGCGCTCGTACGCGTCCAGGGGGACCACGCGAAAGTCGATGCTCACGCGGGTCGTGCCCTCGCGGTTCTCCGCCGTCCCGTGCACCACGCGGGGATCGAACATCAGCAGATCGCCCCACCGCACGGGCACCGGAAGGCACGCAGCGGAGAGCTTGCCGCGGAGCGCGTCGTCCGAGACGAGCAGCTCATAGAACGCGGTGCGCCCCGTGCGGAAGCGCTCGAAATCGTAGCCGACGCTCGCCGCGAAGGCGCGCAGCACCTCGATGCTGGTCTCGAACGGCGTCGCCAGGAGGCTGGCCGATCCCGCGGCGTCCGTCAGCGGGAGCCAGATGTTGATTTGCTCGAAGTAGTCTCCCAGCAGGATGTCCGAGTGGTGGGTGAGCAGGCTGCCGTCCGGCGCGCGGAAGCGCTGGGGAGCCGGCACGGGGAAGTGAAAGCGGAGCGGCGGATCGCGCTCGAAGACGACGTCGAAGCCGAGCACCTCCCGCGCGACGAGCCGCACGACGTCGTGGTATGCGGCGAGCAGGCCGGGTGAGGCGCTGGCGATCTCGCAGGAAGGGCGACTCAGCCTCTCCGCCGTCCAGGCCTGGTCCTCCGCCGAGACGTGGTCGTGCAGCTCCTCCAGGGGAAGGGGTCGGCTCGTGAATCCCCGCTCCACGAGGTATTTCGCGGCCTCGTCGCGAAGCGGCGCGACCGCCTGCTGGAGGGGAACACGCCGGGGCCCACCGTCAAACAGCGCTGGCTGCGCGAGCGCCCGCTGGATCTTGCCGCTCGTATCGCGCGAGTCCGCCGTGGTGTCGGTCGTCGCCGGTCGTGAGTTCATCGGTCACTTGATCCCTTCCTAGCGCTCTTCTGCCGCGATAACATAAGCGGGGAAGCGGACGCGCGGCAAGGGTTGCGAGCCAACGCGCACCCAGAACGCAGCGGCGCCCTGAAGAAAGCCAAAGCCCATGCTCCCCAAGCTACCCGACAGAGACGCGCTCCGTCTCGCTGCCCATGGCTATTATTTCTCGTGTGCGCTCTATGCTGCCGTCAACCTGGGCATCGCGGACGCGCTGGCCGGAGGCCCGCGGACGGCGGCGGAGCTCGCCCAGCAGCTCGGCACCGACGCCGACGCGACCGAGCGCCTCCTTCGGCTGCTCGTGTCCGTCGATCTCTTCGCGCGCGACGCGGAAGGCCGAGTCTCCCTGACGCCCGTCGGAGCCTACCTGCGCTCCGATCACGAGCAGTCCATGGCCAAGGAGATTCGGATGTTCTCCGGCGGCGAGGTCTACCAGACGTGGGGGGACCTCCTCGAGTCCGTCCGGACCGGGCGCTGCGCCTTCGATCGGCGACGCGGCAAGCCGCTCTTCGAGTGGCTTCCGGAGCAGCCCGTCACGGCAGAGCTCTTCCACCAAGGCTGGCATGAGATCACGACCCGCGCGGCGCGTGAGACGGCGGAGGCGTACGATTTCACCGGCGTCTCGACGATCACGGACGTGGGCGGCGGGTATGGCATCTTCCTCGCGACCATCCTTGCCAAGCTCCCCGGGCTGCGCGGCGTCCTCTTCGACCTGCCCATCTCGGTCCGCGGCGCGCCGGACAACTTCCGGAGCCTGGGTGTGGCGGACCGGGTGAGCATCGTTCATGGCAACGCGGAGGAGTCCGTTCCCGCCATGGAGCTGTGCACGATGAAGAGCGTGCTCCACATGTGCACCGACGAGCAGTGCGTCCGGATCCTCTCGCGGTGCGCCGCGGCGCTGCCTCGAGGCGGCAAGCTCCTCGTCCTCGAGCGCGTCATCCCGGATCATGACGGGTACCACTGGAGCAAGCTCGTCGACGTGAACATGCTCGTGATGACGGGGGGACGCGAGCGCACGCGGGCCGAATACGCTCGCCTCTACGAGGCCTCCGGCCTCGAGCTGACCCGCTGCGTGGCGCTCGCGTCCGGCTTCGACATCATCGAGGGTCTGCGCGCTTGAGCCGCGGTCAACGCGTCGCCCCGCGCGGCGCTGGCCTCGCGAAGGTAGCGGGGCCTCGGGGGAGGTCGAGCACGTTTTCAATCAGCAGGACATCCGCGACCGCCTGTGCACGCCCGCGATCGAGGAGCCATCAGGGCAGCTTGTCGAGGGCGTCGCGAGAGAGAAGAACACATGAGCAAGAGAACGTTGAACAAGGTCACCGTGATCCGGCGCGAGGCCATCCCGACGCTCCGCTCTGTCATCGTCGATGGAAAGGAGCACGGGCTCGGCCTCCACAAGGACTTCCGCCGGGATCCGGTCCTCTCCCAGTTCATCCCTGACAACACACGCCTCTCGATGGCGTGGGTCCACCTCGAGCCCGGCGAGACGCTCGACGCCCATGAGCACCCCATCGAGACGATGATCGTCATGTGTGCCGGTCAGGGTCGCATGTTCGGGGACGTCACGACCGAGCTCCTCGAGGGCGATGTCGTCGCCATCCCGCGGGGCTGCGCTCACGGCTTCGTGGGTGCGGGCACGCACGGCTACTGGGCGCTGTCCATCCAGTTCGAGGCGCGCGGGCTCTACGAGCGCCCCGACGACGCGCTCGTCTCGTTCAAGGACGAGAGCGCATCTCAGTACGAGGAGCTCTTGCGCCGCAACGACCAGTACATGGAAGAGCACAAGTCCAACGCGATCTTCCGCTTCGTCGAGAGCGAGCGCGTCAACGACGCCGCGCAACGCGGGCGGCTGATCGACACCATCCAGGTGTGGTCCGGCTACTTCCAGAAGGTCATCATGAGCCGCATGGTGTTCGGCCGCGACGAGCGTTATCTGGCCCTGGCGCGCCAGCATTTCGCGGGCGAGTACGGCCACGACGAGAACCTCGCCGCGAGCCGGCATGGCAAGGGGACGCCGGTGTGGGATCCGCTGCTCGAGGCTTGCTCGGCGTGGTTCGCCTCCAAGATGCTGTCGATCGACGACGCGGAGAAGACCGTGCTCGTGCACCTCGTCCTCGAGGGCGCCGCGACGGTCTTTCACCGGGTTGCCCACCCCATTATGGCGAAGTTCAACGAGACAGACCACTTCGCCGTACATGACCTCGCGGACGACGGCCACCTCGAGATGGGGCTGGAGGTGTTGAAAGGGCTCTCGCCGGCTGCCTACGCGCGGTGCCTGCGCATCCAGAAGGAAGGGTGGGACATGCTGAACGCGCTCACCGCGCGGATGGCCGAGCTCGCCGAGGCGGCCGGTTGAGCCAGCGCGGCTCACCGCTCGCGCGGAGGACGCTCGCGGACGCCGGCCTGGCGCCCATCATCACAGGCTACCGGCCTGGCATCACGGAGCGGCTCTTCACCAACCCACATGGAGGGCAATGGGCACCCTATCCGTGCCCGGTCCCGGTCGAGCTCGCGCGGAGGTACGCCGTGGTCGTCGACCTCCTGGAGGAGGCTCGCCCGTCCATGGAGGCTGGCCCCTCCATGGAGGCTGGCCCCTCCATGGAGGCTGGCCCCTCCATGGTGGAGGGCCGAGCCTCCATCGACCCGGAGGGGGTCTTGTTCACGGCGGGCTCCATCGCCGGGATCGACCTGCTCGTCCGCTGCTTCTGCGAGCCCGGCGAGGACCGCGTGTGCGTATCGACGCCGACGTTCCCCGCCTTCGCCCAGTACGCCAGGTTCCACGGCGTCGAGGTCGTGGATGTCCCGCTCGAGGGGCGCGATTTCAACGTGCTCAGGACAGAGGCGATGTCGGCGCTCGGCGCGAAGCTCACGTTCGTGTGCACGCCCAACAACCCCGTCGGGACGACGGTCGCGGCCGAGCAGGTGCTCGAGCTCGTCCAGCGCTCGCGCGGGCTCGTCGTGGTCGATGAAGCGTACGTGGAGCTCGCGGATGTCGGCTCGTTCGCGCGGCTCGTCTCCCGGTACCCGAACCTCGTCGTGCTGAGGACGTTCTCGAAGGCGTGGGGGCTCGCGGGCCTGCGGGCGGGCGTGGTGATCGCCGCCCCAGACGTGGTCCACACGCTGCGCATCGTCCAGGACCCGTTCGCCTGCACGGCCCCCGTCCAGGCCGCGCTGGCCCGGGAGCTCCATCGCGTCGGCGAGCTCCGCGCCGTGCTGGCCCGGCTACGGGCCGAGCGAGCCGCTCTCGTGGCCGCACTCACGCGCTCGCCGGCTGTCGAGTATGTGTATCCCACATCCACCAACTTCGTCCTCGTCCGGCTCCGCCGCCCTGATGCGGTGTACGCCGCGCTGGAGCGGGAGCCGGACGTCTTCGCTGCGAATGCGCACGCGCATGTCCCGGGAACCCTGAAGGTTTCCATGGGTCGGCCGGACAACGACGCGCGCCTCCTCTCGTTTCTCCAGGCCCACGGCTGACCGCGGCACGCGCCGGCACGAACGGCGGCGTCGGCTGATTCCTGCGGAATCGAGGCCGAGGATGTGACGCCAACGCCCTGCGTCGTGCCAGCTGCGCCGGCACACAGGACGACCGGCCACTGGCCGGCCAGTCGGTGTCGCATGCGGCGGCCAGCGCGCGTTTCACGCGGACTCCAGCGCGCCGGAGCGCACGTCACCTGGGTTCCTCCGTGGACCTCGACCGCCGCGGCGGGCGTACCCGCCGGCGCTCTCCTGGCATGGGGCGTGCACAACAATCATGCACGCGCCAGCGGCCACCCATCAACTTGCTTCAGCGAGTCCCCAGCTGCGCGACCGAGTCGATCTAGCGGGCGCCTCACGGGCGCGTCTCTGCTGGTGAGATCGACGCGGTCGTGTGTCTGCGCGGGGTGCCCCACTGGACCGAAAGAGAGCATAGGTCGATGACAACGAAATCACGGATCGGCACGCACACCACCGCTCATGTAACCCAGAGTGAGGCTCGCTGTCTCGCTGTGAGGTCGGCATCCGTCAACCATTCTATCGGCCTGACCCGGACCGGCACGACCGAACGTCGACTCACCGCTCGTACGCACGGCTCCTGCGGCGAGCTCGCCCGACGCATCGTCGGGTCGGCCGCGCTGTCGCGGTACGACGCGGGGGCGAGCCGCGCCGCCTCCTCGCTGGCGAGCGACGCGCCCCTCCAGGGGGGCGAGCGCCTCCGGCCGTCGGCGGGGGCGCCCGCTTGGCTCGCCACGCGCCGCGTACCAGCGAGCGCGCGCGACTTCGTGATGCCGCAGCGGCACGAACAATATACCGAGACAGAGCACCTCGTCTGGCGCACGCTCGTGCGCAGGAACCTGCAGGCCGTGGAGCAGTACGCAGAGCGGCTCTACGAGCCGTACATCGCGGGTCTCAAGGACCTCGGGCTCGACCAGGAGCGGATCCCCACGCTCGAGGCCATCAATGCGAAGCTCGCGCCGACAGGATGGATGGCCGTGTGCGTCGAGGGCTACATCCCCGCCCCCGTCTACGCGGAGCTCATCGCGAACCGGATATTCCCCATGTCGCGCAACGTTCGGCACATGGCGCACATCGATTTCTCTCCTACGCCGGATCTCGTGCATGACATCTTTGGTCACCTCCCGCTGCTCTTTCATGCCCCCTACCAGCGGTACCTCCAGCGCCTGGCCGCCATGACGGCTCGCGCCGAGGCGTCCCCCTGGGACCACGCGCTCTACCTGGCGAACCGCCGGATGGGCGCGCTGAAGAGCGACCCCGATGCCCCGCGCGACCTCGTCGCCGCCGCCGAGGCGGAGGTCGACCGCGTGCAGCGCCACCTGCTCGCGAACCCCTCGGAGCTCACGCACCTCGCGCGCGTCTTCCTGTGGAGCATCGAGTTCGGGCTCATCGGGACGCGCGATTCGTACCGGGTCCTCGGAGCGGGGCTGCTCTCCTCCCTCTCGGAGTGCGCCGCCCTGTACGAGCCAGGGGCCGACATCCGCCCGTTCTCGATAGCGGTCATCGAGAAGGACATCCACTTCTCGGATCATCAGGCGCAGTACTATCTCTTCGAGTCGTACGAGCAGCTCGATTTCGTGCTCGACGAGTACCAGGCGAAGATGCGCCTGCGGGCCGGGTCAGCTGTCGTTGGGGTGATGTGACGCCGTGACAGCGTGACGGCCGCTGCGCCGCGGTCGGCTCAGCGGACCCGCCCGACCAGGGTCCAATGACGATCGCTCGTCATGCGGAGATCCACCGACGAGAACGGCAGCTCGCGAATCAGCTCGTTCACCTCTTCGACCGTGAGCGCGGCGCGGAGCGAGGCTTCGAAGAGGGCGCGCTGGCGGAGATACACGTTACGCTCCGGGGCAGGGACGCCATCCGGGACCTCGGCGTGCATCTCGACCAGGCGGAGCACGTCCGCATCCGACGGTGGGCGCGCCAGATCGCGCACGAACACGACACCCCCGCTCTCGACGACGCGGACCATCTCGCGCAGCGTCTCGAGGGGCTCCGGGATGTGGTGGACGATGCTGTTGGACAGAGCGAGATCAAACCCGCGCGGGTAGCCGGTGTCCTTGGCGTCGCGCCGGGCGAGCTCGATGCGGGATGCCAGCCCCGCCCGCTCGACGTTGCGTCGCGCCAGGGCGAGCATCGAATCCGCCATGTCGATGGCCACGACGTGCACGCCCGCCGCGCGACGGCAGAGCGCGATCGGGATGAGCGCGGTGCCCGTCCCCACGTCGAGGGCTCTCCGCGGAGCAGGGGCGACCGCGAGCACATCAGCGCAGAACTGCTCGTTCACCTCGCGGTTGTCGATAGCGTCGTAGTCGCCCGCTTCTTGTTCCGAATCCATCACCTCGGGCTCGAGGACGCGCTGTAATCTCATGGCCACGTACGATACACAGTTCGCAGCGCCGGCTCCAGAATCAATTCCTCCACGCAGCTCTGACCGTCGAGCAGCGCGCGGCGATCGCGGGCGCGCGCCGGCGCTGAGCGGGGGCAGCGCTCAGCGGGCGGGAGCGCCCGCGCAGATCCAGTCGTTGATCGTCTTGATATCGGCCGCGGGCAAGGGTGCGGTCGGCGGCATCCTGCTCTCGTCAGGGTCGCACAGGCCGACCTCCTTCAGCTTGTTCATGAGATAGCTGCTGCTCGGCTTGAATGGCACGACGAGCGCCTGCTCGCGGGAGCAAGACGCGCTGTCCTGATCGACGAGCTTGCCCACGGCCGCGCTCGCGCGGAGGTCGAGCCCGCCGGACGGTGCGCCGGCGTTGCCATGGCAGTACTGGTTCGCGCAGCTCCTCGCCAGGATCGGCGCCACGTCAGCGAACGCCGCCGTGTCGGCGCCGCAGGCGGGATCGCTCGGAGGCGCGCCGCCGCCCTCGCCCCCGGTGCCGGCCGCCGCGCCGCCGCCGCCCTCGCCCCCGGTGCCGGCCGCCGCGCCGCCGCCGCCCTCGCCCCCGGTGCCGGCCGCCGCGCCGCCGCCGCCCTCGCCAGCGCCGCCGCCGCCCTGGTTGGAGCCGCTGCCGCTGCTGGCCTGGCTCGAGCTGCTGCCGCTGTTGGTCGTGCTGGAGGCGGCGCCGCCGCCGGTGCCCGTGGAATCGTCATCGGAGCAAGCCACCGCCGAGATCCCGAGAGCCAGGCAAACGACCAATCGAAGCGAATTGTTGTGATAATACAAGGTACCTCTTCATCATGGTGTTGGTCACGCGGCGTTCGCCGCGCGAGCGATTCACGAAGAGACTAGAAAGCATGCGGACGCACGCGACGCAATCGCGCGATGGTGGACGAGGGGGTCGCCAAATTCCAACCGTGGCAGCGGGGCCGGCGCGTTGACCTTCTTCCTGCCGACGGGAGTCGACGCGTGTCGATCAGGAAATGACATTGCGCGCGCGTCCGGCTTCTCCACCGCAAGCACGCGGCGGTAGAGTACCGAGATGCGACAAACCTATTGGACCGGCCTGGCGGCGTGCGCCGCCCTGAGCACGGCGCTTGGCTGCAACGCGATCTGGGGGATCCCCGACGGGGAAGCCGGCGGCGATCCCGCGGCCAGCAGCGCAGGGAGCTCAGGGGGCGCAGGGGCCACCGCGGGCGCCGGGGCCGGCGGGGGCGGCGCGGCCGGCGGGCCCCTTGCGGAGTGCCCGAGCGAGCCGTTCACGGGGCGCGCGCCGGGCGCGTGCCAGGCCGCCGACGGCGACCACGATTACCTCTCCGATCGGGAGAATTGCTGTGTTCCCGGCAGGAGCTGCCTCGGCGGCGCCTGCAAGCAGGGCAGGTGTCTGCCGGTCGTCCTCACCACGACCAACGACGAGGAGCACGAAGCGATCGGCCTCGTGGTGGAAGGGGACGGGGACGATGGGCGCGTGCTCTGGGCGAGCGGCTATGGGAACACGATCTTCGCGACCGAGAAGGCGGCTTCCGGCTCGACCGAGCCGCTGGTGGTGCTCGACTCGCTCGCGACCCTGCTCGCGCGCACGGAGGGCTCGCTGCTCATCACCGACGAGACCGAGCCGGACGTGTACCGGATGCCGCTCACGGGGAACGTCACCGTCTCGACGGCCGCCAGCGCCCAGGGAGCGGCGGGCTACCGGCGGCCCGTGGCCGGCGGCGGCTGGGTCTACTGGATCACCGGAATGATCGAGGACCCCGAGCAGGATCCCGACGCGCGCGAGGTCCCGAAGCGCATCTGGGCGGCGCGGGCCGACGCGACCGCTCAGACAGGCCTCTCCGTCTTCGACCGGGACACGTACGTCGGAGGCCTCGCGCTGGACGCCACCCATCTCTACTGGACCGAGCTGGAGCCCGGCGGGACGCACAGCGCCGTTCGGCGGATGGCGCTCGGGGAGCCCGGCCAGACCGAGATCGTCGCGTCGATCCCCATCCACGACGGCGATCTCCCCGGAGACATCGCTGTCGGCGACCGGATCTTCTGGATCAGCGGCTACGCCATCCACGCCGCGAACAAGGACGGCACCGACGCAGGGACGCTCGTGGCGACGGACTTCCCCACGCGCCTGCTGGCGGACTCCACCTTTGTCTACTGGTACAGCCGCGAGGGGCAGCTCCAGCGGGTGCGCACCTCGGGCGGCGCGCCAGAGCCGCTCGCCGACAGCGCGGACATCCGGGATCTCGCCCAGGACTGCGGCGCCCTCTACTGGACGACCTGGGCCACCGAGGAGCAGCCGGCGTCGGTGATCAAGCTGGCCAAGTGAGCTGCGCCCCGATCGCGCTCCCGGCGAATTTGCTACGATGGTTTTGCCACGATGTGACGAAAGACCCCGTAGCCGCGCCGCGCACCATCCTCTCGCCGACGCGCGCCACGCGAAGCTCCTCAACGGCCTAAGGATCCCACGTACGCAGAACCATGCCCTCGGCCGCCGCGCGCGTCGGGGCACACTCCTTGCTAAGTTCAAATTACCAATAACGAATAACGACCGCTACCACCGATTCGGCTCGCTCCGAAGCGCTCGCGCCGGTCGACGCGACGGGATCACCAGCTCTCCATCCCCCGCCGATCACCCCCAGCCCAGCGCGCTCTCCACGGCAGAGGTGGCGATATCGCCCCTCGAACGGCGTGGAGCGCGCTGAGGCGCATCGAGTCATCACGATCGAGAACGGAACGCACACCCTTCGATGGGGCGGCCTTGCTTTCCTTGCGCCTGCCGCGCGCAGGCGCGCGTGGCGCTGGTTCACATGCATCTGGCTCGCGTCGTTCGCCAGAGCGAGAGAGGCACCATGACCCGTAACAGCGTGATTCCAGAGCTCGTCGCCGGCCGCTACAGGATGGAGCGACGGATCTCGGCAGGCGGCATGGGGACGATCTGGCATGCTCAGGATCTCGCCCTGGAGCGCCCGGTAGCCCTGAAGTTGATGCTGGACACCTATGCCTCGGACGCAGGCGCGCGCGAGCGGTTCGCGCGCGAGGCGAGGGCGGCGGCTCGGCTCGGCACGGAGACGGACTATGTCGTACGGATCCTGGATTTCGGCGTCGACGCCGCGACGCCGTACATCGTGATGGAGCTGCTGAACGGGGAAGATCTCGAAGCGCGGCTCGTGCGGCGCGGGACGCTGTCCGTTCAGGAGGTCGCCGCGTTCCTTCCTCAGATCGCCTGTGCGCTGCGGAAGGCGCACGCGATCAGGCTCGTGCACCGGGACATCAAGCCGGCGAACATCTTCATCTCCTCCCAGGATGAGGAGGAGAGGATCAAGCTCCTGGATCTCGGCATCGTGAAGGAGCTCGGGCCGGGGGCGATCTCCACGTCCGGCAAGATCCTCGGCACGCTCTGGTACATGAGCCCGGAGCAGCTCGACGGCAAGCCGCTGGATCACCGCACCGATCTCTGGTCGCTCGGCCTCGTGATCTACCGAGCGCTCACGGGGCGGCTCCCCTTGCCGAACGAGGCGATGGGGTGGCGAGCCGCCGAGCAGTCACAGAGCAGCTCGGCCCGGTGATCCCCGGACGGCGTACGCCGGGTGCTCGCTCGTCAGCGCGAGGAAGCCCCTCGATCGCCGAGGCCCGCTCCGCCCCCCTCGGCGGTCACTGCGCCACGACGCCGAGCTGCTGGAACAGCGTCAGGTTGTCCTCGATGTGCCAGTTGTCGGTGATGCGACCGTCCTGCACGCGCAGGATGTCTGTGGCGATGAAGTCCACGGCCTGCCCGGCGCCCTTCCTGTCGCCGAAGGCGCCGGTGAAGCGGCCCCGGAAGCGCAGGTGCGCCACCACGCGATCGCCGGCGACGATCAGCTGCTCCACCTCGCAGCTCAGGTCCGGCACCGCGGCGCGGAAGCTCGTCGACGCGAACGCCGGGCCCTCGGGGCCCTGCGGGCGCCCCTTGGGCAAGGTGCGGTCGGTGAACGTCGGCGCGATCGCCGCGTCGAGGTAGCGCGGCTCGCCGGTGCTCCAGAACGCGTAAAAGCGGCGCGCCGCGAGGATCTCCGCGTCCGCCTGGGCCCTGGGCAGGCTCGCGTCGATGACCATCGACCGCGGCGCGGGCAGGTCCTCCGCGCCGGCGCCCTGCACGTAGCAGGCGCTCGCGGCGGCGAAGAGCGAGAGGGAGAGGGCGCTTATCGACAAGGGCTTTCTCATGACGTGTCTCCTTCGAACGGCGATCTCGGGCGGCCGGTCGGCGCGCACGAGCCGACCGGTGGCGCCGCCGGCACGGCGGGGCGCAGCGCCGAGCGCGACGGGCCCCAGGCCCGCCCCGGCGCGGCGACAGGGACACCTTGATCCTTTCCCCTGCGAAGGAGAACGACCGCATCGACCGAACCAGCTTTTCGATAAAGTTGAAGATGCTCGCCGGCGCGCCTACCCTTCCGGGGTTCGCCGAGGTGCGCGCGATGGTCGAGCTCGAGGACATGCAGCTGTTCGTGTGCGCCGTCTCGAGCGGCAGCCTGTCGGCGGCGGGGCGCGAGCTCGGGTTCTCACCGGCGGTGGCGAGCAAGCGCATGACGCGGCTGGAGGCGGCGCTCGGCGTGCGCCTGTTACAGCGCAGCTCGCGGCGGCTCACGCTCACGGGCGAGGGCGCGACCTACCACGAGCGCTGCATGGCCATCCTCGCCGACGTGAGCGAGGCCGAGCTCGCGGTGACCGCCGGAAAGGCCGAGGCGCGCGGCCTCCTGCACGTGGCGGCGCCGGTGGATCTCGGCCGCCAGTGGGTGGGGCCGGCCGCGGCCGACTTCGCGGCGGCGCACCCGCGGCTCAGCGTGCGCGTCAGCCTGTCGGACCGCGTGGTGGACCTGTTCGAGGCCGGCGTCGACGCGGCCGTGCGCATCGGCGCGCTGGCCGACTCCCGCCTCGTCTCGCGCCGGCTGGCCCGGAGCCGCCGCGTGGTCTGCGGCGCGCCGGCCTACCTCTCGCGGCGCGGGCGGCCGCGCACGATCGCAGACCTGGCCGAGCACGAGTGCATCGTGCTGCAGCGCCCGGGCATGCGCGCCCTCTCGTGGACCTTCCGCACCGAGCAGGGGCTCCACACCGTCCGGCCCTCGGGGCGGCTCGTGGCCGACAGCGGCGACCTGGTGCGCGACTGGGCCGTGGCCGGCCATGGCCTCGCCTTCAAGTCGATCTGGGACGTCGCCGCCGACATCGACGCCGGGCGCCTCGTCCCGCTGCTCACCGACCTGCCCGCGCCGGGCTCGGCCGTGAACGTCATCTACCCGAGCCGGCGCTTCCTGCCCGCGAGGGCTCGGCTGTTCGTCGACTTCCTCCAGCGGCGCTTCGCCGCGCACGAGGCCGCGGTGCTGGCCGCGTCGACGCCGCGCGCGGAGCCGCCTTCACCGCCGCCATCGCCTCGCGGCAAGCGGCGCGCCTGAGGAGCCGCCCCGCGGCGCGCGAGGCGGGGCCGCTGCCGGGACGAGCGGCGCGCCTCAGGCGTCGGCCTGAGGCCCCGCGTCGATCGCCGACAGGAACTGCTCTCTCTCCTCGTCCGTCGGGCGCCGGCCCGAGAGGTAGCGCCGCTGGTGCGCGCGGGCCGCCGCCAGCGACGCCTGATTCAGGACCGTTATCGGCACCTTGGGCGCATACAGGCTCGTCACCTCGATCAGCGTCGTGCCGTCCGAGCCCGGCGAGAAGCGGTAAGTCCCGAGCCCCCTCGTCCACAGCACGTTCTCCTCGAACGCATCGACGACGATGACGAAGACCTCGGGCGAGACGCGCTCTGCAGAGAAGCGCGACGTCTGCGTGAAGTGACCGACGCCCGGGAGAGGCACGCTCATCCGGACGACGAAGCGCGGCTCACGGTACGATCCCGACTGCATCTCGCACGCGGTCCCGGGGAAGAGCTCCCGCGCGCAGCCATGCTGATCCCACCACACGGCGGCGGCGTCGAGCGGGTCGATGTTCCCGATATCGATGACGAACCGGACCCCGCGCATGCCTCGCGCCTCGTCGTGGACGCTCTCGGCGTGCGCGATCTCCGTGTCTTCTTGCTGCCACATGGTCGTCTCCTCGCCCCGCCGAGCGAGCATAAGTGAAGCTCCGTTGCGCATCAAGGAAGCGGCCCTTCACGCTGATCCGCGCCGCCGCCACATCACGACGAGGCCTCCGGCGCGGCGCGCAACGCCTGTCGCGCGCTCGGCGGCGCCGCCGCCGCGCCGGCTCATGACGGCGCGACTCAGGCAGAACCCTACGACGCGTTCAGCCCTGGGGCGTGGACGGCTCACGGAGCGCGTTGCTACCCTCCCCGTCGCCATGAACTACCGCAATCTCGGACGCACTGGCCTGAAGGTCAGCCCCCTGTGCCTCGGCACGATGAACTTCGGCCCGGAGACCAGCGAGCCCGACAGCTTCGCCATCATGGACCGGGCGCTCGGGCACGGGATCAACTTCTTCGACACAGCCAACGTCTACGGCCGGAAGCGCGGAGAGGGGATCACCGAGCAGATCGTCGGGCGCTGGCTCGCCCAGGGCGATGGGCGCCGGGACCGCATCGTGCTCGCCACGAAGGTCTACGGCCTCATGGGCGAAGGGCCCAACGACAGGAGGCTCTCGGCCTATCACATCCGGCGGGCCTGCGAGGCGAGCCTGCGCCGCCTGCAGACAGACCATATCGACCTCTACCAGATGCACCACATCGACCGCGAGACGCCCTGGGACGAGATCTGGCAGGCGATGGAGCAGCTCGTCCGCGAGGGGAAGGTCCTCTATGTCGGCAGCAGCAACTTCGCCGGATGGCAGATCGCGCACGCGAACGGCCTCGCCGCGCAGCGGCACTTCCTCGGCCTCGTCTCGGAGCAGAGCCTGTACAACCTCGACGCGCGCACCGTCGAGCTGGAGGTCCTGCCCGCGTGCCGCGCGCTCGGCCTCGCCGTGATGCCCTGGAGCCCGCTCGCCGGCGGGCTGCTCGGCGGCGCCCTCCAGAAGGCGCGCGAGGGCCGGCGCTCCTCCGCCGACGCGCTGGCGCGCATCGAGAAGAACCGCGCCAAGCTGGAGGCGTACGAGGCGTTCTGCGCCGAGATCGGAGAGAGGCCCGCCGACGTGGCCGTGGCCTGGCTGCTCCGGAACCCCGTCGTGACGTCGCCCATCCTCGGCCCGCGCACAGTCGAGCAGCTCGACGGGAGCCTGCGCGCCATCGAGATCACGCTGACGCCGGAGCACCTCGGGCGGCTCGACGCGATGTTCCCCGGCCCCGGCGGCGAGGCGCCGGAGGCCTACGCCTGGTAGCGCCGCCCGCGCCACACTGCGCGGCGCTCGCCTGCACCCGGGCGCCACGCCTGCGCCATCCTCATGAATCGCGCCGCGGGACGGGTCGATTTCGATTCCATGGCGTCGCGCGGGTGGCCTACGCTCAGAGATCTGGAGACGCGTCAAGAGACGCTCGCGCACAAGGGGACGGATATGGGCCGATGGCGGTATGAGCGAGGGCTGCAGGACATCGGCAATGGCTGCTTTGCCTATCTCCAGCCGGCCGGGACCTGGGGCCTCAGCAACGCGGGGCTCGTCACGTCGGACGGCGAGGCCCTGCTCGTCGACACGCTCTTCGACCTGAAGCGCACGCGCGAGATGCTCGACGCCATGCGCGCGGCGGCCCCCGCCGCGGCGCGGATAGGCACCGTCGTGAACACCCACGCGAACGGCGACCATTGCTACGGCAACGCGCTCGTCGAGGGCGCGACCATCATCGCGACGCGCGCCGGCGCCGCCGAGATGGACGAGATCCCCGCGCCGATGCTGGCCACGCTGATGCGACAGGCGCGCAGCGGCGCCGCCGGCGCGCTGGGCGAGTACCTCGTCCATTGCTTCGGCGCCTTCGACTTCGACGGAATCGCCCCGACGCCGCCGACCCGGGTGTTCGACGGGGAGCTGACCATTGCGGTCGGGGGCAAGGAGGTCCGCCTCATCGAGGTGGGCCCCTCGCACACGAAGGGCGATCTGCTCGTGCACGTGCCGTCGGACCGGGTGATCTACACGGGAGACGTCCTCTTCATCGACGTGACGCCGATCCTGTGGGCAGGGCCCGTCGGCAACTGGCTCAAGGCCTGCGACATCCTGCTCGCGGCCGACGTCGACGTCATCGTGCCGGGACACGGCCCCATCACGGATCGCGCGGGCGTGCGCGCGGTCCGCGACTATCTCGTGTACATCCGCGACGAGGCCAGGCGCCGCTACGACGCCGGCATGCCCCCGGCGGACGCCGCCCGCGACATCGCGCTCGCCGACTACGCGAGCTGGGGCGACGCCGAGCGCATCGTCGTCAACGTGCACACGCTCTACAGCGAGTTCAGCGGCGGGAAGCTCCCCTTGCCGGGCCCTATCGCGCTCTTCGGCCTCATGGCCGAGCTCGCGCGTCGGCCGCGTTGAGCGATCCAGGAGAAGGTCGCGATCATCATGAGTCTGCCGTCGCGAGCAGCGAAGTTAAGCTAAGCGAAGACCACGCCCGTCGTCGTCCCTGGCAGCAGGCGATCCTCGGCGCCTCGGCCGCGCACAGAGGGGCGCCGCCCGCCGCCATGGACACAGAGTTTCCCCTGAGGACGATTCCCGGTCAAGCGAGGTCACGGGCTCGCTAGGACAGCCAATGTCCTTGCCATCGCATGTGCATCTCGCCCCCTGTCGGGGCGCCGATCACCCTTTCAGGCCGGTGCGAGCGACACCCTCGATCACGTACCGCTGGGCCGCGATGAACACGGCGAGGATCGGGACGCTCGCGACCACCGCGCCCGCCGCAACGAGGGCGTAGTCGGTGGAGTGAGCCGCCTGCAGCAGCGCGAGGCCGGGCGACAGCGTGAGCTTCTCGGGGTTGAACAGCACGTAGATGGGCCAGAGGAAGTCGTTCCAGTTGCTCAGCACGCTGAGCACGGCCAGCGTGGCCAGGGCCGGCTTCGACAGAGGCAAAACAATTTTCCAGAGCACTTGGAGCCGGGTGGCGCCGTCGAGCGCCGCCGCCTCCTCGAGCTCTCGCGGGAAACCGAGGAAGAACTGGCGCAGGAAGAGGACGCCGAACGCCGAAGCGGCCGGCGGCACGACGAGCGCCGGGAGGCTGTCGAGCCAGCCGAGGGACCTGACGATGAGATAATTCGCAGGCAGGAACAGGATCGGCGGGACGAACAGCGTGGCGAGGACCGCGGCGAGCACGAGCCGCTTGCCGCGGAACTCCATGCGCGCGAGCGCGTACGCCGCCGGGGCCGCCGTGGCCAGCACGAGCAGCGCGTGCGCCACGGCGGAAAGGACGCTGTTCAGGAGCCAGCGGAGCACCGGCGCCTGGGAGCCCGAGCGCGCGAGCGCCTCGTAGCTCTCGACGGTCACCCGCGCGGGCAGGAGCGTGGGCGGCATCGCCGTCGCCTCGTACGGCGACTTGAGCGACGTGAGCGCCATCCAGATCACCGGGGCGAGGTAGATCACGGCGAGGAGGATCAGCGCAGCATACGAGAGCGCTCTCCAGACCTGCAGGCGGCGGACGGGGCAGCTCCCCTGGACCCGCGGGAGCCTCATCGAGCCTCCTCGTCGCCGCCCCGGCCGAAGAACAGGAGGACCATGCCGAGGTTCACGAGCGCGAGGAGCAAGGCATGGACGTAGCTCATGGCCGCCGCGGCGCCGAGCCGGAAGCTCCGGAACCCCTCCTCGGCGATGTACATGATGACAGTGCGGGTCTCGCTCCCAGGTCCGCCCCCGGTGACCAGGTAGGCCTGTCCGAACATGTTGGCCGACCCGAGGACGGTCATCATCACGACGAACATGACCACCGGCCTGAGCCCAGGCAGGGTGACGTGGCGGAACAGCTGCCAGCGGGTCGCGCCGTCGATGCGGGCAGCGTCGTAGAGCTCCCGGTGGATGTTCTGCAGCCCGGCCAGGTAGATCACGGTGTTGTATCCGAGCGTCCACCAGACCGTCATGCCCACCAGAGAGACCCACACCCAGGGGACCGCCGTGGTCCATCCCGTGCCGGCGGGCAATCCCACCTTCCCCAGCAGGTGGTTGATGACGCCGACGTGGGGGTCGAGCAACAGGCGCCACACGAGGGCCACGACCGCCACGCCGAGCACGTAAGGCGCGAAGAACAGGGCCCGGAAGAGCGATCGCCCGGGAAAGCTCCGGTCGAGCGCGAGGGCGAGGAGCAGCGGGAGCGTCACAAGGACAGGCACGCTCAGCGCCGTGAAGAGGGCTGTGGCCCGCAGCGCGCGCCAGAAGTTGCCTCGGCTCGGCGAGCCGGACCGGAACAGGTCAGCATAGTTGTCGAGCCCGACCCACGGACTCGACGGCAGGAACGGGTCCCAGTCGTGAAGGCTTATCCACACCCCGAGGGCGATCGGCGCCAGCACGAAGAGGCCGAACAGCGCGAGGTACGGCGTGAGGAACAGGTACGGCGCCCACCAGCGCGCGCGCGCGGGGCCGCGACCCCGGAGCTGCCCGACGCCGGGGGCGCTCTGCGCGCCGCCGTCCACCTCCGCCTGGCCGGGCTCCACGAGGGGTACGTCGACCGCGCTCACAGGGCCCTCGCGAACTTCCTCAGGTTGGCCGCGAGCAGCGCGTCGGCCTCGCGGGCCGCGCGGCGCAGGGCCGCCCTCGGCGTGGCCCGCAGCAGCACGGCCTCGTTCACCGCGAGATCGAGCGTGGACGCCCGCACCGCGTCGATCCCGGCGATCGCCGGCGGAAAGCGGACCACCGGGAGCTGCTCGGCGAAGATCGCCTGCTCGGTCATGCGCTGGAACGCGGCGCTCTCCCGCGCCTCGCGCCGGGCGGGCACCATGCCGGCCTCCGCCCACTCGAGGGAGTGCCTGCTGAGCCAGTCGAGGAAGACCACCGAGGCCTGCAGCCGGCGCTCGCCGGCCGAGGGCTGGCGCGCGAGCACGAGGTGATGCGCGTTGGCCCAGACCGCCCGCTGCGCGCCGATGGTGGGCACCGGCGCGACGCCCCACTTGAGCCCGGGGGTCGCCCTGTAGATGTTGATCATCCAGATGCCGTTCCAGATGAAGGCGTTCCGGTCGTTGGTGAAGGCGATGCTGTCGGCGTCCTGGCCGACGTCGCGCGGGCTGTAGCCCCGCTGGATCAGCTCGAGCATGAAGCCCAGCGCCTCGACGCCTGCCTCGGCGTCGAACGTGGCCCGGGCGCCGTCCTCCGAGAACAGCTGTCCGCCGTCCTGCCACAGGAGCGACTGGAACATCAGCCCTCCGGTGAACAGGGCTGGCGACACCCACGATCCCTGGACCCCCCTTTGCTTCAGCTGCTCGAGGATCGCCAGGTAGTCGGGCCGCGAGCGCGGCAGCGCGGCGTCGCCGAGGCCGGCGCCGGCCAGAACGGCGCGGTTGTAGTAGAGGCCGAGGGGGTGGACATCGAGGGGAACGCCGTAACGGCGGCCCCGGAAGACGCCCGCGCTCCAGAGCGTGTCGGAGAAATCGCCTGCGCCGAGGCCGAGCGCCTCGGTCACCTCGTCGAGCGGAAGGATGGTGCGGTGGACCGCCGCCGTGGCCAGCTGATCGGCGTGCATGACGGCCACGTCGGGGCCATGGCCGCTGTCGACCGCGGCCGGCATCTTTTGATAGAAGTCGCCCCACCGGGTCACGCTCATCCGCACGGTGATGTTGTCGTGCTCGCGGTTGAACCGCTCGATGAGCCGCTCCATCGGCAGCCGATCGCCCCCGGTGAAGCCTGTCCAGAACGCGAGATCGACGGCCGGGCCCGCGTATCCCCTGCTGCCGCCGGCGGCGATCGCGGCCTGATCGCGCACGTCGACCGGCTCGCCGCGACAGCCGAGCAGCAACAGCCCCGCTGCCGCCCCCGCGCCCGCGAGGAGCTCGCGACGGCCCGGCGGCCGCCCAGGCCCTCCTCGCGTCTCCGGTGCTCGCGCCCTCTGCATTTGCCCTCTGTTCCTGCGATCCCCGCAGAGGGCTCGCTTCCGGCCTGTCGCGCGCGACCGAGCCGAGCCGTGGCTCAACCCCGGGTCCCCCGGCTGCCGCGGCGATTTGCACCGACGTCATCCGCCGTCCAGCGGATTATTCCCGGAGAGCAGCGGAGACCACGCGATCATCCCTTGATGCTCTAATCTTCTGTTTTTCGAGGGCAGATTTCATCCCGGTTCATCGCCGAAGACAGGAAGGTTGCCAGCAGGACATGATGGCTGCCGGGCGGCCTCCTGTTGCGCCTATGGCGCCCCCGGCGCGGCGGGGCCGCGGCGGAGAGCGCCGCCGGCCTTCGCGCCGAGCACAACGACGTCGACGATGGACTCCAGGGCGCCGGCGTCGACGGGCCCGCGCAGGCGGAACAGGCGGTTCGTCACGACGCCTCGGATCATCTCCACCAGGAGGTCGAGATCGGTGCCCGGCGGCAGCTCGCCGCGCGCGACGCCGCGCTCGAGCACCTCCCGCCACGGGGCGAGGCGCTCCTCGCGGAGCGCGCGGGCGAGCGCCTCGACCTCCGGCACGTGCAGCTCGGCCAGGAGCATGCGGTAGATGCCCTGCCCCTCGGGCGTCGAGGCCACGGCGACGAAGCGCCGCACGAGCTCGAGCAAGTCGAGCCGCAGCGCGCCGGTGTCCGGCGGCGCCTGGCGGCCGTCGGAGAACGAGCGCAGCGTCGCCTTGACGAGCTCGGCCTTGGTCGGCCAGCGGCGGTAGATCGTCGTCTTGTTCACGCCCGCCCGCGCCGCGACGTCCTCCACCCGGAGCGCCGCATAGCCCGCGCGCGCGATCTCCGCGGCGGCCGCGTGCATCACCGCCCGCACCACGCGCTCGCTGCGGCCCCCGTGCCGCGCGCCGTGCACACCGGTCCGACGGCGCCCCACCGCGGGGGCGGGCTCAGCCGAGGGCGGCTCTCTCAGGGTGGGCGACATGGCGCTCCGCATCTCGAGGGCGCTCCATGGAACCACGACCGCACAAGTCGGTGGGCGCCGGAGGCCTCGCTCCGACTATGGCAACAAACAGTTGTCTTTGGTAGCCCCCGTGGTACCACTATCGCAACCATAGGTTGCCTTAGAGATGCGGCCGTTCGATGCGCCGCGGTCGGGGCGACGAGGAGCAAGCGGCGACCATGTCCACGACGACGAGCGCTCTCCCTCGAGAGCCGGGGGCGGCCCCGGAGGCGATCTCCGGGGCGGTCAAGGCCGGGAAGCCGAGCAAGGCGGCCGGCATCATGGCGGCGGTCGCCGCGCTCGCCGTCGCGGCGGGCGCGGGCTGGTACGTCGCCCACCGCGGGGTCGAGGCGACGGACGACGCGCAGATCGACGCGGAGGTGGTGTCGGTCCCCGCGCGCGCGGCCGGCGTGGTCGTGAAGGTCCTCTTCGCGGAAAATCAAGCGGTGAAGGCGGGCGACGTGCTCGCCGAGCTCGACGCCGACCCCGCGCGCGCGCGGCTCGCGCAGGCGGAGGCGAGCCTCTCGGCGGCCAGGGCGAGCGCCGACGCGGCCG
The DNA here is from genome assembly GCF_051521375.1 of Sorangium sp. So ce693. Taxonomy (NCBI): domain Bacteria; kingdom Pseudomonadati; phylum Myxococcota; order Polyangiales; family Polyangiaceae; genus Sorangium; species Sorangium sp. So ce693. The sequence goes on from NZ_CP150347.1 coordinate 7,892,500, forward strand.
ACGCCGACGAGCGCATCGCCGAGACCAACGCGCGCAGCAACAAGTCGGTGGCCGAGGCCTCGCTGCACGGCGCGGCGAGCAGCGCGACCGCGTCGAAGCAGCAGATCGCCGAGGGCGAGGCGCAGGTCGCCTCGACGACGGCGACCCTGGAGCAGGCCACGCTCGAGCGGGACCGCGCGAGCAAGCTCGTGGAGACCGGGGCGCTCGCGCAGGCCCAGCTCGACCAGCTGCAGGCGTCCGTCGACGTCGCCCGCGCGTCGCTCGAGCAGGCGAAGGCGCGCCTCGCGGCGCTCCGGGCGACGACAACGCAGGCGTGGAGCCGGGTCGAGGAGGCGAACGCGAAGGTCCAGCAGGCCAGCAACGTCGACGCGTTCATCGCGCAGGCGCGCGCCCGCGCCCGCGTGGCCCACGCCCAGGTGGAGACCGCGCAGGCCGCGCGGGACCTGGCCGCGCTCGAGCTCTCGTACACGCGCATCGTCGCGCCCCAGGACGGCACCGTGTCGAAGAAGACCCTCTCGGTCGGGCAGATGGTCTCGGCGGGCCAGGCCGTGGGCGTGCTGGTCCCGGCGCGGCAGGTCTGGGTGACCGGCAACTTCAAGGAGACGCAGCTCGCGCACATGCACGTCGGCCAGCCCGCGCGCGTGTCGATCGACGCCTACCCCGGCGTGACGGTGCACGGCGAGATCGAGAGCTTCTCCGCCGCCACGGGCGCGCGCTTCAGCCTGCTGCCGCCGGACAACGCGACCGGCAACTTCACGAAGGTCGTCCAGCGGGTGCCGGTGCGGATCCACGTCCACGACGCGCCGCCCGACGTCGTGCTGCGCCCCGGGATGAGCGTCGAGCTGGCGGTCGACACGAGCAAATAGGGATGAGGAGGGAGCCATGGCAGAGGTGGCTATCGCGGCCCCGCCGGCGTACGCCGACGCGCCCGCCAACGCGAACAGGTGGCTCGTGGCCGTGGCGGTGGCCCTCGGCGCGCTCCTCGAGATCGTCGATACGAGCATCGTCAACGTGGCGCTCACCGAGATGCAGAACTCGCTCGGCGCCACGCTCACGCAGGTGAGCTGGGTCGTCTCGAGCTACGCCATCGCGAATGTCATCATCCTGCCGCTCACCGCGTGGCTCGGGCACCGCTTCGGCAAGAAGCGCTACTTCGTCTTCTCGCTCGTCGCCTTCACCGCGGCGTCGGTGCTCTGCGGCGTCGCCCACAGCCTCCCGATGCTCATCGTCGCCCGCGTGCTCCAGGGGCTCGGCGGCGGCGGCCTGCTCGCGAAGGCGCAGTCGATCCTGTTCGAGACGTTCCCGAAGCACGAGCAGGCGATGGCGCAGGGCTTCTTCTCCGCCATCGTCATCGCCGGCCCCACCATCGGGCCGACGCTCGGCGGCTACATCGTCACGAACATCGACTGGCGCTGGATCTTCTTCATCAACGTCCCGCTCGGCATCGCGGCCGTGCTCATGTGCCTGGCCTTCCTGCCCCCGGACGCCGCGGGCGAGCGGGAGCGCGGCGGCGTCGACTGGCTCGCGATCGCCCTGCTCGCGGCCGGCGTCGGCTCGCTGCAGACGGTGCTCGAGGAGGGGCACTCCGAGGCGTGGTTCGACTCGCCGTTCATCCTCGCGTTCTCCGCGGTGGCGGCCGTGAGCCTCGCCCTGTTCATCCACCGCGAGCTCACGTCAAAAAGCCCGATCGTCGACCTGCGCGTGCTCCGGTACCGCTCGCTCTGGGCGGGCAGCCTCCTGTCCGCCGTCATCGGCATGGGCCTCTACGGCGCGCTCTTCGCGGTGCCCATCTTCGCCCAGTCGATCCTCGGCTTCACGTCGCAGCAGACCGGCCTGCTCCTGCTCCCCGGCGCGCTGGCCTCCGCCTTCTCGATGCCGCTCGTGGCGCGGCTGCTGAACCGGTTCGACCCGCGCGTGCTCCTCGTGGTCGGGGGGCTCATCCTGCTCGCGGCGCTCTTCCAGCTCCAGACGCTGACCCCGATGACGGGCTCGGGCGACCTGTTCTGGCCGCTGATCATCCGGTCGTTCGGCACGACGCTGATGTTCCTGCCGCTGAGCATGGCCACGCTGGGGCCGCTCCCCAAGAAGGACATCGCCGCCGCGACCGGCCTCTACAGCCTGACGCGGCAGCTCGGGGGCAGCGTCGGGGTCGCCTTGCTCACCACCGTGCTCGCCGACCGGCAAGCGTTCCACCGGGCGGTCCTTGTGAGCGACATGGGGGCGAGCGACCCGAAGACCCTGGAGCGCGTCGCCGCGTACACCGCGGGCTTCGCCGCGAAGGGGTTCGATCTGGCGGACGCGCGCGACAAGGCGCTCCACGTCCTCGACGGGATCGTGAACATGCAGGCCGCCGTCATGTCGTTCAACGACACGTTCTGGGTCACGGCGGTGCTGGTCCTCGCCACGCTCCCGCTGGTGCTCCTGCTGGGGAAGGGACGGGGCGGCCCCGCGTCCGCGGGGCACTGAGCCGCTCGCCGAGGGGTCCGGCGCCCTCGACCGGCCTCACATCGAGTAGGCGCCGCCCTGGCCCCCCGCAGCGGGGGCCTCGCCCTCGCGGAGCTCTTCCACCGCCTTCGCGTGCTCGGGGAGCGCCGGCAGCGCCTGCGGGTCGTAGTCGGGCGCGACCCAGAAGACCTCCGGCGCGGGCTTGTACTCGCTCGAATAGCTGCGCTCCGAGGCCCTGCCGTCCTTGTAACGGATCGAGACGAAGGACCTCACGTCGTATCCGCACGAGCCCTTCTGGTGGCGCTTCACCTTGCCCTCGGAGAGCTCGGACTTCACGTAGATGCGCCGGATGAAATCGTCGGTGTGCTCGGCCGAGACGTGGTGTTCGACCTCCGCCACGGGGTCTCCGCCCAGGATCTCGACGCGGAGCACCGTCGGCTCGGGGAGATACGCGTGGATCATGATCGGGAACGGGAGCGTGTTCCTGATCTTCAGGTCCGACTCCGGGTAGGTCACCATCGCGTCGAGCCCCATGGGGATGTAGGCGCTCGGGCGGGAGTGGCTCTGGCGATCCGGCGTGTCGAGCGCGCCGAAGAGCGACGCGGCGTAGAGCGTGCTCGAGACCTGACACGTCCCCCCGCCGTAGCCGGGGACGGTCTCGTCCCCCAGGATCTCCGGGGCGATCGTGAACCCGTTCTTGGCCGTCCGGGGGCCGACGTGGGCGTTGAACGAGAAGGTATCGCCCGGGGCCAGGATGGTGCCGTCGATCTTGGACGCGGCGTTCCTGATGTTGCGGGCGCGCCCCGCCTCCTTGCCGAGCTGCTTGAACTTCGTCTCGTAGGCCGCGACGACCCTCGTGACGTCGACGCTCACCAGGTCGGCGACCTCGACCTGCGGCAAGACCTGCCGGACGGCGAGCTCGATGAGCTCCTCGTCGCCGTGCTCCCCGGCCCGCAGCGCCGCGAGGGAGGCCTCGACGTCGAGCGCCCGGCCGGCCTGCTCCGGGATCTTGCGCCGGTTCGCGAGGTCGAGCCGCGCGTCCACGGGCGCCCGGTAGATCTGCGGGGCGAGCCGCTCGAGGAACGCCCGCGCCCGCGGCTCGTCGACGGCCCAGGCGAGCGGCACGTCGATCTCGCCGCGCCGCGCCTGCCGGGCCTCCCGGAGCCGCCGCGCCCAGGGCCCCTCGTGGCCGACGCGCAGCGCCGCCGCGAGCGTCTCGTCGACGTCGACCTCGACGCCCGCCTCGCCGAGCGTCGCGGTGAGCTCCACGTCGTCATGGCGCAGCCGGACCACGCGCTCGCGAAGCGCGTCACGCCGCGCCGCGAGCCAGGCCGCCGGCGCGGCGCCGTCCGGCAGGAAGCGCTCGCCGACCGAGAGGCCGCGGACCACCGGAGAGGCCGGCAACGCATGGCGCACCCCCACGGCGGCGCCCACGCCGGCCGACCCGCCGAGCGCCAAGACCAGAACGAGGGCCCTCGTATCCACGGCAGCTCGCCATGCTACCCGGATCGCGGACGATCTGGAAGATCGCCAGACCGTTGAGAAGAGAAAAAACCGTCAGAACGTCAAGGGCGCCGAAAGGCCTCAGCCGCCGCCGACGAAATGGACGATCTCGATCACGTCCCCCTCGGCGATCTCGGCGGCCGTGTGCTCGGCGCGCGGCACCACCTCGCCGTTGCGCTCCACCGCCACCGGCCCCTCGGTCAGCCCGAGCAGCTCGACGAGCCTCCGCACCGTGAGCGCCGCCGGCACGTCGCGCGCTTCCCCGTTCACCGTGATGTTCATGGCTTCCTCACCTCTCGCATCACCAGGCGCGCCGCGACCTCCGGCGGCTCGACGGCCTCGCCGGCGAGCGCCGCCCGGAAGCGCCGCGCGTTCTCCACGTAGCCCGCGGCGCCCAGCTTCCCGAGCTCGGCCTGGTCCGGCCGCACCTCGCCCACCACCCGGGCCGGGTTGCCGCGCACCATCGAGCGCGGCGGGATCACCCGCCCCGGCGGCACCACCGCGCCCGCCGCGATCACCGAGCGCTCGCCGATCTCGACGTTGTCGAGCACGATGCTGCCCATCCCGATCAGGCACCCGTCGCCGACGAGGCAGCCGTGCAGGATCGCGCTGTGGCCGATGGTCACGTCGGCGCCGACGATCGTCTGCGAGACGCCGCCCGTCAGGTGCAGGCACGCGAGATCCTGCACGTTGGTCCGCGGGCCGACGCGGATCGCGCCGATGTCCCCGCGCAGCACCGCGCCGAACCACACGCTCGCCTCGTCGCCGAGCTCGACGTCGCCGATCACCGTCGCGTTCGGCGCGAGGAACACGTCGCGCCCGAGCCGCGGGGACACCCCGCCGAGGTCCAGGACGAGCGCCACGTCAGCCGCCCTCGGCCGCGACCACCGGCAGCGAGCGTCGGGCGGGCCGCGCCTCCAGGCCGCCCCGCTGCCGTGGCTGGGCCGCGGCGCGCGCCGCCTCGGTGAGCTCGGCCTGCAGCGAGTGCTTGTTCGCCCGCGCGATCGAGACCTCGACGACCTCGCCGAGCAGATCGAGCTCCCCGGCGCCCTCGATGTGCGCGATCTCGTGGCGCCCCGTCCGGCCGGACCAGAGCGCGCCGCCGGCTCCGCCGTGCCCCCGCTCCTTGTCGCGCCCCTCGACGAGCACCTCCTGCGTCGTCCCCACGAGGGCCGACAGGTGGGCGGCGAGCAGCGCCTCGCTCTCCTCGAACAGGCGCGCGAGCCGCTCGCCCTTCACGCCCTCGGGCACGTCGTCCGGCAGCTTCAGCGCGGGCGTGTGCGGCCGGCGCGAGTACTTGAAGCCGAACAGCCCCTTGAACCCCACCTCGCGCACGAGCGACAGCGTCGCCGCGAAGTCGTCCTCCGTCTCGCCAGGGAAGCCGACGATGATGTCGGTCGAGAGCGTCAGCCCCGGGACCGCCTCCACGAGCGCCCGCGTCCTCGCGACATACTCGGCGCGCGTGTAGCGGCGGATCATCCGCCGGAGGACCCGATCGCTGCCCGACTGCACCGGCATGTGCACGTGGCGCGGCAGCGCCGGGAGCTCGGCGTGGGCGAGGACGAGCGAGGGCGTGAGGTGCCGCGGGTGCGGGCTCGTGTAGCGCAGGCGCGCGAGGCCGGGGACGTCGGCCGCGACGCGCCGGAGCAGCGCCGCGAACTCGCTCTCGTCCGGGTCGTCCGCGCTCGCGCCCGGGGCCCGCGGCAGCGCGCCGAGCGGGTCGCTGTAGCTGTTCACCGTCTGGCCGAGCAGCGTGACCTCGCGCGTCCCCGCCGCCACGAGCGCCGCGATCTCGGCGACGATCTCGTCGCTCGGCCGGTACCGCTCCGGCCCGCGGGTGTAGGGGACGATGCAGAACGAGCAGCGCTCGTCGCAGCCCTTCATGACGGTCACGAACGCCGTCGGCGCGGCGCGCGGCGAGGAGGAGGACGCGGGCGACGGCGGCGACGGCGGCGATGCGACGAGGAACCGGGGCGCGTCGAGGTCGAACACCGTGCGCGCGATCGGCAGCCCGCCGATCGCGAGGTCGCCGAGCAGGCCGGGCAGCTCCGGGATGTTGTCGGGCCCTACCACGACGTCGATCGCGCGCATCTGCTTGAGGAGGCGCTCCCCCTCCTGCTGCGCCACGCAGCCCGCCACGACGAGCACCCGGTCCGCGCGCTCCCGCTTCCAGCGCGCGAGCCGACCCACCTCGCTCCGCAGCTTCTGCTCGGCCTTCTCGCGCACGCTGCACGTGTTGAGCACGAGCACGTCCGCCTCGTCGGCGCTGCCGGCCTCCGTGTAGCCGGCGCAGCGGAGCACGTCGTGCATCCGCTCGGAGTCGTGCACGTTCATCTGACAGCCGAACGTCGTGATCGAATACCGGGGCATCGAAGCGATGCACGCTCTAACAGAAGGGGCCCGAGGCCGCCACCTCGCGCGCCAGGAGCCGCGTCCGTCGACGCCGCGCGCCGCGCGCCGCTCCCCTCGCCCTCTCCAGCCGCCGCACCCGCCCCACGGTCGCCCTCCGTCTCCAGCCTCCGCGCAGCCCCCTCCGTCTCCAGCAGCCCCGCGGCCGCCCTCCGTCGCCAGCGCCGCGCGAGCGCTCCCCCATCGCCAACCCCGCGCGAGGCAGCCTCAGCGGCGGCGCGACGACAGCCGGCGTCGCGCGCCGCCAAAAGGACACGGACGCGGCGCAATACCATGTTAACAATCAGCTCGGGAGGAGACCGATGGCGAAACTGGAGAATCTGGTAGACCTGCTCGATCGCGCGCTGAAGCGTCATGGCCACCGGCCGGTGTTCGGCACGAAGACCGATGGCCGCTGGGACTGGATCACGTACGCGGAGTTCGGGCAGCTCGTCGCCAGGTTCCGCGGTGGGCTGGCGTCGCTCGGGGTCCAGCGGGGAGATCGGGTGGCCCTCATCTCCAACAACCGCGTCGAGTGGGCGGTCTCGGCTTACGCCTGCTTCAGCATGGGAGTCGCCGTCGTGCCGATGTACGAGGCGCAGCTCCCGAGCGAGTGGGCGTTCATCATCAACGATTGCGAGGCCGTGGCCGCGATCGTCGCCACGCCGCAGATCTACGGGAAATGCAAGGACCTCCCCGAGAAGGCGCCCTCGCTGAAGCACGTCGTCTGTCTGTTCGACCCCGACGGGGCGAGAGACGGCGTTCCCGGGGCGAAGATCAGCTCGTACAAGGAGCTCCTCGCCGCGGGCGAGGGGAGCCCGGCCCCGGCCATCCAGCCGACATCGAAGGACACGGCGTGCCTCATCTACACGTCGGGCACGACCGGCAACCCCAAGGGGGTGATCCTGTCGCACGGCAACATCGCCTCCAACGTCTGCGCGGTGCTGGATCTCATCCCCTTCGGCGGCGACGATCGGAGCCTTTCGTTCCTCCCGTGGGCCCACTCGTTCGGCCACACCGGCGAGCTCCACGTGATGATCACGGTGGGCGCGTCGATGGCGCTCAGCGAGTCGGTCGACAAGATCCTCGCGAACCTCGGCGAGGTGCACCCCACCGTGCTGATGAGCGTCCCGCGGATCTTCAACCGCATCTACGAGGGCGTGAAGAAGAAGATGGCGGGGAAGCCCGCGGTCATCCAGGCCCTGTTCCGCGCCGGGATGCGCGCCGCGACGAAGCAGCGGAAGGGCGAGCCCCTCGGCCTCGTCGAGCGGCTCGCGCTGGCCGTGGCCGACCGCGTCATCTTCTCGACGATACGCGCCAATGTCGGCGGCAAGCTGAAATACGCCATCAGCGGCGGGGCGGCGCTCGCCTATGAGGTGGCCGAGTTCGTCGACGCGCTCGGCATCACCGTCTTCGAGGGGTACGGCCTCACGGAGACATCGCCCGTCGTCGCCGTGAACTACCCGGGAGCCCGCCGCCTCGGCAGCGTGGGCAAGCCGATCCCGGGCGTGAAGGTCGTCATCGACAGGTCGGAGACGCACGACCCGAAGCAGGGAGAGATCGTGGTCTACGGCCCGAACGTCATGGTGGGCTATTACAAGCGCGACGAGGAGAACAAGGCCGTCTTCACGGAGGACGGCGGCTTCCGCACAGGCGATCTGGGCTACCTCGACGACGACGGCTACCTCTTCGTCACGGGCCGCATCAAGGAGCAGTACAAGCTGGAGAACGGCAAGTACATCGCGCCGGCCCCGCTCGAGGAGAAGCTCAAGCTGTCTCCGCTGATCAACGGCGCGATGGTCCACGGCGACAACCGCCCCTTCAACGTGGCGCTGATCGTGCCCGAGATGGCGGCGCTCACGGAATGGGCGCGGGCCGAGGGGCTCTCGTTCGAGTCGACGGACGCGATGCTGAAGCACCCGCGGGTGGTCGCGCACGTCCAGGCGGAGGTCGACAGGTACGCGTCCGATTTCAAGTCCTTCGAGAGGATCAAGCAGATCGCCCTCGCGGCCGAGGATTTCACGGCGGAGAACGGGATGCTGACGCCGACCCTGAAGCTGAAGCGGCGCGTGGCCCTCCAGAAGTACGGGCCCGTGATCGAGGCGCTCTACGCCGGCGCGGGCGGCGCGGGCGGCGCGGAGAAGACCGCGCCGCGCGCGGCCGCGCAGCCCAGCTGAGCCTCCCGCGCCCCCCGACCTGCCGTCCCTCGCCGCCCCCCGCCGCGACCTGCCGTCCCCCGTCCACGCCCTCTCCCCTCCCGGCGCGCCTTCGCGTACGCTGGGCGCGCAGGGGACGCGCCGGCGCGCGCGACGCGCGACGTCGGCCGACGAACGGGAGCGGCATGACGACGACAGGCACCCAGAGGCGAACGCTGTATCCCGAGATCGAGCCGTACCGCGCCGGGAGGCTGCGCGTCTCCGATCTTCACGAGATCTATTTCGAGGAATCGGGCAATCCGCGCGGCAAACCGGTGGTCTTCGTGCACGGCGGCCCCGGGGGCGGCACGGAGCCGAAGCAGCGGCGCTTCTTCGACCCGGCCGCCTACCGGATCGTGCTCTTCGACCAGCGGGGCTGCGGCAGGAGCACGCCGTACGCGAGCCTGGAGGAGAACACCACCTGGCACCTCGTCGAGGATATGGAGAAGCTCCGCGAGCACCTCGGGATCGAGCGCTGGCAGGTGTTCGGCGGCTCGTGGGGGAGCACGCTGTCGCTGGCCTACGCCGAGCGGCACCCGGAGCGGGTGACGGAGCTCGTGCTGCGCGGCATCTTCCTCCTGCGGAAGCAGGAGCTCGACTGGTTCTATCAGCGGGGCGCGAGCGCCATCTTCCCCGACGCGTGGGAGGAGTACCTCGCGTTCATCCCCGAGGCCGAGCGGGACGACCTGCTCACGGCGTACCACCGGCGCCTCACGAGCCCGGACCCCGGGTTGCAGCAGCGGGCGGCGCGCGCGTGGAGCGTCTGGGAGGGGCGGACGAGCTGCCTGTTCACGAACCATGAGCTCGTCGCGAAGACGTCAGGTGATGATTTCGCCCTCGCGTTCGCCCGGATCGAGTGCCACTATTTCATGAACAAGGGGTTCTTCACGGCGGAGACGCAGCTGCTCGACGACGTGCACCGGATCCGCCATATCCCGACCGTCATCGTGCAGGGCCGCTACGATGTCGTCTGTCCGCCGGAGAGCGCGTGGGCGCTCCACCGCGCGTTCCCCGAGTCCGATCTGCGCATCGTGGCGGACGCAGGGCACTCGGCGATGGAGCCGGGCATCCTGCACGAGCTGGTCGAGGCGACCGACCGGTTCCGTTGACCGGCGGTCAACGAGCGCGGCCGAGGTCGCTGGACACGCGCAGTACACCAAACACCGTATTTCGCGGTCAACCACCTCCCGAGCGCCGCTCTCCCCCTCTCGTTCTCCACGAATTCAGGCCGAGAGCGGGTTGTCGAGTCTGCTGGAGCCTTCCTCTCGGGGTGCGATCCGGCCGAATTGCGCCGGACTCGGCCCTCCGGCCGCTTGCGCCGCGTGGGGTCGGTCTTTAACGTAAACCAAGGAAGGGTTGATTCCCCCGTGGAGGCTTATGGCAAAAAAGGCAGCACGGAAGACGTGGATCCTGGTCTCCGACGCAAGCCGCGCCCAGCTCTATCGCGAAGAGCCTGCGGGCAAGGGCTTCACCCTGCTCGAGTCATACAACCATGACGAGAGCCGGGCGCGCGTGCGGGATCTGATGGCCGACGCGTACGGCCGCAAGCCGAACGGCACCTCCAGCGGGAACGGCAGCCTCGGCAACGGCGCAGGGGGCCAATACCTCGGCCGTCCCGGCGCCGCTCCCGACACCGATCCCAAGGAGGTCGAGAAGCAGAAGTTCGCCCAGGAGCTCGCGGAGGTGCTGGAGAAGGGGTTGAACGAGCACGCCTACGAGACGCTGGTGCTCATCGCGCCGCCTCACTTCCTGGGCCTGCTCCGCGGCACGGTGAGCAAGCAGGTCAGTAACCACATCGAGACGAGCGTGGACAAGGACCTGAGCTGGCTGGACGGCCCCCGGCTCACGGAGCGGCTGCGCGAGCTGCGGGCCGGGTAACGCCGCTCCCCGCTGCCTCGAACGTGTAGGCGACGCCGAGCCCGACGACGTTCGCCCGGGCGCTGTAGGCGCCGCCATTGATGGTGTTCGGGTCCTCCGGCGGATTGGCCCGCACCGGGCTCACCTGCGGGAGCCGCGCTTCCCTCGGATCGACCCTCACGTCCGCGGCGAAGGCGTGCGCGTAGCTCGCGTCGAGGCGCCACCGGCCGAGGTGGACGCCGAGGCCGGCCGCCGTCGTCAGCTTGGTCGCGTCGATCGTGAGGACCGACAGGTACTCGGGCGGGACGGCGCTCTGCTCGAGGCTCACGCCGGCGCGCAGATCCCACCGCGCGCCCGCGAGGTCGAAGGAATACTCGCCCCCGAGCCTCGCCGAGAGTGAGTTCTCGAACCGCCGCGGGAACGAGACGGCTGGCACGCGGAACGCCTCTGGGAAGCCGGCGACGTTCCGGAGCACCACGCCGTCGGGCTCGACGAGGATGTCGTCGTGCATGCTCCAGCCCTCGACGCCGAGCCCGAGCTCCACGCGCAGGTCGTCCACGACCCGCGCCTCCACGCCGGCGCGGAGGACCCACGGCAGATCGAACGCGACGTCGGCGTCCTCGCCCTCCTGGACGGCGCGCTCGAAGACGGGCGCCGCGGGGAGCCGCGCCCTGAATTTGGCCGGCGCGCGCACCCAGATGGGCAGCTGGAAGGCCAGGCCGACACGCCAGCGCGGCGTCGGGACGAAGAGCGCCCCGAGCTGGCCCGTGGGCGCCACGATGGGCGCGACGCTGAGCTCGGAATGGATGTCCCACTCCGGATCTTCGGGCGCGCAGAACATCCGCTCCGGGAGGCACCCGGAGACCACCATCCGGCTGTTGAACGTGCCGACCAGCGCGCCGAGCCCGGCGCCGAAGCGCCACTCGGGCGACGGCGCGTACGCCGCCCCGACCCCCAGGAGCGCGAGCGCGGAGCCCTCGAGCGTGAGCAGCGCGTAGCGCTGGGGCGCCGGCATGCCGTTCACCTGCTCCGGATAGCTGGAGAGGGCCGCGTACGGCGCCCACATCCCGCCCCAGACGACCCACCGCGGGTCGACCTTGAAGGACGCCGCCAGCGTGGGGATCGGCAGCACCGGCGCGCTGCCGGTCACCGGATCCATCGTCTGCACGAAGCTCGCGCCCGTCGGCTCGCCGGTGTTCGGATCGACCTGGCGTACGATCGCCTGGCGCGTGTGCCGGCTGCGCCACTCGAAGAGCCCGACGTCGAACAGCACCTGGGTGCCGGCCTCGTAGACGCCCGCGGGGTTGTAGGCGATCGCCCCGAGATCGTCGCCTCCGGCGATGTACGCCCCGCCGCGGGACGACGGGCGGACGCCGCGGTCGGTGAAGTACAGCCCGGCGGCGACGGCGTCGCCCGCGGGCAGGAGGAGCGCCCCCGCGGCGGACGCCACGGAGAGCACGGCGCGGATCGTGGGCTTTTGCACGTGGATCACTCGTGCGGCCGGTTCTTGACGATGGCGTAGATCTGCTCGAGCCCGCGAGTCTCGTCCGTCAGGAAGTCCCTGGCCGAGACAAACAGCTGCCGGTAGTCCTCCGCCGTCAGCGGCGCGCCGCTCCCGGCCTCGATGCGGTTCACGTCCGCGAACGCGTCGAGGAACACGTCGAGCGGCGCTCGGCCGTCCGCCATCGGCGTCACGAGCGCCGGGAGCACGTGCTCCATCGCGTGATACCTGTCGTAGCGATCGTCGTTGAGCGCCTTCAGCGCGTTGAGCCCCGCGTCGGCCGCGCCTGGCCCGCCGGCGCCCCCCGCCGGGGTCAGCGCGGTCGACGCGGCCTTCAGGATCCGGCGCGAGCCGTCGTCGTTGGCGAGGAGCTGGAGGCCGTCGGCGAGCGTCGTCGAGAGCGCCTGGAACGGGGCGCCGGCTGCGTCCGCGTCGAGCAGGGTTGTGAGGAACCGCTCGATCTCCCGTCGCGCCGGCTCGTGGGCGCGGACTGCCTCCATCACGTCGACGGCGGCGGCGAACAGCGGGTGGCCCAGGAGGTCGCTCACCGTCGCGCCGAGCTCCTTCTGCGCCCAGGCGCACCGCCCCGTCGTCTCGCGATCGGGGCAGTGGGCGTTCAGCTGCTCGCGGAGGACGCGCAGGACGAGGGCGCCCATCCTCGGGAGCGCGCGGTTCTTGAACCGGGCCTCAGGCCCCGACCCCTCGACCGCGAGCAGCGCATCGACGAGCTCGTCCACGCCGCGCTTCCACTGGCCCTCTCGCTCGGCGGCGTCCGGCGCATTCCGCTGCGCGAAGCGTGCGTCGATGCCGTTCAGAGCGCCGGCGAGGAGGGTGAACACGGTGAGCTGGTCCTGGACGCGACCATCCGCCCACGTGGCCTTCTTCTTCCCCCAGCGGTCGACCATGCCCACGCCGGCCGCGTAGCGGGTGCTGAAGAGGGTGCGCGCGAGCTTCTCGAGGACCTGCGCCTTCGTCAACGGCCGATCTGCCGCGGGGCCGCGCCGCACGGTCACGGACGTGTCGCGCGCCATCCGGGCGAACGCCACCGACGACGCGAGGACGTCCTTGGCCCGGAGCGCGTCGGCCATGAGCGGCTCGTACGAGCTGGCCCCTGCCTCCGAGCAGTACGCGGTGTTGGTCTTGGGCGAGCCGGCCTTGATGCACTCCGGCCCGTGCTGCTTGCCCGGCCAGTGATGGTACGCCGTGCTGAAGAGATCGATCAGGAGGTCCTCCCCCGTGGAATCCGGGGCGACCTCGGCGAACGCCGCCACGATGGGGCTCAGGTACTCGCCGAGCCCGAGCTGCTCCAGCAAGAAGGCCGTCCCCGGGTGGCGCCCCCGGATCAGGCCCTCGGAGGAGCTGCACTCGTTCACGCCCAGCGCGTTCCTCGGGCAATGGATCGTGCCGGCCGGCTCGAGCGTCCCGGAGATGAACAGGTTCGTCGTCAGGTTCCCGCCCGCTCCCGACAGCGCCCGGAAGGGATCCAGATCCTGCAGCGCCGGGAACCTGTCCGAGTCGGCTCCGAAATAGATGAGGCGGTTCAGCGCGGCCGGGGTGGGATGGCTCGTCAAGCCGTGGATGCCGCTCGAGGACTCGAGCACCGAGTCCGTCACGGCGAGCGCGAGGACCGTCGGCTTGACCTCGAGCACCGCCTTCTTGTCGTGCCCCTCCGGGAGGAGCGAGTCGAGGTAGAAGGCCGCCAGGTTGTCGATCTGGAACAGCTCGCACTCGGCGTACTCGACGAAGGGCACAGTGACCTCGAAGACGCTGACCACCGCGCCCTCCTTGTTGCACTGCCTGACGCCGGCGGTGTCGTGCATGAGCTGCATCAGCCGCTCCATGCCCGAGCGGTTGTCGCCGATCTTCGGCTTCGTCTGATCCACCGGCGTCCGCGGCGCGGCGATCGTCGGCGCCCCGACCGTGAGGTTGATCGCCGGGCCGTTCAGCTGCGCCGGGTTGTACGCGTACCGGTCGCGGGTCGTGAGCATCGCCGCGATCGCGTCGCCCGCGTGCCGCGCGCCGCCGCGCGAGGCGAGGAGCGCGTCGCTCCCGAGCGCCCCGATCAAGCGCGCCACGAGCCCCGGCTGCTCGACGGCCCTGCCGAGCACCGCCGAGAGCTCGTCCCAGAGCGGCGCCTTCTCGTCGATCCGCGCGGGCGCCTCCTTGCCCTGGGCGGCCAGCCGGTCGTGCTCGCGGGCGACATCCCGGATGCGCAGCGCCGCGGCGGTCATGCGCGCGAGCTCCGCCTCGCGGTTCTCGAGCAGATCGATGAGCGTGAGCAGGAGGACGTCCGAGTCCTTGTCGGCGAGCACCTGGCCGACCGCGTGCGCGAGGTCGGCGAGCGGCGAGTCCTCGCCGCGGAAGCGGCGGTACGACAGGCAGCCGTCGCACCGCTCGCCCGCGGGCACGATCCTGCCGCGGCGGGCGTCGTAGCGGGCCTCCTCGCGGTCGCCGAAGAGCAGGTACGCGCCGGACAGCGCGTACATGAGCCCTTCGTGCTCGGTCTTCCACGGCTCCGGATCGCCCTTGCCCGCGTACCGGGTCGCGTCGACGAGCGGCACGATCGACCGCAGCGCCGCGCCGAGGACGGTGCGGGAGGTGTCGACGTAGGCGTAGAGCTCCGGCGAGAGGCGCCCGAACTGGTCCCGCGGCGGCTCGGTGACGCCGGGGATGGCGAACGGCGGTTCGATCGCGAGCGGCGCGCCGCTCCGGTCCACGAACCTGCCGGCCGCGTCGATGTCGGCGAGGCCGTCGCGGTCTTCGTCGGCGAACGGCGCGGGGACCCCCTCGCCCTGGGGGAGCACCCACCCGCGCCCATCGCGGCGGGTGATGAAGATCGACGGCGGCGCGGCGAGCCCGGGGTGCTCCGCGAGCAGCGCCGCCTGCGCGAGCTCCAGGGTCGTGCGCGGGCGGCTCGGCTGCGCGGTGGCGGCGTCGACCGCGAGCGGCTCCCGCTCCGGCAGCGACAGCGTGGCCAGCTCCTGCTCGCCGGCCGCGAGCAGCGCCTGGAGCGCGGGCGCCCCCGGGCCGCCGGGGCCGAGCACGTCGAGCGCCGCCACGGTCATCGGGCGCAGCCCGGGGTACGCGAGCGCCGCGCCCGCCATGCCGAGCCCCACCTCCGCCGAGCGATAGCCCCGGCGCCCCCAGATGCTCGCGAGGGCGCAGACCGGCGCTCCCTGCCCCTCTGCCCTGTCGCAGGCGATCGGCGCCCGCTCCCGCTGCCTCTTCTGGTCGCCCTCGTCCAGCCTCGCGTTCTCCTCGCCGCCGTGGATGAGCGCGTCGAGGAGCCGGGCGATCCCCCGGGTCGACTCGGGCAGGACCGCCGGCCCCGCCGCGTCGAACGGGTTCGACTCGTAGAGCGGCGCGAGGGTCTGCGAGAGGCTCAGGACGGCATCGTGCAGCCGGATCCTGCCGCCCCCCTCGCCGGGCGCGACGTTGTCGATCTCGATGTCCGGCACGGCGGCGTTGACGGCGTCCACGAGGGCGTTGCGCCACCGCGCCATGGCCTCCACCTTGGCCACACCCAGCCTGCGCGCCTGCGCCGCCCGCTCGCCGGAGACCGGCGGGAGCACCGAGACGTCGACCTCGTCCTCGTACCGGCCCTCGCCGTCGTAGTGGCAGACGCGCTGGTACGAGGCGCCCGTGTGGTCCTCGTGGAGGCTCGACGCGCCCACGCGGTCGCAGAGCATGCCGAAGACGTCGTCGCCCAGCCCGCCGCCCTCCTTCACCTTGGGAGGCGCCTTCCGCGTCGTGTCGAGCGGCTCGTGACACGAAGCGATCGCCCCGCCGGCCGCGATGAGCGCGACGAGCCGGAGTACAGCGACCGAGGAACCCAGCGCGCGCCTGCGCATGACGACAACCTCCCCCAGTTGCCTCCAGGGTAGACGATTCCACTCCAGGTGCGTAGGGGGCTTGGCGCCCCAGCGGGGGTGAGGTGGGCGACGCCGGAGCGCGCGTTCTCCAGTTCTCCAGCGTCACTGCGCTGCGACGGGGACGGCGGCGGGCTCGTGGGTATAGGCTGCGGAGCGATGGCGACCCAACCCACCCCGCTCACCGCTGTCGTTCTCGCTGCTGGACAAGGGACTCGGATGAAGAGCGCCCGGCCGAAGGTGCTCCACGAGCTCTGCGGCCGACCGATGCTCCATTACGTCGTCGACGCGGCGCTGGCCGCCGGCGCCTCCGACGTCGTGGTCGTCGTCGGCCACGGCCGCGACGAGGTCTCGGCGGCCCTGGACAAGGCGTTCGGCGCCCAGGGGAAGAAGGTCCGCACCGCGCTCCAGCCCCAGCAGCGCGGCACGGGCGACGCGGTGCGCTGCGCCATGCCGCACATCGACGCCACCTCCGAGGCGATCCTGATCCTGTGCGGCGACACGCCGCTGCTCGATCCGGAGCAGCTCACGCAGCTCCGCGGGGCGCTCGACCGCGCGGGCGGCGCGCCGATGGCGATGCTCACCGCGGAGGTCTCCGATCCGACGGGGTACGGCAGGATCCTCCGCGACGCGTCGGGCCGTGTGATCGGCATCCGCGAGCACAAGGACGCGACGCCCGAGGAGCGCGCGATCACCGAGGTGAACCCCGGCGTCTACCTCGCCCGCAGCGGGTTCCTCGAGCGCGCGCTGGCCGGGCTGACGACGGACAACGCGCAGGGTGAGCTCTACCTGACCGACATCGTCGCGCAGGCGGCGAAGGCCGGCGGCGCCGCGGCGGTCGTGGCCAGGGACGTCGGCTCGCTCGTGGGCATCAACGACCGCGCGCAGCTCGCCGCCGCCGAGGAGGTGCTCCACGGCCGCATCTCCGATCGGCTGCGCAAGAGCGGTGTCACGATCCGCACGAGCGCCCGCATCGACGCGGGCGTGGCCGTCGAGCCGGACGCCGTGATCGAGCACGCCGTCGTCCTGCGGGGCCGGACGCGGGTGGGCGCGGGCGCGCGGATCGACGTGGGCTCGGTGCTCACGGACGTGGTCGTCGAGGCGGGCGCCTCCGTGAAGCCGTACACGGTCGCCTCGCAGTCGTCGATCGGCGCCGGCGCGCAGATCGGGCCGTTCTCGCACCTCCGGCCGGAGAGCCAGATCGAGGCCGACGCGCACATCGGCAACTTCGTCGAGACCAAGAAGACCGTGGTCCGGAAGGGCGCGAAGGCGAACCACCTCGCCTACCTCGGCGACGGCGACATCGGCGAGGGCGCGAACGTCGGCGCCGGGACGATCTTCTGCAACTACGACGGCTTCCGGAAGCACCGGACCGAGATCGGCGCCGGCGCTTTCATCGGCAGCGACTCGCAGATCGTCGCCCCGGTGAAGATCGGCGCGGGCGCCTACGTGGCGACGGGCACGACCGTGACCCGCGACGTGCCGGACGAGGCGCTGGCGATCGGCCGGGTGAAGCAGGAGAACAAGGAGGGCTACGCGACGCGGCTCAAGGCGCGGCTGAAGGACGCGGCGAAGAAGTAGCGGGCGCCGTGCTGTTCACGCACGGTAGAAGGCGGTAGCGAGGCGACCGGCCGACCCCTCGAGATCACACCTTCCAGCGCCGGGAGGCACGCGGCGAGCGCATCGGCGATCCGGCCCGAGGCCCCGGCCGCGGCTTCAGCTCGGCCTCCGACACCGACCGCGCACGGTCATTTTCGCGCGATGCCGAAGACACCCGTGGTCGTCCGGCTGCAACCTGGGTCGGCTCGAATCCTGGGAGGGCACGGATCTCGCTTGTGCCTGCACATGTGATTCAGTTCACATTTGCAAGACAGGGAGCTCCATGCCGACGTACGAGTTCAAGTGCAACGACTGCGGCGCCGAGTTCGAGGTGGTCGCGTCGCTCTCCGAGTTCGAACGCCTGAAGCGGGAGCGCACGGCCCAGTGCACGGCCTGCGGCCGCTCGAACGTCGAGCCGGAGATCGTGGCCTTCCAGGTGCAAACGGCGCGAAAGAGCGCCTAGACAGAAGGACAGAGCGGCGTGTCGAGCGAGAATTACCACGAGCTGCCGGAGCTCCTGTCGGAGGCGACCAAGGAACGGCACCGCGCGATCGTCTCGTTGATCGAGGAGCTCGAGGCGATCGACTGGTACCAGCAGCGCGCCGAGGCGTGCACGGACGCGGAGCTCCGAGCCGTGCTGCTCCACCACCTCGAGGAGGAGGTGGAGCACGCGATGATGAACCTCGAGTGGCTCCGGCGGAATGATCGCGTCTTCCAGGAGAAGATCGACATCTATCTCAACAGCCAGGGACCGATCACCGAGGTGGAAGCGGCCGAGGAGGCGGCGAAGCTCGGCGCCACGGCGAAGACCGGCGCCATGGCGCCGAGCGGTGGGCTCGGCATCGGGAGCCTGAAGGGGGCATGATCATGGATCTTCTCAAGCGCGAGCTCGCTCCCATCCTCCCCGCCGCATGGGACCTCATCGATCACGAGGCGACGCGCGTGCTCAAGCTGCACCTCGCCGGCCGCAAGGTCGTCGATTTCCGCGGCCCGTTCGGCTGGGAGTACGCCGCCGTCAACACGGGCCGCACGCGCGCGCTCGAGCGGAAGGAGGCGTCCTCGGTGAGCGCGGGCATCCGCCTCGTGCGGCCGCTCGTCGAGTTCCGCACGCCCATCCGCCTCGATCTCGCCGAGCTCGACGCCGTCGGGCGCGGCGCGCAGGAGCCCAACATCGAGGACGTCGTGCGCGCCGCCGAGCACGCCGCGCGCTTCGAGGACGGCGCCATCTTCAACGGGCTCGCGGCCGCCGGGATCGAGGGGATCCTGGAGGTCGCGCCGCACAAGCCCGTGGTGATCCCCGCGCCGGAGGCGTGGCCGCGCGCCGTGGTGGCGGCGAGAGAGGTGCTCCGCGCCGCGGGCGTCGACGGTCCTTATGCGCTCGCG
This sequence comes from Sorangium sp. So ce693, assembly GCF_051521375.1. Classification (NCBI taxonomy): domain Bacteria; kingdom Pseudomonadati; phylum Myxococcota; order Polyangiales; family Polyangiaceae; genus Sorangium; species Sorangium sp. So ce693. The sequence goes on from NZ_CP150347.1 coordinate 7,911,240, forward strand.
CTGGGTCCGAAGGCGTACGACGAGCTGGCCGCGGCCGCGGAGGACGGGTACCCGCTCCTCAAGCACATCGAGCGCCAGCTCATCGACGGGCCGATCGTGTGGGCGCCCGCGCTCGAAGGCGGCGTGCTCCTGAGCACGCGAGGCGGCGACTTCGAGCTGACCGTGGGGGAAGACCTGTCCATCGGCTACGACGGGCACGACAGGCACGTCGTGGAGCTCTTCCTCACCGAGAGCTTCACCTTCCGCGTGCTCGAGCGCGCCGCGGCCGTGGCGCTGCGGCGGGGCTGAGAGCAGCCCCCGCGGCTACTCGGCGTCGCCGACCGCCGCGCCCTCGCCGTCGCGCAGCGACGGGATGACGTGGCCCATCCGGAGGCGCTTCGCCTCGAGGTAGGGCGCGGAGAACGGGTTGGCCGGGACGATGGCCGCCGAGCGCGAGGCGATCCGGACGCCGAGCGCGCGGAGCGCCTCGACCTTGTCCGGGTTGTTCGTGAGGAGCCGGATCGACTCGATGCCGAGGTGCTCGATCATCGCGGCCGCGGGCTCGTAGCCGCGGGCGTCGTCGGGCAGGCCGAGGATGCGGTTCGCGTCGACCGTGTCGTGGCCGAACGCCTGGAGCTGGTACGCCCGGATCTTGTTGGCGAGCCCGATGCCGCGCCCTTCCTGCCGCAGGTAGAGCACCACGCCGAGCCCGCGGCGCCCGATCTCGGCCTGGGCCGCCTCGAGCTGCTCGCGGCAGTCGCACTTGAGGGAGCCGAACACCTCGCTCGTGAGGCACTCGGAGTGGACGCGCAGGGTCACGTCCGACCGGCCGCGCACGTCGCCCATGACGAGCGCGACGTGATCGGGCGAGAGCCCCTGGTCGGGGCTCGTCGTCCCACCGAAGTGGAACACCAACATCTGAAAGACGCCGTGCTTCGTGGGCACGGGCGCCTGGGCACGAATATCGAGCTGAGGCCGGATCGCCGTCGTCGGGACGTGCATCTCGCTCTCCTGGTGGAGGAATCCTGGGTCACCTGTAAAGCAAGGAACGCGCCTGGTAGCCCGCTGCCCTGCCTTGTCCAGCCACCCCTGAAGGTGGCGTCAATCAGGTAGCGTAAGCACCGGGCAGGAACAAGATAAGCTCTCCAAGATGTTGCTCCAAGGACATACCTGGAGCAGCCGATCCGCTGTCTGGAGCAGCCGATCCGCTTCGTCCCCGCGCGATCGGCGGTCCCGCCGGCCGTGAGCGGACTCACCATCGAGACGCCGGCGGACCGTCGGAGCGCGTCGAGGGCGCCGGTGGGCCGCGGCGCCCGCCTCCGGCCCCCCTGAACGCGCCGGTGACGCGCCAGGGCCGCCGCGCCCGCCTCAGAACCACCCGGGTTGCATCCTGGCGTACGAGTCCTCGCCGGAGCGGCAAAGCGCGGCGAGCGCCTCGACCCGGGGCAGCTCCGTCGAGAACCAGTACTGCGCCGCGCAGAGCTTGCCTTCGTAGAAGCCGGCCGGGGCGGCGCCCCTGGCCAGCCCTTCGCGGGCGGCCGCGGCCATCGCGAGCCATTGCCAGGCCACGACGACAACGGAGACGAGCTCCATGTAATCGGCGCTGTGCCGCAGCATCCGCTCGGTGTCGCCGCGCATCCCCGCCTCGGCGAGCTGCACCGTCACCTCGCCGAGCAGCGAGAGCGCCGCGCCGAGGCGCTCGCCCCACGCGGGCTCGACGCCGGCTCGCTGCGCCCGGACGATCGTCTGCTGGATCTCGCCGCCGAGCGCGATGAGCGCGGCGCCGTTCCCGGCCACGACCTTGCGGCCGAGGAGGTCCATGCCCTGGATCCCGGTCGTGCCCTCGTGGATCGAGTTGAGCTTCTGATCCCGGAGCCAGGCCTCCGGGAGGTACTCGCTCGAGTAGCCGTAGCCGCCGTGGACCTGGAGCGCGAGGGCGTTCGACTCGAAGCCCTTCTCGGCGGGGAAGGTCTTGGCGATGGGGGTGAGCAGGTCGAGGAGCCGCTGCGCGCGCTCCCGGTCCGCCGCGTCCGCGGCGTGCGCCGCGAGATCGGCGTACAGCGCGGTCGTGGAGACGAGCGCGAGGCCGCCCTCGACGATGGCCTTCTGCCGGAGCAGCATCCGGCGCACGTCGGCGTGCTCGATGATCGGCACCTGCGGCGCCGCCGGGTCCTTCGCGCCGAGCGTCCGGCCCTGCGGCCGGACGAGCGCGTAGCCGAGCGCCTCGTGGTAGGCCGCAGAGGCGGTCGCCACGGCGTTCGCGCCGACCATGATGCGGGCCTCGTTCATCATCTGGAACATGCAGGCGACGCCCTGGTGGGGGCTGCCCACGAGGTAGCCGTGGCAGTCCCCCTTCTCGCCGAAGCTGAGCGACAGGCTGGGGAGCCCGCGCCAGCCGAGCTTGTGGATCATGCCGGCGACCTCGACGTCGTTCGGGACGAGCTGCCCGCCCTCGGTCAACCGCTCGGGCCGCCGCTTGGGGACGGCGAACAGGCTCACGCCCTTGATGCCCCGAGGCGCGCCCTCGATGCGCGCGAGCGTGAGGTGGACGATGTTCTCGGTGAGGTCGTGATCGCCGCCCGAGATGAACATCTTGGACCCGCGGACGAGGTAGTGGCCCGCGTCTGTCTTCACCGCGCTCGCCTGCACGTCGGCGAGGCTCGATCCGGCCTGGGGCTCGGTGAGCGCCATCGTCCCGGTCCACTCGCCGGCGTACATCCGGGTCATGAAGGCGGACCGCAGGGCGTCGTCGCCGAACGTCTCGATGAGGTGCGCCGCGCCGGCCGTCAGGCTGAGGTAGCCGCACGCGCTCAGGTTCGCCGCCTGCAGGTAGGCGCCGGCGAGCGTGGCGACGACGAGCGGCAGCTGCTGCCCCCCCACCGCGGCCGGCCGCGCCGCGGTGAGCACCCCGAGCTCGACCATCGGCCGGAAGACCTGCTTGATGGCGGGGTGCACCGTGATGGCGCCCGCCTGGAAGCGCGGCGGCGCCTCGTCGACCGGCCTGTAAGTCGGGAACAGCACCTCCCGCGCGAAGCGCCGGCAGCTCTGGAGGTAGAGATCGAACGTGTCGCGCGAGTGCTCGGCGAAATAGGGGAGCTCGCAGAGGCGCGGCGCGTCGAGCACCTCGTAGAGGAGGAACTCGACGTCGCGGTTGTTGATGAGGGGGTTCTGGGGAGCGGTCATGTGTCTCTCGCCGAATGTGGCGCACGCTAGGCGCGCACGATGCGGGATGTCGAACGGCTTGTCTCGATCATGGGTCCGGCGAGCGCGGGCGGAAACGAACCGACAGGATCCGGCCGGATCCGGCCGGCGTCGGCGCTGGCGCCGAGTTAGCCCGCTCCGCCTTCGTCTCGAGTGCGTTTCTTCCAAACAGACGGGCGGCGCCGCTGATGAAGTATGGCAAGGATCACCGCCGCCCGCTGGTCGGCTTCACCACGAAGCAGGAAGTAGATCGCATAGGGGAATCGCTTGAGCAGTGCACGACGAGTCCCCCGCCCGACGTCGGGGAACTGCGACGGGAGCTCGCGGATCCGGCTGACGATGTGCCGTAATTCATCAACGAACTGTCCGCCCAGCCCGGCCTCCTCGTCCTCGTACCATTCCGCCGCCTCCCGGATGTCCAGCTCGGCAGACGGGCGTACGATGAGCCGGATCATCGACGCGTCGCGAGGCTCGTACGAAGGTCGGCCTCGACCTCTTCCCAGGACCGGCCAGCGTCTGGCGCTGCTTCGTACTCGGCGAGCCGGCGATCGAGCTCGGCGCTATGCCACTCGGGTACCGGCACCTCGTCCTCCCTCGCCGCGATCCGCTCCCAGAGCGCTTGGACGTATTCGATCTGCTCGTTCACGGTGAGCTCGTCGAAGCCAGGCGGCGGGTTCTGGATGGCTCGCTCCATGCTCCGCAGGATACCACAAGGGGCACGCGACGGCGCAGCGCGTGGTTGACGCGGTCAAGAGCGAGCGGCGCCGACGGCGAGCCGCGCACCGCGGCACCGTCACGCCAATGCGGGACCGCAGCGCCGCCGGTGAACGTACACCTGAACCCTACCGTGGCCCTGTCGTCGAGGTCCGTGCGTCCCTCCCCTGGATTTCGCCCCTGCTGCGGTATGCTTCATCTCGGCGTCGAGATCGCCCGCAGCGGGTCGACGGAGCTGCGCTGGCTAGCGCCTCGCTCTCTGCTCAATTGAGCCCCGCCACGCGAAGAGAGGCTCAATGCGGTGTCAGCAACAGCGGCGAGTTGGCAGCCTATTCCGCGCGATGCGACTGGGCGCAGGAAACACCTCATTGGCCTCGCCTCGCCGGCCGGACGCGTGCTGCTTCAATGGATCGTCTTGGTGCAAGGGGAAGGATTCGAACCTTCTAGCGTCACTCTCGGGAAGCACAAGTCGCGCGCGCACGTCCACGCGGCGCCCGCTGTCGTTGGTAGATCCACGCTTTTTTTGAAATCGAGCGTTCGGCGGCCACACGCTCTTTGCGGTGCTTGCCCCGGGTTCCTAGACTCGTGCCCCATGAAACGACTTTCCTGGGTTCTGCTCGCGGCGTTGGTTTCCGTGGGCTGTGGGGACAACGACGACAACCCGTCGGAGGCGGGTTCGGGCGGTGAAGGCGGCGGCGGTGAAGGTGGTGGCGCGGCTTGCGAAGCCGGAGGCGACGGGACCCTCGACGTCGAGATCGTGAGCCCGAACGACGCCGGAGACGTCGCCGTGACCTCGCCGGGAGTGGCGGACCAGCGCCTGGACTCGAGCACGTCCCTCGACACGCCAGCGGGTGAGTACACGCTGCGCGCAAGCAGCGTGGCCGACTACCCGGACGACGAACGCGTCGGCTTCGTGTACCGGCCCGATGACCCGGAGCAGAGCGCTTGCGTCGCCGACGGCGCGACCACCGAGGTCACCTTCAACTACGAGCTCACGCCCGGGAGCCACAAGCTCTGGTTCACCGCGCAGAACGGCGACCAGCTGGTCGGCGCGCTCGACGGCGAGGCGCTGCTCGAGTCGGGCGCGGTAACACCGAGCGTCGCGTTCCAGGGGAGCGCCGAGATCATCAACCAGGGCGCTATCGCGTTCGACGGGGCCGGCAACCTGTGGGTCTCGGCCAACGCGGGGCAGATCACCGTGCGGCTCGTCGACACGCTGGGCGAGAGCAGCGAGGCCGCCCCTGACCGCGTGCTCGACGTGTCCGAGGCGTGCGCGGGCGTCATCCCCTGCGCCGCGGGCGGCCTGGCGTTCGACGCCGCCGGCAACCTCTGGGTCGGGATCCGCGATCATTTGCTGAGGATCGACGCGGCCGATCTCGAAGGCTCCGGCGTGGTGGAGCCCTCCGCGACCATCACCGGAGACGAGATCGAGAACGTTCAAGCGCTCGCGTTCGACGGATCGGGCAACCTGTGGGTGGCGAGCGCCGAGCAGGACGCGGTGCTGATGTACACGGCCGAGCGGCTCGCCGCGGACGACGGGGATCCCGCCGACGTGGTGCTGAAGGCGCTCACCCCCGAGCCGGTGATCGGGCCGCTGGGCCACCCGACGGGGCTCGCGTTCGACGAGCAGGGCGCGCTCTGGGTGGGTTACTGGGGCTCGAACACCATTGCCAAGTTCGAGCCCGGCGATCTCGAAGCGTCAGCGGAGCTCACCCCGGACGTTCAACTCGAAGTGGGGGTGCTGGCGCTTCCGGAGAGCATCGCCTTCGATCAGCAGGGGAACCTGTGGTTGCCCTCCAAGGTCGGTTCGGCGGCGGCGATCGCCAAGGCGGAGCTCGTCGCGGGCGGAGACGTGGAAACGGGAGCCACCGTCCTGACGAGCGAGGCGTTCGGATCGCTCATCGACCTCGCCTTCAACCCGCCCCCCGGCTGGTCACCGATCCACGGCCCCAAGTGAGCTCGTGGCGGCCGTGGAGCCCGACCGCCGGAGCCGGGCGAGGCGCGCCCGCAGGTCGTCCGCGACCACGTAGAACGCCGGCACGACGAGGAGGCTGAGCGCCGTCGAGACGACGAGACCGCCGATCACCGCCGCGGCCATCGGCGCCCGGATCTCGGCGCCTGGGCCGAGCGCCAGCGCCGACGGGACAGCGGCCATCAGCGTCGCGATCGAGGTCATCAGGATAGGCCGCAGCCGCACCGGGCCGGCGCGGAGCATCGCCTCGCGCGCGTCCATCACGTCCCCTTCCCCCTGGCCGTGCCCGCGCCTCACCTCGATCGCGTGATCCACGAGGATGATCGAGTTCTTCTTCACGATCCCCATGAGCAGGAGGATCCCGATCATGCTGAAGATGTTGAGCGTGTGCCCCGTCAGCAGCAGCGCAAACGCAGCGCCCGCGATCGACAGCGGCAGGATCGTCAGCACCGTGACCGGGTGCAGGAACGAGTTGAACTGGGACGCGAGCACCATGTAGGCGACCAGGATCCCGAGCACCAACGCGAACAGGAGGCCGCCCATCGACTCGCGGAACGTCACGCTCGCGCCGCCCAGCACAAGGCGGTAGCCGGCCGGCAGATCCCGGCCGAGCTCCTCGACGCGGGCCACCGCCTCGCCCTGCGAGCGCCCCGGCGCGACGTTGCCGAAGACCGAGATGGCGCGCTCCCGGTCGCGGCGCGTGATCGCCTGGAGCGCCGGGCGCTCGTCGTAGGTGACGACCGACGTCAGCGGTACCAGCGCGCCCGACGCGCTCCTCACCTGGATGCGCGCGAGATCCTCGGGCCGGCTCCGCTGCTCCGCGAGCAGGCGCGCGCGGACGTCGATGCGGCGCCCGTTGTCGTTGTACTTGGCGACGCGGCCGCCGCCGATCAGCGTGTTCAGCGTCGTCGCGATGGCCTCGACGCTCACGCCGAGATCCGCCGCGCGCGCCCGGTCGGGCACGATGCGGAGCTCGGGCATGCCGAGCTGGTAGTCGGAGTCGAGATCCACGACGAGGCCGCTCTGCGCGAGCTCGGCCCGGATGCGCTCGCTGTGCTTCGTGAGCTCGTCCCAGTCGGGGCCGCGGATCGAGAACTCGACAGGGAACCCGCGCTGGGCCGTGAAGCCCGACTGCGAGAGGTCCTGGACCACGGCGCGCAAGCCGGGATAGCCGTTCAGCTCCTTGCGGAGCGCGCCCTGGAGATCGGCCTGCGAGAGCGCCCGCTCCTCGGGCGGCTTCATCGTGACGAACAGGATGCCCGTGTTCACGCCGCCCCCTCCGCCGAAGCCTCCGACCACGGCGAAGACCCGCTCCACCGCCGGGTTCGCGCCCACGGCCGCCTCGGCGCGGCGGAAGAGCCTGTCGGTCTCTTCGATGTCCGAGCCGACCGCCGTCTGGAGGCGGACAAGGAGCCTCCCCTGGTCCTGCGACGGGACGAACTCCGTCGGGAGGCGCTGCATGGCGACGATCGCGCCGGCGAAGAGGACCGCGCCGAGCAGCACGACCGCGGCCGGGAACCGGAGCGCCCGGGCGAGGAGCCAGCCATAGCCGCGGGAGAGCGCCTCGAAGCCGCGATCGACGAGCCGCCCGAGGCGGCCCCGGCCCTCGCGGGAGACGTCGAGGATCTGCGCGCAGCGGGCGGGCGCGAGGGTGATCGCCTCCAGGTACGAGAGGAGCACGGCGATGCAGAGGGTCACGCCGAACTGGAGGAAGAACCGGCCGACAACCCCCTCCATGAAGATGATCGGGAGGAAGATCGCGACGACGGCGAGCGTCGCGGCGAGCGCCGCGAAGGTGATCTCGGCCGTGCCCTCGCGGGCGGCGCGGACGCGGTCCTTCCCCCCTTCGGCGTGCCTGTGGATGTTCTCGAGCACCATGATCGCGTCGTCGACGACGATGCCGACGGCGAGCGAGAGCCCGAGCAGCGTGAAGGTGTTCAGCGTGAAGCCGAGGAAGTAGATCGCGGCGACCGTGCCGAGCAGCGACATCGGGATGGCCAGGACGACGTTGATCGTGCTCGAGAGCGAGCCGAGGAACATCCAGCAGACCAGGGCCGTGAGCGCGATGGCCATGCCGAGCTCGAGCTCGATCTCGTGGACCGACTCCTCGATGAACTTCGTCGAGTCGAAGTTCACGCCGACCTCCATCCCCTCGGGCAGGGACTTCTGGACCTCGGCAAGCGCGGCCCGGACCCCGCGGGCGACCTCGACCGCGTTCGAGCCGCGCTGCTTCCTCACGCCGAGGCCCTGGGCCGGCTCCCCGTTCACCCGGGCGAGCCGGCGGACGTCCTCGAAGCCGTCCTCGACGAGCGCGACGTCCTCCAGGTACACCGTGGCGCGCGCCGACGACGGCGGCCCCGCCGCCTGGGCGGCCGCGCCCGGCAGGGCGGCCGCGCCGGGGCTGCCCTGGCGGAGGACGATCCGCTTGAAGGTCGCGAGATCGAGCGCCTCCCCCATCACCCGCACGTTGAGCTCCCGCCCTTCGGTCTCGATGCGGCCGGCGGGGAGCTCGATGTGCTGGCGGCGCAGGGCCTCGGTGACGTCGGCGACGGTGAGCCCCTTCTCGGCGAGTCGATCGGCGTCGATCCAGATGCGGACGTTGCGCTCGAGGTAGCCGCCGAGCGTGAGCTCTCCGACGCCGGGCACCGTCTGGAGCTTCTCCTTCAGCCGGTAACGCGCGATGTCGGCGACGAGCTGGGGAGAGAAGGGGCCGGAGAGCCCGACCCACATGATCGGCTGGTCCTCCGGGTTCGTCTTGGAGACGACGGGCGGGTCGAGGTCGAGCGGGAGCCGGCGCTGCGCCTGGGAGATCTTCGTCTGAACGTCCTGGAGCGCGACGTCGACGTCGCGTGACAGGTCGAGCTCGATGGTGACCGAGGCGCTCCCCTGGCGCGACGTCGACGTGATCGATCGGATCCCCTCGACCTGGACGGCCGCCTCCTCGAGCGGCTCGACCACGTCGTGCTCCATGATCTCGGGGGCGGCGCCCTCCAGCGTGGCGGAGATGGTGATGGTGGGGAAGTCGACGTCGGGGAACTGGCTGATGCCGATGCGCGACACGGCGACGAGGCCGAAGACGATGGTCGCGGCCATCAGCATCCAGGCGAAGACCGGCTTCCTGAGGCAGGCTTCGGTGAGGCTCACGGCACGCTCCGTGACGAGCTGGCGGGAGAGGTCGGCGGCGACGCGCCCGCCGAGGCGGGTGGTGACGCGCCGGACGAGGAGGCGGGCGGCGGCGCGCCGGACGAGGCGTGTGGCGACGCGGGCGGTGATACGCCGGCCGAGGCGGCGGGCGGTGGCGCGCCGGCCGCGGAGGCGCTGGCCTCTGCGCCTCCCTCGGGGCGACGCGCCGGGGATTGGCCTCCCGGTACGCTGCCTGGCGGTGCGATGCGGACCTGCGCCCCCTCGCGCAGCGCCTCCGCGCCGCGCGCCACGAGGAGCTCTCCCACGGAGAGGCCCGACTTCACCTCGACGCGCCCGTCGGGCGTGCGCAGCCCCAGCGAGAGCACGCGCTCACGCGCGGTGGTGCCGTCGACCACGTATGCGAGGAACCCTCGCTCGCTCGGTCGCACGGACGTCAGTGGGATCACGGGCGCGTCGCCGCTCGCGCCCACGGGCACGGTCACCTCGGCGAAGGTGCCGGGGCGGAGCAGCTCCTTGCCCTCGCCCTGCACCTCGCCGGTCACGGCGACCATGCGCGTCGCCGGATCCGCCGCGTCGGCGACGTGCGTCAGCCTGGCGCTGTAGGTCCGCTCGTCGCCCTTCACGGTGAAGCGCGCCTCCATGTCGGGCGTGACCCGCAGGGCGTCGGCGGCGGGGATCTGGAAGCGGAGCAGGAGCGGGTCGCGGCGCAGGAGCGTCGCGAGCACGGTGCCGACAGGCACGTGCTGGCCCGTCTGCACGGTGCGCGTCTGGATCTTCCCCTGGATGGGGGCGCGCACGTAGGCGTCGCGCAGGTTCAGGAGCGCCTGGTCGACGGCGACCTTCGCCTCGGCGACCTGCGCGGACGTCGTCGCCGCCCGAGAGCGCCAGGACGCGACGTCTTCCTTGCTGAAGACGCCCTCGGCGCCCTCGGCCTCGCGCCGCTCGAGCCCCGCGGCGGCCTCGGCCTGGGTGGCGGTCATCCGCTCGAGCGTCGCGCGCGCCGCGCGGACGGCGAGGTTGTACCGGGCCGGGTCGATCTCGACGAGCACCTGCCCCGCCTTGACCTCGGCGCCCTCCATGAACCTCACCGCCTCGACGACGCCGGCGACGCGCGCGGTGAGCTGCACCTGCTCGAACGCCTCGACCGCTCCGACGGCCGTCACGGCATACTCGACCCGCTCCGCCGTGACGGGCACGACCTCGACAGGGAAGCTGAGCGCCTGCTTCGCGGGCTTGCGCCCCTGCTCGGGCGAGGCCTCCCCGCCCTTCTTGCACGCCGGAGAACCGAGGAAGACAAGCCCTGCCACCAGGGCGAGCGCGGCCACGCGAATCGGTTGGAGCACCATCTAGGTGGAGGAGTAGCGCAACTTGAGCCGCTGTGCGCGGGCCGAGCGGGGGTGGCCCGGCAGCGTCACCGGCCACCGGCCGCGCAGCGGGGCGTGCCTCGGCGAGGCCTGCGGGGCCGGTCCTGCGGGCGGCGGGGTCTGCGCCGCGCAGCGGAGGGGCGCCGGGGAGCACGGTGCACGCGGCCCGATCTCGCCGGCGGCGTGCACCGCCGCGCTCGCGATGGGCGCCCAGGACTTCCGCTGCCCGCCGATCGAAAACCCCGCCGATCCGGCACAAAGACACGCACTGCCGCACAGGACGGACAGTCCGTACATTCCTGGCGTGCTGCGCCGATGCGAGGCGCGGCGAACATCACTGGACGAACTCGCGGAGACGACGATGACCGACCTGGTCAACGACATGACCGAACGATTTCTGCGCGACGCCGGCATCGCTCCCGGCATGCGCGTCCTCGACGTGGGATGCGGCCGAGGCGACGTGAGCTTCATGGTCGCCCGCATCGTTGGCGAACGGGGCTGTGTGCTCGGGGTGGACCGTGACCCGGCGCCCATCGCGGTCGCTCGCCGGCGAGCCGCCGAGCTGGGGCTCGGCCGAGTCGCCTTCGAAGAGCGGGACCTCGCCGCGCTCTCCCCCACGGCCGGGGGCTTCGATGCCGCCGTCGGCCGGAGGGTGCTCATGTACCAGCCGGATCCTGTCGCTGCGGTCCGTGCCATGGCCGGTGCCGTGCGCGCCGGCGGCTTGATCCTGCTCCAGGAGAACGACCCGACGATGGGCCAGGGCAGCCTCATGCCCATGGAGCTGCACCGCCAGGTGCACCAGTGGATCTGGCGGACCGTCGAGCGCGAGGGCGCGAGCCTCCACATGGGATTCCAGATGCCGAGCGTCTTTGAAGAAGCGGGCCTGACCGTGCAGCTCGTGAGGGCCGAGGCCATCGTGCAGACGCCGAGGATCCAGCATCAGCTCGCGTTCATCGTTCGCGCGATGCTCCCGCGCATCGTGCAGCAAGGCGTGGCGTCGGAGGCCGAGGTCGACGTGGACACCCTGGAAGAGCGTCTCGCCGCCGAACGGACGAAGGCCAATACCACGTTCGTCGGCGACCTCGTCTTCAGCGTGTGCGGCCGGACGCCGAGTCCCGCGTGAGCGTGCGGCCTTTGCTCCGCGCTTCGGCGCGCCACGCCGCCGGCGTCGCCCCGTGCTCTCTACGGAACATCCGGATGAAGTGCGTCGCGTCCGCGTAGCCGACGCGCTCGGCGACGATCTCGACCCTCTCGTCGGAGTGGAGGAGGATGCGGCGAGCCTCCGCCATCCTCCCAGCCACGATCCACTCGACCGCGCTCCGGCCCGTCGCCCGGGAGAGCGCCGTCGTCACGTGCGCCGGGCTCCGCCCCACGGACCGCGCGACGTCCTTCAGCGAGAGCGGACGAAGGCAGTTTCGCTCGATGAAGCGAAGGGCATCGACGACGACTCCCGGCGACGCCGAGGCAGGGTGTTGCGAGCGCGCGGCCTGCCGAACCTCGTCGAGGATGAGCACAAGGAGGCTCCGCTGGACGACGTCAGGAGCGCCGCCATCGCGCGATTCCGTCGCGCGCATCAGCTCGCGGAGGAGCATCTCGATGTGCGCGTGACGCTCCGCGCCCACCCGAACGACGGGGGATGCGCCGGCGCGCACGCGCTCGAACGGTTCGAGCAAGGTGCCCGCCTCCTCGGCAGCCAGGCAGGGGACACAGAAGCCAACGCCGATCCAGTCCGGGGCCGCCTTCTCGATCGAGCGGTGCGGTTGTCCGGCAGGCACCAGGAGGACGTCTCCAGCTTCGACGTTCCATCGACCGCGCTGCTCGATCCGGGAAGAGCCGCTCGTGTAGAACGCCAGCGCGGCAAAGGCGTGGGTCACGGACGCCCGCATGGCGGGCTGCACCGGAGAGGGCTGCCGGCAGCAGAAGATCGCTCGGCCTCCGCCCACGAGGTCTTCTCGCTGGATCGCCGGCGCGGGGGGCATGCGCGCCATGATGACATCGGCGGCAGCAGGGGGCGAGCGCCGGCGCTCTCCGCCGAGCAGGCTGCTGGATGGTAAGGAGCTCTTCCCTACGCTGCGCCAGCGAAAATCTGGCGGCCCGACCTGCGCGCACGCCTGGAGGACGGCGCTACGGCTTCAGCGTCATCCGCATCTTGTAGACCTGCATGCCGAACATCACGCCCGTCGGAACAGCAGGATCGATGCTCCCGTCCCGACCGCGGCTCAAGCGCACGAAGGCCTGACACCCCTCGGCGGGAAGCCCCGTGGGGTACGAGCCTTCGGGAACGGTGAACGAGCCGGTGTCGTCCACCTCCCCAGACGAGTCGTCCCAGGATACGTCATCCAGACAAGGGCCCGGCTCATCGAAGCTGACAGGTCCGATAGACCACCTCATCATGTCGTCCTTGCCCAGCGCCTCCCACGCCAGCACCAGATCCTCGCCGGCGCCGACGCTGAACACGCTGTCCGGCTCGGGAGACGTGAGCTCCGAGAGCTCGGGCATCACGATCTCCCAGCCGTCGAGGTCGTTGAACCGGGCGCGGATCGCGCGGCCCGGCTCGGCCTGCTTGAGGTAGCCGCGGCACTTGGCGGCGATGAGGTTGTCCTCTGGATGGCTGTCATGCCACCAATAGCAGGCGAGCTCCGCCTCCTCCACGCCGTTGCTCACGACGAACCTGTCGGGGAGGTACTCCCCGTCCCCGGGATCTCGAACGCCGGACGCGCCGCTGACGTCCACCTTCGTAACGTAGGCCTCCGCTTCGCCCAGGTATTCGACTCCATCGCGGACGATCGGCACGTTGTATCCGTAGACCCGGATGACGACCGCCTCGTTCTCCGCCAGGGGCCGGTACTCGTCCGGGCCACACGCTGCCCCGGAGAGCCCCACGACGGTGATCAAAGCCAGCCACATGATGTCGCGCATGATTTCCTCCACCCTCCGATGTGTTTGTAAGAGAGGTCGCGCCGCCAGTTCTGCTCAGGGGAGGCCCCTCCTCCTTCGCGGCTGGATTGCAGCGAATCTCTCCTCCCTCGGATCAGGGCACCGGCAGCGCCCTCGATGCATTGCGTTCTTGTCAGCTCAGGCGCGGACGATGTGCACGAGGCGCAGCGGCGATTTACAGGGGGCATGCGGCGCAGGGGCCGCCGCAGTCGAGTCCGGCCTCGTCGCCGTTCATCACTCCATCGCTACACGTTGCCTCGCGGCAAACGCCATCCTCGCACACGCCGCTCTGCATGACTCGTGGGATTGGCCCGCGCGAGCTCGTAGCTCTCCTTGAAGCCCGGGGGCACCCAGATCTTCGGGGCGTCGGGGGTGCCGACCCTATCGAAGTAGATCGAGAGGAACTCCGCCTGGTGATCGGGCTGTGCAGCGGGCGTCGCATCGTCTTGTCTCCCGGGTACCCTTCACGCAGCGATGGAGCCCTGCGCAGATCGCGAGGGCGTCGCAGGCGCGGTGCGCCTCGGGCTCAGGGTCGAGGCCTGGCACGAGAGCTCGGGCAGCGCGCTCTCTCGATTTCCAGCGCCTCTCCTACCAGAGATCACCGCACGGTTGCGCTCGAAACGCTCGACACCAACATGAAGGAGTGAGCACGAACGACATGAGGAGAAGGCGCCAGGAGCAACGATTCCATTGCGTTTAGAGAACAAAAATTCTCATACCAGATGAGCTTTCGCGCCAAATTTTGACTGTGTTCTCAACCTGGGTCAGCTGATGCCCGAGATCACCGTGCAGCTTCGTTCGAACCACTTACTATGTAGGCCAAACACCAAACGAGCTCCTTGCATTGCATCGATCCGTATAAATTTCTCACCTTTGATGAGCTAACGCTTCAAAAATTCTCAACCTGGGTCAGCCGACGCGACGCCGCTCCTCAACCTGGGTGAGCTAGCCCCTCAACCTGAGCTGGCGCCTCAACCTGGGTGGGCTGCCGGTGCAAGCCGACGGCTGCTCAACCTGGGTGAGCCGACGCTCCAGAAATTCCCAACCTGGGCGAGCTGCGCGGGGCGGGCGACGCAGCGAGCCTTCATCCAACCGCCGGAAGCCCGCGCCGACGTTACAACCGCGCCGCGATCGGGCGCTCCGGCGCGCTGCTGGCTGGACGCCCGGCCGCCGGACGACGCCGCCAGGTTCCGGCGCCGTGGAGCCGGACGAGCGCTGATCCTGGCTCCCACGTCGACCCGTGCCGGATCTCTGGCTTCAAGGTCGACCCACGATGACGCCGACGACCCCCGGTCCACCCGCCTGACGAGGCCGCGACGAGGCCGTCGCGCCCGCCGCCCGTCCGCGCTCGCCCTGGGGCGGCGTCGATCTATACCATGGGGACATGCGCCCCACCGTGCTCCTCTGGGACATCGACGGCACCCTGCTCTCCACCGGCGGCGCAGGCCGGCGCGCCATGGAGCGCGCGTTCGCCCGGTACGCCGACCGGCGCGACGCGTGCGAGGCGTTCTCGTTCGCCGGCATGACCGACCGGGCCATCATCCGGACAGGGCTCGAGACGGTCGGGCGCGAGGCCACGGAGGACGCCATCGACGCGCTCCTCGCGATCTACGTCGAGCTCCTCGCGCAGGAGATGTCGCTCGCCGGCGACACCCGGGTCCACGCCGGCGTCATCGAAGCGCTCGACGCGGCCGCCCGGCGCGCGGAGTGCGCCATCGGCCTCGGGACGGGGAACGTCCGCGCCGGGGCGCAGGCGAAGCTCACGCGGGTCGGCATCTACGAGCGGTTCGCGTTCGGCGGCTTCGGCTGCGATCACGAGCTCCGCGACGAGCTCCTGCGCATCGGCGCGGCGCGCGGTGCGGCGATGCTCGAGGCGCCGCTCGCGGCGTGCCGCGTCGTCGTCATCGGCGACACCCCGAAGGACGTCGCGGCGGCCCGGACGATCGGCGCCGAGTCGATCGCCGTGGCCACCGGCAACTACACCCTGGCAGAGCTCGCCGCATGCGCCCCGACCCACAGCTTCAGCGACCTCCGGGCGAGGGGCGCGCTCGAGGCGCTGCTCGGTTGAGATCCGAGATCTCTCGACGAAGCGAGGCGAGCGGCCGCCTGACCGCTGCGGCTCCGATGCGACAGCGTGTCTCTGCGAGATCACGTAAACGGTGTTCTGATCCTCCGGAAGAGGATCAGAGAGGGCGACAGGTTCTCTGACGCATAGCGCGGCGAGCGCGAGGCTCAGTAGCGGCTGAACAGGTCCTCGGGCGTCGATGGGCGCGGGGCGGACTCCCTGCTCCCCGGGACCGGCTTGGACGCGTTCGTCGGCAGCTTGCCCTGGGGGCCCGGTGCCGACGCGCTCGAGACGGGAGCAGCCACGACGGGCGCATCGGCGGATGGCGTCACCGCCGGCGGTGGCGCTAGAGCCAGCGTGGGCGGCGAGCTCGGTTCAGGGATCGCCCCGCGCGGCTCGGGCGCTGTCGCGAGCGGCGCGGGGGCTGCCGTGCTCGGCTCGGAGGCCGTCGAGATCGCGGCGGCGACGCCCGCCGCGGCTGGCTCGTCCGCGCTCGACGCGGGCTGCGAGAGCCAGAGCGCCGCGCCTGCGAGCGTCCCGACCCCCAGCGCAATCCCGGCAGCGAGCGGCTTGCGGCGCGCCTTCGGCGGCAGCGAGGTGATGGCAGCTCCGGTCGAGGTCGCGGCGAATCGCCCGCGATCCGGGTCGGCGCCGTGCTCCGGGGCCACGGTCATCCCAGGTGCGGCCCCCGTCCTCGGGATGGCTGACAGCGCCTCGGGCGACGAAGGCGAGCCCTGGCCCGCGCGCGGCGAGGGCGGCGAGCTCGCGCCGGCCGCCACGCGGGCGCCGCATACCGGCATGCCGAACACCTCGCCGAGCGCGCTCACCGCGTCCGTGGCCCGGCGGAAACGTGCCGCGGGATCGAGCGCCGTGGCCCGCGCGAACCACGCGTCGAAGCCGGGCGGCAACGTCACGCCCAGCGAGCGCGCCCGCTGCACCGGCGGCTCCTGCGGGCCGCGGACCGCCAGCATCGCGAAGGCGAACACGTCGCTGGCCTCGTTCGCCTCGGGATCCCAGTACGGGAATCCCACCAGCAGCGTGTACGCCATCATGCCCAGCGCATGGATGTCGGCCGCGCTGGTGAGCCTCTTGCCGACCTGGAACTGCTCGGGAGCCATGTAGAGCGGCGTGCCGAGGCTGCGCGTGGCGCCGGCCGCGGTGGCGCCCTCGGCGACGAGCTTCGCGACGCCGAAGTCGAGGATCTTCACGCGGATCGAGCCGTCCTCGCGCTGCGACAGGAAGATATTTGCGGGCTTGAGATCGCGGTGCACGATGTTCGCCGCGTGGGTCCGGTCGAGGGCCAGCGCAGCCTGGTGGAGGTAGGTCACGACGTCGGCCGGCGGGAGGCGGCTCGTGCGCTTGAGGCGCTCGCCGAGCTCCTCGCCGCGGAGCAGCTCCATGACCAGGAAGGGCATGCCCGTCGCCTCGTCGACGCCCGCGTCGAAGACGTCCACGATGTGCTCGCACTCGATCGTCGCCGTGATGCACGCCTCGAGCTTGAAGCGCTCGCGCATCTCCTCGCTCTGGAAGAGGTGCGCGTGCATGACCTTCAGCGCCCGCCGGCGCTCGGTCGCGATGTGCGTCACCTCGTGGATGGCCCCCATCGCGCCGGTGGCGATGAGGCGCACGACGCGGTAGCGGCGGGCGAAGACGATCCCCTCGGCCAGCATAGTCGACACGATCGCCAAGCGTCGTTTAGGGTGCCCTCCCCGTCAAGGCGCCTCGGTGAAAAGGTTCGTTGTGACAGCCGTTTACGACGGTTTACGACGGTTTACGACGGTTTGCGACGATCCGGAGCGAGTCAAAAGCGCCCTTGCGCGCCGAGGACCGTTCCCGACGGCCCCACCTGAAGCACGGTTCCGCGGATCCACATCGTGCCAGAGGGGCTCGCGGGCGCGGCCCCGCCGGGGGCCGTCAAGCCGAGCACCGCCGCTGCGCCGAGCGCTGTGAGCCCCACACCGAAGCTGACGGTGCTCACCAGAGCCATCGTGCTCCCTGTCTGCGCGGCGTCGAGCCCTGTCGCATCGCAGCTCTTCGGATTGCTGGCCCGGATAGCGCTGCCGCAGTGCTCGCTGACGACCGACCTCTTGCCGAGCACGAGCGCGCCCATCACCCCGCCGGCCACGAGCCCTGCCACGCCAAGCCCGCCTGTCACGTAAGCCGCCGTCCGAAAGCCCTTCCCGGCTGTCGCCGCCGCCGGGGCCTTCTGCGCGGCCGGCGCCTGGCTCTGCGTCCCGGCCGGGGACGTCGCCCGCGCCGGCGGCTGCGCGGGCGCGTCGGGCGCCGGCAGCTGCGCAGGGGCGTCGGGCGCCGGCGCGAGCTGGATCTCCAGCATCAGCGCCTTCGTCTCGCCCTCAGCGATCGCGACGCGTTGTTCCCACGCGGGCCCTCCCGGCGCCCGGGTCGACATGCGATGTTCCCCCGGATCCACCGGCAGCGCGACGCCCAGCGAGGCCGGCCCCAGGGGGCTGCCGTCGCGCAGCACCACAGTGCCCGGCGGCGCTCCTGCCGGCAGGGCGAGCGAGAGCCTCGGCACGCGCGGCGCGAGCCGCTCGCGCTCGTCTCTCGCCACCTTCGGTCGATGTCCTTGACGGGCCTTTTGCGCCGGCGACATCCGCTCCACCCAGGCAAGGTAATTCCCGAGCTGCGTCACCGCCGTCGCGACGCGGCCCCACCGCGACTCGCACATGGCGAGCGTGAACAGCGTGCCCGGCTGGGGATCGAGCTGCTCGCTCTCGGCGAGCGCGGTGCAGCCTGCCTCGTATCTCCCTGCCCCCATGTCGGCGAGACCGCGATTGAAGAGCTCCTCCGCGGCCGCGGCGTCCTGCGCTGCAGCGGGCGCGGCGAGCGAGAGCGAGCCGAGGGCCATGAGGACTTGCGTGGACCGGCGGATCCAAAACGTCATGTTCTGTCTCACCGGGCAGGAGAAGGGGCCTCGGAGCGAATGGCCGACCGTCCGGCAGGGGCGCGCGCAGATCACCGGAGGCCCCGGCGCCGGGCGCCTACGGCGTCCTCACGCAGCGGAAGCCGATCGCGCGGCCGTTGTCGTTCGCAGGGTAATGACCGCGGGATGACGTAGTCAGCCTGGACGACTCGTCGTTCCAGCCTCCGCCCCGGATGATCCGCTGCCCGTGGGCCGCCAGCTGAGCGCAATCGGTGCATGGAGTAGGATAACCCAAATACGAGTCCAGCGTCCATTCCGACATGTTGCCTGCCAGATCCGCGTGTCCCCACCTCCCGTCCCCCAGGGGCGATTTCGACCCGACCGTCTTCATATGGGTGTACATGCACAGCGTGGGCCCCCCGGGGAGACAATCGTGCGCGGCGTGGTCCACATCGAGCGTCGTCGAGGACGGCGGGGCGGACCATGGATAGACTCGCTGCTCACTCCCGCCGGCAGCCGCGTAGTTCCACTCCGCCTCCGTCGGCAGCCTGCCCCCGTCCCACGCGCAGAAGGCGAAGGCCACGTACCAGGTGATGCAGTTCATCGGCAGGCGCTCGTTGGCGTCGGGCGCATCGGTCCACGTGCTGTAGCTGGAGGTGCATCGGATCGCCGACCTGAACACCGCCGGGTCCCGCGGCAGGTTGGCCTCGTCCCAGGCAGAATTCCACCCGCTCCCCACGATCTCCGGGTGCGCGCCCGCGCCCGCGGTCGGCCGGCTCTCTGGATAGGCGTCGACGAACCTCCGGAATCGCCCCACGGTCACCTCGAACCGGTCCAGCTCGAAGCCGCTCACCGTGGCTGGAAACGTGATGTCGTTGCCGCGATCGAAGGTCCCTCCCGGGACCGCCATCGTCGCGCAGCAGCGCTCGTTGCCTTCCGGTCCGCAGGTCTCGGGCAGCCCGCCGCAGCTCGGGCGGTCGGTGCATGTTCCGACGGAACACAAGGGCAGCGAGCCTGCGCATGGCGCCGAGCTCTCCCACTCGCCGCCATTGCACCGTTGCGGCGTCTTGTCGTCACAGCGACGCTCGCCCGTCGAGCACCCTCCACCGCCAGCGGTGGTGGAGCTGCTCGACGTGGCGGCGGTCGAGCTCGTCGAGGGGGGATCGCCGCCCGGGGCGCCGCCGCCCGCGGCGCTGGTCGAGGTCGCGCCGCCGCCGATGCCCCCGGCGCTGTTCGTGTCTGTGTCGCCGCTGCTACGCGTGGCCGTGCCGTCGCCGGCACCTGCGCCACCCGTGCTCCCGGTCGCCGCGGCGCTGCGGTCGTCTGGGATGTAATCGTCGCCGAGCCCGACGAGCGTGCCACATCCGCTCGCGACAAAGGCCAATGCTCCCCACCACCATCCCGCGCGTCTTCCGAGCATCTCGATTCTTACAGCCGCTCCACGGGTGCTGTCCACCAGGGTGCTCGCCGCGGGCGCCACGAGGTGTTGTGTCCTGTCCGGAAGGCGCTCCCGGGACGCGCCGGCTGCGCCCGTGGGCATCCGCGCCTCGAATCGCGCCGGCACCCGGACCGACGGCTCGTACGGCGGTATCGGGGGCGGCGCGGTCTTCGCGGGAGACCGAGCGTGGCCGGCTCCGGCGCACGAGCCCCTCCGAGCGCAATCAGCGCCGCGTCAGAAGAGCCCCTGTTCGCGCATGCATGCCTTCAATGCCTGACGCAAATTCTGGTACAGGCGGAGGTGGTCGAGCCCGACGCCGAGGCCGACGAGCGTCTGGGCGACATCGGCCCGGATGCCCACGAGGACCCCAGTTGCGCCGAGGAGCCCCACGGCGCCGACGATCCGGAGGAGATGGTCGCTGGTGGCCGTGTCGATCACGGCGATGCCGGTGAGATCGAGGATGACGTAGCGGGCCTGTGTCCGCACGACCGCGTCGAGCAGCTCCGACGTCATCCTGCTGACGCGTTCGGCGTCGAAGTGCCCGAGCAGCGGCAGCGTCACGATGCCGTCCCAGACCTCGATCACGGGCGTCGAGAGCGCGTGAATCGTCATCTTTTGCGCCTCGATCTCCTTCCGCGCGGCCTCGAGGGAGATGATCGTGTCGCGCTGGAAGTCGATCTGCTGCTTCGCCGCCTCGATCTCGTTGCGCGTGTGGACGAGCGCCGAGACGTCGCGCTGGATCCCGAGGACGTACGGCGCCGTGCCGTCCGGAGCTCGCTCGAGCGGGATGAGCAGCGTCTCGACCCATGTCAGTGAGGAGCGGACCTCGATGTCGCCCAGTCGCTGCTTCTCCAGCCGCATCTCCGTCGGGGGGAGGATCTGGGTCTCTCCGCGGAACGCATTCCGATAGCCCTGCATCAGCACCGGACCCACCACCGCCTCGTTCGCGAACAGGTTGAACACGCCGACCGCCGCCGCTCGTGGGACCCCGGTGAGCCGCTCGCAGGTGGCATTCATCGCCACCAGCACCCCATCATCGCGGTAAATGTAGGATATCTCAGGGATATCATGGAGGGCGCTCACGATGCTCAACGAGGACAGCGGCGGGTAGTCGGGCATGCTGTAGGCTCCAGGGGTCGCGCACACCGGATCGTGCGTCATCGCGTGTCGAGCTCGGGAGCGCGACCGAGCACGCGAACGGACACGGTACTGTAAAGCGTTCGTCCCCAGAAGCCCGATGCCGCCGCGGCAGCGCGCGGTGCCACTATTTTCATCGGTGTTCCCCGCGCGGGGGAACTTTTCCTGCGAGCGCGGGTCGTCTGCTCATGCACCCGATCCGCGCGCAGGTCCCCGCCGAGAGCATTGCCCGCCCGCCCGAGCCCGGTAGGGCCCACGCGCCCGACGTGCCCTACGCGCCCGCGCTCCCGTCCACGGACAGGATCCCCAGCCTGCTCTTCGTGGACCCGCCCGCGCGGGCCGATCTCGACGAGCTGCGGCAGTCTCTCTCGTTCGCGTTCACCAGCGGCGTCTCCGGAGGGCTCTTCGGCCAGGCGCTCGATCGGGCGCCCATCGCGCCCTCCACGTGGGATCCGAAGAGCTTCGCGCCCGACCTGTTCCTGGAGGAGCTCGTGGCCCGGTGCTTCCGCGTCCGCGTCGGGGGGCACGAGGCCGTCGTCCACCGAGGGTTCATCCTCCGCGTCCTCTCGCGGCCCCCGAGCGACACGCGCGTGACCGAGCTCCGGAGGGAGATCCTCCACGAGCTCTCGGGCTCGCCCACGTTTCGCCGGCAGCTCGAGCGGCTCTACACGGCCTCGTGCCGATTGCGGGGCGCGCTCGAGGGCGCGGTGGCAGGGAAGAAGTTCGATCCGACGCGGCGGCAGCTCGACGTGCTCGCGATCGTCAAAGAGGTCTTCGACCTGATGAGCGAGTCATTCGAGGGCGCGCGATCGGGCCTCTCCCGGCTGCGCGATTTCGGGCAGGCGGTGCAGGCGACCGAGGGATATCGATCGATGGCCGATCTCCTCGATTACGACGAGCACCTCGCGACGCTCCGCCTGGACATCCGCGTCGGCGCCGACGGCCGAATCCGAGGCTTCGACGTCGTGACCGTCCGGGAGCGGCAGGAGAACCCGTTCGTCCTGTCGCCGGTGCGGCGCTGGCTCGCGAAGCTCGAGATGTTCTTCCGCGGGTACAGCTTTGGCGACGGAGAGGTCATGGCGAGGCTCGTCGACGCGGTGTTCGAGGGCGTCGAGGATCAGGTCGTCAAGCTGGTCCCGCTCGTCGGAGAGATGGAGGTCTACCTGGGAGCGCTCGGCTTCCGGGATCTCGCCGAAGCGGCGGGGCTCGAGGTCTGCCTGCCGGAGCTCCGGTCCGGCGCGGAGGGCGAGCGCGTGCTCCTCGGCCTCTTCAATCCGCTCCTCGTCGCCGGCGGAGGGAAGGCGGTGCCGTGCGACGTCGTGACCGATCGGGCCGACACGACGCTGCTGGTCACGGGGCCGAACTCGGGCGGGAAGACTCGCCTGCTCCAGTCGGTGGCGCTGACGCAGCTCCTCGCGCAGGCAGGCATGTTCGTGCCGGCGCGCAGGGCGAGCGTTGCCCGCGTCCCGGGGCTCGTTGTGTCGCTCATCCAGGAGACGAAGTTCGATCAGAGCGAGGGGCGGCTCGGCATGGAGCTCCTCCGGATCCGGGCGCTCTTCGAGGAGCTCGGCCCGGGAGCGATGGTGATCCTCGACGAGCTCTGCTCGGGGACGAACCCGTCCGAGGGGGAGGAGATCTTCGAGCTCGTCGTCACGCTGCTCGAGAAGCTCCGCCCGCAGGCGTTCATCACCACGCATTTCCTGACGTTCGCAGCGCGGCTGGAGCGGGAGAAGGCGATAAGGAACCTCCGGTTCGTCCAGGTGGAGCTCGATGCGGCGCAGAGGCCCACGTACCAGTTCGTCGACGGCGTGGCCGCGACCTCGCTCGCGGCCCAGGCCGCGGCTCGGCTCGGCGTGACCCGCGGCGAGCTCGAGGGCCTCATCGATCGCAACATCGATCGCAACCTGCTCGCCTCCCGAGCGCTGTCCGTCGTGGGTCGGGACTCCGCGTTCGCGGGTCCCTCCGGGGAGAGCTGACGTGGCGACGTTCCTCACGACGGAGCGGATGAACCCCGCGCTCCGCGCGCGCGTGGAGCGGGCCGCCAGCCACCGGACGCGCGCGCGCCATCACGCGGCTCGCTCCGGGATCAAGGGGACGTTCGCGAGCGACAAGCGACTCGGGCGCGCGCGGCTGCTCACACTGCTGACGGCGGCGGCCGTCGTGCTCCTCGCGGTCGCGATGTACCTCCAGGATCGCCGCGCCATCGAGGCCGAGCGGCGCGCCCTTCTGGCCGTGCTCGACGAGCGCCGCGCGGAGTTCCCGGCGGGCTACGAGGGCTTCGTCGAGGCGACGGATCGCTGGATCGGCGAGGCCGCGAGCGACGGGGACCCCGCCGATGTCGTGGACCCTTCGCTCCGCGCTCCAGGGGCGCTCGACGCCCTGCTCCACCGGCCCGCGGTGTACGTGCGCGCGCCTCGCGCCGAGCTGCGCGACGCGCGCAAGATCGACGACGCCGCGCGCGGATCCGACAAGGATGCGTTCCTCCTGTGCCTCCTGAAGCCTCCGCCCTCGCCCTCGGAGCGCGATCTGCTCACGAAGGTGCGAGGCGTGTATTTCGGCGGGACCAAGGTCGACGAGGAGACAGCGAACGTCCGCCGGCTCGCCGAGGCGCGGCTCGGCCTCGCGGTGCTCGGCCCCGTGTTCGAGGGCTCGGTGCGCGCGGCCCGCGACGTCGCGGCGCTAAGGAGGCACCGCAACGAGCTGGATCGATCCCCGATCGAGCTGGCGAAGAAGGCGGCCGGCGCGGAGTTGCTGATCATCGTGGCCGACAGCCCGGTCGAGAGCACGACGTCCGCGAGCTCGGCGCGCGTCTCGCTCGTGGATCTTGCGGCGAAGAAGGTACTCTTGCGCATGGGCCGGCGGGTCGACCAACAAGGGCTCTCGCCGACGGGCGTGCTCCATCGCGAGCAGATCGAGGGCTGCGGGCTCGCCTTCGCGGTGCGGCGCAGCGTCGAGGAGTGAAGGCTTCGATCCCCGGCGCGGGAGCCGCTCGCGGCGCTGCGCTGGGCGGCGCTGGCGCCGGCGCTCCTGCTGCTCGCGGCGGGGGTGGGGGCAGTGACGAGCGAGGAGAAGCCGGGCTGTGAGGGGTGGCGGGCCGCCTCGGCGGGGGACGAAGGTCGTGGTGGAGCTGCCACGTGGGGATGCTGGACGGGGGTGAGGCACCGGACGGGGCACTTTCGCACCGTGGTAGGCTGCTCTTCGCTACCGAAGGATCCGGAACAACGCCGATGCTGCGCAAGAAACAACCCGGGAACAATCATCAGACAAAGAAGAACACGACCCTCAGCGGTGCCACCCAGACCGGTGCCAGCAAGATGAATTCGGATCGCGGCCGCGCCGCGACCAAGACGAATATCCCCCTCACCAAGCAGGCCCCCCCCGCGACGACCCTGACCGCCACCCCCACTCCCTCGACCTCCAGTACCTCCGCGGCGCAGCCCCCGCCTCCGCCGATGACACCCGATCAGGCGCAGGTCACGGCCTACAACAGTCGGCGACGGCCGACCCTCGATCATCTGCCCGCTGACCGCTGGTGGAAGCTCTTCATTGACAGCAAGCATCACGGCGAGGCCCAGAAGACGGAAAAGCCGGAGGCGTTCTACGACAACGACAAGTCGCGCGGGTACAGCCGCGCCATCAAGGACGTGTTCGACAATGTGCTGCTCAGCGACGGGCCTCACTTCAAACGCAGACTGGACGCTGAATATTATCGATTCCTGCATGAGAAGGTCACAGCTGGCGTGACCATCAACGAGGGCGGAAAGCAATGGAGTGAGTACGAAGACGGCAGGCAGACCTCGTTCGGGTCATATGACTGGGACAGCTGGCCCACGGGAGATACCTACGCCTATGGCATCAGGGAAGCGGACGTCAAGGCGGCCATCGAGGAGATGAGGCGGGAGGGGCTCATCTACACTCCTGACGACGTCAACATACGAAAGCTGAGCCAGGAAGACCAGGACAGGATTGGCGTGCACCTGCTCGACAGCAATGGCACGATGAGCGCCGCTTACCGCCCGGGCGAGGCCGAGAAGCGCGTGAAGGCCATCCTGGAAAGGTACAACAAGGAGATCAAAGCGGCGAAGACACACGACGCCGCGCTGGCCGCGATCGCCAGGACCGTCCGGGCCCTCCACGTCGGGCATTTCTTCCGCGATGCCAACGGCAGGCTCAACATCTACGTCGTCCTCAACAAGCTCCTCACCGACGAGGGGTACAGCCCGGTGATCCTGCCCTATGGCCCGGAGGTCTTCGGCGGAATGAAGACCATCGACGAGCTGGTGAAGGACATCAAGGACGGCATGAATGACTTCTGGGACGAGGTGGACGACGCTTACAATCAGGAGCGCGTGCAGTAGAGCGGTGACCGTTGATCCCGACGGGACACCCTTACCTGCTGAAATCGCTCTGTTTTCCGCCTCAGAAAATTGGTGGGTGAGCCATTGAGGCCCGGGACGCGACCACCGCGGGTGCGCTGTCGGCAGCGGCGCCGAGCTCGATGGCCGGGCGAAGGACGCCGGCGACGGGCACGGGGCCACCCACGGTCACGCTCTCGATGCGCGCGCGGCGCCCCCCCGCCCTCGCCCGCTCAGCGCGCGCACATCTCCATCAGCATCGTCTCCAGCACCGCCTGCGCCGGGCGGCGGCTGCTCTTCAGCGCGAGGTCCGTCTCCGCGAGCACGCGCATCCAGCCGGCGAGCGCGCCCTTCGGGAGCTGACGGACCGACTGCGCCACGTCGTTCGCCTTGAAGGGGGCCACGCCCGCGCGCTGGGCGGCCTCGGCCTGGCTCGCGCCCCCGGCGAGCGCCGACTCGAACTTCACCATCTGCCGCACCGACCACGACACCGCCCCGAGCAGCCGCAGCCCGCCGTCGCGCGGATCGTAGGCGTCGGCGAGCGCCGCGAGCGCGCGGTCGAGGCGCCGCTTCCCGAGCGCGTCGATCAGCTCCCAGACGGTGCTCTGCCGGACGCGGATGACCACCTGGGCGATCGCGTCCTCGGTGATCGGCTGCTTCGCCCCGACGTACAGCGAGAGCCGCTCGAGCGCGTCGACAACGTAGCCGAGCTCGGGCCCGGCGAGCTCGGCGAGCTGATCGGCCACGTCGGGCGCGATCGGGTTGCCCTTCTCGCGGGCGACGGTCGCGATGAAGCCGGGCAAGGCGCGGCGGTTCAGGGCCTCGCACCCGACAAGGAAATCGCCCTTCTTGGCCGCGGTCACGAGGCGACGCTGGCCGTGGAGCTTCGTCGCGACGAGCACGAGGACCGCGCTCGGCGACGGCGCCTTGGTGTACTCCGCGAGCGCGTCGAGCGGGCTCAGCTGCTTCGACACGCCTCGTTTGCCGCTCGCGCCGCTCGCGCCGCGCTCGTCGTCCCCCTCGCCGTCGTCGCCCTCGTCCTTCTTCTCCCAGCGATCGACGCCGCGGACGAGCACGAAGCGGCGCGGGCCCATCATCGGGAGCATGCGGGCGGCGCCGAGGATCGACTCAATGGGCGCGTCGCCCGCGGTGAACTTGTCCTCGTTGAAGCCGGCGATGCCCCCCTTGGCCGCCGCTTCCCGGATCGCGCTCACCACGCGATCGACAAGCCAGCGCTCCTCCCCCAGCACGAGGTAGACGGGGCGGAGGGCGCCGGTGGCCGCTTCCTTCAAGGCTTGGTCGGGCGTCACCGCTCCGGCATCGGGCGTTCAGGCGGGTGCGTCAAGGGCGCCGCGCTCGCCCCCGGCGCCGGCGAGCCCGCGAGCCCGGCCCTCCCCTCGATCACGGCAGCGAGAACGGGACATCGACGCGCACGTTCGCCCCTGGCGGCGGGACGGCGACCGCCGGGAGCGCGTCGACCACGCAGGCCGTGACCTCGGGGCTCGACGCCTCGCGGTCCTCGATGATGCCGCGCGCGAGCTGCCGGCCCCGCGCGTCGAACGTGAGGTTGAAGATGTACTTCACCCCGCGCGGCGCCGGCCGCGCCGCGGCCGCCGGCTTGTAGCAGCGCTCGATCAGGGCCGGCCTGTGCGCCTCGAGCGCCCGCGCGGCCTGCATCGCGACCTGCTCGCGCGGCACGCTCGGCGCGGGCGCCGCCCCGGCGGAGGACACCGCATCGGCAGGCTGCCAGGGCGCTCCCACGACCGGGCGCGGTTCCGTGGGGACGCCGGCTGGGCCGTGGCGAAGGCCGAGATAGACCGCGGCGGAGATCATGGCGCTGCCGAGGAGGATCGCGGTGGGGGTCGAGAGCTGCCTGCCCATGCCTTGGCATTCCCAGTTTGACAGGATCCCCCCCGACGACTCTAGATCCGCGCCGTGTGGTCCGTCCTGCTCGTATTCGCCGCCACGTACGTGCTCATCGCGGCGCGGCGCCTGTCGATCCTTCCCATCGGACGCCCGGCCGGCGCGCTCGCGGGCGCGTGCGCCATGGTCCTCCTGAGCGCGATCCAGCCGGGCGCCGGCCTGGACCCGCAGGAAGCGTTCGCCGCGATCGAGCCGAACACCATCGGCCTGCTGCTCGGCATGATGCTGCTCTCGGCGTCGCTCGACGCCGCGGGGGTGTTCGAGCGCGCCGCCGCGTGGGTCGCCCGGCGGGACCTGTCGCCGGTCCGCCTGCTCTACCTCGTCACGGTGACCTCCGGGCTCGCCTCCGCGGTGCTGCTGAACGACTCGGTCTGCGTGATGCTGGCGCCGCTCGTCGACCGGACCGCCCGGCGCGCGGGGCTCGAGCGGGCGCCGTACCTCCTCGCGCTCGCGATGGGCGCCAACGCCGGCAGCGCGCTCACGCTCGCCGGCAACCCGCAGAACATGCTCGTGGGCCACCTCTCCGGCATCTCGTACCGCACATACCTGCTGGAGGCGGGCCCCGCCGCGCTGATCGGGCTCGCCGTCACGGCCGTGACGCTGCACCTGCTGCTCCGGCGCCGCATCGCGGTGCGGACGCCCGCGCCCGAGCCCGCGCCCGAGCCCGCGTCGACGCGAGGCGACCGGCCGAGCGCCCTGGCGCCGCTCGCCTGCATCGTGGTCGTGTCGGCGCTGTTCATGCTCGGCGCGAACCTGGCGTGGACGGCGATCGGCGGCGCGACCGCGGTCATCCTGCTCCACCGGCGCGACGCGAACGGCCTGTTCGAGCGGGTGTCGTGGACCGTGCTCGTCTTCTTCGGGGCGCTCTTCATCGTCGTGGCGGGCCTCCAGAAGACCGGAATGCCCGAGCAGGCGCTGCGCGCGGCCAGCCCATTCTTCCCCTCCGGGCCGACGCTGGGCCTGCTCGGGCTGAGCATCGCGATGCTCGCCGGGTGCCAGATCGTCTCGAACGTGCCCTTCATCCTTCTCGCGGACTCGTACATCCGCAGCCAGCCCGATCCGCACCTCGCCTGGATCACGACGGCGCTGGTCTCCACCCTCGCGGGCAACCTCACGCTGCTGGGCTCGGTGGCCAACATCATCGTCGTGGAGACGGTGGGCGCCGAGCGCGAGATCGGCTTCCGCGCTTACGCCAGGGTGGGTGTCCCGGTGACGCTCGCCTCGACCGCCGCGGCGCTCGCCTGGCTCCTCGTCGTACGCTGAGCGACGCCGCCCCCCCGCCGCGCCATCCCCCGCAGCGCAAGCGCCGCGGCGATCACAGCGGCGCCTGCTCGCGCAGGCGCAGCCGGCGATACCGCACCCCAGCGCGCGCGAAAGGGCGCCGCGCCGGCGACCTGCGCCGAACGTCGAGCCACGCGTGGATCACCGTGATCCCCACGGCAGCACAGAACACGGGCCCCATCGCAAGCATCACCAGGAGCCGCAAAGTTTGCCGGATCGTGCGCTTGTTCATGTGGCCCAGCGTACACCACCCCCGCCAGGCCCCGCAGCGGATTGAATTGAAAAACTTCAACTCTGCTGCTGGAAAGACCCATGCTCAAGTTTATACGCGGAAAAATCTTGTATTGCTGGATCTTGCTCGTTTACAGCTGGGGGTGACCGACCTCGACCATCTGTCGACCCTTCTGCCGCGCGGCCAGCGGTCCGCGCCCGTGCGGCAGGGAGGCTCCCGGAGGCGCGCCTGAGCGGCCGACCTCCTTCGCAGCGGCGAGCGAACCGCGGTCACCCATCCCCTGGAGAAGCCTGAATGGCGCACGAACTATCCAAACGAGTCGCCCTTGTCACCGGCGCTTCCCGCGGCCTCGGGGCGGCCATCGCCCGCAAGCTCGCGGCCTCGGGCGCGCGGGTCGCGGTCAACTACTTCGGCAGCCGCGAGGAGGCGACCCGCGTGGTCGAGGGCATCCGCCTGGGCGGCGGCGAGGCCGAGGCGTTCCAGGCCGACGTGCGCGACGAGCAGGAGGTCGCCCGGCTCGTGGGCGAGGTGCAGGCCCGCCTCGGCCCCATCGAGGTGCTGGTGATCAACGCGACGGGCCCGCAGCCGTTCGTCAAGCTGGAGGACCTGACCTGGAAGCACTGCCTCGACCAGCTCGAGTTCTTCGTGAAGAGCCCGCTCCTCCTCGCGAAGGCGGTCGTCCCGGGGATGAAGGCGCGCCGGTCTGGGCGGATCATCAACATCGGGTCCGAGGTCTTCGAGCAGGGCGTCCCCGAGTTCTCGAGCTACGTCTCGGCGAAGGGCGCGCAGCTCGGCCTCACGCGCTCCTGGGCGATGGAGCTCGGCCCGCACGGGATCACCGTCAACCAGGTGTCCCCCGGCTGGGTCGTCGTCGAGCGCCACATCCAGGAGGGCGCGAGCGCCGAGGCCATCGAGTCCTACCGGGCGAGCAACCCGCTCCGGCGCATGGGCACGCCGGACGACATCGCCGAGGCCGTCACCTTCCTCGCGTCCGACGCCGCCGAGTTCATCACGGGCCAGAAGCTGTCCGTGAACGGCGGCAGGACCCTGGCCTGAGCGCCTCGAGGCGAGCCCGCACGACACGCACGCTCCGGCGCGGCGGCTCATGCCGGCGCCGAGTTCACCGGCGCTGTCCGTCGACGCGGCACACCGCTGCGAATTTGACACTTCCCGGGCGGGGGCGCTGAAATCGCGGCATGCCCGGCACACTGCAAGAGCTCCTCGAGGTGTGTCCGCCCGAGGTCTTCTCGCTCATCGTGAGCTACCTCGACGTGACCAGCCTGAGCAGCCTGCAGCGCGCCCTCCCGCGCCTGAGGAGCCCACGCCAGGCCTACCAGGAGGACGCGGAGCGGATCTACAGGGCCGCCTTGCAGGACTTCGCGGTGTTGATGGGCAGGGCGCCGCGGGTCGTCTCGGGATCGCTCGGAGCCCCCCCGAGCCCTCGGTTCGAGTTCGAGCGGCTGCGCCTGTTGCACCAGGTCGTCCAGCTGACCCTCGCCGGCGTGAACCACGCGATCGGCGAGGAGGCCGAGCTCAACGTGATCACCGGAGAGGACCTGCTCTACACCGTCGGCCGCCTGTCGATGATGATCAACGAGCAGGACTTCCTCGCCAACGACACACGCGCGATCCCCCTCAACTGGGTGCCTCCGAATTTTCTCAAGGAGCGCACGCACCTCAGCTCGGCGAACATCGAGCATATCTCCCGGGGGCTCACGGCGACCGCCGAGGGGCAGCGGCGCCAGACGGCGCCATTCCGCAGCTACGTCTCCGACGCCAAGTTCCGAGTCTACCAGATCGTGCGCAGGTCGCTCCTGAAGAACCTGGGAGGGACCTTGCCGATCGCGTGGACCCCAGCGGATATGCTGGTGCTCGACCTCGTCCTCCGGATGACCCGTCTCATGGGGGCCAGAGACGCCACCCAGACGATCTTGAGTCTCGCCTCGACGAACAAGCGCTTCCTCGTCCTCGTCTCGCTCATGCCGCCGGACACGCTGCTCGAGGACGCCCCCCGCCGGGATGCCGTCATCAAGAGCTTCACCACCCTCGCGAAGGTCCTCGCCCGCAAGAAGAACCTGCTCGAGAACACGTGGGGCAGGAATTACACCCTCGATGACCTGGCGAAGGCCAAGCGCAACGCGCTCATCACGAACGTGCAGCAGATGGAGAAGGCGTTCGGCAAGACGCTCGACGGCATCGATCTCATGAAGGCCATGCAAAAGCCGGAGTTCCGCAACATGGCCCTCCCGTGGGGCAACGGCCGTCACGTCGGGATGGCGTACGCGGGCTCGGTGCGCCTCATCTTCTCGCAGGCGCTCTCGATCATGCACCGCATCGGCGACGACTCGAGCGCCGCGCTCGACCTGAGCTACGAGCGCATCGTCGACTACCTCGACCTCCTCCCCCCCGCGAGCGTGATCGAGGAGCTGTCGCGTGCGCTCCGCATCCCGGGCCAGGCGAGGAACCCGTTCTTCGGCGAGCTGGCGATCCTGCTCGTGGGCATCGAGGGGAGCCAGAACAACCTGACCGTCCTGCAGGCCCCCATGTGCCTGGACCTCGTCGCCAACCGCCACCTCACCTGGGCCCAGGTGCTCTTCCAGCGCCAGGACATCCCCTTCTTCGTCATGGGCGCCGACAAGCCCGAGAAGGGCCTCCGGCCGATGGTGCGCCACAGCCAGATGCTGAGCAATGGCACCCTCTCGAGCGCGGAACAAAACGAAGCGACGTACCCCAAGTTCCAGAGGTTCTTCCAGCGCGAGCTCGACCTCAACCTGCTCTTCTTCAAGGTCTTCTTCCCGCAGATCGCCGTCCACGAAGAGATGGACCAGCTCATCCTCTCGGCCCTCTGCACCGCGCACTACCTCCGCGGTAAGTTCAACGTGAGCGGGCGAGCCCAGCGGATGATCTTTCACAACCTCGCGCGCGTCCTCACCCAGATGGCCGGCGGCGGCTCCAAGGGCGACGGCAAGTCCACGGGCGAGAGCAGCTCGAAGAAGAAGCTCGACCAGCGCGGGGAGGAGTTCCGCCCGAGCCCCTCCGGCCAGGTGTACCCCGTCCACCTCGGCTTGGCGGACATGGCAAATAAGACCGTCAGCGCCGAGACCATGGCACAGTGGTACTCCGAGATCTCGACGGCGCAGCCCAGCCGCGCGCTGCTCGAGCGGCTCGACCGCGTGATTACCCACCTCGACTGGCAGGTCGCCGAGCAGGAGCCCGATCCGTACGAGCGCGCCGAGTTCGGGAGTCGCGTCCGTGAATATGCGGGGCGCTCGCGGGTGGCCTTCCACACCTGGCAGATGTTCAAGAAGTTCTGCGAGCTCCGCGACGCCCTCTCCCGGCGGGTGTCCTGACGGCTCGCCCCGCGACAGTGCAACGCGCCCGGGACAGCGGGTGGAACGAGCCCGCGAGGGGCGAGGCATCCAGGCGTGCTCCTCGAGCCCGCTCGAGGAGGGCGCGCGCGATGCGGCGCCGAAGTTCGGCCATCCGCGGCCGGGCTTCGGGCGGGAAGCGCTAGAGAAGCCCGCGATGGGCCAGGGAGAGCAGGTCCATCGACGTCGCGACGACGATGTGGATGGCGCAGCCTCCCCAGATGGAGTCGCTCTTCAGGCTCACCGTGCCGAGGATGAACCCGGCGAGCACCGAGCCGAGCGCCTCGGGCAGCGGCTTGCCGAAATGGATCATCGCGTAAGGCACCATCATGGCGAAGATCGAGGAGTAGCCGAGCGCGCGGCGGATCCCGTGGAGGAAGAAGCCGCGGTAGAAGAACTCGAGCGCCACGAACTGGGCCGCATAGAGCGCCTCCCACGCCCAGAGCCAGGGCCACGGGCCCTCGCCCGGCGCGAGTTTGTAATAGGGGTACTTGGCCTGGAAGGCCGGCGAGAGCGACGCGGCGAAGAGGAACGGGGCCATGACGGCGAAGAGGACGCCGTAGACGGGCAGGTGCCGCGCCGTCCCGCGGACGCGCAGGCCGAAGCTCCGGATCGGCGCCCGCAGCACGAGCTTCGCGACGACGAGGGTCGGTATCAGGTAACCGACGAGGCGGCCGAGCGCCCAGACGATCCGCTGGTGAAAGCGGCGATCCGGCGACGTGTTCAGCGCGTCGTGGAGCCTCGCCGCGGCGCCGTCGAGGCCCAGGGCGCGCAGGCCGTCGACCATCCAGCGCGTGTCGTTCTCGTTGCCAGCGAACCGGACGAAGAGGAGCGCCCCGATCACGGTGAGGAACACGCACACCATCCGGCGGGTGACCTCGCCCGCGGGCGTGGTGGCCCGGTGGTGCGCCGCCTCGGCGTCGAGCCGGTCGCGCAGGTCGATGACGTACTCCTGCCAGATCCGGCGGAAAAAGCGTCCGATCACGCGCCGTGCTTAACACCGCCGGCGCCCCCCGCACAACCGTGGGGCAGGCGCCGCTACTGCTGGCCGGTGGGATTGACGATGATCTCGACGCGCCGGTTGTTGGCCCGGCCCTCGGCGCTCGTGTTGTCCGCCACGGGGCGATCCGGCCCGTGGCCCACGGTCGCGATCTTGTCCCCGGGCAGCCCCGCCGTGATGAGGTGGGCCTTCACGGCGTCGGCGCGCTCCTGCGAGAGCTTGCGGTTCGCCTGCGCGGAGCCGGTCGAGTCGGTGTGCCCCTCGATCCTGATGGGCGGCGACCCCTGGTCCTTCAGCGTGGCCGCGACCTGGCTGAGCTTCTCCTTGGCGATCGGCAGGAGATCGGACTTGCCCGAGGCGAAGAGCACCGCGCCGGAGAGCGTGATGACCACGCCGCGCTTCTCCTCCTTCACCGCGGCGATCTCCTTGAGGCTCGCGAGCGCCGCGTTCGCGACGCGCTCGGCCTCCCGCCGCGCCGCCTCGGCCTCCTGGCGGCCCTTCTCGGCCGCGGTGCGCGCGCTCTCGGCCTGCTGCCGCGCGCTCTCGGCCTGCTGCTGCGCGGTCTCGGCCTGGGCGCGCGCGAACCGCTCCCGCTCGATCTGCTGCTGGCCGCTGTGCAGCGCGTCCCTCGCGCTGGCGAGCTGCTGCTGCGAGAGATCCTTGAAGGTGTCCTCGGCCGCGGCCTTGTCGCGCTGCGCCTGCAGCAGCGCCGCCGCCGCCTCGGCCTCCTGGGCCTTGCGGTCGGCGATGTACGCGAGATCGCGCGTCTGCGGGGCCTCGGGGTCCTCGCCGAACGCCCCCTCGGCGCGGGAGAGCGCCTGCTTCGCCGTGTCGAGCTGGGCGGGCGCGAGGCGCGAGGCGGCGCCTTCCGCCGCGCGCCTGTAGCTCGCGCGGGCGTCGACGAGCTCCTTCGGCGGGACGGCCGCGCCGCACCCGGACGCCGCGTAGAGCGCGGCGCACAGGGCGAGAGACCGGACAGGCCAGGACGGGTTCTTCACCAGAGAAGCCATCGCAATCACCTCTCGCTTCACTTGACCCCCGTCTGCTTCAGTTTCTCGACCTGCTTCAGCGCCTCCTGCGCCTCGGCCTGCGTGGAGCGCACCTTCGCGAGCGCCAGCGCGAGCTCGGCGTCGGCCTCGGCGCGCTGGAGGAGGCGCGTGGCAGCCCCGTTGTCCTCGGCCTGCATCTGCTGCTTGGCCTGCTCGAGCTGCTCGCGCGCGAGCTTCAGGTGGAGGGTGGCCTGGGGGTCGGACCCGGCGCCCATCTCGTCGGCCGCGCGGATGGCGGCCTGGGACGAGGCGAGCTGGTCGTTCGGCGGAGGCACGGTGCCGCCGCACGCGGCGAGCGCAAGACCGAGCACTGCAGCGAGCACCGCGGCCGGGCTCGCGAGGCGGCGTAGGGGTGGCTTGTTGTTCGGGCTTCGGTTCACCCGGCCGTTGTACAACACCCGAGGTCTCCGAGAAATCAGGAAACCCCTACTATTGCGAGCGATCTCGGCTGTCTGCCCCGGTCCGCCGCGCCAGGAGCGGCGCTACTCGACGCGCATCGAGCTCGCGCGGACGATGCGGATCCGCGCGTCACGCGCGTCGGGCTGGTTGACAGCGCGCGCGAACTCGGGCGCGGCCGGGGAGGCCACCTCGACGACGGACGCGGTGGAGCCGATGCGGATCGCGCCGATCTGCTGGCTCGAGACGCCGCCGCGGCGGCACACGAGGGCGAGCAGGCGCCGGGGGTCGGCGCCGTGGCGCTCGCCCCAGTTGACCTGGAAAGGCACGAAGGGGAGGCGCGGGGGCTGCTCCCCGTTGCCTTGACGAGCGGCGGGACGAGCGCGCGACGGGGCCTCGGACCAGGGCGGCGCAGAGGACCGGGCGCGCGACGGGGCCCCGGACCAGGGCGGCGCAGACGGCCGGGCGCGCGACGGGGCCCCGGACCAGGGCGGCGCAGACGGCCGGGCGCGCGACGGCGGCTCGGAGCGGGGCGCGACGGCGGTGACGGGCTGCGGAGCGCAGGGGCCGGTGTGCTTCGCCCGCGCGAGGAGGGCCGCGACGAGCTCGGTCGCGTCCATGTCCGCGAGCAGGCGGGCAGCGAGCTCCCTGTGCCGCGCCTCGGGCGCGGGGCCGGACGCCTCGCGCGGGCCGCGCACGTTCGCGTCGACCGCGATGGCATCGACCGCGGCCGCGTCGCCCGCGACCGCATCGCCCGCAGCCGCGCCCTCCAGGCGCACCGCGGCGAGCTCGGCGGCGAGCCGCTCGTCGGCGGCGCGGAGCACGTCGTCCGGCGACGGCGCCGGCCGGAACGTGGCCTCGACGCGAGCGCGCCGGAGCAGCCGCAGCGCGTGCTCTCGCGCGAACGGCGCGACGAGCAGCACGCTCGTCCCCTTGCGGCCCGCCCGGCCGGTGCGGCCGCTCCGGTGCGTGAAGATCTCGGGATCGCCCGGGGGATCGGCGTGGATGACGCGCCCGACCTCGGGGACGTCGATGCCGCGCGCGGCCACGTCGGTCGCGACGAGGGTCGTGATGGCGCCCGAGCGAAACGCGTCGAGCGTGCGCGTCCGCTCGCGCTGCTCGAGGTCGCCGCTCAGGGCGCGCGCGGGCAGGCCGAGCGCGGTGAGCTTGTCGGCGAGCTCGGCGGCGCCCTCGCGGGTGCGGACGAAGACGAGCGTGCGCTCGCCGGGCGCGAGCAGCAGCAGGTTCACGACCGCCGCGTCGCGCTCCGCCGGCAGCACGAGGTGGGCGACGTGGGCGATGTCGCCGTTCGCGGCGCCGGGGCGCGTGCCCTCGACGCTCACGGCGTCGCGCTGGAAGCGATCGGCGAGCGCGCGGACCTCGCGGGAAAAGGTGGCCGACACGAGGTGCGTCTGGCGAGCCTCGGGCATCTTGCCGACGATCGCCTCGAGGTCGTCGCGGAAGCCGAGGTCGAGCATCTGGTCCGCCTCGTCGAGCACGAGGGCGAGGACGCCGCGCGGATCGAGCGTCCCGCGCTCCAGGTGATCGAGCAGGCGGCCGGGCGTCCCGGCGATGACCAGGGGGTCGCGCCGCAGCGAGCGCGCCTCGTCGCCGAAGCTCGTGCCGCCGGTGACGCACGCGACGCGCGCGCCGAGGGGCGAGAGAAGCCAGCTGAGCTCGCCGGCGATCTGCGCAGCGAGCTCGCGCGTCGGCGCGATGATCACCGCGGCCGGAGCCGCCGCGGTGCGGGGCGCGCCGTCGGGCGCGGCCGCGCGCTCGGCGAGGGCGCGCGCGAGGCGGGGGGCGAGCGCGAGGCCGATGGCCACGGTCTTTCCGGAGCCGGTCTGCGACGAGACACGAAGGTCCCGCCCGGCGAGCTCAGGGGCGAGGACGGCCTGTTGGACGGGGGTGAGTGAGGTGAAGCCGCGGCGGGCGAGGGCGCCCGCGAGCGGCGCGGGCAAGGCGTCGAGCGATGAGGCTGGATTCATGAAAGCCGCGCAACCTAGCAGAAGCTGGACGGTTGTCGCGGCCAATCGCTCATCGGGCGTGGGGCGCGGCATGGCGCGGCGCGGCTGCGCGGCGCTCCGGGGGTGGCGGAAATCCCCCACCCTGCCGGGATGATGGAACCGCCAAGGCGCCATAAGACGCCATAAGACGCCGATATTATTATATTTTTTGGCGTCCTTGGCGTCCTTGGCGTCCTTGGCGGCTCAAAAGCCCCCACCTTCAGTCAACGTG
The DNA here is from genome assembly GCF_051521375.1 of Sorangium sp. So ce693. Lineage (NCBI taxonomy): Bacteria > Pseudomonadati > Myxococcota > Polyangiales > Polyangiaceae > Sorangium > Sorangium sp. So ce693. The sequence continues at coordinate 7,947,917 of NZ_CP150347.1, forward strand.
CCCCCCCGCGCTCCGGATCACTGGGCGCTCGCCTTGGCCTTCTCGTCCAGCCAGGCCACCGTCCACGCGAGCGGGCTGTTCCAGTTGATGGTGATCTCGTTCGCCGACCACGCCTCGATGTCGTCGATGTAGCACTTCTGCGGGACGCACTTCGCGCGGCCCTCCGCCGCATCGAGCGCCTCTTTCGCCACCGGATCCTCCAGCCCGGAGTTCGGCCCACCGGAGACCGCGCCGGGCGGAGCGGACGGGAACGACGCGTCCAGCTGGTGCGCCCAGAAGCGATGATGCGGGTTCTCGAGCGGGTGCTCGCCGTAGCCGGAGACATAGGACTTGTCCATCGGGTTGCGGCCGAGGAGGTAATCCGCGCCCGACGCGACGCCGTCGAAGTACTTCTGCTCGCCGGTGAAGTCGTGGGCGAGCGCCAGGACCAGCATGTTGTTGAGCACGAAGGAGTTGGAGCCCCAGGGATACCCTTTCTCGTTCGCCTTGAAGGGCACCCGGTACCCCTCCGCCCCGAGGACCTCGAGGTACTTGTCGGCGATGGCGATCAGCTTGGTCCGGGCCGCCTCACGCTCCGCTGCGGCATGCTGGGCCTCGACCACCGCGAGCGAGATGGCGCCCAGCCCGTCGACCTGTCCCCACGTCATGGCGCTGAAGGTGCCGTCCGCGCCGGCGAGCTCCTCGCTGTAGGGCGACGCCGCGAGCTCGGCCTGGTACGCGGCGTCCTTCGTGGTGAGGAAGAGCTCGGCGGCCGCCCAGTAGAACTCGTCGCTCAGCTCGGCGTCTCCGTAGCCGCCGCCGCCCACGACCTTGCTCTCGTCCGGGACGACCTTCGGGTTCGCCTTCGCCGCGGTCCACGCCCGCGTCGCGGCCTCGAGGCACTCGGCCGAGAACCCGGGATCGAGCTCGCGCCAGATGCGCGCGGCCTGGGCCGCGGTGGCAGCCAGGTTGAGCGTCGCCGCCGTGCTGACCGGGCGCAGGAAGCGCGGCTGCGGATCCTCGTGCGGCGGCATCGGCAGGCCGGTCCACTCCAGGTCGTGGATCTTGTGGTGCACCATGCCCGCATGGGTCTGGCCCTCCGGCACCTGCATCGCGAGCATGAACTCGATCTCCCACCGGGCCTCGTCGAGGAGGTCGGGGATCTGGTTCGCGTTCTCGGGGATCTTCAGCTTGCCGTCGCCGAAGTCGTCCGCCGTCGACCCGAGCGCGACGAAGCGCTCGTACTGGTTCAGCAACGTCCAGGCGGAGATACCGCCGTTGACCACGTACTTGCCGTGATCGCCGGCGTCGTACCACCCGCCGGTGACGTCGAGCGTGTACGTGCAGCCGATATCCGCGCCGCACGGGGCCTCGTCCGGCAGGTGCCCCGCCGGGCGCGCGTGGTCGGGGCCGACGTACTGCTCCAGGATCTCGATGCCTGAACGGTTGTGATAGAAGTACGCGAGCGCGTCGTACTTCATCTGAGAGTAGATGGTCGGGCCCACGTCGAACGGGTGGCTCGACACCTCCCCGACACGGAGGGTGTACCCCTCGCCGGGGGCGGTAAAGCCGCTGAAGTCGATGGTGTGCACGTGCTCGCCGGAGCTCGCGTCGTCGCCCACCACCCGGGTCGCGCCGCTGGCGACCACCGTGCCGCCGGCGTCGACGAGCTCCCACGCATGCGGCTTGTCGGCCGCGGCGACGACCGTGGCGACCTTGGCGGCGGCCGGCAGGTACCCGACCTGGTTGACGCGGATCAGCTCGGTGCCCGACGGCGGCACCGTCTCGACCGGCGCCTCGCCGCCCGCGCCGCCCGCGCCGCCCGCGCCGCCCGCGCCGCCCGCGCCGCCCGCACCGCCGGCACCGCCGGCACCACCCGCGCCACCCGCACCGCCCGCGCCGCCCGACGCCTCCGCACCGCCCGCGCCGTCCGAGGGGCTGTCGTCGCCGCAGCCAACAGCGGTGAGGCCGCCCGCGAGCGCCAGAAGAAGAGACCCTCCCAACCAAAGCCAAGAACGCTCCCGACGAGCCGACTTCGCAGCCGAAAGACAAAGCATGATGTGTATCTCCAGGTAAAGTTGAAGCCGCGCGACCACACGCCGCGCACGGAATCTTACAACGCCGCCACCATCAAGGAAGTGGATGTCGGTGTCAAGCGCTATTGTGGGCTCCGGGCGCGGGAGCGGCGGCGCGCCGTCGTCAGTAGTGCCAGGGATAACGCGTGAAGTCCGGGCGGCGCTTCTCCAGGAAGGCGTCTCGGCCCTCCTTCGCCTCCTCCGTGCCGTAGGCGAGCCGCGTCGCCTCGCCGGCGAAGAGCTGCTGTCCGACGAGCCCCTCGTCAGGCAGGTTGAAGCCGTACTTCAGCATCCGCATCGCGGTCGGGCTCTTCGAGTTGATGATCGCGCCCCACCGCAGCGCCTCCTCCTCGAGCTCCGCGTGAGGGACGACGGCGTTGACCATGCCCATCGCCGCCGCCTGCTCCGCCGTGTAATCGAGCCCGAGAAAGAAGATCTCCCGCGCCTTCTTCTGCCCGACCTGCCGCGCGAGCAGCGCCGAGCCATACCCGCTGTCGAAGCTCGCGACGTCCGGGTCCGTCTGCTTGAACATCGCGTGCTCGCGGCTCGCCAGCGTCATGTCGCAGACCACGTGGAGGCTGTGGCCGCCGCCCGCCGCCCAGCCGGGCACCACCGCGATGACGACCTTGGGCATGAACCGGATGAGCCGCTGCACCTCCAGGATGTGGAGCCGGCCGAGCCGCGCCGGGTCGGCCTGCCCCGCGCTCTCACCCTCGTATTTGTAACCGTCCTTCCCGCGGATACGCTGATCGCCGCCGGAGCAGAACGCCCAGCCGCCGTCCTTCGGAGAGGGCCCGTTGCCGGTGATCAGCACACAACCCACGTCCGAGGTCGTACGCGCGTGCTCGAGCGCGGTGTACAGCTCATCGACGGTGCGGGGACGAAACGCGTTGCGGACCTCGGGACGGTTGAACGCGATGCGGACGGTGCCCTGGTCCACGGCGCGGTGGTAGGTGAGATCCTCGAACGAGAACCCATCGACCTCGCGCCAGCGCGCCGGGTTGAAAATCGCAGAGACGGTCATGGTCCACTCCTTTGGGGCGCGGACCGTACTCGCCTCATCGTGGGCTGGCAACCTCGGCGACATGACAGTGGCGACCTCCGAGCGCGCGCGGTTCGCCAGGCCCGGGCGTCCCTTCTGGCGCGGCCGGCCCAGCACGCCCGCTAACGAGCCTCCCGATACCCTTGACACATAAGCCGTTCTCGTGGACAAGCAGGCTTCGACGCGCGGTGAGGTCGACGTCGCGCCGCTTGGGCATTGCGCGTGCGCGCTCTGGCCAGGCGGCGCGCGAGGCGCTCGCCGGCGTTCGGACAGGAGAATCGCTGATGGCGGGCGGCCTCGACGACGGGCGCGCATCAGCCTGCCCGCGAGGGGGGACGACATGGGCTTGAGCTACGAACGACTTTTCCAGGTCTCGTCAGGACTCCTGGCCACCGCGGACGCGCGCGGTTACTTCCATGATCTGAGCTCTGCGTGGGAGCAGACCCTCGGCTGGTCCCTCGACGAGCTCAGGGCCAGGCCCTACATCGAGCTCGTCCACCCCGACGACCGCGAGGCCACGCTCGCCGAGGCCGCCGCCCTCTTCCAGGGTCGCGCGAACGGCCGGTTCGACAATCGTTATGTGTGCAAGGACGGCTCGTACCGGTGGCTCGGCTGGACCGCCCGAGTGGACATGGACGGAGCGCCCTCCGAACGCCTCATGGTCGCCACGGCGCTCGACCTGACGAGCGACCGGGAGCGGACGGAGCAGCTGACGCAGGCGGCGGAGCTGACCACGGTCTACGAGAAGCTGTTCCGGGTGTCCGTGGGCCTGCTCGTGACCCTGGACGCAGAGGGGTACTTCCGGCACGCCAACCCGGCCTGGGAGCGCACCCTCGGCTGGTCCCCCTCGGACATGATCTCGAAGCCGTTCATCGAGTTCGTCCATCCCGACGACCGCGAGGCCACGCTCGCCGAGGCCGCCGCGCTCTTCCAGGGCCACACGACCATCAAGTTCGACAACCGGTACGCGTGCAAGGACGGCTCCTACAGGTGGCTCGCGTGGACCGCGCACCTGGACGCGGCCGAGGAGCCGTCGCGCCGCCTCGTCTACGGCACCGCCCACGACGTCACGCCTTACAGGGAGCTGCTCGACAAGCTCGAGCGGACGCTCGCGCGGCTCCGCGACACGATGCAGGCGATGTCGACGCCGCTCATCCCGATCACCGATCGCATCATGGTCATGCCCCTCGTCGGCCAGATGGACTCGGAGCGGATCGATCAGGTGATGTCGGCCGCGCTCGCTGGAGTCCAGTCCACCCAGGCTCAGGTGGTCATCCTCGACGTGACGGGGCTCAAGGAAATCGACACGCGGGTCGCCGCCGGGCTCGTCGACACCGCGAGGGCGCTGCAGCTGCTCGGCGCACGGACGATCCTGACCGGCATCCGGCCAGCGGTGGCGCAGACGCTCGTCGGGCTCTCGCTCGACCTGGCGGGCCTCGTGACGAAGAGCACCCTCCAGAGCGCCATCGCCTTTGCGCTGCAGAGCGACCAGGGCGCGCCGCGGGCCCTCGCCCGATAAGAGCGTCGGAAACGTGCCGGCGCCAGGCGGCGGAGCAGCCGACCGCGCTGGGCGGATGCGCGCGCCGGGGCGGCTGGTGTATAAGGCCGCGTGGCGTGTGTTCGTGTCCGTGGAGGTCGCATGTCGCTCGGCCGAGGTTCGGTCGCAGGAGCCTGCTGCGCAGCCATCGTGTTGCTCGCCGCCGTGTCGGCCTGCTCGACCAGGGTGCGGAGGTTCGGAGACGGCGACGTCGGAGGCGGCGGGAGCGGCTCGGCGTCGAGCGCCGCCGGCGGCTCGGCCGCGAGCACCGGCGAGGGCGGCTCGGCCGGGAGCGCCGATGGCGGCGCCTCGGCGTCGAGCGGCGGGGGCGGGTGCGAGCCCGGCCGCCAGGAGGCCTGTTACGAAGGGGCGCCGGCCACGTTGAACCGCGGACCCTGCCGCGCCGGCATGAAGATCTGCGACGACGAAGGGAACGGGTTCGGCCCGTGCGCCGGAGAGGTGCTGCCCGCCGCCGAGCGCTGCGACACCGCCGAGGATGAGGACTGCGACGGCGCGGTCAACGCGGGGTGCGCCTACGCCCGGTGCGCCGACGTCCCCCGCGGCCTGCCGAGCGGCGTGTACACCCTCGATCTGGACGGGGCCGGGAGAGATCCGGAGTTCCCCGTGGTGTGCGATCTGGAGACGGCCGGTGGAGGGTGGGCGCTCGTCTACAACAGCGTTGGTTCGGCGGAGGGAACGACGCTGGCGTTCTGGGACATCCCGTACGCCGAGCGGCTCGGGACCAAGGGCGAGCCGGCGCTCACGCGGAACTTCTACAGGGGCTCTCTCTACCTCGTCGGCCGGGAGTACCGCGATGAGATCGAGGACATCGAGGGCACCGTCGCGGAGGTCCTGCGCGCGACCGCCGAAGGCATCGACACGACGACCATGAAGTTCCTCCACCCCCTGCACCGCTCCGGGGACGCCGACGTCTTCTTCTCCCATTTCCTCTCGGGGTGGTCGTCGCCCGACCACGACGGTGACACGGCCCCGGACAATAACTGCGCGGTCGAATCCCTGAACGTCACGCAGCACTACGCGCAGTGCTGGGACTACAACCTCGGCGCGGACGGGGACGCACCGTTCGACGACGGCGGCTGGGGTCCCCACCTCGGCACGCACGTCGCGGACCAGGTCGGCCTCGCGAACGACGATACGCGGTATACCCGCGTGCGGCGAATCTCGCGCTGGACACGGTGGTGAGCCGGGGCCTCAGGCGTACCTCCGCGCGCACCTCCGCGCGTACCTCCGCGGATTTTGTGACAATTTCCGGGAGGCTCGGGTATGCTCGCCCGGCCATGCGCTTCTATGCACTGACTTTGCTGACGCTCTTCGCGAGCCTCTGCCTGGCGAGCTGCTGGAACAGCGGCGCCTGCGTGGAGGGAGACGCGTGCGAGTGCTCCAATGGGGATGAGTGTTACCTCGGCTGCGACGGTGACAATTGCGACCAGCGCTGCTTCCAGATGGATCGCTGCGGCGCCGTCTGCGAGCACGGGTGCTCGTTCGAGTGCTTCGATGTCGACGAGTGCTCGGCCTCCTGCGGGGACGACTGCGACCTCAACTGCCATAACACGGCGGCGTGCGGGGCCATCTGCGATCGCGACTGCCGGTACGAGTGCCACGACACGAGCCGGTGCGGCGTCGTCGTCGGCTCGCGCAGCGTCGTGACCTGCCGGAACGTGGCGACCTGCGAGGTCGAGTGCCGGGGCTCATGCGAGGTGTTCTGCGACAACGTGGGCGGCGAGTGCCGCGTCACCTGCCCCGGCGGCGATGCTGCGGTCATGTGCCCGAACGGCTCGCGCTCGTGCGGCGGATGCTGAGGAGACCGAGACCGATGCAGAGAGCGATGACATCGCAGCTTCGCGCGCCGCGCCTCCTGGCCGCCGCGCTCTCGTTCGTGGCGCTGACGATCGGGTGGGCCGAGGTCGGCGAGGCGCAGATGACGATCAAGCGCCCCGGCGATCGCCCCGATTACAAGGTCGAGCTGGAGCCGCACCTCCTCCTCACGCCGTTCGAGCCGCTCGGCGGCCCTGGCGCCGGGAACGGCCTCGGCGCCGGGTTCCGCGCCACCATCGACATCGCGCCCGACGGCTTCATCAAGCGCCTCAACGATTCGGTCGGGATCGGCTTTGGCCTCGACGGCATCCACTATGGAGGGGACGCGGACTACCGCGGCGTCTGCACCCGCTTCGAGAACGGGCCCGCGGGCACGCGGATCTGCACCGAGGTCGACCGGTACGGTGCGCCTTCGAACTACGTGTTCGGCTCGGTCGTGATGCAGTGGAACTTCTGGCTTCACCGGAAGTGGTCGGTCTTCGGCGAGCCGGGGCTGTCGCTGTACCTCGGCGACGTGGGCCGCGACGGGGTCTTCGGGGTCTCACCGGCCCTGTTCGTCGGCGGGCGCTTCCACTTCACGGAGAACGTGACGCTCACGATGCGGCTCGGATACCCGGCGTTCTCGCTGGGCGTCTCGTTCCTCCTGTGAATTTCGCGCGCTCGCGGACGCCCGCGTCGTGCGCCCCCGCGCCCCTCCCGCTCGTGGAGCGCCCACGCACCGCTTCCCCGCGACGCCGGCCGACCTGATATCCTGCGCCGCATGCCGGAGACGCCGCGATCCGAAGAGACGCTCGGCTCGGCCTTGGTCGAGGACCTCACGGTCCCGAGGCTCGGCGCGCCGGCCGCGCAGCCCATGGAGGAGCTCTCGAGCTCGGCGCTCACAGAGGACATCGAGGCGATCGAGACGGCGGTGGCCGGGGGCGCGGGCGGCGACCCGCTGATCGGGAGCCTGATCTCGGGGCGCTACCGCGTCCACGAGCTCATCGGCGAGGGCGGGATGGGCGCCGTCTACCGGGGCGAGCAGGTGCACCTCCGCAAGCAGGTCGCGATCAAGCTGCTCCGGCCCCTCGCCCGGCGGATGCCGGAGCTCGTGGTGCGGTTCGAGCGCGAGGCCGTCGCGGGAGCGCACATCCGGCACCCGAACGTCGTCGCCGCGATCGACTTCGGTCAGCTGGACGACGCGTCGTTCTTCCTCGTCCTCGAGTACGTCGAGGGGACGCCGCTCAAGGAGGCGATCGCGGGGGGACGGCTCCCGCCCGCGCGGGCGCTCCGCATCGCGCGCCAGATCGCGTCGGCGCTCGCGGCGACGCACGAGAAGGGCATCGTCCACCGGGACGTGAAGCCCCAGAACGTCCTGCTCGACGCGCACGATCAGGTCAGGCTCATCGATTTCGGGCTCGCGAAGGTGAACGTCGATCTCCTGTCCAGCCAGAGCCGCAAGACGGCGGCGCCGACCCCCGCCCTGACCAGCGCCGGCGAGGTCTTCGGCACGCTCGCGTACCTCGCGCCGGAGGCGCTGCGCGGGATGGACGCGGTGGACGCGCGCGCGGATCTGTATGCGCTCGGGCTCATGCTCTACGAGATGCTCACCGGACAGCACCCGTTCGGCACGAAGAACGTGGTGGAGCGGCTCAAGCAGCAGGGGCCGGAAGGTCCGCCGGCCCTCCGCGCGCGCGCTCCGGATCTGGAGGTGCCCTACGAGGTCGAGCAGGCCGTGATGCGGCTCATGGAGCAGGATCCGTCGTTCCGTTTCCAGACCGCGGCCGACGCCATCGCGGCGCTCGATGAGGGGCTCGCGGCGATCACGCGCGCCGCGGCGCCGGCAGGGGGCGGGATCGCCGCGGCTGGCCAGGCCCCGTCGGGCGGGGCCATCGCGGCGGGCGGATCCGCCGCGGGCGCCACCACCGCGGCGGGCCCGAGCGCCGCGGCTGGCCAGGCCACCGCGGGCGGGGCCACCGCGGCGGGCGGGGCCGCCGAGCAGGCTGCGAACGCGGCGCCCAGGGCTCAGGCGCCGTCTGCCTGGCCGGGGCCCCGGGCGACCTTGCTCGCGCGCGCACACCGCCGGCCCGCGGCCTCGGCGGGCTGGGTGCCCCTCGCGGCGGCGCTCTCGGCCGTGGCGGCGCTCGCGATCGGCGTCGCGCTCTGGCTCGTCGTCCGGCGGCCCGAGGCGACCACGGCGGCGTCCGCCGTCGCCTCCGTCGAGCCCCCGCCGGCGCCGGCAGCGCCGCCCCCTTCCGCCTCGGCGAGCGCGGCGCCCGAGGACGACGCCCGCAGCGCCCCGAGCCCGCGCGCGCAGCTCAGCCGGGCGGTGGCGACCAGGAACTGGGTGCTCGGGGCGCGGGCGCTGCTGGCCCTCGCGGAGGCCGATCCGGAGCTCGCCCTGAGCAGGGGCCTGCGCGAAGAGGTGCTCTCCACCGTGGCGGGCATCGGGTTCGAGGAGGACAACCCGGCGGCGGACGAGGTCTTCGACCTGCTCACGAACCGGCTCGGCAGCGGCGGGCTGGACGTGCTGCTCGACCTCGTGCGCGCGCGCGGCGGCACCAAGGCGGCCCGGCGCGCCAGCGAGATCCTGGCCCGGCCCGACGTGATGGCGCGCGCGACCCCCGCGCTCCGCGTCATCTTCGCGTTCCGCAAGGCCAGCTGCGGCGGCAAGCGGGCGCTCTTCGGCCGCGCCGCGGCCGAGGGGGACGAGCGCATGCTCTTCGAGCTCCAGGTGCTGCACGGCGCGCGGTGCAGGCGGAGCGATCCGTGCTGCTTCCGCGACGACAAGGCGATCGCCGACGCCATCCAGCAGCTGAAGACGCGCCTCGGGACGTGACCGGCGCGCGCGGCGCGCCTCCTTTCCGCCGGGCCCGCCGCGGAGGCGCCGCTCAGAGCAGGCCGCAGCCGTTGTAGAGCGGCAGGAGATCGCTGTCGCGCACGTAGCTCTGGATCGTCTCGGAGTAGCTCTGGACGCGCGGCCCCAGCAGCGGGCCCAGGACCGCCCCGAGCAGCGGGAGCGGGTAGCAGGTCTGGTTGCCAGCGGCGTCCTTCCGGCAGGTCAGATCGCAGAGACCGAGGAAGGCGATACCGCACGTCGGCACGTGGCCACAGAGCCGCTCGAGCGAGAGGAGGCCGAGATCGAGCGGGCAGCTCAGCGAGAGCGCCGAGAGCTCCCCCGTGAGATCGGGATCGATGCAGGCATACCCGGCGATGGTCCCAGAAAGGAACGCGTTGCCGTACATCGTGGCGTCGTGGACGACGAACTCCGAGTAGGGCTCTTCGTCCAGGGAGCAATCGAGGGCCGGGTGGTTGCCCTGCAGCAAGATCTCCACATGCTCGCCGGTGCCGTTCAGGTGCTGAAAGATGCACGCCGAGACCCAGCGCTGCTCCGAGGGGAGGAGAGCACGCGTCGTCCATCCCGGCGCGAACCCGAAGGAGCCGTAGAACCTACGGCCGTCCGGAGCGTAGACGACCTGGTCCGAAGACAGCGCGCAGCGAACGGTGTAGTCGAGCACGCTCCTGCCGCCGGAGGTGCCGAGCAGCGCCGTCGGGACCACGACCTTGTTGGCGTCGGCGAGCGGAGCCCGGCCGAGCGTCTGGAACGCCGTGCGGTTCGCCGGCGCCCAGAAGTCGCTGGGCAGCAGGCCGTTACATCCGATGGGCACCGCAGTGCGCCGTATTGGCAGCTCCGCTGTCTCGACGGGGTCGGCGTCCGACGGGGCGTCGGGGTCGGTGTCCGGCGGGGCGGCGCATCCCGCCGTGAACACACCGGCACCAAGGAGACCAACTGCGATGAAACGGATCGATGACATTCGGCTCTCCTCCGAGGTGGTCGCGCAGCCAGGCACAGGGCCAGATCAGACATCGACCAGCAATATCGCGCTTTCTTGAATCGGCAATCTCCCACCCTCAAGAAAGGCGCGCAATGCTGAAAATCGGCACACGGTGGTTGTATGAAACTGCGGGCTTACCCGAGCACGACACGGGATGAACCCTATCGCAACAGGCTCGCATCAGTCCGGCACGGGTGGACGAACGTCCGGAGCCCGCGACGTCTCCGCCAACGCGCGCTCTAGCTCGACGAAGCGGGACAACCATAGGGGGCTCTCCCCGCGGTGCTCCCGCGCGCTCGCGAGGGCCTCCTCCGCCGCACGCCGAGCTCCAGGTGCTGCACGGCGCGCGGTGCAGGCGGAGCGATCCCTGCTGCTTCCGCGACGACAAGGCGATCGCCGACGCCATCCAGCAGCTGAAGACGCGCCTCGGGACGTGGCCGGCGCGCGCGGCGCGCCTCCTTTCCGCCGGGCCCCGCCACAGAGGCGCTGCCCTCAGAGCAGGCCGCAGCCGGGGTAGAGCGGCAGGAGATCCCTGTCGCGCAGTTCGGTCCGGATCGTCTCCGAGTAGCTCGGCCCGAGCAGCGAACCCAGCAGGGGCCCGAGCAGCGGGAGCGTGCGGCACGTCTGATCCCCATCGGCGTCCTCCAGGCAGGTCAGATCGCAGAGCCCGAGGAAGGCGATACCGCACGTCGGCACGTGGCCGCAGAGCCGCTCCCGCGCGAGGAGGCTGAGATCGAGCGGGCAGCTCAGCGAGAGCGCCGAGAGCTCCCCGGCGAGATCGGGATCGATGCAGGCATACCCGGCGATGGCCGAAGCAACGAACGCGTTGCCGTACATCGTGGCGTCGTGGACGACGAACTCCGTGAAGGGCTCCTCGTCCGGGGAGGACTCGAGGGCCGTGTGACTGCCCTTCAGCAAGATCTCCACATGCTCGCCGGAGCCGTTCAGGTGCTGGAAGATGCACGCCGAGACCCAGCGCTGCTCCGACGGGGTGAGACCACGCTCCGTCCACTCCGGCGCGAACCCCAAGGTGCCGTGGAACGGAGAGCCGTCCGGACCGTAGACGACCTGTTCAGAGGACAGCGCGCAGCGCACGGTGTAGTCGAGCACGCTCTTTCCACCGGAGGTGCCGAGCAGCGCCGTCGGGACCACGACGTCGTTGGCGCCGGCGAGCGCAGCCTGACCGAGCGCCTGGAACGCCGTGCGGTTCGCCGGCGCCCAGAAGTCGCTGGGGAGCAGGCCGTTACATCCGATGGGCACCGCATTGCGCCGTATTGGCAGCTCCGCCGTCTCGACGGGCTCGGTGTCCGACGGAGCGTCAGGGTCGGTGTCCGACGGGGCGACGCACCCCGCCGTGAACAAACCGGCGCCAAGCAGACCAGCCGCAATGAAACGGATCGATGACATCCAGCTCTCCTCCGAGAAAGGCGCGCTGCCACGCACGGGGCCGTGCTCCGATACCGACCAGCGATCTCGCTCTTCCTTAAATTAACAGTCTTTCATTTTCCAGGAAGATGCGCAATAGTGAAAAGCAGCATACGGAGGTTTGTCGCCCGTATCCGGGCTCGCCGGAATATCGAGCGGAACGCGCCTTATCGAGTCAGGATCAAGCCAGGCTCGAGTCACTGCGACACGGCTGGACGAACGTCGAGTGTCCGCAATGTCTCCTCCAGGTTGCGTTCTAGCTCGACGAAGCGGGATAGCCACAGGGGGCTCTCCCCGCGGTGCTCCCGCGCGCTCGCGAGCGCCTCCTCCGCCTCACGCACGTGTCCGCGACGGAGCGCCATGCGAGCACGCCAGTAAAGGAACATCAGCGTCTGCTCGGCGATCGACTGGTCTTTCGCCCGCCGGATCGCTTCGCCCCACGCGAGAGAGGATGGAGGTCCCGGCCGGAGCCCGACCTCCGAGAGCACGAGCTCGAGCAAGCCGTACTCGGTGAGATCGCCCGGCTCGAGGGCGCACGATCGCTGGATCCACAGCACCAGCTGGCTCGCCTGCTCGTACTCGTCGAGCGCAAGGTGGATCTGCGCGAGCAGCATCGCCGTCTGGGGCAACGGGCGCTCGGAGGCCTGCTCTTCCAGCCACCGGGCGCGCCGCAGGAGCGCGAGCGCCTCGCGCTGCCTGTCGCTCCAGTGGAGCAGCACGGCGACGTTGTACGAGGCCATCTTCTCCAGCCACGGATTGCCGATCTCGCGCGCGAGATCGACGGCGCGGCGCAGGTCGCCGACCGCGCCCGGCAGCGACCACCGCCAGGCCCACAGCGCGATGCGGTTGATGTACGCCCCGCAGAGGTGAAATCGATCGCCGGCCGCCGTGACCAGGGCGATCAGGTCGTCGGAGGCGCGCTCGGCGTCCTCGCGGCGACCTGCGCTCGCCAGCTGGAACGACAGCATGATCAACGCAGGGACACGCGCGTCGTAGTCTCCCGACGCCGCGGCGCGATCGGCGCACGCGGTGAGCTCCGCGATGGCCTCCTCGATCTTCCCCCGCCGCCACGAGGTGCGGGCCTCGGCGACCCGGAGGCGCAGCGCGAGCTCGGGCGAGCCCTGCGCGTGCGCGTGCGCGTCGACCAGCGGCCGCGCCTCCTCCACCCGGCGCGCCGACGCCTCGAACTCGAAGGCCCAGTCGAGCACGGTCGCGTCCTCGAGCAGGAGGCTCGCCCTCGCCTGCGCGTCGCCGAGCGCTTCGGCCAGCGCGAGCGCGTCGCCGAAATCGCTCCGCGCCTCCCGGACGCGGCACATCCGGTACCGGCTCCTGCCGCGGCCCGCGAGCGCGCGCGCGCGCCGGGGCGCGTCGCCTTGCTCGGCGATCTGGAGCGCGGCGTCGTAGCGCCGGTCGGCCTCGACGGCGTCGTGCCGCGCGGACGCGAGATCGCCGAGCGCGAGGTAGGCGTCGGCCGCCTCGGCGCGCTCGCCGCACACGGCCGCGTGGCGCGCGAGCGCGCGGAGGCCGTCGGTCGAGCCGGCCGCCACCTGCGCCCGCCAGTACGCGAGGGCGCTCCGGTGGATCGCGGCGCGGTGCGCCGGGTCGAGCATCTCGTAGACCGCCTCCTGGAGGACCGCGTTCTGGAACGCGTGCCGGTCGTCCACGCCGCCGCCGCGGCCCTCGCCGTCGCGCAGCAGGATCCGCCGCTCGACGAGGGCCGCGAGCCCGAAGCCCGCGTCGACCATCGCTCCGGCGCCGCCCGCGCGCTCCAGGCCGTCCAGCACCGCCTCGAGCTCGGCGCGATCGAACGACATGCCGAGCGCCGAGCAGACCCGGGCGCACGTCGCGAGCTCCGGCGGCAGATCGTCGAGCCGCTGCGCCGCGAGCCATTGCCACGCCGGCGCCGGCGGCAGCGCCTCGACCTCCGCGGTCGCCACGTACGAGCCGCCGCCGGCGCGCCGGCGCACGACGCCCGCGCGCTTGAGCGAGCGTACGAGCTGCCGCAGGCAATCCGGGTTGCCCCCCGCCCAGTCGGCCAGCCGGCGGAGGATCTCCGCCGGCGGGTACTCGGCCGGCAAGAGCAGGCGCGAGGCGAGATCCATCGCCGCCTCCTCCGCGAGGGGCGCGAGCGTCACGCGGGTGTGGCGCTGGTTGCGCTGACCCCAGCTGGGACGGGCCTGCTCGAAGCGAGGGCGCGCGGTCACGACCACCCAGAGGGGGGTGCCCTCGCCGTCGAGCGTGGCGTACTCGAGCGCGTCGAGCAGGACGTCGTCCGCCTGGTCGGCGTCGTCGAGGATCACGGCGAGGGGGCCGCGGCGCGCCCCGCGGCGGAGCGCCTCGGCGAGCGCCAGCATCAGGCCGTTGCGGGCCTCCCCGGCCAGGCGCCCGCCGCGGGGCCCGGCCCAGCCGAGCGCCGCGGCGACGGCCTCCCACGTCGCGCCGCCGAGCGTCTCGCCGAGCCGCTCCACGCAGAACTGCCGCGGATCTCCGGGGCTGTCCCTCGGCGCGTCGAGCGCGACGCAGAGGAGCGCGCGCACGGCCTGCGCGGCGCCGCCGTGGATGGGGTGGAGCGCGCGCACGGCCACCACGCGCACGTCCGGGACCGGCACGCCGGCGATGCTGGCCGCCTCGGCCGCGAGGCGCGTCTTGCCGAGACCGGCGTCGCCGATGAGCGTGAACAGGCCGGGGCACGTCCCGTCGAAGGCGTCGGTCGCGCTGGCCGCGAGCGCCGAGAGCACGTCGTCGCGGCCGAGCAGCGCCGGCTCGCGCAGGCTCTCCGGGTCGCCTGGCGGCGTGGGGGCGAGCTCGTCGTCGGGCAGCGCGCGCTCGAACTCCTCGGTCATCGCGAGGCCGCCCCAGGGCTCGGCCGGCAACCACGCCTCGGGGCGCTCGACCGGCGCGCCGTAGGCGGCGTGCAGCCCGCCGGCGATCCTGCGCAGGCGCACGCTGGCGAGGTGCAGCGCCACGCGCGCGCCGCCGCTCAGCGCGAGATCGCGCGCCGCGGCCAGCGCGGCGCGGGCTGGATCGTCGACGTCCCTCGCGGAGAACACGGCGAGGCAGCGCTGCCCCCGCTGCCGCGCGACGAACCCCCGGCGGCCGCCGATCGCCGCGATCACCGGCCCGGCGCCGCCCTCCGCGAAGAGCAGCGCGACCGGCTGCAGTCCCTCGGCGACGGCCGCCGCAGCGCCATCGCCCTGCCGCTGCGATCGCGGCGCGGACGGAGGCGGGATCGAGTCGGCGCGAGGCCGCGCGCGCAGGGCGTGCAGGGTGCGCCGGAGCGCGGCGGCGCTGTCCGGGCGGCGGCTCGGGTCCTTGGCGAGGCAGGCGAGCGTCAGCGCCTCAAGCCCCTCGGGGACGTCCACGAGATCGCTCGGGCGCGGCGGGCGCAGCGCCAGGTGGCCGTGCTCGACGGCGGTCTCGCCCCCGACGAACGGCGGGCGCAGGGTGAGCAGCTCGAACAGGATCACGCCGAACGCGTAGATGTCCGCGCGCGCGTCGATCCGCGAGGCGTCGCCCCGGAGCAGCTCCGGAGCCATGTACTCGGGCGTCCCCACGATGTCGCCGGCGCGCGTCGCGCCTGCCGGCGCGTCCGGCGGCTCGACGCCGAAGGTGGGCCTCGCCAGGCCGAAATCGAGCAGCACCGCGCGGTCGCTCGAGCCGAGCAGGAAGAGGTTCTCCGGCTTGAGATCGCGGTGGATGACGCCGCGCGCGTGCGCCGCCTCGATCACGGCGAGGATCGCGTCCGCGCGCCCGGCGGCGCGATCCGGATCGAGCGGCGCGCGCAGCGCCGCCAGCTCCTCGGCGAGGGTCTGGCCGAAGAGCCGCTCCATCACGAGATAGGGCTGCCCCCCGGGGAGTTCGCCGCAAGCGACCAGCTGCGGGGCGTGCGGCACGCCGACGCGCTCGAGCAGCGCCGCCTCCCGCCGGAACCGCTCGCGCAGGTTCCACGCCGCGTGCCTCCCCACCTTGATGGCGACCGGCGCTCCATCACAGTCCTGCTGCGCGGCCCATACGTCGGAGAAGCCGCCATGACCGAGCGGACCGAGCAGCGAGAAGCCCTCGATCGCGGGCGCCGCGCGCTCCACGGTGTCACGCTCACCGGGCGGCGGGACAAAGCCATCTCTGACACACGGAGCGCCAGCGGCGAGCCGCCCGTGACATACGGAGCAACGGTGCATGATTCGGCTCGTCTGCCGGCAACCGGGGTCGCGGTCGACACCGGCTTACGCGTACTGTAATGCGCGGGCTCAGCAGTTGTCATCGAGGAAGTAAGCGGCTGTCGCATACCCCATGAAGAACCCTGGCCAGAACGATGAGCCGCTTCCCGCCGCGCCGCCGGCCGACGCCCCCGCGGCGGGCGAACCGCCGTTCGTCACGTCGCGGACATGGAAACAACACACGCCCGACACACGCGATCGCGAGGACCCCGGCCCGGGCGCCCCGCGCGCCGCGACGCTGCGAGCAGGCGAGTACCTGCTCGACGGCGTCATCGCCGAGGGGGGGTTCGGCGTCGTCCACCGCGCGGTGCACGCGGCGAGCAAGGCGCCGGCGGCGGTCAAGATCATGCACGCCGACCTGATCTCGCGCACCGACGTGGTGCTCCGCTTCCAGCGCGAGGTTGACGCGATCGGGCGGATCCAGCACCCGAACGTCGTGGAGATCCTCGACGTCGGGCGGCTCGACGACGGGCGGCCCTACTATGCGATGGAGCTCCTCCAGGGCAGGAGCCTCGAGCAGCACCTGTTCGCGCGCGGCCGGCTCCCGGCAGACGAGGCGCTGGCGATCCTCGATCCGCTCTGCAGCGCGCTCGCCGCGGTCCACGCGCTCGGGATCATCCACCGCGACGTGAAGCCCTCGAACGTGATCCTGTGCGAGCGCGGCGGCGAGCTCAGGGTCGTGCTGCTCGACTTCGGCATCGCGAAGCTGCTCGGCACGACGGATCTCTCGCTCACGTCGTCACGGCACGTCGTGGGGACCCCGGCGTTCATGTCGCCCGAGCAGCTCCTCAACCGGCCTGTCGACATGCGGACCGACGTCTATGCGCTCGGCGCGCTGCTCTACACGATGATCGCGGGATCCATGCCGTTCCTGGCGACCACGTATCCGGTGCTGCGCCACCTGCACCTGCACCAGGCGCCGCCCCGCCCGAGCCTGCACGCGCCGGTCGACCCGGCGTTCGACGATATCGTCGTGCGGGCCATGAACAAGGATCCCGCGGGCCGCCACCCGGACGTCGCCGCGTTCCTGGGCGACGTCCGGGCCGCGACGGCGCGGATCGCGCGGACCGGCGCGGTGGAGGCGGGGCACATCCGGCGCCTCGCCATCGGGCTGCTCGTCGAGGTCCTCGCCGAGAGCCGCGCGCTCGAGGCCCCCACCGACGCTTTCCTGGCCGATTTCGAGGCCGTGGTCCCGGACGCCGTCGCCGCGCTCGCGCCCTCGGGGTTCTCGCCGCTCGCGATCACGGGCACCAGCGTGCTGCTCGCGGCGCCCTTTCGGCGCGACGAGCGCGGCACCGAGGAGGCGCGCCACCGCGCGATCGCGGCCGCCATTGCGCTGCACACGCGGCTCGCCGGGCCGGGCCAGCGCGATCCCAGGATCAGCGTCCGCTTCTGCCTCCACGCCGGCGACGCGGTGCTCACCGAGGACGGCGTCCTGGTGGGCGGGAACCTCCTCGAGCTCTCCTCGTGCCTCCCGGAGGCGGCGGAGCCGGGCGTGTACGCGTCGCCGGCCATGCTCGATGGCGTCGCCTTCCTGTCACACCGGGTCTCGGGCGCCGCCGGCGCCACGATCCCGATGCGCCGCGTGTTCGTGCGGGCATCGGGCCGCGGCGCGGCCCCCGCCTAGAGCAGTTTCTGCCCACCTCGGCTACATGCATGCCGAGCAGAGCGACGGTCTCCCGCACAGGAGACGGGCCCAGATCGGCGTTTTCGGCGCGCAAGCGCACTCCGGTGCGCTGAGCACCGAAAACGTCGAGGTGGGCCCGTATCCGAAGCGGAGCGGGTCAGCGGGCGGGCTTGACGAACTTGAGGGTCATGCGGTCGCTCTCGCCGATCGCGGCGTAACGCGCCCGGTCCTTGTCGCCGAGCCGGAAGTTCGGCGGCAGGGTCCAGACCCCTTCCGGGTAGTCTTTCGTGTCCTTCGGATTCGCGTTGACCTCGGACTTGCCGCCGAGCTTGAAGCCCGCCGACTCGATCTTCTGGATCACCCACGCTTCCGGGAGGTATCCCTGCTTCGCGCTCTCATCGGGGTTGGCGTCGGGCTTGGCGCGGTGCGCCTCGATACCGAGGACGCCGCCCGGCTTGAGCGCCTTGAACGCCTCGGCGACATAGGCGTCGAACTTGCCGTTCCGGTGCCAGTTGTGCGCCTCGCGAATGGCGATGACGAGGTCGGCCTTGCCCTCGATCCCGAGCTTCGGGCTGTCGCGATCGATCACGATCACATCGACCTTGCCGAACAGATCGGGAGACTTCTCGAGCAGGCGCTTCACACGCTTTCCATAGAGCGTGTTGCGCGAGTCCTCGGGGCCGCTCGGATCGAACGACGTGATGAGGAGCTTGCCCTTCTTCGCGAGCACCGGCGCGAGCAGCTCGGTGTACCAGCCCTCGCCGGCCCCGAGCTCGATGACCGTGCTCGTCTGCTTGAGGCCGAAGAACTCCAGGGTCTCGACCGGGTGCCGGGCGGCGTCGCGCTCGGCGTTGCCCGGGGTCCGGTGCTTCCCCTTGAGCGCTGCCCGCAGCGCGGCGCCCGCGCTCGGGTAATTGGCCGCGATGAGCGCCTTGACCTCGGCCTTGAGCGCGTCGTCGAACCGCGCCGCCTCCTTGTCGGCCTTGGCCTCCATGGCCTTCGTGTCCTCGGCGAGCTTGGCGAGCTCCGCCTGCTTCTTCTCGGCTTCCGGGTCCGCCTTGGGCGGCGCCGCCGCCTCGGGCTGCGCGACCGGCGCGGCGGCCGGCGGCGCCGGCGCGGGGGCCGGCGGCGGGGGCGGGGCGCTCTCGACGGGCGGGGGGCTCCCCGCACAGGCGGAGAGCGCGCCAGCGAGGACGAACAGCAAGGTCCTTGAAGTGATGTGCATG
Organism: Sorangium sp. So ce693; assembly: GCF_051521375.1. NCBI lineage: Bacteria > Pseudomonadati > Myxococcota > Polyangiales > Polyangiaceae > Sorangium > Sorangium sp. So ce693. Next base: position 7,966,696 of record NZ_CP150347.1, read on the forward strand.
CGCGGTTGCGTAGACCGGAGGGAGGACGGCCGCAAGACGTGGCGAGACGACGCAAAGCAAGGCAAGACACAGCGAAACCACAGGGAAAACCGGCGAGGTTCCGCGTTGACCGGGCGGCGGGGCCAGGGTAGCGTACGCGGTCCCGGGGGGTGCTCGCACACTCACGCAGGTGGCCGATGCCGCTCAAGGTCCATAACACGCTCACGAGGAAGAAGGAGCCTTTCGTCTCCGCCCGGCCGAAGGTCGTGCGCATCTACACGTGCGGTCTCACGGTCTACGCTCCGATGCACATCGGGCATGCGCGCACCTACTGCTTCTGGGACGTCTTCCGCCGCTACCTCGAGTACCGCGGCTATCATGTGCTGAGCATCATCAACTACACGGACATCGACGATCGCATCATGCAGCGCGCGAGCGAGCGCGAGGGCGCCGTCGACGTCGCCGAGCGGAACATCGCGGCGTTCCGGCGCGACTGCCGCAAGCTCCACATCAAGGACTACGCCGTCTACACGCGCGCCACCGACTTCGTCGACGAGCAGGTCGACATGGCGAAGCGCCTGATCGAGAAGGGCCACGCCTACACGGTGAACGGCGAGGTCTTCTACGAGGTCGGCACGTGGGCGTCCTACGGTGAGCTCTCGGGGCGCAAGGTCGACGAGCAGGAGGTCGGGGCGAGCGGCCGCGTCGAGGAGGATTTCGCTCGGAAGCGGCACCCGGCGGACTTCAGCCTCTGGAAGCCGACCGGCGCGGGCCAGCCGAGCTGGGGCACCGGTGAGGAGGGGTGGCCGACAGGACGCCCCGGCTGGCACATCGAGTGCTCGGCGATGAGCACGGCGCTCCTGGGCGACCATTTCGACGTCCACGGGGGCGGCATCGACAACATGTTCCCTCATCACGAGAACGAGATCGCGCAGAGCGAGCCGCTCTGCGGGCGGCCCTGGGTGCGCTACTGGCTGCACCCGGAGCACCTCGATCTCAAGGACGTGAAGATGTCGAAGAGCCTCGGGAACGTCATCTCCATCGAGGAGCTCCTGTCGAGGCACGGGCACGACGAGGCGCGCTGGTTCTTCGTGACGCAGCATTACCGTTGCAAGCTCCCGTTCGGCTGGGAGCTGCTCCAGCAGTCCGCTTCGGGCTATGCGCGCATCAAGAAGCTCGCGACGGTCCTCGCCGAAAAGCTGCGCGGCGCGACGGAGGCTCCCCTCGCCCCGGGCGCGTACGCGTCGCAGCGCCCCGAGGAAGAGCGGTTCCCGAGGATGCGCCACCACTACGTTCACGGACAGTTCGGGGAGCACACCGAGCGGTTCATCGCGCGGTTCATCGAGGCGATGGACGACGATCTGAACACGCCGAACGCCGTGGCTGCATTTTTCGATTACGTGAGCGCGCTCTATTCGGCGGGGATCGAGCAGTGCGAGGATCGCCCCTCGATGCTCGCGGTCTACCGGGCCATCGTGCGTCACCTCGCGGTGTTCGGGGTGGAGATCGCCGAGCCGGCGCTCTATCCGGAGCTCGTCCCGGACTACGCGCTCCCCCCTGCCGAGGGCGCGGCTGGGCGCGGCGGTGACGCCGCGATCGACCGGCTGATCGCGATGCGCCAGGAGGCCCGGAAGGCGAAGGACTTCGCCAAGGCGGACGCCATCCGCAACCTGCTGACCGAGGCAGGGGTCGTGCTCGAAGACACCCCCCGCGGCCCCCGCTGGTCTTCCTCCTGAGGAGCTCTCCCGCTTCGGAGACGGGCCCATCTCGACGTCTTCGGTGCTCGGCGTACCAAAGTACGCCTCCGCGCCGAAAACGCCGATCTGGGCCCGTCTCCTGTGCGGGAGAGCTCCGCTAACGGGTGTATCAGAGGTCGGAGAAAGAGCGGCGAGGATCGCGCGGCGGAAACTTGCCGGGGGCAGGTGCCGCGCGGTGAAGGTGGATGCGGCGGCGCGGCATATAGAAGCGGCGCAATGGATGACCGCTCGACGGCGGAGCTGCGGTCGGGACGAAGTGTGACGGGCGCGCGGCTGCGAGGAGGAACCTTGTTGTCCCTCTCTGCCGCTCGCCACGGGCGCACCATTTCGACGCGTCGGAAGCGTGCTTGTTTGATCTCGGGCATCCGCCTGGGATCGCAAAATGGGTGTGCCAGATGTGCCAGTGTCGGGGTTCAACGACATGGCCAGGCCCGCTGGGATCGACGCAACGGGGCGAAAAGCTCGATCTTGGGCTGGGCATATCAATTGCCAATCGGGTGCTCCGCACCAGCGCCCAAACCCGAACAGCCCGGTCGGGTCTGACAGACGCCTGTTCGCGTCGCCGACCGCAGCTCGAGCTGCGGCCGGACGGCGCTCGTGCAGTCAACTCTTACCCAACGAGAACGCAGATGCGGAACCTCTCCTTCGGCTTCGCCCATCCTCTCTCAATCAAAACCAGCTCGGCCGCGGTCCTCGCCCTGCTCGCCTCGGGCGCCGCCGCGTGCGGAAGCTATGGCGTCGATGAAGGCTCACTCGGCGATGCAGAACTAGCCCTCGAAGCGACAGTCGGCGCGTCGAGCGTCGTCAGCGGCACCAGCAGCGGCGTCGGCACCGGCGTCGGCAGCAGCTCGGTCGCCACCTCCACCACCGGCGTCGGCGTCGGCGTCGGCGGCGGCGGCTCCGGCGGCTCCGGCAGCAGCACCTCGTCCATCGCCGGCGTCGGCGGCGGCGACCCGGCCACCACCGGCGTCGGCGTCGGCGTCGGCGGCGGCGACCCCGGCGATCCGCCCCCGGTGGGGCCGCCGGCCGTCGGCTTCTGGCAGCTCGACGACTGCAACGCCGCGACGACGGCGCTGTTCGACTCGTCGGGCAACGGCAACACGGCCACCCGCTCGGCCAACGCGGCGTGCGCTCAAGGGATCAGCGGCCTCGGGGTCGCCTTCAACAAGGAGAACGACAAGATCCTGGTCGACGACGATGCAAGCTTCACGTTCGGACAGAACCTCGCGGTCGCCGCGTGGGTCAAGCCGACCGCGGTGTCGGGGTCGACGCCGCGGACCATCGTGCAGGAGAAGGGCGGCGGAGAGACGAGCTTCTCGCTCGACATCCGGAACAGCCAGGCGCGGTTCACCGTGACCTTGACCAACGGGCGGACGGTCACCTCCCGCGCCCCCATCCAGGCCAACGTGTGGACCCACGTCGCGGGCACCTACGACGGCAGGTTCGTTCGGCTCTTCCTGAACGGCGAGCAGGTCGGCCAGATCAGCGCGGCGGGCACGCTCCACGACATCGACGCGCCCATCCGTATCGGCAACAACGTGCAGAAGGAGCGCTTCACGGGCGTGCTCGACGAGGTCTGGCTCTCCGCCTCGCCGACGACCGCCTTCGAGATCGCCCAGCTCTCCTGCCTCAGGCGCCCCGCGACGCTCGTCGTCACGCCGGAGAGCAGCGGCGTGGTCGCCCCGAACACGCCGGTGCCGTACCAGATCGCCGTCACCAACAACGATGTCGGCTCGTGCACCGCCGGCGACTACTTCCTCCAGATCTCCAGCCCCTCGGCGGGGATCGACGTCTCCGCGGATCCCCAGTTCTTCCCGGGCGTCCTGCCCGGGACCACGGTGACGTTCCCCGTGACCGTCACCGGCACCGAGGACGCGGAGCCCGGCGCCCACGAGATCCCCTTCTCCGTCGTCGACTTCAGCTCGCCCGCGTTCTTCGTCGCCTCGGGGGCCCTCAACTTCGAGCTGACCGAGCCGACGGGGTGCTTCGTCCGGACGAGCCGAGAGATCTTCGTGAAGCACATCAGCGTGGTCGAGGATCCCCTCCGCACGACGTTCAACGGGCCGCCGGGCGACCCCCGCACGGGCGCGTGGACGTTCGCGCGCCTGATGGAGGACATGGCGCCCACGCCCGCCGATGCCCCGGCGATGGTCGAGGAGCTCTTCAGCACCTGGCTGACCGATCAGGCCGTGAACGGCTTCACCGTGCCGGCGCGCCCGACGATTCAACAGGTCGTGCTCGACGAGTGGCCGAGGAGCCCTGACGGGTCGCTCGACCTGCAGCAGGCGCCGCTCTTGCTGCTCGGCATCGTCAACAGGATCGACGTGCGCAACCTCGCCGAAGGCAACGCCGGCGAAGGGAGGTTCGTGTTCGGCGTCGTCAGCCAGGGCTTCCCGCAGCAGTTCACCGTGATCCTGGAGTACAAGCTCCCCGCGTCGACCGAGGCCGACGTGCTCGACTGGGCCAACGACTGGCACGCCCTCGGCAGCCTGCCCTTCCCGTCCGAAGCGTACAACGCGGCGCTCCAGGACATCACCACGCGGTTCGCGGGCCGGAACGCCGCGCCCGGCAAGCCGAACGGGAGCTCGCTCGGGCAGCTCCGCACGAACGAGATCGCGCTCGCGGGGCCGTGGGAGCTGCGCGAGTTCGTCCTCTCGCCCCAGACGGGCTTCCTGCGGCCGGAGACCGTCAAGCTGACGCCGGATCTCGGGTTCGACGGATCGCCCACGCTCGCTGCCTTCGTGAACCAGAACGAGGCCTCGATCATCGCGGAGCAGCACACGGTGCCCGACACGTTCCAGGGGAGCCCGTTCCTCGGCGGATCGTCGTTCAACAACCTCACGGCCTGGACCGCTCCTGGCATCCTCAACAACGAGGCACGGCACAAGTTCTCGCTCAACACCTGCAACGGGTGCCACGGCGCGCAGGAGACCGGGACGGGGTTCCTGCACGTGAACCCGAGGTCGCCCGGGAACGAGGCGTCGCTGTCGGGCTTCATGACGGGGATCACCGTCCCTGATCCGGTGACCGGCGAGCCGCGCACCTTGAACGATCTGAGGCGCCGGAATCAGGATCTCACGGCGCTGGTCTGCGAGCCTGCCCCGGCCTTCGCGGCGCTCAGGGCCGCGCCGAGCGGCGGCGCGTCGGCCAGCGCGGCCGCGAGCCGCTCGGCGTTCATCCGCCGCGGCATCGGGCGCGTGCACTGATCCGGAAGCGCCCCGGCGCGAGGGGCGGCGGGCGCGGCCGACGAGCCGCGCCCGCCCGGCCTCCCGGGCAGGCCCCGAGGCCTCCCGGGCAGGCCCCGAGGAAGACGCGCCGTCGCTTCAGCTGTCGAGGCCCGCGCAGGAGAGCCGCGTCCCGGCCGGGAGCTCCAGCCCGAAGCGCTCTCTCAAGACGTCGACGAGCGCGTCGTCGCGCACCAGGACGCGCTCGACGCCGTCCCTCCTCCAGATACCCAGCTCACGGTTGCGCAGCGTCACCCGGCCCTCCGGCGACGGGAGCGCCGCGATGAGGTTGTTCACGAACAGCGAGCTCGGGTGCGTGGACGTGTAATGGTTCGCCACCTCGTAGTCGATCGGGAGGTTCTCCTCGAGCGTGAACGCATAGATGTCCTGACACGCCTCACCCGCACTGGAGACGAGCACCCATGACGCGCCCTCCCGGCGCAAGCCGATCACGTCGAGCACCCGCGCGCGGCCCTCGCCCTCGACGAGCGGGAGCGGCTGTAGGAGCCCCGGACCGCCGAAGCCGACATCCGCGATGAACGGCCCCTCGGGCAGCTCGACCAGCGACAGCATGTGAGATCGAGGGCCCGTGTCGCTGCGCTGGAACCGCACCCGCGCGATGAGCGTCGTGAGCTTGAATCCGAGCCGGCGCAGCACCGCGGCGAACAGCGTGTTGTGCTCGAAGCAATAGCCGCCGCGGCGCGCCCCGACGAGCTTCGCCTGGACGCTGGCTAGGTCGAGGCGGATCGGCCGGCCGAGCAGGACGTCGAGGTTCTCGAAAGGGATGGAGTAGACGTGCGCCGCGTGGAGCGCGTCGAGGACCTCCCGCGTGGGGGCGAGCGCGCCGCGATGGCCGATGCGTGCGAGGTAGGCGTCGAGGTCGAGCGATGCGCTGTCCTGTGTCGAAGGTTGCATTGGATCGGTGCAGCGAGGATACGCGGCCCCTCGCTTGACCGTCAACGCGCCGGTCAGCACATTGACGGCGGTGGAGTCGCCCTCCGCCTTCCTCCTGGCGTCTCCGCGGCTCGATTCTGCGTCACGGCCCCTGCGGGTCGGGGAAGAGCTTCTGGAAGCTGTCCTTGTCGATCGCCTTCTCCAGCGCCGCCTGGACCGAGATGGTGTCCTTCTTGACGAGCCGCTCCAGCGCCATGTCCATCGTCTGCATGCCGGCGGAGCGGCCCGCCTGCATCAGGTTCGTGATCTGGAACGTCTTGCCCTCGCGGATCATCGAGGACAGCGCGCTCGATCCGACGAGGATCTCGTGCGCGGCGACGCGGCCCGTGCCGTCCTTCGTGCGGAGCAGCTGCTGGGCGATGATCGCGGCGAGGCTCTCGGCGAGCATGCCGCGGACCTGGAGCTGCTCGTCGGCGGGAAACGCGTTGATGATGCGGTCGATCGTCGCGGCGGCGCTGTTCGTGTGGACGGTGCCGAAGACGAGGACACCGAAGCTCGCGAGCTGCAAGGCGAGCTTCATGGTCTCGTTGGTCCGGAGCTCGCCGATCAGGATCACGTCGGCGTCCTCGCGCCCGGCGCTGCGGATCGCGCTCGCGAAGCTGCCCGCGTCGGGGCCGACCTCGCGGTGCGTGATGTGGGCCTTGATGGGGCTGTGCACGAACTCGACCGGATCCTCGATCGTGAGGACATGGCAGGCGCGCGAGCGGTTGATGTGATCGATCATCGCCGCGAGCGTCGTGGACTTGCCGGAGCCGGTCGGCCCCGTGATCAAGATGAGCCCGCTCGTCCGCTCGGAGAGCCGGCGGATGATCTCGGGGCAGCCGAGATCGTCGAGCGAGAGGATCTTGCTCGGGATGGTGCGGAAGACGGCCGCGAGCCCGGTGGTCTTGTAGAAGTAGTTCGCGCGAAAACGGGCCTTGTCCGCGTAGGAATAGGCGAAGTCGAGATCGAGCTCGTCGACGATCCGCCGCGTCTCCTCGGGGGTCGTGATCTCGAAGAGGAGCGCCTCCATCTCGGCGGCGTCGAGGGGCGTGTCGCGCAGGGCGAGGAGCTCGCCGCGGGCGCGCACGAGCGGCGGATAGCCGATGCCGAGGTGCAGATCGCTGCCCTTCCTGGAGAGCAGCTCGTCGAAGAGGCGGTCGATCCGGGCCACGTTACGCTCCCTTCTTCCCGAAGAGCGCGCCCGCGCGCTCGAAGAGGCCCTTGCCCGCCTCGATGGGCGCGGACCTCGACGCGTCGGGCGGTGGGGCGGGCGGCCTCCTGTCCGGCGTGAGCATGGGCTGCCGCCTCCCGGCGAGGACGGCCTCGAGCTCTTCGGGGGCCTCCGCCACCTTGAGCGCGGCCTCGAGCGTGGTCTTGCCGGCGCGGACGAGCTCGGCCAGCGAGTCGTCCAGGCGGATGATCCCGAGGCCCTTCCCCCGCTGCTGGAGGCTCGGTATCTGGAACGTCTTGGAGTCGCGGATGAGGTTCCAGAGCGGGACGGAGCCGGGCAGGACCTCGGCGGCGGCGACCATGCGGTTGCCGCCCTCGCTCGGCAGGAGCCGCTGGCTGACGATGAGCCGGAGGCCGCCCGCGAGGGTGACGCGCACCTGCTGCTGATCGCCGGGCGGGAAGAGGTCTATCAGCCGATCGATGGTCTTCGCCGCGCTCGGGGTGTTCATGGTGCCGAGGACGAGGTGGCCAGTCTCGCTCGCGGCCAGCGCCATGCGGACCGTCGCCGTGTCCCTGAGCTCGCCGACGACGATGACGTCGGGATCCTCGCGCAGCGAGGCCTTGAGGGCGTTCTCGAAGGAGCGGGTGTGCGTGCCGACCTCGCGCTGGCTGATCATCGCCTTGCCGCGCGCGTGGACGAACTCGACGGGATCCTCGACCGTGATGATGTGATGGCTGGTCTCGCGGTTCAGGATATCGATGATCGCGGTGAGCGTCGTGGTCTTGCCGTGGCCCGTCGGCCCGGTGATCACGATGAGGCCCTGGTGGTGGCGGGTGGCGAGCCCGATGGCGTCGGGCAGGCCGAGCGACGCGAGGGTCGGGATGCTGCGCGCGATCAGCCGGAACGAGCCCTTGTACCCCTGCCGGTGGCGCGAGATGTTCACCCGGAAGCGGCCGAGCGCGCCGAGCTCGAGGGCGAAGTCGCACGAGCCCTCTGCGTCGAGCACCGGCGAGAGGCGCGCCGGGACGCGCGGCAAGAGGAGGGACTCGACGGCCGCCGGGTCGAGCGGCTCGCCGTGGGGCATGAGCTCGCCCGCCACCCGCAGGAGTGGCGGGCGGCCGGCGACGAGGTGGAGATCGCTCGCGCCCTGATCGCGCGCCATGGCGAGCAGCCCATCGAGGGCGGTCGACGGCACCTCGGCGGAGGAGGGCCGCGCGCGCCCGCCCGCCGCCGTGCGCGCGGCGGGGCGGGGCTCCGGGGACGGTGATGACGGGCGGGCGGCCGGCGCGGCGCGCTCGGCGGCCGGCGCCTCGTCGGCGCGCGCCTCGAAGCGGGCCACCGAGGGCCGGCTGACGCGGGGCTCTGCAGGCGGCGGCGGGGAGCGGAGGTCGACCGCAACCTCCGAGGAGCTCGTGCGCTTCGCGTCCGCCTCGCGCGGCGGAGGGCGCTGCCCCTCCTCGGGCGCGAGGTGCTCCCGCATGGAGAACTGCTGCGAGGGGCGGGCGGGAGGCGCGGCGGCGGCCGCGGTCCCCGACGCGGCGGACGACTGCATCCGCGTCATGCGGGCGTGCACGAGGTCACCCTGGCGCGCGGCCACGACGGAGATGGCGCCGATGCCCTCGATGCGGATGTGCCACTGCGACGGCTTCGCGCCGAGGGCCTCGACGTGGCGGCCGCCGCCGAGCGCGCTGAGGAGCATGAGGATGTCCTCCGTGGAGAGGGCGCCGGGATCGACGGCCTGGAAGGCGCCCGAGACCTTGACGCTGGGCATGCGCCCGGTGGCCACGGCGAACTCTGTCACCTCGGGACGGTTCAGTTGCGAGAGCCAGGATCGAAGGGCGTTCATCGTCGTCGCTCGTCTCCGCAAGCCGACTCTATCAACGATGAGGCGCCGCGTTTCAAAATGTCGTGCGACGGCGGCGACATTCGGCGGCGGCGACCCGCGCCGCGCGGCCCCGCGCCGACTCCCTCCCACCGCCACCGCTCGCGGCGACCGCGCCGGTCCTCCTCGGAGCGGTGCGACCCGGCTCACGCCCGCGGCGCGACGCCGAGCTACTGGATCGCGAGCTTGAGCCTGGCGCCCTTCACGAAGTGGCCCGGCGTCTTGCCCTTCTCGCCGGGAGGCGCCTGCTGCTCCGAGTCGATGGTGAGCTGCATGTTGCCGGTCGACTCGATCTTCTTCATGGTCACCCTGGCGATCTCGACCCATTTCGAGGATCTCGGTCCGCCGGGGTCCTCGACCTTGCGGAAGAGCACCGCCTTGGTCCCCGCGACGACCGGCTTCTCGGTCGTGGAGACGAGCGGCAGCAGGGTCGCGACCTTCCCCGTACGCGAGACCAGCCTGCCGTAGACCTCGACGGAGTAGCTCTCCCACTCGCCCGCGCTGGAGGCCGAGGCGGGCTCTGCCGTAGGCGCGCTCTCCGCGCCGGCAGCCGCCGGCGCAGCCTGCCGCGGCGTGGCGGGGTGCTCTGCCGAGGCCGCGGTCGGCGTGGCGGAGAGGAGCGCGGCCGCGCCCGCGGCGACGAGCGATCGCGAGCACCTGGAGAGCCAATCACCAACCGTCTTCATGCACCACGCTCCTTCGCTACTTCGAAGCGATCCCACGACCCGCGCGAACTACGCAGGTTCGCAAACACCGCAGTTACAAAACTTCTCATCGTGACGCAGACTGGCACCCTCCGCAACTCATTTCTCGATCTCGACGGGGTTTGCGATCATGAACCATCGGCCACACGCTCATCTACATTCACATTCACATCCACATCCGTCATCATCGCGGGTGTCCCCGGCGCGGCCCGCATCAACGGCGCCCAGCCGCGGCTGCTCCCGCGCGCCGCGCAGCTTCACCTTCATCGTCCATCGTCCATCGTCGGCGGCTCGTCGGCTTCGTCCGTGTCGTCAGCTTCTCGCCGCCTTGGGCGTCTGGCGCGCCTCGCTCAGATTCCGGTGCTGGCCGCCTCGGCGAGAGGCCGACCGGGCTCCGGCTGCGCGGCGCACACAGGCGTGCGGCGCGGCTCGCCTGAGCTCACCTGGTCATCTGGCTTGCCTGTCGTTCTGGCTCGCCCGTCGTTCCGGCTGCCTGGTTGCCCGGCCTGACCGCCTGCCTGGGCTCTCCGGCTCGCCTCGCTGGTTCTCCGACAGGTCCATCAGCGCGCTTCGCGAGGCGCGCTCTCGAAGAGCGAAACACCCACGCGAGCGACAGGCTGGCTCGGTCCAAGCCCGCCGTGCCTCATTCTCACCCGTCCGACCAAACCAGCTGCGCACAGCAGCGCGACCTCTCCCTCTCCAACCTCGCTCCGGGAACCTTCCCGGTGCCTTCCAACACCGCCGACCCGAAAATCGATGTCGGAGTAAGAGTCGCGTTTCAACCAAGATATCATGTCTTCGTCAAAGCAGAGCAGAAATTTTCGGACGCAATCGATTCTGGTGCGCCCCCGTGCGCGCATGTGTGACGCGCGCCGGCGCAGGGCGCACGCCCGAGCGTCCATGTGTGCCGGCGCCGGCGGGCCCTGCGGCTGGTAGGATGGCCGTGGAGGAACAGAGCCCATGTCCACGGTCGCCGCTCACTACGACACGCTCCTCGCCGAGCACTATTCGAGGATGTTCGGAGATTACGACGCCAAGGTCGCCGAGCAACGGGCGCTGTTCGAGCGGCTCGGCCTGCGCTCCGAAGGCCCGTCCGGCGGCTCACCCGAGGCCATCGACCTCGGGTGCGGCTCCGGCTTTCAGTCCATCGCGCTGGCGCAGCTCGGGTTCAGGGTGACGGCCGTGGACACCTCGGACAGGCTCCTCGCCGAGCTCGACGCGCGCCGCGGGCCGCTCGCCGTCGAGATCGTGAGAGGGGATCTCCTGGACGCGCTGGAGCGCTCGGGGCCCCCCTGCGCGCTCGCCGTGTGCATGGGCGACACGCTCCCCCACCTCGGCAGCAAGTCGGACGTGGAGCGGATGTTCGCCGGCTGCGCCCGGCGACTCGCGCCCGGCGGCCATCTCGTGCTCACGTTCCGCGACCTCACCCGCGAGCTCGAAGGGGTCGACCGGTTCATCCCAGTACACGACTCGGCAGATGTGATCATGACCTGTTTCCTCGAGTACGAACCCGAGACCGTCAAGGTGCACGATCTCGTTCACACCCGCGGCCGAGACGACGGCCGGTGGACGCTGTCAGCGAGCTTCTATCGCAAGCTGCGCCTCTCCCCCGATTGGGTCTGCGACAGGCTCGACGCGGCCGGACTCCGCGTCATCCATCGCGAGATCACGCGCGGCCTCGTCACCCTCGCCGCGCGCTCCTGAGCTGACGTGGGCCGGGATACGAACACCCATTCAAATACCTCCTGTGGAGGTTGATGATGCGGCCGACGCGGCGCTAACTTGATATGGGAGGATCAGACCCATGTCCGAGAGAGCGAGTCAGACAGGCACGAACGACGCGGGGCAAGCTGCGGTCGTCAACCGGCCGTCGCGGGATGAGGTCCAGGACCTGCGGCGAGAACGAGACGAGGCGCGCGAGCTTCTGGCCACGCTGGTCGTGGCGCTCAAGCGCGCGACGTTCCGGCACGGCACCTACATCGACGGGCTCGGCGCCGCGATGGTCGCCGTGGATCGGTGGTCCAAGCCACGAGGCCGATGACCGGAGGGCCGGCACCGGGCTGCGGTGACGCCCGGAGTCGCGAGCCAAAGCCCCGAGAGACCTGGTGAGCGCGCCGCCTTGGCCGCTCGAACGACCTCGCCGCTCGTGGACGCAGCGCGCGGCGGGCGCGGCGGGCGCGGCGGGCGCGGTGGTCCCACGAGCGCCGGCCCCGCCTGCCGGCTAGGCGCGAGGGCCGGAACGGAGTAGGTTCCCGGCATGGCCGGATACCGCAGTCGTACATCCACCCAGGGGCGCAACATGGCAGGGGCGCGCGCGTTGTGGCGCGCCACCGGCATGAAGGACGCGGACTTCGAGAAGCCGATCGTCGCCATCGCCAACAGCTTCACGCAGTTCGTTCCGGGGCACGTCCACCTCCACGACGTCGGGCAGCGGGCGAAGAAGGTCATCGACGCCGCGGGCGGGTGGGGCGTCGAGTTCAACACCATCGCCATCGACGACGGCATCGCGATGGGCCACGCCGGCATGCTGTACTCGCTGCCGAGCCGGGAGCTCATCGCCGACAGCGTCGAGTACATGGTGAACGCGCACTGCGCCGACGCGCTGCTGTGCATCTCGAACTGCGACAAGATCACGCCCGGCATGCTCCTCGCCGCCATGCGGCTCAACATCCCGACCGTCTTCGTGTCGGGCGGCCCCATGGAGGCGGGCAAGCTCGTCGGGACGCACGACCGCGACGGCAAGCCCCTCATCCGGAAGCTCGACCTCATCGATCCGATGATCGCCGCGAGCGACGACAAGGTGACCGACGCGGATCTCGCCGCGATGGAGCGGTCCGCGTGCCCGACCTGCGGCTCGTGCTCCGGCATGTTCACGGCCAACAGCATGAACTGCCTCAACGAGGCGCTCGGCCTCGCGCTGCCCGGCAACGGCACGCTGCTCGCGACGCACGCCGCGCGCTGGGAGCTCTTCGAGGCGGCGGCGAAGCGCGTCGTCGCGCTCGCGCAGCGGCACTACGTCGACGGCGACGCCTCGGTGCTGCCGCGGAGCATCGCGACGTTCGAGGCGTTCGAGAACGCGATGGCGCTCGACATCGCGATGGGCGGCTCGACGAACACGGTGCTCCACCTCCTGGCGGTCGCCCGCGAGGCGCAGGTGGACTTCAAGATGGCGGACATCGACCGGATGTCGCGCAAGGTGCCCAACATCTGCAAGGTCGCGCCGTCGTCGCATCACCACGTCGAGGACGTGCACCGCGCGGGCGGCGTGCTGACGATCCTCGGCGAGCTCGATCGCGCGGGGCTCATCCACCGGCAGGTGGGCACGGTCCACACGGGCACGCTGGGCGAGGCGATCGACGAGAACGACATCCGCCGCCCCACGGCGACGGCCGCCGCGAAGAAGCGCTCGCTCGCCGCGCCGGGCGGCGTGCCGACCACGGTCGCGTTCTCGCAAGACAAGTACTTCGCCGACACCGACGATGACGCGCAGAAGGGCTGCATCCGCGACGTCGATCACGCGTACAGCCGCGAGGGCGGGCTCGCCGTGCTCTACGGCAACATCGCGGTGGACGGCTGCATCGTGAAGACCGCCGGCGTCGATCCCGAGATCTGGAAGTTCGAGGGGCCCGCGCGGGTGTTCCACTCGCAGGAGGCGGCGTGCGACGCGATCTGGGACAGCCAGATCCGCTCGGGCGACGTGGTCGTGATCGTCTACGAGGGGCCGAAGGGCGGCCCCGGCATGCAGGAGATGCTCTATCCGACGTCGTTCCTGAAGGGGAAGGGGCTCGGGAAGGCGTGCGCCCTCATCACCGACGGCCGGTTCAGCGGCGGGACGTCGGGCCTGAGCATCGGGCACGTCTCGCCCGAAGCGGCCGAGGGCGGGACCATCGGGCTCATCGAGGAGGGCGACCGCATCCGGATCGACATCCCCGCCCGGACGATCGATGTCCTCGTCAGCGAGGCGGAGCTCGATCGCCGCCGCGGCGCCGCCGAGGCGCGCGGCGCCGATGCGTTCAGGCCGAACCGCGATCGGAAGGTCTCCCCTGCCCTGCGGGCTTACGCTCTGATGGCCACGAGCGCCGCCAACGGCGCTGTCCGCGACGTCGGCCAGATCGAGCCGGGCGGGCGCGCCGGGGACGGCGCGGCCGCGAGCGGCTCGGGGCAGCGCAAGTAACGGAGCTCCAGGCGCCGTCCAGCCGCCGTGCCGCGCTGGCGAGGCGCGTACGGGGCCACAGCGCACGCAGCACGGCGTTCGCCGTCGATGGAACGGTGGCCGCCGCGCCGGCCACCCGAAGGCCGGCGCGCCCGGCGCGGGTCGAGCGCTGCAACGCTCCGGGCCGGTCCGGCATCAACAGCGACGGGGGTGCGCCCGGTCGCGTATGATGCCGTACATGAGAACATTGGCGCTCATCGTGGCCACCTCTCTCGTCTCGGGTTGCAGCCCGAAGGTGCGTGATTTCCCTGGTGACCACGACGTCGGGAGCGGTGGAAGCGGGGCCGGTGGCAGCAGCGGTGCCACCACCAGCAGCAGTGACACCACCAGCAGCAGTGACACCACCAGCAGCGGCGCGAGCAGCAGCGGCGGCGGCGGCGGGACAGACAGCTGCGTCGACCCGGCGGAGGACTGCCCGCCAGCGCAGGGCGCCTGCATGGAAGCGGTGTGCAGCGAGGGTGAGTGTGCGGAGCGGCCGAGGCCGGCGCGGACACCCTGCGGGGCAGACGGCAGCGCGCAGTGTGACGGAGCCGGGGACTGCGTGACGTGCGCCGGCGGCATGGCGTGCGAGTGCGGGGAGCCGGGTTGCCCGAACACGTGCGGATCGATGGACGTGATGGTCACGCCTCCGAGCTGCGCGGGGGGCGGGCCGGGCGCCGGGGACAGCTGCGGGCCGGGCGACGCGAGCTGCTGCGGCAACAGGATGGTCCCCTGTGGCACTTTCCTGAGGGGCTACGACGGGACGCCGAGCACGGACGACTCGTTCCCCGCGGCCATCAGCGACTTCCGCCTGGACAAGTACGAGATCACGGTGGGGCGATTCCGAGCGTTCGTGGATGCCGGGCAGGGCGTCCAGGAGAGCCCGCCGGCCATCGGCGCTGGCCGGCACCCCCACGTCAACGGCAGCGGGTGGGTCGCGGGGTGGAACACGCGGCTCGCGCCGAACACCGCGGCGTTGAAGGCGGCGCTGCAGTGCAATGGCGATCGCCTCTGGACGTGGACCGACGCCCCCGGGGCGAACGAGGAGCTGCCGATCAATTGCATCACCTGGTTCGAGGCGTTCGCGTTCTGTGCGTGGGACGGCGGCCGCCTGCCCTCGGAGGCGGAGTGGAACTATGCGGCTGCGGGAGGCGACGAGCATCGACCTTACCCGTGGGGCTCCGAGATCGACGGCGATCGCGCGTCCTACAGCTGCACAGGGGATGGGAGCGCCGCGGGGGCTTGCGCGCTGAGCGACATCCTGCCGGTCGGGTCGAAGCCGCGGGGCGACGGGCGATGGGGGCACTCGGATCTGGCCGGCAATCTGTGGGAGTGGACGATGGACTGGTGGCGGGATGCGCCCCCCACGCCGTGCATCGACTGCGTGCATCGCGTGGACGGCGATCGCGACGCGACGCGGGTCACCCGCGGCGGGAGCTACCGCGCGCCGGCGGCCGACGTGCGCGCAGGCAACCGCGACTTCAGCTATCCCATCGACCGCGTAAACAACATCGGCGCCCGCTGCGCCCGCTAGAGCGGCGGTCACCCGCTTCGGATACGGGCCCATCTCGACGTTTTCGGTGCTCAGCGCACTGGTGGAGTGCGCTTGCGCGCCGAAAACGCCGATCTGGGCCCGTCTCCTGTGCGGGAGACCGTCGCTCTGCTCGGCATGTGGCAGAGGGAGACCGTCGCTCTGCTCGGCACGTGGCAGAGGGGGGCGGAGGGAGACCGTCGCTCTGCTCGGCACGTGGTAGAGGGGGGCGGAAACGGCTGTGGATCGGACATCACGGGACGGCGCTGGACGCAGCGGGACGGCGCTGGACGCAGCGGGACGTCCACGTGACCGGATTCGACGCCGGGCGTGGTGTGCGATGTCGACGGTGAGACGCGGCGTGCTAAAGCGCGCGATCGTGGCGTCATCGAGGGGCCAGGCTCAGGCGCAGCGGATCACCGTCGTGGGCGCAGGGGTGATCGGGTTGACCACGGCGGTCGTCCTCCAGCGCGACGGCCACCGGGTGCAGGTGATCGCAGCGGCGCGCGGCGAGCGCACGACGTCCGCGGTCGCGGCCGCGCTGTGGCACCCTTTCCTGGCGAACCCGCCCGAGCGCGTCAACGCGTGGTCCTCGAGGAGCCTCGATGAACTCACGCGCATCGCGAACGAACACCCGGAGGCGGGTGTGGATCTCCTGACCGCGCGCGAGGCGGCGGACGACACGCGCCTGCCGTGGTGGGCTCCGAGCGTCCCGGACCTCGCGCTCGAGCCTGGACCCCACCCGCTGGGCGCGCCGTACAGCCTGCGATTCACGGCGCCGCGCATCGAGCCATCGTTGCACCTGCCCTGGCTGGAGGCGCAGCTCGACTGTCCAGTGCGCACCGAGCACGTGCGATCGCTCGCCGAGGTCGAGGGCGACTGCGTCGTGAATTGCACCGGGCTCGGGGCGCGCGCGCTCACCGGCGACAGCGAGCTCATCGGTGTCTATGGCCAGGTAGCGATCGTCGAACCAGGCGAGATCTACCCAGATGTCGCACTGGGTGATGAAAGGGACGAATCGGCGCTCGTCTATGTCATCCCAAGGCGTCGCGAGATCGTGATTGGCGGTTGTTTCATCCCGTCGCCCGATGATCGCCCGTTGACGCCTGATCCCGAGCTCGCTGACGCAATGCTCCAGCGGGTGCGCGCGGCCGGGCTCAGGCCGGGCCGCTTGCTCGGTTCACGTGCCGGGCTGCGCCCTTATCGGAGCACCGTGCGGCTCGAGCGTGAAGGCCGCGTGATCCACAACTACGGCCACGGCGGTTCGGGATACACGCTGGCATGGGGTTGTGCCCACGAGGTGAGCGCCATGCTGCGGGACGGCAACGCCTCGACATACGGCCATGTCTAGTGGAATGTGCCGAGCGCACTGTTCTGACGCGCGCCGTGATGTCAGCGTCAGAACGGCGCCTCCGGGCCTGTTCCTCGGACAAGGGCGTCGGCGCCAACGCCAGCTCACGCACGCCGCCGCAAACCAACGCAGGCTGACGCAGGCGGACGACGTCATCGCAAACCGACGCAACGGTTGCGTCGGTCGCAACTGTCGCAACTGTCGCAACGCTCGCAACGCTCGTAACGGCCGCAACCGTCACAAACCGAAACAAACGACGCTGCTTCTGGAATCCAGCCAACCAGAAAGCCCAACGCGACGCTCCGAAAGTCCCGTTGTGCTCCTGTTGCTAGGCTGCTAGATTGGATTCGTGCTCGTCTGCGAGCGTCTCCCGCCTTCTCTCGCAGTGGAACCGCCCGTGGCGCTCCCCTGTTCGTCCGAGGGAATGGCCGTGGACGGCCTCGCTCTGGAGGTCGCTAACCCCTGACGACCTCTCGGTGCCATCCGTGGAACGGTCCCGAGTGGTCGAACGTTCGTTTGCGCTTGATCCGGCGTACACCGTCCGCTGTCACCAACGTGAAGACCCGAAGCTTCCCCCGGGAGTTTTGAGCGCCATGAACAACGACGAGAACCGACTCAGTCGTCCATCGGGGCGGCCAGCCGTCTGGAGTTTCACGAGGAACAACGACGAGAAGTGCCCGAGCCGCCCCTCGGGAAGGCCGTCGGGGAGACCCTCGGGAAGGCCGTCGGGGCGGCCCTCGGGAAGGCCATCGGGGAGACCTTCCGGGCGGCCGGCCCTCTGGAGCGTCCTGCCGCTCGACAGCGGCTTGCTGCAGACCCGGACGATCGAGTGGCCGACGGTGGCGCTCTTCGCGGGGTCGTACGCCCTCTGGGCGACGGCCGTCTACGCGGGCGTCGCGGGCTGGGTGTCGACCGTGCCGGCCGTGCTCGCAGCGGCCGTCGCCGCGTATGCCGCCTTCACGCCGATGCACGAGGCCGCGCATCGGTCGCTGGCGCGCTCCGCGCTGCTGAACGGCATGATCGGGCGGCTGTCCGGGCTGCTGCTCGTGGCGCCGTTCCTGGCGGTGCGTCACTTCCACCTCGAGCATCACAAACACACGAACGAGGCTGATCGGGATCCCGACTACTGGAGTGGGCGCGGCCCGTGGTACGTGCTGCCGCTCCGCTGGGCAACACAGGATCTCCACTACTACTATCTATTTTTGCGCTCCTACCGCGCGCAGAAGCGCGCGGAGCGGATCGAGACGGTCGCGTCGCTCGCGGCCATGCTCGCCCTCGTGGCCCTGGCCTTCGGGCTCGGTTACGGCGAGCTCGCGCTCCTCTACTGGATCTTGCCGGCGCGGCTGGCGATCTTCTTCCTCGCGTTCGCCTTCGACTACCTGCCTCACTACCCCCACGAGATCACGGCGGCGCAGGACCGGTACAGCGCGACGCGCGCGGTCGACAGCGCGCTGTTCAACGTGCTGCTCTTCGGGCAGACGTATCACCTGATCCATCACCTCTACCCGGCCGTGCCGTTCTTCCGCTACCGGACCGTGTGGAAGCACCAGCGCGAGGAGCTCATGAAGCTCCGCTCGGAGAGCCTCCCCCCGTCGCGGGCGCCGTTGCCCCTGATCACGGCGGGCAGCCTCGCCGCGCCGCGGGCGCCCACGATCCAGACGGCCCACTCCCCGCAGGCCGCCGCCGAGCTCGACGCCATCTGATCCGAGCGGCGCCCCGCTCCACGGCGGTATCCGCCCCCCGCCCCTTCTCCTGTCACAAGCCCCGCCGAGCTGCGGTCTCCCGCACAGGAGACGGGCCCAGATCGGCGTTTTCGGCGCGCAAGCGCACTCCGGTGCGCTGAGCACCGAAAACGTCGAGGTGGGCCCGTCTCCGAAGCGGGTGACCGTCGCTCTAGAGGCGTACGCGGCGGCGGGCGCGAAGCGCTCGCGGCGGCAGCAGGACTTCCCGGAATAGCAGGGCCTCCGTCACGGCGCGGCGGTCCAGCGTGACGCGGGACGCGTCGAGGCGCGACCCGAACGCGTCGGGCCGTCGCTCGCTCGTGCCGAGCGCCGGGATCGCGGCGCGCGCCTTGATGAGGATCGACAGCGACTGCGCGGGCGCATGATGCGCCGCCAGGACCGCGCCCGCGAGGAGCGCCCGGGCGTCGAGGACGGCGGGGACCCGGCCGGCGAGCAGCGCGTCGCGCGCGCGCGAGGCCTCCTGCCGCTCGTGCGGGCCATAGTCGAGCCCGCTGATGTCCTGCAGACCGAAGCCGGACAGGGCGGTGAGCGGGCCGGCATAGAGGCGCTCCACGATCCACGCGGCCATGCTGGCGAAGGGCGAGAGCGGGAACGGGCGCAACTCCCCCCTCACGGGCAAGAGCAGGTCGTCGAGGCTCACCTCGGCGTGGCGGCGCGCCCACGCCTCCCGCAGGGCGCGCGCGTCCTCGTTGAGCCCGCCCCGCTCGAGGACCATGCACCCGATGAGCACGCGCAGGTGAGGCGGAGGGTGCTCGTCATAACGCGCGCCGGTCACGTCCGTCTGGACGGCGATCGACGCGTACGGCTCGTCCTCCTGGAAGAACAGCTCGCTCATCGTGAGCACGTAGGCGGGGCCGAACATGAGCGTGCCAAAGACGTCACAGAAGATCTCCTCGAACCACACGCCGAACACCCGCCTGAGCTCGGGAGCCCTGATTCGATCGCCTTCCAGCGCAGGCGGGCGCGCCCGCTCGCCCCCCAGGCCGAGCTCGCGGCGCAGCGCCGGCTCGAGGCCGTCGACCGAGGCCAGGAAATCGTGCCCTATCTCGTGCGCGAGCGCCGGCCAGCGCAGCGGGGTCGAGAAGAAGTCGACAGGGAGGAAGATGGGCGCGATCGACGTCGGGATGAAGCCCGTCCAGATCGCGAGATCGAAATCCGTGAGCTGCGTGGCCGGCGCTCCGCTCCGGAGCGGCAACCCCTCCGCCCGCGCGAACGCGATCACGGGGGCGTAGCAGGCGTCGGCGAGGGCGTCCGCGTCGCCGAGCTCGGGCAGGAGCGATGGATCGCGGCGCTGCCGCACGAGCACCGCGATCTCGCCGACGACGAGCTCGATGCGGTCCGCCGCGACCTCCGCCTCGCGCGCCGTGAGGCCCGCGTCGACGGCGGCGCGCAGGGACCCGATCTCGTGCGGGACGGCCCCGAGGAGCACGTCCGTGAAGCGCCGGTTCGCCCGTTCATGGCGCACCATCTCGCCGAGCGCCGCGGCGCTCTGCTCGAGCTCGCCGAGCCGCAGGAGCACCCCGCGCAGCCGGTCGGCGTCGGGCGCGCGCGGGGCGCCGAACGGCATCCCCGCCCACGGCGCAGCGCTCGGCGGCGCGACATCGACGAGCCCCGCATCGCTCCCCCGCGCGGCGTCGACGGGCGCCGTATCGCCCCGCGGGGCGTCCGCGTCGCCGGGCCGCGCGGCGGCACGCGCAGCGCGCTCGGCGCGCCTGGCTCGCACGCTCCCAACCATGCTCGCGAGCTTGACGATCGCCCAGATCACTCCGATGAGGGCGCCGACGTATTTCTCGAGGTCGATGTCACGCATGGCGCCCGTCCAGCGTCGTCGGGGCGCGGCTCGCGGGCCGCGCGGCTCTCCGGCCGCGGAGAGCGCGGCGACAACGCCCGGGGCGGGCCCAGCACCTCGGCGAGGACGAAGCGCCGCACGAGCGCGTCGCGGCGGCCGAGCCACGCCAGGAGCGGGCTCGGCGGGTCGCGCGGCGGCACCTCACGACTCCCCGACGGGATCGGGCTTGCCCCCCGTGGTGCCGGCGATGCCCTGGCGCATCTCGGTGTCGGCGATGACGTTGCGCATGTTGTAGTAGTCCATGACGCCGAGCTTGCCCGTGCGGAGCGCCTCCGCGACGGCGAGCGGGATCATCGACTCCGCCTCGACGAGCTTCGCCCGCATCTCCTGCGTCCTGGCCTTCATCTCCTGCTCCTGCGCGACCGCCAGCGCGCGGCGCGACTCCGCCCTGGCCTGCGCCACCTGCTTGTCCGCCTCGGCCTGCTCCGTCTGGAGCTTCGCGCCGATGTTGGAGCCGACGTCGACGTCGGCGATGTCGATGGAGAGGATCTCGAACGCCGTGCCCGCGTCGAGGCCCTTCTTGAGCACGTTCTTCGAGATGGTATCGGGGTTCTCGAGGACGTGCTTGTAGTCGTCGGCCGAGCCGATGGTCGAGACGACGCCCTCGCCGACGCGGGCCAGCACCGTCTGCTCGCCCGCGCCGCCGACGAGGCGATCGATGTTGGCGCGCACGGTCACGCGCGCGATCGCGAGCAGCTGGATACCGTCCTTGGCCACGGCCGAGACCTTCGGGGTCTCGATGACGCGCGGGTTCACCGACATCGCCACCGCCTCGAGCACGTTGCGGCCGGCGAGATCGATGGCGGCCGCGCGCGAGAAATCGAGCTCCATCCCCGCCTTGCCCGCCGAGATGAGCGCGTTGACGACCGCCTCCACCCGGCCGCGGGCCAGGTAGTGGGCCTCGAGCATGTCGACGGACACCTCCTCGAGACCCGCCTTCACGGCGCTGATCCGCGCGTTGACGATCTGATCGGGCGGCACCCGGCGCAGGCGCATCGCGATGAGCGTGAGCATCGAGACCCCGGCGCCCGACGCCTGCGCGGCGATCCACAGCCGGAGCGGCACCATGTACAGCGTCGCGACGATGGCGACGAGCACGAGCCCGCCGATCACGATGACCGAGATGATCTCCATATCCCTCTCCACCCGTCCCTGTCCGTGAAGGGCCGCCTCTCGCGCGCTCTCTAGGGCTTGCGCGGCTCGACGACGACCCGGTTCCCCTCCACGCTCGCGACCCGCACAGGCGTGCCCGCCTCCACGTAGAGGCCGTCGGTCACGACATCGACCGCGCGATCCTCGATCTCGACCGTGCCGGCCGGGCGGAGCGGCGTGAGCGCCCTGCCCTCCTTGCCGGCAAGCGCGGCGAGCCGCGCGTCCGGGCCACGCCCGCTCCGCTGGGTCTCGAGCAGCACCATCTTGCGGCCCACAGGCGTCCTCGGGACAGCCCAGAACAGGAGCCCCGCCACGCAGACGCCGGCGCCCAGGGCGAGCAGGCCGTAGCCGATCCCGAGGGACGCCCATGCGAGCGCGACCGCGCCGAGCACGGCGGCGCCGCCGAGGACCCCGACGAGGCCGACGCCGGGGATGACCAGCACCTCGATGGCGAGCAGCACGAGCCCCGCCACGAGCAGCGCGACGACGAGCAGCGCCGGCGTCACGCTCCGCGCTCCTCGTCCGCGCCGCGCGCGATCGCCCTCACGACGACCCGGCCCCCCTCCGCGCGGATCACGCGCACGCGGGCGCCGGCCTCGACGTAGCCGAGCTCCGAGAGCGCCTCCACGCGGCGGCCGTCGAGCGCGACCTTGCCCGAGGGGCGCAGATCGGTCGCGGCCGTGCCGAGCCGGTCCACGAGCGACGCGGGCGCCGCGGAGACCTCGGGAGGCCCTCCGACGGCGACGCCGCGGATCGCCGCGTCCAGGACGAGCCGCCGCCCGAAGCGCGTCCTCGGCGCGATGCGCGCGGCGGCCACGGCGAGCGCCGCCGTCGCCGCGAGCGAGCCGCACACCGAGGCGAGGGCGCGCGGCAGCCAGCCGGCGTGCCAGGCGACGTCGACCGGCACGCGCTCGAGATCGAGGAGCGAAAGGAGGAGGGCGCTCGCCACGCACGCGGCGCCCGCGACCCCAGGGACGACGTGCCCCGGGACCAAGATCTCCACCGCGATGAGGATCGCGCCGACGGCGAAGAGCGCGAGCTCCTCCCAGCCGGCGAGCTTCACGACGTGGTGCCCGAAGAAGAACAGCGCGAGGCACGAGAGACCGACGGCGAGCGAGACGCCGTGGCCCGGCGCGTAGAGCTCGAGGAGGATGCCGAGCATCCCGAGGGTCATGAGGACCCCGGAGAGCGTGGGATCCGAGAGGAAGCGCGCGAGCTGCTCGGCGAAGCTGGGGCGCGGGCGGGTGATCTCCGCGGGCTGGGCGCGGCCCAGGGCGCCGAAGAGGTCTGCCTCGCTGCCAGCCTGCACCTCGGCGACGCCCCACGCGAGCGCCTGCGCGCCGTCCAGCGTGAGCAGCTTCCCCTTCTCATCGAGGCCGGGGACCTCCACGTCGGCGTCGACCATGGCCTCGGCGATGTCGCCGCGCCGCCCCTTCGCCTCCGCGGTCGCGCGCATTTCCTTCCGCATGTAGGACACGACCTTCTCGGCGACAGGCTTCATCTCGCCTCCCTCACCGATCTGCACGGGCGTCGCCGCGCCGAGGGTGGCGCCGGGGGCGACCGCGATGACATCGCAGGCGAGCGAGATGAGCGCTCCGGCCGAGATGGCGCGCGGGTTGACCCAGCACACCGTGCGGGCGCGCGCCCGGAGCAGCGCGTCCCGGATGGCGAGCGCGGCGTCGATGCGGCCGCCGAGCGTGCTGATGTCGAGCACGAGGAGGTCGCCCTCCCCCTGGGCGGCGACGACGCGCTCCAGGAAGGGCGAGAGGCCGAGATCGATCGTCCCGGAGATCGCGACCACGGTGACCTTCCCCGCGCCCGGGATCGGCGGCAGCGGTCGCGGGCCGGGCGGCGCGGGGGTCCCCGCCGCGGCCGCGCCGCCCGGGCCCCCCGCGGGCGTCGCAGTCTCGCCTCGGGCGGGAAGGCACAGCGCCATCGTCGCGAGGAGCGCGAGGAGCGGGGTCGCGAGCCGCGCCCACCTCGCGGCCTGTTCCAGCAGGCGCCACAAACCAGTCAAGCCCCGCTCCCTGCTATGGCGGCTCGGCTCGCGCCGCGCGCCATGCTCCCTGAGGTTCACGCCGAAGAACGGCATGGCGAGGGTAGCGCATGGCGGCGCTCCACGATACCCCCTGCTCAGGCGGCTCCGCCGCTGCCAGCCATGAACCTCGCCACCGCGTCCGCGAACTCGGCTGGTCGCTCCACGATCCAGTCGTGGTTTCCCTTCGAGGAGACGACAAGGGTCGAGTCGGGGATCAAGCGTTGGATGGCGAGGGCCGAGCCGATCGGCACCGTGAGATCGCGCGCGCCCCAGGCGAGCAGCGTCCTCACGCGCACGCGCGCCGCAGGACCGCTCAGATCCGCGGTCGCGGCGATCCGCAGGAGGCTCAGCGCGCTCCGCGTGTGGAAGAGCAGGTTGTGGAGGAGAGCAGGCGTCCCCCGCGCGATGAAGCGAGGCGCCAGCGCCGCCTCGGCCGCGCGCGCGAGGACGAGCGAGAGGACCGAGCCCGGCGGGTTGAATCCGATGGAATCGACGAGCACGACCCCGGAGAGCCGCTCGGGGTACAGCGCCGCGACGATCAGCGCCACGGCGCCAGACAGCGAGTGGCCGATCAGCGTGACGCGCTCGAGGCGCAAAGCCCGCAAGGCCTCGGCGACGCAGCGCGCATACCGCTCCAGGGTCCACGGCGCGCGGAGCGGCGAGGCGCGGCCCGAGCCGGGCAGCTCCACGACGAGCACCCGCGCGTGGCGCGCCATCGCCTCGACCGCGGGCCGGTAAGTCGCGCCGTCGATCAGCATGCTGGGCAGAAGCACCGCGGGCTTGCCGGTGCCCGTCTCGGTCACATAAAGGATCTCGTCTCCGACCCAGATCTCACGCCCACCGCCTTCCGCCCGAGCAGCCCGCCTCGCCGCAGGGCGCGCGGAGATGGGCAGGATCTTCTCTCCTCGACCCGACCGCGGGACATACGAGCCGGCGACGAGGAGCGAGCGTCCGGCGCAGGATCCCGTCGTTCCGCTTCGTCGAACGCGCTTTCCCATGATCGGCGAGCCGTTGCCGGACGCGTGCCAGCGCGGGCTGGTTCGCCGCGAATTCGCCGCGGGGATCGCGTGAAAACCTGGAAGGCCGTTGAGCCTGTCGCGCGCCGCGCTAAGCTCGTCGACACAGGCTTCGACATAGCAATCTCCAGGCTGATTGGGGGCCAGCAGGCATGTCGCCGCGGGCCGAGAGCCGGACGGCGCCTGCTCGGATAACCAGCTCTTCTGGAATGACAGAGGCGATATGTTGAGGTTCCGCTCCACGTCCGGAGATCGGAAGCCGCCCGAGCTCAGCGTCTCGGCGCTCTCCGTATCCGCTGCGATGTCCGTCCTCTCCCAGGGTGCATGGGGGACGGACGCGCCGCCCGCTGCGGAGGTCCAGTGGGCCTACGCGCTCGTCGCTGCGCTCGGGTATCTGCCGGCCGCGATCGAGATCGCCGCAGCCACGCTGCGGCGGACAGGGATGTCGGCCGAGGTGTATTTGCGGAAGAACGCAGCGCAGCTGGATCCGGGGGGACCCGAGGGGGAGATCGTGGGTGCGGTGCTCGGCGACGCGCTGGAGTCGCTCGGCGAGGAGGCGCGCCGGGTGGTGCATGCGCTCGCCGTGCTGCCTCCGACGGGCGTCCCGCTGGAGGTGGTCGCCGCCGCGGCGGGGAAGCCGGCGCCCTCCGCTGCGCGGCCGCTCCAGCTGCTCGTGCATGGGCGGGTGGTGTCGCTCGAGCAGGGCTCGCAGACCTTCACGATGACGCCCCCCGTGCGCGCCGCGGCCCGCGAGGACGCGGCGGCCGACGCGAGGCGCTGGGATGCGCTCCACCGGAGCTCGGCGGACGCGATGCAGGCGCTGCTCTTCTGGACGGCCGCGGTCGAGGGGCGGCCGGAGGCGGCGTCACGCCGGCGCGTCGCCTGCGAGCTCTTCGCGGCCCTCGACCTCGCGCCGTTCCGGGACGGCGAGCGCGGCGCCGAGGTGCTGGCACGAGCGCTCGTCGATGCCTGCACGGTGGTGGACCTCGGGCTGCCGGCCGAGCTCCAGCAGCGCTTGCTCGACGAGGCGGCGCGGCTCTCGGGCGACGCGCTCCCCGAGCTGCGCGAGCGCGCGCTCGCGGCGCTCGAGAGCGCGCGACGCTCCGAGCTCGCGAGCAAGCGGCGCGGCACCTTCGGGACGCTCCGCGCGACGCCGGCCGCTCGCGAGCGCGGCCGCCCGGGTCACCGCGACGTCCTCCGCAAGGCGGTGCGCGCGAACGTGCAGCGCGCGGCGGCGCGGAGCTCGCCGCCGGCCGACGACGAGGTCTTCCGCAGCGCAAAGGAGCTGCTCGCGCGCGGCAACCGGCGCCTCGGCGAGGGCGCGCTCGAGGCCGCCGTGGCGGACTACAGCGAAGCGCTCGCCGCGTTCGAGGCGGCCACGCACGGGCGCGGCCAGGCGACGGCGCTCCTGCTCCGCGGCGACGTGCGCCGGCGGCAGGGGGACCTCGCGGCCGCCGCGCGCGATCACGAGCGGGCGCTGTCGCTGTTCAAGGCGGCGTCGGACAGGGCCGGAGAGGCGATGGGGTTGCTCGCGCGCGGCAACCTCCGGCTCGACCAGGACGAGCTGGCGGGGGCGGCGAGCGACTACGGGTGCGCGCTCACGCTCCTCAGGGCTTGCCGCGATCGCCTGGGCGAGGCCAACGTGCTGAAGGCGCAGGGCGATCTGTGCTTCAGGGAGGGGGACCTCGCGGGCGCCGCGCGCGACTACGACCGCGCGCTCTACATCCTCGAGGGCGTGGAGGAGCGCGTCCTCAGCCAGCTCCGCTCGCCCCCGCCGAGCAGCCGCGATGAGCGTCGCGGCCCGAGCTCCCACGCCCGCGCCGCGCGCGAGGTGCTCGCGCAGCCTGATCTCCTCCGGGCGCTCGGGTGCGAGCAGACCCATGCGCGCACGTGGCAGGCGCGCGGCGACCTGCGCCTGCGAGAGCGGCAGACGGCGCTCGCGGCGCGCGACTATGGCAATGCGATCCTCCTGTACCGGGACAGCGGAGATCGCCGCGGCGAGGCCGCCGTGCTCAAGGCGCGCGGCGACCTGCGCCGCCAGAGGGGTGCGCTGCCGGGCGCGCAGCGCGACTACGAGGATGCGCTGCGGCTCTTCGAGGAGCTCGGGGACAGCGCGGGCCAGGCCGCGGTGCTCCACGCGCGCGCCGATCTGCGCTGCGAGCGGGGCGACACCGCGGGGGCGGCGCTCGATTATACGAGGGCGCTCGCCCTGTTCGACGCGACGGGCGATCCCGCTGCGCATCCGGGCGCAAAGGGCGCCGTCACGGGCGTCTCCCACCGCGAGGACCCGCCGCGCCGCGCCGCGGCGGCTGTCCCGCGGTGAGGACGGGGCTGCGCGGGGACTGAGCTTCAAGGCCCCCAGTCGCGACCGGTCACCTTCCTACCAGGCTGCGCACAACATCGACTCCGCCCGCTCGATGTCGCCGAGCTCCGCATCGGCAAAGCCGAGCTCCTCGCTGGTGCAGCAAGCGTTGCGACGGTCGCCAGTCTGGCCAAAGGCACGTAGCGCTGCTTCTATTCCGCAGACGCTGGCGCTCAGATCATCAGTACACGTCGCGTGGCCCGCTAGCGGCTTCGCTGCCGCTCGAGCCGCTCTCGCATCACGTTGGGAATCCTCCCAGCCGCCTCGATCGCCCTCGCCAGCGCCGCCTTCGCGTCCTCGTAAAGGCCGCGCCGCGAGCGCGCTCGCGCCCGCGCCTCGATGACCTCGATCTGCTCCTGCCCCACAAAGTGGCGAGCGGACCGCTGCTCGAGCTCGTCCCATTCCTCGTCGCTCGCCTCCCGCGTCGCCAGGTCGATCATCGACCACAGCACCTCTTCCGCGGGGGTCATCGCCGTGGGCTCGTGCCCCGCCGCGGCGGCCTTCGCCTGCTGAGCCCGGATGAGCTCGATGATCTCCCGCGCCCTGCCCTCTTCGCCCTGATAAAGGAGCAGCCTCGCCTGAAGGAGCTGGACCACCGGCCGTATCCCCTCCCCCCACCGCTGGCGCTCCAGCGACACGGCCCGCTCCACGTGCGGCACGGCGGCGTCTAGATTGCCCATCAGGTAAAGGTATTCTCCCAGGTTGAACTCGCTTACGAGCTCCATGAGCCCGAGACCCAGCTCGCGCGAGATGGTGAGCAGTCGACAAAAATCCAGGATCATCCCCGCGCTGTCCCCGAGACAGGCCCGCAGGAGCGCCCGGGCGTTGATCGCTGGTCCGAGATGCAGGAGATCGCCGCGCTCCTCGCACATGCGGACCGCACGATTCAGCACCGTGCCTGCCTCGTCCAGCTTCCCCAGCCCCGGGTAGATGAAGCCCAGGAGGAGCAACGACACGACGAGCGTCTCGTAGCCCTCGTCGCCTAGCCCTTCTGCCTGCGCCGCCGAGCGCTCGAACTGATGCGCCGCCTCTTCATCGCGGCTCTCGCGGTGGAGCGAGCGCGCCGCCGCCATCGCGAGCCGCGCTGCCAGCGCGGGCGGCAGATCGCCGCGGACGAGCGCCCTCGCGTCCTCCACGCGCTGCTTGGATCGGCTGTAGTCGTCCATCCAGTCGAGCGCCGTTGCCTCGTCGAGCAGGATCTCGATCTGCTCGATCACGTCGCCTTCCTCGACCGCCATCGCGCGCCCGCGATCGAGATCCCCGAGCGCATCGTGATAGCGCCCCAGCCGGTAGCGCATCAGCCCCCGGCCCCGGTACGCCTTCCTCCGCCGCACCCCAGGCGCCTCGACAGGCTGCGCGAGCGCCCGGCTGTAGTAGAGCTCCGCCTCCACGTAGGCGTGCCGCGCCCGCGCCCGCTCGGCGAGCTCCAGGTAGGCGTCCTCCGCGACCGTCGCGAGTCCCGCCTCGGCCGCGTGGTGCGCGATCCTGAGCCGCCGCTGCTCCCGGCCTTCGTGAGCCGCCTCGCGGTGGTACTCGTACGCCGCCAGGTGGATCCGCCGCCGCTCGGCCTCGGCGACGTCCTGCGCGACCGCCTCGCGCACCAGCGCGTGGCGGAAGCGCAGCCGGTCCTTCCGATCGCCGACCAGCACGCCCACCTTCAGCAACCGCTCGGTCCCGACGCGCGCATCGAGCGGGAAGGACGCGCCGTCGCCGCGGAGATCCAGCTGGCGCAGCACGCCCGCGATCTCGTCGATCGACACCTCTGCGCCAAGCAGCGAGACGAGCCGCGCGTGCGCCCCGAGCGCCGGGCCGAGCGCCGCGATCTCCGCCTGCGCCAGCGGATCGAGCGACGGCAGCACGGGGAGGCGCTCGAGCTCGTCGGTCGCCAGGTACCACGCGTCGCCCCGCAGGTGCCGGCGCAGGATCCCCTCGCGCTTGAGCCCGTGCACGAGCTCCACGAGCAAGAGCGGCACCCGCTGCGAGCGCTCGAGCAGGCGATCGATCGCCGGCTCCGGCACGTCCCGCGCGGGCAGGAGCAGCCGCCGGCACAGCGCCCGCGCGCTCTCGTCGTCCAGCGGCTCGAGCCGCAGGGCCTCGTGTCGCGCGGCGCGCTCGCCCCACGAGGGGTGCGCCTCGGCGAACGCCGGGCGCCCCATCGCGCAGACCCACAGCGGCGTGGCCTCGTCCGCGAGCGCCGCGTACTCGAGCGCAGCGAGCGTGGCGTCGTGGGCGAAGTGCGCGTCGTCGAGGAGGACGATCACGGGCGACGCGGTCGCGCACTGGCGCAGGCACTCGCCCGCCGCCCGCACGCGCGCCGAGCGAAGCGCGCCGGGCGCGGCCCGGAGCGCCTCGAGCTCGGGGAAGATGTCGACGCCCGTCTGCTCGTCCACCCATCCGAGCGCCATCGCCAGCCCCAAGCGGAGCTCCTCGCCGAGCACGGCGCCGAGCGACTCCGGGAGCGCCCCGCGGACGCCGCTCTCCGGGGGCTGCTCGGGCACGCAGAGCGCCTTGCGCACGAGCTCGTGGAGCGTCGCGTCCGAGGCGCCGCTCGTGGGCTCCTGCCCGCGCAGCTCGATGATCCGGGCGTGCGGCAGGCGCTCCCGGAGCTGCTTGCCGAGCTCGACGAACAGGCGACTCTTCCCGAGGCCGGGCCCGCCCGTCACCGAGACGACCGTGGGCTTCTTCAGGCAGAGCGCCTCCTCGGCGCTCTGCAGGAGCTGCTCGAGGATGTCGCGACGGCCGACGAACCCGCCGGGGCGCGTCGCGTCCCGCGACTGATCCTCGATACCCGGGGGGAGTTCGTCGCCCGCTGGGACGTGCGACGGCTGCGGGAGCGCGGCCGACGCCTCGGGCGTGAGGAAAGGCCCCAGCGGCCCGGCGGCGGACGGCCACCGCTCGGCGCGCGAAAAGAGCGGGCTCAGGAACCGCCGCGTCCCATCCGGGCGCGCCTGGATCGACACAGGCGCGAGATCGATGAGGACCCGCGCGCACAGCCCTCGTCGCAGGAGCTCGTCGGCCGCCCGCTGCGCGCGGCGTGCGGGGCTCGCCGTCCCCTCCTGGCCGAAGACCCCCACGTAGCGAGCGCCGGAGGCGTGCGCGAGCTCGCCGCCGAGCGCCAGGAGCCTGCGCTGCACCGCGATGCGATCGGCCGCGCTCTCGAAGAACAGGAGCCCCGTCACGCGGCGCTCGATGCCAGCCGCGGAGCGCGACCCCTCACGCGCGCTCGCAGCGACCTCGTCCCGGAGCGCGCGCTCCAGCGCCACGCGCAGCTCGCTCGCGCTCGCGAAACGCTCGCTCCGTTCCTTGGCCAGGCAGCGGTGCACCACCTCCTCGACCGCCTGCGGCACCGCCGCGCAAACCGACAGGCGCGGCGGTCTGCGGCTCCGATGGTCCTCCAGCACCGCCGCGCGCGGCCCCCAGAACGGGGGCCGGCCCGCGAAGAGCTCGTACAGGATGACGCCCATCGCGTAGATGTCGGCGCGCGCATCGAGATCGGGCCACCCGGCCGACTGCTCCGGCGCCATGTACTCGGCCGTCCCCACGGCGAGGTCCTCGTCCTGCCCGTCGTAGCGCCACCCCACGACGCGGGCGATGCCGAGGTCGATGAGCGTCGCCTTCGCCTCATCGACGAGGATGTTCTCGGGCTTGAGGTCGCAGTGCACGTAGCCGCGCGCGTGCACGGCCTCGAGGGTCGCGAGCGTCGCGAGCCCCAGCCGGGCGGCCTCCTCGAGCTGCGGCGCGGGGCGCGCCGCGAGGCGGGAGGCGAGCGTGGGCGCGGCGATGTGCTCGATCACCACGTACGGCGAGCCGTCGTCCAGCGCCCCCCACGCGTGCACGGCCGGCACGTGGGGGGCGCCGATGGCTGAGAGCGCCTCGACCTCACCCCGGAGGCGCTCGGCGGCGCCGCGGCGATCGGCGCGCGCGAGCTTGATGGCCACGCGCGCGCCGCCGCCCTCCGGCTCGGCCTCGAAGACGAGGCCGAAGCCCCCCTGCCCCAGCGTCCTGCGGGTCCAGTAGCCAGGGAAACGAGGCAAGGCAACGGGGACGACCCCCGTGATCTCCGGAGGAATCGACGACTGGCCGGACGGGGGCCTAGCGGACTGCGCGCACTCGGGGCACGCGCCCTGATTCCGCCGCCCACAGCCCGGACAGCGCCCCGCTTCCCGGGCCGCGCGTTCCGGCGCCTCGTCTCGCAGCGCTTCCGAGCGCATTCACGCTCCTATGGGGCGGCCGTCAAGAATGTGGTCACCACCTGATCCGTGCGGACATAAGGGCTGACGACATAATTCGTGACACACCCCCTGAAGTAGCCGGCGTTGGCGTCGATCCCGTTGCACAGCTGATTGCACGAGCCCCAGATCACCATGGAGCCGCACTGTTGCCAAGTGACCTCCCCGGTCGTCGGGTTGGTCTCGACGTGGCCGGCCGCGCAGTCGCGTTTCACCTGGCGCGCACGAACGTAGCCCACCGAATCGTAGCAGGCCCCCACGTACGGTGTCGTGGAGAACAGGTTGCCCCAGAACGCGCCCTCTCTCACCGAAAACTCCGCGCGCTCCGCCGCAGTCGACGCCAGCTCGTTGTTCCGCAGGGAGATCCTCACCGAGACACCGTACCAGTTTACCCGCGCGGCGAGGCAGGCCGAGATCTGATGCTGGACATAGGTATCGTTGCCGATGCCAGCGGTCGCCCACCAGTGCGCGTAGCCGAGGTCGCCGCGGTACACCTCCGGGTGGACGACCCCGCTGCTGTCGGTCCATGAGAACGAGAACGTCTGGTCGGTGCGGAGCGAACAGCTCACGACGTAGCGCAGGAGCTCCCTGGACAGGGCGCCGGTCTCTCCCGGGTTCTGGATGGCCGACTTCGAGTTCAGGCTCAGCGCGTTCAAGCTCAGCGCGTTCAAGCTCAGCGCGTTCAAGCTCAGCGCGTTCAAGCTCAGCGCGTTCAAGCTCAGCGCGTTCGGAAGGAAGCCGTTGTCGGCAACGAGCTCGCTCTCGGCCTCCCCGACGAGCTCCTCCGCCTGCTCGTCGAGCTCGGCGCCGATGCAGGCAGCGGTAAGCAGAGGTAATGCCAAGACCGCAACACCTCGTGAACAGCAAAGAACCATGATGGTCCCCCTTTTCATCGCCGCGTTTTGGCGTTTAAGGTCGAGTAGCCGCAAAGTTTAAGTTACCATTTCGAAATGCTTCTGCATAGCGCTTTAGTAAAGGATGCGTTCGATCCGGAGCGCGCGCTGGCAGCGGCACTGTAACGCACCGCGACGCATCACGACGCACGGCGCGGAGGGGCAGATGAGCGACGAAGAGGACGAGACCAGGCCGTTTTCGGATTTCGAGAGGTCGGCCGCGCGCGGCGAGTTCCCGCCGGGGACCCTGGCGGGCGAGTACATCCTCGAAGGATTCATCGCGCGTGGCGGCTGCGGTGTGGTCTACGGGGCGAGGCACGTCCGATCGGGCAGACCCGCCGCGGTCAAGGTACTGAGCGAGGCGGTAGCCCACTCTCGCCGGGTAGTCGATCGGTTCGCACGCGAGATCGATGTGCTGCGGTCGATATCCCACCCCAACATCGTGGAAATCTACGGAGTTGGTGAGCTGAACAACCATCAGCCGTTCTATGTCATGGAGCGCCTCGAGGGCCAGACGCTCGACGCGTTGATCCGGTCCGAGACGCGGCTCACGCAGCGCGAGACGCTGGAGTTGATGGAGCCTGTGTGCGCTGCGCTAGCAGCCGCGCACACAGCTGGCATCGTTCACAGGGATGTGAAGGCGAGCAACATCTTCATCTGCTCGGGCCCGCCACGTACCGTGAAGCTGCTCGATTTCGGAATCGCGAAGATGATGGCGCCCGAGGAGGGGTCGACATGGCTCACCACGGCCGGACGTATGCCCGGGACGCCATCCATCATGGCCCCAGAGCAGATCCTCGGCGGTCCCATCGATGCGCGGGTGGACGTCTATGCGCTTGGCGTCCTCCTTCATCGCATGCTGGTGGGCCGGTTGCCGTTCCACACGCACGACATGGATGAGATGGTGCGGAAGCACCTGGAGGAGCAGCCGCTGCCCCCGAGCCTGCGGGTCCCGCTGCCCATCGAGCTCGACGCGGTGGTGCTGCGGTGCATGGAGAAGCGGCGGGAGCGACGCTTTGGCTCGGTCGAGGAGCTGATGCGCGCGCTCAGGGACGCCATCGGCGGGCCCGCGTCGGGCATGCCGAGCGGGCCCGACCCGACGCACCCTGCGGTGGCGGTCTACCTGGAGGTCCGGACCCGCGGCGACGCCGGCGAGCTCGACGACGCGTTGACCTTCGATATCGGTCGGGTGCTCGATATCGCCGAGTCACAGCTCTCGCGCGCCGGGTTCATCCTGGCGTCGATCACGGGCAACGAGGTGCTCGGCGTTCGTCTCCTCCCGGCAAACGCGGCAGAGGCGCTGCGGGAACGGCGCGCTGCGATCGAGCTCGCGACCGCCGTGCACCGCGCGCTGGCGCAGCGACCGGAGGCGGACCCGCGCCTGCACGTCAACGTGTGCGTGCACGCGGACGACGTGCAGGCGCGCCTCTCGATGCAGCCCGAGATCACCGGGGGCGCGCTCATGTGCGCGGGGCACTGGGCTCCGGCCGACGACGTGCAGGGGGTGTTCGCGACGCCGAGCGCGAACGCGGGCCTGCTGGACGACGAGCCGACCCCCACGCGCCGCGCGTAGCCACGAGCCGCAACGAAAGAGAGCGCGCCGCGGGGCGGAGCTCACCGGCAGGGCCGGCCGTACAGGGCCGCGGCGCCGCGCGCGTCGTGCTTCGTCAGATCGAGGTCGCCCCAGTTCGTGCCGTTGCACCACGGATAGTGCATCACCGAGCCCGCGTCGTACGGCGTCAGGGCGCGCCAGCCGTCGTCCTCGAAGCAGGCGCCCGCCTCGGGCCGCGTGTGCTCGTGCCGGAAGCCGAGCGCGTGGCCGAGCTCGTGCCGCAGGACGCCCGTGAGCGTCCAGAGATCCAGCGGGCCGAGGGCGGCCGAGTCGATGAGGAGATTGCGCGCGCGGCGCGAGCTGTCGGGGAAGAACGCGCGCGCGTAGTACGGCTGCCCCTCGACCGGGTTCACGTCGAAGACGACCCTCTTGTTGCGCGCATCGCACGCGGCGTCCTGGTCCGCGCGGTGAATGAAGCGGACGTCCGCCACCTCCTCCCACGCCGCCGCGGCGCTCTCCACCGCGGCGACCACCGCGCCATGGTCGTCACCGAACGCCTCGCTCACGCAGTAGGTGAGGTTCCGCTTCTCCCTGTCGCTCCACCTCACGTCCCTTCCATGGCTCTGGTCGACGATGAGCGCTCCGCGCTGGACGTGGCGCTCATAGAACCGCTCGAGCCCGTCGAGGCCCTCGATGGGCGTGTCGCCATCGACGATGTAGATACCGCTCTCCGGCTCACGGTAGGTGCGCGCCTCGAACTCGTCGAAGCTCACCTCCGTATCGCCGACCCGCTCGGAGATCTCCTCTCCTGCGGGCGCGCCAGCGGCGCACCCGACCGACGCGAGCGATAAGACAAGGAGACCAAGGGTGCCATGAGTGAGACCACGAGACTCCGCAAACAGGTGACTCATCATACAAGCTCCTCTCGTTCATGCCTCTCCCTCTCGGGTGAGGCGAGGGCGCGCAGCGCCGCAGCGAGCTCCGCCAGACGGCGCCACGGGACTCTCAGGGCGGGTCGGGCCGACTCGACGGCTGGTACTGACGCGGATGGCGTCCGGTTTCAGTGTCCGATATTGGCAAGCGACGTGCCGCATGCGCGATGGCGTGACTTTGCGGTCCACAGGCCGAGCGCGGAGCGATGGAGTCCACACCTGCGGAGCGGGTGCTTGCGCACCTGTGCAAGGACTTGCGTATCGAGATCGAAGCAGCGCGCGCCGCCGGGCCCGGATCGAGGGGTCCTTCGTCCCGCCGTCGCGCCGGTCGGATCGCGCGAGCAGCGTCGAGCGTCGTGATCTTGCGCCGCGCGCTGCCGGGGTGGCGTACGGCGCGGCGGCCTGCGCGTTTCGCTGGACGAGCGGCCGCGGCTCGCCAATCCTTGAGCGCATGAAGCTGACCAGCATCGCCGCAGAGACCGTGCAGATCGCGAGTCGGGGCGAATACACCGCGCCCTCGGGCGCGACGGTTCGCATCCGCGACCGCGTGCTCGCCGCGGTGAAGGGGACCGTGCTTTACCGGCCCGGATCACTCGACGCCTGGGAGCCGAAGGAGCGCCTCGATCGCCCGACGGCGATCCAGGTCACCGGCGAGACCACGGGGGCGGCGGGGCGGCGGCTCATCGAGCAGGAGGGCGAGGCCCGCGTCATGGCCCTCAACTTCGCTTCCGCCAAGAACCCTGGGGGCGGGTTCCTGCGCGGGGCCAAGGCCCAGGAGGAGGACCTCGCCAGGTGCTCGGCGCTGTACGCGTCCCTGGTCGAGCAGCGCGACTATTACGACCAGAACCGCGCGTGCGGGAGCTTTCTCTATACCGACCACATCATCTACTCGCCGGACGTGCCGTTCTTCCGCGACGAGCAGCACGCCCTCCTGGACCGGCCGTTCGCGCTGTCGATCATCACGGCGCCGGCGCCGAACGCCGGCGAGGCGTTCCAGCGCGACGACGCCGCGGACCAGGAGATCCGCGCCGCCCTGGAGCGCCGCGCGGACATGGTGCTCGCCGCGGCGGGCGCGCACGGGCACCGGTGCCTGGTCCTCGGGGCGTGGGGGTGCGGCGTCTTCCGCAACGATCCGCGCGAGGTCGCCGACGTCTTCGCCCGGTGCCTGGGGAGCCCGCGCTTCCGCGGCGCGTTCTCGCGCGTGGTGTTCGCGGTGTACGACCGGGGCGACGATCGGCCGAACTACCGGGCGTTCCAGGAGCGGTTCGCGCAGGCGTAGGCGCGTACGGCCGCCAGCGCCGCCGATCCCGCGCGCGCCGCCACGGCCCCGCGCGGATCACACCGTGGGATCCCCACACCAGAGCTGCGTAGACGTCGCGCTCCCCGCCTACCTCCACCGAGAAAATCGAGGACTGCCCCCCTCCACCGGGTCCGTTTCGGATTGTCGGGTCGCGATCGAAGAGCGAGAGTCATGGCTCCGACTTGAGGACGATCGACGACAGGCTCGCCGCGCTCCTCGCCGCGGCCGTCTTCTCCGCGTCACCCCTTCTCCTCTGCGGGTGCGCATCGACCGCGCCCGCGCCGCCGGCCGCCGCGCCGGTGGCCGCGGCGCCGCTCGCCCAGCGCTTCGCCAGCGAGCCCACGCCGACGCCGCGCTTCCCCGATCCGGAGCGCGGGCGGAAGCTCCGCGCGGCGGCGGCCGACGTGCAGGCGCTCGCGCGGCGCGCCGCGGAGAGGGAGCGGCTGCCGGCGCTCGCGCTCGGCGTCGTCATCGACGAGGAGCTCGCGATCCAGGCGGTGCTCGGCGTGCGGGACGCCGCGGCGGGCGGAGCGGTCGACGAGCACACGCGCTTCCGCATCGGCTCCGTCACCAAGCCGCTGACCGCGGCGGCGATACTGCGGCTCCGCGACGAAGGGCGGCTGTCGATCGACGCCCCGGCGGCGCGCTACCTGCCAGCGCTCGCCGGCGTCGTCTACCCGACGCGCGACGCGCGGCAGATCACGGTCCGCGACCTGCTCACGCACAGCTCCGGCCTGCCGCGGCTCGGCGTGTTTCCCCCCGCGTCGACGTCGCGCGACGTCACCGAGCGGGAGATCCTGGCGACGCTCGACGGCTTCGGGCTCGAGAGCGCGCCGGGCACCGGGACGTCCTACTCGAACCTCGGCTATTCGCTCCTCGGGCTGGTCGTCGCGCGCGCCTCCGGCGTGCCGTACCGGCGCTACATGAGCGACGCGGTGCTCGGGCCGCTCGGCATGCGCGACGCCGCCTGGGACCCGTCGCAGGTGCCGCCCGGCGCGCTCGCGTCGCCCCACGCGCGCGGCGTCGACGACGGCGCCGTGGCGTCGATCCAGCCCTGGCGGCTCGGGGCCTCCGAGGCGACCGCGGGGCTCTACGCGAGCCTCGCCGACATGGGTCGCTTCGTCGGCTTGCAGCTCTCCGCCTGGCCCGCGCGCGACGCGCCCGAGACAGGGGCCCTGCGGCGGAGCACGGTGCGCGAGTCGCACATGATGGCGCGCAACGGCTCGGCGTTCCCGGCCGCCGGCGACGACGACGGCCCCGGGCTCGGCTGGCACGTGCGCGAGGACTGCGACCTCGGCCACGTGGTGTTCCACGACGGCCTGATCGACGGATTCTCCGCGTCGGTGACGTTCCTCCCGCAGCGGGGCGTCGGCGTCGTCGCGCTCGCCAACGTGGCCGGCGCCGATCTCGAGTCGCTCAACGCGGAGGTGCTCGGCCGGCTCGCGGCGACCGGCGCCATGGAAGCGCGCGTCGTCCCGCCCTCCCCGCCCGTGCGCCGCGCCGCCCAGGCCGTCGCCTCCGTCATCGGCCGCGCGCGCACGGAGGCGCTCGATCGCAGGCTCAGGCCCGGCTGGTTCCCGGAGGCACACCTCGCGTCCCTGCGAAAGGCGCTGCGCGACGCGGGCGCGCGGGTGGGAGCGTGCGCGCTCGACGGCTCCGCCGCGGTGGAGAGCGCCACGGCGGCGCGCTTCGGCCTGCGCTGCGAGCGCGGCGCGCTCTCGCTGGCCGTGCGTGTGGACACCTCGCCGGACGCGCGGATCACGTCCCTCAGCGTGGAGGAGCAGACGGGGGCGATCCCCCGGGGAGCCCCCGGCCCGAGCGACCGCCCGGCGCGCTGCCGCTGAGCGATCTGCAGCCCGGTTGAATCGCCACACCTGCTAGTGTAACCGCGCCCATCGTCCCGGGCGTCGAACCGTCCCCCTCACCTCGCGGAGACCCGCTTGAAGCACAACGACGTGGTGGTTTTGATCCTCGGCGGAGGCGTAGGAAGCCGCCTCTACCCGCTCACCAAGCTGCGCTCGAAGCCAGCCGTCCCGACCGGCGGCAAGTACCGGCTGGTCGACATCCCGATCAGCAACTGCCTCAACTCGGGCTTCAACCGCATCCACATCCTCACGCAGTTCAACTCGGTCTCGCTCCACAACCACATCACGCAGACGTATCGATTCGACGTCTTCTCGGCCGGCGCGGTGCAGATCCTCGCGGCCGAGCAGACGCCGACCCACAGCGACTGGTACCAGGGCACCGCCGACGCCGTCCGCAAGCAGCTCGTCGAGGTGAAATCGCCGAACCCGCGGGACGTCATGATCCTCTCGGGCGATCACCTCTACCGCATGGACTACGAGCCCTTCCTCGAGCACCACCGCGAGACCCGGGCCGACGTCACGCTCGCCGTTCGCCCCGTCCCGACGGCCGAGGTGTCGCGCCTCGGCATCGTGGACACCGACGACACCGGGCGGGTGGTCAAGTTCGTCGAGAAGCCGAAGGACATGAAGCTGCTCGACAACGTGCGGCAGCTGCCCGATCCGGCGAACCCGTGGCTCGCCTCGATGGGCGTCTACATCTTCAGCGCGAAGGCGCTCTACGAGATGCTCGAGCGCGACAACGCCTCCGACTTCGGCAGCCACATCCTGCCCCGGGCGCTCGATACCCATCGGATGATGACCTACACGTTCGACGGGTACTGGGAGGACATCGGCACGATCCGCAGCTACTACGAGGCCAGCCTCGCGCTGACGGACTCCGATCCTCCGTTCTCGTTCTACGACCCGCAGCGGCCGATCTACACCCGCCCGCAGTTCTTCCCCCCGGCCCACGTCACCGCGGGCTCGGTCCTCGACCAGGTGCTCCTCGCCGAGGGGAGCCGGATCGTCGAGTCGAAGATCTCCCGGTCGGTCGTCGGGCAGCTCTCCTCCATCGGGCCCCACGTCAGCATGTCGAACACGGTCATGATGGGCGCGGACTACGAGTCCCTGTTCCAGGCCCACGGCCCCGAGAGCACGAGGGGCCTCCCGCCCATCGGCATCGGCCGGGGATGCACGATCGACGGCGCGATCATCGACAAGAACGCGCGCATCGGCGACGGGGTGGTGATCCGCAACATCCCCGATCGGCCGGACACCGACGCACCGTACTACGCGGCCCGGGAGGGCATCGTGGTCGTCCCGAAGAACGCCGTCGTCCCGCCGGGCACGGTCATCTGAGCGCGGGCCGCGGCCCGGCCGCCGAGGGGACGGCGGCTGGGCGCGCGGGCGGAAGGCGGAAAGCGGAAGGGGACGCGCCGCGCGGGTAGGTAGGTAGGTAGAACGCCGCTGCGGCGCCCGGCCACTCGCCCCTCGTCGGCTGGGCCCCGGTCTGGTAAAGAGCGCCCTTATGCGAATCTGCATCCTCGGCGCCACGGGCCTTGTTGGCCGCGAAACCATCACCCTCATCGCGCGGGCCTGGCCCGGCGCGACGCTCGCCCTGTTCGCGAGCCGGGACCAGGAGCTCACCCTCGACGGCAAGTCGTACGAGGTGCTCGGCGCGTCGCGCCTCGAGGCGCAGGACGCCCCCCGCGGAGACCTGGCGTTCGTGGCCCTGGATGACGATCACAGCAAGCGGTACGTCCCGCGGCTCGTGGAGCTCGGGTACCGCGTGATCGACAAGAGCAACACGTACCGCGCCGACCCGAAGGTGCCGCTCGTCGTCGCCGGGGTGAACTCGAGCATCGTCGATGACTCGGTCCGGCTCGTGGCCAACCCGAACTGCACGACGATCCCGCTGATGCTCGCGCTCTCGCCCCTGCGCCGGGAGTTCGGGCTCAGCGAGGTCACGGTGAGCACGTACCAGGCGGTCAGCGGCGCCGGCATCGCCGCCCTGGACGCGTTCCTCGCGGACGCGCGCGACGGCTTCCAGGCCCTCGATCGGCTGGGCCTGCCGTTCAAGGCGTCGGGCTACGCCGGCAACACCGTCCCGCACAACGGCGGCACCGACGAGAGCGGCTTCTCCTCGGAAGAGCGGAAGCTCATCTTCGAGAGCCGCAAGATCCTGAGCACGCCGGAGCTCGACATCTCCGCGCAGTGCTGTCGGGTCGGCGTCGCGGTGGGCCACTACGAGAACGCGTGGGTCACGTTCGATCGCCCGGTGGATCTCGAGCGGGTCGCGAGCATCCTGAGCGATCCGGCGCGGTCGCCCTTCGTGAAGCACCTCCCCGGCGCCGCCGGCGAGGGCCTGAGCGCGCTCCACTGCGTGCAGGACCGAGACCTCGCGCTGGTGGGGCGGATCCGCCCCGATCACCGGGACCGCGACCGGAAGAGCGTGTGCCTCACCGTGGTCGGGGACAACCTTCGGCTCGGCGCGGCCACCAACGCGGTCCGCGCCGCGACGCGCTGGTTCCCGAGCGCCGATCGGGACCTGCAGGCTCCCTGACGGCAGACGATGCAACCCACCCAGCCCCTCATGATCCTCGTCGCCGGGCCCTATCGCTCCGGCACGGGCGATGATCCGGTCCTGATCGCGGCGAACGTTCGCGCGATGAACGACATGGCCGTGCGCCTGTTCCGGGCGGGCCACCTCCCCGTCCTCGGCGAATGGTTCGCGCTGCCGCTCATCGAGCACGCCGGGTCGCGGCAGATCGGAGACGAGGTATTCAACGAGATCTTCCATCCTGTCGCCCGCCGGCTCGTCGCGCGCTGCGACGCTTGCCTGCGGATCGGCGGCCCCTCGAAGGGAGCCGACGAGATGGTCGAGCTGTCCCGCTCCATGGGCAAGCTGGTCTTCTTCAGCTTCGATGAGGTCCCGGGCCGCGGTTAGCCGCGGCTGCCGCACGAGAGGCACGTGAGAGGCGCGCGAGACGCCTCGGCGGCGCGGTCCCATCATGGCTCGGGCCCCGGCCAGACTGCGCCGACAGGGAGCGCCTGCACGTCGGGGAAGAGCATGTAGACGCGCTTGCCGTCCCCCATCTGCCGGTGGGGCGGCGAGGGCGTGGCCGCCGCGACGCTCGCGCGCACAGCGCGCCCGAGCGCGGCCGGGCCGTCGAGCGCTTGGCTGAGCGCGCCGAGCGCCTGCGCGAGCTCGGGGAGCGACGCCTCGCCCGAGGTGCCCCGCGCGACGAGGGCGTCGACCTCGCGGCTGCGCACCCCGAAGTCCGACGGCAGCGGGTGCGCGGGCTGCGCCGTGGCCGCGGCGTGGAGGAGCTGGCGCTTCGCCACGCTGCCCGCCTCGCCGAAGCCCGCGACGAGCTCGAAGAGCGCCGACGCGACGCCGAAGGCCGGCTCGAGGTCGCTCGGGTCGTGGAGCGGGGAGACCCTGATTCCCAGGTCGTCGAGGAACTCGAACCCCGAATCGCTCAGCGCGGCCGAGCGCTCCGTCTCCGGCAGGGGCGGCGCGACGCGCACCTCGCCGCTCTCGAACACGATGACGCGCGCGTACGTGAAGCTCGCGTGCGGCACGGCGAGCCGCACGCGCGCGAGCTGCGCCGCGACCTCCGCCGCCGCGCCGATCTCGAAGCGCGAGCCCGGAAGGTGGCGCGCGATGCCCTCCAGCGTCATCCCCGCCGCGTCGGGCCAGGGGCACACGGCGACGTGCCGCGGGAGCGCCTCCGCCTCGCCCGGCGCGCACACGCGCTCCAGCCCGAACGAGGTGGGGGCGAGGAGCGGCGGCCGCTGGCCCTCTATCCGCCGCAGATCGCCGAACAGCCAGGCGCGGTTCTCCCCGTGGTGCTCGGGCGCGAGCATCCGCGCGCCGACGAGCAGCGCGACGGTGCCCCCGGCGCGCGCGAGCCATGCCTCGGGCACGGAGAGGTGCTCGTACAGGAAGGCCTCGACGATGAGCTGCCACTCGCGGGGCGGCTCGGGAGGCAGCGGAGCGGCGGTTCGGTACATGGCGGGTGCGGGGCTTCGAAGAACGGCGCGCTCGGCCCCGGATCCACACGCGAGGCGGGCGAGCTCGTGAGGTAGCGTATCCAAGCCTGGACCGCCGCGGAACACGGCAGCGCGCCGCCGCCGCCGATCGGCGGGCGCGCTGCCCGATCCGCCCTGACCGCGCGGCGCTCAGGTCGCCAGGGTCGATCGGAGCGCGGCCGCCTGGCGGGCGGACATGCAGTGCTTGATGCCGTCCTTCAAGCTGCGCAACGGCCGGATATCGCCGAGCTCGACGCCGAGCGCGACGAACGCGCGCGCGATATGGGGGCTGATGCCCGTCACGATGCAGTCGCACCCGAGCAGCCGCACGGCCTTGGCCACCCGGGCGAGGCGCGCCGCGACCTCGTCGTCGATGGCCGGCAGCCCCGTCACATCGAGGATGATCCAGCGGGCCTGCGCGTCGACGATCCGGCGGAGCAGGCCATCCATCATGTCGGCCGCCCGCTCGGAGTCCACGGGCCCGACGATCGAGAGCGCGAGGATCTC
Organism: Sorangium sp. So ce693; assembly: GCF_051521375.1. Taxonomy (NCBI): domain Bacteria; kingdom Pseudomonadati; phylum Myxococcota; order Polyangiales; family Polyangiaceae; genus Sorangium; species Sorangium sp. So ce693. The sequence continues at coordinate 8,008,874 of NZ_CP150347.1, forward strand.
GTCCCACACGTCCACGATGGGCAACGACAGCTCCCGGATGGTGACGCGCTGGCGCTCGATCGTCTGGAGTTGCTGCTCGAGGGCCCGCTTGGTGGCCTGCAGCTCGCAGAGCGCCTCCTCGCGCTGGGCGAGCGACTCGGTCTTCGCCTGGGACGCGGCCGCCGACGCGCCGAGCGCCCCCTCGAGCTCGCGCTGCGCGACGATCCGCACCTCGATCTCCTGCTCCAGACGCTCCTTCGCGCTGGTCAGCAGCCTCGATCGCTCCCGGAGATCCCGCTGGATGCGGCCGAGGAGGACGTGAAACATCGCGAGCAGCCCGCCGCTCACGCCGGCGAACGCGGCGCAGCCGGCCACGAGCTGCGCGCGGGCGGCGGCGGCGACGCCCGTCACGTCGCGCATCACGAGCAGCTTCGCTGTCTCGAGCGACCGGACGTCGTCGATCGGGAGCAGCGTGCACTCCAGGACGCGTCCGTCCGCCTGGACGGTCACGGTCGGCTCGTCGAGGTCGAGGCCCTGCCGCGCCAGCCTCGCCGAGAGCTCATCGGGCAGCGCCTGCGCCGTGCTGAAGACGGCGACGATCGAGGGGAGCGTGTCCCACGGAGGCAGACGCTGCTCCGCGGCGGTCGGCTCCCAGAGCGCTCGATCCACGTACTTCTTGTCGACGAGGATGGCGACATCCATCGCGTGGGCCTCGCGCAGCGAGGAGGCGACGAGCTGGAACTCCTTTCCGAGCTCGATATAGCCGAGGAGGCGATCCCCGGAGCGCCACGGCATGACGTACCGGAGGGTGTACGTGCCGAGGGGCCCCTGCTCGTTGCCGACGCTCGGCTGTCCCGTCCGCTCCGCTTCCATGAGCGTGACACGAGAGATCGTGTCGCCGAAACGGGTTGGCTGGTGAACCCGCAGGAAGTTCACGCGGTCGGGAGCATGAAAGTAGAGGTGCGTGATCCCCGCGCGCGCCTGGAGCTCCTGGAGGAGCGGCGCCCCCCGCGCGAGGAGCGCCTCGCGATCCTGGCGGCGCATCGCGTCCTCGAGGAGGGGATCGCGCCCGATGGCGCTCATGAGGGAGCCCAGGGTCGCGATGTTGTCCTCGGTCGCCCGCCGCAGGAGCTCCGTTGTGGTCTCGGTCGCCTGCTGGAGGCTCGCTTCGCGCTGCGAGGTGAACGCTCTGTAGGTCGTCACCAGATAGAGCGAGAGCAGCAGCGCCAGGGCGAGCACCAGCGGGGCGAGCACCCTGAAACGTACGTTCTGGTCCGCGCTCGCGCGGGCCGTCCTGCGATCCTCCATGAGCCTCCTCCCGTGCCACGGGCTCCGCCGAAACCGGCAATCGCACCGATACGCAGCCGCCCGGGCCCCCCCGACCGATGGTTCACATGCGCCCGTCGCGTGGAAGAGCTCTTCACCTCCGGACGCGACGACGATCCAGCTCGCAGGACGAGGCTACGAGTTCCTCGGACGCCAGTCCATCCAGTTCACGTGGGGCAGCTCTCGCCACATCGTCGCAGACCACGGGAATGCGGGAAGTTGCGCGCAGCAAGCAGCAGAGACGGCGGCGACGTGGCGAGATCGCCCCGGACAGAGGAATCCTTCCCAGCACCGCCATGGCGCCGGGCGTGGAGCTCGCGACATCGACCGAGACGAAACGCGGCGTAGGGCGGAGGGGAAGAAGAGAAGATTCACGGGGAGGCGAGAGATAAAATCGCTCGAACCATCGAGCGACCTGAAAGCGGTCGCCCCCAGGCGAGCAGGCTCGAACGATGGCCCCCTCACCTATCCACCTTGTTTTCGAGTTCTCTCTCCTCCCCGTCTCCCTGTGTATTCTCTCTTGCTCTGTCTGTCTCCCAGGCAACAGGCCGCTGATGCCGACCACGCTTCGCGCGGCGGCACACCGGAAAGACGAGAGGCGCTGGTGAACGCGCGCGACAACAGCTGCGATTAGCCGACGACCCGGGTCGACTCCGCCGTGGCAAGCTGGAGTCACAAAGATGAAATCACAAAAGAGAACCGCCCGCAGAGCCTGGCTCTGCGGGCGGCCTTCTTCATCAGCGACTCGGCCTACTTGAGACGCGCCAGCATGTCGACCTTCTCGGTGTCCAGGCCCGTCCACTTGCCCCAGCCCGTCTTGTCGGCATTGGTGTACGCGTGCAGGTAGATGCCACCCGTATCACCCGACTCGGGGTTGATGGACCAGTACGTGAAGTCCGTCATCTTCTTCTTGATGAGGTAATCCACGTACATGTTCTGCCACTCCCAGTCGTAGCGCTTGCCGGCAGGCAGGTGCGCCCACGTCTGGGCCAGCCCCGGGTCCATCTCGTTCTTCGGCCAGTCCTTCACGCCGCCGAACTCGCCGGTGATCACGCAGAAGTTCTGGTCGTGCAGGAACCCGAAGTGCTCGTCCCACTGCTTTGTCAGCTTCGCGACGGCGTCTGCGTTGCTCCGTTCCAGGATCAGCCCGCACTTGGCCTTGGCGGCCTCCTCGTCCTCGAGCCCGACGCACTCGGGCTTGGACTGATCGACGTGCTGCTTCTGAACGAACACTGCAGGCCCGTAGGTGTGGGGCGAGAAGCAGAGCCGATTCCTGGGGATCTGGATCGGGTAGGCCGTCTGTCCGTAGAAGTTCTCACCCCAGTTCGGGTTGAGGTCGGGATCGCCGTGGGGCTCCGGCTCCAGCGTCAGGCCGCTGGCGCCCGCGGGCTGGTGGCTGCCGGACACGCCCTGGACCACGGCGACCATGTCGTCGTTCTCCTCGGCGATGACGTCGTAACACGCCTTGGCCATGTCCGCCCACTCGGGCCAGCTGTACTTCCACGGCTCGTTGAAGCAGTCGATGCCGATGATGTTGTCGATCCCGAGCTTCTTGGGCAGCTGCGCCATCTCACGGATGGTCGCGAGCCACTTGTCGTAATCGTAGGCGTCCTCACCCGTCTTGCAGCTGTAGGCGTCCGCCTTGTAATCGTAGTTCTCGCGATCGCTGTCCACGTAGGGCTTGTCGTCGTCGAGCCTGCCCGCGCGCCACCCGAGGTGGTTCGAGCAGGAGTGGATGCCCAGGATGACGTTCAGGTTGTTCTTGTCGGCCTGCTTGAGGAAGTCCTCGAGCGCCGCGCGCGCGTTGGCGTACGGGTAGACCTTCTCGTTGTTGTTCCTGATCCGGGGCGAGGTGCGGCTGTAGTCGCCGTCCTCGTGGTTGGCGACCAGGGTCTGCGGCGCGATGGGGAGCCGGATCGTGTTGAACTTGAGGTTGGAGCTCGTGAGCTCCTTCATCGTGGCCTCGATGGTGCGCGGGGCATCGTTCTCGGCCCACCACATCGACCCGATGAAGAGCTCCATGGCGCCGGGGCGCTCGAGATCGTCCTGTCCCTCGAGCCCGAACCAGTTGCCGCCGCGAACCTGGATCTCCTGGCCGTTCTGCATCAGGCGGCCATTGTCGAGGTTGACGCGGAAGATGCCGTCGGGCGAGCCATCGGTGTCCGGCGTGGGCTTCGCGTCCGGGTTGCCGCTGCCGCTGCCGCTCGGGATTCCAGCGCCCGCGCCGTTGCTGGTGGTGCTGCCCGCGCCCGCGCCGTTGCTGACGCTGCTGCCCGCACCCGAGCCGTTGCCGCTGCTGCCCGCGCCCGCGCCGTTGCTGACGCTGCTGCCCGCACCCGAGCCGTTGCCGCTGCTGGCGCCGCCGGAGCCCGTCAGCCCACCCCCGGTCGCCGCGGTCGAGCCGTCACCGCCGCAGGCGATGCCCACCAGACCGAGGGCGGCGAAGGAACACAAGAAGATATGGCTTCTTCGGATTCTCATAGGTTCGTTCTTTCGTTAAGCACAAATTCAGAGCACGGCGCACTGCTTCGAGCGACAACCCCCAAGGCTCGTCCGTAAGACAATTCAAGCCAGATCAACGGTTGGTCGCGCTCGACAGTCGACCCTGCGCAGAATTCGCAATCAAGCAACACCGACGGGTTGCCAACCGGGCTCGCATGTTACCCGCCACCAAACAGAGGGTCAAGACGAGACGCACCCCCCGACGCCGGAACCAATATCGATATGGCGGTGCTTTTCCCACGACGGTGGATCGCAGGAGGCGCTCTCCTCCAACGGGATCCTGCAGGAACGCTGCACGAGGGGACGACCGCCAAGAGACACTTGACTTTCAAATTGCGCTTGAATGACCGAGCCGCTCCGCAGCCCCGCGCTCCCATCGCACGCGCGGCGTCATTTGCCAGGCGCACAGCGTCATTGGAAGGTGCGCAGCGTCATCCCACATACGCGCAGCGTCAAACGCCGTGAAAGGGGCCTTGGTCGGATCTCGTCAATGGGAGAGGCATGTTGGAAGGCTGCGATTCGCCACAGTGCCAGTCACAGGGGCACGCGATGCGTCGACGCGTCGACGCGCTGCTCCGGCCTTCATCGATCCTCACGGCGGCGGGTGTGCCGGCAGCCGAGCTGCCAGCGCTACTCCCCTCCTCTCCCACCGCCCTCGTCCTCTCCTACCGGTCTACGCCAGCGCTCCGGCAGGCGGGCGAGGAGCAGCGCGAGCCCCGGTAGAAGCACCATCCCCGCGAGCAGCAGCAGGGAGGAGGTGAGCCGCGCGGCCGAGGCGCCCACCGCGGCATAGGTCGCCGAGATGCCCAGGTTGGCCAGGGCCGTCACCGCGACGAACGCGCGCCAGGGCATGCGGCCCGCGCCCGCGAAGACGAGAGATGCCTCCGCGAGCACGGGCACGCCGCGGAAAAGGAGCAGGAACCAGCGGCCGTGACGCTCGGCGGCCCGCGTCAGGCGCGCGAGCTCCGCCTCGCCCACCATCCGCTGCAAGGCCGGCGCGCCCGCGCGCGCGCCGACCAGATAACCCAGCCCCGAGCCCACCATCATGCCTGCCCACGAGACAGCCGTCCCGCGCCAGAAGCCGAGCAGCCCGCCCGCCGCCGTGCTCACCAGGCTCGATGGCACCGGCAGGACGATATCGCCGGCGAGCAATCCGCCGAGGACGAGCGCCGTCGCAATGGGCGAAGGCGGCGCCGCGAGCAGCCTTCGGGCCGCAGCCTCGAGGCTGTCGGCGAAGAGGAAGAACGGCACGAGGATGATCAGAAGGAGCAGGCCAGAGAAGCCGGCCCACCCGGCCCAGGAGCGCCGGGGGCGCGCGGTCGCGCCGGGAAGGCGGGCGCTCCCCGGAGGAGGGGTCGAGTCAGACGATCGCAACATGCAGCGCTCCAGGTCCGGTGACGGGCCGGCCGCCCCGCGAGGAGGAGCGAGCCGGTCGGCGCGCGAGTATACGTCCCTCACGCGGTCCGCCCTCGGGGGAAAGAGACGCTGGTTGAGGATTTATCCACGCACAGAGGGAGCCCCTTTATTCAACAGCCCTGGAGGTGACGGCTCGCGCAGGAAGGGCTCGAATTCAGGGCATCCGCGTGGGAGACTGTCGCCAATTCACGCATCCCGAGAGGTCCCGGGCAACCGGAAGGAGCAGGTCATGCGTCCTCGATCTTCGTGGTTTGGTTCGACCATTTTCATCATGAGCTGCGCCGCCCTGACGGCGAGCTGCTCTGCGAGCCGCGAGCGTCCGGCCGGAGGCGGTAGCACCGGCGGCGGCGGGGACAACCCCACCACCACGACCGGCGGCGAACTCGGCGACGGCGACACCACGGGGAGCGGATCGGACATCGGCGACGGCGACAGCGCGTTCCGTTGCGGCGACGGGGGCCTGACCAAGGACGAGGCGTGCGACGACGGTAACGCGGTGGGCGAGGACGGCTGTGCCGCGGATTGCCGCTCGGTAGAGCTCGGCTGGTCGTGCCCGCTGCCCGGAGTCGCCTGCACGCGCATCGCCCGCTGCGGTGACGGCGTTGTGGTGTTCCCGGAGCTCTGCGACGACGGCAACACCGAGGCGACCGACGGCTGCTCGCCGACCTGCAAGGTGGAGGTCGGATTCAAGTGCAGCGGCAACCCGAGCGCCTGCACGCCGACGACCTGCGGCGACAGCACCCAGGAGGGCGCGGAGAGCTGCGAAGACGGCAACACGATGCCCTTCGACGGCTGCTCCGCGAGCTGCCAGGCCGAGCCCGACTGCTCCGCGGGCTCGTGCGCGTCGCGCTGCGGCGACGGCCTCGTGCTCGGCGAGGAGTGCGACGACGGCAACAACATCGACGGCGACGGCTGCTCCGCGACGTGCAAGCAGGAGCCGGGCTACACCTGCGCCGTTCCCCAGCCCTCTGGATCGATGGCCGTGCCGGTCGTCTTCCGCGACTTCAAGGCGGCCCACGCCGACTTCGAGCCGAAGGGCCCCGCCAACAGCAAGCCGATCTTCAACATGGTCGGGCAGCGGCTCGACGCTCAGAAGAAGCCGACGTACATGGCCGCCGCCAACAGCCTGGTCACGAGCGCGGACAGCTTCGCCCAGTGGTACCACGATGTGCCCGGCACCAACAGCACCACGGCCACCACCCTCACGCTCTGGGACACCGGCGACGGCCGCTTCGTGAACCGCTGGGGCGAGGACGGCGAGCAGTGGACCCTGCTGTCCACGGAGAGCGAGCACTACTGCGGCAACGTGGGCAACGAGATCAACGACGAGGAGTGCACCTCGTCGGCCCAGGCCACCCCGCAGTGCGGCGACATCCACAGCGAGGAGTTCCACAGCTGCAACGTGCGCGACGGGGTCTACTGGGCGAGGTATATCGAGGAGACCTACGACGGGAACCCGCTGTTCTTCCCGGTCGACGACGATCCGTTCACCCCGGCGGCCGAGCGCGTCGCGGCCGACATCTTCCCGAGCTACGGCGGCGGCGACTGGCTGAAGGAGGCAGGCAGCCCGAAGCACAACTTCCACTTCACGAGCGAGATCCGCTACTGGTTCCAGTACAACGCGGGCGAGCAGTACGAGCTCGACTTCACCGGCGACGACGACGTGTGGGTGTTCATCAACGATCGCCTCGCTGTCGACGTCGGCGGCATCCACAGCGCCGTCAACGGGCGCCTCGTCATCAACGCCAACGGGGGAGGCAGGGTGACCTACGCGACGGAGGAAGACGACGTCATCCAGCCGCGGAACGTCGATCTCGGCCTGATGGACGGGGGCGTTTACCAGATCGCCGTGTTCCACGCCGAGCGCCAGACCGCGGCGTCGACGTTCAAGCTCACGCTGCAGGGCTTCGCGACGGCGCGGAGCGAGTGCAAGCCCGTCTGCGGCGACGGCGTCGTCAGCCTGGGCGAGGAGTGCGACGACGGGGTGAACGACGGCGGCTACGGCGAGTGCGCGCAGGACTGCAAGCTCGGCGAGTACTGCGGCGACGGCGTCGTCCAGGCGGTGGAGGAGTGCGACGACGGCAACAACCGCGACGGGGACGCCTGCGGCAGCGGCTGCCGCAACCTCATTCCGCGCTGACCCGGCGGCTCAGGCCATCCACCCCGTGAGATCGTCCGCCGCGCGCTCCGGGGCTCCCGGGTGTGTCGGCACCAGCACCCGCACAGGGGGCGGCGCGCGCGCGGCGACCCCCGTGCCGGGTGAGAGCGTGAGGCACAGCTCTCCGCCCGTCGGCGTCGCCCGGAGCGCGAGGTGCACGACGCCGCGGCGCGCAGCCCGGACGGCGCTCAGCAGCACGCGAAAGAGCGCGCGGGCCAGGGTGTTGTGGTCCGCCTGAACGACCACGGGCTCGAGCTCCTGGATGCTGGTCGTGACGTCGCAGACAGCCGACTCGACCTCCAGCAGCTCCGCGAGATCGCGGATCAGCGCGTCGAGCGCCACCGGGCGCGGCGACGTCGCCCCGTCCAGCGCGAGCGCTCGCCACAGCGCAGCGGAGCGCCGGAAGCGGCGCAGCACGTTGGCGGCGAGGTGGAGCAGATCGCGCGTCTGGGCGAGGACGCTCCCGGCGAGCTGATCCGCGGCGAGATCGATCCTGAGTCGCGCGGCTGCCCGCGCCTGGAGGATGTCCTGGAGGAACCGCGTCAGGTCCTCCATGGGCACGTCCCGCGCAGTGAGCAAGCGATCCATGTCCCGCTCGAGGCGCGTGGCGAGGAGCTCCATCTCGATGGCGCGCGCGGCGCAGAGCAGAATTTCGCGCAGACGCCAGCCAATCTCGGGTCTCCTGACAGAGAGGCTGAGCACGCCGATGGCTGTCCCATCGCCGTCCCGGAGCGGGAGCCCCTGGCAGGTGAAGGCGTGGAATCCCTGAATGAAATGCTCCGGCCCCACGAGCTCCGTATAGCCATCTTCGGCGAGCGCCGTACCGACGCCGTTCGCGCCACAGACGCTCTCCTCGAGCAACGCGCCGGGACCGGGCACCCGTTCGGGACCGTGAATGGTCTGCTCGTCACCGCGGACATCCAGGAGAATCGCCCGCTCGTCCCCCACCATGACCGCATGGCGCTCGTTGCCCGAGGCCTGGCTGAGCGCGCGAAGGTACGGTTCGGAAGCGAGAACGAGCTCCTGGTGCCGCTCGCGCAGGCGCTCGGTGTCGAGCGCGCTCAGGAACTCGGCCTTGGGACGGCGCGGATCCGCTCCTCCCCCATGAGAGCGCACCCAGGCGCGGTGCACGTGAGGACGCAGCTGCTCCGCCTCCAGGGCGCCGATCGAGCGGTAGAGGCGTCCTGCCTCGAGCGCTGATTCCAGCCACGCTGCCATGAGCCAACCCCTCGTTCGAGCGCGCGGTCGCGTCCGCTCTCGTCCGCGATTCTGCTCCAGGATCTTGCACAGTTCGTACCCTCGACACGCCTCCGCGAGAGCGAGCCGCGAGAAGGTGAGCTACTTCAACTCTCCATTCTCCCAAGGAAGAGCGCGGACCGTATGCAGGCACCTACCGTCCTGATCGTCGATCATGACGAGGCCCAACGAGAGGAGATCCGCCGCACGCTCGAGACCGCTGGGCTGCGGGTCGAGCTCGCAGCGACGATCGCGGAGAGCCTGCGAAGAGCCCATCGACCGCCGGACCTGGTGCTGATCAGCGTCGATCTGCCGGACAGCGAGCGGTGCGAGCTCTGCCAGCGCCTCCAGGCGGCGCTGGGCGCGGCGGCCATCCCGGTGCTGCACGCCGGCCGGGCCCGCGCGGCCGTCGGTCAGCCGTCGACCTTGAGTTCGTGCGGTTCCACGTATGATTGCTGTCGTGCCGGCTCGCGCGCATGGCCGATCGAGAGCCGGCTCCTGATGACGGCCGTCCGCGCTCTGCTCGAGGCGCGCGCGGCGAACGTCGCGCGCGCCGAGAGCGACGAGCGGTTCCGCGCGGCCTTCGACCAGGCGGCGGTGGGGATGGCCCACGTCTCCCTGGATGACCGCTTGCTCCGCGTGAACCCGAAGCTCTGTGAGCTGCTCGGATACACCGTCGAGGAGATGATGGCGCTGCGCGCCCAGGATCTCCGGCATCCGGACCACGCGGAGGGAGCGCTCCGGCACGTCCATGCGCTGTGCGACGGGAAGATCCTCTCTTCCACCACCGAAGAGCGCTGCGTGCGGCGGGACGGGTCGATGCTCTGGGTCGCGGTCACGCGCTCGCTCGCTCGCGATCGCGCGGGGGCGCCGCTCTACGTCGTCGAGGTCGTGAACGAGATCGAGCGCCGCAAGCGGGCCGAGGAGGCGCGGGAGCGGGCGCTCGCCAGCGAGCGCGTCGCGCGCATCCGGGTCGAGCTGGCGGAGGCGCGCGTCGCGCGCCTCCAGACGTTCACGTCCGAGCTCTCGCGCGCGGCGACGCCCGCGCAGGTGGCCGAGGTGGTCCTCTCGCTCGGGCTCGCCGCGCTCTACGCCGACGCGGGGTACGTCGCGCTCCTCGCGGAGGACGGCGTGATCGAGGTCCTCCGCGCGCCCGGCTACCCCGAGGACGTGGTCGAGCGCCTACGCCGCATTCCCATGTCCGCGCGCCTGGCTGCCGTCGACTGCATCCGCACGGGTCAGCTGCTGATCTTCGAGTCGCTCGAGGCGTATAAGGCTGCCTATCCCGACGCGCCGGTAGGCGACTGGGCCAAGACCATGATCTGCGTCCCCATGACGCTGGGCGACGTGACCATCGGGGTGCTCGGGGTCACGTACCGCGACGCCTGTCGGATCAGCGAGGAGGATCGGCGCTTCATGACGACGCTCGCCCTGCAGTGCGCGCAGGCCCTGGACCGCGCGCGCCTCTACGAGGCCGAGCAGCGGGCGCGGCGGCTCCGCGAAGAGGCGCTGGCCATCGCGGCGCACGATCTCCGGAACCCGCTGTCGTCGATCATCCTGGCCGCGTCCCTGCTCGAGCGATCGGCCCCGGCGGACGCGGCGGGGCAGCCGATCCGCCATCGGGCGCGGCAGATCAAGCGCGCCGCGGAGCGCACCGTCGAGATGCTCGGCGAGCTCCTCGACGCCGCGATCATCGAGGCGAAGGGCCTGAAGCTGGACGTCCAGCCGTGCGAGGCGGGCTCGCTCGTGCGCGAGGTCACCGAGATGCTCGCGCCGCTCGCCGAAGAGAAGCGGATCCGGCTCCACACCCTCCTTCCGGGGAGCGGCCTTGAGCTCCGCTGCGACCGTGGCCGCATGCTCCAGGTGCTGTCGAACCTCGTGGGCAACGCCCTGAAGTTCACCTCTGAAGGACGAGAGATCACGATCATCGCGGAGCGCCAGGGGCCTCATGTCCGCCTGTCCGTCAGCGACACGGGCACGGGGATCCGGCCCGAAGACATCCCGCGCCTGTTCGATCGCTACTGGCAAGGGCGGGCGGCGCGCTGCGCGGGCGCGGGGCTCGGGCTGTACATCGTCAAGGGCATCGTCGAGGCGCACGGGGGGCAGATCTCGGTCGACAGCGAGCTCGGCGCGGGGACGACGTTCTCCTGCACGATCCCGGTCGCGCACGGAGCCCGAGGAGGCTAGCGCGCTCCTCACCGCATGTCCGACGGTGAGCACGACTCCAGAAGGCTGGAGCCGGCTCCACTCTATGAGCGGTTGCTCCTGCGCTCCGCGTCGCGGTCACTGCGCCACGTCGACGGACTCGACGGATGCGGTCAGCTCGTTGTCTGCCGCGGATCGCCCGCCGAGGACGATCACCTCGCCGCCGCCAGGACAGATCAGGGGGCTGAAATACCGCGTGAACTCCAGGGCTCCCGCGGGCTCCCAGCCGTCGCCCGCCTCGTCGAGCCGGAAGAGGCCGTCGGCGAAGTTGACGTAGAGGTCCTGTTCGTCGTTGCACGCCGTCGCGCCGAAGCCGGCAATCGGGATCTCCGAGGGGAGCGCCGGGCCCGGCGACCAGGCCTCGGTCTTCGTGTCGAACCGGTAGACCTCGCCCGAGAACGCCATCCCCTCGCCGACCCCGCCGAGCGCATAGATCGTGTCACCGCGTTTCGCGACGCCCAGCGAGCGGAGCGCGAACGGCGCCTCGGGCAGGGGGACCCACGCCGCGTCGGGCGTGGAGAGGTCGAGCGCGACTCCCCGGGTCAGCAGCTCGCCGGGGCCCGCGAGCGTCCAACCCCCGACCACGTACAGCCGGTCCCCCACCACCACGGCCCCGTGCCCGGAGCGCCCCTCCGGCAAGTCCGGCATGGCCTGCCATGTCCCTTCGCGCGGATCGTAGCGCTCGACCGTCGCCACGGAGGTGAGGACCTCCGGCTCGTCGATGGCGCTGTCCACGCGGAGGCCGCCGATACGATAGATGAAGCCGCCGTGCGCCACGAGCGCGATGCTCTCCAGGTGCTCCACGGCCCCGAGGTCCTCCCAGGCGCCGCCTTGCGCGAGGGAGAGCCGGCGGAACCCGGTCGACTGGTGCTCGGCCGCAAAGCCTCCTCCGAGGTTCCCCCCGTACGTATAGATCGTGTCGTCGGCGAGGGCGGCGCCGAAGGAGCTGACGGCCTCGGGCAGGTCGGGATAGCGGCGCGGGGGCTGAGCCCGCGGCAGCTCGAGCTCCCGGGCCTCCCCCGTGGGGACGGCGGGGAGCGCGCGGAAGGCTGCGGGCGTCGGGGCCGGCCGCACCTCCTCGTCGTCGCCGCAACCCAGGACTGTCAGAGCGCTCGCCGCGGCGAGCATGCACCGAGTGAACCACAGCGAACCGTTCCTGTGAGACATCGTGACGGATCTCCTTGTCCGTGAAACCATCGACCGCCGGCGGCCTCAATCGATCGCGGCGCCATGAGCGATCCAGCGGCGGACGGTGTCTTTCTCGTCGGCCGAGAGCGGCTTCAGCGTCGGCGGCATCGCGAGGCCACAGCCCTCGTCGCACGAAACGAGCCCGCATTCGAGCGTTCCATCGATCTTGTGCATGACGTAACTGTGCTCCGGGTCCCCCGGCGCCACGCGCTTCATCCCGGAGGCCTCTCCGGAGTCGACGTCCACGTTCTGCTCGCGGATGGCAGCGAGCTCCTCCGCGTCGACCTGCGCCGGCGGCGTGCTCGCGGTCGGTCCCAGGTAGGGCCGCGTCGGGTCGCCGCGCGAGTCGGCATGACAGGCGGCGCCGGTCGCGCAGGAGCGCTGCAGGAGCGGCAGCACCTCCGTCCGGAACTCCACGGGGCGCCCGGCGTCGAAGCGCGTGTAGTCGTGGCAACGCGCGTCGCCCTGGCCGGCGCTCCCGGCGCCTCCACCCTGATCGCCGGCGCCGCCGTTGCCGCCAGCAGCGCCGTTGCCACCGGCGCCGTCATCACGCGTACGATCGGGGTCCCCGCGCGAGCCGCCGCCGCACGCGGCGGCCGCGAGCGCCAGCAGGAAGACGGGGATGAGCCGGCAGCGCCTCGACGGCGCGCCCGGCGCGCGCAGCGAGCTGCGCTCGGCGGGTGGGAGGTTCGGGAGCTGCATAAGTAGCGCCGCAATCTACTTCAAGCGCACCGCTGCGCACTATAGCAGCGCGCATCTGCGGGCGTGGCGCCGAGCCCGCCGCTGCGCCGGCGCTCGGCCCCGCCTCGCGTCGAGATCGGAGAGGGCGGGCGCGAGCGCCAGGCGGTCAGTAACCGAACATCTTCTTTTGCTGCTTTTGCTTGGTGGTCCCCTCGTCATCGTCGTCCCCCTCCGGCTCGCCATCGGAATCGGACGAGGACTCGCTGTCCGCCTCCTCTAGCGTGAAGACCAACGAGCCGCCGCACGTGGCCTTGATGAGCTTGCGCAGCTCGCGCTTGGTCAATCTGGTGCTGACGGTCCACGAATCGCACTCATTCGCCTCACGCCGATGAGTGCACCTCCAGCTTCGCGAATGCACCCTCCAGAAAGGCAAGGTCGGTGTTGCTTGACACGATTCTGCACTTCATGGCGTCTCCTCTCTCCGCCGCGCATACGCGCCGGCCGCCGTAGACGCCAAAGCGATGGGTGCGCGGCCATCCTGGCGAGCCGAATCTACCATGGCACGACGACCACAAGTCGACGGCTCATTCGTTCTGTCCCCACCCCAATACAGCCATACGGCAGCGCTTTCGGGCGAGGGCAGGCCCGGAACGTGTGCGCCGCACGCAGACTGCCGAGCAGCGGGGCTCTCTGGCCCACGGGCCCCATCATGCCTTCGGCCTGGTCGCGTCATCGACCGATGGACACGAGATGACCGCCCCAGAGACGCATGCGGACGGCCCACGAGAGGTTCCCCGAGTTCTGACGTCCCAATCGCCGACTGAGCTCGTCAAGATGCACTGAGGCCGGATCGCGCGGCGCAGGGCGCGGCCGCACCGCGGTGCTTCGGCCGCTGCCGCTGGACGGCTTTCGCCATCGCTCCGCCTCAAAGCTCCCTGCGAGCGCTCTTGCCGGCCCCTCGCGGGCCGAGCTCATTCCTCGTGAGGCGTCCGGTCCGTATCGGACAGATCCCCTCCTCTCCTTGTGAGGCGTCCGTCGTCGGGCAAGCGCCGGCGCGACCTCCACGAGGCCCGAAGGCGCCCCGGCGCCGCGGCGACCTTGGCATGGCGCACAATGAAGGACACAAGCGCACCTGGAGCTGGCCACGCCGGACGGGGCCCTTGTGCGCTCAGCGTCACTCGATGAACCACGTTGGACATGTCTGACAATGCTCCTGACAAACGGGCGCGATCTCGGCTGGACGACCCACGGCGCGCTTTGGGATGTTCCAAGATTGTGCAGTTCGGATGCAACGGCGGAGATCGCCCGTGCCGTGGCGCGCCGTCCACGCGTTCCTCGCCTGTTTAACGTATTCTTTCTTTCTCCAGGACTTGCTCGTTAGGAAATGAGGGGTATCGTCAGCCCCGTCCGATTCGAGGAGTTCCTGTTCAAGCCGACAGGAGTTCCGATTTCATCGGGGCGTACTTCGGAGGGGTCCGCTGTGGCGTGCTCTCTCCGCTGGCGCCACGCGCCATGAAATCGATGGCGGAGAGCGAGGCGTACGGTGACCTTCGCGCGAGCTCCTCGCCAGACATCCTCGGCGCAGCGGTCTTCGGGCAGCGCAGGGCTCCACGAGAGCAGGCGTATCCGTCGCTCTCCGTGGGGGTTATCGCCGCGCGTTCATCTCAAGGCGTACGTTCCACAGGGCACGAAACACAAGGAGTTGTTCTTATGAAGAAGCTCGTTATCCTCGCCGCGCTCGCCACCATGTCGATCTCGGGGAGCGCCATGGCAGTTGCCCGGGGCGGTCCCGCGCGCGCCATCCTGATCGAAGGGGCGTCGGCCGGCACGGCGACCTTCAACGCCGTCATCAATGCCAACGGCCTGAGTGACAACCTCCTGGCCCCGAACGGGACATGCCTCATCAGCATGACCTGGACCAACCCCAACAACGCGGCACAGTCCCGCTCCTGCACGGTCCGCGAGGTGAAGACGACCACCAACCCCAACTGCCCGAACATGGACATCAATACCACCATGTATGCCGGCTCTGGCTTCAATACCAACTGCAGTGGATTCAATCAGTTCGGCATGGCATTCGGGCCCCAAGGTGCAGGCTTTACCACCATCAGCGCCTCCATCGTCCTGGGCGAGACGGCACTCGGCACGCCGAGCTTCGGCGGGACGTTCCGGGATCCGTTCTCCTTCGGCTTCATCCAAGGCATCACGATCAACTAAGACCGAGCGCCGCCCGACGCGCCGCCATGCGGACGTCGGGTGCGCAGATCTCCCGGACCGCGCCTCGCGGCCGGGAGATCTGCTCGCTTGCGCCCAGCGATCATCGCCCGTGTCAGCCGCTGCCTTGCCCGAGGGCGAGCGGGAGTCGCCCCCTAGGGCCCTGCTCCTCGTCGTCGTGACATCGCAGCGAGCGCCGCAACCCACTCACCCTGATCGGATGGAGACGTTCTCATGCAACCGCCTGTCCTGCATCACGCTACTCCCCGCCGATGGCCGCTCTGGTGCGCGCTGGCGGCGCTCGCGCTCGCCGCCTTCCTGCTCCTCCGCCCGAAGCTCGACGCGCCACGCGCCGCGCTGCCCGAGCCCGCCCCCCGCTCATCCATGCATCAGCAAAAGTCGGGCTACGGCAACCGTGCGCGATGGGATCGCCCTGCCGCGCCCCCGGACCAAGCAGCCACGGAGGTGCCGCCGATCTCCGGGACCGTCTACGACCTGAGCGGCACCGCGGTCGCCGGCGTCACGATCGCCGCGACGACCTTCGACGTCGCCGGCAATTTCCCCACGACGGCGGCCTCGACCGAGAGCGACGAGCACGGGCGCTTCGAGCTCCGCGCCCCGAACGGAACCTACAACCTCGTCAGCAACAAGGAGGGATACGGCCCCATGCTCGTCGTCGCGCACAGCGGTGACGATGTCGCCCTGCTGATCCCGAGGAGCGGGATCGTCGATGGGCATGTTTACAACGAGCGCAAGGAGCCGATAACGCAGTTCACCGTGGACATCGTCGCCCTGTTCCCCGACAGCACGGCGGCGCCCGCGCCCCTCTGGTCGAAGCGCTTCGACGCGGCGGACGGCGCCTTCCGCGTGGAGCAGGTCCCCGGCTGGCCGGTGTTCCTCAGGGTCACGGCGGCCGATTACGCTCCTGTCTTCTCAGCGCCCGTTCATGTCGGGCCCGACAAGACCCAGAATGTCGAGCTGACGCTCTCGCACGGGTGCACGCTGACGGGGACGGTTCATGACGAGAACGGCGCGCCGCTCGCCGGCATATTCCTCGACGCGGAGACGCGCTTCACCACGGGCTCGTCGAGCCAGGGGTCGATGGATGCCGCGAGCCAGGCCCAGAGCGATCTGGAAGGGCGCTTTCGGCTGGAGCATGTCCCTCCCGGCGAGATCCTGGTCCGCGCGTATGACGGCGGCTATGCCGCGACGACGGCCCAGGTCCAGGTCGCGCAATGTGACGCGCTCGACCCGATCCAGCTCAGGATGTCCAGGGGAGGCAGCGTCGCCGGCGTCGTGCGGGGGAGCGACGGCAAGCCTGTCGCCGGCGCGCAGATCATGGCGTCTCACCGGAGCATCGGCTTCGTGAACGCGGTGACCGACGCCGAGGGGCGCTATCGCTTCGAGAAGCTCCCGGCGGCCGTCATGCGCCTCGAGCTGGTGGCGAAGTCGCAGCATACCGTGGTGTACGCCAACGTGAGTGAGGGGCAGGTCGTCGAGCGGGACATCTCTCTTCCCGCGGACAGCTCGGGCGAGATCCGCGGGCGCATCACCAGCGGCGGGAAGCCGCTCCGGGGTGTCCAGGTCGTGGTCGCGTGCAACCAGGGCGAGCCTGGGCTCGACATGCGCCACGTCACGACGAGCAACGACGGGACCTATCGGGCGACAGGGCTGCCGGATGGCGCTTACATGGTCATGGTCTCCTCGGCGGTCGAGGGCACCTCGGCCGTCGTTCGTGACGGCGGCGTCGCGCAGGCGGATCTGGATGTGGCCGGGCAGCCCCAGCCAGAGGATGACTCGGTGGCTCCGGCGCACTTCACCGGCGACTGAGCGGCGCGAGGCGGGAACCTCCGGCCCGCCCGGGCTGTCGATCGCCCTGCCCCACCGCCGGCGGGTCCGCGCTCAGGCTCGGCCCGCCGCGCAACGACCGGAGATCCCCCGTGCCTAGAGCCCTCCTCCGCAGCCGCGCTGCGCTCGCCGCGATCGCCGCCCTCGTCCCTGCCCTCTTCAGCTGCGCCGACAGCCCCTCGCCGCCCGCCACGCCCGCCACGCTCTCGCGCGGGCCGGGGCCTGCCGCGCCGCGCGCCCTGCCCGCCGCGCCGGCCTTCGCCGTCGCGGCGCGCCGCGCCGAGGCCGCGCCGTTCCGGCTCACCGCCGCGGACGGCACCGGGCTGCGCCTCGTCGCGCTCACCGGCCGCGCGGTGATCGAGGCGCCGCTCGCGCTCGCCGAGCTGCACCTCACCTTCGAGAACCCCGAGGATCGCGTGCTCGAGGGCACCTTCAGCGTGACGCTGCCGCCCGGCGCGAGCGTCGGGCGCCTCGCCATGAAGATCGACGATCGGTGGCAGGAGGGCGAGGTCGTCGAGCTCCAGCGCGCGCGCGAGGCGTACGAGGATTTCCTCCACCGCAAGCAGGACCCTGCGCTGCTCGAGCAGGCGGCGGGCAACGAGGTGAGCGCGCGGGTCTTCCCCATCCCGGCGCGCGGCGTGAAGCACATCGTGCTGTCGTACTCCCAGGAGCTCCGCCCGGGCGCGCCCTTCACCGTCCCCTTGCGCGGCCTGCCCACGGTGAGCCGCCTCGACATCGAGGCCGCCGTCGCCGGCGCCGCCGCGCCCGTCCACGCGCTGCGCCGGAACGACGCGGCGCCCGAGGCCGATTTCGTTGTGGATCCCGCGCGGCTCACGTCGATCGAGGCGCGCGGCGGCCTGCGCAGCGGAGAGCTCGTGCTCGCCCGCGTGAACGCTCCGGTGGACGCGCGGCCCGATCCGCTCGCCTCCGCGGTGATCCTCGTGGACACGAGCGCCTCGCGCGCGCTCGGGCTCGAGGAGCAGCTCGGCGCGCTCGCGGCCCTCGCGCGGGCGGTCGCCCAGGCAGGCGGCCCGGGCGCGCCGCTCACCGTCGCCTGCTACGACCAGGCCGTCACCCCCATCTTCGACGGCGCAGCGTCGGCGTTCGGCGAGGTCGAGATCGCGCGCATCCGCGAGCGGCAGGCGCTCGGCGCCTCGGATCTCGGGCGCGCGCTCCGCTGGGCCGGCGAACGCGCGCGCGCCCGCGGCCAGCGGCGCGTCGTGCTGCTCTCCGACGGCATCGCGACGGCGGGTGAGGTCGCGCCGGGCGCGCTGCGCGGCGCCGCGGCGGCGCTGCGGGGCGCGGGGGTCGAGCGGCTCGACGCGGTCGCGCTCGGCGGCCTCCGCGACGAGGCCGCGCTGCGGCAGCTCGTCGCGGCTGGCCTGCCCCGCGACGGCGCCGTGGTCGACGGCGCGCGCGGCGCCGCCGAGATCGAGCGGCGCCTCGGCTCGGCCACGCGCTCGGGGATCGCGGTGAACATCGAGGGCGCGCGCTGGGTCTGGCCCCGCACCCTGAACGGCGTGCAGCCCGGCGACGAGGCGCTCGTCTACGCCGAGGTGCCGGCCGCGCTGCCCGTCCGGCTCACGGTCGACGGCCGCACAACGACGCCCGACCTCCGCGGCGTGGAGCGCCCGCTGCTCGAGCGCTCGTGGGCCCGGGCGAAGATCGACGGCCTCCTCGCCCGAGAGGGCGCCGGGGGCGACCAGGACGCGATCCGCAAGCAGATCATCGATCTCTCGATCGCGCACCGGGTGCTCAGCCCGTACACCGCGCTGCTCGTGCTGGAGACCGAGCACGACTACGCGCGCTTCGACATCGCCCGGCGAGGGCTCTCCGACATCCTGACCGTGGAGGGCGGCCGCGTCGCCGTGCAGAGGCGCTCGCGGTCGCAGGCCGGGAAGCCGTCGGCCCCCGCGCCGGCCACCGGCGCGCTCGCCGGCGCTTCGCCTGGCGAGCGCGCCGAGGTTGCCACGGAGCAGAGCGCCGACGTTTCCCCTGGCGGGAGCGCTGCCCTGCGCCCTCCCCCCGCGCCGCCGGCGCCTCCTGCCGGCGCGGACACCCGATATGCCCTCCTCAAGGAGGGGCCCGCGCCGTCGGGCGCCAGCGGGAGCGCCGGCGGGCTCGGGCTATCGGGCGTCGGCGAGGGCGGCGGCGGCCGCGGCGAGGGCATCGGCCTCGGCGCGATCGGCTCCATCGGCCACGGCAGCGGGGCCGCGGCGCCCGCGCCGAGCGCCGCGTCGGCGACTGGCACCGGCCAGGGCTTCGGCAGCGGGCACGGTCGCCTCGCTGGCAGCCACCGGACCATGGCGCCGCAGGTCCGCATGGGCGCAACCCAGGTGAGCGGCCGCCTCCCGCCGGAGGTGATCCAGCGCATCGTCCGCCAGAACTTCGGCCGCTTCCGCCTCTGCTACGAGCGCGGGCTCCAGCGCGACGAGGGCTTGCAAGGACGCGTCACCGTGCGCTTCACCATCGACCCGAGCGGCGCGCTCGCCAACGCGCGCGACGGCGGCTCCGATCTGCCCGACAGCGCCACGGTCTCCTGCGTGGTCCGCGCCTTCCGCGACCTCACCTTCCCCGCGCCCGAGGGCGGCAGCGTCGACGTGGTGTACCCGATCCTGTTCACCCCGCCCCCGGACGCCGCGCCCGCGCCCGACGCGCCCGACGGCGCCGCGCCCCCTCGATCGGAGCCGTATACCGGCCGCTTCAAGCAGATCCACGACACCCTCGCCCGGGGCGACGCACCCGCCGCGGTGCGCGACGCCCGGGCCTGGCGCGCCGAGGTCCCCGGTGACGTGCTCGCGCTCGTGGCGCTCGGCGAGGCGCTCGAGGCGGCGAGCGACACGCCGGGCGCCGCCCGCGCGTATGGCTCGCTCATCGATCTGTTCCCGGCGCGCGCGGACCTCCGCCGCTTCGCCGGTGCGCGCCTCGAGCGGCTCGCGGGCGGCGCCGGCCTGGAGCTGGCGGTCGACACCTACGAGAAGGCGCGCGAGCAGCGCCCCGACCACCCCGCGAGCCACCGCTTGCTCGCGTTCGCCCGCCTCAAGCGGGGCGAGCACGCCGCCGCCTTCGACGCGCTCGAGGCGGGCATCGCGCGCCGCTACCCGCCGGGGCGCTTCTCGGGCGTGGAGGGCATCCTGCGCGAGGATCTCGGCCTGGTCGCCGCGGCGTGGCTCAAGGCGGAGCCCGCGCGCCGGGCGGCCATCCTGGCCCGGCTCGCGAAGGCCGGCGCCGCGCTCGAAGACGCGCCCTCGCTCCGCTTCGTGCTGAACTGGGAGACCGACGCCAACGACGTCGACTTCCACATCCGGGACGACCGCGGCGGCCACGCCTATTACGGCGACCCGACGCTGCCAGGCGGCGGGCACCTCTACGCCGACGTGACCACCGGCTACGGGCCCGAGTGCTTCACCATCCGCGCTCCCCGGGAGCAACGGGCCAGCCGGTACACCCTGCAGGCGCACTACTACGCGCGCGGGCCGATGGGTTACGGCATGGGGAAGCTCCAGATCGTCGACCACGACGGCAAGGGCGGTCTGACCTTCGACGAGCGCCCCTTCGTGGTCATGACCGACGGAGCGTTCGTGGAGCTCGGCGCCGTCACGCGCTGACGCGCCGAGGACTTCGCCAGCCCAGCTCTTCGTCACTCCCATAAACGTTACCCAGCCCTCGCGCCGCGCTCTCCTATATCCGAACGTTTACGTGGTCGTGGTCGTTTACGTGGTCGTGGTCGTGGTCGTCAACGATAGGCCGTGAACGACCACGACCACGACCACGACCACGTAAACGTAAACGTAAACGTAAACGTAAACGTAAACGTAAACGTTGGTTATCGCCCGGATTGGCGCCGTCACGCGCTGACGCGCCGCTAGACCCTCTCCCACCGCCCGCTCTCGACGGAACGGAAGAGCGCGTCGATGACCCGCATGTTGCCCACCGCGACCTCGATCGGATTCTCGACCGGGCTGCCCGTGCGGATGGCGCGCGAGAACGCCTCGCTCTGCAGGTGGTACTGATCGACGGCGGGGAACGAGGTGACCCTGGCCGAGCTGCAGTTCAGCGTCGAGCCGTCATCGAGGAATGCCTTGCACGGCTGGTCGGCGGGGGCATTGAACGGAACCTCGATCTCGATGCGGCCCTTGGTGCCAAGCGCGTTCACGCGCTGGTAGGCCGCCGCCTGCGTGCTGCACGTGAACGTCAGGTGCGCGCCGCCGTAGTCGAGCAGGCCCGAGGTCAAGCGATCGGTGCCGAACTCGGGATCGCGCTCGACGAGCGCGATGGCCCGCACGGGCTCCCGTTCGAACAGGAAGCGCGACGTGTTCAGCGCGTAGCAGCCGATGTCATAGAGCGCGCCGCCCCCGACTTCCTTCTTGTTGCGGATGTTGGCGGCGTCGCGGTTGAAATACGAGAACGCCGTCTGGACGCTGACAAGGTCGCCTATCTGGCCGCCTCTCACCCAGTCCCTGGCCTGCTGCCACTGCGGGTGGTTGCGGATCATGAACGCCTCGGCGATCAGCTTGCCCGTCTCGCGCTGGACGTCGACAAGCGCCTCGGCGTCCTTGGCGCTGAGCGCGATCGGCTTCTCGCACAGGACGTGCTTGCCGGCGCGGGCCGCGCGCGCCGTCCACTTCACGTGCAGGTGGTTGGGCAGCGGGTTGTAGACGGCCTCGATCTCCGGATCCTCGAGCAGCTCATCGTAGCTGCCGTACGCCTTCGGGATCCCGAGCGACCGCGCGGCGTCCCGCGCCTTGCCGGCGTCACGCGACGCCAGCGCGGCGAGCTGGGTCAGGGGCCCCCGCTTCATGCCGGGCAGGCTGACCGTCAACGCGAAGGTGCTCGCCCCGAGGACGCCCCAGCGCACGGGGGTGAGGGATTCGCTCGATTTCGGACCTTGGACAGATGTGGACATGGGCACCTCGCTGCTCGCGAATCTAACGGGCGGCGGCGCGCCTGTAAACGCTCGACTCGACGATGGCCCGATGTACGGGCTCGACGCCTTCGCGGCCTGCGTGATCGGAGGCGCCCCGACGTCAGGTGGCATCGGGACCGCCGGCTGCCGCCTGACCGGAGCGCTCCTCTTCGAGGTCCTCAACAAGGGCCCTGGCGTCCTCGAGATGCCCCCCGCCGACAGCAGCTCATCAAAGGCATCCTCCTCGCGGCCGTCTCCGTCGAACTCCGCACGTGCCTGCGGAAGCGCTGGGGCGCCGCCGCACCGAGCGCCACTCGATCTCCTCGCCGCCAATGACATATCCGAGATCGCCCAGGGGCGGAACAGCGACTGCCATCGAAGTCCCCCTCACGCTCCAGACGTCTGTCCGTCGGACGTCACGTCAATACTTCGTCGGCTCGCTCGACAGCACCGGCAAACTCTGCCACTATTACCAGAATTGCAGCCTTTCAGCGGGGGACTGATATGGCTCGAAATTCCATGGTAGGTCTCATACCGATCATCGTTCTGGCCGGAACCGGGTGCGGCGAGGGCGGAGAGTTGCTGGAAGCGGCCTTGGGCGAGGCGCCGAGCGCGCTGGAGGCCGGCAATGCGCTGAACCCCAACGCGCTCAACCCCAACGCGCTCAATCCCAACGCCCTGAACCCCAACGGGCTGGCTGTCGGCGCCTTGAGCTTCAATGCCCTTGGCTCGCAGGCGCTGACCGCGATCCTGGACCCCGGGCCGAACGGCGCCCTCTCACGCGAGCACCTGAGGTACGCCGTCGAGTGCGCTCTCGATAGCTCGCAATCATTCCGCTTCGGCTGGTTCGACGCCTCTGGCGTCTATCACGACGAAATCTACACAGGCGTGCTCGGGCTCGCCAGGAGCTGGGCGTGGGCCCCGCTGGTTGGTGAAGAACAGCGCTGGGTCTCGGCGTGCCTCGCGGCGCGCACCAACTACTACAGGGTCCCCGTCTTGCTCTCCTCGCGTGGACCCACCAAGGCGATCAACAAACAAAACACCCCGGAGCTGTTCACGTTCACGAGGGAGGAGGGTGCATTCTGGGGCAACATCTACGGGAGCTCGCCGGCGCTCTATGCCTGCCATGTTCCAGAGAACGATGCGGCCTCACGCGCGGCCCTCCGTGACTGCGCCGCCGGGCACATCGACCAGACGACCGGCTCCATCCAGCCGTGCGGGGCGATCCAGCGTCTCGGCTCGTGTGACACCTATTGCGACCCCATCGCCCCCAAGAATGGCATCTATCACCCTTCCTGTTTCACGGATCCGGCGAACCGCTCGGCCACCATGAACCTCCAGCCGATCACGGTTTTCCTCGAATGAGAGGGAGGCGTCGCGTCTAGTATTCGCGGCAGTCGCCGGGCGCGTTCAGCGTGCCGAAGCTGTAGGGCCGCGCCTGCTTGACCAGCAGCCGGCGCTCCGGGCCGATCAGCTTCCATTCGATCTGCATCGCGTAGAGGTGGTTCTCCCCCTTCGGGTCGACCAGCGGCCGGTAATGAGCGTGGACGGACTCGAGCACGCACCCGAGCCGCTGGATCTCCGGGAACGACAGCACGTCGCGCCCGCGCGACAGGCTCGAACGCGTGTGGTACTCCGCCTTGATCGTGCGAGGCGGCGGCGTGTACACGATCTCGTCGCTGGTCACGCCGGGCGCGGGGTTGGTGACCGAGGCTTCCCCGATCTGCGCGTTGATGTAGTACTGGCTGTCGCGGGTGGCGTCGAGCGCGTTGCGGCTGATGGCCACGCCCTGCGCGCGCTCCGATTGCCAGGCCTGGTGCACCAGCACGGCCATGGCCGCGCGCGCCTGGTCGACGTGGCCGAACTCGCGCTCGTCGTAAGCGCGCGTGTTCCACAGGCTCGACCAGACCGTGCGCAGCGCGTCCTCGATGGAGCTCGACTCGGCGTCCAGGTCGCCGCTCGTCGACGTGTGCAGGCCCGCGCCGTTGAAGGTCGCGAGATCCTCGGTGTTGCTGCTGCTGCGCAGGCGCACGCGGTCGCCGCCGAAGCGCTGTTCGATCGCGCCCGTGACCTCGCGCAGAATCGCGGGGTCCACCGGGTGCGCAAGCATCCGCGCCCGCACCTCGGCCAGGCCCTCGGCGTGCGCGTGCGGATCGGCGCGGAACTCGGGATCCTGCTCGAGCTCGGCCAGGAGCTCCGCCGCGCCGCTCGCCTCGAAATGGTCCATGTAGTGCGAGAACGGGATCGCGAACGCGGCGGGCGGCACGTACAGCGGCAGCAGGTCGAGCGGGCAATACTGCCCCACGCCGCTCACGCGGTACAGCTCGGCCATGCCTGCCGCCTTGGAGCCGATGCTGTCGCCCATGGCGTAGCCCGCGGCGTCGAGCGGCACGATCCCGCGCACGGAGAGGTCGAGCGCCGGCGACAGCCGCTCGCCGGTCGGCTTGCGCTTCTCCCAGTAAGCGTCCGCCTCCTGCGCGGTGGCCTCGCGGATGTCGAAGTCCGACGCGCGCACCTCGAGCCGCACCAGCTTGCCGAAAAGGGCCTTCAGGCGCTCGTCGTCGCGCGCGCCGCGCAGGGCCATGTTCGGCGTGCCCCGGCCGCGCGCCAGCACGTTCACGTGCGCCAGCGGCGTCTGGAACGCTTCCGTGATGAGGCCGCCCATGAACGCGGTCTCGTTCGGCACGTCGTCGGTCACCACGATGACGTTCGGTCCGAGCTCGGCCGACTCCAGATCACGCGCCGGGACGAACGTCAGCGTGCCAAAGCCCTCGGCCGGGTTGAGCGACTGGTACGTGAGCCCCTTGTACGGCGCGTTCGGCCCCACGATGGGCGCGGTCCCTTCGATCTTCCGCAGCTCGATGATCTGGCGCCCTTCGGTGGGCCGTATCGCCCACGCCTCCGGGTCGGGCACCGCCTTCATGGCCGCGAAGAACGCGCGCCGCATCTGCTCGCCGACGATCTGGTCGCCGGGCGAGAACTCGACGGTCCTGGCGCCGTTGGTGTGCTCGACAAGGGTGCCGAGGAGGTAGCGGCGGCCCTCGGACCGGAAGTACTCGGTCTGGCTGAACAACCCCCAGCCGACGTTGAACTCCGCGGCTTGCTCCGGGTCGCAGCGATCGAGGTGCGGCTCCTTCCGGATCTGCTCGCGAACCCAGGTGTAATGGAGCGCCCACT
Source organism: Sorangium sp. So ce693 (assembly GCF_051521375.1). Taxonomy (NCBI): domain Bacteria; kingdom Pseudomonadati; phylum Myxococcota; order Polyangiales; family Polyangiaceae; genus Sorangium; species Sorangium sp. So ce693. Next base: position 8,033,710 of record NZ_CP150347.1, read on the forward strand.
GGCGCGTGCTCAGGAGGTGCACCGTGTCGTTCGCTGCCATGTCGACCACGAACTTGACGCCGAGCTCGCCGACCGCGGTGCCGCCCTCGGCCAGCTCGGCGAAGTCCGCGGCCGTCTCCAGCCGGTGCGCGCGCCCGCTCGCGAGCTCGCGCCCCGGGAGCTCGGCGCAGCCCTCGTTCGCGGCGCCGGGGCTCGCAGCCCCGCAGAAGCGCGGCGCCCCGGTGGCGTCGGGCACGCGGGCCAGCGACGCGCCTTCGGGCCAGGCCATGAAGTCGATGCGATCGCTCGGCTCCGGCGTGTCCTCGCGCCACAGCGTCGCCACGCCCTCGAACTCGGGCGAGGCCTCGAGGTCGGCCGTCTCGCTCGCGCTCACCGGGACGCTCACCCGCTCCCCGGGCGCGAGCGTGGCGGACGGCTCGGGCCACGCGAGCAGCACGCCCGCATCGGCGCCGGGCAGCGCTTGCCCCGGAGAGAGCGCCGCGAGGCGCAGCGCGAAGCCGTCGAGCGCGACGGGCGCGCCGCTCGCGTTCAGCACCTCGACGAACCCCGCGGGCCGCAGCGAGAGCTCGGAGATGACCAGCGGCCCGGCGATGGCCGGGAACGGCTCGGGCCACTGGAAAGGCGCGAAGCGGATGCTGTCGTCGAGGTTCGGTGGATCCGGCGGACCGCAGGTCTCGCCGTTCTCCCGGTCGGGCGTGGCATAGCGGCAGATCGACAGCTCGCCCGTGCCGTCGGGCAAGCGCGCGTAGCTCTCGGACCGCGGCAGCTCCGGCACATTCACCAGGTCGGCGAGCTGGCACGACGCCGACCACAGCGCCACGCGCGCGCCCGAGTTCGAGAGCTTGAACGGCAGGTGTAGCGGGCCCTGCTCCGGCGTGTCGTCGGCCCAGAGCAGCACCCCTCGCCCCGGCTCGATCGTCATCCGCGGCAGCGGCGTCGCCTTGCCGGACTTGTCGCTCACCGAGTACTCCCCGAGATCGAGCGCGCGCTGGCCGATGTTTATCAGCTCGATGAAGTCGTCCGTCTCGCCGACCTCATCGACCCAGGCGCCGTCGTTGCCCGTCATCACCTCGTTGATGCGGAGATCGCCGCTCAGCGCGGGCGCGGCGGCCACAGGAAGCTCGAAGTCGCACACCTCCGGCTCCGGCGGGGGCTTCTGGACCTCGCCCGAACAGCCGACGCCGAGGGCGAGCGACAAGAGGGCCGCCGCTGCGCGCGGCTGGGACCAAGGATGAACGTGGTGATTGCTGGGTGAGCGCTCCGTCATGTGTGCTCCCGTCGTGCCTGCTCCGTCATGCCCGCCCCATCATGCCCGCTGCGTCAGCACGCAGCGTGCCGCACGCACCCGCGCCTGGCCCATCGCAGAAAACGCATGGAACCAAGCCGCCCGGCCACACGGCCTGGCCCGCCGTGCGCCGGGCTGTGCCAGCCCCTGCGCCGTCACCGCCAGGGGGCTGCGCCGGCGCACACGGTCAACGGCCCATTCAGCCGGCGCGCGACTTGGATGCTGGTCTGAGCTCATGTAGCATCGCCCGCATGCGTGAAAGCGTGCATGGTCGATATGCATGGATCGCTCTCCTCACCTGCGCCCTGGCCGCCTGTTCGGAGTCGCCGGCCGACGAGGGCGGCGCGGGCGGCGGCGGCGCGGGTCCAGCCGGCAGCGGCGGCTCCGGCGGCGCCGCGGAGGCCAGCTCGAGCGCGGCCGAGGGCGCGACCTCCAGCGCCGCGACGGGCGCCGGGGCCGGCGGCGGCGGAGGAGGAGGAGAGCCGGAGGGCGGGTGCGGGAGCGTCTCGGAGGTGCCGTCCGAGCTGGGATTCGACCCTTTCTACAAGAAGTACATCGACGCCGCCGGGATTCCCGTCATCAGCTCCGAGAAGGTGCCTGACGCGGCGCTGCTGCGCGCGTGCTCGGTGGTCGTCCGGATGCTCGGCCACCGCGACGACGTGCGTCAGGCGATGATCGAGAACCACACGCGCGTCGCCGTGATGGCGGAGACGGAGGTGACGACCGACATCCCCGAGCACAGCGACCTGTACGAGGCGTTCCCGGGGACGGACTGGGACACGCGGGCCCGCGGCCTCGGCGCGACCCCCGCCCGGCCCGCGAGCTCCTGCGCGGAGGAGAACGTCCTGTGTTACCCGAGCGATCCGTACCTCGGCGAGGACATCCTGGTGCACGAGTTCTCGCACGCCGTCGCGATCATGGGCATCGCCTTCGTCGAGCCGACGTTCGACAGGGAGCTCGAGGACGTCTTCGATGCCGCGCTCCAGGCCGGGAAATGGGAGAACACCTACGCGGCGACGAACAAGGACGAATACTGGGCCGAGGGGGTCCAGTCCTGGTTCGACGCCAACACCGAGGCGATCCCCACGAACGGGATCCACAACGAGATCGATACCCGGGCCGAGCTGCGCGACTACGATCGCCAGCTCCACGATCTCATCGCCCGGTACTTCGCCGACGACGCGTGGCGGCCGAGCTGCCCCTGAGGCCTCGTGAGCCGGGCGAGGGCCGCAGCGCCTCCAGGGCTCCGCTACGCGGGCGGATAGAAGACATCGAGCGTCGGGAAAGCTGGTTTGGCCCGGATGCAGTCCCAGAGGTAGATCGCGAACCCCAGATCGCCCGTCCAGAGCGAGTAGCGCAGCTGTCCGTACCGGCGCGCGTCCTCCTTCGTCTGAAGGATGCCGTGCATCGCGAAGGCGCGCGCGCGATGAAGCCAGAGCGCGTCGCCCGTGCGCGCGTGGAGCTTGAGGAAGGCGTAGCCGTTTCCGCCCGTGCCATGGCAAAGGTTCGAGCCTTTGCAAAGCGGGCCGGCCGCCCACGTCGCCTCGCCAGCGGCACAGAGGAGCTCGTCGAGCGTGGGGCCGGGGAGTTCGGCAAGACAGATGACGAAGCCGGGCGCGCCATGGCAGAACTGCATGAGCCGGGGGTACGGGGCTTCGCCTTGTAAAGCCAGCTGCGCCGGCCAGCTGGCCATTCTGCCTTCTCGCGTGGCTGTCCGCCCGATCGTGGTGGCGATGACCTGCTCCCAGGCTGCCCAGTCGCCCGCGTCCAGCAGGCGCCGGCCGTGGAGGAGCGCGCGCGCGGTCGCGACGAACCCGTGGACGGCGTCGAGATAGGTGCTCCGGCGGCCATAGAGGTCCTGCGACCAGTAATGGCAGCCGTGCTCGTCGGACCACTGGAGCTGCGACCAGAGGCGCGCGGCGGTGCGGCGGAAGAGCTCGGCCCAGCGCGCGTCGCCGAAGCGCTCGTGCAGGAACGACGCCGCCAGCATGGTGCCGGGCGCCCCCCACATCAGCTCGCGCGCCGGGTGGTCGAGGTTGCCCTCGATGAGCGCCGCGAGCCGGTCGGCTCGCTCGTCGGTGGGCTGCTCGCCCTGCGCCATCAGGAGGATGGGCGTGTCCCCCATCATGAACGCGGCGCTCTCGTCACCCGGCATCGAGGCCAGCCATGCGCGGTTGCGAAGCAAGAGCGCGTCGAGCTGCTCGGTGGTGCGCCTCGCGCCCGGCGCCGCCCCCACCTCTCGGAGGTAGCGCAGCGCCCAGATGACGCCTGCAGCGCCGTGGTAGAGCGGCAGCGCCGGCTGGCTCGGGTCGTCGCCGGGCTCGACGTCCTTCGGGTGCAGCGGCCAGTACGCGTCATCCGAGAAGCGCCCCTCGGTGTCGCGAACGATGCCCTCGATGGCGTCGCGGGCGACGTCCTCGTCCCATGCGACGGACGTCAATGCCTCGTGGCGCTCGGGTTCGTGCAGCATACGGTGCCTTTGCCTGCTCTGCGAGCGTCGCGCTCGACCGCGGGCCGCCGCGCGGCGCTACGCCGCCAGCGCCTCGGTCAGGGCCCAGAGCCGCTCCTGCGCGGCCTCGTCGAGCGCCTCCGCCGCCGCCGGCTTGATACGGCTCTTCTCGAAGTACTCGCCCGTCACCCCGGCCAGCTCCGGCGCCGTGGCCACGTGCAGCGAGCACTCGGCCCCTCGCTCGGGCGTGAGCAGGAACAGGTTGAAGAGCTTCACAAGGAGCTTTGGATAATCGCGCATCAAGTCCGTCCTGACCACGCCCGGATGGACGGCGTTGACCGTGACGCCGGTGCCCTCGAGCCGTCGGGCCAGCGCCTTGGTGAAGAGCACGTTCGCGAGCTTCGACTGGGTGTACGCCGCGGTCGTGCCGTACTTCCGCCGCTCGAACTGCAGGTCCTCCCAGTCCATCCGGCCGCGGTAATGCAGCTTCGAGGACAGGACGACGACCCGCGACGGCGCGCTCTTCTTCAGGAGCGGGAGGAGGTCCTGCGTGAGCAACCACGTCCCCACGTGGTTCACCCCGAACGTCGCCTCGATCCCGTCCTCGGTCGTGCCGCGCGAGTTCCGCCACACCCCGGCGTTGTTCACCAGGACGTCCAGGCGCTCGTGCGCCGCGCGGAAGCGCTCGCCGAAGGCGCGGATGCTCGCCTTGCTCCCGAGATCCAGCGCGATCACCTCCACGTCCTTGCGGCCGGTGGAGCGGGCGATGTCGTCGCGCGCCGCCTCCCCTCTTCCGGTGTCGCGGCACGCCAGCACCACCTTCGCGCCGCGCTGAGCGAGGCCGCGGGCCGTCTCCTTGCCAATGCCCGTGTTGCCCCCGGTGACGATGCAGACCTTCCCGTTCATGATGCTCCTCTCTCAGGTTCCGGCGGTGGGCGCAAGGCGCAAGGTCACGGCGCGCGCGCGCCACGGAAACGGAAGACGTCACGGAAGACGCCGGGGAAGCGAGGCGCCCCCACCTCGTGACGGCCTAACGTCCCTATCCCGCGAAACTCCGGCGAGAATCTGCGACCCCCTTGACGTGGACGCGCCCCCAGCTTCTCCTGATTCTCTATGCTCAGCCTAAGAGTATCTCTTGTGCGACGGGCGTGCTTTGTGTTCGGCATGCTGGCGATGACCGTGGGGTGCGGGAGCGGCGGACCCCCGGACGATCCCGAGCCGATCGGGGCCGCGATCGGGGCGCTCACAGACGACGAGCCCGACCTCGTGATCTCGAGCGTGAGCGCGCCCCGGAGCGCCGTGCCGGGCAGCTATTTCACGACGTCCGTCACCGTGTGCAACCAGGGCAACTCGGCGAGCTACGGCACCCATGTCGAGGTGCGCCTGTCGGACGACGACATCATCACACCATCGGATCCGGCCGTCGGCTATGCGCCGCTGGGGTACCTCGGCCCGGGGCAATGCGTCGAGGTCGGCGCCGAGACCACGGCGGCCGTGCCCGACGGCGTGTACACGCTCGGCGTCGTGGTGGACCAGCTCGACCAGGTGATCGAGCTCTCGGAGACCAACAACACGGCGCTGGCGGGCGAGATCGGCGTCGGCTACGGCCCGGATCTCATCGTCTCGGCGGTGAGCGGGCCGCCGAGCCAGATGCCCGGCGCCTGGTTCGACGCCTCGGTCACCGTCTGCAACCAGGGCACGCAGCCGAGCTATGGCAGCAACGTGGAGCTGTACCTCTCCTCGGACGCGATCATCATGGCGAACGACGTGCCCATCGGCGGCGAGCTGGTGCCGTACCTCGATCCGGGGCAGTGCACCACGAGGACGCTCCACGTGGGCGCTTACGCGCCTGACGGCGCCTACCACCTGGGCGCGATCGTCGATCGGTACGGCGGGGTTCCCGAGCTCATCGAGACCAACAACGCCGCAGCGGGCGACGTGATCGGCATCGGCCATCGGCCGGATCTCATCGTCTCCTCGGTGAGCGCCCCGCCGAGCGCCCTTCCGGGCAGCGGCTTCGGCGCCACCGTCACCGTCTGCAACCAGGGCACGACCCCGAGCTACAGCGCAGCCCTGGAGCTGCGCCTGTCAGCCGACGAGACCATCACGGGGACCGACCCGCCCGCCGGCGGCGCCCAGGCGCCGTACCTGGATCCCGGGCAATGCGCGGCGGTGACCATCCCTGCGAGCGCGTACGTGCCCGAAGGCGTCTATCACCTCGGCGCGATCGTCGATCTGTACAACTGGCAAGAAGAGCTGAACGAGGCCAACAATGCCGCGTCGGGCAGCTTGATCGGCATCGGCCACGGGCCCGACCTGATCGTCTCCTCCGTGAGCGGGCCGCCCAGCATCTTCCCCGGCGGCGGCTTCGACGCATCGGTCACCGTCTGCAATCAGGGCACGCAGACGAGCTACGGCGCCCAGGTGGAGCTGCGCCTCTCCGCGGATGCGACGCTCACGACGGCCGACTTCCTCGCCGGCGGCGGCGGTCCTGTGCCGTACCTGGATCCGGGCCAGTGCGCCACCGTGACCTTTCCGGCGAACGCTTATGTGCCCGAGGGTGCCTACCACCTCGGCGCGATCGTCGACCCGCACGGCTGGGTCCCCGAGCTCATCGAGACCAACAACGCGGGCTCGGGCTCTCTGATCGGCGTCGGCTACTGGCCTGACTTCATCGTCGCATCCGTGAGCGGCCCGCCCAGCGTCCTGCCGGGCAGCGGCTTCGAGGCAGAGATCACCGTCTGCAACCAGGGCACGACCCCGGGCTCCAGCATGGTGGAGCTGCGCCTGTCCGCCGACGCCACGATCACGCAGGCCGATGCGCTCGCGGGCAGCGCGCCGACGCCTTACCTGGATCCCGGCCGGTGCGCGGCCGTGACGATCCCCTGCGGCGTCTACGTGGCCGACGGCGCCTATCACCTCGGCGGGATCGTCGATCCGCACGGCTGGCAGCCCGAGTTGATCGAGACCAACAACGCGACGCCGGGCGATCTGATCGGCGTCGGCTATTGGCCCGACCTCGTCGTCTCTGCCGTGAGCGGGCCGTCGAGCGTCACGCCCGGCAGCAGCTTCAACGCCGCCGTCACCGTCTGCAATCAGGGCACGACCCCGAGCTACGGCGTAAACGTCGAGCTGCTCCTGTCGGGCGACGGGGCGATCACGCCCTCGGACACCCACGCCGGGAGCGGCTATGTCCCCGGGCTGAGCCCCGGGCAGTGCGCCTCCGTCGCCGTGCCCGCGATCGCCTATGCGCCCGACGGCGCGCATCACCTCGGCGCGATCGTGGACCCGAACGGCGCGATCGCCGAGCTCATCGAGACCAACAACGCCGGGGCGGGCAGCGTGATCGGCGTCGGCTACGCGCCGGATCTCGTCGTCTCCGCCGTGAGCGGGCCGCCGAGCATGATCCCAGGCGGAAGCTTCGACGCGTCGGTCACGGTCTGCAACCAGGGCACACAGACGAGCTACGGCGCCCAGGTGCAGCTGCTCCTCTCCGCCGACGCGACCCTCACGTTGGCCGACTCCCCTGCTGGCAACGGTCCGGTGCCGTACCTGGATCCGGGCCAGTGCGCCACCGTGACCTTCCCGGCGAGCGCGTACGTGCCCGAAGGCGCCTATCACCTGGGCGCGATCGTCGACCGGGACAACTGGATCCCCGAGCTCATCGAGACGAACAACGCCGCGGTGAGCGCCGTGATCGGCGTCGGCTACTCGCCCGACCTCATCGTCTCCGCGGTCGACGGCGCGCCCAGCGCCATGCCGGGCAGCGGATTCGATGCTTCCGTCACCGTCTGCAACCAGGGCACGCAGCCGAGCTACGGCGCCGACGTGGATCTCTACCTGTCCGCCGACGCCACGATCACGCACGACGACACGCCGGCAGGACACGGCATGGTCCCCTTCCTCGCGCCCGGGCAGTGCACCTCCGTGCCCGTCTTCGCGAGCGCCTATGTTCCCGATGGCGCCTATCACCTCGGAGCGATCGTCGACGCGTACGACTGGCAAGAAGAGCTGATCGAGTCCAACAACGCCGCCTCGGGCGACCTCATCGGCGTGGGCTTCCAGCCCGACCTCGTCGTCTCGGCTATCAGCGGCCCGCCCAGCGCCATGCCGGGCAGCGGATTCGACGCCTCCGTCACCGTCTGCAATCAGGGCACGCAGCCGGGCTACGGCGGCGACGTGGAGCTCCGCCTCTCGTCGGATGCGACCATCACGACGGCCGACTTCCTGGCCGGCAACGGGCCGGCGCCTTACCTGGCGCCGGGCCAGTGCGCCACCGTGACCTTCCCGGCGAACGCTTACGTGCCTGAAGGCGCCTACCACCTGGGCGCGATCGTCGATCCGCACGGCTGGACTCCCGAGCTCATCGAGACCAACAACGCCGCGGCGGGCAGCGTGATCGGCGTCGGCCATCGACCGGACCTCATCGTCTCGGCGGTGGCCGCCCCGCCCAGCGCCCTCCCGGGCAGCAGCTTCAACGCCGCGGTCACCGTCTGCAACCAGGGCACGCAGCCGAGCTACGGCACCGACGTGGAGCTGCGCCTGGCGGCCGGCGACCAGGAGGTGAGCACCGGGTTCTATGCCGGAAGCGCGCCGGTGCCGTACCTGGATCGCGGCCAGTGCACGGTCGTGGCAATCCCCACCTACCTGGCGGCGCCCGACGGCGCCTATCGCCTCGCCGCCACGGTGGACCCCAACGGCTGGATGCAGGAGCTCATCGAGACCAACAACACCAACACGAGCAGCGTGTTCGGCGTCGGTTACCGGCCGGATCTCACTGCGTCCGTGAGCGGCCCATCGACCGCCGCGCCGGGCAGCGGCTTCGATGCCGTCGTCACCGTGTGCAACCAGGGCACCAGCCCGAGCGGAGGTACGAGCGTCGATGTGCTGCTGTCGTCGGACGGGACGGTCACGCCCTCCGATATCCATGTCGGCAACGGCTATGTCCCCGGGCTGAGCCCTGGCCAGTGCGAAAACATCACCGTGGCCGCCGGCGCCTACGCTCCCGACGGAGCCTACCACCTGGGCGCGATCGTGGACCTGAACGGCCCGGTCCAGGAGCTCATCGAGACCAACAACACCGCCGCCGGCGAGCTGATGGCCATCGGCTACGGCCCCGATCTCGTCATCTCGGCGGTGAGCGGCCCGGCGAGCGCCACGCAGGGCAGCCTCTTCGACGCCTCGATCACCGTGTGCAACGAGGGGACGGCCCCGAGCTACGGCACCATGGTGGAGGTCCGGCTGTCGGCCGACGCGACGATCACGACGGCCGACTTCCTCGCCGGAGGCGCCTGGGTGCCGGGCCTCGGCGTCGGCCAGTGCGATAGCCTCGTTGTCCCCTCTGACACCTACGTCCCCGTGGACACCTACACGCTCGGCGCCATCGTGGACGCCTACCGCGAAATCCCCGAGCTCCTCGAGGGCAACAACGCCATGGCCGGCGGCGAGCTCGTCGTCAGCTTCTGATCGCCCGTTTCCACAGTTCGCGGGCGTGACGGCGCTCCTCCGACGTCGCCGGTGCACATCAACACGCCGTCGCGCACGAAGCCATCGCCCGCTTCGCCGAGCTGCGCTTGCCCCTGGAGGTCACGACCGCGGCCTCGCGCCTCCTCCAGGACGAGGCTCGCCACACCGAGCTGTGCGCGCGCGCGGCCGAGGCGCTCGGCGGCAACCACGGAGCGACCCTCGCCCCCTCGGATCTCCAGCTCCCGCGAAACGGCCTTCCGGCCCATCTCTTCGTCGCCCGGTGGACAGCATCGATGTTCTGCGTGGGCGAATCCGCGTCCGTCGGCATCCTCGACGTCCTCCAGCAGCACACCACCGATCCTTGCCTGGCCGACGGCGGCCCGTTGCCCGACGCGCCGCCGCCCTCCGGCCCGAACCTCGGGATCCCCTCGCGCCCGGCCGCGGCGCGCGCCTTCTACGAGCGGATCGACCGCGTGATCCTCCCCTCGCTCGCCGCGCTGGGCGTGCCGGCCTACGAGGCATGGGCGTTGCGCCTCGAGGTCCCGGCCCAGGCCGAGAATCGCTGAGACGGCGCTCGCCGCCTCAAGCGCGAAACACCCGAGAGACGGGCTCGCCTATCAGCGCAGCGAGGAGCCGCTCGCCCTCGGGCCAGGGCCCGAAGCCGGCGTCGACGTTGATGTGCCCGCACGGCCCCGCATGGATGAAGCGGCTCCCCCAGGCGCGCGCGAAGGCTTCGGCTCGCTCCGGGGTGCAGTACGGGTCGTTCGAGCTCGCGACGACCATCGACGGGAACGGGAGTCTGCCGCTGGGCAGCGGGTGGAACGTCGACGCCTCGCGCGGGTAGCTCGGCGATTCGGTGTCGGCCGGCGCGACGAGCAGCGCGGCGCGCACGGGTCGCGCGCCCAGCGCCGCCCAGTGGACCGCCGTGCTGACGCCGCAGCTGTGCGCGACGAGCACCGGGGGCTCAGCGCTGGCGGCGACCGCCCGGTCGAGCGCCTCGACCCACGCGCGTCGGTCAGGGTGTTCCCAGTCGGGCATCTCCACGCGGCGCGCGAAGGAGAGCTTCTGCTCCCAGAGCGTCTGCCAGTGGCGAGGGCCGGAGCCGCTGTAGCCAGGGACGATGAGCAGCGAAAGCATCGTGAGAAGACCTCCCCGCGAACGAGGAGGGTACAGAGGAAGCGGGTGAAAATCACCTCGTCGCCACCCCGCAGACCTCGGAGCGGAGTCGACCCCTTCGACGCGTGGACAAGCCGTTGATATCACTCGCTTTTCCAGCAAGGAGGCGGGACGCGTAGAAAAAGTTGCGTTCGGCCGTGCGCGGGTCGCCCCGGGGCGTCGCGACTCATGTCGCATGCCAGACGCCGTCGACGTTCTCCTCCTGGCTCGCGAGGCGCAGTCGCCGCCGGGACGCCATCCCCCGCCGGCGGCGATCAAGCTGCCCCTGCAGCTCCCGCATGGGACTTCCATGTCCCTCGATTCCTGTGTAAATATACCAGATGCTGGCGGCGCTGGATGTCGAATCGCCGCCGGCAGGATTCTCCTGGTTGAAACAACGTGTGACATGACCGCGAAAGGGGTTTCAATGAATCAAGGATCGTCTTCGGGGCGTCTGCCCAGGAGCCGCATCGGGAGCTCCCTCTCTGTGTTTCTCTGCGTGCCCGTGGTGGCGCTCGCGCTCGCCGGTTGCGGCGCCACGGATCCCTCCTCCTCGTCCGAAGCTGACGAGTCCACGCCGAACGGAGACGAAATCATGAGCTGGGAGGAGTTCAAGGCGAACGTCTACCGCGACCCGCAGCGCGGGGTCTACGTCGTCGACGACGAGCAGGGGCTCAACGACGCGGAGCTGCGTGTCGTCTACGAGCGCTATGTGAAGACCGGGGCGCTCGTCGTGAAGCCGCTCGAACGGCGCTGACTGCACCTCACAGACTCGAATGCCTCACGCCGCGCCGGCCGACGACAGGGCGAGCCAGTCGTCGAAGCGCGTCGGCATGACGCGCGCGCCGTCGTCGGGGGTGAGCGACCGATCGTCGATCCGGGCGCCGAAATAGGTCGCCTCCGGGTCGGCGATCACCTCGCGGCGGTCCTTCTTCGCGCTCAGGTACTTGCCGACGAACTCGGCGAGCGGGCGCCTCTCGGGGCCGGCCACCTCGACGATGCCGTTCACGGGCGCCCCGAGCGTGACGTCGGCCAGGGCCTCGGCGACGTCCTCGGACGCGATCGGCTGCAGGTGCGCCGACGAGAGGCGGACCCGCTCCGCGTCGGCGCTGGAGCGCGCGATCCCGTCCATGAACTCGAAGAACTGCGTGGCCCGCAGGAGGGTGTAGGGGATCCCGGAGGCCTCGATCAGCGCCTCCTGCGCCATCTTCGCCCGAAAATAGCCGCTGACGAGCATTCGATCGGTGCCGACCACCGAGAGCGCCACATGATGTCTGACGCCCGCGGCGGCCTCGGCGGCGAGCAGGTTTCGGCCCGAGGTCTCGAAGAAGTCGAGGACCGCCTTGTCCTCGAACGACGGCGAGTTCGCCACATCGACAACGACCTCGGCTCCTGCGAGCGCTCCGGCGAGCCCTTCGCCCGTGAGGCAGTTGACGCCCGTGGAGGGCGACGCCGCGACGACCTCATGGCCCCGCTGGCGGAGCCTGCGTACGAGCTTCTTCCCGATCAGACCGGTTCCACCGATAACCACGATCTTCATGTCTTTCTCCCTTGTCCGTCACGCGAGCGACCGGCGCCTTGCTCCTGTGACCCCGCGCTCACCGTCGATGACGAAGTGGGTCTAGCTCGTGTGACAGGGGGCGAAGGAAAATGACAGCCGCGCTCCCTCCGTCCGGAGATCCCGCGCGACGACCCGGATCAGAACGGCGTGTCGCCTTCGTCCGGAACGATGATCGACTTCAGCGCGCCGTCCTGGCAGTCCGCCTGCAGGCGGAAGCCCTTTTCGGCCTCGGACAGGTCGAACCGGTGGGTGACGATCGACTCGACGTCCACCGCCCCCTCGGCGACCAGGCGGATCGCCCGCGGGTACACGTGCCCCATGCGGCGGGAGAACTTGATCTTCAGCCCCTTGCGGCGGCACAGCGCCGCCGGCAGCGCGTAGCGGTCGCCGTCGGGGATGCCCGCCAGGAGGATCCGCCCGCCGATGCGAGCGGCCTCGGCCGCGTGGTGGAAGCCCTCGGGCGAGTTCGTCGCCTCGAGCACGAGGTCGACGCCCCGGCCGCCCGTCCACTCCGCGACGGCCGCGAAGCTCGGCGCCGCGTCGTGCGCGCCCAGCCGGCGCGCGGCCTCGGCCCTGTACGCGACGGGGTCGACCGCGAAGACGCGCGCGACGCCGGCCAGGCGCGCGAGCTGGACAAGGCACAGGCCGATCGGCCCGCACCCCAGCACCACCACCGTCTCCTGCAGGTGGGGCCGCGCCAGGTCGATCGCGTGAACGGCGACGCCCAGCGGCTCCAGCATCACGGCCTTTCGCACCGAGAAGCCGCGGGGGACCGGCACGACCTGGTCGGGGCGCACCGCCAGCCGCTCCGCCATGCCGCCGTGGAGCGGCGGCGCGCCCAGGAACTCCACGTGCGGGCACAGGTTCACGTGGCCGCGGTGGCACCACTCGCAGCGGCCGCAGGCGTGCGCGGGGTCGACGGCGACGAGCTGCCCCCTCGAGAGGCCGAGCTCCGGGTGGTCGTCGACGACCCAGCCGGCGAACTCGTGCCCTGGCACGAAGGGGTCCCGGACCTGCGCCGCGCCGATCCCGCCCTCCAGGTAGTAGTGCAGATCGCTGCCGCAGATCCCGCAGCCCGCGACCTGGATCGTCACCATGCCCTCGCGCGGCCGCGGAGGTTCGACCTCGCCGAGCCGCACATCGCGGATGCCGTGAATGAAGGTTGCGCGCACCGTTCCAGACTCCCTTTCAAGACGCCGCCGGCTCCCCGGCAGGGCCGCGCTGGACGATTGTGCCGGCGCGATTCCGTACTGTAGTCTGCGCCGGTGATCGCTTGTCAATCCTGCGTTCCGGGGCGCTGACGGCGCCATGCGGGCCGACCTCGTCCTCGGCATCGACCTGAGCACCACCGCCGCCAAGGCGGCGGCCTTCGACGTCCAGGGGCGCCTGCACGCCGCCGGCCGCGCGCCGCTCTCGCTGGCCCGGCCGGCTCCTGAGCGATTCGAGCAGGATCCCCGGGACTGGTGGGCCGCCCTGTGCCAGGCGGTCGCCGGCGTCACCGCCGCGGTGGACCCGGGCCGCATCGCGGGCCTCTCCATCGCGCACCAGCGCGAGACCTTCGCCTGCCTCGGTCCCGACGGCGAGCCGCTCCGCCCCGCCATGCTCTGGCTGGACGGCCGCGCGCGGGGGCACCTCGGCGCCTTGATCGACCGCATCGGGCAAGACCGCCTGAGGGCGCTGTCCGGCAAGGCCGCGGACTTCGGCCCGGCGCTGCCCAAGATCGCCTGGCTGGCCAGCGAGGAGCCGGAGACCCACCGCCGCACCGCCCTCTTCTGCGACGTGCAGGCCTACCTCGTGCAGGCGCTGACCGGGCGCGCCCGCACCAGCTGGGCGAGCGCCGATCCGCTCGCGCTCTTCGACATCGGCGCGCACCGCTGGTCCGAGGAGCTCTGCGCCGCCGCCGGCATCACGCCCGACCGGCTGCCGGAGGCGCTCCCTCCCGGCGCGCCGCTCGGCGCGGTGTCCGCGGCCGCAGCGGCGGCGACCGGGCTGCGCGAGGGCACGCCGGTGCTGGCTGGCGGCGGCGATGGCCAGATGGCCGGGCTCGGCGTCGATGCCCTGGACCCGCGGCGCGCCTACCTGAACCTCGGCACGGCGGTGGTCTTCGGCGTCTTTTCCCCGGAGCCGCGGCAGGACCCGGCGTGGCGGACCATGACCAGCGCCTCCGGCCGCGGCTACGTGCTGGAGAGCAGCCTGCGCAGCGGGGCGCTGCTCTCGGACTGGTACCTGCGCCGCCAGCTGGGCGTCGATCCTCGCGACGGCGCCGCGATGGCCGCGCTCGAGGCCGAGGCGGCGTCGCTGCCGCCCGGCAGCGGCGGCCTGCTGCTCTTGCCCTACTGGGAGGGCGCCATGAACCCCCACTGGGATCCCGACGCCCGCGGCGCGATCCTGGGCCTCACGGACGCGCACGGGCGCGGCCACGTCTACCGCGCCCTGATCGAGGGCGTCGCGCTGGAGCAGGCGCTGGTGCTGGACCTGATGCGGGGAGCGGCGGGGATCGAGGTCGCGGAGTTCGCCGCGGTCGGCGGCGTGGCCGCGAGCGACCTCTGGTGCGCCGTGATGGCCGATGCGACGGGCGTCGCCATCCAGCGGTCCGAGACGGTCGAGGCCGCCTGTCTGGGCGCCGCCATGTGCGCGGCCGCCGGCGCCGGGCTGGCCGGGAGCATCGAGGCGGCCGCGAAGGCGATGCGCGGGAGCGCCACGGCGACGTTCCATCCCGATGCCGCGCGCCGGGAGCGCTATGCGGCGCTGCTCGAGATCTACCGGGACATGTATCCGCAGCTCTCGGGGCTGCTGCGCCGCCTCTCGGCCTTCACGAGGGAGTAAGTGCGCCCCCTCGCTGCAGGACGCGATCCGCGGCGGCAGACCCGCGCTCAAGGAGGCGCCGCTACCGACGTCTGCGACCTGGGCAGCCCGTCGTTGGCCGGTATTGCTCAGCTCAGAGTGTCGAGTACCTCGGCGAGCGACGCGGCGACGATGGCCCGCTCATGCCATCGCTCCAGAGTCTCCGGATCCTTCTCGGCCAGGATGCGCTCACGCGCCGCGTCCGGCACGGCGATGCCACGAACCCTGAGCGCGGTCAGCACGGCACGCGCCGCCTCCTCGGCCCGGCCTTCCTTCCGCTCCTCGGCCCGAAGCTTCCGCTCGTATTCCTCGAACCACGCCCGGATCTCTGCGCTCACATCGTCCTCCTCGTCCGTCGTCGGCTCATGGCTTGCGAACCGGAAGTGTACCAGCAGCGGCGTGGCGACGCTCTTCTCCCAGGCACCGTCCGGCAGGGCCGCCAGATCCGCAAGCGCGTCGCGAAAGCGGCGGCCTGACCCGAGCAGCCGCATCAGCAGCGTGGCACGCGTCCGGGGCAGCTCCGCGAGCACCACCACGCACGTCGCCAGGCCCGGCACGGCCTGGTAGACGCCTGCCTGCGCCGGCTTGAACCCGTAAGCGTCGAGCACCGTCTCAGGACGCCCCCGGCTGATGACGACCAGCGCAGGAAAGTCCACCGCCGGCTGCGAGGGCGCCTCGGTGTCCTCGTCCGGCGCGACGGAGCCGGCCGCAGCGCGGGCGCGACGTTCGAGTTCGTGGTGCCATGTCAGCTGCTTGCGCAGGCACCGCCGGACCAGTCGAAGGCTCGGCGTGCCGTAGAACGGCTCGAACAGGCTCGGCCCCGTCGAGAGCTCGCCGAGCAGTCCCATCCTGGCGCGCTCCGCCTCCCGAGCTGGATCGGGCACGCAGTAGACGTCGATCTTCTGGGTAGCCGCCAGCACCTCGACCTCGGTTTGCACCGCCGATACGAGGCTCAGCCCATCGCGCAGCAAGTTCTTGGAGAACTGGTCGGAGCGGTTGTGCATCGACGCGCGACCCTATAACCCATGATCGCGGCGTGAGCCACCATCTATGGAGTCGGAGAGTCGAATTGTAGAATCGGCAGATTCGACGCGATATTCGAGCGATGCCGGTAATGCCGCAGGAACCGACCTGCACTTACAGACACATCGAACCCATTATGTGAGAATCTGCAGTGCGAGGGCGATCTCAGCAGTGCGTATGCCTCACGTCTCCTCAGTGCACTGTCGGATCGTTGACGCGCCCCGCGAAGAGGAGCGCCCCCGTCGGCAGATCGCTGATGAAGAAGAAGAACGGACGGTCCAGGACGATCGCCACCGGCTCGAGGAAGACGCCCGCGCCCGCGGAGTTCTCGGCGACGAGGACCGCCGTCGCCGCCGCGGCCTCGGTCCCGGCCTCGTCCACGCCGATGACCGCCTTGTGAATGACGTCCTGGATCTGGAGCCCTCCGCCCTTGATGATCCCCGAGAAGTCGGCGCTGGGGCCAAAGGCGGCGCCCATTCCGAGATCCGTCAGCGCCTTCTTGAGAGAGGCCGAGGTGCCGAACGAGAACTTCGGCATCGTGATATCGACCGACCGCGACTGCGTCGAGGCGATGATCGTCTCGAGCCCCTCGCCGTCGAGCGACTCCGCCAGCGCGTCCGCGTTCCCCTCGGCAGGCAGGACGAGGAACATCGAGACAGGGGTGCCCGCATAGGGGATCTCCACCGCTTCCCAGCCGTCGCCGGCGCCGTAGCGCGTCTCCCGTGTGCCGTGCATCATCTGGGCGGTGACGCTCGTGCCGTCGCCGCGCTGGAACTCCCCGGCCTTCGTCGCGTCCTCGTTGAACGGCGTGTGCCACGCGGCGTCGAAGTAGATGGCGTTGGTGAGCACGACGCGCGTATCCTCGGTCACGCTGCCGTGGAGGAGCTCCGGAATCATGCCCTCCGTCTGGTCCTTCACCCACGCGTTGATGAGGCCCTCGGCCTCCACCGGGGCATCGAAGTCGGCGAGCCGCACGCGCGCCCCGTAGTTCTCGCCGAGCACCTTCAAGAACGGCTGCTCGAGCGGGAGATCGATCTGCGACCAGATCGCGTTGGCCGTGTGGAGCCGGAAGCCGCCTCCCTCGACGTTGCTCGAGCCCTCGGCGCGCTTGTGGAGCTCGAGATCCACGTGGTTGAACGCCGGGTGCAGCCGCTCCTGCGGGAGCTCGAACCGCATCGTCGCGGCCATCGCCTGCTCCGTGGTGGTCCGCGCGCCCGCGTACGTCATGGCGAGCGCCGTCGAGATGCTGTAAGGCGAATAGACGACGTTCTCGTTCGCGCTGGGGAGCACGCGGCCGAGGTCGAGCGCGAAGCTCGCGTTGTTGCGCGCCAGCAACACCTGATCCTCCTCCGAGACGACCGGGCTCTCGATCCGCGCCGCGCCCGAGGGCAGCACGCAGCCAGCCTTCTTCTCGAAGCACTCGACGGGAGCCTCGGGCGAGCCCCCCCCTCCCCCGCCCTGATCCGAGCCGCCTTCGCCCTGGCCTGGGCCGCCGCCTCCCGTGCCCCCATCCTGGGCCGAGCTGCACCCCACCAGCGCTGACACAAGCATGGTCGCCAAGAGAATCGCTGTTCGCATGGCGCTGGCGGACTGCAGGTAGCATGCCAGAGCGCCTCCGCGCGAAAAAACGCGACTTTGGCCTGAAGGACTGCGCGCAGCGGGGGAATCAGAGACAGATTGTGCCATGATGAGCCGCACGCTGAGCCCGTGAGAGAGCTGGGAAATGCGGTTGGCGGCGAATTCATGGCTCAGGGGTCGGTATGACTGTGCCACTGCTTGCCAGGCCCGGGATGGGGATGGCAAAGAGCTCTTCCGGCGCCCGAGGGGCCTCGCTTCACCTCAGTGCGCTGTCGGATCGTTGACGCGCCCCGCGAAGAGGAGCGCCCCTGTGTACAGATCGCTGATGAAGAAGAAGAACGGCCGATCCAGCACGATCTCCGCGGGCTCGGGGAAGAAGCCCGCGCCCGTGGCGGCGATGAGGACCGCTGTCGCCGCCGCCGCCTCGGTCCCGGCCTCGTCCACGTCGATGACCGCCTTGTGAATGACGTCCTGGATCTGGATCCCTCCACCCGCGATGATCCCCGAGAAGTCGGCGCTGGGGCCAAAGGCGGCGCCCATTCCGAGATCCGTCAGCGCCTTCTTGAGCGAGGCCGAGGTGCCGAACGAGAACTTCGGCATCGTGATGTCGACCGACCGCGACTGCAGCGAGGCGATGATCGTCTCGAGCCCCGCGCCGTCGAGCGACTCCGCCAGCGCGTCCGCATTCCCCTCGGCAGGCAGGACGAGGAACATCGAGACAGGGGTGCCCGCATAAGGGATCTCCACCGCCTCCCAGCCGTCGCCGGCGCCGTAGCGCGTCTCCTGTGTGCCGTGCATCATCTGGGCGGTGACGTTCGCGCCGTCGCCGCGCTGGAACTCCCCGGCCTTCGTCGCGCCCTCGCTGAACGGCGTGTGCCACGCGGCGTCGAAGTAGATGGCGTTGGTGAGCACGACGAGCGTCTCCGGGTTCACGTTCTTCTTGAGGAGCTCCGGAATCATGCCCTCCGTCTGGTCCTTCACCCACGCGTTGATGAGGCTCTCGGCCTCGTCCGGGGCACCGAAGTCGGCGAGCCGCACGCGCGCCCCGTAGTTCTCGCCGAGCACCTTCAAGAACGGCTGTTCGAGCGCGAGATCGATCTGCGACCAGATCGCGTTGGCCGTGTGGAGCCGGAAGCCGCCTCCCTCGACGTTGCTCGAGCCCTCGGCGCGCTTGTGGAGCTCGAGATCCACGTAGTTGAACGCAGGGTGCAGCCGCTCCTGCGGGAGCTCGAACCGCATCGCCGCGGCCATCGCCTGCTCCGTGGTGGTCCGCGCGCCCGCGTACGTCATGGCGAGCGCCGTCGAGATGCTGTAAGGCGAGTAGACGACGTTCCCGTTCGTGCTGGGGAGCACGCGGCCGAGGTCGAGCGCGAAGCTCGCGTTGTTGCGCGTCAGCAACACCTGATCTTCCTCCGAGACGACCGGGCTCTCGATGCGCGCCGTGTCCGAGGGCAGCACGCAGCCGGCCTTCTTCTCGAAGCACTCGGCGGCCCCGCCGCCCCCTCCCGGGCCCGAGCCGCCCTGTCCCTGGTCCGGGCCACCGCCGCCGGTGCCGCCTCCATCGTTCGAGCTGCACCCCACGAGAGCCGACATGACAAGGGTCGCCAAGACAATTGATGTTCTCATGATGCCAGGGTTTTGCAGACTGCGTGCCAGAGCGCCTTTGCGCCGAAAACCGCACGTCTGTCCTGGGAAGACGCGCACAGCCGGCAAGTCTGGAGCAGATTGTGCCAAGATGAGCCGTACGCGGTGGTCCCCGGCGAGCTGCGAGGGGCCGGTGATGGCGCAACCGATGGATCGGCGGGGTCGATGTACCTGTGCTTCTTGCCAGGCCCCCTGGTGTACTGGAAAGGCCGTGCAGCAGGAGCTGGTTGCGCCGAGGTGCGCCACGGACCATCCTTCGGGTCGACGCGCGAGGCACATGAAGATGGACGAGGGTGCAGGAGAACGGACAGGCACGCGCTCCGCGCGGATCGATCGCGGCGATGTGTTCTGGATAGGGCCCGACGACTCGCGGGGGCCTGTCCCGAGCTACTCCCATCCCCATGTGGTGGTCCAGGACGACGTCTTCAACCACTCGCGCATCGCGACCGTGGTCGTATGCGCGCTGACGTCGAACTTGCACCGCGCGAACGAGCCTGGGAATGTCCTGCTCGATGTGGGCGAAGGGAACCTCCTCAGGCAGAGCGTCGTGGTCGTGTCGCAGATCTCGTCGGTCGAGAAGACCCGCCTTGGCGAGCGGATCGGGTCGCTGTCCGACGCACGGGTGGATCAGATCCTGGCCGGCCTGCGCTTCCAGCAGGCGTCGTTCTTCAGGCGGTAGCGAGCGGGGACACCTCGTGGGGCAGGTCGACGTCACCGAGGCAGCGACGTTGGACGAGCGCGGCTCCTGGGGAGGAGGATGAATGCCTCACCACGGCGACCCGGAGGTAGCCTTCAGAGAGACGCTTGCCCAGGATCGGGCGCGAATCGATGCGGCGATCGAGCGGCTCTCCGGGGAAGAGACGAAGGCTGAGCGGTTCCTGCTCGCGCTCGCCGGGGCGTGGGGCCGCCCGGTTCCATGTCGGGTGTCGCTCGGACGGCGGCTGCCGCCGGTCGCCCCGACCGAGCGTGGTGTGAAGTGCGTGGCACGCTGGGTATCTGCGGCCAGTCCAGACGTCCAGCGAGCCGCCCTCTCCGCCCTCGAGAAGGCCGGGGTGGTCTCCCGGCCGGTTCTGGGTACGGTCGCCGACGCGCTCGCGAGCAAGGAGCCCATCGTGCGGCTCGCCGCAGCCCGCGTGCTCGCGCGCGCTGCGCCGTGTCCCGAGCAGGCGCCGGCGCTCCGTCGTGCGCTCTCCGACGAGCTGTTCACGGTGCGCTGGCTGGCGGTGGAGGCGCTCGCGCGCAGCGGCGATGAACATCCGCTGGCGCCGGTCCTTGCGGCGTCGCGTCCACGGCTCGACGCTCGGCTTGCTGCCTATCGGCTCGAGAGCTGGCTGCGCGCGGTCGCCACCGTTGGACGGGATGCGTCCGCGCTCTTGCCCGAGATGAACGAGCTCCTGGACCGGATCTCCGCGCTCAGCCGGAGCGATACCTCGTGGCACGAATCGAGATTCATGATCGAACGACTCGTACGGGAGCTTCGTGCGACCCAGGGTGCCCCCTGAACGGCTTCATTTCACGCACGCGCGAGGCCGTGCCAGCGCCTCCGTCCATGGACGACATGACCATGCTCCGACGACCGAGCGCCTGTCTGCAGTTCGCCGTGCTCGCGCTCTCCGCTGCCGGTTGCGGCGGCGTGGCTGGCACCTCCGCCGCCAACATGCCCTGCCCACCCCCCACAGCGCCTCCGGCGGCCTCGTCGGCCGATTCCTCCGGCAAGCCTGGCCGCACGAAGCTCAGCGTTGCCCTCGTCCCCTGGATTCCAGACGCCGCCGGCGATGCCTTCGCGTCCCTGCGAACGATGATCGAGGACGGGTTCGAATCGCAGCATGCTGCGATCGATCTCGACCTGCGCCTCGTCAAGTCCGACGACAGCTACCACAATCCGGTGCGCCTCGCCGGATGGCTCGCGTCCGGTCGCTACGATCTCGTCGAGATCGACACCATGGTGCTGGGAGATCTGATCGACGCGGACGTCCTCGAGCCGTGGCCTTCCGTGCCGGAGCGGGACTACCTCGCCGCAGCGAGGTCAGGCAGCACCGAGATCGATGGCAGCGGCAAGCCCGCCTGGTGGGGTGTCCCCCATCTCACCTGCGGGTTCTTCCTGGTCACGAGATCAGAGAAGCTCGATGCCGCGTCCAGCATCATCGGCCTCGTGAAGGCCGCGCGCGAGAGCGGGAAGCCTCTGCTCGGGAATTTCGCGAGCAGCTGGGATCTACCCGCCCTCTACCTGGACGCACGTGTCGACAACGGGCTCGATGCCACGAATCCAGCGGCCCTGAGCAATGCCCTGAAGCCGCCCCTTGAGGCCGCCAGCACAGCGGCGCTCAAGCAGCTCGCCGAGCTCTGTCGGAAGGGTGACAACAACCCATGCATCGACGGCACGTACGACGAGACGCAGGAGGGTCCGGTCGATGAGTTCGTGAAGGGCAGCGCGATCGGGTACTGGGGATTCAGCGAGCGCCTGCATCGGACCGTCGCGCTCATGAAGGCTCAGGGCATGCCCGTCGCGGGGCTGCGTGTGTCGACGATCCCGCTCGGGACCAGCGCCACGCCCCTCCTGTTCACCGACGCCTTCGTGCGGCGAAAGGGATGCTCCGGCGATCCAGCCTGCAATGCCGCGGCGGCCGCGTGGGCGGAGTTCATCACCCGCGACGACGTGGTGCGCGATCTGCTCCTCTCCAGGGATGCCGGGCCGGCCGCGGTGCCGCGCTACCTGTTGCCGGCCACGAGCTCGGCGTTCCAGGCCGAGCCGATCGCCAGGGACGCCCTCTACGCGGAGCTCCGTCCTCTGGCCCAGTCGGGGAGATCCTTTCCGTCGCACGCGTCGATGTACGAGCGGCGGGGCGTGCTCGTGCACCTGCTCGAGACCCAGCTCGCGGCGCGCTGAGAGCCATGTCGCTCGAGAGGCTGGCCGGCTCGCGGCGCGCGCGCCGTGAGGCGCATCACGAATTTGGTTGCATTGACAACCAAATTCTTCGCGCTATGCTGGGCCATCATGCGCGATCAGTTCACGGCCGAAGGGGGGATCGTCCTCGACAACGCGCTCAGCTACTGGGTGGCGCGCGTCTACCTCGCTTCCCGCGCCGCGATGTACCGGCGCTTCCGCGCGCACGGCGTCGAGATCACGCCCGAGCAGTGGATGGTCCTCGTCCGCCTGTGGGAGCAGGAGGGCGTCACGCAGACGCACCTGGCCGAGCGCACCTTCCGGGACGTGCCCACGATGAGCCGGATCGTGGCGCTCATGGAGCGCGACGGGCTCGTCGAGCGCCGGCTCGACCCGACGGATCGGCGGGCGCGGCTCGTCTACCTGACCGCGCGCGGGCGAACGCTGCGCAAGGCCCTGTCGGGCGAGGCCATGGCCCTCGTGGACACGCTGCGCGCCGGCATCCCGGAGGAGGATCTCCTCACGACCCGGCGCACGCTGCAGCGCATCCTCGCGAACCTCGAGCCCGAGGGCTGAAAGGATCCCGGCCCTCCGCGCCGCCTTCTTCACGACCAATTAATTGCATAGACAACCAATTCAGGAGACACCCGCATGAGCCAGACCGCTGCTTCCCCTCACTTTCCTGCGCACACGCTCGACACGGCGCCCGCGGCGGCCCGCCCCGCGCTGGAGCGGACCTCGCGGAAGTTCGGCTTCCTGCCGCTGCCCTCCGCGCGTTTCGCGACCTCACCGCTCCTGGTGCGCGCGTTCGACGAGCTCCTCTCGGTCTTCGAGGGGGCGACGCTCTCGCCGGTCGAGCGCGAGGTCGTGGTGATGGTCGTCGCCGGCGAGAACGGCTGCGATCTCTGCCGCACGATGCATCGAGGGCTGCTCCTCCGCGCGGGGGCTTCCCCCGAGGTCGCCGCCGCGCTGTTCGAGCGAAGGCCGGCGCCCGACGCGCGCCTCCAGGCGCTCGCCGCGTTCACCGAGGCGACGCTGCGCGAGCGGGGAGAGGTGCCGGACGCCGATCTCGACGCCTTCCTCCGCGCGGGCTTCACCGCGGAGCAGGCCCTGGAGGTGATCGTCGGTATCGGCACCTACACGCTGTCGACGTTCGCGAACCGGATGACCCGCACCCACGCGCTGCGCTGATCCGCGCAGAGGCGCGGGGCCGAGAGCCCGCGTCGTCCTCGCCGGGCCGCGGGCCTGACCTCCTCGGGAGCGAGGATTTGACCCGCACCGAGCCGTTGAAACTGCGACAGAACGAATGTTGTCCATGATAAGAGGATGGCATGTCGCTCGTCGGCATCCTCGCTCATCCTCGGGTCTCGCGTCCCTGGGCAAGGCCGTCACCGGCGCCCGCGGCACCGAGGGCGCCGGGGGCTGCGCTGCGGATTGACGACGGGCGCATCAACGACACCCCTGGAGCCGGCGTCGCAGAGGCGAGACATGCGGTGCAGCAGCTGGTGACGTGGCATGCCTCCGAGAGGATTGGATGACCGCTCAAATCAATGTCGTCGTCGCCTATGCGGGGAGCGGAAGGCCGGGGAGGCGTCGCTGCTCACCGAGCGCGCGGTCCGGCGGGGCGAGGCCGAGGCGCAGCGCGCGATCGAGTTGACCAACCTCTCCGCCGAGGTCGAGCTGCGCACGCGCCGCCAGGAGAGCAGCGAGAAGGCCCGGCTTTCTTTCTCTCGATCTCCCGAGAACGGGCGCGGTCGGCTCGGGGGGGCGGTGCATCGAGGCCCGTCCGCGCAGTCGTCCGGTGTGGAGCCCGCACGATCACGCGCTGGTCTCCTTGACAAGGCGGGGCAACCGTCAGCTACGCTACCTTCAACGGCGGATATCGCGTGGAGCTGCGCACGATCATGGGTGAGACGATGCTGACGTTTCTAGGGTGCTCGTTCTCGTGATGCTCGCATTGTTCGGCACCCAAAACAGCCCCGCACGAGGCGCCCAATCAATCGACGCGCGAAACGCGCACGCCTGAACAGGTCCTTGGACATGTACGGCATCAGGTTACTGTACTGCAGCTGCCAGCCTGAAACACAGTAGGATCTACCGATGATGACACCCCACGGCCCGTCGCAATCAGCAGGCGGAATGAGCAAGACCGCCGTCGCTCTCCTGTTCCTGTTCATCGGGCTCGTGGTGGGGCTCTTCGCCGGAATCGGAGCGACGAAGGCCGGCGCTGCGTTCCTCGAAGATCTCGCGTCCAGCGAGGCGCCTGCCGATGTCGCGAACGCCCAGAGCTACGTGCGGCCCGGCTTCTCCTTCAAATACCCAGGAAACTGGAGAGTCGAGGCGGACTCCCCGGAGAATGATCCCGACCACCACGTGAACGTCGAGAGCCCCGGCTCGTGCATGACGATGATCTTCGTCTTTGACGTGCCAACCGATCCCGCAGACAACGTTCAAGCGCAGATTGACGGGTTCGTCCCCAAGCTGCTCTCTGCGCCTGCACGCACGCCGCTCACCATGTGGGGCAAATACGCAGGACAAGGGATGCTCCTGAAAGGGAAGCTCCTGGGCGTGAACGCGGGCTCAGTGCGGGTGTTTTCTCACGCGAACGACAAACGTTCGTTCATCGCGGTGGAGCAATGCTATGACGATGACATGAATCATGTGAAGCCTGGCCTTGAGCTGGTGGAGTCTTCCTTCAACTTCTCACCTTGAGCCTGCGCCATGGCCCACGGTCTAAAACCATCGTTTCGTGGGCGAACATCGCGGACCCAGACAGGCCGGCTCGCTCGCGAACCGTCGCGCGAGCTGCCCAACGAGCAGCGGCGATCGACGCCGCTTCGCGGCGCGGCAGAGCCGCGCGCGCTCGGGAGGCGAGGACGATGAACAAGATCATCAGGCTCTACGACGCAGGCCTCGGCGTGATCATCCCCTGCCCGAGCGGGGTCATCTACTCGAATCAGACCTGTGGGAACATTTGCATGCAACCCGAGATCGAGGGCGTATTCGTTCCGTTAGACGCCGAAGACGGGTGGCGCTCCCTCGCGGCGCACTTCGAAGGACCGAAGTACATGGGCAGCGGCGCGATGCTCGGACTTGACCAGGAGGACGCGGATATCGTCGATCGCATCCTGCGCGAGCGTCGCATCGTTGGCCTCATGACCGACCGGGCACGTCTCGTAGACTCGCATGAGGCGTGGGTGCACGCCGTGATAGAAGGCGAATCGGACTGGAGCCCTTTCACCGGGTTCGGACCGTACCCGCGCCCTGGGATTCTCACCTGGCCCAACTCCGATTGAGGGCCGCGCGCTCGTAGCGCGCGAGCTGCTCGGCGGCGAGCGCCAGGCATATCTTGTCCTCGGCGGTCTTCGGTTGTCCGCTCGGCACCGCTCTCTCCGGCGCGTTCGGACGGGTCCTCCCGCGCCTCGTCGCTTGCCACGGACGACCGCGAGAGGTACCTCGTACCCATGCCCAAGGATGCCAGAGTCTTCGTGTTCGATCACGTTTCGGTCGGTGTCGAGAACCTCGAGCGTGCTGCGGAGTTCTACGACGCCTGTCTGGCGCCGCTCGGTTTTGTCCGGCTCTCGCAGAACGCCCGTAGCGTGGCGTACGGGCCCGAGGGATACGAAGCTGAGCCGCCCTTCGCCATCGTCGCGTCCGGTCCTGACGCGAAGGCTCCCGGTCGAGGCTTCCACCTCGCCTTCGTTGCTCCGAGCCGCGAGGCGGTCGATCGTTTCCATGCGGAGGCACTCAGCAAGGGCGGTGTCGATGAAGGGCCGCCCGGCATTCGCGACAACTACGATCCCGGCTACTACGCGGCGTTCGTTCGCGACCCCGACGGCCACCGGCTGGAGGCGGTGCTGCACGAACATTGACCGTGCGGCCGTCGACCGGCTCGATCGCCATGGTGACGTCGGCCAGCCGCCCCCCCGACGTCCAGTCGCATGCAACGGGGCTGCCGAACAAACCGCTACGGCGAATGGCGCGCCGAGCCTCGCTGCGCTCGGCCCGGGAGAGAGACGCGCGTCGCGGTCGACGTCTGGCTTGCCATGACCGAGGGAGAGCAGCCTATCCTCGATACGGTGGCGCTTCGACGCGACCGTCCCCCGCCGCCGGGCCTCGAGCTGCGGCGGTTGTGGACGCCGGCGCCGGGTGAGTTTGGACGGTATGAGCTCTCGAACGGAAGCGACGAGCCGATCAGCCTGAGCGACATGTGGCTCGAGACGTCGCGCACCCATGAACGCTGGGACTGCTGGGCCTGCGGCAACATCGGACCCGCGCCGCCGCCGCTCCAGCCGGGCGAGACCGGGTATCTCAGCATGCACCGGTCGAGCGGCGCCTATGGCTGCTCGCCTCCGGGACCCGCGAAGCCTGGCACCCTGCACCGCTACGTCGTTCGCTTGATCGGCGCCGCGAGGCCGATCGAGGCGCCACCCGGCTCGTGGCCGGTCCGGCCGCCGCGGCTCTCGGAGCGCCGGGTGTACGAGCTCGCGGACGAGTTCGAGCTCGAGTCGTGATAGAAACGGACGAGAGGGGTCGCCATGCGCCGGATCATGTATGTGGAGAACAAGCGCGGCGGGCTCGACGGCGACGGTCGCATCGGCTGGGTCGAGCTCTCCCGATCGAGGCGGACGTACCATTACCGCGGTCGCCACCTGGCCAAGACGGGGAGCGGATACAAGTACAACTGCATCGACGAGGAGACCCGGGAGGCGTACTGGGTCTCCGGCCCACGCAGGGACGGCGCCGACAAGCTCTACGGCGGCGTCGTCCACATCGACGAGGACGCCAGGGTCGAGTACTGGACGCGGATCCGCGAGCGGCCCGACCTCGTGGAGCTCACCGAGTACCGCGCGGGCGCCTCGACGCGGACCGCTGGCACCACGCGCCGCAACGACGAGCGGGTCCGGGGCCGCGCCCGCTCCCGTCCACGGCCGAGCGCATGATCGAGGACGCAGTTGACGGCGGCCGGGTGGCGACGGCCGCGCGCCTCCTCCGCGCATCGACGGCCCGCGCCCCGGTGCCGTCGACCCCGAGCCGCCTCATCCTCCGACTTGACGGCGCGGGAGCGCGCTGCGGCGCTCGAGCGACCCGACCGACCGCCGAACCAGCCGCTGCGGCTCATTTCACGGGAGAAGATCATGTCGTCTGTCGTTCTCTTGGGTGATTCAATCTTCGACAATGGTTCGTACACCAACGGCGAGCCCGACGTCGCCTCACACCTCCGCGCACTCTTACCCTCCTGGCGAGTCACCCTGTGTGCCGTCGACGGTACGACCACCTCCGATATCGGACCCCAGCTCGATCGAATACCGAAGGACGCGACCCACGTCCTCCTCTCGCTTGGCGGAAACGACGCGCTCTCGAACGCTGAGATTCTCGGGCTGCCCGTCCGGTCGACGGCCGAGGCTCTCGACCTGTTCCGCGAACGCGTGGATGCGTTTGAGCAATCCTACTCGTGGGCGCTCGAGGCCGTCGTCGCGCTCGGTCGACCGACCACGGTCTGCACGATCTACAACGGCAACCTCGCTCCCGATGAGGCCGAGCGAGCTCGCGTCGCCTTGATGATGTTCAATGACGTCATCCTTCGCCAAGCTTTCTCGCGCGCGCTCGACGTCGTCGATCTCCGCCTTGTTTGCTCGGAGGCGGGGGACTTCGCGAACGCCATCGAGCCGTCGGGCGCCGGCGGCTTGAAGATCGCACATGCGCTCGTCCGCGCCCTGGGCGCCGCCGCAGTCCAGAAGCGAGCGACGACCGTGACCGCGGGCTGACGGCAGGACGTCGGGCGGACCTTCGTCCGCTCGCCCCATGCTCAGGGCGACGGGCAGTCGGTGGCGCTCGGCGCGGCCCGGACGATGGTCTCGCCTTCGAGGCGAAGCGGGACGTAGCAGCGCACGAGACGGCCGATCACCTCGGGAGGGCGAGCCTCGAGGTGAACATCCCAGATATGCGCGGTCTGGTCGTCGGCGGTGACGACGCGCTCGCCATCGGGGCTGAACGACGCCGAGGATACGCGCTCTCCATGACCTTCGAGCCGCGCCAGCTCCCTGCCGCTCCGCGCGTCCCAGATGCGCGCCGTCCGATCCTCGCTGGCAGTGACGACGCGCTCGCCGTCGGGGCTGAACGCTGCCGACCACACGAGGTCCTGGTGGCCCTCGAAGACGAGGAGCTCCTCTCCGCTCCGCGCGTCCCACATTCGCGCGGTCTTGTCGAAGCTGGCGGTGACGACCCGCGCGCCGTCGGGGCTGAACGACGCGCCGAACAGCTTGGCCAGGCTCCCCTTCTTGCCTTCGAGCCGGACCAGCTCCTTGCCGCTCCCTGCATCCCAGATGCGCGCCGTCCTGTCGTCGCTGGCTGTGACGATGCGCCCGCCATCCGGGCTGAACGAGGCCGACCACAGCTGACCTTGGTGGCCCTCCAGACGGACCAGCTCCTTGCCGCTCGCTGCGTCCCAGATCTGCGCCGTGGCGCTCACGCCAGCGGTGGCGACGCGCTCTCCATCGGGGCTGAAGGCCACCACGACGCTGCGACTATCGTTGGCAGGGGTCGCGGTCGATTTGCCGTCCGGGGTGGTGATCGTCACCGAGCGAGCGAGGTCGGGGCTCCCGAGGCGGACGAGCTCCTTGCCGCTCGCCACCTCCCAGACCCGCGCGGTCTTCGCCGAATCGGGGACGACGACGCGCTTGCCATCGGGGCTGAACGAGGCCGACCAGAGGGGATAGCCGCAGTCCGGAAGGCGCATGATCTCCTTGCCGCTCTGCGCGTCCCAGACGCGCGCGGTCTGGTCGAAGCTCGCGGTGACGACGCGCTTGCCGTCGGAGCTGAACGAAGCCGACCACACCTGGCCTTGGTGGCCCTCCAGGGACAGGACGCGCTCGCCGTGCACCTCCCAGAGCCTCGCGGTCTTGTCGGCGCTGGCGGTGACGACGCGTGTGCCGTCGGGGCTGAACGACGCGAACGACACCCCGTCGGTGTGGCCCTCGAGGCTCGCCGACAACCTGCCCGTGCGCGCGTCCCACAGCCTCGCGGTCTTGTCGTGGCTGGCGGTGACGACCCGCGTGCCATCGGGGCTGAATGACGCCCACCACACGACGCCGTTGTGCGAGAAGCTGGCGAGCTCCTTGCCGTTCGCCACGTCCCACAGCCGCACGAAACCATTGATGGCAGCGGTGACGACGCGCTTGCCGTCGGGGCTGAAGGACGATGTCCAGATCATCTCGCTATCGCTCTTGAGCTGGGACACCTCTTTGCCGCTCGCCGCGTCCCACAGCCGGCTGGCCACGTCTTTGCCGGAGGTGAGCACGCGCGTGCCATCGGGGCTGAACGACGCCGCGAACAACGGCCCAGCGTGGCCTTGGAGGCGTATCAGCTCCTTGCCGCTCTGCGCGTCCCAGATGCGCGCCGTCTTGTCCCAGCTCGCGGTGACGACGCGTGTGCCGTCGGGGCTGAACGCCGCCGCCTCCACGTGATCGGTGTGCCCTTCGAGGCGCGTCAGCTCCTTGCCGCTCTGCGCGTCCCACACCCGCGCGGTCTTGTCATGGCTGGCGGTGACGACGCGTGTGCCGTCGGGGCCGAACGATGCCACCGTCCGCTCGCCATCGGCGTGGCCCTCGAGGCGCGCGAGCTCCTTGCCGCTCTTCGCGTCCCAGAGACGTGCGGTCCCGTCGTCGCCCGCGGTGAGGACGCGCGCGCCGTCGGGACTGAAGGCCACCGAATACAGGCGCCTGGTGTGGCCTTCGAGGCGAGCGAGCTCCTTGCCGCTCCTCGCGTCCCACAGGCGCGCAATCGTGTCGAGGCCGACGGTGGCGACGCGCTCTCCATCGGGGCTGAAGGCCGCCGACCACAGCTTGTCCGTGTGCCCCTCCAGGCGGGCCACCTCGCGCCCCGTGAGGGCCCCCGGCAGGGCGCGCGCCAGCAGGAAGCGCGTCGCGGGCTCGGTCGGCCGATCCTTGTACGCCGCGTCGAGATAGACCGCAGCGCGCGCAGGTCGGCCGGCCAGGTACTCCTCGCGCCCCTGCTGCTCGTAGAAGCGCGCCAGGCGATCGCGGGATCGCATGCTCGCCTCCTCCGCCGCTCGTTGCTGGCGCACCGCCCACCACGCGAGGCCCATGAAGACCGCCGCCACGAGCGCGGAGGACGCGGCGAGGATCCGCGCGCGCCGCGAGGCATCGACCTGGCGCCGCCGCTCCTCGGCCGCGAGGCGCGCCGCCGCCTCCTGTTCCTGGCGCTGCCGCTCCTCCGCCGCGCGGAAGAACTCCAGCTGCAACGCCGTGAGATCGCCGTCCGCCCGCTCGGCGAAGGCGCGCAGGAGATCCAGCTCCGGCGCCCGCCACAGCGAGCCCTCCTGGCGTCCGAGCGCGTCCCAGCGCGCCGCCGCCTCGCCGACACGGCGGTGGAAGCGCAGGTCGTCGCGGCCCTTCTCCAGCCACGAGCGCAGCTCCTTCCAGTGCTCGAGCAACGCCTCGTGCGTCACCTCCGCCACGTCGTCCGAGAGGGTCACCAGGCGTGCACGCTCGCCCGCGAAGCGACGCAGCACGCCCAGCACCGCGTCCGCGCTCTCGCCGTGCGCCGTCAGCTCGGCCACGGGCACGCGCCGCCGCGTGTCACGCGTCCCCTCGCCGAGCTGGACAAGCCCCAGGAAGGCGCGCCGCGCGATCCTGCGCCCCTCGTCGTCCAGCTCGCCGAAGATGCGCTCCGCCTCGCCCGCCAGCGCACCGCCGACGCCGCCGATCGCCTCGAGCGTCGCCGCGGCTGGCTGCCCCGCGGCGAGGCCGGTCCAGATCTGCGTCAGCGCGAACTCGAGCAGCGGCAGCGCGCCCTCGCGCCCGTCCGCCTCGCGCGCCAAGAGCTCCACCGTGGCGTCGTCGAGCGGGCGGCCAGCGGCGAGCGCCGGCGCGGCGATGGCCCGGCGCAGCTCCGCGGGCGCCATGACCGGCACCAGCTCGTGCGCCTGGGCGATGGCGCGGTTGAGCGCGGGGTGCCTGCGCGTCGCGTCGAGGAAGTCGCTGCGCAGCGTGAGGACCACGGAGACACCGCTCGCGCGGTCGGCGGCGGCGTGGAGCAGGAGCGAGACGAAGGCGCTCTGTTCCGCGGGGTCGTTGCACAGGGCGTAGACCTCCTCGAACTGGTCGACGAGCACGAGCAGGGGACGTCGCCCGTCGCGCAGCTCGGCGTAGCGGCGCAGGCCCACGTGCTCGCCCCCCTCGACGTCGAGCAACAGCGAGCGGAGACGCCTGGCCTCCTCGATGCGCTCGGCGGCCGGGCGCGCGGGCCAGCGCGGGTCGAGCGTGCACAGGGCGTCGGCGAGCGCGGTCGTGGGCCGCTCGCCGGGCTTGAGGAGGATCACGTCGGGCGCCGGGCCATCGCCGAGCGGCTCGCGCGCGACGAGCGGCACCAGGCCGGCGCGGGCGACGGAGGACTTGCCCGAGCCCGAAGAGCCGACGACGGCGCACAGGCGCAGGGCCCCCTCGCGGCGCACCTGCGCGTCGAGGCGACGCCAGAGGCGGCGGGTCAGGTCCTCGCGCCCGAAGAACAGCGCCTCGTCACCGGGCTCGAAGGCGGAGAGACCGCGGTAGGGCGAGGCGGCGAGCGCGGGCGCGAGGGTCGGCCGTGAAGCGGAGACGGCGGCGCGGAGGCCGTCGACCACCGCCAGCCAAGCGGCGTCGCGATCGGGCGCCAGGGTGACGGCGCGACCGTCGGGCGGCAGGACGCGGAGGCCGCCCAGCACGGGCTGCCAAGGACACGGGCGCACGATGACCGGCACGAGGCGTTGCCGGCCGTCGTCGTGACGCGCGAGGGCGCGCTCGATCAGGGCATAGCAGCGATCCGAGGCGAGGAAGTCCGCGCTGATCAGGAGGACCAGCACGTCGGCGGCCTCGATGCGCGCCTCGACCTCGGCGGCGACCGTCGCGCCGGCGAGGATCCGGCCCTCGTGCCAGCCAGCGACGATCCCGGCGCGCTCGAGGCCGGCGAGGTGGCGCACCAGCGCGTCGAGGTGCGGACGATCTTCGTCCGCGAATGCGAGGAAGAGCTGCGCCGGCATCTCGCGGTGGGCCTCCTGGATGGTCGATCGGTCCCGCCGCGCAAGGTATCACGGCGCGCCGGCGCGCGGGCCGCGAGCGCGGCCGGATCGTCGATGAGCCGATCCAGCGATGGCCCCACCGCCGTGAAGTGGACGAGCAGGTGGATCGGCTCCGCGGCCGCTCGCGTCGGCCGGGGCCGGTTCGCCCCTCATTTCCGTCACGTTCGATCCGGCGGCCGTCGACCCAACCCACGCCCCGCTGGCGGACCTGCAACGGCGGGGCATCGGGCCGACGGCCGTTTCGATTCGGCGCCAGTCAAAAGGATGCCATTCCAAATCCACCCTGAGCGTCAAAGCGGACCATGAGCACACGTGCCGTACCGGGGCGCAGCGCCCGCACGAGCATGCTCTGGGCTTCGTCGTTGCGCTCGCAATGCGCGGGCGAATAGCTTAAATTCATGTGGGCCGCCGACGCCGAGCCGAACGCGCACGACGTCACGACCCAACGACGGGAATCGAGCGATGGCAGACAAAAAGATCTCCAAGACCGAACCCGAGTGGCTCTTGCTGCTCGGGCCCCACCGCTACCGAATGCTCCGCTACGGCAACACCGAACGTCCGTATACAGGGCAGTACTGGAATCATCACGGTACGGGCGTCTATCGATGCGCCGGCTGCGGCACCCAACTCTTTTCGTCGCAGACGAAATTCGACTCTGGGACCGGCTGGCCCAGCTTCAGCGCAGTCCTCGACGAGAAACGGATTGAGCGCCGGGCCGATCGGAAGCATGGTCTCGATCGGGTGGAGGTCGTATGCGCCCGCTGTGATGGACATCTGGGGCACGTCTTCGACGACGGGCCAGCGCCGACGGGCGAGCGCTTCTGCATCAATTCCGCCTGCCTCGAGCTCGAGAGCGAATGACTCGCGAGACGGCGAACATCGCGTCGACGCCGTGACATGGCGGGGTGAGGCCGGAGGCACTCACCGACGACGCCGGAACAGGATGCGAGGGGTTGGCCACTACCCGAGCAGCCATACGGCCGGGCTCTGCTCGACACGTTCGCCGGCGAGCGTCGCAGCGCTGTCGAGGATCTGGGTCCACGGCAACGCTGCGTACCCGGCACGGTGCGCGAGGTCGGCGCCGAGCGCAGCGACAAGCAGGACGTGCGCGGAGGGCACGTTGTAACCCGCGGCATAGAGTGGGTTGAGCTCAAGGACCACCGGCCGGCCGTCTCGAGCGAAGGCTACGTCAGCCACGTAGTTCGCCGGGAGGTCAGCCGTGAGGAGCGCTGGGGCAAGGGCGCGAACCGCCCTCTGCACCACCTCGCTCCTGGCAGTGAGCTCATCGGAGAGGAGCCGGCGCGCGTCGTCGATGAGGACCTCGAAGGGTCCGTGGTAGCTGGCCATGAGGAGACGGCCACCCAGCACCGTCAGCCGCACTTCGAAGGGCACCCGGAGGGGGTTGCAGTCGCCGGGCAGGGTGGCGAGCTCGATGCGCTCGAGGTCGAGGTGCTCGCGCAAGGCGAGGCCACCGACATCGAGAGCGACACGCAGGCGGCGGACCACCTCGAAGACCGTGGCCTCGATGTCCGCCTGGTTGCTGCCATAGTAGAGCTCGGGGTTGGCGGACTTGGCCGACGAGTAGAAGCCGCGGACGAAGACCCCGGCGTGGGGCTCAATCTCCGCATCGAAGAGGGCGCCGTAGATCGCCTCGGTCAACAGGCGGCGCACGGCCGCGGGGGAGTCGATCGCGGCAGCGACGGCGGCGTCCACGGGCAGCAACGCCGTGCGCGGCGTGGGGACACCGGCGTTCGTGAGGACCGAGTAGAATCGATCGAGCCCGAGGACCCGCTCCACATGCTCGGGGAGGTCGAGCACGCACGCGGCGCCGGCAGCAACCGCCCGATCGAAGACGGATTGGTAAGTGGCGCGAGGGAGCATCGGCAGATCGATCCAGGACACACAGCCGCGGACCCCCTGCGGCGCGTCGAGCAGGGCCACGTCGCGGACCGCGAGGTCCCAGCCATGGAGGCGGGCAAGTTGGGTCCAGAGCGCATGGCGACGCCGGATCATGGCCACGTTGCGGGGGTCGGCCTGGGCATCGAAGGCACGGTTGAGGTCGGAGATAAGGGCGACGCGGGACACGGCTCAAGCATCGCACGTTTCCGTGGCGGCGCCTCGGGTCGCCCGGTATCACGGTCGGGCTCATGCTCCCGGAAGGCACCTTGAAGGACTCGATCACGTGCCGCCGCACGGCGAGCGCCGTGCCCGCGGCGCGCGCGGCCTCCGTCGCGATCTTGATTCGCAGGACGAAGCCGTCGGAGCTCCGCTGGCTCGGCGACGGCGATCTGAACCCGCGAGACGCTCCGCTCGATGTCCACGCCGCACCGCCCGGCGCCCCATCCGAGCAGTGCGCTGACGTCGCCAGCCGGCAGAGCCTTCGGCTCGATCTGCGCGAGCAAATGCGTCCGTCCGTGCGGGCGCCCGCTCGGCGAACGTCCGCCGGTCTTCTACCAGCTGGGGCTCCGCCGGCCTCGCCGGCGCCGCTCCGATCGCCGCGCTCGGTCCGGGCGTGCTCCCGCCGCAGCCTGCGAGGAGATGGCCCGCCGCGAGGGCGGACGCGACCAGGAACGAACCGCAGAAGACGCTACGAGCGCAGGGCGCGTTGACGCGCATGGTGAGCCCCCGCGACTCCAGCTCTCCTCGGCGGCGTATGTCGGCATAGGGCGCAGGATAACACGATAACCTGCGTGAGCCCCCGCCGGCTACGCGGGCGCCTCTGGTCCCTCCTGCCCCTCCTGCTCCGGGCCCCGGCACGACTCCAGGTCGTGACTTGACAGCTTCCCAGGATCCAGCACAATGGACGCCATTTCGCTCATCACAAGGGCCGCCAATCGACGAAGGAAGACCGTGGAGAGCAAGACCAAGAACACAAAGTCACGCCCGCAGATCGCCGCCATGGTCGCCAGAGCCTTTGGCGGCATGGCGCTCGCGGACGGCGAAGGCGCCGTGGTCGAGCTGAAAGACGGCTGGTTCAATGCGGCTTACAGCGTCCGGATCGCCGATGGCCGGGAGGTCATCCTCAAGATCGCGCCGCCAAGAGATGCGGAGGTCATGTTCTATGAGAAGAACATCATGACCACCGAGATCGCCGCCATGCGCCTGGTCCGGCGAAACCCGGCCATCCCGGTGCCCCAGATCTACCATTTCGACGACGCCCGCGACCTGTGCGACTCGGACTACTTCTTCATGGAGAAGATCGCCGGGGACAACCTCGAGCACGTGAAGTCGAGCCTCTCCCCCGAGACGCAGGCGTCCATCGACCTGCACATCGGCGAGATCGTCCGGGAGATCAACGGCTTCACCGGCACCTATTTTGGTTACGATGGGAACCCGCACCTGCGCGCGAGCACCTGGAGAGAGGCGTTCATCAAGATCATGGAGTCGGTGCTTGAAGACGGCGCCCGGAAAGGCGTGGTGTACGATCAAGGCTACGACGAGATCCGCGCCGCCGTCCTCAGGCACGCCCCCGCGCTGGAGGAGGTCGCCACGCCCCGCCTCGTCCACTGGGACGTCTGGAACCCCAATGTCTTCGTCAAGGAAGGCAGGGTCACCGGCATCATCGACTTCGAGAGGGCGCTCTGGGCCGATCCCTTGATGGAGGCCCAGTTCCGGCTGCTCTCCTCCGAGGGCATCAACAGCAGCATGCGCGGCTATGGCAAGACCTCCTTCACCTTCGAAGAAGAGCGAAGGTGCCGCCTCTACTCGCTGCACCTCGCCCTCGTCATGAACACGGAGTGTTATTACCGCAACTACGACACCAACTTCGTCCTCGACCTCTCCAGGCAGTGGATGGGCGAACACATGGCCTGGCTGAGCGCAAACTGAACGCTCATGGGCGAGAGCTCCAGGGTTGAAAGTCTGGGGACCGAGCGGGTCGGGAAGCTGCTGCTGGAGATGTCTTCCCAGACAACGCTCTCGCTGCTGGTCTATGCCATCTACAGCCTCACGGACATCTACTTTCTCTCCGTGGGCGTCAACTCGTTGGCCGCCGCCGCGGCCTCGATCATCTCGCCGGTGCTGATCGCCCTCGGCGCGGTCGCCACGACCGTCGGGGCCGGCGGCGCCTCGGTGGTCTCGAGGGCGCTCGGCGAGCAGGACGTGGAGAAGGCCTCCCGGACGGTGGCGAACACCTTCCTGATCTTCTGGACGGCGGCGATCACCATCACGGTCCTGGGCTCGGTCTTCATCGAGCCGATCGTCCATCTGCTCGGGGCCACCGACAGCATCGCGCCCTATGCCATCGAGTACGGGCGGATCATCTTCCTCGGCGCCATCGCCGGCACCGGCTACTCGGCCATCGTCAGGGCGGACGGCAACGCCAGGTACTCGACCGCCCAGTGGATCATCCCCATCTGCGTCAACATCGCCCTGTGCTGGCTCTTCATCATCGTCTTGCAGATGGGCGTCTCGGGCGCTGCCCTGGCGACGGTCTGTTGCCAGGCCACCTCGGCCGGGATGGGTGTCCACTTCTTCTTTTTCAGGAGGAACCGCTCCTATCGCATCAAGGCGTCGTATTTCAAGCCGGACTGGCCCATCATCATCGAGGTGGTGACGATCGGGTCCCCCTCGCTCATCAAGAGCGCCAGCGTCGGCCTGATCGCCATCATCACCAACAACCTGCTCAGGCTGATCGGCGGCGACAGCGCCCTGAGCGTGTTCGCGATCGTGGGCCGGCTCTACTCCGGGCTGCTCGCGCCGCTCACCGGCATCGTCCAGGGGATGCAGCCGCTGGTGGGGTACAACTTCGGCCAGAAGAAGCTCGAGCGGGTACGGGAGGCCATCCGGCTCTCCCTTGG
Organism: Sorangium sp. So ce693; assembly: GCF_051521375.1. Classification (NCBI taxonomy): domain Bacteria; kingdom Pseudomonadati; phylum Myxococcota; order Polyangiales; family Polyangiaceae; genus Sorangium; species Sorangium sp. So ce693. The sequence continues at coordinate 8,070,476 of NZ_CP150347.1, forward strand.
CGCCGCGGTCGTCTATGGATCGCTCGTCTGCGGCGTCTGCCTGGTGATGCCGGCTGCGCTGATCGCCCTGCTCTCGAAGGAGAGCGCGATCATCGCCGAAGGGCAGACCGCGTTGCGGCTGCTGGCGCTCTCCTACCCGCTTGCCGGCGTGGCCATGGTCACGGCGGCCTCGTTCCAGTCGGTCGGCCGGGCCAGGGAGGCGCTGCTGCTCACCCTCGGGGGCATCCTCCTGGTCAAGCTGCCGGTGCTGCTGCTGGCCTCCCGCCTGTTCTCCCTGACCGGTATCTGGGCCTCCGAGGCGATCTCGGAGCTGATTCTTTGCATCGTCTCCTTCCTCTTTCTGAAGAATAGCCACGCTGGTTCTGGGCATGGCATGGCAAGAGCGCCTGACGCCGGCTGAGCCTGGCTCCAGGCCACCGAAAATGCGGCGCAGAGTCCGTCTGCGCACCGCGAATGTGTCCGTTGACACTCGTCGCAAGGTGCGGCTATACACTCGGCCATTCGCCTGCTGGCCGACACCGTTCATTCAAAAACACAGCAGGTCCGGACGTAAGTAAACAGAAGCAACGAACCAGCCGCGGCGCGCGGCTGAGGAGGGAGGCATCGATGAAGCTCTATGAGTTCGCTCCTACCCGCTCGATCCGTGTGCGCTGGGCGCTCCAGGAGCTGGGCGTGGACTTCGAGACCGTCCAGGTCAACCTCCGGGCCGGCGAGAATCGCCGCCCCGAGTTCCTCAAGCTCAACCCTGCCGGCAAGCTCCCCGTGCTCGTCGACGGCGACCTCGTGCTCACCGAGTCCGTTGCCATCGTGCTTTACCTGGCCGAGAAGTACCCCGAGAAGGGCCTGCTCCCCACGGACCCGAGGGAGCGGGCCAAGGTCAACCAATGGCTGCTGTTCGCGGCGACCGAGCTGGAGCAGCCGCTGTGGCGCATCGCGCGCAACAAGTTTCTGTATCCGGAGGACAAACGCCAGCCTGGCGACATCCCCGTCGCCTGCGAGGACTTCAAGGCCATGGCCGACGTGCTGGAGAAGCACATGGAGCAGCGGCAGTTCGTCGTCGGCGACAGCGTGACGGTCGCCGATCTCGTGATGGCCTACACCCTCGACTGGGCCAACGAGATCCACCTCCTGGACGGCTTCCCGCAGCTCCGGGCCTACATGGATCGGATGTACGCCCGCCCGCGCGCGGCCCCGCGCATCGCCCAGGCGTTCGCCAGCCTCAACGCGTGAGGGGCAGCCGGCTGGAGGAGCTCTCGTCCTCCAGTCCGAGAGCCCGCTCGTCGTCGCCATGGCGCGTGCCCTGGCGCGGCGCGCGCCCGGCCGCCACGCAGCGCGCGCTCGGCCACCGCGCGGCGCACGCTCCGGCCACCGCACGCCCGGTCGGCCGGGAGAGCCCCGCGATGCCCGTGCGCGACCCGCGATGATAGAGTGGCGCGATGAGCCGCCGCGTCAGCAGCGACGGGACCGGGACCCTCCAGATCCACTTCGCCTTCGATCGCAGGCTGGTGGACGTCGTGAAGTCGCTCCCGTCCCGGCGCTGGAATCCCGAACAGAAGACCTGGCGCGTCCCGGAGACACACGTGGTCGCGGTGGTGGAGGTGCTGCACGCCGAAGGGTTCGGCTTCTGCGAGGTGACGCAGCGCCTCTACCGGGAACGCGGCGGGGCCCTCGCCCTCGACGAAGGGGGCGTCACGCCGATCCCCACCGTGGAGCCAGCCCGAGCCGATGAGCCGCGCGACGGGGACGCTCGGCCGAGGCCAGCCATGGCCGCGTCCGACTTCACCGTCTCGAAGCTCAACGGGCAGGTCCGCGCCGCGCTCGAGGCGGCGTTTCCAGCCTCGATCTGGCTGGTGGGCGAGGTCTGCGGGTACAACCGCGCCGCCCACAAGAGCATCGTCGGCTTCGAGCTCGTCGAGCGCGACGCCAACGGAAAGGAGATCGCCCAGGTCAAGGCGACCCTCTTCGAGAGCGCGCGCGCCGAGATCGAGCGGCGCCTCGCCGCGGCGGGCGACCCGTTCCAGATCGAGGACGAGATCCAGATCCGCGTGCGCGGGCGCGTCGAGCTGTACGTCCCCTGGGGCTCGTACCGGTTCCTGATCGAGGACCTCGACGTGGGCTACACGCTCGGCGAGGCCGCCCGGCGGAGAGAGGAGATCTGCCGCCGGCTCGCCGAGGAAGGGCTGCTCGATCGGAACCGCTCGCTGCCCTTCCCCGCCCTGCCCCTCCGCGTCGGCCTCGTGACCAGCCTGGGCTCGGACGCCTACAACGACGTGCTCGGCACGTTCAGGGAGTCAGGCTTCGCGTTCCGCGTCGTGGCGCACGGGGTTCGCGTCCAGGGGCGGCAGACCGAGCCATCGGTCCTGAACGCCCTCGACTACTTCCGGGCGCGCGCCGCGGAGCTCGACGTGCTGCTGATCTGCCGCGGCGGCGGCTCGCGCACCGACCTCGCCTGGTTCGACTCGGAGCCGATCGCCCGCGCCGTCGCCACGTTCCCCCTCCCCGTTGTCGTCGGCATCGGCCATGAGCGAGACATCTCCGCGCTCGACTTCGTGGGCTTTCGCGAGAAGACCCCGACCGCCGCGGCCGCGATGCTCGTCAAGCGGGTCTCGGAAGCGAGGGATGAGGTCGAGTCGTCGCTCCTGAGCATCCTCGACCAGGGACGGCGGGTCCTCCGGTCGGCCTCGTCGGATCTCACCCGCCGGGCGGCCCGGGTCCCGCGCTCCGCGTCGCTGCTGATCGCGCGCCGCGCGGGCCAGCTCCAGGAGGCGGTCCGCCAGCTCCGGCAGGGGGCGAGGCGCGATCTCGACGCCGCCTCGCATCGGGTCGACGAGATGGCCTCGCTCCTCGGGCCGCGCTCGTCCCGGCGGCTGGCGCTCGAATCCGAGCGCCTCGAGTCGCGCGAGCGGCGCCTGCGCCTCCTCGATCCGCGGCGCGTCGTGGAGCGAGGATATGCGATCCTGCGCACGACGGAAGGGGCGGTGCTCACCGACGCGGCGCGCGCGCCCCAGGGGACGACGCTCATCGCCGAGCTGAAGCGGGGCGTGCTGCGGCTTCGCTCGGACGGATCGGAGGAGACATAGGGTCATGGCAAAGCCGAAGCGCGGGACGAAGGAGCTGTCCGACGGGGACACGGCAAGCCCGCAGCGCGCCGCAAAAGAGGCCTCGTATGGCGAGGCGTCGTCGCGCCTCGAGGAGATCTTGCAGAACATCGAGGAAGGTCAGGTCGACATCGACGCGCTCTCCGCGCTCGTGAAGGAGGCCGCGGATCTGGTGACGCTCTGCCGCCAGAAGATCCACGCCGCGGAGATCCAGGTGCAGACCATCACAGAGCAGCTCGAGCGCGAGGCGCCCGTGACCACGGACGCGGACGACGACGAAGACGACGAAGACGACGAGTAGGCGGGCGCAGGAGGAGAAAAGGCTTCGTGGCCGACGGACGGCCACCGGCGCCCGCGCCTGGCACCACGGCACGGCCGGCTCCGGCGTCCGCCGTCCGGCGGCGGGCAGCGCTACGGCAAGTCGAACGCGAAGAGCGTGTTGCCCGGCGTGCCGATGCCGAAGCTCTCGTAGCCGCTCCCCCAGAACACCCTACCGCGCGTCACCGCCGGCCCGGCGTTGACGGAGCCGTCGGCCGGATGGCTCCAGAGGACGTCGCCCGTCTCGGCGTCGAGCGCGTGGAAGTCGCCGCTCATCGAGCCGCCGTAGACCACGCCGTTCGCGACCGTCAGCGGCCCCCTGGTCTGCGCGCCCGGCGTGGGATCGGGCGTCTGCCACAGGATGTCGCCCGTGGCGGCGTCGAGCGCGCTCCACGAACCCCAGTTGATGACCTCCCCGGAGGGCTGCAGCGTGTACTCGACCTGGCCGTTGTTGCCGATCGGCACGTAAATCCTGCTCTCGTCGACGGCGACTCCCCACATGATGCCGCCCAGCTCCCCGCCGGGACCGACCAGCGTGCTCCACACCACGCTCCCGTCGTCCCGATCGAGCGCCCAGAAGATACCGCTCTTCTGGCCGGCGCCGACCAGATCGCGGCGCTCCGCCCCCGCGCCGGCCGTGAAGAGCGTGGCGCCCGTGCCGAAGTCGTAATCCGGGCCCGCCGGATCGGGGCACCAGTTGCCGCCGAAGTAGCAGGCTCCCGTCCAGGCGTCGAAGCCCTGGAGCCGCCGCGCCCACTTCAGCGCCCCGGTGCGGAGGTCGAGCGCGAGGACGGCGTCGATATAGTCGTCCGACGCAAGGCAGGCCTCGGCGGCGACGGTGTCGTCTCCGGCGGCCTCCACGCACGCGGAGACGGACGGCGGAACGGTGTAGTTGTTGCCGGTGGTCACGTACAGCGTGCGGCGCTTGAGGTCGAGCGCGGGCGCGCCGCCCCAGACTGCGCCGCCGGTGTAGCCGGCGGGCACCGTGTAGCGCTTCCAGAGCACCGCCCCGGTCCCCGCGTCGAGCGCGACCACGCTGCCGCGGAAGCTGCAACACGGATATGCGTTGTCCGCCGCGAAGAGCTCCTCGCGCGAGGAGACACCCACGTACACGCGGCCGCCATGCACGACGGGAGACTGCGTGATGATCGCCGCGGGGTGCGTGTCGAGCTGCCTCTTCCACAAGAGCGCCCCGGTGCGCGTGTCCACGGCGATCATGTGCGCGCCGGCGAGGGTGCCGAGGAACAGCGTGTGGCCGTGGAGCGCGGGGGTCGTGCGCGAGACGGCGCCGACCGTGCCCGTGAGGCCCGCGATCGTGCGCGTCCAGATCGGGTGCCCGGTCCTGGCGTCGAGCTTGTACAGCTTGCCGCCCCCGTCCGGAAAGTAGACCGCGCCGTGCTCGACGGCCGGCGTCGCGGGGACGATCCCGGTCGTGGTGAAGGCCCACTTCACGGCGAGCGATGCGACGTTCGATGGCCCGATGTCGTGCTCGTCGCGTGCGTAGTGCGTGTTGGCCAGATCGTAGCCATAGACGGTCCAGCGCCCGGCGCCCGTGCCCATGGCCGTGCTCCCCAGGACGACACTGAGGAAGGCAAGACATACGGCGGCCCCGATCGCGGACCGGACCCAGAAGATACGCTTCATGGTGCTCCTCCCGGGGCATCGAGGTGAGCGGCGATCGGCCGCGCGACGCGCCAGTTCCGTCGCCTCCGCAGCACGAGGCCCCGAGTCTAGGTCACGCGGAATCGAGCTGGGCGTCAATCGGATAGAGAAAGGCGGCGCGGCGGCGCGGAGCCCCTTCCCATGGCTGGATACCGGGGTAATCTCGGCCACTCGGGAGGTGGGCCACGAACCGGAACAGCGCATCGAGTCCGCGCTCGCGGGCGACGACCACGAAGACCACTGCAGCGAGGAAGAGCAGCGCCGAGGAGCCGAAGAAGGCCGCCGCGCCGCGGAAGGCCGCCGCGCCGAAGGCTCCCGCGAGGCAGAAGGGCGCGGCGCGCAAGAAGGAGCCGCCGCCCTCGCCGGTGCCGAGGCTCCTCGGCGTCCTGGAGTCCCAGAAGCAGCTCGGCGGCGCGTCGTACCCGCCGACGCTCGAGCGGCTGACGGAGCTGACCGGTGACACGCTCGCGGTGACGAGCAAGGCGCTGACGACCAAGGAGGCGAAGGCGCGCGTGCTGCTCTCCCGCGCCGCGAGAGGCAAGAAGAAGCCAGCCCCCGGCGCCACGCTGGTGCTGCTCTCGGAGGACCTGGAGGCGATCGCGCAGTCCGATCGGCTCCTGGAGGTGCAGCTCCAGTCGGCGCGGACGGCCGACGCTCCCGCAGTCGGCCTGGCGCAGCTCCCCAAGGGCCTCGTGACTCCCCTGGGCCGCGCGTTCAAGGCAGCGCTCGCTCAGCGCATCACCGAGCGCCGGCTCCCCCGCACCATCGGCGCTTTGCTCGGGAAGAAGCCGCTGTTCTTCTTCCTCGCAGACGCCGTCCTCCCGGCCGCCGGCGCGCCGGCGCGGCCCGCCGCGATCGCGACCGACGGCGCTGACCGCCCCACGGCCGACGGCCACGGCAGCTCGGCCCCCAGCAGCGCCGTCAGCTCGGCCCAGAGCGGCCCCGGCGCGCCGGCCGTCTCCTTCGCCGATCGCTTCGACGCCGCCTTCTCCTCCCTCGACCGCGCGTCCGGCCGCCTCAACTACGTCACCCTCCACGCGCTCCGCACCGCGCTGCCCGACATCCCGCGCGACACCTTCGACAAGGAGCTCGGCGCGCTCCGGCGGCAGCGGCGCTACTCGCTCGACCCGTCCGACGGGCGCCACCACCAGATGGCCGAGGCGGAGCGCGACGCCGGCATCGTGGAGGGCGGGAACCTGTTCGTCTACGTGGCGCGGAGGGACGACGCATGAGCGAGGAGCCGACGTTCGAGCGCTTCCTGGCGGCGGTCCGGGGCACCAACCCGTTCCGCAGCCACCGCATCACCGACGTCGGGGGCGGCGAGGCCACGGTCGAGTCGATCCACAAGAACGCCTTCACCAAGCTCGTGCGCGTCGTGCAGGACGCCGCGAAGGAGCCGATCAGCATCGGCGCGCTGCTCATCGGCGCGCCCGGCGTCGGCAAGAGCCACCTGCTCGCGCGGCTGTTCCAGTGGGCCGGGGAAGACAGGGCGACGGTCGTCTACCTGCACAACATCCTCGCCTCGCCCGAGCGGATGCTCCGGTACGTGCTCAGCGCGACCGTCAGCGATCTCGCGGGGCACCGCGGCAGCGACTACACGCAGTCGCGCCTGTACACGGTCCTCAACCGCGCCGTCATCCGGACGGGCGCGCTCAAGGGCCGCAAGATGATGACGGGGCCCAGGGAGATCGACGCGCGCAAGGAGGCGCTGGCCCGCCTCGGCGCCAAGATCGACCCGCAGAACGCGGTCATCCCCGTGCTCAACGCGTTCCTCACCGGGACGTCGCACGCGAGCCTCGGCGACGCCGGCGCCGAGAAGCGCGCCCAGGCGGCGGTGCTGTGGCTCTCCGGCGAGACCCTCGGGCCCGACGAGGCGCGCCTGCTCGACCAGGCGGCCGGGGAGGACGGCCTCGCTCTCGCGGACGACGCCGCGGTGGAGCGCGTCCTCCACGTCCTCTCGCACCTGTGCGCCCTCGCCGAGCTCCCGCTCGTGCTCTGCCTCGACCAGATCGACAACCTCGACGCCGACGCCGTGCGCGCCCTGATGTCCTACGCGCACGCGCTGCTCGACCGCGCGAAGCACCTCGTCGTGATCGTCTCCGGCGTGAAGCAGTCGATGCTCTCCCTGCGCACCGGCGAGGTGATCCCGGCGGCCGCGTGGGACCGCATCGCCGAGCGGATCCTCGAGCTGCACATGATCTCGCCGGAGGAGGCCCGCGCCATCCTCGAGGGGCGGCTCGACGCCGCGCTCTCCGGCTTCGACGAGAAGGAGATCGAGGAGCTCATGGCCGCGCGCAAGCGCGATCGGCTCTTCCCGCTCGGCAGCGCGTGGCTCGAGCGGCGCCTCGACGGCGTGCAGGAGCTCCGGCCGCGGGACGCGATCCTCTGGGCGCGCGACCGCTGGGAGGCGCAGCAGGATCGGCTCGCGGCCGTCGGCGGCAAGCGCTGGCTCAAGGAGTGGCCTGGCCCCGAGCGCGAGCCGAAGGAGCCGGACGGGAGGCTCGAGGACGTCATCGACGCCGAGGTGAAGAAGAAGCTCGTCGAGGGCACGACCCGCCGCCGGCTTCAGCAGGCGTCGCTGCCGCCCGACGAGGACAACCTCGCGAGCCTGACGCACCACCTGCTCGCCAGGTGCGCCGGCAAGGGCGCCTCGACGCTGCTCAGCGTCGAGCACGCGACCGCGAAGAGGCGCGGCAAGGCCGCCCCCGCGCACCACCTCGTGGCCAAGGAGAAGCGCGCGGACGGCGTCATCGTGACCACCGGCGTGACGTTCCTCTGCGCGCCGAGCGGGCACGGCGCGCGGCTGCCGCTCCAGCGCATGGTCGAGGACACGAAGCACACGGACAAGCGCATCCTCGTCACCGACGAGGAGCGCCGGCCGCTGCGGCTCGGCGGCGCCGGCAAGGCCGCGTACGACGCGCTCTGCAAGCTGGGCCGCCAGCGCTTCCTCCACCTCACCCTCGACTTCGCCGGGCACGCGGAGCTCGACTCGCTCGTGGGGCTGCTCGGCGCCGCGAGGAGCCACGATCTCGAGATCGAGCACCCGCGCGGGCAGTACCGCAAGGTGACCGAGGCCGAGGTGCTGGCGTCCTTCGAGCGCCAGAGCCTCCTGCTCGCGCACCCGCTGCTGCGCGAGCTGCTCACCGAGGAGATCGTGAAGGGCGGCGGGGACTCGACGCCGCCCCCGGCGTGGGATCCGCAGCAGACGCGGGAGCACATCATGGCCGAGCTGTCGTGGCGCCTCGGCCTGATGGCGAAGGAGCTCGCGCAGATCTTCGCGAGCCGGAAGAAGCTGCAGGAGAAGCGCTTCCCGGAGGTGTGGTCGCACATCAAGAAGACGGCGCAGGCGCTCCATGACGAGGGCCACGTCCACGCGACCGCGACTGACGACGACCTCTTCGTCCAGCTGCGGGGCAAGAAGTGAGGCTCGTGCACGTCAACGTGACCCAGCTCCGCGTCGCGGCGACGTGCCCGAGGCTCCACTGGTTCGACGCGCGCGCCACGGCCGAGCGGCAGGACGGGCGGACGGTCGTGAGCCGCATCTGGCGCAAGGGCGGGGAGGCGCCCGGCTGCGGCGCGCTGTTCCACACCGCGGTGGAGCGCTTCAACGCCGCCGCGGCGAGCTCGGACGAGGTGCTGGCGGCGCTGGAGGCCGCCGGCGACGCCCCGGGCCTCCAGCAGGCGCTGATGCGCTGGTTCAACGCCTCTTGCCTGAACCTCGACGCGCTCGCGGCGCGCCCGGTGCCGCTGCGGCTGGGCTTCATCTCGGCGGTGCAGCTCTACATGGAGGAGCTCGCGCGGCTCGCGGCGCACGCGAGGGCGGCGGGCCTGCCCGCGGCGGAGCTCCGGGCGCAGCTCTTCGGGGACTCGCGCAAGCGGGTCGACGTGACGTTCCACGTGGGGGAGGACGTCCACGTCCACGTGACCGGGGCGATCGACTACGTGTACTTCGATCCGCGGCTCGGGAAGCACCGCATCGTGGACTACAAGCTCACGCCCGCGACCTCCCCGAACAGCGATCTCTTCCAGGTCTTCACGTACGCGCTGATGCACCACCACCAGCACGGCACGCGGCCGGACGTGGCGGTGTTCTACCTGCACCCCACGCGCAGCGTCCGGGAGGCGCGCTGGGAGGAGATCGAGGCGAAGCGCGGCAAGGTCTACGAGCTCATCGCCAGCATGGTGGCCTGGTCCGACCACGCGGTGGGCGCGGGCGGGCTCCCGCCGCCGGGCGACCGCGCGTACTGCGGCGGCTGCAAGCACGAGCGCTCCGGGGCCTGCGTCGCGCAGCTCGGCCACAAGGACGTGGGCGCGTGGGACAGGCGCTGGACGGCGCTCGAGGCCACGCGCGGCGGCGGAGCGCCGGAGGGGAGCGAGCGCGCCGCCGCCAGCGCGCCGGCGGCGGACGAGCCGGCCGCGGACGAGCCGATGGTGGAGGACGATCCCGAGCTCGACGAGGCGCTGGCGGTCGTGAAGCCGGCCGTCGAGCGCCCGAAGCCGGCGCCGGCGCCGGCGCGGGGCCGTGGGCGAAAGGCGCCCGCGGAGGCGCCGCCGGGCGGTACCAGCGCCAGGCCGGCGGAGGCGCCGCCAGGCGGTACCAGCGTCAAGCCGCCGGAGGCGCCGCAAGGCGGCGAGCGCCCGACCCCGGCGGCGCTCAACGCGGGAGTGAAGCCGCCGGAGGCCCGCACTGCGAACGTCACCGGCATGCTCCTCGGCTTCGACGACGGCGGCGCGCCCGTCTGCGTGGACCCTGCGGTGCTCCGGACGCACGTCTCGGTGGTCGGCGCCGCGGGGAGCGGCAAGACGTGGATGGCCAAGGTCATCGCCGAGGAGGCGCTGCGCGCCGGTGTCCCCGTCGTCGCGATCGACCCCCAGGGCGATCTCGTCCAGATGATGGAGGCGCGCCCGCCGTCCGATGTGCCGCCGGAGCTGCACCGCGCCTGGGAGGAGCTGAGGGAGCGCATGGAGCCGCGCATCCTCACGCCCGGGTCCTCGCACGGCCAGCGGCTCTGCCTCGACCCCCTGCGGCTCCCGAGCGCGGGCGAGCTCTCCCACATCACGAACCCCGCGCTCCGCGCCGAGGAGGAGGAGGGCTTGCTCGTGGCGGTGGCGGCCAACCTCGTCAGCCTCTGCGCGTGCGGCGGCGAGGAGGAGTCACAGCGCACCTTCCTCTACCAGGTGCTGCGGCACCTGCCGCGCGCGGCGCCGGTCCGGCTGAGGGACATCGTGGCCGCCGTCACCGCGCCCGAGGACCTGGGCATCGACGACGTCGACAGCCTGATCCGCAAGTCCGAGCGCGAGCGGCTCGCGCGCAAGCTCAACACGTTCGTGCAGGGCCCGTCCGCGAGGCTCTTCACGGGGGGAACGCGCCTCGACTTCACCGAGCTGCTCCGGCCCTCGAAGCCCGGGCGCGTCCCGCTCAACATCGTTTACCTGAACGCGCTCAGCAACGACGACGAGAAGCACTTCTTCCTCGCGGCCCTCGCGACGGAGCTGTACCGCTGGATGATCACGACCGTGGACGCGACCTCCGGCGGCGTGAATCTCCTCTTCTACATCGACGAGGCGCGCGACTGGATCCCTGCCGGCGGCAGCAAGCCGCCCGCCAAGCAGCCGCTGATCCGGCTCTTCACCCAGGGCCGCAAGTACGGCGTGGGCTGCTTGCTGTGCACCCAGAGCCCTCGATCCGTGGATTACAACGTGTTCGGCAACACGAGCACGAAGCTCATCGGGCGGCTCGAGGCGGCCCAGGACGTGGAGCGCGTGATCGACTGGTTCACGATCGAGGGCGGGGCGCCTCCGTGGGTCGCCGCGCGCAAGGGGGCGCCGAAGGGGAGCTTCGTCGCGCGCTGGCCCGACATGCCCGCGGAGCTCGCTGGCCGCGCGTTCAAGGGGCGAACGCTCTTCACGCGCCACGCCGGCGCGTGGTCGCCCGACCGCGTGGAGCGGGCCGTCACCGAGGCGGGGCTCCGTGGCACAGGCGGGTGAGGCGGCGAGCGCGGGCGGGGTCGAGGCCTCTTCACCTGCGCCGCGAGGCGCTCGGTTCCGGCATCGCCCCCTGCTTCGTGGGCGAGTTGATGGAGTCGTCACCACTCGCCCTGGCTTCCGCCTCCAGATCGATTTTCGTAACAGAATGACGTCTGGTAGGGAGATCGACATGGCAAGCGGAAACCCAAGGAACCCGACGCTACACTTCTGGGATGTGCCTGCAGCGCTCCTCGGGCTCGCAGTGGCTGGCGCACTCTCTCGGATACCGCTCTTGGGAGAGTACGGTCTCCTGTGGATCGGAGCTCCGGCCGCATTCGTCGCCTTGCGGCGTCTGGCATTACCCCAGCTCACGCCGGCGGCCACTGCGCCCAAGCCGAGTCTCTCCATCTGGCAGAGGCTTGGTGCCTATTTCTGCCTGATCCTTGGGGGTGTCATCACCTTGATTGCCGGCATAGCGTTCTATATCAACGCCACGAGGGAGACACGTCCCGAGTTCACATGGCAACTGCTTCTCCCCATTGCGATTGGCGGCGCGCTTGCCATGGTCGGTATCCGACGACTGACGTAGCCCATCCGCACCGGCGCCTTACCGCGGTCTGTCATCTGCCGCCGCGGAGCTTGCGGTCGGCGACGTGGGCCGTTTGCCGAGCACGCGTGACACGAGCGCGAGCAGCATCTCGCGCGCGTGGCCGCCGTCGACGGCTGGATCGCGCAGCCGGATCGCCTTGCTGCCATCCAGCACGGCGAGCAGCATCGTCGCGAGGGCCGCCGCCGGCAACGTGTCGTCGACGAGGCCGGCGGCCTGTCCGCGCGCGATCGCGCTCGCGAGGAGCTGCTTCATCTCGGCGCTGTGGCGCCGGAGCCGATCCGCGATCGCGGCGTTGCGCTGCGACTCGGCGAGCAGATCGAAGAGGAGGGACGGCCCCTTGCCGCCGTAGAGGTCGGCCACGAGCGCGGGGAGGTCGCGCGCGTCCTGCACGTCACCCGACAGGTGCGCGGTCGCCTCGTCGAGCACGAGCTGGAAGATGCCCTCGAGGATGGCCTCCTTGCTCGGGAAGTAATGGTAGAGGTGCCCGGGGCTGACGCCCGCCTCGGCGCAGATGCTCGCGATGGAGGCCTGCACGCCCTCGGCGGCGAAGCGGCGCAGGGCGGCGCGGAGGAGCTCGCGGCGCTTCTTCTCGTGCTGGTCGGGGTTGACAGTGCGCATGCGGCGACCCAATGCTAGAGCGTTCGCTCTAACATTGAGGAGGTCGAACGATGCCCATGATACCGCGCACGCATCTCGGCAAGAACGGCCCGCTCGTCGGCGCGCTGGGCCTCGGCTGCGGCGGGATGTCGCCCGGCCGCGGCGCCGACAGCGACGCCGAGAGCATCGCCACGATCCAGGCGGCGCTCGACGCCGGGATGAACCTCCTCAACACCGCCGATTTCTACGGCATGGGGCACAACGAGGCGCTCATCGGACGCGCCATCGAAGGCCGGCGCGACCGGGCCTTCGTGAGCGTGAAGTTCGGCATGCTGCGTACCCCGGGCGGGAAGTTCCTTGGGATGGACGGCCGCCCCGCCACGGTGAAGACGTTCGCGGCCTACTCGCTCCAGCGCCTCGGCGTCGACGAGATCGACCTCTACCAGCCCGGGCGACCCGATCCCGACGTGCCCTTCGAGGAGACGATCGGCGCCATCGCCGACCTCGTGCGCGAGGGCAAGGTCCGCCACGTCGGCGTGTCCGAGGTCGGCGTGGAGCTCCTGCGCCGCGCGCACGCCGTGCACCCCATCGCCGCGCTCGAGATCGAGTACTCGCTCGCGTGCCGCTTCATCGAAGCAGAGATCCTGCCGGCCGCGCGCGAGCTCGGGATCGGCGTCGTCGCCTACCGCGTGCTCGCCGACGGGCTGCTCAGCGGCGCGACGGCGCCGAGCCCTGGCGCGCACTTCGTGGCGCCGCGGATGGAAGGACACGCGCTGGAGCAGAACGTCCGCGCAGCTCGCCCGCTCGTCGAGCTGGCCGCCCGGAAGCGCTGCACGCCAGCCCAGCTGGCCATCGCGTGGCTCCGCGCGCGCGGCGACGACATCGTGCCGCTCGTCGGCATCCGCCGGCGCGCGCGGCTCGACGAGAACCTCTCGGCGCTCGACGTGCGCGTCTCCACGGACGAGCTCGCGCAGCTCGACGCCGCGTTCGCGCCGGGCTCGATTGTCGGCGATCGGTACCCCTCGTTCGTCATGAAGTACGCGGCGCGCTGAGCGACCCGGGTCGCGACCACACGCTCCCGTCACCGCCCGCCAACCGCCATGGGCGTGGATCACCCGCCCCGCTTGCCGGCGCGCCCGCGGCGTGCCTTGATCGCGCGCGTGACGACGGGGTTCTTCGAGGCGCGTGGCTTTCGTTTCCGGCTCGATCGCGAGGGCGCCGAGGTGAGCGGGGCGCCGACGCGCGCGGTCCAGGCCACCATCGAGCCCGGCGAGGCGAGCCTCGACGGTGACGAGCCGCTGGCCGAGCTCCTGGGCCGCCGGCTGTCCGCGCTGCTCGGCGCGCCGGTGAGCGACGAGGAGGGGATCTTCGACCTGGCGGTCGAGCGCGATGGGGCCGTGGTCGCGGCCGTACAACTCTCGTGCGGCGAGGACGACGAGGACGTGCTCGAGCTGCTCGGCGAGCGGTCGCCCTCGCTCCCCGTGCGCGCGCTGGTCGAGGCGCTGGTCGAGGCGCTGCGGGGCCCGGGGTGACGGCGCGCGCGGCGCGCCAGCACGCCGTGTCGGTCCAGGTGAAGCCGATCGAGGACGGTCGCGTCAGAAGCGCGCCGCGCCCCAGGGCTCCCGGCGCTCGAATCGGCCGGAAATTGCGCTCGGCGTGACAGGCCTGCCGGACGATCACCCAGGGCGAGGCAGCGCGCGCTCGCGGGCGCGCCACGCGGCCGGGGCCACGCCGTGGCGGCGGCGGAAGAGGCGGCTGAACTGGCTGGCGTCGGCATAGCCGACCCGCTCGGCGATGATCTCGACGAGCTCGTCCGTGTCGCGCAGGCGACGCCGCGCCTCGGCGAGGCGGCCTTCGAGGATCCACGCCACCACAGAGCGCCCCGTCGACCGCTTCACCGCGGTCGTGATGTACGCGGGAGATCGGCGCACCGCGCGGGCGACCTCACCGAGGGTCAGCGGTCCCAGACAGCGCGCCTCGATCACGGCGAGCGCCTCGGCGACGATCGACGGGGCCTCTGGGAGAGCCGCGTCGCGCGGGGCGGCGCGCACGATCTCGGCGAGCAGGAGCCCGAGGAGGCTCTCGGCCACGACGGGCAGCATGCCCGAGGATCGCGACAGCTCGCGCTCGAGCTCCTCGAGCAGGCCGAGCACGTGGGGCTGCCTGCGGGTCGGCAGCTCGACGACGGGGAAAGCCCCGCGCCGGACGCGATCGAGCGGGGCGAGCAGCTCCTGAAAGCGATCCGGGGGGAGGCACGAGCGACAGAAGGCCACGCCGCGCAGATCCGCCTTGCTCGCCGTGAGCCACCGGTGGGCATCACCGGCAGGGACGAGGTGGACCTGGCCCGCCGTCAGCTCCAGCTCGCCGCGGTGCTCCACGCGCACGCGGCCGCCGAGGTGAAAGGCGAGGACCGAATAGGTGTGCACGGCGGCGCGCCGCATCGGGCGGATCTCCGGCGCGCGACAGGCACGTACGTGGATCACGCCGTTCTCGAGGGCGTCAATTGTAAGCTGCGACTCCATGGCCACCGTCGGAGGGTAACACGCGCCGACCGCGCAGGATCCCGAAGGATCCCCCGCGAGCGCCGTCGGAGGATGGCTCCGGGCGCGACGACAGGGAATGGCGAGGTCTTCGATCGGCCTGGCCAGGCTTTCGAGGCTCCGTCGGTGCGACGTCAGAGGCGTCTGCGGCGTCACAAAAGGAGCAGAACGCGGCGTGCGTGGGCGCCCCGACATGCACACATGTGGAACGGGCAAGAAATGGTTGAGCTCGCTTGACAGCCAGGAAGTCCTTCGTTCTTCTGAATACCTGCGAGGTCACCCGGGGGTCCTTATCGCGGCGCGCCGCAACCTCGCGCGGACGCCCGAATTCACCATGATCTAGATCGAACATGATGGCTGCGCGCTCGGCATGGGCGCGCGTCTCTCGACCGGCGCGATCACGACACCGGGATCGCTCCGGGCGATGCTCCCCTGTCAGTTCATTACCAGGGAGGGTTTATGCAACTCAAGTTCAATTCCCATCAAGGCGTGTTCATGGCCTGTCTCTTCTTCCTTGTCCCGCTGCTGGGGGCCGGCGCCGCGGGTTGCGTCGGGCAGGAGGAGGAGTGGGACTCCGAAGAGGCCGTCGCGTTCGCCGCCCAGGCGCATCGGGTCCAGAGCGGCGAGCAGCTCTTCGAAAGAGAGACATTCGGCGGCAATGGGCGCCGCTGCGCGACCTGCCACAGCGAGGAGACAGGCACGCTGTCCCCGGCGGACGTGCAGCGGCGGTACGCGGCCAACCCGCACGATCCTCTCTTCCGCCCGATCGACAGCGACGATGGCGTCGGCAACAGCTACACGCGGCTCCTCAACGAGGCCACGATCCGCTACGAGTTCCCGCTGCCGCCGAACATCTGGCTGCACGACGACCCCGCGGCCACGAGCGTGACCGTCTTCCGAGGCATCGCCTCCACCAAGAACTCGCCGGCGCTCGATCCGCTCATCACGTTCGATACCCGTGAGCCCGACCTCGAGACGCAGGCCGCGAACGCGATCCTTGCGCACTTCGAGCCGACGGTCACGCCCACGCGGCGACAGCTCGAGAAGATCGCCGATTACGAGAGGACGCTGTTCAGCTCGCGGGAGCTGCGCCGCTACGCTCACGGCGGGCCCGAGCCCGAGCTGCCTCGTGGCTGCACGCCGTCCGAGAAGCGCGGGCGCAAGCACTTTCTCCCGAACAAACTCTGCGGCCAGTGCCACAGCGGGCCCATGCTGAACACGGCCAGCGACCAGTTCGTCCTCGGGCCGTTCCTGAGGATCACGGGCGTGCTGACCGGATTCTCGGGCGAGGTCCTCGGCACCACCGAGACGCGGCCAACGCCGAACCCGATGCGCCGCTACGATATGGTCTGCCCCTCGGACGGGAGCAGCTTCCTCTGCTCCGATCCAGACCAGTTCTTCCCGCTGATCGCCGTCTATCAGCCGCGGCTCGAGAACGGCATCCTCTCGATGCTCGCCGCCGATCCGGCCTACGCCCTCGTCCTCGGCAGCCTGGACGGCCTGGGGGACGGCAAGACCACCTCCCTCTGGGGCATCAACGAGACGGCGCCCTATTTCCACGACAACTCGGCCCATACGCTGGAGGACGTCGTCCACCACTACAAGCTGGTGTTCGAGGCCGCGCCCATCCTGGCCACCCCCCTCGGGGGGCGAACGACCCTGACCGCCCAGGAAGAGGCGGACATCGTCGCGTACATGAAGCTCCTCTGAGCGGAAGGCCCTCTCCCGGGCGGGCCGGGGGCCTCCTCGGCCCTGCGGCCCGGCCGGAAAAACAGCACCGCCGTTGAGCGGAAACCGGACGAGCGGGCACACAGGGCACGGCGCTCGACCTCCACGCGTCCTCGACTCGGTCGCATCGCCGGGCGCGCAGCGCCTGTCTCGGTACGATACCCAGTTCGATCCGGTGGCGAAGGCTCTGTCCGCGATCTGCGCCGCCGATCCGGTCTGCGGGGCGAAGCTCGGCCCCGAGCCCTGGGCGAAGCTCGACGCGCTCTTCGGCAAGCTCGCAGAAGGCCACTGCGCGGAGCTCGGCGCCGACGTCGCGCTGTTCGCCTCCATCGCTCCGCTCTTCGTGCAGATCCGGAGCCTGCGGACGCACCTCTTCCCGCTCGCTTACCGCATCGACCGCTGCGAGCCCGGCGACGTGCAGGTGGTCGGCCATTACATGAAGACGCTGCTCGAGCTGATGTCGCAGCCCGGCGGAGGCGAGCCGCGGGGATCGATCCTCCTGGGGACACACGTGGCCCTCTCCGAGCTGTGGGAAGAGCCGGCCCCCACCCCAGCCGAGCTCCAGGCGCGCTGCGATGCGCAGCGCTTCTGCCCGCGGGAGGCGCTGGAGCTCGGCCAGCTCTACGAGGCCTGGCCGCGCTACCCGCACGACCGGCTCTGGGGCGGGTGGCCGGACTCCACCGTGCCCATCCTGGCGATGAATGGCCTGCTCGACCCGCAGACGCCCATCGATCTGGCGGAGCTCTCGGCCGACGAGCTCACCGCGCCTCATCAGACGTTCGTGGCCGTGCCCTGGAGCCCGCACGGCGTCGCGTTCGAGTCCCCCGTGAAGACCCCCGGCGCGGCGCCGTGCGGCACGCAGATGATGGCGAAATTCATCGCGGACCCCGAGGCTCCGATCGATACCACGTGCCTCGACGACCTCGCGCCCGTCGCGTGGGACGAGGACCCAGCCGTCGTCGAGGTGCTCTTCGGCGCGAAGGACATGTGGGAAAACCCGGCTTCGCCCGCCCACGAGCTGCGGAGAGCGGCGCCGATCGACTGGGCAGCGGTCGCGCGCCTCGCGCGTGAGAGGACGCGCTGGCTCGAGCGGTGAATGACGCACGCCTCACTCGCCTGCCTGGCGGCTGAGCCCGTATCCCAAGATCCTGCACCCCGCTTCGAGCCGTTCACGGCGCCCGGCCGGGCGCGAGACCCACCGCTGCGATGAGCTCGCCCAGGCCGGGATCCGTCGCCTGGTCAGCGCTGCGCGCCGACTCGAACGGCCGCTCCCCGCGGATCCACGCGTCGGCGAGCGAGTCGGGCCCGTTCAGGAGCAGGTGCATGGCCGCCGTCAGCTCCAGGGGGCGCATGTCGAGGCGGAAGAGCTCGGACAGGCTGAGCTGCAGGCCGGCGCTGATGGCGTGGACGCCGCGAATGGGCTCCATGAACGAGCGCCCTCCCACGCCGCGCGCCAGGAACGCGGCGCGCGCCTCGGGGTCCCGCAGCCTGGTCGCGCACTCTCCCGCGTCGAGCGAGTTCATCCCTCGACAGGAGAGCGGTCGAACCTCGTAGATCGAGCACCGCCCCGACCGCAGGAAGGGGCAAGGGTGGTCCGGCGAAAACCGCTCTGCCGACGGCAGGCTCCGCGTCCTGTCGTGGCACCCGGACACGTGCTGAGCCACGCGCGCGAGCTCCGCGTCGGACAGGGTCGACCTCAGGTGATCGGCGATCGCGAGCGCCTCCGGCGGCGTGACCCCGACCGATTGATGGCAGCAGTGATCGCAGCCCGCCCTGCACGCCACCGCGCCATCGGGCGCGCGCGCCAGGAGCCCCGCCGCGAGCCGCGACGTCGCTGCCATCGCGTCCCGCGTCAGCTCGACCGCGCCATCCACGCTCGGCTCCCCGCGCAGTGCAGCATAGGCCGTGTTGGCCGCGGCCGCCGCGATGTCGTTCTGCCAGGCCTCCCGGAACACCGGGCTCCTGAGCGCCACGCGCTCATTCCCGCTCACGGGGTCGCGAAGGATCGTGAGATGCACGCGGCCCACACCGTCCTTGCGGGCGTCGCGCCGGCCCTTCTTTCCTGACGCGGAGCGCGGCTTGCCTTTCCTCTGACTCATGGTGGCCGGTTCCTGGAGGGTGGTTACCGCCCGAGCGCTCGAAGAGACTCAGGTCCCGCAGAACGTGTATTGCACACGCTCGTCCAGCTGCGGGGGCTCGCTCAGATGAGCGCTCTCCGGCTGATCGTCGTACGGTCGCCCGAGCACCCGCACCAGCGTCTCGAACGGCTCGAAGTCGTCACGGAGAACGGCCGCCTGGATGAGCGCCTCGATCCGGTGATTGCGCGGGATGAACGCCGGGTTGACGAGCCGCATCGCGCTCGCGCGCGCCTCGGGAGTGACCTCCTCCCGGGCGAGCCGCCGGCGCCACGACTCGGCCCAGTCGCGGAAGGCGCCGGGCTCCGCGAACAGGGCGGCCACCTGCGCATCGGCCGCTGGATCGGCCGCTGAAGCGCAGAGCCGGCGAAAGAAGACCGTGTAATCGACGCCGTTCGACGCGAGGCGCTCCAGCAGATCCGCGGCGAGCGCGAGATCGCCCTCCTCCTCGCGCGCGAGCCCCAGCTTGGCCCGCAGGACGCGCTCGTGCGCTGCGACGAAGAGCGCGGAGAAGCGCTCCACGCGCTCGGTCGCCAGGCGGATGGACTCCTCCTCGCCCTCGGCCAGGAGGGGCAGGAGCGCCTCGGCCAGCCGCGCCATGTTCCACTGCGCGATGCGCGGCTGGTTCCCGAAGGCATACCGGCCGCCCCGATCGATCGAGCTGAACTTCTTCGCGGGATCGTACTCGTCGAGGAACGCGCACGGCCCATAATCGATGGTCTCCCCGGAGATCGACGTGTTGTCGGTGTTCATCACGCCGTGCACGAAGCCGACGCCGAGCCAGCGCGCGACAAGGGTCGCCTGCGCGTCGACGACGCGCTCGAGCAGCGCCAGCGCGTCATTGCCGCTGCCCACCGCGTCGGGGTAGTGCCGGGAGAGCGCGTACGACGCCAGGGTGGCCAGCGCCTCGCGGTCGCCCCGCGCGGCGAAGAACTGGAACGTGCCCACGCGGATGTGGCTCGCGGCCACGCGCGTGAGCACCGCGCCGGGGAGCACCTCCTCGCGATAGACCGGCTCGCCCGTCGTCACCGCGGCGAGCGCCCGCGTCGTCGGCACGCCGAGCGCCGCCATGGCCTCGCTCACGACGTACTCGCGCAGCACCGGCCCGAGCGCCGCGCGCCCGTCTCCGCCCCGCGAGAACGGCGTCCGCCCCGCGCCCTTGAGCTGGAGATCGCGCCGCTTGCCGTCCCTGCCGACGACCTCGCCGAGCAGGATGGCGCGCCCGTCCCCGAGCTGGCTCACGAAGCTGCCGAACTGGTGCCCCGCGTACGCGAGCGCGATCGGCTCCGCGCCCTCGGCCAGCGCGTTGCCCGCGAGCACCTCGGCCCCCTCCGCCGAGGCGAGCTGCTCCGCGTCGAGCCCGAGCACCTCCGCGAGCGCGCGGTTGACCTTCACGATGCGCGGCGCGCGGACCCGGGCGGGGGAGACGCGCGCGTGGAAGCGGTCGGGAAGGCGGGCGTAGGTGTTGTCGAACGGGAGCTTCATCGGCGAACCTTACGCGCGGAGGTGCCGCTGCTCAAGCCGCCGGAAGAACCCGTCACCGGCTGCGCCAGGACGCCGCGGGAAGCCGTCGGCGCCGGCGTTCACCCCGATGGCGTTCGGCAGGTCGCAGAGGTACTTGCGGACAGACTCTTCGTCCTACCGAATTCCCTCCTCAGTCTCCCACGACGCGCAGGCGGAAAGAGTCCGTCTGGGTGAGATCGGTGAGCAGATCGAGGAGGGTATAGCCATCGACAGACAGGCTGGCGCTGAGCCCGTCGACGTCGCAGGCGTCGTTCCCGTTGGGCGTCCGCCCGGTGGCAAAGGCGACCCACCGCTCGGCATAATGGCGCCTGGCGCCCGGATCGGCGGCGAGCTCGTTCATCAGCTCGATGGGTGACGTGATCCTCTTGACGTTGTTGGCGCCGAAGGTGACATCGGCGGTCCCGTCGATGGCGCCGCCGAGCGGATCGATGGTCTGCACCTTGCCGACGGCGTCGTACCTCTCGAGCACGAAGCCCGGCGGGTTGACGTACGTGTCGTGGCATACCGCGCAGTTCGTGGAGGAGGTCAGCGCATCGACGACCTCACGCTCCGTGGAGAACTCGCCCGGAGGCCGCGGCGTCTCGCTCGCGCCGGGCACGGGGGCCAGGTTGACCCCGAGCAGCCTGGTGGACACGAACGCGCCCCGGAGGATCGGGTTCGTGGCGTCATAGCGCGAGTAGGAGCTCAAGAACCCGACGCGGGTCAAGAAGCCCGGCCGCTCGTTCGGATCGAGCTCCACCCGCGTCAGCTCCGCGCCGTAGTCGGCCGCATCGAGCCCATAGAGCGGGGCGGTGTCCTGATTGACGTAACCGACGTTGCTCAGAAAGAGGTCCTTGAACGCCCCCCCCTCGAACGCCACGTCCTCGAAGAGGGCGTCCATCTCTGCCATCATCGGAGCGACCACATCCGGGGAGTAGTCGGGGAACCGGGTCGTGTCGTGTTCGATCGCTCCCCAGCGCGAACCCGTGCGAATGTCCGCATAAACACGATGGAACTGGGCCACGACCGGCGCCGTCTTTTCGCGGTCCTGGATCATCCGCTGGGCCTGCGCCAGGATCTGCGCTTTGGTGGCGAGCTGGCCAGCGTCGGCCGCGGCGTCCAGGATGTCATCTGGAATGGAATCCCACAGCAGGAACGAGAGCCTGGCCGCCACTTCGTGGCTGGAGAGCTTGATCGCGTCTCCTTCGCGGTCCTGCGTCAGCTCGGGGCGCATGAGGAACGAGGGCGAAGCGAGGAAGGCGAAGAGGATGGCCTCGGCGATCTCATCGGGCGTGCCCCGGGGCTCCACGGCGGTGAGCCGCAGCAGGCTCTGCACCTCTTCTTCGAGCAGAGGACGGCGGAACGCCCTGCGACCAAAGGTGATGATCGTCTCTTCCAGGCACGTCGGCGCCGCCGGATCACAGGCGAGGAACCTGGGTTTGTTCGGCCCGCCCATCACCTCGGCGGCGACGTGTTCGGCGGCCGCGAGATAGCCGTTCCATGCGGGGTCTGTCATGTCCCCCTCGAAGTCGGGGACGAGGAGCGCAGACGGCGGGAGGTCGCCGGCGCTCGCCAGCGTCGTCACGCCGAGCAGATCCCGCACCACCGCGTCGTACTGCCGGTCGAGCAGGCGCGGGATCTGGGACGTCACCGGGATGCCGGGGAGGCAGGGATCCCCCCCTCCGACGCCTGATCCCGCCCCGACGCCGGCCGCTGTGCCGCTGCCGCCGCCGCTCTGCTCGTCGGCGTCGGTGCCCTTGCCCAGGATCGTGATCCCGCACCCAGGGGCGATGAGCGAGAGCGCCGCGAAGCAGCAGAGCGAAGATACGGCGTGCAAGAGCCTCATGACAAAGCCTCCCGCCGTAGCAATCTCCGAGTCTCTCCCCGGGGATCACAATTTCGTCGCGCGCCGGGCGGCCGGTGATCAGAGCGAGAGACCGGCGCCGACGCGGAGCGTCCACGTGACCGCGGGCACCTCGTGGATGAGCTGCGCGGGGTTCTCGAACACGAACGATCGCCGCACCAGCGGAAATTCCGGTCCACCTTGCGCGTCGACCCGCACGAGGGCCCCGAGCGAGGCGGTCACGCGCGCGAGCAGCCCGAGGCTGGCCCAGGGGACGGTGCCCTCCTCCACGTCGGAGATCGCCTTGCCGACCAGCCCGCTGCCATGAAGGAAGCCGCCCTCCGCGCCCACGCAGGGCCCGAGCGAGAGCCGGCGTGCCGGGCGAAAGAGGTCCGCGCAGGCGTCGACCCGGCCGATCCCGCGCAGGAAGCGGGCGCCGCCCGGCCCGGCATCGACAGCGCCGGTGGAGGCCACCTCGGCAGCGACGCGGAACGCCGCGCCGAGGCCCAGATCGGCGCGCAGCTCGACGAAGGGCCCCCCGCCGAGCAGCGCCTCGGGGGCGACCCCGGACACCGCGCTCCCCTGGAGGCCGAGCGTCCACGGGCGCTCCACGGGCCGCCGCGGCTGCGGAGAGCGCGAGGCCCCAGCGACCGGTGACGGCAGGCCGATCGGCGCGGTCGCGGGGCGCGCGGCCGGGGGCGGCGAGGCCGGGGGCGGCGGCGCAAGCTGCGGCGGGCTCCCCGCGCCGGGCGCTCCTTCGGCGGAGACGCCAGCCGCGGCCGGCCGCGCAGGACCGCCTGGATCCGCGGCGGCGGGTGGAGCGGCGTCCGGCGCCCCTCCGGCGCCCGGCGCCCCTCCGGCGTCCGGAGCCTCGGACGAGCGCGGCCCTGCGGCAGGCGGTTGCGGATCGAGAGACGCGGTGGGGTCGACCCGGAGGGCCGTGATGAGCGCGAGGGCCGCGACGACCTCGCCGCACGTCGCGCCGTCGACCTCGCGGACGCGCGCGTCCTCGCCCTTGCCGAGCGTGATCCGGCCACGGCTCCTGCCCTCGCTCGAGGTGATGCGCACGCGCACGTCGAGCGCCGCTTCGTCCGCCGCGGCGGCGCGGGCGCGGTCCGTGCGCGCGGTCACCTCGCGCAGGAACGCCTCGGCGTCGGGACAGCCGTCGTGCGCCTCGTACGCGATGCGCAGGCGCTGGGCCTCCGCCCAGGCGTCACCCCCGGTCAGGGCGCCTGCGAGCACGACGACGGCTGCGAGCCAGCGCGGGTGGAGCACGGCACTCTCGAACGCACGCACGGCGCGGGAGGGTACACCGAGCCACCGTCCGCGGCGGCATTGCGGTCATCGCCGCGCCCTTCTCGCGCTCGATCCCGGGCCATGTGGCGCCTCCGCGTGGACCAGACCCGTGAGGGCGCTCGGGCGCTCGGCTCCCCCTCCTCGCCGGCGCGCGGCTGACGCGCCCATCGCACATTGGCACACCTCGAATCGATTCAGGCCACTATGAGCCGAACACCGTGGCGCAACGAGGTGTCCATCGCCGGAATGATTGACGATTTTACCTGGCACCCCCCGTGCGAGAGCGCACGGCCCGTGGAGGTGTTCATGGCACAGTTTCAGCGTACAGCGCTCGCTCTCATCATCCCGGCCTCGTTGTCGATCGCCTGCTCCTCGTCGAGCGACGCGCCGCCGCACGAGCCGCTCCAGCTGGGCGAGGCGCCGGCGGCGATCTGCGGCGGCGGCGCGACCCGCGAGGGAGACGGCTCCGGGCGCGACCCGGTGGCGGGCGTGGGCGCGGGCACGGGCACGAGTGCAGGCTCGAGCGGCGGCTTCACGGACCCCAACGGCGAGCCGCCGGTGGGTGAAGGAGGCGCCACGGGCAGCGGGGGTTCCGGAGGCAGCAGCGGCGGCTCCGGGGGCGGGTGCGCCGAAGGCGGGGCCGGCGGCGGCGGCGACGGGGCCGGCGGGTGCGGCGATGAGGCAGGCAGCGGCGGCTCGGCCGGCGGCGGCTCGGGCGGCAGCGGCGGCTCGGGCGCCGCGGCGACCGGCGGCGGCGCAACGGCGGGCAGCGGGGCCGGCAGCTCACGGGACGCCGGGCCCCGGCTCACGCCGCAGGCCAGCGGCGGCTCGTGCGCGGGGGTCAACCTCTCCACGCCGCTCACGCTCTACCTCTCGTCCGACGACTCGAACTCGATGGCATCTCCGGTCATCGTCCGCCGCCAGATCGAGCGCGGCGCGCCGCAGGTCGACCCTTATGTCGTCCGCACGCACGAGTTCCTCAATTACTACCGGTACTCGTTCGCCCCGGCCGATCCGGGAGAGCTCTCGATCGTATCGCAGCTCGGCTCCTGCGTGCTGACGGGCGATCTGGCGCTCCAGATCGCGGTGCAGTCGAGCCGGGCGCCCGCCGCGCGAGAGCCCATGACGATCACGCTCGTGCTCGACACCTCGGGATCGATGTCGGGAGAGCCGATCGAGCTCGAGAGGGCGACCGTCCGGGCCATCGCGTCGACGCTCGTCGAGGGCGACGTCGTGAACGCCGTCACGTGGAATACGGGGCAGAGCCCCGTGCTCAAAGGCCACGTCGCCTCGGGCCCCGACGACCCCGTCCTCCTCGGCGTCGCGAGCGCGATCGTGGCCGACGGAGGCACCGATCTGAACAGCGGCCTCGCCGCGGGCTACGCGCTCGCCAACGCGCACAGGACCGCGGGCGGCATCAACCGCGTCGTGCTGATCAGCGATGGACAGGCCAACGCCGGTGTGACCGAGGAGGCGATCATCGGGGCGAACGCCGAGGACGCGGACGGAGAAGGCATCTACCTCGTCGGCGTCGGCGTCGGCGACGGCGTGAACGACACGCTCATGGACGTGGTCACCGACGCCGGCCGCGGCGCGTATGTCTATCTCGACAGCGCCGACGAGGCCAGGCGCGTCTTCGTCGACCGGTTCGCCGAGACGCTCCTCGTCGCCGCGCGCGACGTGAGGATCGAGCTGACGCTGCCGCCGTACTTCGGCATCCAGAAGTTCTATGGAGAGGAGTACTCGCCCGATCCGGCCAAGGTGCGCACGCAGCACCTCGCCCCGAACGACTCGATGATGCTGTATCAGATCCTCCGCCCGTGCGACCCGTCGCTGCCGAGCGCGAACGACCCTTACCGGGTCCGCGTCACCTGGCGCGACGCGGCGACCGGCGAGGCCAGGGAGGCCGTGCAGCAAACCACGCTCGGAGGGCTCGGGATCGACGACGGCAACCTCACGAAGGCCGCGGCGATCATCGCGTATGCCGAGGCGCTCAAGCACCTCGTCGAGCTCGACGCCGGAGGGCGCGCGAGCGCGCTCTCGGCCGCCCGGGAGACGGTACTCGCCGCGAACACGACAGGCGCGGACGCCGATCTCCTCGAGATCGCGGCGACCCTCCAGAAGATGATCGACAACCAGCCATAGAGCGGTTTTCAGCTGAGCCTAGTACGAGCGTCGCAGAGCGGCGGTCACCCGCACAGGAGACGGGTCCAGATCGGCGTTTTCGGCGCGGAAGCGCACTCCAGTGCGCTGAGCACCGAAAACGTCGAGATGGGCCCGTATCCGAAGCGGGTGACCGCCGCTCTAGCACGCGAGCCGCTTCACCCAGGCAAGGACGAAGTCGCGGAACACCACCACGTTCCGCGGCACGTGCCGCGCGCTCGGATAGACGAGGTACACCGTCCCGGCGCGCTGCGACCACTCCGGCAGCACGTGGACGAGGCGCCCGCTCGCCAGCTCGGGCGCGGCGAGGACGCGCGGGAGCGGCCCGATACCGCCCCCCGCCCGGAGCAGCGAGCGGATGAGCTGGAAGTCGTCGGTCGCGATGCGCCCGGTCGCCATCGCGTCGCGCACCGCGCGGGCGCCGTCGACGGGCTGCTGGCCGCGCCGGGCATCGGGGAGGAACACCACCCGCTCGTGGTCGGCGAGCTCCTCCAGCGCGCGGGGCATGCCGCGGCGCGCGAGGTACGAAGGAGCAGCGAAGAGCTGCACGTAGGAGTCGAGCAGCTTGCGCACGACGAGCGAGGAGTCCGGGAGCTCGCGCATCGCCCGGATCGCCACGTCGAAGCTCTCGCGCAGGAGGTCCACCCGGCGCGTGGACATGTCGACCTCCACCGACAGCAGCGGGTAACGTGCGCCGAACTCGACGAGCATCTCGCCGAGGAAAGACTCCCCACCATCCGGGGGAGCGCTCAGCCGTATCGTGCCCTGAGGCTGCCCTTGATAGGCGTCCAGCGCCTGCGCCGCGTCGCGGAGACCGGCGATGTGGGGCGCCACGTCGCCGAAGAAGCGACGGCCCGCGTCGGTCAGCGCCACGGCGCGCGGCGACCGCTGGAGGAGACGCACCTTGAGGCCGTCCTCGAGCCGCGTCACCGCGCGGCTCACCGTCGATTTCGGGACCCCGAGCTGCTCCGCCGCGGCGGTGAACGAGCCAAGCTCCGCCACCCTGGCGAACGCGGCGATCTCAT
Organism: Sorangium sp. So ce693; assembly: GCF_051521375.1. NCBI lineage: Bacteria > Pseudomonadati > Myxococcota > Polyangiales > Polyangiaceae > Sorangium > Sorangium sp. So ce693. The sequence goes on from NZ_CP150347.1 coordinate 8,096,961, forward strand.
CGAGCTGGGGCGCCCGGGCAGGGCGCGCTCGGGCTGCCGCGCGGGGGCTGGGCATGATAGGACCTCACGAGGGGCGGGCGGCGTCGGACGAGGGCTCACGCCAGGTTGCGCCAGCGCAACGTTGAGTTGAGCCGTTGCACGATAGCACCGGGCGTCGCGAGGGCGCATCAGGAAAGGCATGGGCGCTCCGCTCGGGAGAGCCCGCCACACCTCAGCGAGGCTCATCATGAACAACGTCAAGCGTTTCGCCCCCGCCGCTGCCCGCATCCTGCTAGGGCTCGTGTTCTTCGTGTTCGGGCTCAACGGCTTCTTGCATTTCCTGCCGCAGCCCCCGGCTCCGGAGGCCGCGGCCAGCTTCGGGGGCGCGCTCGCGGCGACCGGGTACATGTTCCCGCTCATCAAGGGGACCGAGGTCGTCGCAGGCGCGCTGCTGCTCTCGAACCGCTACGTCCCCCTCGCGCTCGCGCTCCTCGCGCCCATCGTCGTGAACATCGTCGCCTTCCACACGTTCCTCGCGCCGGGGAACCCGCTCGCGTGGTTCATCCTCGCCATCGAGCTCTACCTCGCCTTCGCGTACCGCGCCGCGTTCCGCCCGATGCTCGCGGCGCGCGTCGACGCGAGCGTCGGCGCGGAGCAGAGCAAGCTCCGGCCGGTCGAGAGCGCGGCTTGAGCCGCCCGCCCGGCGCTCCCCCGGTCGGCCCCCGTCACCGCCGCGGTGAGCCCTGGTAAAGGATGCGGCCGCCGGTCTTCGCCAGGGCGTACCGGAAGCCGCGCGCCAGGTCGACGTGCGTGACCATCGCGCCGACGTCCAGGCCCTGGGCGACCATCATCTGCGCCGCTCCCGCGGTCACGCCGACGAGCACCGCCTCCGTGCCGAGCAGCGCCGCCGCCTGCGCCGCCCGGACGAGCTGGTTCGCCGCCGTGGCGTCGACCACCGCCATCCCCGTGACGTCGATCAGCACCACCTGCGCGTCGTGCTCGTGGATCTCCTTCAGCAGCGACGCGATGAAGCGGCTCGAGCGCTGGGCATCCATCGTGCCCACCACGGGCATGACGAGGATTCCATCGGCGATCGGCACCACGGGGCTCGACAGCTCATGGATCGTCCGGAGCATCGACTCCTGGAGCTCGTTGGCCCGCTCCAGCTCCGCGGTCCGCTCGGAGATCCGGCTGAACAGCCGGGCGTTCTCGATGGCCACGGCCGCGGTGGCGGCCACGCGCTCGAGGAACGGCACGTCGTCGCTCCCGCAGGCGTCCTCACGCTCGCTGCTCAGGACGAGGACGCCGACGACGCTGCCCCGCGCCCGCAGCGGCACGCCGACGAGCGTCCGCGCGCCGGCGTGCTCGCGGAGGAGGGAGGCGTCCTCTCGCTCGTCGTGCCCGGCCGGATCGATCACGATCGGGCGGCCGGCATCGAGCACACGGCCGACCAGCGAGCGCGGCGAGAAGGGCACGCGCTCCTCGACGATGGGCTCGCTGCGCGCCGCCACGCCGATCAACAGCACCTCGATCGGCCGGCCGGCCGCGTCGCAATCGATGCGCCGGCTCGCGACGCGGCGGGCCGCGTCGAGCGCGAGGTGATCGCTGAGCGTCGTGGACCACGGCGTGTGCTCGAGGGTGACGCAATCGACGCCGGTGTGGATGATGCGCGAGGCCGGCAGCTCCGCGAGCGTCGCCTCGACGCCGTGGGTGATCATCCGGTGGACGATCTCGGCGGCGCGATACCCCATGTCGTACTCGCGCTGCACGATCGTCGCGTGGATCGCGCCCCGGCGGAGCAGCGCGACCGTCGCGGAGAAGAGATCGAACGCGACGATCTTGAGCTCTCCGCCCCTGCCGATCTCCCTCGCGGCGCGGCCCCAGGCCGGCCCGCCGCCGCCCGCCACCCCGAAGGCGCCGGCGATGTCCGGCCGCTGCTGGAGGGCCGCCCGCGCGAGCACCGTCCCGAGCTCCTGGTCGTGGTCGTTGTCCTGGTGGGGGGGCAGCACGGTGAACTCCGCCCCTTCCATCGCCGCGCAAAACCCCTCGATGCGCTCGCGCGTGTTGTTCGCGTCCTTCGTGGGCCGCTGCGGCGCCACGACCCCGCCGCTCGGCAGCAGCCGGCGCATCACCTCGCCCGCCAGCCTGCCCGCCGCCACGTTGTCCGTGCCGATATAAAGCGGGGCCCGGCTGCCCGGCACCGGCGGCGTGTCGACGACGACCACCGGGATCCCCGCCTCCGCCGCCCGCCGGAACCCCTCCTCGGCCTCCTCGGGGGCGCCCGGAGCGATGATGATGCCGTCCACGCCCCGGCGGATGCCGTCCTCGAGGATCTCGCTCTGGCCTCCCGGGCCGCTGGCGGGGCCGACGCGGAAATCCACGGAGATGCCCAGGCAGCGCGCGGCGTCGACCGCGCCGTCGCGCATGTTGTGGAAGTACGTCATGGGGGCCGAACGGCGGGCACGGAACACGCGGGCTTCCTGCTCGCCCGAAGCGGCCGCGGCGCCCTCTCCGCCGCCGGCGTCCTCGACCAGCCACAGATCCACAGAGGCCCATTGCTGGTCGATCTGCACGCTCTTGATGCCGTGAGCGAGGGTGTCCAGGAGGTGGCGCGGCTCCACCGTGGTGCCCACCGCGTTCAGCACCTGCTCGAGAAGGCGAATCTCCTGTGCCAGTCTCGCCTTCTCGTCATAGAGCCTGTGCCGCTCCAGCGCGGCCCCGGCGGCGTCCAGGAACACCTCCAGCATCGCGCGGCGCTCGCCCTGCGGAGGCTCGAGGGTCGCCTGCTCCAGGGCGAGGTAGCCTGCCGGCGCTCCCCGGACGACGACGGGCGCGACCAGCACCCCCGCGTCGGCGGGCACGGCCCCCTCTGCCGCGCTCGCGAGAGGAAGGTGCGCTTCATACCACGCATGTGCGCCGACGACGCACATCCCGCCCGCTGCCTCTGGCGCCGCGCGCGGGGCGCGCAGACCGCTCTCGCTGGCGAGGCACGCTTCGGTCGAGAGGATCACCCCCTGCCGAGCGAGCGCGTCGAACCCCTCGAGCGCCCTGTAGACGAGGCGGTGCCCTTCGCAGAGGAGCAGGCTGCCGCGCGGCGCCCGCGGCGCGATCGCCATGGCCCGTCGCACGATCTGCTGCAATGTCGCGAAGAGATCCACTCCATGGCGCATACGGGTCCCGCTCGATCCGCCGTCACGACGCGCGACGCGGCGGTCCAGAAAGCGCGATCGACCACAGTTCTGTCAAGGTCGATTTGCCCCTCTCCCCAGGCGCGCGGGCCGGCTCGCGGCCCGCCGTCGGCGGCCGGGGGCGTCGCGGCGCGCGCCGCGTCGTTGTGGAGGTGGCGAGTCGCCCGCGCGGCGCGCGCTACTCGCAGGGCAGGACGCGCAGAACGCGGATCGAGGTGTTCGTGCTGCCGGGCGCGGCGAAGGCCACGCTCCCGTCGGGGAACGCGACGAAGTCCTGGTAGCGATTGCCGAGCACGTCGACCTCCAGCGGCTCGCCCTCGGCCTCGCCGGTGGCGCGATCGCGCGTCTGCAGGTACAGCGCGCGCGCCGCGTCGTTGCGGGCGATATCGCCGGCCTTCGTCGTGGTCTCCCAGGCCGCGAGCATGCGGGAGCGGCCATAGGCGGCCAGGTGCGGAGCGCGGTGGTTCATGCCCGCCTCGCTGGCGATCGTGATGTCTTTGTCCGCGGCGCCGTCGGTGAAGTGGAGCAGCCGGACGTCCGCGAGCCCGTTCGCGCCCGCCGGCTGGCCCGAGCGGATATTGCTCGTCGTGAGCCAGTAGCCGCCGCCGGCCGCCGTGACGAGGTTTCCAAGGTTCGAGTAGGCGAGATCGACCGGATAGATGGTCTTGTAATTCGGCGCGAACGCGATGCGGTTGTTGTTGTCGGTCTTGCACACCGTCACGAACTTCCGGGCGCTGTCGTCCCAGAGGATGCGCTCGTAACCGCTGTGGCTGCAGCCCCAGTCGAAGCCGTCCCGCTGCAGCTCCCCGCTCGCGTCGACGACCTTCATGCGATCGCCCTGATGGATGTTGATGCACCCGCCTTGCGAGACGCTGATCGCGGCGCCGAAATAGCCCGCATAGCGCGAGCCGTCGAAGGCGATGCGGCCGTGGTGCGCGTACCACCAGATCATGTACACATCGGGCCCGGCGGGTCCGGTCGAGTAGGGCGGCAGCGCGGCGCTCGAGCTCGTGAGCTTCGTCGCCCAGGTCGCGCGCTCGCCGTCGAAGCGGACCATGTACATGTCGTGACAGGCGATCGGTGGGGACGGCGGCGTACCGCACAGGTTCGAGGGCGTTCCGCAATTCAGTGTCCCGCCGCCTTCTGCGTCGCGGGTCAGCAGCAGCACGCCGCCGCTGTCGTCAGCGTAGAGGTCGGCGAAGTCGTTCGCCGGCAACCCGAACGGGCGCCCCGCGGCCTTGTCATCGGCGTCGAGCTGGACGACGTGGACCTGCCCGTCGTCGCTCATCCATGCCAGGCGCGACCCGCCGGACGGTATCGGCGAGATGACGAGCGGCTTCAGCGCGGCCTCGTCTTCGTTGTTGATCACGCGGCCCCCGACGTCGACCTCGGTGATGCGGACGCGGTCCCGGGTGACGCCGCACGCGCCAGGTCCCGGATCCCCGCCCGCGCCTCCGCCGCTCGCGCTCGATGCCTCTCCCCCGCTCGCGCTCGACGCTCCACCGCCGCTCGCGCTCGATGCCCCTCCCCCGCTGGCGCTCGACGCTCCACCGCCGGTCGCGCTCGATGCCTCTCCCCCGCTTGCGCTCGACGCTCCGCCGCCGGTCGCGCTCGACACCCCTCCCCCGCTCCCGCTCGATGCGCCTCCGCCACTGCTCGACACCTCACCGCCCGACTCGCCAACGCAGCCCGGGGGCAGGGAGACGAGAACCAAAGACCAGATGACTCGCATGCATCGTCTCGACATCTCGCCACGCTACAGCGCTGACCGGCCCCTCATGGGGCAGAATCTCCGCTCGGCGCCGAGGAACGCTCCCGGGCTCTCCGCTTCCTGTGCGGAGATCTCGCCGGCAGGGAAGCCACGCCAGCACCCTGACCCAGAACAGCCATCGATGGCGGACATCCGCTCACCCACCGCCGCGCGATGATTCCCAGGATCTCCCGTAGGCCCCCTGTGAGGTGGCGCGAGGTGGCGCGTCGCGCGGGGTGGGGACGGGCAGATGTCTGAGCGCCATCAACGTCCTGTGCCCTGCGTGCTCCGCACGCAGGGCACAGGACGTCTCACGCGAGTTCTGCCCGTCCCTGCCCCGCGCGACGCGCCACCTCACCGGGGGCCGGGCGGCTCGGCAACGCCTCCTCTGCGCCCTTCCGCCCCCTCGTCACGCGGGTCCTGGCGAGCGTTGACACGCACACGCTGACCTGGTACGTGACCCAAGCGTCCGTGCGAGCGCGGCCGGCGGCAAACGATGCCGGTGAGCTCCTGCCTCGCGAGGCCACCGATGTACTACAGCGCTTGGCCCCGCCCAGGCGCCCAGGCGCCGCCCACGTCGAGTTCCGCCGCCAGGCGCTTTAATGCCATGTAGCTGTAAGAGACCACCACCGCGGACCGGCTCGCCCAACACGGCCGGCGTCGCAGAGGGCGGCAGCCTGAGCGCCTCGACGGATCCAGCGAGGGAAACGCAGGCAACCTCGGTAAGGCCTAGCGGCTCGTCCGCGCGGGGCAGGTTGACGCGGCACAGCTAGCCAGAGTCGACGGTGCGAGGCCCCGGCGCCGGAGGCCCGCCCTAGCCTCCGACCCGGCACCATGTTATTGCTAGCCCGCCGATTCCGCCACGCGCGCAATTGATGCGCGCCGGTGGTTCACCTGACTTGAGGAGCGCTGGAGCCACAACAAACGCAACATGCCTGGAAGCCCAACCTGGGCGTGGAGACGCCGCCTCCACCCTGGCCCGCAGACCAGAGCCCTGGGGCTTGCCGCGGACACCGTTGTCGAAAGCGCCCTCTGAACTAAGGCACACGCAAACCACGAGCTGGAGATCCGTTTATGACCGTTGTCACTGGAGACAGAGAGTACTTCCCGGGTGTTGGCAAGATCCCCTACGAGGGGCCCGAGTCCGACAACCCCCTCGCCTTCAAGTGGTACGACGCCAACCGCGTCGTTGCCGGCAAGGCCATGAAGGATCACTTCAAGTTTGCCGTGTGTTACTGGCACACGTTCTGCGGACGTGGGCACGATCCGTTCGGCCCGGGGACGATCAACTTCCCCTGGGATGAGGGCAAGGACGCGCTGGCCCGCGCTCGCATGAAGATGGACGCGAACTTCGAGTTCATCACCAAGCTGGGCGCGACGCACTACTGTTTCCACGACATCGACCTCGTCGAAGAGGGCGAGAACCGCGCCGAGACGTCGCGTCGCCTCCAGAGCATCGTCGAGTACGCCAAGCAGAAGCAGGCGCAGTCGGGCGTCAAGCTGCTGTGGGGCACGGCGAACCTGTTCTCCAACCCGCGTTACATGAACGGCGCCTCCACGAACCCTGATTTCTCCGTGCTGGCCTACGCCGGCGCGCAGCTCAAGGACGCCCTCGACGCGACCATCGCGTTGAACGGCGAGAACTACGTGTTCTGGGGCGGCCGCGAAGGCTACATGAGCCTGCTGAACACGGACATGAAGCGCGAGAAGGCGCACTTCGCTCGCTTCTTGACCATCGCCCGCGACTACGCGCGCGCGCGCGGCTTCAAGGGGGTCTTCTTCATCGAGCCCAAGCCGATGGAGCCCTCCAAGCACCAGTACGACTTCGACGCCGAGACCGTGATCGGGTTCCTGCGCCAGCACGGCCTGGACAAGGACTTCAAGCTCAACCTCGAGACGAACCACGCGACGCTCGCCGGCCACACCATGGACCACGAGATGCAGGTGGCCGCGGACAACGGCATGCTCGGCAGCATCGACGCCAACCGCGGCGACTACCAGAACGCGTGGGACACCGATCAGTTCCCCTACAACATCAACGAGACGGTCGAGATGATGCTCATCCTGCTCCGCAGCGGTGGGTTCCAGGGCGGCGGCGTCAACTTCGACGCCAAGCGCCGCCGCAACTCGAGCGATCTCATCGACACCTTCCACGGACACATCGGCGGCATGGATGTGTTCGCCCGCTCGCTCCTCATCGCCGATGACCTGATCCGCAAGTCGCCGCTCGAGGCGATGCGCAAGGCGCGTTACGCGTCCTTCGACGGCGGCAAGGGCGCCGAGTTCGAGCAGGGCAAGCTGACGCTGGAGCAGCTGGCCGAGATCGGCAACGCCGGCGGTGAGGTCAAGCTCACGAGCGGTCAGCAAGAGCTGTACGAAAACATCGTCAATCGCTGGATCCGATAAGTCGAGCGATCGCGGGAACGACGGCCGGGCGACGCAGCTGCGCGCCCGGCTGTCTTTCTTTCCGAGGAGATGTCGCTCTCCTGCGGATGATCCGCTCCGCGACGGCGACGTTGATCCCCCAGCCGGCGCCCATCAGGAGCGCTCTGACGCCCTCGCTCGGCACGCCGACGAGCAACACCCACGGTACGTGGGTCAGCACCTGAGTCCCCGCGCCCAGACCGATCGCATAGCCTCGCAGCATCCAGGCGCCGTGCCCTTCGAAGTCGCGCCGCCAGATGGCGACAAGGCCGAGCACGAGCGACGTGAACATGGCAGAGCCGAACAGCACCCGGAGGACGGCGAGGGCGTAGCCGTCCCCCTTGGGGAGCTCGTAGGATGCCTGCATCCACAGACCCGAAGCGGCAGCGACGAGCCCCGACGGGGCGACGGCCCACCCCGTCATGCGATGCCAGCGAGGCTTCCGGCGGCGAAAGCCCGAGGAGAACTGGAACGCACCCAGGACCGAGAATACGGTCACACTGAAAATATGCAGCACGATGGGCACGGGCGCAGCGAAGAAGCGGGCGTTGTCCGGGGTGACCTTGGCGCCGGCGCTCAGCTCGGCCAGGCGGAAGGCGCCGGCTGCGACAGGGACCGCGCTGAGGCCGAGCAGAAGCGCGGGTACGAGCCAGTCTCGCTTCGCCGAGGGGGCCGTGGTGCTCTCGTTCGTCATGCCGCCAAGCTAGGGACGGCCATGGTTGCGTCGCAATTGGCGCAAATGTCGGATCCGAGTCGGCCGATCGCCCGACGGGGCGATCGTACTTTCGGCCAGGTGCACCGCCACCTCGCCCCGGGCCGACGGGTCAGTCCCGGACGCGACCGGTCTCGTAGGCCCAGATGGCGATCTCGACCCGGTTGCGCGCGCCGAGCTTGGTCATGAGGCTGGCGATGTGCGCCTTGACGGTGCTCAGGCTGATGTGGAGCTCGTCGGCGATCTCGGCGTTGGTTCGACCGCGGGCCACGGTGAGGAGGACCTCCTCCTCGCGGGCCGTGAGGGACTCCCCGGGCTGCGCTCGCGTCAGCTGGGGCTTGGAGGCGGCGAACGTGGAGAGGAGGCGGGCGGTGACGCGTGGAGCGATCAAGGCGTCGCCGCTCGCGGCGGCGCGGATGGCCTGCGCGAGCAGCTCGGGACCGGCGTCTTTCAGCAGGAAGCCGCGGGCGCCGGCCTTGAGGGCGCCAACCACATAGTCGTCATGATCGAAGGTGGTGATCACCACGACCGCCAGGGGAGGATCGACCCCTGGGCCGGCGAGCCGTCGGGTCGCTTCGATGCCGTCGATCCCGGGCATGCGAATGTCGAACAGGCACACGTCGGGACGGAGAGCGAGCGCCAGCTCCACGGCCTTGATTCCGTTGTCGGCGACGCCCACGACCTCGATGTCGGGCTGGGCGTCGAGGATGATGCTGAGCCCGGTGCGGACGATCTCCTGATCGTCGGCGACGATGACGCGAATGCTCAACTGGGTTGTCCTTTCCGAGGCAGTACGGCCGTCACCGTCCAGCCTCGCTCTGGGCCCGGGCCCGCATGGCACGTGCCCCCGAGCAGCGTCGCTCGTTCGATCATGCCGACCAACCCGTATCCCGTCGACGTCGACTGGCCACCGTGGGCTCCCTGGCCGTCGTCGGTGACCCGCAAACGTACGGACGTGTCGTCGGCCGTGACCTCCACGTCAATCCGGGTCGCATGGCGAGCGTGTCGGCGAGCGTTGGTGATCGACTCCTGCGCGAGGCGAAAGATCGCGGCGGAGACCGACGATGGCAGGTCATCGAAGCTCCCGGTCAACTTCACCTCGACAGAAGGCCCCGTGGCGGACGTGCCTGCGAGCTGCCCGAGGTCGGCGACCCGCGGGCTCGGCGCGAGCTCGGCCGACTCGCCGCGACGCAGGAGCCGGACCATCGTGCGCATCTCGCCGAGGGCGCGAGATGCCTCGTCCGCGATCACGCGGAGCGCGTCGACGGGAGCCTCGGGGCGAGACGACGCGGCGACCAGGCCAGCCTGCGCGCGGATCGCGATCGCCGATACATGGTGGGCGACGGTGTCGTGCAGGTCGCGGGCGATACGCTCTCGCTCGGCCAGCTTGGCTTCGTCGAGCTCTCGCAGACGCACGCGATCCCGATAGCGCACCGCCGCGCCGAGCGCCATCGTGGAGAGCAGGACGGCGTAGCCCCCGATGACATCGCCCGTCCTGGCATGAGAACGGATCATGTCGAGCGCCGCCGAGGTCACCATGATCGGCAGCCCGATCATCGCTTCACGCCCCGTACCCCACCGGAACAACGAGTAGGGCAGCAGCACCATGTAGACCATCGCGTACAGCCCCGGCGACGCGCTGCCGGTCACCATCACGGCGAGCTGTATCGCCATGAGGAGGCCGAACGCGATCACGACCATCTCCAGCGGCCTGGTTCTCCGCCAGAGCAGCGTCGGCAAGAGCCCGAGGCAGAGGACCAGCGAGGCGATCCGCCACGGCAGGCCGCGCCGGATCGCCACCTCGAGAGACCCGAGCGCGGCGAACACGGCCAGGAGCACCCAGTCCATCCGGACGCGTCGAGGGGGGTGCGGCGCTCGTGGCTCGGACCACACGGATCGAAAGAACTCGCGCACCTGCCTCATGACGATGGCTCACCTTCTCGGCTCGGCCACGGATCGACGCCCGTTACAAGCAGAGCCCCTGCCCGCAGACGAGCCTGCATTCACAGCCGTTCTCCTGGAGGCCTCCGGAGATGTTCATGCTGGTGTTGCCGGCCGCCCTCAGGTTGGCTTCGATCCTCTCGAGAGCGCATGCCGGGACCTTGAAGTCGTCGGTGATCTGTACGTCCTCGCCCACGCTGCGCAAGGCATCGAGCCGCAGCGTCGCGAGCTCCGTGTTTCGATGGATCCAGAGCCGCTCGTCGACGGCCTCGAGCTTGCGAAAATCGGCCTCCACCAGCTCGAACGCCAGGTAGATCCACAGCGTACCGCGAACTCGCGCCAGGTTCGGCATGCGGATCGCCTTGATCTTCGCCGTGACCAGCTCCCCGCTCGAGGCACCGCCCTCGGCCCGGATACCGCCGACCTCGAGCAAGCTGGGCAAGTCGAGCGTCCCGGCGAAGTCGGACCTGACCGAGATCATGCCGTTGATGGCAGAGTAAGCGCGCGCTGCGAGGGCGTCCGCGTCCGACGCGATGAGCAGATCGCCTTGATGGACGCTGCCTTCGAGCGCCTCCGGCCCGCTCTCGCAATCTCCGGCGCCGCCTTCTCCGGAATCCCCAGCGCCCCCGGCGGAAGCCCCCGACGTCGCGCCAGGGCCCGTGTCTCCGCCCGAGCCGCCCTCCCCCGCGCGGCCGCCGTCGCTGCCTCCGCCCAGACCTCCCGACGCACCGTGAGAGGTCCCGCTCGTTGCGCCGCCCGGGCCCCCCGTGACCGTGTCGCCCGCGCTGGCGCTGTCCCCATCGCCCGAGCCGCACGCGAGGAACGACGAGACCGCGGCCATCAACGTCAGCCGGCCGAGCCACGACCGAGCCGAACGCCGGGTTCTCGCGGGTTCGCCAGCAGCTCCGGCAGCTGAATTCACACCGTTCATGAGAGAGGAGGAAATCGAAACGCCTCGACAACGTCAAGCCCCCAGCCGCTACACGACGTGCTTTGAGTCGACAGAACAATCGTTTGCACGATCCGCCCCTCCTGAAAAGCGAAGTGTTCACGTGCCCACGAGCGCCCCGTGCTTGATGACTTCTTGACGCCGCCCGGGCGGCTCTTGACGTTTTCTTGAAGCCGGCGGACCTAGCTTTGGGGCTGTCATGCAGAACAGGCCACCCATCTTCGTCATCCCCACGTACCGGTTGCGCGACGTGGGCGAGACCATCCACCTCTACGACGAGCACTTCTGGCGCAACGGACATGCGATCCCGATGGTCGTCTTCGACGATTCGAACGTCCACAACCAGCAGAAATACTACGCTCTGCTCGAGGCGACGGCGACCTACAACGACCTCTACTACGTCGGTCCGCGCGAGAAGGAGGCGTTCATCGCGTACCTCAACCAGCGGCTCCGCGATCGCAAGCTCGAGCCGCTCGTCAGGAATTTGTTTAGGCCGAGCTACGGCGGGAACCGCAACTATACCCTGATGTACACGCTGGGAACCCGCATGCTGAGCGCCGACGACGACATGCGGCCTTATGCGCTGGTCGAGCACAGCCCGGAGTCGCTCGATCAGGACGAGGTCTGCCGTGGCAAGCTCCTGAAGGCGAACGGCGACGGCTTCACCCGCAAGTCGTTCGACATCCTGGCCGCGTTCCTCGACGTGCTGGGCAGGCGCGTCGCGGACGTCCCGGCCAACCACGCGCGCGGCGAGCTGCTCCGCGACAGCGCCATGGACCTCGAGACCAACGCCACGCAGGGCCTCGTCTGCGAGAACTCGCTGCTGCTCGACCCGGGCGAGGTGCCCGACGAGGCGGTGGTCAAGGTCGCGCAGACGTTCCGGTCCGGGACGAACGACATCGACGCCATCGATTACGTGGAGATGTTCCTCGACGACGAGGGGCAGGTGGAGCTTGATGAGCTGAACGACGTCTACGTCCTCGTCAACTTCCGCCCCGCGGTCACCAACAAGAACTGGCGCATCGACTGCGGGGTGGCCGGCTATGACAACAGCTTCGGTCTTCCACCGTTCTTTCCGACGCGGCTCAGGTTCGAGGACTACATCTACCGGCTCTGGATCCAGCAGCAAGGCGTGGCCGCCGCCCACGTCGACGCCGCCCAGACGCACATCAAGAGCAACTACATGCGGAGCCCGCTCGCCGCGGAGGTGTTCAACGAGGAGGTGTCGAACCTCCTCAAGCTGAAGATCAAGTCGACCCTCTCGAAGGTCGAGGACCTCAGCATCAGCTTCGACTACGGCGGCGAGGTGACCGCGGAGGACTGCGACCGCATCCTCGGGCGGATCACAGCGCTCCATGCGCGGGTGCTGGGCACCGCAGCGGCGACGGTGAATCACGAGCGCGCCGACGCCCTGCGCCGCTTCGCCGTGACCCTCGAGAAGACCTTTTACGGGTTCGAGCCCGATTTTTTCCAGCAGAACCTCGTCCGCATCGTCGACGACGTGATCAGCCAGTTCAAGGGCTCGCTCGAGCTGTGGCCGACGCTCGTCGAGATCTGCTACCTCCAGAAGAGCCGCGCCGGTCTGCCGCAGTCGCGCGTCCAGAACGAGCGGCGGCATTGACGCGAGCGCGCCGCCGCGTGCCTGGGCGCGCGGCGGGGCCGCGTCACCCGCCGTCGTGAGGCCCCAGGATCACCGGCCCGGGAGCGAGCAGCTGCGTGCCGTCCATCAGCCAGACCGCCGCCTGGTTCGTCCCGACGGCGTACCAGAGGACGTCCGCCATGTTGTCGAAGTTCACGTCGGTGCCGGGGCGCACTTGCCAGCCGCGGCCGAGCGGCCCCGGGATCACCGGCCCCGGCGACAGCAGCTGGGCGCCGTCCATCAGCCACACGGCCATCAGGCCCTGCTCGGGGCTGTTCCAGAGCACGTCCCCCATGCCGTCGAGGTTGAAGTCCGACGACGTGACGATCTGGAAGCCGCGGCCGAGCGGCCCCGGGATCACCGGCCCCGGCGACAGCAGCTGGGCGCCATCCATCAGCCAGATCTCCATCAGGTTCTTCTCTACGTTGTTCCAGAACACATCCCCCATGTCGTCGTAGTTCACGTCCTGCGCGGTGGGCGCCGACCATCCCTCGCCGGGCGGCCCTGGGAGCACCGGCCCCGGCGCCAGCAGCTGGCTTCCGTCCATCAGCCAGATCGTTATCAGGTTCTGTCGCTCGTTGTTCCAGAGCAGATCCGACATCCCATCGATGTTGAAATCGGTCGCCGAGGTGACCGTCCATCCCTCGCCGGGCGGCCCTGGGAGCACCGGCCCCGGCGCCAGCAGCTGGCTTCCGTTCATCAGCCAGATCGTCACCAGGTTCTGGCCTGCGTTGAGCCAGACGACGTCGGCCATGCCGTCGCGGTTGAAGTCGCCCGCATTGGCCGCCTCCCACCCCTGGCCGATGGGTCCCGGGATGAACGCCCCCGGCGCCAGGAGCCGGCTCCCCTCCATCAGCCAGATCGCGATCAGGTTCTGCTCCTTGCTGCTCCAGAGTATGTCTCCCATGCCGTCGGCATCGAAGTCATTCAGGCGGACTGCCTCCCACCGGTGGCGGCCCAGCCTCGGTGTCGCGACCCCCAGCAGGGACACCGCGGGCTCGTCCGCCCCACGCTCCTCGTGCAGGTCCACGCCCGCCGAGCAGGCGGCCATGGTGTGAATCGCAGCGATTACGCGCAGCGCCGCCCCTGTAGCCGCAGACCGTCTCATACCCGCCCTCTCTTGCGCCTCAGGCGCAGGCACGGGTGCCGTTCGGGCATTTCCTGTCCGGTATCCGGCCTCGTGGGTGCGCCGAGCACGCGCGCCCGTGGAGCGGCAAGCGCCAGTCCAGCGGCGGCGAGCAAGGCCGGGCCAGCGTGTGACGGGCACGTTGTGACGATATTTTTCTCTGTCTCGGAGGAGCACTCGAACATTCGAAGAGAGGTGCGCGATCGCTGCAGGCAAGATGGCCTTGACGTGCCGACGTGGGAGATGTAGCCGAGGATATGGCTGACCATGGCGTGATATCCACCCTCTCTGTGTGTCGCTCCCTCGCTGCCTGTCTGCCGTTGCTCGCGCTCATCGCCTGCGGCGGAGACGGCGCCAACACACCACCTACGCCGGAAACGAGCGGCAGCGGCGGCACGGGCGCGACGTCGACCAGTGAGAGCGTCGGCGCGACGGGCAGCGGCGGGGCCGGCGCATCATCGACAGGCGGGGCAGGCGGGGGAGCGATGTCCGCTGGAAGCGGGGTCGACAGCGCGACCACCGGGACAGCGACAGGGGCAGGGACGGGCGGAGGCGGGAATTCCACGGCTTGCACGCGCGAGCTCCTGAAGAGCACGATCGACGCTTATTTCGAAGCGCTCGCGGCGCACGATCCGTCGACATTGCCCCTCGCCAACAGCGTAAAATTCACGGAAAATGGCAAAGCCCTGACGCTCGGCCAAGAAGGGCTCTGGAAGACCGCAGGGGCGCTCAAATATGCTCACAGCGCGCTCGACACCGAGACCTGTAGCTCCGCGAGCCAGGCCGTGGTGCCGGACGGCAGCATGGACATCCCGCTCGCCCTTCGACTCAAGCTCCAGGGCCAGGAGATCACCGAGATCGAGACCATCGCCGTGCGGCCGGGGGACTACAAGGTCTCCGGGCAAAATTTTGCCTCGAACACCGGCGCCATCATCGCGAGCGGGGATACCGTCAAGTGGGAGGAGCCCGTTCCGGAGAACGAGCGCAACTCGCGGGACGAGCTCGAGGGCTGGATGGAGAAGTACTTCTGGATGTTCCCGCGCGGCGTCTGCAACACGGTCAGCAACTGCAAGCGCATCGAGAACGGCGGCGGGTCGTTCACGTGCAGCGCCGGCGCGAGCTGCGATCCTGGCCAGCCGGGCTCGGGGTCACCCGCGCTGCCCCCTCGCCTCATCTTCGCCGATGTCGAGAGGGGAATCGGGGTCGGGTTCACCATGTTCATGGGGAACACCGACATGCACATGTTCAAGATGCGCGGCGGCCAGGTCTACGGCGTGAGCGCGTTCCTGGGCGCGGCCAGCAGCTCGGGCTGGGAGTGAACGAGCCTCGCCTCCGCTCGTTTCTACCGTTCCGCTGATCGGACCGTGCGCCCGCATACGCGTTAACCAAGCTTCGCACCGCGTTCTCCTACCTCCGAACGTTTACGCAGTCGTGAACGTGGTCGTAGTCGTGAACGTGGTCGTGGTCGTGGTCGTGGTCGTAGTCGTGAACGTGGTCGTGAACGTGAACGTGGTCGTAGTCGTGAACGTGGTCGTGGTCGTGGTCGTGGTCGTCAACGACAGGCCGTTAACGACCACGACCACGACCACGTTCACGACCACGTAAACGTTCACGTAAACGTTCACGTAAACGTTCACGTAAACGTTTACGTTCACGTTAGCGTTAGCGTTAGCGTTGGTGAGCGATGGTGGGTCGACGGGGCGGTTCGGCCATGCCTCGCAGAACGGCCCGGCCACGCGTTCTCATGACCGGGCCGCCGGGCCCCTCACCTTCGGTGCTCGGGGCCCTTCACTCAGCCACGACGTTCCGTCACGGGATCATCGGGGCCGTCCACTCCACCCACTTCGCCTTGTCGAGCTCGTTCTTCGGCTTCCAGACGTCGGTGTTCGCGCTGGCGTCGTTGAGCAGGAACTTCTTGACGAAGGCGTCGATCGCGGCCTGCTCGCCGTTCTTGTAGTCCGTGCCGCAGTGGTTGTGCCCGCTGTCGACGTACCCGATGTTCTGCTTCACGCCGAGGGCCTCGTAGACCAGCCTGGCGGCTCCGCCGGCCTGATCTGCGTTGTTCGTGCTCAGCCACTCGTAGTTGAGGTTCCCGAGGATCAGGAGGCCGCGAGGCGCCACCATGCTGACCAGCTGGTGGTGGTCGAGCGGGAGCTTGGTCACCGCGCTGCCGAACTGCTCGATCGTCTTGCTGAACCACTTCTGCTCGCCGTAAGTCCTCGTGAGGTTCTGGACGCCGGCGCTGCCGGTCTGGCCCTTGTTATCGACCTCCGAGACGCGCCACGCCGCCACGCCGCCCGAGCCAGACTCCTGCGGGATCGTCAGCGCGAAGCGCGAATCCATCGCGCCGACCATCAGCGCGCCCTTGCCGTTGCGGGAGCAGCCCGTGATGGCGAGCCGCTTCGGATCGATCTGCGCGTCGGGCGTGGACTCGAGGGCATCGATGATGCGGCTCGCGCCCCAGGCCCAGGCGATCAGGGCGCCGCTCTCCGCGTTCCCATGGAACTTGGAGAAGATGCCGCCGCTCCGGTCGCTCTCCGGCTGCACCCCGTTGTGATCGTAGTTGATGATCGCGACGCCCATCTGCTTCAGATGGTTGTTGTCGAGCGAGCCGTTGCTGAGCCCGATCAGCGCAGGATAGGGAGGTGAGCCGGTGCTGGGCAGGGAGATGCTCACGGAGAAGGAGACATTTTGGGCGCCGCCGCTCACGTTGATCGTCAGCTTGCCGCCGGCGAAGCTGCCCTTGACGGTGGCCTTCTTCACCTCCTTCGGGCCGGTCTCCCAGTGCTGGACCAGCTCGGAGATCTCACGATGCCGGCACACCCACTGCGCGCGTGTCGTCACCTTCGTACCATCCAGCATGGTGAAGGGATCGTGCAGCTTGTCGTACGCCTTCAGCTCGCCGAAGGAGGGCATCTTCGGCACAGCACAGTCCTCGCCGGGGGTCTCGACTCCGACCAGCGTCGTGTCCCCGCCGCCCGTCGGGTTCGAGCCGCCGCCGCCCGTCGGGTTCGAGCCGCCAACGCCCGTCGGGTCAGCGCCGCCGGCGCCCGTCGGGTCCGAGCCGCCGGCGCCCGTCGGGTCCGACCCACCGGCCCCCGAAACGCTCGTCGACGGACCGCCCGTTCCCGAGGTCACGCCGCTGGTGCTGCCGCCGCCGGTGCCGGACACGGACGACGTGTTGCCAGCCGACGAAGAGCCGCTGGGCGGGCCGCCGGAGCTGGTGGTGGTGGTGGTGTCATCCTCATCAACTGTGACGCCACCATCGCTGGGGCCGCACGCGACGAACAGGGGGAGGAGGGCGGTCAGGGGGAGAAGCTGGGAGAAGTTTGATCGGAACGACATCATGGGACGCCCATTCCCAGCGGACGACGGTTCGATCACGCTTACGGCTGGGAATCGCATCGCCGGCGTGGGAGGTCTTCAACTCAGCGGCAGATATCCACCTTGGATGCAACCGCTGTAATTCACTCTGATCGGTTGCGGGGACGCCTCGCACCCAAGGTGCGCCCGGGGGGCATCCGATGAGGTGACATTTTTCGAGCAAGGCCTCGCCCATCGCGATCTCGCAGCGTCTGGTCGTCTGCTCGTGCTCGTGCTCGTCGCCGGCGAGCGAGCCGGGCCTGGCCGGCGAATGACCGACGCCCGGGAACCACGCCGAATGGGGGGCAAGGCCAGAACGGCTTTCATGCCCCCCAAGGGCATCACTACTGCAGCACGGTATCCATATCCCAGTCAATCCACATGTCTTTCCATTCGCTGACCGGCTGCTGAACGCCATTGTCCATGATGTTCAACACGTCCGTGTTTGCGCTGGTGTTGCCCTCGAACGCTCGCTTGAACATCTCGCCTGCAAGGGCGGTTTGAGAGGCCGATGCGCCGCAGTGGTTTGCGCTGTACATCTGAAAACCCATGCGCTCCGGGACACCGAGCGCTTTCCATACCGGTTTTGCTGCCCATGCGGAGAGCGCCTCACAGGTTCCACCCAGGTGACACCATGAGTTCTTGCCATTGGCATTCGTGAAGTGCACCAGATACCGTGGAGCGATGGTCGCCAGGAGCATATGCGTATCGAAGGGGAGGTTGTACACCTTCGAGGGGTCGCTCCGGAGCCAACGGGCTGCACTGGTCACCCAGGGTCCGCAGATGCCGCTGTCTTCAAGGTTGTCGATGCTCTGAGGCTTGGCGTCTGAGCACTGCCAAACAGAACCACCTTCACCGTGCCTGAACCACTCTGCCTGACGCAGGTTGGCTACACCACCACCGCCCGACTCCACGATGACGACCACCGGTGCACGACTGAAGACACCCGCCAGGTAAGCACCTTTTCCGCACCCGGAGCACCCCGACACCATCACCTTCGTGGGATCGTGCCCGCTGCCCGGGTTCTGCTCCAACACGTCCATCACCCGGTCAATCATCCACCCGTTGGCGATGTTGGTGTTGACCTCGGACAAGCCGAAGAGATTTCTAATCTTGCCCTCGAAGCCGCTCCCAAACGACAGCGTTTTACTGCCCGAAGGGAAAATCCCACCCGACAATTTGAGGGCGATCACACTGCCGGATCCGCTGATAGTCGCCGAGAAGCTCTCTGTTTTTCCACCCACCTTGGCGGTGATTGAAACGTTACCTCCGGATACGGTTCCGGTCACCTCATCCGGCTCGGCGGGAACTGGACCGTAGAGGTACTTGGCTGCCATTGCCAGGATTTCCTTGCGGCGGCACTCCCACTGCTCCTTGGTGGTGACCTTCGTTCCGTTGAAGAACGTAAATGGATCCGGGAGTTTCTCGTTTACCTCGGTCAGACCGCTCGGCTCAGGCAACGTGGGCAGGGTACACGTGAAGGCGCCGCCGCCAGTCCCGGTGGTCGCGCTGGCCCCGCCAGTCCCGCTGGTCGCGCTGGCCCCGCCAGTCGGGGAGCCGCCCGTGCCGGCTCCGCCCGTCGGAGCACCGCCGCCCGTGCTGGCGGCTCCGCTGGTCGCGGAAGCACCGCTGGTCGCGGAGCCTCCACCCGTGGTGACTCCCCCGCTCCCGCTCGGCGTCCCGCCGCCTGTGCCCGAAGCATCTCCCCCGGCACCTCCGGATCCTACTTCTGAAGCGCAGCCAGGGAAGTTCAAGAGGGCGAGGACGGGAATCGCGAGAGCGGTTAACTTGCGCGAGGCACGAGAACGGACAGACATGAAGGCCTCCATGTTTCGAGTGCACATTCCCGGCGGAGGGCGGTTCGATCACGCTTATCGCTATGAATCGTACGACCGGAGCGGGCAGCGTTTGGTCAGGATGCAAATGTTCAACAAATTTGTAGTCGATGTCATCCATCCGGTTCGTCTCCGGGAACACATCACGAAAGCTCACACCTGCGGGACATCCGAGGAAGCGACACTTTTGGGGCAAGACTTGTTTCGTCGCGTCGCGTCGCGTCGCGTCGCGTTCACGTAGAGTCTGATCGCCTGCTCGTGATCGAAGGACGAACCGGACTCCGGCGGCGATGCGCCCGCGGAGGCACGGGCTCGGCGGCGCCGGGCGGCCCTTCTTCCGCCGCCAGGCGGCCTGCACACGCGCCCTTCCCCCGCGCGAGCTTGCCGTTCCGCCGCGGTGCCCCAGGAGGATCCCATCATGGCGCGGCTGCGACGCCTCATCGAGCCGGGGACGCGCGCGACGCCCGACCTCCTGGCCGGGCTCCGCGCGCTGGCCCGGCCGCTGCGCTCCACGGCCGATCTCGACCCCTTGATCGAGCGCATCGGCGCCGCGCGCTGCGCGCTCCTCGGCGAGGCGACGCACGGGACGCGCGAGTTCTACACGTGGCGCGCAGAGCTCTCCAGGCGGCTGATCGTCGAGGCGGGCGCCTCCTTCATCGCCGTCGAGGGCGACTGGCCCGATTGCTACCGCGTCAACCGGTATGTGAAGGGCTACGCGGACGCGGGGAGCAGCGCCCGCGCGGTGCTGCGCGCCTTCGATCGCTGGCCGACCTGGATGTGGGCCAACGAGGAGGTCGCCGACCTGATCGAGTGGCTGCGCAGGTACAACGAGGGTCGGTCCGAGGAGCAGCGGGTCGGCTTCTACGGGCTCGACGTCTACAGCCTCTGGGACTCGCTCCGCGAGGTCATGCGCTACCTGGAGGGGGCCGCGCCCGACGCGCTTCCGGCCGCGCGGCGCGCGCTCCGCTGCTTCGAGCCGTATGCCGACGATGCCCAGGGGTACGCCAGGGCGACGGTGCTCGTACCGGAGTCGTGCCAGGCGGAGGCCGTCAGGCTGCTCGCCGAGGTGCGCAGGAGAGCGCCGGCGTTCGGCGCCGACGGGCGCGACGGGCACTTCGTCGCCGAGCAGAACGCGCTCGTGGTCAAGAACGCCGAGGCCTACTACCGGGCGATGGTGCGCAGCGACGCGGAGTCCTGGAACGTCCGCGATCGGCACATGGCCGAGACGCTCGATCGGCTGATCGAGCAGCACGGCCCGCGCGGGCGCGCGATCGTCTGGGCGCACAACACGCACATCGGCGACTCGCGCTTCACCGACATGGCGGAGCGGGGTGAGGTGAACCTCGGCCAGCTCGCCCGCGAGCGCCACGGAGAGGAGCGCGTCGCGCTCGTCGCCTTCGGCACCCACCGCGGCACGGTGATCGCCGCCCGGGAGTGGGACGCGCCGATGGAGGTGATGCGCTTGCCGGTCGGGCGGCCCGAGAGCTGGGAGGACCTGCTGCACGAGACGGGCGGCCGGGATCAGCTGCTGATCTTCGAGCCGGGGCGGCTGCCGCAGGAGTCGCTGGCCTGGCGCGGCCACCGCGCCGTCGGCGTCGTCTACCACCCCGAGTACGACTGGTACGGGAACTACGTGCCGACGGTGCTGCCGCGCCGCTACGACGCGCTCCTCTTCGTGGACGAGTCACAGGCCGTCCGGCCCCTGCACCTCGCGCCGCGGGCAGAGAGGGAGCCGCCGGAGACCTACCCCACCGGCGTGTGACGCCGGCGGCATGGCGCGCGCAGCGCAAAGCGCGCCGGGGGCGCGGGCATCCCGGCGCCGGAGGAGGTGAATCCAGTGAACCGCGAGAGCGCTGTGTACGCGATCCTCTTCGACCTCGACGGGACCCTTGTGGACACGGTCTACGCCCACGTCCTGTCGTGGCAGCGCGCGTTCGCCGAGGCGGGCATGCCGATCGACGCCTGGCGGGTGCACCGGCGCATCGGGATGAGCGGCGGGCTCTTCGCTCGCGCGGTCGCGCGCGAGGTCGGCTATCCGCTGGCGGCCGAGCAGGCGCGCTTCGTCCAGGAACGCCACGGCGCGATCTTCCAGCAGATCCTACCGGAGCGACGCCCGCTCCCGGGGGCCGTCGCGCTGCTCCGTCAGCTGCGCGAGGCGGGCGTGCCGCACGGCATCGCCACCTCCGGACGGCGGCCGGATATCGACGCTTCGCTCGCGGCGCTCGAGCTCCCGCCGGACATGGTCGTCGTCGCTCGCGGCGACGTGAGCCGCGCGAAGCCGGCGCCCGATCTCTTCTTCGCTTGCCAGCAGCGCCTCGGGGTGGCGGCCGAGGACTGCTACGTTGTCGGCGACTCTGTGTGGGACCTGCTCGCCGCGCGCCGAGCCCGCATGTTCGGGGTCGGCTTGCTCTCCGGTGGGTACGGGCAGGACGAGCTGCTCGCGGCGGGGGCGTACCGGGTGTACCGCGACCCCGCGGAGCTCGGCGCCGCGCTCGACGAGCTCGGCGTCCTGCCCTGAGGGCCGCCTGGTGAAGGCGGTCCGCGCGCGGCGGCGGAGTTCAGGCATGAGCCTCAGGGAGGCTCTGAAGGCGAGGTGTTCCGATGCTCTCGTTACAATCTCCCGATTTCCACGATGGCGATGTGATCCCGATCGTGCACACCTGCGAGGGCAAGGACGTGCCGCCCGCGCTCTCCTGGTCGGGTGTCCCCGGCGGCACGAGGAGCCTTGCGCTCATCGTCGACGACCCGGACGCGCCCGATCCGCGCGCCCCCAAGACGACGTGGGTCCACTGGGTGCTCTACAACATCCCGCCCGACGCCGGCGGCCTGCCCGAGGGCGCGCGCAAGGCCAACCTGCCGGCGGGCACGCTCGAGGGAAGGAACGACTGGAAGCGCGCCGGCTACGGCGGCCCGTGCCCGCCGATCGGCAAACACCGTTACTTCTTCAAGCTGTATGCGCTCGACACGGTGCTGCCCTCGCGAGACGGGCTCACGAAGGTGGAGGTCGAGAAGGCGATGGAGGGACACGTCCTCGCGCGCGTCGAGCTCGTCGGGACGTACCAGAAGAGGGGCGGCCCGTAGGAGCCGAGCGCTCATCCAGCAGGCGCCGCTGGCGCGACACCCTGCCGAGCCGGTCGCATGCCTTTGCGATCCGGATCGGATCGCGCCGGCAGGCCCGCTGCCGCGCTCGCCGGCAGGTACCGTGACCGCCAGCGATAGAAGGTGCCGGCGGCAATCCCATGCTCGCGACAGACCTCGGCCACGGTCTTCCCGTGCTTTACCTGCTCGAGCACCGCGCGGATCTCGCTCTCCGTGTACCGCGATCTCGCGGGCGCCGACGCGGCTCGCGACGCGGTGGCAGGCGGGCCCTCAGGCTCGCCAGCAGGCGGCATCGAGGGGCGGGCCGTGCCCGGCGGCGGAGATCCGGCGGCGGCCACGGCGCCAGCGGCGCGGCGCCCCGTCCGCTCCAGCATGCCGCGAAGGAGGTCGATGTCATGGGCGAGGTCCGACCGGACGCGGGCGGCGGCCGACGACGCCTCTCGCTGCTCCTCGCGCCTGCCCGATAGCCCCGGCGAGCCCTCCATCACTGCGGCCAGCCAGCGGACGAACAGCTTGATCTGCTCCTCGACCCAGCGCAGGGACCTCAGCGCGGCGTCCTTCGCCACGTCGAGAGGAGGCCGCTCGCGCGCCAGCCGCTCCGCTTCCAGGCGCGCCATCGCGCTCTCGATCGCCTGCTCGACCTGAGCCGCGCACTCCGCGACACGGCTCTCGCTCTCGGCGCCCGCAGCGCTTCGCTTCCACGCCATGGGCTCCAGGGCCTCGAGGATGATCTTGGAGGGCCACGGGACGTACGGCGGGATGGCGGGGCCCAGCGTCAGTCCCCAGGGGATGCTCAGGATGAGGGGCCACGCGTGGACACCAAGCCTGCTCTTGGCGCCGATCGCCTCTGCCAGCCAGGGCAGATCGTCGAGGATGATGGCCGTCGAGTGGCCGCCGACGCCGGCGACGGGGACGATCGGCACGTTGCGCTTGAGCGCGAGTCGGATGTGGGACGTGCGGCCGTTGAACCGGAGGCGCGTCCTCTCCCGGTAGGGGCGCATCAGCTCGGCGTCCGCGCCCGGATAGACCAGCAGCGGGCTCCCGCGCTCCAGCACGCGAATCGCGTTCTTGGCCGTCGCCCGCACGCCGCCGATCCCGGTGAAGAGCTGGTTCACGAACGGCAGCTTGAGCGAGAATTGATGCGTGAGAATGTACGGATATCGGCTCATGCCGTACTCGTTGAAGAGCCCGGCCAGAAAGAGCCATAATTCCGTCATGTAGGGGTAGCCGTTGTGGTTGCCGACGTAGATGAGGCCGTCCTGACGGGGGATCCGATCGAGGCCGCGCACCTCCGCCCTGTGGTAGGGCACGAGGGTCTTGTCGAAGATCCCCGTCCACCTCTTGACGAAGTCCGTCGTGCGGTTCTCGAACGAGTCCGGATCATTCAGCTTAAACGGGCTCCAGACCGAATCCAGCATACCTGACCCTCCAGACCGAGAAACCACCGAGCAGGCCGTCCATCGAGCTCGCCAGGGGACACGTCAGCTGGCGACGGGCACGAGCTTCGGCTTCGCCTTCCCGTTCTTCGCCGATACGGCCTTGCTCGCGCGCGCGACGCTCACGATCGGCGCGGGCAGGCTCGCGGGCATCCGGGCCGGCCGCCGCGTCGCCGGCGTGTTCCTGGAGATCTCCTCGGCCACCCGGGACCACGCCCTGCAGAACTGCTCCTCGCCGAAGTTCGCGCCGCAGGGGAGCCAGTCCGCGTGGGCGTCGCCCCCTGAGCCCGGGAACTGCCCGACCACGTCGAGGTGGTCGCCGAGCACGATGTCCAGGACCTTGCCATACGCCTGGCTCTGGCAGGGGACGATGCCGTCGTTCGATGCTATCGTGATCGAGACGGGCGCGGAGTGCTCGCTGAGCTTGAGGGCCTCGATGTCCAGCGCGGTGTAGGGGTATTGCTTCGATACCGACGCGGCGATCCGGTAGAGCACCCAGAAAACGAGGGCGGACGCCGCCTTCACCGGAGAGAGGAAATCGGCGCGGCGGAACGAGCCAGGAGGCGTCGGAGCCACCGTGATGAGCGAGCTGTACTGCGTCCCCGGGCGGTCGGCGACCGCCGCGTTGAACAGGTGCATGGCCTCCATCGTGAGCTGGATCGTCGCGCCTTGGTCCGACGAGAGCTCGTGCAGAAACTCCCAGACCGGGTCGTCGCTCGTCTTGCCGATCCGCTTCAGCACCCTGTTCACCACGACGTCCAGGAACGTATCCGTCCGGCCCATCCAGTCGTCGGCGCGAGCCACCATCTCCATCACGCGCGCCAGCGCCAGGAGAGCGACCCGACCGCGCGGGTTCCGCCCCATGAAGCCGATCGTCTCGAGCGCGCGACGGAACGGCATCGCCATAAGCACCTTGGACAGCGGCGCCCCATAATGGGGCGTCGACACGGTGATCACGGAGTGGATACGCCTGCCGACCTCCTCCTCGATCCCGCCCGGCAGGAGCCTCACGCCCGGGGCCGCGACGAGGCGCGCGTCGAGCCCACCGGTCGAGTGGCCGACGATGTGGATGCTCTCGGCCTGAGCCCCGCCGCGATCCGCGATGAACTGGAGCGCTCGCTGCGCCCTGCGCGCGATGGATCCGCTGGGGATGGTGGGGCACTCGTGCACTTGGACGTCTTCATGCCCCAGCTCGCGGAGGCGCCGCGCCAGCATCTCCGGTACGCGCCGGAAATAGGTCAACTCGCCGAACGACTGAAACCCCATGAAGCCTGGCACGAGAAAGATGTGAGTCATGTACGCCCTCGTCTGGGAGATCCGCGCACGCCGCTCGCCTCAGAAGCGCTTGGCTCGCATCCTGTTCCTTCCTATGTTCCCGCAGCAACAGGCGTCGACGCAGTGCGCAAATTTCCTGCGCTTTTCGATCGATCCTGCACTTTTCGATCACCACCCGCGGCGCCCCGCCCGGGCACGAATCCCGATGACCGCCGGCGCCTCGAGCGCCGCGGGAGACGTTCAATCCAGACCAGATTCGCCGATGACTCACGCCAAATCGAAGCCAGGTCTCGCCCGCTCATCGCAGACCCACCGCGGCGCGGAGCCGGCCCCCAGGGCGCGCCCCCCTGCCGCGCCGCCGCTTCCGGTGGCGCGTTCCCGGATCCGCACCTCCGATCCGGACGAGGCGGCCCCGTACATTGCCCGCCTCTATCCGGGAGCCGCGCTTCGGCCCCTCCAGGCACACGCGTTTGCGTGCGACATCGGTATGGTCACGGTCGGCCCGGTGAGCTTCGTGACGGCAGACTGGGTCCATGGCGCTCGGCTGGAAGGAGCCGCCCTCCGCGATCGGTACGCGCTCGGGCTCGGCGGGGCAGGCAGCGGCGACGCCGACGTGGAGCTCGGCGGGCAGCGCCTCTCGATCCGACCTCAGAAGCGGGCCGTCCTGTTCATCCCAGAGCGGCCCGGGAGCGTCCGGCTGCCGCCGGGCTGGAGGGGGCGAAGCATCGCCGTCGAGCGATCCGCGCTCGAGGTGCACTTCGCGCTGCTCACGGGCCACGCGCCGCGCGCGGCGATCGCCTTCGAGCCCGAGCTGGATCTCGCCGTGGGCGGCGGCGCGACGCTCCACGGGATCGTGCGCTCGCTCCGGGAGGAGATCGAGTCTCCCGCGCACACGCCCGTCGTCCGGCCCCTGCTCTACGAGGTGCTGCTCACCGCGCTCGTGACCATCCCGCGCCATACGAGCTCGCACGTGTTCGAGCGCGCGCCTCCGCGCATCGCTCCGGCGATCGTGCGCCGGGCCGAAGATTTCATCGCGGCTCACGCCGGCGAGGCGATCACGCTGGCGGACGTGGTCGCCGCTGCGGGGGCGCCGGCCCGCTCGCTCCAGGCGGCGTTTCGCGCCGCGCGCGGCGTCACGCCGATGGGGTTCTTGAAGATCCGGCGGCTCGAGCAGGCGCGCCACATGCTCCTCGCCGCCCTCCCCGACACGACCGTGGCGGGGGTCGCCAGCGCGATGGGGTTTCGGAGCGCGGGGCGATTCAGCGTCGAGTACAGGAAGCGCTTCCATGAGAGCCCCTCCCAGACGCTCTTGAGCCGCGTGACGATGCGAAGCCGCGGCCGCGTGCGTTGATCGAAAAGCGCAAGCGGATCGAAAAGCGCGACGTTCGCGCGCCGCATCCGCGATGAAGATCGTGGCTCGCTCGAGAGCCCGCTGCGGCACCTCGGGAGCCTCACGCGCCTGTCATCCCGGTCATCCTGAACGGCCCGCGCTCAACCGCACTTGCAGACCGGGCGACCGTCATCGTCACAGTGGCACTGACATGCTCCCTCGGGACACGTGACGACTTTATCGCCCTTCGGGCAGGTGGCGACGCACGAGGCGCTCGAGGCCTCCTCGGCGCCCGCCGCGACCTCGGCGTCGCTGGCCTGCGAAGGATCAGGCGCCTCGGCGTCGATCGACGCCGAGGCGCTGCGGTTTACAGGCTCCGCGCCCGCGCTCGTCCAGAGCGCCGTGGACGCGGGCAGCATCGACAACCCGAACACCGATAACAGCGTACCGCGCATCTTCACTCCTCCTGATCAGCGATGCTTCCATGAATGGGCATCATGGGTCGCCAGGGGCCGAGGCACGCGGCGTGCCGAATGGCGCGGACGGCGGCGGCGCTCGCGCCGTCGTGACGGGTACGGGAGCGCTGCCCCGCGTGTGTCTGCGGTGTTCGGACGGCGGAGCCAGCCCGGCTGCTCCGGTCGAGCTCGCCTGTCACGCCATCACCCAAGGCGGCGAGATCGCTGCCTCGAACGCGACAATCCGAGCAAAGGGTTGCGCGCGATCGTTTGCTCGAACACGCAAACCGCCCGCGGGCGGGCGGCGCCGCCGAGCGGCCGCGGCCTCACATTGGCGCGGCCAGAGCGCGCGGCGCGCGCTGCACCAGCGGTGAGCACGGCTGGCACGACGAGTGCTCTTCCGCCAAGGAGCAGGCACACACAGGGGCAGATGGCCTGCGAGCTGGCTCGATGCACCGAGTCCTGCGGAGCTCCTCGAACAAAGGGGCTCCGCGCGGCCGGCAAACGCAGCTGGCGTGTCTGGCCTCTCCGACCATCAACCATCACAAGATCGAACGAAAGAGGAAGAACATGACACGAAAGATCATCACCGCGGTCGCTGGTATGTCGTTGTTCGTCGGCGTGGCGATGGCCCAGGCGGCGACGCTCCCCACCTCGAGCCTGAAGGGCCGCTCAGTCCTCCAGACCAACGCGAGCGCCGGGATCCCCGAGAAGGTGGCCTATTACTGTGGGTTCCCTGGGGCCAACGTGGCCACCACGACGAACATCGGCATCGCGGGCATCGCCATCGGGACCTCGGGGTCCGTCGCCCAGTCGTCGGTCGCCCAGGCCGGCGGGTACGGCAACCTCGGCGTCTCGACGGCCAACGCAGGGGGCTTCCACGGCCGCGGCCCTGGAGGCTGGAGGAGCGTCGCGCTGAACGACGCGCCGGCGCCGGGTCAAGCCGACATCCTCTTCGACAACTAGCGCTCCGCCCGCCCCGGCCGGCCCGCTGGGGCCGGAGCATCCACGGGCCGCGCGCGGCGCTCCGGCCGCGCGCGGCCTTCTCTCCGACGACCCCGAACCCGGGATGGACGAAACCATGCGCCGTTTACTCCGTGTGCTCTCGACGTCCGCGCCCGCGCTGCTCGCCGCGGCGCTCTGTTTTCATTTCGCGATGACAGTCGCTTACCTGACGCCGCAGAACCCGCTCCAGCTCCGCTTGGCGCGGCTCATCAGCGGGTACATGAACCCGTTCCTCCAGCAGAACTGGCACCTCTTCGCCCCCGATCCCATCACCGACACGCGATTCGTGATGGTCGCCTGCCGCCTGCGCGAGCCGGACGGGAGCACGACCGAGACCGGGTGGACCGATATCACGACCCCTTACTGGGAATCCCACCTGGAGAACCGCCTCGGCCCCGCGACGCGCCTCGGACGATCGGTGACGGGCGCTGCGCGCATGATCTACACCGTCGATCCGACGTCGCTGCAGATGGCGAAGAAGCTCGATCAGCAGCGCGCCCGCGCGCAGGCGGGCGGAGGCGGCGCCGAGGCCGCCGATGCTCAGGTGGTCGACATGCTCAGGGACCAGGTGAAGAAGGAGCAGGACGCCGGCTTTCAGCTCGGCAAGACCGTCCTGGAGCGGGCCGGCTCCGCGCACTGTGACAGGCTGTTCGGCCCGAACCGCACCGCGGCGGTGCGGCTGCGCCTGGCGGTGCTGAAGTTCCCGCGCTTCTCCCGGCGCGACCTGCCCGACGCGAAGGGTGAACTGTCGTACTACGATTTCGACTGGGCTCCGTATCAGCCGGTGGCGCCGCTGGAGGCGGCGACCGAGGACAGACGCCAGACGCCCGTGGCCCTCCGGGCAGCGGCCGTGGAGGAGCGGTGACGCCATGCTGAGCAAGCTGAACGCACGCTGGGGCCGCGTCGTGGAGCTCGCGAGCCGCGAGCGCTGCCTGATCGGGGCCAGCCTCTTCCGGATCGTCGCCGGGTTGACCCTCCTCCACCTCTACCTGGCCAACTATTTCCAGCGCCATTACCTCTACGGCCCCGAGGGGGTGTGGCCATTCGCGCGGTCGCTCGAGGAGGCCCACAGCACCGGCGCGTTCTCGATTTACCTGCTCAGCAGGTCGCCGCTCTACTTCGAGGTCGTCTTCCACCTCGCCATGCTGTTCGCGGCGCTGTGGGTCATCGGCTTCCGCACGCGGCTCATGTCGCTGCTCACGTATGTCGGGCTCTGGTCGCTGCATCAGCGGAACCCCGTCCTGCTCGACGGCGGCGACAACCTCGTCCGGCTCGCGCTCCTCTATGGCATCTTCGCCGAGCTCGGCGCCTACTTCTCGCTCGACGCCGACCGCCTCCGCGCGCAGCGGGAGCGCGGCGGGGACCTCCAGCGGATCAAGGGGACGCTCCACAACGCGGCGATCCTCGCCTGCGCCGTCCAGGTGTGCCTGGTCTACGGGGTCGCAGGGCTCTACAAGGTGCAGGGGGAGCTGTGGCAGAACGGGACGGCCCTTTATTACATCACCCGCGTCGGCGAGTTCACCTGGCCCGGCCACAGCGACAGCCTCTCCCGCAGCGTCGCGGTGGTGACGGCGCTGACCTACGCGACGGTCGGGTTCCAGCTCAGCTTCCCGTTCCTGTTCGCCCTGAACCGGCACACACGCAGGCTCTCGCTCGCCGCGGCGTTCCTGTTCCACGCCGGCATCGCCGTCATGATGGGGCTCGGCACGTTCGCCGCCTTCATGATCAGCGTCGAGCTGGCGCTCATCGCGGACGCGGAGTACCGGTCGATCGGCGCGTTCGCCAGGCGCCTCGTGTCCTTCGAGGCGCCCGCGCTCCGGCGCCTCCTGCCCGCGCGCCGGATCCAGACGAAGTAGCGCGGCGTGGCGCAGGCGCGCTCGAGCGCCCGCGCCATGTCCCTCCCGCCGGCGTCCCAGCGCTCCCCGCCCAGCCTCACCAGCCTTCCGCCACGCGGATCGCGATCTTCCCGATCGTGCGGCCCGACTCGATGGCGCGGTGGGCCTGCGAGAGCTCGCGCACCGGGTAGCTCGCGCTGACGATGGGCCTGATGTGGCCTTGCGCCGCCAGCTCCGCCACAGCGGCGAGCGCGCGGCCCTGCGCGTGCGGGTCGAGCCGCCAGATCGTGGCAGCGCCCATCACATGATAGATGAGCGACGCTGCCTTCATGAACAGCCGGTCCGCGACCGGCGCGGGCGTCGGCACGATGCTCACCACGGTGCCCATCGGCGCCACGGCGTCGAGCGCCTGATCCAGCGCGCGGCCGCCTGCGTTGTCGAAGGCCACCGCGACGCCCGCCCCACCGGTCAGATCCCGGCACGCCTGGCCCACGTCCTGCGTCGTGTGATCGAGCACGACCGCGGCGCCGAGCTCGCGGCAGAGCGCCGTCGACTCGGGTCGGCTGGCGGTCGCCACCACCCGTAGCCCGAGGTGACGCGCGAGCTGCAGCTGCAGATGGCCCACGCCGCCCGCGCCCGCGGTGACCAGCACCGCGGCGCCGGGCGCGGGCCGCGCGCGCGAGAGGCATTCCCAGGCCGTGACGCCCGCGAGCGACAGGCATGCAGCCTGCTCATGGGAGAGGGCCGCCGGTTTGCGCGCGAGGGTGCGGCTGTCGGCCACCACCCGCTCCGCGTTCGCGCCCTGCCCGAACAGGCTGGGTGAGCCGAACACCTCGTCTCCGACCGCGAGCTCGTCGACGCCGGGGCCGACCGCGTC
Organism: Sorangium sp. So ce693; assembly: GCF_051521375.1. Classification (NCBI taxonomy): domain Bacteria; kingdom Pseudomonadati; phylum Myxococcota; order Polyangiales; family Polyangiaceae; genus Sorangium; species Sorangium sp. So ce693. The sequence goes on from NZ_CP150347.1 coordinate 8,127,179, forward strand.
GACGATCCCGGAGGCGTCGTAGCCGAGCACCAGCGGGAACTGCCGCTCGATGCGGCGGGGCCCGGGCGCCGCCGACCGCGCCCGGATGTCCGCCGGGTTGACCGACGACGCGATCACCCGCACCCTCACCTGGTGAGGTCCGGGCGATGGCTCGGGCAGCTCCAGCGGCACGAGCTGCGAGGCGTCGCCATGGTGATGGATTCCGATTGCCTTCATTCGCTGCAGTCCTCTCGAACGACGCCGGCGTGCGGCGGCGCAGGCGCAGTGTGCCCGCCGGCGGCGGCCCTGTATTGAACGATGTCGACATCGACGCTCACCATCGCCAGGAGCCCCCTCCGCGCGCCGCAGCTGGCCGCGCATGCCGCGCCCGGGGGCGGCCAGCGCGGCGTCACCGGGCTCGTCGACGTGGCGGGGCGGGTCGCGTCGTGGGGCCCGCCGGCGCCGTGCGCCTTGCCGTCGCTGCATGCGGTGCTGAGCATCGGCCTGCTCGGCGAGATCCAGAGCGAGCGCGACGACCGCGCGGGGGGCGCGGTGTGGCTGTCCGGCGTCGCGACCCGGCCGTTCAGCTACCGGCTGTCGGCCGAGCTGCACGCCGTGATCGTCCTGATCGAGCCCTGGGCGATCTCCGAGTGGTTCGGCGTCGACGCCGCCTGCCTCGTCGATCGCCGCGTCGATCTGCGCGACGTCCTCGGCGCCGCGCCGGTGGCGAGGTTGCTGCCGGCGGTGCAGCGCGCCGGCACGGCGCAGGGCCGCCTGCTGGCGGTGCGGCGCTGGCTGGCCGCGCTGACGCCGCGCGCGGCGGCGCCAGCCCCGCTGCGCGACGCCCGGCTCGCCGACCGGGACGCGGCCGGCCTGGCGCGCGCGCTGGGCGTCTCGCTGCGCCAGTCCGAGCGGCTGCTGCGGCGCCACCACGGGGTGACGCTGCGGGAGATGAAGGGTATCCGGCGCTTCCAGCGCGCGCTGGAGCGCCTCGATCAGGACCTGTCGTGGGCCGCGCTGAGCGCCGACGCCGGGTTCGCCGACCAGAGCCACCTTTGCCGCGCCGTGCGGCGGTATGCCGGAATGACGCCCGCCGCGCTGCGCGGCGCGACCGGGGCGAGCCTGATCGCGCCTGTGTACCGGCCGCTGGGTTGCCAGGACCGGTTCGTCGCGATCTGACGCCGCCATCCAGGGGGTTCGCTCGAGACTCGGTCGCCCAGCCCCCCTCGTCGCGCCTTCATGGCTCCAGCCTGGCGCCGGGCGAGCCGCGGCGTGAGATCAGCGGCGCTCGCGCCGCTGCTGGACGATCGCCTTGCCCTGACGGGCGAGGGCATAGAGGATCCCGGCCTGGAGATCGCGCTGCGTCAGGAGGTTGCCCAGATCGATCCCCTGCGCGACAAGCGTCCGTGCGACGTCGGGTGACGCCCCGACGAGGACGCACGTGGCACCGAGGAGCGCGGCGGCCCGCGTGGCCTGGAGGAGGCGGTCAGCCACGTCGGCGTCGAGGACCGGCACGCCCGTGATGTCGATGAGCACCGTCTCGGCCCTGTGGCGCTCGATGCCCTGGAGGAGCGTCTCCAGGAGCTGGGCGCCGCGGGCGGAGTCGATGGTCCCCACGAGGGGCACCACGAGGATGCCTTCGTGGACCGGGATGACCGGCGTGGACAGCTCCTGGATGACGTCGAGGAGCTGCCGCTGCGTCGCGAACCACGCGAGCTCCTTCTGCACCGCCTCGTCGGCGCGCTTCTTCTCCGTGATGTCCTCGATCATGACAAGGAGATAGCGGCAGACGCCGTGCTCGTCTTTGAGGGGCACCTTCACCATGTGAAGCCACCGCTCCCCGGTCGGCGTGGCGATGCGCGACTCGGGTATGTCCACGATCTCGCCCTTCTCGATCACGTCGCGATCCATGCGATCGAGCCACCTGGCCTCCTCCAGTCGATGCGGGAAGAGGTCGAAGACGTTCTTGCCGAGAACGCCGCTCCGCGGGGCGCCGAAGACCTTCTCGTAATGGCCGTTCATCCGGACGAGGCGGAATTCCGTCACCTCCTTGATGAAGACCGAGACCGGCACGTGCTCGATGATGGTGTCGAGGAAGCTCTCGATAGGCACCGTCCCCGGCTTGCCGCGCGGCGCAGCCGGGTCGTGGACGCAGACGAGCGCGCCGCGCGCGCCATCGACGCGAAGCTGCGTGACCGAGATCCCGCAGGAAGGCGCGCCGGGCGCGCCGCCCCGGAGCTCGATGCCGGCCTGCTCGCGCTCGCCTTCGAGGACGGCGCGGATGGCTGCGAGCACCTCCTGCGCCTCGCCGGCGAGCCCCTCGGGCGATGCGGGCAGGACGGCCGGCGCGTGCGCGGGAGACACCGGCCAGGCGGGGAGCGCGCCTTCCGCGAGGATCTGCTCGAGGCGAGGATTGGCGCACCGGAGCGCTCCCTTTGCATCGAAGACGGCGGCGGCTACCGGGAGCGCGCAGAGGAGCGGCAGGGGGTCGACGCCAGCGTGCGGCAGGGGACCAGCGCCGACGTGCAGGCCGGGCCCATCGAGATCTAGGGTCATTCGGGATCCTTCTACGCGACACGAGCTGCCCAGCGCTCTCCGAGCCGGACGACCCGTCGAATACCCCAACCTTTCAACGCGCTCTCCGGGAATCGTGATGCGCTCGTCATCGTGTGATATATCTAACAATTTCGTACAGGTAGCGCCGTAGCTCCCCGGAAAGACCGATTGTTGCTCAAACCCTGTTCAGGCGCGCGGGCTCCGCTCGAACCCTGCTCGGGCCGCTCGCGGTGCACCGGCAAGGACACGGCCTGATCGGGCGGCCTCCAACGCGCCTGGCACGGAGATTGATACCGTTTGTATCGATGATCATATCGATGATATCGATGCTCCCCGTGGATGCCGAATACCTCTCTCGGTCGCCTGCCGCCACCGGGCCGCACGCCGCGCCCGGCCGCCTCGTCCTGCCGCTGCCCGATCGCTCGGCGCCCGGACGAGGCGGGCAGCGCGCCGTTCGCGCCCGGATCCCCGGAGCCCGCGGGAGACGCCGTGCGCGCGCGTGATCTCGGCGTCGCGCCTGGCATCTTCGATCCGGGCCCGCTGAACGCGATCACCGACGTGGGCGGCGTGCGCGTCGGGCACGCCACGGTGATCGAGGGGGACGCGATCCGCACCGGCGTCACCGCCGTATTCCCCCACGGAGGGAACCTCTACCTCGATCGCGTCCCCGCGGCGATCCATGTGGGCAACGGGTTTGGCAAGCTCGTCGGCGCGACCCAGGTCCGCGAGCTGGGTGAGCTGGAGACTCCCATTCTCCTCACGACCACGCTTTGCGTGTTCCGGGCCGCCGACGCGCTCGTCGAATGGATGCTGGCGCAGCCGGGCATGGAGGAGGTGCGCTCGCTCAACCCGGTCGTCGGCGAGACCAACGACGGCGCGCTCAACGCGGTCCGGCTCCGTCCGATCACCGCCGAGCACGTGCGCGCGGCGCTGGGCTCGGCGCGGGAGGGGCCCACGCTGGAGGGGTGCGTCGGCGCGGGCACGGGCACCGTCGCCTTCGGCTGGAAGGGGGGGATCGGCACCGCCTCGCGGGTGCTGCCGGCGTCGCTCGGCGGGGCCTGCGTCGGCGTGCTCGTCCAGTCGAACTTCGGCGGCGTGCTGCAGGTGATGGGCGCGCCCGTCGGCGAGGAGCTCGGCCGGTACGCTTTCCGGTCGCAGGTCGAGGCGGCGGCGGGCGACGGCTCCATCCTCATCCTCGTCGCGACGGACGCGCCGCTGTCGGATCGCAACCTCGGGCGACTCGCTGCCCGCGCGATCCTGGGCCTGGCACGCACCGGATCCTCCGGCGCGAACGGCTCCGGCGACTACGTGATCGCCTTCTCGACGAGCGCCTCGGTGCGGCGCCGCTCCGGCGCGAAGCGGCTCGCGATCACGGAGCTCTCGAACCAGGAGACGTCCGCCCTCTTCCAGGCCGTGATCGAGGCGACGGAGGAGGCCATCTACAACTCGCTCTTCACGGCCGAGACCACCACGGGGAGCGGTCGCACCGTGGATGCCATTCCGCTGGATCGCGTCCGTGAGGTGCTGTCGAGGCACGGCGTCCAGCGGCCGTCCGGCCGCTCCCGCCCTGCATGACGCAAGAGACCGCCGCAGGCGGGCCGGCGCGAGAGCTCGCCGCCATTTCCCGTGGCGCAACGAGGCGCTTTTGGCAACATCACAAATCGACCCGGCGCCTCGGAGGCCGATCCGGCCTTGGACACCCTCCCTTTATGACCGACAGTCCACGTTACCGCGTGCTGGAGGTGCTGCACCAAGGTGCGGACACGATCCTCTACCGCGCGCGGCGCGAGAAGGACGGCCGGCCGGTGGTGCTCAAGGTCCTGCGGCGCGACCACGCCAGCCCCCGCGCCCTCGGCAGGCTCCAGCACGAGCTCGAGGTCGCCAGGGCGCTGAGGTCGCCCGCGGTCGTCAAGGCCTGCGGGATCGAGCCGTTCCGCGACCAGATGACCCTGGTCCTCGAGGACTTCGGCGGCCGCTCGCTCGACCGGCTGCTCGATGGCGACGGGCCGATGCGCGCGATGCGCGGGATGGGCGGGATGCGCGGGATGGCGATCGAGCGCTTCCTCCCCCTCGCCCTCCGCCTCGCCGCCGCGCTCGCCGAGCTCCACCGACACCACGTCATCCACAAGGACATCAAGCCCCAGAACCTGCTCTACAACCCCGACACCGGCGAGGTGAAGATCACCGATCTCGGCATCGCCTCCCTCCCCCACCGCGGGGCCCAGGAGCTCACCCACGACGGCCTCATCGAGGGCACGCTCGCCTACATGGCGCCAGAGCAGACGGGCCGCATGAACCGCCGGGTCGACGAGCGGACCGACCTGTACTCCCTCGGCGTCACCTTCTACGAGATGCTGACGGGCGCCCTGCCCTTCCAGGCCAGCGACCCCGTCGAATGGGTCTATTGCCATATCGCGCAGAGCCCGGTCCCACCCCACGCGCTCGTCCCCTCGATTCCACCGCAGCTCTCCGCCATCGTCCTCAAGCTGCTCTCCAAGGCCGCCGAGGAGCGCTACCAGAGCGCCCTCGGCCTGCGCCACGACCTCGAACGGTGCTCTTCCCAGCTGCGCCAGAGCGGCGCCATCGAGCCCTTCCCGCTCGGGCAGCGCGACGTCTCCGACAGGCTCCAGATCCCGCAGCGGCTCTACGGCCGCGAGCGCGAGCTCGAGGCGCTGCGCGCCGCCTTCGAGCGCGTGGTCGCCAGCGGCCGGCCAGAGCTCCTGCTCGTCTCGGGCTACTCGGGCATCGGCAAGTCCTCGCTCGTCGCCGAGCTGCACGGGCCTGTCGTGCGCGAGCGCGGCTCCTTCCTCTCCGGAAAGTTCGATCAGCTCAAGCGCGACGTCCCCTACCGCCCCCTCCTTCACGCCTTCCGGGGGCTCGTGCAGGAGATCCTCGGCGCCAGCGAGCCGCAGGTCGAGCGCTGGAGAGAGCGCCTCCGCGAGGCCCTCGGCGCGAGCGGCGCGTTGCTCACCGACATGCTCCCCGAGCTCGCCCTGCTCCTCGGCCCGCAGCCGCCCGTGCCCGAGCTCCCGCCCGCCGAGGCCCAGAGCCGGCTGCTCGCCACGCTCCAGCGCTTCGTCGCCGCCTGCGCCCGGAAGGAGCACCCCGTCGCCCTCTTCCTCGACGACCTGCAATGGGCCGACCCCGGCAGCCTCCTTTTGCTCGAGCAGCTCGCCACCCTCGCGGGCGACGCGCACCTCCTCGTGATAGGCGCTTATCGCGACAACGAGGTCGGCCCCGCGCACCCGCTCCGGCTCACGCTCGCCGAGGCCCAGAAGCGCGGCGCCGCCGTCTCCGAGCTCGTCCTCGCGCCGCTCTCCGCAGCCCACGTCGGGGCGCTCATCGCCGAGACGGTCCACGCGCCCGAAGCGCAGGTCGAGCCGCTCGCCCGGCTCGTCCACGAGAAGACGGCCGGCAACCCCTTCTTCGTGATCCAGTTCCTCATCACCCTGCACGACGAGGGGCTCATCACCTTCGATGCCGACGAGGGCGCATGGCGCTGGGACAGCGCCGCCATCCGCGACAAGGGCTTCACCGACAACGTCGTCGAGCTGATGGTGGGAAAGCTCAATCGGCTCTCGGTCCCGACGCGCGACGCGCTCAAGCTCGCCGCCTGCCTCGGCGGCAGCCTGACCCTCGACGCCCTCGCGGTGGTCGCGAGGCGGCCGACGGAGGAGCTCCGCGAGGCGCTCCAGGAGACCGTGCGGGAGGGGCTGCTGCTCCGCCGGGACAGCGCCTATCGCTTCCTCCACGACCGGGTGCAGCAAGCCGCAACTTCGCTCATCCCGCCAGGACAGCTCGCCGAGGTGCACCTCCGGATCGGCCAGCTGCTCTTGAAGGCACGGCGCGCGGAGGAGCCCGATGAGGCGCTCTTCGAGATCGTCGGCCACCTCAACCGCGGCGCCGCGCTCCTCCGTTCCCAGGCCGAGCGCGACGAGCTCGCCGCCCTCAACCTCCGCGCCGGCAGGAAGGCCAAGGCCGCCGCCGCCTACCAGTCCGCCGCCGCCCTCTTCGCCGCCGGCCTGGCCCTCCTCGCGAGAGATCCCCGCGAGCGCTGGGAGACTCGGTACGATCTGGCCTATCCCCTGAGCCTCGAGCGCGCTCACGCCGCCTACGTCACCGGCAGCTCCGAGGAGGCCGATCGGCTGCTCGAGGAGCTCCTGGGGCGCACGAGGAACGAGCTCGATCGCGCCGCGGTCGTCGAGCTCGCCGTCACCTTCTACCAGACCCGAGGCCGGTCCGACCACGCCGTCGAGCTCGGGCTCGCGTGGCTCCGCGCCTCGGATATCGATCTTCCTCTCCACCCCACCGACGCACAGGTCGAGGAAGAGACCGAGGGCCTCTTGCAAGCTCTGGGCGACCGGGCGATCGAGGACCTCATCCGCCTGCCCCCCATGGAGCACCCGGAGTGCAAGGTCGTGATGGCGGTGCTGCAAGCCGTGGCCGGCCCCGCGATCTTCGTAGACCAGGACCTGCACTACCTCATCGTCCTGCGCCAGGTGAAGCTCGGCCTGCGCCACGGCAACGCGGAGAGCTCCGCCCACGCGTACGCGGCCTTCGCGCGGCTGTTCGGCCCGCGGTTCGGGCGATACAAGGAGGCCTACAAGTTCGGAAAGCTCGGCTACGACCTCGCGGACAGGAGCGACCTCCTCACCGTGAAGTCGCTGGTATTCACCCTCTTCGGGCAGCAAGTCGTCTTCTGGACACGCCATTACCGGGAGACGTACCCCTACACGCGCGCCGGGTTCAGCGCCGCGATCGAGTCCGGCGATATGCGCATGGCGTGCTTCAACTGCGTCTGGGCTCCGCTGTTCCCGCTGCTCGCCGGCGAGCCGCTGGAGGACGTCCTCCACGAGGTCGAGGAGCGCAGCCGCTTCGTGCGCAAGGCCGGCTACGAGTTCGCCCACGGCGTCCTGGCCAGCGCCCGCGCCCTCATCCAGACGCTGCGCGGGAGGCCGGTCCGCTTCTCGAAGCTCGACGGCTCCGAGCTGGATAGGCAGGCCTTCGAGGCGGGGCTCGATGAGGGGGACATGAGGGGCGCCCGCGGCCTCCATTACAGCATGAAGGCGCGCGCCCTCTTCATACTCGGCTCCCACGACGAAGCGCTCGCCGCGGCGACGCGCGTGATCGTCGATCACCCCTTCAAGAGCGAGCCCTACGCGCTCATCGCCGAGAACTGCTATTTTCATGCGCTCGCGCTCGCGGCCCTCGCAGACGAGGGCGCGCGCGGAGCGCGGCGGTCGCCGGCGCAGGAGCTCCCCGAGGGCCTCCTCGACGGCGAGCGGCAGCTCGGCGCGTGGGCCGCGAGCTGCCCCGACAACTTCCTCCACAAACACGCCCTGGTCCGCGCCGAGATCGCCCGGCTCCTCGGGAACGAGCCCGAGGCCATCCGGCTCTACGAGCAGGCCATCTCCTCGGCGCGGGAGAACGGCTTCGTCCAGCAGGAGGCCATCGCCTGCGAGCTCGCCGCCCGGTTCTACCGCGACCGCGGCCTGTCCACGCCCGAAGGCGCCTACCTGCGGGACGCCCGCGCCGCCTACTTCCGCTGGGGCGCCCACGCCAAGGTCGAGCAGCTCGACCAGCGTTATCCCTTCCTCGTCGAGCGAAAGCCTATCGCCCCCACCGTCACCTTCGCCGTCCGCGCCGAGCAGTTCGACGTCCTGTCCGTCGTCAAGGCCTCTCAGAGCATCTCCGGCGAGCTCAAGCTCCCGCGCCTGCTCGAGATGCTCCTGCGCATCGTGGTCGAGCACGCGGGCGCCGGAGAGGGGGTCGTGCTCCTGGTCCGGGAGGAGCGCCTGTCGACGGCGGCGGCGATCGCGACGTCCAGGGGCGCCGCGCGGCTGCTCGACGCGGGCGAGGCGTCGACGGCGCTGCCGCAATCCATTCTCAACTATGTCCTCCGCAGCCACGAGCGCGTGCTGCTCGACGACGCGGCGGCCAGGCACCCGTTCTCGGAGGACGCGTATTTCGCGCGCAAGAGGCCGAGGTCGGTGCTGTGCCTGCCGATCATGCGGCAGGCCCGGCTGCTCGGCGTGCTCTACCTGGAGAACGGGCTCGTGGCCGGGGCGTTCACTCCAGGGCGGCTCACCGTGCTCGAGCTGCTCACCTCGCAGTCGGCCATCTCGCTCGAGAACGCCATGCTCTACGCCGATATCGAGCAGGAGAACACCGAGCGGCGCCGGGCAGAGCAGGCGCTGCAGGCGAACCAGGCGACGCTCCAGGCCATCGTCGACAACTCCGCCGCGACCATCTTCCTCAAGGATCGCGAGGGCCGGTATCTGCTCGCCAACCGCCACGCGGGGAACGTCGCCGGCGTGCCGAGCCAAGAGCTCCTCGGAAAGACCGACGACGAGCTCTTTCGGGGTTCCAACGCCGAGGTCCTCCGAGACAACGACCGGCGGGTGCTCGACGCGGGCGAGCCGCTGGAGTTCGAGGAGGTGGTGATGCAAGAGGGCGAGCCGCGCACCTACCTGTCCCTCAAGTTCCCGCTCGGCGAGGGCGTCATGCCCGGCGTCGTCTGCGGCATCTGCACCGACATCACCGAGCGCAAGCGCGCCGAGCTCGCCGAGCGCTTCCTGGCCGACGCGAGCCGGAGGCTCATGGCCCTCGGTTACGGCGCCACCCTCGAGAGCGTGGCGCAGCTCGTCGTGCCCGAGCTCGCCGACCGGTGCGTCATCCACGTGGACCTCGCCCAGGACGCCCCGGGGCGGACGGTCACCGCGGGCGTGCCGGCCGAGCTCGCAGGCGCGGTGACGGACGCGCTGCGGCCCCTGGCAGCGAGCTCTCTGGATCAGGCCGAGGTGGGCGACATCCGCGCCGCGCCTCTCCTCGATCCGCTCGGCGTTCACTCCTTCCTCCGCGTCCCGCTCCTCGCGCGCGACCGGCGCTTCGGGGTCATGACGCTGCTGGCGGCCGCGCCCCGGCACCGTTACGGCCCTGCCGACCTGTGGCTGGCCGAGGAGCTGGCGGGCCGCGCCGCGCTCGCCCTCGACAACAGCCGCCTGTTCGCCGAGGCCCAGCAGGCGATCGAGCGCCGCGACGAGTTCCTCCTCGTCGCATCCCACGAGCTCAAGACGCCGCTCACCTCGCTGAAGATGCAGGCCCACCTCCTCGCCCGGCTCCTGCCCCGCCTCCAGCGCGGGGAGGTCGCCCCGGAGCGCATCGACGCCGCGCTCCAGCTCCTCGATCGCCAGATCGCGCGCCTCGCCCACCTGGTCAACGAGCTGCTCGACGTGACCCGCCTGAACGCCGGCCGGCTCTCCCTCGCGCGCGCGCCCGTCGATCTGGCCGCCCTGGCGCGCGAGGTCGTCGAGCGGATGCACCAGCAGCTCGCCGACGCCCGCTGCCGCACCCAGCTCGACCTGGACGAGCCCGTGATTGGACACTGGGATCCTTCCCGCATGGAGCAGGTCCTCATCAACCTCCTGTCCAACGCGATCAAGTACGGCGCGGGAGGCCTCATTCACGTCATCGCGCGCCGCGAGGGCGCTCGCGCGGTGCTCGTCGTCCGCGATCATGGCATGGGCATCGCGGAGGCCGATCAGGCAAGGATCTTCGAGCGCTTCGAGCGCGCCGTCTCCGTCCGCAACTTCGGCGGCCTCGGCCTCGGCCTCTACATCGTTCGATGGATCGTCACCTCCCATGGCGGCACCATCCGCGTCGAGAGCAAGCCGGGCGCGGGCGCCACCTTCATCGTCGAGCTGCCTTTGCACCTGCCGGAGGCGGAGACGGAAGGCCAGGGCACCTTTCTCCCCCCGGCGTGAGCGTTCACCGGGAGCCTCAGCGGGCGCTGACGCGCCGCCGTTTGCTCGTGACGGGTCGCAGCGCTTTTGGCAATGTACCAAGTTGAACCGCAGCACGCTGCTGACGCTCCGGGTTCAAAGGTCCTCCTATGCCCCATAGTCCACGTTACCGCGTTCTGGAGGTGCTGCACCAAGGTGCGGACACGATCCTCTACCGCGCGCGGCGCGAGGAGGACGGCCGGCCGGTGGTGCTCAAGGTCCTGCGGCGCGACCACGCCAGCCCCCGCGCCCTCGGCAGGCTCCAGCACGAGCTCGAGGTCGCGACGGCGCTCGCTTCGCCGGTCATCGCCAAGGCCTACGGGATCGAGCCGTTCCGCGACCAGATGACCCTGGTCCTGGAGGACTTCGGCGGCCGCTCGCTCGACCGGCTGCTCGATGGCGACGCGCCGATGCGCGGGATGCGCGGGATGGGCGGGATGCGCGGGATGGCGATCGAGCGCTTCTTCCCCCTCGCCCTCCGCCTCGCCGCCGCGCTCGCCGAGCTCCACCGACATCACGTCATCCACAAGGACATCAAGCCTCAGAACCTGCTCTACAACCCCGACACCGGCGAGGTGAAGATCACCGATCTCGGCATCGCCTCCCTCTCTCACCGCGGCGCCCAGGAGCTCGCCCACGACGGCCTCATCGAGGGCACGCTCGCCTACATGGCGCCAGAGCAGACGGGCCGCATGAACCGCCGGGTCGACGAGCGGACCGACCTGTACTCCCTCGGCGTCACCTTCTACGAGATGCTGACTGGCACCTTGCCCTTCCAGGCCAGCGACCCCGTCGCGTGGGTCTATTGCCACATCGCCCAGGCGCCCCAGCCGCCGCACGCGCTCGTCCCCTCGATTCCACCGCAGCTCTCCGCCATCGTCCTCAAGCTGCTCTCCAAGGCCGCCGAGGAGCGCTACCAGAGCGCCCTCGGCCTGCGCCACGACCTCGAGCGGTGCTCTTCCCAGCTGCGCCAGAGCGGCGCCATCGAGCCCTTCCCGCTCGGGCAGCGCGACGTCTCCGACAGGCTCCAGATCCCGCAGCGGCTCTACGGCCGCGAGCGCGAGCTCGAGGCCCTGCGCGCCGCCTTCGAGCGCGTGGTCGCCAGCGGCCGGCCAGAGCTCCTGCTCGTCTCGGGCTACTCGGGCATCGGCAAGTCCTCGCTCGTCGCCGAGCTGCACGGGCCTGTCGTGCGCGAGCGCGGCGCCTTCCTCTCCGGAAAGTTCGATCAGCTCAAGCGCGACGTCCCCTACCGCCCCCTCTTTCACGCCTTCCGGGGGCTCGTGCAGGAGATCCTCAGCGCCAGCGAGCCGCAGGTCGAGCGCTGGAGAGAGCGCCTCCGCGAGGCCCTCGGCCAGAACGGCAGGCTGCTCACCGACATGCTCCCCGAGCTCGCCCTGCTCCTCGGCCCGCAGCCGCCCGTGCCCGAGCTCCCGCCCGCCGAGGCCCAGAGCCGGCTGCTCGCCACGCTCCAGCGCTTCGTCGCCGCCTGCGCCCGGAAGGAGCACCCCGTCGCCCTCTTCCTCGACGACCTGCAATGGGCCGACCCCGGCAGCCTCCTTTTGCTCGAGCAGCTCGCCACCCTCGCGGGCGACGCGCACCTCCTCGTGATAGGCGCTTATCGCGACAACGAGGTCGGCCCCGCGCACCCGCTCCGGCTCACGCTCGCCGAGGCCCAGAAGCGCGGCGCCGCCGTCTCCGAGCTCGTCCTCGCGCCGCTCTCCGCAGCCCACGTCGGCGCGCTCGTCGCCGAGACGGTCCACGCGCCCGAAGCGCAGGTCGAGCCGCTCTCAGGGCTGGTGTACGAGAAGACCGGCGGCAACCCCTTCTTCGTGCTCCAGTTCCTCATCACCCTGCGCGACGAGGGGCTCATCACCTTCGATGCCGACGAGGGCGCATGGCGCTGGGACAGCGCCGCCATCCGCGACAAGGGCTTCACCGACAACGTCGTCGAGCTGATGGTGGGCAAGCTCAATCGGCTCTCGGTCCCGACGCGCGACGCCCTCAAGCTCGCCGCCTGCCTCGGTGGCAGCCTGACCCTCGACGCCCTCGCGGTGGTCGCGAGGCGGCCGACGGAGGAGCTCCGCGAGGCGCTCGAGGAGGCCGCGCGGGAGGGGCTGCTGCTCCGCCGGGACAGCGCCTATCGCTTCCTCCACGACCGGGTGCAGCAAGCCGCAACTTCGCTCATCCCGCCAGGACAGCTCGCCGAGGTGCACCTCGGGATCGGTCAGCTGCTCTTGAAGGCGCAGCGCGCCGAAGAGCGCGAGGACACGCTCTTCGAGATCGTCGGCCACCTCAACCGCGGCGCCGCGCTCCTCCGTTCCCGGGCCGAGCGCGACGAGCTCGCCGCCCTCAACCTCCGCGCCGGCAGGAAGGCCAAGGCTGCCGCCGCCTACAAGTCCGCCGCCGCCCTCTTCGCCGCCGGCGCGGCCCTCCTCGCGAGCGAGCCGCAGGAACGCTGGGAGACGCAGTACGCGCTGACCCACGCCCTGAACTTCGAGCGAGCGCACTGCGCGTACATCATCGGCAACTTCGATGAAGCCGAGCGGCTGCTCGAGGAGCTCACGGATCGCTCGATGACCAAGATCGAGAGGGCCGCCGTCGTCGAGCTCGCTGTCGCCTTGCACGTGACCCGCGGGCAGAGCGCACGCGCTGTGGAGCTCGGTCTCTCCTTCCTGCGCTCCTACGACATCCATCTGCCGACCCACCTCACCGACGCGCGCATCGAACGAGAGACCGAGAGCGTATGGCAGGCCCTGGGCGACCGGGCGATCGAGGACCTCATCCACCTGCCTCCCATGGCGCACCCGGAGATCAAGATCGCGATGAGCATCTTGAAGAGCGTGTCCGTCGCTGCGTATTTCGAGGACCAGAACCTGCATCATCTGGTCCTCGAGCGCATGGTCACGCTCAGCCTTCACCATGGCAACGCCGAGAGCTCCGCCCATGCGTACACCGCCTTCGCGCGGGTGCTCGGCCCGCGGTTCGGGAGATACAAGGAGGCTTACCTGTTCGGCAAGCTCGGCTACGACCTCGCGGAGAGGAGCGACCACCTCGCCGCGAAGCCCACCGTGATCTTCCTGTTCGGGCAGCTGACCGTCTTCTGGACGCGCCATTACAGAGAGACCTACCCCTACAATCGCCTCGGCTTCAACGCCGCCGTGGAGTGCGGCGATCTGAACAACGCATGTTTCCATTGCGTCTGGGCATCGGTGTTCCCCCTGCTCTGCGGGGAGCCGCTGGAGGACGTCCTTCACGTGACCGAGGAGCGCCTCGGCTTCGTGCGCAAGGCCGGTTACGCGTTCATCCATGGCATCCTCCTCAGCGTCCGGTACCTCATCCAGACGCTGCGCGGGAGGCCGGTCCGTTACGCGATGCTGGATGGCTCCGAGCTGGATCAGGAGGCCTTCGAGGCGGGGCTCCCTCCGGGGTCCTCGTACGGAGCTCATAGCTTGTACTACAGCCTGAAGGCGCAGGCGCTGTTCCTTCTCGGCTCTCCCCGGGAGGCGCTCGCGGCGTCGACCCGCGTCGTCGTCGATTACGATTGGAGGATGGACGCATGCGCGGAGATCCCCGAGACCTTCTATGTTCACGCGCTCGCGCTCGCCGCGGTATCCGACGACGCGCACGACACGCACGACGCGCCGCCGTTGCCAGGGCGGGAGCTCCCCGAAGGGCTCCTCGCGTGCGAGCGGCAGCTCGGCGTGTGGGCCGCGAGCTGCCCCGACAACTACCTCCACAAGCACGCCCTGGTCCGCGCCGAGATCGCCAGGCTCCTCGGGAACGAGCCCGAGGCCATCCGGCTCTACGAGCAGGCCATCTCCTCGGCGCGCGAGGGCGGCTTCGTCCAGCACGAGGCCATCGCCTGCGAGCTCGCCGCCCGGTTCTACGGCAACCGCGGCCTGTCCACGCCCGCCGTCGCCCACCTGCAGCGGGCGCGCGCCGCCTACTTCCGCTGGGGCGCGCACGCCAAGGTCGAGCAGCTCGACCAGCGTTATCCCTTCCTCGTCGAGCGAAGGCCGATCGCGCCCACCGTCACCTTCGCCGTGCGGGCCGAGCAGCTCGACGTCCTGTCCATCGTCAAGGCCTCTCAGAGCATCTCCGGCGAGCTCAAGCTCCCGCGCCTGCTCGAGACGCTGCTGCGCATCGTGGTCGAGCACGCGGGCGCCGGAGAGGGGGTTGCGCTCCTGGTCCGGGAAGATCGCGTGTCGACCGCGGCGATCACGGCGTCGGGGAGCGCGGCGCGGCTGCTCGACGCGGGCGAGGCCGTGGCGGCGCTGCCGCAATCCATCCTCAACTATGTCCTCCGCAGCCACGAGCGCGTGCTGCTCGCCGACGCCGCCGCGAGGCACCCGTTCTCGGACGACGAGTATTTCGGCCGCAAGAGGCCGAGGTCGGTGCTGTGCCTCCCGATCGTGCGGCAAACGCGGCTGCTCGGCCTGCTCTACCTGGAGAACAACCTCGTCACCGGCGCGTTCACCCCAGGGCGGCTCACCGTGCTCGAGCTGCTCGCCTCGCAGTCGGCCATCTCGCTCGAGAACGCCATGCTCTATACCGACATCGAGCAGGAGAACGCCGAGCGGCGCCGGGCGGAGCGAGAGCTCCGTGAGAGCCAGGCCACGCTGCAGGCCATCGTCGACAACTCCGCCGCCGCCATCTACCTCAAGGATCGCGACGGCCGGTTCCTGCTCGTCAACCGGCGCGTGAGCCGCGCCCTCGGCAAGCCAGCCGAGCAGATCCTCGGAAAGACGAGCGCCGAGCTCTTGCCTGCCACCGCCACCGCGATCATCGAAGAACACGACCGGCGGGTGCTCGAGGCGGGCGAGCCGCTGGAGTTCGAGGAGGAGGTGCAGTTGGAGGGCGAGCTGCGCACCTACCTGTCGCTCAAATTCCCGCTCGGCGAGAGCGTCATGCCCGGCGTGCTCTGCGGCATCTCCACCGACATCACCGAGCGCAAGCGCGCCGAGCTCGCCGAGCGCTTCCTGGCCGACGCGAGCCGGAGGCTCATGGCGCTCGGCTACGGCGCCACCCTCGAGAGCGTGGCGCAGCTCGTCGTGCCCGAGCTCGCCGACCGGTGCGTCATCCACGTGGACCTCGCCCAGGACGCCCCGGGGCGGACGGTCACCGCGGGCGTGCCGGCCGAGCTCGCAGGCGCGGTGACGGACGCGCTGCGGCCCCTTGCAGCGAGCTCTCTGGATCAGGCCGAGGTGGGCGACATCCGCGCTGCGCCCCTCCTGGAGCCGCTCGGCGTTCACTCCTTCCTTCGCGTCCCGCTCCTCGCCCGCGACCGGCGCTTCGGGGTCATGACGCTGCTGGCGGCCGCGCCCCGGCGCCGTTACCGCCCCGCCGACCTGTGGCTGGCCGAGGAGCTCGCGAGCCGCGCCGCGCTCGCCCTCGACAACGGCCGCCTGTTCGCCGAGGCCCAGCAGGCGATCGAGCGCCGCGACGAGTTCCTCCTCGTCGCATCCCACGAGCTCAAGACGCCGCTCACCTCGCTCACGATGCAAGCGCACCTCCTCGCCCGGCTCCTGCCCCGCCTCCAGCGCGCCGAGGTCGCTCCGGAGCGCATCGACGCCGCGATCCAGCTCCTCAACCGCCAGATCGCGCGCCTCGCCCACCTGGTCAACGAGCTGCTCGACGTCACCCGCCTGAACGCCGGCCGGCTCTCCCTCGCGCGCGCGCCCGTCGATCTGGCCGCCCTGGCGCGTGATGTCGTCGAGCGGATGCACCAGCAGCTCGACGACGCCCGCTGCCGCACCCAGCTCGACCTGGACGGGCCCGTGGTGGGCGACTGGGACGCTTCCCGCATGGAGCAGATCCTCATCAACCTCCTGTCCAACGCGCTCAAATATGGCGCGGGGGGCCCCATTCACGTCGTCGTGCGCAGCCTGGCCAGCCGCGCGGTGCTCGTCGTCCGCGATCATGGCATGGGCATCGCGGAGGCCGATCAGGCAAGGATCTTCGAGCGCTTCGAGCGCGCCGTCTCCGTCCGCAACTTCGGAGGTCTCGGCCTCGGCCTCTACATCGTGCGGTGGATCGTCACCTCCCATGACGGCACGATCCGCGTCGAGAGCAAGCCGGGCGCGGGCGCCGCCTTCATCGTCGAGCTGCCTTTGCGCTCGCCGGACACGGAGACGGACGTCCAGGGCACCTTCCTCCCGCAGGCGTAGGCGCGGCAGGCGCAGGCGCGCGCTGCGCACTCGCCGCCGACGGCTGCCTCGTCGGGCGCTGACGCGCCGCCGTTTGCTCGTGACGGGTCGCAGCGCTTTTGGCAGTGTATCGAATTGAACCGCAGCACGCCGCTGACGCCCCGGGTTCAAAGATCCTCCTATGCCCCATAGTCCACGTTACCGCGTGCTGGAGGTGCTGCACCACGGTGCAGATACCCTCCTCTACCGCGCGCGGAGCGAGGAGGACGGCCGATCGGTGGTGCTCAAGGTCCTGCGGCGCGACCACACGAGCCCCCACGCTCTCGGGCGGCTCCAGCACGAGCACGAGATCGCCAGCGCGCTCGATACGGCGGTCGTCGTCAAGGCCTACGCGATGGAATCGCTCGGCGACCAGGCCGCGCTGGTCCTGGAGGACTTCGGTGGCCGCTCGCTCGACCGGCTGCTCGATGGCGACGGGCCGATGCGCGGGATGAGCGGGATGACGATCGAGCGCTTCCTCCCCCTCGCCCTCCGCATCGCCGCCGCGCTCGCCGAGCTCCACCGACACCACGTCATCCACAAGGACATCAAGCCCCAGAACCTGCTCTACAACCCCGACACCGGCGAGGTGAAGATCACCGATCTCGGCATCGCCTCCCTCTCCCCCCGCGAATCCCAGGACCTCGTCCACAACAGCCTCATCGAGGGGACGCTGGCTTACATGGCGCCTGAGCAAACAGGCCGGATGAACCGCTGGATCGACGAGCGGACCGACCTGTACTCCCTCGGCGTCACCTTCTACGAGATGCTGACGGGCGCCCTGCCCTTCCAGGCCAGCGATCCCGTCGCGTGGGTCTATTGCCATATCGCGCAGAGCCCGGTCCCACCCCACGCGCTCGTCCCCTCGATTCCACCGGTCCTGTCCGAGGTCGTCCTCAAGCTGCTCTCCAAGGCCGCCGAGGAGCGCTACCAGAGCGCCCTCGGCCTGCGCCACGACCTCGACGTGTGCTTCGCGAGGTGGCGGGTGACCGGCGAGATTCAGCCCTTCGCGCTCGGGGAGCGCGATCTCTCCGACCGGTTCCGCGTCCCGCAGCGGCTCTACGGCCGCGAGCACGAGGTCAAAGCGCTGCTCGCCGCGTTCGAGCGCGTGGTCGCGAACGGCCGGCCAGAGCTCGCGCTCGTGTCAGGGTACTCGGGCATCGGCAAGTCCTCGCTCGTCGCCGAGCTGCACAGGCCCGTCGTGCGCGAGCGCGGCTTCTTCCTCTCCGGCAAGTTCGATCAGACCGCGAGGGATGTCCCCTACCGTCCTTTCCTGCAGGCGTTCCGGGCGCTGTTTCAGGAGATCCTCGGCACGAGCGAGGAGCAGGTAGAGCGCTGGCGAGAGCGCCTCCGCGAGGCCCTCGACCAGAACGGCAGGCTGCTCGCCGACGTGCTCCCCGAGGTCGAGCTGCTCCTCGGCCCGCAGCCGCCCGTGCCCGAGCTTCCGCCCACCGAGGCACAGGCCCGGCTGCACGCGACGCTCCAGCGCTTCGTCGCCGCGTGCGCCCGGAAGGAGCACCCCATGGCGCTCTTCCTCGATGATCTCCAGTGGGCCGACGCGGCCAGCCTCCTCTTGCTCGAGCACCTCGCCACCCATGCCGGCGGCGCGCACCTGCTGCTGATCGGCGCCTACCGGGACAACGAGGTCGGCCCAGCGCACCCGCTCCGGCTCACGCTCGCCGAGGCCCGAAAGCGCGGCGCCGCGGTCTCCGAGCTCGTCCTCGAGCCGCTCTCCGCCGCCCATGTCCGGGCGCTCGTCGCCGAGGCGGTCCACGCGCCCGAAGCGCAGGTCGAGCCGCTCTCGCAGCTCGTCCACGAGAAGACCGGCGGCAACCCCTTCTTCGTCCTCCAGTTCCTGATCGCGCTGCACGAAGACGGGCTCATCGCCGTCGACGCAGAGCAGCGCATGTGGCGGTGGGACATCGCCGCGATCCGCGACAAAGGCTTCACCGACAACGTCATCGAGCTGATGGCCGGCAAGCTGAACCGGCTCTCGGTCCCGACGCGCGACGCGCTCAAGCTCGCCGCGTGCCTCGGCAGCAGCCTGGACCTCGACACCCTCGCGCTGCTCGCGCGCCGTAGCCCGGCGGAGCTCCGCGACGCGCTCGACGAGGCCGTCCGGGAGGGGCTGCTCCTCCGCCAGAGCAACGGAGTTCGATTTCTCCACGACCGGGTGCAGCAGGCCGCTTATTCGCTCATCCCGGCAGAGCAGCTCGCCGAGGTGCACCTCCGGATTGGCCGGCTCCTGTTGAAAGGGCGGCGCCAGGACGAGCGCGACGAGGTGCTCTTCGACGCCGTCGGCCACCTCAACCGCGGCGCCGCGCTCCTCCGTTCCCGGGCCGAGCGGGACGAGGTCGCCGCGCTGAACCTCCGCGCCGGCAGGAAGGCCAAGGCCGCCGCGGCCTTCCAGGCCGCCGCCGCGCTCTTCGCCGCGGGCCTCTCCCTGCTCGCGCCGGACTCCTGGGAGACGCAGCACGAGCTGACCTACGGCCTGACCTTCGAGCGCGCGCACGTCGCGTACATCACCGGCGCCATCGACGACGCCGAGCGGCTCCTCGAAGCGCTCGAGGATCGCGCGAGGACGAGGAGCGAGACGGCCGCCGTCGTCGAGCTCGTCATCACGCTGAAGGTCACCCGCGGGCAATACGCCCGCGCGGCGGAGATCGGGCTCGCGTGGCTCCGCACCTACGACATCGATCTTCCCTTCCTCCCCACCGACGCACAGCTCGAAGAGGAGACGAAGAGCGTCTGGCAGGCCCTGGGCGACCGGGCGATCGAGGACCTGATCCATCTGCCCGCCATGACGCACCCGGAGATCAAGGCCACGATGAGCGTGCTGCTGGGCGCTGGCATCCCCGCGTCCTTCGTGACCCCGAACCTGCCCTTTCTCATCGTCCTGCGCATGGTCCAGCTCAGCCTGCGCCACGGCAACGCCGAGAGCTCCCCTCACGCGTACATTTCCTTCGCGAGGATGTTCGGCCCGAAGTTCGGGCGATACAAGGAGGCCTATCGGTTCGGAAAGCTCGGCTGCGACCTCGCGGACAGGGGCGGCCTCCTCACCACGAAATCGGCGGTGTTCACCATCTTTGGACAGCATGTCGTCTTCTGGACACGCCACTACCGAGAGACGTATCCGTACTCGCGCGCCGGCTTCAGCGCCGCGGTCGAGTCGGGCGATCTGAACCACGCGTGCTTCAACCGCATGTGGGACGCGCTGTTCCGGCTGCTCTCCGGCGAGCCGCTCGCGGACGTGATCCATCAGATCGACGAGCGCCTCGGCTTCGTGCGCAGCGCCGGTCACCCGTTCGCCTATGGCATCCTCCTCGGCGCGCGCGGCATGATCCAGATGCTGCGAGGGAGGCCGGTCCGCCTCTCGATGCTCGATGGGTCCGAGCTGGATCTGCCGGCCTTCGAGGCGCGGCTCGGCGAGGGGGACCTGCAGAACGTTCAAAGCTTCTATCATGAAATGAAGGCCCAGGCGCTCTTCGTGCTCGGCGCTCCCGGAGAGGCGCTCGAGGCGGCGGCCCGCGCGATGATCGAGCATGGACACGGGGTCGTGCCGACCGCCCTCCTCGCCGAGAACTTCTATTATTCGGCGCTCGCGCTCGCGGCCCTCCTCGACGCGCCGCACGCGGAGCGGGAATCCTCGCCGCTGGAGCTCCCCGAGCAGCTGCTCGACTGCGAGCGGCGGCTCGGAGAGTGGGCCAGGAACGGCCCGGACAACTTCCTCCACAAGCACGCCCTGGTCCGCGCCGAGATAGCCCGGCTCCGCGGGCAGGAATCGGAGGCGATCCGGCTCTACGAGCAGGCCATCTCCTCGGCGCAAGAGGGCGGCTTCGTCCAGCACGAGGCCATCGCCTGCGAGCTCGCTGCCCGGTTCTACCACGCGCGCGGCCTCGCCACGGCCGCCGACGCTTACCTGGAGAAGGCCCGCGCCGCCTATTTTCGCTGGGGCGCCCACGCCAAGGTGGATCAGCTCGACCAGCGCTATCCCCACCTCGCCCCGCGCAAGCCGATCGCGCCCACCGTCACCTTCGCCGTGCGGGCCGAGCAGTTCGACGTCCTGTCCGTCGTGAAGGCCTCTCAGAGCATCTCCGGCGAGCTCAAGCTCCCGCGCCTGCTCGAGACGCTGCTGCGCATCGTGGTCGAGCACGCGGGCGCCGAGGAGGGCCATGTGCTCCTGGTCCGGCAAGATCGCGTGTCGACCGCGGCGGCGATCGCCGCGTCCGGCGGCGCGGCGCGGCTCCTCGACGCGGGCGAGGCGGCGGCCGCGCTGCCGCAGTCCATCCTCAACTACGTTCGCCGCAGCCACGAGCGCGTGCTGCTCGCCGACGCCGCCGCGAGGCACCCGTTCATGGAGGACGAGTATTTCGCCCGCAAGAGGCCGAGATCGGTGCTGTGCCTCCCGATCGTGCACCGGGCCCGGCTGCTCGGCCTGCTCTACCTGGAGAACAGGCTCGTCACCGGCGCGTTCACCCCAGGGCGGCTCACCGTGCTCGAGCTGCTCGCCTCGCAGTCGGCCATCTCGCTCGAGAACGCCATGCTCTATACCGACATCGAGCAGGAGAACGCCGAGCGGCGGCGGGCGGAGCGGGAGCTCCGTGAAAGCCAGGCCACGCTGCAGGCCATCGTCGACAACTCCGCCGCCGCCATCTACCTCAAGGATCGCGACGGCCGGTACCTGCTCGTCAACCGGCGGGCGAGCCGCAACATCGGCATGAAGGCCGAGCAGGTCATCGGCAAGACGGGCGCCGAGCTCTTGCCCGCTGCGTTCCTCGAGGCCACCAGCGACCACGACCGCAAGGTGCTCGAGGCGGGCGTGCCGATGGAGTTCGAGGAAGAGATTCTGATAGACGGGGAGCTGCGCACCCACCTGTCGATCAAGTTCCCGCTCGGCGAGGACGTCATGCCCGGCGTGCTCTGCGGCATCTCCACCGACATCACCGAGCGCAAGCGCGCCGAGCTCGCCGAGCGCTTCCTGGCCGAGGCGAGCCGGAGGCTCATGGCCCTCGGATACGGCGCGACCCTCGACAGCGTGGCGCAGCTCGCCGTGCCCGAGCTGGCCGATCACTGCGTCATCGACGCGGGCCTCGCTCACGGCGACCCGGCTCACGCGGTCACCGCGGGCGTGCCGCACGAGCTCGCAGGCGCGTTGATGGACGCGCTGCGGCCCCTGGCAGCGAGCTCTCTCGACCGCCCCGAGGTGGGCGAGCTCCGCGCTGCGCCGCGGCTCGAGCATCTCGGCATTCACTCCTTCCTCCGCGTCCCGCTCCTCGCGCGCGACCGGCGCTTCGGGGTCATGACCCTGCTGGCGACCGCGCCACGGCGCCGCTACGGCCCCGCTGACCTGTGGCTCGCCGAGGAGCTCGGGTTACGCGCGGCGCTCGCCCTCGACAACACCCGCCTGTTCGCCGACGCCCAGGTGGCGATCGAGCGCCGCGACGAGTTCCTCCTCGTCGCATCCCACGAGCTCAAGACGCCGCTCACCTCGCTCACGATGCAAGCGCACCTCCTCGCTCGGCTCTTGCCCCGCTTCCAGCGCGCCGAGGTCTCTCCGGAGCGCATCGACGCGGCGATCCAGGTCCTGAGCCGCCAGATCGCGCGCCTCGGCCACCTGGTCAACGAGCTGCTCGACGTCACCCGCCTGAACGCCGGCCACCTGACCCTCGCGCGCGCGCCGGTCGATCTGGCCGCCCTGGCGCGTGAGGTGTTCGAGCGGATGAAACAGCAGCTCGCCGATGCCCGCTGCCCCACGAAGCTCGACCTGGAAGGGCCCGTGGTCGGGGACTGGGATGCTTCTCGCATGGAGCAGGTCCTCATCAACCTCCTGTCCAACGCGATCAAGTACGGCGCGGGAGGCCCCGTTCACATCGTCGTGCGCGACGAGGGCGATCGCGCGCGGCTCGTCGTCCGCGATCACGGCATGGGCATCGCCGAGGCCGATCAGACAAGGATCTTCGAGCGCTTCGAGCGCGCCGTCTCCGTCCGCAACTTCGGCGGCCTCGGCCTCGGCCTCTACATCGTTCGATGGATCGTCACCTCTCACGGCGGCACCATCCGCGTCGAGAGCAAGCCGGGCGCGGGCGCCACCTTCATCGTCGAGCTGCCTTTGCGCCAGGCGGACGCCGAGGCCGACCCCCAGGGCGCTCCCTTCCCGCCGGAGTGAGCCTCCACCGGGCAGGCGCGCTCACTCGATCGGCCGCGACGGACACGCACCCTTTCCGTCCTCGCTTCCGCCGTGCATGACGGCTGCGCCGACGCAGGCGAGCCAGCGCGAGATCACGCCGCCGTTTGCTCGTGACGCGGCGCACCGCTTTTGGCAGTGTATCGAATTGGGCCATGGCACGTCGCTGACGCACCGGTTTCAAAGTTCTTCCTATGCCCCATAGTCCACGTTACCGCGTGCTGGAGGTGCTGCACCAAGGTGCGGATACCCTCCTCTACCGCGCGCGGCGCGACGAGGACGGCCGGCCGGTGGTGCTCAAGGTCCTGCGGCGCGACCACGCGAGCCCACGCGCCCTCGGCAGGCTCCAGCACGAGCTCGAGGTCGCCAGCGCGCTCGATACGGCGGCCATCGTCAAGCCGTACGCAATCGAATCGTTCGACGACCAGGCGGCGCTGGTCCTGGAGGACTTCGGCGGCCGCTCGCTCGATCGGCTGCTCGAGGGCGACGGGCCGATCCGCGGGATGGCGATCGAGCGCTTCCTCCTCCTCGCCCTCCGCCTGACAGCGGCGCTCGCCGAGCTGCACCGGCGGCACGTCATCCACAAGGACATCAAGCCCCAGAATCTGCTCTGGAATCCCAGCTCCGACGAGGTGAAGATCACCGATCTCGGCATCGCCTGCCGTCTGCCCTGCGAATCCCAGGACGTCGTCCACAACGGCCTCATCGAGGGGACGCTCGCCTACATGGCGCCGGAGCAGACAGGCCGCATGAACCGCCGGCTCGACGAGCGGACCGACCTGTACTCCCTCGGCGTCACCTTCTACGAGATGCTGACGGGCGCCCTGCCGTTCCGGGCCAGCGATCCCGTCGAGTGGGTCTATTGCCATATCGCGCAGAGCCCGGTCCCACCCCACGCGCTCGTCCCCTCGATTCCACCGGTCCTGTCCGCCGTCGTCCTCAAGCTGCTCTCCAAGGCCGCCGAGGAGCGCTACCAGAGCGCGGCGGGCCTGCGCCACGACCTGGACGAGTGCTTCGCGAGGTGGCGGGCGAGCCGCGCCATACAGCCCTTCGCGCTCGGCGGGCGCGATCTCTCCGACCGGTTCCGCGTCCCGCAGCGGCTCTACGGCCGCGAGCGCGAGGTGGAGGCGCTGCTCGCCGCGTTCGAGCGCGTGGTCGCGAACGGCCGGCCAGAGCTCGCGCTCGTCTCGGGCTACTCGGGCATCGGCAAGTCCTCGCTCGTCGCCGAGCTGCACAGGCCTGTCGTGCGCGAGCGCGGCTTCTTCCTCTCCGGAAAGTTCGATCAGACCACGAGGGATGTCCCCTACCTTCCTTTCCTTCAGGCGTTCCGGGCGCTGTTTCAGGAGATCCTCGGCGCGACCGAAGAGCAGGTCGCGCGCTGGAGACGCCACCTGCGGGAGGCGCTCGGCCAGGACGGCGGTCTGCTCGCCGACGTGCTCCCCGAGCTCACGCTCCTCCTCGGCCCGCAGCCGCCCGTGCCCGAGCTCCCGGCCACCGAGGCCCAGAGCCGGCTCCTCGCCGCGCTCCAGCGCTTCGTCGCCGCCTGCGCCCGGAAGGAGCACCCCGTCGCGCTCTTTCTCGATGATCTCCAGTGGGCCGACGCGGCCAGCCTCCTCTTGCTCGAACAGCTCGCCACCTACGCCGAGCCCGAATACCTCCTGCTGATCGGCGCCTACCGGGACAATGAGGTAGGCCCGGCGCACCCGCTCCGGCTCACGCTCGCCGAGGCCCGAAGACGCGGCGCCGCCGTCTCCGAGCTCGTCCTCGCGCCGCTCTCCGCCGCCCACGTCGGCGCGCTCGTCGCCGAGGCCGTCCACGCGCCCGAAGCGCAGGTCGAGCCGCTCTCGCAGCTCGTCTACGAGAAGACCGCCGGCAACCCCTTCTTCGTGCTCCAGTTCCTCTGCGAGCTGCACCAGGAAGGCCTCATCACGCTCGACGCCGAGCGGCGCGCATGGCGCTGGGACATCGCCGCCATCCGCGACAAGGGCTTCACCGACAACGTCGTCGAGCTGATGGTGGGCAAGCTCAAGCGGCTCTCCATCCCGGCGCGGGACGCGCTCAAGCTCGCCGCGTGCATCGGCAACACGCTGGACCTCGACCCCCTCGCGATCATCGCGCGCCGTCCGGCGGAGGAGCTCCGCGACGCGCTCGGGGAGGCGGTGCGGGAGGGGCTGCTCCTCCGCCGGGGCTCTGGCTATCGCTTCCTCCATGACCGGGTGCAGCAGGCCGCGTATTCGCTGATCCCGCCCGAGCAGCTCGCCGAGGTGCACCTCTGCATCGGCCAGCTGCTCGTGAAGGCGCAGCGCGCCGACGAGCGCGAGGACACGCTGTTCGAGATCGTCGGCCACCTCAACCGCGGCGCCGCGCTCCTCCGTTCCCGGGCCGAGCGGGACGAGGTCGCCGCGCTCAACCTCCGCGCCGGCAGGAAGGCCAAGGCCGCCGCGGCCTTCCAGTCCGCCGCGGCGCTCTTCGCCGCGGGCCTCTCCCTGCTCGCGC
Organism: Sorangium sp. So ce693; assembly: GCF_051521375.1. NCBI lineage: Bacteria > Pseudomonadati > Myxococcota > Polyangiales > Polyangiaceae > Sorangium > Sorangium sp. So ce693. The sequence goes on from NZ_CP150347.1 coordinate 8,152,360, forward strand.
AGGACTCCTGGGAGACGCGGCACGAGCTGACCTTCGAGCTGACCTTCGAGCGCGCGCACGTGGCGTACATCACCGGCGGCTTCGACGAGGCCGAGCGGCTCCTCGAAGCGCTCCGCCAGCGCGCGAGGACCCATGGCGAGACGGCCGCCGTCGTCGAGCTCGCGCTCGCGTTCTACCTGACCCGCGGGCAATGCGCCCGCGGGGTGGAGATCGGGCTCGCGTGGCTCCGCAGCTGCGGCATCGAGCTTCCGCTCCACCCCACCGACGCACAGCTCGAAAAGGAGGCGGCGTGCGTCTGGCGGGCCCTGGGCGAACGGGCGATCGAGGACCTGATCCATCTGCCCCTCGTGAAGCACCCGGAGATCAAGATCACGATGGGCGTGCTGCATGCGATGGCCACGCCTGCGTTCTTCGCGGACGTGGACCTGCACTGTCTCATGGTCCTGCGCAGGGTCGAGCTCAGCCTGCGCCACGGCAACGCCGAGAGCTCCGCTTACGCGTACGCCGACTTCGCGAGGGTGCTCGGCCCCAGGTTCGGGCGATACCAGGAGGGGTATCTGTTCGGCAAGCTCGGCCACGACCTGGCAGAGCGGAGCGGCCTGCTCACCACGAAATCGGCGGTGTTCACCGTCTTTGGACAGCATGTCCTGTTCTGGACACGCCACTACCGAGAGACATATCCGTACTCGCGCGCCGGCTTCAGCGCCGCGGTCGAGTCCGGTGACCTGAACATGGCGTGCCTCAACTGCATCTGGGTCGCGCTGTTCAGGCTGCTCTCCGGTGAGCCGCTGGAGGACGTGCTCCGCGAGGTCGACGAGCGGCTCGGCTTCGTGCGGAGGGCCGGATACGCGTACGCACACAGCTCCCTCCTCGGCGCCCACGCGATGATCCAGGCGCTGCGCGGGAGGCCGGTCCGCGTCTCGATGCTGGACGGGTCCGAGCTGGATGCGTCGGCCTTCGAGGCGCGGCTCGACAAGGGGGATCTGCACCGGATCCGCAGCCGCTATTATAGCCTGAAGGCCCAGGCGCTCTTCGTGCTCGGCGCTCACGGCGAGGCGTTCGCGGCGGCGACCCGCGCGATCCACGAGAACCCCTTGAGGACCGAGCCGCACGCGCTCATCGCCGAGAATTGCTATTATCTCGCGCTCTCGCTCGCGGCGCTCGTCGACGCCGGGCGGGAGCGCGAGGCGCGCGAGGCGCATGATGCGCGGCCCTCCCCGCCGGTGGAGCTCCCCGAGCAGCTCCTCGAGTGCGAGCGGCAGCTCGGCGAGTGGGCCAGGAACGGCCCGGACAACTTCCTCCACAAGCACGCCCTGGTCCGCGCCGAGATCGCCCGGCTCCGTGGGCAGGAATCGGAGGCGATCCGGCTCTACGAGCAGGCCGCGTCGTCTGCGCAAGAGGGCGGCTTCGTCCAGCACGAGGCCATCGCCAGCGAGCTCGCCGCGGCGTTTTACCGCGCGCGCGGCCTCGCCACCCCCGCGGACGCCTGCCTGCAAAAGGCCCGCTCCGCCTATTTCCGCTGGGGCGCCCACGCCAAGGTGGAGCAGCTCGATCAGCGCTATCCCCACCTCGCCCCGCGCCAGGCGATCGCGCCCACCGTCACGTTCGCCGTGCGAGCCGAGCAGTTCGACGTCCTGTCCGTGGTCAAGGCCTCTCAGAGCATCTCCGGCGAGCTCCAGCTCCCGCGCCTGCTCGAGACGCTCCTGCGCGTCGCGATCGAGCACGCGGGCGCCGGAGAGGGGCACGTCCTCCTGGTCCGGAAGGATCGCCTGTCGATCGCGGCGGCGCTCTCGACATCCGGCGGTACGGCGCGGCTCCTCGACGCGCGCGAGGCGGCGGCGGCCGCGCTACCGCGATCCGTGATCAACTACGTTCGCCGCAGCCACGAGCGCGTGCTGCTCGACGACGCGACCGCGAGGCACCCGTTCCTGGAGGACGAGTATTTCAGGCAGAGGGGGTCGAAATCGGTGCTGTGCCTCCCGATTGTGCGGCATACCCGGCTGCTCGGCCTGCTTTACCTGGAGAACAGGCTCATCACCGGGGCGTTCACCCCCGGGCGGCTCAGCGTGCTCGAGCTGCTTGCGTCGCAATCGGCCATCTCGCTGGAGAACGCCATGCTGTATGCCGAGGTCGAGCGGGAGAACGCCGAGCGGCGGCGGGCCGAGCAGGCGCTGAAGACCAACCAGGCGACCCTCCAGGCCATCGTCGACAACTCCGCTGCGTCCATCTACGTCAAGGATCGCGAAGGCCGGCTCCTGCTCGCCAACCGGCACGTGCGCGCCGTCATGCGCATGCCGATCGAGGCGATCGTCGGAAAGACGGTCGCCGAGATCGTGTGTTCTCCGGTCGTCGAGGCCTTGCACGACCACGACAGGAAGGTTCGCGAGACGGGCGCGCCGATGGAGTGGGAGGAGGAGCTGCCGCTGGAGGACGGGCTTCACACCTTCCTGTCGGTCAAGTTCCCTCTCGGGGAGGAGGTCATGCCCGGCGGGCTCTGCGGCATCTCCACCGACATCACCGAGCGCAAGCGCGCCGAGCTGGCCGAGCGCTTCCTCGCCGAGGCGAGCCGCAAGCTCATGGCCCTCGGCTACGGCGCCACCCTCGACAGCGTGGCGCAGCTCGCCGTGCCCGAGCTGGCCGACTGGTGCGTCATCGACGTGGACCTCGCCGACCGGGCCCCGGGAACCACGGTCACCGCAGGCGTGCCGGACGGGCTCGAAGGTGCGGTGATGGACGCGCTGCAGTCCCTGGCTGCGAGCTCTCTCGACCGCCCCGAGGTGGGCGAGCTCCGCGCTGCGCCGCTGCTCGAGCAGCTCGGCGTTCACTCCTTTCTCCGGGTCCCGCTCCTCGCGCGCGACCAGTCTTTCGGGGTCATGACGTTTCTGGCGACCGCGCCCCGACGCCGTTATGGCCCTGCCGACCTGCGGCTCGCCGAGGAGCTCGGGAGCCGCGCCGCGCTCGCGCTCGACAACAGCCGTCTGTTCGCCGAGGCGCAGGAGGCGATCGAGCGCCGGAACGAGTTCCTCCTCGTCGCCTCGCACGAGCTCAAGACACCGCTCACCTCGCTGAAGATGCAGGCGCACCTGCTCGAGCGGCTGCTGCCCCGCTACCGGCGCGCGGAGATCTCCCCGGAGCGCATCGACGCCGCGCTCCAGGTCCTCAATCGGCAGATCGCGCGCCTCGCCCACCTGGTCAACGAGCTGCTCGACGTCACCCGACTGAACGCCGGCCGGCTCACCCTCACGCGCGCGCCGTTCGATCTGGCGGCCCTGACGCGAGAGGTCGTCGAGCGGATGAGACAGCAGCTCGCGAGCGCGCGTTGCCGCGCCGAGCTCGATCTGGAAGGGCCCGTGGTCGGGCACTGGGATGCCTCTCGCATGGAGCAAGTCCTCATCAACCTCCTGTCCAACGCGCTCAAGTACGGCGCGGGGGCTCCCATTCACGTCGTCGTGCGCGGCGAGGGCGATCGCGCGCGGCTCGTCGTCCGCGATCACGGCATCGGCATCGCCGAGGCCGACCAGGCCAGGATCTTCGAGCGCTTCGAGCGCGCCGTCTCCGTCCGCAACTTCGGAGGTCTCGGACTCGGCCTCTACATCGTTCGGTGGATCGTCACCTCTCACGGCGGCGCCATCCGCGTCGAGAGCCAGCCGGGCGCGGGCGCCACGTTCGTCGTCGAGCTGCCTTTGCATGCGGCGGAGACAGAGACGGACGGCCAGGATGCCCTGCTCCCGCAGGCGTAGGTGCGCGCTGCGCGCTCGCTACCCGACTGCGCGTCAGCAGCTCGCTTTCCGTCCACGCCATCGCCATGCCTGGGCGAGGGAGTCGCCGCAGGCGAGCTGGCGCGAGGACGCGCCGCCGTTTGCCCGTGACGAGGCGCACCGCTTTTGGCAGTGTAGCGAGTTGAGCCGCAAGGCGTCGCTGGCGCCTCGGTTTTCAAAGATCCTCCTATGCTCGATAGTCCACGCTACCGCGTGCTGGAGGTGCTGCACCAAGGTGCGGATACCATCCTCTACCGCGCGCGGCGCGAGGAGGACGGACGGCCGGTGGTGCTCAAGGCCCTGCGGCGCGACCACGCCAGCCCCCGCGCCCTCGGCAGGCTCCAGCACGAGCTCGAGGTCGCCAGAGCGCTCGATTCGTCCGTCGTCATCAAGGCCTATGGGATCGAGCCATTCCGCGACCAGGTGACCCTGGTCCTCGAGGACTTCGGCGGCCGCTCGCTCGACCGGCTGCTCGATGGCGACGGGCCGATGCGCGCGATGGGCGGGATGCGCGGGATGGCGGTCGAGAGCTTCTTCCCCCTCGCTCTCCGCCTGACCGACGCGCTGGCCGAGCTGCACCGCCATCACATCATCCACAAGGACATCAAGCCCCAGAACCTGCTCTGCAACCCCGACACCGGCGAGGTGAAGATCACCGATCTCGGCATCGCCTCCCTCTCCCCCCGCGAAGCCCAGGAGCTCGCCCACGACGGGCTCATCGAGGGCACGCTCGCGTACATGGCGCCTGAGCAGACGGGCCGTATGAACCGCCGGATCGACGAGCGGACCGACCTGTACTCCCTCGGCGTCACCTTCTACGAGATGCTGACGGGCACCCTGCCCTTCCAGGCCAGCGACCCCGTCGGGTGGGTGCACTGCCACATCGCCCAGGCGCCGCAGCCGCCGCACGCGCTCGTCCCATCGATTCCACCGCAGCTCTCCGCCGTCGTCCTCAAGCTGCTCTCCAAGGCCGCCGAGGAGCGCTACCAGAGCGCCCTCGGCCTGCGCCACGACCTCGACACGTGCTTCGCAAGGTGGCAGTCGACCGGCGCCATCGAGCCCTTCCCGCTCGGCGGGCGCGATCACTCCGACCGGTTCCAGGTCCCGCAGCGGCTCTACGGCCGCGAGCGCGACGTGGAGGCGCTGCTCGCCGCGTTCGAGCGCGTGGTCGCGAACGGCCGGCCAGAGCTCGTGCTCGTCTCGGGCTACTCGGGCATCGGCAAGTCCTCGCTCGTCGCCGAGCTGCACAGGCCCGTCGTGCGCGAGCGCGGCTCCTTCCTCTCCGGCAAGTTCGAGCAATTCAAGCGCGACGTCCCTTACCACGCCTTTCTCCGGTCGTTCCGGGCGCTCTCGCGAGAGCTCCTGTGCGCGAGCGAGGAGCAGCTCGAGCGCTGGCGACAGCGCCTCCGCGAGGCCCTCGGCCAGGACGCCAGTCTGCTCGCCGACGTGCTCCCCGAGCTCACGGTCCTCCTCGGCCCGCAGCCGCCCGTGCCCGAGCTCCCCCCCGCCGAGGCGCAGAGCCGGCTGCTCGCCGCGCTCCGGCGCTTCGTCGCCGCCTGCGCCCGGAAGGAGCACCCCGTCGCCCTCTTCCTCGACGACCTGCAATGGGCCGACCCCGCCAGCCTCCTCCTGCTCGAGCAGCTCGCCACCTATACCGGCTCCGAGCACCTGCTGCTGATCGGCGCCTACCGCGACAACGAGGTCGGCCCTGCGCACCCGCTCCGGCTCGCGCTCGCCGAGGCGCAGAAGCGCGGCGCCGCCGTCTCCGAGCTCGTCCTCGCGCCGCTCTCCGCCGCCCACGTCGGCGCGCTCGTCGCCGAGGCCGTCCACGCGCCCGACGCGCAGGTGGAGCCGCTCTCGCAGCTCGTCCACGAGAAGACCGGCGGCAACCCCTTCTTCGCGCTCCAGTTCCTCATCGCCTTGCACGAAGAGCGGCTCATCACCTTCGACGCCGACGAGGGCGCATGGCGGTGGGACATCGCCGCCATCCGCGACAAGGGCTTCACCGACAACGTCGTCGAGCTGATGGCGGGCAAGCTCAAGCGCCTCTCGGCCTCCGCGCACGACGCGCTCAAGCTGGCCGCGTGCCTCGGCAGCAGCCTGGACCTCGAACCCCTGGCGGTGGTCGCGGGCCGTCCAGCGGCGGAGCTCCGCGACGCGCTCGAGGAGGCCGTGCGGGAGGGGCTCCTGCTCCGCCGGGGCTCTGGCTATCGCTTCCTCCATGACCGCGTGCAGCAGGCCGCGTATTCGCTCATCCCGGCAGAGCAGCTGGCCGAGGTGCACCTCCGGATCGGCCAGCTGCTCGTGAAGGCACGGCGCGCCGACGAGCCCGACGAAACGCTCTTCGATGTCGTCGGCCACCTCAACCGCGGCGCCGCGCTCCTCCGTTCCCAGGCCGAGCGCGACGAGCTCGCCGCGCTGAACCTCCGCGCCGGAAGGAAGGCCAAGGCCTCCGCGGCCTTCCAGTCCGCCGCCGCGCTCTTCGCCGCGGGCCTCTCCCTGCTCGCGCAGACCTCCTGGGACGCGCAGCACGAGCTGACCTACGACCTGACGCTCGAGCGCGCGCACGCCGCGTACATCACAGGCAGCTTCGACGAGGCCGAGCGGCTCCTCGAAGAGCTCATGGAGCGCGCGAGGACCAGGACCGAGACGGCCGCCGCCGTCGAGCTCATCGTCACGCTCCAGTTGATCCGCGGGCAATCGGCCCGCGCCGTGGAGATCGGCCTCTCGTGGCTCCGCACCTGCGACATCGCTCTTCCACGCCTCCCCACGGACACACAGCTCGAAGAGGAGACGAAGGGCGTCTGGCAGGCCCTGGGTGACCGGGCGATCGAGGACCTGATCCACCTGCCCTCCATGACCGACCGGGAGGTCAAGCTGACGATGGGTGTGCTGGAGGGCGCGGGCATCGCGGCGTCCTTCATGACCCCGAACCTCTACTTTCTCATCTTCCTCCGCATGGTCCAGCTCAGCCTGCGCCACGGCAACGCCGAGGGCTCCGCTGTCGCGTACACGTCGTTCGCGAGGATGTTCGGCCCGAGGTTCGGGCGATACGAGGAGGCCTATCGGTTCGGCAAGCTCGGCCACGACCTGGCGCAGAGGAGCGGCCTCCTCACCACGAAATCGATGGTGTTCGCCACCTTCGGACACCATGTCGTCTTCTGGACACGCCACTACAGAGAGACGTATCCGTACGGGCGCGCCGGCTTCAGCGCCGGGGTCGAGTCCGGCGCGCTGAGCATGGCGTGCTTCAACTGCATGTGGGACGCGCTGTTCCACCTGCTCTCCGGCGAGGCGCTCGACGACGTGCTCCACGAGGTCGACGAGCGCCTCGGCTTCGTGCTCAGCGCGGGTTTCGCGTTCGCGCACGGCGCCCTCGTCAGCGCCCACGCCATGATCCAGGCGCTGCGCGGGAGGCCGGTCCGCTTCGCGATGTTCGACGGCTCCGAGCTGGATACTCCGGCCTTCGAGGCGCGGCTGAAGGAGGGAGAGCTGGAGACCGCGCGCGAATTCTATTACAGCTTGAAGGCGCAGGCGCTCTTCGTGCTCGGCGCTCCCGGGGAGGCGCTCGAGGCGGCGACCCGCGTCGTCACCGAGCAACCCTTCTGGAACCAGCCGCACGCGCTCATGGCCGAGAGCTTCTATTATCTCGCGCTCTCGCTCGCGGCCCTCTCCAGCGCGCCGCACGCGGAGCGCGACTCCCCGCCGCAGGAGCTCCCGGACCAGCTGCTCGACTGCGAGCGACAGCTCGGCGCGTGGGCCGCGAGCGGCCCCGACAACTTCCTCCACAAACACGCCCTGGTCCGCGCCGAGATCGCCCGGCTCCGCGGGCAGGACCTGGAGGCCATCGGCCTCTATGAGCAGGCCATCTCCTCGGCGCGCGAGGGCGGCTTCGTCCAGCACGAGGCCATCGCCTGCGAGCTCGCCGCCCGGCTCTACCGCGACCGCGGCCTGTCCACGCCCGCAGACGCTTACCTCCAGAAGGCCCGCGCCGCCTATTTCCGCTGGGGCGCCCACGCCAAGGTCGATCAGCTCGACCAGCGTTATCCCTTCCTCGTCGAGCGAAAGCCGATCGCACCCACCGTCACCTTCGCCGTCCGCGCCGAGCAGTTCGACGTCCTGTCCGTCGTCAAGGCCTCTCAGAGCATCTCGGGAGAGCTCAAGCTCCCGCGCCTGCTCGAGATGCTCCTGCGCACCATGGTCGAGCACGCGGGCGCCGAGCGGGGGTGCGTCCTCCTGGTCCGGGGCGAACGCCTGTGGAGCGCGGCGATCGAGGCGCCGGGGGGTGCGGTGCGGATGCGCGACGCGGGCGAGGCCCCTTCGGCCGCGCTGCCGCAATCCATTCTCAACTACGTCCGCCGGAGCCACGAGCGCGTCCTGCTCGACGACGCCTCCGCCAGGCACCCGTTCTCGGAGGACGAGTATTTCACGCGCAAGCGGCCGAGATCGGTGCTGTGCCTGCCGATCGTGCGGCAGGCGCGGCTGCTCGGCCTGCTCTACCTGGAGAACAACCTCGTCACCGGCGCGTTCACCCCGGGGCGGCTCACCGTGCTCGAGCTGCTCGCCTCGCAGTCGGCCATCTCGCTCGAGAACGCCATGCTCTATACCGATATCGAGCAGGAGAACGCCGAGCGGCGCCGGGCGGAGCGGGAGCTCCGTGAGAGCCAGGCCACGCTGCAGGCCATCGTCGACAACTCCGCCGCCGCCATCTTCCTCAAGGATCGCGAGGGCCGGTATCTGCTCGTCAACCGCCAGGCGAGCAACGTCGCCGGCCTGCCGGGCCATCGGCTCCTCGGAAGGACCGACGCCGAGCTCTTGCCCGCTGCGCTCGCCGAGATCATCGGCGATCACGACCGGCGGGTGCTCGAGACAGGCGAGCCGCTCGAGTTCGAGGAAGAGGTGACGATGGAGGACGGGCCGCACACCTTCCTGTCGCTCAAGTTCCCTCTCGGGGAGGAGGTCATGCCCGGCGTGCTCTGCGGCATCTCCACCGACATCACCGAGCGCAAGCGCGCCGAGCTCGCAGAGCGTTTCCTGGCCGACGCGAGCCGCAAGCTCATGGCCCTCGGCTACGGAGCCACCCTCGAGAGCGTCGCGCAGCTCGCCGTGCCCGAGCTCGCCGACCGGTGCGTCATCCACGTGGAGCTCCCCAGCTGCACCGCGGGACACACGGTGACCGCGGTCACGGCGGGCGTGCCGGCCGAGCTCGCAGGCGCGGTGACGGACGCGCTGCGGCCCCTGGCAGCGATCTATCCGGACCGCCCCGAGGTGGGCGACGTCCGCGCCGCGCCCCGCCTGGAGCAGCTCGGCGTTCACTCCTTCCTGCGCGTCCCGCTCCTCGCCCGCGACCGCGACCGGCGCTTCGGGGTCATGACCCTGCTGGCGACCGCGCCCCGGCGCCGGTTCGGCCCTGCCGACCTGTGGCTGGCCGAGGAGCTCGGGCTCCGTGCGGCGCTCGCGCTCGACAACACCCGCCTGTTCACCGAGGCGCAGGAGGCGATCGAGCGCCGGAACGAGTTCCTCCTCGTCGCCTCGCACGAGCTCAAGACACCGCTGACCTCGCTCACGATGCAAGCGCACCTCCTCGCCCGGCTCCTGCCCCGCTACCGGCGCGCCGAGGTCGCTCCGGAGCGCATCGACGCCGCGATCCAGCTCCTCAACCGCCAGATCGCGCGCCTCGCCCACCTGGTCAACGAGCTGCTCGACGTCACCCGCCTGAACGCCGGCCGGCTCTCCCTCGCGCGCGCGCCCGTCGATCTGGCCGCCCTGACGCGCGAGGCCGTCGAGCGAATGAGACAGCAGCTCGCCGACGCCCGCTGCCGCACCCAGCTCGACCTGGACGAGCCGGTGGTCGGGGACTGGGATGCTTCTCGCATGGAGCAGGTCCTCATCAACCTGCTGTCCAACGCGATCAAGTACGGCGCGGGAGCCCCCATTCACGTCGTCGTCCGCGGCCTGGAAGGCCGCGCGCTGCTCGTCGTCCGCGATCACGGCATGGGCGTCGCGGAGGCCGACCAGGCCAGGATCTTCGAGCGCTTCGAGCGCGCCGTCTCCGTCCGCAACTTCGGCGGTCTCGGCCTCGGCCTCTACATCGTTCGGTGGATCGTCGCCTCTCACGGCGGCACCATCCGCGTCGAGAGCACGCCAGGCGCGGGCGCTGCGTTCATCGTCGAGCTGCCTTTGCATGCGGCGGAGGCAGAGACGGACGGCCAGGGAACCTTCCTCCCGCCGGCGTAAGCGTTCTCCGGGAGCCTCAGGCGGCACGGACGCGCCGCCGTTTGCTCGTGACGAGGCGCGGCGCTTTTGGCAGTGTACCGGGTTGAACCGCAGCACGCCACCGGTGCCCCGGATTTCAAAGATCCTCCTATGCTCGATAGTCCACGTTACCGCGTGCTGGAGGTGTTGCACCAAGGTGCGGACACGATCCTCTACCGCGCGCGGCGCGAGGAGGACGGCCGGCCGGTGGTGCTCAAGGTCCTGCGGCGCGACCACGCGAGCCCCCGCGCCCTCGGCAGGCTCCAGCACGAGCTCGAGGTCGCCACCGCCCTGAAGTCGCCCGTCGTCGTCCGGGCCTACGGGATCGAGCCGTTCCACGATCAGACGACCCTGGTCCTCGAGGACTTCGGCGGCCGCTCGCTCGACCGGCTGCTCGATGGCGACGCGCCGATGCGCGGGATGGCGATCGAGCGCTTCCTCCCCCTCGCCCTGCGCCTCGCCGCCGCGCTCGCCGAGATGCACCGGCGGCACGTCATTCACAAGGACATCAAGCCCCAGAACCTGCTCTACAACCCCGACACCGGCGAGGTGAAGATCACCGATCTCGGCATCGCCTCTCTCTCCCCCCGCGAGGCCCAGGAGCTCGCGCACGGCGGCCTCATCGAGGGCACGCTCGCCTACATGGCGCCAGAGCAGACGGGCCGCATGAACCGCCGGGTCGACGAGCGGACCGACCTGTACTCCCTCGGCGTCACCTTCTACGAGATGCTGACTGGCACCCTGCCCTTCCGCGCCAGCGATCCCGTCGAGTGGGTCTATTGCCACATCGCCCAGGCGCCAGAGGCGCCACACACGCTCGTCCCATCGATTCCACCGCAGCTCTCCGCCGTCGTCCTCAAGCTGCTCTCCAAGGCCGCCGAGGAGCGCTACCAGAGCGCGCTCGGCCTGCGCCACGATCTCGATCGGTGCTTTTCCCAGCTGCGCCAGAGCGGCCCCATCGAGCCCTTCCCGCTCGGACAGCGCGACGTCTCCGACCAGTTCCAGGTCCCGCAGCGGCTCTATGGCCGCGAGCGCGAACTCCAGGCCTTGGCCGCCGCCTTCGAGCGCGTGGTCGCCAGCGGCCGGCCAGAGCTCCTGCTCGTCTCGGGCTACTCGGGCATCGGCAAGTCCTCGCTCGTCGCCGAGCTGCACGGGCCCATCGTGCGCGAGCGCGGCTTCTTCCTCTCCGGCAAGTTCGATCAGCTGAAGCGCGACGTCCCCTACCGCCCCCTCCTTCACGCCTTCCGGGGGCTCGTGCAGGAGATCCTCGGCGCGAGCGAGGAGCAGGTCGAGCGCTGGAGAGAGCGCCTCCGCGAGGCCCTCGGCGCGAGCGGCGGGTTGCTCACCGACATGCTCCCCGAGCTCGCCCTGCTCCTCGGCCCGCAGCCGCCCGTGCCCGAGCTCCCCCCCGCCGAGGCCCAGAGCCGGCTTCTCGCCACGCTCCAGCGCTTCGTCGCCGCGTGCGCCCGGAAGGAGCACCCCGTCGCCCTCTTCCTCGACGACCTGCAATGGGCCGACCCCGGCAGCCTCCTTTTGCTCGAGCAGCTCGCCACCCTCGCGGGCGACGCGCACCTCCTCGTGATAGGCGCTTATCGCGACAACGAGGTCGGCCCCGCGCACCCGCTCCGGCTCACGCTCGCCGAGGCCCAGAAGCGCGGCGCCGCCGTCTCCGAGCTCGTCCTCGCGCCGCTCTCCGCAGCCCACGTCGGGGCGCTCGTCGCCGAGGCGGTCCACACACCGGAAGCGCAGGTCGAGCCGCTCTCAGGGCTGGTGTACGAGAAGACCGGCGGCAACCCCTTCTTCGTGCTCCAGTTCCTCATCACCCTGCACGACGAGGGGCTCATCACCTTCGATGCCGACGAGGGCGCATGGCGCTGGGACATCGCCGCCATCCGCGACAAGGGCTTCACCGACAACGTCGTCGAGCTGATGGTGGGCAAGCTGGAGCGGCTCCCCGTCGCCACGCGCGACGCGCTCAAGCTCGCCGCCTGCCTCGGCGGCAGCGGGGACCTCGACACCCTCGCGATCATCGCGCGAAGGCCGGCGGAGGCCCTGCGCACGGCGCTGGAGGAGGCCGTGCGGGAGGGGCTGTTGCTCCGCCGGGACAGCGCCTATCGCTTCCTCCACGACCGGGTGCAGCAAGCCGCTTATTCGCTCATCCCGCCAGGACAGCTCGCCGAGGTGCACCTCCGGATCGGCCAGCTGCTCTTGAAGGCACGGCGCGCGGAGGAGCCCGATGAGGCGCTCTTCGATGTCGTCGGCCACCTCAACCGCGGCGCCGCGCTCCTCCGTTCCCAGGCCGAGCGCGACGAGCTCGCCGCCCTCAACCTCCGCGCCGGCAGGAAGGCCAAGGCCGCCGCCGCCTACCAGTCTGCCGCCGCGCTCTTCGCGGCGGGCATGGCGCTCCTCGCGCAAGATCCCCGCGAGCGCTGGGAGACTCGGTACGATCTGACCTACGACCTGAGCCTCGAGCGCGCGCACGCCGCCTACGCCACCGGCAGCTTCGAGGAGGCGGAGCGGCTGCTCGACGAGCTCATGGAGCGCGCGAGGACGAAGATCGAGCGAGCCGCCGTCGTCGAGCTCGCCGTCACGCAGAACGTCACCCGCGGGCAGTGCGCCCGCGCCGTGGAGCTCGGGCTCTCATGCCTTCGCGCCTGGGACATCGAGCTGTCGCTCCCCGTCACCGACGCGCAGGTCGAAGAAGAGACCGAGAGCGTCCGGCAGGCCCTGGGCGGCCGGGCGATCGAGGATCTGGTCAACCTGCCCCCCATGGAGCACCCCGAGATCAAGGTCGCGATGCGCGTCCTCATGGGCGTGAACATCCCTGCCTATTTCGTGGATGTGAAGCTGCATTATCTGCTCCTCGTGCGGATGGTCAAGCTCAGCTTGCGCCACGGCAACGCGGAGAGCTCCGCCCAGGCGTACACCGCGTTCGCGCGGATGTTCGGCCCGCGGTTCGGGCAATACCGTGACGCCTACCTGTTCGGAAAGCTCGGCCACGACCTCGCGGACAGGGGCCACGCCCTCGCCACGAAGGGCGCGGTGTTCACCCTGTTCGGGCAGCAGATCGTCTTCTGGACGCGCCATTACCGGGAGACCGGCTTCACTGCTCGCCGCGGCTTCAACGCCGCGGTGGAGGGCGGCGACTGGAACAACGCATGTTACAATTGCATCTGGGCGGCGATGTTCCCGCTGCTCTCCGGCGAGCCGCTGGAGGACGCCCTCCACCTGACCGAGGACCGCCTCGCCTTCGTGCGCAAGGCCGGCTACGCGTTCGTCTATGACATCCTCCTCGGCGCCCGGCACCTCATCCAGGCGCTGCGCGGGCGGCCGGTCCATTACGCGATGCTGGATGGCGCCGAGCTGGATCAGGCGGCCTTCGAGGCGCGGCTCGGCCGGGAGGGGGCGATCGTCTCTGGCTGCTTCCACTTCAGCATGAAGGCTCAGGCGACGTTCGTCCTCGGTGCGCCCCGGGAGACGCTCGCGGCGACGACCCGTGTGGTCGTCGACTACGACTGGAAGTTCGACGCGTGCGCGCTGTACGCCGAGTGCTTCTATTATCGCGCGCTCGCGCTGGCCGCGCTCGTCGACGACGAGGACCGCGCGGCGGCGCCGTCGCCCCGGCCGGAGCTGCCGGACGGGCTGCTCGACTGCGAGCGGCAGCTCGGCGAGTGGGCCGCGAGCGGCCCCGACAACTTCCTCCACAAACACGCCCTGGTCCGCGCCGAGATCGCGCGGCTCCGCGGGCAGGACCTGGAGGCCATCGGCCTCTATGAGCAGGCCATCTCCTCGGCGCGCGAGGGCGGCTTCGTCCAGCACGAGGCCATCGCCTGCGAGCTCGCCGCCCGGCTCTACCGCGACCGCGGCCTGTCCACGCCCGCGGACGCTTACCTCCAGAAGGCCCGCGCCGCCTATTTCCGCTGGGGCGCCCACGCCAAGGTCGATCAGCTCGACCAGCGTTATCCCTTCCTCGTCGAGCGAAAGCCGATCGCACCCACCGTCACCTTCGCCGTCCGCGCCGAGCAGTTCGACGTCCTGTCCGTCGTCAAGGCCTCTCAGAGCATCTCGGGAGAGCTCAAGCTCCCGCGCCTGCTCGAGATGCTCCTGCGCACGGTGATCGAGCACGCAGGCGCCGGAGAGGGGTACGTGCTCCTGCTCCGGGAAGATCGCCTGTCGACCGCGGCGGCGATCGCCGCGTCCGGGGGCGCCACGCGGCTGCTCGACGCGGGCGAGGCGGCGGCGGACGCGCTGCCGCAATCCATTCTCAACTATGTTCGCCGGAGCCATGAGCGCGTGCTGCTCGACGACGCCGCCGGGCGGCACCCGTTCTCGGAGGACGAGTACTTCACGCGGAAGAAGCCGAGGTCCGTGCTGTGCCTGCCGATCGTGCGGCAAGCGCGGCTGCTCGGCCTGCTCTACCTGGAGAACAAGCTGGTGGCCGGGGCGTTCACCCCGGGGCGGCTCACCGTGCTCGAGCTGCTCGCCTCGCAGTCGGCCATCTCGCTCGAGAACGCCATGCTCTACACCGATATCGAGCAGGAGAACGCCGAGCGGCGCCGGGCGGAGCGGGAGCTCCGCGGGAGCCAGGCCACGCTGCAGGCCATCGTCGACAACTCGGCTGCGACCATCTACCTCAAGGATCGCGACGGCCGACACCTGCTCGTCAACCGGGAGGTGGGCCGCCTCCTGGGCATGCCGCCCGAGCAGATCATCGGCAAATCGACCACCGAGCTCTTCCCTTCCACGGATCTCGAGATCATCGCTGACAACGACCGGCGGGTGCTCGACTCGGGCGAGCCGCTGCAGTGCGAGGAGGTGGTGATGATGGAGGACGGGCCGCACACCTACCTGTCGCTCAAGTTCCCGCTCGGTGAGAGCGTCATGCCCGGCGTGCTCTGCGGCATCTCGACCGACATCACCGAGCGCAAGCGGGCCGAGCTCGCAGAGCGTTTCCTGGCCGACGCGAGCCGAAAGCTCATGGCCCTCGGCTACGGCGCCACCCTCGAGAGCATCGCGCAGCTCGCCGTGCCCGAGCTGGCCGATCGGTGCGTCATCGACGTGGACGTCGCCCAGGACGCCCCGGGGCGCACGGTCACCGCGGTCACCGCGGGCGTGCCGGTCGAGCTCGCAGGCGCGACGGCAGACGCCCTGCGGCCCCTGGCAGCGATCTCGCCGGAGCGGCCCGAGGTGGGCGACGTCCGCGCCGCGCCCCTGCTGGAGCAGCTCGGCATTCACTCCTTCCTCCGGGTCCCGCTCGTCGCGCGCGACCGGCGCTTCGGCGTCATGACCCTGCTGGCGGCCGCGCCGCGACGCCCTTACGGCCCTGCCGATCTGTGGTTGGCCCAGGAGCTGGCGAGCCGCGCCGCGCTCGCCCTCGACAACAGCCGTCTGTTCTCCGAGGCCCAGGTGGCGATCGAGCGCCGCGACGAGTTCCTCCTCGTCGCCTCCCACGAGCTCAAGACCCCGCTCACCTCGCTGAAGATGCAGGCCCACCTCCTCGCCCGGCTCCTGCCTCGCCTCCAGCGCGCCGAGGTCGCTCCGGAGCGCATCGACGCCGCCATCCAGGTCCTCAACCGCCAGATCGCGCGGCTCGCCCACCTGATCAACGAGCTGCTCGACGTCACCCGCCTGAACGCCGGCCGGCTCTCGCTCACGCGCGCGCCGGTCGATCTGGCGGCCCTGACGCGCGAGGTCGTCGAGCGGATGCACCAGCAGCTCGACGACGCCCGCTGCCGCACCCAGCTCGATCTGGAAGGGCCCGTGGTGGGCGACTGGGATGCTTCTCGCATGGAGCAGGTCCTCATCAACCTCCTGTCCAACGCGCTCAAGTACGGCGCGGGAGCCCCCATTCACGTCGTCGTGCGCTGCCTGGAAGGCCGCGCGCTGCTCGTCGTCCGCGACCACGGCATCGGCATCGCGGAGGCCGATCAGGCGAGGATCTTCGAGCGCTTCGAGCGCGCCGTCTCCGTCCGCAACTTCGGCGGCCTCGGGCTCGGCCTCTACATCGTTCGATGGATCGTCACCTCCCACGGCGGCACCATCCGCGTCGAGAGCAAGCCAGGCGCGGGCGCCGCGTTCATCATCGAGCTGCCTTTGCGCCCGGCAGAGGCGGAGACGGACGGCCAAGAGGATCTGCAGCCGACGGCATAGCGCCGCGTCGCGCAGGATCTTATCGTCCTCGAGCTCAACCCAGTACAAGCCCCCATTTCCAGTACATGCCGACCACGGACGAGGCGCCGCCGCGATCTTGCGCGCATCGCCTCAACGTGGTCGAGCGCTGCGTGCGGCGCCTGCGCTGGCCAGCCCTTGGTGGCCGGCTGTCCGGCCACCGGCGTCGTCTTGCGCGTCCCCGGCGTGCCGTGCGGGGAGAGGGCGCGTTGGCGCGCTGCCTGGATACTGGCATTGCTCTTGCCATCTTCACGAGTCATCAGGCGACCGACGGCGCGGGCGTTACCTCGCCGGAGCTGCCCGCGTTGCAAGGGTATGCGGTCGCCGAAGACGGAGGTGCGCCATGAGAATAGAGATCCTTGATGGCTGGAATGAGGGCAACAAGAACACGGCCGGCCTGAAGAAAAGGGAGGTCGAGTGGATCGTGCAGACCGCGCTGGAAAACACGAGCTTCGGCACGAAAAAAACTGTCGTGAAGGTGTCGGCGGGCGGTCACACGTCGCCCTCGGATCCCGTCATGCACATCACCGCCACGATCACCGGGGACATGGACGTCGAGGTTCACATTCACATCCACGACCCATTGGGGTTCTGGGAGTACGATTGGGCGAACGGCACGACCGGAGTGAACCCGTGCTTCGAGCAGCCCGTCACGCTGACGTATTAGCCGCGTCGCTTCAGCGGGCGCGGTGACCGCACGCCCTGGTCGGTGATGCGCATCGGCCCCGCGACGGCCCGCGCTGGCAAGATCTCGCCGAGGCGCCCCGGCAAACCATTGCCGGCGGCGGCAAGATCTTGCCGTCGCCGGCCGCGCGCACCGGTCGGAGCTCGATCTCGAAGAGCCCGTGGTGGGCAGCTGGGATGCGACGCGCATGGAGCAGGTCCTCATCAACCTCCTGTCCAGCGCGCTCAAGTACGGCGCGGGGGCCCCATTCACGTCGTCGTGCGCGGCCTGGAAGGCCGCGCGCTGCTCATCGTCCGCGATCACGGCATGGGCATCGCGGAAGCCGATCAGGCCAGGATCTTCGAGCGCTTCGAGCGCGCCGTCTCCGTCCGCAACTTCGGCGGTCTCGGACTCGGCCTCTACATCGTTCGGTGGATCGTCACCTCCCACGGCGGCACCATCCGCGTCGAGAGCAAGCCGGGCGCGGGCGCTGCGTTCATCATCGAGCTTCCTTTCCACCCGGTGGAGGCGGGGTCGGAGACGGCGGCGGACGGCCACGGGGCGCCTCCCCCGCGGGCGTAGCTCCGCGTAACCCAGGTTCTTCCCAGGCACGGGCACGGGACGACGACCGGCGAAGCGCTCGTCTCCGATACGAGGTCCCATCTTCGAGCGCAGGCCCTGCTGAATCGGACGAAAGCGTGCTTACCGGTGGACGATCCCGATGGAGATGGGTCAAACATCGATGGATCAACCCGGGTCAGGTGGCAATCCGGGCAGGGTCAGCAGGACGAGTATGTTGGATAGGTCTCCCCTGAACGCAAGGAGTCCGTATGCCGGGAGATAGTCTATTTTCTGCGGGATGGTGGCTCAGGCTCTTCCTCCGGCTCGCGGCGCTCGGTCTGCTGCTCGTGCTCGCAGGCGCGCTGCTCAAGGCGCACCTCATGATCTTCATCGGAATAGGGCTCTGCATGCCTTTCCCTCCGGTGCTCTTCCTGATGATGATCGTGCGCGGCACGGCCATGCTGCTGGAGAAAAAGAGAGACGGCACGACGGGGAGAGAGTAGGCCGCGCCAGGGCGCACGGGATCGAGGTGGCCGCGAGCATCCCTGCGGCGGCGCCGCGTCATCGCGCCACCCCCGCTTCGCCCTCGCGCTCGGCACCGGTGCGGTGCGCACACCACGCGTGACGCCCGCGATGGAGGCTGGGCTCACCGGGCACGTGTGGAGCCTGGAGGACCCTCTCGACGCCCTCCGGCTTGAGTTTCATCTGTCCCGGGAGCCTCTCGACGCCCTCCGGCTTGAGTTTCATCTGTCCCGGGAGCCTCTCGACGCCCTCCGGCTCGAGCTTCATCCCTGCCGGGAGCCTCTCGACGCCCTCCGGCTTGAGTTTCATCTGTCCCGGGAGCCTCTCGACGCCCTCCGGCTCGAGCTTCATCCCTGCCGGGAGCCTCTCGACGCCCTCCGGCTTGAGTTTCATCTGTCCCGGGAGCCTCTCGACGCCCTCCGGCTCGAGCTTCATCCCTGCCGGGAGCCTCTCGACGCCCTCCGGCTTGAGTTTCATCTGTCCCGGGAGCCTCTCGACGCCCTCCGGCTCGAGCTTCATCCCTGCCGGGAGCCTCTCGCGCTGACCCCATGCGTGTCGCCGCGGTCACGGAGAAGCGCCTGGCGCGCCACCGGCGCGGGCTGGGTGGACGGCCGCTGCGAGAGCGAGCGGTGGGATGAACGTCATGCGCTGGCGCTCCCTCTCTGCGGGCCGATCGCGGATCGGCCCCTCGCCGCCGAGCGCCTCGACCCGCCATGGATCGCCGGGATCACGGGATCGTGTCGTCGACGTAGTATCCGGCGCTTCCCACCGGGACCGTCACGGCCCCGGAGCCAATGGCGAACGCCCCGTTCGGCGTGATGTTGGCCGGGTTCTGTCCTTGCCCGATGGTCTGGTACCAGGTCAGCCGCGTGATCTCTCCGCCGCCCGTGTCGAGCCGCAGGTGCACGGTGCCGCTGTCATAGCGGTATCCACCGCTCACCTGGTCGCTCGAGAACCCTGTCCAGGAGGAGCTCACCGGCAGCTGAAATTGCTGCGTTCCGCTCTGCGCCGGCGGCGCGCCGGTGCCGTCCGTGTGGCTGAAGCTCACGCCCTTCTTGCCGAGGTACTGCAGGCTCGCCGTTGTCACATAGACGTACTCGGTGTTCGCCTGGTAGCTGCCCACGTTGCTCCCGCCGATGGCAAGGACCCGAAAGAACGGCTGGCCGTTCGAGAAGGTCGCCGTGTACAGCCGCCATGGGGTCAACATGCCAGGGTCGAGCTGCGCTTCGCTCACCGAGTCGACCTCCTCTTCTCCTGGTTGCTCTATCCGCTCGGCGACGATGCAGCCCGACGCCGCCAGTATCGCGAAGACCGCCGTCCCTGCCTGCACCAACATGCTCTGCGCTTGCATACGAGCCGAACCTCTCTATGTGTTTTCATGGCCCCGATCCGCCGGGGAGCCGACGATCCCGGGAGGCCTGCCGGACCCCAAGTAAATGGAGTAAACGAAGCGGAGATCGGCGGGATCCTCCGCGAGCTTTGCCTCCGGCGCGAGATCGAAATGGCGACAAGCGCATGAAGGCGGTACGTTCAGGAGGCTGACGGGGGAGGCTGGCGGGATCGATCGAGCACCATGATCCCGCTGGCGCGCAGAGGTCCCTGATCGGCACAAGCCGGCACGACTCGGCACGAATTCAGGGGGCCGCCATCGCCAGCGCCGAGCGCTGCGTCGACGGAATCAGCGGGAGACGAGGTCCGTCATCCAGGGCACGTCGGGGGTCGTTCTCAGGACCGTGCGGGCCCACTGCTGGTCGTCCATGCGCTCGAAGTCCTCGGTGACGGCCTCGAAGTACGACGAGGCGAGCCCCACGAACGCGCGAGGCGCGCCGCCGCAGGGATCGGCCGTCACGACCATGAGCCGCGGCAGGCCGGTGCCCACGTGCAGCACGCGGCCGACCGGCACGCCGTTCTCGGTCGGCTGGGTGTGCACGTCGGCGATCGTCGGATCCTGCTCCAGGCTCTTCATCTGGTCGAAGAAGAGCTGCATGTACCACCCCTCGACATAGGGCGCACCGCACCCTTGCGGCTGGACCTTCACGGCCTTGTTGATGAAATCGAGGTGCTCCTGGGTGAGGGGCAGGCCGGCGCGCTCGTTCGCGGCCATCTCGCCGAGCGTCCGCGCGACGTCGTGGAGCTGCGAGAAGTACGCCGACACCCTCTCCCCGAGCTGCGGCGCGCTCGACAGATCGAGCGCGCCGACGATCTCGACGCCGTGCTCGGCCAGCTCGGCGATGCGCGTGAAGAAAGACGGGTACGGGTCGACGTACGCGTCCGGGAACTCGCACGTGTCCCCGCCCGTGTACGACTGCTTGGCGTAGAGCAGGGTGTCGTGGCGGAGCTCGGCCCAGGAGGCGAGCTGGGTGCTCAGCAGCCGCCGGCCCCACGCCTCGGTCTTCGTCACGCCGGGCAGCCCCTCACCGTCGCCGATCGCGCGCGCCGGCGACAGCTCCCGCAGCGCGCCGAGCCAGCGGTTGTAGAGGTTCTTGCCCCAGAAGTCCTCGGGGTGCGCGTCGACGAGCACGCGCATCATGTGCAGGTCCGGCGCGTAGCCGAACTGCCCGAGCTCGGGGGCGAGCAGCTGGCCCGCCTGATCGTTGCCGAGCGCGGCGAAGCCCACGTCGAGCGGGTTCGGCATCATGCGCTTGACGGCGCCGCCCTGCACCCGGTCGAAGACCACGTTCGAGAAGACGTGGGAGTCGACGACGTACCGCTGGCCGAGCAGCGCGAAGCTCGACGAGAGGGGCAATGTGCCCTCGCCGAGCCCGTTGATCATGATGTGGCTCGAGATCCGCTGGGTGCCGTAGCCCCCCTTCACGATCACGTCGGCGATCCGCGCGTCCGGGACGCCGGCGAGGCCGGAGGCGTCGCTGAGGCCGAGGTCGGCGAGCAGGTCGTCGAGCTCCGGCAGGGTCATGTAGTCGCTCTCGCCGACGAAGGCCTGGACGGCGTCGTCGATGCGCTTGTAGCGCGCGAGCGTCTCCGCGTCGGCCAGGGCGCGCAGCATGTACGCTCCCTCGAGGTGCCGCCGCTGGAAGCGCTGGGTGCCGTCCTCCTGGGTCTCGAGGAAGCGGAAATCCACGCGGCCGAGCCACATCATGCCGCGGAAGTAGCGCGCGAGCTCGGGGTGCAGCTCGTCGATGTAGTGGCCGCGGGGCTCGAACTGCGAGAAGTCCATGAGCCGCTCGGAGCCGAAGAGGCGGACCTTTCCCATGCCGTCGTGGGCCTCGGCGCCCGCGACGAGCTCGTCGATCGCCGCGGCGCTGGCGCCCGCGACGGGGGCGACGGGCGCGCCCTCGAGCAGCGCGAGCGCGACGGCCGTGAAGAGATCCGCGTCTGCGCGCGCCTCGGCGCCGAGCTCTGCTCCGGCGCCCTCGGCGAGCCGCGCGCGCATCTGCTTCAGCATCGTCCCGAGCTCGGGCGCGAGCGAGGCGCGCTCCACCGCCTTCAGGATCTCGTCGTACGAGCGGTGGACCGCGAACAGGATCGAGTCCGCGGACACGTAGAGCGGCAGGTCGAGCGCGTAGATGCTGCTGTAGCCGTAGACGAAGGTCGGGAAGGACTTCTTGCTCGAGATGACGAAGCCGTTCTCGGAGAGCTTCGCGAGCTCGCCCTCGTCGAGGGCGAGCGCGGTGCCCTGGAGGAGCGAGAGGCCCGCGGCCTCCGCCGGCGCATAGGACAGGCCCGACGCGAAGGGGACGGGGTACCGCGAGGCGAAGTCCTCGGCGGTCATGCTCGCCGAGGCCTCCTGTTCGGCGAGCAGCGCGGTGAGCTCCGCCTGCTGCTCGGGCCCGAGCTCCGTGGCCGGCAGCTGGGTGCCGCCGGCGCCGGGCGCGGGCTGGCTCCCCTCCCCCGAACAGCCGGCGGCGAGGGCGACGAGGATCGGGACGACGTGAAGGCGAAGAAGCAGGTTGCGCATCGTGCTCCCCTTTCGAAGCGTGCCCCTCGGCCCGGGGCGCGACGGCTTCGCAAGCAAAGGTGGTGCCGTGGGCTCTTCTCCGGCCTCGGGGACGATCGCGCGACCCCCTGAGCCGTGAGCCTCCCCTCGCGGGACTTCAGCAGAGGAGCCCTGTTTGACCCGTCCCTTGAAGCTCGTCCGACCACCGCCGCCCGCCCCGAAGCGGGCCTTCGCGGGCGACGACGCGACCCTCGTGCACGCGTTCCGGCGGGGCGACCCGGGGGCGCGCGCCGCGCTCTACGACCGGTTCGCGGATCACGTCCACCGGGTGCTCTACCGGCTGCTGGGCTTCAGCCACGACCTGGCCGACCTGCACCACGACGTCTTCGTCCGCGCGCTCGGCTCGCTGCCGGGCCTGGAGGACCCGAGCGCGCTCAAGGGCTGGCTCACGATGATCGCCGTGCACGTGGCGCGATCGTCGATCACCCGCAGGAAGCGGCGCAGCTGGCTCTGGTTCCTGCCGAGCGAGGAGCTGCCCGAGGTCGAGTCCGGCGCGGCGTCGGGCGACGTGCTGGACGCCTTGCGCGCGACCTACGCGGTCCTCGACGCGCTCCCGGTGGACGAGCGCATCGCCTTCGCGCTCCGGTTCATCGACGGGATGGAGCTCACCGAGGTCGCCGCGGCGTGCGAGACCTCGCTCGCGACGATCAAGCGGCGGCTCGCCCGCGCCAGCGCCCGCTTCGAGGCCGAAGCCCGCAAGCAACCCGCGCTCGAGGCGTGGCTCGATGGAGGTACCCGGTGGGGCAATCCGAGCGCCCGCTGACCGCCCTGGGGCGGCACGTGGCCGAGCTGCAGGACCGGGCGCCGGCGGCGCGGCTCGATCGCGAGCGCGGGCGAGCGCGGCTGCTCGCGGCGGCGCGGCTGCCCGATACGGAGCGAGCCGATCGTGGATCGGGGCTCCGCCACGGGTCCCCCGGAGCGCCGCGGCTGGCGAGGCTCCGCGGCGATGGCGCGGCGAGCGGCCCCGGACTGCCGGCGCCTGGAAGGTCGTTCGCGGCGCGGCGCGCCGCCTCGCTGGCAGCGGCGGCGCTGGTCGTCGCCGCGCTCGCCGTGGCGTTCGTGGCGCGCCCCCGCGCTCCCATGCGCTTCGAGCTCGGGACGGCCGAGCCAGGGGTCGTCGGCGCGTGGATCGCCGCGCCGACCACGGCGGAGCTGCCGATCCGGTTCTCCGACGGCTCGCTGCTCCGCCTCGCGCCCGGGGGGCGCGCCCGCGTCGCCTCGGTGGACGCGGACGGCGCGGAGCTCTCCCTCGAGCGAGGCGCGCTCGATCTCTCGGTCATCCACCGCGAGGGCGCGCGCTGGACGGTGCGGGTCGGGCCGTTCCAGGTCCACGTGATCGGGACGCGCTTCGAGACCCGCTGGAACCCGGAGACCGAGCAGCTCGTGGTCGCGCTGCGCGAGGGGGCGATCACGGTCTCCGGGCCGGTGGTGGGTGATGCGCGCGCCGTGCGCGCCGGCGAGCGGCTCACCATCTCGGCCGCGACGAACACCCTCGCGGTGGGCTCGATCGACGCCGCCTCGGGCCTCACCTCGACGGCGGCCCCCCAGGGCGCGCCTGCCCCGAGCGCGGCCGCTCCAGGCGCGCCTGCCCCGAGCGAAGCCGCTCCAGGCGCGGCGCCCTCGGGCGCGGCCGCTCCGAGCGCGGCGCCCTCGATGAGTGGGCCTTTCGCGACCGCCCGCGCCCCGGGCGCCGGGACGGCCGCGCTGGAAGGGCGAGCGGGCGGCGGGGGCTCGGTCGCTCCCCTGCCCGCGCGCCGAGAGGCGTCGTCGTGGCGCGCCCTGGCCCTCGAGGCCAGGTACAGGGACGCCCTGGCCGCCGCGGAGGGCGACGGCTTCGACGCGCTCTGCGATGCAGCGAGCGCGAGCGATCTGCGCGCGCTCGGCGACGCCGCCCGGCTCGGCGGGAGCCCGGCGCGCGCCGCCCAGGCCTTCGCCTCCCTCCGCGCCCGGTTCCCTGGCTCGCCCGAGGCGGCGTCGGCCGCGTTCATGCTGGGGAGGATCGCCCAGGACCAGAGCAAGGACCACGCGGCCGCCGCAGGCTGGTTCGCCCGGTACCTGAGCGAGCAGCCGGCGGGCCCGTTCGCCGCCGACGCCGCGGGGCGCCTCGTCGAGGCGGAGGACAGGCGGGGCGACGAGGCGGGCGCCCGGAGGGCGGCCGAGCAGTACCTCGCCGCTCATCCGAGCGGCTCGCACGCGGGGTACGCGAAGCACGTGCTCGCGCGCGGCGCGAAGGCGGTCACCCCCGGAGGCTCGCCTGCCAGGCCAGTCACCCCCGGAGGCTCGCCCGGCGAGCCGGGCCCTGCCGCCGAGCCTCCGGCGCCGTGAGACGCCGCTCCGCGACGCTCCTCCTCCTCGCCGGGGCCGCGCTCGCCGCCGGGGCCTCGCTCGCGGAGGGCGCGCGCGCCGACGAGACCCGGACCGAAGCCTCCTCGACCATCGCTGTCCTCTGCGCCCCAGGCGATCGCTTCGGCCTGCGGATCGTGGCCGAGATCGAGTCGCTGGGCTTCCGGGCGGAGCGCCTCGACCCCGCGGCCGAGCCGGCGTCGCGCGCGTCCCTCGAGGCCTCGGCGCGCGAGGTGGGCGCCATCGCCGCGATCCGCGCCGTCCCCTCCGAGCGCGGCGTCGAGATCTGGATCGCCGATCGGGTGACCGGCAAGACCGTCCTCCGCGAGATGGCGGACGACGGCGGCACGCTCGACCGCGACGCGGCGCTCGCGCTCCGCGCCGTCGAGCTCCTGCGCGCCAGCCTCCTCGAGGTCGGCCTGCCCGCGCCCCCGCCCGGAGAGGTGCCCGCGACGCCCGAGATCCGCGAGAAGCTGCGGGTGCGCGCGCCGGACACGCCGCCCGCGCCGGCCCAGAGGCCGTCGCCGGCGCTCCGGCTCTCGCTCGCTCCCGGCGTGCTGCTGAGCCCAGGCGGCTTCGGCGCGGAGGTCAGCGTCGATGTCGGCCTCTCCTGGATGCCGAGCGAGCACGTCGGCGCGATCGCGTTCGCCGCGATTCCGCTCAGCCCTCACCGGATCGAGCGATCGCAAGGCACCGCCGATCTCTCCGTCCTGCTCGCCGGTGGGGGCGCGCGCTTCCAGCTGGCCCCGCGCGACACCCCGTGGACGGCCTCGGCAGACTTCGGCTTCTCGGCCGTGTTGCTCTGGAGCTCGGGGGTTTCCAGCCAAGGCTTCCGCTCGAGCGCATCCGCCGCGGTGGCCGCCAGCCCCTTCGCGGGCGTCGGCCTCTCCTTCGCCCTGACCCCGCGTTTCCGGCTGCGCGCCGACGCCCTCGCCAGCGTGCTCGTCCAGGGAGTCTCCGTCCGGTTCGTCGAGCGAGAGACGGCGACCTGGGGCAAGCCGTTCATCCTCTCTTCGGCCGGCATCGAGCTCGATCTGTTTTTATGAGCCGCCGTCTCGCGCCGGAGGGACTTCACCTCTGGAGCCTGGCCTGGAGGTCGTTCGAATGAAACGATGGATGATGGTCCTCGGAGCGATGGCGGTGATGAACAGCGGATGTCACGAGGTCGTCTTCGATCCGATTCAAAGTGGGTCTCTGGAGAGCTCCCCGGAGTCCGTCGTGCCCGTCGACGAGGGGCCGGAGGAGGCGGACAACGGCCCCTCGACCCCCCACGTGATCGCGCTGCGAGGCAGCGACGTGGACTTCGAGTCGCTCCACTTCTATCCCACATTCGACCCGCACCCCTGGGATGATCCCGACGCGCTCGTCCTGTTCTTCAGCAGCGCTGTCCAGCAGTGTACCCAGCCCGTGATCCCGATCGAGATAGAGTCCGACGGCACGTGCAAAATCGAGCCTGTCTGGCAACACATCTTGATGATCCCGCCCGAGCTCAACACGCCCGGGCTGATCGATCTTTCCAATCGACGGATCGGCTTCCATCAGTTCATGGCGATGGCCGGGTGCGCCGGCGGCGGCGGGGGTGGGGTGGGCAGCGGATACTGGGGCACGCTCGAGATCGTCGAGAGCGACGAGACCTCGCTCTTCGTGAAGGTGCGCGGCACGGGCAACACGAGCTTTCCGATCGACGGAGATCACACGGTCCAGCGCTGCGGCTCATAGCTCCACGGTCGCACGGCGGCTCGCCGTCAGGCTCCGGGAGGAGCAGCACAGCGCGCCCGTGCGGTAGGCGTCGGAGGATCCTCGGCGAATTCCCTCTCTTCCCTCGTCGTCGCAGGCGAGCCGGCGCGAGGGCGCTCTGCCATTTCCCATGGCGGAGCGCGGCGCGTTTGGCAACATGCGCCGATGCTCGACGCCTCGGAGGCCGCCGCCCGCATTGGCCTTCGAAGATCCCCCTATGGCCGATAGTCCACGCTACCTCGTGATCGAGGTCCTGCACGACGGGCCCGAGACGATCCTCTACCGAGCCCGGCGCGAGGAGGACGGCCGGCCGGTGGTGCTCAAGGTCCTGCGGCGCGACCACGCGAGCCCCCGCGCCCTCGGCCGGCTGCGCCACGAGCACGAGGTCGCCAGGGCGCTCGACTCGACGGCCATCGTCAAGGCCCACGGGATCGAGGCGTTCCGGGACCAGATGACGCTGGTCCTCGAGGATTTCGGCGGCTGCTCGCTCGACCGGCTCATCCAGGGGCCGACGCCGCTCGAGCGCTTCTTCCCCCTCGCTCTCCGCCTCTCGGGCGCGGTCGCCGAGCTGCATCGACACCACGTCATCCACAGGGACATCAAGCCCCAGAACCTGCTCTACAACCCCGACACCGGGGAGGTGAAGATCACCGACCTCGGGATCGCCTGCCTCTCGCCCCGCGAATGCCACGACCTCTCCCACGACGGGCTCATCGCGGGGACGCTGGCGTACATGGCGCCCGAGCAGACGGGCCGGATGAACCGCCCCACCGATGAGCGGACCGACCTGTACTCCCTCGGCGTCACCTTCTACGAGCTGCTGACCGGCGCCTTGCCCTTCCAGGCGAACGATCCCGTGGGATGGGTGTATTGCCACGTCGCCCTGCGCCCATCCCCACCCCACGCGCTCGTCCCCTCGATTCCCCCGCAGCTGTCGGCGGTCGTCCTCAAGCTGCTCTCCAAGTCCGCCGAGGATCGCTACCAGAGCGCGCTCGGCCTGCAGCACGACCTCGACGAGTGCTTTGCCAGGTGGCGAGCGAGCGGGGCGATTCCGCCCTTCCCGCTCGGTGAGCGCGATCTCTCCCACCGGTTCCAGATCCCGCAGCGGCTCTACGGCCGCGAGCGCGAGCTGAGGGACCTGCTCGCCGCGTTCGACCGGACGGTCGCGAGCGGCCGCCCCGAGCTCGTGCTCGTGTCGGGCTACTCGGGTGTCGGCAAGTCGTCGCTCGTCGCCGAGCTGCGCGGGCCGGTGGTGCGCGAGCGGGGCTTCTTCCTAGCCGGCAAGTTCGAGCAGCTGAGGCGCGACGTCCCTTACCACGCCTTCCTCCAGGCGTTCCGGGCGCTCTTGCGGGAGATCCTGTGCGTGAGCGAGGAGGAGCTCGAGCGCTGGCGGCAGCGCCTCCGGGAGGCCGTCGGCTCGACCGGCGCGCTGCTCGCCGGCGTGCTCCCCGAGCTCGCGCTGCTCCTCGGCCCGCAGCCGCCCGTGCCGGAGCTCCCGGCCGTCGAGGCCCGGCACCGGTTCCATGCGGCGCTCCAGCGCTTCGTGGCGGCGTGCGTCCAGAAGGAGCACCCCGTGGTGCTCTTCCTCGACGATCTCCAGTGGGCCGACGCCGGGAGCCTCCAGCTGCTCGAGCAGCTCATCACCTACACCGAGACCGGGCACCTCCTGCTCATCGGCGCTTACCGGGACAACGAGGTCGGCCCGGCGCACCCGCTGCCGCTCATGCTGGCCGACGCGCGGAAGCGCGGCGCGACCTTCAGCGACCTCGTCCTCGCGCCGCTCTCCGCCTCCGACGTCGGGGCGCTCGTCGCGGGGGCGGTCCACGCCGCGGCCCAGCGCGCCGAGCCGCTCGCGCGGCTCGTCCACGAGAAGACAGGCGGCAATCCCTTCTTCGCGATCCAGTTCCTCTTCGAGCTGCACCAGGAAGGCCTCATCGCCTTCGACGCGGAGGCCGGCGCCTTTCGCTGGGACATCGCCGCGATCCGCGACAAGGGCTTCACCGACAACGTCGTCGATCTGATGGTGGGCAAGCTGAAGCGGCTCCCCGTCCCGACGCAGGACGCGCTCAAGCTCGCCGCGTGCCTCGGCAGCAGCCTGGACCTCGACACCCTCGCCCTGGTCGCGAGCCGCCCTGCAGCCGAGCTCGGCGAGGCGCTCGCCGAGGCCGTGCGCGAGGGGCTTCTGCTCCGCCGGGGCGCCGCCTACCGGTTCCTCCACGATCGGGTGCAGCAGGCCGCCCATGCCCTGATCCCCGCCGGACAGCTCGCGGAGGTGCACCTCTGCATCGGCCGGCTGCTCCTGAAGGGTCAGCGCGAGGAGGCGCTCTTCGACATCGTGGGGCACCTGAACCGCGGCGCCGCGCTCATCCGTTGCCAGGCCGAGCGCGACGAGCTCGCCGCGCTGAACCTCCGCGCCGGCAGGAAGGCCAAGGCCGCCGCAGCCTTCCAGTCCGCCGCCGCGCTCTTCGCCGCGGGCCTCTCCCTGCTCGCGCCCGGCTGCTGGGAGGCGCGGCACGCGCTGACCTACGATCTGACCTTCGAGCGCGCGCACGCCGCGTACATCACCGGCGGGTTCGACGAGGCCGAGCGGCTCCTGCGAGAGCTCATGGATCACGCGAGCACCGAGGCCGAGCGAGCCGCGGCCGTCGAGCTCGCCATCGCCCTGAGCGTGACCCGCGGGCAGTCCGCCCGCGCGGTCGAGATCGGGCTCTCGTTCCTCCGCTCCTGCGACGTCGACCTGTCGATCCCGCTCACCGAAGCGCGGCTCGCGGAGGAGACCGAGGGCGTCTGGCAGGCCCTCGGCGACCGGGCGATCGAGGGCCTGATCCGCCTGCCTCCCATGACGCACCTGACGTGCAAGATCGCGATGAGCGTCCTGGCAAGCGTGTCTGTCCCCGCTTACTTCGTGAACCCGGACCTGAACTACCTCGTCGTCGCGCGCATGGTGAAGCTCAGCCTGCAGCACGGGAATGCCGCGAGCTCGCCCCACGCGTATGCGGCCTTCGCGAAGGTGATCGGCCCGAAATACGGGCGGTACCAGGAGGGATATCTGTTCGGCAAGCTCGGTCATGACCTGGTGGAGAGGGACAACCTCCTCGCCATGAAGGCCATGGTCTTTTCCTTGTTCGGCAATCTGATCATCTTCTGGAAGCGCCACTACCGGGAGACGTATCCGTACACGCGCGCCGGCTTCAACGCCGCGGTCGAGACCGGCAACCTGAACGAGGCGTGCTTCCTCTGCATCTGGGCCCCGCTGTTCCCGCTGCTCGCCGGCGAGCCGCTGGAGGACGTCCTCCGCGACGTCGAGGAGCACCTCCGCTTCGTGCGCAAGACCGGATACGAGTTCGTCTACGATATCCTCCTGGGCGCCTACGCGCTTGTCCAGGCGCTGCGAGGCAGGCCGGCCCGGCTCCCGATGATGGATGGATCCGAGCTGGATCCGGGCGCGTTCGAGGCGCGGCTGCCTCCCGGGGACATGGGCGGCGTGCTCAGCTTTTATTGCAGCCTGAAGGCCCAGGGGCTGTTCTTGCTCGGCTCCCCCGCGGAGGCGTGCGAGGCGACGCGCCGGGTGATCGTCGACAGGCCCTGGAGGACCGAGCCGCACGCGCTCGTGGCGGAGGACTTCTATTATCACGCGCTCGCGCTCGCGGCGCTCGTCGACGACGGCGATGCGCACGACGCGCGCAGCCCGCACGAGGCGCCGCCGTCGCCGGAGCGGGAGCTGCCGGACGAGCTGCTCGACTGCGAGCGGCAGCTCGGCGAGTGGGCCAGGAGCGGCCCCGACAATTACCTCCACAAGCACGCCCTGGTCCGCGCCGAGATCGCCCGGCTCCGCGGGCAGGAACCGGAGGCGACCCGGCTCTACGAGCAGGCCGCGTCGGCGGCGCGGGAGGGCGGCTTCGTCCAGCACGAGGCCATCGCCTGCGAGCTCGCCGCGGGGTTCTACCGCGCGCGCGGCCTCGCCACGGCCGCCGACGCCCATCTTCAGAAGGCCCGCGCCGCCTACTTCCGCTGGGGCGCCCACGCCAAGGTCGAGCAGCTCGACCAGCGTTATCCCTTCCTCGTCGAGCGAAAGCCGATCGCACCCACCGTCACCTTCGCCGTCCGCGCCGAGCAGTTCGACGTCCTGTCCATCGTCAAGGCCTCTCAGAGCATCTCCGGCGAGCTCAAGCTCCCGCGCCTGCTCGAGATGCTCCTGCGCACGGTGATCGAGCACGCGGGCGCAGAGGAAGGCTATGTGCTCCTGGCCCGAGGAGATCGCCTGTCGACGGCGGCGGCGATCGCCGCGTCCGGGGGCGCGGCGCGGCTGCTCGACGCGGGCGAGGCGGCGGCGGCCGCGCTGCCGCAATCCATCCTCAACTACGTTCGCCGCAGCCACGAGCGCGTGCTGCTCGATGACGCCGCCGGGAGGCACCCTTTCCTGGAAGAGGAGTATTTCACGCGGAAGAAGCCGAGGTCGGTGCTGTGCCTGCCGATCGTGCGCCAGGCGCGGCTGCTCGGCGTGCTCTACCTGGAGAACCGGCTCGTGGCCGGGGCGTTCACCCCGGGGCGGCTCACCGTGCTCGAGCTGCTCGCCTCGCAATCGGCCATCTCGCTCGAGAACGCCATGCTCTACGCCGATATCGAGCAGGAGAACGCCGAGCGGCGCCGGGCGGAGCGGGAGCTCCAGGCCAACCAGAAGACGCTCCAGGCCATCATCGACAACTCCGCGGCGGCCATCTACCTCAAGGATCGCGAGGGCCGGCACCTGCTCGCCAACCGCGGGGTGAGCCGCGCCCTCGGCAGGCCGCTCGATCAGATCATCGGAAAGACCAGCGCCGAGCTCCTGCCCGCCGCGCGCGCCGAGGCGCTGGACGCGCACGACCGGCAAGTGCTCGACAGGGGCGAGCCGCTCGAGTTCGAGGAAGAGCTGTTCATGGAGGACGGGCCGCGCACCTACCTGTCGGTCAAGTTCCCGCTCGGCGAGGACGTGATGTCCGGCGTGATCTGCGGCGTCTCCACCGACATCACCGAGCGCAAGCGCGCCGAGCTGGCCGAGCGCTTCCTCGCCGAGGCGAGCCGCAAGCTCATGGCCCTCGGCTACGGCGCCACCCTCGAGAGCGTCGCGCAGCTCGCCGTGCCCGAGCTGGCCGACCAGTGCGTGGTCGACGTGCGCCTCGATCCGGACACTCCGGAGCGCACGGCCACCGCGGGGGTGCCGGCCGAGCTCGCAGGGGCGGTGATGGACGCGCTGCAGCCGCTCTCGGCGGCGTCGCTGAGCCGCCCCGAGGTGGGCGACGTCCGCGCCGCGCCCCTCCTGGAACGGCTCGGCGTTCACTCCCTGCTCCGGGCTCCGCTCCTCGCGCGCGACCGGTGCTTCGGCGTCATGACCCTGCTCGCAACCTCGCCACGGCGCCGCTACGGCCCCGCCGACCTGTGGCTGGCCCAGGAGCTGGCGAGCCGCGCCGCGCTCACCCTCGACAACAGCCGCCTGTTCACCGAGGCCCAGGAGGCGATCGAGCGCCGCGACGAGTTCCTCCTCGTCGCATCCCACGAGCTCAAGACCCCCCTCACCTCGCTCAAGATGCAGGCCCACCTCCTCGCCCGGCTCCTGCCCCGCTTCCAGCGCGCCGAGGTCGCTCCGGAGCGCATCGACGCCGCCATCCAGGTCCTCAACCGACAGATCGCGCGCCTCGCCCACCTGGTCAACGAGCTGCTCGACGTCACCCGCCTGAACGCCGGCCGCCTCTCCCTCGCGCGCGCGCCCCTCGACCTGGCCGCCCTGACGCGCGAGGTCGTCGAGCGCATGCACCAGCAGCTCGCCGACGCCCGCTGCCGCACCCACCTCGATCTGGACGAGCCCGTGGTCGGGCACTGGGATGCTTCTCGCATGGAGCAAGTCCTCATCAACCTGCTGTCCAACGCGCTCAAGTACGGCGCGGGAGGCCCCATTCACGTCGTCGTGCGCGGCCTGGAAGGCCGCGCGCTGCTCGTCGTCCGCGATCATGGCATCGGCATCGCCGAGGCCGACCAGGCCAGGATCTTCGAGCGCTTCGAGCGCGCCGTCTCCGTCCGCAACTTCGGCGGCCTCGGCCTCGGCCTCTACATCGTCCGGTGGATCGTCACCTCCCACGGCGGCACCATCCGCGTCGAGAGCGCGCCAGGCGCGGGCGCCACCTTCATCGTCGAGCTCCCCTTGCGCCCGGCCGAGGCGGAGACAGACGGCCAGGGCACCTCCCTCTCGCCCACGTAGGCGCTCACCCGGGCCCCCTCGGAGCGACCGGTCCACTCGCCGTCCTGCGGGCGAGCCGGCGCGAGGACGCGCCGCCATTTCCCGTGGCGAAGCATGGCGCGTTTGGCACCATCAGGCCCGACGCCGACGCCTCGGAGGCCGCTCCGGCTGCCGACGATCCGACCTATGCCAGAAAGTCCGCGTTACCTCGTGGTGGAGGTCCTGCACCAAGGTGCAGAGACGATCCTCTACCGGGCGCGGCGCGCGGAGGACGGCCGACCGGTGGTGCTCAAGGTCCTGCGGCGCGACCACGCGAGCCCCCGCGCCCTCGGCAGGCTCCAGCACGAGCTCGAGGTCGCCAGAGCGCTCGATTCGCCCGTCGTCATCAAGGCCTATGGGATCGAGCCATTCCGCGACCAGGTGACGCTGGTCCTCGAGGACTTCGGCGGCCGCTCGCTCGACCAGCTGCTCGATGGCGACGGGCCGATGCGAGCGATGCGCGGGATGGGCGGGATGCGCGGGATGGCGATCGAGCGCTTCTTCCCCCTCGCTCTCCGCCTGACCGACGCGCTGGCCGAGCTGCACCGCCATCACATCATCCACAAGGACATCAAACCCCAGAACCTGCTCTGCAACCCCGACACCGGCGAGGTGAAGATCACCGATCTCGGCATCGCCTGCCTGCTGCCCCGCGAGTCCCAGGACCTCACCCGCGACAGGCTCATCGAGGGCACGCTCGCGTACATGGCGCCCGAGCAGACGGGCCGCATGAACCGCTGGATCGACGAGCGGACCGACCTGTACTCCCTTGGCATCACCTTTTACCAGGCGCTGACTGGCGCCCTGCCGTTCCAGGCCAGCGATCCCGTCGGGTGGGTGCACTGCCACATCGCCCAGGCGCCGCGGCCGCCGCACGCGCTCGTCCCCTCGATTCCACCGCAGCTCTCCGCCGTCGTCCTCAAGCTGCTCTCCAAGGCCGCCGAGGAGCGCTACCAGAGCGCCCTCGGCCTGCGCCACGACCTCGAACGGTGCTCTTCCCAGCTGCGGGCGACCGGCGCCATCGAGCCCTTCGCGCTCGGTGAGCGCGATCTCTCCGACCGGTTCCGCGTCCCGCAGCGGCTCTACGGCCGCGAGCGCGAGCTCGAGGCGCTGCTCGCCGCGTTCGAGCGCGTGGTCGCGGCTGGCCGGTCCGAGCTCGCGCTCGTGTCGGGCTACTCGGGCATCGGCAAGTCCTCGCTCGTCGCCGAGCTGCACAGGCCCGTCGTGCGCGAGCGCGGCTTCTTCCTCTCCGGCAAGTTCGAGCAGCTGAAGCGCGACGTCCCTTATCTCCCTTTCCTTCAGGCGTTCCGGGCGCTCTTGCAGGAGATCCTCGGCGCGAGCGAGGAGCAGGTCGAGCGCTGGCGACAGCGCCTCCGCGAGGCCCTCGGCCAGGACGCCAGTCTGCTCGCCGACGTGCTCCCCGAGCTCACGGTCCTCCTCGGCCCGCAGCCGCCCGTGCCCGAGCTCCCCCCCGCCGAGGCGCAGAGCCGGCTGCTCGCCGCGCTCCGGCGCTTCGTCGCCGCCTGCGCCCGGAAGGAGCACCCCGTCGCCCTCTTCCTCGACGACCTGCAATGGGCCGACCCCGCCAGCCTCCTCCTGCTCGAGCAGCTCGCCACCTATACCGGCTCCGAGCACCTGCTGCTGATCGGCGCCTACCGCGACAACGAGGTCGGCCCCGCGCACCCGCTCCGGCTCACGCTCGCCGAGGCGCAGAAGCGCGGCGCCGCCGTCTCCGAGCTCGTCCTCGCGCCGCTCTCCGCCGCCCACGTCGGCGCGCTCGTCGCCGAGGCCGTCCACGCGCCCGAAGCGCAGGTCGAGCCGCTCTCGCAGCTCGTCCACGAGAAGACCGGCGGCAACCCCTTCTTCGTGCTCCAGTTCCTCTTCGAGCTGCACCAGGAAGGTCTCCTCACCCTCGACGCCGAGCAGCGCGTATGGCGCTGGGACATCGCCGCCATCCGCGACAAGGGCTTCACCGACAACGTCGTCGAGCTGATGGTGGGCAAGCTCAAGCGGCTCTCCATCCCGGCGCGGGACGCGCTCGAGCTCGCCGCGTGCCTCGGCAGCAGCCTGGACCTCGACACCCTCGCGATCGTCGCGCGCCGATCGGCGGAAGCGCTCCGCGACGCGCTCGAGGAGGCCGCGCGGGAGGTGCTCCTGCTCCGCCGGAGCTCTGGCTATCGCTTCCTCCATGACCGGGTGCAGCAGGCCGCGTATTCGCTGATCCCGCCCGAGCAGCTCGCCGAGGTGCACCTCCGGATCGGCCAGCTGCTCGTGAAGGCGCAGCGCGCCGACGAGCGCGACGCGTCGCTCTTCGACGTCGTGGGGCACCTGAACCGCGGCGCCGCGCTCCTCCGTTCCCAGGCCGAGCGCGACGAGCTCGCCGCGCTGAACCTCCGCGCCGGAAGGAAGGCCAAGGCCTCCGCGGCCTTCCAGTCCGCCGCCGCGCTCTTCGCCGCGGGCCTCTCCCTGCTCGCGCCGGGCCGCTGGGAGGCCCGGCGCGCGCTGACCTACGATCTGACCTTCGAGCGCGCGCACGTCGCGTACATCACAGGCAGCTTCGACGAGGCCGAGCGGCTCCTCGAAGAGCTCATGGAGCGCGCGAGGACCAGGACCGAGACGGCCGCCGCCGTCGAGCTCGCCGTCGCGCTGAACGTCACCCGAGGGCGGCACGCTCGCGCGGTGGAGATCGGGCTCGGGTGGCTCCGCGCCTGCGACATCGCGCTCCCGCTCGGCCCCGGCGACGCGCAGGTCGACGAGGAGACCGAGCGCGTCTGGCGGGATCTGGGCGTTCGCGAGATCGCGGACCTGATCCACCTGCCCCGCATGACGAATCCGGAGATCGAGAGCGCGATGGGCGTGCTGAACGGTGTGTCCCTCCCCGCGTTCTTCATGGACGCGAACCTGCACTACCTCGTCGTCCTGCGGATGGTCCAGCTCAGCCTGCGCCACGGCAACGCCGACAGCTCCCCCAACGCGTACACCTTCTTCGCGCGGGTGATCGGCCCGAGGTACGGGCGATACAAGGAAGGATATCTGTTCGGCAAGCTCGGTCACGACCTGGCGCAGAGGAGCGGCCTGCTCACCACGAAATCGGTGGTGCTCACCATGTTTGGACAGCACATCGTCTTCTGGACCCACCATTACAGAGAGACGTATCCGTACACGCGCGCCGGCTTCAGCGCCGCGGTGGAGTCCGGCAACCTGAACGACGCCTGCTACAACTGCATGTGGGCCGAGGTGTTCCCGCTGCTCTCCGGGGAGCCGCTGGAAGACGTGCTCCGCGCGGTCGAAGAGCGCCTCGGCTTCGTGCGCAGGGCCGGTTACGCGTTACCGCACTGCGTCCTCGTCGGCATCTCCGCCATGATCCAGGCGCTGCGCGGGAGGCCGGTGCGCCTCTCGGCGCTGGACGGCTCGGCGCTGGACCTGCTGGCCTTCGAGGCGTCGCTGGAGGAAGGGAATCCCCCGCTCGTCCGCGCCCTCTATTACAACTTGAAGGCGCAGGCGCGCTTCCTGATCGGCCCTCCCGGAGCGGCGCTCGCCGCGGTGACCCGCGGGCGCGCCGAGCACCCCACCAGGGTCGAGTCGAACGCCATCGTCGCCGAGAGCTCCTATTACCTCGCGCTCTCGCTCGCGGCCCTCTCCAGCGAGGCTCGCGAGGCGCGCCCCGCCCCGCCGGGGGAGCCCACGGACGAGCTGCTCGAGTGCGAGCGGCAGCTCGGCGCCTGGGCCAGGAGCTGCCCCGAGAACTTCCTCCACAAGCACGCCCTGGTCCGGGCCGAGATTGCCCGGCTCCGCGGGCAGGAACCGCAGGCGATGCGGCTCTACGAGCAAGCCATCTCCTCGGCGCGGGAGGGCGGCTTCGTCCAGCACGAGGCCATCGCCTGCGAGCTCGCCGCGGCGTTTTACCGCGCGTGCGGCCTCTTCACGTCCGCCGACGCCTACCTGCGAGAGGCCCGCGCCGGCTACTTTCGCTGGGGCGCCCACGCCAAGGTGGAGCAGCTCGACCAGCGCTATCCCTACCTCGCCCCGCGCAAGCCGATCGCCCCCACCGTCACCTTCGCCGTGCGCGCCGAGCAGTTCGATGTCCTGTCGGTGGTCACCGCCTCTCAGAGCATCTCGGGCGAGCTCAAGCTCCCGCGCCTGCTGGAGACGCTTCTGCGCGTCGCGGTCGAGCACGCGGGCGCGGGGGAGGGGGTCGTGCTCCTGCTCCGGGGGGATCGCCTGTCGACCGCGGCGGCGATCTCGACGTCCGGCGGCGCGGCGCGGCTGCTCGACGCGGGCGAGGCGGCGGCGGTCGCTCTGCCGCAATCCATTCTCAACTACGTTCGCCGCAGCCACGAGCGCGTGCTGCTCGACGACGCCGCCGGGCGGCACCCGTTCTCGGAGGACGACTATTTCAGGCAGAGGGGGCCGGGATCGGCGCTGTGCCTCCCGATCGTGCGGCAGGCCCGGCTGCTCGGCGTGCTCTACCTGGAGAACAGGCTCATCACCGGGGCGTTCACCCCAGGGCGGCTCACCGTGCTCGAGCTGCTCGCCTCGCAGTCGGCCATCTCGCTCGAGAACGCCGTGCTCTATGCCGATATCGAGCAGGAGAACGCCGAGCGGCGGCGGGCGGAGCGCGAGCTCCAGGCCAACCAGAAGACGCTCCAGGCCATCGTCGACAACTCCGCGGCATCCATCTACCTCAAGGATCGCGGCGGCCGGTACCTGCTCGCCAACTGCCACGCGGAGAGCGCCGTCGGGCTGCCGCGCCATGGGCTCCTCGGAAAGACCGACGCCGAGGTCTTTCACGCTGCGACCGCCGAGCTGCTCCACGACAACGACCGGAAGGTGCTCGACGCGGGCGAGCCGCTGCAGTGCGAGGAGGAGATCTTGCTGGACGACGGGCCGCACACCTTCGTGTCGGTCAAGTTCCCGCTCGGAGAGAGCGTCATGCCCGGCGTGCTCTGCGGCATCTCCACCGACATCACCGAGCGCAGGCGCGCCGAGCTGGCCGAGCGTTTCCTCGCCGAGGCGAGCCGCAAGCTCATGGCCCTCGGCTACGGCGCCACCCTCGAGAGCGTCGCGCAGCTCGCCGTGCCCGAGCTCGCCGACCGGTGCGTCATCCACGTGGACCTCGCTCGCAGCTCCCCGGGACACACGATCGCCGCGGGGATGCCTGCCGACCTCGCAGGGGCAGTGATGGACGCGCTGCAGCCCCTCTCGGCGGCGTCGCTGAGCCGCCCCGAGGTGGGCGACGTCCGCGCCGCGCCCCTCCTGGAACGGCTCGGCGTTCACTCCTTGCTCCGGGCTCCGCTCCTCGCCCGCGACCGGTGCTTCGGCGTCATGACCCTGCTGGCGACCTCGCCACGGCGCCGTTACCGCCCCGCCGACCTGTGGCTGGCCGAGGAGCTGGCGAGCCGCGCCGCGCTCGCCCTCGACAACAGCCGCCTGTTCGCCGAGGCCCAGGTGGCGATCGAGCGCCGCGACGAGTTCCTCCTCGTCGCATCCCACGAGCTCAAGACCCCCCTCACCTCGCTCAAGATGCAGGCCCACCTCCTCGCCCGGCTCCTGCCCCGCTTCCAGCGCGCCGAGGTCGCTCCGGAGCGCATCGACGCCGCGCTCCAGGTCCTCAACCGACAGATCGCGCGCCTCGCCCACCTGGTCAACGAGCTGCTCGACGTCACCCGCCTGAACGCCGGCCGCCTCTCCCTCGCGCGAGCGCCCCTCGACCTGGCCGCCCTGACGCGCGAGGTCGTCGAGCGCATGCACCAGCAGCTCGCCGACGCCCGCTGCCGCACCCAGCTCGATCTGGAAGGGCCCGTGGTGGGCGACTGGGATGCTTCTCGCGTCGAGCAGGTCCTCATCAACCTGCTGTCCAACGCGCTCAAGTACGGCGCGGGAGGCCCCATTCACGTCGTCGTGCGCCGCCTGGAAGGCCGCGCGCTGCTCGTCGTCCGCGATCATGGCATCGGCATCGCCGAGGCCGACCAGGCCAGGATCTTCGAGCGCTTCGAGCGCGCCGTCTCCGTCCGCAACTTCGGCGGCCTCGGCCTCGGCCTCTACATCGTCCGGTGGATCGTCACCTCCCACGGCGGCACCATCCGCGTCGAGAGCGCGCCAGGCGCGGGCGCCACCTTCATCGTCGAGCTCCCCTTGCGCCCGGCCGAGGCGGAGACGGCGACCCATGGCCAAGGGGCTCTGCTCCCATCGGCCTAGGCGCTCACGCGCTCACGACAGCGCTTCCCGAGCCCGCCGTGCGCGCTCACGCGACGGCGCTGACAGGCGCTTTGCTCCTCTGATAGGGTAGTCGTCCTAGGAGACTGCCATGCCTCGCTTGAACCAGATCATCGCCATCGAGAAGGGCGTCAAGGCCCGCTCCCACCAGCGCCTCACCGAGGCGCACCACGCGCTGCAGAAGCCGGCGCTGCTCTCCGGGATCTCGCGCACCTACCGGTCGAAGGACGAGGAGGGCGAGCAGCTCCCGCCCGAGGCGACGAGGGTGCAGGCGAAGGCCGAGGACATCATCCGGAGCACCGCCGACATCCTGGGCGAGCTCTTCGACGTCACGGCCACCAAGGACTACGCGAACTGCAAGGCCCGCGCGGACGTGGTCGTCGACGGCAAGGTGCTCCTCACGGGGGCGCCCGTGACTTACCTGCTCTTCCTGGAGAAGCAGCTGGTCGACATGAACACCTTCATCAAGAAGCTGCCGGTGCTCGACGCGTCGGAGAGCTGGACGTTCGATCCCTCCGCGGACTCCTGGGCGACGGAGCCGGTGCAGACGGCGCGGACCAAGAAGATCCCACGCAACCACGTCAAGGCCGAGGCGACGGACAAACACCCGGCGCAGGTGGAGGTCTATCACGAGGACGTGGTCGTCGGTTACTGGAAGACGGTCAAGTTCTCGGGCGCGCTGCCGGCGCGGCGCATCAACGAGCTGCTCGATCGGGTGGAGAAGCTGCAAAAGGCGGTCAAGTTCGCCCGCGAGGAGGCGAACAACCAGACGGTCGAGGAGCAGAAGGTCGGCGCCGCCGTCCTCGGGTACCTCTTCAGCGCCTGACGCGCGCCGCCCAGGCCGCGCTTGCGCCGCCCAGGCCGCGCTTGCGCCGCGGCCGCCGGAGCGATATCGTGGCGGCGGAGTGCAAGTTGAAGCTCAAGCTCAGCTTGATGGGCTCGGCGCCCAAGCGCAGGTTCGAATCCTGCCCCCGCCACCGCATCTTCTCTCGCGGCGGGGTAGCCCAACTCGGAAGAGGCAGCGCCGGCCCGTTCAATGGTCTCAAGCTCTCACTCCAGGCTCGAGCATTCGCCGCCGATCACCCAATCGAACGGGAGGAGGCTTGAATCGTCGGATGCTGGTTCAATTCCAGCCTGGCCAGCCCGCGCGAGGTGAGGCGTCGCCTCGCCTCGCGCGGCGCCGGGGCGCTCCCGCCCCGGCGCGCAGTCTGTGATGGCCGGTAGTTCAATGGCAGAACACGGCGGTGTAAGGACTGACCTTCGACCTTAAACGTGTGGGTGTGCGCAGATGGCGGCAAACCGAGGCCCGGGACTAGGCCACAGTCCCGGGTCTCACCTATTTCAGGGGCCTTCGGGTCGCGGGAGCTCGATCGACGACGCCTCGTTCTCCGCCGCTGACGACCGCGGGGCGGGGTGAAGCTGGGCGCAGCGCGCGAGAGCGCCGGCGGTTCAGGCCCTCAGGAGGAGCTCGAACCCTTCGGCCACGAGCCCCTTGAACACGGTCGGGCCGGTCCGGCAGAATCCTAGCTTCTCCAGCACCTTGACCGACGCGACATTCTCGAGCATCGCGTGCGCGACGAGGCGTGGGAGCCGGAGCTCCTCGACCGCATACCGGATGCACGCGGCGGCCGACTCCGTGGCGTAGCCTCTGCCCCAGTGCTTCCGGAAGAAGCGGTACCCGAGGTCCGCGACCTCGAGGTCGTCGTGCCACCTGAGGCCGCACCAGCCGAGCTTTTCCCCCGTCGTCCGGTCCGAGACGATGAGCCGGCCCATGCGGAAGTCCTCGAACTGGCGCGCGAGCCGCGCGACGACCGCGCGCGCTTCGTCCTCGCACGCGAACGCGGTGTCGCCGGTGTAGCGGACCACTTCGGGATCCGAGTTCAGCTCCATCATGAACCGGACGTCCGCCAGCCGGTGGGGGTGGAGGCTCAGGCGCTCCGTCAAGAGGAGGGCGTCGTCGTCTGTGTCGAGGCCGGGCACCCGGCGATCCTACCCGGTCCGCCGCGTGTTCGCCATTTCCTGCCCCGTGCGCGGTCGTCTCCTGATTCTCGCCTTGATGCTCCTTGGCGCCGTTGCCTGCTCCCAGGCGCGAGTTGCTGCCTTTCCACGCGTTCGCCCTGATCTGCTCTCGATACCTGCAAATACCCCGGCTTCGCGCGGGGGCGCGGCGTTCCCCCGGCGCGAGGACGAACGATCGCCGGCGGCTCGACGGGCGGCGTGGCCGTCAACCCCTCCTCAGGGGCTTGGTGAACCGCCCCCATCAACTTAGGATCGCTCCAGACACAGCGGGTTGGC
Source organism: Sorangium sp. So ce693 (assembly GCF_051521375.1). Classification (NCBI taxonomy): domain Bacteria; kingdom Pseudomonadati; phylum Myxococcota; order Polyangiales; family Polyangiaceae; genus Sorangium; species Sorangium sp. So ce693. Next base: position 8,193,084 of record NZ_CP150347.1, read on the forward strand.
GACTGGAGCCTTCGAGCGCTGGCTGCACCTGGTCACGCCCGCGTCGTGGCGTGGCGTGTCGGGTGCCGCATCGACGAATCGCCCTGACTTTTCGTGCCGGCAATTGGTGGGACTCTCATCGAGGAGTCGGTGCGGGGCAGGGCGGAGATCCGTCCCGGAGTCGGCCTTCGCCCGATTCACTCGCCTGCTGGGCTCCACCTCATCGGAACGCGGCTGTCTGCGGGATCGAGCGCATTGAAGCTCGGAATCGATAGAAAGGCGGAGTCACATGCGAAAGTATCGAGCGAGTGCGGTTTCTGCTGGAATCCTTGCCGGGTTTGCCGGCGTGATGGCCAGCACAGGCGCGAGCTGGGCCGGCGATCCGCAAGACGTCAAGGCCGAGGCCGGGGGGTCCGACGAGGTCGGGCACCACATGCCCGGCACGGGCAAGGGGTTCGTGGGACAGCAGTATCAGCAGTATCAGAAGGGGGAGCGTGGTCCCCAGGGGCCCATGGGGCAGCGGGGGCCCGCTGGGCCGCAGGGTGAGCGCGGTCCGCAGGGTCCGCAGGGCCCCAAGGGCGAGCGCGGCGAGCCCGGCCCGCAGGGGCAGGCAGGTGCCGCAGGCACCGCGGGGCTCATCGGTCCCCAGGGCCTCCAGGGCTTCAAGGGCACTGACGGCGCGCGCGGTCCGCAGGGGCCCAAGGGCGAGCGCGGCGAGCCCGGCCCGCGGGGGCCGGCAGGCGCCGCGGGCACCGCGGGGCTCATCGGTCCCCAGGGCTTCAAGGGCACTGACGGCGCGCGCGGCCCGCAGGGACCCAAGGGCGAGCCCGGCCCGCAGGGGCCGGCAGGCACCGCGGGGCTCATCGGCCCGCAGGGCCTCCAGGGCTTCAAGGGCGTCGACGGCGCGCGCGGTCCGCAGGGACCCGCGGGGCCCATGGGACCCAAGGGCGAGGTCGGCCCCCAGGGGCCGGCGGGCACCGCGGGGCTCATCGGCCCGCAGGGCCTCCAGGGCTTCAAGGGCGTCGACGGCGCGCGCGGTCCGCAGGGACCCGCGGGACCCATGGGACCCAAGGGCGAGGTCGGCCCCCAGGGGCCGGCGGGGCACACCGGCCTCCAGGGGCTCAAGGGCGTCGACGGCGCGCGCGGTTCGCAGGGGCCCGCGGGACCCATGGGACCCAAGGGCGAGCGTGGCGAGCCGGGCCCGCAGGGGTCGGCAGGCACCGCGGGGCACATCGGCCCGCAAGGCCTCCAGGGCCTCCAGGGCCTCAAGGGCGTCGACGGCGCGCGCGGTCCTCAGGGACCCGCGGGACCCATGGGGCCCAAGGGCGAGATGGGTCCTCAGGGGCCGGCGGGGCACAGCGGTCCTCAGGGCCTCAAGGGCACTGACGGCGCGCATGGTCCGCAGGGGATGACAGGGCCCAAGGGCGAGATGGGTCCTCAGGGGCCGACAGGGCCCAAGGGCGAGATGGGTCCTCAGGGGCCGGCAGGGCCCAAGGGCGAGATGGGTCCTCAGGGGCACAGCGGTCCTCAGGGCCTCAAGGGCGCTGACGGCGCGCGTGGTCCGCAGGGGCCGGCAGGGCCCAAGGGCGAGCGCGGCGAGCCCGGTCCCCAGGGCCCCGCGGGGCTCGTCGGTCCTCAGGGCCTCCAGGGCATCAAGGGCGTCGACGGCGCTCACGGCCTCAAGGGCGCTGACGGCGCTCAGGGCCTCAAGGGCGCTGACGGCGCGCGCGGTCCTCAGGGTCCCGCTGGACCCAAGGGCGAGGCGGGTCCTCAGGGACCGGCCGGGCCCAAGGGCGAGCGCGGCGAGCGCGGCCTCCCGGGGATCGTCGGTCCTCAGGGCCTCCAGGGCATCAAGGGCGTCGACGGCGCTCACGGCCTCAAGGGCGCTGACGGCGCTCAGGGCCTCAAGGGCGCTGACGGCGCGCGCGGTCCTCAGGGCCCCGCTGGACCCAAGGGCGAGCTCGGTCCCCAGGGACCGGCCGGACCCAAGGGCGAACGCGGCGAGCGCGGCGAGCGCGGCCTCCAGGGCCCCGCGGGCATCGTCGGTCCTCAGGGCCTCCAGGGCATCAAGGGCGTCGACGGCGCTCACGGCCTCAAGGGCGCTGACGGCGCTCAGGGCCTCAAGGGCGCTGACGGCGCGCGCGGTCCTCAGGGCCCCGCTGGACCCAAGGGCGAGCTCGGTCCCCAGGGACCGGCCGGACCCAAGGGCGAGGCGGGTCCCCAGGGGCCGGCCGGACCCAAGGGCGAGCGCGGCGAGCGCGGCCTCCCGGGGATCGTCGGTCCTCAGGGCCTCCAGGGCATCAAGGGCGTCGACGGCGCTCACGGCCTCAAGGGCGCTGACGGCGCTCAGGGCCTCAAGGGCGCTGACGGCGCGCGCGGTCCTCAGGGCCCCGCTGGACCCAAGGGCGAGGCGGGTCCCCAGGGACCGGCCGGACCCAAGGGCGAGCGCGGCGAGCGCGGCCTCCCGGGGATCGTCGGTCCTCAGGGCCTCCAGGGCCTCAAGGGCGTCGACGGCGCTCACGGCCTCAAGGGCGCTGACGGCGCTCAGGGCCTCAAGGGCGCTGACGGCGCGCGTGGTCCTCAGGGCCCCGCTGGACCCAAGGGCGAGCGCGGCCCCCAGGGGCAGGCCGGATCGCCTGGACTCGTGAAGATCCACGTGGTCTCCGTGACGCGCGAGGCGTCGCCCGGGAGCGCGTTCGTCAACGTCAAGGCGCTCTGCGACGCGGGTGAAGTCGTGCTCGGCGGCGGATTCTCGATCTCCGGCGGCGCACAGGCGACGAGCAGGGTGGTCGAGAACTCGCCGTCCGACGCCGCCGAAGGCCGCACGGGCTGGACATCGACCGCCGTGTTCGAGAGCGGCTACGGCAAGAAGGCGCAGACGGTGTCGCTGACCACCTTCGCCGTGTGCGCCGAGCTGTCCGAGCGCTGATCCCGCAAGACCGGAGGGCCCTGCTCGCCTGAGCACGGGCCCATCGCTCGACCCGCTGTCCCCCGCCCGTCCACCGTGATCCGAGGGCGGGGGCAGCTGGCTCAGCACCTCACCGTTGCTCTCTGCACGCCGCAGGGCAGCCGTGCCATCGCCGCACAGCCCCACCTGCCGCCCCGCCTGGACGGGTCACCGCGATCCGCCCGTGCTCCCCAGGAGCACGGTCAGCGACGCCGCCGGACCCAGGTCGCGGCCCTCCCCGGAGCTCCTTACACCGCCGCATCAGCGGCCCCCGCGCGACCATAGAAGCACCATCGCCACACATTCACCCACAAAGGATGACATCCCTCGCCATCGCGGCACCGGGGGGTACAGCTGTGCCGCAGGGACGCGTGAGGCAGCTTGCACGCTTTTCGCATGAATTCCTGGCTGGTGACTGCGTGAACAGCGGGCTCTTCCACGTTCCGAAAAAAATGCGCGGCTTCCGACATTTCTGCCGGAATGTCGGCGTGGCATCGCTGCTGCCCTGGATCAGGGAGAGCTCCGATGGCACGCGCGTGAAGCCACCGCGACGCTCTTTGTCACAGCTGTTGCCATCTGCCACAGGCGCGATTGCACGTAGTCAGCGGACGGGCCGATGAAGACATCCCCTCACGTCAATCCAGCGATACCCGGCATATCGAGGAGACACACAGAGAAATCTCCTCGCTTCGTAAATGCTGTGGTAATTTGCCCCTCCCCGGGGACGCGGACACGAAGGAGGGGTTTCTCTCAGGTCGGACCACATGCGCCCGAAGCGCACCCCAGAGGGGAACCATGAGAATAGATTACGATATGAAGACCACCGAGCATGCGACGATGACCGGAGCACGCCGCCACGACCGTCTCGTGATTGCACACGTGCTGAACTCCTTCCAGGTGGGCGGCGCCGAGCAGGTCGTGGTGGATCTGGCCGGGCTGCAGCGCGCCGCCGGACATGAGGTGATGGTCGTGGGCATCGAGACGAACCCCGACGGGCCGCGCGCGGCGCAGCTCCGGGAGCGCGACGTCGCGGTGCACATGCTGCCGAAGCGCTCCGGCTTCGACCTCAAGCTCCCCGGGAAGCTCGCGGCGTTCTTCGCCAAGCACGGTGTCTCGATCGTGCACTCGCACAACCAGCTGCCGCTCATCTACGCCACGGCCGCGGGCCGGCTGCACCGTGTACCTGTGTGCCACACGCTGCACGGCGCCATGTTCGATCAGGGACGCAGGGCGTGGCTGCGGCACATGGCCGCCAGGCTCGCCGACGCGCACGTGGCCGTGTCGCAGTCCACGGCCGACTTCATGCTGAAGCACAAAGAGGTGCCGAGCTCGAAGCTCCATGTGGTCTTGAATGGAATCGACCTCTCCCGGTTCAGGCCGGACGCCGCGGCGCGGCACCGCATCCGAGCCGAGCTCGGGATCCCCCAGGACGCGTGGGTCGCCGGGGCGGTCGGGCGCCTGTCGCAGGTCAAGAACCACGCGCTCTTGCTCCGCGCGGCCGCCGCCGCGGGGATCCTGTCGGGCGACTCGGACGACGCGCGCCTCCTCCTGGTCGGAGACGGGCCCGAAGCCGCCGCGCTGCGCGCCCTCGCCGAAGAGCTGGGCATCAGCGACCGCGTGGTCTTCGCAGGCGAGCGGCACGACGTACCGGGGCTCCTCTCCGCCAGCGACGTCTTCGTCCTGTCGTCGAAGTCCGAGGGTCTGCCGCTCTCCATGGTGGAAGCCATGGCCACGGGGCTGCCGGTGATCTCGACCGCCGTGGGCGGCATCCCTGCCCTGATCGCCGACGGGGAGACGGGCTTCCTCGTGCCGTCGGACGACGAGGGCGCGCTCGCCGCCAAGCTCGCCGCGCTCAAGGGGGATCCCACGCAGTCCGCGGCGATGGGCAAGCGCGGGAGGAAGCTCGCGCTGCGGCGCTACTCCGCCGAACGCATGATGGCGAGCTACATGGATATCTACGAGACCCTCCTCGCCCGGCGCGAGTCGGAGCGGCGAGGCGTGCTGCGGCCTAGCGAGCTGCTCGCTGGCCTGAACGCATAACCCAGCGAGCGGCCCGCAGGCTCGCCCCCATCACCCAGCGAGCGGCTCGCAGGCTCGCCTCCACGATCCACACCCAGGCGAACCGCGAACGGCGCGGCAAGCGCGTCGCCAGGCTCCGGGGGCAGGCTGTCGCTGCCTCACGCTCGCTTCAAGGCGCGCGGGGGATCGTCGAGCGCGCACGCCGGCTCGTCGCGAGCGACGGCGGCGACGAGAGCGCCGCCGTCCGGGAAAGCCGCGCCTGGGGACGACCCGAGGGCGGCCGTTCGTCCAGCGCGCCGAGGTCGCGCGGGTCCGTCGCCGGCGCGAGCGTGCTCCGGGGCGGTGGCACCAGTGTGCTCCGGGGCGGCGGCACCAGTGTGCTCCGGGGTGGCGGCACCAGCGTGCTCCGGGGTGGCGCGAGCGCGAGCGCGGCGTGCGCCTCGCGCAAAGCTGCCAGCATCGACCGCGCATCCGGCCAGCGATCCGCCTGCGCGAACTCGAGCGCGCGGTCCACCACCCGCACCACGGCCGGAAACATCGACGGCGCGACCCGCGCGAGCGACGGAATCGGGCAGGTCATCCTCAGGAAGAAGAGCTCGTTGACGGTCGGCGCCTCCTGGACGTAGCGGTCCGTCAGCAGCGAGAACATCGTCGCCCCCAGCGCCCAGAGGTCCGTCCGCGCATCGACGAGATCCCAGCGCGCGCGGGCCTGCTCGGGCGGCATGTACGCCGGCGTGCCCATCGCACGGAGCCCCACGAGGGAGGTTTGCCCCGAGGGGGCCCGCAGGCGCGCGATGCCGAAGTCGAGGATCTTCACCCCGCGCTCTCGCGTGAGGAAGATGTTGTCAGGCTTCAGATCCCGGTGAACGACGCCCCTCGCGTGCGCCGCCGCGAGCACCTCCAGGATCTGCTCGCTCACGGAGAGGACCTCGGCCGGCGGGAGCGGGCCCCTCTGCGCCTTCCAGCGCTGGAGAAGGCTCTCTCCCTCGAGGAGCTCCATCACGAGGAACGGCGAGCCGTCCTCGGTCACGTCGTCCGCGATCACCGCCGCGACCCCCGGGTGATCGACCGTCTGCGCGATGGCCTTCTCTCGGAGAAACCGCGCGCGATCGCCCCGGTCCCTCGCCCTCTCGGGGTGCAGCAGCTTGATCGCGACCCGCTGGCCCTTCCGGTGCGTCGCGGCATACACGGCCGCCATCCCGCCGAGGCCGATCAGCGCATCCAGCCGCCATGCGCCGTTGAGCGACGTTCCCACCCGCGCCTGCGCTCTCTGGGCGTTCGTGACGTTCTCGAACTCCATCGCTGGTCCTCTCCGTACCTCGACCCAACGGCCCTCCCGGCGCAGGAGAGCCTCTCTGCTCTGCGTTTCCCGTGTCCCGGCGACGGCGCTACGGTCGAATCGGCGCTCCACGACGGAAGGCCGGGGTTGCAGCTCGTCGGCACCGCGACCCGCCCGGCCGTCCCGCGTCACCGACACGAGAGCCGCAGGGGGTGGGCGATATCCAACAACACGTCATTTCATGGAAAAGTTCAGCAAAACCCGAGCCACGCCGGCGCGCCTGGAGCGCCGCGGCGAACGCGCGACCGCGTGGGGCGAATCGCCCCATGCGGCAAGATGCCCCGACCATTGTGGCCTCGCCGGGGCCTCCGGCTCGTCATCGTGAGGCTGCCAAGGATGTGCTCGGATGTGCTCGGAGCCGTGGGGCGCAATCGGACAGGATCGGATGTGCTCGGGCGTGGGCTCAGTGGAGGCCCTTCATCGTCGGATCCCCCAGCTTGAACGCCGCCAGCGCTTGCCGGATGAAGGCGGGCACCGAGAGGTAGCTCTCGAGCGCGCCGCAAGCGCGGTTCGAGGAGCACGTGCACTTGTAGAAATCGCTGAAGTCGTCGTCGTCCGCGTCGGCGTCCGCCTTGCAGCCGTCCACGCCTTCCCGCAGGACCTCGCCGTCGTCCGCGATGGCGGCGATCGTCGGATCCCACCGCACGATCGGCTGACCGGTCTCCGGGTTCGGCTTCACCTTGTACCAGTCCGCCTTGCCGTCGCCGTCGAGGTCGGGTCCAGGCTCCGTGACATACGCCTTTGCCAGGAGCTCATTCCCGTACTCCAGGACGCGCGCGCCGATGCCCTTCTGCACGACCTTGCCAAAGACGGTCTCGGTCCCGTAGGCCTTCGCCACGAACACCTTCCCGGACGGATGGTGGAGCTCGATCCGGTCCGGGAAGGCAGGATCGGTGTCTGCCCCGGCCTCCCAGACGTGCATCATGTCCAGCCACTTCTGCTTCTGGTTCTCCGGCAGATAGAGGAGGGTCCACGCGATGAGGAACTTCTGCTGTTCCCAGCCGATCTGCGGGTCGAGGATGGCGACCTTGGCCGGGGCCCGCGGGTTCCACGGCGCGCTGTCGGGCGCGCCGTAGGAGCTGCAGACGATGCTCCCGGCCCCGGGGAAGCAGCTCTCCGGCCCGCTCTCGGCCCACCACGAGGTCCAGCCGAGCGCGCCGGCGGGGTACCCGCTCGAGTCCCGGACCGGCCGCCCGCGCTGGTCGGCCTCGACGCGCACGCCCTTCAAGGCGTCGTCGCCCGTCAGGTTGTTGGCGAGCCAGCGGCGGTACCCTTCCGGGAAGACGTCGGCGAGCGAGACCGCGCGGTAGCGCGCGTCGAGGAAGTCGTGCCGCGAGTCGCTGATGAAGTTGTCGACCGACTCGGTCATCAGCATCGACACCCACGCCTTGTCGTAATAGGCCCCGGCGTTCATCGTGTACGACGAGTCGTACTCGCCCTTGTCCTCCGCGAGCGCGTTCTCGAGCGGCTTGCCCCCGATGGCGATGTCGCCGAAATAGCCCGTCGCGCCGTTCGGCACGACCACCAGCGGCTCCCCGGGATCGCCGAAGACATCGCTCGATGACCGGAGGACTGTATCCCCGTCCGGCAGGAAGTGCTCACCCGGCTGCGGGCGCGCCATCTGGAGCGAGAAGTGATCGAACGCGATCCCGGCCGCGAGGGTGTTCTCCTTGAAGAGGCTGTTCGCGGCCTGGACCCAGAACGTGTCGAAATCGTAGCCGCGGCCCAGCGCGAACTCGCGGTAGATGTTCATGATGAGCCCGAGGCCCTTCGCGCCGTCGCGCATCTTCGCGTTGTACCGGTTCAGGGTCCGCTCCGACGCCGCGCGCACGCTGAACGCCTGCCGGCCGCGGCGGTAGTTGTCGAAGATGTGGTTCACCTCCTGCTGCGTGACGAAGAAATTGAAGAGCTCGTAGGCGTCCGCGCCGTTGTCGTGCCGGTACACGCTCAGGTTGCCGAGGTCGGCCCACCGGTCGCTCGCGAAGCCGTAGGGCAGGCGGGTCCGCCCCGCCGGGTCCACCGAGGGCCCCTTCACGTCCTTCGGCGTCGCCAGCGCGCGCCAGGTGACATAATCGACCTTCTGCTGCCGGCACCGCGTGTACTTGCCGCCGATCGACACGATCTGGCCGTCGAGCAAGGGGTGCCAGGCGCCGTTCCGCTCCTCGTCCCAGTCCGAGGGCACGTACGCGCTCGGGTCGACCTCGACGCAGCTGCGCGGCTTGATCAGCTCGTACTTGCTCTGCAGCTCGGAGTAATGGATGTCCTCGTCGTCGTACTCGGGCTGGATGCCGAGGATGCCGCCGAAATCGTCGATCTTCGCGAGCATGCCCTTGCCGCGCGGGGTGGTCGCCTTGTAGCTCGGGTCGGCGTGCACGGCGACGGCATCGCCGTAGAACATGCGGGCCGCGGCGAAATCGTACGCGCCGAGCCCGATGAGGTCCTGCGTGGGCTCGCCGGCGTAGTCCATCGTCGACGACTGCATGAACATCCAGATCAGGTTCTTCTGCTCGTTCTCGGTGACGGGGTCGTAGTACCTCGGCCCGACGCAGGCCTCGCCGTCCTCCGAGAGCGTCTCGCACCGCGTCTTCACCCGTCCATCGTTCGTGCGAAGCTGCCAGTACTGCGGCCGGTAGCCCCAGGCGTCGGAAGAGCTCACGAAATTGTGCCGCAGCCCGACGGAGTGGCCCATCTCGTGGAGGATCACCGAGGTGTGCGCCCGCTGCGCGAGGTAGCGCCGCATGGCCTCGGCGCGCCGCGCCTTCCGCGCGTCGTCCCCCTCGCCGAAGCGCCCGAGCTTGCTCGCGAATTTCTCCTCGAGGAGGTCCGCCAGGTTGGCGGTCGCGAGCGGCGCCGGCGCCTCGTGCATCACGCACGCGCCGCGCTCGGCGAGCGCGAGCTCCTTCAGGTTCCCGAGCTCGCGCCGCACGCTCGGGTTCGCCCCTCGGAGCGGCGAGGCGAAGCGCATCACCTCGTCCGTGAGCGGCAGCCCCTCGACGCCGGTGAGCTCCTGGATCGCCTTCGTCGTGAGCTCGGCCTCGAGCTCGGTGCCCACGGCGGCCCTGCGGCGCGCCTCGTAGACCCCGCGCATGCTGTCGGGCGCCGTGGCGTCGGCCGCGATGCCGCGCACCTCCTTCGAGAGCCGCCGGAGGCTCTCGCGCAGCGCCGGGTTCTGCGGCATCTGGCCGGCGCCCTCGGAGACGGCCGCCTCGTCCACCCCGGCGGACCGGGCGATCCGCCGCGCCAGCTCCTCCCGCGTGAGCCGCGGCAGCGCGCCGCTGCGCGACGCGCCCTCGCTCGCCTGCGCCCAGTCCCGGACGTAGCCGCCGTCCGTCACGTCTTCGGTCTTGAGCTCTCCCTTGATGTAGCGGGCCGTGTCCACGACGCCCTGGCTCCAGATGTCGCTGACGTGCGTCCAGACATTGATGCTCGCCGCGACCTTCTCGCCGGTGAGCGGGTCTTCCGAGTCGCTGTAGATGCCCCAGGCGGAGGGCGATTGCGGCGCCTCGAAGTTGTTGATCTGGTGGTAGCGCAGGTCGCCGATCCGCGCGTTCAGCGCGTCGCCGCACGACTTCATCAGCTCGGGATCCCGCCCTGTCTCCTTGCGGCGCTCGTCGCTGCACATCCTGGCGGTCACGCCCGCCGGCAGCCGCGGACCGCCGCACGCCTCGGGGTCGGCCGCCTCGACGGGGCTGTGACAGAGCACGATCATCTCGGGCATCTTCGCGAGCGCGATGACGCCCCTCGAGTACCCGCGCCGCGCGCCGATCTCGTCGGCGAGCGCCTCGCAGCGCTGCCCCTCGGGCGCCGCGCCGCGCCGGCACGCGTCGACCTCGCGCGCGAGCGCGACGGCGTCGGCGTCATCGTCCATCTGCCCGTCGTAGATCGGGAACGCCTCGCCGCAGCGCGCCGCGTCCCCTTGCGTCCGGACGCACTCGGCGTACTTGGCGGTGACGACGGCGCTGCGCAGGGCGACGTCCCACTCGTGGGCTGCCATGTCCGTGGCGGCGAAATAGTCGGGGTTGCTGTCCGAGGTCACGTACCACGCCTGCGGCACGGCCTCGCGCCGCTGGTACGGCAGGGTGCACCGTTGCTTGAAGGTATCGCACCGCGAGCCGGGCCCCACCGCCTCCATCCCTCCATCCCGGGCCATCGAGGCCCCGGTGACGGCCTCGCACTCGTCCTCGGTCCCGTTCCGGTCCTGGTCGCGGTGCGGATCTGCGCCGGCGGGGGTGGTCTCGGGCGTGAAGCACGGGATCTCGCCCGTCATGCTCTCCGGATCGTCGTAGTAGTGGCTGCGTTCCCAGATGTTGTAACGGGAGATCATGCGGTGCCACTTGGCGTCGCTCATGCCGTAGTTGCGGGCGTAGCCGAAGCGCTCCCGCACGAAGGCGCCGAACGCTCGGAACCGGTAGCCGTCCCACTCGGCCGGCTCGTAGTCCCGATCGACGACGCGCCGGAACGACTGCCGGAGGGTGATCTCGACCGGGTTGCACGAGCCGACCGGCGCGGTGCCGCCCGCGAAGTCCGTGTCGAGCATGCAGGCCGGGAAGCTGTCGATGCCCCACCCGAGGTGGCTGAGATCGACGAGCTGGGGCACCGCGAAGGCCTTGTTGGTGACGTCGAAATACCCCTCCTCGGGGTCGAAATGGGGCGCGTCGGGGTGGCTCGGGTCGCTGACGTAGTAGGAGAGCGGCTCGTACTGCACGCCGCCGTAGACGCCGATGAGCGACAGCGTGTCGAAGTCGTAGGAGTCGACGTTCAGGTTCTTCGACCAATCGACCCGCATGTACTCGCGCTCATACCATGGACGGTCGGTCGTATTTTCGACGACGACGTTGCTCTCTTCCCCCGTCGCCCGGTTGTAGTCGCGCTGGATGTCGAAGTGCGAGAGGATCTTGTAGGCGACGACCACGACGCCATCGTCCGTGGCGGCGCCGGCGCCCTTGCCGTCGCTGTCTTTCACGCGCTCGTAGGTGAGGCGCCCCAGCAGGAGGTCTTCCTGGATGATCCACTTGATGCGCGCGACTTCGGCCTGAGCGTACGAGGAGGAGAAGAGCCCGTCCTGCGAGGCGCCGTAGCCCACGTCGACCACCGTGGTCCGCGCCCAGAACTCTGGATCGTCCTCCTTGCTCTGCAGATCCGCGCCGACGAAGAACGATTTCGCCAGCGCGTTCGCCTGAACCTGGCGGATGGCCGGCCGCTCCTCGGCGCAGCCCGCGATCGAGCACACCGCTGCCGCGAGCAATGCCTGTCTCACAATCCAACTCATCGCAGAGTCCTCCTCTGGCAGCTCGGTCCCGAGCGCGCATGCCCCCATGAGAACCTCGGCGTCAGTCGCCGCGACGACCGCCCCGGTCGCGCGAGGGGCGTGCCTGCTCGCCCTCGCCGGCACAGCGGCATACCACGTACCACGCGCGCAACACCCTCGCCATTCCTGGCCAATCCACGGGCATTCAATGCCTTTTCCGCCTCGCGTCCCTCTCACCGCGCGGCCGCGCTGCGCCGCCGGGCGTTAGGCGATTGACAGCCGCTGCCCCCTTTGTCGCGCGCCTCTCCGTGCGTGGACGGAAATAGCCTGTTCTAATCGGCGAGCGGCTCGGCTGCTCCAGTCGTTCGCGGGAGGCCCCCGGGGCATCGGCGTTAACCAAGATCGTTCGGTCACGTTCAGGGCACGAAACCCGCCCCCATCCGTCATTAACGTGAACGTTTACGTAAACGTTCACGTGGTCGTGGTCGTGGTCGTGGACGTTTACGTGGTCGTGGTCGTGAACGTTTACGTGGTCGTGGTCGTTCACGGCCTGCCGTTGACGACCACGACCACGACCACGACCACGTAAACGACCACGTAAACGTTCGGATGTAGGAGAACGCGGTGCGAAGCTTGGTCCTCGCCTGAGGCCCCCGGCGGCTCGGCACGACCTTCGCCTCCCCTCGCCTCGCCCCCAAGGCTGCGGTATTCGACCACCTCACCCGATCGGGAGGACCGCAGTGCCTGACGGAGACGTCCTGCTCTCGAACACCGACGGCACCATCCTGGCGCAAGGCCCCGCCGTGCTCGTCTGCGAGTGCCGTGGCGACGGCCTGGACCTCGCCGTCCATCGCGTCGCCACGTTCGCGCTCGTCGCCTCGCTCGTCGTGGCGGGCATCGTGACGGCGCGCGCGGCCCCCTTTCCCATCCTCTTCATCGCGGGGACCTGGACCGCCGGAGCCACCGCCGCGCTGCTCGCCGTCCGCCGGCGCCGCCGGCTCCACGGGCTGTTCCGCCTCGACTTCGAGCGGCACGAGCTCATCCAGGACGGCCGTGGCTTCCGGCGGACCCTGCCGATCCAGGCGATCGTCGGCGTCTCGACCCCGCCCGCCTCGGACACGGACGTCGACGAGCCGGGCCTCGCGCCGCGCTGGCTGCTCCTCCACCTGTCGACAGGGGAGCAGCTGCGCCTGGGCAGGGCGCCCGCCTACGCGCTCGGACCGGCGCTCGCCTTCCTCAGGCGGGCCGGCGTCGAGGCGTGAGGGGCGCGCCCGCCGCCGGCCGGCGCCGCGCCGTCAGGGCCTCGGCAGGCTGGGGTAGGCCGGACCGAAGTCGTTGCGCATGTCGCGGACCGTCGAGAGGAACGGCGTCTTCACGGCCTCGTCCCGGTAGATCGGCCTGACGACGCACGTGTCGTCTCCGCACTCCCCTGCTTCGGGGAAGATCACGTCGGCGACGAGCCAGAACCTGTCGCCAGAGTCCTCCGGAACGAAGGCGACGGGCACCTCGGGATCGTAGAAGCCGGTGGGCCCGAGGTCGGCCCCGAGCTCGCCGTTGCAGTAGATCTTGACCCGCGGGTGCACGTCGAACGACACGCTGCCGCCGAAGTAGTGCACGGCGATGCGCATCCAGCTGGCCTTGGGCGGGAAATCGACGTTGATGTTCTCGGGCGCGCAGAAGGTCGGGTCGTCCGGATCCGTGGTGCGGTGGGCGCAGGAGATGTTGTCGAGATCGAGCCGCGGGCTGTGGCACCCCCTGCCGTGTTCGCGCCATTCCTCCCCCACCCCGCGAGGCGCGTAGAAGCAGCTGTTGTTGGTCTCCTCCGGATCCAGGTACCAGTTCACCGGCTCGGGGGGCGTCGCCGCGTCGCTGAACCACGTGATGGCCGAGCCGCCCGAGAGGCTGTCGAGCGTGCAGTTCCCGTAGCCGCACGCGGCGCTGGAGCCGCCGACCGTCCAGGGCTGCATGTTGCTCGGCTTGTGGAGGTAGAGATCCATATCGACGCTGGCCGGCTCGTGCTCCCACTCGAGCTCGACGCGGAGGCCGCGGGCGCCGACGAACAGCGGGTAAACGCAGGTCGCGGCCTCGCCGCTCGCCAGGCTCTTCGTGTACGTGACCGTGTACTCGCCCGACTGGAGCGGCTTGAAGTCGTCCGCCGGCCCCTGCCCCCCCACCGAGGGGCACGGGTTCACGCCCGGCGGGCACGTCACCGTCCACACCTCGGAGCCCGGCTGCGCGTCCTCGCTGAACGTGCCGGTGCCCTCCTTCAGATCGACGGTGGTGAACGGCGCCGCCTGGAGCGGGTGGCAGCCCGCCACGTCGTTCCGGTGGCAGTCCTGGTCCGCGTGCACGCCGCCGACGCACGGGCCCCACGTGCCCGTCTCGTCGCAGATCTGGGTCCCGGGGAAGCACCCCGGGCTGCGCCGGTACGATGGATCGCCCCGGAAGCAGGAGTGCGCCTGCCCGGCGATGCACCCGCAGCTCTCGTCGATCATCCCGTTGCAGTCGTCGTCCAGCCCGGCGTGATCCACGCCGAGCTCATCCACGCCGCACAGCTCCGTCGGACCGCAGGCGCTCCCGCACGGGTTGACCGTCACCGGCAAGCCCTCGTGCGTCCCTTCATCGATATCGCCGAGGAAGCCGCCGTAACCTTCCGGGTCGCCGGGCTGGGCGGTCGCCACGCCGGCGCCGCCCGCCCCGCCGGCGCTGCCGGCCTCGTCGGCGCGCGAGCCGCCGCCCGTCGTCGGATCGAACGTGAGCCGCTTTCCCTCGGCGCTGCAGCCGGCCGCGGAACCGGCGCCCGACGCCGCGATCGCGATCGCGACGGGGAGCACGGAGGAGACACGAAGACGAGACATGATACCTCCACTTGGAGACCTAGACGCGGTGTCGCCGCGGCCTGCGCCCGCTCCGCGCGACGGCGAAGCGCGCCGTGCACCAGGCACTACGGCGTGAAGCAAAGCGGATACCGGTGTCCCCAGCGCGCGCGGACGCGCGGCTCGGGACGCCAGATCACGAAGCCCCGACCCTCATCGAGTAACAAGAACCACTGTCATGCAGACTCAGCAGGGTGAGTCGCAGGAGGAGGACTCCCTAGCACGGACTCCGTCCGGCGATGGACACAATGAGCCGCCTTCAGCCGGCGAGAGGCGCCCTCGCCAGAGACAGAGTCAGGCGAATCACCAGCTCAGCCAAGGAGCCAGACAAATCATCCTCAGACAGATCGCCACGGAGCTTGCCTTGCTGGCCGGTGTGGCGTTGCGCCTCACCGCTCCTCTGCGTGGGGCAAGGCGGCGCCGGCAGAGCTCGCGCGCTCGCGACGGCGCGCTCGTGCGCGCTGACGTCGCGAGGCCTGGCCGGTGAGCTGGATGGGATACGGTTCAGGGCGCGCGGCGCGCGCTCTCTTCAGGGCAGCGTGGGGTAGGCGGGACCGAAGCTCGCCTCGACGTCGTTCCGCGTGGTGAGCAGCGGCGTCATCGCGCTGGCGTTCTCATAGAGTGGCTGCACGATGCAGGCCGCCTGGCCGCACTCGTCCGGCTCGGGGAAGAGCACGTCGGCGACGAGCCAGAACCTCTTGTGTCCGTCCGTGGGCTTGAACGCGACGGGCCGCTCCGGGCTGTAGAACCCCGTGTGCCCCAGATCGGCCCCGAGCGCGCTGTCGCAGAAGATCTTGACCCGGGGGTGGATATCGTGCTTCGCGCTGCCCTGACCATAGTAATACACGCCGATGCGCATCCACTGTCCCTTCGGCGGATAGTCGAGGTTGATGTTCTCCGGCGCGCAGAAGTCTACGTCGTTGGGGTCCGTCGCGGTGGGGTCGCATTTCCAGTTGTCGAGGTCGAGCCGCGGGTTGTGGCAGCCAAGACCGTTGGCCTCCCATTGTCTCCCCACGCCCCGAGGGGCGTTGAAGCAGCCATTGTTGCCCGGCACCGGGTCGAGGTACCAGTTCACGGGATCCGGGAGCCTCGCGCTGTTCAAGAACCAGCGGATATCCGAGCCCTTTGACGAGAAGTGGTCGATGGTGCAGTTGTAAAAGCCGCAGTCCACCGACGAGCCCGACATGCTCCAGGGTTGCGTGTTGTTCGGCTTGTGGAGGTGTAGATCGAGATCGATGTCGCCGACGTCGTGCTCCCACTCGAGCTCGACGCGCAGGCCGCCCGCGCTGACGAAGAGCGGGTACTGGCAGCTCTGGGTAGCGCCGCTCGCGACGCGCTTCGTGTACGTGACAGTGTACTCGCCCGACTGCAGAGGCTTGAAATCGTCCGCCGGATCGGTGCCGGCCACTCCGGGGCACGGGTCGACGCCGTCGGGGCAATCCACCGTCCACAGCTCGGATCCCGCGACCGCATCCGCGCCGAACGCGCCGGTGCCCGCCTTGAGGTTCACATCGGCGAAGGGCGACGCCTGCATCGGGCGGCACGGAGCGCCGCTATCCATATGACAGTTCTCGTCGGCGTGCACGCCGCCGACGCACGGGCCCCAGGTGCCGGTCTCGTCGCAGATCTGGGTGCCAGGAAAGCACCCCTCGCTGTTCCGGAACGACGGATCGCCGCGGAAGCAGGAGTGCGCCTGACCGGGGATACAGGCGCACGTCTCGTCGATGGAACCATCGCAGTCGTCGTCCAGGCCGAGGGTCGCGCCGGTACATAGCTCCCTGTCGCCGCACGCGCTCCCACAAGAGTTCACCACCACATCGCCCTGCGGCTCGCGCCCTCCATCGATGTCGAGGAGCCCACCCAGCCCGTCGACTCCGCCGGTCGTGCCGCCCCCTCCCACCCCTGTATCGTGAGCTCCGCTCGAGTCGAGCTGGTTGGACGGACCCGTCGCGCTACAGCTGGCCGCGAAGCCAGCGCTGGACACGGCAGCGCCAACCACGATGAGGAGCGAGAAGGAGAACCGACGTCGACCCATGACACCTCCGCTTGAGGGATGCTCGATGCCGCGACAAAGCGGGCTCACACCCCGCTCGATACCCCGGCATTCCAGGAGCTCACGCGAGTGTAGCAAAATCAGCAAGCGACAATCGCACTGCAAGCGCGACAGAAGAACGTCGCTCGCTCACCGTATGCTGCTGTCAATCCAGGAGCGGTCGATTGCCCACATCCACCGATGCGCTGCGGGCGCTCCGCGCGCCGCGGAGCGCTCGGCCTGCGCGGGCGCAAGAGCGGCCTAGACGCGGCGTCCTGCGGCGCCCCATAACGCCGCGCCAGGGCGCCGCCTCATTGCCGGCGAGCGGAGCGCGGCGCCATTGCGCCGTGGCGTACCATTGCGCCGCAGCGTGCAGGACGGCGCCCACGCACGCACAGGGCGCGAAGCTGGCGCCAGGGGATCGCCTATCCGATGATCGGGAGCTGCCGAGCGCCCTTGGCCTTCGCGGGCTGCGGCTCCGGCTGCGGCTGCGCCACGGACGAAGCGGCCGTCTCCTCGATGTGCACGCCGGAGCGGAAGCGCTGCTCGCCGCCCGCGATCTTGCGGTGCGCCAGCGTGTGCTGCATGAAATTCAGCGGGAAGAAGCCCGCCAGCTGGATCCAGCTCGACTGCCGCGTGAGGGTGAACCTGCGCCATATCGAGGACGGCGAGTAGAATTTCGTCCACGCGGACACCCACCCCTCCCGGAGCCGCTCCCGCGACATCTGCTTGGGAACGAAATAGGGTGAGCCGGCGTCGTGGTCGCGGCGCAGCCACCAGCGCTCGTCCGTGAGGCGCCCCTCCGCCTTGAGGCGGCGGTACAGCTGCGTCGCGGGGTACGGGGTGAGGATGGCATACAGCGCCATCGTCAGCTTCATGTCGATGCCGAACTCCACGGTGCGATCGAACACCTCGGGATCGTCCGTATCGAAGCCGAAGACGAAGCTCCCCCAGACGGAGATGCCGTGATCGTGGAGCATCGCCATCGTGTCCTTGTACTGGGAGGGCCGGTTCTGCCGCTTTCCGGTGAACTTCACCGTCTCCTCGTCGATGCTCTCGAAGCCGATGAAGAGCGCCTTGCACCCGCTCTCGGCCATGAGCTTCACGTTCTCGAGGCGCTTGACCGCGGCGAGCGAGCACTGCCCTATCCAGTGCTTCTTCAGCGGGACCATCCGGGTGAAGAGCTCTTTCGAGTAAGCCCGGTGGATCATCACGTTGTCGTCCGCGAACATGATGAGCTTGCCGAGCGACCGGAGCTCGCTCAGCACCTCGTCGGTCGGGCGGAACCGCATCGTGGTGCCGTTCGCCGTCGACACGCTGCAGAACTCGCACGGATACGGGCAGCCGCGCATCGTCTGCACGACCTGGAACGGGATGTACTTCTTGGAGGTGAACAGGTCGCGCCGCGGCGGGGGCCTGCCCGCGAGGCTCGGCAGCTCCGGGCGGTAGATCGGCTTGAGCTCGCCGCGCTTCACGTCCGCGAGCAGGGCGGGCCAGGCGTCCTCCGCCTCGCCGACCACGACGGCATCCGCGTGCTGCAGGGCCTCGTCGGGGCAGGCCGTCGGGTGGATGCCGCCGAGCACCACCTTCACGCCGCGCCTGCGGTAAGCGGCGGCGATATCGTAGCTGCGGCGGGCGGTCTTGCTGTCGACGCTGATCCCGACGAGGTCGACGTCCTTGACGTCGCGCTGGAGATCGAAGGGCTGTACGACGTCATCGGTGTAGATGATCTCATCCTCGGGGGGCGTGAGCGCCGCGAGGGTGCCGAGCCCCACCCGGGGCAGGTACGCGGAATCTTCGCTTGCCGTGGCGATGAGCTCGATCTGCATGGCCGATCGTGCTTATCACGGAGCCCCAAGGAGACCCACGACGAATGAGCTTGCTCTCTGACGCCGCAGTCTTTCTCGGCGCGGCCGTGGTCGCCGTGCCGCTGTTCAAGCGGATCGGCCTCGGCGCGGTGCTCGGCTACCTCGTCGCGGGCGCGCTGCTCGGCCCGTGGGGGCTGCGGATCATCACCAACGTCGAAGACATCCTCCACTTCTCGGAGCTCGGCGTGGTGCTGCTGCTCTTCCTCATCGGCCTCGAGCTCCAGCCGTCGCGGCTCTGGGTGCTCCGCCGCGCCGTGTTCGGCCTCGGCGGCGCGCAGGTCGCCGTCACGGGCGCGCTCATCGCGCTGATCGGCGCCGCGCTCGGCCTGCGCGCCGACACCGCGGCCATCGCGGGCGTCGGGCTCTCGCTCTCGTCGACGGCGTTCGTCCTGCAGATCCTGGCCGAGAAGGGCCAGATGCAGTCGCAGCACGGCCGCTCCGCGTTCGGCATCCTGCTCTTCCAGGACCTCGCCGTGATCCCGCTGCTCGCGGTGCTCCCCCTGCTCAGCCACGCGGGCGGGGCCCCCGCCGAGGGGAGCGCCGTCGCCTCGTCGCTCAAGGCGGTGGCCGTGCTGCTCGCGGTCGTCGCCGGCGGCCGCTACCTCGTGCGCCCCGTCTTCCGGGCCATCGCCGCCACCCACGCCCACGAGATCTTCACCGCGGCGGCCCTGCTCGTCGTGCTCGGCACGGCGCTCCTCATGGTGCAGGTGGGCCTGTCCATGTCGCTCGGCGCCTTCATGGCGGGCGTGCTGCTCGCCGACTCGGAGTACCGCCACGAGCTCGAGGCGGACATCGAGCCGTTCAAGGGCCTGCTCATGGGGCTCTTCTTCATCGCCGTCGGCATGTCGGCGAACATCGGCCTCGTCGTCGCGCGGCCGCTGCTCGTCCTCGGGCTCGTCCTCGGCGTGATGGCGCTCAAGGCCGCCGTCCTGTTCGTCCTGGGCAGGGCGACCGGCCACGCGCGGGGCTCCGCGCGCGACCTCGCGCTCGCGCTGCCGCAGGGGGGCGAGTTCGCCTTCGTCCTCTTCGGGATGGCCGCGGGACAGGGCATCATGGACAGGCTCCTCACCGACCTCCTGGTCGTCGTGGTCACCCTGTCGATGGCGCTCACGCCGCTCGTCATCGCGCTCGGCGACGCGATCGTGAAGCGATGGCGGCGGGGCGCGCCAGAGCGCGAGTTCGACGCGATCGACGACAACGACCCCAGGGTCATCATCGCCGGATACGGCCGCTTCGGGCAGATCGTCTCTCGCGTCCTCCGCACGAGGAAGATCCCCTTCACCGCGCTCGACGCGAGCGCGACGCAGGTCGACTTCGTCCGCAGGTACGGCAACAAGATCTACTACGGGGACGCCTCCCGGCTCGACCTGCTCCGCGCGGCGCGCGCCGACAAGGCGAAGATCTTCGTGCTGGCGATCGACGATGTCGCGTCGTCGGTGAAGACGGCGGAGGTGGTGAAGCAGCACTTCCCGGACATCCGGATCTACGCGCGCGCCAGGAACCGCCAGCACGCGTATCAGCTCATGGATATCGGCGTGACGGTGCTGGAGCGGGAGACGTTCCTGTCGTCGCTCGAGGTGGCGGGGCGCGTGCTCGAGGGCCTCGGGATGCGGGAGCGGGACGCCCGCGCGACCATCGAGCGGTTCAGGGCCCACGACGAGAAGGTGCTGCTCCGCGGGCACGCTGTGCACAACGACGAGGTCAAGCTCATCGAGGCGGCGAAGCAGGCGGCGCAGGAGCTCGAAGGGCTGTTCGAGTCCGACGAGATCGCGCCGTCCGGCAGGGACGACAAGGCCGCGGCGGTGTGACGCGAGGCGAGCGAGCCGCCGTCGCGCCCGCTCACTCCTGTTCCTGCTTCGCGCCGATGCCGTGGCGGCGCAGGTAAGCCCGCACGTGCGCCCGCTCCATGCCCGCGCGCCGCGCCATCTCGCTCACGTTGCCCTTCGCGTCCTCGGACAGGGCGGCGAAGTAGTCGCGCTCGAACCGCGCGAGGACGTCGCGCTTCGCCTCCTGGAACTGGCGGCCCTTCATCGACGCGAACGAGCTGCCGGCCGCGCTGCCGCCGGCGCCCGGCGGGATCGACGGCGAGGAGGAGCTCGGGTGCACCGGCGTCTCGGTGAGGGCGCCGAGGTGCGCCGCGATGTCGATCTCCTCGCCCTCGGCGGCGAGCGCGAACGCGACGGCGACGGCGTTCCTGAGCTCGCGGACGTTGCCCGGCCAGTCGTGCCGCATCAGCCGCTCGAGCGTCATGTTCGAGACGCGCTCGTAGGCGCTCTCGTCGCCGAGATCCTTCAGCATCCTGCGGACGAGCACGGGGATGTCCTCCACGCGCTGCCGGAGCGCCGGAAGCTCGATCTTGATCTGCGCGACGCGGAAGTAGAGGTCGCTCCGGAAGTTGCCGCCGTTGACGGCCCGCACGAGGTCGCGGCGCGTCGCCGCGAGCACGCGCACGTCGACCTCGCGGTAGCTCGATCCGCCGACGCTCTTGATGCGGCGCTCGGCGAGCGCGCGGAGGAGCTTCGGCTGCACCTCGAGCGGCAGCTCGCCGAGCTCGTCGAGGAAGATCGTGCCGCCGTCCGCCTCGATGAACGGCGAGAGGCGCTTGTCGACAGCGCCCGTGAACGCGCCGCGCTCGTGGCCGAACAGCGTCGCCTCGGCCAGGGTCGGCGGGATCGAGCCGCAGTCCACGACCACGAACGGCTTCTTCGAGCGGGCGCTCGCCAGGTGCAGCGCCTGCGCGACGAGCTCCTTGCCCGTGCCGGTCTCGCCCGTGATGAGCACCGTGAGGTCGGTCGGCGCCATCTTCGACAGGCGCTCGAAGATGGCCCGCATCCCGGGGCTGCTCGCCACGAGCGGGCCGAACGACGGGATCGCCGAGACCGTGATGCGCTCGGGCCGCAGGGGCTCGAACTGGATCTCGGTCTCGCCGAGCCGCAGCTTCGTGCTCGTGAGCAGGTAGATGTCGCCGACCCGCACGCCGCCGACGAAGGTCCCGTTCCGGCTGTCGAGATCGCGCACGCGCACGCCCTGCTCCGTGGCGACGAACTCGGCGTGCACCGCGCTGACCTTGGCGTCGTCGAGGACCAGCTGGCAGGCCGCGTTGCGGCCGACGATGACGGGATCGGTGCCGATCTCGATCCATCCGCCGCCGCGCGCGGCCGACGATTTCGTGAGGCGGATGCGCCCGCCGCGCACCTCGACCCGGTTCTTCGTGCCTACCGTTGCGTCGAGCAACTCAGTGCCTCTCTGTCTTGCGGCGCGAAGGGGGTCCCTCCGGCCGGGGAATCTCTGCGCCCCCGCCCCTGCTCGGCGGTGGCGGCGGCGCGCCTGCGCCCGCCCTGCTCGGCGGTGGCGGCGGCGCGCCTGCGCCCGCCCTGCTCGGCGGTGGCGGCGGCGCGCCTGCGCCCGCCCTGCTCGGCGGCGCCGGCGGCGCGCCTGCGCCTGCCCTGCTCGGCGGTGGCGGCGGCATGCCCGCCCTGCTCGGCGGTGGCGGCGGCGCGCCTGCGCCCGCCCTGCTCGGCGGCGCCGGCGGCGCGCCCACGCCCGCCCTGCTCGGCGGCGCCGGCGGCGCGCCTGCGCCCGTCCTGCTCGGCGGCGCCGGCGGCGCGCCCACGCCCGTCCTGCTCGGCGACGCCGGCGGCGCAGCGGCCCTGCTCGGCGGCGGCGGCGGCACGGTGCTCCCGGCCCTGGGAGGGGCGAGCGGAGCAGGCGGCGGCGAGCTGTGGCCGGCGTCGGTGAAGCCGCCGCCGTTCTCCGTCATCGTCGGGGGGCCGTCGACGACCGTGGGGTTGTCTTCCAGGAACGCGTCGGGCAGCTCGGAGGGATACCTGCTCCGCTGCGAGCGGCGCGTCGCGCGGGTGATGTTCGCCGGCTGGATGGCGCGCCAGCTCGACAGCGCCTCTCCCGCGGAGCCGAAGCGCCCTTCGCGCCGGCGATCGAGCGCCCGCTCGAGGAAGCGCTCGATGCCCACCGGCCATTTCTCGCCGGTCGCCTCGGCGAGCGACGGCGCCGGGCGGTCGAGCTTCATCGCGACGAGCACCGCGGCGTTCGCCCCCTCGAACGGCAGCCGCCCGGACAGGGCCCGGAAGGCCACCGCGCCGACCGCGTAGATGTCGGCCCGCTCGTCGGCCCGCGCGGCGCCCCGCACCTGCTCCGGCGCCATGTACGCGAACGATCCCAGCGTCGCGTCGAAGGCGGTGAGCGTCGGCTCTTCCTTCTCGCGCCGCGTGAGCTTCGAGATGCCGAAATCGAGGATCTTCGCGCGCTCGCGCCGATCCGGCAGGCCGAGGTGCTCGAGGTAGATGTTGCCCGGCTTCAGATCGCGGTGGATGACGCCCGCGGCGTGCGCGGCCACGAGCCCCTGGAGCACGTCATCGATGATCGGCCCGACCTCGCTGAACGGCAGGTACTGCTCGCGCTTCAGCCGGTCCGCCAGCGACTCGCCGTCGAGCTGCTCGAACACGAGCAGGTGCTCGCCCTCGTCCGTCTGGCCGACCTCGAGCAGTTGGCAGACGTACGGGCTCTGGATGGCCGAGGCGATCTTCGCCTCGCGGTCGAAGCG
Organism: Sorangium sp. So ce693; assembly: GCF_051521375.1. Taxonomy (NCBI): domain Bacteria; kingdom Pseudomonadati; phylum Myxococcota; order Polyangiales; family Polyangiaceae; genus Sorangium; species Sorangium sp. So ce693. The sequence continues at coordinate 8,215,953 of NZ_CP150347.1, forward strand.
CCGCACGAGATCCGGCTTCATCGCGGCGCGCGCCAGCAGGACCTTGATGGCGACCTGCTGATTGTCCGATTCCCGTGTTGCTGCCCAGACTTCGCCCATGCCGCCCCGCCCGAGCAGGCGGGTGACACGGTAGCCAGCAACGACGTCGCCCGGGTGGATCGCCACGTAACCTGGATCGGGACCGTACCACCGCCACTCTCGGACAGGTGAGAAAAAAGCGAGCGTCCGGGGAAAGGCGGTGATTCCCGGAGCGAGCAGAACCGATCACGGAGCGGCGCGCGTCGCGGCTCGCGGCGCGCAATCCAGGCGTGCGGCGCGCGTCGCGCGCTCGTGACGTGACAGCGCGCCGATGCGATCGGAGCACGAACCCAACGAAGGGGGCGCCATGGTTCGGAGGACCACGGCGAGCCGCGCGGGCTCGATGAACCATCGTCGCGGCGTCGTCGCCGCAGCCCGCAGCCCGCGGCGCGCGGAATCCCGGGAAGAATCCGAGGGACGCGGCACTAGCCCGAGGCGACATGATTCTGTAGGCTCGGCGCGCCATGCCGCGCACAGCCGAGGATGTCGAAACCTACCTCCTGCAGCTCGATCGCCGGTTCGAGAACGACGCCGGTACCTACCTCGTCTCGGGGGGCGCGGGAGCGCCGCCGATCGCGATCCGCATCGACCCGCCGATCGTGGCGGTGCGCGTCTCGATCGGCCCTGTCCCCGGGGACGACGCACACCAGACCAAGCTCTTCCGCCGCCTGCTCGAGTACAACGCGACCGATCTGATGCATGCTTCGTATGGGATCGAGGCGGGCACCGTCGTCCTGTCGGCGGCGCTGGAGCTCGAGAACCTCGACATGAACGAGCTCGAGGCGATCCTGAGCGACATCGATCTCGCGCTCGCCCGCCACGTCCCCGTGCTGCACGATCTCGCGCTCAGCTGAGCAGACCCGCCGCGCCTTTCGACCCTGCGCACCCCGAGAGTTGGAGCTGATCTATGGGAATTTTCGCGCGCCTTGCGACCCTCATCAAGTCGAACCTGAACGACCTCATCAGCCGCTCGGAGGACCCCGAGAAGATGCTGAACCAGGTCGTCATCGACATGGCAAACCAGCTGATCGAGGCGAAGAAGCAGGTCGCCGTCTCGATCGCCGACGAGAAGCGGCTGGCCAAGCAGGCCGAGCAGGAGGCCGCCCACGCCGCGGAGTGGGAGCGCAGGGCGATGCTCGCGATCAAGGCGGGCGACGACGCGCTGGCCAAGGAGGCGCTGAACCGCAAGAAGGAGCACGACCAGCTCGCCACCTCCTACAAGGACCAGTGGCAGAAGCAGAAGCAGGCCGTCGACCAGCTGAAGACGGCGCTGCGCCTCCTGAACAACAAGATCGAGGAGGCGAAGCGCAAGAAGAACGTGCTCATCGCCCGGAAGAAGCGGGCCGAGGCGCAGAAGGCCATCCAGGAGACGATGAGCGGCCTGAACAACGCCTCCGCCTTCGAGACGTTCGACCGGATGGCGAACAAGATCGACCAGATCGAGGCCGAGGCCGAGGCCGCCGGGGAGATCGCCGAGCAGTACACGGGCGACACGCTGGCGCACCGGTTCGGGCAGCTCGAGGCGACGGCGGGCGCGGACGACGAGTTGCTCGCGCTCAAGCGGAAGATGGGCGTGCTCCCGCCCGAGCCGCCGCCCGCCGCGGCGCCGCCGCCTCAGGTGCGCGTGGCCGGCGCGGGCGGCGCGCCGGCCGCCGCGCCCCAGGCCGAGCAGGACGAGCTCGCGGCGGCGATCGCGGAGCTCGAGGCCGAAGAACAACGTGAACAAGCCAGGATGAAGCGCTAGAGCACGCCTGCCCATGAGCCAAGCCGCCACGGCGCTCCGCCCGGCCGGACCGAACGCCTCTCCCGCCGCTCCCATCCCAGTCCACGCCGAGGAGGTCGGCGCCTTCCTCGAGCGCGTCGGGGTCAGCTCGTCCGGCGGGCTCTCCGACGCCGAGGCGCAGAGGCGCCTCGCGGAGCACGGCAAGAACCGGCTGCCCGAGACGAAGAAGAAGAGCGCGCTCGTCCGCATCCTCGAGCAGTTCGCGAACCCGCTCGTGCTCACGCTCCTCGCCGCGGCGGCGATCGCCGTGGTCGTCGGCTTCACGGCCGACCAGGACGAGAGCTTGCTCCACCGGTTCGGCGACGCGATCGCGATCCTGCTCATCGTGATCCTGAACGCCTTCCTCGGTTACTACCAGGAGCGGCGCGCGGAGGCGGCCCTGGAGGCCCTCCAGAAGCTCAGCGCGCCGAACGCGCGCGTCCGCCGCGGCGGCAAGACCGTGGTCATCGCGGCCGAGGACGTCGCGCCCGGCGACATCCTCGAGCTCGAGGCGGGCGACTCGGTCCCGGCCGACGCGCGGCTCGTGCAGACGATCAGCTTCGCGACCGAGGAGGCGGCGCTGACGGGCGAGAGCGCGGCCGCGGTCAAGGACGCGCTCGCCCCGGTCGCGCGCGACGCGCCGCTCGGCGACCGGGTCACGATGGTCTTCACCGGCACGAGCGTCGTGCGCGGCAAGGGGCGCGCGGTGGTGACCGCGACCGGCGTGGGCACCGAGCTCGGCCGGATCGGCGAGATGATCCGCTCGGTCGGCGAGCAGAAGACGCCCCTCGAGGAGCGCCTCGATCGCTTCGGCTCGGTGATCCTGCGGGTGTGCCTGGCGCTCTCCGCGGTGCTGCTCGGCTGGGGGTTCATCCGGGGCGGCCGGCCGTGGCACGAGCTCCTGCTCGAGGGCGTGAGCCTCGCGGTGGCCGCCATCCCCGAGGGGCTGCCCGCGATCACGACGATCACGCTCGCGCTGGGGATGCAGCGCATGGCGCGGCGCGGGGCGATCGTGCGCAAGCTGCCCGCGGTCGAGACGCTCGGCGCCGCGACGATCATCGCGTCGGACAAGACGGGCACGCTCACCCAGAACGAGATGACCGTCCGCCACGTGTACGCGGGCGGCCGCCGCTACACGGTCACCGGCGAGGGGTACAACCCGGCGGGCGCGCTGCGGGACGAGCACGGCGCGGAGGTCGTGGACCACGCGGCGCCCCTCACGTACCTGTTCGCGACGGTCGCGCTCTGCAACAACGCGTCGCTGGACGAGGACCGGGCGACGGGCCGCTGGAACATCGTCGGCGATCCGACCGAGGGGGCGCTGCTGACGCTGGCCGCGAAGGGCAACTACTCGCGCGAGTCGGTCGCGCCGTCGCACGCGTTCGTGCACGAGCTGCCGTTCGACAGCGACCGCAAGCGGATGACGGTGATCACGCGGGACGAGCGCGGCCGCGAGATCGCGCACGTGAAGGGGAGCGTCGACGTGCTCCTCCCGCTCTGCGTGAAGTTCGCCGACGACAAGGGCGTGCGGGCGCTGACCGAGGACGACCGCGTCGCGATCGTCGCCGAGGCCGATCGCATGAGCGCGGCCGCGCTGCGCGTGCTCGCGATCTGCCGCCGGGTGCGGCTCAGCCGCGACGAGGACGACGTCGAGCGCGAGCTCACGTTCCTCGGCCTGGTCGGGATGATGGACCCGCCGCGGCAGGGGGTGAAGGAGGCGGTGGCCGAGTGCCGCCGCGCCGGCATCCGCGCCGTCATGATCACCGGCGACCACCGGCTCACCGCGACGGCGATCGCCAAGGAGATCGGGCTCTGGGACGAGGGCGACGAGGCGCTCAGCGGCGCGGAGCTCGCGGCGATGGGCGACGAGGAGCTGGCGCGGCGGATCATGCACCTGCGCGTCTTCGCCCGGACGACGGCGGAGCAGAAGCTCCGGCTCGTGCGGGCGTTCAAGGCGCACGGCCACATCGTCGCGATGACGGGCGACGGCGTGAACGACGCGCCCGCGCTCCGGGAGGCGCACATCGGCGTGGCGATGGGGCGCGGGGGCACCGACGTGGCGCGGCAGGCGGCGGACCTCGTGCTGGCGGACGACAACTTCGCGACCATCGTCGAGGCGGTGCGCGAGGGGCGCGCCATCTACCGCAACATCCAGAAGTTCATCTTCTTCCTGCTCTCGTCGAACATGGGCCTCCTCGTGGCCGTGTTCGTCGTCTCGTTCTTCGGCAAGTGGCCGCCGCTGACGCCGCTCATGATCCTCTGGATCAACCTCGTGACGAACGGCCTGCCGGCGCTCGCGCTCGGCATCGATCCGCCGGATCCGCAGCTCATGTCCGAGGCGCCGCGGCCGCGCGACGAGGGCCTGCTCGTCAAGCGCGACTACCTCGGCATCGTCTACGTCGGCGCGATCATGGGGCTCGCCGCCGTCGCGCTCTACGCGACGTCGGACCAGACCGAGGAGGCGCTGCTCCGCACGCGCGCCGTCGCCTTCTCGCTGCTGGCGCTGTCGCCGCTCTTCCACGCCTGGAGCTGCCGGAGCCCGGTCATCTCGCTCTTCGCGTCGAAGCCGCTCATCAGCCTCCCGCTCCTCCTGGCGGTCGCGGCGAGCGCGGCGATCCACCTGATCGCGCTGCTCGTGCCCGCCCTGCGCCCGGTCTTCCGCACGTACGCGATGTCGTCGAACGAGTGGATGCTCCTGCTCGTCCTCTCGGCGCTCATCGTGCCGGCCGTCGAGATCGCAAAGCTCGTGTACCGCCGGATCCGCCCCGAAGGCGCCGGCCCCGCCCGCCTCGCGCCCTCTCCCGGGCCCCACGGATGACAGCGGGTGAGGGCCTCGGCACCGCCGGGTCCCCTCGCCTGCCACGTCGAGATCGCCGCCTCGCGGCGTCCAGGGTGCCGCCTCGGGTGGGCGACGTGGGCGACGTGGGCGACGCGGAGCGATCCGGAAAGAAAGTGCTCGTGGTAAGAACAAGCGGGCGCGGAGAGGCGTCCAAACCCGAGCTTATGAGACGTAAAACACACTCGTACCGTGCGCCGGGGGCGCAAACCTCCGGCTCCCGCCTCGCCGCGCTCGCGCCGGTCGCGCTGGCGGCGCTGACCACCGCCGCCCCCTCCCCCGCCCTCGCCGCCGGCACGCCGATCGCGGCGCCGCTCGTCGAGTCGAAATGGCTCAAGCTCGACGGGGTCCCGAAGGAGTGGCCGGTGGCGTTCACCTCCCTCGGCCTCAAGCTCAAGGGCAAGCCCAGCAAGGCCGATCTCGCCGCCCAGGTGGCCATCGCCTACGACGACGCGCGGATCTACGTGGCGGCCGACGTGACCGACGACACGCTGCGAGGCGGCGCCGATCACGTGAAGGTCGTGATCGGGTTCCCGGGCGGAAAGGTGCAGGAGGTCGCGCTCTACCCGGGGCAGCCGGGCAAGACAGCGGGGAGCGTCAAGGTCCCGGGCGGCAAGGCGGTGGCCGGGGCGAGGGTCGTCGAGGCCCCCCGCAGCGGCGGGTACACCCTGGAGGCGAGCGTCCCCTGGGCGGCGTTCCCCGAGGCGGCGACGACCCGGGTCGGGCTGCGGGCGGGGCTCTTCGTCCACGACGACGACGGCGGAGGGGTCGACGCCGTCGTCGGCAGCGCCGCCTCGGAGGCGTACGCGTCGCTGTCGCCGCTCGCGACCGAGCCGGAGCTCGCGCTCACCGACGGCCTCCTCCGGAGCAAGGGCATCCAGGGCCGCGCGAGCTACGACCTCGTCGCCGACGTGGCCGGCGATGCGATGCGGGAGCGGGTGCTCGTCTACGAGCGGTACATGATCGTCCTCGGCCCCGGGTTCCGGAAGGGCGCGCAGTACTACTTCGAGGACCTCGGGGTCGACGCCAAGGACGGGATGCTGCCGTCGCTCACGGCGCGCGACCTGACGGGCGACGGCCAGGCGGAGCTCATCCTGCGGAAGCGCTCCGGCAGCGGCGCGAAGTACCGCGAGGTGATGCACGTGCTCCAGTTCGGCGCCGGCGATACGCCGAAGCCGATCTTCCAGCACGAGATCGCGATCGCGACGGACAAGGGCTCGGTCGTCAACGACGTCGACTTCGTGGCGGACGGCGACAAGGTGGCGATCCGCGTGGAGCCGGGCAAGGCGACCCGGTACGACGCGAGCAACTACGCGGAGGGGGTCGAGACGACGTACGACCCGCTGCTCTTGCCGTGGGGGTCGATCAAGTCGCAGCTCTACAAGCTGACCGGCGGGGTGTTCACCAAGGCGAGCGAGCAGCGGCAGGCGAGCGCCGCGGGGCCGCGCCCGGCGCCGGCGAGGGCCGAGGAGGCGCGGGCCGCGCCGAAGCCGGCCGGCCTCTCGCCGGCCGAGATGCTCGACAAGGTGTACGCCCTCTACCGGCGCGACCGGAGCGCCTCGGCGAGCAAGCCGCAGTTCGACCTCGGCGCCGACGTGGCCGGCGGCAAGGAGCCCGAGCGGGTGCTCCTGCACGACCGCGACATCGTGGTGTTCGGCAAGGGGTTCCGTGGCGGCGCGGGGTACGCGTTCATGACGCTCGCGCAGTTCGCCTCTCCGGCCGACATCCGCTCGGTGCGCGCGCTCGATCTCACCGGCGACGGCAAGGCGGAGATCATTGTCCACGGCACCGTCCGCGCGGCGGCGCCCAAGGAGGCGGGCGGCGGGACCGTGGACCGCGACGTCGTGATGATTTTCCGGGTCGACGGCGAGAGTATCCAGCGGATCTTCGCGGCCGAGATCGCGCGCAGCGTGGGCGGCAAGAAGATCGCCGGCGAGCTCAAGTTCGTGCGCGTGGGCGACAAGATGGGGATCGAGCTCGCCCCGGGGAAGGCCGTCGAGTGGACGGAGCAGACGTACCCCTTCAACCAGGACAAGGCGCCCGTCGGCGGCTTCGAGCCGCTGCTGCTGCCGTGGGGCGGAGCGCAGCCGGCGCGGTACGTCTGGAACGGGTCGATCTTTGCCAAGTAGGCGGGAAGAGGGCCTCGCGGCGTCAGAAAACGCTGGGTCTCACCGCGAGCGGCGCGCGGTGAGGCGGGGGCCGTCGCGGGCCTGAGGGGCGCAGGTGGCCGAGTTTCGCTTCACGACCTCGTCGGGTCCCTCCGGCGCGCCGGGGGCCACGGCATCGACGTGGTGGTCAACAACGCAGGCCTGTCGGCGATGGGGCTCAGCGAGGGGTTCACGACCGACCAGGCGCTGAGGCTGTTCCAGGTGAACGTGCTCTCGTGGCGCTCGTCGAGGCGCCGGCCGGCAAGCGGCCGCTGCGCACGATCGTGGGCGGCGGCTCCGGCCAAGCGCTCGGCGAGCTCAACGCGGTCGCGGAGCGGCTCCAGGCCGAGACGCTGCGCGCGCAGGGGCTGGGGGGTGGTCACGCCGGGATGACGCCTTCTCGGAGGGGGCAGGGCACGCGCCGAGCCCGCTGGCGCGGGGCCGCGTGGTGCCCGGGATCACCACGATTCGCTTGCTCCTGAAGAAAGCATGATGAAAGGTTACCTGTCCTCGTAAAGCGATGAGGCCGATGAGACAAGGACCTTGAGACGCCTCTCGCGCTCATGCTTGCTTGTCCTGCGCCGGAGTTGCCAGTACAGGGTGCCATGGGCTCGACCCGGACCGCGTGGCACGTGCTGCTCGCCGCATTGCTGCGCCAGCGCCGCCCGCGCCATTTTCAGATCCAAAACGAGGTGCCCTTGTCGACAGAGCCGCCCCGGGCCGATGTTCTCCTGCTGCGCAATGAGGCTCCGGGCGAAACCCACGGGCCGGCCGGCACCTTGCGAAGGCTCTGGTCGCTCTTGCCCAGGGAGACGATCGTCGAGTTCAAGAGTGTCCGGCGCACCTACCGCGGCCGCGATCTCGACCGGCTCTGGGGCTACCTGTCGCTGCACTACGCGGGCGCTGGGAAGCGGCTCGGACCGCGCCGCGACCTGGCCGGCGTGTTGCTGCTGCCGTCGCGCAGCCGCCCCCTTGACGCCGATGCCGCGGCGCTCGGGCTGCTCTGGCGCAACCTCGCCGGCGGCTACTGGCAGCTCCAGGGAGGAGCGTTCGCGCTGTACGTGGTCGAGCTCGCCAGGGTGGCCGAGGAGGAGGGCGATGATCTGCTACACTTGCTCGGTCACGGCACGGCGCGGACTGTTGAGGCGCGCCGCTGGCTGGCCGAGCAGGTCGGTGCGGAGGAGATCGCGATGGCGATGCGCGAGCTGGAAGGCTTTGACGAAGTGCTGCGGACGCTGCTGAAGAAGCTGCCGATCGAGACGCTGCTGCCAGCGCTGCCGGTGGACGAGCTGCTGGCGGCGCTGCCGCCCGAGCAGCGGGCCGCGGGGCTGACCCCCGAGCAGCGGGCCGCGGGGCTGACCCCTGAGCAGCGGCTCGCCGGCCTTCCGCCCGAGCAGCGGCTCGCCGGCCTTCCGCCCGAGCAGCGGCTCGCCGGCCTTCCGCCCGAGCAGCGCGTCGCAGGGCTCACCCCCGAGGAGCGGCTCCTCCTCGTGCCTGACGAGACGTTGCGGCTGCTGCCCGACGACTACCTGCGCTCGCTTCCAGAGGATGTCCGGGCGCAGATCCGCGCCCGGATCGGCCGCCCGCTCTAGCGAAGCGCAGGGCTTGCGTGCGGGAGCCGCTCTCCCGCTACGGCCCTGCGGGGTTGTGCTCCACGTCGAGGATCTCCCAGCGGTAGTAGCTGAAATTCCCGCTCTCGAGCTTCCACAGGACCTCCCCTCGGCTCGGGATCCGGATGCCCCGGAACGTGCCCCACTCCGAGCACGCCACGGACCAGGGCGTGAGCTTCGCGTCCGCGCCGCCGCCGAGATAACGCTCTGCCTGCAGCCCGAGCACGCGCCCCTGAGGATCGAACATGAACACCGCCGATGCGACCTTCCCCGCGTGGCGCATCGTCGCCTTCGCGCTCGTCGCGTCGATCGACTCCCACGCGATGTAGGGGCGGAGCGCCGCTGACGGGAACCAGACGATCTCGCCCAGAAAGCGCAGCATGGCGCCCTGGTCGATCTTCTCGTCGGCCGCATCGACGATGTCGAGGAGCGACGCCGCCTTGATCAGCATCTGGCCCTTGCCGGCGGCGTATTTGTCGCGGCCCTCGATCGGGAGGACGCCCATCATCTTCGTGGTGACCTTCCAGACGAACGCAGGCTCGCCGACGGAGAAGTACTGCTCGGCCTCCGCGGGCATCCAGGCGGCGCCGGGGCTGGCCCGGAGCTCGCCGCGCTGTTTCAGCCGGACCGTCTGAGTCCTCTCCCGGCCGACGACGCCCGAGGCCTCCAGCCAGGTGCGCACCGGCGCGGGCAAGGGCTCGAGCTCGGAGGGCTCGACGGTGGAAGCGTGCGGCTCGGCGGAGCGCGCGAGCAGCGCTCGAACCTCCGAATCAACCTGATGGCGGAAGCGTGCGTGTGCGGCTGCGGCCACGATCGGCAAGAGGAGGAGCACGTTGACGAGCGTCCCGAACTTCGCCTGGGGCCACGCGAGGACGATGAGGCCCTGGGAGAGGAACACGCCGAAGAGCGCCAGCGCCCACCACGCGTCGCGCCGCAGGACGCAGAGCGCTGCCGCCGCGAGCAGCACGAGCAGCGCCGCGAGCCAGAGCAGGGCGAAGACCCGGCTTCCCGCGGGAGAGAAGGGAACGAGCGTGCGATCGCTCGGCTGACCGGCGGCCGCGAGCTTCGACCACTCGCGGTATCCGACGAGGTGAATCGCGCCGTGGAGCGCGATCAGGAGGGCCAATCCGAGCCGCATGGCGTGTCTCTTTCCCGGAATCGCCTGCTGCGCCCGGCCGTCGAGTGGTCGTTTGCAGCCGACTCCATCTCTCACGTGCTCTTTTTGCATTTGCAGCCCGCGTGCCAAACCGGGATCGACGCCGAGGGGGCTGTCCATTCGGGCGGAGCCGAGCGCCGAGACGCGCGGCTCGGCCGTCGTCCACGCAGATCTTGCGCGCCACGTTCGCCGTCGCTGCTACACCTGTTGGGCTCAACTTCGACGAGGTGTTGCGGACGCTGCTGACGAAGCTCCCAATCGAGGCGCTAGAGATCCCTGCCGCACGGCACCGCCTCACTCGACCGAAGTGGACCGCTGCTTGCGTCGGTCGCCGGTATCCTACGCTCCGCCTGGCCAGCAGCTGCTGGCACGATGACGAAAACGGAGCGGCGCTCGACAGGTTGACGAATCCCGGTGCGGCGAAGCATCCCCGAGCCGGACCGTGGTGGCGCATGTCACCAGCAAGAGAGCTCCTGCCGAGAACCAGGAAGAGCTCTTCAAGGTTCGGCAAAGACGTACCCGCAAGAAGCCGTGAAGCGCCAGGGGGAGACCGCCGCGTGCAGCCTGGTGGGATCGAAGAGGCCCGCGTCCGCGTGGCCGTCGCCGTTCACGGCCGTGTCATCCGGTGGGCTCCGGCAGGCAACAGACGGTCGTCGGGCGCGGCTCGCCGCCGGCCGGGTCGCAGAACCCCACATGGTTGACCTCCCATTCGGCGCGGATGCTGCCGAGCGCCGCACCATCCTCCTCGGGAAGCAGGCAGTCATCTGCCCCGCCGGCCGTCACCGTCGTCGTCCCGAGGAGCGCGTCTTCGCTGCAGGCGCGATCCGAGTAGGCGCTCACCCGCGCGACGCACTCCCTCGGCGTGCGGTTGGGCACGCAGGCGCACGGCTCGCAGCTCCGCGTGAGGTCCCGGTTATAGAAGATGAACTTTTCCGAGAACACGGGCGGCTCCCCCGGAGCGGCGGGCGGGTAGCATCCGCGATCCCCCTCCAACCCGATCATGCAGTAGCGCCACCCGGGGGGCACGTTGGCCTCTTGCTGGTTGAGCATGCAGACATCCCCGCCCACTGGACACTCGAAGTGGGCCACCCCGCCACTGCACGCGATCGCGATCTTGGCAGGGCCCGCCGGCGGAGAGGGCTCGTCCACGGTGAACGGCGTGCACGAACCATCCGGCCCCGGCGCGATCCAGATTGCGCTGAACTCGTCTGCCGGCACGGTCCCTGGAGACGTGCACTCGCCTCGCCAGTTCCGGGGCGGATTGAACGGCCTGAGCGTCTCCGCCGGGGTGTTCTCGCACGAGGCGTGCGAGTGCGCCGCAACCAGCGCCGGCATGTAGCAGAGCGGAACGCTGCATCCGCACTTGGGACAGGGCTCCTCGCCCGGCCGCAACGACCGGAGCCGGGAGAACACCGTCGGAGCGATCTTCTGCGTGTTGCGACGCTGAAGGTCGTATCCGGTGAGGTCCCCGCACGACGGCTCGGGCTCGTCAGGGTCTCCGATCCACAGGAGCAGCGGATCGTAGAAGCCGACCATCGGCTGTATCACGCACCTCCCGGCGCAGACGCCGTTGCTGGTGCCGTCCTCGTTGGTGATGTGGCAGAGATTCCCCGGGAGGCCGCACGGCGGCTCTGCGCTGCCACAGCCGCTCGCGACGAGCACGCCGCCCAGGCCCCCCAGCGACAGCGTGATCGACGCTCGCAGGAGCCACCCTTTCCTGTTCCACCTCATCGCGACATCACCGCCTTCCCCGCGCGCTCCCAAGGAGCCCGTGCACGCTGTACCACCGGTTGGCTCCTGCCGCGGGCGGCGCGCCCGCCGCCCGCCGGTGTTCTCGACCAGGCCGTCACGGCGCCTCCAGCGCCTTCGGCAGACAGCAGACCGTCTTGGCGTCGCCGACCACCTCGTCGTGGATGGGATCGCCCCCCGTCGGCTTGCATGTCCCGGGCTCGTTCGAGAGCCACGTTGCGCTCACGCTGCCCAGGCTGGAGGTAGGCTCAGGAACCAGGCAGATCCCACGCTCGGTCACATCGACGCCGAGGAGGATGTCGCTGCAAGCGGCATCCTCCCAGGCGTACACGAGCGCCTCGCACCGGCTCGTCGCCGGCGCCTCGCAGGTGCACGGCGAGCACGCGGGCGCGGTCACCAGGTTCACATAGAACACCCCCACCCTGTCCGAGAAGATCTTCCGAGGGTCCGCTCCTCCCTGGGGCTGCTGGCATCCGAGATCCCCCTCCCCGACGATGCAGTGGCGCCAGCCGTCGGGCAGATGGGCCGGCTGCTGCTTGCGATCCTTGTGCCCTGGCGGTTTTTCTTTCCTCTTTTGCCATGCAACTCGGCCTCGCTCCGCCGGCAGCCTCATGTGCCCCTCGGCAAGCAGCAGATCGTCACCGGCTCCTCCGGCTCTCGCGCGCCGTCAGGTACACCACCCTCCGGCGTGCAGCGTCCTGGCTCGTTGACGATCCACGTCGCGCTCAGGCTCCCGATCATCGGGGCTGGCCCAGGGGCGACGCAGACCTCTTTTGTGGTCACACTGATGCCGACGAGCCAATCGCCGCACGCGCTGTCCTTGTAGGCGGACACGAACGCCTCGCACCGGCTCGTCGCGGGCGGCTTGCACGTGCACGGCGTACACGCGCGCGTGTCCTCGACGCCCTTGTAGAACACCGCCAGCTTCTCGGAGAACCTCGGCCAAGGGTCTCCCGCCGCGGCGGGCGCCTCGCACTCCGTGTCGAGCCCCTCGATGTAGACGCACTGCCGCCACGCCGCGGGCAGGGAATCCTGCTGCTGGTACACCAGGCATGTCTGGCCCATCTGCGCGCACAGCGTGGTCGATACCCGGCTCGGGCATGCGATCGCGACCTCGCCCGCGACCGCGTCGCGGGGCACCGGGGATTCTTCAATGACCGGCTCGCAACGCTGCTCAATCATCGGCCCGACCAAGAGCGCGGCGAGCTGCTCGGGCGGCACCCAGCCCGGCGACACGCACGAGCCGTCCCAACCCGGCGGCGGCGCGAAGAGCGTCCGTGTCTCCGCCGGCCCGTCCCCGCACATGGCCAACGAGACCGCCGCCAGGTCCGAGGGCAACGCGCAGGACGGTACGGTGCACGCGCACGTGGGGCAATGGCGCTCGACGCGCGGCAGCGCCCGTCCCAGGAGCTTCGGCGTTCCGCTCGACGGCCGGATGATCACATCCGTGTCGGGGACGACCCAGGTGAGATCCTCGCACGACGGCGCGAGGGTGTCGGGCCCCGTCCAGACGAGCATCGGCTCCCCGAACTTCCCGCCCGGTGGGTACACGCATTGCCCCCAGCAGTGGCCGTTGCTCGTGCCGTTGGCGTTCACGATCTCGCAGGTCACTTCCTCCGCGCAGTCGTGTTCCCCGGCGCGGCACCCTCCCGCCGCCGCCAGGCCGCCCGCACCGAGGAGCAGGCCCCCCGCCACCCAGCTCCGCACACGCCGCATCGCCATCGCTCCTTTCGGCTTGCCCTCCGGCCTACCAGTCCCGCAGTTCGCCTGTCTCCGGCCGACCCACCAGCCATCGATGAACACCTCCGCATCGGGCCGACTCGCCAGGATGGTCGCCTGCGCCATCTTCGCGCCCCACCCTGCACGGCCCCTCGCAGAAACGGCGCTGCGCCGCCAGCGCGAGCGACCCCGGATCGAGCAGCGACTCACGCAGGTGCTCCGCCTCTCGCCGCATCAAGTGTCCCTCGGCAAGCAGCAGATCGTCTTGGGACCTCGGGCATCGAGTTCGCCAGCTAGCGCCCCGCCCTCCGGCGTGCAGCGCCCCGGCTCGTTGACGATCCACGTCGCGCTCAGGCTCCCGAGCGTCCGGGTTGACCCAGGATCCACGCAGATCTTTCGTTGCGTGGTCATACGGGCGACGACGAGGAAGTCGCTGCACGCGCGGTCCTCGTAACCGGACACGTCCGCCACGCATCGGTGCGTCTCGGGCGGCTTGCACGTGCACGCCGTGCAGCCGCGCGTATCGTCCACCTCCGTGTAGAAGACCCCCAGCTTCTCGGAGAACCTCGGCCAAGGGTCCCCCGCCGCGACGGGCGCCTGGCATTCGCGGTCGTCCCCGTCCGCGAGAATGCAGTGCCGCCACCCCTCGGGTAGGTGGTCGTGCTGCTGGTAGAGCATGCAGCGCTGCCCGTCCTGCGCGCACAGTGTCGACGACACCTTGCCGGAGCAGGCGATCGCCACCTCGCCGGTGAGCGCATCGGGAGGCGTGGGTGATTCCTCGACCACCGGCGCGCAGGGCTGCTCGGTGGTGGACCCGATGTAGAGCGAGCCGAGGCGCCCGGACGGCACCCAGCCCGGCGACACGCACGAGCCGTCCCAGCCCGGAGGCGGCGCGAAGGGCGTCTGTGTCCCCGCGCCTTCTCCCTCGCACAGGGGCAGCGAGCTCGTCGTGATGTCCCAGGGCAGCGCACAGGACGGTGCGGTGCACGCGCACACGGGACATGAAGGCGCCTCCGCCGGCGGGGTCCGTCCCACGAACGCAGGCGGCCCGTCGGCGATCCGTATCACCTCGTTCGTCCCGGGGATGGCCCAGACGAGATCGTCGCACGACGGCGCGAGCGTCTCGAGGCCCGTCCATACGAGCATCGGCTCATCGAAAGCACGCGGCGGCTCGGGCACGCACTGCCCCCAGCAGTGGCCGTTGCTGGTGCCGTTGGCGTTCACGATGTCGCAGGTCACTTCCTCCGCGCAGTCGTAGGCATCGGCGCCGCCGCACCCTCCCGCCGCTGCCAGGCCGCCCACAGCGAGGAGCAAGCCCCCCGCGACCCAGCTTCGCACACACCACATCACTATCGCTCCTTTCCGTCTGTCGCTCCGGCCTACCAAGCGCCGACGAACAGCACGGCACCGCCCTCCGCCGTCGCGAGCGCCACGGCGCGCACGGCGCTCGCGCGCGGCGCCGGAGCCCACCAGAACGACGAGATCGCCACCGCGCCGGCGACGCCCGCGCCGATGAAGCTCGCCCAGGCCGCGGTCTCGAGCGTGCCGCGCGCGCCGTTCCTGTCGGCCAGCGCCGCGCACGCGTCCGCATGCTCGGGGTACATGCACGCCGCCGGGCCGCCGCGCCGGCGGAGCGCCTCCGCCTGCGCCGCGGCCTCGTCGCCGCGCGCCGCCGCCGCGAGCGCGAAGCCTGTCCCGAGCGCGACCCCGGCCGACGCGAGCGCGATCCCGCCGACGCGGAACACCGTTCCCGCCGACGGCCCCCCGGGCGCAGCAGCCGGCGCAGGCGCAACCGGCGCGGGCGCGACCGGCGCAGGCGCAGCCGTCGGCGGGGGCTTGGGCTCCAGGTGAAGGCCGACCATCGACTCCCTTCCCCGCTGCGCCTCGAACGGATAGACGTCATCGACATACCCCTCGAGCTTGCCGCGCGCCTCGTGCCGCCCCGGATCGAGGTAGACGAAATACATGCCCTGTCCGCGGCCGATCCGCCGACCGTCGATGAACACCTCGGCCTCGGGCCGGCTCACCGCGACGGTCGCGGACGAGATCTCGCGCTCCGCCTTCTCGAGCCCCGCCCGGAAGCGCCGCTGCGCCGCCAGCTGGAGCGTCTCCGGATACAGCAGGGACTCCCGCAGGTGCTCTGCCGCGTCCCGGGGCCGCCCCAGCGCGAGCTCCGAAAGCCCGAGCTCCCCCGCGAACTCCGGCCGCGGATCCGCCTTCCACGCCGCGCGATACGACGCCTCCGCGTCCTCCCACCGCCCCGCGCGCCGCGCCCTCTCGCCCCGCGCAAACGCCTCCTCGCCCTCGGAGCGGATCGTGGCCGCTCCGGACGGTCCAGCAGAAGGACCTTCCTCGGCGGCCACTGCCGCACGACTCCACACGACAGCTGCGGCGGTCACCGCGAGGAGCAACCGTCCTGTGGACGCCATCTCCACGGCATACTACGTGGCGAGTCTCATTTCGGTCAAGCCGCCTTGGTCCGGAGAAAGTGACGGAATCGACTCGACCGTCAGGCAATTTTGGTCGCGCCGCGAGAATGCGCGCCCTGCGGCTGCGCGGCCTGTGCCAGAAGCCCACGCGCGAACCCCATGCGCCTGGCTCGGTTCAGCGCGGCATGTCGATTCTCAAATGGCCGACGAGGTCACCAGGTAACTACGCTCGCATGAGGAAATCGTCTCGCACGACGGACACCCCCGCCGAGCAATCACCGCTCACCATCGAGGCGATCATGGCCGAACACCTGGATCTCGTCCGCCGCTACGTCGAGCGGCAGGGTTTCCGGGGCGCGGATCGGGACGACCTGCTCCAGGAGATCTTCCTCGGCGCCTCGCGGTCGCTGCCCCGGTACGATCCTCACGTTGCCAGCGTGCGCACCTGGCTCCTGCGGATCGCGTTCAACCACATCTCCAACGAGCGCAAGCGCGCCCATCGCCGGCACGAGGAGCCCTGGCCGGAGGAGGCGCTGGACGGGCTCTCCAGCGCAGCGCCTGACTCCGAGACACAGCTCATCGAGGCGCAACAGCACGAGCTCCTCGCGGATCTGCTCCTGGAGGTGCCCCCGATGCGCCGGGAGATCCTCGTCGCGCATGACCTGGAGGAGGAGGCGGTCCAGGACATCGCCGAGGAGCGCGCGATGCCGTGCAACACCGCATGGAATCACCTCCGGCTCGCGCGGCAGAGCCTCGTCGCCGCCGCGCGCCGCTGGCGGGCCCGGAACCGCGGCAGCGGCGCCCTGATCGCGCCGCTCGCCATCGCCTTCGGCGCGCTCGAGGCGCGTGCCGCCTCGCGGCCTCTCCACGAAGGCCGTTTGCGGCGGCTGCTCGACTGGACCCGCCGCGCCCTCCGGCGCGCGCCGGCTCGCGGCGAGGCCAGCCCGGCCGCGAGCTCGCAGCGGAGGCCGCCCCTGGCCACGAGGGCCGGCAGACGCAGCGTGGGAAGCACCGCAGCCGGCGCCGTGGCCGCCCTGGCAGGTGCGCTCGTCCTGCTGGTCCCCGGCCCGCGCAGCGAGAGCCCGCCGCCGCAACCTCACGCCGTCGCGCTGCGCTCCCCAGTCGCCGCGACGGTGCGCCGCGGCGCCCTGCCCTCGGGCCCGGAGCTGCGCCCCGAGGAGCCGCCCACCGGCGCCGTGAGCGGCGCCCTCAAGGCGCCGCGCCCCGACGTGACGCCCCCGCGCGCTCCGCACAGCCTTCTTCGGCGCGACGCCGCCGTCTCGATGCCAGAGGACCGCTTGATGCGGCAGGCCTTCGCGGCGCTCACGTCCGGTGAATACGACGCTGTGCGGCTCGTGCTCGAGCAACACAGACGCGACTTCCCCAAGGGCACCTACGCCGGAGATCGCGAGGTGCTCCTGCAGCGGCTGCGGGCGTTGCCACACCGCAACTGAACGGGACCGCGGCCTGGTCAGCCCCGCAGGGCGTCCGATTCGTGCCATTCCATGCCGATGAGGCCATGAGCCATTGCCATGGCCCGAGGAGCTCTGCCAACATCAGCGCGTTTTGCTCAACCCAAGGAGGCGCCTATGGCAGACCCCTACATCGATCCTTTCGAGACGAAGATTTACGGGAAGTTCGCGCGCGAGCAGATGGCCGCGGTCCTGATGGGCAAGGTCGCTGCCCTCGACGGCATGGTCGAGTTCGCGATGGGCAAGCAGCTCCTCGCCGATCAGGCGATGTCCGACGTCCTCGACCGCCAGCCCAAGCCGGCGCCGGAGCTCGACACCGCCGAGGTGCTCGACGAGGCGCGCGACGTCATCGTGCGGTTCGCCTCCTACCTCGACTCGCTCAAGGGGAGGCCGGTCGATACCCGGCTGTTCTTCCGCGGCGAGGCGCCGAGCGTGCTCGCGCGCCGGCGGCTCACGAAGCTCACCGCCGCGGTCGGGCACATCGCGGACGAGCTCGAGAGACAGCGCGACAAGGTCCGCGGCGCGGACATGTGGCTGGCCGAGCTCCGGGAGGCGCACGAGAAGCTCGGGATCATCGAGCGGCAGCAGCGCGCCACGCGTGTCGAGCGGCTCGAGCTCGGCCCCGAGGTGTCGACCGCGCGCGAGGCCTGGCTGGGTGTCTACAACGCGAACAAGAGCCTCGTCCGCGGGCTGCTCGCCCACCTCGGCAAGCCCGAGCTCCTGCCGCTCATCTTCGACGACCTGGCCGAGATCCACCGCGCGTCCGGCGTCAGCGACGCGGTCCCGCCGGGCCAGCCGGCCGCGCCGACGGCGCCGGCCGCCGCCCAGCCGGGGCCCTCGCCGGAGGCGTGAGCCGACGGCCCGCTGCAACGCTTGATGCAAGCGTTGCAGCGGGCGACTCGGTCGCCGAGTTGGCCGTTTCAAGGCTCGAGACGGCCGACTCGGTGGCCCAGCGGGTCGTTTCACGCCTTGAGACGGCCGACTGGGCGGCCCGGTGGGCCGTTTCAGGCCTTGAGATCGCCAACTCGGCGACCGAGTCGGGCATTTCAAGCCTTGAGGCGGGTGACTGTGCGCCAGGGAAGGCGATCTCACCGCAGAAGAGGGCTCACCGCCGCGCCGGCGGCGCGCGAGGCCGAGCCCCTGACGGCCTCTGCGCTTCCGGGACCCTCCGGGACCGCTACGTGCCAGTGCGGCCGGTCTCGTCAGTAGACCTCGACCGCGGCGTAGATGTCGCTCCGGTCGCGGAACACGACGATTGCCCCCTGGCTGTTGGGCAGCCCCGCGACGCCCGGCGCCGCGCCGGTCGGCGCGATCAGCCGGGCATCCGCGGCCGAGATGACGCCCGACTGGTACACCATGCGGTCGAGCTGGATGCTGTCGTCGTTGAGCTGGCTGACGACGTACGCATTGCCGACCGGATCGGCGTCGATCGCGCGGAGGGGGTCAGGACCGTTGGCGGGGAGCCCTTTCACCTGGGTCGATGTCCCGGGCGCGGAGAGGGGGATGATGTCGATGTCCGTGCCGCCGAAGGTGCCCGTCGTGTATAAGGAGCCCCTTCGCGCTCGCCCAGTCCGAGTAGAATGCTTGCCCGGGGGGGTTGGCCTCGGGGCCGAAGGTGACGCCGCCGTCCGTGCTCGTGCGGATGTGGAAAGCAGGGTCGTCCGACGCCGAGATCACGGCGCCGCTGATCTTGTCGACGATCACCTCGTGGAAAGCGCTCGACTGCGCGATGGTCGTGGAGGCCCACGCGCCGGAGTCGCCGCCCTGATCGTTGCGCAGGATCTGGAGCTGCCCGGCGGCCGGAACGACCGAGATGTAGACGTGCTGTCCGAGCGAGTCGATGCTCACCTCCGCGTCGACGATGGGCTCCACGAGCTCCTGGACGGCCTCCCAGCTCGCGCCGCCGTCCGTCGAGCGCGTGAAGCTGAGCTTGCCGGAGCTGCGGGTCGCCGCGACGTACGCGGTATTGCCGACGCCGCCTTCGATCGCCGCCTCGAACACGCCGGTGAGACCGGTCGAGATCGGCGCGCTCCAGGTCTGACCGAAATCCCGGCTCACGACCGTGAAGGCCTCACCCCCGCAGAGCATCACGACGTAGACGTTGCCGAACACATCGCTGGAGATCTTGCGCCCTGTGTTCGAGAATTCACTGTTCGGGCACGAGAGGGCGCCGCTGATCTTCTGGGCGGGCACGCTCGTGATCGCAAGCCACTGGCACGTGTGACAGCTGTCGGCAGGATCGGCGTCGTCACCGTCGTCACATTGCTCCGTGGGGTAGTCGGTCAAGCCGTCCCCACAGACCTCCAGGCCCTTGCAGTCCGCGCGGCAACCATCGCCGGCGGTCTGGTTTCCATCGTCGCAGACCTCCTCAGGCGCCTCGACGAAGCCGTTGCCGCAGCCGGGCAGGACGCACGTCACGCCGTCGCCGACGTATCCCTCGTTGCAGGCGCAGGTGAACGAGCCCGGCGTGTTGGAGCACGCGGCGTTCGCGTCGCAGTCGTCCGCGCCCAGGGCGCACTCGTCCACGTCGGTGCACGTGCCGCTCTGGCAGGTGAGGCCGCCGCAGCACGGCACCGTGGCGTCGCACGGCGCGCCCACAGGCAGGCAGCCCTGGCCGCTGCAGGTCGGGTCGTAGAGCGGCGAGCTCGGGTCGAGGCTCGTGATGTAATCATTGGCGTGAGCGCTGTGGTCGTCGATGCACGCCCGCCTGCTGACGCGAATCATCGTGTACGGCTTCGTCGCGGAGCCGGTCCTGTGACAGAGCTGGACCGTCCCATTGACGTCGACGTAGTCGCACTGCTCGGGGGTGAGCGCACCATGGGCCTCGCCCGCGGCCTCGTCCTCGCCGTCGGCCGCGGAGGGGCCGACGCTGGAGCAGTTCGCGACCGACAGCGCGGAGAACGCCGGGATCGCCAGATAGCCGAGAAGAGAGCTCCTGAGATAGCGCATGGTGTGTCCCCCTGTTCGTGTTCAAGCCGGAGCGCGATGCCGAGCCTGCGCCGGCTGAAGAAACCTCGGTGCATCCAAGTCGACAGCTCAGGATCGATGCCTGTGCGAATACGCTGCTTGCGGAGGTGATCTCGAGGCAGGCCCCTGCGCGTCTCTCGACGCGCTGCCGCGCGAGTTACCTGCTCCCGCGCTCAAATCGCGCCAAGATCAGGGAACACTGCCCCATCAAGCCCGTTTGCCCGGTGTCGCGCGCACCGCGGCACCGGGCACGAGCGGCCCCCGCCGCCAGTCGCGCTCCGCCGCTCCCCTCGCCCGAACCCCTCAGCTGCGAAGCGCGCCCCAACCATCCTGAACGAATACGGACGCTCTGCCGCGACCGATAACAGAGCGCTGGTCTGCATATGAATGACGGGGTGAGCCATGTAAACCAGAAAATGCGCTCGCCCCATTGATTGCCATTTTCTGGACTATTGCCGCCGCTCGTGGACGGACGCTGCCGTTCATGCGCGGGCGGCGCTGTTCGTGGACAGACGCCGCCGTTCGTGCACGAGCGATATCGCTCATGACAGATCCTCGGTCGCGACCCGCGCAATCCGCAGCGATCGACGGCAGGCTACCGGCAGATCACGCGCTGTGCGGGCGGCGAGCTCGCCGGGCTTCCGCCGCCCGAGCACGGCTCAGGCGTCCTGCAAGCGCTCGATATCGAGGCAGGTGCAGGCCGCCGCGAGGGCGCGCCGCACCGGCACGAGCGGCCGCGGCCGTGCTACGCCGCCGTCCCTTCTTCAACCGAGCCCTGCGAGCGCGAGCGCCTCCACGAGGTCGTCGACAAGGGCCTGGTCCGCTGTCAGTCGGTTGACAACGGCCCGGGGATCCCGCGAGACCTGGGGCAGGACGGCGGCGAGCTGGCAGCCGGCGACGCGGGCCTCGGCGAGGCGGCCGAGGCGGGCCAGGGCGACGGCGCTGTCGAGCGCGCTCCAGGCGAGGTTGGGGTGGCCGATGGCCCCGGCCTCGACGAGGGCAGCCTCGTAGTCGCCGCGGCGGCAGGCGTCGAGCGCGAGCGCGTGGTGGACGGCGCCGGGATAGCGCTTCGCCAGGCCCTGATGCTTGCGGAGGATGGCAGTGCCGCGCTCCCAGTCACCGGCGAGCGCGAGGAGGAAGCCCGTGAACATGAGCGACCCGCCGAGCTTCAAGGCGATCTCGGCCTCGGCCAGCGCCCCCGGACCGTCGCCGGCGTCGAGCAGCACGAACGCGAGCACCTGGCGGGCATTGGTCAGCTCCGGCTCGAGCGCCACGGCCCGCCGCGCGTGGTCCGCGGCCCGGCGAAGGTCGTGATCCCTGCCGGCGGCCGTCCACGAGGAGAGCACATGAAACAACGCCGAATACCCCAGCAGCACCCCGTCATCGGGGTCGCGGTCGAGGAAGCGCGCGCAGTGGTCCGCGAGCTCGGCTTGCAGGCCGCCATCGAAGGTGGCGAGCCACCGGGGGAAGCGCAGGAGCACTTCATACGCCGAGCGCGGAGGGTGGACAGCGCGCTCCTCGGACTCGATGGTATGGACCGCGCCGAGGGGCAGCGTGACAAGCAAGGTGGTGATCTCGCGGGCGATCTCGTCCTCGACGGCGAACAGACGGCCATCGACGTCGAAGCGGTCGAACTTCTCGCCCCACACCTGGATCCCGTACGCGGTGTCGTGAAGCTTGACCGTCACGCGGAGCGCGCCGGGGATGAGGCGCACGCTCCCCTCGACCACGTAGCGCGCGCCCCGCGCCTCGGCCTCGTCCAGGGTGGCGGCGCGCGAGAGCACGCGCACGCGCGGGGCGCGAACGAAGAGGTCGCCGAGCCGGTCGGTCAGGCCGTGGGCGACGGCGCGGCTCCGCGCGCCGGTCGAGCCCGACACCGGCGGCTCGCTCTCCGGCGCGTTCGCGTTCAAGGAGGCGGAGACGGCGATGATCGAGGTGAAGGGGAGGATCGCGACGACGGGCCCCCCGGCGCTGTCCGGGACACAGCCCGATCGGGGAGACAGCGGACCCGACCCATCAGCGGGCTGCGAGTCCATCGGGGGGCGCGGGGAGGCGCCGGACGGGGCGGGGTCGGCCGCGGCCGGCCCCGTGGCGAAGACGGGGGCATAGCGGCCGCGCGGCAGCTCGATGCGCACCACGGCGGCGGGGCTCGCGGCGTAGTAGCGCTCGAGGGCGCGCCGGAGCTTGCTCATCTCGACGCGTACGATCGAGTCCTCGACGGAGTCGAAGCCCTCGGGCCGATCGAAGACGCGGGTGGCGAGGAGAGGTGCGCGCAGATCGGGGCCGCGCCCCGCGAGGGCCTCGCCGACAAGGAAACGGAGCAGCCGGATCTGCCGCGCTGACCCACCGAACACCGGACTCGCCACCACCTGCTCCAGCTCGGCCGCGACGGCGGCGTGCTGGGCGCTCTGCGGAGAACGCTTCATTCGTCTGCACATCCT
This sequence comes from Sorangium sp. So ce693, assembly GCF_051521375.1. Classification (NCBI taxonomy): domain Bacteria; kingdom Pseudomonadati; phylum Myxococcota; order Polyangiales; family Polyangiaceae; genus Sorangium; species Sorangium sp. So ce693. The sequence continues at coordinate 8,238,319 of NZ_CP150347.1, forward strand.
CACCCGTGGCCCTCGTGGACGCAACAGCGTGAATCGGACCGAGCTCCCACCCGGCTGGCCTCGCCCACGCTCCGCGCGCCCGGCGGTGACGCGCTCCCATGGGAGGCGCGCGAGGCGATGGCCGAGGTGCGCGAGGCGGCCTCCGCGACGCTCGGGGGCAACGGGCCGGCTCTGGCCCTCTGGAGCGCCTCTCCGGTCGCGGTCTTCGATGCCCCGCTCCGCGAGACGCAGGCCGGGCCTCCCCCTCCCCTCGCTGCTCGGCCAGGCCCTGATCCCGAGATCCCGGGTTCCGTGCTCCTTCACTGCCCATCGACAGCCGATGCACGGACATGATTGAATGAACATTTCAATACAAAGGAGCGTTCAGCGATGCGTATCTCTCGAATCCATCTTGCAGCCACGGCGCTCGCCGCAGCGACCGGAGGGCTTTTCGCCGGCGCCGGGGGCGCTCTCGCGGAGGGCACGGACTTCGCCGGGACCTACGTGGCGAGCCTCCCGGATCGCGCGGAGATCATGCACCTTCACCGGGACGGCACGGCCGGGATGACCCTCTCGGATCAGGTCACGTTCGGCGCCGGCGGGTTCACGTTCAGCGACAGCCTGGGCTCCTGGAGGCGCTCGGGGAACCATACGATCTCCGTGCGCATGCTCAACCTCAACTTCGATCTGACCGGCGCAGCGCCCGCGTTCTCCGGGATCGCCGTCGTCGACTACGTCCTGGTGTTCGCACCCAACAAGGAGACGTTCACGGCGAGCTGCCAGGGCAAGATCTTCGCCACGGGCGTCGACCCGCTCGATCCCGCCGCCACGCCGACCACGGCGTTCGATTGCGCGTACCTGAATGGGCATCTCTACCATCGGTCGTCCGCGCCCTAGCTCTCCGCACCGAAAGCGCTTCCGGCGGCGTCGCTGCCATGAGATAAGAGAGAGTTTCTCCACGCTCGTTTAACGGACCTGTCGCGGCGCCCTGGCGCGAGGACGCGCCGAGAGCACGCGCACCGATCCGTGGAAAGGATCGAAACGTATGCGAAAAAAGCTTCTATTTGCTCTCTCGCTGCTCCCGCTCGCGGCCCTCGGGCTCGCCGTCCGGCCGGCGCCCACCCTGGCCGGCGGCTTCCCTTCCAGATGCGCCGGGACCTACCTGATCTCGGAAGGGGGCGGTGCCAGGGATTTCTGGACGTTCGCGGCCGACGGGTCCTTCTTCGGGACCACCTCGACACAGCCCCTCTACAACTTCTCCAACCAGCAGGGGAGCTGGGAGAAGGTCGGCCACGACGGCGCTCGAGGCGCCCTGTTCGCCTTCGTCTACGACGAGGACAACACCCTGATGACGACGGCCCGGATCGATATCGTGCTCGACACGGTCGGTCAGGGATGCGACGAGATCGCCGGCTCCCTCGTCGTGCGCACCTTCGAGGACGGGGAAGATCCGCTCGACCCTTCGACCGACACCGGCGATCCCATCGCCTCCGACACCTTCACCGGCCGCCGCGCGAAGGCGAGCCCATAAAGGCGGGTCAGAGTCCGTTGGGGATCACGGTGAGGGTGCCGGATCCCGTGTTGGTCAGGACGAGATCGTCGTACCCATCGCCATCCAGGTCCGCGACGGCGATGGCGTTGGGGCCGGGCGCGGCGCCGGTCGGGACGACCGGGCCCGCGCTGAAGGTCCCGTTGCCGTTGCCGGTCATCGGGCGGACGCCGCCCGATGACGTGGTGACCAGGATGTAGGCGTCGAGCTTCCCATCGCCGTTGAAATCACTGGCCACGACCCCCAGCGCCGAGTTGGCGATCGCGCTGGACGACGCGGTGGACTGAACGCCGCTCGCGAACGTGCCGTCGCCGTTCCCTCTGAAGAAGAAGAGGTACCGGCCGGCCGCGCCGTTCGAGAGGATGTCGAGCTTGCCGTCCCCGTCGGCGTCGCCAAAGGCGATGCCCGCCGTCTGGCCGTTGGCGGAGTTGGTATAGGCGGCCGGCGCGGCGAACGAGCCGTTGCCCTGGTTGATGAGGATCGAGAGGCGTGCGGAGGCGGGGCTCGTCACCACGAGATCGGTGAAGGCGTCGCCGTTCAGATCGCGGCAGGCGATGCTCGACTGGACGCCCCCGGTGGCCGCGATGGAGATGAGCGTGGGCGCGCCGAAGCTGCCCCCGCCGGTGCCCATGATCACGCTCACCTGATTCAGGGCCACGCTGGTGGTGGCGATGTCGGCCGCCCCGTCGAGATCGAAGTCCGCGGCGCAGAGGTGGACGGAGCCCGGGGTTCCGGTGGTGAAGCTCGTCGGCGCGCCGAAGGTCCCGGGCGCGCTCGGGCCCAGGTTTCGGTAGACGCTGATGCTCCCGTTGCTGGTGGGCAGGTTGGTCTGGCCGTCGACGGTGACGGCGTCGAGCCACCCGTCGCCGTCCACGTCCACCGCCACGACCGCGTTGCTGGAGAGCGGGGCGCCCGTGGTGTAGAGCTCCGGCTGGACGGTCGCGTCGCCGTTGCCGTGAAACACGGAGAGCGACCCGGAGGGGGTCGTCGACGACCCGGATTCGGCGTTGGCCACGAGGATGTCGAGCTCACCGTCGTTATTCACATCGGCGACCGCGGGAGCCAGCGGGCTGTGGGGCGCGGAAACGCTGACCGGTGTGCCGGGGACCTGGCCGGAGGGCGGGTCCTGGCAGCCACCGTTCGAGCAGATCTGACCCGCCGCGCACGCGCTGTCGCAGGCGTTGCAGTGGGAGGCGTCGCTCTGGAGGTTCACCTCGCAGCCGTCGGACGTGAGCCCGTTGCAGTCCGCGAGGCTGCCTTCGCACGCCTCGCAGCTGGTCCCCTCGTAGGTGGGCAAGCACTCACAGGTGTAGCTGTTGAGGCCGTCGACGCAGGTCCCGCCGTTCTGGCACGGGCTTTCGGCGCACTCGTCGATGTCGGTCTCGCAGTTGTCGCCGGTGAAACCGGGCAAGCACGCGCAGGTGTAGCCGTTGATGCCGTCGATGCAGGTCCCGCCGTTCTGGCATGGGCTTTCGGCGCACTCGTCGATGTCGGTGCAGGTCACGCCGTCGCCCTCGTACCCTGCGTTGCAAGCGCAGGTGAAGGAGCCCGACGCATCGATGCATGTAGCGTTCGCGTCGCAGTCGTCGGTGCCCAGGGCGCACTCGTCGACGTCGGTGCACGTCACGCCGTCGCCGGAGTACCCTGCGTTGCAGGCACAGGTGAAGGAGCCCGCCGTGTCGGTGCACGCCGCGTTCGCGTCGCAGTCGTCGGTGCCCAGGGAGCACTCGTCGACGTCGGTGCAGGTCACGCCGTCGCCCTCGTACCCTGCGTTGCAAGCGCAGGTGAAGGAGCCCGACGTATCGGTGCATGTAGCGTTCGCGTCGCAGTCGTCCGTGCCCAGGGCGCACTCGTCGACATCGGTGCACGTCACGCCATCGCCCTCGTACCCCGCGTTGCAAGCGCAGGTGAAGGAGCCCGGCGTGTCGGTGCACGCCGCGTTCGCGTCGCAGTTGTCGGTGCCCAGGGCGCACTCGTTCACATCGGTGCATGTGCCGCTCTGGCAGGCGTCCTCGTCGTCATCGCCGTCGGCCACGGAGGGGCCGGCGCTTGTGCAGCTCGCGAGCAGCAGGCTGGAGAATGCCGGGATCGCCAGACAGCTGAAAAGAGAGCTCTTGCGATAGCTCATGGTTTGTCCTCTGTTTTTTGTTGAAGCCGGGGGGATGCCGCGCGATGTCGAGCCTGCGCTGGCTGGAGAGACGTCAAGTCGTCCAAGCCCCCGGGACCAGGCGCGCTCCGCTGCTACTGCTGCTGCTGCGTGAATGCCTCAGCTGCAGAGCGCGCCCCTCATCGTGCGGAAGGACTGCGTACGATCCGCCGTCGGTGGAGCGTTTTCAGCTCACGTAGGATGCTCCAACCAGGCGAGCCACGTAAATGAAAAAGGGCGAAGAGGCGGGTCAGAGTCCGTTGGGGATCACGGTGAGGGTGCCGGATCCCCTGTTGGTCAGGACGAGATCGTCGTACCCATCGGCGTCCAGATCCGCGGCGGCGATGGCGTTGGGGCCGGGCGAGGTGCCGGTCGGGACGACCGGGCCCGCGACGAAGGTCCCGTTGCCGTTGCCGGTCATCGGGCGGACGCCGCCCGAGGCGGTGGTGACCAGGATGTAAGCGTCGAGCTTCCCATCGCCGTTGAAGTCATTGGCCACGACCCCCAGCGCCGAGTTGGCGCTCGTGGTCGGCGCGGCGGCGGACTGAACGCCGCTCGCGAAAGTGCCGTTACCGTTCCCCTTGAAGAAGAAGAGGTACCGGCCGGCCGCGCCGTTCGAGAGGATGTCGAGCTTGCCGTCCCCGTCGGCGTCGCCGAAGGCGATGCCCGCCGTCTGGCCGTTGACGGCGTTGGTGTAGGCGACCGGCGCGGCGAACGAGCCGTTGCCCTGGTTGATGAGGATCGAGAGGCGTGCGGAGGCGGGGCTCGTCACCACGAGATCGGTGAAGGCGTCGCCGTTCAGATCGCGGCAGGCGATGCTCGACTGGACGCCCCCGGTGCCCGCGATGGCGATGAGCGTGGGCGCACCGAAGCTGCCCGTGCCGGTGCCGAAGATCACGCTCACCTGACTCAGGGTCACGCTGGTGGTGGCGATGTCGGCCCTCCCATCGCCGTCGAAGTCCCCGGTGCAGAGGTGGACGGAGCCCGGGGTGCCAGTGGTGAAGGTCGTCGGCGCGCCGAAGGTTCCGGGCGCGCTCGGGCCCAGGTTCCGGTAGACGCTGATGCTGCCGTTGATGAGGAGCTGGTTGGTCTGACCGTTGACCGTGACGGCGTCGAGCCACCCGTCGCCGTCCACGTCCACCGCCACGACCGCGTTGCTGGAGAGCGGGGCGCCCGTGGAGTAGAGCTCCGGCTGGACGGTCGCGTCGCCGTTGCCGTGGAACACGGAGAGCGACCCGGAGGGGAACAGCAGCGCCCCGGATTCGCCGTTGGCCACCAGGACGTCGAGCTTGCCGTCGCCATTCACATCGGCGACCGCCGGGGCCAGCGGGTTGTGGGGGACGGAGGCGTTGATCGGCGTGCCGGGGACCTGGCCGGAGGGCGGGGTCTGGCAGCCACCGTTCGAGCAGATTTGCCCCGACCCGCACGCGCTGTTGCAGGCGTTGCAGTGGGCGGCGTCGCTCTGGAGGTTCACCTCGCAGCCGTCGGACGTGAGCCCGTTGCAGTCCGCGAGGCTGCCTTCGCACGCCTCGCAGTTGGTCCCCTCGTAGGTGGGCAAGCACGCGCAGGTGTAGCTGTTGATGCCGTCGGTGCAGGCCCCGCCGTTCTGGCACGGGTTGGACGCGCACTCGTCGATGTCGGTCTCGCAGCTGGCGCCTGTGTAGCCGGGCAAGCACGCGCAGGTGTAGCTGTTGATGCCGTCGGTGCAGGTCCCGCCGTTCTGGCACGGGCTTCCGGCGCACTCGTCGATGTCGGTGCACGTCACGCCGTCGCCCTCGTACCCCGCGTTGCAGGCGCAGGTGAAGGAGCCCGACGTGTTGATGCACGCCGCGTTCGCGTCGCAGTTGTCGGTGCCCAAGGCGCACTCGTCGACGTCGGTGCAGGTCACGCCGTCGCCGGAGTACCCCGCGTTGCAAGCGCACGTGAAGGAGCCCGGCGTGTTGGTGCACGCCGCGTTCGCGTCGCAGTTGTCGGCGCCCAGGGCGCACTCGTTCACATCGGTGCACGTGCCGCTCTGGCAGGTGAGGCCGTCACAGCACGGCACCGTGGGGTCGCACGGCGCGTTCACAGGCAGGCAGCCCTCGCCGCTGCAGGTCGGGTCGTAGAGCGGCGAGCTCGGGTCGAGGCTGGTGACATAATCGCCGGCGTGGGCGCTGTGCGCGTCGATGCACGCCTGCTCGCTGACGCGAATGATCGTGTACGGATGCTTCGTGGAGCCCGTCTTGTGGCAGATCTTGACCGTACCGTTGACGTCGAAGTAGTTGCACTGCTCGGGGGTGAGCGCGTCATGAGCTTCGCCCACGGCCTCGTCGTCGTGATCGCCGCCGGTCACGGAGGGGCCGGCGCTGGTGCAGCTCGCGACCAGCAGGGTGGAGAAAGCAGGGATCGCCAGATAGCCGAGAAGAGAGCTCTTGCGATGGAGCATGTCTTGTCCTCTGTTTTCGTTCAGATGGGGTGTGCCGCGCGCTGCGGAGCCTGCGCTGGCTGGAGCAACCTCAGGTCACGCACTTCAACAGTTCAAGACCGATGCCAGCGTGAAGGCGCCGCAGGCGGAGGTGATGTCGAGGCAGGCCCCTGCGCGCCGTTCGCGCTGCGTCTCGCGCGCGCCGCCGCACGAGCCACCGGCTCCCGCGCTGAGATCGCGCTGAAACCAGGGGATATCGCCATATCAGGGCCGTTTGCCCGGTATCGCGCACGCCGCGGTACCGGGCACGAACAGCCTGGGGCCCAGCCGCGCTCCGCTGCCGGCACTGCTGCCTGTATGTCTCAGCCGCGGAGCGCGCCCCTCACTGACGTGAACGACTTCGGACCGCTGTCGAGAACGATGGAGAAGTGCCCGCCTGTATAGTACGGACCGGGCGAGTCACGTAAATCGGAAAATTCGCCGGCCCACGCGATTCACAGTGTGATTCACATCTGTGATTCACGTGCGTGGGGAGGCGCCATCTCGCATGTTGCACAGAGGGCGACGTTGTGCATAGCCGACAGGACGCTCAGCACATCGCTGAACCGACCCAGGTGCCCGAACGCAGTTCCGCTCCGGACGGCGCCACACCGCTGGTCCAGCCGGCCTTCAAGGGACGGGAGCAAGCTCCGTGCGCAGATATTGCAGCAGCTCGCCTTCCCCGACGACGCGTGGCCAGGATCGTACAACGCGTCGGTGAGCGCTGGCCTCGGCGCCTTGATCGCGGCGGCGCCGAGGCGTAGGGTGCCGCCCTGCGTTCGCAGGGCGCCATGAGCGTGCACGTTTGGCGCGCTGCTCTCCCCGATTCTCACAGGAGGGATGACCTATGCTCCGCAATGCGAAGATCAACCATCTCCGAATCGCTCAGCTCACCATTGCCACCCTCATGGCCGCCGCAGTCCCGGTTTGCTTCACCCTCGCCGCGCCCGCGCGCGCAGCGGTCATCGACGTTCAATGCGTGGGCGACTTCAACCGATCGTTCAGCCCGGCCGTCACCGTCACCCCGCAGACCGTCACGGTGACCGAAGCCTTCGACTACGACACGTGCCTGATCGGCCCCAGCGCGACCGGCGCCGCCTCCATCACGCTGTCCCTCGGCTGCGTGCCCGTCTCCGCGGGACCGCCGGAGACGGAGACCGTCACCTGGAACGATGCCACCGGCGGCACCAGCACCATCACCTGGGCGGCCCCCACCGTCGTCGGCCAGACCGCCCTATTTACCGGGACGGTCACCGCCGGGCGCTACGCCGGAGACTCTGCCACCAAGGTCACATCCGGGATCAGCTATCTCGGCAGCGTCATCGAGTGCCTGCTCGGCACGCCCGTCAGCAACACCACAGGCCTGGTCGACAGCATCGTGCTCACCCAATGATTGCACGGGGGGAGAAAGCCTGAACACCTTGGAGGCGTCACGCACCGACCGCGGAACCTGCCTTGGGTTGACAGAATGCGTATTCCGGGCCGACGTGACGGCCGATTCCGAGCGCACGTGACGGCTCGTTCCGAAGGGACGTGACGGGGCGTTCCGGGCCACCCGACGGGGTGTTCCGACACACCCGACGGCTCGTTCCGACGCACGTGACGGCTCGTTCCGACACGCGCGACGGCCGTTCCGAGGGACGTGACGGACCTTTCCGACGGGGGTGACGGCCCGCACGCGGCGATCGCGGTCGCAGCCTCATCGCGTACATGGGCGCGATGTCGGAGCGGCTATCGATGCGGAAGGTTCGAGAGATTTTGAGGCTCAAGTTCGAGTGCAAGCGCAGCCGCGGCGGTGATCGCCGACGAGCACCGTCCCAGGGCTCATCGCGATTACGGCAAGTGGCCGCCGGAGCGGGTGGTCGCGTGGGCCGAGACGGTCGGCCCGAACGTCGGCGAGCTCGCGCGCGCGGTCATGAGCCACCGCACGCACCCGGAGACGGGATACAGGACGTGTCTCGGGGTGATCCGCCTCGCGGACAAGTACGGGCGCGAGCGCGTGGACGCCGCGTGCGCGCGGGCGCTTCGCATCGGCAGCCCCACCGCGAAGAGCGTGAGCGCGATCCTGAAGCATGGTCTCGAGCGCGCGCCGCTGGTCGAGCCGCCGCCTCGTGGAGCGCTGCCGCACGAGAACCTCCGCGTCGCCGAGTACTTCGACAAGGAGGAGAGGAGTGATCTTGGAAGAGACAATTCAGAAGTTGATCGAGATGAAGCTCAACGCGATGGCGGCGATGCTGAGAGAGAGGGCGGCGGCGCCGCCGACGGAGCCACTCTCCACTGACGAGATGATCGGGTTGCTCCACGTCGCGCCGGACCGGGCCGTCGCGTCGCTCCGGAACGAGCCGTCACGTCCTTCGGAATACGCACCCGTCCGCAGGGGAACGCGCACTCGTGCGCGAACGATGTGCCGGCGGCACTCGCGCGCGCGCGTTTACACGAACGCCAGGCGCACCGGGGACGGGCCAGGGCGAGGACTTACGGACTTACGGAGGATCTCGAGGGAGGGCGAGCGACGATTCGGGGCGCGAGCAGCTTTGCCGACACGCCCTAGCGAGATTGCCTTGCCAATCAGTAGCTCGGCGGCAGTGGGCACGCCCGCGGAGTCGTCGCGGTCGTGCGCTCCGCTGCCAAGAGAGAAAGGTTCTGCTCGATGCCGGGCAAGTGCGGATTGGCGTTGCAAGCGCGACGGTAGCTTGCCTCCGCGCTCTCGAGATTACCGAGCAGCTGCTCGACGGCGCCAAGGCTGGCGTGGGCCTCGGACAGCTCCGGAAAGAAGCCGGTGGCGCGGATGAAGGCTGCTCGCGCTTCGGTCAGCCGTAGCTGCCGGCGCCGTTCGTTGCCGACGTTGTATTCGACGACGCCCAGCACCTCGGATTGGCTGAGTGGACGCGCGTATTCGCGCGCCGAGCCGCCCGGTACCGGAAAGCGCTGGCCGTACCACGCGTCCGGCATCGCCTCACCGGCGCGCAGCAGCTCCACGTTGCGCGCGCCGCCCTGTTCCTGCACCCGCACGTAGAAGTGCCCAGGCATCATCACCCCGGACGCCGAATAGCCGAGCGCGTCAGCCAGCGCGAGAAACAAGGTACCAAGGCCAACGCAGCTTCCGCGGCGGCGCTCCAGCACGCCGGGCAGGCACACGAAGGCTAGATTCGTGTCGGCCACTTCGCGCACGAAGCTCCAACGACCGAACAAGAGCTCACTCAACACCGAAGCAGGTGAGCGCTGGGGCGACGAAGCGAGCGCGTTCTCCGCCTCGTCGACGAGACGCGAAAGCTCCGTCAGGCTCCAGGTCACCTGACTCTCGTCGACGAACGCGGTGTCACGGGCCACGCCGATCAGGGCGCGGCCGAACGCGAGCTCTCGACGCGGAACACGCCAGCAGCCGCTGCCCGCGAGCAAGAGCAGGAGCGAGCGGCGCTTCATGGCTTCTTCAGCGGCTCCCAGTCTTCCCAGTAGTTGTAGAGATCACGCGCCGTCATCATCCAGATGACCAGCTTCTTCGTGCCGAGCGCCTCGACGCTGCGGCGCAGCAGCTTTTGCCGCACGTTGGGGCCGCCGCCGTAGCTCATGACCAGGTCGAGCGGATACGCGATGCCACGCGCGACGTGCGCCGAGACGCCAGCGTGCTCGGCGTCCGTCAGCTCATAGACGGCGGTGAAGCTGTCGCCCAGGAGCACGACCGGGCTATCCGGGTCGTCGTCGTACGGCTTGCCGTCGGCGACGACCTGGTGCGCCACGAGCGTCTCAGGCGCGTATTTCTTCTGCTCAGCTTCCGGCAGTCGCGAATGCAGATCGCCGAAGCGGGTGAAGCTGGTTTCGCGCAGGTCGTAAGCGCGCTTCTGCTTGGCGAGCTCGGCGTACCAGGGGTACTTCTTCACGCGGGTGGCCAGGAGGTCTGCGGCCAAGCGCAGCCCACGGTCGGTCCAGTGCGTGTCCTGGCGCTGGAACAGGAACGGCTCCGCTGCGCTCGTGACCTTCGCCTGCAGGAACGCCGGCAGCAGGTCCACGATCTCCACGCCTTCCTTGCTGAGACTCTCGATCAGTTTGCGGAAAGCCGGATTGATGACGTGACCCGACAGCGCTGTGAAAGCGGGGTCCAGCTTCTCCGGATACACCTCGAGCTTCGTCGGGACCGGCACGAACAAGAAGTCGACCCCCTGCTCGTCGAGCAGCTTCTTGAACTCGAGGATCACCGGCAGCGGGTTCTTTCCCTTGCGTTGCTGCTCGAGATCACCACCGCTGACGTATTCGAGGTCGTTGCGGTAGAACAGAAAGCCATCTCGCCCAGCCAGCGCCTTGACCTTCGGCGGCATGCCTTTGAGCCGCTTTTTCAGGGCGTCATGGGTCGGCCTGAGCTTGGCCATCCACGTCGGCCAAGAGCCGCCCGCCTGGGCCAGCTCGCGCTGCACCGTCTCGAGCCCCGGCGCGGGGTTCGGCGACGGACGTGTCTTGCTCAGCCGAAGCGCCGGCTTCGCGGGCGCAGCGGCCGCGAGCGCCGCGCCTTCGCCACGCACAAGAAAGACGTTGTACGTGGCTTTGCCTTGCGGCTTGCCGCGCAGCACGATGGTCGGCGCCGGAAAGGCGCGCCCGCCCAGCTCTTGCTTGATGTAAGGCTCGGTCTGCGCGTCGGGAAAGCTCTTTCCCACCGGCATGAGATCGGTGTTGAAGGACGGGTACCAATACGACGAGAGTTGGTTCGCCCAAGCCTTCACCTCGCTCGGCGACAGCACTGGCGCGACGTAGTCCTTCTGAATCGCAGCCACAAGCACGGGAGTGACGACGCCAGGCGCCACTCGGCCATAGAGCTCGGGAAAGCCGTCCCCGTCCTGATCGACGGAGCCCGCAAAAGGCTTGAACCAAGGCTGAAACTCTACCTTGGCCCACAACTCCACTGCGCCCGACGCGGCCTGATGAACGAACACCTCGCTCAGGAGCTGGCCGGAGGTGCCGGGCGGCAACTGCAGGCCCCACCGCTCGCTGCGCACGGCTGAGCCAACCTCGGCCAGCGCTTCGGCCCCCGCTACCTTGTGCGCTTGCAAGAACTCCGACAGCGGCGCGAAAGCCAACGCTTGCTGCTGCTCGACCGGCGAGAGCGGCGTCTTCGCGAGATCGCTCGTCAGGCTGCCCTGCTCGAGCTGACCCGCGAACGCGTGCGAGGTGTCGGGCGTGCCCGCAGCCGACATGGGCGTCTCTGGCTCCGGGTCGGCGATCATGAAGTTGCTGTGATAGGCGGCGTAGTCGAGCGCGGCGCGCGTCGGGCGTGCCACCTCACGCACCCAGACCTGCGAGCGCGTTCGTGCATAGCCTTCGTTCAGCGTATGGACGTAAGCGTGCTCGACGCGCGTGCCGGCTCTCGCATCACCCCAGGGAAATTTCGCGGACCCGGCGTTACAAGCAACAATGCCGAGCGCCGATGCGGCGGCGAGCAAGCCCCAGACCCCAAGTGCGCGCTTACGCTGCGTCATAGCGACCTCGACGGTAGTTCCACATCACTCGAAGCACCCGGAGCCCGTACGTCAGCGGGTTCAGGTGCGAGACCTCGTCCCCGTAGTGCGTGGGCACCGGCGCCTCGCCGACCGAAAGCCCACGTGCCCGCGCCGAGGCGATGACCTCCAGATCGAAATCGAAGCTGTCGGACAAGTCGTGAAACGGCAGCGCCAGCGCGCGCGGCCCATAGAGAAGATAGCCGCTGTGGTAGTCAGTCATCGAAAGCGACAGCGTCCGGTTCTCGATGCGGTTCAGCAGCGCATTGCCGACGTACTTGTAGATGGGCATACCGCCCTGCAAGGCCGTGCCTGCAGCGATGCGCGAGCCCTGCAGCAGATCGAGCCCGCGACGTGAGAGCTCCCCGATCAGCCCAGGCAAGGCCTCGGGCGCATACTGACCGTCGGCGTGGATGCAGGCGACCAGCTCCGGCGCATCGGCGCGAGCCTTGGCCAGACCGTCCTTCATCGCCGCACCGTAACCGCCGTTGCTGGGCCGCCGGAGCAAGCTAAGGCGAAACGCCGACGAGCTGTAGCGCTCGACCCGACGGGCCGTGTCGTCGCGACTGCCGTCGTCGACGACCACCACGTGGGTGGGCCCCGACGAAGCCAAGCCGCCGACGCGCTCCAGCACCGACTCGATGTGCCGGGCAGCGTTGTACGCAGGGATGACGACCGTTAGCTTCATGCGGAGCTCGCGAGCTGGGAGAGCGAGGATGCCGCTGCGACGCGAGCGCCGTAGCGCTCGACGTAGTCGTGCACGATCGGCGGCAAAGAGGTGGCCAGGCGTCGCTGGGGCTTCCAACCGAGCAGTCGCTGCGCTTTCTGAACGTCCGGGATGCGTTCCTGCGTGTCGTCGTAGCCGGGGCCATAAAACTCGGCGGCCGACACCGCGCGAAACTGCGCAGGCGCGCGCTCGGGTAACCGCTCAGCGAAAGCGTCGGCCAACAGCCGAGCGAGCTCCGCGATACTGACGTTATTGTCCGGGTTGCCGATGTTGAAGATCTGGCCTCTACTTTGCTTCGGCCGCTCGAGCACGCGGCACACGGCTTCGACCATGTCGCTCACGTCCATGAACGCCCGCCGTTGCGCGCCGCCGTCCACGAGCGGTAAAGGCTCCCCTCGCAGCAGCGCGCTCATGAAGCAGGCCAGTACGCGGGGTGTCCCCTCCCCGTCGATGCCGGGCAGGAAGTCCATGCGCGCGCCGATGGTGTTGAAGGGCCGAACGATCGTGAACGGCAACGCGCCGTGCTGACCGTGCGCCCAGATCACCCGCTCGAGCAGCTGCTTCGCGCACGAATACGTCCAGCGCTCGCGCCCCACCGGGCCGAGCAAGAAGCACGAGTCGTCCTCGTGCATACGCGCGGTCGGCAGCCCCTGCCCGTCCAGCGCGGTGCGCCCGTACACCTCGGCGGTCGAGAAATGAATCAAGCGCACGGCGCGCTCCGCGCAGCGCTTCACGAGCGGCAACAGGTGCGTGAAGCTGGCGTCGATGACCTCCAGCGGGATGGTCGAGTACTGGGCTGGGTTGCAAAGCGCCGTGAGCGAGATCACGACCTGACAGCGCTCGGTCACGTCCTCGACGAGCCCCGGCGCCTCGACGCGCGCCTCGATGCGCCGCACGCGCGGGTCCCAACACTCGAGCTTGGTCAGATCCACGTCGACGGCGTCGACCTGGCAGGCAAAGCGTTCAAGCAAAGCCGGCACCAGGTGCGAGCCGATGAAGCCGCCCGCGCCGACCACCGCGATGCGCGTTTCCCTCACGGTGAGCCGCTCCCGGCGGACGGAATGAAGACGTCGGGCCAGCGATCATTGGCCGAGTTGTAGGTGAGGCGCGCGGCCTTCTCGGGCGGCGTGCCCACCTCCCACAGGTAAATCTCGTAGTCGGCGGTGTCGTGGTCGTGACCGCGCTGGGTGATGCCCCAGACCAGCCATTTGCCATCGCGCGACAGCTGCGGGAAGTACTCGTGCGAGCGGCGACCCGGCAAGTCCATGAACTGGAGCTTGTCCAGGTCGACGTCCTTCGGCGGCGTGCCGTCATCGATCGGCATGCGCAGCACCCGGCTATCGCCGTTCCCGGTCGGGTGAACCCAGTAGATGGCCGTGTGATCCGGCGTCCAGTTCACCTGGCAGCCCAGCCCGGTCTGGGTCCAGGCCTTCTTGGCGATGTTCCAGATGCCGGTTTCGCGCTTCGAACCGCGCAGCGTGATGGCGAGGTACTTGCCGTCACTCGAAAGCTCCGGCTGCTGTAGCAAAGCGCCGTCCAGCTCGGATACGCCCTCGCTGTCCATCAACTGCGTCTCTGCGCCGCTGCCGAGCTTGCTGCGAAAGACCTTCGTGCCGCGTACGAACAGGATCTCATCCTCCGAAATCCAGCTACCCCAGCTCGCGCTCTCGACGACCTTCTTCGGCTCGGAGCCGTCCGGCTTGATCGTGTAGATGTCCCATTTGTCGCTGGTGTTGGCGTCGCGTTCGCTCACCCAGCCTTGTTTGCTGCGGCAAAACAGGATCTGCTCGCCGCTCGGAGAGTACCTCGGGAACCAGTCGACCTCGTCGCCCTTGGTGATCTGTTTGACGTCCGAGCCGTCCGTCTTCATCGTGAACAGGTCGTGATTGCCCACGCGGGAGCTGGACCAGACGATGGTGCCGTTGGCCTTTCCGCCGACCTCGCGCATCAGCGCGACGTCCTCCGCGGGCGGGGCTTCGTCGGCACCCTTCGGGGGCTCGCCCGAAAAGGCCGAGCATCCGAGCACAGCCGAGCAGCACAGAGTACCAATTTGCCGCAGTGGGAAACGCAGGCTCATCTAATTTGTCCTTTCGCGAGCTCCACTCGCGCGGGGTGCGAGGGTGGCCGCCTCGACGGCGGGTGAAGGGAAACAGTGACGCAACCCAGCGCGCACGCCGAGCGGCGCGTAGCCGAGGTCGTTCATGGCTTCGGTCGGGTCGAGATCGGCGTCGTTGACGATGCCGGCTATCGCGCTCGAGGTGAGCGGGGGCCGCTTCATGAACACGGGGAGCACGGCTGCCAGCGCCCGGCACGCCCACACCGGCAGGTGCAAGAAGGGCCTAGGCCGATCGTGATGAAGCAGCAGCAGCTCCGCGAGCTCGCGCATCGAGATCACCTCCGCGCCGCTGAAGTTGTAGATCTTGCCGTGCGCGATCGGCGCATTGGCGAGCCGCACGAGGCCGTCGACGATATCCTCGGACCAAACGGGCCTTTTGAGCGCGCCCCCGGCGCCGATGAACGGCACCACCGGAAACCGCCGCAAGTAGTCGAGGAACATCAGGAGCTCCTGACCGCCGCCCTGCTCGTAAACCAGCGTGGGCCGCACGATCGTGTAGGTGAGCCCTGAGCCCTGGACGAGACGCTCGGCCTCGAGCTTGGACTCGGCATAGCGCGTGCGACGGGGGTAAACGACCGAGGCCGACGAGACGTACACGAAGTGCGGCACCCCCGCTTTTCTCGCCTCCGCAACGAGGTGCGCCGTGCCGTCGCGGTTGACGCGCTGAAACATCGTGGGGTCGTGGGTAATGATGATGGCGGCCAGGTGGTAGACGAGGTCGATGCCGCGACACACGCCGGCCAATGTGTTCGGATCGCTGATGTCGCCTTCGCGCACGTCGCAGCCCAGCGCATCGATGCGCGCTCGCAACGGATCACCGGGCAGCACGAGCGCTCGCACTTGCCAGCCCGCTTTGCGCAGCCGCGCCGTCAAGCGGGCGCCCATCACGCCGGCGGCGCCAGTCACCAGGGCTGTCAGCATCCTACGGAGCCCCCGCAGGCTCGGGAGTCGGGAGATCCAGCGGAATCCAATCTCCGACCGACAGCTCGCGCGCAGCGAACTCCCAGACCACCACGCGCTTGCCCGCCAGGCGATCTTGGCCGGCCTTCAGCTCGCGCGCGAGCGCCTGGCGCGTAGCGAAGGCGCCGGAGTCGTTCTGCGCGATCACGTCGAGGGGGCGACCAAGCGCCAGGGCCAGGTGCGGGGCCAGGCCCGACGCATTGCCCCAGCCCATCCCCTCGAGCGTGAAGATGTTGGTGAAGCTGTCGCCGAGCAGGAGCACGTCGGCGCTCTCGTCAGGCTCCCAGGGGGTGCCGGCCGCGTCCTGCACCTGGTGCACGACCACGCTCTCCGGTTGAAACAGGCTCTGATCGTCGGGCAGCTTGAGCATGTCGACCAGATCACCGACGCGCGAAGCCTGCTGCGGAACGCCGCGCATCACGGGCTTCTCGGCCAGCTCTGGCAATACCCCAAGCCCGATCACGAGCTGGCCGAGGTCGGCGGCGATGCGCTCCATGTAGCCGGGCGTATAATGCGTATCTTGAGCGAGGAAGAGCGGCTCGGTACGGGGCTCAGGCACGCTGCGGCGCGCGTCGAGCACGGCCACGCCGGCGGCTCGAAGCTCGCTCAAGAAGCGGTCGTAGTCGACATTCTGCGCCA
This sequence comes from Sorangium sp. So ce693, assembly GCF_051521375.1. Taxonomy (NCBI): domain Bacteria; kingdom Pseudomonadati; phylum Myxococcota; order Polyangiales; family Polyangiaceae; genus Sorangium; species Sorangium sp. So ce693. Next base: position 8,254,361 of record NZ_CP150347.1, read on the forward strand.
TTTCGACGCGCCCATCACGCCCAAGAAGTGGACCGGGCTCGATCCCAGCCTTGTCCGGCATCGGCAGGAGCACGAGGCGGATCCCGCGTTGCGCGAGCGCTTGCTGGAACGCGAAGATGGCGGGTCGCGGATCCGGGTGGATGGGCTCCTGGCCTGCGTCGAGGGCTTCCCTGGCGCGGCCCCGCAGCACCTCGGGCTCCAGGAATCCGGGCCCGCCGACGTGCAGCACACCGGGCGTGTAATAGAGCCAGCCGCCGTGCCCGACGACCGCGAGCTTGTTGCCCACACGACCTAGACGAGTGAGCAGCAGCTGCACGCGGGGCTGGACCCAGGCCTTGACGTACGAGGCATCCTCGATGCCCTTCTCGAGCTGACGCAGGTTCTCGGCCGTCGGTGGGCGGCGCACCAGATCCGCGAGAGGCGATTCCTCACCCTCGCTCTTCTCGAGGTAGGCCTGCGCGAGCGGAACAGCGTAGATCGCCCCCAGAAACAGCAGCGTGAGCAGCCAGGCCGCGCCGCGACTCACGTCGGTCGCGATGATACCGCGGCGCAGCTGCTCGTCGCCTGTGGGGTCGGTCGGACCGCCGCTGCGTTCGATGGCGGAGGACGAGGGAGGCAAGGTACTTTGCATCGCGCGGCCTCAGAACTGAAAGTACAGAAACGGGTTGATGGTCTGCGTCCACATCATCAACGTCGCGAGCGCCATCGTGGCCGTCACGAACGCGGTACGTGGCAAGGACAAGCGCCGCGTGAGCTCCCAGCTGTTGGGCATGCCGAAGATCACGACCGCGGCCAAAGCGAATAGCCCCACGTAGTACCGCGGGTGGAATGCGCCCGCCACGACGTCCGCCGCCGGCGAAACGGCGGCGAGCCCAAACAGCGAGCCCAGGTAGGTCACCGCCTGCTCGAGCGTCTTGGCGCGGAAGAACACCCACGACAAACACACGATCAAGAAGGTGAAGGCGACGCCGACAGCAGGTGGCAGGCGGCGCAGCGGGTGAGCTTTACCGAGCCTGCGCTCCACCCCGAGCATGCCACCGTGGATGCCGCCCCAGATGACGAAGTTCCAGCTGGCACCGTGCCAGAGCCCGCCGAGCAACATGACAGCCATCAAGTTGGCGTACGTGCGCAGGGGGCCTTTGCGGTTGCCACCGAGCGGAATGTACAAATAGTCGCGCAGCCACGTGGACAGGCTGATATGCCAGCGCCGCCAGAACTCCGTGATGCTGCGCGACTTGTAGGGTGAGTCGAAGTTCTGGATCAGCACGAAGCCGAGCATCAGCGCCAAGCCCACGGCCATGTCTGAGTAGCCGGAGAAATCGAAGTAGATCTGGAATGCGTAAGCTACCAGCCCGAACCACGCGTCGTAGAAGTGCTTGGCGCCACCGGCGAACGCCGTATCGGCGATGTGCCCCATCGGGTTGGCCAGCAGAATCTTCTTACCCATCCCCAGCGAGAAGAACGCGACGCCGCGCGCGAACTTCTCGAGCGTGTGCTGGCGCACGCGCATCTGCTCCTCGATCGCCGCATAACGGATGATGGGGCCCGCCACCAAGTCGGGGAAGAAGGCCTCGAAACACATGTAGTCGGTGAAGCGCCGCATCGGTCGGGCGTCACCGCGGTACACGTCGATGGCGTAGCTCATCGCCTTGAACGTGTAAAAGGAGATGCCCACCGGCAAAACGACGTGCAAGACCGGCACGATCTGCGTCGAGCTGCCGAAGAGCGCGCCAAGCGCGTTGATGTTCTCGGCGACGAAGCCCGTGTATTTGAACGCCGCGAGCAGCCCGAGGTTGGTGACGATGGACGTCGCCAGCACCAGCTTCATCTGGCGGGTCCGCACGACCTCGGGGCCGATCACGGGCGGCAAGCCGTCGACGTCGGGCAGCCGTGACATCTTCAGAAGCAAGAGGCCGCACACGTAGTCGACGCTCGATCCGAAGAACATGATCACGGCCCAGCTCGGGTTCGCCCAGCCGTAAAATACGTAGCTCGACACGGCGATGAGGGCCGTGCGGGCCCGGCCCGGCAGGGCGTAGTACGCGGCCAGTACCAGCGGCAAGAAGTAGAACAGGAAGATATGGCTGGAAAAGACCATCTCAGCGGCTCACGGGGCCCACGGGCGCCAGCCCTTGTCCTTCATCGTCGCGAGCGCGCGTTGCACCCAGGTGCGATGGCCGTCCAGATTGAAGTGATGGTCGTCTTGCATGCCCAGACCCTCGGCCGAGACGAGCGCGAAGTTCGACACCACGCTCGGGCACCTTTCGATCTCGGGACGGATGGCGGTCGCCACGGCGCCGCCGACCACGAACTCGCCCGAGCCTTCCACCTCGTAGTCGTTCATCAATGCAGGCAGCGTGGGCTCGCCGACGTCGTTGCGAATGGCGGTCACGAGAGTATTGATGCATTCGGGAAAACCGGAGCGATCGGCGGCAGTGCCGTGTCGCTCGGTGATCCCGAGATAGATGAAGATACCGCCGAAGGTCACCCGCCCCTTGATAGCCTTCGGTGCGGCGATCAGCTTGTCGTAGTAGAGGCCGCCCGGAACGAACTGGGAGCAGTAGGCCGAGGGCCACCCAAATCCGAGCGAGATGAAATAGTTGTCGGGCGCGAGCATCGCGGCTTCCTTGACCAGCGCCGTACCCGGCCCGCCGGCGTCGGTGTCACCCGCGGTTTTCGGCTCGATCGCGAGCTCCGGCGCCGAGCCAGGGTGGTACATGAAGGCGTGCGGATGGGTCTCCGTGAAATGGAACGGGCGTGAGCTCTGGGGCCTCGTGGCGCGACCGGCCATGTTGGAGTGACCGATATGAATGAAGGCGATCGCGCGCTCCCTCGGGACGTCAACGCCTCCAAGGTTGATGGTCACGCCCGAAGGCGCCGGCCCACCGCCGGACCCCGCGTCGCCGGTCCCGCTGCTCCCGCCGCCACCGCTCCCGTTCGCCGCGGTCATGGCACCGCCGACCGAAGCTCCACCCGTGGTGGTCCCCGCTCCAGCGCCGCTCGAAGGCCCGAAGTCGTCCCCCGTCCCGACGGACTGCGTGTCGTGTGGATGCTCGGCGACCCCGCAGGCGAGCCCGCCGATCAGCGCGAACAAGGAAACGAGCGCCCACCGAGACCTGGACAGGCTCACGTTGAGAAGTGGTTTCATCGTCGACTCTCCTCCAAGTTCACCAGAATCCGCCTCGCTTCGGGGTCGAAAGGCCGGACGCGCAAGGCACGCCGTAGAAAGCCCAGGCCTTGCGCCGATTCGCCCCTTCGCAGGGCGATCAACGCCATGAGGTTCAGGCTCCCGACGTCGTCGTCCTGGGAAATCAGGCTCTGCCGGGCGAGCCGCTCGGCGGCATCGAGCTCACCCGCCGCGAAGCGAAGACGCGCTTCGAGGGCCCGGGCTTGCGGCGTGTCGAGGCTCGCGAGCGTACGCTCCGCTTGCTCGAACTGACCGAGCACGCCGTGCAACGTGGCCAGGCTCAGACGTGCCGCGGCGTGCACCTTTGGGGAATCCGCGAAGCGCTGCCCCAGCTGGACCAAGGTGCGGTCCGTCTCGCTGGCTTCACGGAACGGCTGCTCCGCGACGCCGGGCGTGAGGTCGCGGCGAGCAAACAGCACCTCCGAGCCGTCCGTGTAGAGTAGCTTCCAATCAGCGCTCGCGTAGAGGTGGCCAATCAAGCGCTGGTAGCGCTCGGGGAACATCACCGGCAAGACCACGTAGGCGAAGGAATGGCGCGCCTGAAACGCTTCGAAGCGCTCTGGCTCGTCCGCGAGCCTCAGGTATTCGGCAAACTCGTCGGCGGTGCGCAACACGAGCCGGGTGTCAATGTACGGCCGAAACCGCGGATAGAGCCGCCAGATCAGGTAGCCTCCGTGATGATCGGCCGCAAAGACGTCGCCCCCGGGCAGCGCGTCGAGGCGCGCAGCGCTTTCGGCCGGCACCCGGAACGGGCTCGGATCCGCCAGCGGCGGCTCGCGCGCCGCCGCCGACGCCGAGACGAGCAGCAGCGCGCTCAGGAGCACCGCGTTGAGACCCACCGCCACGCGCACGCCCGCGCGGCGAAAGCTCGAGACACAAAGCCGCCGGAGCGCCGGGGCCAGATTGACCGCGAAGATCGGCGCCCCGACCCAGTACAGCAGGAGCACGTTGCGGTTGCTCATCAGCGCCAGCCCGGCGAAGCCGAGCAGCAGCAGCGCATGGCTCAGTCTCAAGCGGCGCCCGGCCAGGAGCACGGACAGAGCGAGCAGCGCCAAACACCATTTGAAGTGCCAGAACTCGCCGTCTGACAGGCGTTCGAGCTCGAAGGGCGGCAGGTTCTCCGCCACGTCGTGGGCGAAGACCTGGTGCTCGCCGGGCAACAAGCGCCCGAGCAGCAGCGCCGGCAACGCTGCGCCGCGCAAGCCAAACGGCGTGAGACACGTCGCCAGCAAACACCCCCCTAGCGTCGCGAACAGCTGCTGTACCCGCGCCCACGGTGCCAGCGCACCGGCGTGTTCGCGCGCAAACGGCCACGCACGCGTCTGGCCAAAGCTCGCCCAGCCGAGCGCCGCCACCGCGTACGCCGCGATCACCGCGGGGCCAAGCGCCGAAAGGCCCTGGAAATTCGCCCAGACCAGCTGCGCCAAGGGCAATAGCAGCAGGTGCCGGACCCGGCCGTCGCGCCGAAAGCGCTCGAGCGCGAACCAGAAGAACGCGAGCAGGACGAGCGTGCCTATCACGGGCCGGACGAGCAAGAGCGAGCGAGCCGCCAGGAGCCCGCCGACCAGCGACGTCACGAGGAGCCCCCTCGCCCACGAGCCGCGCCGCGCTTCGAGCGCGAAGTAGAGGAAGCCCGCGCCCAGGCCGATCAGCGCGCACTTGACCAGAACAAGACCGACGAGGCCGACCGCCTGGTGCACCGCGTACACCGCGAGCTGAAAAAGCCAGTGCACGTCGACCCAGGCACGCCCTTGCGCGCTGACCGAGAAGGGATCGGTGAACAGGAGCCCACGCCGAGCGACCATTTCGCGACCTGCCGCGAGATGCCACCAGATGTCACCGTCGGCCGAAGGCGCGAGCCCCGTCGAGGCCGCACCCAGGCCGAGCAACGCCGCGACGAGCGGCGTGCGATGGCGGAGCAGGGCGGCGACGGGCAACATGACCACTTCTCAGAACGGTGAGACGGTGAAGCCGATGCCTGCCGTCCACGGTTGCAGGCTCGCGCCCTGGCTGCTGCTCTCGGCGCCGTCGACGACTCCGCGCTTGTCCCAGCCGAGCGGCAGCGACACGCCCCCCAGGATCGCCAGCCAGGCGTTCGACCACTCCACGGCGAGCGTGCCGGTGACTGCCCACAGCTGCACCTCCTGGTCAAGCCCACGGTCACGATCCGCACCGAAGAAGTGCGACAGCGACAGGCCGAGCGACGGCACCAGCGGCCCCCAGAAATAGCCCGAGTAGCCGTAGATCGCGGCCGCCGGTGCGCGGTAGTTGCCCAGCTCGTTTTCCCCGCCGCGGTAGCCGAACGAGCCGCCCAGCACGATCAGCCCCCACGTCTTGTCGATCGTATGGTCGAGCGTCAGGCTGCCGCTCACCTTGCCAAGGCCAAGCTGCTTTTCCTGCGTGAGATAGTCGTTCTTGTACTGGGCGTCGTGCACGCCGGTCGGGACACCGACCTGCAACGTCAGGCTGGTGGAGTTGATCTCGCCGAAGCGCCGCGTGACGAACCCCGCGACGTCACCCACGCCGGAGTTCGAGATGTCCACGGGCAGGCCGTAGTAGTCGCGGTAGTACTTGTAGAGCAGCGGAACCACGAGCCCCACATTCCATTTCTCGTTCAAATTACGCGAGACTTGAGGGCTGAGGCTGAGGTTGTAGCCGTCGTCCAGGTGAGTGTACGTGCCGAGTGTCTGCTGCTCGAATAGCCCCCCGGTCACGCTGTGGCCGATCCACTTGATTCCGCCCCCCGCGCCCGTGGAGCTACCGGCCCCGCAGCCGCCGATCGTCTCCCAGCTCGAGAGCAGGCCTTCCAACCGTGAAACTCGTAAAGACAGCGCTGGTCCGAGCTCGGCGAGCGCGCCGCCTCGCTCGCCGAGAGTCGCCTCCAGGCGGGCCACTCGCACATCGTTTTGCCGAGCCGCGCGCTCGGCCGCAATGAACGGGAAGCTGGCGACCGCGGCCAAACCACATGTGACCAGCCAGGCGCCCGGGACACGTAGTCGTCTGAAGTTCAATCGAGTTTCTCCCAAGCGCGAGGTCAAGCTGGGTCGACCTGGAGGCACCAATAGCGAACGCTCCCGCGATCCGTAGCAGCATATTCGTCTACGAGTGCACCTTTCCAGATGGCTTTCAGATCAGCCGTCAGTTTCATCTGGTGAACGTCGCCTTGGTTGAAGCTGCGCAGCTTGCCGCCGACCTGCTCCTTCATCTTGTCCTTGATCTTGGAGCGCGGCACGAGCGGCTTGTAGTGCGCGACAAGGATGAACTGCTTGTCGAGCGGCCCGCCCTGGACCTGGTAGCGCATCACGTAGGCGTAATCGTACAGGTCATCGGGGGGCATTTTGGAGGGAATTTCAACGAGCTTTGCCGTCAATTCCAGGGGTACCACCCCGTCCGCCCGGGCGCTCCGCTCGACACCGGCTACGGCGAGCAGCAGCATGCTCATCAACGCTTGGCGACCAAAGTGGCGTCGGCTCGAATGCATCATCGTCGAAGAATAGGGCGAGAAAGGTCGTTCTCGCAACAAGGCACGCGCCGATTCTCGAAATGAAGCAACCCACGCCGGAGATCGCTCCAGGCTGTCGGCATCTTTCCACCGTGAGGGCAGCACTACCGCTGGTAATTTACGGCAGGGTGCGCGAGAGCCGCCATGGTGACCGAGCCAAGCAGCATCGCCCGCTTCCTCTCCGCGCTCGGCGAGCCGACCGACGTTCCTGGTCGCTCACCCGACCGGGGACCGCCGTACTGGAAGAACACCGTCCTGCGCCACAAGGCGCTCGGCGACGCCGCGTAGCGCATCGCGACAACATCCCGGGCCAGATCAACGCCCGGAGGGCGAGGTGTGCCCGCGGCACGCCGACGCGCCCCTTGTCTCGCTCTGCGCCGGCTGCCGTATGAAGATCCTCGCGGATCAGGAGCGGCCTTAGGCCAAGGTGACCCTCATAGGGATCAACCCGATCGGTAGCTCGTTCATTGAGGCGCTGCCCGACCTCTCCGGCCGATTCCGGATCATCCAGATGGATCGCCAGAAGGACGTCAAGATCGCCGAGCTGATCATCAAAGGAGAGCAAGCGGCGAACATCCGATTCACGCATCGCGATGAGCTCATCACGGTGCGACATGAGCCCGGGCGGCAGGCGGCTCGAGCTCGCCTCCGCCGGCACCTTCGGCGCGCCCGCGCGGCAATGGGTGCCGGGATACCCCCTCCAGTACAATCTCCTCCTGTTCTCCGGGGGGACGATGACGGTCGAGACGCGCTGCCGCGAGGAGGTGAATGGCGCGTGGCGGCACGACGCCAGGTGGCTGCAGGGGACGAGCAGAGACCCGTTGCCTCGGTATCAGCTCCGGCTGGAGTGACGCGCCGCCCGCTGCCCGCGCGCGCCGCCGCCTCAGATCACCCGGTCGACGAGCGGCTCCCCCCGCTCGAACCGCCGCAGGTTCGCCAGGAAATGCTCGACCTGCGCCATCGGCTCCTCGCGCCGCCCGCCAGCTGTGTGCGGCGTGATGGTGCAGCCCGGGGCGCGCCAGAGCGGGTGCTCCGGCGGCAGCGGCTCGGGATCCGTCACGTCGATGTACGCGCCCGCGATGCGGCGCGCCTCGAGCGCCTCGAGCAGCGCGGCCTGGTCCACCGTGATGCCCCGGCCGACGTTGTAGAACCACGCGTCCGGCCGCATCCGCCCGAGCAGCGCGGCCGAGACCAGCCGCCGCGTGCCCTCGGCCTCGGGCAGGCTCGAGACCACGTGATCCGCCCAGGCGAAGGCGTCGCCCAGCTCCTCCCTCACGACCACGCGGAAGGTCTCGCCGCCGCGGGGGCGGGCGCGCAGGACGCGCAGATCCACATCGAACGGGGCGAGCAGCTCGGCGAGGCGGCGGCCGATGGCGCCGAAGCCGAGGAGGAGCACCCGCCGGCCGCGCAGGAGCGCGCTCCTCGACCGCACGGAGGCGTCGGGCCAGCCGCGCGGACCGAGCTGGTTCTCGAGGCACTCGGGCAGCCGCCGCGAGGCCGAGAGCAGGAACGCGAGCGCGTGCTCCGCGCAGGGATCGGCGTAGACACCGCTGCTCGTCGTCAGGGCGGCGCCGCGGGCGGCGAGCGCGGCGCGCACGGCCGCCACGTCGTAGCGGGCGTACCCCGCGGTGCTGAGGTGCACCCAGCGGAGCCGCGGCGCCGCGCACACGTCGTCCGGGTGCGGCTGGCCAAAGACGACCTCGGCGCCCAGGACGAGCGGATCCGGCGCGACGACGGCGAGGTTCTTCGCCGAGCGCGCCGCGGCCAGCTCGAGCGCGTGCGGAGCGACGCCCTCCGAGAGCGAGCGCGCCGCCTCCGCCGGCAGAACAACGGTGCTCGCGATGATCAGCCGATCCACCGACGCCTCCCCCCTCACCCGTGCACGGCGCGCCCGAACTCCCGCATCCACGCCTCCTCGTCGGCGGTGAGCGGGCCCTTCGCGAGCGCGTCGAGGTTCGCCTCCACCTCGGCGCGGCTCTTCGGCCCCGTCAGCGCGAGATCCACGTGCGGGCTGGAGAGCTGGAATCGATAGCAGTCGCCGGCCGTCATCGCCGGGCGATCCCAGCCCTTCGGCTGCTTCAGCAGCCGACGCCACGCCGTCGCCGTGTAGGCGAGGATGCTCGGCTTCGCGTCGCGCACGCGCGGGAAGATGTCACGCTCCGCGCCGGGGTGCGCGGCGTTGTAGCGGATCATGAGCAGGTCGAGCGGCGACGACTCGGCCAGGCTGCCTGCCCGCGCGCGATCGTGGATGCTCACCCCGAGCGCCCGCACCTTGCCGCTCTCGCGCAGGTGCACGAGCTCGCGCTCGGTCGCGCTCGTCCAGGCAGACCCGACGCCGAGCCAGCCGAGCAGATAGACATCGAGGTGGTCGGTCCCGAGCTCCCGGAGCAGCTTCTCGGCGCCCCGGCGCACGCCCCAGCCGAACCAGCCGGCCTGCGCGAAGCCGACCACCGCCACGCTGTCGCGGCGCCCCTTCAGCGCCTCGCGCAGCGGGTTGCCGAGCCCGCCCGAGCGCATCGTCCAGAGGAAGAGGTTGACGCCCCGGTCCATCGCCGCGCGCACCCCGCCCTCGTCGATGCCGTAGTTCGCCGCGAGCCCGAGCCGGAAGATGCGCTTGCCGCGAAAGGCGGTCGGCGCGCGGTGGAGCCAGTCGTCCATGGGCCGGATCTTACATCACCTCCGTCGATGTCACCGGCTCCGGGGCGCCGCACATTCGCCGCCCACGGCCGCCCCGACCTGTGCGAGACTCCCGGGCCACCGATGGGCCAGGACTCGCCTCCCCGGTGCGCCGGCTGCAGCGCTCCGCTCCCGGAGAACGCCCGCTTCTGCCCCTCGTGCGGCCGGCTCGTCACCGCCCCGGATCCCGGCCCCGCCCTCGCCCCGACGGCGTTCCCCGCGACGCAGCCCGGCGCCGTCGGGCTGCCGCCAACCTCCCTGCCGCTGCCGCCGGTGCGGCTCTTGCCCGGGACGGAGATCAGCGTCTATCGCATCGAGTCGACGCTCGGCGAGGGCGGCATGGGCGTCGTCTACCGCGCTTACGACCGGGCGCGCGAGCGCGTCGTGGCCGTCAAATGCCTGCACTCGAACCTCTGCGGCAACCCGGAGATCCGGCGGCGGTTCGCGCGGGAAGCGCGGGTGCTCCGCTCCTGGAGCCACGACAACGTGGTCGCCGTCTACGATTTCGTCGAGCGCGATCACCTGCTCGCGATCGTCATGGAGTACGTCGACGGGTCGACGCTGGTGCGGCACCTCGAGCGGTGGCGCGGGCGCATCCCGTTCCAGGAGATCCGCGCGCTGTTCGGCGGCGTCCTCGAGGCGATGGACGAGGGGCACCGCATGGGCATCATCCACCGCGACCTCAAGCCCGACAACATCCTCGTCACGACCGGGAAAGACGGCCTCTCCCCCAAGATCGTCGACTTCGGCATCGCCAAGATCCTGGAGGGGACGACGTACACGCTGAGCGGCGCGTTCCTCGGGACGTGTTGTTACATGTCGCCCGAGCAGGTGAAGAGCCCCCACGCCGCGGATCGGCGCTCGGACATCTACTCTCTCGGCGTGACGCTCTACAAGCTGACGACAGGGCAGGTGCCGTTCGACAGCCCCAACCACTTCGCCGTGATGATGGCCCACGTCGCCGACGCCCCGGCGCCCCCCTCGTCGCTGCGCCCCGACATCCCGCCGGCCCTCGACCGGCTCGTGCTCGACGCGCTGTCGAAGGACCCGGCAGGGCGGCCGGCGTCGTGCGCGGAGTTCCGGGCGCGGCTCGACGAGGCGCTCTCGGAGTTCTCGCCCGCCCCGTCGCGGCCCTCGTCCGATGGGCGCGAGCTCGCGCCGACGGTCCGCGAGAAGACCGGCGAGCAGATGATCCTCGTCCCCGGCGGGCCGTTCCTGAGCGGGCAGCAGCGCAGGAAGGTCCATGTCGACGCCTTCTACATGGATCGCACGCCGGTCACGAACCGCCAGTTCAAGGCGTTCCTCGACGTGACCGGGTACCGCCCCGACGACGACGACGCGAGCCGGCTCCTCGCCCATTTCAGGCGCGGCGAGATCCCCGCGGGCCTCGAGGACCACCCGGTTGTGTACGTGTCGTGGGACGACGCGCGGGCCTACGCCAACTGGGCCGGCAAGCGCCTGCCGACCGAGGCCGAGTGGGAGAAGGCCGCGCGCGGCACCGACGGCCGCAAATACCCGTGGGGGCGCGCCGAGCCCGGGCCCACGCGCGCGAACTACGACAACCGCGAGGGCGGGACGGTGCCCGTCGGCTCGCTGCCGGGGGGCGCCTCCCCGTATGGCATCCTCGACCTCGCCGGCAACGTGTGGGAGTGGTGCGAGGACTACGACGATCCGCACTTCTACGCGGACGGCCCCTCCCACAACCCGCGCAACACGCGGCCTTCGGATCGGCCGCTGCTCGTGATGCGCGGCGGCTCGTGGATGTACGGCGCGCAGTCGCTCCGCACCTGGGCGCGCACGAGCTTCGAGGCGCACTACCGCTTCGCCGGCGGCGGTTTCCGCTGCGTGCGAACGGCCTCGGCGAGCTGAGGGCGCGCGGCGCACGAGCGCCTGGTCAACCGGCGGCGGCGCGGATAGAACGCCGGGCGCAGATGCAGACGAACAAGGCCAGGACGAGCGGCGGCGTCCGCGTGCGGCTGACCGGCGTCCGGCGCGTCTTCCCGGTGCTGGACGACGCGGGCCGAGGGCCGAGGGACGGCGCCCCCGGCGTGATCGCGATCGACGGCATCGATCTCGACATCGCGCCCGGCGCGTTCGTCGCGCTGCTCGGGCCCTCCGGGTGCGGCAAATCCACCCTGCTGCGGCTCGTCGCCGGGCTGGACCGCGCCGACACCGGCGCGGCAGTCGTGGAGGCCGAGGAGACGCAGGGCGGCGGAAGCGGCGCAGGCGGCGCGCGCGCGCCCCTCGCGTACGTCTTCCAGGACGCCCACCTCCTGCCCTGGCGGAGCGTCCTCGAGAACGCCGCCCTGCCGCTCGAGCTCGCCGGCGCGCCGCTCGACGAGCGCCACGCGGCGGCGCGGGCCGCGCTCGTCCAGGTCGGCCTGGCCGACGCGGGCGCGCGCTACCCGGCCGAGCTCTCCGGCGGCATGCGCATGCGCGTATCGCTGGCCCGCGCGCTGGTCACGCGCCCGCGGCTGCTCCTGCTCGACGAGCCGTTCGCCGCGCTCGACGAGCTCACGAGGAGCCGGCTCGACGACGAGCTCCGCGCGCTCTGGGCCGAGCTCGGCATGACGGTGCTCTTCGTGACCCACTCGATCACCGAGGCCGCCTACCTCGCCGAGCGCGCCGTCGTCCTGTCCCCGCGGCCGGCGCGCGTCGTCGCCGACCGCACGCTGGCGCTGCCGGATGAGCGGACGGCCGCGCTGCGCACCGAGCCCGCGTTCGCGCGCGAGGTGCGCGCGCTGCAAGAGGCGCTGGAGAGCGGCGGGGCGTGAGGCGTGGAGGTCCCTCCCGCTCGCCTTTTGCCGCCGCGCGCTTTCGGCGGCGCGCCGCGAGGCTCCTGACGTGCGCTACAGTCCCTCCTGCCCACCATGGCCAACGCGATCCGCATTCGCACCCAGGTCACCTCCGATATCCTCCACATCCCGGAGCTCTCGGCGCTCGCGGGCAAGAACGTCGAGGTGATCATCCTCGAGGAGGAGTCGGCCCCGCGCAGGCTCACGCCACCGACGCGCACGCTCGGGGCGCTCCGAGGCCTGTTCGACGTCCCTGACGATTTTGACGCTCCCCTGCCCGAGGACATGCTGCGCGCTTTCGAGGGAGATGACGAGACGTGAAGCTGCTCCTTGACACCCATGTGTGGCTCTGGGCTGTGCTCACGCCGGAGCGCATCGCCGCGACGGCCCGTCAGGCCATCGAGGATCCTCACAACACCCTCCTGATCTCCGCCGCAAGCGCCTGGGAGATCGCGGTCAAGTACGCGATCGGCAAGCTCCCGCTCCCCGAAAAGCCGGAGCTCCTCGTCCCGCGGGTCATCGCCGCGCTCGAAGCGATCGAGCTCCCCGTGACCTCCCGTCACGCGATCTCGTCCGCCGCCTTGCCGTACCATCACCGAGATCCCTTCGATCGCCTCCTCGTGGCACAGGCGCTTTGCGAAGGCGCAGCGCTCGTCACAGTGGACGAGCTGCTCACTCGCTACGGCGCCACAGTGCTCTGGGCCGGATCGTGACAGAGCAGCGACGCTGGCGCCGCCAAGTCGAACCGTCGTTCCCGCACGCCCGCTGAGCCCGGCCCCTCCCGGAACGGCCGTCCCCACGGCCCCCAGGGCGGTCCGCGCGCCCATTCCGCCGCGCAGCTGCCCCCTGCCGCAAAGCGACGTCCATCGTGGCCATCGTGGGCAGAGCTCCCACTCGCCGCACGATCCCGCGCGCGAACGCGCTTCCATGCCGACAGCGCGCTCGTACAATCGCCTCATGCCCACGTGCCCCCGGCGGTTGCTTCCCCGCGCCCTTCCTTGGTTTTTGTTCGCTGTAGCCGCCTGCGGCGGCGATCCGGATGTCGTGATGCCGCCCGGCGATGGCGGCGGGGGCGACGGCGGCGCGAGCAGCAGCTCGAGCGAAGGCGGCGGGTTCGTCGGGTCGATGGCCGCCTCGGGCGGCGCCGGCGGCGGGACTGGCTGTGAGGGCGTGAGCTGCCGGGCCGACCAGCACTGCGAGGAGGAGGACGGACAAGGCACCTGCGTCAACAACACGTGCGACGACCTCACCTGCGACGCGACCGAGGTGTGCGAGACGCCCCCGGATGCGGGCGCGCGCTGCGTCGATATCGCCTGCGAGAGCGACCTCCAGTGCGCCGTCGACCAGTTCTGCAACGGCACCATCTGCGTCGTCGACGCCTGCACGGCCGGAGCGCGGACGTGCGACGGCGACAGCCTCCGGCTGTGCGTGTCGAACGGCAGCACGACGAGCGAGCTCTTCACGTGCGGCGGAGAGGCCTACTTCGAGAGCACGTGCACCGACGACGGCGCCGGGCACGCCAGCTGCCCCTGCGAGGACGACTGGGACTGCCCGACGTACGCCGCCTGCGAGGTCGGCTCCTGCGCAGGCACCGGCGCCGCGCCGACGTGCCTCTTGCCGCCGGAGCCGTTCGCGGGCGCCCTGCCGCAGAACGAGATCCAGTGGGGAGGGCAGAACCGCGCCAACTCCGACGCCGCCAACAGCCCGTTCAAGACCTCGGCGCAGACCGTCATGACGCCGCTTGTCGCCAACCTCGACGACGACAACGGCGACGGGCTCATCAACGAGCTCGACTTCCCCGAGATCATCTTCACGACGTTCTGCGGCTCGAATTTCGGCAAGCAGGGCGTCCTCCGGGCGATCCACGGCGGCGGGCCCCGCAAGGGAGAGAACTACTTCGCGGTGCTCGGCGCGCAGGTCTGGCACGAAGGCGACCCCATCGACGCGCCCTACGCCTGCGCCGACGCGACGCTGATGCCGACCGCCGGGCTCGCCGTCGGTGATCTCGACGGCGACGGCGTCCCCGAGATCGTCGCGATCACCGCCGTCGTGACGGGGTCTGGGGCCACGGAGGTGACGAAGACAGGGCTCCAGATCTTCAGCAACACGGGCGAGACCAAGGTCCTCGTGAACGAGATCTGGACGGGCTACAACGAGCCGTCGCCCGCGCTCGCCAACATCGACGGAGAGGGGCTCCCGGAGATCGTGGTCGGGCCGCACGTGTTCACGCTCAGCGTCGACAAGGACACCCGCGAGCTCTCGATCGTCGACCACTTCAAGGGCGACAAGGCGCAAGGGATACAGGGGTCACCGACGAACCCGCAGAACCGGCTCGGGCCCATCGCGTGCGTCGCGAACCTCGACGACGACCCCCGGCTGGAGATCGTCGCGGGCAGCACCGCCTACCGGCTGCCCCGCCCGCCGGCCGGCGTGACGAGCAGGGCCGGGTGCACGCCGCCCTACGCCAACGAGGACGCGACGGCGTTCTGCGAGGGGAGGCTCCTCGAGCTCTGGGACGGGCAGATCGTCAACGGCACGGCCCAGATCCCGAACGCGCAGCGAGACGGCCTCTGCGCCGTGGCCGACATCCTCGGGCGCAACCAGGCCGCCGCGCCCGGGCCGAACAACCCGCTCGATCAGCGCCCGGAGGTGATCCTGTTCAACAACGGGCACTTCTTCGTGCTCAACGGGCAGAACGGCACCATCCAGCGCCACCAGGTGATGACGGCCGAGGGCACCACCTTCGACGGCGGCGCCCCGAACGTGGACGACTTCGACGGCGACGGCTTCCCGGAGGTCGGCACGGCGTTCGGCCTCCGCTACATGATGTTCGATCTCCAGGAGCCGACGGCCGAGTGCCCGGCGTGGCCCAACGCGTTCACCGACGCGGGGACGGGGCTCCAGGGCAACCCGCCGCGGACCCCGAACGGGAAGCCGTGCACCACCGACGAGGACTGCGGCGCCCCGGGCGCGGCGACGTGCAACCAGCAGCGGGGCACCTGCGTCTGCTACCACAACGGCTGGCAGCGCTTGACCGAGGACGACTCGAGCCGCACCACCGGGTCGAGCGTGTTCGACTTCAACGGCGACGGCGCCGCCGAGGTCATCTACAACGACGAGTGCTACTTCCGCATCTACGACGGCGTGACGGCCGACGTCCTGTTCAAGGAGCACTCGCCGAGCCGCACCCGGTCCGAGTACCCGATCGTCGCCGACGTCGACAACGACGGCAACGCGGAGATCGTGTTCGGCACCTCGAACGAGTCCAACCACTGCTCGGAGGGCGCCGACTACAACAACGGCCTCGAGGTCTGGGGCGCGCAGAAGGACCTCTGGGTCTCGGCGCGCCGCATCTGGAACCAGCACAGCTACCACGTGACGAACGTGCTCGAGAATGGCGGCATCCCCGTGCGGGAGCCCGAGAGCTGGAAGGCGTACGGCGGCCGCGTCTACAACACCTACCGCTCGAACCCGCGGTCGTACGGCATCGCGCCGGATCTCGCGCTGAGCGGCATCCAGGTCTCGTCCCCGGACGCGACCTGCGGCGAGCTCACCGACGAGATCGCCATCACGGTGCGCGTCGAGAACCTCGGCGATCTCCGCGTGGGCCCCGGCGTCGCCATCAACTTCTACGGCGAGTGGGACACGCCGGACGTTGATGAGCCGCTCTACGGTGAGGACCTCGCCCCGCTGCAGTTCGTCCTCCAGAGCAGCATCGAGCCGCACAGCTCGCTGCTCCTGACGGTGAGGTACGACGCCGCGAACAACGCGCAGGGGACGCTGCCCGCCCGCCTGCGCGCGGTCGTCGACGAGGACGCCGTCGAGCGCGAGTGCCACGAGGACAACAACGCGCTCACCGCGCCGCTCGACGCCGGCAGCGCGCGCCCGGACCTCCAGATCGAGATCGGCCGGGTGACCGGCGCGAAGTGCGACAGGAAGCAGGTCGACGTCCCGACGACCGTCACCAACGCCGGCTCCGCGCCGGCCAGCGACGTGCGGATCCGGTACTACGCGGGCGACCCCGGCCAGGGCGGGACGGTGCTCCACGAGGAGGTCATCCCGGGGCCGATCGCGCCAGGGGCGAGCGTGGATCTCACCGCCACCATCGAACAGTTCCCGTCGAACCTGTCGATCCTGATCTACGCCGTCGTCGATCCGGACGGGGCGATCGACGAGTGCAACGACGGGAACAACAAGGACGCCGCCTCGGACAAGCTCCTGTGCCCGGAGATCAATTGACGCCTCGGCGTCCGGCCGGCGGGCCTCCCCGCCGGCCGGGCGCGCGCCACGCCGGCGTCGCGCGCCGCGCGCCGCGCTGACGCACGAACACAGGCTCCCGCCCGGAGCGCGGTGCTATGCCTGTGCGCCCCGCCGCGCCGCTGACGGCGCGCCGCCCCGGCCCGCGGAGCCCCACGCCCCGCGACCCAAGCCCCCACAGCGCCATGCTCGGAACCTCGAACCTCGCAAAATCATTCGGTGATCGGACCCTCTTCGAGGGCGTCTCGCTCAAGCTGAACGCCGGGTCCCGCTACGGCCTGGTGGGCGCGAACGGCTCGGGGAAGACCACCTTCCTGAAGATCGTGGCGGGCGACGAGCCCGCGAGCGACGGGAGCGTCAGCGTCCCGAAGGACGCCCGCGTGGGCGTGCTCCGGCAGGACCGGTTCCTCAGCGACGACCAGATCATCCTGGATCTCGCGATGATGGGTGATCGCGTCGTGTGGGAGGCGCTCGTCGAGTCGCGGCGCCTCGCGGAGGACGGCGGCGACGCCGGCCGGGTGGCCGACCTGGAGGATCGCATCCGCGCCCACGACGGGTACACGCTGGAGGCGCGCGCGAGCGCCGTCCTCGAGGGGCTCGGCATCCCCGTGGAGGCGCACCGGAGGCCGCTCTCCACGCTCTCGGGCGGCTTCAAGCTGCGCGTGCTGCTCGCGCAGGTGCTCCTCGGCGGCGCGGACGTGCTGCTGCTCGACGAGCCCACGAACCACCTCGACATCCTCTCCATCCGCTGGCTCGAGAAGTTCCTCGCCGGCTACAAGGGCTGCGCGCTCGTCATCTCCCACGACCAGCGCTTCCTCGACAACGTCGCCACGCACATCCTCGACGTCGACTACGAGACCATCACGCTCTACACGGGCAACTACGCCGCGTTCGTCGTCGAGAAGCAGGCGATCCGCGAGCGCAAGCAGGCCGAGATCGCCCGCGCCGAGAAGATCATCGCGGACAAGCGCGCGTTCGTGGAGCGGTTCGGCGCGAAGGCGACGAAGGCGCGCCAGGCGCAGAGCCGGCTCAAGCAGATCGAGAAGATCGAGGTCGAGGAGCTCGCCGACACGTCGCGGCGTTCACCTGTGTTCCGGTTCGCGATCCAGAGGCCGAGCGGGCGCGACGTGCTCGAGGCGAAGGGGATCTCGAAATCGTACGGCGCGAAGCAGGTGCTGCGCGACGTCTCGCTGTCTGTGCGGCGGGGCGAGCGGGTCGCGGTGATCGGGCCGAACGGGCTAGGCAAATCGACCCTGCTCAAGATCCTCGTGGGCCGGCTCGCGGCCGACGCCGGCGGCGCGTCGTGGGGGCACGAGGCCCGCGTCGGCTACTTCGCCCAGGATCACCGCGAGCTGCTCGTCGACGGGTCGATGACGCCGCTCTCCTTCCTGTGGGCGGCGTGCCCCGACGAGTCGCCGAGCTACGTCCGCGGCCAGCTCGGCAAGGCGCTGTTCTCTGGCAACGACGTCGAGAAGAGCGTCGGCTCGCTCTCCGGCGGCGAGGCGGCGCGGCTCATCTTCTGCCGGATCATCGTCGAGCGGCCCAACGTGCTCGTGCTCGACGAGCCGACCAACCACCTCGACCTCGAGGCGATCCAGGGGCTCGTCGAGGGGCTCAAGGCGTTCGAGGGGACGGTGCTCTTCGTCTCGCACGATCGCTATTTCGTGTCCGAGCTGGCGACGCGCATCCTCGAGGTCACGCCGAGCGGGCCGCGCGATTTCCCAGGCACCTACGAGGAGTACCTGGCCGGCTGCGGCGACGATCACCTCGACGCCGACACGGTGGTGCTCAAGGCGAAGCGCGACCACCAGAAGGCGGCCGCGCCGGCCGAGGCGGGCGGCTCCTGGGAGGAGCAGAAGCGGCGTCGCAACCGGCAGAAGGAGCTGCCCGCGCGGCGCGACAAGGTGCTCGCGTCCATCGAGGCGGCCGAGGCGCGAAAAAAGGCGATCCACGACCTCTACTGCAGCGACGGCTTCTTCGAGCGCACCGGACAGGCCGAGATCGCGGCGCTCCAGGCCGAGGACGTGGCGCTCGGGCCGCGCATCGACGCGCTCATGGCGGAGTGGGAGCAGATCGAGCAGGAGATCGCGGAGCTCGGGGCGGTCCAGGCGCAGTGAGGTCCTGCCGGGCTGCCCCGGCCCGAAGGTCCTGCCGGGCTGCACGGCCCCGGGAGAGGGGGTCCGCCGCGCGGCGCGGGGGCCCCGCCGAACTCGCCTGAGACGATGATCCTCCGGCTTCGCCGGAGGATCATCGTCTCAGGCTCAAACATCGGCCCATCCCCCGCGCCGCGCGGCGGACCCCCTCTCCCGGGGCCTACCGGTGCTCTGTTGATGACCCGCTCAGCACGCGGCGGCTCCCCTGGGCGACGCAAGCGGCGGCTCCCCTGGGCGACGCGAGCGGCGGCTCACCCGCACAGGAGACGGGCCCAGATCGGCGTTTTCGGCGCGGAAGCGCACTCAAGTGCGCTGAGCACCGAAAACGTCGAGGTGGGCCCGTATCCGAAGCGGGTGAGCCGCCGCTCAGTGACTTCTTGTCTTGCGGCTGGCCATGTCGATGCCGACGGCCAGGATGAGGATGATGCCCTTGATGATCGGCTGCCAGAAGCTCTCCGTGTTCATCAGGCTCATGCCGTTGTCGAGCGAGGCCATGACGAGCGCGCCGAGCAGCGCGCCCCAGATGGTGCCCTGACCGCCGAGGAGCGACGTGCCGCCGATCACGGCGGCCGCGATCGCGTCGAGCTCCATCATCCGGCCGGCGTCCGAGGTCGCGGAGCCGACGCGGGCGGTGAGCACCACGCCCGCGATGCCCGCCATCACGCCCATCAGCGTGAACACGGCGATGAGGTGACGATCGATGCTGATGCCGGAGTAGAAGGCCGCCTCTCGGTTGCCGCCGATCGCGTAGAGGTGCCGCCCGAACGTCGTGTGCTTCGCGAGCACCGTGAACGCGGTCGCGAGCACGAGCACGACCAGCACGGGGAACGGGACTCCCTCGTAGGAGTTCATCAGGGCGGCGAACGCGACGGAGAACACGGCGAGCCCGATCCACGGGTAGCGCGCCGAGCCGGTCGCGCGCGCCGCCTTGTACAGCAGCCCGACGCAGAGGACGCCGGCGCCCGCCCAGCCGAGGGCGTGCGGCACGTACGCCTGGCCCACGAACAGGTAAGGACGCGCCGGCGAGATGGACACACCGCCCGTCAAGCCGAGCATGGAGCCCTGGAAGATGAGCATCCCGCCGAGCGTGACGATGAAGGGGGGAATCCGCAGCCGCGCCACGAGGGTGCCCTGCACGAAGCCAAGGACGGCCCCGAGCAGGAGCGGCAGGACGAAGGCGGCCGGCAGCGGCCAGCCGAGGCTCACGTAGATCATCGCCGATGAGGCGCCGAGCAGACCGGCGAGCGCGCCCACCGAGAGATCGATCTGCCCCGAGACGATGACCATCACCATGCCGATGGCCAGGATCGAGGTCACCGACATCTGCCGCGCGAGGAGCGTCAGGTTGCGCGGCGTCACGAACGTCCCATCCGTCGTGATGGAGAAGGCAATCCAGATCGCGATGAGCGAGCCCACCATCGAGAGGGCGCGCCAGGGGATACGCACGCGAAGCTTGGCCTCGCTCATTCCGTCACCTTCCTCGTTGCAGCAGCCATCACGCGCTCCGCGGTCGCGTCCTTCCGATCGAGGCAGGCCGTCGGCCTGCCCTGGTTGAGGACCAGCACGCGGTGGCTCATGCCGAGCAGCTCCGGTAGATCGGAGGACACGAGCACCACCGCGAGCCCATCCGAAGCGAGCTTGTGGATGAGCTGGTAGATCTCCGCCTTCGCCCCGACGTCGATTCCCCGGGTCGGCTCGTCGAGCAGCAGCACGCGCGGCCCCGTCATCAGCCATTTGCCGATCACGATCTTCTGCTGGTTGCCGCCCGAGAGCTGGTTCGCGAGCGCGAGCGGCCCAGACGCCTTGGTCCGGAGCGCCTTCATCTGCTCGACCGCAGTGACCTCCCGATCGGCGTGATCGAGGAAGAGCCCCTTGACGAACCGCCGCAGGGTCGCGAGCGTGATGTTGTCGAGGAGGGTCGCCTCGAGCACGAGGCCGTAGCGCTTGCGATCCTCGCTGACGAGCGCGATGCCCGCGTCGATCGCCTGCGCGGGCTCCCTGAACGGCGGCGTCGCGGGTCCGCCTCGGACCGAGATCGCGCCGGTGACGCGGCTCGTTGCAGCGCCAAATATCGTCGAGAGGAGCGCGGTGCGGCCGGCGCCCATGAGGCCGCCGACGCCCAGCACCTCGCCGGCGCGCACCTCGAAGCTCACGTCGCGCAGCACGTACCGCCCGGGGTGCCCCGCGTCCTCGACCGACCAGCCCTGGACCGACATCGCGACAGGGCCCTCCGGCGGCGGGGGGCAGGGATAGAGGTTCGTCACCTCGCGGCCGACCATGTACGAGATGACGTTGTCGGGCGTGAGCGCGGTCCGCGGCTGGGTCGTGATCGACTTCCCGTCACGGAGGACCGTGATGCGATCGGCGATCTCGAAGACCTCCTCGAGCCGGTGGCTGATGTAGATGCAGGAGACGCCGCGGGCGCGCAGGTCGCGGAGCAGGCCGAGCAACGTCCTCACGCCAGACTCGGTGAGCGCCGCTGTGGGCTCGTCGAGGACGAGGATCTTCGCGTCCTTGAGCAGCGCCTTCGCGATCTCGACCATCTGCTGCTGGCCGATGCCCAGCTCCTTGATCGGGCGCTCGGGATCGATGTCGAGCCCGACGCGCGCGAGCGCCTCCCGCGCCACGGCCCGCACCGCGTCCCAGTCGATGAGCCCCCCGCGGATGGGCTCGCGCCCGAGCACGAGGTTCTCGGCGACGGTGAGATCGGGCACGAGCGCGAGCTCCTGCGCGATCAGCGCGATCCGGTGCTCCTCGGCGCTGCGCATGCTGCTGAACTGCACGACGCCGCCGTTCAAGCGGATCTCGCCGCCGTAGGTGCCTGCGGGGTAGTAGCCGCAGAGGATCTTGATGAGGGTACTCTTACCCGCGCCGTTCTCGCCGCAGAGGGCGTGAATCTCGCCTTCCTGGAGGTCGAACGAGACGCCATCGAGGGCTTTCACCCCGGGGAACTGCTTCGTGATCGATGCGAGCTCGAGGAGAGGCATTGTCCTGGGCGCAAGGGGCGTCAGCGCGCGGCCACGTTCGCCTGGGAGGGGCCTGCGATGCAAGCACTTTGTTGGAAGCGCGAAGAGGAGCTGGGCGCTCGGGTCGACGCGCGTCGACCCGCGCCGCGCGGTCGCGTGTCGCGCGTCACGCATGTTCCCTGGGAAGCGCCGGGGGCGAAGAGGAGTGGTTGAGAGCCCCCGGCGCGAGGGCTCCCGGGGCGGCCCGGGCGAGGACGCTCAGTTGTAGAAGCCGAGGTCGTCGATGTAGAGGTCGAACTGGGGCGCCTTGCCGATCTGGAACTGGAGCGAGTAGAGCTTCGATGCGTCGATCTGGTCCGTGCCCGCCGGATCGCCCCAGCCGCCCTGCTTCAGGTCCGCGAAGGAAATGGTGAACTGCTGCCACTCCTCGGTGGCGGCGAAGGTCTTCTGCCACGCGTCGCACTTGTCTGAGCAGGCACCGCCGGCAGGATCCGTCCCCGGGTCCGAGATCATGACGGTCGCGCTCGTGCCGGAGCCCGGGCCGAGCTTCGCCCAGAAGGTGATTCCCGTGTACGCCGAGGCGTCATAGGAGGCCTTGACCCCCTCGGGGCTGTTCAGATCGAAGCCGAAGCCAGCGCCCCACTCGGTGAAGCCCGTCCCCCACGATCGCGCCGCGTACGTGCTCTGCCCGCGCGCCGGCTCGAGCGCCGTCATCGTGAAAGGCTCTTCCCCGGTCCCCTCCGGATCGGGCGGCGGGGTCTGCGTGGCCCCCTCCGTCGCGTCATTGAAGGTGTACCAGTAACCGACCCGCCCGCCCTCGGCGAGGATGGCGTTGTCGTTGTCCTCCATGTCATCGATCATCTCGATCGTCTGGGGGCCCGCGCCCGCGCCCGTCGACGCGGAGGTGCTCGCAGCCGTCGAGGTCGTGGTGGGATCGGTGGTCCCCGTGCTCGCCGCCGTCGTGGTCGACGGATCCACGCTGCCCGAGGAGGTGGTGCTGCCGGCGCTGCCAGCGCCCCCGCTCCCGCCGCCGCCACCATCGTCGTCGCCGCCACACGCCGCGAACGCCGCGACAGCCAGTCCACACACCGTCAAGTTAAAGGCACGCAGGAAAATTCTAGTCTTCATACGTTCATATCTCCGAACCTAGGTTATGCTAATCAGCGCTCGCGCTGGGCCGGACGTCAATTGAATCAAGGAGCGTCCTGGCGCGGCGAGTATCGCCTGGAAGTTCAGGCCCTGCAACCTTCTTCTTCCTTCTCTGCAATCCGTCTTTCTCTTCGTTCGCCTTCGTTCGCCTTGGAGACGAGGCTCGCGCGAATGTCCTTGTTGGGGCCGCTCGCGACGGCGGTGGCACGTTCGAAGCGTCGTTGAGACGTGAGCGCCTGGATCAGCGCGAGTGGCCGCCTGCTTGCAAGGCGCCTTCGCGGGCTCTCTCGGCGAGGCTCGAAGGAGGAAAGATGGCACGGGCGAAGGCTGGCCGGCGAGCGCGCGCCGCGGCGCAGAGGGGCGCGCAGAGCGCGGACCGGGAGCGGAGCGAAGGCGAAGGCGCGCCCCCGACGGAGCAGGAGAGAGCCCCGCGGAGAGAGCGGCAGAGCGCGGCGGCGCAGCGCGGGAGCTGCGCGCGGCTGCCGGGGAGGAGGGGAGTCGCGGGGCTGCTCTTGAGCCGGCTGGAGACGGCGGCATACCGCATCTACGAGCGGGTCGCCGGGCTGTCCGAGGAGCGGCCGGCGCTCGGGGTCGAGCTCGCGGCGTCGGCGCTGCGGGCGTTCGGGGCCCGCGCCCCGCGGGTCGTGAGCAGCGTCACGGTGAGCCGCGCGCGGGCGGCGGTCCTGAACGCGCTGCAGGACGCGGCGGGCGTGAGGCGCCTCCTGCCGAGCATCGGGCGCGTGGAGGCCGGCGCGAAGAGGCAGGCCTCCACGATCCGGGCGGCCGGCGCGGGTGGCCCGGAGCGCACGCCGGCAGGCGTCGTTTCGCTCGCGACCGCGCCGGGCGACGGGGGCACGGAGATCAAGGTGGTGCTGCCCGGCGCGCGGCCGAGAGGGCGGCTCGCGCGCGCGGCGGGAGAGCTGCTCGCGGAGCTGCCCAGGCGGCAGCTGCGGGGCGAGCTGCGGCGGCTGAGGCAATGGATCGAGATCGGCGAGATCCCGACGACGGCGGGGCAGCCGTCCGGCCGGACAGACCGTGAGGGGGAGTGACCATGCGCGCGATCTGCTGGAACGGGGTGGATGACATCGTCGTGGAGTCGGTGCCCGAGCCGAGGCTCATCAGCCCGCACGACGCCATCGTCCGCGTCTCGCTGTCGTCGGTGTGCGGCTCGGATCTGCACCTGCTCCACGGGTACGTCCCGACGATGAAGCAGGGCGACATCCTCGGGCACGAGTTCCTCGGCGAGGTCGTGGAGACCGGCGCGGAGGTGAAGCGGGTCCAGCGGGGCGATCGCGTCGTCGTGGCGTCGATCATCGGGTGTGGGCGGTGCGCGTATTGCCAGCGCGAGCTGTGGTCGCTCTGCGAGAACTCGAATCCTCATCACGTGGTGGCGGACAGGGTGTTCGGGGACACGACAGCCGCGATCTTCGGCTACTCCCACGCCTTCGGGGGCTTCGCGGGGAGCCACGCCGAGTACGTGCGCGTGCCGTTCGCCGATCACGGCGCGTTCAAGGTCCCCGACGGGGTGCGGGACGAGAGCGCCCTGTTCGCCTCCGACGCGCTCTCGACGGGCTACATGGCGGCCGAGCTCTGCGACATCCGCCCGGGCCAGGTCGTGGCCGTCTGGGGGTGCGGGGGCGTCGGTCAGATGGCGATCAAGAGCGCCTATCTCCTCGGCGCCGAGCGCGTCATCGCGATCGACCGGATCGCGGACCGACTGGCGATGGCGAAGGCGCACGGGGGCGCCGACGCCCTCAACTACGCCGAGGTCGACGTCCAGGAGGCGCTCCGCGAGATGACGGGAGGGCGCGGCCCCGACGCCTGCATCGACGCGGTGGGCATGGAGGCCGACGGGACGGGCCTGCAGCACGCGGTCGATCGGGTGAAGCAGGCGTTCCGGATGCAGAGCGACCGCCCGCTCGTGCTGCGCGAGGCGATGCTGGCGTGCCGCAAGGGCGGCACGGTGTCCATCGTGGGCGTCTATTCGGGGTTCGCCGACAAGATCCCGCTCGGCGCGCTCATGAACAAGGCGCTCATCGTCAGGACCGGTCAGCAGCACGGACAGCGGTACATCCCGCGGCTGCTCGATCACATCCAGCGCGGCGACGTCGATCCGTCGTACCTCCTGACGCACCGGATGTGCCTGGATGACGGGCCGCGCGGATACCGCCTGTTCGAGGCGCGCACGGAGGGGTGCATGCGCGCGGTGTTCGCCCCCTGACCCTGGGGAGGCCGCCGCGCGGGATCTAGCGCTCCTTCCCCTCCGCCAGCGTCGCCTGGATGGCCTGCGCCCGCTTCAGGTGGCTCGCCGCCGTGTCGCGAATGCGCTGGAGCTCCTGCTTGAGCTCCTGGTCTTTCACCCGCGGGATGACCTGCTCGTCCAGAATCCGCACGGCATAGCTGTGCATCCTCACCTGGATGGCGATGTACTCCTGGTCGAACCTCTCGACCGGCTGCGCGCGGAGGTGCGCCGCGATGATGGACGAGTGCGCGGCGAGCATGGCGCTCGCCCGCGTCGGCTCCGCCTTGATCCCGAGGCGCCGGAGGTGCGCGCCCAGGTCGTTCTCCGCCTGGGTGTGGGCCTTGATCATCTCCCGGGCGAAGTCCTTCACCTCGCGCGACTTCGCCAGCTCGAGGGCGATCTTCGCCTGGGCGATCTCACCCTGGTTCGCCGCGGAGATCACCTTGACGAGGGCGCCGTCCGATACCCGTCTCTCCGCTGGCTGCAGCCTCGCCAGTTGCGGCCTCTGCTGCTGGGAGATCTGCGCGCCCTGATGGACATGACCTCCCCGCCCACCCGCGTGCGCGGTGCTGCCGATGACGCTCGCGGCGAGCGCGGCGGTGACCGCGACGCGATGCTTGAAATGATGGCGCATCATGGTGGATTCCCTTCCTGGATTTCCGCGGCGCGCTTCACGGGCCGATCCGTGGATGCCCGCGGCTCACGACGTCTCGAACGTCAAGCAAGCGGCGGACCCGCTCTCGACGTAACTCTCGACGTAGACCGAGGGACTGCCCTGCTCATGGCGCTGCGCGCGGGCGCGCTCGCGGGGCGATCACCGCACACCCGGCGAGTCGTCCGCGCCGTGTCTCGGGATTCCACGTCGAGCCAAGAGGGCCCGTTATCCGCCGTTCAATCGGCCGTGCAAGGGAGGGTCGCCTCCTCGAAAGGCGCCCTCTCCGGCGGTGGCCCCGCTCCCTCGGCAATCGGGCTCCTCCGGGAAATCCCCTGCGCCGGGGGCGAGAGGGGCTTGCGGGGCGCCGGTCCCGGTGGTCAAGTGCAGCGTGGCGCGGCCCCCGGGCCGCCTCGCGCGCTGGCGAAGAGCTCGCCTGGGGGCCTCCGCGAATTCGCACATGCCTGACCGCGGCTTCATCCTCACGCCCACGACCCGCGTCGTCGCCGGGTGCCCGGAGATCCACCTCCACGCGGTGATGGAGGACGGCGCGCCGGCGCTCGTCATCGAGGACAGGTTCAGGCCCTACTTCTTCGTGCGCGCCCGCGACGAGGACGCCGCGCGGCGGCTCGCCGACCGCCGCGTCTCCCCGCAGGCGCTCGAGACGCTCGACGGAGAGCCGGTCCTGCGCGTCGACGCGGCGCTCCCCCGGGACGTCGCGGCGCTGCGCGACAGGCTGGCGGAGGCCGGCGCCGACGCCCTCGAGGCGGACGTGCGCTTTCCCTACCGCTTTCTCATCGATCGCGGCATCCGCGGGGCGTTCGCGGTCTCCGGGCCTTTCGAGCTCCGCCCGGGCGTCGGGCGCGTGTACCGCAATCCCACGCTCGTGCCCGCGAGCTTCGTCCCCCGCCTCCGCGTGCTCTCGCTCGATATCGAGACGAGCCTCGACGGCGAGAGCCTCTATGCCATCAGCCTCGCGGGGGCGGGCGGCGAGCGCTGCCTCCTCGTCCGCGACGAGCCGGTGCCCGGCGGACTCCCCTCCTTCGTCGAGCGCTTCCCTGACGAGCGGACGCTCCTCGAGCGCTTCCTCGAGCTCGTCGCCCAGGCGGACCCCGACGTCCTCACCGGCTGGAACATCCCGGATTTCGATCTGCCCGCGATCCAGCGCTATTGCCGGCGCGCCGGGCTCCCGTGCGCGCTCGGGAGGGGCGATGACGAGATCACGATCCTGCGCGATCCGGGCTTCTCGCGCGAGGCGCGCGCCGTCCTGCCGGGGCGGGTGGTGCTCGACGGCCTCGCGCTCCTCCGCGGCGCCTTCCTGCGGCTCGACGATTACCGCCTCGAGACCGCCGCCCGGACGATCCTCGGGCGCGGCAAGCTGTTCGGCCCAGACGACCGGGGCGAGCAGATCGAGGCGTCGTACCGCGACGATCCGGCGCGGCTCGCGGAATACAACCTCGAGGACGCGCGCCTCGTCCGGGATCTGCTGGAGAAGACGGGGCTCATCGAGCTCTCGGTGCGGAGGAGCCTGCTCACCGGAATGCAGCTCGACCGCGTGGGGGCGCAGATCGCCGCGATCGACTCGCTCTACCTGCCGGCGCTCCGCGCCCGCGGCAAGGTCGCGCCCTCGGTATCGAGGGAGGGGCCGGAGGGAGAGGCGGAGATCGCCGGCGGCCTGGTGCTCGATTCGCTCCCGGGGCTCTACCGCAACATCGTGGTGTACGATTACAAGAGCCTCTATCCGAGCCTCATTCGCACCTTCAACATCGACCCGCTGACGTTCGTCGCCGGGGGCGCCGGGCCGCCCGAGGCGCTCATCGTGACGCCGGGCGGCGCGGCCTTCCGGCGCGACGAGCCGGGCATCTTGCCCGAGCTCGTCGCGCGCCTCTGGGACGAGCGGGCCGAGGCGCGGCGGGCGGGCGACGAGCGGGGCGCGATGGCCATCAAGATCCTGATGAACTCGCTCTTCGGCGTGCTCGGCTCTCCCGCGTCGCGCCTGTTCTCCCCGGAGGTCGCGAACGCGATCACGCGCGCCGGGCAGCACGTCATCCGGCGCACGGCCGAGGCGGTGCGGAGGGCCGGGCACCGGGTGCTTTACGGAGACACCGACTCTCTCTTCGTCGATATCGGCGAGCCCGACACGGCGCGCGCCGTCGCCCGGGCCGAGGAGCTCCGCGAGGCCATCTCCGGGTCGGTCGCCGCCGAGATCGCGAGGACGTTCGGCTGCGAGAGCCGGCTGGAGCTCGAGTTCGAGAAGGTCTATGCGCGCTTCCTCCTGCCCGAGCTGCGCGGCGCCGCGCAGGGCAGCAAGAAGCGCTATGCCGGCCTGGTCGCCGGGGAGGGCGGCGACAAGCTCGAGATCGTCGGGCTCGAGGCGGTGCGGCGCGACGCGAGCGCGGTGGCGCGGCGCTTCCAGCGGGAGCTGCTCGACCTGGTCTTCCACGATCGCCCGGTGGAGGGCTTCGTGCGGAGCTTCGTGACGGAGCTCCGCGCGGGGCGGTTCGACGCGGAGCTCGTCTACAAGAAGGCGCTGAGGAAGCCGCTCGGCGCTTACACGAAGACGACGCCGCCGCACGTGAAGGCGGCCCGCAAGCTGGGCGGGGACGCGGGGAGGATCGTGGCCTATGTGATCACGCGCGCCGGCCCGGAGCCGGCGGGCCAGACGACCGCGCCGCCGGACTACGACCATTACGTGTCGCAGCAGCTCAAGCCGATCGCGGACGCGGTGCTGCGGTGGCTGGGCGGGGCCGATTTCGATGAGATGACGGGCGCGCGGCGGCAGCTCTCGCTGTTCTGACCCGGCGCTGGTCGCGCGAGGCGCATCCGGGGGCGGGCGGGCGCGTGGCGGAGTCCCCGGCGGAGCGCCGGGAGATCAGGAGTTCGCGGGGGCGCCCGGGAAGCTCACTTGGCCGACAGCGCGTCGGTGACCATCGCGCGCGCCTCGTCGAGCACGCGATCGAGGTGCGCCTGGTCCTTGAAGCTCTCCGCGTAGATCTTGTAAACGTCCTCGGTGCCCGACGGGCGCGCGGCGAACCAGCCGTTCTCCGCGACGACCTTGAGCCCGCCGATCTCGCCGCCGTTGCCGGGCGCGCGCGTGAGCTTCGCGGTGATCGGCTCGCCCGCGAGGGTCTTGGCGCGCACCGCGTCGGGGGAGAGCTTCTTGAGCACGCTCTTCTGGCTCGGCGTGGCCGGCGCGTCGATGCGCGTGTAGATCGGCGCGCCGAACCGCGCGGTGAGGTCGCGGTAGTGCTCGGCCGGATCGCGCCCCGTGCGGGCGAGGATCTCGGCGGCGAGCAGGTCGAGGAGGATTCCGTCCTTGTCCGTCGACCACACCTGCCCGTTCTTCCGCAGGAACGAGGCGCCCGCGCTCTCCTCGCCGCCGAAGCCGAGCGAGCCGTCGAGCAGCCCGTCGACGAACCACTTGAAGCCGACCGGCACCTCGCGGAGCGGGCGGCCGAGGTCCTTCGCCACCCGATCGATCATGCTGCTCGAGACGAGCGTCTTGCCCACGGCCGCGTCGGGCCGCCAGAGCGGGCGGTTCCGGAAGAGGTAGGACACCGCCACGGCGAGGTAATGGTTCGGGTTCATCAGCCCGGCGCTGCGCGTGACGATGCCGTGGCGATCCGAGTCGGCGTCGTTGCCGAACGCGAGATCGTAGTCGTCCTTGAGCGCGATGAGGTTCGCCATCGCGTGGGGCGACGAGCAGTCCATGCGGATCTTGCCGTCGTGATCGAGGGGCATGAAGCCGAAGGTGGGGTCGACGGCCTGGTTCACCACGGTGATATCCAGCCCGAATTTCTCAGCGATAGGCGCCCAGTACGCGATGTTCGAGCCGCCGAGCGGATCGACGCCGATGCGCAGCTTCGCGCCGCGGACGGCCTCGAGATCGACCACGTTGCCGAGATCGGCGACGTAGGGGCCGATGAAATCGTACGGGTGGGTCGTCGGCGCGCGCAGCGCGGCCTCGTAGGGCGTGCGCTTCACGCCCGCGTTGCCTTCGCGGAGCAGCTCGTTGGCGCGATCCTCGATCCAGCCGGTGACGGCGGTGTCGGCCGGCCCGCCGTTCGGCGGGTTGTACTTGATGCCGCCGTCGTCGGGCGGGTTGTGCGACGGCGTGATCACCACGCCGTCCGCGAGCCCCGAGGTGCGCCCGCGGTTGGCCGTGAGGATCGCGTGCGAGATGGCCGGCGTCGGCGTGACGCCGCTCCGCTCGGCGATGAGGACGTCGACGCCGTTGGCCGCGAAGACCTCGATGACGCTGCGCTGCGCCGGCTCCGAGAGCGCGTGCGTGTCCATGCCGAGGTAGAGCGAGCCCGTCGTGCCCTCCTTCGCGCGGTACTCGCAGATGGCCTGCGCGATCGCGAGGACGTGCGCCTCGTTGAAGCTGCGCCGGGCAGCCGAGCCGCGGTGGCCTGAGGTGCCGAAGGCGACGCGCTGCTGCGGATCGCCCATGTCGGGGCGCTCGCTGTAGTACTGCGCGCGCAGCGTGTCGGGATCGATCAGCACATCGGGAGGGGCCTTGCGGCCTGCGAGGGGGTGGAGCGGCATGAGCCTCCGCATAGCCGAGCGCGCGGGACGAGCCAACCCTTCCACGGGTGCCGCGGGTCCCGGGCACGGCGAATCTGGATTGCCGCTCGCGCTCCGCCTGGCCTGCTGGAGCGCCGGCCAGCTCGTCGGCGTGGCGCTCGTGGAGGGGTTCCTGGGGCGCGCGGCCGTCAAGGTGGAGGCCTGAGCGCCGTTCGCCGCCGCCCGCGGGGGCGCGATGGGCGATGGCGAGGAGAGCCGAACGCCACGCGCTCAGGAGCGGCGGTTCAGAGCGGCCGCGCCTGCGCCAGCGCCTCGAGCCAGTCCGCGCACGCGCCGTCCTCGGCGGGCGGCTGAGCGCCCTTGATGAGATACCACGCCTCCCGGTGCTCCACGCGGGCGCCGGGCTCCACGTGCTGCAGCGGGCCGAGCGACTCGATCTCGAGCATGTCCGCGTTCGTGAACGTCTCGAAGTTGCACCCCATGTCCGGGTACCTGGCGCCCTCGATGAACGGGAACCGCTTCAGGAACACGTTCCCGTGGTTCGCGTACGCCGCGTAGCCCTGGCTCACGAGCGCACCCACCTTCTGCGGGTCCTTGCCGGCGACCTGCCGCAGGCGGATCACGCGCTTGCCCCAGGTCCACCGGGGCTCGGCCATGTCGGTATACGACCACAGCACGAGCGGCCGCGCCGGCAAGACGCGATCGGGGTGCGGGACGAACGGCGCCTGCGGGAACAGGCACTCGCCGCCGGCCGCCATCACGGAGAGCGACCACGGGGCGAACTCGACGGCATAGGCGCTGTGGTTCTCGATCGCATGATCGATGACGAACCTGCCCGCCGCGGCGTCCGCCGCGATGCGGACCTCCTTCTGCATTCCGTACCTGTCCGGCGCGGTCCGGAGCACGAGCGCGCCGTTCTCCTCCCGGTGCTCGACCGGATCGTTGTCGGGCTGCAACGTCCGCTGCTCGTCCTCGGGGCCGATCCAGAGCCGGTGACCGCCGTAGAACCTGTACTTGGTCCCGCCTGTCGCGCCCTGGTCCTCGGGGATCTCGGAGAACTCGTTCGGGCCGCCGATGACGCCGTACCGCATGATGCGCGGGCCGATGTCGAGCGTGACGACGAGCTCCGTGTCGCCGCAGACGAGGCGCGCGGCGCGCTTCCAACCGCCGTAAGGGATGATCTCCATGCCGGAGGTCTCGTACCGCAGAACCGGACGGCGGTTCAACCCCGACTGCCGCGCCCGCTCCCACGCCATCGCCCTGGACATCCGGCGCCGCAGCCGCCTCGCCCTGCGAGCGGCGCGACCGCTCAGGTGCGCTCAGGTGCCGCTGCCGGCCAAGCGCTCCGGAGGCGCGAAGTCGGCCGGGCGGCCGCCGAGGCCCATGGAGATGACGCGCCGCCAGCGGAGGTCGCCGAGATCGAGCGCGAGATCCTGCAGGGGCGGCAGCGCGTGCGCGCGGCTCGACGCGGCGGCGATCGCGCGGAGCAGCGGCACGACGAGGGGCGCGCGCTGCCGGGGCACGCCGAGCTGCTCGGCGAGCTCGTCGCCCAGCACGGCCCTGGAGAGGCTGCAGGAGATGGCCATGAACCGCTCGGCGCTCCGGCGCTCGCCGGCGGTGCGCGCGCTGCGGACCTTGCCGGTGAGCAGCGCGTCCACGAGCATGCGCGAGTCGTGGTCCGGCGCGCCCTGCGTCGCGAAGATCATTTCGGCCAGCCTTCGCGCCTCGGCGTAGGACCCGGGGATGAGCTCGGGCTCGACGCCGATGACGTGGGCCACGTAGCGCCACAGGTGGACGAGGTCCTCCCTCTGGGCGGGCGTGAAGCGGTAGGCGAGCTTGTCGAGGCCGTCGATGACCGCGACCGAGAAGAGCAGCGCCGTCGCCACCATGTCGTGCTGGTTGATCGGCTCGCCCCAGAGAGCCGTCTGCCACCGGCCGCTCGCGCGGATGAGGCGCCGCACCTGCGCGTGCATGACGCGCACCTTGACGGTGATCGCGAAGCCCTCGCCGGAGCGGCGCATTCCGTTCGCCTGGCTCACGGCGTAGACGAACCGGCTCGTCTCGGCGAGGCGGCGCGCGGCCTGCTCGCGGAGCCTCCCCGACAAGACGAGCGGCTTGTTCCCGCCAGGCGACGCGTACCCGAGGACGAGCGACTGCATCGCGAGCAGGATCCCTCCGAGGAAGCCCGTGCGCAGGAACGCCGCCCCGCCGCGGTTCACCGCCTCCCAGTCCACCCAGAGGGGCACGTGATCGACCGACGCGAAGAGCGCCCGCAGCTCGGCCGGCGCCTCTTTCGCCGTGCGGTCATCGTCGATGCCGCGCGCGAGGGCAGCCTCCAGGAGGCGGAAGCCCTGGCCCGGGGACATCGACGCGAACGACTCCACGACGGCGTCGGCCGCCGGATCGACGCGGAGCAGGAAGGGCCCCAGGCGATCGAGCTGGTCGCCGAAGCGACGGCGGGCGTCTGCGGTGTCCTGGAAGCGAGCCGGAATCGTCGCGTTCTCCATGCGCTGGAACAGAATATCCCTTGGCGCACCGGCTGCACTCCGCAAAGGCGACGCCGCGCGGATCATCACGCCGAGGCGAGCGGCCGAGCGCTCCGCCGCGGGGCGTCGCTGCGGCTCAGGGCGCCGCCTTGCGCGACGCCGCGCGCGGACCGGAGCTCCGCGGATCACCTCGGTGAGATCGTGCGCCCGCGCTGCGCAAGACAGAACCTGAGCCCCTCCCGCAGGCTGCGCATCGGGTTCAGCTCATCGAACGCGACCCCGATCGCGACGAGCGTCTCCGCGACATGACCGCCCAGGCCGGTGAGGACGCAGCGCGCGCCGAGGAGTTGCACCGCCTGAGCCAGCTTGATGAGGTGCTGGGCGGTCATGGAGTCGATGAGCGTGACGCCGGTCAGATCGAGGATCACCCATTCGACGTCGCTGTCCTCCGCCACGCGCACGAGGAGCCGCTCGGTCACCTCGACGGCGCGCACCGAGTCGAACAGCCCGACGAGCGGGAGCGTGAGGATGCCGTGCCAGATATCGATGATCGGCACCGAGAGCTCCCGGATCGCGCACTCCTGGCGCTGGATGGTGTCGAGCTGATGCTCGAGCTCTCGCTTCGAGGTGGCGAGCGCGGCGAGCGCCTGGCTCTTCTGCTGCGTGGTCACGGAGAGCTCGGAGAGAAAGACGCGCAGAGCCTCCTCGATCACCCCGAAGGCGTCGTGTTCGACCTCCGCGAGCTGCGTCAACGCGAGCTCGACCTCTCCGGTGGACGCGAGCGCAACCGCATCGATGACGCGTTGCATCCGGCGTTCCTCAATGGAGATCATGTTCTCGGATTCTTGCATGGGCTCCTGGGGGCGCAGCAGGGGTTGACCGGTGAGGAAGCGGAGTCACCGGGCTCATGCGCCGGGTCGACCTCGCCGGCCGCATGGGAGGACGTGCCCGCGGTGATCTGGCCTCGTGTGCCCGATCGCACGGCTCTACCTATCTATCCCCACATCCTACCTCGCGACCGGGCGTGTGAATCGACCTTCGACCAAGATGGGATAGATAGCCTATCCGCGGCGCGGCTGAAATGAGCCTGGCCGGTTGATCCGCGCTTCCGCGCTTCCCCGCCGCCCGCTCTGGCGACCTCGTGTTCAATCGACCGAGCGAACGCAACGAAACCCGGTCGATACGTCACCTGCCTCACGATCGTACGCCAGCCGGAATGTCGCCTTTGCGGTGCTAGCGGAGAAGTCCCACGATCCACCCCGGAGCACGCCCCTGCTGCCGGTCGCCGGCACCTGGGGATCTGTCTGGGCGCCTCTGGCGTACACGCCCGGATCCCAGCCGTCGGCCACCCATTCCCAGACGTTGCCCGCCATGTCGAGCGCGCCCGACGGGCTCGCTCCGGCCTTGGCCGAGCCGACCTCCTGGGTGCCCTTGCCGCGCCCGCCGCAGCCCTGCCCAGGAGGCCGAGACACGATCGCGTGCGCGCACCCTGGCGCCTCGTTGCCCCACGGATACTCGCGGCCGTCGGCGCCGCGGGCGGCGTATTCCCACTCGGCCTCGGTCGGGAGCCGCTTTCCGGCGAAGGCGCAGTACGCGGCCGCTTGCGCCTGGTCGACGCACGAGATCGGGTGTTGCGACTTCGCGGGATCCGCCGCGGTGCAGAGCGCGCCGCGCTGCTCGACGTCGGCGTCGGTCGCGCGAGGGCCGTGCAGGCCGCTCGGCGTGCACCGGCCCGCCTCGACGCAGCGCTGGTAGGCGGCGACCGTCACCTCGGTACGATCGACGTCGAACGCGCGGGTCAGCGTCACGTCATGGGGCGGGCGCTCGGATTTGCCGCCCTTCTCGCTGCCCATCGTGAAGTGGCCCGCCGGCACCCGGACCATGTCGGGCCGGAGCGGCGCCTTCATCTGGGGCGCGGTCAGGCCGCCCAGCACACGCGCCGGCCGCGCATCGTCGGGCGCGCGGTAACGGACGAACGCGACGGCGCCTGCGCCGGCCGCGGCGGCCAGCGCGGCCGCCGAGGCGAGCGCGGGCAACAGGCGCCGCCGCGGAGCGGCCCTGGCGGCCTGCGGCGCGGGAGGGGGCGACGCCGGTTGCGGGGCTGCCTGCGGCGGCGCGCTCGTGGCCAGGCCGCGCATCGTCGTGAGGGACGGCGTGGGCGGCGCACCGACGGACGTGGGAAGCCCGCCGGCGGGCGGGCCTGCGGCCACGCGCTCCGTCCCCGCCACGCCCAGCGCCGCAGCGCCGGGCGCTGCGCCCGCAGGCGGGCTGCCCGCCGCGAGCGCGACAGCGCCGGCGGGCGCGACCGTCGCCATCGCAGCCTCGAGCGCTCCCCAGAGCTCGCCTGCCGTGCGGTAGCGCTCTCGCGGGTCGATGGCGAGCGCGCGGCGCACCACCGCCTCGACGGCGTCGGGCGCGCTCACGCCCGCGCCCTGCAAGCTCGGGCGGAACGCCGGATCGGTCGCCGCGATGTAGAGCTGCGTGACGTCGCTTCCCAGGAGGGCGCGGTTACCCGAGGCGACCTCGATGAGCACCAAGGCGAGCGCGAAGACATCGGTCCACGGCCCGGTCGCGCCGAAGCGGTGGTGAAACTGCTCCGGCGCGCCGTAATGGACGGTGAAGGCCCGGAGCGCGCTCCCTGTCTCGGCCATCGCCTGCGTCATGCTCGAGAGCTCGCCGAGCACCTTGGCGATGCCGAAGTCGAGGACCTTCAGCGTGCGCCGGCCGCCGATCTCCGCGAGGAACAGGTTGGCCGGCTTGACGTCGCGGTGGGCGACGCCCTGCGCGTGCGCGACATCGAGCGCGTACGCCGCGGGCGCGAGCAGGGCGACCGCCTCGGCGAGCGGGCGCGCCGCATCGCCGCGGGCCCGCCGCTCGGCGATCTCGCGGTCGAGCGGCACGCCATGGAGCCACTCGAGCACGAGATACGGCGTCCACTCGCCCGACGGCGAGACCGCGGCGCCGGTGTCGAGGGCCTGCACGATGCCGGCGCTCGCGCGGGAGAGGCGGTGGAGGAGCCGCCCCTCGTCGAGGAGCATCCGCTGGAACGACGCGCGCTCCGCAGGGGCCAGCGATCCGAGCAGCTTCAGGCACTTGACCGCGACCGGCTCGTCGAACCCGAGGTGCTGGCCGCGGTAGACGACGCCGAACCCGCCCTCGCCGACCACGGCGTCGAGCCGGTACTTGCCGCCGATCGTCGCGCCCACCCAGCCGAAGGGATCCGAAGGTGCCATCTCGCGGCGCGAGTCTACACCGGGCGCCGCGGCCGCGCGGAGCTCGCGCCGAGATAGGCGCCGAGCGCCCCGACATCGTCTGAGCGTCGGCGCCCGGGAGGATCCGGACGGATCCAGAGCGTGTCTCCCGATCCCCTCAGGGCGCCCGCTCCTCGAACCCGCCCGGCCTCAGCGCCCGCTCGAAGAACGCGCACAGCTCCTCGTGCCGCGCGCGCGCGTCCGCGCGGCCTATCTCGATGAGCGCCCCGGCGAACTCCCCGTCGAACAGCAGGTAAGACAGGAAATCGGCCTCGCGCTGCTCGTCTCCCTCGGCGAGGCGCCGCATCACGCGGCCGAGCACGCTGGTAGTCCGCGCGCGGAACGCGGGGGAGCGCACGAACTCCGCCGCCAGGCTGCCGATGTCCTTGGAGGCGCGGATGAGCAGCGACCGCATCGGCCGCAGCGCGCGCCCCGGCGGCAGCCCGAGCTCGTCGTTGAGCTCGCCGATGAAGCTCTCTCCATAACGCCGCCGCCCCGCCTCCAGGATCCCGTTGATGCTCTCGAGGCGCGCCAGGTCGTTGTCGATCCGGTCGAGCATCAGCGCGTTCAGCGTCTTGCCGAGCAGGAAGAGGGGCCCGGGGAAGCCCGGCGCGTCGCGGTCGGCCGCGCTCGACGCGGGCTCGATGTACCGCGGATTGACCACGATCACGCCGTCGGCGCCGAGGCGCCGCGCGGGCGACAGAGGGACGTTCTGGCGCAGCCCGCCGTCGCAGTAGAGCTCTCCGTCGATGCTCACCGGGCGGAACAGGATGGGGAGCGCCGACGAGGCGAGCGCGTGCTGCGCGCGGATCGCGGTGGCGCGCGGTGAAATCGTCGGATCATGGCTCCAGGGCGGCAGGCCGGGCTCGCGGCGGTGGACGAAGACGACGGTGCGGCCGCTCTTGACCAGCGTCGTCGACACGGTCAGCGCCGACAGGAGCCCCCTCTCGAGGTGGCCGTCGATCCGCTCGAAGGGCACGGCCTCCGCGATCTGCCGCTCGAGGCCCGACGTGTCGAGGATCGCGGCGCGGCCGCTCGAGGGCGCGCTCGCGGCGCCCCCGCGGAGCAGGTCGTGCCCGACCGCCAGCACGCCGCGCACGTCGAGGCGCACGAGGTCGTCGATGCGCAGGCGCGTCCACACCCCGGCGAGCCGCCGCGCGCGGCTCCGCGCCTCGTCCGCGAACGCGGCGAGCCCACAGACGTTGATGGCGCCGACCGAGGTGCCGCACAGGATATCGAGCGGCGCCTCGCGGCCGAGATCGCGAGAGACGTCCTCGAGGATGTGCTGCACCACGCCGACCTCGTAAGCTCCGCGGGCGGCGCCGCCGGCCAGGACGAGCGCGATCTTGGGGGCGCGGCCACTCCGGGTCGAGACGGGCGCCAGGTCAGCCATCGTCGCAGAATACCATGATCGCCATCGTGACATGGTCCCGTTGGCGCGCGCTCGACGCGGCGCGCGTGCTACACCCGCCGTGAGCGCGGGCACGGAGGCGCGCGGTGACGGCAGATGACGGCAATCTACCTGGCCCTTGCCTACCTCCTCGGAGCGATCCCGACAGGCTACCTCTTCGCGCGGTTCGTCAAAGGGGTCGACCTCCGCCAGGTCGGCTCGGGGAACATCGGCGCGACGAACGTCTTGCGCGCCTTCGGCTGGGGGCCTGGCCTGGCCGTCCTGGCCGCGGATGTGGCGAAGGGCGCGCTCGTCGCCGGGCCCCTCGCGTCGTGGCTCTCCGTCGCGCCGGGCGGGTGGGTCGCCGCGGCGGGCGGCCTCACCGCGGTGCTGGGCCACGACTACACGGTCTTCCTCGGGATGCGGGGCGGCAAGGGCGTCGCGACCTCCTGCGGCGTCCTGCTCGTGCTGGCGCCGCGATCCACGCTCGCCACGCTGGCCGTCTTCGCGGTCATCGTGCGGGCGACCCGCATGGTCTCGGCGGGCTCCCTCGCCGGCGCCCTCGCCCTGCCCCTCTTCCTCTGGCTGCTCGGCGAGCGGGCCGCCCCGGCCCTCTGCCTCTCGCTGCTCCTCGCCGGGCTCGTCTGGCTGAAGCACATCCCGAACATCCGGCGGATGCTCGCGGGCACCGAGAACACGATCTCGTTCGGGAAGCGACGCGACGACGAGCGCGACGGCGAGCGCAACGACGAGCGCGACGGCGCGCCGCGCGACGACGAGCGCCGGTGACGGCCGCGGCGTCGCTCGGCCGCCGAGCGCGGCGCCCGCTCACTTGGAGATGGTCTTCGTGAAGATCACCGCGCCTTGCTTGTCGATGAACTCGAACAGCAGGTTCCGCCCCTCGAACCGCAGATAGGCGAAGCCCTCGGTCTTGTCCGTGAAGAAGAGCTGCCCCCGCTCCGTCGGGACCGAGGGGGACACCGGGCGGGTCTTCGAGCCGGCGCCGCTGATGGCGAAATAGGTGCTCGGGCAGCCCTCGTCTCGCCCCTTGTCGATGAACTCGAGGTTGTGGTCGTGGCCGGCCATATACATGTCGGCCCCGCAGTAGATGGCCTGCTGCATGGCGAACATCCCGCTCATCCCGAGCGACGGGTTGTCCGAGGCGTGAGCTCCAGACGTGTAGCGGGGGTGATGGCCAAAGACGATCTTCCAGGTGGCGTCCGAGGCGGCGACCCGCGCGCCCATGTCGCGCGCCTGGTCATCGGAGGTGAAGTCGACGGTATCGATCCCGAAGAGATGGACGTCACCGACGCGAACGTCGTAGTACGAGGCGGGCATGTGCCACTTGCCGGTCATCCGCATGCCGGGCCCGTCGCCCACGGGCAGCTGCGAGTAGTCGATCTGCGCTTGCCGCACGCCGTTGCTGCTGGGGCCGTGGTCGTGGTTCCCCAGCACCGCATAGAACGGGAGGCCGTTCAGGCCGGCCCTGTCGTA
Source organism: Sorangium sp. So ce693 (assembly GCF_051521375.1). NCBI lineage: Bacteria > Pseudomonadati > Myxococcota > Polyangiales > Polyangiaceae > Sorangium > Sorangium sp. So ce693. The sequence goes on from NZ_CP150347.1 coordinate 8,293,088, forward strand.
GGGCTGCTCGAACTTGGGACCCCACTGCGCATCGCCCGTGTCGGCCACGCCGTTGTCGTAGAAATTGTCGCCGTTCATCATCACGGCATGACAGCCCCCGACCTCGATGCACTTCTCGCTCATCCGATCGGCGACCTGGTTCTGCGCGAGGTTTCCCTCGCCGGTGTCGCCGATAGCGATGATCCTGACGACATCGAGGTGAGAGACGACGGTCCCGATGGCCTGGGCGCCCGCCGCGCCCAAGCTCGCGCCGTGGTCCGCGGGGATCCCGCCGCTCGGCCCGGCGCCGCTGCTCGCGGCGCCCGTGCTGGTCGGCTCATCGCCTGCCCCCGCCAGCGCGCCTGCGCCCGGGATCGGCACGCTGTCCGCCACGCCGCAGCCCGCGCCGAAGACGATGGCCGGAGACGCGGAGAGGACGAGAGCGACAAGGGACTTCGTGGAGATCGCGAGAGGACGTGCTGCGCGGCGAGGCTTCATCTGGCGCCCATTGTAACCAACGCCGGTCTCCGATGATCACCCGTCCAAAGCTTTGTTCGTCCCGGCGCGCCAGGAAACTCGAGCACACCAGCTCTTCCATCCAGACCGGACACAGGCATCAACACGGTATCCGCGCCGCGGGCCGGCCCCCTCCAGCGGTGCCCGTTTTTGCTTGACGTCGGCGAGATCCACAAGCAAGAAAATTGAACATTACTTTCAACATCAACAACGAAGCCAACGTGATCCGAGAGACGGCCCCTGCCTCGAGCCTGTACGGATGCGCCGCGCTCGCCGCTTTCCTCTTGTCCGACGTTCGCCCGGAAGAAGCCTCGTGAGCTCGCGCACACCGCTTTCTGTCGGCCGCCTGCTCCCATCTGAGCTCTCGTGCCTGCCGGAGCCCGCGTGCGAGGAGGGCTCGCCTCCGCCGCCGACAATCCTCGCGAGCGCGAGCTCGCGCCGGATCAGTACACGCGAAACTGCCCGCTCAGCGTCAGCAGCGAGAGCATGTGGAGCAACCCCGAGAAGTAGCGGGTCTCCCCGGTCGCCGGCGGCGTCGTCCACACCGCCGCGATGTAATCGGCGCGATCTTCGGTCGTCGCGACCAGCCCGGTGACCCCGTTCATGAAGATGAGCGCCGACTCCGGCGTGGCGTTGAGCATCGCGCCGTCGATCTTGAAGACCGCGCCGTATTTGCCGATGCCCAGCTTCGAGAAGAACCCGAGCAGCCGGTCCGCCTCCTCCACTTGCCACGGGTCGACGCCGAACCAGACGTGGTCGAGCGCGAGGCTCAGCTGCGTGCGGTAGGCCTCGGAGCCGAAGTAGTCCCAGTTGAGCACCGGCGTGCCGTCGAAGTGGGTGCGCACCGGGATGAGCCCGGTGCTCGGGTGCGCGGCCTCCTGCCAGTGTGTGCGCGCGCTGGAGGCAGCGTCGGACCAGAAGGGGTCGCGCATGGCCTGCGCCCAGAGCTCGTAATAGGCGGGCATCTCGATGGAAGGACGGGTGACGTCCGCCGCCGAGACGTGCGGGTAGTCGTAGACGAGCTTCGTCGTCGAATCGAAGGTGTTCGTCACACCCGAGTCGACTCCCCCGTTCAGGGCCTCCTTGTGGCGCATCACCTCGAGCAAGTTGATCGCGTCCAGCCCATAGTCGATGGTCCCGGTGTCGCTCCCCCAGCGGCCGTGGGCGAAGAACAGCGCCATCGCGATCTGCTGGAGGCCAAAGGGATCGGCGCACAACATCGGGCCTGCCGGGGTGTCGCACCACGACATGAGATACCCCTGGTTGGGACCGGACGTGGGCTGGAGCGTGGACTTGGCGTATCTCCAGAGCCGGTCGAACTCGTCTCGCTTGTCGAGCTCGACCGTGATGATCATCCCGAGGCCCATGCCCTCGGAGCGCACGCTATTGTGGTAGTCGTCCCAGATGTAAGCCTGTTCCTTGCCAGGCACCGTGTAGTAGACGGTCTCGTCGCTGGGATTGCCGTAGAAGAGCTGATTGAAGCTGTCCTCGATCTTGGCCGCGATCTCCTCGTCCGTCTTGCCGAGCACGTCGCGGAACGCGTTGGGGTACTCGGAGGGGCCCGTCAGCGGGCCGAGCTCATCGCTGCTCATTCGGTCGTAGCCGAGCGAATCCACCGTGGTCATACACCCAGGCAACACACACACCGCCATCCAGGCACCGGCGACGCCGGAAGCTGCGCGGAACGAACGGAGGAGGGCAGGGCAACGCATGACCCAGAGTTCAGTTGTTTACATAGCGCCGTACCCGGGAAGCAAGCACGCTGTTTGGATGCCGGCGAAGAAATGCCGCGGCGCGCTGCGACGCAGCGTCGGAGCGGCCGCTCTTCGCGAGCGCGTCGATCCGCAGGACCTCGGCCTCGAGGCTCAGCCGCCCGCGCGGATGCGTCCTGGAGTAGGCGTCCAGGAGCGAGAGCGCGCCTCGCGCGTTCCCGCTCGCGAGCATCGTGCGCGCCGCGTCCAGCGCGCCGAGCTCTGCCTCCAGGGCGGCGCCCGTACCGGACGGCTTGGGATCGAGCTTCGTGGCCGCAGCGCTGCTGCCACCAGCGAGCGCCGGGGCGATCGTCTCCTCCGCGACAGCCTCTACCGGCGCCGGCGCCGTGGCTGGCGCCTGCGCAGGCGCCTGGACCGCCGTCTGCGCGACCGGGTCGGCGAGCGCGGCGCCGAAGCGGTGCGCCGCGGCGACCTCCGACGCGTCTTGCCCGCGCCAGGCGAGGTAGCCCGCCGGGATGCCCGCGAGCATGCCCACCGTCGAGAGCGCGACGAGGATCTTGGTCCAGCCGAGCTTCACGGCGAGCGACGAAGACGTAGAGGACACCCCTGCCGCGGAGAGCGCCGCAGGCGCCGCCACGCTGGCCGACAGGGCGGCAGCGCCGGCGAGTCCCAGCGCGGCAAGCGTCTTCGCGCGCGTCTCCGGTGACGTAGAATACGATGCGCCTGCGCTCAGCAGCGCGCGTTCGAGCGGGTTGTCGCTCTCATCCAGTAGGCGACGTGGTTCCATCATCGTCTCACCTCGCTCGTCGAAACGAGCTCCAGCGCGCGGACGCGCTCACGAAAATCGGCCCTGGCCCTTCGTAGCCGAGAGGCCACGGTGCCCTGCGGGATCCCCAGCACGCCGGCGATCTCCACCATGCTCATCTCCTCGAACTCGTACAGCACGAACACGGTCCGCAGATCTGACTCCATCTGGTCGAGGACCTGATCGAGCATCTGTCGCGCGTGTTTCTGGCTGGTGAGCTGCTCGGGTGTCGCAGCGTCCACAACCTCCGGCGGCTCGGCCGCGGGGAACTCCCGCCGACGCGCGGCGCTGCGGCGCGCGTGGGCGGCTACGTGAAGCGCGGTCTGGAGAAGAAAGCTCTTCTCGGCGCCTGGCCGGACGTCGTCCAGCCGCTGCGCGGCCGCGATGAAGGTGCGTTGCACCGCATCGTCGATCTCGGCAGCAGGGGTCCCCGCGTTGCGGAGCACCCGCCCGATGAAGTCAAGATGAGCGTCCACCATCCGTCGCAAGCGCGCGTCCCGCTGCTTCACGCTGGCCGCCGGTGGCGCCACGCTCGCCGGCTCGCTGTCAGGCAAAGCAGACGATGTCATGACGTCGACAACCATACTCACCGCGAGGCGAGGCATGAGACCAGTGAAGAACGGACACTACCGGGAAGCAATGGGCGACAGCCAGAGCGGAACATTGTCCTCGGGTCGGGGGGGGCAGCGTGCCTGCGGCCCAGCTTCCGGATGCCGTCCATGGGTCATAATTCCCAGCGCGAGTCGGAGTGATCACAGAATCCTGGCTTAGAAGTTGTGCACGATTCCAACGCCGACGAGCGGCGAGATCGCCGGCGTTTCACCGACGGTCTCTGCAGACCACCCCAGTGTGAACCGCCGGTGGACGAGCGGCACGGAGGCGCCCGCCTCGAGCTCGAGGGCGGTGTCCTCGCCGAGGAGCGCAGCGGCGCGCACGAGGCCTCCGGCGCTCCACCACGACCGCACAGCGGACTCCGGGTTCGAGATACCTCGCCCCGCCGCCGCGAGCCAGCCGCCGGCGGCGACGACGCAGGGCTCTGCGCTGACGATACCGACGATCTGCCAGCGCAGCGGGCACGCGGAGAGGGCCGCGGCCGCCCACTGGATGAGGACGCTGTCGCCGCCCGACAGCAGGTCGTTCCGCGCGTACATCAGCGAGAGACCGAACGACGGGCTCAGCGGGCCCTCGACGTGCGGGGTCACCCGGACACCGAGGGCGCCGCCCAGGCTCGCATGAGGTGCGACGACCTGGGTCACCAGGGCGTGCGCGCCGAGCGTGAACCTGAGCGGGAGCGGCGGCGCCTCTTGCGGGGCGACCGGAGGCGCCTGGGGGACAGCGGGCGGCGGCGCAGGGGGAGAGAGGGGCTCGGTCACCTCGGCCACCTCGTCGAGCGCGAGCGACGCGGTGAGCGAGAGCGCCTGCACCACAACGTCGCACGACGTGGCATCGACGATCCGCGTGTCGGTCTCGCCGCCCGCGTGAACGACGCGCAGCTCGCCGTGGACCCCGGCCCCGCCGCGGCTCAGCCGGACGCGGACACCCCAGCCGTCCTCGCCGTCAGCCGCGAGGCGCACGCGGTCCGACCGGGCACGGATGCCCTGGTAGAACTGGTCGGCGGTCGCGCAGTCCGCCGGGGCATCGAAGTCGATGCGAATGGGGATCGGCGCCGGCGCCGCGGTGGCTGACGACCAACCGAGGACGACGAGCTCGATGAGCGAGATGCCGTCACCGGAAGCCACGGGCCCGAAGGTGCCACGAACCGTTCGCGAACCGCCAGATGGTCATGCAGCCAGCCGATGTGCAACGTGCAAAAATCCAGGGTGGTGACGCGGCGCGGTGGCGGCGCGCACACAGGCGCTGTGAGCTACCTCATCGCGGGAGCGTGAGATCGCGCTCACGCTCCTCCGAGGCGAACGAGCACCTCGCGCAGCGATCCGAGCTCCGCGTCCGCGCCGGTGAAGTCCGACGGCGCGGTGAGCGGCGACGGGACGACCCAGCACGTCAGGCCCGCGGCCTTGGCCGACCGGAGCCCGCGCTCGGAGTCCTCGATCACGAGGACATCGCGCGCCGCGAGCCCCAGCCGCTCGCAGGCGATCCGGTACGGCTCGGGGTCCGGCTTGGCGCGCGCGTACTGGTCCCGCGTGAGCGCGAACTCGAACCACCGCAGGAGGCCCGTCGCCGCGTGCGCTCGTTGGAACGGCTCGGGCTTGCTGCTCGTGACGATCGCCATGCGAAAGCGCGCGGCGAGCTCCGTGACGACCTCGCGAACGCCCGGCAACAGCGTGTCTCCGCCCGCGACGAGCTCGAGGTACCGGCGATCCCTCTCATCGGCCAGCCGCCGCACGCCCGCCTCGTCGACCCCGCGAGCGCCGGCGAGGTGCCAGGCGCCGCGCGCCTCGACGAGGAACAGCTGGCGATAGTCGTCGATGGTGAGCTCGACGCCGACCGACGCGATCGTCTCGCGCGTCGCCTGGAAGTAAAGCCCTTCGGTGTCGACGAGGACTCCATCGTTGTCCCAGAGGATGGCCTTGAACACGCCGGGCCTTCGTAGCGCCGCCCCACGATGCCGGCAAGCGAGCTCCGCGGCAGCGGACGCCGCGCCTCGTCCCCTCGGCGCTCGGCAGGACGCGCCCGCGCGAGCGCGGATGCGCGCCGCCGGGCCGTCGCGACTCACGTCGTGGACGCCCGCAGCGGACACCCATCTGCTGCAGGCAGCGAGGGACCCGGCCGAGCGCGTCGCCCGTTTCCCTGCCGCCCTGCCTGTCGGTGGGAGAGGCAACCCAGAGGCAAACCGACGAGGCGACGAGGCGACGAGGCGACAAGGCGACGAGGCGAGATACGGAGAAGCCGAGACATAAGCGCTCGCGAAGGACAAAGTTCGTGACTGCGCCACCAGGGATGGTGCTAGCCTCGGTCAAGGCGCATAACACCAACGCATCCACCGAGGCGGTGCTCCCATGGGTGACAAATCTCCGAAGGCCAAAGAGCGACAGAAGAAGCAGGACACGGCGGAGAAGAACCAGAAGAAGGCAGCCGCGACCGCCAAGGCGTCGCCTGCTCCGGCCGCGCCCGCCAAGAAGGGCAAGTAGTCGGACCGAGCGGGGCCGCGCTCGGCGCGGTCCACACCCCCTTTCGACAAGCTCCCCACCTCGCCTCTCCCGGGGCTCGGCGCGCGGGTCGCTCGGCGCCGGGCCGCGGAGGGGCCAGATTTCTTCCACCGCAGCATCTTCCTGGCGCGGCGGCCTCGCGCTAGAGAGGGTCGAGCCGTGCGACCCACCCCGCTCCAAGCCGTCGCGCCGCCGCTCGCCGCGCTCGCGATCCTGCTCGCGCTCTGGGAGGCGCTCGCCCGAGCGCTCAGCATCCCTGCCTACCTCCTGCCGCCCCCCTCGGACGTGGCGCGGGCGGGCGCGGTGGACGCCGGCCCCCTGCTCGCCGGCGCGGTCACGACGGCGAAGGCCGCGCTCGCGGGCTTCTTCCTCAGCGCCGTGGTCGGCGTGCTCGCCGCCATCGCGCTCGCCTCGTCGCGCCCGCTCGAGCGGGCGCTCTATCCCTATACCGTCTTCCTGCAGACCGTCCCGATCGTCGCCATCGCCCCGCTGCTCGTGCTCTGGTGCGGCCCCGGACTGCGCGCGGTCGCGGTCTCGGCGTTCATCGTGTCCGTGTTCCCGGTCATCGCGAACACGCTCACCGGCCTGCGCTCCGTCGAGCCCGCGCTGCGGGATCTCTTCCGGCTCTACGGGGCCGGCCGCTTCGCCACGCTCCGCAAGCTCGAGCTGCCCTCGGCGCTCCCCCACCTCGTGACGGGGCTCCGGATCGCGGCGGGCCTCGCGGTCATCGGCGCGATCGTCGGGGAGTTCGTCGCCGGCTTCTCGGAGGACGCCGCCGGCCTGGGCATCCTTGTCCTCTCCGCCTATCGCCAGCTGCGCACGGATCTGCTCTTCGCCGCCGTGCTGCTCGCCTCCGGGCTCGGCCTCGCGCTCTTCGGCGCCGTCGACCTCGCCGGCAGGCGGCTCTTGCGGCGCTGGCATCCTTCGGAGATCAATCGCTGATGCACTCCCCCGACAGCCGCCGGTTGTTCCTTCAACGCCTCGCCTCCCTGGTCGCCGTCCCCCTCCTCGCCCCCGCCTGCTCGCGCTCGCAATCTCCGGAAGGCGACGGGCGCGCGTCGTCCGCGTCCCCGCAAGGAAGCGCGCCGGCCACGCCTTCCCAGGGCGCGCCGGCCGCGCCGGCCACGGCTGCCCAGAGCGCGCCGGCCGCGAAGGTGAAGCTCGCGCTCAACTGGGTCCCGGAGCCCGAGTTCGGCGGGTTCTACGCCGCGCGCGAGTCGGGCGCGTTCGCCAAGGAGGGGCTCGACGTCGAGATCCTCGGCGGCGGCGCCGGCGTGCCGGTCGTCCAGATGGTGGCCGGCGGGCAGGTGGATTTCGGCATCTCCGGCGCCGACGAGGTGCTCACCGCCCGCGCCCGCGGCGCGGACGTGCTCCCCCTCCTCGCCGTGTTCCAGACCTCGCCGCAGGCCATCATGACCCACGAGAGCCGCGGCGCGAAGAGCATCGCCGACATCCTCAAGTCGGGCACGCTCGCGATCGAGCCGGGGCTGCCTTACGCCGCATACCTCAAGAAGAAGTACGGGTTCGACAAGGTGAAGGTCGTGCCGTACGACGGCGGCGTCGCCCGCTTCGTCGCCGACAAGGACTTCTCCCAGCAGTGCTTCATCACGGCCGAGCCGATCGCGGCCAAGCGCAAGGGGAGCGACCCCGCCGCGTTCCTGGTGGCCACCGAGGGGTTCAACCCGTACGTCGTCGTCGTGATCACGCGCGCAGCCCTCTGGAAGGAGAACCCGGAGCGCGTCCGCGCGTTCGTCCGCGCGACGCGCGAGGGCTGGCGCACGTACCTCCAGGATCCGGCGCGGTCCAACGAGATCATGGCCAAGCTCAACACCTCGATGGACGCGGAGACCTTCGTCGCCGCGGCCGAGGCGCAGCGGCCGCTGATCGAGACCCCCGAGACCAAGGAGAAGGGCCTCGGCGTGATGACCAGCGAACGCTGGGAGACGCTCGCGAAGCAGCTCGTCGACCTCGGCGTGCTCCAGAAGGCGCCGCCGATCGACGAGGTGCTCGTCGCGATGCGCTGATCGGCACGACAGGCGCCCCGCGCGCGGCGCGCGGCGCGAGATCTCGGCGCGCGACTTCGTCTAGAATGTCGCACGCCGCCGCGCCTCCCGGCGCAGCCGCGCCTCAACGCAAGGGAAGAACGCCCTCCATGGCTTCCACGCATCGACCTCGGGCCAGCCGGCTCCCGTTCGCCTCGCTGCCCCTCGCGGCGGCGTACGTGCCTGCCGCCGTCGCCATCGCCTTTGCCGCGTGCGGCCCCGAGTTCACGGCGCGCCCCCCCGACGCGTCGACGAGCTCGAGCACAGGCGGCGGGAGCGGCGGGAGCGGCGGGAGCGGCGGCGGGTGTCCTGGAGGCGGCATGATCTGCGGCGACGCATGCGTCGACCCGATGACGGACGCGCAGCACTGCGGCACGTGCGACGTCGCCTGCCCGACCTTCGGCGGCGAGCCGACCTGCCTGGACGGGGTCTGCCAGTCGCCGGCGTGCGAGGAGAACCGCGGCAACTGCGACAAGGACCCGGAGAACGCCTGCGAGGTGGATCTCCTCACGAGCACCGCGCACTGCGGCAGGTGCGACAAGCCCTGCGGCGGCCAGTGCGTGCGGGGCGCCTGCGTCGCGCCCACGCACATCGCGGCCGGCACGGATTACACGTGCGCGGTGCTCAGCGACGGCTCGGTCTGGTGCTGGGGCAAGAACACCTGGGGCAACCTCGGCGACGGCACGCTGCAGCAGGATCGACCGCTCCCCAGGCCGGTCGCGGGCCTCAGCGGCGCCACCAGGGTCGCGGCGAGCATCTCGCCGGGGCGCGTGCACACCTGCGCGGTGCTCAGCGACGGCTCGGTCTGGTGCTGGGGCGCGGGCAACAGCGGACAGCTCGGCGACGGCGAGGCGACGAACTCCCCCTCCCCCGTGCGCGCCAAGGAGCTCGCGGGCGCGACCCAGGTCGCCGTAGGTGGGACCCATACGTGCGCGGTGACGACGTCGCACGAGCTCTATTGCTGGGGCGAGGGCAGCTCCGGCCAGCTGGGCTATGGCGACGAGGTCGATCGGGTCGAGCCCACCGTGATGCTGGACGGCGTGGACTCGGTGAGCGCCGGTCTCTCGCACACCTGCGCGGGCATGGTGGAGCGGATGGGCGAGCGCACGATGAACTGCTGGGGCCACAACGAGAGCGGCCAGCTCGGCATCGGCAACTTCAACCAGCAGAACACCCCGCAGCCCGTCGCGGGCCTCACCAGCGTCGCGCTCACGGCCGCGGGCGCCTTGCACACGTGCGCCGCGCCGGCGCGCGGCGTGGCCTCCTGCTGGGGCAAGGGAGAGCAGTACCGCCTCGGGACTGGCGTCGTGAACCCTGAGGCGATTCCCCGGAAGATCTCGGACCTCGTGGACGTGACCCGGATCTCGCTCGGCGCGAGGCACTCCGGCGCGGTCCTGACGGGCGGCGAGGTGCTCATGTGGGGCGACAACGCGAAGGGGCAGCTCGGCACCGGCACGCAGGATCCGGGGCTCCTTCCGGAGCCGATCGGGCTGACCGACGTGGTCGAGCTGGCCCTCGGCGATGACCACAGCTGCGCGCTCAAGCGCACGGGCGAGATGCTCTGCTGGGGTAACAACAGCAACGGCGAGCTGGGCGACGGGACCGTCGAGCCCCGGCTCGTGCCGACGCGCGTCGTCTGGCCGACGCCGCCGTAACGCGACGCCTCGACCGCGGGGACCGCCGACGCACGCGCGGTGAGCCGACTGGGCATCGCCCGACGCGCCTCAATGGCCTTCGAGAACATCCGGCAGCATTCACCACTACCCGACCAGGACGCGATCTCCGCCTGTTGCACACATCTGCCGCCAGGGACACCACGTAACATGACGTGGCAGACGTGACAGACATGACCGACGTGACGCGCGCCGTGCAGCAAGGGCGCAAGCGCGCAACCACGCGGACACACATGCGAAAACAGACGTGGGCGACGCGAGCGATGCGGGTGACGCGGGCGATGCGAGCACCGGTCAGCTGGTCAGCTGGTCAGCCGCCACCCTGATATTTCATGAACCGGATAATTTCGACTCGACAGCCAATCAACTCAACCGCATATACTCCAGCTATCATGACCGCGTCGTCAGCCTGACGAAGCCAGGCAGTTTGCATTTTGGCTTCTCGACGCGGCCTATTTCGACAACCCCGGTCCGGCAACCATGGACCCCTGGAGGGCATATGTCGCATTCCGCCACGTCAAAATCATCGCACTCCAACGGAAAATGGTTGGCCTGCGGCGCGCTGGTGCTCCTCTCCGCCGTGTCGCCGCTGATCCCGGGTCCGGCGCTGGCGCAGGGGGGATGCTACGGCGAGATCAAGACGTTCGCGACGGTTCCGGCGGCTCCGGGGTTCCCCGAAGGGATCGCGGTCCATGGCAATCGGGTCTACGTCTCCGGCCCAGCGACGTTCGGCACCGCAGGTCAAGGCCCGTCCAAGATCGCTGTATTCGACAGGGACAGCAAAGTCCAGAAGAATACGATCGTGGTGGCGGGCGAGGCGCTCGGCGCCGAGCATGCCCTGAGCTGCATCGCCGTCGACGACGACGGCCGCGTCTACGCGCTCAGCACGCAGCTCGGGCTTCTGCGCTTCACGAAGACTGGACACGGATATGTCCAGGAGAGCTACGGCGATCCGCTGCCGGATCTACCGGCTTGTGTGATGGCCGCGCCGGGACAGGCGTGCTCGCCGACGCCCTTCCCGACGCCGCCGCTACCGAACGATATCGCCTTCGACGAGGAGGGTTACGCGTATGTGACCGACTCGCTGCAGGCGACGATCTTCCGCTACGCGCCCGGCGGCGGCGCGCCGGAGATCTGGTTCCAGAGCACGGCCCTCGTCGGCAGCGGCGACCTGCCGATCGGCGTGAACGGGATCCGGCTCGATCCGGAGCGGGAGCACGTCTATCTCTCTGTGACGTTCTCCCCGACGGATACGAGCCTGGGATCCATCTACCGGCTCCCCCTCGTCGACGCCCCCGAAGAGGCCGATCTGGAGCTGGTCCACGACTACGATGCTGGCGAGGCGCCCGACGGGTTCGCGTTCGGCAAGTCGGGGAAGCTCTATGTCGCCCTCGCGGCGGCCAACGCGATCTCGGTGCTCGACGAGCACGGGGTCGAAAAGTCGCGCATCGAGAGCGCACCAGGGGAGGAGATTCCCCTCGACGCCCCCGCCAACGTGGCCTTCAACGACCCGGCGCAGATGCTGCTCATCGTGAATCACGCGAGCTTCACCGGGAACCCCGAGCACTTCGGGGTGCTGAGGGTCTGGGTCGGCGACAAGGCCGATCCGCTCGAGAAGCCGTCGCTTCCTTGAGACGAGACCAGGGCTCCGGACGCCACCCTCGCCTCAGGTGAGGCCCCCGCGCCGGCGCACGATCCAGTGCGCGCCGAGCGCAGCGGCCGCCACCAGCGTCCAGGCCCAGGGGGGCAGGAGCGGCGCGACGTGGCGCTCGGCCGCCACCTGGGTCGCCGCAGGCAGCGACAGCGAGCCGGCGCCGGACGGGAGCACCGACGCGCCGCCCGTCGCGCGGGCGATCGCCTCCAGGCGGGCGACGTCGGGGCGGGGATCGGCCCACTCATCGCCGCCGCGCTCGCACGCGAAGTCGCGCCGCGTCGTCGCCCGCTTCTGGTCGCCTCCGTCGCCAGCGGCGCCTTCAGGGACGATCTCCACCGTGGCCGAATACCCCCCGGGCTCGAGGCGACCGGCGGCGAGCTCGACCGGCTCGCCGCCCTCGCCGATCGGCGCGGTCAACGTCTTCACGACCGCGCCGCTGCCGAGGCGCGCGATGGTCACCCTGGCCTCGCCGCGCTGCCCGGCGAGGGGGCGCAGCACGAGCGCCGTCTCCTCGCCCGCGAGGCAGCCGCCGCGCGGCTCGATCGCGGCAGGCTCGAAGCGCGGATCGCGCATGAGCCAGCCGAGCAGGGCGTCCCAGAACGCGCCGTGCGCGCGGCCCGCGGAGCTCGAGGCGAACGCGCTGAAGAGCAGGCGGTGGCTGCCGTCGAGCGTCAGCGCGATCGTCCGGCCGCTCTCGTGCTCGCCCAGCGAGAGCACCGGCATCGGCGCGCCCGACGCCGTCGTGCGGGTCGGGTGCGTCATCAGCACCGTCGCCCCGGGGAGCGGATCGCCGACGACGTTGGTCCCCGGCATCTCCGGCATCTCGTCGCCGATCAGCGCGAGCAGCGGCGCGAGCACCGGCGCCGCGCGGCCCGCGGCGGTGATGCGCGGCACGAAGGCGCCGAGATCCACCTTGGGCGCGCGGCCGATGTCGAGATCCACCGGCAGGACGCGGGCGAGCCGCGTGCGCGCATAGTTGCCCGACACGAAGGCGTTCGGGCCGCCCACCATGATGAGCCCGCCGCCCTTGTCGACATACTGGGCCAGCGCCGGGAGGTGCTTGGTCAGGCCGTACGGCGCGGCGTCGAAGTCCTGCAGGACGACCGCATCGAAGCTCGAGAGGTGGACGCTGAAGAGCTCGTCGACCGGGAACGGGATCAGCGCGAGCTCGTCCGACGACGCGTTCACCTCGTCGCCGGGCGTGCGCAGGATGAAGAAGGCCACGACGTCGACGGAGGCGTCGGCCTTGAGCCACATCCGGAGCGCGCGCACGTCGTACGTCGGCCGGCCCGCCACGTGGAGCACCCGGATGCGGTCGCGCGCGACGTCCAGCGTGACGTACCGGACGTCGTTCTCGGGGAGCTCGTCGCCGTCCGGCGCCTTGATCGACACCTCCAGGATGCGGGTGCCGGCGCGGTCGAGCGTCACGCCGAGCTCGACCGTGCCGACGCCGCCCTCGACGTGCGCCGTGCCCGTGGCGAGGGTCGTGGGCGCGCCCTGCTCGCGCAGCTCGCGGGCCACGACAGGCACCGCGTCGCACGCGAGGCCGCCGCTGCAGCCGATGTCGATGCGGAGCGAGAGCGGCTGGTGGGCGACCGCGGCGCCGGAGGTGCGGACCGCGCGGACGCCGGCGTCGCGCACGGACTCGGTCGCCACCGCGACCGTGTGCACCGGGACGTCGAGCCCCTCCAGCGCGGCCCGCGTCGCCGCGGCGGTGTCGTCCGGACCCGGGCGATCGAGCCGGCCATCGGAGACGACGACGAACGCCGACGGCCGCTCGTCGGCGGCGCGGGCGAGCGCCTCGAGCGCGGCGCTGAGGTCCGAGCGGCGCTGCGGCCGGCCTCGCGCGGCCGGCGCGGACGCAGCGGACGCAGCGGCCGGCGCCCCGGCGCCCGCGTCCCTGTCGGGGGTCGCAGCGGCGCCAGCGCTCCCGCCCGGCGCCGGCGCGACGCTGCCGCCCTCGCCTGCCTGCCCGTCGGCCGGCAGCGGCGCGCCTTCGCCGAACACGTAGCGGGAGAGCCGGACGTCGGCGCGCTTCCCGAGCTCCTCGAGCGCCCGCGCTGCGCTGTCGCGGCGCGTCCCCGCGACGCCCGGCAGGTCCATGGATCGGGAGCCGTCGACCAGCACAACGACCTTGGGGCCGACGAGGCTCCCCCGCGACGTGACCGCGACCGGACGGAGGATGGCGGCGAGCAGGCCGAGCACGGCGAGCGCGCCCGTGAGCGCCGTGCCGAGCGCCGCGCGCGCGGACGGGGCGCCCACCGCCCCGGCGGCGCGGCCGCGCGCGCGGACGAGCTCGAGCACGAGCAGGCCGAAGCTCAGGGCGGCGACGACGCAGGCGACGGCGACGACCGGCGACGAGAGGTCGCCCGAGGGCGCGAAGCTCCGGGTCACGGCCGCTCCGGGAGCGAGGGGAGCCCAAGAAGCATGCGAGGAGAGGGAGGCCCGCTCGCCGCGCCGGCGTGGGAGAGCGACAGCGCGGGCTGCGAGTCGAGGGCGCGTGACACGCGCGGAGCCTAGTACATCGGAGCGGGGTGTCCCAGCCCGGCGCCGTCACTGCGACCTCTCGGGCGACCTCGAACGACCCGCGAGCCACCTTGAAACGCCGGGCGCGCCGCGCGTAGGCTCGAAGCCTTGTGACGATGCGCGAAGAGCTGGACGAGGCAGGGCGGCTCAGGGCAGAGAACGCAGATCTACGCGCGCGCGTAGAGGCGCTGGAGAAGGCGCTGGCGGAGCGCTCCAACGGTCACGCGCAGAACGGAGCCGCGCCGGCAGGCGCGGAGGCCCTCGATGCGCTCGAGGGGCTGCCCACGGCGGTGCCGGCGGTGATCCACTGGCGCCTGGACGGCGAGGTGACGTACTGGAACGACAGCGCCGAGCGCCTCTTCGGCTGGAGCGCGAGCGAGGCCGTCGGCCGCCCGCTGGCCGACCTCGTGGGCGCGGTCCCCGTGTCCGCCGCCGCGGCGCGGGCGTTCAACTTCGCCCGGGAGGAGAGCCGCTTCGCCGCGGCCACGAGCGAGTGCAGGACGAAGGGAGGTCACGCGCTCAGCTGCCGATGGACCTACGCCGTGCTGCGCGACGGCCGAGGCGACGCGCACGAGCTCGCGGCGCTCGTCGATGACACCAGCGACCGGGAGCGGAGGGAGAAGACGGTGCAGGGGCGGTACCAGCTGCTCCTGCAGCTCGTGGACAACGCGCGCAGCTCCATCTTCGTCAAGGACACCGCAGGGCGCTACGTCCTCGCCAACCGTCTGCATGCGCAAATGATGAATAGGCACGTCCTCGAGCTCATCGGCCGAGATGAGTTCGAGCTGGCCGCCGTGGACCCCGCGGCCAGCGAGATGATCGTGGCGAAGGAGCGCGAGGTGATGACCGGCGGGCAGGTCATGCAGTTCGAGGAGGTGGTGCCGATAGGCGGCGCTCAATACCACTTCTTCACGGTCAAATTTCCGATCCACGACGAGCGCGGCGCGCCGATCGGCATGGGCGGCATCGTGACCGAGATCACGTCGCTGAAGCGCGCGGAGGCGGAGCGGGCGGCGCTGCAGGAGGAGATCATCTTCGCGCAGCAGGCCGCCCTCCGCGAGCTGTCCACGCCGCTCATCCCGCTCGCCGACCGGGTGGTCGCGATGCCGCTCGTCGGGACGATCGACAGCGGGCGCGCAGAGCAGATCATGGAGACGTTGCTCTCCGGCATCAGCAGCCAGGGCGCCCACACGGCGATCCTGGACATCACCGGCGTGCGCGCCGTCGACACGCACGTCGCGGACGCGCTGACGCGCACCGCGCGCGCCGCCCAGCTGCTCGGCACCCGCGTGGTGCTCACCGGCGTCCGCCCGGAGGTGGCGCAGACGCTCGTCACGCTCGGCGTGGATCTCTCCGGGATCACCACGCTGAGCACGCTGCAGAGCGGCATCGCGCACGCCCTCCGCCACGCCAGACGGTAGCTGAGCGCGCCCGGATACCGGAGCTCCTGGCCGCTCAGCCCTCCTGCGTGAGGTACCGGAGGAGCGCGTCCTCATCGCTCGTGATCAGCCGCTCGATGCCGTCATCCCTCGCGAGGCGCTGGATCTGGAGCGCGCCGATGACGCTCTGCACGAGCACGCCGACCCTCCGGAAGCCCCGCAGCCAGTGCGGCCGGAAGCGCTTCATCGTCGCCTCGAACGACGGGTCGTTCCTGCCGGGGACGGCGCGGACATCGATGAAGAGGGCGTGATGGGAGCGGCCCAGCCTGTCGAGGACGCGGATGAGCTCTCCCATCACGGCCTCGATCTCCTCCAGCGAGGCGAACGGCCTGGAGCTGCGGACGGTCCAGACGACGCGCAGGGACGCGTCGAACAGCACGGTGAAGTGGTCGTCCTGCCAGAGCAGCTTCGGAGCAGGGGCGAGGCGATCCGACGTCATCGGGCCTCACGGCCGCGAAGGCGCGGAGCGGGGTCGGTTGTCGTCGATGGCGCGGCGGCGCATCAGGAACGGCGCGTGCACCTGATCGTCCTTGTAGTTCGAGCAGAGCACGTACATCGCGATGTTCACGGCCAGGCGGAACGCGCGCTCCCGCTGCGCCTCGCCCCCGGGCGTGACCTCGACGCTCGGCCCCCCGCCCTCCGAGCGCGCCAGGGCGCCGGCGAGGTCGTGGTCGGAGAAGATCACCTGCGGCATGCCGCCGCGCACGATCGCGGAGAGCTTCGGCGGGCCCTCGACCCGGCCGACGGCGCGCGGGAGGAGATAGAAGGAGCGGAAGACGACGTTCTCCGTGCCGATCGGGATGGGAGAGCCCTCCGGCAGGACGCGGGCGAGCTCGCGCCGCGCGGCGCGGCCGAACGCGCCGCTCCCCGGGGCGAAGTCGTCGACGAGGAGCACGCCGCCGAGCGCCAGGAAGCGGCGCAAGCCGAAGACCTCGCGCTCGGTGAGCGGCGGGAGATCGCCCTCGCCGCCCCAGAACGCGAACGGCTCGGCGAGCAGCGCCGGGTCGTCGGCGCGGACCGTGGTCGGGTTGCGGCGCGCCGGCGCGCTCGTCCGCCGCTCCAGCTCGAACGACCAGCGCGCGGGGGCGGTGGCGCGCACCCCCTCCCATCGCGCGTCGCCCGTCAGCAGCGGCCGCGGGTTCCACGCCCCCTCCTCGCCGAAGGCGCGCACGGGGCGCGGCGCCGCGAGGAGGAGCAGCGCGGAGACCAGCACCAGCGCCAGGACCGCGACGCGCCGCGGTCGCGCCGCGGCGAGGCGCAGCGGCCGGGCCGAGGCGGCTGGGCGCGAGGGCGGCAGCGCCACCTCACCGCCCCGGCCGCGCGGCCGGCGAGCGCCGAGCTGGCCGAGCCATCGCCTCAATCGAAGTCCTCGACCCGCCATACGCCCGCCTCGCGCCGGAGCTTCACCTCGTGCCCACCCGGGATCTGCACCGTCGCGGAGTCGCCGGCAATCCGGACCTCGAGCCCCTCGGGCTGAGCGAGCCCCTCGACGAGCGAGCGGAGGTCGCTCTCGATGGCGGCGCGCGTGGCCGGCGTGAGGACGCGCAGCAGGCCGGCGTAGCTGCGGCGCGCGAGGACGCGGCGGAGCTGCTCGAGGGCTTGCTCGGGGGTGCGGCCGCCCGCAGGCAGCGCGTCGGCGGCCGAGATCCGGAAGGCGCGCTCCCGCTCGTCGAGCTCGAGGGTCGCGATCTCGCCGTCCGGGTAGCGGACGCGGGCGCGGGTCTTGACCACGACCCCCGGCGCCGTGACGCTCCGCGCCTGCTCCGCGAGCTCGGCGCGCGCCTCGGCGACGCGCCGCCGCACCTCGTCGCGCGACATCGCGGTGCGGCTCTTGTCGCTCAGCATGCCGTAGATGGCGTCGGCGTCGCCGCGCGCCGCGGCGTCGGCGTAGACCTGCACCGCCTCCTTGGGGTCGGGGAGCGAGGACGACGCGCAGGCGAGGCCGGACAGCGGCAAGAGCGACAGGAGCGGCAGCGGCAGCCGCGGCGATCGGGGCAATCGCGGCAAGAGAAGCGCGAGCAGCGAGGTGAGGGCGCGCGGCACGGGGCGAGCCTAGTACATCAACGGCGGCGCGTCCCAGCGCCATGGACGAGCGCGGCGGCCGCCGTGAGGGGCCCGGCCGTGGTAAGCCGGCTCCTTCCGCGCCTCGCCTTCCCGCTCCACGACCCGAACGAAGCCGCCGCCGCATGACCGACGTTGTTGGAAAGCTCTGGGGGTTCTGCCACACGCTGCGCCACGACGGCATCGACCACGGGGACTACATCGAGCAGATCACCTACCTGCTCTTCCTGAAGATGGCCGCCGAGAGGGGCATCGATCTCTCGCGCGTCGAGCACAGGACGCCCCGCGGCGAGGTCGATGCGACGGACTGCTCCTGGCCCGCGCTGCGCGCGCGCAGCGGGCAAGCGCTGCTCGAGCGCTACGCCGACGTCCTCCGATCCCTCGACGGAGCCCCGGGCGTCCTCGGGGAGATCTACGCGGGCTCACAGCCGCGCTTCAAGAGCCCCGCGAGCCTCGGGAAGCTCGTCGACCTCATCGACGAGATCGAGTGGACGCGCCTCGGCGTGGACATCCAGGCCGCGGCGTACGAGGGCCTGCTCGAGAAGGCCGCCGCCGAGGGCAAGAAGGGCGCGGGGCAGTACTTCACGCCCCGCGCCCTGATCCAGTCGATCGTGCGGTGCATCAGGCCCGATCCGCAGGGGAAGCCGGGCTTCTCCCTCTGCGACCCGGCGTGCGGCACCGGGGGCTTCCTTGTCGCCGCCTGGGAGTGGATCGAGGCCGAGGCGCGGGGAGCGCTCGACCGGGAGGCGGCGCGCCGGATCAAGGCCGGGGCGTTCTTCGGCCAGGAGCTCGTCGCGCGCCCCCGCCGACTCGCCTTGATGAACCTGTACCTCCACGGGATCGAGCCGAGGATCACCCTCGGCGACTCGATCGACGCCCCGCCGCCGGACGAGCGGTTCGACGTGATCCTGACGAACCCGCCGTTCGGCACGAAGGGGGCGCACGAGACGCCGCGCCGCGAGGATTTTGCGATCGCGACAGCGAACAAGCAGCTCAACTTCATCCAGCACGTGCTGACGATCCTGAGGCCCGGCGGCCGGGCGGCGATGGTCCTGCCGGACCATTGCCTGTTCGCCGACCAGGCAGGCGCGGTGCTCGAGATCGTCGCCGGGGGCTGCGACCTGCACACGGTGCTCCGCCTGCCGCACGGGACCTTCACGCCGTACAGCGCCGGGGTGAAGGCCAACGTCGTCTTCTTCACGAAGGGCCGCGCGACGGAGAGGGTCTGGATCTACGACGCGCGGACGGGCGTCCCGTCGATCACCAAGAAGGGCCGGCCGCTGTCTCCAGCGCACTTCGCGGAGTTCGAGCGGTGCTACGGCGGCGACCCCGACGGGCGCGGGGCGCGCGAGGCGGCGAGCTCCAGCGAGGGTCGGTTCCGCAGCTTCGAGCTCCGCGAGGTGAAGGAGCGAGAGTTCAAGCTCGACGGGCTGAGGTGGCTCAGGGAGGAGTCGCCCGACGAGGCCGGCGAGCCGCCCGAGCCGGAGGAGCTGGCGACCGACGCCCTCCAGGAGCTGGCGGAGGCGGTCGCCGCGCTGAACCGCGTGCTCGCGCTGCTCGAGGGCGGGGCGAAGGCGGCGGAGGCGTGAGCGGGCCGCTGCCCGAGGGATGGGCCGAGACGACGCTCGCGTCGCTCTGCTCGCACCGGAGCGGGAGCTCGAAGCTCATCAAGGGGAAGCTCCACGCCGAGCAGCGGCCAGGGCGCTACCAGGGGTTCAGCGCCGCCGGCCCCGACGTGTGGTGCGACGGCTGGGAGCACGAGGGCGATGCGATCGTCGTCTCCGCCGTGGGGACGCGGTGCGGGAAGGCGTTCAAGGCGCGCGGGCGGTGGTCGGCGATCGCCAACACCCACGTGGTCTGGCCGGATGAGCGGGCCGTCGACGTCGATTACCTGTTCCTCCACCTCAACGACGAGGGATTCTGGGCGAAGGGCGGCTCCGCGCAGCCGTTCGTCAAGGTGCGCGAGACGTTCGAGCGGCCCTTCTCTCTGCCTCCCCTCCCCGAGCAGCGCCGCATCGTCGCGAAGGCCGAGGCCCTGCTCGGCGAGGTGGACGCGGCGAAGGCCCGGCTTGCGAGGTCGTCGCTGCTCCTCCGGCGGCTCCGGCAGGCCGTGCTGGCGGCGGCGTGCTCGGGGAGGCTCACCGAGGACCTGCGCGCGCCGGGCGCCGCTGCGCCGGCCGAGGGACCGGCGGAGCCCCTGCCGCGCTGCTCGACGTCGGCGCCGGCCGCGCCCAGGGCGAGCAGCGACGGGCCGGGGCGCCCCCTGCCGCCGTCCTGGGTCCTCTGCCCGTTCGGCTCCCTGGTGGACAACCACGATGGCCGACGCGTCCCGGTGAGCTCCGCGGTTCGAGAGAGGCGCCGGGGGCCCTATCCGTATTACGGCGCGTCGGGGGTCATCGACTCGATCGATGGCTACCTGTTCGACGGCGATTACCTGCTGATCGCCGAGGACGGCGCGAACCTCCTGTCGAGGAACACCCGGGTGGCGTTCGCCGCCAGCGGGAGGTTCTGGGTGAACAACCATGCTCATGTGGTCCAGCCGAAGGCCGGCGTGGTCCTCGGGTACCTCGAGCTGCTCCTGAACTCGCTCGACCTGCAGCACCACGTGACCGGCTCGGCGCAGCCGAAGCTCACGCAGGCGGCGCTCAACGGCGTCCCCGTGCCGGTGCCGCCGGCGGAGGAGCAGGCGGAGATCGTCCGCCGCGCACAGGCGCTCTTCGCGCTCGCCAGCGAGGTCGAGGAGCGCGTGGCCCGAGCCGCGGCCCGGGCCGACAGGCTACCGCACACGATCCTCGCCAGGGCGTTCTCCGGAGAGCTCGTCCCCACCGAGGCGGCGCTGGCCCGCGCGGAGGGGCGGGGCTACGAGCCGGCGGAGGCGCTGCTGCGCCGCGTCCGGCGCAATGGGGTGAGCGGCTAGCTCTCGGTTTGATCGACATCGAACTTCATCGATCCTCTCGCTTCCTCGGCCCCCGCACGCGTCCACCACCGTCCCTCCACGGTAGCTCCTCCCGCTTCTGGAATCGCCACGGGTCGCCTTCCGTTATCCTCAGCACGCCTCATCGGATCACCTTCGCCCGCGGCTCCACGCCGTCATCGCGGGTCCGATCCGATGAAGCGCATGATCCCGAGGAGGTGCTCATGAAGGTGCGGATTGTCGTGAGTTACGTCCCCCGCTATCGCCGGGGCCACCGCTTCCACTTCGTCCCGCCCGTCACCGGGATTCACCTCGCGGCGATCACCCCGCCTGAGCACGAGGTCGAGCTCTTCCACGAGCAGGTGCGCCCCATCCCCGTCGACGCCTCGCCGGACGTTGTCGCGCTCTCGTTCTTCTCCGGCTTCGCGCGCCGCGCCTACGCGCTCGCCGATCGCTACCGCGCCCTCGGCGTGCGCGTCGTCGCCGGCGGGCCGCATGTCTCGTACTCGATCGAGGAGGCGCTCGAGCACGTCGACGTGGTGGTCACCGGGGAGGCCGAGGCGGTCTGGCCCTCCGTCCTGCGCGATCTCGCGCGAGGCACGCAGCGGCGCGTCTATCGCGGCGAGCCGACCTCGCTCGCCGGGCTGCCGACCCCTCGCTACGATCTGCTCGAAGAGCGCTTCCTCGTCCCCCGCGTGCTCCAGGCGACGCGCGGGTGCCCGTTCACCTGCACCTTCTGCACGGTGCCGGACCTCAACCCCGGCTTCCGCGTGCGCCCCGTCGGCGAGGTGATCCGCGACATCGCCACCACCCATTTCCCCCGCTTCTGGCAGGAGAAGGTCGCGTGGTTCTGGGACGACAACCTGCTCGTCCAGCGCCGCTGGGCCAAGGAGCTCCTGCGGGAGCTCGCCGGGCTCGATCGCTGGTGGCTCACGCAGGCATCCATCGATATCGTCAAGGACCGGGAGCTCCTCGACGCGATGGAGCGGTCCGGCTGTATCGGCATCTTCCTCGGCATCGAGAGCCTCGACGAGGCCGATCTCAAGAGCGTCGACAAGCGCCAGAACCGCGCGCGCGAGTACCGCGACGCCATCCGCAAGCTGCACGATCGCGGGATCTGCGTGATGGCAGGCTTCATCTCGGGCTTCGACGATCAGACGCCGGAGGTCATCGCCTCCACGGCCGATCGGCTGAACGAGATCGGCGTCGACGTCCCGTTCCTGAGCATCCTCACGCCGTTCCGGGGCACGCCGCTGTACGACGAGCACCGGCGAGACGGGCGCATCCTGGAAGAGCGCGACTGGCCCCATTACAGCGGCTATGGGGTCGCCTTCCGGCCGGCGCGCATGTCCCCCGAGCAGCTCCTGGCTGCCCACCGCCAGATGTGGAATCGCGCCTTCGGCCCGGCTGCGGTGCTCGAGCGCCTCGCGCGGGGCGCGCGGTCGCTGAGCCGCGGCGCCATGATGCTGTCGGCGGCGATGAACGGCTTTTACGGCCTGAAGCAGATGACCGGCAACGAGCCGGCCGCGCCGCCGATCGAGCCGAAAGGGACGATCCGGCACCCCGCGCCCGGGACGCCCCGGTCCGGCTCTCGCGCCTCGGCCTGAAGCGGGACGGCGTCGGGATCTCCCAGTGATCACCGGTCCACGTACACAGCGAGCGTCGATGATCTCGACGGTCACCACGCCGTTGTCCCTGACGTCGCGACCTCTGCTCATCCCCTGCTCGAGCCCACAGGACGCCCTGCACGCAGCGCATCCGGCGGCTCGCGGGGGCCCTGGCCCGCCAGGTCAAGGCCGCTTGACAAGCATGCTGAGCGGACTAGACCCAGGCGCTCGTGCGCGAAGGTAGTTTCATGAAGGCGAGGAGCAAATCGATGTCATGAGACATTGTGCTTCCGACGTGCTTCGTGCCCGACGGTCTGGCTGGCACCTCGGAGCAGCAGCGCCGGTGCAGGCGCGCCGCGGGTGGAGCCTGCCCCGACGCTGAAGATCTGCGCCTCGCGTCCGATGATCTCAGCAACTGGGGGGATGGGATATGACGACGATCGAGAAGCTGGTTCCAGGCCGCTTGCTGGCCGCCACCGCTGCCGTGGCCCTGGCCGTGAGCCTGCGCGCCGCGCCTGCGCGTGCGATCACCGGGAATTACAAACCCGACCCGGTACACACCTACGTGGGCCTCGTCGAATTTTACAATCAGGACGGCGTGCCTTCGTTTCAATGTTCGGGCAGTCTGCTGTCGCCGCGCATCTTCCTGACGGCTGGGCACTGCACGAACGACGCGTTCAATTGGTCTTACGCGCGAGTCTACTTTCATCAGTTCGCGGCCACGAGCTTCGACCCGGCGACGCAAATGGACCCCGTGACGGGCTATCCTACCGGATGCGTCGGAGACGACCCGTACTGTGTCACCGGCCACACGCTGTACGACTTCGGCTTCGTCGGCTTCCCCGGCTTCATCCCGAACACCCACGACGCGGGGATCGTCGTGCTCGACGAACCGGCTTCGTTCCCCACAAATTTCCCGAGCCTGGCCGCCCCCGGCACGCTGGATCAGCTCGCGACGCGGCGGGGGACCCAGGACACCACGTTCGTCGCGAGCGGTTACGGGGTATCGGACAACTGGCCTCCTGACAGACCGGTGGTGTGGTTCGGCCAGCGATTGATGGCCACCACGAAGCTGCAGAACCTGAGGAACGTATTCACCGACGGCTACAACTTCCAGGTCTCGATGTCTCCGGGAAACGATCGGGGCGGGCTCTGCATCGGCGATTCAGGCGGACCCGTGCTCTGGGATGACAGCGACATCATCGCCGGCCTCGTCAGCTTCGGAAAACACCGGCAGTGCCTCGGCAACGGGTTCGCGTTCCGGGTCGATCAGCAGGAGCTGCTCGACTGGATCCTCGAGATAGCCGCGACGGTGGGTGAAGACGACCTGATCTCGGTCGTGCCGATCCCGGCCGGCTGACTCCATGGCGAGCCACGACATGGCAGGGCGATCAGGGCAAGTTTGGAGGGTGGCGGTCATGAGCGCTGGCGTCCACGAACATGCGATTGCTACGACTGTAACAGACATGAAAGGCTCGCGTGTCGCGTGCCTCCAGCCACGGCGCCAGGTCGAAGCAGCCATACAGTCACTTGACGCCGAGGGCGCGAGAGGGTGATGCTCCGCCGCCATGGCGGGCTGGAAGCAGGTGAACGCGTCCCTGGCGATGGGGCTGGTCGGGCTCGCGGCTGCAGCGGCAGGCGGATGTACCGCGCTGGCGGGGCTGGACGAAAGCTACCATCTGGTGGACGGGAGCGGAGGCGGCGGCGCCTCGGGCGGCAGCTCGACGGGAGGCGAGGCCGGCGGCGCCTCGGGCGGCAGCTCGACGGGAGGCGAGGCCGGCGGCGCCTCGGGCGGCAGCTCGACGGGAGGCGAGGCCGGCGGCGGCGATGTCGGCGCCGCGAGCGGAGCCGGTGGCAGCGTCGAGTGCGCGACCTGCTCGTTGCCCCCTTACGACACCGACGATCCGGCCGACCTGTGCGAGGCGTCGGCCGAGATTTACGAGGGGCTCATGGACTGTCTCTGCGCTGCCTGCGGCCTGGTGGAGGAGTTGCCCTGCTATGGCGCGTGCGGCGCCGGCGAGGCGCGGAGCGCCGAGTGCAACGACTGCCTCGTCTCTGTGGCCGCCGAGGTGGAGGGCGAGTGCGAGCCGGAGGTCGCGGCGTGCGAGTTCGATACGGGCGAGTGAGCTCGGCCCCCGGGTATCAGCGCTCGCTCAGCAGGGCGTGAACATCTCGGCGCCGAGATAGGTGTTCGTGAACTGGCTGTTGACCGGATTGCCCAGGTAATCGTAGCACTGCACGTTGACCTGGGTGTCCGAGCCGACGCCGGTCCAGTACGAGACCTTGCAGTACTGGTTGCCATAGCCGTACGCCGTCACCATCGCGGTCGAGTTGTACGACAGCATGTTCGGGTACCGGACGAAATGCGAGCCGACGGGCGCGTTGTGCCCCGCGCTGATGCCCGGGCCGAAGTAGCAAGGATGCAGCGTGTTGTACAGACGCGTGTAGCTCGCGGGCGGGGTGTACGACGACGACACCGGGTCGCTCGCCCACGCGAAGCCGCCCACGCGGCCGGTGCTCGGCATGCCGAGGTGATAGCTGAGGCTGAACAGGCTGTCGGCCGACGCGCCCGCCGCGCCCCAGCAGCCCACGTCGATGAGGGTGTCGGCGCCGCTCTGGGTCCAGCCCGAGACGTTGCAGTACTCCATCCCGCCGCCGTACGCGGTGACATGCACGGTGCTGCCGGTTGCGGACATGCCCGGGACGCGGACGGTGTACCGGCCGGTGTTCACGCGGGTGATGGTGCTGTACTGGCTGCCGCTCGTGTACTGGTACGTTGTCGAGGGCGTGTACGGCGCGTTGAGCGAGGCAGACGCCTGGTCGTTCCACAGGTACGCGCCGCCATAGCTGTTGTTCTCGCGCGAATAGAGCGCGACGAAATACGTGTTCACCGGGGCGCCGCCCACGGTGTGGCAGCGGACGTTCACGCGGAGCGTGGTGGCGAGGGCGCCGGTGCCCCACGACGCCACCTTGCAGCGGTCGCTGCCGCTGCCGTAGCTCGCGACCTGCACGTTGCCGCCGGCGCCGGCGAGGTTCGGAAAGTCGACGTAATAGACGCCCGTGCCCGTGTTGGTGATCGTGTTGGTGCCGCCGGCCGAGTTGTACGAGTACGAGGCGTTGGCGTTGATGGTGCCCACGCTGGTCAGGGTCGACCATACCCATCCGAAGCCCTGCGTGGACGAGCTGGAGAGCATGGCCTCCTCGGCGCTGCCGGTGTCCTCTTCGGAGAGCGCCGCGGCCTCGGGATCCTGCGTATCCGCGACGCAGCCAGCCGCGACCGTGGCGGCGAGCGAGGCGAAGGACGACACGAGTACAGCGAAGATGCCATTCTTGAGCATCGACATGGGGAGACCTCTCGGGGTGAAATAGGGACTGGGGTGCGCGCCCTCTCTCGCGGTGCGCAGCTTCGTGGCGACGCGGGGCTCATTGCAGCGCGCGGGCCAGACGCCGGGCGCGCGAGCTGCTGCGGGTTTCCGGGGGTTCTCGCGTGGAGGGCGGGGCCGACGGTGGTCTTGGCGTCACACGCGGCGGCGGCACTGTCGCCTGGCAGAGGACAAGGGCGGCGCGGCCCCGCAGCCCTTCACGACCATCGCGCCGCCCGGCGCAGCGGCGCGCATGATCTCGCGAAGACCCCGGCTCAGCCTGCGGGAGGCCCCGCGCCTCCGCCCCTGGCCGCCCCTACGCCCGAGCGTATCACCTCATGGCTTGTGGCGCGGCGACCGCGCGGGCATGAAGCCCGCTCATGCCCCTCCGAGAGCTCCTTCCCATCGTCCTCCTCGGCGCAGGAGTCGCGCTCGGGGCGGGGAGTGCGGCCTGCGCCGCACGACAAGGCTCGACCGGCGCGAGCTCGTCGAGCGCCGCCGCGCAGCCGGCGCGGCCGAGCGCACCGGCGAGCGCCTCCGCGGCGGCGCCGGCGCGACCGGCGGCGAGCGACCCGGCCGCGCCCGGGGGAGCTGCGCCCGAGCCGCCGCCCCCGTCGGCCGAGCAGATCGCGCGCCTCCCGCCGGGCGCCGCGATCTACGCCTCGCTTCGCAACAGCGCCCTCGACGTTGCCGTCCAGTACGTGCCCCAGATCGCCGAGGTCCTGATCGAGGCGAACCGCGCGCTCGGCAGCCAGGATCCGCCGGACGTGACGCTCGCGAAGACCGGCATCGATCCGCGCAGGCCGATCCTGGGCGCCGTGGTGCCGGCGTCCGAGAAGAGCGCGCGCGCGGTCGTCGACGCCATGGCCAAGGGGGCCTCCGGCAAGGCGCTCGAGAAGGTCGTCCGCGGGCACGCGGCGGACGCGACGCGGGTGCGGCTCCTCGTTCCGCTCGTGAGCGGGGCGGACCCGCGGCGCGCCCTGGCGACCGTGGTCGATGTCCTCACGGGCGGCGCCCCGCTGGACGCGTGCCCGGGCGCAGCGCGCTGCGCCGGCTTCGGCGCCCGGGCGCCGCTCGGCGTGGCGCAAGGCGGGATCGCCGCTGTCGCGGTCTACGCGGACGGCGCCGACCTCCGGATCGACGTCGTCATGCCGCTCTTCGGATCCGGCGGCGATCCGGCCGCCCTGAAGGAGCTCGTCGCGTTCAGCGAAGAGGTCGGGGGCCCGGAGGGCCGGTGCTCCAGGTTCGACGCGAGCCCCGTCGTGTCGGTGTGCATCGATCCCGACCGGATGGGCGAGCTGGGCGCGACGGACGGCTACGGCAAGATCACGAGGGCGCTCTCCGGAGGCCACGTCGATCCGAAGGCGATCCCGGGGATCGCCGCCCAGGGCTTCGCCGAGGCCCGGCAGAACCTCTGGCTCGCCGCGCCGGCGCGCAGGCTCGCCAGCGACGGCACCCTCGGGGTCACCGTGCAGGGCAAGCGGGGCCGCTTCGTCGCGTCGTGGGCGCTGACGGACGCCTCGCGCGCCGGCGTCGAGAGGGCGTTCGCCGCCGAGCGATGCGCCGTCGGCGACGCGGCGATCACGGAGCTCTTGCCGGCGCTCCGCGCGGCGGTCGGCGAGCCGGGGAAGGGCTTCGACGACCCGAAGAAGGTCGTCACCGCGTTCGAGGAGGCAGGCTGGTCTGCCTACCTGATCGCCGCCGCCGGCACATGGCCAAACCTGCTCGGCGTGATCGCGGGCGTGCTCGAGCGGGGCCCCGGGACCGACCCCGACTACCATGTGTGCGCCCGATACGATGACGGGCGGCTCGTCCTCGTGTCCGAGATCCGGAGATGACAGCGCGCCTCTCGCCGGGCGCCCAGGCCGCGCCGGCGCGATGGTACAAGAGGAGTACGCACCCGCCATGAGCACCGCCCTCCCCGCTTCCTTCACCGATCTCCCGCTCCTGCGGGGCCGCAATCCCCTCGCCCGCCGCATCGAGACCCGGCATGGCTTCCCCATCCTCCCCGGCCGCTTCCCGGTCGTGGGCCACCTGCCGGCAATGGCCGTCGACGAGCTCGACCTGCTCCGCGAGGGCCAGCGCCGCTTCGGCTCCCTCTTCTTCTGGGCCCCTGGCGTCGATGCATGGCAGCTCATCTACGCGTCGAACGAGGCCTTCTCGCTCTTCAAGAGCAAGGCCGTCGACTCCTCGTACCTGACCGAGCGCGGCGTCGGTCACATCTTCGGTCAGACGCTGATGGCCCACGACGGCGCCTCGCACCGCCGCCTCCGCACCGCGATGAACGGGCCCTTCTCGCCGAAGGGCCTCGACGCCGCGGAGGTCGGCGCGATCGTCGCGACCAGCGTCGAGCGCAAGGTCCGCTCGTGGCTCGGCCGGCGTGACGTCCCGCTGCTGCGCGAGACCCGCGAGCTGGCCCTGGAGGTGATGTTCAAGATCACCGGCGTCGAGGACGACGAGCTCCCCGAGTGGCGCCACCATTACGAGGATCTGATGCTCGTGGTGTTCAGCCTGCCCGACGTGCCGGGCTCGCCGCGGCGCCGCGGCCTCCGCGCCCGCGCCTGGCTCGACGAGCGCATCGGCCGGATCCTCGCCGGCGTGCGCGCCCGCGGCGGCGCGAAGGGCCTCCTGCCCGCGCTGCTCGCGGCCCGCGACGAGGACGGCGAGCCGCTCTCGGAGCAGGATCTCGTGGGCAACCTCCGCCTGCTCCTCCTCGCCGGCCACGAGACCTCGGCCTCGGTCATGGCCTGGTGCGTCGCCCACCTCGCCGAGAGCCCCGCGGTCTGGCGCGCGCTCCGCGACGAGGCGTCGAGCGCGCCGGATCTCCCGCGCTCGCCCGCGGATCTCCGCCGCTTCCCCTACGCCGAGGCCGTGTTCCGCGAGGCGCTCCGCCTCCACCCGCCGGTGGCGCACGACGCCCGCCGCGCCGTCGCCGATTTCGAGATCGAGGGCCGCGCCGTCCCCGCAGGGACCCACGTGGCGATCCCGCTGGTCCTGCTCTCACGCGATCCCGAGCTCTACCCGGATCCGGACAGCTACCGCCCCGAGCGCTGGCTCGGCCGCAAGGAGGCGCTCTCGCCGCTCGAGATCGCCCAGTTCGGCGGTGGCGCGCACTTCTGCCTCGGCTATCACCTCGCCTGGATGGAAATCGTCCAGTTCCTCGTCGCGCTCGGGCGGAGCCTCCCGGCCTCGGGCCCCAGGCTCCAGAACGGATTCCCCGCCTCGCGCTACCTCCCGGTGCTCCGCCCCGCGGGGGGCACGCGCGTCCGATTCGATGGCTGAGGCGCTGCGTCCGGCGACAGCATGACGCGTGGCGCGCCTCTCAATCGGCTCCGGCGAGCAACCGCTCGATCTCGCGCATCGTCTCGACGTCATCGCCGACCATCGCCTTCATCGACCGGATCCTGCGGCACACGATCTCGGCGATCTTGTCTTCAACGGTATCGTCGGCATACGCCCAGTAGACCTGCGCAAAGCGTCCATCGCGGTGACAGCGGCCCTCGATCTGCGCCATCTGGATCGCCGACCACCGCAGATCGTGGATCACCTCCGAGCGCGGCACCTCGTTGTGCTCGCCCTGGTGGAGCGAGATCCCCTCTTCCACGGTGAAGAGCACCACGCGCGGCTCGCCGCGCTGGAAGCGGAGGCGCTCTGCCTCCTTCTCGCCGGCCGGCAGCGCGCCGTGGATCAGCGCGCACGGGACGCGCTCCCGGGCCAGCGCGGCCTCCACGGCCTCGAGCGTCTCCATGAAGGCGATGGAAACCGCGACCTGATGCCCGTTGTCGAGCAGCTCACGCACCAGCTCCACGGTGCCGGCCACGCGGATGAGCGAGCTCTTCTGTCGCAGGCGCAGCGTCGCGGCGAGCGCCGACCTCGGGTTCGCGCCCTTTGGCAGGAGGTCCATCTCCCGGCGGAACGCGGTCCACGCCTGCGCGTAGAGCTCGCGCGCGGAGGCGTCGAGCTCGAGCGGGGTGAGGATGCGGTTGATCTCGGGCCAGCCGGCCACGTCCTCCGGGCGGCGCCGCATCCCGACCGCGGGACGGCCGTCGAACAGGAGGGCACGCACCTTCTCGCAGTCCGCCGGATCGCCGCGCCAGTCCCACCTGCCGAACGCGCCGCGCGCAACCCCGAGCCCCTGGCCTTCGCACCACTGCTCGAAGTCCTTCAGATCCGCGGAGCGGCTCCCGGTCGCGCTCGCCAGGAGCGGCCCGAGATACGACAGCTCCAGCGGGTTCTGCCCGGCGGTGGCCGAGAGCCACAGCACGAACCGTGCGCGTGCGTTGAGCTTGACCGCGAGCTTGGAGCGCGCCGCCGCCGGGTTCTTGCAGCGGTGGCTCTCGTCCCAGATCACCACGTCGAACTCCGCGGCGCTGCCGGCGCGCGCAAGGCCCTTCTTCGATCGGATCCTTCGCCGCGCCTCCGGGGTCACCTCGAAGAGCTTGCCCAGCCGATCATAGTTGATGATCACGATCTCTTTGCCTGCGTCGCCCATGGCCTGAACCGTGCGGCGCCAGTGCGCGACGACGGCGAGCGGGCAGACGATCAGCACCGTGGTGACGTCCGGCATCTGGAGGACCGCTGCCCAGGCGGTGATCGTCTTGCCGAGGCCGACGTCGTCGGCGAGGAGGAACCCGGCGCGCCTGGCGGCCTTCGCGACGGCGATGGCCCGCACGCCGTCCAGCTGGTGCGGGCGGAGGACCATCGCCCCGGCGGGGGCGGCCGGCGCGGGCGCGGGGTCGTCGTTGAGCTCGTGCTCGATGCGTCGCTCCCACGAGTACGGCGCGGCGCCGAACGGCGCGAGGGCCGGCGGGAGCGTCTCTGCGCGGACGACGAACACGCCGCGCTCCGCGTCCCAGCGCGCGCCGCTCGCGGACGCGACCGCGCGCATCGCGAACGGGACGTCGAGCACATGGGCTCGCTCCGGCGCCGCACGCGGAGCGGGGGCCGCTGGAGCGGCCGCTCTGGAAGCTCTACGCGGGGCCGACACCGTTCGCTTGGCACGCATCGTCGTCATGACGACCCTGATACCAGCGCGGACGCGCGCCCGCGCAGAAAGCAGCCACTTGGTCGAGGTGGATCGACGACTTCCGCGTGTAGCCTGGAGATCGTCGGTTCGAATCAACGCAAGGAAGCAAGACCTCTCACGGTCGAGCTAGAAGACGCCGCGCATGGCGGCGCCGAGGTGCAGGATCTGGAGCGGCGTGTCCGAGGGCGTGCGGAGGGGGCGGAGCTGGTATTCGAGGACGAGCGTAGGCTGCGCGTCCTCCTCGGGGAAGAGCACGAAATCGAGGCCAGCGCCCGCGTAGAGATCGGCGCGAAGAGCGTCTCGCTCGCCGCCGACCTCACCGCCCAGGCTCAGAAAGGGATCGATCCGCTCGTAGGCCGTCATCTGGGCGAAGGCGAGCGGCCGGAACTGGCCGCCGAGCGCGAGCACGCCGCCGTCACGGCCCTCCACCTGCTCATAGCGGAGCGCGCCGGCGAGCCCGATTCCGCGCAAGCTCATCGAGGCGCGCAGGCTCACCCCACCCGGCTCCTCCCAATCGCTGATCGCGCCAGTGGCGCCTATCTGGGCCTGGCCCCAGAAGCGGAGCTCATTCAGCGCCTCGACGACGGCGGAGCCCATGGCGGTGAACGCGGGCGCCGAGTCCGAGGCGCTGGCCGCGGCCGGAGACACGAGCGCGGCGGCCACGGTCGCGGCGCCGAGGGCGCGCCCCGCGGGCGAGCGCGCGCGGAGGAAGGGGCGAGGGAGGACCGCCTCAAGGGTGGGCGGCGCGGCGGCGCTCATCGCGCGAGCCTAGCACCCCTCGCGTGGGCGCCAGAAGGAGCCCTGCCGTTCGAGCGGCTCGCGGCGCAATGCTCCGAGAACGGGATGAGCGCCCCCCTGCCGCGGCGTTCTCCCATGACCATGCACGAACGCACGCAGCGCACCGCGATCGCGTGGCTCCTGCTCGCCGCGTGCACGCCCAGGCAGGTGAGCGACGGTGAGCCCCCTCCCCCGCCCAGCGCCTCGAGCGCGGACGCCTCGCTCCAATGCGCCGACACGGCTTCGCTCGCCACCCCTGCCCTCGCGGCGTCGCCGGCGCCGAGCGCGGAGCCTCCAACCGCTCCCTACCAGCCGCCCCCCGAGCCAACCGCGGCCCCAGCCCCGCGCCGGTCGATCGGCACGTTCGACGACTGGGTGAAGGCGTACGCGGGGCTCGGCGAGCCCGAGGCGGAGAAGAGGCCCCCGCGGCTCCGCCTCGCCAAGGAGCTCGCCCTCGCGTCGGGGCGCATCGCCTTCGTGCGCTCGGGCGATGTCTTCACGATGGACCTCGCGACGGGGGTCGAGGCGCAGCTCACGCGAAAGACGCAGCGCAACGTCGCGCCCACCTTCCTTGGCGACGGTCGGCGGATCGCCTTTCTCAGCAACCGCGACGGGATGGCCTGGCGCGTCTTCCTCATGAACGCGGACGGCACGGAGCAGCGGCCGATCACCGGCAAATTCGCTGCGTGGTATGGCGAGCCTTCATTCACCATCTCGCCGGACGGCGCCCGCGTCGCCTACGTGGCCAGGGCGCGAGCGCCGGCGGACGAAGGCCTGGAAGAGCTTCACCTCGTCGACGTCGCGAGCGGCGACGACCAGCGCATCGGCGCACCAACACCTCTGAGCGAGTGCACGTTCTCGCCGAGCGGCGACGCAGTTCATTGCGTCGCAGGCGAGTTCGACGCAGAGCACCTCCTCTCGGTGGATATCGCCACGAGGCGCGTCAGGCGCTTGCCGGACGCGGGCAACCACATGTTCAGCGCCGCCCGCTTTCTCGGCGATCGCCTGCTCTTCTCGGCGAGCCCGACGGGGGCTCTCTGCTGCCAGCGGTCGCAGCTCTACACGACGGCCCTCGACGGCACCGGGATCAAGGGGCTCGGCTCGTTCTGGGTCTCGGGCTCGATGCGCCCGGAGGTCTCGCCGAAGGGCTCGAAGATCGCCGTCGCGTGGTCCGTCCGCGTGGGAGGGTTCGGCGCAGATTACTGGAACGAGCTCACGCTGCTCGACGCGAACGGCGGCGCCGACCGCCCGCTCACCAGCACGTTTCCGCGCCCCTTCTACAGCGCCTACGAGCCTGCCTGGGCGCCCGACGATCGCCACCTCGCCTTCACGCTCTCGTTATGCCCTTACGCCGGCTGCGAGCCGAGGATTCGAAGCGTCGTCGTCGTCGACACCCGGGACGCCAGGGCCGTGCCCGCGTTCATCGCCTACGGCGGCAACGCCTCGTGGAGCCCAGTTCCCTAGAGAGACGACCCTTCGTCGGCGGCGCCGCGCCGGCGGCTCGGGCTGCCCGCGGCGCTCTCGGTGGACGAGGGTCCCCGCGCCTCATTGCCCGCAGCTCGGGTAGAGGTGGAAGATGCCCTCCGCGTCGAGCTTCGACGAGATCGACTCCGGGTAGGACACGCCGTCCGCGTGGCACGTCGGCTGGCCAGCGGCGTTCGTCGTGCAGTCCGTCTCGTTCGGGAGCGAGCCCTTGCACGGTCCGAGGAGGGTGAGCTTGCACGTCGGTAACGAGTCGCAGATCCGCAGGTTCGCGAACTGGCTCCACAGAAGATCGCCGCACGCGAGCTGCGCGCCCTCATCCGCGCAGGCATAAGCGACCTCCTGGCCCGGGACGAAGATGTTGCCGAACATGGTCGCGTCCGGGAACGTGTACTGCGCCGGGTTCATCCACGGCGCGTCCGCGAGGCCCGGGTGCTTGCCCACCATGCGGATCGGCACCTCCTCCAGGAAGCCGTTCAAGGTCTGGAGGAGACACGCCGTCACCCAGCGCTGCGGGGACGTGAGGGTCATCGCCTGACTCCGCCACGGCGCCGCGAGGCCGAGCGCCCCTTGGTACACGTAGGAGGACGCGCCCACCACCCCCTTCACCGTCATGTCCGGGCGGAGCGCGCAGCCAACGACATAATGGAGGAGCTTGCGGCCCTGCGCCGTCTCCAGGAGCGGCGTGCTCGCGAGCTTGCCGGCGGCGTCCGCGAGAGGAGCCATGGCGAGCCGCTGGAGCATCTGTATCGTCCGCGGCTCCCAGAAGAACACCGGATCGTCGCCGTTCGGAAAGACATACGCCTGCTCGACCGACGCTACGTCTTCCTCGGCAACGATGTCCTCCTCGTTGTCGTGGGCCGGCGCCGGCGTCACCACGCATCCAAGCGCGAACAGGCACGTACCGAGCAGCGCTGTAACCGGGGCTCCCAAGCTGGACATGATCTTCTCCTGAGGCGACGCCGTGCGGCGCGTCCTGACCGGCTACTTCCAGCTTTCGTGCCAGGCGGCCGACCCCCTCCCGCGCGGGAAGCCGACGCGCGCCCCTTCACAAAATAATCAATTATATCCAATATTTACAACCCGGATCCGGCGCGAAGGCCGGCTCGCGGGGGCATCGGATGGAGGCTCCGCCCCTCACCCGCTGATGCCCGGAGCCTCCATCCGATCCAGCTGAGCCGCGAGCCGCGCCAGGCGCGTGCGGAAGCCCGGCGCCTCGTCGAGCTGCGCTGTCGCTTCCTGGAGAGCACAGGCGGCCTCCAGCGGCCGCCCGCCGGCGATCGCCATCTCGGCGCGCATCGAGAGCAGCTCGACGAGCTCGATCGCCAGGAGACCGCCCCGGCACCGCGACAGCACGTCCTCCCACGGATCGGCGCTCGCGGACGGCTCGCGGGCGCGGAGGCCCTGCTCGCAGAGCGCCAGGTGGAGCGCGCGGTAGAACGCCCACAGCGAGGGCGCCGAGGGGTCGGGCGGGCAGCTCCGCTCGATCCACGAGAGGTGGCGGCTCGCCTCGTCGTGGCAGCGCCTCGAGACGAGGATGCGCGCAAGGAGCAGGGAGCACTCGGGCGCGGTGTGCTCGAAGAACCGCCGCTCGAGCACGTGCGCGCGGCGGGCCAGCTTCAGCGCCTCGTCCCCGTGGTCGCTGGCGTGGAGCAGCTCCGCCGCGTTCAGCGTCACGTGGCGCTCCAGGACGGGGTTTCCGAGCTCGCGCGCCAGCGCGATGGCGTGGCGCATGTCGGCCATGGCGAGGTCGAGCTCGCGCCGCATTGCCCGCAGCGGGATGCGGCACGTGCAAGCGGCGCAGAGGTGAGGCCAGTCCTCGGCGGACGACGCCAGGGCGAACGTCTCGTCGAAGCGGGCGTTCGAGAGGTCGAGCTCTCCCAGCCACATCAAGGCGGGCGACAGCAGGAGGAGCGCGACGATCCTGGTCCCGTAGTCGCCCTCGGCCTCCGCGCTGGCGGCGCCTCGCGTGAGGAGCTCGACGGCCTCGGCGACCCGGCCACGCCGGAAGCAGGAGCGCCCCTCGGCGACGAGCACGCGGCCCTCGAGCGCGCGCGCGCGCGCGCCGAGCCGGTCGACGAGCGCGCGTGCGCCGAGCCGATCGACGAGCGCGCGCGCCTCCTCGACGCGCTCGGCCGAGCGCTCGAACTCGCCCGCCCAGTCGAGCGCGGCCGCCTCCTCGAGCAGCACGTCCGCGAGGGAGGCGTCGTCGCCGAGCTCCACGGCGAGCGCCCGCGCGGCCGCGAGGTCGTCCGTGGCCTCGCGCGTCCGGTCGACGCGGTAGCGGCTCTTGCCCCGCCCCGCCAGCGCGCGCGCTCGCCGGCGCGCGTCGCCGGCCGCCGCGAACGAGAGCGCCGCCGTGTAGTGCCGGTCCGCCTCGACGTGGCGGTGCCGCGCGAACGCGAGATCGGCCAGCGTGAGGCACGCGTCCGCCGCCGCCTCCCGCGCCCCGCACCCGCCGGCGTGCCGCGCGAGCGGCGCCAGGAGCTCCGGGCGAGGCCCCTCCGCCTCCACCCTGGCCGTGAAGTAGGCGAGCGCGCGCAGGTGGATCTGCGCGCGCTCCGCCGGGTCGAGCAGCTCGACCACCGCGTCCCGGAAGACGGCGCTCTGGAACGAGTATCGCTCGCCCGCGCCGCGCTCCAGGATCGTTTGCTCGACGAGGGCGCTCAGGCCGTAGCCCGCGTCGATGGGCGTGCCGGCGTCCCCCGCCCGGGCGATCGAGTCCAGGATCTGCTCGAGCTCCGAGCGGGCGAACGAGTCGCCGAGCACCGCGCAGAGCCGGACGCACGCCGCGAGCTCCGGCGAGAGCGCGTCGAGCCGCCGCTCCGCGAGCCATTGCCACGCGGGCGACGGGGGGAGGTTGTCGAGCTCGGCCGTGGCGACGTAGTGGGTGCCGGCGTTCACGCGGCGCTTCACGATGCCGGCCCGCTTGAGCGAGCGCACGAGCTCCGTGAGGCACGCCGGGTTGTTGCCCGCCCAGCGCGCGAGCCGGCGCAGCGTCTCGGCAGGGGGGTACTCCGCCGGCCGCAGCAGCTCGGCGGCGAGCGCCATCGCCGCCGCGTCGTCGAGCGGCGTCAGCGCCGCGCGGTCGTGGCGCTGGGTGCGCGCGCCCCAGGCGCGGCGCACCTGCTCGAAGCGCGGGTGCGCGGCGACGAGCACCCACAGCGCGACGCCGGCGCCGTCGAGCGTGGCGTACTCGAGCGCGTCGACCAGCGCGTCGTCGGCCCAGTGCGCGTCGTCCACGATCACCGCCACCGGCCCGCGCTGGGCGCGCCGGCGCAGCGCCTCGCCGAGCGCCTGGACCACGCCGTGGTGGAGCGAGGCGGGCGCGCCGCGCGCGGGCAGCGACGACCAGCCGAGCGCCGCCGCGACCGACGGCCACGTCGCCTCGCCGAGCGCGGCGCCGAGCCGCTCGCGGCAGAACGCGGCGACGTCCGGCGGCGCCTCCGCGGGCGCGTCGAGCACACGGCCGAGGAGCTCCGCCGCGTCGCGCGCCGCGTCGCGCGCCGCGTCGCCGAGCAGCGGCTGCGCCGCGCGGAGCGAGACAACGAGCGCCCCGGCGTCGCAGCGGAGCGCCGCCGAGGCCGCCTCCGCCGCGAGGCGGCTCTTCCCGAGCCCGGTGTCGCCGATCAGCGTGAACAGACCGGGGCACGTGCCGTCGAAGGCCGCGCGCGCGCTCTCCGCGATCGCCGCGAGGACATCGTCGCGGCCGGCGAGCGGGGCCTCGATCTCGACCGACGGCTCGGCCTCGGCCGAGGCGGGCCGGCTGTCGCCGTCCTCGCGCGCCGGCAGGGCGCGCTCGATCTCGGCGGAGAGGGCGACGCCGGACCACGGCTCCGGCGGCAGCCAGGTCTCGGGTCGCTCCACGGCGGCGCCGTACGCCGAGACGGCGCCCCGCGCCCTGCGGCGGAGGGTGACCGACGCGAGGTGCAGCGCCGCGCGCGCCCCGTGCTTCCCGGCGAGCTCGCGCGCGGCGGCGAGCGCGGCCTGCGCCGGGTGATCGGTGTCCTTGCCAGAGAAGACCGCCACGTAGCGGCTGCCGCGCTGCCGCGTGATGAACCCTTTGCGGCCGGTCACGGAGGCGATGACGGGCGACGCCGCGGCGGTCGTGTCCGCGACGAGCAGCACGACCGAGCTCCGCCCCCCGGCGATCAGCCTGGCGCCGGTGGAGTCCGCCGGCGGCGCGGCGCGCGCGGGCGGCGCGCCCGGCTCGGCCGGAGCGCCCGGCGCGCCCGGCCCGGCCGGCGCGAACGTGGAGCGCGCCGCGGCGAGGGCACGCCGCAGCGCGGGCGCGTCCGACGGGCGGCGCTCGCGATCCTTGGCGAGGCACGCCAGCGTGAGCTCCTCGAGCGCCGCGGGCACCGGCGCTAGCTCGCCCGGACGCTCCGGGCGCAGCGTGAGGTGCGCATGCTCGAGCGAGGCGCCGTCGCCCGCGAAGGGCAGCCGAAGCGTGAGCAGCTCGAAGAGGATGACGCCGAACGCGTACACGTCGGCGCGCACGTCGACCACCTCGCCGCGGAACTGCTCCGGCGCCATGTACTCGGGCGTCCCCAGGACCACGCCGCTGCGGGTGAGGAGCTCCTCCCGCGCCGCGTCGCCAGGCGTGCGCTCGGAGCGCTTCGTGAGCCCGAAGTCGAGCAGCACGACGCGCTCGTCCGCCGCTCCGGAGCGGCCCTCGATGAAGAGGTTCTCCGGCTTCAGATCCCTGTGGATCGCGCCCCTGCCGTGGGCGGCCTCGAGCGCGGCGAGCACGGCGTCGGCCCGCGCCGCGGCCCAGCCCGGATCGGGCGGGGCGGCGAGGGCGGCGAGCTCCGAGGCGAGGGTGCGGCCGAAGAGCCGCTCCATCACGAGGTAGGGGCGACCATCGTCGAGCCGGCCGCACCTGTGGAACCGCGCCACGTGCGGCGGGCCGATGCGCTCGAGCGCGTCGGCCTCCCGGCGAA
This sequence comes from Sorangium sp. So ce693, assembly GCF_051521375.1. Lineage (NCBI taxonomy): Bacteria > Pseudomonadati > Myxococcota > Polyangiales > Polyangiaceae > Sorangium > Sorangium sp. So ce693. Next base: position 8,330,713 of record NZ_CP150347.1, read on the forward strand.
AGCGCTCTTCCAGCATCGGCGTGGTGGACATGCCGACCTTGACGGCGACCGGGGCGCCGTCCTCGTCCGAGACCCCCGCCCACACGATCGCGAAGCCGCCCTGCCCCAGGCGCTCGCCGAGCGAGACGCCGGGGACGCGCGGCGGAGCGGGCGCGGAGGGCTCGCCGGGCGGCGGCGTCCATCCGTCGAGGGGGCACGGCGCCATGCCCTCGCGACGCCGGTGACACAAAGGACAGCGATGCACTCGGCCTCTCCAACGCAGGCGCACAGGCGCGCGCGCGAGCGCGCACCACGCCTATGCTATCGTCGCGGGCCAGCATGGCACACGTCGATGACGACACCATCCCGAGCGCGCCGCGCGGGGTGGTGAGCCCCACCGACGAGACGGTCACCCTCTCGGCCGTGGAGGAATCCATCGCGGGTGGCCGGTGCAGCGCCGAGGTGCCCTCGCGCGCCGGAGACTATGTGCTCCAGAGCGTCCTCGGCGAGGGCGGCTTCGGCGTCGTCTACCGCGGCGAGCACGCGGCGCGCGGCACGAAGGCGGCGATCAAGGTCCTGCACGCCGAGCTCGCGCTGCACCCCGACGTGTGCCTCCGCTTCGAGCGCGAGGTCGTCGTGATGCAGCGGGTGCGGCACCCGAACGTGGTCGACGTGCTCGACGTCGGCAGGCTGGAGGACGGCCGCCCCTACTTCGTCATGGAGCTGCTCGACGGCGTCAGCCTGGAGACGCACCTCGAGGCCCGCGGCCGGCTCCCGCTGGAGGAGGTGCTCGCCCTCCTCGAGCCGCTCTGCAGCGCCCTCGACGCGGCCCACGCGCAGGCGATCGTGCACCGCGACGTGAAGCCGTCCAACGTCTTCCTGTGCTCGGGCGATATGCAGAGACGCGGCCCCCGCGTGGTGCTGCTCGATTTCGGCGTGGCGAAGCTGCTCGACGCGCCCGGTCCCGCGCTGACCACGTCGCGGCACGTCCTGGGCTCGCCCTCCAGCATGTCGCCCGAGCAGCTCCTGGGCCGCCCGGTCGACGCGCGGACGGACGTCTACGCGCTCGGCGCGCTGGCGTACGCGATGCTCACGGGAGAGCCGCCGTTCTCCGGCGCGTCGTTCCCGGTGCTGCGCCAGCTCCACCTCTTCGCGAGCCCGCCCCGCCCGAGCGCGCAGGCGCGCGTGAGCCCGTCGCTCGACGATGTGGTGCTGCGGGCGCTCAGCAAGGCCCCGGCGGAGCGCCAGCCGTCGGCGGGGCAGCTGCTCGCCGAGCTGCGCGCGGCCGTCGCGGCGCCGCGGGCGGCGGGCGCGACGACCGCGGCGCCCCGGCGATCGGCCATGGGCATCCACGTGGAGGTGCAGGCCGACCCGGGCGCGCTCGATGAGCCGACGCCGGACTTGCTCGACGACTTCGAGTCCGTCCTGCCCTTCGCGCTGTCCGAGCTCACGAAGGCGGGGTTCTCGACCGCGGTCGAGACGGGCACGACCGCGCTGGTCACGGCCGACCGGCCCCTCGACCCGGCGCGCGACGAGGCCGCGCGCCGCGACGCGCTCGGCGCGGCGCTGTCGCTGAAGCAGCGGCTCGAAGCGCGCTCGGGGCGCGACCGGCGGGTGCACGTCCGGCTCTGCGTGCACGTCGGCGAGCTCCTGGCGAGCGCGGACGGCACGCTGACGGGCGGCGATTTGCTGGAGCTCTCCGGGTGGGTGCCGGAGGGGGCGGCGGAGGGGCTCTTCGCATCGCCCGCCCTGCTCGACGGCCTCGGCGTCACCGCGCACCCCGCGTCCGTCTCGCAGGGGTCGAGCGCGCTGCTCCGGGTGCTGGAGCCCTAGCAGCGGGCGTAGCCCTCGGCGCCCGCGCCGAGGCGGACTCGACGCGGCGCTCCCCGGCGGGCGGCGGCGCGGGACGCCGCGAAGCGCTGGCGCCCCCGGATTAAGGCCGGATTAAGGCCCAGCGCGCCGATCGAGCGGCATCCTCGCGATCATGAGCACCTCGTCATTCGCCTTCGTTTCGGTCGCCGCCGCGCTCGCCGTGAGCGCCGCCTCGTGCGGCACCACGGTCGAGTTCGGGGCCGGCGATCCGCCGGTGGTCGACGGCGGATCGCCGCCCACCGGCGATGGTGGGTCCTCGCCCGTCACCGAGCCCGGTAATGCCGGCGGGACGGTCACTGAGCCCGAGCCAGCACCCGAGCCGGAGCCAGAACCCGAGCCGGAGCCAGAACCCGAGCCGGAGCCTGAGCCTGCCCCCAAGCCGTACGGTGGGGCCGACCCGTTTCCCCCGCAAGAAATGCGTCTCGTGGCCGGCGGCGACAACACCTGCGTCGTGGGCATTCACGGTCACGTCGCGTGCTGGGGCAGCGCCGAGACAGGGCAGCTCGGGCTGGGGGGCTTCGTGGATCACTCGACCCCGACCTGGATCCCCGACCTCGACGGCGTGGTGGAGCTCGCCATCGGCAGCCTCGCGATGTGCGCGCGGCGGCTGGACGGCACCGTCTGGTGCTGGGGCTCGAATTCCCACGGCCAGCTCGGCGCGCAGACCGCCGACTGTCCCGGGCTCCGCTTCCCTTGCAGCGCGGTCCCGGTACAGGCGCCGGTCACGGAGGCTGTCAGTCTCGCAGCGGGCCCGCACCACGCCTGCGCCGTGCTGGCGCCGGACGGGGACGTCCAGTGCTGGGGCGCGGCGCCGAGGGTGACCGACTCTGGCTTCCACGCGCTCTCCGCGGCAGCGGGCTACGCCCATACGTGCGTCCTGTTCGCGCCCGCGCCCGGGCAGGATCCGGCGAGCGACGTCGTTTGTTATGGCGACAACGGCGTGGGTCAGCTCGGGCTGGGCACGAGCCTGGACGTCGCGTCCAGGCCGATCACGCGCGACGCCGTGTTCGGCTTCGTGCAGCTCGCCGCCGGCAACGACTTCACCTGCGGCGTCGACAGGGGCCAGCAGCTGTTCTGCTGGGGCCAGAACCAGTTCGGCGGCCTCGGCTGGGGCGTCGATGGCCAGGATTCCCCCGAGTGGTGCCCGGGGAACGGGCGTTGCGCAACGAAGCCAGTGCGGGTGGAGATCCCTTATGTGAAGCACGTCGCGGCGTACTACGAGCACGCGTGCGCGGTGGCGCAGCCCGGCGTCGTGTACTGCTGGGGAACCCCGTCGCGCACGAGCCCGGCGAGCGCCGGGGAGTGCTGGCCGGGGTCTCCAGATTGCGCGCCCATACCGCGGTTGGTCTCCGGCGTTGTGAACGCGGCCTCGGTCGCCGTCGGCAACGGCCACGCGTGCGCGCTCACCGGCGCGAACGACGTCTACTGCTGGGGCCTCGACACGCACGGCCAGCTCGGCCGCGGCCCGGGTGCGTCGTTCGAGGCGACTCCAGTGCGCATCCAGATCCCGTGGGAGCCGAGGTACTGATTCCGCGCGTCAGAAATCCCGCCAGGATTCCTGAGACGATGCGGCGGACGCGGACGAAATATCAATAATTTTAATCTGTTCTGTCTGATTCGCGGCCGGGTCGCTCGCCGGCGTGGCCCAACGCGGACCCAACGGGCCACCTGCAGCCACCGGGGCGCCCGCTGTTGGCTGGCCGGCGTGGTCAACGACCGCGCCCGGCGCTCGGTGGTGCAGCGCGCGGACAAGGGACGCGTCGTTGCTCGGCGACGGCGAGCCCGCCTCCCGGCTCGCGGACATGGGATCACTTCCACCTAAACGGCCGCCCCTACCGTTCAGCTCAGGGATCGCCTCGTCCAGAGGAACGAAGTCCCCCAAGCCGAGCTCAGCGACCTTGCGCGCCGCGCGCTTGTGGTGGTGGATCTGGCGGCTCGACTTATGCCCGGTCCGATCGGAGATCCACGTCTCCGTGCGGCCGTTCGCGAGCTTGATCGTGATGAAGGTCGCACGGGTATCGTGCAAGCGTATATTCAGCCTCGACTGCGTGGTCTCGAACAACTCGGGCCGATCGATGCCAGCGCGGCGCAGGCGATTTCGAAAATTGTGCGCCCCACTGCGCCCCGGCAGGGATCCGCTCGGCCCATTGAAGACACGCGCCTTCGGGGGACATAGAGCGAAATAGGTCCGAAGCGCGCGCACGACGTCGGGTGAGAGTGCCCAGGCGAGTGGACGGCCCGTGAGAACAAGCGACTCCATCGCCTGCAGAAGGATGCGCGTGTGCCGGGGGGCGCGTGCATGGAGGACTTCTCCTGCGAGGCGGGGCGCGGCGTGGACAGGTCCTTCGCTCGGTCGCTGGGCCCCTGCCAGTGGGTCCGAGCGAAGCAGAACGTGATCGTGCTGGGAGCGACCGGAGCCGGGAAGAGCTTTCTCGGCGGCGCGCTGGCGCAGGCGGCCTGCAGGCAGGGCTTCCGCGCCCTCGTCATCCGCACCCCGCGCCTGCTCCAGCAGCCCGCGGTGCGCGTGCCGACGGGACCTACGCGAACGCCCTCGCGCGCCTGGCCAAGGTCGCCGTGCGGGTCCTCGACAACTTTCTGCTCGCGCCGATGACCGATGTCGAGAGGCGCGATCTGCTCGAGGTCCTCGAGGATAGATACGACAGGTCGTCAACGGTGATCACTTCGCAGATCCCGGTGAAAGTTGGCACCAAGCCATCGGAGAGGCGAGTATCGCCGATGCGATCTGTGACCGCGTTGTCCACAACGCGCACGTGGTGACGCTCCGCGGCGGGTCGATGCGGAAGAAGAAGGCGGTGGCTCCCGAGGTGACCGAGACGAAGACCTGACCGCGCTCGTCGCTACGCTCCGGTCCACGTCACGCCGGACTGGGCCGTCGCGTCGCTCCGGAACGAGCCGTCACGTCCGTCGGAATACGCACACCCGTCGAGCTGCGCTTGCACAACTTGCGCAAGCTCGGCGCGGTTCGAGCGGAGTGCGCAGAGCTCCGGCCGAAAAGACGGGCCAATCACCGCTCATGGCATTGGCCCGCTCCCTGCTAAGCGCTGGGCACGCCACCTCGTCCAGGGCTTCGCGTCCTTGGCCTAAACCTTCTCGCGTCCTTGGCTCGCTCTGCACTTCACCTTCTCTTCAACCCGTGACCGAGCGGAGCGCCCCCGTGTGCGCGCCCCGGCTCAGGGAAGGAACCGGAGACCGCCATGCCTTGTCATCTGCCCTCGAAGAAGTATCCCGCCGTCGCCTCCGTCATCGACGCCATCGTCACCGGCTGCGAGGACGCGGCGCGCTGCATCCTCTCCCGCCTGCTGAACAGCCTGCAGGGCGGGGACGGGGAGCCGGAGGACATCCAGGCGCTCATCTTCGCGCGCGCCCTCTCCAAGCGGCTCGCATGGGAGCGGCACGAAGAGATCAACCTCTACCTGCAGCAGCTCGGCTTACCGCAGATCGCGCTCTTCAACCTCGTGGCCAAGCATCTGCCCACGGTGGCGCTCGCCGGCCAGGTGGGGAACGAGATCCTCGCCGAGCAGTTCGCGGGCAACGACGAGATCACGCTGCTCGATATCGGCATCGGCACCGGGCAGCAGGAGATCGCGCTGATCCGGCTGCTCGCCAAGCGCTCGGCCCTGCCGCGGGTGCTGCACGTGGTGGCGCTCGAGCCCGACCCGAGCAGCCTCGCGTGCGCCGGCGGCGCGCTGCACGAGATCGCAGCGCAGGTCGGCCTGGATCTGCGTTTCTACGGAGTGAACAAGCTGGTGGAGGAGCTCGGGCAGGAGGACTGGGACTTCTTCGCGACCCTGCCCGGCAAGCGGGTGGTCAACGCTTCGTTCGCGGTGCACCACGTGCGCAACACCGAGTCGCTCGATGCGCGCGACGCTCTCTTCCGCCGGCTGCGCGCTCTCGGCGCCGAGGCGGTGGTGCTCTGCGAGCCCAACGCCGATCACCTCAACTCCTCGCTGCGCCGGCGCTTCCAGCACTGCTGGCAGCACTTCGGGGCGACGTTCCAGCTCATCGACTCGCTCGGGCTCTCGCGCGAGGAGAGGAACGCGATGAAGATGTTCTTTGCGCGCGAGATCGAGGACATCCTCGCCTCGGCCGAGGAGCGCCGCTACGAGCGCCACGAGCCCGCGGCGCGCTGGCTCTCGCGGCTGGCGGAGGCCGGCTTCCAGCCGGCGAACGATCTCGGCAGGATCGGCGCCGAGGGGCGCGGCGGCGTCGAGGTGGTGGCGCGCGAGGGGTACGTGGGGCTCGATTTCCAGCAGGAGACGCTGGTCGCGATCGTTTGCGCGGTAGCCTGACGCGCAGGCGGCGATCGTGACCGCCGCAGGCCGTGCCTGCCGCGAAGACCGCCACCAAGCCTGTGACGGCTAGAATCGTCCGGAGTCACGCCGCTCTCGAATACCTGGAATGGAGTCCACCTACCTTTTCGAGGTGGTTGCTGAAGCCGCGCCGGGGCCACGCGATCACCGTCTCGGCCGCACGATGGCGAGCACCTCGGTCCAGCGCCACCAGACGCGCGAGACGACGACCCAGAACGCGCCGCGAGCTGCTACGCCGGCCCATCTGTTCCCGTCCCTTTCGGTTGACGGTGCCTCAGTCTCCGCTCCATCGCTCCGTTTCCGGCCCCCGCCACATCGAACCGGACGGGCGGATTTCCCGCATCCGGCTCGCCGCGGAGGCGCCTTCCCTCGGGGTTATGGGTCCGCTCGGGTGGCCCATGCTTTCACGCGGGTCCATGTGACGCGGTAGTCCCCAAAGAGTGCGCGTAGGTAAAAGAAGCCGGATCGCAGCGCGAAGAAGCGTAGCGCAGCAAACCGAAAGGGTGGGGCCGCGAGCGTCGTGATGGCTCGGTCCTGGGTCGAAAGAGCGTGGTCCGGGCGGCGCCGCGCGCGATACGGGGCGCATCGGCGTGCCGTGGGCACATGTCCGTCCGGGCGTTGGTCTGGCCCGGGAGGCGCGTCGCGAGACGCTATGCGGCGTCACCGGGCGCCTTGCGGCGCACAACGGTGCTTTTCCAGTACGGTGGTCCCCGGTTGGGAGAGCGTGCTGGAACATCGGTCGGCTCGCCGAGCGCGCAGAGGAAGCGGACGATGTTCCAGGGCTCAGTGACCATGGCGACGAGCTTCATCCGCCCCTTGCAGGTTGGGCACTCGAGAACATCGATCGCAAGCGAGTCGACGCGAGCGGCGGGCTCGACGTTCGGCCCAAGCTTGCTCACCCGGGTTGGGCCCACGCCTTCCGAGGGGCTGCGATCCGTCGTTACGCCCTCCCCAAATCCCCAGGGATGCGACGGATCGCGACGGTTCGCCCCCGCGAAATCATCCCGCCGGAGATACCGATCGATGACGAGCGGCCGCTGGAAACAGAAGCGATTCTCGTGGCTTCCGCCTGTTTCGCCGCCGAGGGCGGCTCTAATGTGGCCCAACGGGACGCCCTCCGCCGTCGCGCCGCCCGCGGTGAAGGGCCCGCGGCATCACCGATCGGGGTCGGCGCCTGGCCTGGCAGCGCAGCGCCCCAGGATTCTCCTTCGCTCGCCGCCCTGTTGTCGGGCCCCTCGATGCGCTGCCGCCTGTTTCGGGATCGTGCCTGCGTGCCCGCACTCTGCCAGCCCAACGTTGAATTGACCTGCGGCGCGAAGCGCCGTCAGGTCCATTTCTGTGTCGGGTGGTGTCTGGTCGCACATCATGGGATCAGACATCCGAGAGCCGCCTCTTGCCGGGCTGAGAGCCGCCGCTCGCCGCAGTAGCGGTCGTGGTCGCGCCCTACCTCTCCGCCATGGCGCTGCCAGGTCCCGCCGGCTTTCGTCCCGCTGAATCCCCCGCGGAGCACGAGCGGCCCGTGTTGGTCCTCAAGGGCTCTCGCTCTGCTGTGCTGTGAGAGCTCGAGCTTCGTTCATCGCTTGCTGCAAAACCTCATGATGTGGCCAAGGCGCCGCACGCCAATCTGCCAGGAGCGCCGCGAATTCGCCGTATCATCCGGCAGGAGCCAATCGTCTGGCGGCCGCCAGGTGCCGCCATGGCGGCCGCCAGGTGTCGACACTTGAAACCCTCGAGAAAACGGCAGCAAACGGGTTTGGCACGACGAGCGCATGACGCGCGAGCGTGCTTGCGTCGGAGCGATATGCCGAACACGCGGCAGAGTACAAGGCGTTCCCTGGTGCTCCGAGGACGGCGGCACCCGGGCATTTCGCGCTCGGTTGGGGTTCCGAGCCTACGCCGGTCTACTCAGGGATGGGGGCACGCCTCAGTGCCGCAGAAACACTCGAGGGCCACCCGAGCGACGCGCCTTGTCTGCATGGTCTCGTTTTGCTCCTGTCGGCATTCGCAAACATTGTCCTGGAAGCATTGTATCGGGTTGGCGGGCGGCGGCTGCGCGGGCCCGTTGCCCGCGAGGGCAATCGGAATGCCAATGAACAGGGCGCACGCGCCGACGAGAGCGAACAACGAGCGACGATTCTGCATGGTATCCTTCCTTAGCCAAGCAACGGTTAGCTGCCCCCGAGCCGGTGGCGTACGCGACGCTCGCCGACATGCGGCGGCGCGGCCTCGCGGTCGCCGCGGGCGCGCTGCTCCTCGCGCTCCTCGCCGCCGTGGTCACGGCGGGACACGTGACCCGTCCCATCCTGCGCCTCGTCGCGCAGGCGCGGCTCATCGGCGCGTCGCTGGCGCGAGCTCGCGCTCGGCGACGGCTCGCACGGCGCGCGCGGCGACGAGATCGGCGAGCTCGCGACCTCGCTCCGCCGCATGTCCGCGTCCCGGTGCTCCTGCAGATCGCCCTCGGCCTCGCAGGCTGTGGCTGTGGAGTGAAGGCGGCGCCTTTGATGCGTGGATAAGTATTTGAGCGAGCAAACGGTGCGGATCGCCCCCGGAGTCAATCGCGTCTACCTGCTCCAGTACACATATCAAGACCGCGGAGCGTGCGCCCTGACATGCTTCGAGCAGCGGCAGCGCGCCGCGGCATCGAACAGCAGCGCTGTCCCGAAGCGCCGCTCGAAGACTGAGCCGAACTGACGACAGCACGAAAGCCCGGGACAGTGTCCCGCCCGTATCAGGGCGTGGGCGCCGCGGTGAAGACGTAGCGCTCGCCCTCCGGCATTGTCGCGGTAACCTCGTGAAGCACGGTGTCGCGGAAGCGGAGCTCGAGCGCAACGGGCAGCTCGGGATGAGTCGCCGGTACAGGGCCGATCGTGAGGGTGGGCTCATGCCATGCCATCTCGCTCGCCCAAAAGGCACCCAGATCGCCAAAGATGAGCGGCGAAGCGTTGACACCCAGACTCAGCGCGTAGGAGCGATCGGTCGAGAACGCGTCGCCCGGTGCGCTGCTCGGATCCAGGGTCAAATCGTAGCTGCCTTGGTGTTCGCGCAGCGCGGTTCCGAGGCGCTTGTCGTGCGCGAGCCACTGTTGCGAAGGATCGATCCGCAGCCACGCCGTCGGCCCGTACCACGCTGAAACGCCGTGAAAGCGGCCCGCCATGCGATCGCCGGATTCTGCGACAAAAGCGTCCGCGGCATAGCGGTATTCGAGGGCCATGAACGCGAACTCGGCGCGCCCGTTCACGATGCGCCCGGTGAGCGGCGTGCACGGCCCCAAGGGATGGGGCACCCCGTCGACCTCGAGCCCCGAGAAGCAACCCTTCCCGGACAACACGCTGCCGCGCTGCTCGATGTCCACGGCGACCGGGTCTTCAAACCCGAACATGGCCCATGTACCGCTGATGTCCAGCTCTGGTGTTGCGCCAGGGCCGGAGCCGCCGGAGCCGGACGCGCCGGAACCAGAATGCCCCAAGCCGCTCTGGCTGGAGGCGCCCGCGCCCGAACCCGCGCTGCCGGCGTTATCGATCGCACCCGCAGCGCCCTCAATGGGCGAGAGCTCAGTCACTCCGCAGCCGGCGAGCATCATCGCGCTCAGGGCCGTGGCCCACCGCGCACGAGATCCGCTCGATACACCTGTCGAACGCATCGCTCAAAGCTATACGTGATCCGTGCTCGCGTCAAGGTGACCCGGTTCAGCGTCCCGCGCGACGCAATAACGGCGAGACATGACGAGCGGCATCGCTCAGTCGCGCCCGGAACCGGCTGCTGACGAGAACCGTTCTGCCGGAACGCGCTATCCCTATGTAATAAAACCGTCCAACTGGATGTCGTGCGGTACCCTGTGAGCCTGCGAGGGCTAAGAGCACCTAACATTACCCCGCTGACGTCGCTCGTTTGCCCGCTCGCTTGAGCGATGCGGAACGTGCGACAGAATAGAGCGTGGGTAAGCTGTTGGTGCCGGACGAGCTCTGGGAACGAGTCGAGCCTCTATTGCCGAAAACGGAGCCGAAGCCCCAGGGCGACAGGCGGCGTACGTCTGATCGGACCGCCCGGAGTACGCGTGAGGCGACCCGCATGCTGTCTTGGAGCCTGCGTTGTGGTGGTCGCCCCGTCGGGCGCTACGGCGTGCTCGCCGGGCACCACGCTGGAGATCGTGTTTCCGGACGGGGCGTTCGTGCGCGTGCCGGCGACGTCCGACGAGGATACGCTGGCCCACGTCGTTCGTGCGCTCGGAGGCATACGATGATCCCAGCCTGAGCGTCCCCGATCGCGTTCCCCTCCTCCGAAAGCACTACCGATTTGTCCAGGTGCAATCGGGGTTGCTCGGATGGCAACCGTTGTGAAGCTTAAGCTCTGCCCCTTGGACCGCGCCTCCCCATGCATTAATGGCCAGGCTTGGGTCCCTGTCGCTGCCCCACATTCCGTCTCGTCGTCTGGCTCGCTTTCGGCCTGCTAGCGCTGGTTCTCGCCTGCTCCGGTCCTGCGCCACCTCGGCTGCCATCTCCGACAGTGCCGGCCTAGGGCGGTGGCTCATTCGTGGTCTGGTTGAGCTTGGCGTTCAGGAGCTTGGCGTTGGCGAATGCTCCTTGTTCGTTGCTGCAGACAACACGCCCGCGATTCGGCTGTATCGGAGGCTGGGGTTCGTGGAAGCTCGGTACCCAGAAGACGATGCCAGCGTCACATCACTCGTGTACATGGTGGTGCTTGCAGGCAGGCTGACAGAGCTGGGCCTGTGTGCCGAACAATGCGCTGCAAGCGACGCGCAGAACGCGCGCACTTGAGATCGAGCGCCGGTCCGCCGTCAGAGCGGATCGTCGAGGTCGTCCATCGCCAGCGACAGGTCGTCGCTCATCTCCTTCAGCTTCTCGCGGTCCTTCTCCAGGAGCACCGCATGCGCGGCGCGGGCCTCGTCGCCGAGGTTGCGCGCGGCGAGCACGTTCTCGAGCAGGCCACGACGTGCTAAGCGCTCGGAGATGGCTTCGGGAATGGGGTTATTGTGCTGCACACCGCTCGACTTGGTTATCGCCTGCGCGGCCGAATCCTCGCGCGCGCCCGTCGACGCGGGCACCGACGCGCCGCCCGCGGGCACCGTCACCGCGCCCTCACCGCTCCCGCGTGAGGCCGCCCTCGACGCACGCTTCGTGAAGATCACGCTGCACCGCGAGTTCTACTGCGAGGGGGCGAGCTTTGCGGACTTCAATCACGACGGGGTGACGGATGTCATCGCGGGCCCGGATTGGTACGAGGGTCCGGGGTATGGCACGAGCCATCCCGTGTGGCCGAGGGAAGCCTTCGATCCGCACGGCTACTCGGATTGCTTTTTCGAGTTCCCCTACGACTTCGACCACGACGGGTTCACCGACGTCCTCGTCGTCGGCTTTCCGGGGATGCCCGCGGCTTGGTACCAGAACCCGCGCGGCGGCGACGCGCTCTGGGCTCGTCACGACACGCTGCCGTGGCCGATCGACAACGAGTCGCCCGTGTTCGCCGACATCACCGGCGACGGCGTGCCTGAGCAGTAGCGATTGCCATAGCTTCCGCCTGTCTGGGCGGGACCTGGTGCACCGCCGCGCCCTCCATGGGTGATCCCTGAGGGACATCGCGCGGAGCTGCGTCAGCGCGTCGGCGCCGCCGCCCCGCGGCGCCATCCGCCGACCGGCTCGCTGCGCGCGGCAAGGAGCCGAAGGCCGCCCGTGCGCTCGACCGCGACCATCCTGCGGCCGAGCGCCTCGGCGGCGAACGGGCCGCCCGGTGACTCGGCGAATTACGCATCGTACCAAGCCATCGCCGCCCCCGGCGAGCCGCCGTCTTCGACGGGCTCGGTCATTCAGTACAATCCAGATGATCGCTCCAATGCCTTCGATGCCTCCGGCGCGATGATCGCGCAGCCGCCGCAGGTGATCCTGGGCCACGAGATGACTCACGCCCTGGCCCTTCGGAGGGCACCCACCGGTACGGCACGGATCCGAGCCCGCCCGCCTCCGAGCCGGGCATCGAGCAGGAGGAAGCCCAGGCCATCGGAACGGGCAGCCACGGCGCGGACCCAGCGTCGGGGAGGCCGTCTTCGGCATAGTTCGACCTCCGCACTGGCAAATCAGCCGCACAGGCGCGGAGGCGACGCGTGTTGCTCTCGTGACCGCCCGGGAAACGCCTCAGCGCTCGTTGCGCTTTCGCCCGGCGGCCCTGGGGGAGGGAGCGCGGTCTGCGGCGTGCTGCAGGAGCGGGCTCACCTCGCTCGGTTGGGAGAGCGTGCTGGAACATCGGTCGGCTCGCCGAGCGCGGAGAGGAAGCGGGCGATGTTCCGGGGCTCAGTGACCATGGCGACGAGCTTCATCCGCCCCTTGCAAGTGCCGCATGGGTCGGCCACGACGTGCGCGACCGCATGGCGCGCGCGGCCGCATGGCGTGTCCTGGGTGCCGACGCTCGCGCACCATTTCCATCCAGTCGCTGACCGCGTGGGCGCGCGCCCTCTTCGCCTTACGCATCCGTCGCGGCGAGCCGCTTCCAGTCAGATGCCGGCCCCGCGCACCAGAAGGACCATCCCCGTCCCCATCACGGCGGCGCCGGCATAGCGCAGCCCCCGCGACAGGGACTCTCGACCGGCGGCGAGCTCGCCGAGGACGAGACCGCAGAGATGAAGCACGGTCGTGCTCAGCAGAAAGCCCAGGGCATACAGCGTCGGGCTGACCGCATGAGGCATCTCCAGGCCGTGGGCATGTCCGTGAAAGACACCGAACATCGCCACGCATCCGGAGAGCAGGAACGGTGAGGAGCCACGGGTCGTGGTGACGATGCCGAGACCGAGCGCCGCGACCGACGCCGCGATGCAAAGCTCACCCAGGGGCATGGGCCATCGCGCCATCCCCAGGAGGCCGCCGACCAGCATCGCGGCGACGAACGTGGCGGGGATCCGGAGGAGGTGCTTTCCGCCGAGCTGCGAGCTGACGACACCGACGCTCACCATCGCGAGCAGGTGGTCCGCGCCGAACACCGGATGGAAGAGGCCCTTCAGAAATCCCGCATCGGCGCCGCCCGGGTGCGCCCAGCTCACGGAGGGCCACGAGACGAGCATGGCGACGAGCAGGGCGCGCGCGCCGGGACAAGAAGCCCATCCCATCGTGTTTTGGATCCTGGATTTCATGAAGCGCCTCTCCTCGTCAGGCGTTCGCCACGCGCGCTGCCGTCGATGCAGGATCGCTGTGGAAGAGCTTGTAGGCGAGCGCCGCGAGCAAGAGCTCGGTACCTGCGATGAGCACGTTCGGGTAGAGCGGGATGCCCGCGACGACCGGGAGCGGCACGTCGGGTCCCGCGAGCAGGCTGGTCCCCGGGATGAGCCACGTAATGTAGAAGAAGGGCGTCCAGATGATGACGACGATCCAGGCCGCCACGTTGAACCCGACCTGCGGCTCCATGGACCGCCGCCACACCATCCACAATCCGACGATCGTCACGCCACACAGGATGAGCAGCATGAGGGCGTCATGAAAGCGCGCATGCTCATGCCATGCAGGGTTGAACAGGTGGGTTTTATTCCAGTCCACGCCGACAGCGACGATGGCGCTGCTCGCCAGAACGAACGTGAGAACGACTCTTCCCAGGGTACTTCGGTTCATGGTGATAGGCTCCTGACTCTCGTTGGTTGAATAGCCCGCTTTTCTCATCGGCGCGGCCACCTTGCGTTGAAAATCACAGTAACTTGCTTCTGCGCGGTCTGGATCGCTTCGCGCGGCGATACGGTGGAGCTGATGATGTTCCCGGGGATGAGCACGATCTCGGGAGCGTCGACGCGCCCTGCCGCGCTGGCGTCATTGAGCCGGCGGGCACGATCGATCCGCTGTGACGAGCCACCCATTTCCCGCACACCGGTGACTCCGTTGGCTATCAGCATTGGCCAGTAGGTGGCGGGCGCGTCGGCCAGGAAGACCATAGCCGCCCATTCACAAGAATAACAATATATTGATCCAATCGATCGATTTGATCTGCTGATTGATCCATGGTACGGTCGAATGTCGTGGACCTACGACACCTTCGCTATTTTCTGGCCGTCGCCGAAGAACGCCATTTTGGCCGCGCCGCGCAGCGACTGCACATCGTTCAGCCGGCGCTGAGCATGCAGATTCGGGCGCTCGAAAGCGAGATCGGCGGCGCGCTGTTCGTGCGGACGAGTCGGCGCGTGGAGCTGACCGAAGCCGGCGCATTGCTGGTCGTCGAGGCGCAGCGGGCGGTCGCGCAGGCGGAGCGGGCCAAGGCGATCGTCCAGCAATCGCTGCGCGGCGACATCGGCAAAGTTCGCATCGGTTACGCGGGCAACGCGATCCTCACTGGCAAGATGACGGACCACCTGCGAGCGTTCCGCAAAGCCCATCCTGCCGCGGAGATCGAGCTGCGCGAGATGCCACCTTCGAGGCAGGCGGAAGCCGTGTTGACCGGCGAGGTTGACGTCGGCTACTGCTCGGCGTTCGCTCTCAAGGTAGATCCGCGGTTGAGCGTCCAGCCGATCGGCGCCTGGCCGCTGGTGGTCGCGATGGCAGAGGAGCACACGCTCGCGGCGCACAGGCGCGTGACGCCGAAGATGCTCGCCGGAGAGCCGCTCATCATGTTCCCATCGGAAGAGGCCGGTGGCGACGTGCTGAAGAGATTGATTTTCTTGATAGGACGCGAGCCGCGCCGGGTCCACCGCGCCGACACCACCTTGAGCATGCTGTCGTTGGCCGGCGCAGGCCTGGGCGTGGCGCTGGCTCCAAAACCGCTGATTCAGGTGAAGGTTCCCCGCGTCGTCTATCGTCCGTTCGTCGCCCCGAAGAACGTCTTCGCCGAGCTGCACCTGATCGGCCGCGCTGACGAGACCGCCGGCGCTGTACGCGCCTTCGTGAAGCTAGCATCCGGCTCCTCGGATCGGGCCACCTCACGGTCGTAAGCTTCCTTTCGTCGATGTCGTCGTGCACGCACAGAATGGACACCCTCGGCTACCGATGGGCCGACCTCCACGCTGCTGCGGGCTGTCTTCGCAGGCCCCGCCGCGCGAACGCGTCGAGAGGAGGCTCGGGTCGGTGCAATCGGCATCATGGGTCCAGGCGCCGCTTCGGCTGCCTCATTCCATCCAGGGGGTGCGATCCGTCGTCACGCTCTCCCCAAATCCCCGGGGAAGCGACGGATCGCGACGGTTCAGCGCCGCGGAACAGTCCCGCCATAGAAGCCGGGCGATGACGAGCGGCCACCGGAAACAGTAGATATTTCATCGTTTTCGCCTGTTGCGCGCAGAGGGCGGCTCCGGTGTGGCCCAACGGGGCGCCCTCCTCCGTCGCGTCGCCTGCGGTGAAGGGCCCGCCGCATCACCGATCGGAGTCGGCGACTGGCCTGGCGGCGCAGCACCGCGATCACGGTGCGGGTGAGGCCACGCGCGGCCAGCGCCGTCCTGCCGGGCGGAGCAGAATCGGCATCACGTCAGAATAGACCGCGTCCGAGGACGGTCGCCTCGAAGGAGCCCGTGACCGGCGCTCCCGACTCCGTCGAGGCCTCGTCGAAGTGGATCTTGCCGTCGCCGAACAAGCCCGTGAGCACCGGCTCCGACTGCGTGTAATCAAGCGCGAACGCCATGACCGATTGCCAGTCGTACGGGCCCTCTTTTCCGGCGGCGAAGACTTCCGGGTCCACGAAAAACACGAGGGCGCGCACCGTCCCGTCGGGGAAGCTCCCGACGACCGTCACCTGGGCGCGGCCGCTCGTGATGGACTCGACCCCTGGCTCGGAGCCTTCATAGCCCGCCGCGGAGCCGACGGTCCGGGCCGATTGCGGGTCATCCGCAGGGAACGCGGCGTCGAACGTCCCCGTCCCCGCGGCGAAGGGATCCGGCTCGGTGAGCGACCCCCACGTCGTCGAGAACGTGCCCTTCACGGTCCCGACCGTCGTCAGGCACGCGGTGGCGGGCTGCGGGAACGTCCACGCGGGGGGCGTCGGCGCGATCTCGGCGGTGATCGTGGCGCGGCGCCCGCTCACGAAGCTCCGTATCGCGTCGGTCGCCCCCCTCACGGCCGCCGCGTCCGCGCGCACGTACGGCGCGAGGAGCTCCTCCATCCGGTCGATCTCGAGGAGCAGCGCGTCCTCATTCCAGGCCGTCTCGAGGAGGTCCATCATCGCCTCGGCATAGGCAGCGCGGAGCTCCGGGGTCTGGTAGAGCCGGTTCGCGATGGCGCCCTTTGCCGAGACCGACTGCGGCCGCCCTGGCGGGCCGAGCGGGTCGTCCGCGTCGAATGACATGTCGGGGCCCCACGGCAAGAAGGACATCTTCCCGGACGCCGGGTCGAAATACACGAAGTGGTTGTTCGTGTTGCCCGCGTAGCCGTCCCACGCGCCGATCAGCGACTCGGTGGCCCAGTACCGCCGGAAGGTCTCGATATCCAGGACCGCGCCGAGCGTCGCCTCGAGCTCGGCGTCGCTGGCCAGGAGCGCGGCGGAGACCGCGTCGAGCTCGCTCAGGTCGGGGTCGTCCTCGTTGGTCTTCTTTTCGTACGTGGCGGTCCATCCGTCGCGGAAGTCGCTGACCTGGCCCTCGTAGAGGTCGCCGCTCGCGTCCGTGAAATGGCGCTCGAGGAGGCGCTTCCCGACCGGCTCCACGTGCGCGTAGATGCCGAGGTCCTGCCCGTTGACGGTCACGTGGGCGAAGTTGCAGCGCGAGGCGGGCAGGCCGGCGTCGCGGAAGACCTTGAACGCGAGGCACGTCTTGATCAGCGAGGGATCCTGACGGGCGTTGTTGAGGGTCATCCCTTCGAGGCCGGCGTACTCGCGCCCGTCCACGTATTCGTCGAAGCTCACCTTGAGCGACGGCTTCGACAGGCTGGCGGAACCGAGGAAGCCCTTCTTGCGGACGGACGACATCTCGAGCGTGGTGCCGTCGACGGTGACGGTCGCGGGGAACTGGGTGTAAGGGCTCCTCTTGGGGCCCTCCATGCAGCCCTCACCGATCACCTCCGAGACGTCGCGGGACTGGCGGCGGAGCGTCTCCCAGTCCTCGGGCGCCAGGGTGATTCCCACCTCGATGACGTGGTCGGGATCGAACATGGCGTCGCTCGGGTCGGGATCGGGTGTGTCGGGGCCGCCGCCGTCGCCGGACGGGCCGCCGCCGCCGGAGGGGCCGCCGCCGTCGCCGGGGGGGCCACCGCCGGAGGAGGCGTCGGGGGTTTCGCCGGGCGTCTGCGGCGGGTCGGAGCCGCACGCGGACGCGCCGAGGGCCAGCGCCAACGCCATCACCGAGAGCATGCTGCGTGCACGAACGAGCGTGGTTGTGTGTTTCCGTCCCATGAGACAAGCGTCTAGCACGTCCGGCCGCCTCCGCGGGGCCGCCTGACACGCGATCTTGCGCCATGAGCGGCGCTGCGCGATGCATCTCGCGATGCAATGCGTCGAGGTGCTCACCCGTGACGGCATGGCCGAGATCACGCTGAACCGACCCAAGGTCAACGCCATGAACCAGGCGTTGCTCCGTGAGATGACCGACGTCTTCGGGCGGCTCGCGCAGGACGACGCCGTGAGCGGCGTTCTCGTCCGCGGCACCGGACAGTGCCTGTCCGCGGGGCTCGATTTGCACGAGCTCGCATCGCTCGATCGGGAGAGGCTCTCAAGCTTCCTCGACGATTTCGACGCCGCCTTCGGCGCGGCGTTCCGCTTCCCGGAGGGGGTGCGATCCGTCGTCTCGCTCCCCCCAGATCCCCGGGGAAGCGACGGTTCACGACGGTTGGCCCCCGCGGAACAGTCCCGCCAGAGAAACCGGTCGATAGCGAGTGGTCGCTGGAAACAGCAGCGATTTTCGTAGTTTCCGCCTGCTTCGCCGCCGAGGGCGGCTCCGGTGTGGCCCAACGCGGCGCCCTCTTCCGCCGCATCGCCCGCGGTGAAGGGCCCGCGGCATCACCGATCGGGGTCGGCGCCTGGCCTGGCGGCGCAGCGCCGAGGGATTCTCCTTCGCTCGCCGCCCTGTTGCCGGGCCGTTCGATGCGCTGCCGCCTGTTTCGGGATCCTGCATGTGTCCCCGCACTCTTCCGGCCCAACGACTGGAGCTATGGGGTGTAGAGCGTCAATAAAAGTTGCCGTCGCCTGACAACCGTTTCCGCTACCGGCTCACCCTTCGCCGCGCCGCTTTCCTTGGCACCTTAGCCGACTCCTCGCTCTGTCGCCGCTGGCGCAGAGAGCGATGTGTCGCCAAAGATCACCGAGGGCGTGGAGGTCGACTTCAACATCATCATGGTGCACCACTGGGATCGGCTCTTCGGTGGGGCGTTGCTCGCGAAGTCAAGGCGCCTCCCGTGGGCTACACCTCTGCGCCGAACGTTCGAAATCGATGAAACTCGGTGCAGAAAGTGCCACGCGCGGATCTGCATCCTCTGTGCGATCACCGAGCGCGCCACGATCACAAAGATCCTCGAGCACCTCGGCATGCCGGTGGATCCTTCGCCGGTCAAGCGAGGGAGAGACCCTACCTGGAGCGAGGCCCCGCTCGGGCGCGGATCAATGGATGACCTCGCCGACGGGCGCTTCCATGTCATTTCAAGGACTTGCGTCCCTAATTCCACGGCGGTGCTATGGGTCACATGGGGAGACGTGGATCGGGAACGTGAGAGTAGCCACGCCTCCGAGCCCGTCGCCAACTTCCACCCGCAACAGGTAATCGCCCACGATGCTGGGAGTGAAGGTCTGGCATTCCGGCGATTCGGCCGTGCAACCTACGATCGCCGGAGCGCCCTGCATCAGCGAACCCGGGCCGGGTCCTGACACGACCGAGAACGAGAACGAGAGGGCATCACCGTTCGGATCGACGGCGTTGACCCTGATCTGCGCCGCCTGGCACAAGGTGATGAATTTGCTCTCGGCGATGAGCAGTCCTGTGATCTGCGGCGGATCATTGAGCACGACGACCGCGTCAAGCCCGCCCATCTCGGCGCCACTACACTGTGATACGAGGACAACCTCGTTCGTCACGTTCGGCAACACCGTCACTGTGGCCTCGACTCGTCCACATTGCACGGATGGCGTGCCGAACGTGGTGACAGGGATGGCGCACAGTCGGTAGTCGCCGACTGGCAACACGAATAGTGCGTCTGCGAATGCGTGTGCGCCGGAGCCGGGTGGTTGGAGCGATGGTGGAAGGACCTCCGTTTCCAGCGCATTGATGGCCTGCGTGAGCGGATTATCACAAGACTGGGCAAGCGTCGCGACACGAAAATCGATGGCTGCCACATCGTGCTGATTCGCCATCGTCAAGGCGGCAGTGACGTTTCCGACCCCCTCCTCCTGGCTCGGTGCTTCCCCGTCGCAACCTGCCAGGGTCACCACACACAACAACCAGCAAAGGACGAATGGCGTTTGCTTTTTCAAAAAAAGACCTCCTGAACAACGCTCCCAACTTTCCTCGTCGGCCGCGCGCTTCCGGCTGAATCAGGCCTTGGAATTTTGTTAACCATGCGTGACTTTTAATGAATGTCAAGCGTCACGAAGCGGGCCAATGTCAGCCGTGCTCGCGCCGCCCCGGGCGGGGCTCAAAGCCTGGTACGGCCCAGACGGCATGGCTCGATCCGTGATCGCTTTGACGCTCGAGTGGTTGAACGAAGAGCGCGCTGTGCGCCGAGGCGCGCTCAGCACGGCTGCGGCTTGCTACCGTCGGCGCGACCTTTCTCTCCCCTCCTGTGCTGGCACCAGGCCGAGCAGCCGGCCGATCGCCTCGTGAACGATCCGCGCCGCCTCCTCATCCCCAAGGACGACGGCGCGGTTCAGGGTGCCGGCGAGCGAGGCAACCACGACGGCCCGAGGCGACGCGTCGGCCGACGCGAGCTTCCCAGGATCGAGGCTCGCCGGTTGGGCCCGGGTTGGGCCCACGCCTTCCGAGGGGCTGCGATCGATCGTCACGCCCTCCCCAGATCCCCGAGGAAGTGACGGATCGCCACGGTTCGCCCCCGCGGAATCGTCCCGCCAGAGAAACCGGTCGATAGCGAGTGGTCGCTGGAAACAGCAGCGATTTTCGTAGTTTCCGCCTGCTTCGCCGCCGAGGGCGGCTCCGGTGTGGCCCAACGCGGCGCCCTCTTCCGCCGCATCGCCCGCGGTGAAGGGCCCGCGGCATCACCGATCGGGGTCGGCGCCTGGCCTGGCGGCGCAGCGCCGAGGGGTTCTCCTTCGCTCGCCGCCCTGTTGCCGGGCCCTTCGATGCGCTGCCGCCTGTTTCGGGATCGTGCCTGCGTCCCCGCACTCTGCCGGCCCAACGACGTGCGGATCTGCCGCCGCGTGAAATGCGACCGGCAGCATCCGCTGGTTGGGCAGCTTGGATGAGAACAGCGGATCTGCGCCGGTGGCTGGGGATCGCGCCGGCTTGATCGAGATCCAGTCCGCGCCAGCGGACGCGCGGTTCGGCCCGCGAGCTGGGCGCGATGGGGCTCCTCTGAGTCAGCGCGCGCGCCGGTAGTGCATCGCCATCGCGCCGCAGCGGAGCGGCTTGGCCGAGACCAGATCGAGCCGCCGCGTGGCGGGCAGCCCGCTCTGGTACAGGGTCGGGCCGTGGCCGGCGAGCGTGGGGTGGACGAGGAACTTGTACTCGTCGATGAGATCCAGCCGATCCAGCTCGGTCGCGAGCTTGCCGCTGCCGAGGAGCACGCCGGCCGGGGTCGCGTCCTTGAGCTTCTGCACGCCCAGGCGCAGGTCGCCGGCGATGGGGTGGCTGTTGGTCCACGGGAAGTCCTTGCGCGTGGACGACACCACGTACTTCGGCTTGGTCTCCAGCTTGGCCGCCCACTCGCGCAGCGCCGGAGGCGCCTCCTCGTCGCCGCGGGCGACCGCCGGCCAGTAGCTCTCCATCATCTCGTAGGTGACGCGGCCCCACAGCATCGCGCCGCTCTCGTCCATGAGGCGGGTGAAGAAGGCGTGCGTCTCGTCGTCGACGATCCCCTCCTGGTGGTCGACGCAGCCGTCCAGGGTGACGTTGATGGCGAAGGTCAGCAGTCCCATGCGGCGAGTCTCCCTCGGAACGAGGCATCGGTCAATGTTGCGGTAGTGCCATGCGCACCGCGAGGCTCTCGGCTTTGTCGTCTCGCAAGACCCTCGAGTCCGTGGTGTCGCAAAGCACAGGCCCAATCTGACGTTCTGGCAAGATGTGCAGCTGCAGGGATGCCTGAGTCCCCCCTACACTAGGTGAGACGTTTTCGGTAGCGGCCCAGGGGACAACTCGGCTCACCTTCGAGGAGACTTGGGTCTCCTGCGTCGCCAAGGTTGGTTTGTCGACCGCCCGATAGCCGCCCGCTGGGCGTGCCATCGGGTTACGCCGTCACCCGCAGCTCTTCGCGGGTGGCCACCTCGACGTCGACCCCTGCGCCCACCACGCAGACGTCGGCTTCGATATTCGTCGCATTCATCGCGCGAACATACAGGAAGCGCGCAGGTTTGTCCTGGCCCCCCGCCTGCGCGCTCCGAGGATGACGCGCAGGATCAGCCGCCTCCGTGCCCGACCACCACGATAATGTTGTTGGTTCCGGTGTCGACGACGTCGGAGGCGTCGAAGACTTTCGCCGTGCAGGACTGCGAGCCAGGGCCCAGCAAGATGGGCTGCCCGCTGAAGTTGGCGAAGTTGTTCAGCGTCAGCAGGTCGTTCGTGCAGCGCAGCGGCGTGCCCAGGATGATGTTCGGCGCGCCCACGCTGATGCCCAGCGGAGCGCTGCCCGACAGCACGTTGTGGTCGGCCACCAGGCCGTTGCCCATCAGGTGCTCGATGAGGCTGCTGCCAAAGCCCGGCGCCGCGTCGATATGGTTGAAGCGCACCGAAGGCTGGAGGTACGGAGGCGCCCCGTCGAGCTCGCTGAGGTCCGCGATGAACAGGGACGACGCGTTGAAGCCGCCTGTCGCCACCGCCTGGATCTTGTTGTGGGCGAAGCTCACCGTCGAGGGCTCCTTGGGCCAGCCGCCCGTCTGGGTGAGGCTCTGGCCCGCGATCACGCCCACGGCGTGCGCGTTCGAGTTGAGGAAGCGGTTGTGCTCCACCGTCACCGGCGCGTTCGACGGGCTCAGCAGCAGCGTCCCGAAGGCAATCTGAAAGGGATCCGCCGCCACGCCGCGCCCCGAATCGTCGAAGACGTTGTTCTCGATATCGGCGAACGCCTGCGGGTAGACGTCCTGCGGCGGAAACGGGAAGCGGAAGGCGCTTTGGGCCTCGAAAGCCGCCAGGGAGGCGGGCGGCGACAGGAGCGTCTCCACGGCCACCGAGTGCAGCTGGGTATGCTCGAAGTCACAGTTCTTCACCGTCACGAGCCCGTTCACCGGGATGTGGTCGAACTCATTCCAGCCACCGACGGCGGTGCCGGGCGTGACCGGCAGCCACTGTTCGCCGCCGATGAACACCAGGCCCCCCATCAGATTGCTGCCCAGCGTCGGGCTCAGGATCTGGCCGTACACGCCCACGTTTTTGATCGACACGTCGTAATGCTCCACCTCGAAGTCCTGCGTCGGGTCGTAGTTGCCCTTGGATCCGGTCACCAGCACGGCCGCCCACACTGGCCTGACCTCGGTGCCGTAGTACGTCAACGTGGGCCCCTCGCCCTCGACGGTGAACGACAGATTGCGCAGCGTGAGGTTCGTGCTGGTCAGCTGCCAGGGCGTCTTGCGCGAAGGCGGCTTGTTGAAGACCGCCAGGATCGGCGGATAGCCCGGTGGGAACAGCCGTTTACGATACGCTTCATTCAGCAGGGGGAACACGTAGGTGCCGTTCGCGGCGCGGCCGCGCGCCACCAGCACGGTCTCGTTCATGCCGGCGCCATGCACCTCCGCGTCCAGGCCCTCGGCCGCCAGCGTCTCGCTCACGTGAAACGTGCCGGCGCCCAGCGCGATGCGGCCGCCGCGCGCCACGTTGTTCAGCGCCCATTGCAGGTTCCTCGTGTCGGTCGCCATGCGCTTGAAATCGTCTTGCAGCCCCACCGGCGTCACCCGGATGACCGTGCCGTTCCCCACCACCTGCACGTGGTCGGGATCGGGAGGCACGGGTCGCGGCATGGCATGCGTTGTGGCAGCGGTGAGCAGCACGAAGAGCGCCGCGCCGACGGCCTTGGGGGTACCTTCGTTGACTCTCGCCATTCTTCACCTCCGCGGTGCTTTGCCTGATACTCCCGGCTGCGGACGGGCCAAACGATGCCACTCGGCGGCGCCTGCGCCACGCCACCTTCGCCGTACTTGCGGGTCGTTCGCCTCCTGCTCCGGGTGCATTCGGAGCCTGACGGGACGTCGGGATCGTCAATTTAACGCGAAATGGCTCCGTGGCACGAAAGCTCCATGTGCTCGGTCACCTTGACAACGGCGGCCGATCGCGCGCCGCGACCTCGACCCGTCGGGCACCTTCGCCAACGGCGCCGCGCGCGCTAAGGGGCGCATCGGCGTGCCGTGGGCACACGTGTCCGTCCGCGCGTTGGTCTGGCCGTCCGGGCGTTGGTCGGGCCCGGGAGGCGCGTCGCGAGACGCTATACGGCGTCACCGAGCGCCTTGCGGCGCACAACGGTGCTTTTCCAGTACGGTGGTCCCCGGTCGGGAGAGCGAGCGCGCAGCGTTGCAGGAGGAGATCATCCGGGTGCAGCAGAGCCGGCTAGCGGAGCTGTCCACGCCAATGATCCCGATCACCGAGCAGGTGCACGTCGCGAGCTTGTGTCCGCAAGCGCGCAGGAGCCCGCGCGGCCGCCTCTCCTCACGTCGGCCCGGCGGGGCGCGCCCCGACTCCCCCTCGCCTCCTCGCCTCGACTCCCCCTCACCTCCTCGGGTCAGGTGCGCGTGATGGAGAGGCCGCCGTCGACCAGCGCGGCCGTCCCGGTGACGAAGGAGGCGTCGTCCGAGGCGAAGTAGAGCACGGAGCGGGCCACCTCCTCCGGGGTCGCGACGCGCTTGAGGGCGTGGAGGCTCGTGATGAACGCCTGCGACTCCTTCGTGCTGTTCGCCTCGTGGTACATCGCGGTGTCGACGGCGCCCGGTAGGATCGCGTTGACCCGCACGCCTTGCGGCCCGAACTCGGCGGCGAGGGCCTGCGTCAAGCCGATCAGGCCGGACTTGCTCGCGGCGTACGCGGCGGTGCCCGGGAACGCGACGGTGTAGCCGACGAAGGTCGAGGTGAAGATGACCGACCCTCCGCCGTGCTTCAGCATCGCGGGGATCTGGTGCTTGGCGCCGAGGAACGCGCCGGTGAGGTTCACGGCGAGGGTGTCGCGAAAGCCGGCCTCGGAGACCCCGGTGCTGGGGCCACCCTCGCCCAGGACGCCCGCGTTGTTGAAGGCGATATCGAGCTTGCCGAACTTCTCTGTCGCCCGCGCCACGAGGGCCTTGGCGTAGTCTTCCGAGCGCACGTCGCCGGCCAGCGCGGCGGCGCGCCCGCCGCTCTTCTCGATCTCGCTCACCAGGCGCGCGAGCTCGCTCTCGCGCCGCGCCCCGAGGATGACCTTCGCCCCCTCGGCGGCGAAGAGCTTGGCGGTGGCCTCGCCGATACCAGCGCTTGCGCCCGTGATGAGTGCCACCTTGTCTTGCAAACGTCCCATGATCCTTCTCTCCTGTCCGGCGCGCGGCGTCCCAGGGGCCGAGTGACAGACGGTCAGCGTTGCTGCTCGAAAGAGGGGAGAGGGCGCCGCCATCAGCCAGCGCGTCAGCCCCTCTGACAGGCGAGAGGGTAGAGCGCGGCGCGCGTTCGCAGTAGGCTCCCGTCGGTGGAACTGGATTTCGGAAACGCCGAACGATGAAGCTCGAGGGCATCGCGACGTTCGTGGCCGTCGCCGAGGCGCGATCGCTCAGCGAGGCGGCGCGGCGCCTGCGCCTGTCGAAGTCCGTCGTCAGCGAGCGCCTGGCCGAGCTCGAGAAGAGCGCGGGCGCGAGCCTCATCCACCGCACCACGCGCAAGCTGTCGCTCACGGAAGATGGGGCGGCGTTCCTGGAGCGGGCGGTCCGGATCGTCCGCGAGGTCGAGGACGCGACCGCCGATCTCGCCGCGCGGCGCGGCACCCTGGCGGGCCCCCTCCGGCTGTCGGCGCCGGTGACCTTCGGGCGCATGCACCTCGGCCCGGCGCTCTACCCCTTCCTTTTGCAGCACCCGAGGATCGAGCTGACGCTCGATCTGGATGACCGCCGCGTGGACGCCGCCGCCGCCGGCCACGACGCGGTGGTGCGGCACGGGCCCATCGTCGACTCGCGCCTCGTGGTCTGGCGCCTTGCGCCGAGCCAGCGCGTCCTCGTCGCTTCGCCGGATTACCTGGCGCGCCACGGCGCGCCGGCGTCCATCGCCGAGCTGGAGAAGCATCGGGGCATCTTCTACACGAACCGCGGCATCGCCGACTGGCGCTTCCCGGGGCCGGACGGCGCCGTGCTCGTGCGGGCGCGCGTCGGCCTCCGCGTCAACAACGGCGACATGATGCGGGACGCCGCCGTCGCCGGCCTCGGCGTCGCTCTACTGCCGATGTTCATCGTGGGCGCGGCGCTCAGGGCAGGTGAGCTGCGCGTCATCGACGTCGGCGCCCAGCCCGAGCCCGAGTTCATCTTCATCGCGCACACGGAGGGGCGGCGCCCCTCGGCCAAGCTCCGCGCGCTCGCCGACCATCTCGTCACCGCCTTCGGGAAGCCGCCGTACTGGGATGAAGACGTGGGAGAGAAGAAGGGCTCCTCCGCGAAGCCGAAGTGAACCCGGAAGACTGACGGCCCTTCCGCCCTCCCGTCTGCGGTTCGCAACCCACGAAGCGCTCGACGCCGCGCACCTGCGGGGTCTGCTGCGCGACCCGCTCGTGGATGTTCGTCGACGTGCGGCGCGGCGCCGCGCGCTCCGCGCCGAGCAGCTCGAAGCGCTTGCGAATGACGACGACGGGGCGGGGCATATCCCCGGGGGGCGCCCGGACAGGGTACTCTGGGCGCCGCCGGGCTTCGGCTTCACGACCTGCGTGCGCGCCGACGCGAGCGCGGCCGAGAGGCCGCCGACCGACCGAGACCCAAGGAGACGCCCATGACCATCGCCCTGCACAGCCTGACGACCGGGACCTTCGTACCCTTCCTGCGCAACCTCTCCGCCCTGTTCGACAAGGCAGCGGCGCAGGGCCACGACGGTGCTGCGCTCGCCCAGATCCGGCTCGCCCCCGATATGCTGCCGCTCTCGATGCAGGTGCGCTTCGTCTGCGACCAGGCCCGCTTCGGCGTCGCGCGGCTCGTGGGCGAGGAGCCGCCGGCGGTGGCCGAGGCCGACGCCGACGCCGACCTCGCCGGCTTCAAGGCCCGGATCGAGCGCACCATCGCCTACGTCGAGTCCGTCGCGGCCGACCGCTACCGGGGCGCGGAGACGCGCACGATCGCCTTTCCGCTGGCGACCGACCTGGCGGTGGAGTTCACAGGCGAGCAGTTCCTGCGCGACTTTGCGTTCCCCAACTTCTATTTCCACCTGGTCACGACCTACGACATCCTGCGCAACCAGGGTGTCCAGATCGGCAAAGCCGACTACCTGGCCCACATCGGCTACGCGCTGCGCGGCACCCCGCCTGCCGAGGGAAGCGGGCGGCAGTAACCATCAACGGTCGCCCCTCCGGCGGACGCACGAGGAGGCGCCCCCCTGTGCCACCGGCGCGATACCGAGGGTCGCACCGCCGGCGTCGAGGGCTCGATCGTGGGCCCGTTGACGCTCAAGATGCCGGCCGCTCCGACCCGGCGTAGCCCTCGCCCGGCACCGCCTGACGCGTCAGCCAATGTGCGTGTGGAGGAACTCAACCGTGCGCTGCCACGCGAGCGCGGCGCTCTTCGGCTCGAACTTGGACGAATCGGTCGAGCGCATGAACGCGTGGCCGGCGTCGTAGACGTAGAGATCCATCTCGCCTCCACCGGAGCGCGCCGCCTTCTGGATCTCTTCGGCTATGGAAGGGTTCGCCCAGTCGTCCACCTTGGCGTAGTGCCCGCAGATGGGCGTCTTCACCTCGGCGAACTCCTCCGGTGCGATCCGCGGAAGACCGTAGAACGGGACCGCCGCCTCCAGGGCCGGCCGCACGTAACGTGCCGCAGCGAGGGTGAGCGCGCCACCCAAGCAGAAGCCCGCGACCGCGACCCTCCCGTTGCACCGGGGATGCGAGCGCAGGTAGCCGACCGCGTGGCCGAGCTCACCTACGGCCTTCTGGAAGTCGAAGGCGCCGATCAGCTTCGCCGCCTCCTCGTCGTTCTCGGCGAGCTTGCCGTGATAGAGGTCGGGGGCGAGCGCGAGGAAGCCCGCCTGCGCGAACTGCTGGCAGTGCGCTCGCATCACCTCGTTGAGGCCGTGCCACTCGTGGACCACGACGAGCCCTCCGACCTTGCCCGAGCCAGGCGGCTCGGAGAGGGCGCCCTTCATCTGCCCCGCGTTCCCCAGCGAAAACGTCACCATCGTCGTCATGTTGTCCTGCTCCTTTCGTCACTCACTCCTCGTCACCAGGGCACGGGGCCGCGCGCGTCGAAGAACCCGCCGGTCGGGCCGGCGTCGTCGAGGAGCGCGAGCCTCACGGACGCGCGGGCGCCTTCCTCGACGGTCTGCGTGCCGCGGTGGCCATTCAGGTCGGTCGCTGTGTAACCGGGGTCCGCGGCGTTGACCTTGATGCCCGTCGGGGCGAGCTCCTTCGCGTACTGCACCGTCACCATGTTGAGCGCCGCCTTGGAGGCGGGGTACGCGATGGCGTTGAACGACGCGTACTCCCACGCTGGGTCGCCGTGGTTCGCGAGCCCGCCGAGCCCGCTCGACACCATGACGATGCGCGCCGCGGGCGACGCTCGTCGGAGCAGCGGGAGCATCGCATTCGTCACGGCGATGGCAGCGAAGACGTTGACCTCGAACACGTGGCGCACCTCGTCGACTCGCGTCGCGCTCGGCGTGGAGCGGCCGAGGAGGATGCCCGCGTTGTTCACGAGGACATCCAGCCGCCCGAGGTCGCGCTCGATCGTGCGATGCGCTTCGGCGACGCTCGCGGCGTCCGTCACGTCGAGCGCGATGAAGCGCGCGTCGATGCCTTCTCGGCGCAGCGCCGCAGCGGCTCGCGCGCCGCGCTCCTCGTCGCGTGCTCCGACGAGCACCGTCAGGCTCGCGCGGCCGAGCTGGCGGGCGGTCTCGAGGCCGATTCCCTTGTTCGCGCCCGTGACGAGCGCTGTTCGCTGGACGTTCATGCCCTCCCTCTACGACCGAGCGCCCAGAGGAGATTGGGCGATCTTGGCTCGACGCGCGTGCTTGGGGAGCAGGGAGCAGCCCGAGAACGCCCTAGCGCCGAGAAGGGCCGCGCGGTAACGTCCTCAGCGTGGATCTCTCGGCGGCGCAGCGCGGGCGGAGCCAGATCGCATTCTCACGCCCGGCTGCGCTCCCCGGCCTCACCGTCGGGCAGTTCCGGAGCGACGGGCCCCTGTTCACCTGCGTGACGGACCGCTACGCCACCGCGCTGCACTTCAGTGGCCGCTCCGAGTGGTCGCTTCGAGGCGCGCGCTGGTCGAGCGGCCCGGGCACGATCGACGTGAAGGTCCCCGGAGAGGTCTTCGCAGAGCACGCCCGCCAAGGCCAGCGGCGGTTTCAAGTCGTGATCTTCGACGCGCGCATGGTCGACGAGGCGCGCGCGACGCTGGACTCTCCCGCGTCGCCCCCGACGGAGAACGCGCTCTGCGCGCACGACCCGCGCGCTGCACCGTTGGCGGCGTTGCATCGCTCGCTGCTTCGCGGCGACGCGACGCCTCTCGAGCTCGCGGGCGTGTCGTCCGAGGCGCTCGCCGCCCTGTGCGAGCTCACCACCATGCGCCGAGATCCGCCCCGTCCGCGCAGCGCGTGGGCTCGCGCGGTGACGCGCGCGCGCGAGCTCCTCGATGCGCGGTTCACCGAATCGATCGCGCTCGACGAGCTCGCCGCCCACGCGCGACTCGACAAATTCCGCCTCTGTCGTGCCTTCCGCGAGGAGGTCGGGCTTCCCCCGCACGCGTACGTGACCTACCGGCGCGTCGGCCTCGCAGGGGCGCTGCTCGCCCGGGGAGTCCCTCAGGCGGAGGTCGCTGCGCGCGTGGGGCTCTACGACCAGAGCCAGCTCCACCGGCATTTCAAGCGCATCGCCGGGGTGACGCCGGGGGCGTACGCCCGAGCCGTCCGCTGACTCTTTCTCCTCGACGCGCCGCGCCTCGCCTACGCCTGCCGGATCAGCCTGTCGATCTCCGGCGGGATGCAGCCGGAAGCGACGGATTGCGACGGTTCGCCCCCGCGGAAGAGTCCCGCCAGGATTTCAGCGACGATGCGGCGGACGCGGGCGGGATATCAACAATTTCAATCTGTTCTGTCTGATTCACGGCAGAGCGCGCGCCCTGCGCGAGGAGCGGAGAAGGCGAGAGCGGGGCGCGGCGCCTCAGAAGGCGGCGTCACGGTGCTTCGCCTTGTACTCCGCCTTGTACAGATCATGGCAGGCCTTGCAGCTCGCCTTGGCGCCGTCGATATCGCCCTTCTTGGCCTTCTCCGCGCCTTCCTTCGAGATGGCGACCCACTTCGACATCCCGGGCGGCGGCTTCGACGCCACATAGTCCAGCGCCGACGCGATCTTCGCGCCGTCGCCGCTCGTGGTCGCCGACTGCATCACCGTCTTCATCCAGCCCTGCATCGGACAGGCCTTCTGTCCTTTTGCGCCGCAGCCGAAATCCTTCCCCTCGGCGACCGATGCGGGGACGTCCGCCGCCTCGCCCGCGGCCCACGCTGCGCCCGCAACGCCGCCGACAATGCCAATGCTGGCGCTCATGATCATGGCCCCCATCAGCTTCATGCTCATCGACATCTGACGTCTCCTGGTCTGGTGAAAAGCAAGCTCAACCACCCCATCGCAGCACGAAATGTGATCGTTCACATTGCCGACGTCAATCCAAATCGGCCGAGGATGGGGCGGTCTCTTGGCCGGAGCGCGCGCTCGAGTCGACGCGCACAAGAGGCGATACCCAGGGAGCCGGCCGCCTGCGGCCTCGAGCGCCAGCCGTCCGTTGCCAGGTCGCCGCAGGTCGGCGCAGGTCGCCATCGAGCGCATCGGGCCGGCGATCACCGCGGTCCGGCGCCCGCCCCGCCCCGTGACGCGGCGCTCCAGATGAGCCCGCCGGCGCGTCCTCCCTTCGGGATCGAGGATCCGCTCGGGCCGGTCGATTGGGTTTGACACAAGGAATGTGATCGTTCACATTTCGAAGGGGAATACTTGTTCTTTGCCATGGGTGGGTCGTCCTGCGTGCCTTTGCGCGGGCCATCCTCCCATCTGATGGGCGCCTCCGTCGAGTCAGCACCAGGGGTGCGGGGCGCCGGTAATTCCGCTCGCGAGAGGATTCAACGTGCGCCTTAACACAACGTGGTACCGAGCAAGAAGAATGACCCTGTCGGCGATGGCGCTGGCCACCGCCGCCGCGATTGCGTCCCCCGCTCGGGCGGACAACCCGATCGTGCAGACCTCCTACACGGCCGACCCCGCTCCCATGGTGCACGAAGGCCGGTTGTACCTCTACACGTCCCACGACGAGGACGTGTCGGTGAACAACTTCTACACCATGAACGACTGGCACTTGTACTCCACCACGGACATGGTCAACTGGACCGACCACGGCACGCCCGCGGGCTACAAGAGCTTCAGCTGGGGAACCGGCGATGCGTGGGCGGTGCAGGGCGTCGCCAGGAACGGCAAGTTCTATCTCTACGTGCCGCTGAACAACGCCACCGGCGCGAAGATCGGCGTGGGCGTATCGGACAACGTGGCAGGCCCGTTCATGGACCCGCTGGGGAAGGCGCTGGCCCAGAAAGACAGCGGCAACATCGACCCGACGGTGTTCGTCGACGACGATGGACAGGCCTACATGTACTGGGGGAATGGCACCCTCCGGTACGTGAAGCTGAACTCGGACATGATCACCACCTCGGGAAACATCACCAACGTGGCGTTGAATGGCTTCACCGAGGGGCCGTGGTTCTACAAGCGAGGGTCGCTGTACTACATGGTCTACGCCGCCATCGCCGGGAGCGAGAAGATCAGCTACGCGACCAGCAACAGTCCGACCGGGCCCTGGAACATCCGCGGCGACGTCATGGACGCTGGCCGCACCTTCACCAATCACCCCGGCGTCGTCGACTACAAGGGGCACTCGTACTTTTTCTATCACAACAGCGCATTGCCGGGCGGCGGTGACTTCAAGCGCTCGGTGTGCGTGGAGGAGTTCAAGTACGGCGCCGACGGCAGCATCCCGAAGCTCACGATGTCCACGAATGGACCGCCCGCCATCGCCACGCTGGATCCGTTCAAGCAAGTCGAGGCCGAGACCATCGCCTTCTCGTCAGGGCTCAAGACCGAGGTGTGCACCGACACCGGCGGCGGCATGAACGTCACGTCCATCAGCAACGGCGACTACATCAAGGTGAAGGACGTCGATTTCCTGGACGGCGTGACCTCCTTCGAGGCTCGGGTATCGTCCGCAGCCGGCAACGCGAAGATCGAGCTCCACCTCGACAGCCAGAACGGCACGCTGCTCGGGACGTGCGACGTCTCGGGCGCGGCGTCCTGGACCACCAAGACCTGTGCGGTCAGCGGTGGGAGCGGGAAACACGACTTGTTCCTGAAGTTCGTCGGTGGCGGCGGCGACCTCTTCAAGTTCAACTGGTGGCGGTTTACCGGACCCACCATGCCGGGTGACGGGGGCGACGGAGGCGGCGGAGGCGGCGGAGGCGGCTCGGACCCGGGAGCGGGCGGCAGCGGTGGCAGCGACGGCGCCGGGGGCGCGACGTCGGGCACCGGCGGCAGCGCCGTCGCCGGGGGCACGACCTCGGGCAGCGGCGGCTCGGTCACCGGAGGCACCAGCGGAACGACCGGCACCGCCGGCTCGGGCAGCAGCGGCAGCGCCGGATCCTCCGGTGGGAACGACGCGGACGGCGACGACTCGGACGGCTCGTGCGCTTGCCGGACGGGCGCGAGCACCGGGAACGGCGGAAGCGCCGCCGCTCTCTGGCTGGTCGCTTCGGCGCTCGTTCTCGGGCGTCGGCGCCGGTAGGCGCTCGCGATCCGGTCGCGGATCGCTGCGAACGGCCGGCATCGCTGGCCAGGTTGGCGAAATCGAATAGGCGTTTGCGGGACTGCGCCTGAGCAGCAGCGGCGGCGAGGTCCCGGCGCACCCCGCAAACACCTGGATCCGCGAGCGCGCCGGGGGCTCTCGTCAGCGCACGAGGGGCTCCGAGGCGCGCTTCAGGCCGGTCAGCGCCCTGTAGCGGGCGGCGATGGCCTCCAGCTCGCCGGGGGCGAAGACGTCCTCGATACGGTCGAAGCCGTCGGGCGCGCGCTCATAAGCGATCTGCAAGCATTGCTCCGGACCGTTGCGGCGATTGGACGCGACGATGGCGGCGGTAGCGGGCAGGCGCTCGGCCTCGTAAGCGGCCAGCGCTTCCACCGGATCCGCATGGGCGGCGAGCGCGCGGACCAGCGCGCGGGCGTCCAGGATGGCCTGGCTCGCCCCGTTGGAGCCGTTCGGATACATGGGATGGGCGGCGTCGCCCAGCAGCGTCATGCGCCCATGGCTCCAGCGCGGCAGGGGATCGCGGTCGACCAGCGGAAACTCGTAGATCGCCTCGGCGCCCCGGATCAGGTCGGGCACATCCAGCCAGCCGAAGCGCCAGGCCTCGAACCTGGGCAGGAAGTCGGCGGGGTCGCCCAGCCGGTTCCAGTCCTCCCGTCGCAGGCTCCTGGTGACCGCGAGATCGGCGGCCCAGTTGATCGTCTGACGGCCGTCCGGCCCCGGTGGGGAGATCGGATAGGCGACGAACTTCTGGTCCTGATGCCCGGCAATGATCATGCTGGCGCCGGTGAGGAAGGGCGCCGCCAAGGTGGTCGCCCGCCAGAGCATGCGACCGCCGTAGATCGGCGGCCCCTCGTCCGGATAGAGGCCGGCGCGCGCCGCCGAGTGGATGCCGTCGGCGCAGATCAGGAGGTCGGCGGAAACCTTCCACGCCGCGCCCGCGCGATCGTGGAAGAGCGCCACGATGCGGCCCTCGCCCTCGTCGTGGCCCGAGAGGCGCCGATCGCAGAGCACCCGGTCGGGGCCCAGCCGCTCGACGGCGGCGTCGAACAGCACACTTTGGAGGGCGCCGCGGTGAAGGGACAGCTGCGGCGTGGCATGACCCGCGAAGCGGCCGCGCGGCTCGCCCCAGATGCGCTGGCCGAAGCGGTTGAAATAGATAAGCTCGCGGGTCGCCACGCCCTGGGCCAACAGGGCCTCGAAGAGACCCAGCTCGCCCAGCACCTCGAGGGCGTGGGGCAGCAGGTTGATGCCGACCCCGAGCGGCAGGACGGTGGGCGCCGCCTCGAACACCGTCACCTCATGACCCGAGGCGTGCAGCGCCAGAGCCGCGGCCAGGCCGCCGATCCCGGCGCCCGCGACGATCACTTGCATAGGTCCTCCCGTAGACATGCGGCTCGACGCCGCCCCTTGTTGAAGCCGCCGCCCTCTCGATCGCCGGCACGGCGGCCGCTGAGCGTCATCATCGCGGCCTCCGAGCATTGCGACGAGCGGTCCACAGGTCCTTATCACGATGACCTCGCCGTCGCTCGAGGACAGCACGCACCTGGCGTCCAGCACCGTGCTCGATCCGAGGAGCTGGGAATCTTCTCCTCCGGGGAGCACCGATCCCGACAGGCGCTGATCGCGTAGGAGCACGCGCGCGCAATCGCGAGCGGCGATGGGGAGCGGAGCTGACGGCTCAGCGAGGGCGGGCGCGCGCCATCGCCTCCGCGAGCGCGAGGTCGTCGGGCGTGCCCTGCGCGCGCAGCCCGGCAATGGCGCCGTCGCGATCCTCGGGGCGGCGGTTCTGCGAGAGCTTGAGCTTGCCCTCGATCCGCGTGATCTCGATGGAGAGGCCGACGATCGCGGGGAGCAGCGCGGCCCGCTTCTCCGGCGAGAGCTCCGCGACGCTCCAGGGCTCGGGCCGCCCGCGCTCGTTCACGTCGGAGAGGCGCGCGAGCAGCGCGAGCAGCGCGTCGTGGTCCTCGATGGCCCGCGGCGCGCCATGCGCGTGGACGACGGCGTAGTTCCAGGTCGGCACGTCGTCGCGCGAGGCGTACCACCCGGGCGAGATGTACCCGTGCGGCCCGCGAAAGACGGCCAGGACCGGCGTGCTCCCGTCGAGCGCGCGCCGGATCGGGTTGGCCCGCGCGACATGCGCGAGCAAGGTGCCATGAGGGCCGCTGTCGCGATCGAGGAGGAAGGGCACGTGCGCAATCATGGGCACGCCGTCCTCCCCGGGCGCGATGAGCATGCCGAACGGGTTCGCGTCGATGAGATCGTGGAGGTCGGCGAGGTCAGGTGCCTCGTAGACCCGGGGAAGGTAGATGGATCGCGGCGCGCCCGTCGTCATGACGGCAGGGTGTACCACGGCGCGCGCCGGCAGCCCTTGGCGACCCGACCAGCGCGATCGGGCGACTCGATTGGCTCGATTTTTGAGCCGTTTTTCTGGATTCAGGGTGTATTATTCTAGTTTTCTGAGAAGATTCTTTGGTTCATGCCCATTATTAGCCAGATTCCAGAGGTAGATCTCTCGTTGGAGCCTCCACCCACCTAGAAATCAGAATTGATTGTCTAGATTCTGTCGACTTTTGTCTGGTTCTTTGGCTAGGATGTCTCGATGCCCCTTGTCCCTGCGCCCCCTGTCGCCCCGCGCGGCTACAGCGCCGTCGAGCTGGCGCGCGCCGCCGGTGTCAGCACTGGCACGATCAAGCACTGGTTCGCGGAGGGTCTGATGGACAAGCCCGCGTTCCACGGCCGCCGCACGACGTACGGTCGCGAGCACCTCGTGCGGGCGCTCGCCATCAAGAAGCTGCGCGAGCACAACCTGCTGCTCCCGGAGATCAAGCGGAAGCTCGCCGAGATCCCGCTCGAGGAGCTGGCGAAAGAGGTGCTGCCGCCGGAGCCAGCCGAGAGCGCGGCGTCCGGCGCGGGGGAACGCGCGGACGCCGCGGAGCTCGGCCGGGCGTGGCGGCGCGTGGAGCTGATGCCGGGGCTGGAGCTGCACGTGCGCGCGGACGCCGGCGCGGTGGTGCACCGGATGGCGGTGGAGATCCGCGAGAAGTACGGGTGTGAACGCGAGGAAGGGCGGCGCTAGCTCCGGAAGACCGTCGCAGTCGCTAGCCGCTCGCCTTCTACGTTCCCAGCGCCATCATCGCGTCCCAGAACATCTTCTCATACGCCTGAAATAGCCTGGTCGTGCGGCGGATCGCGCGGGGCTCCACGCCGCGGTCGAGCCCGTCCTGCACGATGGCGACCGCGGTGTCCTCGAACGACGGCAGCGCCGCGAACGCGTCCAGGAAGGCGGTGTGCTCGGGGCCGAAGCCGTACCGGTCGCGGAGCGCCTTCCCCATCCTGCCGCAGTTGAACCCCCACGCTGGGAAGTTGATGAGCAGGGCGCACGCGATCTCGGCCGCCGAGGCGTTGGCCGCCGCCCAGGCCATCTGGACGGCGTACGCGAACCCCTCCGCGGTGACCTCGTACCGATCCAGGTCGTCCTTCGTCATGCCGAGCTTCCGGCCCATGGCGGCGATCCCGTCCGGCGCCACGAGCTCGCCCTGGAGGACGCCGCTCCAGAAATCGCGCCAGGGCGTGTCCCCGAAGCGCTGGAGCATCATCGCCATCGAGCGCAGGTCGCTGAGCACCACGTGGTGCTGGTGGCCCGGGAAGGCCCTCAATCCAACGGCCGTGACCTCTCCCCGTTCGATGGCGTCCGGATAGGGGTGAGCCCTCAGCTGATCGTCGATGCTCCGGAGCTCTTCGTGAATGTCCTTCACCAGCGCGGCCGCGGTCTTCATGGATCTCTCCTCCTGATCGGGCGCCATCCTACTACCGCATCGCCGCCGAGATCCCACGACCTGCGGGGCGCTACCCGCCGGCGCGCTGCCCGCTTGCGCCCCCCGGCGCCGCCGCCGCCCGGTGGGCCCACGCGCACGGCGCTGTCCGCGATGCTCCGGTCGAGCTGCTGCCTGCCGACCCTTCATCTGCGCGCACCGCGAACGCAGAGATGGTCAGCACGGTCATGATGGCTCCGAAGGTGCCGAGCCCCATGAAGGCCGCGATGCCGACGTGGAGCGCCACGGTGGCCGCCACCCAGAGCCGCCGGGTGCGCCGCGGCCAGATCATGAGGGGATAGCCGCATTCGATGAGCAGCACCATCCAGCCCGCGCCCACGGCGAGCCATGGATAGCGGGCAAGCCAGGTGAAGTCGCGCTGGCGATACTCGGGCAGGTTGAGCGTCCGCCAGATGGCATCGCCGTTCCACCACTGCTCACCGAGCGCCTTTCCCAGCCCGCTCGCGAGGTAGACGATGCAGAGGTGGATCTGCACCACGCGCAGGGCGAGCCGCGCCATGCTCGTGGGCCCGGCGGGCGCGCGGCCGAGCCGTCGATCGAGCGAGAGCGCCGCTCCCGCCGGCATCCACAGGAGATAGAACAGGAAGATGTTGGCGAACTGGTCCACGCCGTAATTCGTGCTGTCCGCCGTCATCATCAGCATCAGGTGGGCGAACCAGGCGCCTGCCGCGGCCACCCTCGTGTACCATCCCGCGAGCAGCGCGCCGAGCGCGAGCACGTAGAGGGCGCCCACGGCGGCGATGATGGGCGCCTCTCCGATTCCGAGCGCGGCGAGGCGGTCTATCAGCCAGCTGAGCCGGACAGCCCCCGGCCTCCCGAGCGCGTCGAGGAATGGAGTCTGGAGGATGCCCGATCGCCCATAAAGCTCGAAGAGCGCAGGAGCGACCATCGCCGCCTGGATGAGAAGAACCGAGGCGAGCCCGATCCGGAGGACGGCGAGCGGCGCCGCCGACGCAGGAGCGAAGGCGAAGCGATCGACGGCCGCGCACGCTCGCGCGACCCCACGCTCGATCGCGGCCCGGGGAGCAGCCGTCGACCGCGCGTTCACGGCGCGCTCCCGCCGCTCTGCTGCGCGCGCACGAGCTTCGCGCGATGAACGAATTTCGCTCGATAATTCAGCTTCCATCCCGTGGGCTTGCCGTCGCGGTACTCCGCCATCGTGGGGAGCTCGAACGTGTCGAGTCGTACGACGACGCTGTCGGCGTCTGGGTGCCTGGCGAGCACCTTGCCGGCCCAGGAAGCCACGAGCGAGCGCCTCACCATCGGATCGTCCTCCAGCGAGAACATCCCGATGATGTTCCTGACCCGGATATCCGCTTCACGGCTCACCCCCGTCTCCAGGACGTCGGAGGCTTTGCTCCCGTTCGCGCCGTTCACCTGAAAGCTCGCGGAGAGCGTCGTTCCGACCCCTGGAGCGAAGAACGAGTACCCGCTGTCCGCTCCGGAGAGCAGGCCATAAACCTGCACCGCCCGGCGCGCCCAGCCCCCGTCTCCCACGTTGACGTGCAGAGCGCCCAGGCAGACCACCGCGAGGTGCGCCGCCGCTGCGGCGAGCAGAAGGATGGCCCGCCTTCGGCCCGCGGCTGTTCCGTTCATGCGACTCACCTCCAGGGTGCCACGACGCCGGCACCTCTCCCGACAGGACGATCCGCGTTGCCGGCAAGGCGGCGCTGGGGCCGAGCGTCGACTCGACCTGCACGCGGCGCCATGGGCCGTCAGGGATCAGCGCTGACCAGCCGTCAGGCTCACGACCGGAGCCGGGAGCCCTGCCCGCGAAACGTCGCCCCTGACCCCCCAAGGGCCGTGATGGCCGTGATGGCCGTGATGGCCGTGAGCCCCGTGGAGGCCGTGATGCCCGTGGTGGCCCTGACGATCGCTGGCGCTCGCGTCCGCCGAGCCCGACGCGCTCGTCTCCTCGACGAGCGCGAGGTCCTGAATCGGTATCGTGCTGGCCGCACGAGCGAGCGGAGCGACAACGACGACCGCGGTCGCCACGAGAGCGCCGGTCAACCTCGACTGTTTCATTTTCGATTCCTGTCCTTCCATCCGGGCACGCTGACTTACGTGCCGGGTGATGGTGCGCCCGACGCCAAGAGGGGCAAGCGCACAGCCAGGGACGGCCCGGCGCCGTCCAAGGAGGGGCTTTGGACGCGGCGAGTGTGCCGGCGATTCCTGGCCTCCTGTGAAGAGAACGAGGCGCCTCATGCGCTGGGCAAGCCCGAGGAGCTCCTCCTTCTCGTGCTCGTGCGGCAGCAGCGCTACCGCCTCATCGCCGCCACGATCCCACCGCCTCGGGGCGCTACCCCCCGTCGCGCTCCCCGGCGTGCGCCCCCCGCACCCGCGCGATGATCGCGCCGGCGACCTCCTCGGCCGGCCAGCCCTTGGCGAGCCAGCGCTGCGGGATGCTGTGGGCGCGATCGTCCTCGCGGATCACCAGCGTGATCGGTTTGGCCGGGGGCTGCAGCTCCACCGACTCGACGCGATCGAGCGGCACGGTGACCTCCCGCGCGCCACGGAGCGGATGCATCGACGGCAAGGTGATCGATCGAGGGCCAAGGACGATCCGGAACTCTTTGAGCGCCGCAAACCGCGCAGCGCCGGCGACGCCGAGCGCGCAGAAGGCCCCTGACAGGATCGCCAGCACCGCGTAGAAGACCTCGGCGCCTCCAGGCTCGAAATGGATGATCCCGTTCAGGATCAGGCCGCGATCGTTCGTCTGGGCCCGGTGGGCGAGGACCGCCGCGCAGACTGCAAAGAAGAGGGCGCTCAGGAGGAGCTCCGGGTAGGGACGGCGGAGCGGGATCTCGAGAGCGTCGTCCGCCGCGTGTTCGCTCGCCTTCATCGATAATCCCCTCCGCTGGCGGCAGCCGCCTCGTGCAGCCGCACGGCCAGGACCTCTGCGTCGATCGCCGCCTGGTGCTCGGTCAAGAGGAAGGTGTCGCCGTCCCGGTGGGCGGCGACCCAGGGGAGCGCGCGCGCGTCGCCGATCACCTTGTCCCGGCTGCCGACGAGGACGAAGACGCCCCGCCCTTCGAGGCCGGCGCCGAGGCTCACGCCGCGGATCTGCGCGGCGGGGATGGTGACCGGAGCGCCGTTGGCGATGAGACGAACGGCGTCGGCCGAGATCGACTCCAGGCGGACGGATTGACCGTGACGCGGATCGCGGAAGACGGCGATGTCACGCCGGAGCGCGAGGGCGACGCCGGTCGCGCCGGCGCCATAAAGAAGCCAGGCGAACCAGGCGAGCGACGGCTTGAGCGCGGGCAGCGCGGCGCCCCACAGCGCGCCCGCCGCGATGAGCGCGGCGGCCACGATGCAGAAGCCCACGCCGGCGCGGATGCGCCGGATCCTGCCGAGCTCCTCGATCGACGTCCCCAGCGCCATGAGCGCCAGCGCGGCGACGCCCAGCCCCGCCGGAGACGCGAGGAAGGGAAGCACGCCCTTCGGGCCGGGCGGCGC
The DNA here is from genome assembly GCF_051521375.1 of Sorangium sp. So ce693. Lineage (NCBI taxonomy): Bacteria > Pseudomonadati > Myxococcota > Polyangiales > Polyangiaceae > Sorangium > Sorangium sp. So ce693. The sequence goes on from NZ_CP150347.1 coordinate 8,370,209, forward strand.
CATGCACGCGAGCGCCGCACAGCAGAGCCCGATGCACATCGCGCGCGCCTGGAAGCTGACCGGTGGGCGGAGCACGTGAGAGGATCATGACATCGCGGCGACTCCGGGCTGTCAATGCCCCGCAGCCACCTCCGCCTCTCCTCGTGTCGCTCGCCGATATCGGCCGCTCCCGAGCCGCGCTCAGGTCGTCTCCGGAACGCGCTCCTTCGCGCGCTCCGTCGCGCGGTCGTCGAAGAAGCGGGCGTTGATCTCCCGGTAACGCTGCCACTCGGCCGGCAGCTCGTCTTCATCGAAGATGGCGCCCACCGGGCACTCGTTCTCGCAGGCGCCGCAGCAGATGCACGACTCGGGATCGATGTAGAGCTGGAGGCCGGCGAGGCGTGTCTTCCGCTCTGCCTCGGGAATGCGCGAGATCTCGTCCGCCGCGAGCGGGCCGTGGATGCAGTCCACGGGGCAGACGGGGACACAGGCGGTATCACACGTGGCGACGCAGGGCTCGGCGATGACGTAGGCCATGAGGGTTCCTTTCCGCGGCGCGGTCCTCCGCGCGCTCTCCTCTCCCCCCTTCGGCAGGGAGCAGGGAGCGTGCCCGCGGCCCGAGCGGCTTTTCCTGGGCTTTCGCCGGCCTTGTGCGGTCCAGACAACGCTCCTACGGTGCCGCACGACGCCATTTCGTCGGCCTCGCTCCGCGCACGATGACCGCCTCCGCCGATCACGCCCTCCTCCTGCTCGCCGACCTCGGCGAGGCCTCGGCCCGCGCGCACACCGAGGCGACGCTCGTCCCGGCGGTGAGCGCCGCGCTCTCGCGCCATCTCCCGCTGCGGCGGCTCGATCTGCGCCGCGGCGCGGCCGCCCCAGGCGCGCCGGAGGTCCGGCGCGGCGCGGGCGGCGAGACGATGGCCGTCTTCGCGCTCCGCGACGCGGAGGGCGCCGTCGGCTGCGCCGCGATGGCGCTCGGCGACGGCGCGGCGCTCGACGTCTCGCCCGCGCTGCTCGAGGCGATCGGTCGCCTGCTCGCCGTGGCGCTGCGGCAGGTGCAGGTCCTCGGGCGCGTCGCGGCCATCGCGCGCCGCGCGCAGGGGGAGAAGCGGACGCTGAAGGAGGAGCTCGATCGCGTCGCGCTGCCGAGGGAGGTGGTCGCGGTGGGCCCGGCGATGCGGGCGATCTTCCAGCAGATGGTGCCGCTCGTCGCGCGGCAGGACACGACCGTGCTTGTGCGCGGCGAGACGGGCACGGGCAAGGAGGTGATCGCGCGCCGCATCCACGCGCTCTCGCGCCGCGCGGAGCGGCCGTTCCTCGCGGTCAACTGCGGAGCGCTGCCCGAGGGGCTCGTCGAGAGCGCCCTGTTCGGCCACGAGCGCGGCGCGTTCACGGGCGCTGCGGCGCGGCACCTCGGGCTGTTCGAGCGCGCGAGCGGCGGGACGCTGCTGCTCGACGAGGTCGGCGAGCTGCCCAGGGCGGCGCAGGCGAAGCTCCTGCGCGTGCTCCAGGAGGGCGAGATCGAGCGCGTCGGCGGCGAGGGCGCGGTGCGCGTCTCGGTGCGGGTGATCGCCGCGACACACCGGCCGCTCGAGGCCATGGTGGCGAGCGGAGCGTTCCGCGACGACCTCTATTATCGGCTGCAGGTATTCCCGATCATCGTCCCCCCGCTGCGGGAGCGGCCAGAGGACCTGGAGCCGCTCACGCGCGTCATCGTCGAGAAGGTGGCGGCGACCTTCGGCCGGACGCCGCCGCGGGTGAGCGCGGAGTCGATGACGCGGCTGCGGGCGCACGGCTGGCCGGGCAACGTGCGGGAGCTCGAGAACGTGATCGAGCGGTCGATGGTGATGTCGACAGGAGACGAGCTCATCTTGTCAGCGCCGCTCTCTGCTGCGCCCGGCGCGACAGGGCGCGTGACGACGTACCGAGAGGCCGCTCAGCGCTGCATCGAGGAGGCGCTGCGGGCCGCGGGCGGGAAGATCTACGGAGAGGACGGGGCCGCGGCGGCGCTGGGGCTCAAGCCGACGACGCTGCAAAGCAAGATGCGGAAGCTCGGGATCCGGAAGGGCGGAGAGAAGGGCTGACGACCGAGAGCCTCGTCAAACCATGCCACCCTACCCGGTGTGGGGGCGTGATCCACATGACCTCCAGGCGGCTCCGCCGTCGCACCGACGGGCCCGGCGGTCGAGAGATTCCCCTGGATCCGGAGCGCCCCAGGATCGTCGTATCAGAGCTGCTGCATCAGTTCGACCCTGACGGTCAGGCCCTGTTCCTCGTGGAGTTTCACCGCAATACCGGATGACGCCGATCGTCGCAAAACCGGTTTTCTTCGAGGGTTCGTCGCTTTTCGAGGAGAGTGAACGAATCTGGATTCTATCGTCGGACGTACGCGCGCAACGTGGCTGGATCTTGCGCTCTACGAGACAACCAACAGCAGCACGCCAAGGACGCAGCTGGGCGGGCCGGGGAAAAGCGGACGCGACTTAGAAAAGAGTCTTGACTTTCACCTCCTGTCTGTATGAATATTCTAATCCCCTTTGACGATCCGGACCGTTCTCGGCCGGGGGCCGTAGACGGTTGCAGGATCGTACAGAGGTCGACTCCGGGTGACACTGCCGGGGCTACTTGCTTCTTGCGGCTTCGCGTTCGAGTTGTTCTTGCTTTTTCCGAGTCGATGCCCGGCCCCGTCACACGGGGTGTTCGCATGTGAGCATCTGTCCGACCAACATCGTGATTGCCAGGCATGTGGTCGGCGCAGGCCCGCGGGCGCATCCGTGATCACCGGATCACGAGCACGCTGGCCGGGAATTTTGAACTTTAACCAAGGACTCGGAGGGCTCGCGTCTTCCTCGATGGTTCACAAATCCATTTCGAGCAGAGGCCGTGACTCCGCCGATCCGATCATGGAGAAATCTTAAATGCGCATCGTTCCCTTACTTGGCTATCTATCCGCTTCGATCGCGTGTGGCCTGCTGGCGTGCAGCGTCGAGAACATCGTGGACGAGGACATCGAGGCACAGGAGGGCGCGCTGGACAGCGCGGACCGCTCGGTGTCGGCGAACGTCGCCGTCACCTCGGACTGGGGAAGCGGCTACTGCGCGAACGTGACGGTCAAGAACAACTCCCGCAGCCCGGCGACCACGGGCTGGAACGTCGTCGTCGGGCTCAACGGCTCGACGAGGAGCAACTCGTGGAACGTGAACGCCACGGATTCGGGCGGCCAGTTCACCGCCACGAACGTGAGCCATAACGGCGCGATCGCCAAGGGCTCCTCGACGGAGTGGGGGTTCTGCGCGAACGGCAGCGGGCGGCCCACGATCGCCTCGGTCACCGGCTCCGGCGGCACGATCGACGGCTCGAGCGCGTCCTCGTCGTCGAGCAGCAGCGCGAGCTCGAGCAGCAGCGCGAGCTCGTCGAGCAGCAGCGCGAGCTCGAGCAGCAGCTCGGGCGCGGGAGGCGCCGGCGGCGGCGGCGGGTCGGGCGGCTCCGGCGGGTCGGGCGGCTCCGGCGGCGGCAGCACGTGCAATTCACCCAACCAGCAGGTCTGCGGGAATCAGACGGGCACCCACTGCGGCTACACCTTCGAATACTGGAAGGACACCGGGAGCGGATGCCAGACCAACACGGCGAATGGCTTCAACGTCGAATGGAGCAACATCAACAACCTGCTGGGCCGTAAGGGTCTGAGGCCCGGGTCGAAGAACCAGATCGTGACCTACTCGGCCGACTACCGGCCGAACGGCAACTCGTACCTGGCCGTCTACGGGTGGACGAAGAGCCCGCTCGTGGAGTACTACATCGTCGACAGCTGGGGCACCTGGCGTCCGCCGGGCGGCCAAGGATTCATGGGCACCGTCACCAGCGACGGAGGCACCTATGACATCTATCGGACCCAGCGAGTCAACCAGCCGTCGATCGAAGGCAACTCGACCACCTTCTATCAGTTCTGGAGCGTCCGGCAGCAGAAGCGCACGAGCGGGACCATCACCGTCGCCAACCACTTCAACGCGTGGGATCGCCTGGGGATGAAGATGGGGAACCTGTACGAGGTCTCGATGGTCGTGGAGGGCTATCAGAGCAGCGGTAGCGCCAACGTGAACGTGTCGATGAAGTGAGCGCTCGGCCTTGAGCGTCGCATGATGAACGCGCGCGGGATGTCCATCCCGCGCGCCACGTGCCCGGACTTCTTCAGCCCCGGGCACGACTCCCCACCCACCTGACAGATACGCGGAGAAGGCTCGAACGGCTGGCGGCCGCCGTCGCCGATCGCTCTCGCTCGCACTGCATCGGGCACGCTCAGCTCGCCTGCCTCGCAGGAGCCCCTTCGCCGCTCCCCGCGGCGTCGCAGCTCCGCCATGGCGTCGCCAACCATCGGCGGCGCGAGGGGCGTCGCCCGCGCACGCCCGGGTGTTTGCCTCCCCGCGAGGGCCTGCCGCTGGGCGGCGGCGCTTTCCCGAGGGCCTCCGGGGCGAGGTTCGGGTTCCTTCCGGCCATTCTCGCGGGTATGGTCACGCCAGGCGTCCTGGCTGCCCTCGTCGTTGACCACCCGGCACGACGACCGCACCCTCCGGGTCAGCCAGGCCTCGGAACAGCAGACCATCGCCCGCACCGAGACCTCGATCCCCGAACGGGGAGCCCTCATGCCGCCGACCCGACCCCCCCCAGGTTGACCCCACCCTGCACCTCGGCCCCTCGGGTTCGTCAGCCCTCCAGGCGAGCCTCGGGCCCGGCAAGATCACCCGCCACAGGAGCTTCTGATGAGAGAACACGCAGCAGTCCGGACGACGAAGCCCATCGCGACGGTCATGGCCGCGGCGCTCGCCGTCGTCTGCTGGAGCGCGGCATGCAACGCGATCTCGGGGGTCGACGATCTCGATTTCTCGGGCACCGCGGGCGCGACGGGCGTCGGCGCTGGCGGCAGCGGCGGTGGTACGGCCGGCGGTGACGCGGGCGGCGGCGGCGCCGGTGGCACGGGCGGCGCCGGTGGCACGGGCGGCACCGGCGACACGGGCGGCGCCGGCGGCACGGGCGGCGCCGGCGGCACGGGCGGCGCCGGCGACACGGGCGGCGCCGGCGGCACGGGCGACGACAACTCTTACGTAATCCCCTGTGGTAGCGGCAACGTGGCAGTCGGCGTCCACGGCCGGAGCGGCGGCTCGATCGATCAAATCGGCCTGATCTGCGCGCCGCTCGCCGGCGACGGCACCCTGGGCACCGCCTTCCAGACCGTGACCGCCGGCGGCAACGGCGGCGGGCCGGGCAGCGTGATCTGCCCTGCGAACCAGGTCCTGGTCGGGATCAACATCTGGGTCGACACCCAGGTTTACCGGGTCGAGCTGCTGTGCCAGACGGTCGAAGCGTGGAAGATGAGCGATAGCGTCAATGTCGGCCCCGGCATCGGCAACATGCACAGCACAGGTTACGGGGTCAAATGCCCGATGGGGAGCGCCATCGTTCAGATCATCGGCGAGGCCGACGACTATGTGCACTCCATCAATCCAGGTTGTCGCGCGCTGTGACGGACCGCTCTCATTCCGGGGCCGCGGCTCTCGTGAGAACGCCTCGCAGAATCGGAGCGAGCCAGCGACGGCAGACGCGAACCGGCCAAGGCGGGCGGCGCCGAGGTGCGCGCCGCCGTCGTCGACGCCTTCGCGGCGGGCGAGGAGGTGCCGGCCGGCTTCGTCAGCGGCGCCGCGGCGAGCTCCGAGCTAGCGGCCCACGGGCGGCTCGGCGGTGCGGAGGTCGCCGCCGCCCTCCGCCGCGCGCTCGACGAGGTCGTGCGCCCCGCCGCCGCGGCCTTGCTCGGCGCATCCGCCTTGCCGGGGAGCGCCGCCGTGAGCTCGCCCTCCCCTTCTTGGCCGTCCAGCCCGCCCAGGCGCCGCGCCATCCGCGCTCGCCGCTCCGCTGAGAAGTTTACTGCCCATCTGGACCCGGAAGAACACCTCCCGAGGTGCGGCGAATTCTGCTAGAGCTGTGAGCCGCGTCGAGCGCTGGTAGCGCCTCGGCGCAGCGGCAGCTTCTTAGGATCACCGGCAGACGTGCCGCGCTGCGGCAGCGCGCAGCTCCGGCGAACGGGCCTATCACCTTTCGGGCATCAACATGACTTTCCATCGCGAAATCGCACGCTTCACTTGGGTCGGGATCTCCTGTCTGGCCCTGTCCGCTGCGGCGGCGGGCTGCTCGGACGGCGCTGGCGACTCCTCGGAAACGGGGGGCGCGGGCGGCAGCGGCGCGGGGACCGGCGGCGCCTCGAGCGTGAGCTCGGGCGCGGGCAGCCCCGTCGCCGGCAGCAGCAGCAACGGCACCACCAGCAGCGGCAGCAGCGGCACCACCAGCAACGGCAGCACCACCAGCAACGGCAGCAGCAGCAGCAGCAGCGGGGGCGGCGGTGACCCCAGCAGCACCAGCACCACGAGCACCGGGACACCCGAGACGAGCGCCACGTCGAGCACCGGCAGCGGGACGCCGACCGGCGGGTGCCCGGCGAGCGCGACGTTCTGCTCCGACTTCGAGGGCGACGGGCTGCCCGAGGGCGCGACGTACCGTCCCTCGTACCAGGCGGCCGATGCGCTGAAGAACATGGCGATCGACTCCTCGATCTTCCACGCCGGCACGCGCGCGCTGCGCGTGAACCCCGGTGCCGCCGGCTACGACTGGAGGATGCTCTCCGTCCCGTCGCCCAGCTCGACGTTCTGGGTCCGGCTCTACGTGCGCAGCAGCGTCGATCTCGGCCAGTCCGACCACAACGCCTACTTCCAGGCCATGACGGGCGACGGCGAGCCGAACACGGGCGACAACATGGAGGTCGCCGAGCAGTACTGCCAGATCGTGCTGAACCTGCACGACGATGTCACCCTGTCCACGGGCGGCGAGACCCGGTGCGGGAGCAACGGTGTGAAGCTCCCCAAGGACCAGTGGCACTGCATGGAGGCCTACTTCGACGGCGCCAAGGGCGGCGTCCAGGTCTACGCCAACGGCACCAAGATCATCGACAAGACCGGCGTGAAGACGCTCAACTACAAGACGTTCAGCTTCGGCTACCTCGGCTTCCACGGCCCGGCGCGGACGATGTGGTATGACGACGTGGCGGTCGCGCCGGAGCGGATCGGCTGCGCCCCCTGACACGGCCGAGCGCCGGCGCGTAGGTGATGCCAGCGCGATGGCCTGATCGCCGTCGCGCGCGCCACGCGGCCTCCTTCCTGCTTCTCCCCTGAACGCGCACCGCCCCCGCTCGGGGCACGGCCCGTCGGCGGAGGGCCCCGGCGGCCCCGGGCACGCTTGCTCCCTCGCTCCGCCGGCCCCATAGCCTATGTGGCCAGCGCTCCGCGGGCGCGCGCAAGCGCGAGCCGTGGTGGCAACACGGTGGCGACGCGACCGCGATCCCGGCACGAAGGTAGATGCGATGCCGTACCTGGTTTTCCGGAATTTCCCCGACAATACACCCATCCCCGATGACTGCTATAGCTGCGACGGCGCGCCGGACTGGGCAGCGTTGCTGGAGTGGATATGCCCCGATCTCTCGCGCGACGAGGCGGAGCGGCTCGCCGCGATCGGCGAAGCGAGCGGAAGCCGGCCCGACGTGGCGGGCCTGAAGCGGCTCGTCGAGGAGCACCTGAAGCCATAGGCGCGCAATGAAGGGCGCACGGACGATCATCGACCCTCGACGCCACACGTGGTGCGACACCCCGGTGGACGACATCGGCCTGCTGGTCGACGCCGACGAGTATTACCCCGAGTTCTACCGGGTCGCGTCCAGGGCGCGGCGGTATCTGCTCCTCGCCGGCTGGCAGTTCGACAGCGACGTCGCCCTGCTCCGGGGCGGTAGGGAGGAGCAGGTGTCGAGCCCGATCACGCTGCTCAAGTTCCTGAACCACCTCTGCGAGCAGAGCCCCGATCTCCAGATCTTCATCCTCGCTTGGGACTTCCACCTCGTGTTCGCGCTCGAGCGCGAGTGGCTCCAGCAGCTCGTCTTCGAGTGGACGAACCATCGCCTGCGCTTCCTCTTCGACGCCACCCACGTCGAGCGCGCCTCGCACCACCAGAAGTTCGTGGTGGTGGACGGCGAGCTCTCGTTCCTCGGCGGCCTCGACCTCTGCGACCACCGCTGGGACGACCGCAGCCACACGAACAAGAACCCGCTCCGCGTCAGCCGAGGAGAGCCGCACAAGCCGTTTCACGACGTGCAGGCCTACCTGCGCAGCCGCGCGGTCGCGCGGGCGCTGACAGAGATCTTCACGGATCGCTGGCGGCGCGCGGGCGGCGTGGACATCACGCTGCCGGACCTCGACGGGGCCGATCCGACGTTCCCCGACTACCGGCCCGAGGGCGGCGTCCCCCTCGCGGCGGCGCACGTGACGCTGAGCCGCACCGATCCGCACGGCGCGCCCACCGGCGCCCCGCACCGCACGGAGATACGCGACCTCTACCTCGACGCCATCGACGCCGCGGAGCGCTTCATCTACATCGAGACGCAGTACTTCAGCTCTCACGTCATCGCCGAGGGGCTCGCGCGGCGGATGCGCGCCGAGGGCCGGCCGCTCCTCGACGTGGTGCTCGTGCTCAACATGGAGGCCGAGACGATGAAGGAGCAGATCGCCGTCGGCCTCTCCCAGGCCAAGGTGCTCGGCGGGCTGCGCGACGTGGCGGCCGAGACCGGCCATCACCTCGGCGTCTACTACACCCTGCCGGCGTGCGCCGAGGACGAGACCGCCGAACGCGCCACGTACATCCACTCGAAGCTGATGATCGTCGACGACCGCTTCCTCACCGTGGGCTCGGCCAACCTGACGAACCGCAGCCTCTCGATCGACACGGAGATCAACGCCTCGGTCGAGACCGACGACCCCGACGACGCGCTGGGCCGCTCGATCCGCGCGGCGCGCGCGTCGCTCATCGGCGAGCACCTGGGGGACACGGACTTCGATCGGGTGGACGACCTCGTCGCCTGCCTCGACGGGCTGGCGAGCCCGGCGACCGGGCCGCGCACGCCTGGGAGCTCGTGCCGGCTGAGGCTCCACCCCTCACCCACGGCGGACGAGCGCGCCCTGCTCGAGGTGATCGACCCGCAGCAGCTGCCGTTCGACCCCGCCGCGGTCGAGGACATCGACCAGCGCCAGGGCTCGCTGTTCGTCGGCGGGCTCGGCGCGCTCTGGCGGCACCTCTTCGTCAGCCGGGACCCCGCGAAATAGGCGCGCGCCAGGCGCTCCGGGCGAGCGCCTGGGAGGCGGGGGCGCGGGCCCCCGCGGTCTTCCTGGACCCCGAGGCAGGGCGCGCCCCTTCCGGCCGCCAGGGGCACATGGTAGGCTGTGCCGCGGAATTGCGAACGGTTTCTTCAGGTTGTCTCTCAAAGTTGAAGCGTTGACGCGACGAGGAGTATGCAAGAGGCAGAGATCAAGATCGGGGGCATTTCGGTCCGCGACCTCGCGGAGCACTACGGAACACCGCTCTATGCCTACGATGCCGAGCGCATCCGGGAGAACTTCCGTCGACTCACGCGGGCGCTGCGCGGCAATTACCCGGAGGTGTCCGTCTTCTATGCCATCAAGGCGTGCAACAACCTGGAGGTAGCGAAGCTCCTGGTCGACGAGGGCTCCGGCGTGGACGCCGCGAGCCCGAACGAGATCCGCCTGGCGCAGGCGCTCGGGCTGTCGGGCGAGCAGATCATCTACACGGGCAACAGCCTGTCGGACGAGGACCTGGCCGCGGGGCTGCGCGCCGGGGTGGTCTTCAACGTGGATGATCACGGCATCTTGAAGCGCCTGTTCTCGCTCGGGAAGCCGCGCTGTCTGTCGTTCCGGATCAACCCGAGCGGCGAGGACATCGCGACCCCCGATCTGAAGCCGTTCGCGGGCCCGTCCGCGAAGTTCGGGATCCACCCGCGCTACGTGGAGGAGGCCTATCGCACCGCGCTCGAGAACGGGGTCGAGCGGCTCGGGGTGCACATGATGCCCCACTCGCAGGCGCACAAGCCGGAGAACTTCGCGCACGTCACGGGCAAGCTGCTCGACCTGATCGGCCCGGTGGCCCGGAAGCTCGGCTTCGATCTCGCGTTCATGGACATCGGCGGCGGGCTCGGCATCCCTTACCGGAGGGAGCAGCCGCCGCTCGACGTGGAGGCCGTCGCCCGCGGGATCGCCGCGGTGGTCCGGAAGAAGTGCGCGGAGCACGGCCTGAAGGAGCCGCGCCTCGTCATGGAGCCGGGGCGCTACTTCGTCGGGGACGCGGGCTACGTGCTCGGGCGGGTGATCTCGATCAAGCAGGGATACAAGACGATCATCGGCACGGACATCTCGATGAACACGATGGCGCGCCCGGTGATGTACGGCGCGTACCACGAGGTGCGGATCAACGGCCGCCTCGGCCCGACGGCGCCGATGGCGATGACGGGCCAGGTCTGTGAGAACACGGACATGTGGATCGCGGAGCGCGAGTTCCCCGCGGACGTCGCCGCGGGGGACGTGGTCGTCCTGATGGACGCGGGCGCGTATGGCCACGTGATGAGCTACGACTACAACGGCCGGCTGCGTCCGGCCGAGGTGCTCATCGACGGCGGGAAGAGCCGGCTGATCCGGCGGCGCGACACGTTCGAGGACATGGTCTCGCGGATGTGCCTGTCCGACGACATCAAGGGGCGCCTGCGCGCGGCGGCGGGAGAGGCGGCAGGCGCGACCGGCTGCGGCTGAGCGCGAGCTTCAGGCCGCCGACGCCCGCGGCTTCGCGCCGGCCGCATGGCGGTTCACCGGCCGAGCCAGCCCGAGGTTCTCCCGCAGCGTGCGGCCCTCGTACTCCGTTCGGAACAACCCGCGCCGCCGCAGCTCCGGGATCACCAGCTCGATGAAGTCGTCGAGCCCGCCCGGGAGCCACGGCGGCATCACGTTGAACCCGTCGGCGCCGCCCTGCGTGAACCACGCCTCCAGCTGATCCGCGATCTGCTCCACCGAGCCCACGATCGTCCAGTGCCCGCGCGCTCCAGCCACCCAGAGGTAGAGCTCCCGGATGGAGAGGTTGCGCTTACGCGCGATGTCGAACATCAGCGCTTGCCGGCTCTTGTTGTTGTTGGTCTCGGGCAGCTCGGGGAGCGGCCCATCCACCGGATATGCGGACAGATCGATCCCGCCCGACAGGCCCGAGAGCAGCGACAGCCCGACCTCCGGCAAGATGAGGTCCTGCAGCTCCTGGTACTTCGCCCTGGCCTCCGACTCCGTCCTTGCGACCACGGGGAACACCCCCGGCATGATCTTCAGCTGGTCAGGGTGCCGCCCGTACTTGGCCATCCGGCCTTTGACGTCGGCGTAGAAGGCCTGCGCGTCTTCCAGCGTCTGCTGCGCGGTGAAGATCACCTCGGCGGTCTCGGCCGCGAGCTCCCTGCCCGCCTCCGACGATCCCGCCTGCACGATCACCGGGTGTCCCTGCGGCGGACGCGGGATGTTGAGCGGCCCTCGAACGGAGAAGAACTTCCCCTTGTGATCGAGCGTATGGAGCTTTGCCGGATCGTAGTAAGCCCCCGACGCCTTGTCGCGGAGGAAGGCGTCGTCCTCCCAGCTGTCCCACAGGCCGGTCACCACATCGACGAACTCGCGCGCCCGGACATAGCGCTGCGCGTGATCGGGGTGAGCGTCGAGCCCGAAGTTCCCCGCCGCCTCGCCCCCGCCGGTGGTGACCACGTTCCAGCCTGCCCGCCCCTGGCTGATATGGTCCAGCGACGCGAACTTGCGGGCCAGCAAATAAGGCTCCTCGTACGTGGTGGACGCGGTGGCGATGAAGCCGATGCGCTCGGTGACGACCGCGAGCGCAGAGAACAAGGTGACCGGCTCGAAGCTGGCCCCATAAGCGGTGCGGCCCTGCGCTCCGGGCCGGTTCTGCAAGGCGAGCCCGTCCGCCAGGAACACGGCGTCGAACTTGGCCCGCTCCGCCGCCTGCGCAATGCGCTTGTAATGCGCGAAGTTGATGCCTCCGTCCGCCTGCGCCTGCGGGTGCCGCCAGGCCGCCACGTGGTGTCCTGCGCCAGGCAAAAAGGCGCCCAAACGGATCTTCCTCTGATTGTCGCTCATGGATGTCCTCGATCTCGGTCCTTCACGTGCGCGCGAGGGCGCGTCGCCGCGCGACCGCCGCACGCCATCACCACGCCCAGAGCGCAAGCGCCGTGCCCGGCGCCGGAGCCACGGGCGCAGCGGCGGAGATCGAAGCGCCGCCCCTCCCCTGCCCCCCGACGTGCTGCGAGGGCAGCAACGGACCACCAGCGCTGCGGAAGCATTGCTGTCAGGGAAGCACCCGTCCGCGGCAGCTCACCGGTCGATGGGCGGGTGAGCGCGCGCGATCGTTCCGCTCAGCGATGCGGCCACGGGAACGGCCCGTGCGGTCCCCGTCGCGGAATGCTCTGCGGGTCGGCCGGGTCGCTGCCGGCGTCCCGCTCGTCGCCGTCGCGGAAGCCGTCGCCGTCGCGATCGACGCCGATGCGCCCGCCCGACCCGGGCGGCACGCAGGTATACGTCAGCTCGCCGCCGCCCCTCGTGCCCAGCCAGCGGAGCTCGCCGTCCGATCGCCGCGGCGCGCGCGCGTGGTCGGCCTCGAAACGGCCATTGCCGATGTACAGAAAGCCCACCTCGTCCCCCTGTGACCAGCCCTTGACCACGAGATCGCAGTCGCCGGCGTCGGCGCGCGCCACGAGCAGATCGACGCGCGGGCCGGCCACCGCCGCGTTCGACGACGTGAGCGTGATCTGCTGGCCCACGATGGGCTTCAGGTTCGACTCCAGCGCCAGCATGTACTCCGCCACCTGCCGCTTCAGGAGCTCCCCCTCGGGGTCGACGGAGAAGCCACCGGGGTTCTCCGGCGTCTGGACGAAATCGGAGAACGCGTTGAACCGAACGAGCGTATCGACGGCGCCGTCGTGGAGGAAGCCAAAGCCCCGGACCTGGTCGCCCATGGGCGCGTTGGAGCCGCCGAACGGGAACACGAACGACTCCGCCATGCCGAACATCCCGACCTTCTGGTACTGATTGCGCAGGTGCGGGACCTTGAAGAGCTGGGTCTCGTTGGCGTTGGCCGAGCCACCGTCGCTGCCGAAGAAGCCCGGCGCGAAGTCGTCGGGGTTGGCGTCAGGGTCGACGACGTGACACCCGATGCACGAGGTGCCGAGGATGCTCGACACGGGCCCCCCGAAGAAGTCGCGCCCCGCGCTCTCATCGGGCGTGAGCGAGTCGTCGAGCGCGCGGATGGGGTTGGGTGGATACGTGACCTGGAGGATGAAGTCCGTGAAATCGTCCATCTCCTCCTCCGAGATCGTCTCGTCTCGCCCGAGCAGATCCACGAACGATACGCTGAATTTCTTGAACGCCGCCCGCTCGTCGAACACCCCGCTGTCCGGCTGGGACGTGGGCGCATCCTGGCCGCCCGTGCGATCGCCGCGCCAGTGCATCGGACCGTGGTTCGCCATGCCGCGCAGGCTCTGGGTCGTCATCGGCCCCTTCATCGGATGCAAGCTCGTATCCTGGCCGAAGAGATCGGTGCAGAACGGTCCCGGGTTCTCCACCGCAGAGCCGTCCGGGTTCCCGAGGTCCCACGCGAGGCTGTCGAAGTCTCCGAAGATATGGCAGCTCGCGCAGGACGAGTCGCCGTGGCTCGAGCTCCGCGACGCGTCATAGAGGACGCGGCGCCCCCGGACGACGCTCGGAGGCTCCGGGTTGTGCATCGGCACGTGCGCGACCTCGCGGCGGGTCCGGGTATCGATGACCGAGATCGCGTTATCGAAGCGCGCGAGCACGTAGAGCCGCTGCCTGTCTTCATCGAGGACGAGGCCGGTCGGCCCGCCGCCAGGGACGCGGATCTGGTTCGCGACGCTGGGCACGAACGTATCGTTCTCGAGCTTCGCTGTGTCGAAGACGCCGATCTTGTCCGAGCCGAGCGCCGCGACATACAGGGTCGCGCCGTTGCGCGTCACCGCCATCTGCGTCGGTTGCGCCAGGCTCTTCTTGCTCTCGTCGTTCGGTACCGGCGCGCAGCAGCTGCTGTAATCGATGTGTTTGTTGAGGTGCCTCGGGGCGACGCCGCCCGGACCGAGGACGGTGATCCTGCTCTCGTGCAGGTGGCCGCGCACGCTGTGGCCAGCGAAGATCCCGGGCCCCTCGAAGCGCTCCTCGTTCCGGGCGTCGGTGTTGGACACATAGACCTTCCCGTTCACAGGGTTCACGACCATGTTGAACAGGATGGTCCCCACGCCCGTGAAGAAGCCGCCTGGCCCGTCCACCTGGCGCGGCGGATTGGCGAGCGCGTCGATGACGAAGACGTCCTTGTCGGGCAGCGAGAGGCGCACCGCGTCGTCGAAGGGGCGGCCCAGCTCGTCGACCCAGTGGGCTCCATTGAATTTAAGGATGAGCCCGACCTCCGGCCGGGGGACTCCCTCGAAGTTGGTGTCGGGCCCGGGCAGCCCGCCCGCGGCCTCCCCGCCGTCCGGCACGAGGCTCTCGTCGATGACGGTCGTGCGGTTCCCCGAGTGGAAGGCGGCGGCGTAGACCCGGCTGCCGTCCGGCGTCACAGCGAGCGCGCGCGGCGTATCGCTGAAGAGCGTCACGATGGAGAGCGGCGTGCCGCCGAGCGACGTCCCGAGCCGCCTCGCGTCGAACACCCAGACGTCCGCGCGCCCTATGCCGGGCGTCAAGAGCTGCGGATCGAAGGGGGCGTTCTGCCCGCGGTGGGCCGTGGTGATGAAGGCCCGCGAGCGCTGCGGACCGGCGAACACGATGTCGCGCGGCTCATCGCCCACGAGCAGCGTGCGGACGACGCGCGCCCTTTCGAGGTCTCGAACGTCGACCACGCTCACGCTGTCGGACAGGTGGTTCACCACCCAGACTTCATCGTCGCCCCGGGCAGCCACGGCGACCGGCTCGAGCCCCACGGGCACAGACGCCTTGAGCTGCAGACGATTGGCTTCGACGCGGAAGATCTCCAGCCGGTTGTCGGGCGTGTTCACCGCGAAGAGCAGCTTGCCGTTCGCCGACAGGGCCAGGGGGCGAACCTGGCCCGATTCGAACGTCGTGAACGGCGTGGCGGCCGCCGCGGGGAGAGCGGCGGCGAGGAGCATGGCCGTAGCACCTGCGCTCACAGCCAGGGAACGGCGCAGACAGCGTGATGGCAGCATTCTTTCAAGCTAGGAAAAATAAATACAATTAACAACAAAAAAAGCGTTCGAGCGGTCGCGCCGTCATGGCCATCTCGTTGGCGGTGAGCTGGCTACGTGGTCGCACAGCGTGACTGTCATGATATCGAGTTACCGTGTGCCGCCTCACCGCGATCCCGCAGGCGTGCCGGCAAGACGACGTCAGCGGACCTGTCGCAGCGCGTAGTCGATGCCGCTCCGGAGCGTCCCCCGGGTGACCACGGTGCTGAGATCGATCTCGAGCGAGACGAGCGTTTGCGCCAGCTCGGGGCGCAGGCCGGTGATCACCGTCGTCGCGCCGAGCAGCCGGAGCGCCGCCGCCGTGGCCATCAGCGTGGTCGCGACAGCGGTGTCGATGATCGTCACGCCCGTGACGTCGATGATCACGACGTCCGTCCGGTTCCCGTGCACGGCGTTCAGCGCCGCTTCGAGCGCCTGCTGCGCCCGGCTGGCGTCGATCGTCCCGATCAGCGGCATGACCATGATCCGCTCGGTGATCGGGATGAGCGGCGTGGAGAGCTCCGCCAGCCGCTCTTTCTGCACCCGGATGATCTCCTCCTGCAGCGCCGCGCGCGCCAGCTCCGCGCGCTCGCGCTCGGTGAGCTCCAGCGTCAGCCGCTCGTTCGTCCTGCGGAGCTCCTCGGTCTGGCGCGCGACCTCCGTCTCCAGCTGCTCGTTCGACCTGCGGAGGGCGGCGTAGAGGAGAGCGACCTTCACGGCCACGGCCGCCTGGGAGGCGAGGAGCCTCAGCGTCTCCAGCTGCGTCGGAGTGTAGGGGTGAGGGACCGCCTCGCGCTCGACGTACAGGACGCCCGTCAGCTCGCCCTGATGCATCATCGCCATGCACAGGATCGACCTCGGTCCGCTCGCGCCGAGGTAGCGGTCCCCGGCGAGGCCAGGCTCGCCGCGCGTATCCTGGATGAAGACGGACTCCTTGGTCCTGGCCACTCCCTGGACGACCGTCACGGCGAGCTGCGCGTCCGCCTCGACGGGCGTCGCGAGCCCCAGCCGGACCGCGTCCGGGCGATCCCTCGTGATCGAAGCCTCCACGAAGAGCCCGCCCTCGCGCGCGAGGACGAGGACGCACCGCTCGGCGCCGGCGTGCTCGAGCGTGATCCGCAGCAGCCGATCGAGCACCCTGTCGAGGACGACCTCGCCGGCGACCGTCTGCGCTGCCCCGATGACCGTCGCCATCTGGGCCTGAGCCTGCGTGAGCTCCTCCAGGGCCCGCTCGAGCTCCGCCGTCCGCGCCGCCACGCGCCGCTCCAGCTCGTGCGTGAGCTTCTGCAGCGCCGCCTCGGCGGCGACGCGCTCCTCGACCTGCGCCGCGAGGCTCTTCATCAGCTGCCTGAGCTTCGTTTGCACCCGGACGCGCGCGAGCAGCTCCTCGCTCTGGAACGGCTTGAGGAGGAAGTCCACGGCGCCGAGGTTCAGCCCCTTCACCTTGTCCGCGCTCATCTCCGTGCTCGCCGTCATGAAGATGACAGGGATGTCGCTCGTGGCCGGATCCGTCTTGAGCCGCTGGCACGTCTCGAAGCCGTCGATCCCTTCCATCTTCACGTCCAGCAAGATGAGATCCGGCGCCACTTCCTTCGCGAGCTGGATGGCCCGCAGGCCGTTCGTCGCGGCCGCGATCTCGAACCCCCAGCCCGAGAGGTTGTCGCGGAGCAGCCTCAGGTTGCGTGGCTCATCGTCGACGATCAGGACCGTGCCCGTATCACTCACATTCGTCACACTGCCCTCTCCAGCGGCTAACCTCACTCTTCGCGTCAGCGACGCTGTATGAGGATGACTACACTCACAACGAACCCCATACCGGCGCTCATCGGGCGCTACCGTCGATGCGCCCGCCGACGAACTCTTCTATCGACTCCAGCCGGAAGTCCTCGGAGAGCTCGCGCAGGTGCTTGGCGAAAGGCCCGAGCCGCGGGTCGCCCAGCTCGAGCTTGTCCGCGTATTTCTGGATGTGGTTGACGAGCCCCTTGCGCGCGAGCTCGCGCAAGGCCTTGAGGTCCTCGTCCGGGGGCAGGGCGACATCGGGGGGGCTGGCCACACCCGAGCTCGGGCTCGGCTCCGTCTCCTCGCTGACGCCGTCCTGCCGCTCGTAGATCCACTCCAGCTTGAGGTGCCGCTGCAGCTTCTCGAGCAGCTCATCCATCTGCAGCGGCTTGGCCAGGAAATCGTCCGCGCCTGCTTCCAGGCTCTTGTCCTGGTCGGTGATGAACGCGCTGGCGGAGGACGCGATGATGACCGTCCCTCCGAGCTCTGGCACCTTGCGCATGCGGCGCATCATTTCCCAGCCGTCGAGCACGGGCATCGCGAGATCGGTGATGATCAGATCGAACCTCTCGCTCGCCGTCCTGGCCAGGCCCTCCTGGCCGTCGTTCGCCTCCGCCAGCTCGAACCCGAGGGTCGCGAGCATGCTGATGACCACGGCGCGGTTCTCCGGCTTGTCGTCCACCACGAGGAGCCTCCGTCGCGGGCCCCTGTAGCCCACGATCTGCCCCTGCTCCGTGCGCCTCACGGTGTCCGTCCAGTTGGGCGCCTCGGCGAGCGTCAGGTCCACCCAGAAGACGCTGCCTTTCCCGAGCTCGCTCCTGACCTGGATGGAGCTGCCCATCAGCGTGACGATGCGCTGGCTGATCGCCAGCCCGAGCCCGGTGCCCTCGCGGTGACGACTCTTGTCTCCGACCTGCTTGAAGGGCAGGAATATCTCGCCCAGGTGTTCGGCGCTGATGCCGGTCCCCGTGTCCTCGATCTCGAAGCGTATCCTGCGCATCTGGGTTCGCGACTCGGGGCTCGCGCCGCCCTCCGGGAGATCCTTGCGCGCGCCTTGGGGCCCGCCTGGCACCTCCACGACCGTGAAGGTGACGCTGCCGTTCTCGGTGAACTTGATGGCGTTGCCGAGCAAATTGAGCAAGATCTGGCGCAGGCGCCGCTGGTCGACGCGCACCCCCGCGGGCAGCGTGGGGCCGGGCTTGAACACGAACGCGATCCCCTTCTGCTCCGCGCGGATCCGGCAGATCTCGGCCGTCGCGTGCAAGAACGACGGGAAATGGAAATCGTTGGGGTGAATCTCCATCGTCCGCGACTCGATCTTCGCCAGATCGAGGACGTCGTTGATGAGGGTCAGCAGATGAGAGCCGGACTCGGCGATGACCTCGACGCCGCGCAGATCCTGCTGGCCCAGGCTCTTGGAGCGCCGCAGGATCTGGGCATACCCGAGGATGCCGTTGAGCGGTGTCCGCAGCTCGTGGCTCATGTTGGCGAGGAAGTCGCTCTTCGCCCTGTTGGCCGCGTCCGCGGCGACCGTCGCCTCCTTGAGCTCGGCGGTGCGCTGCTCGACGCGCTGCTCGAGCTCCTCGTTCGTCTTCGCCAGGGCGGCGAACGTCTCACGGAGCTGCTGGGCCATGCCGTTCAGCGCGTCGCCGATGTGCACGAACTCCCGGGTGCCTGACGCCTCGAAGCGCTGATCGAGGTCACCGCCCCGGATCCGCTCGGCCGCTGTGACGAGCTGCCGCACGGACGGCAAGGTCACGCGCATGATCACCAGCACGGGCAGCGCGACGAGCGCCAGGATCGAGAACGCCGCGATCAGCCAGTAGTCCCAGTACAGCCCCTTCACCGACGAGAGCAGCGCCGCGCGAGGTACGTCGGTGAGCAGGTACCAGTCCGGCGCGGCGATGCGCGCCGCCACGATCACGCGCTCATCCGTGCGGCCGACCACGTGCGCCGCCATGGCGTTGTCGCGCTTCGCCGCCTCGAACGCGCGCTTGAGATCGTCGTCGCCGATGGAGTCGACCGTCAGCGTCCCTTTGCTCCCGTGGATCTTGTCCTGGTGCACGCTCGAGACGAGCACCGTCCCGTCGCCCCTCACGAGGGCGTGCTCCGTCCCCGGATACAGCGAGAGCTCCCGGAAGCTGTCCATCACCGCGTTGACCGTGACATCGTGCCCGGCGCTGCCCGCAAACACCCCGTGGTGGAAGAACGGCACCACGACGCTCACCATCCACTCGCGCGCCCCTGGGTCGTAGCTCGTCGGCGTCCAGCGCGGCTTTCCTTCAGGGTTGTTCGCCGGCAGCACGAGCGTCGTCCACTCCGAGTTGACGAAATCGACGGTCGTGTCGACCTGGTCGATGTAGCTCGTGTAGCTGGGCCAGTACATCACGAGCCCGTTCCGCCTGGGGATGAGCCATGTGTTGATGGGCTCCCCCGGCGCTCCCGCCGAGTACAGCTCGGTCATGCGCTTCAACTGCAGGAGAAAGACCTTCTCCTGGTCGTCGAGCGGGTACCCCGCGGGCAGCCAGATGATGGCGTCTCGCTTGGGCTCGAAGCCCGCGTTGCGCGACACCATGCCGCCGTCGCGCGACGACCCGACGAGGGCGTCGAACTTCTGCGGGGATTCTCCCTCGACCTCATGCAATGCCGAGGTGAGCAGGCGGCCGTACCGGACGACGCTCGCCTCTGCCAGGATGAGGCGGTCGTTCATGCGGCGGGTCCACTCGTCATGCGTCCGCGCGAGAACGCCCAGCTCGTTCTTCAGGATCGCGCCCTCGATGGCCCACGCCGCGATCCACAGCCCCGGCCCCACGAACACGAGCAGCGCGACGGCCAGCGGCCCCGCGACCCAGAAGGACAGACTCGGTGCGGTGCGAGGGCGTTGGCTGCTCCGCTCCCCCCGTTCATTCATGCGGTCATCGTACACGAATACAGGACCGTGCCACTTTGGAAGGTCAATGTCCCGAACAGAAAATATGGACACACGGTAGGATCATGCGAGCCTCAAGAGGACTACGCCGCTACCTCGACGCAGGTTGACTGACATGCTGGCTCAGCGAGAGATCGATTGGCGCACAGCGTGCGCCGGTGAGCTCGCGCACCGTGGCCCGGTGGCGCTGGCCGCGGGGGCTACTCCCAGCGGAAGAGCTTGAGGGCGAGCGCGAAGGTCGCGGCGCCCCAGACGACGAGGAGCGCGAGCTCGGGCGCGATCGCGGCGAGCGGCGCGCCCTCGAGCATCACGCCGCGGAGCGCGTCGTTCAGCGCGGTGAGGGGCAAGGCCTGGACGAAAGGCTGGATCGCGTCGGGGAAGCGATCGGCCGAGAAGAAGACGCCGGAGCAGATCCACATCGGGAACGTGACGAGGTTGCCCAGGCCCGAGATGCCCTCGAGGGTCCGCGGCCGCGCCGCGATGAGCAGGCCGACCCCCGCGAACGACAGCGCGCCGACCACGGCGACCAGCGCGAGCGCCGCGAGCGAGCCGGCGATCGGCACGCCGAGCACGAGGACCGCGAACAGGAGCAGGGCCACGACCTCGAGCGCCAGGAACACGAGCCGCGCCCCGAGGTGCGACGCGAGGAGCTGCCACCGCGGCATGGGCGACGCGACGAACAGCTTCAGGAGCTTGCCGATGCGCTGCTGCACGATCGCGACCCCGATCCCCCAGATCCCGGTCAGCATCACGTTCATGCCGAGCAGCCCGGGCACCAGGAAATCGACGTAGCGAGAGCCCCTCTCGGCCTCCGTCACCTCGAGCGCGGCGGGGCGGAAGGCGTCGGCGCGGCCCGCCGCGCGCTGGAGCGCCTGGTCCACCTCGAGCCGGGCGAGGCGGCTCTCCGGCCGCGCCGGATCGAACCAGTACGTGGGCGGATCGGTGGCGAGCACGACCAGCGCGGCCTTGCCCGTCCGGAGCTCCTGCTGCGCCTGCGCCCGCGGGACCACCCGCGGGACGACCTGCCCCGACGCCTCGAGCGCCGCGCGCCGCGGCTCGGCCCCGGCGCCCTCCTCGACGCTCACCCGCACGGGCTCCGCGGGCTGGTCCCTGAACGCGACGGCCAGCGCCGACGAGAGCAGGATCGGGAACACGAACATCCAGAAGATCGCCTCGGGCTCGCGCAGGAACTCCGCGACCCGCGCCCGGATGAGCAGCGCGAGCGACGAGGCGCGCAGGGAGCGGAGCCACCGCGCCATCACGCCGCCCCGTCGTCCGCGAGCGTCCGCCCGGCGAGCGCCATGAACACGTCCTCCAGGCTCGCGTGGTGCGTCGCGAGCCGCTTCGGCGTGGCCCCGCGCGCCGCGCAGAGCGCGAGCAGCGGCGGGATCACGCGCGCGACGTCGCGCACCGTCAGCCGGAGCGCCCCCTGCGCGGAGCGCACGGCCTCCACGCCCGGCAGCCCCATGAGCTCCTCCTCGGCGATCTCCGCGTCCACCTCGACCTCCACGACGTGCTCGGCGCCGAGCGAGGCGACTAGCGCCGCCGGCGTGCCGAGCGCGAGCAGCCGCCCGCGATCGACGATCCCCACGCGGTCGCAGAGGCGCGCGGCCTCCTCCATGTAGTGCGTGGTCAGGAGGATCGTGCGGCCGCGGGCCTTCAGATCCTCGACGATGGCCCATATCTGACGGCGCGACGCGGGGTCGAGGCCGGTGCTCGGCTCGTCGAGGAACAGCACCTCCGGATCGCCCGCGAGCGCGCAGGCGAGCGACAGCCGCTGCTTCTGTCCGCCCGAAAGCGTGCGCACGAACGCGCTCGATTTCTCCTGCAAGGCCACGGAGCGCAGCGCCTGCTCCGGCTCGATGCCGCGCGGGTAGAAGCTGCGGAACAGCGCGATCACCTCGCCGACCCGGAGCTTGTCCGGAAAGCGCGTCTCCTGGAGCTGGATGCCGAGCCGGGCGCGCAGCGCGATGCCGTCCCCCACCCAGCGCTCGCCCAGCACCTCGACCTCGCCGGCGTCGGGGCGGCTCAGCCCCTCGAGGATCTCCACCGTGGTCGTCTTGCCCGCGCCGTTCGGGCCGAGCAGGCCAAAACACTCGCCGCGCTGCACCTCGAGGTCGAGCCCGTTCACGGCCACGACGTCCCCATAACGCTTGACCAGGCCGCGGCAGACCAGGGCGGGAGAGGCAGACACGGCACGTCTGTATCGCAGAGGACGGCAGAAAGGAACCGGGACACTTCAATCCATCCCGGCCTTCGGCGCGGCCCATCACGGCCTCCGGCGCGACGACGCGTGCAGGGCGGAGGCGCCCTCGGATCGCCCTCAGCAGACGAAGCGCACCTCCACGCGCCCACAGGAGCGCCGGAAAATTCGACAGACGACGCGACGTATCGCCTCTCCGGAGAATCGAATCTCACCAGACACCTGCGGCGAGCGCGTCGAGCGCGGCCCTGCAAGGAACCATCCGGTCCGAGATCGCGGCTGGCCGGTCTGCAAGCTCAGAGCGACGGAGTGGGGGGCGCGTGGTGAGCGATGAAGAAGGAGTGGTGCCCGTGCACTGCGGCGAGGTCATCGCAGACCGCTACCGGGTCGAGCGACCGCTCGGCATCGGCGGGATGGGGGCCGTCGTCGCGGCGCGGCACCTGTCGCTGGGCGAGCTCGTGGCCGTCAAATTCATGCGGCCGGAGCACTGCGGCAACGCGGCGCTGCTGAGGCGGTTCCAGCGCGAGGCGCGCGGGATGTTCCGGATGAAGACGGAGCACGTGCCGCGGATCTACGACCTGGGCGCGCTCGCCCCGAGGCCGGGGATCGCGCTGCCGGTGCCGTACATCGTGATGGAGCACCTCTCGGGCAACGATCTCCGCTCGATCCTGGAGCGCCGCGGGCGGCTGCCGGTCGACGAGGCGGCGGAGTACGTCCGTCAGGCCTGCGTTGCCCTGACGGAGGCGCACGCGCTCGGGATGGTCCACCGGGACCTCAAGCCCGCGAACCTGTTCCTGACGTACCGGACCGACGGCACGCCGCTCCTCAAGGTGCTCGACTTCGGCGTCGCGAAGTTCACGAGCGCGAAGCCGGAGCACGACGGGCTCGAGATGACGACGGCGCGGTCGGTCATGGGCTCCCGCCGCTACATGGCGCCGGAGCAGATGCTGACGCCCAAGGACATCGATCTGCGCGCGGATCTGTGGGCGCTCGGGGTCGTGCTCTACCAGCTCGTGAGCGGCACGCTGCCGTTCGGCGCGGAGACGCTGGAGCAGTTCGTGCTGGTCGTGTCGGAGAAGGCGCCCCGGCCGCTCGGGAACGCGTGCGCCGATCTGCCCCAGGGGTTCGAGGAGATCGTGATGCGCTGCCTCGAGAAGGACCGGACGCGCCGCCCGGCCTCGGCCCGCGAGCTCGCCGCCGCGCTCGCGCCGTTCGCGCTGCGCGGAGCGCCCGACGCGACGCTGCCCACGGGGGTGCACCGGAGTCAGCCGACGTTCACGTGGCTGGACGATGGGCCGCCCACGACCGCCGCGCGGCCGCCCATGACCTCCGCTCGGCCGGCCATGACGTCCGCTCGGCCGGCCGCGATCTCCGCGAGGCCGCCCACGACGTCCTCCGGGCCGGCCGAGACGAGGCGCGAAGGCCGCCGCCCCAGGCGAACCTGGCTGGCGGCCACGGCCGGCGCCGTCTCCGCGAGCGCCACGCTCGCCGCGATCCTCCTGTCGCCCGGGTGGCCACGGGCAGCGGGATTGACCTGGGCCGACGGCACCGGCGCGCAGCACCTCGCGGCGGTGCCGCAGGGGCTCGCCGCGGTGCCGAAGGGGAACGCGGTGGCAGCCAGGTCGTTCCAGGAGCCCGATGACATGGCCGAAGGTGCACCGCACGACGGCGCTGCCAGCGCGTGCGACGCTCCCCAGGCCGACGCCAGAGGCGCGCGCCCCACCGCGCGCAGCGGAGCCGGCGCCGTCCTGTCCACGAGGACCGCGCCGCCCGCACGGGCGGCTGCGGGGAGTACGCAGCGCGCGCCAGCGCGCGGGGGGCGCGCGTCTGAGACCTCGCCGGCGCCCGCAGCTGGCGCCGCGGTGCGGACGGCGGCGGATGCGCCGGCGCCCGCCCGGGGCGCGGCTGCAGGCGCGCCGTCCCTGGTGGCAACGCCCGGTAGCGGCGCTGAAGCCGCGGCGCCGGCGGGCGCGCCGGACAGCCCGTGGTGATCGCCATGCGCCGAGGAGCCCTGCCGAAGGTCCCCTGTTGCTCGCGCCCGCGCGGGCTCGCTTCCGCCCTCGCAGCCCTGTCGCTGTCGATCGCGCCGGCGAGCGGCCACGCTGGCGGGCCCGGTCCGGCGCAGTCCGGCCTGGAGCAGCCAAAACCCGACCCGGGACAGCCAGGCGGGCACAAGGAGCAGGTGCTCGCGCTCTATCAGGCCGCGACGCGCCTTCTCGAGGCGGGCCGCATCGCCGAGGCGTGTGCCATGCTCGAGCAGGGCCGGACGCTCGATCCAACCGCCCTCAACCTCCTCCTGCGGCTCGGCGAGTGCCTCGCGCGCGCAGGCAGGACCGCGGGCGCCTGGAACGTCTTCAGCGAGACCGCGGCCATCGCGAAGAGCGCGGGAGATCCCCGCGCCGCGCGCGCGGCCGCGCTCGCGGCGGCGCTCGAGCCGCGGCTCTCGCGGATGGCGATCGCCGTGCCCCCCGGGAGCGCCGCGCCGGGGCTGGAGATCCGCCGCAACGGCGTGCTGCTCCTGCCCTCCCAGTGGGGACAGGCCCTCCCGGTCGACCCGGGGACACACACGATCGAGGCGCAGGCGCCCGGCAGGAAGCGCTGGTCGGTCGTGCGCCTCGTCCCGCCCGACGGCGCGGGCATCGTCATCGAGCTGCCCCTCCTGGCGCAGGAGCCGCCTCCTCGCCCGCTCGCCGACGCGCCGAGAGGCCCCAGGACGCATGCGCCTCCCGTCCTGCCGATCGACGACCGCGGAGGCGACGCCGGCGCAGGGCGCGTGCAGCGCGTGATCGCGCTCGCGACCGGCGGCGCCGGCCTGGTCGGGCTCGGCCTTGGCGCCGTCTTCGGCGCGGAGGCGATCGCCCGCAGGGATGCCTCGAACCGGGGCCACTGCGACGCGCGGAGCCGCTGCGACGCCGTCGGGGTCGCGCTGCGCGAGGACGCGCAGAAGGCCGGCACCGCCTCGACGATCGCGTTCTCGACCGGCACCGCCGCGCTGCTCGCGGCCGGCCTGCTCCTCTGGACCGCCCCGCCCAGCGCCGCCGGCCTGCCCTCGCGCCGCGCCACGGCGACGGCCGCCGCCGGCCCCGGCGCGTTCTCCCTCATCGTGGGTGGGAGTTATTGACGTGGGCGCGCGCGGCACGACCGGGCTCGGCCTGCGGTTCACCCTCGTGGCGCTCGGCTGCGCCGGCTGCAACGCGCTGCTCGGGCTCGAGGACGGCATCCTCGTGGAGGACGGCTGCGCGCCGCTCTCGACCATCGCCTGCTACAGCGGGCCGCCGGCGACCGAGGGGGTCGGCGCCTGCCAGACCGGCCTCATGCGGTGCAACGCCGCCGGCGACGGCTACGGCCCCTGCGAGGGCGAGGTGACGCCTGCGCCGGAGCGCTGCGGCAACGCGGCCGACGACGACTGCGACGGCGCGATCGACGAGGCGGACGGCGACGGCGGCCGCCCCGAGGATCCCGCGGCCGACGGCGGCAGCGCCGTCTGCGCCTGCGCCCCCGGGACCGTCGAGCCGTGCCCGTACGGAGGACCGCCGGGCACCGTGGGCGTCGGCGCGTGCAGCGCCGGCCAGCGGGCATGCGGCCTCGACGGCCGGTGGGGCGCCTGCGCCGGCGAGGTCACGCCGCGGGTCGAGGACTGCACGACGCCGGCCGACGAGGACTGCAACGGCGGATGGGACTGCGGCGCGGTGCTCCCCGGCGGACCGCTCGGCGCGCTCCTCGGCGGCGCAGGCCAGGAGAGGGCGCGCGCGCTCGCGGCGGGCCCCGGGGGCTTCGCGATCCTGGGCGGCGAGTTCGAGGGCTCCCTCGATCTCGGCGCAGGGCAGGTCGCGACCGGCGCGGAGCAGGACGTCTTCGTGGCGCGGCTCGATCCGGACGGCGCCGTGGCGTGGACGCGCCGGCTCGTCGACGAGGGGCGAGGCTCGCTGCAGGCGCTCGCGGTGGATCTCGAGGGAGAGGTCGCGATCACGGGCGAGCTCGTGGGGGTGATGAGCGCCGTGGGGCTCACCGCCGACGCGCCGCAGGGCTTCGTGATCAAGCTGGACGCCGGGGGCGGGCTGCGCTGGGGGGCGAGGCTCCCTGGAAGGCCGCAGGACGTCGCGGTCTCGGCGGCAGGCGAGGTCGTCGTCGTGTCGACGCTGATGGAGCCCAGCGGGACCGACGTGGCGGTGACCAAGCTCAGCGCCGCGGGCCTGCAGCTCTGGACGCACCAGTTCGGCGGCGCGGGGAACCAGGAGCCGACCGGTGTGGCGATGGACCCGCGCGGCGATGTGGTCATGACAGGGACCTTCGAAGGCGAGCTCCAGCTCGGCGAGGAGGCGCCCCGGCTCTCGTCCGCGGGGATGAGCGACGTGTTCCTGGCCAAGCTCGACGAGCGCGGCGAGCACGTCGCGTCGCTGGCCTTCGGCGACGGCCGCCGGCAGCACGGGGGCGACATCGAGATCGGGCCGGGCGGCGAGATCGCGCTGAGCGGGACGTTCGAGGGCCTGCTCGATCTGGGCGGCAGCGCGCTGTTCTCGGAGGGGATGTCGGCGTTCGTGGCCGAGCTCGGGCCTGCGCGAGAGCACCGCTTCAGCCGGGCTTACCCCGCGGAGCGGCCGCCGCGCCTCGCGCTCGAGGCGGACGGCGGGCTCGTCCTGGCGGGCGACGTCGATGGCCCGACCAACCTCGGAGGGGGGCCGCTCGACGGCGCCGGAGGCGGCGGCGACATCGTCGTGGCGCGGCTCGACGCCGGGGGGCGCCACGTGTGGAGCAAGCGGCTCGGCGCGGCCGCCGGGACCCGCGGAGGGAGCCGGTCCGCGGCGGGGGTCGCGTCGTTCGCGGACCGCGGCCACATCCTGCTGGCAGGAACCGTCGAGGGCAGCGTGGACCTCGACGGCGTCACGGCGGAGTCGACCTGGTCCGACATCCTGGTGGCGCGGCTCTCGCCGTAGGGCGCCGACGATCGCCGGCAGGGTCCCATCCGCCAGGACGGCTCATCGCAGCGGGCTCCTCGGCGCGCTCGACCCTCGGTGATCGCCGGCAGGACGGTACGCGACAAAACAGGACAGGCGATCTCGACGAGATCGCCTGTCCTGTCCGGCCGGCTCGGATCACCTCAGGATCGATGACGCACGACGCCGGCGCGGCGCCTGAGGGCCATCACTGGCAGGTGCCCAGGCACTCGAGGTACGGGCTGCACGCCGCGTCGTCCTGGCAGGCGGCCGCGGCGGCCTCGATGCAAGCATCGTCATCGGAGAGGCGATTCAGGCACTCCACGCAGTCCGGGTTGTTCGCGTCCAGGTTGATGGTGCCGTCATCGTTGCAGACGTCGCTCGTGGCATCGGTGGTATCGCACGCGCTGGCGCACGCGGAGTCAGCCGCGCAACCGCACTGCTGGAACCCGTGAATCCCGAGGGCCTCCAGCCCTTCAGCGTACGTCTCATCACAGCAGTCCGAGCAGTCGTCCGCGGTCCCGGCGTCGGCGCACACCTCGCCCCCGCCCGTGCCCCCGGCGCCACCGTCGCCTCCGCCCGTCCCGCCTGATCCGCCCTCGCCCGTGGTGGCCGACGTCGTGGTCGAGCCCGAGGCGCCCGAGCCGCCGTCGCCGCTCGTGTCGCCGTCACCGCTCGTTACCGTACAGGCCGCCATCATACCCACGCTGATCAGGATCGCTGCGAAACCGAAAGCTTTCATGAATCCACCTCCAGACGAGTAGGGCAGCGCCGCTCGGCTCGTAACTCGGCACCACACGTCGAGCGACGTCGCCGGGCCACGCTCCCTGTGCACTTCAACGCCACCGTCGGCGCCGGGCGCTGTTCCTACACCAGAATTTTACGTGATGGTATCTGCTTCGTGCCTACAGCTGCGCCTCCGCGCCGCAAGCGGCCGCGCCAGGAGCACGCATGTCTCTGCACAATGTGCGCACAATCCACCGGGACAGATCGGTTGTCAGCCGTTTTATGCAACAGGAGCAGACCCTAGCACAGGGCAGGTGCGGGAGATCAAGCGGCTCTGCGTGGATAACCTGCTCCAGGGGAACGCGCTGGGCACGCGGGCGACCTCGACAGCAAAGGTGAGGCAGAAAGCGCCAACCAGAGCTCGCTGGTGGCCTGTCGCGCTCCGAACGATCGAGATCTCGATGGAACAGCGGGGAGCTCTCGGTCCTTTTGCTTCCGCGCGCGGCGTTACGAGCCGCCCGCGGCGCGCCGCATGGCGCAGTCGAGGTCGCCTTTGCAGGGGTCGCCCGTTGTACGCGCGCCGCCTGGGCTCGCCGGCGGCGCGGCGGCCGGCGGTCCACTGCTCTCCGCGGCGCGCCTCGCCGACACCTTGCCCCCGGCTGCGGGGGCGGTGGCTGCGGCCTTCGCCCCGCCCTCGCGCGCCTTGTCGCCCTTCTTCTTCTTGGCCGGAGGCGCCTCGGCGGGCGCGGCCGCGGCCTTCGCCTCCACCTTCGGCAGCTGCGTCAGCGCCGCGCTCGCCGCGTGCCGCACGCCGGGCTGCGCAGCGGCCTGGAGCGTCTCGCGCGGGGCGCCGAACCACACCGCGCCGGCGACGACCGCCGCTCCGAGGACGCCCACGATTCCGTAGCGCACGCCCGCCGCCCGTCGCGCGCGCGGCGGGCGCAGGTCGATCGGGACCTCGGAGGGCACGGGCGTGAGATCGGGTGGCCTGAACGCCGGCAGCTCGGAAGGCACGCCGAACGGAAAGATCTCCAGGTAGCTGCTGCGCTCTCCGTCGCCTGTGGCGGACCCGTGGAGTTCCGCCGTCCCGGAGTTCCTCGCGCCGTGCTCGGCCCGCGCGCCGTTCGTCGTGGTGGCTGCCTTCTCCACCGCGAGCAACGCGCTCAGGGAGATCACCACCGAGTTCTCGTCCCGCGGCCCGGCCGCAACGCCATCCGGCGCCGCTCCGCCGCTCGTGGATCGGCCATCCGTCTCGCCGGGCAAGTGATTGGTGCTTCTCATACGCTCCACCCCGCCTGCCCTCCGTGTCGACCGAGCACAGGGCGCAGACAGCATCTACCAGTGTACTCGCCATTTACCGCTCTTGATACAAGTTTTTTATTGCACTGGAGAGCACACCTCGTCGTAACCGCTCGCAACCGCTCGCAACAGCGCCGGAGCGCTCGGCGCTCGTGCGCGTAGCGGCCAGAGCGCCCCACACCGTGTCGGCTCAAGCGACATCGGGCGTGACGACCCGGGGCGAAGGTCGCGCGTGCGCGTCCACTGGCCCCGCGCCCCGCGCCCCGCGCCCCGCGCCCCGCGCCCCGCGCCCCGCGCCCCGCGTGCGGTGCATCACACCGGAGTCGGAGCCGGAACGATTCTCGAGCGGAACGGGAACAACGATGGATCGCGCGACGCGCTTTGTGGTCGGAAATCCAAATGGCCCGCGGAAAACGCACCGCGCCTCCCGGCCGGGCGACATTTCACGTCGACGAAACCTCGACGAAACATGCCACTCGGCATAAGGCCTTTCACCACGACGTCGTGTGGCTGGCCCTTGTCCGGGGACGGCGCTCTGCTGCGCAGGGCGGCCCTCCGGTGTGTCCAGCCGGGAGTCTCCACTGGCCGGCTCCCGAACTCCCAACGGCTCTTGTGCAGTCGAATCGCCGCGCCGCGTCGATGCAGGGCATTGGACGCGCCCCCGGCACTCAAGGAGGATGCGTTGAATATGTACACGTCTGGGTTGGACGTTGAGGATCGGCCGGCGGCGGGCACCTCTCGGCGGCGGGCGCTCTGCGTCGCGATGGCGGCGCTCGCCGGCGCGGCCCTGCTCTCTGCGTGCGGCAAGGCGAACGAGGAGGCTCCTGCGCCCGGGACGACGCCCGCGGCGCCCGCCTCGGACAGCGCCTCCATCAAGGTCGGCGTTCTCCACTCGCTGAGCGGCACCATGTCGATCAGCGAGGTGGCCGTGAAGGACGCGACGCTGCTCGCCATCGAGGAGATCAACAAGGCGGGCGGCGTGCTCGGCAAGCAGCTCGTGCCCGTGGTCGAGGACGGCGCCAGCGACTGGCCCACGTTCAACGAGAAGGCCAGGAAGCTCGTGCAGCAGGACGCGGTGGCGGTCGTGTTCGGCGGCTGGACCAGCGCCAGCCGCAAGGCGATGCTGCCCTCGTTCGAGGAGCTGAACGGCCTGCTCTTCTACCCGGTCCAGTACGAGGGCCTGGAGCAGTCGCCCAACATCTTCTACACCGGCGCCGAGCCGAGCCAGCAGATCGTCCCCGCGGTCGACTACCTGCTCGAGAAGGGCAAGAAGCGCATTTACCTGCTCGGCTCCGACTACGTCTTTCCGCGCACGGCCAACAAGATCATCAAGGCTCAGCTCGCGTCGAAGGGCGGCGAGCTCGCCGGCGAGGAGTACCTGCCGCTCGGCGGGACCGAGGTCAGCACGATCATCAGCAAGATCAGCGCGGCCAAGCCGGACGCGATCTTCAACACGCTGAACGGCGACAGCAACGTGGCGTTCTTCAAGCAGTTCAAGGACGCCGGTTACACCGCCGACAAGCTGCCGGTCCTCTCGGTGAGCGTCGCCGAGGAGGAGGTGCGCGGCATCGGCGCCGACAACATCGCCGGACACCTCGTCTCGTGGAACTACTACCAGACGACGGACACCCCCGAGAACAAGAAGTTCGTCGACGCGTACAAGGCCAAATACGGCGCCACGCGCGTCACGGACGATCCCATCGAGGCGGGCTACTTCGGTGTCTATCTGTGGAAGATGGCCGTCGAGAAGGCCAAGTCGACCGAGGTCGCCAAGGTGAAGGAGGCGGTGAAGGCCGGAGGCATCGAGTACGCCGCGCCCGAGGGCCTGGTCCGGCTCGACGGGAAGAACCAGCACACCTGGAAGACGGTCCGTATCGGCGCGGTCCGGAAGGACGGCCTCATCGACGAGGTGTGGAGCTCGGGCAAGCCGGTCCAGCCGGATCCGTACCTGAGCGCGTATCCCTGGGCGAAGGAGCTGGCCGCGAAGTAGCGGGGCGCGGGCGCGGAGCCTGAAGGCCGGACCACGGAGCCGCGGAGGGCGCAGGGCCTCGTCATGACGCCCTCCGCGCCTCCGCAGCTCGAACCTCTCTGTGCGCGGCGTCTCGATCGGTTGGGTGCTCTAGAATGAACGAAGTTCTCCTCCACGCCTTCAACGGCCTGAGCCTGGGCTCGATCCTCCTGCTCATCTCGATGGGCCTCGCGTTCTCCTTCGGGCTCATGAACGTGATCAACATGGCCCACGGCGAGTTCATCATGGCGGGGGCGTACACGACGTACGTCGTCGGGCAGCACGTCGCGCCGCTCGTCGGGGGGACCGAGGCCGGGCTCTGGTTCCTGCTCGCGCTGCCGGCCTCGTTCCTCGTGGCCGGCGTGCTCGGGCTCCTGCTCGAGCTCTCGATGATTCGCTTCCTCTACGGCAGGCCGCTCGACACGCTGCTCGCCACGTGGGGCGTCGGCCTCGTGCTGCAGCAGGCCGCGCGGAGCCTGTTCGGCGCGTCCAACGTGCAGGTCTCGAGCCCGTCGTGGCTGAGCGGCGGCGTGGCGCTCTCGGGCGGCGTGCAGCTGCCTTACAAGCGGGTCTTCCTCATCGCGCTCGTGATCGCGTGCATCGTCGCCGTCTACACGTACCTGCACCGCTCCGCGGGGGGCAGGCGGCTGCGGGCCGTCATGCAGAACCGCGAGATGGCCTCGTGCCTCGGCGTCCGCGCGCGCCGGGTCGACGCCGCGACGTTCGCGCTCGGCGCCGGGCTCGCCGGGATCGCCGGGTGCGCGCTGACGCAGCTCGGCTCGATCGGCCCGTCGCTCGGGACGAACTACATCGTCGACGCCTTCATGGTGGTCATCCTCGGGGGCCTCGGGCGGCTGCCTGGCACGGTGGTGGCCGCGCTCGTGATCGGCGTCGCGAACACGCTGCTCGAGCTCTCGACGACGGCGTCGCTCGGCAAGGCGCTCGTGTTCGCGCTGGTGATCGCCTTCTTGCAGTGGCGTCCGACAGGCCTGCTCGCCCTGCGCACACGATAGGAGAGGACACGGACATGGCCCCTCGAGACTCTGCCCTTCGCACCTTCGTCTGGACCTGGGGAGCGCCGCTCGCCGTCGCGTTGCCGCTCCTCGTCGCGCCGCTCGTGCTCTCCGACTTCCGCCTGAACCTGCTCGGCAAGTTCCTCACGTACGCCATCGTCGCCCTGGGGCTCGATCTCATCTGGGGCTATGGCGGGATGCTGAGCCTCGGGCAGGGGCTCTTCTTCGGCCTCGGCGGCTACGCGATGGCGATGTACCTGAAGCTGGAGACCTCCGGCTCGCGGCTGCCCGATTTCATGAGCTGGAGCGGCCTCGAGGCGCTGCCGATCTTCTGGGAGCCGTTCCGCTCGCCGGTCGTGGCCCTCTGCGCCGTCGTCCTCCTGCCGATGGCGATCGCGTCCGCGGTGGGTTATCTCGTCTTCCGGAGCCGCGTCCAGGGGGTGTATTTCTCGCTGATCACCCAGGGGCTCACGCTGATCGCGTCGATCCTCTTCATCGGCCAGCAGGCGGTGACGGGCGGCACGAACGGGATCACGAACCTGAAGACGATCTTCGGCTTCACGCGGGGGGCAGCCGGGACGCAGACGGTGCTCTATTTCGTGACGCTCTTCTGCCTCGGGGCGCTCTATCTCCTGTGCCGGAAGCTCACCCAGTCGCGCTTCGGGCGCCTGCTCGTGGCGATGCGGGACGACGAGAACCGGGTGCGCTTCCTCGGCTACAACCCGGTCACGCTGAAGACGCTGGTGTTCGCGCTGTCGGCGGGCATGGCGGGCGTCGCGGGCGCGCTGTTCGTCTGCCAGGTCGGCCTCATCTCGCCCTCCTCGATGGGCGTGATCCCGTCCGTCGAGATGGTGACCTGGGTGGCTGTCGGCGGGCGCGGCACGCTGATCGGCGCCGTCGTCGGGGCGATCCTGGTCAGCCTGGGCAAGAGCGCGCTCAGCGAGTCGTACCCCGAGGTGTGGCAGCTCGGCTTCGGCGCGCTCTTCGCGGCGTCGGTCATGCTGCTCCCGAAGGGCGTCTCGGGCTTCCTGCAGCGGCACGTCGCGAAGCTCTCGCGCCGCGGCACGGACGTCGCGGCGGGGCCGGCGGGCGGGGACGAGGTCGACCCGGCGGCGGGCCCAGAGGCGCCGGCGACGACGGGGCGCTGAGGGGGAGGCGCGGAGATGAGCGGAAGCGAGCACGGAAACGAGCGCGGAGACGAGGAGAGGAGCAGCGCGATGAGCCGCGGCAACATCGTCGAGGTCCAGCGGGTAACGGTGAGCTTCGACGGCTTCAAGGTGCTGGACGAGCTCGACTTTTCCATCCAGCGCGGGGAGCTCCGGTTCCTGATCGGGCCGAACGGCGCGGGGAAGACGACGCTGCTCGACATCCTGACCGGCAAGACGAAGCCGTCGAGCGGACGTGTGGTGTTCCACGGAGGTGGGGAGTCCGGACAGGAGGCCATGGAGGTGAATCGCCTGCCGGAGCACGCCCTGGTGCGGCTCGGGATCGGGCGGAAGTTCCAGACGCCGGCGGTGTTCGGGAGCCTCACGGTGCTCGAGAACCTGGAGGCGGCCATGGGCTTCCGGGAGAGCGCGCCGGGGCTGCTCCGCGCGCTGTCAGCGCCGCAAGAGAGGGAGATCTCCGAGACGCTCGATCGCGTCGGGCTCAGGCGGCGCGCGGACGTGCGGGCCGCGGTGCTCGCGCACGGGGAGCGGCAGTGGCTGGAGATAGGCATGCTCCTCGTGCAGCAGCCGAAGCTGCTCCTGCTCGACGAGCCGGTGGCGGGGATGACCCGGCGCGAGCGCGACCGCACAGGGGAGCTCGTCCAGGAGATCGCGAAGCAGCGGTCGGTGCTGGTGGTGGAGCACGACATGGAGTTCGTGCGGCGCTACGCGAGCACGGTGACGGTGCTGCACGCAGGCAGGCGGCTGTGCGAGGGGCCGGTCGAGGAGGTCCAGCGCGATTCGAAGGTGATCGAGGTCTATCTCGGGCGGGCGCACGACGCGGGGCACGCGCGCGGCGGGGCCAAGGCGCCGGCCGAGGCTCAGGCGGAGGAGCGGTAGCGAGCATGCTGGTTGTCGAGGATCTCGCGGTCTATTACGAGGAGAGCTGCATCCTGTCGCAGGTCAGCCTGGACGTCGCGCCAGGGCGGGTGTCGTGCCTGCTGGGCCGCAACGGGGTCGGCAAGACGACGTTGCTCAAGGCGATCATGGGCGTGCTGAAGCCGCGGCGCGGCAAGGTGACGCTCGACGGGGCGGACCTCACGGCGAGGTCGCCGAGCGACAGGGCGCGCGCGGGGATAGGCTATGTGCCGCAGGGGCGAGGGATCTTCCCCTACCTGACGGTGCGAGAGAACCTGCTC
Organism: Sorangium sp. So ce693; assembly: GCF_051521375.1. Taxonomy (NCBI): domain Bacteria; kingdom Pseudomonadati; phylum Myxococcota; order Polyangiales; family Polyangiaceae; genus Sorangium; species Sorangium sp. So ce693. The sequence goes on from NZ_CP150347.1 coordinate 8,404,577, forward strand.
ATGGGCTTCGAGGCGAAGAGCGATCCGACGCCTAGCCCCGCCGCGCTGGAGGAGATGATGGAGATGTTCCCCATCCTCAAGAAGTTTCACGCGCGGGCGGCCGGGACGCTGAGCGGCGGGCAGCAACAGCAGCTCTCGCTCGCGCGGGTGCTGCTGAGGAAGCCGAAGCTGCTCTTGCTCGACGAGCCGACGGAGGGGATCCAGCCGTCGATCATGCAGGAGATAGGCGAAGTGATAAAGGGGCTCGGGAAGAAGGGGGATATGGCGATCCTGCTCGTGGAGCAGTTTTTGGATTTCGCGCTCTCGACGGCGAGCGAGTACTTCATCATGGACAACGGGGGGATCGTGCGGCGGGGGAGCGTGGCGGAGTTCGACGACGAGATCGCCAGGGAGTTTTTGGCGGTGTGAGGAGCCCCTCGAGGGCGGCCCGGCCCCGGGAGAGGGAGTTCGTGGCGTGGCGGTGCGCGGGGGCCCCGCCGAACTCGCCTGGGACGTCCTCTGCCCGGCGCGCTGCGCACGCCGGACAGAGGACGTCAAATGGGCTCGGACATCGGCCCTCCCCCGCGCACCGCCACGCCACGAACTCCCTCTCCCGGGGCCTACGGTTGATCGGCTCAGACATCGGCCCTCCCCCGCGCACCGCCACGCCACGAACTCCCTCTCCCGGGGCCTACGGTTGATCGGCTCAGACATCGGCCCTCCCCCGCGCACCGCCACGCCACGAACTCCCTCTCCCGGGGCCTACGGTTGTTGTGTTTTGTTCTTGGCGTCCTTGGCTCCTTGGCGGCTCACTTCTCGCTCGATCAACGTCATCGGTGTCCTGGAAGCGAACGCAGGTGCTGCCCTGGGGGACCCCAACCATCGGTTTAACCCGAGATCGCCGTGGACCTGGCCGTCTCCTCGAGGTCGCGGAGGTTGGGCACGACGACGGCGGCGAGGTTCCCGCCCAGCTCGCCAGCGCCATGCGTGAGGGCGGAGAGGATGGCGCGCTCGGGGCGACGGGCCGCCTCGACCGTGTCTGTCGCGCTCGGCACCGCCTGCTGCTCGGCACGGGCGGGCGCATGTCGAGCGTGCGGCGCAGCAGGGAACGCGTGGGAGGACGCGCGTCGGTGGACAGCGGGCGCCGAGCGGCAGTAGGACAGGGCATGGAGAAGCGGAAGGGCGCTAGATGGCTGTGGGCGGCGTGGGCGGTGACGGCAGGCGGATGTGCGCTGGCGGCGGGGCTGGAGGACGGTTATTACGTGCAGAAAGAAGGCAGTGGCGGAACCGGAGCCGAAGCCGGCGCCGGGGGAGCTGGCAGCGGGAGGGGAGGCGCCGGGGGAGCTGGCAGCGGTATGGAAGGCGCCGGGGGAGCTGGCAGCGGTATGGAAGGCGCCGGGGGAGCTGGCGGCGAGGACGAGTGCACGCTGGCCGGACAGCGGTGCGTCGGTCAGACGTGCGTCGATGGGCAGTGCACCGGGGAGTGCGGTCCGGAGGACGTGCGCTGCTCGGAGGACAATCGCCCGCAGCGGTGCGGAGAGCGCGGGTCGTGGGAGGACGCGGAACCGTGCGGTGCGGCGACGCCCGCATGCGACGCAGGGAAGTGCGTGCCACGGAGCTGTGTCGGACTGGCCGAGACGTGCGGCCCTGACAGCAACGAGAGCTGCTGCGCGACGGGGGAGGCGGTGTCCGGGGGCACGTTCAACCGGGGCAACGACGCAGCGTATCCAGCGACGGTGAGCGGGTTCTTGCTGGATAGGTTCGAGGTGACGGTGGGTCGATTCCGGAAGTTCGTGGAGGCGTATCCCGGGAGCAAGCCGGCGGCGGGAGCGGGTGCGCACCCGAAGATCGCGGGTAGCGGGTGGAATGCGGATTGGGCGAGCAAGCTGCCTGTGGATGCAGCGGCGCTGAAGGCGGCGGTGAATTGCGAGTCAGAATTCCAGACGTGGACGGATGCAGCGGGTGATCACGAGCACCTGCCGATGAGCTGCCTGAGCTGGTACGTGGCGTTCGCGTTCTGCGCGTGGGATGGGGGCCGTCTGGCGACGGAGGCGGAGTGGAACTACGCGGCGGCGGGAGGAGGAGGCGCGGACGGGCAGCGCGTGTATCCATGGTCGAAACCGGCAGACTCGACGGCGATCGATGCCGATCACGCGGTGTATGGCTGCGGGCCTGACGCCTCGTGCGCCCCCCCCGGCGACATGCAGGCCGTCGGGTCGAGGTCGCCGGGAGATGGGAGGTGGGGACAGGCGGACCTGGCCGGGAACCTGCGGGAGTGGGTTCTGGACTGGTACGCGGAGCCGTACCCATCAGGCGACTGCAAAGATTGCGCCAATATGGCCATGGCCTCGTATCGGGTGATCCGGGGCGGGGGCTGGAACGACGTTGCGTCGACCCTGCTCTCTTCCGGACGCAACTACGACGACCCGTCGGCCCGCAAAATCGACGTCGGGGCCCGGTGCGCGAGGACACCGTAGTTCATGACACGAATAGTGCTCATCATGTCACTTCCCTTGAAACTTGATCCTTGAACCCTTGATCAAGCAAGGATCCCCGCCGATGTCGGGCGATGGCAGTCGGAACGCGGGAAGCCGGGGGTCCGGGGGCGGAGCCCGCGGCCCGGCTGCAGCGCCGGTGATCGCCGTCCGGATGGAATCGCTGCTCGCCTGGGTGGCCGAGCGGGTCGCCAAGTTCCCTCGCGACATCGCTTCACCGTCGGCGACCGCCTTCTCCATGCCTGCCTCGACGTCACCGAGCACCTCGTCGAGGCCTCCTAACGCCGCGACAAGCGCGCCGACCTCACCGCCGCCTCGCGCGGCCTGGTCCGCGCCCGCGTGCTCATGCGGCTCGCCCACACCCTCCGCTGCGTCTCCGAGGCCCAGCGCCTCCACTTCGCCCAGGAGAGCGACGAGGTCGGCAGGAGGCTCGGCGGCTGGCTCTGCACGGCCCACCCGCGCGAAGCTCCCCCCGTCCGGCGCCCGTACGGGCCGGACGGCGTCGCGAGGGACGCCTCGGACCGGGTGATCCGCGGCGGGAGCTTCAACAACGATGCGTCTTCCCTGCTCTCCTCCACGCGCAACAAACGACGACCCGTCGGACCGCGACAATGACGTCGGGGCCCGGTGCGCGAAGACGATGACCTTCCCCCCTCGCGAGGACACCCGGAGCCGGTGCGATCACGGTCGCGCCGGGCGTGGTGCTCCACGCGTGGTGCTCCACAGTCCACCCTCGCGGCGCCGCGCCCCTCGGGGCGCGAAGAGCGCCCGCGGCGCCCGCCGCGGGCTCCCCCGGGCCGAGCCGGCGCGGGTGCAGGCGCAACCGCACCGCCTCCCCCCGCGCCCCACGCGGCGCGCTGCCTCCCGGGTTCGTCACCGGCGGACAGCGGCCCTCCGTCCCCTTGACGCCGCCCACCCGGCGCGTGAGCCTCGGCTCGTGTCGGTCATCCTTGCGGAGGGGACGGTCTTCGCGCGCCGCTACCGCGTCGTGCGCCTCGTCGCCGCCGGCGCGATGGGGGCCGTGCACGAGGTGATTCACCTCGAGACCGAGCGCCGCCGCGCGCTCAAGGTCATGCACGCTCACCTCTTCCAGAGCGAGGAGATGCGCGAGCGCTTCAAGCGAGAGGCGCGCATCGGGGCCAGGGTCGAGAGCGAGCACATCGTCGACGTCTTCGACGCGGGCGTCGACGAGGCGACCGGAATGCCGTTCCTGGTCATGGAGCTCCTGCGCGGCGAGGAGCTCGGCGAGCGGGTCGAGCGCGCCGGCCGCCTGCCGCCCGCCGAGGCCGTCACCTACCTCTACCAGACCGCGCTGGCCCTCGACCGGACCCACGCGGCGAGCATCGTGCACCGCGACCTCAAGCCCGCGAACATCTTCCTGTCGCAGCGCGAGGACGGCTCGGTCCGCGTGAAGATCCTCGACTTCGGCATCGCCAAGCTCGTCGCCGAGGGCTCCACCGCCGCGGGCGCCACGAGCAGCCTCGGCACGCCGATCTACATGCCCCCCGAGCAGTTCCACGGCCGCACGAGGCTCACCGGCGCCGCGGACATCTTCGCGCTCGGCATGATGGCCTATACGCTGCTCGTGGGCGCCTCGTACTGGGATCCCGAGGCGAGCACCGTCGACGGCGTGTTCGCGTTCGCGATGATCGCCGTCGGCGGCCCGCAGGAGCCGCCGGTGCAGCGGGCGCGCTCGATGGGCGTGACGCTGCCGCCGGCCTTCGACGCGTGGTTCGCCCGGGCCACGGCGGTCGATCCCGCGGCGCGGTTCCAGCGGGCCACGGACGCGGTGCGGGCCCTCGGCGAGGTGCTCGGCGTCCCCGTCGCCAGCGGCCAGGCGACGTTCCCGAGCCCGCCGTCCTGGCCCGGAACGGCCCCCACCGCGGCGGAGGTGGCCCCCGCCGCGGCGGCGTTGTCCCCCGCCCTCGTCACGACCGAGCCGGCCCCGGCGGCGGCGATGAGCGCGGGCGCGGAGCGCGACGCGCGCTCGTCCGGTCCGGCGCTCGTGGGGAGCTCGACCGGCGTCGCGGTGTCCGGCATGCTGTCCAGCCCGTCGAGACCGAGCCGCGCCCCGCTCGCCGCGGGGCTTTCGGCGCTCGGGCTCCTCGTGCTGCTGGGCGGCGGCTGGCTCGCGCTGCGCGCCAGCCGCGGCGGTGAGCCGGCGGCGGCTGACGTCACGACGGCGGCAGCGACGCCGGAGTCGACGGCGGCAGCGCCCGAGCCGACCCTCGCACCGGCGCCCGCGTCGACGCCCGAACCAACCCTCGTGCCGGCGCCCGCGTCGGCTCCCGCGGCAGCGGAACCGTCCGCCACAGCGCCGCCTCCTCCCGCCTCGACGACGGCGCCACGCGCGCCGTCCATAGCGGCAGTGCGAGTCTCCGCGGCACCCACGTCGACAACGCTCCGCCCGGGTGCGCCGTCGCGGGCCCCCGCCGCCAAGCCATCGCTATCGGGCCCCAGGCCGCCCTCGAGCGACAAGAAGCCGCCCGCGCTGCAGCCAACGACATCGACCTCCCCGTACGGCCGGTATTGAGCTGCACCTCCGCGGCAGCGCCGGCTCGCGTCCTGCGCGCCGAGCTCCGCGTCCACGGCAACACCGTGCGCGCCTTGGGCGCCCAGCTCCACCTCCTCTTGCCCCCGAGCGGTTCGAGCGCCGTCGTGAAGAGCACGGCACGGCGCCCCGTTCCCCTCTCCTTCCTCCCCTTCCCCGCCTTCCCACCTCGCCGCCTTCGTGCTCCAATCCGCCCGCCCACCGCGCCAGTGCCCGCGTCTCCCGCTCTCTCCTCACCTGCCGAGTGCCAGCGCATGCCCCCTTGTCTCCGCCGCTCCGCCCCTCTCCTCGCCGCCCTCGGCGTGCTCTCCCTCTCGGCTCCTGCGGCGGCGCAGGACATCGCTGCCGCCGAGGCGCTCTTCGAACGGGGGCTCGCCGACATGCAGGCAGGCCGTTACGAGACGGGCTGCAAGGCCCTCGCCGAGAGCGAGCGCATCGACCCTCAGCCCGGCACGCTCTTCACGCTGGCGTCCTGCGAGGCCCAGTGGGGCCGCATCGCCACGGCGGTCGCGCGCTTCAAGGACTACCTGGCGCGTTTCGATCGGATGACGCCGGCCGAGCAGGCCCGCCAGGGCGAGCGGCCGAAGCTCGCGATGAAGGAGCGCGATCGGCTCTCGCCCCGGATCCCGAGGCTCGCGCTCTCCTTGCCGCCGGGGGCGCCGGCGGGCACCGTGGTCCAGCGCGACGGCTCCGTGCTGGGCGAGGCCGCGCTGGGCGTCGCGCTGCCGGTCGACCCGGGAGATCACCGGGTGTCGATCCAGGCGCCGGGAGAGCCCGTGCGGGAACAACACGTCACGATCGCGGCGGGCGAGACGAAAGAGCTCACGCTGGCGCTGAAGGACGCGCCGGCCGCCCGAGCCCCCGCGCCGCATCCGGCGTCCCCGACGCCCGCGATCGTGCCGGCGCCTGCACCGGCCCCGCCGGATGCGCCGGAGGCGCCCGCAGGCCGTCGAACGGCCCTCTACCTGGCCGGCGGGCTCGGCGCGGCGGGCTTCGTGCTGGGCGGCATCACCGGCGGGCTCGTGCTCGACAAGAAAGGCACCATCGACGAGCACTGCGGCAGCGGCATCCAGGCCACGGACCCGAAGGCCTGCGACACGACAGGGCGCGACGCCGGGGACAGCGCGAACACGCTGGCCACGGTGAGCACCATCGGGTTCGCGGTGGGCCTGGCCGGGGCCGGGACGGCGCTCGTCCTTTATCTCACCGAGCCGAAGACCGCGGCGCGGGCGGCCAGCGCGAGCCCGAGGTGGATCAGCGCGGGCGTGCTGGAGGCAGGGCCAGAGGGGGCCGTGTTCGGCGCGCGAGGGCGCTTCTGACGCCGGCGATAGCGCCTGCGTAAGAGCAGCTCCTGGGGACGGGACGGCCTCGTCGTCCACAGGCCAGCCGGACGGGCGCACGCGGTGGAATGGCGCCGTCTACCGCGGCCCCACGCGGCGTCCAGCGAGCGATCCCGCGATGCCCCCGCGAGCCAGCCGTCGCTCCTCCGCCCATCTCACGATGCCCCCGCAAGCCAACCGTCGCTCTCCCGCCCATCCCGGAGTGCCCTCACGAGCCAGCCGTCGCTCCTCCGTTCCCGAAGAGTGAAGCGCGTCGAGCGCAGCCATACCGCTGGAGGCGGCGCAGCCGCGCGCATCGCCGGATAAGATCGCGGGCGCGCGCCGCGGTGGACAGCGCGGGGAGAGCGGCCCAAGAGGAGATATGAAGAGCAAGCGCACGCGTCGGTGGTGGTGGGCGGCATCGGCCTTCATGGCGAGCGGTTGCACGGCGATACTGGGGCTGGACAAGGACTATCACCCGTTCGAAGGCGCAGGCGGCGACGCCGTCTCCGGCGGAGGCGACGCAAGCTCGGGCCGCGGCGGCGCCGGCAATGGCAGCGGCGCCGGCAACGGCAGCGGCGGCGGCGCCGGCGCCGGCGAGTGCACGCGCGGCGACGCGCGGTGCTCGGACAACCGGCTGGAGCGGTGCAACGACCGCGATCAGTGGGACGCCCCGGAGCCGTGTCCTGCGGAGGCGCCCGTGTGCAGCGGAGGGGCGTGCACGACGCCTCCGAGCTGCGAAGGGCTGCCATCGACGTGCGGGCCGGGCGAAAGAGAGAGCTGCTGTGTGAGCGCGGTGGTGCCCGGGGGGCCCTTCGACCGCGGCAACGATGCCGCATATCCAGCGACGGTGAGCGACTTCCGGCTGGATCGCTTCGAGGTGACGGTGGGGAGGTTCCGGAAGTTCTTGGAGGCGTACCCCGGCAGCCAGCCCGCGGCCGACGCGGGAGCGCACCCGGGCATCCAGGGGAGCGGGTGGAACCCGGCCTGGAACAGCGAGCTGCCCCCGGACGCGGCGGCGCTGAGAGCAGCGGTGATGTGCAATCCGGACAACGCGGACATGCGGACGTGGACGGAGGAGGCGGGCGCCCATGAGCACCTGCCGATGAACTGCGTGAGCTGGTATGTCGCCTTCGCGTTCTGCGCGTGGGACGGGGGCCGGTTCCCGACAGAAGCGGAGTGGAACTACGCGGCGGCCGGCGGGGACGAGCAGCGGCGGTATCCGTGGTCGAATCCGCCGGAGTCGACGACCATCGACGCGAGCTACGCCTCCTACGATTGCAGGGAGAGCACGGCGCCCGGCTGCACATTCCAGAGCGACTTCAGCGACATCGTGCACGTCGGGTCCCGCTCGCCGAAGGGCGACGGGCGGTGGACGCAGGCGGATCTCGGCGGGAGCATGCGGGAGTGGATGCTGGATGGGTACGGGACCTATCCGGCGGAATGCGTCGACTGCGCCAACCTGACGGACACCTCGAACCGGGTGGTCCGCGGCGGGAGCAGCTTCGGCACAGCGAGTTATCTGCTGACGTCCGAGCGGGTCAGCGTCGCGCCGTCGGCGCCCTATTACAGCCTCGGCGTGCGGTGCGCGAGGACGCCGTAGCGGCCGCGCTCAGCCGAAGAAGTCGAACGCCGTCCCGGCGCCCTGTTCGCGCGCGGCGGCGTAGATGACGCGCGCGAGCGCGACGTCCTGGATCGCGAGCCCTGTCGAGTCGAACACGGTGATGACCGCTTCACCGCGCCCGCTCGACTTGCCCGCGACGACGTCGCCGAGCGTCCCCTGGATGTGCTCGCGACGCAGGGCGCCCGCGTGCAGCGGCACGTTGACCTCACCGCTCTCCGTCGCCTGGTGCCAGTCGTCGATGATCACGCGCGCGTCCCGGAGGATGCCGGGATCGAGCTCCTGCTTGCCGGGCGCGTCGGCGCCCATCGCGTTGATGTGCGCCCCCGGACGGACCCACGCGCTCTGCACGACCGGCGCGCTGGCGGGCGTGGGCCAGTGGGCTCGCATGCTACGCACGCCGCCTCCGTGCGCTCTCTTTCCGCGAAACGGCCCGCTGTCCTGCGCGGATCGCGCATGACGAGCGCGGCGCGCGGCAAACGCGGCGCGCCAACGAACACGGATGCCGTGAACCGGGGGTTGGCAGGCGAAGCCGTTGCACTGAAGATGGTCCGGCGCTGCGCCGTGGGGTGAAGTGCACCTCGCGTCTCGACAATCTCTCGTCTGGTGGAGCGGGTGGATGAACGTACGACTCGTTGCAGGTCTCTTTGTGCTCGCGCTCTCGACGACCGCTGGGTGCGGCGGCGATGACGGCGAACGTGGCGAAGGCGGCGCCGGCGGCTCCGGCGGCGCCGAGCCCACGGGCAGCGGCGCCGGTGCGTCCGACGCGACCGGCACGGGCGGCAGCGGGGGCGCCGAGCCTACGGGCACCGGCGGCAGCGGTGGCGCCCAGCCCACAGGCACCGGCGGCGCCGAGCCCACGGGCACCGGCGGCGCGGGTGGCTCCGAGCCCACGGGCACCGGCGGCTCCGGCGGCGCCGAGCCCACGGGCACCGGCGGCTCCGGCGGAGGGAGCCCCGCGCCCTATGGAGCGGCGTGCACTCGCGATGCGGCCTGCCCCGAGGACTACTGCATCACCGAGCGCGAGTGGGGATGGCCGTCGGGAGCCTGTGCGGGCCAATGCGATCCCGCCGTGGGGGACTGTCCCAACGGCGGCCTCTGTGAAGATTTCGGCGAGGGCCTGGGGTTGTGCCTCCTTCGGTGCAGCGGGCCGGACGATTGCCGGGACGGCTACCGATGCGGCGAGATCAGCGGCGAGCGCACCGCGTGCATCCCTGGGTGTACCGAGAACTCGCAGTGCGCGGCGCTCGGCGTGTGCGACACGCTCGACGGCCTCTGCAAGCTCGGCGAGACGGACTGCTCCGACGGCAAGGACGACGAGGGCGACGAGCGCGTCGACTGCGCGGACAGCGACTGCGCCGCGACCTGCCGCCCGCTCGTCGACGCCGCCTGCGCGGACGCGCCGCCGGCGACGACGACGACGATCGAGGGCGATACGTCGCTGGGCACGCGTGTGTTCGAAGGCACCTGCGGGGGCGTGGGGCCCGAGGAGGTCCACCTGTTCACGCCTCCCGCTGGGCAGTCGGGCACGCTCCGCGTCGTGCTCCAGTCGGGGAGGGATCACGTCCTCTACGCCCGCACGGCATGCGCGGACGGGTCCACCGAGCTCGCTTGCCAGGACAAGACCGCCCCCTCGGGTGCAGGGCCTGACGAAGAGGTGATCGAGATCGTCGTGCGCAAGGACCAGGAGGTGCCGATCTTCGTCGACGCCGTCACGTCCGCTGGCGCGGGGCCGTACACGCTGGATCTCTTGTTCTCGCCGGCCATGTGCGGGGACGGCATCGTCAGCCCGCCCGAGGAGTGCGACGACGGTAACACCGTCAACGGCGACGGCTGCTCCGCCGAGTGTATCCTGGAGCTCGACGACATCTGCGCGGACGCGCCCGTGGCCATCCTCGGCGAGAACCGGGGCGACACGGCGAGCGGGACGATGGTGTTCGAGGGCACCTGCACCAGGACCGGGATGCGGGAGCGGATCCACGCGTTCACGCCGCCGAGCGCCGGCGGGCTCAGGCTGGTGCTGTCCTCCGCGACCGACCAGGGCTTCTACGTGCGGACCGGCTGCACGGGCCGCCAGCTGACGTGCATCGAGGAGCAGATCGAAGGCCACGACGAGAGGACCGATATCGCTGTCGACGGCGGCGTGCCGCTGTTCATCTTCGTCGAGCCGTACCGCTCGCGGGACGCCGGCCCCTACACGCTCAACCTCTCCTTCACGCCCGCCCGCTGAGCTCCCGCGCCTCGGAGCGCCCTCTCACCGGGGCGGATGCGGTACGCTGCGCGCGTGCTCGCCGCCCCGCCTCCGCCTCTGCCACCTCGCCCCGCGCGCTGGCTCGCCGCCGCGTTGCTCGCCGTATGCGCGTGTCAGCCGCCCTCGGCGCCGCCGGCCCGCGCCTCCCAGGACGCCGCCGCGCCGCCTCCTGGCGCTGCCGGCGCCGCGACGCCGGCGCTTCACGACGGCGCCCCGCCGCCGCAGCCCGCGCCGCCCCGCCGCGGCGGCAACGGGAAGCCGGCGCTGGTGGCCGCGGACGACGGCGCGGCGCTCGATAGCCGGTCTCCGGTGAGGCTCCCGCCGCCGCCGTTCGCCGCGGCGCTCTTCCGGCGCGCGCCTGCCGGAAGCTCCGCTGCGCCGCGCCTCGTGAAGGTCGCCGAGAAGAAGAACCAGATCACGGACGAGGCGGCATGGTTCACCACGAACGGCCTCGCGCTGCCCATGATCACGCCGGCGCCGAACGCGGACGCCGGCGGGACGAGCGACACCTTCCCCTCCTTCGCTCCCGAGCGCTACCGCGATCACGTGCTCGTCAAGGCGATCGGCCACGGGGACCACCTCGCGCTGTTCTACGGCCCGAACTTCGCCGAGGCGCGCTTCGTCGCGATCCTCGACGCGGCGCACACGATCGTCGCCTTCTTCGACCTCGAGAGCTTCCTCATGCCACCTGAGTTCGATCCCAAGGAAGCCGGCTTCGTGAAGGGCAGCATCGGCTGGGCCATGGTCGAGGACGGCGTCCTCTACATCTCGTCGGGGCACAGGACGTATGCAGCCTCGTCGAAGGGCAAAAACGCCTACCTGTCGGCCATCGAGCTCGCCTCGGGACAGCTCCTCTGGCAGAGCGCGCCGCTGGTCTGCAACGCCGAGAACTTCGCCTTGCATGGAGATCACCTCCTCTGCGGATACGGCTTCACGGCCGAGCCGGATTTCCTCTATGTCCTCGAGCGCGCCACCGGCAAGGTGGTCTCGAAGCTGCCGCTGAAGAGCGGCCCCGAGTTCCTTGTCGAGAAGGACGGCAAGCTCTTCGTCCGCACCTACGACACGGATTACGTCTTCGAGATCCGCTGAAGCGGCGCCCCGAGGCGCCGAGGAGCGAGCTCGAGACAAGGCCACGGCGAGCACGAGGGCGAGCTCGGGCGCACGGCGCACGGCGCAGGGCGAGCCGAGCGGAGGAGCGCGCGCCGGCGGCGCGGCGACGTTCGCGGCGCGAGCGCTCGCCCTCGTGCTCGCCGTCCTGTCGCTGCTCCTGTGCCGCACGACGACACAACGACGCACCGCGCGCACGTGCTCCCGATCGGCACGGCGGGCGGGCCTTCACGTCGCTCCGCGCTGCGGGAGGGGCCGTCGTGGCCGCGGCCCCTCGCGGCGACCCCTGATGGCAGAGCTCGTCAGGAGCGGGCGGCATCGCTCCCGGACCCGACACGCGTGGAGCGCCGACGAGACACGATGGAACGACGTGACGCGCGCCTTACGTCGCAAATTGCCCCAGGAAAGGACGCCCCGTCGCTTCGTGCCACACCACCGCGCCAGCCTGGAGATCCACGAGGGACGCAAGAAGTGGCTCCCTCCGCGCAGAGCCTGCGCCTCCGCGCACGCGCCTGGCGCGCTCGACCGTGAAGGAGCGCGCTGCACGGCCGTTGCGCGGCTGAGCGGCCGTGGCAGCGAACTTGCTACCTGATCACGCTGAGCACACGCGAAGTGTTCACGGTCCCAGGGCCAATCCCTCGGAGCCTGCGCCTCCGGCGAAGCAGACGCATGCCGACGATGCTACAGCGTGATTTGAAGCCGAGCCACGTGGGCGGGCAGGACATCGGGGGCGGGCCCTCCCCCCCGGATCCCGGCGTGAAGCGCGCGCCGGACATCGAGGAGCCGACGCGCCGGCTGCAGCGCTTCGCTTCGGCCGATCTCCGGGAGATCCCGGTCTTGCCTGAGGAGGCCCGGCTGCCGCACCACGCCATCGATCTGGCAGCCCTGGAGCGGCGCGCGTTCCGAACGACGGCGCAGAGAGCCACGAGGCGGGGGCGGCGCCCGGCGCCTGGACCGGAACTCCAAACCATGTGCTGGAATCGGCTGATGCGGATCAGCGACCCACAGCGACTGAAGTGACGCGTCCCAGCGACGCAGGATGAGAGGAGAGAGCATGCAAGTGGAGCTCACCTTCCGACACATCGGCAAAAGCCCCTCGCTCGAGGAGCTGATCCGGGAGCAAGCGAACAAGATCGAGCGCTTCAACGACCACATCAACAGCTGCGCGGTGGTGGTCGAGCGCGACCACGCGAGCATGGGCACGGGCGGAGAATACCGCGTGCGCGTCGACCTCCACGTGGCCGGAAAGCACGAGGTCGTGAGCGAGGAGCGGGCCGCGAGGAACCTGCTGCCGGCGGCGGTGCGCGACGTGTTCCAGCGCGCCGGTCGCCAGCTCAAGAAGCTCTCGGACGAGCAGCGAAGCGAGGTGAAGGCACACCCGGCGCAGGACACGGCCGGCGTCATCGCGAAGCTGTTCAACGACTACGGGTTCATCACGACGATCGATGGTCGGGAGATCTATTTCCACGAGCGAAGCATCGTGTCGGCTCCATTCTCCGATCTGAGGGTCGGCATGGGCGTCGCCTACACCGAGGAGGACGGCGACGAGGGGCCCCAGGCGAGCAGCGTGCGCGTCGTGGACGCGCGCGGCGGCAACCGTGGCCGCGAGGAGATACCTACGCTCAGCTAACTGGAATGCGCAGGCTCGCGGGGCTCGGACGCGCGGCGTGAGCCCCGCTTCCCCGCTGTCCGCCGAGGTTGCGGCTATATCGTCGTATCGCGTCGCCACCGCCACCGGGGCGCCGGCCGAGGCCTCGCGTCCATCGGGGGCTCGGCCGGCGGCGTCGCGATCTCCTCTCTCTCTTCCTTCGAAGGGGCCATGTCCCCGTCCGGAGGAGGCTCTGGCTGCGGCTGCGCCCTGGGCTGCCGCAGGGCGCACTCCTCGTTCTGCCTCTCCAGCGCGTCGATCTGCGCGGAGGCCTCGTCGAGCCTGCGCTCGAGCAAGCCCACGCGCGTGGACTCGCGCCTCAGCTCCGACAGGACCGCCCTGAGCTCTTGCTCTCTCGATCGGAGGGCGGCCCTCCCCCTCTCGCGCTCGTCCTCGGCCTGTCCGAGCCGCGCCGACAGGCGCTCGCGGTCGCCCTCGAGCCCGGCGATCTCGCGCTCCATGGCGCTCCTCGACTGCTCGTAGCGCTCGTCGGCCTCCGCCTTCGCGGCGGCCGCGGCCTGAGCCGCGCGCCTCGCGCGGAGCTCGGCGCTCTCGGCCAGGCGCTTCGCCTCGGTCATCGACTCCCTGGCGGAGTTGGCGCTCTTCGCGTCGTCGCTCGCCTTCATCGCGAGCGCGAGCGCCTCCTCGGTGGCGCGCTGCGCCTCGGTCATCTTCGCGAGGGCCTCCTGCGCGGAGGCGTTCGCGGCCGCCTCGAGGCGGCTGTGCTCCCGCGCGGCGCGCTCGGCGGCCTCGGCCGTCGCCCGCGCCCGCGTCGCATGCACCCAGAACACCGAGGTCGTCGCGACCATGCCCATCAGGAAGACCACGCCGAGCGCAAGGAGCACCCTCGTGAGCCGCTCGCGTCGCGCCTCCGCGCCCAGGGCCGCGTCGAGGAAGCCGCGCTCCAGGCCCGAGAGGTCGTCGATGTCCCGGGCCCACGCGGACAGCTCGTGCAGCACCTTGCCGCGCGGCAGGAGCCTCGGGGCCCTGCCGCTCGCGACCCACCTCGAGAGCGCCTCGTCGAGCTCCTTCTTCGCCCGGCCGAGCCGGTGCAGCGCCGTCGCCACCTCCGCCATGCGCGGCCGCGCATCGGGGTCGAACGACAGCACCCGGTGGACGAGGGCGACGAGATCGGGCGGCGTGGCGGCGCTCATCGGGGGCGGCCACGCTCCGCGCGGCGCGTCGGGCGTCTGCCCCTCGAGCAGCTCGTAGAGGATGACGCCGAGGGAGTAGACGTCCGCCTTGACGTCGACGCTCCCGGAGTGGCGCTCCTGCTCCGGCGCCATGTAGCTCCTCGTCCCGAGGCCCCACGCGCCTTCCTGCGTGAACGGCATCGTGGGCTGTCCCGCGCCCCCGCCGCTCGACGCGGGCCCGGCAGGCTCGACGGACACGCGCCCTGCTGCAGAGGAGATGACCCCGGGCGGGATCTCGACCGGCGCGGGGAGGACCTGGATCGCAGGCCTCTCGAGGCTCACGCGAGGAAGGCTCCGGAGCGCGTCGTCCTCGCGCGGGTCGCTCTCCTCTGGCGAGCCCCCTTCGCTCTCCGCTGTCGAGCGCGCGTCGCGCGCGGGACCGCTCGCGATCCTCGCCCAGCCGACGGCGCTCTCGGGGTCGGGCGCCATCCCCACCGTCGGCGCCGTCGGCGCCGAGAGCTCGGTGCGGAGCGTGGGCCCGGACGCAGGCGCGAGGGAGCCCCTCGCGTCCAGCTCCAGCACCTCGGGGAGGCCGCCCCAGAGGACCTTCGCGATGCCGAAATCGAGGATCTTGACGCGGCTGCCCCCGGGGGCGAGCTCGTCGTCGATCACCATGATGTTCTCCGGCTTCAGATCGCGGTGGACCACCTTGGACGCGTGGGCCGCGGCCATGGCCGACGCGATCTGGTAGCCGAGCCGCACGACCTGCCGCGGCCGATCCGCGGCCGGCACGGCCTGCACCCAGTCACGCAGCCCCCGCCCGTCCAGGTACTCCATCACGATGTAGGGCGAGCCGTCCTCGAGCTCGCCGGAGTCGAAGACACGGACGATGCCGGGGTGGTTGATGATGTTGACGGCGATCGCCTCCTGCCGGAAGCGAGCCACGACGTCCGGCCGGCGGGCGTAGTCGCCGAGCAGCACCTTGATCGCCGCCCGCGCCCGCGTCTTCGGGTGCCGCGCCCGGAAGACGCGCCCCATCCCGCCGCGGCCGAGCTCCCCCTCGATGAGCCAGCCCCGCAGGATCGCGGGGAACGGCGCGTCCTCGTCCTCCGCGCGGCCTTCGGCCTGACGCGTCTCCATGCCTGCCCATCCTGCACCCGCGCGGCCGCCGGCGGAAGCCCCGACGCGCGCCGGCGCGCCCGACCCGCCGTCTGCATGACGGGCCGCGGGCGCGCCGGCGCGAGGGGCCCAGCTCACCCCGAGCTCGCGCAGTAGCCTGCCCACACCTCCGGGATGCGCCGCTCGCTCAGGCCCATGACGGGCGCAGGCGGCAGCCACTTCGGCTTCACCGGGGCGCGGAGCAGCTTCATGCCGGCCTGCTCCGGCGTACGCCCCCGCTTCGCCGAGTTGCACGCGTAGCAGGAAGCGACGATGTTGTCCCAGACGGTCTTGCCACCCTGCACACGCGGGATGACGTGATCGTAGTTGAGCTCACGGGCCACCTTCTTTTCGCCGCAGTACTGGCAGCGGAAGCCGTCGCGCAGGAGGACGTTGAGCCTCGAGAACTTCACGCCGCGCTTCATCCCCAGCGTCGGCCGCTTCAGCCGCACCACCGCAGGCGCCTTGATGGAGAGCGACGGCGACCGGATGACGTCGTCGTACACCTCGATGACCTCCACCTTGCCCAGGAAGCTCATCGTGACGGCGGTCTGCCAGGGGATGACCTTATGGGGCACCATCCATGGCGTCAAAAGCAGCGTCTGCGCGATCATGGCCCACCTCTCTATCGTCTCTTTCTCTTCATGACGTCACTCCAGGTTAGACGCAATCGGTGCCCGGGGAGGGAGTCGAACCCCCAGATGGCTGGGTCTAAGCCAGCAGCGTTTGCCGCTTCGCCACCCGGGCAGGGTGTCACCGGTGGGACTCGAACCCACATACCCCGAAGGGCGCAGGATCTCAGCCTGCCACGTATGCCGTTCCGTCACGGTGACGTCTGCGCGACGCGGTCTGAGTGGGAGGATTCGAACCTCCAGCCCCCGGCTCCCCGAGCCGGTGCTCTACCAGGTTGAGCCACACCCAGAGGGTCTTCGTCGCGCGTCGCGGCGGAGCTGTCGCTCCTCCGCGGTCTGGGTGGGGGGATTCGAACCCCCAGTCCCCGGCTCCCGAAGCCGGTGCTCTACCAGGTTGAGCCACACCCAGAAATCTATCCTCAAGATGGAATTGGCAGGCTCGCCCGCTCGGGCGCGGGCGCCCAAAGGTGCACGCTGGCGAGCGGAGCGGCCCAGTGTCCCCAGCGGGATTCGAACCCGCGCCTCCGGAGCGAAAACCCGGCCGCCTGAGCCTCTAGCGAGATGGGGACAAGGACACATGATAAGCACATGATCAGGAGAGCCGACCTGCGGCCCGGCGCCGCGACGTCGCTGGCGCAGAGCGCCGCGAGGCGCGGCCCCTGAAGGGAGCGGTGGAGGAGAATCGAACTCCCGTCGCGAGCCTGGCACGCTCGCACTCTACCGTTGAGCTACCACCGCGGGTTCATCGAAAAAAAGAGGCGGGCCGCCGGGCGCCGCGCGCCGCACATCGTGTGCGGCCGCCGGACGGCGGCCCGCCTCGGCAACGAGACGAACGAACGGGCAAAGGGCGCCGTGGGGAGGCCCCAAGGGGGAACTGCCAAGCGGCATGGTAACCCACGAGCATTGGCCCGTCCGGTGGAGCGACGAGGGGTCGAACCTCGATCCCTGCCGTGCGAAGGCAGTGTTCTCCCGGTTGAACTATCACCCCGAGCCAGCGGTCCTGGCGTCAGATCTTCATCATCGAACATTCATCTCCTTGTCTCCCCACATCCTTTACCTCCTTGTCCGTTGGACGATCATCCATCGTTCCCATTGGGTCCATCACGCTCCTTTTTTTGCGGCGGGGTGTGAAGGAATCGAACCTTCTCGCAGGAGTTTTGGAGGCTCCGCCGTCTCCATGACGCACACCCCGAGGCGCCCCCGAGGAGGATCGAACTCCCCTCACCTGATCGACAATCAGGCTGCCTCACCAGATGCATACGAGGGCAAACCAGCGCCGCCGACGGGATTCGAACCCGCGTCATCCAGATTAACGGATAACCGTCCTCCTTCGGCCCGGATCGGGCAAACGGGTGGAGAGCGGAATGTCAGGTGCTCTACCAGGCTGAGCTACGGCGGCAAGGTCGGGATCCGAGAACCGTCGTCCTTCGGCCCGGATCGGGCGAGAGAGCGGGCGACGGAGAGGGGATCCCGGCGCCCCCGGCGGGACTCGAACCCGCATCGACCGGCTTCGTAGGCCGGCCCCTATCCATTCGGGCTCGGGGGCTTTTGCTGAGAGCGGGACGCTGGAGTCGAACCACGAGAACTGTCCCTCCGCGGCCCGGGAAATCCAAGGCAAAGGGTGAAGGACAGGTGCCATCCATCATGGCGGCGTCCCGCAAAAAGAGGGTGCTTGTGAGCGCCCTCGTCGGACGGACGGGCCGGCGGAGCCCGTCCGTCACGCTGTCTGTCACGAGACACCCCGGGTGAAATCCGCCATCACCTGGGGGGCCGCCCCGTCGAACCCCACGACATCGAGCATGCCGGGGTCCGTCGGATCGGCGATGGAGAAGCCGGTCGACGTCATTCCGACGACGATCAGCCGGGCCGGTCGGCCCATTGCCTGCCGGTATTCCCTGAGCGCCTGGAACGGGTGAACGCCGCCCGCCCAGGTCTCGTTGTCCGTGTAGATGACGAACGAGTCGACCTCTACCCGGTTCCGCTTCGCCCAGACCATCGGCAACGCGCAGTCGGTGCCGCCGAAGGGCAGGCCATTCACCGCGCGCAGCACGTCGTCAAGGCGCTGCTCCGGCGATATCGACAGCGGCATGAGGCCGGAGACGCCCCCGCCCCACTTGCCGCCGTACCCGCCCGACGCCGCCGAGAAGCCGAGCACGCCGTACTCACGCTCGATCCTCGCCGTCGCCATGGCCATGGCCGCGCTCGCCACGCGCGGCGTCAACCCAGGGACGCCGGCGATGGATCCGCTGGTCATGGACCCGGAGATATCGAGCGCCAGGAGGTGCTTCTTCCCCGTCGGCTCGACCGCCCGGAACGCGAGGTAGAACGCCTCGTTCAGCGCGTCGACGACCTCGCGGACCGGGGTCCATGAGAGCGCGTTGGCGCGCCGGCGAGCGCGCTCACCGTGGCCCTGCTCATAGACCTTGAGGGCCGAGAGCACGGCGATGGGGTGGACCCGGGCCGCGCGCAGCCGCCCGGCGTCGGTGAGCTGTTGCGCCACCCTGCGGGACGCGTCGCTCATCGGCGAGAGCAGGCCTATCGCGGTCATCTTCCCCAGGTTCCGGAGCAGCGCTGTCTGAGGCATGTGCTCGAGCAGCGCCTCCCAGACCGCGGGGTCGTTCTTCCACTCGGTCAGGAGCATCTCGTGCGTGAAGCGATGCTGCCTGATCAGCGCGGTGACCTGCTTGCGGTTCGTCGCCGCGCGGAGCGACTCGAACGCGCGCACCGCGTCCGGAAGATCGGTCATGGGCAGCGCCTTGCCGCGCGCCGACTCCTTGCCGAGCGCCTCGATGCCGCCGACGATCCAGCGGTAAAGGGCGTCGTGCTGCGGGGTCGGCGCCACCGGGTGCGCCAGCCGCAGGAGATCGCGGTGGCTGAAGCCGTCGCGCTGCTGGTACTTCATCGCCTGGTACGCGAGCCTGTCGACGGGCTTGCCATTGTACCAGGCGGCGACGGCGGACCGGAGCCCGCGCCCCCACTTGCGGAACCCCTGCACATCGCGGGCGAAGTGGAAGAGATCCGTCCCCGTGCGGCACACCTCGGGCAAGGCCGCGAGGGCGGCCTGCCGGGTCTCGAGCTTCGCGTCGGCGGCGGCGATCGCGAGCGCGAAGATCGCGGGCGCGTTCTTCGGCGCTCGCCCCGAGCCGCTGATGTCGACGATGCGCTGCACGGCGCGGGGCCCGTCCGCGGCGAGGCACGCCTCGACGGCGCGGGCGTTCTCTACCGTGAGCTTCCGCTCGGTCGCGTAGTAGGTTCCCCCCTCGGCGCCGAGGATCAGCCAGCGGTCGAGCCTCGCCCACTCGTCGAGGGCGAAGGCGAAGCCGCCGGCGCTGTTCTTCGCCTGATCGGCGCGGGCCTTCTGCCGCTGCGGGGTGACCAGCGCGGCGAAGTGCTTCAGATAATCGGCCATCACACCACCTCCGGCCCGGGCCTCCGGGCAAAAGAGGACGGATAAAAGAGCACGCTCGGGTTGATCTCCCAAAGATAACCGAGCACGTTCGACCCGTCCTGGGTGGGCGTACGGGGATCGAACCCGCCTCCGCAGGGTCACAACCTGCCCTCTTCACCAGAAGAGAAACACCCACGCAAATCATCGTCGGGATGGCCGGAATCGAACCGGCGGATCTCCTCACCCCAGATGAGGCGCCTTTCCACTAGGCTACATCCCGCAGCGCCTGCTCGAACGAGGCGCCGACGCGCCCCCGGCCGGCGGCGAGCCGGCGCCTCGCGTGAGCGAAACGGGCCTGCCTCCCGCGATGGGGGCGCGGCTCCGGCGGGAGGAATCGAACCTCCAACTACCCGCTTAACAGGCGGGCGCTCTACCATTGAGCTACACCGGAACATGGAGGCGCAGCGCGCCTCCATCTACATCATCCTGGATTGTCACAGATCAGGTGTCCCCCACCGCCGGCGCGGCTGCGCCGGCGAGGACAGGTGGACCCGAGAGGAATCGAACCTCCAACCGTCCGCTTAAGAGGCGGCTGCTCTATCCAGCTGAGCTACGGGTCCGCGCGGAGGGCACACCTCCGCATGGCCTGCTGTGTCAGCAAGCCAATACACGTCGACCATTCCGCGAACGCATTACCCGGCGCCGTGAACGGGCGCCGCGGCGCTCATTCTCGAATCGAATGCTCCCAACGCACTCTCTGCCGCGCCTCCTTTCTCCGGGCGCAACTCCCCCACCACGGCACGCGACGACGTCGCGCGCTGCGCGCAAGACAACGCATCTCCTCGACTCGCCAGCAGCCGGCGATCCACAGCAGGCCGACAGCCCACAGCAGATCTCCAGCCCACAAGCGGGCCGATAGCCGCAACGAGCCGACAGCCTACAAGCCCCCAGAACGCCGAAGGCCGCCTGGGTTTCCCGAGGCGGCCTTCGCGAACGTCGTCGTTCGACGCGTGCTTAGCTGCCTCTAGGCGCTATTCTCCGGGTTACCGAGCTTCCGCGACGAACGGAGGCTGCAAGGGTAACCTGGATTATGCGCCAAATGTTCATCGCCACCGCCCAGCAGGCGATCCCATGCCATGGCCGCATCGGGCGTTCCCGATTTGGACAGGATGGTGACGAGCTGCAGGTTGTCGTGGCGGCTAAACATGGCGAATCCTCGTGTTCGGATTAAGTACTCCCCTTGGACGGGCTGCGCAACAGAAAAGTTCCTCGAGTCGATTCTTTTTTTTCGTCGCCTTCAACGCCTTCAATACTGGCGCTCCCTCGGCGATCGCCGGTCCGAGCGCGTCGCTGCAGTCGGTGCAATGGGTGCAATCGAAGTGCCACGCCATTGTCTGTTTCCAGGCGCCCGCCCTGGACCTGGGTATGCCGAGGGCGTCACGCACGACCCACGACGGCGCTCAGGCCCCCTGAGCCGGGAGCGCCAGCAACAGGCGACCGCGCGCAGCGCACCTCGTGGCCTATTTCGTGCTGGCGTTGGTGTTGGCGCCGAGCCGAACTCGCTCGTCGCAGCCGCCGCCAGAGACGACCAGCTCACCGCCCTGCACCTTCACGTCGGCCTCGCTCCCAGCCGGCCAGCGCAGCGCCACGATCGCCCGGCCGGTGCGCGCGTCATAGAACGTCCGCTCGCGGTAGCTCGCGCCGTCCCGACAGCGCATCTCGCCATCGACCTCTCCGTCGTAGACCGCGCCCGCGCCGTGAAAGGTGCTCTCGACCACGAGCAGCCCCCCCTCGACCGAGCCGCTCACGCTGCGGATCCCATGGCAGTGCGCGGGCCAGCCCCCCGAATGACCGCCGTTCACGACCAGGAACCCGTCCGGCTTGCGGGGAAAGACCACATGGTTGCTGTGGTGCACGTACATCATGTAGTCGCGAGGGAAGACCCACGGCGGATCGCCGGCGCACGGGCTGTCCGCCCACCTCGAGTCGGGCCTGCACAGGCGCTCTCGCGCCGCGGCCTCGCTCGTCGCCTCGCCGGGCGCCTCCTCGGCGGTGCCGATCCGCGCGAGGAGATCGGTCCACGCCTTCACGGGCTCGGCGCCCTCGAGGTCGGCCTTGCGGACCTCCACGGTGCACGTCGATCTGCCGGCGAGCTTGCCGCGCGTCGCCGCCGAGGGCTTGAGCAGGTGCGCGTTGGCATAAGCGACCCGGGCCGCCTCGGCGTCGCCCGCCCTGTCGCGCAGGAGCCCGAGGTTGAACCAGATCTGGGAGCGCAGCTCGGGATCGCCCGCCCCCGCGAGCGCCGCGTCGAAATCGTCATCCGCCGCGTCGCTGTCGCCCGCGGTCAGGTGCGCGAAGCCTCGCTCCGCAAGCGCCCGCGCGTCGCTCGGGTCCGCGGCGATCGCCTCGGAGAACGCCTGGATGGCCGCCTTGAAGTCCTGCTTCTTGGTCGCGAGCCGGCCTCTCGCCAGCGCGGCCTTGTACGTGGCGAGGGCCTGCTTCTCCTTTTCGGTGAGCGCGCGCGCGCTCGGCGTGGGCGGGGCCGGTGACGCGGGCAACGCCGACGGCGCCGGCGGCGCAGCGCTGCTCGTCGACGCGACGGCGGCAGGTGAGCTCGCCGCGACGGGCGGCGCGCTCTCGGCGGTCGGCCGCGGCGGCTGGTCACGGCAGCCCCCGGCGACGCACGCCACGATGAAGCCGAGCGCAAAGCGCCCCCCGACGTCGAGCGCGCAGCGATGGCTGGTGATTTCCGTGGTCATGGTGCGCATCCTCGCCCGTCCGGGTCGAGCCTGTCACCGCAGATCGATGCCGGCAGGCCGCGCTGCTCGCAGCGCCAGAGCGCGACGGCGCGCTACAGGGCCCCGACGCGCTCCGCGGCCGCCTCGGCGGAGCGCACGGCGGCGTCGATCCCGGAGCCGTGGAACGCCGAACCGGCGAGGAGCACGCCGCTGCCCGCGAGCGCCTGCTCGGCCTCCCGGACCCGCGCCGCGTGCGCGGGAGTGGAGACCGGGAGGGCGCGCGACCAGCGCGAGACCCACGCGCGCTCCGAGGGCCCGCGCACGCGCAGCACGCGCGCGAGCGAGGCCTCGGCGCGCGCCGTCCAGGCCTCGTCGCTCATTTGCTCGAGGTCCGCCGGATCGGGGCGGAAGAAGAGGCGAAGCGTGACGTGGCCGGCGGGGGCGCGCTCGGCGAACTTCGAGGTCGTGAACGTGCACGCGCGGAAGCCGTGCGCCTGGTGCCCCGCGGCGACGACGAAGCCGGTGCCGTCGAGCGGGTGATCGATCGCGGCGCGCGGGTACGCCAGCGATACGGTCACGCTGGAGAGCGTCTCTGCGTCGCGGAGCGCCCGCCCCGCCTCGCCGAGCAGCGCGGCCGCGCCGGCGGCGTGGGTGGCGAGGACGACCGCGTCGGCGTCGATCTCGGCCCCTCCGGCGAGCGCGACGCGGAAGCCGCCGGCCACCGGCGCGAGCGAGGCGACCGCCGCGGAGGTGCGCACGTCGACGCGCCCGGCGATCGCGAGCGCGAGCGTCTCGGTCACCTGCGCCATCCCGAGGCGGAAGGTCCGGATCCCCTTGCCGAGCTCGTCGCGCGGCACCTGGAAGCCGAGGAACTCCGCCGCCTCGCCCGGCGCGAGCTCCCGCAGCGCGGCGCCGTCGAAGCCGAACGACCGGTGCGTCTCCTGGCCGACGAGATCGCCGGCGATGCCGAGCGCGCTCGCCAGCCCAGGGACGGCCTCGCTCCGCGCGATGAACCCCTCGGCGCCGAGCTCGATGACGAAGCCAGAGGCCCGCTCCGTCCAGAGCTGCCCGCCGATCCGCGGAGCCGCCTCGACGAGCGTCACCTGGTCGCCTGCCATAGCTCGCCGGAACGCAACGATACACCCGGCCAGACCGCCTCCAATGACGGCAATGCGTCGCATCGCGCCTCTATACCACGAGGCGATAGCAATGTGAGAAATACTGCATCCGGCGAGCAGGATCCGCCCGGGCTCGCCCGCCGGCGATAACACTGTCAGAAACACTCCATTCACCGAGCGGGAACCACCCGAGTTCGCCCGCTTGCGCGCTCGAGCGCTCAAGGAAGGCTCGCCGGCGCGCGCCCATCGGTCTAGGATGCCTCCCATGGTGAGGATCTCAAAGTATTTCGACGTCAAGAAAGACGCCTATGGCCGCGAGTACATGGAGGTATACTTCGATGGAATCGCCCTCCTCAGGCTCGTCATGACCAACAAGGGGACGGCCTTCACGCCGGAAGAGCGCGTGAACCTCGGGCTCGACGGGCTGCTCCCGCCGCAGGTCAACACCATGGATCAGCAGCTCGCCCGCGTCTATGGCGGGTTTCGCCGCGAGCCGACGCCGATCGCCAAGTATCAGTATCTGCGAGCGCTCCAGGAGCGCAACGAGATCCTCTACTATGCGCTGCTCAATCGCCACCTCGGCGAGATGCTGCCCATCGTCTACACGCCGACCGTGGGCGAGGCCGTGCAGCAGTTCAACTTCCTCTATCAGAGCGCGCGCGGCGTCTCGTTCTCTCCCGCGAACATCGATCGCGCCCAGCGCGTGCTCGCGAGCTTCCCGTGGGAGGACGTGCGCATGATCGTGGCGACCGACTCCTCCGCGATCCTCGGCATCGGCGACCAGGGTTATGGCGGGCTCGCCATCCCGATCGGCAAGCTCGCGCTCTACACCGCGGGCGGCGGCGTGAGCCCGTTCCACACGATGCCCGTGGTCCTCGACGTGGGGACCGACCGGGCCGATCTCATTGAGGACCCGTTCTACCTCGGTGTTCGCCAGCGCCGCCTGCGCGGCGACGCGTACTTCGACTTCTTCGACAGGTTCGTCGACGCCGTGAAGAGCAGCTGCCCCCGCGCCGTCATCCAGTGGGAGGACCTCTCCAAGGAGGCCGCCTTCTCCGTGCTGGATCGGTACCGGAAGGTGATCCCCTCCTTCAACGACGATATCCAGGGGACAGGGGCGGTCACGCTCGCGGGCGTGGTCGCCGCGTGCAGGCTTCGCGGCGAGCGGCTCAGGGATCAATCGGTGGTGATCCACGGCGCGGGCGCTGGCGGCGTCGGCGTCGCCTGGGCCATCTGCCAGGGGATGCTCCGCGAGGGGCTCACCGAGGACGAGGCGCTCGCCCGCATCTTCGTCCTCGACTCCAAGGGCCTCCTCGCGAAGGACCGCCCGATGGAGGAGTACAAGCGCAAGTTCGCGCAGGATCCGGGGAAGATCGCGGCGTGGAAGAAGGCCGGGGCCGTGCCGACGCTGCTCGAGACCCTCGAGAACACGCGCGCGACCGTGCTCCTCGGGCTGTCCGGGCAGCCGCGCTCATTCAGCGAGCCCGTGATCAAGGCGATGGCCGCCAACACCCCGCGGCCGGTCATCTTCGCCCTCTCCAACCCGACGAGCGCCTGCGAGGCGCTCCCCGAGGAGATCCTCGCCCTGACCGAGGGCCGCGCGCTCGTCGCGACCGGCAGCCCGTTCCCGCCCGTGGAGCTCGACGGCAAGACCATCCCCATCGGCCAGGGCAACAACGCCTTCATCTTCCCGGGGCTCGGGTTCGGATCCATCCTGTCCGACGCGCGCGAGATCACGGACGGCATGGTGCTCGCGGCGGCCTACGCGCTCGTCGACTACACGGCGGAGAAGCACCTCGATATGGGGCTCATCTACCCACCCGTGGAGGAGCTCCAGGAGGTCTCCACGCGCGTCGCCGTCGCGGTCATCCGGGCGGCGTTCGAGGACGGCGTCGCGAGGAGCAAGAAGGTCGACCCCGGGAACGTCGAGGCCTATGTGAAGGCGCGGTTCTGGCAGCCGAAGTACCTGCCGTTCGTCCGCGGCTAGGGCCTGCCCCGGAGCGCGCCCGCGCCCCCGCGCGGCGCGGGCGCTGCGCTCCGCTTCAGCCGAGCTGCGACAGGAACTTCCGGAGCTGCTGCGCCTCCACCATCGTCATCACTGGGACGAGCCAGGCCTCGAGCGAGGTCGTGTCGCGAAACGCCTTTCGGCTCGAGTTGTGCGCGTCCCGGATGAGCCGCTCGACCTGGAGCCCCAGGATCGCGTTCGACACCGGCAGCAGGTAGGCCGTCCGGTGCACCGTGGCGTTCTGGACGCGCATCATCTCCAGGAACTTCTCCGCGCTCTCGGGCGCGAGCACGTCGACCTGGAGCAGCTCGATGCAGACGACAGCGCCGTGCCGGTTCTGGGTCACGATGCCCTGGATCCGGGCGATGCACGCGTCGACCTCGCCAGTCGGGAGCGGTGATGCGAGCCTCACCTCGATGAGACGACCGGCCCTGTTGTCAACGGAGTACATGCGCGAAATTCACCCTACCGTAGACGTCCAGACCAGAGCGCGTCAATGAACGGCGATTCCGCGCGGCACGGCGCCGTACGCGCGCACACGCCATCGACGGTTTTTGTCAGCGCCCTCATCAAGCACCACAGAAAAAACCGTCTGCGACGGCGCTCATGCGTCGGACGAGAAGATCACCTTCCCGGCGCGCGCCTCTTCCTCGGAGGCCGCCTCCCGCTCGGCTTCGAGGGCCTTGGCCTCGGTCTCCAGATCGGGAAAGCGGTACCGGATCCCTTCGCCTGCCTCGAGGTCGACGTCGCCCCCGAGGGCGACCACCTCGCGGGTGATCTCCTCTGACCGCGGTGGCTCCCCCGCCGCCTCCTGCCACGCCCGCTGGAGCACCGCCTCCGTGATCGGCTCCCGGCCGTGCTGCGCGCCGACGCGGGTAAGGATCGCACGTAACAGGGCCCGCCGGCCGTTCCGCCGGGCGAGCCTCCGCTGCTTCAGCGGGCGCAGGAGCGCCCGGCCGAGCGGCAGCGCGAAGAGCGCGAGCGAGAAGACGAGCGGCACCACCCCGAGCGCGACCGCCGTCCCCGTGGCGGGCAGCTCCGCCATCGGGACGCCCCGCGCCAGGAGCCCGAGGTTGTCCAAAGTAAGGTGGGCCCCGAGCGCGTAGAGGCTCATCAGCAGGTTGAACCCGTTGAGCGCCACGATGAGCGCGTTCATCCCCGGCCCGTTCCCGGTCAGCGGAGGCAGCTCCTCGCGCTTCGCCCAGACCGGCGCGGGCGCCCTCACGGGCGCCTCCGCCGCCGTCCGCCGGATCGCCTCGAACCGGTAGACGATGCCCCCCTCCTCCGACACATCGACCGCGCCGTCGTAGTCGAGCATCAGCCGCGCCATCAGCGGATCCGCCTCGTCGCGCGAGAGCCCCGTCACGCGCATCACGTCGGCGAGCCCGATCCGGCCCCGCTGCGCGCGGATCTCGGCCAGGATGAGCTTCTCGGCCTCGAGCGGATCGCGCGGCGCCGGCGTCGGGCCGAAGAAGAACCGGTTCACCTTCTCGTAGAAGGGCGTCTCGTCGCGCCGCTGCCCGAACGCCCCGCGGCGTCCATACGACGAGGACCACGCCGGCTCGGCCGTCCACACGAACGGCGAGAACGGGTGAAACGTCCAGAAGATCGCGTCGAGGACCAGACGAAAGAGGAAGTAGCCCGCGAACGATCCGGAGAAGTCGTCGTGGTCGCGCGAGTCGCTGTTCGAGCGGGCGAACAGCCGGGCGATCAGGATCCCGACGAAGATCGCGACGTACGCGATCAGCACGATCGCGATCCACGCCCGCACGACGAAGCGGGCCACGCCGGCGGCGGCCCGGAGGACGGCCTGGAGCGCGCGCGTGAGGCGCGTGCGGGTCTCCCACGGCTTGGTGAAGCCGTACGGGAAGCGGAAGAGCAGCTCCCCTTCGGACGTCGCCTTGAGGTGCCCGCGGTGCTCGCTGACGAGCAGGTGCAGGCCGCTCTCCGCGTCGCGCAGCGGCAGGCCGCTCTTCGCCGACGCGTCGGCGAGCGTCAGATCGCCCGTGTGCCCGCGCAGGGCGGACCTCAGGATGCCGGCGGCGCGGCGGGCCTCCATCAGCTTCGGAGATTTCAGCGTCAACGGTCGCTCGCCCTTGTTCTACGGCGGCGCAGCCGCGCCCGTCGGTACGGCATCGCCGCGCTCGTCCACGGGGGCAGAACCTCCCCCGTGCCGAGGTTCATGGTGGCCCGCCGGGCTCCACGCAAAGGCCACGGCGACTTTTTGGGGCGTCGACCCCGCCCGCGCTCGCAGCGGCGCCTCGCGTCAGCCGTCGCGAGCGCGGCGGTGCCTCGCATCAGCCTCCCGCGTTCGCGGCCGAAGGCGGGCGCGATCTCGGCGTGGCGTCGACCATCCGGACCTCCAGGCCGAGCGCGTCGCGCAGCATCCCCGCCTTCGCGACGACCGTCCACTCCTCGAGCGCCCGGTCCTCCGCGCCCTGCACCTCGATCACCAGCGTGTCGCCCTCGATGCGGCCGGTCACCTCCGCGACCTTGGCCCGGTGCTCGCGATCGAGCGCGTCGGCGATGCGGAGGATCGACGCCATCGACTTCACCTTGGCGCGCGCGTCCCGCGAGAGCGCGCGGAAGTTGTCGTGATCCATGCTGGGCGGCGACTTCCTGTGGTAGCGCGCGATGTTCGCGACGATCGCGCGCTCCTCCGGGGTCAGGCCCATGAGGTCGCTGTGGACGATGACGTAATAGCTGTGCTTGTGGTGCCCCTCGTAGCGGACGAAGTCGCCGATGTCGTGGAGCAGGGCCGCCGCGCGCAGGAGGATCCGGTCGCGCTGGCCGAGGCGGTGGCGCGGCGCTAGGTCGTCGAACAGCCGCTCGGCGAAGCGGGCCACGAGCGCGCCGTGCTTCTCGTCGAAATGGTAGCGGCGGCCGAGCCGGACGCAGGCGTCGCTGACCGCGGCGGCCTCGCCGCGGAAGTCGGGCCCGTGGAAATGGGCGTGGGCGAGATCGACGAGCACGCCCTCCTTGAGCCCGACCCCGGGAGCGACGATGACCCGCTGCGCGAACGCCCGGGCGATTCGGCCCAGGATCGTCGCCGCGGGGACGATGGTGTCGGCGCGGTCCGGGCGCAGGCCGTAGATCTGCGCGCGTTCCTCGGGCGTCTTGGATGCCATCTCGTCGAGCAGGCGGGACATCGCGGGCACGTCGATCGCCCGCCCCTCCGGGGGCGCGCCCGGCGCGGGGCAGAGATCCGCGAGCGTCTCGATGTTGCCGCCCGTGCCGACGAGCAGATCGATCCCCGAGCCCGACCCCTCGCCGAGCAGCTCCACGATCTCGCGCGTGGCCTCGACCATGACGCGATCGACGTACTCCTCGACGAGCCGCCGGTGCCCCGCGTCGACCGGGCGGCGATCCTCGAGGAAGGCCTCGACCATCCGCACCGTCCCCACGGGGAGCGAGCGCGAGAAGACGGCTCCGCGGCCGCGGAGCAGCGTGAGCTCGGTGGAGCCGCCGCCGATGTCGACGAGGAGCGCGGTCCGCTCGCCGAGCGCGACGCGCTCACGGACGGCGAGCTGGACCAGGCGCGCCTCCTCGACCCCCTCGATGACCTCGATATGGACGCCGGCCTCGCGCGCGGCGCGCTCGACGAAGAGGTCGCCGTTCTGGGCCTCGCGCGCGGCGCTCGTCGCCACCGCGCGGTAGCGGTCGACCTTGGCCGCATCCATCGCCGTGCGGAAGCGCCGGAGCGCCTCGCAGGCGGCGCCGATGACCCCCGACTCGAGCCGGCCCTTCGTGAACACGTCGTGCCCGAGACGCACCGACGCCCGATCCGCATGGACATCGCGGAACGGGTGGAAGCGCGGCGCGTCGGGTGCGCCGGTCGCGGACCCGGCGAGCGCCGGATCCCAGCCGGCCCCGAACGCCCCGAGCGCCGGAGGATCGACGTCGACGATGCGAAGTCGGATGGCGTTGGATCCGATGTCGATCGCAGCGAGCCGCGCCATGTCGGGAGAAGTAGCGAAGCTCCGGGCGGTTGGCTACTCTCATGCCGCTCATGTCGAGGAAGCTTCATCAAGGCTCGGGGGCTCGCCATCTCGGCCCCCTTCAGCATCGGCCTTCAGCGCGCGAGCTCGCGCCCGGGCAGGCTCGGGACGCGCGCCGTCTCCTCGGCGGCGCGCGAGGGGCGGCGCGCCTCGCGCTGGGGATCGCGACCGCGGCGCTCGCGCTGGGGGCGTGCAGCGGCGGCGAGGCGCGCGCGCCGAACCCGATGCGCGCCCTCGACGAGCGCAGAGCGATCGAGGTGATCCGCCGGGCGATGGCGCACGAGGGCGCGCAGCCGGCGCGCGGGCGCGAGGTCGAGCTGACCAGCGGGCAGAAGGTGCGCGTCGATGTCGGCGTGCAGAGCCGCTCGTACGGCGTCGTCTACGTGACCGAGGAGGACGCCCAGGCGCTCGGCGCCGCGATCCCGCCGCCGAACGGCCGGGACGAGAAGCTGCGCATCGTCCGCGGCGGGGCGGACGGGGCCATCCGGCTCGTGCTCCTCTATCAGCAGAACTACCTCTACGACGACCTCGTCGGCGAGTCGCACGAGCGCACGACGATCACCGCCGAGCGCGAGCTGACGCGCGACGTGCAGGACTTCATCACCTACGCGCGGACGCAGAAGTTCCAGTGAGCGAGCTCGAGGAGGGCGGGGCGGCGCGAAGTCGGGGGCGCCGGAGAGAGCGAGACGCCGAGGAGCGCGCGCGACGCGCGCTCGGCGGCGGGGGGTTGCTCCTCGTGGCCGGGCTCGCGCTGGTCGGCGTCGGGCCGTCGGACGCGGGCATGGCGCTCACGGTGCTCGCGCTCGTGGTGCTCATCTACGGGATCCACAGCTTCGGCCGGCTGGGGACGGAGCGGGACGGGCAGAGCGAGCAGGCGCGGGCTCCGTCGCGTTGAGGCTTGCAGAGCGCGGCGCGTTCGAGCAGCATCCGCCGCCATGCATCGCCCTACGCGCCAGCACCAGCACCTCACCCTCAAGGTCACCCAGAAGCAAGAGAGGAGCGCCCAGAGCTCCCGGAAGCCCGGCCGCAAGCACAAGCGCTGGGGCAAGTTCCTCACCCAGTACGCGCCGCTCGTCGCTGGCGCCGAGACGACCGCCTCCGCCGAGAGCTGAGCTCCCGCCGCCGGCCGAGGACGCCCTGGCGCCCGGCCTTCACGATTCCTTCCTACACGTAATTTTGCGATAACATCGCACATCAGAGCACGCCGCCTCCGCATCCGACGAGGCGGCGGCGCCTCCGCCCGCGATGGAGGCTGCGCTGCCCGTGTCGTGACGGCGGCGCCTCCGCCCTCGATGGCCGGTATGCCGCCCATGCCGCGACGGCGGCTGTGCCGCCACTGTGTGACGCCCCCGCAGCGCCGCGCTCTCTCCATGGTTCGTGGATTTTCGTGATGGTGTCGCGCTCATCTCGCCACGTAGCCAAGAGAACGCCCCCTCTCGGCGTCTGATACGCGATCGCCAGGCAGCCTGTCATCCACTCCGCGCGAGACGGGCTCGCCGGCTCCGCGCGCATGGCGCGCGAAAGG
The DNA here is from genome assembly GCF_051521375.1 of Sorangium sp. So ce693. Taxonomy (NCBI): domain Bacteria; kingdom Pseudomonadati; phylum Myxococcota; order Polyangiales; family Polyangiaceae; genus Sorangium; species Sorangium sp. So ce693. The sequence continues at coordinate 8,435,243 of NZ_CP150347.1, forward strand.
GCCCACTCCATCTCTCGCGCAAGGAAGGATCCATGCCCGCTCGTCCTCCGTCCCGTGCTGCCCGCGCGGCAGCGTCGCTTTTGTGCTCCCTCGTCGTCGGCGGCACATCGCTCCTCCCGGGGTGCCTGAGCCGCCCGATAGCCCATCAGGACACGCGCACGACTGGCACCGTCGTCGAGCGGCTCCCGCGGCGCGTCGACAAGATCGATCTCCTCCTGACCATCGACAACTCGTCGTCGATGAAGGACAAGCAGGACATCCTCGCGCTGGCCGTTCCCGACCTCGTGAGGCGCCTGGTCGACCCCCGGTGCATCGATCCGCTGAACCCCCTGGATTCGTCCCCGCCGCGGGAGGACGGCAGCTGCCCGAGCGGCAAGGAGCGCGAGTTCGAGCCCGTCGTCGACATTCACATCGGCATCCTCAGCACGAGCCTCGGCAGCCATGGCGCGGACTCGTGCCCCGACGGGCCGCTGGTCTTCAACAACGACAAGGGACACCTCATCGCCCGGAGCGACAGGGACGACCACAATGACGCAGACAACGACCCGCCGACCTACCAGAACATGGGATTCCTCGCCTGGGATCCAGAGCAGAAGCTCAGCCCCGCGGGCGAGTCGATCCTCGACGACAGCGCGGGGCGCGGCCTCGTACCGACGCTGACGAACATGGTCCGAGGGGTGGCCGACAACGGCTGCGGCTTCGAGTCGCAGCTGGAGAGCTGGTACCGCTTCCTCGTGGACCCCGCGCCCTACGAGACCCTCGAGGTGGTGAACGGCAAGGCGGAGCGGCGCGGCCTGGACAAGAAGCTCCTGGATCAGCGCAAGGCGTTCCTGCGGCCGGACTCGCTCCTCGCGATCGTCATGCTGTCGGACGAGAACGACTGTTCCATCAAGGAGGGAGGGAACGCCTTCTGGGTCGCGAGGCAGAAGGACGAAAACGACAACCTTTTTCGGATGTTCGCGCCGCGCAGGGAGTGCGCGGAGAAGGGCCTGGATGACCCGTGCTGCAAGTCCTGCGGGGCGCCCAGGGGCGAATGCCCGCTGGACGAGGAGACCTGCGGCCCGGATGGACAGCCCAAGACGCTCCTCCCGAACGAGGACCCGCACAACCTGCGCTGCTTCGACCAGAAGCGCCGGTTCGGCATCGATCTGCTCTACCCGATCGACCGCTACACGGACGCGCTCACGCAGGCGCGGATCCAGGATCACCAGGGCAACGTCGTCGACAACCCGATCTTCTCGGATCTCGACCCGGACGACGAGAACAGCGCGGTCCGTCCGCCGGAGTACGTGTTCTTCGCGGGCCTCGTGGGCGTCCCGTGGCAGGACATCGCGCGCCAGGACGACGCGGGTCAGCCCGATCTCCGGGAAGGCAGGGACCAGGACGGCAACCTCGTCGGCGGCTTCAAGAGCGCCAAGGAGCTGAGCGCTCCGAACGCGGGATTCGCGAGCACCTGGGACATCATCCTCGGAGATCCGAAGTCGCGCCGGAGCCCCGGCGATCCCCACATGATCGAGTCGCCGATCCCCCGCGAGGGCGAGAACCCGATCACCGGGACGCGCATCGCCAGCCCGGACTCGCCGGACGGCGCCAACACCATCAACGGCCATGAATGGAACCCCAACCCGGGTTTCGGCGACCTCCAGTACGCTTGCACGTTCCCGTTGCTCCAGCCCGTGATGGGCGATGACTGCAAGGGCAATGAAGACCGAGACAGCCCCCTGTGCAAGGACAACCCCGACGGCACCGACAGCAACCTCCAGGTCAGCGCGAAGGCCTATCCGGGCCTGCGGCAGCTCGAGCTCATCCGGAACCTGGGGGAGCAGGGCATCGTCGGCTCCGTGTGCCCGGCGCAGCTCGAGTCCCCGGAAGAGGGCCGGCTCGACTTCGGCTATCGGCCGGCGATCGGCGCGATCGTCGATCGCCTGAAGACGAAGCTCGGCGGGCAGTGCCTGCCCCGCGCGCTCCAGCCGAACGAGAGCGGACAGGTCAGCTGCCTCGTCCTCGAGGCGCGGAGCACGGCCGAGGGGAAGTGCGGCTGCGACGGGCTCACGGCGCGGCGGGAGGTGCTCCACGAGAACCTCGCCGCGAAGCAGAGGGTGCTCGCGGATCCGGTGGCGGCGGTGAACGGCTGGAACTGCGTCTGCGAGGTCGAGCAGCTGGAAACGCCGGACGAGCTCGCGGCTTGCCAGAACACGGTGCCTCCGGCGCCGGTCGAGGTCGGCGGCGAGAAGGTGCACGGGTGGTGTTATGTCGACCCGCGGCTCGGCCTCGGCCAAGAAGAGGTCGTCGCCAAGTGCCCGTCCACGGAGCGCCGCCAGATCCGGTTCACCGGCGACGGCGAAGCCCTGGATGGCGCGACGCAGTTCGTCATCTGCTCCGGCGACACCGCCAACCAGTAGCGCGGCGCACGCTCTAGCGCTCCGCTCCGCTCCGCTGCGCTGGACGCGGCATTTGAGGTGGTCGAGCTTCGGTCCTTCGGAGCGGCGCAGGGGCAGGCGCCGCTCGTCCCCAACCTGCGCTTCGTGGATCTTTGCAATCAGCGTGAAGGGCCGCCTTCTCGGCGCGAAAGCCGATAGACTGCGATGCGTGGACTCCACCTCACACCACGGCGCGGAGCGGCCTCCGTCGGTCCCGCCTTCAGCCAGGTACGACCCCGAGCACGGCACGTTCGAGCTCGTGGTGACCGACGCCGACGGCCGTCGTTCGGGCGAGTGCCACGTGTACCGCGCGAGCGACGGCTCGTTGCTCTCGCGCTGCTGCTACGCGGGCGGAGTGAAGGAGGGGCCGTTCACCTTGTTCCACCCGAACGGTCAACCCGCGCAGCGCGGGCGCTACCGGGGCGGCGAGCTCGACGGCGAGGTGGTTGTGTACGGCAGCGACGCTCCAACGGAGCTCAGGCTACGACCGTGCTGTGTGCCGCCTGGCGCCTGGGAGCTGCGAACGCGCTACCGGCAAGGGAGCATCGTACGCCAGGTCTTTCACGACCGCGACGGGCACCCGATCTCCGCGGACGGCTCCCGCTGGCCCGACAGACCCGCCGGCGTCGCCGGAGAGGCCGACTACGACCACGGCTCGCAACGATGGCTGGTCCGCGAGGAGGACGAAGCCTCGGCGTCGCTCATCGACCGTTACTTCACGTGCGAGGGCAAGCCCTCTCAGGAGATCGAGATCCGCGCTGGCGCGCGTTATCGCGAGCTCCGGTACGACGCGCTGGGCCGCCCTTCCGAGGAGCGGCACCTCGATCCGCAGGGACGCTTCCACGGCCCGTCCGTCCGCTGGTTTCCCGATCCGGACACGAGCCCTTACCTCGACCGGCGCGTGCGCGAGGAGCGCGGCCAGTACACGCACGGTCACCCGGTCGGTGCGTTCACCGCGCTCGACGCGGACGGGGCGCTGGTGGTGCGACGCGAGCTCGGCGCGGCGCTCGACGAGGCGAGCCTCGGCGCGTCGCCCGCGCTCGCCGAAGACCTCGCGGCGTGGGACGCCGAGCGCGTCTGGGCCCTCGCGCGAGAGCTCTTGCAGGATGGCCGCGCGCGCGAAGCCTGCTGCGCCGCGGCCCGCGCGGCGGCCTGCGGGGGCGAGCGAGAGAGGCTCGTCGAGTTCCTGCGCGCCGCGACGCTGCAGCCGAAACCCGAGGTCGTGGAGCAACGCGGGCGAGCGCTGCTCGAGGCGTCCGACGCGACCGCGCTCGGCGTCCTGGACGAGCTCTTGCTCGGCGCCGAGCCGAGCGCGGCTTACCGCACGCTCGCCGCCGTCTTCCGGGGCTCGCGCCGCGTGGCGCTCTCGCTCGTCGAGGCGGCGCTGCTGCTCGTGCCCGACCGCCGCTCGACCTGCATCACGCGCGCGCTCCTGCGGCTCGAGCTCGGCGACACGCGCGGGGTGCTCGAGGACGCCGACCGCATCGAGGCCGAGGCCCCCGCGGTGGCCGAGCACCTCAGGACCTTCGTGCGGCTGCTGTACCCCGAGTTTACTTTCTGGCCGGCGCGCCAGGCCATCGATCCGGTGCCCGGCGACGCGTCGGTCACTGTCGAGCTCGACCAGCCGATCGAGCAGGTTCGGCAGAAGATCCAGCTCTACGCCACCCGCTTGCTGCGCCTGCGCGAGGCCGTGCAGCGCAGCCTGCCGGGCACGGAGCCCCGTCCGTGGCTCCCGCCCGACCTGTCGCACCTCTTGCCGGACGGGCCGGTGGAGCTCGCGCGGACGGAGGCGACCTTGACCGAGGAGACCGAGAATGGCGTCGAGACCGTCGAGCTCACCGTGGACGAGACGCTCGACCCAGGAGCCCTGCCGGTCTCTCTCCTGATGCGGAGGGCCCGAGCCGAGTGGGCCGCCCTCTGCTGGCTTTGCTGGTCGGCCGGCCTCGACCAGGTCGCATTGCCGGATCGCATCGCGCAACGGCCCGACTTCACCGCGGCGGTCAACATGTCGCTCACCCGCTGGTTCCGCGCGCGCGATCAGCTGCAGAGCGGCGGGCTCGTCAGCCGGGCGCGCGGCGTGCCGGGCTTCGCCTGGGAAGGGCACGACATCGGCGAGCTCGACCCCACGCTCGCGGCCATCGCCGCCGACGAATACTTCGAGATGCGCTGTCTCTTCGTGTGGCTCATGTTTCCGGAGAACGTCTCCCCGTTCCAGAGCGACATCCGCGCTGCGTGAGCGCCGACTCAGGGCGGTCGACGCCCCCGGCTCGCAAGGCGATCTGCCTGATGGCTTTGCGCTCCGCGCGGGACCACGAGCCAAAGTCGATGATCACGGCGACGCCCGCTCCGAGCAGATCCTCTGCACGACGAAGCATGGGCCCCTGGAGGAGGAAACGGGACGGGTAGTCGACCAAGCTCCTCGTGGCGCACCATCTCGCCACAGGGGACAGATCGAGGTGTGGCGGTCCTGCGCGCGACGGGTGACCCCTTGAGCTCGCGCGTCCAGCCGATCGGCCGCAGCCGTTGGTCTGGCGCCTCGCTTGCATCCGCTCCCGCGCATGCATCTACACCGGATGAAGACTCCAGGTCTCGCTCACATCGCCTACCTGCTCGGCAACAAGGGCGAGGCGATCGTGGTCGACCCGCGGAGGGACATCGACGAGGTCCTCGCGGCGGCGAGAGAGAAGGACCTCGTGATCAAGTTCATCCTCGAGACGCACCGCCACGAGGACTTCGTCATCGGGTCTGGCGCCCTCGCGAAGGCGACGGGCGCGAAGATCGTGAGCGGAGATCATCCGCTCTTCGGACAGAGCGACATCCGGATGCGGGACGGCGAGGAGCTCGACCTGATCGGGCTGCGCGTCCGAGCGCTTCATACGCCGGGGCACACGCCGGAGAGCACCTGTTACGCCGTGTTCCTCCCGGACGCGCCTGGGCGCGCCTTTGGCGTCTTCACCGGCGATACGCTGTTCATCGGGGAGACTGGCCGGACCGACCTGCCCGACCGCGAGAAGACCAGCGACAACGCGCGCCTCCTCTTCGCGTCGGTGCACGAGAAGCTCCTCCCGCTCGGCGATCAGGCCCTCCTCTGGCCCGCCCACGGCTCCGGCTCGGCCTGCGGGGGGAACATCGCGGAGCGCGATGACTCCACGCTCGGCCTCGAGCGGGCCTACAATCCCGTCTTCGTGAGGTCGGTCGACGACTTCGTCCGTGCCAAGGTCGCGGAGCGCATCCCGCGCCCACCCTATTTCAGCTTGATGGAGAAGCTGAACCTCGAAGGGGGCAAGCCGCTCGCCGCGAAGCCCGGCGACGTCCCTTCCCTGCCGCCGAAGAAGTTCGCGTCAGACTCGAAGCAGGGGCTGGTGCTCGACGCGCGCGACCCCGAGGCGTTCGCGTCGGGGCACCTGCCCGGCTCGTTCAACCTCTGGCTCGCTGGGCTCCCGGTGTTCGGCGGGTGGATCGCGGACGAGACGACGCGGGTCTACCTCGTCCTCCCGCGCGCCACGGACGTGGAGGCGGCGTTCCTGCATCTCGCGCGCGTCGGCGTCGATCGCGTCTCCGGCGTGCTCGCCGGGGGGTTCGACGCATGGCGAGACGCGGGCATGCCCATCGAGAGGACGGGCACGATGACCCCGCGCGAGCTCCACGACGCGAGCGACGCGTTCACCGTGCTCGACGTCCGCGATGATCAGGAGTTCGAGTCGGAGGGGCACATCGAAGGCGCGCGGCACATGTACGTGGGATATCTCGATGAGCACTTCGAGAAGATCCAGCCCGCGCTGCCGCGTCATGGCCGCATCGCGCTCGTCTGCAGCGTCGGGCACCGCGCTGGCCTCGCGACGAGCATCCTCCGGCGCCGCGGCTTCACCGAGGTCACCAATGTCCTCGGCGGGATGACGGCGTGGGAGAAGCTCGGGTTGCCGAGGAGGCAGGGCCCCGAACGCACGGTGACCACCGTGGATATCGAAGGAGCACGACGATGAGCTCGCAGGGAGGCGCGCGCTGGGCGCCGGAGATCGCAGGACTCGCGATCGGAGCGCTGGAGACGTTCGCGATGGGGACCGCGAAGCGGCCTCTCGGCGTGACGTCCGCGTTCGAGACGGCGGCGAGCACGCTGGCGCGCCGGCTCGCGCCGCAGGCCAGCCGAGTGAACGAGTTCGTGGCCAAGCGTGAGGCGACGCCGAAGATCGACTGGGAGGTGCTGCTCGCCCCGGGCATCGTTCTTGGCGCGTTCCTCGCCTCGCGCGCCTCGGGCACGCGAGGATCCACGCTGCCGGACGCATGGCGGGCGCGGTTCGGGGAGAGCCACGGAAAGCGCTACGCTGCCGCGTTTTGCGGTGGCGCCCTGATGATGTTCGGCGCGCGGCTCGGCAAAGGATGCACCAGCGGGCACGGCATCAGCGGGACGATGCAGCTCGCCGCGGCGAGCCTCGCGTTCGACGTCGCGATGGGCGTGAGCGCCGCCTTGACGGCGAAGCTCCTGTTTCGAGGAGATGGGCGATGAAGCGGGATCCGCTCGGAAAACTGGCGCTCGGCCTCGCGACCGGGACGGCGTTCGGCGCCTTTCTCCAGCGAGGAGGGGCCTCGGACGCCGACCTCATCATGAGCCAGCTCCTGCTGCGCGACGGCGCCGTCGCGCGGATCATGTCGACGGCGGCGGCTGCCGGCTCGATCGGGACGCACACCTTGCGCGCAGCCGGCGCGACCGAGCTCGACGTGAAGCCGTTCCAGGTTCGTTCGGTGATCCTGGGCGGTGTGGCGTTCGGCGCCGGGATGGCGGTCCTCGGTTATTGCCCCGGCACGACCCTCGCCGCTGTCGGCGAAGGCCGACGCGACGCGATGTTCGGGCTGCTCGGGATGGTCGCGGGAGCGCTCGCCTTCATCCGCGTGTACCCGCACATCAAGGAGGTGGTCGAGGCGACGGACCTGGGCAAGGTCACCGTCCCTTCGGCGACGAAGACGTCCCCTTGGCCCTGGGTGGCTGGCCTCGCCGGGCTCGCCGCCGCAGCGGCGCTCGTCAGCCGCGCGCGGGCGGCGCGATGAGCCAGTCGAGGTGCACACCCGCCAGCCGAGACGCTCGGATTTGAACGCAACGAGGACGCTTCAGTCGAGGGCCATCACCGCGGTCTCGCCCCCGATGTCCAGGCGCGAGAGAAGCGATTCTATGGCCTCCATGGACAGGGGGGACCCCCTCACCATCAACGCGGATTCACGCACCCTGGTGAGCGCAGGGAGCCAGTCGAAGCCCGTGAGCTCACCCGAGCTCACGAGACGGAGCTCACCCACCTCCGCGAGGGCGTCGAACCCGTCGAGGCCCGGGCCTTCCAGCAGATGCATCTGAAAATTCGCGCCGACGCGGCGCAGGTTGCGCAGCGCGGTGAAGTCGTCCGTGTGGTTGCGGAAGAGGGTCAGCGAGCCGTCGATGTGGACGAGGGAGGAGAGCGGCTCCAAGGCGCCCGCCGTCGTGTCGCTCAGGTGGATCGAGCCCCGGAAGCGGGTGCATCCGGCCGCGCTCGTATAGGGCTCGATCAGCAGATCGCCCGGCTGGCCACACACGACCGCATCGGCATCGGGGTCCGGCGGCTCCTTGGGAACGGCGTTCGTGAGGGACACCAGCGCGCCGCTGCGCACGTGCGACGACGCGAAGGACTCCAACGCTTCAGCGGTCAGACTCGCGTTGCGCCGAGCGATCATGGAGGCGCCGATCTCCGCGAGAGCAGGAAGCCACGAGAAGTCGGCAAAGCCGCTCTGGTAGAGCCACAGCCCGGAGACGTACTGGATCGACTCCAGGCCGCGCAGGGCCTCCGGCGCCGTCACGACCAGCAACCGACCTTCGATCCGCGTCAGGTTGGACAGAGGTCCGAGATCCTGAGGAGGCGAATAGAGCAGCAAGGATCCCTCTATTTCCCTGAGATCCGTGAGCGCGTCGATCGCCTCGGGGCCGCCCAGGCCCAGCAGATGCAGCGTGCCGAGAAAGCGCGTACAGCCACGCAAGCGCTCCAGCTCGGGCGCGGGCCCGGTCGTGTCTTGAAGGAGGTTCGCGCCCACCGCGATCACCTCTCCCGCCGTCCCGCAGTCACGACCCTCGGGAGATCCCGCTTGCCCGCCCCCGGATGGCTCGGCGGCCCCGGAGCCGCCGCTGCCAACCGCCGCGCCGCCTCCGCCGCCCGCGCCGGCGCTCGAAGCTCCCGTGGAGGCGCCGCCTGCCGCTCCGCTCGGGCCGTCGGGGGTGGTGCCACAGGCCGCAGCACCGAGGAGCAGCAACCCCGCCGCACCGCTCAGCCCGCGCCGCGACATGTGCATTTCCCCTCTTCCCCTCGCATGGTCGCTCGATTCTAACAGAGCTCTCACGCGCGAGGCACGCTGGACTGAAGCGGCGCCGGCGGGCGGGCTAGTTGCCTGCCGTGTGGGCGATCGCGAAGATGAGGTTGCGCTCGAGCCGGATGCCCTGCGGCGTGCGGAGCGCCTCGAGCTCCTTCGCGAGCCGCTCGCGCACCTCGCGCTTCTCCTCGGGGGTCAGGTGCGAGAGGTGGTTGCCGAACGAGCTCGAGCCGCTGTGCTTCAAGATCTCGTCGACGTCGGCGGCGTGGTCGACGAAGGTGAGGATCTCCACCGTGTCGGCGATGAAGCCGGCGCGCTCGAGCAACGCCCGGACCTCGTCGACCGTCAGCTTGTACGGGCGATTGCCCTGCGCGTCTCTCCCGAGGTCGGCCAGCACCTTGCGCTGGATCGGCTCGAGCTGGTGCGGCTTCTCCCGCGATCCCGTGCTGAATCCGAGCTTGCCGCCCGGCTTCAACACGCGCGCCGCCTCGGCGATGGCGCGCTCCTTCTGAGCGTCGTTCAGCCAGTGAAGGACGCTGTTCAGGTACACGACGTCAAAGCTCTTCGTGGCGAAGGCGGAGAGGTCCTCCGCGCGGCCGACCGCTGTCGCGAGGTTCACGCGGGCCTTCTGCCGTGCGATGTCGACGCGGAGCGGCAGGGGATCGATGGCGGTCACGCTGCCCTCGGGGCCGACGATCTCTGCCACGTGAGCGGCGAGCCGGCCGGTGCCCGCGCCCACGTCGAGCACACGCTGGCCGCGCCGCACGCCCAGCGTTTCGATGAGGAGCTTGCCGTGGTTGAACTGCCGGTCGCTGCCGTGCTCGTAGGCCTGGGCGAGCTCAGGGGTGTCGAGAGAGAGGCTGATGGTGGTCATCCTGGCCGCCCGAGCAGGGCCCGTGCCTGCGCCCGGCGGCGCGCCGGCAGGGCCCGCGCGCCGGGGCGCCGCGCGGGCGGCGAGGGCCCGCGCGCGGCAGATCGCGATCGCCGCTGCTCGCGGGACAGCAGCGATGCTGCTCTGGTGCTGCGCCGCGAGCAGCGTGGCCGCACGGGGAAGGCGGCGGGCAGGGACGGCGCTCGCCAGGACGCTCACCGCTCGTCGATGCGCCGCCGAAATCACCAGCTCACAGGTGCAGGCCAGAGCGGCTTGCAGGACTCAATCCTGCAGCGAGCAGGCGGGCTCGATGTCGAGCGCCGCTCGATGCGGCGCAGCGCAAGAGCAAGGCTTCAGGCTAGGATGCGCGTCATGGGTACGGCGCTGACGGTGGAGCGCTACGCGGAGATGCGCGCGCAGATGGAAGCCGGAAGGCTCCGCGACGAGGTGCTCGCGCGCGCCGGGCTCACGGCGGACGAGTGGACGGCCGCGCAGCGCGAATGGCTCGAGCGGATGGGCGCGGAGCTCGAGCGCGGCAGTTCGGAGCTGACCAACCGCTACACACAGGCCTTCCTCGAGCACCTGCGGGCGTTCGTCGCGGCCTCGCCGCCGGTGAGGGCGCCGTCCGGTCGAGCGCCGGCCGCGCCGCGGCTCGCCGCGCCCGCGCCGCGCCTCACGGCGCCGGCCACGCCCGCGGCGCCGGCCACGCCCGCGGCGCTGGCCACGCCCGCCGGCACAGCCCCGCTCCCAGACATGCGGGCGATCGTCGCCGCCCTGCCCTTCGTGCCGAACGCGCCGCCCGGTCGAGCGCCGGCCGCACCGCGGCTCGCCGCGCCAGCGCCGCGCCCCGCGGTGCCGGCCACACCCGCGGCTCTGGCCGCGCCCGCCGGCACAGCCCCTCTCCCAGACATGCCGGCGCTCGTCGCCGCCCTGCCCTTCGTGCCGAACGCTCCGCCCGGTCGAGCGCCGGCCGCACCGCGGCTCGCCGCGCCAGCGCCGCGCCCCGCGGCGCCCGCCACACCCGCGGCGTCGGCCGCACCCGCTGGCACAGCCCCGCTCCCAGACATGGCTGCGCTCGTCGCCGCGCTGCCCTTCGTCCCGGCGTCCGAAAAGCGGGGCGCCCCCGCGCCCACGCCCACGCCGAGCGCCGCGGCCCACACGGCGCCCGCCCTCTCGCTGGAGCAGTACGCCGCGCTCTGCGCGGAGCTCTCGCTGCACCCGCGGAGCGCCGCGACGATCTACGTGCGGTACGGCCTCCGCGACGCGGCCGCGTGGCAGGCCACGGACGCCGCGTGGCAGGCCCGGATGCGCGGCGACTCCGCCCTCGAGGCACGCTGGCAGCAGCTCATCGCCCATTACCGAGCCCACTACAGGGCTCGCTGAGCCGACCCGCTCGCCGAGACCACGCGCGGCGACCCCGCAGCTCTTCGCGCCCCGCGGCTGGCCTGCCGCGCCGCCACACGCCGTCGAGACCGGCTCCTCCACCGGACCCAAGACGCGAAGACCGGCGAGGCGTGCCTCACGGCCCAGGGCGGCGGCTTCACACGGGCCGTCGCGCCGCATCGGCGGCGCGACGCTTCGCTGCGCCTGACTTGCAAATCGAAAATTTTCATTCGATTCTGCATTCACTTCCAATGACAGCAACCATGGATGCCATCGATCTGAAAGCGATCCACCTCCTCGCCCGCGACGCCCGCCGGTCGTGGGCGGACCTCGGCGAGGCGGTCGGCCTCTCGGCGCCCGCCGCGGCCGAGCGGGTGCGGCGGCTCGAGGAGCGCGGCGTCATCACGGGGTGGGAGGCGCGCCTGGACGCCCGGGCCGTGGGCGCCGGGCTCACGGCCTTCATCTCCGTCTCGATCGCGAACCGCCGCGGTCGGGGCGAGTTCCTGCGCGCCGTCGAGCGCGCGCCCGAGATCCAGGAGTGCCACCACGTCGCCGGCGACGAGGACTACCTGCTCAAGGTGCGCTGCCGTGACACCGAGGCGCTCGAGCGCCTGCTCACGCAGGAGCTCAAGGCCCACGACGGCGTGGTGCGCACGCGCACGACGGTCGTCCTGTCCACCGCCAAGGAGACCGCGCTCCCGCCCCTGCCGTCCGAAGAGGCGCGCGACGGCGAAGCGCGCCCCCGCAAGGCGCCCGGCCGCGGGGCCTCCCGGAAGGAGGCGCCGTGAGCGACGAGAGACTGCCGCCCTTCGCGGATCGAAGTGATCCCGGCGATCGTGGCGATCGTGGCGATCGCCGCGAGCGTCCGCTCGACGAGCGCGACCTCGCGGCGCTCGCGGCCGCCATCGAGGGCGCCGCGATCGCGCAGCGCGATTTCTCGCACGCGCGCCACCTGCTCCTCGCCCTGCACTACGTGCGCGCCCACGGGCCCGAGGGGGCGCTCGCGCGCATGCGCTCCGCGCTGCAGGCCTTCAACGCCCGGCACCCGCCGACCTACGGCTACCACGAGACGATCACGGCCGCCTGGCTCACGCTCGTCGCCGGCCACGCCGCCGAGCACCGAGGGGCCGCCGTCCACGACCTCGCGGAGGGCCTCCTCGACCGCTACCGCAGCAGCAAGGCGCTCTTCGCCCATTACTCTCGCGCGCGGCTGCTCTCGGACGACGCCCGCGCCGCGTTCGTCGCGCCCGACCTCGCGCCCCTCCCGGCGCCAGGCGACAGCGTGCGCATCCGCCTGGCGACCGAGGCCGATCTCGCGGCGATCGAGGAGATCTATGCGTTCTACGTCGAGCGCTCGACCTGCACCTTCGCCACCATCGTCCCGACCCCGGCGGAGCGGCGCGCCTGGCTCGCGGCGCACGGCCCCCTGCACCCCGCCACCGTGGCCGTCGAGGGCGACGGGGCCGGAGCCGTGGTCGGCTGGGGCTCGCTCTCCCAGTGGAACCCGCGCGAGGCCTACGCCCGCTCCGTCGAGAACTCGGTCTACGTGCGCGACGGCCTCCAGCGGCGGGGGCTCGGGCGCCGCATCCTCGCCGATCTCGTGAGCCGCGCGATCTCGCTCGGCCACCGCACGATCATCGCGCAGATCGCCGGCGACCAGGCGGCGAGCGTCGCGCTGCACCGCGCGCTCGGGTTCGAGGACGCCGGGTTGCTCCGCGACGTCGGGCACAAGTTCGACCGCTGGCTCGACGTGATCCTGATGCAGCGTGCGATTCCTTACTCTGCAAGCGATGGCCAGCAGCCGTGAGATAACTCACGCGCTCGCAATCACCATCAACGAATTCGAATTGCGTCGCCTGAACGCGCACAGAAACGCACCCATCGTCATCGAAGGGATCGCCTCGGGATTCAACGCATCGAGGGCTCGCGGCGAGGCCGGCTCGGGTCGTCCGGAGCAAATGGCACAGTGGCGCCGCCCCCACCGAGCGCAGAAAGCGACAGCACATCATGTTCGTCACCAACGTCGAGCGCCGAGAGGAGCGCAAAGGGGCCCCTGCCAGCGGGAGGGCCATCGACCTGCTGGGCAAGATGGAGCGGAACGAGCGAGAGTACGACGAGGCGATCGCGTATGCCCTCTCGCTCGCGTCGGCGTGGTCCTACGCGGACCCGCAGATGCTCCACGACGTCATGAACAGCCTCGGGTTCGAGAACCGGTGCTACGCCATCACGCTGAACAACGATGCCCGCTTCGCGCGGACGAGCGCATCGCTCCTCCAGCACGTCGATGGCTCGGCGGCGATCCTGTGTTTCCGCGGCACAGAGCCGGCGAACCCCATCGACCGGCTGGCTGACGCCAGCGTCGCGCCGGATCGGCTCCACGCGTGGGACGCCGTGCGGAGCGGCGTTTACCGCAGCCGCAAGCCGATGGCGCGCTACATCGCCTGCCGTCTGAGGAGGGCGATGAACGCGCGATCGGTCGTCGACCAGGAGGGCGAGCTCGTATCGGTGGACGCCCCCGCAGGCTCCGACGCGGCCGGCGAGCGCCTCAAGTACCACCTGAAGGCGCTCTACATCACAGGACACGGCCTGGGTGGCGCGCTGGCGGCCCTCGCTGCGGCCATGATCTTCCAGGACAAGGAGCACGAGGACATCAGGAACGTGGTGCGCGGCATCTACACGTACGGGCAGCCGCGCATCGGAAACGAGATCTCGGCCCGGAGATGTCAGAATACTTACGGACACCTGCTCTACCGCCATATCCTTACGCTCCGCGATATCCATGCCAATGACAGCGTGCCGATGTTCCCTCCGCCGTCGATCGGGAGGGTCGAGCACTTCGGTCACGAGCTCCGATCGAGCGCGGCAGGCTGGGTGTTCTCGGAGCAGCCCGTGCGGCGGGCCGACACGGCGCTCTTCGGCTCCGCGGTGGACGTCCTGGCCTGGGTCGAGCAGCGGCTCTCCCTGGTCCGCCGACTGCAGCTGCCGTTCTCGTCGGACGACCACGCCCCGCACAGGTACGTGAGCGTCTCCCAGCGTTCGTTGCGTCTGCGCCGGTCGGAGCTCGGTGGAGAGAGCAGTTGAGAGGGAGGTCGAGCCACGGTGATAGCCACCGTGGCCGTGCCCCGAGCGGACGAACGGCTCCGCACGGGCCCTGGAGCGCGCTTTCGAACACGTCCCGGGGCTCGCGCGCCCAGGGCGGCTCGCGCGCCCAGGGCTCCGGCGGGCGCGCTACGAGGCCTTGGCGTTCTTCAGCGCTTCCGGGTTCCCCGGCCCCTCGAGGTACTCGTCGTACGTGCCGTTGAAGACGCGCGGCTCCTTCGCCGACAGATCGAGCACGCGGGTGCCGAGCTTGCCCACGAAGTGCCGGTCGTGGCTCGTCACGACGACCGTCCCCTTGTACTCGACGAGCGCCTGGAGGAGCGCGTCGATGCTCTCGACGTCGAGGTGGTTCGTCGGCTCGTCGAGCACGACGATGTTGTTCTTCACCAGGATGAGCTTCGCGAGGAACAGGCGCGCCGCCTCGCCGCCGGAGAGGTTCTCCGTCTTCTTGAGCCCGGCCTCGCCGCTGAAGAGCAGCTTCCCGAGCACCGAGCGCACGTGCTCCTTCGGGGCGGTCGGGTCGAAGCGGTACAGCCAGTCGTAGGCCGTGAACCCCGCCTCGATCGCCTCGTGGTGATCCTGCGCGAAGTAGCCGACGTTCGTGTCGTGGCCCCACGTGACGGCCCCGGCGTCCGGCGTGTACTCGCCGACGAGGAGCTTGAGCAGCGTCGACTTGCCGATGCCGCTCGGCCCGATGACCGCGAGCTTGTCGCCGCGGTTCAGGTTGAAATCGAGCTTCTGGATCACGCGCCGATCGCCGAAGCCCTTGGAGAGGCCCTCGACGCGCAGCACGTCGCGGCCGGAGGGCTTCTCGATCTCGAACTTGATGTACGGGCGCACGACGCTCGAGCGCCGCACCTGGATGCCCGCCTCGAGCTTCTCGATCTCCTTCACGCGCGACTGCGCCTGGCTCGACCGGCTCGCGCTCGCGCCGAAGCGGGCCACGAAGTCCTTGAGCTCGGCGATCTTCTTCTTCTTCTGCGCGGCGTCGGCCTCCGACTGGCGCTTGCCGGTCGTCTTCTGCTCGATGAAGTCGTCGTAGTCGCCCGTGTAGAGCGTGACCGTCTGGTAGTCGACGTCGGCGACGTGCGTCGCGATCGCGTTCATGAAGTGCCGGTCGTGGCTGACGACGAGGAGCGTGCCGCGGAAGGTGTCGGTCAGGTACGACTCGAGCCAGCGGATCGAGTCGAGGTCGAGGTGGTTCGTCGGCTCGTCGAGGAGCAGGACGTCCGCGCCCCCGAAGAGCGTCTGGGCGATGAGGACGCGGAGCTTGTACCCGCCCGCGAGCGTGCTCACCGCGCTCGTGTGCCGGGCGGTCGCGATCCCGAGCCCCTCGAGGATCTCGGCGGCGCGCGACTCGGCGGTGTAGCCGTCCTCCTCGCCGATCGTGCCCTCGAGCTCGGCCAGCCGCATGCCGACCTCGTCGGTCATCTCGACCTCGTACAGCCGATCGCGCTCCTGCATCGCGTCCCAGAGCGCCCGGTTGCCCATCAGGACCGTGTCGAGGATCCGGCAGGACTCGTAGGCGAAATGGTCCTGCTTGAGCACCCCGACGCGGAGCTGCTTCGGGATCTCGACCGAGCCCTGATCCGACTCCTCCTCGCCGGAGATGACCTTGAGGAGCGTCGATTTCCCCGCTCCGTTCGCGCCGACGAGCACGTAGCGCTTGCCGGGGTCGAAGCGCATCGTGACGTTCTCGAAGAGAATTTTGGGACCGTACCGCTTGGTGAGCTTTTCGAGCGTGATCATCTCAGCGGCGCCGGGCGTAGCACGTGTGCGCCTGCGGTTCCGGTGAATTCCGGAGGCAGCGCCCCCCCCGGGCGCAGGCGCGTCACCTCGGCGCGCCGGGCGGCGGGCTGGCGACGCGCCGGCGCTTCCTCGTGGTGTTGCGCATGCTCGCTCGATCCCCCCTGTGAGGCCCCTGTGAGGCCGGCGAAGCGTCCCCGTTCGCGCGCGACGTCTAGGTCGTCGGGCGCGTCGGGCCCCGCGCCGCTGCCCGCGAGGCGCGGGATCCGCCCGTTCCGGCGAGCGCGCGGGCGTACCTTGGACGGTTTCACGCACCGCGGCGGCAGACCGGGGTAACATGCGCCGGTCATGCCTCGCGCGCCCGTCAGCCGTCCCCGTCGCCAAAGCCGCGCCGGCCTCGCTGGCTCCGCTGGCCTCACGGGCGAGGCGACGACCCACGTCGCCCGGGCCGGGGGTGATCCTCGCCGATGACCCGGGTCAACCCTGAAGGCTTCCGGCCCGAGGCGCTCGTAGGCCAGGTCCTGCGCGGCAAGTGGCGGCTGGAGCGCCTGCTGGGCTTCGGCGGGATGGCCATGGTCTACGCCGCCACGCACCGCAACGGGATGCGCGGCGCGGTGAAGATCCTCCGCCGCGAGCTGTCCGAGGACGAGGAGGCGCGCTCGCGCTTCCTGCGCGAGGGCTACGTCGCCAACCGCGTCGAGCACCCGGGCATCGTCCGGGTGCTCGACGACGACGTCACCGAGGACGGCTCCGTGTTCCTGGTGATGGAGCTGCTCGAGGGCGAGACCGTCGAGGCGCGCCGCGCGCGGGAGCCGGGCGGCGTGCTCGCCGTGAGCGACGTGCTCGGCATCGCCGACGACCTGCTCGACGTGCTCGCCGTCGCGCACGAGCGCGGGATCGTGCACCGCGACCTCAAGCCGGACAACCTGTTCCTCACGCGCCAGGGCCAGCTGAAGGTGCTCGACTTCGGCATCGCGCGGCTGCGCGAGCTCTCCTCGCCGGCGAACGCCTCCACGCGCGCCGGCACCCTGATGGGGACGCCGCAGTTCATGCCGCCGGAGCAGGCGAGGGGGCAGTGGGACAGGGTCGACCCGCGCAGCGATCTGTGGGCCGTCGGGAGCACGATGTACCAGCTCCTCTCGGGGCGGTACGTGCATGAGGCCGAGACGCTCCCGCTGCTGCTCCTCGCGGCGATGACGCAGCCGGCGCCGCCCGTGGGCAGCGTCCTGCCGGCCCTGCCCCCGCCGATCGCCGGCGTGATGGACGTGGCGCTCGCGTTCGACCCCGACCGCCGCTGGCCGAACGCCAGCGCGATGCAGCGCGCGCTCCGCCAGGCGCGGGGCGGCGCGGCGCTCGATCCGGCCCCGGGCGCGCCCCCTCCCGGACGCGCGCCCCTGCACTCGGAGCACGGGCGCGCGCTCCTGCACTCGGATCCTCCAGGGCGCCCGTCGGCGCAGGCGCGAGGTCCCGGGAGCGGGCCGCGCGGCACGGAGTTCGCCGCGGCGGGCACCGCCAGCGGCGTCGCGGCCGGCGGCGGCGCGGCCAGCACCGGCACGGTCTCGCCGGTCGTGGAGCGCTCGGCCAGCGGGGAGCGCTCCGCGCCGCGCGCGGCGGTCACGGGCGCGCTCCTCGCCGGCGCCGGCGCGCTGGCCGTGGGCGCCCTGGTCGCGCTCGTGTGGTGGCAGCGCGCTGGCGCCAGGGGCGCGGAAGATCCGTCGCATGGCTCCACGGTGGAGGCCGAGCCGCGCCTCACCGCGGGCGCCGGGGCCACGACGGCGCCGCCCGACAGCGCAGGCTCGCCCAGGGCCGGCGTGCAGCCGGCGCCATCCGGCGATGCGGTCCCCGCGATCGCGCCGTCCGCGCCCGCGACCACGCCGGAGCCCGAGGCCGCGCCCACGACGGCCGCGGCGCCGGCGAGCGCGAGCGCGGCCGCGCCGCGGCCCGCCGCCGGGGGCAGGGCGCGATCCCCCGCGACCGCGACGAAGGCGCCCGCAACGCCGACGCCGGCCCCCGCGCCGACGCCGGCGGAGGACCCGTACAACCGGAGACGTTGAGGCCGCACGGATGCGTAGATCGAGCTCGCGTAGACGATTCCCGGCGGAGGTGCTCGCCGTGGGAGGAGCCGTGCTCCTCGCCTGCCCCGACGCCTCCGCGCAGGGGCGCGATCCTGCGGCCGCGGAGGCGCTGTTCGACGCCGGCAGGGCGGCGCTGCAGGCGAAGGACTACGACGCCGCGTGCCCGAAATTCCGGGAGAGCTACGAGCTCGATCCGGCGCCCGGGGCCCTGCTGAACCTCGGCGATTGCGAGGAGAAGCGCGGCAGGGTCGCGACCGCGTGGTCGATCTTCCGGCAGCTCGCGCGCGATCTGCCCGCGAACGACGACCGCCGCCCCATCGCCCAGTCGCGCGCAGCGGCGCTCGAGGCCCGCGTCCCGAGGCTCACGATCCGGCTCGCGCCGGGGGCGCCCGCGGACACGGCGGTGCAGCGCGCGGGGGTCCCGGTCGGCGCGGGCTCGCTGGGCTCGCCGTTGCCGGTGGATCCGGGGGAGGTCCACGTGACGGCAGCGGCGCCGGGCCGGAAGCAGAAGACCTTCACGGTGCAGCTCGCCGAGGGCGCGCAGATCGAGCTGCTCGTGGCGCCGGAGGGGCCCGCGGCCGCCGCGAGCGCGGGGCCTGCGCTCCCGCCGAGGACAGCGCCGCAGGAGGCGGGAGGCTCGCCCCGGCGGACGGCCGGCTGGATCAGCGCCGGCGTCGGCGCGGTCGGGATCGGCGTCGGCGCCGTGTTCGGCGCGCGCGCGATCGGAAAGAAGGCCGACGCAGAGGCGTACTGCGACGAGGACAACGTCTGCCTGGATCAGGGGATCAAGCTGCAGAAGCAGGGCGTGACCGCGGGGACGATCTCGACGGTCGCATTCCTGGTCGGGGCGGCGGCGCTGGGCACGGGCGCGGTGCTCGTCTTCACGGCGCCCTCCTCGGGGCAAGGGTCTGCCCCGCCCCGGGCCACGATCGGCGTGGTGCCGGGAGGCGCCGTGGCGACGGTCGTCTTTTGACGGGAGCTGCGCGGCGCCGCCGCGAGGGAGGGGCCCGGGTGGTGAAGCGGGATCAGAGGAGCGTCCGAGCCGTGTTCTCCGCCGTCCTGCTCGTCGCGGCGGGCGTGGGAGGCTGCAACGCGCTCATCGGCCTCGAGGTCGGCCAGCTGGACGCATCAACGGGCGGCACGGGCGGCGCGGGCGCGGGCGGCAACGCCGGGGGCGGCGGCAGCGACAGCGGCGGCGCGGGCGGCAGCGGCGGAGGCGACGGCGACGGCGGCGGCGCGGGCGCGGGCGGCAACGCCGGGGGCGGCGGCGAGGCGCCGTTCTGCAGCGGGGATCGCGAGGGCGCGATCCGCGGGCCGCAGGCGCGCTGGGGCACGACCCTCGGGCTCGACGTCGCCGACGTCGCGGCGCACGGCGACGGGGTGACGGCCATCGTCAACGAGAAGGGCACGATCTCCGTCGCGCGGTGGGCGCGCGGCGGCACCCGCGATGCCGGGTATGGGCTGACGGCGACCGATCTGCTGGAAGGCGACATCAAGGCCACGCACCTCTCCATCGGCCAGGGGCTCGCCTATGTGGCCGGGTGGTCGGACAGCAGCCCCCAGCTGTCCGGCGCGTCCACCGGGTGCGTCATCACCGGGCGCGCGCTCTCTCACCCGAGCTTCCTCGCTGCGCTCGACGAGAAGGGCCAGTGCCGGTGGGCGTGGTCGCCGAACGGCGGCGCCACCTCCACCCCGCTCGGCCTCGCGGCGGCGCCCGGCGCGGTGGTGATCGCCGCCTCGGTGAAGGGGCCGAGCGTGAACGACGGCACGTGCACCCTCGCGATGGGCGGCGCGGAGACGTCCGTCGGGCTGGCCGCGATCGATCCGGCGGCGGGCGGTTGCCTGTGGGGGATGCCCATCGGCCCGTCGCCGGCCGTGACCGTCGGAGGGCTCCTCGTCGACGAGGCGCGCGGCGAGGTGCTGGCGGTCGGCCGCTACGAGGGGGAGGAGGGCTACGTCGTCGGGGGAGCGCTGCTCCCTCCCTCGCAGGATCGCGATGTGTTCGTTGCGCGCTTCGCGCTGACCGAGGGGTCGCTCAAGGGCATCGACGCGTTCCCCCTCCCCGGGCGTCAGGAGGTGGACCAGCGCGGGGCCGCGCTGCTCCCGGGCGGCGACGTCGTGATCGTCGGTTCCTACGCCGGCTCGCTCGACTTCGGCGAGGGCTGCCCGCCGGCGCCCGACGAGGACGCGCCGAACATGGAGAACTTCTTCGTCATGCGCGTCTCCGGCCCGTCCGTGGTCTGGGGCCGCGGGTTCGGCGACGCGGGGCATCGGCAGTGGGTCACCAGCGTGGCGGCGGCCCCCGATGGCCTGATCTACGTGACGGGGAACTACCAGGGCGAGATCGACCTCGGGAACGGCGGGAAGCTCGTCGCTCCGGCGACGGACGCCGATCCGATGGTCGGGTTTCTGATCGTGCTCGACGCCCGCGGCAACGTCGTCTCCGCCTCCGAGCTGAAGGGGACGGGCGACGCTTACGTGTGGGCGTCCGCGCCCGGCCCGGCCCCCGGCGACGCCCTCTATCTCGGCGGGGAGCTGGGCAGCACCCTCGATATCGGGCGCGACCCGCCGCTCACCGACGCGATGGGGCACGGGTTCGTCGCCGAGCTCCCGGGCGCGCGGTGATCCCCGCTGTCCGGCGCGCCGGGCCGTGAGCGCTCGACGCCCGCCCCCCGCGTCGGCCGCCGCGACCGGATCGCCGCGGCGCGCGCTCCGGCCGATGGCGGACGGCGGAGAGCGCGCCTTTCGGTGGGGGATGCGCCGGAACCCTCTCGACTCCTGGAGCGACGCTCGCCATGAAGTCGATGGTGGCGAGCGAGGCGAGAGCTGCCGGCGACGCCGCGCCACCAGGAGACGGGAGATGAAGCGCGATCTCAGGAGCACTCGACCCATGTTCTGCGCCGGGCTGCTCATCACCGCGGCCGCGGGGGGCTGCAACGCGATCATCGGGCTCGAGGTCGGCGAGCTCGACTCCTCGACGGGCGGCGCGGGCGCGACCGCTTCGAGCGTGTCGGCCGGCGGCGCAGGAGGCGAAGGCGGTCGCGGCGAGGGCGGCTCCGGCGGCGGCGGCTCAGGCGAGGGCGGCTCCGGTGAGGGCGGCGCCGGCGAGGGCGGCTCGGGCGGCGGGAACGAGGCGTTGTGCAGCTACACCCGCGAGGGAGCCGTCCGGGCACCCGCGGGAGAGTGGGGCAAGCTGTCCGGCCTGTCGGTCGTCGGCCTCGCGGTGCGAGACGGCGAGGTGACGGCCCTGATCAAGGAGAGCCGGGAGCTCGCCAGCGAGCCCACCAAGATCAGGACGGGGTTCTCGGTCGCGAGGTGGAGCGCGTCCGGGGTCCGCGATAGCGCGTACGGGACGACGACCGGCGACATGCTCGGCAGCGTCTCGGCCGAGCACCTGGCCGTCGTCTCGGACCTCGCCTATGTGGCCGCCTGGTCGGAAGCTCCCCTCACCTTGCTCGCGTCCGGCGGCAGGTGCACCGCCAGCGCGGGCGCGGACACCGGCCGCAAGCCGAGCTTCCTGCTGGCGCTCGACGCGCTGGGCAAGTGCAGGTGGGCCTGGAGCGTGGAGGCCGAGTCCAACGCCCACCCGCTCGGGCTCGCGGCGACGGCCGACCGGGTCGCCCTCGCCGTCTCGCGATCACGGGCGACGAGCGCGACCACCGACGATTGCGTCCTCGGGGCCGCCGACCAGCGCGGGGTCACGGATCTCGTGACCTTCAACGCAGGCGGCAAGTGCCGGTGGAGCCGCGCGCTCGGATCCTCCGCGGCCGTGCACGTCGCGGAGGTCATCGCCGCGCCGGAGACCGGCGAGGTGCTCGTCGTCGGCGACTACGATGCGCCGGACGGGCCGCTCGACATCCAGGGGAGAACGCTCCCCCGCGCGCCGGATCGCGACCTGTTCGTCGCGCGCTTCCGGCTCGATGACGGCGCCCTGACGGGCCTCATCCCGCTCACGGCGGCTGGGAGCCAGGCGGCGGCGCGGCACGGGTCCGCGCTGCTCCCGGGCGGCGACGTCGTGGTCGCCGGGACCTACACCGGGCCGTCCTTCAGCTTCGAGGACGACTGCCCGCTCCTGCCTCCCACGGGAGACACGGAGAACTCGTTCGTCGCGCGCGTCTCGAAGGAGGGAGTGGTCTGGAGCCGCGGGTTCGGCGACGAGAAGCGAGATCAGATGGTCGTCAGTCTGGCGGTGGACGGAGCAGGCGCGATCTACATCGCCGGGACGCTCGAGGGCGAGATCGCCCTGGGGAACGGCGAGAGCCTCACGGCCGGGGCGGACGAACTGCAGAGCTTTCTGATCGTGCTCAATCCCGGCGGCAACGTCCTCTCCGCGACCGCGTTCGCGGGGACAGGCACCGTGGGCGTGTGGGCGGTCGCGCCGGGCGCGACGATCAGCGATCCCTTCACCATCGGCGGTGAGCTGACGGAGACGTTCTCTCTCGTCCCCAGCGACCATTCCAGCGCTGCGTCGGGCGAAGGGTTCATCGCCCGGGTGAAGGGGTTGCCGTGAGCGCCATGCGCGGACGCCTGCGCACCCCACGAGCAGTCCATGACATTTCCGCACGACGACACGGAGCCTGCGACCGGACCGCAGCGGCGCGCATTCCGGCCCGGGTTGACGAAGGGGGGACTGGCAGCTTCCATGAGAGGATGCGCTCGCTCCACCGCCTCGTCTGTTTTTGCCTGGCCCTCCCTGCCGGACTCAGCTGTGGATTCCCCGACGCCACCTTCACGGAACGCTCCAGCACCGGCACGGGCGACGCGAGCGGCGCCACGGAATCGGCGAGCACCGCCGCCGCATCCTCGGGCGCGGCGGGCCCCGGCGGCGGCTCGGCGACCTCCAGCGCCGGCGGGAACGGCGACGGCTCGACGGGCGCCGGCGGCGACGCGCCGGGCGTCGGCGGCAGCTCCGCGGGCTCGGGCGGCGGCTCGGCGACCTCCAGCGCGAGCGCTGGCCCGGCGACCTCCGGCTCGGGCGGCGGCTCGGCGACCTCCAGCACGAGCGCCGGCCCGGCGACCTCCGGCGCCGGCGGCGGCTCGACGACCTCCAGCACGAGCGCCGGCCCGGCGACCTCCAGCGCCAGCGGCGGCACCGTCGACTGCGACGCCGACGGGGACGGCTATCTGTCGACCGCGTGCGAGGGCGGAGACGATTGCAACGACGACAACCCCTCGGTCCACCCGAACCAGCCGAGCACCTTCTATGACACGCCGATCCCTCCGGGACGCAGCTTCGATTACGACTGCAGCGGCGGGGAGGAGACGGAGTTCGACTCCGTCAAATGCACTGGCCTGCTCGTCTGCACCGCGAAGAGCAGCGTGTTTCTGAGCGACGTCCCGTGTGGAAGCCGGGGCCCGTTCGGCTCCTGCGACCTCACCTGCAAGTCGACCATCACCTTTCCCAATTACGTCAGGGAATGTCATTGAGCCTGCGCTGCCTCGGCGGCGGCTCGAGGATGTCACGCAACGGAGAGCCGATCCGATGAGACCCGAACCGCGCGCCATCCGATCCGTCGTGTCGTGCGCCTGCCTGCTCGCCGCGGCGGCGGGAGGCTGCAACGCGCTCATCGGGCTGGAGGTCGGCGAGCTGGCTCCGTCGGAGTCCAGCGCGGACGCCGCCTCGGCCTCCTCCTCGGGGGGCCCCGGCGCCGGAGGCTCGGGCGCCGGTGGTGAGGGCGCCGGGGGTGCGGGCGCCGGAGGAGCAGGCGGCGACAGCGGAGGGGGTGGCAGCGGCGGCGGAGGCAGCAGCGGCGATGGCGGGGGCGGCGGCGGGGGCAGCGGCGGCGGGGGTCCGCTGTGCAGCGACGCCGAGGGGACCCTCGTCGAGCCGTCGGCCAGCTGGGGAGCGACGCTCGGCTTCGACGTCGGCGATCTCGCGGCGTCGGACGGCGCGTTGACGGCGGTCATCACGGAGGTCCTCGCCAGCGGGGCGTTTCGCTTCTCGGTCGCGAAGTGGACCTCCGGCGGGGCCAACGATTCCCGGTACGGGCTGTCGGCGAACGATGTCTGGGGCTTGCACCTGGCCGCAAGCAACGGCGCCACCTACGTGGCCGGGGAGGCCGCGGGGGCCACCAATCTCCCCGGTGGGCTCCTCGACGCGTGCCGCGTCGGCCCTCCGCTGGTCGCCACCAGCTACACGACGAGCTTCGTCGCGGCGCTCGACGCGAACGGCCGTTGCGGGTGGGCGTGGAGCCTCGACGCGCAGCACAACACGACGGCGCGCGCCATGGCGGCGAGCTCCGAGGCGGTCGTCTTCGCCGTCGACGTGTCGGACGCCGCCCGGAGCTTCGGCCCGTGCGAGCTGAAGAGCGTCCCGGCGGAGTCGGCGCTGCTCGCCGCGCTCTACCCGGCGGACGGCGCGTGCAAGTGGCAACACCGCCTCGGGCCGCGGGCGGCCGTGACCGTCAAGGCGCTCCCCGTCAACCCGAAGGCGGCCGGCAACCTCGTGACGGTCGTGGGCGACTACGAGTCGCTCGACGGAGCGGTCACGTTCGGCGGGGACACCCCCTTCGCCGCGGAGCAGCGCGACGTCTTCGTCGCGCGCTACGCGGCGATCAGCGGCGCTCTCGTCGACGTGACAACGCTGAGCCTCGAGGGGGATCAGCAGGTGGCGCAGCACGGCGCCGCGCTGCTCCCGGGCGGCGACGTCGTGATCGCCGGCTCGTACCGTGGGGTCGTCGACTTCGGCGGCGGCTGCCCGGCGTTGCCCGACGCGGGGGACACGGAGAGCTTCTTCGTCGCGCGCGTCTCGAGGAAGGGCGTCGTGTGGAGCCGCGGGTTCGGCGACGGCAAGGAGAGCCAGGTCGCGGCCGGCGTGGCGGTGGACGGCGCCGGCGCGATCTACGTCACGGGGGAGTTCACGGGCGCGATCCCGCTGGGGAGCGCCGGGAGCCTCACGACGTCCCAGAAGCGGGCGGGGTTTCTGATGCGGCTCGACGCGCAGGGCAACCTGATCTCCGCGGCCAAGGTCGAAGGAGCCGGCACCGTCGCCCTCCGCGTCGTCGCGGTGGACGGGGCGCTCGGCGGGCCCGTCTACGTCGCCGGCACCGTGACGGGCGCGCTCCACCTCGACGGGCTCGACGCGCCGCTCGGGAGCGAGAGCGATAACGAGTCCCGCGGGTTCATCGCCAGGCTCTCCGGCGCGCGCTGACCCGGGGGACCACCGGAGGAACACAACCGCGGACGACCTTGGGCCTCGTCACTCGTGCGGCGGAGCGAGCGACGGAAAGGCCAACAATTCTCAATACCTCTACGGGACACGGGCGGCTGGATCCTCCTCGGGTGTGGCCCAACGCGGACCCAACCGGCCGACGTCGGATGCTTCAGCGTCCACCACGGCGGGGGCGGCAGCGTCGCTCGGGGACGGCGCCAGACGGGACGTTGCCGAGGCGATGGGAAGAGCGAAGCGCGGTTCTCCGTCGCGTTCACGGACAAGCTGCTGGGATGAGGTGCGCGACCCGCGCCAGGTCCCGACTCCCCAGCTCATTGAGCCCGGGCAGTGTCGCGCGGCCGCCTCAGTCGAGCGGATCCCCGTCCTCATCCATGGCGACGGCGAAGGGCCCCTCGCCCGGTCCCGCCGGCATGACCCACCGGCCGACCACGGCGTCGGGCGCGACACCGGCGAGCTCCGCGATGCGCTCCTGCCAGTGCTCGGACGCCTCGGTCGCGCAGCGAATCACCGAGGACGCCGTCTTCCCCGTCGCCGGCTCGGCCTCCAGCTCCACGGCGACCTCCGTCGCGAGCGCCGTGTCCGTCTCGACGATCACGGCGTCTGGATCGGACCGGCGGATCAGATCCGCTACGCTCGCGGCTCCCGACGAGCCGAGCACGTACGTCCCCACCTGCGCGCGCTGCGCTTCCACGAGCCGGCCCAGCACGTCCTTGCCCGCCTCGCCCAGCGAGGCGAGATCGAGCGGCACCGCCCGCGCGCGGGCCGAGAGCCCTGCCTCGGCGAGCGCCTTGGCGACGGCGCGCTCATCCACGATCTCGCCTCCGAGCACGGCGACGTCGCCAAAGCGGTGCCGGCGGACCACCTCCCTGGCGGCCAGCGAGGCGCCCTCGTGGAGCGCGATTCCTGCCCGCCCGCACGCTATCCGCACGGCCGGGAGCGCCGCGCGGGACGCCGCCGCGCTGGCCAGCAGCACCGCGGAGATGCCGTATCCCCGCACCAGGTCGAGGCACAGGAGCACGAGGCGGGCCGCCGACACCCGCGAAAGCGTGCCGTAGGGGGTGTGGCGCGTGTCGGAGAGGTAGATGATCCGGTACCCCTGCACGAGCGACGCGATCTGCGACGGGAGGCGCGCGGCGGCGCCGCGCTCGTCGAGAATGACGAGGGTTCGCTGGCTGGATGAGCTCATGATTGGCGAGGAGCGAAATGTAGCAGGTGGAGCTGACCGTTCGGAAGGCGCCCGATCGAGTAGGTGACGCGATTCACGCACGCGCGCTGCGCAGGCTGCCCTGACTGGGACTCCAGCCCTTCTAGCGTCTCCCTGGGCGTGTAGGATCCCGAGTGCACCTGCCCCGGCGCGAGGGAGCGGAGGGCCGCGTCGTCGCGGGTCATGATGTCCCGCAGCGAGCGCAGCGCCTGGTTGCGCGAGCGGAAGACCGTGTTCGTCTGCTTTGTCGGCCGCGAGGTCGCGAGCGCGGACGGATCCTGTCCCGGGCCCGGCACGTGCGCGCGCGCGTGCCCCACGTTGTTCCCGAAGCTACGATTCTCGGAGTCTTCCAGCAGCCGCTCGGCCTCGCGCAGCGACGCGAGGCCGAAAGGATCGATCCATGCAAACGGGTTGACCGCATAACCGTAGTAACCCGACCCTCCGGCCACGCCGAGCGGATCCGGGGAGACGAACATGCCATCGGCCGGGTCGTAATAGCGATAGCGATTGTAGTAAAGGCCGGTCTCGGCGTCCTCGTACTGCCCCGGGAACCGCAGCGGGGTGCTGGCGTCGCCGTCGCGCGGTGCCTCGAGCCCGAAGGCCTGCCGATCCAGCGAGCCCACGATCTCGCCCGCGTCGTCGAGGAGGTGCTCCGGCGTACCGACAGGATCGTTAACGTAATGAATCCATCGCCCGTCGGCCTCGCGGTGCGCCGCCGGGACGAACGAGTCGTCCATGAAGCAATAGGTCCGCACCGAGGCCGCAGCGCCCCCAGGCGCGGCCGCGCTCTGGCCCGGAGAGCGCGCGATCTCGTGCACCAGGACGTCTCCATCCCACACGAACCGCGTCTCGCGCGCGAGCCGCAGCGCGCCTGCCGCCTCGTCCCACGCGAGGACTCGCTTCCGGACACGCCTCGCCAGCGGATCGTACTCGAACTCGACGCGGGCGCCGTCCGGCGCATCGACGCGCTCGAGCAGCCCTGCGCCGCTCCAGCCGTAGCGGTAGACGCGCGGCTTGTCCCCTCCTGCGTCCTCGCGCCGCTCGACGAGCCGCCCCTCGGCGTCCCAGCGGTACTCCGTGTTCCCCTTCCGGAGGAGCTTCCCGCCCCTGCCGTACCTGCGCTCCGGAGCGCCGTCTCCCTCGTGCAGGTTGCCCGCGGGATCGTAACGGAACACCTCGCGCCGCCCCACCTCGGGCGTCATCGCGAGCAACTGGCCCACGGGATCGTAGCGGAGCTCCGTCACCCCGCGCGCGCCGCCGCTCCGCGCCACGAGCTCGCCGGTCGGATCATGGCGGTAGCTCATCAGCGCTACGACGGCGTCGGGCGGCTCACCCACCCACGCCGGATGGCCCGGCGCGGTCGGTGGGCGCTCCCCAGGGCGCGTGAGGCGCTGCTGCGAGAGGCGGCCCAGCGGGTCGTACGAGGTCCCGATCGCGCCGCCGCCCGGGAGACGCCGGAAGACCTCGCGACCGAAGGGATCCAGCCCGTGCTCGATCAACGCCGCATCGTCCAGCACTGTGCGCACGCGCGAGCCCATCGCGTCGCGCGCGATCGCCTCGCTGTGCCCGAGCGTTGTGCGTCGCGAGATCCGGTTGCCCAGCGCGTCGTACCGCGCCTCGACTGCGTGCGCCTCGCTCCCCAGGACCTGGATCTCCTTGACGATCTGGCCGAGCGGATCCCTCTCGAGCTCGATGCGCCCGCCGGGCCAGCGCGTCTCGACCAGGTTGCCGAGCATGTCGTACTCAAAATGCTCGTCGCCCGCCGGGGTCGTCCGCTGGACGAGGCGCCCCGCCAGATCGTACGCGAGATCGGTATGCACGGCCGGCCCCGCCGCCTCGGCCGCCATCGACTCGCCCGTCGTGACCCGCGTCGGGCGCCCCGCCGCGTCGAGGCGATAGCGCAGTACGCGCCCATCGAACGTGCGCTCCTCGATCAACCGACCATAGATATCGTAAAGGAGCTGGTGCTTCTCCCCGATCTCGTTCACGACCGTGGTGAGCTCGCCCTCGCGGTTGTAGAGCAGGCGGGACACGTGGCCGTTCGCGTCCTTGCGCCAGCAGAGCCGGTGATACCCGCCCCACCCCCACTCGGTGACATGCCCGCTCGGGTTCTGGGCCCGCACGAGGTGCCGCTCCCCGTCGTACTGATACCGCGAGACGCCTCCCTGGGCGTCGATCACCGCGATGAGGTCGCCGCGATCGGAGTAGACGAAGCGCGTCTCGGCGCCCGCCGGATCGGTGCGCCCTGTGACCCGGCCGAGCGCGTCGTACCGGAAGCGCCATACCGCGCCGTTCGGCGACGCGACCGCGATCAGGTTCCCCTGCGCGTCAACCTGGTACGATGTCCTCGCCCCGTTCGGATCAATCCGCTCGCGCAGCAGGCCCCGCTGGTCGGGGCGGTAGGTGGTGGTTTGCCCCAGCGGATTCGCAATGTGCTCCGGGTTCCCCCACGCGTCGCGAAAGATCTGAGTCACCCCTCCATGCGGGTCGGTGATCTTGACGGGGGAGCCCGCCTCATCCCGGACGATCGACGTACGGGCGCCGAGCTGGTTCGTGTAGCCAACCAGGTTCCCGCGCCCGTCGCGCTCGAAGCGCTCGAAGCCGCCGTCCGGATACTCGAGGACGGCGAGGAACCCGCGCGCGTCGTACACGGCGCGCACGGGCGACGGCCCGGCGTCGTGCGCCATGGTGAGCAGGCCGAACGCGTTGTGCGCGAAATGCCCGACGTGCGTCGAGTCGATGACGTGCGTGTAGTCCTCGTCGAGGTACTCGAAGACGCAGTGGTGGACTCCCCTGGCGGGGTGGCGGCCCGAGGCGAGCACCGTGGGAACGTCCGGGTCCAGGCTCGGATCGGGGCTGGATAGGTAGTCGCCCCAGGACTCGATGCACCGCCCCTGGGCGTCGTACACGAAATGGAAGCAGAGGCCGGTCCGATCGACGTCGGCGGTGAGCCGGGCCTCGTCGTCATACTCGTAGCGCGCGGAGAAGCCGTCGGCGTCGGTCGCCGTGACGAGCCGTCCGCACGCGTCGTAATCGTATCTCTCCAGGGCGATCCACCGCCCCTGCTCCAGCGCGTTCTTCACCTCGATCGAGGCGATGTGCCCAGCGCCGTCCCTGCGCACGCGGAGCTTCCGGCCGGCGCTGTCCGTCACCTCGACGAGCTGGCCATCCTCGTACACGAGCGCGATGCGGTTCTTGTTCCTGTCCTCGATCGCCGTGAGCAGGTAGAGGTGCTCGCCGAGCTTCTCCGAGAAGGCGTAGAGCCGCCCGTCGTTCGGGTCGACGACATAGCCCCACGGCTCACGGCGGAGGCGGAAGCCGAATGAGGAGACCACGTCATCGCCCGTGCGCAGCGACTTCGGGAAGGAGACGCGCGTGCCCTGGTCCGTCCAGACGTCGATGGAGCGGCGGCGCTCCTCGACGCGCCAGCCGAGGCTGTGGGCCCATCCCCACCCGAGGCCGACGTCGCGGCGGTGCGCCTGGGCGCTGTAGCTGCGCGTCAGTTGGAGCGGCAAGGGTCCGGGCAGCTCGACGATGAGGATGGGATGGGTGAACGCGCGCCCCGTGGCGACGTCGACCGGGTGCGACTTCGTGCCGCAGAGCGGAAAGCGCTGCGGATCCGGGGCGCCCTTGCCGCCGCCCTGCGCCTGGTTCCCGCCGCCCCCGCCCCCAGCGCCCTGCCGGCCCGCTCCGGCGCCGCCGCCGGGTCCTCCCGCTCCGGCGCCGCCGCCGCCGCCGCCCATCACGAAGACGCCGGGGTTCATGCCGGGAATGGCCGGGATGTTCGGGACCGGAGCTGTGCGCGCCATACTCTGAGGTTCGCTTGAACGTCCCCCCGGAGACAAGCCAGCAGTTCAGACCGTGCGGAGCTCGATCACCGGCAGCCCGAGCAGCCGAGCGATCGCTTCGTGAACGACCCGGGCTGCCGCGACGTCCCCGAGGGCGACGGCGCGGCTCAGGGTGCTGGCGAGCGAGGCGACGACGGCGGCCCGAGGCGACATCTCGGTCATCCCGAGTTCGCCAGGCGCCAAGCTCGGTGATTGGGCCCGCGTTGGGCTCACACCTTCCGAGGGGCTGCGATCCGTCGCCATGCCCCGCCGAAATGCCGTCGATAACGACCGATCGCACCGGTTCCCCACGGCAAATTCGACCTTGGGCTTCTTCCCTGGTGCCGGACAGCGGACAATGGACAGGTCGACAATTTCAATGACTTCACGGGCGCGCCGACGTCGTCGCGGTGCGCGGGGCTTCCCGGGGCGCGCACACGCCTGAACGCGCCAGCGAGGCCGCGCCGCTCAGCGATAGTGACCGGAACGTACGGCTCACGGCGGACACTACGGTACTCGAGGCTGCTCTGCACGGCAGTCCGACCACGACGACACGGACCTGGGACGCCAGGCGGCAGGTGGAAGGCTAACCTCGTCGAGCCCTGATCGCGAGGTCGCGCATGCTACCGTCCGTTCCCATGATGGAAGGTTCGATTCTGCGGCACATCGTCGCAAGCGATGGGACGCGCATCGCGTGGCACACGCACCAGCGCCCAGGCGACGAGGTGCAGCTGCGAGATCGACCGCCCGTCGTCCTCACGAGCGGCCTCAGCACGACGGAGAACTTCTGGAAGCACCTCGTCAGCGCCCTCGCAATGACGACCCACCTGGTCCACTGGAGCTACCGGGGTCACGGGCAGAGCGAGATAGCGCGCTCGGGCGACTACGCCATTCGGACCCACGCAGACGACCTTCTACGGGTGACGGAGGCGGTCCGTGCTCGCAGCACGTTCGCCGGCGCGCCGGTGCACATCGCCTTTTCCATGGGCGTCACCGTGCTGCTCGATCTCTATCGCCGCCGCCCTGATCTCGTGCGCGCGATGGTGCTCATCGCCGGCGGCGCCGATCACCCCTACGCGTCGAGCGCCGCCTTCCGGATCCCCGGCGCGCGCGCGGCCCTCCGTGTGGCGCTGCGGACAGCGGCCCCCATCGTCCCTCGGTTCGCGCCGGTCGTGCGCCGCGTCACGGCGTCCAGGGCCCTCTTCCCCCTGGGCCAAGCCGCGGGCGTCTTCGGGCCCGAGGCGCCTCGGGAGGAGCTGGAGCATTTCCTCCGCGCCGTCGGGACCATGGACCTCCGCGCTTACTGGACGTCTCTACGGTCGTTGATGGAGGCACGCGCGTCGGACGTCCTCCCCCATGTGCGGGTGCCGGTCCTGGTGATCGCGCCCGAACGCGACGTGATGGCCTTGCGTGCCGATCTCGACACGCTGCGCCGCCTCATCCCGGGTGCCCAGTGGATGATCGTGCCCCGCACAGGCCACGCGATGCTCCTCGAGGCAGGGGGTGTGGTGTCGGCCCGCATACGGGAGTTCTTGCTCGGCCTGCAGTAGCGGCACCTCCACTCCGCAACCCTGCGGGGCGGCAAGCAGGAAGACATGGAGTTCAGACGCCATACAAGCTCAAAGGAAGCTGTGAAAGCCCTCTACGGCACTTGGCTCCCCTGGGTCGACGTGCCCGGATTGTTGATGCCGTTCATTACCGAACGAAACGACGAATCCATCGTCGGAGGCCTCTCGGCTGAGCTGCGCGACCCCTTTATGGGCAAGCCTACGAGCATCAGCGCTTCTCGCGGCAGCGGTGCCTTCCCGGGCAATCTCCGCGCTGGGCTCATCGTGGCCTCGGCCATCCCCTGTCGATGCTCTTCGCCGTTCGGATGCTGCGCGCCGGCGAGGCGGGGGCCGGCCGCGGCGCCCCGGCACCGGGGGCGGGTGTCCGGCGTCCACGTGGCGATCCGCCTCGTCAACCGGGTCGCGGGGTACACCCTTGATGGGGTCCTCTTCGTCGTCGAGCAGCAGATGGAGTCGGCGGGGACGGCGGGCGAGGGCGAGGCCAGCGCGCCGGGCGAGGGCGAGGCCAGCGCGCCGGACGCGCCGGCTGGCCGTCGAGGGACGGAACGCGTCGGCCCGTGACCCGGAGGTTGCCCACGAAGTAAGGCCCCGATCCCGTCTGCTGACCGAATGAGTGAGCGCTCACTCTTGACGAGTGAGCGCTCACTCCGGTACACGGGACGCATGGCACCACCTAGCCGGCGAGCTCCTCCCCTGCGTCCGGAGGAGCGTCGCGCGAGCATCATCGCGGCGACGATCCCGCTGCTGCGCTTGTACGGCCGCAACGTGACGACGGCGCAGATCGCGATGGCTGCGGGTACCGCGGAAGGGACGTTGTTCCGCGTGTTCCCCGACAAGGAGTCGCTGATCCAGGCCGCGATCGCGACCCTGTTCGATCCGGCGCCGACGCTGCGAGAGCTGGAGCGCATCGATCTCGCGGCGCCGCTGCGCGATCGCTTGATCCAGGCGGTCGAGATCCTGCAGCGCCGCGTCGAGGGCATCTGGCAGCTCATATCGATGCTCGGCATGACGATGCCGCCCCCCGTGCGCCCCGAGTCCGGGTGCGCTCAGGCGCCGCGCCAGGATGAGCAGGTTCACGTGCAGCTCGAGCGCCTGTTCGAGGCGTCGCGCGACGAGCTGCGCTGCGATCCGGCATATGCAGCGCGGCTACTGCGCATGATGACGTTCGCGGGCACCCACCCGCGGATCACCGACGGCATGCCCCTGACCGCCGCGGAGGTCGTGGCGGTCCTGCTCGATGGTATCCGCCGCCGCCCCGAAGAGGAGGAGCCTTGCTGATTCAGCTATTGGGCCGCTACCTGCGCCCGCAGGCGCGCTTGCTCGCGCTCGTCGTCGCGCTCCAGCTCGTGGCGACGCTCGCCTCGCTGTACCTGCCGAGCCTGAACGCCGACATCATCGATCAGGGCATCGCGCTCGGTGATACGTCGCGGATCCTGGAGCTCGGCGCGATCATGCTCGCGATCACCGGCGTCCAGATCGTCTGCTCGGTCGCCGCGAACTACGCCGGCGCGCGCGCCGCGATGAGCTTCGGTCGCGACCTGCGCGCGGCGGTGTTCCACCGCGTCGGCGAGTTCTCCGCGCGCGAGCTGTCGCGGTTCGGCGCGCCGTCGCTCATCACGCGGACGACCAACGACGTCCAGCAGGTGCAGATGGTGGTGATGATGGGCTGTACGATGCTCGTCCTCTCGCCGATCATGTGCGTCGGCGGCATCGTGATGGCGCTGCGCGAGGACGAGTCGCTCGCCTGGCTGCTCGCGATCGCGGTGCCGCTGCTCGCCGGCGCCGTCGTCGCGATCATGTCGCGGATGATGCCGCAGTTCCGGCGGATGCAGCCCCTCATCGACACGGTGAACCGCGTGCTGCGCGAGCAGATCACCGGCGTGCGCGTGATCCGCGCCTTCGTGCGCGAGCGCGCCGAGGCGGCGCGCTTCGAGCACGCGAACGGCGACCTCACCGAGACCGCGCTGCGCATCGGGCGCCTGCAAGCGCTGATGTTCCCGACCGTGATGTTCGTGTTCAACGCTTCGAGCGTCGCCGTCCTGTGGTTCGGCGCGCACCGGATCGCGGACGGCACGCTGGCGATCGGCTCGATGACCGCTTTTCTCGCCTACCTGGTGCAGATCCTGATGGCCGTGATGATGGTGACGTTCATGGCCGTCATGCTGCCGCGCGCGGCCGCCTGCTCGGAGCGCATCGTCGAGGTGCTGGACACCGAGCCGTCCGTGCGCGCCCCCGACCAGCCCGTCACGCTCGTCGAGCCGGCCGGCCTCGTCGAGCTGCGAGACGTCGAGTACCGCTATCCGGGCGCCGAGCTGCCCGTCCTTCGCGGCATCTCGTTCGTGGCGCGCCCCGGGCAGGTCACCGCGATCATCGGCAGCACCGGCTCGGGCAAGACCACGCTGCTCGACCTGATCGCGCGGCTCATCGATCCGACGAGGGGCGAGGTCCGGCTCGACGGCGTCGACGCGCGCATGCTCGCCCTCGACGCGGTGTGGTCGTGCATCGGGCTCGTGCCGCAGCGACCCTTCCTGTTCTCCGGCACGGTGGCCTCGAACCTGCGCTACGGCGACCCCGCGGCGAACGACGAGCAGCTCTGGGCGGCGCTCGCCGCCGCGCAGGCGCGCGACTTCGTCGAGGCGATGCCGCGGAAGCTCGACTCGCCGATCGGGCAGGGCGGCACGAACGTCTCCGGCGGCCAGCGCCAGCGGCTGTCGATCGCCCGCGCCCTGCTGCGCCGACCGCGCGTGTATCTGTTCGACGACGCCTTCTCCGCGCTCGACGTCGCCACCGAGGCCCGGCTGCGGGCCGCGCTCGCCGAGCGCACGCGCGCCGCCACGGTGATCATCGTCGCGCAGCGCGTGTCGAGCATCGTCGACGCGGACCAGATCCTCGTGCTCGACAACGGCGAGATCGTCGGCAAGGGCAAGCACGGCGAGCTGCTCGCGACGTGCCCGACGTACGCCGAGATCGTGGCCTCGCAGCGCGACACGGCGGTGGCCGCATGAGCGCGCGTCACGCTGGCTCCCCGCCCGCCGCCCCCGAGGGGGCGCGCTCCCCGGTGATGCACCGCGGCCCCTTCGGCATGGGGGCCGCGCCGCCGCAGAAGGCGAAGCAGTTCGCGCCTTCCGCGCGGCGCCTCCTCGGCCGCCTCGCCCCCGAGCGCGTGCGCCTCGCGGTCGTGCTCGCTTGCTCGCTGATCAGCGTGGGGCTCGGCCTGACCGGCCCGAAGCTGCTCGGCCACGCGACGGACATCATCTTCTCCGGCGTGATCGGCGCTCGCCTCCCGGCGGCCGCCACGAAGGCCGAGGCCATCGCCGAGCTCCAGCGCTCCGGCCAGGCGCGGCTCGCCGAGCTCGTGGGACACATGGACGTCGTTCCCGGCCGCGGCATCCAGCTCCGTGAGCTCGCCGAGCTGCTCCTGCTCGTGATGGCGCTCTACGCCGGCGCGTCGCTGTTCGCCTGGCTGCAGGGCTACCTGCTCAACAAGGTCGTGCAGAGCACCGTGCGGCAGCTCCGCGCCGAGGCGCAGGACAAGCTCGCCATCTTGCCGCTCGCCTACTTCGACGGCCGCCCGCACGGCGAGCTGTTGAGCCGCGTCACGAACGACATCGACAACATCGCGCAGGGCCTGCAGCAGACGCTGACGCAGATCATGAACGGCGCGCTGACGCTCGTCGGCATCGTCGTCATGCTCGTCGTGATCTCGCCGGTGCTCGCGGTGATCACGCTCTTCACGGTGCCGCTCTCGGTGCTCACCACCGCGGCGGTCGCGAAGCGCGCGCAGGCGAAATTCGTCGCGCAGTGGGCGCAGGTCGGCGTGCTCAACGGCCAGATCGAGGAGGCGTTCACCGGCCACTCGCTCGTCAACGTGCTCGGGCGACGCCGCGACGTCGAGGCGCGCTTCCAGTCCACGAACCAGGAGCTGTTCGAGACCAGCTTCCGCGCGCAGTTCATGTCCAGCATCATCATGCCGGCGGTCAATTTCGTCGGGAACCTGACCTACGTCGCGATCGCCGTCGTCGGCGGCCTGCGCGTCGCGTCGGGCGCGATGCTGCTCGGCAGCGTGCAAGCGTTCATCCAGTACTCGCGCCAGTTCTCTCAGCAGCTCGGCCAGCTCGCGTCGGTCACGAACGTCCTGCAATCGGGCGTTGCCTCCGCAGAGCGGGTATTCGAGCTGCTCGACGAACAGGGACAGTCCCCCGACGCCACCCCGCCCGCGGCCCTGCCGAAGGTCAGCGGCGAGGTCCGGTTCGAGCACGTCACGTTCCGCTACAAGCCCGACGAGCCCCTGATCGAGGACCTCGATCTCACCATCATGCCGGGCCAGACGGTCGCGATCGTCGGCCCGACCGGCGCCGGCAAGACCACGCTCGTGAACCTCTTGATGCGGTTTTACGAGCTCGACGGCGGTCGGATCCTGATCGACGGCGTCGACATCGCGCGCCTGCCTCGCCGCGAGCTGCGCGCGAAGCTCGGTATCGTGTTGCAGGACACATGGCTGTTCTCGGGCACGATCCGCGACAATATCGCGTTCGGCAACGCGGCCGCGACCGAGGCCGACATCCAGGAGGCGGCGCGCGCGGCGCACGTCGACCGCTTCGTGCGCGCCCTGCCCGCCGGTTACGAGACGGTCATCAACGAGGACTCGGGCAACCTGAGCGCCGGCGAGAAGCAGCTCATCACGATCGCCCGCGCTTTCCTCGCGAACCCGGCGATCCTGATCCTCGACGAGGCGACCTCCTCGGTCGACACCCGGACCGAGGTGCTCGTCCAGCGCGCGATGGCCGCCTTGCGCGCCCAGCGCACGAGCTTCGTCATCGCGCATCGCCTTTCGACGATCCGCGACGCCGACATGCTCCTCGTGATGAACGCAGGGCGCATCGTCGAGCGCGGCACGCATGCGGAGCTCCTCGCCGCAGGGGGCCACTACCACGCGTTGTACCAGACCCAGCTCGCCGGCAACGGGGGAAGCGGCGCGCAACTCGCGGGCTAAAGCGCCGCCGGCCCGAGGCCACTTGACCAAGCGTCGCGCCGCGTTCTCCCACATTCGAACGTTTACGTGGTCGTTTACGTGGTCGTGGTCGTGGTCGTGGTCGTCAACGATAGGCCGTGAACGACCACGACCACGACCACGACCACGACCACGTAAACGTTCACGTAAACGACCACGTAAACGTTCACGTAAACGACCACGTAAACGTTCACGTAAACGACCACGTAAACGTTCACGTAAACGACCACGTAAACGTTCACGTAAACGACCACGTAAACGTTCACGTAAACGACCACGTAAACGTTCACATTGGGGCCCGATGGTGGCGCGGGGCGGGGCTCCGCTCCTCGCCGCGCTCAGTCGATGACCGCGGTGGCCTCGACTTCGACAAGGTGCTCGGGGTCGGAGAGCGCGCTGACACCCAGCAGCGTGCCTGGCGGGACCGGAGTGACTCCCAGCTTCGCGGCCGCCCGAGCGATCCCCTCCAGCAGCAGGGGCATCTTGTCGGGAGTCCAGCCGACGGCATAGATGGTCAGCTTCGCCACGTCGTTGAAGGAGCCGCCGACCCCGGCCAGGGCGGTGGCGACGTTGAGATAACACTGCTCGACCTGAGCGGCGAAGTCGCCCCTGCCGATCGTCCTCGCGTCGGCATCCCAGGCGACCTGGCCTGCGATGAACACGAGCTTCGACCCGGTGGCGACCGCCACCTGTCGATACGCCTCGATCTTCGGTAACCCGCTGGGGTTCACCAGGGTGATGGCCATGCTGCCTCCTTCGTCCTCTCCCTGCGCGCAGGGCGGCATGCCCCGCCGCGCGCTGGTTAGATGTACCCGCCCCGCCGCGACCGGTAGACCCACGGCGCCAAACGAGCCGATTAGCGCTGCTATACAATCGCGCCATGAACCGCGCGACGGACCGCTTCGAGGGTCTGACCGTCTTCCTCACCGTGGCGAGGCACCGCAGCTTCCGCGCCGCCGCCGCGGAGCTCGGCGTGACCACGGGCGCCGTGAGCCAGGCGATCCGCGCGCTCGAACGCCGCGTCGGCCTCCCGCTCTTCTCGCGCACGACGCGCCGCGTGGGGCTCACCGAGGCCGGCGAGCGGCTGCACGAGCGCCTCGCGCCCGCGGCCGGGGAGATCAGCGCCGCGCTCGAGGCGCTCGACGAGCTCCGCGGCCAGCCCGCGGGGCTGCTCCGCCTCACCGTCCCTCGGACGGCCGTACCGTTCGTGATCGAGCCGGTGCTCCCGCGCTTCCGCCGCGCTTACCCCGACGTGGCCGTCGAGATCTCGGTGGACGACGCCCTGGTCGATCTCGCCGAGAGCGGCTTCGACGCCGGCGTCCGGCTCGGCGAGGACCTCGCCCAGGACATGACCGCCGTGCGCCTCACGCCCGATCTCCGCTGGCTCGTCGTCGGCGCACCGTCGTACTTCGCCGCCCACGGCCGCCCGGAGGAACCCGAAGATCTGCTCGCCCACACGTGCATCCGGTACCGATTCCAGAGCTCCGCGCTCTATCGCTGGGAGTTCGTGCGCGATCACCGCGAGATCACCGTGCACGCTCCTGGCACGCTCACGGTGAACGACGCCAATCTGGCGGTGTCCCTTGCGCGCGACGGGCTCGGGCTCGCGTACATGTTCGATCTGGCCGTCGCCGAGGATCTGGCGAGCGGGGCGCTCGCGACGGCGCTCGAGCGCCATGCGCCGACGGGGCCCGGATTCTTCCTCTACTTCCCCGCCCGCGCGCAGACGCAGGCGAAGCTGCGCGCGTTCATCGACATGGCGCTCGCCGTGCTCATGCCCAAGGGCCGGCGGAAGCCGAATGAGACGCGCGCCGCCTCGTGAGCTCCCCGGGCGCCTCCAGCGACCCCCCGCCGCTCACCGCGCGCGCTGACGCTGCCAGGCGACGATCCGCGTCACCGCCTCGTCGACCTGCTCGACCGGGGCCGCGAAGGACAGCCGGACGTACCGCGCGCCGCCGATGCCGTCGAAGTCCGTGCCCGGCGTGAGCGCCACGCCCGTGTCGGCGAGCAGCCGCTCGCACCACGCCACCGAGTCGTCCGTGCCGACGTCGGCATAGAGGTAGAAGGCGCCGTCGGGCGGGGCGACCTTCCAGCCGAGCTCGGGCAGCCGCCGCAGCAGCAGGTCGCGCGCCGCCGCGTAGCCCTCCACCAGCCGGTCCGCCTCGGCGTATGCCTCCGGGGTCAGGGCCGCGAGCGCCGCGTGCTGCGCCAGGGCGGGCGGGCACAGCGCGAGGTTCCCCGCCAGCGCGTCGACCGTCGGGACGAGCTCGGGCGGGAGCACGAGCCACCCCAGGCGCCAGCCCGTCATGGCCCAGTACTTCGAGAAGCTCGAGACGACGACGGCGCCCGCGTCGACGTGGCGCGCCGCCGTCGCCTGGCGCCCGGCCCACGGGCCGTACGTGAGGCCGTGGTAGATCTCGTCGCTCACAAGCCGGACGCCGTGCTCCGCGCACCAGCGCGCCATCGCGTCGAGCTCCGCGGCGTCGACCATCGTGCCCGTCGGGTTCGCCGGGCTCGCCAGGATCACGCCGTCGAGCTTTCCACCGTCGCGCGCGGCCATGAGGTGCGACGTCGTCAGCTGGAACCGGCTCTCCGGGCCGCACGGCAGCTCGACAACCTCCACCCCGAGGGAGCGAAGGATGTTCCGGTACGCCGGGTAGCCCGGGCGAGCGAGCGCCACGCGGTCGCCCGCCTCGAACGCCGCGAGGAACGCGAGCAGGAACCCGCCCGACGACCCGGTGGTGAGCGCGACGCGCGACGGGTCGAGATCCACGCCGTACCAGCGGCCGTAGTGCTCCGCGAGCGCGCGGCGCAGCGCCGGGATGCCGAGCGCCTCGGTGTACCCGAGGTCGCCCTCCGCCAGGAGCGCGGCCGCCCGCGCGCGCACGGCCGCGGGCGCCCCGGAGCCCGGCTGGCCCGCGCACAGGCTGATGACCGGCTCACCGGCCGCGCGCCGCGCGTTGGCGGCGGCGAGCACCTCCATGACAGCGAACGGCGGCACCTGCGAGCGGCGGCTGATCCTCACCCGGCCATCCTTCTCCCCCGCCGAAGACAGGCCATTTACAGCACGGAAGCTCCGCTGTCAGCAGAGGAACTTCGATGGCTGAGGCAGGACATCCGCCTCCGTCGCTCGCGAGCGCGCGCGAGGCCACAAAAGCGAGAACGCGGCCGGTAGGGGCCGCGTTCTCCATCGTCGCTCGCCGCGACGGCGCGTCCGCTCAGGCGATGAGCGGGGCGATGAGGAGCGACACGACGCCCATCACCTTGATGAGGATCGAGATGCCGGGGCCCGAGGTGTCCTTGAAGGGATCGCCGACGGTGTCGCCGACGACCGCGGCCTTGTGGGCGTCGGAGCCCTTCGCGTGGCCGTCGAGGCCGCCCTTCTCGATGTGCTTCTTGGCGTTGTCCCAGGCGCCGCCGCCGTTCGCCATCATCAGCGAGAGCACCGCGCCGACGACGAGGGCGCCGGCCAGCG
The DNA here is from genome assembly GCF_051521375.1 of Sorangium sp. So ce693. NCBI lineage: Bacteria > Pseudomonadati > Myxococcota > Polyangiales > Polyangiaceae > Sorangium > Sorangium sp. So ce693. The sequence goes on from NZ_CP150347.1 coordinate 8,475,414, forward strand.
TGCCCGCGAGGACCTCGGGGCCGGCCACGAAGCCGACGACGACCGGCGCGAGCACCGCGATGGCGCCGGGCGCGATCATCTCGCGGATGGCGGCCGACGTGGCGATGTCGACGATGACCTTCGGCTGCGGGTCGACGCCCGGCTTGCCCTCGAGCAGGCCGGGGATCTCGCGGAACTGACGGCGGATCTCCTCGACGATCGCCCCGGCCGCGCGGCCGACGGCGGTCATCGTGAGCGCGCCGACGAGGCACGGGAGGAGCGCGCCGAAGAGGAGCCCCATGAGGACCTTCGCGTCCGTCAGATAAAGCACGAGCTCCGGCAGGCCCTTCGCGCGGCGGACCGCGTCGACCTCCATGTTGAAGGCGGCGAACAGCGCGACGACGGTGAGCACCGCCGAGCCGATCGCGAAGCCCTTGCCGACGGCCGCGGTGGTGTTGCCGACCGCGTCGAGCTCGTCGGTGATCGCGCGGACCTCCTTGCCGAGGCCGGCCATCTCGGAGATGCCGCCGCCGTTGTCGGCGATCGGGCCGTACGCGTCGACGGTCATGACGATCGCGGTCCCCGCGAGCATGCCGACCGCGGCGAGCGCGATGCCGTAGAGGCCGAGGTAGTGGTTCGAGATCCAGCCCACGGCGACGAGGGTCATGAGGGGGATCGCGACGCTCTCGAGGCCGACCGCGATGCCGCGGATGACGTTGGTGCCGGGGCCGGTGAGCGAGCTCTGGGCCACCTTGTGGATGGGGCCCATCGACGTGTAGTAATCGGTCACGAGGCCGACGATGGCCCCGCCCGCCGCGCCGGCCGCGAGGGTGATGACGGTGCCGGAGCTGAAGCCGAGCCCGGGGAGGATGCCGGCCGCCGCGAACACGACGAGGAACGGCGGGACGATGAGCGCGAGGCGCAGCACGCGGGCCGGCGGCAGGTTCTTGAGCGCGCGCGTGATGAAGATGCCGACGACCGAGACCGCGAGGCCGATCGTCGCGAGGAGCAGCGGCAGTGACACGGCCATCGCGCGGAGCTCCTGCTCGCTCACCGACGGGGCGAGCTGCTGCAGCTTGGCGATCGGCAGCGTGAGGCCGAGCGCGATCGCGGCGACGACCGCGGCCACGTAGCTCTCGTAGATGTCGGCGCCCATGCCCGCGATGTCGCCGACGTTGTCGCCCACGTTGTCGGCGATGACGCCCGGGTTGCGGGGGTCGTCCTCGGGGATGTTCGCCTCGACCTTGCCGACGATGTCGGCGCCGACGTCGGCGGCCTTCGTGTAGATGCCGCCGCCGATGCGGGCGAAGAGCGCGATCGAGCTCGCGCCGACGGCGAACGAGTGGACGATCGTCGCGAGGTGCTCGTGGCTGCGGAACAGGGCATAGATGCCGCCCAGGCCGATGAGGCCGAGCCCCGCGACGCAGAGGCCCATGACGGCGCCGCCGTCGAGCGCGGTGACGAGCGCGGTGGGCTTGCCGTGCGCGCGGGCGGCCTCGGCCGTGCGAACGTTGGCGTACGTCGCGGCCTTCATGCCGAAGAAGCCGGCGATGAGCGACAGGAACGCGCCGGCGGCGAAGGCGCCCGCGGACAGGAGCCCGAGCGTCGCGGCCAGGAGCGCGAAGACGGCGGCGGCGTAGACGGCGAGCACCTTGTACTCGCGCGCGAGGAAGGCCATCGCCCCCTCGCGGACGTAGCGCGCGATGCGCGCCATCGTCTCGTTGCCTTCAGGGGCCTTCTTGACACGCACGTAGAAGGAGCGTGCGACCATGAGCGCGACGGCGCCCGTTACGAGCGACTGGTACGACAATGCATCCACGGGTGATGGTCCTCTCGATCGCCCCCGGCCGGAGCGAGCGCCGGCTCACTCGTCCGTCCACGACGGCGGATCAAGTAGGAAATTGCGCTGCCTCGGTTCCAGACGGCCGCCCGGGGCGAAATCTTGAGCTGGCCTCCGGAACCTGGCGTCCGCAACGTCGGTCCTGCTGGCTCCCGCGCGAGCCGCCGGAGACCGTGACATCGGAATATTACAGATAGAGACGGTACACGCGACGCGAGAGAGCGCATCGACGCGCTGCGCACGGGGGGCGATCCAGCGGCGCGTCCGACGACGGCCAGCGCTACTTGAGCAGCGCGAGCGTTCGCGGATCGGGCTCGCCGCCGCAGTACTTGTCGAGCGCCGCGAGGAACGCCCCCTCGCCGGGGGCCGCGCGGGAGAACAGGGTCATCGACGAGCAAAACTTCATGTCATCGGGGCTATCGAAGATGTCGTACAGCGAGCGCCCCTCGATCTGGTTCACGAGGCGAGCGCACTCGAGCAACCTCGGACCGAGCGTCGGGTGCTGCAGATACGCCTCGGCTTCGGCCTTCGAAGCGATGCCGTACCGCTGGGCCATGGCGCTGTGACCCAGGCCCTTCAGCTGCGGAAAGATGAACCACATCCAGTGGCTGGTCTTCTCTCCTCGGCGCAGCTCGGCCAGGACGCGGGCATAGACCGGAGCCTGCGCGTCCACGAATCGTTGCAGGTCGTACGGATCGGACATGGGCGCTCCTCGACCCCAGAGTAGCGTTCGGTCGGGCCGCTCGACACCGCGGATCGTCGCGCGCGGCTCAAAGGCCCGTGTGCGTCCCCGTGATCCAGACGGTCGCGTGGGAGCCGTCGGGCTGCGTGGCCCAGGTGCGGACCCGGTACTTGCTCGTGGCGACCTGCTGCGCGGTCCCGTAGTTCTCGTGGAAGTAGACGAACGCCGGCGTCGAGCAATGCCCGCGGCCGGTCAGCGGGTTGTCCCAGATCCAGGCGCCCGCCTGCTCCTTGTACGTGAGCTGCACGAACTGGCTTGTGGCCGCGTCCCAGCGCTGCACGCGCGTGGCCATCTTGGTGTTCGCGCAGTCGCTCATCGCCTGCGACGCGTCGCTCCACGAGGTGGAAGAGGCCCCCCAGAAGGACGGCTGCACGTCGAAGCGGTAGGTCTCCGGGGTCTGGTGCTGGTAATAGCCCGGCACGGGGAAATCCACGATCGTCGTCGCTCGATCCTGCCCGATATCAGGACAGATGCCGTCGATCCACTGATAGGCGCGGACGTAGTTCTCGGTTGCTCCGACCGCGGTGAGCTGCGCGCTCGTGAAGTTCGGGTCGGTCCCCATCGCGCAGGGGTCAGGGTTTCCTCCGAGCGCCTCGGCGCTCTCCACGGTGTCTTCCTCATCGATGCTGCCGTCGTCCGCCGCGACGCAGCCCGTGATCATCGAGAAGGTGATGAGACCGAGACCGAGATGATACGCAGCAATCTTCATGGTTCGACTCCCCGTGGTATGCCGGCCTCTCGGCCGCGCCCGCACTCGCACTCCAACAGAGAGCAGGGAGCGTGCCTGCGACCATCCCCTGAGCGCTCCCGTGCCTTCGATGATCTCGCAGCGCAGGATCGCGATGCGGGCCGTGGGGCAGACCGCCGCTCGCCCCCAGCGATGGAGGCGGCAGCCTCCTCCATCGGCAGGGCGGTGAAGGCTTGCGCCTCCACCTCGGCCGCGATGATCGATTGCCCATGCGGAGCACGGAGCACCTCGGTGCCCTTTGTGTCATGGCGCTTGAGTAGAGGGCGGCGCGGGTCGTGGCACCAGGCGCCGCGATGCTCGGCTGCAACCGCTCAGGAGCCGTGGCGCCTTTCCCCTGGACCACCGTGCGTTCGGGTCGATGGCGTACACGAGATGCCAGGCCATCATCGATTTGAAATCATCGAGATGATGTCAAATTGGTCCCTAGATGGGAGACCATGGCCTGCACGCCCCATGGCTCGCAGGTCGTCATGGTCGAGCAGAGAGCGCGCGTTTCGAGGCGCGCTGGAGGAGCTCATGCCTCAAGTCTCGACGATTCTCAGGAACAGCAGGATGCATGCCGCCGTGGTAATGACATCCGCCATGGTCGGTTGCGCCGCGCCCCCTGAAAGCAAACAGGGGAGCCCCGAACCCGATGGGGCAGCGGCGTCCGCGAGCGCGCTCCGGGCGAATGACAGGCACCCACGGCATGGTCACGGCCACGGTCACGGCGCAGCGAGCTGCAATGATCACAACCCATGCACCCTGGACGCACGCGTCAGGCGGGCATGCGTCCATGCGCCCGCGCCGTATGGCCCGCCGCCGTCGCGAGCGCGAGATCGCTGCGGCGAGGGCGAGGTGTGCGACGGACACGGCGCCTGCGTGGAGCCGGGCGCGCCGCTCTGGAGCGTGAGCTTTCCCGGCGAAGCGTCGTTCGAGAGCATCAACGCAGACAGGGCCAGCAATGTCCTCCTCACTGGCCAGCTCAGCGGTACGGCCGACCTCGGCGGAGGCCCGCTCACGAGCGCGGGGCAGCGCGATGTGCTGATCGCGAAGCTCGATCCGGACGGCGAGCTCGTCTGGGCGAGGCGCTACGGCGGCCCTGGGGACGAGTTCGGCTCGAAGATCGCCGCGCTCTCCGACGGGGGCCTGGTGAACGCGGGAGGCTACGTCGACTCGCTGGATGTCGGCGCCGGGCCGATCCCCAGCGCCGGGCTGAGCGACATCTACGTCATGAGGACGGACCCGGCAGGGAACCCTGCGTGGGTTCGCCATTTCGGCGATCCCGCCTATCAAGACGTCTATGGCCTGGCGGTCGACGGCGAAAACAACGTGGTCGTCCTCGGCTCGTTCGAGGGGACTGTCGACTTCGGCGCGGGGCCGGTGAGCAGCGCTGGCGCGCAGGACATCTTCCTGTTCAAGCTGGACCCGGCGGGCAACACCCTCTGGAGCAAGGGCGTCGGGAGCGACTCCAGCGACGGGTCGGTCGCCCTCACGACGGACCCGATCGGCAACGTGTTCTTCGGAGGATCCGTGGGGACCGGCGCGGATCTGGGCGATGGGCCGCTCCCGGGCCCTCGGCTCTTCGTCGCGAAGCTGGATCCCGCGGGCAACCACCTCTGGAGCAGGGCGTTCGGAGACACGTCGGGCTTCATCCAGGACGTCGAGGCGGACCCGGCGGGCAACGTGGTCGTGGCCGGGCAGACGGGCATTCCCATCGACCTCGGCGCGGGGCCGATCATCAACGAGGGCTATCAGGCCGCGTTCCTCGCGAAGCTCGACGCGGCCGGGAACACCCTCTGGAGCAGGGGTTTCAGCGCGCCGGAGAGCCTTGTCGTCATCACCTCGATCGACGTCGACAGCCAGGCGAACGTGGTGGCCTCCGGGGTGCTCGTCGCCGACGCCTCGGCGACGCTCGACTTCGACGGGATCCCCTTCCCTTCAGGGCACAACCCGTCGAGCTACAGCGCGCGCACCTTCCTGGTGAAGCTCGGCGCCGACGGGCACGTGCTGTGGGTCGAGGGGTTCGACACGGAGCGCCCCTTCGGCATCGTCGTCGATCCGCGCGATCGCGTGCTGGCCACGGGGACCTTCACCGGCACCCTCGACCTCGGCTCCGGCCCGCTGACGGGAAACGAGGACACCTTCGTCGCGGCGTTCGGCCCCTGACCCACGGCGACCACGAGGGCGAGCCACGCGGGGGGGCCCGCCCGCGTGGGCTCCCATCCCGACGGCGGAGGGCGGCGAGCGCGAACAGGCACCGTTCGTCGGGTTCGCCCCTGCCCTCGCGCGCTCGCGGTCGCCGCCGGGACACGGACGATCAAGGAGCGTGGTAGGACGCGACCTGCCCCTGGTAGCGGTAGTCGCCGGCGTTGGACCAGAACACGCCCTGCCCCTCCGGGGCGAGGACGCGCCAGGGGACGGGCTGTCCGAACGCCAGCAGGACGGTCCTGTTGCTCTCGAGATCGTGCGCGTTGACGCTGCGGTTCCCGCGCGTATCCGTCGAGAACAGCGTCGAGCCCCGGAGGGCCAGCCCCGACATCGAGCTCCCCTGATGGACCAAGGTCTTCTGCCCTCCGGCGATGGGCGCCTTGAAGACGCCGCCGTCGCCGGCGTTGGCCCAGTAGACGAACTCCGCGTCCACGGCGATGCCGGCCGGCTCGGCCTCGTCGTCGGCGATGACGGTGACCTCCCCGCCCGACTTCGCCACCTTGTAGACCTTGTTGGTCGCGGCTCCGCCGGTCCAGTAGAGGTTCTCTGCGTCCTGCGCGAGGTACGCGGGCCTGCCGGCGTCCGACGCGAGGACGACCGGCTCGCCGCCGTCGAGCGGCATCGTGTAGATGTTCTCGCCGTCGCCGTCGCCGAAGTAGAGGGCCGACGCGTCGCCGATGACGCTCACGACATAGCCGATCTGGGCCAGCGTCTCCACCTCCAGGCTCGCCTTGTCGACGCGTCGGAGCGCCGAGGGGATCACCGGATCATCGTCGCCGCCGCTCGCCCAGTACACGTGGGAGCCGTCGACCCACAGCGCCTTGGGATCGGGATCGGCGGGGATCATCGCCTCTGGCTCGGCGGTGCCCAGCCTCACGCGGTAGATGAACCCGTCGTTGTTGTCCCCGGTCGCGACGTCCTCGGTTCCGCCGCTCGCGAAGTAGAGGAAGGACTCGTCGGCGGCCAGCGCGCTCGGGTAGCGGTGCTGGCTCGCCATCGGGGTCGGCAGGATCATCCCGGGATAGATCCTGGAGAGGCGGTCCGTCTCCGTGACGACGCTGTCCCTGGAGACGTCGTGTCGCGCGAGCGGCGCGAAATCGTCCGAGCCCTCCTGCGCGGTGAAGCCATAGGCGCCGAGGACCGTGTTGTCGCCAAGCTCCGCCTTGAGCTCCACGGTGATCGGCAGCGTGAGCGTGATCGGCCTGCCGAACGTCAGGCCCTCCGGGCCGAGCACGTACATGGGCCCCACCGCGCCCTCGGGCGCCTCGTCGACGCGCTCGATGGTGATCACCGTGTCCTCGCTCACCGCGCCTGGCGGCACGTCGATCGTGAAGCCGTCCTCCGCGGTGAAGGTCGCGCCCTGCGCATCGACGGAGAACTGCTGCCCGGACCCCGGCTGCGCGCCGGTCCCCGACGTGGCGCCGCCGCTCGCGTCGCTGCCGTTCACGTCGCCGCCGCCCGCATCGCCGCTGCCCGTATCGCTGCCGCTCGTGGACCGATTGCCCTTGTCCGTCCCTCCGCACGACGCGCTGCTCAGCGCGGCTGCCGCGCACGCCAACACCATGAATAAGGTCCTTGTCATCGTTTCGCTCCTCCGCGGGCGGTCGTCGCCGCCATGTCATGGAAGGCCATGGTTCTGCCGAGCTCGCCATGGGGGCGGCTGCGACATCACCCTTGATCAGACAACAGCGTAGCGCCCGATGTGGCGGTGGCGAGCTGAGCCAGAGCAGGTGAGAGACATACAGTCTTTACCTGTCAGGGTTATCCCAGGCGTCCACTCGCCATGCCCCTTACGCATCGTGGTTGTCCCACGCGTCCACTCGTTACGGTCCTTGCCCGTCAGGGTTGTCCCAGGTGCATGGTTGGACCGCGCGTCGCCGGCGACTCATGACTCGCCGCGGCGGGGCGGCGGCGCCGCGCGGGCGCTCAGGCCGCGCTCGACGACGGAGCGGGCGAGCGGCTCGCCAGCGTCGGGGCTTCCAGCGCCGCGCACGTCGACGGTGTGCGGGCGGATTGAGTTCGTGAACGGTCCGCGTATCCTGGCCCCGCTGCACCGAAGCCCCCCGCAGTTCCTCGGAGTCGTCGCGCGAGCGTGACGGGAGCCAGCATGCCGATCGGGCAAACGAAAGGGAGTATCGTACCGCATCACCGCATCGCCGCGCCGCGCGCCCGCGGCACGCGGGCCGCCGCGGTGCTCGCGGCGCTGCTCGGGCTCGCCGCGCCGGCGGCCGCGCAGGCGCAGGGCGCGCCGAAGCCGCCGCGCGGCGACGCAATGAGGCCCGCCGCGCCAGGCACGGCGCCGGCGACAGCGGGTGCCCCGATCGCTCCAGCGCCCGCCCCGATCGCTCCAGCGCCCGTCCCGATCGCTCCAGCGCCCACCCCGATCGCTCCGGTGCCCGCCCCGATCGCCCCGGCGCCGGTCCCCATCGCTCCGGCGGGTGGCGCGCTGCTGCCCATCGCGCAGGGCTACTACCTGCCGACGCCGCCGCTCCCGCCGTGGGCCAACCCACGGACCATCGAGTACGAAGAGGGGGACCCGATCCCGCGCGGCTACGCGCTCCGGACCAGGGCGGACCGCAAGCTCGTCACGGCGGGGCTGCTGACGTTCGGCATCCCGTACGCGCTCACGTTCACGGTCGCAGGCATCGCGTCGCTCGACAACGACGATTTCGGCGAGTTCGGGCCGCTGTTCATCCCGTTCGCCGGCCCGATGCTCGCGGCCGGGACCCTGGAAGCGGAGGGCGCGGGCATCTTCTGGCTCACGATGGACGCCGTGACCCAGGTGGGCGGGCTCCTCCTGTACGCCGCCGGTCTCGCGAACGAGGACGTCTACCTCGAGCGCCAGTTCACGGTGAGCTCACGCGACCCCGGGCCCGCGGTGACCCGCTGGCCTGCGGTTTCGATCGGCGCGTCCTCCGCTGGGCTCCGATGGCGATTCTGAACCGACGCCCCCGCGCCGACAGCCCTCACCCCGAAGGGAGACGCACGTGACCGCGATCCGCACCGTCCTCTCGCTGGCCGCGCTGGTTGGCGCGCTTGCGCTCGCAGCGCCGGCTACGGCGGAGGGCGAGGCCCCCCCGTCCGCACAGAGCGCGCCGCCGCCTGGCTACGCGCCGCCGCCTGGATACGCACCGCCTGGATACGCACCGCCTGGATACGCGCCGCCCGGCTACGCGCTGCCGCCTGGATACGCGCCGGCGCCAGACCACGTGCCGCCCGGCTACGTGCCGTATTCGCCGTCCGTCATCCTCGGCATGCCGCGAAAGCTGACCTACACGGAAGGTGGGATCCGGCCGGCGGGCTATCGCGTCGAGACGCAGATGAACCGCGGGCTGGTGGTCGCGGGGTCGATCGTCCTCGGCAGCGCGTGGGCGCTCGCGGCGCTGACGGCGGGGACCATCCTCAGCTCGGGAGACAGGGATGCCGTCAGCTACTCGCCGATGCTCGTGCCCGTGGGCGGCCCGTTCATCACGCTCGGCACGGGCGAGGAGGTCGACGTCGACGATGACGACGGCCAGCTCGCCGCCGCCCTCCTCCTCCTCGACGGGGCCACGCAGGTGACCGGCTGCGTGCTGCTCATCGCGGGCCTCGCCTCCAACCAGCGGGTCTGGGTGCGCGACGATATCCCTCACAAGGTGGCAGACCAAGCCCCCGAGCTCACCGTCGGCCCCGCGGGCGCAACCCTGCGCGTGCGCTTTTGAGGATCGAGCTCGCGTGAGCGAGCGAAACAGGTGAAACCCGCTCCCCCCCACGGTCACGAACGTGGTCGTGGTCGTGGTCGTAGTCGTAGTCGTAGTCGTGGTCGTGATCGTGGTCGTGGTCGTGGTCGTCAACGACCGTTCGTGAACGTGAACGTCCCCCAGAAGTCCTCTCTCATTTCCCACGATTCACCTCGCTCAGCGCCATCTTCGTGAGCATCGAGACCGTCCTCTCCAGCAGTTCGCGAGGCTCCACGAGCTCCTGTGCGGTGACGAGCCCCAGGGCTTCGAACACATCGAGGATCGCAGCGCACTCCAGCGCCGAGCCCCTCGCTATCGCATAGAACCGGCGCGCATCTCGCTCCGGCTTGCCGCTGCCCTCCGCGATGTTGAGCGGAACGGAGAGCGCCGCTCGACGCAGCTGATCAGCCAGCTCACCATGCCCGCGAGGAGATCGAGCTGCCAACGGAGCGCTGAGAGCGAGGAACGAGATGGCGCAGCGATAGACGTCAAGTCGTTGGAATCCGAACATGGCAGGGATTTCGACGCGACGTAAAACTCGGTTGCGCGGAATCGAACGGAGGTGGAGACAGTCGTCGGCCGAGGTTTCGGAAGAACGTTTACGTCTACGATCGTGTCGTCGACGACCACGACCACGACCACGACCACGACCACGACCACGACCACGACCACGACCACGACCACGACCACGACTACGACCACGACCACGACCACGACTACGACTACGACACGACGCGACTACGACCGCGTTTCCACCGGGAGAAGCGTCGCCATGTCGTTCGCGAACACGGACGGAGGCGGATCGAGCGGGAACTCGGAGAAGAACCGCGGGGTTTCGTGGCTCAGCAGCCAGGGCTGTAACTAGACCCTGCGTCGCCCGCGCCGCGGCAGGGCCGACCGTGCGTGGCCGTGCGCATCACACGGAGCGGCACGCGAAGATGTGCTCGATCGCGTCGATCACGAGCTGCTCCACCTGGTATGCGGTGATCTCGGCGGGGCTCGCGAAACGCAGGAGATCCATCGGCGGCGGCCTCACGATGAGATAGGCGAGGACCTCCGGCGCCTCGCGCCGCTGGATGACCGCGAAGGCGATGCGGTCCACCCCCGGCGGGGCGCTCGCTCCCCGGATCCCGAGCTCGAGCGCGATGCTCGGCGCCTCGGGCTCCTCATCGAGCGCGATGCGCGGAACGTGCCCGGCGGAGCGGAGCTCGGACGCGACCTCCTCGAGGACGGGCTTTATCACCTCGCCGCTCACCGCCCGGAAGGCGTCGTCGAAGGCCCGGCGATCGCTCGCGAGCTTCTCTTGCTGCCGCGCCGCATAGCGGCTCGTGATGAGCGCCAGGCGGTGCCTGCTATGGTCCCTCACGGCGCGAGGAGGAGCACTTTGACCTGGCTCGGGACGATCGATACGGCCGGGCAGTTCGTCGAGTTCGTGATCGTCATGCTGGTCAATCGCGTGGCCGGGATGCCGCCGGCAAGCACGGTGAACGACGCCGTGACATGCCGCGACGGGCCCATCACCATGCCCGAGGCGACCCCTAGGGCGACGCCGGGATTGTCGCCGTTCGTGAGCGGCACGGTGGTCGCCAGGTTGTGCGCCGGCGTGCACATGAACAGCACGTTGTACGCGGCCGGGATGCCCATCGGCTGCATCGCGATGTTCGGGTACGGGACCGGGGTCGGGGCCGGCATCGGCGTGAGGCACACGTCGGGTGCGCCGAGAGACATGCCCATCATCTGCGTGTTCGCGAACATCTCGCCCCCTCAGCCAAGGTGGATCTGGGAACCGTCGATCTTGGTCAGCCCGCCGCTGTTCACGAGCGTCGTCTCCGCCTTGACGTGGAACGCGGCCCGCGCCTCGATCTCCAGGTACTCGGCGCGCACCGTCTCGGAGCGCGCGATGAAGCGATAGGCCCGGTCGAGCCGCTGGACGAGGCGCTCGGCGACCGTCTCCACCGACTGCGCCACGGTCTTGATGCGGTCGACCTTCGCCGTGAGGCTGTCGCCGAGGAGGCTCAGGACCCCGACCACCGCGTCGGCGCGCGCCGCCGACAGGCGCGCGGATCCCGCGGCGATCGTGGCCTCGGCGGGCGTGATCAGCTCGACCCCATCGCGCCCGCTCACCGAGACCCTGCCCGACGCGGCGGCGATCTCCAGGTCGCCCTCGGCCGAGAGCCGCGCCGGCGCCACGTCGTCGCGCTCGAGCACCGCGAGCACGTGCGAACCGCGCTCGTGGTGCGCGACGAGCACCTCGTCGCCGAGGGCGGGATCGAGCAGACAGCTGGCGGCCCGCCGCGCCTCCAGCTCGCCCGAGCTCGACCTGACACGCAGGCTGCGACCCGAGACGCCCACCACGATCGCGACCTCCTGCGCAGGCCACGCCAGCTTCCTTGCCAGATTGTCTCTCATCGGTACCTCCGTGCCGAGCTCATCGGCCCTCCGCGCGCCGCTCCGCGTTGCTGAGCTCCTCGTCGTCGCCGAGCGCCGCGGATCGGTTCGTGAATCGTGTGTCCTGCTCGCGCGTCCGGTGGAACCGCGCGCGGAACAGCGTGCAGTGCGAGAAGTCGGCGCCCGCGAGGTCCGCGTACGAGAAATCGGCGTACGTCAGGTCGGCGCCGGCGAACGTCGCGCGGGCGCAGCTCGCGTGCTTGAAGATGGCCTGCTGCGCGCTCGCGCCCGCGAGGCTCGCGCCCTCGAGCCGCGCCTTCACGAAGAGCGCCTGGTCGAGCTTCGCCTTCCTGAGCGTCGCGTCCGACAGGCAGGCCTCCGCGAAGAGGGCCCGCTCGAGGCTCGCCTCGTCGAGGCGCGCGCCCGCGAGGGAAGCACCCTTGAAATTCGTCTGCGCCATCCGCGCGCCCCGGAGGTCGCAGCCGCTGAGATCGACCTCCATGAGCTGCGCGAGCGTGAGATCCATCCCCGAGAGATCCTGGCCGGCGAGCTTGCCCCCGATCAGCATCGCCTTCTCGAGGCGCGCGCCGCGCAGGCGCGCCGTCGACAGGTCCGCCTTGAGGAGCACGGTCTGCACGAGGTTCGCGCCCTCGAAGCTCACCCGCGGGGCGTCGGCGTCGACGAGCGCGGCGCGGTCGAGGTTCGCCCCCTTCAGGCTCGCCTCCTCCAGACGCGGCTTGATCAGGCTCGCGATGGTCAGGTCGGCGCCGTCGAGCGAGGACCGCGACAGATCGCACTCGACGAGGCTGGCGGCGACCAGATCGGCCTCACGCAGGTCGGCCGCGAGGAACGTGCACCGGTCCCACGTGCCGTGGCGGAGGCGCGCCCCCGCGAGCTGCGCCCCCTCGAACCGGCAATCCGAGAAGATGGCCTCGTGGAGCTGCGCGCCCGTGAGGTCGGCGCCCCGGAACGACACGCGCTCGAAGACGGCTCCGGAGAGATCCGCGCCGCGGAGGTCCATGCCCGCGAGATCCTCGTCGACTACCGGATCCGCGCTCGCGACGCGGGCGAGGAGATCGTCCTTGGTCATCGCTTTCGCCTCGGGAACAAGGTCCGGACGACGTGGGCGTCCTTGAAGCTCGTGCGCGCGTCGCCCTCGGTGCCCATCAGGTTCGCGCGGAACAGGTTCGCCCGGAGGAACGACGCGCCGTGGACCTTCGCTCCTTGCAGCATCGCCTCCATCAGGTTCGCGTCCGACAGCTCGGCGTCGCCGAGATCCGCGCGCATCAGCCGCGCCCCTTGCAGGCTCGCGCCCGCGAGGCGGGCCTCCTGCAAGTCCGACTCGCTGAGGTCGCAGCCGTCGGCCCGCACGCGCGCGAGCCCGGCGCCCTTCAGCGAGGCGCCGCGCATCGTCGCGAGGGCGAGCTCCGCGCCCGAGAAATCGGCCCCGCCGAGCTGGCACGCGAGCACGAGGCGCAGGTTGTTCGCGCGGGCGGCTCGGAAGCAAGCGCCCTCGGCGGCCGTCTCGACGAGCGCCGCGCCCTCGATCACGGCCTCCGCGAGGCTCGCGCCGGCCATGCGGCACCGGAAAAACGTGGCTTTCCGAAGACTTGCGCGATCCAGCCGCGCCCCCTCGAGGTCGCACTCGTAGAAGAGGACCTCGTCCGCGAGCGCGCCCGCGAGGTCGCAGCGCGCGAGGCGCGCCTCGAACAGGTCGGCGCCGCGGAGGTCGGCGCCGGCGAAGCGCACGCCCTCGAGCTCGCCGCGCTGCAGGATCGCCTTGGCGAGGCGCGCGCCGCCGAGGTCGGCCCCGCGCGCCTCGACCTCGCCGAGGTTCGCGCCCTCGAGGCGGACGCCCTCGAGGCGGGCGCCCTCGAGGCGAGCCCGCACCAGCACGGCGCCCGACAGATCCGCGCCGGCGAGCGCGCAGTCGCGCAGGTCCGCGCGCTCGAGGAGCGCCTCCCGCAGGACGGCCCCGGACAGGTCGAGCCCGCGGAGGTCGGCGCCGGTGAGGTCCCAGCCGGTCATCGGGCTCCCCGACGCGACCGCCGCCTCCACGCGCCCGCGGAGGTCGCGCTGGGCCGCGTCGTCCAGGATCGCCGCGGGCGCCATGTGGTGCGCGGCCTGCCTGTAGGCGAGGATCTGCGCCTCCTCGAGCTTGCGCAGCCTCGCGAGGAACGCCGGATCCTCGAGCTGGGCCTCGAGCTCGTCCATCGGGGCGCCGAGGTCGCGGCCGATCTGGGCGGTCTCTCGCATGCGGGCGAGGTGCTCGTCCGCGCGAAACCTGGGCGGCCCGCCTGCCTCGCGCTTCGATTTCTCGATCACCTCGTCGATGTCGATGCCGTGCTCGGCGAGGTTCTGGCGCGCCTGATCGAGGGCCTCGGCCTGCTTGACCTTCGCCTCGGCCTCGAGGCGGGCGGCCTCCGCCTCGACCCGCTCCATGTACTCGGGCAGCTCGTCGAGCTTCGGCGGCGCCTCCGGCGGCGGCAGCTCGCGCGGGATGCCCTTCTCGTCCGGATCGATCCCGAGCACCCGCACGGACATGCGGGCGTTGTCGAGCTCCCGCTGCGCCCGGTCGCGCGACCGCCGCTCCAGCACGCCCTCGCGGCGCAGGAGCTCGTCCATGTCGCTGATCTTCTCGTCCGGCAGCGCGGGGGCGTCGGGGTCAGGGTCCGGGAGCAGATCGCGATCGCGCAGGGCGACGAGGTGCCCCTTCTTCTTGTCGAGGCGCTGCGCCAGGACGGCGTCGTAGTGCTCCTTCGGCCGGGGGGCGCCGCGGCGCTCGAGCGCGGCCAGCAGGCACTTCACATCGCGGGCGTCGTCCTCCTCGACGCGCGCGACGCCCCGGAAGATCGCGATCATGCGGCGGATGTTGGGCAGGAGCACGAGCGTCTCGAGCCTCGTCCCGATCTCCTCGAGCGCGTCCTCTCGCGAGGTCCGGGTCACGAAGCAACGCGCGACGAGCTCGGTCACGCGGCCCGTCAGCGTGGCCTGCTCGGGGTGGAGCTGCTCGAGCGCGATCGGCTCCCCGCCCTGGAAGAAGCCGGGCAGGCGTTGATCGGGCGGCGCCACCATGAAGTACTCCGGGTCGAGATCGCGGGCGAAGCCCGGGAAGTCGTTCTCGAGCCACGCCGCGTCGTACGTCCCGAGCTTCGCGTGGCGCTCGGGCCAGGTGGGGTCGAGGGGCCCGAACGCCATGGGAGGCGGCCGATCGCCTGGCGAGGTGATGAGGTGTTTCGGGTGCTCGAGCTGCGGGAGCGGGTGGTAGCTCTTCCCGTCCTCCTCGGCCGGGGCAAACCCCGTCCCGATCGGGTTCGGGGCGAAGCCTGGCCCGCCGAAGGCCCTGTCCCAGCCGAGGGCGAGCTCGGTCAGGGGCTCGGGCTCGCTCGGCACGCCGCGCTCCCAGCGGCGCTTGCCGACGACGTACACGGCCTTGTCGATCGGGCCGACCTGGACGCGGGCCCGGAACGCCGGGCGCGGGGTGCCGCCCGCCGCGAACGCCTTGCCGAAGGCGAGGACCTCGCCCCGCGGCTTCGGCAGCCCCTCGTCGAGCGCGACGTCCTTGCCGAGCTGCTTCGGGATCTCCTGCCACATCGCGATCTCCGGGAGCGGGAGCTCCGGAGCGTCGAGCGGGAGGTACGCCGTGAGGCCGAGCGCGAGGAAGCGCTGCTGCTGCAGCTCGAACACGCGCTGCAGGACGGAGACACGTTGGGGTTTGATGACGCGCATAGGGGATGGGGGGTCGCTCAAGCCGGACAGGCGCTCAGTTGGCGCGAGTAGCGCTATTGGCGCTATTGACGCGATTGTCCCTCGCCCCGCGCGCGATGTACGAGCGAGACAGATTGGCCCAGCTCACGTCAGGATAAACGAGCTCGGGGTCGTCACCATCGATCTTGACGGCGACGCGCTTTCCCGGCTCCGCCATCGACAGCGAGCTGATGTTCAGCTCCCACTCCGTCCTCGCGAGGTACACGGCCCCGCCGGGCGGCTGCACCTCCAGCCGGAGCTCGACGAAGGCCATGGCGCCGTCTTCGAAGGTGCCGAGGGTCCGGCTCGACACCACCGTGGCCTGAGCGAGGCTCGCGCGAGCCGCTCTCGCGGCGAACTGGGTCATCCGCTCTTGCCCTGCGCGGATGCCGGCTTCTTCCCTGCGGAAGACGAAGAAGAGGATAGCCGCGAGGACGAGGAGCGGCACGAGGATGGCAGAGAGGACGATGATCGTACCCATGTCGCTGCGCGATCTCCCCTTCGGGCTCACGGGCGCCGAGCCGCGGCCTGGCCGCGGGCGCCGGCGGTCGAGGCCGAGCTCCTGGACGAGATGACCTTGCTCGCTCTCTCAGCTGAGCACATGGACGCCGGAGAGGTGATAACGCAGCGCTGTCATCGCGAGCCGCGTCGGCAGCTGAGAGATCTTCGCCGCGCCCGACTGGATGGAGACAGGCTTCACCGTGACCTCGACGGCGCTGTTGATCGCGAGCGAGGCGCCCCATTTGAACGCCAGCGCCACGCCGCCCGTGATGTCGAGCTTGGCCGCGTAGGTCGCGGTGAGCGCGGCCGAGAGCTCCAGCGTCGCCTTCGCGCCGATGAAGGTGGAGACGCTGGCGCCGACGGCGTTGGTGTTCGAGAGGCCGAGGAACGTGTCGGACTTGATACCGGCCGTCACGTTGACGTTGTTCGAGACGAAGAGCTTCTTGAACGGACCGTAGGTCTTGAGCTCTTCGGCCCCCTTGATCTGCCCCATCAGGTTGCCGTCGACCGTCTGGATCATGTTGGTCTTGACGCTGACCTCGCACTGGTCCTGCGTCTCGAGCGTCATCTTGCCCTTGCTCTTGACGGTCGTGGTCCCGGCCTTCGTGTCGACGAGGGTGTCCCCGGCCTCGACGTTGACCGTGTAATTGCCGGTCTTCACCGTCGTGGTGGTGTCTCCCTTCACCGTGGTGGTCATCACGCCCGCGTCGACGTCGGTGAAGAGGTTGCCGCTCAGGACGTGGAGCGCCGTGTCGCCCTTGACCTCGGTGTACGAGGTGTTGGCGTCGACGAAGAGCTCGTGGATCCCGGACTGCACGTGGGTGATCCAGTTGTCCTTGATGGTGGCGACCCAGGAGCCTCCGCCGTTCAGGCCCACGGTCTGGTCGAAGTTCTTGCCCGCGTCGAGCAGCGTGTTGTCGTCCGTCTTCACGATGAGCTCGTGCTCGTCGTTCGGCGCGCCCATGCGAAGGTACGTGTTCGAGTAAGGCGTCGAGAGGGTGACGCGCTGCTGCCCTGTCTTGTCCTCGAGCTCGAGCCGGTTCCGCCCGCCGGTCTGGAGGACGTTCTTCGTGTGGTTGCCGCTCGTGACCGGGCTCGGCGTGAGCGCGTTCGGCACCACGCCCGCGATCACCGGCCGGTCGGGGTCGCCGCCGAGGAAGCTGAGCACCACCTCCGTGCCCCTGCGGAGCGGGAAATGAAAGCCCTCGATACCGCCGCCGTGCGGCTGCATCATGCGCACGAACGTCGAGGCCTTCCCGCTCTTCAGGTTGCTCTCGTCGAACTTGAACTTCACGTTGTAGCGGCCGAGATCGTCGATCTGGGCGTACTCGCTCTCGGCCGGGCCGTCGACGGTGCCGTTCTCGTATCCGTAGATGCGGGGCCAGGGCGTGCGGGACTCCGCGCGGAGCTGCGTCTTCGCGGGGATGGCGGTGATCTCGACGAAATAGGCCTCCTCGTGCGGCAGATCGAGCAGCTCGCGGTACCCGGTGGCCCCGGCCAGCTGGTTGCCGTGATGGTGCGCCTCGATGGTGAGGTGCTTCGCGTTGAACGCCGCGCGCGGGTGCTCTTCGAGCTCGAACGTGTAGCCGGGCCGGAGGTGCAGCCGCGTGCCCGTCCCCTGGTAAAGCACCTGCCGCGCGAGCAGCTCCTCGGCCCGGATCTTCGCGAGCCGCTCGCCCGCGGACGGCGTGAAGAAGCGCTCGCCGTACAGGCTCACCTCGCCCGCGCCGTTCGGCGATACGCGCGCCGACCCGGCGACGCTCAGGTTGGGCCGCGCATAGTCGTAATCCTTGAGCTTGATCACCGCCGGCAAGGTCGTGTGCTGGCTGGTGAACGTGCGGAGCGACATCCCCGCGCTCACGTCGTAACCCAGTTGCGGGTGGTACCGGACAGGCTCGCCGATGGGGTCCTCCTCGTACGACTTCGTGTCGCAAAAGACGACCTTGTCGCCGTCGGGCGTGTGCTCGAAGAAGTAGAAGATGCCTTCGCGCTCCATCCACCGCGCCAGGAAGTCGAGATCGCTCTCCCGGTATTGGCAGATGTGCTCCTCGACCTCGTAGCTGCCGAGGCGCATCTCGTACTCGTCGGGTCCGATGCCGTTCTCCTCGAGGACGGCCTTCATGACGTCGGGCAGCGACAGCCTGGTGAAGATGCGGCTGCGCTTGGAGAGGCCGAGCAGCCAGAGCTTCGGGACCAGCACCGCCCGGAGGAGCGAGCGCCCGTCCAGCTCGTGGAGCAGGCCCACGGTCGCGAGGACGCCGGCGAAGACGAAGGGCGGGACGTTGTCTCTGGGCCAGTCGAGCACGAGCGACGCCTTGGCGCCGACGGCATCGGGCAGGTCCAAGGACTCGGCGTCCTCGCCCTGGAGCAGGAGGAAGATCTCGATCTGATACGGGCGCGAGATGGCCTCGACGCCTCGAAAGCCGACGACGCGCGTGGAGCTGGGGAGCACGCCCGATGAGATCTTGATGAGGTCGTCCATGGCCTTCCCTGCGTTGTTCGAGGGCACACGCCCGATGCCACCAGGTGAGTCGTCCGCCAGTCGTCCCGAGGAGCTCGCTGATAGAACTAGGCAGAATCCGTCAGGCGGTCAACCTGCCGAAGAACCGTCGATGCCGGCGTCCGCCGGTGGGATCTCGACGAGCGCGCGCAGGATGGCGCCGCTCGATTTCGCGCTCGCGAGCTTGACCCCATAGACGTTGGCGCCCGCGAGGTCCGCGTCGCGCAGATCGGCGCCCTCGACGTTGGCGCACGGCAGGCTCGCCTCCTTCAGCTTCGCCGCGCGCAGGACGGCGCCCGCGAGGTTGGCGCCCGCGAGGCTCGCTCGCGAGATATCGGCCTTCGTCGCGTTGATGTCCGCGAGGCACGCCCGATCGAAGACGGCCTCGACGAGGCGCGCTTGCCGCAGGTCGGCGCCCTCGAGCGACGCGTCCTCGAAGCGCGCGCGCGACCCCTTCGCGAAGGCGAGGTCGGCGTTCTTGAGGAGCGCGGAGGAGAGCTGCGCGCGGTCCAGCGTGGCGCGGGAGAGATCGGCGCGCGTCAGATCGGCCGCGTGGAGGCTCGCGTCCGTCAGATCCGTACCGCTCATGTTCGCCCCGGAGAGGCGCGCCGACGTGAAGTTGCATCGGGTGAGCGTCGAGCCGGCGAGGTTCAGGCGCTCGAGCGAGGCGCCGCTGAAGTCGATGCCGTCGAGCTCGGCGCCCGCGAGCTCCAGGTCGTGGAGCGGCTGGCCGCTCCTGAGGCGGGCGAGCAACGTTGCGCGGAGGCCCCGGATCTCCGGCTCGGGCGACGTGGCGGCGGGCGAGGCCGCGGCGGGCGACGCCACAGCGGGCGCGGCGGGCATGCCGAGCGAAGCCACAGCGGGCGCGGCGGGCGTGCCGAGCGAAGCCACAGCGGGCGCGGTGGGCGCGCCGAGCGAAGCCACAGCGGGCGCGATGGGCGATGCCACAGCGGGCGCGGCCGGGGCGTGCGGTGGTGCGACAGGCCCGGCAGTGTTCTCGGTGATCGCCGTCACCGTGAGGTCGAGGAGCGCAGCGCCGAGCTGCGGTGCATCGAGGTTTGTCGGGCCGCTCGCCATGGCGGCGGGCAGCGGAGGCAGCGGCGCCAGGTGCGGACGGGCGCTCCAGGGCGCCCCCGGGATCGCTGTCACCGGGGAAGCACGCCCGCTGCCGGGCGCGGCGAGCGCGAACGGCGACTTCATCTTCCTGTCCACGACGAGGCCGCTGTCGCGGGCATCGACCGTGTTGTCGTCGACCACCAGCGTCCTGGCGATCGGCCGCTCGCCCGCGACGGGGCCGAGCGCTCCATGCCGGCGATGGGGCGGCGAAGGCGCGGCCGCTGCAGAAGGCCACGCCAGGGGCTGCCCCGGCATCTCGACGCCCGCGACCACGCGCATGCGGGCCGGCGTGTCGCCCGCCAGCAGGGCGACGTTCCCTCGCCAGAGCACGGAGCAGAGCAGCCGGTCGGCGTCGATGGTCAGCGTGTCGGCGACGAGCTCGACCGGCTGCCCGTGGTCCTCCCCTTCCGGCCCGGCCCGATAGAGCCGCGCGAGCCCGCGGGCCGAAGGCAGGCTGGACCGGAGCCACGGCCAATGCGGGTGCAGGCCCTCGAGGAAGATCCACTCGTCGCCGCGGAGGAGGTCGATCTGCTGATCCGCAGGCGCGGCGTGGAAGTACCGGAAGTCGAAGCTGCCGTCGAGATCCAGCGCCGGAGGGTCGGCCGCCTGATCCCGCGCAAGGAGATGCCGCCGCGGGGCCCAGTGCCTCGCGATCGGGCCGAAGCCCGCCGGCCGCATCGGATCGCCCGGATCGACGATGCTCGGCAGCGCAGCGTCGGAGCCCACGCCCACCGGGTTCACATCGAGACGTGGGCCGCCGAACGCGCGCTCGTACACGAGCGGCATCCTGCTGAACGGGCGGGGGCTCGGCGCCTCTCGCGTGCGGTCGCCGAAGACATGAAGCGTCTTGTTGAGGATCCAGCGGCCATCGCGGAAGAGCGCGAGCCGCACCGGGAGAGCCGTGGCGGTCGTTCCCGCGGGCGCGCAGGCGTGCCCGCGCACAATGACCCCGGCGCCCGGCAGGTAGGGTGCTGTCTCACTGGCCTCTTCGAGGCTGCCCCACCCCTCCCGAAGCTGGTCGGTGCGGACCAGATCGGCCGCTGCGGCGAGCTCTGCGCTCCTGTCGTGCACGAGGGCAAAGGTGGCCTTGACGACGACGGTGAGCCGCTCTGCGCCCCGCATGCGCCACAGAACGGCGCCGCAGGCGGATGGCGACAGGGCGACGACGGAGAGGGGCCAGGGCGATTGCACGACGCGTGGTCACGGGGCCCACGCACCTCGACGGCAGCGAAGGGCTCTGAGCCGCTCAACATAACCTCGCTCGCCTATCGGGCGCAAGCGCGGGACCTCACCGGAGTCCGCTCGCCGTCGGGTTCTCTCGCGGGAGCATGGCGCGGTGAAGAGGCTCCGGTGATCGCGGTGTGTGGGGTTGTCGGGGGCCAAGATCCAACCTCGATCCGAAAGCCAAGCTCCTCGTGGCGACCGCCTTCGTCACCGGGACCACCTGCCCGGTTCTCGCGTGGCCCAGCGCATCGACGAGGGGCGCCGAGAAGAGAACCACGGGAAGGCCAATCCCCATCAACTCGATGCGGAGAGCCACGACCATCGGATTCGAACTCCCCCCGCGCCATGGGAGGAGCGCGGCAGTGGCGACGGCGCTGGCCATGATGCCAGCCAGACGCGAGGCGGTCGCAATCGAATCGAGATGTGCGTTTACGTGGACGTTTACGTGGTCGTGGTCGTGGTCGTGAACGTGGTCGTGGACGTTTACGTGAACGTGGTCGTGGTCGTGGTCGTTTACGTGAACGTGGTCGTGGTCGTGGTCGTTCACGGCCTACCGTTGACGACCACGACCACGACCACGACCACGACCACGACCACGACCACGACTACGACCACGACCACGACTACGACTACGACCCACGACCACGTAAACGTTCGGATGTAGGAGAACGCGGAGCAACGCTTGGCTAACGCCGATGCTCTCCTCCCGAGCGGACCTCGACGGCATCGCCCAGCAGCACCGCGCCGGCGCCCCCTCAGCGCGCCAGACGGTACTTCGCGTCGAACGGCGAGCCGCCCTGCGGCACCTCCCGCGCGACGCCGCGCTCCGGGTTCGCCGCGAGGTGGCGCAGGATCCAGAAGACCGTCTCGACGTCGTCCGTGCCCGCCGCCTTCGCGACCTCCGCGAGCGACAGCGCGCGGCCCGCGCTCGCGCCGAGCGCCGCGAGCACCTTGGCCTGCAGGTCGAGCACCTCCTGCGCCGCCTTCTTGCCGGCCTCGACGCCGGGCTGGTGGTACGCGTTGATGCCCACGAGCGACGCGTACAGGCCCACCGCGCGCTCGTAGAGCGCGATCAGCATGCCGACGGCGCGCGCGTCGACCGTGTCGATCGTGATCGTGATCGACTCGCGCCCGCTCTCGGTCAGCGCCTTGCGCGTCCCCTGGAGGAAGCCGTCGAGGTAGTCGCCCGTCGTGACGCCGGGGTCGACCTCGAGCACGCCGCGCGACGGCGCGCGATCCCGCAGCACCTCGATGAACGTGACGAAGAAGTTGTCGAGCCCGTCACGGAGCTGCTGCACGTACGCGTGCTGATCCGTCGAGCCCTTGTTGCCGTACACGGCGATGCCCTGGAAGACCTCCTTGCCCTGCCGATCGAGCCGCTTGCCGAGCGACTCCATCACGAGCTGCTGGAGGTAGCGCGAGAAGAGCTCGAGCCGGTCCTTGTAGGGCAGCAGCACCATGTCCTTCCGGCCCACGCCGCCCGTCGCCGAGTACCAGGCGAGCGCGAGCAGCGCCGCCGGGTTCCGGGGCACCTCCTTCGAGCGCGTGGCCTCGTCCGTCTCGCGCGCCCCCTGCAGCATCTCGACGATCGACAGCCCCTGGAGCGCCGCCGGCAGCAGGCCGACCGCAGAGAGCTCGCTCGTGCGACCGCCGACCCAGTCCCACATCGGGAAGCGGGCGAGGAAGCCGTGCTTCGTCGCATACCGGTCGAGCTCGCTGCCGTCCCCCGTCACCGCGACGGCGTGCGCGCCGAGCGAGAGGCCGAGCCGACGGTACGCCGCCTCGAGCTCGAGCATTCCGTTGCGCGTCTCCTTCGTCCCGCCCGACTTCGAGATGATCACCGCGAGCGTCGCGCCGAGATCGTCCCCGATGGCGTCCAGCGTGCGATCGATCCCGTCGGGATCCGTGTTGTCGAAGAAATGGATCTGCATCCGGTCGGCCGGCGTCCCCAGCGCCGAGGCGACGAACTGAGGCCCGAGCGCCGAGCCGCCGATCCCGACGACGAGCACCCTGCTGAAGCGGGCCGACCGCTCCGGCCGGACCCGCGCCGCGTGAACGTCCGCGGCGAAGCTCAGGATCCGCGCGTTCGTCTCCTCGATCGCCGCGCGGAGCGCCGCCTCGGGCGCGAGCTCCGGCGCGCGCAGCCAGTAGTGGCCGACCCGGCGGCCCTCGTCAGGATTCGCGATGCTCCCGCCCTCGAGCGCCGCCATCTCGGCCAGCGCCGCCTGAATCCGCGGTTCCATCGTGGTAAAAAAGTCGCTCCCGAAGCGGATCCGGCTCACGTCCAGCCAGAGACCGAGGCTGGGATCGTGGAAGAGGTGGTCCCGGAAGCGATCGAAGGGGAGGACGGCGGGCGCCGGTCCTCGACCCGGGGTTCTGCGGTCTTGATCCATGGCCCCCCTTCTACCGCTTCTCCCTACCGTTTCTCCAGGCGGTCGAACCCCTTGCCCGGACGATGTTCCGGCCCACGAGGCGGAGTCATCGGAAAACGACTCTAGCGTGCCGGCCCGACACGCGTTATTTGCAGCCCGACCACGATGCAGCTTGATTTCGGAATCAATGCAGGGCTCGTCGAGGAGCTCTATGCCCAGTACCTCGAGAACCCGGAGTCGGTAGACCCCGGCTGGCGCTCGTTTTTCGAGGGAAAGAACGGCGGAGCGACGCCGAGCAGGCTGCCCGCTCCGGCGGCGCCGCCGACCATCCAGCATCAGGTGCTGCGGCCCGGAAACGGGAACGGGCACGGGTACGGGAATGGCAAGACGAACACGAACGGCGAGGCCGCGAAGACGCTGGAGGCCGCGTTCGCACGGACGCTGAGCGAGCACCCGAGCTCGCCCGAGTCCTCGCGCGATCTCAAGGTGCTCGCGGAGGCCGCGATCAAGGCGCGCGTCTACGCCCTCGTGAACGCCTACCGCGTGCGCGGCCACCTCTTCGCGCACGTCGACCCGCTCGGCCTGCCGCCCGCCACGCCGCCCGAGCTCGACCTGACGAACTTCGGGCTCCGGGTCGAGGACCTCGAGCTGCCCTTCCCGACGACCGACCTCGCCGGCGTGCCGCCCGTCCTCACGCTGCGCGAGATCATCCGCCGGCTCGAGGAGACGTACTGTCGCTCGATCGGCGTCGAGTTCACGTTCATCGAGGAGCCCGAGGCGCGCCAGTGGCTCCAGCAGCAGATGGAGTCGACGCGCAACCGGCTCACGCTCGACCGCCAGAAGCAGCTCCGGATCCTCACGAAGCTCTCCGACGCCGAGATCTTCGAGCAGTTCATCCACAAGTCCTACGAGGCGGGCACGAAGCGCTTCTCGCTCGAGGGCGCCGAGAGCCTCATCCCGCTGCTCGACCTCATCATCGAGCGCGCGGGGGCGCACGAGGTCGACGAGATCGTGGTCGGCATGGCGCACCGCGGCCGGCTGAACGTCCTCGCGAACATCATGGACAAGAGCCTGCGCGAGATCTTCGCGGCCTTCGAGGACAAGAACGCGGAGCGCCACCTCGGCAGCGGCGACGTCAAGTACCACCTCGGCTACTCGACCGATCGCACGCTCGAGAACGGGCGCAACGTCCACCTCACGCTCACGTTCAACCCGAGCCACCTCGAGTTCGTGAACCCCGTCGTGCAGGGGCGCGTCCGCGCGAAGCAGGACCGGCGGCTCGCCGACGGCGCCGCCGACGCGCGCCGCCGCGTGATGCCGCTGCTCATCCACGGCGACGCGGCGTTCATCGGGCAGGGCGTCGTCGCCGAGACGCTCAACATGATGAACCTGCCGGGCTACACGACGAGCGGCACGGTCCACGTCATCGTGAACAACCAGGTCGGGTTCACGACCGATCCGATGGAAGGGCGCTCGACCCGCTATGCGTCCGACATCACGCGGATGCTCAAGGTCCCGGTGTTCCACGTGAACGGCGAGGACCCGGAGGCGGTCGCCCACGTCGCGCAGCTCGCGATCGACTACCGCACGCGCTTCGGCTCCGACGTGATCATCGACATGTACTGCTACCGGCGGTACGGCCACAACGAGGGCGACGAGCCGCGCTACACCCAGCCGCGGATGTACGCCGCGATCGACAAGAAGCCCACCGTCCGGCAGGTGTACGTCCGGCGCCTCATGGAGCTCGGGCAGGTCACCGAGGAGAAGGCCGACGAGATCGTCGTGCGGCGCCGCGAGGCGCTCGCCGCGGCGCTCGACGAGGTGAAGCAGAAGGGCTTCGCGCCGGTGCTCTACTCGATGGGCGGCGTGTGGTCGCACTACCGCGGCGGCGCCGACCAGGCGACGCCGGAGGTGCCGACGAGCGTGCCGGCCGAGAAGCTCATCGCGCTGTCGGAGAAGCTCCTCGAGCTGCCCGAGGGCTTCAAGGCGCACCCGAAGGTGCTGCCGACGCTCCAGCAGCGGCACGACAAGCTCGTCGCCGGCGAGCCGTTCGACTGGGGCACGGGCGAGATGCTCGCCTACGCCTCGCTGCTCGCCGAGAAGACGCCGGTGCGGCTCTCCGGTCAGGACGTGCAGCGCGGCACCTTCAGCCACCGGCACGCGGTGCTGCGCGACGTCGACACGAGCGCGCGCTTCGCGCCGCTGTCGCGCGTGGCCGAGGGGCCGGCGCGCTTCGAGGCGTACAACAGCCCGCTCAGCGAGGCGGGCGTGCTCGGCTTCGACTTCGGCTACAGCCTCGACTACCCGGACGGGCTCGTCATCTGGGAGGCGCAGTTCGGCGACTTCCTGAACGGCGCGCAGGTCATCGTCGATCAGTTCCTCACGTCGAGCGAGGACAAGTGGCACCGGCTGAGCGGCATCGTGCTCTTGCTGCCGCACGGCTACGAGGGCCAGGGGCCGGAGCACTCGAGCGCGCGCATCGAGCGCTGCCTGCAGAACAGCGCCGAGGACAACATCCAGGTGTGCAACCTGACGACGCCGGCGCAGCTGTTCCACGTGCTGCGGCGGCAGGTGCACAGGCCCTGGCGCAAGCCGCTCATCATCGCGACGCCGAAGAGCCTGCTGCGCGTCCCGGCGACGTCGAAGGGCCCGCACCGGCCCGTGTCGACGATCAAGGATCTCTCCGAGGGCCAGTTCCACCGCGTGCTGCCCGACACGAGCGGGGTCGATCCGGCGGACGTGAAGCGGGTGCTGCTCTGCTCGGGCAAGGTCTACTACGACCTCGCGCTCGCGCGGGAGACGCGCGGGCTCAAGGACGTGGCGATCCTGCGGCTGGAGCAGCTGTTCCCGCTGAACGACGAGATCGTGAACGCGCTCGCGCCCTACAAGGACGGCACGCCGCTCGTGTGGGTGCAGGAGGAGCCGCGCAACTACGGCGCCTGGTACTACATCCTCGCGGTGCTCCGGCAGCGCATCGGCGACCGGCTGCCGCTCTCGTGCGTGAGCCGCGCGCCGAGCGCGAGCCCGGCGACGGGCTCGCGCGCGAGCCACCTCCTCGAGCAGAAGATGCTGATGGACGAGGCGTTCGTCGGGGGCACCCGGTGAGCGGCGACGCGGCGAGCCTGCAGGACAGGTACTCGCCGCGAGGCCGCTGCTTCGGCTGCGGGCCGGCGAACGACAGGGGGCTCCGGCTGAAGAGCCGCGTCGAGGGCGACGCGGTGGTCTGCGACTTCACGCCGGAGCCGCACCACGAGGCGTTCCCGGGGATGCTCAACGGCGGCATCATCGGGGCGCTGCTCGACTGCCACTCGAACTGGACCGCGGCCTACCACCTGATGAAGGCGCGGGGGGCCGACGCGCCGCCGTGCACGGTGACGGCGGACTTCCACGTGAAGCTGAAGAAGCCGACGCCGCTCGGCGGCCCGGTGCACCTGCGGGCGCAGGTCGCCGAGGCGGAGGGCGACCGCGTCGTGGTCGAGGCGACCCTGGAGGCGGGCGGGCGGGTCACGGCGACGTGCCGCGGGACGTTCGTGGCGGTGAAGGAAGGGCACCCGGCCTTCCACCGCTGGTAGGCGCCGGCTGACGCGCGGCGCGGGCGGCTGCCGCCGCTCGTTGACACTCGCACACGCCCGCGCCGGCTGACGCGCGGCGCGGGCGGCCCGTCCGCGACCGGGAAGGCGTTGCTCGCCGCCTCCGTGGCACACGCGATGCTCGCGCCCCGGCGCGCGGCGTTCCCGGCGTGGCGCGTGGATCGGATCCGCCGTCCTCGCGGCGCCGCGCAGCGAGGAGGATCCGCAATGAAGGCAAACACCGGGGTCGCGATCGCCGCGGGAGCGGTCGCCGTGCTCTGCGGGAGCGTCGCCGCTGCGCAGGACTTCGAGGGCGAGGTCCCGCCGAGCTACCTGCGCTCTCCGCTGGGGGCGCCTGCCAACGCGCTCGAGCTCGGCCTCAACCTCGGGTACGCGCAGGGGTTCGGCGACATCGGGAGCGAGCGGCGCGTGCGCGACGTGGCGGGGCCGGGGGCGGGCGTGGGCGTGAAGCTCGTCTACCGCGCGGTGCCGAAGGTCGGCCTCGGGCTGACGTCGCGCTACGAGCAGTACACGGCGCAGGGCGCGGAGCAGGGCGGGGCCGACGTGCGCGGCGTGACGCTGGGCGCGGAGGCGAGCTTTCACCTGGCGCCGTTCGAGCGCGTCGATCCGGTGATCTCGCTGGGCAGCGGCTACCGGGCGCTGTGGACCGCGGCGCCGCCGGGGGTGAGGGGCGGCACGGTGACCCACGGGATCGAGCTCGGGCGACTCCAGGCGGTGATCGACGTCCGCATGTCCGAGAGCGTCGCGCTGGGGCCCACGATCGGCGGCGGGCTCAACCTGTTCCTCTGGGAGAACGCCGAGGGGTCGAGCCTCGGCTGGGAGGTCCCGGGCGGGCGCGTGAACAGCTTTGTGTTCGCAGGCCTCGAGGGCCGCTTCGACCTGGGTGGGCAGCGCGTGCGGGAGGTCGTCCAGGTCGCGCGGCGGCGGTGAGAGCGGCGCGGGGATGTCATCGTGGAGGCCGCACGCCGCGCCCCTTCCGGACGACGCAAGCGCCGGCGGGTGGCTCCGCGCGGCGCGGGCGGGCGGGCGCGGCGAGCACCGACCGAGGTGCCATAAGGTCTCAGGTGGCTCGAGGTCTCAGGCGCGCCTTGTGTGGCGCGCGACGAGACGTCCCAGGTGGCAAGGCCCGAAGGGAGACATGCCGGGCGGTGTTCTCAGCGCAAGCTCCTCGGCCCCTGTCTTGGCGGATGGCCGAGCGCCCGCCCGCCCGCGCCGCGCGGAGCCACCCGCCGGCGCGCTCAGCTCGGAATCACCTCGAACCGCCACCGCCGCACGAGCACGAGGACGACGCCGCCCCGGCCCTCCCGATTCCGTCTCCGCAGCGCCCGGCCTCGGCTACGCTATGCGGCCTGCGCGGCGCGGACCGACGCGCGCGCCTGCCCGATCGATGCAGCTGTTCATCGCGCTCGCCCTCTTCGAGGGCTGCCCCTTCGACTTCCTGAACAGCCCGGCCGCGCTGCGCGGCGCGCTGGAGGCGGCCGTCGCCGCGGGATCGTTCACGCTGCTCGAGATGGCGGTCGTCCCGTTCTCTCCGCAAGGGATCACCGCGTGCGCCGTCGTCGGCGAGTCGCACGTGGCGCTGCACTCCTGGCCCGAGTCGGGGCGGCTCTTCGTCGACGTCGCCTCGTGCAGCACGCTGGAGAGCGTCCGCCGCGCCGTCGCCGCCATCGGGAGCGCGCTGCCCGAGGGGCGGCTCGCGACCCTCGACGAGCGGGTCGTCGACCCCGCCGGCGCGCGGGCGCCCTGACGCGGCGCCGCGCCCTCGCGGAGAGGGCGCGGGGCCGCGCCGGGCGCGGTGTGGATCAGTGGTGGCCGAGCACGCGGCGGAGCGGCTTGTTGAACGCGAACATCGCGGCGCCCGCGCCCACGCCGAGCACGGTGAGCATCAGGAAGAACATGTCCTTCGACCAGCGCGTGTAGAAGATGCCGATGTAGCCGCTCAGCGTGTTGCCGAGGAAGCTCGAGACGAACCACATGCCCATCATCATCGACACGATCCGCACCGGCGAGACCTTGGTCACGAGCGACAGGCCGATGGGCGACAGGTAGAGCTCGCCGATCGTGAGCAGCAGCGTGCAGAAGACCGGCCAGAACAGGCTGCCCTTGCCGTCGCCGACGGCCTGCGCGCCGAGGATCATCACGATGAACGACAGCCCGAGGATGGTGCAGCCGATCGCCATCTTCGAGACGCTCGTCGGCTCGGAGCCCCGCTTCGCCTGCCAGCGCCAGAAGACGTCGAGGAGCGGCGCGAACAGGATGATGCAGAGCGGGTTCACCGACTGGAACCACGTCGACGGGATCTGGAAGCCGAGGACGCTCGGCCACACCGTCTTCTCGTCGGCCCAGGTCTGCATCGTGTTGCCCTGCTGCTCGTAGACCGCCCAGAAGACGATGTTGAGGGCGCAGAGCGCCACGAGCGCGCCGACGCGCTTCCACTCGTCGCTGGAGAGCGGCTGCTTCTGCTCGCCGGCGCCCTCCGCCGTCTTCATCAGGTTGTCCTTGGCGAGGTACTTCTGCCCCGCCAGGTAGACGACGAGCCCAAGGCACATCCCGACGCCCGCGGCGGCGAAGCCGTAGTGCCAGCCGTAGACGGCGGCCAGGGTGCCGCACACGAAGTTGCAGATGAAGGCGCCGAGGTTGATGCCCATGTAGAAGATGGTGAAGGCGCCGTCGCGGCGCGGATCACCCGCCGGGTACAGGCTTCCGACCTGGGTCGAGATGTTGGGCTTGAACGCGCCGTTGCCGAGGATGAGCAGGAGCAGCGCGATGAAGAACGAGTTCTCGAGCGCCATCACGAAGTGCCCGGCGGCCATCAAGACGCCGCCGATCACCACCGTCCTGCGCTGCCCCCACACCTTGTCGGCGAGGATGCCGCCGAAGAACGGCGTGAGGTACACGAGGCCCGTGTACAGCCCGTAGAGCATGGACGCCTGCTCGTTGGGCGCGCTCGGGAGGAGGCCCTTGATGAACTGCCAGGCGAACACCGTGGTCGGATCGCCAGCGACGAGATCGCATGGCTGCGCGTGCTGCCGGCACCCCTGGTAGGCCTCTCGCGCGGTGACGAACAGGTAGTTCGCCATATACAGCTTGAGGAGGCCGCGCATGCCGTAATAGGAAAAGCGCTCCCACATCTCCGCGAAGAAGAGGATCACGAGCCCCGGCGGGTGCTTGAAGCGCCTCTCGAAAGCGGTGACGGGCAGGGCCGGCTCGATTGCTTGCACGCTCAATGCTGTCTCTCCACGAGCTGGGACCACGCTGCGTGGTGGTCGGGCGATGCGGGGGATCGTGGGGCGCGCTGCCCCTCGGCACGCGGATCCTAGACGATCCGCGGCGCCCACGTCACGCGCTTGTTGCGCACAGCGTCGAGCCGGGTGAACAGGGTGTCCACGTGGGCGGCCCTTCTACCCCCGCAGGCGGACAGGTGGGCGGGACGCTCCGGTCGGCTCTGCGGTCGGCGAAGCGGCCGCGGCCGGCGAGCGGCCGCTGCTGCGCTGCGCGCGGAGCGGGCGCTGGTGCTGGGGAACAGCCGCCGCACCGACGCCGCCTGGCGACGACGGCCGCCGCAGATGGACCGCGTAAGCCCACGCCATCCTCGGTTGTGCCGGGAGCGTCCCCTTCGCCGCCGGCTCCGCCCTGGCCGCGCGAGGCCCGCTCCCTCCGCAGGGGAGATCCACAGTCGAGGCTTCCGGTGAGAAGCTGTCGGCTGCAGATGCTTTGTGATGCAACATCCCAAAACTCGCTATGTCCCGAGGGACAGAGCATGTTCGACGGGTCTCCTTTGGATTCTCCTTCTCCCTGCCTGCGCGGGCGTCGAGCCGTCGCCGCCGGAGGCGTGCTCTCCTGGCGAGGAGCGCTTTCGCGGGCGGTGCGTCCAGCCCGCCGCCCGCTACGAGCCTGAGGAGCGCATCGACCGGGACAACGTCGTCGCCTTCGGCGCCGAGCTCACCCGGCTCGCGCTCCCGGAGCCGCCGCGCAGCGGCTTCAGGATCATCGCGCCGCCGCGGCTCATGGCGCCCGGCGAGGAGGTGACCTTCTGCGTGTCATGGCCTTTCCCTGCGATCGAGAACACGGCCGTCCACGCGGCGCGCGTCTACGCGACGGGCGGGTTGCATCACAGCAACGTGATCGCCAAGCCGGTCAATCCATCGTTCGGGCCGAACCCTTACCCGGGCTGCCATCCTGGCGCCGAGGATCCCTTCGGGACGCTGCCGGCGGCCATCCCGGACGTCCTCTTCGCGAGCTCCACGCAGATCGTCGGCGAGGAGACGCTCGTGTTCCCGGAGGGGATGGGCTTCACCCTCGATACGTCCCGCGAGATCGCCGCGAGCGTGCACCTGCTCAACACGTCGCCCGAGCCCGCGGTCGTCGAGCTCGCCTACGACTTCTTCACGATGCCTCTCTCGGAGCGAAAGGAAGAGCTCGCGCCGTTCGTCTTGAGCGTCAACGACTTCCTCGTCCCGCCGCGCGCCACCCGGACCGTCGGCACGACGTGCTCGACGTTCGGCGGGAACATCGTGTCTCTGATGCCGCACACGCACCGGTACGCCGATGCCTTCGACGTCGACGTCGTCCGCGCGGACGGCGGCGAGGCGCGCGTCTACGAGGGAGGGGCGTTCGATCTGGAGAGCGACATCGAGGTCTACCGGCCGGCGCTCGCGCTCGGCGAAGGCGACTCCCTCCGGTACGCGTGCAGGTTCCGGAACACGTCGGACCACGATCTCACGTTCGGCTACGGGGACAACGAGATGTGCATGCTGTTCGGGTACATGTACCCGCCGGAGAAGCAGGTGGCGGGGATCTCGCTGCACGACGGGGAGCCCTGCATCTCGCTCGGCCTCGGCGCGCTCCGGTGAGGAGCTCCGTCGCCGCCTGATCCGCACGCAGGGCGCGGGCCAACGCCCCTGGACACGCCTCCGCCTCCTCCAAGCGAATGGCGCCATGAGCAAGAACGTGTTCTTGCATACATATTTTTGGAGAAAAGATTGGACGACGATTGAACAACCATGAACAAACGGTATATCGACGAACGCTCACAGGGCATCCATGTGAGGAAAATCACAAACGACTTCGTCCGAAGACGACGTTCAGGAGATTCGACCGTGAAGCAAGAGCTCCTCCGTTCACCGCACGTGATGCTGGGCGCAGCGCTCCTCGTCTCGGCCCTGGGAGGACAGGGCGCCTGTCAACGGACCGAGGAAGATGCCGCATCGGGGGCTCCAGGGGCCTCCGTGACGCCCGATCGTTGCGTCTATACGAGCGCCTTCAGCCAGGCCGAGGAGTGCCGCGAGTACACGGGCGCAGGCTGGACCGCAGAGGCCGCGGAGGCCGACTGCAAGGCGCTCCAGGGCTCCACCTTCACCAGGGCCGAGCGCTGCGCGTACCCGCAGACGCTCGGCCGATGCGTGCTCGGCGGCGGGACCGACGACGAGGTCAGCCTCGTCCTCCCCGGCGGCGACACGAGCCAGTGCGCCTCGACCCAGCGCGGCTGCGAGATGTTCGGCGGCGGCCGGTTCGAGCCCGACGCCTGCGAGGGCGCGGCCGAGGAGCCCGGCAGCGGCGTCGGCACGGGCGGCGCCGTCTTCCAGTGGCCCGCGCAGGTCTGCGTCGACCCGCAGGCCGGCGAGCCGGCAGGGCAGAGCGGCGGGAAGGTCTGCACGTTCGGCGCGATCTCGGGCTGCACCGAGCCCGGCCGCCTGTTCACCGACTATGCGTCGTGCGAGCCGGTCCTCACGCAGCGCCCGTACTGGCCCGCGCCTCCCTCGGATTACAGGACCCCGAGCGACGATCCACGCCTCTCGGATCCGCAATGGCTCGGCGAGCTCGCCTGGGTCACGGAGCAGACCGAGGCGTGCGGGTGCGTGTGCTGTCACTCGGAGAAGGCCGCGCCGGCCACCGGGCCGTCGAACTGGTACATCGAGGCCGGACCGGTCTGGACCGACAGCTTCTATCCAACGGGCCTCGCGCTGGCCGCCGGCTGGGTCTCCTCGGCGGCGCTCGGCGCGTATCCGCCGGACCAGAACAACGGATTCTCCCGTGACGTCAGCGGCCTGCCCTCCACGGACCCGGCGCGCATGGTCGCGTTCTTCGAGGGCGAGCTCCTGCGCCGCGGATACACGAAGGAGGATTTCGCGGACGAGCCCCCGTTCGGCGGGCCGCTCCATGAACAGAGCCTCTACGTGCCCGGCGACTGCGCGGCGGGGGAAGGCGTGGACGCCGCAGGCAAGATCACCTGGACCGGCGGCGACGCCCGCTACGTTTACGTCCTGTCGGCGAACGCCGAGAACCCGGGCGCTCCGCCGAACCTCGACCTGCCCGAGGGGACGATCTGGCGGCTCGACGTGCCCTCGAGCGCCGAGCCCGTCAAGAGCGGTATCCTCTACGGCGAGGTCCCGCCGAACACGAAGCAGGGCTATCCGGCCGAGGGGAGCCCCGAGGAGCTCGTCCCGGGCACGAAATACTACCTGTACGTCTGGGAAGACGTCGGTATCCCGATCACGCGGTGCCTGTTCGAGGTTTCGCCCTGAGAGGGAGCTCCACGGCGGAGCTCCCTCCATCCCACCATCGGTCACCAACGCGAACGTTTACGTTCACGTTTACGTGAACGTAAACGTTTACGTGAACGTTTACGTGAACGTTTACGTGGTCGTGGTCGTTCACGGCCTACCGTTGACGACCACGACCACGACCACGACTGAGGATCCCGCACATTTTTGATCCGTTTCGGACGCGCCAAGCGTCTGAAATATCATGGGAAATCCCGATGTACCGGAAGCGATGCCGTCGATCGTGCGCGAGTTCGAGACGGTGCAGCTGGGCGACGCGCGCCTGCATCAGCGGGTCCGGGCTGTGGTGGCGCGGCTGAGCGTGGCGCCGGGCGAGAGTTTCCCGGACTCGCTGAAGACAGAAGCCGAGCTGGAGGGCTTCTACCGGCTCCTTGGCAACAAGCGCGTGTCGTATGGTGCGCTGGTGCAAGCCCACAGCGAGCAGACCCTCGGGCGGATGGCCGGTCACGACACGGTTCGTGCGGTGCATGACACCACCGCGGTCGCCTTCGACGGCGACGGAGCACGCAAAGGGCTCGGTCCGCTCAACGGCAAGGACACCCAGGGCTTTTTGGCGCACGCGACGCTCGCCGTGGCCACCGACGCGATCAACCAGCCGCTTGGACTGCTGGGCCTTGCCTGC
This sequence comes from Sorangium sp. So ce693, assembly GCF_051521375.1. Classification (NCBI taxonomy): domain Bacteria; kingdom Pseudomonadati; phylum Myxococcota; order Polyangiales; family Polyangiaceae; genus Sorangium; species Sorangium sp. So ce693. Next base: position 8,509,255 of record NZ_CP150347.1, read on the forward strand.
TGGGCCCGCAAAGCCTCCGCCCTCTCCAAGAGCCCACGCAAGAAAAACAGGACGGGCAGCGACTATGCGCGCGTGGCCGACAAGGAGTCGACGCGCTGGCTGCGGCAGGTGGAGGCGGCCGAGCAGGCCGTGGGCGACCGCACGTCGCTGCTGCACATCATGGACCGCGAGGCCGACGCCTACCCGCTTCTGTGCGCCATGGTCGAGCAGGGCCACCGCTTCGTCGTGCGCATGGCGCGGGATCGAAACGTGTCGGAACTGGCCGAGGACGAGGAAGAATCGCTCGACGACAGCGCACGGCTGCGGCTGAGCGAGGCGCTGGTCGAGCTGCCGATCCGGCTCAGTCGCGAGGTCGTGCTCACCCAACGCCGCGCCGGCCCTGTACCGGCGAGCAAACGCGCGCACCCCGAGCGCTCGGAGCGGATGGCCACGCTGGGCGTCGGCGCGCGGCGCGTGGCGCTGCGCCGTCCCTACTACCTGCCCGAGCTGGCCGAAGAGCTCGCGGTCAACGTCGTGGTTGTGCAGGAGATCGACCCGCCAGCGGGCGAAGAGCCGGTGGCGTGGGTGCTGGCCACCAACGAGCCCGTCGACACGCCCGACCAGATCGGAGCGATCGTCGACCATTATCGGGCACGGTGGCTCATCGAGGAGTTCTTCAAGGCGCTCAAGACCGGCTGCGCCCTCGAGACGCGCCAGCTCGAGAGCTTCCAGAGCCTGACGAACGCGCTGGCGCTGTTCGCCCCGATCGCGTGGCAGATGCTGCTGCTGCGCTCGCTGTCACGCCTTGAGCCCAACGCGCCTGCGGAACGAGCCCTGAACCCCACGCAGCTGAAGCTGCTGCACCAGCACCAGCCCAAGAAGTTGCCGGCTCAGGGGGCGACGGTAGTCGATGCGCTCTACGCCGTTGCCGGTCTTGGTGGACATCTGAAGCGCAACGGTCCCCCCGGCTGGCTGACGCTCGCGCGCGGAATGCAGACCTTGCTCATGCTGGAGACGGGCTGGAACGCCGCCCTTGCCAACGCAGCGAAAACTAAGGGGGAAATGTGATCAATCCTCAGACGACCACGACCACGACCACGACCACGTAAACGATTACGTAGTCGTGGTCGTTCACGGCCTACCGTTGACGACCACGACCACGACCACGTAAACGTTCGGATGTAGGAGAATGCGGCGCGAAGCCTAATTAACGCTTATGGGCCCCTCCCTCGGGGTTCAGCCAGCGTCACTCCGCTGCTTTACCGCCAGCGCCGCCAGCACCCCCGTCGCCGCCACCCGCTCCGACAGGCGCTTCGCCGCCGCCCGCTCCGACGGGCGTTTCGCCGCCGCCCGCTCCGACGCCCGCTCCGACGCCGCCGCCGCACTCCTTGGGATAGGCGCAGTAGCCGCCGCAATCGACCAGGGGAGGAACGCAGATGCCGCAGTCCTGGGGAAAGCCGCAGTAGCCGCCGCAATCGATCTGGGGAGGCATGCAGAGCTGCGGCTGCTCGCGGTTCCTCTCAAGCTCCACCGGCAGGACCTCGATCTGCTGGGTGAGCCAGGCGTCCAGCTCCTTGTATCGCTGCTCGTCGCCCGGCCGGAGCATGCCCTCGTCCGACAGCTGCTCGTAGATACCCTTCAGCACCGCGTTCGGGTCCAGCGCGGTGAACTCCTCGATCACCTGCTCGCACGCCGCGATCGTGTCGGCCCAGCAGGCCGGCTCGCTCTGGCACCCGCGCGCCAGCGTGTTCGTGCCGGCCAGGGGAACCACCGGATACCAGCTCTGCCCCAGGCTGATGTCGACCGAGTACGGCAGGTACTGGAACAGACCATCGGCCCGCTCGACCAGCACGACGTTGTTGCTGTTGTGGAGCGCGTCGTCGCCGGTGGCGAGCACCCACGACAGGCACTGGAACCGATGGAACGCCGGCCAGTCGATCCAGCCCGCGAGCGCGGCCTTGAAGCCATCGCCTGGCGGCGTCTCGGCGATCGCCTCTTCGAGCTCCTTCGCGCGGGTGCTGTCACACTCCTTGAGCTGACAGTTCTCCGGCTCGTCGAAGGCGCTCCCGCCGAACGGCACCATGTCGACCGGGAGCGGGATCCCGCCGCCTCCCGGAATGTTGCCAGCGAAGTCTCCGGCGAACTCCCAGATGTTGGCGCAGCCGCCGCCGAACTTGCCCTCGAGGCGGGTGCAGAACGCCTTCTTGTAGCGCTCGACCACGATGTAGGGGATGGACACCTCCTCGCCCCAGACGTTGCTCGACAGCCAGGCGTAGTTGGTCAGGGGGGCCGCATAATCGAGGCGAGCATAGAGATCGAGCGTGAGGCGCTCGCGGAAGATGCTGCCGACCTGGCCGTTGTTGAAGCGCACGTGCTCGAAGCCGCCGAGCCGTTGCTTCTCGACGAACTCGTCGGCGTCGACGTTGAGGTTGGGGATGGTTCGCTTCGTCCAGGGCCGCTGCGTCGACTGGCCGGCGATCCCCACCTGGACCTTGCCGTAGTCGGCCGTCTTGCCCTTGGCGCCGGCCGTCGTCACCCACAGGTGATCCACGAAGGTCGCGTCCTCCCCTGTCGGGGAGTAGATATCTCCGAACATATCCCTCTTGATGGGGCCCCCGATGCCGCCGAGCCCTTCGTTCATGAGCTCGAGCTGCTCCTCCGAGACGGCGAACCAGTAGCGGTTGCCGATGGTGCCGAAGAGGTCGAGCTCATGCTCGGCCACCTCGGTGTCCACGACAGGCGCTCCCGGGTACTCCTGGGGTGCGCCGCCGGCGCCGCCAGCGCCCCCGGCACCTACGGCACCTCCGGCGCCCCCCGCGCCGCCCTCCCCGTTCGTGTAGTAGTAGTTGTAGATGTTGTCCGGCTTGTCAGCGCACCCCGCCGCGACGACGACAGACGGGAGGGCAAGCAGGGCGAGCAGCGAGATGGCTCGCGTGCGAGATGACCATGATCGAGCAGAGGAAGACGACGGCAGCTGATTGGACATGAAGCGCAACCTTTCCGCTTCACGCCCAGTGCAAATAACGTACCGTTTATGGCGGAATTCTGACGCGTCGGTGTCGGTGCCCTGGAGACAGGTCGAGCCTGCGGATCCGGCGAGTTTGTTGAGGAGCTCGAGCCGTCCGTCCCGCGGGGCGTGGGTGCGCCGCCGGAGCCCCCTCATGACACGAGGGTCAGAGCCTGGCACACCTGTCGAGGAGCTTCGTCCTTGTGTGCCAACGCCGCGACGCGGCGTCGATCCATCGGGTCGCGGATCGCCCCGGGCTCCCGGCGTGCGCCGTCGATCGCTCCGCGGAGGTTTGCGAAGGGCTCGTAGCTCACCGGCTCCGGATCTCCCACCAGACCCACTCCTCGTCCGCCAGCGCTGGCGGGCGTAGCGCTTCCGCCGCCCGCGCGAAGAGCCGGAAGCTGTCGATGGGGGCCGACGACGCTGGGGGCAACGCCGAGGTTGGCAGCGTGGCGTCGATGGTGAGCCTCCCCTCGCCGCCTTTCACCGCTGCCTTCGCGCCTTCGACAAGGCGTCCCTTCCCGCCCTCGCCGATCACCCCGAGAGGCGGCCGTGATCCAGCCGGAAGAAGCTTCGAAGCTCGGCGGCTGCGAGGCCTTGGTGGACTGCCATGATTCGAAAGCGTACGCTCCCGGAATGGCGGGGCCAGTGGCGTCCGTTTTGCTGCCCGCGAAGATGAGCGTTGAGCGAGTCGCCGCGCTTCGAAGTGGAATCTCGCGCATTGCCAACGACGTCCGTGGGGATGACTTCTGGCTCGACCAACGCCCGTTCATTCTGACCGTTGGGCCCGAATACCCTGAGGCGATATCCGAGATCCTCGAGGCGGGCCTCCCGGAGATGCTCGGATGGTCGCCAGAAGACGTCGTTTCATTCGCTGCGATGTGCAACGACGACGAAGATCATCGGTTGCTCGCCAGGCTGTGCATCGACCTGGCCGAGGCGGAAGGTGGAGTCATCGACTTCTGCGGGCAGCTGGCGATCGGTCCACCGCTGGACGGCCTTCGAGACGACAAGCCCGTCAGGGTCGAGAATCCAGGTGGGGTCACGGGCGTGCTGTTCGCAACGATGCGCTCCCACTACGGAGACGTGGCGTTCGCGCGCTCCTGGCTACGGCACGCGAGCTTCCGCATGGTGAAGTAGATGCAACTCGGGTCGGTCCAACGTCCGCGGGCGAGCGACAGATCTAACCAACGACTGGCATCAGGCGGCGTTGCCCCAGGCGCAGCGAGGGCCAGGTCAGCTTCACGAGTCGAGCTGGACCGCTTGATTCAGGTCGTCGCCACCAGCAGCTCCTCTGAGTTGTTCGGCGGACGAAGGCCATCCGTCCTGCCCGCGAAGTAGCGTTCGGCGAGCGCAGCGGCCGATACATGCTGGACCTCTATGAAGCCGGCATCTCGGGCCAGCGCCAGCATCTCTGCCGGCGTGAAGAAGCTGATGAAGGGCGTGCCGTTGGCCCTGGCCCCCGCTGCCGCGCGCTCGATCCCGGGGCGCACCTCCGGGTCCGCCAGCTCGATCGGGAGCATGAACGACATGGCGAGCGTGGAGCCCGGAGCGAGCGCCGCGACATGGCGCAGCGTCGCCGCGATCGCGTCCCTGGTCAGGTACATGCTGACACCGGTGGACGCCACCACAGCCGGCCGCCCCGAGTCGAAGCCGGACGCGGCCAGCCGCTCCCACCACGCATCGCCCGCCTCGAAGTCGACCGGCACGAGCCGCAGGAACGATGGGACGCCGAGGCCGAGGTCGATGAGGCGCTGGCGCTTCCATGCCTGGGGGCTGGGCCGATCGATCTCGAACACGACCAGGCGGGCGGCGAGCTCCGGCCGACGCTGGGCGAAGGTGTCCAGGCCCGCTCCGAGGATGACGTACTGCCCGACGCCACGGGCAGCCTGCTCCGCGACGAGATCCTCGACGAAGCGGGCGCGGGCCAGGATAGATGCGCGGAAGGGCCGCGTGAACGGGCTCATGTCCGGACGGCTGCGCCATCCGTCGTCAGGAGCCGCCAGCTTCAAGCCAACGTCGTCTTCGAACACGTGCGGCGGCGCATCGGCTTCCACGTGCAGCGCACGCCACAAGGCGACCCGAACCGCCGTGTCGTCCGCCGCGGCAACTTGTCTATCTTGCATGACGTTCTCTCCTATGCTCCTCCTTCGCTCACGGTACGCAGATCCTTGCCGCCGCGCAACGCCCCCCGCCCGGCCCGCCCAGCGTGCGGGCCTGACGCGGACGGGCGGAGCTCGACCATCGGCAGCAGCCGTGAGTCAGGCTCAGCCTATTCCTTCCCGAGCAGCAGATCGATCACCCAGCAGCCGCGGACGTGCGGCCCGCGGCCGCGGCAGTGGGCCAGCACGTCGGCGTCGTCGCACCTGGCCTCCAGCAGGGCGTTCGCCAGGATCGACATCGACCCGAACACTCGGCTTTCGTACATCTGCCGGGCCAACCCGACGGCCGTCGAGGTCCGCCAACCCGGGTCGAATGCCACCACGCGGAACGGGTTGCCAAAGATGTCGCGGAGTACGTCGGCCTGCGCGTGCTCTTCAGCGGCACTGCTGGCGAGGAATGAAGCATCCCCAGGCGCGGCGCCTGGATTGGCCATGGCAGCAGCTGCCAGATGAGCGTTGGACGAGGCGTAATACGCGCCCTTCGGAGCCTGTGGCTGAACCACCTGGAAGCTCAGGGCCAGCGCGTCGTGCGTCGGCTGGAGCGAGATACGCTCGGCCCCACCGGACGCCCGCCACCTACCCTCCAGGGAGTCGAGCGCCTGCCGGACCAGCGCCTCGGCCGCCTGAAGTTCTTCCAGCGTGGCCAGGCCATCGGCGTGACGGCTCGCTGTTTCCACTGCCGCCTCTGCGAGCTCATCGGGGAGCAGGCCGCGCACGCGGTAATAACATTCACAGGCGAACAGCCGCAGCTTGCGGTCACTCCCCCTGCACGCCAAAAACGTCTTGATGTCCGTAACCCGCACCTCATTCGGCCCGAGTCCGAGCAGGAAGCGGAGCATGGGTTTGGTCCGATCACACACCAGCCATTCCGTCTCGTTCATCTGGCGACCTCCGGCCGGCATCTTTTCCGATGCGACGACGAGTATTTTTCGCGCTCCGCGGGCCTGACGGTTCGGCGTTCACCGGGGCCGGGCCGCAGTTCAGCGGCGGCTCAACAAGGTGTCGTGTGAATATCGTATTACCGCCCGCTGCAACTGCATGTTATCCGATGGTTGACCGCGGCGCTGGATGCCCTGTGGCTGCGAGCGCCGCAGCTGCCGCGAGCTTGTGGATGGCCTGCCAAGGTGGCCCGATCGATCGGCCCATCGCGTGCAGAAGATCGTTCACGTCGTCGCGGGCGAGGGCCGTTGCAGCGTCGCGAAACACGCGCTCGCGGTCGTACCAGCGCACGGACCAGCCGCGCGCCTCGGCTGCGGCCGCGAGCGCCTCGCGATACATCACGGAGTCGGCGAAGGTCTGCGCGCGATTGTCGGCGATGCGCTGCTCGGTCGTCGGCGGGAGCTCGGGGCACACGCGGATCGCGATGCTCGCGATCGGCAGGGCCACCGCCGCGGCCAGCGCCTCGAGGCCCTCGCGCGCGCCGCGCGCGGCGGACGCTCGCACGCGCTCGACGAGCGCCACGGCGTCGGCGAGCGAGAGCGCTCGCGCTCCCGGCGTGTTGAGGTAACGGCCCACCGCCCACGACCCTTCGTGGTGATGCGGGTGCGTCGGCAAGCCATCGGTGAGGTCGACGCGCCGGCGATCGAGGAGCTCGCCACCGGGCGCGACGGTGACGAGCACCGCCGAGTTGCCGTGCTCCGCGACGCCGACGGTCGCGGTTCGCTGCGTTCGTCCTCTCGCCACGTCTTCCTCCTCCGGGGGCGCGCCCCCGCGGCTGACGCCGTCGCGCCCTCTCGTCCGGATAACGGCCGGGAGCTTACCAGCGAAGCCCGCCACGTTCACCGAGATAGGGATCGGAACGTGAGGCTGATCCGCGGGCCCGCGGCTTCGACGGCGAGGACCGCATGCTGCCACCCCTCCTGAACGCTGGCGCGCATGATCAGGAGCGAGCCGGGCGCCAGGGCCATGTCGTGCCTCTCGTCCCGGCGAAGGTTCCGGCGGAAGGTGAGGACGCGAGGCGCGCCGAGCGACAGGATCGAGGTCGTCGTTGCAGCGACGAGACCGGCGCTGGAATCCGAGTGAAAGCCCTTCTTCGCCGTCCCGTCGGCATAGAAGTTGGCGAGGCAGTTGTTGATCCGGTGCCCCACCACGCCGGCGAGGCGAGCCGCGAGCTCCTGCACGTCGAACCAGTGTGCCGCAGTCCTACCGCCGCTCCGGACCCGCCTCCGGAAAGGCCACGGGTGAGCTCCTGATCGCGGAAGACACCTTGTTGACCACGAACAATACGGAGATCGTACACCAGAGACGGTGGAACACGACGCGGACCGCCTCGGCGTTCCAAGTCGTGCCAGATGGTCATGCGACGGAGAAGCTCATTCTTGGCTGCCGCTTGCATCGGATTCTCCACGGTGATCGGAGGCGTCGGGAGCGTCTCGCGAAACCTGGGGTGGCGCAAGCTGAGATCGCGGGTTCAGCCCCAACGACGAGGTTCATTGACGCACATGCCCGACCTGCTCGCATGGTTCAAGGACATCGAACTCGAACCACCCCTGATTCAAGGACGCACGGAAAGATGGAATGGATAACCAGAGGCGCTCTGGACCGAACTCGCACGGCAACGCTCGAAGTCGGTCCGCAAGCCAGGCGCGCTTCGGGTTCGGGTTCGGCTGGCGCGGCGGCCCAGCCGTCACGAGGTAGAGCAGGAACTCGATGGTGCGGCCCTCATCGTGGACTTTCTTAATGCGCAAGCGCACGAGATCAGGCGAGAAACCATGCTCGTGCCCCCAGAAGCAATCGTCGAGCGACAATGCCGAGCCCATGACGCTGAGACGACCGTCGGCCTTGTCCACGATTACCCCGCAAGAACCGACATACCCGACCCGAAAAAACCAATACCCACCACGATCGAGGACCGTGCGATCAAACCAAGCTGCCTCGCGCTGCTCCACATAGACCTGGACGATTCGGTGGGCTTGCTCCAGTGTTATCATGGGCCTCTACTCGAACGGTGACGCGGTCACCTGAGCGGCGTCGATGCGGAAGTACAAGGTCGCGGCGGTGGGTGGCGCGCCTGGTGACCCCTCATGGCGCCGCGTCCGGTCGGCCGTAGTCGAGCTGCCGATCCGTGTAGAGATCCGCCTGAATCAACCGCACGTATTCCGTGGGGAAGAGTCCTACGATCTGCCCCCGCACATCGGCAGGGTAGCCGTACACGACGAACATGTCACCATCATGGATCTGCTCGGAGACGGACTCGAACGCTTCAAGGGGCATGGACCATGCTGCCCTGATGGCCCCCTCCCCTCTTGGGGAGAGGAAGTAGCGAGCCCGCTGAAGGCCAGAGTCTTCGATCCAGTCAAAGTACCGATGCTCGATGTCGAACCGCAGCACCGTGGCGTCGTTCTCCTTCGACACCTTGTACGATCGCAAGACGCCCGCCCAGGCAACCAGCGTCTTGTCGTATCGGCCAGGATTGCCGCGGACGTCGTCCGGATGAATATCCCGCGTCGCCCGACCGAAGACCGCGGCCTCTTGCTCCGACACCGGGTGGTACGTGCCCGAGCCAGGCGCGAGTGAGGGCAGGCGGCCCGAAAGGGCCAGGAAGGCCAGTCCGGCAAAGCAAACGCCTCCAACCGCGAGAGATACCGCGAGTACTCGTCGGCCAGTCAAATGTCTCTCACCTCCGCAGAGCGATTCCGGTTCAAGGGGGCACGCGTGGCCATGCGATCCGCTCCTCCTAGTCGTCGCGCCTCTGTCCGCCGAACTGTCAGTCGATTGCTCAACCAGAGCCGCCGGACCAGGTCTGTCGCGATCGTCGCCTTCCGTGCCCTCCCCCACAAAAAGTCTCACGGATCGGCTCTGCGCTGCAAGGCCCAATTGCTGTCCAGCGCTACGGGGTGGGTAGCTTCGGTTCGGAGGGGATATGCAAGCTCCGTCGAACGACGGCGCCAGCCGCGGCCATTTCTGGAAGCCCCAGGCGAACGGGCGCGGAAGCATGGGGTCAGCTCTGCCGACGTTGCGCAGCGCACGACCGGCGTGCGCGCACCGCTTCGACGCGCTTGACAAGCTCAGGCCACCGCTATACTGGTAACCCACAGGTTACCGATATGTCACCCGCGAAAGCCGACATCGATGTGTTTTTTGTCATCGCCGATCCGACCCGTCGCGCGATCCTCGATCGTTTGCGCGCGGGTCCTGCCCCTGTGAACGAGATCGCGGCCGACTTCTCTCAGAGCCGCCCCGCGATCTCGAAGCACCTCCGCGTGCTCAAGGCGTCGCGGCTGGTAACCGAGGAGAAGGTCGGGCGCGAGCGGCTGTACACGCTGCGACCCGCGCCGCTGCAGAAGGCGATGGCATGGCTCGAGGGCTACCGCGCGTTCTGGGGTCGCAATCTCGAGTCGCTGAAGCGTTACCTGGAGGATACATGACAGCCAAGAGCATCCACGCCCGTTCGATCGCCGACGTCGCGCAAGGGACGATCCTCGCCCGCATCGAGATCGCCGCGCCACCAGAGCGCGTCTTCCGCGCGCTGACGACCGACGAGCTGACGAAGTGGTGGGGTTCTGCGGAGATGTATCGCACGACCGCCTTCACGATCGACCTTCGCGCCGGAGGGGCCTGGCGGACCGACGGCGTGGGGGCAGACGGGAAGGCATTCCATGTCGGCGGCAAAGTCATCGAGCTCGATCCGCCTCGAAGGCTCGTCCAGACGTGGGAACCGTCATGGGATGCGGACGCGCCCCCGACGACGGTCTCCTATCTCCTCGACCCGATTGAGGCGGGCACGCGCCTCACGGTCCGACACGCTGGATTTGGCGCTCGTGCGGCGTCGTGCGAGAGCCATGCGGCAGGTTGGGAGCGTGTCCTGGGTTGGCTCACGAACCACGTCGCGCCGCAGCCGGAGCGGAGCTTCTTTCTCTGTCGGCTGTTGCCGTCGCGCGCGACCTTCATGCAGGACATGACGGCTGACGAGCTCGCGGTCATGCAGGCGCACGGCAAATACTGGCGCGGCAAGCTCGCCGAGGGCCACGTGATCGCCTTCGGACCCGTCGCCGACCCGGCGGGCGGATGGGGCGTCGGCATCGTTGCTGTCCGCGACGAAGCCGAGCTCCGTACATTCCAGAGCGAGGATCCCGCGATCAAGTCAAACATCGGGCTGCGGTACGAGGCGCTGCCCATGCTCACGGCCGTGTACTGACGGCTCACGCGATGGCGGACTCCGGCGGCGCGGACAGAAAGGTTGACCAGAATATAACTGGCTGACGCTCCGGGCAACTCGTCTGCCTGACGCTCGGCTTCAGCGGCGGCGCGAAGCGATGTCCGCTTCAAGCCGAGCGTCAGGCGCTCCACCCGTCATGTCTGTGGCTTTCGGCATCGCGGATCCCATCGTCGATCCTCTCTTCCGTCAAGATCGGTCCTGACCTCCCCGGACTCGTCGAATTGCCAGGCAGAATAGCCATAGAAGAACCACTTCTTGATCGGGATCGCTCGCATCCCGTGGAGCTCGTCTGGCGTATGATGCCAGTGAGGCGGGATCACCGAAAAGAAGAGATCGTTCGCGACTCGCCTCGCCCGAAGGGACATCGACAAGCAACAGTGCTTCAACGTCCCACGCGCCGCGACCTCATCACAGTCCGGATGAGAATGGAAGTATCGGACGCCTTGCATCACTTGCCCCAAGTTGAGCGCCGTGTGCTTGGCGTACTCCTCCAGAAAGATCGTCCATTTCATTTCTCTCTCCTCGAACGAGCCGACGCAAAGCTCAGCGGATCTGCGTTGAAAGGTGCGGACATCAGAACCCGTACGGGCTTCGCGGTGCGCATCGAGACACTCCCTTCATGACCACCGGCACGACTACGTGATGCCAGGGGTCGTCGTTCCAGTGAAGGCATCCCAGGCCCGAATGTACGCTCGCGCATCCGCTCCCAGACGTGAGACGACGCGCGCAACGGCGGCAGGGTCACGAACACTCTGGGCGCAGATCGCCTCCAGGAGCCCCGTGGCCACGGCATCCGCCTCCGGGCCGCTTCCTGACAGCGAACGCTCCACGAGTCGCGAGACCTCATCGAGCGTCGCGTCATCGAGGTCGGATTCGAGCTGGACGAGAGCACGACCGATGCTGCCGAAGCCGACCGTGATAGGGACCGCATCGGGCTCCCAGTAGGCGACGACCTCGGACACCGCTTCCCGCAACTTCGGGTGGCAAGCGGCAAAATCCTGGTACGGGTGGAGCGAGTCTGCCATCGACGTTCTCCTTCTTGGCGAAGGTCCCCTCGACGTTCAGGCGGTACCCCCCCGGGGCGGCCACGAGCACCGACGGGGCGGCAAGCTGGAGGAGCCGCCGCACGCGCCGCGCGCCTGCGCTGCGGCGAGGAGCGGGGGCGAACAGGAGAGCACGCGCCATGTCACGGTTCCCGGTAGCTCTCGTATTCCCAGGCGAAGTAACGCCGGAGGTTCTCGAGGCAGGCGGGCCAGGTCTCGGCCTCGCACGACGCGACGGTCTGCTCGAGCCAGCGCCAGAGATCGTCGAAGTCGTACCGGCGCATCACGAGCAGCGGGCGGGTGGCCAGGATTCCATCGCGTGCCTCCAGCCGGTCGAGCCCCGCGGGCGTGGCCACCCTGAGGGTGAAGGAATCCGCGCCCGCGCCCTTTCCGGGCCCGATGTCCAGCATCACGAGCTCGGCGAACGCGTCGGGCTCGTCGGGCGCCCACGTCCGGAGATTGGCATGCCCCCAGACGCCAGCGGAGCGGATGACGAGCTTCATGGCCTGGGAAAGCGAAGAGCAAACCGACCCGCACGTCAAGGGCGTCACACGTGGTTCGCCGGTGAGGCGCTCGACTCGACGTGCATCGTTTCATCCTCTCCAACCACGACGCGCGATTCGTGAAAATCGACCCGGAGCGTTCGGAGGACTTTTCCGTCCGCGGATACGTCGAGTAGCAGCATGACGAACGGTTCGACCGTGCCGAGGAGATGGTCGCTGGGAGCCCCCAAGCTGCGCCACGCCAAAGCTCGACGCGACATCTCCGTGATGAAGGCGCGCTCCGCATCGGTGCGACGCTCGTCCAAAGCGAGCCAGAGATCTTCTTCGCGAAGCTCCGTCGGATTCATTTGCCGGTACCTCGCAGCGGCTGCCAAACGACTCAGCGGCCAGCTGGGCGGAGCCATCCAAGCTCGGATACGAGGTCATGACCTGGGCGTTCCAAGCAATACTTGTCGTTTTGTATCTTCCCTCACAAAAAAATCTCACGTATCGGCTCTGCGCGGCAAGGTCCAAATGCCGTCAAGCGCCGCGCCATACGGTAGACCTGCCTAACACCGTCGGCAGCACCGCCGCGAGGCGCGCGGAGCGGCCGGCCCGAGATCGCGCGGATGGCGGCGGCCATCGCCCCTGTGCGGCTCGCCCCCTCCTGCGCGGTCCGCTCGCTCCGTCCGCTACCGCCGGCCGCTGCTCCGCGCTACGTTCGCCGCCGTGGACGCCCCCCGACCGTCCGGCGCTCGTCGCGCGCTGCTCATCGGCCTCCCCGTCGCCGCGCTCGCCGCGGCGGCCTTCCTCTTCGTGGCTCGCGACGAGCGCCCGGCACCGGACGCGCGCCCGCCGAGCGCGGACTCCAGCGCAGCCCCCCGGCCGCAGCGACGCGAGGAGGCGCCCGTCGTCCCCCCGGCTGCCCCGCCGGCCGCTGCCACCGTGAGCGCCGCAGCACAGGAGTCGGAGCCGGCGCCGGACACCGACCCCGAGGGCAGCATCATCGACCGCATGCGCGCCGCCTTGACGAGCAACCCCGAGGAGGTGCTCCGGCTCGACGACGAGGCGTCGCGCGACCTCGGCGACAGCCCCCGCGCCGCCGAGCGCGGCATGCTCCGCGTGCGGGCGCTCGTTCGCCTGGACCGGATCGGCCAGGCCCGCAGCCTCGCGGAAGACCTCATCGAGCGCTACCCGGACGATCCCTCCGCGAAGAGCGCGGCCGCGTACATGGGGATCCACCCGAGGCCACGCGGGCCGTCCAGGTAAGCGGTGATACCGCGGGTGCCCCGCGGAGTTCACTTGATCTTCATCAGGGCCGCTGCGACCACGATCTTGTAGCAAGAGCAGAACGTTGCGCAGTGAGTCACTGAACCGATTAAGAGTTCGGGCTGGTCCGGCGCGCGTTTCTGGTGATAATCGGGCATGCGCAACTGGCTTCTTCTTGTCGGGGTTCTCCAGCTCTCCGTGGCTGGATTCGGCTGTGGCGACGGATCGGATGGCGGCGGCGACGGCGGCGCCGGCGGCGAAGCGGGGGACAGCGGCGTCACCGGGAGCAGCTCCTCGGGCGCCGGCACGCCCGCTAGCTCGGGCGCGGGCGCAGGCACACCCACGGGCTCCGGCGCGGGCGCCGGCGAGCCCACGGGCGGACCTGCGAGCGCGGGCAGCGGCGACCCCGTGGCCGGCAGCAGCACCAGCAGCGGAGGAGAGCCCAGCGCCTGCGCCGGTGACGAAGAGGACGAGTGTCCGTTCGAGGCAGGGGTCGAGATCGCCTGCCGCCTCCGCTTCATGTACGGCGTGAACTACGCCTGGCGCGACTTCGGCGCCGATTTCGGCGGTCAGTCCAAGTGGAGCCAGGCGGGCATCTCGGGCAAGAAGAGCCAGGTGCTCGCCGACCTGCAGGACATGCGCGCCAACGGCGTGGACGTTGTCCGCTGGTGGATCTATCCCCGCTTCTACGGCGACCAGATCAACTTCGACGCACAGGGCAACCCGACCGAGCTCGGCGGCACCTCGACGCAGGACATCCTGGCGGCGCTCGAGCTCGCGGACCAGGCGCAGGTGAACGTGATGTTCACGCTGTTCTCCTTCGATGGCTTCTACAAGACGTCTTACAATCCGCCGAACGGCCTGTCGGTCGCGAGCATGGGGCCCATCGTCGCGGACGCGGGCCGGCGCGCCAAGCTCATCGAGAACGTCGTCCGCCCCATCGCTCGGACGGTGGCGTCGAGCCCGCACAGCGACCGGATGCTGGCCTGGGATGTCATCAACGAGCCCGAGTGGGCGATGACCGGGCCGAGCCTCTACGGCGGCGACCCGGCGTTCGAGGGGGACTCCAGCAAGTTCGATCTCGTCACACACCAGCAGATGGAGGCGCTCGCCAAGGAATCGGCCGCCGTGCTGAGGGGAGAGACCGGCGCGCCCGTGAGCGTCGGCAGCGCCGCCATCAAGTGGGGTCAGGCGTGGACGCGCTCGGACGTCGACTTCTACCAGGTCCACATGTACGGCTGGGTCAACGACTACTTCCCTTACAGCAAGCCCCTCTCCGAGTACGGCCTCACGGACAAGCCGGTCGTCATGGGCGAGTTCCCCATCAACATGGCGGAGATGGACGTGCGCTACGACAAGTTCGTGGGCGACCTCTACAACATGGGGTATGCGGGAGCGCTCTCGTGGTCGATCACCGATCGGAACTTCCCGTGGTCGTCCAACAAGACCGCCGTGAAGGCGTTCGCCGATCAGCACCCCTGCGAGACGCGCTACTGAGGGCCGGGTGAGCGCCGCTGCACGCGGCGCTCTTCCTCCCTGTTTCCCTGTTTCCCACCCGGGATCCGAACCGGGCCGCCGTATAGGCCCGGCGAGCTCGTCCTCGATGATACGAGCCGCGCCTGCGTGACAGCTTGCCCCAGCGTGTGGCGCATTGTCGCGCGGGGGCGCGATCCGGCCTGCGAGGCCGTCTGTCGGAGCGCCGGCGCCCTTCTCCTCTCGACCGGATTTCAACTGGGTTTCAACTGGGCACGTCGGTTGCTGACCGTCGGTGACCGGGGTGAGCCCGCTGCTCACGGAGGTGACCACCTGCGTGAGCCTCGACAGTTGTTCACCAGCACCCAGAGGGAGAGCGAGATGGCACGAGATCGCTACGAGGGCCGGGACTTCCGTGACGAGGGGCCGCGCGACGACTGGCGTCACCGGGACGATCGGTGGCGCGCGCCACGGGACGACGATCAGCGCGGATTCCGCGGTCACGAGGGGGAGCGCGACGCGTTCGAGCGAGGGTCGTACAGCCGCGGCAACTACGCGAACCAGAGCGGCGGCAGCCGGCAGGGCGAGCTGGGACAGATGCCGCAGCCGTACGGTCAGCAAGGGCGCGGAGACGGCAGGGGCGCGTGGAGGGCGGGCGGCCAGCACGCACAGGACGATCGCGGCGGATCCGAGCGGCGCTGGCAGGAGCAGGGCGGGGCCGGCGCGCGCGGCTACCGCGAGCCCGAGGAGCGCCGCGCCTACGGACAGGACAGCCCCTCGTGGGAGCGGATCGGTGGGCGCGACGACCACTTCAGCGGGCGGGGCGCCGAGGACGAGCGAAGAGGGTTCGGCTCGGCGCAGCGAGGGCGGGAGGAGAACCGCGGCTACTACGGGCGCGAGGCGTACTACGGCCGCGACGCGGCCCGCGGCTTCTCCGGGCCGGACGAGGATCATGGCCGCGGGACCTACGGGCGCCGCGACCACGGCCGCGACGAGGGGGGCCAGAGCCGGCGCTACCAGGGCTACGGCGACGGGCGAGACGACTACCAGGGCCGCGGCACCACGCGAAACGACTACCAGGGCCGCAGCGACACGCGAGACGACTACCAGAACCGCGAGCGCTACCAGGGCCGCGACTCCACGCGAGGCGACTACCAGGGCCGCGACTCCACGCGAGGCGACTACCAGGGCCGCGACTCCACGCGAGACGACTACCAGAACCGCGAGCGCTACCAGGGCCGCGACGCCACAAGAGACGACTACCAGGGCCGCGACTCCACGCGAGACGACTACCAGGGCCGCGAGCGCTACCAGGGCCGCGACGCCACAAGAGACGACTACCAGGGCCGCGAGGATCGGTATCGCAGCGACGGCTACGGGCGCGGCGATGACCAGGATCGATATCGAGGCGGCGACGAGCGAAACGCTCCTGGCCACCACGACGGCCGACGCGACCACGGTGGCGGATACCAGGGCCGCGGCGAGGAACGCGGAGACCGCGGCCGCAGCCAGGAGCTCCGCGGATATGGCGACACGTACAATCGCCCGGAGCGCCGGCCCGGGTTCGGCCGCTTCATGGGCGACGAGATCCCGCAGGGGTACTCGACCCGCGTCCACGAGCGCGACGACGTGCGCGCCTCGCAAGGCCGCGACCGCGAGCGCTCCCCCGCCGAGGACGGCGGCCGCTCCAGAGTCCAGAGCCAGGACCGGACCTGGAACTGAGATCAACCGATCTCCGCAGCTCGACGCCTGCGCCGCGGTGTCTGCGCCGGCGCGCAGGAGGAGATTGGAGTTGTCCGCGCCACGGAGCTAGAGCATCCTCGCGCGCATGAAACGACAAGCTTACTCCACCCTCCCGAAGCTCGCTTCCGTCTGCTGCATCGCCTGGTCGGCGCTGGCCGGCTGCGGTGACGACGACTCCAATGGAACGACTGGAACGACGGGCTCCGGCGGCGGCTCATCCACCTCGAGCAGCGCCGCCAGCACGGGCGGCGGCGGCACGGACGAAGGCGGAGGAGGAGGAGGAGGCGGCGGCGGCGCGGATCCCGGCACGACCTCGTCGAGCGCGGGCGGCGCGGGCGGCGGAGACCCCTCCAGCGACACCATCCGCTTCATCGGGCGCTTCGATACGACGAACGCCGAGGGCCCCCGCTTCTCCTGGGCAGGCAGCGCGATCGTCACGCGGTTCTCGGGGACGTCGCTCGGCGTCCGCTTCAACGACGAGTCGACCGCGGCTCAATCCAACTTCTTCCAGGTGGTGATCGACGGCGAGGCGAAGGGCGTCCTCAAGGTCAACAGCGAGAAGGAGCTCTACACGGTCGCAGACGGGCTGCCCGACGGCGAGCACGACCTCGTGCTCCACCGCCGCACCGAGCCGCTGGTCGGCGTGTCGCAGTTCCTCGAGTTCGTCCCGGAGCAGGGCGAGGCGCTCCTGCCGGTCCCGGCGGCGCCCGCGCGCCGGATCGAGGTGATCGGCGACTCGATCTCCGCCGGCTACGGCGTCGATGGGGCCAACGAGACTTGCCCGTTCACGAGCGATACGGAGAACAACTACCTCGCCTACAGCGCGCTGACAGGGCGGCTCGTCGGGGCCGACACCACGATCGTCGCGTGGTCCGGCAGAGGCGTGTACCGGAACTACGACGGTGAAGTCGCGCCCACCATGCCCGCGATCTATGGCCGGACGATCGCCGACGAGGAGCAGCCCGCATGGAACTTCTCGTCCTGGGTGCCGCAGGTCGTGGTGATCAACCTGGGCACGAACGACTTCAGCATCAACGTCCCGGGCGACGCCCAGTTCCGTGGACCGTTCACCGAGGCCTACGCGGGCCTCGTCGAGACGGTCAGAACGAACTATCCGGACGCGTTCATCTTCTGCACCATCGGGCCCATGCTGAGCGACTCGTACCCGGAAGGCGCCGAGGCGCTCACCAGGGCGCGCGCCTACATCGGCCAGGTGGTGGAGGACCGGAACGACGATGGCGATGACAAGGTGCGCGTCCTCGAGTTCCCCGCGCAGGACGGCGCGGCGAACGGGCTCGGCTGCGACTACCACCCGAGCGTCAAGACGAACGCCCTCATGGCCCAGCAGCTCGCGGAGGCCATCCGCGAAGAGCTCGACTGGTAAGGGCCGCGCGGGGCCGGGGCATCGTGCCACCGGCCCGCCGCGACCGCTGTGGCACGACGCACCACCGATCCCACGCCAGCGCAGCGCGCGTCTCGCAAAGAGCGAGCGCCGGTCCCATCTGCTCGCCGTGGCGCGCGCGGATCGGCCATCCAGCGTCATGGTACACGCAGTGCATCTCTCGCCATCAGAACAGCGGAAGGGCGGCGGCTCCGAGAGCGCGTGAGAGCCCGCCGCCGAGCGAGGAGATCATCCATGCAGACCAAGCGAGACAGCACCCTGCGGGCCACGAGCAGGAGCCACAGCCATGAGTTCGTGGAGGCGGCGCGCAGGAGCGCCGGTCGCGCGGAGAGCCGCGATGCGTTCATCCCCGACCCCGGCGACGGCCCCCCCGAGGTGCTCGACGAGCTCGCCGAGCAGATCGCCGAGCAGTACGTCGCCTCGGCGACATCGGGCAGGGGCGACACCACCGAAGACTACGAAGACAGGGTGGAGCCGGAGGAGATCGGGGGCCCCTTCGTCATCACGACGGCCGAGCAGGAGATCGGGTACAGCAGGGACTCGACCAACCCCGATGACGGCGAGGTCGAGCCGTTTCCGCTGGTCCATCGCTCGCCCCTCCGCTGATCGCGCGCGGACGATCGACGTTCCCGCACGATCGCGCACGCTCGCGCGGGCAAGACCGCCCGGCCAGCGCAGCGTCCGCACGCCGGACGAGCGGAGCTCTGGCCGAGGCGGTCTGGCTGGTTCTGCTTGGCGTCCGCCCCCGGCGCGCCTACGAGAGGCGCTGCCGCACAGCTGCACAGAGGAGGACGCGACCATGGCTCAGACCAAGTTCAAGGGAAGCCCCATCCACACCGCCGGCGAGCTGCCGTCCGTCGGCGCGACCGCCCCCGATTTCACGCTCGTGAAGACCGACCTCTCCGAGCGCAAGCTCTCGTCGTACTCCGGCAAGAAGATCCTCAACATCTTCCCGAGCGTCGACACCCCGGTCTGCGCGAGATCCGTGCGCACGTTCCACGAGCGCGCCGAGAAGCTCCCGGGCGTGACGGTGCTCAACATCTCGGCGGACCTGCCGTTCGCGCACACCCGCTTCTGCGCGTCCGAGGGGATCTCCAACGCGGAAGGCCTCTCGACGTTCCGGGGAGATTTCGGCCAGAAGTACGGGGTCACGCTCGTCGACGGGCCGCTCGCCGGCCTGCTCGCGCGCTCGGTCCTCGTGCTCGACGAGCAGAACAAGGTGCTCCACGTCGAGCTCGTCCCGGAGATCGCGCAGGAGCCCGATTACGACGCGGCCCTCGCCAAGGTGCAGTGAGCCGGAGCGCCGGCGCTTCCCCGCCGCGCGCGCGAGCGCCTCGTGATCTCACGCGCTCGCGCGCCTCGTGAACCGGATGCGCAGCCCCTCCGGCTGCATCGCGAACGCCATCCGCTCCCGCACCGGCGCTGTGTGATCCGCGAGGTGCACCGTGAAGCTCCGGAGCACCATGCCGACCGTCACCGCGCACTCCAGCAGCGCCATCGCGCGCCCCGGGCAGACGCGCGGCCCGCCGCCGAACGCGAGCGCCATCCTCGGCTCGTGGGGCAGCGTCGCGGGCGCGCCCCCGAGCCAGCGCTCGGGGCGGAACGACTCCGGATCGCCGAAATACTCGGGTTTCCGCCCCGTCGCGCGCGTGAGCGCGACGACGCCGGCGCCGGCGGGCACGGCCACGTCACCCACGGCGGTGTCGTGGTTCGCCTCGAGGAAGAGCAGCGGGGCGGCGGAGCGCAGGCGCAGCGTCTCCTGCGTGACGGCGCCCGTGTACTCGAGGCGCTTGCACTGCTCCAGCGTCGGGATCAGCCCGCCGCCGAGCACGCGATCGGCCTCCTCGCGGGCGCGCGCCTGCACGTCGGGGCGCGAGCCCAGGTAATAGAGGATCCACGCGAGGGTGTTCGCTGTGGTGTCCTCGCCCGCGAGCAGCATCGTGAGCACGTTCGCGTAGACCTCGGCGTCCGAGAGGCGCGCCCTCGGGTCCTCGCCGTCCCGCGCGGCGATCATGAGCTCCAGCAGCGTCCGCGGGCGCGCGGGCCGGTCCGCGCCGCCCTCGAGCTCGCGCCGCGCGGCGGTCACGAGCTCGAGGATGAGCCGCTTCACCGCGACAAGGGCGCGGTCGTAGGCGCGGTCGGCGGGGAGGCCCAGGTAGCGCCAGTAGGGCAGCGGCGCGAGCATCCGCCGGTTGAGCCCGAGGAACACGCGCTGGAGGTGCTCCTGGAGCGCGTCCGCGCCGCGCTCGAGCGTGTTGAGATCGCGGCCGAAGGCGACGGACGAGGTGACGTCGACCGAGTAGCGCATGAGATCGCCGAGCACGTCGCGGGCGGCGCGCTCGTCGGCCGCCCGCGCCCAGAGCTCGCGCAGCCGGCCCGTGATGTCGCGGATGCTCGGGAAGAAGCCCTCGACGTGCCTCGGGTGGAACGTCGGGTGGATGAGCTGCCGCTGCTTCCGCCACGCGTCGCCATCCGCCGAGAACAGGCCGACCATGTTCGCCTCGCGCGACACGGCCTCGATGGCGCGCACCCGCCGGAACACCGCGGGGCGGCGCTGGAGCACGTCGCGCACGAGCTCGCCGTCGACGACGACGAGGACCGGCTGTCGGCCCATCCGCACGACGAACAGGTCGCCGTGGGCGCGCCACCACCGCTCGAACTCGAGGTGCCAGCGGTCGGGGTGGAGCGCGAGCAGATTGCCGATCACAGGCAAGCCCGGCGGCCCAGGGAGATCCGCGAGCGTCCGCCGAGGACGCGCAGCCGCGTCGCCGCGGCCGATCGGCTCATCCATGGCAGGGGGCGTGGCGTTCATGGCCCCCTTCATACAGAGGCGGCGCGCCCCGACGCAAACCCAACAGGCGACACAGGTCGCGCCCCATCGCGCTGGACAGGCGACACAGGTCGCGTCCCATCGCGCTGCCCATCGCGCTGGACGATGTCGGGCGGGCGGAGCGCCGGCGCTGGCGAGGTGGCGTCGACACGGAGTAAGACGCCGACATGACGGAGCCGCTGGAGAGAGAGCTCGCGAACCTGTCCGGCGCGGAGATGGTGGCGGCGCTCGGCCTCGGCGGGGCGCCGGCGTGGGTGCGCCGCGCCGGGCGTGCCGCCTTCGCCGTCCCTTCGTGGCCGCTCGGGCGCGTGCTCGCGCGCTTCGATCGGCGCACCGGCGAGGCCGGGCTCCACGTCGCGGCGCGGGAGGCGCTCGCCGGCTTCGGGGCGCGCTGGAGGGCCGACGCGGCGCCGCCGTCGCGCGGGGCGCTGCTCGTCGTGTCCAACCACCCCGGCGCCTACGACGCGCTCGCGCTGATGGCGGCGCTCGGCCGGGAAGACCTCATGATCGTCGCGGCCGAGCGGCGGTTCCTGCGGGCGCTGCCCCACGTGAGCCGGCGGCTGCTCTTCGTGCCGATCGACGAGGATGGCGCGCCCGCGCTCGCCGCGCGGTCGGCCGGCGTGCGCCGCGCGCTGCGGCACCTGCGCCGCGGGGGCGCGCTGCTGCACTTCCCCGCGGGGCGCATCGAGGCGGATCCGGCGTTCGCGGGCAAGGGCGACGCGCTGCTCGCGGAGTGGCAGCCGAGCGCCGGCGCGCTGCTGCGCGCGGCCGCGGCGGCAGGGGGGCGCGCCGCCGTGGCGATCGTCTCGGGGGTGCACTCGCCGCGGGCGAAGCGGCTGGCCATCACGCGGTGGGCCGAGCGCCGCGGGATCACCACGCTGGCGCCGCTCCTGCAGGCGGCGCTGCCGGGCTTCGACGACGTCGACGTGCGGGTGCGCCTGGGCGAGGCGCGGGACGCGGCGGAGGTGGCGCGCGGGGCCCGCGACGACGCGGCGCTCACGCGATGGCTGAAGGACGAAGCGGCGGCGCTGCTCGCGGGGGCGTGACGGCCCGGCGCCCCGGCGCGCGCTCCTGCCCGTTCCTCGCCGAGCCGGTCATCGGCTCATCCGCTCATCCGCTCATCCGCCCGTCGCGCGCGCGAGCGCCGCGCGCACCGCGGCCGCGGTGCCGTCCCAGGTGGGCAGCGAGGCGGCCCGGACGGCCGCCGCGCGGCTCATGCTCGCCCGGAGGGCGCCGTCCTCGAGGAAGCGGGCGAGCGCCGGCGCGGGGCCCTCGACGTCGTCCCAGAGCAGCGCCTCCGCGCCGTCCTGGACCGCCTCCGCGATCGCGCCGGCGCGGGCGGCGAGCACCGGGACGCCGGCCCGGACCGCCTCCGTGAGCACCATGCCGTAGCCCTCCAGCGACGAGGGCAGGACGAGCGCGTCCGCCGCCGCGAGCGCGGCCGCGAGCGCCTCGTCCCCGAGCACGCCGGGCGCCGAGACGCGCGCCTGCAGGAACGCGGAGCCGGCGATCGCGCGGCCCACCCGCCCGGCGTAGGCCGGGTCGCGCGCCGCGTCCCCGATGAGCACGAGCGTGGCATGCGCGCTCCCGACCCGCTCGAACGCCGCGAGGAGCTCCAGCAGCCGCTTGCGCGGGATGAAGCTCCCCACGAACAGGAGCCGCAGCGGGCCGCCGTCCCGCCGGGCGCGGGCGAGCAAGGGGAGCCGGTCCGCGCCCGGCGTCGCCACGTCGACCCGGGCGAGCCCGAGCTCGCGCCGGAGCCGCGCCGCGGTCGTCGCGCTCGTCGCGAGGTGCGCGTCGCACAGGCGGATCACCGCCGCCTCCGCGAGCGAGAGCGCCGCGCGCCGCGGGCCGGGCGGGAGCTCCCACGCGCTCAGGTGGTGCACGAGGAGCGCGCGCGCGATCCGCCGCGGCAGCACCGCGAACGCCGGCCCGAGCTCCGGGAAGCAGAGCTCGTCGCCGACCACCACGGCGGGGTCGAGCCGGGCGAGGCGCCGCGCGAGCGCGAGGCCGGCGAGCGCCCGCGACCGCGGCGCCGGATCGAGGGACACGACCTCCACGGCGTCGCCCCGGGCGCGCAGCCGCTCGACGACGAGCCGATCGTAGATGTAGCCGCCCGTGGTCTGGTCGAGGGCGCCGTAGACGATCCAGGCGATGCGCATGCGTCAACCCAGTACCACGGGACCTGGCCAGCCCCGCGCGGACGGCCAGGCGCCTCGCCCGGGCGTCACGCGTCGCGCGGCGGCCACCGGCGCGCCCTCCACGCCGACAGCTCCCCCGCCGCGACAAGGCCGGCGCCCAGCGCGAAGCACACCAGCGAGGTCGCGAGCGCGGGCAGCGGGATGTCGCGATCGCCGCCGTTGTACGCCTCGACCGTGGACGTCAGGAGCCAGTACTGGAACGCGCAGAGCATCGCCACGGCGAGCAGCCTCGCGCCCATCGCGCCCTTCGCCCCGGGGCGCAGATCGTGTTTCGGTCCAGGGATCGGCATCGCTCACCTCACGTCGCACGCCGCCGCGAGAGGCCTACCGCGAACACCTTGCCGCCCTCGACCTCCAGCGCGATGCGCCCGAGCGGCCGCAGGTCGCGCGGCGGACCGGACGTGCCCTCGCCCGAGGCCACGTCGAAGCGGCCGTTGTGGCAGTAGCACCGGAGGCACTCTTCCCCGCCCTGCCGCGCATAGGAGACCGGACATCCGAGGTGGGAGCACTTCTGCTCGAACGCCAGGAGCTCGCCGTTCTCGCGGCGGATCAGCAGCGCCGGCGTCGTCTCGTCCGGGTAGCGAAAGACCACGGCGCTCCCGGGCGCGAGATCGCCGACCCGCGCGATCTCCATGCGGCCGGACGGCTCCGCGGGCGGCCGGCGCGAGCGGAGGTACACCACGGCGTTGCCGGTCGCGAGCCCGCCGCTCAGCAGCACGAGGAAGCGGGCGAAGTCGCGGCGGGTCACGTGGTCATCGCCCTCGGACTCGTAGGGGAAGTCCTCTCGCCACTTGGGCAGATCCTCCGCGCCCATCACAGAAACTCCGCCTCCGGCCCCGCCTCCTCCGGCGCTCGCCCGTCGCGCGCGCCCGCCGCCTGCGCGACCGCGAGCGCCGCGGGGCCGCCGCCCTCGTCGAAGGCGGGCAGGTCGACCGCCATCTCGTCCACGTCGTGCGGCACCATCACGTGCACGCGCGTCGCGATCCGCTGCTTGCCGAAGCGCCAGCGGTTGATCGGCTTGCTCGCCGGCCGCTGCTGCGCGATCTCCTCGCGCGTCCCGTAGAACAGCGCGCCCGTGGGGCAGACCGTCGCGCACATCGGCTTCTTCCCTGCGCTCGTCCGGTCGAAGCACATGTCGCACTTCTGCATTTGCTGGATCTCCATCTTGATGATCGGGACTCCGAACGGACACGCGAGCTCGCAATTGCCGCACGAGATGCACCGGGGCTTGAGGCTCGAGTGCACGATCCCGTGCTCGTCGACCTTGATAGCGTCCGCGGGACAGACCGACGCGCAGGTCGGATCGGCGCAATGCATGCAGACCATCGGCGCGGTCTGGAGCGACACGCCCGGCGCGACCAGGTCCACGTGCACCATCGGCAACCCCCGGTGCGTGTGGCACTCCGAGCACGCCGCGGCGCACGCCTGGCAGCCGATGCACCGCTGAAAATCGATGAAGAAATCACGCACCACAGCGCTCATGAGGCCTCCAGCTTGAGCTCGGCGAACAGCGACCGCGCCAGCTCGGCCTCGCCGCGCGTGGCGGCGCGCACCCTGCACGCCGCGACCTTGAACTCCGGCATCTTGCTCACGGGATCCAGCGCGCGGACCGTGAGCTGGTTGGCGGCGAGCTTCTCGGGCCAGTGGTACGGGAGGAACACCGTATCCGGGCGGATCGTCTCGACGATCCGGAGCGGGACCGTTATCCCGCCGCGCCGGGTCTCGACCGTGACCAGCTGCCGATCGGCGAGGCCGAGCCGCGTCGCGAGCGCGGGGTGCATCTCGCAGATCGGCCCGGGGCTCTTCTCGACAAGGAACTTGATCCGCCGCGTCTGCGTCCCGCTGAGGTAATGAAACACGCTCCGGCCCGAGGTCATGTACAGCGGAAACTCCGCGTCGGGCACCTCCGCGCTCGGGCGGTAAGGCGTGGGGAGCAGCTTGAACTTGCCGTCGGGGTGGTAGCTCCTCCCGTCCTCGAAGAGCCTCGGGGTGCCCGGGTGCCCTTCCGACGGGCAGGGCCAAAACACCCCCATCTCCCGCTCCACGCGCTCGTACGTGATGCCCGCGTAATCGGCGGTCCCTCCCGCGCTCGCGCGGCGCAGCTCGTTGAAGATGTCCTCGCTGCTCGAGAAGCGGAAGTGTTCCTCCTTCCCGAGCCGCCTCGCGAGCTCGAGGAGGATCCACGTGTCCCGCCGCGCGTTGCCGGGCGGCTCCACGGCGGCGCGGATGCGCACCACGCGGGCCTCCGCCGTCGTCGAGGTGCCCTCTTCCTCCTCGTGCAGCGAGCCCGGCAGCACGACATCGGCGTAGCGGGCCGTCTCGCTCATGAAGAAGTCGATGACGCAGAAGAACTCGAGCCTCTCGAGCGCCTCGCGGGTGAAGCCCGTGTCGGGGTGGCTGACCATCGGGTTGAAGCAGATGTTGAGGAGCCCGCGGATCCCGCCCGCGTGGATCGCCTCGACGATCTCCACGGTCGTCTTGCCCTTGCGCGGCAGCTCGGCGTCGGAGATCCGCCAGACATCGCAGATGTGCTTGCGGTGCTCCGGGTTCTCGATGTCGCGGTTGCCGGGGAGCTGATCGCACTTGTGCCCGTGCTCGCGCCCGCCCTGCCCGTTGCCCTGCCCGGTGATGGTCCCGTAGCCGCAGCCCCTGCGGCCGATCCTGCCGGTGGCGAGCACGAGGTTGATCAGGCCGAGGACGTTCTCGACACCCTTCGTGTGCTGCTCCACGCCGCGCGCGTGCAGGAGGAAGCTCGTCTTCGCCTGCCCCCACGCCGCGGCGACCTCGCGGATGAGCGCCGCCGGGACGCCGCAGATCTCGCCGGCCCACTCGGGCGTGCAGCGCTCCACCGAGGCGCGGAGCTCGGCCCAGCCCGTGCAGCGCTGCTCGACGAACTCCCGGTCGAACCAGCCGTTGGCGACGAGCTCATGGAGCAGCGCCTGGTTGAGCGCGCTGTCGGTCCCCGGGCGAAGCGCGACGTGGTGGTCGGCGGTGCGGGCGATGGGCGTCTCGCGCGGATCGACCACGATGAGCTTCGCTCCCCGGTCGCGCGCCTTCCAGATGTAGTGCGTCAGCGTCGGGAAGCACTCGCTCACGTTGGTGCCCGCGAGCAGCACGACGCCGGCCTCGGGGATGTCGTCCCACGGGTTCGCGACGCGGTCGATCCCGAACGCCTTCTTGTTGCCCGCGCCCGCGGAGACCATGCAGAACCGGCCGTTATAGTCCAGGTTGGCGGTGCCGAGCGCGAGGCGCGCGAACTTGCCCACGAGGTAGCTCTTCTCGTTGCTCAGCGAGACCCCGCTCAGCATCGCGAACGCGTCCTTGCCCCGCTTCGCCTGGATCGCGCGCGCCTTCGACGCGACGAGATCGAGCGCCTCGTCCCAGCCCGCCTTCCTGAACCCGGCCCCCTCGCGGATCAGCGGGTCGGTCAGGCGGTCGGGGTGGTGCGTCTGCATGTACCGTTTGACCCCCTTCGGACAGAGCCGCCCCTCGTTGAACGGGAACTCCTCCCACGGCTCGATGCCGATGACACGGCCGCTCTTGACCTGCAGCTTCACGCCGCACTGCATTCCGCAGAAGCAGCAGTGCGTCTCGACCAGCCTGTCGGGCTCGGGCTTCGGCCCCCACCCGGTCACGGGCGAGTCCGAGACGTGCGGTCCGTACTCACGAATGTAGTCGGAAATAGGCAATCTCAGGTGAGCCATATGTCGTCTCCTCCGCTCCGTTACTCACGAGAAGCGGCCGCCGCGCGCGCGGTGGTGCGCGCGGCCGATGAGCATCCGCCGGCCCCGCGGGGAGATCTCGCTCCACGCAGGTCCGGTCCCCGTCCGCGCCGCGTAGTCGAACCCCACCTCCTCGAGCACCCCTTTGAGATCGTCGGTCTGGAGCTTCGCCGCGAACGCCTCGCGCGTGACCGGACAGACCGCCTTCTCGCCCCGGTCGCCCGCCTCCTTGTAGAACGTGACGCCCACCGACGCGGGGCGCTGGAACACGTGGAAGAGCTTGCCGAACGGCAGGTAAACGAGCGTCACGATCACGGTCAGCGCGTGGAGCTGGGCGAGCGCGCCGTAGAAATACCCGTGCAGCCACTCGTAGCTCACCCAGAGCAAGAGCCCGCTCGCGCTCACGGCGAAGAGCAGGAGGAGCGGCAGGAGGTCGCGCTCGAAGCGCTGTGCCGCCACCGCGCCGCCCTCCCGCATGCGGCGGAGCATGGCGAGCATCACCCCCGGCATGACCATGAGACCGCTGACGACGAGCGCGTGAAAGACCGCCCACCCCACGACGCCGTGGACCGGGATCTCCGAAACGGGGTATCCGAAGAGCACCACGCGATAGACCGCGCCCGCGCCGGACTCGAAGTGAAGCCAGCCGAACACGAGCGGGAACGTCACGGCCGCGGCGAGCGCGCAACCCCACGCGATGAGCATGTGCGCGATCCACCGGGTCAGGCCGCGGCGCAGGATGAAATCCTGCGCGATGATCTTCGACCACAGCGCCTTGACGATGAGCGTCGGGCGGCGGAGGCGCGGCCAGCGGCGCGGCGAGAAGAGCACCTCTACGCCGCGGACCCAGAACTTGCGGGTCGGCGGCTTGCTGAGCCAGACGGAGTACCGGTAAACGACCCCGAAGGTCATGAAGAGGCACGCGAAGGTGTAGCCCACGAGCGCGGAGTCGAAGTCCGCGAGATCGCGGCTGCCGAGGACGATGAGCGCCGCGAGCGCGGCGGCGGCGACGGTCCCGTTGCGGACCGCGCCCCAGTGCGCGAGCGGGGCGCGCTGCGGCGCGAGGATGGCTTGTACCGTGCCGTCGATCATGCGCCGCAAGCTCCGCGCTCGCTCCGCAGCGGCGCCAGCGCGGGTCGCTCCTCGCGCGGAAAGGGGGAGCTGCCCGCCTCGGGACGCGAGAGGCGGACGAGGATCTCCCCCGACGCGCTCAGCTCCACCTCGAAGCACGCGAGCGCGCTGCACTCGGCGCCGATCGGGTGACCGGTCGACAGGTCGAAGGCGAGCCCGTGAAGAGGGCACTGGACGACGTTGCCCCCGAGGAGCCCGTCCGCGAGCTGCCCTCCCCGGTGAGGGCAGCGCGCCTGCACGGCGAACAGCTCCCCTGCTCGCGTCCGGAACACGGCCACCTCGTAGCCGTCGACATGAAACGCCTTCCCTTCTCCTTCGGGTATCTGGCCCAGGGGGCCAAGGTTGAAGACAGCCATCTCCTTCAGCGCGACCTCGCTCATCACACGAACTCCTCCCCGGCCGGCGCGTGTGCCGGCCGGATGACACCCCTCGCCTCCGAGGGCGCCGGGCGCTGGCCCGGCGCGCCTCTCCGCCGATCCACGGCCTACTCCGCCTGCGCGGGCGCGCCGCTCGGCGGCGGGAGCAGGGTCGTGAACTGGGACGGATGGATCGGGCTGTCGGCCTCGCTCCAGGGGTCCGCGTAGGCGTCGACCGAAGCCTGGACCTCCGCGTCGAGGCGCGCCGCAACCCCTTCGGCGTCGTCCACGATCACCCGCCGCACTCTCTCGATCCCGACCCGCTCGACGAAATCGTACGAGCGCTCCATGTACCTGGCCTGCTCTCGGTAATACTGCATGAAGCGGCCCGCGTACCTGATGACCTCCTCCTGCGTGTCAACCACGCAAAGCAGATCTCCCTTCCTGACGCGCGAGCCGGCCCCGCCTCCCACGTAGATCTCCCAACGGCCTCCCTCGATGGCGACGGCGCCCACGTCCTTGGTCGTCGCCTCCGAGCAGTTGCGAGGGCAGCCGGCGATGGCGAGCTTCAGCTTATGGGGCGCCTCGAACCCCTGGAATCGGCGCTCGATCGCGATGCCGAGCGCCGTGCTGTCTCCGACCCCGTAACGGCAGAACTCGCTGCCGACGCACGTCTTGCAGGTGCGGAATCCCTTGGTGTAAGCGTGACCGGACGGCATGCCCAGGTCGCGCCACACGTCCGGCAGCCGCTCCTTCTCGATGCCGAGGAGGTCGATCCGCTGGCCGCCCGTGATCTTCACCATCCTCGCCTCGTAGCGCTCGGCCACGTCGGCGATCTTCCGGAGCTGGGCGGGCGTCGTGACGCCTCCATAGATGCGCGGGATGACGCTGAACGTCCCGTCGCGCTGGATGTTCGCGTGCACCCGATCGTTGATGAAGCGCGCGTCGCGCTCGTCCTCGTACTCTCTCCCCCAGATGCTCTTGAGCAGCGAGGCGAGCCCCGGCTTGCTCGCCAGGTCCTCCTGCCCGCCCGCGAGCTCCCGGAACACCGACGAGACGCTGCGCAGCCCGCGCTCCTTGATGAGCCGGACGAGCTCCGGCTTCGCGTAGGGCACGCCGGGCACGTAGTAATGGGCCGAGGGGTCCTCCGCCGCGCCGCTCCCGAGGACCAGCTCGAGGACGGCCTGCACCTGCGGCTTGCACGCCCCGCAGCCCGACCCGGCGCGCGTCGCGGCGCACGCCTGCCGGAGGGTGCGGCACCCGCCCCGCGCCGCCGCGGCGATCTGGCCCTTCGAGACGCCGTTGCAGTTGCATACCTGCGCCTCGTCCGGCATGTCCCCCACGCTGGGCTCGCCCGCGCCGGCGTGGGCCCCTGCGGAGAGGAGAGCCGCGCGATCCTCGGGGATCTTGAGGCCACGCTCGAACGCCTGGAGCAGCCTCCCGCCCGGCGCCCCGCCGCCGAGCAGGATGGCGCCCGCGAGGGTCCCGTCCCGGATCACGAGCTTCCGGTAAATCCCGCGCGACGGCTCGGCGTAGGCGACCTCTTCCTCCGCGTCGGTCGCGGCGCGCTGCTCCCCCATCACCAGGAGATCGACGCCCATCACCTTGAGCTTGGTGGAGACCTTCGAGCCCGCATACGCCGCGTCGGGCCGGCGCTCCGTGAGCCGATCGGCCAGGATCTGCGCCTGTTCCCACAGGGGAGCCACGAGCCCGTAGGTGCGCCCGCGGTGCTGGACGCACTCGCCGAGCGCATGGATGTCCGGATCGTCGGGCGAGCAGAGGTCGTCTCCCACGACGATCCCCCGCTCGACGGTGAGCCCCGCGTCGCGCGCGAGCTCTGCGTTCGGGCGGATGCCGGCGGAGATCACCACGAGATCGCACGCGAGCTCGCTCCCGTCCTCGAAGCGGAGCCCCTCGACCCGCTCGTCTCCGAGGATCTCCCGGGTGGATTTCTCGAGGTGGACGGCGAGCCCCATGTCCTCCAGCGCGCGCCGGAGCACGGCTCCGCCGGCCGCGTCGAGCTGGACCTCCATGAGGTGCTTCATCAGGTGCACCACGTGCACCTCCAGGCCGAGCCCGAGCAGGCCCCGCGCGGCCTCGAGGCCGAGGAGCCCGCCGCCGATCACGGCGGCCCGCCGCGAGCGCTTCGCGTGCTCGAGGATGCCGCTGCAGTCATCGAGCGTCCTGAACACGAAGACCCCGCTCTTGTACCCTCCCCCCTCCCGCTCCAGCCCCTCGATCCTCGGCACGAAGGCGCGGCTCCCCGTGGCGATGACGAGCTTGTCGTAGGCCTCGGCGACGCCCGAGGCGCCGCGGACAATCTTGCTCCTGCGGTCGATCGAGGCGACCCGGACCCCGGCGTGGAGGCGGACGCCGTTGTCCTCGTACCAGGACAGAGGGTTGATGAAGATGTCCTTCGGGTCCTGGATTCCCGCGAGAACGTTCGACAGCAGGATACGGTTGTAATTGCCGTACGGCTCATCGCCGAACATCACGATTTCGAAGCGGTTTCTGCCCCCCCGCGCGACGAGCTCCTCCACGAACCGCGCGCCGGCCATCCCATTGCCGATCACCACGAGGCGCTCCCTCTCCCGTTTTGGGACCGCCTGCCCGCTCCTGCCGGTTGTGCCTCCCTCGACGACGGCAGATCCAGGTTCATCGCTCATGAGATCCAGTCCTCCTTGCCCAGGCAACCGTCCGACGCGCGCTGCGCGCGTCCCCGAGCGCTATCGCCCGCGGTCCTACGCGAGCGCTCGTCGGGTCATCCAGTACAGCGGCCCTCGACGTCACGAGGACGCGGCGGAGCAGGCTCGGTCGCGTTCTCGCATCGAGTTGCT
This sequence comes from Sorangium sp. So ce693, assembly GCF_051521375.1. Classification (NCBI taxonomy): domain Bacteria; kingdom Pseudomonadati; phylum Myxococcota; order Polyangiales; family Polyangiaceae; genus Sorangium; species Sorangium sp. So ce693. Next base: position 8,540,050 of record NZ_CP150347.1, read on the forward strand.
GATGCAACAGGAATACAAAAATCGATCCAGCCCCGCGCGGGTCGCCTTGATGTGTTCCGCCTTTGTGGCCCAGAAGACGGAACGGGGGGGTGCCGGGTTCCGGGCGTCGCGACGAATTATGAGGTTCCGATCGCATACAGCGAGACACCACGGGTCTCCTCCGGGCGCCCCCGGCCGGGCTACGTGGCGTCTCTGTGAAGATCGCTTCGTCAGAGGAATAAGGGTGTCTCCGCCTTGTTATGCGGCGGAGTCGACTGCCCTGGTCCCGCGCGAGCGCCGGAGCAGGCGCAGAGCAGCTGGCCGCTCGGCCTCGGACGGACAGGCGCGCCTCGCCGGGCTCAGGGGCGCTCGGCTCTGCCGGACGAGCGTCGCGAGCGGCCTGAGGCCGGGGAGAGCACGCGAGAAAGCCAGCAGGTCCTGGAGCGGGCTCGGCCGACCGTTCGGACGACGCAGCAGCTCGTCAGACGGAGCCTAGAGGTCGCGTTCGAAGCCCGCGTAGGCCGTGGGCGACTCGCGGACGAGCACCCGCAGCGTCGCGCCCGAGCAAGGCGCCTCGTCCGCGGGCAGCTTCGCGATGTCCGCGGCGAGGAGCCCGGCCACGTGCTCGGCCACGCGCTCGGTCGTGGAGGTGCGCCCGGGGAAGGCCGGGTGCTCGTCGAGGTTCTGGTAGTCGATCGTGTCGAGCGCCCGGCGCAGCGACGCGTGCAGCGCGCCGATGTCCATCACGACGTGGTGCGGGCCGAGCGCCTTCGCGCGGATCTCGATCTCGACGGAGTACGTCGCGCCGTGCATCCGGGTCGCAGGGCCGAAGAACGGATCGGAGAAGCTGTGCGCGATCATCACGTGATCGCTGACGCCGAGGAGGAACATGGCGGTGGTGGGCCTCTACCCTCTAGGTTGCCTCTCGCGTAGCCGATCGTGCGCCGTACCGGAAGACCGTCTGCAGCCGCGCCCCGGGCTCGGCCGCGAGCTCTGCGTACACCGACGGCGCCGCGTCGAGCGGGACGGGCGGGTCCAGCAGCGCGTCGAGCGCCGGATCTTCGAGGACGGCGCGGACGAGCGCGAAGCGCCGCGCGTGGTCCCAGCGGGGCGCGCGCTCCGGCGGGAGGGTCGAGACCTGGCTCGCCCGCAGGCGCAGGCGCCGGCGGTGGAAGTCCGCGCCGAGCGCGACCGGGCTCATCCGCGCCCCGTAGAACGACGCGACCGTCACCGTCGCCTCGCGCGCCGCGTGCGCGATCGCGCGGTCGAGCTCCTCCGGATGGCCGGTCGCGGCGATGACGGCGTCCGCGTCGCCGCGCGGCCGGTCGTCCTCCGGCCGGAGCGCCGCGGCGGCGCCGAGCGCGAGGCCGGCCTGGCGCCGCCGCTCGCTCGGCTCGACGAGCCGGACCACGGCCCCGGCGCGCCGCGCGAGCGCCACGATGAGGAGCCCGACGATCCCGCCGCCGAGCACCACCACGGCGTCCCCGAGCCCCAGCCCCGCGTCCCACACGCACGTGATCGCCGTCTCGAGGTTCGCGGCCAGCACCGCGCGCTCGGCCGGGATCGAGCGTGGAAGGCCGCGCGCCGCGCCCGGCCCGAGCAGGTGGAGATCGCCGTGGGGCGCGAGCGCGAAGACGCGGTCGCCCGGCCCGAGCGCCGCGCCCTCGCCGCGGGCGACGACCTCGCCGACCCACGCGTAGCCGTAGCGGCGCGGGTACGTCGGCGCGCCTTCAGCGTCGGGCGCGTCGAGCGACGGGTCGAACGGCGTCGGCCCCTCGCCGCGGAAGAGCAGCAGCTCCGTCCCCTGGCTCACGCCCGACGCGAGCGCGCGCGCCACGACCTCGCCAGGCCCGGGTGCGCGCGGCGGGGCCCCCGGACGCACCTCGACGAGCCCCGGCCGGACGAACCAGAGCTCGCGGGCGAGGGGCGGGGCGGCGTCGCTCGGCGCGACGGCCCCGGGCGGCGCGGGCGCGTCAGTCGGGATAACGCACCTCCCCTCGCAAGAGCACGTTGCCCCCGAGCAGCTCGACCGCGGGCTCGCGCAGGTCGATCGCCGACGCGAGCGGCGCCTCTCCCAGCGCGCCGACCGCGGGGATCGCCGTGTCGCCGAGGAAGCGCGGCGCGATCTCCACCTCCGCGCGGTCAGCGAGGCGCGCGCGCAGGAACGAGGTGAGCACGGCGCCGCCCCCCTCGACGAGCAGCCGCCGCACGCCGCGCGCGTGGAGCTCGGCCAGCGCGTGCGGAAGCGAGACGAGACCCTGGTCGTCCGCGGGCACGACGACCACCTCTGCGCCGCGCTCCTCGAGCCGCGCCCGCGCCGCGTGCGGCGCGCGCCCCGCCGCGCCGAAGACGACAACGCGCCCGCCGGACGGCTGCCCGCTGCCGGACGGCTGCAGCAGGCGCGCCCCTTCCGGCACGCCGAGGGCGCTCGCCAGCACCACGCGCGTCGGCTGGCGCCCCTCGCACCCGCGCAGGGTCAGCAGCGGATCGTCGATCACGACGGTGCGGATCCCCACGAGCACCGCGTCGTGCTCCGCGCGCGCCCGATGGGCGCACACCATCCCTGCGGGCGTGCTGAGCATGACGCGCTGGTCCTGGGCCGCGATGCGGCCGTCGAGCGTCTGGGCGAAGTGGAGCGTGACCCGCGGGCGCGGCAGGCTCATGGCGCGCTCGCTGGTGCGCGTCCGGCGCGAGCCAACGCGCGGGTGAGAGGGGACTTTGCCTCCGTCCCGAGCCGGCAGTGGAGCCTCGATGGCACGACGGCACTCTAGACCAGAACGTGGGAACCGGGGAGGAGCGCAAGCACCCGGCCCCCAGTTTCACGCTTTCTGGGAACGCGTTCATCTCCGCAACCAACGGCCTCATCCGTCATCGAGCGACTCGGAGCATCGATGAAGATCAGCGAGGCACGGTTCGAGCGTCCCTCTGGCAACTCCAACCCTCGATGGGGGCAAGAGCGATGTCGACCGGCGCTCCCACGCGAACACGCAAAGCGTCGAGGTCGCCGGAGCGACGACATCAAGTCCGTGAAGCGCGTGACGCGGGGCACGCCGCATTTTTCGAGTCGAGCGGTGATGCCATCGCTGTTGCTACAATTGTTCAAGTCGCGGGTTGCTTTTTTGCGCACGGCCGTGCCGCGCACCGCCGTGCGCCTGTGTGCAGGTGTATGTTGCGCGCCATGCACGCGCATTCCTTGGCCGAATCTCTTGCGCTTCTCACGCTGACGGCGACTCTCGCCGCCGGTTGCTCTGGATCTTCTGACGCTGACGACGGAGACACCGGCGCTGCGGCGAGCTCTGGCGGGCTACCGAGCGCGAGCGCCTCGACGGGCGACGCTGCGAGCGGCAGCGGCGGCTCGATCTCGAGCAGCAACGGCGTCACCAGCGGCGCCGGCGTCACCAGCGGCGCCGGCGGCGCGGGCAGCACCGGCGGCAGCACCACGGCGGGAACGGGCGGCGCCGCGGCAGGTACCGGAGGCAGCGGCGACGCGAGCAGCACCACGGCAGGAACGGGCGGCGCCGCGACCCCGGGCTCCGAGCTCGGCAACGGCGCCATGGAGGGCTCCGGCAAATCGAGCGAGCGGTACGAAACGGGCCTCGTCTCGCGCGACGGCACGCCGTACGTGCTCATCACCAACGGCTGGGGCCCCGGCTTCGGCAACCACACCGTCTCGTGGGAGGGCACGTCGTTCACGGTGGAGAGCATGAGCGGCTCGGCCGGCTCGATGGGGCAACCCGCCTCGTATCCGACCGTCTTTTGCGGCCGATACTCGGTGAAGGAGGTGCCGGATTGCGGCTTGCCGGCGCCGAGCAGCTCCATCAAGAGCCTGCGCACGGGCTGGCGCTGGGCGAAAAATGGCAACGAGGGCCAGTACAACGCCGCGTACGACATCTGGATGGGCAACGGCACGCAGCTCCGCGGCTACCTCATGGTGTGGCTGCGCGATCCGACGCGCTATCAGCCCGCCGGGCAGCCGAACGCCGCGCACCAGGGCGTGACGGTCGCGAACGTCCCCGGCAAGTGGAACATCTGGAACGGCATGGTGAACGGCCTGCCGATCGTGAACTGGGTGCGCGCCGAGGGGCAAGACAGCTCGGAGATCGAGTTCGATGTGATGGACTTCGTGCGCGACGCGGAGACGCGCGGCCTCAGCGTCCCCGGCGACACGGTCAACGCGGTCGCCGTCGGGTTCGAGATCTGGGAAGGCCCGATCACGAACCTGAAGAGCCTCGACTTCTACGTCGACGTGAACTGAGCGCCGCCGCTCGCTTGCCGCGCCGGCCCAGGCGCCCTATCGCGGGGCGCGATGCCCATCAGCTGGCCGGATCTCTCCTCGCGTTGCGAGCGCGCTGGCCTCCCGCTCCGCGGCGGCTTCCACCCGCGCGAGGGCGACGGCGTGCCTGCGGCAGGCGACCTCCCCGCGGGGACGCTCGTCCTTCTCGGCAACGCCGGCCCGTCGATGTGGCGCGCGTTCTCGCGCGCCCGCAAGGACGCCCCCGATCTCGCGCTCGACGACTGGACCGTCGCGGTCGTCTCCCCGCTCGCGGCGGAGCTCGGCGCGACTGCCCTGTTTCCCTTCACCGGCCCTCCCTACTGGCCGTTCCAGCGCTGGGCGCAGCAGGCCGAGGCGCTGTCCCCGTCGCCCCTCGCCATCCTCATCCACCCGCGATTCGGCCTCTGGCACGGGTACCGCGCCGCCCTCGTCTTCGCGGAGCGGCTGTCGCTCCCGCCGCGCGAGGACCTGGCGAGCCCCTGCGCCTCGTGCGCCGGCCAGCCCTGTTTGAGCGCCTGCCCCGTTTCCGCGTTCTCCCCTGGCAGCTACGATGTCGCCGCGTGCGTCGGCCACCTCCACGCCGGGCCAGGCGCGACGTGCATGACGGGAGGGTGCCTGTCGCGCCGCGCCTGCCCGATCGGACAGGAGCACATTTATCCCGACGAGCAGCGCGAGTTCCACATGCGCGCGTTCCGGCGCGCGATGTCGAGCACGGGCGGCTAGACAGAGGTAGTCTCGGTTTCGGGGGGCGGGGCCGCTGTCTCGCGGCGCCTGGAACAGCCCTCCTGACTCGACGGATCCCCGCGCCTCGCGCGGGACGAGGAGGCACCGCCCATGCTCGCCGGCCGCATGATGGATTACCCGCTCACGCTGACCCACTTCCTCGACCGGGCGCGGACGTACCACGCGCGCTGCGAGATCGTGACCCAGAACCCGGACAGGACGGTCTCCCGCTCCACGTACGCCGATCTCCACCGCCGCGCGTCGAAGCTCGCGCACGCGCTCACGCGGCTCGGCGTCCGCGCGGGCGACCGCGTCGCGACGCTCTGCTGGAACCACGCCCGGCACCTGGAGCTCTACCTCGGCGTCCCGGCCATGGGCGCGGTCCTCCACACCCTGAACCTGCGCCTCCACCCGAGCGAGCTCGGGTACATCGCCTCGCACGCCGAGGACAAGGTCGTCGTCGTCGACCGCTCGCTCCTCCCGCTCTTCCGCAAGTTCGCGCCGGAGGTCCGCAGCATCCAGCGCGTGCTGGTCCTCGACGACGACGGGCCCGTGGATCCGGCGGCGGGCGACGGGCTCGACTACGAGGCGCTGCTCGCGCCCGAGCCGGATCACTTCGACTTCCCGAGCCTGGATGAGCGCTCCGCCGCCATGCTCTGCTACACGTCGGGGACGACCGGCAATCCCAAGGGCGTGGCCTACAGCCACCGCTCGATCGTGCTCCACACGCTGGTCTCCTGCATGCACGACGCGCTCGGCTTCCGCGACCGCGACATCGTCCTTCCGGTGGTGCCCATGTTCCACGCGATGGCCTGGGGGCTGCCGTACGCGGCGATCGCGACCGGCGCGAGCCTCGTGCTCCCCGGCCCGCACCTCGACGCCTCGTCGCTGCTCGACCTCATGGCCAGGGAGCGCGTCACGTTCGCCGCGGGCGTCCCCACGATCTGGCTCGGCATCCTCGCGCTCCTCGACGAGCACCCGAAGCGCTGGGATCTCTCGTCGATGCGCGCCATGGTGATCGGCGGCTCGGCGGCGCCGCCCGCGCTCATCGACGGCTTCCGCGCGCGGCACGGGCTCGTGGTCCTCCACGCCTGGGGGATGACCGAGACCAACCCGCTCGGCACCGTCGCCCACGTCCGGAGCAGCCTTGGCCGCCTCCGCGAGGACCCGGCCGCCTCGCTGCAGACGCGCGCGTCGCAGGGCTACCCGGTCCCGTTCATCGATCAGCGCCACGTCGACGCGGGCGACCGGCCGCTGCCCTGGGACGGCAGGACGATGGGCGAGCTCGAGGTGCGGGGCCCCTGGGTCGCCTCATCGTACTTCGGCGGCGAGGGCGAGGACCGCTTCACGAAGGACGGCTGGTTCAAGACCGGCGACGTCGTGACGATCGACGGCGAGGGCTACATGCGCATCGCGGATCGCACGAAGGACGTGATCAAGTCGGGCGGCGAGTGGATCAGCTCGGTCGCGCTCGAGAACGCGCTCATGAGCCACCCGGCCGTCCTGGAGGCCGCGGTGTTCGCGGCGCGGCACCCCCTCTGGGGCGAGCGCCCACTCGCCGCGATCGTCCTGCGGCAGGGCCAGAGCGCCTCGAAAGAGCAGCTCCACGCCCTCCTCGAGCCGCGCTTCGCGAAGTTCTGGCTCCCGGACGAGTACCTCTTCCTCGAGCGGATCCCGCGCACCTCGACCGGCAAGTTCCTCAAATCGAAGCTGCGCGAGGAGTTCGCCGATCTCCTGGAGAGGAAGGTATCCGGATGACGCGCTGACGCGCCCGCGGAGAAATCGCCGGAAGCTCCCGGCAAGGCGTGTACTACGCTGCCGCCATGGCCGAAGGGGAACCCGAGGATTTCGCCGCCGCGCTGAACGACGCGGCCATCGACGGCTGGATCAGCGCCATGGGTCTCCGGCTGATCCGCGCCACGCGCGACGAGGTGGAGGCCGAGCTCGACATCGGGCCGCAGCACCGGCAGGCCTATGGCATCGTCCACGGCGGCGTCCACGCGGGCATCGTGGAGACGCTGGCGTCGATCGGGGCCGCGCTCCATGCCCTGCCGGACGGCCGCTCGGTCGTCGGGCTCGAGAACCACACGAGCTTCCTGCGCGCGGTCCGGTCGGGGCGGCTGCGCGCCACCGCGCGCCCGCTCGACCGCGGGCGGCGCACCCAGGTCTGGGAAGGCTCGGTCTACGACGAGGAGGGCCGGCTCTGCGCCTCGAGGCGCGTGCGCCTGCTCGTCCTGGAGCCGGACGCGACGCTCGCTGGGCAGCGCGCCGGCACGCCCGGGTGATCGCCGACCGCGCGTGCGCCTGAGCGCCACCTCGCCCGACCCCTGATGGCCCGATCGCCGGCTCGCCTGACCCCCGGATTGCCCGCTCGCCCGATTGCCCGCTCGCCCGATCGCCTTACACCCTTCACGAGGTCCCCTCGTTGCGCGACGCAGCCGCCCTCCGGATGATCGACGACATTCCCCGGCTCGGCTGGGTCGGCGCGCCCTCGCCGGTCACGGTGCTGCCGCGGCTCGCCTCCGCGCTGGGCATCGAGTTCCTCGGCGTCAAGCGCGACGACCTCTGCGAGCCCCTCCACGGCGGGATGAAGATGCGGAAGCTCGACTACGTGCTCGCCGCGCCCCCCTTCTCGACCGCGGCGGCGTGGTCCGCGGCCGGCGGCATCGGCTCGGGCAACGTGGCTGCGCTCGTCGCCGCGGCCCAGCGGCTCGGCCGGAGGGTGCACGCGCACCTCTTCTGGACCGACCTCTCCAGGGGCGTGCTCGACAACCTCGCGTTCACCGCCTCGGGCCCGACCTCGATCCGCTTCTACCCGTCGCGCGCCGCGCTCGCGCTCGCGCGCCCTTCGCTCTTCCTGCCGCTCCGCGCGAGGGACGACGACGGCGCGGCGATCGTGCCGCTCGGCGCCACGTCGGCGCTCGGCATGGTGGGCGCCGCGCGCGCGGCGCTCGAGCTCGGCGCGCAGATCCGGGCCGGCGAGCTCCCCGAGCCCGCGCGCGTCTACGTGCCGCTCGGCTCCGGCGGCACCGCCGCCGGGCTCGCCGTCGGGCTCGCGCTCGGCGGCCTGCGGTCGCGGGTCGTGGCCGTCGCCGTGGTCGAGCGCCTCCTCGCCTCGCGCTTCCGCCTCCGCGCCCTCACCGGCGAGCTCCGCGCCGCGCTCGCGCAGCGGGGCGTCGCGCCCGTGCCCCCCGCGGCGCCGATCGACGTCGTGCACGGCTACCTGGGCCGCGGGTATGGCTCGCCCACGCCCGCGTCGCTCGCCGCCTGCGACGCCCTCGCGGCCGAGGGGCTCTCGCTGGAGCCGGTCTACACCGGCAAGGCCATGGCCGCGCTCATGGCGCACGCGCGGGAGCGCCGGCTCGGCCCGGTGCTGTTCTGGCAAACCGCGCGGCGCGAGCCCCTGCCCCGGAGCGACGGTTTCTGCGAGCGGCTCCCGGCCGCGCTGGCGCGGCGCCTCGGCGCCCACTGCGGCGTCGGATCTCGATAAACGACCTACATCTCGGCGCCTCCCCGGCGCTCGGGCGCTGTCGCTCAGCTGCACATTTCTCCGCTTCGGCCTCGCGCTGCAGCGTACGGCGGCAATTTTCTGGATCGCGCCGCCATTGCGACGAGATAGAATTGCTGTCTCGCTTGCGTCCTCGGCGACCGCCGGAAGCGCCGCGCCCCGCGCGCCGCGCACGAACGACGCGCAAAACATGCGCAGACCACGCACAACGGACGCGCAGACCACGCGCGATGTCCCCCACAGAAGGAGTCTTCACATGCTTAGGCCGCTACAGTTGAACTGGTGTGCTCCGCTCGCGACAATGCTGGTGCTGGCCGGGGTCGCGTGTGGGGGCAGCACCGATGGAGCGAGCGACTCCAGCAACACCTCCGGCGCCGGCGCTGGCGCGGGCACGAGCAGCGGCGGCGACTTCGGGTCCGGCGTGTCGGCGGGCGCGGGCAACGGGAACGGCAGCAGCGGCAGCGGCGACGGCTGCAACGCGAGCCTCACGGGCATCGTGCGCGACTTCCGCGCCTACGACGGCGGCAAGGGGCACCCCGACTTCGAGACGTTCACGGGCCAGGGCCTGAAAGGCATCGTCGAGCGCGAGCTGGGCCCGGATCAGAAGCCCGTCTATGCGCACCCGGGGGGCACCGAGCACACGACCGGGCCAGACGAGTTCAACCAGTGGTACCGCGACGTCGACGGCGTGAACATGCCGATCCAGTTCACGATCACGCCCGTGGTCGGCGCCGACGGCATCGCCACCTACGAGAACCGGGCCTTCTTCCCGATCGACGAACAGGGCTTCGGGAACGAAGGGAGGCAGCACAACTACCACTTCACGTTCGAGCTCCACATGACGTTCGTGTACAACGGCGGCGAGGAGTTCAGGTTCTCCGGCGACGACGATCTCTGGGTGTTCATCAACAACCGGCTCGCCATCGATCTGGGCGGCCTCCACGGCCCGCAGGACGACAGGCTCGACCTCGACGCGATGGCGAACGAGCTGGGGATCACGCCCGGGCAGGAGTACGCACTCGACTTCTTCCACGCCGAGCGGCACACGAGCGAGTCGAACTTCACCATCCAGTCGACGCTCGCGTTCACGAACTGCGAGCCCATCTTTGTCGACTGAGCGGCTCGACTGAGCGGCTCGACGGATCCGCTCGACCTATCCCGCGCAGCGAGGGCGGCGGGCCCGCTTCAGCGAGCCCGCCGGTGCTAAGGCCGGAACGACCCGCTGACGAACGTCGAATCGGCGAGGCGGTACGGCACGCCCATGAGCTCGCTGGGCCTCTGCCCGCGCACGAGCTCGCTTGGGAGCTCGTAGGTCTGGTCCATCAGCCGGATCTCGATCGGCCCGGAGTCCTCGACCTCCAGCGACCACTCGATACCTCCCGACGGCAAACCCATGTAGGTGAACCCCCAGCGGACATCCGGCTTCGCGTCGGCCCCGCGCACCGGCTCGTCCACGCCCTGGCCGTCCACCTCGGCGCGGATCACCCGGTTCGGGGACGTCACCTCGGCGAACAGCCAGGGGGCTCCCCGGGATGAGGCGACGCGGAGCCGGAGCGCCCGCACGCCGTCGCGCCGCACATCACCGAGCACCGTGAGCGACGGCGCCGGGAGGGCGAGGGCCGGCGCCTCGGCCTGGCGCGTCACGCGCACGAACGGCACGGCGAACGAGGGCGCCTGCCCGCGATCGTCGGGGAAGTACGCGGCGGTCCACGGGTCGAGGTCGCGGTCGGCCGAGAGCCAGTGGGCCTTCCCGGCGGCGGCGTCGACCGCGTAGGCGAGGCTCGCCGGCCGGGGCCGCGCCTCGGTGAAGCCCGTGGTGGCGCAGGCGACGAGGAGCGCCGCGAGGCCCGGGAGGGCGAACGCGAGCGAGAGCCGCGTCGAGCGGCCGCCGCCGAGCAGCTCGGCGTGCGGCAGGAAGAGCCCGAAGACGAGCGCGACGGCGAGGGCCGGGACCGCCGCCTTCGGCAGGCCCAGCGCGACGAAGAACAGGTACGGGCCGGGCACGGCGAGCGCGACCGCCGGCACCGCGGCCGCGACGAGGATCGCGGCGTCCGCGAGCGTGGGCGGGGCGTCGCCGCGCCGGATCGTCACCGCCGCGAGCCCGAGCAGGGCGAACGCGAGCGGCCAGGCGAAGTAGAAGCTCGCGCCCGGCATGAAGAGGCTCGCCGCGGCGAGGAGCAACAGCCACAGGAGCAGCGCGCCGAGGGCGAGCTCGCAGGCGCCGAGGCGCCGCCGGAAGAACCGGTAGCCCGCCGCTGAGGCCGCGAGCGCGGCGAGCGCGAGCGCGAGCCGGTACGCGGGCGCGTTGTACGGCTCGAACGGCATCACCCGGAGGGCCGGGTGCACGCGGCGGACGATCCACGCGAGCCCGCCCACGGCCGCGGCGACGCCGAGGAGCAGCGCCAGGAAGGCGAGCAGCCCCGCGGCGATCCGGCCCGGCGAAGCGGCCCGCCGCCGCGCCGCGTGGAGCACCACGCCCGCGAACAGGCAGGTGACCAGCGCGGCGATCGGGAGCGTCCAGCCGATCGGGTGCGAGACGAGGTGGGCGCCCCACGTGTTGAAGTACACAGCATCCCCGCGCCCGGGATCCCGCAGGTCGAGCGCGCCGAAGCGCCGCGCGAGCGAGAGCGCGTAGTCGCCGGCGTGCTGCACGCTCCGGAGGTCGAGGTTGCCCACGGTGTCGGACGGGGCGTGGTAGTGCGCAGCGGCGTCGCTGAAGGCGAAGTTCAGCCCGGGGATCCCGGCCCGCTTGAAGACGCTGAGATCGGTGCTGTGGCCCATGCGCCGCGCGACCTCGGGGAAGAGCGACGACGCCACCGGGTAGGCGGCGGCGCTGGCGAGCTCGCGGACGGGGAAGGCGTCGCCGGGCCCGGTGTCGAACATCGCGACCACGCCGCCGGCCCCGCGGGCGTCGAAGTTGAGCGCGATCCCCACCTCGCCGCGCAGCGGGTGCTCGTCCATGAACGCCTTGCCGCCGAGGACGCCTCCCTCCTCCGCGTCGGTGAACAGGAGCAGCACGTCGTTGCGCAGCGGGGGGCCGCTCTTCAGGGCGCGCAGCGCCTCCAGGAGCGCCGCCACCCCGCTGCCGTCGTCGGCGGCGCCCGGGCTGCCGGGCACCGAGTCGTAGTGCGCGACGAGCGCGACCGCCCGGGTGCTGTCCGCGCCCGGCAGCCGCGCCACGATGTTCTCGACGTGCGCCGCGTCGTACGGCAGGCCCCACTGCCGGCTGAGGACCGAGGCGCGCTGGACCTGGGGCTGCACGCCGAGCTTCGAGAGCTCCCCGAGCAAGTAGTCGCGCGCCCGCCGGTGGCCCGCCGAGCCGGTGGGGCGCGGCTCGGCGGCGATCTGCGCGAGGTGCGCCCTGGCCCGCTCGGCCGAGAACACCTCGGGCGGCGCGCTCGCCGGGACGACGTCGGGGGGGCTCAGCTGTGCGATGCGGAGCGCGACCAGGGCGACCAGCGCGAGGGCCGCGGCGAGGCGAGGAGACCACGCCATGGCGATCGGTCGACCTCAGCGCACCGGCGCCGGGGGCTCTCCCTGGGCGAGGTCGTCCTCGGGCCTGCGCGCGAGGCGCGCGGCCGCCCGCCGGTAGAGCGCCATGAGCGGCGCGCGGTGCGCGGCGAGGAGCACCGTCACCCCGGCCAGCCACAGGAGCACGAGCGGCACGAGCGCCGACGAGGTCGTGTAGACGAGCACGGGGCGGAAGGCGCGCTCGCGCGTGACGAGCTCACGGCGCGCTTGAACGGACCGCTCGTAGTCCGGGAGCGACAGCGCGACCGGCGTCACCCCCTCCAGCACCGCGCCTCCAGGGGCGAGCGCGCCTCCGCCCTTGGCCAGATCGTCGTCCTTCGCCCTGCGCATGGCGGCGGGCGCCGGCGCCGCCGACTCGCTGTACGCGGAGTTCCAGCGCTCCGCCCTGTAGCTCCTCGCCGAGACGGCGAAGAGCCCGACCAGGAGCGCCAGGCCGCCCATGCCCAGCAGCACCACCATCGCGGCGGCGCGGCCACGGCCTCCGAGGAGCCGCCCCGCGAGCCACGCCGCCATGGCCGTCGCGATGCCGACCACGAGCGCCACGAACGTGGCGGGCGCCAGGAACCACAGGCCCGCCATGAGGAGCCCGCCCAGCGCGCGCAGCGCGCGAACGCGCCCGCGGCTCGTCGCCCCGCCGGGGCGCACGGCGATCCACGCGGCCACGAAGCCGATCGCCACCGCGAAGGCGTCGCCCGCGTCCGCGAACCACACCGGGCGGTCGCCGCCGAGCAGCGCGAGCGGCACCACGCGATCGGGCAGCCCGACCGTCAGCGCCACCTCGCTCGCGGTGAGCGGGTAGCTCGGCATCGGCAGCTCCAGGGTCCCTCCGAGCGAGTGCACCGCCGCCTGCGCCAGCGACTGCACCTGGATCGTGTGGCTCCCCGTCTGCAGCGGCACGAGGACCTCCTCCGCGGCCTTGCCCTGGTGCATGATCCGCTGGGCCTTCCCGTCGGTGGCGAGGTAGATCGGCCGCCCGCCTGGCGCGTAGGTCAGGTAATCGATGCCGTTGTTCTCGTAGGTGAGCGCGTCGTCGGCCACGAGGTCTCCGCGCTCGGTCAGGACCAGGGTGCGGCGGTGGTCGCGCACCACCGCGGCGAGGACCTCGACGCCCGAGAGCGGCTCGACCGCGACCTCGACGCGCTGCCCTCGCTGCACGAGCAGGAGCCGCGACGTCGCCTGGGTCCGCGGGATCGGCGACTCGGCGGCGTCGACCTGGCGCGCGTCGCCCTTCACGGTGAGGCGGTGCTCCGCGTCGGACTCGAACAGCCACCACTCGTAGGCGGAGCGCGGATCGGGGGAGAAGGCGCCGACCGTCGGGAGCGTGCCCGAGATCTTCATCTCCGCGGCGCGGCCCGAGGTGGGCAGCACGAGCTCCCCGCCCTCGACCCGGAAGCCGCTCGCGCCCGCGACGTCGAGCACCTTCTCCCCGAACGCGAGCGGGAGGCGCACGACGCCCAGGTCGCTGCCCGACCGCATGACGAGCCGGTACTCGAAGCCGATCTCCCGACCGACCCGCACCGCGCGCGACAGCTGAAAGACCGTGGGGCCCGCGCTCTGCGACCCCGCGCCCCCGTCGGGGGTGAAGTGGAGCGTCGCCCCGCGGAGCCCCGAGAGCTGCGCGCCCTCGGCGACGGACCCGCCGGTGATGTCGGCCTCGAACGTGTTGAGCGGGCCGGCGACCAGGAGCGTGAGGTCGCCCTCGAGCCACAGGGTGCCCCGGAGCACGAAGCGGCGCGCGGCCGTCCAGAGGTAGTAGTGGTCGTCCTCGAAGCTGATCGGCGCGGCCTCGCGGCGCGACGCGGGGCGTCCATCGTCGAGCGTGGCCTCGATGCGGAGGTGCGCCGGCGGCCCGAAGAGCGGCACGGCCACGGGGCGGTCCGTGAGCACCCCGCCCGAGAGCTCGAACTGGAGCGGCCCCTCGCCCACCGCGCCGGTGATGCGCAGCCGATCGAGCGCGTAACATCGCTCCTCGCATCCCCCCGAGCCGCCGCGCTGATCGACCCAGCGAGAGAGCGTCTCCAGCTGTCCAGCCCACGAATCCGGCGGAGGCCCGTGCGCCTGCGCCTGCGCCGCGGCGCCCTTCGCCGCGGGCGCTGATGGCGCCGCGCCCGCGGCAGGCGCCGCCGTCGGCGCGTCAGGCGCCTGCCCCATCGAGAGCGACGGAACGGCGAGCAGCGACAGCACCACGAGAAGCCACAACAGCATTGGTGGCGTGGCCTTGTTCCAGCGCGCGAGCGACATAGGGTGACTCCCTTCCTAGACCTGCCGAGCGAACGCGATGGCCGCCGCAGCGTCCTCATCAAACAACCTAGGGAAAAACGACGGCAACAAAATCGACATGAGGCCTTGACAGTTAACGCGTCGCGTCGCAGTGTCGTGGCGTCGCGATTGTGCCTCCGACGAAGCCACAAGGTGGCTCTGTTCGCGGGCACGGCCGTGCGGCGGGGCTCCCCTCGCTCCAGTGCACATCGCGTCTTGCGAGCCCGCGAGAGCGGGCGACGCGCGGGGCACGGGGGTCAACGCTTGATTCATCATTTCTGTGCGCCCGCGGTCGTCGCGGGGGGACATACCGAAGTGGGAGGCAGACCATGAGTGAGACCCAGAGCATCACGGAGCCGAAGGCCGAGAACAGCGTGAACGGGAGCGCCGGGCACGGGCAGGCGTCGGACGCCAGCGCCGGGGCGCCGGCGATCAAGCCGCCGTTCGTCGAGACGCTGCGCGAGCTGGGCACCTCCTGGGCAGGGGTGGCCATCGGTTACGGGCGGATCGCGCTGGAGGGCGCTGCGCGCGCCCTCGAGCGGTCGGCGGGGAAGCTCGGCGAGCTTCAAGAGAAGCTCAAGAAGGGCGAAGTGGCCGCGGAAGGCGCCCGCTGAGCCTCCCCTCCAGCGCGCTGCCGAGGAGCGTCCATCACGGCGCTTCTGGCGGCGCGGGGACCGGCGCGCCGGCGATGCCGACGGCAACAGCATAGATCGAGCCGGCTGCGCCCCCGACGTAAAGGGTCCTCGCATCGAACCCCGGGCCCGCTCCGAACTGCGCATTGGCCACCCCGGTCGGGAAGCGCGCCAGGAGCTCGGCCTCCCCCAGGGCGACGCCGCCCGCGTCGAGCCTCACCCGATAGAGCGTCCGGTTCTCGCTATCGACCGTGTAGAGGTGACCACACGTATCGAGAGCGAGTCCGTCGAGCACGGACGAGGCGACCGTCGCCACGAGCGAGGGACGTTCGCCAGGGTTGTTCAGGTCGATCCTGCGGATCTCGCCGGCAGAGGAGTTGGTGTAGAAAACCGCCCGCCGCGCCGGGTCGAAGGCGATTCCGTTCGGCTCGCTCACCTCGGGGGCGCCGCTCGCGATCTCGTCGATCGTGGCATGGGGGTTGAGGCGGATCACCCGATCGCCCGCGAGGTCGGTCGCCCAGACGTTGCCCTGCGCGTCCGGAGCGAGGCCGTTCGGGTCCGTGAGGCCTGTCACGTAGTCGTCGACCCTTCCGGTCGCCGAGATCTGGACGACGGCGCCCCGGGCCGGCAGCGCCGCCACGAGGGTCCCGTCGGGCCGGTATCGGAGCCCGGGCACGGGGCCCTGGGGGCCCGGCAGTGACGCGAAGTTCGAGGTCCTGCCCGTGGCGTCGAAGCGAACGAGGTTCGACCCCTGCTTGGCGACGAGGTAGCCCCGGCCGTCGAACGCGAAGTCCTCGCTGCCGCTGAACACGGCCGTGACCAGCGCCGGCTCGAAGGGGCCGGACGCGAGCGCCGCGCACTCGCCGCTCGGCCCCGCGCCCGCGCCCGCGCCGACCGCCGCGCTGCCGCCTTCACCGGCGCCCACCGCCGCGCCGTCGCCCTCCCCGGTGCTCGTGGCCGCGCCGCCGCCTTCGCCGCCGCCTGCGCTCGCGCCCGACGTCGCGCTCGCCCCGTTGCTCGACGCAGCGCCGACGTGGCCGCCGCTGCACGCCGACGGCGCCCCGGACAGGAGCAGCGCCCAGCCGAGCAGCCGGTACCCTCGCTTCATCTACCTCGCCTCCTCGCTGCGCACACTACACGCCGCCCCCCGCATTGCCTACGGTCGACGGCGCGCGCGCGGGGCGCGAAGGCGGTCGGCGCGACGCGCCGTCGGAGCGGGGCGGGGTGGTCCGCGAGCGCAGCGCGCCTAGCGCCGCGAGACGATGACGACGCCGGCGCCGACGATGGCCGCGGCGGCCCAGGTCGTCGCGGAGGCCCGCTCGCCGCCGAGCAGGACGCCGAGCGCGATGGCGACGATCGGGTTCACGTACGCGTAGCTCGTCGCGATCGCCGGGCGCGTGCTCCGGAGCAGGTACGTGTACGCGCTGAGGGCCACGATCGATCCGAACACCGCCAGATAGGCGAGCGCGAGGAGCGACCGCGACGAGGGCGCCGCCGCGAGGTGCTCACCCGAGAGCGCGCTCACCCCGAGCATCACCGCGCCGCCCGCGAGCATCTCCGCCGCGACAGCCATCGGCCCTTCCGGGAGCGGCAGCGAGCGGCTGTACAGCGAGCCGAGCGCCCACGACACGGGGGCCAGCAAGATGAGCAGGGCCCCGGCGTGCGCCGCGCGCAGATCGCCGCCGAGGTGGAGCAGCGCCGCGCCCGCGAACCCGACGAGGAGCCCGATCCACTCGCGCCGGGAGACCTCCGGTGCGCCGGCGGCCGCGCCGCCGGCGGCGCCCCGGCCTCGCGCGGTGGCGAAGAGCGCCAGCCAGAGCGGCATCGTGGACACCACGACCGCGGCGACGCCCGAGCTCACCCACTGCTGCGAGACGACGACGAGCCCGTTGCCGAAGACGAGCAGCAGCACCCCGACCCGCGCCGCCGCGCCCCACTGCCGCAGCGTCGGGCGAGGGGCGCCGCGCAGCCGGAGCACGCCGTACAGCAGCGCGCCCGCCGTCATGAAGCGCGTCCCCGCCAGCAGGAAGGGCGGCAGCGTCTCGAGCGCGACCGAGACCGCCAGGTACGTCGAGCCCCAGATCACGTACAGCGCGAGGAGCGAGAGCAGCACCAGCCAGCTCCCCCGCGCCCTCGCCAGCACGGCGCGCGCCGTCTTCGCTGCCTCGCCCCTCGCCACCGCGATCTGCGCCGGCTCGAGCGCCTCCACCACGAGGAGCCCGCGCCCCTCGCCTCCATAGCTGGCGCCGGCCTCCAGCACCACGTCGTCCGGCTCCCCCTCGCGGGTGATCCAGACCGCGCCGGCGGTACAGCTCAGGCGCAGCGGGCCGCCCCGCAGGCGGTGCGTCCACAGGCCCCCCTTCCCCAGATCGATCCGCGACGCCTCCAGGAGGCGCGATGGCGGCTCCGAAACAAGTGAGGTCAATTTCATGGCCTGAAGGGTGGGGTCAAGCGAGCGACCGGTACAGAGGCAGTCGGTCGGTAATTGAGGCCGGTACAGTTTTCGGAACAGGCGACTGTGCTGGTCCTCACGCCTGGCAGCTGTACCGGTACCGCAGCGCCCGCCCGGCTGTACACTTCGTCTCGTGCAGGTGCAGGCGCCCATCGAAGCGGAAGCGGATGACGAGGCCCACCTCTACGACCGCGTGGCCGCGCACATCGCGGATCTGATCGCGCGCGGCACGCTGCGGCCGGGCGACCGGATCCCGTCGGTGCGGCGGCTCAGCCGGCAGCAGGGGGTCAGCGTCGCGACGGTGCTGCAGGCGTACATGCAGCTCGAGAACCGCGGGCTCATCGAGGCGCGCCCGCAGTCGGGGCACTACGTCCGCGCCCGCCGGGGCACGGCGCTGCCCGAGCCCCGGGCCGCGCGCGCCTGCACCACCGCCACGCGGGTCAGCGTGAAGAGCCTCGTCTCCAAGGTCTACCGGGCGTGTCGAGACCCGCACATCGTCCCGTTCGGCGCCGCGTGCCCGAGCCCGGAGCTCCTGCCGACCGACAAGCTGAACCGGATCCTCAGCGCGATCGCGCGGAGCGCGGGCGGCGCCGGCGTCTCGTACGATCCGCCGCCCGGCCTGCCGGCGCTGCGGCGGCAGATCGCCCGGCGCTCGGTCGAGTGGGGCGTCGTGCTCTCCCCCGACGACATCGTGACGACGGTCGGCGCCATGGAGGCGCTCCACCTCTGCCTGCGCGCGGTCGCCCGCCGGGGCGACACGGTCGCGCTGGAGTCGCCGGCGTACTACGGGCTCCTCCAGCTCATCGAGAGCCTCGGCATCAAGGCGCTCGAGGTCCCCTCGCATCCCCGCGCCGGCATGGACCTCGACGTCCTCGAGGAGATGCTGGCCCGCCACCGCATCAAGGCGTGCCTCGCGATCCCGAACTTCAACAACCCCCTCGGCAGCGCCATGCCCGACGAGGCGAAGGAGCGCCTCGTCGCGATGCTCGCGCGCCGCGAGGTGCCGCTCATCGAGGACGACATCTACGGCGACCTGCACTTCGGCGACGTCCGCCCCCGCCCCGCCAAGGCGTTCGACAAGAAGGGCCTCGTGATGCTCTGCTCGTCGTTCACGAAGACGGTGGCGCCGGGCTACCGGGTCGGCTGGACGGCGCCCGGCCGCTTCCTCGACGAGGTCGAGCAGCTCAAGTTCGCGCAGAGCGTGGCGACCGCGACGCTGCCGCAGATGGCCATCGCCGAGTTCCTCGAGATCGGCGGGTACGATCACCACCTGCGGACGCTCCGGCGCCGCCTGGCCGCCCAGGTCGCGCGCATGAGCGAGGCGATCGCCGAGCACTTCCCGCCCGGCACCCGCATCTCGCGCCCCGCCGGCGGCTTCGTGCTCTGGGTCGAGCTGCCCCCCGGCACGAGCGCGCTCGACGTGAACGAGCGCGCGCTCGAGCACGGCATCAGCGTCGCGCCGGGGCCGATCTTCTCGGCCAAGCACCGTTTCTCGAACTACATCCGGGTGAACTGCGGCTATCCGTTCACGGAGCTCAGCGAGCACGCGGTCCGGACGCTCGGACGGATCTGCGCCGAGGCCGCCGAGGGATGACGCGGTGGACGGCCGCGGCCGCGGCCGGCGCGCCCTGGATGCCGTACCCGCGCTGAAGTAGAACCTTCTCTCTCGATCGAGCGCCCGCCCCGACGAGCCCACGCCCTTGCGCCCCCGACATCCCGCGTCCCTTCCTTCGCCCGCGCCCCCGCCGACGCCCGCCCGCGCCGCCTGGGCGCTCGCGGCCTCGCTCGCTGTCCTGCCCGCGTGCCGCGCCGGGACGAGCGCCTCCCAGGGCGCGCCGGCGCCGGAGACGCTCCGCGCGCTGCCCGATCGAATCGACGGCAGCACCCTCCTCGGCGCGGACGCGCAGCGCGCAGCGCAGGCGGGCGCGAGCGCGCTCCGGGTGATCGGCGCGGACATGGCGTCCGACGGCGATCGGCTCGGCGCCTTCGTCGAGGTGCCCGCCGGCGAGTGCATGCTCGCGATGGCGCGGGTCTCGCCGACGATCAGCGACGTCGACCTGTTCGCCTTCGAGGACGACGGCAGCGCCTTCTCCACCGACGAGGCCGCCGACGCGCGCGCCTCCATCCTCGTCTGCCCGCCGCACCCGCGGAGGCTCTACATCATGGCGCGCGTGATGTCGGGCGCCGGGGCGGTGAGCGTCGGCGTGCAGAGCGTCCCGGTCAAGACGGCCGACGCGGTCGCCCGCGCCGTGGGCGCGCGTGGCAGGTCCGGCGACGAGAGCGGGCGCCTCGAGTCGTGGCCCGGCCTGGAGGCGAAGATCAGGGCGCGCCGCGCCGCCGTCGGCGCGCGCTGGGACGACGTCCGGCGCGTCGCGCTGCCCGTCGGCTCCAGGGCCGCGAGCCGGATCGGGGCCACCCTCGACGGCGGCCGCTGCCTCGACGTGCTCGTCTCCCCGAGCGACGAGGTCGCCTCGCTCGAGGTGGTCGCGGAGGACGAGACCGGCAGGGTCGTCGCGCGCGCGCGCGAGCGGGGCCAGGATCGCTCGCTGCTCCTCTGCTCTGCGGTCTCCGTCGAGCTCTCGATCGCGATCCGCTCGCGCGGCACGCAGGGCCTCGTGGCCGTGGTCGTGGGCCGCTCGCAGCCGGGCGCCGAGGCGGAGATCTCCGGCGCCACGCCGATCGAGCGCGTGACCGAGGGCCGCGACCTCGCCGAGGCGCGGGCGGACCACGGCCGCGCGCTCGCTGGCCGGGGCTACGGCGCGCCGCGCGTGTCGACCGGGGCCGCGCGGCTCGGCAGCCGGACGACGCTGCCGATCGAGCTGCCGGCCGGCTGCGCCCGGATCGACGTGCTGGCCGGCAAGCCGCTCGCCGACGTGCTCGCGGAGCTCTGGAGCGACGGCCACGCCCTCCTCGGCCGCGCCCGGGGCGGCGCCCGGGCGACGCTCTTCACCTGCGGGCGCGGCGGCCCCGCCCGCGTCGACGTCGAGTCGATGGCGCAGCCCGGCCCGTTCGCCGTGGAGGTCCGCAAGGAGCCCGAGGCCCCGCCGGCGCTCGTCGCCCATCCGCTCGCCGCCGCGAGGCTGCTCGGGCGCATGAGCGCCGCCGGCCCCGCCGACGCCGCGGGGGCGACCGGCGCGCAGGCGGTGGCGCTCGACGCCGCGCGCCTCAAGATCCTCCCGCTCGCGATCCCGGCCAACACGTGCGCCGAGGTGATCGCGGCGCTCGACGCCGACGGCGCGGGCGTCGATCTGCGGCTCGTCGACACCTCGACGGGGGAGAGCTCGCTCGCCAGGGCGCGGCACGTCGTGTCCGACAGCCGCTGCGCCGGCCCGGCGGCCATCCCCGCGTCGATCGAGCTGCGCCTCGCGGACGGCAAGGGAGAGGCCCTCGTGCTGATCCGCACCTCGCCCAGGTCGCGCTGAACGAGCAGGCGCCGAGGCGCGAGCGCGCGAGCGCGCGAACGCGCGAACGCTCGACCGCCCGCCGCGCCTTGACAGCGGAGCCCCCGGAGCCCTCAGATAACGGCCGAGGGGCCGTTCGATGTCCTCGGGTCGCTTCGCCATCGCCACGCACGCCCTCGCGCTGCTCGCCCAGTCCGACGAGAGCTGCGCGAGCGACGCGCTGTCGGCGAGCATCAACACGAACCCGGCCTTCCTGCGGCGCATCCTCGCGCGGCTGTCGCAGGCCGGGCTCATCGAGGCGCGGGAGGGCCGCTCGGGCGGCTATCGCCTGGCGAGGCCGGCGAAGAAGATCCGGCTGAGCGAGGTGTACGCCGCCGTCGAGCCGGAAGGCGCCATCGCGCCGAGCCCGTGCGAGCCGAACGCGAGGTGCCCGATCGGGTCGGGGATCCAGCGGGCGTTCGATGAGGTCGCGGAGGCGGCCAACGCAGGGCTGCTGCGCGGCCTCGCGCAGAAGACCGTCGCGGACATCGCGCTCCGGGCGCAGCACCTCGGCCGCCCAGCGTCTGCGTCGGTCAAGGCCGGCTGATCTCTCGGGCGCCTGGCCGCGCGGCGACGCCGCGCCCGACCCCCTGCCGCGGACGCACGCGACGGCGCCACGCCTGCGGGCGGCCAAGCCTCGCCCCTGGCAGAAACTGAAACCGTGCATATAACAGTTGGAGCGAGCGTGGCTGTCGAGGATCGGGCCGGCATCGCGCCGGCGCATCGCAGCCAGGTCCCGCTCAATCCAGAGAAGACCGAAAGGACAGCGCCATGGGCAGCAGCAGCAATGTCATCGAAGTCAACGACCAGAATTTCGCTCAGGAGGTCCTGCAGACGGACACGCCGGTGCTCGTGGACTTCTCGGCATCGTGGTGCGCCCCCTGCAAGCGGCTCGCGCCGATCGTCGACGAGATCGCCGCCGAGACGGCGGGCCAGGTCAAGGTGGTCAAGCTCGACGTCGACCAGTCGCCCGCGGCCGCGCAGCGCTTCGGCATCCGAGGTCTGCCGACGGTCGTCGCCTTCCAGAAGGGCGAGCCCGTCGGGCGCCACATCGGCCTCACGAACAAGAAGACGCTGCTCGCGCTCCTCGGACGTTGAGCACGCTGAGCACGCCGAGGGCATCGAGCGCGCCGAGCGCCTTGCGCGCATCGAGAACCCGCCGGCGATCGCCCGCGCGGTGACGCGCCCCACATCGCGCCCCCCGCGCGACGGAGACGCCACCACAGCTCGCGCCAGGACCGCCGAACGCCCGACATCGACCTTCATTTCGCGAGCGGCCCCCGCCTTCACCCCGGCCGCACGGGATGTGCGCGGCGCGCGGCCGTCGCATTGCGCGTCGGCCGTCTTCTACGGACGCAGCATCCCGTTGACACGACCACCCGATACGAGATTTTCTCGTCCGAGGAAGCCCAGCACTCCGCAACGCCGCTCGCTGCCGCCTGTCGAGGCGGTCGAGGGTCGCCACGCGGATCCCTGCCGGTGTGGGTTTTTCTGGCACGGCGCGACCGAGCCTGGCTTCCCGGACGCCATGGCCCTGTTCGACGACGATTTCGAGACGCTCGAGCAGCTCCCCGAGATGCGAAAATCTCGCGGGAAGGGCGGAGATTCGCACGGCCAGAGCCCCACCCCCGTGAGCCTCGGGCGCGCCCGCGCGGAGCTCACGGATCTGTCGAGCGACGGTCCCCGCTACGAGATGCGGTCGCTGCTCGGCGTCGGGGGGATGGGCGAGGTCCACTTCTGCAGGGACCGCCGCATCGGCCGCGACGTGGCCATGAAGGTCATCCGCGCCGAGCACCAGGGCGACACGACGCTGCGCCACCGGTTCCTCCGCGAGGCCCGGGTGCAGGGCCAGCTCGAGCACCCGTCGATCGTGCCCGTCTACGACCTCGGCGTGGACAGCAAGGGCTCGGCCTACTTCACGATGAAGCGCCTCCGGGGCCTCACGCTGGCGAGGATCCTGAACGAGCTCCGCGAGGGCGACGCGACGGCGCTCCAGAGCTTCTCGCGCCGCAGGCTGCTCACCGCCTTCTCGTCGGTCTGCATCGCCGTCGACTTCGCGCACTCGCGCGGCGTGCTCCACCGCGACCTCAAGCCCGCCAACATCATGCTCGGCGATTTCGGCGAGGTGTACCTGCTCGACTGGGGCGTCGCTAAGCTCATCGACACGCCGCTCCAGACCATCGACATGGGCGAAGATCCCATGAGCACGCGGACCATCCCGGGCGACGTGCTCGGGACCCTGGGGTACATGTCGCCGGAGCAGGCGCAGGGGTGCGTCGACACGCTCGACGTGCGCAGCGACGTCTACTCGCTCGGCGCGATCCTCTTCGAGCTCCTCACGCTCAAGCCGCTGCACCCGAAGAAGGACCGCACCGAGATGCTCGACTCGCTCATCCACGGCGCCGACGCCCGGGCGTCGGTGCGCGCGCCCGAGCGCGAGGTGCCGCCGGAGCTCGACGCGATCTGCGTGACGGCGACGCGGCGCGAGCCCTCCGAGCGCTACCCGTCCGCCCGCGCGCTCTACGAGGCGGTCGAGCGGTTCCTCGACGGCGACAAGGACGTGGAGCTCCGCCGCGACCTCGCGGCGCGGCACGCGGGGCTGGCCGAGGAGCGCGTGACGGAGGCGCTCGCCGGCGGCAAGGAAGCCGAGGGCGCCCGGAAGGCGCTGCTCAGCGAGGTCGGCCAGGCGCTCGCCTTCGATCCGTCCAACGAGCGCGCCCTGGAGACGCTCCGGCGCGTCCTGACCGAGCCGCCGCGCGAGATGCCGGCGGAGGTGCTCGCCGAGCTGGACGCGGCCGCGGCGGCACGGCACCGGCTGCAGCTGCGCGCGGGCATGCGCGCCGAGCTGCTCGCCACGGCGATCGCGACGCTGGTCGCCGCCGTGTGGCTGGGCATCCGGGAGTGGCAGGTCTTCGCCTTCATCCTGGGCTTCACCGCCCTCGCGGCGCTGATGAAGTTCCTCGCCGCGCGCGTCGTCCACCGCCCGTCCGCGGAGTGGTACGCCTACGCCGGCTTCGTCTTCAACGTGCTCAGCTTCCTGTGCATCGGCCGCGGCTTCGGCCCGCTGCTCTTCATGCCGATGCTGCTCGTCATCCTCACGTACGGCAACTCGTTCACGTACCGGACGGCCTACCGCTTTGCCGTCGTCGTGACGAGCTGCGTCGCGGTGCTGGCCGCCGCGTGGATCGAGTACTCGGGCGTCCTGCCCCGCTCGTACGAGTTCGCGGGCGGCGCGATGGTCATCCTGCCCCAGGCCGTCGAGCACTCGAAGATCGCGACGATGACGGCGCTGACGCTGACGACGCTGTTCATGCTGGTCGTGCCGGCGTTCATGATGGGCCAGCACCAGCACGCGCTGCGCGCCGCGGAGCGACGCGCGTTCCTGCAGGCCTGGCAGCTCCGCCAGCTGCTGCCGGAGCGGGCCCAGCCCGGCGCCGTGACCAACCCGGGCCCGGAGCAGGCCCCGCGCCGCCGCCCGAGGCGCCCCGGCGCCCCGGTGTGAGCGGGGGTCAGTCCATCGGCCAGACCGCGACGACCCAGACCGGCGAGCCGCCGCGCGCGGACACGCGGAGGGCGGCGCTCTCCTCGATCTCGGAGCAGAACGCGACGCCGGCGCTCTCGCCGTCCTCGCCGGCGTCGTCGCGCCCGGCGCGGTCGCCGAGCTCGACGGAGATCCGGAGCGCGCGCAGCTCGCCCCGGGCCAGCGCCGCCCCCGCGAAGTAGCAGCGGCCCGGCTCGACCTGGACCGGGACGAGCGTGTCGCCCTGCGCGCCGATCGCCTCGGCGATCGCCTGCGCGCGCGGCGCGGGCGCGTGGCGGCGGCGCAGGGCGGCGGCCAGGTTGCCCCGGGCGCGCGCGCCGAAGTGCCCCGGCACGAACGCGGACATCGGCCACTGCGCGTCGGACAGCACGACCTTCACCGGCCCCGCGGCCCCGAGGAAAGGCACCTCGACGACCCCCTGCTCGCCCAGACAGAAATCGAGCCGCGCGTCGGGCGCGTCGGACCTGTCGCGATCGAGCACCCTGCCCGTGGTCTCCTCGCGCGCCTCGGCGTCGAGGTCGGTCGCGCGGCGCAGCGTGGCGCTCGGCACCTCGGCCATCAGGTCGAGGCGGTGGCAGCCCTCGGGGAGCCTGACCGAGAACTGCCCCGTCCCGATCGACGAGGCGCGCATGTCGGTCGGAGCGACGCGCGGCGCCCCTTCCGCCTGCGCGCGCCGCGCGGCCCGCGCGACCCGGGCGTCGAGCGGCCCCGGCTCGGAGGGCCGCCCAGGGTCGCCGCGCGGCGCGACGGGCCCGGACGCGCGCTCCGGCAGGATGGCCTCGACGCGCTCCAGCGGCCCGCTCGACGCGGCGACGACGACATCGAACGCGCTGCGCGTCGAGAGCACCTCGACCGCCAGGCGGCGCAGCCCCTCGCGCTCGGCCCCGCACAGCGTGATCGCCGCGACCCCGGTGACGCTGGCGACGCGGCGGTCGTCCTCGGGCTCCGCGCCGCGCAGCCGGTGGATGAGGCCCTCGAGCGCGGGGACGCCGCCCGACGGCCCCTCCGGCGAGAGCGTGAACTCCGCCGTGCGCGGCGCGAGGAACGCGGCGGTGAGGCACTCGTCCGCCGCCGCGCCGGCCGCGCCTGCCACGCGGGCCGGGCCGGCGGGCGGATCGATCGCCACGATCCGGGCGCGACCGTGCTCGAGGAACATGGGGGGGAGGCGCGCGACGCGCGCGCCCGAGAGCGACCACATCCGCGCGACGCGCGCGGCGTCGTCGCTGAGATCCGCGCGCGCCGGCGTCCCCGCGGAGACGCCGGCGAGCGCGGCGAGGAGCGAGATGACCGCGGCGCGCGCCGCGCGTGCCACGCGCGCCACGTGAGGGGCCGCGCGGCCCCGCTCGACGGCGCCGCCCGCCGCGGCCCTCAGGCGCCCGGGGCTACGACGAGCTGCGCATCGACTCGATGAGGATGCGCGCGACCTCCGGACGGGAGAACTCCGGCGGCGGCAGCTCGCCGCGCTGGAGCAGCTCGCGCACCTTCGTCCCGGACAGATTGACCTGCGTCGACGCATCGCCAGGCGCCGTCTTTGCCGTGGCCATCGCGCCGACCACGGTCGAGTAGAACGCGTTCTCGAAGTTGAGCGTGGTGATGCCGAGCTCTCCGGGGCTGAAGGCATTGAAGATCTCCTGCGCGTCGTACGTGCCGTAGTAGCTGCCGACGCCGGCGTGATCGCGCCCCACGATGAAGTGGGAGCAGCCGTAGTTCTTCCGCGCCAGCGCGTGGAAGATCGCCTCGCGCGGCCCCGCGTAGCGCATCGCCGCCGGGTAGATCGAGAGCAGCACGCGGTCCTTCACATAGTACTTCGCGATGAGCTCCTCGTAGCAACGCATCCGCACGTCCGCCGGGATGTCGTCCGACTTGGTCGCGCCGACGAGCGGGTGGATCATCAGGCCGTCGCAGATCTCCAGCGCCGTCTTGGTGATGAACTCGTGCGCCCGGTGGATCGGGTTCCGCGTCTGGAACCCGACGATGCGGCGCCAGCCCTTCTCGGCGAAGTACGCCCGCGTCGTCGCCGGGCTCCGGTCGTACGCCGGGAACGCCGAGTCGACGGGCCGCTCCAGCACGCGGATCTCGCCGCCGACGTACACGGGGCCCGTGCTCATCAGGTAGGCGACGCCCGGGTGCTTCGTCTCGGTCGTCCGGAACACCTCCTGCGCCTCGAGCTCCTTGTTGGGCCGCCACTTGTCGCTCAGCTCGATGACCGCGACGATGCGGCCGTCGCGCGCGCGGAGCGCCGCCTCGGAGCCCACGCGGAGCCCCTCGGCCGCCTGCTCGGAGACGGCGAGCGTGATCGGCATCGACCACGGAAGGCCGCTCTCGAGCCGCATCTCGCGCACGACGCGCAGGTAGTCCTTCGAGTTCATGAAGCCGCGCAGCGGGGAGAACGCCCCGACCGCGATCATCTCGACGTCGCTCTCGGTCCGCTCGTCGAGCTCGATGACCGGCAGCCCCTTCGCCCGCTCCGCGAGCGACGCCTTCGCCGCGCCCTCGACCCACCGGTTCACGAGCTCGCCGCCGTGCGGCGCGATGAGCCCGCGCGCGCCGCCCGCGGCCGCCCCCGCGGCGGCCGCGCCGGACACGGCGACCGCGGCGCCGCGGCGCGGGACGTAGCCGAGCTCCTCGAGCTTGGCGAGGATCTTGGCGAGGCTCTCCTCCTTCGTCTCCTTGCCAGTGTCGACGACCACCTCGGGGCTCTCGGGCGCCTCGTACGGATCGTCGATGCCCGTGAAGTTCTTGATCTCGCCCGCGAGCGCCTTCTTGTAGAGCCCCTTCGCGTCGCGCTCGGCGAGCACGGGGATCGCGCAGGAGCAGAACACCTCGACGAAGTGGGGGATCTGGGCCCGCTGCTCGTCACGGATCGCCTTGTAAGGGCTGATGGCGGCCGTCATCGCGCACGCGCCCGACCGGGCGATGAGCTTCGCCACGTATCCGATTCGCCGGATGTTCGTATCGCGGTCCTCCTTCGAGAACCCGAGGCCCTTCGAGAGGTTGGTGCGCACCTCGTCGCCGTCGAGCACCTCCACGTGGACGGAGCGGGCGCGGAGCTCGGCCGAGAGCATCGCCGCGAGCGTGCTCTTGCCAGCGCCGCTCAAACCGGTGAACCAGACAACAAAACCTGACATTTAGGCAACTCCTTCGATGATCAAGTGACGACTACGGACTCGGCCGCTCCGGGCCTCGGGTGCGGACCCCTCGACGAGCGGAGGAGGGCTGCGCGAGAGCGCGCGGACGCGCGCCCCGGCGCGATGAGCTCAATCGACGACGGAGAACGTCGACGCGACGAACGCGGCGCCGTCCCACACGAAGAGGCGGTGCTCGGCGATGCGGGGCGCCTCCTCCGGACGCCCTTCGCCGGAGCCGCCGCGCACGCTGGTGACGAGGAACGCGAGCGGGAACGCCGGCCCGGGCCCCATCACGATCGGGGCCCCTTCCTCGGCCGGCGGCTCGCCGCCGCTCATCATGGCAGCGTCCGTCGGGCTGAAGTAGGCGCCGGCGTCGAGGTGAGAGTGATAGAGCACCTTCACCGGGCGCCCCGCCGAGGCGCCCTTCTCGACGGCGTCGGAGAAGCGCTTGCCGTTGAAATCGAAGAACGTCCGCGCCGTCCGGAAGTACCGCTCCGGATCGACGGCGTGGAGCTTGTTCGCGATGTTGTCCATCCGGACGTGCTCGTCACAGAGCAGCGGCTCGTCCGCGGGCCCCTTCAGGTACCCGCAGGCCTCCTCGTCGCGCGCGTAGCCCGCGAGCGCCTCGTCCTCGACCGCCTTGAGCACGCTCGCCTTGAGGACCACCCCACCGGCGGTCCACGGCTGTGGAGACATCACCATAAGTAACGCTTCTCCCATTTCATGGGCGCAAAATAGCGGTCGCCCCGGTCGGGGACAATCGCCACGACGCACCCTCCTTGCTGTTCGCGGTGCAGGCGCTTCGCGATCTCGAAGGCCGCGAAGATCGCCGCGCCGCCCGAGTGCCCCACGTGCAGCGCCTCCTCGCGCGCGAGGCGATCGGACATGTCCCAGCCGTCCTCCGTCGTGATGCGCATCGTCTCGTGGTACGCGCCCTCGTCGTGGATGGCGGGCACGAGCGAGCTCGGCAGGTGCTTGAGCCCCTCCAGCCCATGGAGCGCCTCCGTGGGCTCCACGGCGATGCAGCGGATCGGGCGGTGGTGCTCGCGCAGCCGCCGGCTCGTCCCGACGATGGTGCCGCTCGTGCCGATGCCGGCCACGAAGTGCGTGATCCTGTCGCCGACCGCCTCCAGGATCTCGCGCGCCGTACCGTGGTAGTGGGCGAGCGGGTTGTCCTCGTTCGAGTACTGATCCGGGTAGAAGTACCGCTCCGGATCCTTCTCGACCAGCGAGCGCACGAGGCGGATGGCGCCGTCGGAGCCCTCCATCGGGTCGCTGAAGATGAGCTCCGTGCCGAACGCGCGCGCGATGTCCTTGCGCGCCTTCGACACGTTCGACGGCATGACGAGCGCCACCTTGAAGCCCATCGCCGCGCCGAAGAGCGAGTAGGCGACCCCGGTGTTGCCGCTCGTCGAGTCGATGAGCGTCTTCTGGCTGGTGAGGCGGCCGTCCGCGGCGGCGCGGGTCATCATCCGCAGCGCGGCGCGATCCTTCACCGAGCCGCCGGGGTTCGCGAACTCGAGCTTGGCGTAGACCTCGACCGACGGCGTCTCGCGGCCGACGCGCGAGAGGCGCAACAGCGGCGTGTCGCCCACGGCGTCGACGACCGACCCCAGGCGCCGGGAGCGGGCGAGCGAGTGCCTCATGACGGGTCGACCTCCCCCGCGCTCCCCTGCCCCGCGCTCCCCGCGCTCCCCGCGGCGCTGCCCTGAGCCAGCGCGGCGCGCATCGCGGCGAGCGCCGCGCGCGCGCCCGCGAGCACGGCGCGCGCGGCGGGCGAGGCGACGAGCTCCGCGGGCGCGAGCGCGGCGAGGTCGATCGCGCCCTCCGCGAGCGCGCCGAAGCCGGCGCCGCGCGCGTAGCGCTCCGCCACCTCGTGCGCGAGCGGCGGCGCGTCGCTGCCGCCGCCGAGCACGCGCGCCGTCGCCGCCTTGAGCCTCGCCTGTCCCTCTGGACCGATCTCCGCGAGCAACACCTGGCGGAGATAGCGCGGGTCGTCCACCTCAGCCCCCGGCGATCGCGGGGACGATTGCCACCTGGTCGCCGCCCTTCACGGGCGTCTTCAGCCCGTCGAGGAAGCGGATGTCCTCGTCGCCCACGAAGATGTTCACGAAGCGCCGCACGCCCTTCTCGTCGAGGAGTCGGTCGCGGATGCCGGGGTAGCTCTTCTCGAGGTTCTCGATCAGCTCGCCGACGGTGCCGCCAGCGGCTTTGACCTCGTCCTGCCCCCCGGTGAGCGTGCGGAGGGGGGTCGGGATGCGGACGGTCGCGGTGTCAGCCATGGTCTTGCTCTCCAGTCTTGAGGTGGGTCGAGGATCCGCTCTCGCGGTCCTTTACAGCAGGGGTCGGGGATCCGCCTTCGCGGTCCCCTTCAACGTGGGTCGGGGATCCGCCTTCGCGGTCCCCTTCAGCAGCGGTCGGGGATCCGCCTTCGCGGTCCCCTTCAGCAGCGGTCGGGGATCCGCTCTCGCGGTCCCCTTCAACGTGGGTCGGGGATCCGCTCTCGCGGTCCCCTTCAGCAGGGGTCGGGGATCCGCTCTCCGCCGTGCACGCGACGACGTAGCGGGATGCGTCGATCGTCGCGATCGCGGCGCGCGCCCCGCAGAGGTCGCAGGCGGGCCGCGCGGAGACAGGGACGCTGCGCAGCGTGTCCGTGAGGCCGTCGTACGTCGCGATCCGGCCGAAGATCGACGCGTCGCCCGCGAGGATCGCCAGCGCGCGATCCGCCGCGATCGCGCCGGCCACGCCGCACACCGGGCCAGCCACGCCGGCCGTGGCGCAATCCGGCGCGTCCCCGGTCGGCAGGTCCTCGAAGAGGCAGCGGTAGCAGGGCGCCCCCTCCCCCGCGACCGCCATCACCGTCGCGCGCCAGCGGATCGCGGCGGCATGGACCACCGGCGTCCTCGTCAGGCGGCACACGTCGGCGATCAGGAACCGCGACGCGAAGTTGTCGGTCGCGTCGACCACCACGGAGACGCCCGGCATCAGCCCCGCCGCCGCGCTCGGCGCGAAGCGGCCGTAACGGCGATCGACGCGGAGCCCGGGGAAGCGGCGGCGCAGGGCCTCCGCGAACGCGTCGAGCTTCGGCCGCCCGACGTCGTCGTCGTCGAACAGGATCTGACGATGCAAGTTCGTCAGCTCGACCTGGTCGTCGTCCACGACCCGGAGCTCCCGCACCCCGGCAGCGGCGAGCGCGAGCGCGGCGGGCGCGGCGATCCCCCCCGCCCCGACGAGGAGGACGCACCCGCGGATCGCCTCGCCGCCGCCGCTCATCGGAAATACTCGTCCAGGCTGAAGTAGCGCTCGCCGGTGTCGCAGAGGACGGTCACCACGTTGGCGTCGGGGCCGAGCTCGCGGGCGACGTCGAGCGCGACGCGCACCGCGGCGCCAGCGCTGATGCCGACGAGCAGCCCCTCCTGACGGGCCAGCGCCGCCTTCGTGTCGTACGCGGCGCGATCGCTGACCGTCCGCACCTCGTCCACCACGCTCGGATCGTAGTTCTCGGGGACGAACCCGGCGGCGAGCCCCTGGATCTTGGTGGGCCCGCGCTCGCCGCGCGAGATCGTCGCGCACGACTCGGGCTCGACCGCGATGACGCGCGTCGCCCGGCGGAGCCGCTTGAGCACGCGCCCGACGCCGCTCACCGACCCGCCCGTCCCCACGCCGGCGACGAACGCGTCGATCGTCAGCGACTGCCGGGGACCGGGCCGCCCCGGCGCGTCGAGGCCGGCCATCGCGTGCAGGATCTCCCGCGCGGTCGTCTCCGCGTGGACGCGCGGGTTGTCGGGGTTGTCGAACTGGCTGAGGATGAGCGCCCCCGGGATGTCCGCCGCGAGCTCGCGCGCCCGGGCGATGGCCCCCTCCATCTGCAGCTCGGGCTCGGTCAGGACGACCTCCGCCCCGTAGGCCTCGAGCAGCTGGCGCCGCTCCAGGCTCATGCTCGCCGGCATCGTCAGGATGCAGCGGTACCCCTTCGCCGCGCACACGATCGCGAGCCCGATCCCGGTGTTCCCCGACGTCGGCTCGATGACCACGCCGCCCGCGCCGAGCAGCCCGCGCGCCTCGGCGCCCTCGATCATCGCGAGGCAGATCCGGTCCTTCAGCGAGCCGCCCGGGTTCTGCTGCTCGGCCTTCCCGAAGACGCGCCCCCGGGGCGTCGCCGCGTCGACGCGGCGGATCTCGTAGAGCGGCGTGTCGCCGACGAGGTCGAGGAGGCTGTCGACGACGCGCGGGTGCGACGGCAGCGGCGGGAGCTGCGCTGCGCGCTCCGCGGGTGCGCCGGGTGCGCCCGGTGCGCCGGTGGATTGTGCGGATCGTTCGGGGCTGCTCATGGTGTCGGTTCAGATCACGTAGGTCGAGCGCTCTGGCCGCCCCTTGCGGCGCACGCCGAGCTCGACGCCGCGCTCGCAGACGTCGGCGATCGAGACCGAGTCGAAGCAGCGCTCGATCGCGAGCGCCAGATCGTGGAACACCGCCGTGGGCGGGTCGAGCGGCGAGCCCTCCGGCCTGCCGTCGTCATCCGGCGCGATCACGGCGACCGGCCCCTCCAGGGCGCGGACGACGTCGCCCAGGCTGATCTCGCTCGCGGGCCGCGCGAGGTGATAACCGCCGCGCGGCCCCCGCTTCGAGCTGATGAGCCCGGCCTTCTTCAGGTCCTGGAAGATCTGCTCCAGGAAGCGCGCAGGGATGACCTCACGCTCCGAGATCTCGCGGATCTGCGTCGGCCGCCCGTCGTTGTGGAATGCGATATCGAACAATGCGCGCACACCGTAGCGACCCTTGTTCGAGAGCTTCACCGCCAGCCATATGCATTGGTGCATCGGAGAAGTCAAGAACGGCACATTCAGCGACTTCCCCTTCTTTCCGTGCGACACAGCACCCGAACAGCGCACAAAAACCGGCGGTCGCGGCGAAATTACCAGCAGAGGTTCACCGTTCGCCGCGTCGCCGCGACGCGGCCTCGGCTTCCTGTTGAACCGGATGGGACGGGTTCAGTAGCTTCGAGCTCTATCGAGGCTGCGAGTCGCCGCGCGTGCACGGAGGGGCGCGCGGAACGTGATCGGCGCGCGGGCGTCGCACGGTTCGGGTTGCGGCGCACCAACCTAGGAGTCGGCCGGTGGCTTTCTATCAAGACCCCCCCACACTCGGGAACCAGTACGACGACGACCGCGTGCTGCGGTCCTATCTCGCGCGGGCCCTGCCGCGCGAGGTGGCCGCGTCGATAACGCCTTCGCTGCGGGAGATGGGCGAGCTCGCCGGCGGCCGCCTGTACCAGCTGCAGCTCGCCGATCGCGCGAACGAGCCGAAGCTCACGTCGTGGGACGCCTGGGGAAGGCGCGTCGACCAGGTCGAGGTGACCCAGCTCTGGAAGGAGGCGGCCCGGATCGCGTGCGAGCGGGGGGTCGTCGCGACGGCCTACGAGCGGGCGCACGGCGCGTTCTCGCGCGTCCATCAGTTCGCGCTGGCGTACCTCTTCGACGCGTCGAGCGACGTGTACACGTGCCCGCTCGCGATGACCGACGGCGCCGCGCGGACGCTCCTCGCGAGCGGCAACCACGCGCTCATCGACCGCGCCGTGCCCCGGCTGACGAGCCGCGACCCCGCCGCCGCGTGGACCTCGGGCCAGTGGATGACCGAGCGCACCGGCGGCTCGGACGTGGGGCGGAGCGAGACGGCGGCGCGCCTCGGCCCCGACGGGGCCTACCGGCTCCACGGGACGAAGTGGTTCGCCTCGTCCACCACGTCGGAGATGGCGCTCACGCTCGCGCGCCCCGAGGGCAACCCCGAGGGCAGCCGCGGCCTCGCACTCTTCTACGTGGAGCTCGCGGGCGAGGCGGGCCGCCGCGAGGGCGTGCTGATCAACCGGCTGAAGGACAAGCTCGGGACGCGCAAGGTGCCGACCGCCGAGCTCACGCTCGACGGGGTCCTCGCCACGCCGGTGGCGGGCCTCTCGAACGGCGTCCGGGCGATCGCGCCGATGCTCAACGTGACGCGCACATGGAACGCGATCGGCGCCATCGCCGGGATGCGCCGGGGGCTCGCGCTGGCGCGCTCGTACGCCCAGAGCCGAGTCCAGTTCGGCACGACGCTGGCGGAGAAGCCGCTGCACATGGACACGCTCGCCGAGCTCCAGGCCGAGTTCGAGGGCGCCTTCCACCTGACCTTCCGCGCGATCGAGCTGCTCGGGCGCGAGGAGACGGGCTCGCTCACCGACTCGGAGGCCAAGCTGCTGCGGCTGATCATCCCGCTCGCGAAGCTCACGACCGCCAAGCAGGCGGTGTCGGTGCTGAGCGAGGTGCTCGAGGCGTTCGGCGGGGCCGGCTACGTCGAGGACACGGGCCTGCCGCGCCTGCTCCGGGACGCGCAGGTCCTCACGATCTGGGAGGGCACGACCAACGTGCTCGCCCTCGACGCGCTGCGGGTGATCCTGAAGGACGGCTCGCTCGACATCCTCGCGGCCGAGGTGGCGCGCCTCCTGACCGGCGTGGTCGAGCCGAAGCTCGCCGAGGCCGAGACGTCCGCGTCGCGCGCGGTGTCGCACGCCCGCGCGTGGATCAAGGAGATGGCCTCCGCCGACCGCCCCGGCCTCGAGGCGGGCGCCCGCCGGGTCGCGATCACGCTGGGCCGGGCGCTGCAGCTCGCCCTGCTCGTGCGACACGCCGCGTGGGCCATCGACCGCGAGCGCAGCCGGACCGCGCTGGCCGCCGCCGTCCAGTTCGAGCGCAACGGCGTCGACTGCATCCGGGACCACGATCGCGACACGATCGAGGCCCTCGCCGAGACGCGACAGCGACCCGACACCTGAACAAATGGTGGGGTCCACCCACTGAACAAATCCATCCGGCAACCCGGGTGCGGCGACGGCGCGAGGCCGGCGTGGCGTCGTGATCCGCGCCCCATCCGCGCGCCTCGACGATTTTTCCGGGGTCGCGCTGCATTCTGATCGTACGGAATTAACGTTTGGTTTCGGACGGTTGCGAATGCCTGTTCGTCCTGGAAGCGGACGGCATTTGTCCTAGCGGCTTGCGAAGGCACTAGACGGGACAACCTGAACGGGCTTACAGTAATGCGTAGCTGCGGCGCTGAACGCGTGCCCGACGCGGGCGACGTGCGGGCGGGCCCGTCCATCGAGGCGGGCTCCGCCGGCGCGGCGCCCCCGGTGGGGTGAGATCCGCCTGCGCGTGCCTCCGGCGCGTGCGTGGGACTTCGTCCGCCTCCTGGACGGATCGGGCTCGCGTGGCCCCGGGCACGCGTGCGGCGCGCGGTGTGGGCGAGCGCACACGACGAGCTGCGAAGAGGCGAGATGAAGACGCAATACACGCTGCTGTCCGGCGAGACGGTCGAGTTCCCGACGCCGGCGGGCGAGCTCGGCGCCTTTCTGTCCCGGGTCCTTGCGGCGGCCAGGGATCCGTCGGTGTCCGACGTCGAGCTGCTGGATCTCGTGCTCGGCCAGGAGAACCCGTTGCTGGACAGGACCGCCGTCGCGGGCCGGAGCATCGCGACCGCCGACGTGTACCGCGACCCGACCTTCCACGTGATGCTCGACTGCGTCGCGCGGAAGCGCCTGCCGCCCGATTCGGCGGTCCTCACGCCGCGGACGCGCTTCACGATGACGGTGCCGGACGCCGCGCAGCAGCTCGGCATCTCGGAGAGCGCTGTGCGCCAGGCGATCTACGCGGGGCGGCTGCGCGCGAGCAAGGAAGGGGGCACCTACTACCTCGATCCGCAGTCGGTGGCGGGCTACCGGGTGAGCAAGCGGGGACCGCGGCGCCAGGACCAGATGGCGAAGGGACCGCCCGGGGCCGCGCTCGACGCGCGCATCGGCTCGGGGCCGGACGCGAGCTTCCGGGTGAAGCACAGCCGCGACGACTTCGAGCTGACGGAGAAGCGCGGCCCGGAGTGGACGGGCATGATCCCGGCGGGGTGGCGGCGGATCGCGGTGCTGGGCACGTCGAAGGACCGCTCGCGCTACTGGGAGATCGAGCCCGCCGACGGCGAGAGCGTGCTGCACTTCGAGGGGTTCTACCTGCGCGGCGGCTTCCGCATCGTCGAGACGGTGAGCACGTCGCAGCGGGCCGTGGCGGCGTTCAAGGATTTCGAGCCGCGATGAGCGGCGGCGGCGGAGGCGCGGTGAGCGGGGGAAACGCGGGCGCGGCGAGCGGGCGACGCGGTCAGCGCGCATCGCGGGCGTCGGGTCAGAAGCGGGCCTGGAAGCTCGTGCCGAGACCGAAGAAATCGGGGTTCACGAAGGTGCGCAGGGCCACGGTTCCCTCGGAGGGATCGCGCTCCATGAACGTGCCGTTGTTGTCACGCACAACCTGAGCCCACGCCACCGCGGAGAGGATCTTGCTGATATCCCACTTGAGGCTCACGCGGGCCTGGAAGATGGGCACAGCCGAGGCGTTGAAGGGGAGGATCGACACATTGCCCTGCTCTCGGACGACGGACGTGCGCGCGATCACCGCGCTCATGGTGTCGATGGACATCGTCCTGAACGCGGCGGGGAACTGCAAGCCCACGCCAAGGCCAGGGGTAAGCCGCACGGACGCGAGGTAATAGTCGGCGGCGAGCGCGAAGAACAGCTCGTCGGCCGTCGACGTCTGGGCGGTCTTCGGGATCGTCTGGAATGGGATGAAGCTCGGCTGGTTGCGCAGCACGAACGGCAGATCCCGGTAGACGCCCGTGACGCTCGCGCGCGCGTATCCGGACTTGACGACCGCCTGGAGGGCGCCGGCGCGTGCCGGCTGATGGGTGGTGACACCGGCAGACTCGAAGTCCTTGAGGTTCTGGAAGAGGTTCGTCGCTTCGAGGCTCACCGCCCATGTCGTCTTGCCCGGCGTGTAGAACTCGGGCTTGAAGAGGATCTGCGGCTTGTTTGGATCGTTGCGATAGAGGAGGAAGTCGACCGACTGCGGGATGGGCTCGTTCTTCGCGTGCGCGACGACCCGGGCCGAGCCGCCGTAGGTGTAGACCGGGTCGCCGACGACGTCGGGCAAGTCGAAGCGGCCCTGCTGAAAGTAGCCGGCGCCGAGGTCGACGTGGACGTAGGGGTGGAGATCGGCGCCCCCGCCAAGGAGAAAGCCCCAGTTGGTCTGAGCGATCCGGATCTCCTCAGTCTCGCTCGTGCCGGGGGTGAGCACATGCTGGAGCTGGGTGAGGCTCGCGACCTTGAACCCCGCGTACACGCTGAACCGGTCGGAATCGAACTGGACCTTCGCGCCAGGCGCGGTTCCGATGATGCGCGGGAAGATGGACTGGTTGGCGGAGGCGTTCGTCCCGCCCCACGAGATGTCGTAGAGGTAGCCCAGTCGAAGCCGGTCCGTGTCGATGGGCCAGAGCGTGACGCCGATACCCGTCTTCCCCTCTGCCTTGCCGTCGGTGTGATAGAAGGCGCGAATGAACGATCCGGCGTCGTAAAGCGCCTGATTGACGTTGTTGTCGTTCCTGGACAGCGCGGCGAGGTCGATGCGCAGGACGAGCGAAGCCTCGGTGTCGAGCCGCTCGATGAACCCCGGCATTCTCTTGTAGAGCGCGAGGTGCGTCAGGTTCTCGCGCCCGGTGAAGCGGGAGTTGAGGTTGTCGAAGAAGAGCCGGTATTGCTTCCGATCACCGACGCTGAGGTTCGGCGAGAGCGGCTGGGCCTGGCCGGTGTCGTGGAGCAGATCGTCGTCCCCGAGCGTCCACGTGAGGCGCGTGTCCATCGCGTCCCCCAGGCGGACGGGCGGCTCCTCGGCCGCCGGCGGCAGGTAGGGCTCGCGCCGTGGGAGGGTGGGGACGACGGGCGCGGGTGCGGGCTGCGAGGTCGGAGACGGCGCGGCGGCCGCTGGGGCCGGCGCGGCGGGCGCCGGTGCCGGCGCGACCTGGTCCGGGCTCGGCGCCCCCGGCGCTGGCGCCGGTACCGAAGGCGCAGCAGGACCGGGCGGCGGCTGCGGCTGCCCTAGCGCCGGCGGCGCGAGCGTGAACAGCAAGGCCCCGGAGACAGCGGGGGCGAGGAGCGCGCTTCGGAGCATGGCGGGCGGTGGCTTTCCTGGGCCTGGGGGATCCGGCGGGCGCAGCGCGACCGCGGCGAAGGTGAGGAGGTGGCTAGTTGGTCTCGGCGTCGTTGTCGTCGAGGCTGCGCGTCCGGACACAGGCCTCCTTCGAGGGCTTCGTTGCGGGCGCGCAGCCGGGCGCCGCGCAGACGAGGTCGTCCGGGCAGCGGGCTTCGATCGTCCAGTGCAGCGAGCCGCCCGAGAAGTTCCGGAGCGTGCCAGTCACCGCGTCGATCACCTCGCCCCGGCGGGACGTCGGATCGAAGGCGCTCACCGTGCCCGTCTGGATCTGGATCATGCTCGATCCGTCTGTGATCTTGTAGTTGCCGCGCGCGGCGTAGCTCGTCCACTCGCTGCACTCGGGGTCGTCCGAGCACGCGTTCGCGCAGCTCCGCTCGGCCTGGCTGTCGAAATCGACCCGCCCGTCGCCGTTCAGATCGCAGTTCGATTGCTCCGCGGCGAAGACGTTGTCCCTCGCGGGCCTCGGACCGAAGCGCTCGCTCACGTGGAACCCCTCGACGCGCACGAGCCCGCTCTCGAGGCGCTCCATGGCCGAGGCGCCGGCGAGCGTCGGCCCGTCGAGCACCGTCGGCTCCGGGACCAGGCACTCCGCTCCTCCCTGCACGCGCGCGATCTCGTACGAAGGGAACGAGAGCTCGGTGAAGCCGAAGAACTCGTCGACGGTGCCGGCGAGGTACTCGAGCCGATCGCAGACACGCATGTTGGCAGGTGTGCTGAAATTGTACGCGAAGAGGTGGTTGAAGCCGCTCCCCTGGCCCGTCAGATCGGTGACGTAGAAGCCGTCGCTCGAGACACGCGTGACGACGACCTGCTGAGGAGCCGCGGTGTTGATCTGCATCGCTTCGGTCGGGTAGGGCGTCGCCGGGCCGCCGCCCTGCACGTCGGCGATGCGCGGCACGGCGTAAGCGACCGGCTTCGAGACACCGGCGCTGAAGGAGCCGCCCTCCTCGGTGTCGTCGTCCGCGAAGGCGCACCCGGGATCGGCAGGGAAATCGACGAGCACGTCGCCCGGCGCGTCATCGTCGACACCGTTGGCGCACGCGGGCCGGTCTCCCCGGGACGCGGGCCGGTAGCCGACGTCCTCGACCCACAGCCGGGTGGGTCCGTAGACGGCCGTCACGTGGGCGATCCCCTTGGCGACGCCGCCCCGCAGGCGGATGTTGCGGCCGACCGCGATGCCCTCGTCCTCGGCCTCGACGTCGAGCACCGCCCCGGGCTCGATGCTGAGCCTGACCATGCCGTCGAAGGGCGCCCGGCGGCCGGCAGCGTCGCGCGCCTCGATCCTGAACGACCAGGCGTCCACGGTGTCGCCGCGGTTGGCCGGCAACGGCGCCTCGGCGGAGGGCGGCGCTTCCCCGTTCACCTGCTCGACCTGGACCCAGAAGCTCGAGCCGCCCCGGGGCGGCTCGAAGTCGCTGCTGCACCCGGCGAGCGCGGCGGCCGCGAGCGCCGCTCGATGCCGCGCCCGCGGCGTCACTGGCCCACCATCCGCAAGCGGCCGTCGGAGAAGTTGCCGAGCCGCCGGTCGACGCACGCCAGGTACTTGCACTGCTCGCCCGCGGCGCTGCACGGGGCGAGCGCGCTCTCGCACCGCTCCCGCACCCAGTCGGTCGGGGCCTCGGCGCAGACGTCCCGCTGGTGGGCGGCGACGTCGTCGCGGCAACGCGCGAGCACACACGCGCCCCGGGAGCACGGCGCGGCGCCTGTCGTGCACGCCTGCCCCTCGACCACCGACTCGGGGCACGCGCAGACGAAGCCCTCGCCCACGCCCGCGCAGTCGGCGTCCTGCCGGCACGACGCGAGCTCTCCGCGCTTGTCCGCGCCGCACGGGCTGCCCGCGCGGAGGTGGTCGATCAGCGCGTCGCGCTGCTGCACCTGCGTGTCGAGCTGCGTCGTGTTGCGCTGGAGCACGCGGAACCCGCTGCCGCCCTGGGCGAGGTAGCTCGACGTCGCGAGCTCGTAGGTCGCGATCGGATCGATCGGCTGCCAGCACCGCCTCGCCTCGACGTCGCAGCTGCCCACCTCGCCGCCCGGACAGTCGGCGTCGCCGTTCGGGCACGCGATCGTCGGCTGGCGCGCGCCGATGTACACGTGGGTCGCGACGCCCGGCGCGGCGCCGCCTCCGGAGCGCGCGGCGCAGTCGATGACGACCCGCGCGCCCGCGATCTGCGCCTGCGAGACGCACCCGCGGCCGCTCGATCGGCGCGCCACGAAGTCGAAGAGCTCCTGCACCTCGAGGCCGGAGAGCTGCATCTTCGAGATCGAGTTGTCGAAGGGGAAGACATTGAACATCTGCTCGACCGTCACCGGGCCGGGCGCGAGGTCGGCGCGGATGCCTGTCGTGTTCGTGAGCGCGAAGTCGGTCTGGATGCCGAGGCGCAGCCACATCGCCCCGGCGATGAGGTTGCCGAGGGGCGAGTCGCCGCCGCTCGTCGAGGCGCCGCGGGAGCCGCCCGGCGCGTAGCCGACCAGGAGATCGAGGTTCGCGAGCGCGTCGAGCCCCTGCGCGTACGGCTCGAGCGCCGAGGCGACGATCGGATCGGCGGGCACGCCCTCGGTCACCGGGAAGAGCTCGTACCGATCCGACAGCACCTCGAAGCCGTTCAGCGGGTCGTAGCCGCCCCCGAGCTCGGAGGCGTCCCTGGACAGCACGAGGTCGAGCCGGCCGACGAACTTCGCGAACGCGCCGGAGTGCGCGAGCACCACGTCGCGCGGCGTACAGTAACGCCGGCGCTTCGCGCCCTCCCCGGGGGAACGCTCGTCGTTCAGGAGGATGTAATGGCTCTGCCGCTCCTCGTCGTAGTACCGCGAGCAGTCGCGGACGCGCTTCGGCGGCTGGAGGACGATGTGGTTGTGCCCGCCGAGAACGACGTCGATGCCCGTCGTGGTCTCGATCATCCGCTCGTCGCCGTCGAGGCCGAGGTGGGTGACGAAGACGATGACGTCCACCGTGGGGCGGAGCAGATCGACGTAGAACTGGGCGACCTCGGTCGTGTTCAGCGGGGTGACGCCGAGCCGGTTCGGCGCCTCGAAGATCGATGTCAGGCTGGAGAGGTTGCCCATCCCGACGACGCCGACCTTGAGGCCCTCGAGGTCGAAGACCGTGAACGGCTGCAGGATGGCGCCGAGCGGAGAGGCGCCGGGCTGCGCGGGGTCCTCGAGCTGGTAGTTCGCCGCGAGGACGGGGAAGCCGGCGTTCTGCTGGAGCTGGATGCCGAGGTTCAGCGCGCCGCGGTCGAACTCGTGGTTGGCGACGATCATGGCGTCGACGCCCATCGCGCCGAGGGCGCGGATCTCGGCCTCTCCGGAGTAGAAATTGAAGATCGGCGCCCCCTGGAAGCAGTCTCCTCCGTCGAGGTGCAGCGCGCGCGACGACCGGGCGCGCTCGCGGCCGAGGAGATGGGACATGCGCGCGGCGCCGCCGACGTTGGCGATCGAGGCGGCCGCGCCGAGGCCGAGCCCCGCGTCCACCTGGCCGAGCTGCAGGTTGTACGGGAAGAGCCGCGAGTGGATGTCCGACGTGTGGAGCAGCGTCAGGTGCACCTGGCCGACGAGCCGCGTCGGCGGCGCCTCCTCCTCGCAGCCCGCCGCGCACAGGCCGAGCGCCACCGCGCAGGCGGCCAGCGCGCGCGCCACGCCGGACGCGACCGGCGCCGCAGGCGTCGGCTCAACCGCACCGAGCACGCCGCTCACCGCGTGGCGCGCTCTCCCGTGAGCAGGTCGTAGAGGTCCGGCGCGAACGCGGCGGCGACGCAGCACTCGACCTCCTCCGCCGTCGCGCAGGCGAGCGCCTCCGCCGCGACCGCCTCGGCCTCGGCGACCGTGATGCGCCGGAGCGTCTCCTTGATCTCCGGGATCGCCGCCGCCTCCATCGAGAAGTCGCGGAGGCCGAGGCCGAGCAGCAGCAGGGCGGCGAGCGGATCGCTCGCCATCGCGCCGCAGAGGGAGACCGGCCTGCCGAAGTCCTGGCCTGCCTGGATCACCTTCGTGATCAGCCGAAGGATCGACGGATCGAAGGGCGAGGCCAGGTAGGCGAGCGAGCGGCTGGTCCGGTCGACCGCGAGCGCGTACTGGATCAGGTCGTTCGTCCCGAGGCTCAGGAACGCGGCCTCGCGCGCGAAATGGTCGACCATGACCGCCGCCGAGGGCACCTCGATCATCACGCCGAGCGGGATCTCGTCGGCGCACGGCTGGCCTCGGGCGCGCACCTGCTCCTGCGCGCGGTGCAGCAGCGCGCGCACCTGCCGGAGCTCGCCGAGGCCAGCGACCATGGGGATCATGATCCGCACGTCGCCGTAGGCGGAGGCGCGCACCATGGCGCGGAGGTGCTCGAGGAAGACGTCGGGGCGCGAGAGCGCGAGCCGGACCGCGCGGAGGCCGAGCATCGGGTTCATCTCGGGCGGCACCTGGAACGTGGAGACGAACTTGTCGCCGCCGATGTCGAAGGTGCGCAGCGTGACCGGCTTCGGGCGGAGCGCCTCGACGACGGCGCGGAAGATCTCGAACTGCTGGTCCTCCGAGGGCGGGGACGAGCGGTCGATGTAGAGGAACTCGGTCCGGTAGAGGCCGATGCCGTCGGCGCCCTGGTCGCGCGCGAGGATCGCCTCGGCAGGGAGCTCGACGTTCGCCCGGAGCGACACCTTGACGCCGTCCTTCGACTGGGCGGCCCGGTGCCTGGACTCCGAGAGCTCCTTGCCGAGCGCGACGTAGCGTTCGGCGCGGGCGCGCGCGTCCGCGAGCTCGGCGGGGCCGGGGCGAACGACGACCGTGCCGCGCAGCCCGTCGATCACCACGACGTCGCCCGTGATCACGCGCTGCAGCACGTCGCTGACGCCGACAACGGCCGGGATCTCCAGCGCGCGCGCCATGATCGAGGTGTGGCTCGTGCGGGTGCCGACCTCGGTGACGAAGCCGACGACCGGCTCGTCGACCATCGCCGCGGTGTCGGCCGGCGACAGGTCGTGCGCGATCAGGATCGTCGGCCCGGAGAAGCGCGGGAGCGCCGCGCCGAACGTCGCCGGCATGGCGATCGAGTTCTGCAGCTCGATCAGGCTGCGCGTGGAGAGCGGCGAGGTGTCGCGCGAGGACGGCGGCTCCTGGGGCGGGAGGCTGAAGGCGCGCAGGAGGCGCTCGCCGACGAACATGACGTCGTGGCTGCGCTCGCGCAGGTACGGGTCGTCGAGCGCGGCGAAGCGGCCCGCGATCGCCTCGCACGCGGCCGCCACCGCCCACTCGGCGCAGCGGCGCTCCTCGGTGACCTGGCGCTTCACGGCGTCGGCGAGCGCCTCGTCGCCGAGCATCAGCAGGTAGGCTTCGAGGATCGACGCCTCGGCGCGGTGATCGCCGACGCGCTTCGCCATGTCGCGCAGCTCGTCCTGCGCGCGCTCGACCGCGGCCTCGAAGCGCTCGAGCTCCGCCGTGATCTCGCTGGAGCCGACGCGGCGGCGCGGGTGGTTCGTCCGATGCCCGCCCATCACGACGGCCGCGCCGATGGCGACGCCGGGCGACCCGGCGATGCCCCGCAGCGTCTCCGTCCGGGCGCCGGGCGGCATCGAGTCGACCCGGGCGCCGGGCGCCGCCGAGTCGCTCCGGACCGCGTCCGCCGGGGCGGGGTGCTCGTCCGGGGCGTCCGACGAGAGCGCGCTCGGGCCGCGCGTCACTCGTGCTCTCCGAAGCGCGCGGCGATCAGCTCGCCGATGGCGGAGACGGCGTCGGCGGCCTGATCGCCCGTCGCGCTGACCTCGATCTGCGTGCCCATCGAGCCGCAGAGCAGCAGCACGCCCATCACGCTCTTCGCGTTGGCCGACTGCCCGTCCGGCCCGGCCAGCGAGATCTCGCAGTCGTAGCGCCCCGCGAGCTGCACGAGCTTCGTCGCGGCGCGCGCGTGGAGCCCGCGCACATTGATGATGGTGAACCGCCTCGTTACCGCCTCGGTCGTCACCGCTCGCCCCCCGTCACGCTCGTGTCCGACGCCGGGCGAGGCTCCGACGGGGTCGCTCCCGGCTGCGCCAGCCGGAGATCCACGCCGGGCGCCCCGGCCATGCCCTCTCCCACCCCCGAGGGTACACCACTCGCGCTCACCCGGGCGACGTCCCGGTGCACGACCGTGATGGGCAGCCCCGTCTTCCGCCGCAGGCTGTCGCTGAGCGCGTTGGTGAGCACGACGGAGCGGTGCCGACCGCCGGTGCACCCGATGCCGACGGTGAGGTAGCTCTTTCCTTCGCTGGCGTAGCGCGGCATGCAGAACGAGAGGAGCTGCTCTGTCCTGCAGATGAACTCGAGGGCATCCGCGTTCTTCAGGATGTACTCCCGCACCGGCTCGTCGTTCCCCGTGAGCTCGCGGAGGCCGTGGACGAAATACGGGTTGTCGAGGAAGCGGACGTCGAAGAGCAGATCGGCGTCGAGCGGGATGCCGTACTTGTAACCGAACGAGACGAACCGGGTGGAC
Source organism: Sorangium sp. So ce693 (assembly GCF_051521375.1). Taxonomy (NCBI): domain Bacteria; kingdom Pseudomonadati; phylum Myxococcota; order Polyangiales; family Polyangiaceae; genus Sorangium; species Sorangium sp. So ce693. The sequence goes on from NZ_CP150347.1 coordinate 8,584,016, forward strand.
ATCCGGGGCACCTCGACCTTCGAGGGGCGCAGCCGCTCGATGACGACGCGGCGCAGGTCGTGCGTCGACAGCCGGGTCGTGTCGAGCTCGATGGTCGCCCTGGCCCGCAACGACGCGAGCCGCTCGCGCTCGAGGAGGACGCCGTCGAGCATCGCGATGGCGCCGCTGCCGCCGGTCGTCAGCGGGTGCGGGCGCCGCGTCTCGCTGAAGCGCCGGAGCAGCGTCTCGTCCGAGGCGTCGAGGAAGAGGATCACCACGTCCCGTCCGTTCCGGATGGAGTCGAGCGCCGCCGTGGCGCCCGCCAGGAAGGAGCCCACCCGGACGTCGATGCCGAGCCCGATCCGGGTGATCCCGCCCGACTCGCACGCCTCGACTGCCGGCTGCACGAGCGACGTGGGCAGGTTGTCGACGCAGAAGAAGCCGAGGTCCTCCAGGGCGTGGAGCGCCGTCGACTTGCCCGCGCCGGAGAGGCCCGTGACGACGACGACGCGCCCCGGCGCGCCGTCGGGCCCGTGCAGGCCGTGCTGCTGCTGATCGCCTGCGTTGCTCACCCTCGCCTCCTCGGCCGCGGCAGGCTCACGGACGACTCCGTGGGGCTGAACCCGGAGCTCGGGCGATCGGGGGGCGGCCTGCCCCGATCCGCGGGCGGCCGGAAGGCGCTGCTCGGGGGGTTCGGCGCGTCCACGCCGCGGCCGGGCGGCGGTGGCCGGGGCGGGCCGGGCGGCGCGGCGCTCCGCGAGGCGCCCTCCTCGGCGAGCCTCGTCGGCGGGGGGATGGACGACTCCTCCGGCGAACGCTCGCGGAGCAGCTCGCCCTCGACGTTGCCGAAGAACTCGCGGGCCGCGTGGAACCCGGCGTTCTTCAGGAGCTCGTTGCGGGCGGCGACCTCGAGGATCGACGCCATGTCGCGGCCCGGGCGCACGGGGATGACGAGCTCCCGGATCTTCACGCCGAGGATGGTGTGGTACCGCTCGTCCAGCCCGAGCCGATCGTACTCGGTGTCCTTCGACCACTCGACCAGCTTCACCACGACGTCGATCCGCTTGCGCTCGCGGATCGACGTGACGCCGAAGAGGTCCTTCACGTTGAGGATGCCGAGGCCACGCACCTCGAGGTGGTACCGGAGGAGCTCCGCCGGGGCCCCGAAGACCATGCCGGGCGGGCGGTAATCGCACTCCACGGCGTCGTCGGCCACGAGCCGGTGGCCGCGCATCACGAGATCGAGCGCGCACTCGCTCTTGCCGATCGCGCTCGACCCCATGAGAAGGAGGCCCACGCCGAAGACGTCGACGAGCACGCCGTGCAGGCGCAGTCGCGGCGCCAGGCGATCGTCGAGCAGCGCGTGCAGCGCGGTGATCGTGGCGCTCGATCGCACGGCCGAGACGAGGAGCGGCGTCCCGGTCTCCTCGGCGCACTGCGCGAGCTCAGGCACAGGGACGAACCCGATGCCGGAGCCGTTCGCCTCGAACGGCTGATCGCCCTGCGTGACGATGACGCAGCACAGGCCGAGCTCGAAGAAGCCGCGCAGCGACAGGAGCCGGTCTTCGCGGGAGAGCTTGTGGAGGAACGAGAGCTCTGTCTGCCCGAGGATCTGCACCCGCGTCGGCACGATGCCGTGGAAGTGGCCGACGAGCGCGAGCCCGGACTTCTGGATGCGGGTGTTCATGATGGGCCGATCGAGGCCCGCGGCGCCGGCGATGAGCGTGAGATCGATGCCGAGCCCCTCGTCGGCCATCAGGCTCCGCACCGCGATGACGGGGCGGTCCGCGCGCCCTCCGCCGGTCGAGGGGGGCATCCGGCCGCCTCCTTCCCCTTCCTGTCCGCTGCTGCGCGGGCCGCTCATGACACCGACCTCCCTTCCTCGGCGGCGATGAGCTCGAACGCCGCGCGCCCGGTCGAGGCGCCGAGCAGCCGCCGCCTGAAGCTTTCGTCCCGCAGCAGACGGGAGATGCGCGCCAGCGTCTTCAGGTGCTCGCCCGTGGCGCGCTTCGGCCCGATCACGGCCACGAGGATCGACACCGGCGCCCCGTCGATCGCGTCGAAGTCGATCGGCTTCGGGCAGATCAGGACCGCGCCGATCAGCCGATCGACGCCCTCCATCGCGCCGTGGGGGATGGCCACGCCGCTGCCGACGCCGGTGGACTGCAGGCGCTCGCGCTCGCCGAGCACCCGCTCGATGTCGTCGGCCTTGACCCCCGGCTGTCCTGTCGCGAGCAGGGCGGCGAGCCGGCGGAGCGCGTCCGCCTTCGAGCGGACGACCCCCTCCTGCTCGCTGGCGACGGATACCTGGTGCGCGGTCAAGATGTCGCGGACTTGCATGCTGATTTCGGCGCTCGGGCGAGGTGAGAGGGCTCTGGAACGGCGCACGTGGCACGGTCGGCGCGGCGCTCGGCCAGGGCCAAGCGAGCCGATGTGGCCATCGTACCCTGGGGACCTCGGGTACGCGACTCAAGGACGCTATCGCGGCGAGCGTCCCGGAGGGAGCGATCTTCGCGCCGCGGTCGCTGGGCGACCGCCGCGGCGCTCCGGGCAGGTCGTGCGTGCGCTGGGGGCGAGCCGATAGAGACGAGCGCCCTTCGCCGCCGCGGCGAGGGCTGCGGCTCACGCGGAGGGAGCGCGCCGCCGCGGCGGCTCACAGGGGGAGCGCGCCGCCTCGCCCGCGAGCGGCGGCTCACAGGGGGGAGCGCGCCGCCTCGCCCGCGAGCGGCGGCTCACGGGGCGGGAGCGCGCCGCGCCAGCGGGCGCGGCGGCCCTCGCTCCGGTTCGCGCGCCGCGCCTCGGCGGAGCGCCCGGTGGTTTACGATCGGGTGCGCCCCGCCGAGGCCACCGCTTCGCGCTCCACCTCCACGGCGTACTCGCCGGCGCTCGTCGCGCCGCGCTTCCGCGCCATGGTGTGTCCCTTTCCATCGCGGATCTGCCGCTCGAGCTTGTCGTGGACCGTGTCGATCGACGCGTACATGTCCTCACCCCGTTCGGTCGCATGGAAGGCTAGACTGCCGGAGGAGATGCGAACGTCGGCGACATGCGTCAGACCCTCTACGGAGAGGGTGACCTGCGCCGTCATCGCCTGCCTAAGAAACTTCTGGAGCTTGGCCACCTTCTCGTGGGCGTACTTCTTCACGGCGTCGGTACCCACCATATGCCGGAACGTGATCGTGATGTTCATCGGGTCCAGCCTTCCTTCCCTGATGCGTAGATGAAACAATCGACTACGGCTACAGAGCACCCCTCCATCTCCATAGTAACACTGATGTAGAGCTCCAGTCTGCACTCAACGGCGCAGCGCTTTCGTTTTGTTTGGCGTCGTTCCGTTTCTGCGGGTCTTGCCCCAACTTGCCGGGAATTGTCGCGGCTTGGCGCCGCTCGCCACCTCTCGCGCACCTGGTCGTGCCCACGCGTCACCATGGCTTGCCGCGCTGCGTCCTGCGCGGCGAGCGCGCCTCCTCTCAACAAGCCTTGGCACGCCCCGCTTGTTCCAGCGCCCGGCGCACCGTGTGCGGGGCCTGGCCCGAGGCCAGCGCGATCTCGCCGATCGTGGGTGTGCGCCCGAGCTCGGCCGCGAGCCGCCTCGCGCTCGCGAGGACGGCCCGGAGCACCTCGACATCGCCCGGATCGAGCGGCTCGGCGACGCGGAGGCCCTCCGACTCCAGCCGGTCGATGATGTACTCCACCTCCTCGTACGAGACCGCCCGCCGGTCGACGACTTCGGCGATGTCGTTGAGGTCCACCCGACCGGTCGACCTATGGCGTGTAAGGAGCTCCTGGATCATGTCGTCGATGACAGGCGGCACGGCGCTAGCGTGCCACCTTCGCGCAGGCCGCGCACGCGCCTGCGCGCGCGAAAGCAGGCCCGAAAGCCGAGCGCGAGACCGAGCTGATCGAGCGTCTCGGCGCCGCGCTCCGCGGCCCTCCCCGCGGCCTCGCCGCGCGGAGCCTGGCCAGCCGGCTCGCCCGCCGCGGGCCCGCCGCCGCATCACGGCTCATGATCACGGCGCTCCACGGTGAACCGCACCTCACCTCGTCTCGCCACGCTCGCCACGACCGACGTCTTCATCTGTTCAGCGATGTTTCCGCCAGGATGCGTGAGGCATGATAGAAATGGACGCGTCATCGGGCGGATACACATCAGGAGATCTTCCATGCGCTGGGCCCCTCCCGAATCGCGATCGCGTTATGCGATCCGCGACCATATCGAAGCAAACCTGGATCCGGTCAAGGATCATCAGGAGATTGCATTTCTCTCGACGTGCTATGATTTCCCTTGGGACACGCAGCACGCCCTCGAGCTCGCGCTGTTCCGTGTGTTCGGGATCGCCAAGGGCACACCGCTCCTGGTGCAGACAGGGGAGCTCCTCCAGCGCACCCAGAAGCGCTACGACGACACGGTCCTCATCCTCTCCGAGATGCTGGAGAACGGATACGACAGCGACCGCGGCCGGGCGGCGCTGCGGCGCATGAACCGGCAGCACGGGCGTTACGCCATCCCGAACGACGAGTACCTGTACACGTTGTCGACGTTCATCTTCGAGCCCATCCGCTGGAACGAGCGCTTCGCCTGGCGCGCGCTGCTCGAAAAGGAGAAGCTCGCGGCGTACCACTACTGGAAGCAGGTCGGGGGGCTGATGAACATCAAGGATATCCCGCCGAGCTACGAGGCGTTCGAGCGGTTCAACCTCGATTACGAGGCGGAGCACCTGCGGTTCTCGGAGGACAACCGGAGGCTCGCCGTCGCGACGCGGGACCTCGTGCTGGGCTGGGCGCTGCCGAGAGCGCTATGGCCGCTCGGGGCGCCGGTCCTCCACGCGATGATCGACGATCGCATGCTCGACGCCGTCGGGCTGCCGCGGCCTCCGCCCGGGCTGCGCGGCCTCGTGCAGGCGGCGCTCCGCGCGCGCGGCCCGCTCTTGCGGGCCATGCCGCGCCGGCGCTCGCCGCGCCTGCTCACTCGGCTGAGGAACCGCACGTACCCGGACGGCTACCGTATCGAGGATCTCGGCGCGCGGTGACCAGCGCAGCTCCACGGGCCGGCGAGCCCGGCCGCTGCGCCGGGCGCGCGGGCGCCTGCCGGCTCAGGGCAGCTGGCGCCGCAGGAACTTGAGCGCCTCCCGGGCGGCGCGGTTCACCGGCTCGTAGACGTCCGGGGTCTTCCTGAGCGGCACGCCGATCGGCTCGCCGGGGCGGACGCCGAGGATGCGCTCGACGTCCTCCAGGAGCGATTGCATCGAGTCGTAGCGGTTCTCGGGGGCCTTGCGGAGCGCGGTGGCGACCAGCGCCTCGATGCGCCGATCGATGCCGGGCCGGATCGTGCTGAGCCGGGGGGCCGGGGTGCAGGCGTGCTGGGCGACGACCACCACGTCGTCCGGCGAGGAGAACGGCAGCAGGCCGGCGAGCATGCGGAACATGGTGACGCCGAGGGCATAGACGTCGGTGCGGCCGTCGATGGGATCGGCGAGGGCCTGCTCCGGGGCCATGTAGGGGACGGTGCCCAGCACGAGACCGGCGGCGGTGGTGGGGCCCGTCTTCAGCTTCGCGAAGCCGAAATCCATCATCTTGAGCACGCGCGGGCCGCCCGGGGAGCGGACGAGGAACAGGTTGTCCGGCTTCACGTCGCGGTGGATGACGCCGGCCGCGTGCGCCAGGGCGAGCGCCGACGCCGCCTGCCGTATCAGCGGAAGCGCGACGGCCTCGCTCACGGCCACCTCGCGGCGGAGCAGGACGCCGAGCGACTCGCCGGTGAGCAGCTCGAGCACGATGAACGGGGACCCGTCCTTGCGCTCGCCCGCGTCGAGGACCCGGACGATGTTGGGGTGCCCGAGCTCGGCCGCCACCTCGAGCTCGCGGAGGAACCGCTCGCGCTGGGCCCGATCGGCGGCGAAGCTGCGGTTCAGGATCTTGATCGCGACCTGCTCCTTCGTGCGGCTGTCCGCCGCGAGGTACACGCGCGACATGCCGCCGGCGCCGATGAAGCCCTGGATCACATAGCGATCCTCGAGGATGGCGCCGAACTGCCGCGTCGGCTGCGCGGGCGGCGCGGCCGACAGCGACTGGACGAGGCGCGCGCCGTCGTCGGGGCAGAAGCCGTACGAGCGATCGGTGTACGCGCGGTGGCAGCGCGGGCAAATCATGGGACCCGCGTCATGATGGCGGCGGGGGCGGGGATCCTCAAGGGACTTGCGGGCGGGCGGCGCGCGGCGCAGCTCCGGCGAGGTGGATCGCGGCGCGCACCTCGGCTATGCGTGCGCCTTTCCTCGTCGACGCGACGACTCACCCCGAGATCGAGAGACAGCCCGTGACCTCACAGAAGCACCCTGCGACCCTCATCCCCGGCGACGGCATCGGCCCCGAGATCGTGGACGCGACGCTGCGCGCCCTCGACACGCTCGGCGCGCCTTTTGAATGGGAGACGTGCGTGGCCGGCATGGCCGGCGTCAAGGACGCCGGCGACCCGCTGCCGCGGGCCACGCTCGACAGCATTCACCGCACGAAGCTCGCGCTCAAGGGGCCGCTCGAGACGCCGATCGGCGGCGGGTACCGCTCCTCGAACGTGCGCCTGCGGCAGGAGTTCAAGCTCTTCGCCAACGTGCGCCCCGCGCGGACGCTCATCCCGGGCGGTCGCTACGAGAACATCGACATCGTGCTCGTGCGGGAGAACCTCGAGGGTCTCTACGTGGGCTTCGAGCACTACATCCCGATCGGCAGCGACGAGCAGGCGGTGGCGATCGGCTCCGGCGTGAACACCCGGGTCGGCTCGCGCCGCATCGCCGAGTTCGCCTACGACTACGCGGAGAAGCACGGCCGCAAGAAGGTCACCATCGTCCACAAGGCGAACATCATGAAGGCGCTCACGGGCATCTTCCTGGAGACGTCGCGCGAGGTGAGCAAGGGCTACGAGGGACGCGTGGCGACCGACGAGCGGATCGTGGACGCATGCGCGATGCAGCTCGTGCTGAACCCGTGGCAGTTCGATGTCATCGTCACGACGAACCTCTTCGGGGACATCCTCTCGGACGAGATCGCGGGCCTCGTCGGCGGCCTCGGCATGGCGCCGGGGGCGAACATCGGCCAGCACGCCGCGATCTTCGAGGCGGTGCACGGCTCGGCGCCGGACATCGCCGGCAAGGGCGTGGCGAACCCGATCGCGCTCATGCTCGCCGCCGCGATGATGCTCGATCACGTGGACCACCGGGAGCTCGCCGGCCGCCTGCGCGCCGGGATCGACGGGGCGCTGAACCTGGACGGGGTCCGCACCCGCGATCTCGGCGGCAAGGCGGACACGAAGACGCTCACCGACGCCATCGTGGCGCGCATCAAGAACGGCTGAGCGGGCGACGTCAGCACGGCGGATCTCGCCCCATCGCCGCGGCGCAGGCCGCGGTGGCCCGCGGGGTCAGCCGCGGCCCGAGGGCGCTTCCGGGAGGGGGAGCGTGAAGTGGAAGGACGTCACCTTGTCCAGCTCGCTCTGCGCCCAGATCCGGCCGCCGTGCGCCTCGACGATGCCCTTGCAGATGTAGAGCCCGAGGCCGGTGCCGGGCGGTCGGCCCCGGGACGGGGGTGACGAGAGCCGCTGGAAGCGCTGGAACAGCCTTGGCAGCTCGTCCGGGGGGATGCCCGGCCCGCGGTTCTCGATCGCGACCTCGACCTCGGCGTCGCGGAGAGAGAGCGTCACGCGGGTCGGCGCGTCGGGATCGCCGTACTTGGCGGCGTTGAGAAGGAGGTTCCCGAGCACCTGATCCATGCGCGCCGCGTCCACGAGGACGAGCGGCACGGCCTCGTCCGCTGTCAGCACGATCGCCCGATCGGGCCTCTCAGCGGCTGCGAGCTCGACGTTCGCCTGGAGCAGGGCGCGCACGTCCGTCGGCTGCCGCTCGAGGGAGAGGTGCCTCGCCTCGATCTTGGAGGCGTCGAGCAGGTCTTCGGCCATCCGATCGAGGCGGCGGACGTTCGACAGGATCTTCTGGGTCCACGCCGTCGCACCGGCGGACTCGGGCAGCCGCGACAGCATGCCCGCGTAGGCGGAGATCGCGGAGAGCGGTTGCTTGAGGTCGTGCGCCACGAGGGAGGTCCACTCCTCGCGGAGCCGCTGGATCTCCCTGAAATTGGTGACGTCCTCGTAGCTCGCGATGGCCCCATGGATCGCGCCGCCCTCGCCCCGGATGGGCCCAGCGCTCACCACGACGGGGACGTAGCTCCCGTCCGTCCTTCGAAACCACAGTTCCTTACACATCGTCCCCTCGCCACGCGCCGCGCGAACGAGGGGCATTTCAGGCAGCAGGAGCGGCCGCCCCCCTGGTTCACACAAAAGCGCACCTCGCCCCATATGTAGCGCCTCGAGCGGGTGTGGCCCGCCGCAGAGCTCCTGGCAGCGGCGGCTCGCGAGGAGCGAGGGGCCGCCGCGCTCGTCCAGGATGGCGATGGCGACAGGGAAGTCTTCGATGACGCTGCGCAGCCATCGCCGCTCCTCCGCGAGGCGCCACTCGACCTCGTGCAAAGCAGCTTCGGTGGGCCCCGGCGCGTCCGCGCCCCGCACGTACTCGGCGCCCCCGGAGCGCATTCGCGCGCCCGCGGTGGGCTCGGCGCCCGCGAGCGCGAGCGCGAACAGCGCGCAGAGGGCCCGCACGCACGGGAGGATCTCCTGCAAAGGTGCGCTGCGGCTGCCGAACGCGCAGAAGAGGACGCCGAAGAGCCGGTCTGCGCTGAGCAGGGGCGCAGACAGGACCCAGTGGGGCCTCGTGCTGGCCCCGAGCGCGCTCAGGTCGGAGAAGCGCTCGCAGGCGGCCTGGTCGACCACGGCATGCTCGATGCGGCGGCTCTCCGCGGCGCGCAGCACGAGGGACGACGTGCCTGTGAGGTCCGCGAGCTGCGCGGCGACCGCGCTCGGCAGGTTGGAGGAGGCGACCAGCCGGATCGGCCGCGCGTGGTGCTCCACTGCAGCGCCATAGAGGAGCGAGAGGTCTGCGTTGAGCAGCCGGGCGGCTTGCTCGGCGATGATCTCGCGGAGCGCTTGCGGCTGAAACTTCCCTGAAAGCGCGGCGGCCGCCTCGACGACGACCTCGGCGAGCTGGGCAGCGGCGGATTCAGGCTCGCCGTCGTTGTCGCCGAGTTGGTCGTGCGCTGAGATTCCCGCCACGCTTTCCCTCGCCGCCATGCCCATAGCACCTGCGCTGGCACGCGCCGTTCCACGAGCGACGCGCCCTGCCTGCTCCCAGGGTACAGTATGCGCAGTGCGTCGAGGGAAGGCTTGTGTGCCTGCGCAGCGACGACTCGCGCCGAGCGCCATGCGAAGGGGAGAGAGGAGCGCGCAGACTGGTCAGCGGGAGGGGTCGAAGCGGCGCTTCGCCCAGCTCACGAGCGGGCTATTGTCCCGGGTCCGCACAGCGCCGGGCGCGCCGCGGCGTTTCCGCCAGTCGCCCTCGCGGACGCGTCGGCAGCCGGCGGCCTGCTCCATGGAGAGGAGGTAGGCCTGCGCTTCGCGGCCGTCGGCGAGGCGGATGGCTGCTCTCCGGTACAAGACCGGGTGTCCGCGGTGCACGTCGAGCGCTGCCAGCGCAGCCGGAGCGATGGCATAGAGCTCGCCGGTCACGGCGATGAGCCCTCCCTGGACGAGGGCGCCGCTGGTGCCGAGGTCGACGAGCGCGTACTGCGGTGTCGTGGTCGCCACACCGAGCGGGCGAGCTGATGCGAGCCATTCGTGTTGGTCCTCGCCCGTCATGAGGTTGTCGTAGACGAAGAGGACGATCTCGTGGGTAGTCATTGGCGTGGTCCTCGGACGGGCTCTGCGGCCCCCCTCCGACGCTCGCAAAGGGAGGGCGCGAGCGCAAGGCTGGTCGGAGCGACGCTGGCGAGGCCGTGATGGTCATGTAGCTCCAGAGGAATGTTGCACCTGCGCACCTGCGGCGAGCCGTGGTTCCGCGAGCGACTCGCCGGTTCCAAGGAGCATCCACCAGTTCCTACAGCGCCTCATGCTCGCTTGACGCTCGCGTTCGACAGCAGTTCGAGCGCAGTCTTGCGCACAGCCCCCAATTCTCCTGCTCAGCGCGAATGCGGCTCTCATTCGACCAAGCATTCACCATCTGGGAAGGCGACATCCACTTCTCGGAGGCGACCTCGATCCCTCCCCCCATCGATTCAAGATCAACTCGCGCTGAACGAAGATATCTATCGTCGCCAGGCTCGATAAAACGGCCGCAAGCCGACTCAAATCATCGCAACTCTCTATGTCTCGACTACCCCGCCCTGATCCAGCACCGCCCTCACCGCGAGCGCGCACGGCAACCGCTCACCGCCGTCGCCCCCTCTCCACCACCGGATCCCCCCTACCGCCGTAGCGCCGGCGGGAGGGTCCACGCGGCGGGGGCGGGTGGGCGCGGCGAGCACCGACCGAGGTGCCATAAGGTCGCAGGGGGCTCTACGTCTCAGGCGCGCCTTGTGTGGCGCGCAACACAACGTCCCAGCAGGCATGGCCCGAAGGGAGACATGCCGGGTGGTGTTCTCAGCGCAAGCGCCTCGGTCCCCGTCTTGGCGGATGGCCGAGCGCCCGCCCGCCCCCGCCGCGTGGACCCTCCCGCCGGCGCGGCCCACCGGCCCGCGGGTTACCAGCTAACGAGGAACTGAAGCGTCTCCGCCCCACGCACCTCGACCGAGATGGTCGGCTTGGCGCCGTACCCCATGACGAGCGCCTCGAAGTTCCCCAGCGGGTACTCCAGCGTACCGCGATGGCTGCTGATGTCGATCTGCACCTCCGACGGCCCCAGCTGCCGCGCCCTGGCCAACGGCCCCTTCACGAGCGCGCCCAGGCTCCCCGTGTAGCGCATCAGCGCGGCGCCCGGGTCGGTCGCGAGGTGCATCGTGATCCTGCCGAGCGCGCTTTCCCTGAACGCCCCGACCTGCTGCCGCGCGAGGCGGCGGTAGCCTTCCCGCGAGCTCCGGTTCGGGTGCGAGAGACGCGCGGCCGCGTCGTAGAGGCGCAGGAAGTCGCGCGTCGGATAGTCCGAGAACGGCAGGTAGAGCCCCCCCCTCGGCGGGCTCGACAACGTCGTCACCACCTGAGCGAAACGCTCCCCGAGCGTCGCCGCCAGCGCGTTGAAGAACATCCCCTTCATCGCGTAGGACTCGGGGACCCCCGCCACCACGGCGTCGATGTCGATGTTGCCGAGGAGCGGATCGGAAGGACGCACCTCGAACGAAGCTCCGTTCGGCCCGACAAGCAGCCCCTCTGTGGACGGTGCGCTCGGCGGCGCGACGCTTCGGGGCACGGCGCGCATGACACCGCTCTTGGGAATGGGCGTCTCGTTCGCTTGCCGGCGCTGGTCGCTGCGGACCTCTTTCATAGGGAGCTCGCCGCAAAAAAAGACTCAACACAAAGGCCGCTTGCGGCAACCGCCGCAGCGAAGGGCACACGACCCATCTAGCAACGGCCATGCCGACCACTCACTGAACGAGTCACCGCGTGAACCCGGGGTTCATGCCAGATTTCCCTTGCATGGATGAAACGCTGGTTCAGCGGTGCAACCGCGTGGAGATGACCGGGACGGTGTTGTTCTCCGCTCCCGCCGGCGCACGCGTCTGCGGCGGCACACACCCGCCAGCGTGCCGAGCCGAAGGAACAGCGCGTCAACGCGCCGTGAGGCTCGCGTCAAGTTGCCTCGAGGCTCGCCTCGACGTGCCTTGAAATTCGCATCGATACGCCCGGAGACTCGCCTCGACGCGCCGTGAGGCGTCGCGTTGACGCACCGGGAGTGCCGATCTCGCGGAGCTCCGCTCGCGCCGCGGAAGCTCCTCGGCCCTGAAGAACCGTCGAGCGGCGGCGGTTTCACGCGAGCACCGGCGAGCATCGCGTGCGCCTGCCCACGATGAATCTGGTGGACGACGAGGTGGACCTGCGCGCTCCCCACGCGCTCGACCTGGACGTGGTCCGCGTGCAGAAGCCGCACTTCGGCCGCGCAGAAGCCGCACTTCGGCCGCGCAGAAGCTGCACCTCGGCGTCGAGCGTGGGGAGCCTCTGGTTCGACCGGGCGTCGTGCTCTGCCATCGATCGAAGCGTGGTGAGGGGGTTCATGCGCGAGCGTTTCGCGCCTCGCTCGCGCCCGTGCATGGAGCGAGGCTGCTGACCGGACGCTGTCAGCAGCGCCGCCCTAGGATGCCGGCGCGTGGGGCTGGACCCCCGAGGAGGACTTCATGAACACAGGACTGGGTGGCGTGATCGTCTATGTGCCCGATGCGGTGGAAGCTGCCGCGTTCTACGAGCGCGCGTTTGGCTTCGAGCGCAGCTTCGTCTCCAGCGGCAAAGAATACTGCGAGCTGAAGGGCAAGGTGCCGCTCGGGTTCGTGCAGGAGGACTTCGCTCAGAAGAGCCTCCCCGAGCTCGCGAAGAACCGGCCAGGGGAGCGCCCCGCCGGGCTCGAGATCATCGTCACGAGCGAGGACGTCGACGCGGCGTTCGCGCGCGCCGTGAAGGCCGGCGCAGCGCCTGTATCGGAGCCCCATGACAAGCCGTGGGGACAGCGCGTCTCCTACGTTCGCGACCTGAACGGCGTCCTCGTGGAGATCTGCTCGCCGTGGACCTCTCCATGAGCTCGCCGCAGCTCACCTCATGAGCTCGCCGCAGCTCACCTCATGAGCTCGCACGGACCGTGCGGCCGCGAGCGATGCAGCGCGCCGTCTGCTGCCCGCTGCAAGAATGCGCTCGTCTCCCTGACGGTGGTTCTCCTGACAGGCTTTTACGGCAAGTCCTTGCCGCGCCTGACACGGCCTGCTTAACCTCCGGCCGTGAACGCGAACGGACGGACACGGGTGCACCTGCTCGTGGCAGCAGCGATCGCCCTGCTCGCGGCCGGCCCCTCGGGGCTCGGCGGCGGGCCCGTCGCGGAGGCCAAGGAGCCGGCCCGGGGAAAAAAGGCGAAGAGCTACGAGTGCCGCGTGCAGAGCCCGCAGAAGTTCCTGAAGCGGCGCACCTTCGTCCAGAAGGGGATGCTCAACCCGACGAAGCACGCCAAAGCGGTCCGCTACCTCGCCGAGCACTACGGCCACGTCGAGACCGACGAGACGCGGCGCCACAACTCCGAGAGCGCCCACTCCCAGGCGACGACCGTGCAGTTCATGGGCCTCCCGCTCTCCATCCACGAGAAGATCGCGCCCGCGCTCCACTGCGTCGAGAAGCGGATCCGCTCGACGTGCACCCGCAAGTCCCGCCGCTACACGCCGCGCGCGGTCGGCGGGTTCCGCACGGCGAACAGCTACCGCGGCGCCGAGATCTCGAACCACCTCTTCGGCATCGCCATCGACATCGATCCCGACCGGAACCCGTGCTGCGGCTGCGTCGACCCGTGGCCCACGAGCCCGCTGTGCCAGGAGAAGAAGCGCACTGCCTACGAGCGCACGGCCCTGTCCCGCTGCTGGATCAAGGCGTTCGAGCGCTACGGCTTCGACTGGCTGGGACACGACGACCTCGAGGACACGATGCACTTCGAGTTCCTCGGGGATCCCGACCGGATCAAGAAGAAGTAGCGCGCGGCCATCACGCGCCGCGGCCGCCCCCGCGCCGCGAGAGCCGCCGCGCGCGCCGCTCCGCCGCGGCCTCGGCGAGGCGGCGATCGTCGTCCGTCTCGAGGACGATCGGCGGCACCGCGGTCGGCCTGAGCGACGCGTCGACCGCCACGAACGTCACGAAGGCCGTGACCATGGGCCAGATGGCGCCCGTCATCGCCTCCTCTCCCTCGACCGACACCAGGATCTCGAGCGACGTGCGGAAGGTCGCCGTCACCCGCGCGGCCAGGCGGACGACCTGACCGACCTTGATCCCATGATCGAACGAGAGGTCGTCGATGCCCGCGGTGACGACCGCGCTGCCGGTGTGCCGCTGCGCGCAGATGGCGGCGCACAGGTCGATCCACGCGAGCACCTGCCCGCCGAAGATCGAGCCGAGCGCGTTCGCGTGCGTCGGCAGGACGTACTCGGTCATCGTCGTGACCGACTCGGAGACGCGCTTCTCGTGCAGGGCCTTCACCCGGCATGCGTATCACGGGCGCCCCCCCGCGCCAGAGCACGCCGGCCCGCCCGGATCACCCGGCCTCAGCTGGAGGTCGAGGCCCTGCCCGGGCTCGGGAACGACGGCTCTTCGGAGGTGGGCGAGCGGCCAGGGCTCGCGTTGACCGACGACTTCGTGGGGGCCGACTGGCCCGGCGGGCCCGTCGGGAGCGTGGGCTCGTCCTCCAGGCGCACCGACGTGACCTTCAGCCGCCCGAAGATCGCCTCGGCCTTCTCGTTCATCGCCACCGCCTCGCGCCGCGCCGCCATGTTCGCCACGAAGCTGCGGTCGGTCGTCAGGAACCGCGCGTAGGCCTGGAACGTGCGCGCGAGCTCGAGTTCGTTCCCCGTCTCCTCGAAGATGCTCACCGAGCGCGCGAAATACGCGCGCGCGCTCTTCGTGTGCGCGCTGCCCCAGCCGCCCGCCGCCGTGATCTCGCCGAGCGTCCGGAGCGCGATGCCGAGGTGCACCTTGCTCCGGACCGACGCGAACAGGTCCACCGCCCGGCTGATCGAGTCGCGCGCCTTCTCCAGATCGCCCCGGAGCATGTAGGCCTTCCCGAGGGCGCGCCGCACCTCGGCCAGGCCGAGCCGGTCGCCGAGCCCGTCGCAGAGCTCCTCGGCCTGCTGCAGCACGCGCACCGCCTCGTCGGGATCGCCGCTCCGGTAGAGCGTCCCGCCGATGTTCGTCAGGATCAGCGCCGTGCGGTTGCGATCGCCGACCTGCCGCGCCACCTCCAGCGCCTCCTCGAAGAGCTCGAGGGCGTGGCGGTGATCGCGCTGGTCCTGCGCGATCATGCCGAGGTTGTTCAGGCTCATCATGACGCCGAGCAGGTCCGATATCTCGCGCCGGATCGCGAGCGACCGCTCGAACGTGTTGAGCGCCTGCTTGAACTCGCCGGAGTCCTGCAGGGCGAGGCCGAGGTTGTTCAGCGACAGCGCGATCGAGCGGCGATCCCCCATCCGCTCGCGGCGGGCGAGCGCGTCGCGCAGCCATTTCAGCGCCTCCTGGTACTCGCCCCGGAGCCAGTGCAGCTTGCCGATGTCGTCGATCGTCGAGGCGATCCCCCGCTCGTCCCGCGCGCCCTCGAAGAGGCGGAGCGCGGTCGTGAGGTGCTTGCCGGCCTCGTCGAGCGAGCCGCTCTCGCGGTAGAGGCGCCCGATGCGGTTGTGCGCGGCCCCGCCCTTGCGCCGGTTGTCGAGCCGGTAGGCGAGCGTCAGCATCTCGCGGAACGCGGCGAGCGCGTCGTCGATGCGCCCGGCGAGCTGGAGGACGTCGCCGTAGTCGTGGAGCGCGTCGATGCGCCGCGCGACGTGCGCGTCGCCGAGCAGCGAGAGCCCGCGCGCGTAGTACTCCGCCGCCTTCGCGTTCGAGTAGCGCCCGCGCGCCACGTCCCCGGCGTCGAGCAGCGAGAGCCCCGCCCGCACCGCGTCGCCGATGCGCTCGCGGTGCGTCGCGAGCTCGGCGAGGAACTCCTCGCTCGCGCGCACCGCCACCTGCTGCTCCAGCCACTCGGCGATCGCGTGGTGGTACCGCCGCTGGGCCGCGGCGCTCATCCGCTTCTGGAGCGCCTCGCGCTCCTTGGCGTGCACGAACACATACTCGTCCGAGCCCGCGAAGCTCGACTCGCTCTGCTTGCGCAGGTAGCCGCGGTCGCACAGCGAGCGCAGCGCGGCGTTGATCCGGTCGAGATCCTTGTCGCTCTGCTCCTCCCCCCACAGCTCGGGGGCCTGACAGCCGGCCCTGCCGAGGACGAACAGCGCGCCGCTCCAGAACACCGGGCCGATCGTCGCGGCCTGCTCGAGCAGCTGCCGGCCGTCGTGATCGAGCGCGGCGAGGCGGACGTTCACGGCGTCCTCGACCGTCATCGGCAGGCGCGCCGTCGACAGCTTCCCGAGGTGCACGCGCCAGCGCGGCCCGCCCGCGGAGTCGGGCGAGAGCTCCTCGATCACGCCCTGCTCGTGGCAGATGCGGACCATCTGCTCGAGCAGCGCCGGGTTGCCGTTCGCGAAGGAGCAGGCCGCCTCGACGAGCTCCGACGGCACGCCCGGCTGGGGCTGCGAGTCGGGGCGCTTCGCGTCGACGACGTCGACGACGTCGATGATGACGAGGTCGTCGCTCCCGCGCGGCGCGCAGGGCGCGAGCAGCGCCCTCGCCAGCTCCGCCGCGGCGGCCTCGCCGAGCGGCGTGAGCTCCAGGAGCGCGTGGCGCCGGTCGCCGACCTTGCCCCAGTCGTCCTGGCGGGTGAGCAGCTCGGGGCGGGCGGCGCAGACGATCAGGACCGGGCCTGTGAGGTACTCGATGAGGTAGCGCAGGAGCGCGAGGGAGTCGTCGTGGGCCGCGTGGAGGTCCTCGAAGACGAGGCACAGGGGGCCGTGGACTGCGTCCGCCTCGAGGAACGCCTTCAGGACGGCGCGGCGGATGAGGTCGGCCTGCGCGGGATCGTCCTGCACCGCGCGGGTGAGCGGGCTGTCGCCGAACGCGAGCCCGATGAACTGGCCGAGGAAGTAGATGACGTCGCCGACCTTGCGGTCGCCCATCACGTGCGCGACCTGCGAGCGGACCTCGGCGCGGGCCGCGTCCTTGTCCATGCCGTCGGAGAGGCCGAAGCGGGCGCGCAGGAGCCGGGTGAAGACGCCGTACGCGGACGCCATGTCGCCCGCGCTGCCCGAGGTGACGCGCAGCGCGGCGGAGCCCTGGCGCCGCCGCTCGAGGAACTCGCGCACGAGCCTGCTCTTGCCGATGCCCGGCGGGCCGACGAGCGTCACGGTCCGCGTGGAGCGCTCCCTCTCCACCGCGTCGAGCGCGCGGGCCAGGGCCGACAGCTCCGCCTCGCGCCCGATCAGCGGCGCGAGGGCGGGCGGCGCCGCGCCAATTGCACTGTCCTCTCGGCTCATCTCCTGGCCTCCACGTCCCCGGGTGCCGCAGCGCCGGACACGATGTCCGGAGCCTATACCAGGTTCGGCTTCGGTGGCGTGTGCGGTAAGCTGCCGAGCGTGGACGGCGAGGGCACGGGGACGTCGGGGAGCACGGCGCGCAGCGCCGCGGAGATCCGCGGGCGTATCACGGCTTGCTTCAGCCTGGCCGAGCTGCGCCGCTTCGCGGAGGAGCTCGGCGTGCCGGACATCCCCTGGGAGCGGGGGATCCAGGGAGCGGCGTACGAGCTCGTCCGGCGCTTCGAGCAGCGGCGCGAGCTCGGGCCGCTCGTCGACAGGCTCCGCGCGGCGAGGCCGCTCGTGGAGTGGCCCGACACGCCGACGGTGCCGTCCGCTGCGTCGAGCGAACCGGCGCACACGGACATCCCCCGGCCGGCGCCGCTGCCGAACCTCTCGCCGATGGTGGCCCCATCGCCTCCCCTGGAGGTCGCGACGCTGGCGCCGCCGGCGATCGCGCCTACCCCGCGGACGCCGAACGTCACCGGGCCGCAGCCCGAAAAGGCGCCGCAGCCCGGCGCCGCGGGGCCGGCGCATCTCCCGGCCGGCCCCCCGCGCGCCGGCGCGCCGGCGCGCGGGCCGCGCCGCATCGATTCGCGGCTCGCGCTCGCCGCCCTGGGGCTCGTGGCGGTGAGCCTCATCGTGGCCTTCCTCATCGGCAGGGCGTCGAGCGCGACGGGGGACGACGCTGTGCGCGGGATCACCGCGTCCGCGAGCGCCACGCAGAGGGGCGCCCCACCGCCGGCGACGCGGCCGGACGGGGTCGCGTCGCGCGCGGCCGCCGCGATCGACCGCAGGATCGAGAGCCTCGCGCGCGCGTGCGAGATCCAGCCCGGCTCGGCGGAGGACGTGATGCGCCGCGCCTTCGAGCGCTGCGGGCCGTCGCCTGCCTCGGCGGGGTACCGGACCACCCCGGCGCAGCGGAGCGATCCGCCTGCCGCGCAGGCGCCGGGCGCGCCGCCGGCGTCTCCGGGGGCGGTGCCCCGTGCGGCGGCCGCGGCTGGCCTTGCGCCCGCCGGCGGCAATACCGGGTGCCTGGGTGCGTGCGAGCGGCGACACCAGGCGTGCAGGGCGACGCAGTGCGGTAGAGAGCCCACGCAGAGCACGCAGTACCAGCGTTATCAGGGCTGCCTGTCGGATTGCCTGGAGCAGGCGTCCAAGTGCCGCCTCGGCTGCCTCTGAGCCCAGGGAGACGCGTCAGAGCGACGGACGGCTGCGGCGCATCACGTTGACGGTGACGGTCGGCTCGTGCTCGGGGCAGCCGGTGCGACCGGACTGGCTCGGGTCGAAGTCGATGCGAAAGCAGGTCTTGCAGACGCAGAGATAGGCGTCGTGGAACTCGCGGAAGTTGAGGATGTCCGCGGCGAAGAGGCTCAGGACGATGTCGCTGAGCAGGTCTTCCTCGCACGGGCACGGCTCCCACGGCGCGACGCCTCCGGCGCGGCGCACGCGCCCGCCGTCGATGGCCGCGGCGAGGAAGCGATCGTCTGCGACGGGCGGCATGAAGGCGCGAAGCGAGGCGAGCACCCGGAGCCGCGCCGCGTCGACGAGCTGCTCTATCTCCGATGCATCGGGGGCCGCCGGGACCTGAGGGCCGAGCGCTACCTGCTTGGAGAAGCCCTCGGTCACGTAGGCCGGCGGCTGCATCCTCCCGGCTGCCACGAGGTGCTTCTCGAACCAGGTCGAGAGCGCCTCCGCGCTCCGGGGGGGCCTGCCGACGAACGTGAGCGCCGCGAGCAGCGCGCGGCGATCGTGATCGCTGGCGATGAGCGATGCCGCGGACGGCAGCGTGGGAATCGAGGTGTGGGAGTCCTCTTGCGGCATGAACACCCCCTTGATCCGCCCCAGTCTGCCCGAGGACTTCTCTCCGGGTCCAGGCGCGACGGCGCCCAGGTCAGAGATTGCGGAACTTCCTGCAATGCATTGCGTTACCTACTCTTTGCCGCTTTTGTAGTGAACGGCACCCGGCAGATCTCAGTCCGTGATCTTGAGCACCCCGCTGTCGTCGAGCGCGCCGCTCGCGTCGGCGCCGTCCGAATCGGCCTCGATCTCCACCTCGGACGCAGCAGGACGCAGGAACGACAGATCGAGGCCGCCCATCGGCTGCTGCGCCGCCGCGCGCGAGGCGGCGAGCGGCAGCGCCTCGGCGTCGGCAGCGGCGCGCGGGGCGGCGCGGCGGGCTTCCCGTTCAGGTCGCCTGTCGTCGCGGCGCGAGGGCTGCGCCGGGTCGCGCCGGCCGGCGCCGGCCTCGCGGGGCCGCTCGGGCGCGGGCGCCGCGGCGGCCTTCGAGGGGCGCGCGGCCTCCGCGCGCGCGGGCGGTGACGGCGTCCGGAGCGCCCTGTCCGTCTTCCTCGCCATGCGCGCGCGGGCGTGGGAGGGAGCGTTCTTCGCGAGCTCGATGCAGCTGCCGCGCATGGCCGCGGGGCAGGAGATGCGGACGTGCATGTGGTCGTCGTGCGCCTCGGCGCCCGTGGGCTGCATCATCGCGAGCTGCGCGCGGACGAGCAGCGCGCGGGAGACGCCGATCCGCTTGGCGTGGGCGATCAGCGCGGACCGGAGCGGATCGGAGATGAAGATGTGGCTCACGCGGGCGCGGGGATCGGTGAGCAGGTGCTGCACGAGCAGCCAGTTGCGCGGCAGGTCGAAGCGCGCCCCGGGCACGTTGGTCGAGACGAGCCGGGCGTCGAACCGCAGGAAGACCGGCGCGTGGACCTGCTTGCCGCGCGCGTCGAGCGCGTAGAAGCCGAGGTCGACGTCGCGGCCGCTCTCGTGGGAGTTGTGGCGGTGGACGTCGCCGCCGCGCTGGCGCGACAGATCGCCGACGCCGAGCACGGCGCCCGGGAAGCGCTTGGCCACGCCGCGCGCCGCGCGCTCGATCATGCCGACGAGCGCCGGCAGCCCCCAGCGGACGTCGGCGCCGGCGTAGGCGGGCACGACGCGGATGTCCTTGCGCGAGGTGTCGAGCCGCACGCCGCCCTCGAGGCGCCCTTCGTTGGGATGGCCGACCGACGAGGCGGGCGCCTGGGGCGCGGCCTTCTTCGTGGCCGGCTCGGGCGAGCGCGGGCCCGCGTCGCCGGCGCGGGGGCGGTGGCCCTTGACGTCGTCCTTCGCGAGCCGCGCGCGCGGCGCGCGCTTCGTCGCCCCGCGCGCCCCGGCGGCGGCGGCGGCGTCCCGCGGCTTTGCTTCCGCGGTGGGGCGCGCGTGCGAGCGCGCCGGCGCATCCGGCGCCGCGGCGGCCGCCCGGGAGCCGGAGAGGGAGAGCGCCAGGATCGTGAACAGCACGGAGAGCGGTCGAGGCACACCGGTGCGTTACGGGGTTTCGGTGGGCCGGGCCAAGAAGCCGGCGCCGCCTGGCCGCGCCCTCCGAGGGCCGCTCCTGAAACGTGCACCGAGCGTGCGCCGAATGTGCGCTGAACGAGCGCTGAACGAGCGCTGGCTGAATGAGCGCTGGCGGACGCGACGAGAGCCTCATGCACCCGGGACACACGCGAGCTTCCGTCGTTCGCCGGAAGCGCGGATCACCGCGCGGCGCCGCGTCGCGGCCGGCGCCGCCCGGCCCCTGTGCCGCGCTGCGGCGCCGGCGCCACGGCATACCGCGGCGGCAGCGGAGGCTTTTGCCTCGCGGCCAGTTGGGCTACCTCTCGGTCGGCCATGGACAAGGTCTACAAGAGCGCGCTGGATGCCGTGGGGGACATCCCGGGCGGCGCCACGATCCTCTCGGGCGGCTTCGGCCTCTGCGGCATCCCGGAGCACTGCATCGCGGCGCTCCGGGAGCTCGGCACGAAGGATCTCGTGGTCGTGTCCAACAACTGCGGAGTCGACGCCTTCGGCCTCGGGATCCTCCTTCAGAACCGGCAGATCCGGAAGATGATCTCGTCGTACGTCGGCGAGAACAAGGAGTTCGAGCGCCAGTACCTGAGCGGCGAGCTCGAGGTCGAGCTCACGCCGCAGGGCACGCTGGCCGAGCGCATCCGCGCCGGAGGCGCCGGGATCCCTGCGTTCTACACCCCGACCGGGGCGGGCACGGCCATCAGCGAGGGCGGGCTGCCCGTGCTCTATGGCCCGGGCGGCGCGGTGAAGAGGTACTCCGAGAAGAAGGAAGTGCGCCAGTTCGACGGCCGCGACTACGTGCTCGAGCCCGCCATCCGCGGCGACTACGCGCTCGTGAAGGCCTGGAAGGGCGACCGGTTCGGCAACCTCGTCTACCGCCACACGGCCATGAACTTCAACCCGATGATGGCGATGGCCGCGAAGGTGACGATCGCCGAGGTGGAGGAGCTCGTCGACGTCGGCTCGCTCGACCCGGACCACATCCACACGCCCGGGATCTTCGTGCACCGGATCTTCCAGGGCGAGCGCTACGAGAAGCGGATCGAGCGGCGGACGGTGCGCAAGGCGTCGGCCGCCTAGGCGCGGGGACAGGGGACACGATGGGACTCACGCGGGAACAGATCGCGCAGCGCGCCGCGCTGGAGCTCAGGGACGGCTACTACGTCAACCTCGGCATCGGGATGCCGACGCTCGTCGCCAACTACATCCCCGCGGGGATCGAGGTGGTGCTCCAGAGCGAGAACGGGCTGCTCGGCATCGGCCCCTACCCGATCGAGGGCGCGGAGGACCCGGATCTCATCAACGCCGGCAAGGAGACCGTGACGATGCTCGCCGGCTCCGCGATCTTCTCGAGCGCCGAGTCCTTCGCGCAGATCCGGGGCGGCCACATCGATCTCGCGATCCTCGGGGCCATGGAGGTCTCCGAGAAGGGCGATCTCGCCAACTGGATGATCCCCGGCAAGATGGTGAAGGGGATGGGCGGGGCGATGGATCTCGTGGTGAGCGCGAAGCGCGTCGTCGTGATCATGGATCACGCGGCGAAGAACGGCGCGCCGAAGATCCTGGACGAGTGCTCGCTGCCCCTCACCGGGCGGGGCGTCGTCCACCGGATCATCACCGATCTCGCCGTGCTCGATGTGACGCCCGAGGGGCTCGTGCTGCGCGAGCTCGCGCCCGGCGTGAGCGCCCGAGAGGTGCAGGAGAAGACACAACCAACGCTCCGGGTCCCCTCCGACGTGAAGGAGATGGACCTGCGGAGCGCCTGAGGGCTCGCCGATGACCTGGCCTGAAAAGACCCTGCCGACGACCGACGCGAGCGAGAAGCGCTCGCTGGGAGCGGGCGTGTTCCGTCGCTGCGACGGCTGCTCGCACACGCACGACGCCGCCGAGCTCGCGCGCACCTTCGAGGTGTGCTCGCAGTGCGGCCACCACCACAAGCTCGACGCCGACGGCTGGCGGAGGCTCTTGCTCGACGACGGCGAGCTCGCCGCGTGGGACGAGCACCTCGTCCCGAACGACCCGCTCCGGTTCAGCGACGGCAAGAGCTACAGGGACCGCGTCGCGGCGCTCCACAAGAAGGGCCGCGCGAAGGAGGCGATCGAGATCGGCCGCGGCAGGCTGGGCGGCCGCGACATCGCCTACGGCGCGTTCGTCTTCGCCTTCATGGGCGGGAGCATGGGCTCGGTCGTCGGCGAGAAGATCACCCGCCTGTTCGAGCGCGCGACGCGCGAGGAGCTCCCCGTGGTGCTCCTCCAGGCGTCGGGCGGCGCGCGGATGCAGGAGGGCATCCTCTCGCTGATGCAGATGGCGAAGAGCGTCGCCGCGCTCGAGCGGTACCGAAAGGCGCGGCTGCCGTTCCTGTCGGTGCTGCTCCACCCGACGACGGGCGGCGTCGCGGCGAGCTTCGCCTTCCTGGGCGACGCGAACATCGCCGAGCCCAAGGCGCTCATCGGCTTCGCCGGCCCGCGGGTCATCGAGAACACGATCCGGCAGACGCTGCCGGCGGGCTTCCAGCGATCCGAGTTCCTGCTCGACCACGGGATGGTCGACGCCATCGTCCCGCGCCCCGAGATGAAGGCGTACATCGGGACGCTGCTCCAGCACCTCACGTCCAACCGCCGGGCGCGGCGATGACCTCGGCGGCGCCGCGGCTGCCCGCGCTGATCGAGGCGCTCGGGCAGCGGGCGCCGCGGGGGATGGAGCTCGGGCTCGGCCGGGTCCGCGAGGCGCTCTCCGCGCTCGGCGATCCCCACGAAGGCCTCCCCGCGGTGCACGTCGCCGGCACGAACGGCAAGGGCAGCGTGTGCGCGATGGTCGAGTCGATCGCGCGCAAGGCCGGGCTGCGGACCGGCCTTTACACGTCGCCGCACCTGTCCCGCTTCGCCGAGCGCATCCGCGTCGAGGGAGAGACGATCGGCGACGCGGCGCTCGAGCGCGCGCTCGCCGCCGCGCTCGAGCGTGTCCCCTCGCCGCTCACGTTCTTCGAGGCGCTGACGGTGGCCGCGTTCGTGGCCTTCCGCGAGGCGGACGTCGACCTCGCGATCCTCGAGGTGGGCCTCGGCGGGCGGCTCGACGCGACGAACGTGATCTCGGCGCCGCTCTGCACGGCGATCACGTCGATCGCGCTCGACCACCAGGCCGTGCTCGGCCCGACGCTGGCGGACATCGCCCGGGAGAAGGCGGGCATCCTCAAGCCGGGCGCGCCCGCGGTGCTCGGCCCGCTCGATCCGGAGGCCGACGCCGCGATCGAGGCGGCGGCACAGGCGATCGGCGCCGGGCCTCGCCTCCGCGTCGCGCGGGCGGAGCGCGTCGGGAGCGCGGGCGAGATCGCGGTGGGGCGCGGCGGTCGCGGGGCGCGCGTCGCCGGGCCGGGGCGCCGCGAGATCGAGGTGGAGCTCGGCCTCCGCGGCGCGCACCAGGCCGAGAACGCGGGCGTGGCATGCGGCATCGCGTGGCAGCTCGCCGAGCGGTGGCCCGAGGTCGAGCGGGCGCTCGCGGGTGGGCTCGCCGCGGCCCGCTGGCCCGGTCGCCTGGAGCGGATCGACGCGGGCGGCGCCCGTGTCCTGCTCGACTGTGCGCACAACCCGCACGGCGCGCAGGCGCTCGCGGCGTGGCTCGACGAGGAGGGTCCGGGGGCAGCGCTCACCACGCTCGTGTTCGGCGCGATGGCCGACAAGGGGTGGGGCGAAATGCTACAGATGCTCGCGCCACGAGCGCACCGTCGGCTCTATGTGACGCCGAAGGGCCGCGCGGCCGCCCCGCTCGATGCGCTGCGCGAGGTCGCGCCGGGCGAGGCGATCGGCGATCCGCGCGCCGCGGTGGCGCGCGCGATCGAGACCGCCGGGCCGGGCGGGCTCGTCGTCGTGGCCGGCTCGATCTACCTGGTCGGCGAGGTGCGCTCGGCGCTGCTCGGCATCGCGGCGGATCCGGTCGTCACGCTCTGAAGCGGGCTCGAGCAGCGCGATGTGCAGGCGCGTCGCTGCCGCCGGCGCGCGCAGCGTGGCACGGGCGATGCCGTCCTCCGCGGCATGGCGTTCAGGAAACGGCGTTCTCCGGTGCTCTTCTCTGCGGCGGCCCTCGTGGCGGCCGCGCTCGCGCGGACGGCGTTCCGCGCCCTGCGGCAGCTCGATCTGCGCGGCCGGGTCGTGGTCATCACGGGCGGCTCTCGCGGCCTGGGGCTGCTGCTGGCCGAGGAGTTCGGCCGGCACGGCGCCCGGGTGGCGATCGCCGGCCGCGACGCGGAGGCGCTCTACCGGGCGGAGCAGCGGCTGCAGGCACTCGGCGTCGAGGTGCACGCGGCGGCGTGCGATCTCGGCGACCGCGCCGCGGCCGAGGCGTTCATCGACGGCGTGGCGAGGGCGTTCGGCCGGATCGACGTGCTCGTCAACAACGCCGGCGTGATCCAGGTCGCGCCGATGCAGGACCTCCGGGTGGAGGAGCTCGACGAGGCGATGCGCTCGAACTTCTGGAGCGCGGTCCACACGACGCTGCGCGCGCTGCCGCACCTGAGGCGGCAGGGGCGCGCGGCGCGCATCGTGAACGTGGTGTCCATCGGCGGGCGCGTCGCCGTGCCGCACCTGCTCGGGTACAACGCGTCGAAGTTCGCGATGATGGGCTTCTCGGAGAGCGTGCAGGCGGAGCTCACGCACGGCGGCGCGAGGGGCCCGCGCGTCACGACGGTGATCCCGGGGCCGATGCGCACGGGGTCGATCTACAACGCCACGTTCGGCGGCAGCCCGCAGCACGAGTTCGGCTGGTTCGGCCTGGCCTCGTCCCTGCCGATCGCGACGATCGACGCGCGGCGCGCGGCGCGGCGGGTTGTGGCGGCGGCGCGCGAGGGGCGCGCCGAGGTGAAGCTCGGGCTGTCGTCGCACCTGCTGAGCTGGGCGCACGGCATCGCGCCACAGGCGACGGTGAGGCTGATGGGCCTCATCAACGCGCTCCTTCCGCCGCCCGGCGGCGGCGAGGGCACGACGAGGGGCCGAGACCTGCGCACGCCGGCGCAGGGGTCGGTCTTGCTGCGCCTGAGCAACGAGGCCGCTCGGCGCAACAACGAGGCGCCGCCGGAAGCGGCGCGATAGCGACCGCGCTGTAACAGCGGCGCGATAGCGACCGCGCTGTAACAGCGGCGCGATAGCGACCGCGCTGTAACAGCGGCTCGATAGCGACCGCGCTGTAACAGCAGTGCGATAGCGACCGCGCTGTAACAGCGGCTCGATAGCGACCGCCGCGCAAAAGCGGCGCAGACGCGGCACGATAGCGGCCACGCCACAAAAGACGCGCGATGAAGGCTGCGTCACCGTCGCCGCGGCGGCGATTGGCCGTAGGCTGTCTTGGCAAAGGTTGCTAAGGGTGGTCTCCTCAGCCCCACACCACAGAGAGGGACCGTGCCGAAGCACACCAAGAAGGATCCTAGGGAGGGCGCTCCGTCGGCGACGGGCGAACCGCAGAAGCAGGCCACAGGCCGCAAGCTCTTCGGCACCGACGGGGTGCGCGGCGTGGCGAACCAGCCGCCGATGACGCCCGAGATGGCGCTGCGGCTCGGGCGCGCGATCGCGTTCGTCGCGAGCCACGGGAAGTCGCGGCAGGTGCGGGTGGTGATCGGGAAGGACACGCGCCTGTCCGGCTACATGCTCGAGACCGCGATCGCGTCGGGCGTGTGCGCCATGGGCGGGCGCGTGATGCTGAGCGGGCCGATCCCCACGCCGGCGGTCGCGCAGCTCACGCAGAGCATGCGGGCAGACGCCGGGGTCGTGATCAGCGCGAGCCATAACCCGTATCAGGACAACGGCATCAAGATCTTCGGCCCCGACGGCTACAAGCTGCCCGACACCGCGGAGGAGGAGATCGAGCGGCTCATGGAGAGCCACGAGCTCGACGAGGCGCGGGTGGTCGGGGCGGCGATCGGCAGCGCGGTGAAGCTCGACGACGCGCGCGGTCGGTACGTCGTGTTCTGCAAGAGCACGTTCCCCACGGCGCTCTCGCTCGACGGCGTGAAGGTCGTCGTCGACGCGGCGCACGGGGCGGCGTACCGCGTGGCGCCCTCGGTGTTCACCGAGCTCGGCGCGAACGTGACGGCGCTCGGCGTGAAGCCGAACGGCCGCAACATCAACCGCGAGACCGGCGCCCTGCACCCGGAGCACGTGAAGGCCGAGGTGCTGAAGCGCGGCGCGGCCATCGGCATCGCGCTCGACGGCGACGCGGACCGGGTGATCATGGTCGACGAGCGCGGCGAGGTCGTGGACGGCGACGCAATCATGGCGCTCTGCGCGCTCCGGATGCTGCGCACCGGCAAGCTGCCGCGGAACACGATCGTGACGACGGTGATGTCGAACCTCGGGCTCGAGCGGGCGCTCAAGGCCCATAGCGGGCACGTCGTCCGCACGGCGGTCGGGGATCGCTACGTCGTCGAGGCCATGCGGAACGGCGGCTACTCGTTCGGCGGCGAGCAGTCGGGGCACCTCATCTTCCTGGATCACGCGACGACGGGCGACGGCATCGTGGCGGCGCTGCAGGTGCTCGCCATCATGATGGAGGAGGACAAGCCGCTGAGCGAGCTCGCCTCGAAGGCGATGCAGCGGGTGCCTCAGGTCCTGGAGAACGCGACGTTCGCGACGCGGCTTCCGCTCGACAGCATGCAGCGGACGCGGGTCACCGTGGATCGCATCGAGAAGACGCTGGGCGACAAGGGGCGCATCCTCGTGCGCTGGAGCGGGACGGAGCCGAAGCTCCGCGTCATGGTCGAGGGCGAGGACGCTTCGACCATCGGGGCGTACGCGCTCGAGATCATCGAGGCCGCGAAGCAGGACGTCGCTGGGGCATCGGCGTAGCCAGGGGCGTGGCTGGGGCTGACCGGCCCCCGGAGAGGGTGTCCTCTGCGGGGGCCTACGGCTGTCTGACGGAGGCCACGGCGCTGGCTAAAGCGCGCGGCGCATGAAGAGGTCTTCCAGCGTCTCGCGGCGCGGCGCCACCTCGACGACCTGCGCGCCCGCCGCGAGCGACGCCTGCAGCACGTCGCGCACGCGCGCCTCGCCCTCCACATCGACCACCACGACGTCGCCCCGGCGCGTGGTCGCGAAGCCCTTCGCGCCGAGATCGGCCAGGAGGCGTTCGCTCGCGCCCGCCAGCGTGACCTCGGTGCGCAGCACGTCGCCCCGCAGCAGCTGGCGGATCGCGCCGCTCACCACCACCTGGCCCTCGCGCAGGATCGCCACGCGATCGCACATCGCCTCGACGTCGCTCAGGATGTGCGTCGAGAAGAAGATCGTCCGGCCCTGATCGCGCTCGGCGAAGATGAGATCGCGCACCTCCTTGCGGCCGACCGGATCGAGGCCGCTCATGGGCTCGTCCAGGATCAGCATCTCCGGATCGGCGACCAGCGCGGCCGCCAGCCCCGTGCGCTGCAGCATCCCCTTCGACAGCCGGCGCACCTGACGATCCGCGGCGTACCCGATCTTCACCTGATCGAGCACCTCCATCGCCCGCCTGCGCAGCGCCGCGCCGCGCATCCCGGAGAGGCGGCCGCAGAGCTCCACGAACTCGCGCGGGGTGAGGTAGGGGTAGACGTACGGGTTCTCCGGAAGAAAGCCGATCTTCCGGCGCGCCTCGGGCGACGGCACGCGCGCGCCGAACAGGTACGCCTCGCCGCCGGTCGGGGCGATGAGGCCCGTCAGCATCTTGATCGTCGTCGTCTTGCCGGCCCCGTTCGGCCCGAGGAAGCCGAAGATCTCGCCGCGCCGTACGCCGAAGCTCACCCCCTTGACGGCCTCGACCGCCTTCCGGCGCAGGAACCCCACCTGGAACGTCTTCAGGAGGCCGCGGACGTCGATCAGCAGCTCGCCGTCCGGCGCCCCTTCCTCGACGGAGCTGGCCGGCGCGGCACCCCGGTCGCTCGGCTCGACGATGCGCTCGGCTGCGTTGCTCATGCGCCCTCCTCCCCCTCGGGGATCTCGCCGGGCGCACCGTCCCCCGGCCGCGCCCGGCCACGCGCGTTCGCCGCGCTGTACTCGTGCAGCTTGTACTGGATCTTGCGCGGGCTGATCCCGAGGATCGTCGCCGCCTTCGAGGTCGAGCCCTTGCACGCCTCGAGCGTGCGCAAGATCGCGTAGCGCTCCAGGTCGTAGATGGTGCTCCCGGGGACGCGCGGCATCGCGTCGACGGCCTCGGTCGGCTCGGACGACATCTGCGCCGGCAGGTGCCGGAGCTCGATCCGCGCGCCGTCGCAGAGCACCGCCGCCCGCTCGATCGCGTTCTCCAGCTCGCGGACGTTGCCGGGGAACGAGTAGGACGTCAGCGCCGACAGCGCCTCGTCGGTGAAGCCCTCGATCCGCTTGCCGTTCTCCTGCGCATAGCGGCCGAGGAAGAACGTCGCGAGCTCGGGGATGTCGCTCCGGCGCTCGCGGAGCGGCGGGATCTCCAGGGTGACGACGTTGAGCCGGTAATAGAGGTCCTCGCGGAACAGACCCTCGGCGATGCGCTGGCGCAGATCGCGGTTCGACGCGGCGAGGATCCGCACGTCGACCTTGAGCGTCTCGTTGCCGCCCACCCGCTCGAGCGTCCGCTCCTGCAGGAAGCGCAGGAGCTTCACCTGCGTGGCGAGCGGGATCTCGCTCACCTCGTCCAGGAACAGGGTGCCGCCGCTCGCCTGCTCGAAGCGGCCCTCGCGGCGGCCGACGGCGCCGGTGAAGGCCCCGCGCTCGTGGCCGAACAGCTCGCTCTCGAGGAGCGACTCGCTCAGCGCGGCGCAGTTCAGCCGGACGAGCGGCGCCTTCGCCCGCGGGCTGGCGCGGTGGATCATCTCGGCGATGAGCTCCTTGCCCGTGCCCGTCTCGCCCACGATCAGCACGCTCGCGCGGCTCGGGGCCACCTGCTCGACCAGCCGGAGGACCTTCGCCATGCTCGGGTGGCTCGCGATCACGTGCCCGAACGCGTTGCGCTCGCGCAGCCGCTCGCGCAGGCGCGAGTTCTCCTGGAGCAGCCGCGCCCGCTCCACCGCGCGCTCGACCACGACCGCGAGCACCGAGAAATCGAGCGGCTTCGTCAGGTAGTTGTACGCGCCCTTCTTCACCGCCTCGACCGCGCTCGAGATGGTGCCGAACGCCGTCATCACGACGAAGGTCGCGTCCGGCAGCGCGAGCTGCGCCTTCTCCATCATCCGGATGCCGTCGAGCCCGGGCATCTTCAGATCGGTCAGGACCACGTCGGGCGCGAACTCCTCGAGCTTGCCGAGCGCCTTGAAGCCGTCGGCCGCGGTCTCGGTCGTGTACCCCTCCTCGCGGAGGATCTCGGAGAGCGCCGCGCGCGCGTTGGCCTCGTCGTCGACGATCAGGATGCGCCCCCGGGATGCCATGGTGATGGCTTTCCTAGCATGCGCGCCTGCCGGATTGGACGGCTGCTCGGCGCCGGCCGAGCGGCGGCGGGGCGCCGGGGCGCTCTGGTCGAGCACGTTTGCGACCGGGGTGCCGGCGCGGCGGCGCAGCGCCGTGACGCGCGCAGAGGAAGCCGAAAGGCGCGGCATCCCCGCGCGGTGATGCCGTACTTATCGAGCCGCGCGGCGCGCCTGTCGCGGAGCTGCTGCCAGCGAAAACCGCTGTTTCACGCGCCGCCCGGAGTGATACAACGGGCCGCGCGCGAGGTCTCCACCGTCCCGATTGGCGGGCGTTTCCTTGTTCGACCTCGCGGGTGAGGCTCGATGCATACGCTTCGGAAGGTGTTTGCCGACAGGCCCCGGCGCGCTGCGCTCACGGCGCTGCCGCTCGTCGGCTCGCTCACGCTCGCGGGCGCTGCCGAGGCGCAGCAGCCGCAGCCGCCCTTCGGACCGCAGCCGATGCCGGGCCAGCCCGCGCAGCCGCCCGGCGCTTTCGGGCCCGAGCAGCCTCCCGCCCAGCCCGGTCCCTTCGGGCCGCAGCCCACCCAGCCCGGCCCCTTCGGGCCGCAGCCCGCCCAGCCCGGCCCCTTCGGGCCGCAGCCGGGCTTTCCGGGCGACGCTCCGCCGCAGTTCGGGCCGCAGCCGGGCTTTCCGGGCGACGCTCCGCCGCAGTTCGGCCCGCAGCAGCCTGGCCAGCCGCCGCCGGACGCGAACTTCTCGTTCGGCGCGCAGGCGTCGGTCGGGGATCAGGGCCTCCAGGCCAGCGCGGCGGCGCCGAGGTCCACCGCGTGGGACGAGGAGGAGCGCGCGCTCTCCCTCACCGCACAGCCGAACCTGTGGGGCTCGACCGGCCTCCTCAGGACGTCGTACGCGGGCTCGGGCGCGCCGGGCACCTTCCGGGTGTCGTTCCTGCTCGACTGGTTCTCCACGAGCGGCTTCCTCTGCGATCCGGCGGAGTCGACGCTCGCCGGTTACCCGATCACGTGCGGTCCTGACGCGAAGGAGGACTCGGCGAGCCACGTCGGAGCGTTCTTCGCGCTGAACGCGACCCCCCTGCCCTTCCTCGAGGGGTACGCGTCGATCCGCACGTTCGCGAACGCGAACGATCAGGGTCGTCCGCGACTGCTGCAGGTGCTCGGCGACACGACGTTCGGCGTGAAGGCGTTCACCCCGACGAAGATCGGCAAGCCGTTCTCCTTCGGCGGCGAGGCGCAGCTGCTCCTGCTCAACGGGACCGGCGAGGTCGGCCTCGCCGGCGGCGGCACGAGCGCGGTCTTCCGCGGGCTCGCGTCGCTCGATCTGCGCAAGCCGCAGGGCAAGGGGTTCCCGCTGCGGGTGAACGTGAACCTCGGCTACAAGCTCGACAACTCCGGCGTCCTCGTGGAGGAGGTCGAGAAGGCGCGCGCGAAGGCGTTCACGGACGGGCGCGAGCGGCAGCCGATCTCGCGGATCGAGCGGTTCGGGCTCGGCATCAACCGCGTCGACTTCTTCCAGACCCACCTCGGCGTCGAGGTGCCGCTGCCGAAGGTGCAGCCTTACCTCGAGTACACCCTCGACATCCCGGTGAACCGGCAGGGTTACGAGTGCCACACGAAGACCGTGTCGCGCGGCGACGTCTGCCTCGGGCTCGACGACTTCGCGTCTCCTGACCCGCAGAACCAGGGCGGACCGGGCTATGCCGCGGCGCCGTCGCGGCTGTCTCTCGGCGTGCGGGTGACGCCGTTCGAGAAGGCGTTCCGCGGGCTCTCCGGACACGCGGCGTTCGATCTCGGCCTGTCGGCGACCTCCGTGTTCATCGAGGAGGTCGCGCCGCAGGCGCCGTGGACGCTCTATCTCGGGATTGGCTATGCGTACGATACGAAGCAGAAGGAGCCGCCGCCGGCCCCTGCGCCGCAGATCATCAAGGAGCCGCCGCAGCTCGTGCCGGCGCCGCAGAGCTTCGCGCGCGGCTTCGTGCACGAGCAGAACAAGCCCGACGCGGCCGTGGCAGACGCCATCGTGACGATCGAGGGCGCGGCTCAGCCGCCGTACGCGACAGGGCCGGACGGCCGCTTCCTCACGAGGCACCTCGAGCCGGGGACGTACACCTTCAACATCCGGGCGAACGGGTACAAGCCCGGCACCTGCCAGGCGACGATCCTCCCTGGCGGGGCGGCGCCGGGGCAACCCGGGGCGTTCGGCCCGCAGCCCGGCGCCTTCGGTCCGCAGCCTGGGCCTTTCGGTCCGCAGCCCGGGCAGCCGGGCGCCTTCGGTCCGCAACCCGGACAGCCTGGGCCTTTCGGCCCGCAGCCCGGCGCCTTCGGCCCGCAACCTGGCCCCTTCGGTCCGCAACCCGGGCAGCCCGGCGCCTTCGGTCCGCAACCCGGGCAGCCCGGCGCCTTCGGCCCGCAACCTGGCCCCTTCGGTCCGCAGCCGGGACAGCCCGGCGCCTTCGGTCCGCAGCCGGGACAGCCTGGGCCTTTCGGCCCGCAGCCCGGGCAGCCGGGTCCCTTCGGTCCGCAGCCGGGAGGGCCCGGCGCTGCGCCGAGCCCGACGCAGCCGCAGGGGCCGACGTTCGTGGACGTCGACTGCTCCCTCGAGGCGCTGCCCAAGACGGGCAACATCGTCGGAACGGTGAAGGACGCGGAGAGCGGGGACGCGGTCGCCGGCGCGACGATCCGGCTCGTCGACGCAGCGGGCCGCGAGCAGACGGCGACGGCCGACGGAAGCGGATCCTTCCGTTTCCCCGA
Organism: Sorangium sp. So ce693; assembly: GCF_051521375.1. Taxonomy (NCBI): domain Bacteria; kingdom Pseudomonadati; phylum Myxococcota; order Polyangiales; family Polyangiaceae; genus Sorangium; species Sorangium sp. So ce693. The sequence goes on from NZ_CP150347.1 coordinate 8,616,398, forward strand.
CCTGCCGGCCGGCGCCGTGACGCTCAAGGTCGAGGCGCAGGGCTACATGAACCACGTCAACGAGGCCGACGTCCGGACGAGCGAGGACACGCGCGCCACCCTCACGGTGAACAAGCGGCCGAAGATCTCGCTCGTGAAGGTGCTGGGCAACGAGATCAAGATCTCGCGGCAGATCCACTTCGAGACCGACTCGGCGAAGATCCTCGGCGACTCGAACTCGCTGATGGAGGAGATCGCGGACGTGCTCCAGCGGAATCCGAACATCCGCAAGGTCGAGATCCAGGGGCACACCGACAACACCGGCGGGCGTGAGCACAACCAGACGCTCAGCGAGGCCCGGGCGAACGCGGTGCGCGCCTGGCTGATCCGAGCCGGCGTGGACGGGTCGCGGCTGCTCGCGAAGGGCTATGGACAGGACCGCCCCGTCGCGCCGAACGTCACGCCCGCCAACAAGGCCAAGAACAGGCGCGTTCAGTTCATCATCGTGGAGAAGTGAGCCAGGTCCGCCGCCGGGCGGGCCCCGCATCCGGCCGCGCCTCGGCGTCGCTTGTCGGCGCCGGGGCGCTGCGATAGGGCACGCGCATGATCAAGCAGGTCGTCGCGACCGCGCTGGCGGTGGTCGTGGGTTGCGCGGCGCCCACCCCGGCGCCCGATGCCCGGCCAGCCGAGAGCGCCTGGCCCTCCTCGGTCGGCGCCGCGCCCACGGCGGCAGCAGCGACGCCAGGCGCCAGCGCGGCCGAGGCGGCGTCAGCGCCTCGGCCCGAGGACGCAGGCGCGCCGGAGCCGCCGCAGGACGGGGGCGGTCGCGCGGCCGAGGCGCCCGCGGCCGACGCGTCGCCCAGCCCAGGAGCGGAGGCGAGCGCCGGCGCCGACCCCAGCGCCGCGACATCCGCCCGCGCGGACAACAAGATCCTGCCGGCGCTCGAGAGCGAGGAGCTCACGGCGCGAGCCAGGGCGTTGTTCGACGCCATCGTGAAGAAGGAACCGGCGCTGGCCGACCCCTTCTGGTTCCCCAAGGAGCCGTTCATCCCGCTCAAGGACGTGAAGGACCCCGGCAAGTACTGGGACAACCTCCACGCCGCTTACGCGAACGACGTGAAGTCGATGCATCGGAAGCGCAAGAGCTGGGAGGGGGCGCGGTTCGTCGGCTTCGTGGTGGGGTCCAAGCCGAAGTGGGTGCCTCCTGGGGACGAGGTCAACAAGATCGGCTATTACCGCTCCTTTCACGGCAAGCTGAAGTACGAGATCGACGGGAAGCCGGCGAGCCTGGACGTCCACACGATCATCTCGTGGCAGGGCCGCTGGTACATCACGCACCTCGGCGACTTCAAGAAGCACTAGGCGTCCGCGCCCGTTCTTGTGGACGCTGCGCGGGCGCGCCGCCATGGTCTCCGCGTGGCGCCGCTCGTCTCCGTCTTGCTCCCGTACCGGCAGGCGGAAGCGACGATCGAGGAGGCGCTGGAGAGCGTGCTCGCCGAGCGCGCCGTCGACCTGGAGGTGGTCGCCGTGGACGACGGCTCGACGGACGGCGGCCCAGCGAGGGTCGCGCGCGTCGCGCAGCGCGATCGCCGCGTCCTCCAGATCGCGGCGGGCGGCGTGGGGATCGCGCGGGCGCTCTCGCGCGCGGCGGAGGCGGCGCGCGGTGAGCTCCTCGCCCGCATGGACGGAGACGACATCTCGGTCGGCGAGCGGCTCGCGCGGCAAGCGGAGACGCTCCTCCGGGATCCGCGGCTCGGCGTCGTCGGGGCCCGCGTCGAGGCGTTCGCTGCCGGGCCGATCGGCGAGGGCATGCTGCGCTACGTCGACTGGCTGAACTCGATCGTCACCCCGGAGGACCACGCGCGGGAGATGTTCGTGGAGTCGCCGCTGTGCCACCCGTCGGTGATGCTGCGGCGGAGCGCGCTGGAGCAGGTGGGCGGGTTCCGGGAGGTCCCGTGGGCGGAGGACTACGATCTGTGGCTGCGCCTCGACGCGGCGGGCGCGCGGATGGCGAAGCTCCCGGAGCTCGGCCTGCGCTGGCGGCACCGCGAGGGGCGCGCAACGTTCGCCGATCCGCGGTACGCGATCGCGAGGTTCCTCGAGGCAAAGGCGCACTACCTCGCGAGGAAGCTGGGCCCGGCGCGCCCGGTGGCCGTGTGGGGCGCGGGAAAGACAGGCCGGCGGCTGGCGAGGGCGCTCGCCCGGAACGGCGTGACGCCCGCGCGGTTCGTGGACATCGACCCGCGCAAGATCGGCCGGATCGCGCAGGGCGCGCCGATCGTCGACCCGTCGCGGCTGGAGCGCGGCGCAGAGACCCTCGTCGTCGCCGTGGGGGCGCGAGGGGCGCGCGCGCTCATCCGCGGCCACCTCGCGGCGCGCGGCTTCGTCGAGGGCTCCGACTACGTGTGCGCCTCCTGAGCGAGCGCCGGGCGACCCTTTGCAACCGCGCGCTCTTTTGGGAGGATTCGATCCCACAGCGATGCGGGTCCCGGTGCTCACGAGCAAGCTCGACTTCCCTCCGCCAGAACGCGCGACCCCGGAGGGGATCGTGGCCGTGGGCGGCGAGGCCTCGCCGGAGCGGCTGCTGGCCGGCTACCGCCGGGGCATCTTCCCCTGGCCTCACGAGGGGCTGCCGCTCCTCTGGTTCTCCCCGGATCCGCGCTTCGTCCTGCCGCCGCGCGAGGCGCACGTCCCGCACTCGCTGCGCAAGCGGGTGCGCCGGGGCGAGATCGAGGTGCGGACCGATACGGCGTTCGAGCGGGTCATGCGGGCCTGCAGCGCCGCGCCGCGCCCAGGCCAGGACGGCACGTGGATCACCGAGGAGCTCGTCGCCGGCTACACGGCGCTGCACGCCGCCGGGGTCGCGCACAGCATCGAGACGTGGTCGAGCGGCGAGCTCGTCGGCGGCCTCTACGGCGTGTCGCTGGGGCGGATGTTCTTCGGCGAGTCGATGTTCGCACGCGCGCCCGACGCCTCGAAGATCGCGTTCGCGACGCTCCTCGGGAACCTCGTCGCCTGGGACTTCGCGCTGGTGGACTGCCAGGTGTACACGGACCACCTCGAGCGATTCGGCGCCGTCGAGTGGCCGCGCCGCGAGTTCCTCGGCGCGCTGAAGGTGGCCCTCGACGCCCCGACGAAGATGGGACCGTGGCGCTTCGACCTCGATCCCGCGCAGTCGATCGAGCGCCTCATCTCGCGGTGATGGCGGCCGAGCTTCGGCCGCGCGCCGCTCGACCCCGCTCTACAGCGGTCTCCGCCCACCTCTGCTACGTGCGGAGCAGAGCGGCGGGCACCCGCACAGGAGACGGGCCCAGATCGGCGTTTTCGGCGCGCAAGCGCACTCCGGTGCGCTGAGCACCGAAAACGTCGAGGTGGGCCCGTATCCGAAGCGGGTGACCGTCGCTCTAGGAGCGCTCGCCCGAGCCGTCCTTGATCTCTCGGAGCAGCTCCTCGATCCGCCGCTCGGCGTCGGGCCCCTCGTCGTAAAAGAAGCGCAGCGTCGGCACCACGCGCAGCCCCATCGTGCGGGCGACGTCCCTGCGCAGCCGGCCCGAGGCCGCCTCCAGCCCCTTGAGCAGGGCGCGGCGCGCCGCGGCGTCCTCCGCCCCGAACTCGTGGCGCACGTGGACCTTCGCGCTCTGCAGGTCGTCGGTGATCTCCACGCGCGACACGAGCACGCCGGCGATCCGCGGGTCACGCAGATCCCGGAGCAGGTTGGACAGGTCCTCACGGAGCCGCTCGGCGACCCGCGTCGCCCGCTTCACCACGCCGCTCATTCGTCGTCCTCTGCGTCCTCGAGCATGTCCGAGGGCGCTCCCAGATCTCCATCGTCACGGCCGAGCGCCTGCTCGATGCCGCCCTGCACCCCAGCGCCTCCGTCGCCGAACGGGACGATCTCTGTCGCCCGATCCGTGAGGACGGCGTGCGGCAGCGACCCCGCCATTGCGGCCACGTCCGCGAGGACCTTGTCGCACATGACCGCCGAGTTCGAGACGACCGCGACGCCGAGCGTCGCCCGCCTCGGATCGTCGAGCACGCCGACCTCGGCGATCGACACGCGCATCCGGCTCTGCGCCCGCTCCTTCAAGGAGCGCACCACGCTGCGCTTGTCCTTGAGGGAGCGGGCCCCGACGATATCGAGACGGAGACGGAGGACGCCCACGAACATCGGATGAGGCTCAGAGCTTCGTCTTGACCTCTTCGATCTCGAAGCTCTCGATGATGTCGCGCTCCTTGATGTCCGAGTAGCCCTCGAGCGAGATACCGCACTCGAACCCCTCGACCACCTCTTTCACGTCATCCTTGAACCGGCGCAACCCGGACAGGCGACCCGTCCAGACCACGGCGTTGTCCCGGATGAGGCGCGCCTCGCCGGTGCGCTTGACCGAGCCGCTGATGGCCATGCAGCCGGCGACCGTGCCCGCCTTCGTGATCTTGAAGACCTGGCGGACCTCGGCGCGGCCGAGGACCTTCTCCACCTTCGTCGCGGGGAGGAGTCCCTCCATCGCGCTCCGGATGTCGTCGACGGCGTTGTAGATGATGTTGTAGAGCCGGATCTCGACGCCCTCGTTCTCGGCCAGAGCGCCCGCCTTGCCGGCCGGCCGGACGTTGAAGCCGACGATGATCGCCTTCGACGCGACCGCCAGGTTGACGTCGCCCTCGGTGATGCCGCCGACGGCGCCGTTCACGATCGTGACCTTCACCTTCTGGGTCGAGAGCTTCGCCAGCGCGTGGATGATCGCCTCGACCGAGCCCTGCACGTCGCCCTTGATGATCAGCTTGAGCTCGAGCTGATCGGCCTCCTGCAGGTTCTTCGTAATGGACTCGAGCGAGACGCGCGAGTCCTGCGGGATCAGCGTCTTCGACGCCTTCTTGCGCCGGGTCTCCGCGATCTCCTCCGCGGTCTTCCCGTCCTTGACGGCGTGGACGGGATCACCCGCGCTCGGCACCTCGTTGAGGCCAAGGACCTCGACGGGCGTCGCGGGGCCGGCCTCGGCGACGGAGCGCCCGAGCTCGTCGGTCATCGCCCGGACCTTGCCCCACGCGGCGCCGGCCAGGAGGATGTCGCCCGTGCGGAGCGTGCCGTCCTGGACCATGACGCGCGCGACCGGGCCGCGGCCACGATCGAGCAGCGCCTCGATGACGGTGCCGCTGGCGCGCTTCTTCGGGTTGGCGCGGAGGTCCTGGACCTCGGCGAGGAGCAGGACCGACTCGAGGAGCTGCTCGATGCCCTGCCCCATCTTCGCCGACACGCTGCAGAACATCGTCTCGCCGCCCCACTCCTCGGGCTGCAACCCGAGCGCGGCGAGGTCGCGCTTGATCTTGTCGGCGTCGGCGCCCGGTTTGTCGATCTTGTTCACCGCGACGATGATCGGCACCTTCGCGGCCTGTGCGTGCGAGATCGCCTCCTTGGTCTGAGGCATCACGCCGTCGTCGGCCGCGACCACCAGGATCACGATGTCGGTGAGCGAGGCGCCGCGGGCGCGCATCGCCGTGAACGCCTCGTGGCCCGGCGTGTCGAGGAACGCGATCGTTCCGCGCGGCGTCTCGACGCGGTAAGCGCCGATGTGCTGGGTGATCCCGCCGGCCTCTCCCTCGGCGACCGTGGCCTTCCTGATCCTGTCGAGGAGCGAGGTCTTGCCGTGGTCGACGTGGCCCATGACGGTGACGATGGGCGGCCGGATCTCGACCTCCTCGTCGGTTTCGGCCCCGGCCTGCATGGCCGCGGTCAACGTGTCCTGCTCGCTGACGGCCACGTCCTCGACGCTCCAGCCGAACTCGCTGGCGAGGATCTTCGCGGTCTCGGCGTCGAGCGTGCTGTTGATGTTCACGCCCGTCATGCCCATCGACAGGAGCCGCATGAGCACGTCCGTCGCCTTCAGGCTCATCTTCGCGGCGAGCTGCTGAAGCGTGACCTGCTCCTCGATCTTGATGACCTTCTTGTGCGAGGCCATCTCCTGCGTGGAGACCTGGACCGGCTTGCGCGGGAGCCCGCCTCCCGGGCGCGGCCGCCCGAACATCCCCGGGCGAGTGTTCCGACCGCCCATGGGCCGGCCGCCCGGACCGAAGCTGGGACCACCAGGGCGCGCTTGCTGGGCGTTGGCGCGCGGATCGTAGGTCGTGCGCCGCGCCGGCGGTGTGCCGGTGCGGGCAGCCGGCATCGTGACGCCGGGGCGCCCCTGCCATACCTCGATGCCGGTCTTCGGCGGCGAGGACGGGCGGCGCGGCGCCTGTCCCGGCGTGCCGGCCGGCTCTTCCGGCTTGGCCGCGGGGGTCGACACGGGCGGCGTGGTGGGCCGAGTGCCCGGGCGGGCCGCGGCCGGAGCCCCGGACCGCTGCGGCGCGGGCGGCGGCGACGTCGGCCGCGACGCCCCCTGCGCCGGAGCGGGCGCCGAGGGCGCGGCTTGCGGCCGGGCCGGCGCCTGCGCCGCGGCTGCTGCGGGAGCAGCGGCTGCTGCGGCAGGCGCGGTTGCTGCGGGCGCTGCGGCAGGCGCAGGCGCTGCGGCTGCGGCAGGCGCTGCTGCGGGCGCCGCTGCTGCGGGCGCTGCGGCAGGCGCAGGGGTCGGCGCGGGCGCGGCCGCCTGCGCGGGGGCGGCTGCAGGCGCCTCGGGCGCGGCCGCCACGGGGGCGGGCGCCGGTGCGGCGGCGGTGGCAGGCGGCGCCGCGACAGGCGGCGCAGGCTTCGGCTCGGGCGAGGTCACCTTCGTCTCCTCCGCGGCCGCGGACGCCGCGGCAGGCGCGGTTGCTGCGGGAGCGGGAGCCGCCGGGGGCGGCGGCGCTGGGGGCGCAGCCGCAACAGGCGGCATCGCCGGGGCAGGCGCAGTGGGCGCGGGTGCGGGAGCAGGCTCGCGCAGGCTCGCGGCGACGACCGGCTCGTGGGCCGGCGCCGAGGGCGCTGCGACGGGAACGGCGGGCGGCGGCGGAGCGGGGCGACGGGGCGGCGCTTCTTCCTGAACGGCGCGCTCGGGCGGCGGCGAAGCCGGAACGGGCACAGCCGCAGGCCGAGAGGGCGCAGGCTCCGGAGCAGCGCGAACGGGCGCCTCCGACAGGTCAGGCCCGCGGCCCGGCGAGGACGGCTCGGGCTCGGCCCCAGGCCGGGCGCGGCGCTTCACGACCGTGGGGCGGATCCTCTCCTCCACCACCTCGGGCGACTTCTGCCGCTCGAGGTGTCGCTTCACCCGCTCGACGACGTCGGACTCGACGGCGCTCATGTGATTGCGCACGTCGCCTATACCCATGGACTGAAAGAGCGCGACCAGCGTCTTCTGGTCCATGTTCAGCTGCTTGGCGACCTCGTAGACCCGGACTTTGCTCATGCACCTCGCTCCACGTTAACCAATCCGCCTCACCCATCCGCGCGGGCGACGATTTGCGGCCACTCTGTCCACCGTCGAGGCGCGTCCGGTAGGACCGGACATCGCCGCCCTGCCCCCGACCGCGCCGCCTCCCCCCATGCCCGGCGCAGTAGCAAGAAGCCGACCGGACTCACTCTCCGGCCCCCGCCGCTCTTCGCGGCTGGTAAGCGCGCCCTGCGGGCTGCCGGGTATTCCCCCGACATCCTCGGACGCCGCGAGAACCCCGACCCCGGGGTTCTCGCGCTCCACGCCCGACGTCCCCGGCTCACGGCGACGCCGGAGGCCAGCATGGCCAGGCGGCGCCTTCCGTTGCTCGGGGCTCCCGCCTTCCTCTGATCGGGCGGCTGCATTGCGCGAAGGCCGCCCCCTGCGACCGGCGCCGCGGCGCGCATCGTCCGCGGCGTCCTCGCCTCGCTCGACGCGCGCGCACGTGTCCACGACGTGCGCTGCGTTCGCGACGGCAGCGGCGATCGGCGCCGCTGAGATCGCCATCACGGCAACGCCGCGCTCGCGCGGGCCGCCCGCCAGGGCGCCGAGCCCCAGCTTGCTGCCCCACGCGACGGCGCGCCCTTCGGCGACGGCGCGCCGGACCTCCGGCAGATCCGCGCCTGCCGCCGCGTCGCACGCGACCAGGACGAGCGCGGCTTCACCCCGCACGCACGACCCCACGACCGCATCGGCGCCGATCGCCGCGCTCTGGGAGCGGACAGCGGCGCGGATGAGCCCCTGGAGCCGGCGCTCGGTCGCCTCTCGGATCGCCCGCGCCAGCGAGACGGTCGTGAGCGGCTCGACGCCCTGCGTGGCCTGATCGCCGGCGCCCTCGGCGCCTCCTCCAGCGGCCCCCACGATCGCGTGGACACGTCCCTTCGCGGCGCGGGCGAGCCCCCGGGCGACCGCCGCCGAGAGGCAGTCCTTCCGCGGGTGCACGTGTGCGCCCCGCCCGAACCCGCCGTCGCCGGGATCGACCGCGATCACGCCGCCAGGACCAAGGATGAGCCGGACGAGCGGACGAGCGCCGCGGACGTCGTCGACGCCGACGCGCTCCCCGCAGCCGACGCACGTGCGCACTCGCCCCTTCTCGAAGGGCTCGCGCTCACCCGCGTCGCTTTGTCTGCTCACCACCGATTCCATCCTCGATCCTCTTCCTCCCCGACAGCCTATGCGTGCCTCGCCTCTACAGCGCGACGAACGTCCGCCCGCGCCGCATCGAGCACCTTCTGCTCGCTTTCAACGAAATCCCGCGCCCCCTGCTTGATGGCGCGCGCCTTCTTGATGCCGAGGCCGGTGCGGATCGCCAGCCGATCCTCGTCCTCCCGCAGCACGTCCTCGACGCTGCGGTACCCGGCCTCCTCCAGCAACACCACCGTCCGATCGCCGACGCCGCGGATGAACATCAGCCGCTCGCGGTCGGTGAGCGGCTCGGTGCGTGAGCTCGCCGAGCGGATGCGCTCCTGCCGCAGCCGCTCCATCGTCGTGTCCGCCTGCGACTTGATGCGCTCGGCGGCCTCGGCGCCGCCGAGGCCCGGGATGGCCGCGAGCTCCTCGACCGAGGCCTCGCTGACCTCCTCGAGCGCGCGGAAGCCGAGCCGATACATGGACTTGGCGATCTGCTCTGTCACCACGTCCATCTGCTGCAAGGCGGAGATCGCCTCTTCTTCCATCTGCTTGAACTTGGTCTCGCTGATGATGTCGAGCTTCCAGTTCGTGAGCTGCGCGGCGAGCCGCACGTTCTGGCCCTTGCGCCCGATCGCGAGCGACAGCTTCTCGTCCGGGACCACGAGCTCCATGCGCCCGTCGGCCTCGTCGACGATCACCTTGTGTACCTCGGCCGGCTGGATCGCGGCGATGACGTAGCGCGCCGGATCCCGATCGAACGGCACGATGTCGATCTTCTCGCCGCGGAGCTCCTGGACGACCGCCTGCACGCGCGAGCCCTTCATGCCCACGCACGCGCCCACCGGGTCGACGTCCGCGTCGCGGCTGGTCACCGCGATCTTCGAGCGGGCGCCCGGCTCGCGTGCGACCGACACGATCCGCACGATGCCCTCGTAGATCTCGGGGACCTCGGCCTCGAAGAGCTTCTCGACGAGCCGGGGATCGGAGCGAGAGAGGATGACCTGCGGGCCGCGGGCCTCGCGATCGATGTCCTTCACGTACGCCACGATGCGGTCCCCGGGCCGGTACGTCTCGCGCGGCGTCTGCTCGCGGAACGTGAGCACACCCTCGGTGCGACCGATGTCGACGATGATGTTGTTGCCCTTCTCGAACCGCCGCACGATGCCGCGGATGAGCTCGCCCTTGCGATCCTTGTACTCGTTGAAGATGAGATCGCGCTCGGCGTCGCGCACGCGCTGCAGCAGGACCTGCTTCGCCGTCTGCGCGGCGATGCGCCCGAAGGTCGTGCGGCCGTGCTTGAGCTTCAGGATGTCGCCGTATTCCTTGTCCTGATCGCGCGCCTTCTCCGCGTCCTCGGGCCGCCAGAAGACCTGGAAGCCGAGCTCCTCGCCCAGGGTCGCGTCCAGCTTCAGCTTGTCCACGTCAGTGATGGAGATCTCGCGCTCCGGCTCCGTCACGGCCTCGACCACGGTCATGTACTGGAAGAGGTCGATCTGCCCGGTGTCCTCGTTGAAGCGCGCCTCGAGCTCGCGGGTGGGGCCGAAGACGCTCTGCGCGGCCTTCAAGATCGCGGCCTCGATCGTCTCGACGAGGATCTTCTTGTCGATCCCCTTCTCCTTCGCGACCTGATCGAGGATGCTGCCGAGGCTCGTCTCCGAGGTCGGCATCGCTGCCATCGTTGCCATGACGTCCCTGTCTCCTGATCTTTCTTCTCTCTACTTGCGCTTCTCGGAGCCGCGCTCGCTCCGCTTCGAGCCCGACCGCGGAGCCGCCTCCGCGAGCTGCCTGATCTGCCCCGACTCCTTAGCGGGCTCCTTGCCCTGCCGCTGCCCCTTCTTGGCTTTGGGCTGTGACGGGAGCTCGAAGACGAGGCGCGCCTCCACGACATCCGCGAACGGGACCGCGATCCGCTTGCCATCGACCAGCACCGCGACCTGCCCCTCCGGAGCCTCGAGGAGCTCGCCCCGGAGCAGCCGCTGGCCGTCCGGCGCGGGGCGCGACAGCTTCACCTTCGCCGTCCTGCCGAGGAAACGAGCGAACTCGGCCGCTGTGCGCAGCCGCCGATCGAGGCCAGGAGAGCTGACCTCGAGGTTGTAATGGTTGGGTATGAGATCCTCGACGTCGAGGACCGATGAGACGTCGCGCGACACGTCCGCGCAGTCCTCGAGCGTGACCCCGCCGCCCGCGTCCTCCACGTCGTCCACGTTCTCGCGTTCGATCGTGAGCCGCAGCGTCCAGCCCGCCCGCTCCCGCTCCGTGGTCCACTCCAGATCGACGAGCGTGACCCCGTGCGAGGCGAGCACCGGCGCGACGGCGTCGCGGACGCGCCCGAGATCGAACACGGCTCTGGTCGAAGGCTCCATGGGTTGCTGCATGTGAGAGACGTCACCCTCGGCGGATCCGGGTCCTCCTAGCGCGATCGGCCCCGAGCGAGGGTGCCCGGTACCACTGCGCCAAAAAAAAAGAGCCGATTCCCCGAACTGGGAACCCGGCTCGCGGATCCGCCTAGTTGTCGGCGGACAACCTAGTCGAATGCGGGCCTTCATGCAAGGGGGGATACGGGCAAACCGCCCCTGCGCGGCCGGGGATCTCCCGCCGGTTCATCTTCGCGTTTTTCGCGTCTTCGCGGCGTCTTCGCGGCGTCTTCGCGGCGGCCTGCGGCGCGTCAGCGCCGGAGCGCTCCCCGCCGCGCGGCAGTCGCGACAGCCTCGCGTCGCGCCCGCCGGGTCCCTCGAGTTACGCCAGATTCGGCAGCGCGACGATATCCACGTGCAGGACCTCCTCGAACGCCGCGATTTCCTTCAGACAGGCCTCGCTCGGCCGGCCGGAGACGCGCATCTTCGTGCAGGTCGCGGTGGCCCCCTCGAAGACGGTGTTTGAAATCTCCTCGATGTTGATCCCGTGGCGCTTCATGACGCTGAGCGTGTTCGCGAGGACGCCGACCTTGTCCATCATCCGGACGACGACCGCGTAGCGGGCGGGCGACGTAGCGCAGATGTTGACCACGTTGGGCAGCTCCTCCTCCGTCATGAAGGCGCGGATGATCCGGGCCGTCTCGAGGGCCACCGCGCGCTGGGCCTGCTCCGTCTGCGCGCCGACGTGCGGGGTGCCGTAGACGAGCCCTCGCCCGAGGAGGTGCGACTCGAACGGCGCCGAGCTCTTGTCAGGCTCGGTGGCGAACACGTCAAGGCCGACCCGCAGCCCCTTGCGCGGAATGAGCTCCTCGAGCGCGGCGTAATCCATCACCTCGGGGCGCGCGGCGTTCACGACGATGGCGCCGTCGGGGAGCGCCTCGAGGACGCTCCGGCTGACGATGCCGCGCGTCTGCGGGGTGGCCGTCAGATGGACCGTGAAGATGTCAGAGCGGGCAGCCAGATCTTCCAAGGTCCGGGCATAGCTGACGTCCAGCTTGGCAGCGCGGCCCGGCGTCAACGAGCGCGACCAGGCGTGCGGCTCGAGGCCGAACGCGCGGGCGCGCAGGAGCACCTCACGGCCGATCGCGCCGAGCCCCGCGATCCCGATCCGCCGACCGAACAGGCCCCGGGCCACCGAGTACTTCGCCTTCTCCCAGCGGCCGGCCCTGAGCTCCGACGTCGCATCGACCAGGCGGCGGTCCAGCGCGAGGATGAAGGCCATCGTCAGCTCTGCCACCGCGGTCGCGTTCTTGCCGGGACAGTTCGCCACGTAGATGCCGCGCGCGCTCGCGGCCGCGACGTCGATCGTCCCCACGCCGACCCCTGCCCTCACGATCAGGTTGAGCTGCCGCCCGGACGCGATCGCCTTCGCCGTGACCTCCGTGGAACGAACGACGAGAATGCCGATCCCGTCGAGGGCCGCCGGCAGCGAGTCTCTGGTGAGCTCCGGCCGGGACTCGATCTCGATCCCGAGCACCTTGAGCTCTTCCAGAGCCGAGAGGTCCATCTTATCGGCTACTAGCAGGCGCATGCGGACGGGAACCGTAACAGAAAAGCTCTCGCCGACGATGGGCGTTCTGCTCCTCGTCTGCGGCGTCTGCGTCAGTTGCGCCAGCTCCTGCGCCAGCGATCATCAGGTCTCTCCCTGGGGTGCAGCGGGCAGACCGACGCTCGGCGCGTTCATCGCGCCTCCGGACCTCGACGCTCGGCTGCACGCCCTCGACGTGGAGGCCGCCGAGCTCGGGCTGACGCTCGAGGTCGAGCTCCGCGGCGCGCTACGGCGCGGCGGCGCGGTGGTCGTGCGCGGCTACAGCGGGACCGACGCGCTCGGGCGCCGCACCTCGGCGGTCCGCGTGGCGACGCCGCGCGGCGTGGTCCTCGCCGCGGGGCCCCTCGATGCCAGGCGCGTGGACCATAGCCAGGCGACCCAGCTGATACCGTCGCTGCTCCCGGGCTCCGAGCCGGAGGCGACGGAGCAGCTCGGGGTGTTCCGCTCCGGGACCGATCTCAACCGAGACGGCGCTCCGGACGTCGTGCTCCGAAATGAGAATGGCGAGCTGGAGATCTGGGCCGTGCAGCCGCTCGGCGCGGCCCGGTACGCCGTCGAGCTCGCGGCGCCGCCGCGGTTCGCGCTCGACGTCGATCGAGACGGCACCCTGGAGCTCGCCGGCCGGATCCCGCTGGACGAGGGGGATCCCATCGCGCCGGATCTCCTCGACGTCGCGGGGTTCGAGGGAGATCGCTACACGCACCGCGGCAGCGTCGCGCGGGCGTTCCATGCAGCGCGCGTCGAAGGCCCCGGCGCGGAGACGGCCGGCCAGGGCAAGCGGCAGGAGCCGCCGAAGGACGACGCCGCGCGCCTGCGGGGAGCGCTCGAGCGGGCCTGGCACGCGGTGCTCGCGGGCAGGCCGGCGGCCGAGGCGCTCGCGGCGCTCGACCGAGAGCCGGTGCCGCCAGCGCTCCGGGGCGCGTTCTCCACGCACCGCGCGCGCGTCGCGGGCGCGATGGCGGCGGCCGCGAGCGGTCCACCGGCCAGGGGGGCGCCGCCCGGCGAAGGCGGCGCCCCTACTCGTCCGCAGGGAGCATCGGAAACGCCTGCTCGAAGGTGACGAGGATGTCGCCGGGGAGCGCGTCAGGCTCCTTGTAGCCGCGCGTCAGCGGCACCCCCCAGTCGGCGCGCATGACGACGCGGTTGAGCTGCGGGAAGAGGGCCCGCACCCCGAAGCCAGCCGACTGCTTGAGGCGCAGATCATCGAAGCCGTCGAAGGCGTCGCCCGCGTCGAAGAAGGCCGCGCCCGCGACCTGGCACGACCAGACCTCGACGGGCCGCGTGCGGAGCTCCAGGTTCGCGGAGAGCACGTCCTCGCCGATGAACGCCGCCGTCGGGTACCCGCGGAGCCGCGTGTCGCCGCCGAGCACCGACCTCCTGTTCAGGTAGTTCCTGTATCGGTCGAGCAGGCGCACGTCGAACACGAGCCGCCCGACGCCGAAGCTCGGCGTATGAACCCGCGCGCGCGCCTCGATGGAGGCGTCGAAGATCTGCGAGCCGTCGAGCTCGGTGACGCTCTCGACCACGGCGCGCGCGAGGCCGTCGCCGAGCGCGACGGTGTACGCCGCGGCGGCGGAGATCCCGAGGAAGTTCCGGCTGGAGTTGAGCGCTGTCGTGACCGGATAGATCAGGATCGCGAGCTCGTGCCCCAGCCGGTAGTCCTCCTGCAGCGCGAGCGTGTTGAAGTCGAGGACGCGCAAGAAGCGGGTCGAGTACGTCGCGTACTTGAACGTCGGCGCGACGCGGGTGTCGCTCACCGGCATCACGCGCCTCTCGAACTCGGCGATCGCGGCCGGGGCGAGGCCCTCCGGCGCGTCGAAGCGATAGACCTTGCGGCTCGCCTCGATGCCCACCGAGACGTCGTGCTTCACGGCCGAGGACCTCGCCGCGCCGCCGCCGAAGCTGCGCGTGACGGCGTAGCTGCCCACCAGGAGGTCGCTCCGGTAGCGGTACGGGACGCGATCGTCCCCCGGCGTGGCCGCCGCGTCGAAGGTGGCGAGCTTCGTGCCGACGAAGCGGCGGGTCACCTCGTCGCGCCAGGAGATCTCGGCTTCCCAGGCCCACTCCGCCTGTGTCGCGTAGAGCGGTTGCCCGTAGATGAACTCGCCGCTCGTGCCCTCGAAGTCGCCGGTCTCCCGGTCGATGATCGCGTTCGCCTGTGTCCGCAGCCGCACGTGGCTGCCCCCGATGCGCGGCATCGCGTAGGTGGCGCCGAGCGAGAGCGCGCCGGGATCGAGCGCGAGCTGCGCCGCCACGGCGTGGTGGATCCCGAGCAGGTTCTGCTCGCTGGGCTGAAGGAACAGGTACTCGAGCTGCCCGCCGGCGATGCGGTAGTCCGAGTTGAGGCGCAGGCTCCAGACGTCCTTGGTGACGACGGCGACCCGCACCCGATCCGGAGCGCCGCCCCGCACGGCGAAGACGAGGACGAGCGACAGCTGGCTCAGCTCGCGCAGGTTGCGCGCCGACTCGTCGGCGAGCGCCTGCTCGTAAGGAAGCCCGACCGCGAGCAGCACCTCGCGCCGGATGACGTGCGGCCGCGAGAGCGCGTGGAACCAGTTCAGGAAGGCCGGCGCAGGATCGCGGTCCTCGATCACCTCGAGCGGGACCACGTCGATCCCCTCGACGATCTTCCCTTCGGGGGCAGGATCGAGGGGCGCCCGGAGGCGCGACAGGACGCGCTCGATGGTGGCGCTCTCGTAGCTCGAATAGCGCTCGCGCCGAGCCGGCGCGGCGAGCGCCGCCGTCCCGCCCTGCTTCGCGGCGGGCGCCGCCGTCCCGCCCTGCTGGGCCTGCGCCTCGATCGAGAGGAGCGCCCCGAGGGCCGGGATCGCGAAGCGCACCAGCACGATCGATGCGCTACGCACGAGCCGCTCGCCTCAGAAGGACTCGTTGGCAGGGTACGTCGCCATGACGTTGATCTTGTACTTCACGTACTGGTGCGGGATCGTCCCCCAGTCGGGCGTCGGCATGGCGCGCTTCACGCAGCGGAGCAGCTCCTTCGTCTTCGCGCGGCTCACCGTCGTCGACTTGCCCACGTAGAGGTTGGTCCGCTTCCGCCGGAAGTCCATCTCGAGGACGAAGCTCACCGTGACGCCCGTCTTGTCGGAAGGGGCGCACTGGACGTTGTCGCGGATCGCGCGCGACAGGCCGTCCTCGAAGAAGGTGACGTGATCGCAGCGCTCGGGCGGGGTGGTGCCCGGGCCGGGGTTCTCGCACTTGATCGTGGTGAACGGCGAGAGCGTGACGCCCTCCGCCAGCGCGGCGCCCGCGTCGGAGAGCGCGCCCGCGTCCCAGGCGTAGGCGCCGGCGTCAGCCGTCGCGGCGTCCGCGGAGGGGATCGACTCGGGCTTCGGGCGCCGCCACAGGTAGAGCGGCACCGCCACCACGATGAGGCCCGCGACGAGCGCGATGATGATCTGGAGCCGCACGGGGCGCTCGCTGCCGCCGCGACCGAGGTAGCGGTACGGCGAGGGTTGAGACGGCGGACTGGAGGTGGAAGGGAACGGAGGCCTGCTGTTCATCGGACACGCTCAGGCTCAATCGATGAGCGTCCGCGCAGGGCGCCCGGGCTCGCCCTTCACCAGCGTCGCGCCGAGCTCCAGCGTCTCGGGGAGCATCCCCTGAACCTGCGCGACCACCTGCTCGACCACGTGACGGGCCTCGTCGATGCTCGGACCCACGATCGAGACCACGAACTTGAGCGGCCCCGTCCGGCCCGCGACGGCCGGCGTGAGGCTGAGCAGGAGCATCTCGGTCAGATCGATCACCCGCTGCGCCGCCTTCCGCAGGGCGAGCATCTCCAGGATGGTCGGGCGCTCGCTGACCTGGCGGTTCGGCCCGCGCAGCTCGTACCGCGCGACCTGCATCGGCACCTCGGCCCAGTCGGCGAACAGGCCGTCCTCGTCGATCGCCTTCATCAGGTGCTCGCGCACGAGCAGGCCGGTGAGGCCGTCGCGCTTCGCGAGGTACTGCTTCGCGCGCCGGTGCTGCGGCGAGTCCGGGCCGAACGTCACGAGCTTCATCCGGCACTCGCCGACCTGCACCTCGCCGCCGTGCAGCAGCGAGACCTGCGACTTGCGCTCGTAGTTGAAGTCCGCGTAGCTGCCGTTCGTGCTGCCCTGGTCCTCGATGAACCACGAGCCCGTCTGCCACTTCAGGATCGCGTGCGCCCCCGAGACGGTCGCCTCGGGCACGCACAGGCTCTGATCGCTGCGGCGGCCGAGCGCGAGCTTCGTGTCGTGCAGCGGCAGCAGAGAGCCCACGATCTCGGGCGCGTTCGTCGCGTACGTCACGAGCAGCGACTGCGCCCCGGGGGTGAAGTTCAGCTTGAGCGCGCCGCCCGGCGGCGGGCCTGGATCGAGGCGCTCGCGCGGCAGCTGGATCGGGCTCGTCGTCAGCTGCGACGGGTTGAAGAAGCGCATGTGCCGCGCCTGCGGCCGCATCGACGGGTCCTCGTTGAGGCCGCGGAAGATCTGCCGCACCTCGTCGATCGACAGGCCCGCCGGGACGTCGAACATGATCTGCTGCTTCATCGTCTTGACCCGCGGCTTGTAGCCGGGCTCCGGGACGCGGCAGGTCCACATCTCCCAGAGGGTCAAGGCCATGGCGTACACGTCGTCCTCGGGGCTCGCGCCGCCATTGCGCAGCCGCTCGGGAGACATGTAGTTCGGCGTGCCGCCGTCGGGCGGGGCGCCTGGACGGCGCGCCGAGGCGCGCGCGCGCTCCTGGGCGAAGCCGAAGTCGAGGATCACAGCGCGGCCCTCGGAGACCATCACGTTGCCGGGCTTCAGGTCGCCGTGGACGAGGCCCTGCGCGTGGATGGCCGCGAGCCCGTTGCAGACCTCGCTCGCGATCTTGCGGAACTCGTCCGCCGAGTAGCCGCCCTGGGCCTTGCGCTTGCGGATGTGCGTGTGGAGCGTCTGCCCGGGGATCTGCTCCATCACGAGGATGGGGCCCCACGGGCTCGGCGCGAGGTCGTGCACGCGACAGACGTTCGGATGGCCCACCGAGCGCGCGAGGAGGAGCTCCTGGCGGAGCGCCTCGTCGTCGCCTGGCATGCGCGACTCTTCGCGGACCACCTTGAGGGCCACGGTCTGCTGCGTCGAGCGATCGAAGGCCAGGAAGACCTCGCCCATGCCGCCTTTACCGAGGCTCTGACGGATGTCGTAACGGTCATTGATGACCGTTCCGGCAGTGATGGGAGGAGGGGGTGTCTTGGTCACGGCCCGCGGTGGATAAAAGGAGCGCGAACCGGAGCGTGCCCGACACCGGCTGCGGCGCACAGCGTCGTCCATCTGAACGTAGAGCGCAACGGTCGTTCGGAGGGAGAGGCCGGACACCGCGCGGAGGCGGCCGCTTCCCCGCTGATTTGAGCCAAGATCGCCCTTCCGAATGTCCCGGCCGCCGGGATCCCTTGACGATGACGGCTGATTTGTTTACGCGCCTCGGCCAGCCCGGCGCGACCGCCCCGCGCACGCCGGCGAGCGCGCGCTGTACGCCGGGCCAGCGAGCCGTTGAAGCCACGTCCATCCACCGGACGGGCGAGAAGGTCGGCCTCTCCGCGATGGCCTGAGAACGGCCCAGCGGACCGATGTTCGTCCGGGACGACACAGCGGGCGCGACGCGCTCGCGCCGATCGCCGTCGCCTTCCTCGCGCCGGTCGCCGTCGCCTTCAGCGACGACGGTGCTCGCGTGCGCAACGCGTGCGCGCCGACGGCTCCCTGGCTCCGCTCATGGGCTTCGCGATCGCAGGCACGTCGCTCGCTCTCTCTCTTCGCCGACGACGCGAACCGCCGCTGGATGGGCGGCCTCGCGCTGAACGCGGCTCCCTGTCCGTGGTCGCGTCCGCCGCAGATCAACCCCCTTCCGACCGCGCGCCGCGCAGCGCTCCACGACGGAGCGATCCGCCCGCGAACCGCGCAGACCGAGGCGATGCGCAGGCCATGCAGACGTCCCGCTGCTGCGCGCGATCCGTCTACGTTCTTCGCGCCACAGCGACCCGCCAAGGTCACCGACGTTCAGCCTCGTGCGGCCCGCCACGCATCACTGACCGTACGGACGGCAGCGCACCATTCGCCGCGCATTTCCTGCTTGTATCGTGGCACTGCAGATTGACACCTCAGAGTCGCCTCAGTCACACTGCTCCCGAGGCGGCTGCTGTGTGTCCAATCTTCACCTCCTCCCGCTGCCCGAGGAGAGGCGCGACATGCCTGATAGCGGACAGCGAGAGGTAACCGGCAGCTCGAAGGTCTCGAGGGCTGCCGCGACAGACCCGCTGCTGGGGCGTGTCATCAACGGCCGCTTCAAGATCGTCAGCGTCATCGCCCGCGGCGGCATGGGGAAGGTGTACAGGGCCGAGCAGGCGCCGCTCGGCCGCATCTGCGCGCTCAAGGTGCTGAGCCCCAAGTACGAGGGCGACCACGATCCCGAGTTCCACAGGCGCTTCTTCCTCGAAGCGTCGATCGCGGCGAAGCTCACGCACCCGAACACGGTCACCGTGTTCGACTACGGCCAGAGCGACGACGATATCTACTACATCGCGATGGAGTACATCGAGGGGAAGACCCTGCACCGCGTGCTCCGCGAGGAAGGGCCGTTCTCCGAGGCGCGCGCGGCCCACATCGCGCGCCAGATCTGCCGCTCGCTCCGCGAGGCGCACGGGCTCGGCGTCGTGCACCGCGATCTCAAGCCGGGCAACGTGCTGCTCGTCGATCACGAGGACGAGCACGACCACGTGAAGGTGCTCGATTTCGGGCTCGTCAAGGACACCCAGAGCGGCGAGGACCTGACCCAACAGGGCCTGTTCATGGGCTCGCCCAAGTACATGGCGCCCGAGCAGATCACCGGCAACGACGTCTCGGCGCGCACCGATATCTACGCGCTCGGCGTGATGATGTACGAGATGCTGTCGGGCCAGGTGCCGTTCGACAAGGGCGCGAGCGTCGGGACGCTCATGTCGCACGTCCACGACCAGCTCCCGCCGATGCAGGCCCACAACCCGCAGCTCTCCATCTCGCAGACGATGGAGGGGATCGTCTATCGCTGCCTGGAGAAGGACCCGGCGCATCGCTTCTCCTCGATGAACGAGCTCGTCACCGCGCTCAAGTTCGCCGCGGGCGGCATCTCCACGCGAGACACGGGCGAGAACCCGCCCATGCCGTCCGGCACGACGGGCTACCGCGCGTCGTTGCCCTCGTATCCGTCGGCGCCCTCGCGTCCGTCGGCCACGCCGTACCCATCGGCGCCTTCGTATCCGTCGGCCGCTTCGTACCCGTCGACGCTCTCGCATCCGCCGGCCACGCCGTACCCATCGGCGCCTTCGCATCCGCCGGCCACGCCGTACCCATCGGCCCCTCCTCTCTCGACGACGAGCGATTTTCCGGGCCTCTCCACGCCGAACTCGTCGCCCCCCACGAGCTCGCCCGCCACCTATACAGGCCCCCTCGCCACGGACAGCGCCCTCAAGCAGCCGGCGGCGCCCGTCTTCGTCCCTCCGTCGATCACCGACGCGATGGGATCGCGCCCAGCGCCGCCCGCGGAGGGGCTCTCCTCCACCCAGACCGGCGCGGGCCCAGGTCGAAAGGTCATCCCCTGGGCGCTCGCCGCGACCCTCGGTGTCGGGGTCGGCGTCACCGCCGTCCTGCTGGCGCGCGCGCCGGCCGCCCAGACGGGCGCGGCGGCGCGCGAGCAGGGCGCGGTGAGCCCTCCTCCACCCGCAGCGCCGGCTCCGGCAGCGCCGGCGGCGCGGGGGCTGCAGATCGAGAGCACGCCGCCCGGCGCGGCCGTCAGGGAAGGCAACAAGGAGCTCTGCGCCGAGACGCCGTGCGAGATCGTCTGGCGAGGGGCCGCGGCCGCGCTCGCGCTGGAGCACGAGCTCGTGTTCGAGAAGCCGGGCTACAAGCCCGCCACGGTGCGCGTCTCCGGCGCCGAGGAGAAGGTGCGCGCGAAGCTCGACCCGGCCGCGATCGCGGCGCCGGCGGCCCTGAGCAAGCCCAGGGCGAACATCCAGAAGCCCGAGCCGTACAAGAGCAACCCCTACTGACGAGGGCGCGGACGCGCCCCGGCCGCTCTTCTGGTAGAGTCGCGGCGCTCTCGCGGCTGCGACCCCTTACCATGGCCGCAGTGGCTTCGCGTTCGCGCGAGAGCTCACCGGACGCTCCTCGCGTCGACCCGTCGATGAAGTGTTCGGTGTGATGTGGGGAGCAGCGCCGTCAGCGCTCCCGAGCTCTCGCCGGGATCGCCGTCGCTCCCCGGCCCCGCTGAGGACAGGGCGAACTCATGTCGTCTTCCGATTCCTGCTCGCATCGCCGGCGCGACGCCGTCCCGGCGCTCGACCCGACCCACGACGCCCGCGCAGCGCGGCCGCGCCGCGCGAGGGCGCTCCAGCGGAAGCTCCTCGCCTGCGCCGTCGCCTTCGGCGCGATGACCGCCGCGCGCGGCGCGCTCGCCGACGCCCGCACCGAGGCGCGCCTCCACTTCCGGGCAGGCATGGATCTCATCGCCCAGAAGCAGTTCGACGAGGGCATCCGGCAGCTCCAGAAGGCCAACGAGATCCTCCCGCACCCGAACGTCACCTTCAACATCGCGCGCGCGCACGCCGAGGCCGGCCACATCGAGCAGGCGCTCGCCGCCTACCGCGAGTACATCGCCAGCGATCCCCCGGACCGTGAGCAGGTGACGCGGATCGTGGATCAGCTGGAGCAGCGCCTCGCCGCGCAGCGCACCGCGGCGATCCCCGAGCCGAAGCAGCCGCCGACGCCCGCGCCGCAGCAGCCGGCGCCACAGCAGCCCGCCCCGGGCGAGGCGCCCGCCCCGCCCGCCTCGCCGGCCCCCGCCGGGGAGCCGGCCGCGCAGGGCGCGCCCGCGGCGGCCGCGACGAAGGCGGCAGCGCCGGCGCCAGGGCCAGGATCGAAGGCGGCCCCCGGCGACGCCGCGGGGATCGTCGGCGCGGCCCGGACCGAGGACGTCTACCAGGAGACGGTCGTCACCGCCTCGCGCGGCGCCCAGAGCCCGCTCGACTCGCCGAACTCGACGACCATCGTGACCCGGCAGGACATCCGGCTCTCCGGGATCACGCGCATCCCCGAGCTGCTACGGCGCGTCGCCGGCATGGACGTCATGCAAATCACGGGCGGCGACGAGAACGTGTCGATGCGCGGCTTCAACAGCCGCCTCGCCAACAAGATCCTCGTCCTCGTGAACGGCCGCACGGTCAAGAACGACGTGCTCGGCTCGACCTTCTGGGAGGCGCTCTCGATCGACGTGGATCAGATCGAGCGCATCGAGGTCGTGCGCGGCCCGGGCTCCGCGCTCTACGGCGCCGACGCGTTCGCCGGCATCGTCAACATCATCACGATCGAGCCCGGCGTCGGGAAGAGCGGCTTCCGCGCGGGCTACGGGGACCACCGGCAGGGCTACGCCTCGGTGTGGGCCTCGGCGCGCGAGGGCGATTTCGCGTACCGCCTCTCCGCGGGCTACACCCGCTACCCCCGGTGGTCGCGCGAGGTCGCGGACGACCGCATCGACCTCGAGACGAGCGGCCAGAGCCAGGATCTCGGCGCGCAGAACGTCCGCATCGACCTCCGGACCTCGCAGCGGCTCGGGCCGCAGCGCGAGCTCACGGTGGGCGCCGGCTACTCCCGGAGCGAGCTCGACATCTACGGCATCGGCCCGTTCAACGACTACAACCTGGAGGTCGCCAACGCCGACGTCGCTGTCGCGTACCGCAGCGAGAACGTCAACGCGCGGACGTACTACTCGAACCTCGACGGGCGCTCGCTGCTCAACGCCGCCTACCTCGGGCACACCCTGTTCGCGGGGCGGCCGCAGCAGCACGTCGTGAACGCCGAGCTCGAGTTCGTGAAGACGCTCCGCGCGCCCAGCCCCGTCGTGCACGACTTCCACATCGGCCTCGGCTACCGGCTCAAGGCGACGTCGTGGAGCTACCTCGAGGACGACATGCCGCTCGAGCACCAGGGCTCGGTGTTCCTCCAGGACTCGATGAAGCTCGGCGAGCGCGTCACGGTGGTCGCGTCCGGGAGGCTCGACTACGTGCCCTACCTGGAGCGGCTCATCCCGTCGCCGCGCGGCTCCGTCATCTTCAAGCCGACCGAGCGCCAGGCGATCCGCGTCTCCGGCTCGACGGCGTTCCGCTCGCCCACGTCGCTCGAGGCGTACGTCGACCTGCCCATCCAGCTCGCGCTGCCCGGCCTCGAGCTCCTCTCGACATCGAGGACGCCGGACAGCTCCGAGCGCCCCATCGACCCCGAGCAGATCATCACCGCCGAGGCGAGCTACCTGAACCAGCAGAGCGATTACTTCGAGTTCGAGGTCACCGCGTACTACAACCGCGTGAGCGATCTCATCGTGCTCGCCGAGCCTCAGCGCACGACCCTCTCGCAGCGCGCCCACGGGTCCGGGGGGCTGAACCCGGAGACGGGGAGATACACCTCGGGGTTCGGCGGCTTCGAGAACCAGAGCGACGTCTACCACGTCTTCGGCGGCGAGCTCGGCGGTCGCGTCTACCCCATCGAGGGGCTCGACATCTTCGCCAACTACGCGCTCAACCGCTCGGTGCACCGGCGCCCGGACGGGCGCGACACGCTCGAGGACGCCCGCACCAGCCGGCACAAGGTGAACGCAGGGGTCCAGCTCCGCACGCCGAGCGGCATCGACGGCGAGGTCACGTTTCACTACCAGTCCTCGCAGGTGTGGGCCGAGCAGGTCCCGACGGGGACGGTCATCGCCACGAAGCAGTACGAGCTGCCCGCGTACACGCTGCTCAACGCGCGCGTCGGCTACCGCTTCCTGGACCGCGCCGAGATCTCCGCGACCGTGTTCAACGCGCTCGACGGGCTCGGCGACAACGCGCTGCAGATGCACCCGTTCGGCAACCGCATCGGCCGGCGCTTCATGGGATTCTTCAGCTACTCGCTCTAGTGCTCGCTCTAGCCACCGCCATGCTCCGACCCAGCCCCCGCACCGGTCTCCTCCTGCTCGGCGCACTCCTCGCGGCCCTCCCGGGCTGCGACGACGTGGAGGTCTTCGTCCCGCTGCCGGACCAGAGCGGCCCCGCCGGGGTGCTCGACGGCACGGTGACGTACGCCGGACCCAGGCCCTGCACGAAGGACGGCCACGTCGTCGGCGCAGCGATCGTGCTCGGCTTCGACGCGCGCCTGCTGCCGCCGCCCGAGGGGCTCGGCACCTCGGCCGCGAGCATCGACGTGATCCCCGGCGACGAGCTCTTCGGGGGCCTCGGCGCCGCGCTCGATCGCACCGAGGACGGCGCGCTCCACTGCCCCGAGCCGGACGCGCCGCCCGTCACCGTGAGCGCTACCTGGAGGCTTTCGCCCCTGGCCGCAGGCACCTACCAGATCCGCGGATTTTACGATCACGACGGCAACTTCGACCCCACCTTCGGCATCGCCAACCTGCCGACCCGGGGCGACGTGGCCGGCGGCGCGATCGAGAACGCGACCGAGGTGCTCGCTGGCGCCGCGCCGCGGTACCGCGCGATCACCATCGCCGCCCCCATCCCCGAGACGGGCACGCGCGTCAGCGGCATCGCCGTCACCCTCGGGCTCCCGCTCCCGCTGGAGCGGCCGCTCTTCCACGTCGCCGAGGTGCTCGCGCCGGCGTCCGGCGTCACGCAGAGCGCGAGCGAGGTGGTCATGGCCTCCGACTTCCAGCTGGAGACGTTCAGCCAGGCCGATCCCGCCGGCACCGAGGCGTCGCTCCTGCGCCTGCGGCTCGCCGCGGGGGTGCCGGACGGCGAGGTCGCGCGCGCGGCGAAGCCCCCGCTCTCGCTGCCGGTGGGCGGCGAGGCCGCGCCGACCCTCACCTACGCGCGGCAGGACGTGAACGGCGACGGGGCGATCGACAGCGACGACCATGTCCCCGACTCGGCCCTGATCCCGGCGCTCTTCCCGATCTCGGTGTTCGCCAAGCAGGACGACGAGGAGCCGCTGATCAGCCAGGCCGCGCCCGCGGTGCTCCTCCAGGGGCTCACGATCTACGACGATCTCGTGACCACGGCCACGCTCGGCCCGGAGCCGCTGAACGAGCCGCGAGACAGCGCGCTCATCGGCGTCCGGCCCGCGGCGCTGTGCATGCACCCGACCGAGCCGCAGCAGGGGGGCGTGCTCGTGCTCAGCCACAAGACCGACAAGGAAGGCCACGACATCATCGCGGAGCGGGACGTGGCCCAGGTCGAAGAGGCGCTGAGCCGGCAGTTCGGGCGAGAGATCAAGGTCGCGTTCGGGTGCCTGCCCGAGGGGCGCTACGCGCTCAGCCTCATCTACGGCACCGGCCAGGCCTGGACCGTGCCCAACGAGGCCGGCGTGTGCGCGCCGTCGGAGGCCGAGACCTCCGACGGCGAGATCTGCGGCGCGCGGCCGCGCCTCGCGTCGCAGCGCGTCGCGCTGGTCATCGGCCCGCCGGACGACGAGGCGTACTGCGCCGAGCACCCGACGCCGGCGGCCTGCGCGCGCTGAGCGCGGCGGCGGCGTCCGGTCCCGAGCGGCGCGGAGGCCGCCGCGATCCGCGCTCGGGCGCGGCGAAAGCGCCGGTTTCCTGCTGGAGGCGGCGGTTGCCTCGCGCGCGCGGACCGATGGTAGGGTCTCGGCATGCGCTGCACTTGCTTTCCCTCGCTTGCTCTTCTGGGGGCGCTCGGCGGCGCCGCGGCGGGCGTGCTCGTTCCATCCGACGCGTCCGGCGGCTGGCCGCCGCCCGCGTCGGCCAGCGCAGAGGACATGAGCGAGCCCGAGCACTGGCCGAACGACCCCGACTACGGCACGTCGGTCACGCAGAGCGGACAGTGGAGCTTCTACTCGTTCATCCCGGCCTCGAGCGGGTACGTCCGGCAAGAGGAGTCCGCCGCCGGCATGGCGATCGATCTCGCCTGGCGCTTCACCCAGGGGGACCCGCGCGTCAGGATCGCCGTCGCCGACTCCGGGATCCTCTGGGGAGAGGGGGATCTCCTGGAGAAGGTGTGGCTCAACCAGGGCGAGCTCGCGGCCCACAAGCCGCTGCGCGCGGACGGCACGGCGTGCGGCGGCGACGGCGCGCTCGAGGGCTTCGACTGCAACGGCGATGGGGTCCTCTCCGTCGCGGACTACAGGGACACGCCGGAGCTCACGCCCGCGGCGTCGGAGGGGCGGCCTCAGGGCGATCGGAACGGGAACGGCCAGCTCGACGCCGGCGACCTCATCCTCCACTTCTCCGACGGGATCGACGACGATCAGAACGGCTACGTCGACGACATCGCGGGCTGGGACTTCTTCAAGAACGACAACGATCCGTTCGACGACGCCCGCGACGGCCACGGCACCGAGGGCGCGAAGACGTCGGCCGCGCAGACGAACAACCAGCTGGGCGGCGCGGGCGTCTGCCCGCAGTGCCGGGTCATCCCGCTGCGCGTCGGCGAGAGCCACGTCGCCGACGCGCAGGACCTCGCGAAGGCGCTCCTCTATGCGGCCGACGGCCGGGCCAACGTCGTGCAGTGCCCTGTGACCGCTGTCGATAACACCGGCTTCGTCCAGGCGGCGCTCGATTACGCCCACGCCCAGGGGACGCTCGTCGTCGCGTCGATGGGCAACGAGGGCTCGCGCCACCACGGCGTGCCCGCGACGAGCAACCACGCGCTGCCCGTGAGCGCCGTCCGCTACGACGGCCAGAGCGTCGCGACGTCGACCACGTTCGTCGACGCGTCCCCGTGCTCGAGCTTCGGCGGCAACAACGTCCTGGCCGTGTCGAGCCCCGGCTGCGCCAGCGACGCGACCGCCGAGCTCGCCGGCGTCGCGGGGCTGCTCTACTCCGTGGCCCTCGACCGCGGCGTGTCGCTGTCCCCGGGGGAGGTGCAGAGCCTGCTCATCGCGACCGCCGACGACATCGCGGTGCCGGAGTCGCAGGAGCCCGGGTCGCTGTACCGCTTCTCGCAGGCGGGGTTCGAGCAGCGCTTCGGCCACGGCCGCGTCAACGCGAACCGCGCCGTGGAGGCGCTCAGCGAAGGGCGCGTGCCGCCCGCCGTCGACATCACGTCGCCGCGGTGGTTCGAGGTCGTCTACAAGGATCAGGTCCAGGGCCCGGTGCCGATCGAGGGCACCATCTCGGCGAAGCGGGCGATGGCCTACGACTACTGGGTCGAGTGGGCTGCAGGCGCGCAGCCGCTCGAGGCGGATTTCAAGGTGATCCACAAGGAGGCGAACCTCGCGCCGACGGTCGTCACCGGCACCGAGGGCCCGATCGCCTCCCTCGACGTGCGCACGATCGACACGTCCCACCTCCGCGACCCCGACAGCCCCCACGGCGAGGACGATCGCGCGATCACGGTGCGCGTCCGCGCGAGGGCCCACTACGCCGCCGGCAACGTGGAGAGCGAGGCGCGGCGCACGGTCCACGTCGACAGCGATCCGACGCTGGTCCAGGGCTTCCCCGTCCGCGTCGGCGACAGCGGCGAGGGCAGCCCGAAGATGGCCGACATCGACGGCGACGGCGTCCGCGAGCTCGTCTATCCGACGGCCGGCGGCGCGCTGCACGTGCTGAAGGTGACGCCCAAGGGGCCGCAGCCGCTGCCGGGGTTCCCGTTCATGACCCGCGCCACCGACGGCCTGCTCGCTCCGCCGCCGTCCCCGGCCACGCCCGATTACCTCGGCGCCCCCGCGTACAGCAAGGTGAACAGTGAGCTCGGCCGCGAGCCGATCCTGAGCGCGCCCGCCATCGCGGACCTCGACGGCGACGGCAGGCAGGAGATCGCCATCTCCACGTGGCCGGGCACGATCTACGTCATCGGCGCGGACGGCAGCGACCGGTACGGGTGGCCGATACGCCTGCCCGAGATCCCCTCCTGCCCCCTCGATCCCGGGGCTCCGGCGAGCGCGCCGTGCATGTCCGCGGCCGCGCGGATCGCGCGCGGGGCCTTCGCCTCGCCGGTCCTCGCGGATCTCGACGGCGACGGGCGGCTCGACGTGATCCAGGCGGCGTTCGACGGCACGGTCCACGCGTTCGACAGGGATGGCCGCGCGCTGCGCGGCTTCCCCGTCGAGGTGCACTACGCGGGTCCGCTCGCCGAGGAGCCGGCGCGGAGCCGCCTCCTCGCGACGCCCGCCGTGGCCGACTTCAACGGCGACGCGCTGCCGGATCTGCTGGTCGCGTCGAGCGAGCGGCTCGGCGAGGACGGCGAGGCCGGGGCGGCCTACGTGATCGATGGGCGGGGCACGACCGCGCCCTCCGGGCCCGTGCTCGCGGGGTGGCCCATCACGGTGCCGTCGCTCTCGCTCGACCCGCTCGCCGCGGAGGGGATCACGGCCTCGGGCGTCGTCGGGCGGTTCGACGGCGCGCTGGCGGGCGTCGTCCAGGGCAACGGCGCGCCGCCGCTCGTCCTACCGGCCTCGCCCGGCGAGCAGCTCGAGCTCCTGGCGACGCCAGCGGGCGCGCTGCCGCGGGCGAGCGACGGCTCGCAGGCCGGGCTCGACCCGACGTTCGGGCCCCTGTCGCCCGCCGCCGGCGCCCGGACGATGATCCCGCTGCTGTCGCAGCCCGCGCTCGGCGACATCGATCAGGACGGCACCCCCGACGTCATCGCCGCGGGCGCGTCGAACGCGGCCGCGCTCGCCCTCACGGGCGCGCAGGGGGCGGCGCAGCCGGGGCCTCACCTGCTCGCCATCTGGAGCGGCAGGTCGGGCGCGATGCTGCCTCGCGCCCCGTTCGTGCTCGAGGACTACGCGATCTCGGGCAGCCAGGCGGTCGTCGATCTGAACGGCGACGGCTACCCCGAGGTGCTGAGCGGATCGAGCGGCTACTTCCTTCACGCCTTCGACGGGTGCGGTCGGGAGCCGCGCGGGTTCCCCAAGTTCACCGGCCAGTCGATCACCACGACGCCCGCCGTGGGCGACCTCGACGGCGACGGCACGCTCGAGATCGCGGTGGGCACGCGCGACGGCTGGCTATTCGCCTGGCACACCGAGGCGACGACAAGCGCGCTCATCGCCTGGGAGAGCCTCCATCACGACAACCAGAACACGGGCAACCTCGACACGCCGCTCAAGCAAGGGAGCGCGCGGAGGGCGCCGCGGCCGCTCACGGTGGACCTGTGCGAAGGAGCGCAGCAGGCGCCGCTCATCCTCCAGCTGGGCGGAGGCTGCGGGTGCGAGGCC
This sequence comes from Sorangium sp. So ce693, assembly GCF_051521375.1. NCBI lineage: Bacteria > Pseudomonadati > Myxococcota > Polyangiales > Polyangiaceae > Sorangium > Sorangium sp. So ce693. The sequence continues at coordinate 8,644,962 of NZ_CP150347.1, forward strand.
GCGGGCGCCGAGCCGCGGCGCGGGTCCGGCGCTCGCGGCGCGGGCGCGGCGCTGGGCGCGGCGCTGGTCGGGGCGATGGCGCTGAGGGGGAGGCGGCGGAGGGCGCAGGCCGTGAAGGAACCGCGCACCGCCGCGCGGCTCAGCGCCGCTCAGCGCCAGCCGACCTGCAGCACGCACGCCCCCGAGCTGCCGGCCCCGCAGCGCAGCTCGAGGAGGCGCGCGGTGGACCCTGACGTGGACGTGGCGAGCAGCGCCCGCAGGAAGCCGCTCACGTAGCGGCACATCACAGGCGCGAGCCCGTCGGGCAACCAGAGATCGACCTTCGCGCTGTGGGTCGACGTGCGCTCGACCTGGACGCGCCCCCACGCGTGGAACCGGCGGAGCAGCGGCCCCGCCACCTCCAGCAGCGCCTCCGGCGTCCGCGCGACCTGGAGCCTGCGCAGCATCTCGGGGAGCGCCGCGCTCGCGAGCACGCCGCCGGCCGCCTCCACGGTCCCGGGAGCCTCGCCGCCGAGCGCGCGCAGGTAGGCCACGAGGGGCGCCACCGGGTAGAGCGCGGCGTCGTCGGTCGCCGCGGCGATGGCGTCGCGGTCCGCCGGATCGAGGCCGCTCCACACGCGCGCCTCGCCCCCTTCGCCGAGCCGCCGCGCCGCCTCGGCCCGGCAGAGCCGGAAGGCCAGGCCGCGGCTCAGCGGCGCGCCGTCGTGCGGCGCCGGGATCGGGGCCTGCGTGCGCTCACCTGGGCCCGAGAGGAGCGGGCTCGAGAGGAGCGCGGCGGCGAGCGCGTCGGAGAAGGCGACAGGCGAAGCGATGCGCCGGGACGGCTCCGGCTCGAGCGCCCGCGCGAAGAGGGCGTCCACGCTCGGGGAGAGCCCCGGCCGCGCGCGCGAGGGGGGCGTGATCTCCCCGCGCTGCTGCATCGCGACGATGCCGTAGGTGCCCGCGGCCTCGAACGGGGCCCTGCCCGTCAGCATGGCGTAGGTGACCGCTGCGAGGGCGTACGTGTCGAGCGCCGGCTGCGGGTCGGCTGCCCCGGGGATCAGCTGCTCCGGCGCCGCGAAGCCGCGCGTCCCGCCGACGAGGTGAGGCCGCTCGCTGCCCAGCCGGGCCCCGAGCCCGAAGTCGATGAGCACCGCCCGCTCGATCCGCGTGTCGAGGAGGATGTTGCCCGGCTTGACGTCCGCGTGCACGTAGCCCTCGGCGTGCATGCTCGCGAGCGCGCCCGCGATCTGGCGGACGACGCAGAGGACCTGGTGGAGGGGCATGAACCCGCCCTGCGGCGCGCGGTCGACGATGTGGCGGTGGATCGTCTCTCCCTCGACGTACTCGAGGAGGAGGTACATGCGCGCGCCGTCGAGCCGCCCCCAGCCGTACAGCTGGACGATGCTCGGGTGCCTCAGCCGCACGAGCGCCTCGGCCTCGCGGAGCAGCGCGCTGTCGTCCGGCGCCGTGACCACCTTGAGCGCGACGAGCTGACCGAGGAGCTTCTCGCGCGCGAGGTAGACCTGCGACTGACCGCCCTCGCCCAGGATCGCGGTGATCCAGTACTTGTCATCCACGAGATCGCCGGGGGCGAGCCGCACGGGCAGCTCGCTCGCGTCGCCCCGGGCGGGCGGCGCGGGTGCGCCGGCGCTCTCCGGCGCAGGCTGCGACGTGGGCCGCTCGTTCGACTCGGTCACGTTCGGCGAGAGGCCGGAGCGCCGCGCGAGCTGCTCGCTCACCAGCCTGGCCGCGAGCTGGAGGGTCGCGATGCTCCCCGCGTCGAACTCCCGGGGCTCGCTGGACACCGCGCACACGCTCCCGACAGCCCCGACCCCCTCGATGACGACGGGGAACCCCGCGTACGCGCGCACCAGGTTCATGGCCGCGAGCGGGTTCTCGGACAGCACGGGGTGCGCCTGGGCGTCCTCGACGATGAGCGGGGCGTTGTCGCGCGCGACGTGCTGGCAGAACGACCACGAGCGCAGCGTCCCTCCGGCGATCGACAGGTCGCGGGGGAGGCCGGTCGCGCCGATGAAGATCTGCCTCGAGCACAGGCGCTGCCGCGGCGCGTGAGGTTCGAGCCCCGGAACCTCCCGGCGCCGCCGCTGTCATTCCGCAGGCACGACGGACAGCCGGCCAGCGCGGCCGAGCGCCCGCCTGAAGGACGCGGATCCGCGCGTCCTCCGCGCGGTTCCCGAGGACGTGAGCGCGCCGCTCCGCGCGGCGCACAGGGGAGATCTATGCCCAGCGCGAACACGACGGACGCCGGGGATGGCGGCGCCGCAACCGATCCGAACCTCACCGCCGCGAGGCAGCCCGACGCGGCGAGCGCCGGCGAGGCCGGAGGCCCGGTGCGCTCCGTGGAGATCGTCATCTCCTGGGGCACGACCGTGCTCTTCGTCCGGCACCTGACGCCGCCGTGCGCGTTCGACGTCGGCGAGGGGCGCGGCGACGGGCGCCCGTGCGACTGCTTCCTCCCCGAGCGCGTGCTCGGCACGCGCCGCGCGCCGCTCCTCGAGGTCGACGGCGCCGGGCGCGTCGGCTTCGTCCTGCCGGGCGCCGCGACGGGGACGCTCACGCTCACCCCCGGCGGCGCGCCGCTGTCCGCGGCCGCGGCGCGGGAGCTGCATGTCGGCGTGGAGCGCGCGGCGCGCGCGGCGATCCCCGGGGCCACGCTCGTACCCCTCCCCGCGCAAGGCCGCGTGGACGTCGAGATCGCGGGCGTGCGGATCCAGATCCGCGCCGATGCCGCGGCGGGCGAGCGCGTGGGCCGCTCGCTCGTGAGCCGGAAGAGCCTCGCCCTCCACGCCCTCTCGGCGGCCCTGCACCTCGGGCTCCTCGGCGCCCTCGCTCGCTGGGCGCCGCCCCTCATCGACTCGTCCGCCGGCATGAGCGCGGATCGGATCGCGCTCGTGCAGCAGTACCTCGCGTCCGCCGACGAGCGCGAGCTGCGCGCGGCGATCGAGCGCGAGGGCGAGCCCGCCGCCGACGCGAAGGAGGGCGGCGCAGGGACGCGAGCCAAGGGCGAGGAAGGGTCGATGGGCCACCCATCGTCGTCCACGCCGCGCGCGGGGGCGACGGGGAACAGGTGGGGGGTCAAGGGCCCGAGCGACAGCCCCGATCCGCACGTGGCGCAGCAGCAGGCGCTGCGCGACGCGGCCGAGTTCGGGATGATCGGGCTGCTCAACGCCGGGGGCGGCGGCGATCCGAGCGCGCCCACGGCGGCGTGGGGGCTCGACGGCGCCGCGTCTTCCGCAGGCGGCGCGGGCCTCCCCCTCTTCGGCTACGGAGGTCCCGCCGGCGACGGCGCGGCGCTCGGGGGCGGATCCATCGGGACGATCGGGCACGGCGCGGGCGCCGGGACGGGCCAGGGGTTCGGGAGCGGCCACGGGCGCGCCGGCGCCTCCTCGCCGCCGGTCTCGGCGCGGAGCGCGGCCGCCTACGCGCCGGAGCCCGAGGTCGCCCTCGATCCGAACGGCCGCTTCGCCACCACGTACAGGCCCGGGGGCGGTCACCTGGCCGCGTTCGAGGCCGCCCTCGCGCGCGGCGTCGTGCCCGCGGCGGAGCGCGAGCTCGTGGGCGACGTCGCCGCCCGCTACGCCCCGGAGGTCCCGCTCGCCCCCGACAAGGCGCTCGGCCTGCGCACCGACCTGGAGCGCGCCGCGCTCGGCCCGGGCGGCGGCGCCTTCCACCTGCGCCTCGCGCTCCGCTCCGCGGCGGCGGCGGCGCCCGCGCGGCCGCACCTCTCGGTGCACCTCGTCCTCGACACGAGCGGCTCGATGGCCGGCGCGCCGATCGACAGCGCCCGCCGCGCCGCGCAGGCGCTCGTCGATCGGCTCGCGCCGACCGACGACTTCTCGCTCACCACCTTCTCGAGCGACGCCGAGGAGGTGATCGAGGACGGCCCTGTCGGCCCGCGCCGCGCGGCGATCCGCCGCGCCATCGAGGGGCTCCGCGAGGGCGGCGGCACCAACATCGGCGCGGGGCTCTCGCTGGGCTACGCGCAGGCGAGCCGGCCGGGCATCCCCGAGGACGCCGTGCGCGTGGTGCTGCTCGTCTCCGACGGCCGGGCGACGAGCGGCCTCACCCACGGCGAGCGCCTGGCGCGGCTCGCCCTCGACGCCTTCCAGCGCGGCATCCAGACGAGCGCGCTCGGGCTCGGCGACGACTTCGATGGCCAGCTCATGAGCTCGATCGCGAGCGACGGGGCCGGCGGCTACTACTACCTGCGACACCCGGAGCAGATCGCGCCCGCGCTGTCGACAGAGCTCGACAAGCGCCTCGACCCGGTCGCGACAGCGGTCGAGGTGCGCGTGCGCCTGAAGGCGGGCGTCGATCTGCTCCGCGTCTACGGCTCGCGCCGGCTGGACGAAGCCGAGGCCTCCCGCGTCCGCGCCCAGGAGATCGCGGCCGACGTCGCCGCCCTGTCGCGGGACCGGATCGCGGCCGACCGACGCGACGACGCCGAGGGCGGCATGCGCTTCTTCATGCCTGTGTTCGCCCGCGATGATCGGCACGCGCTGCTGTTCAAGCTGAGCGCCGGCCCCGGCGCGGGGAAGCGAGCCGTCGCGACCGTCGAGCTCAAGTACAAAGATCGGCTCTCCAGAAAGAACGTGATCGAGGAGATCCCCATTGAGGTGCGCTATGCGGACAGCGACGCCGCCAGCGCGGCGTCCGTCGACCCGTCGATGGCGCGCACGCTCCAGGGCTTCGCCGCGGGCGAGTCGCTCGCGGAGGCCGCTGCCCGCGTGGCGCGCGGCGATCGCGCCGGCGCCGCAGCGCTCCTCTCCGAGCGCGAGGGCATCCTGCGCGAGGCTGCGACCCGGCTGAACGAGCCGCTGTTCCTGGAGGACGCGGCGCGCCTGTCGCGCCTCCGCGCGCACATGGGCGCAGAGCAAGGCCTCGGCGATCCGCTCGTGCTCGCGATGTTGCTGGAGACGGCGGGGCGATCCCGCCTGCGTTGACGCGCAATCGCAGCGCGCTCACGGGCGGAGGTGTCGCCCAGGTGGTAGGCTGAGCGCGGCCATGACAGACAGAGTCTCATCGACCGGACGCGCTGCGCTGCGAGAGTCGCTGCTCCAGTTCTCCGCTTTCGCCGACGCGCTCGAGTCCCGATCCATGCGCGAGGCCATCGATGCCTGCATCACCGTCCTGGACGCACCAGGGCCGCTCGACAAGCGCGACCTTGCCCCATGGCTCAAGGTCGTCCACGAGCGCGCGGCCGATGTCTTTCGACGGGGTATCCGTCAGACCACGGGGGTGCTGCGCCAGCAGATGATGCATGGCCTGAAGCAAGCGGAAGAAGACGCGGTCTGGATGCAGCAGGCCATCGACGCGCGCAGTCGAGAGCGCGCGAACTGACATGCTGGACTGAAACAGCGCTCGTCGCCCCGTGGACTGGTGGGCGTCTCCAGACGGCCAGGAGAGCACGAGCCACGCTAGCGAGCCGGCCGGGAGACGGGAGCAGGCTGCCGTGCACGGCGTGGCACGACGCTCGCCGTCCGTGCTACGAGACGGGGCATGTTCGCCTCGGCGTTTCCGCTGCTGCTCCTCGGCTTCTCTCTGGGAATGCGCCACGCGACCGACGCGGACCATGTGATCGCGGTGGCGACCGTCGTGAGTCGGGTGCGGAGCCTCGGGACGGCGCTGATGATCGGCGCGATGTGGGGCGTCGGCCACACACTCACGCTGATGGTGATCGGCGGCGCCATCCTGCTCTTCGGGCTCGTGGTGCCGCCGCACGTCGGCCTGGCCATGGAGCTCACCGTCGCCCTGATGCTGATCGGCCTCGGGGTGTTCCACCTGGCGCGGCTCTACCGGGCGGTCCGCCGGGGCGAGCCGCCGGCCCACGACGTTGCTCCGGTGAAGCATGTCGCTCACCACGACGGCCACCGGCACGACCTCGGCTGGGCGGATCGCGTGTTCGGCGGCTCGCGCGTCTATGCGAGCCTGCGGCCGCTGCTCATCGGCGTGGTCCACGGCCTCGCGGGCTCGGCCGCGGTGGCGCTCCTCGTGCTCACCACGGTGCGCGACCCGCGGTGGGGCATCGGCTACATCGCGCTGTTCGGCGTGGGCACGATCGCCGGAATGACGCTCATCACCGGGGTGCTCGCGCTGCCGTTCGCCTATGCGCGCGCTCGCACCAGCGGGATTCACAACGCCTTCGGCGCCGCCGCCAGCCTCCTCAGCGTGGGCTTCGGCCTGTTCCTGGCCTACGACATCAGCTTCGGGTCCGGGCTGTTCACTGCGCACCCGCAGTGGACGCCAGGCTGACGGCGCCCGGGCGGACCGCGCTCTCCGCCGGAGCGACGCCCGGCGCTCACCGGCTCGCGGTCGACCAGGCGCGCTCGGCCTCGCGCTGCGGCGCGAGGTGCGCGTCGATCTGGGTCATGAGCCAGTCGAGGAACTCGTCCTTCAGGATCGTTTGCGCCACGTGCAGATCGGTCCAGACGGGCGCGCGCGCGGCCGCGCGGTCGCTCGTCTGCACCACGACCGGGATCGTGCAGAACCTCGCGTCGTCGCGCATCGCGCGGATGAACTCCACCCCGTTCATGACGGGCATGTGGACGTCCACGATGGCCAGCGCCACGGGCTCGCGCGCGAGCAGCTCGAGGGCGTCGCGCCCGTTCTCGGCCTCGAGCACGCTGAAGCGCGGCTCGAGGATCAGCCGGTAACACTCCCGGATGTCCGCGTCGTCGTCCACGACGAGGATGGCGACCCCCTCGACGGCGCCGAGCACGCGCTCGACGGCGGCGCGGAGCTCCCCCGCGGTGACGGGCTTGCGCACGTAGCCGGCGACCCCTCGCAGGATCGCCTCTGCCGGCTTGTTCACGACGGAGACGAGCATCACGGGCACCCGCTCGCGCGACTGCACGAGCCGGTTGAAGGCGAAGCCATCCATCTCGGGCATCAGGAAGTCGGCCAGGATGAGGTCCGGCGTCCACGTCCGGAGCAGCTCCAGCGCCGCGCTCCCGCCGCGCACGGTCCGGACGTCGTACGCCGCGCCTTGCAGCGCCTCGGCCATCCACGCGAGCGTCCCCGAGTCATCGTCGACCAGCATGAGCTTGGCCATGGCATCACTCCCCTTGCGCCCCGCCGCCGCCCGCCTCGCCCGCGGCGCCGACGCGCCGCAACCGGAGCCAGAACCTCGCCCCTCCCTCCGGCCGCGCCTCGTAGCCGATCGCCCCGCCCCACCGCTCCACCGCGATCCGGGCGCCGTAGAGCCCGAGGCCGCTGCCCGCGCCGGGGTCGCCGCCGTGCGCGAACTTCTGGAACAGGCGCGGCGCGATGGCAGGCGAGACGCCAGGCCCGTCGTCCTCCACCGTCACGCGAGCCCAGCTGGCATCGTCGTGCACGGCGACCCGCACCGACGCGCGCGCGGGCGTGAAGCGGAGCGCGTTCTCGACGAGGTTGGAGACCACGCGCGCGAGCCTGCGCTCCTCACCGACGACGGTGCACGGCTGCGCGCGGCCGATCTCCGGCGGCGCGTCCAGGCGCACCCCCCGGCTGCGCGCCATGGGCAGGAGCGCCTCGACGACCCGGGCCACGGTGCCGCGCACGTCGACCACCGCGGCGAGGTCGCCGCTGGAGGCGTCGGACGCCATGCCCTCGGCGGTGAACACGTCGAGGATCTCCCGGATCAGCTCGCGCTGCCGCAGGGCGGCCTTCAACGCGACCGCGGCGAGCGCGCCGCTCTTCTCCGGGAGCGGCTGCTCTCCCAGCAGGGACAGCGCGCCGAGGAGGCTGTTCAGCGGGCCGGAGAGGTCGTGAACGATGCAGTGGACGAGGACGTCCTTGCGCTCGACCTCGCGCGACAGCGCCTCGTGCACGAGGCGAAGCTCGCGCGCCCGCTGGAGGACGCGGCGGCGCTCCTGGAACAGCGCGTCGTTCCGGGTGATCACGAGCAGCCGCGACGCGCCCACACGGAGCGCCGTCGCCTCGAGGTGGAGCGCCTCGTCGTCGCCGATCATCTGCGTCCAGAAGTCGGACTGCACGCTCGGCGCTCCTTCCACGGACCAGGCCCGCTCCGCCTCGGCGAGGAACACCTCCAGAAAGGGCAGCGCGCGATCGATCGAGAGCGGCGAGTCGCGCCACGGCGGCGCGAACCCGAGCCGGCGGAACCACGGCGGCGGCTCGCCGCGGATGACGAAGGTCCCGTCGTGCAAACGCTCGAGGACGAGCTTGTCCAGCGCCGCGAGGAGCCACGTGTCCACGTCCATCATCCCCGCAACGAAGGCGCTTCGCTCGCCAGCATGGCGCGCGTCAGCGCGTTGAACGCGCCCTCGACCCCGGCGCCGGTCTTGGCGCTCGCCCTCGTGATCCAGAGGCCCGCCCTCCTCAGCCTGGCCTCGATGGCGTCGTCGATCTCCCACGCCGCGGTGAGATCGGCCTTGTTCAGGACGACGACGGCCGGGACCTCTCCGACGATCGTCCGCGCAGCGGTGTAGAGGCGGAGCCCGGTCTCCGCCGTGAGGCGCCGCGTGCCGTCGATGACGAGGAGCCAGCCCGCGGAGCCGCGCAGGTACGACGTCTGGACGGCCTGAAACTCGTCCTCTCCGCTCAGATCCCAGAGGATGAGGTCGAGCTCGCCTTCATCGCATTTCACGCGCCGTGCCTCGATCGTCACGCCGATGGTCGTCCGGTAAGAGTCGGAAAAGATGCTGCGCACGAAGCGGGCGACGAGGCTTGTCTTGCCGACCCCCGTCGCGCCCAGCACGCAGACCTTGCGTCTCTCCGCCATGACTCAGTCCTTGCTCTCGGCGCGCAGGTCCACAAGGAAGATCACGCTGCGCGCGCGGCGCTCGTCCGCGCCGGCGAGGCACCTGGCCCCGGCCGCGCCCCCGGAGCAGGACGGGGGCAGGACCTCACGCCGCAGTCCCCCGCCGCTCGCTCGCAGGCGATCCGCCGGGATCCCCCGCGCAACGAGCTCGGCCGCGACGTGCTCCGCGCGCGCCTGGCTGAGCGCTCGATTCGACGCCTCCGATCCGGCGGAGTCCGCGTAGCCGATCTCGCGGATGTCGGCGGTCATGCGGGCCTCGCGCGCGCGCGCGATCAGCCGCAGCGCCGCGGCCGCGATGGCGTCGAGGCGCGCGGCCTGCTCGCCGGAGAGCCGCGCGGCGCCGCGGCGGAAGAGGAGCTCCATCGCCTCGAGGGCCCGCGCCGCCGCGCGCGCGCGGTCGATCGACTCCTGGGCCGTCAGGCGCTCGCCGTCGAACCCCGAGACGCCCGGGAGCACCGCCGCCGACCAGCGCGCGCGCTCGATCCAGCGCTCGGGCGCGACCCCGCTGGCCACGACGACGCCGCCGCGCAGCGCCAGGGCGACCCCGGGCGGCGGCTCCAGCATGCGCGCCACCCTGCGCTCGACGATCTGCGGGTGGAGCGAATAGAAGGGCTCGAAGCGCAGGGCGACCGCCGGGGGCACGGGGCCGCCGCGCTCGAGCACGACCCTCGGGTCCGCGGCGAGCGGATCGCGGAGCCCCGTGAACGCGACCTGGCCGGCGCGCCGCTCCGCCGCGGTGACCAGCAGGCCGGGCTCGCGCTGCAGCGCCTCGCCCCAGCCCTCGAAGCGGCGCTGATCCTCCTGCGAGGCGCGCACCCGGAAGACGAGCGCGGTCGCGACGACCCCGGCCAGCACCGCGGCCGCCGCGAGCAAGGCCCGAGCTCGGCGCGGGACAGGCTGGCGTTGCTGCTGGAGGCAGCGCGAGAGCAGCTCGCGAGCGCCCGAGAACGGCGCCCGATCGCCGCGGAAGCCGGCGAGCTCACCGCCGTACGCGAGGTGGACGCGCTCCAGCGTCTCGCACAGGACGAGCCCGTACGCGGGCGGCGCCACGCCGCGCACGATGGACACGAGGAGCGCGGACGGGCCGTGCTCGACCCACCCTGTCAGATCGCCGACGCGGAAGCGCTCCAGCCGCGCGTCGGTCCGGAACGCGTCGTGGGCGAACGCTTCGATGGCGGTGAGCATCGCCGTGACCTGATCGGGATCCCTGTAGGGGATCTCGTCTGCGCTGAGGTGCTCGAGGACGAGCCCCGTCCCGCGGTGGACAAGGAAGAGCTGCTCGGTCCGGTAGACCATCGAGCGGAGGAGCACCACCTCCGCGAAGGGGCGCCCCGTGCGGCGCGCCTCGACGCGCCAGCGCACGCTCCGCCAGGACAGGCCGAGGGCGGCCGCCTCGTTCAGGCGCTGGATCATCGCCCGGAGAGCGCAGCGCACGGCCTTGCGGATGGCCGGCCCCATGGCAGGGGAGATCGCGTCCGCGAACGATCCCGGGTCCCGGCGCACGCGCTCCTCGATCGCGCCGGTGAGGAGCGGCTCCAGCGCCCACGAGAGCGCCTCGCCCTTCTTGCGGCTCTCGATCACCGCCTCGGGCAGCGCCCCCGCGACCATCTCGACCATCGACTGGTCGAGTCGCTCCTCGATCCGCTGGATCCGGTGCTGCTCGGGGCCCACGAGCAGGGGGCGGAGGTCTTCGAGCGTCTGTTTCGGCGGAGGCGCCCCGCGTCGCGCTCTCGGCTCTCGCATCGTTCTTCTCCAGGCCGCCGCGCTCGCTCCGCCGGCCGGAGCGGCGCGGCCGCCTCACGCGGCCTCGTCCGAGCGGCGCTCCGCCTTCTGGTACCGCTCCGATTCCGCCGCCGCCTCGCGCGGCGCCGCCGCGATCGCGTCGGCGCCGTCGGCCCACACGGCGGCCAGCTCGCGCTCGAGCATCGCGCTGAGCTCGCTCCGCGTGCGCCGCGTCTCGTCGAGGAACGATTTGGACTGATCCAGCAGCTGTTGCCGGAGCTCGCGCTGCGTGCGCGCCACGAGCTCCTCCAGCCGCTGGACCCGCTGCGCGATCAGCTCGAGCGCCTCCCGCGACTCGCGCGCGACGCTGCCGAGCGCGCCGTCGGCGGCCACGCGCTGGGCCTCGATCGACGCGTTGAGCGCCTCGACCTCGCTGCGCATGTGCGCCTCCAGCATGTCCAGACGCCGCCGCGCTTCGCTCCGCAGCTCCTCCGCCTGGGCGGCGAGCTGAGCGTCGGTGTGCGAGAGCCGGCGAGCGAACTCGCGGAACTGGGCGCCGCACAGGATGTCGCGCACCTGCTCCAGGCTGTTGGTGATCGCGGACTCTGCGTGTCCTGCGGCGGCTTCGTGCTCCGCCCGCCCGCTCGTCCTCATGGTCATGATGAAGCCCCCCTCTCCCTGCGTTCCGCGCGTGTCGCGTTCTGCAAGCCGAGCTCGCTCCTCATCGCGCTCTCGCATCGCTTCGTCGCGCTCGCGACGCCTCACTGAGCGCGCTCCCCCAGGTTTTCGCTTCCGTCTGGACACGATGCCCCTCGCTCATCACGTCACGCGCTGCGCAACATGGGTCAGCACCCCGGCTGCGGGTAGCCCTTGGGAGAGCCTCCGGGCGGCCGCGACTCGGCCGGGGAGCCGCTCGGCTGCTCTGAGGCGCCGCGCTGAACAGGAGCTCTCGGAGCTCGGTAAGATGCTCCCATGCGAGCTGCGCGAACCTCCCTGGTGGCCGCGGCCTTCCTCGCCGCCTGCGGCGCTCCGGCCGGCGGCGCTCCTTCTGCGAGCGCTCCAGCCGGCGGCGCTCCTTCTGCGAGCGCCGCCGCCTCGGGTTCCAGCTCGCCCCCGGCCTCCCCGCCGCCGCCCGTCGCGCAGGCCGCCGCCCCCGCGGCCGCGGCCTCCCCTGCGCCGGCGCCCTGCGGCGCGCTGGGCTGCGGTGACGGCCATGCTCGAGATGATCGCGCGCCAGACGGCCGCCGAGGCGAAGGCGCTGCTCGGCCGCGAGGACGCCGCGGGAAAGATGGTGATCGCCTACGGCGGGGCGCTGCACAACGACGTCGCCCCGCGCCCTGGGCGCGAGCGCTGGAGCTTCGGACCGGAGCTCTCCGCGATCACCGGCGGGAAGTACGTGGAGCTCGATCTCATCGTCCGCGAGTTCATCAAGGAGTCGGAGTCCTGGCGAGCGCTGCCGTGGTATCCCCACTTCGACAGGGAGAAGCACCCGGACAAGGCGGTGCTCTTCAACCCCGCGCCGGGCTCGTACACGCTCATCTTCCCCCGCTCGTCCTGAGCCGGCACCGCCGCGCCGCGCGCCGAGCGCCGCGCGACGGCCTCAGGGCAGGACGGTGAAGGTGACCGGCTCGCCCATGAAGGGACCGCCGCCCTGCACGATGCGGTTGTTCTCGAACAGCGCGCTGATCACGCTGACCGTGATCGGTACGCCGGCAGCGCGGAGCTTGTCCCAGGCCGCCGCGTCCGGCGTGTAGCTCAGCTTGGTCGTGAACACCCGGAGCAGCAGCTCGCGCTCCGCCGTGGTGAAGACCAGGAAGTAAGCGCGCCCGTTGATGGGCGTCCCGTGAGCCCAGGCGGCGCGCGCCGGCCCAAGGAGCGCCCCGAGCTCCGCGGCGATCGACGCCCTCGGCGCGGCGAGCTCCCGCGCCCCCGGCGCAGCGGCCGCCGCGAGCTGCAGATCCGGCGCGGCCCGAGGCGTCGTCCGCTGCGCCGCGCCCGCCACATGGAAGGTCAGCTCCGGCGCGGCGTCGCCAGGGAGCATCGCCCCGTCCTCGGGCGCGTCGAACACCGTGCCCTGCGAGGGCTCGTCCTTCGGGTCCACCGCGAGCAGCTCCTCCAGGGCCTCGTCGGTCGCGCCGCCCTCGAAGATGACGTCATCCAGGCTCGAGTCCGACGACGTCCCGCTCGACGTGTGGTCGTGGCTGTGGCCGCACGCCCCGGTGTACATCGCGGCCGATACGAGCGCCGCCAGCGCGGGCACGAGGAGCGCCCGGCTCAGGAAGGGCCTTCGGCTCACGGCGCCTCCGTCCAGGGATCCGCGAAGCGCGGGTCCTTCAGAAACTCGTCGTCCGTCAGGGTTTGCAAGAAGGCGATCACGTCCGCTCTCTCCTCTTCTGTGAGATCGAACCCGCTGATGAGCTCGCTCTTGAACTTGTTCTCGCTGCCCACACCGGCGTTGGGAAGGCCAGCCTCGATCGTGCGCCCTCCAGCGGCGTAATGGTCGAGCACCCCCTCGAGCGTCTCGATGCTGCCGTCGTGCATGTACGGCGCCGTGAGGGCGATGTTCCGCAGCGTGGGCGCGCGGAACCGGCCCATGTCCGCCTCTTTGTGGGAGATCTCGTAGACTCCCCCGTTGCCCTCCGGGTAAGCGCCGTTGCCGTCGATGTTGTAGAGCCCCGTGTTGTGGAACATCACCTCCGTGAAGGTGGTGCCGTCGTGCTCCACCGAGTCCGACAGGTTGAAGCCGCCGTGGCAATGGAAGCACTCCAGCTTCTCGGAGAAGAAGAGATCCATCCCGCGCAGCGCCGCGTCGGACATCCCGGAGGGGTCGCCGCCGTACCGGTAACGGTCGTAAGGAGCGCGGTAGGAGAGCAGCGATCGCTCGAACGCCGCGATCGCCTTCGTGATGTTCGCGAGGCGGAGGGGCTCGTCGTCGCCGGGGAAGGCCTCGGGAAAGAGATCCTGGTAGACCGGCTCGCCCTGTAGCCGCTCCAGCAGCTCGTCCTCCATGCCGGCGAGCCCGAGCTCGACAGGCGTCTCGCCGAACATCGGGAGGAGCGCCTGCTCCTCGAGCGCGTCGACGAGCGGATTCGCCCAGGTCAGCGTCGTGAGGTAAGCGACGTTGGCCAGGCTCATCGAGCTGCGCGAGTGCAGCTGGCCGGTCGAGCCCTCGGCGTTCGCGCGGTGGTCGGTGAACGCGAGCTCCTGGCGATGGCACGAGGCGCACGAGTACGTGAGGTTGCCGGACAGGCGCACGTCGTAGAACAGCCGCCTGCCGAGCTCGACCTTCACCGACGACATCGGGTTGTCCTCGGGGACCTTGGGCACCGGAAAGCCCGTCGGCAGCCCCCACGCGTAGGCGCTCGCGCCGCCTCCCCCATCGCCGCCGGCGCCCTGGCCGCCGGCGCCCTCCCCCGTCGACCCACCGGCGCCCTCTCCTGTCGACCCGCCGACGCCTTGCGGCCGATCGCCGTCGCCGCAGGCACAGCAGAGGGCCGCGAGCGCGGCGAGGGCAGAGGAGATCGCAGAGCGGCGGAGAGCGGTCATCGGAGCGAACATCGCCATGGCGCCTATTCTATCCTGAAGAACGACTGCTGGTCGGGCCGCGGCGAGCCGTCGGTGCTGTCGATGCCGAGATGGGTGAAGAGCGGTAGACACTCGGAATCCGACGGATCCGACATGCAGCCGGGGATGTCGTCGGCGCTCGCCGACAGGTCGCTGTCCGAGACGAGCGCCGCATAGTCGACGAGCACCTTCGTCGTGAGCGGGTCGATGTCCTGGAAGGCGATCTCGGCGATGTTGGGGTGATCGCACGCGGTCACCTTGCCGCCCGCGTCGGCGACGCAGCCAGTGCTCCCGATGTGCACGAGGAACGGTTTGTCGTCTGCCGTGGAGACGCTGTCGAGGCGCAGGAACTTGTACCCGTCGTTCCAGCTCCAGAACAGCCCCGTCAGGTTGAGCGGCGACGGCGCGACCGACGCGTCGCCGTGGTTCAGGTCGAACGGGACGCCCAGCTTGAACGACAGCCCGTCGTAGTCCCCGACCGGGACCGTCCCGCGCACCACGCCGTTCGTCTCCTCTGTCCCGTTGGCGCAGGTGCCCGATCTGTCCTCGAAATCAAGCAGCGCGACGTCCTGGACCTGCCACAGCCCGTCCTGATCGAGCGAGAGCGGCACCTCCTCGCCGTCCGCGCGGCGCAGGCGCACGTCGTGGATGTAGAGACGGAAATCGTTCAGCCCCACCTCCGTCGCGGCGCTGCCGACAGCGTACGTCTCGCTGCAGGAGAACACCTCGTCGCGGACGCGGCCTTCGAACTGCAGCTCGACAGCGATCGTCTCGGCGTCGCCGCTCCCCCCGCCGCCGTCAGCCCCGCCGCTGCCACCGCCAGCCCCGCCGTCACCGCCGCTTCCCGCGCCGCCACCGACGCCCGTCGAGGTCGACGCCCCGTCGAGAGGGTTCACCACATCATCGTCGCCGCACGCCATGAGCGCGAGCACCGCCCCGACCAGCGGGAACCAGAGCCGTGATGCACGAAGACCGGATTCCATGAGCGTCCTCCCGAGGAACGATGCGCGCCACGATAGGCCACGTCGCCCCTCGCCTGAATGCGACATGTTGTCGCTATCGCGATCCGGCCGAGAGCGCGAGTCGATCCGGCGTCGGAAGAGGGCTCGCGGACGGCCCCAGAGCAACCTTCGGCAGCCAGCGGGCAGCGACGCGATCGACAACCGCACGACCGCGTTCGCCGCCTGCGACGTCGGCCAAACCGCCGGCACGCCCACCGGGCGAGCGTGCGCATCCGCACGATAACACGAACTGAGAAAATCGTGCTACTGACCGGCCCACCTGTGGTCCGTTCCCTGAGCACGGCGTTCCCGCTGCTTCTTCTCATCGCGTCCGCCGCGCCTGCGCGCGCCGGCGACAGCGCCGCGCCTGCACGCGCCGGCGCAGCGGCACCGCTCGCGGCCGAAGCGGCAACGTCGGTGGGCGGCGATGCCTCCGGCAGCACCGGCGCAGCGGCGCCCGTCTCCGGCGCAACGGGCGGAGCGGCGCCCGTGCCCGACGCCGCGCCCATCACGGTCGTGGTGCAGGGCGCCGCGCCGCCGCGCAGCGCCTCGGAGTCGGTGCGCGGGCAGGCGGAGATCCGGGCCGCGCCCCACCGGACGGCGAGCGACGTGCTGCAGCTCGTGCCGGGCGTGTTCACCTCCCAGCACAGCGGCGAGTGCAAGGCGCACCAGATCTTCTTCCGCGGCTTCGACGCGGTCCACGGGCAGGACCTCGAGGTCTGGGTCGCGGGCGCGCCGGTCAACGAGGTCTCGAACGTCCACGGCCAGGGCTACACCGATCTCCATTTCGTGATGCCGGAGGTGATCGGCGAGCTCCGCGCGCAGCCGGGGTCGTACGACCCGCGCCAGGGCGACTTCGCGGTCGCCGGGACGATGCGCTTCGATCTCGCCTACGGCGAGCCCGGGATCACCGCCACCGCCTCCGCGGGCTCCTTCGGCGCGCGCCGGCTCTTCCTCGCCTACCACCCCGAGGACGCGGACGACGCCACGTTCGCGGCCTTCGAGGCGTACGGGACCGACGGCTTCGGGCCCGCCCGCGCCGCCGGCCGGGCGTCGCTCGTCGCGCAGGCCGTCTACCGGCCGCTCGCCGGCGTCTCCGCGCGGGTGATGGCGTCGGCGTTCGCCTCCCGCTGCGGCTCCGCCGGCGTCCTGCGCCTCTGCGACATCGAGTCGGGCAAGGTCGACCGCTTCGCCTCGTACGATCCCGATCAGGGCGGCGACTCGTCGCGGGCGCAGCTCGTCGTCGATCTGCGCGGCTCGGGCGACGGCGCCGCCCGCGGGGAGGGCCTCTCGCTCACGCCGTTCGTCGTGCTGCGCTCGCTCCGGCTGCGCTCGAACTTCACCGGGTACCTCGCGGATCCCACGAACGGCGACGCCACCCAGCAGCTCAACGAGGCGATCACGGCGGGCGCCACCGCGTCGTACCGGCTCACCTTCCCTCTGCTCTCCGACCGCGACACGTTCGAGGCGGGCGTCGTCGCGCGCACCGACTGGATCGAGCAGTCGCAGCGGCGCCTCGCGGCCGTCGACGACAGGCCGACCACCACGCTCGTCGACGCGGAGGTCCGCGCGACCGACATCGCCGGCTACCTCGACGCGTCGATCCGGCCGGCGCGGCGGATCACGCTGCGCGGCGGGCTGCGCGCCGACGGCCTCGCGTACCAGGTCGTCGACGACATCGGCCAGGGCGCGCAGGCGCGCAGCGCGATGGGCGTCCACGTGGGCGGCAAGGGCACGGTGGACGTGGCGCTGCTCCCCGGGCTCCGCGCGCTCGCCAGCGTGGGCCAGGGGTTCCGCTCGCCCCAGGCGCGCAGCCTCGGCGACGGCGAGCGCACCCCCTTCACGCGGGTGCTCTCCGCCGAGGCCGGGCTCCGCTACGCCGACGAGCGCGTGCGGGCGTCGGCGGCGCTGTTCCACACGCGCCTCAGCGACGATCTCGTCTTCGACGAGGCGACCGCCCGCAACGAGCCCGTGCCCGCCACGGCCCGCACCGGGGTGGCCATCGACGCGGTGGCGCACCCGGCGCCGTGGCTCGTGTCGAGCGTCGGCCTGACGTACACCCGGGCGGCCTTCACCGCGTCCGGCGGGCGCTACGCCGCGGGGGATCTCCTCCCCTTCGTGCCCCAGGTCGTCGCCCGCGCCGATCTCGCGGTGACGCCGCGCCTCGGCGCGCTCTTCGGCCGGCGCCTCGAGGCCCGCGCCGGTGCCGGCGTGACGCTGCTCCACGGCCGCCCCCTGCCGTTCGGAGAGGTCGGCCACGACGCGCTCGTCACCGACGTGACGGCGCACGTCCGCTACCACCGCGTCGAGCTCGGGCTCGACGTCTACAACCTCCTCGACGCGTCGTGGTTCGACGGCGAGTTCGTCTACCCCTCGAGCTTCACCCGCGGCGCGGCGCCCGACCTCCTCCCCGCGCGGCACGTGACGGTCGGCGCCCCGCGCAGCTTCCTCGCTTCGCTCTCCCTCTACATCGGCTGAGGTCCTCGATGACATCCACCACCGCACAGACCCGATCCCGTCGGCGCGCCGCCCTCGCCGCGGCGGGGCGCCTCGCCGCGGCGCTCGCGGCGGGCGCGCTCGCCGCCGGCTGCGGCGCCGGAGGCGACGGCGCGACCTCCGGCAAGCGCCTGACCCTCGCGACGCGGATCGCGCCCGACGCGGCGTCGGCCGCGCCGTTCACGAACGCGCTCGGCTGGACCATCACGCTGTCGAAGGCGCACCTGGCGATCGGGTCGCTCCACTACTTCGAGGGCGCCCCGTTCACGGCGCGGCGGCCTTCGCCGGGCGGCGGCCCCTCGCTGCTCGAGCGGCTCGCCCGGTGGGCCGTGCCCGAGGCGCACGCGCACCCGGGCCACTACCAGGCCGGCGAGGCGAGAGGCCAGATGACGCTGCCGACGTCGGTCGACCTGCTGCAGGGGACGACGGCGCTCGCGGACGCGGACGCCGTGAGCGGCGTCGCGCGATCCGCGCGCTTCACGTTCGGCGCGCCGCCCTCGGGCCCGCTCGCCGCGGCGCTCGACGGGCGCATCGTCGCCGTGGAGGGACGCGCCGAGAAGGGCGAGCTCGCGCGGGTGTTCCGCGCGCGCGCGCTGGCCGCCGACGTCCTCGACGACGCGACCGGCGAGCCGTCGGTGGAGGGGTGCGTGTTCGAGGAGGTCTTCCTCGACGGGCCCGGCGTCGTCACGCTCGTCGTGAAGCCGACGGTCTGGCTCGATCAGGTCGACCTCGAGGCCGTCGCCGCGAGCGACGACGGCGCGCCGGTCGACCTCGAGCCCGAGAGCGAGGCCCAGCGCGGCTTCACGCGCGGCCTCAAGAAGGGGACGGCCTACGCGCTCTCGTTCGCGCCCGGCTCCCCGGAGGAGAAAGAATGAGGATGAGGACCACGAGACGGATGTGGGTGGCGGCGGCGCTCGCCGCGGCGGCGCTCGCCGGCTGCGGCGAAGGCGAGCCTGGGGCCGGGAGCGTGTCTTTCTCGACGTGGGGAGAGGGCTACATCGAGCAGGAGATCCCGGCCGCCGATCTCGCGGACGGCTGGAGCATCCAGTACGAGAAGTTCCTGTTCGTCGTCCGGAACGTCACCGTCGCCGATCGCGAGGGGAACGTCGGAGGGCGCATGCAGGGCTCGATCCTGTTCGACCACACGAAGGCCGGCGCGAAGCCCGTGGTGACCTTCGACGGCCTCGAGGCGAAGCCCTGGGAGGCCGTCTCCTACGAGATCGGCCCGGTGGACGCGGACACCGCGCTCGAGGGCGCGACGGCGGAGGACAAGGCGCTCATGCTCGCGGCGGGGGCGTCCGTGCACATCGAGGCGATCGCGCGGAAGAGCGGTGACGGCGGCGAGGTCGAGAAGCGCCTCGACTGGACCTTCTCGCTCGCGACGCGCTACGCCGACTGCAAGGGCGACAAGGCCGGCAAGGAGACCGAGGGCGTCCTCGTCACGAACGGCGGCACCGACGACGTGGAGCTCACCATCCACGGCGACCACTTCTTCTACGACGACCTGCAGGCCGCGACCGCCGCGCGCCGGTTCGCGCCCATCGCCGCCGCGGACGCCGACGACGACGGGGCCGTCACCCTGGAGGAGCTCGCCGCGGTGCGCCTCGTCGCGATCGAGGAGGGCACCTACGGGACGGGCAGCGCCGGAGACATCAATGATCTCGGGGCGTTCGTCGCGGCGCTCTCGCGCACGATCGGGCACTACCGCGGCGAGGGCGAGTGCGTCTCTGTCGACCCCTGACGGGTCCGGCCGCGCGCTCGCCCGCGGCGATCACTCGATCCCGACCGTCGTCGTGACGTCCTGGAGCTCGCTCCCGTCGAACGCCGGCACGCGCGCGGAGCCGAGCAGCATCTGCACGCAGCCCCCGGCCGGGGTCATCGCGACCTGCGGCTCGATCGAGATGCGCTGCACTGCGCCCGCGGGGTTGAAGAACACCCGCGCCGTCACCGCCTTCGGCCCCGCCTTGCCCTTGCAGTGGATCCGCGCGGTGTCGGCCTTCGCTTGCAGCGCCGCGTGGGCCGCGCCGCGATCGAACGGCCTCGCCGCGATCGCCGTCGCCGCCGGCGTGGTGCCGCCTTCGCGCATGGGGCGCGGAGACCTCGGCGCGGGCGCCGGCACCGGAGCGTCGCGAGGGCCCGGCGACGGCTGCCGCTCGCTCGCGTCGCCCGCCAGCGCCGGTGAGCGCGCGTCGCCGCGGCCCGGGTTGACCACCGTCGGGTGCGCCGGCACCGGCAGGCGCTGCACCATCCGGACGTCGCTCTGCGCGCGGCCGGCGTAAAAGGCGATCGCCGCCATCGCGAAGGCGCCGGCCAGGCCGCACGCGAGGAGCATCGGCCCCCGCCGCGCAGGCCTGGCAGGGGCCTCCGCCGGCCCGCTGCTCGCCAGGACGGGCGCGGGCGTCGACGGGGGGCGCCGCGCGTCCGAGGCCACCTCGGTCGGTCCGGTCATCGACAGGCGCGAGGCAGACCCCGCCGAGGTGATCGCCGCCGCGGCGCCGAGCGGCACCACCGAGATCGCGGCGCCGGCGGCCCGCACGCTGCGCGGGTCGACGAAGAGCGCCGGGCCGAGCGCATCGAAGGCCTCCTGCGCCGTCTGGAAGCGCTGCGACGGCTCCCGGGCGACGCAGCGCGCGAACCAGGCGTCGAACGGGTGCACGATACAGCCGGCGCGCCCGAGCGCGGTCGCGCGCACCGACGCCGGGTCGATCGGCTCGAAGAGGATCTCGCGGAGCAGCACCGGCATCGCCGTGCCCATCGGGTCGTTCGCGGCGCGCCAGTACATCCGCCCGGTGAGCAGGGCGAACGCGATCAGCCCGAGCGCCCACACGTCGGTCGCCGGCGAGATCTGCCCGCGCGCGTCCGTCTGCTCGGGCGCCATCCAGAGGGGCGTGCCGAGCGACGCGGTCGCCATCGTGCTCGCCTCCGCGGCGATCTTCGCGATGCCGAAGTCGAGCACCTTGACCGACCAGCGCGCCGTCGCGCTCTGCGTCTTCGCGAGGAACACGTTCTGCGGCTTCATGTCCCGGTGGACCACGCCCGCCCGGTGGGCGGCGCCGAGCGCGTGGCAGAGCTGCCGGAAGATCTCGTGCACGTCCTGCGCAGGGAGCAGCCCGCTGCGCCTCATGCGCTGCGAGAGGTCCTCCCCCTCGAGCAGCTCCATCGCGAGCCAGGGCACGCCGCTGGCCGCGTCCACGCCGGCGCCGATCACCTGCACGACGTGATCGCTCTCGACCAGCGCGCCGACGCGCGCCTCCTGCTCGAAGCGCTCGCGCAGCCGGGCGTCCGCGCAGAGCTGCGGGTGCATGAGCTTGAGGGCCCGCAGCTTGCCAGTGCTCGCCTGCTCGGCGATGTACACGGCCCCCATGCCCCCGGCGCTGAGGGGCCGAACGATCCGGAACTCTCCGAAGAGCATCCCGACCGCCGGCTGGAACGGCGCGACCATGGAGGGCGATGCTAGCATGGTGGCCGTCGCGGGGGTGTCGGGGCTCACGGGCGCGGCGCGCGGCGCGCACGGCCCGCCTCGCTGTCCCGCTGCCTCGTCAGGCGTGCGCGCCGTCGCCGCTGCCGGCGCTGCGCGCGCGCGGCGGGAGCGACGCGACGAGACGCTCGATCCCGATCCGGCCCGCGACAAGCGCGCCCGTCGCCGCGGCGCGGAGCGCGTCGCGCGCCGGCTGGGCTCTGCCGGCGAAGTGCCGGACGCCGAAGCGCAGGAACGACGGCTCGCCGAGGAGGTAACGCTCGACGCGCTCCCGCGGCGCGCCGTAGAAGGCGCGCATCACCCGGCGCCGGAAGCGCAGATCGAGGCCCAGCAGCGATCGCTCGACGCGCCGGCCCCAGTCGTGGAACCCGAGATCGCGGGCCTCGAGCTTCTCGGCGAGGTACTCGCCCGCGAGGGCCCCGTACGCGATCGCCTGGGCGATCCCCTCTCCCAGCATCGGATCGATGCCCGCGGCCTCGCCGACGAGCAGGGCGGCGGGCCGCGCGATCACGGCCCGCCGGTCGAGGCCTCGCTCGGCGAAGCGCTTTCGCCGGTAGCGGTCCGGGTCGAGGCCGAGCGCCTCGAGCCTGCTCCGGAGCACGCGCTCGGCGTCGGGCGCGGGGCGCGCCATGTCGAGCGCGCCCTCGTGCAGCACGTAGGCCCCCCGGCAGACGAGCTCGCGCCCGTCGACGATCGTGGGGAAGTCCCACAGGTAGCCGGCGAACGAGCGATCCCGCATCTCGAAGTGCAGGAGGTCGCGCGCCCGGTCCCCCGCGACGGGCTCGGTGTCGACCTCGACGGCCTGCGCGCGCAGCCTGCCGAACGGCAGCCCCATCGCGCGGCGGACGACGCTGCCGACGCCGTCCGCGCCGACGACGACGCGGCCGTCGAAGACCCCGGCCGAGCTCTCGACGCGGGCGCCTCGCTCGCTCAGCGTGGCGCCCGTCACCCGCGCCCCCTCCACGATCCGGACGCCCCGCGCCCGCGCGGCGAGCGCGAGCGCGCGATCGAACTCGACGCGCCGGACGACGCGGCCGATGTTCCCCTCGCGGAGCGCGACCTCGCCGGCCTGGAAGGCCGCGCTGATGCCGTGCACCACCACCGAGGGCACGTCGATCGTCACCCCGATCGCCGACAGCGCCCTGTCCGCTCGCTCGCCGAGGCCGCCCGCGCAGGACTTGTCCCGCGGGTAGCGCTCCTTTTCGAGCACCACGATCCTGTCGGCGAGGGCCGGGCGATGGTGGGCGAGGAAGAGCGCCGTGCTCACGCCCGCCGGCCCGCCCCCGACGATCACGACTTCATGCGCCGCCATGCGGGGGCCGCTCTAGCACGGCGCCCCCGCCGGCGGGCTGCGGACGCTCAGCGCCGCTCGTACAGGGGCACCAGCGTCCGGTAGGGGAAGAGATACACGCTCCTCCCCGCGAGGTCCGGGTGGTTCGCGGCCAGCTCACGGATCTCGTTCAGGACCGCATACCGCTCCTGCAGGGGGAGCGCCGAGATGTAGCTGATCGACGCGACGCGCTCGAGCAGCCCGTCGAGGTCGAGCTCCTGCGTATGGGTGAACTCGTGCTCTCCGAGCGGCGCGAAGAGGCGAGAGTCGGAGAACGTCCGGCGCCAGGCGCCGAACCTGTGTATCGGGGCATCCCGGCCGTGGCGGTCGAGGATGTGGGAGATGCGGGCGACCCAGTCGACGCGCTCGTCGCGCAGGTTGAAGAGCAAGGAGAGGCGCCCTCTCGGCCGGAGCACGCGGTGGATCTCGGCGAGCGCGAGATCGCCGTGAAACCAGTGGAACGACTGCGCGGCGACCGCGGCGTCGACCGATGTCTCGGGCAAGGGGATGGCCTCGGCGACCCCATCGAGCGCGATGGCGGACGGGACCATCTGACCCAGCTTGCGGCGCATCCCCTCGACCGGCTCGAGCGCGAGCAGCCGCGCGCCCGTGGGCACCAGGAGGCGCGTGAGCTTGCCGGTGCCGGCGCCGAGATCGAGCACCGTGCTCGTCGCGTCGATGCGGAGCGTGTCGCGCAGGAGCTCGATCGCGCCGCGCGGGTAGTCCGGGCGCCCCTTCTCATATGCATCCGCTGCAGTCGCGTAGCCCTGTGCAGCGAGGCGATGGAGAGTCATGGCCTGCATCCGCTCCGCGTTAAGGAGGATCTCACGCAGCGCCGGAGGGACCACCCACCCCGACGGCCCGTCGAGAGAGGCTACGCAAGCGGGAGCCGTGTTGGAAGCGGGTTGTCGCTCAAAATGCGCATCACGTTCTCTCGAAGCACCTTGGCGATCACACGCTCGCTCAAGCCAGCTCGCAGCAGCGCATCCGTCAAGAGCGGAAGATGGGCCGCATCACGCAGCTCACGTGTGGGAATGATGAAACCGTCCCAATCGGATCCGAGCGCGGGCGTGTCCTCGCCGGCAACGTTGATGATGTGCACGAGGTGCTTGACGACGGGCGCGAGCCCGTTTCCGCCGAGATAGAGCGGACAAAAGATGATCCCGGCGCACCCGCCGCGGTCGGCGAGGGCGCGGAGCTGGTCGTCATCGATGTTGCGCCAGTGCTCGAACGCGCCGGCGATACCCGTGTGGCTGACCATGGGTGGCCGGCGGGCGAGCGCGCATGCGTCGAGGAAGCCAGCCCGGTTGATGTGCGCGAGATCGACGATGACGCCGAGGTCCTCGGCGAGGCGCACGACATCGCGGCCGAAGGCGGTGAGGCCTTCACCATCCCTCCGACCGCTGCCATAGGCGGGATAACACGCTTCGTTGGCGCTGAAGTGGCAGAGCCCGAGGTAGCGCACGCCGCGCCGCGCGAAGCGAGCGAGGGTGTCGAGGTCGCCTTCGAGCGCGTGCGCCCCCTCGACGCCGAGCAGCGCCGCGACGGCGCCGCCGGCCCTCGCCGCCTTGATGTCCTCGGCCGTGAGCGCCTTCACGAGGCGGCCGGGCCGCGCGCGGACGGCCTGCTCCAGGAGATCGATCTGCTCCTCGACGACGGCGGCGAGCCCGCGCCGCTGTCCGATGGGCAGCGAGACCAGCCCGAAGAACTGCGCGCCGACGCCGCCCTCGCGGAGCCGCGGGACGTCGACGTGCCCGCCGAGGGCCGCGAGCGGCAGCGGCGGCTCGTGCCGCTCCTGCAGATCGTAACCGACCCAGCGCGCCCACATGAGGCTGTCGGCGTGGAGATCGATGGCGGGGTACTGCGCGTGCAGGGCGCGGGCTTCCGGGGTTCCGTGCATGGAGGGAAGGCTAGTCGACCCGAGGCGTCCGGTCGCGCGCCGGGTGACGAGGGCTCAGGGGCTCGCCAGCTTGAGGCCGAGGATGGACACGACGAGCAGCGCGAGGAAACCGAGCCTCGCGGCCGTTGCGGGCTCACCGAACAGGAGGATGCCCGCGATCGCCGCCCCGAACGCGCCGATGCCGACCCAGACGGCGTACGCCGTGCCGATGGGCAAGGTCCGCGATGCGGTCTCGAGGAGCGCGATGCTCGTGATGATCGCGCCGACCGTGAGCGCCGTCGGCAACGGGCGCGTGAAGCCGTGTGTGTATTTGAGACCGATAGCCCAGCAGACCTCGAGCAGGCCTGCCAGGAGCAACGCCAGCCAGGACATGACGACTCTCCTCGTGATGCGGCTGCGTCGTCTTATCCTGACCGGGTACGGCGCGTCTCGTCCGGGACGCTCTGTCTGAACGAGCGCCGCGGGGAACCTAGCAGGGGCGACGGCCCACGCAACAGGCGGGCCGGCGCCGCGCCACGTCGCGAGGCCGCACCGCCGCCGCCGCCCCGCTTCGCTGGGCGGAGCGGCGCGGTACGCTGGACCGAGCCGTGGCCTCTCGATCGCGCTCTCTTGGAGCTCGCTATTCGATCTGCTCCTCGATTTCGCCCTCGCCCGGGAGCATCGCGGAGCTGCCCGCTGCCTTGTTGATCAGCGCGGCGGCGAGCTCGTTGATGTACTCCTCGATGGCTGTGTACCCGGACGGCATCACCTTGGTGTGGTCGTTCGCGTTCGACGAGCTGAGGCCGTGCGCCCGCTCCCACGCGTCCGCCATCCCGTCGCGATCGGCGTCCGCGGGGGCCGTCCCCGGACTGAGCCCGTCCATCAGGTTGTTCACGTAGCGGGCGCCCCACGAGCCGTCGCGGCGCTCCATGTTCTTGAAGACGCCCTTCGTCACCACGTCGCGCGGCAGCGCGCCCGCCTGCGCGACGACGAGCCGATACGCGTCCTGCGCGCGCTGCGTCGTCACCGGGATGTACCCCGGGACCTCCCGCGTGAAATTGAACTGCGTCGCCGAGCGGTACGACTCGGGCTTGTTGAGCTTGCTGAAGCTCGGGTGGAGGTACGGCTGCTTCCAGGGGTTCTCGACGGTGCCCGTGAACTTCCCGGGATCATCGATGTAGTTGTCGCCGAGGAAGTACTTGAGCCCCGCGCCGGCGCTGTCGTCGAAGTAGAACGGGATCAGCTGATCGCTCGGCCCCTTGATGTACGTGTTGCCCACGATGTTGAAGTGGCCGGTCGCCGGGTTGTGGTGCACGAACCCGTGCCTCACGTTGTAGGCCACGTTGTTGAGGATGTCGGCCGGGCCGTTCGCGACCGCGGGGCAACGCGCCTTGTGGTGGGCGAACAGGTTGTGGTGGAGCGTGATCCGGTGGCCATCAGGGCCGTTGATGAGACCGTAATTATGCATCCCCTCTGGATGCCCCGTGGTCGACGACGACTCGATGGTGGACCACTGAACCGTCACGTCATCTGCCTCATAGAGGTCCAGGTTCTCGTCGACGCCCCAGGAGATCGACATGTGATCGAGCATCACCTTCGAGTTCCGCGAGATCTGCACTCCGTCGAACTGCTCTCCGGCCGAGCCGTTGTACACGGGCCGGACACGCAAGAACCGTGCGACGATGTTGTTGACCGCGGTGGAGTACTTCGCGGTCAAACGACCGTGGATGGTGATGCCCGCGCCTGGCGCCGTCTGGCCCGCGATCGTCACATCGCCGTTCCGGATGAGGACATCCCCTTCGATCACGCCGCTCACATCGAAGACGATGATGCGAGGCCCGCTCGCGTCGAGGGCCGCCTGGAGGCTCCCCGACCCGCTCGTGCGCAGGTTGGTGACCTTGATGACGCGCCCGCCGCGCCCGCCGGTCGCGACGGCGCCAAAGCCCTCTGCCCCCGGAAACGACGGGAGCGCGCTGGCTGGCATCGAACTCGCAGTGAACGCAGAAAACGCAGAAACCGCGGCGATCGCGCAGCCGAAGCGGCGAATCCCCTGTGCGCCGATGGAAGAGCAAGTGGGAAGGTATGCCATGTGTCTCGTTCCCCTTTCGTACGTATCAGGCGCCGAACAAGACCGGATCGAACAAGGAAGCCCAGGGTGGGCGCGGCGCTGGGCGCGACGATGTGCCCTGATGGATCAGGGCGACGCGGAGCAGCGACGCGATGGCCCGCCCTCGGCTGCCTGGCGCAGGAGGTCTCGACCGGCGCTCTCAACCGCAAGCCGTACTGTGATGACCCTACAGGACTCGATTCATCGATGGCAATCGCCAATTGCCAATCTGTGCGACAGGGCACATCAAAATCGACATGGAAATTCCATGTCGCCAGATGAATCGAGTTTGGTTATCCTGCACGAGCAGCGCACGAGCGGGCTCATGACGTCCCGAAACGCCCTCACCCGCCGGGCGCGCCCGGCGCGCCGAGAAGCCGAGAAGCCGAGAAGCCGAGAAGAAGAGTCGATGGACGCTCGCCCTCGCGGCGCCTCGGCGGCTGGTGGTGCCGTGGCCCGAGTGGACGCGGGCCGCGTAAACGCGGCTGCCGCCCGGGCCCCGCGAACGTCAGGTGGAACGGGGCGCCCTGCCGGACGCGGTGGACCTCGAGGTGGCTGTCGGGTGTGTTCACGGCGAAGAGCCGTGTACCGTCCGGGGAGAGCGCGAGCGGCCGGACCTGCCCGCTCTCGAAGAGAGCGCTACTGCGCGGGCGCGGGGCGCCCCTCGACGGCCGCGAGGTAGTCGCGCACGGACTGCTTCATCCCGACCTCGAGCGCATGCGCGACGAGGTGGTGACCGATCGACACCTCTTGAATCTGCGGCGCCTCGCGGGCGAGCGGCGCGAGGTTCTCCACGGTGAGGTCGTGCCCCGCGTTGATCCCGACCCCGGCCGCCACGGCGGCCCTCACGATCGCGACGATCTTGTCGAGCTCCGCGCGGTGATCGCCGCGATCGAACGCCTGGGCGTAAGGACCCGTGTAGATCTCGATACGATCGGCCCCGAGCTCCGCGACCACCGGCACCACCGCCGGATCCGCCTCGACGAAGAGGCTTGTCCGGATCCCCTCCTCCTTGAGCCGCTTCACCACCGGCTGGAGGACGAAGCGCCATTTCGCGACGTCCCAGCCGCGGTGCGAGGTGAGCTCGCCCGGCGTGACCGGGACCAGCGTGCACTGCGTCGGCCTGAGCTCGAGCGTGAGGTCCAGGAACTCCTCGCGGAGATCTCCCTCGAAGTTCGTCTCCACCGTGGTGATGTGGCGAGTCACCGCCCGCGCGTCGTCCGGCGTGATGTGCCGCCGGTCCGCCCTCGGATGGATGGTGATGCCATGGGCTCCGTAGTCCACGATCTTCCGGGCGAAGGAGAGGACATTCGGGGCATCGTGCCCCCGCGAGTTCCGCAGGAGCGCGATCTTGTTCACGTTGACGCTGAGCTTCATGGGACATCCTCTCGCCGGCTCGTGCGCGGCGCTCGCGACGCCGCTATACACGATCGACGCCGCGAGGCGAACACGCCGCGCGCCGCCAGCGCGGCCGGGAGCGCGCCGCCAGCGCGCAGCTGGTGGAGGAGCGCCGTTGGCGTTCCCGCCGCCGGCCCTTCGACGCCTACACGCGCGGCGCGGCCCGCGAGCCCCGCACCGCGGCCTCGGTCGCGAGGAGCGACACGACGAGGATGGCGACGGCGACGAGCGCGTTGTTCCACACCGTCGCCATCAGCAGCGCCGGGAGCGTCCAGGCGCTGACGAAGAGCCAGACCGCGAGGATCGCGGTGACGTAACGCGCCTTGGGCGCCCAGAGCGCGATCAGGGCGAAGACGACGCACAGCGCGCCCACCACCCAGGTGTTGGTGAACTCGTCCCGGCCGTGGCGCCAGGCGAACGCGGAGATGAACAACCAGATCCCGAGCGCGATGTTGATGCCACGCAAAGCCGCCATCCGATGCTCCATTGGCTTCCTCCCTCGCGGATCGCCGTGCCGGCACCTCCGCCGCGCGACGCCCTGGCTCCCTCGCTCTGCCCGCTCGCCGCGGCCTCCGGCCAGGCGCCCTGCCCCGAGCGGCCTCGGCCCGCCGAGCGCGGAGCCCGCTCACCCCATTTGCCGAGCGCCGGCGTCCCTGCGCCCGGTCCACACACCCGAGAGCTCGGCGAACGCCGTGCGAATCCAGTGCCACGCGCCTCGCCCTGGGAGCGGCCGCGCGGCCAGAGGCCGCGTTCGTGAGGGCCGCCGCGCGGCGGTTCGGCTAGAAGCCCCGTCGCCATGGACTTCTTCGCGACCGCCGCCAAAGGAACCGAGCCCGCCCTCCGCGACGAGCTCCGCGAGCACCGGTTCCGCGGCGTCCGCGCGGATCGCGGCGGCGTCCACTTCTCCGGCCCGCCGGACGAGGGCTTCCGCGCGTGCATCGAGCTCCGCACCGCCGTGCGCGTGCTCGTCGAGCTCGCCTCCTTCGACGCGCCCAGCGGGGACGCGCTCTACGAGGGCGTCTCGCGCGTCGACTGGGCCCCTTACCTGAGCCCGGTCCACACGCTGGCCGTGCGCGCCTCCTGCCGCTCGAGCGCCCTGACCCACACCCAGTTCATCGCCCAGCGGACCAAGGACGCCATCGTCGACCAGATCCGGCGCCGCGTCGGCGCTCGCCCGTCGGTCGACCTCGAGGACCCGGATCTGGCCCTCTTCCTCCACCTCGTCCGCGACAGCGCGACGCTCTACGCCGACCTCGGCGGCGCCGCGCTCCACCGCCGCGGCTACCGCACGCACATCGGCGGCGCGCCGCTCAAGGAGACGCTCGCCGCCGCGCTGCTCCGCCTCTCCGGCTGGGACCGCGCCCGCCCGCTCGTCGACCCGATGTGCGGCGCCGGCACCATCGCCCTCGAGGCGGCGCTCTGGGCGCGGGACATCGCCCCGGGCCTGCGCGCGCAGCGCTTCGGCTTCGAGCGGTGGGCCTGCCACGATCAGGCCGCCGCGCGGCGCACGACCGAGCTCCGCGACGCCGCCCGCGCGCGGATCCGGCCCGAGGGCCCCGCGATCGTCGCCGCCGACATCGACCCCGGCGCCGCCGAGATCACCCGCGGCAACGCCCGGATGGCCGGCGTGCAGATCGAGGTCCGCTGTCAGTCCATCACCGCGCTCGCCCCGACCGCGCCGCCGGGCCACGTCCTGACCAACCCGCCGTACGGCGAGCGCCTCCCGGGCACGATGGCCCTCTACCGCGACATGGCGGCGGCGCTGTCCCGGCTCGCGGGCCACCGCGTCGCCATCCTCGCCGGCACCGAGGACATCGAGCACGCCATGCGCCGGAGGCCGGAGCGATCGCTCGTCGTGTTCAACGGCCCCATCGAGTGCCGGCTGCTGACGTACGACATCCCCTGAAGCGGCGCGCGGTGCGCGGTGCTGGAGAGGGCGCGCCGCGCGAGAGGGCGCGTGCGAGACGTGCGAGACGTGCGAGACGTGCGAGACGTGCGAGACGTGCGAGACGTGCGAGACGTCAAGAGAGCAGGCGCATCACGAGGAACATGGCCAGCGCCGTGAGGAGCATCCCGGCGACGAAGCCGATGATGAGCCCCCGCTTGCCTGCGAGCCAGCTCGGCTCCCGCGCCGGCGGAGGCGCTGGCGGCGCCTGGGGCGCGACGACGTGATCGGGCATCGTCGCGCGGCGCTCCAGCACCGTGCGCTGCTCTGCGATGGTCGCGGCGAGCTCGAACGGCACCGACGCCGCCGGGGTCGCCGGAGAGGCGCCGTCGGCCGCGGCCGGCGCCCTCTGTACGACCGCCGCCGAGGAGTCCCCGGCGGTCTCTGCGCTCGCCGCGCCGAACCCCATCGCCCCGAACCCCTGCGGGCTCGCCGCCTGGAGCTCGCCGGGTGTCACCGTGGGCATCTGGCTCTCGGCCGGGGGGTGGGAAGAGACCAGCCGGAGCGTGTTGGCGACGCGCGGCGATCTCCTGTCCCACGCCCCCGCCGCGCCCCCGTCGAGCGGGCTCTGCGGCGTCGCCGGGACAGGCACCGAATCGACGCGCACGAGGCCGACCTCGGCCCGCCTCTCGGGTGTGCCCAGCCCGAAGTCCTCGGCCGAGCGGAGCGTCGCCTTCACATCGCGGCCAGGAGGCGTGATGTCGAGCTCGTCGCCCTCGTCATAGGCCGCCGTGTGGACTCGCACCTTCGCCGGAGCGAGGAGCTCGTCGCGACGGACCATGGTGAGCGTGCTGTCGTCGTCCCCGCTCACGTCGTCGTACGCGCCCGGCTCGGCCAGGCCGTTCCCCGAGAGCAGCGCCTCGCTGGGGCCGTGGGACCAGGACGGAAGCTGCAGCGAGATCTCCGGCACCGACTCCCCTGCCCAGCGCTGCGGATCGGCGCCCGCCCCCGGCGGAACCGCCTGCGGATCGAGCGTCTGCGGGAGCTCCGAGGGAGGCGGCGCGTGGTGAAGCAGCACCGGCGGCGGAGGCGCGACCTCGGTCCCGCCCCCCCCGGACACGAGCGTCCGGGCCGATTCGATCGAGAGCTCCGACCTCGGCGCCGGGCCTGAGAGCGGCCCCGACGTCGAGCTCGGCAGCGACGTCAACGGCGGGAGCGACATCGGCCCCCGCTGCAGCGACGCGTCCCGCGAGAACAGCGAGCTCGGCTGCCTGCGCGAGATCGGCCCGAGCCCCACGGCCGTGTCAGGCAGCTCGGCCAGCAGGCAGTGCAGCGTGTACCCGAGCTCACGCGCCGTCTGATACCTGTCCGCCGGCTGCTTGGCGAGCGCCTTCACGATCAGCGCCTCGAGGCGCGGGTGGATCCCCGGCGCGCAGCTGCTCGGCGCCGGCACCGGCGCATGGATGTGGAGCGTCGCCGTGTGGAGCGGCGTCTCGCCCTCGAACGGCAGCCGCCCCGTGACGAGCTGGAACAAGAGGACCCCGCACGTGTACAGATCGGCCCGCTGATCCACCGGAAGCAGCCCGCACTGCTCCGGAGCCATGTAGGCCGGCGTGCCGACGAACGTGCCCGCGCGCGTCACGACGGACAGCGGGTCGGCGAGGAGCTCGGGCGCTTCACCGGACGAGCCGGTGTCGAGGACCTTGGCGATCCCGAAATCGAGCACCTTCACCCGCTCGCCGTGAGGGTGCGTGGGGTCGGGGACCACCATGATGTTCTCGGGCTTCAGATCGCGGTGCACGACGCCCATCTCGTGGGCGACCGCGAGCGCCTCGCACACCTCCGAGAGGATGCGGACCGCCCGCGCCTGACCGATCGCGCCATGGCGCTCTAGGAGGACGTAGAGGTCGTCCCCCGAGAGCAGCTCCATCACGATGTAGCTGAGGGCGCCCTCGACCCCGTACTCGAAGATCTTGACGGAGTTCGGGTGCTTCACCCGCGCCGCGGCCTTCGCCTCGCGCTGGAAGCGCCGGATGAACGCGCGGTCCGCGGTGAACTCCGGGTTCATGATCTTGATCGCCACCCGGCGGGGCTCGGCGTCGCGCTCGGCGATGAAGACGCTGGCCATGCCGCCCTCCCCGAGGAAGCGGGTGATCGTGAACCGCCCGGCCACCTTGCGGCCGAGGAGCGCCTCATGCCTCATGCGCCCGGCACCTGCCGGCGTCTGCCCCGCTCGCCCGCTTCCGGGCGACCGCGCCGCGTGCCCGCCCCAGGGCGGCCCTGCCCCTCGCGCACGAGAGCGCTGCGCCCATGGCTGTCCGCGCGCCCGCGCGACCCGCGCGTCCGATGCGAGGGAGAGTGCACGCGGCGACCATACCAAAGAACTCGACAGCCGACGACTTGTCGGCCCCCGGCGGCGCGCGGTTGGTGGCGCGCCGCGCGCGCGCCACCGACGCCACCGACCGTCCCGAGCACCGCTCCCGTCCGCCGTCACCGCCGAGACGGGCGCAGGCCGCAAGCTCGTCCGGCAACAGTTAACTCTTTAACGCCACCCCCGGTGCGCATGTGCGACAGGTGCTTAACTTATCGAAAGAGCTCGCGTTCGAACGTCGGCGAGCGTTGGCAACATTCTTGCCTGGAGGGGGCTGCCTCGCGCTGCGCTCTGTGCGCCGTGAAGGGTCAGCTTGTGCGTCGATCTCGACAGGCAGCTTCCGGAGGATCGTTGATGAATCGAATTTTTAGGCGTGCGGTGCTCCTCGGCACCGTCGCGCTGACCGTCGTGGGGGCGGGCTGCGCCGAGGAGCGGCCGTCCATCAGAAGGGTGCAGAGCGATGCGCTCGCCAAGTCCTTCTTCGTTGGAGGGAACCTGAAAGACATCGTCGATGACCCCGAGTTCTACATGCGGGGTACGGTCGTCGACGTCGGGTACGGCGCAGCCCAAGATGGCCTCTTCACGTCGACCTATGCTCAGCCCGTCTCCCGGATCAAGTGGGAGATCACCGAGCACCAGCTCAACGCTCGGCTCGCTTACGAGCGCATCGAGGGGACCGACGGCAAGGGCAACAGCTACAACGGGCTCGCCAAGAAGACGACGAACGACGGCCAGATCGTCGCGAGCTACGCGATCGAGTCGCATTTCGACATCGTCCGCGAGTACAACCCGTCGACCGGCGAAGAGTCCAACGTCATCTCCGAGAACACGAGCGACCGGCTCTGGTACGAGCGCGAGTACTTCCGCGTCGACTGGTCGCGCAACCTGGCCACCGACGCCTACAATTTCGACACCCTGTCGCAGGTCGGCCTCTACGGAGGTGTCGAGTACGAGCCGCTCGCCTATTACGTCAGCGACCCCGCGTCCGCCGACGCTCCGCGGTTCGACGGCGAGAACGGCTACTTCGACGTCACGACGAAGGCGTTCGCCACGCCTGTCCTGCTCGACCTCTCGAGCCTCGGCTGGGGCATCGACAAGTTCCCGGCCTGCATGCTCCCGGGCGACTTCGCGGGCGGCACCGACCCGTACGGCAACTGCAACCCGGTCGAGATCACGATCCGGCAGTCGTTCAAGAAGGTGGTCGACAGCGACTACGAGCCGGTCGACGTCGACGGCGTGAGGTTCCAGGCGTTCGGCATCTTCACCGCCGATTCCCGCTACGGCTACGAGCGCAACTACGGGATCGTGGACAACCAGTGGCGGCGCTTCGCGGCCCGCTACAACCTCTGGGAGCGCAGCCACTTCTACGAGAACCCCGAGGCGATGGAGGGCGCGATCGCCTGCGCGACCTCGGAGGCGGCCCAGGCCGCCGATCCGAACCTCGACGAGGACGGGGACGGCACCGCGGACGCGTGCGCCGCGGCCGGCGCGGGCTCGCAGTGCGACGTGTACAAGCAGAAGTGCACGCTGCCCTACACGGAGCGCAAGGCCGTCGTCATCCCCTGGTACGTCGGCGGCAACACGTCGGAGGACATCTTCGAGGCGACCGAGTGGGCCACCGAGGAGTGGGATCTCGCGATGAAGACCGCGATCCAGACCTCGCGCCTCGTCGAGTGCCGGAAGACGGGCGGCCAGGACTGCGAGGCGAAGTTCCCGATGTGGAAGGGCCAGCAGGACGACATCGACGAGGCCGTCGCGCTCTCGCGCGCGCTGAACGCGTGCCGCCGCGAGCAGGGCTGGGACGCGCCGGCGTGCGACAACCAGGTCAAGCAGGCCGCGGAGCAGCTCGCTCAGCGGCGCGGCGGCGACCCGGCGACGCTCGCGATCGGGAGCGTCGTCACGCAGCCTTCGGTGATCGTGCTCTGCCACAACCCCGTCGTGGAGGGCGATCACCCCGCCTGCGGCGACACGAGCGTTCCCCTCGAGGAGCGCGTCGCCCCGCGGCTCGGCGACCTCCGCTACAACAGCGTGCTCATCGTCGAGAAGCCGCAGACCCCGTCGCCCTGGGGCATCATGGTCGACGCCGACGACCCGCTCACGGGCGAGAAGGTGGCCGCCAGCATCAACATCTGGAGCCACGTCACCGACTCCGCGGCGCAGCAGCTCGTCGACATCGTCCGCTACATCAACGGCGAGATCCCGACCGCCGATATCACCGACGGCAAGTACGTCCGCGACTGGGCGCAGGCGAGCCGCATGTCCGGCGGCGGCCAGGGGCCCACGATGACGAAGCAGGAGGTCACGTCGCGGCTCGCGAGCGCCACGAAGCTCGACGCCGAGGCGTACGCGGGCCTCGTCGCGCAGGGCGTCTCCCCCCAGCTCAAGGCGCTCATCGAGCCGATGAAGGCGAAGGTCGCCGACATCGCGGTGCGGGGCGACATCCCCTCCCCGCAACAGGCGGTCGTGGGCGCCCGCATGAAGGCCGCCCGGGGCAGCCTCGCCGAGTCGGAGCTCATGAACCCGGCGATGCTGAAGCGCGCGGGCGTCCCCGCCGGCCTGCCCATCGACGGCCCGCTCGCGGACGCGGCGTCGCCGTTCGCGATGAACAACCCGAAGATGCACTCGCAGCTCCGCCGCATGCACGACAACGCGCTCGCCGAGCGCGGCGCCTGCATCCTGCACGAGGCCCCCGAGGCCTCGGCGATGACGGGCCTCGCGGAGGCGCTCCGCGAGAAGTTCCCCGTCGGCGACGGCGAGACGGCCGACGAGAGGCGGGGGCGCTACGAGAAGATGTTCAAGTACATCCAGCGCCGCTACCAGTATGCGGTCATCGCGCACGAGATGGGGCACTCCATCGGCCTCCGGCACAACTTCGTGAGCAGCTACGCCTCGCTCTTCTTCCGGCCCCAGTACTGGCAGCTCAGGACGAAGAACGGAAAGGTCAAGGCGGAGTGCAAGGGTGAGGCGGACGAGAGCCCGGAGGCGTGCGTCGGCCCCCGCTACTTCGACGCGATCACCGACGAAGAGCAGAAGAACATGATCTGGATGTTCCAGCACTCCACGGTCATGGACTACCCGGGCGACGTCTCGCAGGACCTGGTGGGCCTGGGCGTCTACGACTTCGCCGCCGCGCGCTTCTTCTACGGCGACAACGTGAGCGTCTACGACAACGGCGACAGCAAATACCTCGCCGGCGGCAGGGTCGGCGGCGGGCTCCTCGCCGCGACGGACAACTTCGGCGGGCTGGCCGGCATCAAGTACGGCACGTTCGCGAAGGGCAACGCCACGAGCGCGCCCAGCGTCAACGACTTCCACTACTCCCAGCTGCAATCGCAGTACCAGGTCATCCGCGACTGCTACGACGTGGAGTCGACCCCGCCCGCGACGTGGAACGAGCAGCTCGACGGCAAGTGGCACCCGCTCCTCGACGGCGGCATCGTCACGGTCGGCGGGGAGACGAAGCGCTGCCGCCAGCAGCCTGTCGATTACGTCGGCTGGACGCAGCTGCGCAAGCCGCAGGACAGCGAGACCGCGATCGGCGGCTTCCGCGGCGGTCCGGCGGTCGACGCCAAGAGCCGCGTCCGCGTGCCGTACGGGTTCGCGACCGACAACTGGGCCGACACCGGCAACGTCTCGGTCTTCCGCCACGACAACGGCGCCGACCCGTACGAGCAGCTGATGTTCCTGATCACCACCCAGGAGAACAGGCACATCCTCGACAACTTCCGGCGCAACCGCACGACGTTCAGCGTCCGCGCCGCGGCGGATCGCTCCTACAGCCGCTACAACGAGAAGATGCTCGGCATCGCCGGCGGCATCGGGTTCTACGGGACGATCTACCAGGATCTCGCGACGAACCAGGGCCTGTCGTTCGACACGCTGTGGCCGCTCCTCATCGAGGGCAGCCTCCAGGAGAACGTCGTGGCCGCGACGGTGGCCTTCGATCACTTCGCGAGGCAGCTCGCCCGCCCGGAGGAGGGGCCGCACTACCTGCGCAACTGGGAGGCCGAAGATCGGCCCAACCCGTGGTCCGAGTGGAACGTCCTGCGCTCGAACAACGACGGCGACGACTACGGCGCCGGCGAGGACTTCAGCGGCTTCGGCGGCACGATCAACACCCCGGTGCTTGTGCAGATCCCGAACGGCTCGACCGGCTACCTGAAGGACGTCGGGTTCGGCGGTCACCCGCTCGAGAACAGGAACTCGGAGGACCACGGCGACTTCGACACCGACTACTCGTTCAACGCGGGCAGCTACTACGACAAGATCCACACGGCCATCCTGCTCTCCGAGTCGGAGGACCGGTTCGTGAGCCAGTCACGCCGCGACTTCTACGACGCCCGCTTCCGCGCGGTCGGCATGGCCGACGTGCTGCCCGAGGGCTACCGCCGCGTGCTCGCCAACGCCCTCACCGGCGACCGCTCGCTCCTCGCGCCTCGCCTCGAGGCCGGCGAGGACGGCCTCCCGTTGCTCGACAAGGAGAGCAAGGATCCCGACCCGCTGGCGAAGGAGTTCCCGGCGCGCGCGATGGGCTGGGTCAGCTGGTGGCCGAACGAGGGGCCGAAGGTCTGCTTCCCGACCGACGGGAAGAACCTTTGCACGAACTACACCGGCGGCGACTTCGACCCGGCCGTCGTGGACCGGACCATCGCGGTCGATCCGCAGATCGGCTGGGAGGTGCAGAAGTTCCTGATCGCGTGGACGCTCGCGAACATCCCCGCGAACGGCAAGACGAACTGGCTCGACATGATGCGTATCTACCGGCTCGGCAGCGACTCGGACCCGGGCATCGAGCAGCGCATCGAGTGGCAGGACCCGACGTCCGGGCAGATCTACTACGCCCGCACGTACGGAATGGAGTGCCTCTTCGGGGCCGGCAAGAGCAGGGCGGCCTGCGAGGACTCCGGCGGCAGGTGGGTGCAGAAGGGCATCGCGGCCCGCGTGCTCGAGTACGCCAACGCCCTCACCGCGAAGGGCTACCAGCTCGACCCGAGGCACGAGGCGCAGCCGGGCAACCCGGCGGACAGCATCCCTGCGGATCCCGCGTACGTCGGCGACTACGGCCCCGGCTTCAACAAGTACGGTCGCGCGATGATCACGTACCACCCGGACGGCACCGCGATCATCATCCCGGATCCGGCGATCAAGGACGTTCCCGCGGTCGGCGACCTCAAGGAGGTGCCGCCGTGCGATCAGAACGTCAACGCGAACTGCACCCAGCTCACCATCTACAAGAACCACTACGCGTACGAGCTGAAGGGCTACAAGTCGGTGCCTGACTACCTGCTCAAGATGATGGCCCAGTTCGGCCTCGCCGACCCGGAGCAGCTGGGCATCTTCCCCGACTGATCCGCGCCTCCCCACGCCGGGGCCCCGCGCCGGGGCCCCGCGCTCCTCTCTTCTTCGCCTCTCCCCCCCTCTCCCCTCCTAGGCGTTAACCAAGCTTCGCGCCGCGTTCTCCCACCATCCGAACGTTTACGTGGTCGTGAACGTTTACGTGGTCGTGAACGTTTACGTGGTCGTGAACGTTTACGTGGTCGTGAACGTGGTCGTGGTCGTGGCCGTGGTCGTTCACGGCCTGACGTTGACGACCACGACCACGACCACGACCACGACCACGACCACGATTACGATTACGTAAACGTTCACGTTGGTGACGCCCTGCGCGGCGCCGGACGGCCGCGACCCTACGGCCCGAGCTCGCCTTGCCGAGCCCACCCTGCTGCCATTGGAGGTCGCGCGGGCGCCAGGGCGGCACTACGCTCGCCATGGCGCTGCGCGCGCCGCGGCATGATCCCTTCCCCCGCCCTCCACGCCATCGCCCCGGCCCAGCGCTCGGACACGCGGGCCTTCGCGACCTACCTCATCGAGCATGTGGCCGAGTCCGGCCGCCGCGGAGTACCCCATTTCGCCGTCGCGACGTCGCTCAGCCGCGACGAGGTCGAGCACAGCGCGCGCGACCGCTGGGGCAAGGCGCTCGACGAGCCGCTCTGGGGGCGGGCCTGGCTGCTCCGGTCGAGCGAGCCGCGGGCGCGCGTCATCGGGCACATCGAGCTGCGCGGCGGCCGCGTCTGGTCCGAGGGCCACCGCGCCGTCGTCGCGATGGGCATCCTCGGCCCCCACACAGGGCAGGGCCACGGCCGGCGCCTGCTCGAGACCGCGATCGCCTGGGCCCGCGACGAGGCGGGCCTCGAGTACCTCGACCTCGGCGTCTTCGCCAACAACGAGCGCGCCAGGCGGCTCTACGCGGGCATGGGGTTCGTCCCGATCGGCACCCGGGAAGACGCGTTCCGGGTCGACGGCGCCATCCTCGATGACATCCAGATGACCCTCGCGCTCCGCTCTCCCGACCCGCGCGCGGTCGCCCCGCCGGAGCGCTGAGCCGCGGCCCGGGCGGCCCCCGGGGCCCGCCCGCGGCCGGCCCGTGCCCCGCACGAGCGCTGGACGCGCGCTGGAGGGTACCCGCCGCGGCGCAGATGCGTCATGAGGACAACGCCGTCCAGGCGCCCGTCCAGAGGCCCGGCCGTCGCCGGCCCGGATCGCCGGCGGCCGTCACCGCAGTCCATCGCCACCGAAAGCCACCATGCGCCGCTCGCCGCTCTTGCCGATCTTCCTGACCGTCTTCGTCGACGTCCTCGGCCTCACGCTCGTCCTCCCTCTCCTCCCGTTCTACGCCGAGCACTTCGGCGCCAGCGAGCTCGTGGTCGGCGTGCTCGCGGCGAGCTACGCGGTCTGCCAGCTCGTCTCCGGGCCGATCCTGGGCCGGATCTCCGACCGGGTGGGCCGCAAGCCGACGCTGCTCGCGAGCCAGACCGGCACGTTCATCGGGTTCCTGGTGCTCGGCTCGGCGAGCTCGCTCTGGATGCTCTTCCTCGGGAGGATCATCGACGGGCTCACGGCCGGGAACCTGACGATCGCACAGGCGTACATCAGCGACGTGACCCGGCCCGAGGAGCGCACCAAGGCGTTCGGCCTGATCGGCATCGCCTTCGGCTCCGGGTTCCTGCTCGGCCCGGCCATCACGGGGGAGCTCGCGAGCCGCTTCGGCTACGGCGCGCCGGCGTACGGCGCGGCCGCGCTGTCGCTCCTGTCGGTCCTCCTCACGGCCACGCTGCTCCCGGCGAAGCCGCCCTTGCCCGCGGCCCAGGAAGGGGCGGCCGCCGGGGCCGCCCGGCCGGCGTCGATGCGCCGCGGGGACGCCTTCCGCCGGTACTTCGACCGGCCGCTCCCGCGCCGCCGGCTGCTCGAGTTCTTCGCCTTCTCCCTCTCCTTCTCGACGCTCATCGGCGGCCTGGCGCTCTTCCTCGAGCGGCGCTTCGCGTTCGGCGTCAAGGAGACGGGCTACCTCTATGCCTTCTCCGGGCTCATCGGCGGCAGCATCCAGGGCGGCCTGATCGGCCGGCTGGCGAAGCGGTACGGCGAGGAGCGGCTCGCGCTGCTCGGCTTCGGCGCGATGGTGGTCGGCTACGGCCTGCTCGGCGTCGCGTACACCCTGCCCGTGCTGCTCACGCTCGTGGGGATCGCCGCGTTCGGCGCGGCGGTCGTGCGTCCGGCCGTCACCACGCTCCTCACGAAGAGCGTCGGCCGCGACGAGCAGGGCGCGGCGCTCGGCGTGAGCCAGTCGCTCGCGAGCATCTCGCAGATCATCGGCCCCATCGGCGCCGGCTGGCTGATCGAGCACCGCGCGCTCGCCGCGTACGGCCTGATGGCCGCGAGCTTCGCCGCCCTAGGCGTCCTCCTAGGCCTCCAGAAGATCCCCGTCAGCGAGCCGATCGAGCTCTGAGCGCGCGCCTGGTTCCGCGCAGAACCACATCGGTCTCCGCCCCCCTCTGCTATCTGCACAGCAGAGCGGCGGTCCCCCGCACAGGAGACGGGCCCAGATCGGCGTTTTCGGCGCGCAAGCGCACTCCGGTGCGCTGAGCACCGAAAACGCCGAGGTGGGCCCGTATCCGAAGCGGGTGACCGCCGCTCAGGCGCGCGCGCCCTTTACGAAGGGGAGCAGGGCGTCGACGAGCGGCGGCGTGGCGTCGTCGAGCCGACGGGGGTTATGCCAGGCGAACGGCTCGATGAGGCGCGACGGCCGAAGGCCGAGCTTGCCGCGCGAGCACTCCACGAGGAGCGACAGCGCCCCGTGGCGATCGTGGAGCCAGTCGATCTCCAGGCCCGCCTTGCGGACGCCCCAGGCGAAGCGGACGTAAGACATGGCGCGGTACGGCCTGCGGTCCGCGGCGCGCGCGACGCGCAGCGCGAAGGCGCGGTGCTCGGCGGCGTCGGCCACGGGCCAGAGGCTGTGCGCCGGCGGGTACAGCACGGCGCCGCCGGCGCTGTGCAGCGACAGGGCGCGGTCGATCCGGCGCGAAGACAGCGCGTGCGCGATGGCCTCCACCTCCGGCTCGCTGGCGGGGCGGCTGCCGGGCGAGAAGAGGAGCCCGATGAAGCGCTGGATGAGGCCGCGCTCGTACCATCCGGCGTCGAAGTTCCGGTTCAGGTCGACGCCCCGGGCATTGCCCCGCACGTAGCGGTGTCGCCCGGCGCGGAGGTTCATCTCGACGCGGAGGAGCCCGTCCGGGTTCACGATCGGGACGGCGAGGATCGACCGGCCGCCGAGGTCCTGGGTCGCGAGGCGATCGAGCAGCGCGAGGTGGGCCTCGATGCCGATCCACTCGAGGGGGTGGATCCCGGACAGGATCACCGTCGTCCGCACGCGCTCGCGCGACCCGGCTCCCGTCGAGGGGCGCAGGCTGGCGCGCTCGGCGCGTTCGGCCAGCGAAGCGATGGCGGCGTCGCTCGCCGCCGGATCGTCCGCGCCGCCCGGCGCGCGGCTGCCATCGGCATCCGCATCGGCATCCGGCGTGCCACTGAGATGGAGATCGGGATCGAGCGGGCGGAGCGAGACGCCGTTCGCGACGCTCCCTCCTCCGTGGCCGCTCGGCGCCAGGCGGCCCGCGGCTTGCTTCTCGGCGCGCACAGCGGGCAAGCTGGCTGCGCCGAGATGAACGGCGAGCAGCGGCTCGCCCCGGATCGAGCGCCCGATCAGCGTGACCTGCGCTCCGCGGTCGGCGAGCCGGTCGATCGCTTCCAGGAGCTCGCCGTACCCGCGGTAGGGACCGAGCCCTCGGCGAGCGAGCAGACGGGAGAGCGGCGCGCGTCGGTGTACAAAGAGGGCCGCCCTCAGGGCAGCCAGGCCTTGCTCTTCCGACGCCTGATCGGACTTCGGCATGCAGGGCTCACCTTTACCCTAGATGGCACGAACTATAGACCACCGGCCGCGCATTCGTGCGATCCGGACTAGGTCAAACCAGGGATTACCGTGGCAGCGGGCGCGCGTATGGAATTCGACGGCAGCGGGTGGGCGGAAGGACGTATCGAGCTGCTGCCTCCGAGCGAGGGCTGGTCGCTGCTCTCGCCGGAGCCCGAGGCGAGGATCGACGAGCACCGCTGGGCGCATCAGGCGCGCGTCTTCTTCGGAGCGGAGCTCACGCTCGTGCAGAAGAAGGCGTACCCGTCGGGGACCACGCCGATGGCCGACGCCGTCGAGGTGGACATCGCGCGCACCTCCTCTTCTTCGTCTTCCACGCCGCGCGCGGCGAGCCGCGTGCTCGTCATGACGGTGCCGCTGGATCGTGCGCCGCTCGTGCGAGCGGCGGCCGCGGCGGGGGTGCAGGCGATCGGCGGGCGCGGGTTCGACGCGCTGCTCGCGCGGG
Organism: Sorangium sp. So ce693; assembly: GCF_051521375.1. Lineage (NCBI taxonomy): Bacteria > Pseudomonadati > Myxococcota > Polyangiales > Polyangiaceae > Sorangium > Sorangium sp. So ce693. The sequence continues at coordinate 8,686,658 of NZ_CP150347.1, forward strand.
CGCGGCGGGTCTGGCAGGTGCGAGAGCCGCCGATCGCCGGCGACGACGCGCGAGCGCCGCTGGTCGTCACCGCGGTGCTCGCGGCCGTGCTGCTCGCGCCCGTGGTGCCGCCCGGCGAAGCGACGATCTTCGGGGTGAAGGGGGCCAGGGAGCGGCTGCAGCGGCTCGGCTGGTGACGGGGCGGCGCGGCGCTCGTTCGACCGGGCGGGCCCCTGCGATGCGGCGAGGCGATCACGGCTCCGCGCGCTCACCGCGCGGCGCGGCGGGCCGCGAGCCCGAGCGCGACGAGCGTCGCGACGTACGGCAGGAGCTGCACCAGATCGCCCGCGCGCGACGCCCCCCGCGCCGCGGACTGGAGCGCGATCTGCAGCGCCTCCAGCGCGCCGAACAGGAGGCACGCGAGCGCCGCGCGGCCGGCGCGGAGGCCGCTCACGACGACGGCCGCGAGCGCGATGAAGCCGCGGCCGTTCGACATGCCGGAGTCGAAGCGGCGCTGGTCGTACGCGAGGTGCGCGCCGCCGATCGCGCAGATCGCGCCGGACAGCGCGAGCGCGGCGCAGCGGACGCGGGTCACGGGGACGCCCGCCGCCGCGGCCGCGGCCGGGTTCTCGCCCGCGGCGCGCACCCGGAGCCCGAAGCGGGTGCGGGCGATCCAGAGCGGCGTCGCCGCGATCGCGAGCGCCGCCGCGATCGAGACCGGATCGAGGAGCACGCGCGCGAGCAGCGCCGCGCCGCTCTTCCCGGTCGGACCGGCGCGGAAGCCCTCGATCGAGGGGGAGCTCGAGGCGCTGTCGTACAGCCCGCGCAGGAGGAGGCGCGTTCCGGCGTAGGCGAGCAGGTTCATCGCGATGCCGCTGACGACGGGGTCGACGCGGGCGCGCTCGACGAGCAGGGCGTGGCCGAGCGAGAGGGCCGCGCCCGCGGCGATCGCGGCAGCGAGGCCCGTGGCCGCGCTGCCGGTCGCGTGGGCGACCGCCACCGAGGTGAACGCGGCGGCGAGCAGCACCCCCTCCAGGCCGATCTGGACGATGCCCGAGCGCTCCGCCCAGATGCCGCCGATCGCCGCGCAGGCGTACGGCGCGGCGATCCGCAGCGTCTCGGCGAACATCACCAGGGCGGAGGCGCTCACGGAGGCGCCTCCCCGGAGCGGCCCCCGCGCGCCGTGGCGGAGGCGACGAGGACGATGGCCAGCGCCTCCAGCACGTCCATCGCCTCCTTCGGCACGCGCGCGTTGATGGCGAGGCCGGCCTGATTGAGGGTGCCGAAGAGCACGGCGGCAAGGACGAGCCCGAGCGGCGTCCCGCGGCCGAGCAGCGCGACCGGGATGCCGGCGAAGCCCGCGCCCGCGCCGAGGCCGACCTCGTAGTACCCCTTGTAGCCGAGCGTCGTCGCGGTCATGGCGGCGCCCGCCACGGCGCCGGCGGCGAGCATCGCCTCGAGGCGCCGGCGCGGCACGTCGATGCCCTCCGCGCGCGCGACCTCGGCGCCCTGCCCCACGAAGCGCGCCTCGCGGCCCGCGCGGCTCCGCGACAGCGCGCGGTGCGCCGCGAACGCGAGCGCCACCGCGAGGAGGAAGGCGACGCTCGCGGCGCTGCCGTGCAGCGCGGGGACGAGGCGCTCGAGCCGGGGCAGCCTCGCCGCGGGGATCGCGTCCGCGGTGCGCATCGCGGCCCTGCTGAAGACCGACGCGAGCAGCCACGGCGCGAGCACGTCGGCGATGCGGTTCATCATGATCCCGCTGATGATCTCGTGGGCCCCGAGGCGCGCGCGCAGGACCGCCGGGACGAGCGCGACGGCGGCGCCCGTGGCCGTGGCGCACGCGATCGACGCCGGGACGGCGACGAGCCACGGCGTGCGCGCAGGGAGCTCGGCCGCGACCACGGCGCCCGCGAGGCTCGCCATCGTCACCTGCCCCTCGGCGCCGATGTTGAAGAGGCCCGCGCGGAGCGCGATCGAGAAGGAGAGCCCGGTGAAGAGGAGCGGGGTCGCCTTGAAGAGCACCTGGCCGACGCCGTACGGGGTGCCCCACGTGCCCTCGAAGGCGCGGCGCAGCGTCGACACGGGCGCCTCGCCGAAGCCGAACGAGATGAGGTTCAGGGCGAGGAGGATGCCCCCGAGCACGAGCGCCGCGGGGAGGGCGGCCCCCTGGAGGTCGCGCAGGCGGCGCCGCCAGCGCGCGGGGCCGGGCCGCTCGCCGGCCGGGCTCACGCCGCCTCCACGCCGAGCATCGCGCGCCCGATCTGCTCGTCGGAGCACGCGGGCGGGAGCGTCGCGACGATCCTGCCCTTGCGCATCACGAAGATCCGGTGGCAGAGCCGCCGGAGCTCGCCGAGATCCGCGCTGATCACGAGGACCGCGAGCCCCGCCCTGGCGGCCTCGGCGATGGCCCCGTGGATCACGGCGGCGGCGCCGACGTCGACGCCCCGGGTCGGCTGGGCGAAGATCGCAGCCGCGCGGCGCGGCGCCCGGGTGGCCTCGCCCGGGCCGGGCGCGGCCTCGCCCGGGCCGGGCGCCGCCAGCGCGACGCGATCGAGCGCCCGCGCGACGACGATCTTCTGCTGGTTGCCGCCGGAGAGCTCGCCCGCGAGGCGGGACGGATCGGGCGGCACGACGCCGAAGCGGGCGATGCGGCGCGCGATGAGGGCCACCTCGGCGTCGCGCCCCCGGGCGCCGCGCGGCAGCGCGGCGAGGTCGCCGAGGACGAGGTTGTCGCCGACCGACGCGTCGAGGAGCAGCCCCTCGGCGTGGCGATCCTCGTGGACCACGCCGAGGCAGGCCCGTCGCGCGGCGATGCCCCACGAGGAGAGCTCGACCCCGCCAACGGTGACGCGGCCGGCCGCGCGCGGCTCCATCCCGGCGAGGGCGCGCACGAGCTCGCGCTGGCCGTTGCCCTCGACGCCCGCCACGCCGGCGATCTCCCCTGCGCGCACCGTGAGGGTCACGCCGTCGAGCAGGCGCTGGCCGCCGGCGCCGGCCACGGTCAGCCCCGCGATCTCGAGCGCCGCGGGCGCGTCTTCTGGCAGCGGCGGCCGCTCGACCGGAGGCGGCGGCTCGCCGCCCATGATCGCGCGGGTGAGCTCTCCCTCGGCGTCCGTGGACCAGCCGATCGCGGGCCGCGAGAGCACCACCTGCCCGCGGCGCATCACGGTGACGTGGTCCGCGAACCGGATCACCTCGTCGAGCCGGTGGGTCACGACCGCGACCGTGTGGCCCTCGCGCACGAGGCGCCGGAGGGTCGCATACAGCGCGTCGGCCTCCAGCGGGGAGAGCACGGCCGTCGGCTCGTCGAGCAGGATCGCCCGGGCGCCGCGGTAGAGCACCCGCAGGATCTCGAGCTTCTGCCGTTCGCCCACGGTGAGCGACGAGGTGATGGCGTCGAGCGGGATCTCGAGCCCCGCGGCCTGCATGAGCGCGCGGGCGCGGGCGCGGGCGCCGGCGAGGTCGATCCGCCCGCCTCGGAGCACGGGCTCGCAGCCGAGCACGACGTTCTCGAGGGCAAGGAAGCTCCCGACGAGCATGAAGTGCTGGTGGACCATGCCCACGCCGCGGCGGGCGGCCTCGGCGGGCGTCGCCGGCCGGAGCGCGGCGCCGTCGACGCGGACGACGCCGGCGTCGGGCGCGAGCACGCCGGCCGAGAGCTTGAGGAGCGTGGACTTGCCGGCGCCGTTCTCGCCGATGATCGCGTGGAGCGCGCCGGGCGCGAGGTGGAGCGAGGCGGCGCGCACGGCGATCTGCGCGCCAAAGCTGCGGCTCACGCGGTCGAGCTCGATCGCCGCGCCGCCGTGGGCGAGCGGCGAGGGCATTGCAGGAACGGGCGGCGCGGGCATCCCGGGGGCCGGCGGGGCCGTCATGAAGCGGGGCTCCGCGGCGAGGGCGGTCGAGCGAGGGCGGGGCGGCGCTGGGCGACCACGCCGGGGATCAAGCGGCCCGACCTGTCGTGGCGCCAGTCGCGCCGGCGCTCCTTGGGCGTCCGGGCTCGCCGGAGGGGCGCCGCCGAGGACGGCGCGGCGCGCCCGCCCTCGGCCGCCTGGCGAGGGAGATCTCGCGCGGCGCTCTGAGGTGCCTGCTCGTCGGGCGCCTGTACTAGCGTGCGCGCCCGTGCGCTCCCGCTTCCCGCTCGTGGCCGCCCTGTTCTTCGTCTCCGGCGCGACCGGCCTCCTCTACGAGGTCGCCTTCTCCAAGCTGCTCGCCTACGTCTTCGGCGCCACCGCGTATGCCGTGAGCACGGTCCTCGCCGCCTTCATGGGCGGCCTCGCCCTCGGCGCGCACCTCGGCGGCCGCCACGCCGCGTCCGCGCGCCGCCCGCTCGTCGTCTACGGCGCGCTCGAGGCGATCGTCGGCGCGATCTGCGCCGTCTCGCCGTTCCTGTTCGAGGCGCTGACCTCGGCCTACGTCGCCGTCGCCCGCGCCGCGCCCGACTCGCTCGCGCTGCTCACCGCGGCGCGCGCCGCGCTGACCGCGCTCGTGGTCGTCGTCCCCACGGTCGCGATGGGCGCCACGCTCCCGGTGCTCTCGCGCATCCTCCGCGCCGGCGCCGCGGCGGACGGCGGCGCGCCCCCCGCCGAGCACGACGCCGCGCGCCGCCTGGCTTCGCTCTACGCCATCAACACGGCGGGCGGCGCGGCCGGCGCGCTCTCCGGCGCCTACGTGGTCCTCCCGCACCTCGGCATCCGGGGCGCGCTCTGGTCCGCGGCGATCGCCAACGTCGCCCTCGGCGTCATCGCGATCTCCGCCGGGCTGCGCGGCCCGGCGCCCGCTGCCGCCCCCGAGGCGCGCTTCCCGGAGGTGCGCTCCCCCGAGGCCCGCTCCGCGGACGCCCCGCTCGCCGCCTCCACCGACCGGGCCGAACCGCCGTTCCTGCTCCTGCTCGCGTTCGCGTCGGGCTTCCTGGTCTTCGCCGCCGAGGTGGTCCAGACGCACCTGCTCGCGCTGCTCATCGGCAACAGCGCCTACGCCTTCGGGCTGATGCTCGCCGTCTTTCTCGTCTGCCTCGCGGCCGGCGCCGCGCGCTCGCCTGCCCTCGCGCGCCGCCACGGCGAGGGCGCGCTCTCCCGGGGGCTCGCCGCCGCCGCGCTCTCGCTCGCCGCCACCGTCCCGCTCTGGGACCAGCTCCCGCGGCTCTTCGCCTTCGCCGGCAAGCACGTCGACGGGTGGGCCGGCCGCGAGGCGTGCCGCGCGCTCGCCGCCCTCGCCATCCTCGCGCTGCCCACGCTCTGCATGGGCACCACCTTCCCCCTGCTCCTCGCGCGCGCCGCCGCGCACGCCGACGTCGCCGCGCGCGTCGGCAGGCTGACCTCCGCGAACACCCTGGGCACGATCGCCGGCTCCATCGTCACCGGCTACCTCATCCTGCCCGCGCTCGGCTCCGAGCGCGCGCTCCTGGCGATCGCGCTCGCCTTCGCCCTCACGGCCGTCCTCGCCGCCGCGCGCGCCGGCGCGGAGCTCCCCCGCGCCCTCGCGCTGGCCGCCGCGGCGGGGGCGCTCGCCGTGCTCGCGCCCCGCTGGGACATGGCCCGCCTCACGAGCGGCGCGAACGTCTACTTCGCCATGGGGCCGCGCCCCGAGCGCATCGACTTCGTGCGCGAGGACGTGCACGGCGGCGTCACCACGGTCGCGCGCCTCGCCGGCGTCACGACCATGTACACGAACGGCAAGTTCCAGGGCGACGACGGCCCCGAGATGACGGCGCAGCGGCGGTTCGCGCACTTCCCGTCGCTCTTCCTCCGCGACACGCGCGCCGCGCTCGTCATCGGCCTGGGCACCGGCACGACGACCGGCACCATCGCGGCCTACCCCTTCGAGCGCATCGACGTCGCCGAGATCTCGCCCGCGATCGTCGAGGCGTCGCGGCGCTTCTTCGCCGGCCCGAGCCTTCGCGCGCTCGACGATCCCCGCGTCCGCCTCTCGCTCAACGACGGCAGGAACGAGCTGCTCGTCGCCGCCCCGGGCCGCTACGATCTCATCGCCATCGAGCTCACCAGCGTCTGGTTCGCGGGCGCCGCGAGCCTCTACAGCCACGAGTTCTACGAGCTCGCCCGGTCCCGGCTCACCGAGGGCGGCGTCCTGCAGCAATGGGTGCAGCTCCACCACATCCGGCGGCGCGAGCTCGCCGTCGTCGTGCGGACGATGCGCAGCGCGTTCCCGCACGTCGCGCTGTTCGTGGGCGGCGCGCAGGGCATCCTCGTCGCGAGCGGCGCGCCGCTCGTCGCCTCGGGGGCGCGCCTCGCCGGGCTCGACGCGCGCCCGTCGCTCCAGGCGACGCTCGCCGGCGCGCGGCTCGAGGACCTCCTCGACGCCCTCGTGGCCTCGGACGACGATCTCGACCGCCTCGTCGCCGATGCGGCCGAGGACGGCGGGCCGATCGTGTCCACGGACGACAACCTCTACCTCGAGTACGCCACGCCGAAGGGGAACGTGCTCCCGTACGGCGCGTCGCTCGACGCGACGCTCGCGCTCCTCGAGCGTTACCGGACGCGGTCGCCGCGCGCGCGGCACCTCGCGCCCTGAGGTCGCTCAGCCCCCCGCGGGCGCCTCGCCCGGAGGTCGCTCAGCCCCCGCCCGCGGGCGCCGCGCCGCCCTTCGCGGGCGCGCTCTCCTTGGCCGGCGCGCTCGGCGCCGGGGGCTCACCCTCCTGCGCTTCCGACGTGGCCCGCGGCTTGACCGGCACCGGCTTGATCTCGTCGCCCGTCGCCACGAAGCCCTTGCGGGGCGGGGGCGCCTTGAGCTGCGCGGCCTGCGCCGCGCGCTGCTTGCGCTGCTCGAGGCTCAGCACCTCCAGCGCCAGGCCGCCCCTGTACGGGTCCTGCCCCAGGAAGGGGCGCCCGTTCACCTCGGCCACGTGGAACTCGACCCGCCGGTTCTCGCTGCGGCCTGCCGCGATCTCGTTCGGCCCGAGCGGGCGCGACTCGCCGAAGCCGACCGCGATCAGCCGGTCGCTCTCGACCTCGTGATCGACCAGCCAGTCGGCGACCGCGAGGGCGCGCCGCGCGCTGAGCGACTGGTTGTGCTCCTCGCTCGACTGCGCGTCCGTGTGCCCCTCGATCCGCAGCCGCGTCACCTCGGGGTGCTCCTTGATGAACTGGAGCAGCGTCTCCAGCGTCTTCTCGCTGCCCGGCCGGAGGGTCGCCTTGTTCGTGTCGAAGACGATCTTGCCCTCGATGTAGACCTGGCTCTCCCCGTCCTGCTCCGACCAGGGCTTCTCCGGGTACCATCGCGGGAGCGCGCGCTGGTCCTCGGCGCGCGGCAGCTCCCGCGGCGGCAGCCGGTTGTCGCTGCACCCCTGGCCAGCGAACGCGGCGGCCGCGAGCGCCGCCGCGAGCGCGAACGGCAGGGAGGTGCGGGCGGCCTGCTTCCTCTTCGGGTCCATCTCGCCCTGCAGCGTGTCAGAACCGGCGCTCGGACCGCAAGTAACCTGGCGGACGCCGGGCCGGCCGGCGCGGAACGCGGCTTGTGGTAAAGGGAGGATCGCCATGTCCGCGCTGTCGTCCACGCCCGAGGGCTCGCCGATCGATCCCAAGCTCGCCGGGCTGCGCGCCCGGCTCCGGGAGCTCGGCTCGGTCCTCGTCTGCTACTCCGGCGGGGTCGACAGCGCCTTCGTCCTCGCGGTCGCGCACCAGGAGCTCGGCCCGAGGGCCGTCGGGATGACCGCGGTCTCTCCGAGCCTCGCGCCGGCCGAGAAGGAAGAGGCCACCTCGATCGCCCGGCTGATCGGCGCCGACCACCGGCTCGTCGAGTCGTCCGAGATCGACGATCCGCGCTACGTCGCGAACAACCCGGATCGCTGCTTCCACTGCAAGAGCGAGCTCTACCGGATCGCCGCGCGAAAGCGATCCGAGTGGGCGATCGCGGCGATCGTGAACGGCACCAACACCGACGACCTCGGCGACTACCGCCCCGGGCTGGAGGCGGCGCGGGAGGCGGGCGTGCTGAGCCCCCTCGTCGAGCTCGGCTTCAGCAAGGCCGACGTGCGCGCCGGTGCGGCGCGCGTCGGCCTGCCGATCTGGGACAAGCCGGCCGCGGCCTGCCTCTCCAGCCGGATCCCTTACGGGACCAGCGTCACGCGCGAGCGTCTCGCGCAGATCGGCGGCTTCGAGGCGGCGCTGCGCGGCCTCGGCTTCCGCCAGGTCCGCGTCCGCTACCACGACGACCTCGCGCGCATCGAGCTCGACGCGGGCGAGCTCGCGCGCGCCGCCGAGCCGCCCGTGCGCGCCGAGATCGTGGCCGCCGGCAAGCGGCACGGCTTCCGTTACGTGACGCTCGACCTCGGCGGGTACCGGACCGGCAGCCACAACGAGGTCCTCGTCGGCCGCGCCCTCAAGATCGTGAGCTGATCCCGGTGGCGACGCGGAGCGGTGTGCAACGTTCGTGTCGAGCTCGAGATCCACGGCGAAGGAAAGCCAGGACACGCTACCCGCCATCAGGACACGCTACCCGCCATCAGGACACGCTACCCGCCATCAGGACACGCTACCCGCCCATCAGGACACGCTACCCGCCCATCAGGACACGCTACCCGCCCATCAGGACACGCCACACGCTCATCAGGACACGCCGCGCCCCATCAGGACACGCCCCCACCCCGCGTGCGCGCCGAGTCGCGCTGCCCGGCGCGCCGCTCGGCCGCGCGGCCTCACACGAGCGACGAGCGCGCGACCTTGGCGCGCTCGTCGCGCTCCTTCAGGTGCTCCAGGATGATCACCGCCGTCTCCTCGATGGCGCGCCGGGTGACGTCGACCACCGGCCACTCCGGGTGCGCGGCGAAGAGACGGTTCGCGTAGTCCAGCTCCTGCCGGACGTGCTCGCGCATCGCGTAGTTGGTCTCGGAGGGCATCCCGAGCTGGCGCAGCCGCGCCTGCCGGATCTCGCAGAGCTGATCGATCCCGATGGTCAGGCCGATGACCCGATCCTGCGGAGCCTCCATCAGCTCGAGCGGCGGCGGGACGCCGAGCACCAGGGGGAGGTTCGCGACCTTGAGGCCGCGCTGCGCGAGCAGCGTCGACAGCGGCGTCTTCGATGTGCGCGAGACGCCGACGAGCACGATGTCGGCCCGCCTGAAGTTCCGCGGCTCCTTGCCGTCGTCGCTCTTCACCGCGAACTCCACCGCCTCGATGCGCCGGAAGTACTCCTCGCTCAGCGGGAGCATCGCGCTCGGCAGGTTGATCGGCTCCCGGTCGAGGAAGGTGCCGAGCCGGACGATGAGCGAGCCGATCAGATCGATCGCCTCGATGTTCAGCTCGGCGGTGGACGCGTGCACGAACTCGCGCAGCTCGGGGCTGACCACGGTGAACACGACGAGCGCGCCCTCCCGGGCCGCGCGCTCGAGCACCGGCCGCGCGACCTCCGGCGTGCGCACCCGGGTGTGGAGTCGGATCTGCACCCCCGCGTCCGGGTACTGGAGGAGCGCGGCGCGCACGGCCTTCTCCGCCGTCTCTCCGGTGGAGTCGCTCAGGACGTCGATGAACTTCGCCTTGTCCATGTCCCATCCCTCCGTCGCCATGTCGGCTCAGGCGCTCGAGGCAGGGCCCGTGCCTCGGCGTTCAGCACAGCGCGGAGGATCGCGCGCGGCCGCGCGCCAGGTCAACCAAACAGCCCCTTCAGCTTCTCCATGAAGGTGGCCTGCTGAGGCTGCACGTTCTCGCCGAGCTCCTTCGCCAGCTGCGCGATGAGCTCCCGCTGCGGCGCGGTGAGCTGCGTCGGCACCTCGACGCTCACCTCGACGAGCTGGTCGCCGCGCCCGCCCACGACGCGGCGCGGTATGCCCTTGCCCTTGATCCGGAGCACCGCGCCGGGCTGCGTGCCCGGGGGGATGCGGAGCCGGCCCTTCCCCTCCAGCGTCGGGATCTCCAGCTCGCCGCCGAGCGCCGCGCGCGCGAACGAGATCGGCACGGAGCACACAACGTCGTCGCCGACGCGGCGGAAGAGCTCGTGCGGCGAGACGCGGATGGTGAGCTCCAGATCGCCCGGCCCCCGGTCGGAGCGGACGGCGTTGCCGCCGCGCTCCACGAGCCGCGTCGCGCCGTTCTCCACGCCCGGAGGGATCGTCACCTCGATGGTCTTCTGCTTCGCCGCGAGGCCGGCGCCGCGGCACGTCCTGCACGGGTCGGTCACGATCCGCCCCGTGCCGCGGCACCGCCCGCAGGGGCGCTCGATCGCGATGGGGAACATCCCCTGCTGCATCCGGACGCGGCCGCGGCCCGAGCACGCCGAGCAGCGCTCGGTCGACGCGCCCGGCGCGGAGCCCGAGCCGGCGCAGTCGCCGCACGGCTCGACGCGATCGTAGGTGATCTCCTTCGCGCAGCCGAACGCCGCCTCCTCGAAGGTGATCCGCACCTCCTTCTGCAGCGTCCCGCGGTCGCCGACCCGGATGCCCAGGGCGCCGAGGAGATCGCCGAAGATGGCGTCCAGGTTGAGGTCCTGCATGTCGAAGGGCACGCCCGGGACCCCCGAGCCGGCGGAGGCGCCGACGGCGGCGGGCCCGAACCGATCGAACGCCGCGCGCTTCTGCGGATCGCTCAGGATCTGGTAGGCCGCGTTCAGCTCCTTGAAGCGGACGTGCGCGCCCTGATCCCCCGGGTTCTTGTCGGGATGGTGCTGGCCGGCGAGCCGCCGGAAGGCGCTCTTGATTTCATCCTGCGTCGAGGAACGCTCGACGCCCAATACTTCGTACGGATCCCGCACGACGTGCGAAATAGCATCGATCGCCCTCCCGGGACAGCGGCTACCGGGCCGCCTAATCCGCTGATTTCCCTTCAGGCCCGGCGAGTTCGCGCTTCATCACCTTGCCCGTCGGGTTGCGCGGCAGCGCGCCGACGAAGACGACCTCGCGCGGGACCTTCGGGCCCGCGAGCCGCGCGCGGCAGTGCGCCCTGATGTCGCCCTCGCTCGCGGCCGCGCCGGGGCGCAGGGCGACGACCGCGCGCACGCGCTCCCCGAAGTCGCGATCCGGGACGCCCACCACGGCCGCCTCGGCGACCGCCGGGTGCTCGTGGAGGACCGACTCCACCTCGGCGGGGTACACGTTCTCGCCCCCCGAGATGATGAGCTCCCGCTTGCGGCCCTCGAGGTGGTAGCAGCCGCGCGCGTCGCGGCGGGCGAGGTCGCCGACAGAGAAGTGGCCGTCGCGCGTCGACTCGCGCGTGGCGCCGGGATCCCCGTGGTAGCCGGAGACCAGCAAGGAGCTCCTCACGTAAAGCTCGCCCACCTCGCCGTCCCGGCACGGCGTCCCGTCCTCGCGCAGGAGCAGCAGCTCGCTGCCGGCGACGGGGCGCCCGATGGTGCCCGGCGAGGCGCGCAGATCCTCGGGGCCCGCGATCGTCACGATGCCCGTCTCGGTCGCGCCGTAGAAGTTGAAGAGCCTGTCGCCGAACGCCGCCATCACCTCCGCCGCGAGCGTCGGCGAGAGCGGCGCGCCCCCCACGAAGATCGCGGTGAGCGACGACGTGTCGTAGGCGCGGAGCCGCGCCTCGCCGAGCTCGAGGACGCGGTGGAGCATCGTCGGGACGACCGCGGTGGTGGTCACGCGGTACCGCTGGATCGCCTCGAGGAAGAGCTCGGGCTGGAACTCCGGGAGGATCACGATCGTGGCGCCGACGATGAGCGACAGGTTGACGAAGCCGAGCGCCGTGAGGTGGTAGAGCGGGCACACGGCGAGGTGCACGTCCCCCGCGCGCATCGGGGTCGCGCCGATGGCCCCGAGCGCCGGCAGGACGATGCCGCCGCCGAAGCCGCGCACCGCGCCCTTCGGCTTGCCGGTGGTGCCGGACGTGTACATCACCACCGCGGCGCGCTCGCTCCGATCCGGCGAGGCGCCCCGCTCGGCGGCGAGATCGTCGAACGCGGCGAGGACGTCGTCGAGGTGCGAGAAGCCCGGGACGCGCTCGCCGATCGCGATCATCTCCTCGGGCGGGATCCCCTCGAGCCGCGGCGCGGCCTCGCGGATCACGCCGGCGATGTCCGAGTCGAACAGGAGCAGGCGTGCCCCGGCGTGGCCGGCGAGGTAGGCGAGCTCCGCGGGGGTCGATCGCCACGAGGCCGTCACCACGGACGCGCCGACGCGGGCCAGCGCGACCTGGCACATCAGGAACTCGGGGCGGTTCTTGAGCGCGAGCAGCGCGGTGACGCCCGGGCCGACGCCGCGCCGGTCGAGCGCGTAGCCCAGCCGATCGATGGCCTCGTTCAGCGCGAAGAACGAGTAGACCCGATCCTCGGCCGGCGGCCCCGCGCCTCGCTCCTCCGCGCGGGACGCCAGGCTTGCGAGGCTCCGCGGCTCGATCACGGCGATCCGGTGCGGGCTGTTCTCGGCGTGGAAGCGGAACAGGAGCGACGGGTTCGCCTTGCCCCTCGCGAGCTCGCGCGCGAGCACCCTGAGCCCCGGCCAACGCAGCGCGGCGAGGAGCCCTGCCTGCGTCACCGCCCGGCCGGCGGCGAGCGTCGCCTCGATCGTGTTTCGCCCGGCCGCCAGCGCGGCCCTGACCCCACCGAGTTCCATGACCGGCGACTTTACTCTGGCCCGCATGCGCCGTGGTAGGGTGGGTCCCGTGACGGATGCTGACCGCCGCTCAGCCCAGCGCGCCGCGATCGAGCTGAGCGTAGAGTACAAACGGCTCAACACGTTCTTCGCCGACTACACGCGCAACATCTCGAAAGGCGGGACGTTCATCCGGACGGATCGCCCGCTCGCGATCGGCACCGAGTTCGTGTTCGCCCTCTCGATCCGGAACCTGGCCGAGCCGCTCCGCCTTCGCGGGCGGGTGAAGTGGATCGTCACGTCCGCCGAGGCGACAGAGTCGGCTCCGGCGGGGATGGGGATCGAGTTCCAGTACGCGAGCGACGCGGAGCGCGGCGCCACCGAGGCGGTGGTCGAGCAGCTGATGATGAGCGAGCTCGGCGAGACGCTCGCCTCCAAGCTGCTCGGCCGCAAGCTCGGCGACGGCTCGCGGTAGCGCCGGAGACGGAGCGGCCCCCGAGGGGATGCGCTCACGCTTCCCCCGTGTACACTGGCTCGCAATGTCGCTGCCGCCCCTGTTCCCTCGGCGCCGTCTCGCTCGGGGTCTCGCCGCGCTCGCCCTCGCGCTCTCTCCCGTCGCCTGCGCGGCCTCTGGCTCGCCGGGGGCGAAGGGGCCGCCAGGCGCCGAGGGCCGCGTCGCTGCCGTCGAGGTCCGCGACGCCGATTTCTCCGCCAGCCTGTACACGATCGTGCGCGACGGCAAGCAGAGCCCGCAGCGCACCGGCCTGCTCATCGGCGTGGTCCGCAGGCAGCTCGCGCACGCCGCGGGGCGCTTCAACGCGGGGCAGCCCGACCGGGCCGTCGACAGCGTCCTCGGCGCGCTCTCCCTCGTCCGTCCCGGCGAGGGGCGCGCCGAGATGATCGACGCCGTGGGCGAGCGCGCCGTCGCCGGCGCGATCGAGCGGCTGAGCCCGCGCGGCGACGAGGGGCGGGTGCGGGCCCTCATGGAGCTCCGCTCCGCCGCGCTGCCGAGCGGGAGCCGGGCCCGCGCCGAGAGCGACGAGCACCTCGCCGCGCTCGAGCAATGGATGAAGGAGACGCGCACCGGCGGGCCGCTCGAGCAGCTCGGCGCGGATCAGCGCGCGGCCGTCTCGCGCGCCCTCGTCGACGGCCGCGCGGAGTCCATCCAGCGCGCGGCCGCCGCCACCGTGGCGTGGATCGATCGAGCGATCGAGTTCAACATCGAGTACCGGCAAGGCGGCGCGAGGCCGGAGCGCGAGGAGGCGGTCGAGGCGGCGCGCGCGCTGGAGTCGGGCGGCGCGAGCCTGGCGGCGCTGTTCCTCCGCTTCGGGGACGCGAAGGGCGCGATCGACCAGATCGACCGCACGAGCGTGCGCCGGGTGATCCCGCCGGGCCTCTACCAGCGGCTCAAGGCCGCCGCCACCGACGACGACGCGGTCTCGTGGCAGGCGCTCGCCGCCGCCTTCGCGCAGCACGAGGCGCAGGAGCGCGACGCGGAGACCGGGATGCGGCAGGATCTGCTCGACGGGGCGATCTGGGGCGCGGCCCTCGAGGCCTACCGGCGCGACCCGCTGAACTACGACAGCGCCACGCTCCTCTCCCAGGTGATGATCCGCCTCGGCATGTCCGAGGCGACGCCGCTCGTGATCGCCGGCGCGCTCGGCGATCGGCCGAGCCCCGGCGCGCTCGGGGCCGCGCTCGGGCTCGTGCTGAGCGCGCTCTCGGAGGAGGCGTCGAACGACGATTTCGAGGCGGCCCGGCGCACCTACAACGCGGCGGGGCCGCTGCTCGTGCTCGCCGATCGGGCGGCGCGCGGCGGCGGCGCGCTCGATCCGTCGGGCGCGCGCGTCCGCTCCCTCATGGCGTCGGTCGAGCTGCGCGCTGGCAACCTCGTGGCCGCGCTGCCGCTGCTCCGCGCGGCGACGGCGGCCGAGCCGACGGTCAACGGGCTCACGCTGCTCGCGATGGCCGAGCGGCAGTCCGGCGAGCCCCAGGCCGCGCTCGAGGACGTGCGGCGGGCGCTGGGCGCGCCGGACGCGCGCAGCGCGCCGCTCGAGATCATCCAGGCGCACCTGCTCGCGTTCGAGCTCCACCGCGACGCTGGCACGCAGGACCGGGCGAAGGAGTCGCTCGACGCGGCGCTCGCCGCCGCGCTCGACACCCGGCAGCGCGCCCGGGATCCCGGCGCGAAGGCGCGGACGGAGCGGCTGCTCGGGCGCATCCTCGACGGCTATGGCGACGAGAAGGGCGCGACCCGGGCGTACGACCGGGCGTTCGCCCTGGTCGCGGCCGAGCCGCCGCAGCTCGGCGCCACGATGCTCGACGCCGTGGGGCGTGCGCTCGTGGAGCGCGATCTCCCCGCCGCGCGGCGCGCGCTGAAGCGCGGCCTCGAGGCGAACGTGGACGAGGAGGATCTCGTCTACGGCGGGCTCTGGGTCCTGCTGCTGGAGCGCGCCCTCGGCGTCGCGACCGACGGCACCGCGGGCCGCGCGCTGGACAGCGCGACGAGCCGCGCGTCCTGGACGGGGAAGCTCGCGGCCTGGGCGAACGGTGGGCTCAACGACGCGGATCTCGGCAGGCTCGCCCGGAGCGCGGCGCAGCGGGTGGAGGCGCAATTTTACACGGCGATGGCCAGGAAGGCGGCGGGGGATGCCGGCGCGGACGAGCGTCTCCGCGCGGTGTCGAAGAGCCCCGTGATCGACCTGCTCGAGGTGCACCTCGCGCGCGAGATGCTTGCGCCCGTGCTGCACCTCGATCTGCCCCGCAACGCGGGCCTTCCGTAGACCGCGCCAGCGATCCCGCGCGGGATGGCCGGCGCCGGATGTGTGATGGGGTCTCCGCTGGTCAGGTGGCGAGTTGGTCGGATGACCAGCGCGGAGCGCGCGACGCGGAGCGCTACTGGCGCGCGGAGCGCGCGACGCTGCGCGCCAACAGCGCGTGGAAGGAATAAAGGGCTTCCACGCGTGCGCCTTGTCGTTCGATCATCGATGAATGTCCGATGACCGGAACGATCCGCTCGAGAAGCTCACCGCCGCTCACCGGAGCCTGGAAGAGAACCTGAACGATCTCGCGCGCGCCGCGCGGGCGCTCAGCGAGCCGCGCGGGCGCGCCGCCGCGCTCGAGGGTCTCTCCAGCGTGGTGTCCTACTTCGAGCGGTCGATGAGCCGGCATCGCGAGGACGAGGAGCGCTCGCTGTACCCGCGGCTCGCGGTGCTCGAGGCGATCGCGCCGACCCTCGAGCGTCTCCGGCAGGAGCACAAGGCGCAACAGCGCGCGATCGACGCGCTGCGCGCCGCGATCGACAGAGACGGCGGCCCCGAGGCCGTGGAGACGATCCCTCAGCTCATCGAGGACCTGCGCGTCGCGCACCATCGCCACGTCGAGTGCGAGGAGCAGGAGGTATTTCCGGCCGCTCGCCGGTTCCTACAGGCCTCGGCCAAGCAGGGGATCTGGAACGAGATGGAGACGCGCCGAGGGCGCGGCGGGCAAGGCAACCCTGCCAAGGGCATCAGCGGGCGACCCTACCGCCCGGGCGGGATGCGCAGGGGCCCGTAGCACCCGCCCCGGGGGATGCGTCGCGGCCGCGATCGCTCGGCGCGGTCGACTGGAGACCGTTCCTAGAACTGCTCCTCGCGCGCGCGCTCGAGCGCGGCGCGCAGGTAGTTCTGCGCTCGAAGCGTGTGCGCCCCGTCGGGGTGCTGGTCCAGGTGGCTGCGGAACGCCTCCGCCGATTGCATGAAGCTCCCCAGCCGATAGAGGGTGACGCCGCGGGCGAGGTGCCTGGGATAGGAGGGGTCGAGCGCGGCGATCTCGTCGATCTTCTTCAGGCGATACTGCTCCTCGGCGCGCCGCGCCTCCGCTGCGCGGATCGCCGCCGCGGGCGCGCGCGGCCCCGAGCCGCCCGCCTGCTCAAGACGCGCCGCGGTCTCCTCGTCGGGAGGAGCAGGAAGGGCCTGCGCGCTCCTCGCGGCGACGGTCGGGTGCGCGAGCAAGAACTTGAACAGCGCGCGCTCCTCGTCGAGCGCCGGGGCGAACGGATCTCGCTGGACGCCGACGATGGCGCTCCAGCGCTTCTTGAAGAGCACGCCGAGCACGACGCCATCCATGGCGACGCGGCGGGCCCCCTCCCCGCCGCCGCGCTGCGCCTCCCCCTGCTCCAGCCAGGCGTTTCGGCGGAGCAGCCCGACGAAGTCGCCGCCGAGCTCGCGCAGCTCGTCGGACTCCTCGCCTGTCGCCTCGAAGCGGCGCACCTCGCGCACGAACGCTCTCAGCTGGTAGGCGCGCAGCCGGAGCACCGCCTCGTCCCCCTGAGCGAGGGCGGGACCCACGGCGCCGGTCACGCGCGCGCGCGCGGCCAGGAGCTCGGCCTCGGTATGATCCGCGTCGGCGTCCACGAGCCCGAACGCGCGGACGGCGGAGCCGAGCTCGCGCACCTCGGTGTCGAGCCCGAGCTCCTCGGCCTCGCGAGCGCGGGTGATGTCCGCGTCTCGCACGCGCGCGAGGGCTCGCGCGTCCGCGAGCGGCAGCGGCAGCTCGGCCGGCTCGACCGACCGCGGCACGGCGAGGACCGCGGCCGAGCCCGCGATGAACACGGCCACGAGCCCTGGCTCCCAGCCCTCGAGGTGCCGCTTCCAGCCGCGGCGCGCCCCCGCGTCGGCCCTCGTGGACGACGCGACCGCGGGGGTGCTGCTGCTGCCGCTTTTGCTCGAGCGACTCGAGCGACTCGAAGAAGAACTCGAGTGCGGCTCCCGGCGCTTGACAGCGACGCTCTCGGCTCGCGACATTGATCGTCTCCTCTGCGCTCCAGAATACCCCACGCGGCGCGCCTCAGCGCCGCGCAGCTAGCCAGCGAGGAACGTGCGAGATCACCGGAAGCACCCGCGCAAGCAAATCGAGCTCTCGATCGCGTTCCGGATCGGTGACGGCCCGCGCGTCGACGCGATATGCCGCGACCTAAGCCTCGGCGGGATGTTCATCGAGACGAGCTCGCCGGCTCCCTTCGGCGCGACCGTCGAGGTGCTGCTGTCCCTGCAAGGACTGAAGCAGGCCGCCGTGATCCCGTCGGTTGTACGATGGACCACCCCCGAGGGGATGGGAGTGCAGTTCGGCGTGATGGGCGCGCGAGAAACCTACGCGCTCACCCAGCTCCTAGGCTCGCTCTAGAGCGGCAGTCTAGAGCGGCGGCCACCCGCACAGGAGACGGGTCCATCTCGACGTTTTCGGCGCGCAGGCGCACTCGAGCACCGAAAACGTCGAGATGGGCCCGTCTCCGAAGCGGGTGGCCGCCGCTCAGTCGTCGATGGTCAGGGGGATGTCGAGCTGCCTCGATCCTCCCGCGAAGCGACCTCGGTAGAGGCCCTCGGCGCAGGACTGCAGCGCCGGGCGGAGCGGCGGGTTGAAGCGCAGGGCGGCGACGCTGCCGTCGGGGCGCACGGAGACGTGCAGCGTCGAGACGATCGAGCGGCGGACCGAGGACCTGCTGCCCGCGCTCTCCCGCGCAAAGCAGCTCGAGAGCAGCGACTGCACGGAGGCCGGCGTGAGCGCCGGCGGGCTAGGTGCTTCCTGCGCCTCCGGGACCGGCGGCGCGAGGGCAGGCTGGGGCTCGGTCGTCAGCGGCGACAGCGGCGCATTCGGCTCGGCGACCGACGGGGCGGCGGGCTCCTCCGCGCGAGCCACGACCGCCGGGGCCAGAGCGGCTCCGCCCGGCGGACGCGCGCCGATGGCCGGCTGGGGCGGAGCAGGCGCAGGCGCAGGCTCCGGCGGCGCGACCTCGGCGGCGCCGCCCTGCGGCGCGGGGCGATCGAGGAGGCGCGCCTCGCGGCCGCCGTCGAGCGAGAAGGTGCCGCGCGACGGGCCGACGAGGAGGTGCGCGGTGGTGGCGCCGCGGTACGCCGCGGGGCCGACCGCGACGGTGCCGTGCTCCACGTCGACCTCCACGCGGCCCTCCAGCCGGGTCACGGTGAAGAGCGTGCCGTGCACCGCGACGCGGGTGCCGTCCACCTCGACGGCGAACGCCTCGACGAGCCCCTCCTCGGGCGCGCGCGTGACGACGTCGGCGCGCACCGAGCCCCGCTCGAGCGAGATCACGTGGCCGACCCCCGCCGCGCCCACCGCGCGCACGACGGCGCGGCTGTCCGGCAGGAGCGTCCAGCGCACCGAGCCGACGTCGACGAAGGAGACCGCGTGGTCAGCGGTCTCGATCGAGTCGCCAGGCCGGAGGGCGCGGAAGTCCAGGTCGCCGGACGCCCGGTCGCCGCCGGCTGCCGCGGGGACCTCGGCGAGATCGCGGGCGCGCGGCGGCGTCGACGTCGCCGTGACGGGCGGCGCGGAGCGCCCGGCCGCGAGGACCGCGAACGCGATGGCCGCCGCCGCCGCCGCGAACCCGAGCGCGCGCCCGAGCGGCGATCGCTGCGGCGGCGCGGCGCGGTGGACAGGAGCGGCCCGCTCGATCCGCGCGAACAGCTCGCGCTCGATGGTCTCCCAGCGCGGCTCGGGCGGCTCCTCGGCACGGAGCAACCGCTCCATGTGCTCGCGTGCCCGGTCGTAGTGCTTTGCGCCGCTCATGCGTCCTCCGCGTCGACAGCCGATGGATCCGCCGCGGGATATCCCACGGCGGCGCCCCCCACGGAAACGCGCGCGCGCGCCGCTGCCGGACCGGCGCCGTCCGGCTTGTCCGCGCCGCCCTCGGCCAGCTCGGCGGCGAGCTGGGCGAGCGCGGGCTCGGCGCGCATCATCGCCTCGATCTCGCGGCGCGCATAGAACAGGCGCGTCCGCACCGTCAGGACCGGCGCGCCGACGATCTCGGCGATCTCGGTCGGCGGGATCCCCTCGAGCTCGTGCAGGACGTAGACGACCCGCTTCTTCTCGGGCAGGCGCTCCAGCACCCGCCGAAAGGCGTCGATCCTGCGAGCGCGAGCGGCGTCCTCGTCCGGGAGCATGCCGCGGTCCACCTCGATATCGACGCCGAGCTCGCCCACGAACACCGGCCGGCAGCGGGCAGCGCGCCGCGCCATCAGCACGGCATTGACCGTCACCCGGTGGAGCCACGTCGTGAACTTCGATTGCCCCCGGAAGTCGCCCAGGCTCCGGTGCACCTGGATGAACACCTCCTGGATGACGTCCTCGACGTCGGCGGTCGGCCCGAGCATCCTGAAGACGAGCCGCGCGACGTCGCGGCGGTAGCGGCGGAAGATCTCTGCGAACGCCGTCGGGTCACCGCTCTGGAAGCGGCGTATCCACTCGCCCCCGTCGTCGGGCTCGGTCACCTGCGGAAGCCTACCCGCCCCCTCGGCGCTCATGGAGCTCGACGGAGAGACGACGAGCGCCGGACGACGAGCGCGGTCACCGCCCGCAAACGCGACGTCGAGCGCCGCGTGGGCGTCTCTGGCAGCGCACTCGGGCAGGTCGTCGCCACGGCCGTCCGGCGCAGCCGTGTCACCAGGGAAGAACGACCGCGAGAGGTGCACCCACAGCGCCCCCGTCTCGACCGCCACGGTATGCACGGAGGGCTCTGATGCGCCGAGCCGCCGGATCATTCATGGCGCCGCACGGTCGCTCCCCCACGGGCGGCGGTTACGCCGAACGCAGAAAAGTTGTTCCTTGAGCCACATTGGCGCGACCTTCCGGCGCATGATCTTCATCGCCGTATCGCTGACCGTGGCCCTCGTCGCCGCCGACCTGCTCGATCTCGGCTCCCGCCGCCGCGATCGCGTGTAGCGAGCGCCTTCAGCCCCTGACAAAAAAGGCCCGGCTGGAGCCCGCGCCGGCCTCAGGCCAACGAGCGCTCCAGCCGGGTGAGTCCGAAAGATCGCGGCGCCGTCCGGGTCGTCCCCGTCGGCTTCAGCCCGCGGCCTCGGCCCCCGCCGCGCCGCCCTTCTTCGGCAGGTCGAAGAGCGCCGACAGCTCGACCTTCTCCTGCTTCTTCTGCTCGAGGAGCCGGTTGACCGCGCGAAGCACGCGCGTCTTCGCGGGGCCGCTGATCGGCTTGCCCTGCAGCGCGGCGCTCAGCGTGCGGTCGGTCACGGGACGACCGCTGCGCGGCTTCTTGGTCCCGGCTGCCTCCTTCTTCTTGGCGGCGTCCTCGCTGCCACGCGCCAGCCGCTTGGTCAGGCGGATCGCCCGATCCTCCGGCTGCAGCCGCTCGATCTTCACCGACGCCGCGATGATGCGGCGGGGGTCGATCTTCTTTTCCTTCAAGAAATCTTCGATCTTGGTACCCATCGTCGTCACTTGCCCCGAAAGGGCGGCGACCCTATCACGCGCGGCGCCGCCGTGCATCTGCGACGTTTACGCTGCGACGTTTACCCTTTGCGCGGCCCTGGGGTAGCTTGTCGCGGTGACCCTCCTGCCTGAGCTCGACGAAGCCGCGCGCGTCATTCGTGAACGAATTCCAGTGCCTCCGCGCGTCGGTGTGGTGCTGGGATCAGGGCTCGGCGGCTGGGGCGACGAGCTCGCCGAGCTCGTGAAGGTGCCCTACGCGGACATCCCCGGCATGCCCCGGCCGGCCGTCGCCGGGCACCCCGGCTTCCTCTGCGCCGGCCGCGTCGGGGACGTGCCGGTCGCCTGCCTGCAGGGGCGCGCGCACCTCTACGAGGGGCACCCGCTGGCGAAGGTGGTGTTCGGCGTGCGGGTGCTCGCCCGGCTCGGCTGTCGCGCCGTGCTGCTGACCAACGCGGCCGGCGGCATCAACCTGGGGTTCGCCGCCGGCGACCTGATGCTGCTCACCGATCACCTGAACCTGATGGGAGCGAACCCGCTGGTCGGGCCGAACGACGAGGCGCTCGGCAAGCGCTTCCCCGACATGACCTACGCGCACGATCCGCGGCTGATCGAGCTCGCCAGGGCGGCGGCGGACGACGCGGGCGTCGCCCTGCGCGAGGGGGTCTACGCCGCGCTGCTCGGGCCGACGTACGAGACGCCCGCCGAGATCCGCATGCTGCGCACGCTCGGGGCCGATGCGGTCGGGATGAGCACGGTCCCGGAGATCATCGCGCTCAGGCACATGGGCGTGCCGGCCGCGGCCATCTCGTGCGTCACGAACCTCGCCGCGGGGCTGACCAAGCGCGAGCTCGACCACAAGGAGGTCGAGGAGACGGCCCGGGAGGCGCGCGCCCGGTTCACGGCGCTGCTCTCGGCGTGGGTCCGCCGCGTAGGCGCCGACGTCGCGGCCGGGAGCTCGGCGTCGTGAGCCGCGCTCCGCACGACGCCCGCCACGACGCCGGCGACGCGCCCGCCTCCACCGAGGCGGCGCAGGCGATCGACTGGGACGCGCTCGACCGGGCCGCCCTCGCCGTCCGGACGAGGGCGCACGCGCCGTACTCCAGTTACCGGGTGGGCGCGGCGATCGTCGTGCGATCCGGCCGCGTGTTCACCGGCTGCAACGTCGAGAACGCCTCGTACGGGCTCACCATCTGCGCGGAGCGCTCCGCCATCGTGCAGATGGTCGCGGCCGGCGAGCGCGATCCGATCGCGCTCACCGTCGCCACCAGCGGGCCCGTGCTCGGGAGTCCGTGCGGCATGTGCCGGCAGACCCTCGCGGAGTTCGCCGTGGATCTCCCGATCCGCCTCATCGCCGCCGAGGCCGACGGCGTCGCGCCGCGGACCACCTCGCTGTCGGCGTTGCTCCCCGAGGCGTTCGGGGCGGCCGCGCTCTCGCGCTGATCGCCCCGAGCGCCCTCCAGGGAGCGCCGAGGGCTCACTCGATCGAGAGCGCCTCGGCTTGATCGATCTGCGACAGCGCCGCGGCGAGCGCCTCCCGCGCGCGCTCGAGCGAGACGCGGTCCTCGCCCCACTTCGAGCGTGCCTTCTGCAGGCGGGCGCGCTCGACGGCGAGATGCTCGGTGAGCTGCTCGCCGTGCGCCCGCAGGGTGTCGCGCTCCTCGGTCCGCTGCGAGAGCTGAGCGCCGAGCTCGCTCCCGCGCCGCTCGGCCTCGGCGAGCCGGCCCTGGAGCGCCTCGATGGATTGCGCCCGCTCGGCGAGCTCGCCCAGCAAGCGCTCGCGCTCCGCGGCGGCCGCGGAGAGCTCGCCCGCGCGCTGCTCCAGCTGCTGATCGAGCTCCTGCGTCCGGGCCTCGAGGTTCGCGATCTGGCTGCGCGCCTGCCCGAGCTCGGTGGAGAGGCCGCGGGCGACCTCGTCCAGCTCGCGCCGCTGCGCCGCCCAGGCGGCCTCCCGCTCGGCGGTCTCGGCCTGGTGCGCCGCGCGCGTGTCGGCGAGCGTCTGCGCGTGCGCGGCCTCGAGCTGCGCCTGCCGCTCGGCGGCGCGCTCCTCGAGCTCGGCCACCCGCTTCGCGTGGGCCTGCTCGGCGTCGCGGACGGCCTGCTCGCGCTCCTCGATGAACTCGCGCTCCCGCGCCGCGAGCTGCGCTGCGAAGCTCTCTCGCGCGGCCGCGAGCGCCCGCGCGTGCTCCTCCGTTTGCTGAGCGACCGCCCGCGCGTGCTCCTCGGCCTGCCCCTCGAGCGCGCGCGCGTGCTCGGTCTGGAGGCGTTGCAGCGCGCTCGCGTGCTCGCGATCCCGCCGTCCGATCTCGTCCGCGTGCTCGCTCCGGAGCGCCTCGACGGCGCTCGCGTGTTCGCCCCGCAGCGACTCCAGCGCGGACGCGTGTTCGCCCCGCAGCGACTCCAGCTCGGACGCGTGTTCGCCCCGCAGCGACTCCAGCTCGGACGCGTGCCCAGCCTGCTGCTTCTCGAGCGCGGCGGCGTGCTCGGCGCGAGTCCCCTGGAGCGCGGCGGCGTGCTCCGCCTGCGCGCGCTCCAGAGCGGCGGCGTGCTCGCTGCGCGCCGTGTCCAGCGCGGCGGCGTGCTCGCTGCGCGCCGTGTCCAGCGCAGCGGCGTGCTCCCGGTCGCGCCGCTCCGTCGCGGCTTCGTGCTCGCGCCGCAGCGCCTCGACGGCGGCCTCGTGCTCGCGCCTCGCCGCGTCGAGCGCCCCGGCGTGCTCGGACCGCAGGCCCTCCATGGCAGCGGCGTGCTCGGTCTTCGCCCCCTCCGCCGCCGCCGCATGCTCGGCCCGGAGGCGGTCCAGCGCCGCGGCGTGCTCGCCGGCCAGCTTCTCGGTGGCGGCGGCGTGCTCGCCGGTCAGCTTCTCGGTGGCGGCGCGATGCTCGGCAGCCTGCTGCTCGCGCCGGGCGGCGTGCTCGGCGTTGAGCCGCTCGATCTCCGCCCGGTGCCCCGCGGCCGCCTGCTCGAAGCGCTCGCGCTCCGCCTGCGCGCTCTCCTCGAGCTCGCGCTGCGCCGAGGCCTCGACGGCGGCGATCGCTTGTGTCTTCTCGTCCGCCGCCGCGCGCAGCGCCTCGGTGTGCGCCGCCTCCGCGTCCATCAGCGCCTGCCGGGCCGCCGAGAGATCCGCGTCGCGGGCGGCGATCTGCCCCTGCAGCTTCTCCGCGCGCGCCTTGAAGTCGTCGGCGCGCTTCGCGGCGAGCTCCTTGTCCGCGCGGAGCGACGCGACCTGCCCGTCGAGGTCCTCGCTCGCGCGCTCGAGCTCCAGGATCCTGTCGACCTGATCGGCCTTCTCCCGCTCGAGCGACAGCGACTGATCCCGGAGCTCCAGCAGCTCCTTGTCCTTGCGCGACATCTGGTCGCGGAGCGCGAGGATCTCCTTGTCCTTCTTGTTCAGCGCCTCGCGCAGATCCAGGAACTCGCGGCTCGACACGCCGCCGGGCCTGGAGCCGGCGCCGCCGCCGGCCGCGAGCTTCACCTTGAGCTCGTCGAGCTCGCGCCGCAGGCGGGCCGCCTCCTGGCTGCCGTCGTTCGCCGAGGAGAGCTCGCCCTCGAGGCGAAGCGAGGTCGCGCGCGCGGCCGCGACTTCCTTGGTGAGGCGGACGATCTCGCCCTTGGATCTGTCCAGCTCGCCACGCAGGCGCTCGATCTCGGCCGGGTCGGCGTCGGAGCGGGGCGGCGCGGGCGGCGCAGGGGTCAGCCGCCCGCGCTCGGAGATCGGCGCCCGGTACGCGGCTCCGCGCTCGGAGATCGGAGCCCGGTACGCGGCCCCGCGCTCGGAGACCGGCGCCCGGTACGCGGCCACCGGCGACGAGCTCACGGGCGGCGGCGCCGAGGCTGGTACGGGCGTCTTCGTGGGCGCCAGCGTCCGCGTCGACGGCGCGACCGAGGGCCTGACGTCGGTCCGCTCCTCCTCCTCGTCGCGGATCAGCCGGGTGAACGCGCCGCCGATGAACTCCTCGATGTCCTCGTCCGACTTGCGGACATCGGACCGCGGCGCGGCGCCCTGCGGGGGCCTCGGCGGAGCTGACGCCCGGGCGCGCTCCTGCGCGGCGGCGACAGGGGGCGCCGACGGTATGGCGGCAGGCGGCGGCGCCGCGGACAGCGGCCTCGGCGCGGCGGACGGCGGCCTCGGCGCCGCGGACGGCGGCACCACGGACGGGGCGGCGGCGGCGGGCGGCGGGGGCGCGGCGGACGGCGGCCTCGGCACCGGCGGCGGGACCGACGGCGCAGCAGCGGGCGGGGGCGCGACGCTCGCGGGCGTACCGTTCGAGGACACGGCGGCCGTGATGATCGTGGGATCGCCCGAGTCCTCGTCGATGTCGGCCTCGAGCACCTCGGCCTCATCGATCATGATCGGATCGGCCTCCGCGTCGTCCCCGTCGATCGGGACATAGTTGCGGATGTGCTCGAGGAGCTCGCCGAACGCGATCGGCTTGTGAATGTAGTCCTCCGCGCGCGTCCTGAGCTTCCGGTGCTGCTCGAACGTCTCTTCGCTCGACTCGCTCGACATGATGACGAGCGGGACGTCCTTGAGCTGCACGTCCTTCTTGAGCTTGTTGCAGACCGAGAAGCCGTTCATGCGTGGCAGCTCGATCGACAGCAGGATGAGGTCAGGGCGCTCGGCCGCAGCCGCCTGCAGGCCGACGTTGCCGTCGTCGACCACCTGAACGGTGCAGCCGAGGCGGCCCAATTCCGTGCGGAGCTCCCCGGCAAACGCCGGATCGCTCTCAAATACGAGGACTTTCGTCATGTTCCGGGGTGTGCGCGGGTTCGGAGGGGAAACCAAGATATCGGCCCCCTTCGACGAGTGTCAAACACGAGGCTGGCGGCGTAGCTCAGGTCGCGCGGTCGCCGTCCGCCTGCCAATCCTGTCGACGGCGCGCCGAGCGGAAATCGCCCGGCCGGGCGCGATACCGCACAATCCTACATGGCCCTTGCCGGGAAGGGGGAAGACCGCGGAGGAGCCGCGCGCTCGCCGATCAGGGCGCGACGAAGTGGCCGGGCGCCTCGTCTCCGAAGCACAGGCCCATCTCACGGGCCGTGACGACCGTGTCCGAGTCGAGCGGCACCGTCTTCGTCTTGCCGGCGACCTCCTCGAGGGGGACGAGCTCGATCCGGTTCGCTCGCAGCGCCACCATCCCGCTGCCGCAGTCCTCGACGAGGCAGCGCGCCGCGGCCGCGCCGAAGCGGAGGGCGAGCAAGCGATCCGCCGTCGTGGGTCCGCCGCCTCGCTGGAGGTGGCCGAGCACCATCGAGCGCGCTTCCTTGCCGGTGCGGGCCGCGAGCTCCTTCGCCACGCGCTCGGCCACGCCCCCGAGCACGGCGGTGCGGCGGAAGGCGTCGCCCGCGTCCTTGATGATCAGCTCGCCCCCTTGCGCGTGCGCCCCCTCGGCCGCCACGACGATGGAGAAGCGCCGCCCGCGCGACTCCCGCAGGCGGATCTTCTCGGCGATCGCCTCGAACCGGAACGGGATCTCCGGCATCAGGATGGCGTCGGCTCCGCCGGCGATCCCGGCGTTGAGCGCGATCCAGCCCGCGTGCCGCCCCATCACCTCCACGACCATGATCCGCTCGTGCGCCTCGGTCGTGGTGTGGAGCCGGTCGAGCGCCTCGGTCGCGATGGAGACCGCCGTGTCGAAGCCGAACGTGAGGTCCGTGCAGCAGACGTCGTTGTCGATCGTCTTCGGTACGCCGATGACGAGGGGCAGCCCGCGCTGGAGCAGCTGGTGCGCGATCCGCATGGAGCCGTCGCCGCCCACCGAGATGAGCGCATCGAACCCCTCCGCGCGGAACCGCCGCACGAGATCCTCGGACCGATCCCGGGGCACGAGCCCGTGCTCGCCTGGCGTCGGGTAGTGGAACGGATCGCCGCGGTTCGCGGTGCCCAGGATGGTGCCCCCGAGGTGCGCGATGCCCCGGACCCGCTCGCGATCCAGGCGGATGAGCCCGTCCGGAGCGTCGTCGAGCAGCCCGCGGTACCCCTGCCGGATCCCCCAGACCTCCCAGCCACGCTCGAGCGCGCCGAGCGTGGCCGCGCGGATCACAGCGTTGAGCCCCGGCGCGTCGCCTCCGCCGGTACTGATAGCGATCTTTCGTCCCGCCATGACGCTCGCAGCATCGCGAGCCGCCCCCGGAGACGCAATAGACATCTCCTCGGCCTGGCCCCGAAAGGCACGAATGCGCGCAACGATGCGACGGTGCGACGACGGAGGACCGCGGCGAACGCGGCGCGCTGGAGGAGCCCAGGGAGCGCGGCGAGGGAGGGAGTGCCTGCGCGAAGCGGCCTTCGCACCCGGCGCGCGCGTGCGTCGTGTGGTCGGGTCCGCCGCGGGGAGGGTGTCGATCTGGAGGAGCGCAGGCATGACGGTCGCGAGCGCCGGCGACAGGGTATAGGGGGCGTGCGCATGCGATCACCCCGGCTGCGTGCCCCTGTATGAACCGCGCCACCCTGATCCGAGGCATCCAGCTCATCGTCACGCTGACGCTCGCGTCGTTCGCTTACGTCCTCTACAGCGAGATCCACGACAAGCAGGCGAGCCTCACCGCCGCGTTCGCGCACGTGCGCCCGGGCTGGCTGCTCGTCGGCGCCGTGCTGGCGCTGCAAGAGGGCGTGTTCGGAGGCCTCAGGATCTGGAGCCTCGGGCGCGTCCTCTGGCCCGAGCTCCGCCTCCGCACCGCGGTGACCTCGGAGTTCGTGCTGATGTTCTGCGCCGGGGTGACCCCCGGGCAGGCCGGCGCGGCGCCGTCGCAGGCCGCCGTGCTCGTGCACGGCGGCATGCGGCTCGTCGACGTGGCCACGGCCGAGCTCCTCACCGCCTCGTGCACGATCACCTTCTTCCTCCTGTCCGCCCTCGTCATCTTCGCGCTCCAGCAGGGCGGGATGCTGGTCGTGCAGGCGGGCCCGCAGATCGAGTGGCTGCTCATCTTCACCGTCGCGATGTTCGGCTCGGCCCTCGTCGCGCTGATCGCCGCGGCGGCGTACCCGCCCCTCCTCAAGGGGATCGTCCGCGCGCTGTCGGTGCCGCTCGGGAAGCTGCTGCGCGCCGCCCTGCTGGGCGCCCGGCGCGTGCCCCGGCTGCGAGCCCGCGCCGAGGCCGCGCTCGCCGCCCCCGGCGCCACGACCGCGCGCCTGCTGCTGAGCGTGGACGAGTTCCACCAGGGCTTCCGCATCTACATGCGCCGCGGCAAGCGCGCCTACGCCGCCGCCCTGCTGCTCACGTTCGGCTTCTTCTGCTCGCGGTTCGCCGTCGCCTACTTCATCCTGCTCGGGCTCGGCATTCCCACCTCGCCCTCGACGTTCGTCGCGGTAGGCCCGCCGATCGTGCAGGTCGTCCTGATCCAGACGCTGCTCAACTTCGCGCTCTACATGACCCCCACGCCCGGCGCGAGCGGCGTCGCCGAGCTCGGCTCGAACGCGCTCATGTCGCCCTGGGTCCACGGCGCGTTCGTGGTGCCGTACGTCATCCTCTGGCGGGTGCTCACCCTGTTCCTCTGCATGTTCGTCGGGGGGGTCTACGTCTTCCGCTACCTCGGCACCGACGTGCTCGAGGAGCGCGTGAAGCAGACGGAGGCAGAGAAGCGCGCGCTCGCGGAGGCGGCGCGCGCCGGGAGGGCGCCGCTGGATGGGGAGGACGCCGCCGACCGGCAGCGAGGCGTGGGGTGACGCGGGAACGGGGTTGGCCTGGCTGGCGCAGGCCGGCGCACGCCAGCCGCGCCAGCCACGCCCGGCGCAGGATCAGCGCGCGGGGATCGGCACGGCCGCGAACTGGACGAGCTTCCCGCGCCGCACCTTGAGGAGGGCGACCGACCCGTCCTTGAGCTTGCCGATGGCCGCGCGGAGGCCGGCGACATCCTTCACGGGGGCGCCGTTCACCTCGAGGATCACGTCGCCCACCTCGATCTCCTGGACCTTGCTGCCCGAGGCGAACCCGTCGACCCGCACCCCGCCGCCCGGGGCCTCGGAGACCTGGATGCCGAGCTTCTCGGCGCTCAGCTGGCGCTCGGGCCGGGCGCCCTGGCTCGGCCGCTCACGGCCCGCCGCGTCGCCCTCCTCGTCTTGCAGCGCGTCCAGCTTGGCCGTGACCTGTTGCTGCTTCTGGGCGCGCACCAGCGTCACCGCGATCTCCGCGCCGGGCGCGTTGCGCGCCACGTTGCGCCGCAGCTCCTCGGCGTGGTTGATGGGGACGCCGTTCACGTTCACGATCACGTCGCCCGGCTTGATGCCGGCGCGCGCGGCCGCGCCGCCCGGCTCGACCTCGGCGACGAGCGCGCCCCGAGGCCCGTCCAGGTGGAGCGCGCTGGCGAGATCGCGCGTGACGGGCTGGAACAGGAGGCCGAGCTTGCCGCGCTCGACGAAGCCCTTCTCACGGAGCTGCGGGAGCACGTCCTTCAGCGCGTCGATCGGGATCGCGAAGCCGATGCCGTTCGCGCCCGCCCGGATCGCGGTGTTGATGCCCACGACCTCGCCCCGCCAGTTGAACAGCGGGCCGCCGCTGTTGCCCGGGTTGATCGACGCGTCGGTCTGGATGAAGTCGTCGTACGGCCCAGCGCCGATCGCGCGCGCCTTCGCGCTGACGATGCCGAGCGTGACCGTGTGGCCGAGCCCGAAGGGGTTGCCGACCGCGAGCACGTGCTCGCCGACCCGCAGCTGCTCGCTCGCCCCGAGCGGCGCCACAGGCAGGCCGCTCGCGCCCTTCAGGCGGAGGAGCGCGAGATCGAGCTTGGGATCGCGGCCGACGACCTCGGCATCGAACTCCCGCTCGTCGGCGAGCCGCACGCGGACGCCGGACGCGTCGTGGATGACGTGCTCGTTCGTCACGACGTAGCCGCTCGGGTCGATGATGAAGCCGGTACCGAGCGCCGTCTGGGTCGGCTGCTGGCCCCGCGGGTTGAGCCGGCCGCCGCCTTGCGGGCCTTGCGGACCGAAGAAGAACTGGAAGGGGTCGAGCCCTTCGGGTCCCTGGACCTCATGCGTCGTCGTGATGTTGACGACCATCGGCTTGACCCGCTCTGACAGGGCGGCGACATCGAAGGTGGCCGGCACCGGCGCCGTCGCCGGCGGGAGCGTCACGGTCGCCACCGGCGGCGCCGCGGCCTGCGGCGAGGCAGCGGCCTGGGTGGAAGGCGGCGCGGCGTGGGCCTGTTGACCGCAGCCGCCAAGGGCCAGCCCCGCTGCCATGAGCAAGGCGAGGGCCGAAGCGCGCGAACGATAGGAAACCGCTTGAATCATGAAATCTCCGTCAGGCAGTCGAAAGGTCCCGTCCTGCCATCGACGAACATGGGAGCGACAGCGTTCATTCCGCCGCACCAATAACGCCGCAGCCTCGGCTGACAAGGGCGCTCGCCTCGGTGCTGGCGAGCGGGCCCCGCGCCTGCCTGCCCGTCCACGGCGGCACGCAGCCGGACGGCGGTGTCCGTCGAGATTTGAGCCGCGCGCTCGGCAAGGCTGCTAGGGTGCGCCCTCCTGGAGGAGAGGCGAGCGATGGCGAGCGATGAGGGTCTGCTGCGAGGACGCAAGATCGGGTTTCTTGGCGGCGGAAACATGGCGGAGGCGCTCATCCGCGGCCTCGTCCAGGGCGGCGCCGTGGGCGCGGAGCAGATCCGCGCGAGCGATCTCAAGGGCGAGCGGCTCTCGTTTCTCCGCGGGCGCTACGGCATCGAGACCACCGAGGACAACGAGGCGCTCTGCCAGTGGGCCGACGTCCTCGTCATCGCCGTCAAGCCGCAGGTCGTCGATCGCATCCTCGCCCCCATCTCGTCGGGGCTCGGCCGCTCGGACGTCGTGATCTCGGTGGCGGCCGGCGTGCCGATCGACGCCATCGAGGCGCGCCTGCCCGAGGGGGCGCGCGTCATCCGCAGCATGCCGAACACAGCGGCGATCGCGCTCGCCGGCGCCACGGCGATCGCCGCCGGGAGCCACGCCACGAACGAGGACGTCGAGATCGCCCGGACCCTGTTCCAGGCGGTCGGCCGCGTCGTCGTGCTCGACGAGTCGCTGCTCGACGCGGTGACCGGCCTGTCGGGCAGCGGCCCCGCCTACGTCATGCTGATGATCGAGGCGCTCGCGGACGGCGGCGTGAAGGTCGGCCTCGGCCGGGACGCGGCGCTGCTGCTCGCGGCGCAGACGGTGTACGGCGCCGCCAAGCTCCAGCTCGAGACCGGCGAGCACCCGGGCCGCCTGAAGGACATGGTGACGAGCCCCGGCGGCACGGCCATCGCGGGGCTCCACACGCTGGAGGCAGGCGGCCTCCGCCGCACCTTGATCGACGCGGTCGAGGCGGCGTCCAACCGCTCGGCCGAACTGGGCGCCCAGATGGCGCAGAAGCTCCGCCGCACCTGAACCTGACAGGGAGCGCGCCTGTCCCTGATCGCTGGATACGAGCATGGGGGCAACCCCAGGCGGAGCGTTTGCCACCTCCGCCGAAGTGCGGTGTGTCCACGAGGCACGCTGAGTAAGCACGCCACACAAAGAGCGTTTCACCCGGGATCTCTACAGCGCTCCCGCTCCCGCCCCTCCAGAGAGTTCGACCACGCGGAGCCGGCGTTCGCCGGGCATCCTCAGGATCGATCGGTATGGACTCGCGTCGAGATATCGCTCTCTCGTTCAGCCGTACTTCCACTCCCCGTCGACCGCACCACGCGCGGTGTCACCGCCGGAGCTTGGCCTCGAAACTACAAGACGAGACACTCCACGGCATGCAGACAACACGACTTCTCCTTGCAGGGGTGGTTTGACGGGTCCCAGCGGCGGCGATGTCTGTCGTACCGCTTACCGCGTACCGCGATCGAGGCGCTCTGCGAGATCGCGCCCGTGACGTGCCCCGAGGTCCACGACGCGCGCTGCGCGCTCCACCCCCTGGCTCGCGCCGCCCGTTCTCCGACCTCAGGTGTTGGCGTTCGGCCGGCTCTTGACTATGTTTGCCGCGTCGCAGCGGGACAGGCGATCGCCGGCGGGCGGGGAAACCCGGCCGCGGGAGGAAAGTCCGAGCTCCGCAGGGCAGGGTGCCGGGTAACGCCCGGTGAGAGCGATCTCGAGGAAAGTGCAACAGAGAATAGACCGCCGCGCCGCGCGCTTCGCGAGGGCAAGGAGCCTCCTGCCCGGATGGGCTGGGCTCCGAGCCTCCGCTGGCTCGCCGCGCGGCAAGGGTGAAACGGCGGGGTAAGAGCCCACCGCGCCCTTGGCAACAAGGGCGGCACGGCAAACCCCACCTGGAGCAAGGCCGCGTAGGGAGGCGTCCGCGACGGCGACAGCCGCCGCGGCAAGGGTTGCCCGCCCCAGGCCTCCGGGTTGGCTGCTTGAGGCGCGCGGCGACGCGCGTCCTAGAGGAATGATCGCCAGCGCGAGGGGGGCGACTCCCCGCGCAACAGAACTCGGCTTACGTCTCCTGCGACCACGAAGCTCCGCCCCGGCGGGGCTTCGTGCTTTTGTGCTCGCCCGCCGCTCACCTGTGGCAAATCGCTACGCTGCCAGCGGCTGGAGGCGGTCGCGCAGCTTTTTCTTGGCGCGCGCCTCGAGCTGCCGAGCCCGCTCGCGCGACACGCCCAGGCGACGCCCGATCTCGGCGAGCGACAGCTCCTCCTCGGGATCCGCCATCATCCGGGTCTCGACGATGTACCGCTCCCGCGGGTCCAGGTTCTCCACCGCCTGCGTCAGCCGCTCCCGGAGCAGGGCCCCCTCCTCTGCGCGCGAGAAGCGCTCCTCCTGGTCCTGATCGTCCGCGGGCAGCGTGTCGACAAGCGACCGGGCGCCGTCCTCGAACACCTTCGTGTCGAGCGAGACGTCCCGGGCCTCCAGCCGGTGAGCCATCTCCAGCACCTTCTCCGCGGGCGCGCCGAACTTCTCGGCCAGCAGCCGATCCCCCTCCTCCCCCTCGCCCACGAGGCCCGCGATGCGCGCCCGCTCGCGCCGCAACCGGAAGAACATCTTCGAGCGGAGCGGGCCCGAGCCCACGCCGACCAGGCTCCAGGAGTGGATGACGTGGTTCAGGATGTACGCCCGGATCCAGTAGGCCGCGTAGGTCACGAAGCGGTTTCCGCGGTCCGGGTCGTACTTGCGGATCGCGTGGACGATCCCGAAGTTCCCCTCGGCGATGAGATCGGCGAGCGGGATCCCGTAACGCCGGTAGCTGATGGCTATCGAGACAACATGCCTCAGGTTTGCGAGCGCGAGCGCGGCTGCGGCCTGCTCGTCGCCGTGGTCCCGCCACCGTCGAGCGAGCTCGACTTCTTCCTCGCGCGACAGCTCCGGGATCTGCCGAACATGCGTGATGTAGCGCGAAACCGCGCTGGCCTGATCTCGGGACGTTTGCACAGGGTTTCCTTCGAGGTCCGAAGACCCCGGTTCGGTTGATGAGGCCGGCCGATGCCGGACCCCGGCTCCTGCTGTCGAGGTCGGCCGGGGCCGGACCTCGATCGCGTTGATCGCCTCGCCGGCACTTGCCGCCGAAGTGGTTGGTTCGAGATTCCGAAGAGAGCAGCCCACCCAGGCTGCGATGCAGCTGGCATGCCGCCCCGGGCGGGCAGCTTGTACACCATGGCTGCGAAGCGCTGGCGCATGCGCCTCAGGCTCGCCCGCGCGAGGGACGACCCAAACCGGAGGCGCTAGAGAGCCAGGAAGTCCGCGATGCTCCGGGCAGACGCGCTCTCGCGACCCGTGTGCATCTCGCGTCGGCCGCTCCAGAGATGAGCGGCGCGAACCAGGACGGAAGCGACGCCCGCGAAGAGGGCGGGCGCCTGATCAGACGGAATCTGACGGAATCAGACGGAGAACGAGGAGCCGCAGCCGCAGGTGCTCTTCACCGACGGGTTGCTGAACTTGAAGCCCGAGCCGTGGAGGCCTTCCACGTAGTCGATCTCCGTGCCGTCCAGGTACTGGAAGCTCAACGGGTCGATGTAGAGCTTGACTCCTCTGTCCTCGAACTCCTCGTCGAACTCCGTGGGCTTGTCCTCGAAGTACAGGTCGTACGAGAAGCCGGCGCACCCACCGCCCACGACGCGCAGGCGCAACCCCTGCCCCAGCAGCTCCTCCGCTGTCGCGATCTCCATCACCTTCTCGGCTGCCTTCTGCGTGATCGTGATCATCCTGGAATCTCCTCTGCGTGCTTTGTCGGCGGGGGACGGCAGGTCCTGTCTCTGACGGAGCGCTCGCCCCGCCAGAAGGCGAACCGTGCGGTGAGCCCGGCCGGCCGTGCCCTGGGTGGGGTGCTCAGGGCTCGCCAAAGATACGCACCTTCAGCGATGTCCGCCAGTGCCTCAGCCGGAGCGGCGTCGGGCGGCGCCCTGGCCGCCCGTTCGTCCAAGGATACCACCAGCCCGCCATTCGCCCCGCCCGTGCGCCCAGACGCGACCCCGACCGCTCATCCAGCAGCGTCGCAGCGTCGACGGATGAGTCCGCGGCCGGGACCGCCGCCGCCCGCTCGCAACCGACGCTTGACGCCGGCCGACAGGCCCGGCAGTGTTCAATCTGTTAATCCGGATTGAGAGATAAAAATCTCGGTCTGGAGCCGTCGCCTGGGGCCGGCCTCGACCGCTCCCCACCCGGACCGCGAGCCGGACGGCGGCGGGCCCCGGGCCGCCCTGCCCTCGCAGCAGAACGGCTGCCCTGCGGCCGCAACCCCCCACGGGAAAGAAGCGCAGGAGATGAGCAGAGTCATGAACGGAAGCGAACGCCCCGCGCGCATCGAAGAGATCCTCGAACACAGGATCCTGTGCCTCGACGGCGCGATGGGCACGATGATCCAGCGCTACCGCCTGGGCGAGGCCGACTACCGCGGCGAGCGCTTCCGCGATCACGCGATCGACCTCAAGGGCAACAGCGATCTCCTCGTGCTGACGCGGCCGGACGTCATCTCCGAGATCCACGGCGCGTACCTCGACGCCGGCGCCGACATCATCGAGACGAACACCTTCACGGGCACCTCGATCGCCCAGGCCGACTACCGGCTCGAGTCGCTCGCCTACGAGATCAACCTGACAGGGGCCCAGATCGCCCGGCAGGCGGCCGACGCGTGGACTGCGCGCACGCCCGGCAAGCCGCGCTTCGTCGCGGGCTCGATGGGGCCGACGCCGAAGACGCTGTCGATCTCGCCGAGCGTGAGCGACCCGTCGTTCCGCGCCGTCAGCTTCGACGAGCTGCGGCGGGCGTTCGCGGAGCAGGTGCGCGGGCTCGTCGACGGGGGGGTCGACGTGATCCTCGCGGAGACGTTCCTCGATACGCTGAACATGAAGGCGTGCCTCGTCGCGATGGAGGAGGTCTTCGCGGAGAAGGGGCGGCGCCTGCCGATCCTGCTCAGCGTGACGATCACCGACAGGAGCGGCAGGACGCTCTCCGGCCAGACGATCGACGCCTTCTGGACGAGCGTGGAGCACGCGAGCCCGCTCAGCGTCGGCCTCAACTGCGCCCTCGGCGCGAGCGACATGCGGCCGTACCTCGTGGATCTCGCGAAGCTCGCCCGGGCGCGGGTGAGCTGCTACCCGAACGCGGGCCTCCCCAACGCGTTCGGCGAGTACGACGAGCTCCCGGAGACGACGTCGCGGCTGCTCGCGGAGTTCGCGGAGAGCGGGCTCGTGAACATCGTCGGCGGCTGCTGCGGGACGACGCCGGATCACATCCGCGCGATCGCCCGAGCGACGGCGGAGCTCCGGCCGCGGCCCGTGCCCGCGGAGCGCGACGGCTTCGGGCGCTTCGCCGGCCTGGAGACGCTCGTCATCCGGCCCGACACGAACTTCCTGATGATCGGCGAGCGGACCAACGTGACCGGCTCGGCGCGGTTCATGGAGCTCATCAAGAAGGGCGACTTCACGACCGCGCTGGAGGTGGCGCTCGATCAGGTGCGCGGCGGGGCGAACATCCTCGACGTGAACATGGACGAGGGCATGCTCGACTCCGAGCAGGCGATGACGATCTTCCTGAACCTCGTCGCCACCGAGCCCGAGATCGCCCGCATCCCGGTCATGGTCGACAGCTCCAAGTGGTCGGTCATCGAGGCGGGGCTCAAGTGCATCCAGGGCAAGGGGATCGTCAACTCGATAAGCCTCAAGGAGGGGCCCGAGGACTTCCTCGAGAAGGCGCGCGCCGTGCGGCGCTACGGGGCGGGGGTCGTGGTGATGGCCTTCGACGAGATCGGCCAGGCCGAGACGGTGGAGCGCAAGGTCGCGATCTGCCAGCGCGCGTACAGGCTGCTCACCGAGGAGGCGGGCTTCGATCCGCAGGACATCGTCTTCGACCCGAACATCCTCGCCATCGCGACCGGCATCGAGGAGCACAGCGACTTCGCGAAGAGCTTCATCGAGGCGACGCGGATCATCAAGGCGACCTGCCCGGGGGCCCGCGTGAGCGGCGGCGTGTCGAACCTGTCGTTCTCGTTCCGCGGGAACAACGTCGTCCGCGAGGCGATGCACTCGGCCTTCCTGTTCCACGCGATCCGGGCCGGAATGGACATGGGCATCGTGAATGCGGGGCAGCTCGCGGTCTACGAGGACATCCCGAGGGACCTGCTCGAGCGGGTGGAGGACGTCCTCTTCAACCGGCGCCCGGACGCGACCGAGCGGCTCGTCGAGTTCGCCGAGCAGGTGAAGGGCAAGGGCAAGAAGAAGGAGCTCGACCTCGCCTGGCGCGACGGCCCGGTCGAGGAGCGGCTGTCGCACGCGCTCGTGAAGGGGCTCGTCGACTTCATCGAGGCGGACGTGGAGGAGGCGCGGAGGAAGTACGACAAGCCGCTCTCCATCATCGAGGGGCCGCTGATGGACGGGATGAAGATCGTCGGCGAGCTGTTCGGCGCCGGGAAGATGTTCCTGCCGCAGGTGGTGAAGAGCGCGCGCGTGATGAAGCGCGCCGTCGCGCACCTCCTGCCGTTCATGGAGGCCGAGAAGGCCGCCGCGGGTGGCTCGTCGTCGCAGGGGAAGATCGTGATGGCGACCGTGAAGGGCGACGTCCACGACATCGGCAAGAACATCGTGGGCGTGGTGCTCGGGTGCAACAACTACGAGGTGATCGACCTCGGCGTGATGGTGCACCAGGACAGGATCCTGGAGGCGGCGCTCCGCGAGGAGGCCGACATGATCGGGCTGAGCGGCCTCATCACGCCGTCGCTCGACGAGATGGTCAGCGTGGCGCGCGAGATGGAGCGCCGGGGAATCCGGCTGCCGCTGCTCATCGGCGGGGCGACGACGAGCCGGCAGCACACGGCGGTGAAGATCGCGCCGGAGTTCAGCGGGACGGTGGTGCACGTGCTCGACGCGTCGCGGGCCGTGGGCGTTGTGTCGAGCCTGCTCGATCGGGCGAACCGGCCTGCCTTCGACGCGCAGAACCGGGAGGAGCAGGCCCGGCTGCGCGAGCTCTTCGCGAGGAAGCGGGCGAAGCCGCTCGTGACGCTCGCGGCGGCGGACAGGGGGCGGCTCGAGCTCGCGTGGCGGCCGGAGGACATCGCGAGGCCGTCGTTCGCGGGGCGCCGCGCTGTGGAGGTGCCGCTCTCGGAGGTCGCGAGGTACATCGACTGGACGTTCTTCTTCACCGCGTGGGAGCTCAGGGGGCCGTTCCCGCAGATCCTGGAGCACCCGCAGTATGGCGAGGCGGCGCGCGAGCTGTTCGATCACGCGCAGAAGGTGCTGCAGCGGATCATCGATGGCCGGTTGCTCACGGCGCGGGGCGTCTACGGCTTCTGGCCGGCGAGCGGTGAGCAGCGGGACATCGTGGTCTACGCGGACGAGGCGAGGGCGCGGGAGCTGCTCCGGTTCAACATGCTGCGCCAGCAGCAGGTGAAGGGGCAGGGCGGCGCCGAGGAGGACGGAGACGGCGGCGACAAGGCCGCGGGCGGGGTGAGGCCGCACCTGTCGCTCGCCGACTTCGTGGCGCCGCGGGAGAGCGGGCTCGCCGATCACGTCGGCGCGTTCGCGGTGACGGCGGGGCTCGGGCTCGACGAGATCGTGCACGCGTACGAGAAGGACAAGGACGACTACAGCGCGATCGTCGCGAAGGCGCTGGCGGACCGGCTCGCGGAGGCGTTCGCCGAGCTGCTCCACGAGCGCGCGCGCAAGGACTGGGGGTACGGCGCGGGAGAGGCGCTGACCAGCGAGGAGCTCATCGAGGAGAAGTACCGGGGGATCCGGCCGGCGTTCGGGTACCCGGCGTGCCCGGATCACACCGAGAAGCGCAAGCTGTTCGCGCTGCTCGACGCGCCGTCGGTCGGCATCGAGCTGACGGAGAGCTGCGCGATGACGCCGGCCGCGAGCGTCAGCGGCATCTACCTCGCGCACCCGAAGGCGCGGTATTTCATGGTGGGCCGCCTCGGCAGGGATCAGGTCGCCGACTACGCGAAGCGCAAGGGGATGACGGTCGAGGAGGTGGAACGGTGGCTGTCGCCGAACCTGGGGTATGACCC
Organism: Sorangium sp. So ce693; assembly: GCF_051521375.1. NCBI lineage: Bacteria > Pseudomonadati > Myxococcota > Polyangiales > Polyangiaceae > Sorangium > Sorangium sp. So ce693. The sequence goes on from NZ_CP150347.1 coordinate 8,724,716, forward strand.
GAAGGCGGCTGTCGATGAGGTGAGCGCCGTCGTGGCGGCGTGACGACCGACGTAGGCGGGGATGAGCCCAGGGGCGCACGTTTCATCGCAGGGTCATCGCAGGGACGGCGTCCGAGCGCGGCAGCAATCCGACGCAGACCGCGCGACGAGCCTTGTGATAACAACATCCCCATGTCCGAAGCCGACTGGTTTGCGCTGAACCGCGCCGCCTGGAACGCGCGCACCCGCGTGCACCTGGCGTCCAAATTCTACGATCTGGCCTCGTTCCGGGCCGGAGCGAGCTCTCTCAAGCCGATCGAGCTCGAGCAGGTCGGCGACGTGCGCGGAAAGTCGCTGCTGCACCTGCAATGCCATTTCGGGCAGGACACGCTCTCCTGGGCGCGGCTGGGCGCCCGTGTCACCGGGCTGGACCTCTCCGACGAGGCCATCACGGCGGCGCGCACGCTGGCGAAGGAGCTCTCTGTGGACGCGCGCTTCGTCGAGGCCAACGTCTACGACGCTCCCGAGGCCCTGGGCGGCGAGACGTTCGATATCGTCTTCACCTCGTACGGCGTCCTCGGGTGGCTCCCGGACATGACGCGCTGGGCGCGCGCGGCCGCGGCGTGCCTGAAGCCCGGGGGCGCCCTGCACCTCGTCGAATTCCACCCTCTCGTGTGGATCTTCGACGACGCGTTCGAGCAGATCGCCTACGCATACGACGGACACGGGGAGCCGATCGTCACCGAACAAACAGGCACGTACGCCGACAGGAGCGCGCCCGTGACGCTGAAGGAGATCGGCTTCAACCACGGGATCGGGACGGTGGTGTCAGCGCTCCTCGACGCGGGCCTCACGCTGGAGCGCCTGCGCGAGCTCGACTGGTCGCCCTACGACATCTTTCCGGACATGGTGGAGGGACCGCCAGGGCAGTTCCGCATGAAGAAGTTCGAGCGCCGGCTGCCGCTCGTCTATGCGCTCACGGCGCGACGGCGCTCCTGAGAGCCGCTATGCGCTCACGGCGCGACGGCGTCCCTGAGAGCCGCGTTCAGGCGGCGATCGCGTTCAGCGGGCTCGTCCGGCCGAGATCGCCGTAGAGGTCCTGGACGCGGCCGAGCCACCCGCTCCCCCGCCGTCTCCTTGTTTCATCGGGTCTTGCGGGGCGCGACATGAGCGCTCCCGTCACTCGCCGTCACTCGCCGTCACTCGCCGTCACTCGCCGTCACTCGCCGTCACTTGCACAGCACGCGCTCGTCCAGGGGGAGGCGCGGGCTGCGCTCCGGGCGCGCGAAGCTGTCGGACGACCGGAGCACGTCGCGGAGGCGCGCGTCGGCCAGCGCCACGAGCGCGGCCGGCGCGGCGGGCAGCGGTCCGTCGCACGGGATGGGCTGCACCATCGCGTGGACCATCGGACCGCGCTGGAGGAGGCTCTCGTACAGCGCGTGGCCGAAGACGAGCGCCGCGGCCTCGCCCCGCTGCACGGCGTCCCGCACCTCGCCGGCGCAGCGCTCCAGATCGGAGGCGTCGCCGAGGAGGGGCGCCGCGCGCGCGTCGGCGAGCAGCAGGAGCCCCCCCTCGTCGAGGAGCGCGAGCCCGTCCAGCTCGCGCGTGCGCGCCGGAGGGAGCGCCTCCGCGCCTGGATGGAGGCGCGCGGCGATCGCCCGGTGCTGGCGCGCGTGGAGCTCGGCCTTCGCGCGCGGGAAGGCGGCCCACACCAGCATGTTGAGGAAGTCGTGCCAGTTCCTCGGACGCGTGGGCACGCAGCCCTCGACGTGGATGCGCGCGTCGTAGAGCGCCGAGGGGTCGACGGGCCCGCGCCGCCCGCGCCGACGAGGCCGCGGCTTTTGCTCCGCAAAGCGCACGGGGAACCCCTCGCCGAGCGCCCGGTTGTAGTCCTCGACAGGCGGCCAGCCGGCGCACCCCGCGAACGCCTTGGCCAGGGGGCGGATGGGCCAGTAGAGCCGGCTCTTCTCGTAGAAGAGCGGCTCCCAGGGAGCGGGGGTGCTCCCTGGCGCGCCGCTCGAGTGCGGCGCAGCTCGGTCGGCGGCGCTCACGCGACGCAGGGTAGGAGCAGCGCGGCGAGAGCTCAAGCCGCGCGGGAGGCGGCGCCGGGGCGCGCTGAGCGCGAGGCGGCGGCCACGCGCCGAGAGCTGGGCCGCTGGTCGCCCGGGTGGCCCGCGGTGGACCGAGCGCACGCAGCGGGACAGAGGGCGCCGGTATCCCCGAGACTCCCTGTTTCAGCTCACCCGGTTTCCCACGACATCCATTCTCGCCCTCACACAACCATCACGGAACGAGAACTCGCGCCAAGCCTGGAGTGATGGCCGTTCACCGTGGACGTGGTCGCGACGGATCTGCCCCCACGCCCGCCGTCCGCGTGTCATCCTGAGAGAACGAGATGGCTCGCCTCGAGGACCGCCTGCCAGCGAACGCACCCGGCGATTACTTCGTCGACCGGTCGTGCATCGACTGCGACGTCTGCCGCCAGCTCGCCCCCTCTGTGTTCGCGCGCGCGCCGGCCTTCGAGCAGAGCATCGTGACTCGCCAGCCCGCGACGCCGGACGAGCACCTCCGCGCGGCCATGGCGCTCGTGTCGTGTCCGACCGCCTCCATCGGCACCACCGCGCCGGCGGCTGGAATGGCGGCCGCCACCTTCGCCTTCCCCGAGCCGATCGACGAGGATGTCTATTATTGCGGCTATTCCTCGTCGTCCTCGTTCGGGGCGGCGAGCTACCTCATCCGGCGACCCGAGGGCAACGTGCTCGTCGACTCGCCCCGCGCCGCCAGGCCGCTCATGAAGCGCATCCGCGAGCTCGGCGGCGTCCGGACCCTGGTGCTCACCCACCGCGACGACGTCGCCGATCACCGGATCTTCCGCGACACATTCGGGTGTGATCGCGTGATCCACGAGAGCGACGTCGACGACGGAACAGCGCTCGCCGAGGTGAAGATCGGGGGGCTCGACCCCGTGGCCCTCGCGCCCGATCTCACCTTGATCCCCGTCCCGGGCCACACGCGAGGCAGCGTCGCGCTCCTCCTCAGGGACCGATACCTCTTCACCGGGGATCATCTCTTCTTCTCCGGCGAGCTCGGGCGACTCGACGCGTCGCGCGACGTCTGCTGGTATTCCTGGGCGGAGCAGATCCGCTCGATGGAGCGCCTCCTCCAGCACCGGTTCACGTGGGTCCTGCCCGGCCACCTCCGCCGGTACCGCGCTCCCTCCGAGGACGCCATGCACGCCGAGCTCGCCGAGCTCATCGATCGCATGAAGATGGCGTGACGCGCGGACAGGCGCGCGCTTCGGCGAGCGGCCCGCCTCGGTCCGCCGGGCGCCGTGGTACGATCGCGTCCCTGATGACGCCGGACCTCATCGTTCGCGGGTTGCGGGTGGTCACCGGGGGCGCCGCGGGGCCGGCCTCGGTGCACATCCAGGGCGGCACCATCGTCTCCGTCGCCGGCTACGACGAGCTGCCGGAGGGCTGCCCCGTCGTCGACGCTCAGGGCGCGGCGGTGATGCCCGGGCTGGTCGATGCGCACGTGCACATCAACGAGCCCGGGCGGACCGAGTGGGAGGGCTTCGAGACGGCGACGCGCGCGGCGGCCGCGGGCGGCGTCACGTCGCTCGTCGACATGCCCCTCAACAGCATCCCGCCGACGACAACGGTCGCGCACCTCGAGAAGAAGGCGCGCGCGGCGCAGGGCCGATGCCTCGTCGACGTGGGCTTCTGGGGAGGCGCCGTCCCGGGCAACGCGGGAGAGCTGGTCCCGCTGCTCGAGGCCGGCGCGCTCGGCTTCAAGTGCTTCATGGTCGACTCGGGCGTGGCGGAGTTCGGCCACGTCGCCGAGGCGGACCTCAGGGCGGCGCTCGAGGTGCTCGCGGGCACGGGGGCGCCGCTGCTCGTCCACGCCGAGCTCCCCGGCCCCATCGACGCGGCGCGCGCGGCGATCGCCGGCCTGGATCCGCGCACGTACGCCGCCTACCTGCGCTCGCGCCCGCGAGAGGCGGAGGACCAGGCGATCGCCCTGCTCGCGTCGCTCTGCCAGGCGACGGGCGCGGCGGCGCACGTGGTCCACCTCTCGTCGGCCACGGCGCTCGACATCCTGCGGCGGGCGCGCGACGGCGGCGCCGCGCTGTCCGCCGAGACGACGCCGCACTACCTGCACTTCGCCGCCGAGGAGATCCCGGACGGCGCGACGCCCTTCAAGTGCGCTCCGCCGATCCGGGAGCGGCAGAACCGCGAGGAGCTCTGGGCCGCGCTCGCGGGCGGCCTCATCGATTTCGTCGTCTCCGATCACTCCCCGTGCACCCCCGAGCTCAAGCGGCTCGAAGCCGGCGACTTCGACGCCGCCTGGGGCGGGATCTCGAGCCTGCAGCTCGGCCTGTCGATCGTCTGGACCGACGCCCGCCGCCGGGGCATCCCGCTAGAACGGCTCGCGGACTGGCTGTGTCGCGGGCCCGCGAGGCTCGCCGGATTGCGCCGCAAGGGGGAGATCGCGAGAGGGTTCGACGCCGATCTGGTGATCTGGGATCCCGACGCGAGCTTCCGGGTGGAGCCGCCGATCCTCCAGCACCGGCACAAGGTGACGCCCTACGCCGGGGAGGAGCTCCACGGCGTCGTCCAGACCACCTACCTTCGCGGCGAGAAGGTCTATGAGCGCGGGAGCTTCCCCGCGGAGGCGAGAGGGCGATGGCTGAAGCGAGAGGGGTGACGGGGCCGGCGTTCACCGAGGCGCTCGATCTGGCCTCGGAGCGCCTGGGCGGGGCGGTGCTCGCGGCGAACGACGAGTTCTTCGCGCCGAAGGAGAACCTGCTCAAGGCAGAAAAAGCGGTGTTCCTGGAGCACGAGTACACAGATCGCGGGAAATGGATGGACGGCTGGGAGACGCGCAGGCGCAGGACTCCCGGGTTCGACTGGTGCCTCGTCCGGCTGGGGCTGCCAGGGATCATCCGCGGGGTCATCGTCGATACGGCGTTCTTCCGGGGCAATTACCCCGAGCACTGCTCCATCGAGGCGTGCACGGCGCGGCCCGACGCGCGGGTCGAGGACTTGCTCGACCCGCGGACGCACTGGGTCGAGATCCTTCCGCGCTCGCCGCTGGCCGGCGACTCGCAGAACGCGTTCGAGCTGAGCTGCGCTTCGCGGTTCACGCACCTCCGCCTGAACATCTACCCGGATGGCGGGGTGGCGCGGCTCCGGGTGCATGGCGACGCCCTCTCCGACGTTCGCCGGCTCGATCGCCCGGGCGCGGAGATCGACCTCGCGGCCGCGGAGAACGGCGGGCGCGTGCTCTCGTGCAGCGACATGTTCTTCGGGGTGCGCCACAACCTCATCATGCCGGGCCGGGCGGCGAACATGGGAGAGGGCTGGGAGACGCGGCGCCGGAGGGGGCCCGGGTACGACTGGGCGCTCCTGGCGCTCGCGGCTCAGGGCGAGATCGCGCGGATCGAGGTCGACACGAACCACTTCAAGGGCAATTACCCCGACAGCTGCATGATCGAGGGGATCGACGCGGCGGGGCGCTCCGCGGCGGAGCTCGCCGGCGCGGGCGAGTGGCGGGAGATCGTGCCGCGGACGAAGCTCCAGGCGCACACGCGTCATCTCTTCGAGGAAGAGCTCCGGGCGGCGGGGCCGTTCACGCACGTGCGCCTGAACATCTATCCTGACGGCGGCGTGAGCCGGCTCCGCATCTTCGGCAAGGCGACCCGGAGCGGGGCGGCCGAGCAGCGGCTCCGCTGGCTCAACGCGCTCACGGAGCCGGAGGCCGAGGCGGAGCTCCGGGTGGCGTGCGGCTCGCCGGCGTGGGCATCGCAGATGGCGGCGGCGCGGCCGTTCCGCGACGAGGAGCACCTCTCCGCGGCGGCGGGGCAGGCCTTTGCGCGGCTCGCGCCGGAGGACTGGCTCGAGGCGTTCCGCGCGCACCCCCGCATCGGAGAGACCAGGCCGCAGGCGGAGGCCGCGGAGGCGAGCGCGACGACGAGGCGCTTCTCCAGCCAGGAACAGGCGGGGATGAGCGTCGCAGCGCAGGAGACGCGGGAGGCGCTCGCGCGCTTGAACCGCGTCTATGACGAGAAGTTCGGGTTCATCTACATCGTCTGCGCCACCGGGAAGAGCGCGGACGAGATGCTGGAGGCGCTGCGCGCGCGGCTCGAGCACACGCCGGAGCAGGAGCTGCCCATCGCCGCGGACGAGCAGCAGAAGATCACGGCGATCCGGCTGAAGAAGCTCTTGTGGGGCGGATAGAGCCCCGGGGCGCGGCCCCCGAGGAGGGAGCGCGTCGGGCGATGGGAGCGCTGGCGCATCGGGTGTCCGGGCGATCCGGTGTCCGAGCGTGGGGCGCTCAGCGCGAGAGCTGGCCTCGCAGCGCGCCGTCGGGGAAATCGGCGGTGCGCACGGCGACGTAATACCTCACCGGATCATCGAGCAACGCGCTCAGCTCGTCGCGGCTCGCGCTCACGCAGCCGTTGGAGCTGCCGCCGGTCGGCGGCATCAGCGTGATGATCCCGCGGCCCGCGCGGCCGACGGGGCCCTCGTGGATGCGCGCCGCGGTCGCCGGCGCGATGCCGGCCACCGCGAGGTCGAAGCAGACCTCGCCGCGGTCGAGATCGAGCGTGACGCGGGCCGTGCCGCTCCCCTTCGGATCGCCGGGGCCGGGCACTTCGTCTTGCCCCGTGAGCGCCGCCGTGAGCGAGGGGACCGGGCGCTCAGGCAACGCCGCGCGCGCCAGCGCCGTCGCGAGCAGGACGGCGCCCAGCGCGAGCATCTTGAGGTGCTGCATGTCTCCCTCCTGCACATCGCGGGGATGTGCGGTTCGAGGGCGCCACGAAGAGCAAAGACGACGCCGCCCGCGCGCCGCGAGCCGCCCCGTACGTCGGCCAATCGCGGCAGCGGCGAGGAGGCCGCGACGGACACGGCGACTCGCGCCGATCGCCGAAGCGCGCTGGAGAGAGATTGCGGCGGACAGCGGACCCGGATCAGCACACGACGCGGGGAGCCGGCGCCGCCTGCCGGAGGTGGCAAGACGGCCGCTGCTCCACGCGGGCGGACAGGCTACGGGCGTGGCCAGAGCAGCGGCGGAGGCATCCGCATGAGCACGCCCGGTCCGTCGCGGGCGGGGGGGTCAGGGTTGACGACGAGTCCGCCTTCTGCCAGGAGACGGACGCGCGCGAGGCGCGCGGAGAGCACGGCGGAGGCACACGATGAGCACAGAGATCTCGAAGACCGACAACGACGACTGGACCATGCCCAAGCTCATCGCGCTCGCGTTCACGACGCTCGTCGTGGCCTTCTCGGTCATCTACCTCATCTCTCCCTGAACGGCGGCCGTTCGCCCGTTCCCCGGCGCGCGCCAACCCCGCGAAGGGCGGCCTGCGCTACAGCTTCCTGGCGCAGCGCACGCCGAGCGCGTCCGTCACATCGGTCGGGTCCCAGCCGGTCCGCAAGCGAGAGGAGAGGTCCTCCGCTTCAGGCTGCCACCAGCTGCCGCCGCGGATCACCCGCGCGGAGCCGCGCTCGACGTTCGCGCAATCACGGCACGGCTCGGGGTACGTCCCCTCGAAGTCCAGGGTCCACTCCCACACGTTCCCCGCGAGATCGGCCTGCCCCCACCGGCCATCACCCCTCGGCGATCTCGATCCGACGACGGCGCTGCCCGCCGCGTCGAACACCGCGTAGGTCGCGTTCGGAAACGCGTTGCCCCACGGATACGCCCGCTGCTCGCTCCCGCCAGCCGACGCGTAGTTCCACTCCGCCTCTGTCGGGAGCCGCCCGCCGTCCCAGGCGCAGAAGGCGAACGCGACGAACCAGCTCACGCAGCTGATCGGCTTGAGCTCGTTCCCACCCACGTCGTCAGTCCACGAGTGCAATCCCGGGTTGCACTTCAAGTCTTCCTTCAGCGCGGCCTGGCTCGCGGGCAGACGGGCGTCCCACGCCGCGTCCCAGCCGCTCCGCACGATGGCCGGGTGAGCTCCAGCGCCGGCTGCGGGTCGGCTCGCGGGATACGCCTCGACGAACTTGCGGAACCGTCCGACTGTGACCTCGTAGCGATCGAGGCGCAGATCGCTCACCTCCGCCGGATACGCCGCGTCGTTGCTCCGGTCGTACCGGCCGGCCGGAACGCGCAGGCTCGCGCAGCAGGGCTGGCTCCGATCCGGCCCGCAGGTCTCGCCCGCCCCGGTCTCGCCCAGGCGGCAGCTCGGCGGCAGGATGCACCGCCCCGCGCCGCACCAGCCGGCGCAAGCGGCGAGAGCCCACCGCCCGTCGCTGCCGCACACCTCGATGAGATCACCGGCGCACCGCGCCTCGTCGGGAGAACACTCGAGAGGGGTCCCCCCGCCCCCGCCTGCGTCACCGCCTCCACCGGCCTCGCCGCCGCCAGCCGCTGCGCCGCCGGCCTCGCCGCCACCCACCGCGCCCCCACCCGTCGCGCCGCCGGTCGCGCCGCCACCCGTCGCGCCGCCACCCGTCGCGCTGCTGCCAGCCTCGCCGCCGCCGACCGCCGTGCCCGACCCACCTGCTCCACCGCCGGCGGCGCCAGCGCCTCCGTCGCCATCGACGAAGCTCCGCACCTTCTGCTCGCACCCCGGCCCGAGCGCGGCCATCACGACGGCCAGCCAGCCAGCACCGCGCCGGCGATCCCGAGCTTCACCCGAACGAGTTCGTAGAGCGCCCACCGTTCACCCTCACAGTCGCCCACCGCCGGGCACCCCCACCGTATCATGTGGGACACCGCCTTCGCTCCGCCGGACCGTCGCCCTCGCGGCGCCTCCGGGCGCACCACGGACGGCAGGCGCACGCGTCGCGCTCGCCGCGCGGGACGGCGCTCTCGCGCGCACGCGCGCTCAGCTGCCGCGGTACGTGGTGTAGCCGTGAGGGCTGAGCAGCAGCGGGACGTGATGGTGCTGCGCCGGGTCCCGGATCTCGAAGAGGATCGACACCGTGGGATAGAAGCTCTCGCATCCGAGCGCCGCGTAATAGGCGCCTGTGTGGAAGGTGAGGCGGTAGCAGCCCTGGAGGGGCCTTTCGCCGGGCGGCAGCAGCCCCTTCTGCCGGCCGTCGCCGTCCGTCGTGCCCCGTCCGACCTCCCGGTAGCCGCCGCCGTCGCCGACCTCCAGCACCACCAGCACGCCGCTCGCCGGGCAGCCCCGTGACGTGTCCAGCACGTGCGTCGTGATCGCGCTCATCGGTCCTCCTCGCCGCTCGGGCCCTCCGCGGTGCGGTCCATTCCGGTGCTCTCGTATCACGCGCTCCGGCGCGCCACGATGGCTTGAAAGGATCGGCCCCTGAGCTCGTCCGGTGTGAGGCCGGTCCTCTCCGCCGCCTCTCCCTCCGTCATCGCCCCCGCGCCGATCGCGCGCAGGAAGAAGCCCAGGAGCCCCTGCCCCGTCGCGGCGTCGTCGAACACCGTCCCGGCGACGGTCGCCTGGGCGGCCCGCTCGACGAAGCTCCGCAGCCGCGCGGCGGCCGCATCGACGCCCTCCAGGAAGAACGCGTACGTGGCGGCGTAGCGGACCGGCAGCTCCGCGGGGTGGAGGTCCCAGCCCTGGTAGTAGCCGCTCTCGAGCGCGCGGCGGACCTGCCCGTATTTCAGCCGCCACGCGCCCACGACCGCGCGGCGGTTCTCCTCGCTCTGCTGCGGCGTGAGCGGCGCGCCGCCGGGGCGCGCGCGGTGCGGGCCGACGGGCAGGAGGTTGCTCGCGCCGTCGGAGAGCCAGAGCCCCGAGCCGGCCAGAGCGACCTGCATCACGTGCCGCGCGAAATCGCACGCCGGGTGGGCGAGGTGCTGATGGGCGGCCGTGATCTCGCAGCTCGCCGTGTAGTCGTAGGCGCCGAAGTGCGCCGCCACGCACCGCCCGCGGGCCGCATCGACCAGCCCGGGCAGCGCGACTTCCCCGCGCGGGCCGAGGATCGACGCCGGCGTCTCGACCATCAGCTCGATCCGGATCGAGCCGGCCGGCAGCTGCAGCGCGCCCTCGAGCGCGTCGAGGGCGTCGGCCAGGGCGGAGACCTGCTCGGGCGCGACCACCTTCGGCAGCGTCACCGCGAAGGCGGGCGGGAGCGCGCCGCCCGAGGCGGCGACGAGCGCGGAGAGGAAGACGTCGAGCGTCCTCAGGCTCCGCTCGGCGCACCCGTCGCCGAGCGGCTTGATCCTGATCCCGAGGAACGGAGGCAGGCTGCGCGCGGCCATGCCGAGGGCGACCTCGCGCGCCGCGGCCGCGGCGTGCGCGTCCTCCTCGTGCCCGGGGCGCACGCCGTAACCGTCCTCGAAATCGATGCGCAGGTCCTCCACGGGCTCACGGCGGAGCTTGTCGAGCACGCGCGCGTGCACCGCGTGCGCGAGCCGCGCAGCCCCGGAGGCGCTCTCGGCCGCGCCTCCGCCCGCCTCGATCGCGGCCGCGAGCGCGAGGGCGTCGGCGCGCCCCTCCGGGAGCCCCTCGGCCCCAGGAAGGCCGATCGCCCGCGCGAAGGCCGCGAAGTCGGGCGCGTGCTCCTCGACGGCGCGGAGCGCCACCGCCCCGAGCTTCCGGGCCGTGTCGGCCTTGAACAGGTGGGCGCCGCCGTAGACGGTGTGGACCGGCTGGCGCGCGCCGGTGTGGTCGAAGACAGAGCGCCCGCTGGAGAGGCGCGAGAGCGCGCCGCGCAGCGCTTCGGAGGAGAGGCTCGTCTGGAACATGGTGTGCTTTCAGCAGGGTGGGTGCACACGAGATGCCGCCTGACTCGGCACGTCAAGCGGCGCTCGCGCTCCTCGCGACGAGGCGCCATGCTGCGACCCGCGCCGCTCGAGCGAGCGCGAGGAGCGCCGCGCGCGGCGGCGCCGGCGCTGGCCAGGGCGGCGGCGCTGGCGAGGGCGGCGGCCGCCGTTGCGCGCGCAGCGCTCGGGGTGTATCCGTCGTTGGAGGACTTGAATCGATGATGAGACGCCGAGACTTTCTTCGCGCGACCCTGGTGACCGCTGGTTCGGTGGTCGTGCCGACGGCTTGCTCCGATGAGGGGGACCCGATCGGCATCTGCGACGTGCACGAGGATGACCGGTTCTTCCCGCAGTCGGTGGCCTCCGGCGATCCGAGGCACGATAGCGTCGTGCTGTGGACCCGGCTCGTCGATCGCAAGCAGCCGCAGTCGGATCTCACCCTGGCGCTCGTGGTCGCGCTCGACGAGGAGTTCACGCAGCTCGTGGTGCTCAACCCGAGCTCCGACAACGTGGCCTCGGTGGGGTCGGGCAGCACGCAGCTCCGCGTGACCGCCCGGGCGGAGTTCGATCACTGCGTCAAGATCAAGGTGAACGGCCTGAGCCCCGGCACCACGTACTATTACCGCTTCTACTACATGACAGGAGACGGCTGCGTCAGCTCGCGCGTCGGGCGGACGCGCACGGCGCCCGCGCTCGACGCGGACGTGCCGGTGCGCTTCGCGTTCGTTTCCGGCCAGGACTACGTCGGTCGCTACTACAACGCTTATGTGGCCCTGGCGAAAGAGGAGCTCGACTTCGTCGTCCACCTCGGGGGCTACATCTATGAGACGACCGGAAACCCGAGCCTCCAGGCCGCCCCGGGACAGCGCAGCATCTCGTTCTCCGACGTGGACGGCGCCATCGCCTTCCAGCCGGCGGAGGGCGCGGCGTACCACGCAGCCAAATCGCTGAGCAATTACCGGGAGCTCTACAAGACGTACCGGTCCGACCGGGCGCTGCAGAGGGTGCACGAGCTCTTTCCCATGATCGCTGTCTGGGGCGATCACGAGTTCTCCGACGATTGCCACGGCGCGACGGCGGCCTATCTGGACGGCCGAGAGCCGGAGACGGACGAGGACCGGCGCAAGGCGGCGAACCAGGCCTGGTTCGAGTACATGCCGGCCGAATACCCGAATGTTCCGAAGGGCGACGACTTCCGCTACGACAGCGCGGTCGAGTACCCGGACGATATCACCATCTACCGGGACTTCTCGTTCGGGAAGCACGTCCACCTCGTGATGACGGATCTCCGCTCCTACCGGGCGGATCACCTGATCCCGGAGGACGCCTTTCCAGGAAAGGTCGTCGTTCAGGAGGAGCAAATCGTGGACAGCTTGACCAGCTTGCTGCCCTATACGAGCCGCTACATCCTGGACATCAACGACGACAACTGGGTGATGACCTACAAGATGGCGCTGGACGAGGCCGCGGTCCTGTTCGGATTCGACCCGAACCTCGGTTTCGCCCAGGGCGAGCCCCGCCCCGTCAGCGCCAAGGTCGTCGACGAGATCGTGGCGAAGCTGAACGAGCACAAGGCCGAGCAAGGGGAGGAGCCGATTCCCCCCATCCCGCCGAGTGAGCTCGCCTTCATGCAGAGCGGGTTCGCCTACGCCGATCTCGGAAAGACGGACTACTACAGCGCGTTCGGGTCGCGCTACTTCGTGATCAAGGACGCCTTCGATCCCTACTCGACGCTCGCCGCCAAGGCCGAGGTCATGGGCGAAGCGCAGAGAGCCTGGTTCCAGAAGACGATGGAGGACTCGAAGAGCACCTGGAAGGTATGGGGGAACGAATACCGCCTTTCACAGCTCACCGTCGCCCACACCACGGAGCCCGCGGAGCCCGACCAGGAGTCGTTCACCCGGCACTTCTACCTGAACTGCGATGGCTGGGACGGCTTCCGCGAGGAGCGGAACGAGCTCATCGAGATGCTCGCCGGGGTCGAGGGCAACGTGGTGTCGATCACCGGCGATCTCGGCGCCTTCCTCGCCGGAACGCCGGCTGTGGAGGGCGCCACGTCCGCGGCCAAGATCGTGGAGTTCGGCGGCTCCGCGATCTCGTCGGCCACGTACCGCTCGGTGCTGACGAAGCAGCTGGCGAGCCATCCGACGCTGAAAGACGTCCTGAAGGCGGAGGCGGAGGACATCGACGGCAGCATGAAGACGGCCAATCCGCACCTCGCCTTCAGCAACTCCACGAGCAACGGGTTCTGTATCGTCGAGGCGAATGCCGACGAGTTCGTCGTGAGCATGCACATGATCCCCGAAGACGCGCTCGCCGCGCCCCTGTACGAGGAGGCTCAAGCGGCAGCGCTCGACGAGCAGATCACGATCACGCGGTACAAGACGGTGGCGGCCGAGTCCGAGCTGTACTGGGACGACAAGGGCACCTGGAAGCAGTGGATCCCGGCCACCGCAAGCTAGGACGCAAGATCCACCGGCCAGGCTCGCCGGCAGATGCTGCCGGCCATCTCGGCCGGCGGCGCTGAGCCCTGGCCACGAGCGACGGCTGGCGCTAGCGCGCCAGCATCACCACGGTGCCGTCACGGCAGGCGATCGCCATCCGCTCCTCGCCGGCAGGGACGACGGCGACCGGGGCGGAGCAGACGCGCTCGGCCACGATGGAGACGTTGCCGTCCGCCTCGACGACGCCGGCGCGCCCGCCCGCGCGCACGAAGCCGACGCGGCCGGTGCGATCGAGGACGATCGGCGGGCTGGGCTTCGCGTCCCCCGCGCCGAAGAGGCCGGAGAGCCCGCCGTCGGCGGGCTGGGCGCCCGGAGGCCTGTCGATCGCGACCCGGAACGCCAGGTCGCCCGACGCGTTGACCCCGAGGAGAAGGCCGCTCGTCGACAGGACCACGGCCACGCCCCCGGCGCCGATCGCGGGCGGCCCATCGAGCGCGCTGAAGGCCGCGCCGGCGCGGACCCCGGCGGTCCCGGTCGGCAGATCCAGCGCGACCAGGCGGCGGGCATCGACGACCGCGAGCAGCGTGCGGGCGTCGGCGAGGGCCGCGCCGCGGCGAGGCACGCCGCCGAGAGAGCCGAGCCGCCGCGGCGCGCCGGGCGGACGCCACGTCAGCACCGCGCCCGACTCGGTGGTCACGAGGGTGCCTTCAGGGCCCGCGAGCAAGGCGCCCGTCGCGCGATCCGCGATCTCGGCGCGGGCGCGCACGGTCCCGTCCGCGGCGAGCTCGACAAGGGAGCGCCCCAGAGCCGCCACGAGCCCGCCGTCGTCGAGCGCGAGCGGCGCCACGTCGGCGTCGCGCCCGCGGAGACCGAGGGGGACGGCGAAGCGCACGCTCCCCGCAGGCGTGAGCCCGACGGCGACGCCGGACGAGGTGATCAGCGCGAGGGTGCCGTCGCTCGTGAGCACGGCAGGCGCGAGCGGCGCGCTGTCGCCGATGCGCACGCGCCAGCGCTCCCGGCCGTCCGCGCCGAGCTTGACGACCTCCGGGACCGTCAGCGTGAGGAGGAGATCGCCCGCGGCGTCCACGAGCGGCGCGGCGTCGATGCCGCCGCGGAGCTGCCTTCGCCACGCCTCGCGCGCCGGGAAGGGCAGCCGCGCGGCGGAGCGGCCCGTGCGGCGCGCGTCGAGCCGCTCGCTGGGCGCGAAGCCGCGGGGCGCGCCGACCACGATCGTGTGCGGCCGGCTCGTGTCGACGGCGTCGGCGAAGGCGAGCGGCGCCGCAGCGGAGAGCAGGAGCGCGGCCGCGGCGAGGCCCGCGGTCCGGGCGCGACGCGGCCTTCGCGGGCCGGGCGCCGTGGTGCGCGCGGCGCTCATCGGCCGCCCTTCACGGTGAACTCGACCTGCACCTCGGGGATCTCGGCGCCGCCCGGCGCGACGAACGGCGGCGCGACGCTGCCGTAGGCGGTGAGGATGTCCCCGCGCTGGGCGGGGTTGTCGGCGCCGTGGACGAGGCGGACCTTGCACGCCTCCGGAGCGCGCGGCGCGGCGCCCGGGCTCGCGCTCGCGGCGGCCGCGCCGCCCTCCTTCCCGCCCGCGCAGCCGGACGCAGGCGGGATGGAGAGCAGGATCAGCGTCGAGTATCCCTGCCGGCGCACCTCGACGACCTCGCCGGTCAGCGCGATCGGCTTGCCGACGTGGTCCTTCCCGCCGGCGGCGAGCTCGGCGTACCCGAGCGGGCCGCGGCCGGCGAACTCCTTCGCGGCGGTGTCGAGCCGATCGACGCGGCGCACGGCGAGCTTCGCGATGCGCGGCGCCATCCCCTGCATCTTCGCGCGCACCTCGAACTGGGTCGCGCCCACGGACGAGACGTTCATCACGTGCGCGAAGGTGCCGTCGGGGCGAACCGCGATCGGGTGCGCGCCGGCGAAGATCTGCGCGCCGCGGGCCGTGCGCCCGGCGAGCACGAAGCTCTCCTTGTCGATGACCACGCTCGAGCCGGGCGCCTCGATGGTGAGCGGGACGATGCCGACCGCGACGCTCACCATGCCCTGCTCGCGCGGGCCGTCGGGCGGCGTGACCGTGTACGGCACCTGCCGGCTCAGCGTCTTCGTCTCGTCCGAGGGGCCCTCGACCGCGTCGGTGACGTCGATCGACTCGATGGCCCGGCCGCTCGTGAGCGCGACCTCCTTGCCGTCGAGGATCACCTGCGTGCCCTTGCTCGCCTCGACCACGACCTGGATCGAGGGCCGCTCCCCTTGCAGCGTGCCGAGGTCGGGCCGGATCCGGTAGGCGACGTGGATGGAGACGCCGACCGTCTCGTCGCGCCCGCTGCCGGGGCGGTCGATGGCGACCTTCATCCGGTTCTCGCCGACGGAGAGCGGGCTCGCGAGCGGGATCTGCGCGACGCGGCCGGCCGTGGTCGCGCGCCCCTCGCCGATGGAGACCGCCGTGCCGTCAGGACAGCTGTCGCACCGGAGCTCGATCACCTCGCGGCCCCCGGCGTCGGCGCGGGCGCGCGCGGTCACCGGGGGCGCGCTCGGCCAGAGGAGCGCGAACAGGACCGCGCCGAGCGCGAGCACGCCGCCCGCGACGACGACGGCGACGGCCCGGCGCGACGTGCGCGGGCGCCGCTCGCCCTTCGGCGGCGGGAGCCGATGCTTCAGGCGATGAGGGCGCATGAGCGCCGGGTTCTGCAGCGGGGGGGCGCGGAAGCGCGCCGGCGCGATCGTGGCGCCGAGCTCTCCGGCCGGCTGGTAGCGTGAGTCGAGCTCGGGATCGGGCTCGGGATCGGCCGGGGCGCCGGGCGCGAGCGGCGCGATGCCAGGCCGGGCGACGCCGACCAGCGTCCGGGACGCGGCGGGCAGCGGCACCGGACCGCGCGCCGCCGCGAGGCCCGGGGCGATCGGGACGGTGTGGTCGAGGCGCAGATCGCCCGGCGCCGCGTGGAGCGGTGAGGCCGCCGCTGCGTGGAGCGGTAAGGCCGCCACTGCATGGAGCGGTGAGGCCGCCGCTGCATGGAGCGGCGCGACCGCCGCTGCGGGCGCGTCGAGGCGCGCTCCCGGGGCCACTGCCGCCGGGGTCCCGACGACGAGCGTGCCCCCGGACAGGCGCGGATCGGACTGCGCCGGCGCGGGCGCCGCGCCGAAGATCGCGGCGGGCATGCCGACGATCGTGCGCGAGGCGGCGGCCGGCGCGCCAGCCATGGGCGGCAACGCGGCCTGGCCGGGGCCTGCGCCGCCCGGAGCGGCCGGGGCGGACGGCGTCTGCCGGAGCAGGTCGGGGAGCGTGACGCCGACCATGGTACGGGCCGCGGGCTTCATGCCGTAGTAGCCGGCCGCTCCGCCCGGCGGCGCGAGCGCGGCGCCGCAGTGCGGGCACGCGATCGAGCCCTCGGGTACGGGTCTCCCGCAGTGCGGGCAGTGCATGGCGCCATGGTAGCGAGGAACCGCGGCGCGGTCAGGCTCCGGGCGCAGCGGCGGGCGTGCGGCGCCTCGCCGGCAGCCAGAAATGCCGTCAAAAAGCGCGCGAGCACGCCCCGCGCGGCGCCGGAGCGGGCGCACAGCGCAACAGTTGGCCCTGACGCGGCAGGTGGGCTAACGCGGACGTATGCTCGCGAAGCGCATCATCCCGTGCCTCGACGTCAAGGACGGCCGCGTCGTGAAGGGCGTCCGCTTTGTCGGGCTGCGGGACGCCGGCGATCCCGTCGAGGCCGCCCGCCGTTACGACGCGGAGGGAGCGGACGAGATCACGTTCCTCGACATCACCGCGTCGCACGAGAAGCGCGGCATCATCCTCGACGTCGTGGCGCGCACGGCGGAGGTGCTGTTCACGCCGCTGACGGTCGGAGGCGGCGTCAAGTCCGAGCAGGACATCGAGGCGCTCCTCGACGCGGGGGCGGACAAGGTCGCGATCAACACGGCCGCCGTCAACGATCCCGACCTCGTGCGGCGCGCCGCGGACCGCTGGGGTGCGCAGGCGATCGTCGTGGCGATCGACGCGCGCCGGATCGCGGATCCCTCGCGCGTGGCCTGGACGGTGGTGACCCACGGCGGCCGGCGGGACACGGGGCGCGACGCGGTCGCGTGGGCCGAGGAGATCGCGCGGGCGGGCGCGGGCGAGCTGCTCGTCACGAGCATGGACCGCGACGGGACGCGGGACGGCTACGACCTCCTGCTCACCGCCGCCATCGCGCGGGCCGTGCCGGTCCCGGTGATCGCGTCGGGCGGCGTCGGGACGCTGGATCACCTGCGCGCCGGCCTCGTCGAGGGCGGCGCCGACGCCGCGCTCGCCGCGTCGATCTTCCACGACGCCGAGTACACGATCGGCGAAGCGAAGGCGTACCTCGAGGCGGCGGGGGTGCCGGTCAGGCCGGCGCGCGCGGGCGGGCCGGGCGACGCGGCGGGCCGGGGGCGCTCGTGAGCGCTTGCGTCACGCTGGAGGAGGTCGTCGCGGCGGCGCAGGCGCGGAGCGCCTCGCTGGTGCCGGAGACCTCGGGTTACCTCGCGCTCGCCGTGAGCGACGCGACCTCGCGCCTGCCCCTCAGGCTCGACGATCGCGCGGTGCTGCTCACGACCGAGGGCACCGTCACGGTGCGCACGCGCGGCGAGGCGGTGGCGCCGGCCGAGGCGGCGAGGCTGCTGCGCGACCTGCTCGCCAGGCTCCTCGCCGCGTCCGCCGGCAGCATGCCCAACCTCACGGCGACGGCGCGCCCGCGCCCCGCGCACGAGCAGGACCCGGAGGCGGTCGCGCGGGAGCTCGAGGCCGCGCTGATCCCGGTGAACCGCAACGCCGCCCGGCGGGCGCTGGCGCGGCTCGCCCGTGAGACGCTGCGCGCCAAGGAGGCCGGCCGGCTGAGGCGCCCGCGCCCGGAGGTCCAGGCGAAGCCTGCCGCGCCGGAAGCGGAGGAGATGCCGCCGCCGCAAGCGGAGCACGCGCGGCGCGACGCGACCGCTGCTGCCCCGCGCAGCGACGCCCCCGCTGCCCCGCGCAGCGACGCCCCCGCTGCGCCGCTGCAGCATCCCATCGTGGAACTCACCCTCAGCCCCGGACCGATCGCGCCCGTCATCGTGGAGCTCACGCTCAGCCCCGGGCTTGTCGCGTGCGCGACCTCCGGGGCAGCGCTCCCGGCGCCTGCGAGCGCAGGCGATGGTGCCGCGGCGGTGGCAGTCGAGCCGTGTCCCGACGTCGCTACGGCGCCTGCGCGCGCCAGCCAGCAGGCCGAGGCGCCCGAGCGCGCATCGCACGCCAGCGAGCACGTCGAGGCGCTGCCGGAGCCGACCCCGACCATCGTGCAGGCAGTGGTGGAGCTCGATGTCGCCCCAGCGCCGGCCGAGATCCCGATCATCCCGGAGCTCGTCGAGCCAGCTCGGTCGATCGCGCCCGTGGCGCCGATCGCGCGCGCGGCCGTGGAGATCGCGCCTGAAGGAGCGCGGCCCGTGCCAGCGCCATCGCTCGTCGCCTGCGGTCCCTCCGCTTGCAGCGAAGCGCTCACGAGCCCCGAGGGGCTCGAGGTGCTCCTCGTCGACTTCTCCCCTGGCCCTGCTGCCGTCGCGTTGTCTTCCCGGGAACCGACGCCGACCGCGTCGATCCTCGTCGAGTTCTCCCCCGAGCCTGCCGACGTCGTCCCGCTTTCGCAGGAGCCGACTCCGACCGTGGCCACGGCCGTCTGGGAGGAGAGGGAGGCGGCCGGCGAGGCCGTGCTCTCCCGCGTGGCGGAGGCGCCGGCCGGCGCGACCGACGTCCCGGAGCCCATCGAGACGTCGCGCGCGCCCGCGATCCATTTCATGGCGCCGGACGCGGCGCTCCAGGTCACGCCGGCCTATGGCGCCTGGCCGCTCGTCCGTCGAGCGGACCTCGCCGTGCCTGCGGGTCCTCGAGCGGCCATCGCGCCGTTCGAGGAGACGCCCGCAGCGCGGCACACGCTGCCCTGGCCCGTTCCGGCGCGTTGCGACGACGACGCTCCGGCTGCGCCGATCCCGACGGCTCTGGCCGCGCCGGTCGAAGCCTTGCTGACGACGGACGCCGACGGTCCGGAAACCGCGCACGCCGGCACGCCTGCCGAGGACGAAGCACCCGAGCAGCCGCCCGCCGTTCTGGCTCCCGAGGAACTGCCTGCGGACGCAGCAGCACCCGAGGAACCGCCCGCCGTTCTGGCTCCCGAGGAACTGCCCGCCGACGCAGCAGCACCCGAGGAACCACCCGCCGTTCTGGCTCCCGAGGAACTGCCTGCGGACGCAACAGCATCCGAGGAACCACCCGCCGTTCTGGCGCCCGAGGAACTGTCCGCCGACGCAGCAACCGAGGAATCCCCTGCTGCTCTGGCTCCAGAGCAGCCCCCGACGGACACGGCGCCCGCGGACGCAGCACCCGAAGAGACGCCTGCGGATGCAGCATCCGAAGAGCCGCCCGCTGCGCTGGCTCCAGAGAAAACGCTCGCGGACGCAGCATCCGAAGAGACGCCTGCGGATGCAGCATCCGAAGAGCCGCCCGATGCGCTGGCTTCAGAGCAAACGCCCGCGGACGCGGCGCCCGCCGACACAGCACCCGAAGAGCCGCCCGCAGACCCAGCACCGACGGAGACGCCGTGCCCGGCGGAGCTCGGCCCCATCGATGCGATCGTGTGGAACGCCTCGCGGCGATCCCGGAGCGCGCGCCCTCCCGCGGAGGGCGTCGACGCAGGCGCCTCGCGTGTCGACGAGCTCGTCGCGCGCTTCGTCGCGCAGTCCGAGCACAGCACGCAGCGCCGCGCGGCGCGCAGCATGAAGGCGCTCGCTGGCCTCGATCTCACCCGGACGCCGCCCCCGGTCGCTGCTGTCTCCGCGACGTCAGCGCTCGCGGTCGCCGGCGCGCGCCAGCCGCTCGTCGGGGCGCAGCGCCCCGTCGCACCCGAGCTCGCCCCCCCCGAATCTGCTCATGTCGTCCCAACGGACGCCGGCAGCAGGCCGCCTGTCCCGCTGGTGGCCCCGCGCCGAAGGGGTCTCTCCTTGTGGCTTGCGCTCCTCGCGCTCGCCCTGCTCTGCGCCGGGCTCGCAGGAACGCTGCGGCCGGACGTCTTCGCCTCGCTGACGGAGCCGCTCGCACGCGGAGCGCTCTAGAGCGGCGGTCTCCCGCACAGGAGACGGGCCCAGATCGGCGTTTTCGGCGCGCAAGCGCACTCCGGTGCGCTGAGCACCGAAAACGCCGAGGTGGGCCCGTATCCGAAGCGGGTGACCGTCGCTCCCCTCGCGATTGACGTTGCCCCGGGGGAGCGACGACACTCGTCGCCATGCAAGAGCAGAGCATGGCGATCGTGAAGTCGCTCGTGAGCGTTGCGTGGGCGGACGGCGAGTTCCACGAGGCCGAGCGCGAGATGGTGGAGGGGCTGATCGCGGCGTTCGAGGCGAACGAGGACCAGGCGAAGGAGATCCGCGCCTATGCCTCCCAGCGAAGGACCCTGGACGACGTGCCGGTCGGCCAGCTCGGCGGCGACGACCGCCGCGCGCTGCTGCAGCACGCCGTGCTGCTCACGTTCGTCGACGGCGAGCAGCACGACGCGGAGAAGCAGTACATCGCCGCGCTGACCAAGAAGCTCGAGCTCCCCGATCCGGAGTCCGCGGAGATCATCCAGGCGGCCGAGGTCCGCGCCCGACGCCTCCTGACCTTGCTCTGACGCAGCCCGAGCGGCGCGCGCTGCGGGCTTCGCCGTTACCGATCCGCCGTGCCCGGAACAGGCCGGCCGCCAGGCCGAGGGCGCTTCTCCGCTCGTTCTGGAAAGCCCCGGAGCCTGGCATCCACACTCCCCCTTCCACGCAATGTTGCCGCGCCGTCGCCCACACGTCGCCCCATCAGCGCATCTTCCCGCCGCTCGGACCGCCCCCGAGCGTTCGTCGTCGAGGAGTGCTCATGAATTACGACATCGGCATGATCTGCCCAGCCTGCGGCTGCGTCACCATCTTCCAGGCCGGCACCACCACCCCGCGGCGATGCGCGCGCTGCCACGACATGGACGTGGAGACGCCGCTCCCGCCGCCGTCGTACGAGCGCCCGACACACCCCGCCGGGCGCAGCCGAAGGCCCGACGTCGCGCAGCTCGACTGGATGGAATGATCAGACCGGCGCGCCGAGCTGCCGAAGGAGCTCCCGCACGACCCCGCGAGCGCAGTGCTCCCGGTAGCCCCTCGTCGAGCGCACGTCGTCGATGGGCGAGATGTCCTGCGCCACCGCGGCGTCGACCTCCGCCCCGGTGAGCTCGGCGAGCGGACGGGACACGCAGAGCGCGCGCACGCTCGGCAGGAGCGCCGTCGTCGGCGCGACCGACGCCATCCCCAGCCCGAGCCGCGCGGCGCGCCCGGACCGCACCTCGGCCACGCCCGCGAGCGCGACCTTCGAGATCGCCTGCGCCCGTCGCGCGCCGATCTTCCGCCAGTACCAGGGCGACCCAGGCGCCGGCAGCGCGATCTCCACGGCGACGATCACCTCATCCGGCGCGCGCGACGTGCGCTTGTAGCCCGTCTGCAGGGCGCTCATCGGGATGCGCCGCTCCCCGCGGACGCTCTGCACCACGACGGTCGCGTCGTAGGCGGCGAGCGCGGCGGCGCCATCGGCGGCCGGCGAGGCCGTGGCCAGGTTGCCGCCGAGCGTGCCGCGCGCCTGGATCTGCACCGCGCCCACGTCGCGGCTCATCCGCGCGAGGAGCGGCGCCCGCGCGGCGATCGCGTCGCTCCGGAGCATCTCCAGGTAGGTCGTCGCGGCCCCCACCCGGAGCGTGTCGCCGGAGAGCGAGATGCCTCGCAGATCCGAGAGCCGGGACACGTCGACGACGAGCGGCGGCGCCGCCGGGCCTCCTGCCGCGACCTCGAGCGGAGGCCTGAGCTCCTGCTCGACGACCCAGTCGGTGCCGCCGGCCAGGAGCGTGACCGGCGCGCCGAGCGCGGCCCGCTCCGCCACGATCTCGCACAGCGGACCGAGCCCGGCGACGTGCCGCATCTCGAACAGGCGTAGATCCGCGAGGCTCACGGCGCCGCCCCTCCCCCGCCGCGGCGCAGCGCGGCGGCGGCGCGGACGCTCTCGACGATCCGCTGGTACCCGGTGCAGCGGCACAGGTTGCCGGCGAGCGCCTCGCGCACCTCGAGCTCCGACGGATCCGGGCTCCGCGCGAGCAGCGCCTCCGCCGAGAGGAGCATGCCCGGCGTGCAGATCCCGCACTGCGCGCCCCCCTCCTCGACGAAGCAGCGCTGCAGCGGCGACAGGTGTCCGGCGCAGGCGAGGCCCTCGACCGTCGTCACGCGCCGCCCCTCGCACTGCCCGATCGCGACGAGGCACGCGTTCACGGGGTCGCCGTCGAGCAGCACCGTGCACGCGCCGCACTCGCCCTCCGCGCACCCCTCCTTCGTGCCCGTGAGCCCGAGCGGCCCCCTGAGCGCGTCGAGCAGCCGCGAGAGCGGCGGCAGATCGACCTCGCGCGGCGAGCCGTTGACGACGAGCGATACCTTCATAGACGCTCCCCTCTCCCCGCCGACCACGCCGCCTCGAGCAGGCGCTCCGGCGTGAGCGGCAACGCGCGCGCGGCGATCCCCGTCGCGTGCTCGATCGCCGCGGCCACCGCGGGTGCGCCGCCATCCATCGGCATCTCGCCGATGCCCTTGGCCCCGCCGCCCGGACCGAACGGGAACGGCTCCTCGACCAGCACGACATGGAACGGCGGCGCGTCGAGCGACGTCGGGATGATGTAGTTGGTCATTCGCGGGTTCTTGATCCTGCCGCCCTGCCAGACGATCTCCTCGGAGAGCGCCCAGCCGATCGCCTGCAGGCTGCCTCCCTCGATCTGCCCCTTGCACATCACCGGGTGGATCGCCTTGCCCACGTCGGTGGCCGACCAGAAGTCGACCACCGTCACCTCGAAGGTGTCGAGGTCCACCTCGACCTCGACAACGTCGCACGCCCAGCCGAAGCACGGGTACGCGTCTCCCTTGTACGCCTCGTCGTCCCAGCGCACGTAATCCGGCGGCTCGTACTGCTTGAGCGACGTCACCTGGCCCTCGCGGGCCAGCAGCCGGTCGGCCGCCTCCTCGAAGCTCAGCGCCGGCGGCCCCGCCGCAGCGCCCCCGTCGCCCTCTCCGGCGCCCGGCTCCTGCGCCGCCTGCTCCGCGCGCACGCGGCTCGCCAGCTCCCGCGCCGCGGCCTCGACGATCGAGCCGACGACCATCACCGTGCGCGACGCCACGGTGGGGCCCGAGTCGGGCACCGTCGTCGTGCACGGCACCGCGAACTCGACCCGATCGAGCGGCAGCCCCGCCGCGTCCGCGGCGATCTGCCGGAACACCGTCTCCGTCCCCTGGCCGATGTCCGTCGACGCCGTGCGGATGCGGAGCCGCCCGCCGGGCGCGAGATCCAGCGCGACCTTTCCCTTGTAGTAGCGCTCTCCCGACCCGGTGAAGCCCGCGCCGTGCATGAACACCGAGAGCCCGATCCCGCGCGCAACGCGCCCGCGGACGACCGGCCCGGCCGCGCGCTTCTGCCGGTAACCGCTCGCCGCGATCGCCCGCGTGATGCACTCCTCGCCCGCGACGCTCACGCGGAGCACCTGCCCCGTCGCGGTCGAGTCGCCGGGGCGCAGCACGTTCTTCGCCTTCAGATCGAGCGGATCGCAGCCGAGCTCCCGCGCGACGCGGTCGAGGTGCCGCTCGATCGCCCAGATCGTCTGCGGCGCGCCGAAGCCGCGGAAGGCGCCGTTCGGGGGCGTGTTCGTGGCCACGGCGGTCGCCTGGATCCACACGTCGTCCCAGCGGTAGGCGCCCGCGGCGTGGAGGGCGCCGCGCGACAGGACCACCTGCGTCAGCGTCGCATACGCCCCGCCATCCATGAGGATCCGGATCTTCAGCGCGCGCAGCGCGCCGTCGCGATCGCAGCCGCTCGTGATCTCGCAGGACGCCGGGTGGCGCTTCGTCGTCGCCTCGATGTCCTCCGTCCGGTCGTAGATCATGCGCACCGGGCGGCCGCTCTTCCTCGCGAGCAGCGCTGCGTGGAGCGCGATGATCGACGGGTACTCCTCCTTGCCCCCGAATCCGCCCCCCGTCACCGACTGGGTGATGTGGATCCGATCGGGAGGGAGCCCGAACGCCTTCAGGAACGCCTTGTGGACGTAGAACGGGCACTGGATCGAGCCCGTCGCGTGCGCGCCTGCCTCGTCCCACCAGGCGATGACCCCCTGCGGCTCGATGTAGAGCTGCTCCTGGTGGTGCGAGGCGTACGTCCCGGTGACGACCACCTCGCAGCGCGCGAGCGCCGCGTCGATCGCGGCCTCGCTCGCCTCGCCGCGCTCCCGCGCGGCGTCGGCGCCCCCGTGCGTGATGAGGTACCGCTTGATGACGTTGTCGGCGCCCCAGATGATCTCCCCGCCGTCGAGCGCGGCGCGCGCGTCGAGCACCGGCGGCAGCGGGTCGATGTCGAGCGCGACGGCCTGGACCGCCCGCGCGAGCTTCAGCCGGTCCGCGCAGCCGAGCAGGACGATCGGCTCGTAGGCGTGGTTCACCTTTCCGGTCGCGAGGATCGGCTGATCGTCCAGGATCAACGCGACCACGTTGACCGGGACATCCTCGGCCAGCACGACGGTCACGTCGCTCCAGTCGAACGCGGGGTCGAGCCGCACCCCGCGGAGGATCCCGCGGGGCACGGGGCTCCGCACGGTGCGCCCGAAGATCTCCCCCGGCATCGCCGGGATGTCGTCGACGTAGCGCGACGCCCCCGTGACCTTGGGAGGGCCGTCCGTTCGGGGCACGCTGCGCCCCACGGTGCTCGCTGACGCTGGAGGGCTCGTCGCCATTCGTATGCTCCTCCTCACCGACGATAGCCCGGTCCCCCGGGAGGCGTCGACCCGAGCGCGCCGCGCGCGTGCGACCCGCGCAGGTGGGCGTTCGATCATCGCCCGGCCGCCTTCAGGCGAGAAAACGCGGCGGGCCCCCGAGCACGCGGATGACGTCGACCGGCACATTCAGGTCGTGCAGCACCCCTGGATCGTCCACCTCCTCGTCGACGCACCTGTCGCCGAGCGCCCTCAGGTGATCCCGGAGCGGCGGCGGATCGGCCTCCAGGTAACGCTGGAGCGCCTCGGTGCGCAGCACGACCGGGTGCCCGCCGCGGCCGAGGTGCCGCGGCCGCACCGCGAGCGGCGGCGTCGTCGAGGAGGCGCCCGCCTCGAGACGGGCGAGCAGCCGCGCCACCGTCGCGGCGCGCGCGGGGGGCACGTCGACCGGCGTCACGATGACGGCATCGGCGTCGCCGATGCGCGGCGCGGCGACGGCCAGCGAGCCGGCCGGCCCGAGATCGTCCGGCGCGGACCACGAGACGAGGTCGATGCCCGGCTGCACATGGGCCAGCAGCGCGTGAAAGACGGAGCTGCGCACCACCACGAGCACCTGCGCGCTCTCGGCCGAGAGGCGAGCCTCCGCATGCGCGATCGCCAGCGGCCGCTCGGCCCCCCCCTTCGTCGATGACGGCCAGGCCAGGAGCGCCTTCGGCCCCCCGAGCCGCTTGCCCGCTCCCGCGGCGAGCACGATCGTGGTCACACGGTTCATCGAGCCTGCTCCTCTCCGGCGGGCGTGGGTCCGCCCGGTGACCATCGAGCGCGCTGCCGCCCCGCGCGCCACGCGACGAGCTCCGCGGCCACGGCAACGCCGATCTCGGCCGGCGTGCGCGCCCCGATATCGAGGCCGACCGGCATCCTGACCCGCGCGACGTCGCCCTCCGGCACCCCCTTCGCCTCGAGCCGCGCGCGGGTGCGCGCGGCCTTCGCGCGGCTCCCGACGCCGCCCACGTACCCGAAGCCGCGGGCGAGCGCCCACGCGAGCGCCTCCTGATCGAGGGCGTGGTCGTGCGTCATCACGAGCGCCGCCGCTTCGCCGAGCTCCCGCGGCAGGCCCGTCAGCACCTCCGGGTCGTCGTGCTCGGCGAGGACGAGCCGCACCTGCTCCGCGAGCGCGGCGGGCAGGGGCCCCTGCTGCGCGCCGTCGTGCAAGAGCGGCACGCCGGCGAGCGGAGCGGCCGGCAACACGCGGGCGGGGTCGACGGCGGCGACGCGCGCGTCGCAGAGGGTGACCCGGAAGCCCAGCGACGCGAGGAGCGGCGCGGCGAACGCGCCCACGTGCCCGGCGCCGATCACGAGGACGTGCATCGCGGGCAGCATCGGCTCGATGAGGACCTCGACCGAGCCGCCGCAGCACATGCCGAGGCTCGGGCCCAGGCGGAAGGTCTCGAGCTTCGGGGTGCTGGCGAGCTCGTCGAGCGCGCGCGCCATGATGCCGAGCGCCGCCCGCTCGATCGCGCCGCCGCCGATCGTGCCGATCGCGGTGAGATCCTCGAAGAGGCAGAGCTTCTGCCCCGGCGTCGACGGCGCCGAGCCGTGCCGCGCCACCACCGAGGCGAGCACCACCCGCCGCCCCGCCTCGAGCGCGCCGACGGCCGCCCGGAGCACATCGTGCGGGAGTGCCGTCCTCGGGATGACCTGGCTCGGATCCGGCATGATGAAACTCTAGCGACCCGGCGACCGAAAACGAGAGGGCCGGAGCCCCCGCGCCGAAAGAGCTTGCTGGGACGCCGCGCTTGTCGCGAAAGTCGGGCGCGCTCGGAGAACGGCGCAGGCGTCCCCCGAGATCCCGGCCTGCCGTGACCGCCAGGATCCAGATAAAAACGCGGAGTTACAAGCCACGATGACCCCCCTCGCCACGCTCGACCCCGACCTCCAGCGCGCCCTCTCCGATCCGGGCTTCACGCCGGGCCGCCGCCACTTCGCCGCCCTGATGGGCCTGCTCGAGACGTCCGGTGAGCCCGCCGAGCTGGCGGAGCGGGCGCTGCGGCGCGCCGGCGCTGCGGCGCTGCCCGCCGCGATTGAGCGCGCCGCCGGCGCGGCGCCGGCGCTGCGCGCGCCGCTCACCCGGCTCGTCGGCAAGCTGATGGCCTCGGGGCCGATCGATCCCGAGGTCTCGGAGCGGGCGCGCGACTACCTGCTCGCGTGCCTCAACGACGACGATCGCCGCACGCGCCGCATGGCGGCGGTGGCGCTCGGCAAGCCGTACGCGGCGGACGCCGGGCGATCGCTCGTCGAGCAGGCGCTCGCCGAGGCGGCGCGCAGCGAGCGATCGCCCGACGTCCGCCGCGCGCTGATCGAGGCGCTCGGCAAGGTCGGCGGCGGCGCCGCGCTCGACGCGCTGGCCGAGCTCGACGGCGACGACATCGCCGGCGTGCGCGCGCGCGCCGAGCTCCTGGCCAGGAGGACCCTGACGCGCGGCGAGCCGTCCGAGATCGCCGGCGATCGCGCGCCGGAGCGCCCCCTCCGGGTGGCGGTGCGCTGCCGGCGCGGGCTCGAGGCGATCCTCGCCGAGGAGCTCGCGGCGCTCGACGCGGGCTCTCCCGGCGGGGCGCTCGTCCCCGAGCTCCGGAGCGATCCGTGCGGCGGCACGCGGGTCGAGGTCGTGCTGAGCGGCCGCCTCGACGTCCTGTTCGGGGCGCGCACGATGCTGTCGTTCGCGCTCCCGCTGCCGCTGCGGAAGCTCGACCAGGGCGCCGACCTCGCCGCGGCGGTCGCGGAGCGGCTGCTCTCGCGGGAGGCGCGCGAGATCCTGCGCCGCTTCACCCAGGGCGCGATCCGCTACCGCATCGACTGGGCCGGCGGCGGCAAGCGCCGGGCAGCGGTGTTCCGCGCCGCGGCGGCCGTGGAGGCGGAGGCCCCGGAGCTCGTGAACGATCCGACCCAGAGCACGTGGGACGTGGTCGTCTACGAGGGCGCGGGCCGGGCGCGGGTCGAGCTCGCGCCGCGCCTGCCCGACCCGCGGTTCGCGTACCGCCGGGGCGACGTGCCCGCGGCGTCGCACCCGACGATCGCGGCCGCGCTCGCGCGCATCGCGGGGGCGCGCGGCGACGACGTCGTCTGGGATCCATTCGTCGGCTCGGGCCTGGAGCTCTGCGAGCGCGCCCTGCTCGGACCGTACCGGCGGCTCGTGGGCTCGGATCGCGATCCGCGAGCCCTGCAGATCGCGCGCGAGAACCTCGACGCCGCGGGCGCGCGGGGCGCGGAGCTCCTCCAGCGCGACGCGCTCGGCGCGCCGCCTCCGGGCGAGGCGCCCACGCTGATCCTGACGAACCCGCCCCTCGGCCGGCGCGTCGAGCGCACGGGAGATCTCGACGCCATGCTCGACCGCTTCGTCGAGGGCGCCGCGCACGCGCTCGCGCCGGGCGGCAGGATGGTGTGGATCTCGCCGTTCCCCGAGCGGACCGAGGCGATCGCGCGCCGCTCAGGCCTCCGGCCCGAGGCGCTCCTGCGCGTGGACATGGGCGGCTTCGACGCGCAGATCCAGAGCTTCCACAAGGAGGCGCTCCGGCCGCAAGCGGGCAACGATCGACGCGACGGCCGACGCGGGGACCGGCTCGACCGCCCCCCGGCCGGGCGCGGTGGGCGCGGCCCCCAGCAGGCCGAGCTGCGCGGCGAACAGCATCGCCCCCACCGCCAGGAGCAGCGCCACCACCACCGCGATGATGATCCCGAGCCGCCCCGAGCGGTCAGGCGGCACGTCGGTGATCAGGCCGAAGCCGTCGGCCGCGCCGAGGGGCGACGGGGCCGGCGCGGCTGAGCCCTGCGCAGGCGCTCCGCTCTGCTGCGCGGCGACGGCGCTGCGCGGGGCCGGCGAGGCCTGCTGCGATGGGCTGAGCGCGCCGGCTGCGGCGGAGCTCGGCCCGAGGAGCGCGCCGCTCCCCGCGTCGGCCCTCGTGGACGACGCGGCCGCGGGCGCCCCGGCGGCTCGTTCGAGCGGCGCCGCGGCGGAGCGACCTGTCGCCGCCGCGTCGGCGAGCGCCAGGGGAGCGCCGAGCGTCGGCGTCGCGTCGACCGGGTGCGGCGCGACCGGCGTCGGTGCCTCCCGCGTCCGCGTGGGGACGTCGTCGTCGTCCTCATCATCGTCGCGGTCGTCGACGACCGTGGGCGCATCGAGCGTGGGCTCGTCGAGCATGTCCCCGTCGAGATCGCCGAGGAAAGGCAGCTCGCCGCTCCGTGGCTGAGGTCTCGCGACAGCCTCGGGCTCTGCGTCCGGGCGCTCGCGCCCCGGGAGCGCCGGCGCTGGCGCCCCGACCGCGGGCATCTCTCGAGGCCCTCCAGCCGGCGGCGCCGCGCCCGGAGCGGGCCGCCCCGCGTCGGGCGCGCGGTACGCGGCGGGCGCCGCTCCTCCGGAGCGCGCGGGCGCTGCGGCCGCTGGCCCAGCAGGCCCGCGGAGGTTCAGGGGCGTCGCCTCCCGCGCGGCCATCCTCGGCTCCGAGCCCTCACGGGCGTCGCCGGACGTCTGGGTCACCGGGACCGCTCCCACGCCCGGGACGCGCGCTCGCGCGACCGGGGCGCGCCCTTGCGTGGCCGGAGCCGGGGCGGGCGCCCTGGGGATCGGGGCGGCGCCCGGCCTGGGAGCCGGCGCGCCGGGCTGCGCCGCCGGGGGCCGCGCGCGCTCGGCCGGGAGGGGCGGCGCCGGTTGACCCGCGGCCGCCGCCGCCGCGCGCTGCGCGATGACCTCGTCGAGCTGGCTCGAGCTGAACGGCGAGACGCGCATCAGCGTGCGCACCTCGTCGTCGTCCTCGTCGTTCGTCGCGTCCTCGTCGTCGAGCGGGAGCAGCGCGCGCACCGCGGGATCGGGGTGCCACTCCTCGAGAGCGCGCCGGAACGCGGCGGCGTTCGTCGTCCGCGCGGAGCGATCGCGCTGGAACGCATCGTCGAGGACCCGCTGGAGATCGTCGTCGCCCACGTCGAAGACGGCGAGCGGCGCCGGCGAGGAGCTCGCGATCCGTTGCCGCGTCTCGGCGTCGCTCCCGCCGCCGAAGGCGCTCGCCCCCGTCAGCACCTCGTAGAGCGTCGCCGCGATGGCCCACACGTCGTCGCCGGCCGAGAGCGTCCCGCCTCCGACGCGCTCGGGCGACTGGTAGGCGATGCGGCTCGGCGTCTGGCGCAGATCGGCCAGGATCGCCTTCGAGGTGCGATCGACCGCGGTCGTGAGCACGCACTCCGGGGAGATGGCGCCGTGCGCGACGCCGAGGGCGTGAAGCGCCTCGATCCGCTTCGCAAGACGAATGGCCCAGCCGACGGCATCGAGCTCGTTCAGCGGGCCATCGCGCAAGATCCGAGTTGCAAGCGTTTCCACTTACGAAGCCAGGGTAGTACCGGTCCGCCGAAGTTTGTACCTGGATCCGCGCGCCGCTCGTCCCCGGGGCGACCGATTCCAGGGTGCGCGCCTCGCCGCGTACGTTCGGGGGCGGCGCCCCTGACGGACGGCGCTGGCGCGCGGATCCCCGGTGCGGGGAGCCGCGCTGGTCATGACCGCTCGCCCCCGGCCGCGTCGGTCGGGACGATGCGGACGCGCCGCACCCGCCGACCGGCGACATCCATCGCGACGAGCGTGTAGCCCTCGCACTCGACGCGCTCGCCCGCCTCGGGTGGGTGCTCGAGCCGGCCGAGCATGTAGCCGCCGACCGTCTCGACGGTCTTCACCTCGGGCAGCAGCACGATGTGCGCGTCGCGCTCCAGGTCCGTCAGCAGGACGCGGCCGTCGACGTCGACGATGCCGCCGCCGCGGCGGTGGATGGGCGGCACCTCCTCGTCGTTCTCGTCGCGGATCTCGCCGACGATCTCCTCGATGAGGTCCTCCATCGTCACGAGCCCCATGAACTCGCCCGAGGCCGACGTGATGATCGCCACCGGCACCTGGCGCGCCTGCATCTCGAGGCGGAGGCGCTCGACCGAGGTGTTCTCGCGCGCGAAGATCGGCTTTCGGAGCAGCTCGGCGACGCGCGCCGCGCGGCGGCGGTGGCTCAGGACGTCGAACAGGTCGCGCAGGTGCAGGTAGCCGAGCACGTTCTTGCCCTGCTCGTCGAGCACCGGGTACCGGGAGTACCCGGCGTCGGCCACGATCCGCACCGCCTCGTCGATCGTCATGTTCGCGCGCAGGGTCGCCGCGTCGGAGCGGAGCGACATCACGTGCCTCGCCGTGCGCCGGCGCAGGTCGAAGATGCGCACGAGCATGCTGCGCAGCGCGGGATCGAGCCCCGCAGGGCTCTTGGTCAAGAGCAGCCGGAGCTCCTCCGACGTGTGCGCGATCTCCTCCTCGCCCACCGGCCGGAGCCCGAAGAGCCGGACGAACCCGTTCGCCATCGAGTTGAGCACCCAGATGACCGGCCACATCAGGACGAAGAACCCGTGCAGCGGCCGCGCCGCCCAGAGCGTAACCTTCTCCGTCCGCTGGATCGCGAGCGACTTGGGCGCGAGCTCCCCGATCACGGTGTGGAGCGACGTGATCAGGATGAACGCGATGCCGACGGAGATGGCGTGCGCGCCGACCCCCGACCAGGCGTCGAGCGGGGCGAGCAACGGCTCGATGAGCTGGGCGATGGCCGGCTCGCCGATCCAGCCGAGCCCGAGGGACGCGAGCGTGATGCCCAGCTGGTTGGCGGACAGGTACGCGTCGAGCCGCTGCGACATCTGGAGCGCGAGCCGGGCCCGCGCGTCCCCCTCGCGCACGAGCTGCTCCAGCCGCGTCGGCCGCATCTTGACGATGGCGAACTCGGACGCGACGAAGAACGCGTTGAGGAGCACCAGGAGCGCGGTGCCCAGGAGATAGACGAACGTCATGCCGGTCGACGTCCTCCCCCGGGCGCGCCCGCCGCCCCGCGCCTCCTCGGCGACGAGCCGCGGCTAGATCCTCGCACGTTCGAGGATCTTGCTTCGCAGGTCCGGGTCGTCGTTCCTGAGTCCATCGACGAGAGCATCGGCCGGGGAGTTCCCCTTGGCGATGAGCGCGCTGAGCCGATCGAGGTGGACGCGCTCGTCCTTGCCGTTCTTGTTCAGGCGCGCGCGCCGCTCGAGGCCGCCCGAGGCGATCGAGACGAGCCGCTCGGCCAGCGCCGCGAGCGGCTTGCCGCGGAACGAGGCGCGGAGCGCGCGCTCGGCGATCTGCGGGCGCACGGCCTCGAGCTCGTCGAACCTGAAGCTCTCGGACAGGGCGTCGGCCTCGTCGAGCGCGCGCGCGTCGTAGAGGATGCCTGCCCAGAGTGCCGGGAGCGCACAGACGAGGTTGGCCGGCAGCGAGTCTGCGCCGCGGACCTCGATGGTCCGCTTCAGCCTGACCTCCGGGAAGAGGGTGTTGAGGTGCATCTCCCAGTCGCCGCGGGTGGCCCGGTGCCCCTCGAAGCCGTGCTCCAGGAAGTCGCGGAAGGTCTGCCCCGTGTTCTCGATCACCGCGCTGTCGCGCTTGATGAGGAACATCGGCGCATCGACCGCCCATGCGACGTAGTCCGAGAAGCGGCGCCCGCGCTCGAGCACGTTGCGGATCAGCCCCTGCCGCGCG
Source organism: Sorangium sp. So ce693 (assembly GCF_051521375.1). Taxonomy (NCBI): domain Bacteria; kingdom Pseudomonadati; phylum Myxococcota; order Polyangiales; family Polyangiaceae; genus Sorangium; species Sorangium sp. So ce693. The sequence goes on from NZ_CP150347.1 coordinate 8,757,169, forward strand.
GCGTCGACGTCGAGCCAGACCTTGGCGCGGTAGCTCCGCCCGCCGAACAGCGCCCCCTCGTAGAACGGGGAGTTCGCGAAGATCGCCGTCACGAGCGGGGAGAGCCGGAGCGACACGCGGAGCGCGCGCATCGCCGCCTCCTCGCTGGCGTAGTCGAAGTTCGCCTGCACGGTGGCGGTGCGGCGCATCATGTCGAGGCCGTGCGCGCCGCGCGTCGGCAGGTAGCGCCGCATGATCGCGTAGCGCGCCTTGGGCACCCAGGAGAGCTCGGCTTGCGACGCGAAGGGGTGGAACCCGATGCCGAGCCAGGCCAGCTTGAGCTCGGCGGAGATGTCCCGCAGCTCCGCGAGGTGCCCGCTCATCTCCATGCAGATCTGGTGGATGTTCTCGAGGGGCGCTCCGGACAGCTCGAGCTGCCCGCCTGGCTCGAGGGTCACCGAGGCGCCAGCCCGGGCGAGCGCGATCAGCGGACCGCCGGGGACCTCGTTCTCGGGCGCCCAGCCGTGCCGCTCGACGAGCGCCTGGAGCACGGTGAGGATGCTCCGCTCGCCCTCGTACGGAAGGGCAGCGCCCGTCCTGGCGTCGACCCCGAACTTCTCCGCCTCGGCGCCGATCCGGTGAAGGGCTTCGGGCTTCGTGGCTTCGTGGAAGGGAAACAGCAGATCGTCAAACGTCTCCAACGGTTGAGACTTCGACTCACTCCCGTGGCTTGCATCGGCCATCATCACGTTTCCGGTTGGGTTTCGTTCTCGCTTAGAGCGCGCGCCTGAGCAGGGGCGCGCGCTGCGCCGTACGGAGCATCTTCGCGAGCGCGCCGAGGTGCGCCAGCGTTGTCCCCGTTCCTCCCCCGAGCATTCGCGCGCCCGCCTCGATGAGCCGCGCCGCTGACGCCGCCCACGCATCGCAGATCTCGGCGGGCGCGATGCGATCGGCCCCGTCCGCCTGCGCAGGTTCGGCGCCGAGCAGCACGCCGACCTGAACCTCGTGCGCGACGCCCTCGAGGCGCCGGAGCACGTTGAGCCCGAGCTCGACCGACGCCACCTCGAAGAGCAGCGCGTCCGCGCCGCTGTCGAGGGCCGACCGGGCGACCTCCTCGAACCCCTCGCCATCGGCGGTGCGCCCTGCGCCGTCGAGCTCCACGAGCGCCCACGTCGCCAGCTGCGTCGTGTTGGCGCTGACGACCGCCGCGCGGCGCGCGAGCCGCGCGACCGTGGGGCCCACGCACGCTGCCTGGGCTGGATCGAAGCCGCACGCGACGAGGATCTCACAGCCTGCCGCCGCCAGCCTGGCCGCATGGACGGCGTAATCCTCCGCGATCCGGTCGGCCATGGGTGCGGCGGCAGTGTGGCCCAGGATACCGGCCACCGCCACGCGGCGCGCGGCCGCGCCCGCCGCCTCCGTCGCGAGCTCGACCGCGGTTCCGGTCAGCGCGGCGGCGCGGAACGCCATGCCGATCGGCGCCAGAGCGCGCGTCGTCGTGGCGGACGTGAGCGCCCGGACGACGTCGATCCCCAGCGCGATCTCCTGCTCGTGCAGCTCAGCGATCGCTCGAGGCGACTCGCGGAGCAGCCGACCGAGGGCGGTGGTGGAGGAGACCGCTGTGCCTCGTCCACGGAGCGACGCGAGCGGATCGCCGCCGATGATGAGCGGACGACCCACGGGAGGCCGAGAGGTGGAGGCCTCGAGCGCATTCACGTCCTTCGCTGCTTTCCAGGGCTCCTCTACCACCGGTCTATAAGGGGAAACTAGCCCAAGACGGCCCTTCCGCGTCGCGAAATGGTGCAGGCCAGCGGGCTGGAGCACAGCGTTCCACGCAGCGCAGTCGGGGGCAACCTGACGGACGCGCACCGGCGCTGGGCGCGGCGCCGGGGAGGAACGGGGGATCGGCCGTCATGAGGGGCTCCGCGTTGCCATGGGTCCTCATGTGGCCGGGAGGCGCCGGCCCCCTACCCCTCGGCCCCGGCGCGCGACGAACTTCCGGTCGAAGAGCCGCACCCGCCGGACGAAAAGATCGAGCAGGAAGACGACCATCGCGGCGTAGATGAACTGCTGCCAGAGCTCCTCGTGGAACGTCACCTTTTCCCCTGCCGGGTCGAAGATGGCCGCCACGCCGTTCGGATCGACCGCCCCGCCGGTCGACGTCGCGGCCTTCTCGAGGATGGCGAGCTCGGGCTCGAAGCTCGCGTACTCGCGGGGGTACGGGTTCGAGACGTGGCCGTAGCTGACGGCGACGGGCCGGAGCGAGCCGTCCTCGGCCTCGCGCAGGTGCTCCGCCCGCAAGAGGAACGAGCCGTACCGATCCAGCGCAAGCGCCGTCTCGTAGCGCCCCGGCGCGGTCTGACGCATGTCGACGACCCGCGTCGCGCCGCCCGGCTCGGGCCCGATGAGGGTGAGCCGGGAGGTCAGGTTGTTCTCGAACCGATCGTCGGCCCCGAACGCGTCGACGGACGCGCGCAGCTCTCCGTCGACGATCTCGGCCTTCATGTCGAGCTCGCGCCGGTGCTTCTGGCGCATGTGCTCGTGGACGAGCTGCCCCCAGAACTTCTCGAAGCCTGGCCACCTCAGCCACTCGACGGCCCAGCGCGCCTTGACGTCGCTCGTCCAGGCCAGCGTCCACCCGAGGCCGACGCGCCAGCGCGCGAGGATCGGCTCCTCGCTGTCGCTCGTGAGCAGCTCCTGGGCCGGCGGCGGCTTCAGCTTGGTCGAGACGTAGCCGTGCAGGTTGGGCGCCGTGCGGACGTCGACGCCCCGGAGGAACGCCGCGTCGCCGACCTGGGTCACCGGGAACCACTCCTCGACGGCGGCGGCGCGCGCGACCATCTCGGTCTCCTTGGTGAAGATGCGCGGCAGGTTGTTCGGATCAGGGACCGCGTGAAAGCGCCCCCCGCCCACGTCGGCGATCATCTTGAGCAGCTGCTCGTCGAGGTCGTTCCCGAGCCCCACGGTGGTCACGGTGATCGACTCGGCGATCATGGCGGACACGAGGTCCCGGATGCCGCCCGTCGACGCCTTGCCGTCCGTGAGGAGGATGACGTGCTTCTTGCGCGCCTGCGTGACGGTCATGTCCTGGTAGGCGGCGTCGAGCGCGGAGAAGATCTCGGTCCCGCCGCCCGGCTGGATGCGCGCGATCTCGCCCGCGATCCGCGAGCGGTTGCGCGCGGGCTGCATCTTCACGTAGCGGGTCGGCGCCGAGTCGAACGCGATCACCTCGATCAGATCGTCCGACGACAGGACCCCGGCGGTCGCCTTCGCCGCGGCCTTGGCCATCTCGAGGGGCAGCCCGGTCATCGATCCCGAGCGATCCATGACGAGCGCCATCGCGACGCTCGGCATGTCCTTCTTTCGCTCGTTGTCCATCCGGACCGGCAGGATCCGCTCGATGGTGGTGCGGTACCAGCCGCCGAGGCCGTACCCCGACTCGCCGCCGGCGAAGAGGAACCCCCCGCCGAGATCCCGCACGTAGCTCTCGATGATCTCCTGCCCCTGCAGGCTGAGCGCTTCCTTCGGGGTATCGGACACGATCAGGAAGTCGTAGCGCTCCATCTCCTTGAGGGAGCCGGGGAAGCCAGCCGGCGGCCTGACGTCGACGTCGAGCTGCTGCGCGGTGAGCGCGCTCGAGAGCGGGCCGGCGTGCTGCGGCGTCCCCTCGACGTAGAGCACCGACGGGCGCCCAGGCACGTCGATGGTGGTCGCGTACCGGTTGTTCTCCTTGAACTTGTCGTCCGCGATCTGGTCGAGCTCGAGCGCGTAGGTCACCTGCCCCGCGATGCGCACGACGCTCTTGAACACGACGTCGTTCGGCCCCGCCTTGAGCTCGAGATCCCGGATGCCCTCGAGGCCGTTCAGCGCCTCCCCCTGGAAGAGCCGCGCGCGCGCCTTGGTGGCGCGGCTTGCGTAGATGTCGGCGTGGATCTCGAACGTCTCCCCGACCTTGACCCGGTCGGGCATCCTCAGCTCCCGCACCGCGACCTCGGGCGGCGCGGGCCGCCGGTACGGGATGGAGAACAGCCGCACCCCGACGTCGCGCGCCCGGTTGGCCTCGGCGAGCACGTCGCCGTCCGTCTGCACGCCGTCCGACATCAGCACGGCGCGCTTGAGGTAGCCGGGCGGATACAGCCCGTAGGCGAGCTGCAGCGCGGCCTGGAGGTTCGAGCCTGCGCCGAGATCGCCGCGCTGTCCGTTCGCGTCGAGGTGGCGGCCGATGGGCGGCGCGCGCCGCTCCGCCTCGCGACCGGCCGCCTCGCCGGCCGCGCGCTCGACGAGCCGCGGCCGCCGCGCGAAGGTGATCACCTTGATGACGCCGTCCTCGGGCTTCTCGGCGAACGCCTTGTCGAGCGTCGCGCGCGCGTCGTCGAGCGCCTCGTCGGTGACCGACTCGGAGACGTCGATGAGGTAGATGGTGGCGACCTTCTCCGTGGTCGCGGACCTCGCGAGCCGCGACAGCCCGAGCGCGATCAGCGCGACGAACGCGACCCGCAGAAGCACCGAGAGCACGCGCTGCGGCAGGGGGAGGTCGGCGAGGGATCCCGCGAGGACCCCGACGAACCAGGGCGCGAGCAGGATCGCGCCGAGCATCTTCGGGTTGAGGAGCTCGTACTTCACCCCCTCGCGCACCCACGTCAGCGTCGGATCCGGGTGCAGGAGGACATACCTCCGGTACGCCCAGAACAGGATCCCGCCGAGCGCGACGCATGTGATGGCCCACGCGACGATGCGCAGCCTGCGACCACGGAACGCGCTCACACCGTCACCCTCCTGTGGTACGTGAACCACTCGATCGCGGTCACGACGAGCACCGCCGCGAGCAGGTAGACCCAGAGCTCACGGCGAACGCCGATCTTGAACTCGCTCACCGCGCCCGCGCCGCGGCCGTCGACCTTGAGCTCGGCGGCCGGCGCGATCGCGCTCTCCTCCGGCGCCGAGAGGTTCGCGGCGAACATGCTCTCCTCCTGCGCGCCCGCGGCGCCGACGCGCAGCGTGTAGAAGCCGGCGTGCTGCCCGAGGAACACGGCGCGCCCTTCCTGGATGGGGACCGTGCGCGTCGTCCCGTCGGGCTGCTCCAGGCTGGCCACCTCCGCGGACGAGGACGCCGGGATGTGCCAGACGGAGCCCGTGCGGAACGAGGAGATGTAGCTCGTGTCCTCCTCGACGAAGTTGTTGATCGCGTTGAGCAGGAAGAGCGGCCAGGCGATGCGGAGCGGGAAATCGCTCTCGCGAACGTCGAAGCCGAGCGCCACGAATTTCACGCCGCTGCGCCGCCCCTCGATCAGCAGCGGGCCCTTGTAGCTCCTGCCGACGACCCTGTCTTCCTTGTTGCCCTTGAGCACGTGGGCGCGCGCGACGTTCACGTCGCTGAGCGCCGTGTAGCGCAGGAGCGGGTGCTTCGCGTCGAGCTCGTCGAAGCCCAGGCGGTAGTTCGGGTCGTCGTCGAGGACCTCCTTGCCCACCTCGAACGGGGCGCTGGTCCCGGTCGGGTTGAGGTAGAGCAGGCTCCCGCTCCCCGGCGCGACGCTCGGCGCCACGCCGTCGAAGATGGTCACGTCGAACGAGGCGGCCGCCGGGTACCGCTGCGGATCGACGAAGGTCACGTCGAGGTACTCGTCGAGGAGCAGCGCCGCCTCGAGGAACATGTTCCCCGCGGAGACGACCTGGACGCGCGCGCGGCGCCGCTCGGGGAGCAGCGCGTAGGCGCGGTTGTCCGCGGGGAGGTCGTCCGAGCTGCCGTCGGCCAGCGAAAGCTTCGCCTCGAGCGTCTTCGAGGCGCCGGAGAGGTTCGGGTAGAAGCGGGGCAGCTTCTCCTTGGGCTTGAGCCGGATGCGCGTCAGATCCGTGAGCTGGCCGTCGCCGAGCAGCGACAGCTCGAGATCGAGGGGCTCGTCGCTCGTGTTGGTGACCTCGAGCATCACCTCGTAGCGGCTCTTGTCGAGCGGGTAACGCCGCACCGAGAACTCGGTGATGGCGGCGTTCCTCGATCCCTTGCCGATCGGCAGGTACGAGAGCTTGATGTCGCCGAGGCGCACCTGTCCGCCGGCGTCGGTCGGCTCGCCGAGCGCGCCGTCGCTCACGACGATGACCTCCGGCGACGGGAGCCCGCTCAGGGTGTCGCTCGCGAAGCGGAGCGCGCGCGCGAAGTCGGCGGTGGCGTCGGTCGGCCTCACCGCCGCGACGGCCGCCTCGAGCTCCGCGATCTCTCCGGTGAGCGTCGACAGGGGCGTGATGGCCGCGTCCATCTGGGCCAGCAGCATGCGGTCGCTGCCGGAGAGGCCGCGGACCATCTTCTTGACCTCTTCCTTCGCGAGCTCGAGGCGCGAGGGCGCGACGTCGATGGCCTGCATGCTCGCGCTCGCGTCGATGAGGACGACGATGTTGCGCCCCTCGACGAGGTTCGCCTGCGGGCGCGGATCCCCCAGCGCGAGCAGGAGCAGCGCGAGGAGCGCGAGCTGCAGCAGCAGCGACAGGAGCCGCTTCAGCTGCGAGAACAGGCTCGTCGCCTCCTTGTCCCGGAGGATGCGCTCCCAGATCCTCGAGAAGGGGACCGCGACCGGCCGCCGGCGCAGCTTGAGGATGTAGAAGACGACGACCACGGCCCCGGCGAGGGCGCCGATCTGGAGCAGTGTCTGCAGCGGAACGCCGGTGAAGTGCAGCATCGCTACCGGAGGAAGCCGCCTCGGCGAAACACGCGAAGGATCAGCTCATCGAAGGGGACAGACACGTCCGCGCGGAAGTAGCTCACCTGCCGCGACGTGCAGAAGCGGCGGATCTCGTCGAGGTACTGCTCGTAGGCCTCGGCGTAGCGCTCGAGCACCTTGGGGGTCACCGTGACCTCGCGCTCGTCGCCGGTCTCGCAGTCGTAGACGCGCACGTCCCCGCGCAGCGCAGGCCGGGCCTCGCGCGCGTCGACGACGTGGAGCACGAACGGCTCGAACCGGTTGTACCGGAGGACGTTGATGCCGCGCTCGAAGCCCGCTGGATCATAGAGATCGCTGAGGATCACAGCGAGGCCGCGCCGCTTGTGCTGCGCCACGAAGGTCTTCATCGCCTCGCCGAGGTCGGTCGGGCCCTCGGCGCGCGCCTGCCCGAGGAAGCGGAAGATCCTGAAGATGCGCGCCTTGCCCCGGGTCGACTGCATGCGCCCGCTGATCTCGTCGGTCGCGGTGACGATCGCGATGCGGTCGAGGTTGGCGAGCCCCACGTACGCCAGCGCCGCGGCGAGGCGCTTTGCGTGCCGCAGCTTCTCGCCGTCGCCGAACGCCATCGACGCCGAGGTGTCGACGATGAAGTAGATCGAGAGGTCTTCCTCCTCCTCGTAGAGCCGGATGAGGAGCCGGTCGAAGCGCTGGTACGCGGCCCAGTCGAGGTACCGGAAATCGTCGCCGGGCGCGTAGTCGCGGTGGTCGGCGAACTCGACCCCTGAGCCGGTCTTCTTGGTTCGCCGCTCCGCGCGCATCGCCCCCGAGAAGACGCGGCGGCTCACCATCGCGAGATAGTCGAGCTTGCGCTGGAACTCGTCGTCGAAGAGCTCCTCGTCGGGGGCGCTCGCGGAGAGCGCGGAGAAGCGGCGCAGCGGCGCGGCGGCCCTCTTGAACGCGTCGAAGAGCCCCATGCTACCTTCGACGGCGCCTCATTTGCTCTCCGGAAGGTGCTTGAGGATCGCCTGCAGCACCTCGTCGGTCTTCACGCCCTCGGCCTCGCCCTCGAAGTTGAGCAGCACGCGGTGCCGGAGGGCGGGCAGCGCGCACGCGCGCACGTCGTCGACCGACGCCGCGAACCGCCCCTCGAAGAGCGCGCGGATCTTCGCGGCGAGCAGCAGCGCCTGCGCCCCGCGCGGCGATCCGCCGAACTTCACGAACCGCTTCACCTCGTCGAGGCTGCCTCCCTCGGCGGGGTGGGTGGCCTGGAGCAGCCGCACCGCATAGTCCTGGACGTGCTTCGCCACCGGCACCTCGCGGACGAGCCGCTGCATGGCGATGATCCGCTCCTTGTTCAGGACCGGCCGCACCTCGATCGCGTCGGTGCCGGTCGTCCGCTCGAGGATCGAGTTCAGCTCGTCGCGGCTGGGGAACGGCACGTGCAGCTTGAAGAAGAACCGATCGAGCTGCGCCTCCGGCAGCGGGTACGTCCCCTCGCTCTCGAGGGGGTTCTGCGTCGCCAGGACGAAGAACGGCTCTTCCAGCGTGTAGCTCTGCCGCGAGACCGTGACGCGGTGCTCCTGCATGGCCTCGAGGAGCGCGCTCTGCGTCTTCGGCGTGGCCCGGTTGATCTCGTCGGCGAGCACGATGTTCGCGAAGATCGGCCCCTTGCGGAACGAGAACGACCGCTGCCCGCCCGCGTTCTCATCGATGACCGTGGTGCCGATGATGTCCGCGGGCATCATGTCCGGCGTGAACTGGATGCGCGAGAACTGGAGCTCGAGCGCCTCGGCCATGGTGCGGACGAGCATCGTCTTGCCGAGCCCCGGCACGCCCTCGAGCAGCGCGTGCGAGCCCGCGAGCATGCACGTGAGCACGCCGTCGACCACCTCGCGGTTGCCGACGATGACCTTCCCCACCTCCTCGCGCAGCTCTCCGATGCTCGCGCGGAACTCGTCCACCTCGGCCCGCGCTGCTTCCTTCGTCTTCTCGGCCATGACTTCCTGCTTCGCGCCCGCTGTCGCGGGGCGCCTGGTGAGGCGCGGTCGCGTTCGAGCCGCCGGCTCGACTCACTCGCGCGGCCTGATGAGCTGGAAATACCGGTTCACGTAGAACCGGTATCCATCAGGGATCTGATCCTTGTTGATCTGCTGCTCTGCGACCGTGTGATAGTCGGTGAAGACCTTCTTGTAGCCGGTCCCCTTGAAGCCCCGCTCGGCCGCGCTGAGGATCACCTCGCTGTTCGAGGGCCCTTGCTGCGTGTCGAGCCCCTGCGCCTGGACGTCCTGGGTCCCCATCTTCGGGTCGGTGCGCTTGCCCGCGATCTCGCCGCCACGGCCGGAGCCGACGCCGTCGCCCCCGGGCTGGTTGCCGCCGTTGCTGTTGCCCTGGCCGCTCCCGGCCCCCTCCTGCCCCTGCCCCTGCCCGCCGCCGGGCATCAGGATCTTTTTGCCGCCTGGTCCGATCACCAGCTCCTGCCCCTGGCCTTGCCCGCCCTTGCCCTGACCGCCCTGGCCTTGCTGGCCCTGCTGCCCTTCCTGCTCGCCGTCGCCCTGCCCCTGTTGGCCCTGCCCCTGCTGCTCATCGCCGCTGCCCTGGCTGCCGCGCGCGCGCTTTCCGAAGCGGAGCATCCTGGCCATCCGCTGCTTGCCCCCCTGCCCTTGCTGGCGCACGAGCTCCCGGAGCTCCTCGAGCCGCTGGCGCAGCTCTTCCTTCTCCTGCTCGGACATCTCCTCCTGCTGCATCCGGTTGATGTCCTCGGCCGCCTGCTCGAGATCGTCCGCTGACATCCCGAGGTCGCGCATCAGATCCTCGGCGGCCTTGGCGAGCTCGCGGTCGAGCCGATCGAGCTGGCGCCCGGTCCGCTCCTTCTGCTCGGCCTCGCGGTCGAGCCGCTCCAGCTCGCGCTCCTTCTTCTTGAGCAGCCTCTCCTGCTCGGCTCGCGCCTGCTCGCTCGCGGGGGCCTTCTGCTTCTGCTTGAGGAGCTGCTCGCGCGCCTCGGCGCGCTTCTCGTTGATCGCGGCGAGGGCCTCCTTGCGGCGCGACGCCGCCTCGGAGAGCGCCTTGCGCAGCCGCTCGATCTCGGCCTTGTCGAACTTCTGCTTCTTGTCGCGGAGCTTCTCGGCGAGCTCCTTCAGGTCCTTCTTCGCCTTCTCGAGATCCTTCTTCTCGAGGGACTCCCCCACGCCCTTCGCCAGGTCGCTCTTCTTGAGGTCGACCCCCGTCTCCTTGAGCGCCTCATCGAGCGCCTTCAGGTCGGCCTCGGCGCCCTTGAGGAGCTCGCGCTCGAGCGCCTCCATGCGGCGGAACGCCTCGGTGCGATCGAGGCGCTTGTTCGCGATGTCCTCGATGAGCTGGTTGAACCGCTCGACCGCGGACTTCATCTCCGGGCTCTGGTCCTGCCGATCGAGCGCCTTCGCCGCGTCCTTGAAGAGCTCGAGGTCGTCGGGCGACATGGTGAGCGCGTCGATGGTCGCCGCGACGGGCGCCTGCTTCCGCGGGGTGCGCACCTCCAGCAGCGCCACCGCGAGCACGCCGAGCCCCACCGCGGCGGAGGTCCAGAGCTCGCGAGGGACGGCGAGCGGCGCGGCGCCGGCGGGGCGCAGCCCTGCGGCGTGCTCGCAGGCGTCGTCGATCGCCGCTTCCATCAGGGGGGTGCGCTGCGCTGCGGGCAGCGCCTCGAAGGCGAGGGCGATCGTCAGCCGGTCGTGGAGGCCGTGGTGCCGATCGAGGGCGATGGTGCCGGCGCGCGGAGGCAAGCGTCGCAGCATCGCCACGACGAGGGTGGCCAGCACGAGCAGCCCCGCGCCGAGGAGGAGCTGGCGGGCGCGCGGCTCGCCGAGGTACGCCGGGAGCGCCTTGTGCACCGCGAGCGTCCCGGCAGCGAGCGCGAGCGCGAGGGTCAGCGCGCTCGGCAGCGCACGCAGCGCGCGCCCGAACCGGAGCCTCAGCTCAACCACGAGCGCGGCGCTGCGAATGCGGTCCAGTTGCTTCGTGCGAGAGTCGCTCACGGTGCTCAGCGCTCCGGGCGCCCCCCGCGGGGGCCCTCGAAGGGGAAACGTCGCAGCATTGTACCTGCTGACGGGTCAGGCGCCCGAAAGTTCCTGGGAGGCTCCGCGCGACGTGCGACGTACGTAGAGGCTGCGCGCGACGTACGAGGCAATGACGCGCGGCGAGCCCTGATGATTCCCGTGCAGGGCAGCTGCGCTCAGCGTGCTGCCGGCATGGATGCGTGCTGCCGGCGGTGGGTGGGGGTCCTCCCTCCGAGCGCCGATCGGACGGTTCCTCTGCACCCGGCTCGGCGGCGGCATGCGTACGTTGCGTGGGAATTAGGGGTCGGGCCGCTGCGCACGGCGCCCGCCTCGGATTGGATCACTTCATCGACTTCTTCTTGGGCGCTGCCTTGGCGGCAGGCTTCTTCGCCGCAGCAGGCTTCTTCGCCGCGGCCGGCGTAGCAGCCGGCTTCTTCGCCGCCTTGGCTGCCGGCTTCTTCGTCGCGGCCGGCTTCTTCGCCGCCTTGGCTGCCGGCTTCTTCGCCGCGGCCGGCTTCTTCACCGCCTTGGCTGCCGGCTTCTTCGCCGCCTTGGCGGCCGGTTTCTTCGCCGCGGCCGGCTTCTTCGCCGCCTTGGCGGCCGGCTTCTTCGTCGCGGCCGACCGCTTCGCAGCAGCCCTGCTCGCCACGGCACTGTTTGCCGCCGACTTCTTCGCCCCCGTCGCCCCTTCTCTGGGGGACGGCTGCGCAGCGGCCTCACGCTCCTCGCCGACCGCGCTGGCCTGGGCCTTGGCGCCGTTCGCTTCAGGCACCTGCTTCGCATAACGGGCGAGCGTCTCGCGCACCCGCGCGTCCAGATCCGAGAAATCGAACGGCTTGTTCAACCAGGCGTCTGCGGCGAAGAGCGGCGAGGTCATCTCGTTCAGGTTCTCGCCGATCCCGGTGAGCATGATGACGCCGGTGCTCGCGAACGGCCGTCCGTCGGACGTGTCGCTCTTCAGCCGCTTGCAGATCTCCCAGCCGCTCATGCCGGGCATCATCACGTCCAGGATCACCAGATCCGGCCGGTGCTCACGCGCGAGCTCCCAGGCAGCATCCCCCTCGGAGGCCTCGATCACAGAGAAACCCAGGTTCCTCAGGTGACGCGCAACGAGGCTCAACATCGCCGGTTCGTCTTCGGCCACCAGCACACGGGGCGGCATCATGCTCGCGGAAGGCATCGTGGATGCGGATGAGAGTACGTGCGCGCGAACCGGTCAAGAGAGAACGAGACCGCGCTGCCGCAGCCAGCGCTCTTCGCCGTTCGCCGTCCTCCCGAGCGACCCGAGCGCCAGGGAGGATGCGCTCACGCGGCGCGCGCGAGCGCGATCTTTTCCGTCTGCCCCGCCGCATAGAAGCGTCGCAGCGCGGCGAGCAGCTCGGCATGACGCCCATGGCGGGCAAACTCGGCCTCGAGTCGGCCCGCGAACCGCGCGGCCAGATCGTTCGCGATCCGGTAGCGATCGCCGGTCTCCGTGCCCGGTGGATCCATGAAGGTGACCCGCTCGAAGAGATGGGCGCGGATCCGCGCCGCGCGCTCGGGCTCGAAGCGCCCCGCCCCCGATGGGGCCGCCTCGTGGCGGCGCCGGAGCGGCGGGCCTGGCGGCTCGACCTCGTCCGCCAGATCGCCGTGGACAAGCAGCACGTATTTGTCGACCTCGGCCTGGAGCTCGAGCTCGAGCTGGGTCGCCGGCAGCTCCCTGCGGGCTCGCTCGGCCACGTAGAGGAAGTGGCTCACGCCCTCGACGATCTGGCAGATCTCGTCCAGCGTCCCCTCTCGCCCCCGCGTGATCGCCCGGCGGGGCAGGTGCAGCGCGACCTCGATATCCCCGCCATCTCCGCCGGCGTGCCGGATCAGCAGCGCTTCGCGGGCGCTGCCGTCCGTCAGCCGGATGAAATCGTCGACCACGGGCGCGTCATCGAGCGCATAGGTGCGGGCCAGGTGCTGCTGGATCCGGGCCGGGAAGGTCGCCCCCCGCATCAGTTGAGCCCGCCCGCACCACGGCTCGGCACGAGCCCTCGTGCCCCGAGCTCATCCGCGAGTCGACTCGAGCCCGTACGAACCCAGCGCTCGTACAGCCGGAGCACCGAGCGCTCGTCCCGAGCCCCCGACGCGAGCGTACCGTCGGCCACATCGTTCAGGACGCTCACGAACCGCTCGAATTTCTCGGCCATCTCCGAAAGAACATCCGGCCCCTGGCCGACGCGCGCATTGAGGCGCAGCATAGCGGCCGCATGGTGGTAAGCGGTCGACCCGACCCCGACCACGTAGCCGCGATCGACCCCCTTGACCTCGATGTGGCCGCCGAAGAAGCCGACCACGTAGAGGACGCTGTCTCCGAGGTTACGCAGCCGCTGGAAACGCTCGGCTCCGGAGGCTTCCAGCGCATCGCGCAGAAGAAAGGTCAGGGGCTGGTTGAAGGCAGACTCGGCATGCTCGTCCGGGTGAGCAAAGGCACAGAGCAGACCGACGAGGTAACTCGACGCCGCCTCGGTAGCAGCGACGTTCCGAACTCGGAGCGCCTCGTCCACAACCTCCTGGAAATAGCGGGTCATGCTCGGGGAGAGAGAGATCGCTTGGCTCACAGCGGCACCTCACTTGTGCGGGTGCCCTGGATACCGACGTAACCCGGGCCACCGCGCGCTCAGGTCAACCAGACACGTCCCGGCGGCCTCCCTCGGGTTGGAGACCGTGAGGGCATCGCGTCACTGTGCTGCCGCAGCTTTGCCCTCATAAGCGCATTTTAGCCGAGGGGCTCCGCCGAGCCCAGCCTTGCGCCACGCACCTTCCCCTGCAATCTCCAGGACTTACAGCCACCTCTGCGCCTGGCTGCCAACGCGCAAAGTGCCGGCCTGGGGCCACTCTTGACACCCTCCAGGGGGTGGCTATCTTCGGCGCGCTCGCTAGCACTCGCCATAGGTGAGTGCTAGCAAAGTGCCCAGACTGCAATCGTATGGGACCTTGCGGCTGCTCAGGCGGGCCGGCTGGGTCTTGCCGTTCGTGGGACGCGGCGCTCGTCCCCGGAGGATTTGCAAAGATGAAGATTCGACCGCTCCAGGACCGCGTGATCGTTCAGCGCGTGAAGGAAGAAGAGAAGACCAAGGGAGGTCTCTACATTCCGGACACCGCGAAAGAGAAGCCGATCGAGGGGACCGTCGTCGCCGTCGGCAACGGCAAGGTCGCCGAGGACGGTACCGTGCGGAAGCTCGACGTCAAGGAGGGCGATCGCGTCCTCTTCGGCAAGTACTCGGGCACCGAGGTCAAGATCGACGGCGAAGAGCACCTCATCCTCCGCGAGGACGACATCCTCGGCGTGATCGAGAAGTGACGCGGGCGACAGAAGGAACTTAGGAGAGACACCATGGCAGCCAAGGAAATCATCTACAACGAGTCCGCCCGCAGCATGATCCTCGCGGGGGTCAACGCCCTCGCCGACGCGGTCAAGGTCACGCTCGGCCCGAAGGGGCGCAACGTCGTCATCGAGAAGAGCTTCGGCTCGCCGACGGTCACCAAGGACGGCGTGACGGTCGCCAAGGAGATCGAGCTCGAGAACCGCTTCGAGAACATGGGCGCCCAGATGGTCCGCGAGGTCGCCTCGAAGACGAGCGACATCGCCGGCGACGGGACGACCACCGCGACGGTGCTCGCCCAGGCGATCTACCGCGAGGGCTCCAAGCTCGTCGCGGCCGGGCACAACCCGATGGAGATCAAGCGCGGCATCGACAAGGCGGTCGAGGCGATCGTCGAGCACCTCCGCGGCTCCGCCAAGCAGACGAAGGACGCGAAGGAGATCGCGCAGGTCGGCACGATCAGCGCGAACGGCGACGAGACGATCGGCAAGCTCCTCGCCGACGCGATGGAGAAGGTCGGCAAGGAGGGCGTGATCACGGTCGAGGAGGCCAAGAGCGCCGACACGACCCTCGACGTGGTCGAGGGCATGCAGTTCGACCGCGGCTACCTCTCGCCGTACTTCGTGACCGATCCCGAGGCCATGAAGGCGAACCTCGAGGACTGCTACATCCTCATCTCGGAGAAGAAGATCTCCAACATGAAGGACCTGCTCCCGGTGCTCGAGGCGATCGCCAAGAGCCAGAAGCAGCTCCTCATCATCGCCGAGGACGTCGAGGGCGAGGCGCTCGCGACCCTCGTCGTGAACAAGCTCCGCGGCACGCTGCACTGCGCGGCCGTCAAGGCGCCGGGCTTCGGTGATCGCCGCAAGGAGATGCTGAAGGACATCGCCACCCTGACGGACGGCCAGGTGATCGCGGAGGAGCTCGGCCTCAAGCTCGAGAACGTCACGATCAGCGATCTCGGCCGCGCCAAGACCGTCATCATCGACAAGGACAACACCACGATCGTCGGCGGCCAGGGCAAGAAGGACAAGATCAAGGCCCGGCAGCAGGAGATCCGCGCCCAGATCGAGAACACGACGAGCGACTACGACCGCGAGAAGCTCCAGGAGCGGCTCGCGAAGCTCGTGGGCGGCGTCGCGGTCGTCAAGGTCGGCGCCGCGACCGAGACCGAGATGAAGGAGAAGAAGGCCCGCGTCGAGGACGCGCTCCACGCGACCCGCGCGGCCGTCGAGGAGGGCATCGTCCCGGGCGGCGGCGTGGCGCTCATCCGCGCGCAGAGCTCGCTCGAGAAGCTCAAGGTCAACGACGAGCAGCGGTTCGGCGTGAACATCATCCGCCGCGCCATCGAGGAGCCCCTCCGCCAGATCTCGGCCAACGCCGGGGAAGAGGGCTCGATCGTCGTGCAGAAGGTGCGCGACGGCAAGGACTCGTACGGCTACAACGCGGCGTCGGGCGACTACGGCAACCTGCTCGAGATGGGCGTCATCGATCCGGTCAAGGTCGTCCGGTCGGCGCTCCAGAACGCGGCCAGCGTCGCCAGCCTGATGCTCACCACCGAGGCGCTCATCGCCGAGCGGCCGAAGGAGGAGAAGCCGGCGGCCGGTGGCGCCCACGCGGGCCACGGCCACGACTTCTGATCGCGACGCGCCGCGCTGACCGTTAAGCCCGGCGGGCGAGGGCCGACTTCCTTCTCGGGAAGTCGGCCCTTCGCCATTTCGACTTCCGGCGGGCCGCGGCGCATGATCTGATCCGGCGCAGGTTCGCGATGAGCACCCTGACTACCGAGCGCCTGGCGCTCACCCCGGTCTCGCTGCCCCTGCTCGAGGCGGTCATCCGCGGAGATCGCGCCGAGGCCGAGGCCCTGTCCGGCGCGCGCTTCCCTGACGCCTGGCCTGGGCGCGCGCTCGTCGAGCGCGCCTTCAGCTCGCCGCTCGACCGGCTGCGGGACGATCCAGAGGCGTTCCTGTGGGGCACGCGGCTGATGGTGACGTGCGGGCAGGAGGAGCGCGTCGTCGTCGGCAGCGTGGTGCTGAACGGCCGGCCCGACGCGACCGGCACCGTGGAGATCGGCTACGGCGTCGAGGGCAAGTCCCAGGGCCAGGGCTACGCCACGGAGGGGTCGCGCGCCGTCCTGCACTGGACGCTGCAGCAGCCGGGCGTGAAGCGCGTGATCGCGACCACGCCGGCCTGGCATCGCGCGTCGCTCCGGGTGATCGAGAAGCTCGGGATGCGCCCTGCTGGAACGCTCGAGCACGACCTCCTGGGCGAGCTCCTCGTCTTCGAGCGCTACCCCGAGTAGCGCCCCGCCGTCCACGGGCGGGGGCCCGCCGCGGCGTCGCTCACCCGCCTGCGCGGCTCACGCCGCCGCGCGGGTCGCGCCGCCGAGCCCACTCGCACAGGGTCATGCCCGCCGCGATGGCCACGGGGTACGAGTGGTTGATCCCGTACATGGGGATCGCGATCACGTCCTCGCACGCATCGAGCAGCGCCTGCGGCAGCCCGTCATCCTCGCTGCCGAAGAGGAACACGAGCCCGCGGGGGAACGGCGCCTCCCAGAGGGTCCGCCGCGCGTGATCGCGCTCCACGCCGATGAGCGGGCGGCCGCGCGCCGCTTCGAGGAAGCTCGCCTCGTCGGGGCACTCGACGATGGTCTCGTACTTCTGCATGCCCATCGAAGCGCGCTCGTAATAGGGCTCGGTCCCGATCAGGAAGATCTCCCGGACCAGGAACGAGTGGGCGACGCGGATGATGGCGCCGATGTTGAACGGGTTCTTCGCGCGGCAGACGGCGATGGAGAAGTCGCTCCGCAAGGGGGCGAGCTCTTCGCGGATCTCCCGGGTGGTGAGCCCGAAGGGCGGGATCTTCACGGCGCGCTGGCTCCCCTACTCGGCGGCGAAGCGATCGAACAGCGGATAGATGGGCCCCTCGTGGACCCTGATGCGCTCGGTCGTGCCCGTGGCGTGCTTGACCAGGAGCACGAGCCCGGCGCGCGGCACGGCGTCGAGCGCGCCCCGGATCGCCGCGACGGACATGCGCCGCAGCGGCTGCCCGGCGATCTCCAGCACCTCGTCGTCCTTGCGGAGCCCGGCGCGCTCCGCAGGCCCGCCCTCCATGGTCCGCGAGATGAATGCGGAGCCGGAATGCAGCTGGTACCAGAGGCCGAGGCCGAACCTGGCGTGCGCCGGCTGGAACGCGAGCGTGAGCGAGCCGCCCGCATCGAGCTCGACCTCGATCTCGCCTGCGGCTCGCTGCGTGTCGCTCGGGCGGCCGATGTCGCGCACCCCGATCGGCTTGTCGACGAGCGGGTCCGCTTCCCAGACCTCCACCCGGAGCCGGTCCTCGGGCAAGATCTGGAAGTTCCCGCTGGGTCCTTCGGGCCAGGTCGGCTCCAGCGTGTTCGTTTGCTCCGCCGTCCGAAAGATCTCCGCGCCGTTGACGAAGACGCGGACATAGGGGTCCGGGAGGTCGCCAGCGCCGGAATCCCAGGCTCGGCCGTCCCGAGTGCGCTCCGGGATTCTCGCACGGACGACCCGAAGCCATCGGACGTCCTCGGGCGGCGGAGGATGCAGCTCCTGGTCTGGAGGAGGTTCGCGCAGGCGGGTCGAGAGCTCGGGATAGAGCGCCGAGCAGCCGCCCGCGGCGAGCGGCGTGCCACCTGCAGCGAGCAGCAGGATGAACGCGGGCAAGCAGAGCGAGAGCGCGCGATGCCGTCGGAGGACCAAGATGGCGCCATTTTTGGCCGGAGCCGGCGTCAGCCGCAACTAAACCGTGCTATTTCGGGCGCCCATGCACGATCAGCCCGTCATTGCTACCAGCGACCTCAGCGCGCACGTCGGCAGCACTGTCGTGCTCCGCGGATGGCTCTACAACAAGCGATCGAGCGGCAAGCTCCACTTCCTCGAGCTGCGCGACGGCTTCGGCACCGTCCAGTGCGTGATGGCGAAGAGCGACGTCGGCGACGAGGTCTTCGCGGCCGCCGACAAGGTCACCCAGGAGAGCGTGATCGATGTCGTCGGCGAGGTGAAGGCGCACCCGAAGCGCGCCGGGGTCTACGAGATCGCCGCGTCCGCCTTCCGCGTGCTCGCCCCCACCACCGGCGAGTACCCCATCTCCCCGAAGGAGCACGGGACCGACTTCCTCATGGATCACCGCCACCTCTGGCTGCGATCGAGGCGGCAGCACGCGATCTTGCGCGTTCGTCACACCATCATCCAGGCCGTCCGCGACTTCTTCGACGGGCGCGGGTTCACGCTCGTCGATGCGCCGGTCTTCACGCCGAACGCGTGCGAGGGGACGAGCACGCTGTTCCAGACCGACTACCACGGCGAGAAGGCGTACCTCACCCAGTCGGGGCAGCTGTACATGGAGGCGGCAGCGGCCGCGTTCGGGAAGGCGTACTGCTTCGGCCCTACGTTCCGCGCGGAAAAGTCGAAGACCCGCCGCCACCTGGCCGAGTTCTGGATGGTCGAGCCCGAGGTGGCGTTCATGGACCTCGCGGGCGACATGGACCTCGCGGAAGACTTCCTCTGCTTCATCGTCGAGCGGGTCCTCGAGCGCCGCCGCCCCGAGCTCGCGGTGCTCGAGCGCGACGTCGGGAAGCTCGAGGCCGTCAAGAAGCCGTTCCCGCGCATCCGCTACGACGAGGCCGTCGCCATCCTGAACGAGGCGCGCGCGGAGAAACGCAAAATGGCCGGAGAGACTGAAATTTCGGACTTTCCCTGGGGCGAGGATTTCGGCGGCGAGGACGAGACGATCATCTCCGGCCGGTACGATCGTCCCGTCATGATCCACCGCTATCCGGCTCAGGTGAAAGCCTTCTACATGAAGCGCGATCCGACGGACGACCGGCTCGCGCTCTGCGTCGATGTCCTCGCGCCGGAGGGTTATGGAGAGGTGATCGGCGGCGGGCAGCGCGAGGATGATCTCGCCACCCTCGAGCGGGCAATCGAGGCGCATCGGCTGCCCCCCGAGGCGTTCGGCTGGTACCTGGATCTGCGCCGGTATGGCACCTTCCCGCATGCGGGCTTCGGGCTGGGCATCGAGCGGAGCGTCGCCTGGATCTGCGGTCTGCCCCACGTGCGCGAGACGATCCCGTTCCCGCGCATGCTGAATCGGCTCTCGCCGTAGTGCCGCGCGTCAGAGATCCTGCCGGGAAATCTGGGGACCGCTTGGCAGCACCTCGTTCACGGCGCGATGCGCCACGGCGCCGACGCGGCGGGCCGAGCGCGTGCGAGCGTGGAAGCGTGGAAGCGGAAGCAGACGAGGCTAGCCGCTCCCCGCGCGCCCACGCGTCGGAATCGCAACGCTGTGCGAGGAGCGTGAGTAAGAGGTAACGCGATCGGCAAGCCCACGCGACGCGCGACAACGGCGGCCAGTGTGGTCAGGCCGTGCCCGCGCCGCAGCTCGCCGCTGGGGATCCGTTTTTGCTCCGCTTGCAGGGCGACTCTGTCGTATCAAGAAAGCATAGGGCGCAACCCGCGACCCACGCTCACTCGGCCGACCGACGGAGCCACCCCTGCTTGCAGATGAGGGAGCGCTCTACCGGCGAGCCGGACCCTGCCCCCGCCTCCCCGACCCAACTCGCGAGGACAAAGCTATGGCTCGTCTCGTCGGCTTTATCGGTAACCGTCCGGATCTCGGCGCGCGTGCGATCGAGCTCGAAGAACGTGCCCTCACGGTTCGCCGAAGGGAGGGCGTGATCCCTGGCTGGGGGGTCGGCTTCTACCAGGGAGGAGAGATTCTCCTCAAGCGCCGGCCGATCGACGATCGACCCGAGATCAGCCTGGTCGACATGACCAAGGACGTGCGCGCCGACATCCTCGTGGCGCATGTCCGGGCTGCGACCGTCGGCAGCTTGCGCACCGAGAACACGCACCCGTTCCGCTATCGGCAGTGGCTGTTCGCCCACACGGGCACAGTCGAAGGGTTCGCCCGCCTGCGGAACCAGCTGAGCGACTCGCTACCGCAGTTTCTCCAGCGCGACGTTCGCGGCGAGACGGACAGCGAGATCCTCTTCCACCTGTTCCTGTCCTTCCTCCACGACAGCGGCCAGCTCGATCGGCCCAACGTGGACGCGGCGAGCGCGCGGACGGCCCTGCGGTCTTCCATCGCGCTCGTCGACCGGCTCTGCGCGGAGGAAGGGGCGGGGCCGAGCGCGATGAACATCGTGGTCACCAACCCCGAGTACCTGCTCGCCGCCCACGGCGGCACGTCGATGGCGTACCGCATTTACCAGGGCAGCGAGGACATGGAGCGGCTCCTCAGCGACGGCGGGTTGGGCCGAATGCGCATGCCCGACTATGCCGCGAGCCGGCTGACGCTCGTCGCGTCGGACTTCGATGACGACCAGGCCCCCGCAGGGTGGACCCACGTTGGCGAGCGTGCGATCGTGACGTTCACCCGCGCCGATGCTCCCGCGATCGAGCCGATCTGAACGCCCGAAGGTCCCGCAGGAGGCCAGGGGGCATGCACCGCCGGCCGGCTCTCCGGACACCTCTCGGCCGTCGCCAGCGTGCCCTTCGCTGCTCGTCGCCGTGATCGCGGGCTGGTCGCTCCTGGGGTGCGGCCGAGGAGAACCGGCTTCCTTTCCCACCGCCGCCGAGCTCTCTGACGAGCGCCGCCGCCCTGACGGCGTGGCGCTCGATCCGGCGAGCACCCCGCCGCCACCGACGAACCAGGCAGACGTCGAGGAC
Source organism: Sorangium sp. So ce693 (assembly GCF_051521375.1). Classification (NCBI taxonomy): domain Bacteria; kingdom Pseudomonadati; phylum Myxococcota; order Polyangiales; family Polyangiaceae; genus Sorangium; species Sorangium sp. So ce693. Next base: position 8,777,874 of record NZ_CP150347.1, read on the forward strand.
AGCGTCGTGACCCTCCGGACGCCTCTCGGCATCGGCGCCGCGCTGGATGTCGTGGACGAGTTCTTCCGCCGGGTGGTCGCCGAGGACAGCGAAGCCCTGAGCGAGCTGCTTACGCGCGATGCCCTCGCGATCCACACCGGCTCGGGCGGATCGGGGCAGCCGCCGAGCGCCGGGCTCTGGTGGGAGCAGCGGTTCCGGCGACTCGAGTACGGAAAGCTCGCTGGAGAGCCGGTCTATCGGGAGTCGGAGCTCCAGATCTTCCGGGCCGAGGACGTGCTCGCGACGCCGCAACACCCCGCGATCCAGCCGGAGACGCTCGATGACCAGGACGTCGTGATCCGCGTGCCGATCGCGACAGCGCGGGTCGCGGCGGATCGCCTGCTCGGCGACGAGATCGTCGTCTGGCTGCGCCGCGACGGCCCGCGATTCAGGATCTACCGGCTGCTCGAGGACTTCCAGTTACAGTAGGCTTTGCGCTTGTGCCATATCTCCGACAAGATCGGGGCTCGATGAGCCGCCTCAAGATCGCGTTCGTGGGCTCCGGGGGAGCGGCGCGAGGCCTTGCGCACCTCGGCGTGCTGAAGGCTTGCGAGGAGCTGGGCATCCATCCGGAGATCTACGTGGGCGCGGGAGCGGGCGCGCTGGTCAGCGCGACGTACGGGCAAGACATCCCGCTCGATGTGCTGCTCGACGCCTACCGCCTCCCCTGGAGACGGCGTCACCGCGGGCCTCGCCTCCACGTGTCGAGCTTCTTTGGAGCTCCCGCGCTGCGCGATCTGCTCGATCCGGGATACCTCTGCTCCGGGGTGTTCTCGATCGACAGGCTCGAGCGCTACGTGCGCCGGACGCTGCCGATCAACGACTTCCGGCAGCTGCCCCACGCGGTCTTCGTGACGGCGGTCGACGTGGACAGCGCCAAGCGGGTCGTGTTCGGCCCGGGCTACGACGAGGCCACGCCGATCAGCCAGGCCGTGGCCGCCAGCTGCTGCGTGCCCGGCCTGTTCCGGCCCTACCGCATCAACGGCCGCTATCACCTGAGCGGCGAGGTGATCCGGACGCTCTCCGCCGATGTGGCCGTGAATGCCGGCGCGAACATCGTGATCATCTCGAACATCTACCGTCCCGAGGAGCGCGACGAGTCGCAGCGCTCGATCGCGAGGAGCGGCGCGCCCAGCGTCGTCCGGCAGTCGCTCAGCATTCTTCTCGCCGAAAAGGAGCGCCGCGGCGTCGAGCTCCTCTCCAAGCTCTACCCGAACGTCACCTTCCTGGACGTGGCGCCCGCGCTCGGCCGGTACAGCTACATGAACAGGTTCGCCGCCAAGCCGCTCGTCCTGCGCGGCTACCGCACTGCGCTCCGCATACTCGCCGCCGCGAAGGAGAAGGGCGTGTTCGATGCCCCCTCCTCGAAGAGCGCACTGAACTAGAGCGGGGTGCAAGTTCGTGCGCTACGGGCCCATCCGCGTCGTTCGGCTCGCTGCGACGTACTTTCGTGCGCCTCACCCGCCTGCCTAGCGGCTGAGCCCGTAGCGCACGAACCTGCACCCCGCTCGCCGCTCGCCCCCGCGTCCGTCGACGGCGCCGTCGCGCAGCGACCGGCCGCTACATCCCCGCGACGATGCGGTACTCGTCCTGGTACTCCACCAGCTCCAGGCGGTTGTCGTCGACCTTGCGGCGCCACTCTTCGCCCTTGCCGCCCGGGATGCGATAGCTCGCGCTGAAGGTGTAGTCGACGTAGATGACGTCATCGTCCTTGAGGACGCGCCGGTAGCGGATCTCGTAGCGGATGGCGCGCGCGTCCTGGAACTTGCCGGTGAGGTACGTGCGCAGGCCGGCGTAATCGAGGTCGTCCGCCGCATCGATGTTGCCGCCGTCCTCGTAGTACTTGGGCGACGCGAGCTTGAGCAGCTCGCTCACGTTCTTGCTCTCCACCGCGTTGCGATACTTCTCGCAGAACGAGATGATCTTGCGGTTGTCGTCGTTGTCCTCCACGTCCGTGTTCGGGATGTAGTGGGTCGCGCACCCGGCGAGGACGGCCGAAGCAACGACGAGGAGCGAAGCGACAGCTTTTGTTTGGCGGCAGAACATACGCGGGCAGGACAACGCTCGGGGGAAGCAGCTGATTCCAGCCGGGAACCTTGCCAGATCGAGGCGCGGATCGGCAAGCGAAGCGATCACGATCACCAAGGATGACGCGGACGGGCGCGCCGCTACGCGTGCTCCTCGAGCCAGCGGAGGAGGGCGAGGTGGCCGACCGGCCCGTCGTGGTCGACAGGAAGGTCGGGATCGACCTTGCGCAGGCGCTCGTCGTCGCCGGGATCCGCCTGCAGGAGGAGCGCGACGGCGCCGCTGGCGAGCGCGCGGTGCCGGGCGCCGGTGAGGCTGAGCAGCTCTCGTGCGACCGGCCCGGCGTCGTCGGCCGCGAGGACGACCATGCGGTCGGCGTCCGAGGACGCGACGAGATCGGCCGCGGCGCGGAGCGCCTCCAGCGCGCCGCCGAGCCCGGCGCCTACCGCGAAGCTCGGCCCGGTGAGCTGGTACGCGATGGCGCACTCGCCCGCGATCGCGTTCGGCGACGTCGCAGGGAAGAGGCGCGGCTCGACGAAGCGGGCTCCGCGCGCGCGCCGGCGGGCGTCGTAGGTATCGTTGGTGTCGATCGTGGCGAGCGCGTGGCCCGCGACGATGCCGGCGCCCCGCAAGCGATCGGCGCCGACGATGGCGGCGAGCGCTGCCACCGCCGTCAGCCCGAGCCGGCAGAGCGCGTCGAGGCGCGCGAGGCGGTCGCGCGCGATGCCGGTCGCCTCGGCGAGGCGCCCGAGATCGGAGCCCGTCACGCGCGCGTGCGCGCGGAGAACCACGGCGCGGGGGCGCCGCGGCCGGCGCCCGCTCGCGGAGGACGTGAGCAAGAGGGCGGCGTTGGCGCCGCCGAACGCCGCCGAGAGCTTGAGCGCCGAGGAGAGCGGGCGGGGCTCGGCGCGCTCGAGCAGGTGAGCCGGAGCGTCGGGGTCGAGCTCGCCTTCGGAGGCCGCCGGCGGAGCGATGGACGCCTCGAGGGCGGCCGCGGCGGCGAGCGCCTCGAGCGCGCCCGCGGCCCCGAGCGTGTGCCCGATCTGAGCCTTGAACGGGTGGACCACCGGCGGAAGCGCATCCGCGCCCGGCAGCGTGCCCGAGCCGCCCTCCACGGCGCCACGCGAGAGCAGCGCGGCGATCGCGCGCGATTCCATCGCATCGTTGTAAGGCGTCGCCGTGGCGTGGGCGCTGATGAGACCGACGCGCGATGCAGGCCACCCGGCGTCAGCGAGCGCCGCGGCGCCGGCGCGCGCGAGCCCCGATCCGGTTCGATCCGGGGCGGTGATGTGCACCGCGTCCGTGGACGCGCCGAAGCCGGCGACGCGGACGATCACCGGGGCGCCGCGGAGACGGTCCTCGCGGACGAGGGCGACGACGGCGGCGCCCTCGCCGAGCGCCATGCCGTCACGGCCGATCCGAAACGGGCGCGACCTGGACGCCGTGGTCGCGCGGAGCGCCTCGAAGCCGGCGGCGACGAAGATGCTGAGGGCGTCGTAGCCGCCGGCGAGCACGAGATCGCAGGCGTCGCGATCGAGCCAGCGGAGACCGAGGCCGATCGCCAGGGTGCTCGCCGCGCACGCCGCGAGCAGGTGCGTGCGCAGCGGGGTCCGCTCGAGCCCGAACGCGGCGAGCGCATCGTTGAACGGCGCGAAATAGGTCGCGCCCGAGGCCAGCGCGGCGAGCGAGCCGGCGTCGGCCCCCTCGGCGCGCGCGGCGAAGAACCGCTCCGCGGTGAGCATGCCGCCGCTGGAGGTGCCGAGGGCGACGCCGATGCGCTCGCCACGAAAGCCCGGGCGCGCGCCCTCCAGCGCCGCGAGGGTCTGCGAGAGCGCCGCCTTCAGCAGGTCCGTGGCGCGATCGGCGCCCGGAGCGACGCCGAGGTCCGCGGGCGCGCGCGCGGCGAAGGGCCGCAGCAGGCCGGCGCGCGCCAGCTCCTCGTCGCGCGTGATCGCGACAGGTGCAGGCTCGCCAGCCCGAGGGACGCGGTACGCGAGAGGGCCGAGGCCGAGCGCCGAGACGGCGCCCGAGGCGATGACGCAGGCGTCGCTCATGAGCCGCCCCCCGGCCGGAGCGCGTCGGGATCGACGAACGCGCGTGGATCCGGCGCGCGCTCCCGCTCCTCGGCCTCGCAGATCACCGTGATGAGCAGCCCGGTCGAGGCCTGCGCGTAACGGACGTTGGCGCAGCCCATGCCCTCGGCGATCACGACCTCCTCGTCGAGCCGGCGCCGGCGGGCGCCCTCCGCCGTCGACCACGTGGTGCGGCGCGCGCCGATCACGCCCCGATCGTTGACCCGCAGATCGATCACGGCGTCGCCGTCGCGCAGGACGAAGGAATCCGTGCTCGCAGCGCGCGAGTACCAGAGCAGCGTCCCCGCCGCCGGATGGAGCATCCACCAGCGCAGGAAATCTACCGGCAGACCGCGGAGTGAAGCCCGAGGCGTCGAGGCGTCGCCGCGCCTCAGCAGGTCGAGCGCGGGCAGGGCGAAACGGAAGCGATCGCCGCGCGCCCACAGGTCGAGCGCGGTGGTGCCGCCCGGGCCGAGGAGGATCATCCGCAGCGCGCCCTCCGGCTCGGGAGTGTCGCTCCCCGCCGCGCGTGCGCGCCCTTCGATCGCCGGCGGGGCGACCGCGATCGCGCCGCGCGCCTCGAGCATGCGACCCGTGCGCGGCTCCCGCAGCGCCATGCGGACGCGGAGCGTGCGCGGGCCAGCCCCCTCGACCTCGCGGCGGAGACCTGCGAGGCGCTCGCGCCCCTCGCGCCACGCGGAGGGGTCGAGCCGCGCGGCGGCCGTGCCCGCCGATGGGCCGGGCAGGAGGCGCGCTAGCTCGGCGTCGAGCGCGCCGCGCCGCGGAGCGCTCGCGGCGCAGGCGGGGACGCACGCGAGCAAGAGCAGGACGCGCCCAGCGCTGACGAGGCGCCGCGCACGACGGCGGGGAGCGGGCAGCGATGTCGTCACGCGTCGCCGGGAGCGACCAGCAGGATGGCGTATCCCCGGTCGGGTGCGCCGCCCAGGACGAGCACGCTCGCGAGGTCGCGGCTGGCGAGCGCCGCGACCGCCGCAGCGGCGGCGAACCCGCCGGCGCCCTCGTGATCGCCTGAGCGCGGCGCGAGCAGGGTGCGCGGCACCTCGGCCCACGGTGAGCCATGCAGGCAGGCGGCGAGGCGCTCCTCCTCCCGTCCGACGAACACGGCGGCCGGCGACGGGACGGTGGCCTGCGCTCGCAGAGCGCTCTCTCCCGGAGCGCCGAGGCGCGCCGGCGCTGGCGCTCCCGCGAGCATCCCCACGCCGTCACCCCGCCAGGAGTTCCACCAGGATACCGTCGCCACCGGGCGCGCCCCTCGCTCACGCGCCCGCGCGGCGCTCTCGAAGAGCAGCACGGCAGCGCCCTCGCTGCGGACACCGCTGCTGACGACCTGCGAGCAGATCGGACCGAGGCACCGCTCGATCATCGGGCTCGTCTCCTCGACGCTGCCGGCGGCGAGCACCTCCCCCTCCCCGGCCGTGATGAGCTCGATGGCCGTGACCATGGCCGCTTCCGCGGTCGCTCCGAGATCGGCCATCGCGAACACCGGGCCACGGAGGCCCAGGTAGATGGAGGCATGCCCGACCGGCGACGAGGGGACCAGGTTCGGAAAATCGGCGGGGCTCGCGTACTTCGCGCCCTTGTCGTAGATGCGTCGCATGTAGGCGGTCGAGGCGTCGACGCTGCCAAAGGACGCGCCGACGATGGCGCCGGGAAGGGTGCGGCTCGGCGCGACGTCGGCCGCCGGATCGCCCGCGCCGGCCTCGGCCTGCACCGCGCCACCGAGCCCGGCATCCGAGAGGGCCGTGAGGATCGCGGCCGTCGTCAGCCGGCCAGCTCGGTCGAGCCGCCTCGCCCGCGCGAGATCGAGGTGCGCGGCCGTGTTGAAGGGGATGGCCCCTTCCGCTGGCGGAGGGCCAGGCTCGAGATACGCGGCGCCGCCGCGGGACGCGAGGACGCCCAGCGGGCCGATCGTCGCGGCCGCGGTCACGACGACCGAGCGCCGCCGGGGCGCGCTGCCGGCGTCGAGCGGCGGTGGGAAACGGCCGGGCTGCGCGAGCACGAGCACGCTGTCCGTGCCGCCGAAGCCGAAGGAGTTCGACATCGCCGACCGGATCGGCGCCTCGCGCGCCTCCTTGAGGTGCACGAGCTGGCACTCCGGATCGACCTCTTCGAGGCCGCCGGTCGGGGGCATCACGCCACGCGCGATGGCGAGGGCGGTGATCGCCGCCTCGATCGCGCCCGCTGCGCCGAGCGTGTGCCCGATCTGCCCCTTCGAGGAGGAGACCGCGATGCGGCTCACCTCGGGGCCGAGGCAGGCGCGCAGGGCGGCGCTCTCCATGACATCGTTCAACGGCGTCGCGGTGCCGTGCGCGTTGACGTAATCCAGATCCGAGGGCGTGAGCGCCGCGCACCGGAGAGCGTCGCGCATGACGCGCGCGGCGGTGCGCCCCTCGCGCTCGGGGTTGGTGATGTGATGAGCCTCGGCGCCGGTCGCCCATCCGCGGAGCTCGACGATCGGCTCCGCCCCCCGCGCGCGCGCGGCGTCCTCGGACTCGAGGAGAAGGAACGCCGCGGCTTCGCCGAGGTTCAGGCCGGCGCGCCGCCGATCGAACGGGCGGCACGGCTCCGGATCGACGGCCGCGAGCGCGCCGAAGCCGGTGTAGGTCAGCCGGCACAGGCCGTCGGCGCCCCCCGCGAGCACGCGGGTGGAGAGGCCGGCGCGGAGCCAGGCCGCCCCCAGCAAGATGGCGTTCGCGCCGCTCGAGCAGGCGCTGCAGACGCTCCTCACCCGCCGAAACGGACCGACGGCGGCGCGGACATGGTCGGCCGTCGAGGAGAGCGGATGCGAGAGCATCCGCTTCAGGGGGGCGATCGCGCTGGGGTCGTGCGACAGCCAGGCGAGCAAATCCTCCGTCTCGAACATCCCGGCGGTCGTCCCGCCGACCACCAGGTCGACCGGAACGGCCCTCGGATCGATGCCCGCGTGCGCGAGCGCCTCGCGGGCCGAGAGCACGGCCATCGCGTCGGTCCGAGACCACCCTTCCGCCTCGCCGGGCGGAGCGACCTCCTCGGGGGAGAGGTCGCGGACCTCCGCGGCGATGCGCCCGCGCGTCCCGGGGATCTCGAACAAGGAGAGCGGCGCGAAGGCCCGCTCTCCTGCGATAAGCCGGTCCATCGTCTCGCTCGCCCCGCGCGCCAGGGGCGAGACGACCCCGATGCCCGTCACCCAGATGCGCACGCCCGAACGGCTCTCTGCGGCGCGTTCACGCCGCCGCGGTCGACTTGACGATGTGGGCCACGAGCGCGTCCACCGACGCGAAGATCGGCCTCGCTTCGTCGCCCTCCGGGATGCGGACGCCGAAGCGCTCCTCCACGCTCATGGCGAGCTGGAGCGCGTCCAGCGAATCGAGGCCCAGCCCTGCGCCGAACAGCGGCGCGGCGTCGTCGATGTCGGCCGGCGTCTTCCCCTCGAGGTTCAGCTCCTCGACCATGAGTTCTTTTAACTTCTGCCGCACGTCCTGCGCGTTCATGAGCACGTCCCTGCGGGGTAGCACAATTCCGCGCCTTTCCACCAGGGGGCAGCGCTTTTTCTGACGGTTTGGTAAAGAGCGCCCATGGCCCTCGTCGACTACGCCACCTCTGCAGGCGTCGCGCTGCTTACCCTCAATGATCCGCCGGTCAACGGCTACACCCACGAGATGATGAAGGACCTCGACGCGGCCATCCTCGAGGCCCGCTTCGACAACGATGTCCATGTCATCGTCATCACCGGGCACGGCGAAAAGTTCTTCTGCGCAGGAGCGAACATCAACATGCTCCGCGAGTCGGACCCGACGTTCAAATACTACTTCTGTCTCCACGCGAACGAGACGTTGAGCCGCCTCGAGCACACGCCGAAGCTCTGCATCGCCGCGCTGAACGGCCACACCGTGGGCGGTGGTCTCGAGATCGCGATGGCCTGTGATCTCCGCATCGCCCGCAAAGGCGCAGGCAAGGTCGGGCTCCCCGAGGTCACGCTGGGCGTCCTGCCAGGCACGGGAGGCACCCAGCGCCTCGCCAGGCTCATCGGTAAATCGCGGGCGATCCAGCTGATGTGCGAGGGGCAGACGTTCGATTTCGAGACAGCGCTCGCGGTTGGCCTGGTCAATGATGTCTGGGAGACGGCCTCCCATGACGAGTTCATGGACCGGATCCTCGCGTACAGCCACACGTTCACGCTCCCGGATCGCGCGGCGCTGGCGGTCGGGCGCATCAAGCGCGCCGTTCAGACAGGCTTCGAGGTAGGGCTCGAACAGGGGCTCGCCCTCGAACGCGAGCTCCAGGCCGAGCTGTTCGCATCGGAGGACGCCCGCGAGGGGCTCGCCGCCTACATGGAGAAGCGGAAGCCGGTGTTCCAAGGCAAGTGAGCGCACGCCGCACGTCGAGCCATGCGCTGCCTCGCCGTTCTTCTCCATGGGGTAGCCGGCACCGCGGTTGAGACCCCATGAATGTGATAATGATTACAGTTTAAAGGACGACATCGGAGGGTTGGACGATTTTCAAATCAGCGGGGGCCGCTGCACGTAAGTTCAGGCATGCAACAGCTTGTTGAGCATGGGCCCCTGCTGGAGCGGCCCAGCTTCGAGACCGTGTACACTGTCGGGCTGTCGTTCCTCCGACAAGCGCTCCGCTGGCTCGGGGTGGCAGAGCGCGACATCGACGACGTCCTGCAAGACGTCATGCTCGCTGCGTATCACGCGCTGGATCGCTTCGATCCGAGGCGCTGCCCCGACGAGCCGCGCGCGGGACATCACCCCTGCGGGCACGCCCCAAGCTTGGAGCGCGGGGCGCCACAAACCGCGAGCCCGCTCGGCGAGCCCCTCAGGCGCTGGCTGTTCGGCATCGCCTGGCGACAGGTCGGCCATTATCGCGAGCGCGCCTACCGCCGCCGAGAGATCGCGGTCGGCGCCGGGGCGAGCTGGCCGTTCGAGCTCGCCGACCCCGGCTTGACCTCGGAACAGCTGCTCGCGCGCGAGCAAAGCGGCCAGCTCGTCGGCAGGCTGCTCGGCGCGATCGACACCGAGCGACGCGTGGTCTTGATCATGCACGATCTGCTCGATGTGACGACCGCCGACATCGCGCGCGACCTGGACGTGAACGAGAACACGGTGCGCAACCGCCTCCGGCTGGCCCGCGAAGACTTCCGCGTGGCGGTGAAGCGCATGAACGCCGAGGACCGACGCGCGCTCCACCATCCGTTGAGCCTCCCGGTCGCCGAGCGCTCCCGCGCGGCCGACGAAGAGTCGCTCATGAGCACGGCCAGGCTCATCCCCGAGGTGCCGGACGCACTCCGGCGCAGGATCTGGCTCGCGGTCATGCGCGCGATCGCCGAGGCGCACGCCGCCGGTCCGAGCGCACAGGCCTGCGCCGCGCCGGCCCCGTAGGCGACCACCACACGCGTCGAGAGGAGGCCGCCGCTACCGGGGCCCCGGGTCGGCCGCTCTCAGTGCTCCAGCATCCTGCCGTAGTGCTCGGCAAGCGCCGTCCCTCCCAGGCGGGAGAAGAAGGAGGAGTAGCATATCCAGATCGCCAGCCCGTTCATGTCGTCGAAGATCGGCGGGAGATACGGGGGCGGGCGGATGATCCCGTCCGTCACGTGCGCATGGAGGACAGGGACGTCCTCGTGCGCGACCTTCCCGACGAACAAGAATGGAATCAGCATCGCCCGATCGTGCTGAATGGCCGCGCGCATGAAGGCGTAGTTGAGGACGATCCCCTTGCAGTAGCAGGCGTCCTTGGTGAACGGCGCCCCTCCCGCGAGCACACCGCCGCGGAAGACGCGCCTGGCATTCTGGAAGCACTCGTCTTCTTCGTAACCTTCAGTGCGGTACCACTCGAACACGTCGAGGAACGAGGCCCCGTCCTCCGCCTTGTCCACCGCGAGGATGCGGTCGTTCAGCTTCTTCGCCCGACGCGGGGTGCTCCTGAAGGTGAGGATCTCCACCAGAACGGCGAGCCCTTCCTGAACCGCCGTGGTGCGCGGAGGCCCCTTCGCGAGCCAGCGCGCCACCGGTTGAGCTTGCCCGTTCAAGCTGGTCGCGACGTGCACCCACCCCTCGTGCGCCTCGAGGATGTCGACATCGCTCTTGGAGAACATCGCGCCGCTCCGGATCTTCACGTAGTCGCTGCCCGCAGCGGCGTCCGCGAGGAGCGAGTCGTCCACCTGGACGCGGATCGACGCGCCGCCGAAGAACCGGTCGAAGCGGGCGTTCAGCTCGAGCGCCGCCATCTCCGCCGTGATCTCGCGCTGCTGCGACGGGCCGAGCCGCTCTCCGCCGATGGCCGTCAGGAGGTCGTAGAGCACGAAGCCCATGTCCCGCACGCTCGTCTTTCCGTCCGGCAGCTTGTCCTTCGGGGACCCGTAGAGCTCGCGGGACAGCGCGTAGAACGCCTTCGTTCCCCGTCCGATGAGCATGCTCACGACCTTCCGGTACTCGTCCGCCGTCGCGCGGAGGATCTGCCCGAGCCGATCGCGCTTGCCGAGCTCCCGCTCGGCGTCGCGGAGGATCTCCTCGAGCTCGCGCTGCTTGGCCTCCGGGTCGAACCCCAGGTCGTCCGAGTAGGTGACCACCGGCAGCTCGCGCTGCTTCGAGCGGAGAAATTGCTCTTCGACGTCCGCCTCCCAGCGGAGCGCCTGGAGGATGCGGATCGGTCGCTGCGCGTCGAGCACGCGCTGGGCCAGCGTCGCGAGGATCTCCTTGTAGGAGCGCCACGGCCCCGCGACCGGCGGGAGCGGCGCGTGCGGGATCGGCCCGTCGTGCAAGCTCAGGGACTCGAGCGGCGCCGACGGCGCTTCACCGCTGGCCCCGCCGCCGTCCCCAGGGCCGCCCGGACCGCCGGTCGCGGCCGCTCCCGCGCCGTCCTCCGCCGCGCCAGCGCTGCTGCTGCGCGGCTCGTCCGCTGGCTCGCTCACCGTGAGCTCGCGCTGCGCCTCCACGTCCGCCCCTCTCCTCTCCCGGGCCTCAGAGCTCTGCGCCATTGCGATCGATTGCTAACACCGGCTCACCTGTCCGAGCAAACCTCCACGGGCCAGGACCCGCGCCGCAGGGAGAGCCGGCTTCGCCGGGTCCTTGTCGGCATCGCGGCCTCGGGGTACGAGCCCTGCCCGTATGAGCGATCCCGAGCACAGGAATGACGCCGAGACGACCGCCGACGAGGAATCGACCGCCCTCTCGGATGCCGCGCTCCTCGAGCGCACGGCAGAGGGGGCCAGGCGGCTCCGCTCGGCGATCGCGGCGGCGGTGGTAGGGCAGGACGATGTCGTCGAGGCCATGCTGATCACGCTCGCCGCGCGCGGGCATGCGCTGCTCGTCGGCGTCCCGGGGCTCGCCAAGACCCTGCTCGTGTCGTCGCTCGCGAGGGCGCTCGACCTGAGCTTCGGGCGCGTCCAGTTCACGCCCGACCTGCTGCCCGCCGACATCACGGGGACCGACGTGCTGCACGAGCAGCACGGGTCGAGGAGCCTGCGCTTCCAGCCCGGCCCCATCTTCCACAACCTCGTCCTCGCGGACGAGGTGAACCGGACCCCGCCGAAGACGCAGGCCGCCCTGCTCGAGGCGATGCAGGAGCGCAAGGTGACCGTCGGGACCACCACGCACGCCCTCCCCGACCCGTTCCAGGTGTTCGCGACGCGAAACCCGATCGAGCAGGAAGGAACCTACCCTCTGCCAGAGGCGCAGCTCGACCGCTTCTTGCTGGAGATTCACGTCACCTACCCGAGCGAGGCCGAGGAGCGCGAGGTGGCGCGACGGACGACCTCGGGGAAGCCGCCGGCGATCGCGGCGGTGCTCAAGGCGCGAGAGGTGCTGGCGATCGGGCGCCTCGTCCCGAGGATCCCGGTGACCGACGAGGCCGTGGACCTCGCGGTGCGCCTCGCCAGGGCGACGCGGCCGGGGGCGGAGCGCGCAGCGCAGGAGGTCCGGGACTACGTGCGCTACGGCGCGGGGCCGCGGGGGAGCCAGGCGCTGGTGATCGCGGCCAAGGCGCGCGCCGCGCTCCGCGGCGAAGCAGCCGCAGACGTGGACGACGTGAGGGCGCTGCTGATCCCGGCGCTGCGGCACCGGATCGTGCTGTCGTACCGCGCCGAGGCGGACGGCGTCCGCGACGTCGACGTGCTGAGCGCCGTGGAGAGATCGGTGCGCTGAGCGGCGCCGCGGCGCGGACGCCCGTCGACGCCCATCACCGCGCGCGAGGCGCCTGTTGCTGCGCTTCCTTCACCGGCGTGACCGCCTTCATGGCCTTCAGATCCAACGCGAAGCGCAGCGTCCCCGGCCCGCGCCCGTCCCAGCTCACCGCGACGACGCCGCTCTTCTTCAGGCTCAGGCCAGCCCAGCCGCCATCGCCGAGCAGCGACGTCACCAGCGCCGACAACGAAGGCTCGTGCCCCACCAGCGCCAGCGGCTGATCCCCCTGGTGCTGCGAGAGCAGGCGAAGGATCTCGGCCGTGTCGCGTGAGGGAGAGAGCTCGGCGACCACCGACACCTCGTCGGTCAGCCCGGCGGCATCGGCGATGATCTCCGCGGTCTGCACCGCGCGCACGAGGGGGCTCGTCCAGATCGCCGCAGGACAACGGTCCTTCTGCTTCGCGAGCCATTTGGCGACACGCCGGGTCAGCTTGCGCCCCTTGCCCGTCAACCAGCGACCTGCGTCGCCGAGGTCCGGCGCGTCATCCACGGCATGGCCATGGCGAATGATCAGGATCTCCATGACCTGACCTTAGCCCGGACGAGCGTCAGCCGGGGAGCGCCGTGCGCGCGAAAGAGGCAGCGGCGCCGCCTCGACGCCTGTCAGAACTCGCACTGATGGGTCGCATCGTTGCAGTGCGACCCCGGCGCCACGAAGGGACAGATGCTCCCGCGGAAGCTCTCGCACGGGAAACCGCACGTGAACGTCGTGTGCGTGTAACAGAGCTGCCCCCCGTCGCAATCGGCGTCGGAGGCGCACCGGCAGTTGAAATCGTCAGGAAACCCGTTCCCGTTTTCATCAAGGCCGTTGCAGCACTCCGTCACGTAAACGTCGCTTGCGCTGCAGTCCTCGTCGGCGCAGTCCAGCGCGCCGTCGCAGTCGTTGTCGATCCCGTCGGTGCACGCGGCGGTCCCGAACTCGGGGCCAGGCGCGGCGCCCTTCGCGCAGCTCCGGCACGGGCCGAAGGTGGCGCAGCCGGGATCGGCGCAGTCGACGTAGTGATCGCCGTCGTTGTCGAGGTCGTCGTCACAGATCTCGCGCGGGTTCGGGGCGATCTCGACGTTGAGCACGAAGGGGCCCTCGTTCGGTCCGCTCGCGGGATCGATCGTGAAGCCGTCGAGGAAGACGAAATAGGTGCCCGGGTACAGGATGCTGAAATCGAGCAGGGAGGCCTGCGCCCCGCCGCTGTCGTCGTCGCAGCCGATCTCCCGGCCGGAGTTGCAGGCGCCTGTGCGGACGTAGAGCGCCGTGTCGAAGCCCGACCCGCGCGAGTCGAGGTGCACGCGCGACGGCGCGGTGAGCACGAAGAAAAAGACCGCCTCGCCGGCGTCGCCGCCGCACTCACCCCGGGTCTCGCTCACGTGCCCGGCGGTGTCCCCCGTGTAGGTGCCAGTCCCGGGGATGCGCTTCGGCGACAGGCAGTTGGCCTGCTCGATCACGCACACCGGGCTGCTGGCGCAGTCCGGGTCCTGGCAGTCGACCAGGGCGTCGCCGTCGTCGTCGACGCGGTTGTTGCACCGCTCCGGCGTCGGCTCGCAGTTCGGCGCGAAGGCGCAGGCGCTGTCCGCGCAGTCCACGCGCTCGTCGCAGTTGTTGTCGACGCCGTCGCCGCAGACCTCCGGCACGCAGCGCTTGCAGGCCGGCGCGGAGGTGCACTGCGGGTCCGCGCAGTCGACGCGCCCGTCGCAGTCGTTGTCGACGCCGTCCTCGCACCGCTCCGGCGAGCCGGGCGGCTCGCACGCGCAAGGGAAGATGCCGCGGCAGTCCGGATCGCCGCAGTCGACCAGGAGATCGCAGTCGTCATCCTCGCGGTTGTCGCAGCGCTCGCGCTGGGAGCTGCAGGCGCAAAGCGGCTCGGAGGCGCAGTCGGCGTCGTCGCAGTCGAAGGCGAGATCGCAGTCGTCATCGACGCCGTTGCCGCACTTCCCGGCCTCCGAGGTGGAGCAGCCGCAGGCCGGCGTTCCAGAGCAGTCCGCGTCGAAGCAGTCGACGATCGTGTCGCAGTCGTCGTCGACGCCGTTCTGACAGCGCTCGCCGGCAGGGCTCGGGGTGCAGCCGCAGATCTCCCCCGTTGCGCACGCGGGATCGAAGCAGTCGCTCACGCCGTTGCAGTCGTTGTCCGCCGCGTCCGTGCAGATCTCCGGCGCGCCCGGGAAGACGGACGGGTTGAGGTCGTTGCAGTCGCTCCCGCCGCAGGACGTCGGGCCGACGCCGTCCCGATCGTCGTCGCGGGGACGATGGTCGCAGCGCCCGTCTGTGCAGTCGTCGCTCGTGCAGTCGTCGCCGTCGTCACAGTCCGTGGGGGCGCCGCACGCGTCGAAGCCTCCGACGCCCCCGCCTCCGCTCGATGAGGTCGACATGCTGCCGCTCGTCGCGCCGCCGAAGCCGCCCCCACCAGCGCTGGCGCCCGAGAGGTCGGGGAGGCTCGTCCGGCCGCACGCTCCCGCCAGGACGCCGAGCGCCGCCCATGCGCCGAGCGCGAGGAGGTACCGTCGCATCCGGGAAGGCCGCGGAGGCGCCCCCTCGAACCACGCTGAAGAGCCCGGCTTCATCTCTCACCCTCTCGCACCGGCCGCACGGTGCCCGCGCTTCGGTCCACTTTACAAGCCCGAGTTTCCATGAAAGCAAGTTTTGATCCGTTGGTGCTGGCCGGTCGGTGGGGGCGTCGATCTCGAGCGCACTTCCTCGCTCTGCGCGGCCTGGCCGAGCAGCTGCCAGGGCTGCTCACGAGCTGGCCTGCACGCCGAGCCGGCCGGATCGCGCCGCGGATCAGTTGCGGGTCGGAGCATCCGCGTGTAACGAGGGCCGGTGGGCGTGCAGCTCCAGATCGAGTACGAGCGGCCGCCTCCTGGCCTTCAGCGCGGGCGTTACCCTGCGCCACAATGGGTCATCCTGGGGATCGGCGCCGCGGTGGTGCTCATCGCAGCCGCCGTCCTGATCTGGCGAGCGCGGCGCGCCTTCAACGCGCGTGGGAGAGGCGGACCGCGCTCCTCGAGGCGAGGGTGACGGGAAACCAGGCGAGCACTTCAGGGGGAGGAGGAATGATCGACCGCAGTGCGATCGCTGGTTGACACCGAGCGGACCGGACCGGTAGGCACCATAGAGGGACGCGCACCCGGTCGGCCGATGTAGACCGCCGGCCGAGCGCGCGACGAGCCTGCAACAGTCGGGGCCCAGAGACGCGGCCCCAGTGAGGCCCTTTGGGTCCTGAAGAACACCGCGTAACCGCGGCGCGTGGATACATGGCACCGATCGAACGTGGCGTTGAGCTCGTGCATCGCGTGATCGCTCAACTGAAGAAGCGCCCTTCCCGCCATACCGCCGTGGGAGCGAGCCAGGCGGCTCTCGATGCGCTCGAGTCGAGGCTGATGGTCGAGCTGCCGCCCACGCTGCGGGCGTTCCTCGAGTTCGATTTCGCGCTCGATAGCCTGGGCCCGCGGTTCAAGGGGCGGCATCGCTTCGGCCAGGACCCGTCGGCGCCTCGACCGAAGCTCACCTCGGTCCGCAAGCTGGCCGAGGCGAAGACCGACCTCGGCTGGACCGAATCACGGCTCCGGGCCAAGGTCGTGAGGCTGCCCAACCTCCCAGGTCAGCCTTGGAACGCGCTCTACCTCGGGGAGGCCAGGCGGGACGGCGAGCTCGTCATCCTCGGCCTCGACAACGAGGACACGAACGTCCGGGTCTTCCCGCGCTACACGGCGTTCGACCTGTACCTCGCCGAGCAGTGCGGCCTCATCAAGCTGCGCGAATCGCAGCGGCTCGAGGACCTCGAGTCGCACGTGGCGCTCAACCCCGAGCTCGGGACCGCCGAAGAGGACGACGAGGGCGACACGGAGTATTGATCGCGCGGCCACGACGCCCTCGCCCTGGCGCCGCTCGGCCGTGAACGACGTCCGTGACGAACGCGATGGCTGCCGGTGCAGGAGCGCTCCACTTCCGGTTCCAGGTGGACGACGGCGACCCTCGTGACCGGCTCGACAAGCTCGTCGTCCACCTGCTCGACCGCGCCGGCCATGCGGCCTCTCGCGCGGCGGTGCAGCGGTGGATCGCCGCCGGTCGGGTGCTCGTCGACGGGGTGCCGGCGCGCGCGTCGGTGGCGGTGCGCGCAGGCGCGCTCGTCGAGGTCCGCCCCGAAGAGCCGTCGCCCTCGCCCACGGCGGCCGAGCCCGACGTGGCCATCCCGGTGGTGTACGAGGACGAGCACCTGCTCGTCATCGACAAACCTGCAGGGCTCGTCGTGCACCCGGCCCGCGGCCACGAGTCCGGCACGCTGGTCAACGGGCTGCTCGCCCTGCCCGGTTTCGCCCTGGCGCCTGCCGATCCGCGCGATCCCATGGGCCACGTCCGCCCGGGGATCGTTCACAGGCTCGACCGAGGGACGAGCGGCCTGCTCGTCGTGGCGAAGGACGAACCCACCCGCGAGGCGCTGAAAGATCGGTTCGCAAGGCACGCGATCGAGCGCGAGTACGCCGCGATCGTCGCCGGCGAGGCGCGAGACGCCACCTACGACACGCTCCACGGCCGGCACCCGACCGACAGGCTCCGGTTCACGTCGTGGATCCGCGGCGGCGCAGGCGCGCCCGGCTCCGGAGCCGGCGCGCCCGGCTCACGCGTCGCCGCGCCGCGCCGCGCCGTGACGCACGTCCGCGTGCTCGAGAGGCTCGGCGACGCGGCGACCGTCGTCGCGTGCTCGCTCGAGACGGGCCGCACCCACCAGATCCGGGTGCACCTCGCCGAGCGCGGCAGGACGCCGGTCCTCGGAGACCCCCTCTACGGCAAGCCGCCGAAGAAGCCGGCGATACGGGCGATCGCGGAGGAGCTGGGGCGGCAAGCCCTCCACGCGCGCGTGCTCGGGTTCATCCACCCCGCCACGCAGAAGCCCGTGCGCTGGGAGAGCGCGCTGCCAGCGGACATGCGCAAGGCGCTCGACCAGCTGCGGGCGCTCGCTACCAGATCTTCGATTTGATGTGGCCCTTGGACTTGATCAGGATGTCGACGAGGGCGCGGTCGTAGAAGTTCTTCTGGTAGAGGTCCGGCGAGACGCGGCTCTTGTAGAGGGCGCGCCCTTCCTCGATCTCTTCGGACAAGACCGTGAAGAGGTCATCCTGCTGGATGCCCTGCACGATCTTCTCCTCGTTGTAGAGCGAGAGATCGCTCGCGATGGCGCGCGCGAGGCGGCGCGCCGCCTCTTCCGTTTCAATCAAGGGCATCCGTCTCTCCTCCAGGTTCACCAGCCGGGGGCACGCGCTCCCGAGCCGACGGGGGCCTAGGATGCAGCAGCCCAGGCGGCGCTGTCAAAGTAGCTCGTCGTCCGACGACCCGCCCCCGGACCCGCGCGGCTGCGCGAGGGGCGCGGCGGGCATGTGGGTGGTCGCTCCGGGCGCGCCGGCGGCAGGCCGATCCGCTTCCTGGCGCGCCGCGGCGAGGGCGGCGAGCCCCGAGAGGAGAGGGAACGCGACCAGCGCGTAACGCCCGGCACCGAAGAACACGGCGTGCGTCGCCGCGGTCGCAGCGAGGACGGCGAGCGCTGCGCCCACGAGAACCGGCGCCCGGAGGAGCGCGCGGCCCTTGAGCAGCGCGAGGCCGAGGAGCGCGATGTAGCCCGCCCATGCATGGATGTGCAGCGCGGCGACTACCCCCAGCGCGAACAGCGCGAGCCGAGCGATGTCCAGCGCGCGCTGCGCGAGCGAGGGGCGGCAAGCTGCGCCGGGCGCCTGCGCGGGCCTGCGCGCTGCCCACACGAGCGCGGCCAGGAGGACGACGCGCTCGAAGACGGTCTCGACGGCGCCGAGCGCGACCTTGTGGGCCTCGCTGAACGCCGACGGGTTCGAAGCGTGGAGGTACCACCCGGCCGCGCCGCAGTAGTCGAGCGTCGCCGCGAGCTTCCTGGGCACGAGCCCGAGCCATTCGCCCGGGTGCTCCGCGATGTACCGGCGCGCCTCGCGGCCGAAGCAGGCGTCCTTGCCGGCTTCATCGAAGACCTCGCGGCACGCCTCGGGTACCTGGACCGGCGCCCAGGCGCCGGTGGACGCCGGGTCCGCTCCGATGAGGAGATTCCATCCGCCGTTCACGCTGACCAGAGCGCACTGGTTCATCCGCAGGCAGTTGCGCGCGGTCCACGGCGCGCACACGAGGAGCGCCGCGATGACGGTCAGCAGGACGGGCGCCGCGCGCGCGACAAACGGCGAGAGGAGCCGGGGACCGCCCGCTGGCGGAGAGCCCGAGAGGGCGAGGCCGGCAAACAGAGGCGCGAGCAGGAGCGCCTGCGGGCGGACGAGGGTGGCGGCGCCAAGGAGCAGCCCGATGACGGCGAACGGGGCCAGCGCGGGGCGGCGCTCCCGCGCCCTCGCGGACGCCCACGCCGCGCAGGCGACCAGCGAACCGGTGACGCCCTCGGTCATGAGCGCCGGGGTATACGCGACGAGCCCGGGGTGGAGGGCGACGAGCCCACCGGAGAGCGCCGGCACGGCGCGCGAGCGCGGCGCAGCGCGGGCCGCCAGGCGATGGACGGCGAGCGCCGCGAGCGCGCCGAGCACGGCGTTCAGCAGCATCGCGACCGCGGGGTGTGTGCCGAGCAGCGCGTACAGCGCGCCGACCGCGCCCGGATAGCCCACCGGGTAGTGCGCGGCGTACGTGACGACGCCGTCCGGCCATAGCCACGTGTAGCCGAGCCCCGCCGCGATCCGCTCGGCGATGCGCTGGTAGTACGTCCCGTCGGCGGTGGGCGGGAAGCGCTCGGCCGCCCAGAGGACGACGGCGAGCCGCGCGGCGAGGGCGAGCGCGAAGATCGTGCCCGCGTCGCGCCGACGCGCGACGACCGAGGCGCCGCCGCTCATGACGAGCGCGCGAGCGGCAGCGGGAAGCGCGCAAGCAAGCCGGTGGCCCGCAGCGCAGCGACGACCTCGCACGCGGGCAGACCGACGACGTTCGAATAGGAGCCGTCGATGCGCGCGACGGCGAACGCGCCGATGCCCTGAATCGCGTAGGCGCCGGCCTTGTCGAGCCCCTCGCCGGTCGCCGCGTACGACGCCACCTCGTCGTCGTCGAGCCCGCGGAAGCGCACCCGCGTGACGACCGTCTCGGCGTGGAGCGCCTCGGCGGGGCCCGCGACGGATGCCGTCGCGACGTCGGCCCGATCGCCGTCGGCGATCGCGAACCGCGTCCAGACCTGGTGCTCGCGGCCCGAGAGGGCGCGGAGCATGGCGCGCGCGTCGCCCTCGTCCCGCGGCTTGCCGAGGATGGAATCGCCGAGGATGACCGACGTGTCGGCGACGAGGATCGCGCCGGCCCCGGCCGCCTGGCGCAGGCGCCGCGCGGCCGCGAGCTTCGCCAGGGTGACGCGCTCCAGGTAGGCAGCGGCGTCCTCGCCGGCGCGCCCCGCCTCGTCGACCTCGGCTGCCGCGACGCGGAGAGGCAGGCCGAGCGTGGTCAGGATCTCTCGCCGGCGCGGCGAGCCGGAGCCGAGCAGGAGCGGGTGCGAGTCGTCGATCATGATCGTGCGGACGCCGGCGGCGCCGGCCCCGGCCGGGCGTGGTCCTAGCACGGCGCGAGCGCGACCGCGGAGCACGACGCAATCCGACGCAAACCGAGCCCCGGACGCCAGCGGATCGCGACGCGTCGATTGCTCTTTTGACTCTCCCCCCGGGAGTAGTAGAGGGTCGGGCGCGATGCGCGCCAACCGGAGGGTGCCTGCACGATCGAGCCTCCCGCTGCTGGTGGTGTCCGGGGTCTTCACGGCAGCCCTCCTTCTTCCGGCGCCGGCGCGCGCGGACGAGTGCGCGCCGGCCAGCGGGCTGTCGGGCTGTATCGACGCCGACAACCTCTGGCCTCACGCAGGCGGCGGCCCCTTCTTCGCCGTGGGGAGCACAGGGACGGCTCCGGACGCGAAGGCCTCGTTCGGCCTCGTGGCGAGCTACCTGTCGCGGCCAGTGGGCCTGCGCACCGACTCGCCCGACCCCGAGGGGACGGTCATCCATGCGCTGGACAACATGGTCGACGCGACCTTCCTGGCGTCGTTCGGGCTCACCGATCGCCTGGAGGTGACGGTCGCCGCCCCCGTCACCCTGTACCAGGACGGTGCAGGCTTCTCCGACGTCCTCGGCACCGACACGGAGCTCCAGCGCAGCGTGATGCGCGACGCGCGCCTGGGCGCCGCGTTCGCGATCTTGCCGCCGGCCCAGCGTGGTCCGCTCGACGGCTTCTCGCTGGCAGCGCGCCTCGATCTGGGTCTGCCCACCGGCGACGGGTCGGTGTTCGCCAGCGCCGGGACCGTCACGCTCGCGCCGAGCGTCACCGCGGCGTACCGGCTCGGCAAGCTCCTGCTCGCGGCCGAGGTCGGGGCCCGGCTCCGTGGATCGAGCACGCTGATCGATACCGAGGTCGGCCCACAGCTCCTCGGCGCCCTCGGCGCCTCGGTCGATGTGCTCCCGGACCGCTGGCTCGCGGCGTCCGCGGAGGCGTTCGCCCTCTACACGCTCGCCGAGCAGCCCGCCGGAGCCCCGCCGCTGGTGCCGGCGGAGTGGATCCTCTCGGCCACGAGCGCCCCGCTGCTCGCAGGCGACGTCTCGCTGTCCGTGGGCGGCGGCAGCGCCATCCCGTTCGCCTCCGACGGCGCGCTCACCGCGCCGCGCTTCCGGTTCAACCTGGGGCTCCGCTATGCGCCGACGGGGCGCGATGCAGACGCCGACGGCGTCCTGGATCGCGACGACGAGTGCCCGCTCGCCGCGGAGGATCGCGACGGCTTTCGGGACGGCGACGGCTGCCCCGATCCAGACAACGACGGCGATCGGATCCCCGACGGTCGCGACAGGTGCCGGGACGAGCCCGAGACGATCGACGGCTTCCAGGACAGCGATGGCTGCCCTGATGCGGACGACGACAGCGACGGCGTCCCGGACGACGCTGACGCCTGCCGGAACGCCGCCGAGGACCGCGACGGCTTCCAGGACAGCGACGGCTGCCCCGATCCCGACAACGATGGCGACGGGATCCTGGATGCGAGCGACACGTGCCCCATGGGCGCGGAAGACGTCGACGGCTTCAAGGACGACGACGGCTGCCCGGATCCCGACAACGACATCGACCAGGTCCCTGACGCCAGCGACCAGTGCCCGAACAGCGCCGAGGATCGCGACGGCTTCCAGGACGACGACGGCTGCCCCGAGCGCGACAACGACGAGGACGGCGTGGCCGACGCGGCCGACGCATGCCCCATGACCGCCGAGACGATCGACGGCACGAACGACGCCGACGGCTGCCCTGAGCCGGGCGGCAGGTCCTTGCCGCGGTGGTCCGGCGATCAGGTCGTCCTCGACGGCCTGGTCCGCTTCCCGGCGGCGAGCGCCCGCGTGCCGCCAGCCCTCGCGGCGCAGCTCGGCATGATCGCGCAGCTCATGCGCGGGCGCATGCCCCTCGACATCGTCATCGTGGAGGCCTACGCCGATCGTCAGGGCGATCAGTCCGCGCGCGCCATCGAGCTCGCGGGCGCGCGCGCGAGCGCCGTCAAGGATCTCCTTGCAAACGCGGGCTTGCCGGCGGACCGGATCACGGCCGCCGCCGGCGACCCATCAGCCAAGCGCGCGCCTGGCGCGCCCCAGATCGAGGTGACGGCGACCCGCGCTCGGCGCTCTGAAAGAGCCCCGGGTGCTCCGGGCGCCGCCCCCTCGACGACCGGAGAAAAGAAACAGCGATGAATGTCCTCGAGGCACGCCGTGCCCGCCATTTGATCATCCGCCTCGACCGGGGCGAGGAGCTCCCCGCAGCGCTGGTGCGCGCCCTCGATGAGGCTGAGGCGCGCGCCGGCTGGATCGAGGGGGTAGGCTCGCTCGAGAAGGCCGAAGTGGCGCTGTTCGATCAAGCTTCCCGCACCTACGCGAAGACGCGCGTCCTCGACGGCCCGTGCGACGTGGTGGCGCTCTCTGGGAACATCGCGCTCCAGCAGGGCGAGACCTCGCTTCGGCTGTCGGCCACGCTCGCCCGCGAGTCGGGCGTCGGCCTCCAGCTCGCCGCCGGCGAGCTCGTGTGGGCGCGCGTCTACGGGCTCGAGCTCCGCGTCACGGCGTTCGACGATCTGCCCCTGGTGCGGGTGTTCGACGATCGAACGGGCACGATGCAGCTAGCAACCCAGTCGTCGGCCCTCCCCGCGCTCGCGGGCGAGCCACCCCGCCTGGCGCCTCCGGTGCACGCCGCGGAGCTGCCGCGCGCGACGCCTCCGGCGCCCGCCGCGGAGCCGCCGCGCGCGACGCCCCCGGCGCCCGTCGCGGAGCTACCGCGCGCGGCGCCTCCGGCGCCCGCCGCGGAGCCGCCGCGCGCGGCCTCATCGGGCTCCGCGGAGCTCGCCGCCGCCCCGCTACCGCAGCGCCCGACCCGTCCTCGCCAGGAGGACGAGCCCTATCCGGAAGTGGGCGACAACGTGACCCACTTTCACTTCGGCGACTGTATTGTGATCAGCTCGGATGGCGAGCGGATCCGCCTCCGCCAGGAGCGCGACGGCCGCGTGCGCGAGGTCTCGCTGACGATGCTCCGCATCGAGCCTCCCACCGTCGACGCGACGACAGGCAAGAAACAGTTCCGCCTCGCACGGAAGAACTGAGAGCGACAGCGCCCGCGCCACCTCGGTCGGGAGGTGGCAGACGGCGCCTCGGCGCTCAGAAGACGCGCTGGGCGATGTGGATCGAGTCCCCTGCCTGGAGCGGCACATCGGGGATCTTGTTGTCGATGATGTCCTCGACCGAGACGGTGGCAAACACGGTCTTGCCCTGAGACTTCCTGCGGATCGTGACCCGATCCTTGTCCGCGATGCTGTTGAACCCTCCCGCCATCGAGATGGCGCGGAGCAGCGTCATGCCGGGTTGGAGCGGCAGCGATCCGGGTTTCTGCACCTCGCCGAGCACCTCGACCCGCTTCGAGTTGTACTCTTTGATGCTCACGCTCACGCTGGGATCGGTGAGGATCTGCCCCTCCATGAGCTTCGCCCGCACGAGCTCCGCGACTTCCTGAGGCTCGAGGCCCGACACCTTGAGCCGCTTCACATAGGGGAAGTCGACGGTGCCATCCGGCGCGACGGTGAACGTCGAGGGGAGCTTGTCTTCTCCGACGATGCGGAGGTCGAACACGTCGCCGACCCCGATGGTCGTCGCCTCCACCGGCGAAGGCAGGTTCACTGGCTGGGGCTTTCGCGCTGAGCACGCAGCGAGGGCCAGCGCGAGCACGGCGGCGGTCCACCGACCAGGGCGCCGCATCACATGAACCAGCGCACGCCCAGGTAGGCTTCGAACTGCTGCCATCCGAGGTAGTTTGGCGTCGCCTCGCCGGGAGCCAGCAGAGACGTGCTGCTGATGTTGTTGCCGTAACGCAGCGTCGAGTTGATCCCCAGCGAGTCCCCTATCCGGTACTCGCCGAAGAGAGACGCGTCGACGCGGACGTCGGTCCAGGCATCCGCAGACGTGGAGTTTGCCCCGTTCCCCGGAATCGCGGGATACACATGGGCCGCCACGCCGCCGTCGGCGATCAGCAGAAAGCGCCCGCCGAAGAAGTAGGTCAGCTTGAGGTAACCGCGATCGCGCTCGTAGTAGCTCGCGAGATAGCTGTCGTGGAAATCGCGCGTGAAGCCGGCCGACAGCGACGACAGCGCGAGCGTCGCCGCCTCGGGATCGGCCGACGGGTTCGGCGTCAGGTACCACTTCAGCTCGAGCTGACCGATGACGCTGTCGAAGTCGTGCACCTCGGCCTGGCTGTCTGACGTGTAGAAGCTCGCGCCCCAGCCCGCCATCGCGAGGAGGCCAAATGACGACGTCACGAGGCCGTTGATGCCGAGCTGCGCGCGCAGGGGATGAGACGAGAGCTGCGCAGCCGGATTCGGGTAATTCACGAACCCGAGCGACGCATCGTAGATGAGCGCGGTGCGGGGCAAAAAGCGCCAGCGACCCCGCGTCCGGATCGTGTGGTGCAGGTTCGTCAGGCTGTCGAACTCATCGACCTCGAAGAACGTGCCCAGGAAGCGATAGCCTAGCCGCCAGTCGAGCAGCCCGCCGCCCGGCGTCCACACCAGCTCCGCCCCCGCGTCGGCGTGGAGGCGCCGAAAGCTCTGGTTGGAGATCCCGAGATCCGAAGAGGCGATGGTCCGACCGAGCGACGCATCGAGGATCCCGGACCAGGGGCGACGGGGCAGGATCGTCAGCTTGGCGTCGAGCAGGCCGCCGACGTTCCGCTGATCGCTCAGCCGCTCCCGCCCTACCTCGTTGCCGGATACCGGGAAGAACTCTTCATAGGTCGCGGCGATGCCGGCGCGAAACTCGACGTCTGGCGGCGGCGCGTCGGGCGTCACCTCCTGGCGCTGCTGGCTCAGCGTCGAGAGCGAAAACGACGGTGTGATCCGGAGCCGCAAGGAGCCGACAGGCCCGATATCACCCAGCCGAGCGTCGTCTTTCTCGTCTCGGCGGAAGAAGTTGGAGTCATAGCCGAACTCCGCAGCCACCCCGGGATGCAGCTCGAGATCGCCGGTGCGTATCCCGATGCCCTCGGTGTAGCGCCGATCCTTGAGCCACGGCTGATCCTGCGCCAGGGCCAACGCCGGGGACAGAGTGAGTGTGACTGCAGCAGCGGCTATGGTTTCACGAAGTTTCATCGCCTATTGGGCAGTGGCAATCCGAGAGAGGCGGTCGCCTACCGAAAACAGCTACTGCACGCAGGCGGCTCGATGATGATCTGGCTGACGGGATACTCGGAAGGATCGTCCTTGGGGAGGTTCGGATCGATCGTGGCCGTCACGGCGCTATCGCCGATAAAGCCTGCTTCCTGTCCGATGCACTGGTTGGCCTCAGCCGTCAGTTGCTCGGTCCGCTGTCGCAGCACCGTCAGGATCGTGAACTCATGGTTGGAGAGATCGACGTCACGCCGATTCACGGCGAGCTCCAGGCCCTGCCGCCGCTCGCGGGCGGAGCGGATGGCGACATCGATCTGATTCAGCTTGTCGTCAAGACAGAGCGTCTTCACGACGTCGCGCTGCGACCGGGCCGTCTCCAGCTGGCGACGAACCGACGTGCGGGCGCCGTCCATCCGGGCGAGGTAGGTCTCGCTCTGCGCGAGCTGCTCCGCAGGCGAGAGCGTCACCTGCCGCGCGAGGCCGGCGGAGGCGTCCGGCGGAGGCGCCGTCTGCGCCTGCGCAGCGGCGATCCCGTGGCCGATCACGACCGAGATCAGCGCCACTGCGGCGAAGCCAGGGATCTGTTCACGCTTCATCGAAGCCTCCGGAAGTCAGACCCGCGCAGTATAGGTGCGGGCAGACGTAATTGTCAAAACGCAATGAACATGCCGAGCAGCAGCGCGCGTCCGTCGGGAGCACCCGTACGGCGCTCTCCCCGTTCCGATGCGCGACATCACCACGCCATTCACGTTCAAGCGAGGAGAGAGGATTGCGTCTTGTCCACGGATCCGGGAAGCATCGGGGGCTATTGGCTCACGAAAGTGACAGGAATCACAACCGTCGCGCCGCCGCCCTCGGGCGGCGCGAACTGCGCGCTCTGGACGCGCGCGACGACGCACGAGACCACCGTACCGGACAGCCCGCCGCCGCCGGAGGGGGTCGCCGAGAGCACCTCGCCGTTGGGGCCGATCTTCGCGGTGATCCGGACCGAGCCCTTCATGCTCGGGTCCTCTTGAAGACCTTTGTTGTAGCAACGACGGAAGCCGGCGGTCATCCCGGCCACGACGGAGGGCGCGTTCGAGACGCTCCCGCCGGAGACCGCAGCGCCGCCCACCTGGGCGTTGCCGACCGGCCCCTTGACCGTCTGTGCCGAGCCGGCCGTCGCAGGGCCGCTGGTACCGGTGTTGCCAATCGTGGCGAGGCCACCACCGCCGGCCGCGCCAGGTCGCACAGTGCCACCCCCGGCGCCGCCCATGTTCAATCCCGCCACACCGCCCTTGCCGACGCCGGCCCCTGAGGCGGCCGCGTTTTCGAGCAAGCCGGTGGGCACGTCGCCCGAGCTCAGGACGCTGGCGGTCGCGTTCCCGCTCGAGTTGAGCGCGCCCAGCATCTGCATGTCGAGCTGCGCGAGCTCGTTGGTGAGCGCCGACGCGCGGGCGTCGTTCATCCCGCCAGAGCCCTTCCCCGGGCTGGCAGCCGCCGCGCCCTTGTTCCCTCCGCCGGCGGCCTTCGGCGCTTCGGCAGCAGGCGCCGCCGTCGCGGCCGGCGTCTCGGCGTCCTCCTTCGGCGGCAGCTCCACCGGCGGCGGGGGCAGCTGCTTCACGGACTCGAGCAGCTGCGCGACGTCGAGCTCATCGTCGACCACCGGGTCCATCCAGTCCGAGTAGATCGACCCCACGGCGCCGAAGTGGAACAGGAACGAGAACGCGGCGATGATCGTGGTCGTCCAGTCGATGTCGTTCGCGATCCCCGACCTCACCGAGACGGGCAGCTGCGGCTTGGGCTGCACCGGCGGCGGCGCGACGAACTGGAAGAGGAACGTCGTCTCCCCCACGACGAGCTTGCCGCGCGCCTCCTCGGTGAGCTGGACCTGGTAGGCCTGGACATTGCCGACCGCCACACGCTTGGCGGATGACTTGAGCGCGGAGAGCTCGGAGACGCCGGCCTTGAAGGCGACCCGACCGGTCATCCCGTCCAGGAAGTTGAGGAAGTACTCGCCCCCCACGAGCTCGAACACCCGGAAATTCGGCGGGATGTTCTTGCTCGGGATGACGAACATGCTCTTTTCGCTGGGGCCGATGGTGACGTGGGTGCGCTGCTTGATGACGCGCTCCTCGATCACCTTTCCCCCCTGAACCAGGCCGATCCTGAGGACCTTCGGGCCGGTCACCGGTGCGACCGCCCGCATGACCGCGGTCATCTGCCCGGGCTGCCCGGGGCGCGACGGGGTGGGTTGCGGGTGCTGCTGGGTCATTCCAAAGGGCTCCGGGAGAGGGGGGACGAAGCGGGCGCCGATCGCGATCGCGCGCCGCTGGCGGAGCCGCGCTCCGGGGCCCGGCAGGCCCCGGGCCCGGATCCGCGAGCGACGCGCCGCGCAGCGGAGGGCACCATAATTTGCGAGGGTACACGGACATCTCGGGGCGGTCCAGGAGAGCGCGCCGCGCTCACCTGGGCGCCCGGCGAGAGCGTCGAGGGGTTCCGGAAGGGGCCCCAGGGCCCCCGACGCCATCGACGCCATCGAGTGGTTCCAGGGCGACCCGTACGAGCGCGTCGATCGCCTCGCGTCCTCGCGCGGCGGCGGCGCGGCCGGCGCGCCCAGCGGCCGCGGACGCGATCGCGCCGGCGCCCCCCGCGCCCAGGACGAGCGCGATGACCGAGGGCCCGGCCTGCGCGAGGTACGAGAGCGTGGCCAGGAGCAGCGCGGCGAGCGCCGACAGGCGCGCCGCCGCGCGCGGCCACCCCGCGCCGGCGTCGAGCCGCTGCTCGACCTCGGCGAGGAGCTCGTTCGCCGCCGCGATCTTCGCGCGCGGGTCGGCGGCGGCCATGACCTCGAGCGCCAGGCGGCGCTCCCAGCTCTCCGGCGGCGACCGCCTCGCGAGCTCCGCCAGCCGCGCCTCGCCGGGCAGCGCGCGGAGCGAGCGCGCGAGCGACATCAGGTCGCCGCCGGTCACGCGCGCGACCTGCGCAGGGTGCTTCCACGAGATCGCGGCGCAGGCGGCGCTCGACGCGATCGACAGCGCGCTCAAGAGCACGGCGACGGCGGACACGCCCCCCGCCTAGAACGGCTCCTTGAAGATCGCCTGCTCGATGCGGTCCAGGAACGGCTGACGCAGCTCGGCGAGCGTGAGCTTCGGCTGGATCCGGCTGACGTCGACGGCCGCGATCGGCTTCTGGATGCGGCCCGTGATCGTCACCTCCGCGAGCGTGATGACCCCGCGCTGCTTGCCCTTCTCCTGCGCGCTCGCCGGCGCGCCGTGGCCGAGGATCGCGAGCAGGACCGAACCCAGCGCAAGTGCCTTGTACATGCTCATGGTCTCCCTCACGTGTCGGTCGCGGCGTCGGCGACGCCTCCATCCGGCGCGGCGGCAGGAGGAGGAGCCGCGGGCTGAGCCGCGGCGGCAGCCGCGTTGAGCTCCCCTTCCTTGAGCTTGGCGCGGTTCAGGAGCTCCTCCGAGTCGTCGCGCTGGCCCTTGTTGCGCAGCTCCTGGAACCTCGTCAGCGATTTGATCGCCTCCGCCACCTGCTGCTTCGGCGTCATGCCGGGGACGGCGGGGGCGAACAGGTAGAGCAGGCCGAGGTCGTAGTGGACCTGAGCCAGGTTCGGGTCGCGGGCGAGCACCCAGTCGAACTCGCGCTTCGCGTCGGCGTAGCGCTCGAGCAAGCGGTAAGCGTCCCCGAGGTTGAGGTGCGCGGCGACGTGCTCGGAATCGAAGCGAACGGCGCCCTCGAGGAGCGGCAGCGCCTCCTGGGCGTTGCCCGCCTCGAGCAGGTAGGTCGCGAGCTGCACCCGCGCCTCGACGAGATCGGGGCGGCGCGTCACCGCCTTGCGGAACTCCTCCAGCGCCGCGGCGCGCTGCCCCTGCTCCCGGTAAATCAGGCCGCGGAGCAGCAGCGCCTCGGCGTTGTCCCTGTCGCGCGGCGGGTTCTCGCTGACCGGCTCGAACCCGTCCAGGATCGCCTGGAGCGCGTACAGCGCGAGATCGAGGCGCCGGTTCCTGTAGTGATCGCGGGCGATGATCACCATCGCCGGCCGGTAGTCGGGGTTGATCTTCAGCGCCTCCTGCGCGATCCGCTGGGCAGAGCCGGTATCCCGCTGGAGCGACTTGATCTCCGCGAGCGTCGCCGCGACGGCCGCCGACTTCGGCATCTGGCCGCGCTTCTCGTTCAGGAGCCGCTCGGCCTCGCCGAGCTGGCTCTTCCTGGCGAGGAGCATCGCGTACGCGACGATGGCGGGCTCGTAGTCCGGCACGAGCGTGAAGGCCTGGCGGTAGCTCGCGCCGGCGCCCGCGTCGCGGAGCCGCTCCTGCACCACGCCGAGCGAATAGTAGGCCTGGTGCGCGCGCGGATCGGCCTGCGTCGCCTGCCCGAACTGGGCCCTCGCGTTGACGAGATCGCCGGTCGCGAACGCCTGCAGGCCGCTTTGATAGAACGCCGCCGCCCGGGCGTTCATGGCCGGCGCAGCCGTCTGGGCGGGCAGATCGTAGGGGCGCGCCGAGCTCGGCGTGTCGTTCATGCCGTACGGCGTCTGGACGGGCGCGGTCGCGGCGGGCCCCGCTGGAACCGTGGGCGCCTTCGGCGGCGGCGTCGCCTCCTCGCCGCAGGACGCGAGGGCGAACGGCGAGGTGACCGCGAGCAGGCTGGCGAAGAGGGTGACGGGGAGGCGGCGCATCATGGGACGACCGGCAGGGGCAGGGGGAGGCCGTCGGGCGCGAGCGGCGGAGTCATGCCGGGCCGCGTCCGGAGGAAGAGGCCATCCTTGTACTCGAACGGGCGCTTCGTCTCGGGATCGATGACCCCCTGGCTCCACTCGCGGAGCTTGGCGTCGCCGAGGATGTCCGTGAAGAACGCGAGCCGCTGGATCGCGAGGTCGACCGCCGGATTCCGGACCTTCCACGCCTTCGCCCAGACGACGGACTCGACGTAGAACTTGACCATGGCCTTGTCGGCGTCGTTGAGGAGCCGCTCGCGCGCCGCGCGCCACTGCTCGCGCCGGTTCTGCCGGAGCGCGTCGGCCGTCTCCTGGAGATCCTCGCGATCGCTCGTCTCGGCGAGCTTGAGCAGCTTCTCTTCCTTGTCCGTGTAGAGCCTCAGCCCCGGCGGGCGGGCGTTGTAGAGGCCGGTGCGGCAGGAGTCGTAGAGCGAGCCCTGACGCGCCCGCGCGGCCACCGACCACGGCCGGGACTCATAGGCAGTGATGACCTCCTGGAGCTCCTTCCAGTACCTGTCGTTGGCCTTCGTGATGTCCGCCTCGAAGGCCCGCTTCACCTGGTCGATGACGCCCTCGTAGCGGTGGTGGCCGGTGTCGTAGTCGAACTCGGCCTTGATGCGATCGTCGATGGCCTTGTAGGCGCACTCCGCCGCCATATCGGCCTGCACCGAGCCGAGGGCCTTCACCTTGTCGCCGGTCGCTGAATTCCGGAAGGACGTGAACGCCGTCATGGTGTTCTTGCACCAGTCCCGGGCCTTCGGATCGCCGCCGGCGGCGCGCATCTTGGACGCGTGGTACGCGGCCTGGACGACATACCCGCTCGCGGCCGGGTTGTTCTTGTTGGCCGCGTAGTACGCCTCCATCGACTGCGTGGCCTTGGTCCGCGCGGCGCGGTTCGGCCCCTCGTCGGCCCCCCGCTCGTCCCAGGCCTTCAGATCCGCCGAGGCGACGAGGAAGTCGATGTCGGCCTTCTGCTCGGGGGGCGGGTTCAGGCTCATGAACGTGGCGCGCGAGGCGGTCATCTTGTCGCGCTCCCCGATGTTCGCGTAGAGCAGCACCGAGTTCCTGGCGGCGTCCCGGCGCGCCGCCTGCTCGAACCGACCGTTGCGAGCGATGGTGTCGTAGGTCTCGGCCGCGCTGCGGTAGTTGAAGAAGAGGACGTACGCGGCGGAGAGCGCGTCGTAGGCCTGCTTCAGGTACTTCACCCGCTCGGCGTAGCGCTTCGGATCGGGGTTCTTCGGAGGGTTCGCGCCCGGATCGCCCTTCTC
The DNA here is from genome assembly GCF_051521375.1 of Sorangium sp. So ce693. Taxonomy (NCBI): domain Bacteria; kingdom Pseudomonadati; phylum Myxococcota; order Polyangiales; family Polyangiaceae; genus Sorangium; species Sorangium sp. So ce693. Next base: position 8,808,813 of record NZ_CP150347.1, read on the forward strand.
GAGCTTCGAGAGGTTCTCCTCGCTGCCGTACTCCTTGATGAACAGGGAGTACATCTCGATGGCCTGGTCGTAGTCGCCCACCTGCTTGTAGCAGTAAGCGCCGTTCATGGCCGCCTCCGGCGCCTCGTCGCGGGCCGGCGCCTTCTCGAGCGCGACCTTGTAGAGCGCCGCGGCCTCGCGCCAGGCGGCGACGCGCGCGGGGCCGTCCGGCATCTTCTCGGCCTTCTCGAAGGCCCGGGCCGCGTCGATGTAATAGCCGCGAGAGATCGTCGGCCGGGCGATGTCGCCCTCCTTCAGCTTCTGCTCCTCGCTGACGGCGCAGCTCCGCGTGAGCGCCGCCTCGGCGAGCTTGCGGCTCTGCTCGACGTTGTTCTCGAGGTTCGACATCGTCGTGAGCCGCTCCCACGCCTTGTAGCCGAACTCGGTCTTGCCGCACTGCGCTTCGTAGATGGGTTCCATCCGCTTGCGCGCCTCGGCGAACTGGCCGTAGAGGAAGTAGTAGTCGGCCGCCTGGAACGCGTAGAGGTCGAGGTTCTTCGGGGCGTCGAGCGCGGGAGGGACGCGCTGGATGTACTCGTCCCGCGCGGTGACGGCCGCCTGGACCTGCGGGGGCAGCGGCTCGGCGACCACGCGCTGCTGATCGCCCTCGCCGACGATCTTGACCTTCTCGCGCGGCTCGATCCCCTCGGCGCCGCTCGTCCGCTGGAAGAGCTTGTGTCGATCCAGGAGCGCCTGGTGGGCGGTGTCGACGACCATGTACGCAGCGGGCTGCAGGTACTTGTCGTCCTCGTTGGAGTCCCGCACGCCGACCGCCGAGCTCCTCGCCTGCTCGATCTCGTGCGTCGCGGGCGAGCGATCCATCGCCACCGTGATGACCACGACCATGTGGTGCGCGTCGGCGAGCCAGTACCGGCTCTCGTACGCGTCCGGGGCGTTCTCGTCCTGGGCCAGGTAGCCGGCCCAGCCCTGCGCGGCGAGGCGGTACTCGCCGAGCGCCCGCTCGAAGATCGGGTCGCGCGTCTCCTTGTCGCCGACCGTCAGCGCCTGCTGCACGAGCGCGCTGCCGGCGTTGGTGTGATCGGCGGCGGCCCGGCGCAGCCCGCCGCGCACGAGCCGCTCGGCGGTCTGGATCGCCTCGGGATCGTCCTTGTTCGCCTCGACCCACGGGGTCGTCCCGACGTACTGGGCGAGCTTCGTGCGCGCCTCGAGCGCCTTCGCCGAGTTCATCGCCCGCTCCGCCGTCCCCTCGCGCGACTGCGAGGTAAGCGTGTCGTAGATGTCCGCGATCTGGTTCTGGACGACGGGCGCGTCGCGGTGCATCGGCCACTTCTTGAGGAGGATCTCGCTCACCTCGATCGTGTTCCGATACTGATTGAGCTCCTTGAACTCCAGCGCGAGCGCCTTGTAGATCTCGACCGTCCACTTCTGATCCTGCGGGATCAGCTTGGGATCCTGGACGCGATCGATGGCGATCCGCATCTTCTGCTCGGCCATGCGCGGGTCGGTCTCGACGTCGAGGACGTCGTTCCGCGGGACGTAGGGCTCGTCCGGTCCGGGGCCGACGAAGTCGAGGTACGTGAGCGAGCCAGCGATGTAGGTGTACGCCTCGGCGCGGAAATCCGCGCCAGGATCGCCCGTCAGCTTCTCCTGTTCGTCGGTGTAGCGGAGCAGCTCGATGAACTGGCGTACCGAGGTCTCGTATCGCTGCTGCTTGAAGTACGTCCAGGCGAGCTTGTACATCGCGACGCCGTGGACAGGGGGCTTCTTGTACTTGATGGACTGCCGGTACGCCGACTCCGCCCTGTTGTAGTTGAACGGGCCGCCGGCGCGGTCGATCTCGTTGAAATGGTAGTCGCCGATCTGCCACCAGACCTCGGCGACGTAGCGGGGCTCCGCGCCGAGCGCCGTCTTCTGCGGGATCGGCTGGCAATCGTCCGTATACGGATCGACGTACGCCGTCTCGTCCTCGGTGACGGGCGCCCGCCCCCGCGCGCCCTTGCGCGCCTGGAGCGCCCGACCGCCCGGCGTGGACCCGATGGGCGTCGGGTGGCGCGCCTCCCAGCCGGTCCAGTAATCGTTGTCGTGGTCCTGCGGGAGCTTGCCGACGATGTCGCGCGTCGGATCCTTCGGGTCGGTCTCGACGGGATAGGGATACTTGTTGTGGCACACGAGCGAGCGCCACACCTGCTGCGCCTCGGGGAACCGGACCGAATCGTTCAGCGCATGGCCGAGGTAGTAATAGATCCCGGCGAGCTCACGGTACTGGGGGAACTCGCGGATGACGCGCTTGTAGAGCGCGATGGCCGGGAGCAGCGCGACGCTGAGATCCTCGCTCGCGTCGTTGTCGGTGCGCGCGCGCTCCTCGTAGAGCGCGGCCAGGCGGAACATCGCGTCGGGCGTGTTCTCGGGGTGGGCGTTGGGGCCGCTGTAGCGCTCGACGAACACCTCGAGCCGGCGGATCGCCTCTTCCCGGGCGTCGCGGAGCCCCTTCCTCTCGATCTCGATCTCGCGGTCGAGCGACGAGAGGATGCGGCGGCGCCTGTCCTCGTAGTGGTGCTGCACGATGCGCGTGATGGCGCTCCGGTAGTCGCGCGCCGCCTTCTCGTAGGCGGACGCCTCCTTCTCGAGCGCGGCGAGCGCCGCCAGCTGGGCCGGCGTCGGAGGAGGAGGCGGCGGCGCCTGCTTGCGCCCGACCGACATCGGCGGCGCGAAGGGTTGCACCGCCGGCGCAGCCGGCGCCGTGACGCCAGGCGCAGCCGTCGTCGGCGCAGTCGTGGCGCTGGGCGCGGCCGTCGTCGGCGCAGCCGTGGCGCTGGGCGCGGCCGTCGTCGGTGCAGCCGTGGCGCCGGGCGCAGCCGTCGTCGGCGCAGCCGTGGCGCTGGGCGCAGACGTTGTCGGCGCGGCCGCGGGAACGGCAGACGCCGCCGGCGCTGGCTGGCCGCCCGGCTGGGAGAGCGCGAGCGGCGCGACCGCCAGCACCAGCGCAAGGCTGGCAAACCCGAGCGCGCCGCGCGGGCGACGGCGCCCCGGTCGCACGACGCCGCCGAGCGGCCCGCGCGCGCCCGCCGGTCCGAGGATCTGCGCCCCTGCTCCTCCTCGCGACGCGCCAGAGATCTGCGGCGCGCTCGCGCCGCCACGCTCCTTGCTCACTTCTCGTCCTCCGGATCGCCGCTGTCGTCGAGGACCTCGTTGAGCTCCTCCTTGAGGACCCGATCCTCACGGGCGCGCTCGACCTGCAGGCTGCGAACGCGCGTCATCTGCTCCTCGCGGACCTCCCACGCCTCCTCGGTGATGCCGACGTCGGCGCGCAGGATGATGTTCTTCAGCCGGTCGCGGACGAGGCCGAAGTTTCGCATCGCTACCTCGCCGACGACGAGGCGCGCCTCCCTGTCGAGCGCGTCGAGCTGCACCGAGTAGTGGACGACGTTCGCCGTCTCCCGGCCGACGATCTGCCGGAGCCCCGAGGACTTCTGGGCGACCTCTCCCTCGATGTCGCGGAGCGCCGCCTCGACCTTCGCGTCCGCCGCGTCGCCGGCGCGGAGCACCGGCAGGATCCGCTGCGCGTACGCCGCGAGATCCGCGCCGCCGGCGCCCGCCGCGGCCAGCTCCGCCTCGCGGGTCAAGGCGTCGCGGTGGGCCTTGCGCGTCTGCGCGTCCTCGATGAAGCGCTGGTCGCCGAAGCCGACCTGGACCCGGCCCGCGCTGACCTGCTTGCGGAGCACGTCGGTCTGCTGGCGGTAGAGCGCGAGGTCGCGCTCGTTCTGCGCGAGCTCGATCTCGAACCGGGCGATGCTCGCGGGATCCCGGACGACCCCGGCGTGCGGCCCCTCGCGGAGCAGCCGCCTGAGCCCGTTGATCGTCGCCTGCAGCGAGTCGGTCTGCAGCGTGAGCTGCTGCAGGCGCTGCGACTGGGTGTTCCACTGCTTGAGCGCCTGCGCCTCGCGATCCTGGAAGTCGGCGTCCGTGACGGGCACCCGCGCGAGGCGCTTCTCCAGCGCCCTACGCCTCGCGCGCGCGCTGCCGATCTCGCCCGAAAGCGAGTCGTCCTCCACGTCGTCCATACCCTGGCCGAGCGCGAGGCGCGCCAGCGCGACCCGGTTGAGCAGCGCGAGCGCCTTCTCCTCGCCGGCCTTGAGCTCCGGGAAGGCGCGCACCCGGTTGGGCGAGCTGAGCACGGCGTTCAGCTTCTCGATGAGCTCGTTCGACTGCTTGATCAGGTCGCGGCAGTGGTTGATGTCGTCGATCACCGCGAACGCGGCCGGGCCGTCCTCGGCCTCGCGCGCCCACTGCACCGCCAGCGGCGGGAGCGAGGTGGTCGTGTCGAGCGCCTCGAGCTGCTCCTGGCTCAGCTTGTCGTAGTAGACCGCGGGATCGCTCGTCGAGCCGAGGAAGGCGTCCACGCGCGCGCGCATCGGGTCGTACGTGGCGCGGACCCCCTCGTACACCTTCAGCGCCTTCTCGAAGCGGCCCGCGCGCAGCATCAGGTCGCCGCGGAGCAGCGAGCCGTCCGCGATGTTCTGGCTGTCCGGCTCGGCGATCGCGAGGATCTCGAGCGATCGCTGGGCGCGATCCACGTCGCCCAGGCGGACATACACCCACGCGAGCTCGTAGAGCATCGTCCCGAACTCGGGCGAGACGCGGTCGATGTGGCCGTAGGCCTGCACGGCCTGGGACCACTGGTCGGCCTCGTAGAAGAGCCGCCCGATCGCGAGCCACGCGAGATCGATGACGCGCCGGTGCTCCGCGGTGTCGGCCGGGAGCTGCGTCACCTTCTGGAACAGATCGATCGCGGCGACGTAGCGGGTCTTGGGCACCGCCGGGGGCGCATCGCCCTCCTTGAGCGGCTCGGGCGGGGGCGTCGCCTCCTTCACCGCGATCAGGCCGAGCAGGTACCTCGCCTGGTGGAAGTACTCGCTCTGCGGGTCGACCGCGCCGAGCGAGGCCTTCGCGCCGCCGAAGTCCTTCTTCACGTAGAGGCCCTTGCCGCGCGCGTACGCGAGGGCGCTCCCCGCCGTGGAGGCCGGGACGCTGTTCATCGACGCGAAGACGGCGTCGAGCGCGTCGTAGTCCTTGATCCGGAGGCAGATGTCCACGAGCCGGCCGAGCGCCTTCGCCTGGTAGGCGGCGAAGCGCGGCTCGGCGCTGCTCGCGACGATCCGCAGAAAGACCCGGCGGGCCGAGAGGTACTGCTTCGAGCGGAAGTACGTCTCTCCGAGCAGCGTGAGCGCGTCCGGGAACGCCGTCGGATGGTCGGGGTACTTCTCGACCACCTGGTTCAGCACGTTCGCCGCCCGCTCGTAATCCCTGGAGCCCATCAGGAGCTGGGCGTCAGCGATGCGCTGGGCCGGCGTGCGCTGCTCGCCGCGGGACTTGTGGATCGCCGCCTGGATGGCGCCCAGCCCGGACGTGACGCTGCCGATCTGCTGAGAGGCGCTCGTGTAGGCGCGCTCGGAGTCCAGTGCCCACGCTTCGGCGGGGGCCGCGGTCGTGGCCGCGCCGAGCACGAGCAGGCCAAGCAAGGCAGGGAGTCCCCGCGATCCGGTGTCCCAGGTCATGGTGGCTTGTCCTAACGAGCTCGAACCTACTTCCCACCCGCGGCAGCGGACGGCTGCCCGGGAGCATCCGAGAGGCCGCTCACGATCTTCTCGACGAAGCGGACGGCTGGCCGCTCTTCGAGCGGGGTGGTGACGCCGCCCTTCTCGAACGCGACCGCCTGGAGGTTGATGGTCTTGCCCTCGACCGCCGTGAAGGAATGGCTGGAGCGCACCTCGAAGCGGTAGCCCCGGAGGTAGGAGAACACCCCGTAGCCGTTGCCCTGCAGGTTCACGAGCACCTGGAGCGTGTGATCTCCCGGCGGAACGGAGCCGTTGAAGATCGGGATCTCGGTCTGCTCGGCGAGGGCGCCCGACTGATCGGTCTTGTTGTACTGGACCGCGCCATCCAGGACGATCAGCACGCGCGTGACGCGGAACGCGGACGACAGCTCGTTGTTGAATCGGATCGAGGCGCGCGAGCCGGCGCCGCCGCCGGAGAGGATCGTGTCGCTGAGGAGCGAGAGCCGCGTGTGGCTGCGTCGGATCTGCTCCTTGAGCTCGTCGATGCGTTGCTCCAGATCGCGCAGCCGCACCGCATAGGTCGGACCGTCCATCGCCGGAGCGGCGGCCGCGCCTGCAGCCGGTGCGCTCGTCGCGGCAGGAGGCGCCGCCGGGGCGAGCGTCGCGCCGGGCGCCGCCGCGGCGCCCGCAGCGGGGGCGACCGTCGCGGCAGGCGCCGCCGCGCCCGCAGCCGGCGCGACCGTCGCGGAAGCAGGCGCAGGAGCCGCTTGCGCTCCGTTGACAGGCGCGGGCGCTGCGGGGACAGCCGGTGCTGCAGAGGCCCCCGGCGCCACAGAGGCGGCGGGAGCAGCGGCCTTGCCCGTCGCGCCGCCCGGGGCCTGCGCGAAGGCGGGCATCGACATCAAGAACGAGGCTCCCACCCCCACAGCCAGCATCCTGATAAGTCGCATCGAAAGGTAACCTCGTGGTTGAACCCTCGTCAGCAGAGGGGGGCGACCTCTCGCCCGGTGCCGGGGAGTCTAGTGGCGGCGGGCTTCCGAGCGCAACGACCTGGACACCTGCCTCCTCCCCCGGCGCAGGCTCCCGTCGCTCACGGCGCAATGACAGCGCGGCGCGGCCGAAATCGTGTGAGGCCCCTCCCGCAGCCGGCGCCGCGGCGTCCTCAGCCGGTCCGCAGGGCGCTGCCCCGAGAACGTCACGCGACCGCGACCGGCTCTCCCCCGCCGGCGGCGCGCGGCGCGCGCAGAGATCTGCGCACGCCCGTCCCCCTGCCCTTCCCCGGCCTCGGGCGCTGCGGGCGAAGGGGGCTCGCTCGCTCGGGGGCGGATCCGCTAAGGTGCGCTTGTGTCAGGGGAAGGAGTGCTTCTCAGATCTTCGAGCCGCGCTGCGCGTCCGATCCGACGCCGCGGTCGCCGCCGCGAACACTCCGCCGCCCGGGCCGCCGAAGGAGCGCCGCAGAGGCTCGGCCGCTCCGGGAGCTAGGATGGTCCCGATTTCTCGAGAGGAGGTCACGGACGAAGCGCTGATGATGCGCTTCCAGGGCGGCGACCGCGCGGCGTTCGCCGGGCTCGTCCGGCGGCACAAAACGTCCATCTACAACTTCATCCTGCGACAGGTCCGCGGGCCTGCGATCGCCGAGGATCTGGTGCAGGATGTGTTCGTGAAGATCGTGCAGAGCGCCTCCGACTTCAAGCACGAGGCCAGGTTCACCACCTGGGCGTTCGCCATCGCGCGCAACGTCTGCATCGATCACCTGCGCAAGATGTCGCTGCGGCGCCACCCGTCGCTCGACCAGGGCTCCGGGGAGGGCGGCGACGGCCCGACGCTCGGCGAGCGGACCGCGGACCCGGCGCCCCAGGCCGCGGTGGACCGCGTCGCGATCGGGACCGAGATGGGGCAGCGCATCGTCCGCGCGGTCGAGGGCCTCCCGCACGAGCAGCGGGAGGTCTTCCTGCTCCGGGAGATCGGGCACGTGCCCTTCAAGGACATCGCCCACATCGTGGGGGTGCCCGAGAACACGGTGAAGAGCCGGATGCGCTACGCCCTGGAGCGGCTCCAGGAGGCCCTCTCGGAGTACGAGGATTACGCGAGGGCGCTGCGCTAGCGCTCCGGAAGAGCTGTCTATGGACTGCGAGAAGTTCGACCAGCACGTGATGGACGCGCTCTACGACGAGCTCGACGAGCTGACGTATGCGGCCATGAAACGGCACATGGACGGCTGCGCCCGGTGCGCGTCGGCGTTCGCCGGGCTGCGCGCGGCCCGCGACGTCGGCGCCTTGCCGTTCGAGGAGCCGAGCGAGGAGCTCGAGGCGCGGATCCTCGACGCCGTCGAGGTCGCGCAGAAGAAGACGCCGTTCCGGCGCAAGGCGCTCCGCGCGCTGGCCTGGGCCGGCAGCCACGCGATGCGGCCGCAGCTGGCGATGGCGGCGCTGTTCGTGCTCGTCATCGGATCGAGCCTGCTCCTGCTGCGGCCGAAGACGGGCGTGGCGCCGGTGCGGGTCACCGAGTGGGGCCAGCCCGCGTCGGATCAGCACGAGGCGCCCCGCAGCGTCGCGCCTGCCCCCGCGACCGCCGCGATGGAGGAAGGCGACGGCCGGCGCTCGGCCGAGGCCAAGGCGAACGACGCGCCCAAGGCGGAGGCCGCGAAGGAGAAGAGCGCGCGTGCGTCCGCGTCCCCGGACGACGGCGCGAGCGCCGCGTTGCACGAGGCGCAAGCGCTGCAACGCAAGTCAGGCTGCGCGGCCGCCGTCGGCAAGCTCGACCAGGTCGGCGCGCAGTACCCGGGCACGCCGTCCGCGCACGCCGCGATGTGGGAGGCGGCCCGGTGCTACCAGGCCTCGGGGGACACGGAGAAGGCGCGCGAGCTGCTGCTCGCGCTGCGCTCCGCGAAGGGTTACGGCGACCGCGCCGAGCAGCAGCTCGCGGGCCTCGAGGCGAACGCCGCCGGCGCGCAGGCGCAGAACTCGGCGCCGGCGGCCGCCGCCGCGGCGGCGCGGCGCGCTGTGCCCAAGGCGGCGATGCCCGCGGCGCCGCCGCGCGACGCCGAGGAGCCAGGGGCCGCGGGCTCCTCGCGGGCGGCGCCCGCCGATGCCACGATGTCGCGCTGACACGGGTCGCGGGCGCCGACACGGCCCGCGCCTCCGCCGTCCCCGGCGCCGCGCATCGACCTCACCGCGCGCGCCGCGCATCGACCTCACCGCGCGCGCCGCGCTGCGGTGGCGCCAGCGTCAGTTCGATCTCACCGGCGCCTCGCGGATGTAGGCGATCGTCCTGATCGTGCCGACGATGCGCTCGCGATCGTCCGGCGTGAGATCGACGAAGCGGATCCCCATGCCCGGGTTCGGGTTGTCGTGGAGGGGGCGCACCTCGTTGATCCACTGCACCGTCCCCTCGAGCACGTACGATCCGTCGGCCCCCGGCGGCGAGAAGCGGAGCGTCAGCCGCGTGCCGATCGAGAGGGGCTGCGTCGTGCGGACGAAGATGCCCATCTCCGAGATGTTCGTGATGGACGCGTAGAGGAACGTGTCATCGGTCTCGCAGTCCACGAGCCAGGTGACGTCGAGGCGCTCGGACGAGCGTCGGTCGAGCGAATCCGGGGCGGGGATCTCGTGCTCGGCGTCCTCGCCGGAGCCTTGCGTGTCGCCGTAGGCGCCGGCCTGCGCGCACGAGGGCGACGTACCGCCAGGCGTGTCGGGCGGATGGTTCGAGTCACCACGGCCCCCGGTCATGAGTCTGCGACTAGCCGCTTTCCGCACGCGCGTCGAGGGCGCTCGACGAGGAGAAGCACGCGTGCGTCGCCAGGCCGCGCAACAGGAGCCGCGCGGCGCGGCATGCGTCGGGAGCCCCACGATGGCAGCTCACCGCACGCGGATGACACCGCCGCGGACGCGGTCCTCGTGTTCCGGCCCACGCGTCACCTGAAAGCGCGTCTCACCAGCGAAGAGGCCAAAGTAGAGCGTGTAGTCGCCCGGGGTGAAGTTGGGCTCGAGCTGGAGCTCGTGGTCGTCCACGACGACGTCGCCCGGCTGCCACAGGCTGAGCGGGTAACGCCCCTCGATCACGGGATGGTCGCCGTTGTACCGGCGCTGGAACCCGTCGATGTGAACGAACATCTTCCAGTTGCCGGTGACCGGCCGGTGGACCCGGAAGTACGTCCGCAGGTGGTAGCTCTTCTGAGGGACGACGCTCGATACCTTCTGGCCGTCGTCGTCGGTCAACTCCCAGCCGAGCACCTCCAGCTGATCCTCGAACATCGCGTCGAGCGGGTTCTCGGGAGCGGCGGGCTCATCGAGGACGACGCGGCCGAGCCAGCTCTCGTTCGGCCTGCCTCCGAGCTCGTTCGACGCAAGAAGGATCTGGCTGGAGCGGCCGTCGAGGACGGGCAGGTTGCGCTGGTAGCGCTTGCGAAAGAGGCTGTTCAACCGGGGCAGATCGTCGGACTTCACGACGAGCCAGCGGCGAGCGGCGGGAGCGTCCGGAACGGCGGTGCCGTCCACGGAGCTCCCCGCGGCGGTGAGCCAGTCGAACGCCTGCAGGACATCGGTGAACGAGGTGACCTCGCCGCCCTGGTAATAAGCCGCCGTGCGGCTCCGGACGCCGAGCGTCGCGAGCGGCTCGCCGGGCTTGCGAAGCGACTCGTAGGACGCGAAGACCTCCTTCGGCGAGAGCTGGGCCGCGAGCGCCGGATAGTACCAGAAGCTCAGCGCGAAGCCGGCGACGAGGCCGGCGAGCGGCGTGCCGACGGCGCGTGGGACGGAAGCGCGCGCGACGGCGTGGCGGAACGCGTCGCGCGCCACGAGCAGCAGCACGGGGCTCGCCGCGAGCAGCATGGGCAGCGCCCACCAGGCGTTCATCCCGTACGCGGCGAGGTGGTTCGGCATCCTCGCCACGGTTCCCCACCCGATGCGCTTGCCGACGAAGAGCATCGCGCCGACACCGACGAGCGCGGCCTCGATGACGATCAGCAAGAAGAGCAGGTTGCCGTTCCAGATGCGGGCGAGCTCCGCGGCGCCGGCGCGCACCTCGTCGAGCAGGCGCCGAGCCCACGCGCCGAAGCTGCGATCGAGGTCGCGGGGCTGCTCTTCGAACCAGCTGAGCGAGACGAGGCCGGCGAACGCGAGCAGGACGAAGCGCATCGCCGAGGCCGCTTCGCCCTCGAAGCTCTTCGGGAAGACGGGCTTGTCGACAGAGAAGACGCTGAGCGCCCTGTCCGGTGAGGTGACGAGATCGCGGTAGAGGACGAAGGCGAGCACGGCGCAGCCGACGGCGAGCGCTCGCGAGGAGGGGGCGCCGCGCTCGAGATCGCGGATGGCGAGCGCGGCGATGGCGGCGAGGAGCGCGGGGCCGCTGAACGGGAGCGCCCCGGCGTGCGGCGCGAGGAGCGCAAACGCGCCGTAAGCGAGCGCAGACGTGACGATCAGGGCGATCCGGACGCCGGCCTCGCGATCGAGGCGAGGGGCGACGCCCTCGCCCGCCCGGTCCGCGGCGGGGGCCCGGAAGAGCCGGCCGACGGCGAACGGCAGGAAGGCGCTCCACGGGAAGAGGGCATGGCCGAGCTGGCGCAGCGTGAGATCGAACGTGGACTCGACAGGCGGCTTCTTGAGGAGCGCCACGCCGAGGGCGCGGGGGAGCGGCTCGCCGGCGCTCGAGCTCGCGAGCACGAGGGCGCCCTGCGCCGTCGCCGCGACGCCGAGCACCAGCGCGGCGGCGCCCACGAGGTCGCCCAGCGTGGGCCTCCGGCCTTCCGGCTCGGGCCAGGCGCCGGACGTCCGGAGCAGGACCCAGGTCAGGCCGGCGCCGAGCGCGGGGACGGCGACCCCGATCAGCAGGCCGCGGCTGAGGTATCCGGCGACGACGCCGAGGATCCCCACGGCGAACCACGCGGCCGACGCGAGCCGGGCGCCGCGCTGCGCCCCTCGCCCGCCCTCGAGCAGCGCGCCGATCAGCCCGCAGAACGCCATCGTGAGCGCGGCCATCGTGACGATGTCGCCGAGCAGGGTGCGCGCCTGCATGACGTAGAGCGGCATCGTCACGAGCACCGCGACGCCGTACAGGCCGGCCCTTCGATCGACGAGGCGGGCGAGGAACTCGTAGAGCACGAGCGCGCCGGCGAGCCCCCACAGCGCGAGCGGGAGGCGCCCGGCCCAGTCGTGCAGACCGAACACGCGGAAGCCGAGCGCCATCGAGGTGAACCCGAGCTCGCCCATGCCGAGATCGGTCAGGGTCGGCAGCTGCCCGGAAGCGTCCGCGAGATCCAGGCCGCGCGCGCCGAAGACGTGGATGGCGATGCGGCGGGCCAGGTCGGCCCGGTCGAGCTCGTAGGGGTCCCAGATGCCGCTCTTGCCGACGAGGGGCAGCAGCGCGAGGGCCGCGAGCGCGAGGGCCGCGAGCCTCGCGAGGCCGGCGCGCCCGCTCCCGGCGGCCACGGGGTCGCGGTCCATGGCCGGCGCGTCACCGATCTCAGCCGAGCGCGCCTCGAGAGGGGGTACCTCGGCGCGGGGCGGGGCTCCGCTCGCGTGCGGGTCGGGGGCGGCGGGCGGGGCTCCGCGCTGTGGGTCCCCTCGGTGGACGCTCGACATGCAGGGCATCCCCTTACCGCCTTCGCGCGCGCGTGACCACGGATCGTGGGGAAGCGTTTGTAGCCCCCTTGGGCGTCTGCTATCGCGCGCGGCGTGGTGAAAGCCCGTCCCCAGAGCGCGCCCCAGGGCGCGAAAGCGCGCCCGCAGGCGCCGAAGCCCGCCTCGGCTTCCCGCGGCCCCCGTCCTGCCGAGAAAGACAGCCGAGGCAGCCGTCGAGGAGCGCAATCCAGCGAAGCCCCCCGGGCGAGCGACGCGGCGATCCCGCGAGGTCGCCCCCCCCGGCGCGAAAATCAGGCTCACGCCGACGACAAGTCGCGACGTGCGAGCGAGCAGGGCGGTGCGACGCGCGCTGCCGAGCCGGGCAAGGAGCGGCGGGCCGGCGCGACGCGCGCTGCCGAGCCGGGCAAGGAGCGGAAGGCCGGCGCGACGCGCGCTGCCGAGCGGGGCGAGGGGGGCGAGGGGGGCGAGGGGGAGAAGACGGCCAAGCAGAGGGGCTCCGCGGCGCGCTCCTCCGGCGCGGCCCGCGGCCGGGCAGGGCGTGGGCCCCGCGCGGGCGGTGGCGCGGAGGGTCGACCGCTCCCGGACGGGAGGGCCGCCGGCCGAGGCGCCACGCAGCAGCGGCGCAAGAAGGCCGCCGAGCCGAGGCGGACGGAGGAGGCCGACGCCGCGCTGCCGAAACGATCCGGGCGCGTGGCCCTGGTCGGGCGCCCCAACGTCGGCAAATCGACGCTGCTGAACGCGGCGCTCGGCCATCCGCTCGCGATCGTTTCGCCGACGCCTCAGACGACGCGCGACGCGATCCTCGGTGTCGTGCACCACGGCCCGGCGGAGATCGCGCTGCTCGACACGCCCGGCCTTCACCGGCCGCGCACGGAGCTCGGGCGCGTGATGAACCAGGCGGCGCGCGAGGCGGCGCGGGGCGCCGACGTGATCGTGTTCGTGACCGAAGCGCCGGATCCCGCGCGCCTGCCGAGGCGCGTGAAGGAGGACGAGGACGGCCCGCCGCTCGCGCCGCACCCGGGCGATCTGACGTTGCTCGCGGACCTGGGGAGCGAGGCGCCGGTGGTGTTCGTGCTCAACAAGGTCGACAGGATGCGGGACAAGGCGCTGCTCTTGCCGCTCCTCGACGCGTTCGCCAAGCTCCGGGATTTCGCGGCGATCGTCCCCGTCTCGGCGCTGCGCGAGGACGGCGTCCAGCGCGTGCTCGACGAGGTGGCGAAGCTCTGCCCCGAGCGGGACTGGGGCTTCGCGCCCGATGAGCTCACCGACAGGCCGACGCGCTTCTTCGCCGCCGAGTACGTGCGCGAGCAGATCCTGCGCGCGACGAAGGCCGAAGTGCCCCACGCGAGCGCCGTGCAGATCGAGCGCTACGTCGAGCCGACAGGCGAGGGCGCGCTGCACATCGACGCGACCATCCACGTGGAGCGGCCCGGGCAGAAGAAGATCCTGATCGGCGCGGGCGCGGAACAGCTGAAGCGCATCGGCACGGAGGCTCGGCTCCGGATAGAGGAGCTCGTCGGCCGGCAGGTGAACCTCAAGCTCTGGGTTCGGGTGACGCCGGAGTGGCGTGAGTCGCGGGAGCGGCTGGACGAGCTCGGTTACAACAAGGGAGAGACCTCGTGAGCGCGGCAAAGCCAGCCCTTTCCAGATCGAACAAGCGCAGCCAGGGAGCTGCTGGACGCGGGCGGACAGCGAAGAAGGGCGACGCCCCCGAGAAGAGGGGCGGCGTCGCTCCCAGGAAGGGCGCGGCCGCCTCCGGCAAGGGCGCTGCCGCTCCCGGAAAGCGCGCTGCGGGGCCCGGCAAGGGCGCTGCCGCTCCCGGAAAGCGCGCAGCGGCGCCCGGCAAGGGCGCTGCCGCTCCCGGAAAGCGCGCAGCGGCGCCCGGCAAGGGCGCTGCCGCTCGCGGAAAGAGCGAAGCGGCGCCCGGCAAGAGCGCCGCCGGATCGAAGAAGGGCAGCAGATCCGCCCCGGGCAAGGGCCGCGCTCTCTCCGAGCCGATCAGCCACGAGGCGGCGGAGGAGAGGGAGGAGCTCGCGGCGGAGCTCGCCGAGGAGGTCATCGCGGCCGCCGAGGACGCCGCGGCCGATGCGCCTGCGCTGCCCCCGTCGGCCGGGATCGTGGCGCTGGTCGGGCGGCCCAACACCGGCAAGAGCACGCTGTTCAACCGGCTGATCGGCAAGCGCATCGCGATCGTGCACGACGAGCCCGGGGTGACCCGCGATCGCCACTACGGCGACGTCACCTCGCGGGGACGGCGCTTCACGCTCGTCGACACGGGCGGGTTCGACCCCGAGAGCGATGATCCCATGCGGCAGGGGATCAAGCGGCAGATCGACCTCGCCATCGCCGAGGCCGACGTCATCGTGTGCGTGCTCGACGCCGTGACGCCGGTCACGCCGTCCGAGCACGCCGAGCTCGGCCTGCTGCGCCGCGCCGGAAAGCCCGTGATCTACGTCGCCAACAAGGCGGACTCGCCGAAGGCCGAGGTGGAGGCGGCGGAGCTGTACCGCCTCGGGATGGAGCGGCTCATCCCGATCAGCGCCCTCCATGGCCGCGGCATCTCGGATCTGGAGATGGCCATCGAGGCGGCGCTCCCCGCGAAGCCCGCGGCGCCCGAGGAGTCGGCCGAGGGGGCGCTCCGCATCGCCATCATCGGGCGGCCCAACGCGGGGAAGTCGTCGCTCGTCAACCGCATCGCGGGCGAGGAGCGCATGCTGGTCGACGCGACGCCCGGCACGACGCGCGATCCGATCGACACGCTGGCCGAGCGCGACGGGAAGCGGTTCCTGCTCATCGACACGGCCGGCATCCGGCGCAAGTCGAAGGTGACGAAGGAGGACAGCGCCGTCGAGGCGGTCAGCGTGATCCACGCGATCCGCGCCATGGAGCGGGCGGAGGTCGTGCTCCTGCTCTGCGACGCGGCCGAGGGCGTGGCCGAGCAGGACGCCAAGATCCTCGGCCTCGCGGTCGATCGCGGGTGCGGCGTCGTGATCGGCCTCAACAAGATCGATCTCCTCGACCGCAAGACGCTCGCCAAGGCGGAGCAGGACGCCCGCGACAAGCTCTCGTTCGTGCCGTGGGCGCCGATCGCGCACGTGAGCGCGCGCAGCGGGCGCGGCGTGGCGAAGCTCATCGAGACCGCGGCCCAGGTGGCCGACGCCTACCGCAAGCGCGTGCCCACCGGGGAGCTCAACCGCTTCTTCGAGCAGATCCTGCTCACGCACCCGCCGCCCACGCACGGCGGGCGCGCGCCCCGCCTGTTCTTCGTCACGCAAGCCGAGACGTCGCCGCCGCTGTTCGTCGTCGTCGCGAGCGATCCCGACAAGCTCCACTTCAGCTACAGGCGCTACGTGGCGAACCAGCTCCGGCAGGCGTTCGGGCTGGAGGGCGTGCCGGTCCGCGTGAAGTACAAGGAGCGCAGGCGGCGAGGGTAGGCCGGGGGCAGCCCAGCTGCCTCCTCCAGACCGTCTCCGAGTACCGCAGGACAGCCAGAAGAACGGCCGAGCTGCCCGTGGCTACCCCGCCGCCCCGGGCAGCGGCGCCAGCACGTCGGCGATCCTCGCGAGGCCGGCCACGTCGTGGATGTCGTACGGGAACGCCGGGACGTCGACGCGGACGCTGCCGCCGCTCTGCTCGTCCTCGAGCGCCGCCTCGAGGGCGATCAAGTTCAGCTGATCGAGCTTGCCCATGCGGCTCTCGTCCTTCGCGGCCTGAAGCAGGCGCGCCGCGGCGCCGGAGGCGAGCGCAAGGCTGCTCCCGTCGAGCGCGGCGGCGATCTCGCCGACGCCGGGGAGCGCGCCGTACACCGGGTGGACGCGGTTCACGACGAACGCGTCGCGACGCATCTGCTGCTCGCGCAGGCGATCGGCGAAGTACAGCACCTCGCGCACGCAGAGCGGATCGGGCGTCGTGACGAGCACGTAGGCCACGTCGGGGCCGCGGAGCGCCGACGCCACCGCGTCCGCCCGCTGCTTCCAGCCGCCGAAGACCGCGTTCATCTCGCTGATGAACGCCGCGATCTGCTCGAGGAAGCCGCTGCCGGTCAGCTTACCGATGCCCCGCAGCACCGCGGCGGTCGAGCGCGCCAGCAGGTTGAGCGAGAGCTTGCCGGAGCTCTGGAAGGCCTGCACGAACCACCGCGTCGCCGCGCCGTCGATGGCGCCGACGAGGCGCTCCGGCGCGTCGAGGAAATCCAGCGCGTTCGCCGTGGGCGGCGTGTCGAGCAGGACGAGGTCGTAGCTCGGGTCGCTCCTGACGGCGTAGAGCTTCTCCATCGCCATGTACTCCTGCGTGCCCGCGAGCGACGTGGAGATGTACTTGTAGAGGACGTTGCCGAGGATCCGGTCGCGCTGCTCGGGCGTGGGGGCGAGCGACGCGACGAGGCCATCGAAGGTCGACTTCGTGTCGAGCATCATGACCGTCATCGAGCCGGGCACGTCGACCCCCGCCCTGGCGAAGCGGGCGGGCTCGATCGTCTGCGCCTCGGTCGTCATCTCCTCGAGCCCGAGGCTCTGGGACAGCCGGCGCGCCGGATCGATCGTCAGGCAAAGGACGCGCTTGCCGCGGCGGGCGGCGGCGAGGCCGAGCGCTGCAGTCGTGGTCGTCTTGCCGACGCCGCCGCAGCCGACGCAGAGGATCACCCTGCGGGAGGCGAGCAGCGGGGCCAGACCGGCGTGGTCTGCCTGGAGGGACGCGTCGGCGGCGGGCGGGCTGTTCCGAGGGGGTGCGAGCGAGCCGGGCATTGCGCGCGACCTGAGGCCGCGGCCCCTTGTAGCACGAACCGGAGGGGCGCGAGCGCCCAGCCTGCGGCGTCGTGACCGTTCGGCCTGCGGCGAAGCGACTGCTCAGCTTGCGGCGCAGCGACCGCTCAGCCTGCGGCGTCGCGATCGCTCAGGCGGCCGCGCGAAGAATGCGCAAGCACCCCGCAGCGGCCCGGGCAATGGAGACGCCACGCTCCGACGTGCCGCCACGGCCGCAGAGCAGCACCTCGCCGCCTTCCACCGAGAGGCTCTGGACCTCGACCTCGGCGGTGAGCGTGGCGATGCGCGAGCCGACCGCCGCGCTCTGCACGGCGTCCGGGTTGGCGAGGAGCGGGGCGTAGGCGGCGAGCTCCTCGCACGCCGGCCACGCGCCCGCCCCGGCGACGAGGCAGCCGCTGTCGTCCACGAGGACCACGACGTCCAGGTTCGCCTCGGCGCGGGTCGTCGAGAGCTGATAGTGCAGCGCGGTGACCGGATCGTCGCTGCGGCGGCGCCGGCGCTCGGAGGTGGGGATCCCCTCATCCAGGGCCGACGTGCCCTGCTCGATCGAGGGCGCGCCGGGATCGACCGGGCGCTCTGCGCGCCCTCCCGGCCTGCCGCCGCGCTGGGCGCCAGCGCAGCCGTCCGACACGGGCTGAGGCACAAGCTGCTGGTTCGATAACGAGAGCGACACGAACACCTCCTCGACGCGAAGGATGGTCGCAGCGCACGAGGGCGGCCAACTTTGCTAAGTTCGGATCGACGATGCGCGGCTTCATCGATCTGCACTCCCACTGGGTCGCGGGCGTCGACGACGGCGCCCGCACCGTCGAGGAGAGCCTCGCCCTCCTCACCGCGCTCCGCGGCGCCGGGTTCGACACCGTCGTGGCGACGCCGCACATGCGCCCCGGGATGTTCGACAACACCCGGCAGGGCCTCCAGGCCGCCTACGACGCGACCTGCGCCGCGCTGCGGGCCGCCGCCGGCGCGCGCGACCTGCCCGCGCTCGAGCTCTCGTCGGAGCACTTCTTCGACGACATCGTCTTCCAGCGCCTCCTCGACGGCAGCGCCCTCCCCTTCCCGGGCGGCCGCGCCGCGCTCGTCGAGTTCCCGACCCGGAGCTTCCCCGCCCGGGCCGCGGAGCGGATCTTCGACCTCAGCCGCCGCAAGCTCCGCCCCGTCATCGCCCACCCGGAGCGCTACGAGCCCGTCTTCGACGACATCTCCTCGCTCGATCCGCTGCTCGACGCGGGCGCGGTGCTCCTCCTCGACGTCGCGGCGCTCACCGGCAAGTACGGGCGCACCCCCCGCCGGGCCGCCGAGCAGCTGCTCGAGGCCGGCTACTACTACGCCGCGTGCAGCGACGCCCACGCCGCAAAGGACGTCCCCGACGTGCGCGACGGCATCAAGGCCCTCTTCGCCAGGGTCGGCGAGGAGGAGGCGACCTTCATGCTCCTCGACGGCCCGCGCGCGATCCTCGAAGGCACCGTCGACCCCTGAGGCCGTGATCCGCCCGCTCGCTTGACGGGCCGGCGCCCATCGCTATAAGCGAACGACACGTTCACTATTCACCATGGCGCAGTACCTCAAGGACGACGTCCAGGAGAGCATCACCTCCGCCGCGCTGACGATCTTCGCGCGGAAGGGGTACGAGAGCGCGACGATGGCCGAGATCGCCCGTGCGGCCGGCGTCTCGACGGGCAACATCTACCGGTACTTCGCGAACAAGGACGCGCTCTTCTACGGGATCATCGACGACGGCTTCGCCCGCGCCTTCACGATCCTGCTCCGCCGCCGCGTGAAGGCGCTCGACGGCGTGGAGGACGCCCGGGCGCTCCCGCCGACGGCCGCCTACCACCTGATCTCCGAGGAGCTCCTCCGCTTCTGCATCGAGAACAGGCTGCGCGTCGTGATCCTCCTGGGCCGGGCCGGCGGCTCCAGGTACGAGCGGTTCTCCGAGGAGACCGCCGAACGCCTCATCGCGCTGGCGATCGAGCACTTCCGCAACCTCGACCCATGCCTCTCGGTGACCGACGCGATGCGGTTCAACCTGGACCAGATCTACCAGGGCTTCATCAGGACGATGGTGAACGCGCTCGCCCGCTTCGAGGACGAGACCGCCATCCGAGAAGCGGTCCACGGTTACTCGAAATACCACCTTGCCGGACTCAGGAGCTTCTTCGTGTAAGCTTCGCTTCGCCTCGCCTCAAAAGTGAACGAACCATTCACCCATCGAGCTCGACCCCTCGCGGAGGCGGGGGGCGCAAGGAGGCCCATCATGCTGGAGAGCACGCTTGATCTGCCCGTCGAGGCGCGCGCCGTCCTCGAAGAAGAGGCCGCGCTCCTCGAGCGCGTGCGCGCCGCGCTGGACCGGGCGCAGGAGCGCGCCGCGCGCGCCTTCGGGCGCGCGCCGCGCGAGCTCAGGTCCGTCGCGGCGCTCCGGGAGCTCCGCGACGAGGCCGCCGCGGCCTCCGTCGACGATCTGCCGGCGGTGCTCCTCGAGATGAGCGTGCGGCAGCGCCTCATCGAGCAGGAGCCCAGGGAGGCGCTGCCCGACCCGCTCTGCCCGTACCTCGCCCACCTCCGGGTCGACGAGGGCAAAGGGGCGAAGGACTACCTGCTCGGCCACGCGACGTTCCTGGATCCGTCGGCCGACGTGCGCATCCTCGACTGGCGCGTCGCGCCGGTGGCGCAGATCTTCTACCGGTACCGCGAGGGCGACGAGTACGAGGAGACCTTCCCGGGGCGCGTGGCCGAGGGCGTGGTGAAGGCGCGCCGCATCGTCGTCGTGGAGCGCGGCGCCCTCACCCGGATCGTCGGCGACGGCCTCGTCCTGACGCGGCGGGGCGACGGGCGATGGATCCTCGCGGAGCGCGCGGCGCTCGCCATGCAGCCGGGCGGCGCGGGCACGGCCGCCCGCCCCGGGAGCCTCGGCGTCGGCGCCGGCGCCACGGACCAGGCGAGGGCCGCGGAGGTCACCGCCCTGCTCGACGCCGACCAGTACGCCGCCGTGTGCGCGCCCCCCGAGCAGCCGCTCCTCGTGCTCGGCAGCGCCGGGAGCGGCAAGACGACCGTCGCGCTGCACCGCCTCGCCAGGATCGCCGCGCTGGATCCAGCGCGCAGTCCGCTCTCGGCCATGAACGTCGTCGTCCCCGAGGAGGGCCTCGCGCGGCTGTCGCGCCGCCTGCTCTCGCCGCTCGGCGCGGGGGAGGCCCAGGTGAAGACGCTCGACGCCTGGTCGTCCGCGACCGCGCGCGAGGTCTTCGGCAAGCCGATCGCCCTGTGCGACGATCCCCCGGCGCTCGTCTCCAGCCTCAAGCGCCACCCGGCGCTCTACCGCGCGCTGCGCGAGCGGTTCGCCAGGCTCGCCCCGGCGAGCACGACGCTCCCGCGGCTGCGCCGCCGCCTCGCCGACGTCTTCACCGATCGAGGGTTCCTCGAGGGCGTCGTCGCCGCCTCGGGCGGGGACCTCCCCCGCAGCGCGATCGAAGAGACCGTCCGGCACACCCTGCTGCAGATCGCCGAGCCGCTCGACCGGCAGCTCGCCTCGATCACCGTGGCCTCGATGAAGCGGGCGCTCGACGGCCGCGCCGTCGCGGAAGGGACGCCGGACGAGCTCGCGGGGACGCTCGACGTCGACGATCTGCCGATCCTGCTCTTCCTTCGCGCCGCTCGCCGCGGCCTGGACGGGGCGGGGTGGTCGCACCTCGTCCTCGACGAGGCCGAGGACTTCTCGCTGTTCGAGCTGTTCGTCCTGGGGAAGCTCCTTGGCGAGACGCGCAGCGTCACGCTCGCCGGCGACGAGGCGCAGCAGACCTCCTCGAGCTTCGCCGGGTGGGACGCGGCGCGAGCGGCGCTCGGCGTGGGCGACGCGGCGACCTGCCGCCTCGCGGTGTCGTACCGTTGCCCGCGGCCGGTGGCGGAGCTCGCGCGGCGGCTCCTCGGCGAGCTCGCGCCCGAGGCGCCCGCGCGCGCGGCCCGGGACGGCGCGCCGGTCGGGCTCTTCCGCTTCCCGAGCGAGGCGCAGGCCCACCTGTTCCTCGCCGGCGCGCTCCGCGACCTCGTCGGGCGGGAGCCCCGCGCCTCGGTGGCCGTCATCGCGCGGGACGCGGGCGCCGCGCGGGAGCTCCACGCGCTGATCGCGGAGCTGCCGGAGGCGAGGCTCGTGCTGGAGGGGGCGTTCTCGTTCGAGCCGGGCATCGACGTCACCGACGTGGACAGCGCGAAGGGGCTCGAGTTCGACTACGTCGTCGTGCCCGACGCGACCGCGGCGGCGTACCCGATGAACCACGAGGCCCGCCGGCGGCTCCACGTCGCGGTGACGCGGACGTCGCACCAGCTCTGGCTCATCTCCGGAGCGGCGTGGTCGCCGCTCCTCGGCGACGTGGCGGTGAGCTGACGCTCGCAGCGGCGCCCTGCGGGCGCGGCCCGGTCGGCGCGGAGACGGCGGCGGGAGGGAGCGGGCAGTCCCTCACCGCCGCGGTCCCGGCGAGCGCGACCCCGAGGACGGCGGCCCCGAACACCAGCAGCGCCTGCAGCCAGCGCCGTGGGGCGCGCGGAGGCTCCACCTCGTCGTCGGCCGAGCGGTCCCCAGGATCGAGCGACTCGAGCGCGGCGCGCAGCTGCTGCGTGCGGAGGTGGGACGCATCGCCCAGGATCTGTCCGAGCCAGCTGGCGACGAGCGCGTCGTTGCCCGGGTTCGCCGCGCCCGGGATCGCCTCCTCGAGCGCACGCATGAGCTGCGCGGCCGTCGCCGTGCGCGCGGTGGGCGACTTGGCGAGCGCCTCGGAGACGAGGCGATCGAGCGCAGGCGGGATCGGCTCGGGCGGCGGCGGCGCGCTCAGGCGCTCCGCGAACCCGCGCCGGGACGGGACCGCGCGCGACGACAGCGGCGCGGCAGGCCGCTCGCTCGCGATGTGGGTCATCGTGCTCTCGCTGTCGTCGGCCTGGAAGGGATGAGCGCCCGACAGCAGCTCGTAGAGGAGCACTCCGACCCCGAAGAGATCGGACCGCCGATCGCACGGCTGCCCCCGGATGTGCTCCGGCGCCATGTACGGCGCGCTGCTCCGGAACAGGAACGCGCCCCCCTCGCCGCCCGCCGCGCCCGCCGCGCCCACCGTCAAAGCGCGGCCGCCGTCGCCGCGCAGCGCCGAAGGCCGTCGCTCGGACATCCGCCCTTCCTCGAGCCTCGCGATGCCGAAATCGACCATGCGGACGAGCCCCTCGGACGTGATGAGGACGTTGTCCGGCGAGACGTCGTAGTGCAGGAGCTCCCGGGGGTTTCCGCCCTCGTCCCGCAGCTCGTGCGCGGCGTCGAGGGCCGCGCAGATCTGGTAGGCGAGCCTCGCGGCGACGAGCACGGGCGCCGGGCGCCCGCGCGCGGCGCGCAGCACCGACGAGAGCGGCTCCCCGCTCACCCACTCCATGGCGTAGAAGAACGTGCCGTCCGTCTCGCCCAGATCCACGACGGGCACCACGTTCGGGTGCCTGATGCGCGCGGCCAGCGCGGCTTCGTCGAGGAATGTCCGAACGGCGTCGGGATCGGGCGAGAGCTCCGGGCGGAGCACCTTGATCGCGAAGAGCCGCTGAAACCCGTGCTCCCGCCTGAGCCGCGCAGCCCAGACCTCGCCCACGTCGCCTGCGGCCACCCGCAGGACGAGCTCGTACCGGCCCAGGGAAAACCCCGGGAAATAGCGCCCCCCGCCCCCCACGCGGAAGATGTGGCCCACGGTTGAAGAGCCCGCCAGTGCTCCCTGTGTGCGACGATCACGATTGTTGCCCTGGTTGTGAGACTCGACCTCAACCAGGAACTACTTCCGACCGCGACATCACCGCGCTCCGGAGCGCCTGCCGGGCCGACCCGTCGCGCGGACATTTTCGGTCCTATCCGGGATGCGGGGGTCTTGATTCCTGAACAGCCGGACAGTAAAGCTGCCGGAAACTGTTGCCTCGCGCGGCGTGGGTCCACCTCCGCGGTCCCCCCGTCGTCGCCCCCCTCCCATCGCTCCCTCCCGAGGTACGCATGAGTGACGAGAAGAACACCAAGCAGAAGTCTGCCGCCCTCGAGCTCGCGATCGCCAGCGTCGAGAAGGAGTACGGCAAGGGGGCGATCATGCGCCTCAAGGACGGGCAGACGCTGCACGACGAGGTCGCGGCCGTGCCGAGCGGCTCGCTCGGCCTGGACATCGCCCTCGGCATCGGCGGCTACCCGCGCGGCCGCATCGTCGAGATCTACGGGCCGGAGTCGAGCGGCAAGACGACCCTCACCCTCCACGCCATCGCGGCCATCCAGCGGGCGGGCGGGACGGCGGCGTTCATCGACGCCGAGCACGCCCTCGACGTGAACTACGCCAAGAAGCTCGGCGTGAAGACCGACGAGCTGCTCATCTCCCAGCCCGACTACGGCGAGCAGGCGCTCGAGATCGCCGACATGCTGGTCCGCTCGAACGCCGTCGACATCATCGTCGTCGACTCCGTCGCCGCGCTCGTCCCCAAGGCCGAGATCGAGGGCGACATGGGCGACAGCCACGTCGGCCTCCAGGCCCGGCTGATGAGCCAGGCGCTCCGCAAGCTGACCGGCACGGTCTCGCGCTCGCAGTGCCTGCTGATGTTCATCAACCAGATCCGGATGAAGATCGGCGTCATGTTCGGCAGCCCCGAGACGACGAGCGGCGGCAACGCCCTCAAGTTCTACGCCTCGGTCCGGCTCGACATCCGCCGCATCGGCGCCATCAAGGAGGCCGCCGCGGGCGGTAAGGAGCCGGCGGTCGTCGGCAACCGGACCCGCGTCAAGGTCGTGAAGAACAAGATGGCTCCCCCGTTCCGCGAGGTCGAGTTCGACATCCTGTACGGCCAGGGCATCAGCCACAGCGGCGACGTCATCGACCTCGCGACCGAGGCGAGCATCATCGAGAAGAGCGGCTCCTGGTTCTCGTTCCAGGGCGAGCGCATCGGTCAGGGCCGGGAGAACGCCCGCACCTACCTCGAGCAGCACCCGGCGATCCTCGACAAGATCGAGTCGATGGTCCTCGCGAAGCAGGGCATCTCGCGCGTCGGCGGGGCCGCCCCGACGAACGGCGCCGCGAGCCCCGGCCCGAAGGGCGGAGCGGCAGCGGCCGAGGCCCCCGCGCAGGCCAAGGGTCGCGGCGAGGCAGCCTCGTCCGGCCAGGACGCCCGCCGTCCCCCGGGCAAGACGAACTGACGCCGGCCG
Organism: Sorangium sp. So ce693; assembly: GCF_051521375.1. NCBI lineage: Bacteria > Pseudomonadati > Myxococcota > Polyangiales > Polyangiaceae > Sorangium > Sorangium sp. So ce693. Next base: position 8,832,895 of record NZ_CP150347.1, read on the forward strand.
CCACCGACGCCATGCACCTCTACGTGATGCGGCACGGCCCGGCGGAGGAGCGGGCGACCAGCGGGCGCGACGCGGACCGGAGGCTCACCCCCGAGGGCCGCGAGCGCGTGGCGCGGGTCTCGCGCGAGCTCCACCGCCTCCGGGGCGGCGCCCCGCTGCCGCTGGTGCTCGCGAGCCCCCTCGCGCGCGCGAGGGAGACCGCCGAGATCGCGGCGCCGATCTGCGGCGCGCCGCAGGTCGAGCTCCGGGACGAGCTCGCGCTCGACGCCGGGCTCCCGACATCGCTGGTCGCCGCGCTCGCCCGAGGCGGCGCAGATGCGCTGCTCGTCGGGCACCAGCCGAACGTGGAGCACCTCGTCCGTACGCTCCTCGACACGCCCGGCCGGGGCGCGACAGCGCTGCTCCCCGCCGGCTTCTGTACTGCCCTGGTCGTCGCCCTCGAGCCGGAGCCTTCCCAGCGCGCGCAGGGCCGCTGGCGCATGGCGCAGATCCTCGATCCCCGGGCGCTCACCTCGCGATGAGGGAGGCGCTGCGCACGCGCCGTCTCATGGCGGGAGAGAGAGCAGGAGCAGAAGACGCGCGTCCGAGGCGGAAGGCGGCCCGACTGGAGCATGCGCTCGTGGCCTTCACTACAAACACATGAATTTGCAGAGGAAATCCAGATCACCGGCGAGCGGCGGTCGGGGCGCCCTCCCTCTCCCTCCGGAGGGGCCGGCCACCCGCTTGCATAGTCACAAATCCGAATGATTTCGATGTTCTCGGCCGCTCGCTTGACAAGGATCCCACCCGAGAATACGCCCAAATAAGGAGGATTGAGATGGCGGGACAGATGGCCTTCCCCTTCGCTCAACCCCCTCCAGGCCGTCTGTCGCGCAGCGGTGGGAAGGGCGCGGCGCGTACTTCCCTGTTGCCACGTGTCTCCCGGGCGGTCGTCCGGGTGCCGGACCCACGCCATCATCCGATCGACATCGATCTGCCGCCGGGGCAGCCGCACATCTACGTGCACGAGGGGGCGCGCCAGGCGCTCATCCGGCGGCTGGAGCTGGCCCAGAAGCGGCCGGTCCTCCTCTCGGTGACCGACAACTACCGGCAGATGATCTCCTCCTCCCTCCGGGAGGGCATCCTGCAGGCGCGCGTCCACCACATGTTCCTGGATGCGCCGGCGCTCGTTCAGGAGGCGCTCGTCCGGTACGTCGTGACGCAGGACCGGGCCGCCTCGCTCGTGGTCGGCCAGTACATCGACGAGAACGGCCATCGCATCCGGGCGAGCCGGCCGGTGAGCACGCCGCTCTCGACGCAGGGGCGGACGCACGACCTGCTGCTCCTGTTCCAGAAGCTGAACCACGGCTACTTCGGCGGCGGGGTCGACGCGCTGATCACCTGGGGCAAGCGGACCAAGGCGCGGAAGCCGCGGCGCACCATCAAGCTCGGGAGCTACTCGGCGGTCGAGCGGCTGATCCGCATCCACCCGGTGCTCGACCGGCCCTGGGTCCCCCGCTACTTCATCTGTTACGTCATCTACCACGAGATGATCCACCACGTGATGCCGGCGAGCCACGGCAACGGGCGCCGGATGCTCCATCCGCCCCATTTCCTCGCCCGCGAGCGGCTCTTCCGCGACTACGAGCGCGCCCTCGCGTGGGAGAAGGACCACGTGGGGCGGCTCCTTCGCACCTGACGCATCCATCGCCTGCGGACGCACGGCATCCGGCGGCGCCGAGCGACGAGCGCGACCAACGCGAGGAACCATTGCGCGAAGGTGCGGCTGGCTCTAAACCGGCGAACCCCCGTGCGGGCCGCGCCAGCTGGCGCCCCGTGGGCGACCCCGTAACCTCGAAAGTGTGGAAGGCCAGCGTGCAGGAGATTCTCACCCAGGAAGCGAGCCCGAAGCGGGCGATGGAGGCCCTCGAGTGGGCCGTCCAGCGAGCAGAAAAGGCGGAGGCCGAGCAGCCCGAGGCGGGCGCCGAGCCACGCGCCTCGTCCAGGGTGATCTCCGGGCGGCCCGCCGACTTCAAGGCCGCGACCGCCGCCTACCTGCCCGATGTCCGCAAGATGCTCGACCGGGTCATGATGAGCGACGACGCCGAGGCCGGGCTCGACGCCCTGCTCGAGTCGGGCGCCCTCGCCGCGATGCTGCCCGAGGTCGAGGCGATGGTGGGCTTCGGCGACGGGGAATGGCGCCACAAGGACGTGTGGAAGCACACGAAGCAGGTGGTGCGTCAGGCCGTCCCGAGGCTCGAGGTCCGCTGGGCGGCCCTGCTCCACGACATCGGCAAGACGAGGACGCGCTCCATCTCGCCGACGGGCGAGGTCCACTTCTTCGGTCACGCCGAGGTCGGCGCGCGCATGTTCGACAAGATCGATCGGCGGCTGCCGCTCTTCACGAAGGAAGACGCGCTGAAGAACAGCATCCGCTTCCTGATCCTGCACCACCTCCGGGCGAGCCAGTACGACGCGTCGTGGACCGACAGCGCGGTGCGCCGGTTCGCCAAGGAGATGGGCGGCTGCCTGAAGGACGTGCTCGACCTGTCGCGGGCGGACATCACCACGAAGCGGCCCGAGAAGAAGCGGAAGGGGCTGAAGCAGATCAGCGAGCTCGCCGAGCGGGTGCTCCAGGTCCAGACGGAGGACGCGGTGGTGCCGCCGCTGCCGAGCGGGATCGGCGACGCCATCATGCACGCGTTCGGGCTGCCGCCGTCGCGGCGGATCGGCGAGATCAAGCGCGCGCTGGAGGAGGCGGTCGAGGCGGGCGAGGTGGCGTCGCACCAGGAGGCGGACGTCTACATCGCGTTCCTCCGGGAGCACGCGGGGCGGTTCGGGATCTGAGGGCGTAACGCAGAGCAGGGGCGTGGGGGGGGCCGACTGCCCGGCCCCCCGGGGGAGCGCTCAGCGCAATGGGGCTTCGCAGGTGAGGCAGCGCTGGGGGACGCCTTCCTTGTGGTAGTGCTCGCCGCAACGGCCGCAGAGGCGGGCGTCGGCCTCGAAGGCGATCAGCTTGTCGGTCGCCTTGCAGCGAAGGCCGGCGACCTGCGGCGGCTCCAGCGAGCGCACCTCGCCGGCAGCATCGTCGGGCGGAGGCAGCGCGCCTTCCTTGATGTCGGCCGCGCGGGCGGGGATACGCACCCTCGCCTCGGCCAGCACGCGCGCGGCCGCCGGGAGGTGCGATCGCAGCGGGATGGCGATCGCCGTGCCGCTGCCCTGGACCGTGAGCGCAGCCTCCGTGAGCAACAGGCCCGTGACATCGTGCCAGCCGATGCGCTCGATCTCACCAGGTCCGCTCTCGATCCCCACCCCGGCATCACCGACACGAAGCGACTTCATCGACCACTGACCGAAGAGCCCCACCGCCGCCCCGAGGAGCAAGGCGCCGAGGAGCAGGTACGTGGCCGCCGGGTGCGCGCCCGCGTCCTCGCCCCGGAACCACTGGCCATAGACACCCGCCCCGGCCAGCAGCGCCGCGACGGACATGCCGAGCATCGTGAGGCCGAGCTCGAGCGACGCCTTCGGCTCGAAACGTCGCTCGCTCCGCGGATCGGTCCGCTGTCGCAACACGACCTCACCGCCCTGCCCCGTGGTCCCTGAACCCTTGCGCCTGCGCTTCCCCGGTCTGTCGGCTGCCATCGGCGGCTTCCTATCGGAGGAGACGCCCGGACGCAAAGGGGCTCAGCCCAGACCGGCGCTCCGCACGAGCAGCCAGACGGGAGCCGCACCCCGCCCGCGCCGCAAGGACGGAGAGGTATGCTGGGAGCGCGATGCCCTCGATGCCCAACGCAGCGACGTACGTCCTGCCAGCGCTGGGCATCGGGCTCGCAGCGCTCGCGATCCTGGGGCCAGGCTCGCCACGCATGGCCACCGGCGTGCGGGTGTGGGGGACGCCCGTCGCCGGAAGCGAGGCGCTGGCGCTCCGCATCGAAGGGGTGCGCCGCCTCCACGGCGCCGACGATCCGGCGGCAATCCCGCAGATCGAGGTGAGCGCCACCTCCGCAGGGGCGCCGCTCGAGCGATGGACCGGCTCGCTCGACAAGGACGGCATCGGCGAGGCGCTGCTGCGCGCGCCGGCAGGGCTGCAGGAGCCGGTGACCGCGCGGATCGCGCTGGGCAGCGTCACGCTCCTGGAGCGGCAGCTCCCGCTGTTGCCTCCGCTCCCAGCGGCGGAGACGACCGCCCTGCCAGGCGCGGCGAACGCGACCGCGCTGCCAGGCGCGGCGCACGGGGAGCTCCGCCTGCAGGTCACGGTGGCGCGGGGAGCCCTGGCAGCGCCGTTCCCGGAGCGGGTGCGGGTCGCGATCGGGGCGCAGGACGGAACGCCCGCGGCAGGGGCGCGCCTCGAGGTGAGCACCGTCGGGGCGGAGCTCGTGGAGCACGGCAGCGGTCCGGCGCAGATCACGGCCGATGCGCGCGGCGCCGCGGAGCTCACGCTCAAGCCGCTGGCGCACACGGTCGAGCTCACGCTCCGCGCGACCCACCCGGGGAGCGCACCGCCGGGGACACGGAGCGCGAGCGGCACCTGGGAAGGGAAGCTGCCCGTGATCCCGGGAGCCGTCTGGCTCGATCCGGGCGGACTCGATGGCGAACGGCCCGAGCTCCGGTTGATCTCCCCGGCGCCGAGGCCGCGCGTCTACGTCTCGATCGGAGGTGCGCGCGGCCGTGCGCTCGGGGCGATCGTCCCCCTCGCGGCCGATGGGGCGGGCTTCTTCTCGGGGAGGGTGACGCTCCCGGACAGCCTCGCGCCCGGGGAGGCGGCCTGGGCGGTGGTCGCGAGCGACCCCTACGAGCAGGGCGCGGGCACGGTGGCCTGGCCGATCGCGTCAGCGGCGGCGTCCGCCTCGCCGCGGCGCGTGGAGCTGCTCGCGGACGGGATGCCGGCGGCCGAGGCGCGCGAGCGGGCGCGCGCCTCGCATGCGCGGCGCGCTGGGCTCCTGGTCCTCGCCGCGTCCGCTGTGGTCCAGGTGCTGCTGCTCGCGCTGCGATCCCGGACCGCGCGGCGCCGCCTGGAGGCGCACGTCGCCGACGCCTCGGGCGACGAGGGCAAGGACGGAACGCATGGCGCGCCGCTGTCGAGGGAAGATCGCGACCGGCTGCTCGCCGCCGTGCGGGCGGAGCCGCTGCTGTCGGTGCTCGCCCTCGCCGCGCTCGTCGGGCTCTCCTTCGCGGCGGTCGCGGCGCTCGCCACCTTCCGATGACCCGCGGGGGCGCGCCGCCTCGTGGATTTGATCCGCGGCGGGCCCCGAGCCGCTAGACTGGACGGCCAGGCGGCACGGGGCGGGAGGACGACAGACAGGGCATGTCCGAGCAGCAGCGGTACCGGGTCATCAAGCGCCTCGCCTCCGGAGGCATGGCGGAGGTCTTCGTCGCCGAGAGCGCGGGGATCGAAGGGTTCAAGAAGCAGGTCGCGATCAAGCGCGTCCTGCCGCAGCTCAGCAAGAAGGAGCAGTTCATCGCGATGTTCCTCGACGAGGCGCGCCTCTCGGCGCACCTCTCGCACTCGAACGTCGTGTCGGTGTTCGACATCGGCGTCGGCGACGGCACCTACTTCATCGTCATGGAGTACGTGGACGGCGCCGACCTGAGAGCGCTCCTCGATCACCAGAAGAAGGTGGGCCGGCCGATGACCGTCGAGGTCGCCGCCTTCATGGCCGCGAAGATGTGCCAGGGCCTCGCCTACGCGCACGATCTCGCGACCGCGGACGGAAAGCCGCTCCAGATCGTGCACCGGGACATCACCCCGGCCAACGTGCTCATCACCCGCTACGGCGAGGTGAAGATCGTGGACTTCGGGCTCGCGAAGGCGTCGAGCCAGCTCGCCGAGAGCGACGCGGGCATCATCAAGGGGAAGTTCGGCTACCTCGCGCCCGAGACGGTGCTCGAGCAGGGCGTCGACCAGCGCGTCGACATCTTCGCGCTCGGGATCATCCTCTGGGAGATGCTCGCCGGGCGCCGGCTGTTCCTCGGCGACTCCGACTACATCACGGTGCGGCTCGTGCGCGACGCGGTGATCCCGTCGCTCCAGCAGATCAACAGCGATGTGCCGCGCGAGCTGGAGCAGATCATCCGCCGCGCGCTCGCCCGCGACCCGGCGGCCCGCTACCTGTCGGCGCGCGAGCTCGGCCGCGACCTGACCCGCTTCCTCTACCGCTACGGCCGCCCGGTGAGCGAGGACGACGTCGCCTCGCTCGTGGAGCGCGCCAAGGGCGGGCCGGCGCGGGCGGTCGACGGGACGCAGAAGATCGCCGAGCTCATCGACATGATGCTCCTCGAGTTCAAATCGCTCACGAAGGAGCCGACCGCCGGCGGCAGCGGCCTGAGCCTGCTGCCCACCCTGGAGGGCGCCCCGATCCTGATGCACGGGGAGGAGCACCCGAGCTCGCCGCCCCCGCGCAGCGAGGGGCCGCTCGGGGGGCTCGCCGACGAGCTGGAAGGCCCCGACTCGCTCCACCAGGACGAGTCCTCTTCCTCGGTGACGGCCTGGTTCCGAGGGCTCATCCCGCGCTAGATCCCGCACGGGGAGGCCAGCGACGTGACGTCCGCGCCGCTGCGCCGTCCCCTCCCATGACCCGTCACCGGCCAGGGGGAGCCTTCCTCCGGCCCACAGCAAAGGCAAAGAGAAGATGAGCGTCGAGATTGGAAAGCCGTTTCCGCGCTTCGCGCTGCCGAACCAGGACGGCAAGACCGTGAAGCTCGAGGATTTCGCGGGCAAATGGCTCGTGCTCTACGTCTATCCGAAGGACGACACGCCGGGTTGCACGATCCAGGGCAAGTCGTTCACGGCCTCCAAGGCAGATTTCGACAAGGCCAACATCGCCGTGGTCGGCGTCAGCGCGGACGACGTCGCGTCGCACAAGAGCTTCTGCGACAAGTTCTCGTTCACCATCGACCTGCTCGCCGACACGGGCCACGAGCTGCTCAAGGCCGCGGGCGTCGGGCAGAGCGAGTGGAAAGGCACCCTGTACTGGGACCGGACGACATTCGTCATCGATCCGTCGGGCGTGCTGCGGAAGACCTACCTCAAGGTGAAGCCGGACGGGCACGAGCAGGCCCTCCTCAACGACATCGCGGAGCTCAAGGCCCAGGCCTGAAAGCCGCGGCCGCCTGCGGCGGGCAGAGCGCAGGGAAGAGGACACTCCACCTGCGCAAAAACTTGCTCACGCTGGATTTGCTGGCATGTCGCCCCTACCCTGTCGCCCTTGTGGCACCACGCCTTCCTTTTGCTCCCGGTCGAATCGTATCGCTCACGGCCTTCACGGCGATCACCGCGGTGGCGCTCGCGACCGCTGCCGCGGTGGGCGCCTGTAAAGGCTCGGGGGGCGGCGGATCCGTCGGATCGAGTACGGGCGATGCCAGCGGCTGTCCGATGGGGCCGAGACAGGCGCTGTTCACCATCACCGTGCGCGCGAGAGGCGCCACCGTCCCGCCGGACACCACCGTTCACATCGCGTGGAGCGCCGCGGACGAGCCGATCTTCGTCCTGAGCGATCCGACCACCTGGAAGACGCTCGACGAGGCCAACCTTGTGTGCGCCGTCGATCGCGCTCAGCCTCCTCCCGAAGCGCTGGAGGCGCTCGTCTGCGAGCTGTGGACGGCCGGGGTGACGTGGGTGAAGATCTCGGGGACAGGCTACGACGACTTCGAGCAGACGCTCGCGCCCGTCATGAACGACGAGTGCGAGACCTTCCTGCCGCAGAACGTCGATATCGAGCTCGTCCCGGCGGTCGACGCGGGCACGGGCGAGTAACCGGTAGCCGGAGGGCGCACCTGGGCGAGGTGATCGCTGCCAAGCCCGGGCGCCCTCTCCTGTCGAAGGCAGCATGCGCCCCCAGCTCCTCTTTCCCCTGCTCGTTCCAGCCTTCCTCTCCGCCTGCAGCTCAGCTCCCGAGGCGAAGGCCCCGGCCCCCGGCGGGCAGACGTTCCCCGAGGCGGTCGCGATGATGTGCGATGTCGACAGGAGAGCCGGGCTCGACCCGGAGGCCGATGCGATCAGCGTCGGGCAGATGCGGTCGGCGTGGATCGCAGAGCACGTGGAGAGCCCCGATGGAATCGAGCTCCGCACGATGCTCAGCGTGAAAGGGGCCGCGGAGCAGGGCGCGATGCTGCGCGAGGAGGCCAAGAAGGCAGGGATCGCGCGCTGCGCGCTCGCGGACTCGCTGGAGGCGGACGGGACAGGCGGGCTATCGCCATGAGGCGGCGGCCCTTTGAAGCATCTCCGGACATGATCACGGCTTTGATGCGCTGCTCCAGCTCTCCGCCGCTGGCCGCTCACGCTCTCACGAGGACATCTGGAGACCGTGTTTCATGGCCTCGTCGGGCCGCTTTCGTCCACCGTCAGGAGAGCACTTCCGTGGCATTCTTCGCTCCGAGAACGTTATCGATCCAGCGGTCGAGGGTCGTGATGTCCGTGCACGCCTGGATGCGCGCGCTCTCGCACTCGGCGAGCACGATCCCTGCGCGCGCGAGCAGCCGGAGCAGCGTGCCCCTCTTGGCCTTGAGCTCGCCCTCACGCAAGCCCTCAAGCTTGCCTCGATCGATGAGCTTCTGCGCGAACGGGGGGAAAGCTGCCTCGCCTTTGATCTGCCGTTCCATGACCAACGCCTCCAGAGCCCGCCGCATGGGCTCACGCAACCCGTTCCAGATGACTTGAAAATAGACCGCCGCGTGCTCCTGGTCGAGCCGACCGAGGGCGGCGAGCGCGGCCTGGACCACGGTGAGCCCGTTCGGCCCGTTGCCGTGCACCACGGCCGAGAGCACCGCGAGCTCGAGCTCTTTCTCAGCTTGGTCAGGGTCGGTGATCTCGGGGACGACCGCTGGACCGAGCACCAGCGGCTCGATGTGGCCCAGCCCCAGACCGAGGTCGATGTTCTCCGCCGCCCAGGTGGCCACGCCCGCGTCCGGCGCTACGACGATCCTCCCAGGGCTCACCGCCCCTGAACCGCGGCGGCCCCATCGCCCCCACCGCCCTCGCCACCGCCGACAAGGAGAGCCCTCACTTCGCCACGTGGCGCGCGCCTCCCGCTCTCGCGCCACCTCACTGGCTCCCCCTCCCCTCGCCGCCTATCCTGACTTCATGGCCGCGCCGACCCCGCTCCGCCTCGCCTGGGCGACCGACGTCCACCTCAACTTCCTCTCCCGCGAAGAACTCGCCGCCTTCTGCTCCACCCTCGCCGCAACCGCTTCCGATGCGGTCCTCTTCACCGGCGACATCGCCGAAGCCGAGAGCCTCCGCCCCCTCCTCGAGACCGTCGCCGAGGCCATCGAGCGCCCGCTCTACTTCGTCCTCGGCAACCACGATTTCTACCGCGGGAGCATCGCCGCCGTGCGCGCGATGGCCGCCGAGCTCTCGGCCACCTCCCCCTGGCTCAGGTGGCTCCCGTCGATCCCCCACGTCGAGCTCGGCCCGGACACCGCCCTCGTCGGCCACGACGGCTGGGCCGACGCCCGCCTCGGCGACTACGAGAGATCGCCCGTCATGCTCAACGATTACGTGCTCATCCAGGAGCTCGCCTCCCTCGACCGGCGCGGCCGGAGAGAGGCCTTGCACCGCCTCGGCGACGAGGCCGCGGAATACCTGCGCCGCGTCTTGCCACAGGCCCTCGAGCGATACCGGCGCGTCATCGTCGCCACGCACGTCCCCCCGTTCAAGGAGGCCTGCTGGCACGAAGGCCAGATCTCCAACGACGATTGGCTCCCCCATTTCACCTGCAAGGCCACAGGCGAGGCGATCCGCGAGGCCGCCGTGCGGCACCCGGAGCGGCGGATCGAGGTGCTCTGCGGCCACACCCACGGCGCCGGCGTGGCGGAGATCCTCCCGAACCTCGTCGTGCAGACCGGCGGCGCCGAGTACGGCGAGCCCGTGGTGCAAGGCGTCATCGCTACCGCGTAGGCCACCCTCGGGCCACGCGCCCCGGCGACCCGCCGCCCCACCGCGCTCGCGGGCGTCCATCCCACGGACCATCCGGCCCCGACACGATGTATCCTGCGCGCCACGACCTCCGCCGACCTCGGCAGAACGGTGAGCCATGCCGACGAACGACCCCGACAGCCAGCTCGACGAGCTCCTTCGCGCGCTCGACACAAACCCTCGCGCCACCGACGTCTTCTATCCCAGGCAGACGAAGACGCCCCCGCCCGCCGGCGCGACCGACTACGATATCCCCGTCGCCCCCGGGGTGACGCTCGGCGCGCGCTGGCACCTGTCCGACCCGGGCAAACCCAGCGTGCTCGCTTTCCACGGCAATGGCGAGACCGTCCCCGACTACGACGATATCGCTGAGGGCTGGCACGACATCGGGCTCAACCTCTTCATTGTCGATTACCGCGGCTATGGCTGGAGCCGTGGGCAGCCGACGATGCGCTCGCTCCATGAAGATCCCTTGAAGGTCTCCGATTTCTTCGAGCGCGAGCTCGCCGAGAAGAGCCGCGCTTCAGGCCTCGACCGGCCGCCGAAGCCGCTGCTCTTCGGCCGCTCGCTCGGCAGCTCCCCGGCGTCGCGCATCGCCGCGCACCGCGGCGGCGCGTACCGCGCGCTCCTCCTCGAGAGCGGGTTCAGCGACGTTCGGCACCTGCTCGCCCTCTTCGAGATCGACCTCGGCGATCTGCGCGACGAGGCGCACCGCAGCTTCTCGAACCCGGAGCTCCTGAGGGACGTCGAGATCCCGGTCCTCGTCCTGCACGGCGCGCGCGACACGCTGCTCCCGCCGGACCACGCCCGCGAGAACCATGCCGCCGTCCGCCACGAGAGGAAGGCCCTGCACCTCATCGACGGCGCCGGGCACAACGATATCCTCCTCTTCGCGTCCGCCTATTTCGGAGCGATACGGGCCTTCCTGCAGAAGCACTGAGCGAAGGCGCCGAGCGGCGCTCGCCCGCTACACCTCGAACAGCAGAAACGACTTCCCCGTCAGCTTCCTGAGCAGCGGCATCGCCACGTTGTAAACCGGAGTCCCGTTCGACATGCGCCCCTCGAGCGCGCCGTGGTGCGCGTGGCCGTGGAAGACCACGTCGGCGCCGTACAGATCGATCGGCGCGGCCAGGCGGCTCGTCCCAAGGAAGGGTCTTATCTCCACGTTCTCGCCGACGGTCGTCTCGAGGATCGGCGTGTAATGCATGATCACGATCTTCTTCTCGCTGTCGAGCTGGGACAGCGCCGCCTCGAGCTTCAGCGCCTCGGTCACCGCCTCCTGCACGAAAGCCTTGAGCGGGCCCTCGCCGAACGCCTGGAGCGTCGCGCTCCCGAAGCCGCCCATGAAGCCCTTCACGCCGGCAACCCCGATGTCGTCGCGCAAGATCAGGTGATCCCCGTCGAGCACCTCGACGCCCGCGTCGCCCAGGAGCTTCGCGATCTCGGCGCCCGCCCCCCGGTCGAGATCGTGGTTGCCGAACACGGCGGCGCACGGCACCGAGAGCCCGGCGAGCGCGTCCGCCAGCACCTTCGCCTCCTCGGGATGGCCGCGATCGGTGAGATCGCCGCACAGCACGAGCAGCTCCGCCTCGGCGTTCACCGCCTTCACGATCTCGCGCATCCTGGCGCCGTGCTCCGGCCGGCAGTGCAGATCCGAGGACGCCGCGACGCGGCGCTTGCGCGGCTCCCCGTTCCCTCCGGCGACGGCGGCGCTCATGGTCCCGGCTTGCGGACCCGCGCCGCCTCGACCTCCACACCCGGCTCCTCCGCGTCGCCCGGAGCCCCGTCGCGGCCCGGCCTCTCCTTGCCAAGATTGCCGAGATTGCCGAGATTGCCGAGGCGAGGCCGCCCCGCCGCAGACCGCCGGCGCTTCCGGCCCAGCGCCCCCCGCGCCGCCTCGGGCGCGGCCCCAGGGGGCCCCGCCACGAGCCCGAGCTTCTCGTAATCGTGCGCGTACTGCCGCCTGCTGATCAGGTTCCCCCGGCAGACCCGGAGCGGCGCGTCGCCGGCCCGCATCTGCTCCAGCGTGCGCCGGCAGAGCTCGTCGATGAGCCACCCGGGCACCCGGCTCCGCGCGCCCGGATAGACGAAGCGGTACAGCGTCAGGTGCGCGAACAGGACCTCCCAGTAGGGGCCGAACCGGGCGAGGAGCCTCTCCCAGTCCATCTCGTCTCCGCACGCGTAGATGAGGTGGTTCACGTCGGCGCCGTCGTACCGCTCCCGCTCGTCCACGAACGCCTTCGTGAAGATGATCTCCTCCACCGGCGCGATCAGGCAAGAGTGCCCCAGGATCGTGGCCGGACGCGCGTGCTCGAACCAGCCGCCATCCACCACGGCCAGGCCGTTGCTCGACGAGAAGATGAGATCGATGAAGCGATCGCCCGCGTAGGCCTTCCCGATCCACAGCGGATCGATGAGCTCCGTCGCGAAGCCGGCCCGCTCCAGCGCCCTGAACGCCGCCGGCACCTCGCGCTCGTCCAGCATCACGTCGAGATCCTTCGTGTCCCGGAAAATGCCCGTGTACGCGAAGAAGGCATACGCCCCCGCCACCATGAACGGCACGCCGGCGCAGAGGAGGGCTTCCATCGCCCTCACCCTCACCTCCAGCTCGCCCGCGCGGGAGAGCTGGCCGGCGGGGTCGTCGAAGGCCGGAGGAGCGAGCGCCGCGCGCTCGCCTGCGCGCGTCGCCCGGGCTGAAAGCGCGTGCTCCGCGTCGCCTGCGACAGGGGATCCGCTGCGGACCATCCCCCTCTGCGTAATGAACAGGACGTGCGATGGCGACCCCCCTCCCCCCTCACGCGCCCGGAACATGCGTGGAGACGTGGACACGTGGACGCGTGGTCCACGCCGGAACGACGCGAACGAGGGAAGAGAAGCGGGCTCGTCCTCGCTGACCATTGCACGACGAGGCGGGTCTGGCTCAAGCTCGCCTGCCGGGGCCGCTCGGCGCGCCCCGAGCTGGCAGGCGACGAGCCGCGGCCCCCGACGCTCGAAGAGGAGGCACATCCGTGAACACCGCCATCGCGACGATCAATCCAGCGACCGGAGAGACGATCGAGACGTTCGAACCCCTCTCGTCAGCGGCGCTGGAGCAGAAGGTGGCGCGCGCGCACGCCGCGTTCCGCAGCTTCCGGCAGACCCCGATCGCCGAGCGGGCCCAGAAGCTGCGCCGGGCAGCCGACATCCTCGACGGCGAGAAGGAGCAGCTCGGGCAGCTCATGACGCTCGAGATGGGGAAGACCATCGGCTCCGCCATCGCCGAGGCCCAGAAGTGCGCGACCGCGTGCCGCTACTACGCCGACAACGCCGAGCGCCTGCTCGCCCCCGAAGAGGTCGCCACCGACGCGGGCAGGAGCTACGTGGCCTTCCATCCGCTCGGCGTGGTGCTCGCGATCATGCCGTGGAACTTCCCGTTCTGGCAGGTCTTCCGCTTCGCCGCGCCGGCGCTCGTCGCAGGCAACGTCGGCCTCCTCAAGCACGCCTCGAACGTCCCCCGCTGCGCGCTCGCCATCGAGGACATCCTCCGCCGGGCCGGCTTCCCGGAAGGGGTCTTCCAGGCGCTGCTCGCGGGGACCGACGTCGTGCCGCGCCTCCTCGCCGACCCGCGCGTCGCGGCCGCGACGCTCACCGGCAGCGAGAACGCGGGGCGCAGCGTCGGCGCCCACGCCGGAAAGCACCTCAAGAAGGTGGTGCTCGAGCTCGGCGGCAGCGATCCGTTCATCGTCCTGCCGAGCGCCGACCTCAACGCCGCCGTGGGGACCGCGATCCGTGCGCGCATCATCAACAACGGCCAGTCCTGCATCGCGGCGAAGCGCTTCATCGTGCACGAGTCGATCGCGCCCGAGTTCGAGCAGCGCTTCGTCGCGACCATGCGGCGCCTGCGGGTCGGCGACCCGATGGATCCGTCGGTCGACGTCGGGCCGCTCGCCACCCCGCAGATCGCCGCGGAGCTCGAGGAGCAGGTGCGGGCGTCGGTGGCCGCGGGCGCGCTCCTCCTCACCGGAGGCAAGCGGCTGAAGGGGCCGGGCAACTACTTCCCGCCGACCGTGCTCACCGACGTCCAGCGCCCCTCCCCCGCCGCCGACGACGAGCTCTTCGGCCCGGTCGCGGCGGTCTTCCGCGTCACCGACCTCGACGAGGCCATCCACATGGCGAACTCCACCCGGTTCGGCCTCGGGGCGAGCGTCTGGACCCGCGACGCCGACGAGCGCGAGCGCCTCATCAACGAGCTCGACGCCGGCCAGGTGTTCGTCAACGGGATGGTCGTGTCCGATCCCCGGCTGCCGTTCGGCGGCGTCAAGATGTCCGGCTACGGCCGCGAGCTCTCCTCGTACGGCCTGCGCGAGTTCGTGAACGTCAAGACCGTCTGGATCGCCAAGGACGAGCGGCCGAGGGGCCTGCCTGCGTCCGAGTGATCCGAGGAACGGAGCGGCCGAAGGACGGCGAGCTCGAGCGATCGAGCGGCCGAGCGATCGCCGGGTGAGCCGCTCGGCCGCCGTCCGGCCGCCGCTTCCCCGGCGTCCTGCGAAGGGCGATGATGGTGGCCATGTCGCTCCCCGGCTTCGCGGAAACGCAGTTCTCGCACGGCGGCGTGGCGCGGGTGGTCTACCGCCGCGGCGCGGGCCCGGGTGTCGTCGTCATGCACGAGATCCCGGGCATCACCCCGTCGGTCGCGGCGTTCGCCGAGCGCGTGGCGGACGCCGGCTTCACCGTCTTCGTGCCGCACCTCTTCGGGACGCCCGGCAAGCCGGACACGCCCCCCTACATCGTCGAGCAGCTGGCCCGCGCCTGCATCAGCCGTGAGTTCCACGTGCTCGCGTCCAGGCAGGCGAGCCCGATCACCGACTGGCTGCGCGCGCTCTGCCGCGACGTCCACGCGGAGCTCGGGGGCAAGGGCGTCGGCGCGATCGGCATGTGCCTGACCGGCAACTTCGCGCTGGCGCTGATGGTCGACCCTGCCATCGCGGCGCCCGTGCTGAGCCAGCCGTCGCTGCCCTTCCCGCTCTCGCGCGAGCGCCGGGCCGGGCTCCACCTCTCCGACGACGCCCTCCGCACCGTCAAGGAGCGCGTCGCCGCCGGCACCCCGGTGCTCGGGCTCCGCTTCACCCACGATCCGATGTGCCCGAGGGAGCGGTTCGACCGGCTCCGGGCCGAGCTCGGCGACGGCTTCGAGGGGATCGAGATCGACTCGTCCGCAGGCAACCCCCACGGGATCCGGCGCACCGCCCATTCGGTCCTGACCCGCGATCTGGTCGACCGCGAGGGCCACCCGACGCGCGAGGCGCTCACGCGCGTCCTCGCCTTCTTCCGCGAGCGACTCCACCCCTGACCGCCCGGCGCGAACGCGAGAGCGCCCAAGCCGGAACGTCACGGGACGATGCACGGCCGGTTGCGTCTCCGTGAACGTCGACTTACCGTCATTGATTGTGTCGGACGATCCGGCCGTGGCCGCACTGCTGAGCGAGTATCCTCCTTCAGCGCAACAGCTGACCTTGCGTGTGCGCAAGCTGCTCCTCCGCATCATTCCCGACGTCCACGAGCACGTTTATCCAAGCTGGCGGCTCATCAGCTTCCGAATGGGCAGCGGCGACCAACACAAGATCTGCTGGCTCGCCCCGCAGCGCTTCGGCGTGACCCTCGGCTTCGAGCGCGGGGCCGAGCTGCCGGATCCGAACGGCCTGCTCACCGGCGAGGCCAAGCAGGCCAGGAACGTCCATGTCCGCTCCGCCAAGGACGTGGACGTCCCCGCGATCGCCGCGCTGGTCGCGGCCGCCGTCGCGCTCCACCGGGACCGGTGACGATCGCGCGGAGCCCCGGCGCGAGGGCCGCGGGCGCCGCCGCCGCTCAGCGGCGCCCCTGGACGACCCGCCCGCCCGTCTTGCCGAGCGCGTACGAGAACCCGAGCTCCAGCGTGGAGCGGGTGACGATCGCCCCGAGATCGAGCCCCTGCTCCACCATGAGCCGCGCCGTCTCGGGCGCGATCCCGACGAGCACCACCTCGGCCCCGAGCAGCCCGGCGGCGCGCGCCGCCTGAGCGAGGTGGTTCGCCGCGCTCGCGTCGACCACCGCCATGCCGGTGACGTCGATGATCACGACGCGCGCCTGGTGCTCGGAGATCTCCTTCAGCATCGCCTCGATGAAGCGGCCGGAGCGGTGCGTGTCCAGCGCGCCCACGATCGGCATGACGAGGACGCCGCGCGCGATCGGCACCACCGGGCTCGACATCGCGGCGATCGTCTCGAGGAGCGCCTCCTGGCGGCTGCTCAGCGACTCGAGCGCCCTCGTCCGCTCCTTGATCCGCGACAGGAGCCGCGCGTTCTCGATGGCGACGGCGGCCACCGCGGCCACGCGCTCGATGAGCGCCAGGTCGGTCGCCGAGCACGCGTCGGGCTGCGGGCTGGCCAGGACGAGGACCCCGAGGACCGCCTCGCGGGAGAGCAGCGGCACGCCGACCAGCGTGCGCGCGCCGCTCCGGCGCGCCTCGGCGACGTCGCGGAAGCGCTGGTGCTCGCTCGACGCGGTGTCGATGACGAGCGAGCTGCACGAGCGCATCACCCGGCCCACCAGCGAGTCGTCCGTGACGGGCGCGCGCTCGTCGTCGACGAGGCTCTCGCGCTGGGCCATGCCGATCACCAGGAACTCGAGCGCGCGCTCGCGCCCCCCCGCGCCCAGCCTGCGGTTCGCGATCCTGCGGGCGGAGCTCAAGGCGAGGTGATCCGAGAGGGCGCTCGAGAAGGGCGTGCGCTCGAGGGTCACGAGGTCGACCCCCGTGTCGATGCAGCGCGACGCCGGCAGATCCGCGAGGGCCTCCGGGACGCCGCGCGTGGCCATCTCGTAGAGCGCCTGCACGCCGCGGTACCCCATGTCGTACTCGCGCTGCACGATCGCCGCGTGGATCACGCCGTCCTGGAGCATCGCGACCGTCGAGGTGACGAGATCGAAGGCGACCACCTTGAGATCGCCGGCTCGCCCGAGCCGCATCGAGGCAAGCCCCAAGCTGGGGCCGTTCTCGCTGCACACCCCCAGGGCGCCGGCGAGGCCGGGGTTCGACCGCACCGAGTCGACGGCGAGCGCGATCGCGCTCTCCACATCGAACAGGTTCTCCGAGAGCGATGCCACGCGGACCGACGAGCCGGCGATCGCCTCGCGGAACCCCTCGATGCGCCCCTGGGCGTTCGGCACGGCGAAGGACTCCGCCTGGACGGTGATCTCGCCTCCCTGCGGCATGAGCCGCAGCATCGCCTCGCCCGCGATCCTCCCGGCGGCCCGGTTGTCGGTCCCGACGTAGAGCAACGACCGGCTGCCCGGGGCGGCCGGCGTGTCGACCGTGATGACCGGGATACCCGCCGCCATCGCGCGGGCGATGGCCGGCTCGAGCGCCACGGGGTCGATGGGCGCGATCGCGATCCCGTCCACCCGCCGGCGGATCCCTTCCTCGAGGAGCGCCTCCTGAGCCGCGGCGGCGGCGGACGTGACGCTCCTGAACTCGACCCCGACCCGGAGATCGCGCCCCGCCGCCAGCGCGCCGTCCCGCAGGTTGTTCCAGTACGCCGTCATCGGCCGGCGGGGAGCCTTGTAGACGCGGATCATCGGCTGGCCTCGCGCGCCGCTCGCGTCGTGGGATCCGCGCCATCCATCGGCGAAGCGCCCCTCGCCCCCGGCATCCTCCAGGATGACGAGGTCGATCGCGCTCCAGCGCGGGCCGGTCTGCACGCTCCGGATCCCGTCCGCGAGCGTCTCGATGAGCTCGAGGAGATCGACTGACTCGGCGACGGAGCTCAGCACCTCCTCGAGCAGGCGCAGTTCCTGGGCGCTCTGCGCCTTCTCCTGGAAGAGGCCGCGCCGCTCGAGCACGACGCCCACGCTCACCGCGATCGCCTCCACGAGCGCGCGCCACGGGCCCGAGAGCGGCGCCGCGTCCGGCTGCTCCAGGGCGAGGTAGGCGCCAGGCGCGCCGAACATGGACACCGGTACGATGTGGACGTGGACGCCGTCGAGCGGCCAGCCAGGCGCTTCCGCGAGCTCGGGAAGGTGCGCCCGGTACCAGGCGGCCGCGGGGACGAGGCACGGGCCGTGCGCCGCCTCGGGCGCCGCGGCGGGGCCGAACGGAGCCGATTCGCTGAGCACCCCGCCGTCGGACGGCATGTTCCCCTGGCCCGGCAGGAGGCCGTCGAGCCCGACGATCGCCCTGTAGGAGAGTCGTCGGCCTGTGCGAATCAGCAGGCTCCCGCGCCGCGCGCCGGGGAGGCCCTCCATGGCTCGTCGCACGAGGTCGTGGAGGGTCGAGAAAACGTCCAGTCCGGTGGTCATGCAGATCCGTTCAGCCGCTTGCTCGCTCGCTCGCTGCCAAGGGCGCACGCGAGCACATGCTGGTAGCAGGCGTGAGCGGGCTCGTGCTTGTCAAGCAGAGACGATGAGACCACCGTAGGACCACGAGGAGCTCGCACCCGCATGAAGCTCGCCTCTCTCCGCGGCCCCGGCCGTGACGGCACGCTCGTCGTCGTCCGCCGCGACGGCCTCGCCTACGCGCCCGCCGGCGCGGCCTTCCCCACGCTCCAGGCCGCGCTGGACGACTGGGAGCGCGCCGAGCCCGCGCTCCGCCGCATCGCGGCCGACGTCGAGCTCGGCGAGGCCGCCGTGGCGCCGCTGGTCACGGAAGAGCTCGCTGCGCCGCTTCCGCGCGCCTACGAGTGGATCGACGGCTCGGCGTACATCCACCACATCGTGCTCGTGCGCAAGGCGCGCGGCGCCGAGCCCCCCGAGACGCTGAGGACCGATCCGCTCGTGTACCAGGGCGGCTCCGGCGTCCTCCTCGGCCCGACCGACGACATCGTCCTGCGCGACGAAGCGTGGGGCCTGGATTTCGAGGCCGAGGTCTGCGTCGTCCTCGGCGACACGCCGCAGGGCACGCGCCGCGAAGAGGCCCACCGGCACGTCCGCCTGTTCCTGCTGGCCAACGACGTGACGCTGCGCAACCTCGTGCCCGCCGAGCTCGCGAAGGGGTTCGGGTTCTTCTGCTCCAAGCCCGCCACCGCGTTCTCGCCGTTCGCGATCACGCCCGACGAGCTCGGGGACGCGCTCCGCGACGGGCGCGTCCACCTGCGGCTCCGCTCGATTTACAACGGCGCGCTCATCGGCGATCCCGAGGCCGGCCCGGAGATGCACTTCTCGTTCTTCGATCTGATCGCGCACGTCACCAGGACCCGCAGCCTCACGGCGGGGACCCTCCTCGGCAGCGGCACCGTCTCCAACGAGGACCCGGCGCGCGGCGTGTCTTGCCTCGCCGAGCGGCGCATGCTCGAGATCCTCTCGGACGGGGCGGCCAGGACGCCGTTCATGAAGCCAGGAGACACGATCATGATCGAGATGCTGAATCACGCGGGAGAGAGCCTGTTCGGGCGCATCGCGCAGCGGGTGGTGGCCGGATGAGCGCCGCAGTCCAGGGGCTCACGCTCTACGGTTACTGGCGCAGCTCGTGCAGCTGGCGCGTGCGCATCGCCCTGGCCCACAAGGGCATCGAGCACGCGTACCGGCCGGTGAGCCTCGTCCGGGACGGCGGCGAGCAGCTCCGCGACGACTACCGGGCCAAGAACCCGATGGCGCAGGTGCCCCTGCTCGAGTTCGAGCAGGGCGGCGCCGTCCGGCGTGTGTCCCAGTCGGTGGCCATCGTCGAGCTGCTCGAGGACCTCTTCCCCGCGCCGCCGCTCCTGCCCGCGGATCCGTACCTGCGCGCCAGGGCGCGGCAGCTCGTGGAGATGATCAACTCCGGCACGCAGCCGATGCAGAACACCGCCACGCTGAAGTACGTGAGAGACGAGCTCGGCGGCGACGAGAAGGCCTTCGGGCGGCGCTTCATCGCCGCGGGCCTCGCCGCGTTCCAGGCGGCGGCGGGCGAGCTCTCCGGGCGGTTCTGCGTCGGCGACCACGTCACGGTTGCGGACGTGTTCCTCGTGCCCCAGCTCTACAACGCGCGGCGCTACGAGGTCGACCTCGCGCCGCTCTCGACCCTCACGCGGATCGAGGCCGCGTGCATGGAGCTGCCTGCGTTCCAGGCGGCCCACGCCGACCGCCAGGTCGACGCGGTCGCCTAGCTCGCCCCTGCGTTACCCCCTCGCGACGGAGGACCCGGATGGCCAAGGTGGAGTCGATCGGCATCAAGCGGGTGGAGGCGCTGCACTACTACGTGCACGACCTCGAGCGGAGCCGCAGGTTCTACACGGAGCGGCTCGACTTCGCGGAGATCGCCGCGAGCTCGCCGGAGCTCACGGCGGCGGCGGCGCAGCGCTCGGTCGTCTTCCAGGCCGGCGAGTGCGTCGTCGTCTGCTCGCAGCCCGCCGGCGAGGGCGGGCGGGCGTGGCGCTACCTGCGCAAGCACCCGGACGGCGTGGGCACGGTCATCTTCGAGGTCGAGGACGTAGGCCGCGCCTTCCGGCTGCTCGACGGCCGCGGGGGCACGCCGATCGACGAGATCCATCGGGTGACCGAGGCCGGCGGCACCTTCGCCTCGTTCTCGATCACGACCCCGTTCGGCGACACCACCTTCCGCTTCGTGGAGCGGCGCGGCTACCCCGCGCTGTTCCCCGGCTGCGCGGCCTACGACGCGCCGCGCGGCGGCGCGAACCGCTTCGGGATCGCCCGGTTCGATCACATCACCTCGAACTTCCAGACGATGGCGCCCGCGCTGCTCTGGATGGAGCACGTGCTCGGGCTCGAGCCGTTCTGGCAGATCGCGTTCCACACGAACGACGTCGCGAAGGACGCGGACCACGGCTCCGGCCTGCGCTCGGCCGTGATGTGGGACCCGGCCTCGGGCGTGAAGTTCGCGAACAACGAGCCCTACCGGCCGCACTTCAAGAGCTCGCAGATCAACGTCTTCAACGAGGAGCACCGCGGCGACGGCGTGCAGCACGTGGCGCTCGCCGTGGAGGACATCCTCACCGCCGTGCGCGCGATGCGCGGCCGGGGTGTGGAGTTCATGCCGACCCCGGCCGCCTATTACGACATGCTGCCCGAGCGCCTGCAGCGGCTCGGCATCGGGCAGATCGACGAGGACGTGGCGGAGCTGCGGGAGCTCGAGGTGCTCGTCGACGGCGACGGCGCGCGGTCGTACCTCCTCCAGATCTTTCTGAAGGAGTCGTCGGGCACGCACCGCGATCCCGAGGCTGGGCCGTTCTTCTTCGAGCTCATCCAGCGCAAGGGGGACCGCGGCTTCGGCGCCGGCAATTTCCGGGCGCTGTTCGAGAGCATCGAGCGGCAGCAGAAGGCGGGGCACGGCTGATGCTCGATCGCGTCGTCGCCGGGATCGTCCCGCCCAAGCACCACATCGCCCTCCGGAGCGAGGCGGGGGATCTCCGCTACGAGGAGTGCCTGACGCGGGCGGGCTTCGACGGCCCCTACACGATCGCCTACCACGAGCGCCGGCCGCACGAGCACCGGGTCGCGGAGGCCGCGCACGGCTTCACGCTGCCGGTCGCCGCGGCGGCGCGCCCGCTCGCCAAGCGGCACTACCGGTCGCAGGATCTGCCGCGGCGGGGCGGGCCCGCTGTCGACTGCCGCGTGCCGCTGCTCTTCAACGACGACGTGGTGATCGGGCTCGTCCAGCCGGACGCGGCCGATCCTGTGTACTTCGCGAACGCCGACGCCGACGAGCTGTTCTTCATCTTCCACGGGGGCGGCGTCCTGCGCACGATGCTGGGCGATCTGCGCTTCGAGCAGGACGACTACGTCGTCATCCCGAAGGGGCTCTTCTACCGCTTCCTCCCGGACGCCGCGCCCCAGCGCTGGCTCTCGATCGAGGCCGAGGACATCCATATCCCGCGCAAGTGGCGCAACGAGGTCGGCCAGCTGCGGATGGACGCGCCGTACGCGCACCGCGATTTCCGGCGGCCCACGTTCGTCGGCCCCCTCGACGAGGGCATCCGCGCGCTCGTCGTGAAGCGCGGCGGCGCCTTCCACGGCTTCACCCTCGAGCGCTCGCCGCTCGACGTCGTCGGCTGGGACGGGACGGTGTACCCGTTCGCGTTCCCGATCCTGCGCTTCCAGGCGCGCGTCGGGCTCGTGCACCTGCCTCCGGACTGGCACGGGACGTTCGCCGCGCGGGGCGCCCTGGTCTGCAGCTTCGTGCCGCGCCCTGTCGACTTCCACCCGGAGGCGATCCCGTGCCCGTACCCGCACTCGTCGGTCGATTGCGACGAGCTCCTGTTCTACTGCCGCGGCAACTTCACCTCACGCCGCGGCGTCGGCCCCGGCAGCATCTCGCACCACCCCGCCGGCGTCCCGCACGGGCCGCACCCCGGCGCGTACGAGGCGAGCCTCGGGGCCCGCGAGACGAGCGAGCTCGCGGTCATGCTCGACACGATCCGCCCGCTCTCGGCCACCGCGGCCGCGCTCGCGGTGGAGGACCCGGGCTACCAGGACAGCTTCATCGCGGGCCCATAGCGGGGTCGAACGAGGGGGCTTCCCTCAGGGCCCTCCGGGCTGGGGCTCAGAGCCCGCGGGCTGGGGCTTGTTGAAGCAGGCGCTCGTGCACTCGTTGAAGCGCTGCGACTCCTCGAAATCGATCCCGTTCAGCCCATTGCAGGACATGCCGATGATGCAGCGGGCGTTGCACACGATCGACCCGATGCAGTCGTCGGGGTTGGTCGAGAACGGGAATCCCAGCCCGCACGCCACGAAGACGTCGTTGGCGTCCTCGCAGACGGTGCGGAAGATCGAGATGCCGCAGCCACGGAGGCTGTCTCGCTGGCCGTCGCAGGCGTCGAACAGGTAATTCTCGTCCTTGCATTCGAGCTCCTCCTCGACGCAGGTCACGTACTCGTCGAAGGAGGCGGTGCAGCTCGCCTCCACCGCGGCCGCCCGCGCGGTCTCCGCCTTGTCGACGCACTCGAGGTACCTCGCCTCGCTGCAGCCGGAGCAGTCGCAGATGCGGTCGCAGGCGCGCTCCTCGGGCGAGGGGCAGCCAGCGGACACGAGCGCGCCGCCGGCGGCGGCCAGGGAGAGGAGCAGCCGGTGGGTGAACCGGGGACGGCGCTTGGGGGCGAGCACGGTGACCTCCTCCCCCTACTTTATTTTATTTCGGCATCTTGCCGAGCCGCTCGAGCAGCGCGCGCACGAGGAGCGGCCACGCGACCGTGGCGTCCGCGTACACCTCGGCGAAGCGCCCGCCCTCCTGCGGCGGGGTAAACTTCCCCCAGCTCACGCCCTCGGAGTACGTGCAGCCGGACAGGCCGCCCCAGTGGACGGGCTCGGGGCAGATGCGGACGCCGTACTGGAACCGCGGGTGATCGACCTCGATGTCCAGGCGATCGCCGACGATGTCGTAGAACGGCGCGACCTGCTGGGCCCAGTTGCGCGGCACGCCGCCGCCGATGGTGAAGATGCCGAGGCGCTTCTTCTTGCGGACGAGGCGGGCGTAGCTCAGCAGATCGAGGAACGGGTTGTACGGCGGCGGCACGGCCTCGCGCCACACGTCGAACCCCGGCTTGTCGCCGTGCTGCGCCTTCACCTTGCGCAGCATCCACGTCGCCACGTCGAGGCCCATCTCGCTGTCGGTGAAGGCCGGCACGTAGACGGGCACGTCGCGGAGGTACGCGCTCCGGAGCACGCCCGGCGAGTCGCCCATGTCCGCCAGCGCCTTGCCGAGCTGGCGGCAGATGATCTCGCTCGACCAGGGAGAGCCGGGGTCCAGCTTGTCGAGCTCCTTCCGGACGAAGACCTCGATCGCGTTGAGGTTCTTCTCCATCTCGAGCGTGTCGTAGACGCGGTTGTACCCCTTCTCGAAGTACGTCTCGTCGGAGATGCCCGGGTTCGCCTTGTAATGGGTCAGGCCGACCGCCTCGCTCAGCCCGTGCGCCATGAGCGCCCCCGTGCTGATGATGCAGTCGATCATGCCGGCCTCGATCATCCGGACGATGACGACGCCCATCTTGGCGACCGTCATCGCGCCGGAGAACGTCGCCACGACGAGGCAGTCCTCGTCGCGCACCATCGCCTCGAGCACGTCGCACGCCTCGCCGAGCGCGCGGCCGCTGAACGCGGTCCTGCTCATCGCGCGGAGCAGATCGTCGAAAGAGTCAATCTTCAGCGGGTCGAGCGCGGCGAGCGGGACGAGCTGGTCTTCGACGCCGTCGCCGAGCTGGCGGTGCGAGGGACGAGGATGCTTCGGAGAGGACATAGGGCGCGAACATATACCCGCGCGGGGGGTGGGCCGTCGAGCGCGAAGCTCGCCGCAAGAGCGGCAAACTCAGGGCCGGACGGCCAGCGAGCACGCGAGGCGGCGCGCGGGTCTGCCCGCTGGTTTGCCCGCTGCTTTACCCTCCGTTGCGTCCGTTGCCCCGGGCTTCCCGGCGCCTTGGCCGATCCCGCGATCGCCGCCTTCGGCGCGGCGGGCCGCGAGATCGGCGCGAACGAACGCGAGCGGGCTCGCGCCGGGCTGACCGTCGGTCCGCCGCTCCAGATCCATCAGCGCGGCGATCTTCGCCACGCAAACGTCACGACCTGACACACGGACGTCATAGACAGCCGTACTCGCGGGCGCGCGGTGGCCATCGACCGTCGCGAACGCGCTCGCGCGATCGAGCAGGAAGCGCGCGCCGGGCGGGCGCGCGGCGCACGCCGGCATGCGGGTGAGCTCTGTGCGGACATTCGGGACGATCGCCCAGCCGTCGAGCGGCAGGAGCGGCGGGGCCTTCGCGGTCGCTCCTTGCGCCGTCGTCGCCGCAGGCGGGATCGGCACCGTCCGGCCGAGCGTCAGGCCGTGGAAGCTGAGCAAGAGCGGCACGCCGGCGCTGGTCGGCTCCCCCAGCGCGGGCTCGCCGAGGTTCGCGAGCGAGGCGATCGGCCGCGGGGCCTCGCCGGACGACCACGCGACGAGCGACGCGCCGCGGAGCCACGCGACGGGCCCATCCGGCGCCTCGCTGAACGCGACCTCCGCCTCGGGCATCAGCTCTTGCGGCACCTCGGCGACCTCGGCGCCGCGGCCGGGCCTCACCTGGATCAGCACGTCGCGGCCCGAGGCGCGCACCCCGAACAGGATCCGGCCGCCGGACGCCGCGAACCGGGCGAGGATCGCGTCCCGGCCGACGCCCTCGGGCGCCGGGCCCGTCCACGAGCGGACCCTCGCCTGGAGCTCGGTCGGGTCGAGCCAGCGCAGCGTCCAGGTCGCCCGCGGCGCAGCGGAGGCGCCGCGCGCCTGGAGACCGGCGCCCTTGGCAGCAGCGCCAGCGGGCGAGCGCACCTCGAGCGCGGCGACGGTGGAGAGCTGGCCCCAGCGCCTGGCGCTCACGGACGAGACGCGCCGCTGGTCGTCCGGTCCGGGCTTCGCGTCGCGGGCGAGCAGCGCGAGCGCCTCCTGGGCGCTGCGCGGCGGCGGCACGCCCGCCGGCGAGGGCGGCGGCCCCGGCTGTGTCGTGCAGGCGAGCGCGCGCTCCGGCAGCGCCGGGGCCGGCGGCGGGCGGACCGGCAGGAGCGGCGCGGCCCCGAGCGCAGCACCGCCGGACGGCGCTCCCTGCGCGGGCAGCGGCGGCCCCCAGCCCACGCGGAGGTGGGTCGCGATCCTCAGGCCGACCTCGTTCACGGCCAGCATCCCGGGCTCGGCGAGCAGATCGCCGCTCTGGGCGATCTCCTCGGCGGCCTGGGGTGGGACCTCGATGGGCGACCACGTGCGGCCGGCGTCATCCGAAGCAAGCACCTTCCCTTCCCCGACGGCGATCCCGCGGCCGGCGTGGACCACGGCGTGCGCGGCGCCGGCGAGGCGAGCCCGCGAGGCCTGGCCGCCGGGGGAGAGGACGACGGCGGTGAGGTCTCCGGCCTCGTCGGCCACAACGAACGACAGCGCGCCGTCCTGCCCCTCCTCGATGGGGCTGACCACGTTGACGTCGTCGCCCCCGCCGCGCAGCCAGCCGAGCGGGAGCAGCGGAGCCTCCCTGCCGCCGGCGTCGATCACCGCGACCTGGGCGCCGGGCGCGGCGCCCTCGCGGCCGTCGCCGCCGCGCGGCGCGGGCTCGTCGCGGGGCGCGACGTCGCTGTCCCAGAGCCCGCGCAGGATCGCGATCCGCCCGTCGGCGAGGGCGCCGGCGCCGCGCCAGCGGACGTCCGTGCCCGGGCGGACCGTGCTCCACCGGCCGCTCGGCTGCCGCACGCACACGCTGCCCTCGTCGTCCGCGTCGCACGGCGCGAGCAGCAGGGCGCCGCCGCTCGGGGACACGCGGAGCTCGGCCTCGCCGCTCCGCACGAGGACGGGGGGTTCGCTGCCGAGCGGGCGGCCGGGCTTGACCTGGAGCACGCCGAACGGATCGTGGCGGCCGTCCGGCCCGCCCTCGCCGAGCGCGCAGGCCACCCACGCCGCTCGCCCCGCCCGGCCGACGCCGCAGGCGTTCAGCCAGTCTCCGCGGCCGAAGGGGGCGACCTCCTGGAGCGCGCCGGTGGCGAGATCCAAGCGGGCGAGGACGCCGTGGCTCGCCGTGATCGCGGTGGACGACCACGCCGCGCCGCTCGAGATCGCCGCCTCGAGCGGGTGGCGCCCCGTCGCGCGGATCCAGCGGAGCAGCGGCGCGCCTGGGCCGGGCTCCGGCGCGTCGTCGGCGGGGGCGGGCCCGAGCCGCGCCTCGGCGACCAGGATCCGCGCCTCGCGCTGCCCGGACGACGAGGCCCTGCCCTGCGTCACGGCGATCAGCTCGCCGTCGCGCAGACGGACGTCGGCGAGGCGGAGCAGGGCGGCGGGGTCGGCGTCCTCCCCGTCGCCGCCCGGCGACGGCGCCACGGGGCGCCACGACGCGCCGCCGTCCGCCGTGACCGCGAGCCCTGCCGCCTCGAAGAGCCCGGCGCCGTGCCGCGTGTCGCGGAACGCGAGGGCGCGCAGCGGCAGGGCGGGCAAGCCCGGCAGTGTGCGCGGCTGTCCGGTCTCGATGTCGAGGAAGATCGGAACGTCGGAGATGGCGTCCCAGACGGCGACGACGGCGGGACCGCCGCCGATGCGCTGGAGGTCCGTCTCGGAGCGGGCGAGGACCGCCGGCGCGCCGAGCGGGTCATCGAACCGGTAGACACCGCGGACGCCGCGCCCGACGAGCCGCGGGCCGGTTCCGGACGGAACCAGCACGAGCTCGATCAGGGGCTCGGGGCACGCCGCGGTCTCCTGCCGTGCCACGCCGTCGGCCCCGACGAGGACGCGCTGGCCGCCGACCAGCGCGATCGTGCCGCCGGCGACCCGGGGCCCTATCGCTGTCGCGCCGCTCGCGTCGACCCAGCGGGCGGGCACGGGCGCAGGAGGCGGGGGGAGCGCCGCCGCGGGCGCGCCGCGCTCTTGCGGCGCGGGTCGGGGCGGCGCGCCGCCGCAGCGGGCGAGCGCGAGCGCAGCGAGGAGCGCGGCCGCGCGCCGCGACCGGCGCGGTGGCGCTGCGAGGCGGGGAGCGCCCGCCGCTCTGGACTGCATCATCGCGGCTGAGACTACCGTGATTCGCAGGCCGCCGCGGCGCCCTGAGGCTCAGTGGACGGCCGAGCTCACCGGGACCGGGGCGGCCTCGTCCGCCAGCGCGGCCGACCTGCGGGCGAGGAGAGCCATGAGCCCTCTGGCGCCGACCACGGCATGGTCGGACACGCAGTTGTTGAAGATCGCGTGGACCTGCTCCGCCTCCTGGGAGAGCCGCGCGACGGTCTCCGCCCACGGAGCGAGCTCCACGGGATCGTAAACGTACCTGAACTTCTCGTTCACGCCGACGGGCGCATCCCAGGTCTCCTCGCGCCGGCCGTGGAAGCGCACAACGGCGAGGTGAGGATCGGCGACGAGGGCGGTGGGAGGCATGCTGTTCTGCTTGCCCTGCGGCTCATCGACGATGACGTAGAATGCGCCGAGGTCCCGGAGGAGATCCACGACGCGCTCGATGCGGCCGGGCATACCCCAGGATCCGTGCCTGAGCTCGACGGCGAACGGGAGCCCTTCCATGCGCCTCCGGCACTCCTCGATGACACGCACGTTGCCGCGCGTCGCCGTGAACCACGGAGGGAACTGGAAGAGCACGTACCCGAGCTTGCCCGCCTGGCGCAGCGGATCGACCGCCATCCGGAAGCGCTCCCAGAGCGCGTCTCGGGTCTCGGCCGGCAGGTCTGCCGGGTAGAGGCGCCGCCGGTCGAAGAGCGAGGCCGGCAGCGCGCCCTGGACGTCCGGGGGCAAGCGAGCGGGCTCCACGGGGTGCTGGGTGAGCGGCGCGAACGCCTTCACGTTGAACACGAAGTCAGGCGGAGTCCGCTCGATCCACTGCGCCACCATCCCCGGACGCGGGAGGGCGTAATAGCTCGAGTTGACCTCGACCACGGGGAACTGGGACGCGTAGAACTTCAGCCGTTCTGCCGGGCTCGACACGCCCTTCGGGTAGAATCTATGGCTCTTCACCAGGGTCGGGTCCGTCCACCCGGCGGTCCCGGCGAGGGCGTTGCCGATGCGGGCGGGCACAGGCGCGCACGCCGCGAGGGCCGCGGCGCGCGCGAGACGCGGCTCCTCCTGGTCCTGGTGGGGAGTCTCCTCTGAAGGCGACCGCGGCGGGTCGCGCAGGGCTTCTTCGTGCATATCGGGACCAACCTAAGGTCTCTTTGCGGCGATGGAAGCGCTCGCCCGGAGATACGTCGACAGGCGCTCATTGCCTCTCACGAAGGTCCGTTCTCCCGTCGTGCGCATACGCTCCAGCTCGCGTCATGCGCATACGCTCCAGCTCGCTCGCCGCGCTCCGCTCGACGAATCCCCGGATTGCCAGGCCGGCCGCGCGATCCGCTCGGCGAGCGCCTTTCGGGCGACCTGAAGCCTGCCGGCGGCCGTGGCCGGGTTCAGCCCGTGCTCCCTGGCGTAGGACGTCAAGGGGTGGGGACCTGCCGCGGCGAGGAGAAGATCGCGATGGTGCGCAGGCAGCTCGACGAGCCTGCGGAGCGCTGCGCGGGCAAGCAGCCTGCCGTCCAGATCGACGCTGCCTTCGTCGACAAGCGCGCGCGGATCGTAGACCGGGACCTCGCGGCGGACGTGGGCGCGCCCCAGGTGATGGCCTGCCTGCCGCCACGTGATGCCATGGAGCCAGCCCTGGAGCGCGCGGCGCGGCGCGATCCGAGGATCAGGGCGGTACCTGCCAGCCTGAATGGCCTTCCAGGCGGCGATGAGCACGTCCTGGAGCACGTCCTCGCAATCGCGCGCGTGCACGCCGCACGCGATGAGCCTGGACAGGATCAGGCGCCGCTCCGCGACGAGAGCGTCGAGGGGCGGCGATACCTCGGGGCGCAGCGACATCGAGAGTCCCGGAGCAGGCGGCACACCGCGCTTGCGACGGCTCATCGGGATCTCCGGCGCACCGCGCCTCGGCAGACCGGCGCCGGGCAGCAGGGAGAGTGTTCGCGACGGTGGGTGGGAGTTCCGACGGCACACCGCAGCACGCTGGTGTTGCGTTCTATGGTGAGCCGTCGCTCGTCGAATGACGCGTCCATGCGCGCGAGTTCTCCAGCGCACCCGCGCTTCGCTGCGAAATCGAGCGAGCACGCTCGTTTGCACGCCCGTAATATCGAGCGAGCACGCTCGTTTGCACGCCCGTGATACCGACACCGCGCTCGCGCCGGCGTGGTGATGGGTCGAGCGCGCTCTCCGGCTGAAGGGGCCGGAGAGCGCTCGATGGGCTCAGGGCGCGATGGACGCCGACCGGAGGACGCCGACCGGAGGAGCAGAGCTCCTGGTGCTCATGTCACCTCGATGGCACTCTGTTCCGGCCGAGTGGAGCGGGCCGGGGCTGGGCTTCACGGATTCACGGAGAGCCGTTCAACGCGTCCTCGATGGCGGGCAGGTATGCGCTGCCGGGGAACGCCTCGCGGAACCGGGCGGCTCGCGCCGCGGCCTCGACGCGCCGGCCGGTCTGCTCGAGGGCCTGTATCGCCAGGGTCTCGCGTTGCTGGGCTCTCGGGCTGCGCGGGTAGCTCCGCGCATGGCGGTCGAGCGCGCCGAGCGCCTCGCTCGCTCTTCCCGATCCAAGCGCGGCGATCGCGCGCTGGATCAGGGTCAAGTCGGCATCCATCGGTGGGACGGCCGCCCCTGCGCCGACTGCGGCGGGCGGAGCCGGCGCGGGCGCCGCCGAGGACAGCGCCGCCGGGGCGTCGGCGAACGCGCCTGGAGCGCGGGAGCCAACCAGAACCGCCGCGAGCGTGTCACCGCGAGCGAGGGCTATCTCCGGCGGGGCGGTGCGTGGCAGCGCCGCGTAGAGCGTGCCGGCGCCGGCCCCGGCCCCGCCCAGGAACAGGGCAGCGCCTGCCGCGACGAGCTTCGCCCGCGTGACCTCGATGCCACCCCTCGCGAGGTTCGCCTGGGCGCGGCGCGCGTTCCACGCGGGGACAGCCTCTGCTGCGCCTTCGCCGGGCGGGAGGGCTTGCGCAGCCTGGTCGGCTGGCGTGCCCCCGTCGCCCTCCCCGGTGGCGAGCAGCGCCTGAAGCCGCGCCCAGAGCACCTCGCCGAGGTCTTCCGGCAGGTCGAGCGGGGCGTCCCCGAGCTCGAGCAGGAGCGGCCCGTGGACCAAGGCGAGCGGCGCCAGCGCCGAGCGCGCGCCGTACACGCCGAGCGCGTCGCGCTCCCGCGCGCCCAGCCGCCTGACCGCGGCCGCGAACTCCTTGCGGGCCCGCCGCAGCCGGTCCCACGCGGTGTTCTCCGAGATCTGGAGCGCCGCGGCGATCTCGCGCATCTCGATGCCCTCGAGCTCGTAGAGGAGGAACACGACGCGCCGGTCGCCCTCGATGCGCTGGACGAGCCCGCGGACGATCCTCTGCGTCTCGGCCTGCGCGAACCGCTGCTCCGCGTCGTACCCCGGGTCCGCGACGTCGACGCGCTCGCCGTCGGAGCGCGCGAGCAGCTCCCGCCGGTTCCTGGCGAGCCGCACGTGCCGCAGGGCGAGGTTCGACGCGATGCCCGCCACCCACGCCTTCATGGAGAAGCGGGGGTCGTAGTCCCCGAAGCGGCAGTGGACGACCAGGAACACCTCCTGGGCCACGTCGCGCAGGTGCCGCGCCGGCACCCCCATCCGCCAGAGCACCCGGAGGACGTACCGGAGCAGGCCCGTGTACACCTCCTCGAAGGTGGGCCGCGGGGGCGGCTCGGCCGCCGTCCCGGGGGCGGCGTCGGCCGTCAGCCCGGGGTCGGCATCAGATGCCGATCCGGGGTCGGTGTCATGGGCGGGGGCCGGCGGAGGCCGGGGGGGTTGAGACGCCGTCATCTCTACGTGTTCCGGCGAGATGGGCCGGATTGTGGCGAAATCGTACGCGGGTCAGAAAAAAGATCGGGCCCCGGTGGCCCCACGTGCGGGGGCGCCCGTAGCTGCCTCGATGGTCGCCGCCGTTCTGTCGCATTACATGATGTTTCCGCATACCGTTGCGAAATCAACCAGGCGCATCGGCGAGCGGCCATCGACGAGCCTGTCAGCATCTCTCGGCACGATCTGAGCGCCATACGACGAGGTTCGCTCGGCGGGCACGCGATGGATGCGAACTTTTTGCGCAGATCATTCCGAGAAGAACCTGATGGCGGACGCAACGCGGACCCGCGAGCGTCCATGAGGAGGGGGCTTCTCGCGCCATTCTTCCCGTGCTTCCCTCCGGACGCGTTCGCGCGGCAGCACTGCGCTCTCGGCAGCTGCACCCGCGGAGTGAAGAGGTGAGACGATGAGGCGATGGGCTCGACGGGTGAAGAGCGCGATGGTGATGGCGTCGTGCACCACCATCGTGCTGGGCACCTGGGCTGGTGGCTGCGCAACCCCGGAGGCCTGGTATTGCCCCTGGGATCCCGAGCCTGGATTCAAGGAGAGTCCTTGTCTTGTGATGGAGGAGCCCGTGGAGGGTGGCGACGGCGCCGACGCGTGCGGCGACGCCGGCCCTGACGCAGGCGACGCCTGCGCGGATGGCGGTGCTGGCGCCGATTTCGACAGCGCAACGGTCCCCGGGTTCGATCCCACCCTGCGGGAGACCTGCACCGGGCAGTGCGTGCCGAGGGAACCGCTCGGCTGGTCCGAGCCGGCGCTGGTCTGGATCGGCCCGCCGGATCGCGCGCCCGAGTGCCCCGCCGCTGCGCCGAGCGTCGGCTACGAGAGCCATGCGGACTTCACGGCGCCGGCGCCGCCCTCATGCCCGGCATGCCTGTGCGACCCGCCGGACGCCTCGTGCGAGCTACCGGCGGTGTGGAGCGCCTACACGAGCTTTCCCTGCGACGTCCCCGGCGCCACCGAGACACCGTTCGCTGCTCCCGGAGGTTGGGACGGAGCCTGCACCTCGGCCGGCGCGATCGCCGCCGGGGAGATGTGCGATGGCGCCCTGTGCGCGCAGTCGCTCGAGATCCCGGCCCCCCGCGTGCTTCCGGGAAGCTGCGCGCCCAGGATCGCGGAGAGCCCCGAGGAGCCGGAGGAGCCCGAAAGCGCCGGGAGCTTCGCGCTCTTCGCACGGGCGTGCACCGGCACGGCGTTCGCGCCGTGCTCCGATCCCGGGATGATCTGCACCCCGGCGCCGCCAACCGGCGATGCCGCGCCGCCCGAGGCGTTCCTGACGTGCATCTATCATGAGGGAGAGCAGGACTGCCCGGCGACCTACCCGGACCGGCACGTCTTCTATGCCGGCGCCGAAGACACACGCGGCTGCGCCCCCTGCGGCTGCGCCGATCCTGCGGGCGGCAGCTGCAGCGTCCTGGCCTCAGCGTTCAGCGATGGTGCATGCTCACACTTTGCCGTCGGCGTGGTGGTGAGCTCCGAGGCTCCCTTCTGTGGTACGATCTCCCCTGGAACGGCGCTTGGGAGCAAATCCGCGAGCGTTGTCAGCCTCGATCCAGGCGCCTGCGAGCCGACGGGTGGCGAGCCGAACGGCAGCGTCGCGTTGCTCGGCGCAGCGACATTCTGCTGCCGCCCCGAGCCGATCCCTGATCCGGTACCTGCATGAGATAGGTGGACCTGGGCCCTCGCGGCAGCATCTACGCAGAGCCTCATCCACATCCTTCCAGCAGGCGTGATGCGCCAGGCTCGCGCGCTCCGAGCGGCGAACCATCGAGCCCAGATCAGAACGAAGCGAGGAGTTGCAAGACTCCCACCTTGGAAGAGCCGGCTACCGACCAATTCTCGCTGCCACGGAGATGAAACGTTGGACGTACGAGGTTGGCCACGAGCTCGCCAGAGAGCCGCGCGGCAAGGGAGTAGGAGAGCGGCACCTCCACGCCACCGCGCACCCCGAGCCCCGCGTAGGGCAACGACGCCTCCCCGACAGCGTTGACCATACCGAAGTACCGCACGCGCCCTGCCGTGACGAGGCCACAGCCGAAAAACCAGGCCATGTGACTGCATGGGACGATCGAGCCCCCGAGCCAGGACACCCCGAAGATCCCACCCCGATACGGCTCGGCAGCGACCGGCATGTTCACACGTCCCTCCAGCGAGAGCGAGAACGCCTCCCATCGCGCCCCCACGAACCCCGAGAATCCGACCGCGGGCGCCGGCGCGAGTCCCCCGGCGATCAGCGCCCCCGCCCCGGCCTGAAGCCGCGGCCACGCCAGCGGGGGGCCACGGCGCTCCCGGGGTCGCGCCGGCGCGGCGGGCTCGCACGGCGGCAGCGGCGCCGGGGCCGGCGCGCGCGGGGACCCCGCCAGCGCTCCTCCCGTGGAGGCCGTCTCCGGTGGCGAAGGCGCGGTGGCTGCCTCCCCCGGCGCCGGAGCTGACGGCCCCGGCGGCGACGGCGCTGGCTCCCGCGCCGCTCGCGCCGGGCGTAGCATGATCGCAAGAGCGGTGCCGACGTCCTCCACCAGCGCCCCGCAGGCCGCGCTCGTGACCTCCTGGCCGCCGAGCCGCCGGCCGTCGCTGTCGTACAGCGCGATCTCCCCCAGGAAATGCCGCCCCTTGCGCACGAGGACCACCTCGACCCGCCGGCCGCCGCTGCCGCCGTCCACGAACGGGTCGATCCCGCCGAGCTGCGCGGCGACGACGTCCCGGAGCGCCTGCTCCTCGGGACACCCCTCCGCGCCCGGGCCGCGCGTATAGGATAGTTGCGCGCCGCCCGGCGGGACCTGACCGGAGGCCGGCAGCACGGCCAGTACCAGGGACACGGCAAGACTCCACCCGATGGCGTTCAGACGTGGATGGCGCAAGGGACTCCGCTCGATCGTCAGGCAAGGGGTGCAGGGCAGCGCCGAGAAGCCGTGACCGGCCGCGGCATGCCCCGAGTGGAATTACGGACCACGACCGACCCCTCGCAACGGATTTTTCCGGGCCGCTGCGGCCCGCCACGCCCGCGCGGGCGGGCGCCGGAGGCCTCGAGGTCTGCCGAACGGGTCGCTCACCCGTTCGGGTAGACCTCCGGGCCTGTTCCACAGGTCGATGACCTCTGGAAAGAACCCGATCGGTCTGCGCAAGCACGACGGCGACCCGTTCCGGGAAGCCCCGCGGTATCTCCGAGCATGCCGCCGACCCGTCGGCGAACCCCATCGGGATCTCCGAGCATGCCGGCGACCCGTAGGCGAACCCCATCGGGATCTCCGAGCTCGCCGGCGCCCCGTGGACGAACCCCGCGGGCACGTCGCCCGCCTCGGCTACCGCCCCACCCCGCTCCGGGATGCAACCGCCCTATCCCGCCCGTGTCAGGCCCGCGCTCCAGCACCTCTGTAGACATTCGCCGCGCTGCGCACCAGCACGGTTCATAGCACGTTAACGGCGACAGGAGCGCTCGACGAAGGACAGTGCCCTGCTTAGCGTGCCACGATGGACCAAACGTTCGATGCTTCGCTCTACGTTCGCGCTCCCATCATCAACATTGCCAATGGCGTGACCCTCGCCAACGCGCTGGTCGCAGCCTGTCCGGAGACGGCGCCGGAGAACGTCGCCAAGGCGTGTACGAAGCTGAAGGCCGCCGCGGAGGCAGGCCAGAAGGCGCTCACCGCGCGCCGTCGTGTCAACGGGGCCCTGTCCGAGGACGACGTACGGGTGCTCGACAGGGAGGCCGATGCGAGCTTCGGGGCGCTGCGCATGCGCCTCATCGCGACCTCGATGCTGCCCGAGGGGCGCTTCCCGCAGGCGCGGCGCGCCGGAGAGCTGGTCAAAGAGCTCTTCGGCGACGACGGCCTCTCGTTCCTCATCGCCGAGTACCCCGTGCAGAACACGGTGATGGCCTCCATCGCCGCGCACATCGAGGAAGCGGGCCTGAAGCCGGAGATCGACGCGGTCGCAGGGCCCGAGTTCCTCGAGCAGATCGGCAATGTCCTGCCGCGCTACGACGCGATGGTGCGGGACAAGCTACAGAAAGAGGCCGCCGCGACATCGAACCTCGCGACGTACGTGCGCGCCATCCAGTCCGCCATCGTCAACTACGCGACCAAGGTCGCCGGCATGGTCGACGAGGACGAGCCGGAGACCGTCGAGGCCGTCCGGAAGGCCCTCCGCCCGCTCGACGCGCACCGCGAGGCCAGCGCCCGGAGGGCCCAGGGCGGCGCCAAGGGCGAAGCGACGAGCGGCGCCCCGGCCGCCTCCCCGGCGCCCGGCGCGGGAGCCGGCGGAGCCGGCGAGCTGACCGCGCCGGTCTGACACGGTCCCGGTGTCACCCTGTTGACGCTCACGATGGCTGCTGCTCGGTCGTGCAGGCCAGTCGCTGGCCCTCACGAGGAGGAGCGGTCCCACTCGCGGCCCGTGATGGTCGGCCCAAGGCCGAGGCTGCCGCGGCCGGGTCACGCAGAGCTGCTCTCTGCAACTCTTCAGGTACACCACAACGCCGTCCTCCGGCAGCGGAAGCGCTCTCTGGCCATTCAACTGCCCCCGAGCGACGTCTCTCTGGAGCACCGCACTCCTGTCGTGCGCACCAACCCGTGCTCGCTCATCGCGATCGCCACAGTCCGCTCGACATCGGGCGATGTTCACGCGTCCTGCGAGCGCCCTGGTCGTCACGGCAACCGTCATGACCGACATGACCGATGTGACCGGTGTGACCGATGTGACCGATGTGACCGATGTAACGCATGTCGTTCCTGATCCAGGCGGTCTTCCGTCACGCTCTTCGCCGTGGATGAGGCTGCGAATGCAGAGCGCCGACAGCGTGGAGAGCCCAGATTGTGCATGCGCCGACCGGTCGCCTGCGCTATACTGAACAGGGGCTAGGGGGATTGATATATTCCTGCCCGGCAGGACAGAGGTGATCGATGTATTCAGCGAACCGTCGCCGGAATATCGAGCGGGAGGAGCGCATGCTGCTCCGCGAGAAGCGGGAGCATGCGGCCGGCAAGCTCCTTCAGAAGGTGCCGCAGCTCACGAGCCTGAACCTGGAAATTCGCGAGACCCGGCCCAATTCGGCCATGAATGAGACGCAGTACATCCGCCGCGTCGTCGTCGAGCATGCGCATGCGCTGTTCGAAATGCCGTGCTCGTACTCTTCCTGTGACAACGGCGGCTACGACGTGACGCAGGAGATCCTGAGCAGCCTCGCTTCGCGCACGGCGCGGTTCGAGGGTGAATGCGCCTGTCGAGGGAGCTGTGGCGGCGAGTGCTGCTCCCGGGTCCTCCGCTACGTCGCCACGGCCACGTACCGTAGCCCGGAAGCGTAGGGCGAGAGCTTATCGCCCGGGACGGCGTACGTCTCGAGCGGCGGCCGGGGCGCTGTCCGCGCCTCGGCCCGCGCTGCGCGTTTCACTCGGTAACGGGAGGCTGTGGCCCCGGGACGATCCCTGCGATGTCCGGATCCTCCCCTGGTGTTCCGCCTTCACCGGGGCCCTTTTCCTTGCGGCGCGCGAGGCGGTTCGCGTCTTTCTCGCGCTGCTTCTCCTGCCGAGCGCGTTCTTTTTGCCGCTTCATTGCTGCCTGTTTCTGCTGCATGGGGAGCCAGGCCTTTCAGCGCCTCCGGGCGCGTTCTTCAGCACCTCGCGGTGCGTCCTGAAGGCGCAGGCGCGGCGCACGAGCGGCGCCGCGCCGCGCCCGCGAGATCAGTACCGGTCGCCGCGACCGCCGCGGCCGCCGGAGCCGCCGCGACCGCCGCGGCCACCACCACCGCCGCCGAAGCCGCCGCCGCCGCCGCCGAAGCCACCACCGCCGCCGCCGAAGCCACCACCGCCGCCGCCGCCGCCGAAGCCACCACCGCCGCCGCCGAAGCCGCGGGCCGGGCGCTCCTGCGCCTCGTTGACCTTGAGCGCGCGACCATCGAGGACGGCGCCGTTCAGCTGCGAGATCGCGCTGTTCGCGGCCTGGGCCGAGCCCATGGTCACGAACGCGAAGCCACGCGGCTGCCCCGTCTCACGGTCGGTCGGCATCGCGATCTCACGGACCTCGCCGGCTGCGGCGAACGCGGACTCGAGGGTCTCGCGGGTGGTGCTGAACGAAAGGTTTCCTACGTAGAGACGATTTCCCATGCCATCCTGCTTTTTTACGGCTTTCTGGTGCGCCACTGCGGCGCTCTCGGCCTGCCATCCGACGAAGCCGTAACGGATCGAACGGAGACGTGCCGCGCGGAACTCCCGCGCGGTCACACGGTGCGTCGTCCAGTCGTCCGAGCGAGCTGCAGGCTCCCTCACGCGAGGGAAGCGGGAAAGCGTCGTATCGAGGGCCAGGGACGTTCGTGAGAAGAAGCATCCTAGCCCGATGCGCCGTCGTTCGCAAGCGGGCCGTCCGTGGTGCAGGCGTGCAGGCCCCCGCGCGAGCGCGGACGCGCGGCGCCGGCCTCGACGAGGGCGGGCGCGCCTTGGCTCGGGCGTTCGGGCCATGCCGCTCCGGCGCTGAGGTGGAAGATGTCCTGCGCCTCGGGCAAGATGGCGCGGATGGATACGGCGACTCGCGACGAGGTGCTGAAGCGCTGGCGCGCGCGCGGCTTCCACGGCGGGCTCTGGACCGATCCGCCCGGCCGCGTGTGGAGGGACTACGTTCACGACGAGGACGAGCTCTTGATGGTCCTCGAAGGCGAGCTCGAGCTCACGCTCGCGGGCACGACGATCGTGCCCCGCATCGGCGAGGAGATCGAGATCCGCGCCGGCGTGGTGCACACCGTCCGCAACCGGGGCGAGACGACGGCCCGCTGGCTGTACGCCTACGGGCGGCTCGGGTGATCGCCGGTACGGGCGAGGCCGTCCGCTGCGGTCGCGACATCCCCCCGCGGCGCGGGTGAGGCCGCGGCGGCGCCGGCCTCGGCAGGGGCGGAGCGGCTCGCGAGCCAGAGCCAGAGGACCAGCGCGCCGAGGGCGACGCGGTACCAGCCGAACGGCGAGAGGCCATAACGCTTGAGGTAACGCAGGAAGACCGCGATCACGAGCAGGGCGACGGCGAACGAGACGGCGAGCCCGACCACGAGCGCCACGATCCCGCCGGGGGCGTCGAGCAAGGCGCGGCCGTTCTTGACGAGATCGAAGACGGTCGCGGCGCCGAGCGTCGGGATGGCGAGGAGGAACGAGAACTCGGCGGCCGCGGCGGTGCTGAGGCCCGAGAGCTGCCCGCCGACGATGGTGGTCATCGAGCGGGACGCGCCGGGCCAGAGCGAGAAGCACTGCGCGAAGCCGATCGCGAGCGCGCGCTGGAGCGTGACGTCCTCGACGCGCGGAGCGCCCTGATCCGGCCGGCGGCGGCGGACCGACTCGACGCCGATCATCAGGAGGCCGCCGGCGATGAGCGCGGCCGCGACGGGCCCCGGGCCGAACAGGTACGCCTTGATGGCCTTGTGGAAGAGCAGGCCGACCACGGCGGCGGGGAGAAACGCGAACGCGAGGGCGAGCGCGAGGCGGAGGCTGTCCGGATCCCGCCGGACCATGCCGCGCACGGTGGTCGAGAGGCGCTCGCGGAAATAGACGACGACCGCGAGGACCGCGCCGAGCTGGATCACGATATCGAGCGTCTTCGCCGCCTCGCTCTGGTGACCGAGCCACGCGCCGAGCAGGATGAGATGACCGGTGGACGAGACGGGAAGGAACTCGGTCAGGCCCTCGAGGACCCCGAGCAGGACGGCATCGAACCAGAACATTGCGCCGAGTCTACCCTCACGTGGGCCAGAGGTGCGCGGGAGCGCGCACGGGATCGCGCCGCGTGGCGGGAGCGCGGCGCGGCGGCGGCGGCGCGATGGAGAGCGCCGGCCGTCGGCGCGAGATCCCGTGGGGGCAGGGCCCCCCGAGCGCCGCGCCGCCAGCCACGCGGGCGAGCGGCGCCGGCGGCAGGGCGCGCCAGCGGGGGCACGCTCGACCGCGCGGCGCGCGTCGTCCTCGCGGGGACGATCTCGCCGTCGACGGCCGCGCAAAGCGCGGAGAGCGGCGCGCCGCCGTGTTCGGGGCCGCGCGTGGAGGACGTGGAAGAGAGCGTCGTAGTCGGCGCTCGCCTGGGCCAACGAGCGGAGAGGGCGCCGGCACAGCGGTAATCGCCGCAAACATCGCCCGCATCGAGCAGGAGCGTTTCACGAGCCATCGCTTGGCGGACTCAACAGGAGTGTTCGAGCCACCTGCCGGTCGCTGCCGCAGTTCGCCCATGGCTCGACGCGGGCGATCGCACGGGCTGACGCAAGCTGCAGAGCACGAAAACGCCAGCTCCACACGAACATGGCAGCTGAGACAGGGGAAGCCCCGACAGAAACAGGGAAGTCCCGATCAGCACGTAAGTGCCAGCCGTGCGAAACCGTGTGAAAGCGTGCGAAGAAGAGAAGAAGGGCATCGCGAGTGCAGTAGCTCACACGACACCCATGTGAAGATTCGAACAAGTTGCATTTGTTTCCACCGTGCATCGCGACCGTGACCCGAGGCGCGCGCCCGCAGCCGCACTGAACTGGGCCGTTCGCGTTGCATCTTCGACGTCCCGAGTGCCTCCACGACACCGTCCAAGCAGGTCGAACGGAACTCGAGATCTTCGCGCTGGCCTGTCGAGAGAGCATGTTGCGCGGTTGACTCGAACAAACATCGTCGTGTACACCTCAATAGAAGAGGCCGTCGGCGCCGGGGGGTGCCGTGCAGGCCCTCGACACCACGCAAGCGCGCTCGCGCAACTCCGCGGCAAAGCGGCAGGAGATGCGGGCCCGCCATCGTCGCAGGGAGGCAGCCACCGTGTCATCGACCGTAAGAGTCCATCGCACCTCTTCGCAGGGTCAGCACAGGGACGCCACGATCTCGTCTTCCCGACGAAAGTATTGCGTCCTCGTCGTCGACGACGACGAAAGGGCGCTGAGGTCCATCTCCGCAGTCCTCTCCGGGGACGTCGACGTCGTGGAATGTACGTCGGCGGAGCAGGCGCTCGTATTGCTCGAAGCCAGGGAGTTTCACCTGGTCTGCTCCGACGTGGTGATGCCTGGGATGAAAGGGGACGAGCTGCTCCGGAGGGTGGCGAACATGCCCGTGTACACGAGCTGTCTCCTCATCACCGGCGCCGAGGAGTACACGCGCTCGAAGGAGGCCGTGTATCACCACGTCCTGCTCAAGCCGTTCAATCCGGCCCGGCTCACGGCGCTCGTCCTTCAGCTGGCGCGCCTCACCGAGATGAAGCGCTCGGTCCACTCGATGGCGGACTCGCTCACGCCGACGGACGCCGGGAGCGAGCTCGTGTCGTGCGGCTGGCCCGACGCCGGCATGGCGCCGGAGTCGTCGCACGCGCCGAGATCCACGAAGCTGGAGGCCTGCGTGACGTGCGGCGCCACGCCGCACGATCTGCCGCACGAGCCGGAGCCGGCGAGGGCCGCCGCGTCCACGCTCCGGGCCCGGAAGCGATGGGCCCGGTGAGCCTGCGGCCGCGCCGCCCCGCGGCCGGCGCGGGCGGCGGCGCGGCGGCGTAGTGGCGCGCGGCCGACGCGGCCGACGCGGCGCAGGTCAGGCGCCGCTCGGGCCCTGCTCCTCCCACCACCTCGCCATGCGCACCTGCATCTCCTCGACCGAGACGTCCTCGATGAAGGCCGACAGGATCCACTGGTGCCCGAACGGGTCCTCGATCCTGCCCTCCCGCCGGCCGTAGAACTGGTCCGCGATCGGGTAGATGATCTTGGCCCCCGCCTCGACGGCGCGCGCGGCGACCGCGTCGGGGTCCTCGACGTTCAGCGTGAGGACGATCGGCGAGCCGCCGAGCGCCTTCGGGCCGCGCGCGTTCCACTGGGGGGCCTCGTCGGCGACGCTGACGATGGAGTCGCCGATCACGAGCTCGGCGCAGACGATGGCGCCGCCGAGCTTCGGGTCGGCGAGGCGCAGCTTCTCGGTCGCGCCGAACACCTTCTTGTAGAACGCGATGGCGTCGGGCGCGCCGGCGACGACGAGGTGCGGCACGACGGCGTGGTACGGGGGCGGGGCGATGGGGTGTGGTCGCTGGGTCATGGGCGAAGGATGCCCACGCGGCCGGAGCGGGTATTGTAAAAACATGCCGGCCGGCTGAGCCGGCAGCGCCGGCTCGGCCAGCGTCGGCGGTCAGCCGTCGAGCGGGACATGGTTCCGCTCGCGGCGCCTGGTCACGTACTCGGTGGGCGTGAGGCCGGCGAACGCGCGGAAGTCGTGGATGAAGTGCGCCTGGTCGTAATAGCCGCACGCGGCCGCGACGCCCGCCCAGGAGACGCGCTCGCCGCGCTCGATCGCGGAGACCGCCTGCTGGAAGCGCTGCACACGGCAATAGCGCTTCGGGGTGAGGCCGACGCGCTCGGTGAAGCTCCGGATGAACCGCTTCGAGCTCATCCCGAGCTGCCCTGTCACGTCGGCCACGGTCCACGCCCGGGCCTGGTCCGCGAACGCGGCGAGCGCGAAGTCGACCGAGCGATCGCGCTCGAGCGGCGCGCGCGGCCGGAGAAGGCGCGCTGCGAGGGCGGACTCGAGCATGCGGAGCCTTTCCTCGGGGGTCTTCGCCTCGAGCACGCGCTCGCGGACGAGGGCGGCCTCGCGCCCCCACAGCGCGTCGAGCGAGACGTGGGCGCCGCCGAGTTCCCCGGCGTCCGGGCCGAAGAACGGGGCCGCGCCGCCCGGGGAGAGCTCGGCGCCGACGATCGCGCGCTGCTCCGCCGAGTCGATGGCGAAGTGCTCGGCGTGGGCGCCGCAGACGGCGATGCCGGAGAGGCGGTGGCAGCGAGCGGCGCCGCCGTCGGCAGCGCCGTCGTACCAGCGCAGCTCGTCCTCGGCGAGGTTGATGAGGAGGCTCATGGCGCCGCTGGGGAGCACGCGCTCCAGCAGGTCGGGGAGCTCGGGGGCGGCGTAGTACCAGAGCAGGCGGACGAAGCGGCCGAGTGGCGGAGGCGGGGTGTACGTGACGAAGCGCATGGGCGGCCCGGGAGAGGCATCATGCCATGGCTGAGGACGCGCGGCGCGCAAAGGCCGCTCCGGCCGAGGTGCGCTGGGGTCGAGCAGACGCCCTGCTCCATCGAGCCGGCACGCGAACGGGTTCGGGAGCGCTCTCCGGTGGAGGGGGCGCTCCGAGCTCAATAGGGAGGCAGCATCCTCCGGAATCCGTGGCCCAGCGCCAGCACCAGGAAAACCAGGTTGCGCAACGGCAATGCCGGCCAGAAG
The DNA here is from genome assembly GCF_051521375.1 of Sorangium sp. So ce693. Lineage (NCBI taxonomy): Bacteria > Pseudomonadati > Myxococcota > Polyangiales > Polyangiaceae > Sorangium > Sorangium sp. So ce693. The sequence continues at coordinate 8,875,227 of NZ_CP150347.1, forward strand.
AGGCCGAGAGGCCCCTCCGCTCGGGCGGTTCGCGCCTCCCCCGCCGCGGCGCCCTCCCCCTGTTCGCCCCGGAAACACCGCGCGAGCCGCGCGCCGAGCCGCCGCATCCACGCGACCGACCGCGGGAAATCGGCGATCCCGTCGAGCCACGCGCCAGGGATCCCGCGCGCTCCCAGCGTCGCGCCCGCGAGGCCGCCGACGATCGCGCCCGTGCTGTCGGCGTCGCCGCCGAGCAGGATCACGTCCTCCACCGCGCGGCGGAAATCGCTCGGGTGCGCGAGCCAGCAGAACAGGGCCGCTGGAACGGTGTCCACGATGAAGCCGCTCACGCCCTGATGGAGGCCTATCGCTGCAACGAAGTCCTCCGGCGAGGCGCGCCGGCCGAGCAGCTCCGCCGCGCGGTCGAGCCTGCGGCGGAGCTCCTCGTCCGCGACGCGCTCGCGGAGCATCGGGAGCAGCTCGGCCGGATTCACCTGCTCAGGAGTGCGCACCGCGGCATACGCGGCGGCAAGGGCGATGATCCGCGCGCCCTCCTCGGCGCGTGGATCGGTGTGCGTGAGGCGGGTGGAGGCGCGCACCATCGAATCGATGCGCGACGGCGTGAGCGCGAGCGCCGCGCCCAGGATCGGCGCGCGCATCGCGGCGCCGTTGCCGGCCGAGAAGACGCCGCTCCGCTCCGGAGAGAAACCGAGCCACAGCTTGAGGATTGCCCGCAACGTGGCGTAACCGACGCCCGCCGGCAGCGAGGCGAGCCAGCCGCGGAGCTGCCACGCGAGCGCGCGCGCGAACCGCGCCGCGTCCCCCGGCGCGGCCAGGAGGGCCTGGGCCGTCATGCACGCGTGCTCGGCGTCGTCGCTGATCATCCCGCGGCCGAGCACGAAGCGGTGCTCGATCGGCGACGCGCCGAAAAGGCGGGCGGCGCGGCGACGCGACAGGCCCTCTCTGGGCAGGCCGAGCGCGTCGCCGACCGCCGTCCCAAGGAGGACGCCGGCGAGGCGGTCCTCGCGATCGATGGGTATCGTCTCGATGGCCATGCGAGAGCGCCCTTCACGTTCCGTGCCCGGAGAGCGCAGCGGAGATCAGCGCCGCCACGCGCCGTGGCCAGGCGCCTGGCCTGCCAGGATGGCAGTCCCTCAACAGGATGCTCGACACCGTGTCGCCAGAGCCGCGGTCACCCGCTCCGGAACCAGGCCCTCCACGACGCCTTCGGCGCTCCGCGCGCGTGGCTTGCTACGCCCGCCGGCGCCGCCGCGCGAGCGCGAGGCCCGCGAGCGCGGCGAACGCAGCGGCGCCGCCGCCCGGGCCCGCCGAGCCGCCGGCGCTGCACCCGGCCGCCGCCTGCGCACCGTCGGGCGCGTCGCCGGCGAGACCGGTCGCCTCTTCGAGGTCCGACAGAGCCGGCAAAGCGTCGGACTCGTGGCGCCTCAGCAGCGCCGGCTCCTCCTCCAGCGCGTCGTCGGCGATCGGCCGGACGACGACCTCCTTGTAGCCGCCCTCCAGGCCCTTCGAGCCGGCTCGCAGCGCAGCGACCGGCGGCGCTGCGGCGCCGGCCGCCTCGACCCGGAACAGCGTGTTGCCGAGCGTCACATACCAGCTCCCGTCGAACCAGCGCGCGTGGCCGAGCGCGCTGCTGATCTCCTCGGGCGCGGCGCCCGCGCGGCCGATGTAACGCTTGCCCTCGTTGAGGAACACCACCTCGCCAGAATCGCTGATGCCGTCGTGGCCGATCCGGAGCTTCTGCTGATCGAACTGGCTCGAGGTCTCGAAGGAGCTGAGCTGGTGCAGCTCGCCGTCCGGGGTCCGCAGCCACACCTGGTTCACATCCCCGTCGCTCCTCAGGAACCCGGCGTGCCCCGCGTGCAGGAGCAGCCCCGCGGGGTCGCCAGCGATCGAGTCGCCGAGAGCCACCTCTTCGCCATCCGCCGTGTACAGGAAGCTCGAGCTCGTGCTCCCGTCCGACCACCGGCCGGCGACGTTCGTCCCGTCGGTGATGGGCCGCTCCAGGTTGCCCGGGTGATCTCCGAGGGTGCCCACGAGCAGGTGGCGGATGAACGGCTCTTCGTACGTTGCGTAATAGATGTCGCCGGAGGCCGCGATGTCGGCCTGGAACGGCGAGTCGCTGCCCGTCCGGCTCCAGATGCCCCGGCTGCGCCCCGTCGACAGCGTGTGCGCGTACGCCCTGCCCCCGTCCTCCGTGACCCACACCAGCGAGTCGCCGTTCACCGCGTCCAGCCGGCCCGAAGTGATCCTTGTCCACACGCCGTTGACCGACGTGAAGATGCGACCATACCCGGACTGGATCGCGGCGCCCGACGGCGTGAGCGCGCCGTAGGTGGGGGTGCTCCCGGGCGGATCCTGCGGTAGCGTCGCGAGCCAGCTCACCTGCTGCGAGGCGCGGTCGAGGATGCCGAGCGGCTGGAACTGATTCAGGAACAGGACACGATCGGCGTCGAAATCGAGGATCGCGCCCTGGACGCGATGCACCGCGACGAGCTTCGGGCTGCGCTCGATGTAGAGCGGCCCGTAGGTCGCCGACGACGCGGTGCCGGCGCTCACACCACCAGAGATCGTGAGCGTGAGCTCTTCCCCCGATTCGAACGCCGGGAAGGGGCGTGTGAGGAGCATCAACGTCCCCGGCGGCGTGCTCGGGGTGCGGTCGACGCAAGCGCTCGCCGTCTGCGTCCGGCCTCGGACCTCCACGCAAAGGCGCTGGCACTCCTGGGTCGATGTCGCGAAACACCTCACGTCGAGCGGCACGTTCCCGGAAATGACGGTGTGCGGGCGCGGGCTCGAGAGGTAAAGAAGCGGCGCCTCCTGGGCCAGCGCAGCCGCGGCCGTGAGCGACAGGAGCGATGCGGCGGCGATGCTGATCAGCGTACGAGAATCGCGCATGGGACCTCCAGTTGATGAACACTTGGATGCTACCCCGTGGAGCCGTGTTCACGGCATCGTCGCCAGGGCAGCGCGCGCGGCTCCTTGGAGCAACGCGAGCGCGAACGGAAGCGGCTTCGCCCCCCCGCTCGCACGCTATCATCGCCTCATCCCGGTCACCCGAGTACTCGAGCCTGCCAGCTCCGATGTGCTCCGAGCACCGACGGCGAGCTCAGCGAAGCGGCCATCGCCGAGCCCGCCCCCCACCGGCTCAGCCGCGAGCGCGCACGGCCTCGAGGACAACGTGACGCGCCTGACGCACTCGGCTCGATGGTTCACCGGAATGGCCCTGTCCCCGTCCGACTGGCCATCCCGCACATGGACGGTCCCCTCGCCACGTTCGGCGGAAAACCGGAAGAGACCCACCGCTGGACCGACCGAGGACGCCTGCGCCTCAGGGGCAGCGCGGAGCAGTGTACTCGCCGCTGGGATCGGCGTCCCAGAGCGAGCCCAGGGTGAGGCGGAAGCGCACTTCGGCGTTGTCGATGGAGAGGATCTCGAGCGTGCCCGGCCCGAACGACCCGCCTCCCCACGGGCAGTCGTCCGGCCGCGGAGAGTAGGGCTCACCCGTCTCGCTCATGTAGCTATAGCTGATGAGCGCGGGATCCTCGAGATCGTAGACGCCGACCTGCTGGTAGGCGCTGGGTAGCACGAGGCTCAACTGCCAGTGCCCGCCGCAGCGGAGTTGCGTGGTCGGGGAGCCGCACGAGACCCCCAGATCCGAGGCACGAAGGAAGAGGTCGTCGGGATCGAGCGCCGGGCTGTCGCCGCCGCCCGACCCGCTGCTGCCCCCGACGTCACCCTGGCTCTCCCAGTACCGGTCCCAGAGCACATCCATCTGAGCGCGCGTCAAGGCGACGGCCGGCAACGCATCACCTGGCTCCGCGTCACCCCCGGAGCTGCCGCTGCCCGCCGTGTCGATCGAGCCGCTCTCGACGGGCGGAGCGGCGGGGTCGTTCGAACCGCTCTCGATCGGCAGCTCGGCGGGGTCGTTCGCGCCGCCGTCGTCCGTCGCGCCCTCGATGAAGCTCACGTTACAGGCGGCCAGCAGGAGGGGCGCCAGGACAACCAGCATGGAAGCGTTCCTTGTCTTCATGTCGTCCACCACTGCATGACCAGCGCCAACGTGACGGCCAACAAAAACCACGGCAAATGGCGGTGTGACACGCAATGTGTGCCGCGGATGTGCCAGCATGCGCCTTGGCGCCTGGCACCATCCCCCCCGGCTGCGGCCCGTGAGGGCCGTGCCGCCCACGCTCGTCCCTCGCACCCCCGGCAGCGCCGGAGGTGCGAGGCGCGAGCTCACCACGACGTCAGCTGAGCTTCGATCCTGTGTTCAGTCGCCTGCTCGTAATCGTAGGCGAACCCCAGCAGCTCGGCCTCGCTCCAGCGGGGGCCGACGAAGATCAGGCTGAAGGGAGCCCCGTCGCTGTATTGACCAGCGGGCACGACCACCCCGGGCAAGCCCGCGATGTTGATCGCGGACTCCGTCGTCGCGGGATAGGTGTCCGAGCCAGACAGCTCCGGCAGCGTGTCGTAAGTCTGCGGAAACGCGAGGCCGTCCAGATCGTGCACCGTCATCACGGAGTCGAAGACGTTCACGTACTGGTCGCGCAGGGCCCAGAAGCCCGACAGATCGGGCGCGTCCTCGGGGAAGAGCAGCGAGGAGGCCAGCACGGGGAGCTTGTCGACATACCAGGACAGCGGACCGTCGACCGGCTCGAACGGAGATATCCCCGTGAAGGCCGCCAGTCCGTCGATCGATCCGACGATGGTGCCGCCGACCTTCACCCCCTTGAGGTAGCGCTGGAAGTCGTAGGCCACAGACTCCGTCCCTCGCATGTCATAGGGCTCATCGGGCAAGGCCAGATCGGCGAAGCCGCTCCCGGCGAAGGGATCTTCGACGACGATCGCGCCCTGGTCCTCCAGCTCCTCGACCGCTTGCTCGTACAGCGCCTGCGTCTCAGGAGACAGGCCGCCGTGGCGCCACCCTGGGCCATACAGGCCGATTCGCTTTCCGCAGAGGGCGCTCTGGCTCAGCCGGCTCGTGTAGCCGCCCACGGGCAGGTGTCCATTGGAGAGGCTCGTCTTGGGGTCCTCCGGGGAGTAGCCCGCGAGGACATCCATCACCACGGCGGCGTCGCGGACAGTCCGCGCGATCGGGCCCACCACGTCCCTCGTGCTGGCGGCCAGGGGCACGACGCCGGCCGTGGGGACGAGGGCGAACGTCGGCTTGATGCCGACGAGGCTCTGCGCGGCCGCAGGGTTCTGGATCGATCCGCCCGTCTCCTCCGCGAGGCCAAGCACGGCGAAGTTGCCGGCCACCGCCGTGGCCGTACCGCTGCTGCTCGCCCCGGGCACCAGCGTCGGATCCACGGCGTTGTAGGTGGGCCCCGCCCAGCTGCTGTTCGCTCGGGTGCCGTCGTCGCTGAAGGCCGGGATGTTCGTCTTCCCGAGGATGATGGCCCCGGCGGCGATCAACCGATCGACGACGACGGAGTTCTTGATGGGGAGCAGATCGACACCGCCGGCGACCTGCGAGCTGAGCGGAGCCCAGCCTGCCGTCGACGGCAAGCCGACGTGATCCATCGACTCCTTGATGACGACGGGGATCCCAGCCAGGGGGCCGAGGGCCACGCCGTTCCTCCGCTTCCTGTCGATCTCGCGCGCCTGGGCGATGGCGTTCGGGTTGAACGAGGTGAACGCGTTGTAGGAGGACTCGTACTGCGCGATCCTCGAGAGATAGGCGTTCGTCAGAGCCTCCGCCGTGTAACGGCGCATCATGTACGCCCACTGCACCTTCGCGATCGTGAGCTCAGATACGTCGATAGCGGGAACGCCAACGGAGGTCGTCACACCGTAGGCGGTGCTGGGAGCCCCTGCGGCAATACCAACGGAAATGGCTGCTACCAAGGCAGCGCCAGACAGAATGTTCTTGTTCACGATGGACTGCTCCCTCTCACTTCAGGATATCGACCCTATGCCGAATGAATCTCCGCCGGCGGGCGCCGATTCGGGACCTCGAGCCCGAATCACACGAGCACAGCGGACCAGAGCTCGACGAGGCATGGAATCGTCAGGCTCCGCCCGATCAAGGCCATGGGGTGGCGCTCGTCGCTCAGGACGAATCGCCAACTCGTGACAATGACAATACCAACCAGTCCAGCGAACCCAATGATTCGCGCCATCTCGACGGTTCGTCGAGAGCCAATTCAGCTAGGATGTGCAGCGGCCTTGAGCAGGAAATTCTTCGCGGCTTTTTACCAGCCAAGCAGGTGACACAGAGACAGAAGAAGCGCGCCTCGAATGCGGTTGCTCTGCTACAAAGATGAAGAATATCCGAGAGCTAGGCGCATCATACTTCATGTAAGATATAGCAAGTCGGGGTTCGGTGGCAAGTTGATGTTCGAATTTTTTGAATTGTTTGGGATTGTCGCTGCCGCCCTGGTGCTCCACGTCTGGCGGCTCTGGCGGCTCTAGCCCCTCTGGCCCCTCTAGCCCCCTCTAGCCCCCTCTAGGCGCCGCAGCGCGGCTTGCTGGCACGCACCGTGCACCGCGCTCCGACGGGACGGGGCCTCGCCGGCAGCGACGGAGCAGCCTTGTGACCGGTTGTCATCGCCATGGCGCAAATCGCTCGCGGTGCGAGCCGGAGCCGGGGGCGGCGCGGCGTCGGTCCTGTCCATCTGGCAAGGGGCGTTGCCCGTTTCCCGTCGCCCGGCGGCCCAGCGAGGCGCGGAGGGGCACGCTCGCCGAGGCAGCCGCTGCCCCGGGCGGGCCCGTGTCGTTCACGGCGCATCAGCCATCATCCGACAGTCAGCAGCGGCCTGCCCCCGGGTCGCAGAACATTCTTTGAATCACGCAATCCGCTCTCCCTGGAAAGCGACACCCGATCAACGGCTTACCCACCCATCGAAGGGGCCTCCTTCTACATGCTCCACGGCCTGCGGGCGCTCGTCCACGTCGGCCCGGCTTCGCCCCCGGCGGGGCGATGCTGCAGAGCCAACTGCGGCGCGGCGCCGGCGCACACCGCCCCGGCCACGTCAGAGAGGTTGTCCCCCGATCTGAGCTGCTCACGGAGGATCGGAACACCGGTCTCGGGGAACAGCGACAGGCGTTGAGGGGACAGACGACTCAGGATCCTTCACAAGAAATCGTCCGATGGCCCATCGTCCCTGCTGGACGGACGGCGGCGGCGCTGTCCGTGGAGATGGGGGCGACGCTCCGCACTTCCGCGCCGATCGGCCTCGGCGGCGAGCCCTGGCGCTCGTCGTGGACTTTCACGGTCGAGGGCGCCGATACTCGAGGTGATGCAACCAGGGGAAGTGCTCGGAGACCGCTTCGAGATCGTGAGCCAGGCGTGCGTCGGCGGCATGGGGGCGGTCTTCCAGGCGATCGATCGGCGCTCGGGCGAGCTCGTGGCCATCAAAGTGTGCCTCGACGAACAGAGGGCCGGCGACGAATCGCGCCTCTCTCGCGAGTCCAGGGTGCTCGCAGAGCTGTCGTGCCCAGGTATCGTGCGCTACGTCGCGCACGGGCTCGGCGCATCGGGCGCGCCGTGGCTCGCCATGGAGTGGCTCGATGGCGAGGATCTCGAGCAGCGGCTCCAGCGCCAGGTGCTCACCGTGGACGAGGCGATCGCGCTCGCGGTGGGCGCCGCCGCCGCGCTCGCGGCGGTCCACGCGCGCGGCATCGTCCACCGCGATCTCAAGCCGAGCAACCTGTTCCTGGTGAACGGCGACGCCGCGCGCGTGAAGCTGCTCGACTTCGGCATCGCCGGGCTCCCCGAGGCCACGCGGCTCACGCGGACAGGCGCCTTCGTCGGGACCCCCGCGTACATGGCGCCAGAGCAGGCCCGGAGCGGGCAGGACGTCGACACGCGCGCCGACGTCTTCGCGCTCGGCTGCGTGCTGTTCGAGTGCCTCACGGGCCAGCCGGCCTTCTGCGGCGCTCACCTGATGGCGGTCCTCGCGAAGATCCTCCTCGACGAGGTGCCGCGGGTGAGCTCCCTCTGCCCCGACGTCCCCCCCGCCCTCGACGCGCTCTGCGCCCGGATGCTCGCCAAGGACCCGGACGATCGCCCCCGCGACGGCGCGGAGATCGCGGCGGCGCTCGAGGCCATGGGCGTCTCGCCGCTGTCGAGCGCGCCGTCGACGCCGCGCTCGAACCCGACCCGCCAGTCCTCGCTGACCCGCAAGGAGCGGCGGGTGCTCTCGGTGGTGATGATGGGGCCGGCGCCGCGGGTCGCCGCCTGCCCGGCGAGGGCCGACTCGGAGACCCTGGTCGCTGTCGTGTCGCCGGAGCTGCGCCGGGAGATCGAGGCGCTCGGCGCGTGCCTGGAGCTCCTGGCGGACGGGTCGATCCTGGTGATCCTCCTGGGAGCAGGCGTGGCGACGGATCAGGCCACGCAGGCAGCTCGCTGCGCGCTCCTGCTCCGCGCCGCCAGCGGGGACCGTCCGGTGGTCCTCACGACCGGCCGCGTGGAGGTCACGTGCGGCCGGCCCGTCGGCGACGTGATCGACCGCGCTGTCCGGATGCTGGCGCAGCCCGCGGCGGCGCTCCCGGGCGCGCCGGCGGCTGGCCGCGGGGCGCCCATCGCGCCCATCGCCATCGACGAGGTGACCGCCGCGCTGCTCGACGCCCGCTTCGAGGTCGTCGAGACGGAGGCGGGCCTGTGGCTCCGAGGCGAGGAGCCGCTCGCCCGCGGCGCGCGCATGCTGCTCGGCAGGCCCACGGCCTGCGTCGGGCGCGACTGGGAGATGGCCACCCTCGAGGCCCTCCTCGCCGGGAGCATCGAGGAGTCGCGGGCGCGCGCCGTGCTCGTCACCGCGCCGGCGGGGATAGGCAAGTCGCGCCTCGCCTACGAGATCATCCGCCGCGTCCGGCAGCGCGACGAGCCCGTCGCGGTCTGGATCGGCCGCGGCGACCCGCTCCGCAAGGGCGCCCCGTTCGGGATGCTGCGGCAGGCCCTCCAGGGCGCGTGCGGGATCCGCGACCGAGAGCCGATCGAGGCGCGCCGGGAGAAGCTGCTCGCGCGGGTGACCGAGCGCGTCCGCGCGGCCGACGCGCAGCGCGTGGCGGAGTTCCTCGGCGAGCTCCTGGGCACGCCGTTCCCCGACGAGGACAGCGCGCCGCTCCGCGCCGCCCGCAAGGACGCCCCGCTGATGGGCGATCAGATGCGCAGGGCCTGGCTCGATTTCGCCTCCGCCGCGTGCGCCGCGCAGCCGCTCCTCCTCGTGCTGGAGGACCTGCACTGGGGCGACCTGCCGACGGTCCAGTTCATCAACGACGCGCTGCGCCGGCTCGTGGACCAGCCCCTCCTGGTGCTCGCCCTGGCGCGCCCCGAGGTGTACACGCTGTTCCCCGGGCTCTGGGCCCACAGGGATCTCCAGGAGCTGCGGCTCAAGGAGCTGAGCCCCCGGGCGGGCGCGCGGCTCGTGCGGCAGGTCCTCGGCGATGGGGTGAGCGCCGAGACCGTGACGCAGCTCGTGGCGCAGGCCGACGGCAACGCGTTTTACCTGGAGGAGCTCATCCGGGCGACCTCCGAGGGGAGCCAGGGCGCGCTTCCGGAGACCGTGCTGGCGATGGTGCAATCCCGGCTGGAGCGCCTCGACAGCGCGGCGCGGCAGGTGCTGCGCGCGGCGAGCATCTTCGGGCGGGTGTTCTGGCGCGGCGCGGTGGAGGCGCTGCTCGGAGGCCCCGGCGGCGTCTCCGGGCTCGCGGAGCACCTCGATCGCCTCGAGCGGCTGGAATGGATCGGTGCGCGCGACGAGGCGAGGTTCGAGGGGGAGCGGGAGCTCGTCTTCCGCCACGCGCTCGTGCGCGAGGCGGCTTACGGGATGCTCACCGACCAGGATCGCGCGCTCGGCCACCGGCTCGCCGGCGAGTGGCTCCAGCGCGCGGCCGAGCCCTCGGCCGCGGTGATCGCCGAGCACTTCGATCGGGGCGGCGAGCCGTTGCGCGCCGCCGCGTTCTACCATCAGGCCGCGGCGCAGGCGCTCGCCGCGAACGACCTCGTCGTGGTGCTCTCGTGGACCGGGCGCGCCATCGAGCTCGGGATCAGCGGCGAGGCGCGGGGCGAGGTCCTCCTGCACCGGGCCGAGGCGCACCACTGGCGCGGCGAGCTCGTCGAGGCCGCGCGCTGGGCGACCATGGCGGTGGAGGAGCTGCCCCGGCGCAGCGCGCCCTGGTACGCCGCCGTGCGCGAGGCCGCGATCGTGCTGGCCCGGCTGGGGCAGCACGATCGCCTCGCAAGCCTCAGCGGCGATCTCGCGGACGCCTGGACCGGAGAGGGCGCGACGGGCCCGCTCCTGGCGGCGTCCGCGGGGACGGCGCTCTACCTGACGATCAGCGGCCTCTACGCGCACGCCACGCCGCTCCAGGCGCTCATCGACGCCGCGGCCGAGCGCTTCTGCGACGATCCGGCCGTGAGCGGGCTCGTCCTCCGCGAGCGCGGCTGGCGCGAGCTGTACGCGGGCCGATACGGCTCGGGCCGGGCGCTGTTCGCGAGCTCGGTCGCCTCCCACGAGCGCGCGGGGAACCTGCGCCTGGCCTGCTTCTGCCGGCTCGATCTCGGCTTCCAGGAGCACCAGCTCGGCGCGTACGCCGAGGCGGAGGCCATCCTCCGCGCCGCGCTCGCGGACGCCGAGCGCATGGGCCTCGACGGCTGCATGGCGGTCGCGTGGAGCACCCTCGGCGCGCCCCTCTGCCGCCTGGGCGCGCTCGACGAGGCGCGCGAGGCCCTGAGGAAGGCCATCGCGTTCCTGGAGGCGCAGGGGGATCGCCGGCTCGCGGGCGCGTCGCGCACCTACCTCGCCGGGTGTCTGCTGCGCGCGGGCGATCTCGCCGGCGCCGAGGCCGAGGCCCGGGGCGCCGTGGCTCAGCTGGAGAGGATAGGTCCGCTCGTCGTGCTGGCGCGGGCGACGCTGGCGGCCGTCCTGCTCGCGCGCGGCGAGACCTCCGAGGCGCTCGCCGAGGCGCGCGCGGCGGTCGCGTTGCTCGATCGGCTGGGCATGGTCGAGGAGGGCGCGGCGTTCACCCGCCTTGTCCACGCCGAGGCGCTGTACGCGGCGGGCGACCTCCCGGCGGCGCGGACCGCCATCGCGCACGCCCGGACGAGGCTCCTCGACGTCGCCGCCCAGCTCGACGATGCCGCGCGGCGCGACCAGTTCCTCCAGCGCGTCGAGGAGAACGCACGCACGCTCGAGCTAGCGCGCGCGTGGGTCGACGAGGGGGGCGCCGCAGGACGACGAGGGCTCTAGCGCCGCCCCGCCCTGCGCCGCCAGGCTCGTCGGCCCGTCGAGCAGCGCGCCGACCGCCGCGAGCGCCGCGAGGAGGACGGCCGCCCCTGCCCACAGCGGGCCCGCGGCCATGTGCGGCGATGCGTAGAGGTACACGATCGCGCCGAGCAGCGCCGCGAGGAAGAGCGCCGCGGCGAGCGCGCGCGCCCGGCCGGGGCGCGCCACGTCGTGAAGGACGTAATCCGGGTCGGTGCGCAGCGGGCCCTCGTCGGGCGAAGTCGCCGTGGACCGCCACTCCGGCGGCCGGAACCAGACGAGCAGCTTGCCGGAGAGGCGCGGCTCCGCCGCCGCCATGCGCGCGAGCCTCCGCCACGGGTCGACGTTGGCGCGCAGCGCGCTGAAGCTGGCGAGCGGCTGGACCACGCCGTACCGCGGGGGCGCCCCCTCGGCGCAGAAGGTGCCGAACAGCCGATCCCAGACGATGAGCACGCCGCCGTGGTTCCTGTCGAGATACGCGGAGTCGACGCCGTGGTGCACGCGGTGATGAGATGGCGTGTTCAGCACCCACTCCAGCGGACCGAGGCGGCCGACGAGCTGCGTGTGAATCCAGAACTGATAGAGGATGTTCAGCGTATACGTCGTGACGACCATCGCCGGCGGGAAGCCGAGCACGGCGAGCGGCCAGAAGAATGGCCAGTAGAGGGCCCGCTGAAGCCAGCTCTGGCGCAGCGCGACCGAGAGGTTGTAGTCCTCGCTCTGGTGATGGACCGCGTGCGCGGCCCACATGAAGTTCACCCGATGGCTCGCGCGGTGCGCCCAGTAGTAGCAGAGGTCGACCGCGACGAAGCAGGCCGCCCAGCTCCACGACGCGCCCTCCGGCAGCCGCGCGAGCGCGGCGCGCTCGAACAGGAACAGATAGACGAGCACGCCGCCGCTCACGACGGAGACGATGACCTGCTGCCCGACCCCGCACGAGAGGTTGGCGAGCGCGTCGGAGAAGCGGTAGTCGGGGCGCCCGCGGCGGCGGCAGAGCCAGAGCTCGACGCCGATGAGCGCGAAGAAGGCCGGCACCGCGAACAGGATCAAGCTCGGCGACATCCCCCGTCCTCCACGGAGCCGCCGCCCGGCGGATCGGCTCACCCGCCCAGTCTAGCCTGGAATCCCCCCGGCGCGCCCGGAGACGCACCCTGCGAAAGGCGCCATACCGGCCGACCTGTTCCCTGTTGACGCTGAACCGTTTAAGTGGTCTGCCACGAGCCACGCCGGCGCGCGAGCGACCACCCGGAGCGGAGATTTGTATCGTCGCGGAATCCGCGGGAGCTCACCGGTGCCGCCGGCGATGCCGCCCCGCGACGGTGGCGCAGCAGCTCGGCAGATCCCTGCGAACCGGACGCGCGCTCCGGGCTGCAGGGCTCAGCGATCCGTGAGGAACGACACTCGAACCACATGAGGAACCGACCATGAAGAAGACCTTCTTGCTCGCTTTGGGTTTGCTCTCCCTCGCCGCATGCTCCTCCTCCGACCCGGCGGACCCCACGCCCTCCGGCGGCACGGGCGGGTCCGGCAGCACCGGCGGCGGCGGAAGCGGCGCCACCGGCGGGAGCGACGCCACAGGCGGCGGCGGAAGCGGCGCCACCGGCGGAAACGACGCCACAGGCGGCGGCGGGGACGGAACCGGCGGCGGCCAGGAGCTCGACTGCGCTCAGCAACCGGAAAAGTGCTACGTCCGCGCCGAAGGTAGTAAGCTGCGCCTCGACGGGAAACCGTACAGGTATATGGGCACGAACTTCTGGTCGGCTCCCTACATCAGCCGCGAGCGCCTGCGCACCGAGCTCGACATCCTCGAGGCCCACGGCGCCCTGAACCTCAGGATCATGGCGCTCAGCGAGGGCGACATCCCTGCGGCGCAGCAGAACGATCAGCAGTACGGCCCACAACGGATCTTTCCGGCATCATCCGACAAACCGTGCGCCGATGCACAGCTCGAGGCGTTCGCCGACAACCTGGTGACGGTGCTCGACGAGATGCACAGCCGCGGGATGAAGGCGGTGATGACGCTGAACGACTTCTGGCACTGGTCCGGCGGTATGCCCCAGTACATGAAGTGGGCTCACGAGCAGCCGACCCTCTCCTGCGGAGAGGACTTCAGCGCGTACCAGGTCGGCCTGACCCACCCCACGACGGGCGCTGCCCTGCTCGCGGCGGACCACCACGTGCCGTTCGCCGGCTCGATCCGGTTCCAGCAGGGCACAGGCCAGGACTGCCAGGCCGTGGCCATCGGCGAGTGGGCCATCCCTCACTCGGGCACGCTCGATCCGAACACGAACCCCTGGCCCGACCAGATGGATCTCTCGTCGCTGTTCTTCTGCAACAAGAAGGCTCAGGAGTTCTACTTCAGCCGGGCCAAGGTCCTGATCGAGAAGCTCAAGGACCATCCGGGGATCATGGCGTGGCAGCTCGGGAACGAGCCGCGATCGTTCAAGGGCTGGGGCCCGCTCTTCAAGCTCTGGGTCGAGAGGAACGCGAAGTTCATCAAGGACATCGACCCGAACCACCTCGTCTCCATCGGCTCGGAGGGCGACCTGTCCTATAACTGGGGCGACTACGCCAACAGCGATTACAAGGCGTTCCACGACGTGCCCGGCATCGATTACCTCACCTTCCACGTGTGGCCCGAGAACTGGGAGTGGTACGACCCGTCGCTGCCGATGGACAGCGCCGCCGACAAGGGGCTCCTGGCCGCCATCACCGAGAGCAACGGGTACATCGACGCGCAGCTCGCGCACGCGAGGGCGCTGAACAAGCCGATCGTCGTGGAGGAGTTCGGGCTCGCCCGGGACGACAAGTCCGAGCCGGTCTCGTCGACGGTCGCCAAGCGGAACGAGTATTACGCCTCGATGTTCGACGCCGTCGTCGAGAACCCGGAGCTCGCGGGCGTCAACTTCTGGGCCTGGGCCGGGACCGGGAGGCCGTCGGACGACGGCAACGACTACTGGCTCCTCGGCAACGACTACATCGGCGATCCGCCCCATGAGCTCCAGGGGTGGTACTCGGTGTACGATGACGACACGGAAACCCTGAATCTTATCATGAGCTACGCCGACCAGCTCAACTCGACGCAGTAGCGCCGGCGGCCATAACACAGACCCTATCCCATTCATCTCACGCGGAGGTCACCTTGATTCGTCGCTCCACCTTTCTCATGGCGTTGTTCTCCCTCGCGTTCTCGGCCGGCTGCTCGAAGCCGGAATCTGAAGGCGGCGCAAGCGCGAACAAGCCCGAGGCAACAGCAGCCGCCAAGGGCGCGGAGGCCAAGGGTCCGGAGAAGAAGAAGGAGAAGCTCACCATCGGCTTCTCCATGGATACCCTCAAGGAGGAGCGGTGGCAGCGCGACCGCGACCTGTTCAAGGCGAAGGCCGAGACGCTCGGCGCCCAGGTCCTCGTGCAGTCCGCGAACGGCGACGACGCCCTCCAGAACTCGCAGGCGGAGAACCTGCTCACGCAGGGCGTCGACGTGCTCGTGGTCGTGCCCCACAACGCCAAGACGACGGCCACCATCGTCGAGTCGGCGCACAAGCAGAACGTGCCCGTCATCGCGTACGACCGGCTGATCCTCGACTCCGACGTGGACCTCTACGTGTCCTTCGACAACGTCAAGGTCGGCGAGCTCCAGGCCGAGGCGCTCGTGAAGAAGTTCCCGAAGGGGAACTACATCCTCATCGGCGGCTCCCCGACCGACAACAACGCGAAGCTCTTCCGCGAAGGGCAGATGAACATCCTGAAGCCGCTCATCGACAAGGGCGACGTCAAGACGGTGGCGGACCAGTGGGCCAAGGACTGGCAGCCGGTCGAGGGGCTCAAGATCACCGAGAACGCCCTCACCAAGAACAACAACAACGTCACGGCGGTCGTGGCGTCGAACGACGGGCTCGCGGGCGCGGCGGTCCAGGCCCTCGGCGAGCAGAAGCTCGCCGGCAAGGTCGGCGTCTCGGGCCAGGACGCCGAGCTCGCCGCCTGCCAGCGGATCGCGGCAGGCACCCAGAGCATGACCGTCTACAAGCCGCTCAAGCTGCTCGCCGAGAAGGCCGCCGAGCTCGCCGTCAAGCTGGCGAAGAAGGAGCCCGTCGGCGAGAAGACGCAGACGGTCAACAACGGCAAGAAGGACGTCCAGAGCGTGCTCATCACGCCGGTCGCCGTGGACAAGGAAAACCTTGCCTCGACGGTGATCGCGGACGGCTTCCACAAGGTCGAGGACGTCTACAAGGACCTCCCCAAGGACCAGTGGCCGGCCAAGTAGGCCCCCGTCTGGACATCCGAGGCCTGGCGAGCGACCCCACCAGGGACATGTCGCTCGCCGGGCGGCTGCACCGCTCCCCACATCGACGATCGACACGGCACGGCGCACGCCTCGCGCGGTAACGCAGGTCCTGCGAGCCTGCGAGCCGGTCCGGCGCTGCCCGCGCCCACCTCCGCCGGCCCCGGTCGACGCCAGGCGCCGACCACGGCCCCCGCGCGGTAGGGCCCGGCGCATCAGCGAGGCGGCCTGCTTCTTGCCGCTCTCGCGGATCCGACGGCCACGTCGGGATCTCACCCCGCCCCCCTCGAGGAGACCATGCGCGCCCAGGCAGCCCTGTCCGAGCCCGATCTCTCGCGCCCGATACGCCAGCTCGTCGAGGCCGTCGTGCCGGGCGCGGAGGTCGTCGAGATCGCCACCCTGGGGCCGGATGCCGGCTCGAACCACGATCTGACCGAGAAGGCCGCCGGCTACGGCGTACCGCGCCGGATCACGGTGAAGAGGCCGGATGGCTCGACGCAGCGGCTGGTCCTGCACACGTCCACGGCGGATTCGTTCGGACACGACCGGCGGTCGGATCGGGCAGCGGAGGCGCTGCTCGCCTTCGACACCGCAGGATCGATCCCGGCGCACGTCGGCGTCGTCGACGTCGGCGCGCTGACCCACGACCATCGCCTCGTGTCGCTGCGCGACGCCGGCGAGTTCTATCTGCTGACCACCTACGCGGAGGGAGACGTCTACGCCGCGGATCTGCGCCGGATCGCGAAGGAGCGGCGCGCGGGCCCCGAGGATCTCGCGCGCTGCGAGGCGCTCGCCAGGTACCTCATCGCCCTCCACGGCGCGAAGGGCGCGCAGCCGGGCAGCTACCGCCGCGCGGTGCGCGATCTCGTGGGCCACGGTGAAGGCATCTTCGGCATCATCGACGGCTATCCGGACGAGGTGCCCGGCGCGCCGCCCGAGCGGCTCCAGGCGATCGAGCGGCGCTGCGTGGCGTGGCGATGGAAGCTCCGCGGCCGAGATCAGCGGCTGGCCCGCACGCACGGCGATTTCCACCCGTTCAACATCGTGTTCGACGAGGCGTCGCGGCTCACGCTGCTCGACACGAGCCGCGGGTCTCAGGGCGATCCCGCGGACGACGTCACATGCCTCGCCATCAACTACGTCTTCTTCGCGCTGGACGCGCCCGGCGCGTGGGAGGGCGGCTTCCGCGCGCTGTGGCGGCGGCTCTGGGAGGTCTACCTCGGCTGGAGCGGCGCCGCGGGGCTGCTCGACGTGGCGGCGCCGTTCCTCGCGTGGCGCGCGCTCGTGCTGGCCAACCCCGGGTGGTACCCCGCGGTCACGGCGCGCGCGAGGGATACGCTGCTCTCCTTCGTGGAGCGCGCCCTCGACGCCCCGCGCTTCGATCCGGACGACGCCGAGAGGCTCTTCGCGTGAGCGGCGGGGTCGTCTGGATCACGGGGCTCCCGTCGTCGGGCAAATCCACGCTGGCCGCGCGGGCGCACCGGGCGCTGCTCGGCGAGGGGCGGGCGAGCTGCGTCCTCGACGGGGACGAGGTGCGCGACGCCCTCGTCCCGCGGCCCGGCTACGACCCGCGCGCTCGCGACGATTTCTACGAGACGCTCGCGCGCCTCGCGGCGCTGCTCGCGCGCCAGGGGCCGATCGTGATCGTGGCGGCGACGGCGCACCGCCGCGCCTACCGGGAGCGCGCCCGCGCGCTCGCGCCGCGGCTCATCGAGGTCTACGTGGACGTCGCGGCGGCGACCTGCAGGGAGCGCGACCCGAAGGGGCTCTACCACGCGGCCGGCGCCGGGGAGCTCGGCGCGCTCCCGGGCGCGGGCGTCGACTACGAGGCGCCGCTCGCGCCGGAGCTCGTCGCGCGCGGCGGCGAGGACGAGGCGGCGCTCGCGGCGCTGATCGAGCGCGCGCGATCCTGGTCCGCCTCGGCGGGAGCGGGGCCGTGATAGACACGGTCGCCGTGCCCGCGCAGGAGACGCTCTTCGACGAGATCAAGCGGTACGTCCGCTTCAGCGAGCAGGACGAGCGCTGGCTCGCCGCGCTCCGCGCGCACGCGGAGCCGCACTTCCCCCGCATCGCCGACGAGTTCTACGATCGCATCCGCGAGCACGAGGGCGCGCACGACGTCTTCACCGGCGAGGAGCAGGTGGAGCGGCTCAAGCGATCGCTCGTCCGCTGGATGACGCGCATCTGCACGGGGCCCTACGACGGCGCGTACTTCGACGAGAGCGCGAAGATCGGGCGGATCCACGTCCGGGTGGGCCTCCCCCAGCGGTACATGTTCACGGCGATGACGCTCATCCGGCTCGCGTTCGACGAGATCGCCGAAAGCGCGCTCGGCGCGGAGGTGATCCCGGTCAGGGCGGCGGTGAGCAAGGTGCTGGATCTCGAGCTCGCCATCATGCTCGAGACGTACCGCGACGACTTCCTCGCGCGCGCGCAGCGCGCCGAGCGCCTGGACCGCGAGGAGGTCGGCCGCACGCTCGCGCGCACGGAGCACCGGTACAAGAGCGCGGTCGAGCTGGCCCGCGTCCTCGTGGTGGGCCTCGACGCGCACGCGATCGTGCGGCTCTTCAACCGGGAAGCCGAGCGGATCACGGGGCTCGGGCGCGAGGACATCCTCGGGATGCCGTTCGCCGAGGCGCTCCTCCCCGAGGAGATCCGCGCGGATCACGGCGCGCTCGTGGAGGACGTCGCCGCGGGCCGCCGCGCCAGCGTCGATCTGCTGGAGAGCATCGTCCGCACGCGCGCCGGCAAGATCCGCGAGGTGCGCTGGCAGCTCGCGTACGCCCCTTCCGCGGCCGACGACGAGGTGGTGCTGTTCGCGATCGGGCAGGACACGACCGACGAGAACGCGCTCGCCGCGCGCGTGCGCCAGAGCGAGAAGCTCGCCGCCGTGGGGACGCTCGCGGCCGGCCTCGCGCACGAGATCAGGAACCCGCTGAACGGCGCGCAGCTCCACGTGACCTTCCTCGAGCGGGGGCTCGCGCGCGCCGGCCTGAAAGATCCGGACACGCAGGAGGCGATCCACGTCGTCCGCGACGAGATCCGCCGCCTGTCCGCCCTCGTCAGCGAGTTCCTGGACTTCGCCCGGCCGCAGCCGCTGTACCTCCGGCCGACGCCCGTCGTCCCGCTCTGCGAGCGGGCGGCGCGCGTCGCGGCGTCGTCGGACGGCGCCGGCGCGCAGGCCGTCGTGAAGGTGGATCTGCCCTCGACCGACGTCGTGCTCGACCTCGATCCCGCGAAGATCGAGCAGGTCCTGCTGAACCTGCTCCGCAACGCGATCGAGGCGGCGGACGCGGCCGGAGGCGGCACGGTCACCCTCCGCGCGCGGCGGCAGCCGCGCCACGCCGTCCTCGAGGTGGAGGACGACGGCCCCGGGATCGCGAGCCCGGACGCGCCGATCTTCGATCCGTTCTTCTCGACGAAGCCGAACGGCACCGGGCTCGGGCTGGCGATCGCCCACCGCATCGTCACCGATCACGAGGGGACCATCGAGTTCCAGAGCCGCCCGGGGAAGACGCTGTTCCGCGTGACGCTGCCGCTGCGCCGCTCCGGCTGACCTCCGCCGCTCTGCTCGGCGCGCGCGGCCCGCCGCCCTCACGGGCTGGCACGCAACTTGGTAGAGATCCGGGCGTGGAACCGCGCAACACCGAACAGCCGCTGATCCTGCTCGTGGACGACGACGCTCGGAGCGCTCGCCTCCTCGAGCGTCTGCTCGAAGAGGACGGCTTCCGGGTGGAGCTGGCCACCGACGGCGCGCTCGCCATCGCGCGGCTGGCCCGCCATCCGATCCCGGACATCCTGGTGACCGATTTCCGGATGCCCCACGCCGACGGCATCGCGGTCGCGCGCTACGCGAGGTCGCTCCGGCCGGCGCTCCCGCTGTTCTTGCTCACCGGGTATCCTGAGCTCGTGGCGCGGCTCGGGCGAGGGCTCGAGCCCGCGGCGGTGGTGCACACCAAACCGGTCGACTACATGGCCCTGAGCGCCGAGCTCCGCGCCAGCGTCGACGCGGCGCTGACCGGCTCCGCGCAGCCGAGCTCCCCCTCCCCTTCCCCGGCCTGAACAGGGGGCGCGCCCGACGCTGCGAACGGCTTGCGTCCGCGTGCAACGGCTGCGGCCCGCGCCCGTGTACAGTGCTCGCGGCGCGCGTCGCCCCGCCCGCGGCGCGGCCCCTCCCGCCGGCGTCCTCGGGACGCGCGCGGCCGCGCCGCGGCCGAACGAGGGTCGCGGCGCCTCGCGGACACGGTATCTTCGGAAGGAACGATATGAACGCTGAGAAGAAGCAGAGCTCGAGGGTGCTCGTCGTGGACGACGAGGCGAGCGCGCGCTCGGGGCTGGAGAAGCTCTTGCGCCAGGAGGGTTATACCGTCGACGCGGCGGCGGACGGCGTCGAGGCGGTCGAGGTCGCGGCGGAGCGGCCGCCGGACGTCGTCATCACGGATCTGAAGATGCCGAGGATGGATGGGGTGGCGCTGCTCGGGAAGCTGCGCGAGCAGGATCCGGCGCTGCCGGTGATCGTCGTCACGGCGTTCGGGGACGTGACCTCGGCGGTGCTGGCGATGCGGGCGGGGGCCGAGGATTACCTGACGAAGCCGGTCGACTTCGACGCGCTCCTCCTCACGCTGGAGCGCGCCCTCGAGCGGAGCGCGCTCCGGGTCGAGGCGGAGAACCTCCGACGGCAGCTGCGAGAGCGCCAGGGCGAGGGCGTGGAGGGGCTCATCGGGACGAGCCCGGCGATGCAGAAGGTCTACCGGATGGCCCGGCAGGTGGCGGGCGCGCGGGCGACGGTGCTCATCACCGGCGAGAGCGGCACGGGCAAGGGCGAGCTCGCGCGCGCGATCCACGCGAAGGGCCCGCGCGCCAAAGGGCCCTTCGTGACCCTGCACTGCGCGGCGCTCGCGGAGTCCCTGCTCGAGAGCGAGCTGTTCGGCCACGAGCGCGGCGCGTTCACCGGCGCCGACAAGCGGCGCATCGGGCGCTTCGAGCAGGCGCACGGCGGGACGCTCTTCCTCGACGAGGTCGGCGAGATCGCCCCCTCGACGCAGGTGAAGCTGCTCCGCGTCCTCCAGGAGAGGACGTTCGAGCGCGTCGGCGGGAACGACTCCGTGACGGTCGACGTGCGGCTCATCGCGGCCACGAACCGCGATCTCGCGGCCGCGGTGCAGGAGGGCCGCTTCCGGGAGGACCTCTACTACCGGCTCAACGTCGTCCACATCGACATGCCGCCGCTGCGCATCCGCGACACCGACGTGCTGCTCCTGGCGAATCACTTCCTGCGCCGGTTCGCGTCGGAGAACCACCGCAAGATCGAGGGGTTCACCGACGAGGCCCGGGCGAAGCTCATCGCGCACCGGTGGCCGGGAAACGTGCGGGAGCTCGAGAACGCTATCGAGCGGGCGGTCGTCCTGTGCGACGACGCGCGCATCGACGCGGAGCACCTCCCCATCGACGCGGCGCCCGTCGCCAAGGGGGCCCTGCGGATCCCGGGCGCCACCATGGCGGAGATAGAGCGTTATGCCATCCTGTCGACGCTCGAGGCGACGAACGGCTCGACGACGCGCGCGGCCGAGCTCCTGGACATCAGCATTCGCACCATCCAGTACCGCCTGCACGAATACGGCCTGACGGCGAAGTCCAAGCGCCCGCCCGCGGCGGAGTAGAGCGGTCTCCGCCCACCTCTCCACCACGCAGAGCAGAGCGGCGGTCACCCTCTGCACCATGCAGAGCAGAGCGACGGTCACCCTCTGCACCACGCAGACCAGAGCGACGGTCACCCGCACAGGAGACGGGCCCAGATCGGCGTTTTCGGCGCGCAAGCGCACTCCGGTGCGCTGAGCACCGAAAACGCCGAGGTGGGCCCGTATCCGAAGCGGCTAGACCACGTCGTGCATCCAGCCGTGGCGATCGGGGGCGAGGCCGTGCTGGATGTCGAGCAGCGCGTCGCGGAAGCGCGCCGCCACGGGGCCCGTCTCGTTGTCGTGGATGGAGAAGGTCCCCTCGCGGGACTTCACGGCGCCGATGGGCGTGATGACCGCGGCGGTGCCGCACGCGAACGCCTCGGTCATGCGGCCCTCGCGCACCGCCGCGCGCCACTCGTCGAAGGTGACCCTGCGCTCCTCCGCGGCATAACCGAAATCCCGGGCGAGCTGGATGATGCTGTCGCGGGTGATGCCCGGCAGGAGCGTGCCTGTCAGCTCGGGGGTCACGATCACGGGGCGCCCCCGCTCCTCGTAGACGAAGAAGATGTTCATTCCCCCCATCTCCTCGACGACGCTGCGCTGGACGGCATCGAGCCAGACCACCTGCGCGCAGCCCTCGGCCGCGGCGTTCATCTGCGCGAGCAGGCTCGCGGCGTAGTTGCCCGCAAACTTGGCTGCGCCCGTGCCGCCCGGCGCCGCCCGGACGAAATCCTCCGAGATCCAGACCGTCACCGGCTTCACGCCCTGAGGGAAATACGCGCCCGCAGGCGACGCGATCACCAGGAAATCGTAGTCGCGCGACGCCCTCACCCCGAGCGCCACCTCGGTGGCGAACATCAGCGGTCGGACATACAGGCTCTCGCCAACCGGCGAGGGGACCCATGCGCGATCCTGGCGGATCAGGGCGTCGACAGCGCCGACGAACAGGTCGACCGGCATCTCCGGCATCGCCAGCCGGCGGGCAGAGCTATTGAAGCGGCGCGCGTTCGCCTCCGGCCGGAACGTCTTGATGCGCCCGTCCGGCTGCCGATAGGCCTTGAAGCCCTCGAAGATCGCCTGACCGTAATGCAGCACCATCGCCGCAGGATCGAGCGTGATCGGCGCGTACGGCCTGAGCTGCCCGCGGAGCCAGCCCCTGTCCGCCGCGTACGGGATCACGACCATGTGCTCCGTGAACACGCGCCCGAAGCCAGGGTTCTGCATGCGCTGCGCGCGCTCCGCGTCGCCGAGGGGATGCGGCGTGGCTAGGATCTCGAGATCGACCTTCGTGGCAGGCGCGCTTTCAGTGCTCATCGTGCTCGACTTCTGCGGCGGACAGCGGTCGACCCGGCTCGGGTGGGCCGATGCGCGTCATCGTCGCGCGGCATTTTTCGAAAGAATTCTGGCGGGATGCAAGCACTTTCTCGCGAGAAAGCACCGCGGCGACGCGCATAAGCGGGCGCGCGAGCGGGCGGCGCATCACGACCGCAAAAAGGGATTTCTGTCGCGCTCCTCGCCGATCGTCGTGGAGGGGCCGTGTCCGGTGACGACCCGGGTCGACGGATCGAGCGTGAGCAGCTTGCCCCGGATGGATGAGACGATCGCCCCCGAGTCGCCTCCCCACAGATCGGTCCGGCCGATGCTGCGCCGGAACAGGGTATCCCCCGTGAACGCGACGGCGCCCGTCTCCGCGAGCACCAGGAACGAGACGCTGCCCGGCGTGTGCCCCGGCGTGTGGAGCACGTGCAGATCGAGCCCGCCCGCCTTCACGACCGCGCCGTCGTTCAGGTCGCCGTCGACCTCGCACCGCTCCGGCAGCGCAATGCCGAGCATCGCCGCCTGGACGGGGAGCATGTCGTAGAGGAAGCGATCGGCCTCGTGGATGCGGGCCGCGGCGCCGGACCAGCGCTGGAGTGGCGCCGTGGCGCCCACGTGATCGATATGGGTGTGCGTGTGCACGATGGCCGCGACCTTCGCGCCGGCCTGCTCGACGCGCGCGCGGATCTTGTCGAAATCGCCCCCGGGATCGATGACCACGGCGCCCTTGCTCACAGGGTCGACGAGGATCGAGCAGTTGCACCCCAGCGGACCTACGGAGAACGTCTCGAGCAGCACGGGGCGAGCTTGTAGCACGCTGCGCCCCGACCTCCACGCGCGACATCGTCGGCGAGGCGGCGCCGCGAGCCCCGTTCGACCGCCGCCCGGAGCGCGCGGCGCTGCGGCGCTGATGGGCGCGGGGAGAGCTCGCATCCTCGGG
The DNA here is from genome assembly GCF_051521375.1 of Sorangium sp. So ce693. Classification (NCBI taxonomy): domain Bacteria; kingdom Pseudomonadati; phylum Myxococcota; order Polyangiales; family Polyangiaceae; genus Sorangium; species Sorangium sp. So ce693. Next base: position 8,898,645 of record NZ_CP150347.1, read on the forward strand.
GCCTCGGACGCTCGATCCCGCGCGCGCTGGCCGCCCGCGGCCGCTACTTCGGGGCGCTCACGATGCTGCCGTCCGTGCCGAGCCCGTTGGTCCAGTAGACGCGGGTCGCGTCGAGGGCGATGCCATAGGGCGACGGCTCCCCGGCCGCCACGGCCCCGATGATGCCGTTCGGCAGCATCCTCATGACGTTCGGCGACGTGGGGTCCGCCCAGTAAACGCCCGTCGCGTCGGCGGCGATGCCCCTCGGGTTCCCCTGCCCGCGCGCGATCACCGTGGGCTCTCCGCCTGTCTTGGCCACGCGCATCACGTTGCCGGTCCTGCTGGTCGTCCAGTAGACGTACGTCGCATCGACGGCGATCTCGCGCACCTGGCCTTGATCGGCCGCCAGCGTGGTGAACGGGCCTTGGCCCCTGGAGTCCTTGGGAGCGGACATCACCATGCCGCGCTCGTCGCGCACGGTCCAGTAGACGCGCGTCTCGTCGACCGCGAGGGCGTGGGTCGTCCCGCCCCCGTCCGAGATGACGGTGAACGGCCCGTTGCCGTTCGAGTCCTTCCGCGCGCGGACCACGGAGCCGCCGCCCTCGCGGTTCGTCCAGTAAACGAACTCCTCGTCGATCGCGACGCCGAACGGCGCGGCCTGCCCTGCGGCGATCGCCACCGGCGCCTCCTGGCCGCCGACCCGCGCCCGCATCACCCGGCCGTCGTTCTCGCCGGCCACGCCCTGGTTGGCCCAGAAGACGTGGGTGGCGTCGGCCTTGATATCGGCCGGCTGGACCTGCCCGGTAGCGACGTTGATCGCAACAGCTTCGCCCTGCGTCCACTGCCTGACCACGCCCTGCTCCCCGTTGGTCCAGAACACGACGCCGTTGGCGACAGCGAGGTACAGCGGATCCTGCTGGCCCGAGATGTGGATCGAGGTGCGGATGCACGTGCCGTCCCGGCAGGTGCCGTCGCACTCGACGGGGCAGGTGCCGCAATGGAGGGCGTCGTTGGTCACGTTGACCTCACAGCTGTTCTCGGCATCCGCGTCGCAATCGACGTAAACGTCCCCGCAGACCGGCGGCTCGTCGACGATGGGCCCCACGCCCCCGCTACCGCCGCTCCCCGCGGTCGCTCCTCCCACGCCCGGCTCGCCCCCGGTGCCCTGGCCGCCCACGCCCGCCGCGCCCCCATCGCCCGGCGCGCCGCCCTCGCCTCCTCCCGCGGAAGCCGTGCTCCCTGGACCGGACCCACCGGAAGCGAAGAGGTTCGACGCCTCAGGCGTGGAGCAAGCTGCTACGGCGAGTCCGGAAACGAGCCCGAGGAGAACGGTGCGACGCATTGTGCTGTGCATGGAAACCTCCACCCATATAGGCTACACGAGCCTGTCGAAAAAACGCATCTGTGAACTTGATGTGTTTTCAAACCTAATTCGTCCGCGCACGACCGGGCACGCCTCGTGCGGATCCGGAGGAGGATGACGCCGATGCGGCGGGCGAGGGCGCTCGTGGCAGGACAGCAGGCTCGACCCCGGCGCTCGTTCGGCCGCCCCGCGGGCGCGCGCGGCTGGAGCTCCGGCGATGTCGCTGGATCTACCGACAAGTGGTCGCGCTCCGCCGTCGACGGGCGAGCGCCGCCCGGCGCGCAACGGGCTCTCACCACGTCCGGGGCGCGCGCGACTCCGCATCTCGTGCGGCCGGCGCTCGCCCATCGCGCGACCGCGCGGCCGCGCGGCCGTGAGGCACAGGTGATGAGCCGTCTCCGCGCGCCCCGGCCGGAGACACGATGAGGCCGCGCCATCAGAGCAGGAGACGGCACAGCCAGGCGACTCACGATCACGGCGGAGCGGTGGAATCTCGAGAGAGCGCGCGCGGCCGCGGCGGCGGGCGCGATCTCCCGAGGGCCTCTCGGGAGGCCTGGCTCACGCGTGCTCCGTGAGCTCCAGCTTCAGCGCCGCCCGCCCGCTCCCGAGCGCGCATCGTCCCCGCGCCCAACCGGGAAGATGGCGCTGGGCGCGGAGGGGCGCTACCCTCCGGACGCCGCGTGTGTGAGCATACGATGTCATCCAGGGTGGATCCGCTGTTCCGCCGCGTGGCGCGAGGTCACGGGGGAGCGCGCGGCGCGGCTGTGCGTGCCCTGCGCTGCGGCCTCTTCGACGCCGCGCGCGGGGCTCGGCCTGGAGGCGCGGCCGCATGAGCGAGTCCGTGTTCATCGCGGGAGGCCAGGCGAGCTCCGCGGCGCGAGAGCGCGCGATGACGCTCGTCGGGCGCACGCTCGTCCACCGCTATCGCCTCGAGGAGCTCGTCGCGATGGGCGGCATCGCCGCCGTCTTCAGGGCAAAGAAGCTCGCGACCGGCGAGGACGTGGCCGTCAAGGTGCTCCACCCGGACGCCGAGGAGCTGCCGGAGCTCATCGAGCGCTTCGAGCGCGAGGCGCTCGCCGGTCGCCACATCTTCCACCCGAACGTCGCGGCGGTCTACGAGATCAACCAGCTCGAAGACGGCGCGTGGTTCATGGTGATGGAGTTCATCCGCGGCACCACGCTGCGGAAGCTCATCGACCAGGGCCCCGTCCCGCCGCGGCGCGCGGCGAACATCGCGCGCCAGCTCGCGAGCGCGCTCAACGCGGCGCACGACTTCGGGATCGTGCACAGGGACGTGAAGCCGCTCAACGTCATGGTCCTCGACGGGCCGGAGGAGCGCGTCCTGCTCATCGACTTTGGCCTCGCCAAGGTGCCGATCGAGCAGTTCTCCATCACCGACGACGGCTCGCGCCGCTCGCTCACGAACGCCGGGGTGCTGCTCGGCACGGTGGCGTACATGGCGCCCGAGGCGGCGCTCGGCATGCGCTCCGTCGACCGGCGGGCCGACCTCTACGCGCTCGGGGTCATCCTCTACGAGATGCTCGCGGGCAAGCACCCCTTCACGGCGGTCGAGCCGTCGGCGCTGTTCGCGCAGCACCGGTCGGCCGTGCCGCCGCCGATCGCCGAGCGCTCCCCCGGCATCGTCGTCCCGCCCGCGCTGGAGGCGGTCGTGATGCGCCTGCTCGCCAAGGATCCGGACGACCGCTTCCCCCACGCGCGCGCCGTGCTCGTGGCGCTCGACGCCGCCGTCCAGAAGATGAGCGCGCCGGACAGCGGCATCGCCATCGCCGCCCCGGCCAGCCTCCGGGCCGCGGCCAGCTTCATCGAGCGGCGGACCTCGCGGGCCGTGATCGCCGGCGCGGGCATCCTGTTCTTCGCGATCGGGAGCGTGATCGCCTGGCTGCTCGCGTCGCGCTGAGCGCGCGCGGCATCGTCGCGCGCGTCCGGCGTCGTCGCGCGCGTCCGGCGTCGTCGCGCGACCGGCGTCATCGCGCGCTCAGCGGCGCCCGGCCTGCTCGCAGGTTCCCACGGAGAGCCCTGCGAGCGCTGTGTGATCGACGCACCGCTCGCCGCCCGGGCACGGCGCGCCGCGCTCGCCGCGCGGATCGCAGAGCGCTCTGCAGGTGTTCGCGGGGTCGCAGACGCTGCCGGGCGCGCACGCAAACGACGCGTCGCACGGCTGCCCGTCCGAGCCCGCGCCCGCGTTCCAGCACGACGTCGAGCCGTTGCCCCAGAACACGCAGGCAGCGCCGTTGGCGCAATCCTGCGCGAAGAGATCGCAGCCGTCGCCGTCGATGCAGGCCCCCCCCGTGAACGAGCCGCTGTCGAGGAAGCACGCGCTCCCGGGCGCGCAGTCCGAGGCGGCGCGGCAGGTCGCGGCGCAGACCTGGGCCGGGTTGCACGACTGCGCCGGCGCGCACTCCGACGCGGCGAGGCACGCCTCGCCGGGGCCGGCGCCCGTCCTGGGCTCCCGCGCGAGGCTCGTCTTGCGCGGCAACGCGAGCGCCTCGCGATCGAGGAGGACGCCCGACTTGTAGACGCGCGACACGCGCTCGAGCGCGCGGACGTCGGCGAGCGGATCGCCGTCGACCACGAGCACGTCCGCGAGCGCCCCTCGCTCGATGCGCCCGAGATCGGGCCGCCCGAGCACGTCCGCGGCGCGGCGCGTGGCGGCGGCGAGCGCCTCGAGCGGCGGCATCCCGACCTCGACGAGGAGCGCGACCTCGCGGCGCAGGCTCAGCCCGTGAAAGACGCCCGGGTTGCCGGCGTCGGTGCCGGCGGCGATGGTGACCCCGGCCTGGTAGCAGGTGACGAGGTTCGCGATCGCATGGTCGCGCCGCCGCTCCACGAGCTCCAGGAAATGCGCCGTCCTGAGCTCCGCGAGCAAGGAGGGATCGCGCAGGGCCGCGATCACGCCGATCGGCACGTCGTCGACGAGGGCGGGGTCGTCGAGCTCGGTCAGCGCTCCGTGGGCCGTGCGGTACAGGCCATCCGCCACCGCGAGCGTGGGGACGACGACGGCCCCGGCAGCGGCCATCCTCCGCGCGAGCTCCGGTGAGATTCGGTCCTCGTCCGGGATGTGCGCGAAGAGCGTCACGCCGCCGTCGAGCGCAACCTCGACGTCCGCGGCCGCCGTCGCGTGGGCGATCACCCGGACGTGCGCGGCCGCGGCGGCCGCCTGGATCGCCGCCACGGACGGGCGCGTCAGGCGCGGGAGCTGCATCGATCCGCCCGCCTCGATCACGATCTTGATGAAATCGGGCGCCCTCGGGAGGAGCGCCTCGAAGGCCCCATCGACGTCGGCGGGCGAGTCGATGAAGACGCAGGTGTCGCCGGGCGGGCTGCCCTGATAGCAGGGATGCCCTCCGGTCGGCGTGAGCAGCGGCCCGGCGGCGAAGAGCTGCGGCGCGAGGATGTCGCCGGCGTCGATGCGCGCTCGCTGCTCGAAGATGACGTGCTGGGATGAGCCGAGGTCGAGGTACGAGGTCACGCCCGCGCGGAGCATCGCCTTCGTGTGGTCCTCGAGGTGGAGGTCGGCGTCGTAGTACGCATAGGGCCCGGCGACGCTCAGCGAGTGGACGTGGAGATCGATGAGCCCGGGGAGGACCGTCTTGCCGGCGACGTCAACGACCTCGCCGCCCGCGGCCTCGACGCCGGGCTCGGCGTCGCCGAAGGCGACCTGCTTCACCCTGTCGCCCTCGATCACGACCGTCGCCCTGGCCGCGCGCGTGCCGTCGAACACCATGCCTCCCCTCAGCACGGTGCAGCCCGCACACCCCACGTCGGACGCGCTGGGCGTCGAGGGGCGCTCCGCGACGCCGCAGCCTGCGAGCCAGTGTGACGCGGCGACGACAGACAAAGCGAGGCGACCCATCGCCGATCCGAGCGAAGTACGACGCATGACACTCCGTTGTTGATGGGCGCCTCTGGCACCCGAGGAGAGGCGGACCGGGTACCGGAGGCAGCGACGAAAAGCAATCGAATGAGGTGGAGTGCACAGCGCAGTGCGCGCGCCCGCAGCGTGCCGCGTTATCCAGGATCGTTCGCGCCGAGGAGGGCGGCGCGAGCGAGGCGCTCCGTCCCCGACGCCGCTCTCGGCTCTCCGGCCCGAGCGGAGGATCGCTCCGCATCGCAGGCGGGCTTGACAAATAGGCCTATCCCGGAAGCGCCGCCGCTCGAGCCCACGGAGGGAGCGCAGGGTTGAACTCTCGATGTTGTTCCGGCCTTCTCTGCTGCTCCGGCGGCGATCCGGGCCACCCGGGAGAGCCGCCGGTGTGGGGAGAGAGAGAGAGGAGCCCGCGGACAACCCCCTTTGGCGGCGGCATCTCTCGCGCTGTCCACGGATCGGGGCGCCCCTGGAATGATAGGGAGTTCAACCGAACTTCCGTCGCCCGGCGACGAGCCACCGTATTGACGAAGACCCTTTGCGTGCCTCACCTACTCGTGGGAGGCTCTGCGATGAGTGATCCGAAAAACGAAACCAATTCTCCGAAAGATCTGGACGTGACGGTGAAGGAGCTGCGCAACGCCATCAACGATTTGTCGGCCAGGCTGGACGACATGGCAATAGCGACTCCGGCCAGCTACAACTGCGGCTGCGGCGGCTGCGGCCACTGCGGCGGCTGCGGCTGCGGCGGATGCCGGTGCGGCTGCGGTGGATGCCGGTGCGGCGGGTGCAGGTGCGGCCACTGTAGCTAGCCCTGAGGCCGCCCGGGCCCAGCGATAGAGCTCTGGAGGGGGACGAGGAGCGCGAAGTTCGAGAAAGGCACCTTCCCGTCTTCCCCGGCTCACCACGACCGCACGACGTCGCGCGGTCGTGGTGAGCTTTCGAGTTTCTTCTCTCCTTCGCTTGTCGGGGCGCGACTCCCCGAGCAACAGAGTTGAACCTCTTTACCGAAGGTGCAGGGCGGCCGCTCGTCGAGGCGCCGCCGCGCTGCGCTTTCCTGGAGATCTCGCGTGGCTACTCAACTGCCCAGCTCAGCGACCACCGCTCCCTCGCTCGACGGGACCGTCCCGCCTGCGCCGGCCGAGGTGCGCGAGAAGCTCTCGCGATCGCGCGTCCTCGTGGTCGGGCTCGAACCGTGGGGCGCCATCGCGGCCACCGAGCTCGCGTGTCTGGGCGTAGGCGCGCTCCACGTCCTCGACGACAGGGAGGTCACGGCCGACGATCTCGGCCCCTTCGCGGAGGCGGATCTCGGGAAGGATCGCGCGCGCTCGCTCTCCACGGCGCTGTCGCGGCTCGCCCCCGGCTGCGCGGTCACGCCCGGGACGCTGCTCGCCGCCGCGGATCGCCCGATCGTCCAGGAGGACACCGGCTGGGACCTGATCCTCGCCTGCGTCCCTGGCGATGATCTCCTCGTCCTTCAGGGCGTCGCCCGCTTCGCTCACGCGGCGTCCGTCCCGTCGCTCAGCGCGCACCTCGAGGGGCTCGACGCGGTGATCGGCCCGGCCGTCGTGCCAGGAGAGACCGCGTGCTGGGACTGCTGTCGCCTGCGGAGGCTCGCGGTGAGCAACCAGCGAGAGGCGGATCACGCGCTCCACGCGTCGCTCCTCGCCGCGCGCCCGGAGCGCCGCGCGCGCACCTACCTCGCGCCGATGCCGGCGTTCCTGGGCCACGCCGTCGCGCTCGCGGCCCTCGATCTGCTGATGAACCGCGCCGCGTCGCGGCTCGCGGGCCGCTTCATGGTCCAGGGCCTGGTCGACCCGGAGGCGTCGCTCCACTCCTTCCTGCAGATGCCCTGGTGCGCGATCTGCGGCGGCGCCGCCGAGGCCCTCCGCACCGGGAGCGCGCGTCGGGGCGGGGGCGCGCACCTGCGCGACGCACCCGACCCCGCGGCGCTCCGGCGGATGCTCGCCGGCGTCGTCGACGCGCGGGCGGGCATCGTCCACCGCCTCACGCTGGACGCGGCGAGCCCGGCGCTCGCCCCCGAGGCGTGCGTCACGGCCACGGCACTCCTCGGCGACTACACCGACGGCTCGCCGCACGCCCACCGCTCGCGCGAGCCGCAGGCCGGCATCGGAAAGGGCGTCACAGCCGTCGAGGCCCTGATCGGAGCGACCGGCGAGGCGGTCGAGCGCTACTCTGCCGAGCTCGTCGACCGAAAGCAGCTCCTTCGCTCCTCGGTCGCCGGAATGAAGGGCGACTTCATCGCACCGGAGCAGCTCTGTCTCTATAGCGAGGAGCAGTATGCAAAGCCCGGATTCCCGTACACGCGGGTCGATCCGGCCGCGCCCATCGACTGGGCCCTCGGGCGCTGGATGGACACGGGCGCGCCCGTGTACGTGCCGGCGCTCCCGACCTACTACGGCTACTGCGGAGGACACGACGCGCACTTCTGCCAGGTGACCTCGAACGGGCTCGCGGCGGGCGCGACGCTCGAGGGCGCGGCGATGGGGGCCGCGCTCGAGCTCATCGAGCGCGACGCCTTCATGATCTCGTGGCTCGCTCGCCGGCCCGGGCGGCGGATCTTGCCCGATGACTCGCTCGACCCCGAGCTGCACGAGATCGCCCGGCAGATCGAGGAGCACGGCGCCCGGATCGAGCTGTATCTGCTCGACGCGGGCGTCTCGGTCCCCGTGGTGATGTGCGTCGGTTACGGCGACGGCAAGCGGTGGCCCGGCGCGGTGGTCTCGATCTCCGCCCACCTGAGCCCCCTCACCGCGATCCGGAAAGCCATCCTCGAGCAGGGCCAGATAGGCAATTACGCCTTCCGCCTGATGACGGGCGAACACGTCGCCATCCCCGAGCGGCCGGAGGACGTGCTCACGCTCGAGGATCACGCGGTCTACTACCTCCCCCCGAGCCGCGCCGCGGCCTTCGCCTTCCTCCGCGAAGGAGGCACGGTGACCGCCGCCGAGCTCGAGGAGCCCGAGGAGGTTTCGCTGCCCGAGCTCACCCGGCGTGTGCAGGCCGCGGGACTGCGCATCGCGATCGTGGACGTGACGTCGCCCGACCTCGCGGTGACCCCGTTCCGCGTCGCCCGGGCGCTCGGGCCCGCTTTCCAGCAGATCCATTTCGGCCACCAGCTCGCTCAGCTCGGTAATCCGCGTCTCCGTTCGATGACCCCCCACGGCATCAACCCTGACCCTCACCCGATGGCCTGAGAGAGGACACCATGGCAAGGAGCAAAGAGACGGACATTGCGCGGCTCTATCATCTCCAGTCCTCCCACGTGAGGTCGCGGCCGCTGGAGCCGCCGTTCGACGGGGATCTCCAGCCGCTCAACTTCCGCACCTACGTCGGCTCGGCGCGCACGCCGCTGCCCGGGCGCGATTTCGCGATCGACGCCCCGCTCGGCGCGGTGCTGGAGCAGCGGCGGTCGCAGCGCGAGTTCGCCCTCAGGCCGATGTCCATCGAGGCGCTCGGGCGGCTCCTCCACGCGAGCTACGGCGTCCGTGGCACGCGGAATGTCGAAGGGGCGTGGACCTGCGATCGCCCCGCGCCCTCGGCCGGCGGCCGGTATCCGCTCGAGATCTACGTCGCGACGCAGGCCGTCGAGGGGGTCCCGGACGGCCTGCACCACTACGACCCCCGTGCGCACGAGCTCGAGCTCCGCCGGGAAGGCCTCGCGCACCCCACGCTCGTGGATCTCACGGCGGGTCAGGACATGATCCTGAACACCAATGTCGTGGTCATCATCACGGCAGTGCCGTTCCGCACGATGTGGAAATACGGCCAGCGCGGATATCGCTTCCTGTGGCTGGACGCCGGGCACCTGGGCCAGAACCTCTATCTCGTCGCGACGGCCATGGGCCTCGGCCCGGTGGCGATCGGCGGATTTTACGACGAGGAGCTCAAGGCCTTCCTGGCGCTCCCGGCCGAGGAAGACACCATGTACGTCATCTGCATCGGTCAGCCCGCGCCGGCCGGGGGCCGGAAGGGGCCTTAGCGTGCCTGAACCAGAAGCGTCGGAGAGCACCATGCCCAGCATTCGACTCAGCCGCTCGGCCAGCATCACGCCCACCGACGTGGGCGTCATCCTCCGCTCCGATCTCGGCGCCTTCCAGCTCACCGGCCTGGACGTGAGCGCGTTCGTCGAGCGGATGGTGCCGCTGCTCGACGGGTCGCGCGACCGGGAGGCGCTCGTCGAGGCGCTCGCGGACTACTCGCGGCAGAGCGTGACGGCGTTCCTCGACCTGCTCGAGGCGCGCGGGCTGGTCGAGCCGGTGGCCGCAGAGGCGCCGTCCGGCGACGGGGAGCGCCTCCGCGGGCAGCGCGAGTTCCTCCGCAAGTGGTCGTCGGCCCCGGAGCAGGCTGCGCAGCGGATCGCGAGCGCGCGCGTGCTCGTGGTGGGCCTCGAGCCCTGGGGGGCCTCGGCCGCCCTGGCGCTCGCGGGGGCGGGCGTCTCCGCGCTCCGCCTGATCGACGGCGGCGCCGTCGGCCCGCGCGACGTCGCGGTGGTCCGCGCGCGGGGGGCGGCGGCGCTCGGCGCGCCTCGCCGCGGCGCCGTGGCCGCGCTGATCCGCCAGCACGCGCCGCTCTGCCGGGTGGACGAGAGCGCCTCCGGCGCGCTCGAGGGGGACGATCTCCTCTCGCCGGAGGGGCTCCCTCACCTCCTCGTCGCGGCGGTGCGCAGCGACGACGCGGAGCTCCTGGAGCGCGTCGCGCGGTTCGGCCATCGCGCAAGGATCGCCTCGCTCTTCTCGCACCTCGCGGGGACGACGGCCGTCCTCGGGCCCCTCGTCTTCCCGGGGAAGACGGCGTGCCGGGTCTGCGCGGCGACCGAGGCGCTCAACCCCTCGCCCGCGGCGCGCTCCCTGGCCGAGCCCGCGCCGCACGCCGGCACGATGGGTCAGCTCCTCGGCCACCTCGTGGCGATGGAGGCCCTCAAGGTGCTCTCGGCGTACACGCCGTCCAGGCTCGGGGGCAGGTTCCTGATCCAGGACCTCGCGACGCTCGAGACATCGCACCACACGCTCGTGAGGCTGCCCTGGTGCAAGGTTTGCGGCGAGGGATGACGCGGGGCCGGAGGTGCTCTAGCCTGCGGCCGTGAAGAGGCCTCCCCTTCCAGCCGCCTCCCGCATGGACGACGCGCTCGCCGCCGGCGTGCCCCGGCAGCTGGACCGCGGGGCGGTCCTCGACCGGACGGACGTCTCGCGCGCGCGGTCGACGCGATCGACGCCGCGCGCCCATGGCCCGGGCCTCGCGCCATGATCGGTCGAACCCTCGACGACCGCTACACGATGATCCGGCTGCTCGGCCAGGGCGGGATGGGGGCCGTCTACGAGGCCCGGCACGCGGGCACCGGCCGCCGCGTCGCGGTGAAGGTCATCCTCGGCCAGGCGGCGGACGACGAGCTCGTCCGCCGCTTCCAGCGCGAGGCGCGCGCGGTCGGCGCGGTCGAGTCGGAGCACATCGCGCAGGTGTTCGACACCGGGCGCGACCGCGAGACCGGCGCGCCGTACATCGCGATGGAGTTCCTCGAGGGCGAGGACGTGCAGGCCCTCATCGAGCGGCTCGGCCCGCTCCCGGTCGATCTCGCGCTCCGCATCGGGCTGCAGGCGTCCCTCGGCCTCGAGCGCGCGCACGAGGCCGGCATCGTCCACCGCGACATCAAGCCGGCGAACCTGTTCCTCGCGAGGAAGCAGGGCGGCCAGCGCGTGATCAAGGTGCTCGATTTCGGCGTCGCCAAGGTGACGGACAACAGCCTCGGCAACGGCGGGATGACGAAGAGCGGCGCGCTCCTCGGGTCTCCCCTCTACATGTCGCCCGAGCAGGCGCGCGGCAGCGGCGCCATCGACGCGCGCTCGGACGTCTGGTCGCTCGGCATCAGCCTGTACCACGCCCTCTCGGGGCATCGGCCCAACGAGCACCTGACCGGCCTCGGAGAGCTCGTCCTGGCCATCTGCACGACCCCGGTGCGCTGGATCCAGGAGATCGCGCCCTGGGTGCCGCCGGAGGTCGCCCACGTGGTGCACCGGGCGCTGGTCATCGATCCGGCGGGCCGCACCGCGAGCGCCGGCGAGCTCGCGGCGGCGCTGCGCGCGTTCCTGCCGGGCGGCGAGGCGATCGTCGAGGCGATGCTCGTGCCGCTCGACGCCGCCACGCGCGCCTCGCGCGCGTCGTTCGGCGCCATCTCGGCCCCCCCGCACGGGTCGAGCGCTCCGTTCGGCGCTGCGCTGACCCCGCCGCGCACGTCGAGCCCGTCGTTCGGCGCCGCCTTGACCCCGCCGCACGCATCGAACCCGCCGTTCGGCGCCGCCTTGACGCCGCCGCGCGCGTCGGCCGCGCCATTCGACGCCGCCTTGACGCCGCCGCGCGCGTCGGCCGCGCCATTCGACGCCGCGGGGCGCCCGTCGGGCGGGCAATCCGGACCGTATGCGCTGTCGGCCACGGCGCCCGCCACGAGCGTGCGGCTCTCGAACCGCCCCGAGCGTCCGGCGTCGCGCCCGCCCGTCGCCCTGATCGCCGGCGGCGTGCTGGCCGCTGCGCTCGCGGGCGGAGCGGGTGTCTACCTCGCAGTGCGCAGCGCGCCGCCGGCCACGCCCGCGCCCTCGGCCGAACCGGCGCCGCCTGCGCGCACCGAGGCCGAGCCGCCGCCCCCGTCCGCCGGCGTCGAGGCCAGGCCAACGCCGACGCCGTCCGCCAGCGCCGAGCCGCCGTCCGCCGACGCGCCCGTGGATCCGCCGGCAGCGGCGTCGTCGACGCCCGCGGCGCTGCCCTCTGCTGCGGCGACCTCGCGCGCCGCCGCGTCGGCGAGCGTCGTCGCTCGCCCGCCCACGCTGAGGCCGTCTGCGGCCAGGCCGCCGCCCACCAGGCCCCCGAGGAATGACGATGACGAGACATCGAGGAAATAGCCGCGTCGCGTGGTGTGTCGCCGCGCTCCTGTCGCTCTCCGCGGGCGTCGCGCGCGCGGAGCCGTCGGCAGACCAGGCGGCCGCGGCGGAGGCGCTCTTCCGCGAGGGTCGCGATCTCGTCGCGCAGGGCAAGCTCGCCGAGGCGTGCCCCAAGTTCGCGGCGAGCCAGCGGCTGGACCCGGGCTACGGCACCCAGTGGAACCTGGCGGACTGCCTCGAGCGGGTCGGCCGCACCGCGAGCGCCTGGGCGGCGTTCCGCGAGGCGGCGGACATGGCGAGCCGGGCCGGCCAGGCGGACCGCGAGGCGAAGGCGACCCGCCGCGCGGCCGATCTGGAGAAGAAGCTCGAGCGCCTCGCCATCACGGTGAGCACGCCGGCGGACGGGCTCGTCGTGAGGCGCAACGGCGCGGTCCTCGACGCCGGCGCGTGGGGCGCGCCGCTCCCTGTCGATCCGGGCAAGCACCGCGTCGAGGCGACCGCGCCCGGCAAGAAGCCGTTCTCGGTCGAGGCGCAGACCGCCGGCCCGGGTCAGGTCGTGACCGTGGAGGTCCCGCCCCTCGAGGACGACCCCGCGGCGACCGCAGCGGCCCCGCCGCCGCCCGGCGAAGCGCCCGGGCCGCCCGCTGCGCCGCTCCGGCCGGGCGCGGGCGGCGACGGAGATGGCGGGGTGGGCACCCGCCGCACCCTCTCCTTCGTGGCAGGCGGCGTCGGCGTCGCCGGCGTCGTGACCGGCTCGATCTTCGGGCTCCTCGCCAGCTCGCGGTGGAACCGGGCCCAGGACGAGCACTGCCGGACCGAGACGCTCTGCGACGCCCGCGGCGTGGCGCTGGTCGAAGACGCCAAGAGCGCCGCGAAGCTGTCCACCGCCGGCTTCATCGTCGGCGGGGTCGGGCTCGCGGCCGGCGTCGCGCTGTTCGTGACGTCGCTCGGCGACACGGAGCCCGCGGCGGCGCGGATCGTGGTCGCGCCTGCCGTCGGTACGACCGGCGGCGGGCTGGCGATCTACGGCCGCTTCTGACGCCTGGCCGCTGCGGCTGCCGCCACGGCGCGCCGCGGCGGCGGCCGGCCCCGCTGCAGGCCAGCTGCCGTGCCCGCCACCGTGCCCGGGAGAGCGCGACGCGCCGCTCCCGGGCGAGCGCGCCTCACTCGTCGATCACGAACTCCACGCGGCGGTTCTTCGCCAGGCTCGCCGGGTCGGTGCCCTCGGCCACCGGCCTCTCCGACCCGAAGCCCTCGGCCGTGAGCCGACCCGGGCTGACGCCCTTCCGGATCAGGTACTTCCGGACCGCCTCGGCCCGCTGCTCGCTCAGCTCCTGGTTCAGCTCGGGCGTGCCGGTCTCGTCGGTGTGCCCCTCCACCCGCAACCGCTCGATCTCGGGGTTCGCCTTCATGACGAGCGCCACCTGATCGAGCGTCCTGTACGACTCCGGCTCGAGCTCGGCCGAGCCGGTCCGGAAGCGGATGGTGTCGCGTATCACGAACTCACCCTGCTCGTACGCGACCCGCGGCTCGCCCTTGTCGGGGCAGCCGTCGTCGTCCTCGACGCCGTTGATCGTCTCTTTCTCGTCCGGGCACTCGTCGTCCGCGTTCGGCACGCCGTCGTGATCGTCGTCGGCGTCCTCCTCGGGGCAGCCGTCGCTGTCGTAATCGCCGTCGCGATCCTCCGCGACGTCAGGGCACTGGTCGCGCTCGTCGTCGACGCCGTCGTGGTCCCTGTCGTGCGAGGTCGGCGTGTACTTCACGCCCGCGAACACGCGGAAGATCGGCACGCCGTAGCCGGCCAGCGCGCCGATCCCCGGGCCCGCGGTGATCTCCCACTCCTCGCTCGGGTTGATCTTCACGTAGCCGAGCGCCTCGAGCGGCGTCTCCTCCTCGTTCAGGTCGTCCGCGGCGATGCCGATGCCGCCGTTCGCCTCGGCGCCGATCTCGACCTTCCCGTCGATGCCGCCGAAGCGGTAGCCGAGCGCCGCGGCGTACGTCAGCTCGCTCGCCGCCTCGACGTTCGCGTACGTCGTCCCCTCGCGGATCGCGACGCCCGCGTTGACGCCGAACCGGAGGCCGGGCGCGAACCGGTGGTCGAGCACGATGCGCGGCCAGAACACGACGTTGCGCGCGCCGCCCGCGAAATCGCCGGTGTGCGTCGGGACGCGCAGCTCGGCCACGAGGCCGAGGCCGATGGAGTCGCGGTCGTCGAGCAGGCGCAGCTTCGGCACGAGCCGGATGTCGCCGAGGCCCGCGAACGACGGAGAGCCCTCGCCCGACTGCGCGAGGAAGAACGGGACGTCGAGGCCGAGCGCGAACGGCTCGGCGATCGTGACCGACGCCATGAGATCGGCGCCCAGACGGCCGCTCACGATCTGGCTCCGCACCTCGCCGTCGCCCGTCGCGACGATCAGCGGGTTGCGCGCGTAGTTCAGGAACAGCCCGAACTCCCATGGATCGCCGGGCTCGCGGACGCCGGAGCCCTCCGTGACGACGAAGGCGTCGTGGGTGACGGCCGGCTTGAAGCGCTCGACGTCGATGTCCGTGCTCTGCGCCGACGCGGGCGTCGCGGCGGCGAGGACCGCGCAGGCAGCGCAGGCGGTGGCGGCGAGGATCGGTGCGCGCATGGATCTCCTCTTCATCGGCTTCATCGACCGGCTCCGGGCCCGCGGCGCGGGCGCCTCCGCAACCGGAGCGCGAGCCCGCCGGCGGCGAGCAGCGACAGGGCTCCCCCTCCGTACGGCGCGGGCCCCGCCGCGCAGGCGCAGGCGCCGCCCTGGACCGCATCACCCGGCAGGAGATCCGGTTCGCCCGGACCGCCCGCGCCGCTCGATGCCGCGCCGTCGACGCAGCGCCCGGTCGGCGCGCAGCGCAGGTCCGCGCCGCACTCGGACGAGGCCGGCGAGCACGGGCCGCACTGCCCGCCGACGCACACGAGATCGCCGCACGCGGCGTTCGACGTGCAGGTGTCCCCGGGCGTGGGGACGCACCGGTGGTCCGGGGAGCAGTCCTCGTCCGCGTCGCAGTCGACATCGTCGACGCACGACACCGGCAGGATGCAGTCGCCGTCCACGCAGATGCCCCCGCCGGCGCAGTCCGCGTCGCGCGTGCAGCCGGAGGGCGGGACGATCACGTCGGGCACGCGGTCGCCGTCCGCGTCGCCGGCGACGCACGGGGCCGAGATGCCGATGTCGAGATCGCCCGGCCCGAGCGCCGCCGCGTCGTTCACCGACCGGAAGTACAGGTTCGCCTCGCACGACACGCCGACGCCCAGGAGGAGATCGAGCGCGATGGATGCCTGCGCGTACCCCCGCGTCGCGTCGTTGATCAGCAGGGGGTCGACGTCCGTCCCTGCCTCGGTCGCGATCTGCGCGTCCGTCACGTCGACGGGCTCGTACTGCCCCGACGCCCCCGAGAAGGACCAGACCCCCGCGCGCGTGCCGTCGCCCTTCACGCCCAGCACGATCTCGTAGCCGCCCGGCGACTCGTCGTTCGTGAACCGTTCATCGATCCCCGCCGTCGCGGCCGTGCCGCCGGTCTGTCGGTTCCTGTCGGTGTCGATGAACACGAAGAGCGTCGCCTCCCCGCTGATCGAGGCCGTCTCCGACACATACCCGCGCACCCAGAACCGCCCATCGGCGGCGACCGCGTACGCGGAGCGAAAGTCGATCGATCGCTCCGGCGTGTCGAAGGTCGCCTCGCCGTCGCCCGCGACGTCCTCCTTGCCGTAGGGCCACCGGGGCTCCCCGGTCCTGTCGATCGCGACGATCTCGTCGAGCACCGGCGTCGTCCGCCCGCCCGTCCACGTCTGAGCGGACGAGCTCCTCGGAACGAGCGCGACGCCGAGCGCCGCGCCTACAGCCAGCGGCGCGACCCACGAGCGCCCCCGCGCGCACCCATCTCTGTGTTGTGCCATGGCGGGGAGCATCCTCGCACAGGTCGCTGCAACCCTTACAAATGAAAGGCGATTCGCGCCCAGAGTGCGCAAGGGTGCGCGCCTGCAACACCATGCATCCACACAATCGTCCTACCCACGCGCACGGGATAAGCCCTCACCGTCGATACCCTGTCGACGCGCTCACCCTCCTTGACGATTGAGCCGCTGATCATCGCGCCTCCCCGCATACACGAGCGAAGCGCGGAGAGCACGGCGGAGGGCGATCGCGCGCGCCGGAGGCGCGGTCTCCACGCGCGGCGGCCCGGAGCGCCGAGCGACCGTGACGCGGGCGACCGAGCACCCCTTCTTTTCATCACCGAGCGGTTCGCCACGGCCTCAGCCGTGCGCAGCTGGCTTGGCCACGCGCCCGTGTTCTGTAACTGTCCCGCGGTCAGTTACGCGTCGCTGCGCCGCCGTGGGCTCGGGGGGTCCGAGCGCTGGCGCCTGGCCTCGCGAGGTGAATCCCTCTTCCGATCGAAGGAACCGCGATGCATTGCACACTCCAGAAACACCGCCCCGGAGCGTTCCGGGTGGCTTGCCTGCTGCTTGGGTCGCTCGCCGCCGCGTGCTCGGACGAGGGTCCGGCGCCGCTCCAGGGGAGCGCGTTCGACGTCGAGCGTTACGACCTCCGGGGCGAGTTCGACTGGGAGCGGAGCCGCCTCGTCGCGACGCTGGGCCTCACGCTGTCGCTCACCGGAGACGGCCCGAGGACGGTCGTCCTCGACAGCGCCGTCACCGAGGTGAAGGAGGTCCGGCGCAAGGGCGGCGGGGCGCTCCCGCACGCGCTCGATCCGCAGCGCCAGGAGCTCGCGATCGATCTCTCGAGCGAGCCCGAGGCGATGAGCGGCGCGCCCATCGCGCTCGAGATCGACTACGAGGCGCTCTCCGGCGACGCCCTCCGCGCGGTGCCGGCGCGGATGGGCGATCCGGTCGCCGTGCGCGCCGTCTACACGGTGTCGGAGCCGCTCGGCGCGTCGCGGTGGATGCCGTGCCACAACGCCCCCTCGGACCGGGCCATCTTCTCGATCGCCATGCGCGTCGACGGCGGCGAGGCGATGATCGCCAACGGCGATCTCGTCGGCGACGAAGACCTCGGGGCGCCGGGCCACCTCGTCCGGTACGAGACCGCCTACCCGCTGCCGACCTACCTCATGGCGTTCGCGATCAGCGACTTCGAGGTCGAGCGCGGGACGAAGGGCGATCTGCCCATCGCGGTCTGGCACCGCCGCGGGTTGCCGGGCGATCACGGCGGGATGGTGGACGAGCTCGCGCGCGCCATCGGCCGCTACGAGGAGCTGCTCGTGCCGTACCCCTTCGAGAAGTACGCGCTCGTGCTCCTGCCGGACTTCTCCGTGGGCGGGGTCGAGCACGCGAGCATCACCTTCCAGCGCGAGGAACGGAGCACGCAGCCCGCGCTCTCCTCGGATCTCCTGCTCACGACGCACGAGCTCGCGCACCAGTGGTTCGGCGACCTCGTCACGGTGGAGACCTGGGACGACCTCTGGATCAAGGAGGGCATGGCGACGCTGCTCGAGCAGGAGGCCGTCCGCGTCTACACGGACGAGAGCGGCGCGGGGACGCTGAACGGCGACGAGCTCGGCCCGCATGACGGCGACGCCGTCCGCGATCCGTCGCTCGCGCCGGGCGAGAAGTACACGAGCGGCCCCTACGGCCGCGCCGCCTGGCTGCTCACCCAGATCCGCAGCCTCGCCGGCGAGGAGGCGTTCTGGTCGGCGCTCCGCGGGGTGCTCGAGGAGCGCCGGTTCGGGACCATCGGCACGGACGATTTCCTCGACGCCTTCGCGCCGGCGCTCGGCCCGGAGGCGGCTGCGCGCGCGCGGCGCGCGGTCGTCGCCAAGGCGCTCCCGTGGCTCACGGTCGACCCCGCGCCCTCCGGCGGGGCGTTCGTGACGGTGCACGATCCGGAGGGCGCGCTCGTCGCCCCCCTGGAGCTCGCGTGGGTGGCCGGCGACGGCCCGCCCCGCGTGCAGACGCTCACGCCCGGCGAGCGCGTCGAGGTCGCGCCCGCGCGCCCGGGCGAGCTCCTCGTCGTCGATCCGCAGGACCGCCACCCCGAGTGGGCCTTCCTGAGCACCGAGCACGATCTCGAGGCCTACGCCGCGACGCTCGCCCCGCGCCGCGTCCCCGCGGACCCCGAGGGCGTCTCGTGCTTCCTCGACGTGGGCGGCGCGCACCAGCTCGCCGCGCTCCAGGACGGCTTGCCGAAGGGGCTCGCGCCCGAGGAGTTCGAGGCGTTCGTCGAGGGCCTCGACGGCGAGGCGGCCCGGGCGGTCTCGCTCGCCGCGGCGTGCGACGCCGCGTGCGCGGCGGGCCTCGACGCCGACGTCCGCGGCGCGTGGTCGAGCGTGCTCACCGGCATCTTCGCTGGAGCGCCGTACAGCTACGGCCTCGACTACGTCGCAAGCTACGCGTCGTGCAGCGCCGTCGTGTCCCCCGAAGAGCTGTTCGCCGAGGACTGGTCCGCGCTCGAGACCGGGCTCGCCTCGGGCGGCGTCTCCGACGCGCGGCTCCAGTACCTGTCCAAGTTCAAGCTGCCGCCCGAGGCGGCGCTCCGCACGTGGGGCAGGGTCGCGCAGATGGCGAGCTCGGTGCGCGCGCGCGTGCTCGCGATCCGGCACCTCGCGACGTACCTGGACGGGCTCGACCCGGCTGCCCTCTCGGTCTTTCGTGCCTTCTTCGCCGGCGTGCTCGGCGCGACCGACGTCTCCGATGTCCTCGCCGCGGATCTCCGCGCCGTGGTGGCCTCCGCCGCGCCCGCGGCGGCCGGCAACCAGGGCGCGCTGGACGGCCTCGCTCGGGTGCTTCGCTCGCCCGCGGCCCGCTCGGCCCACCCCGCCGCCGTCTGCGCGGCGTTCGCGTTGACGGGCGGTGACGAGCAGGCTTTCCGCCGCTTCGCCGCGGGGCTCGAGGGCGCCGACTTGACGGACACCACCGCCGAGCTGCTGCGCTCTCCCGTCGATTGCCTCTGACGCTCGCTCGCCGCGACATCGCATCTCCCCCCGCCGGCCTCGCTCCAGGGCGAGGCCGGCCCTCTGCGCGGCGACCGAACGCTGCTATGCTCCGCTGCCCATGTCGGAGCTCGTCCAACTTCTTCGCCAGAACGCCCCGATAGCTCGCATCGCCGAGCACCTCGACGGCCTCACGCACGAGGAGCGCCGCAGCGCCCTGTCGACCACGACGCGCGCGGAGCAGCGGGCGCTCTATGCCGCCGCGAGCCAAGCCCCCCCGCTCACGCTCGACTTCTTCGTCCCGGACGGCACACCGCGCCGCGTGGCGGTTCATCATGAAGGCAGGAACAGCCTTCCTCTCCCGTCCACATTCCGCTCCTTCGAGAAGCGTTTTGCCTTGCCCGAGGACGGCAGCGCTCGGCTCTTCGGTTACAACGAGGGACTCACGCGTCCCTGGATTGGCCCGGGCTTCTTCGTCGCGGTCCCGACGGCCGGCAACCCTGCGTGGCAGGAGCGTGGCGCCATCGTGATCGACTACTTCCAGGTCCCTGACGGCCCCGTACCTGACGGTTGGCCCCGGGTCGTCCCCAACAGCAAAGGACTCCAGTTCTTCGTCTACAACGGAACCCGTGATTTCATGCGTCGGGTCTCGAAGGACGTGTCCATCGGCGCCGCGTTCAAGGGCGAGCGTTCGCTCGATCATTACTTCACGCTCTGCCGCTCGCCGTCCGCCTAGCCGATCCCTGTCAGATCGTATTCCCCCGTCCCCCATCGACAGGGCGATAGGCCCCGCCCCCTCATGGGCGTTAACCACGCTCGTTCGGTCACGCTCACGGCTCGAAGCCGGCCCCCCTCCACCGGTCACCAACGTTTACATGGTCGTGAACGTGAACGTGAACGTGAACGTTTACGTGGTCGTGGTCGTGGTCGTGGTCGTGGTCGTCAACGGTAGGTCGTGAACGACCACGACCACGACCACGTAAACGACTACGACCACGACCACGTAAACGACGACGTAAACGTTCGGATGTAGGAGAACGCGGTGCGAAGCTTCGTGAACTCCTATGCCCCCCTAGTTTGGCGGGGTCCCCCCAGCCAGCCGCGACAGCATCCCCTTTCGCAGGAGCCCCACCTTGTTCCTCATCGCGGTCACCTGTTGCCGCATCCCGTCCGCCTGCTCAGCCAAGTCGACGATCCCCGCGGCCGTCGCCACCTGAGCCAGCGCGCGTGCCTCGTCGGCGAGGCGCCCCATTCGCCCTTCCACCTCGTCCATCGCTGCCACCACCTCGTGGATCTGCTCCGGCGTCGTCGCCTCCCGCTGGCGCGCCGCGGTCTCCTGCACCAGCTGGTTGATGCTCCGCCCTTCCTCCCCGAGCGCCGCGAAGCGCTGGAACAGCTCCCCAAGCTGCTCCGCCCGCCGCTTGATCTCCTCGCCACGCGCCGCGAGCGCCGTGGCGGTCGCCTCGTGGCGATCCCGCGCCGCTGCGATCGCCGCGATGAGCGACCCGAGCGCCATGCTCACGCGCTGCTGCGCCTCGGCGGCCTCGGTCGTCGACTTCGCCGCGCGCTCGATCCCCTTGCGTGTATCGAGGGAAAGCCGCCGCGCCGACTCCGCGAGCTCCTCGAAGCGGACGAGCTCACGCTCGAGCGCGCACGCCGCTTCTGCGAGCTCGCCCCCGCCCTTGCCGTGATCGTCCTTCCCACCCCCGCGGCCGTTCTTCTCGCGCTTGTTCACATCGCACTCTCCCTGCGCTGCCTGTCCCACCTCCCGGGAGGGCCCCGCCGTTTCGCCCGCAGGCGATGTCCGGACCGGTATACTGTATCAAAACGGCGGCTCGTACGTCGAACGCACCTCGGAGGAACGGATGCGAAGCGCGTGGCTCGTCCTCGTCGGAGTTCATGCCCTGCTGGCCTGCGGGGCGGCGCCGCAGAGAGAGCCCGCCGCCGATGCCGACCCCACGCACGTCGGGGTCACCGCCCCCCGCGCCGTCCCGGAGGGCTCGACCCGTGAAGCGCGCGCCGCCCTGCGCTCGCCCGAGGAGAAGGAGCGCGCCGCCCTGCGCCCGTCCAGGAGCACGCGCGCCCGCGACGCCGCGCCCGAGGCCCCCAAGCCGCGCGCCCCGATCCCGCTGTCCAACAAGGCGAGCACGCCTGCCCGCTCCGCCGGGAACGCCCCTCCGCCCGCCCGCTCGCCCGTGAAAGAGCGCGCCCCGATCCCGCTCCCCGGGAAAGGCAGCGCCGCGCGCTCGATCGAGGCCGATTGCAAGGCGCTCGGCCCGGAGGTCCAGAAAGCCTCGAGGATGATCGAGGTGCTCCGGCAATCCGACCTGAACACGCCGCCCGACCTGCTCGGGAGGATCGCGGATCGGCTCGACCTCTGGGCCCGCGCGGCCGCGGTCCACACCTCCGATCCTGAGCTCGACCAGGGCGCCAAGGACATCCGGGAGAGCTACGCCCGGACCGGCGCCGCGACCCGCAAGCTCCAGGCGTCGCTCGACACACACGACCGCAAGAAGGCGGGTGTCGCCCGCGCCGGCCTGGAGAGGGAGCTCGACCAGGATGCCAAGGTCGTGAGGGGCATCGCCGCCCGTTGCAAGAGCAACCCCTATGAGCCGAGCAAGGGCAAAGCCCACATCCCGCCTCACATCGTGCGGAGCGTCGTCCAGGAGCGCTTCGGCGAGATGCGCGCTTGCTTTGAAAAGGGCCTTCGCCAGAACCCCAAGCTCCAAGGGCGCCTGCCCGTGCACCTCGTCGTCGATGGCGAAGGGAAGGTCACCTACGCGGGTGACGCCGACCGCCCGCCTGAGGACGCGCCGCTCCTCATCGCGCTGCCCTCGCCCGGCGCGACGCCGCCGTCGTCTCCCGCTCCCCCGCTCCGTGATGCCAAGGTCGTCGGCTGCGTGCTCGACGTCTTCCGCGGCCTCCGATTCCCCTCCGCCGCAGACCGCAAGAGCGTTGCGACGGTGGTCTATCCCGTCGTCTTCGGTGTGGACGACAACCGCTCTCCAGCGGCCTCCTCCAAGTGACGCACAGCGCAATCGCGGCAGCGGGTCGCTGGCCCCTTGCCGTCCGAGCGAGGCCGACGCCAAGCACGCTCAGCCTCACTTGCACCACTTGCAAAGTTATTTCCTTCTCAGGGGCCTGGGGGTAAGCATTCCGCCGATGAAGCTCTCGCTCACCGAGCTCCAGGACATCCGCCGCACGCTCGCGGCGCGCATCGTCTTCGGCCTCTCCACGCCCGGCACCGAGATCGCCGCGCTCCCTGCCTACCTCGCGCCGCCGCCGGGAGGGATGATGGGCCGCGCCGTGGTGGTCGACGCTGGGGGCACGAACCTGCGCGCCGCCATCGTGGAGCTCTTGCCGGGCGGCGAGTCGCGCATCGTCGCCGGGCCCGTGCCTGCGAAGTTCCCGGGCGGGCCGGAGATCGCGGGCGACGCCTTCTTCGATGTGCAGGCGGAGCTGGTCGAGCGCCTGGGCGCCGTGCATGGCCTGCCGGTGGGGTACTGCTTCTCGTATCCGTCGGAGACGCTGCCGTCGCTCGACGCGCGGCTGCTCCGCTGGACCAAGGGCGTCCAGATCGCTGGGGTCGAGGGCACCAGCGTGGGCGAGCGGCTCGGCCGGGCGCTCGGCGCGCGGAGGCTCCGGCCCGGTCCGGTCCGGGTGCTGAACGACACGGTGGCGAGCCTGCTCGGGGGTGCCTTCGCGCACGGCGGGTCGCAGCCCGCGGCGTTCATCGGGCTCATCGTGGGGACGGGGACCAACATGGCCACGTTCCTCCCGGCCGGCCGGATCCCGAAGCTCAAGACGGGTCACTTCGTCGCGCCGATGGCGGTCAACCTCGAGAACGGAAACTTCAACCCTCCGCACCTCCAGCCGTTCGACGCGGAGCTCGACGCGACCTCGGAGAACCCCGGAGCGCAGCGGTTCGAGAAGGCGGTGTCCGGGGCCTACCTGCCCCGGCTCTTCGGGCGGCTGTTCCCTGAACATGCCCCGCTGACGAGCGCCGCGGATCTCGTGCGGCTCCGCGACGAGGGCGCCGGGGAGACGCGGCAGGTGGCCGGCGACCTGCTCCAGCGCTCGGCCGACCTCGTGGCGGCGGGGCTCGCGGCCGTCACCGACGTGCTCGACAGCCCTCCCGGGGTCGGCATCCTCGCGGAGGGCAGCCTCTTCTGGGGCGATCCCCGCTATGCGCCGCGGGTGCAAGAGACGCTGCGCGCCCTCGTCGGCTCGCGGGTCGAGCCCCGGATCGCCCAGCTCGAGCACGTCAACCTCATCGGGTCGGCCTGCGCCGCGCTGTTCGCCTGATCGGCCGCGCGCCGCTTCCCCTCGCCGCTCGCTGCGCGGCGCGGGAGGCGCCGGCTCTCTCGGCGCGCAGGCTGCCCGGCCAGGCGGGAGCACAGGGATGCCCGGAAATCTTCGCCCGATCCGGCCCTCGCGGGGCCGGTCCAGCGCGGCAACGCCCGCGCCCGCCTGGCTGCGCGACGTCCCCGTGGGCGGTTCGGGGCGGCAGGATCACACATTTCTGGCCGAATCCGTTTTTTGCGACCACCATGACGCAGCGTTGACCCCCTGGGAGGAGTTCGGCCGGTGATGTGTGAAACAACAGCGCGCTTCGGCTCGACCGGACCGGTCGGGCGGGTGGGGCGCTTCCGGTCGTCGCGGGCGGGCCCCGGTAGCCGGAATGGCTATTGTCTTTAGAGAGATGCTCCCGTCGAACCGCAGACTCGCCTTCCGCAGGCAGCCGCACCTGCTCGATGACACCGGGAGCATCGGCGTGTGGATCACGCAGCCGGCGGGCATGGTCGTGCAGCTCCTGCGGGAGACGGTGGCGACCGGTGAGGCGGCGCGGTTCATCTCGGTCGACGCGTACCAGAAGCTCGTGGGCGTCATGCGCCCGGGGGAGCGGGCGTTCTTCATCTACGACATGGCGCTCATGGTGCGGTACGAGAGCGAGGCGCGCGTGATCCTGACCCAGTGGGGTCTCAACGTGCGCGACAAGATCGAGCACATCGTCGTCCGCCCGCCCCCGGAGATGAACAAGCTCGGACGCATGGGGATCCAGACGATCGGGGCGGCGATGAGCCTGGCGGGGGTGCAGCTCGACATCGTCGACGACCTGGAGCCGTTCCTGCGCGAGCAGAACCTGCGGCCGCGGATCAGCCTTACCTGAGGGGGCCTCGCCGGAAGCCCGGCCCGAGGAGACGCTAACGAAGCTTCGCGCCGCGTTCTCCTACATCCGAACGTTTACGTAGTCGTGGTCGTGGTCGTGGTCGTGGTCGTGGTCGTCAACGGTAGGCCGTGAACGACCACGACCACGACCACGACCACGACCACGTAAACGTTTACGTCTACGTTTACGTTGGTGGCCGATGGTGGGGTGGAGGAAGACGGGCTTCGTACCCTGAGGACGGGAATCGCGCGGGGCGTCAGTGCCCGCCGCCGGTGCCCTTGATGTCCAGCTGAGGACGGGAGGGGTGCGGCCAGTCGAGGTGGAAGAACTTGCCGCGCGGCTGATCCGTGCGCTCGTAGGTGTGCGCCCCGAAGTAGTCTCGCTGAGCCTGCAGGAGATTTGCAGGCAGGTGGGCCGCGCGATACCCGTCGTAATACGACAGGGCCGACATGAACGCGGGCGCCCAGACGCCGTTCTGCGCGGCGATCGACACCACCTTGCGCCAGTTCGCCTGACCCTGCTTGATCTGATCGTTGAAGTACGGATCGAGCAGCAGGTTCGTCAGGCCAGGGTTGCGCGTGTACGCCTCCGTGATCTTCTGGAGGAACCGGGCGCGGATGATGCAGCCGCCGCGCCAGATGCTCGCGATCGTGCCGAAATCAAGCTTCCACTTGTACTCCGCCTGCGCCGCGGCCATGAGCTGGAAGCCCTGCGCGTAGGCGCAGATCTTCGAGCAATACAGCGCGTCGCGGATCGCCGTGATCGTCCCCTGGCGGTCCGCGACCGGGGTCGGGGTCGGGCCAGCGAGGTGCTTCGAGGCCTCGACGCGCTCGTCCTTCAGCGCAGAGAGGCAACGGGCGAACACCGCCTCCGCAATGGCATTCGCAGGGATGCCCATGTCGAGCGCGTTGCTGCTCGTCCACTTGCCCGTGCCCTTCTGCCCCGCCGTGTCGAGGACGAAATCGACGAACGGCTTGTCCTTCTGGACAGGGTCCTTCTGCTGAAGGATGTCGGCGGTGATCTGGATGAGGTACGAGTCGAGATCTCCGCTGTTCCACTCGGAGAAGACTCGAGACATCTCGTCCTTCGACAACCCGAGCAGCCCGTCGAGGAGCGTGTACGCCTCGCAGATGAGCTGCATGTCGATGTACTCGATGCCGTTGTGGACCATCTTCACGTAATGGCCCGCGCCGTTCGGCCCAATGTACGCCGTGCAGGGGACCCCGCCCTCCACCGGCTTGCCGGGGGACGCGCCCTCGATCGGCTTGCCGGTCGCCGGATCGACCTTGGCGGCGATCGCGCGCCAGATCGGCTCCAGGTGCTGCCAGGACGCGGGATCGCCGCCGGGCATCAGCGAGGGGCCGAAGCGCGCCCCCACCTCGCCGCCGGAGACGCCCGAGCCGAAGAACTTGCACTGCTTCGCGTACTCCTGCTCCCGGCGGATGGTGTCGGTCCAGAGCGAGTTGCCCAGATCGACGACGATATCGTCCGGCTCGACGCCCGCCTCGATGAGCTGCTTGACCACCATGTCCACCGGCGGACCGGCCTTGACCAGGATCACCGCCTTGCGCGGCTTCTTCAGCGCGCGGACGAAGTCCTTCAGCGTCTCGCAGTAGACAAGGCCGCCGGGCGTGCTCGGGTTCCTCGCGACGAAGTCCTTCGCGACCTGCACCGTGCGGTTGTACACGGCCACCTTGAACCCGTGGTCGGCCATGTTGAGCGCGACGTTCTCGCCCATGACGGCCAGCCCGATCATGCCGATGTCGCAGCTGGATGTGGCATCATTCATCCCGGTTCTTCTCCTTCACACGTGGCTCTTTCGCCGCCAGCGACCGCCGTGCTGCGCGGCCAGGACGACGGGTCAGCAAGCCGCGAGCCGCGAATCGCAGGCCGCAGGCCCGCGCGCCGTCGATCTCGCTGGGTCGGCTGGGAGCCACGGGCGCGCATTCTGAGCAGGCCGGCGGCGCGGCGTCCAGTGCGCTCGCACGCATGGTACGCTCTCGCCGATGCGACCGGGCCCGGCGCTCGCAGGCCTCCTGCTCCTCGCCTCCGCAGCAGCCTCGGCCTGCGGGCCCGCCGCGTACAACGTCCGCGCCGCCCGCGCCTTCGCGAACGAGGACGCCCGCCGCGCCATCATCGACGATCGCGCCGCAGATCTCGAGCGAGCGGCCTGGCTTGCCGACGAGGTCCTCTCGAGCACCCCGTACTCCCCGGGAGACGCGTGGATCGCGGCGCTCCGCCTCGACGACGACGAGGGCGAGCGGCTCCGCGCGCGCCTCGAGAAGACACCCCCCTACGAAGGAGAGCACGAGGTCCCCCTCGCCAAGCTCTACCGCGCGAAGCTCGACGAGGCGCTCGCCCGCGCGGCGGCGCGCGGTGAGCGCGGCGCGCCGCCCGCGTTCGCGCGCCTCTTCGACGCGCTCGCGGAGCTCGCGGCGCCGGCGCGCGAGGCAGGGGCCGCCAGCGCCGCGAGCCGCCTGCCGGCCGCATGGCAGGCGCTCGCGGAGCACGCGCGGGCGCTCGCCGCCGAGGAGCGGGACGTCGAGCGGCTCTCGGCCGGGAGGCCCCTCGGCGCCCCCGACACACCCGAGATCGCCGCCGCGAAGGCGAGGGCCGCCGCGCGGCGGCGGGCGCTCGCCGGAGCGCACCGGGACGTCGCCGGCGCCGCGATCGCGCTCCGAGCGGCGAGCGCAGGGCAGGAGCCCGCCCGGACGATCGCGCGCGACGCGCTCCATGTGCTGTCGTTCCTCCTGCGCATGCACATCGAGGCGCTCGCGGTGGCGCCGTACGTCGTGAAGCAGGCCCGGCGGGTGGCGCGGGACGAGCCCGGTACCAGGGCCGCTGTGGGGCGCGCGGAGGCGATCTCCAGGGTGCTCGAGGAGCAGCGCGCGGCGCTCTCTACCTGCGCCGAGGCGCTCTCCGCGCCGGCGCAGACGCCGCTCGAGGACACGGCGGGCTTCGAGGCGCAGGAGGGCTTGCTCGAGCAAGGCCGGGCGATCAGCCTCGACGCCGTCCACCTGAAGCTGAAGGGCGACGTCGAGCTCCTGTTCTTCCACCAGCTCGCGAGCGCGGGCTCCTCCGGCGGCGTCAACGATTACCGGGGCAGGACGCGGCGGCTCGTCTACGACGTCGATCCGGTGTTCATGGTGGGCGGCCGGGCGCTGCTCACGTACGACTTCGATCACGTGCGCGACGCCGCGCGCCTCAACGCCGGCTTCAAGACCGACCGGCTGTTCTCGTCGGGCGGCGACATCCGGTACGACGGCTCGCTCGGCAGGCTGCTCGGGCTGAACGGCCTCGCGAGCGACGTCTTCGACATCGGCGCCGACCTCGCCGGCGTCAGCACGAGCCTCAAGATCGCGCGGTTCACCGCCGGGAACGTGACCGAGCTCGCCGTCGATCCGGGGACCGACCGCGACGCCGGCGCCGTCGCCAGCGCGCCCTTCCAGCTCCTGCTCCGCCAGATCGACGTCGGCTTCGACGTGACGAAGCTCTTCCCGGAGGCCGCGGACGACCTCTACCTCGAGGAGCTGCTCGCGGGCTTCAGGTACATGGACTACAAGCTCCCCCGCATCTTCTACGCGCTCCGCGAGCGGGACCCGGGCGAGGGCGACGTCTACGTCTTCGAGCGGCAAAGCCCCGCCCAGAGCGCGACGTCGCGGTTCTACCAGGGCGGCTTCAGCGTGCGGATGGGCAACGGCGAGTGGCCGCGGCTCGCGCCCTTCGGCGATCTCGGCCTCTACGGCGGCGCCGGCCCGGTGCGCTACGCCTTCTCCGCGGATCCCGCGGTCCCCGGCGTCGCGAGCGAGGTCGACGAGGCGACGATGATCGCGTTCTCCGGCAACGTGTCGGTGGGGCTCCGGCTCCGCTTGACTTCGTACCTCAGCCGGCTCCGCCTGCTCACCGAGCTGTCCTACAACGTGGAGGCGATCGGCCAGGGTATCATATCCAGTATCCGCGCGACCAGGCGCGGAGACGAGACGATCTACACGATCGGTCGCAAGCTCGATATCGGCGGGTTCGACGTGTTCCACGGGCCCCGGCTGCTCGCGGTCCTCGTGCTCTGACCGCTGACAGCGCCTCTGACGATGTCTGACGATGTCGATGTGTCTGTCGTGAAAAACGGTCGGAACGGACGGGCGCCACATCACCGCTGCAGAGCCGCCTAACCCACGGAATCACGGGATCTTCTCGCGCCGACGAGACGAGCGACGACCGTGGAGGCTCCGCGCGGGCGGCGCGAGCGGTGCCGGTCAGCGCAGGGCGCTTACCTGTTGCCTGGTGCGCGCAGATCCAACGAACGCGCCCTACATTGGGAATGCCCATGTGGGGAGTCTCACGCTCCGCAAGTTTGTAAGGTCTGCAAGTTAACGAGTGCGGTCGTCCGACCAAGTGGTGTAACCTCGTTCGACGCGGGTGAGACTATGTCGCTGAACTTCAACGAGGGGATGCTGTTCGCTGGTAGGTACCGCGTCGTGCGCAGCATCGCGACGGGTGCGATGGGGGCGGTCTACGAGGTCGTCCACATCGAGACGGATCGCCGGCGGGCGCTCAAGGTCATGCACCCGCACCTCGCCGAGAACCCCGAGTTCCACGCGCGGTTCAAGCTGGAGGCGCGCATCGCCGCGCGCATAGCGACCGAGCACATCGTCGAGGTGTTCGACGCCGGGATCGACCTGGACACCGGCATGCCGTTCCTCGTGATGGAGCTGCTCCGCGGCGAGGAGCTCAGCAAGCGCATCCGCCGCGGCGGGCGTCTGCCACCTGAGAACGCCATCGCCTACCTGCGCCAGACCGCGCACGCCCTGGACAAGACGCACGCGGCCGGCGTGGTCCACCGCGATCTGAAGCCCGCGAACCTCTTCCTCGCGGCGAGCGACGACGACGACGAGATCCGGATCAAGGTGCTTGACTTCGGCATCGCGAAGCTGGTCGCCGAGACCGCGGTCGAAGGGGCGAACACCGCCGCCCTCGGGACGCCGCTCTACATGGCGCCCGAGCAGTTCAGCGGCGAGACGATCACGCGGGCCGTGGACCTCTTCGCGCTCGGCATGATCGCGTACACGGCCCTCGTCGGCAAGGCCTACTGGCTGAACGACATGCGCGAGTACAGTAACTCGCTGGCGTTCGCGGTGATCGCGATGCACGGCCCGCAGGAGCCCCCGTCCGTGCGCGCGGAGAAGGAGGGGGTGAAGCTGCCCCCGGGCTTCGACGCGTGGTTCGCGAAGGCGACGGCGCGCGAGCCCGGGGCGCGCTTCCCGACCGCTTTGTCCACGGTGGAGGCGCTCGCCGAGGTCTTCGACATCGCCCCCATGACGGTCAGGTCGTCGCGCCTGGTCGGGCTGGAGACGCCGATCCCGCGGATGAGCCAGCTGCACCAGGGGCCCGCGTCGTCGATGCCGGTGGCCGCCCAGTCGTCCACGGGCGTGGAGACAAGGGTCGGCACCGGCACCGGAACCGGCGCGGCCGCAGCGCCGCGGAGCCGATCCGCGATCGCCGTCGCGGCCATCGCCCTGGTCGGCGGCAGCGCCATCGCGATCGCCGCGTTCAGCAAGGGCGGGTCCCCGGCCCCCGGCAACGCCGAGCACGCCCAAGCGGCGCAGGCGGCGGCCGTCGCGCCGCCCTCCACGCCGCCCGAGGCCGCGCCGGGCGCCACTCACCCCGAAGTGGCCGGCACGCCCAGGTCGACCGACCTCGCGGCGTCTGCGAGCCCCGCCGCCGCGCCGCCCGCGAACAGCAGCCTGGGGATCGCTCCCGAGGTGTTGGCGGGCGCGAAGGCATCGCCGGCGCCGCGCACCCCGGCGCCGCCGCCCGGCGCCTGGCGCAAGATCGCGCCGACCGCCTCCCCCGCCCCCGCGGCGAAGCCCCGGGAGCGGGAGTCGCTCTATGGGGCAGACTGAGCGCCGCGCCGACCCACAACGCGCTGATTTTTTGCCTGGGGCGGTCCCAAAGGAGGTATCTCATTTTACCTCCGATGCGAACCTTCTGGCCCGGCGCGGTCTTGAGCGGATTACTGAGCATTGCTATCGCCGCGCCGGCGAGCGCGCAGCCCGACGCCGTGGCCGTGGCCGAGTCGCTCTTCAACCGGGGCCTCGCGGACATGCTGGCCGGCAAGTTCCAGACGGGCTGCCCTGCTCTCACCGAGAGCTATCGGCTCGATCCTCGCCCAGGGCGGCTGTTCACGCTCGCCGAGTGCGAGGCCAAGTGGGGCCGCACCGCGACAGCGGTCTCGCGCTACAACGACTTCCTCGCGCTCTACTCCCGCATGTCGGAGTCCGAGCAGGTCAAGCAGTACGATCGCTACAAGATCGTGCTCGAGCAGCGCGACGCGCTCGTGCCGCTCGTGCCGCAGCTCACGCTGTCGCTGCCGGCCGACGCGCCCGCGGGGACGCAGGTGCAGCGCGACGGCATCACGCTGGAGGGGCCTTCGCTCGGGATCGCGCTCCCCGTCAACCCGGGCGAGCACGTCGTGACGACGAGGGCGCCGGGCGGGCCCACGCACGAGGTGCGGTTCACGATCGAGAAGTCGGAGCAGAAGACGATCGAGCTCGAGGTGAAACTCCCCGAGACGCCGCCGCCCGCGACGTCGACGGATCAGCCGCCTCAGCAGTCCGCCTCGCCGCCGTCGCAGCACGACGAGGGCGCGTCGCGGACGCCGCCGGCGCCGTCCGGGACCAGCGGCCGGCGCGTGCTGGCCTACGCGACGGGCGGGCTCGCCCTGGGCGGGCTGATCGCCGGAGGGGTGACGGGGTGGCTGGCGCTCGACGAGAGCCGCCGCGCGGATGAGGACTGCGACGACGTCGGCTCCGGCAGGGCGGTATGCAAGACCGCCGAAGGGAAGGCCGCTGGACAACGCGCGAAGGACCTGGGGCTGGTGAGCACGATCGGCTTCGGCGCCGGGGCGGCGCTGGCCGGCACGGCGCTCGTGCTCTTCCTGACGGAGCCGTCCTCGTCCAGCTCGCAGGCCAGCGCAACCACCGGCGCGCACGCCGGCGCCGCGCCCCGCCCGCAAGCAGGCGCAGTGAGCTGGTCGCTGCTCGCGGGGCCGACCGGCGGCGGCGTCGTGGTGCGCAGCCAGTGGTGAACCGGCCCGCCCATCGCCGCCTTCGCGCGCGCACGGTAGCGCGGCCCGCGCGCGCACGGTAGCGCGGCCCACGCGCACGCACGGCAGCGCGGCGCGCGCTCACGCCGCCTCGAAGCCGCGCTGTGATGCGACGTCCGGGGGAAAGCCATGACGGCCTCATCGCTCACCGTCGGAACCTTGCGCCTCGCCGTGGGGCGCGGCCGAACGTAGTATCCCATGGAAAACTACAGGCCGACGCGCCCGGGCGGGTGAGGCGGTGAGGAAAGGGCAACTCATGATCACGAAGACCACGATGGCCATGTTCGGGATCGCAGCCTCCGGTCTGCTCGCAGGCTGCACGGAGACGCTCGATTCGCAGCAGATCAAGACCGGAGGGATCTCGGCGACCCTGGAGGCGATCGCCGAGAGCGCGTCGTCGACGACCGTGCGGGCCACCCTCAAGGCCGGCGGCGACGAGAGCAACACGTACGTCATCCTGAGCGCGGGAGATCGGATCTCGGCGACCGTGGACGGCGAGACGGTCGCGATGTCCGCCGAGAGCTCCGGTGTCTACGAGGCCGGCGTCGACGTCGGCGCAGGAGGCACCGAGATCAAGGTGCTGCTGGACCGCGACGACGAGGACGACGACGACGCGACGAACAACGTGGGGACGCTCCCCGATCCGTTCGACCTCGAGGCGCTGCCCAGAGAGCCAGTCCCGCGCGGCGAGGACCTCACGATCGCCTGGTCGCCGAGCGCGTCCGGGGACGACATGGTGATCGACGTGAAGGGCGACTGCATCTTCTCCAAGACGTTCGATGTAGGCGGCGACCCGGGGACGTACACCATCGACGCGGGCGAGCTGGAGGCGACCAGCTCGCGGGAGCCCGAGAGCTGCGACGTGGACGTCGTGATCCGCCGCTCGCGCAACGGCACGACGGACAACAACCTGGATCCGGAGAGCTCGTTCGAGCTGAGCCAGGTCCGGGGAGGCCGCTTCACCTCGGCCCCCTGACAGCGGGCTCAACAGAGCACCTCAGCCGAACAGCGCGGCGTAGTCGTCCTCGCGGAAGCCCACGAGCACCCGGTTTCCCTTCACCAGCACAGGCCGCTTCACGAGCTTCCCATCCTCGGTGAGCCACCGCACGACGTCGTCGTCGCTCGCGGCGTCCACCCGCGCCTTGCCGAGCGCGCGGTAGCTCTGCCCGCTCGTGTTGAGCCATCGGCGCACCGAGAGCCCGCTCGCAGGGACCCACCGGGCGAGCTCGGCGGCCGTCGGCGGCTCATCGACGATGGGGCGCACGGCGACGTCGATGCCGCGCTCGCCGAGCCACTTCAGCGCTCGCTTGCAGGTGCTGCAGCCGGCATAAGAGAGGATCTGGACCTTGCTCATGCCGGGCCTTCTGCCCTCTCGGCCGCGCGACATCAAGCGCGCATGAGCCCGAAAAATAGATAGAAAGCGCGCCCATAGCAGGAGAGAAAAAAACGGGCTCCTGCGCAATGCGCCCGGAATGCGCCCGAAGACGAGCAAGGCATCGATTCACAGCGGGCGGTTCATGGCGCGCGCGTCGGCGCCGACGGCGGCGGGCGAAATGCCCCATCGCGCGACGGGCCGTCTGGTATAGGGGGCGCGGAAAGGAGCCGCCCCCAGCGGCAGTGCGCCTCGTGATCCGTCTCGATTCCATCAGCAAGCAGCACGGCAAGCAGATCCTCTTCCTCGAGGCCTCCGCGGCGGTGAACCGCGGCGAGAAGGTCGGCCTTGTGGGGCCCAACGGCTCGGGCAAGACGACCATCTTCCGGATGATCACCAAGGAGGAGGCGCCCGACGGCGGCCAGGTCGCCATCGACCGCGGCGTCACCATCGGCTACTTCAGCCAGGACGTCGGCGAGATGAAGGGCAGGAGCGCCGTCGCCGAGACCATGGACGGCGCGGGCCCGGTCTCCGACGTCGCCGCGGAACTCCGCGAGCTCGAGGCCGCGCTCGCCGACCCCGAGCGCATGGACGAAATGGAGAGCTTGATCGAGCGCTTCGGGCAGGCCCAGGCCCGCTACGAAGAGCTCGGCGGCTACGCGCTCGACGCCAAGGCGCGCGAGATCCTCGCGGGGCTCGGCTTCAGCCAGGCCACGATGGACGGCGACGTGGGCGCCCTCTCGGGCGGGTGGAAGATGCGCGTCGCGCTCGCCCGCATCCTCCTCATGAGGCCCGACGCGCTCCTGCTCGACGAGCCGACCAACCACCTCGACATCGAGTCGATCATCTGGCTCGAAGGGTACCTGAAGCAGTATGCCGGGGCGCTCGTCATGACCTCGCACGACCGAGAGTTCATGAACCGCATCGTCACCAAGATCATCGAGATCGACGGCGGCGAGCTCACCAGCTACTCCGGCGACTACGAGTTCTACGAGCAGCAGCGCGCCGTCAACGAGCAGCAAGCCGAGGCGCAGTACGAGCGCCAGCAGGCAATGCTCGCGAAGGAGATGCGCTTCATCGAGCGCTTCAAGGCCCAGGCCGCCAAGGCGGCGCAGGTCCAGTCGCGCGTGAAGAAGCTGGAGAAGATCGACAAGGTCGAGCCCCCGAAGCGCAGGAGGACGATCCGCTTCGAGTTCAAGCCCGCGCCGCGCTCGGGCGACGACGTGGCGCGGCTCAGCGGGGTGAAGAAGTCGTTCGGCGGGCGGTCCATCTACGACGGATTCGATCTCCTGATCCGCCGCCGCGAGCGCTGGTGTGTGATGGGCGTGAACGGCGCCGGCAAATCCACCCTCCTCAAGCTCGTCGCGGGGGCCTCCGCCCCGGACGCAGGCGGAGTGAGCGTGGGCGCGAGCGTGAAGCTGGGGTATTTCGCGCAGCACGCGATGGAGCTCCTCGACCCGACCCGGTCCGTCTGGGAATCCATCGTGGCGAGCTTCCCCCAGGCCTCGATCGGCTCGCTCCGCACGCTCGCCGGCGCGTTCGGCTTCTCCGGCGACGACATCGACAAGCCCTGTCGCATCCTGTCCGGCGGCGAGAAGGCGCGCCTCGTTCTCGCGATCATGCTCTATGATCCGCCGAATTTCCTCGTGCTCGACGAGCCGACGAACCACCTCGACATGGCGACCAAGGAGATGCTCGTCGGGGCGCTCTCCTCGTTCGAGGGCACCATGCTGTTCGTCTCGCACGATCGCCGCTTCCTCGCCGCGCTGTCCAACCGCGTCCTGGAGCTCCTGCCCGACGGCCCGCGCGTGTATGGCGGGGGATACCTGGAGTATGTCGCCCAGAGCGGACACGAGGCGCCAGGCATCCGGAGCTGATCCGCGCCGACATGGCGCTCGCGGCGCGTGGCGCGTGGTGCGCGGCGCGCGCGGCGAGCAAGCTCCGCCCGTGCGCGGCGCTCTCTCGTCGATTCGTCGGTTCGATTCGGCGCGAGGTGAGCACGTGCTCAACGATTCGCGCTATCGTGAGGTCCCCGATGGATCTGCTCGGTAGACCGAACCCAAAGCGGCTCTCCGACTTCATCCAGCGCCACCACGACGCGCTCCTGGATGCCTGGAAGCGTCGAGTCCAGGAGCTCAGCCCGGCGCGGCGGCTGCCGATGCCGAGACCGACGGACCACCTCCCGGACCTCCTCGCCTACATCGCCGAGGGCACGCGCAGCGCGGGTACGGCGGCCGCTGTCGAGCGGAAGCTCCGGGGGGTCCCCGGGCTCCACGCGTTGAGCCGACTGGCCCACGGATACGACCTC
Source organism: Sorangium sp. So ce693 (assembly GCF_051521375.1). NCBI lineage: Bacteria > Pseudomonadati > Myxococcota > Polyangiales > Polyangiaceae > Sorangium > Sorangium sp. So ce693. The sequence goes on from NZ_CP150347.1 coordinate 8,933,624, forward strand.
GCCGACGTCGTGATGGAGTACGCGGCGCTCCGCGCTGTCATCCTGGAGCTCTGGGAGCGGGACGGCGACGGGGCCGGGGGGCGTGAGCTCATCCAGCTGAACGGGACGATCGACGAGGCGATCGCCGACGCGGTGTCCCGTTACCAGGCGGCGCGCGTGCGCCTGCTCCAGGCGCTCGACGCCATCTCGACGGCCGCGCTCGGCAGCAGCGATCTGGACGCCTTCCTGAAGGCGCTCCTCCGCGCCACCCGGGAGGCGGCGGCCGCCGTGGACGTGGCGATCGTCCTGCTCGGGGACGGGGACGCCCTCGAGGTCCACGCGACCGCGGGCCTCGACGACGGGCCGCTGCCCGGGCCCCCGCTCGAGGCGGCGCGGGAGTTCGCCCGCGCGGTCCTCGCGCTGCGCGGCCCCACGTCGCTCGACGCCGCGGCCGGCGGCATGCCCGTGACCGCGCGGGAGATCCGGGCGAGGGGGCTGCGCGCCGTCTACGGCGTGCCGCTGATCCACGAGGGGCACCCCATCGGCGTCGCGATCCTCGGCTCCCGCAACGCCGAGGAGTTCTCCGAGGACGACGCGCTGATGCTGCGCACGATGACAAGCCGGGCGACCGGCATCATCGTGCAGGCGCAGCTCGTCGCGAAGGAGCGCGCGTCGCGGCGCCAGGCGGACGACGCCCGCGCCCTGCTCGCGACCGTCGTCGAGCAGATGCCGGCGGGGCTCGTCATCGCCGAGCCGCCGACGGGGCGCGTCCTCCTCTCGAACCCCCAGGCCGGGGCGATCTTCGGGCTGCCGCTCCTGCAGATCCAGAATATCGATGGATACGCCGTCTGCCAGGGCTTCGACCCTCGCTCGAGCAGGCAGTACGAGGCCCGGGACTGGCCTCTCGCGCGGACGATCACGACAGGCGAGGTCGTGATCGACGAGGAGATCGACATCGTCCGCGAGGACGGCGCGCGGGGGCGGATCCTCGTGCGCTCGGCGCCGGTCCGGGATCCGGTCGGGCGCGTGATGGCGGCCGTCGTGACCTTCTTCGACATCACGGAGCGGACGCGCGCCGAGCAGGGGGAGCGCTTCCTGGCCGCCGCGAGCGCGGCCCTCAGCGACACCCTCGACTTCCAGGGCACGCTCGACCGGGTGGGGCACCTGACGGTCCCCGAGCTGGCAGACTGGTGCGTCATCCAGACGCTGCCGGATCTCGAGCAGTCGCGCGGGATCACGGTGACGCACGCGGGCCCGGAGGAGCTCCAGAGGGCGCGGGCGCTCTTCCGCGAGCAAGATCCCCCGCCGCCGCTGGCCGCCCTGCTGGAGCGGGCCCTCTGCAGCGAGCGCCCGGAGCTCATCGGGGATCTGTCGCACCCGCTGCTCGCGTCGCTCGACGAGAACGGCGCCTTCCGCCGGTTCGCCCAGGCGCTCGGGATCACGTCGGCCATGGTGGTCCCGATGGTCGCGCGGGGCCGCACCTTCGGCTGCATCACGCTGGCGACGGCAGGGTCCGGCCGGGTCTACGACGAGGCGGACCTCGCGGTGGCGCACGATCTGGCGCAGCGGGCGGCGCTCGCCGCGGACAACGCCCGCCTGTACGAGGCGGCGCAGCGCGCGATCGAGCTCCGGGACAACGTGCTCGCCACGGTGTCCCACGACCTCAGGAACCCCCTGAGCGCGATCCTCACGGCGGCCGCCGTGATGATGAAGCGCGCGGCGGCGCGGGGGGAGAAGGGCGACACGAAGGCGATCCAGGCGATCCAGCGCTCGGCGCACCGGATGGATCGGCTGCTCCACGACCTGCTCGATTTCGCCAGCCTGCGCGCCGGCCGGCTGGCGCTGCGCCGGCAGCCGCAGGATCCGCGGGAGATCGGCAGGGAGGCGGTCGAGACGTTCGAGTCACAGGCCCAGGAGAAGGGGATCCAGCTGGGGGTCGTGGCGGCCGACGACGTCCCGCTCGTCACGTGTGATCGCGATCGGGTGCTCCAGGTGCTCACCAACCTCCTGAGCAACGCGCTCCAGGTGACGGGCGCCCAGGGGGCGATCACGCTGCGGTGCGAGCGCGGGGAGGAGCATGTCGTCTTCTCGGTGGCCGACACGGGGCCGGGGATCCCGGAGGACGAGCTGCCCCACCTCTTCGAGCGGTTCTGGCGCGGCCAGCGGAACGGCTACAAGGGCACCGGGCTCGGGCTGGCCATCGCGCGGGAGCTCGTGGCGGCGCACGGGGGGACGATCCACGTGGAGAGCCGCGTGGGGGTGGGGACGACCTTCAGGTTCACGATCCCCGTCATGGACGAGGGGTGAGCCGGGGGCGGCGGGCAGACAGGGCAGCGCCCGCAGGGGAGGAGTGGACGATCGAGCGCGCCGGTCCCAGGAGTCCTCGGGAAGGAGGAGACATGGGAGTCGACAAGACGCACGATCCGCCGGGCGCCCCGCGCTCCGGGAACGAGGTCAGCCAGGAGAAGCGGCCTCCGCCGCAGGCGGATGTCCCGGGCGTCCGCGGGCCGATCACGCCGTCTGGCGAGCTCGAGGACACTCCGCCCGATGAGGTCGACAGCTGGGGCAGCGAAGGCGGCGCCGGCTCGTACGCGGGGGGGCCGATCATCTCGACTACGAAGATCTCCGCGCCGAGGTCGTCCCGCGCTTCGGGGTAGCATCGCTGAGCCGCCCGGCCGCGGGCGCGACACCAGGGCGATCGGTGAGCGCTGCAGACAGCGAGAAGAGGCCGAGTCGACCACGGATATTCTCGGACGACTACCGCGCCACCTCAAGGCAGCTGCGCGGACCTGGGCGCGCACCGCTGCATGTAGGCCGGCTCGGGGCAGCCGTCGTGCGTCAGGATCTCGCCGTCCAGGCACTTCACGAGCGCCGCCCGGATATCGAGGCACCTCCCCCGCCCCGCCTCGACACATCGGTGCTCCGTGGTGGTCCCGTTGGCGCAGCCGTCGAGCTGGCCCTCGGGGCACTCGAGGAGCGGCCCAGTCGAACAGTCGTTCTCCCGCCGCTCGCCGGCCGCCGTCGACGTCCCCTGGGTCGCCGGCTGCTGGCTGGAGCAAGCCGCGCTCGAGACGAGCGCGAGCCCCGTGAAGAAGAGGCTCAGGCCCCGACGGGGCGAGTGGCTGCGCGTGTTCATACCGTCGTTCTCCGTGGATGAAGCCCGGCCGCGGAGCCCCGAAGGCGGGCCGCCGCCCGAGCGGCCGGCAGCCTACTCCACTCCACGGAACGACAGGGGCCCCGCGCGCGCCCACCTCGTCCCGCAGGCGCGGCCCTGGTCAATACGCGATGCTCCTCGTCAAAACGCGCCGCCGCCGTGCGCGAGCAGCGACCAGCTGTCGCCGCCCGTCCGGTTCGTCACGCCGCCGATGGTCAGGTCGTCGAAGAACGCAGGGCGGAAGTTGAACCGGGCGCCCACCTTGACGTTGCGCGTGACGAGCCGCTCCACGCCCGCGGTGAGCGGCACCGACACCGCGAACGGGTCGCCGCCGCGGCCCGCCCAGCCCACGTAGCCAACGCCCGCGACAACGAACGGCTGCACGATCGCCTCGTCGGCGCGCAGGATGTTGTAACGCAGGCCCGCGTCGAGCGCGGTCATCACCAGCGATTTCCCCGCGATCGTTCGCTGGTTCACCGAGCCGGTGTAGTTGCCCTCGACGGCCACGCGCGGCGACATGGTCCCGGTCACCCGCACGTTCCAGCTCGGCCCGACGCCCGCGGCGCCGCCCACGTAGCCCAGCACGCCAAAGCCGCCCTCGACCGCGAGGGTCGGCTCGGGGATGCGCCGGATGAGCGGTTGATCCGCCGGAGGGATGTTGCCTGTCGGCCGGACGTGCTGATCTCGGCCCGCCGCGCCCTGCGCCTCCGCCGCGCCGGCGAGCGCCATCATTCCGGCGGCGGTCATGGCAGCCGCCGCGAGTCGTCGCGTGCTCATTGCAGTTGTCTCCGGTTGGCTCGTTCCGTCTTCGACGACCGCCTCGTGCACACCCCAGGCCACACGCGGCTGTGCAGCGCAGGTCCGGCGGGCTGCGCCCTGCGCCGCACCGGCGGCCGCGACCGAAACCACGGCGCCGCTCGCACGTAGCTCGGACATGGAACCCATGGAACCGAGGCGCCGAGCGGGCGGGCGAGCCAGGGCGATGCCCCCGATCTCCCTTCCCGGGCGCCGGCCTTCCTGTTCAAGTGGAGACCGCCGCGCGCCCTCGCGCGCGGGCGCGCAACAACTCGAGAGATGCAGGAGGCGAGCGTGAAGACGATCCGGACAAGGACCTTGCTCCTCCTCGCGCTCGCGGCCGCCGGCCTGGGCGCGGCCGCGTGCCAGGGGGAGCAGCCGAGCCTCGCGCCCGCCGCGACAGAGCTCAAGGCGCCGGAGCCGAAGGCGCCCGCCGCGGCGGCCTTCGCGATCGACCGCGCGGGCAGCAAGGTCGAGCTCGTGATGGATGCGCCGCAGGAGAAGATCCGCGGGAGGATCGCGGGCGCCGCCGCGGGGACGCTCCAGGTCGACCCCGCCGACATCACGAGGACGACGGGCCTCATCACGGTCGACCTCTCCACGATCGAGCTCTTCCAGACCGCCGTGGGCGACGACGGCAAGCCCGGCGAGGAGAAGAAGAGCGACCTGCAGAACCAGCACGCGCGCACCTGGCTCGAGATCTCGAAGGACACGCCCGACGACGTCCGGGCGAAGAACGAGAAGGCCCAGTTCGCGATCCGGTCGATCTCGACCTCCGGCGAGAAGGACCTGTCGAAGCTGTCCGGCGCGGAGCGGACGGTGACCGTCACGGCGTCGGGCGACCTGCTGCTGCACCAGCGGCAGTCCCCGAGGACCGTGGAGCTCATCGCCACGTTCAGGTACGAGGGCGACAAGCCCGCCAGCGTCACCGTGAAGACGGCGAAGCCCTTCCCGGTGGGGCTCGCCGAGCACGACGTCCGCCCGCGCGAGGCGTTCGGCAAGCTCGCCCAGAAGACGCTCGAGGTGCTCTCGCCCAAGGTCGCCAAGGAGGCGTCGGTGACGCTCGAGCTGACCGCGACCGCCGGCGCGGCCCCCACGGCGCCGGCGGCAGCGGACGGCGGCGCGCGGTGAGCGCGGCGCGCCGCCCGCGAGTGAGCCGTTGCGGCGACGCAGCGGCTCTGAGATGACACGGCGGTCCGGAAGCCGCCGGGAGCCGGATCACGCCTGTGCCCGCCGGAGGGCGCAGGCCCGTCGAGACGACAACGGTGGGCGCAGGCCCGTCGAGACGACAACGGTGGGCGCAGGCCCGTCGAGACGAGAACCAGAGGAGCCACACGATGCTGTCGAAGAAGAGCATTTACGAGACCCTCGCCGCGTTGAGCGCCGGCGCCATGGTGATGAGCGGCTGCGCCGGCGCGCAGGCGCCGGTCAACGCGAGCGAGGTCCCCGCAGAGCAGACCGCCCCCGCCGCCCCGGCCGAGCCCGCGTCGGCGCCCGCGCCGACCGAGGCCGCCTCCGGCGACGCCGCCGCGGGCGCGAACGTCCCCGCCGCCCCGGCCGAGCCCGCGCCGCCGAGCGACGCGCAGTCCGCCGCGACCTCGCCGAAGGTCGCCCCCACGGCCACCCCGGCGGCCACGGCCGCGCCGCCCACGCCGCCCACCGCCGCCCAGGCCAAGCCCGGCGCCAAGAAGACGGGCGCCGCCGGGAAGAAGCCTGGCCACGCGGGCTGCGGCCAGGGCACCTGCGGCTGATCGCGGCCCCCGCGCCCTCCCCGTACCTCCATGACCGGCAGCGCGCTCACCGGCGTCGGCCTCGGGCTCCGATGGGAGTTCCTCGACGAGGTGCTCGCGGCGCTCGACGCGCCCGATCGCGGCGCGCGCGACGCGGCGCTGCCCGTCCCCTTCTTCGAGCTCTCCCCCGAGAACTACATGCGGCGCGGCGGCTACTTCCCCGCCGCGATCGAGCGCGTCCGGGAGCACCGCCCGATCCTGACGCACGGGCTCACGCTGTCCGTCGGCGGGCTCGATCCGCTCGACGCCGGCTACCTGCGCGCGCTCGGGGGGTTCCTCGAGCGGCTCGATCCCCCCTTCCACAGCGACCACCTCTGCTTCTCCGGGGTCGACGGCGCGTTCCTCCACGACCTCCTGCCGCTCCCGCACACGTCCGCGGCCGCCGCCCACGCCGCGGCCCGCATCCGCGAGGCGGAGGAGCGGCTCGAGCGCCCGATGGCGATCGAGAACATCACGTACTACCTGGTCCCGGGCCGCGCCTCGCTCGACGAGGCCGACTTCCTCGTCGAGGTGCTCGAGCGCGCCGGCTGCCGGCTCCTCCTCGACGTGAACAACGTCTACGTCAACGCCCGGAACCACGGCTTCGACCCGATCGCGTTCCTGGAGAAGATCCCTCCCGAGCGCGTGGCCGCGATGCACGTCGCGGGGCACGAGTGGCGCGACGACGCGGAGGTCCTCGTCGACACGCACGGCGCGCCCGCCATCGCCCCGGTGCTCGACCTGCTCGCCCGCGCGGTCGCGCGGACCGGGCCGGTGCCGGTCGTGCTCGAGCGGGACAACGACGTGCCGCCGCTCGGCGCGCTGCTCGCCGAGCTCGCCGAGGTCGAGGCGGCGTACCGGCGCGGGCTCGCCGCGCGGGAGGCGCGGGCGTGAGCGCAGCGCGCGAGGCGGGCGAGACGCGCGGGACGTGCGAGACGCGCGAGACGTCGAACGCGCCGCCGCCGGAGCTCGCGGCGCTGGAGCGAGCGCTCCAGCGGAGCGTGACCGCGCCGGACGGCGAGGCGATCACGGCCGATCCACGCGCGTGGCTCGCCCGCGCCGGGCTCGAGGGGCCGGACCTCGAGGCGATGGCCGCGCTCCCGCCGAAGCGGCTGCTGCTCTACCGGAGCCTCATCCGCCGCGGGCTGACGGGCGCGATCCGCGCCGGGATCCCGCGGACCGCGGCGCGGCTCGGCGCGCGGTTCGAGGCGGACGTGGCGCGCTTCATCGAGGGGGAGCCGCCCCGGTCGCGCTACCTCCGCGACGTCGCGTTCGAGTTCGTGGGCTTCGCGGCGCCGCGCTGGGCCGGGGATCCGGAGGTCCCCGCGTACATCGCGGATCTCGCGCGCCACGAGCTGGCCGCCTTCGCGGCGGCGTGCGCCGAGCAGGACGAGGAGGTCGCCGCGGGCGGGGCGTCAGGGCCGCTCGGCGACGAGGCGCCAGCGACACCGGGCGATGAGGCGCCGGGGACGCCGGGCGACGAGGCGCCGGGGCCCCTCGGCGAAGCGCTGTCACTCGACCGGGGGGCGCGCTTCCAGCGGGCCGCGGCGCTCGTGCGCTACGAGCACGCGGTCCACAGGCTGCAAGGCGACGAATCGGCGCGCGACGTGCCGGAGCGCGAGCCCACGCGCCTGCTCGTGTACCGCGACGCCGCGCACGACGTGCGCTTCCTCGAGCTCACGCCGCTCGCGGCCGAGATCCTGGACCGCCTGCTCGCGGGCGCCGCGCTCGGGGAGGCGGTGGTCGCGGGCTGCGCCGCGCTGGGACACCCGGTCGACGGGCCGGTGCTGGAGAGCACCGCGGCCCTGCTGAGCGACCTCGCCGAGCGCGGGACGCTCCTCGGGCCGTCCCGATGATCGCCGGCGCGCAGACGGTGTATGCCGTCAGGACCGCCATGGATGAGCTCGCCCTGAACGAAGCGATGGACCGGTACGCGTGCGGCGACGCGCGCGCGTTTCCGGAGCTGCACCGCGCGCTCGCGGCGCGCCTCCTCGCGTACCTCACCCGCATGAGCGGCTCGGAGACGCTCGCGGGCGACCTGACGCAGGAGACGTTCCTGCGGATGCACCGCGCCCGATCGAGCTTCGCCCGCGGCGGCGCCGTCGCGCCGTGGGCCTACGCCATCGCGCGCAACGTCTACCTGGATCACGCGCGCGCCCAGAAGCACCGCGGCACCGAGCGCCTCCCGAGCGATCCGGGCGCGGAGCCGCCGGACGCGCGCGGCGCGGACGCCGAGGCGGTCGCGATCGCCTCCGAGACGGCGCGGGCGGTGGAGCGCGCGCTGGCGGGCCTGCCGGCGTCGCAGCGCGAGGCGTTCATCCTGATCCGGTACGAGGGGCTCAGCGTGCAGGACGCCGCGGCGGTCCTGGGGACGACGCCGAGCGCGGTGAAGCTCCGCGCGTTCCGCGCCTACGAGGCGCTGCGGGCGGCGCTCGACGATCTGAAGCGGCGGCCCGAGGTGGAACCAGGCGCGGAAGAGCGCCGCCGGGGCAAGGGGCAAGGGGGCGTCCGGGGAGGTGCCAATGTCGACTGATCAGGACTTGCTGAGCGAGCTGAAGGACATCCCCGATCCCGCGGCCCGCGTCGCCGCCCGCCCGCCGCCGGCCCCGGTCGACGCGCCGGCCGAGCGGTCGCCGACGCGCCCGGCGCGCGAGCGCCGCGTCGTCGGCGCGATCCTGGCGGGGCTCGCGTGGATCCTGCTCCTGACGTGGTGGGAGGGCTTCCGCGACGACCTCGGCTCGCCTCGGGTCGCCCTCCCGCTCGTCCTCTGGGCGGCGCTCTCCGGCGTCGGCCTGCTGCTCGCGTTCTTGCCGCGCGCCCGGGGCCTGCCGGCCGGCGTGCGGGTGCTCCAGGCGCTCGTCGCCACGGTGGCGGTCGGGTTCCTGGCCGCGGCGGTCGTCACGTCGCGCGTGGACGACGTGCTGGCGCCCCTGATGGTGCACCTCGAGTGCAGCGCGGTCGCGCTCGGCATGGCGATCGTGCCGTTCGCGCTGGCGGCGCTCGTGCTTCGCCGCTCGTTCCTCTCGGCCCCCGCGTGGCGGGGCGCCGCGATCGGGGCCCTGTGCGGGATCGGGGCGGCGATGGGCATCCACTCCCACTGCTCGCTCGACGAGGTCGTCCACGTCGCCTTCGCCCACGGCGTGCCCATCGCGGCCGGCGCGCTCCTCGGCGCCGCCGCCGGGGCGCTGCGCGGGCGAGCCTGAGGCGCCGCGCTGCGTCGCGCATCCTCTCCGGCCATCGCTGCGGGGCGGCGCGACCGCCGAGGACCTGCCGCCGCGCGCCGCGAAGAGGACCGCGCCGTGGCGCTTGCGCCGCGGCGCTGGCCAGGTCTAACGCAGGAGGCAGGAGAGACCAGGTCGATGCAGCGCGCGCTCCTCTTTCTGACGGCAGGGCTGTGGCTCGGATGCAGCAGCTCCGGCGCCGGAGCCGCGAACGACGGCGCCGCGACGGGCGTCAGCGCCGGCGGCGGCGCGAGCCAGGGCGACGGCGCGAGCGGCAGCAGCGCGAGCGGCGGCGGCGCGGGCGGCAGCGGTGGCGCGGGCGGCAGCGGCGCGGGGGGCGGCGGCTCGCAGGCCGAACGCTCGTTCGTGGTCTATGTCGGCGGTCACGAGGGGCTCTTCGTCTTCCGACTGGACGACGCCGACGGCGCGCTCTCGGCCGTGCAGGGCCCGCTCGACGCCGAGATGAACCCGACCTTCCTCGCCGTCGACCCCGCGCACCAGCATCTCTTCGCGGCGAACGAGCTGAACGAGGTGGACGGGGAGCTGTCGGGCGCGGTGAGCGCGTTCCGGATCGATCCCCAGGGCGGGACGCTCGAGCTCGTCAACAGGGCCTCCTCGAAGGGCGCGGGCCCCGCCCACCTGTCCACGGATCGCTCCGGGCGCTTCGTCCTCGTCGCCAACTACGCCGGCGGGACGGCGGCGGTGCTCCCCGTGGGCCAGGACGGCGCGCTCGGCCAGGCGGCCTTCGACGTGTCCTTCGGCCGCCGGGCGAGGTCGCACCACGCCATGACCGATCCGGCGAACCGGTTTGCGTTCGTCACCAACCTCGGGCGCGACGAGATAGCGCAGCTCACCTTCGACGCGGACACGGGCCAGATGGAGCCGAACGACCCGCCCGCCCTCTCGCTCCCCGCGGACACGACGCCTCGGCACCTCGAGTTCCACCCGAACGGCCGGTTCGCCTACGTGATCAACGAGTCTGCCGGCTCGATCACCACGCTGAGCTACGATCCGTCGCGCGGGACGTTCACCGCCCTGGGCACCGTCTCGACCTTGCCCGACGGCGCGAGCGGCGAGGGAAACGCCTCCGCCGAGGTCCAGGTGTCCCCGTCGGGCAAGTTCGTGTACGGATCGAACCGCGGCCACGACAGCATCGCCATCTTCGCGGTCGATCCCGAGCGGGGCACGCTCACGCCCGCCGGCCATGCCTCGACGCAGGGCATGACGCCGCGCCATTTCCAGATCTCGCCGACAGGCAAGCTGATGCTCGTCGCGAACCAGGATTCGGGGAACATCGTCGCGTTTCACGTGGACGAGGCGACGGGCGCCCTCGAGCCGACAGGCCGTGTCACCGAGGTCCCCGAGCCCACCTATGTCGGGATCGTGGCCCTGCCGGACAGGTGACCGCCGGGGCGCCCTCGCCCGCGCCCTGGTGCCGTGTCGCTGCATCGCCGAGAGGCGCCTCTGCTTCTTCTACTCACGCGCCGGGATGCGGAAGACGAATCCGCTCGTGCTCGGCGACGCGACGGGACCCGAGCCGACGTCGATGGAACCGTAGAAGGTGCCGGCGACCCAGAGCGTGCCGCCGGAGGTGAGCGCCATGCCTTCGGAGGAGCCGGCGCTCGACGGGTAACGGTGGAGCGCCGTGACCTCCGAGGACGCGCTCGCGCGCAGCGCGAACGGGGTGTAGTCGAAGGTGACGAGATCATCGTAGCGACCCGCCGCGTAGACGCCGCCCGCCATGTCGGGCGCGAGGCCGTACATCGTGCCGCTCGGCTCCGGCGTGATCACCCACTCGGCGGTCCCGCTCTCCGTGAGCTTCGCGACGAACGGCGCGCCCTCGATGTCCGCGTCCACCGTCGTCCCGAGCACATCGCTCTCGCCGCTCACCGTGCCTGCGAGGAACGTGCCCTCACCGACGGCGATCTCGTTGCCCATGTCGAACACCGGCCCGCCGAAGCGCCGCGCGAACCGGCCCTCCCCCGCGCTCGAGAAGCGGGCGATGAAGCCCATCATCGTCGAGCCGGCAGGCAGCGACAGCGCTGTGCCGTCGATGCTCAGCGCCCCGTCGGCGTAGCCCGTGATCGACACGTCGCCGCCCTCGTGGACGGCGATGCCGGCCACGGCGCTGCCGGCGCCGCCGGCGTTGTTGAACACCTTGGCCCAGGCGACGTCGCCGCCCGGCGTGAGCTTCAGGAGGAACGGGGACTCGCCATCCACCGCAAGGAGGCCATCGCCAAAGTCGATATCGTCGTCGACATAGCCACCCACGTACACATTGCCCGTGGCGTCGGTCGCGATCGCAAAGCAGCGATCCGCGGCCGTCGAGGCGAAGCGCTTCGCCCAGAGCACGTTGCCGTCGGCGTCGAGCTTGGCCACCATCGCGTCGGGATCTTCCGTCGCGCCGGACAGCTTCATGCCCCCGATCGTGACCTCGCCATAGAGCTCGCCCGCGATGAGCACATTGCCCGCTCGGTCGACGGTCACGGCCGTCGCCGAGGATTGCTGTGCCGTGACGATCGGCGCCGACCAGAGGAGATCGCCCTCGGGATCGAGGCGGATGAGGAACGCTCCCAGCTTGGTGATCGTCCGGTCGCCCAGCGTGATCTCGCCGAACCCCTCGCCGCTCACGTAGGCGCCGCCGTCGTCGGCTCCGGCGATCGCGATGTGAAACACCATGTTGGTCGTCTCCCCCGCCGGGTGGAGGAAGAGGGCGTCTGGCGCAGCGAGATCGACGCCGACGCCCGATCCTCCACCGGTCGCGTCGCCCCCGGCCCCCGCGCCGCCACCGCCGCCGGCACTGGCGGCCTCGCCGCCCGCGCCGCCGTCGCCGCCGCTGCCCGCGGTCGCCGCGGCGGCCCCCCCGGCTCCGCCCCCTCCCGGGCCGGACGGATCGACGTCGTCACCACACGCCGCGCACAGGAGCCCCAGAGTCAACCAGGTCAAGATTCGCATCCACGCACCGTAGACGAGCGGACCCGCCCTCGCGCGCCATTCGCGCTCCGGCGCTGGACAGAGCACGTTCACCACGCCAGATACCGCTGAAGTTTATCAACGCGGATAGAACCAACAGGGACAGATGCGCGCCGGCGCTCGATCTCGGTCTGTTTCGAGGGTCTGAGCCTGTGTGCACGAGGATGCGCGGCGAGCGACGCGCCGCCGTGGATCACCGCCCGAAATGGCGCTTCGGCTCCTCTCCCGCCTTCCGCAGCACCACGATCTTCCCCGTCGGCGTCCCCACGGTCTTCACGAAGGCGGCCCGCTGTCGCTCGAGGACCCAGCTCGCCTCGGCGAGCTCCTCCTCGGCGCGCTGGCCCTTCACCAGCAGCACGATCCCGTTGGGCCGCACGAAGGGCACCGTCAGGGGGATCAGCATGACGAGGCGCCCCACCGCGCGCGCCGTCACCGCGTCGAACGCGCCGCGGAGATCGCCCTTGCCGAGCTGCTCGGCGCGCTCGGCGCGCACCGACACGTTGGTGAGCCCGAGGCCCGCGGCCACCGCGGCGAGGAACGAAGCCTTCTTCTGCGTCGCCTCCACCAGAGTCACCTTCAGATCGGGCCGAGCGATGGCGAGCGGAAGGCCGGGGAGGCCCCCGCCCGATCCGATGTCGGCGAGGCGCGCCCCCGCGCTCAGCTCCTCCAGGAGGGGCACGAGCGTGAGCGAATCGAGGATGTGTTTCTCCCAGACCTCGACCGGATCCGTGATCGAGGTGAGGTTCATCAGCTCGTTCATCGCGAGCAAGCGCGCGAGGTAGTCGCCGAGCTTGCCGATCACCGCGGCGTCGAGGGTGACGCCGATCGCCGCGAGGCGCTCCGCGAAGCCCTCCGGAGGCGTGAGCGGAGCGGGAGCCGGCAGCGGGAGAGGAGCGCGTTCGTCAGGGGGCATGGAGGTCCGCACACCCTAGCAAGCTCCCGCCCGTGAAGCGCCGCAATCCTCGCGCTCGCCCTCCCCGCTCGCTCCGAGTCCGTCCTGATTTTTCTCCAGGATCACCGCGCAGCGCTCCAGGCCGATGCCCTCGCGATCCTCCTCGGTGATCGCCCCCGCCGGGTAGCCGGCCACGACGGCATCGCCCTTCTCCCGCGCCCCGGCGGCGGATCGCTACATCGCCGAGAGGCGCCTCTGCAGCTCTTCGGGAGAGACGTCCTCGATCCGGCTCGCGAAGGACCAGCGATGGCCGTACGGATCGCGGAGCCAGGCCGTCCGGTCTCCGAACGGCTTGTCCTGAGGCGGGCGATCGATGGTCGCGCCTGCCGCCGCGGCCTGCGCGACGAGCGCGTCGACGTCCTCCACGTAGACGACGATGGCCGGGCTGCTGCCTCCCAGCGTCTCGGGGCTGACGGCGCCGAGCTCGGGATACTCGTCCGACAGGAAGAACCGGGCGCGGCCGATGGACAGCTCGGCGTGCCCGATCCGCCCGTCGGGCATCGGGATGCGCGAGTCCTCGCGCGCGCCGAACGCGCGCTTGTAGAACTCGATGGCTTCCGCGGCGCTCCGCGCGCTCAGGTAGGGAAAGCACGTCTGACCTTCCGGGACGGGGTGGACCTTGCTCTTCGTCATCGTCGCGCTCCTTCGTGCTCGTGTCGGATGGTTGGCGCTCATCCTGGAGCATCGCGCCGACCGCGTATTGGACGAAATTTACCTGCGGGCCCGGCAGCGCGGGCTTGATCACGCGTAACACATCGGTTACACATCACGCCGATGGACGCCGTTGCCCAGGCGCTGGCGGATCCGATCCGGCGGGAGATCCTGCGGATGCTGCGCGATCGCACCGCCACGGCGGGCGCCATCGCCGGCGCGTTTCCGGTCAGCCGCCCGGCGGTCAGCCGGCACCTGCGCGTGCTGCGCGAGGCGGGCCTGGTGCGCGACGTCCAGTGCGGTCGCGAGCGCGAGTACCGCCTCGAGCTCGGTGCGCTGGCCGAGATCGAGGCGTTCCTGCGAGATCTGCACGCGGCGAGCCCGTGGCACCGCCGGTTCGACGCGCTCGAGACCGAGGTGCGCCGCGTCGGCCGGCAGCGGCGCATGGCGACCGCCCCCCCGTCCCGCGACGAAGCGAAACGAACGAAGGAGACCGCATGAGCCCCCGACCCACAGGCCGCGTCCGAAGCACGGCGACAGGCGCCGATCTCGTCATCACGCGCAGCTTTCGCGCCCCCATCGAGGATGTCTGGCAGAGCGTCACCGCCTCCGAGAGCACGGCGCGCTGGATCGGCCCGTGGGAGGGCGAGGCGGGGCCCGGCAAGACGGTGCGCCTTCAGATGACGTTCGAGCAGGGGGCGCCGTGGTGTGACCTCTCGATCGACACGTGCGAGCCGCCGCGTCGCCTCGCGCTCTCGGCCAAGGACGAGCACGGCGGGTGGCGGTTCGAGCTGTCGCTCGCGGCGAAGGGCGAGATCACCGAGCTCACCTTCATCCAGCGCCTCGCCGATCCAGCGCTCGCCGGCGATGTCGGGCCGGGCTGGGAATATTACCTCGACATGCTCGTCGCCTCCAGGCTCGGCGAGCCGCTGCCCAGCTTCGCCGACTACTATCCTGCGCAGCGCGACTACTACCTCGGCGACGCGCGCACGGAGGCGTAGCGCGCCGGCGCTCGGGATCACCTCAGCTCGTAGACGTCGACCGTGTCCACCATCACATGGGGCACGAGGACGCGCCCACGCTTCGTGTCGTAACCGATATCCGCGGGCGTCTTCTGCTCGGGAATCGCGACCTCGAAGGTCCCGCCGAGCTTCCCGCGAAGCACCGCCGAAGCATCGTGGCTGGTCACGAGGAGCGAGTCTCCGAGGAAGATCAGGCCGTCGAGGCGGCCGCCGGGCGCCGTGGTGGTGACGTCCTGCTTGGCGCCCTTCTCGTCGAGGCGGAAGACCTCGGGAGCGCCGCTCGCGCAAACCACGAGCCCTTTGTCGGTCCACGCGAGGCCGTTCGGCATGTGCAGGTCGGTGGTCTTCACCAGCGCCCTGGCCTTGCCCTTCTCGATGACGTACATGGCGTCGCTCGACGTCGCCTCGAGGTTGCCCGTCGCGCCGATCTTGAAGCCGGAGTCGGACACGTAGACCTTGCCGTCCGGAGCCGCCGCGATGTCGTTCAGCAACGTCGTACCGGGGATAACGATATCCCCCTTCGGCGCCCCGGTCTTGAGGTCGAACATCCGGACGGTCGTGAGATCGGCCACGTAGAGCACGCCCTTCGCGATCGCCGAGCCTGTCGGCGCGTCGAGCTTGACCTTGTCCTTGCCGCCCTCGATCCACTTCAGATTCGTCACCTGACCGTCGGGTGAGAGGACGGAGATGAAGCCGTTGTTGTCCCTGTCGTCCGGATTGCCGTTGATGTTCGAAACGAGGTAGCGATCGTTGTCCGCGTCGTAGAGCACGCTCTCCGGCTTGGCGAAGCCGGTGTACCTTGCGACCGGGCTCGGCACGGCGAGTTTGTGCGGCTCGGGCGCCGCCGTCGACGCCGCAGGGGCAGCCGGAGCCGGAGGCGGAGGCTCGACGCTGTTCATCGCGACGGGCGCGGCGGACGCGGAGGCCGCCGGTGCCAGCGCGGGCGGCGGGGTCTCACCGCCGCAGGAAACCATCGCGGCCGCAGCGGCGATGGAGGCGAAAATGCCACGGGATCGTGCCACGAGAAGACCTCCGGGCGGCGAATCTACCACAGCGCCGGGCGCTTGCGGCGCAGAGTCGATCCATGAGACTCTCCGTGGGGAAGTTCATAAAAGGCAACGATCTGGACAGACCTGGTCCGCCGGCTTCGGTTGACCAATCGGCTGATGGTTAGGCCTTATGGGTACCACGAGAGAAAAGGCACGGTTGTATGCGGTCGCTGCGCACGGGGACCAGCGGTACGGCGACCGTCCTTATTCCTTTCACCTGGATGCGGTCGCGGCGCTGGCAGAGCCGTACGGAGAAGAGGCGGTGGTGGTCGCCTACCTGCACGACGTGGCCGAGGACACCAACGTTACCCTCGCGAGCATTGAAGCAGAGTTCGGATCGCGGGTGGCCACATGCGTGGGCCTGCTCACCGACGAACCTGGCGCGAATCGCAAGGAGCGGAAAGCGAGAACCTACGCCAAGCTGGCGCAGGCCAAGGGCGAAGCCGAGCTCGCGCTCGTCGTGAAAGCGGCCGACCGCCTCGCCAACGTGCGCGCGTGCATCGCTGACCGCAAGGCGAGCCTGTGGCGGCTCTATCAGAGCGAACAGCAGGCGTTCAAGAACGCGGCCTTCCGCAGCGGACAATGCGATCCGCTGTGGTCGGAGCTTGACCGATTGCTCGAAGAGGGAGCCTTCGATGGCCAGGCTTGACCCCTCTCATCATCCCCTCGTGTCGGAGACGTTGGCGCCCGATCTGATCCGCTAACAAGGGAGCAGATTACCGTCGTCGGGGACGGAGGCGGCCGCGCTCTCCACGCGAAAGCTCGGGGAGCTCCTCCGCCGCGAGGGGCTCGCACGAAGCGCAGCTCGCCGAAGGCAGCCAGACAGTCAGACGCCGGGGACGAAAGCGGCGATCCGCTCAAAAAACCAGTACATCGCCAGCGTGCCCATCGCGTAGTAGCCGGCGGTCGCGAGGCGGGCGCCCGACGCGCGCCCGAGCCTACGCACGGCCGCGCGGAGCGCCAGCAAGCCCGCGATGAACACCAGCTGCCCGATCTCCACGCCGACGTTGAAGCAGAGCAGCGCGATCGGGCGATCCGCGCTGGAGAGCTCGAGCTCCGCGAGCGCGTTGGCGAAGCCGAAGCCGTGCAACAGACCGAACGAGAACGCCACGAACCAGGGCCATCGGCGAGTCAAGCTCGGCCGCTTCGTGCGTGCCTCGCCGGCTATCTCCACGGCAACGAACGCGATGCTGAGCGCGATGACGGCCTCGACGGGGGCGGCAGGCAGGCCCCTCAGCCCGAAGGTCGCCGCTCCCAGCGTCAAGCTATGCGCGACCGTGAACGCCGTGACGGTCTTGATCAGCACGCGCCACGAGTCCAGCAGCCAGAGCAGCCCCACCACGAACAGCAAGTGATCCAGCCCCAGCCAGATGTGCGTGATCCCGATCCAGATAAAATTGGAGACCCCGCGCAGCGCGCTGGTATCGGTCCGGGCCTCTGACACTCGAACGTGCGGCTGCGCCGCCGTCAGGCTCAGGATCTGGTCACTGCCGTCCACCCACCGGATCTTGATCATCCCGGAGGTGGAGAGATCGGCCAGGCCGTCAAACCCGACGCGACCTGCCAGTCCGCGCGCGCCGCAATCGAGGCGCGGCGCCTCGAACCGGCAGTGCTCGGGGAACACGGGCTTCAGCAAGTCGTAAGCCGCGCGGACGTCCTGGATACCCTGCGTGCGCTCCCAGCTGGCGATGAACTCGCCCGGCGAGCGCTCGTCGAGCGCCAGCACGCTCAGCGAGGGCGTGTGGGCGTGCGCGCTCGCAGCCGCAGCGCACAGCGAGCACAGGATGACCCACAGCATCGCTGCCGCTCGCAGCCTCTTTCCGCTCGTCATGGACGCTCCGCGATCTGGACGCGCCACTGCGATGTGAGGCGGCTGATCTCCGCTTGAAACGCGCGCGCCGTCCACTCCTTGCGATAGTCCGCGCTCACCCGCTCGCGGATCGTCGCGAACGAGGGCTCCGACCCAGCGGTGCGCTCGGCGACGCGCACGATGTGAACCCCGTCACTGGACCGCAGCTCTCGCCAGCTGCCGCTCGGCAAGATCCAGAGCTCGTGCGCGAGCTCGGGGCCGTACAATGAGGCCAGCTGTGCTTCGGAGCGCTGCGAATGGTCGATCGGAATGGGCAGCCCCGGCCCGTCGGCGGTCTCTTGTCGTTCCAATAGCGACAGGAGGCGCCGCGCCTCGCCGTCGGCGTCCGGGCCGCTGCGAATCAGGTACTCGCGATAGCTGATGGTCTCAGGGAGCGCGTAGTCCGTGAGATGCGCTTCATGGAAGCGTTGCAGCTCGATGTCCGTGGGCGGCTTCTGGTCGAGCTCGGCTTGCAGCATGCCGCGCACGCGGGCGATGACCTGCGCGCGCAGCATAGGGTCGGTGTGCACCAGGGACAGGCGCAAGCCCTCGCGAAACAGCGCTTCATCTTCGACGTAGCGCCGGATCAGCTGCTCGCGCTCCTTGTCGTTCGGGGCCCTGCCCTGACGTTGCTCGAACAGCTTGACGAGCTCTCGCTGCCTGGACGCCGAGACATCGAGCGTGGGCACATCGGGCGTGCGGGTCAAAAGGAGATGCCCGGCGAACACGAGCGCCCCGAGCACCGTGAAGTGAACGAAGGGCTCGGAGGCGATGCGCCGCAGCCAGCCGGCGAAGGTCCTGGCCTCTTTGGCCGTGTGGCCCGGTGCGCCCTCGAACACGGTCGAGTCAGCGGCTCTGGGGGCGGCGGTTCGCGTCATGGCTCTCGAGGGTCAGCGGTTCCAGCCCACGTACCGGTGAGCCCGGCGCAGGCTACCCGCGCTCCGTGGCGTCTCTGTTTCAGCGGCGCGACGGAGCCGCGACCTGACGGTGGACGACGAGACATCGCCGTGAAGCGCATGACGAGCGGCAACGAGAGGTAACCGGAGCCGCACGGAGTTGCAACCTGCGCCGCGTACAAGTGCGGCCGCGAATCGAGTCAGGCTCGTCCGTTCTGGCCAGGGGAGCGCCCGCACATGACAAAAACCTATCGTTTGATGCTCGCCGTAGCCGCCTTCGCGTTGTGGTGTGTAGCGACGCGCTCCGCGAGCGCGCAGGCCGCGTTTTCGGTCGTGCTCATCCCCGACACCCAGAACTACAGCGAGTTCTCCTCGTACGAGGTCTACGAGCACCAGATGCAGTGGCTCGTCGACAACCGCGCCGCGCGCAACATCAAGTTCGCCGTGCACCTCGGCGACATCACCAATCACGACGCCGCGGTCGAGTACGACGTGGCGAGCGCCGCGCACGCGCTGCTGGACAACGCCGGCGTGCCGTACAGCATGACGATCGGCAACCATGACATCTACCCGAGCAACGAGGCCTACAAGCGCAGCTCGCTGTACGCCGATTACTTCGGTCGGCCACGCTACGAGGGCGAGCCGTTCTACGGCGGCGCTTACGACGCGTCGAACATCAACAACTACACGTACTTCGAGGCCGGCGGGCTCAAGTTCATGGTGGTGAGCCTCGAGTTCGCGCCGCGCAAGGACGTCGTGACGTGGGCGAACCAGGTCATCGCGAGCCACCCGGACCGCCGCGTCATCGTGGCCACGCACTGCCACATGAACAACAACGCCGAGCACGCGAGCGGCTGCGCCGACAGCTACAACCTCGAGGGCCGCGACGGCGTGGACCTCTGGGAAGAGCTGATCCAGCGCCACAGCAACGTGTTCATGTCGGTGAGCGGACACATCCAGGGGGTGTCGTATCGCCGCCGCACCGGCAACAACGGCAACATCGTACACGAGATCCTGAACGACTTTCAGAATGAGCCGGTCCTGGGCAACGGCCATGCGCTGGGCAACGGCTGGCTGCGCGTCCTCACGTTCGAGCCGACGCAGAATCAGATCTCGGTGGAGACGCTGAGCGTCGAGGACGGCAACTGCGCGATCTTCGCGAACTGCCAGGCGACGCTGTACCTGAACTACAACCAGGCGCAGAGCCCGACGGCGACCAAGCACAACCAGCAGAACTACGCCATCAGCTACGACATGCAGGCTGCGTTGCCCGCGTACGCTTACACAGCCAACGATATCTTGTTCAAGGATCGTATGGCCAACGTGCAGCTGACGGGCAAGCACTTCGATCCCGAGATCGCGACGGCGCCGAACGGCAACTTCGTCGTGGTCTGGGAGGATGACCACGATGACAACGGCGTCGGTCAGATCTACGCGCGCGGCTTCGACCCGGACGGCAACGCGCGGTTCTCGCAGATCGCCGTGAACAGCGTGGATTCAGGTCAGCAGAGGCACCCGAGCGTGGCCATCGACGACTCGGGGAGATTCGTGGTGGTGTGGGAGGACGATCAGGATGACAATGGCGTCTATGAGATCATGGCGCGCGGCTTCAATGCCAATGGCAGCGAGCGCTTCCATGATCGTACGGTGAACACCGTGTCGGACGGCCAGCAGTCGAGGCCCGCGGTGGCCTGCGACGCCAGCGGCAATTTCGTCGTCGCCTGGGAAGACGACCAGGATGGGAACGGGTACTACCAGATCCTGGCGCGCGGCTTCACCGCGGCCGGCGCTCAGCGCATCGCGACGTTCACCGTCAACAGCGTCGCTGCGGGCGAGCAGTTCAATCCAGCCATCGCCATGGATTCGGATGGTGACTTCGTCGTCGCCTGGGAAGACGACCAGGACGACGACGCCAACTTCCAGATCTACCACCGAGGTTTCACCGCCACGGGCGGCAACCGCTTCGCGCAGAGGGCGGTCAATACGAACACCGCGGGGCAGCACACCATGCCGTCGATCGGCATGGCGAACAACGGGAACTTCGTGGTGGCCTGGGAGGACGACCAGGACGACAACGGCTACTACCAGATCTATGCGCGCGGGTTCACGTTCACCGGCACGGAGCGCTTCGGGGTGACGGCCATGAACAGCGTGGCGGATGGTCAACAGGTCGCGCCCAGCGTGGGGATGCGCGGCGACGGTGCTTTCGCGGTGGTCTGGCAGGATGACCAGGACGACAACGGCGTGTATCAGATCCTGGGGCGCGATTTCACGGCCGCCGGCGCGCAGCATCGGGCCGATTTCACCGTCAACAGCGACTCGAGCGGCCAGCAGCGGCTCCCTGTGACTGCCATGGATGATCAGGGCCGCTTCGTGGTGGCCTGGGAAGACGACATGGATGGGAATGAGAAGGCGCTCATCCTCGTTCGCAATTTCAATTATTGAACGTTGACGCAGCGGCCTCGCAACGCGGGGCGCCCGACGGCCTCACCGCCTTGCAGCGCGCATCACCGGGCCGCGAGCGCGAGCCGTCGCACGGTGCGCGCTCCCAGGGCGCGGCTGTCCCCCTTCAGAACGAGGCATCCAGCTGGAGGCGACCGACGTGGCGGGCATCGGCGCCTTCCTTGCCGAAGATGTAGAAATAATCGCCCTGGAGCTTCAGCGCATAGCCGTTCAGGTACACATTGAGCCCGCCGCCGACCTGCTTGCCCTGCGCGTCGACGAGATCGACGAGCTTCGGATCGGTGCCGCGCTCCGCGAAGATCTGGTCCCAGCGCGCGGCGACCTCGACCCGGTCGGTCAGCAGGTAGCCCGCCTGGGCGAAATAGCCGTAACCCGACCGGGTCCACTCCCGCACGACCGCGCCGTCGACCTCGCCCTCGAAGGAGTCCTTCTTGGCGTGGCGCACGACGGCCTCGGCCGAGAGCGAGAAGCCGGCATATTTGAAGACGAGATCGGCCGCGCCGTGCAGGTAGTCGGCCGCGCCGAGCGTGAGCGTCGTGCCAAAGGTGCTGTTCTGGCGGTTGGTCTGGTGGTTGTAGGCGCCCGTGACGCCCACCGCGAGCCGGGGCTTCGCCTCGCGCGCGAGGTCGGCGTCCTGGTCGTCGTCGAACGCGCCGAACGGGCGGACGGCGAGCCGCGCCACCGCGAGCGGGCCGTGCTTCTGGCCGCCGAAGCGATTGCGCCCCTCGCCGCCGCCGACGAAGAGGTTGTACGACAGCTTGCCTCCGAAGCCGAAGAGATCGGGCGACGAGAACATCAGGCCGACGTCGCGATCGAGGTTGAACTCGCGGACGGCGATCGGGCGATCGGTCTGCTGGAGGGAGGGCTCGCGCAGGGTCCGCGCCCGGTTGAACGGGGTGAGGAACTGGCCAACACGCACGTTGAGATCGCGGATCCCTGTGTACTCGATGAAGGCGTCCAAGATGGGAGAAGGGCTGTCCTTCTCGAAATCGTTGCCGCCGAAGGCGAGCTGCACGTTGTACTTGAGATCGGGCGTGAGGACATGCCCGCTCGTCGCGAGGCGCACCGTCCTCACGTTGATCTCGTGCGTATCGTCCTCTCCCGTGTGCGTGATGGTCTCGCGGACCTGCAGGCGGGCCCGGATCGTGGACGAGAACTTGTCGTCCGCCGTCTTGACGGTGAAGCCCTTTCCAGCGGCCGCCGTCACCTTGACGCCGCTGCCCTTGTCCTTCTCCGCGCTGGCCCGCTCCTCGGCGGCCGCCTTGCGCTCGGCCTCGAGGCGCTCGATCAGCGCGCGCTGCTGCTGCTCGAGCTCTTCAACGCGTCGACTCAGCGGCTCGACGCCGGCCGCCGCCGCGGTCTCCTGCGGCGCCGGGGCCTGGGGCGGCGCCGCGGGCTGCTGAGCGGACGCCTGGAAGGGGAGAGCGGCGGCGGCGAACGAGAGCGCCGCTGCCGCGCGGACCGTGTGCGACTTCTTTCCGTTGATCGATTTCAAGCGCGTTGTTCCTCGAATCAAACCAGCTGCTGACGGCGCACGGCGCTCTACGCGCGGCGCGCACGGCCGGCACCGGCCGCCGGCGCGAAGGCACACAACGCCCTCGCAGGCGGCGGACCATCGCTCCCCGGCCTGCGCTCGGCGTCCCACGGACGACGCGCAGACGAGAGGCCGCGATCAGGAGCACCCGGCTGGGCAGCAGCGACGCCAGCAGGGAACCACCGAGGTCGTCATCCAATATAACGGACGAAAATCCATGTCAAGGCATGGATCGCGATCACAAAAATCCGTAAATGCGGGCTCTCTCACCATCCCACGGGCCTTGGAACATCCATCATACCGGACGCCCGGAGCGGGCGGCGCCTTCGGCCGGCGAGGGCCCGGGATCGCGCGAAAGGGTTTCAACCGACCGCGAGGCAACTAAGATGGCCCCGACGCACGCACGAGGCGCTCCGATCGGCGCCCCGCCGCGGTGCGTAGGGATCTCATGAGCCAGAACCCGGACCGCAGCGATCCGCTCAACATCGCCGGCAGCCTGATCGCCGACAAGTACAGGATCGATCACGCCGTGGGCGAAGGCGGCTTCAGCGTCGTCTACAGGGCCGAGCACGTCATCTGGAAGCAGCCCGTCGCCCTCAAGTGCTTCACCCTCCTCGCGGGCGCGCCGGCCGAGCAGCGAGAGCAGCTGCTCCAGGCGTTCATCCAGGAGGGCAAGCTCATGACCGAGCTCTCCAGCCGCTCGGCCGCGATCGTCCAGGCCCGCGACATCGGCACGTTCAACGCGCCGGACGGGCAGTGGCTGCCCTACATGGTCCTCGAGTGGCTCGACGGCAGGCCGCTCGATCAGGTCCTCTTCGACGAGACGAGCGACGGCGCGCCGCCGCGCGACCTGCGCGCGACGATGGCGCTGCTCGAGTCGGCCGCGATCGCACTCGATCTCGTGCACTCGCGGAGCATCGCGCACCGCGACATCAAGCCGGCGAACCTGTTCGTCGTCGGCCAGCCGCGCGACGCCTCCACGTTCGTGAAGGTGCTCGACTTCGGCATCGCCAAGGTGATGGCCGACCACGCGGCGGCGGCGACGGCGCTCGCCCACACGGGCAAGGACATCACCGCGTTCACGCCGAGCTACGGCGCGCCCGAGCAGTTCAGCCGCACCCACGGCGCGACAGGGCCCTGGACCGACGTCTTCGCGATGGCGCTCATCATGATCGAGGTGATGCTCGGCGGAGCGCCGGCGCTGCAAGGCGACGACTACCTCCAGCTCGCGGTCGCGAGCCGCGATCCGTCGCGCCGGCCGACCCCGCGGACGCTCGGCCTCGCGGTCAGCGACGAGGTCGAGGCGGTCTTCGCGAAGGCGCTCGCCGTCGCGCCGGCGGACCGCTTCCCCACCATGGGCCGCTTCTGGTCGGCGCTGCACCGGGCGGTCTTCCCCGAGGACCCGGCCTGGGCGCTCGCCACGGGCGGCAGCTCGCTCGCGCCCCCGTCCGGCGCGCCGTCGCCCCGCGCGTCCGCGCCGCGGCTCCCGTCCTCGCCGCGGATCTCGCTGCAGGCGCAGACCGCGCCGACGATGGCGGCGCCCTCCACGGCCCCGGGGCCGCTGCCCACGCCAACGTCGCAGCCGGTCTCCGTGGCCGGGTCGAGCGCCGCGGGGGGCGCCGCGAGCGACGCGGCGCCGAGGTCGAAGGGCCCGCTGCTGCTCGGCGGCGTCGCGCTCGCGCTCGCGGCCGGCGGCGCGATCACCTGGAACCTGCTGCGCGGCGCGCCGCCTGCGGGGGAAGCGTCACGGAGCGCGCCGGTCGCGACCGCGTCCGCCACCGCGGCGACGCCGACGGCGAGCGCCGCGACCGCGGCGGCAGCGCTCTCCGAGCGGCCGGCCGAGTGCCCTGCAGGCATGGTGCTCGTCCCGGGCGGCAAGTTCTTCATGGGCTCCGACGAGCCGGAGTTCAAGCTGTGGCAGCCCGCGCACAAGGTGACGATCGACACGTTCTGCATCGACGTCCACGAGGTGACCGCGGGCGACTACATGGCGTGCTCGGACAAGGGAGAGTGCAAGCGGCCCCCGGCCGCGCCCGACTTCCCGAACACGGACGGTTCGCCCGCCGCGGCGCACCAGAAGACGCTGACGGTCCTCGCCGAGCAGTGCACCTTCGGCAAGCCCGAGCTCGCGAAGCACCCGATCAACTGCTTACCGTGGAGCCTCGCGAACGCCTACTGCCAGGTCCACGGCAAGCGCCTGCCGACCGAGGCGGAGTGGGAGTACGCGGCGCGCGGCTCCGACGGGCGCAAATTCCCCTGGGGTGACAAGCCGGGCGATCAAACCTTCATGAACGCGTGCGGCACCGAGTGCACGGCGTGGGAGAAGGCGCACGGGCTCAAGCCGAGCGAGCGCATGTACGAGGCCGACGACGGCTTCGCCGGCACGGCGCCGGTCGGCTCGTTCCCGAACGGCAGGACGAAGTTCGGGGCCGACGACGTTGTCGGCAACGTGTGGGAGTGGACCGCGGACTGGTTCGAGACCTACAAGGACGAGGAGCAGGTGAACCCGAAGGGGGCGCCGGCCGGCGATCGCAAGGCGATCCGGGGCGGCGCTTACAACGGCGGCTTCGCGCTCTGGCTCAACCCGGCGTTCCGCTACCACCAGCTCGCGACGGCGAGCGCGCCGGGCATCGGCTTCCGCTGCGCCGCGCGCCTGTAACCGTGCCGGTCCCGACGTCGCAGCTCGCGAACCCCTCCATCGCCGGCCCGCTCGGCACGCTGGCGTTCTCGCAGGTGCGCCCGCTGAGCTCGTCGCTCGCGCTGCGCGCGATCCGGTGGCACCAGAGCCTGGAGCGGCTCGGGGTGGTCCTGCCGTTCGCGCTGGTGCACGACGCGGGCCTGCTCTTCTCGACGCCGCGCGAGCATCTGGAGCTCGGCCCGCGCTGCGACCCGAAGGAGCTCGCGGGCCGGCTCCGGGACGCGGAGCGCATCGTGGAGGGGTACCGGGCGGTGCTCCGGGAGCTCGCCGAGAGCGAGGCGGCGCGATGCGCGGCGCAGCTCCGGATGAGCGACGACCTGGTGACGGTCGTGCTGTCGCGCCTCTTCGGCGCGGTCGCGGCGCGGACCCACGCGCCGCCGGCCTACCGCGCGATGCTCCCGGCGGACGCGGCGCTCTTCGAGGGGATCGAGCCGCAGCTCCGCGGGCTGTTCCTGTCGGCGCGGCGCGAGTTCGAGCAGCGGGCGCTGGAGGCGCTCGACGTCTCGCGGCTGTACGTGCTCACGATGTCGGACGCGCTCGACATCGAGACGCTGCGCCTGTTCGGCATGCTGGGCTCGGAGGCGTCGGCGGGGGCGCTCGCCCAGGTCGATCTGCTCGCGGCGCTCTCGTCGCCCGAGGCGAACGACATCGTCAACTTCTCGCTGGAGATCCTGCCGAGCGTGCTCGAGACGAAGACGCGCCCGGCCGCGGGGACGACGGCGGCGCACGGCTACTCGGGGCTGGGCACGCGCGGCTCGATCGACAGCATGGTGCTGACGGAGCTCGCGTGGGACGACATGGAGCTGGCGCGCCGCATCGCGGACAACGAGGTGCTGTATTTCGCGCGCGAGCAGAGCCGCGACGAGCAGCGGCGCATCCACTACCTGCTCATCGACGCGTCGGCGTCGATGCGCGGCGATCGCCAGACGTTCGCCCGGGGGATGGCGATCGCGACGGGCAAGCGGCTGCTGCTGGAGGGCGAGGACGTGGCGTTCCGCTTCTTCGACGCGCGGCTCTACGAGCTCTACCGGGCCAAGAACGGGCAGCTGCCGACGGCGCACCTGCTGTCGTTCAAGGGGGAGCGAGGGAGGAACCCGGCGCGGGTGTTCGCGGAGCTCGCGACGGATCTCGATCTGACGCGGCACCACGATCCGCGGACGCCGGTGGTGCACCTCTTCACGCACGCGGCGCTCTACATCCCGCGGGAGATGGTGCAGGCGGTGCAGAGCCACGCGCACATCTCGGCGGTGTTCATGCTGCCGTCGGGGGGGCAGCTGGACCTCGACTACCTGGATCTGCTGGATGCGCACTGGGTGGTGGACCACGCGACGGTGGCGAGTGGGGCGGCTCGGGCTAGCGCGGCCAAGGCGATCCTCGGGGAGAAAGACCGGCAGGACCGGCAGGACCGGCCCGAGGAGGGAGGTGGTGCCGCACGGCGCCTGGGGGCCCCGCCGAACTCGCACGTGGCCTGAGCCTTGCCCGCTGGGCAAGGCTCAGGCCACGTGCTCAGACATCGGCCCATCCCCCAGGCGCCGTGCGGCACCACCTCCCTCCTCGGGCCTACCGATATTGATGGGGAGATGGGGAACGGACCATCCACCAGGCGCCGTGCAGCGGGACTTCCCTCCTCGGGCGTACGGGAATAGATGGGGAGATGGGGAGCGGACTTTCCTTCAGTGATGCGCGATCAGGCCCCGCATTTCGAACGGGTTCACCTCGTACTCCTCCTCGGTAATGAAGTCGTCGATGCCGAGCCACTCCGCCAGAGGCCGGCATTCATCCACCTTCCATGGGGCAATGAGCGCCGCGATCTCCTCGGGCGTGCGCGGGTAGACCTTGACCCCGGCGAGGGATCCGGCGCTGCTCAGCTGGCCCGCCGCCGCGGCGCCGCGCGACATGATGAAGCTGAGCGCCAGCACGCTGCCAGGGGCGCAGAACGCGTGCAGCTTCCGCAGGAGGTCGCGCGAGCTCTCATCGTCCATCATGTAGAGGATGCCGATGCCTCCGACCGCGATGCGGCGCTCTGCGCCGAAGAACCGCGCCGCCGCCGCGAGCAACGGCGACGGGTCTCGCAGATCGGCCTGGATGTAGCGCATGTCCGGCTTGTCAGCCAGGATCTGCTCGCCGTAGATCACGCTCACCGGGTCGACGTCCGAAAACAGGATGCGCGCATCAGGCAGGTAGTCGTTGAGATGGCCCTGCGTCGGTAACCCCGAGGCGAGATCGAGCACGCTCGTGATACCCGCCTCGGACCATTGCTGCCCCACGAGCTGGATGAACCAGCGGTTGAGCTTCGCATATTTCGGATAGGTGGGTACGAGCTTCATGATCGCCGTGGCAGCGACGCGATCCACCTCGTAGTTGTGGTGCCCTCCGAGAACGTAGTCGTAAACCCGACCGACATGCGGCTTGGTGGTGTCAATCTCCATGGTTTCCTCCCTGGGGTGAGCTCACGGCGCGCCCGTCAACGGCCGCGATACGAGCGAGCAGCCCCTCGCTGCGGGGACGAACTGCCACAGACCTCGAGCCCTTCCCGCCGCAGCGCATAGAGGATGCCGCTCTGAAGATTGGCCAGGACCACGATGCCCGCGAGGTGGGCGTCCTGATCGCTCAGCGCGCGGGCTGCCTCGGGGCGGATGCCGACCAGCACCGGGTGGGTGCCGAGGAGGTCGAGCGCACGCGCGGTGCGCACGAGCGCGTCGACGGCCTCCGCGTCCATCGCCGGCACGCCGGTCACGTCGATGATCGCGGTGCGCGCTTGCCGGTCCACCACCTCTCGCAAGAGGCACTCGGTGATCCTCCCCGCTCGCTCGGTATCGAGCTTTCCAACGAGCGGCAGCACCAAGATATGATCATACACGGGCATGATCGGCGTCGAGAGCTCGATGATCACACGGCGCAGCTCGCGCTCGCGGTTATGGATGGCGCGCTCGAGCGCGAGCTGCATCTCGTCGCGCTGGACGCCGACCTCGCGCTTCTCCTGCTCCGCCACCGCGTCCACGAGCAGCGTCAGGTAGTCGTTCACGAGCGCCACCGCCTCCAGCGCTCCGGGCGTACTTCCAGGCAGACGCGCCAGCACCTCGCGCAAGAGGACACGGCTCAGCCCGAGGAGAGCCCGCAGCCCGAGCCCCCGCTGCCCGAGCTCTTGCCCGAGCGACACGACGGGCGCCGTGTCGCCGGCAGAGGAGAAATGGAACAGCTCGTCGAGGATCTGCTGCGCGACCTGCGGCAATCGAAATGGTGGGAGACCGCTGCGGTTGTGTAGGGCGTTGTCCTTGAGCACCTTCGCCGCGCTCTTCGCCAGCGCCTGGCGCTCCGGGCCGATCCAGCTCTGCATAGGAGGTCCGCTTCCTCGGTCTTGGCCGTGTTATGTCGTAGAGGTGCTCATGAAGTAGGAGAGTAGACCGCCTTCGAATCGGGCTTGTTGATCCGAGAGCCAGACTGGAATGGACCTCGGCCCCGTGCCGCGATCCACTCACCATGAAGGCGAATGTATGGCTTCGCGAGGAACGCGCCCCCGAGATGCGGTCTCACTCCCCCCATGCTGTGTATCTATCGTATCAGTGTCCTGACTGTCTATGTTCCATGACAAAAGCGGCCTGCAGCGGCGAGACCACCGCACAAGGTGTGGCCCGCGCCCCTTCAGAGCCAGTTCTGCCCAGAGCGGCGCCCGACGGGGGCGACCTCGCCTCGTACGCCTCGGGATCGTTACGGCGTTCTGCCGTGATACGCCGGCTCGTTGCCGGGCTTCCACTTGATGTTGCAGCCGATGCTCGGGCGCTGCTCCGAGGGGACAGGCGCCGAGGAGAGCACCGCGTCGATGGCGGCGCGGAGATCGCGGCCCGTCACGGGGACCTCGTTGCCAGGGCGGCTGTCGTCGAGCTGACCGCGGTAGACCAGCCGGCGATCCGGGCCGAAGAGGTAGAAATCCGGCGTGCAGGCGGCGCGGTACGCCCTGGCGACCTGCTGGGCCTCGTCGAGGAGGTAAGGGAACGTGTAGCCGACCTCGCGCGCCTCTCTGGCCATCGCCTCGGCGTTGTCGGCTGGATACGCGACGATATCGTTCGAGTTGATCGCCACGATGGCCACGTCGTCAGCGCCATAATCTCGCCTCAGCCGGGCGAGCTCGTGGCGGATGTGTTTGACGAACGGACAATGATTGCAGATGAACATCACGAGGAGCGCCCGCTGCCTGGTGAAATCCGACAGCGCGACCTGCTTTCCGGTGAAGTCGGGCAGCCTGAAGTCGGGCGCCGGGGTGCCCAGCTCAAGCATCGTGGACGGGGTGCGTGCCATGACAGGATTCTCCTCTCGCTGTGACGGCGCGCACCCTACCACGCCGCGGCCCTCGCCGCTGAACACCTCCCCCGCCCCCCGCGCCCGCGGCGGCCGTCCTCTGGCTCGCGCGGCTCGCGCTCCCCTGCCCTCTCCACCGCCGGGGCGCGCTCAAGGTCTGAGCGCCTGTCCCGGCAGGGCCATGGGGCGCCCGCGGGGCGCGGCGGTCACCTCGGGAAGTGGCGCTCGATCATCGAGAAGAACGCCGCCCCGCCCGGCTCGCCGCCGATGCTCCAGTACGTCACCCCGCCGAGCCCACCCTGCTCGGCGACGACGACCTTCTCCTCGAGCGACGCGAGATCCTCGAAGAAGAGGCGCTCGCCGCTCGCGAGGAGCCGGTTCGGCGACCTCCCCGCGGCCAGCCGCCCGCCCTCGTCGTCCGGGCACCGGCTCATGTGGTCGGTGCTCGTCTCGTAGCCGTCGCCCGCGAGCTCCAGGCACTTGCTGAGCGGCTCGCACCCCACCACGGCGCCCCCGCTCCCCGGCGCCTCCGGCCCGAGGAGACCGTAGTTCGGCAGCCCGAAGATGAACTTCTCGCGGCGCGCCCCGCCGTCGAGCGACCCGATGTACGAGACGGTCTCCTCGAGCCACCCGAGCGGCGCGACCGGGCCCACGTGCGGTCCGCCGTGCCAGTGGTAGTCGTAGCTCATCACGTGCACGTGATCCGCCGAGGCGCTCAGCGCCTCGTAATCGAATACGCCCTTCGCGGACCCGACCGCCGGCACCGCGAGCGAGAGCTCCTTTCCTTGCGCGTGGAGGGCGCGCGCGAGCTCGTCGATGAACACCGAGAACGCGGCCCGCTCGGCCCGGACGGTCTCGCCCGGCCCGAGGACGGACGAGAGGTGCTCGTAATCGATGTCGATCCCGTCGTAGCGGTTCTCCATCACGAGCGCGACGACGCCCGCCACGTGCCGCGCCCGGAGCGCGGGATCGTGGAGCATGGCGTGCACGGCGGCGACGTCGGGCCGGTCGATGGCGGCGATGAGGGGGATGAGCCGGGTCGGCGCGCCGCCGGCCGTCGTGCCGTCGAGGACGCGCCGGTCGTGAAAGCCGGCGAACGGCGCCTCCCGGCCGCGCGGGTGGTTCTCGAAGCTGGTCGGCGAGGCGACGCGCCACCACTTCGGGTGCACGGCGTCGAACGCCCCGGCGTGGGCCGCGAAGGTGTCGTATCCGAGCTCCGTCGACTCGGGATCTCCGAGGAACTCGTGCAGCCACCCGCAGAAGCGGTGATCGCCCGGCGCGCGCGCCGCCTGGCCCGCGCGCTGCGCACGGGGCGCGGCCGACGCCGAGAGCTCGGCGCTCCCCACCTCGTCGAGCGACGGCGCGCGCTCGGCCGCGCCACCGCAAGAGACGGAGAACGCGGCGGAGCAGGCGAGCATCAGAGTCTGGTGAAACAGCTTCATATCGGCCGCGCTCTAGCAGCCCGCCGCCGCATCGACAGCCCGGTTCTCACGCTTCCGCGGGCCGCCTCACGCCGAGCCCGCGATGCGCCGTTTGACGCCTACTCCATCCCCGCGCCCTTAAGGAATCCCCTTATTTTGCAGCCATTTTCAGCGAAAAATTGAACAGGGAGGCGGGGAGACGGGGAGTATTTTGAAGATTTCCCTCCCCGCCTCCCCGTCTCCCTGTGAATTTTCCGAAGAATTTGAGGGGATGCCTCAAGCCCTCGCCCCACACGCCGCGCCCTCGCGCCTCCCTCCGCCGGCGGCAGGGCCGGCGACGCTCACGCACGCGCCCGCCGCTCCCTCGGCCAGGGCGGGTGTACTACGCTCGCTCCCGGCATGACCCAAGGCGTCCGCCCCCTGCACGAGCTCCGCGACGAGGCCCGCTCCGCGCTGGCCAGGAGCGATCTCACGCGCGCGCGCGACGCGCTCTTCAGCGCCCTCCAGCACACCATCGCCCGCGAGGAGGAGTACGTCGCCATGACGGACGAGCTCCGCGACGTGCTGGTCCGGCTGGGCGACGCGCGGAGCGCGCTCACCGTCTCCTGGTACGGCGGCAACGAGCAGAGCCAGCGCCCGCTCATCGCCAAGGTCCCGCCCATCGACCGCGCGCGCACCGTGCTCGCCTGGGCCGAGCGCGAGCAGGACCCGGAGCGGCAGAAGCGGCTCTACGGCCGCGCCGCCGACGAGTACGAGGCCGCCGGCCTCGTCGCGCAGGCCGCCATCGCCCGCGAGCGCGGCCAGGACTTCGCCCGCGCCCGCGCCCTCTGGTCGCGCCTCGCCCAGCTGCTCTCCTCGTCGGGCAGCGACCTCTACGCCGCCGGCCTCGCCCGCTTCAACCTCGCCCGCACCTCGCTCCGCACGGGCGACGCCGCGGCGGCGCGCGAGGCCGTCTTCGCCTCCGTCCACCTGCTCGAGGAGGCCGCCGACAGGTACGAGACCATCGGCCAGCGCGAGCGCGCCTTCGACTGCTACCAGGTCCTCATCGCCGTCGGGCGCGAGAGCCGCGCCTTCGAGCACGTGCTCGAGGGCTACGTGAACGTCATCCGCATCCTGCGCGAGGACCACCTGCGCTACTACGCGCTCCAGTCCTACGAGGAGGCCGTCGCCGCGGCCGAGAAGCAGGGCGAGATCTCCGCCGCCGCGACGCTCGCCCGCGAGATGGCCGCGTACGCCCGGAAAGAGGGGCTCACCGCCGTCGCCAACTTCGCCGTGCTCGCGCAGGCCCGCCTCTGGCAAGAGGTGTCCGCCGTCTCGCAGAAGCGCGCCGCCCCCCCCGAGATCGCCGAGAACGCGCTGCTCGCCGCCGTGATCGCGCTCGGCGAGGCGGGGCAGTACAGCAAGGTGGGCGGCGTCTACCGCGCCCTCACGCAGCTGCCGCTCGAGGAGACCCGGAAGAAGCACTACGCCCGCGCCGGCCGCCGCTACGTGAACGCGCAGGACCTGCCGATCGACGCCTCGCCGCTGCCCGCGCACCTCCGCCACGAGCTCGGCTTCCCGGACGTCTGGCACATCGACCTCGTCGAGTGGGAGCAGACCGGCAGCGCCGCCCAGGCGTGCGGCGACATCGTGCTCGACCCGGCGCAGTGGTCCGAGGTCACCCGCCGCCGCGCCATGCTCGCCCGGCTGACCGCGCTCGCCGTCGAGGGCGCGACGCCCGAGGCCGCCCCCGCGCAGCAGCTCATCAGCCTCGCGGAGCAGCTCGCGACGGTCGAGCTCTACACGATCCTCTCGCCGCTCGAGCGCCTGTTCCGCCGCGCCGAGCCGAAGATCCGGGTGGCCGTCGTCCGCGCGCTCTCCCACTTCCTCTACAAGCGCACGTTCATCACGATCCGCGACGCGCTCGTGGATCCCGATCCCACCGTGGTCCACGAGGCCGCCCGCGCGCTGGAAGAGCTGCGCTTCGCCCACGCCTTCGATCCGCTCGCCCGCATCTACCGCGAGTCGCAGGCCGCCGCCGTGCGCGCCAGCGCCGTGCGGGCGATCGCGAAGATCGACA
The DNA here is from genome assembly GCF_051521375.1 of Sorangium sp. So ce693. Taxonomy (NCBI): domain Bacteria; kingdom Pseudomonadati; phylum Myxococcota; order Polyangiales; family Polyangiaceae; genus Sorangium; species Sorangium sp. So ce693. The sequence goes on from NZ_CP150347.1 coordinate 8,966,405, forward strand.
CCCTCGAGGCCGGCGAGATGCTCCTCGGCATCCTCCAGCACGAGGGCGCCGAGGAGCGCGCCGTGGCCGTCGAGGCGCTCAAGCGCGTGCGCGGCATGAAGTTCGTGGAGCTCGCCCGCGGCTCGCTCGCCGAGCTGACAGGCTCCGCGCAGGCGGTGGTGCGAGAGATCCTCCAGAGTCGTGGCCTCAGCCCCTGAGCGCGCCTGCACGACCACGCGCCAGCACGACCGCGCGCCCGCCGGCAGCGCCCGGGCTCCACAACGAACCACAACGGAGCCGCGCGGGGGTGATCCGCTGTCCGGGCAGCGAGCGCAGACTGCGCCTGGCTCCTCCCCTCTCTCACGCACCGGAGACCGCGCCTCGGACGAGCCTCAGGCGAGTCAGACGAGCAACCCCGCGATTGTGCGCTGCGGCAAGGGGATTCCCCTAACGAGTTTGGTTCTCGCAGCGCTTCTGGAGGGTGCACGTCGACATCCAGTCGGGATACCCTGCACGCGCCAATCCAACTCATCCCGAGAGCGTCTCGGAGCGCGATGGCGTAAGCATGGAAGCGGACGGAGCGCTTGGGGGAGCGCTGGGAAACCGCCGTCCGGGCTCCCGATGGTGCGCTGCTCGACACAGGTCGACTTCTCAGCGCGCCACCGGCGGCTCTTGTCTCGTGTGGGCAGCAGCTGGGCGCCGTACCGCGGCGCCCAGCTGCCCGCCGCCAGCGCGCGCCGATGCCGATCCAACGGCGGCCGGAGCTCGGCCGCGCCCTGGCGCAGGGCGGCCGCGCAGGGCGGCCGGAGCTCAACCCGCGCCCGGGCGCTCAGCTGCGGAGGATCGACTCGAGCGCGGGCACGATGCGGGCGTAGCGGAACTTGTATCCGAGCTCTTCCGCCCGCCTGGGATAGACGCGCTGCCCGGTGGTGATGATCTCCGCCGCGTCGCCCATCCCCAGCTTCACCACGGCCTCGGGCACGCGGAGCCACGACGGCCGGTGGAGCACCGCGCCGATCGCCTGCGCGACCTCGTCGCCGGTCTGCGCGTACGGCGCGGTCATGTTGAAGGGGCCGCGCACCGCCTCGTTGTCCAGGGCGAGCAGGGTCATCCCCACGACGTCGTCGCGGTGGATCCACGAGATGACCTGCTTGCCGTCGCCGACGGGCCCGCCCAGGAAGAACCGGAAGGGGGCGATCATCTTGTCGAGCGCGCCGCCGCCCTCGCCGATCACGACGCCGATGCGCAGCTGCACCGAGCGGACGCCGTGCTGCTCCTCGACGGCGCGGGCCGCCTCTTCCCAGCGGACGACGACGTCGGCGAGGAAGCCCTCGCCGGGCGCCGCGTCCTCGTCGAGCACCTTCTCGCCCGGCTGCGGGCCGTAGTAGCCCACGGCGGACGCGCAGAGGAACGTGCTGGGCTTGCGCTTGGCCTTGCCGATCGCCTCGCCCATGAGGCGGGTCGTGTCGATGCGGCTCCTCACGATCTCGCGCCGCGCCTCCTCGGTCCACCGCTTGACGATGGTCTCGCCCGCGAGGTGGACGACCGCGTCCACGCCGTCGACCTCCTCGAACCACGCCCCCGGGGCGTCCGAGCTCCACGACACGACGCGCGCCCCGGGCAGCGCCGCCTGCGTCCGCCCCACGTCGCGCGTCAGCACCGTCACCCGATCACCCCGCGCAAGCAGATCCTTCACGAGACCGCGCCCGATAAACCCGCTGCCGCCAGTGACAAGAACCGTCTTCACGCGATCTATCTATCACGGCTCGGACGGAGGCGGGGCTTCCCTTCGAGCGCCGCCCGGGGAGCGCTCGGACGGCCGGCAGCTGTCCAGTCGTGACGCCGAGCGCTGGAGACGGTAAGACGCCGGACGTGATGGATGACCTAGAGACCTTCAAGAAGCTTCCTCTCGGCGGCCTCGATCGCCGCTCGCTCGTGGGCTCGCTGGCCGAGCACGGCGCGCGCGTGGCGACCGAGCAGCTCGCGGCGCACCGCGCCCGTATCAGCCCGGCGGGCGCGCGCATCGCCCCGGACACAGCGGTGCTGATCCTGGGCGGCTCGAACGGCATGACCCGGGCGCTCGCCCTGCAGCTGCTCTTCGGGGAGCGGGCCGCGGTCTTCGCCGTGCACTTCGACAGCGAGAAGATGCAGATCGGCCCGCACCACGTGAAGGCGATCTCGGACGCGGCGGAGGCCGAGGGGCTCACCGCGCGCTTCTGGAACAACGACGCCACGAGGCCGCAGGTGATCGACGAGGTCGTCGCCGCGCTGAAGGAGCGGTATCGGGCGGTGCACCTCGTGAACGGCATCGCGGCGGGCGCGATGAAGCGGTACGCGGAGCACGGGCCGACCAAGGTGAAGGACCTCGACGTCGCGTTCGATCCGGTGCTCCAGGTCCCTGATTTCTCGCGCGCGGAGAACATCCGCAAGCTCGGGCTCGTCGAGGTGGACGTCGCGAACGAGGCGGACATCGAGCGGACCAACAAGTTCATGGGCACGTCGTCGCTCTTGTGGGCCGAGCCGCTCGCCGCGGCGGGGCTCATCGCGAAGGGCGAGAGCGTTGTGTCCTTCTGCGACTACGACTACCCGAGCGACGATCCGGTCTACGCGATGGGCCCGCTCGCCGGCGCGAAGATCCTGCAGCGCAAGACGATGGCGGAGATCCAGGAGCGGTTCGGGGCGAAGACGGCGCGCATCTGCTATCCGGCCCTGGCCACGACGGCGCTCGGGGCGATCCCCGGCGGGCTGCTGATGTACGGGCTCAGCACGCAGATCTTGAAGGAGCGCGGGCAGTTCAAGGACGTCATCGATCTCGCGCGCGAGACGATGGAGATCTGGCGCCCGAGCTGGGATGGGAGCGATCTGCGGGTGGACGCGGCGTACCAGGCGTGTCTGCCGGAGTTCAACAAGCGCAAGGAGCAGATCGGTCCGAAGGACGTCCCCGGCGCGTTCCGGCAGCTGTTCGAGTGAGCCCTTGCGCGCGGGGCCTCGGCTCCGCGCGCAGCTTCACGGCCAGCCGTACCGGCCGCGCTGCTCGCGCGGCCGGCGGCCGGTCCCATGGAGCGGGGTGCAGATGAAGATACGCCCCGCTCTACCCTTCGGCCTGCGCGACCTCGGGCTCGAGCCGGGCGACCTGGCGCTTGTCGGACATCCGGATGATCCCCACCCAGGCAAGCACGCGGATGACCTGATACGCCGGGTCGATCTCGAACCACCGCACCGCGAAGTTCGGGCTCATCGAGTACTTGTGGTGGTTGTTCTGGAAGAGCTCGCCGAGCGTCACGATGTCGAGGACCAGCGTGTTGCGGGAATCGTCGTCGCTGTTGAAGTTGCGGTAGCCGTAGCGGTGGCCGCACCAGTTGACGATCGCCCCGTGCAGCGGGCCCATGGTCCAGTGGAGCGGGAGGAACAGGAACTGCCACCAGTGCGAGGCGAAGGCCACGTAGAAGAGCACGTAGCCGGTGCCCCACGCGAGCCGGCCGATCCACGCGTTGCCGATGCGATCGAGCGTGGGCCACTGGGGGTAGCCGCCGAGGAAGCGCGGCTCCACGTCGGCCGTGCCGTCGTAGATCGCGTCGTAGCGGTGCGCGGTGTCCAGCATCATCCGGACAACATTCGAGTAGTACCGCGGCGAGTGCGGATCCTTCGGCGTGTCGCTGTACGCGTGGTGCATGCGATGCAAGATCGCGTAAACCCAGGGCACGAGGTACGACGAGCCCTGCGTGAGGTACGTGAGGAAGTGGAAAATCCGCTCCCATGGCTTCGACATCGTGAACATCCGATGCGAGGCGTACCGGTGCAGGAAGAAGGTCTGGAAAAAGACCGAGAGCGTAGAGTGGGCGATGAGGACGATCGCGATCTCCATGTTCGCGTCTTAACCCGGTGACGCGCGGCAGGGGGTCAGCTCACGGTCACGATTCCGTAACGGGCCCCGGGTCCGCGCGGCCTCGGGTCACCTCTATGTCCGCGGGATTCCGTGGGAATCCCCGTGATTGTCCGTGATAAACCGAGTCCGTTCATGGTAACAGCGGTGTCGTGAAGGCCGTGATCATCGGTGCGGGCCGGGGCAGCCGGCTGCGTCACCTGACCGAAGAGCTGCCGAAGACGCTGGTCCCGATCCTTGGCCGCCCGATGCTCGACGGCATCCTCGAGGCGCTCGCCGCGGGCGGCTTCCGGCGGTCGGATATCGTGTTCGTCTGCGGCTACAAGGCCGACGTCATCCGGGCCGCCTACCCGGATCTGACGTACGTCGAGAACCGCGACTGGGAGCAGAACAACATCCTTCTCTCGCTCCTCTGCGCGCGCGAGCACCTCGAGGGCGGCTTCGTCTCGACGTACGCCGACATCGTCTACCGGCCCGAGATCGTGGCGGGGCTGGTCCGCTCTCCGCTCGACATCGCGCTCGCCTGCGACACGGACTGGCGGCGCCGCTACGTGGGCCGCTCGCAGCACCCCGAGACCGACGCCGAGAAGCTCCGCGCCGGCGGCGCCGAGGGGGATCGCGTCCTCCAGATCTCGCGCCGCATCCCTCCGGAGTCCGCGACCGGCGAGTTCATCGGGGTGATGAAGCTCTCGGCGCGGGGCGCCGGGCAGTTCCTGGCCGCCTTCGACGCCGCGCGCGACGCCTTCTCGAATCGGCCGGAGTTCCGCGAGGGCCGCACGTTCCAGCGGGCCTACCTCATCGATCTGCTAGAGCACATGATCGAGTCCGGCGCCGACCTCCGCAAGCTCGACACCCACGGCGGCTACATGGAGATCGACACCCTGGAAGACGCGTCGATGGCCGACGCGTGGTGGCGCGGCGCGCCCTGAGGGCTCTGATCGGTTCTAGAGCGCGTCGGCGAAGGTCGCCCCCTGGGCGAGGAGGCCGGGGAGGCCGCCGGTGTGCAGGAACAGCACCCGCTTGCCCGAGAGCTCGCCTCGCTCGGCCAGGTCCCAGAGCCCGGAGAACGCCTTGCCCGTGTACACGGGGTCGAGGACGAGGCCCGACAGCCGCGCCACCTGGAGGATCCGCGCTCGCTGCTCCGGCGTGGACACCCCGTAGGCAGGGCCCTTCGCCGAGTCGTCGATGACGAGGTGGGCGGGCGAGCCGAGGCGCGGCTCGAGCGCGCGCGCGTCGTCCATGATCCCGACAACGATCCGCGCGAACGTCGCCCTGTCGTCACAGACCGCCATCGAGCGCACCTCGCCGGCGACCTCGTAGCGGGCCGCGCCGAGCGCGGTGCCCGCCGCCGTCCCGCCCGAGCCGCACGCGTGCACGATGACGTCGAACGGCTTGCCCCCCGCGAGGCCGAGGTCGAGCTGCTTCCGGATCTCCTCCATCGCGCGCACGTAGCCGAGCGCGCCGAGGCCGTTCGAGCCGCCCTCGGGGATCACGTACGGCCGGCCGCCCGCCGCGCGGATCTCGGCGGCCGCCTCGGCCATCAGGGCGCCGCGGTCCCTGTACGCCTCGGGCGAGATCAGCCGGATCTCTGCGCCGGCGAGCCGGTCGAGCAGCACGTTGCCCTCGAGCGGCGCGTGGGCCGACGGGTCGCTCGTGCGCAGGAACAGCACCGAGCGCAGGCCGAGCGAGGCGCTCACCAGCGCGGTCGCGCGCGCGTGGTTCGACTGGAGGCCGCCGCAGGTGATCACGCAGCCTGCGCCCTCCTCCCGCGCGGCGGCGAGCAGGTACTCGAGCTTGCGGATCTTGTTGCCGGCCTCCGCGCCCGCGGTCATGTCGTCGCGCTTCACGTAGAGGTCGACGCCGAGCGCCTCGGCGAGCCGCTGCGGGCGCTGGATCGGTGTCGGAAGGTGGCTCAGCGCGAGTCGTTTGCGCATCGTTTCTCTCCGCTGTCTGCCAGGGGCGCCCGCTGCTGCGCGCGGGCGGCCCTCGCAACCGCCCTCTAGCATCCTGGGCGGCCCTCGTCTGCTGTGTCGCGCGCGAGCTCGACCGAGGGCCAGGCGAGCCCTGGCCGGCTCAGTGGATCACGCCCAGCTTGAGCGTGAGCAGGTACTGATCGGGGAGCTCGGCGCCCGCGGCGTCGTCGAAGGCGCCGCCCGGGAACAGGACCCCGGCCTCGGTGCCGAACTGGAGGGTGACGAGCCTGCCCATCGCGATGCGCGCGTCGACGCCGAGGTCCAGCTCGACGCCGAGATCGCGGCGGCGGCTGTCGCCGCCGTCGTAGTTGGCCAGGCTGCCGCCCGCCCGCGGGGCGCCGTAGGGATCGACCAGATCCGAGGTCGCCTCGGCGATGACCGCGCCCGCCTTGAGGTCGAGCCAGCGCGCCGGCCGCACGATGATGCGCGGGTTCACGTAGGCGGCGCCGGGCACGCCTCCCTTGGACGGCAGCGACCTGATGCCTGGCTCGGGGGACGCGGCGAAGAGCTCCCGCTCGGCGATCGTGGCCGCGCGCGCTGTCTTCCAGGCGAGCACCTCGTCGAACAGGAGGAGCCCGACGTTGTGGCTCGGATCGAAGGTGAAGCGCCGCGACACGCCGTCCGTCGGGTCGTCGTCGCCCGAGGCGTAGCCGGCCTCGATCTCCGTGACGACGCGCCCCCACCGCGCGGCTGGCCGCGCCCCGCGGCCCGCGACGTGCACCGCGCCGAGCGTCGCCGCGCCGCCGACCGAGCGCACCGTCACGGGCGAGCGCCCGAACGCGTGGCCGGAGGGCGGCGGGGGCCCGCTCGGGGCGAACGACGCCGCCCCGAGGATCACCGCGGCCTCGAGCTCGCCGTAGACGTGGGCGCGGCCCCCCGGCACCGGCGCGTTGAATCTGCCTGCCACGTCGAGGATGCCGGACGTGAGCACCTCGCTGAACCGGGCCGGGCTCGTCTTCGCGCGGCGCTCGCGCGCCTGCCGCCGCATGGCGCCGTAGATCCCGATCTCGCCGCGCCGCTCTCGCCAGAGCGCGGACACGACCGCCTGGAAGGCGCGATCACCCTCGCCTTCGTCCTGCCCTTCGACGTCGTTGCCGAGCAGGTCGGCCGCGTTGTCCTCGAACACGAGGTCGCCCGCCACGGTCACGTGGAGCGGCCCGCCCTTCCCCATCGGCGTGGCCGCGAAGAGGACGCGTTCCATGAGCGATCCGCGCTCGTAGTCGCCGAAGACGCTCGCGTGCTCGCCGTCGTTGACGACGAGCCCCATCCCCCAGTGCGCGCTCTGCTGGCCCACCCGGACGACGCCGAGCGCCCACGGCACCTCCAGGTAGAGGGCGCGCGGGTGCACCTCGTACCACGCCAGGGCGGCCCGCGCGTCGCGCACCTGCTCGACGTCACGCGTGGTGTCCCCGGCGATGAGGCCCCGGACGACGTCGATCTGCGCCACGATCGAGGCCTTGTCCTTGAAGTGGAAGCGCGGCGAGAGGCGCAGCCAGTGGGCGATGTACTGGCTCTGCCCGAGCGTCGTCGCGCCCGGAGCCGACAGGGGCGGCGCCCGGAGCGGCAGATCGCTCATGGCGCGGTAGCGGAGCTGGTACTCGCCCTGAAAAGAGAACGTCGATCGGGCGGGATCCGGCGGGGGCGGCGGCTTGCGGCCGGTGTCGAGCACGAGCCGCTCCTCGAAGTCGTCGCCGGCCGGCGCGGCCGGCGCGGCCGGCGCGGCCGGCTGAGCCGCGCTCGGAGAGCCTCGCCCAGCGCTCGCTTCCTCGACGGGCTGAGCCGCGCTCGGAGAGCCTCGCCCGGCGCTCGCTTCCTCGACGGGCTGAGCCGCGCTCGGCGAGGCGAGCGCGACAGCAAACGCAAGGGGGGCGAGGGTGACGAAGGCGAAGCGCATCGGAAGCAAGCAGCCGCTCACCAGCGCCCGGCCGGGAACGCGCGCCTGAAGGATAGGCGGATCGATCCCCGCGGGGCACTGGATTCTTCCGCCAACGGCGCGCAGCTGGCTTTTCGCGGGGCATCCGCCGCTCTAGCGTGCGCCTTCGTGACCCTTTCCACGCCGAGCGCCGCCGCTGGTTCTCCTTCTTCGCCGCCTCCGCCGCCTTCGTCGCCTCCGTCGGATCCGTCGCGTCCGTTGCTCCTCGGCCGCCCGCTCTCGCTCGCGGATCTCGAGGAGGTCGCGCGGCGCGGTCGTCCGGCGGCGATCTGCGCCGAGGCGCGCGAGCGGGCGGCGGCCTCGCGCCGCGCGATCGACGCGATCGCGGCGGCGGGCGACGCTGCGCCGGCGGTGTACGGGATCAACACCGGCTTCGGCGCGCTCGCGGAGACGCGCATCGCGGATCACGACATCCGGGCGCTCCAGCGCAACCTCGTGCGGAGCCACGCCTGCGGGGTCGGGCCGGAGCTCGGCGAAGCCGAGGTGCGCGCCATGATCGTCCTGCGCGCGCAGGTGATCGCGCTGGGGCACTCGGGGGTGCGCACGGAGGTGCTCGATCTGCTCGCCGCCCTGCTCGAGCGCCGCGTGAGCCCGCGCATCCCTGCGCAGGGGTCGGTCGGCGCGTCGGGCGATCTGGCCCCGCTCGCGCACCTCGCGCTGGTGCTCATCGGCGAGGGAGAGGCGCGCTTCGAGGGGCAGCTCATGCCGAGCGCGGTGGCGCTCGCGAAGGCCGGCCTCGCGCCGATCGAGCTCGCGGCGAAGGAGGGGCTCGCGCTGATCAACGGGACCCAGTACATGACCGCGCTCGGCGCGCTGGCGCTGCGGGACGCGGCCGCGCTCTGCACGGTCGCGGACATCGCCGGCGCGGTGAGCCTGGAAGCGCTGATGGGCTCGAAGCGCCCGTTCGACGAGCGGCTGATGCGCGTCCGCCCGCACCCGGGCCAGGCCTGCACGGCCGGCAACCTGCGGGCGCTCCTCGGGGGCAGCGAGATCATGCAGAGCCACGCGGACTGCCCCAGGGTGCAGGACGCCTACTCGCTCCGCTGCATGCCCCAGGTCCACGGCGCGACGCGCGACGCTGTCGCCTGGGCCGCCGAGGTGCTGACCCGCGAGGTCAACAGCGTCACGGACAACCCCACGGTGTTCCTCGGGGATGGGCCGGATGGCGGCGCCGAGCTGATCTCGGGCGGCAACTTCCACGGGCAGCCGGTCGCGCTCGCCCTGGATCTCGCCGCGATGGCGGCGGCGGAGCTCGCGAACATCAGCGAGCGGCGGGTCGAGCAGCTGGTCAACCCCGCGCTCTCGACCGGGCTCACGCCGTTCCTGGCGCCGCACAGCGGGCTGCACTCGGGGTTCATGATCGCCCAGGTGGCGAGCGCCTCGCTGGTGAGCGAGAACAAGGTGCTCTGCCACCCGGCGAGCGTCGACTCGATCCCCTCGAGCGCCGGCCGCGAGGACCACGTGAGCATGGGCAGCATCAGCGCCCGAAAGCTCGCGCAGGTGATCGAGAACGTCCGGAGCTCGCTGGCGATCGAGCTCATCACGGCGGCCCAGGGCGTGGACCAGCGGCTCCCGCTCCGCCCCAGCGCGGGCGTCGCGGCCGCCCACGCCGCCATCCGCCGCGTGGTGCCCGGGCTCACCGAGGACCGCCCCCTCTACCGCGACATCGCGGCGGCCGCGGAGCTCATCCAGAGCGGGGCGCTCATCGCCGCGGTGGAGGAAGCGGTGGGGCCTCTCAACTGATTATTTCTGTTACGAAAGTTACATCTGAGACGATTTAGAGGAAATCTTACGCGAGATAAGGGAATGCGATCGGTCCATTGCGGGGCGAGTTGCTGTACATTGGCTCAGTGCCCATTCCGGTCAGCGCCCCGCCGTTTCCCTTCGATGCCGTGCGGGATCTGCTCGGGGTGGTGCGGACGATCTACGCGGCGGCGAAGGAGGGGGGGTCGTCGCGGGAGGAGCTCGCTCGCATCGCGCAGGTGGGCAAGGAGCTGAGCCGGGCGCTGGATCTGGCCGGATCGCCCCAGCAGGGGGCGTCGGGGCTGTCGGCGGCGTGGAAGGTGGCGGACAGGGCGATGCTCCAGGTGAACGACCTGGTGGATCCGCTCACACCGGCGGCGCCGCTGCTGATGGCGGCCCGGAGCCGGGTGACCGGGAGCCGGCTGACCCTGCGGAGCAAGCCGCAGGGGCGGTAGACGGCTGGGGGACTGATGGGAGGCCGCTGGGGGCGGAAGGCCGCGGGGGGACTGACGGGAGGCCGCGGGGGTTGGGGGGACCGGGTAGGCCGCTGGGGGCGGCTTTCCTGGATGAATCAGCTCCTGGAGCGCGATTCTCCGATCGATGCGGAGAACTGCCGTCTTGCCAGGATCGGGAGAGGAAGTAGGGACAGTGTCGGCCAGCGCCCTTCGGTGGCCTACTGTAGGGCTGGAATCGTCAGCTGCGACCGAAGAACCTGCGGCCACGCGATCGCTCGGCGTCGCGCCGGATGCCCTGCATCACCACGCGGATGAGCTCACGGTTGTAGGCGCGCCTGTCGTGGCGCTTGTGCTCGGGCAGCTTGACGCCCAGAGCGTGTGCGAGACGTTCTACGTTCTCTACCTTCGCCTCGCGCAGACAGTCGATGTCCAGATCCATGGAGTGGCGCTCCCATTACTCGAATCCACTCGGCTTGTCGAGCCCAGAGGACACGAGCGTGGCTGCGCGCCGTTTCCCATCGGGTTCCCGCCGGACCATGGCAGGCTCCCATCAGACCGTGACGGGCATGCGGCGTCCCGGGTACGTCGGCGCCACGAGGCGCGATGCGCGCCCTGCGCGACCTGGTCCCGTTCAAGGCGGCGAGCAGCTCAGGTGAGCCGCTGGGTGCGAGGTCGAGGTCGACCCCGCCGCTTCCCGCGCGGTTCCCCACACCACGAAGCGCGCTGCGCAACCTCGGGCAACCTCGGAGAGTGTGAGGTGCCGGGGAGCCGGGGTGCTGTGGGCAGGGTGAGGATCAATCGAGCTGGCGGCTCCTGGGCGATGGGGGTGCCGCGGCTCCAGAGCGCGTCACCGTCCGCCTGCTCGGTGCGCCGCACTTACGAGGTAGCCCCGCCCGGACTCGAACCGGGACGCCCGCGAGGGCCGCGGATTTTAAATCCACCGCGTCTGCCATTTCGCCACGGGGCCAAGATGTTGATATTACTTTGATTTTTACCTTTGGGGACCCGCGTCCTCCCTCTTCCGTGCCGTTTCCCGCGAGCGCGGGGATCGGCTGGGCGAGGGAAGCTAGCTCGCCGAGGCCCGGCTCTGCAAACGTCCTGGTAGCTCGGCGGTATCTCTTGCTCATCACGCTCGATCGATGGCCGGTTCTGTCGGCCACCCAGGTCGCGCTGCGGCCGTTCGCCAAGGGCGACTGTGATGAACGTTGAGCGCGTGTCGTGGGCGCGCACCTGCTGGCGCTCGTCCGTGTCCTCGAAGAGCTCCGGACAGTCGATACCGGCGAGTTGAAGGTGAGAGCGAAGTCGCCCGGCGGCGTTCTCGACGCTGAAGCGTTCGCCGTCCTCATTCACGAATAGCGGCGCGGAGGGCGCCCGGTTGCCGCGGAGCGCGAGCCAGGCGCGCAGCGCTTGTGTCGTGCCGTGCGAGAGTGCCCATGCGCGGGGGTCGTTCTTCTTGTTCTTCTCGAGGCGCAGCGCGCCGCGATCGAGATCGGCGTCCTGCACCTGCAGGCGCGCCGCCTCACTGATGCGTGGGCCCTCGCGGTTCAGGAAGCCCCAGAAGACACGCCAGCACAGCGGGATCGCGATGCTGGCCAGCAGGCGCGCGTCCTCGTTGAGGTAGAGGCAGGCCTTCGCCTTCGCGAGGCCGAGCTTCGGGAGGAAGCCACGGGGGAGCGGGTTGGTCCCGAGGAGACGGCACCAGAAGACAGCCATCGCGATGAGCCGGCGCAAGAGCTGCGCGATGTGGCGGCGCGACGCGGGGGACATCAGCGGGAGCGCACGCGTGACGCGCTCGGTGTCGTCGAGCGTGAAGGCCGCGACGGGGACGTGGCCGGCGACCGGTTAGATGTGATGGTCGAAGCGGTAGAAGTCCTGCTCCACACTGCGCTTTGGCTTGACATGGTCGGGGGACATGCGAGCTCGCCCGAGGTCTAGAGCTAGCCGAACGGTCGCGTTCGGTGACCTGCATGCTGTCTTGACGCCTCTGCGCTGCGTAGAGATCCGCGCCGGAGGTGTGATGGACGAAAGCAGACGCATCTGGCGCGACCAGGTGGCGCGCTGGTACAAGAGTGGGCAATCCGCCCCCGTGTTCGTGGAGCGGGAGGGGGTCAACGCAGGCACGATCTACTCCTGGAGCCGCCGGCTGGGGATGAAGCGAAGCGAGTACCGGCAGCGCTCGGAGAAGGCGACGCTGCCGGCATTGCTGCCTGTGGTGGTCGCCCCGTCGAGCGCTACAGCGTGCTCGCCGGGCACGGCGCTGGAGATCGTGTTTCCGGACGGGGCGGTCGTGCGCGTGCCACCGACGTTCGATGAGGATACGCTGGCGCGCGTCGTTCGCGCACTCGGAGTGCGAGCGATGATCCCGGGCCGCGTCTCGATCTACGTCGCCACCGAGCCGCTCGACTTGCGCCGCCCGCCTCGGGATCTCTCCGCCGCCTGCCTCCGCGGCGCGCTTTTTACTGCGCGGTGGCGACGGATGGAGTCGCCCGCAACGAGGAGTTGATAGACGCGCTTGCGACGATTCGCGTGCTCCTTGAGCCGCCGATGATTCCATCGGGCATCGCTGCTCCTTCAGCAGGGGAACGGGAGGCATTGCCACAAGGCTGTTCCCGTCTCCGGATTCAGCGCGCACGTGCAGCGCACGGACGTGCAGCCGGGCGCCTTGGGGCACTCGAGGCCGACGTGGTCCGGACACGCCGTGCCGTCCAGCATGAGCAGCTCCTCGCTATCCGCGGGGCACACGAGGGGCTGACACGCGGCCGGCGTCGTGCAGGACCACGCGCCGCCCTGGCAATGACAGACCGGCCCGCAGTCCGAGTACCCGCCGCAGGTCATCCCCTCCGTGTCGCAGCACGCGCCGTCCGGCGGCGGGACCGTCGGCCCGCGGAGCTCGATCGGCTGGAAGGTCACGGCGTCGAGGCAACCCACGGCGCTGCCACTGCACGAACATGTGGCCTTTGGCGCCTCGCACTGAACCGTCGTCGCGCATAGTTCGCCGGAATCGCTCCACGGCGTACACGCGCCGCCCGCGCTGCCGGAACCACCCGCCGCGCCCGCGCCGCTGGAGCTGGCCGTCATGCCCGCGCCCGCGCCGCCCACCGCGCCCGCGCCGCCGGAACCGCCTGCCGCGCCCGCGCCGTCGGAGCCGCCCGCTGCGCCAGCGCCGCTTGTCGTTTCACCGCTGAGATTCGAGGATCCGCAGGCCGCTGAAACACCCAACGCAAGGAGGAGGAGCCAGGAGCGCATACCCCTACCGTAGCAAAGGGAGCGTTCCTCTCCGAATTCAGCGTGCGTTGCTACCCAGAAGACCCAGGTCGCCGAACCGCGCCCACCCCTCACCAGGTCGCCGGATCACCGCGTAGAGCGCCGCTTCGCCGCGCCGTCGGGCGCGAGGGCGCGGCGGAGGTGCTCGGTGAAGGCGCGCACCTTCGGCAGGACGTGGCGGGTCGGGAGCGATACGACCGAGATCGCGGCCGCATCGCACGCGGTGTCCGGGAGCACTTCGACGAGCTTCCGCGCCTTGCCCGCGCGCGCCAGCATGAAGTCGCAGAGCCACGCGAAGCCGGCGCCCTCGATCGCCAGCTCGATCAGCGCCTCGCCGTCGTCGACGACGATGCGCCGCGTGGGCGCGATCTCGCGCACCTTCACGCCGTCGCGGAGGCGCCACGGGATGAGCCGGCCGTGCAGCGCGTACCCGAGGCGCACGTGGCGCTCGAGGTCGTCGACCGTGCGAGGCCGGCCGTGCTTGCGCAGGTAGCCGGGCGCGCCGCAGACGAGCATCCGAGAGCGGCCGACCGGGCGTGCGATCAGGCCCGAGTCCGGCAGCGTGCCCAGCCGGACCGCGACGTCGATCCGCTCCGACGCGAGATCGGCCGGGTCGTCGCGCAGCACGAGCTCGACGTCGACGTCGGGGTAGCGCTCGGCGAAGCGCGCGAGCACCGGCACGATCACGTGGCGACCGATCACCGTCGGCGCCTCCACGCGGAGGAGTCCGGCCGGTCGATCGCGCAGACCCGAGGTGGCGCGCTGCGCGTCGTCGAGCTCGCGCAGCGCGGCGCGGGCGCGCTCGAAGAACGCGCGCCCTTCGTCGGAGAGCGTCACCGCGCGCGTGGTGCGGTGGAAGAGCCGCACGCCGACCTCGCCCTCGAGCTGCGTGATGCGGCGGCTGACAGCGGACGGCGTGACGCGCAGCCGGCGCGCGGCGAGCGTGAAGCTCCCGAGCTCCGCGGCCTCGACGAACGCTTCGATCGCTGCGAGTCGGTCCATGTCGCACCTCGATTGATGCGTATCATGCACGAAAGTTGTTCGCCTTCGGCGATGGTTTGCGCCGCGCGCACGAGCCACGGTGCCCTGCATGAGCACCGTGAACGTCGGCCCCACCTCTCCCAGCCCGCGCGCCCGGGCGGTCATCATCGGAGCGATCACGACGCTCGTCGCGACCGCAATCCACCACGTCTACGGCGGCGTTCGGTACGCGACGCCGTGGCGCCTCCACGGCGCCGCCGTCGCGCTCGCGCTCTGCGTCCCCATCGCGCTGGCGTATGCGGGGTACCGGCGGAGCCCGGGCACGCGCGCCGGCCGCATCTCCGGGGGCTCGCTCGCGGCGCTCGCCCTCGCGTTCCCGGTGACGTCGATCGGGCTCTTCGAGGGCGCATACAACCACCTCGCGAAGAACGTCCTTTTCTTCGCGGGCGCGCCTCGCGACCTGCTCCTCCGGATGTTCCCGCCGCCCACCTACGAGCTCCCCAGCGATGCCTTCTTCGAGATCACCGGCGTCGGGCAGATCGTCCCAGCGGCGATCACCGCGATCGCGGCCCTCAGCCTGATCGGCGGCCTGCGCCGCCGTGTCACGAGGCTCGCGCCCGGGGGCGTGCTCGGCGCGCGCGAGCTCGTCGGCGTCCACGGCGAGCGGATCCGCATCCCCGATCCCACGCGGATCGTGCACCTCCAGCTCCGTCGCTTCGCGGGCTGTCCGGTGTGCAACCTCCACCTCCGCTCGATCACCGTCCGTCACGACGAGATCGCAGCGGCCGGGATCCGCGAGGTGGTCGTGTTCCACTCGAGCGCCGACGAGCTCCGGCTCCACGCCGACGGGCTCCCCTTCGCTGTGGTGCCCGATCCAGAGAAGCGGCTCTACGCGGAGCTCGGCGCCGAACCGTCGCTCCTCTCGGTGTTCGATCCGCGCGTGTGGCCCACCATCGTCCGCTCGGTGGCGCGGAGCGCGATCGCGATCCTGCGCGGACGCGAGCGGCCGCCCGCGCTGATCCCGACCGGCGGTCGCTTCGGGCTCCCGGCCGACTTCCTCGTCACGCCCGACGGCCGCGTGCTCGCGAGCAAGTACGGCGAGCACGCGGGCGATCAGTGGTCGGTCGACGAGGTCCTCGCGCTGACGCGTGCGCCTGCGTCGTCGAGCGTGCGCGTGGCCGCCGAGGTGTGCGCGCGGTGATGGAGCACCTCCCGGTGGCTCCGGCGACGAGGACGCTCACGGCGGCGGGGGCCGAGGCGCGGTCGGCCTGACGGGACGCACCTCGATCTCCGAGGCGAAGGCCAGGTTCGGGTAACTCTTCGCGATCGCGACGGCGCAGTCGAGGTCGGCCGCGTCGACCACGAGCACCGCGGCGATCGCGCGGTCGGGCGGGATTGGGCTGACGCCGGCGTCCGAGACGACCGTTCCGGCGCCCGCGTCCTCGAGTGGGCACGCCAGGCGGAGCGTGCCCTCCTCGTGGCGCGCGAGCACCCAATCGCGCGCGGTTGCGTTGCGCTTCGGCAGCTCGGCCGCGCTCGTGGAGCGTGTGGGACGAAAGATCAAGACGAACTCGGGCATGGTGCCTTCCTTGGTAGAGTGAGGTTCGCGAGGCGCTCGGGTCTCGACGCGCTCACATTGGCAAGCCCGGTCCTGCCCGAATTGTACGAATTCATCGATCTGCTCGGCGGGCGCTCCCCCATCCGGTACGATCCATCGCCGATGAAGCTCGTCGCTCCCAGCGCCGCGCTCGCGCCGTTCGTGCGCGCGTTCATGCTCGTGGAGGTCGACGAGGAGACGACGCACGTGCGTCTGCCCGAGCTGGGGCTCGTGCTCGGCGTGCGCGATCGCGGCGCCGCGAGCGTGCTGGACGGCGAAAGCGCCTCGCGCTTGCCCGACGCGATGCTCTCCGGGATGACGAGCACGGCGCGGCTCATGCGCACCAGCGCGGGCGGCCGAATCACGCTCGCGCTGTTTCGGCCTGGCGGGGCCGCGGCGTTCTTCCCGCAGCCGCTCCACGAGCTCTTCGGACAGACGTCGACGCTCCTCGACCTCGTCCCGCGCGCAGACGTCGAGCGCCTGAGCACGCGCATCGCGGAGGCGAGCGACGACGCCACGAGGGTCGCGGCCCTGGAATCGATGCTGCTCGAACGGTGCCAGACCGCGGTCCTCGATCCCGTCGTCGCTGCGGCCGTGCGCGCGCTCGAGGAGGCGCGGGGCGCGGTGCGCATCGGCGCCCTCGCGCGGCACCTCGGCATCAGCCAGGATCCGCTCGAGAAGCGGTTCAGGCGCGCCGTGGGCGCGACGCCGAAGCAGCTCGCGTCGCTGCTGCGCCTGCGCCACGCCCTGGAGGCTTGGAGGCCCGGCTCGAGCCTCGCCGAGCTCGCGCAGCAGGCCGGCTACTTCGATCAATCGCACTTCACTCGCGAGCTGCGCGCTGTCACCGGCCAGCCCCCCGGGCGCTTCCTGCGTTCCAGTGCGCGACGCTGAGCGCTCGCCAAGCCCGTCTCCGCTTCGATCCCGCGAGGAAGCCCGACAAGCGCACGGTCGAGGCGCGGGGGCGGACGTCATTCATTCTCCGCCGCGCCGTGCGCCAGCACCGTCTCTCCACCATCCTTGTCGAGCTCGATGAGCCGGCAGGGGGTCGCCTTCCGGATCCGCTCTGCCAGCGGGCGGGAGTGCGTCGTGATCCACAGCTGACTCCGGGATGCCGCGTGCACAAGGAGATCCCCGAGCGGCCCGAGCAGATCCGGATGCAGGCTCGTCTCCGGCTCGTTCAGCGCCAGCAGCAGCGGAGGCCTCGGGCTCAGCAGCGCCGCCAGGAGGCAGAGATAGCGCGCCGTGCCGTCCGAGAACTCGCGTGCGTCGAGCGGCCGTGCCGGAGCGCTCGGCGTGTCGGTGACCGCCAACGTGGATTGGGTCGGCGGGAGCAGCCTCGTGCTTCCAGGTTACGTGTCGGCGCTTGTCGTCGTCGGTCCCGTCCTTCGATGGAACATAAAATGAACATCAAAAGAATCCTGCTGCTGATTGTGACTATCGCCCTGTGCACGCTAACGGCGTGCAACTGGACGGTAGGAGAATGTTATCCCCGCGAGGAGTGGGAGGGGGGTGCGGGTGCAGGTGGACCAGTCGGGCCGCCCGTACCCGTCCTCACCTCCGTCGCGTCGGGGGACTTTGGGGCCGACCCGCAGGGTGGCGGCGAGCGCAAGATCCAGTGCAACAAAACGGAGAGCGAAGACGAAGAAGAAGAGAGCCCGAGCGACAACTCAGAGCGGCCGACAGGTAGCCCGACGAGCCCGCAAGACCCGTGCCCCGGAATCGGCGACATAGCCGGAGATGGAGTGACCTTCTTGAGCTGTAGCGATGCATGCAGCTCGAAGTGTCCACCTGGAATGGCGCCATGGGTATACGGCGGTTTCGATCCGTCGGAGTTCAATTTTGTCACCATTGTTGCGGACGACGGCCGGGGCAAGGGCGGAGGTTGGCAAGAGGCCAAGGCAAACCTGGAGTTTAGGAGACTCACTATCCCGCATCCGATCAGAAGCTGGAACTGTCCGCTCACCATCAAAATGCCGATCCGGACTGAGAAGATGGGGCTAATCGATCCGGGTCGTGCCGCCAGCCTCACTGAAGAGATCACGGAGGATGTCGCAAACGTCATGGACTACGACCTCCCGCAGGGGATCTTTTGCAAGAAGTTTGCTATCCAGGCGGACGCTGCGTTTAAGTCCAAGTATAAGGGGCTCGGCGCCACGGTGACGAATCCATGAAGATGACTCGCTCTGATCTGCTCGACGTTGTCTACCGCTTCTACCCTCAGGGTGTGCAGAAAATCATGCGCAGTTGTGTACCGCCGGGCGAGCCCGTCTACGAGGACACGGAGGAGCACCGCCGCCTGGTGGAAGCCGCAAACCGTGGGCGAGCGGAGTACCCGACGTGGGAAGCGATGATCCACCGCCTGGGGGATCGATACGGCCTTCAGAACGAGTCTCTCAGCCTGGTGGCAGGGGGGAGCGAGCCGGCGTGCTCGGCCCGCATCTGGCTCACCGAAGAAACGGCGCTCAGCTTCCATGTGTCCCTGCTCGGCCCATACTACGGGATCCACCTCCCCGGCATCCCCGAGGAGGAGCCGGTGGCGCGCGAGGTCGCCCGGGAGATCGAGGCCACGTACCCCGGCTACCGACCGATCCCGCCGGAGCTCGGGAACGAGGTGGTGCCGGATGTGGACATGGACGGGTTGATGATGGGCGAGGCGACGTTCTACATGTGCCTCTTCTCGCACAAGTGGACTTGGGTGGATCCGTAGCCATTCCCTGACGACCGCCGTCCACTTGGCTGAGCTCGGGCGTGACGCGGCGGACGCTGCGTTCAGGGTTAAGTACCCGCGGCTCAGCGCCTCGGTGACGGATCCATGAAATTAAATCCATGAGGATAGCTCGCTCCGAGCTGCTCGACGTCGTCTACCGCTTCTACCCGCGAGGCGTGCACAACGCCGATCGCATCTACGTGCCTCCGGGCGAGCCCGTCTACAAGGACACGGAGGAGCACGGCCGCCTGGTCGAAGCCGCTAACCGCGGGCGAGCGGAGTACCCAAGGTGGAACGCCATGATCGACAGGCTGGGGGCTCGATACGGCCTTCAAAACGAGTCGTTCCACATCTTGGCAGGGTGGACCGACTCGGCCTACTCGGCCCGCATTTGGCTCACCGACGAAACGGCGCTCAGCTTCCACGTGTCCCTGCTCGGGCCCTACTACGGGATCCACCTCCCCGGCATCCCCAAGGAGGAGCCGGTGGCGCGCGAGGTCGCCCGGGAGATCGAGTCCGCCTACCCCGGCTACCGGCCGATCCCGCCGGAACTCGGGAACGAGGTCGTGCCGGATGTGGCGATGATCGTGGTGTTGATGGGCGAGGCGACGATCTACATGTGCCTCTTCTCGGAGGTGTGGACTTGGGTCGATCCGGTATAGCCCTTCCCTGGCGTCCGCCGTCCCGTGGCCGGGTTCGGCGCCACGGTTTGCGGAGCGGCCGCGCGCGTCGAGGTCGACGCCCGCGGGCGCGCGATGACGCTGGCGTCGCACATGGCGCCGGAGCAGATAGCGGGGCCGCGGCGTCAAGGAATACCGCGGCGTGGTCCGCACCTTCCGGCGGACCGGCGGCGGTGGTTGATGAAAAGGATGGGTGCCTGATGAAAAGAGCGTGTTCTCCCGGGTGCGGCGTGGTGGCTGTCTCCTTTAGCTCGGATCCCCGGGATTGGGTGTGGGTCGCCGTGGCCCTGCTCGTGCTCGTCGGCATGGGCGCCGCGCTCGTCCTCGGCTTCCGGCGCCGTCGCTGAAGCGGTAGGCCGCCCGCACCCCGTAGGGGGCCCGCTCCCTTGGGGCGGCGCCAAGCGGGGGAGCAGCCGCGGGGTCGAGCTGGACGCCGGCGAGGTCGGGGCCCCCGCGATCCACCTGGTCGAACTCGGGACCATCGCCGGCGAGCTCCGCGAGCGAGATCTCGGCGCCGCGGCCTGGAGTGGTGCTCGTGGAGCTCCGATCGGCTTTCCACCTTGCCACCACCAGGCCCGCGGGCGCCATCGTCGAGCTCCAAGCGCGCCACCGTCGACGCCCTCTCGCCTCTACCTGTTCACGTCGCCGCGCGACGGGCTACGCTCGCGGGCGACGTCGTGCAACTCGCGGTGTGCATCCGCGAAGGCGACGCTCACTCCTTCCGGTCGGCAGTGCCGTCGCCGCAATCGGCTGGAGCGCGGCGATGGTTCCCGGGATCACGCTATGACGGATCGCCCGAGGCGTACGCCGGTCGCACCGTTTACAGAGTTCGCCTGATGTGTCGTGATCCTATTCAGGGAAACGCTGCGTCTCGACGGCGATGCCGTCCTCCCCCGTGATCACGTCGCCGGTCCATTCCCAGCTCGTTCCGCCCGGGCCCGGCAGCCCGATCTCCCAGGTGACCCCCTCCAGCGTGAGCTGGTCTTCGTCGAGGTAGGCGATGCCGATCGAGTCGCCGCCGCGCCCTGGGCCGCCGTAGCCGCCGTCGCCTCCGAGACCGCCACTGCCACCATGGCAGGACCACATGCCGTCCCCCACGGCGCCTCCTGGAGCGCCTCGGCCGCCCTTGCCGCCTTCCTCCGGCTCCCCGCCGTCGCCGCCTTGGCCCCCGTTGTCGCTCGTGATGATGCTGTCGCGCACCGTCACCTTGGCGTGGAGCGCCAGGATCGCGATGCTCGGCTGGCCGTTCCCGCCCCCTCGGCCGCCCCGCCCCCCGCAACCGCCCGCGCCTCCGGAGCCGCCGCCGGCGCCGCCCTTGGTGGCCACGCCGCACACCGCCAGCCCACCGCGACGCCCGCCGCCCCCACCACCGCCTTGGCCCGGCATCCCCCGGGCGCCGTCGCCGGCCCCGTCGCCGTACCATCCGCTCTCATCGATCCGCCCGCGGCCCTTTCCCGCAGCGCCGGCGGCGCCCCACATGCCGCTTTTCCCGGTGGCGCCGCTGTTGCAACCCCCGTCTGCCCGGTCGCCACGTCCTCCAAGCCCCTGGTGCTGTGGGTTCGGCTCGGGTACGGGCTCGCCGTCCTCCCCATCTCCGGCGCCGTCGGCGAGCCCGTCGCCGCCCTTGCCACCGGCGCTCGGGATCCCTCCCTCGCAGGAGTTCGCCGCCCGAGCCCCACCCGGGACCGTCGCTGCGGAGCACGCGTCTCCCCCATACTGCCCGTCCGGCCCCGACGCTGCCCGGCCCGGCCATTTCTCCCCATCGCGGCCCCCCCTTCCGTAGTCGCTTTCGATCCAGCTTCCGACGATCTCCACCGCTGTGCCCGACCGAACGAGCATCCCGACATGCATTTGGCTGCGGAAGGAAATGTGATCGATGATCGAGACCCCGTCCGCTGCCCCCGTGTCGCCGGCGCGGGCCGGCTCGACGATCAGCGCGATCTGCCCGACCGAGGGGGGATCGAGCTTGCTCATGCCCTGCGCCGGGATTTGAATCTCCTTCACGCGTTCCCATTCCAAGGAGTCGAAGCCCCCGTAGATATCCACCCCGGAGGGCAGCGTGAGGCTCTCGATAAAGCTATCGGCGGTGGCGAACACGCGACCGCGCCCGGTGCGCGCAAGCTCGATGCCGCGCTGGACGGAACGAACCGGCCTGTCCTTCGAGCCGGGGTTCGCGTCGTCACCGCCGAAAAACGGATGGATGACGAACACGCCGCAGCCGTCGACCGCCTCACCCTTCGCAAGGTGCTCCAGGCAGACGGGCTCGGGGACCGGATCGCCTCCACACGTCGAGGGTCCGTCGCACGGCGGCGCACCGTTCGGGTCGTCCACCCCCGGTGCGGTCCCGCAGCCGGCCGAGGCGAGCAGCAGAGCAACGACGAGAAGGATCGCGGAATTCAGGTTCATGGGCATCCCTCGATGGCCGCGTGTCGCGAGGCGCGATTCAATGGAGCGGCTCGCTGGCCGCGGGGAAGGCAACCAGTTGACCGTGTGGGCCGCGTTCCCCTTTGCCCACCTCGTCCTCCGGACCGGCGTTCCCCGCGAGGCCGCCGTCACCGGGGCGTCCGGCAATAATGGTGGTCCCGGGTCGAATGGCGAAGTTGGGCACCACGTAGGCGATGCCGACCGACGCGCCACCGAGCCCGCCGCCGGCATCGCCTCCGCGACCGCCGTTGCCTCCCCAACCGCCAGGGCAGGCTGCCCACGTCTGACCGGTGTTCGTCGCGAAACCTTTCCCCCCGTGGCCGCCGGATTGCCCCGCACCGCCCGGTTGGCCCGTTCCGCCGACCCCGCCCAGGCCGCCGTCACCAGTGAGCACGTCGGTGTTCGCGACGGTCAGGTCCGTGCCCTCCAGCGCGACGATACCGATGCTCGCGCCGCCATAGCCGCCGCCATAGCCTTCCCGACCGCCACAGCCGCCGCTTCCTCCCGAGCCGCCCGCGGCGCCCCCCTGGGGCAGGCCTGCCCGACACGCGACCATGTCCCCACGCGACTTGCTGCCGCCCCCGCCTCCGCCGCCATAGCCGACGCCGCCCTTCTTCCCGTCCTCGCCATGGACACCGATCCATCCATCGTCGCTGAGGAAACCTGTACCAAAGGCGCCATCCGCACGACCACCGTCTGCGCCGTCTGCTCCATCGCCCCCGTCCTCACATCGCGTTTGATCCGCGCCGAGCCCCGCGTGGCTGTCGTTCTCGGGATCCTCCGCGAGCGCCGGCTTTCCCGGTGCGCCATCGCCGCCGACGTCGAGTCCGCCGTCACCGCCGTAGCCGCCCGTGGACTCGATGCCGTCGTCGCACACGGTGACCACCGGAAGGGCGCCCGTCGGGGAGTCCGTGGTGCAGGCGTCCACGCCGTCGTTCCCCACCAGGCCGTCGTTGGCCCGCTCGGTGTCCGCGTCCTCTCCGGGCTCCCCGTCCTTGCCGTTGCCCGCGATGATCTTGCTGTCCTGCACGATCGCTCTGGCCCCCGTGCTCAAAATCACCGCGATCGACGACTTGCCATCGGGCGCCGAGGCGTCCGCCGCGACCACCCGCACGCCGGCGATCACCGACGTCGCGTTGTCCTGCGCGAGCGCCGTACCCTCCACCCCGAGAACCCGCAGCGGGATCCCCCCGGGCGGAGCGATGATCGTCGGGTGATCGGGCCCGCCGAATGACCCCTCGTACGACCAATCCCCGCCGTCACACAGGCGCCCGCCCCAGAGGTCGACCCCCGAGGGCAGCGTGATCTCCTCCGCGAACTCCCCGCCGCACGCGTACACGCGCCGGGTCGCTTCCTCGCCGTCGCCTCGTCCGCTCGCGGCGAGCCCGATCGCGTGTTGCAGGGTCTTCACCGGCGCGTCCTTGGTGCCAGGGCTGCTATCGTCACCCGACAACGGGCTGACGAACACCCCGCATTCATCCAGCGCGGGCGCCGTGCCAGGCGCTCCCTCGCACGGACCGGGCGGAGGCACCGGATCGGGCTCGCACGCCTCCACCTCCCAGCAAGGGTCGGAGTACGGGCACCCAGTCAGCATGCTCGCGCCGCACATGAAGATCGCGACGGCGACGACCGACGTCGCCACGCGCCCGCCATCCTTCGAACGCATCTGCTCGGCCCCCGATGTCCTCACCACAGCCCCTCGATCATCACGCCAATCTCTCGCCCGGTCGCCACGGGCGAGGCGTGGATCCGATCCTGACCCGGCGTGAGCCCCAGGAAGGAGAAGTCCGTGAAGAAGGACGCGGCGGTCGCTGCCCCGATCACACCGCCGGCGATGAGCATGGCCGTGCCCACGCCCGCAGACAGGTTGCGCTCGTCTCGGAGGCGGAGCAAGTCAGCGCACGCCGGGCGGTCCGCCGCTTGCCAGCACCTGGACCCGCTCGCCGTCGCACCGCCGTTGAGCCCATCGCGCCGTTCGCTCAGATCGCCGTCAAGATTCGTGGCCCGGATCATGAGCAGGCTGCCCGCGGACAGGGTGGCCGTCGTGACGGCGATCCCCGCGATGCGCAGCGTCGTCGGCCACGACGCTGGCTGCCCGGGAGCCTGCGGGCGCGCAGGGGGCGGTGCGCTCAGGGGCTTGGGCACCGCGGGCGCGTTGTCCTTGGCGCTGCTCTCGGCGGCGCGTGGCAGCTGGATCGTCATGATCGGCTCGGTCGCTGGCTGCGCGTCCAGCGTCTGGGAGCCTTCCTCGCGGCCCGGTGCTCGGGCCCGCACCATGTGCTTGCCAGGCTCGAAGAACAGTCTGTAGGTCCGCCTGGGTAAGCCGATGGGCTTGCCGTCGATGAGCACCTCGGCATCCGGCGGATCCACCGACAGATAGAGGGTGGCGAGGAACGGAACGGCCTTGGCCAGTCCGTCCGCGAATTCTTTTTGCTGCTCAGGAGAAAGCGCCTTGCGCCGCTCAAGGCTCCAAGCCAGGTGCTCCGCTGCGTCACGAAACTTGCGTAACTTGAGCTCGCAAAGGCCCAGCTCTCCAGCGACCTCAGCGGATTCTCGCGCTGTCACAGGTGTCGAGTCGATCGCCTCGAACGCCGCCTTGTACGCGGCGTGTGCCTCGGTCCACTTTCCCGACGCCCGAGCTCGCCGGGCGCGGCGAAGATGGTCCTTTACGATCGAATCCTCGCTTCGTGACGGGGCCGAATTCCGGTCCTCCGCACGAACCGGATGCGTCGTGCCGATCGCGACGCCAACCATCAAGGATATCCAGAGCGACTGCGCGACAAAACGCATGCACGGACGGTACTTACGCCAGCCGTGGCGCGTCAACGGCGCTGAAAGTGGCATGATCTGAACGTTCCGATGAGAAAATCCCGCCAGATCGGGGAATGCGGCGACCGCCGTTCGTGCAGTCGCGGACGCCGCGTCCCTACATGTCGCATGTGATCCGACGGACGCTGGGGCCGCCCTGCATTTTTTTGAAGCCCTCCAGGCGGCTCAGGTGTTCTACCGGTGATGGGCGAGCCAGCCAGCACCCCCACCGGCTTCGAGTTCTTCCGGCGCCTCGCGCGGCGCTTCGGGGTCCCTGCGCGAGACGCGGAGGACCTCGCGCAGGACGCCTTGCTGCGGGAGCTGGAAGCGAATCAGCGGATCGAGCTCGGGGAGGCTCGGGCGGCCTACGGTGCCGCCATCGTCCGGAACCAGGCGCGGAACCACGTCCGGAACGCACGCCGTCGGGGGGAGGTCCTGACCTCGTTCGACGATCACGAGCCTCAGGCGGAGTGCCCGACCCCGGAAGAGATGCTCCGCAGGCAGCAGCGGGAGGCGCTCCTCCGCGACCTGATCAACCAGGTCGACCCCAAGTACCGCGACGTCTTGATCAAACACAGGCTCGACGAGGTGCCGCTCATCGAGATCGCCTCCGAGCTGGGGCTCAACCCGAAGACGGTGAGTACACACTACCTCCGAGCGCTCGAGGACCTCGAGGCGGCGGTGAAACGCCGGAGGGCGCGGCAACGCTCGCGCGGATGGGACGACGCTGCATGCGTCCCGTTCGCCTTCGATCTGCGGGACCGCGAGGGGTGGCTGAGCAAGCTGGGCCGCCTGAGCATCAAGATCCTGGTGCAGGGGGCGGTCGTCGTGCTGACCGGCGCCGTCATCGCGACGTTGCCGGACTCGCTCAGCCCGGAGTCGTGGCTGCGGGCAACGGTGGTGCGCACTCCTGCGCCCGCACCGGCGGTGGAGGAGATCGCGCAGCCGCCCCTCCAACTTCCCACGCGCGCGGCCGGCGCGCCGACCGCGCCGACCGTCCAGGAGATCACGCAGCCGGTGCAGGACCGAGACGCACGGGGGCCCGCTCCGTCAGGTGCGCCGGTTCGTCGTACCTCGCTCCGCGTCCGCGCGGTGGTCCCAGCCGTCACCGAGCGCGAGCAGAGCCTCATCGACGAGGCCCGAAGGGCCGTCGAGGAGCATAACGCGGTCGCAGAGGCAGAGGCGCGCCGCTTGCTTGAGACACATGCACGGGACTTCCCGCAAGGACAGCTCGCCGCGGAGCGTGAAGCGCTCCTAACGCAAGTTCGCTGAGTCGTCGGCGTCCCTCCGACAGCCAGCGGGCAACGATGCAGGTGATGTCTTCGGACAGCACAAGGCCGAGATCCGCCTTGCGTCCAGACAAGTACGTTCGCGTCCAGGAGACGAAACACGATGAATACCATGGAGGATCTACTTGGTGCGATGTGGCTCATTTCGCCGCTCGGGCTCGCGATGATAGCCTGCGTCGCGATCGGTTTCGCGGTCACCGCGCGCGAAGCGCTGGGACGCGAGCGCGGGCTTCGCGAGGCGCGCGAGCACGCTCATGATGACGAGGAGGCAGCCCTCACCGATGCGAAGGAACAGGCAGCGGGCGAGCGGGACAGATACCGGCGCCTCCTGGACTGTCACGTCGATGCGGCGCTCGACTGCCGATCGCCTCGTGCACGACATGAGCCGCAACGTGATCCCCGAGGACGACGGCGCGGCTGAGAGCGCTGGCGATCGTGATGCGCGAGCTCAGGGCGATTGCCCATCATCGCCCGGCTCGTCGTCTCCCGACTCGCCCGCCTCCGACTCGCCGTCTTCCGGCTCGGCCTCCTCCGGCTCGCCGCCGTCCTCTCCCTCCTCTTCTCCTCCGCCGTAGGCGCCGCGGGAGACGGGGAACGGCGCATAGTCCTTCATCTTGTCGGTGCCCGCGTACCAGTACTCCGCGGCGGCGCGCAGCCTCCGCTCGGCGTTCACGACGAGGGTGTACGCGGCGTCGCGGAGCTTGCGCGAGCGCACCGCCTCGAGAGAGAGCGTCTTGTCGGCGAGCATGCGCGCGAGCACCGGCGAGAGCTCGCGGAGGCGATCCGCCGCGGCAGCCTCGCCGCGAGGCGCCTTTTGAACGGCCTCCGCGTGCTCGGAGCAGAGCAAGAGGAGATCGGAGGCGTCCTGGACCAGGTCCGCGTCGCCGCTGCCCGCCCGGATCGCCATGAGCCGCTTTTGACCTTCGGGGCTCTTCTTGAAGCGGAGATCGAAGAAGCGGAGGAGCGATTGCTTGATCTGGGCGGCCTCGGCGGCCGGCTTCTGAAAGGCCGTGACGGCCCGCTCCTGGCGCTGCTGCGCCGCTTGCCAGCGCGATTGCACGACGCGCAGGAGCTCGATCTTTTCACGAAGCCCGCGGATCTCCTCTCGCGTAAGCTGGGGCTCGTCCTCGGCGAACGGAGTGCGCACGAGATCCGCCGCGTCGCGCTCGGCGGCGAGCTGAATGCGGCTCGCCCAGATGACGCGTCGAGCGAGCTTGCCTGGAAAGAGTGAGGCGTTATCGCCGAGCGACTCGGCTTCTCGGAGCAGCTCGGCCTCTCGCTCGGCGCTCAGCGTGAACTCGGGCGCACCGCCCGACGAGCGGTGCGCGCCTCCGGCGTCGCTCGAAGCGCGCGTGTTCTGGGTGTTCTTGGTCCTGGATGAAGCTGCGGTGGTTGCCTTCGGTGCCATGGCGATGAGATGTCTCCTTGTCGAGGTCAGCGCCCCTCCGAGCAGAGGGGCGGTCGCTCAATGAGGAAATCGGCGCCGCCGAGGCTTCGGGTCACCGGAGAGCACGATACCGACGCTTTCGACGCAAGCTCGCAAGCGCAAGATCGCAAGGAGACAGAGGCGCCGCGCAAACGGACGCCGAGGCTGCGCAGCAGCGGCGACGGCCACGCGCAGGCGTCGAGCCATGGTAACGCAGGGCACCAACTGGGCGCGCAGGAGGGCGCCGGGACTACGCAGGAGCCACCTGATCGTACGATAGGACACACAAATGGGTGCTCAGGAGGGTTGCCGGGGCCGCGTAGGAGGCACGCGATCGTACGATAGGACACCAAAGTGGCCACGCAGGAGGGTTGCCGGGGCCGCGCAGGAGCCACACGATCGTACGATAGGACACTCAAATGGGTGCGCTGGAGGATCACGGGGGCTGCGCAGGAGGACGCCGAGGCCGCGCAGGAGGGCCGCCGGGACCGCGCAGCAGGAGCGCCGGGGCTGCGCAGGAGGACGCCGAGGCCGCGCAGGTGTACGAGCGGAGCCCTGGTAACACTTCTGACCGGGAGCAGCGGTGACACTTCCTTGAGCTACGGGCCCATGCTCCGGGAGGACTGGAAACAGGGGACCGGATCCTCGTCGACACGACACGCTCGCCGCGCTTTCTCGGACCGCCAGGATCTATACACCAACCGCTCCCCGTGGTCGCGGTACACACGAGCCTCTTCTCACGATCCGGCGTGAGTTCGCGCAGGTCACCGCGCCCTGGCCAGCTTCAGCTCCTTGTTCTTGAGGGTGACCTGCGCGAGCAGGACCGGGCCGTAGTACAGCTCCCAGACGTCATCGGCGATCGGCGTCAGCCCCACGGGCTCGCCGGCGAGCAGTGCGGAGACGGTGGTCTGCGAGCCCCCGAACAGCATCCGTCCTTGGTCGTCAAGGCGTCGAATGGCCATCGTGTCCGGGTACACCGGCGACGAGGGCTTGCTCGGCATCGAGCGGCGCGAGGGCGTGTAGCGCGAAGCCGGCGTCCTCTGGCCGAGCGCCTCGTGCGGACGCTGATCATTGTACTCGTGCCGAAACCGATCGAAGACGCGCTGCTGCGCTGCCAAGTTGGCTTCTGGCGGCGATGTCGCCTCCGCCTTCAACGTCTTGTGCATTCGCTCGTGGCGGCCGTTCTGCTGCGGCTTACCGGGCTCGATCCGCTCGGGATGAATGCCGAGCTTGATCCAGCTGACCGAGAGCGCCGAGAGCCCACCGATGCCAATCGTGGCGAACGGCGGGCCGTTATCGGAGCGGATGCGGTGCGGCAGCCCGAACTCGCGGAACGCGCGCTCGAAGTGCGGCCGCACCGAGGCCTCGTCCGGCTTCGCCACGCCCTCGCACTTGAGCAAGTACCGCGTCGCCTGATCCGTCAACGTGAGCGGGTGACACCGGGTCTTGTCGCCGAGCGCGAAATGCCCCTTGAAGTCGACGCACCATGTGTCATTAGGCTGCTCCGCTGGAGCCAGCGGCGGCGGCATCGCGGTCGGTGGCGTCACCACGCGCCGCCGACGGGGCCGGATCAGCCCATGCTTCTTGAGCAGCTCGCCGATGGTGCTTGCCGCCGGTAGCCCCTCCACGCCCAGGCTCTCCAGCCGGGCGCGCAGCTTCTTCGGCCCCCACGTGGGGCGCTCCTTCCGCAGCTCGATCAGCGCGTCGACGAGCCCCGTTGGCGTCGCATGCGGGAACGTGTGCGCCACGGGCCGCCGCTCCTCCAGCCCGCTCGGTCCGGCCTGCTCGTAGCGCTCCACCCACTTGTACCCCGTCTTCCGGCTGATGCCGAACCGCCGGCACAGCTCCGCGAACGTCTCGTCCGACTCGTTTACCTGCGCGATGAACCGAAGCCTCTCGTCCACTGAACATGTCTCTTTCCAGGGCACCGGCGCTCCTCCGTCGCCGGTCCTCTACGACATGTGTCACCGAAGCTCCCGGTCCGACCGGGTGCTACCCAGGCTCCCGGTCTGAACCGAGCTGGGGTGACAGTTCCTTGAGCCACGGGCCCCTGCTCCGGGAGGACTGGAAACAGGGACCGGATCCTCGTCGACGCGGCACCCTCGCCGCGCTTTCGCGCCTCCAGGCGGTCGAACAGGGGGGGAAACAGCGCCGTCTCGTTCGCGGGGCTCCCCGCCGCTGCCCCCGGGCTGCTACTTTCCCCCCATGTCCTCCGTGCGCCGCTCTGCCGCCGAGATCCTCCGCATGGTGCCACCACGCGACCGAGCGGTGCTGCTCCGGCTCGGCCTCGACCTGAACCATCCAGCGGACGCGGCGCTCTTCGTCGACGGCGTCCGAGCCGCCGACGACGCCATCGCAGCGCAGGAGCGTTGGGAGCGCGCAGCGGTCCGCCGCTCGATCCATACGCGATCGCCTCCCTGATCAGGGAGCGCGCGTTCAGTCGTCGCCTGGCGCCGGAACGCGCGCTGCATGTCGCCGAGCCTCGCGGTGACATCAAGACCGAATCCCCGGAGTGCCCCGTTCCGCACTGCGTGCTGGTCGCGCTCGGCCCAGAGAACGCGCCGCTCGCGATCGAGCGGCCGTCGAACTCAGGAGGGCGGAGCGAGGAGATGCGGAAGCAGAGCGCCGGACATCATCGTGCCCCCCGATCACGTTCGCGGGCAAGGTCGACCAGATTGGTCGCGACCTCGCCCTGGGGAGCCGGCGCGCCGAGCAGCAGCCCAATTGCCTCGTGGACCACGCGGGCCGTCTCGACGTCGCCAGCAGCGATGGTCAGGCGGAACCAAAGCAGGTGACATCGATCAAGCGCGCACGGAAGATCCGTGCGGTTCGCCCGCCGGATGAACCTGCTGCCTCCCACATCCCACAGCGGCATGTCCACCCACGCCGCCTGGTCCGAGCGGGGGTGCCGTTCACGGATTCCATGTCGAAGCAGCGCGGATTCCTGTTGCAGCGGAGGATAGGACGGACAGAGCATCACCGCCTGAGGCGAACGCGGCGGGGAGCCCGTCGGGCATCTTGAGCATCGACGCCGGACGGGTTGCGCCTCTAATCTTCGCGAGGGGAAGAGCTATGGACGACCAGCGGCACGACGACGGACGGAACGACACGAGCACCGAGAAGCTCCCGGGCGGCGGTGATGGGCCTCCCGCACGACCGCGGCCGCAGGGCGTTTCGGTCTTGTTCTGCCATCGGGGCGGTGTCGAAGCGATGCGGCTCGATCCTGACCAACCGACGATGGTCGTCGGCCGACGCGCGCCCGCGGATCTCTGCATCCCCGAGACCATCATTTCCCAGCCGCATGCGCGGTTCACGTTCGTCGACGGCTACGTCCTCGTAGAGGACCTCGGCTCCACCAACGGAACCTGGGTGAACCACAAGCGGATCGACGGGCCCGTCATGCTCACGCCGGGTGGAGATGCCATGCTGGGAAACGTCAGCGCTCATGTGGTCGCCCTCGGTCCCGTCGCCACGTCGATTGTGCTGGGCGAGGCGGCCTTCTATCGGGAGCTCGACGCTGAGCTCGCGCGTGCGCAGTGCTTGAACCGAAGTTTTGCGATCATTGCAGTGCGCCCCGGTGAAGCGGAAATAGCGATCGCAAAGTCCGGGTCGTGGGCCATGCAGCTTCCGGCGACTCTGCGGGCTGTTGATCGCGTGCATCTGTGCAGGCCGGATACGGCGCTGATCCTGCTACCCGAGGCGAGCGCGGAGAACGCCGCTCGGATGGCGAGAGCGGTCGCCTACGGCGCCCGTGAAGGCGGAGTTCGCCGCGTCGGCCTGGCCGTCTATAAGAAGGCCGGAAGCTCGGCGCCGAAGCTCGTCGACCGAGCACGCGAGGCGGCGGGCCGCGCGACCCTCGAATGTCCCGTCGTTGATGAGTCGACCAGCCGGCGGTCGAAAGGGGACGCAGACAGCTCAGACACCCCGATCATCGGCGCGTCTCAGAGAGAGCTGTTCAGCAAGGCCGAGCGCGTGGCCTCGGCGCGCGTTCCCGTACATATCAAGGGCGAGACCGGTACGGGCAAAGAGGTGCTCGCACGCTTTCTCCATGAGCGCGGTCCGCGCTCGGGCAAGCCTTTCATCCCAGTAAACTGCGGCGCTATACCTAGCAACATCGCCGAGAGGGAGCTATTTGGCCACGAAAGAGGCGCTTTTACCGGTGCAGATCAATCAAAGCCGGGCTATTTCGAGGCAGCTCATGAAGGGACCTTGTTCCTCGACGAGGTCGGCGAGCTAGACCTGGAAGTGCAGAAGACGCTGCTCCGGACGCTCGAAACGCGCAGCATCCGCCGGGTCGGCGCGACTCAAGAGACGAAAATCGACGTGCGGATCATCTCGGCCACGCACCGCGAGCTTAAGGCGATGGTCGAGGACCGCCAGTTTCGCGGGGATCTATACTTTCGGCTGAACACGATTGAGCTGGAGGTGCGTCCTCTGCGCGAGCGGTCTGATGAGATTGAGGCGCTTGTGGAGCGCTTCCTGAAACGCGCGAACGATGACAACGGCCGCTGCGTGCGTGGCATCGCCCCGGAAGCGATGGCGCTTCTCCACACGTACAGCTGGCCGGGAAACGTACGCGATCTCCGCAACGCCATCGATCACGCCGTCGTGTTGGCCGAGGGCGATCAAATCCAGCTGGAGGATTTGCCGCCGCGTCTGCTCGCGAACGCCCCACCGGCGGGAGCCGAAGGTGCGCCTCTGGCAGTTCCGCAGTCGGATCTCGACGAGAAACAAGCGACCAGCGACAAGCTCAGGTCAGAGCGGGATCGTACGGAGGCGCAGCTCATCGAGGCGGCGCTCCGAGAGACGGGGGGGAATGTGAGGAAAGCGGCAGAGCAACTCGGGACCCCGCGCAGTACGCTGAGGCACAAGATCAAGGTTTTCGGCATCAAGCTCCCGAACCGATAGGCCATCGTTGGGCGACCGGGTGGCGAACCATGGCCCGCCGGTGGCGAACCATGGCCAGCGCACCGCGCAAGCGATGAGCAATCATCGCGGATTTTCACGGGGATCCGCGACGCGCCTGGCTCGGCACGCAACGTGCTGAGTGTTCGCGACGTGAGCACGAAGAGCGAAGGCAGCACGACGATGCCGCAAAGGAAACCCGAGGGGGAGCGCCTCCAAGGGTCCGCGTCTGCCGCTCGGTCTCCCCGGAGGATAGGACGCCAGGCCGGCGTCGAAGCTGCGGTAGCCTCCTGCTCTCGGATGATCGACGAGCAGGGAGCAGCCAGCGATGCACCGGACGAGCCTCGCCAGCTCGGCCCGTACCGGATCATCGAACGCCTCGGCAAAGGCGGCATGGGCGTCGTCTTCCGCGCTGCACACTCCCTTACAGGCGAGGAAGTGGCCATCAAGACGGTGCTCGGCGTGAACAACGCCGACCACCTCGCCGCGATACGCCGTGAGACGCGGGTGCTCCGCCGCTTGAACCACCCTGGCATCGTTCGCTTCCTCGACGAGGATGTCACCGGCGGGGTGCCGTGGGTCGCAATGCCGCTCCTCCGAGGCCGCACGCTCCGGGATCACCTCGCGGCTACCTTCGCGAAGGACGCCGGCCTGGGGGCGGCGATCACCATTCCCATGCAAGCTCCGGGGTCCGTTGCAGCCAGCGTCCGCCTGCGCACCGGCGCGCCCGCAGCGAGCGCGGACGCGCGCCCGCTCAGCCCGATGCTCACGCTCATCCGTCGCCTTTGCGCGCCGCTCGCTTACCTGCATGGCGAGGGCCTGGTGCACCGCGATCTCAAGCCCGCGAACATCATCCTCCAGGACGACGGACGCCCTGTCCTCGTCGACCTGGGGATCGCCGTTCACTTCGGCGGCGCCGGCCGCGAGGAGCTCGACGTGTACCCGCTCGCCGGCAGTGTGGCCTACACGGCCCCGGAGCAGCTCCAGGGGGAACCGGTCGACGCGCGCGCCGATCTCTACGCGCTCGGGTGCATCCTCTATGAGTGCGTGACGGGACGACCTCCCTTCCTTGGCGACGCCTCGTCCCTTTGCAAGCAGCACCGCTCTGCCTCACCTCAGCGCCCCTCGGCTCTTGTCACGGGCCTCCCGGCAGCACTCGACGACCTCATCCTCACGCTCCTGGCGAAGAATCCACAGCGTCGGGTCCAGTACGCCGCCGACGTCGCCACAAAGCTCGTCGCGCTAGGCGCGGCCGCGGAGCGCGACGAGGGCCCGCCGCCACGCGTGTACCTGTACCGGCCCGTGCTCGCAGGCCGCACCGATGCCGTTTGCAAGCTGCAGACGATGGCCCAGCGTGCCGCCTCCGAGAGGCGAGACGCGATCGCCCTGGTGCACGGGGAGAGCGGCTCGGGCAAGACGCGGCTCGTGCGAGAGGTGAGCCGCGCCACGCCGAAGGAGCTGCCTCTCCAGGTGTTCTCGGGCGTGTGTGTTGCGCCTGGGGCCGGCGAGGCGGGTGCGATGGCGGCGATGGCCGCTCCGCTGCAACCGCTGCGTACGACGCTCTTGGCAGCGGTCGATCAAGCGCGCGCATCCGCGGCAGAAGCAGACCGGCTCTTCGGCGGTCGCCGCGAGGTGCTCGCGGCCTACGTGCCAGAGCTGCGAGCGCTCGGGAGCCCGTCGGAACCGGCGCCCCTGCCGCCTTCGCAGGCGCGAAAGCGCGTCGTCTCCGCGCTGCGGGAGACCCTTCGGGCGCTTGCCGAGGCGAGGCCGCTCTGCCTTCTCCTTGACGACCTGCAGTGGGCCGATGATCTCACCCTGGCCCTGCTCGATACGTTTGCCCGAGCCGAGCCCGACGAGCGCGGCGGCGTGCTGATCATCGGCACCTACCGGACGGAGGAGACGCGCCCGGAGCTCGAGGATATCGCGCACGCCCCGGGGGTCACCTCGATCCGGCTCGACAAGCTGGCCGCTCGCGACATCGAGGACATGGTCGTGGGCATGCTCTCGCCAAGCATGCCGCCCAGGACCGTGCTCGACGTGCTCATCCGCAACGCGAACGGCAACCCCTTCTTCGTCGCCGAGTACCTGCGCGCGGCCCTCGACGCCGGGGAACTCCAGCGGGACCAGGGCGGCAGCTTCTCTTTCAAGGGGCGCGGCGCCGCGGCGCTCGCGTCCCTCCAGATCCCGGACACGCTGGACGAGCTGCTCGGACGGCGGCTCGACCTGCTCGACGCGGAGGCGCGGGTGCTCGCGGCGTGGGCGGCAGTGCTGGGGCAGGAGCTCGACGACGAGCTCCTCTTCGCGGGCCCACTCGGACAAGACGCGACCACCGAGGCGGTTGCTGAGCTCCGGGCGCGGCGAATCCTCGAGGAGTCGGAGACAGCACGGCTGCGCTTCGTACACGACAAGCTGCGCGAGAAGGCCTACAGCCAGCTCGATCCAGAAGCGCGGGCCGCGCTGCACCAGCGCGCCGGCGAGGCGCTCGAGGCGCGCGGCGCCCAGGCGCCAGTACTCGCGCACCACTTCGCGGGAGCGGGCCTCCACGGCAAGGCCGGCGCGCACTTCGCGCGAGCCGCGCAGCGCGCCGCCGAGGTCTATGCGAACCGCGACGCCGTCCGCTTCTACCGGCTGGCCATCGATGCCCTCTCGGCCGCTGGCGCCGTGCCTGCAGCGCTCGCCGAGCTCCACGAGGGGCTGGGCGACGTGCTCGGGCTCGTCGGGCGTCAGGCCGAGGCCCGCGATGCCTACGGCGCGGCGCTCGGCGCGGCGACTTCCCGCGTCGACCACGCCCGGCTCCACCGCAAGATTGGCAAGGCCTGGGAGATGCACCACCAGCACGCCAGGGCGCTCGAGTGCTACGGGCACGCGGAGATCGCCCTCGTCGGTGAGCAGGCCGAGCGAGCCTCGGGCGAAGCCCAGGCGTGGTGGAACGAGTGGATCCAGATCCATCTGGATCGCATCTCAGTGCATTACTGGCTCGCCGATCTCGTCCGGCTGGATGCCCTCATCGAGGCCGTCCGCCCCGTGCTGGAGCAGAGAGGTACACCGCTGCACCGCGCCCACTACCTCCACGCGCTGACCCAGGGAGGAATCCAGCGCGATCGGTTCGTCGCGTCCGCCGAGACGCTGAGCTTCGCCGACGAATGCGTCGCGGCGTACGAGGCCGCGGACGCACCGCCCGAAGGCCACTGGGCTCTGGCCGCCCGCTGCAGCCTCGCGATCGTCCGCATGCTGTACGGCGACCCCAACCAAGCCGAAGCCGAGATGCGCGACGCCCTCTCGATCGCGGAGCGGAGCGGCGACCTCGAGGTCATGACGCGCTGCCTGACCTATCTCACGCTCATCCAGCGCAGGCGGAACCTCGTCGAGGGTGCGGAGAACCTGGCCAAGCGGACCTTGAAGCTGGCAAGGGCTGAGAACGTGCGCGAGTACGCCGGAGCCGCCTTGGGCACCCTCGCGTGGTGCGCGCTCCAGCGCGGCGACCTCGCACGGGCCGAGGACGCAGGCCAGGAGGCGCTCGCCTGCTGGGAGCCCCTCCCCCTCGTCTACCCCTTCCAATGGCTGGCCAGGCTGCCGCTCTGCCGGGTCGAGCTCGCGCATGGTCGCCTGGAGGGCGCCATCGCGCAGGTATGTGCAGTGCTCGACCCGCGGCAGCAGCGCTTGCCGGGTCGGCTCACCAAGCTGCTCGAGGCGGCAGCGCGCGCCTTCGCGTCAGGCCACGAGGCCCGCGCTTGCCGACCGCTCGCGCTGGCGCTCCGCGGCGCCCGCCACGGCGGCTACGCGTGAGCTGAGCCTCGACTCAACCGATCTTCTTGACGGCGCGCCAAGGCCCGCCGCGCGGCCCCCGTCCGCGCCCGGTCCGCACGCGCCACGTGTGGAGTTGCGATGACAAAACGAGAACGGAGCCGAACCATGTCCAACGAGATCCCGTGCAGCAACGATCGAAGAGGCATTGTCTTCACCATCGATCGCGAGTCGAACCCCGTTTACCAGCTGGAGTCCAGCGCGTGGGCGAGCGCAGAGAACCTCTGGGCCGAGCGCGACGTCCCGCCCGAGATCCGCGACAAGGTCGCGTCTCTCCATGAGACCGGCAAGCCCGGAGCATTCGTGCACTTTCTCCAGGGCGACGTCGGAGTCTATGTCATATGCGAAAAGAACATCAAGAACCTCCCCGAGACGGCCGGCGACGATCTCGTCGTCCAGGAGGCCTACGCGGCGCTGAGCAGCGCGCGAAGGCTCGCCGCCTATGATCTCGTCATCTGCGCCAAGAAAGGCACGATCCGCGCAGAGAGCGGCGAAACGTTCGAGACTCGCGAGGGCGACTACTACGTCGTCCACTGCCAATCGTGGGGACGCTTCGTCCTGAATCCCTCCTTGAGACCCGGGTTCGTCGAGACGACCAAGGAGGTCTTGCTTTTGCTCGAGGGACTGCACCGCACGAACTTCCTCTCCATGAGCCCCGACCCTACGGGCGAGCGGCTGCCCCCGGACGTCGTGCAGCCGACAGCCGTCCCCGTCGGGATCAACTGCTACGTCCTCAACCTGTCGCGCTTCAAGCGCTGAGCGGAGAGCCGGGACTTCCATGACCACCTCCGCAAACCGCGCCAGTGCCGAGCAGCGATCGGGTCCTCCGCCGGCAGCGCCCAAGCGTTATCTCGCGGGCACCCACCGCCTCGTATCTCCCGATGAGACGGTGGAGAGGGTCCGGCCCCTCCTGCCGGCGATGGGCATCACCCGGATCGCCGACGTGACCGGCCTCGACACGCTCGGAGTGCCGGTGGTCATGGTCGTCCGCCCCAACGCGCGATCGATCGCGGTCTCGCAAGGCAAGGGCTCGACCCTCGCCGCCGCGCGTGCCTCGGGCGTGATGGAGTCGATCGAGCAATGGCACGCGGAGCACATCCAGCTCCCGCTCAAGCTCGGCACCGTCAGCGAGCTTCGCCACCGCCACCGCCTCCTCGACGTTCACAATCTGCCGCGCCTGTCCATCGTGGACTTCCATGATCATCTCCGCCTCTTCTGGGTGGCTGGCCTGGATCTCGTGACGGGCGCGCCCACCTGGGTCCCGTTCGAGGTCGTCCACACGGACTACGCGCTGCCGTTGCTCGCCGCGAGCGGCGCCTTCGTGATGAGCTCGAACGGACTCGCCTCCGGCAACCACCCGCTCGAGGCCGTGAGTCACGCGATCTGCGAGCTCATCGAAAGGGACGCCGCCACGCTCTGGAGGCTCTCGGGCCCGGAAACCCAGCGCCGGACGCGGATCGACCTGTCCACGGTGGACGAGCCGGGGTGCCGCGCGCTCCTGGAGCAGGTGGACCGCGCCGATGTCATTCCGTTTCTCTGGGAGATCACATCCGATATCGGCGTCCCGGCTTTCTGCTGCACGCTCGTCGATCGCGCGCCCAACCTGCACCGGCCCATCGCGCCGATGATCGGCTTCGGTTGCCACCCCTCCCGCGATGTGGCGCTCCTGAGAGCGATCACCGAGGCGGCGCAGAGCCGGCTCACCGTCGTCACCGGCGTGCGCGACGACGTCCGGGCCCGCGGCAACGGGCCCGACGACGACCTCCGCGCGGCGAGCCGCTTCCTGGAAGAGCACGCGGGTGAGCCGCCACAGCGCAGCTTCGACGATGCGCCCGATTATGCGGGCGAAACCTTCGACGACGACGTCACCTGGGAGATCGAGCGCTTGCGCACGGTGGGGCTCAACCAGATCGTCGCTGTCGACCTCACCCGTCCTGAGCTCGAGATCCCGGTGGTGCGCGTGATCATCCCGGGCCTCGAGCCGCTCGACGATGTCCCCGGTTACATCCCCGGCGCGCGCGCGCAGCGGCGCCTTTCGGAGCGCAGACCATGAATCTTTGCATCTTCACAGGTCCCACCCTCCCGGCTTCGGAGGGCCAGCAGCAGATCGACGCCATCTTCCTGCCGCCCGCGGCCCAGGGCGACATCTACCGTGCAGCGCTGGAGAGACCCGTCGCCATCGGCCTCATTGACGGCTATTTCGAGCGCGTCCCGTCCGTGTCCCACAAGGAGATCCTCTGGGCGATGGCGCAGGGAGTCCACGTTCTCGGCGCGTCGAGCATGGGGGCGCTCCGCGCGGCCGAGCTCTCGCTCTTCGGCATGGAGGGGGTGGGCGGCATCTACGAAGCCTACGCGAGCGGGGCGCTCGACGCGGACGACGAAGTGGCGGTGGCCCACGCGCCCGCGGAGGACGGTTATCGCCCTCTGAGCGAGGCGCTGGTGAACATCCGCGCCACCCTGCGCGCCGCCGAGCGGGCCGGCGTGATCTCGGGCGAGACACGTGAGCGGCTGGAGGCGCTGGCCCAGCAGCTGTTCTACCCGGACCGCTGCTATCCGATCCTCCTGCGGCGCGCCAAGGAGGAGGGCGTGCCGCGCGAGCAGACCGCGGCGCTGCGCGAGTTCCTGCGGGATGGCCGGGTGGACCAGAAGCGCTCCGACGCACTGGCGCTCCTGGAGGTCCTGCGCGGTCGCTTCACGGGCGCCGTCGAGCCAAAGCAGGTGCGCTATCACTTCGAGCCGACCGACGCGTGGGAGCTGATCCGCGAGCGCGTGGACCGCCGCGCCGCGAGGCCCACCACGCGGGCGATGGAGGTAAACCGATGAGTTCCAACGAACAGGTCGCCCTCTCCGGTCTGGGCAACTACGTCCTCGGCCGGCTCTTTTGCAAGCTCAATGGTTTCACCGCGCGCCAAATCGCGCAGAAGCTGATGTTTCTTTTCAAAGGTAGGCAAGGTCAAAACGACCCGACCCGACTCATCGAGAACGAACTCATCGGCTTCGTGCAAACAGGTCTCGTCGTGCGCGCAAGGAGGGCTTCGTATCAGATCACCCACGATGGCCAAAGAACCATCCGCGCGACCCTCCGCCTGGCGCACCACAAAAAGGTAACCTGGCCGGTGATCAAGGATCTCGTAGCGGCCCGGATGCTCGACGAGGAGATGTCAGCGGTGAAGGGCCAGCGGGAAATCGCCGTTGACATGGCCACCGTGGAAGCCGCGAGCATCGCGACGCTCCTCGCCAGCGCCTTCCACCTAAACCTTGGCCAGGCCCCATCGCTGCCACGCGTGCTCGGCGCGGTCGCCTGGAGCACCATCGGCGTCACGACGGCAGATCCCTTCACGGTGGAGGCGGTCATGCGGGTGCTGCTGAGCCGTAAAGCCGACGCGCCTCCTCAGGGGACACTGAAGCAGGCTATCGACCTGCTCGTGAGAAAGGCGTCGGACCTCGGCACGGGAGCGCGCGGCCTGCTCGCTCCGCAGGCAGCCCCCCTGCCCGCGGACGAGCCTGCCTTCGCCGCGCGCGTGCTCGAGGCGGCGCGGGCGTCGACGAGTGGACGGTTCGGGGACAACAAGGTCTTCATCTCGCACGTGCTTCGGCGCCTCGCGGAGGACGGCGTCGCGATCGGTGACGCGGACACGTTCAAGACCCGGCTGGTCTCCGCGCATCGCCGTGGGCTCCTGGCGCTCAACCGCGCCGACCTGGTCGAGGCAATGGATCCGGCCGACGTCGGCGCCTCGGAGACACGGTATCTCAGCACGACGTTCCATTTCGTGCGCATCTGACGTGGGCAGCGCCGGCGAGGCGCGCGCAGAGCGCGCGCCTCCGGCGTCGACGAGCAAGAGGGAGAAGGGGTGCATCATGACGAAGCAGGACGCCCTGCTCGACGTGTTCCTGTCGACAGCGAAGAAAGACGTGTTCCACTCCGTGGAGCACCGCGGGCAGATCTGGCGCGAGGATCCGTTCGACGTCGATTCCGTGCATGAGGAGGCCCGCACGGCCTTCCAGCGGCTGCTCACCCAAGTGACGACCCCGCCGGGCCTCGACGCGGGCCGGATCCTGCTGCTCCTCGGCGAGTCCGGCAGCGGAAAGACGCACCTCGTGCGCGCTTTCCGAAACCACGTTCACCTCAACGGGCTCGGCTTCGTCGGGTATATGCAGATGACCACCTCAGTCACGAGCTACAGCCGTTACTTGGTGAGCAACCTCGTCGACTCGCTCGACCAGACCTACTATGAGGCGCTGGGGACCGGCTCGGGGCTGCTCCGGCTCTCCAACGCGGTCGCGGCAAGGTGTGGTGATCCGGAGTCCATCCGCTCCTTGAACGAACGCGAGGACCTGGACGAGGACGAGGTCGTTGACCTCGTCGAGCGCGCCGCCGACAGGCTCATCAGACACCCCCGCTACGCCGACCTCGACCTGGATCTCATCCGCGCCCTGCTCTATCTGCAGCGGCAAGATCCGGCGCTGAAGAAGCGGGTCGTGAAGTACCTGCGCTGTGACGTGCTCTCGGAGCGAGAGCAGAAGCTCCTCGGCGGTCTATCGCCGAAGCGCGAGGACGAAGACGCCCAGCGCGTCGTCGAGGAGCTCGGCCGATTGATGTGGGCGTGCGACTCCCGCGCTCTGGTCCTCTGCGTCGACCAGTTCGAGGACGCGTACCGCGTCAACGATGCCGAGTCCCTGTTCCGGCGGGTGATGTCCTCGCTCTGCGCGGTCGCCGATCGGGTGCCCTCGTCCATCATCGTGATCGCCTGCCTCAAGGACTACTACGAGACGATGCGCGCTCGGCTCACCCGGTCGACGCTCGATCGCGTCGAGCGCGACCCCGCGCCGGTCCACCTGGTCGCGGAGAGGCGCAAAGAGGAGATCACGCCAATCATCCAGAAGCGCCTCGCCTACCTCTACGAGACGGCGGGGCATGCGCCGGCGGACAGCGCGGCCGATCCCCTCTATCCCATCCCCCGGGGGTTCGTGGAGCAGCTCTCTGGGATGAGCGTCCGCGCAGCGCTCAACGAATGCCAGATCTTCCGGGATGCGTGCATCGACGCCGGCCGGATCGTGGCGCAGTGGGACACGAGCGCTCCTCCCAGCGTACGGCCCCGGGCCCCCGCCGATCAAGACGTCCGCGCGGCCAAGGAGAAGATCGAGCAGGAGTGGAACGACTTCCTGGCGCAGTTCGAAGACGATCCATCCGAGGACGAGACGGAGATCGCCGCGCTCTTCGCGTGGGCGGTGAACCATTGCGCCGAGGAGATAGAGAGTGGCATTCACTTCGATGCCCGGCCGCGCGACGAGGCGATCGAGGTCGACGTCCGGGTCCCGATCCCGGGAGGAGCGACTCGCGTCGTCGAGGAGATCCTCGTCGTGGTCTGCAACCGGGCCCCCCAGGGCGGCGGGCTCCGAGCGCAGTTCGAGGATGCGCGCAAGCGCGCCGGGCGCCGGATCCTCGCGCTGCTCCGCTGCGGCGAGTTCCCGCGCAATCCAAACACGCAGGTGCACTCGGCGCTCGCCGAGATCCTCAAGAACGGCGGCCGCAAGGCGGTCTTCGAGGAGAGCGATCAACGCACGCTGGCCGCTTTCCACAGGTTCCACGAGATCCACGCGCGACGCGAGCATTTCAGCGATTGGCTCAGGGAAGAGAACCACATCTCGCGTCTCTTGCCGCTCATCCACGCGCTGGATCTCGACCGCCTCGACCGCTTCGAGCAGGAACTCCCACCGTCCGCCCCGACACCTCGGTCGCGGGGAGCTGCACCGTCGCCCTTCGATACGTCACCTGTGAGCCCTGGCGCTTCGCGCCCGGTCGCCGGTCACGACGGTGCGACACCAGGCAGCGCCGACGGAGCGGCGCCGCGGGAGGCCCTCTCCCTCGCGCTCGGCACGACAGGGGAGCTCGTCTCCCACAAGCTCACGCTCGACGCAGGGC
Organism: Sorangium sp. So ce693; assembly: GCF_051521375.1. NCBI lineage: Bacteria > Pseudomonadati > Myxococcota > Polyangiales > Polyangiaceae > Sorangium > Sorangium sp. So ce693. The sequence goes on from NZ_CP150347.1 coordinate 9,008,179, forward strand.
AGCTCACGGCGCACGCCGCGTTCCTCGGCAGCACCGGGAGCGGCAAGACCACGCTGGCGCTGAACCTGATCGAGCAGCTCTTGCTCCACGGCGTTCCCGTCATCCTCATCGATCGCAAGGGGGATCTCTGCGGCTATGCGCGCCAGACGCTCTTCACCCGCGCGCACCCGGAGGTGGCGCTCGACGCTCGGCGGCAGGCGCTCGCGGAGCGACTCGACGTCGCCCTCTTCACGCCGGGCCACCCCGGCGGCCGCCAGCTCGGGCTCTCGCTGATGCCGAGCGGCATCGAGGCGCTCCCGGACCTCGAGCGCGACCAGGCCGCCGGCTATGCGGCCCACGCCCTCGGCGACATGCTCGGCTACAAGCAGACGCGCAAGGACAAGGGTCTCCGTACCATCCTCGTTCAGGCATTCCAGCTCTTCGCGGCGCACGGCGCCTCGCGCAAGCTCGACGTCGCGTCGTTGATCGAGCTCATCGCGAACGAGGATCCGGCCCTCGTCGCTACCCTCGGGCGGCTCGATACACGGCTGTTCAAGGACCTCGTGCACGACCTCGAGGTGCTCAAGCTGAACACCTCGGACCTGCTCTCGATGGACGGCGAGGCGCTCGACGTCGAACTCCTCCTCGGCCTCGGGCGCCACTCGCAGCCTGGAAAGACACGGCTCAGCATCGTCAGCACGAAATTCCTGGGCGACAGCGCGCGTGTCCTCTTCTGGGTCGCGCAGCTCCTTCTCGCGCTGAGCCGCTGGGTGAGCCGAGCGCCGTCGCCTCACCTGCGCGCGGTGGTGTTGCTCGACGAGGCCGACATGTACCTGCCGGCGCAGTCGCAGCCAGCGACCAAGGCGCCCATGGAGAACCTCCTGCGCCGGGCGCGCTCCGGCGGCCTCGGCGTCCTGCTCGCGACCCAGAGCCCGGGAGACCTCGACTACAGGTGTCGTGACAACCTCCGGAGCTGGTTCGTTGGTCGGGTGACACAGCAGACGGCGCTCGACAAGATGAAGCCGCTGCTCAGCGACGCCCGGATGGACGTCAGCGCCCGCATCCCCGGCCAGGAAGCAGGCGAGTTTCATCTGCTCCAGGATGGACGGGTGACGGCCTTCAAGCGGGATGTCCCGCTGCTCCGCGCCGAGCAGGTGCCAGAGAGCGAGATCCTGAAGCTCGCCAGGCGCCGCCCGCGCGACGCTGTCCGCTGAGCCGGCGCGGACGACCGCGAGGCGCACATTTCTATCGTTGGATTCATCGGTGTACATCGGCGCGAGGAGTGACACAGTGAGCGGCGCGATCAACGATTTCGAAGAAGAACGATCCAGGCATGGCGAGCTGCTCGGGCGCAACAATGTGGTCGAGAGGCTCCTCTGGCTGATTGAGGACAGCGCGCCCCGTGGCGGGTGGGTGCTCTTCCTGGGGAGCGCCGGCGCCGGCAAGAGCGCCATCATCAATCGCCTGCTGGACGTATTTCCCCCCCACACACCGCACCATTTCATCCGGCGTGACCACGATGACTGGGATCGCCCCGACGCGGTGGTGCACAATCTCTGCGCGCAGATCGAGCGGATCCTCCCGGAGCTGGCGGATGCCGAGCAACCCGTGGAGACCCGGTTCGGGGAGCTCTTGCGGCGCGTCTCGAAGCGCCATCTCGTGCCTCGCGCAGGCAAGCTCGTCGTCGTCATCGACGGGCTCGACGAGGCGGCGAAGGACCGAAACGGCAAGAGCGTCTTGCCGCGCTTCTTGCCGCGCGTGCCGCCGAAGGGCGTCGTGCTCCTCGGCGCCTCGCGGCCGATGTACCGAAGGCACGACTGGCCCGGCGTCGTCGAGAACGCACGTACGCTCGACCTCGACGACGAGGAATGGGCGCCGTCCAATGAGGCGGCATGCCGAGCCATCTGCGAGCAGCGCTCGCGCTCGCTCCCCGCGCCGTTGGACGCCTCGCTCATCGACGTGATCGTGCGCAGCGCGCGAGGAAACATGCTGTATGCCAGCGGGATATGCGACTGGCTCGCCGGTCAGCCGCCTGCGCAACGCACGGCTGCGCGCATCTCACAGGGGCTCGTCCCCTTTCTCCGCCAGATCTTCGACGAGCTCCGCGATCTGGACGACGCGCGACGCAGGCTGATCCTCAAGGGCCTCGGCCTCGCCTGCGCCGCGCGCGAGGCGCTCCCACCGCACGTCTTCGGCGAGCTGCTCGGCAGCGATCCGACGACCGCTGCTGGTGACGAGTTCCTGCGTGCCACGTTCCACCTGCTGCGCAAGGAGCAGGCGCACTGGCACGATGACAGCCAGTTCGGCTATCGGCTGCGCCACGAGCACGTACGCGAGATCTTCGTCAACGAGCTCGGAGAGCGGGTGATCCGTAGTCATCACCTGCACCTGCTCAGAGGGCTCGCGGCGTGGCCGCCCGACGAGGGGGACCCGGCCGGACGGCGCTATGCCCTCCGGCATGCGGTGATGCACCGAATCGAGGCGGGCGACGTGGACGGCGCGCAGCGTTTGTGCGTCGACGTCGGCTATCTGGACGCGAAGTGCCGCGAGCTCGACGTCACCGCCATCGAGCGGGATCTGGAGGCGGTCATCGGCGCCTCGGAAGGCAGCGCGACCTTCGATCTCACCGCCGTGCTCGCGGCCGTGCGCGCGGAGGCGACCCGGCTGTCCGCCTACCGCGCTCAGGGGCTGCTCCCCTCGCTGCTCTACAACCGCCTGCGTTGCGCCGGATGGCCCTCCGAGGAGATCGCGCGCATGCTCCACTTCGAGAGGAACCTGCCCCCGCTGCGCCTTTTGCACGGCGTGCGCCTCGGACCGACGCCGCTGCGCACGTTCTGCGAGCCGACGAAGGCGATCGTCGCGTGCGTCGTGAGCCCCGACGGCCGCTGCGCCCTGTCGGCCTCGGCCGATCGCGTGCTGCGCTACTGGGCGCTCGTCTCCGGCGAGGTGCTCGCGACGATGCAAGGACATAGCGACGAGCTCACGGGCTGCGCGCTCACGCCGGACGGCAAGCTCGCGCTGTCGACGTCCGTCGACATGACGGCACGGCTCTGGGACCTCGCGACAGGCCACTGCATCGGCGTGCTCGACAACGGTGGTCGCTGGGCCACCGCCTGCGCGATCAATCACGACGGCCAGACGCTCGTGATTGGCTCGGACAACGGGACCCTCACGCTCTGGGATAGAAGCTCGCTCCAGATCGTCGGCACGCTGGAGGGTCACCGCGATTACGTGACGGTGTGTATCACGACCCCTGCGGGTCAGCTTATCTCCGGCTCGCGGGACGCCTCGGTGCGCGTCTGGGACCTCGCGTCCCGAGAGTGCCTGTACGAGCTCTCGCCGGCGGGTGAGGCGCGCTCGCCCTCGCCGGTAGCCTTGGAGGAGGGTTGGATCACGGCGCTCGCCCTGATGCCGGGCGGCGAGCAGGTGCTCGCCGCGAGCGGGGACGGCACGCTCTCACGCTGGGATCTCGCCCTCGGCCAATGCCTCCAGCGCGTCGGCGCGGGACAGGGCCGCGTGGACGCGCTCGCGATCCTCCCGTGGGGTGGCCACCTGCTCTGCGGGATGGCAGACGGAGCGATCGCCGTCTGGAATCTCGCCGCCGAGCGCCGTATCCTGCGCCTCGCGGCGCACGCGAACGCGGTGTCCGCGTGCGCCGCGACGTCGGACGGCCGCCGGATGCTCTCCGCGTCGCACGACCGCTCGGCCAGGCTGTGGGAGCTCGGAGGTCCGGAGAGCCTCATGGCCCAGGACGGGCACGCCGCGCCGGTCACCGCGGCCGCGGTGACCCTTGATGGCCGGTTCGCGGTCTCAGCATCGGAGGACCGGCAGCTCAAGTTCTGGGACACCGCGACCGGCGAGTGCCGCGCCACGCTGACGGGGCACGCCGACCTGGTGACTGCCTGCGCGATATCTCCCGATGCGCGCCGCGTGCTCGCCGGCGCGCGGGACGGCACCCTTCTGCTATTCCACCTGGATCTCGAGCGCGCCGAGGTCCGCGTGGAGACCGCCAAAGCGCACCAGAAGCTGGTGGTTGGCTGCGCGTTCCTGCCCGACGGACGGATGATCACCGCCTCACGAGACGGCACGCTCTGGATCCGCTCCGAGGCGGCGCTCGACGAGCCCTCGCAGCTCGGCGGGCACGACGGGCAGCTCAGCGGCATCGCGCTGACCCCAGACGGGAAGCGCCTGATGTCGTTCTCTCGAGACGGCGCGGTGAAGCTCTGGCACCTCACCGACGCCACACGTGCCCCCTCGTCGATCCGCCTCACGGGCGGGCTCCTCGCCGCAGCGATAACGCCGGACGGTGGGCGCGCGGTGCTCGCCCGCGCCGACGGCCAGATCGAGGTGCGCGAGATACCGAGCTTTCGCTGTGTCCGCCAGATCCCCGCTCACACCCGGCGCGTGTTCGGCTGCGCCGTCTCGCCCGACGGCGCGCGCGTGTTCACGGCATCAGAGGACGAGACGGTGCGGGCCTTCAGCCTGGAGACGGGGCGGCCTCTGGGAACCCTGGTCGGAACCTCGTGGTTCCGGTGCGTCGCAGCGTGCTCCGGGTTGCTCTGCGCCGGAGACGAGGAAGGCAACCTCTGGATGATCGTCGACGGCTTGGCCGCTGTCGACCCCCGCGCGAAGAGGAGCGCGAGGCGGCGACCCACGCTGTCCGATAGCGACACATTCCGCCTTCGAGACACGCTTGCTGTGCTCTACGACACCGATCTAGCCGCGCGGCGCGTCGCCAGGGAGGCGGGGATCAGCCTGCTGTTGGTCAGGATCTCCGGGAGCATCATCGACATCTGGGACGCCATCCTCGAGGAGGCCAGAAAACAGCATTGCCTCGCGGATATTGTGCATTGCGCGCTGGGAGAATACCGCGACAACGACAACCTCTTAGAGCTTGCACAGAAGCTCTGAGAGACGCACGTCGCGGCCTGCGCGCGGCGACGACGCCGGCGTGCTCAACCGGAGAACGAGGAGATGATGAACCAGGCTCTTTCCCGCGAAGGGATACGCACCTTACGAGAGGCTCTTTCGTGGAAGTACCCGTCCGACGCCGAGGTGCGCCGATTCCTCTTTGACATCAAGCTCGACGCAACCCGCATCGCGTTCCACAACCGAGCGGACCTCACCTGGCACAGCGTCCTCGACGAGGCGCAGAAGCGGGGCGCGCGGTGGGTCTACGCGGTGCTCGACCGCGCCATCGAAGAGTATCCCGAGGACGAGATCCTCAGGCGCTTGCGCGATGGCGCCGCGGTACGCTACGCCGAAGGGCCGAGCATTACCTCGCTCCCGTGGCGGGGCAGCGGCGGTCCGCCGCTCGAGAAGATCCTCGGCACGCAGAGCTCGCTCGTCCCCGTGAGCTACCTCGAAATCGGCATTCGCCGCGCTCAGGCGGTCGCGCGCATCCAGGTCTCCGACGGCTCGCTCGGAACGGGCTTTCTCATCCCCGGTGACCTGCTGGTCACCAATCACCACGTCCTCGGTGACCGAGATGCCGCGGCCGCCGCAACCGCCCAGTTCAACTACCAGAAGACGGTCGAGGGCCGCGACGCGGAACCGGAGGAGTTGCGCTTCGACCCCGACGCCTTCTTCGTTACCTCCAGCGACGACGACTGCACGATCGTCAAGGTCGCGGGCGGGCCCTCCGCGCGCTGGGGGACGATCGCGCTCCAGCCATCCCGGGTCGAACTCGGCGAACGGGTCAACATCATCCAGCACCCCGGCGGCGATCAGAAGCAGCTCTCGTTCTTCCATAACCTGGTTGTTTACGTGGGCGAGGGCCGCGTGCAGTACCTGACCGACACGCTGCCCGGTTCATCTGGTTCGCCGGTCTTCAACAAGCACTGGGAACTCGTCGCGCTGCATCACAGCGGCGGATGGCTCCTCGAGCCAGGAACCAAGGACCGCTTTTTCCGCAACGAAGGGATCCATGTCGATCGGGCGGTGGATGTGCTCCGCAAGTGCCGTTGAGATACGGAGCTCATCATCTATTGTTCGATGGCAGAGGGTGTCGCCCAAGAGGAAGACACTCAACGAAACCCGCAAACACCACACCTCTCGGAGGCACAAGACGGCGAATCAACCCGCCCTTCTCTCGGGGCCTAAAGGACCAGAATCGCACGCGAGTCACAGGCAATAAACCAACCACTCAAATCGGAACCAATAGAGCACAACGCCAATACAGAAACAGCCACCAACAGAGCCGATCCGCAGAACACAAACGTCGATCTTTACAATCTCAAAACTGATTAAAAGCAAGGAGAGATCTACATGGCAGAGCGACAGGTTACGAGGACGGGTAAGGACGCCAACGGCGACATCACCAGGCTGTGCAATCACGGGGAAACGTGGTCACCGCGCTCGAAGAGCGACGTCATCCGCGACATTGATTCGAGAACTCACACGTACGTCGTTTCCTGGCCGGACGGGCGCCGGACCGAGGTCCGGGTCGTCAACGGCCCCACCGGCAGGTACCTACGGACGGACCGAGACGCCACGACGCGAAACAACCTGGCCGACCTCCCGGACTGCTGAGCATCAGGACCAGAATAAGGTGATGAACACCTCTTCGAGAAGCTACTTCGGTTGATCCTATAGCGTCTCTCGGTAATTCAACCTGTTCGGTGCTTGAGGCAGTCGGTTCAGTGCATGGCGCTGTTCGTCAGCCATGCGGTTGACGAACAGCGCCCGCCTGAACATCCACAGCGCCGCGACGATTCACCTTGACTGTAGCCGCCATACCGCCCTCGCCCACTTCCTCGCGAACACGACGCACGACACGATGATCCCGCTGACCGTGCTGCGGCGACACCTCGCGACGCTCCGGCAGCGCGCGGCCGACGGCGGGCCCGTCGAGCGGTCCGGCCCGCGCGACGCTCGAACGCTGGAACGCCCGAGCCCAGGCGTGCAGGAATGCTGCTCCTCCTCGACCCGCCGACGCTGAGACGTGCCGCACGCCGGTGCTGCAGTCACACACAGATCGCGAAATTGCCGCGCGCTCTTCACACAAGAGAGCGTACTGAGAGCGTACTGAAATGTGAGGCGATTCATGGTGCCGAGGCGAGCCATGGCCGGGTGCGGTTGTCGGGGAGCTCCATCATGAGCGCGCTCCCGCGCGGCGCCGTGACGCCGCTGAAAGGCGCCGCGGCCGCCGCGATCGCCTGGCGCACGCAGGGCCGGCACTACATCACCGTCATCGCCAAGGCGAGCTTCGCCTTTGCGATCGATGCGGTGATGTGGCGGACCGATCCGCAGGAGATCCTCACCGCCGAGGTCCACCATGGCAAAAACCCGGCGCGGAGCGTCCGCTGGAGCGGGGATCTCGCGCCCTACCTCGGTCGCGCCGATGTGGTCTTCACCGGAGACGCGCACGCGCCGCGCGGCACCGAGGTCCAGTCCTTGCCGGTGCGGCTCGCTGTCTACAGCGCGGGCGGCTGGGTGCTCGACAAGCGCCTCCTCGTCCGCGACAGGGGCCCTTTCCGGCAGATACCCCTCGTGTACGAGAGGGCGGTTGGCGGCGCGAACGGATGGGAGAATCCGTTCGATGGCGAGCCGATGGACGGCCCGACCAGCATCCTCGACCTCCAGGATCCCGCACGCCCCGCTGGCTTCGCGCCGCTCGCGCGCACCTCGCCGGTGCGCCGTCGGCTGCTCGGCAGCACGCCTCGCAAGACGCTCGAGATGCCGAACGCCGACATCCCCGCGGGCTTCGACTGGTCGTACTTCCAGGCGGCGCCCGCGGACCAGCGGATCGCATTCCTGCAAGGCGATGAGTGGATCGTGCTCGAGCACGTGAATCCGGCGGCTCCACGGCTCCAGATGCGCTTGCCCGGGGCGCGCGGGGTGGCGCGGATCCGGGGGCTCGACGCCGCGGCCTCCGCCGCGGCAGACGGCGAGTTGCTCGAGCTCAACGCCGACACGCTTCGCATCGACGGCGTCGAGCAGCGCTGCACGGTCGTGTGGCGCCGGGTCTTCCCCGTCTCCGGCGAGGACGCCCTCGCGGCCGTGCGGATCGTGGCCGGCGTCGAGATCGAAGGCGAGGAGATCGCTTGGCCCGACATGCGCCTCGACGAGCAGGAGCGCGTGCAGCTGGCGCATCCGCCTTCCCTCCGCCTGGGCTCCCAGGAGACCGCACGGATCGAGGTCGCGCCCGACGGCGCGGACGAGGCGCGGCTCGCCCCGGAGCTCCCGATCAGCCTCTCCGCCGAGGACGTCGAGCTCGTCGATCCTCCACCTCCGTTGTCTGCCGCGTCCCTCTTTCAAACGCTCGCGCTCCCCCAGGAGCAGGACGAGCCGTCGATGCGCGCGCCGGCGCTCCCCTTCGGGCCCGCGGCCCCTGCGCCGGCGTCGCAGGGCGAGCCTGGGCCAGTCGCAGACCAAATCCCTGCCCTCTTCACCAGCACGACGCTCCTGTCGCGCGAGGACGAGGCGCGGGCCACCGATCAGCCCGCGACGCCGTTTCCTTCCGCGCCGCCGCTCCCGCCGCGCGTCGCGCCCGAGCCGCCGATCCCTGGCGCGCCCTGGTCCGGCGAGCGCGCCCCGCGGGCGTCTTCCGCGTCCGTGGAGCCCGCGACCTCCGCGACCTCCGCGCTGACGGCGGCGGCGCCCGCGTGCTTCGAGGCTCCCCTCGACACCACCACCACCACCACCGCGGTCCCGGGGCTCGTCTCGGACGCATCCGAGCAGCCGGCCGCATCTCGCTTTTTTCACGAGCTCCGACGCGACGGCGACGCGGTCCCGGAGCCGCTCCCGCCGCTCGGCGAGGGCGACGAGGTCAGCCTCGAGCGGTGCGCGATCGTCGCGGCGGAGCTCGCGGAGCGGCCGGTCCCCCGGGCCGACGTGCTCCGCGCGCACGGCCTCTCCGATGAGCGCTGGGAGCAGGCCGAGACGCGGTGGCAAGAGGCGATGGCAGAGGAAACCCGACGCCGCGAGCGACCGCTCCGCGATCGGTTCGATGCAACCTATCTCGCCGCCTGGGAGTCCATCCGCGGCGTCTTGCATCCGACCGATTACGCGCGACTCGTCGTCGCGACCGAGCGCGACGGTGCAGCCGCGGCGCTCGACTCGCTCGCCATTCGACGCACAGTATGGGCGCAAATGAAGCGGCTCTGGGCCAGGCGGCTCGCCGGCGATCCGCGCCTGAGAGCGCACGTTGAGGCCGAGATCGCTACGCTGCGCGGAGCGCCGCGGCAACCCGCTGACAGCAACGCCCCCGCGGCGCAGGCCGGCTGATGCGATGCGATACCAGATGTGCGGTTCGCACGACGACGACGCGCCGTCGTGACATGCAATCATCGCTTTGCTTTCCAGGAATCGCTTCTATAGTCGACGTTCTTCCGGCGCCAGGAGCCAACGCGCACCGATAACGGGGAGTTACAATCATGCAAGATGCGTTCACCGTCAGCGCCAGCGCGCTCCCCGCCGCCACGCGGGTCATTGGCTTTCGAGGGACAGAGGGGCTGTCGAAACCGTACGTCTTCGAGATCTATCTCGTGATGACGAACTACGTGGGCCAGGATCTCGACCTCGCCGACGTTGTGGGTACGAAGGCGACACTCCGCCTCTCCCCGTCGGACGGCGGGGCTCCCTTCCTCGTGAACGGCATCTTCGCGACGATGGAGCTCATCCACGCGTTCGGCGAACGCTCCGTCTTCCGCGCCGTGCTCGTGCCGCAGCTCTGGAAGCTCACCATCTCCCTGCATAGCCGGATCTTCACCGACCAGACGGTACCCGACATCATCAAGACGGTGCTCTCGGGCGCCGGGGTCTCTGAGTACGAGCTCAGGCTGATCGGCAGCTACAAGCCGCAGGAGCACGTGTGCCAGTACCGCGAGAGCGACTTCGACTTCATCTCGCGGTGGATGGAGCGCGAGGGGCTCTATTATTACTTCGAGCAAGGGGACGGCGGGGAGACGCTCATCATCACCGATGACAAGGGCGTCCACGGCCCGCTCGGCCAGAAGGCGGTCCGGTATGTCCCGCAGTTCAGCGAGCACAGGGCCAAGGGAGAGGTGCTCTGGACCTTCACGTGCCGGCACACGTCGATGCCGTCCAGGGTCCGCATGAGCGATTATGATTACAACAATCCCGCGATCGAGATCTCCGGCAGGGCGCCCGTCGCGGCGAACGGGCTCGGCGAGATCAGCGTCCACGGCGCGCGCTTCTTCACGCCGGCCGAGGGCAGCCGCCTCGCGGCCGTGAAGGCGCAGGAGCTGCTCGCGGGCCAGGTCGTCTACCACGGCACCGGGGCGGCCTTCACCATGCGCCCCGGGTACACGTTCGAGCTCGAAGAGCATCCGAGGCCGGCGCTCAATGCGGTTTACCTGGCCACCGAGGTCGAGCACTGGGGCAACCAGACGGGCTGGGCGCCCGAGCTGATGCAGATCATCGGGCTCACCTGGGACGATGTGTACCGGATGGAGGTCAAGGCCGTCTCCTCGACCGTCCAGTACCGGGCGCCGCAGCGGACGCCGTGGCCTCGTATCTACGGGACCGAGCACGCGCTCGTCGACGGCCCGGCGGACAGCGAGTACGCCCAGATCGACCAGCACGGTCGCTACGCGGTCAAGCTGAGCTTCGATGAGAGCGACCTCCGGGGCGGCAAGGCCTCGACCTGGGTGCGCATGCTCCAGCCGCACGGCGGCGGCACCGAGGGGTTCCATTTCCCCCTGCGCAAGGGCACCGAGGTGATGTGCACCTTCCTCGGCGGGGATCCGGACCGCCCCGTCATCGCCGGCGTCGCCCCCAACGCGCTCACGCCGAGCCCCGTCACCTCGGCCAACAGGACGAGGAACGTCATCCAGACCGGGGGCAGGAACCGCATCGAGCTCGAGGACCAGGCGGGCTCGCAGCGCATCACCGTCAGCACGCCGACCGAGAACACGATGCTGCGCATGGGCGCGCCCAACGATAACCACAATTTCATCTCCAGGACGGACGGCACCGCCCTGATCAAGACGGGCAAGTCGCTCGAGATCCAGACGGGCACCTGGAGGAAAGACAACGTCGACGATCAGATGGAGACCGAGGTCGGCGGTTACCTGAAAGAGACCGTCACCGGCGCCGTCACCCTCGAGTACAAGGACATAAAGACCGAGACCGTCACGAAGGCCGTCACGGAGATTTACAAGGACACGAAGAGCGAGACGGTCACCAAGCCCGTCACGGAAAAATATCTGGACACGCAGACCACCACGGTCACCAACCTGCGCAAGTCCGAGCACGGCACCGAGGAGACGACCGTCCACGGGAAGGTCACGGAGAGGTACGAGGGCCATCACGAGACGAAGGTGACGACGGGCGGCCGGTACGAGGAGATCACCGGCCCTCAGCACCAGAAGTTCAACGACGGCTGGAAGGTCGAGATCCCGGGCGGCAACGTCGAGCACATCGCGACGGGTGACTACGTCATCCAGGCAGAGCACTTCAGAGCGAAGGGCAAATCCGACTACCGCGAGATTCAGGGCGTCAGGATTCAAAACACCTTCGGCGGCCTGATCAACCTCACCTACGGCTTCGGCACCCTGAACGTCGTCGCCCCGCAAAGGACGGAGCTGGTCGTGGGGTTGAAGGTGGATGTCATCGCCGGGCTCAAGGCGGAGGTCATCCTGGGCTGGAACTACAAGAATTCAAAAGGCAAGACCGACGTTACCTTGCTCGACATGAAGAACTCGGCCGTCAAGATCGGCACCTCAGGGATAACGCTCAGCAGGACTGCCGCCGCCAAGGTGACCTCGACGGGGGCTCACGTCTGGCAATCCTTTATTCACATGTTCCACTAGCCTCGGCGCCCAGCAGAAGACCGCGGGAGCCTGCAGCGAACCTCATGAAGACCATCAAGCCGAACCGGCTGGGGCTGCTCACCAAGGTGTTCGAGAACGACGGCGAGCCGTACCTCGTCGTCACGCTCCTCGTCTTCTTCCCGTTCGAGACGCCGAGGCACCTGCTCTACGAGCAGAGCCTCTGGAGGTTCGCCGGCACGGAGCTCGGGAGCGACGCCATCCTCGACGAGTGCATGCCGAAGCTCCGGGGAGAGCTGCTCGTGAACGGCCGCTGCTTCACCGCGGGCGCCGTGCCACGCGCCGCGTGCTCGGTGCGGGTCCAGCTCGGGGCGATCGACAAGACGCTTTACATCGTCGGAGACCGCCGCTTCGGGCTCCTGGGGATGACCGATCCGGAGCCGTTCATCGAGATGCCGATCACATGGCAGAACGCCTTCGGCGGCGAGGGCTACGCGCCGAACCCGATCGGCAAAGGCTTCGCGCCGGTGCGCGGCGACAACGGCTCGGTCCATCCGTTGCCCAACATCGAGGATCCGCGCCGCCTCGTCCGGTCGCCCGGCGACCGGCCCCCGCCCGCCGGCTTCGGAGGTTACGATCCGACCTGGCCACAGCGCTTCTCCAAGGTCGGAACGTACGATGAAGCGTGGCTCAAGGAGCGCTTCCCCGAGCTCGCCAGGGACCTCGACTGGAGCTTCTTCAACACCACGCCGCCGGACCAACAGATCGAGGGGTATTTCCGGGGCGACGAGGCGTTCGTCATCGAGAACATGCACCCCGCGAAGCCCCGGATCGAAGGGGCGCTGCCGGGGGTGGCGACGCGGTGCTTCATCAACCAGAAGACCGGCGAGGGGGAGTCCTTCCGGGAGATCGCGACCCGCCTCGACACGGTCCGGCTCTTCCCCCACCACGAGCGCGGGATCCTCGTCTATCGCGGGGTGCTCAAGATCCGTGAAGACGACGCGGCCGACGTGCTCCACATCGTCGCGGGCTGCGAGGCGATGGGCGAGCCCAGGCCGGTCGAGCATTACCGGACCGTCATGGCCCAGCGGCTGGACAAGGAGAAAGGGCACCTCTTCCTCCTGCGTGACGCGGATCTGATGCCGCCTCCGCAGCCGGACGCGGGGCCGCTGCCGGACGACCCTCAGGCCGAGATGACGAGGCTGCTCCGATCGGAAGGGCTCTTGCAGAAGCGCGCCCGCGCGAAGGCGGAGCGGCAGATCGAGGAGATCAAGGCGAAGATCCGGGCGCAGGGCCTCGATCCGGAGCCGCTCGTCGCCCCGCTTCCGCCGGACGACGACGTGATCGAGCCCAGCCTGGACGAGCTGCCGGCGTACGTCGAGCGGGCGATGACCGAGGCCGAGAAGGTCAAGGCGGACGCGGAGGCGCGCCGCGCGGCCGAGGAGCAGAGGGCGCGCGCCGAGTGCGCGAAGCACGGATTTGATTATGACGCGATGATGGGCGAACGGCAGAAGGAAGCCGGCGGCCCGCCCCGGTTCTCGGCCAAGAAGGAGCTCGAGCGGCTCGAGGACGTCGCCCAGATGGCGCGGAACGGCGGAGTCGAATGGCCGGAGCTCGAGGCGCAGCTCGGTGACCCGGAGCTTGCGGCGCGCCTCTTCGAGGTCGAGGAGCAGATGCGCTCTGCCTACCGGAAGCTCGCTCACCACTACCCGGCGGCCTCCCGGCTGGGCGGCGAGGAGGCCGCTCGCGTGCGGGAAGAGGTGATTGCCGGGCACCGGACCGGGGAGAGCTTTGCGGGGCGCGATCTCACGGGCGCCGATCTCTCGCACCTCGACCTGTCGGGCATCGATCTCGAGGGCGCGCTGCTCGAGGCCGCGGTCCTCACGGGCACCCGGCTTTGCGGCGCGAACCTCGCCGGCGCGGTCCTGGCAAAGGCCAATCTCCTCGGCGCGGATCTCACCGGGGCGAACCTCGCCGGCACGAACTTCGGCGGAGCGAACCTTTGCGACGTGAAGATGCGCGGCGGGCTCGACCTCACCGGCTCCGTGCTGGCCAAGGCCAACCTGTCGGGCGCCGACCTGACCGGCGCGCGCCTGTCGGACGCCGACCTGTCCGAGGCGAGCTTCGACGGGGCCGATTTCAGCCGCGTGACCGCGCGCAACCTCGTCCTCATCAACGCCGACCTCTCCGGCGCCCAGCTCTCCGGCGCAGACCTCGAGAAGTGCACCTTCATCGCGGTCAACGTGGAGGGCGTCGACTTTCGCGGCGCGAACCTCCGCGCGTCGGTGTTCATCACCGGCAAGGGCGACGGCGCCGTCTTTCGCGGCGCCAGGCTCGACAACATCCGCCTCATCGCAGGCTCGTCGTTCACCGGCGCCGACTTCCGCGGCGCTTCGCTCGAGCAGGCCAATCTTCGGGGCACCTGCCTCCGAGGGAGCGACTTCACGGAGGCCAACCTGCGGAGCTCCGATCTCAGCGAGTGCGACCTCACGGGCGCTCGCCTGGATCGCGCCGTCGCGGTGGGCGCCATGCTCATGCGGGCAGACCTCTCGGGCGCCTCGCTGTCCGGCATCGATCTGATGGAGGCCGTGCTGCAGAAGGCGAAGGTCGACGACGCGAGCTTCGAGGGGGCCAACCTGTTCCGCGTCGACGCCGCGAAGATGCGCGGAAACGCCGCGACGAGCCTGAAGGGGGCCAATGTGAAGTACGTGCGCTTCGTCGCGCCGCCGGAGAACCATGGACAGAAATGATCTGGTCGAGCTGATCCAGGGCGGCGAGATCATCTCCGACGTCGACCTCTCGGGCGTCGACCTCTCGGGCGCCGACCTCTCAGGCGCGATATTCGACAAGGTGAGCTTTGCCGGCGCGGACCTCTCTGGCGTTCGGCTGAAGGAGTCGACCGCCACCGGCTGCTGCTTCAGCGGCGCGCGCCTGTCCGGCGCCAACCTGCACCTTGCGGCGATTGTGGACTGTGATCTCACGGGGGCGAAGCTGGACGGCGCCTCCCTTATCGCAGCGCAGCTCACCGGCGGCGATCTCTCCTGCATCGACCTGAGCGGAGCGGACCTGACCCTCGCGAGCGTGATCAACACGAGCCTTTCGGGCGCCCGGCTCGCGCGCGCCAACCTGGACCGCGCCGCCATCCTGGACGTGCGGACCGAGCGGATCGACCTCTCGGGCGCCGTGCTGAAGCAGACGGCGCTCGTGCGCGCCGATCTCTCGACCGCGACCCTCGGCGGCGCCGTCCTGGAGCTCGTCGTGCTCGTGGAGGGGAAGCTCGCGGGCCAGGACCTGCGCGGGATGACGTTCACGATGACGCAGTTCACGGGCGCCGATCTCAGCGGCTGCGACTTCTCCGGCGCGACGCTGACGCAGTGCGGTTTCAAGGACGCAAACCTCTCCGGCGCCAAGCTCGACGGCGCGCTCGCGGGCCGGGCGCTCTTCGTGAATGCCAACCTCACCCGCGCGAGCCTCGCCGACGCCGTGCTCAAGGAGTCTGTCTTCGTGGGCGCTCGCCTCATCGAGGCCAACCTCGCCGGCGCCAACCTGGAGATGTGCATCCTGACCCGGGCCGCTTGCGCGGGCGCGCGCTGGAGCGGCGCCAACCTGACGTACGCCGACCTCTCCCACGCCGACGTCTCGGCCGGCGACTTCTCGAGGGCGACCCTGTTTCGAGCGCGCCTCCATCGGATCAAGGACGAAGGGGCCCTGTGGTCCAACCGGGCGGCCGCCCTCGGCGACGACGCGGATCTCGCCGAGGCCGAGCAGTGGCAATCACGGGTGTTGAGCAGCAGCCGGGGGAGCTCGGAGACTCCGGCCATGGGTGTCGAGACGTCTACGCGTTGACGAGGGAATCATGCGCAATCTGGCGAGAAAGCAGGAGCCGAGGGCTCTGGTCACTCAGGAGTTCGGCACCGTGGTGCGCGCCGACGGCGCGGCGCTCGTCGTCGAGACCGACGCCGGCGAATTCAGGGCGAAGCGCGCCAAGGGGTGCCTCCTCGAGCCCGAGGCGGGCGACCTCGTGCTCCTTGCCGTGGCGACCGACGGGCGTTGCTACGTGCTCTCCGTGCTGGAGCGGGAGGACGGCGCGCCCGGGAGCATCGTCGCGGACGGCGACCTGAACATCAAGCTGCCTGCCGGTCGCCTCGGCGTCGCCGCGCAGGACGGCATCGGCCTGGTCTCGGCCAAGGAGGTGGCGGTGGTCTCGGCGGGCCTCTCGGTGAACGCCGTCGACGGGAACATCGCGCTGCAAAGCCTCTCGTTCGTTGGGACGCTCCTCCGCGCGGAGATCAGCAAGGCCAAGGTCCTTGCCGGGAGCCTCGACTCCGTGCTGGAGCGGCTCTCGCAGCGGGTGAAGCGCTCCTACCGCACCGTCGAGGAGAGCGAGCAGCTCCGGGCCGAGCGGGTCGATTACGTCGCGAAGAAGACGATGAGCCTGCGCGGCGAGAACACGCTGGTGACGGCGCAGGAGCTCGTCAAGATCGACGGCGAGCAGATCCACCTGGGTTGAGGAGGCATCATGTTCGCGAACACGCAGATGGGCGGGATGAACCTGGGGTTTCCGGACGTGTGCCTCACCCCGCCGGTGCCTGCCCCGATCCCATATCCGAACATGTCCTTTGGCCCGGTGAGCGCGCCAGCGGCGTACAACGTGCTGTTCATGTGCGCGCCCGCGCATAACCTGCTGACGACGCAGCTCATCTCGGTCGGCGATCAGCCCGGCGTGGCCCTGGGGGTCGCGTCCGGCTCGGTCATGGGGCCTTCCCGCCACATCACCGCCGCGTTCACCTGCCTCGTCGGCGGCATGCCGGCCACCCGGCTGACCAGCATGAGCCTGCAGAACTCCACGAACTGCCCGGGAATGCGGATCGTGCCGAGTCAGGTCAAGGTGCTCATCCTGTCCCCCTGAGGGCTCTCGGCCGCTGGAGCCGGTCGTGCGATCTACGGCTGCGACACCACGATGACGACGCGCCTCTTACCGCGAGCGGGCTCGGAGCGATCCATCTCAATCGGCGCAGCAGAGCACGCCACCGCCCGCCGCTCCAGGCTTGATGACGTGATTGGACTCGTTGTAGCCGTCGACCCCGCAGTCCCAGGGCCCTTTGAGGGCCTCGCAGAGATCGCCCGAGGTGCGGTCGAGCACGCCGCAGCTGGGTGGCCTTCTGCCAACGGAGCCGCACCCGAAGAGATCGTTCGCCGTGACGCTTGAGGTGGCACAATCGCGGGCGCAGCTCCCTCCGGTGCACACATCCGGATCCTTGTTGTCCCCCAGGGTGCAATACGCACAGCCGGTGCTCCCCTGGCGCGTCGCGAAGAACAGCCCGGGCTCGGCCGCCGCGCCGTCGCAGCCGGTAGGCGAATGGCGAGCGACGTCATCCGCGCCTTCGCAGACATGAAAACCCTTCGCGCACAGGTCGCTGGCGCTGCAGCCGAGGCCCTCGGGGTTTTGGCCGGTGTTTCCGCCGCCGAACCCACATTGGGGTAATGGATCGATCAAGATACCCGGTACGGTGAAGCCGCCTGCGCACCCGGCGATCAACGGATAAATGTCCTCCTCGATGAATGCCTCGCGCGTGCCGTCGCTGCAGCCGTTGTTCGCTGGCACGCAGCCCTCGTCGATCTTGCCGTCACAGTTGTTGTCGACTTCATCGCCGCACACCTCGGGCACCGGCCGTATATCGGGGATACAAGCGAGCGCGCCCTCCACACAAAAAACCCTGCCGTTCGCGCAAGGGCCCGTCTGCCCCGTGAGGCAAGTGTCGCCGGAGGTGGGGGCCTCTTCGTCGATCTGACCGTCGCAGTCGTCGTCGAGGCCGTTGCAGAGCTCCTCGGAGCAGGGCACGCCGGCTCCGGCGCCGCTGGATGAGGCAGAGGACGACGCTGACGCTGACGCTGACGCTGACGACGCGCCCCCCTCGCCCGGAGTATCGAGCTCCAGTAGGCTGGTGCGCGCGCCGCAGGCGACAAGCGCAAAGGTGGGGACGAGGGCGAGCGTCTGCAGGAAGGGCGCGCGCATGGTGGTGATGCTCCATTGCATGGTAGACACGACGCGCGCTGCGGCGCAAAGAAAAAGAGTATTGCGCTTTGCTTGATCATCTACGAGAGAGCGTCCGGATCGACACCCCCACTATGAGGAGATTGACTTTCGGATCGCGTTTGGATTTCCTCCCCCCAAGCTCCAGTGCCCTGATCAACGACGGCGGCTCCGCCCCGGCAAGCGGCGGGCCCCCCAGCTCTCCGAGGTCCCGATGAGGTTTGCGCATTTCGTTTCCATCCTTGCCACCACGGTCGCGCTCGGCCTCTCGCACGCCCCCGCGGCGCTGGCCGACGACGCCGCCGACAAGGCCCTGGCAGCGACCGAAGCGGCCATGAACAAGGCCAAGACGCTCTACTTCGAATACGAGGCCAAGACGACGGAGAGCGGCAGACCTGACAAGACCGTCGGCCTCAACGTGTGGATGAAGGCCGAGAAGCGCCTCGCCGAGTTCACCGCTCCCGCGGACCTCAAAGGCACCAAGGTCCTCATCCTCTCCCCTTCCGAGATGTACGTCTATCTGCCGTCGTTCGGCAAAGTCCGCCGCATCGCCAGCCACACCAGCGATCAGAGCGCCTTCGGCATGGCCTTCAGCCAGGAAGACCTGGCCACTCAGAAGTACGGCAGCTACACGCCGGCCGTCAGCTCCTCCAGCGGCAAGGAGGTCAAGCTCACGCTCACCCCCAAGAGCGGCCAGACGACCTCCTACGCCAAGATCGAGATGACGACCACGAAGGACAAGAACGTCCCCAGCGAGCTCAAGTATTACGACACCGCGGGCAAGCTGGTGAAGACCGAGACCCGCACCGGCTACTCCTGCGACAGCGACGTCTGCACCCCCGGGACCCTCAAGATGGTGGACCACACAAAGAACCTCACCACCACGCTCACGCGCAAGAAGGTGAAGGTGAACGAGTCCATCAACGACGACACCTTCTCCAAGCGCAACCTGGAGAAGTGAGCGACACGGCCGTCGAAAACCACCGTCTCCCCCGCCCGCCTCTCCGCTTCAAAAGACTCATTCCCGGGCTTTGAAGCCCCTGAAAGTCGGTGCGCAGGAGGACGCCGAGGCCGCACAGGAGGTCGGCCGGTTCCCCGACAGGGCAATGGAACGCCGATAGGAGCAATCGGCTCGGCTCATCGGCGCCCAGCCGGTCCGGCGCAGCGAGAGAGAGCTTCTGAGAACATTTGGTGCTACCTACGGTCCAACACACCAAGCGGCGTTCGATCGCCTCACTCCTCACCCGGCGCCCCGGCGCCACCGCTTCCGATCGATGGGTCTTTGTCTCGGACGAGGTCAGGATATGGCCGATTTGTTGCTCGTCGACGACAGCCACGACATCAACGAAGCCATGGAAATGCTGTTGACCGCCGAAGGGCATCGGGTGCGGATTGCCACGGACGGGAAGGCGGGGCTGCGCGCGCTGGAGGAGCGATTTCCGGATCTGATCGTCCTCGACGTGGAGATGCCGGAGCTCGACGGTCCGGGGATGGCGTGTCGGATGCTCATCGAGAACAGCGGGCGAGAGAAGATTCCGATTGTCTTCGTCTCCGGGGCCGAGGGTCTCCACAAGATCGCGAGGCGCATCGGCACTCCTTACATGCTCGGCAAGCCCTGCGATCCAGACAAGCTCCTCTCGGTGCTCGCTCGCGCCCTCGAGGAGCGGATCGCGCCGCGCCCACCGAAGTGACACCGCCGGGCGCGTATGGCTGCTTGCGACGCCTGACCGGCGTGGTCAAGTTCAGCGTCAATCATGAGCTCTTTGCCAAAGTGCACCTCGAGCTCGCTTGCCGTACGCTACGGCACGGCCCTGCTCTCCGGCGCGCTCGCGCTTCTCCTTGCCACCCAGGTGCCCCCGGTGTGGGCCTTGAAGCTCCCGCTCGTCTTGTTCTACGGGCTGCTGATCATCACCAGCGCCTGGATCGGCGGGCTCTGGCCGGGGCTCCTCTCCACGGTGCTCTGCATCGTGGGAGCCATCTACTGGATCGAGCCCTATGGAGCGTTGCGGGTCAGCCATCCCGCTGACGTCGTCGGCCTGGTCCTGTTCCTCTTGATCGGCGCGACGCTCAGCGCGTTCGGTGAGGGCGTGGCGCGGGCGGTACGGATCGAGCGCGCCTCGCGCGAGGTGGCCGAGAACGCCGCGGCAGCGGAGCGCTCCGCCGCGCAGGTCAGGGAGCACACGCTCGCGATGGTCGCCCACGATCTTCGGGATCCGCTCGCCACCATCGATCTGAACGCCGGGCTGATCGCGAGGGCCTCGACCGCGGGAACGGGCGTCGAGATCTCGCGGCGTGCGGCCGTCGTGCACCGGACCGTGCAGCGGATGAACCGCCTCCTCCGCAGCCTGCTCGACACGGCCGTGATCGACTCCGGAGGGCTCGCGCTCGATCTCGCGCCCGAGTCCCCGGCGGCATTGCTCGCCGAGGTGATCGAGACCCACGCCGATGAAGCAGAGGCGAAGCAGATCAAGATGCGCTCCGAGGCTCCGGCGGGGCTCCCTCCCGCGCTCTGTGACCGCGATCGGATCCTCCAGGTGCTCACCAACCTCACCATCAACGCGCTGAAGTTCACGCCGCCCGGCGGGACGATCACCCTGCGCGCCGGCGTGTCAGGCCGCTTCGTGCGGTTCAGCGTGAGCGACACGGGGCCCGGGATCGACGCCGACACGCTGCCCCGGATCTTCGAGCGCTACTTCGGCGAGCGACGCAAGCAAAACGGCGGGCTCGGCCTCGGCCTCTTCATCGCGAAGGCGATCGTGGAGGCGCACCACGGCATCATCGAGGTCGAGAGCAGCGTCGGAGAGGGATCCTCCTTCGCGTTCACGGTGCCCCTCCTCCACCAGGCCTGCGCCACAGACCAAGGCCTCGGCGCAGGCTCGATCACCACGAGCGCGAACCACTCTCCCGCGGCGTGACGGCGCGAGACACGCGCCCGCCCAGCGTCAGCCCCCGCCGCCGCCGACCTCGCGCCAGCGGATCTCCACCCGCTTCGCGCCGAGCTGCGTCGCGAGCGCCGTGATCTGCCGCTCGGCCTGCGCCTTCGCGCGCGCCATCACGTTCCCCTCGAGCGCGGCCTTCTCGATCGCCGCCGTCGCCTCCTTCCGGGCCCGCGCCTCGAGCTGCTCGTTGCGCCGCGCGAGCAGGCTGGTCGACCGCGTGTAGACGTACGTCTCGTCCTCGTCGAGCCGGGTCGAGAAGACCTCGGGCGCCGGCAGCGTGAGCCGCGCGACCCCGGTCTCCGGATCCATCGCGACGTCCCCCTCGCCGATCCGCGCGAGATCGACGCCGATCGTGACGTGGCCGACCGCGACGAGCAGGAGAGCGTCGGTGGCCTGCACCAGACCGAACAGGCGGCTCTGCCGGTCGGCCAGATCCACGACCTTCTCGACGTGCACCTCCGTGGTCTCGAGCCGCGACAGGTCGCGGATCGCGATGACGAGCGCAGGGGACGGCCGCGCGACCACGCCGCTCGACGGCGCGGGAGCGCCGAGGCGCGGCGCCACCACGAGCGCGCCGAACCCGACCGACGCGAAGAGCGCCACGACGAGCAGCGCGATCCGCGCGGCGCGGCCCGCCTGCGCGCGGGGGCGCGGGGGGTGAACTGCGACCGGAGCGTAGGGGTCCTGGAGCGGGCCTTCCATCGGGGTCTACCTTGGAGGACCACGGGCGCGCAGCAGGCGCCCGCGGCAGCTCGGCTGGACACACCGACCCGAGGAGCCGCGCGTCCTCTGGAGAGAGTACCGAGAACTCGACGGCCGGAGGGCGAGAAGAATCGTTCAGCCCGCCCGCGCGGCGACCGCTAGGACGCCGCGGGCAGCCTCACGCCGCCCGCGCCGTGGACCGCGGCGGCGCCGCCGCCTGCTCCGACCCCGAGGACGAGAGCGCCTGCTCGAGCATCCAGTCGTCGATGTCGCCCTCGGCCGCATGCTCCAGGGCGAGCCTCACGTCTCGGTTGGCGCAGCCCTCGGCCGCGATCCGGAGCCGCTCCTCGGTCTGGCCGTCGCGCGAGCCCGCGAGCGCGAGCGCGGCCCCGATGCGGAGCTCGGCCGGCGCGCCGCCGTCCTCTAGCACCGTGAACGCCTGCTCCCGCGTGAGCTTCGCCGTCCGGTAGTCGGCGCCGGCCTCGCCCACGAGGCGGCGCAGCGCTGCCCTCCAGGCGGGCGCAGGCAGGCCGCGGCGCCCGAGGAGCGCCACCGCCCGCCCCGCCTCGTCGGCGCCGCGCCCGCTCCGCTCCCGCAGCAGCGCGAGCAGGTGCTCGCGGCGCCGCTCCGCGAGCACCATGCTGAGCCCGGTCTCGCTGGGATCGCGCAGCAGCTGCGGCGGCACGAGGGTGAGCGAGAGCTCCTCGCCCCCCGCGAGCGCGAGCTGCACGCCGAGCGCCGTCTCCTCGACCCGCTCGATGCTGCCGAAGGAGATGAAGCGCTCGCCGGCGTCGTCCCGCAGCGAGAGCCCGTCGCTGCCCGCCACCAGCACGCGGCGCGCGGAGCCCTCCCTGAGCAGCGCCGCGAGCACCCACGCCGAGGCGCCCGTGACGACGCCGAGCGAGAGCGCCACGTCGAAGTCGAGCACCGACCAGCAGATCAGCGACATGAGCGCCGCGACCCCGACGAACAGGCCGCGCCGCGGCAGCGACGGCGCGTCTTCATAGAGCCGCGCGCTCCACGTGCCCCGCGCCCGCCCGGCGGCGATCACGCCGAGCAGCCGCTCCGCGTCGACCGGATCGTCGACGCGCACCCGGATGACATCGCCGTCGTCGGTCTTCAAGGCGACCTCGCCGCCGGAGCTCGAGAGCCGCGCGCGCGTGAGCGAGAGGAGCGGGAACGAGCGCCGATCGCCGGGGCGCTCGATCCACAGCGCGTTGCTCACCCGGACGACCGCCGCGCCGGACGAGCCCACCGCCGCCCAGAGCCAGGCGATCGGCGTGTAGAGCAGGCACGCGAGGCAAAGCAGCGCGAGCAACGACCCGAGCAGCGCGAAGGGCACCATGACGGCCGCCACGAGCGGGCCCGCGAGCGGCTCCACGAGCGACGCGACGGAGAAGACGACGAGGAGCCACGCCAGCGCCGACGAGAGCAGCCGGCCGATGGATCGAGCATCGGCGTAGGGCTGGATGAGGACCCCACACCGCTTGAACACGCCGTCGCTGCCAGCGGTCCCAGCCACCCCACCACGGTGAAGGCACGCGCCTGCGAGTTCAAGCGCACAGCGCAATTTCAACGCAGGAGGAATCCCTGCGCTGCCGTCCCGGCGACCGCGCTCAGTACGCGTCCGCCGGGGCGCGCGCGTCCGCGGGGAGCGTGAGCGGGAGCATCTCCACGGCCGCGTCCCCGCCGGCCAGCCACTGATACCGCGCCAGGTTCGAGAGGACGCGACCCACGTAGGTGCGCGTCTCGTCGTAGGGAATGCGCGCCACCCACACGTCGGTGTCCCGGTCGATGCCCCCATCGAGCCAGTGCGACACGGCCTTCGGACCGGCGTTGTACGCCGCCGCCGCGAGCGGCAGGCTCCCCTCGAACGTCCGGAGCAGCTTGCCGATGTAGAAGCCGCCGAGGCGCAGGTTGAGCGGCGCGCTCTTGAGCTGCCCGAGGTCGAAGCCGAGCGAGAGCTCGCCGGCCGCCTTCTCGGCCGTCGACGGCATGAGCTGCATCAGCCCGACCGCGCTCGCGGGGCTCACCACGACGGGATCGAACGCGCTCTCCTGGCGCATCAGCGCGTGAACGAGGCCCCTCGGCAGCCCGTGCTGCGCCTCGAGCGCGCGCACCTCGCCGGCGTACGGCTCCGGATAGACGCACTCCCACGCCCAGCGTTCGGCCTGAGAGGGCGCGCGCTGGAGCGCCGCGGCGGAGACCGCCTGCGTGCCCACGCGGTAGCGGCGCTTCGCGGGCGAGAGCATGCCGTACATCCGGCAGAGCGCCTCGCTCTCCTGCCCCGCATAGGCCGCCGTCGCCTCTCGCTCGTTCTCGGCGAGGTAGCTCTCCGCGTCGCCGTCGAGCCCCATCGACGCGAGCAGCGCCGCGGCCGGCGGCAGCTTCACCTCCACCGCCCGGGCGTCCGCGATGGACGCCGGGACGAGCAGCGGCGGCATGGGCGCGCCCACCGCCGCGAGGCGCGAGCGCGAGAGCAGCGCGCCCCACGAGAGCGGCTGCTCCCGCATCACCTGCGTCCAGAGCCGCACCGCGCCGTCACGGTCGCCGCCGCGCAGCGCCGCGAGCCCGGCGAGCTCGCGCAGCCGCGCCGCGTCGGCCGGCCTCGCGTCCCGCGCGAGCTGCTCCAGCGGCCGCCGCGCGCGCGCGGCGCCGCCCGTCGACAGCGTCGCGAGCGCCCGCTCGTAGGCCGCGTCGTCGCGCCGATCGCTCCGCGGATAGGCCTCGAGGAACCGGCCGTACTGCGCGGCGGCCTCCGCGTAGCGCCCGACCTGCATGAGGAGCCGCGCGGCGAGCAGGCTCGAGAGCTCCCCCCAGCGGGTCTTCCGGAACCTGCGCGCGACGGCGAGGTGCCGCTCGATCGCCTCCGCCTCGCGCCGGAGCCGCGAGAGCGAGCGCGCCGCGAGGTGCAGCTGCTCCGCCTGGCGCGCCGACGGCGAGGCGGCGACCTTGAGGAACGCCGCGGCAGCGGCCTCGTAGTCGCGCGCCTGGTAGAGCGCCGTGGCCCTGCGGTGGTGGAGCTCCGACGCCGGCACGCCCGACATCTTGTCGAGCTCGGCGATCGCCTCCGCCGCGCTGCCCCCGGCGACCATGGCGTCGACCTTCTGGAGCCGCTCCTCCTGCGAGAGCTGCCCCGGCAAGGCGGCGAGGAGCGCCGCGGCGTCGCGCCCGTCGGGCGACGACGGCGCGCTCTTCACGATCCACCGGAGGTCGGCGTGCGCGAGGGCCGCCGCGGCGGTCTTCTCCCCCGGGCGCTCGGCGGCGTCGCGCACGCCGAGCAGGACGCGCGCCCGCGCCATCCGCGCCGCGGCCTCGTCGCGCGACCTGCGCGCGCGCTGCGCCGCGGCCACGGCCCGATCGGCGAGCGCGCGAGCCTGCTTGAGATCGCCGCCCTTCATGGTGGCGAGCGCGGCGCGCGCGAGGCCGGGCGCGCTGCCCGAGCGCTCGAAGTACGCCGCCGCCACGTGGAACGGCCCCGCGACGAACGCCGCCTCCGCCCGGTAGCGCGCCACCTCGCGGGCGAGGAGCGGCAGCTCCTGCTCCAGGCCGTGGAGCAGCTCCACCGCCTTGCCGTGATCCCCGAGCTCGAACGCGACGCGCGCCCGGGCGTACTTCATCGAGGGCAGCGCGCGCTGCTCCATGGGCAGGGCGTCGAGCCGCTCCGCCGCCTCGGCCCAGCGCTCGAGCCGCACCGACTCGACCCAGGCGCCGTCCACCATGGGCGGCGCGGGCGACGCGAGGGCGAGGCCCGCGGGCGGCGCGAGGGCGAGACCCACGGGCGGCGCGGCGGACGGCGCGGCGCGCGCGGTGCTCTGCGACGGGGGCGGCCCTGCCGCGTGGTGCTCCGCGCACGCGGCGAGCGAGAGGCCGAGGACCCACGCGGCGGCCAGGCGGCGGCGCGCTCCCCCTGAAGACGGCTTCGGTGGCGACGGAGCCCGTTTCATAGCCGACCCGGCGCGGTGGACGACCCGCCGGCAGCGCGCCGTGAGGACGGAGCCCCGCGGGACGGCGGCCTCCGCGCGCAGGCCGCCCGAACCGCAGCGCACGCGCTGCCGACCCCTCTAGCTAGCAAGCTTGGGCCCGAGGTCGCAAACAAAGTGTCGGGGCCGACGCGATCCACCGCTTCCCGATCTCCACGTCCTCCTCGAACAGGAAGGCCGCCACCTCGTCGAGCGAGCCGGCGCGGTTCGGCGGCGCCCCCAGACGGAGCGCGGCGGCCTTGCCGAACGCGGCGACCACCGGGTGCGGCGAGCTCGCGAGCCGCAGGAGCTCGGGCACGAGCTCCACCGCCCCGAACGCGCCCGCGACGACCGCCGCCAGCGGCCGAGGATCCGCGGGGCAATCGTGGCTCCACGACAGCGCGGAGCGCAGCGCCGCGACCGTCTCGGGCGCCGCGGCGCGCGCCGCCGCCGCCGTGCGGTAGCCGCCCCCCGGCAGCGCCAGCTGCGCGTCGCCGCGGCTCGTCGCGCAGATGCCGTCCGCCGCCTGCAGCAGCGCCGCGGCGATCGGCTCGGTCACGCCGTCGCCCAGCACCGTCAGCCCCTCGAGGTCGGCGGCGACGGGCCGCGACGCCTCTTGCGCATACCCCTCGAGGTTGGCGAGGAGCCGCTCCAGGTCCACCGCGCCCGCGGCGCGGCCCGCCAGCACGTCGCGCTCGGTGTGCACCGTCACGAGGCTCGACACGATGGCCGGCGTCCCGCCGCGCATCGTGTGCGACACGTCCACGCTCACCCGCTGGACGGCGGGCCACCGCAGCACCCGCGGCTCCGTGTCCGGGTCGACGACGATCCCCCAGGGCACGACGGCCATCGTCACCTCGCGCGCGCCGCGCTGGATCGGGGGGCGGTGATCGGCGCGGACCAGCGCGAGCAGCCCGAGCGCGCTCCCCATCGCGATGAGCCCCAGCGAGAGCGCGTGGCCCCCGGCGCTCCAGACGGCCGCGGAGGCGCCCGCGAGCCCCGCGGTCCCGGCCGCGGCGAGCGCGCCGGTCGAGCCGGGCTCCGGGTGGAGCCACACGTAGCGGAAATCCGGCGGAGGCAGCTTGCGCAGCACGGTGACGACCCCGGACGACGAATCTAGGCTGCGGCGCCCCCGCGCGCCACCGGGTGCGCGGGGGCGCCCGCGCGCACCCGAGGCATGCCACGGCGCGTCGGAGGCGCTCGCCGCGCCGCCGACGTCCGCGCGCGCCACGCCGACGGCGGCGTTCCACGCGCGCTGCGCGGTGGTAGCTTCGCGGGCGGTGCTGCTCTCCCGCGTCCGCCTCGTCCATGTCGGCCCGTTCGAGGATCTCTCGCTCTCGCTCGAGGACACCTCCGGCGCGCCGCGCCGGCTCGTGGTCCTCTTCGGCGGCGACGGCGTGGGCAAGACCTCGATCCTGTCGGCGATCGCGTCGACCCGGCCCGGGTACGCGGTCGCGCAGCCGAGGCCGCGCGGAGACGACGGCTCGCAGCCGCTCGTGGTCGCCGACTGGATGCTCGGCACGGACGACCCGGCGCGCGCGCACCCGCTGCGGGTCACGAGCCCGAACGCGCGCCTCGACGAGCCCGAGGAGGCGGCGATCCTGCGGCGGAGGGAGCAGTCGCTGTTCGAGCGGCGCGCGGCCGAGGGGGGCTTCGTCCTCGTCGCGCTCTCGGGAGCGCGCTGGTTCTCCCGCAGCGCGATCGTGCTGACGACGCCCGAGCGCACCATCCTCCGCTACGACGTGCGCGCGGCCGCGAGCTTCGACGACGCGACGCGCACCGACCTCGCCCGCGAGACGAAGCAGGTGCTCTCGTTCGTCCCGATCGCGGCGGCGATCGCGCGCGACGGCCGGAAGAGCCGGCCGGAGGCGCTCTCGGACGCCTGGCCGGGCGCCCAGGCAGAGCGGCTCGGCGCGCTCGATCGCGCGCTCAAGGAGGTGCTCGAGGCGCTGCTCGAGGGCCACGGCGTGACGTGCGCCGGCGTCGATCCGCTCCGGCTCGAGCCGATCTTCGAGCGCGCGGACGGCCAGCGCGTCGACTTCGACGATCTCGGGCGGAGCGCGCGGCACACCGTCGCGTTCGGCGCGCTCGCGCTCCGCGCGCTCGCGTCCGCGCACCCGAGCGGCGATCCGCGCCTCGCCGAGGGTGTCGTGCTGATCGACGACATCGAGGCGCAGCAGCCGGTGCACCGCCAGCGATCGCTCGCCGCGCGCCTGCGCGCCGCGCTGCCCAACGTGCAGTGGATCGTCACGACCTCATCGCCGGCGATCGCGCTGGGCTGCGAGCTCGCCGACGTGCTCGCGCTCCGCCGCGAGCCCTCGTCGGGGCGCGTCGAGCTGCACGAGGGCCCGGACGCCGTGCTGCACTGAGCCGCGCGGCGCGGCGCGCCTCCGGGCCGCGGGCGGCGCCGCGCCTCGCTGCGCGCGCTCCCAGGCTGCTGCGCCGCGCGCGTCAGGCGAGCGGCACGGCGAGGAGCACGATCTCCTTGCCGCGCACCTCGACCTTGTAGCGCATGGGCTTTCCGTGCTTCCGCCCGAGCTCCTGCTCGCTCGCCTTGAGGCGGGCGACGAACGCGTCGCGGGTGATGTGGTCCACCGGATCGCCGAGCGACTTCTTCGCGGCGATGTACTCGCCGAAGATGCGCGCGTAGTAGGCGTCCTCCGGCTCCTCCAGGAGCGCCTTGGCGTCGGCCGGGATCTCCTCCACGGACAGCGCGGCCATCCGCTCGTCGACCTCGAGGGCGTCCCGGAAGGACGCCGACGTCGGCGCGCGCGACGGGCGCCCCTCGGCGTCTGTCTCGTCCTCCTGCACCCCGAGCAGCTGGTTCAGGAGCGAGTTCAAGCGGAACACGAGCCCGCCGAGCTCGGCGTGCTCGATCTGGAACCGGAGGTCGGTCCGGCCGTTCATGATCGCGAGCAGGCCGTCCTCGATCTCGGAGACCGGCTGCGAGATGTACG
Organism: Sorangium sp. So ce693; assembly: GCF_051521375.1. Lineage (NCBI taxonomy): Bacteria > Pseudomonadati > Myxococcota > Polyangiales > Polyangiaceae > Sorangium > Sorangium sp. So ce693. Next base: position 9,036,487 of record NZ_CP150347.1, read on the forward strand.
CGTCCAGGAAATACCCGGCGATCACGACGAGCACGAGCCCGAGCGCGGCGACGCCGAGCAGCGGCCAGAGCAGCGCGCTCGCGAGCCCCGGCGTCCTGAGCTGCGCGATGCTGAGGAGCACCGCGCGCCGCCCGTCGCCGTAGCCGTCGAGCGCGTGCCCGACGGCGCTGTACTCGCCGGCCAGCCCGCCGATGTCGACCGTCTGCCCGGAGCTCAGCGCCTTCAGGGCGCCGTCCTTCGCCGGCGACGCCGTGAGCGCCGCGACCAGCTGCGGGGAGGCGTCGCGCGATTTCGCCACCACGTCGAGGCCGTCGCCCGACTGCGTCGCGACGACGAGGACGCGCCCGCTCGTGCGCTCGCTCGCGTTGGTCAGCCGCTCGTCGTTCAGCGCGGTGCCCACCGCGACGGCGCCGATGATCTGCCCGGCATCGCTGCGGATGGGCGCGTAGGACGCGAGCAGCTGCTCGTTGCGCGCCCGGCTCACCCACACGTCCGAGCCGGTCACCCCCTGCTCGATGGCGAGCTTCAGCGACGGGTAGACGGCGCCGAGGTTGTCTCCGCGCATCAGCGCGGAGGCGTTCCGTCCGAGCACCACGCCCTTCGTGTCCACCAGGACCACGAGGGAGGGCGGGGTCCTGGCGAGCTCGGGCGAGGCGGCGACCGCCTCCCGGATGGCGTTGGCGGCGCTTGTGGCCGCCTCGGCGCGGGCCGGGGCGGTGCCGGCGTTGAACGGCTCGCGCAGCTTCGGGTCGCTCGCGTGGGAGTCGAGCCACCGCTCCAGCACGAGGCCGTCCACCTGGAGCTGCGCCATGGCGGCCGCGAGCGCGCGCGGCGCCTCGCCGGGGCGCCCGATCTCCGCGAGGGAGGCGCGCGTGAGGGCGTAAAAAAGCCCTCCGACCATGAGGACAATCACGGCGAAGACTGCGATGATCTTTCCGCGCATCCTGCGTCTCCACTCCTTCTTTCCGGGGCTCAGAGCAAGCTACCATCCGCTGCGGCGCTGCTACAACTCTCCACCCAGCTCATGGTGCACTTGAATCAGCCGCACTCCGAAGCCCCGCGCCTCTACGTCGTCGACGACGCGCTGTTCGAGCAACATCGCTCGCGAGGCGCGCACCCTGAGCGCCCGGAGCGCCTCGAAGCCGCCCGCCGCGCCATCGAGCGCTGCGCCGCGGCCGGCCTCTCGCTGGAGCACGTGGCGTCGCGCGACGCCACCGAGGAAGAGCTCGCCCGGGTGCACGCCCCGCGGTACCTGGAGTCGCTCGGCCGGCTCAGCGGCCACTTTGCGGCGCTCGACCCCGACACGTACGTGGTCCCGCGCTCGGTCGAGGCGGCGAAGCGCGGCGCGGGCGCCGCGGTGGCGCTGGTCGACGCGGTGCTCGCCGGCCCCGGCCGGCTCGGGGTCGCGCTGCTCCGTCCGCCTGGCCACCACGCCACGCGCGACGCCGGCATGGGCTTCTGTCTCCTGAACAACGTCGCCGTGGCGGCGCAGGCGGCGCTGAGCAGCGGGCTCTCGCGGGTGGCGGTCGTCGACTTCGACGTGCACCACGGCAACGGCACGCAGGACATCTTCTGGGACGATCCGCGGGTGCTGTTCTGCTCGCTGCACCAGTGGCCGTTCTATCCCGGCACCGGCGCCGCCAACGAGCTCGGCGGAGGCGATGGCACCGGTTACACGGTGAACGTGCCGCTGTCCGACGGCGCGACGGACGCGGTCTACGAGGCTGCGTTCGACGAGCTCCTCCTTCCGGTGCTCGACGAGTATGCGCCCGAGCTGATCCTGGTCTCGGCGGGGTTCGACGCGCACGAGCGCGATCCAATGGCGGCGATGAAGCTGTCGCGCGCCGCGTACGCGGCGATGGGCCGCCGGCTCGCGGCGATGGCGACCGCGAAGGCGGGCGGGCGGCTCGCCATCTTCCTGGAGGGCGGCTACGACCTGACCGCGCTCGAGAGCTCGCTCGCGGCGGCGCTGCTCGCGGCGTCCGGCCGCGAGGCGGCAGACGACCCGGCTGGAGCGTCGGTGCCGCCGGCGCATCCCGCGCAGCGCGCGCCGATCTCGACCCGCCACCGCGCGGACCTGGACCGGGCCCGCCGGGCCGCGCTGCGCCGGTGGACGACGCTCTGAGCGAGGCGACCGGCGGCGCGCCGGGGAACCGGGGCCGAGGCGTGAGCGGGGCCGAGGGGGGCGCCGGCGGGCCGCTGTCCCGCGGGGGCCCTCTGCTGGAGGAGTGGAGGAGGCCGGCGCCTCCTTGGGGGTCAGGGCGGGAAGCGGGGGCGAGGGGCTCGAAAGGTGGCCGGTTCCAGGGGTGGGGGCTCGAAGAGCGACACGCGGTGCGTTTCCGTGATTGCACTCTGCGCGGAGCTGAGTATTCTGCCAGGCCTTCGCAGCCCCACGGGCCGCGAAGAACGGTGGGTATAGCTCAGTTGGTAGAGCACTGGATTGTGGCTCCAGTTGTCGCGGGTTCGATTCCCGTTACTCACCCCAGGTAGAACAGGCCGAGGCCGCCCAGCAGCGGCAGCCTCGGGGCCTCGGCTGCGCGAGAGCACGAAGACCGAGCGGCAGGCACGCTGATTCGTGCCCGCTGGGCTCCGCGCCGGAGCTCCACGAGTTCGACCGCGGCGCCTCGATCGGGAGCGAGCGGCGACCGGCGCATCGCGAGAGAGCGCGACGTCGATGATCGCTCACCTGACGCGCGCCGTGGCCTCGGGCCCCGAGCGCCGGCTCGACCCTGCCGAGCCGCCGCGCCCGCCCGCGGAAAGCGACGCGCGCTCTCCGCGCCCTTCCTTCCTCCATCCATCCACGAACCGAAGGGCGTTCCCCTTGGCCGACGCCGCGCGAGCGCGACCCGATCCCGGTCCGAGGCCCGGCGCCGCCCGAGACCATCCATGAGCGCGCCCGCGCGCCAGACCGCGAGCACGCTCGCACGCCATCACGAGCACGCTCGCTCACCACGTCATGGACGAGCTCGCACGGCGTCGTGAATCGCTCATTTCGATAAGCGCTCTTCGCGCCCCGGAGATATCGATTCATGGAGTTCTACCCACCACAGTGAGCCATTGACCATTCTCCCGGAGACAGCAAGTCTCATTTTTGTAACCAACTCGCCACAATACCCGCGTAGCGTCGGCGCGCATGAAAACCACCCTCCCTGGGAGCCGCGCGTCGACGGCGCGCCTCATCTCCGCCGTGTTCATCGCGATCAGCGCACCTCAGCTCGCGGCGTGCGCCGTGGATTCGAGCGATGCTGCGGATCCTACCGAGTTGCCGGCCCCCGGCACCGTCGATGTCGTCCGCCCGCTCACGCTCTCGGAGCGCGCTCGCGTGCCCGAGAAGGAGCCGGGGTTCGTCGCTGCAGCGCTCGAGGACCACGAGCTCGTCATCACCCATGACGGCAGCATGGCGCCCTTCGCCGCGGGCGACGTGCTCGGCGGCACGCAGGGAGGCGGCTACCTCGCCCGCGTCGTGAGCGTGCGCACGATCGACGCGACGCGTGTGGCGCTCGCGACGACGCCCGCTCCTCTGACGGAGTTCATCACCGAGGGCCACTTCCACGTCCACTACGACGCGCGCGAGTACGCGCGCGCCATCGACGATCACGTCGCGCGCACCCGCGAGCTCGGCGTGGAGGACGACGAGCAGATCGCGAGCGCGGCGGAAGCCCTGAAGATCTCGTCCGGCGCCTCCATGAAGCTCCTCGAGCTCTCCTCGGCCTCGCTCCCGGCGTCGTGCGGGGTCACCGCGCACGGGACGGCGGCGCTCGACGTCACGGCCGAGCTCTCGCCGGCGCTCGACCTCGAGGTCCATGTCGGCCCGAGGAGCAAGCTCAACCCGGTGCCGGAGCTGAAGCAGCTCCGCCTCGTCACGTCGGGCCAGCTCGACGTGAGCGCCAGGCTCCAGGGCACCGGCACGGTCACGGGGACCTGCTCGGTCGACCTCTTGGAGCTCGCCGGGGGCGCCCTGAGCATACCGCTGCCGACGCTGACCTTCTGGGTGGGCCCGGTCCCCGTCGTCGTCACGACGGACGTCGTGCCGAGAGCGAAGGCGGATCTGGGGCTGTCCTTCACGGCCGCCGAGGTGGACGCCGAGGCGCAGGCGACCGCCGAGATCGAGGCCGGGGTCGACTACCGGAATGGCAACTGGAGCACCATCTGGGAGCCGTCCGGCTCGGCCTCGGGCTCGGCCTCGATCGGAGCGCCCGGCCTGATCACGGCGTCCGGCAAGGTGAGCGCCGGCGCGGAGCTCCGGGCGCGCCTGTACGGCATCGTCGGGCCGAACGTCGGAGTCCAGGCGTACGCGCGCGTCACGGCGGAGAGCGCGCCGCCCTACTGCTCGTACGACGCGCGGGTCGACGGCGGCGTGCGAGCCTACGCCGAGGCGGTGGCAGGCGTGTCGGTCGGCCCGCTGGATCTGACGCTCAAGCGCCTCGAGCTCGTCGATCTCGAGCTCCTGCACTTCGATGGACCGCGCGCCTCGGGCCCGCTCCGCGACGCGCCCGAGTGCGACGCGGAGCCCTGATCGCGCCGCCCCTCCTCGCGCCATCCGTCCGGGAGGCGAGGCGCCCCCGCCTCCCGCGCGCGGGCTCGGACGCCGCGTTCAAGGGTCCGCGCACGCGACGTAATCACAGGACGCCTCGTTCACGCACTCCTCGGTTCGCTCTACGAGGTCATTCCCCTCGAGGCCAAGGCACGCGGTCTCGCAGCTCGTCTTGCTCGGCGGCGGAGTATCGTTTTCCTCCGCGCAGAGGATGCGGTGCTTGCAGAGCTCGCTGCATGCGTTCAGGATCTCTTCGTCTTTGCACCCTGCGGCCCCTGCGGCAAAGAGGCCGAGGACGGCGGCGATGACGGGCAAGATCGATCGGAGTTCTGCGTTCTTCATGGGCAGCTCACCTCGGTTGTGGAACGGCGACTCTCCCCGGTGGGCGACCCGCTGCCGACCGGCAGCCCGCGTCAGCGCACGAGAAGAAAGCGAGCGCGCGACCCGGCACGGTAGCAGCGCTTTGCAGGAGGCCAGCGCGCCTCACCATGAGGCCACGCCTCCGCGCCGAGCATAGACGAATCCCTGGCCGCCGCCCACCGCGCGACGGCACGCGAAACGCCGAAATGCGAACACCTCGGCCCCGCGCCGACGTCATCTCGGTTCCCGCTGCCGTCCCCGCGCGCCCCGGCGCTGGCCCGATGCGCCGGGCGTGGTACATTGCGTCATCGCGGCTCCTGACGCGCCCTCCCCGATCGACGACGAATGCCCTCCAAGGAATCCGACACCCTGCTCGAAGCCGATCCAGGCGAGCGACCGGATCGCGAGACGCCCGACTCCACGCGGCTTCCTCTCGTGCTCTTGGTCGACGGGGACAGGAGCATCTGGGAGCCGCTCGGCGCCCTCCTCTCGAAGCGATATCGCCTCGTCGTATGCTCCTCGGCCGTGGACGGGGTCGCCGCCTTCACCGAGGACACGTGCGCGGTGATCGTCGATGTGCGGATGTCAGGGCAGGAGGGGTTCTGGGTCTGCGACCAGATCCGCAAGTTGCAGCCCGAAGTGCCCGTCATCTTCTATTCGGCTCATCAGGACGAGAAGGACTCGTTCGAGGCCATCAACGCGCACCGGCCCTTCGCCTATGTCGATAAAGACGGCGCCGAGGAGAAGCTCCTCGACGCCCTCGAGAAGGCGACGCGGATATTTCAAAGCACCCTCCGCAGCAGGCGGATCATCGAGCGGCTGCAGCGCCGCCGGCTGGAGGCGATCTGACGCCTCGGCAGGGCGAGCCGCGCCCGCGCGGCGATCGGCGAGATCTGTGGCGCACGCTGATCCAGCTGGCGCTGAGCCTGTCCGCGCTCTTCGCGGGGATCGCGCTCGCGGCGCACCTCGCGCGCGAACAGCTCGACGCGCTCGGCCGCGGGTTCGTGGACCGCTTCGGCCTCGCCGGGATGTTCGTCGGCACCTTCCTCGCCGATGCGTTCTCGTTCCCGATCCCGCCGCAGTTCTACATGCTGACCGCGATCACGTCGGGGGGCTCGCAGGTCGCGCCCCTGATCGCCATCTCGGCCGCCTCGCTCGCCGGCGGCTGCACGGGTTACCGCCTCGCCGGCCGCATCGCGCGGCTCCGCCTCTTCGCGGCGCGCATCGAGCGGACGCGGCCCAGGATAGACCGGCTCTTCGAACGTTACGGGTACTGGGCGATCGCGATCGGGAGCATCTCGCCGATCCCCTTCTCGATGCTCTGCTACCTGTCCGGGCTGTACCGGATCCCGCTGCGCTACTTCTTGACCATGGTGCTGTTCCGGGTGCCTCGGCTCCTCCTCTTCTACGCGCTCATCCGGGCGGGATGGAGCCAGTGAAGCCGGCGGGGTGGGCGCTACCTGGGGCTGTCCGTCTCCTCGGACGACGGGTTCACCCGGACGCGCTCCAGGATCTGGTCGACCATGCCGAGATCGATCCCGGAGCGCTCCACGACGTTCCTTGAGAACAGCCGAGTCGCCTCCTTCGCGAGCTCCTCGTCCGGGAGGAACGGCCGCGCGGGCGACCGCGGCGCCGGCAGGCCGATCTCCTTCTCGAGCTCGGAGATCGCCCGGATCATCTCCTGGTAGCAGGCGGAGGCGATCTGCACGGCGAACGGGAACACCTGGACGTTGCCCCGGCCGGCGCGCACGGCGTGCAGCGTCGCGGCGGCCTGCTCGGCGAACTGGCGACTCCCGTACGCGTTGGCCATCTGCGCGTACATCGCGATGGACTCCTGGTCCGCCGCGAGGTCCTCCTCCTTCGTGCGCGGCGCTCCGGACGAAGGCACCGACGACCACCGGACGATCATCCGCGCGTAGTCGTCGAGCGCGCGCCGCTGGAGCGCCAGTCGCTCCAAGAGCGCTTCTCGCCGCTGTCTCTGGAGCTCCGCTCTCTCCTCGTGCTCGGCCCGCCGCTCCGCGCTGAGATCTGCCGATCTCCGCGCCAGGTAAGCGCCGATGAAGAGGGCGACGCCGTTGCTGACGGCGATGAAGAGCATCTCCAAGATCTTGGGATCCATGCCGGTGCCCACGACTTCTATCACGTTCGCGCTGAACGCAGTGAGTTGCCGCATGATGCGGAGAAAAGTTGGCCGCCGCCCTCCTCCCGTGCAGGTGCGCCGTCATCCCACAGGCGGCCGGGGCCCCGGCTCGGAGCCGCGCGGGCAGGCGTGATACGATGGTCGCATGACCGGTTCACTCGACGCCGGGGCCGGCCCGCACGTGGCTGTGCTCGCGGGCCCGCTGCGCGAGGCGCTGGAGAGGAGCCTCGCCGACCGGCTCGCGCGCTGCCCCGGGGCGGAGCTCAACCTGGGCAATGCGTTCTGGGGCGCCCCCGAGCCACGCGACCTCGGCGAGGCGCTCACCCGGTTCGGGCCGACGTGCGTCAACGTCGTTGTGCGCATCTTCGAGCGACTCCGCGACATCGACCCAACGCTCGACCTGTGGATGCAGATCAGGTATCTGCGCAACGTCTGGTGCGGGGGGAGCGCCGGTTTCAAAGTGGTCTACGTGGAGCCGGCGGCCATGCGCGAGCGCCTCGACCACCGCTTCGCGGGAGCGGGCGGCCGCCGCGTGGCGCGCGACACGATCCTCGGGGGGATCGAGCACCAGCGGGGCGCGCTGCTCGGCTCGCTCGCGGCGAGCGTCGCGGAGCTCTTCCGGGGCGGCGAGCCGCGCGACGCGGACAGCTGGCGCGAGGTGCACCGGCCGGATCATGAGGCGGTCCACCTCTGCGTCGGCAAACACGAACCGCGGCCGCCGGAGCTCGACGACATCCACCTCGACTGGAGGTCGCCGGTGGTGGGCGTCGACGAGGAGAGCCGCCGCTGCCGGTACGGGCTCCGCATCGGCGTGGTCCACTGGGTGCAGGCGCGGTTCGGGCTCGGCAAGCCGGTGTTTCCGTTCCAGAGCATCGATGACAGGGTCGCCGCCCTGGCCGGGCGCCGCGAGGCGCCGGCGCGCTGGGCCGAGTTCGCGGCGCGCTGGCGCGACGCGCGGTGGCCGCTCGCCCTCCGCGGCGGCGACGGCGCAAAGGAGGCGCAGGCGTGGCTTCGCGAGTGCGACGAGCTGGTTGCTGCCCGGCAAGCGGGCGCGTGAGGGGCCACAGGCGGCCGGCATGCCCTACCCCGCTCCCGACGGCACCCAGCTGATCGAGCACCTCGGCGCCGGCGCCACGTTCGACGTCGCGCTTGTCCGGCTCGGAGGCTCGCCGCCCGGCCCCACGCTCGTGTGCAAGCGCCTCGTCCCCGGCGTCCTCCACGAGCACGCGGGGCGGGCCGCCATGGTCCGCGAGGCGAAGGCCCTCTCCCTCGTCCGCCACCCTGCCCTGCCCGCGCTCGCGCGCGTCGGCGCCGATCGCCATGGCCCGTTCCTCCTCGAGAGCCGGCGCGAGGGCACCTCCCTCCGCGACGTGCTCGACGGATGGCGCGGCCGCGGCCGGCCGCCGCCCGCGTCGCTCATCACCCACGTCGCCAGGGCCGCGATCGAGACGCTCGCCGAGCTCCAGGAGCTCGAGGACGCCGGAGGCCCGATCCGCTTCGTTCACGGCGATCTCGGCCCCGATCACGTGCTGCTGGGCCCGCTCGGCGACGTCGGCCTCGTCGACCTCGGGGCCGCGCGGTTCCGCGACATGGATCCGGACCTCGAGACCGCCGACCGGGGCACGGTTCCCTTCGTTGCCCCCGAGATCGCCCGCGGCGAATCCCCGCCGACCCAGCGCGGCGACGTCTACTCCATGGCGGCGACCCTCGTCTCCTTCGCCACCGGCGCGCCCCTCACGCGCGCGCGCGAGCAGGCCGCGGCGCTCGTCGAGATCAGCGAATCCGGCCTCTGCCTCGATGCGCTCTCCGCCACGGACGCGCTCTCGCCGGGCCAGCGCCGGGCGCTCGCTCGCGCGCTCGATCGCGATCCGGAGCGCCGCGTCGGGACGGCGCGGGCGCTGCTCGACGCCTTCGACGCGGCCGCTCCGGATGGCCCCGAGGCGGCGCGCTGACGCGGCCCTCCTGCGCGCCAAAACCGTGGACGCACGCGGCCCATGAGATAAGTCTCGCCCGCATGAAGCCCCACCTAGGTCACGACAAGCTCGGCCTCGACACGCTCGCGATCCACGCCGGACAGCCGCCGGATCCGACGAGCGGCGCGGTCATGACGCCGATCGTCCTCTCGAGCACCTTCGCCCAGGAGCGGCCGGGCCACCACAAGGGGTTCGAGTACTCCCGCAGCGGCAACCCCACCCGCAAGGCGCTCGAGGCGTGCGTCGCCGCACTCGAAGGGGGGCGCCATGGCTTCGCGTTCGGCAGCGGCTCCGCGGCGACCGCGACCCTGCTCCACACGCTCCGCCCAGGAGATCACGTGCTCTCGGGCGATGACGTCTACGGCGGCACCTTCCGGCTCTTCGACAAGGTCATGCGGCCGATGGGCCTCGCCTCGACCTCGGTCGACATGAGCGACCTCGACGTCGTCCGCAAGGCCCTCACCCCGGTCACGCGGATGATCTGGATCGAGACCCCGACGAACCCCATGCTCAAGATCTTCGACATCGCAGGGCTCGCCGAGATCGCGCGCGCGCACGGGGCGCTGCTCGTCGTCGACAACACCTTCGCAACGCCGGTGCTCCAGCGGCCGCTCGACCTCGGCGCTCACGTCGTGGCGCACTCGAGCACCAAGTACCTGAACGGGCACTCGGACGTCGTGAGCGGCGCGCTGGTCACGTCCGAGGACGCGCTCGCGGAGCGGGTCGGGTTCCTGCAGAACGCGATCGGCGCCGTCCCGAGCCCGTTCGACTGCTACCTCGTGCTCCGCGGGATCAAGACGCTCGGCGTGCGCGTGCGCCAGCAGTGCGCGTCGGCCGCGCTCATCGCCGAGCGGCTCGCCGAGCACCCCGCCGTCCAGGCGGTGCACTATCCCGGCCTCGCCACGCACGCCGGCCACGCGCTCGCCGCGCGGCAGATGCGCGCGCCCGGGGCGATGATCTCGTTCCTCGTGCGCGGCGGCCTCCCCGTCGCCTCGCGGTTCCTCGAGCGGCTCGCGATCTTCGCCTGCGCCGAGAGCCTCGGCGGCGTCGAGTCGCTCGCCGAGCACCCCGCCCTCATGACCCACGCCTCCGTGCCCGCGGCGGCGCGGGAGGCGCTCGGCATCGCCGACGGCCTCCTCCGGCTCTCGGTGGGCCTGGAGGCCAGCGAGGACCTCTGGAACGACGTCGCCCAGGCGCTGGACGACGCGCACACGCGCGCGACGGGCACGTAAGCGCGAGGGAACGCGCGCGGCGCGGCCGCCGTTTGATCGCGGGCCCCCGAGTACGATAGAAGCGAGGAGCGGCCTCGGGGCCGCCACCTACCACCGGAGCTTTCCATGCGTCTCGCTCGCCTCGGCTTCGTGCCCGTGCTCGGCCTCCTCCCCCTCCTCGGCCTCGGCTGCAGCGGCGCGGAGCCGTCGACCCCGCGCGGCGCCTACACCATGAACTTCGCCGACCCTGGCGCCGACTGCTCCGCACCGGGGCACCGGGCGATCCTCGGCGAGGTGTCCTCTGACCAGAAGGTCCGGCTGGTCACCGACGGAGAGGACAACGCCTCGGTCGACTGCTCCGTGTCCGGCTCGGGCACCTTCTCCGTCTCGGCGGTGGCCAAGAACCCCGCCGAAGCGGCGGAGATCCACGTCAAGATCGACGCCATCTCCCCCGCGGCGACCCAGGACGCGCCGGCCACCGGCAGCATCAGCTTCTCCTCGGCGAAGACGGGGGGCCAGACCTTCTACTCCGATACCGCGGCCCCGTGTAAGTTCTGGTTCGCGGGCAAGCAGGGGGTCGACGCGGGCAAGATCTGGGTCGGCTTCGAGTGCCCGGCGATGCTGAACGAAGGCGAGATATGCCAGCTCAGGCTGGGCGTCCTGGCCTTCGACAGCTGCGGAGGCTGAGCGGCGCTGGCGGCTGGCTGTTGACAGGCGGCGCGCGCGGGGGGGCGCGCCGCGCGCGTCAGCTCTTCTCGGAGCGCGAGGCCGACACCGCCGGGACCGTCGACCGATCGCCCATGCTGACCTGCTGCGAGTCGGCGGGCGGGCCGATCGTCGCGCTGTTCGGGAGCTCGGCGTCGTCCTGCTCGTCGATCCGGATCACGAGCGCCGTGATGTTGTCCTCTCCGCCGTTCTCGTTCGCCTTGGCGATGAGGCGGCGGCACATCTCCGGGACCTCCTCGGTCGAGCTCACGATGTGGAGGATCTGGTCGTCCGAGAGCATCCCGCTCAGGCCGTCGGAGCAGAGCAGGTAGACATCGCCGGGCTGCGGCTCATCGCTGAGCAGATCCACGGAGACGCTGTCGTGCATCCCGAGCGCGCGGGTGATGACGTTGCGCGGAAGCTCGGCCCGCTGCTCCTCGGTGAGCTCGGGCATCGCCATGATGTAGTCGTTGAACAGCGAGTGATCGCGCGTCAGCTGGCTGATCGAGCCCTTGCGGACACGGTACGCGCGGCTGTCGCCGACGTGGCCGACGTAGATCCGGTTCTTCTTCTTCGAGAAGAGCGCCCCCACGACCGTCGTGCCCATCCCGGCGCAGTCGCGCGACCGGATGCTGCGCTCGAAGATCTGGCGGTTCGCGACCCGGATGCCCGCCTGGAGCCGGTTCTCCTCCTCCGACAAGCTGGTGTCGAAGTGGAATGGCCAGGTGGCGTCCTCCCGCGACGTGGACCGGAAGAAGTCCGCGATCGACTCGGTCGCCAGCTTGCTGGCTACGTCCCCCGCGCGGTGGCCCCCCATGCCGTCCGCGACGATGAACAGGTCGTACTCCGACAGGACGGCGTAGCTGTCCTCGTTGTGGTCGCGTTGGAGACCAACGTCCGTCATTCCTGAAGCGATCGCTCGCATAACCTCGGGAATCCTTGAGACGGCTCCGGGCCTTCGGCTTCGAACACCAACCATTTCACGCTAGCGAAAACCTGTCAAGCAGGGCCTCTCGCACCCTAATGGGCGTCTTCAGAGCCTTCTCGCGCCTTCTCGTCACGCCTTCGCACGCCCACTCGCCGACCTTCCCGATCCTACCGACTCCGACGGGGGGGACCGCAAGCCTCTTTTTCACTTCTTTGCTTCACGGGACGGCCCATTGTGAGCTGGGCTGGTCCCGGGCGCGCCTCGCCCCATGGCGCTCGGACGCGAGCGCCGGCGCGGGCGCGGGCACGGTCGCGGGTCACGCGAGCGCAGGACAACGAGGCTGCGAGGCATCATCAGGCCGGGCCGGGCTCGGCGCGCGCGGCGTCACGACACGAAGGGCGCTGCCGGCAGGCGATGTCGCCCACCGCGCATCGCCCTCCTCGAAGAGCCCGGCCCCATCGCGCGCTGCGGGGATGGGCGGCCGCACGGGGGCTCCGGCTCGGTCGCCGACGCCCGCCCGGCCGAGGGCCCGCTCACACGTCCAGGATGTCCTTTTCCTTGCCGGCGATCACCGTGTCGACCTGCTTCGTCCCCTCGGCCACCACGTCGTCGACCTTCTTCTTGGCCCGGTCGGCCTCGTCGCCGCTGACGTCGCCGTCCTTCTCGAGCGAGTCGATCATCTCGTTCGCGTCCCGGCGGTGCTTCCGGATGGCAACTTTACAGTCCTCTCCGTTCTTCTTCGTCAGCTTCACCATCTCCCTGCGCCGCTCCTCCGTCAGCGGCGGGATCGGGAGTCGGATGAGATCCGCGTCCACCTGGGGATTCAGGCCGAGATCGCTCTCCCGGATCGCCTTCTCGATCGCCTTCACCTGGTTCTTCTCCCAGGGCTTGACGCTGATGAGCCGCGGCTCCGGCACGGACACCGTGGCCATCTGCACGATCGGCGTCGGCACGCCGTAGTAGTCGACGCGGATGCCGTCGAGCATGGCCGCGTTCGCGCGCCCGGTGCGCACCTTCGCCAGGTCTCGCCGGAGAGCTTCGATGGCCTTTTCGATCCCGTCGCGCAGCTCCTTGATGACGTCCTCGAGCATGATCCGGCTTCCTCCGTGTGGGGCTCGCCCAGCCCGCCCTCTTCGCGGGCGGGGGCGGAGCTTACCGCGTATTTCCGGGCCGGCGGAGAAATCGATCCGCCCGACCTCGCCGGCGTCGCGGTCGGAAGAGCGCTCGCCTCCGCCCGGGTGCAGGCGGACGCGCGCGCGCCCGAGCGCCGCCGCGCCGTCCCCCCGTCGAGCACGCACCTCCGCTGTCGCGATCGTGCCGAGCTGTAGTAACTCTGGGAGGCAGGGCGACCCGATGCGCGATCTGGACTGGAACAGCTTCGACGTCCTCGTCGTCGACGACGAGCAGGACAACCTCGACGCGTTCCGGTTCGCCTTCAGGAAGTCGTTCAAGATCCATTATGCGCTGGGCGGCGCCGAGGCCCTCTCGCTCCTCGACCGCCTCGATCCTGCGGTGATCGTGGCGGACCAGCGAATGCCGGGGATGAGCGGTATCGAGTTCCTCAAGCAGGCGAAGGAGCGGCGGCCCGACGCGGCGGGCGTGCTGCTCACCGCCTACGCGGACATGACGGTGCTCATCGACGCGGTCAACTCGGGCGCGGTCGACCGCTACGTCCAGAAGCCCTGGAACTCGAAGGAGCTCGCCGTCATCCTCCGGCAGGCGATCACGGGGGTCGCCACCCTCCGGGAGAACCGGCGGCTGCGCGAGCAGCTCGCGCAGTACGCGGGCTACCTCGAGCGCGAGCAGCGGGACCCGATCGATTTCGGCGAGATCGCCGGCGAGAGCGAGGCCATGCGCGAGGTCGCCGCCCGGATCGGCGAGGTGGCGAAGGCGGCGACGCACGTGCTGATCGAGGGCGAGGAAGGGGCGGAGAAGGAGGTCGTCGCCCGGGCGATCCACGTGGGCTCCCCGCGGGAAGAGCAGCCGTTCGTCAAGGTGACCTGCGCCGCGTTCCGGGGCGACACGCTCGAGCGCGAGCTGTTCGGCTGGCGGCGAGGCGCCTTCGACGGCGCGTTCGCCGAGCGCGCAGGCCGGCTCGAGCTCGCCCACCGGGGGACGATCTACCTCGACGAGCCGGCGCCGCTCACGCCCTCGCTCCAGGCGAGGCTGCTCCGCGTGCTCACCGACGGCGAGATCGAGCGGCTCGGGTCGACGGAGACCACGCGCGTCGACGTGCGCGTCGTGCTGTCGCTCACGCCCGGCATCGACGAGGCCTGGGCGCGCGCGGGCGTGCTGCCCGAGCTCGTCTCCCGGCTCTCGGTGTTCCCGCTCCGGCTGCCGCCGCTCCGGGAGCGGCGCGAGGACATCCGCGCCCTCGCCGAGCACTTCCTGCGCAAGGTCGCGCGGCGCAACGCCCGCGCGGCCACCGCGCTCTCGGACGAGGCGATCGCGAAGCTCGCGGCGTACGCGTGGCCGGGGAACACGCGGGAGCTGGAGAACGTGGTCGAGCGCGCCGCCATCCTGTCGCGCGGCGACGTGATCCTGCCCGAGCACCTCGCGTTCACGGCGCGCGCGCAGCCGGCCGAGCCGCCCGCGCGCGCGCCCAGGGCCGCCGCGCCGGCGGAGCCGGAGGCGGAACCGGCCGGAAAAGAGCCCGCCGCGCCGGCGTGCGCCCGGCCAAGGCTCGACCTGAGCTCCCAGCTCGACGACATCGAGCGGCGGGAGCTCCTCGCCGCGCTGGACCGCTGCGGAGGGAACAAGGCGGAGGTCGCGCGGCAGTTCGGCATGCAGCGCACGACCCTCTATTACAGGCTGAAGCGGCTCGGAATCGACAGTTGAAGACGGTTGAAGACGCCTGAAGACGGTCGACGACGGTCGACGCTCCCTGACGACACCCGACGGACGCTGACGGCCCCGCCGGGACGCCGCGGAGCGTGGCCGCGGCGCCTTGCCACAGTCGACGCCGGGGGCGACTTGCGGCAGATTGCGTCGGCATGCTGAAGGTCGGCGAGCGCGCGCCGGAGATCGACACGCTGGCCATCGACGGCCAGCGCTTCGTGCTGTCGGCGCAGGGTGGGCTCTGCACGGTCGTGTACTTCTTCCCGAAGGCCTTCACGCCCGACTGCACCGTCGAGGCCCAGCTCTTCCGCGACAACCACGCCGAGATCGCGCTCGCGGGCGCCAGCATCGTCGGCGTCAGCACCGACGACCACACGACGCAGTGCCGGTTCGCCGAGGCGCAGCAGGTCCCTTACCCGATGATCGCCGACCGCGATCGCAGCGTGTGCCGCGCCTACGGCGTCCTCTGGCCGCTCATCGGCCTCGCCCGGCGGATCACCTACGTCATCACGCCCGCCCTGGAGATCGCTGCGGTCTTCCACCACGAGTTCCAGGCCAGGAAGCACCGCGACGACGTGCTCTCGTTCATCGACAAGCGCTTCCGGGCGGCGCGCCCCCCCGCGGGGTGAGCGCGGAGCCCCCGCCGTGCGCCCCACCCCCGAGCCCAGCGAAGGCGCCGCGCTCCTCGACGGAGCGGCGCCGCTGCCGCGTGACTTCTACGCTCGCCCCGCGCTCGTCGTCGCGCGGGCGTGCATCGGGAAGGTGCTCGTCCATACGACGCCCGAGGGCACCGCCGCGGGGCGCATCGTCGAGACCGAGGCGTACCGCGGCCCGGAAGACCTCGCCGCGCACAGCGCGGGCGGGCGACGGACCGTGCGGACGGAGGTCATGTTTGGCCCGGCGGGCTATGCGTACCTGTTCCAGCTCTACGGCATGCACTGGGCGTTCAACATCGTCGTGGCCTCGGAGGGAGAGCCGCACGCTGTCCTCATCCGCGCCATCGAGCCGATGATCGGCCTCCCGCTCATGAGCCGCCGGCGGGGCGTCGCGCCTGGGCGGATCGAGCTCACCAACGGGCCGGGGAAGCTGTGCAAGGCGCTGGGGCTCGACCGCTCCGCGTACGGGATGGATGTCTGCGGAGCGCAGCTCTCGCTGCTCCCGGGCGCTGCTGGGCCCATCGGAAGGTCGCCTCGCATCAACGTCGACTATGCAGGTGCGTGGGCGAAGAAGCCGTGGCGATTCTACGAACGCGGCAATCGCTATGTCTCCGTTCCGCCTCGCCATTGAGCGAGCGTGAGGGCGCGAGCGCTCGAAGCGCTCGCGCCCGGGCCCAGGATCGCGCGACAATGGGCGCATGGGATTCTGGCCTTTCGGGGGGCGTGAACCTGCCAACGTCGAGAGCGCGTCGCAGGTCGTCACGGCGGACACGCATCGGGAGACCGTGCGGGGAAAGTTAACGCTCTATTTCAAGGAGCCGCAGACGCGGAGCGCCGCGGACAGGGCCGCGGAGCGGTGCGCGCAGCTCGCCGGAGACCTGCTGCGCGAGGCCGCAGAGCACGAGCCGCTCCTCGGCAAGGAGGCCGATCTCGCCGCGGCCATCGCGGACCGCGCGCCGCGCGGCATCCCGGGGCTCCGCGCGATCGAGCTCGCGGCGCTTCACGTTGTGACCGAGCGCACCACGCAGTCGCGGCGCGGCGAGCCGACGTCGGTCCAGGATCCCACGCGGACCGTGGGCGCGCGCACGCAGTCGAACAAGCCCTCGCCGGTCGGCGTGAGCCGGCCCACCGGCGTGTCGCCGGCCAGCAGCCGCGCCCTGTCGCAGGCTCCCGGCGCGCCGCCGGCCGTCGGTCGCAACACGCCGTCGAGCATCCCGCCGCCCATCAGCGTGCGCTCGCCGCCGAGCTCCGGCGCGCCACGCTCCCGCGCTGGCGGCGCGGGCGCCGCGCGGGGGTCGAGCCCGGGGCTCATCGGCTCGCCCCCCACCGTGATCGCGGCCGCGCTCGCGCCGCTGCTGCGCGACGCGTCCACGCGGCTGCTCCTCGGATGCCTGCGGGCGCACGACCTGATCATCGTGCGCCGCGTCGCGATCGATCCGGGCGCGGCCGATCAGCTGGCCGCGCTGTTGCCCGTCTCCGAGGCGCCGCCGGGTGAGTTCGAGGCGAGCCGGGCCGCCGAGCTCTCCCGCTGGCACACGGTGCTCGGCTCGCCCGTGATCAGCCAGCTGCGCACGGAGTCGTGCGCGATCAGCGCGCAGAAGGCCCGGGCCGCGCTGGGCGCCGCGAACATCGCGGCGGGCGTCGCGGGAGAGCTGATCGACGCGCTCTGCCGCACCGCCTTCCCGGGCCTCGCGCTGTCGAGCGCCCACATCGATCGCTACGCGGAGCAGGATCTGAACGAGCTGGCGGCCGAGAGCGTGGCGCGCATCCTCCGTCACCCGAACTCGAAGCCGCTCCGCCTCGCGCTCGGCCCGCTGCTCGACGCGGTGCACGGCGATGTGGACGGCATCTCCCGCCTCGCGAAGGCCTCGCTCGGCAGCGCGCATTGAGCCCGATGCCGCCGCTCGGCACGTTCCCTTCTCGGCGAGCTGGCGCTAGGAGGCGTGGGTGCGACACCATGGTCTCTTCGATGAGCTCTCGTTCTCCCGCAGATCGCTCCGCGCCCACCTGCCCCTGCTCGTCGCGCTGCTCTGCGCGTGCGGGTCGACCGAGCGCGCAGTCCCGCCGCCCGTCACGAAGGCGGCCGTCGTGAGCCCGGCCGACGCTCGATCCGGCGAAGCGGGCGCCGAGCAGGCGCTCGCGGCCTTGTCGGCGCGCGTGCTCGAGGAGTACCTGCGCGACGAGCCGGTCCGCGCCACCGAGGCGGGGGACCACCGGTACGACGCCGCGTGGCCGGACGTCACCGAGCAGGGCGAGGCCTCGCGCAGGCGCACGATCGAGGCGGCGCTGGCCGAGCTCGGAGCGCTGCCCACGGCGAGCCTGGGCGTCGAGAGCCGCGTCGACGCGGCCATGATGGAGAACCAGCTGCGCTCCTGGCTGTTCGCGATCGACGAGCTCCGCGAGGCGACGTGGAACCCGATGGTGTACACGGGCCTCGTCGGCGACGGGCTCGATCCCCTGATCACGAGGAGCTTCGCGCCGCTCGAGGAGCGCCTGCGGAGCCTCCGGGGTCGCCTCTCGGGCGTCCCCGCGCTCGTGCGGGCTGCGGAGCAGCGCCTCACGGCGGCGCCGCCGCGCATCCACACCGAGACGGCGATCGCGCAGAACAAGGGGCTCATCGCGCTCTGCAAGTCCGAGCTCCCGGCGCTGTTCGCGTCGGCCCCGGCGCAGCAGGCCGAGCTCGACGCGGCCGCGAGGGCGGCGGCGGCGGCGCTCGAGGGCTTCCAGGCGTTCCTCGAGAAGGACCTGCTCCCGAGGAGCGACGGCGACTTCCGGCTGGGGCGCGCGCGCTTCGAGAAGAAGCTCCGGTTCACGCTGGACGACGCCGCCATCGACATCGACGGCGTTGTCGCGAGCGCCCGCGCGCTGCTCGCGGCGACGCACGCCGAGATGCTCGAGACCTCGAGGGAGCTCTGGCCGGCGCTCTTCGGGAAGCAGCCCTTCCCGAGGGTCGAGGCGCAGGACGAGAAGATGGCCGCGATCCGGAAGGTGCTCGACGCGCTCGCGGCCGATCACCCGACGAACGCGACCATCGTGAAGGCGTCCGAGGAGCTCCTCGCGAAGGCGACCGACTTCGTCCGCGCACACGACCTCGTGCGCATCCCGGAGGAGCCCTGCCGGGTGATCGAGATGCCCGAGTACCGCCGCGGCGTCGCGATCGCCTACTGCGACGCGTCCGGCCCGCTCGAGGCGAAGCAGGAGACGTTCTTCGCGATCGCGCCGACGCCGAAGGACTGGCCGAAGGCGCGCGTGGACTCGTTCTACCGCGAGTACAACTCGAGCATGCTCGCCGACCTCACCGTCCACGAGGCGATGCCGGGCCACTTCCTGCAGCTCATGCACAACAACAGGTTCCCCTCGAAGTTCCGCGCGGTCTTCTCGAGCGGCCCGTTCGTCGAGGGGTGGGCGGTCTACACCGAGTGGCTGATGGCCCACCACGGCTTCGGCGGCCCGAGGGTGCGGATGCAGCGCCAGAAGATGGTGCTTCGCATGTCGGTGAACGCTCTCCTCGACCACGGGGTGCACGCGGGCACCATGGGCGAGGAAGAGGCGCTCGCGCTCATGACGAAGGACGCCTTCCAGGAGGAAGGCGAGGCCGTCGGCAAGTGGCGGCGCGCCCGGCTCACGAGCGCGCAGCTCACCACGTACTTCCACGGCTTCACCGAGATGATGCGCCTGCGCGCCGAGCACGAGCGCAAGCCGGGCTTCACCGAGCGCGCCTACCACGACCGCCTGCTCAGCCACGGCTCACCGTCCGTGCGGCACCTCCCGGCGTTGCTCGCGGAGTAGCGGCGATCCGCGCGCGGCCGAGGAGGGCCGCGCGCGGCGGAAGGTCAGACGGGGGAGATCGAACCACCGAGCTCGACGAAGCGCGCCTTGGGGAACGCCTTCTGGCAGGCGTCGAGCTGCCAGTCGCCCTTGAAGAGCACGACGTGGTTCCCGTGCACGTCGAGGGCGCCATAGCCGTAGAGGTTCGACTCGAGCTCCGCGAGGGGCACCGGCTCGCCCTCGACCCAGCGGGCCAGGCTGAACGAGAGCCGCTCGATCCGGGCGTCGACGCCGTACTCGGCCGCGAGGCGGTGCTTCACGACGTCGAACTGGAGCTCGCCCACGACCCCCAGGATCGCCTCGCCCTCCCGCCCCTCAGGCGGCCGGAAGAGCTGGACCGAGCCCTCCTGCGCGAGCTGCTCGAGCCCCTTCTTGAGCTGCTTGCGCTTCATGGGATCGATCATGACGACGCGGGCGAACTGCTCCGGCGGGAACTGCGGCAGCGGGGCGTACTTCACGGGCGAGCCGCTGCAGAGCGAGTCGCCGATGAGGAAGAGCCCCGGGTCGAAGACGCCGATGATGTCGCCCGCGAAGCCGTCCTCCACGAGCGTGCGCTCCTGGGCCATGAACTGCACCGGGTTGGTGAGCCGGATGTCGCGGTCGAGGCGCACGTGGTGCACCTTCATCCCGCGCTCGTAGCGGCCGGAGCAGACGCGGAGGAACGCGATCCTGTCGCGGTGAGCCCGGTCCATGTTCGCCTGGATCTTGAAGACGAACGCGGTGAAGCGGTCGTCGTCCGGGGCGATGGGGCCCTTGTCGCTGCCGCGCGGCGCGGGCGGGGGCATGAGCTCGATGAAGGCGTCCAGGAACTGCGGCAGGCCGAAGTTGGTGATGGCGCTGCCGAAGAACATGGGCGTGACCTCGCCGCGGGCGAGCTTGTCGCGATCGAGCGCGTCGCCGGCGGCGTCGATGAGCTCGATGTCCTCGCGCAGCTGGCGGGCGCCCTCCTCGTCGAGCGCCTCGACGAGCTCGGGCGCGTCGAGCGAGACGACCTCCATCGGGGCGATCTCGGCGCCGTGCGCGACGAGCTCGAAGAGGAAGACCTGCTTGCGCTCACGATGGTAGACGCCGCGGAACTTGCCGCCCGCCGAGATGGGCCAGGTGACGGGGTAGACGCCGATGCCGAGGACCTCCTCGACCTCGCCGATCAGCTCGAACGGGTCGCGCCCGGGGCGGTCGAGCTTGTTGACGAAGGTGAAGATCGGCATCTGCCGGAGCTTGCAGACACGGAAGAGCTTCTTCGTCTGCGTCTCGACGCCCTTCGCGCAGTCGAGGATCATGATGGCAGCGTCGGTCGCCATCAACGCGCGGTAGGTGTCCTCGCTGAAGTCGGCGTGGCCGGGGGTGTCGACCAGGCTCAGGAGGCGGCCCTTGTACGGGAACTGGAGAACGCTGGTCGAGATGGAGATGCCGCGCTCGCGCTCCATCTCCATCCAGTCGCTCACGGCGTGAGCGCGCGCCTTCTTGGCCTTCACGGCGCCGGCGAGCTGGATGGCGCCTCCGTACAGCAGGAGCTTCTCGGTTAGGGTGGTCTTGCCAGCGTCGGGGTGGGAGATGATCGCGAACGTCTTTCGACGGGCGATCTCGCGGGTGAGCATCGGGTCGGGCACAGCGGCGCGGCAGGATAGAGTCCGTGGGGGCTGCGTCAACCCAAGGGGCGACGGAGCCAGGGCGGGCGGGGGTGGCGCGCGAGCGGGCGGCGGGGGTCCCCCCACGAACTCGGGCCTTTTGGGGGGCTATGGGCGCGCTGGACGGGAGACTCGGTCAGAGAGGGGGCGCTGCGGGGCGGGCCGGCCCTCGGGGTTCGTGGGGCCCACCCCCGCCGCCCGCTCGCGCGCCACCCCCGCCCGCCCTGGCTCTTTGTAAGGGGGCCTTTGGAAGGGGCGGGGCGGCCGATGGGGGTCGTGGTCCCGGCAGGGGTCGCGCGCGGGATGACGTGGCTCGGGTCTTTGTAAGGGAGCGTTATTTCGGGGCGCGAAGGGAGAGGGAGACGGTCACGCCTACGGGGTCGGCGCTGGGGGTGCCGATGGGCTTGTTCTTGAGGAGCTGGCGGATGCAGCGCTGCGCGTCGGAGGTGATGCCCCGAGAGTCGAGGATCTCGACACCCTCGGCGCGGCCACGCACCCGGACGAGGAACTGGACCTTGATGCTGCCCGATGCGCCAGAGAGGCCGCCATTGTCGGCAACACACTTCGCCAGGTCGGGGGCGACCTTTTCTAGACGCTTGGCCACGTTCGGGACGTCGCCGTTCATGAACTCGGGCTCCTTGACCTCCACGAGAGGGAGCGGGGCCGACACGATCGATGCGTCGGGCACGCCGCCGTCGATGGGGCCGGCATCGCCGGGAACACCGCCGTCGGGAGGGGGGGCGCCGCCGTCGGGCGGCGGGGCGCCGCCGTCGGGCGGGGGCGGCTCGGGCTGCGGCGACGGGGGGAGCCAGCCGGCATCCGCCTCGCCCGGCTCTAGGCACCGCACGAAGCCACGGTGAGGATCCTCCAGCGCGCCGTGCGGACACCGCGGAGCGCCGCCGGCGTCAGGCGTCGCCGCCGTGATCCACCCCTGATCCGGCGGCTCCTGCCGCGGCGGCGCGCCGCCCTCGGCGACCGCGCCGACGCAGGCGCCGACAGCGCCCATCGACAGCGCCACAGAGATCGCCCACTGACCAAGACGCCCACCTGCTGCTCTCCACCGCATCGGCCGGTGTGATACTGCGGAACGGGCGCGCGTACAGGAGAAACCGCGGCGAGCTCGTCGAGGCTGCCGCAAGGCGCTCGCCTCCGGCGACGACCGGGGCCCCGAAGGCCACGAAAGCAGGCTCAGAGGGCGATGTGGGCGAGCGATCCCGCCGAGGCGTCCCAGAGCGCCTGTGCCCGGGACAGGGCGTTGGCATGCGCCTCGGTCCCCGCGGCGGGCCCTGTCACGGAGATCACGCCGCCCGCGCCGAGCTCGATCCGCTCGATCCCTGCGCCCGGGAGCTCGTCGCGGAGCTCCCTGGTCATCCGCTCGCCGATGCGCTGAAGGAGGCGCGCGAGCCGCTCGGGCGTGATGTCGCGGAACACGAGCACCTGCGGGAGGGTGAGCTCCGAGACGAGGCGAGCACGGTCGGAGAGGCCCTGCTCGCCGAGCCGCCTCTCGACGAGCGCCGCGAAGACGCTCCCATACGCCCGGTCGACCTGCTCGCGCCGGAACCGCTCGTCGATGGCCGGTCCGAGCCGCGTCTCCAGCTGCGCAACGCCGTTCAGCCCGTTGGCGAAGCGCCCCTCGTTCTGCGCGAAGTACTCCCCCCGCGCGCGCAGGTCGCTCGCCAGCGACGCGAGGTGCTCGCCCATCGTCGAGAGGGCGCGCAGCACGAGATCGGTGAACTTGAGCTCCTCCCGGATCCAACCCACGTCGGTCACCCGGTCGGCCATGAACGGCCAGACGACGAGGTTGTAGTAGTTGTTGAAGTCGAGGAGGTACTTCAGCCGATAGAGCTCGAAGGAGCCGAACACCGGATACATGCGCTCATAGAGACGGAGCGTGCTGTCGTACTTGAACCGGTAGTACGCGTCGTAGGCCGCGACCCTCTCCTCGAACCCGGCGCGGTCGCCGCGGACGTCGGAGAGGATCATCTGCGTGATGAACTCGTTCGCGGTCGCGATGAAATCGGATCCGGGGCTGTAGAAGGGATCGGTGAACGCGCCGGCCTCGCCGGTGACGGCGTAACGGTCGGTCGAGAAGTACTGCTCCGCGTGGTACGGCAGGTGGGCATAGCTCTGGAAATCCTCGAGCTCCGCCCCCTCGAGCAGGTCGCGCGCGGCGCGGTGGGCGCCCAGGAAGCGCTCGAACTCCGCGCGCGTGCGCGGCCCGGGCAGCGCCCCGGCCGGCGCGTTCCCGGCCGGCGTGTTCCCGGCGCCGATCCTGTCCTTGTCGAACACGACGCCCACGCTCATCAGATCGCCGGCGAGCGGGATGAACCAGATCCAGTACCCGTCGTACATGAAGTGGTTCGTCGACAGGTGGCGCGACGTGTACCGCGCGCGCGACCGCCACGCCGCGTCGGTGACCGCATCGAGCCCCGCGACGCCGCGGTAGCGGCCCCACGCGGCCGCCGTGTTGAGCCGCGCCTCCTTGTGCACCTTCACGCCGAGCTTGCGGAAGAGGACGTGCCGCCGACCGGAGGCGTCGCACACCCAGCGGCAGGCGACCTCGCGCCGCTCACCGCCCTGCTCGTAGACGACCGTGTGCCGCCCGCGCCCGTCGATCGAGACGTCGACCACCTTGGCGCCGAGCTCGACCTCGGCGCCCGCGGCGCGGTTCATGGTCACGAGATCGCGCTCCAGCCGCGCGCGCTCGAGCTGGAAGCTCGGGTGGAACGGCATGTGGTCGGAGCCGATCTCGCTCATCCGGGGCAGCGGGAGGTCCTTGCCCGGAGAGTCGAAGAAGAAGCGGAGCCCGTTCTTGGGGAGCTGGTGCTGGTAGAGGTACGTGCCGAGGTTCAGCCGGCGAACCATGTAGTTCGCCGCGACCTCCACCGTGCTCTCGCCGACCTTGTAATCCTCCATCGCCTCGGCGGCCTCGAGCACGAGGACCCCGAGGTCGGGGCACGCGAGGCGGAGCTGCCGCGCGAGGAAGCCGCCGGCGATGCCGCTGCCGATGATGACGATATCGAACGTGCGCATGACGAGAGCCCTTATACCGCGGCCCCGACCGGCGGCGCGGGCTCTCCGAGCAGCTCGGCGCGGAGCGCGCCGGGCATCGCTTCCACCTCGTCCGGGCGGAGCAGCCCGTCGCCGTGGATGATCGACGCGGAGAGGCGACCGCCGAAGCGGCTGAAGATCACCTGGAAGCCGGGCGGCGCGACGACCGCGGGCAGCGGGTACGCCGAGCGCACAGGGAGCCCCGCGAACCGCTCCACCGTCACCGCGCCGGGGTTCGAGACGATCAGCGAGGCGAGCTCTCCCTGGAAGGGCTGATCCCCCAGCCAGCGGTAGATCGGGCCGGGGAGCCAGCGGGCCAGATCGAGCGCGGCGATCATGGCGAGATCGAGCCTGTCGCGCACCACGGCGCGCTGCTGCTCGGCGAGGCGGGCCACCGCGCGCGCGTCGTCGTGGAGCTCGTCACGGCCGAGCGAGAGCAGGGCCATCGTGAGGTGATTGCCGAAGAGCCGCCGCGCGCCCCCCTTGGGGTCGAGCGAGAGGGGCAGCGGGATCACGTGGTGCGGCGGGGCGAAGCCGCGGCCCGCGAGCGCCCGGTCGGCGAGCCGCGTCGCCGCGATCAGCATGAGGCTCGTCTCGGCGAGCCGCGCTCGCTGGCGCGCCCGGAGATCGAAGGCGCGCGTCTCCTCCGCCGAGAGCGTGAGCCGGAGGACGCGAGAGGCCGAGGGCCGCACCCCAGGACAGGCGCGCGCGAGCGACAGGATGGGCGCGCGGCCGAGCGACAGCACGTGGGCCTTGTACGCGCGCGCCAGCGCGACCCGCTCGTCGCGGTCCATGGCGGCCAGCAGGCGCTCCGGCGCGTCGTGCCGCTCCTGCTGCGGCGGCGGGTCGTCAGGCGCGTCGCCGCTCCCGGAGCCCAGCCAGGCAACGAGCCGATCCGCGCCCCTGCCATCCGTCAGCGCATGGTGGTGGCGAAGGACGACCGTATCGCCGTCGCCCACCTCGCGCACGACGTCGAGCGCCCACGGCCGCTCGGCAGAGGTCCGGTCCGCGAGCAGCGCCTCGATGCGCGCCGCGCGCTCGCGCTCGCCCTCCACCTCGTGGAGGCGCAGCCCAGGGGCGCGCCGGTGGTGATCGACGACCCAGCGGGGCCGCCCCGCCCGCCCGAGCACGCTGTTGTCCAGCCGGAACCGGAGCTCGGGGAGCGCCCGGGTCGCGCGCTCGAGCCGCACCGCGAGCCGCGCCAGGTCGAGGCGACCGTCGAGCTCGAGGACGAACAGGCAGTGGTTGCCCGCCTGGCCGCGCGATCGCATGGCGCGATCGTTCATGAGGTGGAAGAAGTCGATCCCCCCGAGCAGAACGGGCGATGTCATGGTCTCCGCGAGGCACCGCCGGTCAGGGACGAGCCGCGGGCGACCCTAGCAGCCGCGCGGCCCGCACGACAGCGCCCGCAGGCGCAGGATCACGCATCGTCGCCACGCCCGCCGCGCGCCCGCGCAAGATAACGAAAGTATCCACGCTGTGGATACTTTGTTCGTCTTATATTCCCGGAGTGAATCTTTCGGCGATCGACGTCAACCTGGTGATCGCGCTCGACGCCTTGCTGCAGGAGCGCAGCGTGACGCTCGCGGCCCGCCGGGTGGGACTCAGCCAGCCCGCCATGAGCCACGCGCTGACGCGGCTGCGTGAGCTCTTCTCCGACCCGCTGCTCGTCCGGGTCGGCCGGCAGATGGCGCTCACCTCGCGCGCCGAGGCGATCACGCCGCAGGTCACCGCGATCGTCCACGATCTCGCGGGCCTCTTCGGCGAGACGGCGCAGGCCTTCGACCCGGCGACGAGCGATCGCACCTTCCGGATCGCCGCCACGGAGTACGTGGAGCTCGTCCTCATGCCGCGGCTCAACGCGGCGCTCGCGCAGGGCGGACCGAGGCTCGCGCTCCACCTGCTCCCGCTCGACGGCCGCGCCGTCGACGCGCTCCGGAGCGGCGAGATCGATCTCGCGATCGGCGTCTTCCCGCAGGAGAGCCTCCCCTCCGACCTGCGCCGCGCCCCCCTCTTCGACGATCGCTTCGCGGGGCTCGCGCGCATGAGCCACCCCACGGCGCGCGGGCACGTCGATCTCCAGACCTACGCGGCCCTCCCGCACGTCGTCGTCCCCAGGGGCGGCGCCCACGACGGGGTCGCGGACGATCTCATCGCGGCGCGCGGGATCGCGCGCCACGAGGCCATGACGGTGCCGCACGTGTTCCTCGTGCCGCACGCCATCACCGCCTCGGATCTCGTGGCCACCGTGGCCACGCGCCTCGGCAGGGCGTTCTCCAGCCTGGTGCCGCTCCGCTCCTTCGACCTGCCGTTCGAGCTGCCGCCCATCGAGATCGCGATGGCGTGGAACAGCCGGACCGAGGGCGATCCCGCGCGGGCGTGGCTGCGCGGCGTCGTGACGGACACCGCCCCGACCCCGCGCGAGGCGGCCCGGCGCAAGCGCGTCTGAGGGGGTCGAGGGCGCGGCGAGGCGCGCCGCGCCGGGGGCTACCGGCCGAGCGCCTCGGCGCGGTTCACGATGCGCGGCGTGAGGAAGATGACGAGCTCGTTCCGCGTGTCGCTCGCGCGCCGCCGCTGGAAGAGGAGGCCGAGGACCGGGATGTCCCCGAAGAACGGCACCTGATCGAGGTTCCGGCCGGTGTTGCGGGTGAAGATCCCGCCGATCACCGCGGTGTGCCCGTCCATGATCAGGAGGTCGGTCTCCGCCTCGCGCTTCAGGATGGTGGGGTCGCCGCGGGCCGACGTCTGGTTGAAGTCGGGCTCGTCGCGGTTGATCTTCACGTGCATCGCGACGCTGCCGTCCGACGTGACGTGCGGCTTGACGAGCAGCTGGAGCTTGGCCTCCTGGAAGGTCGTCTGCACGCCCTGGGCGCTGATCTGCGAGAACGGGATCAGCGTCCCCTGGCTGATCCGCGCCTCCCGGTTGTCGAGCGTGAGGATGCGCGGGCTCGAGACGACCCGCAGCATGCCGCTCGCCTCGGCCGCCGAGAGGCGGACGCCGAGGTTGACGGTGTTGTTGATCGAGCCGAGCGTGAAGCCGAGCGCGCCGCCAGATCCGGCGCCGACGACGGCCGGCAGGTTCACCGCGAAGTTCGGGTTCGAGACCTGGCTCGCGAACGGCGAGAGGCCGCCGGTCGGGCTGTTCGAGTCGGTCGCGCCGCCGGCGATGCCGATCGCCGAGGGGAAGACGAGCCCCGTCGGGTTGCCGGTCGCCGCGCTGAACGTCCCGTCGCCGCCCCACTGGATGCCGATGTCGCGCACGTAGCGGCTCGTCGCCTCCACCACGCGCGCCTCGATCAGCACCTGCGGCGTCTGCGTGTCGAGCGAGCGGACCAGCTCCTCGATCTGGTTCAGGTTCCCCGCGACGTCGCGCGCGATGAGCACGTTGGTCCGCTCGTCGACCGCCAGGGAGCCGCGCGGCGAGAGCATGTCCTTCGAGCGGTCCTGGAGGTCCTTGGCGTCCGCGTAGTTGATCGGGATGAGCCGCGTCTCGAGCGGCGCGAGCTGGAGCTCGCTCTTGCGCCGCGCGATCGCGAGCTCCCGCTCCTTGTTGAGATCGGCGATCGGGGCGACGCGGATCATGTTGCCCTGCCGGACGACGCCGAGGCCCTTGGCCTGGAGCACCGTCTCGAGCGCCTGGTCCCACGGGACGTTGCGCATCCGGATGGTGACCGTGCCGGTCACGTTGTCGGCGGTCACGATGTTGACCCGCCCCACGTCGGAGATCAGCCGGAGGACGTTGTGGATGTCCGCGTCCTTCAGGTCGAGGTCGATGCGCCGCCCCGTGAACCGCCGCTGCTGCCCGGCGATCGCGGGCATGAAGGCGCCGGCCTGGTCGGGTTCGACGAGCGACTCCTGGCTGCTCGCCGCGCCCTCGAACGAGGTCTCCACCTTCGGCGCCGCGTCGTCGAGGACCGCCTCGCGCGCCACCGTGCGGGTCCGCCTCGCCGCGCCGCCGTCGGCGGCGATCCCCGAGAGCGTCGTGGGCAGCGCGCCCTTCGCGACGCTCAGCACGAGCGCGTTGCCCTCGCGCGCGACGACGCCCGAGGCGCCCGCGGCCTGCTCGACCTCGACGACGACCCTGGAGCCGTCGCTGTTGCGCCGGAACGTCGAGATGGCCCGCACCGGGCCGCCGAAGGCGCCGACGTCGAGCTTGCGCTGGAGGGCGTCGGGGAGCCGGACGCCGCTGAGCTCGATGACGCGGCGCCCCCCCTTGCCCGTCGACTCGCGGTAGCTCGGGATCGACGAGAGCTCGATGACGACCCGATCGAGCGTCGGCTGGTGCTCGAAGCGCACGTCGGTGATCGCCGCCGGCTCGCGCGCCGGCGCCGCCGCCGCGGGGCCGGCCGGGGCCCGCGCCGCCATCGGCGCCGTCGCGTCGGCGGCGGCGAGCTCGATCACGAGCGCGCCCTGCTCGGCGCGGATCCGGTAGGCAGCCGGGCGCGCGAGCTGCACGAGCACCCGCGTCGTCCGCTGGGTCGCCTTGCCGAACCCCTGCGTCATCACCCCGGCCACGATCGCGTTGCCGCTCGTGATCGCGCCGGACGCCCCGCCATCCACGGCGCCCTCGAGGTCGACGAGGAGCCGCTTGCCGCCGTCCGCGACCCGCGCCGAGAAGCGCGGCTCGCCGCTCGTCGCGACCACGATCTCGGCCTTGCCCTCGTCCGGCGCCGTGAGCCTCACGTCGCTGACCTTGATCGGGGCGGCGGCGTCTGCGTCTCCCGCAGGAGCGCCGAGGATCAACATCACCCCGAGTGCCGCAGCACGGCGAAGCGCGCCCCGCCTCGGGCGATAGTCTCGATTGCTCTTCATTGCACTCCCGCTTCGCGGTGACGCGAGATCTGCGTCACGCTGCCGGGAGGCTACTTCGGGTGCCCGGCGCGGGCCCAATTCGTGGCGGTCACGGGGCGCCGAGGCCCGACTCGTTCTCCTCGCCGAGCGGCCTCAGCGCGATCACGCGCGTGGTCGGCGGGATCTCCGGGTGCGACGGGTCCTCGCGGATGAAGACGACGTCCGAGTCGCGGATCCGATCGATGCGCCAGTTCACGGCCACGTCGACGCCCGTGGGGCCGCCGGCGTGCACGATCTCGGCCTTGCCGACGAAATCGCCCACCTTCACCACCCACCCGAGCCCCGTGGGATCGGTGAGCAGCGCGCGGGCGGGCGCGCGCGAGACGACGCCGACCAGCCTGAGCTCGTCGAGCGCGAAGCGATCCACGAGGACCTGGCGCTGGATCGTCACCCGACCCCGGGCCTGCGTCGCGAAGAGCGACTCGAAGCTCCGGAACGGGTCGCGGCTCCGGTCGCTCTCGGAGAAGTCGGCCTCCTGGAACTCCCGGAGCGGCAGCGGCGGCAGCTCCGGCGCGCCGGCGTCCGCGGCCGCGGACGCGGCGCCGGCCGCGGGCGCGCGCGGCGGCGAGGCCGAGGCCGGCGCCCCGGCCGGGCGCGCCTGGGTGGACGAGGTCATCGGCTCTTCCTCCCCGCACCCGGCGAGCGCGAGGGCCGCGGCGGTGGTCGCCCCGAGGGCGAGCAGCAGCATCCGGCCAGGCGTCACCGGACACCTCCGCTGCGCCGCTTCACGCCGCTCGTCGCGGTCTCCCCGGCGCGCACGGCGCGGAACGCGGTCGCGAGGCACTCCACCTTGATCTCCACGTCGGTCCCCACGACCTTCGGCTCCTTGATCTGGACCTCCTCGAGGTTGATGATGCGATCCAGCTGCCCCACGCCGTGGAAGAACTTCGCCACCTGGTGGAACTTGCCGGAGAGCGTCAGCTGCATCGGCACCTTGGAGAAGAACTCCTGCGGGATCTCCTCGGTGGGGCTCCATGACGTCAGGTTGACGCCGGAGACGGTCGCGACGCCCTGGATGGCGGAGAGGAAGGCCGGCGTCTCGGACTCGTCCGGGAGGATCTTCTTCTGCTCGCGGCTCATCTGCTCGCGGCGGGTCTTCTCGTCGAGGTCCTTCTGGTAAGCGGCCTTCGACGCCTGCGCCTTGGTGAGCTCCGCCTGGAGCACGCCCTGCTTCTGCACGGCGCCCTCGATCTGCGAGTCGACGTCGGCGTAGAAGCCGACGAAGTACAGGATGCCGACGAGCGCCGCGAAGAGCGCGCCGACGCCGAGCTTGGCGAGCGGCGGCAGCCGGTCGAGCGCCGAGCCGGCCTGCGCGGGCATGGGCTTCGTGGCCATCAGTACCTCACCTTCAGCTGCAGCGCGAACGAGACGAGCTCGAGCCGCGACTCCTTCTCGTTCTCCTTCTTCCCCGGGAGCAGCTGCACGTCGTAGAAGTACGAGGACAGCTTCAGCCGCTGGGCGAGCTCGTAGACGTCGGTGCCGTCGCGCGCGAGCCCCTCGATGCGCACGATCCGCTCGGACTCCACGTAGCTCGTGAGCCACAGCCGGCGGCTGTCCCAGGAGGGGTTGTAGACGGCGAGCGGGTTCTCCTTGCGGAGCTGCGCGAGCTTGTCCGGGTCGGCGGTCGGCCCCTTGCCGTTCGTGAGCAGCTGCGCGAGCTCGAGGAGCACCGCGGTCGGCCCGCTGCGCGCGGCCTGGAGCTTCGCGATCGCGTCCTCGCGCGCGCGCAGCACCTCGAGCGCCTTCTTGATCTCCTCGTGGTTCGCGACGAGCGTGCGGATGTCCTGGATCTGGCTCTGAAGCAGCGAGTTCTTCCGGTTCTGCTCGTCGAGCTCCTCGACCTTCGTCTGGTGGAAGAGGAAGAGCGCGACGATCTCGAGGATCACGACGCCGAGCGTGACGAGCAGCCATCGCTGGCTCGCCTGGGGCGCGGCCCCGCGCGTGCCGCGCCGCTGCGGGAGAAGGTTGACGCGAATCACGAGCGCTTCTCCCGGTCCTTGCGCATCGCGAGCCCGAGCGAGACGCAGAACTGCGCCGCCCGGAGCCGGAGCAGCTCCTGGTTGACTTCCTTCGCTTCCACGGTGATGCGCTCCATCGGCTGGATCAGCTCGACGGCCACCCGGGCGCGCCGCCCGATCGCGGCGGGCAGCGCCGGCAGGTTCGAGGAGCCGCCGGTCAGGTAGATGCGGTGCATGTCGCCCTCACCGCTCGTGGCCAGGAAGAAGTCGAGCGAGCGCTGGATCTCCCCGGCGATGGAGTCGCACACCTGCTCGATGGTCTCGATGACCTGCGCGGGCACGCCGCCCGGCCCCGAGGTCACGCTGGCGCACTTGAACTCCTCGGCCTGCTCGAAGCTGATGCCGAGCTTCCGCTGGATCTGCTCGGTGATGTAGTTGCCGCCGTTGCCGATGTCGCGGGTGAACGCGCTCGCGCCGCGCGACACGATGTTGATCGACGCGAGGCTCGCGCCGACGTTGATGATGGCGAACGTCTGGTCCGGCGGGATGCCGCGGTTCACCTCGAACAGGTTCTGGACGGTGAACGCGTCGATGTCGACCACCATGGGCTTGAGCTTCGCCGTCCTGGCGATCTGGGTGTAGTCGTTGATCTCGTCGCGCTTCGCGGCGACGAGCAGGAGGTCCATCTGCCCGGCCTCGGGGCGCCGGCGCAGCACCTCGTAGTCGACGTGGACGTCCTTGATGTCGAAGGGGATGTGCTGCTCGGCCTCCCACTGGATCTGCTCGTCCAGCTCGGCGGCGGTCATGAGCGGCACCGTGATCTTGCGGATGATGACCGCCTGACCGCTGATGCTGAGCGCGATCTCGCGCTGGCGGATCTTGGCCTCGGAGAAGGCCCGGCCGAGCGCCTCCACGATGGCCTGCGCGTTCATGACGTGGCCGTCGACGATGGCCTGCGGCGCGAGCGGCGCATAACCGAGCCGCACGAGGCCATAGCCTCTGCGGCCTTCCTTGATCTGAGCGATCTTGATCGCGCTCGATCCGATATCGACCCCGATCAAGTTCTTGCCTTCCGACATCCCGTCCGTCCTGCTCCGCGCCCGCCGTGGTGAAGCAAGGGAAGCCCGGGCCGCGTTGCCCGGCTCCCGGGCGCCCGATCCCCTGTGATCGCCTCTGGTCGCTTCTGGCGAAGCTTCGCACCACCGGGGATCGCTGGGCAAAAAACCGCTTTACGCTCGCCTCCCGCCCGCCTATCGAAGTTCGACACGCGGTGCTGCGCCGCCGGTCGGGCCGGCGAGCGCGCGCCAGCCCAGGGTAGCACCGTCCGGGGCTCGGTCGTCGGGCACGGATGACGTCAGGTCAGAGTCCCCTCATGCATCCGGAGTTCTCCCGTTTCTGCGGCGCCGGCCCCCGCGCCGGGGCCGCGATGGAGCCCACCTCTCGGTCGTCGCGCCCATCGCGGCTGCGATGCGCGCTCGCCGCCCTCGCGGCGGCGTTTCTCCTGAGCGCCGCGCCCGGCACGGCGGTCGCCGAGGACGGCCAGCACACGGTCTACGCCGGCCAGACGCTCGGCAAGATCGCGAAGCGGTACCGCATCACGGTCGACGCGCTCCGCGAGGCGAACGGGCTCAAGCCTGGCCAGCGCATCCACCCGGGCCTCGTCCTCGTGATCCCGGAGCGGGGTGAGCCCGGCGCGCGCGCGCGGTCCACGCGCACCGCGCCCGGCCGGGCCGCCGCGCTGCGCGACGAGCGGGAGCGGAGCCGCGGCGCCAGCGCGAAGGAGCGCGACGCCGAGGCCGGTCCCCGGGGGAAGGGGTCGGCGAAGAGGGACGCGGCGAAGGCCGATCCCCGGTCGATGCCGCCGAACAAGCGCTATGTGCAGCGACCCAAGCGTCCTGGATGGGTCCGCCTGGCGCGAGGCGCCGAGCGGCTGGACCTCCAGCTGCTCACGCCGAAGGGGCGGCTCGTGCCCAAGGCCCTCCCCAAGCTCAGCCGGCTGATGCGCGCGTCCCCCACCGCCTCGATACCCATCGATCCGCGGCTCGCCACGCTGATAGCCATGGTGAGCGACCACTTCGGCGGCAGGACCCTCCGCGTCGTCAGCGGTTATCGCCCCTACTCCCCCACCCAGTACACCCCGCACTCCAACCACAACCACGGTCGCGCCGTCGATTTCATGGTCGAGGGCGTGCCCAACACCGTGGTCCGCGATTTCTGCCGAGGTTT
Source organism: Sorangium sp. So ce693 (assembly GCF_051521375.1). Classification (NCBI taxonomy): domain Bacteria; kingdom Pseudomonadati; phylum Myxococcota; order Polyangiales; family Polyangiaceae; genus Sorangium; species Sorangium sp. So ce693. Next base: position 9,069,374 of record NZ_CP150347.1, read on the forward strand.
CCGCAACGCAGGTGTCGGATATTATCCCAACTCTACGTTCGTTCACCTGGACGTCAGATCAGATAAAGTGTACTGGGTGGATTACTCGGGGCCTGGAGAGGCGCCGCGCTACGAGGGAGCGAAGGGTTCCGTCGCGGCCGATGAAGCGGCGCGTGATGTCCCTGTGTCCGCGGAAGAAGAGGTGTATGGGTCAGGCGAGCCCCGTGCCCCTCAGCCGCAACCCATGAATACTACAGGGACAAACTCGGACACGGTGCACAGCGGCAGCGAGACGGAGAAGGGCCTGGGGTCAGGTTCACCCACCCTTGCTCCTGAAACTTCGCCTGCGAAAAGGTGAGCTGTCGCGGCCGCTGGCTATAATCCACACACTGAACATCCGCACCAGACACAATTGCACGGCTCTGCCTTGCACGCTGCGAGAGTTGTGGCACCAATCCACCTCACGTGCAGCAATCGACCCGACTGCAGCGGGAGGGGCACGCTCCTCCCATGTCGCTCCCCGCATGCTGTGACGGGGGCGAGTTCGTCCAGCCGGTCGCCCTGGGCGCGACGTGTCCGGTCGTTCCGTGTGAGCACGCGCTGATCGAGGCGCCTTCTGCCCTCGGCCTCGATGGAGCGCCGAGCATCGCGGTGCAGGGGGCGGGCGCGTCGCTCGCCCACGAGCTTTGGGAGTCCGCGGAGGTCGCGTCAAGGTGCGCGCACGACATTTGGGAATCCGTGGAGGCCACGTCTGCCTGCGCCTACGAGGGTCCGTGGCAGTCGCTGGCGCCGGACGGCGAGCCGGACAGCGGCTCGCATGGCCCGCCGCGCTGTACCGACGCGGCCTGCCTGGGCGGGCCGCGCGACCACGAGCCGACGTGCACGCCGCTCCGCCCGGAGGTGCTGCAGGGGTACTTCCCGCTCGTCCGCAAGCTGGTGCGGCAGGTGTCGCGCCACCTGCCGCCCAACGTGCAGCGCGACGACCTGCTCAGCGCGGGGATGCTCGGGCTCGTCGACTCGATCCGCAAGAACGGCGGGAGCGACGGCGAGACGTTCGCCGGCTACGCGAAGCTCCGGATCCGCGGCGCGATCGTCGATGAGCTCCGCGCGCAGGACTGGCTCTCGCGGCGAGCGCGCGAGGCGGTCGAGGCCGAGGCCGCCGGCAAGGTCGGCGGCGCGACCGTCTTCGTGAGCCTGAGCGAGGTGACCCCGACCGAGGAGTCGGTGCACATGTCCGGCGAAGACGATCCGATCGAGGCGATCTCGGCGCAGGCGACCCGGCGTGCGCTGTCCTTCGCGATCGCGCAGCTCCCGGAGCGGGAGCGGCGCGTGATCGGCATGTACTACTTCGAAGGGGCGAAGCTGAAGGACATCGGCGCAGAGCTCGGGATCGGCGAGCCCCGCGTCTCGCAGCTGCACACGCGCGCGCTCGGCATGCTGCGAGGCATGCTGTCCCACGCCTGACCGCCGCCCGCGCTCAGGGGGCGAGCCGGCGCGCCCGGCCGGGCATCGCGACGCCGACCGCGAAGAGCGCGGTCTCCTCGTAGGTCTGCTGCAAGGCGGGGTCGCCGGAGGCCCGGTGCACGAACGCGTTGCGGTGCGCGCCGCGATCGAGCGCGACCGCGCGGGCGCAGCCGAGGTCGAGCAGCGCCTCGGTCGTCGCCTCGTCGCTGTCGAAGGTGGTCGTGGCCACGAGCAGCGTGCCGTCGTCGAGCACGCAGGCAGCGCTGCGGCGGCGCATGGTCCCGATCTCGCGCGCCTCCGGCCGCAGCCTGCCGTCGTCGGCGGTGAGCGGCAGCTCGGTCGCGTCCGCGCCCGGCGCGAGCGGGGCGCCGCCCGCCGGGCGGATCTCGATGCGGCCCTGGCGGACCAGCAGCAAGCCTCCCTCGCCGCGGAAGCGGAGGCCGACGGTGCCGCCCACGGCGAGCCCGCGCGGGCCCCGCCGCCGACCGGTGCCGACGCCGATCGCCGCGAGGACCTGCCGCCGCTCGTCGGCCGGCACCTCGGCGTCGAGCTTCGGCGCGCTCCGCGGCGAGATCTCGCGCGAGCCGGCGCGGAGGCGGAACAGGAACCGGTCCGGAGCGAAGGCGTGGACGCGGACCTGCGCGCCGAGGTGCACGGTGTCGGCGGCGTACACCGCCGGGCTCCACGCCGGGGGCGGCTGCGCGCCGCCGTCCTCGGTCCAGCCCACGCTCTCGCCCGGCAGCGACAGGTCCGGCGCCGGGGCACCGTGGGTCCAGCGCGACTCGAAGAAGAGAAAGGGGCGCGGCGACGCGGCCGAGGCGTGCTCCGGCGGCGCGATCGACATCGCGGGCGAGAGGCGCTCGGCGGTCAAGATGCCGTCCTGCTGGGGGCTCAGGAAGGCGACGCCGAGGGGGTCCGGCGCCCTGCCCAGCGAGACGCCGGAGAGGCACCCGGCGCGCTCGAGCGCCGCCCGGAGCGCGGCCGCGTCGAGGGCGCTGCCCCACGCGTGGACCACGAAGCCGCGGTCGGTCATGCACAGCGCCGCGCGCTCGACGATCAGGTCGTCGCCGTCGTCGGGTGAGAGCGCCGCGCTGGCGGGGGCGCGCTCCGCGGGAGGGCCGGCGAGGATGGCGAGCGGGGCCGCGGCGCTCCCTGCCTCGAAGAGCGAAGGGCCCTGCCAGAGCGCCCAGGGGAAGCGCGTGGATCCCTCCGCGCGGGGCGCGCCGGGGCTCGAGGCCGCCGGGCGCTGCCAGAGTGCCCAGGGGACGCGCTCGACATCCCCGCCCGACGGCCATGCGCCGAAGTACGGCCGGCCCGAGAGGTCGACCCCCAGCGTCGCCGCGCCGTCGCGCGGGGGCACGATCGCGCGGCCGCCGACGACCATGCCGAGCGCCTCCGCCCCCGCGCGGGGCGCGCCCGGCCCGCGCGTGGAGGCGCCGAGGCCGATGGCGCCGCGGAGCGTCGACGCGTGGGGGAGCTGCCCCGTGCCGCGCGGGCCGACGGTCGGCCTGGGCGCCTCGTATCCCGCCTGCAAGGTGAACCGGATGTGCCGCGTGTCGATCGCGAGCAGGTGGACGCGCAGCTCCGGCCGCCGCGGATCGGGCCGGAGGGTCGTCGCGGCGAACGGGCTGGAGGGGCGCTGGGGATCGTCCTCGACGCCGGGGAGCGCGCGCGGGAGCGAGGGCGCCACCAGCACCCAGGCGCCCTCCCCCGGGAGCGGGGGATCGACCGCCGGCGCGACCGGCGGCGGCGGCCAGAGCGAGGGCCACCCCTCCGGCGCGGGCTCGGGCGACGCGGGGCCTCGGGTCACGTACGCGGCGGCCTGCGCGGCGCGGACCCTCGCCGTCGCGCGGTCCGCAGCGAGCGCGAGCCGCTCGACCGCGGCCGCCGCCGTCGGACCGAGCAGGCGCTCGGCGGACGGCCCGGCGAGCTCCCCGAGCGAGGGGATGCGGCGCGGGAGGTGGTGCGCGCGGGCGACGAACGGATCACGTCCGCCCGTGTCGACCTCGCCGGTGCTGGCGTTGAGCGCCGCCGGGACCGCCTCCGGCCCGAGCGCCATCACCAGGCCCTCGTCGACGAGGTCGAGCCGCGCGGACGCGGGCGGGTTGTCGAACGAGATCTCGGTGCGCGACGCGCCGTCGACGCTCCCGGTCTCGAGCCAGCCGTCGATCGCCGCGCGGAGCCGCTCGCCGAGGGGCCGCGCACCCGCGCGCCCATCGCCGCCAAAATCGAGCTGCGTCACCCCCTGCACGACGCCGAAGGCGGAGGTGGTCACCGCGACGCGGCTGCCGCGGGCGACGAGGCCGCGATCATCGCCGAGGGGCGTCTCGGTCAGGTTGCGCACGCCGTCCAGGCTCACCGGCCGGCCGGAGCGGGTGAGCCGCACGCGCGCGCGGTACAGGTCGGCGGCGCCGCGCCCGTCAGGCGCGCGCTCCGCGTCGGGCCCGCGCTCCGCGTCGCCCGGGCGCGGGACGCGCGGGACGCCAAGGAACAGCACCCGGCGGCCCAGAAGCGCGTCGGACAAGAACCCGCCGCGCTCCTCCCAGACGAAGTCGTCCGGGCCGACGGCGCCGCCGATCGCCTCCCCGAGCATCCCGGCGATGGCGTCCGCGGTCCGCGCCGGCGGGGGCGGCGCCGAGAGCCGCGCGACGGCCCCGAGGAGAGCGATGCCGAGCGCGATCGGGAGCCGACCGCGCAGGTGATCGAGCCAGGGCGAGAGCGGTCGGTCCGTCATCCCTGCGCGCGCGCGCTCCCTCCGGAAGCCGCGCCGGCCTGGGCCGCCGCGGCGCGCGGGCGGATCCCGAGGAGCTGGCGCGCGCGGTCCGGCTCGACCACCTCGCGGCCGACGCTCCGCGCGAAGGCGGCGGCGCGCGCGACGAGCGGCGCGCTCCCCTCGGCGAGCACGCCCTTGTCCAGGTAGATGTTGTCCTCCAGCCCGACCCGCGCGTGCCCGCCGAGCTGCATGGCGAGCTCGGTCATCGGGCGCTGGTGGCGGCCGACGGCGGCGACGCCCCAGGTGGCGCCTTGCGGGATCTGGGTGATCATGAACCGGAGCACGTCCTCGCGCGCCGCGATGCCGCCGGGCACCCCCAGCACGAACTGGAAGTGGAGCGGCTCCGCGAGGAGCCCCTCGGCGACAAGGCTGAGCGCCTCATGGATATGGCCGACCTCATAGCACTCGAGCTCGGCGACGCTCCCCCCCGCGCGGATGCGGGCCGCCATGTCCCGGATGAGGGGCCGGGTATTGTCGAAGATCCCGTCGCCGAAGTTGAGCGTGCCGCAGTTCAGGGTGGCCATCTCGGGGCTGCAGAGCAGCGGCTGGGCGCGCTCGTCGACGCCCATCCCGACGGCGCCCCCGGTCGACGTCTGGACGATGACGTCCGTCTTCTCGTGGATCGCGGCGATCGCCTCGGCGAACAGCGCGCGCGACTGGCTCGGCGACCCGTCCGGGTTCCTGACGTGCAGGTGGACCACCGAGGCGCCCGCGTCGCGGCAGCGGGCGGCCTCGTCGGCGAGCTCGCGCGCCGTGATGGGGAGGTGCGGCGTCTGCGCCCGGGTCGTCTCCGCGCCGACGATCGCGGCCGTCAGGATGAGGGCGCTCTGCGGCGGCGTGACAAGGATCCGGGGGGGCGGCGTGATGATCGGCCGGGGCTCCGGGAGCTGCGCGTGGTCCGGGGGCGGCGCCGAGAGCGCCGGCAGGACGAGGCGCGGCCGACGCTGGAGCTCCTTCGGGACGACGCAGGTGCCGAGCGCCCGGCACACGATGATCGGCTCGGAAAGCGCGTCGGCCGCGGAGGGCGCCACCCCCGCTTCGCGGACGCTGGCGACGACCTTGCGCGCCTCGAACGCCATCGTGCGCGACGTGCCGCCGACCTTGGTGACCACCCCGGTCGCCTCGATGAAATCGCCTGCTCGGACCGGGGCGAGGAACTCGACCGCCTCGTACGCGCGGAAGAGCCCCTCGTCGCCGTCGAGGCGGATCAGGAGCTCGGTGGCGACGTCTCCGAAGAGCGCGAGAATACGCGCTCCATCGCACAGCTCGCCCGCGTAATGTGCGTCGTGCGCGCCCATCCTGACGCGCAGCGTGACCGTGAGACCAACCCCTGTGCTCATGGGCGTGAAGACTCAACAGTCGACAGTCGGTAGTCAACAAGGGAAACTGCCCCCGCCGATGAACCTTGTAGAAGCCAGAAATCTCCCGCGCCACGTCGGAATCATCATGGATGGCAACGGTCGCTGGGCGGAGCTGCGCGGCGAGCCGCGCGAGGCCGGGCACAAGGCCGGCAGCGCGGCCGTGCGGCGGATCGTGCGCGTCTGCCGGAGGCTCGGCGTCGAGGCGCTGACCCTGTACGCGTTCAGCGAGCAGAACTGGGCGCGGCCCCAGAACGAGGTCGACGCGCTGATGGGGCTGCTGCGCGAGTACCTGATGAGCGAGCGCTGCGAGATCCTCGAGAACGACATCCGCCTTGTCGCGATCGGCGACATCAGCCGGCTCCCCGAGGGCGTGCGCGACGTGCTCGACCCGCTCCGGAAGGCGTCCGCGACGAACCGGCAGATGACGCTCGCGCTGGCGCTGTCCTACGGGGCGCGCGAGGAGATCGCCGCCGCGGCGCGCGAGCTCGCGATGGAGGCGGTCGCCGGCAGGCTCGATCCGGAGTCGATCGACGGGGAGCTGCTGGCCGCGCGGCTGCCGAGCCTGAGCGTGGGCGAGCCGGATCTCATCATCCGCACCGGCGGCGAGCAGCGGCTCTCCAACTTCCTGCTCTACGGGGCCGCGTACGCCGAGCTGTCGTTCACCGAGCGGCTGTGGCCCGACTTCACCGAGGACGACCTGTTCGCCGCCATCGCGGTTTACCAGCGGCGCGACGGCGCCGCCCCGCCCGCGCACGACGGGGAGGGCGGCTCCGGGGGCGAGCCGTCGTCCACGTCGCGCGCGGATGCGCTCGACGCGGAGCGGCCGTGGCGCGCCCGCGAGATCGCCGCGCCCGCCTCGCATGCTTCCCACGACGGCTCACGGACGGGGGTCTGAGATTGGCTGCTTCCAACCTCGCGATGCGGGTCACCACCGCGATCGTGGCCGCTCCCCTGCTCCTCTCGCTGCTCTACCTCGGCCCGAGCTGGGGCTGGGCGGCGCTCGTCGCGGCCGCCTCCGCCATCGGCGCGCTCGAGCTCTTCGCGATGACGCACGCGGACGACCGGGTCGCGCGGGCCACCGGCGTCGCGCTCACCCTCGCCGTCCTCGGCGTGATCTGGCGGTTCAGCGGCTCGCCGGGCGCGCTGCTCGCGCTGATCTTCCTGCTCCCGTTCGTCGCGATGCTCATCACGCTGGTGCGCCTCGGCGAGATGCGCACCGCGGCGCTGCGCGTGCTGGCGATGACCTTCGGCCCGCTCTACGTCGGCGGCGGGCTCGGCGCGCTGGCGCTCCTCCGCCGCGACGCGGGCGCCGACGGCCCCTCGTTCGTTGTGCTGGCCCTGCTGCTCTCCTGGTTCTCCGACACAGGCGCCTATTTCGCCGGCCGCTTCCTCGGTCGGCGCAAGCTCTACGAGGCCGTGAGCCCGAAGAAGACCGTCGAGGGCGCGCTCGGCGGCCTGCTCTTCGCGGTGATCGGCGCGCTACTTGCCCACTTCTGGTTCCTCCGATCGCTGCCGCTCGTGGACGCGGTCGCGCTCGCGATCGTCGCGGGCGGCCTCGGTCAGGCCGGAGACCTGGGGGAGTCCCTGTTCAAGCGCTCCTTCGGGATCAAGGACTCTGGCGGGATCGTCCCCGGCCACGGCGGCATCCTCGACCGCGTCGATGCCCTGCTCGTCACCGGGACCATCACCTATCTGTATGTCCTGTGGTCGAGGTCCTGAACGGCGCCGCGCGCCGCGCGCGGTGCGCGGTGCGCGGTTCAACGACCGCGCATCCATCGATGCGCGACACCCACATCGCACGCACGCGCCGCCTCGCCGCCCGACGCAGCTTCCCCGCCGTCAACGCGGCGCCTCCTCGCACACTGGCGGCCTGACGCATCGCCCCGCCCGTCCGGAACCACGATGACGCATCGCATGGTTGCGCCCGACGTTGAACGGAAGGGCTCGGCGCACTAGAAAGTTACATAGCCATGGAAGAACAACTCAGTACCAAGAACACGACTCCGCCTGTGAGCGTCCCTGCTGTTCCGAGCCACAGGCACAAATACGAGTTCTTCAAAGTCGTCCAGGGTTATCTCGACGAGGCTGCCCGGCTGATCGAGCTGCCGGGTTACATCACCACGATCCTGAGCCAGCCGAAGAACGAGATCATCGTCAATTTCCCTGTACGGATGGATGACGGCAGCATCCGGCTCTTCAAGGGTTACAGGATCCAGCACAACAACCTCCTCGGGCCGTTCAAGGGGGGCATTCGATATCACGAGACGGTGTCGCTCGACGACCTCAAGGCGCTGGCCGCGATGATGACGTGGAAGTGCGCGCTCATGAACCTGCCGCTCGGCGGCGGAAAGGGGGGAATCAAGTTCAACCCGAACGAGGTGTCGCGCGCCGAGCTCCAGCGGATCACCCGCCGCTTCTTCCATGCGCTCGGCGGAAACATCGGCCCGGAGACGGACATCCCGGCTCCCGACATGGGCACCGACGCAAAGACCATGGCCTGGGCCATGGACACGTACATGAACACCGTCGGACAGCTCTTCAAGCAGGCGGTGAAGGGCGTCGTGACGGGCAAGCCGGTGGCGTCGGGCGGCACGTACGGCCGCGAGAAGGCGACGGGCCAGGGCGTCGTCCACTGCATCACCGAGTGGGCCGAGGACAACGACGTGAACCTCGGCGGCTCGACGCTGCTCGTGCAGGGATTCGGCAACGTCGGCTCGAACACGGCCGTGCTCCTGTCGAAGCTCGGCGCCTCGACCGTCGCGGTCGGCGATCACACAGGGTATCTCTACAATCCGGAAGGGTTCAATCCGCACAAGCTGCAGGACTACGTGAAGAAGAACCGCTCGATCGCGGGCTACCCCGCCGGCAAGCCGATCAGCCGCGAGGAGTTCTTCCGGCTCAAGGCGGACATCTTCATCCCGGCGGCCCTGGAGAACCAGGTCGGCGTGGAGGAGGCGAGCTGGCTGCAGGTCCGCCTCGTGGCGGAGGGCGCGAACGGGCCGTGCACGCCCGAGGGGGAGAAGATCCTCCTGGAGCGCGGGATCCATATCCTGCCCGACGTCCTCGCCAACTCGGGCGGCGTCACGGTGAGCTACTACGAGTGGGTGCAGAACAAGCGCTCGGAGACATGGACGCTCGAGGAGGTCGACTCCCGGCTCGAGAAGGCGATGAAGCGGGCCTACCGCGAGGTGACCGAGATGGCGCGGCAGAAGAAGTGCACGCTGCGCCTCGCCGCCTATGCCGTGGCGCTGCAGCGGCTCGCCGCGGTCTATGGAGAGCGCGAGATCTTCCCCTGAGATGCGCTTATCCGCGCTCCGCCGGCCCGCCGTCCGGCCGACGGCGGGGCGCTAGACCTTGGCCCGACCCGGCCCGTCCCCCGCCCTCGGCGCGCGCGTGATCTCGGCTGCCCGGCCGGCGACCCGGAGCGCCGTGCCCTGGACGGCGTGTTTGTATTTGACGTAGCCGAGCGCGAGAAGCCCTGTCCCGCGCGGATCCTCGACCTGGCTCGTGACGGCGCCGACGGCCGCGCCGTCGGGCAGCGCGATCTCCGCGCCCGCGGGCACGCCGCCCTCCCCCTCCACGGCGAGCTGCACGAGCCGCTTCTTGGCGTGACCGCGCGCCTGGAGCATGAACACCGTCTCCTGCCCCAGGTAGCACCCCTTGTTGAACGAGACGGCGCGCTCCTCGATCGACGCTTCCTGCGGGAAGTTCTGGTCGTCGAAGTCGACCCCGAACCGCGGGACGTTGTTCTCGACCCGGAGCACCTCCCACGCCGCCGCCGTCACCGGCACGACCGGGCGGGCCTCGCCCCCGGCGAGGAGCGCCTCGAGGACGGCGCCCTCGGCCTGCCGGGGCGCCACGAGGAGCGCGCCCCCGAGGCTGGTCCAGTCGACGATCGCGGCCTCGGCGCCGGCCGCGCGCCCGGCCGCCGCGAGATCGGCGGACCGCGGGCCGTGGGCGAAGACCCAGGCGTGCTCGCCGGAGGCGTCCTGGACCTCGGCGTCCTCCATGATGAGGTAGCGGTCGAAGATCTCCCGGAGCTGCTCGACGCGCTCCCGCAGCGCGCCGACGTAGATGCGATCGGCCGCGATCACGATCCACACCTCGGCGAAGATCTTCCCGGTCTTCCCCACGTTGAGCCCGTAGGCGCCGCCCGCGGGAGGCGCGGCCTTCGCCCCGGCAGGCAGCGGCTTCTGCGGCGCGAGATCGCAGGTGACAAGGCCGTTCAGCCAGGTCTGCCGGTCCGATCCGGTGACGATCAGCGTCCCGAGCTCGGGCATGGCCTGCACGAGCGCCCCTTCGCGGAGCGCGCGCCGCCGCTCTTCCAGTTCGTGAGCGTTGCTCATCGAGGCCGGATCGTGGAGGAGGGAGCCGGCGCCGTCGAGGGGCGGCCCGAACTTTCAGCGCTCAGGGATCGACCTCGGCGACGAGCGCCGGGAACTGCGCCGACTTGTGGACGCCCGGCGGGACGATCGCCGCGTCGACGTGACCGACGAGGCGGCGGAGCGCGTCGGCGTCGGCCGAGAGCACCTCGGCGACGACGGTGAGCGCCCTCGGGAGCGACGCGACGGCCTCGATCACTTCGTCCGCCGACGCGCACCGGAGCAGGACCGCGCGCGCGCCGACCTTCGCGGCGGCCTCGGCCCCCTCCCTGCTCTCGGCCAGCGCGAGCGGGAGCATCCGCATCGTCCTCGCCCCCTTCGCGAGGCGGTCCCAGTCGTCGAGCGGCAGCGTCGCGTCGATGCAGACCCCGTCCGCCCCGTGGTAGCGCGCCGCGAGGGCGCCGTCGCGATCGCTCACCCGCGACAGGCAGAGCGACGGCACGGTCCTCGTCGCCCGCGCGGCCCCCTGCATGGCGAGCCCTGCCTCGGCGAACGCGAGCGCCGAGATGTTGAGCTCATGCAGCCGCGCCGCATCCTCCGCGGGCGCCTCCGAGCCGACGAGCCCGACAAGAGCCATGTTCTTCCTCCGGGTGGAGAGCACCTGGAGAAGATCGCGTGTGGACGGGACGATCGATCCTGCATCGAAATCCGACATGGGGAGGGCCGGTAGACGAGACGAACGCGCGGGTCAAGCGAGGGATCGCTCGGGGTCCTCGAGCGCGGGTCGGGAATCCATGGCTGGAACGTCCTGCACGCGCATCCACACGGCCGTCTGATCGCCCTCGTAGCAGACGCTGCCTTCGTGACGGAACTCGAACGAATAGCGGATCATGTGCCGCTTCACGCCGAGGCGGGAGCGCGTCGCCACGCACGTCGCCTCGATGGGCGCGCCCGGCTGGACCAGCTTGCGAAAGACCACCCGGTGGATGTTGGTGCCATAACCGATCCAGCCCTCGCGGTGGCGCAGCCCGAGCAGGTGGTAGGCGTGCACGAAGCCGAGCATCCCCGTCGCGTGCACCATGATGGCGCCGGCGACGTGGCGCGGGTGCAGTAGCGGGTGCGCCCGCTGCGCGTCGACGAGCGGCATCGGCCTGTCGGTCGGCATACGGCAGCGCACGAGGCCCTTCTCGGCGTCCACCTCGAGGAGCTCGTCGAAGAAGAGCACCGAGGGGTCGTAAGGGAGGTCCGCGAGGAACTCGGCATCGAACGGACCGAGCTTCACAGGAGGGGGCGCGCCGGTCGCCGCGCCGGGTGCAGAGGTCGTCATCGGTTGGCTCTGGGATCCCGAATCCCCCCGAGCCGGCTCCTAGCAGCGGCCGATCGCGTGGGCAACGCCGACCAGCGCCCCGCGCCGCGAGGCGCGGGGCCGGCGGCCTCGGCGATGCCTGCCGGCGGGCTCAGCGCAGCGCTCCCCGCGGGCCCGCGACGCCGGGCGATCGCTCCCTGGACGGCGCGGCGCGCGTGCGCGTCGTCGGCCGCGCGACGCCCGGGCGCACAGGCGTCCTTATTTGACGCGTTGCCCGACGTCGCGTAATCCACTCGGCCATGTCAGGCAGTCGTGGTCCTCGCGGGCCTGCGGCGCTCGCGCTCAGCGGGTCGCTCCTGGGACTCGCGTTCAGCGCCTCATCGACGTTCGATTACATCCGGCACCTCGACCGGCAGGTCCACGACCTGCACTGCAGCTTCATCCCGGGGCTCGGCGCGCAGGCGGGCGCCGACACCGCGTGCCGCGTGGCCATGTACAGCCCCTACTCCGCCCTGTTCCGCGAGGGCTTCTGGGGCGGTATCCCGATCTCGCTGTTCGCCCTGGGCGCGTTCGCGTTCTTCGCGGCGTTCGCGCTCTATGTGCTGCTCTCGGCCGAGCACGCGCCGCGGCGCGCGGCGCACTTCCTGTTCGTCGCGGGCCTCACGCCGCTCGCCGTGTCGCTCATGATGGCGATCATCTCGGCGACGCGCCTCGGGGTGTTCTGCAAGACGTGCGTCGGCATGTACATCTCGTCGATCCTGCTCGCGGCCGGCGGCGTCTGGGCGTTCCTCGAGGACCGCAGGGCGGCCCGCGCCGCGGCCTGGTCCAGCGCGGCGCCGCGCGCGGCTGCTCCAGCTGGCGCGGCCGGGGTGGGGCCCACCGTGCCCGCGGCGCCCCTCGGGGTCGACGCGCCGGGCGGGGCCGCCGCAGCGCCTGCCCAGCCCGCGCGCCGCATGGGCTCGCTGCTGCTCCTGCCGGGGTGGCTCGTCGCGCTCGCCGTGTGCACGGTGACGCCGGCGCTGCTCTACGCGAGCGCGCTGCCGAGCTACGCGAGCTACATGACCGGCTGCGGCAAGCTGGAGAAGCCGACCGAGCCGAACGGCGCGCTGATCCACGTGACCCGCCCGGGCGCGGTGCAGCCGGCGACGATCTTCGTCGATCCGCTCTGCCCGACCTGCAAGGCGTTCCACCAGCGGCTCGTGTCCGAGGGGGTGTTCGACAAGCTCGACGCGACGCTGGTGCTCTTCCCGCTGGACAGCGAGTGCAACTGGATGCTCGACCGCCCGGTGCACCCGGGCTCGTGCCTCCTCTCGAAGGCCATCCTGTGCAGCGATCACCGGGCGATGGATGTGCTCGAGTGGGCCTACGAGAACCAGGAAGAGCTGCTCGCCGGCGCGAAGGCGGGGGCGGGCACCGCCAACGTGCAGGCGGCGATCCGGCAGCGCTGGCCGGGGCTCGACGCATGCATGGACTCGAAGGAGACGGCGCTGCGGCTGAACCGTATGCTCCGCTACATCGTGGACAACAAGCTCCCTGTCTCGACGCCACAGATGTTCCTGGGCACGACGCGGCTCTGCGACGAAGATACGGACATCGGGATGTCGTACGCGATAAGGCAGCTCGCGCCGGCGCTCCGGACGAAGTGAGGTGTTCATGAGAGGCGCAGGGATCATCGGGATCGTGGCCGGGTGCGCGCTTCTGGTCGCGTCCGGGGTGACGGTGCACAGCGAGGTGCAGGCCGCGTCGCAGCGCCTGAAGACGGGCCTGGCCGCGGCGGTGAAGCCGGCCGTGGCCATCGCCAACGACGCCGAGGCGCCGTATTGCACGCCCGCGTTCAAGACGGTGCTCCAGCGGGTGCTCAACGCGTGCGGCTTGGTCGGGGCGGAGGCGCGGCGCGGGTGCCAGCCGGCCGACGTGAAGACGCTCGCGTCGATCAGCGACGACGACTTCAACGCGCTCTTCACGCCGCTGAAGCAGCGCGGCGGGGTCGTGATGTTCGACGACGCCTCGGAGAAGCTCGACGACGACGGGAAGAAGATGATCGAGGAGATGTGGCTCGATCGGCGCGGCGCCCGCTATTTCTTCATCGTCGCCCGCGCGTCGAAGACGGGGGGGCCGGAGTTCAACCGGACGCTGTCGCACAAGCGCGCGAACAGCGCGTTCTTCGACATCTCCGACAAGTTCAAGGAGCAGGACCTGGACAAGAAGGTCGGGATGCTGTGGCTCGGGAACGAGTTCGCGCAGCTCGGCGCGGAATACTGCCAATGGAACGTCTCGCGCAAGAACAAGGCATGTACGGCGGAGGCCATCAACCGGAGCGCGTTCGTCTCGTGGGTGGACTGTCAGCTGTGAGCACCGCGAGGCGGAGCGGCGCCCTCCGGAGCGCCTTCGTGGCCCTCACCCTGGCCGCGGGGCTCGCGGGGGGGTGCGACGCGGACAAGAAGGCCGATCTGCCGCCGCCCCCGACGCCCGGTCAGGGGCGGAGCAACGCGGTGACGGCGCCGGGGGCCGCGGCGCCCGCGAGCGCCACGGCGCCTGCGAGCGCCACGGCGGAGGCGGCGCCGGCCGCCCCGCGGCTCCTGTGCGCGGGGCAGTCGCCGCGGCCTGCGCCCTCGTCGGGCGGGCTCACGGCGGTCGCCGCCGCCGGCGCGGAGAAGCTGCCGGCGCACATCGGGTTCGGCGTCGGCAAGTGGGTGTGGGTGAACTTCTGGGCGGCGTGGTGCAAGCCGTGCATGGAGGAGATGCCGCGGCTGCTCGGGTGGCAGCAGAAGCTGCGGGCGGCCGGCGTGCTCGTCGACCTGGCGTTCATCTCGATCGACGACGACGAGCGGCAGCTGTCGCGGTTCCTGGAGGCGCAGCCGGGCACCGGGGTGCGCGCCTCGTACTGGCTGCCCGACGGGCCCCAGCGGGCCGGGTGGCTTCGGGCGCTCGGCGTGAAGGAGACGACCGAGCTGCCGATCCACGCGATCGCGGCGCCGAGCGGGCAGGTGACGTGCGTGATCCAGGGCGCCGTCGAGGACAGCGACTATCCGACGATCGCGGCGCTCCTGGGGTCGAAGAAGCAGTAGGCAGGGGCGCTCCTCGAGGCGCGCCGTCGCAAAGCGGCGCCCGGCTTGTGGAGGAGCTCGCGGTCGAGCTCTATTCTCGAAGGAGCGCCCTCGTGAAAAACTCCCCGCTAAGACGCCGTATCACCTTTCTCTTTCGTCTGTCGTCGCTGGTCGCGTCGACGGCGCTCCTCTTCGCGAGCTGCAACGGCAGCGCCCCGCAGCAAGGGTCAGGCGATCCCTGCGAGAGCGCGCAGGACTGCGCGGACGGCGTCCCCTGTACGGTCGATCGCTGCGTCGGCGGTCGGTGCGAGTCGGAGGCGGACGACACCCGCTGTCCGGGCGGGCGCTGTGATCGGGCGAGGGGCATCTGCCTCGGCGAAAAGGCGTGCGCGACGCCGGCCGACTGCGTGGACGCGGATCCGTGCACCCAGGCAGAGCGCTGCGACGAGTCGCTCCGGCAATGCGTCTTCGAGGGGCTGGACGGCGATGGGGACGACGCGCTGCCCGTGATCTGCGGCGGCACGGACTGCGACGATGACAATCCGCGGAACGCCCCGACGCTCGCCGAGCGGTGCGACGGCGCCGACAACAACTGCAATGGCACGGCCGACGAGGGCGAGGACAGCGCCCTCTGCGGCGCCGACGATGCGCGCTGCGTGCGCGGGCGCTGCGAGTGCCCGGCCGGGCAGGGTTACTGTCCGCGCGAGTCCGCCTCGGGGTTTCACTGCATCGACGTTCAGTCCGATCCGGAGAACTGCGGCGCCTGCGGGGCGTCGTGCCCCGCGGACACGACCTGCGTGGGCGGGCAGTGCACGTGCCCGGGGGGCCTCACGCTGTGCGGGTCCGCGTGCGCGGACCTCTCCACGGACCGGAACCATTGCGGCGCCTGCGGCGCCGCCTGTGACGACGGGGAGAACTGTGCCGACGGCGAGTGCGCGCCGTGCGGCAGGCTCGACGAGCCTTGTTGCGGTGGCGTGCGCTGCGAGGACCAGTTCACCGAGTGTGGGCGAAGAGGCACGTGCGTCGCGAAGGCGTGCTCGGAGCCATTCGAAGCGTTGCCGGTCACGCTCCTGCCGCGGTGCACGGCCGAGACGTGGGCGTGCGTCGAGGCGTGCGAGGAGGACGGGTGCCTTCTCGATTGCCTCGAAGCGGACACCACACCCCCCCGCTCGTTCGCCGGCCAATCCTTCAACTGCCTCGACTGCATCAGCCACCAGATGGAGGCCTGCGCGGCGCAGACGACGTGCCGGACGACCCAGGCGGCGATGTACTGCTGCATCGAGGAGCGCTGCGGCGGGACCGTCGACAGCAGGTGCGAGTCCCGCTGCTCGTTCGAGTTCGACGAGCACAATAGCTGCCTCACCTTGATGGGTTGCGCCTACATCCTAGAGGCGGAGCAGCTGCTCTCCTGCTTCCCCTGAGGCGCCCTCGTGCGCGAGCAGCCACCGCTTCCTCTCCAGGCCGCCGGCATAGCCCGTGAGCTCTCCGCCGGCCCCGATGACCCGGTGGCACGGGATCACCAGACAGACGGGATTCCGGCCGTTCGCCAGGCCGACCGCGCGGGACGCCGACGGCTGGCCGAGAGACACGGCGATCTCGCCGTAACTCCGCGTCGACCCAGGAGCGATGCGCCGGACCTCCGCCCAGACGCGGCGCTGGAAGACGGTGCCGCCAGGCTCGAAGGGGACGTCCTTGAGCGCGCCGAGGTCGCCGCCCAGATAGGCCCTCAACCGGCCGGAGAAGCCGCAGGGATCCGCGGCGCTGTGGAGCGCGACCGCGCCATACCGCGCCTCCAGCAAGCGGCGGAGGCGCGGCGCGCAGTCCGCGAAATCCAGCGCGTGAATCGCGCCGCCCCCGGCGGCCAAGAGCATGACCCCCATCGGCGACTCCACCTCATCCAGCGAGAGATCCATCTGATACCTCCGTCTCTACGGGCCGCGCGCCCTGCGCGTCCGCCGTCCACAACAGCACCGCGGCGTAGGCGCGCCACGGGCGCCACGCCTCCGCCATCGCGGCGAGATCCGCGCCGGAGACGCCGCCGAGCGCGCGCCGCAGGCCGAGATCCGTCGCCGGAAACGCGTCCGGCTCGCGCAGCGCGCGCATCGCGATGTAGTGCGCTGTCCACGCGCCGACGCCAGGGACCTCGCAGAGCGCGCGCACCGTCTCCTCCAGGCCGCGCGAGGCGTCGAGCGCGACCTCGCCGGAGGCCACGCGCGCCGCGAGCGCCGTGATCGTCGCGGCGCGGGCGCGCGGCAGGCCGAGGTCCGTCAGATCGGCCGCGGCGAGCGCCTCGGGCGTCGGGAAGACGAAGCGGAGCCCCTCGGCGCCCTCGGGCAGGCCGCCGCGGACCGCGAGCGGCTCGCCGTGCCGCTCGACAAGGCGGCCCGCGAGCTGCGTCGCGGCGCGGACGCTCACCTGCTGGCCCAGGATCGCCCGCACCGCGAGCTCGAAGCCGTCCCACGCGCCCGGCACGCGCACGCCCGGCATCGCAAGGACCCGCGGGGCGAGCCGCGGATCGGCCCCGAGGTGCGCGGCGATCGCGTCGGGATCGGCGCCGAGGTCGAAGAGCCGCCGCAGCCGCTCCGCGCAGTGGATGAGCCCCTCGGTGCCGGGCAGCCGCAGCCGCGCGAGGAGGTACGGCTCGCCGGCCTCCGGGCGCACCTCGACGACGCCGTGCCCGCCGGCGACGCGCACCGTGCGGCGGTACGCGCCGGGCTCCGCCGACTCCACGCCGGGGATCGCGCGCGCCCCGAGGAAGCCCGCGAGCGCGCCCCAGTCGAGCGGCGGCCGGAACGGGAGGCGGAGCGCGATGTCCGGCGCGCCGCCCGCCCCTCCCCCGCCCCGCTTCGACACGGCCTTTCGCAGCTCGCGCGGCGAGCGCTCGTAGGCGGCGCGGATCGCGTCGTTGAAGCGGCGGACGCTCGAGAACCCCGACGAGAGCGCCACCTCGGTGATGGAGAGCGCTGTCTCGTCGAGGAGCTTCTTCGCGAAGAGCAGGCGCCGCGTCTGCGCCACCGCGAGCGGGGACGCGCCGACGTGCCGCAGGAAGAGCCGCCTCAGGTGGCGCTCGCCCACGCCGAGCCGCGCCGCGAGCGCCGGGGCGTCCGCGTCGTCGAGCGCGCCCTCCGCGATGAGCCGGAGCGCCCGCGAGACGAGGGCCGACGTGCCCAGCCACGCGGGCGTCCCGGGCGAGGCCTCGGGGCGGCAGCGCAGGCACGGGCGGTAGCCGGCCTCCTGCGCGGCGGCCGCCGAGGGGAAGAACACGCAGCGCTCCCGCCTCGGCGTGCGCGCGGGGCAGATGGGGCGGCAGTAGATGCCCGTCGAGCGCACGCCCGTGAAGAAGCGACCGTCGAAGCGACGGTCGCGGGTCTCGAGCGCGCGGTAGCACGCGTCCTCGTCGATGCGCATGCAGGCGTCGTAGCGCGGGTGCCGGCGCGGCTCTGGCGCTTTTCGGACCTGTGAGGGCGGACGGGCCCTGCCCCCCGGCCACCCCGGCTCGCCAGGCCGCCGCTGCGCGGGACGCGCGGGACGTCACGGAGCGCGCCGGCCCTGGGGGTCGCCGCGGAATGGTACGCTCGGCGCGGCATGAAGAGCGTGTTCGACACCCTTGCCGCCATGGGGCACGAGCAGGTGCTGCTCTGCGCGGACGAGCCCGCGGGCTACCGCGCGATCATCGCGATCCACAGCACCGCGCTGGGCCCGGCGCTCGGCGGGACGCGGCTCCTCGGGTACGCGAGCGACGAGGAGGCGCTGGTGGACGCGCTGCGCCTGTCGCGCGGCATGACCTACAAGAACGCGCTCGCCGGGATGGACGTCGGCGGCGGCAAGGCGGTCGTCCTCCGGAGCGGCGCGGAGCCGCTCGACCGGGAGCGGCTGTTCCGCGCGCACGGGCGCTTCATCGAGCGCCTCGGCGGCAGGTTCATCACCGGCGAGGACGTGGGCACCACCCCCGCGGACATGGAGCTCATCCGGCGCGAGACGCGCCACGTGAAGGGCCTCGCCGGCGAGGGCGGCGACCCGTCGCCGTGGACCGCGCGGGGCGTGCTCCGCGCGATCCAGGCCGGGGCCCGCCACCGGTGGGGCAGCGACGAGCTCGCCGGCAGGACCGTCGCGCTCCAGGGCTGCGGCAGCGTCGGCGGCCGGCTCGCGGCGGAGCTCCACCGGCTGGGCGCGCGGCTGCTCGTCGCGGACGTCGACCCGGATCGCGCCCGCCACGTCGCCGCCGAGCTCGGCGCCACCGTCGTGCCGCCGGGCGCGATCGCCTCGGTCCAGGCCGACATCTTCGCCCCGTGCGCGCTCGGCGGCGTCCTCGACGACCGCGCCGTGCAGGAGCTGCGGGCCGAGATCGTCGCGGGCGCGGCCAACAACCAGCTCCTCGAGCCGCGCCACGGCGACGCGCTCGCCGCGCGCGGCGTCCTCTACGTCCCCGATGTCGTGGCCAACGCAGGCGGCGTGCTGAGCGGCGGCGCGGATCTCTTCGGCTGGACCCGCGCCGAGGTCCACCGGCGCGTCCAGGCGATCTACGACACGGTCCTCAGGGTCCTCGAGATCGCGGCGAGCGAAGGCGTGTCGCCGCAGCTCGCCGCCGAGCGGCTGGCCGAGGCGCGCCTCCGGGAGCGCGCCGCGGCCGGGTGATCGCTACCGCGTCAGCGCTCCTGGTCCGGGCGCCGGCTCGGCGGCCGGGCCGTTCTTCAGCGCCTTCACCGACTCGACCATCAGCGACACAGCGAGCCCGATCAGCGCGAGCCCCACGACGCCGTTCATCGTCGTCGCGTTCAGCGCGAACCCCTCGGTTGCCACGGCGGCGAACGCGGTCCGCACCTGGAGGATGAGCGCCCACACCGTGATCGTCATGACGAACACCATCGGGATCGCCGTGTACCAGATGCGCCGCTTCTCGCGGTGCAGCCAGACGGTGACCGCGAGGAGCGTCAGCGCCGCGAGCAGCTGGTTGCTCGTGCCGAACAGCGTCCAGAAGTCGAGGTACGCGGGCCGCACGCCGGGCGCGGGCGGGCGCGCGGTCATGATGAACAGCGTGGGCGGCGCCAGCGAGATCGCGGTCGCGGCCGCGGACGCCGCGCGCCCCTTCCAGTTGAACAGCTCCTGGAGGATGTAGCGGCTGAGGCGCGTCGAGACGTCGAGCGTGTCGAACACGAACGTGGAGAACGCCATGGCGCCGAACGTCGCGGCGAACAGGAAGTGATCCTTGCCGATGATGACGGTGAGGAACCTGCCGATCCCGTCGCCGTAGATCTTGCCCGGCCCGGGCAGCTTCGTCCCCTGCGCCACGATGACGAGCGTCGCGAGCGCGATCAGCGCGACGAACGCCTCGGCCAGCATCGCGCCGTAGCCCACCGGGTGGGTGTGCGTCTCCTTCGAGATCTGCTTCGACGTCGTCCCCGAGCAGACGAGCCCGTGGAAGCCGGAGCAGGCGCCGCAGGCGATGGTGACGAACAGGAACGGGAAGAGCATGCCGGTCGCGCCGCCGGCGTTGAACGTGGTGAACGCGGGCTGCCGCAGCTCGAACTCCCCCGGATAACGGAGGTTTCCAAAGAAGATCCCGATCACACCGACCGCGAGCGCGATGTAGAGGACGAACCCGCCCAGGTAGCCGCGCGGCTGGAGCAGCAGCCAGACCGGCAGGAGCGAGGCGATGAGGCAGTAGACGAGGATGATGAGGCCGAACGCGCGCTGCGGGTTGTCGAGCGGCAGGACGAACGCGGTCGAGATCTTGGTGCCGAGCCAGACGACGCCGAGCGTCGCGGGCACGAAGATGAGCGTGGTGAGCCAGAGCGGCGGCTTGAGGTACTTCTCGACCACGCCCATGACGATGGAGAGGCCGAGGTAGGCGGCGCTCGCCGCGGCGACGGCGCCGCCGGGGTTGAACTGGAACGTGCCGCCCTCGAACTCCTCGGTCTTGCCGACGAAGGTGCTCGCCGTGATGTCCGTGAAGGCGACGATCACGTAGGCGAGCGCGAGCCAGATGAAGATCATCATCGACAGCCAGGCGCGCCGGCCGATGTGCCGCTTCGCGATCTCGGCGACGCTCTCGGCCTCATGGCGGACGCTCGCGATGAGCGCCGAGAAGTCGTGCACCGCGCCGATGAACACGACGCCGATCGCGATCCAGAGGATGCACGGGAGCCACCCGAACGCCTGGCCGGCGAGGATGGGGCCCGCGATCGGCCCGGCGGCGGCGATGGCGCTGAAGTGCTGCCCGAAGAGGTAGAACGGCTTCGTGGGGACGTAGTCCTCGCCGTCGTTCACCTTCACGGCGGGCGTCACGGCGCCGTCGTCGAGCGCGTAGTTGCGCGCGACGATCCTCCCGTAGAAGCGGTAGCCAAGGCACAGCACGACGATGACTGTCAGAGCGAGCAGCGGCAGCACGCGGCGGAGTATACGCGCCTTCCGCGGGCGACGGTGATCCTGCAAACGAAGGGGAAGGGCGGCGGTGGGTCGCCGGACGGGCGCAGGCCCCCGCCCATCACGGCGCTTGAAGCGTCCGGACTCGACGCCGAGCTACACCCCCTCGGCGGCGCCTCGGGGCTCCGGGTCGATGCAAGGCGCTACGACGCCGGAGAGCCCGATGGTGCCGGTCCGGAGGAGCCCCCTCGGGGACGCGCGGCCCTCAGAGGCTGGCGTTCATCGTGTCCCAGTAGCTGTGCAGGCCGCGGAGGTTGTTCCCGCCGTCGACGAACACCGTATCGCCGGTGATCCAGCGCGACTCCTCGCTGCAGAGGAACGAGACCACGGGCGCCACGTCGGTCGTCTCCCCGATCCGCCCGAGCGGCGTGCGCTCGAGGAACCTCTGGGCGCTGAGCCCCGTCGTGAGCCCGAAGTCGTCGACGAGCGGGGTCCGGATGAGCCCCGGCGCCACGACGTTCACCCGGATGCCGTGGCGCCCGAGCTCGGACGCGGCCCCCTTGGTGAGCTGCGCGAGGGCCGCCTTGGAGGC
The DNA here is from genome assembly GCF_051521375.1 of Sorangium sp. So ce693. NCBI lineage: Bacteria > Pseudomonadati > Myxococcota > Polyangiales > Polyangiaceae > Sorangium > Sorangium sp. So ce693. The sequence continues at coordinate 9,090,581 of NZ_CP150347.1, forward strand.
GCAGTAATGCGACAGGCCGTCGGTCGCCAGGACCTGGTTGATGGAGCTGATGTTGACGAAGGCGCCAGGCTGCTTCGCGGCGATGAGGCCGCGGGCGACCGCCTTCATGAAGAGGAAGGGGCCCTTCAGGTTGATGTCGATGACGCGGTCGAAATCCTCCTCCGGCAGGTCCGTCAGGAGCGCGAGCGTGGCGATCCCCGCGTTGTTCACGAGGATCCCCGGCAATCCGAACGCCGACGTCGCCGCCTCGACGGCGCGCGACACGTCTTCTGCGCGGGACGCGTCGCCCAGGAAGGGCAGCGCGCGCGCCGGGCCGTCGGCCGCGCGGTTCAGCTCCTCGGCAGCCGCCTCGACCTTCGCCGCCGTCCGGCCGAAGAGCAGCACGTTGCTGCCCCGGCTCATGAGATCTCTCGCGATCTCGAGGCCGATCCCCTGGCCAGCCCCGGTGACAATTGCGCTCTTGGAAATAAGCTTCATCTCGACCTCCGTGGATGCGGAAAGCAAATCTGACGTCCTCGATTGCCTAGCAGAACTTCGGCCGGCCGAGCGCCGATCTCGCTCAGGCCGTCAGCATCATCGGCGCGCGCACCTTCGCGGCGATCTCCTCGCCCCGGAGCCGCGCGACGAGCGCGAGCGCGAACGCCATCGCGGTGCCCGGCCCCTGGCTCGTGACGAGCAGCCCGTCCTCGACGACCGGGCTCGCGAGGAGCTGGCCGTGCGCCGACACCACGTCGTTCACGGACGGGTGGCACGCCATCCTGCGGCCCTGGAAGAGCCCGTGCGCCGCCAGCGCGATCGGCGCGGCGCAGATCGCCGCGACGACCCGGCCCGCCTGCGCCTGCGCATGAAGGCGCTCCCCGACGGCCGGCGAGCTGGCCAGCCGGTCGGCCCCGCCCTTGCCGCCCGGGAGGACCACCACGTCGAAGTCGCCCGTCACCGCCGAGAGATCGGCGTCCGGCACGAGGCGCACGCCTCGGCTGCAGCGCACCGGGCCCGGGCCATCGAGCCCGGCGAGGACGACCTCGACCTCGGCGCGGCGCAGGACATCGACGATGATCGTCGTTTCCATCTCCTCGGCTCCCTCGGCGAGGATCACGAGCGCTCGCGGCGTCTTCATGAGCGTCGGCATGGGGCCGCGGGCCGCCGGATGCAAGCCGGACGCACCCAGGACGCCGAGGGGCGCAAGCCGGACGCAGGCTGAGCGAGCGGATGCAAGCGAATGCGAGCAGATGCAAGCCCATGCATGCAGATGCAAGCCCATGCATGCAGATGCAAGCCGCGCGAGCGCGTGCGCGCGCCGGCGGAGACAGGCGGCGCGGAAGCCCCTTTGCCTGGGCACGGCGACGCGCTAGGAGCGGGGCATGGCGGAGCCGTCCGACGATCCGTTTGGCCTCTCGGGGCAGACCATCGAGGGGAAGTACCGCGTCGCCGCCGTCATCGGCGACGGCGGGTTCGGCGTCGTCTACCGCGGGATGCACGAGGGCTTCGGCGAGCTCATCGCGATCAAGTGCCTGAAGCTGCCGGCCTCGCTCGACGCCGCGGAGCGGGACGCGCTGCTCGAGACGCTGCGGGGCGAGGGGCGGATCCTGCACCGGCTGTCGCGGGCCACCTCGGGCATCGTGCAGGCGCTCGACGTCGGCGCGTTCACCACCCAGGCCGGCGTGTGGGTGCCCTACCTGGTGCTGGAGTGGCTCGAGGGCCAGACGCTCGGGCAATACCTCCGGGAGCGCCGCGAGCGGGGCGAGGCCGGCATGTCGATCGCCGAGGCGATCCAGCTGCTCACGCCGGCCGCGCGCGCGCTCGCCGTCGCGCACGCGCACAAGGTCGCGCACCGGGACGTGAAGCCGGCGAACCTGTTCCTCACCCAGGTCGGCGGGGCGCGGACGCTGAAGGTGCTCGATTTCGGCATCGCCAAGGTGCTGTCCGATCACCCGACGTTCACCGAGGCGCTCGCCGCGACCCGGCAGGGGCCGAGCGCCTTCACGCCGCGCTACGGCGCGCCCGAGCAGTTCAACAAGGCCCGCGGCGCGACGGGCCCGTGGACCGACGTGTTCGCGCTCGGGCTCATCTTCGTCGAGCTCGTGAGCGGCAGGCGCGCGCTCGAGGGGGACGACCCCACGCAGCTCTACGTCGCCTCGGCCGACCCTGCGGTGCGCCCGACGCTGCGCGCGCGCGGGCTCCCTGACGCGCCCGAGGCGATCGAGCGCGTGCTCGACAAGGCGCTCGCGATCGAGCCCAAGCACCGCTTCACGAGCGCAGGCGAGTTCTGGGACGCCCTCTCGGCCGCGGCGCACGGCGAGCGCGCGGGGTCCTTCGCGGGTCGGGGCGGTTCCTCCCCGGAGCACGCGGCGGGGCAGTCGACCGCGGAGTACGCGGCAGCGCAAGGGCTCGGCGTGGCCGTCGGGCCGAGCGAGCCGACGATGCTCGCCGACGCGCACGCGCCCGCCCCGGCGCGGCCTGCCGTCGTCAAGGTGAGCCAAGGCGCGAGCGGGCCGCAGGCCGCCGGCGCGAGCGGGCCGCAGGCCGCCGGCGCGAGCGGGCCGCAGGCCGCCGGCGCGACGGGCGGCGCGGCGCCTCGGGCGCGAGACGGGGCCGGCGCGCTGGCGACGGGGGGCTCCAGGACCGCGCAGGTCGAGGACTCCATGATCGAGACGGTCGCGCCGGCCAGACCCCCTGCGGCCGGCGCGGCCCCGCATCCCGGCGCGGCCCCGCACCCCGGCGCGGCCCCGCACCCCCAGGCCGCGGCGGGCGGGCCGCCGCACGCCACGCCGCCGCCGCCGCACGCCGCGCCACAGCACCGTCGCAGCACCGCGCGCGCGGCGCTTCCCTGGTTCGTCGCGGCGCTCGTGCTCGGGGGCGCCGGCGCGACGGCGTATGTCCTGACGCGGGCGCCCGACAAGAAGCCGGCGAAGGCGCCGGCCGCGCGCACCACCGCGGCATCGTCCGCCGGGCGTACCGCGCCGGCCGCGGCGGGCGTGCCGGCGCCCGCCACCGCCGCGCCGACGGCGAGCGCCTCGGCCGCGGCGCCTTCCGCCGAGCCCGCCGCGCCTGCGGCGCCGCCGGCGGACATGGTCTTCATCGGGCCCATCTCGACCACGATCGGCGCCGCGGGCGAGGCGCGCCAGGTGACGCTCACCCGCGGGTTCTACATCGATCGCAACGAGGTCACCGTCCGCGCCTACCGGGCCTGCATGCAGCAGCGCATGTGCTCCACGGCCGATCACGTCTCGCTGACGCCCGAGCTCCTGCCCGGCGCGCAGGCGCCGACGACGCCGGAGGAGCAGCGGGAGGTCGAGCTCTGGACGCGGCGCTGCAACGAGCCCCGCAACGCGACCGGGCACCCGATCAACTGCGTCGACTACTCCCAGGCCGAGAGCTACTGCCGCTTCCGCGGCCGGCGGCTGCCCACCGAGGCGGAGTGGGAGGTCGCCGCGCGCGGCGCGGCCGGCCGGGCGTTCGTCTGGGGCGACGAGGCGCCGGCCTGCGAGCGCGCCTGCTACGACCGCAACGAGGGCTGCCTAGCGCGCGGCGCCGACGTCTCGACGTGCGCGTCCGGCGCCCACCCGAGCGATCGCACCCCGGAGGGCGTCTACGATCTCGCCGGCAACGTGTCCGAGTGGGTCTCGGACGGCCTCGTCTTCCCGCCGCCCGGCGGCGAGAACCCGCAGGGCGACCCTTCTTTCCCGCTGAAGGTCGTGCGCGGCGGGAGCTTCCTGGACGGCCCCGAGAAGCTCTCCGCCACGTACCGCACCGCCGCGGCGCCCGTGACGGCGCACGCGTGGATCGGCTTCCGCTGCGCCATGGATGCGCCGGCGCAGGACGGCGCCGCCGCACAGCCGCCCGCCCCCGCGCCGCAGGCTGCGCCGGCCGAGCAGGGAGCGGCGGCGCCCTGAGCTGAAGCGCTGAGCCCTCGTCCTCCCGCGCGGCGTGGCCGGATCCGGTGCCGTGCGTCCACGGATCACCGATCCGACAGGGCCCGCGCGGGGCGTTTAGCCCGATTCCTGAGCGCTTTTTCTGGATCCTGGGTAGATCAATCTGGTTCCCAGAGTCGATTCTCTCGATGTGGCTTCCGATCACCTGGATCCTAGAGAATCAATTCTGAACGGAGCTTTCATTTAGCCAATATGCAGAGTTAATTTTCTAGATTCCGCCTAGATTTAGTTAGTTTCCTGGCTGAGATGCCTCGGTGCCGCTGATCCCGGGGCCCCGCCAGGCCAGCGCCGAGCCGCCGCCCAGCTGACCGACCACGACGAGATCCGCTCCAAGAGCGTCGAACAGAACCTCCCGTCACCACGCAATCGAGGAGCTACTACTTCGCCCAGAGGACCGAGAGGTCGAGCTCGATCGCCTCGAAGGTGGCGACGCGAACGCGGGCGGCGTCGCGGTGGATCGGACCGCGCTCCCAGCTTCGACTGGACACGAGAGAGAGCACATCGAGCGTGCGCGCGATCGGGTCGACCAGCCACGCGTACCGCACGCCCTCGCGCGCGTAGATCGGCATCTTCTCCGCGCGGTCGACGTCCTCGGTCGACGGGCTCAGGACCTCGCAGATCCAGTCCGGGGCGAGCGCGAAGTACGCCGTCTCGGGCAGCTCGGGCATGCGCTCGCGGCGCCAGCCGGCGAGGTCGGGCACGAGCGCGTCGATCTCGCCAGGCGCCATCGGGTCGGGGGAAAGAGCGAGCCGGTCGGAGGGGGATGCGCCCCTGGAGGCCCGGACGGAAGCGCTGCGCGGAGGGTTACTCCAGCTCGATGAGCCCGCAGGCGATGCGGCCGCCGGCTTGCGGGTCTGCCGCGGCGTGCACCACGATCGCGTACTTCGTCACGTCGGTGGCCTCGTCACCACCGACGGTCCAAATATCGGTCCCGCGCTTGACGCTATGCGTGCCCTTGCCAGCCTCATCGCACTCGAAGCTGCCGAGCCCTTCGCCGTTGGGGATCCAGTGGGCGCCCGCAGCGTCACCGTTGTTCTCGCAACTCTTGTTCTGGTGGATGTGAGCGGAGTGCTCGCCGGCAGGGCAGCCGGACACCGTGATGGTGAGCGTCACCTCCTCTCCGGCCTGCGTGAACGTCGCAGTCCCGGTCAGACCGCTCGAGTTCAACCCCTGGAGCTCCGCCTCGGCCCGCAGGGACTCGCCGCCGCCACTCCCGCCATCGCCACCGCCACTCCCGCCATCGCCGCCGCCACTCCCGCCATCGCCGCCGCCGCTCCCGCCATCGCCGCCGCCGCTTCCGCCGTCACCGCCGCCGCTTCCGGACGCAGAGGTGCTCGTCGAAGCGTCGCCGCCGCCCGAGCCGCTCGCGGCCGACGTGCTCGCGCCGCTGCCGGAGCCAGCGGACGACTCACCGTCATCCCCGCACGCGGCCAAGAGAGCACTGGCACCAAGGGCGATCAACGAGAGCTTCAACCATCGTGACATAAGTCTCCTTTCCTCAGCGCGACCCGAGCGGGCAGGCAATTGCCCCCGGATGCGGCCAAGCCATCGAGGGGACCAGTATGTCCCAACACGGCGAGCGTCCAAGCAGCTTTGCTACAAAAATCACGCATCGATCGACTTTTCGGCGGGGGAATTGCGCTGATGGTAGAAAGATATAGTCCTGCTTCCCGAGCTCGGCGCTTGAGCTCGCCGTGAGCGCTATCCAGACTTGAGCGCCCCGGTGAAGGAGGCTGTCCTGGCAGCGAGGCGATCGCAACCTGCGCCGCCCAGCGATAGCGCATAGGTAAAGGAAGCGCCCGCCGCAGTACCGGCCGAAGATCGCGGTGTCGATGGTCTCGGGGCTCGGAAGGCTGGCAGGGTTCGGCCAGCTCGTGTCGTCGTCGCGATCGACGACCCCGGCGGCCAGGCATGCCCCGCCGCGCTCGTCGATGCCCAGGTCGCAGGCGTCGCCGGTCTGATTGCCGTTCAGGTCGAGGATCGAGCGAGCGAACCGATCTCACCGGCGTGGAGCTCAGCCAGCGTCAACCCGCAGCAGGATTGACCTCGCGGACGCCAGGTTCCTAGGATGCCTGGCCCCTGAAATTTCAGGAGGGCCATCCATGACATTCATCACGCTGGCACATTCCTCGGGCAACCGCCCGCCTCTTTACATTCGACCTCTCGCCATCGAATTTCTATTACAAGAGGAGAAGGGAACGCTCCTCAATGAACTTCATGGGCGACGCTACCTGGAAAGTCGCATGGCCGAATCCTTGTTAAGCACCATCCAAGGAGACGACCCATTCGCAAAAATTCCATTCTCAAAGAACTCGATACGCACATGGGGACATATTCGACTCAGCGCAATCGAGTACATCACGAGCATCAACGACGCAACGACGGTCCACACGTCAAGCGGCCGAGATTACATGGCCGCAGAGTCGCCGAGCGAGTTGATGGCCAGGTTCCCCGACGAGACATTCGATTGCATGCACAGCAACGAGGGACAAGTCATTTACTTTCGTCGCGAGCGATTGCTCGGAGCGTCTCCCCTCGAAGACTCGCCCACCTACGTTTACACCTTCGACAGCCGGGAGAGCGTGCACAGCGACCAGCTCGAGCCGAACTGGACGACGAACATGACAGTCGCTCAGGTCAAAGGCGGTCGAGCATTCTTCCGGGCGAACCGGATAAAAGGATTCCGGACGGACCGAAGCGGAACCATTGAATTACACGGCGCAGTCAAGCTTGCAGGCCTACCGGCCGAGGCTGTGCTGAAAGCATGCCCGATCGCGCACCCGGTGTCTTTCGCGCAATGCGCCGCCGGACAAGGCGGATCGGAACATCGATACGATTGGGTGCTGGATCGGGACACGATCCACGCGATTGTCCCGAGAAATCCGGGGTTAGGCCTGGACACCCACATCGGCACCCCATTTCTAGGCCTCGACACGGTCGATCCGATCGACAAACTCGTAGCTCAGCTTGATTTGACGCCATTCATTCGACTGACTCGCAACTCGGACGGACGCGGCACGAACGTTCCATCAGACTACAACAGGCAGCATCCGTGGGCCTACTATCGTCCGGAATCTATTCTGGCCATGGAAGCGAGAGGCCATGGAACAGCAATCACGACGAGCAACCATTCGCATGTCGTCGACGAAACACCGGAGAAAGTTCTAGGCTCATTCATTCATCCAGAAAAGCGATAGAACGTTCTACGCATCTGGCAGAGGCAATGGGATCATCGATCGCCTTGCACGCCGCCACCGTCCACGATGGAATTGCGGCGCTGGCGCGTGCCGAGCAGGGATCGCGCGGACATCGTCGTCCCATCAGTTCTGGTGAGCGCCGAAGCGCTCGATCCCCTCCGAAATGTGTCCGCTCGCCTGGTACGGCCAGACGTCTGGCCGGGATCGCCGCCGAGCAGCCCACGGGCTCGCGGTGGAACGCCCTACCACAGGCCGAAGCTCGCCTCGATCGCGTCGAACTCCGCGAAGTCGCCGCGGTTGGCCTCCTACGCGCCGCCCTGCGGCGTGAAGAGGGAAGAGCCCCATGAACCGCTCCGCGTCGGCTCCCAGAAGAACGTGCCGAGCCCCCTGCCGTCCGGCAGGTCGCGCATGTTCTGATTGGCCTTCTCCCTGGGCGCTTGACCCCCCCGAGGCGTTCCGGGTCTCCTCCGGAGGCGACATGCATCCCCGGTTCGATCCGAGCACGCTGGACAGCCCGGTCCCGAAAGGCTACTTCGCCCGCACCCACCGCCAGATAGATCCCGACGAGACGCTGCGCCGCGTGCGTCGCTTGATGCCCGTCATGGGCATCACCGTCGCGAGCTCGAACGGCCTGGCCTCCGGCAACGGCGTGCTCGAGGCGATCAGCCACGGTCTGTGCGAGGCGGTGGAGCGCGACGCGACGACCCTGTGGCGGCAGCGCAGCCCGGCGTCGCGCGCGGCCACCCGGATCGATCTCGACAGCATCCCGGAGGGAGGCTGCCGCGAGGTCCTGGACAGGTACGAGCGCGCGGACGTCGCCGTCGGCGCGTGGGAGATCACGTCGGACGTCGGCATCCCCGCATTCTTGTGCAAGATCTGCGACCGACGCGACAACGCCCTGCGGAGGCTCGGCGTCAACGAGGGGATGGGCTGTCATCCCGTGCGCGAGATAGCGCTGCTGCGGGCGTTGACCGAGGCGGCCCAGAGCCGGCTCACCCAGATCGCGGGTTCGCGCGATGACCGCTACCCCAGCCAGTACGTGCGGCAGCGCGACCCGAACATCACGGCTGCCGCACGCGAGGAGCTCGGGCGGCCCGGCCCGAGGGCTGGCTGCGCGAGAACGGCCTTCGCGCGGAGGAGTTCGCGCGCCTCATGGAAAGCGAGACCCAGGTCGTGGCGGTGCAGCGCTGGGCGGCGCCGCACATCAGCGCGCACCTCGTGGACCAGCTCCGCCTCGACGACCTGTAGGTGCGGCTCTGGACGCGCGCCCGCGACAAGCAGCGTTCGCTGGAGGAGGCCGGGCTCGCCGACCCCGACCTGGCCACGGCGCCGCTGTCCCGAGAGGGGCTCCTCCGATGGTACGTCGCGTCTTCGACACATCGAGGGCCCGGGGCGAGCCGCTGCTGGCCGAGGAGCCGAGCAAGCCCGCAGAGGACCGCTCGTCCGCCCGGCTGAAGGCGGTTTACACGACCATCGAGATCCACGATCCCAGGAACGCCGATGGCTCGCCCGCAGAGACGGACGGCATCATCTCCGCGTCGGTGCGCCCCGAGACCGACTGACAGGCCCGCCGGGCGCTTCGGGCGCGGCGCATCGCCCCGTGAGATCCCGCGCCGGCGCGCCCGCGGCGACCACTCGCTTCGACTTGGACACTTTTCTCGTGAAGCTCGCCGACATCGTTGCCTCGACGAGGGCCGGCCTACGGAGGTCCGGCCAGAAGCCACTCTCGACGCAACGCGATCGGGTCGTTCGTCCGCATCTTCTAGATCCAGGGAGAGCTCCGGGACAGGCCACGTCCACCCAGCCGCCGCGATGATCCTCAGCCAGCCACGCGCAACGCCAGCGTCGCTCCCTCAGCGCTCGCCAGCCGGGCCAGCAAGCGCTCCTTCACCGCAGCCCATTCGCTCGCCAGGATCGAGAACAGCACGCTGTCACGCAGGCTGCCGTCGGCGCGCCGCATGTGCGACCGCAGCACCCCCTCCCGGGTCCCGCCGATGCGCTGGATGGCGGCCTGGGAGCGCAGGTTGCGGACATCGGTCTTCAGCTCGATGCGCTGGCAGCCGAGTTGCTCGAAGCCATGCGTTAGCTGGAGCAGCTTGGCTTCCGTGTTGACGCGGGTGCGCTGCCACGCTGGCACGATCCAGGTGCCGCCGACCTCGACGGACGGCAGCGCGGCGTCCACCCGGCGAATGCTGGTGCCGCCGATCAGCTCGCCCGTCGACGCGAGGCGGGTTCCGAAGGAGATGGCTTCTCCGCGGGTCTGCATTGCGAGCGCAAGGCGGATGACCTTCTCGACGTCCGCCGCATCGCGCATGGAGTAAGGGATGAACCGCCAGACGTCGGGAGCGGACAGCGCGGCCCGCTTGATCTCGGGCAGCTGATCTTCGGACAGGGGCTGGAGCACCACGGCTTCGCCGCGGAGCGTGCTCGGGGTGAGGTGCATGTGGGTTCTTTCCGGGAGGCCGACCCCACCAACGAGCCGCGCCTCTCCCGGATGTCTAGCGCAGGCTGGTTGCAGCATTTCGTCCAGATGTGCGTTTATACTTCGACCAGATGGGTCCCTCTCCGAAGCCGCGCAGCGCCGTCTCCCGCGACGGTCGGCGCACGCGCTGGGTGCCCGTCGCGCAGGCGCTGCGCCGGTCGCTGGCGAGCGGCAGCCGCGTGGCGGGCGAGCTGCTACCGTCCACGCGCGAGCTGGCGAGCACCTATGGGGTGCACCGGCAGACGGTCATGGTGGCGCTGGACGCGCTATGCGCGGAGGGGCTGCTGTGCGCGGAGCCGCGCCGTGGCTATCGCGTCGCCCCTCCCGAGCCCGGGCCGCCTGCGCCGCGGCACGAGGAGCGCAGCGCTGCGCGCTACCAGTTTCGCGTCGTGCGCGAGCCCGGGCCGCCCCCCGCGGCGCTCGGCCAGGTGCGGTATCCGCTGCACGCCGCGACGCCCGATCCGGCGCTGTTGCCCCTGCGCGAGCTTCGGGCATCGTACGCGCACGTGCTCGCGCGGCGCGGTACGAGCGCGCTGCATGCTGCCGACGTGGACGGCAATCCGGCGCTCGTGCGGGAGCTGCTCGCCTACTTGCGGCGCGCGCGGGCGGTGCAGTTCGAGCGCTTGCTGGTCACGTGCGGCTCGCAGGAGGGCATCGCGCTCGCCGCGCACACCTTGCTCGGACCCGGCGACGTCGTGGCCGTGGAAGATCCAGGGTACTTCCCCGCCTGGCGGGCGTTTCGAGCGGCGGGAGCCGAGGTGGTGCCCGTCCCGGTGGACGCGCGAGGCCTGCACGTCGGCGCTCTCGAGCGGCTGCTGCGGCGGCGGCGCGTCCGGCTCGTGTACGTGACGCCGAATCATCAGTATCCGACCACGGTCACGCTCTCGGCGCCGCGCCGCCGCGCGCTGCTCGACCTCACCCTCGCGCACGGCGTGCCCATTCTCGAGGACGACTACGATCACGAGTACCACTATCGCGGCGAGCCTCAGCCTCCGCTCGCCGCCAGCGCGTCGGCGCCGCACGTCCTGTACGTCGCCAGCCTCTCGAAGCTGGTCGCGCCGGGCGTTCGCGTCGGCATGGTGTGCGGCAGCAGCGAGCTGCTCGACGTGCTCGCGCGGCAGCGCCAGAGCAGCGTCAGGGCGGGGGACGGCGTGACCCAGGCAGCGCTCGCCGATTGGATCGCGGAGGGAGGCTTCGAGCGCCACGTGCGGCGTGCCCGGCGCGCCTACGCCGAGCGTCGCGACGCCGCGCTCGAGTCGCTGGCGCGCGCGGCGCGGAAGGTCCCTCTCGAGGTCACGCCTCCCGACGGAGGCCTGGCGGTCTGGACGCTCTGGCCCCGGCACCCGATCGTGGAGCTGGCGCGCCGCGCCCTGGTACGCGGCGTCGCCGTCCTGCCGGGCCCGCTCGCCACCCTCGAAGCGAGCAGCGCGGGCATGCGGCTCGCTTACGGCCGGGTCAGCCCCGCGCAGTTCAGCGCCGCGGTGAGCATCCTGGTCGACGAGGCAAAGCGGATGTGATCGGTGGCTCCCGAGGCACTCACGTGCTGAATTCCTGCATCTCCGTACGACGAGCCTACGGTTCGCTCGAAAGAAGAGGGCTTACCTTCATCGTCAGGAGGGGGATAATCTCTCGGATCTTGGGGAGCTGCGTTCTATGCGCCGGGAAGACGAGGTGGACCGGAATAGGGCCGCTCGACCAGTCCGTGAGGACCTGGGTGACCTTCCCGCGGCGGATGGCTTCCCGGATGAGGTTCTCGGGGACGAAGCCGATTCCCTCGTGGGCCTTCATCAGCTCTTCCATCGCCCCGAACGAATTCGTGCTCGTGGTGATCCTCGGTTTGGCTTTGGCCTTCAGGCCCGAAGCCGTCTGCAGGTTCCAGACGGTTTCGGAGCCGGCCTTGTCCGAGGAGAGAAAACCCAGGCACGAGTGCGCGCGCAGATCCGCCGGACCGGTGATCCGGGCGGACTGCCGCAGGTATTTCGGGCTCGCCACCAGGATCAAACGGCCGAGGCCCAGCCTCTTCGCCCTGAGGCTCGAGTCCTTCAGGTGGCCTCCGCGGATCGCGATGTCGACGCGGTCCCGATGAAAATGGACGAGATCGTTCGCGATGAGGATCTCGACGTTCATCTGCGGAAATCTCTTTCGGTACTCGACCACGGCCTCGGCGATTTCCCGCGAGGCGAACTCCGCGGGACAGGCGAGGCGCAACGTTCCGCTCGGCTGCGCCTGAGCTCCGTGCGTCTCATCGAACACGTCGACGAGCTGACGGACCGCGGGCGCGCTCTTGTTGAAGTACTCTTCGCCCGTGTCGGTCAGGCGCAGGCTTCGCGTCGTCCGCGTGAGCAAGCTCACGCCCAGGGCCTTCTCCAGGGCGGCGATCCGGTCGCTCACCGTGGAGGCGGGCATTTCCAAGCGCTTCGCGGCCTCGGTGAAGGAGCCCGCGGTGACGACCTCGACGAAGATCCTCGCGGCGTTCAGGTCCAAGCTCATCATCCGCTGCCCCGTACAGACTATCCGGATTGTCCGACCTGGTCAACTTCGTTCGCCGCGACGATAATGGAGCCAACCGGAGACGACACATGAAGAAGATCTTGGCGCCTGATGCCCTGGAGCAGCTCTTCACCGAGGCGCGCTCGTATCACGATTGGACGGACCAGGACGTGACCGAGGACGATCTCAAGACCATCTACGAATTGTTCAAATGGGGATCGACATCGGTGAACTCGATGCCGGCCCGCTTTCTCAACATCCGCTCGAACGAAGCGAAGGAGAAGCTCTACCCCGCTCTGATGGAGACGAACAGACGTCAGGTCAAACGCGCCCCCGCGACGATCATCGTCGCCTACGACGAAAAGTTCTACGAACGGCTCGACGAGCTGTGGCCCGCGTTTGACGTCAAACCGTACTTCACCTCGAATCTCCAGATGAGCCACGAGACGGCTTTCCGGAACAGCTCGCTGCAAGGGGCTTATCTCATGCTGGCCGCACGAGCGCTCGGGTTCGACGTCGGCCCGCTCTCGGGATTCGACAATGCGCTCGTCGACGAGCTCTTCTTCAAGGGCACCTCGCTGAAGTCGAACTTTATCTGCATGATCGGCCACGGAAAACCGGAAGGGCTCTACCCGCGCGGCCCCCGGCTCGATTATGAGACATCAGTGAAGACAGCTTGAACTTCGATTTTTTCGCACGCGAGCTGGTCGGTGTGTAGATGGGCGCGTAGGCCGCCGGAAGCTTGGCCCACGGCGCAACGTGCACCGCGCCGGCTCCAGCAGAAGCAACAGAGGCGGCACCCGAAGCCGACATGGCCCCACGACCGGGCGGCGCTCGTGCCAGCACGCACCAGCCCCTTCGCCTCCGCCCCCGGCGGGGCCGGCTTCACGTACGATGGCGAGCGCCATGAGCAACCCGGAGATCGAGGCAGCGCTCGCGCTCGCGCGCGAACGCTGGGAGAAGATGTTCCCCGTCGAGGACGAGCGCGCGAAGCTCGCGAGCTGGGATCCGCCGCACTTCGTGCCGGGGCTCGGCCTCGTGGCGGCGTTCAGCCTCTTCGAAGCGCGCACGAACCGAGGGCCGTCCGGCGAGCTGATCGTCGTGCCGCTCGCGCGGATGGGCGAGCCCGCGGCGGCGCTCGACGAGCTCGCCGCGACGCTCGAGGGGCTCAGGTCTCGCGGCGTCGCCTCGCAGCTCGACGCGCCGCTCGAGGCGACGGTGGGCCTCGCGCCGGCGCGTTACACCGAGGGCATGTTCGCGACCGACGAGCTCGGGGCGCGCCGCCGCGCCGAGGCGCTCGCGTCGATGAACGCCCGCTTCGAGGCCGTGGCCACACGAATGAAAGAGGTCTATGGCCTGCGGCTGCCGCGCTACCTCGCGACCTTCGCGGCGTTCTGGCGCAGCCTCGACGACATGGAGCGGCAGGGGATGAGCCACCTGGGGCGCTCGCCGGGCGGGATCATGATCTGGTTCGAGGACGGCGGGCTCGAGCGGAAGACGCGCGGCAGGCTCGACCCGCGGCTCGAGTGCCGGTTCCGCGCCGACCCGCCCGAGCTGGTCACCGTGATGTGGGGCGACTCCGACGGGCTGCACCATGGCCTGTGGTACGACGACCCCGCGGATCCGCCGACGTGCATCGCGCACAACTACGCGCGCGACTCCGCGGAGACCTGGAGAGACAGCGAGCCCACGCCCCTCGCGGTGCTCGCTGCCCGCGCGCGCGAGCTCATCTCGAGCCCTGACGAGGAGGAGCCGGCGCCGCTGCAGGTGTACGCCGCGCTCGCCGCCATCGAATGGTTCGAGGAGGCCGACCGCAAGGCCCTCGCCGAGGACCCGCCCGCGGAACGCTGGCTCGAGGCGGATCGCATCCCGACCCTCGGCACGTTCGGGCCCGCGCTGCCGCCCGGCGCTGGGAGCATCCGCGTGGGCTCGCCCGACGAGCGCGTGAAGGCGTGGAAGACGCAGCCGCCCCGCGTGCAGAAGTGGATCGAATCGGCGAAGCGCGATTGCGCCGAGGGGCGGCCCGCGGCGGCGCTGACGTTCGGGCTCGACCTGCACTGGCTCGATAAGGAGGAATACCGCGACGCCGCGCTCGAGCTGCTGGTGATGGCGTACGAGAAGCTCGGGCGGCGCGCGCACGCGGAGACCGTGAAGGTGCATTATGCGCACCGCGATCTCCGGAGCGTGGGGGTGTTCCTCCGGCCGGGCGAGGAGGACGGCGCACCTTAGCGCTGCGAGCCGCTCCGAAACGCGCGGGGCGCGTCGCCCGCGGGACAGGCGTGCTGGCGAGGCCGGCGGTCATCCGGACATGCTGACGGCCTGCCGGCCGGCGATGCGATCGAGCAAGCGATCCATCACGTCTCGGATGACGTCATGTCCGACGCCATGGTGTCGAACAATGCGGTGAATGTTCACGCGACCCCGCGCAACGAAGGCCGCGGAGGCCGAGAGGACCATGCGATCGACTTGGAGATTCGGAGCCGCCCTCACGTGCGGGATCGTGGCGCTGCCCGCGGGCGTCGCGTGGGCGGCCAGCACGCCGTCCTGGGAGGCCGTTCCCTCGATGATCACCCCCCGGGCCGAGCACTCGGCCACGGTGCTTCAGGACGGCCGTGTGCTCGTCGTCGGTGGATTCACGGAGGTGGACGACGGGTCGCCGGACGCAGCGCGCACGGCGGTGGGCCTCGCGGCGGTCGAGATCTACGACCCCGCGACCAGGACGTGGTCGCCTGCGGCGCCGCTCTACCAGGGTCGGCACGGTCACGCGGCCGTCCTCCTGCCGGACGGACAGGTCCTCGTGGCGGGCGGCCGGATCAGACGCGAGCAGAGCGGGACAGAGCTCAGCTCGGCGGAGCTGTATGACCCGACGAACGACACCTGGACCAAGGTGGGGTACCTGGCCAAGCCCCACCCCGCGCCCTCGATGGTGCTCGTCGACGGCAGGCCCGTGCTGGTCGGCATGGCCTGGTCCAACTCGCTGTTCATCGACGAGCTGAACGCGGCCGTCTACGACCCGACGTCGCGCTCCTGGACGGAAGCGGCCTTGTGCCGCGAGTCGACGATCAACCCGGTGAGCGCGACGCTGCTCCATGACGGGCGGGTGATGTCGGTCGGGAGCAGCTGCAGCATCTATGACCTGGAGACCCGGCTCTGGACCAACGAGCGCAGGCCTGTCCTGTCGACGTCGAGGTACAGGTACCCTGACGCGATGACGCTCGCGAGCGGCGGTGTCCTTGTCACGGGAGGCACCCTCTCCGGTCCCGACCCGGCGGTCCACGCCTTCTCGCAGGTCTACTTCCCCCGGGAGGACCGCTGGGCGGCGACGTCCGGGTCCTATGCTCCGGCCTCGTCGTGCGGGACGGCCCCGAGCTCGAGCAGCATCCGGGGGACGCGCACATCGCTGCTCCCGAGCGGGAAGGTGCTACTGACCGGAGGCCTGGAGACCTGCGGCACGTACACGTTCTACGGGACGAAGGCGCTCTTCGACGAGGCGACCCTCGCCTGGTCGAGCCTCGACCTGGAGTCGCCGGCCACCCTGGCGCGCGCGTTCCACTCCTCGACGCGCCTCGAGGACGGCAGCGTGCTCCTCGCCGGCGGGTACGTCGGCGCCACGACCCCGACGGCGTCGGCCGTGCTCTTCCACGAGCGCTCGCCGCTCGGCGCGGGCTGCGCGACGGACAGCGACTGTGGCAGCGGCTCCTGCGCGGACTCGGTGTGCTGCGACGCGCGCTGCGACGGCCCCTGCGACGCCTGCGCGGCCGCGTCGGGCGCATCGCAAGACGGCGCCTGCACGCCGGTCACGGGCGCCGCCTGTGACGACGCGGACGCGTGCATCGCGGGCGGCGTCTGCGAGGCGGGCGCGTGCGTCGGGGGCGCGGCGGCGCCGGACGGGACGCCATGCAGCGACGGCGACGTGTGCTCGACGGCGAGCGCCTGCGTGGCCGGCGCCTGCGAGGGGTCGAGCCTCGCGGTGTGCCTGCCCGCCGACGAGTGCCACGAGGCGCCGGCGTGCGACCCCGCGGCCGGGTGCGCGGCGCCCGGACCCGCGCTGCCGGACAGCACCCCCTGCGCTTTCCCGGGCGCCGAGGATCGGTGGCAGGAGACGGCGCGGATCGACGCCTCCATCCTCCCCGGGTTGCAGACCACGGTGCTCCTGGACGAGACGGTCCTTGTCATCGGCGGGGCCCCGGTGCCCGGCCGGAACCAAACTCGGCGTGTCTGGACTCGCTACGATCCGAGCACGGGCGCGTGGGCGCCGACCGCGACGATCGACGGCCTGCGGAGCGCGCAGACACCCACATTGCTTCCGGACGGGACGGTCCTGGTGATCGGCGACAGCCCGTTCGTGAGCACCGACTTTGGCCCTGCGCCGACGAGGCGATTCGACCCGGCGACGGGCGTGTGGACGCCGGCCGCGTCCACGGTCGCGCCGCGCTTCTTTCACACCGCCACGCTGCTTCAGGACGGCCGGGTGCTCGTCGCCGGCGGCGACAAGCCCGGCGGTGCCGGTGGTGTCCTGGTCGAGGTCTACGATCCGGTCGCGGACACGTGGACCGCGAGGGCGCCCATGAACGTCGCGCGCCAGAACCATTCGGCGACGCTGCTCCAGGACGGCCGGGTCCTCGTCGCGGGCGGCGCTGACGGGTATCCCCCCGAGAGCCCGGATCACCACCTGACGAGCGCGGAGACGTACGATCCGGCGACCGACACGTGGACGCCCGTCGCCTCGATGCGCTGGGCTCGCATGCGGCACACGGCGACGCTGCTTCCGGACGGCCGGGTGCTGGTGGCCGGAAGCTGGGGTACCGAGAGCGGCAAGACGGTCGAGATCTACGATCCTTCGAGCGATACGTGGACCTCGGCGGCGGAGATGACGACGGCGCGGAGATCTCCTGGAACGGCGCTCTTCGCGGACGGTAGGGTCATGATGGCGGGCAACTCGCATGACGAAAGCGACGGCGCCCTCGCCGCCGAGCTCTACGATCCGGCGAGCGACACCTGGGCGCTCGGGCCGGCGCTGGACGTGATGGTCAACGACCACGCGACGGCGCTGCTCAACGATGGCCGTGTCCTGATCGCCGGCGGCAACGCCGGTTCTGTGGTTGCGCCTTACCAGAAGATCGACCATGCGTGGCTCTACGTCCCGGCGCAGCCCGCGTCGCGCGGGGCGTGCCAGGCGGGCGCCTGCGTGCCGGGTGGAGACGGCACAGGCGGAGACGGCGCGGGCGGCGGCGCGAGCAGCGGTACGGGCGGCGACGGCGGGGCGGGCGGCACGGGCACAGGCGGTGATGGCGGTGGGATCAGCGCTGGCGTCGGCGGCGACCCAACCAGCGGTGGCGGCGGCGCGAACAGCGGTAACGGCGGCGACCCAACCAGCGGTGGCGGCGACCCGACCAGCGGTGGCGGCGGCGACCCGACCAGCGGTGGCGGCGGCGACCCGACCAGCGGTGGCGGCGGCGACCCGAACAGCGGTGGCGGCGGTAGCGCAACCGGCAGTGCCAGCGCCAATGCAACGAGTGGCGCCGGCGGCGATGCGACCAGCGGCGTCGGCACCGGCGCACCCGCCGGTGGCGGTGGTGAAGGCGGCGCTGCCACCGGCGGCGACGGCGGAGGTGCCAGCAGTGAAGCTGGCGCCACATCCACCACGACCGCCGCCGGCGGCGATGACGCCAGCAGCGCCGGCACCGGCGCAACCGGCGCGCAGAGCAGCGGCGGCGGCGACCTCCCGAGCGCAGGAGGGGGCGGCGGCTGCCACATGACGCCAGGCAGCCAGGGCGCGCCGGCCTGGCTGCTCGCCCTCGGGGCGCTCGCCACCGCGCGGCTGCGCCGGCGCCTCGCGAGGTCCAGCCGCACCTGAGTGGCGGCCGGCGATTCAACCCGGGCAGTGATGCAAAAGTGGTGCGCCCCGCGTCGCCCGCCCCGGCGCCCGCTGGCGCGATCGCCATGGAGGCGCACGCGCCACGATCGAGCTCGTCAGACGTCCACGTCCTCGAGGCCGCGCGCCGCGTCCGAGCCCGCGCCGCATCCGCCCTCACGATGGAAATCTCCCGCCCCACGATATTTATTCTCGCGGTGAGCCGGTTCGAGGGCGCGCCGCTACTGCCTGACAGACGTGCGCCTGGCTGGCTGGGTCGAAGTACCCACCGAGTTCCTTGCGGCCTCCGCGGACATCCGTGGCGGTCGCCGTGCCGGGATCTGGGCAACGCAGATCGTGGGCGTCCGATGTGATATTGACTCCACTCCAGGTCATCTGGTGGGCCGTCGCCGCAGTCCGGGTGTACAGGGACCTCGCTGCCCGCTGCCTCGCGCGGCTCACTCCGAGGGTGTCGGCGACGATCGCACCACACCCCGCGCTGGGGCCAGCGCAGCTTGCCGGAACGACCCCCCCGGCGGCGCGCGCTGACCGCCTTGCGCCGGGAACCTCCGCTCGGTACTGTGCTCGCTCATCACGACTGATCTGCGAAGTCACGAGCCCTCGGAGCGATGACGTCGTGCGTAGAGCCAGCCTTGCCATCGCTCCGTCAGAGCGTGGCGGTACTGACGCAAGTGAGGTGGCTCGCGCGCTCATCGAAGGGGAACCATGGGCGGCAACCGCGGTGTGGAACGCACATGCGCCCAAGGTGTTCCGGATCGTCGCGCGCGTGCTCGGGCCCGGCGCGGACGCAGAGGACGTGACCCAGGAGGTCTTTGTTCGCGTGTTCTCCAGAGTATCCGGGCTGAGAGACCCCGATGCGCTGGGGAGCTTCGTGTTCTCGGTGACCGTCCGACTCCTGAAATGGGAGCTCCGCCGCAGGCGCGTGAGGCGCATCCTCCAGCTCACGGACACTGCCGAGCTCCCGGAACAGGCGGTCGAGCCGGCGGACAGCGAGGCGCGCGAGGCGCTGGGCCGCCTCTATGCGATCCTCGACACGCTGAGCGCAGACGACCGGACCGCGTTCGTGCTCCGCCACATGGAGGGGATGAGCCTGCCGGAGATCGCGGAGGCAACCGGCATATCGCTGGCCACCGTGAAGCGCAGGCTCAGCCGGGCAACGGAGCGCGTGTCGTCCCAGGTCGAGAAGGACACGTCCCTCGCCGCTTACTGCATGAGAGCGGAGGCGCAGGATGACTCTTGACGAGGAGAAGGACCCGGCGCTCGGCCCGGAGGCCGCGCGCGCGGTCGAGCTGGCTCGCCGGTCGCTCGGCATGATGTCGCCCCAGCAGCGTGTCCAGGGGCTGCTCCGCGTGACGGAGCGGACGGCGAGGCGCCCGGGCTTCCGGCTGTCGCCCCTCCGGGCCGGAGCGCTCGCGCTCGCAGCGGCCGCCGCGGTCCTTCTCGGCGTCAACGTGTGGCAGCGAGGAGCGCGCTCCGATCGGCTCTCCTACGAGGTGGAGGGCGGCGCCGTGCAGCAGGACGGCTCCGTCCAGGCGGACACGTCGAGCCGTCCGAAGGTCCGGTTCTCCGATGGCACCGAGGTGCAGCTCGCCGAGATGGCGCGCGCGCACATCGTGTCGGTGGACGAGCAGGGCGCCAGGGTCGCCCTCGACCGGGGAGAGGTCCACGCGCGCGTGGTCCATCGGTCGGAGGCGCAGTGGCTGTTCGACGCGGGGCCGTTCCTCGTGACCGTGACCGGGACGGCCTTCGCGCTTTCCTGGGCGCCGGAGGACGAGCGCCTCGATCTGCGGCTCGAGAACGGCGCCGTCATCGTCAGCGGACCGCTGTCCGGCAAGCCGATCGCGGTGCGCGCCGGGCAGTGGCTGACCCTGCGGCAGCGCACGGGAGAGGTCCTCCTGCGCGATCTCGATCTTCAGCAAGGCGCGGAGGCGTCGCCGGCGCCCGCCCCGGCGCCGCCCGACCGCGCCGAGGAGCCCAGCGCAGCGCCGGTTCCGGATCCGCCCGGGACCCCCGCGGGCCCGACCGCGGCGGCGCTCTCGGCCGAGCCGAGGCGCGACTGGGCCGGGAAGCTCGCGGCGGGGAAGCTCGACGCCATCGTCGACGAGGCGCAGCGCCGCGGGCTCGGCGTCTCGCTCGCGGAGAGCAGCAACGAGGAGCTCTCGGTCCTCGCGGACGCGGCGCGGTACACGAGGCGGAACGACGTCGCGCGGCAGGCGCTCCTCGCCCAGCGCCGGCGCTTTCCGGCGACGCAACGGGGCAAGGAGGCGGCGTTCCTGCTCGGCCGCCTCGCGGAGGCCCAGGAGGGAGGCGCCGCGGCGCTCGCCTGGTTCGAGACCTACCTCAAGGAGGCTCCGCAGGGGGCTTATGCCTCCGAAGCGCTCGGGCGAAAGATGGTGATCGTGCAGCGGCTCCACGGCGACGCGGAGGCCGAGGCCGTCGCGCGGGCGTACCTGAGCCGGTTCCCGGGCGGAACCTACGCGCAGGCGGCGCGGGCCCTCGCTCGAACGCCGTGAGGCTCGCGCGGGCGCAGGCGCTGGCCGGGGCCCTCGCGCTCCTCCTCTGCGCGGCGAGCCCCGCGGCGTCGGGGGAGCCTGCGCGCGTGGTCCTCGTGCGGCCAGGCGCCGCCGATCCGTCGATCTCCGAGGCGCTGATCCGCATCCGCGGGGAGCTCGTCGCCGACGGATTCGACGTGGAGGTCCTCGATGCGCAGTCGGCCTCCGCCCCCCGGCCGACGATGGACGACGCCGGGCAGCAGGCCGGCTCTGCGGCCCTGATCGGGCTGTTCCTGGCGCCGGATGGTCAGGCCGCCGAGCTCTGGGTGGTCGACCCGCGGACGCACGAGACGCTCGTGCGGCGGATCGACACGCGCGGCGAGGCGCGGGAGCACATCGTCGAGGTGCTCGCGGTGCGCGCCGTCGAGCTGCTCCGCGCGAGCCTGCTCGAGCTCCTGATGTCCTCGCAGCGCGCGCCCGCGCCCGCGCCCGCCGCCGCGCCGCCCCCGAGCAAGGTGAGCGAGCAGGTGCCTCGACAGGCGGAGCAGCCGCGCGTCCACGCGTCGCGCCGATCGACCTGGGGCGTCGAGCTGGGGGGCGGGCTCCTCGCGAGCCCGGGCGGCATCGGCCCGGCGCTGCTCCTGGTCGCGCGTCTGCGCTTCGCGCCGATCGGTCCGCTCGAGGCGCGCCTCTCGTTCGCCGGGCTCGGGACGGCGCCGCGCGTGGTCGGGCCGCAGGGCAGCGCGACCGTGCAGCAGCGGTTCGGGCTCGTCGAGCTCGCGGCGCTCCCCTGGCCCGAGCTGCGCTTGCGCCCGAGGTTCTCGGTGGGCCTCGGGGCGCTCCATGTCGCCGTCGACGGCGAGGCATCGTGGCCGTACCGGGGGGTCCACAGCGCGCAGTGGGCGTTCGCCGCGGACGCCGGCGCCGGCGTCGAGCTCGGGATCGTGAGGCGGCTCCACGTCGTCGCCGAGGCGCACGCGCTCGTCGCGCACCCGTATCCGGTGGTCCGCTTCGTCGAGACCGAGGCGGCGCGCGGCGCGCGCCCGGCGCTGCTCGGCAGCCTCAGCCTCGTGGGGTGGCTTTGATCGAAGGACGAGCGGCGTCACGGCTCCGGTTCGCCGGTGGTGCCCGCACCGGCGTCGGCGCCGGTTCCGACCGGGTTCAGCGTGAACAGCTGGCTGCTGCCGCCGCTGGAAGCCGTCTGGAAGAGGGCGGTGCGGTCGGTCGGCGGGGAACCGTGAGCGTCGATGACCTTGCCGCTTAGGCGCGACGTGATGCGGACGGCACCGCCGCCGAGATCGGTGACGGACCATTGCTGGCCGGGATTGCCGTTGCAGGTGAGCAGGACGATGAACGCTCCAAGTTCACGATCGACGCCGACACCTGGATTCCCTGGGAAACGCCTACACTCCAGTCGTCGTGCTCGTCGCGAGCCGCGCCCGCAACCAGCCGCGCCTCGCCAAGAACGCCGGACAGAGCCAGGCGGCCGAGGGTGGGTGCAGCGCCAGGCGCGACGAGGAGCAACGACGCGATCGAGACAGCTCAAGGACCCGCGTCGCGCGCGCGGTACTCGGCGATCATCTCCTTCGTCACGTCGCGATCATAACAGAGAGGCGCTGCGCCTCCCGGCCGCGAATAAGCGCTGCGCTTGCCGCATTGTCTGCCCGCTCGATCGGTATCGTAAGGACACGGGCAGCTCCCGCTGTACGCCGCTCGTGACTCGGCGATGAGAGCCTTCCGGATCGCGGCGTCCGTCTTCGGGGCATCTGCCTTGGCCGACGACGCTGCAAACATCGCCATTCCAACGATGAGCCAGTACCCATGCCGCATAAACTGGCATCGTACCGACCCTCCGGAACCTCACAACACGTTCTTTCGTTCAGGTGCCCCGTGTGTTCACATCGGCTGAACGGCTCCCTCGTGGGGCCGTCACCGCCCTCTGTGCCAACGTCGGTTGAGACAGGCTCCCACTGGAAATCTGTGGTGAGAGGGCGGAGAATGGACCTGACCCGCGCCGAAGAACACCAGGCGATCGACGCGCAGCACGTTCGCCTCGTTCTCGTTGCCAGACGCCCGGGTTACCCAGCGTGCGATCGACCTGCTCGACGCCACTCTTCGCCGTGATCTTCGCCAGATTCGCGTAGAATCGAGCGGAGTGAACAGGTCGTCGACGTCGTGTGGACCTCTCATCGATGCACCGCAGCGGTCGCTCACCCAGGCCGGTGAGCAGCTCGAGCTGCGCGCGAGCTGTCAGGTCGTCGAGGCGACGGCGGATGTCGCGGTAGGCTATTGGAGCTCCCTGGCCACCGCGGTCTGGATGAAGACGACCCACCCGCACCACGCCGCCTCCTTGAGGGCGGCGATCGTGGGGGCCCAGGCAAGCTCCCCGTCCCGCAAGGTGTGGCTCCTGCAGATCGTGACCCCTGAGGCCATCGTACCCGACACGCGCAGCCGCAGCGCCCTCGCCGGGATGTTGTGTTCGGTGGATGGCATCGTGTCCCACTCGGCGGTGATCCACGTCGGTTCGGGCTTCCGCGCGTCCATCGTGCGCAGCATCGTCACGGGGCTCAACGCCCTGGGACGCCAGCAGTTTCCACATTGTGTCTTCGCCAGCCTCGAGGAAGGCGTCGCCTGGCTGGCCACCCACGGCCTGCCGGACCGGGAGGCCGCCCATCGCGACCTCTCGGCGTTCCATGACGCCGCGGTCGCGGGCCAGCTCACGAGCGTTCGGACGTGAGCGCCCGGCCCAGGGGAATCGTGGCCTCGATCCTCGCGTTCCCGCGCGTCCGCCGCGCCACGTTCTCGACCGATCGAGAGACTCTCCTCGTCTTGACGGGCGCGCCGCGACCAGGGATCCTCGCCGGCATGCGTTTCGCCGCGTTCGGGGTGATCCTGTTGCTCGTGGGCAACGCGCACGCCCAGTCGACGGCGCCGGCGCCCGCCGTCGACACCACGCGGCGCGACGTGGGCACCGGCCTCTCCGTGGGCGGGCTGGTCCTCGGCTCCGTCGGAGCAGGCATGTTCTTCCTCACCCGAAAGAGCGGCGACGACTCCTGTGGTTGCGCGTCTCGCGCATGGGTCTTTCCCACCGTGCTGATGAGCGCCGGAGGCGCGATGGTCCTCACGGGTGTACCGCTCTGGATCACGGGTCAGATCAAGCTCGATCGCGCCACGACTCAGGCGGAGCTGCAGCTCGGTCCGCTCGGCGGAAGCGTCCGGCTCCTGTTCTGAAGGCGCGCGACGCTCGCCCCGCCGCCCCCGCCGTCACGTGACCGCGGGCCCCGCGGCGAGCCCGCCGCTCACCGCTCCACCGGCGCCCCGTCGCGTATCCCGAGCGTCTCCTCGCGCGCCGACAGGCACGCCTCGCTCCCCACGACGAACGCGCGGCAGTTGTCCGGCCTGATCTCGTAGATGGCGCAGCGCCGGTCCTCGCAGAGGTGCTGGCACCGCCCGCTCGCCGCGAAGCGCAGCGTGATCTTCCCGTCCCGCGCCCGCCGCACGTAGGTGCGCCCCGTGAGGTCGCCGCGCCCGGCCCCCCGGAAGCGCGCGAGGTCCACCTCGTCGAGCACCACGTTGGCGTCGTGGCAGCAGGCGCCGCACGCCAGGCAGTCGAGCGCCACCTCGCGGAGCGCCCCGGGGTGCGTGCTGTCGCGCTCGCACCAGTCGAGGACCGAGCCCTCGTACTGCCGCTTCACCCGCGCCGTCGCGAGCCCCTTGGCCGGCCCCTCGCTCACGCGGCGAAAGCGCTGCTGCTCGATCGACAGGAGCGACCACAGCCCGAGCTCCGTGAGCTTCCCGTCCTCGCCGATGGAGAGCAGCAGGTCCACCCGTTCGTCCGGCAGCACGATGGCGGCGTGCCCGCCGGCCCTCACGTGCGCCGCTGCGCGGCTCAGGAAACGCGGGCGAAACCGCCGCCAGACGGGGCGAGACACGACGTACGCGGACATCGGGGCGCATCTTCGCGCTCCAGCCCCGCGCTGCCAAGCCCCGCCCTCGCTCGACGGCCGCGCTGCGCTATGTTGGAACGGTGCGACATCGCAAGAAGATCGTCATCGTGAAGACCGGTGAGCCCGTCCCCCCGGTCCTCGAGCGGCGCGGTCAGTTCTCCGTCTTGATCGAGCAGACGATCGGCGCCACCTGGAGCGGCGGGTACGCCACCGTCGACGCCCGCACGGACGAGCTCCCCGCCCCCGACGCCCCCGAGACAGCCGCCTTCGTCGTCACCGGCTCGTCGGCCAACGTCCCCCACCGCGAGCCCTGGATGCTCCGCTGCGAGGCGTGGCTGCGCGGCGTCGTGCACGCCGGCACCCCGACGTTCGGCATCTGCTTCGGCCACCAGATCCTCGCCCAGGCCCTCGGCGGCGAGGTCGTCCGCAACCCGCGCGGCCGCGAGATCGGCAGGATCCGCGTCCAGCGCCGCGCCGACGACCCCCTCTTCGACGGCCTGCCGTCGAGCTTCGAGACCCACGCGACCCACGTCGACACGGTCGGCACGCTGCCCGAGGGCGCCACGAGCCTCGCGTTCACCGAGCTCGACGACCACCAGGTCATCCGCTTCACGAGCGCCTGCTACGGCGTGCAGTTCCACCCCGAGATGGACCACGACGTCATCGCCGGCTACATCGCGTGGCGGCGCGAGATCCTGCAGGCCGAGGGCCACGACGTCCCGGCGCTCCTCGCCCCCATCGCGCCGGATCAGCTCGGCACAAGGACGCTGCACAATTTCATCCGGCACGTTGTCGTGCGCGGCGCTTGATCCCTACACAGCCGACCTGACCGGGGTAGTCCATCCCCTGACTGACGCGCCGGTCATCTCGACCTGACGCGCCGGTCAGTCCCCGCGCGACCTGGCCCGCCGACCGCGCGGCGGGCTCGCCCGCTCCGGCGCCTCGCCGGGGGCGTCCCCCGCCGCGGGCACGGCGCGCTCGCCCTCCGGGCGCCGCGCCTCGAGCCCGGCCGCGGGGTCCATCCGGAGGTAGCCGCGCCGCAGGAAATCGTGGAGCGCCGTGACGATCCGCTCGCGCGGGCGGGCCTGCTCCTCGAGGGCGTTCTCGAACAGCACCTCCTTCAGCGCGCCGATCGTGAACGTCGCGTAGAGCTCGGTGTCCCCCGGCTCGATGACGCCGAGCCGCTGCCCCTCCGCGAGGCTCTGCTGCAGCAGGAGCTTCACCTCCTGCCGGAAGGCCCGCAGCTCCTTGACGAACGCCGGGTCGAGCCCGGCCGCGTGCGACAGGAGGATGCTCGTCAGCGCCGGATCGTCGAGCAGGACGGCCACGATCGCGCGGATGTTGTGCTTGACCTGCGCCTCGACGTCCGCCGACGGGTCCACGCGCAGGATGGCGCCGCCGAGCCGCGAGAAGAGGCCGCGCACGAGCTCGCCGAACACCGAGCGCTTGTCGGGGAAGTAGAGGTAGAACGTCCCCTTCGCGACCTTCGCGAGCGCGACGATGTCGTCGACCTTCGCCTCGTGATACCCCTTCTCGGAAAACACGGTACGCGCCGCGCGGAGGAGCGCTTGGCGGCGCTCGGCCTTGTCCATGGGCCGGTCGCTTTACCATCACCGGCCCGCCATCTGGGGATCGATGTCTCCCCTCCGGCGTCGAGCAGGCCCGCCGCCTGAAAAGTTCCGGAAAGTTCGCGGCACAGCGCACGACACGCGGACGCCGAAGGGAACGGCGCGCAACCAAACGCAACCAGCCGCAACCGCCCGCCACCGAGCGCCGCGTCGGAACCTTGCACCCTGGACGCAGCGACGGCCGGAGATGGCCGAAAAACAGCGTTTCGCGACGACCAAGACGCACCGGATTGCTTGATTTCCAGGGCACCCCGTTGTAGCCATCACGACTGACCAGCCAGTCAGTCGGACGCTGGGGACCGGCGACGGCGGTGGGAGGAGCCCCGATGGGAAGGCAGATCCAGGAACCGGTCGTGGTCGGCATCGACGTCGGCTCGACGACGGTCAAGGCCGTCGTGCTCGATCCGCAGACGCTCGAGATTCTCTGGAGCGACTACCAGCGGCATCAGACGAAGCAGCCGGAGAAGGTGCTCGAGCTCCTCGAGACCATCGAGGCGTCGTTCCCCGCGTCGCCGAGGGACAGCTGGCGGGTGTTCATGACGGGCTCCGGCGCCGCGCCCCTCTGCCCGGGCCTCGGCGCCAAGTTCGTCCAGGAGGTCAACGCGGTCACGCTCGCTGTCGAGAACCTGCACCCGGACGTGGGCAGCGTCATCGAGCTCGGCGGGCAGGACGCGAAGATCATCATCTTCCAGCGCGACGAGAAGACGGGCGACAAAACCGCCGCGCCATCGATGAACGACAAGTGCGCCTCCGGCACGGGCGCCACCATCGACAAGTGCATGATCAAGGTGGGCCTCCCGTCGTCGGAGGTGGTGAAGATCCACTTCGACGACTCGAAGCTCCACCACGTCGCCGCGAAGTGCGGCGTCTTCGCCGAGACGGACATCGTGAACCTCGTGAAGAGCGGCATCCCCTCGACGGAGATCCTCTGCTCCCTCGCCGACGCGATCGTCCTCCAGAACCTGTCGGTGCTGACGCGCGGCTCGACGCTGAAGCACAAGGTGCTCCTGCTCGGCGGCCCCAACACCTACCTCCCCTTCCTCCAGGAGTGCTGGCGCAAGCGGATCCCCGAGACCTGGGACGAGCGCGGCTACAGCTGGCCGAAGGACCGGCCGGTCGAGGAGACGATCTTCGTCCCGGAGAACTCGCAGTACTACGCGGCGTTCGGCGCGTGCGTGTACGGGCTCAAGGAGGCGCCGGAGGTCGGCCTCTACGCCGGCAAGGCGGGGCTCATCGAGTACATGACGAACGGCAGGAAGGCCCGGCTCGGCGAGAGCGCGGGCCCGCCGCTCGTGAAGACCCGCGACGAGGTCGACGAGTTCCGGAAGCTCTACAGCATCCCGAGGTTCACGCCGATGAAGCTCGCGCCCGGCCAGGTGGTGCGCGGGGTCATCGGCCTCGACGGCGGCTCCACCTCGTCGAAGGCGGTGCTCATCGACGAGGACGGGAGCATCGTCTGCAAGGCCTACCAGCTCTCCAAGGGCAACCCGATCCAGGACGCGAAGGAGCTCCTCTCCCAGCTCCGGCAGTACGTGCTCGATCAGGGCGCGACGCTCGAGGTGCTCGGCTTCGGCGGCACCGGGTACGCGGCCGACGTGCTCCAGGAGTGCATGCGCGCCGACGTCAACATCGTCGAGACCGTCGCCCACATGATGAGCGCGGTGAAGTTCTTCGGCGACGTCGACGTCATCTGCGATATCGGCGGACAGGACATCAAGGTCCTGTTCATGAAGAACGGCGATATAGCGAACTTCCGCCTCTCCAACTCGTGCTCTGCGGGCAACGGCATGCTGCTCCAGGCGATGGCCGACCAGTTCGGCCTGAAGGTGACCGACTACGCCGACACGGCGTTCGGCGCCGAGCTCGCGCCGAAGTTCAGCTACGGCTGCGCCGTCTTCCTCGACACGGACCGCGTGAACTTCCAGAAGGAGGGCTTCTCGAAGGAGGAGCTGCTCGCCGGCCTCGCCCAGGTGCTGCCGAAGAACGTGTGGCAGTACGTCGTGCAGATCCCGCGGCTCGCGGCGCTCGGCACGCGCTACGTGCTGCAGGGCGGCACGCAGTACAACCTCGCGGCGGTCAAGGCGCAGGTCGATTACATCAAGGAGCGCGTCCCCGGCGCCGAGGTGTTCGTCCACCCGCACACCGGCGAGGCCGGCGCGCTCGGAGCCGCGTTCGAGACCCTCCGGGTCGTGAAGCGCAAGGGCCAGTCGACGTTCATCGGGATCGACGCGGCGATCGCCCTCGAATACACGACGAAGAACGACGAGGAGACGGTCTGCCACTTCTGCCCGAACGAGTGCAAGCGGACCTTCATCGACACGAAGCGGCCTGACGGGACGACGAGCCGCTACATCTCGGGCTTCTCGTGCGAGAAGGGCACCGTCGAGAGCGAGCAGGCGATGCTCGCGCTCGTCGCCGAGCGGAAGAAGATCGCGAAGCAGTTCCCGAACCTCGTCGACTACGAGTCGAAGCTCGCCTTCCGGCACTTCTACGCCACGGCGCCGCTCCCGGAGGACGGCGCGCCGGTGAAGGACACGGTCGTCAAGAAGGGCTTCCTCGGCATCCGCCGGGTGGAGACGACGCGCCCGTTCCGGCGGAGCGGCATCGAGGTGCGCGAGCGCCTGCGCCGCGTCCGCATCGGCATCCCGCGCGTCCTCAACATCTACTCGACCGGCCCGTATTACCGCGCCTACTTCGAGGCGCTCGGCGTCCCCAAGCAGAACGTCGTCTTCAGCGACGCGACGAGCGAGGAGATGTGGGTCGAGGGCGGCAAGTACGGCTCGATCGATCCGTGCTTCCCGTCCAAGGTGGCGCAGGCCCATGTCCACAACCTGCTCTTCCACCACCACTCGGACGAGAAGAAGCTCCATTACATCTTCTTCCCCATCCTCACCCATGTGCCGAGCTTCGGCGAAGGGGTGATGGACAAGACGAGCTGCCCGATCGTCGCGGGCGTGCCGGACGTCATGAAGGCGGCCTTCACGAAGGAGGTCGACTTCTTCAAGACGCGCGGGATCGAGTACCTCGATCCCGCGCTCACGTTCTCCGAGATGACGCTGACGGCGCGCCGGATGTTCGAGACCTGGGGCCCGCGGCTCGGCATCACCGAGGACGAGAGCGATCACGCGCACCGCGAGGGGATGCGGGCGCTCTCGCAGTTCGAGCGCGATCTCCAGGACAAGGGGCGGGCGATCCTCGAGACGGTCGAGTCCGAAAATCGCGTCGCCATCCTGATGATCGGCCGTCCGTACCACTCCGACCCGGGCCTGAACCACGGCATCCCGGAGGAGTTCCAGGTGCTCGGCTATCCGATCCTCTCGGTGCGGTCCGTCCCGCGCGACATGGAGTACCTCGCGAGGTACTTCAAGGACGAGATCGCGACGGGCCAGCACCCGCTCGACATCAACGACGTCTGGCCGGAGAACTACTCGGCCAACAGCGCGCAGAAGGTCTGGGCGGCCAAGTTCGCCGCCCGCCACCCGAACGTCGTCCTGCTCGATCTCTCGAGCTTCAAGTGCGGCCACGACGCGCCGACGTACGGGATCATCGACAGCATCGTGAGCTCGAGCGCCACGCCGTACGCGGCGCTGCACGACATCGACGCCAACAAGCCGGGCGGCTCGATCAAGATCCGCGTGAAGACGTACGCGCACAGCCTCAAGCTGCACGAGGAGGCGCTCGAGGACGCGGCGAAGAAGAAGGCGCAGCTGGTCCAGCGCATCGAGGAGAAGCGGCTCGAGCTGCTCCAGCTGAAGCGCGACCAGCAGGCGGCGCGCAAGATCACGGATCCCGCGCTCGAGCGGGAGATCGCGGCGCTCGCCGAGAAGGTCCGGAGCTACGTCGCGCCGGTCTCGCCGCCCGAGGCGCAGAAGACGGGCCTCGTGCAGCTCAAGAAGAAGCAGTCCGACGGGACCGTCGTCCCCCTGGAAGCCTGAACCACGTCGAAGGTCGAGGGGGGGACGGCGGGGCCGCCCCTTCCAGCATCCAAGCGAAGGGAAGCCACGCCATGCAACACACGAGCACGACGAGCACGACCACCACGCAGAAGACGCGCCTTCCTCTGGTGGGCGAGGCGCGATCCACCAAGACCGACGTCGACATCGAGGCCGAGCTCAGGGCCTTCGAGGAGGCCGAGCGGGAGCGGCTCGGGCTCAAGGCCGAGCGGCGCCAATGGGTCGACAACATGCTCAAGCCGAAGATGACCAAGAAGGAGCGCGACAGCGTGACGCTCCTCATCAGCGGCCTCACCGCCGCGCAGGACTTCCTGTGCGAGGGCGCGCTGAAGGGCCTCGGCTACAACGTCCACTACTTCGGGATGAGCGACAACGCGGGGCTGCAGACGGGCAAGGAGTTCGGCAACCGCGGCCAGTGCAACCCGACGTACTTCACGGTCGGCGGCCTCGTGAAGTACCTCATCGACCTGCGCGACAAGCAGGGGATGTCGACCGAGGACATCATCAAGAACTACGTCTTCCTGACGGCGGGCGCGTGCGGGCCCTGTCGGTTCGGCATGTACGTGACCGAGTACAGGAAGGCGCTCCGCGACGCCGGCTTCGACGGCTTCCGGGTCATGCTCTTCCAGCAGACGGGCGGCCTCTCGCAGGCGACGGGCGACGACGTCGGACTCGAGATGAACCCCGCGTTCTTCATCGCGATCATCAAGGCCATCGTCTGCGGCGATACGCTGAACGCGCTCGGCTACCGGATCCGGCCTTACGAGGTCGAGCCGGGCGCGACGAACCGCGCGATGGAGAGCGCGAAGCGCATCCTCTACAAGGCGCTCTTCGAGCAGACGAACGTGTTCAAGGCGCTCTACGAGGCCCGCAAGGAGTTCGAGGGCGTCCGGGTGGACAAGCTCCGGCCCAAGGCGAAGACGTCGATCATCGGCGAGTTCTGGGCGATGACGACCGAGGGAGACGGCAACTACGCCCTGCAGAGGTTCCTCGAGAGCGAGGGCGGCGAGAACGACATCCAGCTCACGACGGCGTGGCTGCTCTACAACATCTGGGAGTGCGCCCGAGACACCCGCGAGCGGCGCGACCTGCGCGGCGCCGACGAGGGCAATTACGGCCTCGCCGGCCTGGACGAGTTCGGCGTGGCGAAGCGCCTCGCGACGATGCGGCTCGCGGAGGGGGCGCTGCGCGTCGGCTTCCAGGCGTTCGCGCTGCCGCTCGGCCTGCTCGACTACCACCTTCCGGACATGGACCTCGTGGCGGAGGTGGCGAAGGACTACTACTCGAACGACCTCCGCGGCGGCGAGGGGCACATGGAGGTCGGCAAGCTCATCGTGAACGCCGTGAAGTCGAAGGCGCACGTGACGGTGAGCGTGAAGCCGTTCGGCTGCATGCCCTCGTCGGGCGTCTCCGACGGCGTCCAGTCGCTGATCACGTCGCGCTACCCCGGGACGATCTTCTGCGCGGTGGAGACGAGCGGCGACGGCGCGACGAACTTCTACTCCCGCATCCAGATGTACATGTTCAAGGCGCGCATCCTGGCCGAGCAGGAGCTCACCCGCGCCTACGAGGAGGCGGGCGTCACGGAGGCCGAGGTGCGCGCGTTCCTCGCGAGGAACCCGAAGTACGCGAGCCCGCTCCACCACGCGCCGCATCGCGTCGCCGGCTCGGCCGCCAACCTTGTCTACGAGGTGGCGCCGCTCATCAAGCAGACGGCCGCCGAGCGCGCCATGGGCAAGGCCAAGGCGGCGGCGGGCGCGCTCCGCGACGCCGTGATGGCCGCCCCGGCCAAGGCGAAGGCGGCAAAGGAGTTCCTCACGGACCCGGAGACGCTCGCCCGGGCGCGCGAGGACGTCGCGCTGCTCCGCGACATCGTCGGCGGCAAGGCCGCGGAGCGGTTCAGCCCGCTGGTCAAGCGCCTGGCCGGCAAGGCGTACTTCGAGAACAACCCCGAGGTGAGCCACGTGAGCCACGCGGCGAACAGCGTGGAGCCCATCGCCGCGGAGTGAGGCGGACGAGGCGGACGCCGCCGGGCGAGCTGCGCCCGGCGGCTCCCCGGCCTCTCGCGCCTTTCCGCGCCTCTCCGCGCCTCTGCCCGATCGACGCACCGCCCCACCCGCCGCGCGCCGTCCGGCCGCGACGCACGCGCGAAATTCTGCTAGATATCGCGCGCCATGACCGAACTGCGCTCGTTGTCTCCCGATGCTCTTGCCTCGCTCACCCGTGAGCTCGAGGCGCGTTTCGCTGCCTTTGAAGCCCGCGGCCTCAAGCTCGACATGACGCGCGGCAAGCCGTCGTCCGAGCAGCTCGATCTCGCGAACGGCATGCTCGCGCTGCCCGGCGCGGGCGACCTCATCGCCTCGGACGGCTCGGATACGCGCAACTACGGCGGCCTCGACGGCCTGCCCGAGATGAAGGCCATCTTCGCCGAGATGCTCGAGGTCCCCTCGGAGCAGGTCATCGTCGGCGGGAACAGCAGCCTGACGATGATGCACGACGCGGTGGTCCGCGCGCTCGTCCACGGCGTGCCCGACGGCAGCGGCCCCTGGGCGAAGCAGCCCAAGGTGAAGTTCCTGTGCCCGAGCCCCGGCTACGATCGTCACTTCGCGATCTGCGAGCACCACGGCATCGAGATGATCACGATCGACCTGCGCGACGACGGGCCGGACATGGATCAGGTCGAGAAGCTCGTCGCCGAGGACGCGGCCATCAAGGGCATGTGGAGCGTGCCGAAGTACTCCAACCCCACCGGCACCACGTACAGCCCCGAGGTCGTGCGCCGGCTCGCTGCCATGAAGACGGCGGCCCCGGACTTCCGCCTCTTCTGGGACAACGCCTACGCGGTCCACGACCTGTACGCCGAGGGCGACAAGCTCGCGAACATCGTGCCGGCGTGCCAGTCCGCGGGCCACCCCAACCGGCCGTTCGTCTTCGCCTCCACGTCGAAGATCTCGTTCGCCGGCGCCGGCGTCGCCGCCATGGCATCCAGCCCCGCGAACGTGGCGGACGCGAAGAAGCACCTCGGCATCCAGACCATCGGTCCGGACAAGGTGAACCAGCTGCGGCACGTGCGGTTCTACAAGGATTACAAGGGCTTGCTGAGCCACATGCAGCGGCACGCCGAGCTCATGCGGCCCAAGTTCGAGGCGGTGACGACCACGTTCGAGCGCGAGCTCGGCGGCAAGGGCATCGCCAGCTGGACCTCGCCGCGCGGCGGCTACTTCGTCAGCCTCGACACCCTCGACGGCTGCGCGAAGGAGGTCGTGCGCCTGGCCAACAAGGCGGGCGTGAAGCTGACCGGCGCCGGCGCGACGTACCCGTACGGCCGCGATCCTCGCGACCGCAACATCCGGGTCGCGCCCTCGATGCCGCCGCTGGATCAGATCCGCGTCGCCATGGACGTCGTCGCGGTCTGTGTCCAGCTCGCGAGCGTCCGCAAGCTCGCTGGCTGATCGCCGTCATCGTCGCTCGCCCGCATTGCGATCGACGCACCGCAGTGCAAGGGTGGGCGCTCCCTCCTCCTGGAGCGCCTCACCATGCAGCAACTCACCGTCGAAGGTCAGCAGAGAGTTTCCGACCTGTCACAGCGCTATTTCGTCAGCACCGACGCGGTGATGACGCTGTTGCAGGCGCTCGTGAACGGCCATGGAACCATGGCGCAGTTCTACCACCCCGAGCTGGGCGGCGGAGGGCAGTGGATGCAGGGCGGCATGACCATGGTCGGGGACATGTTCAACAACGGTCTCAAGGCCAAGGTGGATGGCCTGTGCTCCGAGCTGTCCAGTCTGCTGGCCAACCAGCCGTTCGTTCCAGCGCCCCCGAGCTATCCATCGCAGGGCGGCCAGCAGCAACAGCAAGGTGGCAGTGGAGGTTTCGGGGGATCGCCGGTCAGCCTGTTCGTCCCGGGGTCGGGAGGGGGCTCGGGCAGCTGGTGGCCCGGGGAGCTCGGCGTGCCGAGCTCCAGCGGATCGCAGAACAACGTCCGATATGCCTACTTCCCCGGCGCGCGGCGCCTGGCCGTCGAGGTCAACGGGCGCGTCAGCGTCTACGACACGCTCGATCACCAGATCGGCGGCGTGTCGCAGCAGCAGGGATCAGGGTCGTCGGTGACGTTCACAAGCCAGTACGGCGTGGTGAGCGTGATGAGCTTGCCAATCATCTCCGGCGACCTTGCCGTGAAGCAGGCGCCGATCGCCCCGCCCGCTCCGGCGCAAGCGCCCGCTCCGGCGCAGGCGGACGCCGCCCTCCCCCGCCCTGCTCCGGCGCAGGAAGGGGATATCTTCGCCGCCATCGAGCGACTCGCCGATCTTCGGCAAAAGGGGTTCATCACCGATCAGGAGTTCGCTGCAAAGAAGGCAGAGCTCCTCAGCAGGATCTGAGCGCGAGGAGAGGACGGTCGCCGAGGGCGACGAGGAGCGGGCGGCGAGCACCGGACGAGCGCCGGAGAGGAGCGCTCGCCATGCTCCGTCATCCCTCACCCGCCGTGACAGACCGCTTCGACGTTGTGCCCGTCAGGATCGCGCACGAACGCACCGTAGTAGCCCGGGTGGTACTGCGGCCGCGGCCCCGGCGGACCGTTGTCGACGCCTCCAGCCGCCAGCGCGGCCCGGTAAAACGCGTCGACGTCGGCCCGTGTCTTCGCGACAAAGGCGACATGCAAGCCGCCCTTCAGGGGGGTTCCCGTGCCGATCCAGAAGTCCGGCTTCCCGTCGGCCCCCAGGCCGGCGTGGCTGCCCGCGCCCCCGGTCATCTCGGGCGTGATCTCCATCAGGAGCCCGTAGCCAAGGGGGGCCAGGGCCGCCTGATAGAAGGCCTTGCTCCGCTCATAATCCGATACTGGAAAACCGATGTGGTCGATCGCCATGCGCGCCATCATCGCCCAAACGGGCGCGCACCGGCCGAAGAAATGGGGCTGCTGCTCCTCCTCCCTCGTGCCGAGGCACGCTCATCCAGCGCTCTGCGCGCCATTGCGATAGGCCACCTCGGATTGCCGTCTTCGGCAGGAATTCGGCGTTGCGCGCCACGGCCGCCCGGATGTCGCCCCCCTTGTCCGCCCGGCGCGACGTTCAGCGGGCGGCACGCAGCCGGGCTTACCGCGCGGGCCGCGCGCTCGCGCGCTCGAGGCCGCGGAGGACCTCCTCGAGCGCTTCCTGGGTGATGAGACCCACATGCCGGAATACCTCCCGGCCCCCTGCGTCCAGGACGACGACGCTCGGCACGTGGTGCAGCCCGGCGAAGGGCCCCTCTCCGGCGATCGTCGGGGCGTCCGCGAGCGCGACCGGGTACGGGAGCCTGAGCGCCGCGACGAATGCCTCGACGAGCGGCCGGTTCTCGCTCGCCTCGAGGACAAGGAGCGCCGCGTTGACGCGCGGCGTGTGATCGCGGAACAGCCCCGCGAGGAACCGCGCCTCCGCCTGAGACGCCACATCGTAGGTCGCGACGAAGCCGATCACGCTGAACCTGCCCGAGAGCGACCCGGTCGAGAGCTCGCGGCCGTCGAGGGTCTCGTACGAGAAGCTCCGCACCGGGCCGGGCGCCGGGGCCGCCGCGGCGACCGGCGGCCCCGCCGCTGGCTCCCGGACGGCGTCGCCGCCCCCGCCGCAGCCGATCGCGATCAGCAAGAGCGGCGTGCAGACCGGCGCGAGCGGCCTCATGGCAGCGGATCGCCCTCCAGGTGCGCGTCGAAGAGATCGGCGCAGAGCTGCAGCGAGGGTGGGAGCTCGGCGCCCTTGCGCTGCTGCGCCAGGACGGCATGGCACAGCTCCTCGATGACCAGCTTGATCGGCGTGGCCTCGAGCTGCGCGCCGTCGAGCAGGATCCCCGGACCCGGCGCGTCCTCCGCGCGGACGATGGGATCGTGCCGCGCCCAGGCGATGCCATCCTCGGGGAGATAGCGGCACCAGAGCACCCGGACGAAGCGCAAGTAGAGCGGCGTCACGAGCGCCACCACGCGATCGCCCCCCGCGGCGACGCCGCGCAGCGCGAAGCCGCTCGCCGGACGCGGAGCGCGCTCACCTTCCCCGATCGCGACCTCGATCCGCTCGCGGCGCCCGGCGTCGCTCTCGACCGACAGGAGCGGGGCATAGATCGCCACCGCAGGGACCTGCAGCTTGGGCGCGTCTTCCGCGAGGACGTCGAGCCACGCCTCGCGCGCCTCGGGGCCGAGCTCCCCGTACACGTGGGCTGCAGCGATGGCAGCCTCGGCGTCGGTCGCGAGCGCGGCGAGCCACTCCCGCCAGGCAGCGAGGATGCGCGGGTCGAGCAGCGCGCCCGACGGCGCGGGTAGGCCCTGCGCCGCTCCGTCTTGAGCGGCAGCGTCCAGCGAGGGCTCCTCGACGAGATCGACCGAGCTCGGGTCGCGGCGCTCCGTCATGCCACCCTCAGCGCAGCGCGTCGCGGCGACGCGCCCCGACGTCGCGCTCGAGATCGAGCAGGAGCTCGGCGAGCTCGTCGCCCCGACCGAGCGGCGCCGCGAGCGTGAGCTCTCCGCCGCGATCCGCGAGCAGGAGCGCGACGCCGTCGCTCGCCTCGACGATGCTCTTCACGAACACGACGTCCGCTGGATGGACAAGGACGTGCTGCACCAGCATCCCGGCGCTCGCATCCGCGATCGAGAGGGGGCCGCGCGCGGGCCCGAGCTGCCCCGCGGCCCCCGAGGGGTGCCCGCCGGCCGGAGACGCGGATGCGACTCGCCTGGAATTGCTGTCGTTCCGGCCCATGGACGGCGGAGCTAAGCACCGCTCGCCGGAGGGATCCAGCGGGCACACCCGGCGGGGATGGCCAGCCTCCTCGCCGCGTCAAGATGCCGCGTCCCTCCCTCGATCCGCGGGCGCCGTGGCGTTCTCGAGCCCGCCAAAGCGCAGCGAGATCGTCGGGCCGCTCACCTTCACCCCT
This sequence comes from Sorangium sp. So ce693, assembly GCF_051521375.1. Taxonomy (NCBI): domain Bacteria; kingdom Pseudomonadati; phylum Myxococcota; order Polyangiales; family Polyangiaceae; genus Sorangium; species Sorangium sp. So ce693. Next base: position 9,127,471 of record NZ_CP150347.1, read on the forward strand.
CCATGATCCGCGCCCGCGGCTCGCCGGCGGCGCCATCGGGAGCGTGACGGGCCGCGGGCCCGAACCAGACGAGAACCGACGAGAGTCGACGAGAGCCGCCGCCGCGAGCCGGGGCGGACGGGCTCTGGGGCCCACGGCGCGCACGAGGATCGCCGCGCGGGGCGAAAGCGCCGCGAGGGGCGCTACACTCCCGCCGATGTCAGCCTCACGAGCCTGCAGCGAGCGAATGGAGGAGCGCCGCGAGACGTGCCCGGCGCCGCAGCCGAAGACCGCCGTCGACGACGACGAGCGCGAGCACGACGAGAACGACGAGAACGACGGCAAGCTCGTCGACCTGCCGCCGCTCGGGCACGACGAGGAAGAAGGGGGCGACGAGGGCTTCGACGACCTCCTGCAGACGCTCGACGACGCGGAGCAGGGGCTCGACGACGCGAACGCGAGCGACCTCGAGATCGGCGTCGAGCTCGCCCTGGACGACAGCGGGACCGGGGAGGACGAGCCCGCGGAAGAAGGCGTCGATGTCGGGGCGCTCCACGAGGGGATCGCGGACGCCGACGCGGGCTCGTGGCTGTCCGATGAGGCCGTCGAGCAGAGCGACGCCGAGCAGGACGATCTCGACGATCACGGCGGGGCGCACGGCGACGACGGCGGCGCGGAAGGGACGGGAGACGACCCGGCGGACGACGTGGACGAGGGGGAGCTGCCGGCGCTCGACGCGGACCAGGACGGCGCCTACGAGGGCGAAGATCTGCTCGCAGAGCTGCCCGATCTCCCGGACGACCAGGCCCCCGTCTGGGATGCGCTGCCCTGGGTCGTCGTCGAGGACGCGGGCGCCGCCGTCCCGTGCAGCACGCTCGCGGTGACCGGCGGCTACGTCGTCGCGGGCAGCGCCGGCGCAGAGCCCGGGCTGACGGGCGAGCCCGCCGCGCGATCGGGAGGCCGCCCGCGCCGCGCGGAGCGAGCGGGCGCCGATCGCGGGACCGTGCTCGTCGTCGACGCGGGGGCGCTGTCCGCGCGCCGCGCCGGCATCGACACGTCGGCGTCCTCTATCGCTCTGTCGGACAGCGCGATCCTCATCGCCACGCGCCGCGGCAACCTGCTGCGGAGCGACGACCGGGGGAAGAGCGCGAGCCCGCTCGGCGCGTGGGGCTCGGGCGGCGCGCCGGTGACGCTCGCGACGACGCCGGGGCGCTTGTGGGTGCTGGCCGGCAAGACGCTGTGGTCGCCCGCGGCCGGCGCGGTCGTCCCGCCGCCGGAGACCGGCTCCGCGGCCACGGGCTCGCCCCGCCGCGACGGCGGGCCGACGCCGTCGAAGGGCGCGCTCTCCCTGACGCCCGGGCCCGCGCTGCGGGACGGCGTGCTCCGGATGAGCGCGAGCGAGGGGGTGATCGTGGCGCTCACGAGCGCGGCCGAGGGACCGCAGCTCGAGCGGCTCCGCGGCGACGACGAAGGCTCGCCGGTCGTGCCGCTGTCCGGGGCGGCGCGGCGCGCGGCCGAGGCCGACGACTGCCGGCTCGCAGCGGCGGCCGGCGGTCGCTCGATCGCGATCTCCGGCGCCGGGCTCCTCTGCGTGTCGCGCGACGGCGGCGAGACGTTCCGCGTGCTGGAGGGGCTCGCTATGGTCGTCGCCCTCGCCTTCGCGGGCGACCACAAGGCCTCGCCGCTGCTCGCGCTCGTCGCCCGCGAGGGCGAGCGTCGGGCGCAGCTCGTCCACGTGCCGTCGAACGCCGCCCCGACGCTCGTCGCCGAGCTCGGGGCGACGCCCCCCGGCGCCCCCGAGGAGGAGGCCGCGTCGATCGGACCTGCGGCGATCGCCTGGGACGCGTCGCGCGAGATCGTGTGGGTCGCGTGCTGGGCGGGGCTCGTCGCGCTCACGCGACAGAGAAAGCACTGACGGTCGTCCTCCGCCTCGCGAGCGCCGGCTCGCCGCGCTCACGCGTCGCTCGCCGAGCGCTGGCGGCGCGCTCAGCCGCCGACGAACGACGCGTGCAGCAGGCGCTGCGCGGCCGCGACGTCCGCGGCGTCGACGAGGGCGCCGAGGCGCAGGGGGCCCGCGACCGTGAACCGCGGCGCGATGCCGGCGCGCCCGAGGACCTCGACGAAGCGCGCGAGCGGCTCCGCCGTCGCGGAGAGCCCGTCGCCGACGACGCTGACCGCCGCGAGCCCCTCGACGAGCTCGAGCGACGGCAGCAGCGCGGCGAGCTTTCGCCTGGCCCCCTGCCACTCGGGCACGTTGAGAAGCGGGATCACGAGCGCGCCGCCGCCGTGACCGAAGGAGAGATCCCGGAAGCCCAGCCCCAGCTCGCCTGCCGCGCGGAGGACCTCGTCGAGCCGGAGCCCGCCGTGAGCCCGCGCGAGGACGACGTTGCCCTCGGCGACGATCGCGCGCGCCGCGAGCGCCTTCGGCGCCGAGCCCGGCGCGAACCGGCGCACCACCGTCTCCCGCGCGCCGGGGCCGGTATCGAAGGTCGACCGCGCGTACAGGGCCACGCCGGATCGCCGCGCCCACTCGACCGCCTGGGCGCAGACGACCTTCGCGCCGCACTCGGCCATCTCCTGGAGGACCGCGCAGTCGAGCTCGGGCAGGTGGCGGGCGTCCGGGACGACCCGCGGGTCGGCCGAGTACACGCCGTCGACGTCGCTGTAGATCTCGCAGCGCTCGGCGCTGAGCGCCGCCGCGAGCGCGACGGCCGTCGTGTCGGAGCCCCCGCGGCCGAGCGTCGTGATCTCACGGCGGTAGCTCATCCCCTGGTAGCCGGCGACGATCACGATGCGACCGCGGGCGAGCTCGTCCTCGATGCGGAACGGGCGTACCTCGATGATCCGCGCGTCGAAGTGGCGATCGTTCGTGAGGATGCCGGACTGGGAGCCCGTGAACGAGATCGCCTCGAAGCCCCGCGCCTGGATGGCGATCGAGAGGAGCGCCATCGAGACGCGCTCGCCGGTCGAGAGCAGCATGTCGAGCTCGCGCCGGGGAGGATCCGCGGCGGCGCTCGCCGCCTGCCGGGCGAGCGCGAGCAGGCCGTCGGTCGTCTTGCCCATCGCGCTGACCACGACGACGACGTCGTTGCCGGCGCGCTTCGCGGCGACGACGCGCTCGGCCACCTTGCCGATCCTGTCGACGTCGGCGACCGATGAGCCGCCGTACTTCTGCACGATGATCGGGCGGCCCGCCTTCGCGGGCGAGGCGCCCGGCTCGCACGGCGAGCCCTCCTGCTGGGCGCGGTTCGACGGCTGCTCGGCCATGCTGCACCTCCAAGCGCTGCGCGCGCTGCGCAAGAGCTCGGGCTATCACGGGCGCGGCGCGCGGGCCAAGCGCGCGGCTCGCCGCGAGGGCGCGGGCCGCGAGGGAGCGATCAGGCGAGCTCGCTCTGGAGCAGCATCTCGTAGAGCTCCGCCTCCGAGGCGCGCCCCTCGGCCCGCGCCCTCACGGCGAGCCGCGCGAGCACGCTGCGCCGCCGCGGCGCGACCTCCTGGCGGACGGCGTCGTCCCCCTCCTCCATCCGCGCTGAGAGCAGGGCGAGGAGATCGAGATCGCGACCGAGCCGCTCGAGCGCATCGGCGAGCGCCATCGCCACCGCCTGATCGGCGGGATCTGCGCGGAGCCGATCGGCGAGCCGCTCGGCCAGGAGCTCGTCGTCAACGCCGAACGCGCGGGCCAGCGGCACCTGCCCCTCCGCCAGCGTGACGCTGCTGGGGATGGGCGCCGTCAGGTCGGTCGACGTGTCGGTACCATCGAGCGTGGGCATCTCGTCGATGATCCCGGGGTCGATCGGCGCTGTCTTGGGCGGCGCGGCCTTGGGCGGGGCGGCCGGCGCGCGGGGGCCAGGGGGAGGCTTGTTCGGCGACGGGGCGACCACCACGGGCTCGGGCGGGAGCGTGCGCCGGCGCGGGGCGGCGACGTGGACCTCGATCCGCTGCTCGGCCGCGCTGGGCCGCTGGACCGGGACAGGGGGCGCCGCCGGGGCAGGCGCGATCGGCCGCGCGATCTCGCCGGAGACGCGGCGGAACGCGGCGGTGATGCCCGGATCGCGCGGCCGGAGGCGCAGCGCGAGGCCCAGGTGGCGCTGCGCCGCGAGGAGATCCCCCCGGGATCGCTCCTCGATCTCGGCGGCCTCGGCGAGCAGGGCCGCGACGGCGGCGGCGCCGTCGCCGAACGGCGCTCCCCTCGCGCGAGCGGGGCCCGCGTCGTCGGCGCGGCCCTGGAGGGCGAGCTCCACCGCGTCGCGCAGCCGCCCGAGCGCGACCGACGCTCCGCCGAGATCGCCGAGCCCGGCGCACCAGCGGCCCTCGAGCAGCCGCGCCTCCAGCGCCTCCGGCACGCCGGGCGGGACGCCCCGCACGCGCGCGATCGCCGCCGGCAGATCCCCCGCGATCTCCGCGAGGCCGCGGCCGAGCTCCAGGTCGAGCGCGCACGCGGGCGCGCCGCTGCGCGCGGCGAGGGCGCGCGCCCGGGCGAGGAGGTCGAGCGCGCGCCTCCCCTCCCCGGCGGCCCGCAGCGAGCGCGCCAGGCCCGCGACGACGTCGGGGCTCTCCGGCGCGTAGCGCAGCGCCCGCTCGAAGAGCACCCGCGCGTCGGCGACGTCGCCCCGCGCGAGGAACGCCTCCGCGGCCCTGCGAGACACGGCGTGGCGCGCCTCGGCGCCGCGCGCGGAGGCCTCGAGGTGCTCGGCGTCCGCGAGCGCGGCGCGCACGTCCGCGACGTCGAGCCGCGCGTCGAGCCGCGCCCACCGCAGCGCCTCGATCCCGGGCGCGCGCGCGACGCCGAGGTTCAGCGCGTCGAGGCGCACGTCGACAGCGTCCGCGAGCGCCGCCGCGCGCAGCCACGCGAGCGCGGCGAGCGGGCCGTAAGGCTCGGCGTGCGCGGCGCGGGCGAGCGCGGAGAACGCGCCGTCGCGATCGCCGACCGCCTCGAGGAGCGCGCCGCCGAGGAGGCCGGCGTCCACGGCGGGCATGGCGTCGACGACGGTCGAGAGGGCCCCCTCGGCGCGCTCGCCGATCACGAGGTCGAGCCAGGCGAGGCGCGAGGAGATCTCGGGGTGCCGCGGGGCGCGCTCCAGCGCGGCGAGGTAGGCGCGGCGCGCCTCGTCGAGCCCGCCCGCGGACGCGAGCTCGTCGGCGGCGCCTGCGAGCTCGGCCACCTCGAGCGCCCTGATCGCGCGGTCGCCAAGCGCGGGAGGCGCCGCGCCCAGCGCGCCCTCGGCGCAGAAGCGGCCGGCCTCCGCGCTGACCACGGCCCACTGCACCCCCTCCACCGCGGGCGCCCTCGCGCCCGCCGCGGGCAGGAGCAGGCGGACGATCCGCTCGACCGCGGCGTCCAGAACGATCGCGCCCTCGACGAGGCGCCCGTGCGCGCCCGCCATCATCGACAGCGCCTGGAGCGCGAGCGCGTGCGGCGGGGCGGCGAGGCCGATGCCGCGGGCGCGCTCCGGCAGGAGCCTGAGCGCGCGCTCCGCCGGGGCCACGGCGACGTCGAACGCGAGCGCCGTCTCGCCGGATCGCAGCGCGACCAGCGCGCCGTCCTCGATGGGCGCGATGATGAGCTGCGGCGCGCCGTCGCCGAGGAGGCCTCGGAGCCGCGGCGCGGCCCAGCCGGCGAGCTCGGTCCCCTGCGCCTCGACGGAGAGCCGGACGAGCTGGCCGCGCCGGTGCCGGAAGCGCGCCACGCCGCCGGAGAGGTCGACGGGGAACCGGATCCCGGCGAGCCGCACCACGAGCTCGGTGACGCGGAGCGGACCGAGCGCGAACGGCTCCCCGAGCTCGATGGCGAGCGCGCCCTTGCTGACGGCGAGCCGGAGGACAGGACGGTCGTCGGGCGGGCGCGGGGCCGCGCCGCCGCCGGGCGCGAGCGCGCGGATCGACGGCGCAAGGCCCAGCGCGCGCGCCGACCGGCCGCGCCTCTGTCCAGCAGCCATACCCGCCAAGGGTATCAACCCGGCGGCATTTCAGGCGAGTTCACGGCGATCGCGCCGGACGAGGCGCGGCGGGGCGGGTCAGACGTCGCCCTTGGCGAGCTTGTCCTTCATTTTCTGGATGAGCGCCGGGAACCCATCCTTCTTGATGATCTTCGTGAACTGGGCGCGGTAGCTCCCCACCAGGCTCACGCCCTCGGTGACGATGTCCTGCACGAGCCAGGCGCCCCCCTTCTGGGAGAGCTTGAAGGCGATCTCGACCGGCTCCTCGCGCGCGTCCTTCTTGGAGACGGCCTTGGTCTTGACCGTCATGACGCCCTTGCTGTCGGTCTCGCCGAGGTACTCGACGTTGAAGTCGAGCGTCTTCTTCAGGTTGCGCTCGTAGGCCTTGCGCACGAGCTGCTTGAGGAGCTCGCTGAACTGCTTCTTCTCGGCGTCGGTCCGCGCGGCCCACTCGCCGCCCAGCGAGGCCTCCGCCAGCGCCGAGTAATCGAGCATCTCGTCGAAGACCGCGCCCACCTTCTTCTGGTTCTCGACCCCCCCCTTCTTCAGGAGGTCGAACAGGGCCGTCTGCCTGGCCTTGACGACGTCCGTCGCCGGCCCGGCGCTGGCGAGGCCCACCGGGCCGAGCGTGAGCGCGAGCAGCGAGAACGCCGCCGCGAAGAGATGGTTCATCCTACGTGTCACGTATGGTTCTCCTTCTATGCCTGCGGGCCGCGAGCGCGCCTCGGGACGCTTCTACTGCTCACCCTGTCCTTCGGCAAACGGCATGGCAAACGGCCTGCCAGGTCGGACGCAGGCCCCGGTGGCCCGGCGACGTCGCATCCCTGCTCTCCATGAACACCGCGAAAAGAGACAGCAATCCGCCTGCACTGGCCCGCTTCCCAGGGGCAGACGGCGGCCTTCGCGGCCTATTCACGCGCGGAGGCGGGCTCGGCCGCGATCTCTCGGCCGGGCGCTCGGGAGAAGCCGCGCGCGGCGGCGGCGCGAGGCGTGAACGGAGCGCCACGCGTCCCCTGTGACGATGACGACGCAGCGGGCGCGATCGTGGGGCGAGCTCCGCGTCAGCCCGCCGGACGCGATCGTGGGGCGAGCTCCGCGGCGACGGCGAGGCGCTCGGCGTGGCCTGCGTCGGATGGCCGATCCGGGATCCTCACCCGGAACGCGGTGCCCTCGCCCTCGCGGCTGTCCACCTCGATCGCGAAGCCGTGGTCGTCGAGGATCCGCTTCACAACGGCCAGGCCGATGCCCATGCCGTGCGTGCGGGTCGTGAAGAACGCGTCGAAGAGGCGATCGCGGGCGCCCGCGGGGATGCCTCGCCCCTGGTCGCGGATCTCCAGGAGCCACGCGCTCGCGTCGCGCCAGAGGCGCACGGTCACGACGGCGCCCGCGGAGCTCGCCTGGATCGCGTTCCGCACGAGGTTCCAGACGACCTGGCGCATCTGGGCTGCGTCGGCGGTCACGGGCGCGGACGACGGCCCATCGAAGCGGACCTCGACGTCGACGCCGCGGCCCGAGCGCCCCGCGAGCACGACGACGTCGCGCGCCGTCGCCGAGAGGTCCACGCCCTCGAGCGTGGGCACCCGCGGGCGCGACAGATCGAGCATGTCGCCCACGAGGTCGTTGAGGCGCGCGGTCTCGCGCTCGATGATCTCGCAGAGCTTGCGGTCCTCGTCGGAGAGCGTGCCGCCCGTGCGGAGGAGCTCGATGGATCCGGCGATCGAGCCGAGCGGGTTCCTGATCTCGTGGGCCAGCCCCGCGGCGAGGCGGCCCAGCGCCGCGAGCCGCTCGGCCTGCTCCGCCCGCGCGGTGGCCTGCACGAGCCGGCCGCCCGTCGCGCGCAGCCGCTCCGCCAGGTAGCTCGCGAGCAGCGTGACCACCACGATCGCGAGCAGGTTGACGAACATGGGGTACCGCAGCTCGCCCCACTGCGTCGCGTACGCCCCGGCGGGCTGGTCCGGCGGCACCCCGACGAGGTGCAGCCCGAGCGCCGCGCACAGGACGAGGTACGCCGCCGCCCCCGACGCCGCGGCGACGATGGCGCCGGGGAGCCCGAGGAGGATCGCCCCCGTGAGGCAGGTGAGGCCGTAGAGCGACGTCGCGCCGCTCGAGGCGCCGCCGGTGATGTACACGAGCGCGGTCCAGGTGATCTGATCGGTCACGAGCTGCGCCCGCGCGATCGGCCGGAGGGCGCGGTTCATGCGCAGGAACACGGCGTAGATGCCGGAGACGCCGTACGCGGTGGCGACCGTGACCAGCGCGACGTTGCTGGAGAAGCTCCCGGGGGTGAAGCCGCCGAGGTACACCGCCGCGGTCACGACGAGGAAGACCGTGAGCACCGCGAGGCGCAGCGCGATGAGCCAGGTGAGCCGGCTCGCGAGCGGCGCCTCGGCGCTGGCGGGAGCGCCGGACGGGAGCAGCATCGCCGGCGTCGAGAGGCGGGCGTCGCGCGACGGCCCGGCCTCGGCGTGATCTCGCGGCGCCCCGGCCTCGGCGCCCGGGCTCGCCGGGGAGGCCGCGGGCGACATCACTCCGCCTTGATCTTGCCGGCGAGATCGAAGATCGGCAGGTACATCGAGATGAGCACGACGCCCACCATGCCGCCGACGATCACCATGAGGAGCGGCTCGAGCAGCGACGTCAGCGCGGCGACGGCGACGTCGACCTCCTCTTCATAGAAGTCGGCGATCTTGTTGAGCATGGTGTCGAGGGCGCCGGTCTGCTCGCCGACCGCGACCATCTGCACGACCATGCCAGGGAAGACGTTCATCTCGCCGAGCGGCTCGGCCATGTTCTTCCCTTCGGAGATCTTCTGGCGGGAGTACATGAGGCCCTCCTCCACGACGACGTTGCCGGCCGTCTTCGCGACGATGTCGAGCGCGTCGAGGATCGGCACGCCGGAGCCGAGCAGCGTGCCGAGCGTGCGCGAGAACCGCGCGACGGCGATCTTCTGCATGACCGGGCCGATGATGGGGAGCCTGAGGATGAGGCGGTGCACCATCCGCTTGCCGGCCGGCGAGCGGTAGAAGTAGGTCGCGCCGAAGGCCGCGGCCGCGGTCAGGACGACGATGAGCGGGAGGTAGGTGACGAACGTCTTCGAGACCGCGATGACGATCTTCGTGAGCTGCGGGAGCGCGTCCTTCGCGCCGAACTCCGCGAACATCGTCTCGAACGACGGGATGACGAACGACATCAGCACGATCATGACGACGACCATGATCACGATGACGGCGATCGGGTACGCGAGCGCGCCGCGCACCTGGCGCGCGAGCTTCACGCGCTTCTCGATGTAGATCGCGAGCCGGTTCAGGATGCTGTCGAGGATGCCGCCCACCTCGCCGGCCTGGACGAGGTTGACGAACAGGTCGTCGAAGATCTTCGGGTGGCGCCGGAGCGCGTCGCTGAACGTGGCGCCCTGCTCGACCGTGTTCTTGATGTCCTTCAGCGCCGCCTGGAAGACCTTGTTCGGCTCCTGGTTCGAGAGGATCTCGAGGCACTGGACCAGCGGGAGGCCCGCGTCGATCATCGTCGCGAACTGGCGGATGAACTTGACGAGGTCCTTCGCCTCGACGCCCGAGCCGAAGTTCAGGTTGAGGCTGAACTGCGCCCCCTTCTTCTTGACTCGGGTGGGGTTGAGCTGCTGAGCGCGGAGGCGGTTCTGCACCGCCGCCTCGTTCTCGGCCTCCATGGTGCCCTTCCGGATCTCTCCGGTGCGGCCGCGCGCCTCCCAAACGAACTCCGCCATAGTGCTCCCGGTCTTCTCCCTGGTCCACGACGGGCGAGCCGACGCGCCGGGGCGGCCCCGCCTCGGGGAGGCCAGGATAAAGTTCCAGGCGGTCCAGGGTCAAAGACGGTGGGGCGTTCTCTGATCCGGTGGGCGGGGCGACGCGACGGGGAAGGGAGGGGGGAAAGAGAAGAAGGGAGAGGGCGCCGCGCCGAGCGGCACGCGCCGGCGGGGGTCTCCGCGCGGCGGGGGCGGGCGGGCGCTCGGCCATCCGCCAAGACCGGAGCGGGAGAGCTTGCGCTGAGAACACCGCCCGGCATGTCTCCCTTCGGGCCCTGCCACCTGGAACGTTTCGTCGCGCGCCACACAAGGCGCGCCAGAGACGCCGCGCCCACTGAGACCGGATGGCACCTCGGTCGGTGCTCGCCGCGCCCACCCGCCCCCGCCGCGCGGAGACCCCCGCCGGCGCTCACCTCGATCCAGCCCTCGCGCTTCCATCAGAGCGGGTGGCCCTGAGACATGGGCCCGGATCGCCGGGGCTCACACACGGACACGAGGGTGTGCCATTTGGACAGGGGGGTGGGTCATCAAGACATGAGGGTGTGCCATCTGGACAGGGGGTGGGTCATCAGGACATGAGGATGTGCCATCTGGACGGGATGATGGGCCATCTGGACACGAGGGGTGCCGCACGGACATGGCACAGGTTCGCCCGTACGAACCAGGCCGCCAGCACGGGATGATGCGGTGGCTCCCGCTGTCCGGAGAACGGAGCGTCCAATCCGGATGGGTCGACACCAGACGGCGAAGCCGTCGAGCGTGGCCGCTGCGAGAGCTAGCTGTGCCCGCGCTCCGCCACGTAGCGGACCGCGCCGTGCACCTCGCGGAGGAGCGCGCCTTGACGGCGCTCGACGCGCACGAGCTCCTGGTGGCCCTCCCACGCGCCGACCGGCGCGACGAGGACACCCCCGTCGCTCAGCTGCGCCTCGAGCGCCGTGGGAGGCTCGGTCAGCGCGTACGTCACCGCGACCTTCCAGGGCCGCTCCGACGACGACGTCGGGCAGCGCGCGAGCACGCGCTCGGCGAGCGAGCGCCCGTCGCCGCACAGCAGCGTGACGCCCGCGCCCTCGTCGGACGGGCCGGCGGCGCTGGCCACGAGCGCCTCGTCGCCCTCCTGGCGATCCAGCCGCGCGCCGAGCAGACGGACCGCGCGCGCGTGCAGCACGGGGTCGATCTCGATCGAGGCGACGTGCCCGGTCGGGCCGACGATGCGCCGCGCGAGCGCCGCCCCGTAGCCGGTGCCCGTGCCGAGCTCGAGCAGGCGATCGCCCGGGCCGAGATCGAGCAGGCTGTACGTGAGCAGGTACGCGTGCGGCGCGCTCACGGTCGCGTGCCCCGCGCGGTCGAGCGGAAGCGGGGTGTCGTCCGCTGACGCGGCGAGATCCTCCGGCAGGACGAAGCGCTCGCGCGGCACGAGCAGGATCGCGTCCAGGTAGTGGGCGAGGAACTCGAAGCGGCGCGCGAGCTCCGCCACGAGCGGCGCCCGCGCAACACGCCCGGCCTCGGCGAGCTCGACGTCGCACGCGATGGCCGCGTCGAGCCGCTCGGGGACCGGCTCCCAGCGATCGGGCCGGCGATCGTCGTACCTCGCCGCGAGCGCGGCGAGCGGCGCGACGGCGGCGCGTGTTTCGGTGCCCACGGGAGAAGCCACGGGGAGATCCTGAAGCAGGACCGGCCGTGCGGCTCGGTTTTTCGGGGAGCGCGTCGCGATTGTCCATGCGTCGTCCGGCTCATCCGCCGAGCCATCCGGCCGGCCACCAGAGCTCGTTTGACACGGGCGCCCTGCCCTCCTCATCCTCGGCCATGACCCCCGTCGATCTCACGGCGATCGCAGCGCTCGCGATCGAAGCGCATCGGGCCGCGCCGTGCGCGTGCGTCGCAGCAGCCGTGCGCACGCGAGACAACGTCCGGTACGGAGCGGGCGCCGCGGGACGCTTGTGGCTGGAAGATAGCCCGCCGGCAGGCGCCGGCGGCGCGACGCCGGCCGCGGCGACGGGTGATGCGATCTTCGATCTGGCGTCGGTGACGAAGCCGTTCACCGCGCTCGCGTTCGCCCGGCTCGCCCGCGCCGGCAAGGTGAGGTTCGACGAGCCGCTCGGGCAGGTGCTGCCAGAGCTCGCCGGTACGCGGTCGGCGCGCGTGCCGCTCGAGCTCCTCGCCGCCCACCGCGCCGGGCTCGAGGCGCACCGACCGCTCCATCCGCCCGGCGACGACGCGCCGATCGATCCCCTCGGCGCGCTGCTGGCCTGCGCGAACGGGCGCCGCGCGGAGTGCGAGGGCGATCCGCCCGCCGGCGGGTTCCCGCCGGTGTACAGCGACCTCGGGTACCTGCTGCTCGGCGCAGCGGTCGCGCGGCGCGGCGAGGCCGAGCTCGACGAGGTCGTCGCGCGCGAGGTGACGGGCCCCCTCGGGCTCGCGGTCGCGCCGGTCCGCGCGCTCCGGCGGCGCGATCCGCGGTTCGACGAGCGGGTCGTCCCCACCGAGGACGTCGCGTTCCGCGGGGGCATGATCCGCGGCGCGGTGCACGACGACAACGCGTGGACGATCGCGCGCGACGGGATGGCCGGGCACGCGGGCCTCTTCGGCGACGCCATGTCCGTGGCGCGGCTCGGGGTCGCGCTGCTCGAGGCGCTCGCGGGCGAGCGCCCGGAGTGGCTCTCGCGCGACGAGGTCCGGCGGCTGATCGCGCCGCGCCCGGGCGGGTCGCTGCGCGCGGGGTTCGACGGCAGGAGCGGCGAGAGGCCGAGCTCCGGCGCGCGCTTCGGCCCGCAGACCTTCGGCCACCTCGGCTTCACCGGGACGAGCCTGTGGATCGATCCGGAAGCGGAGCTCGTCGGCGTGCTGCTCACGAACCGCGTCCACCCGACGCGCGCCTCCGACGCGATCCGTCGCGCGCGGCCCGCCGTCTATGACGCGATCGCAGAGACCATGGCGCGGGCGCGATGACGCGAGGACGGATGGCGCGCCGCATCGCTCCCGCGTTTTCGCGGGCCGGCGCGGAGCGATGCTAGGCTGCCGCGGTGTCACACGGCGCCGTCCCCGAAGAGCTGGGCCCGTCCTCCGGGCTGGTTCGCTCGCCCGCAGAGCCGCCGCGCGCGCCCGGCGAGCCGCACCCCGGCATGGTCCAGCGCGAGCGCGACGACGCAGGCGGCGAGCCGCACCCCGGCGTGGTCCAGCGCGAGCACGATGCGGACGGTGCGCCGAGGCCTCCCGACGCGGGCAACGCCCCGCCGCCCGGGTCCGCCAGGGCGCCGCGGCGCGCGCAGACCCCCGCCGCGACGCCGAGCTCGCTCCGCCAGAACGCCGCGCAGAGCGGCCGCTTCATCCGCGCGTACCTGACGACGTTCACCGTCCTCGCGAGCTACCTCTGGTTCTTCTTCCTCCGCCGCCTCTTCGGGGAGACGTGGGCGAACAACCGCGTGGACGAGGTCCACGCGAGGAACGCCCGCCGCATCGAGCGCACGATCGTCGAGCTCCAGGGCCTCTTCATCAAGGTCGGCCAGATGCTCAGCATCATGGCGAACTTCCTCCCCGCGACGCTGCGCGCGGGGCTCGAGGGGCTGCAGGACCAGGTGCCGCCGCGCCCCTACGAGGAGATCGAGGCGCGCATCGCCGAGGAGCTCGGGCGCCCCATCGGCGAGGTCTTCGCCCGCTTCCACAGGGAGCCGCTCGCGAGCGCGTCGCTCGGCCAGGTGCACGAGGCGTGGCTCATGGACGGCACGCGCGTGGCCGTGAAGGTGCAGCACCGCGACATCGACGAGATCGTCCGCCTCGACCTGCGCACCATCCGCCGCATCATGGCGATCGTCGCGCAGTTCGTGCCCGTGCAGGGGCTCGACGCCTACCACCACCAGATCCGCTCGATGATCCTGGAGGAGCTCGACTTCGTGCGCGAGGCCAGGAACATCGTGCGCATCGCCGACAACTTCGCGAAGCAGCCGCAGGTCCGGTTCCCCCGGCCCATCGAGGCCTACTGCACGCGCCGGGTGATGACGACGACGTTCGTCGAGGGCATCAAGGTCGGCGACGTCGCGGCGCTCGACGCGCACGGCGTCGACCGCAAGGCGCTCGCGCGGCAGATCGTGCAGGTCTTCTGCCAGCAGATCTTCATCGACGGCATCTACCACGCGGATCCGCACCCGGGGAACATGCTGGTCGGGCCGGGCGGGGAGCTCATCCTGCTCGACTTCGGCGCGGTCGCCGAGCTCTCCCAGGAGATGCGCGAGGGCATCCCCGAGTTCCTCGAGGCGGTGATCCGCCGCGACACGGAGGGGATCATCAAGGCGCTGCGCAAGATGCGCTTCTTCTCGCGGCGGGACGCCGTCGACGTCAGCGAGAAGGTCGTCGAGTTCTTCCACCAGCGCTTCCAGGACGAGGTGAAGCTCGAGTCGTTCAACCTGAAGGACATCAAGCTCGACCCGCAGAAGGGCATCGAGAGCCTGATCGACCTCCGGCGCATGAACATCGGGCTGAAGGAGCTCTCCGGCGCGTTCCACGTGCCGCGCGACTTCGTGCTGCTCGAGCGCACCCTCCTCCTCCTGACCGGCGTCTGCACGCAGCTCGATCCGGACCTGAACCCGATGGACGTCGTGCGCCCCTACCTGCAGGACTTCGTCCTCGGCAGCCGCGACTGGGCCCAGATCGCCCTCGAGGCCGCGAAGGACATGGGGATCAAGGCGCTGACGATCCCGGACGACCTGCGCAAGTACCTCACGCGCGCGAACCGCGGCGAGGCCGAGGTGAAGATCCGCGGCCTCGCCCAGGCCGCGTCGCTCGTCTATACGGGGGTGCGCCAGCTCATCTACGCGGCGCTCGCGATCGCCGCGGGCTTCGCGGGGCTAGAGCTGTACCTGGCTGGCCAGGCGGCGCTCGCGCGCTATTGCCTCTACGGCGCCGCTGCGGCCGGGGCGCTGCTCGCAGGGAGCCTGCTGTTCACGAACCGAGGGTGACGACACGCCATGAGCTCGATCGATCTGTCCCAGTACGAGGCCGACGTCGCGGCCGCCGAGGCCGAGGTGACGCGGATCAGGGAGGAGAACGCGGAGCTCGCCGAGGAGTACCGCGGCGCTCCAGCGGAGGACGCGCGCGAGATCCTCCGCCGCGGCGCGGCGTCGCTCGCCGCCGCGCGCGACCGCTGCGAGGCGGCACGCGTCGCGCTGAAGCTCGCGCAGACGACGGGCTCGCCGCACGGGCTGCTCGCGAAGGGCGGGGTCGTCGCGGGCTCGGTGGCCGTCGCCATCCCCGCCGGCTCGTCGAGCAGCGAGCGGGCCCGCCTCGTCGAGGAGGCGCTCTCGGTCGAGCTCGCCGGCGCCGCGCGCGACCTCGGCGTGGTGCTCGCCGCGCCCGCCGAGCGCTACACGCGCGAGCGCCCCGGGCGCGACGCGGAGGGGCGCACCATCCTGGACGTCTCCGGCCACGTGGAGGGCGACCTGCTGATGCCCGCCGTCTCCAAGGCGGCCAAGAACGCGCGCAGGAGCTGAGCGCGGCGCACGAGCCGAGCGCCGCGCACGCGAGCCGAGCTCCTCGCATGCTCCACGCGCTGTGCTCCGCGCGCTGTGCTCCGCGCCGCGGCGCTCAGGCCTTGAACGCGGCGATGATCGCCGCGGCCCGCTCCTCGACGCGCGCGCGGAGCGGTGCGAAGCGCGCGTCCGCGCGCGCGCCGTCGAGCACAGCGCAGCGCTGCATCCAGAAGGCGTCGAAGAGCCCCGCGTCCACCGCGCCGGCGAGCACGCGGAAGAGCGCGTCGTCCTCGCCGAGGAAGGCGAGGATCTCGGCGTACATCTGGAAGAAGAGCGGGCGCAGCCGGCTGCCCGGCTCGGAGCTGTCCGCCTTCGCGCTCAGGAACGCCCGCTGCTCGTCCGAGAGCCGCGACGTCGCGAGCACGTCGCGGTAGATGCGCGCGTACTGGATCGGGATGGTCTCCGTCGCGAGCGGCAGGTCGTCGATGGAGAACGCGGCGCCGCGCCACAGCCCGAAGCGGGCGCGCATCACCGCCTTGTGAAAGCGGCTCGACGGGTCCTCCGCCGGCAGGTCGAGCAGCACGCCGGCCGCGGGCCAGTCGCCGAGCAGCGCGCGGCCGCGCGCCAGCTCCCAGCGCGGGAACGGCTCGCTCGGATCGAGCGCCAGCGCCGTGTCGAGCCGGAACATCGCCTCGTCGACGAGCCCCGCCTCGAGGAGGATGCGGCCGAGCAGCTCGTGCGCCTTGGCCAGGCTCGGCGCGCACTGGAGCGCCTTGCGCAGCGCCGGGACGGCGCCGACCGGATCGCCCGCGCTGAAGCGGACCGTGGCGAGGGCCACCCACGGCTCGCCCAGCGCGGGGGCCAGCGCGATCGCGCGCTCGGCGGCCTGCTGCGCCTTCGTGAACTGCGCCGCGCCTTCGCCCCGCGCGCCCATCAGCCGCGCGAAGGCGATCGCGTAACCGGACAGGATGCTCGGATCGTTCGGGGAGAACGACAGCGCCTCCTCGAAGAGCGCCACGGCCGGCGCGGCATCCCCATACCAGAGGCGACGCATCTGGTGGCGCGCGCGCAGGTAGAGATCGATCGCGCGCGGGTCGCTCGGCGACTCGCGCTCGCGGCTCGCGGCGTCGACGGTGAGCGCCGCGGCGATCGCGCCCGCCGCGTCGTCGCTCACCGTGAGCAGCGCCTCGGGGGAGCTGTCGAACCGCTTCGCCCAGAGCTGAAACCCGTCCTCGACGCCGATGACACGCACGGTCACGCGCACGCCGCCAGGCGGCATGCGCGACCCCGGCCGCGAGTACGGCGCAGGGGGCTGCGAGCGCGGCCCATCGGGCCCGTAGCCGCCGCCGCCGGTGCGGCGGATCGATCCCTCGACGACGACCTGCACGCCGAGCTCGCGGCCGACATCCCTGGGATCGCGGCCGTCGAGCCGCACCCGCGAGACCGCGGCGCGCGGCCGGACCTTGAGGCCGGCGGTCATCGACAGGGTGTCGGTGAGGTCCTCGGTGAAGCCGTCGGCGAGGTACTCGTCGTCCGGCGCGCCGACGTTGCGGAACGGGAGCACGGCGACCGTCTTCAGCGACGACGTCGGCGCGGGCGTGGGCACGGGCGCCGCCAGCGTGGGCGAGTTGAGGCGACGCTGCGGCGCCGTGACCTCCTCGACCGGCGCCGCGGCGACCCGGGTCGGGTTCTGCTCGATCGGCTGCGGCGCCGTCGGCGCGGCCGTGGCGGCGGACGCGGCGATGGCGGACACGAGCGACTGCGCCGGCTGCGGCGCGATCGACAGGCGCGAGCGCGCGAGCAGGAGCGCGCGGTGGGCCTCGGCCGCGCTGGCGTAGCGATCCTCCCGGCGTATCGCCATGCACCTCAGCACGACGTCCGCGACGGCGAGGGGCACGTCCGGACGGACGGAGCGCGGGTCGGGCGGCGGAGACTTCAGCCTGGACATGGCGGCTGCGATCGCGCCGGCGCCCGGCCACGCGCGGCGGTGGGTGAGGCACTCGAAGAGGATCATGCCGAGCGCGTAGATGTCGGTGCGCGCGTCGAGGTCGGGCTCGCCGGTCAGCTGCTCCGGCGACATGTACGCGGGAGAGCCGAGCACGAAGCCCTGCGATTCGCCGGCGCTCGGCCCGGACGAGGCGCGCGCGATGCCGAAATCGGTGATGACGACGCGCCCGTTCCTGTCGATGAGCACGTTCTCGGGCTTGAGGTCGCGGTGCACGATGCCCGCCGCGTGCGCGGCGCCGAGCCCGTCGCAGAGCGAGCAGCCGATGCCGATGGCCTGCTGCGACGGCATCGGGCCCGTCCGCGCGAGGACGCTGTGCAGCGACTCGCCCTCGACGCACTCCATCGTGAGGAACTTCTCGCCGTCGTGGTCGCCGAAGTCGAACGTCCGCGCCACGTTCCTGTGCGTGACGCGGCGCGCGAGCTTCACCTCTTGCCGGAAGCGCTCGAGCATGCCGGCGGAGTCGGCGAGATCACGGCGGAGCATCTTGAGGGCGACGATCTCGTCGAGCTCCACGTCGCGGACGCGGTACACGCTGCCCATGCCGCCGGTGCCGAGCAGGCCGAGGATCTCGTAGCGCCCGGCGATGCGCTGTGGCGCCGCGACGAAGCCAGACCCATGGCTCGGCTCGCTGCGCGGCTCGGCGCGGGGCGTCGGCTCGGAGGCCGTAAATCGCCTGTCGCTCACCCGCTCAGTCTACCCACGCTGAAGGGCAGAAGTCAGCGCGAGCGAACCACCGGACAGAAAACATGAAATTCGCCGCGTCCCGCTCACCTCGACATACCTTCTTCCCGCTTCCGCTCCTGGCGTCGCTCCGTTATATGTATGCGCTCCGCGGGTGGATGAATGCAGCATCGCACCAAGCATGAGCCGTCGTCCTCGCTGCTGGAGGTGAGCCTCGATCCGGGCGAGGCGCTGCTCGCGGAGGCGGGCGCGATGGTCGCGCGGTCGCCGAGCCTGCGGACGGAGGTCCGGCTCAACGCGGGCCGCGGGGCCGGGCTGCTCGGGCGGCTCAAGGCGTTCCTCGTCGCGCTGCTCCGGAAGCTCGCGGGGGGCGAGACGTTCTTCGTGAGCTGGATCGAGGCGCCGGAGGGCGGGTGGGTGTGGCTTGCCCCGCCGCTCAGCGGCGGCATCAAGCACGTCCGCCTCCAGGGAGAGACGCTGCTCTTCAGCGCGGGCTCGTACCTCGCGAGCGCGGGCGACGTCGACGTCAAGGTGCGCTGGGGTGGGCTGCGCGCCATCCTCGCGCGGGAGGGCGTCTTCTTCATCGAGGCCTCCGGCGTCGGGGATCTCTGGATCACGAGCTACGGGGCGATCGAGGAGCTCCCCTGCGACGGGTCGCTCGTCGTGGACAGCGGGCACCTCGTCGGGTTCGACGCGTCGCTGGCGCTCAAGATCAGGAGCCCTGGCGGCGGGCTCACGGGCCTCATGGTCTCTGGCGAAGGCGTGGTGTGCGAGCTCTCGGGCACCGGCCGCGTGCTGATCCAGTCGCGCAGCGCCGGCGCGCTCGTGGGGTGGCTCGCGCCGCTGCTCCCGCCCTGAGGGAGCGGCGGAGACGTCCGATGCAGGTGAATCTCCTCTACCGTCCCTCCCAGGCCCTCGCGCAGTGCTGGCTCGACCCGGGCGAGCGCGTGTTCGCGGAGAGCGGCGCGCTCGTGGGCATGTCGACGAACGTGCGCGTGGAGACGCAGTCGGGCGGCATCATGTCGGGCTTGAAGCGGATGCTGGCCGGAGAGTCCTTCTACAGGAACGCGTTCGCCGCGGAGGGCGGGCGCGGAGAGGTGCTGTTCGCGACACCGCTGTCCGGGGACATGGCCGTGCTGGAGGTGGGTGACAGGCAATGGTGCGTCCAGAGCAGCGCCTATGTCGCGTCCAGCCCCGATGTCGACGTGAGGACGCGCTCTTCCGGCCTGCGCGGCTTCTTCTCGGGGGCGGGGCTCTTCGCGCTGGAGACCGCGGGGCACGGTCAGATGATCATCGGCGCGTTCGGCGCGCTCGAGGAGCTCGAGGTGAGAGGCCACGTCGTCATCGACACGGGGCACATCGCAGCGTGGGAGTCGACGCTCGCCTGCCGGATCGGCAAGAACACGTCGACGTGGCACGGCACGTGGCTCTCGGGCGAGGGCCTCGTCTGCCACGTCGAGGGGAACGGCAGCCTGTGGGTCCAGTCGCGCAACGCCGGCAGGTACGGCGCGGCGATCGGCGCGCGGCTCGCCCCGCGGCAGCCCTAGAGATCGGGGGACGGCGTGCGCGACGAGATCCGAGGCAACCCCGAGTTCGGCGTGCTCCACGTGACCTTCGAGCACGCCGGCGAGCAGATCGTCGCGGAGAGCGGCGCGATGGTCGCGCGCGACCCGGCCATCGACGTGAAGACCAGCCTGCAGGGCGGGCTCGCCAGCGCGCTCAAGCGCAGGATGACGGCCGGAGAGAGCCTCTTCCAGGACACCTTCACGGCGACGGCGCCCATGCAGTCGATGCGGCTCGCGCCGGCCCCCGAGGGCTCGATCGAGCGCCTCGTGCTGCGCTCGGGCATGGAGGTGTTCCTCCAGTCGGGCGCCTATCTCGCCTCCACGCCCGGCATCACGCTCGACACGACGTGGCAGGGGGCCAAGGGCTTCTTCGCCGGCGGCCTGTTGCTGATCAGGGCGTACGGCGAAGGGCTGATCTGGTTCTCGAGCTACGGCGGTATCCACGCGATCGACGTCGGCCGCCAGCACGAGGGATATCTCTGCGACAACACCCATCTGCTCGCGTTCACGGAGGGCCTGAGGTATCAGGTGCGCAAGCTGGCCGGCCTGAAGGGCCTGTTCCTGTCCGGCGAGGGGCTCGTCTGCGAGTTCCGCGGGCACGGGAGGCTCTGGCTGCAGACCCGGAACCCGGGGGCGCTCTCGGCGTTCCTCCATCCGTTCCGGCCCGTGGGCGGCGGCCACTAGCTCCGCCCGCCAGAAGGCCGGCCAGTCCTTCCGGGCTCGCCGCGCGGGCGGGCGGCCTGCCTGGCCCGCCCGGCGCTCGCTGCGCGCGTGCCCCGGCGCGCGCCTCGGAGCCGCGCGCATGCCCCCTGCGCGCGCGAAGGTCCGAGGAACGCTCGTGGATTTCGGCGCCGGCGACGGCGCGGTCCCGGCCGCCCGCCGTGGGCCGGCGCGCCGTCATTGCCTTCCCGGAGGCGGACTCGCTAAAGTAGTCCCGCCTCGCTGAGGAGGCTCGTACGGCGAGCGGTGGTTGCCACGGATCCACAGGGGCTCGCGGGGCGAGCCTGGCCCCGCCTGAGTACCCCGAACCCGCTATGTGGAAGCTGACGATCGAGGATGACGAGGGGAAACAGACGGGGCTCCCCCTCGCCCATGAGGAGTACGCGCTCGGACGCGGAGAGTCGAACTCGATCCGGCTGACCGATCGCAACGTCTCGCGCACCCACGCCACGCTGGCCAAGAACGGCCAGGGCTGGCTCATCCGGGATCTCGACAGCTACAACGGCACGTACGTCAACGGCGGGCGCGTCCAGGGCGAGCAGCACCTGCGCCACGGCGACCTCGTGCAGCTCGGCGACTACCGCATCGAGATCGTCGATGAGGCGCTCTCGTCCGCCGTGACGAGCCCGACGCCGCCGCCGGGCAGCCGCAGCACGGCGCACCTGCCGCTCCACACCCGCCCGAACCGGCTCGTCATGGTCGTCGGCCCGACCCCCGGCGCGGAGTTCCCGCTCGACGGCGAGCGCTTCACGATCGGGCGCTCCGAGGACGCGACCATCTCGATCAACCACAGCTCCGTGAGCCGCCTGCACGCCGAGCTCATCAGCCTCGGCAGCGGCCGCTACGAGGTCGTCGACAAGCAGAGCGCGAACGGCGTGCGCATCAACGGCGTCGAGCTCAAGCGGGGCCTGCTCGAGGCGGGCGACGCGCTCGAGCTCGGCGACGTCCGCCTCCGCTTCGTCGCTGCAGGCAAGATCTTTCGCGCGGGGCCGGACGGCGGGCCTGGCGTGGCGCCGGGCGCCTACGGGAGCGTGGCCCCTTCCGCGCAGTCGTCCCGCTCGCTCGGCGGGGCGAGCAAGGCGATGGGGCTCCTGCTCGCTGTCGCCTTGATCGTCGTCATCGCCGTGATCGTGGCCACGCGCGCCCGGTCGCACGGGTCGACGACGCCCGAGCCGGACGTGAGGCCCGCGGCGCCGGCGCTGGCGGGCAACGACGCGCAGATCCTCGACGCGGCGCAGGAGCACCTCCTCTCGGGGAACATCGACGCCGCGCACCGGAAGCTGCAGGAGATCGCCGAGACGTCGCCGGTCCGGGAGACGCCGCGCTTCAAGGAGATCGAGGAGCGCTGGGCGGAGGGGATGTTCCGGCAGGTCGAGCAGGCCGGGACGAAGGCGGAGAAGCTCGCGCTGCTCAACGAGATCGCGAAGACGACGGGCGTCCCGACGGCGCTCCGCGCGCGGGTGGCCGAGATGCGGCGGCAGGTCGACCCCGAGGCGCCGCCCGAGCCGGAGCCGGTGCCGGCGCACGTCGGCTCGCCGGCGTCCTGGCTGCCGCAGCAACCCACGCCTGCGCCTGCGCCTGCGCCTGCGCCCACGCTCTCGGCCTCGGCGCCCGCGCCCTCGGCCTCGGGCGCCGCGCCGGCGAGCTCTGCCCTCGATTCGAGCTCGTACCCCGCGCAGCGGCGGGCGCTCGAGCCGAAGGTCTGGAACGGGAAGGCGTCGGCCAGCGAGATCAAGCTGCTGCGCGCCATCTGCATCCACCAGGGCGACGCCGTCTGCCGCGACAAGGCGACCGCGGCCCTGGACAAGCTGGACAAGAAGGGCCTGTAGCCGCCGGGCGCTTCCATTCTCCTTTCCGCGTGCGTCGATGACCTCCAGGAGCAGCACCAGGGCTCACGAGCCGGCCGTCCGCGAGCCGGATGTCCGCGAGGCACACGTCCACGAGGCGCCGGAGCCTGGCGGGCGTGATGTTCCTCCGGCGGAGCGCGGCGGAGGCGCCGTGCGCCCCGTGCTTGGGCCCTCGCCGGCGCGGAACGGGCTCGCGTCGCCGGCTGCGCGGGCGATGGCGACGCTCGCCCTGCTCGTGCTCGTCCCCTACGCGCACCCGAGCCTGTCGCGGCTGCGGGTGCTCACGCCGCTGCCCGAGGGGGAGGGGCTCGTCGTGGTCCCGGCGCCGGCGCCGGTGGCGTCGGTCGGCGAGACGACGCTCGCCACCGAGACCACCGAGCAGGCCGAGCTGCGCCAGCCCGAGGAGGTCGCGCTGCCGGCCGCGGCCGCCGAGCTCGTGCCGGCCGCTGTCGCCTCCGAGGGCAAGCCGCCGCGGCCGATCGAGGACCCGAGCGGCAAGGCGATGACGCCGTTCTTCCGCGCGCTCGCGGCGGTGGAGCGCAAGGCGCCGCAGTCGATCGCGCGCATCACCTACTTCGGCGACTCCATCGTGGCGAGCGACTTCGTGACGGCGACGCTGCGGCGCAAGCTGCAGAAGCGGTTCGGGGACGCGGGCCACGGGTTCATGCTGATGGCCAACGCCTGGCCGGGATATTTCCACAACGACGTTGTCCGCTTCGCCGGCCCTGGCTGGCAGGTGAGCCGCGTTGTGGGCCCGTTCGCCAAGGACGGGCTCTACGGGCTCGGCGGCGTGTCGTTCCGCTCGCAGGGCGCGGGGGTGTTCTCGCGCTTCGGCACCGCGGAGTCCGGGACCTTCGGGCGCGCGGTCTCGCGGTTCGCCGTCGATTACCTGAAGCACCCCGAGGGCGGGCGGATGGAGATCAAGATCGACGGCGAGAGCCGCGAGATGATCGACACGCGGGCCGACGCGGCCACCTCGGCGATCGCGACCTACGAGGTCCCGGACGGGCCGCACGCCATCGAGGTGCGGGCGCACGGCCCCGGGGTGCGGGCGTTCGGCGTCTGGATGGAGCGGGACACGCCGGGGGTGGTGCTCGACGCGATCGGCATCCAGGGCTGCCGCATCCGCTTCCTCGACAAGAGCGACGACGCCCATTTCGCCGAGCAGCTGCGCGCGCGGAGCCCGTCCTTGACGGTGTTCCACTACGGCATGAACGAGAGCGAGGACGGCGAGCTGTTCCCGCTCGATCAGGTCGAGTCGACGATGAAGGCGGTGCTCGAGCAGGTGACGGCGGCGCTGCCCGGGTCGTCGTGCCTGCTCGTGGGCCCGATGGATCGCGCCGACAAGAAGGGCGAGGTGTACCGGAGCCGACCGGTGATCCCGAAGCTCGCGGCGATCCAGCGCAGGGTGGCCGGGCAGGTCGGCTGCGGCTACTTCGACACCTTCGGCGCGATGGGCGGCTCCGGCTCGATGGGGATCTGGGTCCAGCGTGGGCTCGGCGGCGCCGATCTCGCGCACCCGTCGGGCGCGGGGGCCGAGGTCATCGGCCGCTGGCTGTACCTGGCCTTGATGGATGCCTACGAAGGCTGGAAGGCGAACGCCGCGCGGCCCTGAGGCTACGCGGCCTCGCGGTCGCCCGACTTCGGCGCCGCCGGCTCGTCGGCGGCGCGCCGCCTGTGCTCCCGGGCGATGCCGACCACGACGCCGAGCCACACGAGCGCGAGGGCGATGTTGACCATCGCGAAGTGGCGTGTGGAGAGCGCGAGCACCTGGCCGGCGATCACCCCTATGGCGGCGAGCACGTCGCCCGCGCGGACGACGAAGGTGTCGATGGCCGCCTTGGCGCTGTACTTGGCGTCACGGCCGACCGGCAGGAAGAGCGCCTGCCGCGCGGTGTTCTGGATGGAGTAATCGGCGCTGTTCTCCGCGATCTTCGCGACGCGCACGACGGCGAGCGCCGGCAGGACGGCGAGGGACGCGTAGCCGAGCAGAGCGATGGCCGGGAGGATGAACAGGGCGAATCGCACGCCGAGGTACTTGAAGATGCGGGAGACGAAGAAGAGCTGCAGGACGACGCCGAACGTGTTGACCCAGTAGAAGAAATCTCCCTTGAAGGTCCCGATGATCGCGCCGAGCGCCGCCTTTTTCCCCTTCTCGGTGCGCGGGTGGACGAGCCCCGCCTCGGCGCCCTCGACGATCTTGCCGCCTGCCTCGACGTCGAACGCGCCGCCCTTGACGGCGGCGATCTTCCCTTCGAGCAGGCGCGACGCCTGCGGATCGACGAGGTAGACCGGCGCGCCCGCCGCGAGCGGCGCGCCCGGGGCCGCGCCGGCGGGGGCCGGCTCGGGCGCGCCGCGCTGCTCGCTTCCCGGGTCGAGCGCGCTCGTGGCGGACTCGATGAGGGTGCGATCGAGGATGTACTCGCCGGTCGAGTTCACCCAGTTGAGGACGAGCGTCAGGCCGGCGATGAGGAGGAGATAGCGGTCGCGCGCGATGATCTTGAAGCCGCCCGCCGCGCCCCCGGGCGGCGCGTCGGCCTTGTCCGCGGCGCCCTTCGAGCCCGCGAGGTCGTCGCGGTGGACGAGGTAGGTGAGCCCGAGGCAGGCGAGCAGCACGCCCGCCGCGAGGAGCATCATGTTGTACGGGCCGATCGGCACGTAGACGCGCTTCGCGATCTGCGCGCCGAGCATGGCGCCGAGGGAGCTCCCGATGCCGACGATGGCGAAGAGCCGCTTGCCCTGCTCGGGCGTATAAACATCGTTGGCGAACGACCAGAACTGCGCGATCACGGTGAGGTTGAAGCAGCCCACCCACAGATAGAAGGGCACCCCGAGGGGGACGCCGAGGCGCGCGAGGACGAAGAAGAGGACGAGGTTCGCGGCGAAGAAGAGCGTGAGCGCGGTGGTGAGCTGCATGCGCCCGAAGCGCCTGGCCAGGGCGCCATAGGCGCGGACCACGCCCACGAGGAGGAGCGCCTGGCCCGCCGCCGCGTAGGCCTTCACCTCGGGGCCGTCGAGGTCGAGCCGGCGCCCGCCGATCTCGAGCCCGCCGCCCGCGAGGATCAGCGGCTCGCGGACCACCTTGAGGAGATAATAGCCGGTGAGCAGGAGGAATACGTTCAGCGTGAGGACGAGGACGCTGAAGACCTCGCGCGGCTTCACCTCGGCGAAGATCGAGAGGAGCCTGTGAAGCACGCCCCGGGACCGTGTCTCGTTCTCTCCTGTGCTCGCCACCCGCCGCTCCATCCCGGGAAACCCGCCGTCCTGGCGGCACCGGAACCGGAACAGGACCGATCCCGAGCGCGCGAGGCTATCGAGCCTGGTCCCGGCCGGCAACCTCCCTCTCGCGGCCCTGCATGTGAACCGCCGCGTCCGCCGCGTCCGCCGCGCCGTCGCGTGGACGCTCGACAGGCGCGCGCCGCGCAGACAGGCGTCTCTCGGGTCGTGAACTCCGCTATGCTCCCGCGCCGCGACGTGTTTGCGTGCGAGAGGCGAGGCGGATTGGGCACCAACGAAGAGGGACCGACGCGCGCGCTCGGCACGGCCTTTCGGCGACGCGCGGCCGCGCTCGCGGGCTGCGCCGCGCTGTCGCTGTGCGCCGAGGCGCAGGCCGCGCCGCAGGCAGAGGGCGCCACACCGCCGCCCGTGCTCCCGGGGGCTCCGCCGGCGGCTCCTCGCACATCGGCTGAGCCTGCTATGCCGCCGCCCGTGCTCCCGGGGGCTCCGCCGGCGGCTCCTCGCGTATCGGCTGAGCCTGCTATGCCGCCGCGGCCTCCCGCCGCGGCGCCGCCGGCGTCCGGCGCGAAGCGCCCTGTGCCGGATTACGATGGTCGCCCGGACGAGGCGACGAGCGCCGGCGACGTGCTGCTCTGGGTGCCGCGGGTCGTGTTCTTCCCCGCTTACCTCGCCAGCGAGTACCTGGTCCGGCGGCCGCTCGGCGTTCTCACCGTCGCGGCGGAGCAGGGCGAGTGGATCAAGGAGCTCAAGGACATCTTCACCTTCGGGCCGAACGACAACATCGGCATCGTCCCGACGGCGCTCTTCGACTTCGGCTTTCGCGCGAGCGTCGGCGTCTACTTCTTCTATGACGACCTGTTCGTCCCCGGCAACGAGCTCCGCGTCCACGCCGCGACCGGCGGGGTCGACTGGTGGAGGCTCACGGTGGCCGACCGGATCCCCCTCGGCGGGCGCGCTCACCTGAAGCTCCGCGGCGAGGGGGACATCCGGCCTGACTGGCTGTTCTCCGGGATCGGCCCGAGCTCACTGGAGCGCGACTGGGCCCGCTACAACGCCCGCAGCGTCGAGGGAACCGCGACGCTCCACGCCGATTTCGGCGCGTTCAGCTTCGTCGAGGCGACAACCGGCGCGAAGACCGTCGACTTCCACGACATCTGCTGCAAGCCGACGGTCGGCTTCCGGGTCGCGCACGGCCGTTATCCGATGCCCCCGTCGTACGACACGGGGTATACGGCCTACCGGATCGGGGCCCGCGCAGGCCTCGACTCGCGCCGGCCGCGCCCTGCGCGGGGCAACGGCGTCCGGCTGGAGCTCTCCGGAGAGCACGCCGCCGACCTGGAGCGGCCGCTGGAGAGCCGGTGGATCCGCTACGGCGGCTCGCTGGGCGGGTTCGTCGACCTCACCGGGCACGATCGCGTCGTGAGCCTCGTCCTCTCGGCGGCCTTCGCCGACCCGCTCGGCCCCGCGGAGGTCCCCTTCACCGAGCTCGCCGAGCTCGGCGGCGACGCGCCGATGCGGGGCTTCCGCGAAGGGCGCCTCCGCGGGCGGAGCGCCGCCGCGGCGACGCTCGAGTACCGTTACCCGATCTGGGCGTTCGTCGATGGCACGATGCAGGTCGCCGCGGGCAACGTGTTCGGCGAGCACCTCCGCGACTTCGATCTCGACCTGCTCCGCATGTCGTTCGTGCTCGGCCTGCGCACGAGCGGCGAGCGCGACCACTCCATCGATGTCCTGATCGGCTCGGCGACGGAGACCTTCGAGCAGGGGGCCGGTCTGCAGGAGCTGCGGTTCATGGTCGGCGCCACCCACGGCTTCTGAGCGAGCGGCGGTCACCCGCTTCGGATACGGGCCCATCTCGACGTTTTCGGTGCTCAGCGCACTTGAGTGCGCTTCCGCGCCGAAAACGCCGATCTGGACCCGTCTCCTGTGCGGGTGACCGCCGCTCGGCAGGGCGTGTCCCGGGGGAAGCTCAGTTGGGCGGCTCGGCGTCGTCGGGGCGCTCGATGCCGACTAGCCTGTAGCCGCGGCGCGGACCGAGGTCGTAGAGGTGGGCGCGCAGCGGACCGGGCGCCTGCCCGTTCAGGACATCGACGATGGCGTAGCGCGAGGGCGCGTCGTCGGGCGCGCCGCCGTCCGCGGCGATGTGGGGGAGCGAGAGGCACACGCGGCCGTCCGGCGAGGGGCGCACGACCGGCCGCGCGCTCAGGGCGAGCGACTCGCCGGCGTACATCGCGGCCTCGTAGCGGAGGTCTTGCGGGCGGGCGACGCCGGTGCGCCGCGCGAGATCGACGCCGCACAGCGCTGCCGGCGAGGCCAGGGCGACGTCGGCGATGGGCGACAGGCGCGTCAGGTACCGCGCCATGATCACGCGCTGTCGCGCGAGGAGCTTGCCGATCAGGAACGCTGTGTGCCGCGGCGCCGTGAAGTCGCCGGTCCGCA
The DNA here is from genome assembly GCF_051521375.1 of Sorangium sp. So ce693. Taxonomy (NCBI): domain Bacteria; kingdom Pseudomonadati; phylum Myxococcota; order Polyangiales; family Polyangiaceae; genus Sorangium; species Sorangium sp. So ce693. The sequence continues at coordinate 9,155,123 of NZ_CP150347.1, forward strand.
CGGCAGCCTCGATGAGCTCCGGCGTGAAGCGCGCGAGCGCCCTGGCGGCCCAGGCGCCGTCGAGCTCGGTCATCCGCCCGAAGGCCGGGTTGGGGTAGCCGCCGCGCCAGGCTTCCGGCCGGAAGTCGCGATCGCTGAAGAAGCCGAAGATGTCGCCCTGCGGGTCGTGGCTCGCCCGGTCCCAGGGCCGCTCGGGGATGCCGAGCGTCACGAAGTCGAGGAGCGCGTACTCGGCGTCGAAGTAGAAGGCATGGCCGAGGCGCTTCGAGATCTCCTCCCACTCCCACTCGCTGCCGAAGCAGTCGCCGAGATCGATGTAGTAGTGGCGCACGTGGCCTGGCGACGCGTCCTTGTCCTTCGGGTCCTCGGCGAGCCAGACATCCATCGAGTTCTGCTCGCGCGAGTCGAAGTGGTTGAGCCAGGCGGCGAGCAGGCGCCCCCCGCGCAGGTCGCGCCGGTCTTCGTGCGGGATGACGTCGTTCGGATCGTCCTCCCGGGTCCCCTCGTACCTGAACGGGCCGAGGGCGCGGCCCGGGAGCCAGCGCGAGGCGACCATGCGGACCCGGTCGCCGCGCTTCGAGGCCTTGGCGAGCACGCCGTCGAGCGCCGCTTGATCGAAGGGCCTGGCGACACCGCTGTTGTCGGTCACGGTGAGCCCGGGCGACAGCTTCAGGATCGACGGCTTCAGGTAGACAACGCTGTCGCACGGCGCCCAGAAGCCGGCGGCGTGGTAGAGGCGCGCCGCGATGGCGGTCGCGCCGGTGGCCCGCTCGGGCTGGTCCGACGGGTCGGCCTTGAGCATGAACTTGCCGACGCCCTCGACCTTGATCCGGAAGCCGGGGTTCGCGCCGTTCGGCTTGCCCATGTCGATGACCCAGGACCCGTCCGGCGCCTCGGGATCCAGCGTCTTGTCGCCGCACGGCCCGCGCACGAGCTCCTCGACGGAGAGCGGCCGCTTGCCGATCCGGTTCGTGAACCAGCTGGAGTCCGGCACCTCGTCGACGCTGTTCACGTTGACCGCCTCTCCCCCTGGATCCACGGCGAAGAACCGCGTCACCGGGCGAAAGACGAGGTTGTCGGCGGCGTCCCACGCGAACGAGGACTCGTAGGGCGCCGGCGAGCAGAGGCGGTGCTGCGGATCGTCGCTGGGCGCCTCGGGATCGGGCCGGCAGGGCAACGAGACGGGGCTCAGGTCGGCGTCGCGCCAGACCGGATCGCGCAGGGGGAACCGGCGCACGTCGCCGCTGCACGCCGCGCTGAGCAGGGCGAGCAGCGGGAGCGAGCAGGTGAGCGGCGCCTTCAGCATCGGCGGGTGATGGTAGTGGAGAGGTCGCCGCTCGGGGCGGTTTTCGGCGGATCGAGCGCGGGCGAGCGGCGAGCGGCGAGTGTGGACGACGGCGGCCTCGTCAGAAGCCTTCTTGCCGGAGCCGCGCGATCACGGAGCGGTAGAAGTCGAGATAGAGCCAGGGGTTCCCGTCGCCCGGACTCTGTCCGAAGAGCTGGCCTATCTCGTCGAAATGGTCGGCCGGGATACAGCCCCAGAAGTCCCCCCACCGCGCGTCCCGCGCGCGCACCAGGCCGTCGTTCGGGAACGACTCGCCGATGCCGCCGTCGAGGAGGGTCTCGGTCAGCGACAGCAGCGGGTGGACCGGATCGAGGCCGTCGTCGAACTGCGCGACGAAGGGCGCTGGATTGAGCGTCGAGCAGTCCCTGCCGCCGCGCGCGCGGTTCGTCCGCCCGCCGAAGGAGGCATAGTACACCCCGGGAGAATCGGTGAACCTCGCGTTGAACTCCGCGATGCCGGGCGTCGAGAACTGCTCGAGCGCCGCGAAGACGCTCGTCTCGTTGCCTATCTGATCGTAGAGCGGCGCGCCGATGGCGTTGATGAGATCGTCCAGGATGTCCTGCAGGTGCTCGTCGGCGACGAGCTCGAGCGCCACGTCGGCGACCTTCGAGCCCAGGTGCGGTGTGGCGACGGTGACGATGGAGGCGACGAGATCGGGCCGATCGTGCGCCACCACGCGGGCGTCGAGCCCCCCCTGCGAGTGGGCGATGATGTTCACCTTCTCGTGGCCTGTCGCCGCGAGGATCTGCTCGATCCGCGCGAGCAGCTGCGCGCCGCGGACCTCGGAGCTGTTGAACGGGTCGACGGAGGGCGTGAAGACCGTCTCGCCGCTCTCCGCGAGGGCCTCTTTGAGGTTGTAGAAGTAGCTGACGTATCCCGCGCCCGCGAAGTCCTCGAATCCGAAGAAGCCGTGAGCGAGCACGATGGGATACGGCGGGCCGAGCTTCCCTGACGGCCAGCCGCCGCCCGCTTCGCCCGGGTCGTCCGGCGAGCCCGACGAGCTCGTCCAGACGCCCGAGGCGGAGCCGCCGCCCGCGCCCGTGAGCACTTCGCCGGTGCTCGCCGGCGGATCGAACTGCTCCCCGGCCGCGCTGCAGCCCGCGAGGAGAGCACTGGCGGCGACCATCACACACCCTCCGAGAGCAGCGGACACTCGCCGTCGCCTTCGACGAGCACCCGTGTGAGACTTGCACTTACGCGAACCCCCAACACACGATGACGAGAATGCCGACGAAGAAAGATCCAGCACGACCACCTCCTGCCGGAATCAGCTCAGACTCTGCTGATGGGATGCTGATGTCAAGCGCTGTCGGAAATTTGAATCCTTCGAGGCGTTCAGCGCATTGCGTCGCGGGCAGCGGCGGGCCTCCTGCCAATGCACCACGTGTTTTGACGCCGTGGTGGCGCATTGCGTCGCGGGTCGACGTTGTTTTTCCATGCGGAGGGGCGGGCTGGCTCCGGTAGGTTCGTCGGCCATGCGATCTGTCCAGAGCTCGTTTGCGCTTGTCCTGATGGGTGCCCTCGTCGCTTGCGGTGGCGCGGCGCCTCCTCCGTCGGAGCCGGATCGTGCGGAGGCCGAGGCGGCATCTACGGCGCCGGCTGCGAAGGAGGGCGGCGAGGCGGCGGAAGGTGAAGGTGGGAAGAAGGAGGAGGACGCGGCGGCCGAGGCGTCACGGCAGATCCCGACGACGTGCGAGCAGCGGGGCAACGAGTGTTTGCCGCCGGTGGCGTTCGTGAAGCGCCTCTGCAGCGGGTTCCATCCGGACGTGGCGCTCACCCTGTTCGCGAAGGGATCGCCGTTCACGCGCGGGTACCTGACGCGGGACACCGACGCGGTGAACGCCTCTGGCGGGTCGTCCTCGAACGACAAGCTGCTCTTCGATGAGGAGGTGCTGATCCTCTATCACCGGGAGCCGGAGACGGGGGGCATGGTCGTGAGCGGAGCCGGCGGCGGATACGAGGTCCTGCGATGGGACGGGACGTGCGCCACGCTGATGGCGGAGGAGGTCCGGCAGCACGTACCGCCGAAGCCGAAGTTCGCGGCGATCCCGTGGAAGAGCCTCGACCAGAAGACGCGCGACGCGTTCCTGGCCGACGAGAAGACGGGCAAGCTCATCATCGAGCGGAAGAGAGAGTGCAAGGGCGCGACGATGGGGGCGGTCACCGCCAAGTGCGAGAAGGTCGACAAGCAGATGGCGGCGGCGCTGATCGAGTACGTGCGCGGAGGAGGGGCGTTGCCGACTCCGGGTCCTCTGCCCTGAGGGGCGGAGGGGCAGCGGCCCTGGGGTTAACCAAGAGCGCGCTACATTCTCCTACATCCGAACGTTTACGTGAACGTTTACGTGGACGTGGTCGTGAACGTGAACGTGGTCGTGGTCGTGGACGTGGTCGTGGTCGTCAACGATAGGCCGTGAACGACCACGACCACGTCCACGACCACGTTCACGTCCACGACCACGTTGGTGACCGGGGGCGGGTGGGACGGCTGCCGGGCAGGGCCGCGGCGGGCGGGTCGGCTACTCCGGCTTGTCCTTGGGGGCCACGTAGTCGGGCGGGAGCTGCGCGGCCTCGTTCCCGCCGGTGAAGAAGTACTTGTCGAGCTCGGTCATCCAGATCCGCTGGCCGGCCTCGGAGATGAGATCGAGGCGGTACTCGTTGATGAGCATCTTCGAGTGCTCGAGCCACAGCCGCCACGCCTCCTTCGAGACGTTGTCGAAAATCCGCTTGCCCAGCTCGCCCTTCAGCGGCGGCTTCTCCAGCCCCTCCGCCTCACGGCCGAGCTTCACGCACTGGACCATCCTCGCCATAAGTTGCCCGACTCCTTTTCGCGGGCTTCTTAGCCGAGCCGCGAGGAGCCGTCGAGAGCGGCAGGCGCGCGGGCGAGGTCAGCAGGGGGCCAACCAGATAGCCGAGCCCGAGGAGCCGTCGACCGCGGCAGGCGTGCGGACGAGGCCAGCGGGGGGCCGAGCAGGTAGCGGCCCGACCAGAGCGGCAGGCGGGGCGACCGGGCGGGCAGGCGGCAAGCAGACTGAGGCAGGTGCAGGAGGGCGAGGAAAGGGGCGGAGGCCAAGGCCGGTGGAGGCGCGTGGTGACAGCAGCCGGCAGGAAATCCGGAAGAATCGAACGGGAACGGCCTCGACCGGCGCACAGCGCCGTCCGCGACGGCGGCAGCGACGGAACGATCTGACACCGAAGGGTTGACGCCAGCACGGTTTCTAGCAATATTCGGTCCGTCTGAACGAACCACGAGGGGGCGATCGGCTTCGACGTGGGGACTGAAGGTCTGTCTGCGTGCTGGCGGCTCCTGCTCCGCCTATCAAGCGGGACGTTACAAGTGCGAACGACAACGCATACGCTGTCGCGGCCTAATAACCGCTAAGCCATCCGAGGAGAAGGTCGTCCTAGTACTCTAAGGGTGTCAACCACAGGGCTGGGTCGCGTGAGGACGCCCTCGATAACGCGGCCGAGATTCAGTGAGGGATAGGTCGTAGCCGAATCTACGAACGCCGTCGCCGGCGCATGGCGACTACGCACGTGAACGAAGGTAGACTGGATGCCTTGCGGACCCGGGTTCGATTCCCGGCGCCTCCACCAAGAAGACACGGCGAGAGCCGTGTCTTCTTGCTTTTGTGGGATCTGCGTGTGACCTGATAAATTTTGGCGACCCTGGATTTGGGGCTGGAACGGCGTGAGCGAGCCAACCGGGATCGGGCGCGGCAGGTAACGCGACGGTACGGGGTTCCACCGAGCTCCACGGCGGGCACCAGGCCAGCAGGGACGATCCCGGTGCCAAATCTGCGTGCTGACACAGCCCGGAGCAGAAAGCCGAGCGAGCGAACACGACTGCGCGGCGTGGCGGGTGGGGATCTCTGCCCGGCCCGTCGGCCCCTCCGCCCTGCCGGCGACGCCCTGCCGAGCGGCCTCGTCTTGACACGGGACGGCATCTCGGCTCGCCTCGCAGAGTGGGGTAGCTATGAGGGTAGCTGGCATAGCGGTGAGGAACAGGGAGATAACTCCGGAACCCAGCGCGATGCGACACTCCTTTTATCAGGAGAATCATGAGTGACGAGAAGAGTGTGGATCTATTGGGGATCAAACCAGGCGCCGAAGCGGTAAAAATCGCAACAGAGGGTGCGGTCTCGGGCATCGGCGCGTTCTTAAGCCGCATCTGTCTCCCTGTTGCTGAAGAATTTGGTCTACTGCTTCAAGATAGGGTCCGATGGTGGAGAGCAAAAAATGCCACAAATACACTGGAGCACGCCAGACGACTGATGCCGGCGCAACCGGGCGCAGAGCCGATTGGCGCTCACCCTCAACTGGCACACAAGATCATAGAGGAATCCTCCTGGACCGAGGACGACGAGCTGCAGCAAATGTGGGCAGGACTCCTCGTGTCCGCCTGTTCTAAGACCGGGAAAGACGAGACGAACAAGATATTCATAGAGATCCTATCAAAACTCACCCGTTCTCAAGCCCGCATTCTCCAGCATGCCTGCACGAAGGCACCAAAGCAATTATCACCAAATGGACTCATCCTGGCCGAAGAATTCACCGTCAATCTCAAGACGCTTCAAGAAATATCTGGCATAGACGACATTCATCAACTTGACCACGAACTTGATCACCTTCGTGAAATCGGTCTGCTAAATGCTCTAAATGGTGGATTTCCGGCGGAATCCATCGACCTAAATGCCGGCCTAACACCGACTTCTCTTGCCCTGAACATGTACGTGCGATGCCGGGGAGCACGCCAGTCTCCGATCGAATTCTTTGCTCTCAAAGAGAATAAGCCGCACGGGGAGTAACAGTTAGGCACCGTGCTCGCCCGTGGACGTAGGAGCCAGAGCAGGTCCAGGGCGGCACGCGCCTCGACTTCCTCATGGGTGGGACCGCACCCGGCCAGCGACGAAAGCTTGCGCCTCTTCACTGCCACGCAACCGGCATCCCCGGCCCGCCAATACCTCGGGCATGACCGACCCTGACGAGCTCGACGCCGTCGCTGAAGCTGTCCTCGCCAAGCAGGCCGAGACCCTCTCCCTGCCCGTCGCTCCTGGCCTCGTCCTGGAGCTTGCCTACGACAGCTCCGGCCTGTTCGCCGCGACCTGGCGGGCCGGGCCATGGTGGAGGGCGGTCGAGATCGGGGAGGCATGATGGCGTGCCTCGCGGCAGGCGTGCCTGGTGGCAGGCGGGATCCTGGGACCCGCATACGCCCACAGTGGAACGACCCAGAAGCCGCTCGCTGGAAGCCCGGCGACCGGGCGGCTTTCTCCCTGCGGGAGCACCGGAGGCACTCCCCTTTCGACGCGGGACGGTGTCTCGGATCGCCGCGCAGAGGGTGGCGGCTATGGGCGTAGTTGGAGCAGCAGCAATGTCGAGATAGTCCCTCCCCTCGCGCAGGCGCATTGGACTCAGCAGAATTGCTGCGACACGAATCGGCCCGCAACATTCATTACTGTTCCTCGCCGGCACCGTCACCAACCTGCGGATGCCCAAACGCGGCCGCATATTTCCCGCTCGCGAGCTCGCGCAGGAATTCACGCGCCGTCATCCCGAATTTGTCCGCCAGCTTCCCCAGTGAGATGGCATCCACACCAAGACTCCACGGGTTTCGTTCTCCAAATTTAGCAAAAGCCTCTCGAAAGCCTATTCTATCAGTCCTGTGCGACCCAATAAGAGTGGAGTATCCGATCCCGGAAACACTACCCTCGTATCCGATCTTTCCTATTCCAGCGCGTACTTCTCGAAGATACGAGTCGTCCGCCTCTTGACGCACCGACTCACTCGCCTCTCGCTGCAACTCGTCTATCAAAGCATAAATGACGTTGTACACATACTCTCCGTACTCGAGCGCCTGCGCGCGAGTTGCAAACAGGCCCTTATGAACAACATCGTTGCGAAGCTCCTCCATGCGCCGGGTCAACATCTCAAACGGCCGCTTATTATGTAGCAAGTACGTCACACAAAAAGCGCCAAGCTGCCGCTCGGAACGATTACCCAAGAGCTTCCACGCCCCGTCGATCTCCTTTCCTCCCACTCCACAATTACGAAGAACCACGCGAATATAGAATTCAAAGAACCGCTCTAGCGCGCTTGCAAACGTCGCGATGGCCTCACGATAGTATCCATCAACCAGAGCGAGAGCCGCAGCATCAAAAAGCAACTCAAATCGACGGTTGCTCACCCCACAGACAATCCTGTGCCCCTGCGGGCAAGTCGCTTCATAGACGCCATGCTCACCAACATCCACATGCTCCGCCCAGTGATGCTCCTCGAACTCTTTACTCCCGATTTGCACTCCGGATTCGATAAGCTCCATCATGCATGTATTACATGACAGCATCACCTTCATTCACAACCTCCGCTGAACGCTGCCAACACAACTTCACCGTGACCGGTAGCGATGCACCGAACCGGTATACGAAGCTAAACTCCCCCAGTCCAAGCCTTTCGCATACCAGTCGCCCCCCGGCCTCGTTCTGGAACTCGTGTGCCTCGCGGCGGGCGGGAGCGATCCCGGGGCGCCTGAATTCCTGAACCGCCGGTCCGGCGTCCCCGGTCGTCGGCGACCCTCGGGCATGAGGTGAGCTCGCGCCACGAGGGACCGCACGACGATCACGGATCGGCGATCGCTACCTACGCCGCCTGTACTCGGGCCGCATGAACGGCGGTGCCTGCACGAACGGCCTTGGAACCCGAGGGAGCGGTTCGTGGCGCGGCAACGGAGCCGGAGAGGGAACCCGCTTCTGCTCATCCTCCAGCTCGGCGAGGATCTCAACGTGGAACTTCAAGGAGTGAAACATATGATCTCGGCTTTCCTGCCAGGAGGACAGACCACCGCCTTGGCAGCACCGAAACCTTGACGCGTGCCAGAACCTCGATAGGATCTGGCGCAGTCGCCCGTGCAGGGACTGTCGGTCGTGGTTCTCAGAGCTGCGCGACAGGAAGACGAGAAGGGGTTCCGGGTTGCAGCCCGGGCCCTTTCGCTTTCCATATCCGGCGGAATTTTATGAGCCTGACAAGCTCGTGCCTCCAGGTCCGGTTCTGGCACCGAAGCACAAACATGTCAACATAAATATTCTATATTACGATACGTCGTAACGTTGTGCAAGGGCAAAGTTTAGCCGCGGCTAACAACCGCCGCGCTCCGGAAGCGACGCCACCGCTTGAGCACGGCGGCCAGGCGCCTGCGTCCCCGGCGGAGCCGTGAGAACGCCGTCGCGACGGGCATCCCAAGGCTCCGGGCGATGTCGCTCACCTGCTCGCCCACGCCGACCAGAATGAGCACCCCGCGCTCCCGGGGATGTACCTCCCAGAGCAGCTCCAGCAGGGCGCGCGCCTCGACCTTCCCGTGAGGCGACGGCACGCGTTCCCGGCCGGCGATGCAAGCCCGCGGGTCCGGGACGGCGACCTCCCGGCGGCGGTACGCCTTCTCGTGATACTTCCTGGCCTGGTGGCCGGCGATGCCGATCAGCCAGCGCTGAAGAACGCGCCTCGGAGGCAACCCGGGCTCCGGGCGGTAGCGACCCTCGCGAACGGCCACGACGGCGCCGATGAGGCACTCCTGAAGCACGTCGTCGCGGTCGGCGGCGGGCACGCCGGACCTGGCGAGCATGGCGCGGATCAGCCCGCTCTCGGCGAGGATCGCCTCGGGCGGGATCGTGATCGGCGGCGGTCGTTTCGGCGCGGCGGGGAGGTCAACGCCGTCGACACGCTCGGGATGCCATTGGCCTAGTCCTGAAAGCCCATCGAGACGGCTGCGGAACCGGGTTTGCCCGGGTTCGCGTTCAGATCGCCGGCGCCTCCACCGTCACCAGGGATGCCGAACTTGATCGGCGAGTCGGACTCGACGTTGGGGCCCAGGTCGGCGGTATGTGCCACCGCAAGAGAGTGTCCTCCGTGGCCTCCACCGCCCCGGCCGCCGTTGCCGCCTTTCCCGCCATCGCCACCACGGCAGCCTGGCTGCGACCCAGCCCTGTTGCCTCCGCCAGTGCCGCCGTACCCACCCACGCCGCCGTACTGGCCCTTTCCGCCTCGCCCGCCATTGCCACCCCGACCCGTGATGATGCTGGTTTTACTCACGTGGACGCTGGCGTGGTAAGACAGAATCCCGATGCTGGATCCGCCTGGACCGCCGCCCTTGCCGGGCTTGCCGCCGCAGCCGCCAGCACCGCCGGAACCGCCCGAAGCGCCGCCCTGTGCCGCTCCTGTGCCGCAGAACATGGCTCCGCCGCGCGAGCCGCCGCCACCGCCGCCGCCGTAGCCATGCTGCCCCGTTTGGCCATCCTCGCCAGCGCTGCCTTCTAGCCCTGTGTCTGTAAGCCTCCCCTGCCCTGACGCACCGTTACCGTTCGCGCCGTCATCCCCCACCAGGCCGCGCCTTCCATCTGTGCAGGACATGACGTCTTGGCCGGTTCCACCCAAGCCGTACGCCATCGGGTTGGTGACTGGCACAGGGTCGCCACTTTCGCCGTCGCTACCATCGCGGTTGGTACCGACGCCGCCCATCCCGCCTGAGGAAACGCCGTCGTCACATGAGGAGGTGACCCGCGCCCCTCCCGTCACGACGTCCGCAGAGCACGCCACGGCTCCCGGGTTCCCTGCTGCACCCTCCCGTGCTGATTCGGCGCCTCCGTCAGCGCCAGCGGCCCCATCTGCGCCGTCACCGGCCACGATCTCGCTCAGGCGCACGTCCACCGTCACCCCCGGCAGGGCGCGCATGGCGATGGAAGAGCCGCCCGGAAACGTAGCGTCGAGCGCGACCATCCGCATCCTGGTGAGCGTCGTGGCGACGGAGCTTCGGGGTTCGGACTCGGCCGCGTCGTCCGCAACGGTGAGCGGGATCCGGTTCGGTCCTGGAGCGATCGTGGTGAGCTCGCCGAGCGGATGCAGAGGCCAATGTTTACGGGGATCGCGACAATTGAGCCCACCCCATACCTCCATACCTGCTGGCACGCGCACTTCTACGTTGAAGATATCGGCACACACGTAGACGCGCATTCCATGGTCGCGGGCGAGATCGAACGCACGCGCGAAGGTGGCCACGGGTTTGTCTCGTGTGCCCGGACGATCATCACGACCATCCACGGTTAGATATATACCCTCGCAGTCGACCGGGCGATTGGGGATGCCGTGATCGGCATTGCAGCCTACCACCGGGGTGCACGTGAGCGTTTCCTCGCAAGGTTCCCACGCTCCCGGGTCAGCACTACACCCGAGCGTCCCCATCCCCGCAGATATGGCGACAACAAGCAGTCGAGGCCATTCCTCGGACGCTTTGTGCCACCGGTTGCGCCTCGACAGTGAGCTCATCATCCTCTCTCCTCGTATCGATGCCACTTACTCTGGCGCAGCGGGGTTTGGGTCGTTCGGATCGTCGGTAACGAAGGGAAGAAACTCGGCCACCACGCCATCGTCACCCGCGCTCTCGGTGGCGTCTGGGTCGCCACCAGGTCCACCCTTGCCCGCGGTTCCGAGCGCGAACGTCGCCTCGACCTCCTCCCGCGTCACCTCCGTGGCCCCCAGATACGCGATGCCGACCGAATGGCCGCCGAGCCCACCGCCTCCGCCGCCTCCGGGCCCCCCGTTGCCGCCATCGCCGCCGCGACACCCTGGAAGTGTGTCGGGCACCGCTCGTCCGCCATCGCCGCCGGGGGCTCCGCTACCCCCCGGCAGCCCCGCCCCGCCCGCCCCACCCCGGCCGCCGCGTCCCGTCTCGATCGTCGTCCCGCGGATCTTGACCTTGGACCCCCTCGTGGCAATACCGATGCTCGCGCCCCCGGCAAAGCCACCTTTCCCCGGCTTGCCGCCGCAACCGCCAGAGCCGCCTGAACCGCCGAATGCACCCCCGATCGGGCCAGCACCGCAAGCCATGGAACCACCCCTCGCGCCACCGCCCCCACCGCCCCCCTGGCCAGGGCGCCCGAATTTGCCGTCCTGTCCCTTACCCAGAGTAACACCCCACCTGACGGCGCCTGGGCGCCTCCCTCCTTGACCCTGCGCACCAACGGCACCGTCGAGACCGCGCTGCCCATCGCTGCACGCCGTACTTCCCAGCTGGCCCACGCCTCCGGCACCGGCGCCGGTCGGGTTGGGATCTGGGAGAGGCTCCCCGTTCCCAGCTCCGGAGCCCCGATCCACGAGCCCGAGGCCGCCCTCGCCGCTGACCGATCGCCCGTCGTCGCACTCGGTTGTAACGGCCGACGTCCCTGCCATGGCGTCCGCCGTACACGCGTCTGCCCCCGGACGTCCTGGCGTTCCATCGGATGCTGCCGCGCCCTCAGCCGCGGCTCCAGGCTCGCCGTCTGCTCCGTCTCCAGCGACGATGCGGCTGTCGATCACTTCGATCTCACTGCCATCACGGAGGTAGATCGGAATCGAGCTTCCGCCCGGCTTTCCACCATGCCCGGTGATGACCTCGCTCGCCACGAGCTTGAGCTGGACCCCTTCGAGGGTTGCTATCCCGATGGATCCTTTTTGGACGTGGTCCACATCGTTGCCGTCGGGGGCCAGGAACCGCAGGTTGGCAAACGTAAGTCCCTGCCCGCCAAACCGCGCCACCTGCGGGACGGGCCCCTCCGGAGCAACGACAGTCTTGGCGCTGGCACCGAGGTGCCGCCAGCCGTTCGCGCAGTCGAACCCGCCCCAGATGCTGATGCCGTAGAACCAAAGTGATTCTTCGAAAGTCTCCGCGCACGCGTAGACGCGATGGGTGCCCATGTCTGCAAGATCGAGGGCTTTCGAGAAGGTCTTCACCGGCTCCGCGCGGCTGCCGGGGTTCGCGTCGTCTCCCAGGCTTGAGCTAACGAAGATACCGCATCCGTCTTCCGGCGTCCTCACCAAGGGGTCATCGTCGCAGACGGGTACCCTATCCGGACCGGAGGAACACCCGCACAAGAAGGCCGCGATCCCGTGCGCGAGCGCGATGGGCACCATGATAGCCACCCCGCGCCGACTTTTCGATGAGGTATCCATGACCCGGAGCTCCACGTTCGTCACCATGCACCGATTATTATCAGCCCCGCGTGCTGCCCGCTCACCGTGGGAACGACACGCACGCCATCGCTGGGCGGCGAGGTTCGGTCCACGAGCAGAGACAGGAGCGTCAGCGCACCGATCGCGCCGCCGGACGCGAGGGTCACCCAGCCGGCTTTCTTCAGGAGATCCCGCTTCCCTTGCAGGTCGCGCAGTTCCGAGCACGCGCGCGGTGCGTTCGGGCGGGCACATCGGCTCGCGTCCTCGTCTGCGCCACGAAGCGCGGTAGCTCGATCGTGGAGCTCATCCTCGGTGTAGGCACTCCAGATCAGCAACCCGCCGCCGGCTGCCATGGTTGCCCCCGCCACGACCGCCCCGCCGATGCGCAGCGTCGACGCGGTGGTGGACGGCGCCACGGACGACGCCTGCGCACCTCGCGCGGAGCTCATGGTTGAGGTTCCCTTCGCAGGGATGCCCGGCGCTGCGCGCGGTACCTGCAGCGAGATGGTCGTCGGCTTCCCGGCCTGCGCGTCGAACGACGCGAACGCCTCCTCATGGCCCGCCAACCGGGCCCGCACCATGTGCTGACCGGGCTCCAAGAATAGCCTGTAGGTCCGTGCAGGCGCGCTGATGGGCTTGCCGTCGATGAGCACCTCCGCGTCCGGCGGGTCGACGGACAGGTAGAGGGTCGCGACATGCGACGCTGCCTTGCGCTGCCCGGCGTCGAACCGCAGCTGTAGTTCAAGAGGCAGGACGCTGCGCTGCTCGAGACTCCAGGCGAGATGCTCGGCAGCATCACGGTACTTGCGCAGCTCGAGCTCACACAGGCCGAGCTCTCCGGCGATCTCCGCGCGCTCCTTCTCCGTGTTCGACGCCGGGTCTGTCGCCTCGAGCGCCGCCTTGTAGGCCGCGTGTGCCTCGGTCCACCGACCTGCGTCACGGGCTCTCTGCGCACGGCGAACATGGTCCTTCACCGTCGAGCTGCCGCTTCGCTCCAGCGTCGAATAGATGTCCTCGGCGCTGGCGGGGCTCGTGTAGGCAGCGGCGGCACCAAACATCAGGCAGAACAACAACGAAGGCGCAACGTCACGCATGCGCGGAACGTACTTACGCCCGGCGCGCGACGTCAACGACGACAAATTCGCAGGGAACGGACGTTTTGCCAGGCAAAGATCGGCCCGACGACGCAAAGGAGCTCGTTGACCCTCCGAGCAGTGGAGCTGCCCAGGTACGCACATCACAAAGCGCACATTATCCTACCAAAGTTGATCGACCCTTCTCTTTCTTGAACCCTTCCGGCCAGCTCAGGGGTGCTACCAGCTGTGGGCAAGCCAGCACGAACTCCCCCCCACTTCGAGCGCTTCCGCCGCCTCATCAGGCGGGTCGGTGTCCCCGCGCGACACGCCGAGGACCTCGCGCAGGAAGCGCTCCTACGGAACTGGGAGGCGAGAGGGCGGCTCGAGTCGGGCGTGGATCCAGCGCCGTACTCCGTCACCATCGCCCTGAACCTCGCCCGCAGCCACCTACGGGACGCGAGCCGTCGGGGTGAGGTCCTGACCCCGTTCGACGAGCACGACTTCCGCGGGGACCAACCGAGCGCGGAAGCTTTGCTCCGCAGGCAGCAGCGGGAGACAACCATGCGCGACCTGATCGAGCAGGTCGACCCCAAGTACCGCGACCTCTTGGTCAAGCACGAGCTCGAGGAGAAGCCCCTCGCCGAGATCGCCGCCGAGCTGGGGCTCAAGCTGGCCACCGTGAGGAGCCAGCACCGCAGGGCACTCGAGCAGCTCGACGAGGCGAAGCGGCGCTGGATGGCGCAGCAAGAATTCCGAGGCTGGGACAAGGAACCCTGCGTCCCGGTGGCGTTCGGCCTGTTCCGTCGCCCGCGGTGGACGACCGCGCTGCATCTGCAGAAGGTCGGGGCGAAGGTCCTCGCGCAGGCGACGCTCGTCGTGCTGGTGGGCGCCGTCGTCGCAACAGCTCCACGCTCGTCAGGCTCGGCCAGCACGACCCCGTGGTTACGGCCGGCAGCGATCCACGCCGGTGCGGCCACGCCCCCGCAGCAGCACACCACACCGCCCCTCGACCAGCCAGACGCACGCCGCGCGGTCGCCGCAGCCTCGCCCCGGTGCAGGGCGGCATCCCGGCCCCCGGCGAGAATGCACCGGCCGCAATGAACGGCAAGCCTGCTTCACCTGCCGCAACAGCTGCACGTTCCTCACCGCCCGTCCGCGCCGTAGGCACGGTCGCGAGCGAGCGCGAGAAGGACCTGATCCTCCAGGCGCGCAAGGCCATCGAGGCCTACAACGCCAGGGCTGACGTCGAGGCGCGACGCCTGCTCGACATGCACGCCATGGAGTTCCCTCGGGGTCAGCTGGCCCGGGAGCGCGAGGCGCTGCTGCTGCAACTTCGCTGAATCGGCGGCCGCCTTGGCGACAGATGGCCAGTGGTGGAGACGGCGGCGTCCTCGAGCGACGCTGTTACTGAGCGCCGTCGTTGATGCCGATGGCGCGCCTGTCGATCCAGCTCTTTGATGGCGGGGTGCTCGACCCACCGGCGAGCGCCACGCCGGCCGGCGCTACCCGCCGCGGCGAGCGCGCTCGGCAGCGAGATCAATGACGCCGGCAGCATCGGCTCCCGGCGCTGTCAAGCGACAGTAACTTTGGCTCTCCCGGACTGTTGCTGAAGCAGGGGCTCGGCGTCTACCGGAACTACCGCCGCAGCGCACGACCGGTGCCGGACCGGCTGGCAGTCATCGATGTCGGCTGACTTTGGCCTCGAGGACCGCGCCCGGAGCTTCACGCGTTGGACGCAGGCGGGGCCGAGGCCCACAATCGCCGTCCTACGCCGCGAGGAGCAATCGTTGGCAGAGTGATCACGATGCGCTGATCCGAGCGATCACGACGCGGTGAGCTCGGTGATCACGATGGCGTGAGATCCGCAATCCGGTCCTTCGTGCAAGGCCGTTCGGGTGACTCGCCGACGGTGCAGACGCTTGTGCGCGGACATTGGAAGCAACAGCCTCATGGTCCTGGGTCTCAGCTGCGCAAGCTAGTCCACGTCGAACCCGACTGGCGCGGCCCGGATGACGCACCGATCGGTGTTCGCGCTCACCGCGTGCGCGGCACGCGCAACGAGTGAGCGCGGCGCGGCCGCGTGGGGGGCCGTGCGCCCCGGTGGGGCTGGACGCAGGGGCCGAGCGGCGCGAGGTCGACCAGGCCGAAGCCGGCGCCACACCCTGCGCCGCGCCGGCGTCCACCGGGCGCAGCACCCGCGCGCCCGCGTCGGGTTGTTCGCTGCGCAACGCACGGCCGACGCTCGCCTGACGGCGTCGCGCTCGCCCTGGTGGACATCGACACCGGCGCGCTCGGGATGCTCGCGCGCCAGGATCTGAGCAGCGGCCGTGCTCCAGGGCGCCGGCGCGCGCGACGAACGCGCGCACAGCGAGCGATTAGAGGTGCCCGCGGCGGTTCTTCGCCTCCGTGGCCGCTCGCCTGGAGCGGCCTCCGCCGCTGGCAGCCTCTCGACACGGAAGTACAGTCCACGCCATGAGCAACGAGGAGCGGACCGAGGCGGAAGAAGACTTGGAAGAAGAGCTCGCATGGGCGGTCGATGCCCAGGTCTTCGCCATGGGCTATATCTACCTCCTGGCCTGCGCGCTGAAGCGCGGTGACGCTGATCTAGGGGTTGATCCATCCGCGTGGGAGAACACCATGGGCGCCGTCGAGCGGGCGATGATGGAGCATGTGGACGGGCGCATTCAGGGCCCCACGACCATCACCCTGGAGGACGTCGAGCGGATGCGCCGGCTTCACACGATGGGCTCCACAGCGCTGGCCGGAGGGGAGCGGCCGCCCGAGCTGTACCAGCTCTCGCTCCAGTGCATGGAGGGTCTGTTCGGTTCGGACTGGGAGCGAGCGGCGCGCGAAGCCGCCCGCAGCTTGCGCGATCCAGATCAATAAACTTCGCCATCAGTCGTTATCAACGCGACAGAACGACCTCCACAAGACAAAGACACAGAGCTGACCATTTGGGTAGTGATACCAACAACTGTTGACGACGCTTCTCCGTCTGCACTGCCCAAGCTCTCCGTCTCCGACGTTGCGATCTGTTGGATGAGGTCGCTTCGCTGCACACGAGATCCCCTCGTCTGCACACTTCATCATGCATGGAATGCCACGATCGAATTTCTTGCAGCGGACGATTTTGATACCCCCAATCGCATCCAGTGATTCTTCTATGGATTCGTCCACAACTTCGCCATCCATCGTCTCGGCCGCTTCTGGATCGCTCGTAGCGCCTTCCTCCGATAGCGCCATGTCGGCGGCTTCTGACTCGTTCGCAGTGCCTTTGGTCTCCAGGATCGCTTCCGAGGGCATCCAGCATGAGGCGACACAGAGAGCGAACCACGGGAGAGAAGCAACCGCGAAAATGAGCCGACCGTGCAGCATGATGTTTGAGGAATGCGAGTCGCGGGCCAAAGCCGATTGAGCGTGGATGGGCCATGCGAGACTCGGCGATGAGGCGAGCGCCGCACGAACGCGCCTTCTGACGGGGGAATTTGCGGGCCAGATACTGGAGGACCGGGCTCGGTCCGCCGATCGATGTTTGTCGACATGAACAAAGTCGACAAATCTGACACAGATCGAATCCGATCCATTAACTGGAATCACAATCAACTAAAATATCAACAAATATGGAACGTCGTTTTCCTGCTTTTGCTCAGGGGCGTCCTGGTGCGCGATAATGGACGATTATCGCGCACCAGCCCTCGGATTGGCCCGTCGCTGGTTTGAGGAAGGTGCCCTGTGGGAGAGATTCTCGGGTGTCATACGCAGTAGGCAGTCAAAACGTTGACACATGGCATCGATGTAGGTGCGGCTTCCATCCTCGCCCGATCCAGCGCTCAAGAAGCGCTCGACTTCACGCTCGCCCCCCGGCGTCCGTTCGCCTTGATCGGCGCGGCGCGGAAGGCGCGGCGGTACGCCTGCGGGCTCGTGGTCACGAGCCGCTGGAAGTGCTCGCGAAAGGCGGTCGGCGAGCCGAACCCGACCCTCGCCGCGATCGACTCCACCGAGTGCCCCGTCGTTTCGAGCAGCTGCTGCGCGCGGCGCACGCGGGCCCGGAGCAGCCATTGGAGCGGCGTGGTGCCGGTCTGCTCGCGGAAGCGGCGGCTCAGCGTGCGCACGCTGAGGGCCGCGCGCCGCGCGATGTCCTCGAGCGTGAGCGGCTTGTCGAGGCTCTCCTCGATCCACCGCAGCAGCGGCTCGAGCGACGACCCGTCCGGCGCGGGCGGCTCGTGGAGGATGAACTGCGACTGCCCCCCGTCGCGCTCGAGCGGCATCACCGAGAGCCGCGCCGTGTCCGCGGCCACGGCCGAGCCGTAGTCGAGCCGCACCATGTGGAGGCAGAGGTCGAGCGCCGCCGCGGCGCCCGCCGACGTCAGAAACTGCCCCTCATCCACGTAGAGCACCTTCGGGTCGACGCGAATGGCCGGGTGGCGGCGCGCGAGCTCGTCCGTCGCGAGCCAGTGGGTCGTGGCGCGGCGCCCGTCGAGCAGCCCGGTCGCGGCGAGGAGGAACGCCCCGGTGCAGATGGAGGCGACGCGGGCGCCCGAGGCCGCCGCGGCGCGGACCGCGTGCAAGAGCGCGTCCGGGACCGGGACGCTCGCCTCGGCGACGCCCGGAAGGATGATGGTGTCCGCTCGCGTCAGCTCGTCGAGGCCGCAGCGCACCCGGAGATCGAACGCTCCGGCGCTCACCTCGCGCGTCACCCCGCAAACACGGACTTGGTACCCGGCCCGACCCCCGGGCAGCCGGACACGCCCGAACACCTCGCAGGGCGTCGACAGGTCGAAGGGGACGACCCCGTCCATCGCGACCACAGCCACGACGTGCATGGCTGAAAGATGCTTGATTATCCACTTCATGCCAACGGTTTTATGATCCGGCGCGGGTCCGGGACGTCGAGCTGGCCAGAAGTCGTCGAAGATTGGCACGAACGCCCCTCGCGGGGCCGTCCCGGCAGTGCCATATCCCAGCCGTGCCTTATGCCGAGCGATGACGGCTTGATGCCACCGGCATCCGGGTCATCCCCTCGTTTGCGAGCCCCTCCGACCGTCTCACGTCTCGGAGTCGTCGTGGTCATCCCGAGAAGGCGAACCGCGAAGAGCGCCTCGCGCCGCGCCATGGATCCCCCTCATGCCCGCTTACCAGATACTACGGTTGATCAAGTTCTTGGGCGTCATCCTGTACGCGGGCGGCCTCATTGGCAGCTTCGTCGCCACGGTGCACGCCGATCGCAAACGCGCCGTCCACGCCGTGGCCTCCCCAGGGCTGGTCGTCACGTGGATCGCGGGATACCTGATGACCACGCAGCTGCAGATTCCTTTGATGGAGCTCTGGGTCATCGCAGGGCTCGTCCTGTCGCTGGTCTCGCAGCTCGCCCTCGTTCGCAGCGTCGCGCGCGACCGGCGCACGCTCGGCGCGTTCGTCTCGACCTTTGCCCCTCTCTTCGTGGTGCTGCTGATGATGGTCTTTCGGCCCACCTGGTCTGACGTCCGATCATGAGCGCGCTTCGCACCCTGCGCGTCGTCGGCTTCCTGGAAGGGCTGTCGTTCCTGGTCCTCCTCGCCGTCGCGATGCCGCTCAAATACATCTTCGGCCTGCCGATCGCGGTCCGGATCGCCGGCAGCGCCCACGGGCTCTTCTTTCTCCTCTTCGTCTCCGCGCTGTTTCGCGCGGCCACCGAGCGTGACTGGCCGCGTTGCCGTTCGCTCATGGCGCTCCTCGCGTCGCTCGTACCGGGCGGGACCTTCGCGCTGGATCGGGCGTTGAAGCGCGAGATCGAGGGCGACGCGAGGACTGCGCCCCATGGATGACGCCACGGCATCGGGCCTTTTGACGATGGCCACGGCAGCGCGCTCTCCTCGACGAGCGCCCGCCGAAGGCGGCCTTGGCGCTCTCTGCGGCGCTCGTAGCCGGCCGCGAGGCTGATGACGCCAGCCGCGTCGCAAGCGGCCGAGGTGTGGCGCCCCGTTCACGCGTCGCGTCTCGCGCCGCGATTTGGACGGAAAATCCGCATGGATCGGGGAGGTACGAGCTTTGCTCCCCGCCGCCGTCATGAGGAACTACTTTCGTTCGCTGGTTCTCGTGGGGGCTCCTTTCATCTTCGTCGCGGGCTGCGGCGGATCGGACGGCGACACGCTCGCCGAGCCCACCGAGGCGCCGGCAACCCCGTCGACTCCGGCGGAGGTAGACACCACCTATGAACAGATCGGGCGCGGCTGCGGTGACAACGGCTCCCTCGTTCGCTCGCTGACGCACGTCCCCGCGCTCACCACCAACAACCTCTGGATCGCCCCAAACAACGACGCCGCCGGCCTGGCCGCGTCCAAGGACGACAATGGCTGGGGAGCGAGCGTGGGCGTCTACGCGCTCGGGTTCGGGTCGATCGGGGACAACATGGAGAGCCACTCCGCCGAGCAGGCCGCACGCTGCGACGCGGTCAGCGAGATCTTCGACCCCGCCGGGGACGGCGCGCGGCAACGCTTCCTCAACGTCCTCGTCTACGCCGGCGATCACCCGCACGCCGAGGCGATGCCCGCCGAGGGTCTCCCCGCCGCGGTCGAGGCGCCGGTCCGCCTGAAGGGCTATCTGGACGTGGCCGAGGGCACGCGCGAGGAGATCGAAGACGGCGTCGTGTACCGGGACACGCAGCATCAGTATCTGCCCATCTACGTTCGCTGCGAGGAGCCCATGAAGATTACCTACGAGGAGCGCCTGTTTTCGCGCGGGGAGGTCGAGGCGCTGAAGATCGACACCCGCGTCTGTCGCCCCGTCGCCGAGGACGGCCACAGCTGCCTCTCCGAGCGCCCGCAGCCGATCGAGGGTGCGTGCACGTTCGTGGCGGCCGACGCGAAGTACGTGGCGACGAGCGGCGAGGAGCACAACCTATCGCTCGGTGGCCGCATCGAGCGCGGCGAACAACTCAGCTACAAGATCACGGTCGACCGCTTCGCCTTCCGCTGAACGAGGGTCCTCGGTCTCGACCTACGACGCCGACCCGAGCCCGAGCGTCTGCTGGATCATCGCTTCGACGGCCTCGAACGGCTGCGCGCGGCGAGCCGCCGCCACGGCCTGCGCGTCGGCGCCGACAGGTTGCTGGAACGGCGTCTCCGGTTCGTGCACCGCGCGCCAGATGGCCTCGATCACGAGGCTTTCGTCCGGCGACGGTGCGGCCTTCTGGAACGAGCTCATCGCCGACGCGAAGGCGTCCAGGTGGGCCTGGTAAGGAGATCCGAAGTGACGCGCCGCTCCCAGAGCCTTGCGCAAGATCTCCGTCGTTGGAAAGGCGCCGGGCTCCACGACCCGTACGCGGACGCCGAACGGCTTGGCTTCATGGTAGAGGGCTTCGGACATGCCCACGAGCGCAAATTTGGTCGCGGCGTAGATGCCGTGCCCCGGCATTCCGAGGAAACCGGCGACGGAAGACACATTGACGATCACCCCTTGTCTTCGGGCGCGCATCGAGGGCAGCACGGCCCTGCTCATCCGCAGCGGACCGAAGAAGTTCGTCTCGAACATGCGGTATGCCAGGGCGTCCGACGTCTCCTCGACCGCAGCGTGCAGGAAGATCGCCGCGTTGTTGACCAGCGCGTCGAGCGGGCCTGCCGCCAGCACCTGGGTGACACCGCGCTCGACAGCCACGTCGTCGGTGACATCGATCACGACCGGCGTCACGCCGAGCTCCCTCAGCTCGCCGACGGTTCTTCCGCTCAAGTCGCGCACGCCGGCGAACACCTCGTCCCCACGCGCTCGGAACGCCTTGGCTGCCTCGAAGCCGAACCCGCTGCTGCACCCGGTAATCAATACCCTTGCCATAGGACTCCTTTCTTGTCGTGACCGGCGTTGTCCAGCCAGCCGCCGACGGTCTGACACCGCTCGAAGCTGAATCAGAAGCAAGCCAGCGCCGCCGCGCGCCGAGGTGCCATGGAGGGTCTCATGCGCTGGCGTCGCGCGATCGTGAGCATCCGCCGCCAGGTCAGACCTGGCCGCCTCGGCCAAGCGGCTCGGCAAGGTCGATCCAAACGGAAGCTGTAAAGGCGCGCTGAGCCCCCTTCGATCGCAGGATCGTGGAGCGATCAAGCACCGGAACGCGACTGGAAGCAGCTACCCAGGAAGAATAGCTACTCAGTGGCATTTGTCAAGAAGGCGCACTTCCTCTCGCGAGCGCTCCTCGCCGGCAGACGAACCGGCGGCGCGCCTCAGGCGGAGACGACCGAGCCGGCGCTCATTGCGCCGAGGTGCCGCTCCCACCGCGGCCGAACTCGCGTGCGAGCGTCCCGAAGGCCTCGTCCACGAGCTCTGGCAGGTCGTCGGTGGCCCCGCGCGCGACCCACGCGTCCATCGCGGATTGCACGACCGCCATCGCGCAGCTCGCCAGCACGCGCGGCGCGAGATCGTGCCGCGCGTCCAGGCCCATGCGCTCGGCCAGCGGCTCGCAGATCTCCTCCCCGCAGTGTCCCAGCCGCTCGCGCTGCCTCGCGCGGATCGCCGGCGTCCGCGCGACGAACTGCTGGATCAGGGCGAAGCGGGGCAGATCCCCCTCGTGGAGCTTCACGATCGTCTTGAGGGCGTTTCGCAGCGCCACGACGGGCGGCTCGCTCCGCGGGCGCGCCCGCACCGCCTCGCGCGCCGCCTCGATGAACTGGTCCATCCACGCGATCACGAGGTCTTCCTTCGACTCGAAGTAGCGGAAGAACGTCCTCCGCGAGACCTCGACCACCCCGAGCACGTCATCGAGGGTCGTCTGCTCGTAGCCGTTCTTCAAGAAGAGCTCGATCGCCGTCTCGATGATCTGCGCGCGCGTGCGCTCCTTCTTGCGTTCCCTGAGCCCCGACGCGCCGGCCTCCTTCATGCGGGCCAAGGTACCACGCACACGCTCCGGGTGCTCCTCCCTGACAAACGCGACCGAGGAGCACATTGTTCTTCGCCGTGCCCCGCCGTGGGTGGGGGCCGGACGAAGAGGCTCGCGCGCGAGGCATCGCTGCTTGCCGCGCATCACCGCCTTGGCCGCCACGGAGGCCCGGCGATGGGTCCAGCGCGTGACAGCGCGGCGCCGCAGGGCGGCCGCTCACCCCCGCCGCGGGCATTGGACCCAGGAGACGAGACCATGGCTGTTCATGAGAGGCAAACGCGTGCTCATCAGGGGCGCGACGTCCGGCATCGGCAAAGAGACGGCGCGGTCCCTGGCGATGCTCGGCGCCGACATCGTGCTCATCAGTCGCAACGCGGCGAAGAGCGCGAGCTACGGCTCGGCCTGCCGACAGCCTCGGCGCACGCCTCGCGCGAACGGGTAGGGCGTGTCACCTTCTACCGGGAGGCCTGTCAGACATTTGAAAGCATCGAAGGAACCAGGTGCCATGAGAGAACCGGAAGTGAGGAGGTTCGAGGTTGAAGATGCCGAAATCGCGGCCCGCCTGGCGGGCGATCGGGAGAAGCCGGCGCTCCTCCTGATCCACGGTTTTCCGAGCTCCTCGGAATCATTCCGCAACGTGATCGGCATCCTCGCGCGGGACTGCTTCGTGATCGCCCCGGACCTTCCGGGGTTCGGCGGCTCCGAGCCGGTCGAGCGCCCCTCATTCTCGCGTTTCGCGGACATGATCGAGGCGCTGCTCGCACGGCTCGGAGCCGGGTCCTTCCACCTCTACCTCCACGACTATGGAACGGCGGTAGGACTTCATCTCGCCACGCGCGCGCCGCGCAGGATACGCAGCCTCATCGTCCAGAATGCCAATGCCCATAAGAGCGGGATGGGGCCGCAATGGTCGGCGACCAGGGCCTATTGGGACGATCCCACGCCGGAGCGGGAAGCCGAGGCGACCGCGCACCTGACCTTCGAGGGGACGCGCGACCAATATGTGGGCGGCGTACCCCGGGACATCGCCGAGCGCATCGATCCCCGGCTGTGGGAGGAGGACTGGCGGATCATGTCGCTCCCCGGCCGCCTCGAGATGCAGCGTGCGCTGGTGCTCGACTATCGCAGCCATGTCGCGCGGTTCGGGGAGATCGCCGAGTATCTCGAGCGCTGGCAACCCCCGGCGCTGATGCTGTGGGGGCGCCACGATATCTTCTTCGGCCTCGAGGAGACCCTCTCCTGGATGAAGGCGCTCCCGCGCATGGAGGCGCACATCCTCGACGGCCCGCATTTCCTGCTGGAGACCCATCCGGCCGAGTGCGCTGCGTTGATGAGCGCCTTCGTCAGGCGCGTGGAGGGGCATGGAATGAATCGAGGGAACGAATGAACGAAGGAGACCAGATCGCTAGGGCCGTCGGAGCGATCGTAGACTCTGGCGCGCTCGCAAACGCAGCAACGATGGCTAACAAGCCATTGCGGCTGCCGGGGACGCGCGCTGACGCAAGCATCCCCGCAGCTGAACGGCCAGACGTCAGACCTCGCGCAGGCCCACACGCTTCAGGAGAAATCATGTTCGATCACGTCAAATTCGGAGTCAGCGACTATGCAGCGAGCAAAGCATTCTTCCTCAAGGCGCTCGAACCGCTCGGCGTATCTGTTGTCTCGGAGGGGCCGCCGACGTACGGCGTCGAGCTTAGCCCGAAGGGTAAGGCTTCATTGTGCCTGTTCCAAACCGAGGAGAAGCCGGCGCATCTTCACCTGGCCTTCACCGCCGAGAATCGTCAGCAAGTCCAGGATTTCTATCGCGCGGCTCTGGAGGCGGGTGGCAAAGACAATGGCGCGCCTGGTCTGCGCCCGCACTACCACGCGAACTATTATGCGGCTTTCGTCATTGGTCCGGACGGGCACAACATCGAAGTGGTTTGCCACGAACCCGAGGCCTGACCCTTCGTTGCACCCGACTCGCTACAGCCGTGAGGGCCGGTCGCTCGTCGCGCCGGCCCTCGGCGCGCCCTCGCAGCGCTCCTAACGGATCATGGAACGAGACGAAAACGTTGGTTGTTGCCGCCGTTGCATCCCCACTGCTGGATGGTTGTCCCAAAATTCCTGCTGAAGCCCGGGACATCCAGGCACAGGCCGCTGTTCTCGGAAACGATGTAATAGTTATCGCCGCCTGCGCTCACCAGCGAGAACCGCTGATTGCTGCCGCCGTTGCATCCCCACTGCTGGACGGTCGTCCCGAAATTCCTGCTGAAGTTCGGGACATCCAGACACAGGCCGCTGTGCGTGGCAACAATAAAGTAATTGCCGCCGCCCGCGCCCACCAGCGAGAATCGCTGGTTGTTGCCGCCGTTGCATCCCCACTGCTGAAGAGTGGAGCCAGGACTCGTGCTGAAGCCCGGGACATCCAGACACAGGCCGCTGTTCTCCGAGATCACCTGAACTGGTCCACTCGGCACAGATTGGGCCAGACCGTGAGACGCGAACAAGAAGGCGACACTGGCAGCGGCCATGCCCGCCGAACGGTACCCGAGAAATTGCATAGGACCCCCTCAAAGAGAGCCAGCAAATGAACTGCAGGCAGCGCTCTCTTCGCCGGTCTCATAAAGCGGCCTTCTGACTTCCGGAAGCGGCGCCGCACGACTCACGGATGTGGCCGCGAGCTGCCGTTAAATTGGTCGTGGTAGGAAGCGCCTTCTCAGCGCTGACCGGCGCGAAGGTGGGAATTGGGGCACCTCCAGGAACCTTCTCGCCTTTCTGTAAAATGATCGACGCGCCGCCCGTGAACGGCGGGAACGCCCCGTCGGCATCCCAGGCCCAGTGTCCGGCGCCGCGCTCGGATGAGGCGCTCGATCGGAGCGCGCGCGACGAAGGACTCGCCCGAGAGGAACCCGCTGGCCCTGCAGCCATACGCGGCGTCGTGCCCTCGACCAGCACGGCCTCGCCGCACGCCGCACGCCGGCCGCTCGGCGGTCCAGCGCAGCGCGTCGCCGGCGACGTGGCGGCCGCTCGCCGCGTCGAAGCGCGCCACGCCCACGCCTCGCCGCTGGATCCAGGCGCTTGACAATCGATAAGCAGCGGCTTATAAGTCGTGCATGCAGAGCGCGGCCGTGCTCGAAGACAAGATCTTCCAGGCGCTGGCGGACCCCAGCCGCCGGGCGATCTTCGAGTCGCTCACGCGTGGCGAAGCGGCCGTGAAGGACCTCACGGCGCGCTTCGACATCTCGCAGCCGGCGATCTCGCAGCACCTCGCCACGTTGAAAGACGCCGGCCTTGTGAGCGGCCGGCGCGAGGGGCGCTGTGTCTACTACCGGGTGGAGCCGCGCGGGTTGAAGCCGCTCGTCGACTGGATCACGCACTACCGCGCCTTCTGGACGGAGCGCGTCGATCGCCTCGAACAATTGCTGGAGAAAATGGACGAATGAACCTCACCGACACGACCGCACAATCGCAGACCGAATCCATCTCGTTCGAGTTCGATTTGAAGCATGCGCCCGAGAAGGTGTGGCGCGCGCTCACCGAACCGGCGCTGCTCGCGGAGTGGCTCCTGCCCACCATCGGCCTCCAGCTCGAGCCGGGGGCGGCGTTCACGCTCAAGACGCAGCCCTACCCCGGCTGGGACGGCACCGTGAATTGCCGGTTCGTCGAGATCGAAGCACATCGGAAGCTCAGCTACACGTGGAGCGTCCCCTTCCTGGAGACCGTCGTGACCTTCACGCTCACGCCAACGGCGTCGGGGACGCGCCTGTCCCTCGTGCAATCGGGCTTCAAGCCGGACCAGAAGCAGAACTTCGCCGGCGCGCGCTACGGCTGGAAGATGATGGGCGGGAAGCTCGTCGACCTGCTCGAGAGGGTCTCATGAGCCGGGCAAGGCTCGTGGCCTACTGGGCGACCACAGGCCTGGTCGCGTCGTCCATGGTCTCCGGCGGCGTGGCGCACGTCATCCACGCGCCAGCGAGCGTCGACGGCTTCGTGCGCCTCGGCTACCCGATGCACTTCGTCACGTTCCTCGGCATCTGGAAGATCCTCGGCGCGCTCGCGCTGCTGGCGCCGAGATTCCCGCGCTTGAAGGAGTGGGCGTATGCGGGCCTCGTGTTCGACCTCACCGGCGCCGCCTTCGCCTGGGCCGCCGTCGGCGCCAGCGACTCCACGAGCAACGCCGGCCACGTCGTCGCGCCGCTCGTGGTCCTCGCGCTGGCGGTGACGTCGTGGGCGCTGCGGCCGGACTCGCGCAGATTGCCGGAACCCCTTCACAGACCGTCGGTGTTGGTGACATGATCGCGGACATGGCCTCCTCCAGACAGCACGCCACAGACAGACAGCACGCCGCAGACAGCCACGACTTGATCCGCGTCCAGGGCGCCCGGGAGAACAACCTCAAGGACGTCAGCGTCGAGATCCCCAAGCGGCGGCTGACCGTGTTCACCGGCGTCTCGGGATCGGGCAAATCGTCGCTGGTGTTCGGCACCATCGCGGCCGAGTCGCAGCGGCTGATCAACGAGACCTACAGCGCGTTCGTGCAGGGGTTCATGCCGACGCTGGCCCGGCCCGAGGTCGACGTGCTGGAAGGGCTGACGACCGCGATCATCGTCGACCAGGAGCGGATGGGCCAGAACTCCCGCTCGACGGTCGGCACGGCGACCGACGCCAACGCGATGCTGCGGGTGCTGTGGAGCCGCCTCGGCAAGCCGCACATCGGCTCGTCCAACGCCTTCTCCTTCAACGTCCCGTCGGTCCGCGGGGTCGGGGCGATCTCGATCGAGAAGGCCGGCGGGAAGAAGACCGAGAAGCGCGAGTTCGTGGTCAATGGAGGCATGTGCCCGCGATGCGAGGGCATGGGATCGGTATCCGACTTCGACGTCTCCCAGCTCTACGATGACAGCAAGTCGCTCAACGAGGGTGCGCTCACCATCCCCGGTTACTCGATGGATGGATGGTACGGGCGCATCTTCAACGGCTGCGGCTTCTTCGACCCGAACAAGCCGATCCGCAAGTTCACGAAGAAGGAGCTCCACGACCTGCTCCACAAGGAGCCGACCAAGATCAAGGTCGAGGGCATCAACCTGACCTACGAAGGGCTGATCCCGAAGATCCAGAAGTCGATGCTGTCCAAGGACGTCGACGCGATGCAGCCGCACATCCGGGCGTTCGTGGAGCGCGCGATCAAGTTCTCCACCTGTCCCGAGTGCGGCGGCACGCGGCTCAGCGAGGCGGCCCGGTCCTCCAAGATCAAGGGGATCAACATCGCCGAAGCCTGCGCGATGCAGATCAACGACCTGGCCAAGTGGGTGCGCGATCTGAACGAGCCGTCCGTCAAGCCGCTGCTGGCGACGCTGCGGCACACGCTCGACTCGTTCGTGGAGATCGGGCTGGGCTACCTCAGCCTCGACCGGCCGTCGGGCACGCTGTCGGGCGGCGAGGCGCAGCGCACCAAGATGATCGGCCACCTCGGGTCGTCGCTCACCGACGTCACCTACGTCTTCGACGAGCCGACGGTCGGGCTGCACCCCCACGACATCCAGCGGATGAACGAGCTGCTGCTGCGGCTGCGCGACAAAGGCAATACCGTCCTCGTGGTCGAGCACAAACCCGAGACGATCGCGATAGCCGATCACGTCGTCGACCTGGGCCCCGGCGCCGGCACCGCCGGCGGCGAGGTGGTCTTCACGGGCACCGTCGACGGGCTGCGGGCGAGCGGCACGCTCACCGGACGTCACCTGAGCGACCGGGTGTCCCTGAAGCAGTCGGTGCGGAGACCGTCGGGTGTGATGAAGGTGCGTGGCGCGCGCGCGCACAACCTGAAGAACGTCGATGTCGACATTCCGCTCGGCGTGCTGGTGGTGGTGACCGGCGTGGCGGGATCGGGCAAGAGCTCGCTGATCCACGGCTCGGTGTCCGGCCGTGACGGGGTGGTGTCGGTCGACCAGACCCCGATCCGCGGCTCGCGGCGGAGCAACCCGGCGACGTACACCGACCTGCTGGAGCCGATCCGCAAGGCGTTCGCGAAGGCCAACAACGTGAAGCCCGCGCTGTTCAGCGCCAACTCCGAGGGTGCCTGTCCGACCTGCAACGGCGCGGGGGTGATCTACACCGACCTCGCGATGATGGCCGGCGTCACCACGGTCTGCGAGGACTGCGAGGGCCGGCGGTTCCAGGCGTCTGTGCTGGAGTACCGCCTCGGCAAGCTCAACATCGCCGAGGTGCTCGACCTGTCGGTGACGGAGGCTGTCGGCTTCTTCGGTGCTGGCAAGGGGCACACGCCGGCCGCGCACGCGATCCTGCAGCGCATGGCCGACGTGGGGCTCGGCTACCTGCGGCTCGGCCAGCCGCTCACCACGCTGTCGGGCGGCGAGCGGCAGCGGCTCAAGCTCGCGACGCACATGGGCGCTGACGGCGGCGTCTATGTGCTCGACGAGCCGACCACCGGGCTGCACCTGGCCGACCTCGAGCAGCTGCTCGGGCTGCTGGACCGGCTGGTCGACTCCGGCAAGTCGGTCATCGTGATCGAGCACCACCAGGCGGTGATGGCGCACGCCGACTGGATCATCGACCTCGGTCCAGGCGCGGGCCACGACGGCGGGCGGATCGTGTTCGAAGGCACCCCGGCCGATCTGGTGGCGGCGAAGTCGACGCTGACCGGCGAGCACCTTGCGGCGTTCGTCGGGAGCCAGCCGAAGGCTGCCCGAGCTGCGCGATCTCGCTGAGCGAGGCCGCGTCTCCCCGTGGGAGCTTGACGTGCTACAATGCGTGCATGTCGTTTGCTCCGGACATTCTGGTCACCTCCCGCGACGGAACGAGCCGCTCGCTCGTCGTCGAGGTGAAGCTGTCGATCCACGATCTCCAGGCGTCAGAACAACAGCTCAAGGCGTACATGGTGCGCCATGGCTACGCTACCGGGATGCTCGTTACGTCGGACGCAGTGCGCATCTACCGCGATACGTTTGCGAGCTACGAGGAAGGATCGGTGGAGCTGGTCGGGGCGTTCTCGACGGCAGGCGTCTTCGAAGCCGGCGTGGCGTCGACAATTCGTGCGATTGAAGAGCCAGGACTGCGCGGGGTTCAATTCGAGGACGAAGTCCAGCGCTGGCTGGAAGGGCTCACGAATCCATCGAATCTGGCCACCTTGGCGCCAGACTTGCGTGAGGCCGTCGAGGATCACGTGGTGCCCGCTCTGGAGCAAGGAGAGGTGCGTGCGGCTGGGCCGCGTGCGAGCATGAGGCGCACCGGGACCTGAACGATGCGGCACGTCTTCGTCGAGACCAATTGGGTCGTAGACTATGCTGCGCCTGCGCATCACAAGAAAAAAGCAGCGGTTGATCTTCTCAACCGTGCTGCCGCGGGAGAGCTCAAGCTTCATCTTCCGTCCATTTGCCTGAACGAGGCACGTCGTCCAATCCAGGAGCTCAAGCCTCGGCATGAAGCAGATGCCATTCGCCAGTTTCTGCGCTGGGGCAAGGCGAACGGAAAAAATCTCGTTCAACGAGGAGGCCACGGCGTTACGGGTGCTCAGCATGTTCGAGAGCAGAGTGAAAGAGGAGCTCAAGCAGCTCGACACGATGCTCGCGGCGCTGCGCAAGCACCCGGGGCTCGATGTCTTCGCGCTCGACGACGCCATGCTGGCGCGCGCGATCGAGCTGAGCGGCGGCGAGCTCGAGTTCGTCAAGCCGTTCGACCAAGCGATCTTGGCTGCGGTACTGGTACGGGCCGAGAGGCTGAAGGCCGCTGGGGCAACAGATCTTTCATTCTGCGAGCTCGACGGGGATCTCCAGCCGTGGGGGAAGAACGGAGTTTTCAAGCCAGCATTGACGAAGCTCTACGACGCCGCCGGGATCTGGGTATACGGTGACTTCGATCTTGCTGCGCCAGTGCGCCCCGCGAGCTAGCCAGCGCCTCCGCGCAAGCTCCCGGAGGAAGAAGCGAGCAAAGCATCCGTTTGAGCGTCAAGAGTATTTACCCAGGCTTCGCAGGACGTCCCCCATCCGCCTGTCCGCGCGCGGGCTCCGCACAACGGCGTCGGGGTGCTTATGTGGGCGGCATGACCATGGCAGAGCGGCGATGGCGTGGACCTGTTCGCCTGCGCCGCTCCACCGGATTAAGGATCCTGCGTGCCGCACGTGATCCGCCTTCACGCCGACGAGCGCCGAATCCGGGCCGAGATCCCATCCCGCGGGATCTCGCTCGAGGAGGAAGCCGCCGTCGCTGTTATCTACCGCCGGCCGCGTCGCGGTTACCCGCCCGTCGCCGTGCTCGCGGTGGGCGGCGACGCGCTCCAGATGACGGAGAGTGTCCGCACCATGGACCGCTCCCTAGCAAAGACCGAGGAGGACCGGCATGCGAGGGTCGTGCCCCTGGAGCAGGCGGCGTGGTGGAGCGACGGTAGGCTCCTGGAGCGCGACGCCCGCTTCGATCCGGCGCATATCGGGGAGATCGTTATCGTCCGCCCGTTCGCCCGGAAGACCTTCTCCCCGCCGCTGTGCGAGGCGCTCCTTCGCTACATCGATTCCTCGGCGAGGCACCAGGCGGGAGGAGTCCTCCAGCGGTGGTATCTCCGCCGGCTGCTCTGGTGGACTTCTCGGGTCGAGCTCGAGCTGCAGGGCGTGCCCGACGACGATGCCTCGCACGACGCGCTGGTGCGCGAGCTAAGGCCGTACTTCGGCGCGTCGACCACGCTCGGTGGGGCTCCCCTGCGGGTGCGTCACCCGCGTGGTCTCGCCGATCTCCGGATCATCCATGTCGGACAACTCGCGGCGATCTTCGCGGCCGGCGCGCTGTCCCTCGCGCTTCACCCAAGGCTCTGGCTCACCGGCATGCGCGTGACCGTGCTAGGAGCGATACTCGCCTTCTGGCTGGTGTCCTGGTACCGAAAATTCCGGTACGACTGAGGGGTGAGCCAGCGCGAATCGTCTGGTCTGATCGGAGGTCGACGTGGAGCTGCTCGAAAATTTGCTGTGGCTGTGCAAGATCCCCTCGCCGTCGGGTGAGGAACGCAACCTGGCCGACGAGCTGGCTCAACGTCTCGCGGCGCTCCCATTGGCTTCACCGCCGCGCCGCTACGGGGACTCCCTGGTGGCGCCGCTGACGCGCGGGTCGGGAGGCCCCAAGATTCTGCTCGTCGGGCAGCTCGACGTGGCGAACGCGGGGCAACGAGGCGAAGCGAGGACGGAGAAGAACCGCGTGCTCGGCGCTGGAGCCGCCGAGAAGAGCGGCCTCTGCCTGATGCTCGATCTGGCCGAGCGCCGGCCGCAGGTACACGCCGATATCACCCTCGTGTTCCACGCGCGCGGAGCGTGCGGCTTCGACGCGAGCGAGCTCAGGGTGGTCATGAAGCAGGATGCCGAGCTCCGGGGGGCCGACTTCGCCCTGGTGCTCAAGCCCACGGACAACAAGCTCCAGCTCGGCTCGGGAGGCTCCACGCACGCGACGCTGGCCTTTGCAGGCCGCACGGGGCACAGCGGGCTGCCCGGGGCCGGCGTGAACGCGATTCACAAGTTCGCGCGCGTGCTCTCTCAGCTTGTCGCGTTCGAGCCCGTACCCGACGTCGTCGACGGCCTCACCTGGTACGAGATGATGAACGCCACCTCGGCGCACGGGGGCCGCTCCGGCAGCGTCGTGGCGGACCACCTGGAGGTGAACGTGCACCACACGTACGGTCCGAGCACGAGCTCCCATACCTCGCAAGAACGACTGATGGCGCTCGTGGACCGCGTGGGAGCCGTCCGGTTCGAGGAGCTCTCCCGTCCGGCGCCGCCGAACCGGAACCACGCGCTCATCGCCGCTCTCGAACAGAGCGGCGTTCAAGGCGTCGAGGCGCGGCAAACCTGGACGGAAGTGGCAAGCTTCACGACGCTCGGGATCCCGGCGGCGAATTTCGGACCGGGCGCGGAGCGGACGATGCACGCTCTGAACGAGGTGACGGAGCTCTCGGAGCTCGCGCGGGCGCAAACCATCCTCGACAGCTGGTTCGCCAAGATGACGTGACTGTTGTTGGCATCTCGAGAGAGAAAATTGAACAGGGAGGAGGGGAGAGTCATGGGACTTTACTCCCCTTCTCCCGATCGCCGTTGCGGCTGGACAACAAGCTCCGAAGGCCGTCCTGGAGACTCGCGACGATGGGGACGCCATCGAAGCCGAGATCGCAGTCGATCAGCAATCTCGCCATGGCCGGCGAGATGCCCGCGACGATGCACTGCGCCCCGAGCAACGAGGAAGCGCGCACCGTATTGCCGAGGTGGCGTGCCCCTTCGGCGTCCATGAAAGGCACGCCGGTGACGTCGAGGATCACATGCTCCGCCTGCGTGTCCACGATGGCCTGCAGAAGCACCTCGAGGAGATGGGCGGCGCGCTCGGCGTCGATGCGACCGATGAGCGGCAGCGCGAGGATGCCGTCCCAGAGCCTGAGCACGGGCGTGGACAGCGCGGCAATGGCGCGCTGCTGCTCCTCGCTCACGCGGAGCTGCTCCTCGAGCCGCTGAGTCCGCTCGGCGATCGCGGCCTCGAGCTGCGCCGTCTGGACCCGCAGCTCGTCCTCGGACCGCTTGAGCTCGCCGACGTCCACGTGGATCTGCAGCACCTCGCGCACGTTGCCCGCAGCGTCGCTGATGGGATGGAGCGAAGAGGCGACCCAGCGGGCCAGTCCCTTCTGGAGCGTGTCTGCCTGGACCGGATCGTAGCGAATCGTGGGCAACGCCGTGGCCTCGCCCCGCCAGAACGCCCGCTCGACGAGGGGCATGGACCCATTGGCGGATACCTGCTCGTCCTTCAGCAACCGCCACTCGGCGACATCCCGGAGGCTCAAGCTCCAGAGCTGCTCCCACCGACGATTCACCTCGAGCACGCGGCTCTCGCCGTCGTAGATCATCATGCTCACGATGCCCCCGTCGAGCAGGGCCTGGTAGCGGCGCGCGGGGATCTCCAGATCGGCGACGCGTCGGCGCAGCGTATCGATTTCACGCTCGAGCTCGGTGATCGTCGGAGTTGTCTTCTGTTCCATGTTCTTTTGGTCCGCGTGCTCCGTGACGAGCATCCTCCCCGGGAAAGACGGCCTCGGTGTGAGCCGGGTCGCGTCCGACGAGCGCGGCGCGGGCGCGCGTTGATGACAGGACGGCCCGCGCAGACAGGAGGCACGCAGCGTTGTATCTCCGGTTGCGGCGAGCTTCAACCCGGCGGACGTCTGCTGGATGAGGAGCTCACTTGCGTCGCCGATCACGACGGCGCGGCGGATCCAGCTGTCGAGTCCGGTCAGGTCCGGCCAGGTTCCCGGGCTCGTCACACCATGAGATTGACGATGGTCGCCTCAACCCGGGTCGGGTTGTCGGTTGTCGTCTCGACCGGATCGGGTTCACAGGCCCGATCGGATCCGGCTCAGGGCGACCCCTGCTTCGCGCACGGGTCCGCCGCCGCGGCCGCGCTGCGGCCCTCCCAGAGACGAGCGAGGGGGCTCCTCGGGCCGACCGCGCC
The DNA here is from genome assembly GCF_051521375.1 of Sorangium sp. So ce693. NCBI lineage: Bacteria > Pseudomonadati > Myxococcota > Polyangiales > Polyangiaceae > Sorangium > Sorangium sp. So ce693. The sequence goes on from NZ_CP150347.1 coordinate 9,188,814, forward strand.
CGCGCCGGCGAGCGCCGCCCACGTCAGGATGGGGCCATCCCCCTCGAGCACGCGCAGCGGCGGCGGATATCCGGTCGCGGCGAGCTTCAGCCCGGCGGGCGTCGGCAGGAGGAGCAGCTCCGGGTTGTCGAGGCTCACGCGCTCCCGCAGCAGCTCGAGCACGGCCGCGTCGCCGTCGGCGAGCGGCGCGAGGCAGCGCTCCAGCAAGGGCCGCAGGGCCTTCTTCGACGCGGCGGACCGCTCGAGCAGCTGGGTCACCGGCGCGCCCGTGCGCGCGTCGAGCACCTGCCAGCGCTCGGGCCCAGGATCCCAGGGGTGCGTGCCCCCCTCGTAGCGCATCGCATCGTGGGAGCGGACCGCGAGCAGCCCCTTCTCGTTGAGGGAGATCTCGAAGGTGCGCGAGGCGGCCATTCGCTCGCCCGTCTTGCACGCGCGCAAGCTCGCCTCATCCCCCTGCCCGAACACCCACGCGCCGCTCTCGAGCGCGCGGTTGAGGGCCGCCTCGCTCTTCGCCGTCGCGGCGCCGAAGATCTCTGGCCAGGCGAGATCCTCGCTGCACGCCTCGCCTGGCTCGAAGGGGATCCCGATCCCGTCGGATGGGCCATCGGGGTTCGGCTGCGGCGGGAAGCGGCGCGCCCTCTTCTTCGTGGCCACGAGCAGCACATCGCGGGCGCCTACCGAGGCGAGGTCGAACGGCAGCGAGGCGCCCCGCGGGCTCGTCCACGTCCCGATGAGGTGGCCGTCCGCCCGGCAGGTGCCCGCGAACTGGCCCGTCGGGCGCGCCGGGTTGCCCTCGACAAGCGCGAGCTCGCCAGCGTCGGTGACCGCCCCGGCCAGCGGGATGTCGACGCCGACGTGGGCATAGAAGTAACGGCCCCGCACCGTCCCTCCGTCGCGCTCGATCCGCGCAAAGATCTCGAGCTTCGGGCCGATCGTGCCGTGAAAGCCGCGCTCCAGCGCACAGGCGCTCTGCGGCGCCGGCGCGGCGCTCGCTGCCGGCGCAGGCGCGACGCCCACGGCGGGCGCCGACGGAGACGGCGCCGTGGTGGCCGCCGCCTTGGCCGCGGCGGGCGCGGCGCTCGCGGCAGGCGAGGGCGCGGCCGCCGGGCCGCACGCCGGTAGAGCGAAGACCAGCGGCAGGAACGCTCGATATCGCATGGACAGCCATTGTGCAGAACAGGACCTGACAGATCCCCTCATTTCGTTGGCATGTCAGGCCGGCCTGAAGCGGAGCGGCAGCGACACGGGGCCGCGCACGGTGAGCGTGCGGTTGTAGGGGATCTCGCCCGGCGCGCGGGTCACCTCGCCGATCCTCGGGAGCAGCACCTCGAGCGCGACCTTCGCTTCCATCCGGGCCAGCGCAGCGCCAAGGCAGAAGTGCGCGCCGTGCCCGAAGGTCAGGCTCGGCTGCCCGCGGTGCAGATCGAACCGATCGGGATCCGTGAAGCGCAGCTCGTCGCGGTTCGCCGAGCCGACCAGGGCCAGCACGAGCGAGCCCGCGGGGATCGTCACGCCGGCCAGCGCGACGTCCGACGTCGTGAGCCGGGGGACGGACTGCGTCGGGCCGTCATAACGCATCATCTCCTCGATGAACCTCGGGATGAGCTGCGGCGAGGCGCGCAGCCGCTCGAGCTCCGCGGGGCGCTCCGCGAGCAGGAGCATCGAGCTGCCGAGGAAGTGGGTCGTGGTCTCGAGGCCGCCGCCGAGGATGCTGACCAGCAGATCGATGATCTCGCGGTCGCCGAGGAGATCGCCGGCGCGGGCGAGCTCGCTCACGAGGTCGTCGGAGGGCGAGCGCCTGCGGGCCTCGATGACGTCGGCCATGTACCTGTCGAGCTCCGCGATCGTGGCGCGGACGCGGGCGGCGTGCTCGGCGCTCGCCGGCTCGGGCGTCACGGACAGGAGGTCGTCCATCCACCGCTTGAAGCGCGGCTCGAGCGCGTGATCCAGCCCGAGCAGCTCGCTGATCACGAACGCCGGCAGCGGCGCCGCGACCGCGGCGATGAAGTCGACCTCGCCGTCGAGGCGGCCCGCGAGCCGCTCGCACAGATCCCGGGCCCGCTGCTCGATGCGCGCGATCGCCGGCGCCCCGAAGGCCCGGCTCACCAGGCCGCGGAGCCGCGCGTGATCCGGGCCATCCATGGCCAGGATCGAGCTCGCGAGCGGGTTGTGCCCCACCCACGCCGGCTGCCAGGCGGCCCGGAACCCCTGGGACGAGAACCGCTCCGGGCTCCGGAGCACCGTGGCGACATCGGCGTACCGGCTCACCGCCCACATCCCGCCAGGATCCACCTGGCAGACCGGCGCCTCGCGGCGCATCACAGCGTACGGCGTATAAGGATCCGCCCGGAAGGCGGGTGTCATGATGTCCACGCGCTCGCTCATGCGAAGAGACCTCCCGCGATGGCCCCGAGCACACGCCGGGCCCGCGCGGGAGAGGCCGCTTTCATGGGAGATCCGGGGCTCCTCCGTGGCGCCTCGCGAGCCCGCCGGTCAGGGTGACCGGTCGCTCCTGTCACGTTGAAAGGTCGTCCCATGCGCGCAGCCGATCTCGACATCCGGAAGCTGCTCGACGTCGATGCGCGCGGCGGCGTCGTCCGCTTCGCCGGGGAGCGCGCGGTCATCCTCGACGCCGGGGCGCTCGGGAGGCTGCGCGAGGAGCTCGTCCGGCTCGCGGGGTACGCGGGGGCGCGCGCCGTGCTCACGCGCTTCGGCGTCGAGCACGGCGCCCGGATGGCGGAGGCGATGGTGTCCCGGCTCGCCTGGGACAGCGACGCCGAGCTGCACGGCGCAGGGGCCCTGCTCCACACGCTGCAGGGCTTCATCCGGCTCGCCCCCGGGGACACGACGCCCCTCGCCTCGCGCGGCGCCACCCTCCTCTCGTCGTACGAGGCAGAACAGCACCTCCTGCACCTCGGCCGCGCGGACGAGCCGGTGTGCTGGATGCTCGCCGGCATCGCGAGCGGCTACATGACCCGGGCGACGGGCGAGGCGGTCTACGTCATCGAGGATCGGTGCATCGGCCGGGGCGACGACGTCTGCCACTTCCAGGGTCGGACGCGCGCCGCGTGGGGCGGCGCGCTCGAGGAGCACCTGCCGTTCTTCCGCGAGAGCGATCTCGACCCGTCGCTCGGCCAGCCCGCGCAGCCCGCGCCGCCCCGGAGGGCGACACCAGGGCGCGCGCTCGTCGCGAAGGCGAGCGCCCTGCCCTTCGCCGCGCCGCGGGGCGAGCCGCCGACCCCGCTCGTCGCGGAGAGCCCGGCGATGCAGCGGGCCCTCGACCGCGCGCGGCGGGTCGCGCCGGTGGACTCGACGATCCTGCTCACGGGCGAGAGCGGCGCAGGGAAAGAGCGCGTGGCGCGGCTCATCCACGGCGCGTCGGCGCGCGCCGCGGGCCCGTTCGTCGCGGTCAACTGCGCGGCGATCACCGAGACGCTGCTGGAGAGCGAGCTCTTCGGGCACGCGCGCGGCTCGTTCACCGGCGCGACCCACGACCGCGCCGGGCTGTTCGAGGCGGCGCGCGGGGGCACGCTGCTGCTCGACGAGGTCGGCGAGGCCCCGCCCGGGGTGCAGGCGAAGCTCCTCCGCGCGCTCCAGGAGCGGCAGGTGCGCCGCGTCGGCGAGAACACGAGCCGCCCCGTCGACGCCCGGATCCTCGCGGCGACGAACCGCGATCTCGCGGCCGACGCCGCGGCGGGCCGCTTCCGGCGGGACCTCTACTACCGGCTGCGCGTCATCGAGATCCGCCTTCCGCCGCTCCGCGAGCGCCGCGAGGACATCCTGCCGCTCGCGCGGGCGCTGCTCGGGGCGGCGTCGCGGCGGCTCGATCGGCCTGTCGCGGGCTTCACGCCGGAGGCCGAAGGCGCGCTGGAGCGCCACGGGTGGCCCGGCAACGTGCGCGAGCTGGAGAACGCCGTGGAGCACGCGGTCGCCCTGGCGCGGGGAGGCGCCGCGGATCTGGACGACCTGCCGGACGACGTCCGCGGCGCCGCGCCGACCGGCGGCGAGGCGGGCGAGGCGCCGGCCGCGCGGACGCTGGAGGGCGTCGAGCAGCGAGCGATCCTCGCGGCGCTCGAGAGGCACGGCGGCAACCAGGCCCGCGCCGCCGCGGAGCTCGGGATCGGCGCGTCGACGCTCTACAGGAAGCTCAGGAAGTACGCGCGCGGCGCGGGGTAGAGGTGTGCGAGGGGTCCCCTCGACGGCAACCGGGCCCCGCCGGTGCCGGAGCCCGGAAAACCACGGCGCCCGGATCTCCGTCGCTGAGAAGCGCCACGACCACGCACATCCGTGCTTGACTATGGCGACGTCGGTTGATACTCCTGCGCCCCCATCGACGGAGACGGCCTCTGAGGAGGTCCCGGCGCACTCAGCCTCATCGCTGTTGGCGTCGCACGAGAGTGGTTTCCTGAGCCATGGGACCGCCGTTCGCGGGAGTAACTCAGTGGTAGAGTGCAACCTTGCCAAGGTTGACGTCGCGGGTTCAAATCCCGTCTCCCGCTCCGCGATATAGACGCTGCAACACCGGACGCCGCTGAGCACAGCTCAGCGCGTCCCCGTGGCGCGTCAATCAGCGCCCTCGCCCAGCGCGAGGAGGGCGAAGCTCGCCAGCCAGTGCTCGCCCATGTAATCGCCGGCGACGTGCGGCAGGCTGGCGTCGAGGTGCCGCTCCGCCGCGTCGAGGGCGCGGGCGCGGACCGCGTCCCCTTCGGGAAGCGCCGCGGCGAGCGAGCGCCAGCACCAGGCGCGGCTCAGGTTGAGCCCGTCGAGGTGGGCGATCTTGCCGTCGCTCCGATCGCTGACCGTCGCTGGCTCGAACAGGGTCGCGGGCTCGCCCCGCGCCGCCCGCGGCAGGAACCGCGCGAACCAGGCGCGGAACTCCGGTCCGGGCAGGGCCCTGCGCATGCACTCGCCCTCCACGAGGGCGGGCGAGAGGAAATCGTCCTGCGAGGGCTCCCACGCCTGGCAGTCCGCGTCGCCGCCGTACCAGGCGCGCGCGGCCTCGGCGCAGCGCAGCGACAGCCGCTCGTCGCCCTTCACGGTGGCGTACTCCTGCGCGAGCGCCAGCGCGAAGGCGCTGTTCGTGTGCGCGCCGGCGCGGACCGGATACGTGGCCCTGGGCAGGTACTCGAGGAGCCGCCCCGCGAACGCGTCGCCGAGCGGGGCCAGCGCTGCCGACCAGCGCCGCCCGTCCTCGGTCTCGTACCGCGAGAGCTCGGCCGCCAGCATCAGCAGCCACGCCCACCCATAAGGCCTCTCGAAGCCGCGGCTCGACGGCCGCCGCAGATAGGCCAGCTCGCCGGAGACCTTGTCCTCCGTGAGCTGTGCGTCGAGCAGCCCGCGGACCGACGCGGCGCCGGGCACGCCCGGGAAGAGGCGGTGGATCCGCGCGAGGAGCCAGTGGCCGTGAACGCACGAGTGCCAGTCGAAGCTGCCGTAGAAGATGGGGTGAAGGTCGCGCGGGCCCTTCACGTCCTCGGGGCCGGCCATGACGTGATCGAGCTTGTTCGGATACTCCCGCGTCACGTGCCCGAGCGCGATGGCGGCGAAATGCGAGGCGATCTCGGGTGTCAGGACGTGCGTCATGGAATGGCGACCTCAGCGCCGGAAGACGAGCAGGTACATGAGGAGCGTGTTGCCGATCAGCAGGAGCAGCGCGGTGGGGAGCTGGACCTTGATCACGCCGTCGCGATCGGGCAATCCGAGCAGGGCCGCTGGGACGATGTTGAAGTTCGCGGCCATGGGGGTCATCAGCGTCCCGCAGAAGCCGGACAGCATGCCGAGGGCGCTCATGATCGCCGGGTCGCCGCCGAGCCGGCGCACGATCAGGGGGAGCCCCACGGCCGCGGTCATGACGGGAAACGCCGCGAAGGCGTTCCCCATGATCACCGTGAACAGCGCCATGCCCACGGTATAGGCGGCCACCGCGGCGAGGCGGCCGCCGCGCGGGAGCGCGCTCCCGGCCAGCTCGCCGACCACGTCCCCCACGCCCGCGGCCGCGAACACGACCCCGAGCGCGGCCAGCAGCTGGGGCAAGATCGCCGCCCAGCCCACGATGTCGAGCAGGCGCCGGCCTTCCTGCAGAGGCGCGAGCAGCGGCGGGCGCAGCCACGCCACGGAGACCACGAGCGCCAGCACCACGCCGAGGGCGAGCGAGATCAGCGTCGCCTGCTTCGGGTCGAGCAAGTGCGCGCCGCGGATCTCGACCCGCTTGAGGACCAGCGCGCCCAGGAGGGCGGTCGCCGGGATGATCAGCGCCGGGATGAAGAGCAGGTCGCCGCGCCGCTCGGCGCTGGCGCGCCGCTCCTCGGGTGTCGTGGTGGCGGGGCGCCCCTGGCCCAGGCCCCTGACGCCCGCGAGGAGCACGAGCGAGATCACGAGCACCCCGTTGCCGAGATCCCCGAGGCGCGAGCCGAAGAGGAAGCTCATCGCCAGGAGACCCCAGAACAGGGTGTTCTTCCACCGCCTCGAGTTCTCGCGGTCGACCGCGCTCAGGACGGCCGACGCCGCGAAGAACAGCCCTCCCACGACGTAGACGACATCGAGCGTGATCATTCGGGCGCCTTCCCCGCGTCCGCGCGGGCGAGCTCGCGGTGGAGCCGCCGATCGAGCAGGAGGAGCCGAGTCCCGTGGATCAGGAGCGCCAGCACCGCCGTGGGGATGGCCCAGACCGACAGCTGGAGCGGCTCGACGAAGATGCCGTTCTGCTCGAGGAACGCCTTGATCAGCAGGATCGACGCGATGGCGAGGAAGATGTCCTCTCCGAAGAACAGCGCCACGTTGTCGGCCGCCGCCGCCGAGGCGCGGATCAGCCAGCGCGTCCTGTCCGGCAGCGGTCCGTACCGGTTCTCCGCCACGGCCTCGGCCATGGGCGCGATCAGCGGCCGGACCATCTGCGCGTGGCCGCCGAGCGAGGTCAGGCCGAGCGCAGCGCTGAGCTGCCGCACCGCGAAGTACACGAGCAGGATGCGCCCGGTCGTGGCCGTCTTCACCCGCGAGATCAGCGCGCGCGCCCGCTCCTGGAGGCCCGAGCGCTCCAGCAGGCCGATGACCGGCAGGACGAGCCAGACAAGGCTCACATAACGGTTGTCGTTGAACGCCTTGCCCAGGACGGAGATCCCCTCGATGAGGCCCATCCCCGCCGAGAGGCTTGTCACGATGGCGGCCGCCGCGACGACCAGGAGCGGATGGATCCGGGCCACGAAGCCGACGACCACGACCGCGACCCCGAGGAACGTGAGCATGCTTCTTCCCCCGTGTTCGCAGCCACCGTGGCACGCCGGCGACGACACCGCCCATGAGCGCGCGCAGCACAGCGCGGCCGGCCGCCTCTCCTTGACGCCGGCCGGCGCCTCGGATGGCGTGCCCCGAGGCGACGGACACAAGGGTCGCCGACGAGGCCACGAGGGCTCGGCCCCGCAGCCTCAGCTCAACGGAGGATCGCCAGCGTGGACCACCAGACAAACGAAGAGCTCGTCATCTCGTCGGACAAATCGCGTCTCGACCTCGATGTTATCCACACCTTCCTGGCCTCTGCTTACTGGAGCAAGGGCATTCCTCGGGAGGTGGTCGAGAGGGCGATCGAGGGCTCGCTCTGCTTCGGCGTCTACAAGGCGGGCGCGCAGATCGGGTTCGCCCGGGTGATCACCGACCAGGCGACGTTCGCGTACCTGGCCGACGTGTTCATCGTCCAGGCGGAGCAACGAAAAGGGTACGGGAAAGCGCTGATCGCCCACATCACCGAGGCGCTCGGCCGGCTCCGGCTGCGGCGGACGTTGCTCGCCACCGCGGACGCGCACGGGCTCTACCGGCAGTTCGGCTTCACGCCCCTCGCGAAGCCGGACAGGATGATGGAGATCAACATCAGGGACATCTATCAACAGTAGAGCAAAAGAGGGACATCGTGAGCAGGGCGCGCTGCCCGGCCCGACACTCCGTCACAGCCCCAGGCGCCGCAGCGGGAGCTCCCGCGCGCGCGTCTTCGTCAACGCGAACACGGCGTTCGCGATCGCGGGCGCCACGGGCGGCACCCCAGGCTCCCCGACGCCCCCGGGCGGGGCGTCGCTCTTCACGATCTCCACGTGGATCCGCGCCGGCACCTCCGGGCTCCGCACCACCGGGTAGTCGCGGAAGTTCGTCTGCTCGACCGCGCCGCCCTTCATCGTGATGGCGCCGTGGAGCGCGATGCTCATCCCAAACACCACCGCGCCTTCCATCTGCGCGCGCACGCGGTCCAGGTTGACGACCGTGCCGGGGTCCGCGACGAGCCACACCTCGTCGACCTTCACCTTGCCGGCCACCGATCCCGAGCTCGCCGAGGAGACCCTGGGGCGGCTCGCCAAGCTCTTTCGCTACTCGCTCGAAGGCTCGGAGCGGCACGTCGTTCCGCTCGGCGACGAGATCGCCAACGTGACCGACTACTTGGAGGTCGAGACGATCCGCTTCCGGGAGCGGCTCCGGGTTGCGATCCTCGTGGACCCGGCGCTCCACTCCATCAAGGTGCCACCGATGCTGCTCCAGCCGCTCGTGGAGAACGCCGTCAAGCACGGCGCCAGCCGCCGCGTAGAGGGCGGCACGTTGCCCCTCCGCGCCGAGCTCGCCGGCGACGATCTGCTGCTGTTCGTGCTCGACGACGGCCCCGGGCCGGACGGCTCCAGCCACCGTGGAACCGGCACCAGCCTGCTGGATCTGCGGGAAAGGCTGCGACTCCTCCTCGTCACGCGTTTTCGCGCCGACGACAAGTACACGGCTTTCCTTTTCGACGGCGAGGAGCATCTTTTGCGCGAGAGCCTGAGCACGCTGGAGGAGCGCCTCGCGCCCTTCGGCTTCGTCCGCGTGCACCGGGCCGAGCTCGTTCGTGCAAACGCAGTGCGGGCGCTGACGCCGGACGCTGGTGGTGCGCTGCTCCACCTCTCCGATGGTCAGACCGTGACGGTGAGCCGTCGCTCCTTGCCAGCGCTGAAGCAGCTGCTCGGGCTGCGTTAGCGCCGCCGCTCATGTCGCACAGCGGCGGGCAGTCCGCGGTCCCTCTCCCGCCAGGGCTCTCTGCCGTGGCGGGAGGGGGTCTCGGCAGGTTCAGAACTGGAGGTCGAGGACGTACTGGACCGAGTCTCCCAGCTTGAGCCTGTCGTTCGGGTCGGGGTAGGCGTCATCCGGCTGGCCATGGTCGTGGAAGACGACGACGTACGACTCCCCCTCGGGCAGGGGATAGGTCGTCGCCCGATCCGCGCAGCGCGCCGGCACGGAGACGGTCCACCTGGGCGCCATGTCGGGCTCGTTCACGACGGGGGGGCCGTTGGGATCGACATAGGGCCCCACGCAGAGCACGGGCTGCAGGGTGCTCCCGCCAACCGTCCTGACGGAGACCGCCCTTGCCCCCGTGGTCGCCTTGCTGATGCGATAGACGTCCTTCTCGCCGCGCCCGAGGTAGCCCGTGACGCCGCTCTGCGTCAGCCAGAAGTCCGGTCCGGACTCGTACGCGGCCTGCAGGGACAGGACGTCGTCCGCGCCGACGTCGTCCGTGGGGCCCAGCGGATCCCAGGTGACGGTGTTCGTCGTCGTGCCGAGAGGCTTGTACCCCGAGAGCACGAACGCCGCCTTGCCGTACTGCGCCTGCGGCGCGATCCCCTCCGAGTAGCGCTCCCAGAGGAACTGATACGGGACGCTGCCGGAGGCATCGGGGTTGGTGGCGTCGAAGACGTACCAGGGACCGGTGTCGCTGTTCGGGGCCGAGCTGCTGTTCTGCGTCTTGCCGCCGTGATGGGGCACGGTCGGGATGTACGCCTCCGTGAAGAAATGGTTCCCCCAGCCGCCGAGGTTGCCGTTGCTGGACACGACCCGGGAAAGGACACCCGCGCTGCGCGCGATGGCCGCCAGGACCGGCGCGTAGTCATAGCACTGGGCGCCCATGACTCCGTCCTCCCAGGTGAGCTGCGAGTTGGGCTTTCCGTACTGGAGCGACTCGGCGGGATCCAGTCCATCGCTCAGGAAGATGGATGACACATCGCCCTGGTTGGTCGGCTGGCTGTACCGGTAACGCTGCGTGACGAGGCGATACAGCCGGCGCATGGTCTCGAACTCGCTCGTGGTCCCCTGCGCTGCCGCCACGGCGTGATCCAGGAACGAGAACTTCGACTCGTCCGTGGTCCGGCGGAACGCCGCGGTGAGCTTCGTGTGCACTTCGTACGGCGGCGACCACTCGTAGAGCACCGTGAAGTGGTCGCGGATGTTGTCCTGATCGCTGCCGTACGCGCCGTGCACGTTGACGCCATCCTCGTCCTCGTCGTAGCCGTACGTCTCGAGCTCTGCCTTGGAGATGGCGCCGCTGTCGACGAGCGGATAGGGGTTGTGGATCGCGTAGAACACGACGTCCTGACCGATCCGGGCGCCCGAAGGGGCGAAGGCGCGCACGAAGTAGCGTCCGACGGGCGCGTCGCCCGGCACGGTGATCCGCCAGTGCTCGCGGTTCCGGCTGGAGAACGCGCCGCTCGTGAAGATCCCTCCCCTGTAGTCGCCCTCGGCGGGCAGCGACTTCGCCCAGGGGACCTCCGCGCCCGTGGCGTCCGAGATGATCCGCAGCGTCGCGTTCTGGGTCCCGTTCAGGCTCGAGTCCTCGACGGCCACCGAGAACGTCGTGCCGCGGCGGACGGGCGGAGGACGGACCCCGTTCGTGACGGTGGAGCCCTGCGCGAAGGCCACGCCCTCGCTCCAGGCGTCGTAGTCGCCCGTGCGCATCGCGCCCTGGTAGAGGAACTGGACCCGGTCCCAGCTCGTCTTGGCGCCCGTCGGCGCGAAGCTCTTCTCGCTGACGCCGAACCAGAACTTGGCAGGATTGTAGTTGCTGGCGCCGAGCGAGAACTCGAGCGTGTGCTCCGCCGCGTTCAGCTGCCCCAGCGGGAAGTTGTAACGACCCTGATCGAACCCGCGGCGATAGAGCAGGTTGCCGTTCAGCTTCACGTTGTCGGCATGGGCGAACTGGCTGGGATCGGTGTTCCTGTAGGCGCCTCCCTTGAGGAACACCGGAGACGCCGAGCCATCCACGGCGACCTTGGCCTTGACCTGCACGGCGGCGCTCGGGGGGTCGACCCAGCCGATCTTCAGAGAGTTCCCGGAGACGTCGGTCGCCTTGAAGCTCAGGGTGCGGCCCGCGTTCGGGGCGACGTAGCTGAACTCGAAGCGGTACCAGCCCTGGCGTGAGCTGGAGAGCTCGTATACGCGCTGGCCGCTGCTGTTCGTCTGGTCGTGAACGCTCTGGTCAGGCTCTCCCGGGCGCGAGATGGCCTTGACGGCCTCGAACCTGTGGCTCGTGTCCACCTGCCCCGTCGACGTCTTCGCGGCGACCTCGAACCGGATCCTCTCCCCGTTCGTGTCGGGTTGATAGACGTGGACGATCTGCGTGAAGGTCCCCGAGCCGGAGAGCGTCTGCTCGACGGATTTCAGGTAGACCCTGCCAGGGGCCTCGAGGGCCCGGAGAGGCGCCAGGGTCTTCTGGAGCGCTTCGTCCGGGATGCTGGGGATGCTCGCGAGCTCCTGAGCGGAGGTCTCGACCGGGGTCTCGAGCGCGAGCTCGTCGTCGGCGCATCCGACGACCGGGCCGAGGGCGCCGAGGAACAAGAGGGCCAGAGCGTCGCCGTGACGGGCGGCGCGCCGGGTGCGACGAGACGTGACTTGCGTCGACGAGATGCTGGTGTCGATCATGATGCCTTCCTCGGAGATGCTGGGCCCCGCGCGCTCGGGCGGGCGTACGGCGTGAGATGCCCATCGCGGCAGGCCAGCTCGCCCGTGGGTGCGCAGTGCCCAGCATGGAGTAGATCCGACGGACATCTGGAGCATTGTAAATACATTTTCAAAATCGGAATCTGCATGTCCGCCATGCATCCTCTGCATGTCATCGCCGTCGCCTCGCGCGGGCGTGAGCGCCGCGGCGCTGGCGTGCGGTCCGCCGCGCTGGCGCGAGCTGCGGCGTGCGGGACCTCCTCGTCGATGCATCTGCCATGGCATCGGGGGCCCGTACGCTCCTGCCTCGGTCTCCTTGACGCGGCGGGGCGGGCGTCGGATACGCTGTCCAGGTCGTCGGATCCATGAGCACCTGGACTGTATGGTCAAATTCGGATCGAAGTGAGGTGGCGACGTCCGGTATGTTGCGGGATGTTTTTCGTCCCCCGCCCCGCATGCCTGCGCGCGTGCGTGCGCGTCCGTAAAAGCGCCACGGTGAGCGGCGCTGGCTCGATGGCTCGATGGCTCGCTGGGTCGAGCGCGTCGATTCCGTGCTATCCGCTCACCATTCAATGATTTCCGCTTGCCGACCGTGGGCTTCTTCCATGCACGTTCGCCGCTTCCCCCGAAGGGAGGATTCCATGGATGGTACGCTCGAGTCGATCTTCAACCTGCATGTCCTCACCACCGGCCGCCGGCTGTTCGCGCTCCGTCAGGTCCGCGCCATCGCCAAGGAGCAGCGCTTCACGGAGCTCGTGAAGCACTGCGCCACTGCCGTCGAACACGACCTCGCCACGCGCGCGCTGGAGCGCCGCTGGGCCGGCGAGCCCGTGGCCACGGAGGCGAATCCCGCCGCCCAGCGCATCGACGTGCGCGGAAGGCCAGGGGCTCCTGCTCGAGGCGGTCGCCATCATCCTGGGCAAGCACCACGAGCGCACCCGCGAGGGGACCGCGGCCCGGCTCGCGCTGCTCGCGCCGATTCTCCAGCAGGACGAGGCCGTCGGGCACTACCTGCGCGCGCGGCGCGCGATCGCGGACGTGAACCCGGAGACCGGCGAGGACGAGCCCGCCGCGCCGACGCCGCCGCCGGCCGCGGCGCCGGGCGCGCCGGAGCAGCCGCCGAGCGCGTGACAGCCGGACCCCACCGGCGCGCCAGGTGGAAGCGGATCGAGGTGGAGGAGCCGGCGACGTGACCATCGGCGCGACGGGCCGCCGCAAGGAGCTCTCGGATCACGAAACGGGACAGCACACCCCTTCGAGGCGGCGCGGCGCGGGCGTCATATCGAGGTGTTGCCGTACATCCACGCCGCGTCGAACCAGATGTTCCGGTCGCACCCCCCCGCGGCATAGTCGTTCTCCAGCGCGACCGCGAAGGAGTGCCAACCCGCCTCGAGCCACACTGCATCGGACGTCTGATGCGTCCAGCCGGTGCCGATCGGGCGCCGGCCGCGGGCCACGGCGTCGATGAGGAAGAGCGCGGCCGGATAGCCGCTGCAGATCGAGCCGGCCAGGCGCGCGTGGAGGACATACGAGCCCGCGGTCCCGACGTAAAAGTACTTGTAAGGTCCGCCGTCCCAGTTGAGCTGCAGGAACGCGTCGGCGTTGGCGCCCCAGCCGTACCCGACCGCGTACGGATACAAGTTAGACTGGATGGTCTCGGCCTCGATGTACCAATCCGCACGCGCGACGCTGGTGGCCGAGACGATCGCGAGCGCGCCCGCCGCCGCCGTAATCTTTGAAGTATTCAATGCTGCTCCAGTGGTTAAGCTCGGTCCAGTGTGGATTGTACGACGCGTCCTGCTTTGATGTCAAGCGCGCTCCGCGTCGCCTCGCTTCGTGAGGTCGCCAATGCCGCCGACCCGAGGGGCACGGGGCTCGCGCTGCTCAGAACGTGATCTTGATCGCGTCCGCCGACCTGTTCGCCGGCCCGTGATGGACGACCTCGATGTTGTTCCCGTCGGGATCGAGCACGAACGCCGCGTAATAGCCGGGATGGTACGGGCGCGCGTTCGTTGAGCCGGGCACGCGGCGCGCGCGCCCCGCAGCGCGCCGACGCCGCGCGCTCGGCTCCGCGGCGATCCGACGGTGATCAGCCCGAGGTTCGGCGCGAGCAGCGTCGGCGCGACGTTGTCCGCGGAATTGCCGCGCTGGGCATTCATCACAACGTGCATGGGCGGCTTGCCTGGAATCTGCGTGTATCCGATCCCCATCGTGTCCTGAAACCAGATGTCCTGGTCTGCCGGGTTGGACGCGATGGCCGCGGGCAAGCGGATAGGGACGGCTTCTCCATGCCTCTCGCCGGCCCCTTCGGCGCCTGCCTCGTCGGCATGGGCGTGTTCGTCGTCTTCTTGTCATCGCTGCCCGCGCTATCAGCTCCGGCGCGCTGCTCGCCCTTACACGCCTTCCCCGTCGCCTTCGGCACCACGACGTTGCGTTGCTTCGCATGCGGCGCGAGCACACCATGGTAGCGCACCAGCGGATGGCGCGGCGGCGGCACCAGCGCGGCGAGCCTCGCGAGAAACACAATTGGCGTCATCACCCGATGCGTTCCTTTTCGCCGCGGGTACTTCACCTGATAGGCCACCCGACCGTCGCGGAGGATGCTGAGCCGCTCCAAAGCAAAGCAGGGACGCGCACAATACCGGACGAGCCGCTCGCGCCCCTCGTCGTCGTAGCCCTCGATGCGCACCGCCGCCTCGACGTTGAAACCATCGAGCTCCACCGTGAGCGGCCCACGGCGCTTCGGCGGCGCGTCGCGTGCGCCTGGAGCAGGAGCTACCTGAGGGCATGGTCGGCGTCACCTGGACGTCGGACGAGGATGCGGACTGCGCCGTGCAAGCGAGCAAGATGTCTTGCGAGCTGGCGGAGCTGACAAAGTTCGACTCCTGGCCCATCACCGTGCGTGGCAAGCTCGATTATCGAGGGGAGAGGGTCGAGACATGGGCGACCGCCCGCAGCGACACGAAGGATCCGGACGAGAGCAACAACAGGTTCGGGCGCGTCGTACCGGAAGGGTTCCTCGGCGGGATCCCCAACTCGTCGCCGGACGGGGATGCCTCGAGCGGGTGCGCCTGCCGCCTCGTGGCATCGCCGGACAGCGCGGCGCCCCGGGCTCTTTGGCTCGCGCTCGCGGCCGCCTCACGAGAAGGGGCCCGCCGCAGCCGCTCCCGTCACAGCCCCAGGCGCCGCAGCGGGAGCTCCCGCGCGCGGGTCTTCGTCAAGGCGAACACCGCGTTCGCGATCGCGGGCGCCACCGGCGGCACCCCGGGCTCGCCGACGCCCCCGGGCGGGGCGTCGCTCTTCACGATCTCCACGTGGATCCGCGCCGGCACCTCGGGGCTCCGCACCACCGGGTAGTCGCGGAAGTTCGTCTGCTCGACCGCGCCGCCCTTCATCGTGATGGCGCCGTGGAGCGCGATGCTCATCCCGAAGACCACCGCGCCTTCCATCTGCGCGCGCACGCGGTCCAGGTTGATGACCGTGCCGGGGTCCGCGACGAGCCACACCTCGTCAACCTTCACCTTGCCGAGCGCGTCCTTCGAGACCGCGGCGACGACCGCCACGTACGTGAGGAAGCTCCGGTGCGCGGCGAGGCCGAGCGCGCGGCCCGCCTTGCGCGCGGCGTCCCACCCCGAGAGCTCCGTCACCCGCTCGATGACGTGCCGGAGGCGGCCCACGTCGACCGGGTGCTGCTCGATCGACGCCCCGTAGTTCGGGACCTTGTCGACGCCCAGCTCGGCGGGCGTCGCATGGCGCGCGGGGCCGAGCACCTCGAGCAGCACCTCGCGCGGATCGGCCTGCCGCGCGTGCGCGATCTCATCGATGAAGCTCTGCACCGCGAAGGCGTGGAAGATGTTGCAGACCGACCGGAGCCAGCCGATCCGGACGTGGGCCGGCGCGTCGCACGCCTCGGCGCGGACGTTCGGGGCCGAGAGCGCGAGATCGAGCACGCCGAGGCCGAGCTCGTTCTCGCTCGGGGTCTTCACCCTCGCGTCGAACGTCGACGGGATCGGCGGGAACGCCGTCCGGTGCAGCCAGGCGGTCACCTTGCCGCCCGCGTCGAGCCCCGCCGTGAGGTGCTGCGCGCTGACGGCGTGGAAGTAGCCGTTCTGCACGTCGTCCTCGCGCGTCCACTGCACGCGCACCGGCGCGCCGACCTCGCGCGCGAGCAGCGCCGCCTCGGCGACGTAGTCCGGCTTGGACTTCCGGCCGAAGCCGCCGCCGAGGAGCGTCACGTGCACGGTGACCTTGCCCTCGTCGACGCCGAGCGCCCGCGCCACCTCGGTCCGCGCGGCCTGCGGGTTCTGCGTCGGCGCCCACACCTCGCAGCCGTCCGCGTCGACCTTCGCCACCGCCGAGGGCGGCTCCATGGCCACATGCGCGAGGTGAGGCACGTAGTACTCGGCCTCGACCGTGCGCGCCGCCGCCTTGAGCGCCCCGTCGACGTCGCCGACCTTCCGCACGACCTTGCCCGGCGCGCGCACCGCGCGCGAGAGCGCCTCGCGGTAGCTCGCCGAGTCGTACGACGCGTTCGCGCCGTGATCCCACACGATCTCCAGCGCCGCCCGGCCGCGCATCGCGGCCCACGTCGTGTCTGCCACGACCGCCACGCCCCCGAGCGGCTGGAACCCCACCCCGACGCCCTTCGGCGCCGATAGCTCCACGAGCTTCTTCACGCCCGGGACCGCCAGCGCGCGCGCACCGTCGTACCGCACGACCTTGCCCCCCACGACCGGGGGGTGCGCGATGACCGCGGTGAGCATGCCCGGCAGGCGCACGTCCGCGCCGAACTGGGCCGCGCCCGTGACGATGGCCGGGCCGTCGAGCAGCGGGAGCAGGCCGCCGACGCGCTTGAACTCCGAGGTGGGGCGGAGCGCGACCGACGCCGCGTCGGGCACCGGGAGCTTCGCCGCGTCGGCCACGAGCTCGTTGAAGTCCAGCGAGCGCTTCGATTTCGCGTGGTGGACCGCGTGCTGCTGGGCGACGCACTCCGCGGCGGGGACGCGCCACCTCCTGGCCGCGGCCGCGACGAGCATCGCGCGCGCGGTCGCGCCCACGCGCCGCATCGGCTCGTAGCTGCCGCGCACGCTGCGCGAGCCGTCGGTGTTCTGATCGCCGTAGGCCTTGTCGCCCTCGGCTTGCACGATCTTGACCCGCGCCATGTCCGCGCCGAGCTCGTCGGCGACGAGGACCGGCAGCGAGCTGCGGATCCCCTGCCCCATCTCCGACCGGTGGCAGACGATCGACACCGTCCCGTCGGGCGCGATGTGGAGGAACACCCCGGTCCGGAGCCCCGGCTGCGCCTTCGCGCCGCCGGGCGTGGGCGGCGCAGGCGGCGGCCTGTCGACGTCGCCGCGCGCGGGCGGCGCGGCCTCGGCGACCCCGAGCGCGAGCCCGCCCACCGCGAGCCCGAGCCCCGCGAGGAAGGAGCGGCGGAGGAGGACGACGCGTTGCTGTTCCATCTTCACTCCGTGGGAAGGCCGGCGGCCTTGCGGACCGCCGCGCGGATGCGCGTGTACGTGCCGCACCGGCAGATGTTGCCGGCGAGCGACCTGTCGATGTCGTCGTTCGAGGGCCGCGGGTTCTTCCGCAGGAGCGCGGCCGCGCTCATGATCTGCCCCGCCTGGCAGAAGCCGCACTGCGGGACGCCGAGCTCCACCCACGCGCGCTGCAGCGGGTGATCGCCGGTGGGGCTGAGCCCCTCGATCGTCGTCACCGAGCCGCCCGCCGCGCGCTTCACCGGCGTCACGCAGGCGCGCACGGTCTCGCCGTCGAGGTGCACGACGCACGCCCCGCAGAGCGCCTGGCCGCAGCCGTACTTCGTCCCCGTGAGGCCGAGCACGTCGCGCAGCACCCAGAGGAGCGGCATGTCCGGATCCACGTCGAGCCTCTGCTCCGCGCCGTTCACCTTCAGGATGATCATCGTCGGGACTCCTCGGGCGGGCACGCCGCGCCCGCCTTCACCCATGCGTCGACGAGCGCGCCGAAGGCCGCCTGCGAGCCGGGCGCCTTCGTGCGGCCATGGCCGGGCGCCCACCCCCACGCCACGAGCTCGTCGCGCTCGGCGTGCTCGACGATCTGCGCGAGCGTCTTCTTGCCGTTGCGCGCCGGATCCTTGATCTGCGCGCAGATCGCCGCCGGCGACCGCCCGAGCCACGCCATCTCCGCCGGCGCGAGGTGCCAGCCCGGCGCCCCGGGGACGCGCGCGAGCTCGAGGTTCTGCGCCTGATGGCATGAGGTGCACTCCATCGCCGCCACCCCGCGATCGTTCGGACCGCGCTCGGCCGGCGGGCTGTGGCGCTCGCCGGCGTCGCCCTGGCGCGGGACGCCATCGTGAGGATGGCAGTTCACGCAGCGCGGGTGGAGAAGCACCTTGCTCGCCTCGAGGAAGAGCGAGGCCGCGCGCGCGTCGTCGTCCCGGATCGCCGCGAACGCCTCCGGACTGCGGAGCTCGCCCGGAGCGACGGGCGGAAGAGCGACCGGCCTGGGCGCCTCCGCGGGACGCGAGTCGCACGCCGCGGCGAGGAGGCCGACGCCAGCCAGCAGGGAACAGAGGAGGAGAGGCTGCATCGCCCGGCCTACCCTGGTGACCCGGCGCGCGGACGACAAGCCCCCAAGCGTGGTGACTCCGCGCGCAGACGACAAGCCCCTGCTCGACGCGCGCCCTTGTCGCGTCCAGCGTCCTAGCGTCCACCGACAGCGCAGCTCGCGTTACGTCACGGTTTCCGGCGACAGGCGGCGCGTGGAGCCCGCGACGACGGCGGCCGCGAGCCGTCCGTGAGCCGGTGTCGACGGCGCGCGCCGCAGCCGCTACCGCGCCTGTAGCGAACTGTCACGAGCGCGCCAGGCAGCGCGGCTCCACGCCACGTCAGGACCCCCCGACACCGGCGCATGTCCCGGCAACCCCTCCGCCGGAGCGATGGCTCGAGGCGTGCAAGCCGGCTCCGGCATGAGCAAGACGCTAGGAATAGGCGAGGCCACCCAGCCATCGCCCTGCCTGATCGCCCCAGCTGAGGCAGGCTGCCACACCGCGTCGAGCTCGGAGCGCGGTCCGCTGCCGGGGATGCACGTGGGCTCCCAGCTCCGCCTCATCCGCGCGCTCGGCCAGGGAGGGATGGGGAGCGTCTGGCTCGCCGAGCACGTCGCGCTCAGGACCCACGTCGCGGTGAAGTTCCTCCGCGACATGTACATGGACCACCCGCTGGCCATCGTGCGCCTCCACCGGGAAGCCGAGGCCGCGGCCCGCATCCAGAGCCCGCACGTGGTGCGCGTGTTCGACGTGAGCTTCACCGACCAGGGGGTCCCCTACATCGTGATGGAGCACCTGGAAGGGCAGACGCTGCAAGATCTGGTCGAGCGCCGCCGGCGGCTCTCGCTCGAGGAGACCGTCTCGATCCTTCGCCAGCTCTGCGCCGCGCTGGCCAGGGCGCACGAGGCGGGCATCGTTCACCGCGACATCAAGCCGGAGAACATCTTCCTCGTCGAAGGCGAGCGGGAGCCCTTCGTGAAGGTGCTCGACTTCGGCATCGCCAAGGACACCGCCGACGAGGCCGAGCGGCTCACGGTCACGGGCGCCATCCTGGGGACGCCGCACTTCATGTCGCCCGAGCAGATGGCGGGCGGAGCGCGGGTCGGACCGCACAGCGATCTCTGGGCCCTCGGCGTCGTGGCCTACTTCTGCTTGACCGGGCAGATCCCCTTCGGCGGCGCCACCGTCGCCGCGGTGGCGGTGGCGATCGACCGCGGGCCGCCCCCGCCGCCGTCCCGGCTCGCCCCGGAGGTGCCGCCCGCGATCGACGCCTGGGTCCTCTCGCTGCTCGAGCCCGACCCGGCGCGCCGCGCCCGGAGCGCCCGCGCCGTCCTCGATGCGCTGGACGCCGCCGTCGCCGCCCCGCGCGGCACGCGGCCCGCCCAGACCGAGGTCATGCCCCCGCGCGAGTCCCTCTGCTCGGGCGAAGGCTTCTCGTCCCTCGTGACCACGCTCATGCCGTTCGGCACGCTGGGCGCGGGCATGAGCTCGCCTCGGCATCGGGCGCGGACGCGCACCTGGGCCCTCGCGGCGGGCGCCGTCATGGGCCTCAGCACCCTGGCGTGGGCTGGGGCCTCCGGCGTCACCCGGACCGCGCCGGCAGCGCAGTCCGCGTCGCTCGCGATGGTGGCGGGTGGAGCGCCTGGGCGCGCCGCTCCCGCCGTCGAGCCCGCGGCCCAGTGCGCCACGATCGCGCAGCAGCCCGAGGCGCAGGCCGCGGCCACGGCGCCGCAGGTCGAGGCGCACGCCGCGGCCACGGCGCCGCAGGTCGAGGCGCAGGCCGCGGCCACGGCGCAGGCCGACGTCCGGCCGCCCCAGGCCGAGGCGCGGGCTGCGGCCACGGCGCAGCCTGCGGTCAGGGCGGTAGCCGACGCCGGGGTGCCGGCCGTGTCTGGCGCCCAGAACGCCCCGACGGCGGCGCTCGCCGCGCCGACCGCGACGCCAGGCAAGACGGTCGCGACGCGCACGCGCTGGCGCCGCGATCTCGGCTTCTGACAGGAGAGGAGACCCATGCGCCCCCGGCCCAGCACGCTGATGGTGATCGCCAGCCTGATCCTCGCGGCGCCGCCGGCGCTCGCCGGCGACGCGGCGGACACCAGCGGCGCCGCGGACGAGAAGGCGCGGCGCGACGCCCGGGAGCTCGTGTACCAGGGCGACGAGCTCTTCATCCTGAGGAGGTACGCGGAGGCGCTCCGCGCCTACCAGCGCGCCGAGCAGCTCGTCCGCGTGCCCTCGACCTCCATCGAGGTCGCGAAGGCGCTCGCCGCGATCGGCCGGCTCAGCGAGGCGCGCGAGCTCGCGGCCGCGATCGCCTCGTCGCGCGCGCTCCCGGGGGAGCCCTGGCCGTTCATGCAGGCGCGGCGCCGCGCCGACGCCCTGCGCGACGAGCTCGACGACCGCATCCCCCGGCTGAAGGTGCGGCTCGTGCCGAGCCCCGCCGGGGCCAGGCTCAGGGTCGACGGCCAGGAGGTGAAGGTCTCCTCGGAGGGGACCCTGATCGATCCTGGCAACCACTGGGTCGAGGTCGAGGCCGACGGCTACGTCGGCGCCCGGCAGCGGGTCTACGTCCCGGAGCGGGAGACCACGGCGCTCGACGTCGCCCTCACGCCGGAGCCCCGCCCGCACGGCGTCTCGCCGTGGGCCGTCGGCGGGTTCATCGCTTCGGGCGCCGGGCTGGCTGTGGGGATCGGCGTGGGCGCGGCCTACCTGAGCGCGAGGAGCGACCTCACCGAGGCGTGCCGGCAGGGCACCTCGGACTGCTCCGCGGGCACGCGCGGCGACGCGAACGCCCTGGGTTGGGTCTCGAACGTGGGGTTCGGCCTCGCGATCGCCGGCGCGGCCGTCGGCGGCATCGCCCTCGGCATGGAGCGCTCGAAGGCTCCGGAGTCGAGCGTCACCTGGGCGGTCGGTCCGGGCTACATCAGCATGCGAGGGACGCTGTGAGGGCACGCCGCGCTGCCGCCTGCGTGTTCGCCGCGTGGCTCGCCGGGTGTCAGGTCGTCGCCCCGCTGCCCGACGGCGAGGACGGCGCCACCTCGGCCGGGGGCGACGGCATCGACAGCGGCGCCGCCGCGGGCGACGCCGGCGACGGGAGCCCGGAGAGCTGGACTCCGCCCACGCAGGAGGGCGGCCCGTGCGAGATCGCCGCGTGCTCGGCGCACTGCGCCCGGTCGATGGATCTCTGCGAGCTCACGCCGCAGTATCCGTCGGTCGAGGCGTGCTGCACCCTCTGCGAGGCGATGCCGTCGCCCGAGGGGTATGCCGGGTGCCGCGCGGCGCAGGCCGGCGATCCCGCCGGCTGCACCGCGGCCGGGCCGCTCGGCCCCGAGGGCGACGCCGGGTGCGTCGGGCGGTGCGAGGCGATGTGCACGCTCTATGCGGCCATATGCCCGATCGAGCTCGCGGATATCGCGGCCTGCGAGGTCCTCTGCGCGCCCTTGCCGGCGCCGGAGGTGTTCGACGCGTGCGGTCCGCTCATGGCCGAGGGCTCGCTCGGGTGCAGTACGCAGCAGATCTACGCCGCGCTCGGCGCGGTCGACAAGAAGGAGCGCGACAAGGTGTGCCGCGACATCCTGGAAGGTCGCTGCCCCCCCAAGCCGGCGTGCGCGGGCGGCGACTAGCTCGATCCCGCCTCGCGAACGGCGCCGCAAGCGGGGAGTCTGCCTGCTCTCCGACGGTGCGTTCGCCTGGGCAGCCGATCCTTGGGAGCGGGAGGCGCTCGCCGCGGAGGCGGGCGGCGACGTGCCGTTCGGTGCGGCCCCGAGCACCGCGGGTGCTGCCGTGCCGTTCAGCGCAGCAGGCGCCGCCGTGCCGTTCGGCGCTGCGGGGGTCGCAGCGCCGGACGCCGCCGGTTCAGCCGGCGCCTCGTCGCCCGGGGCGGCGACGGTGTCGCTGTGCGTCGTCGCGCGGCCAGACTGCACGCCCATCGGTCCCGTGACCTTCAGCCCCCACGCTCACGAGGCCCAAGCATTCATGAGGATGTGACAGACTAATGGCCACTCTCTCGACACCCCCGGCGAGCGAACCAGAGAAAGTGGCGAGCATGCCATCGCGCTCAACGGTTTGGCCCATGAGGGCGAGCGCCGACGAGCT
Organism: Sorangium sp. So ce693; assembly: GCF_051521375.1. Taxonomy (NCBI): domain Bacteria; kingdom Pseudomonadati; phylum Myxococcota; order Polyangiales; family Polyangiaceae; genus Sorangium; species Sorangium sp. So ce693. Next base: position 9,211,147 of record NZ_CP150347.1, read on the forward strand.
CCCAACAACCTGCATGGCTGCCCGGTGATCTGGCGAGTAGGCGCGGGGAATCGCTGGGCAGCCCGCTGCCCATTGCGGCTCGGGCTCGCGGCCCCATGGATCCACCAGCAGCGGCGTGAAAGAAGGTTTCGCGTCGGCGTGCAGGAAGGATTGAAAAATTCATGAAAATCGGCAGCACCTCTCTCGTCGTCGTCGCCATGTTGTCTGCACCTGCCATGGCACGCGCGGCTCCTCCGGTTGTCAGCTCGGTGTGGAAAGAAGCGCCGCTAGACCTGAATCAGTGCCTAGCTACGGCTCAGGTGGACTTTGGGCGCTATGGTTACCAGAACATCGTGATTGTTGGACACAGCGTATTGGCGACCACGGGCGACTATGGAGCAGCGATCACGTGCGCCCCAGGCAGGGGAGTAGCCACGTTCTTCGTGGCTGGGCCCAATTACGACGTCGTGCAAGCCATGATAGGCAACCTGAATTACGGCTATCGCTGATACGCCTAGTACTACAGCCGTACTTGGTTCGAGGTGCGGCTGTAGGCATCAAAATCGTCGAGAAATCCCTGTACGTCCGCACGCCTACAGCCGCAAATGGGCCGCAAGTACGGCTGTAGTACTAGTCTAGGCGCCGCGCCTCGGTTGCCTCGCGCTGCGAGAGTACGTCTCCGTGAGCCAGGTTCGCAGCCCGAGCGCGTTGATGCGGCGGTCGAGGGTCCTCCGGTTCACGGAGAGCGCCTCTGCGGCGCGCTCCACGTTGCCGGACGCGGCGGCGAGCGCATCGCGGACGGCGGCGGCATCGGCGTCTGCCGCCCGCTGCGCGGCCGGCGCCGAGAGCGAGGCTCCCACCCAACTAGCGGTAGCGTCGGTCAGAATCGATGCAATCTCAACATCGTTCAGCCGTTTGGACGTGCGGGCTATGAGTAGAGCCGAGGCCAGGCGCAGAGTCGCCTCGGTGCGGCGGCGCTCGTAGCTGACGCGTCCGTCTGAGTCGTCGCCATAGCGCTCCTTCCATACCGCGAGCGGAACGCCGCGAAGCGTAGCCTCGTGCACCCCCAACGTCTGCTCCGGTACCTCCCCTGCGGCGATCAGGTGCATCCAGGATCGAGCGGCATCCAGCTGCTCGACCTCGCAGATGGTGGCGTGCTGCTGGAGCAGCAGCAGCACCTGCCGCTCCAGCAGAGCCCGTTCCGTCGAGACCGCCACCAGGTGCTCAGCGAGGGAGCGCGCCCCCTGAGGGGAGAGCCGATCGAACGACACCGGATCTCGGCCCGTCGCCCAGAGCAGCACCCTCGTCTCGTCCCCGTCGTCAACGCACGCCTTCGCCATCACCGCGACCTCCGTTGCCAGGACAGTAGGACATAAATGTCCTACTGTCAAGCGGCCTCGGTCGGCGAGCCAACCGACGTTCCAGGCCGCTCACCCAACCGAGGGCCGCCGTACTGGAAGAGCACCGTCCTGCGCCGCAAGGCGCTCGGGGACGCCCCATAGCCGCAAGAACATTCCGGGCCAGACCAACGCCTGGAGGGCGACGTGTGCCCGCGGCACGCCGATGCGCCCCTTTGCACGCTCTGCGGCACGCTCGACCCGCTCTTTCGACCCATGAACGAGGCGTCGCGACGCGCGCGGTCCCGCCACTTCGGTTCACCCGCTACACTTCCTCGCGCAGCGATCCAGCTTCTTTTACCTACGCGCTACCGGAAAGTGGATGATCTGCAGCGGGTGAAGGGTCTTGGCCGGCGTTCCCTCCAACGACTGAGACCGCTCGTGGTCGTCGATCCACCGTGACGTCCGCGCGGCGCGGGCACGACCAGGGAGACGTGGCGCGCGAGAGTCGCCCTCTCTGGCCCATCATCCCGCCACCCCACGCGCGACGCGATCACCTCTGCGCCCCGATCGACCCGTGGCGTTCGCAGCGAACCCGCCGGAGGAGCGCGTCGCGCTCCGCGGTGTGCTCTCCGCGACCACGACGCTCGCGGTGCTCGTGCAGGAGACGGCACGCCGAGAGCTGTCCCTCGGTGGTCCCGAGCTCGAGCATCGCTCGCGCGCGCTCGAGCATCGGATCGATCCGAGCATGCGCCGCGCCGGAGTGCGCCCGGGGCGACACCTTGCCCGCGGCGGAGGCCGCGCGAGCCGTCGTGGTGCTGCCCTGATGGGCAGACACGGCGGAGGCCGTGACGGCCTCTCGCCGGATCGCGCTCTCGGGTCGGCCCAACCCCACGCCGCGCTGGTCGGCAGGCGCCGCCGGCATCTCGAGCGCGGGCTGCGCGCGCCCCGAGGCCGCGAGCAGCGGCGCTTCGACGAAGCCAGCCGCTGGGCCGGGCCAGGCAGCGCCCGCCCCGAGCACGAGCCCCGCCGCCGCCGTCCCATGCAGCTTGAACCGGCGAAGCCCGCGCAAGGCGTCGCGAAGCCAGGCACCGGAGAAGAAGGGCACGAAGCAGGGCACCGCGGGCTGCCTGCGCCGGTGCTGCGCCGCCTGCCAGCGCCCTGCCTCCTGCTCGATCTTGTCCCAGGCGGCAGCGAGCCGTGACTTGACGGTGTTCTCGGGGAGCGCGTGCGCCCCGGCGATCTCGGCGAGCGTCCGGCCCAGGAGCTCGTGCTCGATGAAGACCGTGCGACGTGCGTCGTCGAGCTTGTCGATGAAGCGCCAGAGGACGGAAGCCCGCTGGCGGGCGATCAAGGAGGCTTCCGGGCCCGGCCGCTCGTCCGAAGGATCCTCGTCCTGGAGGGGTGCGATCACCTCTTGCCGGCGGCGCGATCGCCGCCGGCTGTTGCGCACCACGTTTCTGACGAGCTCGTCCACATACGCCGCGGCGTCCCTCGCCAGGCCAATGCGCGCGCGGTTCTCCAGGATGCGAAGCCACGCGTCCTGGATGACGTCGTCGACGTCCTGAGCCGGCACGCGCATGGCGCGCGCGAGCCGGCGGAAGCGATCGGAACCAAGCGTACCAGGGGCCGCGATGGGCAGGCTCGCGGAGGTGCTCACATCCATGCACGTCCAGATGCTTCAGGCGCGAAAAGAGGTGACCCAATCGACCGGTGCGACGAAGAACGGTGCGCGAAGGTGCGTCCGCAGGGGGATAACGAGAAGGCCACGGCTCCGTTGAATCATTGCGCAGGCGACGTTGGATTTATCATGCAAAAGCGCAGCGCTCGGTATCCACACGCGCTTGCTGGGCCGACAGCCTCGTTGATAAAGTGGGCCGCATGACGCTCTTGCGCTCGGCCCTGTCCGGGATTTGCCTTCTCGGCGTGCTGGGCAGCGGCATCGGGCTCGCGCGCGCAGCACCTGCGCTGACCGAGAGCGCGGCAGCGATGAAGGCGCGCCAGAAGGCCCGGATTGCCTTTGGCGCACGGAAGTGGACCGAGGCGGAAGCGAGCTTCGAAGCCGTCCTGGCGGCGCCCGACGCCGCCGTAATGACCGCGGTGCAGCGGGCCGAGGTGCTCGGCTATCTCGGGCTTTGCGAGCTGGAGCAGGGCAAGCACCGGGAGGCCGCCGAGCACCTGGGGCGGAGCCTCGAGCAGGACGCCGCCCTGAGTCGCGCGCTCCTCGACAGGTTCACGCGGGCGTTCGACACGGCGATCGAGCACGTCGGCAGGATCTATGTGGCTGCCTCCCCGCCCGACGCCGAGATCCTCCTGGACGGGGAGCCCGTCGGCACGGGCGCCACGGTCCACGAGCTGTTCGTCGCGCCGGGCACGTACACGCTCCGGGCCCGGCTGTCGGGGCACGGGGAGGGCTCGCAGCGGGTCGAGGTCGATGCGGGGAAGACGGTCAGCGCGGCGCTGCAGCTCGTGCGCGCGGCCGACGCGCCCGCGCGCGCGCCGGCTCCGGGCGCGAGGAAGAGCGGACCGGTCAAGCCGCAGGCCCCGGGGCCGGCAGCATCGTGGCTCGGGCCGGCGCGTATCGCCGGCATCGGTCTGACAACGGCGACGGCCTCCCTCGGCGCCCTGTTCATGGTCCGCGCGAGCGCATCCAACGGCGATCTCAAGGAGCGCAACAGCAAGCTGGACGCGCTCGGGTTCACGCCGTGGGCGTGCCGCGAACCGTCGCCGCCTTCAGCGTGCAACGAGCTAGCGGTCCTCCGGCGAGAGCGAGATCGGTTCGCCGCACTCGGCACGGCGATGGTGGTGGCGAGCGGCGTGGTCGGCGCCATGACGGTCGCCTCGTTCTTCACGGATTTCTCGTTTCTGCAGTCCGAGCCCACGGGAGCCCGCGTCGCGTTCTCGCCGGCCGCAACGCCAGGGCAGATCGGCCTCGTGGCGCACGGGGTGTGGTGATCCGAGGAGCCAGGGACATGCACTTTCTCCAGGGACGACACGTGCGGCGGCTGTGCGCCGTCGCCGCCTTCTCGACGAGCGGCGCGGGAGGGCTCTCCGGCTGCACGTACGCAGAGGACTGCGGTGAGGAGCGGATGTGCCTCGCCCCCCCGCCGTCGCCGTGCGAGGTGAACGAGCCGGGCATGGGGCCCGTGATGGACGAGTGCGGGGTGTTCGTCAGCGCCAGCGCTCCAGCGGAGGGCGCGCGCTCGGGCACGCGGCTCGAGCCGCTCGGCTCGCTGCAAGCCGCGATCGTGGAGGCGCAAGCGCGGGGCTTGCGCCACGTCTATGCGTGCGGCGAGACGTTCGAGGAAGAGGTCACGCTCGTCTCGGGGATCCACCTCTGGGGCGGCCGTAGCTGCGATGACGGCGCGTGGTCGTTCGATGGCGCCAACCACCCGACGATCATCGCCCCGCCTTCGGGGATCCCGCTGCGGGTCGTGGGGGACGAGGGCGCGACGTCGGTGATCTTCGGCGTGCGCGTCGTGGCGGCGGACGCCTCCGCGAGCGACGGCAGGTCGTCGATCGCCATGATCTTGAGCGCGGGGGCCGCGGCGATCGTGCGATCGAGCGCGATCGTCGCGGGCGACGGCAAGGACGGGGAGCCGGGGGAGGACGCGGACAGCGAGCGGGCAGCGGACGGCGTGCCGGGGAACGACGGCGCGCTCGCCTGCACGGAGGACTCCCCGACGGGTGCCCTTCCGGTCGTGACGGCGTGCGACGACGGCGCCGAGTCCACCGGAGGCTACGGGGGCGACGGCGGGCTCGACGCGGGGGGCGATGGCGCGCCGGGGGAGCCGCGGCCGGCGGCGAACCAGGACGAGGAGAAGACGGGTCTCGGAGGCACCGGCGCGGGTGCCCTCCGATGTAAAGACGGGGACGATGGCCCCGACGGCGCCAACGCCGGTCGCGCTGACGGCGCGGTCGGCATGGGTTACCTCACCGAGGACGGCTGGGTCGGCATTCGCGGTCAGGACGGGGAGCGGGGCGGCGTCGGCCATGGGGGGGGTGGCGGGGGCGGCAGCAAGGGGCGAGGCGAGCAGCTCGCGTGTCGGGCGGGCTTGCCTGAGGGCGGCGCGGCCGGTGGCTCGGGCGGGAGCGGCGGCTGCGGGGGCCGGGGCGGTCACGGCGGCGGCTATGGCGGGGCGAGCATCGGCGTCGTCGCGCTGCAGGGGAGCTCGGTAACGCTCGAGGCGACCACCGTGACCGCGGGCAACGGCGGCAACGGCGGCGTCGGCGGAACGGGCCAGCCGGGCGGCGTCGGGCGATGGGGCGGGCACGGGGGCACGACCTTCGTGATGGGGATGTGGGAGGCATGTCGTGGCGGCCGTGGAGGCAACGGCGGTCGCGGCGGAGATGCCGGCGGCGGCCTCGGGGGGCCCTCCTACGGCGTCGCATCCTTCGGCGCCTTCGTGGGCATCGGCCTGGGCGCCCATCTCCAGCCTGGAAGCGCTGGCGCTGGCGGTTCCGGAGGCAATGCGGCGCCCGATGACCCTGTGGGCAAGGGAGAGCTGGGCCACTCGTTGCCCTACGTTCAGTTTGGTGCGCCGGACCCTGAACCGCCCCGCTGAAGGGCAGGGAGCACGCCGCATCACCGAGGGAGAACCATGCGAATCACAGGAACGATCACCCTGTTCCCCGCGGTGCTGCTCGTTGCGGCCGGCTGCGGCACCGCGCCAGGCCCGAGCGACGCTGGCGGAGCGGCGTGCGACGGCGCGTCGTGGTGTCCAGGCGACGCGCCGCCGGAGTCGGTCTGTCTCGAGCGCCTCGCCGCCAACGTGCTGGAGGATGGCTGCGGGGTGTTCGTCGCGGGCATGTTCGGCAACGGGGACGACGCGAACCCCGGCACAACGAGGGACAAGCCGGTGCGCACGCTGCAGCGCGGCGTCGAGCTCGCGCGCACCGGACGAGGGCGCGTCTTCGCGTGCAACGACGGGTTCTACGGCGCCCTCGCGCTGCCGTCCGGCGTCGATCTCGTCGGCGGATACCACTGCTTGAGCTTTGAGCATGAGCCCGGCGGGCGCCCGACACTTCAGATCGTCGACACTTTCGAGCCCATCCTGACCGTCGTGCCCGCGAGCCCCGACGACACGGGAGCGGCGGACGGGATATCCACGATCGTCGACATGCGGTTCGCTTCGCAGGGATCCATCACGATGCTCGTCCAGTCCGGCACGGCCGTGGAGCTCATCCGGAGCCAAGTTCGCGCCTCTTCCGCATGGGGGGGCCGCGATGCCGAGAAATGGCCCTATCCGAATCGGGCAGCGGAGGGGCCCGATGGGCAGTACGGGGGCGATGCGTGCTCGGCCGCCGTCGTCCCTGGCGGCGCTGCGGCGGTGAACCCGTGCGACGGAGGGATCCCGAGCGTCGGCGGGAAGGGAGGGGACGGGCTTCCCGACGGCGCTGGCGACGGCGAGGACGGGCAGCCGCTCCCGGCGTCCGAGTCGCCGCGCTTCGGGCGGGGGGGAGACGGGGAAGTGACAGGCGTCGATTGCGAAGAGGGATCTGCCGGGCTCAGCGGCGCGCAAGGTGTCATCGGCGCCGCCGGCAAGGGCATGGGGCGAATCACCGAGGCAGGGTGGGAATCCGACAAAGCCGGCGACGGGGGCAGGGGCATGCCAGGCCAGGGCGGCGGCGGGGGTGGCGGCCATCGGGGAGGGCTCGCCGTGTGCGGTGCGGGGTCGAAGGGAGGAGCCGGCGGCGGCTCCGGCGGCGCCGGCGGCTGCGGCGGTCGAGGTGGCCGAGGTGGCGAGAACGGCTATCCGTCGATCGGCATCATCGCGCTTCATGCCAAGCTGACCGTGCGCGATAGCGAGATCGAGACATCCGAGGCCGGGCAGGGCGGCGACGGCGGGCCCCCCGAGGAAGGCGGCCGAGGCGGTCGCGGCGCTCCGGGAGGCGCCTTGGGGGGCGGCCTGTGGTCCTGTCAGGGTGCCAACGGGGGCGACGGGGGTCCCGGCGGCTACGGCGGCCCCGGGCGCGGCGGCGACTCGATCGGCATCGCCTACCTCGACGAGGACCAGCTCACGCTGGAGGGCGTCACCTACGAGCTGGGACCGCCGGGCAAGGGCGGCGTGAGCTGGGATATCTGGGCCGACAGCGAGGTCACGGGGGAGGAGGGCATCGCCGCAGAGACGTTTCGGTTCCCTGAGTGAGCAGGATCAGAGCGCATCGGACGAACACCTCCTGGTTTGGAGTGCGCTCCGTACGCGCCACACGAGCCGCCTCGCTGAGTCGAGCTACCCGAGCTCCCCCCTCGGCCACCTCCGCGGTGCGCCCACGCTGCTGTGGGGCGCTTCGCCGAAGGTGCCGCCGCCCGAACCTCCCCGGCGCCCCTGACCGTGTCTACGCTGCCGCTCGAGTAGCGCGAGCGGCCACCTCGCCGAGCGAGGTGCGCCTGGCCCTTGGGCGCTCGTCGACCGTTTGGTTGACGAACACTCCCGCGGCGTAGCCGCCTGCGCACCAGATGTGCCCGGGAGGGTCGAACGGCCCTTACATCGACTAGCCGGATCTCAACTTTCCTTGACACCCGAATCTCACCCAGAAAAACTGGTCGCATCCCCGCGTGGCGCGTGTCGGGGCTCGGCCGGGGGACCTCCACCATGTCGTTGCGCTTACACGGCAACGTCTGCCTGCTCTGCGCATGTGCACTCATCCTTGTTCCGGCGTCGGCGCAGGCACTCGAGTTCAGCGGTGGCGTGAGCGTGGGCGGGATCCAGGTCGGGACCGAACCCAAGCTGGCCGTGAGCCCCTTCACCGGCTGGCTCTGGCGAAAAGAAAGGGGCTTTCGGATCGAAGTCCACAACATGCTCAGCATCATTCCGGGGGCACGCGTAGGAGTCTACGATCGAACGGCGGTTACGGTTGGATATGCCACGGAGACGGGCAACGTCAGCCTTGGTCCATCCCTGTCGCTCTACTCGATGCCGGTATGCGGTGCCGTCATCTGTGACCGCGTGATGGGGCTTGCTCCAGGCGGGCGCGCACAGTCCGACTGGTACTTCGCTGGGCGTCTGGGGGCATCCACGAGCCTCAACGTGGACTGGGCTGGTGGGAGCAGTCGTCTTCTTCCTGGCAGCGTGGTCGTGATGGTAACTGCTGCGCCTATCTGGAGATTCGGGGGAGAGTCGAAATGAACAACCTGTTGGTTGGTCTATGTTTCGTTCTAGCGGGGTGCAACTTCGATGTCGGGGATTGCTACCTCCGGAGTGAGGGAGAAAGCGGCGCCGGCGGCGTCATCATTACCGCGACAGGGGTCGGCGGCTACGGGTTCGGCCAGACAGGGGCCGGCGGCTTCGGGCCCGTACCGCTGGAGACGCAGGACATGGATCCGCCTTCTCCTCCAGTCTGCAACATCGCGAGCCAGACACCATGCGAGGAAAAATGCGAGGCGGACTCCGAGTCTGACAATATTCAGTGTGGGAAAATCGAGAACGAAGCGCAGCGGGCAGAGTGTCGAGATAGCGCATACGCTAGATATAAGAGCTGTCGAGAAGGCTGCGAGCGAACAAGCAATAAAAGCTGTAACGAGAAGTATCAGGATTGCATGAACCGCGGCCCGTGGTCTTGTGCAAGACCAGGGTCTGGAAGCGAAGGTTCGAAGTGTCGGAGCTGCTTTAAACGGTGTGAGTCCGGGGATCCTCCATCGCCGGAATGCAAAAAGTGTTTATTCTGAGGCTCCAATGACTGTTCACATCACTACAAATGAGGACATTCGGAGAGCGGGCCGGCGCGGGCTTCGCCTTCCTGTACGTTCTATTCGCGATAACGTGCTGGAGGGTCCGTGTGCGTCCGATCCAGAAGTCCATTGTGAGCAGCGGTGCGATTACTGGCGCGTTCGAGGGCGGGAAAGGGCGCAATTTCGTTCGCGGTTTCATGATGTTATCAACGCGTTGAAATCGCGACATAGAGTCGTCGTGTGGACGTCCGGGTTGTGGAGTGATAGGCTGATGCTGTGGGCGCTTTGCGCGTGGAGGCTCCGCTACCGGCCCGAGCACCCGGATCTCGACATCGTCGTCCTGGGAGATGCGCCAGAGGATGGGTTTAGCCGTGGATTCGTCCATGTGAAGCCGGCTGACGCGCGCCGCGGTCTAGACGACGCACGCGCTCTATCTCGGACGCGCGTCCAGCATATGGCGCGCTCCTGGCGAAAGGTATCCGGTCGATCTCCGGTCCTGTCTACCGAGGGTGGGTACGCAGATCCAGCACGGAAGGATCTTGTAGAACTGGGCACCCACCAAGCGGCATTCTTTCCTCGGGTGGATGGTAGTACACTCATCCTATCTCGGATTGACGAGCTATTGTTCTCATGTCTCGGCAAGGACTGGTTGACGCCCGTGGACGTGTTAACGCACGGCTCATCGGCTGGCGCAGAGCTGCTTAAGCATTGGATGATACGCATCAGCGACTGCTTTTTTGCCATGCGGCTGCGCCAGTGGGCCGAGCACCGGGGGGCTGAGGCTGCGCTGGAGAGTGTGCCCTATAGAACGGACAGACCACCTATGCTAGAGGCTCGCTATAGGTTGACGGCGGTCGGCGATAAAATAAAGCGACACGGTCTTGCAGACATCGCCCAAGGACCACCGCTGCCGGTGTGGGGTGTCACAGCGTACGATCCGCTGGCTCCTTGGGTGGTGGTGGACGACGACACAGATCACCAGCGCGTCCAGCTACTTGAAGAGCGCGCCACGCAGGGCGTGGAGTGATGCGCTGACGCGTACGTCGGCTCAGACCCCTGGAAGCCCACGTTTCTCGTCGAGGCAGGCAGGCAGGCCGCCGGGCTCCAACCTGTTGGGCCACTCGTTGCCCTACGTTCAGTTCGAGGCACCCGAGCCAGAACCACCTCGCTGAAAGGCAGGGAGCACGCCGCGTCACCCCGAGGGAGAACCATGCGAATCACAGGAGCGATCACCCTGTTCCCCGCGGTGCTGCTCGTTGCGGTCGGCTGCGGCACCGCACCAGGCCCGAGCGACGCTGGCGGAGCGTCGTGCGACGGCGCGTCGTGGTGTCCAGGCGACGCGCCGCCGGAGTCGGTCTGTCTCGAGCGCCTCGCCGCCAACGTGCTGGAGGATGGCTGCGGGGTGTTCGTCGCGGGGATGTTCGGGAACGGGGACGACGCGAACCCCGGCACGAAGGACAAGCCGGTGCGTACGCTGCAGCGCGGCGTCGAGCTCGCGCGCACCGGACGAGGGCGCGTCTTCGCGTGCAACGATGGGTTCTTCGGCCCCCTCGCGCTGCCGTCCGGCGTCGATCTCATCGGCGGATACCACTGCTTGGGCTTTGCGCGTGAGGCTGGCGGGCGCCCGACACTCCAGATCGTCGATACGTTCGAGCCTGTCCTGACCGTCGTGCCCGCGAGCCCCGGAGACACCGGCGCCGCGGACGGGGTATCGACGATCGTCGACATGCGGTTCTTTTCGAACGGCCCGATCGGGATGCTCGTCCAGTCCGGCACGGCCGTGGAGCTCATCCGGGGCCGGACCAGCGCGGCCTGGGGCTGGTCGGGCCACAACGGCGAGAAATGGCCCTATCCGAACGAGGCAGCGCAGGGGCCCGATGGGCAGTATGGGGGCGACGCCTGCTCGGCGGCCGTCGTCCCTGGCGCCCCTGCGGCGGTGAACGCGTGCGATGGAGGGATCCCGAGCGTCGGTGGGAAGGGAGGGGACGGGCTTCCCGACGGCGCTGGCGACGGCGAGGACGGGCTGCCGTTCGATGCGTCCAGCCCGACGTACGGGCGGGGGGGAGACGGGGACGTGCCGAGCACCGGGTGCGAACATGGACAGGTGGCGCTCCACGGCGCGCACGGTTTCATCGGTGCAGCCGGCAAGGGCAGGGGGCGCATCACCGAGACAGGATGGGAGGGAGACAAAGCCGAGGACGGGAGCAGGGGTATGCCGGGCCAGGGCGGCGGCGGGGGTGGCGGCCGTCGGGGAGGGCTCTCCGCGTGCGGTGCGGCGTCGAAGGGAGGCGCCGGCGGCGGCTCCGGCGGCGCCGGCGGCTGTGGCGGTCGAGGCGGCCAAGGGGGCGAGAACGCCTGGCCCTCGATCGGCATCGTCGCCCTTCACGCCAAGCTGACCCTGCGCGATAGCGAGATCGTGACATCCTGGGGCGGAGAGGGCGGCGACGGCGGGCCCCCCGAGCGAGGCGGTCTAGGCGGCCGAGGCGCTCCGGGAGGCGCCTTGGGGGGCGGCATGTGGTCCTGTCACGGCGCCAACGGGGGCGATGGGGGCTACGGCGGCTACGGCGGCCCCGGGCGTGGCGGCGACTCGATCGGCATCGCCTACCTCGACGAGGATCAGCTCACGCTGGAGGGCGTCTCCTATGAGCTCGGACTGCCAGGCAAGGGCGGCGTGAGCTGGGATATCTGGTCCGGCAACGAGGTCACCGGGGAGGAGGGCATCGCCGCCGAGACGTTCCGGTTTCCTGACTAGTCGGGATCTTCTCGGAAGGACGACGCGGTCCGCAGACGATCTGCGGAGGCAGACGAGCCCAGGGCGACGCCCGTAAGGTCCGGTTAGAGGCGTCATAAGATCCGCGCAGGACGTACTTGCCCACTGGACGGATGGCGACGGTGCCGACGCTCGACGCAACCCGCCGAGCCCATTCCCCGGGCGCATAACCGCGGGGCAGGATTGCAGATCACCGATTGACGCCGACTTTCCGGTAGGGGATCGATGCGCGCATCCGAAACGGGGAAATGTATGGAACATGGGTCGGTGATGAAGGCGAGCGCGCTCGTGTTGTGTGGCGGGCTCGCAGCGATGCTCGTGTCGGCATGCGACTTGTCCTACACTTGCGACACAGTGGAGCCGGGAAGCGCGGGTGCTGGATACCCGACAGAATCCGCAGGGGCGGGAGATTTTCCAAGTAACGGCGAAGAAGACGAAGGCGGAAACGAAGACGTGGGCAGCGACTCGTCCGCGTTAATGGCAGGCTGCACGCCAGTTCACGAATGTACCGAGATGTACGAAAAGTGCAGGAACATGGGGCGGCCGTGCACGCGTCCGATCGGCCATCGGAGCCTTTGTGATTACTGTCGCGAGGATTGTCAGGATAAGCGCCCGTACAAGTACAGTGAATGCTACAGCTGTGGATTCGAATGAACACGACGAACCTGCCTGCCCTTCTCGATGCGACGCATGTTGCCTTTGACCCGCCAACAGCAGACCGCCTTGTGCAACTCGGCGCGGCCAACGTCGTGCGTTCGTCAGATTGCCTTGTTGTCGGGCCGAGCCGCCTCGATGCCCTGGAACATGTCCGGACGCGTGAGGCCTGGTGCTCTTTGTCTGAGATGCGCTCGGGTGCAGACGAATCGGGCCACAAGTGGGATCAGCTCTATTCGCAGGATGTTCGCTGGGAGCTGCCCGTCGTCTTGTGGGTATCAGTGAGCCTCCATGAACGAGTGAACCTATGGAGGGTCTGTAGCTGGCTGCGGCACATCGGGATCGCGTGCAGTGACGTCCTCATCGTCGAGTTCGAGCGTGTCTACGGCACAATGAATAGGTTCCGCGAGCCACCGAGCGTGCCGCGGTTCACCTGCTCCGCGTCGGTCGCCGACCATCTCGACAACGTTCTTCTGGATCGTCTCGCCAAGTCGTGCCCGTGGCCAGTGGAGCGCTACGATCGTGCCGTTCGCCTCTGGGAAGGCTACGCTGATGAGGATCCTTTGCCCTTCGTCGAAAGCTGCATGGCTGGTGTCGAAGGATTTCCGGAACTTGCTCCCTTATGGGGACTTCTGTCGTCTTTCTTTCCTAGGAAGACTACGGAAGGTACCCTGCACCTCAGCCAACTCGATGAACTCATCCTGACCATCCTCTCGGTAGGTGAGTACCAAACCGACGTGTCCGTGCTCTGCCACAAGTCGCAGTCTGGATTGGAGCTGCGGGAGCTCCTCTCCTGTACAGGCGACCTGTTCCTGGAAGATCGTCTGGCCCAATGGGCGAGGCACGCTTCGAACGAGTTCGTAGAACGCGCACCCGACGTGAGGCCTGACGTTGCGATGAAGTCGTGGGTGTACCGCCTCACCGAACGTGGCGCGCAGCTCCGAGACAGGGGAATTGATCAGCTCGCGGACGCGCCGCGCCTTCCCGTAGCGGGGACCGAGGCTTACTCACCTGTGGCCCCCTGGGTGCTGCTCGAAGACGGACGGCTCGCTCGCCTGTGAGGGCTATCCTAAAACCCGCGATCGGAAGCCAGCTGGCCCACTGAATTCAGCCCTGTAGACCGAAGTGATAGAGGGACTCGCCATGCCCCCTGAGCCGGAAGACCAGGACCCGCGCCCGCCGCCTACCGAGGCGGCGCTGGCGGCGATCCCGGATACGGCCACCTTCGCCGCAGCCCTCGTGTGGTGCGGCTATCTCGCGTCGCCCAGGATGGTCGCGAAGATCCCCCCGCGGATCTGCGCCGCCCAGCGCTCGGCCACATCGACAGCCTGCTCGCCACCTTCCGGCCAGTCCGCCGGAATCAGCCGAAGACAGTTCCGGATCGCCGCGTAGGAGCGGCTCAGGTTCTACTTCGACGGCGGGGCGTTCCCTCGACCGGGGCCGGACGGGTTGCCGGTCGTGCTCGGCCAGTTGCCGCCGCCCCCGCCTCCCTTCCCGCCGCCCCCGCCTCCCCCGCCCTTCCCGCCGCCACCACCACCACCACCGCCGCCACCACCACGACCACCGCCACCTCCTCCGTGGCCGCCACCGCCGCCGCCACCCTTGCCACCACCGCCGCCGCCACCCTTGCCTCCGGACATGGTTCCCTCCGTACCCTCAAGGCCGAGGAGCCGCGTCCATGCGGCCGGATCGGCTGAGAGGGATCGGGGAAGGTAACGCCTCGGCAGGCTTCCGCCATCCCTTGCTCGACAAGCCCCGGCCAACGTCGTAGCCGCGGCCGAGCGGTAGGTTCCGCCGGACGGCCTCTCGCTTGACCGACGCCGCGGTTGGAAACACGGCATCAGGCCCATGTACTTCCACGACGAAGAGATCGTGACCACACGCGTCGCGATGAAACGGCAGAATCCCCGTGAGAAGTCCCCGCACGCCAGATAGGTACGAAACGCCCGAGATGGGCCCATGAGGCTGCAAAATCCTCGGAAGCTGGCCCCATGACCTTGTAAAAAACTGGGTCACGCCCCCGCGCGGGTCGCCCCATCCTGCTGCGTTTGGGGTGGCCCCATGACCCTGCAAAAAACGCCATCAGGTGGCCCCATGAGGCTGCAAACTGGCAGGGATGAGTGGTTTTGTCAGCGTCGCCCCGCTCGCTGCGCTCAACCGAGCGACTGCAAGATCGAGCTGAATCCGTGCTGGCCGTGGCGGCTGCCCTGCGGGGACAGCCACGCTTCGTATGTGTCGCCGCTCGGCGAACGGAGCTGGATGAACTCGAGGCTCACGAGAGGGTTGAAGGGGTTGCCGGGGCGGGGGCCGATGTCTTGGCCGGGATACGCCGCGTCTTGGTTGAAGGCGCGCGTGCCCTGATCGAGGGCGGCGAGGTGCTTGTAGTTGCCGCGTTTGCCGAAGTCGCTGTACTCGCGAGAGACGAGGACGCGGCCGCGGTTGGTAAGGCCGACGTGAACGTTGGGAACGTAGGTGGAGACGCCGATCATGGCGGCAGATGCGGCGTTGAGGACTCCGCCAGCGATGCGGCGGGCCGTGCCGGCGGGCGCCTGGTACTCGACTCCGCTCCAGTTGCCGATGATGCGCTCGTCGGGCTGGAGCTCGTAATACTGGGCGTAGAAGTCGCTGAATTTTTGCTCGATCTCCTCCGGGGTCATGTTGGCGGCCTCGGCCATGGCCTTCTTGCGGACGTGCATCGAGTACGCGAAAGCGGCCGCCATGAACACGAGCGGGATCAAGTAATACATTTGCATGACCATCTTCTCCTAGAGAACCCACGCTCCACTCTGGAGCCACCGAAGGCGATGGTTACGCGGCGGCGCACGCCAGGTCAAGGGGGCGCACTTCGAGTGATCAACCAGCGATCGGATAACCGTCGATACGCAAACGCCCCATCAACGGCCGTGGCGCCCTCCTGGGCAGCCCCGACGTCCCTCCTGCGCAGCTACTTCGGTGTCCTTTGTGACAGTCGCACGGGTCCTGCGCCGCTGGCGGCGTCCTCCTGCGCACCCTCGCGCCTGTCCTGCGCAACAATACTTTGATTCCTGTGCCGCCGCGGCGTCTTCCTGCGCCCTTGTCGAGAGAGGCCACGTTGCCTCCGCCGAAGGGCGTGATGACCATGCCCTCGGCGCCCGCCGCCGTCACTGCCTCTTCTATCTGTCGACTCTGGAGCTCCATGAATTTCCGTTGATCACCCGGAATCTCCTTGGGCCCGTTCCCCGTGACCCGGAGCTCACCCATGGCGCGGTTCGCGCCTGTCGCGATCGGCGCGAAGAAGATGCCGCGACTCTTCATTAGCAAGGCTCAGGGCGCGCTGCGCGCTCGGCTCAGTAGGGGCGCTCGCCGACGAAGTTGCCGGGAGGATCGTACGTGCACACCCAGAACTGCCAGGCGCTGCCCCCTTCGAACGGTGAGCCGTCCGCACAGCTGGCGATCCCGCAGCCGAGCCGCAGGGAGTCGGCCCAGACCACCTGGGTGTAATGGCCGCACGTGGCGGCGCTGCAGGCGTTGCTCGCGAGGTCGTAGCTCACCGCCTCGTTGATCCACGAGCCGACGACATCCTCGGGGGCGGGTGAGGCGCCGCTCGACGTCGCGAAGAGGTTCTCTCCGTAGCCGTTCGCGCTGTGGCGGAACACACACTTATCGGCATGGGCCTGAGCCACCGCGGCGAGCTCGGACGACCACGAGAGCGGGGGCAGCGGCTGATCGGCGGGCGGGTCGACCGCGGCGCGCGCCGCGTTGTGGGCCGCCGTCATCCCGACCATCCGGGGCGGCTCGTCGTCGCCCTGGCCGCTCGCCGGGGCGTCGGCGTCGTCGGACGAGCTGCCGCACCCGGCAGAGACGGCGAGCATCAGGGAGAACAGCGCGAACCCGTGGAGACGTGAGCCGAGCGTATTCACGGAACGATTGTCCTACAGCTCGGCCGCGCGCCGCAACAACTAATTCGATGATGGGCTATGCCAACTCACGAGAGACCTTGTACCGTTTACCTACGTGCATAGGTCCTTCAAGGCAACGAGGGAACATCCAATGACTCGATCGACGCGCATCGCGCGAACGGCACCCGTGTCGACTGCGACGCTGGGCCTCTTCCACGCTCTGCCCGTCCATGCACAGGGCGCGGTAGATCCGTCGCGTGACGCTCGGGGCGCACCGTGATACGGAGCGATCCATGAAGCTCCCGCTCATCTTCGGCACCCGCGAGCGGGTGGAGCGATCGGGGGAGAAGTTCCGGGGCGGGTGTCCGCAGTGCGGGACCGCCGGGGTCTTCTACCGGGCGAAGAAGACGTTCAACGTGAGCCTGTTCGTCGCCGTCTCGCTATGGGACAGCGCCGAGGACGTCGTCCAGTGCGGCCAGTGCCTGACGGCGTTCGACCCGGCCGACGTCCCGCCGCTCCCGGAGGAGCCGAAGGCCTCGCTCACGGAGCGCGTCGCGCGAGCGGTCGGCCTCGACCGTGAGAAGCCCGCGCCGGCCGCCCCTCCCGGGGAGCCGTCCCCGAGCTCCGCCCGGGAGCTCCCGTCGAGGGACGTGGACGCCGAGATCGACGCGGAGCTCGCGGCGATGAAGAGGCGCGTGGGGAAGAAATAGGAGACAGGCTCCGGCTTCTTTTACCTACGCGCCACGTCCCGCGCGAGGTGCGCCTGGTCGCAGTAGCCGAACCGCTGGGCGAGCACCGCCCACGTCCCCGTGGCGCCCGTCTTGAGGTGCCGCACCGGCCGGTCGAAGCGCACGAGGCGTGCGAGGAGCTTGGGGGGACGCCGACGTGCTCGCGGAACAGGCCGATCACGTGCTTCTGGCGGTAGCCGAGCTCGCGCGCGAGGGGGCGCATGTCGACCTCGCCCCCGCGCTCCTGCTCAGGCGCCTGCGAGGAGCCCTGGGCATTTCACGTTGACGGCCGCGCACGCCGCGGGTTGCGGCGAGAATTCGTCGATGGACGACGCACACGTGATCGCCTCGAAGGCGTCGCCCGTGGCGATCATGCAGGCCTTGAGCTCCGCGACCGTGGCGGTGCACCCCGCGAAGCCGGCCGTGTCGCACGAGCCGGTCGGCTCGGGCGCCTCCGGAGCTCGGATGCAATCCGCCCTGGCGGTCTCGCAGTCCGTTCCATCCACGACGCTGGCGAGCACCCCGGTGAGGTCGCACAGGTCCTCCTTCGAGAGATCGAGTGACCCGGTGACGGCGTCGCACACCTGCTGGGCCTCTGCGGCCGTCAGCTCGCCGAGCTGCTCGCCGTCGAGAGGATCCCCGCCGCCGGTGTCGGTTCCGCTGCCAGTGTCGCTTCCGCTGCCAGTGTCGCTTCCGCTGCCTGTGTCGGTTCCGCTGCCAGTGTCGCTTCCGCTGCCAGTGTCGCTTCCGCTGCCTGTGTCGCTTCCGTCTCCGGTGTCGCTTCCGCCGCCGGTATCGGTTCCGCCGCCGGTGTCGGTCCCGCCGCCGCTGTCGCTTCCGCCGCCGGTGCCGGTCCCGCCGCCGGTGCCGGTCCCGCCGCCGGTGCCGGTCCCGCCGCCGCTGTCGCTTCCGCCGCCGGTGTCGGTCCCGTCGCCGCTGTCGCTTCCGCCGCCGGTCTCGCCGCCGGCCTTGCCCCCATTGCTCCCTTCGCCATCGCCGCATGCCACGAGCGAGAGCGAGAGGCCGGCCATCAACAATCCAAGAAGCCTCATCCGTATCATCGGGCCCCCATCAACGAGAATGTTCACCTGCGTGTCCACGCGGCGCTCGAGGACGGCTCCGCCGAAGGATGCGAGCGGAGCTGCATCGTCGTTCGGGCAGGCGCGCAATGCGTGAACCTACCACGAACAGGATTGAATTCTCCTTCCCCCCTCGGCAAATTGGTCGCGCTGGCCGGCCAGGGCCGGCGGGGACGGGCGCCTCGTTGAAGCGTTCGGTCTGGGACGACGCAATGGCGTCTCCAGCGATCCATGCCATTCGACCGGTGCGGATGCAGCCGGTCCTCGTACAGGACGGATGCCGGAGGACAAGCCTTGCACCTCGGGGCCAGCCCTCTTCGATGTACAGACTTGCCAGCATCTGGATGACAACGAAAGGCTTTGATGAAAGCCCGCTCCGCTCGTCCGCCTGGCTCCTTCCCGTTACGCTATCCTCGTGGTTCCTGCGGACGTCCCGATTGACGTATTCATCTCGTATGCAGCCGCGAATCGCCGCACAGACCCTAGCGCGCCGAACAGGCTGAAAACCCGAGAAGGAGCAGAAATTTCACAGGGAGGCACGGAGACGAGGAGATGTTTTCTTTCTCTTCCTCCCCGCCTCCTCGTCTCCCTGTTGTCTTCTCTCGAGTCCACAAGGTGAGCGGTATTCTGGTGCCGCCCGTCAGTTTTTTGGTGAAGTTCACTGGTGAAGAACGCACGGCGATGCCGATGAAGACGCGCCGAGCGCCGGTGAAAAGCGCGACTCGCGCCGGTGAACTTACCCGGTGAAGACCACGCGGGGAAGTCAGTGCTTGCGGGCGCGGCGCTGCTTGAGCGGCACGCTCGCGAGCCACGGGGCGCTTTACGCCCGAGGTTCACGGTGTCACCCTCCGTTGGATGACGGACGCCAAGGCCGCCTATCACCACGGAGATCTGCGCAATGCGCTGGTGGAGACCGCGACCGAGCTCGTGCGCACCTCCGGCGCGGAGGGCTTCAGCCTCCGCGACGCCGCCCGGACGCTCGGGGTCTCGGCGAACGCGACCTACCGGCACTTCGACAGCAAGTCCGCGCTGCTCACGGCGGTCGCGAGCGCGGAAGCGGACAAGCTCGCGCGGAGGATGCGACGCAAGATGGCCGACGCCGAGCGAGCCTTCGAGAGACGAGACGACGCGGAGGTCGCGATCGAGTGTTTCAAGGCGATCGGTCGCGCGTACGTCGCCTTCGCGACGGAGGAACCGGAGCTCTTTCGTCTCATGCACGGGCCGAGCGGCCTGTGTCAGATGAGGCGCGAGCCACGTGCGGACGCCGCGGACCATCCCACGGCGGATCGGATCCTCGGTGAGGCGCTCGACCGTCTGGTGAGCGGCGGGGTGATCCCGCCCGAGAGCCGCATCGACGGCGAGATCCGCGCCTGGACCGTGGTCCACGGCTTCGCTTCGCTGGTGCTCGACGGCGCCTTCGCCACGGTCGCTTCGCGCGCGGAGGTGCTCGAGGGCCTCTTGGACTTCGCGCTTCGAGGGCTCGGCGCGAGCCAGGCCGGCGCGAAGGGGCCTCGGCGACGGCGCCCGTGACCCTCGCGTCCTGACGACCGGCCCGAACCGCGCCGTTCGCGCGCTCGTGCGACGCGATGTTGACACTGTGAACTCTGGCGCCTATGTTCACAGTGTGAATATCGGGGGTGCGCATCCACAAGGAGCGAGCGTCCAATGGCGAAATTGAACGGGAAGGTCGCGGTGGTGACGGGCGGGAGCGACGGCATCGGGCTCGCGACGGCGAAGCTCTTCGTCGCGGAGGGAGCCACCGTCTACGTCACGGGTCGGAGGCAAGAGAGGCTCGACGAAGCGGTCGAGGAGATCGGAGGCGGCGCCGTCGGCGTCCAGGGCGACGTCGCCAACCTGGCCGACCTCGACCGGCTCTTCGCGCGGATCCGGCGAGAGCAGGGCAAACTCGACGTCGTGTTCGCCAACGCCGGCATCTCCGGGGTCGCGACGATGGGCGCGATCGACGAAGACCACTTCGACCGCATTTTCGGCGCGAACGTCAAAGGGCTGCTCTTCACGGTGCAGAAGGCCCTGCCTCTCATGAAGAGCGGAGGGGTCGTCGTCCTCAACGGCTCGATGAGCGGGAGCAAAGGCTTCCCGAATCAGTCGGTCTACAACGCCACCAAGGCCGCCGTGCGCTCGTTCGCGCGGACCTGGACGACCGACCTGAAAGGCTCCGGCATCCGCGTGAACGTGGTCTCGGCGGGGGCCATCGACACGCCGGGCATGCGCCGCTTCGTCGGCGGCCACACAGAGGCTGCAGAGGCGCAGATCTCGGCCCTCAGTCAGTCCGTGCCGCTCGGGCGGTTCGGGGGCGCGGAGGAGGTCGCCAAGGCCGTGCTCTACCTGGCGTCGGACGACAGCAGCTACGTCGCGGGCGCCGAGCTGTTCGTGGACGGCGGGGTCGTCGCGGTGTGAACGTCGTGACGTCAACTCCGCTGCGTGAGCCCCACCTTCCGGGATAGCCCGCCCGCGCCCAGGATGGCAGCCGACGCGCAGCGCAGGCGTGCGCGCTGCTGGGCCGACGCACGAGGCAAGCGCCGGGTCGCGCTCGGCAGCGCTCTCTGTTTCGTGACCGAGCCCGTCGAGCGAGCGACGGTGCTTGCTCAGGATCGCTACGACCCGCTGGGTAGTACGCCGCGCGACTCTCGGGCGGCAAGGACAGCATGGCGCTGGTGCTCCTGCTCCTCGGCGTCCCGCGGGACCGCATCGAGCTCTGGCACCATGAGGTCGACGAGCCGCAAATCTCGCGAAAGCCCCTCCATCTTCATGGCGCCGCTCATCGGTGCGTCGAACAGCGGTCAGGTGATCCCAGGCGTCAGTGTTCAAAGGCATGGCTCGGTCTTGCACTTCTGAGGCGTCACGCTCTGGGACGCGCGCCGAAGTCTTGTAGGTCATGCACGAACTTCGGATGGAAGAGGCTACTGGCCCGTCGAGGAGGTCTAGATTTTCCAGGGCGCCTTTTGCCAGGTTGCATCCAAGAACTTTGCGCAGACGAGCCCGAGGGCGTGGAGCTCGTTGCGGTTCCTGCCACGGAATCCCAGGACGAAGGTATCGGCCGGCCTCAAGGAGGCGAAGGTGACCCCCGCGGGGATGCCGCCTTGCACGGTGCTGGGATTGCTGCCGTCGCTGTTGGTGGCCGTGATCCCAAGGGACGTGATACTGACGTTACCGGTGCTGTTCACGGCGGACGTCCCGGTGATCTGCTGGACGTACTGCCCGGTCTGGAGCGAGAGCACGTTGCTCGGGGTGCCGAAATCGCCGCCGTGAACTTTTTCAGACTCCTTGCTCGTGTCCGCGTACCTGGTGACAAACTTGAAGACCTGATCGGTGGCCCAGAACTGGATCGACGTGATATGCGTCCGCAGCTGGAGGTAGCTGCCGATGTTGTCGACGTCATCGAAGGGGAAGCCTACTCCCGGATCGGGGCTCCCGTAATAGGGCGTGTAGAAGGTGCTGTAGTTGAGCATCGGTATCTTCTTGTGGCTCAGCGACTTGAGGTCGGGATGCTCGAGCTCCGCGGTGGGATCATTCGAATAATCATTCATCGTATTGTTGATGGCGTCCAGATCCGCATCGACCTCGTTTGCCACCTGATCGAGGGCGGTGTCCGAGTGTCCGCCGTAGAAATCATAGATCTGGTGGAGCAGATCGATCTGATTCTTCAGCATCAGGACGTACGCCAGCTTGGCCGAGAGACCAGGCTTCACCTTGGTGCCCACGAACTTGAGGCGGTTGTTCTTTACCTTGGAGAAGTGGGTGCCGATCCCCTTGATGGTCTCGTAGCCGGCGGACTGGAAGCTGGTGATGACCGGCGCGGTGAGGTCTCGCGTCGGAAAGGTCCGGGCGAATTCGACGATCTCCTCATCCTTCGGGAGCTCCAGATTGGCGACACCCCGCACCCCTTGCTGCACCTCCACGTACACCTGGGTACTCTTGCGGATCTCGTCGAGCTGGATCTGCAGGTCGGTGCTGATGTTCGTCCCGCCCACGACTCCATGGGCATTGATCGTCGCCTTGACGTTCGTCTGCTCGTCCTGGGTTTGCGAGTGGAACGTATACACGGCGTAATACTCGCCGCCGCGGGTCAGCGCGGACACGTAGGAATCGCCGTAGATTTGGAAGAACTCGTTGAGCGCCGCGTCGTCCGTGGGTGGTACAACATCGTCCTTGATCCAGGCATTGGTGACCGTCTCGGTGCTGATGATCTTGCTGACGTAGACCACGATCGAGACGCTGTAGGTCGTGACCGTGAGGTTGTGGATGAACTCCATTTTCTCGTCGACGCTGCCCACGGACGCCATGCCGACCGAGAGCGACTGGTTGATCTGCAGCGCCTGGCTCAGGCTCTCGAGGTCCGTGCAGATCCGATGGTACATAATAACGTTGGCGCCGGTGGAGGCGGTCTCGCCTTTGAGGGCGGTCTGCCGGGCGTCGCCGTTGACGCTGTCGTAACCCTGGAGGACCACTGCCGGGCTCGTCAAAGAGACCAGCGCCGGCCTTCCCTGCCCCGCTTCCCTGCGCTCTGTTTTGGTGGCCATAAATCCATCCCTTCCGGCGACGGCGCCACAGCCGATATGGAACGCGCCGTCCCCGGTTCCGTCCGCTGCAACCTCCGCGCCCGCACCGACGTGTAAGGCTTGTGCAATTCACCGCTCTCTGACGGTCGCGGTACAAATCCGCGGTCCCTCGCGGTCGAGCAACGAGACCCTCCGGTCGGTTCCAGCCATTTACAGAGCTTCGCCGCTGGAGCATGCTTGGGGTGTGGCGTCTGGGCCGATCCAGACGACGGGCGCCGATGGCGAGCATGCGGCTTCGAATTGGAACGGGCTGCGCGCCGGAATCTCGACATGAAGGCACATTCGAAGGAGAACACCATGCCAATCATCGCTGCTGCCAGGAACATCGGCCAGAAGCCTGTCACGTTCAGCAGCGTCTTCCATGCGGCGAGCATCGTGCCGCCTGCCGGCATCGCGTTCCCGTATCTCCATCGCACCGCTGGGCGCACCAAATTGCTCAATACCAATGAAGGCGCTACGGTGGCGCTGGGGCCCGACGAGGAGGTTGCCCTCGCCTACGGCGCGATGACCTGCGTCGCGGTGTGTTATTTCTCCAGCTCGGGCCGGGGTATTCCGGCAAACCAGATCGTCGAGATCACGGACCTCTTCCAGGGGCAGTTCGCGATGAACAACAATCTCGAGCTCGGCTATTAGAGCGGTTCTCGGACGGGTCTTGCCTAGTATCTCCTGCCGTACGTGTTTACCGCCCAGCACCAGGCAAAGTCGCGCTCGATCAGCGCCCCGAGCTTTGGGGAGGACCGGCTGCCGTGGGACCAGCAGGGCCGGTCGCGCTCAACCACGAGTGCGGCCAATGCGGTCGCGTATGCGACGAGCTTTCGGTGCCCGGTGCGGCTGTACCACGGGCTGTCCGGCGGAGAGCGCTTCTTCGGCCCCGCGAGCCAGCGGCTCGCCCTGCTGGCGCAGCGCAGCGGGCTCGACGTCAAGGTGGTGCCGGTCGCAGGGGATCATTTCACCTCCGTCCCGGAGGCGATGAGGCAAAGCATCGAGTTCTTTCGCGAGCAGCAGTGACAGCCGCCGTGATCGGCCCGCGCCCTGCGCGCCTCGTGCGCGGGCAAGGCGGACGTTGACACCGCCCGGCGCGGGCGCGTGAACTCGGCGGTGGACCCCTCGCCGCTACCGTCCTCCCGGCCGAGCGCGCCGCGCCCCGATCCGGACAGCGCCCCGGCCGAGCAGCCCCGCTGACGCTCGCCACGCTGGTCGCGTCCCAGGGGCCCGCGTCCGTCGCCCCCGGCAGGGCCGACAGCCCCGCGTCGGCCGCCCGCCCCCGTCGACCACCCGCCCCGCCTCGGCCGCCGCGGCGGCCCGGTAGTACCCCGGCGGCGCCCCGACTGCGACTTCGGCGCGGGAGGCTCGGAAGCTGCTGGCGACCTGCGCCGGGCGCGGGGCTGGTCGTCCTGGGCGGCGATGAGCGGAGGCCGCGCGCGAACTGCCGTCCGAGATGTGATGCCTGCTGGCGGGGGGAACCGACAACACGGAAAGGCTGTGGCCGCCTGGCGCAGCGAGCCGGGCGGTGGCTCGGCCTAGGCGTGGAGGCGATGAGGGCCTCGCTGCCCCCCACCCGCGAACAGACGGACGTGGCAGTGAAACAGCATGCACGGGATCAGGAGGTCCGTTGCCTGACAGAGGCGAGTCTGCATGAGCAGGAGCGCACGTAAAGGCTTTTGTCGCGTAGACGATGGAGAATTGGTAGCCGACCCCCTCCGGGTCGGGAGCGGGATCGGCTCCGCTGACGCCACGCATTGCCGTCAGCGGTCTACAATTTCCACATCCTGCGCCGTCGATCTGACGAGGGGCCCGTAGTAGCATCTCAGGCATGAGCCCCCGACGAGACAGCGCCGCGCCTGCTCGGCAGCCGGTCATCCCCGAGAACGACCCGGTGTGGCAGGCCGTTCTGCACGCGCCGATCGATGACGAGCCGCTGACGGAGGAGGAGCGCGCGGCGATGGAGGCTGGGGCGGACGGCCAGGGGATCCCGCACGAGGTGGTCACGACTGAGCTCCGGCGGCGGGCAGAAGCCGAAGGCGCTGGGGCGGAGTTCGACGAGCTGATGCGCGCGCGCCTGCGTCGATGAGCTGGGAGGTCGAGTGGATGCCGTCGGGCATCATCTCGCTGCAGCGGATCCACTGGCGTGACGGTGAACGCATCGACGCGGCCGTGCAGCGCTTCGCCACGACCGGCGAGGGCGACGTCCGCCGCGTCCCCGCTGACCATGCCGGTGTCATGAGATTGCGCGTCGGGCGGTATCGCGTCCTCACCACGCTCGACCCCTGGGACGGCGTGATGCGCGTCTGGTGGGTGTACAGCCTGTAGCGTCCGTGCACCAACGGGGTGGAACGAGCGCCAGAACGGCAATCGGTCGCTTCCGGATCCTGGTAGCCTGGTTGCGTGGGGGACGACGACCCGGCGCGCTGCGAGCGGTGCGACATGCGGGCGCCGGAGGGTCAAACCTACTGCGATGCGTGCCAGCGGGTGCGGCGCGCCCAAGCGGCCGCTGACGACTCGGGCTGAGGCGGGCTCACGTTCATCCAGAAGGCTGGCGTCGTACTCCTGCTGTCCGCGATGTTCGCGTTCATCGTCGCGGGGGCGTTCGGCGACCTCTCGCCGCCGGACAGCAGCCCCCGCCCGAGCGACCAGGCCGCCGGCGGAGCGCGCCGCCCTCGCGACCGAGGTCCTCACGAGCGACGGCGGTGAGGCGAAGCACGCCTACTGCCGTGCCAGAGAGCTCCTCGACCCCATCGAAGCCAAGGACCGAGCCGCGCTGGACCTCCGCGAGGCGCTCACCCTGATGAAGGCGAAGGAGGCGCCTCTCCTCCGCGCTGAGCGGGCCGAGTTCGAGTAGCTGCGGGGCCTCTTGTGTCGAGACGGGACAATGAGCCCCACCTGCCGCTGCCACGGGCCTCACCGAGGGTGCTGCTCCCACCACCGCGGGGTCGCTGGCTGTGAGCCGCTGCCGACGGAGGTCTCTTGCCCGTAGCACGCGCATGACCCGCCCGAGGAGGAGCCGGGCATCGAGGAGGCCGCTGGGTTCGACCCGAGCGAGGACGGCGCCTCGTCGCCGACCGTCTGCGCGTGCTCGAACGGAGTCTGGCCTCCGAACATCCCGGAGAACTGGCACCAGGACGCCGGCGTCCGGGAGGTCATCCCCCAGGATGCCATCGCGATCGAGCCTCCGTAGCGCGCCGCGGGACTCGGAGAGCGCGGGCTCGGTCGATCCAGAAATCGACCGAGCCCGTGTCGGGTCTTCCTCTCCGTTTACGGAAAGGGTTTGAAGCGCGTGGAGCGAAGGGCATCGGCGCCCCCACCACCCGCGCGTCCGACCTCACCCTGCAACGAATGTTCCGGGAGGACCCCCATGCGACAATTCACCTTTCTGGCTCGCCTCTCTCCCCTGGCCCTCACCGTCCTGGCCGCCGCGGGCTGCGGGGGCCTTGCCCCAGAGACCCAGGCGGATCCTTTCATTGACCACGAACCGGGCGCCGAGGAGCCCAGCGACCCAGCCGCTGTCACGACGGGCCCTGTCGTCGCTCTCACGTCCATTCGACGCGAAAAGGCCCCTCTGCTCGCGGAGCTCATGGACGGCGCCCCTTCGAGGTTCCGGGCGGACCTCATCGCGGATCCGAGCCCCGCGAGCCGCCTGGCAGAGGCGTCCGCCGTGCTCATCGACGCCGAGGCCGCGAGCGCCGACGACATCCGCTCCTACGCGTCCCTGTTCCGGGCAGCGCGCCTCGCGGGGGTGCCTGTGATCCTCGAGAACGCGCGCGACGCCGAGAAGGTCGCGCTGGCGCTGGGCATCGGGATGTCCGCGCAAGTCATCTACGCGGCGCCCAGCCCAGGCGGCCAGCGCTTCGACGTGCGCGTCTTTGGCGACGTCACCGGCGACGAGACCGAGGAGCATAGCTCGGTGCGCTTGCCGGCCTCCGCGAAGGCGAGGTACGCCCGGATGACCGCGGACGAGCGGGCCGAGCTCGGAAAGAGGCTCGAAAGGAGCGAGGCCGAGCTCGACGCGCTGTTCGACGCGGCGCCCGAGGCCGAGCCCATCACCATCGACGCAAAGCCCCGGATCGCCTCGAGGTCCGAGATCGCGCAGACGGCGTTACCTGCCCGGGGCGAGCTCCTCGCCGAGATCAAGGGCCTGCTCGCGGACCACAAGACCCACGCGCTCGCCCAGCTCGTGACCGAGCCTCTGCCCGAGGGCACCTACCGCTCGTACAACGTGACGTCCCCCTCCATCAACTGGGAGTGCGGCGACGACGGCCAGCGCTCCGTCATCGACCGCAACTTCACGGTGACGCTCCTCGCCTCCAACGCGCCGGAGGGCAAATACGTCGTCTTCGCGGGCAATGGCACCCAGTACAACCCCGGCGGGCTCAAGTGGAACTCGGGAAACAACCGCGGCTACTTCCAGGAGACCCTCCAGCACTCGCTTCGTCCCCTGTCGGGGGGCCTCTCGCCCTACGCCCACAGGCCCCACTCGGCCAACGAGTCCTCGACGTTCACCACCTCGAACGGGTTCTCGGTCGGCGCGGGCGTGGGCGTCGAGGGGCCGTCCACGAGCTTCAGCTTCGATGTGAGCGAGCAGGCCTCTCAGTCCTTGAACGACTTCGACGTGATCGATTTCTCCTCGGGTTCGATCTTCGGCTGGCAATACAAGCTGGCCTCGGTGAGCGGGCATCCTTACAAGAAATGGGAGGACCTCCACAACGACACGTGGGGCGGCCTCTACGGCCTGCCCAACCTCGCCAAGAGCACGCTCACGGACGAATACGAGGGTATCTACGCGGCGAGCCTCCAGGATCAGTCGCTTTACCCGGTGGAGAACGTCAACCTGCAGTCGGTGCGGCACACCTGGGTCTCCCACGATTACGTCCTCTGGGAGGAGATCAAGACCACCTCATGCGGGAAGGCGGCCGGCTCCGTCGTCACCGTGGACCTGAGCTCGGTCAACGTGGCCAAGCAGGGCACCATCCCCTTCAAAGAGACGTTCGATCAAGGCGTCGCGCGGAGCGTCTGGACCGTGATCAACGAGGGCATCACCAACAGCTCGCCGATCTGGAGGGGGGTAGGCGGAGCGGCGACCGAGACGGGCAGCGCGTTCGATTACCCCCAGACCGCGGCCGACGGAGCTGTCGACATGCGCGGGACCTACCTCGTCGCGCCCCACACGGCCTTCGGGCAGGGAGCGCTGTCGGCGAAGATCTACGCGGGCGACCCCGACGGCTTCGGCCTCATGTACGCCATCAACGACACCGGCTCGAGCTACTACCGGGTGATGTTCGACGCGAGCTTGAGCGTCGCGCGCCTGGTCCGGGTGGACAACGGCGTCTTCACCGAGCTCGCGGTCAACACGAGCTATGTGCCGCCGCAGAACGCATGGATGACGGTGCGGGTCGAGCGCGAGGGGACGACGCACCGGATCAAGGTCAATGATCAGGTCGTGCTGGCGGTGTCGAGCGAGGTGACGTACGCGTGGGGTTCGGTCGCCCTGTTCTCGTGGGCGATGAGCGACGTGCGCTTCGACGACGTGACGATCACGACCCTTTGACGCGATCCTGAGGCGCCTGGGCGGCGCGGGGCGCGGACTTGCGCCGCCACAGCAGGATCGCGGTCGCCAGCGAACCCAGCATCGCCGCGGCGTAGATCCCGGACGCGCGCGCCGGCAGGACCACTACCGCACGCCTCCAACTCGCTCGTGTGCACGCCTTCGCGCCTCAGCAACGCGCCCAGTTCGTTGTCGGAGAGCCGCTCGGCAGCCGGCACGATGCGGACCTTGTCGCCGGCCGATCGTACCGGTCCGGCGAGCTGCTTGAGGTCGTTGGGCGTTCCTCCCTGCGGCATGACTGCTTGAGAGAGGGCATGCCACTTTGACAAGGTCGGCTGCGGGATCTTGACCTCACGAGCGAGCTCCGTTGCCGTCACCTGTTGGGACCGGTCATTCGCTGGATCATCTTGGCTCGAAATGCTGCTGAATACGGTCGTCGCACGCGGGCTCCAACTCCGCCCTATCCAGGTCCTTCTACCCTTGCTAGATCCAGGAAAGCGACAACTAGCCTGATACCCAGGGATCGCCCGGCGCGCGGCCTCTTTCAGGTGCGGCTACCGCCCGCGTCGGTCAGGCAGGACAAGAGCGCGCGATACGAATCCCGGCGCCGAGGCTGGTCGTTGGCAGATAAGGTGGGATCTTTGACATTGCCGACAGGCGCAAGCCGCCGCACCATCCAGCCCAGGCCCCAATCGGCGCGGAATCCCAGTCCGAGGAGGTGGCCTTGACCGACATCACCCCGACGACCTCACCGAAGACCGGCCACATTGCCATGCTGGCTTTCCCCGACTGCCAGATCCTGGATGTGTGCGGTCCACTGGAAGTATTCTCCTTCGTCAACTGCTGGCTCCACCTCACCTGCAATCCCGATTGGATGGCGTACCGATTTTCGGTGATCGCCGAGCGGGCGGGACCCATCAGGACCATGTCAGGGCTCCAGATCATTGCGGACCATGACCTTGCCGATGTGGGGAACGACATCGACACGTTGCTGGTGACGGGCGGCATTGGGATCGACCGGGCCCGCATCAATCCGGTCCTGGTGGACTGGGTCCGGAGCATGGACCAGCGGGTGCGGCGGATCGGCTCGGTCTGCACCGGCGCCTTTCTGCTGGCCGAGGCCGGGCTGCTGAACGGCTGCCGCGCCACCACCCACTGGCACTGGTGCCAGCAACTGGCAGAGGAATACCCGGACATCCGGGTGGAACCTGATCGTCTCGCCCTCCGTGACGGCTCCCGCTACAGCTCGGGTGGCGTCACGGCGGGCATGGACCTCGCCCTCTGCATGATCGAGGAGGATTTCGGGCCGGAGGCGACCGCCATGGTGGGGCGCTGGCTGCTGGTCTTCCCCAACCGACCCGGTGGGCAGTCCCAGTTCAACGTGGCCCTGCACAACAGCTCCGGCGCCCGGCGGGATTTCCGGGAGCTGCAGGCCTGGATCGACGCCCATCCCGAGGCCAACCTGAGCGTCGACGCCCTGGCGCGGCGCATGCACATGAGCCGCCATTCCGACGGTACTTTCCATGGCAATCAATCCTGTTGAAGCCCATCAACCGTCCGGAGCAACCATGCGACTACTATTGCTATCCAGCAGCTTCAACAGCCTGACCCAGCAGGCGTACGTGCTCTTCAAGGATCGCCATCAGGTGGGTGTTGCCGCGGCGACGACCGCGGGAGCGATGCGCGAAGTGGTCGCGCAGTTCAGGCCCGATCTGATTCTCTGCCCCATGCTGGCCCATGTCATTCCGCGTGACATCTGGAGCCGAACGCTCTGCCTGATCGTCCACCCGGGCATCGTCGGCGACCGTGGTCCCAGTTCCCTGGACTGGGCCATTTACAACGGGGAAACCGCGTGGGGTGTGACCGTCGTGGAGGCGGTCGAGCACATGGATTCCGGCCCCATCTGGGCCACCTACCGCTGCGCCATGCGCGAGGGCAGCAAGAGCAGCCTGTATCGGGACGAGATCACCCGCTGCGCGGTGAATGCCATGGAGGTGGCGGTGCAGCGCTTCGAGAGCCGGATGTTCGTGCCGGCGCCCCTGGACTACTCGCGGGCCGAGCCCATGGGCCATTTCCGGCCTGTGCTGAAGCAGGCCCAGCGCCGCGTCGACTGGGAGTCGGACCGGGTGGCGGACATCCTCCGCAAGGTGCGGACCGGGGACGGCGCACCGGGGGTGCTGGACGAGATCGCCGGCCAAGAGGTCTATCTCTTCGGTGCCCACGAGGAGAGCGCACTGGTGGGCAAGCCGGGGGACATCATCGCCCAGCGCCATGGCGCCGTCTGTCGGGCAGCGGTGGACGGGGCCGTGTGGATTTCCCACCTGAGGCCGAAGAACGGCCCGGAGGAGCGGCGGTTCAAGCTGCCTGCGGCCATGGTGCTGGGTCCCGATGCGATGCAGGAGGTGCCGGAGCTGCCGCTCTTCATCGACGCCCTCACCCGGGGCAAGACTTTCCGCGACATCTGGTACGAGGAGAAGAACAGCGTCGGCTACGTGAATTTCCGTTTCTACAACGGCGCCATGGGCACCGACCACTGCCGGCGCCTGGAGCAGGCTGTATTGTTCGCCCGCCGCCGCCCCACCCGGGTCATCGTCCTGCAGGGCGGGCGGGATTTCTGGTCCAACGGCATCCACCTCAACCTGATCGAGGCCGCCGCCGACCCGGCCCAGGAGTCCTGGAACAACATCAATGCCATGGATGACCTCTGCGAGGCCATCCTGACCGCATCCGACCAGATCGTGATCGCCGCCATGTACGGCAGCGCCGGAGCCGGCGGGGTGATGATGGCCCTGGCCGCCGACCGGGTGCTCGCCCGCGACGGCATCGTCCTCAACCCGCATTACAAAGGCATGGGAGGGCTCTACGGTTCCGAATACTGGACCTATTCCCTGCCGAAGCGGGTGGGCTTGGCCAAGGCCGTGGAGCTCACCGAGCGCTGCCTGCCGCTCGGCATCCGCGAGGCCAAGGCGATCGGCCTGGTGGATGACATCATCGTGCAGGACGACCTGGGCGACAGCCATTTCTCCCAGTTCCACGAGCAGATCGGCCGCATCGCCGAGCGGCTGGCCAGCAGCGGCCATCATCACGCCTGGCTGGAGGGCAAGCGGGCCGAACGGGCCACCGACGAGCGGCGGAAACCGCTGGCGGCTTACCGGGAAGAGGAACTGGCGGAGATGCGCCGGAATATCTGGGGCGAGGCCCCGGCCTACCACCTCGCCCGCAGCGCTTTCGTCCGGAAAGTGCCCAAGGTCGGCCTGCTGAAATGCGTGACGAACCTGGATGCGGCCTGCGGCAACGCCCATTGCGCCGATGCGCCCGGGCTGGGCCGTAACCGCCGTTCCTTCGCGTCCATCGGCTGGGAAGCCGTTGCCCTCGCCGCGACACCGTGATGGGCTCGCGCCCGCGAGCGAAGAACCCCACGCTCGCCCGGCGGATGAAGACCTATTTCGACAGTCAGCGAACGTGGGATGATATGATATCGAGGGCAGGTTGCGCTGATCTCAGGCGCCGGATCGGGGGCTGTCGACGTTCATTCAGACAGGCCTTCCACTCGTGAAACGCCTGCGATTACCGCGACGCAGCACCAGGCGGAAGGCATCCTACCGTATAGCTGTACCCTGCTGGCGAGGGCGCCCGACCCGGCCTGCGTGACCCCGCGCCTCGCGGAGTCGGCGCGGCCTCAGCGCTCGTCGGCGCCGATGTCGATGCGCGCGCCGCTCGTCCGCGCGCCGCCGTCGATGTCGGTGGCGCCGCTCCGGCTGCCCAGATCGATGCCAGCGTCGACGGCCGGCGAGCCGCTGGTCAGGTGGAGGTCGGACGGGGGCCCGACGAGGAGCGGGTCGACGAACCTCGCGTGCGGGTCGGAGAAGGCGCCCGCCGAGGTGCGGCTCGCGCCGAAGAAGATGTTGTTGTCGACGGTCACGTTCCTGTTGTTGCTGCCGCTGCTCACGTAGTCGTTGCCCGACGTGGCGCGGAGGATGTTGTTCTGGATGAGCACGCCGTTCGAGTTGTTCTGGAGGATGATCTCGCCGCCGGCGCCCTGGTAGAGCGTGTTGTTGAGCACCGCGATGTCCGCCGCGTTGCCCCTGCTCGTGTCGTAGCCGCCGATCATGATGTTGCCCTGGTAGCTCCGCGACACGAAGTTGTTCCGCACGGTGATGTTGCTGGTGGTCTTGCCCGCGTGCTCGCTGGCGATCTCGATGCCGATGTCGCTCGAGTCCACCTTGTTTCGCTCGATGACGATGTCCTTGCCGCCGTCGACGTAGATGCCGTCAGCCGACCGCTCGCCGTCGTACGCGGGGTTTCCGGCCGAGGAGATGTTGTAGACGATGTTGTCCACGCACACGCCGTCCCTCGCCTGGTCCGAGCCCGAGGGGCCGGTGCCCTCGAAGCCGATGAAGTCGATGCCGATATTGTCGTTGTCGTGGACCGTGTTGCGCGAGACGACGAACTTGGTGACGTTGCCGTTGAGGACCATCGCCTCGCTCGAGCCGAGCTTGCAGTTCCGGATCTCGTTCCCGTCGATGAGGAGGTCGGTCATCGGCGTCGCGGACGTCCCGTAGAAGGCGATGCCGTGAGCGTCCTGGGAGCTCTCGATGTGGTGCACGAGGTTGTTGCGGATCTCGAGGAAGCTCGAGCTGCCGCTCACGCTGATGCCCATCGGCGTGTCGCCGCTGCCCTTGAAGTTCTGCACCGTCATGCCGGTGACCTTGATGTAGTTCTTGCTGGAGATGTCGATGCCGACGCCGCTCTTGCCCGTCCCGTCGAGGATCGCGCCGGCCTCGCCCTTGAGGGTGATGCAGCCGGCTGCAGCGGTGCCGCTCCTCGTGAACGAGACCTTCTCGTTGTAGGTGCCTGCCTTGACGACAACGGTGTCGCCCGCGGCCGCCGCGTTGAGGCCGGCCTGGATCGTCCTGTGGTCGCCGCCCGATGGCGCGACGGTGATGGTCCTGCCGCTCGAGCGATCGCCGCACGCCCCGGCCACCGGGCCGGGGGTGGGGTCGGGATCGGAGGTGGAGCCGGCGTCGCCACACACGCCGGGCGACCCGCCACCGCCGCACGTCTGGGTGCCAGAGCACGTTCCACAGCTCGCCACGGTGCGGGGGTTGCCGCAGCTGTCATTGGCGGAGAGCGGGCCGCAGCTCCTGGCGAGCCGCGAGCAGAGCTGCGCGTCGGTCTCGGGGACGCACTCGGGCGGCGGCCCGCTGGTGAGGGTGGCGTTGAGGACCAGCAGGTCGACGTCGGACGCGTCGGCGGTGCTCGTGGTTCCATAGCGGATCTTGAGCTTGCCGCCCGACACGAACCGAGCGTGCGGGGACGGGAGCGCGAGGGTGGCGGCGCTCCAGGCCCAGGACGAAGCGAACGCGTTGTCGCCGATCTTGACCCAGGTGCTGGTGCTGTAGTCCCAGGCGTCGAAGGTCCAGAGCATCTGGGCCTTCGCGGGTCCTCGGTAGTTCACCGACAGGCTGAGCGCCGAGACGTCGGCGTCCGAGGCGCCGGTCGGCAATGCGTACTCGCACTGAGCCTGGCTGCCGGGGTTGAACTCGACATACTTGCTCCACGTGTCGGCCGTGCCGCTCAGATCTTTCGTCGCCAGGGCCTGAGCGCCCTGGCCTCCGGTGGACCCCTTGAGGACGGTCAGCTTCGAGCAGGTCATCGTCGCGCCCGAGGCGAGCCCGGCGCCGAGCGTGTCGGAGTCGGACTCATCGGGTCCGCCTTGCGTCGCGCATGCGGGAAAGAGCCCGACGGCGAGCAGCAGGGCGCCCGGCGGAGCGTACCGATGCATCGTGGGAGTCATCCGGTTCTTGCGCGATCGGTTCATGGGTCGTGGTCCTCGTTGTTTGGCTGATGACGCTGGAGGCGCGTACACGACGCGTGCGCCAGGTGCTTCGACGCGAGGACATTGCAAGCAGGCGGCCATGACGCTCATCGTGGGGAACGACGAGGCGATCACCTCGATGGCGCGATTCGGTGGCTTGAGCGATCACGCGATCTTGCGCAACGATCGTACGGTTGCGCATCGTTCGGACAGCCGTCGGTTCGCGAGGTGTCGGGGCGAGGAGGGTTCAGCACGAGCGAATAAGGCTGGTGGCAGTGGATTTCCACCTTGTCAGAGATTTCTGGCTGCGTGCAATCCAACCTGGGTCGGGTCGCCCAACCTGGGTCGGGTCGCCGCAACCTGGGTCGGGTCGCCGCAACCTGGGTCGGGCCGCCCGCCGGCAACCTGGGTCGGGCCGCCCGCCGGCAACCTGGGTCGGGCCGCCGGGCCGCCGCTGGTCGGCCAACCCGGGTCGCCATCCGCCCTAGCGTCGTAGAATCCGTTATAGTAGACACTCCGCATGAAGGCGAAATGCTCGAAGTGGCCGCTCGCGCGGCTCGGGGTTCAACGGTGGTCGCACGCACCCTGAAGCTGGGCGCGTTCATGCGCCCGGTCAGCATTCACACCGGCGCCTGGCGCTACCCAGGGGCCTACCCGGACGCGAACTTCAACTTCGCGCACCTCAAGCGCTTCGCGCAACGCCTGGAGCAGGCTCGCTTCGACGCGTTCTTCATGGCCGATCACCTGGCCGTGTTGAACATGCCGCTCAACGCCCTCGCGCGCAGCCATACGGTCACGTCGTTCGAGCCGTTCACGCTGCTCTCCGCGCTCGCCGGCGCCACCGAGCACATCGGCCTGGTGGCGACCGCGTCGACGACGTTCGATCAGCCGTTCCACGTGGCCCGGCGCTTTGCGTCCCTCGATCACCTGAGCGGCGGGCGCGCCGGCTGGAACATCGTCACCACCGCGAACCCGGACGCAGCCCTGAACTTCGGGCTCACCGAGCACGTCGAGCACGACGAGCGCTACCGGCGCGCGCGCGAGTTCTTTGACGTGGTCACCGGGCTCTGGGACAGCTTCGCCGACGATGCGTTCGTGCGCGACGTCGAGGCCGGGATCTACTTCGACGCGGCGCGCCTGCACGTCCTGGATCACCGGGGCAAGCACTACTCGGTGCGCGGTCCCTTGAACATCGCGCGCCCGGTCCAGGGCTGGCCGGTGATCGTGCAGGCGGGCGCCTCGGAAGCAGGCCGGCAGCTCGCGGCCGAGACCGCAGAGGTCGTGTTCGCGGCGCAATCCACGCTGGAAGGCGCGCGCTGCTTCTACGCCGACGTCAAGGGCAGGCTGGAGCGCCTGGGGCGGCACCCCGACACGCTCAAGATCTTGCCGGGCGCGCTGGTCGTCGTGGGGGACACCGTCCAGGAGGCGCAGGAGAAGCGCGCGCGGCTCGACAGCCTCGTGCACTTCGACAGCAGCATCGCCTCGCTCTCGATCGCGCTCGGCTGCGACGCATCGCGGTTCGATCCGGACGCGCCGCTCCCCGAGATCCCGCCCACGAACGCCGGCCAGAGCGGGCGCGAACGCGCGATCGAGCTGGCGCGTCGAGAAGGGCTGACGGTGCGGCAGCTCGCGCAGCGCCTCGGCGGCTTCGGGGGGCTCGCGTTCGTCGGCACGCCCGGGACCATCGCGGACCAGATGGAAGAGTGGCTGGTCCAGAACGGCTGCGACGGCTTCAACATCATGTTCCCCTACTTGCCGGGCGGCCTCGACGATTTCGTCGATCGCGTCGTCCCCGAGCTCCAGCGCCGGGGCCTGTTCCGGCGTGAGTACGAAGGGCGAACGCTGCGCGAGAACCTGGGGCTCGCGCGGCCCCCCAATCGCTTCTTCCCGACCCCCGCCGCGGCGCGCTGAGCGCTGCCGGGGCGCCCGTTCGATACCCCGTCAACTCCCCAGCCGTCGCGCACGAGGATAACGAGGTCACGTGCTACAGTCGCCTTGAAGATCCGAGACGGGCAGACCGAGGCCTCCGTCTTCCGTCCCGACTCCGGCGAGGGTCCCTGCGGATAGGACAAGCCAACGCGCTCCGCAACGTCACGATTCTCTTGTACCGATGCGCCACCCGTCGGCCGATCCCCTTCGCTTGCGCCTGCTCCTCTTCATCGGCGTGGCCCTCCTGGCGCGGCCTGGGTGCAGCCGCGAGCCGGCGCCGGCGCCCCCAGCGGGGTCGGCGGCCGCGCGTCCGTCGTCGGAGACGCCGTCAGCGGGGCCGGTCGCGCCTCCGCCGCCGGCGGGAGCGCCGGGGAGCACCATCCGGGGCGAGATCGCGGGCGTGCGCTACCTCGAGCACATGACGGGCGGGGCGCGACCCGACGAGCGGGTGCCGATGATCGTCGCGCTGCACCCCATGGGCGGGGACCCCGCGGACTTCCTACAGCTGCTCCGGCGCTACCGCCGCCGCGCCCGGCTCATCCTCCCGTACGGCCACCCGAGCGGCGGGATGTACATCTGGTACGACTCCGTCAGCGACGACGTCGCCGCCCCCCTGGTCACGCGGGAAGCAGATCGGATCGCCGCCGCGCTCGCCGCCCTGGTAGCCGCCCGCCCCACCGTCGGCCAGCCCCTCGTCACCGGCTTCTCGCAGGGCGGCATCATGACCTTCGCCCTGGCGGTCACCCACCCCGAGGCGCTGGCGGCCGCCTTCCCCATCAGCGGTCTGCTCCCGCCGTCGCTCTACCCGTCGGCGGCGCTGAGCTCGGGGCCGCGCCCGGCGACGCTTCCGCCGATCACGGCCTTCCACGGCGCCTCCGACCTGGCGGTGCCAACCCGAGGCGCGCGCGCCTCGATCGCCGAGCTGCGGCTCGCCGGGTACACCGCGGAGCTGCGCGAGTACGCCGGGGTCGAGCACGACACCTCCGACGACGAGGTGGGCGAGATCTTGGAGCGCATCGGGCGGGCCGCCGACGGCCTCGGGGACGCGGCGCCGGCGCCTTGAAGCGGGAGCGCTCGTCGACTTCTGCGCGGGGCGCGCAAGGGGGGTAGCTCAGGGCAGGACGCTCGCACCCTCGCGGAGCGCCGGGAGGCCCATGTCCGCAGAGGCCCCGACTGAGAAGCTTCTGGGTGTACAAGTGGACATGCGGTATGGCGCTCGATGTCCTCGAGTGCCCGGCCTGCAAGGGCAGGATGAAGCTCGTCGCCATGATCACCGAACCGAGCAACATCGCCCGCTTCCTCACCGCGCTCGGCGAGCCGACCGACGTTCCAGGCCGCTGCTGACGATGGTGCATGGCGAGGTCGAGCGCGAGCGGGTGTCGACTGCGCTGGGCGCTGTGCTGCCGTGGGCTGATGTTGGATTCGACGCGCCGTGAACCGCGACGGCGGCCGTTGGGACGAGCTCAGTACGGTACAGCCATACGGTAGGATGCCTTCCGCTTGGTGCTACATCGCGGTAATCGCAGGCGTTTCACGAGTGGAAGGCCTGTCTCATCGCATGAGGATTGTTCTGTCGATGATCTCGTACACTCGGACTGCACGAGTCAGGAACGGCTCCGAGAATCTCGACTTTGCGGAGCGTGTTTGCTTGTCCTATCCGCTTGCGTCACTGCAATATTGACGCGCGAGCGCCAAGGTGGCCGCTGCGGTTTGGAGGAGCGAAGATGAACCTTTCTACCATGATGGGCCTCGCAGTGGGCGTCTCGTTGGCTTTCGGAGCAGGCTGCTCCGGAACCGGCGATGACGGCGGAGGCGGAACGAGCAGCGGCGGCACGGTCATTCCTCCAGGTTCGGGCGGCGGCACGGCCGGCGGAGGAGCGGGCACCGGCGGAGGAGCAGGCACCGGCGGAGGTGAGGTCGGCGGCAATGGCGCAGGCGGAAGCGGCAGTGCGACCAACGCGGGCGGCAGTGCCGCGGATGGTGGGGCTACCTCGGGTTCGGGCGGTGAGACGGGTGGAGGTTCGGGCGGTGAGACGGGTGAAGGCTCCGGCGGGGCCGCGCCCATCGATTGCGATTCCGACGGGGCAGTGATGACCTACCCTACCCTTCCCGGCGCCTCCGAGAGCCCGCTCTATACCGTGACGGCCAACGGGGCGGCGCAATTCGTCGAAAAGATGACCAAGTTTGGCCAGGAGATGCAGGTGCACTACGCCCACTTCGGCGTGGCAAGCGGCTGCAAGGCGACCGTCGCCGTCACGGTGAACGGCGGCTTCAGCTCCTACACCTTGAGCCCGAAGAGCCGAATGCTGTCGGCGACCAAAAACGGTGACACGCTCACCTTCGACAGCGGGCCCAACTACTTGATCCTGCAGATCGCCTCGAAGGAATTGCTGTTCGTCCTCATTGACGACCAAGAGGTCGATCCGCCGAAATTGGGCGACGCCGACGTGAAGAACCTCGCAGACTACGGCGTGGACAACACGGGCGCAGCGCTCGTCACCTCCAAGGTGCAGTCCGCCATCGACGCCGCCTCCGGATCCGCGCAGAACATCCTCTACGTGCCTCCGGGACGCTACAAGACCGGGGAGTTGTGGCTGAAGAGCAACATGACCATGTATCTGGCGGCCGGCGCCATCCTGGACGGCTCGACCAGCACGGGCGACTACAATGGCACGGGCGCACCGGCCGTCGAAAACACCTCCCACGGCGTGGTTCACATGAACAAGGTGAGCAACACGAAGCTCCTCGGGCGGGGGGTGATCGACGGCAACGGCTCGAAGATCCGTGGCACCAACAACGATACACCCTCTTTCAAGATCAACACCCTCCGGATCGACGACAGCACGGACGTGCTGGTCGACGGCATCGTCGTGCGCGATCCAGTCTTCTGGAACACGCTGATCTTCGACAGCGACAAGGTGACCATCCAGAACTTCAAGGTGATCAATCGCCGCCCCACCACAACAGCTTACAACCAAACCGACGGAGTGGACTTCGACTGCTCCACGAACGGTAAGCTCTACAACGCCTTCATCTACAGCGGTGATGACAGCATGTCGCCGAAGCGCGAGCAAGAAGGCAAGCTGGACACCAAGGGCATCACCTATGAGAAGGTGGTCGCCTACAGCAACTCAGCGGCGACGAAGATCGGAACCAAGACCTACGGTCAGGTGATCGAGGATATCACCTTCAAAGACATCGATGTCGTCAAGGCCGGCCGGGCCCTCGGGATCAACGCGGACGACACCGCTGTCATCCAGAACATCACCTGGCAGGACGTCAGGGTCGAGACGGTCGACGGCAGGATCATCGACTTCGA
This sequence comes from Sorangium sp. So ce693, assembly GCF_051521375.1. Classification (NCBI taxonomy): domain Bacteria; kingdom Pseudomonadati; phylum Myxococcota; order Polyangiales; family Polyangiaceae; genus Sorangium; species Sorangium sp. So ce693. The sequence continues at coordinate 9,250,429 of NZ_CP150347.1, forward strand.
AGAAGATGCAACGGCGACCTGGCGCAACGCTCCCAACCGGGCCACGGTCAAGGAAGTGTTCATCAACAATGTTGCCTCTGCCGTGAACAAAGAGATCTACATTCACGGCAAGTCGAGCACCGTGAACTTCAATGGGATTCACTTCGACAATTTCACCATCCAGGGCAACAAGGTCACGGGGCGAAACGGCTGGAACGTAAACCAGTACGTGTCCAACATCACGTTCAAGTGAAAGAACGCCGAAAGCCAACTCCTCCGAAGTTGGCTCTCCCAGGCGCTAGGGCCGCGGATCCACGGTCAAATAATCGGTGACGCCCTCGAAGACGACACCAGGCGGCGTGAAATAGATGTCCGTGATCGGCGCCCCGCCCGGGGTCGTCGAGATGACCGGCGCCCCGCCTCCCCAGTAGTTGTGCTCGGCGAACAGGTAAATGCGCGAGTCCGGCACCTCGTCTGCCGGCGAGAACGAGACCGACACGTCCCCGTCGACCGGCGCGACAGGATCGATGCCGGCTGGATTCACTCCTGGCGGCAGATTGCCGGGTACGCCATTGTTGACGAAGCGGTTGTTCCCGACGCTCCCGAGCGTCCCGCCGCCCAGATCGATGACAGCCCCGCCATCCGATCCAATCGGCACGCTACTCGACTGCGACCAGTAGACGGCCTCTCCCGTCAGGTCCTCGAACGAGGAGCTCTCGACCAGGACGTGAAGCTGGTCGATCTTGTTCGTGTTCACGGTCCGGGTCGGTGCCACCCTCAAACCGATCCCGCGGCCGAGGCCCGAGATATCGACGTTCCGAACGGTGAGATTAATTGCTTTGGTCTGAGGCGTCTCCGTCCCGCTGTACCGAATTTGCGCGTCCTCGTTGCCGTTGTTGTTGGTCACGGGGTCGTAGATGCCGTTCGTGTTCCTGTTGCTGAGAACGGAGTCGCTGATCGAGACATTGTAGGTGCCGTTCTGCGGGTTGGCGGCATCGATGAGCTTGACGTTCGTGCTCGCTGGATCGCTCAGATGAGCACGGCGAATGTCGACGTTCAGGATGCCGTCCGCGCTCGCGTGGTGCTGGATTTCGATCGAATCGCCGTTGGCGTTGTCGCCCGTGAGGAACGGATTGCTGATCGAGACGTCCCACACGTCCGCGTCCACGAGGGGGCTGTAGCCGCAGGCCAGGAACACCAGGCCGTCGGCCGCGAACGTTCCGAACGGCGAGAGATTCGACGCGTCGTAGTTGGTCAACTCCAAGTTCGAGACGGAGTGGTCGATCGTGATGAGCGTGATGCCTCTCGACCGGACCACGTGGTCGGTGATCCCGACCGTCGTCGGATCGGGAAGGTCCTGCGACAGGTCCTTGATGACGTTGTGATCGACGTCGAACGTGGAGGTCACGCCCGTGTCGTCGATGAGCATGATCCCGTCAGAATTGCTGTCGCGAATCACGTTGCTCTTGATGGTGACGGTCCCAGCGTCGGCGATCGATCCCGGTGCGCCGAGAAAGCTGCAGTAGCTCTGGGTCTGCAGCTGCACATCGAGCTTCGGCATCCCCCGCGCGTCCGGACCGCACGACACCAGGGTAATGGCGCCGAAGTGGTTCGTCTGAGGCGCGAAGAGGATGTAGCCATTCGGCCATTCGCCGGTGCACGTCGTGCCGCTGCACGTCGAGGGCGCCGGCCCCTCGATCTCGAACAGATCGTGGACCGCCATGTCGTTGGTCATCAGGTTGTCCTCGATACGTGGATTCTCGGCGTTGATACCGAGAATCGACGAGCGGAACGCGTTGTCGATATGGATGTTCCGAACCACGTTGTTCTTGGCCAGCCGGATCACGTCTCCGTCGTAGCGGGCGCCGCTCGTATTGGTGAGCGTCGCGCGGGCGCTATGGGGGTTGGCGACCGTCACCTTGGGGCCCAATCCAATCAGCTGTTGTCCGTCCTTCAGCTGAATCCCACCGTCGAGCACGCCATGGGACTGAATTACATAAAGGGTGTCGCCGGGGCCGGAGCGAGCCTCCAGGGCCTGTAACGAGTTGAAGGGCCGATTCTTCGAGCCGTTGCCTGCATGCGGCGGATCAGCCTTGACGTACCACGTGGCGGCCTCGCTGCTGCCTGCAATCAGCAACATGCCCAGCATGACCAGCGACGAACCGCCTACCGACAGTCCTCTGTCGCGCAATCTCATCTGTGACCTCCCCCGAATCGATTGATGGCAGCAAACAGCGGCCTAATTATCTGTAGTACAAGAAAACTGTCAAGGCTCGGACGAAGGCGATCGAGGGTCGGTCAGCGGACATCTCGGGGCGCTGACGTCGAGGGCGCGAGGAGGGCGTCGAGATCGGCTCCAGCGAGCTCAACGTCGCTGTCCACGACGATCAGGGGGAGAAGGAATTCCAAGCCGATTCTGACTCGCGCTTCGCCCTTTTTGTTGCCTATCGACCGGGGCACCTCCCCGAGGATCTTGGCCAGGGGCGTGCGTCTATCCCGCAAGGCATGCAGGCAGCAACGATGGACGCCTCGCCGTAAACCTGCCGCCACGAACGGCACTGCGCGGCATGCGCTGACGGCCATGAGGGTACCGGCGCAATTCGATGCACGTCCAGGCGAGAACGATGGCCACGAGAGCGCCGGTCCGAGGGGCTCATGGCAGGGCGCGGGACCGCGGTGACGTCGGTGCACGTGGCCGTGCGTGTCGCAGCGATGGAGCAGATTCGAGGGCCTACAGAGCAGACCATCGATGGCAGGAGCGCGATGGGCGCGCGGGGTGGCGAGCGAGCGGCTTCGGACGGCATCCCGCGGCGAGAGGTGCTACCCCCTCGCGCACCGTGAGCCCCCGCGTTCCGCAAGAGCAGTCATCCGCTACGCCCGCTTCCAGCGGCCGGACCTCGTCCCCGCCCGCTTCGGGGGGCCCGGTCCGCTTTCCCGAGGAGCTGCCCATCTCGGCGCGGGTGCTCGACATCGCCCGGGCCATCGAGGCGCACCAGGTCGTCATCGTCGCGGGCGAGACCGGCTCGGGCAAGACGACGCAGCTCCCCAAGATCTGCCTGGCCATGGGCCGCGGCCTCTCCGGCCGGATCGGCGTCACGCAGCCGCGCCGCATCGCCGCGACCAGCGTCGCGGCCCGCGTCGCCAAGGAGCTCGGCGTCGAGTTCGGCAAGGAGGTCGGCTACAAGATCCGCTTCTCGGACAGGACGAGCCCGGCCACGTACGTCAAGTACATGACCGACGGCATCGTCCTCGCCGAGATCCAGGGCGATCCGCGGCTCTCGGGCTACGACACGCTCATCATCGACGAGGCCCACGAGCGCAGCCTCAACATCGATTTCCTGCTCGGCTACCTCAAGCGCCTGCTGCCGAGGCGCCCGGATCTCCGCGTCATCGTCAGCTCCGCGACGCTCGAGACCGACAGGTTCGCGGCCTACTTCGGCGGCGCTCCGGTCATCGAGGTCTCCGGCCGCACGTACCCCGTGGAGGTCATCCACCGCCGCCCGGAGAGCGGGGAGGCCGAGATCGCCGACGCCGTCGCCGCCACGGTCGAGGAGATCACCTCGATCGATCCGCGCGGGGACATCCTCGTCTTCCTCCCCGGAGAGCGGGAGATCCACGACACCATGGCCGAGCTCACGCGCCACGGCCTGCCGCACACGACGCTGCTGCCGCTCTACGGGCGGCTCCCTCAGGGCGACCAGCAGCGCGTGTTCCAGTCCTTGCCGGGGCGGCGGATCGTGCTCGCGACCAACGTCGCGGAGACGTCGCTCACCATCCCGGGCATCGTGTACGTCATCGACTCCGGGCTCGCCCGCGTCAACCGCTACAGCCCGCGCACGGGCGTCACGCAGCTCCAGATCGAGCCCATCTCGCGCGCGAGCGCCGATCAGCGCAAGGGGCGCGCGGGCCGCGTGCAGAGCGGCGTGTGCTTCCGGCTCTACGACGAGCAGGACGACCGGGGGCGGCCCGCGTACACCGATCCGGAGATCCTGCGCGTCGGCCTCTCGGGCGTCATCCTCCAGATGAAGGCGCTCGGGCTCGGCGCCATCGAGGATTTCCCCTTCCTCGACGCGCCGTCGAAGCGCGCCGTGGACGAGGGCTACCGGGTCCTGGAGGAGCTCGGCGCGCTCGACGACGCGGCTGAGCTCACGGACATCGGCAGGAAGCTCGCGCGGCTGCCGCTCGACCCGCGGCTCGGCCGGATGGTCCTGGGCGGCGAGAGCGAGGGGGCGCTCGCCGAGGTGCTGATCATCGCCGCCGCGCTCGGCGTGCAGGATCCGCGGGAGCGGCCGCTCGCCGCCCAGAAGCAGGCCGACGACGCGCACCGGAAGTTCAAGGACGAGGCCTCGGATTTCGTGGGGCTCCTGAAGCTGTGGAGCTTCTACCAGGACGCGCAGGGCCGGCTGACCCAGAACCAGCTCAGGAAGGCCTGCCGCGACCATTTCGTCTCGTACCTCCGCATGCGCGAGTGGGCCGACGTGCACCGTCAGATCAGCCGGATCACGAAGGAGATGGAGTTCTCGCCGAACGACGCGCCCGCGAAGGGCGACGCCATCCACCGCGCGCTGCTGCCCGGGCTGCTCAGCCGCATCGGCATGTGGAACCAGGAGAACAAGGTGTACCTGGGCGCCCGGCAGACGCGCTTCCAGCTCCACCCCTCGTCGGGCCTCGCGAAGAAGCCGCCCGCGTGGATCATGGCCGCCGAGCTGGTCGAGACGTCGCAGCTCTTCGCCCGGATGGCAGCGGCCGTCGATCCCGCGTGGATCGAGGCCGCGGCCGGGCCGCTCTGCAAGCGCAGCCACAGCGACCCGCACTGGGCCGCGAAGCCGGCGGCCGTGATGGCCCGGGAGCAGGTGACGCTGTACGGGCTGCCGATCGCGCGGGATCGGCGGGTCGACTTCGGGGCGATCGACCCGAAGTCCGCGCGCCAGATCTTCCTCCTCCACGCGCTGGTCCGGCAGGAGTACGCGACGCGCGCGCCGTTCATGGACGCGAACCGGCGGCTCTTCGAGGAGGTCAGCCGGCTGCGCGACAAGGCGAGGAGGAGCGAGATGCTGGCCGACGAGCACGCGCTCGAGCTCTTCTTCGACCGGCGTGTCCCCGAGGGCGTTTATAGCGGCAAGACGTTCGAGGCGTGGCGGAAGGAGGCCGAGGCGGAGGACCCGCGGGCGCTCCACCTGTCGCTCGCCGACGTCCTGCTCGACGAGGCCGCGGAGCTCACGCCCGAGCGCTTCCCCGATTCGCTCGAGCTCTACGGCGCCGCCGTGCCGCTCTCGTACCGCTTCGATCCGGGCGAGGACGACGACGGCATCTCCCTCTCGCTGCCGCTCGTGCTCCTGCCGCAGGCCGATCCCGACGAGCTCGAGTGGATGATCCCCGGGTGGCACGCCGAGAAGATCGCGCAGCTGCTCGAGTCGCTGCCGAAATCGCTCCGCAAAGCGCTCGTCCCGCTCGCCCCCCTCCGCGAGGTCGCCCGGGAGATCGCGGCGGAGCTACGGCCGTTCCAGGGCCCGCTGCGGGCCGTCCTCGCGCGCGCGGTCGAGGACCGCACCGCCGAGCGCGTGCCCGCCGACGCGTTCCGGCCCCAGGATCTGCCGCCGTACCTGCGCTTCTATTTCCGCGTGGTCGACGAGGACGGCCGGGTGATCGGCGAGGGGCGCGAGCTCCGGGAGCTCAAGGAGCGGCTGTCCGGCCGGGCGCGCGAGGCCTGGGCGAAAGTCGGCAAGGCGGGCCTGGAGCGGGACGGGCTCACGTCGTTCAGCGTCGAGGCGCTGCCCGAGCGCGTCCAGGTCGACGCCGGGCGCCACAAGGTGTTCGGCTACCCGGCGCTGATCGACGGGGAGACGTCCGTGTCGGTGCGCGTGCTCGCCTCGAGGGCCGCGGCGGCCGAGGCGACGCGCGCCGGGCTGCGGCGGCTCCTCTTGCTGCAGCTCGGGGGCAAGATGAGCCAGCTCGAGCAGCCGCTGCGGAGCGCCGTGGCCGTGAGCGGCCTCGGCGCCAAGGTGGCCCCGGGCGAGCCAGGCCTCGCCCGGCAGATCGCGCTGCGCGCGCTCGACGAGGCGTTCCAGCTCGGCGATCCCGGCGCCTTTCCGAGGACGAAGGCCGCGTTCCTCGCGCGCCTGGACAAGGGCCGCGGGTCGCTGCAGGGCGTGCTGGGGAAGCTCGCGGGGCTGGCGCGGGAGATCGGCGTCGAGCTCGACCGCGTGCAGGCGATGCTCCGATCGATGACGGGGAAGCCGGGCGCGTCGAGGCCGGCGCTCGACGACGTGCGCACGCAGGTCGACTTCCTGCTGCCGGTCGGGCTCTTCTCGCGCGCCCCGGTCGATCGGCTCGCGCACCTGCCCCGGTACCTGCGCGCCGCGCAGATCCGGCTCGAGCGGCTGCCCAACGGGCCGCAGAAGGACCAGAGCAAGGCCGCGCAGGTGCTGCCGTTCTGGCAGGACTACCTCAAGCACCAGCATGGGCTGCGCGACAAGGGCGTGCCCGCGGAAGAGCTCGAGTCGTTCCGCTGGCTGATCGAGGAGCTCCGGGTGTCGCTCTTCGCGCCCGAGCTGAAGGCGGCTGTCCCCGTGTCGGCGCAGCGGCTGACGGAGCAGTGGAAGCGGCTGCTGGGGTAGCGGCGCAGGGACGCGCTCGACCACGGCCCCGAACAGGGCCCCACGACCGCGCCGCGCGCCGCGCCCCGTCCGACGCACGGCCGCCGCCGGTTTCCCCGACCGGGTTTTTCCTTAAGACGTACGCCCGCTTGGCCGCGGCGCACCCGCTCCAATGAGCACTGGACGCAGCGCTCACCCCGCTGGCAGGCTGCGCGCCGGCGAGGCTCCTCGTCCGGGTCCTCGGTGAGCGATGCAGGCAGGTGACATCATCGACGGCCGGTTCTGCATCGAGCACCTCGCGGCCTCGGGCGGGATGGGGGCCATCTACCGGGCCCGCGATCAGGAGACCGGCGAGGCGGTCGCGATCAAGCTCCTGACCACCGAGAGCGCGCAGCACCTCGTCCGCTTCGCGCGCGAGGCCCACGTGCTCGCAGCGGCCCGCGTGCCCGGCGTCGTGCGCTACGTCGCGCACGGCGCCACAGCGTGGGGACAGCCGTTCCTCGCCATGCAGTGGCTCGACGGCGAGACGCTCTCCGACCGGCTCACCCGCCAGGGCCTCACCCTCGAGGAGACCCTCGATCTCGGCCTCCACGTCGCGAGGACGCTCGGCGCCGTCCACAGGCTCGGCCTCGTCCACCGCGACCTGAAGCCGAGCAACCTGCTGCTCGAAGACGGCTCGCTCGAGCGCGTGCACCTCATCGACTTCGGCCTCGCCCGCGCCGTCGCCGACGAGCCGCTCACGGCCGCCGGCCTCGTCCTGGGCACGCCCGGGTACATGGCCCCCGAGCAGGCGCGCGGCGAGCTCAGCGTCGACACCCGCGCCGACGTGTTCGCCCTCGGCTGCATCCTCTACCGCTGCCTCACCGGCCGCGCCGCCTTCCAGGGCAACGCCGGGCTCGCCGTGCTGATGAAGGTCCTCCTCGAGGAGCCGCCCCGCGCGCGCGACCTCCGGCCCGGCACCCCCGCCGCGCTCGACGACCTCGTCGCCCGCATGCTGGCGAAATCCCCGCTGGACCGGCCGGCCGACGGCGGCGCCGTGGCGGCCGAGCTCGCCACGATCGGCGCGCCCGAGAGCAGCGTCGGCGGGCCCCGCTCCTTCCCGCCGCGCGCCGTGGAGCTCACGACCGGCGAGCGGCGCGTGACCTGCCTCGTGGTCACCCGCGAGCGCGTTATCAACCCAAGCAGCGCGGCGGAGCCGCGCTGGGGCAACCCAAGCAGCGCGGCGGAGCCGCGCTGGGGCAACGCAAGCAGCGCGTCGGAGCCGCGCCGGGACGACGCAGGCGCCGCGTCGGAGCCGCGCCAGGCGGAGCTCTGGCAGCTGCATGACGTGGCCGAGCAGTACCGCGGCGAGCTCGAGCTCCTCGAGGGCCGCTCGCCGCTCATCGTGCTGTCCGGCGCGGGCGCGCCGACCGACCTCGCGGCGCGGGCCGCCCGGTGCGCGCTCGCGCTGCAGGAGCTGCTCGGCGGCGCGCCCGTCGCGCTCGCCACCGGCCGGGCGGAGCTCTCGGCGCGCGTGCCCGTCGGCGAGCTCATCGACCGCGCCTTCCAGATGCTCGCGGCCCACGACGACGGCTCGCTCCCCGCGGGCGTCCGCATCGACGAGGTGACCGCGGGCCTCATCGGCATGCGGTTCGACGTCACCGAGGACGCCGCGGGCCGCGTCCTGCACGGGGCGCGCGACGAGCGGACCGCGCAGCTGCTCGGCAAGCCGACCACCTACGTTGGCCGCGAGCGCGAGCTCGCCATGCTCGTGGCCGAGGTCGATCGCTGCATCGACGAGGGCGCCGCGGGCGCGGTGCTCGTGACGGCCGAGGCCGGGATGGGCAAGTCGCGCCTGCGCAAGGAGCTCATCCGCAAGCTCCGCGAGCGGGGAGACAGGTTCGAGGTCTGGATCGGCCAGGGCGACCCCATGGGCGCCGGCGCCGCCTTCGGCCTGCTCGCGAGCGCGCTCCGGGACGCGCTCGGCGTCGCGGACGGCGAGCCCCTGGAGGCGCGGCAGCGCAAGATCCGGAGCCGCGTGGAGCAGCACGGGGGCACCGACGCGCCGCGGGTCGCGGCCTTCCTCGGCGAGCTGGTCGGCGCGCCGTTCCCCGACGAGCACGACGTGCAGCTCCGGCTCGCGCGGCGCGACGCCGTGCTGATGGGCGACCAGCTCCGCCTCGCCTGGGAGGACTTCCTCCGGGCGGCGTGCCGCGCGGGGCCCGTGCTCCTCGTGCTCGAGGACCTCCAGTGGGGCGACCTCCCCACCGTCACGATGGTCGACGAGGCGCTGCGCCAGCTCAAGGACATGCCGCTGCTCGTGCTGGCGCTGGGGCGGCCCGACGTGCGCCGGCTCTTCCCGAAGCTGTGGGAGGGCCGGCTGGCCCACGAGCTCCACCTCACGCCGCTCCCGCGCCGCGCGAGCGAGCGGCTCGTGCGCGAGGCGCTGGGAGCGCACGCGCGGCACGATCTCGTGGGGCGGCTCGTCGAGCGCGCGGACGGCAACGCGTTCTTCCTCGAGGAGCAGATCCGCGCGGCCGCCGAGGGCAAGAGCGAGGGCCAGCCCGAGACGGTGGTGGCCATGGTGCAGGCGCGGCTGGAGACGCTCGACGCCGAGGCGCGGCGGCTCCTCAGGGCGGCGAGCATCTTCGGCGAGACGTTCAGGTCGAGCGCGGTCGCGGCGCTCCTCGGGAGCGCGGACATCGCGCAGGTCCTCGCGGAGCTGCTCCGGCGCGAGGTGATCGTGCGGCGGGGCGAGGGGCGGCCGCGGGACGACGCGGAGTACTGCTTCCGCCACGCGCTCGTCCGCGAGGCCGCCTACGGCATGCTGACGGCGCGCGACCTCCGCATCGGCCACGCGCTCGCGGGCAGCTTCCTCGAGGCGGCCGGCGAGGGCGATCCGAGGGCCCTCGCCGAGCACTTCGAGCGCGGCGAGGAGCCCGAGAAGGCCGCCGAGTGGTACCTGCGCGCGGCCGACAACGCCCTGCGCGGCAACGACCTCGCCGAGGCGATCGCCTGCTCCGAGCGCGGCATCGCCTGCAGGCCGGATCCGGCCGCTGTGGGCGCGCTCCGGCTCGTCGAGGCCGAGGCGCTGCTCTGGCGCGGCGAGCCGGCCCTCGCGGAGCAGCGCGGGATCGAGGCGACGCGGCACCTCGTGCCGGGCTCCGTGGCGTGGTTCTCGGCGTTCACGCAGCTCGCGGGGGCGGGGCACAAGCAGGGCCACTACGAGCGCGTCGAGCGCTGGATGATGGTCGTCCTCGGCACGGAGCCGCTCGACGGCGCGCGCATCGCGAGGAACGCCTGCCTGCTCGAGGGGGCGATCGTGCTCCTGCTCGGCGGCCGCTACGCGTGCGTCGACGCGCTGATCGACGCGGTCGAGCGGGCGACGGAGGACGCGTCGGCCGCGGATCTCATGATCGAGGCGAAGCTCCTCTACCTGCACGGCCTCCTCCGGCAGCACAACGGCGATCCGAGCGCCTGCATCGCGAGCATGAGCGCGGCGCTCGCCGCGTTCGAGGACATCGGCGATCGCCGCGAGGCGTGCCGGGCGCGGCTCAACATGGGCCTCTGCTACGTCCAGTTCGGGTACTTCGAGGCGGCGGCGGGGGTGCTGCGCGCCGGGCTCGAGGAGGCGGAGCGGATGGCGCTCGACGACCGGGTCCCGAACGCGCTGCAGAACCTCGGCCTCGCGCTGGCCCACGCGGGCGAGGTCGACGCGGCGAGGACGGCCCTGCGGAGCTCGATCGAGGCGCTCACGCGCCGCGGCGACCGGCGGCGGGAGTGCGAGAGCCGGCTCCAGCTCGCGCGCGTCCTGCTCCTCGCGGGCGAGCCCGCGCTCGCCGAGGCGGAGGCGCAGGCGGCCGAGGCGCTCGCGCGGGGGGTGCCGGAGCGGCTCCCCGCGGCCATCGCGGCGCGCGCGCGCGCGCTGCTCGATCTCGGGCGCGCCGGCGAGGCGCTCGCCGCCACGACGGAGGCCCTGTCCCTGCTCGAGTCGGGCCGCCGTGACGAGGAGGGCCCGCTGGTGCGCCTTGTCCACGCCGAGGCGCTGGCCGCGACGGGCCAGATGGCCGAGGCCAAGGGCGCCATCGCCCTGGCCCGCAACGGGCTGCTCGTGCGGGCCGGGAGGATCGGCGATCCTGTCTGGCGCGAGCGCTTCTTGCGCGATGTCCCCAACAACGCGCGGATCCTGGCGCTCGCGCAGGGCTGGCTCGACGGACAGCCGCCCTGAAGCGCGAGCCGCCCTGGGGCGAGAGGCCATCACGGCGTCCTGGGGAGCCCGTATGGCGGTGATTCCGGCCGTCTGGCGGGAGCATCTTTTTGTCGCCCGGGACAGGCGACGTCGCAAGTAAGCTGATCCTCTACCTCTGACCTCGTGTTCGAACACAGGAAGGCAGCTCCATGCGCAGATCGTCCGTCGCTCTGATTCCCCTCGTGGCCCTCGCCGTGTCTGTCTCGTGCAGCAGCGAAGACAGATACCGGCCTCCCACGACGGGGGACTTGCCCTCGAGCGGCGTCACGACCAGCGGCGGACAGGGCGGCGGCACCGGCGGACAGGGCGGCGCCGGCGGACAGGGCGGCGGCACCGGCGGACAGGGCGGCGCCGGCGGGCAGGGCGGCGGCACCGGCGGGCAGGGCGGCGCCGGCGGGCAGGGCGGCGGCGACATGCCGAGCTGTTCCAACGGCGCGAAGGACAGCAACGAGACGGACATCGACTGCGGCGGCGCCTGCGCGACGCCGTGCCGGGTCGATCAAGCGTGCGCGGAGGCCGCGGACTGCTTCTCGGGGCGGTGCGAGGAGAGCGGGGGCAGCGGCGGCGCCGGGCGCGCGTGCGTGGCGGCGCAGTGCGACAACGGCGTGAAGGACGGCGACGAGACGGACACCGACTGCGGCGGCGGCGCCAGGCCGCGCGGCGGCAACCCGGCGTGCCCCCCATGCAAGACCAGCAAGGGCTGCGCGGCGGGCTCGGATTGCGAGTCGTCGAGCTGCGTGAACGGCCAGTGTCTGGAGCCGACCTGCAGCGACCGCGTGAAGAATGGCCAGGAGACCGACGTCGATTGCGGCGGGATCTGCCCCAGCTGCCCGCCTGGCGACGCGTGCTCCAAGTCGACCGACTGTATCGAGCTCGTCTGCCACGAGCAGGTCTGCCAGGACGCGACCTGCAGCGACGGCGTGAAGAACGGCAAGGAGACCGACATCGACTGCGGCGGGACGGAGGGGTGCAACACCCGGTGCCCTGCGGGGCAGCGTTGCAACGCCAACACCGATTGCGCGACGTCGATCTGCAACACCACGAACCACGTCTGCGCGTGCCCGGCGTGGATGGTGATCTCGCCCGTGAGCGGCGGCGGGAGCTACTGCATCGATCAATACGAGGTGACGAAGCAGGAGTACGATGTCTTCCTCATGGCGAACCCGGTGCTCGCCGGCATGCCGGCGGAGTGCGCGGGGAACATCTACCGTCCCTCGAGCGGGTGGCCCTACACGGAGGGGCGAGTGCCCGTCACCTACGTCGATTGGTGCGATGCCTACGCGTACTGCTCCTACATGGGCAAGCACCTCTGCGGCAGGATCGGCGGAGGCGCGAACTCGCCTGCCGACTTCGCGACCCCGACGCGGAGCGAGTGGTTCAACGCGTGCTCCGGCCAGGGCGTGAACGAATACCCGTACAGCGATCTCTACAGTGAGGCGACCTGCAAGGTGGAAGACCCGACCGGCGAGCTCGCCAAGAAGCCCGTGCCCCCCAACCCCATCCCGCCGATCTCGCCCTGCGAAGGCGGGATCACGGGCCTCTTTCACATGAGCGGCAACGTGGCGGAGTGGGAGAACTCGTGCGACGCGCAGGGCAATTGCCTCGTCCGCGGCGGCTCGCGGGCCTCGCAGCAGGACGCGGATGACATCGCGCGCGACGCGCTCAAGGCGGCCAGGTGCGATGCGCTCCTGGACCAGGATCGCCTCACCCCGTCTGCGGACATCGGCTTCCGCTGCTGTCTCTGAGCGCCCGCGCCGGATACGCGCCAGGCGGCCGCCCGGCCGCCGCGCTCGCGGCGGGGCGCAGAGGGCGCTCGACGCGCCCCGCGCCGGCCGCCAGCGGGCGGCGGCCGCGCTCATCGGCGCCGCCGCCCGGCCGACGAGCTCACTGCGCCGGTTCGGGATCGCAGCCGTAGAGGACGTCGACAGCGGCCATGGCGTCGTCCTGGACCAGCCGGCACGCGTCGGGACAGAGCGTGATCATGTCGTTCGCGATGTAGAAGGAGCCCGGGGTGCACGCCGCCGCGCTCGCCACCTGGTCGAACGATTGCGGATCGCTGCCGTCGCCGGGCGTGTACTGGACCACCACGGTCGAGAGATCGATGACCTCCCCCGGCGGCGAGTCCGGCACCTCGAACTCGCACGCGACCACCGCGCCCGTGATGACGCCCTCCGCGATCGCCTGGAACACCACGTCATAAGAGCTCGTCTGGCAGAGCGGGAACCTGAGGCCGCCCGTCCTCTTGCTGAGCGTCTGGTATCCCGTGCCCGGCGCAACGGCGGTGCCGCACATCTCCTCGACCACGTCCGCGTCGGGCGCGTAAGCGTCCGTGGCGACCGTGTTCTCGTGGAGCCCGACGATGCTGTGAAAGACGTAGTTGGGCGCGAGCGCGTCGCCGAAGACCGCCGGGTCCAGGCCGAACAGCATCTCTTCGAAGTCCGTGGCGACGTCCTCCCAGTCCTGCCGCGTGTCGTCGATATAGATGTTGCGCGGCAGGTGCGTCGACTGGCAGCCCACGTGGTCGTCGGTGATCACGGTGATCACCTTGAGCGAGTCCTCGCGCACCCATTCCGACCACCCGGCCGGCGCCACGCCGAACTCGTCGGGCAGGCCGCCGTTGTAGCTCCCGAGGAGCACGCAGAGCGCGTCGTTGCTCCTGATCTCGTGGCTGTAATGGTAGAAGACGGGCGGGTTGTTCCCCGGCGCCTCGGGGACCGGGGAGCAGCTCGCGCTGCTGAGCGGGGCGCCGACGCAGATCGAGTCGTCTGCCTCCGCAGCGCCGTGCGCGGAGATCATGATGACGCGGTAATCGATGCCGCTCTCGCCGATGATCGAGGCGAAGCTCTCATTGATGTTGTTCTGTACGCTGATGATCTCGTTCGCCATGCTGGGCGAGTTGTCGATGACGAACACGATGTCGACCGGCCGCTTCGTGAGCGTGGCGTGGGCGACCGTGGCGACACAGGCGGTGTCGGGCGTCACGGGGCCGCTGCCGCCCGTGTTGGAGCCGCTGGAGCCGTTTCCGATCATCCCCCCGTCTTCACCGCCCGCGCCGCCCACGCCCCCGCCCGCGCCGCCCTCGCCGCCCCCACCCACGCCGTCGCCTCCACCGACGCTCGCTCCAGCCGTCGCGCTCGCCTCGCCCTCCGCCCCGGAGCTGCAGGAGCACCCTGTGGCGCCGGTCATCACCAGGACACCCAACCCAACAAGCGGAACCAACATGGTAGACCGGGAGAGCTTCACATGAACCTCGACCGCTAGGGCGCATGAACGCGCCATTACAGATTGCACAACTGCAACGAGATGTGGTGACGATTTTGACCCGACCGCGATTTTTCTCGGGGGCTGTTCCATGACATGTGTCATGGAAGGGCCTTTGTCATTCCACGTGGTGCGCACGGCGAGGCGCGTGGAGGGAGGCGCGGGCAGGCCGGCGGTGACCGGCGCCGGCCACCGGTCACCGGCCGCGAAGCGCGGGCGCCAGCTGGAACGCGGCGCCGCGGCGCGTCGGGCGCCTCGGCTCCTCCGACGCTCCGCGTGGGCTGGATGGTCTCTGCACAATGCGCCCCTAGGATGCAGGTATGAGCCTACGTCATGACTTTCCTCGCATCGGCATCGATGCGATCGCCCTCGCCGTCCCCCGCCGCTTCGTCGAGCTCACCGAGCTCGCCGAGGCGCGAGGGATCGCGCCATCCAAGTACCTGACCGGCCTGGGGACCCGCCGGATGGCGATCGCCGCGCCCGACGAGGATCCGATCACCCTCGGGGCCAACGCGGCCCGCCGGCTGTTCCAGCGGTCGGGCGCGAGCCCTGCGGACATCGGGCTCTGCGTCGTGGGCACCGAGACCGCCGTGGACCACGCGAAGCCGGCGGCCTCCTTCCTCCACGGCCTGCTCGGGCTGCCGAGCGCGTGCCGGGTCTTCGAGGCCAAGCACGCCTGCTTCGGGGGCACCGCGGGCCTCCTCAACGCGGTGGACTGGATCGCCTCGGGCTCGGCCCGCGGCCGCGCCGCGCTCGTCGTGTGCTCGGACGTGGCGCGCTACGCGCTCGGCTCCGCGGGCGAGCCCACCCAGGGCGCCGGCGCCGTGGCGCTGCTCGTGCGCGAGCGCCCGCGCCTCGTCGAGATCGAGGTCGGCCAGACCGGCACGTACGCGCGCGACGTCTACGATTTCTGGCGGCCGCTCCACCACAAGGAGGCGCTCGTCGACGGTCACTACTCGGTGCAGTGCTACCTCGACGCCCTCGCCGGGGCCTACGGCGACTGGCGCCGCGTGGCGGGCGACGGCGATCCCCTCGCGCGCACCTGCTACCACGTCCCCTACGGCAAGATGGCCCGCAAGGCGCACCGCCACCGGCTGGCGATGGACGGCCTGACCGAGCAGGCCGCCGACGAGAGCTTCGCCGTCGAGGTGGAGCCGTCGCTCGATCTGCCGTCGCGCATCGGCAACATCTACACGGGCTCGCTCTACCTGGCGCTCGCGTCCCTGCTCAACGCGGAGGCCCGCGCGCTCGAGGGGCAGCGCGTCGGGCTGTTCAGCTACGGCTCGGGCTGCTGCGCCGAGTTCTTCGCGGGCAGGATCGGGCCGGAGGCCGGGGCGGTCGCGGCCGCCCTCGAGATCGACGCCCCGCTCGACGGGTGCCACCGCGCCTCCGTCGCGGAGTACGAGGCGCTGCGCAAAGGCGACGAGGCCGCCGACCGCCGGCCGGCGCCCGAGGGCGCCGAGCGCGCGGCCGCGAGCCTCGACAGCCGGGTGGTGTACCTGGGGCTCGACTCGAGCGAGCGGCGCGTCTACGCCAACGAGTGAGCGCCGGAGCGGGCGGCTCGCTCAGCCGGAGCCGGACGAGAGGGACGTGAGGTCCGAGAGCTTCACGGTGAAGAGCTCCGCCCCGCCGGCCGCTGCGACGACGACCCGCAGCGTGCCGGAGGGGGCCGGTCGCTTCAGGCGCGCGGCGACCGCGCGCGTGACCGGCGCGAGCGGCGCGATGATCTCGGCCATCGCCGAGCGCGCCATCACGCCGACCAGCATCGGCGCGCGCTCGCCGGCGGCCAGGGCGGAGCGGAGCACGCGCTCGGGTTCGAGCGCCGGGTCGCGCTGCTGCAGGCCGATCGCGATGAGGTAGCCCGTCGGTTCTCGCAACGAGAGGAGATAACCCGTCAGCGGCGAGGAGGCGCTGCTGCGGGCCGGAAGGCGCTGCAGCAGGCGCGCGAGCTCCGGGCGGTGATCGGCGAGCAGCTCGGCCCGCTCCTCGTGATCGGACATGCCCGCCCGCCCTTGCTTCGCGTAGGCGTTCGGCGTGAGACCGCGATTCCGCGGGGTGATCGTCGCTGCGTCTTTCGGGACCATGTTCCTCCAGCGAGGGCTCCTGCCCTCCGTGTTGTTTGTTCCGGTCACCACGCCGCGGGTGTCACGAAATCGGACGCGACCTCGCATCGCTCGCAAACACCGGCCGCACGGCGCTGCACCGGGGCGCTTCGAGCCCGCTCCGGCGCGCGCGCGCCCGTTCGCGCCCCGGCGGACGACCGCCCGGCGCGCACGGCCGGCGGAGAGGGCACATCCTCGTGCGGCCGATGGCCGGCCAGGGGCCGGGAGCGGGCCGCGGAGGCGCCCTGGACCCCGCCTCGATCGGCAGAGAGCGCGCGGCGACGGCTGCGCCCGTCGTCCATCGCGAGGGCGCGGCCCCCGCCCGCGGCGAGGGCGCGGACCTTGCGATGAGGCGCCGCGAGCTCGCTGCCCTCCGGCGTGGAGCGCTCCGGCGCCCGGTGCGCCTGCGCGGAGGAGCGCCAGCCAGATGGAGAGCCAGCCTATGCGAGATCGAATGGGGAGGATGGGACAGGTGATGGCCGCAGCCGCCATGGTGGGGGGCTGCGCCTCCACCGAGGCGCCGCGGGACCCCGCGCCGTCGGTGGACGGCGCGGCGGCGGCGCCCGCGGCGCCCGACACGGCGGTGGCCCCCGCGCGCCTGCGGGCGGCGTACATCGCGGCCGTGCAGGCGTCGGCGCCCGAGAGCTACCGGGTGATCGAGGTGTCCCCGGGCGGGAACGAGGCGAGCCTGCGCGCACCGAACCCGGCGCACCGGCTCGCGGCCGATTTCAGCGCGTCGGGCGTGCGGATCGCGCCGGAGGAGGGCGAGGCGCGGTGGAGCTTCTCGATGGCCGCCGCCCGGTACGGATGCGCGGGCGATCTGCGCGAGGTCGCGCGCGCGTCCCCGAGCGCCACGAAGAACCGCGTGGAGCTCCGCCGGCAGGGCGGGGCGCCGGGCGAGGAGCTCGTGGAGTGGTACGTGAACGGGCCGCTCGGGCTGGAGCAGGGCTTCACGGTGCCCGGGGCGCCTCCCTGCCTCGCCCCCGGGGACCAGGACCTCGTGATCGAGCTCGCCCTGGGCGGCGATCTCCGCGCGACGCCGCTCGCCGGCGGCGACGGGGTCGCGCTGCGCGAGGCGTCCGGCGCGGTGGCGATGCGGTACACGGATCTCCACGCCACCGACGCCGCGGGGCGGACGCTGCCTGCGTGGATGGAGCTCGGCGTCGACGAGCGCACGCTGTCGCTGCGCGTGGACACCGCCGGCGCCGCGTACCCGGTGACGGTGGATCCGCTCGCCGCCTCGGAGCGGACGGCGCTCATCGCGGTCGACGGCTCGACCTCGATCCACCTGAACGGCGACGCGATCGCCATGTCGGGCGACACAGCGATCGTCGGGGCGCCCGGGAGCGCGGCGTACGTGTTCGTGAAGAGCGGCGGCGCCTGGACGCAACAGGCCAGGCTCGTCCCGGGCGACGGGCCCGCAGGCGACGGCTTCGGCACCTCGGTCGCGATCTCGGCGGACACGGCCGTGGTCGGGGCGCCCTGGGGGACCGGGGGCGCGGGCGCCGCCTACGTGTTCGTGCGGAGCGGGGGCGTGTGGTCCGAGCAGGCCAAGCTCGTCGCGAGCGGCGGCGCCTCGAACCCCGCGGGCGGGGCGGTCGCGGTCGACGGGGACCGGGCCGTCCTCTCCGCCGAGACGTCGGTCTACGTGTTCGCCCGCAGCGGCGGCGCCTGGAGCGAGGAGGTCGAGCTCGTCGCCCCGGCCGGCGCCAACGCCTGGAGCACGCCGCCCGTCGCGATCGAGGGCGGCACGGTGGTCGTGGGCTCGCCGGGGGACTCGTGGTGGTGGGAGGGCGACGGCGCGGGCGCCGCGTTCGTCTTCGAGGCGAGCGACTGGGGCGACGCGCGCAGGCTCGCGGCGCACCCGCCGGATACGTTCGATCGCTTCGGCAGCTCGGTCGCGATCTCGGGCGGGCGCATCGTCGTGGGCGCGCCGGGCGCCGACAGCCCGCCGATGCCGTGGTACCGCCTCGGGCGGGGCATGGCCTACGTGTTCGACCGCGGTGCGAGCGGCTGGAACCAGGAGGCCCGGTTGATCGCGAACGACGGCAGGACCGGGGACGGCCTGGGAGGCGCCGTCGCTGTCTCCGGCAACGCGGCGATCGCCGGCGCGATCCTGGCCGATCGCTTCGATCAACCGGACGCGGGCGCGGCGTACGTGTTCGTGCCGACGGGCGGCGAGTGGGTCGAGGGCCCGCAGGCCAAGCTCGCCGGCAGCGGACCGACAGGCAGCGCGTTCGGCAAGACCGTCGCGATGTCGGGGAGCTCGGTCATCGTGGGCTCTCCCGCGTACGCGTTCGAGCTCGCCCAGGACAGCGACGCCGACGGCGTGATCGACGCGGACGACAACTGCCCTGCCGCCGCGAATCCGTCGCAGGTGGACAGCGACGCCGACGGTCACGGCGACCCGTGCGACCCGCGGTGCGTGACCTTCCGGCGCGGCCTAGGCGGCGACGTGGCCGACGCGACGCTCTGGCAGGTCTCGCCCACGTGGAACGACGCCGTGAGCACCACGCTCTCGACGGGCACCGGCACGGGCGGCGTCCGGCGGAGCCTCCTCCGGTTCAACCTCGCCGGCGTCCCGGCGAGCGCGGAGATCGCCTCGGCGACGCTGTCGCTGTACCAGACGTACAAGATCGAGAGCAGCACCGTGCGCGTCCACCGGGCCACCGCCGCGTGGACGGAGTCGGGCGTCACGTGGGGCAACTTCGGCGGCGGCGGCCATTTCGATCCGGCGATCGAGGCCTCCTTCGTCACCGGCGGGCCAGGCGGCACCACCGGCTTCCGGAACGTCGACGTGACCGCGCTCGCGCAGGCCTGGGTGAGCGGCGAGCTCGCCAACCACGGCGTGCTGCTCGAGGAGGCCGCGGTGACCCGGAGCTCGCTGCGGAGCAGCGAGAGCGCGAGCACCACGGAGCGGCCGGCGCTCACGGTCTGCTACCACGACACCTGCGAGGACGGGATCCGCAACGGCGCCGAGTCCGGCGTGGACTGCGGGGGCCCGAGCTGCGCGCCGTGCGCCCCCGGCAGCGTCCTCTGGAGCAGGCTCTTCATCAACGGCTGGTACGAGTCGATGCGCGCGCGCGCCGTCGCGGTCGACGGCGCGGACAACGTGATCTTCGGCGGCTACGCCTATGGCCCGATCGACTTCGCCGAGAACGGCGCGCCGGCCTCCATGGAGCTGTGGAATACCCAGTTCCTCGCGAAGCTCGACCCCGCGGGGTACGGGGGGTGGAACACGCGCCCGCTCCACGGCAACACCGTCCTGAGCGTCGCCGCGTCGGGGGCCGGCGAGCTGCTCGTGGGCTCGAACACCGGGCTGCAGCGGTACAGCGCGTGGGGCGAGCTCCTCGCGGAGGTCGAGGGCCTCTACCAGGTCGAGGTCGCCCGGGCCGGCTCGGGCGCCGCGCTCGCCAGCGTCCTATGGGACGCGGTCGATCTCGGCACCGGCCCCCTCGGCGGCGCGCCGGGCAGCGAGCTCCTCGTCGCGAAGCTCGGCGCGGCGGGCACGCCGATCTGGACCAGGACCTTCGCGGCGGACCCGTACGACAGCGACCCCACGAGCGTCGCCGTCGACGGCGCGGGCAATGTCATCGTCCTCGGCAGCTTCTCCGGCGCCCTCGACCTCGGCGGCGGACCGCTGGCGAGCTCGCCCGCGGCTCAGGGCACGTACCTGGCGAAGTTCGATGCGGCCGGGAATCACGTCTTCAGCCGGGTCGTCTCCTGGGTGCCGGGCGACGGCGAGGTCGCCGCGACCCCGTCCGGGGATCTGGTCGTCGCCCTGGGAACGACCGTGACCAGGTTCACCGGCTCGGGCGCTCCGCTGTGGAGCGTCGATACGAGCGGCCTCGGCACGCTCTCCAGCTACTGGGACATCAGCTCTGTCGCCGTGGACAGCGCCGGCAATGTGTTCGTCAACCCCCGCGGCGCTGTCGCGAAGCTCTCGCCGTCGGGCGCAGTGCTGTGGTCGGTCGACCCGATCGGCGACGCGGAACACGGGCAGATCTTCGATCTGGCCGTGGACAGCGCCGGCAACGTGATCGGCGCGGGCACGTACGACCACGAGGACGCGATCGTCGTGAAGCTCGCTCCGTAGCCCGGGCAGCGCCCCGGCGCGGTCGCGGTCGTCGCGGGCTCCTGGCGCCTGGCCAGGAGCCCGGGATCACGAGCTCCGCGCGCGGGCGGTCGACTCCAGCCCGCCGGGCACGAAGTCCGTCCCCTTCTGGACACGGTCGTTCCACGTCTCGGGGGGCTTGCCTGAAGGCACCTCCCGCATCGTGATGCACCCCGGCACCGGGCACACCAGCGCGCACAGATTGCAGCCGATGCACTCCTCTTCGTCGACGAACGGGACCCGCGACGGCGCCGCCTCCCCGCTCGGATCCGCCGTCACCGCGCGATCCGGGAGGACCTTCGGGAGGTGGGTGTGGCCCGCCGCGCGCGCCTCCGCCTCCGTCCTCCCCGGCAGGTGGATGCACTGGTGCGCCCCGTCCATGCAGGCGACGTAACAGAGCTGGCACCCGATGCACTTGTCGGCGCTGATGTCCGCGACCACGCGGTACGACAGGTCGAGCTCGCCCCACTCCTGGACCTGCGGGATCGCCCTGCCGCGCAGCTCGTTCACCGAGCGCATCCCGTGATCGTCGAGCCAGTCGCTGAGCCCCTCGATCATCTCCTCGACGATGCGGTAGCCGTAGTGCATCACCGCGGTGCAGACCTGGACGCTCGTCGCGCCGAGCGCGATGAACTCGGCGGCGTCACGGGAGTTCGAGATGCCGCCGATGCCCGAGATGGGCAGCCGGCCGACGCCGGGGTGGCGCGCCAGCTGGCTCAGCAGGTGGAGCGCGATCGGCTTGACCGCGGGCCCGCAATAGCCGCCGTTCGTCGACGCGCCGCCGACCCGCGGGAGCGGGACCATCCGCTCCAGATCGACGCCCATGAGCGACTTGACCGTGTTGATCAGCGAGACGCCGTGCGCCCCGGAGCGGAGCACGGCCTCGCCCGGCTCCAGGATGTCGCCGACGTTGGGCGTGAGCTTCACGATGACCGGCGTCGTCGCGAACTCGACGGCCCAGCGCGCGATCTCCTGGAGGACCGCCGGCTCGTTGCCGACGGCCGAGCCCATCCCGCGCTCGCACATCCCGTGCGGGCAGCCGAAGTTCAGCTCGAGCCCGTCCGCGCCCGTGTCCTCGGCCTTTCGGATGATTTCGCGCCACTCGTCCTTCGTCTCGACCATTAGCGAGGCGATGAGCGCGTGGCTCGGGTAGCGCCGCTTGATCTCGCGCATCTCCTTGAGGTTCACGTCGAGCGGGCGATCGGTGATGAGCTCGACGTTGTTGAGCCCCATGAGCCGCGTGTTGCCGTAGTCGATGCCGCCGAACCGGCTCGACACGTTGACGATGGGGTTCCCGAGCGTCTTCCAGACCGCGCCGCCCCAGCCGGCGTCGAAGGCGCGCCGGACCTGATCTCCTGTGTTGGTCGGCGGCGCCGAGGCGAGCCAGAACGGGTTCGGGCTCTTGATCCCGGCGAAGTCGATAGAGAGGTCGGCCATCGCTCAGCTCCCTTGCGGTGAGGGCCCGGGCGCCGCGCCGCCCGCCCGCGTCGTCGTCATCATCGCTTCGTGCATCGCGCGCGCGGCGATCTTCGCCTCGGCGACCGCGTTGACGACCTCCTTGCCGCCGTTCACGCAGTCGCCGCCGCTGTAGACCCTCGGGTTGCCCGTGCGGTGCGTCGCCGGGTCGACCACAACGCGCCCCCTCGCGTCGAGCACCACCCCCTCGAACGCGAGCGCCACCTGCGTCGCCCGGCTCTGCCCGATCGCGACAACGACGAGGTCGGCGGGCAGGAGCTCCTCTTCGGCCGGCCCCGGCGCGGGGCCCCGCGCGCCATCGGCGGGCGCGTCGGCGGGCGCGTCGGCGGGCGCGATCCGCAGCGCGACGACCTTGCCGCCCTCGCGCACCACCTCGACCGGCACCCGGTTCTCGACGAGGCGCGCGCCGGCGACCCGCGCGCCCTCGAGCTCGTGCGCGTAGCCCGACATCTCGGCCTCGGAGCGGCGGTACACGACGGCCACGTCGACCCCGAGCAGCGCGAGCTCGTGGGCGACGTCGAGCGCCGTGTTGCCGCCGCCGATGACGACCGCGCGCCGCACGCCCGCGAGGTCGAGGCCCGGGTCGGCCTTGAGCCGCTCGATGAACGCGGTCGCGCCCACCACGCCGTCGCCGTCCTCCCCGCGGAGGGCGAGGCGCGCGTCGGCGCCCAGGCCGAGCCCCAGGAAGACCGCGTCGTGCTCCGCGAGCAGGTCGCGCGCGGAGACCTCCCCCGGCCCGGCCGCCTGCGCGACGACCGAGACGCCGGCGCGGAGCTCGACGTCCCCGAGCGACAGGACCCACTCGAGCTCGCGGAGCGCCTCGTGCCCCTTCATCTTGTACGGCGCGATCCCGAGCGTGTTCAGGCCGCCGGGGATCGCCTTCCGCTCGAAGATCACGGCGCGGTGCCCCTCGAGGGCGAGGTAGCCCGCCGCGGCGATCGACGCGGGCCCCGCGCCCACGAGCGCGACGCTCTTGCCGGTGGGCGGCTTCGCCCGGAAGATCCCCGGATCGCGCGCGAGGGCCGACTCGACCGCGTAGCGCTGGAGGCGGCCGATCGCGATCGGCTCGCGCCCCCACGCGTTGTAGACGCAGTCGCCCGCGCAGAGCACCTCGACGGGGCAGGCCTGCCCGCACGACTGGCCGAGCAGGTTGGCCGTGAGGATGGTGCGGGCCGCGCCCTTCACCTGGCCAGCCGCGATCTTCCGGATGAACGTCGGGATATCGATCGAGGTCGGGCACGCCTTGACGCAGGGCGCGTCGACGCAATAGAGGCACCGGTTCGCCTCGGCGATCGCCTCGGCGTCGGTGTAGCGCGGGCTCTTGTCCTCGAATCGCTCTTCGATCCGACCGGACGGGAGGGTTGAGAGGCGTATCGGGGCTCGGGTCATGCTGGCGCTCGCGCGGCTCCTCTCGGTGAGTGGTGACTAGAAGGCCCGGGCTCCCTGGGTCGGGCCGAGCCGGCGCGGGAGGTAGCGCCCGGCGCCCCGCTCCACGTCGAGCCGGCCGTCCACGCACTGGACCCGGCCGTTCACGATGACGTGCGTCGGCTTCCCCTTCACCTCGAAGCCCTCGAAGATGCTCCTGTCGCACCGGTGATGGTGCGTCTTCGCGGAGATCGTGCTCGTCCCCTTCGGATCGAAGACCACGAGATCGGCGTCGCCGCCCGGCACGATCGAGCCTTTGCGCGGGTACAGCCCGAAGATCTTGGCCGGCTGCGTGGAGAAGAGATCGACGAAGCGGTGGACGTCGATCCGCCCCGCGAGCACCCCGTAGGTCCAGAGGAGGGCGAGGCGGTTCTCGATGCCCGCGGCGCCGTTCGGGATCCGCGAGAAATCGTCCTTGCCCATGTCCTTCTGGCCGACCTGGTTGAAGGGACAGTGGTCGGTGGCCACCGTCTGGATGAGCCCCGACGAGAGCGCGGCCCACAGCGCGTCCTGGTGGCCCTTCGGCCGGATCGGCGGGCTCATCACGTAGGCCGCCCCCTCGAAGCCGGGCTTCTCGTACACCGAGTCGTCGAGCAGGAGGTACTGCGGGCACGTCTCGGCCATGACCACCTGGCCCCGGCTCCGCGCCTCGGTGACCGCGGCGAGCGCCTCCTTGCAGGTGAGGTGGACGATGTAGATCGGCTCGCCGATCATCCGGGCGAGCATGATCGCGCGCCCCGTGGCCTCGCCCTCGATCGGCGCGGGGCGGCTCTGCGCGTGGTACCGCGGGTGGGTCTTGCCCTCCTTCAGGAGCTTCTTCTGGAGCGCGACGACCGCATCGCCGTGCTCGGCGTGGACGGTCACGAGCGCGCCGAGGCCCTTGGCGGCCTCCATCACCTGGATGAGCTCCGGATCGTCGACGCCGATGGCCCCGCGGTAGGCCATGAAGGTCTTGAACGACGGGATGCCGTGCTCGCGCGTGCAGACGGCCATCTCCTCGAGGGTGTCGTCGCCGAACCAGGTGACGGCCATGTGGAAGGCGTAATCGGAGACCGCCTTCTTCGCCTTCTCGTTCCACATCGCGAGCCCGTCGAGCAGCGCCTGCCCTCGGGCCGGGATCACGAAATCGATGATCGAGGTCGTGCCCCCGGCGACGCCCGCCGCCGTGCCGGTCTCGAAATCATCGGAGCTCTCGGTCCCCATGAACGGCAGCTCCATGTGCACGTGGGCGTCGACCCCGCCGGGGAAGATGAGCTGCCCCGAGGCGTCGATCACGGTGTCCCCCGCGCGCTCCTTCGACAGCCCAGCGCCGACCGCGGCGATCTTCCCGTCCTCGCAGTAGACGTCGCCGACGAACCGGTCGCTCGCTGTGATGATCTCGCCGTTCTTGATCAGGATGCCCATGTTGCTCCTCCGCGGGTGAGCGCCGGGCGGCGGGTCCCCTCCGGGGGGCGGCGCCGCCATGGCGAGGGAAACACCGGGGGAGAGAGCCGTCCGCGACCAGCGCCCCGGCGCTGCTGGTGTCTTCGCGGTGGACTTCGCATCGCTCGTCGCGCTCGTTGGCCGACCTCGCCGTCCTCCCGCCGCCCCGGGCCCTCAGGGCAGCTGTTCCGTGAGCTCGCCGTACGTCTCGGGCCGGCGATCGCGGTAGAACTGCCACGTCCTCCGCACCTCCTCGATCAGGTCGAGGTTCATCTCGGCGACGACGAGCTCGTCCTTGTCCTCGCTCCCCGTCGCGAGGAAGCTGCCCCTCGGGTCGCAGAAGTAGCTCGTCCCGTAGAACTTGCCGATGTTCCACGGCGCCTCGGTGCCGACGCGGTTCGAGGCGGCGATGAAGTAGCCGTTGGCCACGGCGTGCGCGGGCTGCTCGAGCTTCCAGAGGTACTGGGAGAGCCCGGCGACCGTGGCCGAGGGGTTCCACACGATCTCGGCGCCGTTCAGGCCGAGCAGCCGCGCCCCCTCCGGGAAGTGGCGATCATAGCAGATGTAGACGCCGATCCGCGCATACCGCGTCTGGAACGTGGGATACCCGAGGTTCCCCGGCTTGAAGAAGAACTTCTCCCAGAACCCGTTCGTGTGCGGGATGTGCGTCTTCCGGTACTTGCCGAGGTACGTGCCGTCGGCGTCGACCACGGCGGCCGTGTTGTAGTAGACGCCCGCCATCTCCCGCTCGTAGATGGGGATGATCATCACCATCTTGTACTTCTTGGCATACGCCGCGAGCCGCTCGACCGTCGGGCCGGGGACGGGCTCGGCCACATCGCACCATTTCGCGTCCTGCGAAGGACAGAAGTAAGGTGTGTTGAAGACCTCCTGCAAACAGAGGATCTGCACACCCCTCTTCCCCGCCTCGTCGATGAACGGCAGGTGCTTCTCGAACATCGCGTCCCGGATGGCCATGACGGAGGCGCCGTCGTCGCCGATCGGGGTGGAGCACTGGATCAGCCCGCCAAGTACATTCCTTGCCATCAGAACCACCTCGTGATGACGATCTTGCGCTCCGTGTAGAAGTCGATGGCCGTCGGGCCGTGCGCCTTCAGATCGCCGAAGAAGCTGCCCTTCTGGCCGCCGAAGGGGAAGAAGGCCATGGGCGCCGCGACGCCGATGTTCACGCCGACCATCCCGGCGCCCACGCGGTGCTGGAACTCGCGCGCCGCGCGCCCGCTCGACGTGTAGATCGACGCCGCATTGCCGTACTCGCTCCGGTTCGCGATCGCGATCGCCTCGTCGAGGTCGCTCGCGCGCATCAGGCACGCGACCGGCCCGAAGATCTCCTCGGTCGCGATCACCATCCCTGGCCGCACGTCGTCGAAGACCGTGGGCCCTACCCAGTTGCCGTCCGGATACCCCTCGACCCTGGCGTCCCGGCCGTCGAGGAGGAGCGTCGCCCCCTCCGCCACGCCCTGGTTGATGTACGAGAGCACCCGGTCCCTGTGCGCCGCCGAGATCACCGGGCCCATGGTCACGCCCGGCTTCGACCCGTCGCCCAGCACGATCCCCTTCGCGTGGCGCACGAGCCCGTCGCGCACGGCCTCGTAGGTGTCGCCGACGCACACGACGACGCTGCCGGCCAGGCATCGCTGGCCGGAGCAGCCGTAGATGGACTCGGCCACGTTGGCGACCGTCATCTGCCGCTCGGCGTCCGGCATCACGACGAGGAAGTTCTTCGCCCCGCCGAGCGCCTGGACCCGCTTGCCCGCCTCCGCGGCGCTCTTGTACACGTGGCGCGCGACCGCCGACGAGCCGACGAACGACACGCCCGCGATGTCCCTGTGCGCGCAGAAGGCGTTCACGACGTCGCGGCCGCCGTGGACCAGGTTCACCACCCCGGGCGGCAGCCCGGCCTGCTCGATCAGCTCGAAGATGCGCTGCTGCGAGAGCGGGACCTGCTCCGACGGCTTGAGCACGAACGTGTTCCCCGTCGCGATCGCGTACGGCAAGAACCAGAGCGGCACCATCGGGGGGAAATTGAACGGCGTGATCGCCGCGAAGACGCCGAGCGGCTGGCGGATCGTGTGGCAGTCGATCCGGGACGCGACGTCCTCGAGGCCCTGCCCCATCAGGAGGGCCGGGATGCCGGCCGCGTGCTCGACGTTCTCGATGCCGCGACCGAAATCGTTCCGGGCCTCGGACAGCGTCTTGCCGTGCTCGGAGGTGCAGATCGCCGCGATCTCGTCGCGGTGGGCGTCGAAGATCTCGCGCAGCTTGAAGAGGTAGCGCGCCCGCTGCACCGGCGGCGTCGCGCTCCATGCGGGGAACGCCGCCTGCGCGGCCTTCACCGCCGCGTCGACGTCGGCCGCCGTCGAGAGGGGGACCTCCGCAAGAGATTCCCCGGTCGCCGGGTTCTTCACCTCGAGGCGCGTCGTCCCCGAAGCTCGAGACCAGGCTCCGCCGACGAAGTTTTCCAGCACACGCATCGTGAAAAACCTTTCCCCCCGGCGAGGTCGTCACTCGGCATCCCCGACCGACAGGCCGGGCGCCGCCCCTGGCTGCTGGGCATCACAGCCCACCGATCGAGCGCTACATGCGGTGGGGGCCATCCGTCAAGCCTCGCTGCGAAGCGGCGCGCGCCGCACCCGCCTGCGGAAGATCCCCAGCGCACATCCCGTAGTATAGACCACAGAGCGGCTGGCGGCCCACCGTGCAACTGCCCAGCAGGACGTCATGAAATACTTTGGAAATAACTCGGGTATGCCCTGGGTGGGCCGCGTGAACGACGCAAACGACGCGAACGAGAGGACCATGCCGCTCGAGCGACTCCATCCGCCGCGACGCCCCACGCCGAGCCGGCCCGGCGCGGCACCGCCCTGGCCACGCGCGGCGCGTCGCGCGCGGTCAAGGCGTCACGCGCGGCCAGGGAGGAGTCGCGCCGAAGCACCGCGCGTCACCTCGACCGGAGCACCGCATCGAAAGTCGCTCCTGGTCGTTGCCCCGTCGATCGAACCGTCCTAGGTGCACCCCATGGACCTCGCGGATCCTTGCCCGGTGGCCAGGCGCACGACTATCCCAGGGGATGGCTGTGCGCGCTGGCGGCTCGGCGGTGCGCAGACGTAAGATCGGTGCGCGCTCGGTGAGACGATGACCAGACCCAGCATGCTGTTCGACACGACGGAGCACGTGCTCATCGCCGTCCACGGCAGGGAACCGCCGAGCGACGAGGAATGGGAATCGTATATGGTGGCGGCGGGCAGCCTGCCGCCCACCTGCACGAAGACTCTCGTGGTGACCGCCGGAGGGGGACCCAACGCGAAGCAGCGGGCATCCATCAACGACTACGTGAGCAAGACCGCGCTCACCGTGGCGATCTGCACGGACGCGCTCCTCGTCAGGCAGATCGGGACCGCGCTCAGCTGGTTCAACCCGCGGGTCAAGGCGTTCCGGGGCAGCGACGTCGTGGCCGCGCTGCGCTATCTGGAGATCACCGGGCCTGAGGCCGCCCTGGTGCAACACAAGGTCACGAAGATGAGACTCGAGATCGAGGGCCGGCCGTCCCGCGCGCCGCGCTGACCCGGGGGCCGCCGGGGAGATCGGGGCGACGCGCGGGGCGCGGGGGTGGTAGGACAGGGACCGGACCACCGCGATGAACACGACCCGCTGGCAGCAGCTCATCTCCTTGCGAGAAGCGCGAGAAGCGCGAGAGGCGCGAGAGGCGCGAGAGGCCCCGAACGGCGCGTGGCGACCCCGCTTCTTCCGCCCGGCGCGCGAGGACGACGCGGAGGAGCTCGGCCGCTTGCTCCACGACGACGCCCGGATCGAGATCTTCGACACGATCGACCGGCAGCTCGCCGATCTCGTGAAGACCCGCCACCCCCGGGAGCGCCTCGGTGAGCGGGACATCGCGCGGCTCGTGGGAGAGCGCCTGAACGGCGTCCCGATCGAGGCCTATGGAGTCTGGGTCTACTATCCGTGGTCGCACCGCCTCGTGCACCTGCTCGATGAGGCGGAGTTCGTCGAGCTGCGGACCGACCGGAACAAGCACAAGATCAGCGGTGAGGAGCAGGCCGCGCTCGCCCGCCGGCGCGTGGGCGTCGTCGGCCTCTCCGTGGGGCAGTCCGTGGCGATGACCATCGCGCTCGAGCGGGGCGCCGGCGAGCTGCGCCTCGCGGACTTCGACCACCTCGATCTCTCGAACCTGAACCGGATCCGGACCGGCGCGCACAACCTCGATCTGCCGAAGGTCGTCGCCACGGCGCGCGAGATCGCCGAGCTCGACCCGTTCCTCGACGTGAAGTGCTTCCCCGAGGGGGTCACGGCAGACAATATCGATCGCTTCCTGCTCGACGGGGGCAAGCTCGATGTCCTCGTGGACGAGTGCGACAGCCTCGATATCAAGCTCCTGCTCCGCGCGAACGCGCGCGCCCACCGAATACCGGTCGTGATGGAGACGAGCGACCGGGGGCTCATCGACGTCGAGCGCTTCGATCTGGAGGGCGATCGGCCGATCCTCCACGGGCTCGTCGGCGATCTCACGCCCGAGCGCCTCCGCGGCCTGTCGACCGAGGACAAGGTGCCTTATGTCATGCAGATCATCGGGCAAGACGCGATCTCGCTGCGGCTCCGCGCGTCGCTCATCGAGGTGCAGCAATCGGTGAGCACATGGCCTCAGCTCGGGTCGGCGGTCGTCCACGGCGGGGCGGCCGCCGCGGACACGGCGCGCAGGATCGCCCTCGGCGAGCCGGTGCGGTCGGGCCGGTACTATGTCGACCTGGAGCAGCTCATCGGCGGCCCCGAGGGCGAGCCTGCCGCCGCGGACGCGCCGCGCGCGCCGGGCCCTGCCTTCGCCGCGGCGGCGGGCCCGCTCCCGGCCGCCGAGGCGGGCGCCGTCGAGCTCGACCCGGCGCGGCTGCGGCGGCTCGTCACGGCGGGCGTCGCGGCGCCCTCGGGCGGCAACTGCCAGCCCTGGCTCTGGGTCCACGAGGGCCGTCGCCTCGGGCTGTTCCACGACCGCGCGCGCTCCGAGTCGCTCGCCGACTTTCAGGGCGCGGGCGGCGTGGTCGCGCTCGGCGCGGCCGCCGAGAACGTCGTCCTCGCCGCGCACCGCGAGGGGCTCAGCGTGCGCGTCTCGCCGTTCCCGCGCGAGGGCGACGAGGACCTGGCCGCGACGTTCGCGTTCTTCGGCGCGCCGCCGCCCGGCGCCGAGGAGCACCTGATGGATGGCCTCGCGGACGCCATCGGGATCCGGCACACGAACCGGCGCCCCGGCCAGCGGGCGCCGCTCGCGGAGGAGCACCGCGCCGCCCTCCGCGCCGCGGTCGAGTCCGTGCCCGGGGCGCGCCTCGAGCTGCTCGAGGCGCCGGCGGAGCTCGACGAGATCGGCGCCCTCATCGGCGCCGGGGATCGGCTCCGGATGCTCGCGAGGCAGACCCACGCCGACATGATGAGGGAGGTCCGCTGGACCGAGGCGGAGGCCGAGGCGCGCCGGGACGGGCTGTTCGTCGGCACGCTCGAGCTCTCGCCGACCGATCTCGCGGGGTTCAAGATCTGCCGGGATTACCGCGCCCTGGAGCTCGTGCGGCGCTGGGGTGGCGGCCGGGGGCTGGAGAGGATGGCGCAGAAGGCGATCCGCTGCGCGACGGCCGTCGGGCTGATCACCCTGCCGCGCGCCCGGCTCACCGACTATTTCCAGGGCGGCAGGGCGGTCGAGCGCGCGTGGCTCACCGCGGCGCAGCTGGGCATCGCGGTCTACCCGATGACGACGCTGCCTTACCTGTTCGCGCGGCTGATCCGGGGCCGCGGCGAGGGGCTCGACGCGGAGACCGCGGAGGCCGCGACCGGGCTCCGGGAGCGCTATCTCCGGCTGTTCGACGTCACCGACGCGACGGCGGAGGTCCTGCTCTTCCGCCTGTCGCTCGCGGGCCCCGTGTCGGCGCGCTCTCTCCGCCGCCCCCTCGACGACGTGCTCGTCGTGCGCTGACCCGGCGGCGCGGGCGGCCCGCGCCGCTCCGCGGCGGCCTGCGCAGAGCCGCGGCGGCCCGCGCGGCGCCGGCCCTCACGGCGTCGGGCGATCGCCGAGGAGCCAGCTGCGCGCGGCCCCCTCGTCCTTGAAGACCCGCACGAGCTGCGCGGTCCCCGCCTCACGGGCGATCCGGTTCGCCTGCAGCGCCGCGAGATCGCTTTGCACGAGCTCGGCGGCCCTGATCACCCCCATCGCGGTCGAGGTCGCCGCGATGTCGCGGAGGAGCTCCGTCGCCTCCTCCGAGGCGATGGAAAAGCCACGGAAGTCCACGAGGACGCGAATCCTCCGGCCGTAGAGCGAGCCAAGGGCCTTCTTGTACTCCGCGGCGTACGCTTGCGCCTCCTCCGTGCGCACGACGCCCTGCAACGTGACCTCGATGAGAGCGTTGATGAGGTCGATCTTGAGCTGGTACATGCCGCCTCACCTGGAGAACCGAGACCAAGAGACCATAGCGTCGCGCCGCCGCCGATCCAGGCCGTTATCGCAGCTTCGGCTCCGTGAGCCGGTAGACGTGCTCCACGAACTCCGGGACGAGCTCCCTCGCGACGATCCACAGCCGTCCTTCGCCGAGGTCGAGCAGGCCGGCAGGACCCTCGTACGTCAGCTTGCCGCGCTCACCGAAGTAGATGAACGACTTCCTGTCATGGGCGCGGAACCAGCCGCACGCCGCGTCGAGCAGCGGGCCGAGCGCGGCGTCTCCGCCGGGGTGCATCGGGAAGATGCGCACCGAGTCGAGGAGGCGGAAGAGGTTCGTGCCGAGCTCGCCGAGCTCGAGGACCGCGACCGCCAGCGGCTCGCCGTGCTGGCGCGCCACGAGGAGCGCGCGCTCCCGCTCCAGGCCCGCGCTGCGCCAGCGCTCGACGCAGGGCCCCATCCCGAGCCTGCCTGGCACGAGATCGAGCGCCTCGGCGTACATGCGCGGCGACGTCGCGCACACGAGGCCGAGCAGCGCCGCCTGCTCCCCGGGGGTCGGCTCGCCGATCTCGATCGGCCCGCCGGCCACGTGCTGCCCGCCCGCCACGTGCGGAGCGCGCGGCGCGGCGCGCGCGTCCACCCCCATCAGGCGGAAAGGCAGCGACAGCACGTGGCCCGTCTCCTGGCGCGCGCGGGCGAACTCGAACAGCGATCGCTCGTTCCACGCGACGTGCGCCTCCGCGTAGGCGATGATCCAGCGGCACTCCGGATCGGCCATCGCGTGCTCGAAGCAGCGAGTGAACATGTCGCGGAGCACCTGCCGTGAGCTCAGGTTCGACGCGGACTTTGGCCGCTTCGCGAGCTGATGAATCATCCACGTGCTGTGGTATGGCTTCATGATCGAGAAATTGCCCTCGATCCCGTGCTCGGACAGACACGCCACGTTGTACAGGAGGTGCGGCACCGCCGCGGCCTTCTGCGCCATGGTCAGGAAGCTCGGCTTGATGGCCTCGAAGTGCTCTGGCCGCCGCCCGGAGAGGTTGAAATAGCCGGACGAGTCGAAGAGATCCCAGAGCTCCGCCTGCCACGCGGTCCCCCCGTAGGTCGTCGCGTGCAGGATGCGGGACACGAGCCTGAGCCAGCGCCGCTCGTCCTCACGCCGCGCGGCGGTCACGTGCACGCTGCAGAGCTGGGTGTCCGCGCCCTCCACGGCCGACACCGACCGCACCTCGCCCCGCAGGTGGACGACCCCGTCGTCGCCGTCGGGGAGCTCCAGCGAGAGCTTGAGCCTGGGGAGCAGCGGCGGGTGCCCCCTCGTCAGCGCCATCCGCAGGCCCGCGAAGGACACGTCGACCACCTCGGCCTCGATCGGCGGGATGTGGAGCCACTGGGGGTGCAGGAAGCGCGCGGTGAGGTCGGCCTCGACGCCCCGCTGCTGCAGGCTCTTGCGGAGGCGCTCCACGCGCGCCGGCAGCGCGGAGACGAGCTCGCCCGGGCGCACCTCGTCGGCGCGGACGCTGAAGCGAAAGACGGAGTTCTGCCCGGCGATCTCGACCGCGGCGTCCTCGCTCCAGCCCTTGATGCCGAACCACGTGACCGTCCCGGCCCCCACCTCGCCGAGCATCACGCAGAGGGGCGGCGCGCTCTCGGCGGAGCGGCGGACGACGCCCTTCCTCCGGAGCAGGAAGCCGAGGATGTTGCGCACCCTCCTGGGGTCGTCGATGATCTCGCGCACTTGCCCCGCGTCCGTGGCCGTGGGCCTGAACAGGCTCGCCGCGGCCGCCTTGGCCACGCCCTCATCGACGAGGGCGCGCAGCACGTCGTGGATCTGCCCCGCCGCGCGCGAGGGGGTCGCGTCCTGGAACGACAGCCCGATGAGCGGCCCCCGCAGGCCCATCGACTGGAGCACCAGCACGGCGGAGAGCGGACCGATCTCGACGTCGCGGGCGTACAGGCGCACCCGGACGACGCTGCCGAAAGGGAACGAGGTCCGATAGTCGGGCTCGATCCAGGCGCCCATCGAGCCTAGCAGGACGACCGGGTAGCTCGGATCCCGCCCCTCGATGCGCAGCCGGACCGCGCCGCCGTCCAGCCAGCACGCCTCCGGCACCCCGATCGCCGGATCGCCCCCGAGGAGCACCCGATCCAGCGGCGCCCCATCCGCGCTGCCGGCGGCGGTCCAGCGCGCGTCCTGCCCGAAGCCGACCTTCGGAATCACGGTCACGCGGTCGCCCCCTCTGCCGTGAGGCCACGCGCTCCAGATGAGGAACAGGCAACGATGCTGCTCCGCCGACGTGGCGAAGAAGCACGACGCCGTTCGGCGAGCTCGCCAACACCCCGCAGGAGCTCACCTGGAAGCCGGGAAGGAGGCAGATCCACTTGCGCGTACTTCCATATCCTCTGTACCGGATGTCAACATCCCGCGTCAAGCGCCGCCCGTGCCGCGCGCGCCGACGTGCATCGACGTCGTCGTCAACGTCGTCGACGGCGCCACGGCGCCACGGCGCCACGTACCTTCGTTCACGCGTCCGTCGTAATCGCGGTCGCCCCGCGCCCTGAACACGGGAGCAAGATCGCGATGGATCCACGGGAGAGCGGGGCGATGGTCCGGACGTGGCAGGCGGTCACGGCTGTCCGTGCTACAAAGCGCCACCCCGATGCCCGACTTGAGCGCCTTTCTGCACGCCGACGGCTGGATCACGCTGGCGACCCTCAGCGCGCTGGAGATCGTGCTCGGGATCGACAACATCGTCTTCCTCTCCATCATGACGGCGAAGCTGCCGCAGGAGCAACAGCCGCTCGCCCGCCGCATCGGCCTCCTGCTCGCCCTCGGGATGCGGCTGCTCCTCCTGCTCGCGATCTCGTGGGTGATGGGACTCAAGGCCACCCTGTTCAGCCTGCTCGGACAGGACTTCAGCGGGCGTGATCTGATCCTGCTCGGCGGCGGTGTGTTCTTGATTGGCAAGGCGACCCACGAGATGTTCGACAAACTCGAGGTCGACGATCCCAAGGAAGAGCAGCCGAAGGCGAAGGGGTCGTTCGTCTCCGTCATCACGCAGATCGTGCTGCTCGACATCGTCTTTTCGCTCGACTCGGTCATCACCGCCGTCGGCATGGCGCAGCACATCTCGATCATGATGGTGGCCATGTTCATCGCGGTGGGCGTGATGCTCGTCTTCGCCGGGAGCATCGGCGCGTTCATCCAGCGCCACCCGAGCATGAAGATCCTCGCGCTGAGCTTCCTGCTCCTCATCGGCGTGGTGCTGGTGGCCGACGGCATGGGCCAGCACATCAGCAAGGGGTATATCTACTTCGCGATGGCCTTCTCGCTCGGCGTCGAGCTCATCAACATGCACCTCCGGGCGCGCCAGCGGCGCACGAAGATGGGGAGCTCTCCAGACCTCTCGCCTGCGCACGAGCAGGCTCCTCCGGGGAGCTGAGGCCACGCGGGGATCTCCGCGGAAGAGCCGGAGAGGCGGCGGAGACCGGGGCTCTTGGAGCGAGCACCGGGAGAGCCTGTAAACAATTCGCACAGAGGTGGTCTCCGAGGGTAGACGGCGAGAGCGGCCGGTCCCAGAAGTGACACCGGGGTTCTCCACCGAGGTGAGTGTGAGCGACGAGCGAGACGACCAAGGAGACTCAGAGCGGGGAAAGCGGCGGCGCATCGTCGTCGTCGACGACGACGACGCGATCGTCGAGACGCTGGCGGAGGTGCTGCTGGCCGAAGGGTATGAGGTCGAGGGGTACACCGACCCCCTCGAGGCCCTGGAGCGGCTGCGCTCCCAGGCGCCGCCCGACGCCATCGTCATCGACTGCGTGATGCCGTTCCTGGACGGGCCGCGCCTCATCGAGACGCTCGCGGCCGAGGGGAGAGCGGCGCCCGTCGTGCTCGTGACCGCGCTCAGCGATCCCGGCTTCTGCATCGATCCGAACCACCCGGACGCGACGAGGATCATCAACAAGCCGTTCGACCTGGAGCAGCTGCTGGAGACGCTCGACGACCTCACGAGCGCGCCCCCGGTGAGCGCGCCAGAGGCGCGGCGGCGCACGCGGACCGCGTCGACGCAGCGGACGTAGCGGCGTCGGACGCGCGCGTCATGCGCTGGCGCGCCGTGGTCCGGGCGCGCCTGCGCACGAGGCCGGCGCGGCGCCCCGCTCAGGGGCCGCCGCGCCTGCGCCGTGGTCGCGCGGAGCGCTCAGGGCCGGGGGAGCGCCGCGGAGAGCCCGTGGACGGCCTCGGCGCCCACGGGGACGGTGACGCTCGACCCCTTGAAGTCGCCGCCGACCGGCTCGTAGGAGCCGTCGAGGCACTGCGCGAGGAACGTCTCCGCGATCGCGTTGAACGACATGGAGTTCTCCGGGCGGGCGAAGCCGTGTCCCTCGTCGGGGTACAGCACGTACGTGACCGGGATCCCCTTGCTCGTCATCGCCTTGACGATCTGATCGCTCTCGGCCTGCTTCACGCGCGGATCGTTGGCGCCCTGGCCGATGAGGAGGGGCCGCTTGATCTGGTCGGCGCGGTAGAGCGGCGAGCGCGTGCGCAGGAGATCGCGGCCGTCCTCCGTGCGGGGGTCGCCGACCCGCTTCGCGAAGAGCTCGAGCATCGGCGCCCAGTAGGGCGGGATGGACTGGAGCAGGGTCACGAGGTTCGACGGGCCGACGATGTCGACGCCGCAGGCGAAGGTCTCCGGCGTGAAGGTCAGGCCGACGAGCGTCGCGTAGCCGCCGTAGCTGCCGCCCATGATCGCCACGCGAGCCCTGTCGGCGATGCCCTGCGCGACGGACCAGTCCACCGCGTCGAGCAGGTCGTTGTGCATCTTGCCCGCCCACTCGAGGTCGCCCGCGTTGACGAACTTCTTCCCGAGGCCCGTCGAGCCCCGGAAGTTGACGCTCAGCACGGCGTAGCCGCGGTTCGCGAGCCACTGGTGCATCGGATCGAGGCGGAAGGAGCTGCGCGCCCAGGGGCCGCCGTGGACGAGGAGCACCATCGAGAGCGGCCTGTCCGGCTTGCCGTCGCCGTCGGGGTCGGCGCCGCGCGGCAGCGACAGGTAGCTCACGAGCTCGAGGCCGTCGCGCGCCTTGATGACCACGGGCCGCAGCTTCACGAGCGGCTGCGACTCGAGCGCGGCGCGGTTCGTGAAAAGGAACGTCGCCTTCTTCGCGCCACGATCGTAGAGGTAGTACCGGACCGGGCCGTCCGAGACCGTGTATCCGACGGTCCAGCGCTTGTCGTCGAGCGACCGGCTCAGCACGTCGAGCTCGCCGTCGGCGACCGCGCGGAGGGCGTCGAGATCCGGCTGGATGCTCTTGTCGAGCACCTGCCAGCGCTTGCGCTCGCGCTCGGAGGCCGCCGCCTGGACCTTGCCCGTCTTCGGGTGGACGATCACGTCGCTGACATCGGCCTTCGCGTCCTCGGCGAGCACCGCGGGCTTCGCCGTCCGCAGATCGAGGGTGACGAGCGCGGAGGTGTCGCGGCCGCGGCTGTCGCGGAAATAGAGCGCCTTGTCGGCCGCGTCGAAGCCGATCGCCTCGCTCGTCACGGCGTCCTCGGGCCCGAACGCGACGAAGGGCTTCGGCTCCTTGCCGGTGAGGTCGAGGTACTCCTGGCCTCCGTCGCGCGTCATCCTCGACGCGAACCGCACCTTGAAGTCATGGTCGGTGACGAACCCCACGAACCCGTCGTTCTGCCGCACGAGCTTGCGCTCGCCGGTGCGCACGTCGACGCGGTAGAGGTCGTGGACCTTCTTGTCCCGATCGTTCATGCCGATCAGGATCTCGTTCGGGATCTTGGGGCTCATCCCCTCGAACATCGCGGAGATGCCGTCGAAGGGGGTGAGATCCTTGATCTGCCCGGTCTTGAGCTCGACGGCGTAGATGTGCCAGTTCTCGTCGCCGGCCTTGTCCTGGCGATAGAGGACGTAGTCGCTCGCGTAAGGGAACAGGAAGGTGCGCACCCCGCGGCTCTGCTCCTTCGTGACAGGCTTGGCCGACGCGGGCGCCTGGGCCGGGCCGACCCACACGTTGAGCACGCCGTCGGAGGGGGCGAGGAACCCGAGCCGCTGGCCGTCCGGGCTGATCTGGGGGGACATGCGATCCGGGTTGCCGAAGAGCATGCGCCGGGGCATGAGCGTCGCGTCGGCGCGCGGCCCGGCCTTCGTCGGCGCGGCCGGGGCCGCTGCCGCCGGGGCCGCTGCCGTCGGGGCCGAGGGCGCAGCCGGGGCCGGCGCTGCGGCCTGTCGGGGGGGCGGCGGCGCGGACGCCGGAGCGCCGCCGCAGGCAAGCGGCGCGACCAAGGGCAGCAAGAACAGGGATCGGAGCTTCTGGGGCAAGTCCATGGGTTCACCCGGGGCGCGGAGCCACTGGCGGCACCCCGCATGCGCCGGGCCCGCGCGCCGAGCGTCATAACCGAGATCCCGGAGGCCGGTCTACGGCGCCGCGCGTAAGGCGCCTGCGATCCGCCCAGCTCGGATCGCCCGAGCCGGCGGTGTGCCAGCTCGGCGTCAGGCGGCTTGCTGCGGGGTCGTGCTGGTGGGCGCGCCGCGCGCGTCGAGCGCGAGCTTGCTCGACAGCCACGCTCGCACCCGCTCGAGGTGGAGCGCCTCGTGCTGCTCGGCCACGCGGAACTCGGCGGCCATCTCTTCCTGGCCGTAGGCGATCGCCAGGTCGATGAGCATCCGCCAGCCGTCGTTGTCCGTGAGCTCGGCGACGAGCAGCGCCTGCAGGCTCTGCCCGAGGTTGATCCTCGGCTCGACGGCGACCGCGAGGACGCCGGTCGACGCCAGGCCGATGACGTCGGCGCCGGGCGTCATCGCGGTCGGATCGGCCCCGAGCCGCTCGATCGCGCGCTTCACCAGCGCGAAGTGCAGGAGCTCCTCGTCGCGGATCGCCTCGAGGTCAGCGCGCGTCGGGCCTCCCTCGAAGCTCCCCTCCGCGTCGTGCTTGGCGATCATCGCCTCGTAGAGGCGCGTGCCCGAGCGCTCGAACTGGAGGCGCTCGCCGAGCTTGTCGATGAGGAGCGCGGGGGGCCTGCCGTGGATGAGCTCTCCGGCTGCCTTGACGACCCCCTTGACGCTCGCCGGCGGCGGCACGCTCCCGACCGTGCCCGACTCCCTCGCGTACTCGCTCCTGACCGCCGCGGCGTCGGCCTCGCTCCCGGGGGAGCTCGGCGGGATCACCTGCGCAAACTCGATGAGCTCCTTGCTGTCGATGGGAGAGGTCGCGATGCCCGTGGTGTTGGTCCCCATCTTGATCTGTTTCATGGCGTCGCCTCCTTCTGTCCGTCGATCTTCTCGGCGCGCCGCGAGAGCTCGGTGCCCGGCGTGAACCGGTAGCCCGCGGCCACGATCTCGGAGGGGGAGCCGGCGGAGTTCATCTGCTGCCGGTAGGCGATCGTCGCGGCGCTCTCCGGGACGACCCTCGGATCGACGATGTCCTCGCCGACGGCGCGGAAATGCACCTCCCTGGACAGCACGTCGCGCACGAACTGGCGGTGGCTCTCGTGGGAGATCGGGTCCGGGAGCGAGGCGGGGAGGATCTCGGCCGCGTCGCGCCCCTCGATCCGGTTGAGGTGGTCGATGGCCACGTGGAGCTGCCCGAGCTCGTAGTCGAGGAACCGCTCCCAGATCCGCTTCACGCGGGCGTTCTGCTCCTGCTGGAGGCAGCTCCAGTAGTTGTAGACCTCGGTGGCCTCATGGAGGACCCACTTCTCCAGCCAGGTCTCCTCGGGGTCGATGATCGCCTCGTACTGCGTGACGTGCTGCTCCTCGATCGAGGCGATCTCGGCATAGAGCAGCCGCGCCACCGGGTCCGTGAAGAACGGCCCGACGTTGACGTAGTAGTTGTGCGTCTGCTGCTCGGCCGCCATGATGGTGAGCGCGTTGAGCTTCGTGATCCCGCTCGCGGTCCGCCGGTCGTACGGCGCGCGCACGTCGTCCTCGGGGGCGCGGTGCTCCACCGCGGTCGGACGCCCCGCCGTCACGTCGGTGTACGACTGCAGGATGTTGTTCGCGTCCTTGCCTTCCAGGCGGTCCAGGAGCGCCGAGTAGCGATACAGGTGATCGTAGTCCTCGAGCATGCCGAAGCGATAGACCTGCGCGAGGTACGGGTCAGGCTCGGCGAGCGCCACGTGCGCGGTGATCTCGATCGCGACCTGCTCGTATCCGATGGTGGTCTCCAGCGGCGACTGATCCGGCGGGTTGAGCCAGTTCACCAGCGTGGCCTGGTGGTGGTCGACGCGCCGCACCTGGGCGAGCACGCGCCGCAGATCCCGGTTCATGCGCGCGAAGCTGTGCAGGAACCGCACGCTCTCGAGCTCGATGCCGTTCATCAGGATGACGCGCACGCGGGTGAACGCGTCGTCGTCGAGCTTGCTGAACGGCACCTGGACGAGATCACGCCAGTTGAACGACTGGCGGTCGAGCGGTGTCCCCCGCTCTCTCAGGAGATCAAGAGCCATGTTGCCCCTCCTCGCGCGTCGCGCTCGTGCGCCGTGCTGGTGCGCCGATGAACGACCGCTGCGGCGGTACCTGAAGCCGCCTTCACGAGGGCGCAAGCGTGGGTTTATCCCGAGAGGCCGGGTCCGCGCGCCGGCCTTTCCCGCATGAATCCGCCAGACGCATGTGCGCGCCCGCGTCCGCGCTGTGCTAGAAGAGCGGTCACGTTGATCAGGCGAGAAATAAACCGCCAAGGACGCCAAGGACGCCAAGGACGCCAAGATAAGATTCTCTTCTTGGCGCTCTTGGTGTCTTGGCGGTTCGAAATTCCGCGCTTTTCAGGCAATTTCAACCCGTTTGTCGCTCTAGAGCACCGCTCGTCCTGAAGAGAGAGCAGAGCGCCGGGGCCGCCGCGGCGCGCTGGCGGGCCGGTCGTGGAGGAGGTGTCGTGATCTCCAGCAGCGTCCCCGAGCTCCGGCTCCGCACCCGCAACGCGATGCCTGTCCGCGAGGGCGGCGACTACGTCCTTTACTGGATGATCGCGAGTCGCCGGACACGGTACAATTTCGGTCTGGAGCGCGCGATCGCCTGGTCCATGGCGCTCGATCGACCGCTCGTCGTGCTCGAGGCGCTCCGGTGCGGCTACCGCTGGGCGAGCGACAGGATCCATCGCTTCGTGATCGACGGCATGGCCGACAACGCGCGCCGCCTCGCGGCGGCCGGCGTCGCGCACCACCCCTACGTCGAGCCGGCCGAGGGGGCCGGCAAGGGCCTGCTCGGCGCGCTCGCGGCGCGGGCGTGCGTGGTGGTGACGGACGACTACCCCTGCTTTTTTCTCCCGCGGATGGTCGCCTCCGCCGCGCGGCAGGCGCCGGTCCGCCTCGAGCAGGTGGACTCGAACGGCCTCTTGCCGATGCGCGCGGCCGATCGGGTGTTCACGACCGCGCGCTCGTTCCGCATCTTCTGGCAGCGGGTGATCGGCGAGCACCTCGGCGCGCAGCCGGCGGCCGATCCGCTGAAGCGGGCGAAGCTCCGGCCGGCGGCTCCCCTCCCCCGCGCGATCGCGCGCAGGTGGCCGGCGGCCTCACAGGCGCTCCTCGGGGGCGACCCTGCGGCGCTCTCCGCGCTCCCCATCGATCACACCGTCCCGCCGGCGCCCTGCCGGGGCGGCCCGGAGGCGGCTGGCAAGGCGCTCGCGCGCTTCGTCTCGGAGCGGCTGCCGCGCTACCTGGAAGAGCGCGATCACCCCGACGCCGGCGCGACGAGCGGCCTGTCGCCGTACCTGCACTTCGGCCACCTCGCGGCGCACGAGGTCTTTGCCGCCGTCGCCCGGCGCGAGGCCTTCCGCGTCGAACGGCTCGGCCTCCCCGGGGACGGCGTGAAGCGGCCGAGCGGCAGCCGCGAGGGGTTCTGGGGGATGAGCGCCTCTGCCGAGGCGTTCCTCGAGCAGCTCGTCACCTGGCGGGAGCTCGGCTTCAACGCCTTCGCGCTCGGGGCGAGCGAGGGAGACGGGCCGCGCCCCTCGTGGAAGCGCGATCCGACCGATTACGCGTCTCTCCCGGACTGGGCGCTCGCGACGCTCGAGAAGCACGCGCGCGACAGGCGCCCGCGCGTCTACCCGCTCGAGGCGCTCGCGGCGGGGGCGACCTACGACAGGATCTGGAACGCGTCGCAGGTCGAGCTCCTCCGCGAGGGGCGAATCCACAATTACCTGCGGATGCTGTGGGGCAAGAAGATCCTGGAATGGTCGCGGACGCCGCGCGAGGCGCTCGAGATCATGATCGAGCTCAACGACCGCTATGCGCTCGACGGCCGCGACCCGAACTCGACCTCCGGCATCTTCTGGGTGCTCGGCCGCTACGATCGGGCCTGGGGTCCAGAGCGGGAGATCTTTGGCACGATACGTTACATGTCGTCAGAGAACACGGCCCGGAAGCTGCACCTCAAGGAGTACCTGGCGCGCTATGCGCGATAGCGCGCGCGGCCACGGACGGCGCGGGCGGAACGCGGGGGGCTCGCCCTCGGCGCTCGGGGAGGTGGAGCCGGGGAGCTCACCCCGGGAGCAGCCCGGCAGGCCGTGAGCGGCGCGGGGCACCTCGCCGCCGGCGGCTCCCACGCCGGACGCTGGCGGCGCGCTGGCGGCCAGGGCGCACGCGGGGTTCGACGCGGCCGCCGAGGTGAGCTATCGAGCGGCCGTGGATCTCCTCCGTGAATTTTTCAGCAGGCTGAGGGAGCTCGAGTCGCTGCTCCAGTGGGGCGGCTACCCCGTCCTGATGATCATCATCTTTGCCGAGACGGGGTTGCTCATCGGGTTCTTCCTTCCCGGGGACTCGCTGCTCGTCACCGCCGGGGTGCTGGTCAACGCGGGGCTCATCAACCCGCTCGGTCTACCGAACTTCCAGAACCTGCTCCTGATGAACGTCACGCTGATGGCGATGGCGATCATCGGCGATGCGGTGGGCTTCACGATCGGGCGGCGCGCCGGCCCGAAGATCTTCACGCGCGAGCAGTCGCTCCTGTTCCGCAAGGATCACCTGATCGCGACGCAGAAGTTCTACGAGAAGCACGGCGGCAAGACGATCATCCTCGCGCGCTTCATGCCGTTCGCCCGGACGTTCGCGCCCGTCGTGGCGGGCGTGGGGCAGATGCAGTACCGGCGCTTCGCGATGTTCAACGTGGTGGGCGGCGTGCTCTGGGTCTTCTCGATGACCTTCCTCGGCTACTTCCTTGGCAAGGTCTTCGACGCCAAGCAGATCGAGCGGGTCGTCTACCTGATCATCTTCGTCTCCGTGGCGCCGGTCCTCTTCGGGGCGATCAAGCACAGGCTCCAGCAGAAGAAGGACGCCGCGCGGATCGGGGCCGAGCCGTAAGCGTAGTCCGACGGACGTCGCGAGCGGATCGCGTCGAGTACGTCATCGCGCGAGCCCTCCCGGGCCGTGCGCT
Source organism: Sorangium sp. So ce693 (assembly GCF_051521375.1). NCBI lineage: Bacteria > Pseudomonadati > Myxococcota > Polyangiales > Polyangiaceae > Sorangium > Sorangium sp. So ce693. The sequence continues at coordinate 9,292,855 of NZ_CP150347.1, forward strand.
CTCGAGAGCCCCAGGAGGCTGCCCGCCTCTTGTACTCCGCACCACCTCCCCGCTACGCTCTCTTCCCACCATGGCGCAGCAGCCCGCCGTACCCTCCGGCGTCCCGGTTCCCGGCGACGTCCTCGCGGGCAAGTACCGCATCGAGCGCGTCCTCGGCGCGGGGGGCATGGGCGTGGTCCTGGCGGCCTGGGACGTCGTCCTGGAGCGCCGCGTCGCCGTCAAGTTCCTCCTTCCCGAGGCCGCCGCGCTCCCCGACGCCGGCGCCCGCTTCCTCCGCGAGGCCCGCGCCGCTGCGGCCCTCGACGGGCAGCACATCGCGCGTGTCCTCGACATGGGCGCGCTGAGCACCGGCGCCGCCTACATGGTGCTGGAGTACCTGACCGGCGACGATCTCGGCCACGTGCTCCAGACCCGCGGCCACCTCCCGCTCGCCGACGCCGCCGACTACCTGCTCCAGGCCTGCGAGGCGATCGCCGAGGCCCACGCGCGCGGCATCATCCACCGCGATCTCAAGCCGAAGAACCTCTTCCTCACCCGCCGCCCCGACGGGACTCCCCTCCTCAAGGTCCTCGACTTCGGCCTGTCGAAGTTCGTCGCCACGGGCGACTCCGTCAAGGAGGCGAGCCTGACCGCGACGGGCCTCATCATGGGCTCCATCCATTACATGTCGCCGGAGCAGATTCGCAGCCTCAAATACGCAGATGTCCGCACGGACATCTGGGCACTCGGCGTGATCCTGTATCGCATGCTCACCGGGCGGCACCCGTTCGAGGGCGACAGCATCACCGCGGTCACGGCGGCCATCATCATGGACACGCCCACCTCCGTCCTCGCCCTGCGGCCGGACCTGCCGCCCGCCGTCGGGGAGCTCGTGAGCAGGTGCCTTGTGAAGGACCCGGGCGCCCGCGTCCAGAGCGTCGCCGAGATCGGCCGCGTGCTCGCGCCATTCGGGACGCAGCGCGGGCGGCTCTCGTTCGAGAGCATCGACCGGATCCTGCCGGAGCGTGCATCCCGCGCCGGGTACCCGCCGGTGGGCGCTCCCCCCGCGGCCCCCGGCGCGCTCGGCACGTCCTCGCCCGCGTGGCGTGGAGCGCCCGGAGCGGCCGAGGCCGCGACGGCGCCCATGCCGGATCGCCCGGACATGCCGTCATCGCCCGGGAGCGAGGTGGCGGGAGCAGCGCACGCGACGCTGCCGCACGCTTCCTGGGGCAACACGACGCGGACCCGGGGGCCGCGCAGCCGCGTGGCGCTGCTGGCGGGCGCCGCCGCCGCGCTCGTCCTGATGACCGGGTTCTTCCTTGCGTGGCGGCAGACGGCGAGCGTGTCCCCTGACAGCGACTCGCCGGTGGCCTCATCGAGCGCTGCGCCCGAGAGCGGACCTGTATCCCCGGGCGCGACCCGCACCCCCGACGCGGCCGGCGTCCCCGGCGCGGCCGGCGTCCCCGGCGCGGCCGGCGTCCCCGGCGCGGCCGGCGCTGTGACGGCGACCCCCACCGTCGCCGTGATGGAGACCGCGAGCGCTGCGCTAGAGGCCGGCGCAGCGCCGGTCGCGAGCGCCTCCCCGGACGTCGGCGCGAAGGCAGCGGCATCTTCGACAGCGGTGAAGCCGCCGGTGAAGGCGAGCGCGAACACCGTGAGCACGGCCAGACCGCCGTCGTCTTCACAGGTCAGGACGCAGAACAAGCGCGAGGATCCTTGGAACAAATGGGACTGAGACGAACAAGGGGCACTCGCGCGCTGCGCTGCGCCGCGCTATGCGCCGTCCTCTGCGCGATGAGCCCCCCGGCTTCCGCGCAGCCCAATGATCCGAAGGCCCAGGCACAGGAGCTCTTCGAGCAGGGCCGCGCAGCGGTGGAAGCGCGAGACTGCGTGCGCGCGATTCCGCTCTTCCGCCGGAGCCAGGCGACCTATCCGTCGCGCGGTACGCTGTTCAACCTGGCCCAGTGTGAAGCGGACCTCGGGCGCGTGGCGAGCGCATGGCAGCACTTCAAGGAGCTGCTCACGCAGCTGACATCGGGCGATCCCCGTCTGCCCATCACCGAGCAACGCATCAGGGAGCTGGAGCCGCGCCTGCCCAAGCTGGTCATCGAGCTCGCGCAGGGCGCACCGGCGCCGACGGAGCTGCTCCTGGATCAAGCGCCGCTGCCGCAGGCCAGCATCGGCAACGAGCTCCCGCTCGACCCCGGGAACCATGGCGTCGTCGCGCGATGGCCCGGAGGCCGGCAGACCGACGCGCCCGTGACCCTCGCGGAGGGTGCGCGCAACGTCGTGCGCCTCGAGCCGCCGCCGGCCGCCGCGCCGCCTCCGGTCCCCGTACCCGACGCGCCGCAGGCCCCCGCGATCTCCCCGGGCTCGCCCGCCATTTCCCCTCCCCCGTTGCCCCCTCCCTCGAGCTTCAGGCGCACCCTCGGTTTCGTCATCGGCGGCGTCGGCGCCGCGGCCGTGGGCGGGAGCCTCATCACGGGCGGGCTCGCGCTCGGCACGAAGGGCGACCTCGAGAAGGAATGCCCGGATCCCTCGCGGTGCAGCGACGACGGCATGTCCCTCAGCTCGCGGGGCCAGACGCTCACCACCGCGAGCACCGTGCTCGGCGCCGTCGGCCTCGCCGGGATCGGCGCTGGCCTTGTGCTGCTCCTGACGGCGCCGGAGGAGCGCAGCTCGGTCGCCCTCGCGCCCGCGATCCTGCCGGGCGGCGGCGGCGCGCTGCTGCGCAGCCGCTTCTGAGGGCCCGGACCGGCGCCGCCGGCGGGCCAATTCCATAATCAACAGGAATTACGCATACTTGATAGCATCTCAAAAAAAGATCGCCCGGCGTGTCGATCCCGCGCACCGCCGTTCGTCGTGACGATGAAGCCACGGCTCGCCCCGGGCAAGAGACCCTCCGGAGCCCAGCTCCACCACGGAAGCAAGGAGACACGACCATGCGATTCATGATCCTGATCAAGGCCACCAAGGACAGCGAAGCGGGTGTCATGCCGAGCGAGCAGCTCCTCACCGAGATGGGGAAGTTCAACGAAGAGCTCGTCAAGGCCGGCGTGATGGTCGCGGGCGAGGGGCTCCACCCGAGCACGAAGGGCGCGCGCATCCGGTTCTCGGGCGAGAAGAGGACGGTCGTCGACGGGCCCTTCACCGAGACGAAGGAGCTGATCGCGGGCTTCTGGATCTGGGACGTGAAGTCGAAGGAAGAGGCGATCGAGTGGGTGAAGCGCTGTCCCAACCCGATGTACGAAGACTCCGAGATCGAGATCCGCCAGGTGTTCACGGCGGACGACTTCGGCCCTGCGCTCACGCCCGAGCTCAGGGAGCAGGAGGAGCGCCTGCGCGCGCAGACGGCGGAGAAGAAGTAGCCCCGCGCGCCTCGGGGCGCGCGCAGGCGGCGGAGGGCTTGCGCCGGCGGCGGAAGGTGTTCTGATCGGGCGCCGTGACGGCCCCCGATGTGCATCGCACCATCCACGCGGTCTTCCGCATCGAGTCGGCCAGGCTCATCGCCGGCCTCGCGCGGATGGTGCGCGACGTCGGCCTCGCCGAGGAGCTCGCGCAGGACGCGCTCGTCGCCGCGCTGGAGCGGTGGCCGGAGTCGGGCGTCCCGGACAAGCCGGGCGCGTGGCTCATGGCCACCGCGAAGCGCCGCGCGATCGACGAGCTCCGCCGGAGCAAGCGGCTCGAGCGCAAGCACGAGGAGCTCGGCCACGAGATCGAGGCCCAGCACGCGCTGGCCGCGCCGGATCTGGACGCCGCGCTCGACGATGACGTCGGCGACGACCTCCTGCGCCTCGTCTTCACGGCCTGCCATCCGGTCCTCTCGACCGAGGCGCAGGTCGCGCTCACGCTCCGCCTTCTCGGAGGCCTGACGACCGAGGAGATCGCGCGCGCGTTCCTCGTCCCGGAGCCGACCGTCGCCCAGCGGATCGTCCGCGCCAAGCGGACCCTCGCCGAGGCGCGCGTCCCCTTCGAGGTCCCCCGCGGGGCCGAGCTCGCGCCCCGCCTCTCGTCGGTGCTCCAGGTCATCTACCTGGTCTTCAACGAGGGCTACTCCGCGACGGCCGGCGGCGACTGGATGCGGCCTGCCCTCTGCGAGGACGCGCTCCGCCTCGGCCGCATCGTGGCCGAGCTCGTGCCGAAGGAGCCAGAGGTCCACGGCCTCGTCGCGCTCCTGGAGATCCAGGCGTCGCGCTCCAGGGCGCGGGTCGGCCCGTCGGGAGAGCCTATCCTGCTCCTGGATCAGAACCGCGCGCGCTGGGATCACCTGCTGATCCGCCGCGGCCTCGCCGCGCTCGAGCGCGCCGAGGCGCTCGGCGGCGCGCGCGGTCCCTACGCGCTCCAGGCCGCGATCGCCGCCTGCCACGCGCGCGCGCGCGCCGCGGCGGAGACGGACTGGGCGCGCATCGCGGCGCTCTATGCGGCGCTCGCCCAGGTCACGCCGTCGCCCGTCGTCGAGCTGAACCGCGCCGTCGCCCTCTCGATGGCGTTCGGCCCGGCGGCGGGCCTCGCCGTCGTCGACGCGCTCACCTCGGAGCGCTCCCTCGAGGGCTACCACCTCTTGCCGAGCGTGCGCGGCGACCTCCTCGCGAAGCTCGGCCGCCTCGACGAGGCCCGCGTGGAGCTCGAGCGCGCGGCGTCGCTCACGCGCAACACGCGCGAGCGCGACCTGCTCCTCGCGCGCGCCGCCGCGTGCGCGGGCGGCTCGGCGCCGCCGTCGCGGTGATCACAGCGGGGGCGGCGCCCCTACCGAGCCGCGGACAGCCGTCGGCTCACCCTCGATCCACGGCCGCCGCGAACACCGCCCCGCTCGCCGCCGTCGCCGCGCTGGCCAGCCATCGCTCCAGCGCCGCGGGCTCGTCGCACGCGAGCACCCGCGCCTGCACCGCCTCCGGCACCGCGAGCCCCCGCGCCGAGAGCACCGCGAGGATCGCGCGCGCCTGGGTGCGCGCCTGGGTGCGCGCCTCGACCCACTCGTCCGTGAACCGCGCCGCGTCGCGCTCCTCGAACAGCGCCGCGACCGGCACGGCGCCGAGGCCGTGCTTGCCCAGCTCCGGCAGGAGGGGCACCTCCGCGCCCGGACGGTAGGTGATCGACGCCGTCCCCGGCCGCACGACCTCGAGCTCCCGCCGCTCCGCGTGCGCGATCCACACCCACGGCCACTCGTGCTCCAGGTAGAGCTTCACCTTCTCCTCGAGGTAGCGCCTCGACTGCGTGCCCCGGATCTCCACGGCCAGCAGCGGCGTGCCGCGGTAGGCGTCGTTCCGCGGCGACGAGAGATCGCCCACCACCACCACGTCCGGCGCCCGGAGCGACGGCCCCCCCGGGTCGCTGAGATCGCAGTACACGTCGGTCATCACCGTGAAGCCCTCGCGCGCGTGCGTGCGGAAGAGGGCCGCGAGGAGCGCCATCACGATGCCATGGATGTCCTTGCTCCCCATCTGCTCGATCAGCTCCCCGCGGTGCAGCTCCCACGGGCTGCCGTCGTAACAGTCGTCGGGCGTGCCCAGACGGCGGCCGGTCGGGCCGAAATCGCGCAGCTCGATCGGCCCCGTGTTCCGGGGCGGACGGGTCGGCAGGCCGTTCGTGCGTGCAGTCATGCCCACGATCCTAGCACGTCGCCGCGCCCCCCTTCGCCGGGCGCGCTCGCCGCAGCCACAGACGTGCTCTTCCGGCGGCCCGTGAAGGGCCGCGTCGCGCCCGACGTCCTCAGGCCGAGAGCCGCTGGTCCGCCACGTCGAGCGCCGCGTCGAGCGCCGCGATCCCCTCGTCGATCTCCGCCTCGCTGATGATGAGCGGCGGCGCCACGAGCAGGTGGCTCACCCACCCCATGACGGACACCCCGCGCTTCGCCGCCTCGGCGACCACCGCGTCGACCACCAGGGGCCGCCGAGCCGCCTTGTCCTGCGGCACGTTGAACGGCTCCTTGGTCGCGCGGTCCTTCACGAGCTCCACCGCCCAGAACAGGCCGATCCCGCGCACGTCGCCGATCGAGGGGTGCTTCTCCTTGAGGGCGCGGAGCTTCGCGCCCACGACGTCTCCCATCTTCGTCGCGCGCTCGAGGAGGTCCAGCCGGCGATACTCGTCGATCGCGGCGATCACCGGAGCCAGCGTGAGGGGATGGGCCTCGTAGGTGTGGCCGTGCGCGAACATGTTGTCGTCGAAGTAGTCCGCGATCGCGCGGGAGGTCGCGACGACCCCGAGCGGCGCGGCCGCGTTGGTCACGCCCTTCGCGGTCGTCAGGATATCCGGCACCACCCCCCAGTGATCGACCGCAAACCACTTTCCGGTCCTGCCCCAGCCGCTCATCACCTCATCCGCGATGAGGAGCACGCCGCGCTTCCGCGCGACCTCGGCGATCTTCGCCAGGTAATCGGCCGGCGGGATGAGGACGCCGTTCGTGCCCACGACCGGCTCGACGATCACCGCCGCGACGTTCTCCTCGTGATCGATCATGTAAGCCAGGTAGTCGGCGCACGCGACGCCGCACTCGGGGTGGCTCCGGCCGAGCGGGCAGCGGTAGCAGTTCACCTCCGGGCCGAACACCACGCCCGGGATCTTGCCGGCCGGCTCGATGAACCAGCGGCGAAAGTCGCCGGTCGCCGCGACCGAGCCCGCGGTCGACCCGTGGTACGACGTGTAGCGCGCGATGATCTTGTGCTTGCCCGTGTAGAGCCGGGCCATCTTGAACGCCGCCTCGTTCGCCTCCGTGCCCGACGTCGCGAAGAAGAACTTGTCCAGCCCCTTGGGCATCACCTCCAGGAGCTTCTGCGCCACCCTGGCCCGCACCTCGCACGTGTGCGCCGGGCTGATGTAGGCGAGCTGCCTCGCCTGCGCGCAGATGGCCTCGATCACGGCCTCGTTCTGGTGGCCGAGGTTCGAGCAGATGAGCTGCGAGGACAGGTCCAGGTAGCGCTTGCCGGACGCATCCCAGAACGCGCAGCCCTCCGCGCGGGTGACATGGATCGGCTTCCAGCCGCGCTGGGCGCGCCAGGTGCCGTACGTGTGCTTCGTGGTCAGCTCGACGATGTCATCGCTCATGGCAACCTTCGCGGTTCGAGGAGGCGCTCAGCGTAGAGGGTGATCAGATCTCCTCGCACGCGAATTCCCCGGCGCCGCTCGCCCGCTCCCGCGCGCCGCGCCCGCGATTCCGTGCAGCGCGCCCGCGATTCCGCGCGGCGCTGCACCGCCGCCACCGCGACGCTCGGACGGATCGAGCGCGCTCGCGGCGCCGCGCGCGATCCCGTCGCCAAGGACGGTCGCGATCCGTCCATGAGCGGGCGAGCTCGCCGTCATGCCGGTCGTTGACATATTAGAGGTTACTAATATGGTGCGGCGCATGACCACGAGCCACGAACCCCCCGCTCCTCCCCCGATTTCGCCTTACCTGACGGTCGACGACGCCCGCGCGGCCATCGACTTCTACAAGCGCGCGTTCGGCGCGACGGTGGTGGCCGAACAGCCGACGCCGGACGGCAAGAAGCTCATCCACGCGGCCCTCCTGGTGAACGGCGGCCTCGTGATGCTCAGCGACGATTTCCCGGAACAGTGCGGCGGGGTGAGCCGCACGCCGAAGGCGTTCGGCGGCACCGCGGTGACGCTCCACCTCGATCTGCCCGACGTCGACGCGACCTGGAAGCGCGCGGTCGAGGCGGGCGCCAATGTCGAGATGCCGCTCGCGGACATGTTCTGGGGCGACCGATACGGCATCATGACCGACCCGTTCGGCCACCGCTGGTCGCTCGCGACGCGGAAGAAGGCGGCCACGCAGGAGGAGCTGGACGCCGGCGCCAAGAAGCACTTCCCCGCGGCGACGTGATGTGGCGCGAGGTGGCGCGCGGCGGCGTGAGGTGACGTGAGGTGACGGACGCGCGCTCCCCGGACGAGACGTTCCGCGCGATCGCGGACCCCACGCGGCGCGCGATCCTCGACGCGCTGGCCGGCGGGGAGCGCTCGGTCACCGAGCTGTGCGCGATGTTCGACGTGACCCAGTCGGCGATCTCGCAGCACCTCAGGGTGCTGCGGGACGCCGGGCTCGTCGCGCCCCGCCGGGAGGGGCGCTCGCGGCTCTACCACGTGGAGGCCGCGCCGCTGCGCGCGGTCTACGACTGGGCCGCTCATTACGAGCGATGCTGGTGCAGGAGCTCCGGTCGCGAGGAGCCCCGGTGAGAAGCGCTCAGGAGAAGCCCATCGGGCACCGCCCTGCAGGCTGCGGCGCGGCGGGCCGGAGCGCCGGCTCCGCCGGGCTGCCCTGGACCGCAGCCGCGCGGCCTTCCGCGCTCGCTCGCTCGCGCTCCCCTTCCAGGATCATCGCCACATCCCCGCTCGGCCCCATGGTGAGCCCGCGGCGCACGTGTCGAATGGGCGCCTGGCTCTCGAGCCGGAGCCTGTATCTCCCGAGGATCGTGCCGAGGACGACCATCATCTCGTACATCGCGAACGCCGCGCCAAGGCACCGGCGGGCGCCGCCGCCGAAGGCGATGAACTCGAAGGGCGTGAACTTCCGCTCGAGGAACCGCGAAGGGCGGAATCGCTGAGGCGACGGGTAGAGGTCCTCGCGGCCGTGCAGGAGCAGCGGCGAGGCGGCGATCGCCTCGCCGGCCGGAACGGTATAGTCCTTGAGCTGGAACGGCCTCTTCACGACGCGGGCCACGTCCACCACCGGCGGGTGGATGCGGAGCGCCTCCAGGCACACCGCCTCCAGGTAGGGCAGCGACGCGAGCGCGTCCGGCTCGGGCGCAGGGCCGAGCGCGTCGAGCTCCTCGCAGAGGCGCGCGAGCACGGCCGGCTCGCGGTGCAGCCAGTACATCGCCCACCCGAGCGACATGGCCGTCGTCTCGTGGCCAGCGAACAGGAGCGCCCGGAGCTGGTCCGCTATCTCGACGTCGCTCATGCCCGCGCCGTCGTCGTGGCGGGCGCTCATCATCAGGCCCAGGATGTCCTGCGAAGCGTCCCCCTCCGCGCGCCTTGCCCGGATCTCCTCGAAGAGCAGCGCATCGAGCGCCCTGGCCGCGCGCTTGTGGCGCGCGTAGGGGCCAAAGCCGGCGAAATCGCGGCGGAGCGCAGGGAGGATCATGAAACTCCGGCTCAGCGACTCGATGAGCCCGAGCACGGCCTCGCGGGTCCTGCCGACGCGCGCCTCGCCTCTCACGCCGAAGACCACGCGGACGATCACGTCGAGCGCGATCGCCTGGGTCGCCGCGAGCATCGAGAACGAGTGACCCGGCCGCCACCGCGACGCCACGTCCAGGCTGATGTCCGCGATCGCGCCGCCATAACCCCGCATCGCTCCGGCGTTGAACGGCGGGGCGAGCAGCCGCCGATCGCGTCGGTGCCGCGCGCCCGCCGTCACGACCACCGACGAGGTCCCGAAGACCGGCTCCGTCAGCTGAACGCCCCAGACATCGAACTCGTCGGGGTCGGCCGCGTAGACCGCGCGGATGGCCTGCGGATCGCCCGTGATAGTCAGCACTCCGTTCGGCGACCTCACGCGAAATGTGGGACCGTACTCGGCGGCGTAGCGCCTGAAGACGGGCTCGGAGGAGAAGAATCCTGCGCGAATGGTATCCACGAGGCCGAGCGACTTCGGCCCGGGCGGCAGAGTTCCCATGGTGCTGCTCCGTGAGTAAAACGAGGGTTGTCGGGGTGTCCCCGGCCGGAGACGACCAGGGCGCCGGGGACATTCCGACACGCGGACCGGCGTTCGGTTCCGTCGGTTTCGTCGATTCCGAGCGATCGCCGGCCCGCGCTCAGGCGAGCGGCGCGCACCGCTGCGCCACCTCGACAACGGCCTCCTCGAGCAGAAGCTCGCGCTGCTGCCCGCCCTCCCGCTCACGGATCGTCACGGAGCGGCGCTCGGCTTCGCGTCTTCCGATCACCGCGACGAGCGGGATCGCCGCCGCGTGCGCAATGGCGATCTTCCGCGAGAGCGTGTCGCCCCCTGCATCGAGGATCGCGCGCACCCCCTTGCGCTGGAAGTCGAGGAGGACCTCTTCGGCATAGGCGCGCTGCGCGTCCGTCACAGGAGCGACGACGAGCTGCTCGGGAGACAGCCAGAGCGGCAGCGCGCCCCGATAATGCTCCAGCAGGATGCCCAGGAAGCGCTCCACGCTGCCGAACAGGGCGCGGTGCAGGATGGCGGGTCGCCGGCGCGCGCCGGACGCGTCGACATAGGTGATGTCGAAGCGCTCCGGCAGCACGAGATCGAGCTGGATCGTGCCGCATTGCCAGCTCCGCCCGAGCCGGTCGCGCAGCACGAACTCGAGCTTGGGCCCGTAGAAGGCCCCTTCCCCGGGCTGCAGCCTGTACTCGAGCCCCGCGCTCCTCGCCGCGCCGGACAGCGCCGCCTCCGCCCTGTCCCACACGCCGTCGCTCCCGGAGCGCTCGGCGGGGCGGGTCGAGAAGCCGACCACCATGTCGCGGAAGCCGAAGCCAGCATAGAAGTCGCGCAGCGCGCTCGCGAAGCGCACGACCTCGGCCTCGACCTGCTCCTCGACACAGAAGATGTGGCCGTCGTCCTGGGTGAACTGGCGCAGGCGAAAGAGGCCGTGGAGCGTGCCGCTCGGCTCGTCCCTGTGCACCATGCCGAGCTCGCCGATACGCAGCGGGAGATCCCGGTACGAAGGCGCCATGCGCGCCACGATCTGCATGTGACCCGGGCAGTTCACCGGCTTGATCGCGGCGGCTTGATCCTCCTCGTGCAGCCGGAACATGTTCGAGGAGAAATTGTCCCAGTGGCCGCTGGCCTTCCAGATCGCCTGTCGCAGGATGAGGGGCGTCCGGACCTCTCGATAGCTGTCACGCATCATCTGGCGCCGGACCGCCTCCTCGAGGAGGCGATAGAGCGTGAACCCGCGCGCGTGCCAGAACACCATGCCTGGCGCCTCCTCCTGGATGTGGAACAGGTCGAGGCGCTGGCCTAGATAACGATGATCGTCTTCGTCGAGCATGTCAGTCTCCGTCGGCGGTGGCCGGCCAGACGGAGCGCTGCAAAGCGACGTGCCCCGTCCGGATCCCGGCGGGGCTTGGTTCCTCGTATGCTCGTCAGCTCACCGCACGCACACGAGACCAATCCCGCCGGTGCGGGTCGTGGTCGTCGTGGTCGCGGTGAAGCCGGCGCTCACGTGGACATGTGTATCGCGGCGTCCGGATCTCGTCAACCCGGACGTTCCTCGTGAGGTTCAGGTTCAGGGACGGACAGCGACCGCGCGGGACAGGAGCAGCGCGCCGGTGAAGAGGTAGCCCGAGCAGGACCGGAAGACATCGTAGGAGCGGCCGAGCAGCGGAGCGCTCCGAAGAATGTCCCCGATGCGCCACATCTCCTCGATGCGCGTGATCTCGAAGCTCTCGCCGCCGTCGATCATGCAGAAATCGTAGGTCAGGATCAGCCGCACGGGATACGCGCAGCGCGGGAACAGCCTCAGGTACAAGGTGCTGTCGACCAGGGTACGGCCCGCGTCACGCGGCTCGGAGAGCTGGACGTCCAGCTGGGAGATGTCGAGGTCGAAACGGACGCCGACGCGAGATCCCGAGAGGCCGACCTGGTACGTCTCGATCCCGCGCACGCGCCGCCATGGATTGACGAACTCGATGCCGCGGGCGAGGTAGGGATAGACCTCCTTCTCCAGCGTCGCGATCGGAACCTTCGTGTCGTACATGAGGAGCGAGAGGCGCCGGAAGCGCGCCTCCAGGTCGGCGAGCCCGAGGCGCGGCATCGTGGGGATCGTGAACGGGAGGCAGTTCACCTTTGTCGCCATGTCGTGACTCTCCATCCGGGTACGCCCCCGCCCGGTGTGAAGCGCCGGTCCGGGCGCGGGACGATGAAGGCCGAGACGCAATGGATGGGCCGAGGCGGAGCGTGCTGGAGGTGCGTGCTCTGCGGCGCGTCGCGCCGCCCCGCGCGCGCCGCGTGTGTGCCGCCGCGCAGAGCGCTCGAAAGGCGCTGTTCTCCGCGCGGTTCACGGAGAGAATCGGCGCGTCCGCCGTGGATTGCCCTGGTCCCTGGGGCGCCCGCGGTTATCTTCCCGGGCCGTTCGGCACGAGGCGCGCGGCGTTTCGCCCTCTCTGCCGGCGGCGAGTCACGAGGAGAAGAAGTGTCACGGGTCGTGGAGCGCGCAGCGAAGGCCGCCAGCAGTATCACGGAGCGGCGCAGGGCCGCGGCGGGGCGGGTCGCCGCGTTCATGGCGCTCACCCTCGCCTCGGCGGGGTGCGCCGCGCAGGGCGCGCCGGCGCCCGCGGCGCGCGGCGGCGCCGACCCCGGCGCGAGCACGGGAGCTCCGGCGCCCGCCGCGCGCGGCGGCGCCGACCCCGGCGCGAGCGCGGCGGCCGAGCCGCTCTTCCGTGAGGCGGAGTCGCTCGCGGGGCGCTACCGCGTGATCGGCGTGCAGCTCTTCGTGCTCGACCAGGCCGCGGAGGCGGGCGCGGACGGCGCGCGCGGCGCGGCGCGGCGGGCGGCGCTCGAAGCAGAGGCCGCGCGGCTGCGGGCCGGCGTCGCGGCGGCCTACGCCGCGCTCGTCGATGCGCCGGCGCTGCGCGCAGCGGAGCAGCGGCCTCGGGCGCTCCTCGCGCTCGCGCGGGCGCTCCAGGACGGCGGGGACGCGCGCGGCGCCGAGGCGCGGCTGCGCCAGCTCGCCCTCGAGCACCCGGCGTCCGGCGAGGCGGCCGAGGCCTACCTCGCGCTGGCCGACCTGGCGTTCGCCGCGGGACACCTCGACGAGGCGGTGAGCGCCTGCGACGGCGCGCTCCGCGGCGCCGCGGGGGCGCCGCTGCGCAAGCGCGCGCTCTACGTGAAGTCGTGGAGCCTGCGGGGCATCGGCGGCCGAGGCGCCGCCGAGGGGGCCATGAGGGCGCTGCGCGCGATCGTGCAGCTCGGCCCCGGGCGCGCCGGCTCGCTTGAGGCGACGATCGACGAGGCCGCGGAGCGAGAGCTCGTCGAGCTCTACGCGGCGCACGGCGACCTCACCCAGGCCCGCGCCTTCTTCGCGGGCGCGGGCGAGCGCGCGGGCCCGCGGCTGCTCGGCGAGGTGAAGGCCCGCGCCGCGCGGCGCGGGCGCCCGGAGCCGCCCGACCGGCCGACCCTGTGAGGAGCGCCGCCGCCCGGGAGCCTCACCCCTCGCCTGCGTCGATCCGGAACCGCGGCGCCTCGATGCGCTCCCCTCGGCACGCGGGGCAGCGGCTCGGCTTCGCGAGCGACCGCCGCTCGTCGAACGCGTAGCCGCAGCGCAGGCAGCGCGCCGGCGCGACCGAGAGCCGCTCGCCGCGCGCGCGCAACGAGCGCGCGAGGTGCTCGAGGTGCGGCGCCACGTCGCGCTCCCGCATCCCGAGGCGGGTGGAGAGCTCCCACGCGGTCGCCGCTCCCCTGCGGAGCTCCTCCAGGAGCGCCTGCCGCACCGTCTCCGACCGGGGCGCTGGGCTCGGCGGTGGCTTCGGGTCGCTCATCGCTCTCCGCGAGCGTGACACCGCGGCGGCGCCGGTCCAGCGCGCGAGCGCGCTCGCGCCGCTCTCCAGCGCGGCGTGGGCACGACAGGCGCACAGGTGCTGACTCTCACGACGGCGGGGCAGCGCAGCGCGGCAGAGCCCGCGCGGCCATTGCGCTGCCCACAGCGCGCACGGAGAATGCCGCTCCGGAGAACAGCAGCGCATGACCCCGTGCCCGTCCGACGACGCCCTGGCCACCTGGCTCGCGGGCAACTTACCGCACGACGACGCGGCGAGCATCCGCGGGCACGTGGCCGGCTGCAACAGCTGCCGCGCGCGGATCTCGGCGCGCCCGAGCGAGAGCGACCTCGAGGCGCCGCTCTTCCTCCACGCGACGCACCAGCGCTTCGGCGAGAGCGAGCTGCCGCCGCCGCCCCCGCTCTCCTGGACGCCGCCCTCGACCTTCGACGACTACCGCGTGGTGCGGCCGCTCGGCCGCGGGGGCATGGGGCAGGTGTACCTCGCCCACGACGAGGTCCTCGACCGGCCCGTCGCGCTCAAGTTCGTCGCGGCAGACAGCCCGGATCCCAGGACCATCGAGCGGCTGCGCGTCGAGGCCCGCGCGATCGCGCGCCTCCAGCACCCCAACGTCGTCGCCGTCTACCGGATCGGCGAGGTGCGCGGGCGGCCGTACATCGCCTACGAGTTCGTCGAGGGTGAGCCGCTCGAGCTGCTCCCGAAGCCGCTCCCGTGGCCGTCCGCGCTGCGCCTCGCGCTCGGCCTCGCCCGCGGGCTCGCCGCGGCGCACCGGCGGGGCGTCCTCCACCGCGACATCAAGCCGGCGAACGTGATGCTCGACGCGAGCGGCGAGGTGAAGCTGCTCGACTTCGGCCTCGCCAAGCTCGCCGACCGGCCCGGCGCCGTCGCCCTCGACGCGGGCCTTCGCGCCGCGCCGAAGGCCTCCGTCGCGCCCGCGCCGTGGGCGCTCGCGGACATGTCCGCCCTGACGACCGCGATCCCGGTGGCGCTCGACGCGGCCTCCGCGCTCGGGACCGCGAGCCTGACCGACGGCGGCATGATGATGGGCACGCCGCTCTACCTCGCGCCGGAGCTCTGGGCGGGCACCGCCGGCACGCCCCGCTCCGACGTCTACGCGCTCGGGCTCGTCTTCTACGAGCTGTGCGCGGGCCGGCTGCCTCACGCGGGGCTCGAGGTGCACGCGATCGCCAGCTGGGTGACGGCGCGGGCGCTCCCGCCGCTGCGCTCGATCTGCCCCGACGTCCCGGAGATGCTCGCGGCCGTCATCGATCGCTGCGTCCTGCGCGAGCCGGAGGCGCGCTTCGCGTCGGCCGAGGAGGTGCAGGCCGCGCTCGAGGAGACCGAGGCGCTCTGCCGGGCGTTCCAGATCGTGCGCCACGCGTCGTCCCCCGCGAGCGCGCAGGACGCTGGCGCGGACGTCGTGCGCGCCTCGTTCGAGCGCCTCGCCCCGCGCGCCGAGGCGCTCGTGACGCGCTTCTACGAGCGGCTCTTCGCCCGCGAGCCGGCGCTCCGGGCGCTGTTCCCGCCGGACATGCGCGAGCAGCGGCTCAAGCTCGCCGCGGCGCTGCAGCTCGTGATCGACAACCTGCGCGCGCCGGACAAGCTGGTCGAGATGCTCGAGGCGCTCGGGCGCCGCCACGCGGCGTACGCCGCGTTGCCCGAGCATTTCGACGCCGTGGGCCGCGCGCTGCTCGAGGCGCTCGAGGAGCTCGAAGGAGACGCGTGGGCGCCCACCACCGCGCGGGCGTGGGCGGGCGCGTACGCGCAGGTCGCCGAGGCGATGCGGCGCGGGCTCGAGGCCGCGCGGGAGGGGGCGGTCTCCTCCACGCGGGCGCCCGCGCGGCTGCACGCGGCGGAGACCCGCTTCGCCACGAGCGCCGACGCGAGCCTTGCCTACAAGACCACGGGCGGCGGGCCGATCGATCTGGTGCTGGTCCAGGGGTGGGTGACACACGTGGAGGCAGCGTGGGAGGGCGCGCTCATCTCCCGGTTCTTCGCCGAGCTCGGCGCGTGGGCGCGGCTCATCGTGCTCGACCAGCGCGGCACCGGGATGAGCGAGCGCGAGGGCGTGGGCGTTCCGGCCGAGCAACAGGCGGAGGATCTGCTGGCGGTGCTGGACGCGGCCGGCGTGGCGCGCGCCGCGCTCCTCGGCGTCGGCGCCGGGTTCGCGCCGTGCGCGCTGCTCGCGGCGGCTCACCCGGCTCGGGCGCGCGCCCTGATCGCGCTCGGGAGCGCGGCGCAGATGTCTGCCTGGCCGGGGTGCCTCTTCGGGCTCGCCGGCGAGGACGCCGAGGAGGCCGAGCGCGCGCTGCGGAGCGGCTGGGGCGAGCCGCTCTTCCTCGATCGCCTTGCCCCGTCCGCGGCGGATGACGGCGCGTTCCGGCGCTTCTGGGCCGCGTACCTGCGCCACGGCGCGAGCCCGGGCGGGGCGGCGCGCATGCTCCGGGCACACGCGGCGGCCGACGTCCGGACCGCGCTGAGCCGTGTGAGCGCCCCCACGCTCGTGCTGCACCGGGCCGGCGATCGAGCCGTCCCGGCGGCGGCCGGGCGCGACCTCGCCGGCCGCATCCGCGGCGCGCGCTACGTCGAGCTGCCGGGCGTCGATCACCTGCCCTTCGTCGGCGAGTCGGGTCCGCTGCTCGCGGAGCTGCAGGCCTTCCTCGGCGCGGATGCCGGGGGGAGCCCCGTCTCGAGCCTCGTGCCCTCCACGGCGCTCGGCGCCGCATCCGGCGGCTGACGCGCTCGGCGCGGGGCCAAGTACGCGGTGCGTCGTCGCCCGGCTCGCATCGCAAAGCTCTCGCGGACACTCCTGCGCTCGCACGACGAGCCGCCGGGCGCGCCCGCCTCTCGGACGCTCGCGCTCGCTGCGCTTCCTCAACCGATGTTTGCCCGCGTCACGATGGGCTCGAGTTCAGCGTGCGGACGTCCGCGTCTCCGGCTTCGCCCGATACGACTTGAGAGTTCTCCTTATCTCGATGTCTCGCCCGAAAAAAAGGAAACATCCTATCTACCTTGCGATCGCGGGATTCGGCCGCTAGCTTGAATTGATGATGGGATGGTCACGCCCGTTGACCTGCTGTGTCGCTGCCGTGCTTGGCGCATTCGCGAGCGCTTGCTCCGGGACGGAGCAGGGCTCCGCCGGCGCAGCCGCGGGCGTGGCGGGCGCAGACGGGGCGGGAGGCGACGGCAGCGCCGAGGGCGCGGGCGGCGCCGAGAGCGCAGGCGTCGAGGACGCGGGCGGGGGCGCCGACTGCCCTCCTGGTGAGGAAGGCTGTCCGTGCGGGCCTCTGGGTCGGTGCGACGACGGGCTCTGCTGCGCAGACAGCGGTTGTATTTCGGAGTGTGCCAGCGCCGATGATGACGCGACGGTCCACGGCGACTGCGACTGGCGGGGAGGCCTGCAGGACCCGTCGTTCCAGCGCTCGGATACGTGGTTCACCACAGGGGAAGCGCTCGTCTCCCCCGAGATCGAGGGCAACGGCAACCCGGGGGCCGGCATCATCGGGAGAGAAGCGGTGTGCCAGATGGCCGGCTTCTATCAGCGCCTCTCGCTGCCGGACCTCGCGTGCGTCGGCCCGCTCCTCCTCACGTTCGCCGCGCGCATCGGCTGCGAGCTCGCGATGGACTGCCTCGGCCCTCCGGGGGTCGGGGTCCGGATCGACGGAGGGTTCACCGACCTCGATCTCATGCCCTCTTCGTCCTTTGCCCCGCAACGCGTGTGCCTGGGAGAGCGCGCCTACGGCAGGCCGATCGAGCTGCTCCTCGGGCCCGCCCGGCGTTCTCCCCTGTGCGATGAGGGCGCCGGACAGGACTTCACGCTGACGTTCGATGACGTCGCCCTTCAGCCTGATGAAATGAACGAGTGCCCGCAGCCTGGCCAGGTGTTGAACGGCGACTTCGAAGCAGGCGCCGCCGGCTGGAAGGCGACCCCCGAGAGCGGCGTCTCCGAGATCGGGGGCGGCCTGGGCCAGGGCGGCGGCAAGGGTGGACATCTCGCCACCACACGGTTCTGCCAGGCTCCCTCGCTCGAGGGCACGCTGTCGGCGCCCTTGCCGTCCGCCGCGCTGCCGAGCCCGGCGCTCCGCATCTGGAGCCGTGGCAGCCCCGGGGCGATCGTCGACGTGATGCTGAGCGCGCACCGGCTGACGGCCCTGACGGGCACGGGCGAGGCGCGGGTCTCGCATGCCTGCTTGCCCCGGTGGGCGCTCGGCATGGCGCACCGCCTCGCGTTCGCCTTCCGGAACCGGCACAGCCAGCCTTGCATGGACGAGAACGAGCGGGACTTCACGGTGGATGATCTCGCCATCGTCTCTGACGACCGCTGCCCCGAAGACGCGCCGCTCTTCGACCCCGGCTTCGAGAACGACGGCGCCGACGCCGGCCTCTCGCCGACATGGGTCCTCAACGCGGAGGACCCGGCGCGCGGCAGCGCCAGGCTCGCCGTCGACTCGGCGGCCGCGCACGCCGGCGACGTCTCGCTCTCGCTGTCCGTGCGGAAGCCGTGCCGCGAGCCCTCGGCCTCCACCGTGTTCACCGTCCCCGAGCCCCAGGGGACGGCCGGTCCGGCGCTGAAGTTCTGGTACCGCACGAGCCACCTCCTCGAGGCGACCGCCTCCTCGACGCCAGGGGGCGCCCTGGCGGCCAGCGAGCGCTGGACGCAACAGACGATCTGCCTGGATCCGCGCACGGCGGGCAGGCCCCAGCAGCTCTCGTTCAAGATAAAGGCCAGCGGGACCTGCGACGCGCCGCTCGACGACGAGGCCTTACATGTGGACGACGTCGAGGCGACGACCGACCCCTCCTGCCCGGCCGCGCCGCTCCCCTGAGCTGCGGAGTCCTGGCGCCTCGATCCAGTCGCTGGGCAGAAGGTGCCTCTCGGCTCAGCCGCGCTTCCGGCCCACCAGGATCACGATCGGATACGCGAAGTGGACCTCATCCCCCCGGAGCTCTGCGCCCACGCCGAGCGCATCGACGCCGACGTCGGCGCGGTAGAGGGCCCGGAGCCGGTCCGCTCCGCCGGGCTCCGGGAAGGAGGCCCGGAGCGCGGCCTCGAGCTCCACCTCGAGCCGGTACCGCGTCGTCGTCTCGATCTCCAGCCCCGCCGCGTCGAACAGGGCTCGGAGCTCCCGCTCGGTGAGCGCGCTCGCGTGCGACGGATCGCGGATCTTCTCCGCGGCATCGTACGCTGCCTGCTTGTCCTCGGCGGGCGCCACGTCGATCACGGCGACTCGCCCGCTCCTCTGGCACACGCGGGCCATCTCGCGCAGCGTCACGAGCGGCTCCAGCAGGTGGTGGAAGCTGTAGCGCGTCGTGACCAGGCGATAGCTCTCGTCCGGATAGGGCAGCCGGCTCGCGTCGCCGAGCTCCCAGGTGACGTTGGAGAGGCCGAGGCTCGCCTGCCTCTTCCGCGCCTCGTCCAGCATCGCCGGAACGATGTCGAGCCCCCGCACGCTCGCCACGCGCTGGGCCAGCGCGCAGGCGACGATCCCCGGCCCGCAGGCCACGTCGAGGGCCGCGTCGCCCGGCGCCGGGGCGAGCGCGTCGAGCAGCAGCCCCATGGCGGACTCCGCCGAGTGGGCCTGGACCTCGGCGAACGGCCTGGCCTGGCGGGTGAACTGTTCCTGTATCAACGCATCGTGCGCCGTGGGAGTGGCTTGCTTCATGGCGTTCGAGGGTGGACGCTCTTCGGCTTTACGGCTGCCGGCGAACGGACAAAGATCACCGCCGAGAGGCCACGCCTTGCAAGCCCGCGTCCTGACCCCGACGGAGACCACCGAGCACCTCGCGCGCCTCGGGCTCGATCATGCCGGCGCGCGCGCGTTCTCCTACGAAGACGAGCTGCCGGGAGCCGCCTACGGCTGGCACACCCACGCGCGGCACCAGCTGCTCTGCCCGCTGGCCGGCACGGCGCGCCTCGAGGTCGAGGACGCGTCCTTCCTGCTCCCCCCGCAGCTCGCCGCCCTCATCCCCGCGGGCGAGCGGCACGCCACCACCTGCGGCGATGCGTCCATCGTCTCGATCTATTTCGAGCCCGCCGCGTTCCCCTCCCCCCTCACGGCGGTGAGGATCTTCGAGATCCCCGCGCTCCTGCGCGAGATGGTGATCTACGCGCGCCGCTGGCCGGTCGCGCGGCGTCCGGACGACGCCGCGGCCAACACGTTCTTCGCGGCGATGGCGGACATCATCGGCCCGCTCCTCGATCGCGGCGCCACGTACCGGCTGCCCCGCGGCAGGACGCGGCCGGTGCAGCGCGCGATCGAGTGCGCGCTCCGCGACGTCTCCAGCGCCGATCTCTCGCGGGCCGCCGCGTTCGCGGGGGCGACGGAGCGCACGCTGCGGCGACGGTTCCGCGAGGAGACCGGCGTCACGTGGCGCGGCTTCGTCACCCGCGCGCGCGTGCTCCGGGCGATCGATCTGCTCTCCGGCCCGAACGCCAGCGTGACGCAGGTCGCGCTGGACGTCGGCTTTCAGAGCCTCGGCGCGTTCGCCGCCGCGTTCCGCGCCGTCACCGGCCAGACGCCGAGCGAATTTCGCAGGACCGCCCGGCCATCGCCGGGCGGCGGACACAAGAGCTGACCCGAGCCGACCTGACGGCGCGGACGCGACCGTCGAAGAGCGCGCCGCGGGCGGCGGCGCGCGCAGCGAGGTCGCGGGTTACTGCGTGATCGCCCGGAGGTCGAGCATCTCCTCGACGCTCGGGACCACGATGAGGTCGCAGCGGCGGTTCTTCTGCCGGCCCTCGTCGGTGTCGTTGGTCGCGACCGGATCGGTGTCCGCGAAGCCCGCCGCGCTCCAGTTCGCGACGGGGAGCGCGCCCCCGCCGCCCTTGACGTCGGCCGGGCTGACGAGGAACACGAGCACCTCGCGGGCGCGCATCAGCGACAGGCCCCAGTTGTCGCGGAACTGGCCGCCCGCGAGCGGCTTGTTGTCCGTGTGGCCGGCGACCTGGTAGTCGCGCTGGAGCAGCGACTTGTCGTTCTTGACGACCGTCGCGATCTTGAGGAGGATCTCCTTGCCCTCCTTCTTCAGCGTCTCGCGCCCGGAGTCGAAGAGGACGTCGCCCGGCAGCGAGATGACCATCCGGTTGTTCCGGATGTTCACCGCCAGGCCGAGCTTCGTGAGCTCGTCCAGCTTCTTCTTGAGCGTCTCGAACCGCGCCTTGATCGCCTCCAGCTGGCGGGCGCGGGCCTTGAACTCGGCGAGCGCCTTTTCACGCTCCTCCAGCGTCGAGCTGAGCTGCGACACCTGCGTGCTCGTCGCCTGGAGGTTCTCGTTCAGCTTGCTGATGTCGACCCCGGCCGCCTCGAGCTGCTTCGTCAGCTCCGCGACCTTCGCCTGGGTCGCCTCGAGCTCCTTCTGCGTCTCGGCGAGGCGGCCCTCCGTGGTCTGGTGCTGGCTCTGAAGGCGGTTGTACTTGTCGAGCTGGGCCTTCCACTCCTCCTCGGAGTAGCCGCACCCCAGCGAGGACGACGCGATCACGGCAGGCAGGAAGGCCGCGAAAGCGGTTCTGCGACCTTTCAAGACACGAGGGTGCATGAGCACGCTCCTTCACTCTAGTTGGTGAACATGAGCTGGGGCCGATCGCCCGGCCCGCGCCCGGTTCCAGGGGACAGCGGCCTGTCAGGCCGTGCGGAGGCGTACCCTACCGAGGTCGCGCGCGATTGTAAAAGGCCGTATCGAGCCGCCCGACCCGCTGCCTCGTGCGCCTCTCTCCGTCGCCGCGTCCCATCACCGCGTCAGCCAGGCGCGGCGCGCTGACGCGGCGCGTGTATGCGCCATCGCAACACGGGTGCGCTTGTCCATTGTTCCCGCCTGCGCACCTGCTATTGGGACGGCCCATGGCCTATCGCATCACGCTGATCCCGGGCGACGGCATCGGCCCGGAGGTGGTGACGGCGACTCAGGATGTGGTCTCCGCCGCCGGCGTCGCCGTCGACTGGGAGATCCACCACGCGGGCATCGAGGTCGCGAAGCTGACCGGATCGCCGCTCCCCCTCCCCGTGATCGACGCCGTGCGGAAGAACCGGATCGCCCTGAAAGGCCCGGTGACGACGCCGATCGGGGGCGGGTTCCGCTCGGTCAACGTGACGCTCCGGCAGACGCTCGATCTCTACGCGAACGTGCGGCCGATCCGCAGCCTGCCGGGCGTCGACACGCGGTTCGACGTCGACATGGTCATCGTGCGCGAGAACACCGAGGGGCTCTACGCCGGGCTCGAGCTCATGATCCTGCCCGGCGTGGCCCAGAGCATCAAGCTCACGACCGAGCGGGGCTCGACGCGCATCGCGGAGTTCGCGTTCCGGTACGCGAAGGAGCACGGCCGGAGCAAGGTGACGATCGTCCACAAGGCGAACATCATGAAGATCTCCGACGGCCTCGCGCTCGACTGCGCGCGGCGGGTGGCCGTGGGGCACCCCGAGATCCAGCTCGGCGAGATGATCGTCGACGCGGCCGCCATGACGATGGTCCGCGATCCGAACCGGCTCGGCGTGATCGTGACGGAGAACCTCTACGGCGACATCCTCTCGGACCTCGGGGCCGGCCTGGTCGGCGGGCTCGGGATCGTGCCCGGCGCGAACATCGGCGACGACGCGGCGGTCTTCGAGGCGGTGCACGGGTCGGCGCCGGACATCGCGGGCAAGGGCTACGCGAACCCGACGGCGCTCGTGCAGAGCGCCGTGATGATGCTGCGGCACCTCGGCGAGCACGACGCGGGCGATCGGATCGAGCGGGCGCTGACGACGCTCTACCGGGCCGGCCAGGTGCGCACGCGCGACCTTGGCGGCGCCGCGAGCACAGGCGACTTCACCCGGGCGCTCTGCGCGGAGATCGAAAGGCCTCGCGCGGAGGCCTAGCGGAGGGCATCCTGATCCCGCAGACGTGGGATCCGCCTTCACGTGGCTGCTCGAGTGGTGCGCCGAGCTCGTCGGCGCGACGGACGGGGCTGCCGGCGCCGCGGGCGACGACGCGAGGCGCCGGAGGCGGCTTGTGCTGTTGCTCGCGCTCTCGTCGATCGTCGCGGCGAGCTATTTCCTCAGCGAGATCTGGGGCGTGAAGGGCCTGCTCCCCGCCGTCACATTCTTCGTGCTCGCGGTGCAGGCGACGCGCGCCGTCCTCGACGCGCGCGCGTCGCTGTGGCGCGCCGCCGCGCTCGACCTCGACGACCCGGCGCAGCGCCCGCGCGCCGGCGCGGATCCGTGGTTCTCTCCGCCGACGGCGAGGGTCCTGCGCGCGCTTGCCGCCGTGATCGACGCCACGCGCCGCGAGCGCTACGCGGCCGCGCTGGAGCGGCTCCCGTCGGTCGATCGGGCCGCGCTCCGGCCCGACGAGGCGCGGCTGCTCGAAGCGGCCCGCGCGCTGCTCTCCCTGGGCCTCGGCGACCCGGCGCGCGCGGCGCAGCAGGCGATCGTCGCGCTGCCCACGGGGATCGACGCCATCGACGCGCGGCTCGGCCGCGTGGTGATCGCCGACGCGTGGAAGAGCCCCGCGCGGCTCGAGGCGATCGATCGCGCGTGGCGGCAGGAGCTCCAGGGCGGCGTGGCGTCCGAGGCGCTCGAGCGCCTCCTGTCGCTGTCGCGGCTGCGCCTCGCGCCGCACGCGGTGGAGGCGCTCCAGCCCGTCGAGGCGCGCGCGCTGTCGGCCGAGGCCTGGTCGATCGGCGAGGAGGAGCTCGCCGCGGCGCTCGAGTCCCGCGCGCGGAGCGGCGTCTACCGCTGAGCCGGCGGCTCACCGCGGCGGCTCGAGGCGGCTCACCGCAGCGGCTCCTGGCGGCTCACCGCGGCGGCTCCTGGCGGCTCACCGCAGCGGCTCCTGGCGGCTCACCGCGGCGGCTCCTGGCGGCTCACCGCAGCGGCTCGCGCGGCACGGCGGGCGCGATCTCGCGCACGAGGCGGAGGCCGCCGAGCGAGATCTCGACCACCGCGGCGAGCCGCTCCGCCACGAGCTGCTCCGCCGAGGGCCCCGCGGCGCGCGTCTCCGCGATGAAGGCGAAGCAGCGCCGGCCGGATCCGCCGAAGGCGACCGCGAAGCCGTCGATCGGCGCTCCCGGCGGGGTGTCGGCGACGCCGATCGCCACGACGGTGTCGAAGCCCTCCGGCACGTCGATCCGGCGCTCGGCGGCGGTGAGGCCCTCGCCGGGGCTCGGCAGGTCGCGCCAGAGCCGCGCGCGCGCCTCGCACGCCGCGCGGCTCGCGCGGCCGTCCTCGCGCCAGGTGCGCACGAGCAGCGACGTCGACGACGCGGCGTGGGTCGCGACGAGCCAGGGGCCCTCGCCGTCCTCGACGCGGAAGCCGCGCGCGTCGGGCAGCGGGAGCCGGAGATCGAAGCGATCCGAGCGGTATTCGCCGAGCTCGCCGTCGCCGAGCGTCGACGCCGCCTGCGCGGGCGGCGCGGGCCTCGGCGGCTCGGGCGGCGCGGCAGGCGCCGGCGCGCACGCGGGCACCAGGGCGAGCAGCGCGGCGGCCGGCGCGAGGGCGCGGCGCGGCGCGCGCGCCTTCGGCTGCGACCCGTGCCCCGGCGCTCCGCCGGGCTCGGCGCGCGACGCGGACCTCATCGCGTGAGCAGCACGAGCAACGCGCCTGCGCCGCCCTCCACGTCCGGGGCCGTCGCGAAGGCGGCGACGTGGCGGGCGACGCGGCCGTTGCTGAGCCAGGCGGCGATCTCGCCGCGGAGCACGGCGTGGCCGCCGGGCGAGTGGTTGCCCTTGCCGTGGACGATGGCGACGACGCGGTCTCCGTCGCGCTGCCGCTTGCAGACGAACGCCTCGACGGCCTCGCGCGCCGCCTCGAGCCTCAGGCCGTGCAGATCGAGGGTGCCGTCGACGGCGTAGCGTGCGCGGCGGAGCCGCCTGAGCTCGCGCGGATCGACGTCGAGGCGCCGGCCCTCGATGCGCTCGCTGTCGTCCGTGGTCTCGAACTTGATCCCCTCGATGACGAGCGAGCGCATGCGCGAGCGCGCGTCCTCGTCCGGGTCGAACGCGATCGTCGGGAGCGCGGCCCGCTCGACGCGGCTGGCGGTGACCGGGATCCGGGTCGCGCGATCCTCGAGCACGCGGACGCCGGCCATGTAGATGGCGAAGGTCTCGGGGTCGACGGGCCGCGGCGCCTGCTCGGCGCCTGCCCGCGGCGCCGCGCCGGCGCCCGGGGGCGCGGTCGATCTCGCCTTGGTCTTCGCCTCGGGCGCGGACGCTGTCGCCTTGGTCTTCGCCTCGGGCGAGGACGCCGTCGCCTTGGTCTTCGCCTCGGGCGAGGACGCCGTCGCCTTGGTCTTCGCCTCGGGCGCCGGCTTGGCCTTGGGCTTGTTCAGCTGCCGGAGCGTGGCGAACGGCTGATAGAACGCCTCATCCGCCTTGCGCGCCGCCGCCTTCGCGGCTCGCGCCGGGCTGGCCGCCGATTTCAGGTCTCTCTCGCGCTTCGCGCCCTTCGCCATCCCCCAGAACATCGCTCGCGAGGCCGCGGAGTGCAAACCGGACGGCTTCGATGCCGGCGAGCTGCCCGTCCTCGAAGTGCCAGTCGGGGTCGTCGAGGCCGGGGAAGTCGTGCGGGTTGCGGATGTCCTCGGCCGTGAGCGTGGGGATGAGGCGCCGCGCGAGGTCGATGACCTTGGCCCTCTGCGCTCCCTCCATGTCGGCGAGCAGCTCGAAGATGCGATGGAAGAGCTCGGCGGGCGAGGGGGCGGCTTGCGGCGCGCCGGGGCGGGCCGCGTCGTGAGAGCGCATCGGGCGCAGCATACGCCATCGGGCCGAGCGCGCCGCGCCCCGCCGCCCGACCGCGCGTGGAGCTCAGCCGCCTCCCGCGCGCGGGAGCGCGGACCGCGGCGAGGGGAAGCAGGGCTCCGCCGGCACCCCGAAGGCAGCCAGCGTGAGCACCGGCATGATGGCGCCGAACACGCCGAGCCCCATGAAGGCCGCGATCCCGAGGTGCAGCAGGGAGGTGGCCACGACGACGGCGCGCCGGGTGAGCCGTGGCCAGATCAGGAAGGCGTACCCGAGCTCCACGGCGAGCACGGACCACCCAGCGGCCTGCGCGACCCACGGGTGACTCGCCAGCCAGGAGAAATCGAGCTGGCGATACTCCGGGAGCATCACCGAGCGCCAGATCGCCTCACCGTTCCACCAGGCTTGGCCTGCAGCCTTTTCCAGTCCGCTCGCCAGGTAGGCGACGCAGAGGTGCAGCTGGACGACGCGCAGCCCGAGCCGCGCGGCAGGCGTCGGCTCGTCGGGCGCGCAGGCGAGGGCGCGACGTGACCCATGCCCCCGCCGATCGAAGGACAGCGCCGCGCCGGAGGGCACCCAGACGAGATAGAAAAGAAAGATGTTGGCGAACACGTCGGCTCCGTAGACGGTCGGGTCCGCCGTCACCATCAGCATCCTGTGGGTGCTCCAGGCGAGCAGCGCAGCGGCCCTCGTCCTGAGGCCACAGAGCAGCGCGGCCAGGGAGAGCGCGTAGACGGCTCCGGTGCCCACGAGGATCGGGGCTTCGCCGACCCCGAGCGGGACGAGGAGCTCGGTCAGCCAGCCGATGCCGGGCAGCTCGCGCGGGGTGAACGCGTCCCGGAGCGGGTCCTGCAGGATGCCCGCGGGGCCGTAGAGATCGAAGAGCAGCGGAGCGACGAGCGCCGCCTGGGTGAGGAGCACGGCGGCGAGCCCGATGCGGAGCGCCGCGAGGGGCATGGCGGACGCCGGGGCGAGCGCGAACCGTTCGATCGCCGAGGCCGCCGAGGCGAGCGCGGAGACCGGGGAGAGCCCGGCCCTGCCCGATGCGCCGCTCGGCTCGCTGCTCACGGTCACGGCGCGCCGCCCTTCGCGCGCGAGGCGGCCTGGAACCTGCGCCGGGGGACGAGCTTCGCCTGGTAGATCAGGCCCCACGTCGGCCGCTTGCCCTCGCGGTATTCCTGCATCGACGGGAGATCGCAGACCTCCAGCCGGACGATCACGCTCGCGGCTCCTGGGTACCTCGCGAGCACCTTGCCTGCCCACGAGGCCGCGAGCGAGCGCCGCAGCGACTCGTCCTCTTCGGTCATGAAGAGCGCCACGATGCTCCTGACCCGGAGATCCGCCTCGTGGTTCGCCCCGGACTCCAGGACGTCGGAGATCACCCTCCCTCGCGCGTCCGTCACCCGAAACCTCGCCCAGGGCAGCGCGCTGACCGAGGGAGCGAAGAAGTTGTAGCCGCTGTCGGCCCCGGAGAGCGCCCCGTAATACGCGGCCGCCTGGCCGAGCCGCCCCGCCTCGTGCAGATCGACCTGGAGCGCCCCGAGCACGACGAAGCCGAGGTGCGCTGCCGCCGCGGCCATGGCCAACGGGGCGAGGCGCCGACGTCCTTGTCTTCCACCCATGAGGCTCCCTCCGCCGGCCCCCGCGCTCGAGGACCGGCACCTCCCCGCGGCGCGCGCGGAGTCATCGGTTCTCCGGCTGGACCGATCCTGCGGTTTCCACACAGCGCGACGCGACGAACGGGGCCCGCCGCGCCCAGGCGGCGCTCCTGGATCGAGGTCAGCGAGGCTCTCCGAGGCTCATGATCGGCCCGGAGGGGTCCTCTGCCGGCGCTGCATCCGATCGCCCGTGGTCAAGGGGCCGCCCGTAGGGATGGAAGTCCCCGTAGGGCCGGACCGGTCTGAACGGCCGGAAGCTCCCATACGGCCTGTACGGCCTGTGCGGCCGGAAGTACCCATACGGCCTGTATGGCCAGAATGGCCTGAACGGCCGGAAATTCCCATGATAAGGGACATCATCCGGGGGAAACCAGGCGTCGGGAAAGTCCGAGCTCGTTGTCTCCTCGACGAGCACGAGATCCTGGATGGGCGTCGTGCTCTCCGCAGCAGCGATCTGCGCGGTGCCGAGCGCCATTCCGGACAGCGTCAGGGCCCCGAGCGCTTTCACCAGCTTCATGACGGAATCCTTTCACGATGCGAGCGCCTTGCCGGGCGTCATCCCGTGCAGGCTGCGTCCATGGCGATGCAAGCGTGAGGCCCGTTCGCGGCGGACCGCTGGCTCCGCGCGCGGCGGCGCGGGTTCCTGATAACCGCGGCTCGGCGCCGCGCGCGCGCCTCGCACGCCCCGGGGCGTCGCGTGTGCGCGCGGTGGACAGCGACCGGCACCGGCCTGAGCGCGTGCGCGTCGCTATCGACGCGACGCCCCTGCCCGGCTCAGGGCGAGATCAGGACATTCGCCAGATCATCGACGATCCTGCCGACATCGCCGCCCTCGAGATTGACGAGCACGGTGATAGAAGCATCCTTGTCGACCGCGTAATAAGACGACGACGTGAAGCCCCAGATACCGCCGTCGTGACCGACCAGGACGCCGAGCGGAGATTCCCGGCGCGACAGCCCGAGGCCGTACCCGGTGACCTCGCCGAGGGGCGCGTCGACCCACGCGGTCATCTCTTCGAGCTCGGCGGGGCCGAGCAGCGCGCCGTCGAGCACCTTGCGGTAGAAGCTCGTGAGGTCACCCGTGGTCGAGACCAGCGCGCCCGCCGCGCCCGCCGCGGACGCGTCGATCGCGGAGGTCATCTCGACGAGCTCCCCTCGGCTCCGCCCGTAACCGTGCACGAGGCCGGCCACGGCCTCCTCGGCGCCGTCGAGGTACGTGTGCGCGAGCCCCGCCGGCTCGAGGACGCGGCTGCGGAGCAGCTCGCCGATCGGCTCTCCCGAGGCCGCCTCGACGATCAGGCCGGCGATGATGTAGTTCGTGTTGGAGTAGGCGAAGCCGCGTCCTGGCTCGAAATACGGCGGCTTCGACGCCGCGAGCTCGATGAGCTCCGCGGGTGTCCACGTGCGCGTCGGATCGTCGAGGGCCGCGGTCCAGAACTCGTCGAGCGCCGTGTAGTCGAAGATACCGCTCGTGTGGTTCAGGATCTGTCGCACGGAGATCTTCTCTCCGTGGGGGACACCGCCGACGTACGCGGAGACGGTATCGTCGAGCGACAGCCGGCCTTCTGCGCGGAGCATCAGCGCCAGCGTGGAGACGAAGGTCTTCGTGATGCTCCCTGCGCGGAAGAGATCGCCGGGCTGGATGGCCACGTCGGCCTCGGTGTCCGCGACCCCCGCGGCGCCGAGCCAGCTGCACCCGCCGAGGCGCACGGCGGCGGCCGCGCCGGGGAGCCGCTGCGCTTCCACGGCCGCGTCGAGCGCTCTCTGGAGCTCCAGCGAGAGCTCGTCGCAGCCGGCGCCCGGCGTACCGTCTGAGCCGCCGGGTCCAGCGGCGGCGCTGCCGACTCCGACGCTCCCACCGCCGTCGTCGTCCGCGGTGGCCACCGTGTCGAGCGGAGCAGGCGAGGAGCTCATGCACCCCGCGAGCAGGACAACGCCGATGCAAGAGAAGAAAGCGGTCGGCCGAAGAACACGGCTCATCGATCGGGTCTCCATGGCCTCCCCGTGAGGTCCACTGCTGCGCTCGGCGGCGCCGCTCCCGATCTCCCGGGGCGGCCCCACGAAGGGCGCGCATCAAGACGCGACGGGTCCGACCGTGTCAACCGGCCTGCGCAGGCGCGAGTGCTCTCGCCCACGCCGGACGTCGATAGCGCAGCTTATCGCGTGTGCCGGCGGACAGGCCGTTCCCACGAATCACGCGGTCAGCGCGGCGCCGCCGTCGCGACGGCGAGCGCCCGCAGCAGGGTGATCACGGCGATCGAGTGGCTGATCCGGCCGTCCTGCATCGCGGCCATCACGTCGTCTGTGCTCATCACGACCGCTTCCGTGCTCTCGTGCTCGTCGCCCTCGGGCTCGCCGACCCGCCGCGCGCCGCGCGCCAGGTAGAGGAAGCAGCGATTCGCCTGGAGCGCGGGATTCGGGTGTACCCACCCGAGCGTCTCGAGCGACTCCACAGCATACCCCGTCTCCTCCAGGAGCTCGCGCGGCGCAGCGGCCGCCGGCTCTTCCCCTGGATCGACAAGGCCGCCTGCCGTCTCGATGGTCACCGCGTCGACCCCGTGCCGGTACTGCCGCACCAGGACGAACTGGCCTTCATCCGTGATCGCGGCCACCGAGATCCAGTCGGCGAGCTCCAGCGTGAAGGCGGGATACGACGCGCCCGCGGCCATGACTTCGTGGCGATGGATCGCGAGCGGACCGAACGTACCGGCGAGCGCCGAGGCGTGCCGGCGAGGAATCGTGATACCCATCCCGCCTCACTACTACGGCGTGCCCCTCGCCGCCGTCTCCGGCGGGGCGCCCACCTTCTCCGGCGCCGCTCCCGTCTTCTCCGGCACGGTGCTCGCCTTCCCCGGCGCCGCACTCGCCGCCTTCTCCGGCACCGCTCCCGCCGCCTCCAAAGCGGAGCTCGCCCTCTCCGGCGCCGCGCTCGCCTTATCCGACACAGGGCCCGCCATCTTCTCCGGCGCCGTGCTCGCAGACCTGTCGCGGCGCTCCCGCCGGAGCACCTCCTCCGCGTCCTCGCCGGGCATCCCCTCGGTCGCCCCTCGCCCTTCGTCCTGCGGCGGCGGCCACGCGGTCACATAGCGGGGTGCCTCGCCGGGTCCGGACGCATCGATCCACGAGACGCTCCCCGTCCCGGGCGCGCGCACGTCGACGTGCACGAACGAGCTGTTCGGATAGTACCCGCAGCCCGTGTCGGCGAGCGCGCGGCAGGCGGCTGCGAGCTCGTCGTTCCTCACCCCGGCGATGCGCAGATCGAGCGCCCGCCCCGTCTGGTGCAGGCTGCCCTGGCTCTGCGGCCTGTACCCGCTCACGAGCGACACGAGCCGGCCCGGGTACCGCCGCGCCAGCGCGTCGATGCGGGAAAGCAGCCCGGGATCGAGCAGCCGCACGCCGGGCGCGACCTCCCCTGCCTGCACCCCGCTCGCCCTGCTCCCGGCGGCTCGCGGCTCATCGCCAGCGCGCCGCCCCTTGCGGCTCGCCGCTTCCGGCCTCCGCGCGGGCGCGCCCTCGTCGGACAGGATCGGCCGCGGCGTGCCCCACGGGCGCGCAAGCAAGGAGAGGGCGCGCCGGGCCTCCTCGCGCGGCTTCCCCTTGCAGTCGACAAGCTCGAGGCGCTCGGGCTCCAGCCCGCTGCGATCCATCGAGAGCACCGGTCCGTGGCACGGCTTCGGAGGCGCATCCCGCTCCATCCCCTTCTTCGCCCCGCGCCGCTTGCTCTCGACCGTGCGCGCCGCCCGCCTCTTCTCCTTCTTCTTCTCGCCGCCTGCCTTCTTCTTGGCGACCCCCTTTTTCCCGCCGCCCGCGTTCGCCGAACCGCCCGCGTTTTCCTCCGCGTCTGCAGCCGCGTGCGGCGCCTTCCCGCGGGAGCGAGCCGTCCCTGTCCGGTTCCGATCCCCCGCCCCGCTCGTCTTCTCGCCACCGGTCGCGGCCGACGCGCTCTTCGCACGGCCATGGTGCGAGCTCTCCCGCGTCTTCGTTCGCGGGGCTTGCTCCGCACCTGCAGGGCTCGCTGGCGCGCGATCCCGACGGGTCTGCACGCTCCCCTCTTCCCTGGATTCCCCGGACCTCTCGGCAGCGGCGTGCGCCCCGGGCAGCGGCTCCGCGCGGACGGGCCCCGCCAGGATCGCCGGCACCGCGATGCTCACCAGCACCGAGAGCGCGGCCGCGCGAGCACGCCTCAGGCGCGCACGCGGCTCCCCCCTGCGCACAGCTCCCCCTGCGTCCCGCGGCGCCGCGCCTGCACTGCTCACGGATCGAAGGCTCATCATGGAAAGCTCCAGTCGGGTCGGGTGCGAGTGCCATCCACCACGAAGCAGATCTCCAGGACACGGCGTCGCCGCCCGTCCGCAGGATGGGGGTTGGTAAGGGCAGTCGGCGGTCCGCTTCTTGAATCGACCTGGGACGAGACCGGCAACCTCGAAACGGCGTCTCCGAGACGCCCCTCGCGGAAGCTCGAAAGCTCGGAAGGGAGACTCGGAAGGCAACCTCGGAAGGGAGACTCGGAAGGCAAGCTCAGAAGGGACCGAACCCTGAGGACAGGAATGGCATGAAGTGCGGAGGGCAGCCCAATTTTCTGCGGCGCTGACCAAAGGCTGTGGTAGGAACCAGCTGCCTCGCGACTGCGGTCGGGTCGTGAGCGCGGCTCCGGGGTGCATGGGGGCAGAGCCCCTCGTCACGCGGTCCGCGGTCGGGTATCGCCCGGCGCACCACGCACTGCGGCGTGGCCCTACCTTCACGATCAACGCGGCCAGCGTGATCAGCGCGGAGATAGGCGTCGCGTCCCTTGCGCAACATCGTCCGGGCCATCGCGGATCGCGGGGGAAGCGCCCGGCCCAACACGCACCAGCCTCATTCACCACACCATCGATGCAAGCGGGGCGCCACACGCGGGATGCGGAAGCCGAACCCGGTGGCGCGTCCATGATCGCTCCGAGGTCACCAGGGGCACGACATGCGGCGAATTCGTAGAGACGCAACCAAGGTCTGGCACAATCCCGAGCTCCACACGGCCTATGGCCGTGGTCAGCCGAACAGCGCGGGGCTGCCGCGTCCGACGCAGACCGGCGAGGACCGGCGGGCAGCCAAGCAACACCGCGCCGCGCTCGAGGCGCTGTTCTCTCCGCGCAAGGAGCCGGAGGCAGAGGACAGCAAGGGCGGGCGCGTCAAGTCCGGACGCGACGCCGCGTCCAAGGCGCCGGGGCGCATCGTCCTCGCCCCGCCTCCGCAGAGCGACCCGAAGGCCGTCGAGCGCCAGCGGCTCCTGTCGAAGCTGCTCTGCGCGTCGGGCCGGCCCAACATCTCCAAGGCCGCGAACGAGTTCCTCCGCGCCGGCCACGCGTTCCCCGCGGAGCAGGACGTGTACCTGCAGCTGCTCGAGCACAGCGACGAGCAGCGCATCCAGGAGGCGATCGACGAGCTCGCGGGCATCCTCGTCGGCGAGCTGCCGAAGCGGCGCGCCGTGCTCGAGTCGCGGCTCCGCCGCATCGAGGAGTTCGCGGAGGAGCCCGCGACGCGCGAGGCCGCCGAGCGGCTGCGCCGCCAGGTGAGCGGCAGGCCCGAGGCCCCGGCCGCGGACGGCGCGCCCCGGCGCAGCGCGGGCGGCGACATCTCCGAAGCGAGCGGCGAGGCGGAATGACGCGCGCGGAATTCGAGGCCGAGCTCCGCAAGCTGATCCAGACGTTCGAGACGGGCACCGGCAACGAGCGGTGCGTCGCGTGCGTGTCGTGCGAGCGCTGCGTCGACTGCACGTTCTGCCGCAACTCGAAGGCGCTGCAGCGGTGCCACTACTGCGTCGACACCCAGCGCTCCTCGGACAGCACGCACTGCCGCGGCTGCCGCGATCTCATCGCGTGCAGCCACTGCGTCGCGTCCGAGCGGTGCACGCAGTCGTCGTACCTCGTGCGCTCGGTCGACTGCACCGGCTGCACCTACTGCTTCGGCTGCGTGGGCCTCGTCCGGAAGGACTTCCACATCCTCAACCAGCCGTACGATCGCGGCACCTACTTCAAGCTCACGGCCAAGCTGATGCGCGAGCTCGGGCTGAGCGCGGGCACCGGGGCGGAGCCCGCCGCCGCCGCGCCGAGTCGAAGCGCGGCCGCGCAGCGCTAGCGATGCGCGCGGTCGTTCAACGCGCGCTCGGCGCGCGCGTCGAGGTCGAGGGCCAGGTGGTCGGCGCGATCGAGCGCGGCCTCGTGGCCTTCGTCGGCGCCGCGAAGGACGATGGCGACGCCGACGCCGACCACGTCGCCGGCAAGATCGCGGGCCTCCGCGTGTTCAGCGACGACGTCGGCAAGATGTCGCGGGCGCTTTCGGACGTGCGCGGCGCCGGCGTGCTCGCGATCAGCCAGTTCACGCTCTTCGGGGACGTCCGGCGCGGCCTGAGGCCGAGCTTCGACGGCGCCATGGAGCCCGTGCGCGCCGAGGCGCTGTACGATCGCTTCGTCGCCGCCTTGCGGGCCCGCGGCCTCACGGTGGCCACGGGCCGCTTCCGCGCCGACATGCGCGTATTCGTCGAGAACGACGGCCCGGTCACCATCCTCATCGATTCGAAGCGGACGTTCTGAGGGATCCGCCGCGATCGACGGCGACAGCCACCCCCTTCTCCCCGAGCGCCGCGCAGGCTACGGGGGAGCCATGCGGATCAGCATCGTGGGCGCGGGCGCGCTCGGGCGGATCTACGGCGTGCGCCTGGCCACCCAGGGAAGCGACGTCACGTTCGTGGTCCGGCCCGAGCGCGTCCACGACGCACGGCCGTTCGTGATCGAGCAGGTGAACGGCGCCGATCGACGCGACACGCTCGCTCGCCCGCGCCTCGCGGCCGAGATCCCGGCCGACGCGGACGTCGTCCTGATCACCGTGCGCTTCGATCAGCTCGTCCCTCGCGCCGACCTCGGCGGCGCCGCGCAGCGCGGGGCGGGCGGCAGGTCGGTGGCGGATCTGCTCCGCGGCGGCCCGGCCGCGCCCGCCGTGGTGCTCACGCCGCTCCTGCCCAGGGAGCGCGCCGACCTCGAGGAGGCCGCCCAGCGCCGCATCACCCCCGCGATGCCGGGCGTCTCGGGCTACCTGGACGAGCGCGGCGTGGTCCGCGCCTGGATCACCGAGCTCGCGCCGACGCTCATCGACGAAGAGGGGGGCGCCCCCGCCGAACGACCGCTGCTCGAGGAGCTCGCGCGCCGCCTCACGAGCGCCGGTGTCCCGGCGCGGCTCGAGCCGGACGTGGGCGCGCAGAACGTGGCCACCACGACCGCGTTCTTCCCCCTGATCGCCGCCATCGACGCGGGCGGCGGGGCGAGCGCCCTCCTCGAGAACGACGCCGTGCTCGGCACCGTGGTCGAGGCCACCAGGGAGACCGTGGCGCTCGCGGACCGGCTGGGCAAGGTGGCCCCGTGGACGAAGCTCCTCCTCCGGTTCATCGGGCCGCTCACGCTGAAGCCGGGCATCGCGCTCGTGCGCCTGCTGGCCCCGGAGTTCTTGCGGTTCCTCGACGTGCATTTCGGCCCCAAGCTCCACGCGCAGCACCTCGCGATGGGCGCCACCGTCCTCGAGATGGGCCGAGAGCGCGGCGTGAGCATGCCGGCGCTCGAGCGGCTGCTCGCGCACCTCGGCGGCCGCCCCGGGGCGCGCTGAGCCGCGCCTTCCTGCGCCCGCGCCCAGCGTCGGCGCGGGTCGGCGTGTCGCCGCGTCAGCGCGCGCGCGCGGCCGCGAGCTGCGCCGCGAGCACGATCGCCTCGCGCATGCCGCGCGGGTCGGCGCGGCCCGTCCCCGCGAGATCGTACGCGGTGCCATGGTCGACGCTCGTGCGCACGATCGGCAGGCCGAGCGTGACGTTCACGGCCTCGCCGAAGCCCAGGAGCTTGCTCGGGATCGTCGCCTGGTCGTGGTACATGGCGACGACCCCGTCGAGCGCGCCGCGCGCCGCGAGCCGGAACGCCGTCTCCGCGCCGACGGGCCCGGTCAGCTCCGCCGCCGGGCCCGAGCGCGAAAGCCGCCGCGCCGCGAGCCGGATCCCCGGCGTGATCCGCACCTGCTCCTCGTCGCCGAGGAGACCGCCTTCGCCAGCGTGGGGGTTGAGCGCGGCGACGGCCACGCGCGGTTTCTCGCGGCCGAGGTCGCCGAGCAGCCGCGCGAGCCACACCGCGGCGCGCGCCACCTCGCGCGGGCTCACCGCCTCCGGCACGTCGCGCAGCGGCATGTGCGTCGTCACGAGGGCGGTCACGAGCTTGCCCGAGGCGAAGGCCATCGTGACCTCGCGCGCGCGGAGCCGCCGGCCCAGGTGCTCTGTGTGCCCGAGGAAGTCCGCGGATCCCGGCGCGCCGCTCGTGGCGATCGCGTGCTTCGACGCGGGCCCCGTGACCAGCGCCGCAGCGACGCCGTCGCGGACCAGGTCCGTCGCCGCGTCGATCCACGCGAGCTGCGCCGCGCCGTCCTCCGCCTCGGGCCGACCGAACGCGCTCGGCCGCGAGAGCCGCGCGCTGCCCGCCCAGAGCCCGATCGTGCCGGGCGCGAGCTGCTCGATGGCCGCGCGCCCATCGACCACGACGAGCCGGCGGGCCGCGACCCGGACGAGCCGCGCTGCCCGCCGGACGATCGCCTCATCGCCGACGAGCACGCAGCGCGCGCCCTCGACGGACGCCGCGCCGGCCACGGCCACCTCGGGGCCCACCCCGCTGGGGCACCCGACGCTGATCGCGACGATCGGCGGCCCTTCGGCGCGCGAGCGGCCGCCGCCGCGCGCCGCAGCGGCGGTCGTTCGCGCGCCGCCGCGGCGAACCGGCGACGTCATCGGGTGATGCGCCGCTCGCGCCCGGGCGGCGCAGCGTCGTGCGCAGACGGCCCCGCTCGCCGCTCGGCTTGCGCGGATTCCTCGTCCTCGCCGTCCTCGCCGCCCTCGTCCTCGTCGCCCTCGTCGTCGCTCTCCTCGTCCTCGTCCTCGTCGCGCAGCTCCCCGCGCTCGTCGCCCTGGGCCTCCTCGCCGGCCCCGCTCCGCTGGAGCGCCCTGCTCGCGTCGCCGCCCTCGGGACCACCGGCGCCGGGGATCGGCGACTCGAGGCGGTACCCGGCCCCGCGCAGCGTGACGAGGGGCAGCGCCGCGCCGAGCTTCGCCCTGAGGCGCCTCACGTGGATGTCGACGGTCCGCGCGCCGCCCTCGTACTGGCTGCCCCAGACACGGCGGAGAAGCTCTGTCCGCGACACAACTTTTCCGCGGCGCTCGCACACGTACGAGAGCAGCGCGAACTCCTTCGCGGTGAGCGGCACATGCATGCCGCCGACCGAGACGTCATGGGCCGCGCGGTCGATGACGATCGCGCCCACCTTCACCCGCTCCTCGGTCGCGAACTCGCTGCGGCGCCACTCGACGAGGCGCACGCGCGCGTAGAGCTCGGCGGGCACGTACGGCACGAGCAGGAAGTCGTCGAAGCCGCTCGACGGCTCGATCCGCGCGATCTGCGCGACGCTCACGGCGACCAGCGCGCCGACCTCCTCGAGGCGCGGCTCGCGGCGCAGCGCGCGAAGCGCTGCGGCGGCCAGATCCGGCCTGTCGAGCGCCTCGACGACGATCGCCCGTGCCTTGCTCTCGTCGTCGTGGAAGAGCCGCGGTGGATCGTCCCAGAGATCCAGGGTCCGCACGTCAGCGCCCAGCGAGCGCAAGACCGATGCGGCACCCTCGTCGCGCTCCAGATCCGGTCCGTGTCCAACGATGGCTATGAACGAGCGACGCGCCATGAACGCCCCGTATACGGGTGTCACGACGGGCCGGCAAGACGCACCGCGCTAAACCCACCAATCCCGCTGTCGTGCTTACCTTCCGCCTGGAGTTCCAGCCTTGAAAATCAGCCGATCCGCGTTCCGCCGACCGTGATGAGATCGATCTTGATTGTGGGGCAGCCAACACCCACGGGGACGCTCTGTCCGTCCTTGCCGCACGTCCAGATGCCGTCGGAGACGGCGACGTCGTGGCCGAGCATGGTGACGCGCCGGAGCACCTCGGGGCCGTTGCCGATGAGGTTCACGCCCTTGAGCGGCGCGGTCAGCTTGCCGTCCTCGATGAGGTAGCTCTCGGTCAGCGAGAACACGAAATCGCCGTTCGAGATGTCGACCTGGCCGCCGCCGAACTTCTTCGCGAAGACGCCGCGCTTCACGGACCTCACGATCTCCTCGGGATCGTGCGGGCCCGCGAGCAGGATGGTGTTCGTCATCCTGGGCATCGGCGCGGCGGCGAAGCTCTCGCGCCGCCCGTTGCCGGTCGGCGTGAGCCCGAAGTGCCGGGCCGAGAGCCGGTCGTGCATGTACCCGACGAGCTTGCCGTTCTCGATGAGCGTGCTGCGCTCGGGCTCGTGGCCCTCGTCGTCCACGTTGATCGTGCCGCGCGACTGCAGGAGCGTCGCGTCGTCCACCACCGTGCACAGCGGGCTCGCGACGTCCTTGCCGATCTGTCCCGCGTAGTTGCTGGTCCCCTTGCGGTTGAAGTCCGCCTCGAGCCCGTGCCCCACCGCCTCGTGGAGCAGGATGCCGCTGTCGCCTGGGGCGAGCACGACGTTCATCTCGCCCGCGGGCGCGTCGCGGGCGTCGAGCATCGCGACCGCCTGCCGGGCGGCCTCCTCGGCGTGCCACTCCGGCGACTTGCCCTCGAAGTAGGCCGTCGTCATGCGCCCGCCGCCGCCGCTCGATCCTTCCTGGCGCTTTCCGCTGCGCTCGGCGAGCGCCCGCACGCCGAAGCGGATGAGCGGCTGGACGTCGTGCGCCATCCGCCCGTCGCTCGTGGCCACGAGGACCTCGCGCACCTCCTCGACGAAGCTCGCCTCCGCCTTGACGATGCTGGGATCGTAGGCGAGCGCCGCGGCGCTCGCGCGCTCGAGCAGCGCGCGCTTCGCGAGCCCGGGGGCGTCGAGCGAGATGCTGGGCAGCTCGTAGCGGGTCGGCAGCTCGCGGCGCCTGAGCTCGATCTTCTCCTTGCCGCCGGAGCCCGTCGCGATCTGCGCCGCCGTCTCGGCCGCGCGCCGCATCGCGTCCCAGGTGAGGTCCTCCGTGTACGCGTACCCGGTCGCGTCTCCTCGCTGGACGCGGACGCCGACCCCCATCGACACCCCGCGCGACGCCGCCTTCAGGATCCCTTCGTCGAAGGTGAACCCGCCTCCGGCGCGGTACTCGAAGAAGAGGTCAGCGTAATCACCTCCCTTGGACAGGGCGACGGAGAGGAGCCGCTCGCAAAGCGCGGCGTCGACGGCATTTTCCTCTCCAGGAGCGAACGGGGCACGGTAGGCCTGGCTGCGCGACATGGTGCCCAACTCTAGGTCCATTCGCCGGGACGGTCGAGAAACGGCGGCGCTCCGGAGCGCCCTCCCGCCGACGCCCGCGCCCGCCCCCGCCGACGGCCGAGCTCGCGACCTACCCCCTGCCCTTTCATCCGGCGCGGCGCGCATACATCGCCCGCGCGCCCACGCCCGACGCCCACGCCGTGATCGCGGGGTCGCGGGGTCGCACGACCGCCAGCGAAGCGGCCGCGGGTCGGCGGATCGCAGAAGATCTCACGAAATGTGCAACAAGGCCGCTCGACTGCTAGGCTTAACGCTGTCTTCGCGGGAATGGCGGCGCTCGCCACCTTCCCCGCGATCTTCGCGAATCCCCGGCCGTTCAGCGCGTTCCTACAGGGTAGGGCGCGCTCTTCGACGCGCCTCGACCGGACCGCCCAGCGTCCGACCGGGGCGGGGGCTCGCGGCCACCGCGCCAGGCGGTCGCCGCGTCGCCAGACAGGGGGCCCCCGGGGGCCCGCACACTGCAAACAAGCACCTTCGCGGTAGCTTCCGGAACTTCCGGCGCCGCGCGCTTGTACGTGGTGGCGGGATTGGCTAGGTGTTTTTTAGGCGAGGTGAGGGATGCCGACGAGGCGCCCGAGCAACGCCTTGCTGCCCTCAGCAGGAGATTCCCATCGCCGTGGCGGTCGATCGCGACAAGGTACTCCAGACCGCGCAGAAGCTTGTCGAGCGGAAGCGCTTCGACAAGGCCATTGTCGAGTACCAGAAGCTGGTCGCAGACGATCCGAAGGACGTCCGCACGCTGCTCAAGATCGGCGACCTCTACCTGAAGACGGAGGAGTACGTCGAGGCGATCACCACCTACGAGCGCGTCGGCCAGTTCTACTCCCTTCAGGGCTTCGCGCTCAAAGCGATCGCCGTTTACAAGCAGATCCGCGAGATCATCCACAAGCACGTCCCGCAGTACGAGGATCGCTTCGGCCACATCGTCCCGCGCCTCGCGGAGATCTACACGCAGCTCGGGCTCACGAGCGACGCGCTCGCCGCCTACGACGAGGTCGCGACGCGCCTCCTCCGCGCGGGGCGCGACCGCGACGCGATCGACATCTTCAAGCGGGTCGTCGACCTCGACACGAACAACCCCCTCGCCTACCTCCGCCTCGCGGAGGCGCTGATCCGGGTCCGCGACTACGACGCCGCGATCCAGCGCTTCGGGACGGCGGCCGAGCTCCTGCTCAAGCTCGGGCGGCGCGACGACGCGCTGAAGGTGGTCGAGCGCCTGCTGCAGCACCGCCCGGACGCCCGATTCGCCCGCATGGCCGCCGAGATCTACCTCGATCGCGGCGATCCGAGCGACGGGATGTCGGCCCTGACCAAGCTGCAGATCGCGTTCAAGGAGAACCCGCGAGACCTGGAGACGCTCGCGCTCCTCGCCCGCGCCTTCGATCTGCTCGGGCAGCCGGCCAAGGCGATCGAGGTGCAGAAGGAGTCGGCGCGCATCGCCAAGGAGGCCGGGCGGGTCGACCAGTTCGCCGCGCTCGTCTCGGCCCTGATCACGCGCGCCCCGAACGACGAGGGCGTGCGCCAGCTCGCCTCCCAGATCGCGCCCTCGTCGAGGAGCACGCGCGCGTCGATCGACGTCGAGCTCGACGAGGGCGAGGGCGACGACGAGGAGGCGGAGGAGCTCGACGTCGAGGACGACGAGCCCGCGTCCGCGGTGCCGATCCCGCTCCGCGCGTCGCAGCCCTCGACGTCGCCGATCGCGAGCCCGCGGCAGCTCGTCGCGCACGCCGAGAGCCTCCGGCGCGACCGGCAGTACGACAAGGCGGTCGCCCTGCTCAAGGGCGGCGTCGCCCGGCTGCCGGCCGCTCGAGAGCTGCGCGAGAAGCTCTGCGACGTCCTGATCGAGGCGGGCGATCAGGACGCCGCCGTCGAGCAGATGCTCGCGTTCGCGCAGCAGCTGGCCAGCGAGGACGCCGTCGACGACGCGGCGAGGCTCCTCGACGAGGTGCTGCTGCTCGATCCCGGCAACGCGCAGGCCACGGAGATGCTCAACCTGCTCGGCTACGCCGTCCCGCAGGAGGACGAGCTCGCCGACGAGGAGCACGCCGAGCCGGAAGCCTCGCCGACGGCCGGCGAGAACGACGCGTACGCGTCCGAGGTGCCGAGCCAGGACCTCTACGACCCCGACGCGCCGCTGCCCGCGTACACCCTCGACGAAGACGGCGTCGTCGAGGCGCTCCCCCGGCGGCCCGAGCTCGTCACGCACCTCGACGACCCGTTCGCGAACGAGCCGCCGCTGCCGAGCTTCCCGATCGAGGACGTCGAAGAGGTCGAGGACGTCGAGGAGCTCGAGGCCATCGACGACGAGGAGGAGGAGACGGCGTCGGTCAACCCGAGCCGTGCGCCCGAGCACCCCCTGGCCGTCGCTGCGTCCCAGGCTCCGCCCCCGGCGTCCTCGATACCTCCCCCTCCCGTGCTCGCGGCGCCGCCGCCGGCCCTGTACAGCCCGGTGTCGGGCCGGCCGGCGTCGGTCCGGCCGGCGTCGGGCCGCTCCGTGCCGCCGGGGTCCTTGCGGCGCGCGGACGCGCTCGACGAGGACGCGCTCGAGGAGGTCGAGTTCTTCGCGCAGCACGGGATGTTCGACGAGGCGCGGAACATCCTCGAGGAGCAGCTCGCGCGGCTGCCGAACCACCCGCTCCTGATGGAGCGGCTGCGCGAGGTCACGGAGCTGGCCTCGGACGCGCGGGGGGTGGTGCGGGCGGCGACCGACAACGAGAGCGGCACGCGGGCCGTCCCGCGCGGCAGCGAGCGGCCGGACGAGGATCGCGCGTTCGACATCGCCGAGTCGCTCAAGATGATCGACGAGCTCGAGGTCGTTCCGAGCTCGGTGACGGGCGTCCAGGACGATCCTCGGCAGATCAGCGTCGAGAGCGTCTTCGAGCAGTTCAAGGCGGGCGTCGCGGCGCAGATCTCCGAGTCCGACGCGTCGACGCACTACGATCTCGGCGTCGCCTACAAGGAGATGGGGCTCTACGCCGACGCGATCGGCGAGTTCGAGCTCGCCGCCCGCGACCCCGGGCGAGAGTGCGTCTGCCAATCGATGATCGGCGTCACCCACCTCCAGATGGGCAACATCGAGGCGGGCATCGACGCGCTCATCCGCGGGCTGCACGCCTCGCACAAGACGGTCGAGCAGGAGCTCGCGCTGACCTACGAGATCGCGAACGCCTACGAGATGCGCGGCGTCCCCGAGCAGGCGCTCTACTACTTCCAGCGCGTCGCCCGGATGAGCCCGAGCTACAGCGACCCGCGCGGCAGCGTGGCGGAGCGGCTGCGCCGCATCGACGTCCCGAAGCCGGCCGCGCGCGCCGTCGGCGCCGAGATGATCGCGGACGAGTTCGACGCCGCCTTCGACGATATGCTCCCGAGCGGCAAGCTGCCCTGAACGCATCGCGCGCGCGGTCGCGCGGGTGCGCCCTGGAAACGACAGAAATTGGGCCACGGCGGGCGCTCTCCGGTACCGGAGGGGCATGAACCGACCGCTCCTCTTCGCCGCCCTCACCTCGGTCCTGGCTGCCGGTTGCGGCGCCGGGATCGAGACGAACGCTCGATCCGGTCGCCCGCAGGACGGCTCCGCCAAGGTGGCGGCGCAAGCGCGGCGCGAGGTCCCGCAGCGGGCGAAGGGCTCGCTCGACGAGCGCGGCGCGATCGTCGAGGAGGCGTCCGGCGCGCGCAAGCCCGGCGATTATGTGGCCTACCGGTTCTCGGGTAGCTTCAGGAAGACGCCGCTGCTCCTCACGCAGCGGGTCGTGGCGCGCGAAGGGGACGTCCTCGTGGTCGACGTGACCCTCGAGGACGGCAAGAAGACCGAGGCCCTGCGGGTCCGCATGAGCGACGAGCCCAGCAGGCGCGGTGAGATCCTCGGCGCGGCGTGGATCGACGACGGCGCGGAGCGGCCGGCGACCCTCTCGGCCTACGACGCGATGATGGCCAAGACCGCGCTCGCCGCCGACGAGAACGAGGACGTGCTCGGCAGCGAGGCGGTGAACGTCGAGGTCGGCGGCTCCTCCATCCCGTGCCAGCGGACCAGCTTCCGCGTGCGCATCGGCAAGACGAAGGCGACGATGCGCACGCTCCAGAGCGACGACTTCGCCTGGGGCGACGTGGGCGGTGAGATCACGGCCGAGGACGGGCGCGTGCTCTACCGCGCCGAGCTGATCGACAGGGGCCACGCGGACATGGATGAGCGCGCGGCCGCCGGCGCAGAGCCCAGCCCCGCGCCCCGACCGGCGACCGTGGCGCGCTCCGCCGACGAAGACGAGGCGTACGACGACTACGAGGACTGAGCCGGCAGGGGCGCGTCGCCCCGGTTTCCCTTCG
This sequence comes from Sorangium sp. So ce693, assembly GCF_051521375.1. Classification (NCBI taxonomy): domain Bacteria; kingdom Pseudomonadati; phylum Myxococcota; order Polyangiales; family Polyangiaceae; genus Sorangium; species Sorangium sp. So ce693. Next base: position 9,335,301 of record NZ_CP150347.1, read on the forward strand.
CGACGAGGATCTCGAGCGCGCGCGCGGCCGCCGCCTTGACCAGGTGGCCCATCTTCGGGTGCTCGGGCTCGAAATCCGGCTCGATCCCCTCGGCGCGCAGCGCCTCCGTGCAGACCGGCCCGATGGACGCCACCACGCCCCGCGCGAGCGCGGCGCGCAGCCGCTCGACGAGCCCCTCCTCGGCCGCCACGAGGAGCGCGTGCTCGACCTGCGCGCGGCTCGTGAAGAGCGTGATCGCCGCGCCGCCGTCCGCCATGAGGCGGAGCGCCTGCCGGAGCGGCGCGGTGTCCTCCGGGAGCGCCCAGCGGTACACCGGCACCGGCGTGACATGCGCGCCGGCCGCCGAGAGGCTCGCGTAAAGCTCGTGGCTCGGCGCGCCGTGCTCCTGGACGGCGACGCGCTTTCCGCTCAGGTCGCCGAGCGCGCTGACGGCCTCGACGATCTCCCGCCAGGTGTTCGGCTCGCGGACGGTGATGAAGCGGGTCAGGCCCAGCTCGCGCAGCGCCGAGGCCGGCTTGGGGCCGCGCACGACGATCTGCACGGACGAGAGCGCCGCCGCCAGGAGAGATACGCCCTGGGCGTCCGCACCAGCGTCACCTTCGGACGCCCCGCCGCCCTGGCTCGGCTCGAGCGCAGGCGCCGCCTCGGCCACGAGCGCCCGGGTCCCGACGCCGGTCATCAGGATCACGACGTCGAACTCGGCGCCCGCGAGGCGCCGCGCGAAGTCGAGAGCGCGCTCGTTCCTCTCGATGGGCACCTCGCGGAGCGTGGGCGCCGTGACGGGCACACCGCCATACCGCTGGATCAGCGAGGCCATCTCGGAGGCGCGGCGGCTCTCGAAGCAGATGACGCGGCGCCCGGCGAAGTCAGACGGCGCGGGCGGAGAGGGACGGTCGTTTCGTGGGTGGGTGGGCGTGCTCACCCGCGCAGCATAGCCCGGGTCCAGCGCGGGCGGGTTTCGGGCGGTTGACCAGTTTGCTAAGCTCCTCGTGTGAGCCATCCGATGAGCAACGAGGCTTCCGGGGTCCAGGGGAGCGGGCTCTCGCGTGCGACGTCGGAGAACGACGTCGGCCCCGATCCCGTCATCGGCGCGGGCATCGCGCTGCTCGGGATCTTCTTGATGGGGGTGGGGGGCGCGCAGGGCGCGCACTACCTCTTCAACTTCGGCGTGCTCGTGGCGGTTCTCGGGGCCGTCCTGTTCGTCCTGTTCGTGGCGCTCACGGCGCTGAAGCAGCGACGGGCGCTCGGCCTCGCGAGCCGCGCTCCGAGCCCCGAGGGCAGCGCCGAGCAGCGCGACGCGCGCGACTGATCAGCCGAGCGGCGCTGGCGCCCGGCAGCAGCGCGCCGCGCGCGGCGATCTGCCGAGCGGCGCTTGCGCCCGGCGGCTGCGCGACACGCGCGACGGATCAGCCGGGCGGCGCTTGCGGCCTGGTCACGCCGGGGGCTCGCCGCCCGGATCGCTCCGGTCGTCCGGCGGCGCCGGAGAGCCAGCCTGAGGGCCGGCCTCGACGGAGAGGTCCGGCTCGATGTCAGCGAGCGAGACGCCGAGCTCCTCGGCGATGCGCTCGATCTCGGCCCGCTCGGCCGGCGTGGGCGCGCCATCCGCGGCCGCGAGCCGGATCAAGAGGCGCACGACCTCCACCCGCTCGCTCGCGTTGCAGAGCGCCTTGAGCTCGCGGTAGCAGCGGTCGACCTCGCCCTCTTGGAGCGCGGGCAGCTTGCCCTGCAGGGCGTTGAACACCGCCTCGACGCCGCTCGGCGCGAGCCCGTCGACGTGCGTGAGCAGCTCGCGGAGCAGCTCGTCTTCCTTGTCGGAGAAGCGGCCGTCGACGCACGCGACCTTGCCGAGCAGGACGATGACGGTGGCGATGTAGCGGAGGACGACCGCCTCGTCGTCCGGGAGCGCCGCGCGGAGCTCCGTCAGGAGGGCGTCGAGGTTAGGGAACGAGCCCCCCTGCTTCAGGCCGAGCCAGGCGAGGAGTCCCACGTGATGAGGCTACCAGATCCTCGCCGGGCAGGGCAGCCCGGCGGAGCCCCGCCCTCTACGCCCATCACGCCCGTCACCGCGTTCGTCCATGTCGCCGTCGCCTTGGTCCATTCCCCAGCGGCCTACTCCTCGCCGCCGCGGTCCGCAATCCAATCGTCCACGGGGTTGTCGGACTTCGGGGTCTTCAGGATCGAGCCGTCAGGCCCGTCCTTGCGCACGACGAGCGTGCGCCGCGTCGTGGTGTCGGGCGTCTCGCGCGCGACCACGGTGATCACGTTGACCCCCGGCCGGAGCGGCGCCTCGAACGAGAACTCGGCCTTCTTCGGGTCGGCGCCGTCGCGGTTCGACTTGTAGTAGAGCTTCCGCGACCCGACGAAGATGAAGGTGTCGAGCAGCCGCTCGCTGTCCGACGCCGTCCCCGTGATCTTCATGGTGCCGGCGCTCGTCGCCAGCGCCGCCGCGGCGATGTCCAGCGTCGGCGGCGCGTGCGAGTAGAGGTCCTCGAACGCGACCGCCGCCGGAGCCGGCCCGCCGCCAGGGGTCACCTCGCGCGGCGCGACGAACGCGAAGCGCCCGGCGCCGAGGTCGATCTTGACGAACCCGCCTGGCGCCTCGCCGAGCACCTTGACCACGGCGCCCGCCGCGAGCCGGCCGAAGCCGCGCGCGCTCGCCTCCGGCGACGGGAGCAGGGTCGCCCCCTCGGCCCCGGCCTTCATGGTGGAGCCGCCGCCGCTCAGCTGGATGCGCGGCGAGATCGGGATCTTCACCTTCTCGCTGGCGAACTCGCGGAGATCGCGATCGCCGACCGAGAGCGTGAGGGTCGCCTCGGGCTCCGACAGCTGCTGCTCCACGTCGAAGCTGAAGACCACCTTGCGCACGTCGCCCGGCTTGATGTTCGAGATGTCGAAGCGCCCCGCGTGCAGCATGAGCCCGTCGCCCGAGAGGTTCGCGATGTTCGCCTGCGTCTCGTACGACGGCCCCTTGCCGACGTTCTTGACGGTCAGGTACATGCTGACCCGCTCTCCCTTCTGGATGAGCCCGTCGCCGTTGCCCTCGCGGTCATCCGCGATCTGATAGGCGTACTGGAAGAGCGGACGGTCGAGCGCGCGCACCGTGGGCCGGATCTCGACCGCCGGCGGCTCCGGCGCGGCGGCGACCTCGAACTTCACCTTGAGGCCGTCGCTCCGGGAGAGGGCGTCCATCGGGATCGTGCAGACGCGCTTCTCGTTCGCCTTCCTCGGCTTCGTCGAGCCGATCTTCCGCCCCTCGACCTCGCACCAGCCGAGCGGCGCCTTCGCGCTCTTCGTCTGGCCGGGGCCGATCTTGCCGAAGATGAGCTCCTTGCTGTCGAAGTACGGGTTGTCGCTCTCCGTCGTCCCACGGAGCCGGTAGACCGGCTGCTTTCCGTTGTTCTTGACCGTGACCCGGAGCTCCATCGGCTGGCCCGCGGTCACCTCGGCGCTCGGGCGATCGGTCTCGACCTTCACGTCGAGCTCGGACTTCGCCGCCGGCGTGGCGCCCTCGGGCGCGTCGGACCAGTCGACGCCGAGCTTCGTCAGCTCGGCCGCGACCTTGCCAAGCTCCTCCTTGCCGACCTGATCGATGTAGTCGTGCATCGCCCGGAGCTGCTGGAGCCTCGGCGTGGAGGGCGGCATCCGCGCGGCGAGATCCCGCGCGAAGCGGATGGGGAAGTCGACGGCGAAGTCCTCGTCGATGTCGCCGCCGCGCTCCCGCATCTGCTCGCGCTCGGCGCTCGTGAGCTGGTAACGGACGACCTCGGACGGCTTGCCCGCGGCCGCCGCGCGCGCGTTCGAGAGGTGCGCCGAGAGATCGCGCTCCCGGAGCCCATCCTTCTGCACGGTGAGATCCATCTCGAGCTCGTCGACCGTCATCGGATCGAGCTCGATGTCCGGCGTGACGCCGACGCCCTGGATCGAGATGTCGCCCGGCGTGAGGTACTGCGCGATCGTGAGCTTGAGGGCCGCCTTCTCGGCCGTGACGTCGGGGAAGACGAGCTGCACGCTGCCCTTGCCGAACGTCTGCGAGCCGACGATGACGGCGCGATCGTTGTTCTTCAGCGCCCCGGCCACGATCTCGCTCGCGCTCGCGCTGTTGCCGCTCACGAGCACCACGATCGGGTACAGCGGCTCGGTGCCCGGCCCCTTGGCGCGCTTCTCCTCGCGCCCCTCGGAGGCGCCGACCGTGGACACGATGACGCCGTCGGCGAGGAACTTGTCGGCGATGCGCGCGGCCTGATCGAGCAGGCCGCCCGGGTTGCCGCGCAGATCGAGCACGAGCCCCTTCAGCGGACCCTTGCTGCGCAGCCCGTCGAGGGCCGCGTCGAGCTCCGCGGTGGAGGTCGCCTGGAACGTCTTGAGCCGGACGTAGCCGACGCCGCCCTCCAGGGCGCGCGACTCGACGGACCTCACCTTGATCACCTCGCGGGTCAGCTCGAAGGCCTTCGGCCCCTGCCACCCTCCCTCGCCCTCGCGGGTCAGCCACACGGTGACCGGGGTGCCCGGATCGCCGCGGAGCCTCCGCACAGCGTCGTCGAGCGGCATGTTGAGCGTCGACTCGTTGTTGATCTTCACGATCCGATCGAGCCGCTTGAGGCCCGCCCTGCCCGCGGGCGTGTCGGGCATCGGGTTCAGGACGGTGAGCATCTGGTCGCGGATCGAGATCACGACGCCGAGCCCGCCGAACGCGCCCGACGTGGAGAGGTTCATCTCCTTGTACGCCTCGGGGCTCAGGAACGTCGAGTGCGGGTCGAGCGTGTGCAGCATGCCGTTGCACGCGGCGTACTCGACGTCCCGCAGATCGACCTCGGTGCCGCGGAGGTTCTTCTGGAGGAAGGTGAAGACCTCGCGGAGGCGCGCGGAGACGTCCCAGGGGCCCTGGATGTTGTCGATCCGGAACTTCTTCTCGCTGGTCTCGACGCGGACGGTGACCTCGTTGGGATCCTCGTTGAGGACGATCACCTGCGCGACGTCGCGCTGGACGGCGTTGAGCGCCGACAGCAGCATCTCCTTCGGCTTGACGCGATCCGGCTCGACGTACTTGTCCCGGATCATCTTGAGCGTCTCGTTGACGGCCTCGAGGCGGGTGAGGTCGTACGGCGCCTTGGCCACCTGTCCGGTGACCGCGAGCGCGGGCTCGAACCCGCGCCAGAGCCCGCCAGGGCCGAACTGAAGGACGAAGTACGCTGCCAGCGGGAACGCGGCGGACACGACGAGCGCCTTGGCGATGCGCTCCATGGGTCGGTGAGGCATACGGCGATCGAGTATAGACGCGCTCCAGCGAGCGTCGACCGACGTCGATGCTCGCTGGCCCGAGCACCGCGTTCCAGCGCGGGCGCTACACGGGCTTGTGCGTGTCCTCTTGCTTTTCTTCGGGCTTCGCCGGGAGTTGCTTGGCCGCCTCCTCGTCGTCGTCGCGGAGCCCCTTCTTGAAATTCCGGATGCCCTCGCCGATCCCCTTCCCGACGTCGGCGATCCTCCCCGCGCCGAAGAGGAGCAGTGCGAGGCCTACGAGGAGGGCGATTTCAAGCGGTCCGATGCGGCCCATAGCGTTGATCCCTTGAAGGCTGCCACGCTCTCTGCGGCAGGTGGCGGCGGTCCACAGCCCGGTTCGAGTGGACCCATACCACCCATCCTCCGCACCGGCAACGCAGCGGTTCGAAGCGCGGAGACCCGTGCTAGGCTCGCGCACCGGCTTCGCTGGAGGAGAGACCAGGCGCGTGAGCACCCGCTCGCTCCGCCAGCGGTTCACAAATCAAGAACGGCTCGACGGTCCAGACGGGATCGCCAGCCGACCGGCCCGGACGCCAGCCTCGGATGAGGCAGGCGGTGATCCATGGCTCGAGCCCTCGCAGGCTTCGCGACAGTCGACACGGGGAAAACACGATGCCGATGAACCGCTTGAATCGTAAGGCAGCGCATTGTCTGGCAGGAGCGTCCGTGGCAGCGGCGGTGCTCGCCGGCGCCGCCGGGCGCGCGAGCGCTCAGCAGGCGAGCGGGGGAGACACGGTGAGCGTCGACGGCAAGGGGATCGTCGGCGGCGCGTTGCTCGGCGGCGAGGTCGTGATGCTGACCATGGGGGCGATCGGGGTCGAGCGCGCCTGGCCGTACCTCGTGTTCGGCGGGCTCGGCGCGGTGGGCGGCGGCGTCGCCGGCTACTTCGTCGAGGCCGCGGAGCCGCCCGCGGAGGTGCCGCTCTACATGCTCGCCGGGGGCATGGCGCTGGTCATCCCGACCCTCGTCGTCACCCTGAACGCCACCGCGTACAAGCCCCCCGAGTCCGACCAGAGCGAGCCGATCCGCAACGAGCCGGCCGCGGAGCCCGCGCAGCCGGGGATCAACGTCCAGCTCACGACGGACGCAGCGCAGGTCCTCCGGCGAGCCCGCCGGGAAGCGCCCCGGCTCGGCCTCGTCGACATCACGCCGCGCCGGGTCGCGCTCGGCGTGCCCGCGCTCTCGTTCAAGCCGCTCTACTCCCAGGACGAGATGTTCAAGTTCGGCGTGGCGCAGGGGCACGAGGTCCGCGTCCCCGTCCTCCGGGCGACCTTCTGAGGGGCCCGGGGTCGCCCCGGGCGGCGGCGCGGGGCAGGCGCCCCCCTGCCCCGCGCGCCGGTCTCTGTGCCGATCCCTACGCTCGGCGTTAGGCTCTCGCCGTGGCCGACCTCCACGACCCTCCGCTCCCCTGGTCCACGCGGCTCTGGTTCGCCTTCGCGTGCTTCTTCCGCGTGCTGTTCGATCCCCAGTTCGCCGAGCGGGCCTGGCAGGCGCGCGAGGCGGTCGCCGCCCTGCCGCCGGCCGAGCGCGCCGAGCCGCGGCAGCTCGAGCGAGATCGAGCAGGCGGCGCGCCCGCCGCCCCCGAGGCGGCCGCGGCTGCGGCGAGGGAGCCCGCCCCCGCGCCGGTCATCGCGCCCGCGCCGCAGGCCGCGCCCGCGGTGAGCTCGGCGCTCCAGCTGCTCTCGCTGCTCCAGCGCGAGGGGCGGCTCGTCGACTTCCTCGAGCAGGACATCGCCTCGTTCGGCGACGCGGACGTGGGCGTGGCGGCGAGGATGGTCCACGAGGGCTGCCGCAAGGCGCTGCGAAGCCACGCGAAGCTCGCGCCCGTGCGGCGCGAGGACGAGGGGGCGAAGGTGACGCTCGAGGCCGGCTACAACCCCTCCGAGATCAAGCTCATCGGCAACGTGTCCGGGACCGCGCCCTACAGAGGGGTGCTGCGCCACCGGGGCTGGCGCGCCGACGATGTCTCGCTGCCGACGCCGGTCGCCGGCCACGACGCCAGCATCATCGCCCCCGCGGAGGTCGAGCTATGAGCGCGCGCTACATCATCGGCATCGATCTCGGCACCACCCACTGCGCGCTCGCCTATGCGCGCCTGCCCGAGGACGGAGCCGACGCGCGGCTCGCGCCGTCGCCCGAGGTGATGGCCGCCCCGCAGCTCGTGGCGCAGGGGACGCTCGAGGCGCGGCCGCTCCTGCCCTCCTTCATGTACATCCCTCACGAGAGCGAGGGCCCCCAGGCGCTGCCCTGGGACGCCGAGCGGCGCTTCGCCGTCGGCGAGCACGCCCGGGCGCGCGGCGTCGACGCGCCGGCGCGCCTCATCTCGAGCGCGAAGAGCTGGCTCAGCCACGCTGGCATCGACCGGCGCGGCTCGACGCTCCCGCTCGGCGCGCCCGAGGACATCGAGAAGATCTCGCCCGTCGAGGCGTCGTGGCGTTACCTCGAGCACCTCACCGAGGCGTGGGATCACCAGTTCGCGAAGGACGATCCGGCGCTCGCCCTCGCGAAGCAGGAGATCGTGATCACGGTGCCCGCGTCGTTCGACGCCGCCGCGCGCGATCTCACGGTCGAGGCCGCGAGCGCCGCGGGGTTCGAGGACCTCACCCTGCTCGAGGAGCCGCAGGCCGCCGTGTACGCCTGGATCGACGCGGCCGGCGAGGCGTGGCGCAAGCACCTCCAGCCGGGCGACGTGCTGCTCGTGATCGACGTCGGCGGCGGGACCACCGACTTCTCCGCGATCGCCGCGGTCCCGCGCGACGGCTCGCTCGAGCTCGTCCGCGTGGCGGTCGGCGACCACATCCTGCTCGGCGGCGACAACATGGACCTCGCGCTCGCGCACGTCGTGAAGGCGAAGCTCGCCGCCGAGGGCAAGGAGCTCGATCGCTGGCAGATGTCGTCGCTGACCCACGCCGCGCGCGTCGCCAAGGAGCGGCTGCTCGGCGATCCGTCGATCAGCGAGGCGCCGATCGCGATCGCCGGCCGCGGCTCGAAGCTGCTCGGGGCGGCGATCCGGACCGAGCTCACGCGGGACGAGATCACGAGGACGCTCGTGGACGGGTTCTTCCCCGAGGTCCCCTCGTCCGCGCGCCCCGCGACCCGCGCGCGCGCCGGCCTGACGCAGCTCGGCCTCCCGTACGCGCAGGACCCGGCGATCACCCGCCACCTGGCCGCGTTCCTGGGGCGGCAGGCCGGCGCGACGTCGAAGCTTTCGGGCTTCGCCCCACAGGGAGGGGCGAACGCCGAGCCCGGCCGCGCGCCGCTCCTCCTGCACCCGACGGCGGTGCTCTTCAACGGGGGCGTCATGAAGAGCGCGGCGCTGCGCGAGCGGCTCGTCGCGACGCTCGGCGCCTGGCTCGAGCAGGACGGCGCGCCCCGGCCGCGGGTGCTCCCGAGCGACGACCTGGATCTCGCGGTCGCGCGGGGCGCCGCCGCCTACGGCCTCGCGCGGCGCGGCCGTGGGCTCCGGATCCGCGGCGGGACAGCGCGGGCCTACTACGTGGGCATCGAGGGGGCCGTTCCCGCGGTGCCCGGCCTGGAGCCGCCGATCACGGCGCTCTGCCTCGCGCCGTTCGGCATGGAGGAAGGCACCGAGGCGACGCTGCCGCCGCAGGAGTTCGGCGTGGTGGTCGGCGAGCCGGTGCGCTTCCGCTTCTTCAGCTCGTCGGTGCGCCGGGATGACCAGGCCGGGACCGAGCTCGAGAGCTGGAAGCCCGGAGAGCTCGAGGAGCTCTCGCCGATCGAGGTCACCTTGCCCGCCGAGGGCCGCCGGGAGGGCGACATGGTGCCAGTGCAGCTGCGCGCGTCGGTCACCGAGGTGGGGACGCTGCTCCTGGAGGCGATCCCCCGCGAGGCGCAGAAGCCGAACGAGCGCTGGCGGATCGAGCTGTCGGTGCGCGCCGAGGCGTGAGCGCAGGGGTGCCCGCGTCCGGAGCAGCCTGAAGCGGCACGACCCGCCGTCCGTCCTGAAGCGCAGCGCGCCCACGCGCGCTACCCTCACGGCGCGCCGCAGCATGCAGGAGGCCACGGAGCGAGAGGCCGAGCCGGGGCGCGCTCATCGAGGACACGACATGGCACTGACGATGATTCGCAGGCTCCGCGTCGTCCATTCGACGAGATATACCTACGATCGCCCGGTGGAGCGCAGCGTGCACATGCTGCATCTCTGCCCGGTGCACGACTGGGATCAACGGGTGCTCTCGCACACGCTCACGATCGATCCCTGCGTGCCCACGGTGGAGTTCGAGGACGTCTTCGGCAACCGGGTCACACGCTTCGAGATCACCGCCCCGTATACCGCGCTCACGATCTCGGCCGACTCGATCGTGGAGCTCTGCGACGCCGATCCTTTCGCGTTCGCGAAGAAGAAGATCCGGCCTGCGTTCCCCCTCGTCTGGATGCCCTGGGAGCAGGCGATCATCGCGCCGTACGTGCGCCCGGCAGAGCTCCCCGACACCCAGTTCCAGGAGCTCTTCGATTACGCCATGTCGTTCGTCGAGAAGAACGACGCGGACCTGATGGAGACGCTCTTCGCGATCAACCTGACGCTCTTCCGCGAATACAAATACGTGCCGGGCTCCACGAACCTGGCGACCACCCCGTATGACGCCTTCGTGAACCGGCGCGGGGTCTGCCAGGATTTCGCGAACCTGTTCATCTGCATGGCGCGGCTCCTCGGCATTCCGGCGCGCTACGTGTGCGGATACCTCTATACCGGCAACGTCGGCACGAGCCGCGCGGGGTCCGACGCGACCCACGCGTGGGTGCAGCTCTACATCCCGAACATCGGCTGGAAGGGGTTCGACCCCACGAACGGCGTGCTGGCCAGCCTCGACCACGTGCGGGTCGGTTACGGCCGCAACTACATGGACGCAACGCCGACGGCGGGGACGCTCTACACAGCCGCCGCCGAGACGATGAGCGTCGATGTGACGGTGGCCGAGGTCGACTAGCTCGCTCTGCTGGCTCGCCCGCTCACCGACAGACGCCTGTCGCAGCGAGGGCACAACGACATGGGAGAGCGCGAAATGGCGGCCGCGGGGGAGGCAGGCGTCCTGCCTTCCCCTGCGGCCACGGGGCGAATCGCTGAAGGTCGGTCGGACAGAGCCGCTGGACCTCAGCGCGTCGAGATCACTGGCCGTCCTGGAGACAGGCGGTCCCCTGCTCGATGCACGCGCCGTCAGCGGTGGTGGCCGCCTCGGTGCCGCACGCGTTGCACGCCTCGTCCGCCGCCTCGTCCGTTGTGCACGCGACATAGCAGGGGTCGCCCTCCGCCGCGCCGCAGGCCTCGCAGATACACTGCGTGACCGCCTCGTATTTCGGGATCGAGGACTCGCAGAGGTCCGCCGGGTCGGCGTCGGCCACGAGAGGCGCCGAGCAGGTCACGCAGTCCGCGCCGCCGCCCGTGCCGCCGGCACCGCCCTCGCCGCTGCCGCCCTGGCCGCTGCCGCCCTGGCCGCTGCCGCCCGTGCCGCCGCTTCCGCCCTCGCCGGCCGAGGTGCTCGCGGTGGTCCCGCCGCCCGAGCCCGTCGTCTCGGTGTCGTCCCCGCACCCCGCGGAGAAGGCGGTCGCGCCAAGGATGAGAGCCATCGAGCCAATGCTGACAAGATTAATATTACGCATGTTGTCCTCCGGCGCGCTCGAACGAGCGCCCGTCGTCGATCGTCGCTTCGTCTGTCAGTCCCAAGGGGACTCGCCGGTCGCGACAACCCCCGCGTGCCGGCGGCGGCACACTACTCCACCCAGGCTGTGACGCTCAACTATCTTCCATGCGGCGCGCGAAACGGCTGACCGCGCCTGGCCCGGTCGAGCGACCCCAAATACCATGGCATGCGCGTTGAGGACGAGCCGACCAGCGCCCGCGGTTCGGGGATCGCCCGACTCGGACGCCCCGACGAAACAGCACCAAAATCGCGCGTCGCGAGCCGCGCGCGCCGCCGTGGCCGGGGCTCGCGGCTCACGCTCGCCGCGAGCGTCGCACCGAATCCCGCAAGTCGCGAGTTCCGAGCCTCCTTGTGCTCCACGGAACGCCGCCCCGTCGCCGGAGCGCCACCGCCCGCGCAGCGCTGCGCCATCTCGATGCCTCGAGCGAATCTGGAGATGGCGGCGGACGTGGCCGGGAGCGCGCGCCTTCGACGACTTGAAGGTGGAAGTTGGAAAGCGCTCGTGACAGCGGCCCTGGAGCGCGGCTCTGCTATGATCAGAGGCGCGGCGCCTGCGTCGTGCGCGATCGCAGAGCCCGGCCTCGCGCTGCGATCGCGCACGACGGCGCCAGCGATACGGCCCCACGCGCGCCGCGGAGCTGCGGCGCGCGCGGGGCTCGTCGCGCGTCACGGGGGAGGGCACGATGAGCATCCGGTTGCGCGTGTTGCGCGTGTGTCTGGCGGCGACGCTCGCGGGCCTGTCCGCCTGCGCGAGCACACCCGTGCAATGGGCCTCGCCGGAAGGGCAGCCGAAGCGCCCGCCCCCGCGGGAGATCAACGCCGTCGCGCGGCCGGACGCCGCGCACTGCGCGGCGATCGTCGGGGCCACGCTCATCGACGGCCGGGGAGGGCCGCCCGTGCGCGACGCCGTCGTCGTGGTCCGGGGCGACCGCATCGTCGCCGCGGGCGCGCGCGGCGCCACCGACGTCCCGGCCGGCGCGGAGGTCGTCCGCGGCGCGGGGCTCTGGGTGCTGCCCGGCCTCATCGACGCGCACTTCCACCTCGAGGGCGATGACGGGCTGCCCGGCGTCATCCTGCAGCGCGGCGTCACCTCGCTGCGCGAGCCGGGGAACTGGATCGAGGCGTACGACGCCGCGCGCAAGCTCGGCCCGACGCCGCGGCTCTTCCTGGCGGGGCCGCTGCTCGACGGGCCGTATCCGGCCTATCCGGAGAACGCGATGCTGGTGCGCGACGCGGCCGAGGCGCGCTGGGCCGTCGATCAGCTGGTCGAGCGCGGGGCATCGGCCATCAAGGTCTATTTCCGCCTGCCCCTCGGGCTCGTCGAGGAGATCGCCAAGGCCGCGCACGCGCGCGGGGTGATCGCCGTCGCGCACCTCGAGACCGTGGACGCCGCGGCCGCGGTCCGCGCCGGGCTCGACGGCATCGAGCACATCACGTCGCTCGGCACGGCCCTCGTGCCGCCGCGCGAGGCGGAGCGCTACCGCCAGTCGGTGATCGCCGACAACGACGCGCGCTTTCCGGGGCGCTACGAGATCTTTCGCGGCATCTCCCTCGGCGCGCCGCGGACCCGAGCGCTGCTCGGGCTGCTCGTGGCGCGGGGCACCTTCCTCACCCCGACGCTCGCCATCTTCGAGCGCCGCGCCGGCGACGCGGGCGCGACGGAGACCGAGGTGCGCGGCTTCGAGAACATGATGAAGCTCACCCTCGCGGCGCGTCGCGCCGGCGTGCGGGTGGTCGTCGGCTCCCACGGCAAGGCGCCGGGCGCCGAGCGAGGCTGGGCCTACCAGCACGAGATGGAGCTGCTCGTCGAGAGCGGCCTCTCGCCCATGGAGGTCCTCGTCGCTGGCACGCTGGAGAACGCCAGGTACTTTCGCGTCGACGACCGGCTCGGCAGCGTCGAGCCGGGCAAGCTCGCCGACCTCGTCCTGGTCGAAGGCGACCCGCTCGCGGACATCCGGGCGATGCGCCGTGTGAAGCGGGTCATGCTGAACGGGAGGTGGGTCGGCCCGGCTCAGGCCGAGTGAGCCGCACGCGCGCTCGCCGCCGCGGGCTCGGCGCGCGCGTTACGTGGAGTTGCGCGGGCAGGACGAGCGCACGCGGAGCGCGCCGCCGCCATCGCGCGGCGCGCTCCGACAGAGGGCCTTCAGCCCATCTCGATCTCGACGCGCACCGTCGAGCCGGCCGGCGACAGGGGAATCACGTTCCCCGCGACGGTCTTGCCGTCCACGGTCAGCTTCTTCACGCCCTTGCACACCCCCGAGTTCTTGACGCTGATCTCGTAGGTGGCGCCGCGGAAGCGGCGGGAGATGGAGAAGCTCTTCCACGCCTTGGGCACGCAGGGATCGAGCTTCAGCCCGTCGTACTGGGGCTGCACGCCGAGGATCCCCTGGCTCACGGACACGAACGTCCAGGCCGCCGTGCCGGTGAGCCAGGCATTCTTGGCTTCACCGAAGACCGGGGCGTCCTTGCCAGCGATCATCTGCGCATAGACGTAGGGCTCGGCGCGATAGGTCTCGATCTGGCTCTCCTTCGCCGAGGGGCAGATGGAGAGATAGTACTCCAGCGCGCGCTCCCCTTCGCCGAGGAGACACCAGCCGAGGTGGATCCAGGTGTTGTTGTGGCAGAAGATGCCCGCGTTCTCCTTCACGCCCGGCGGATACGAGGTCACCTCACCGAGCTCGAGGTGATAGGTCGTGTACGCGGGCTGCTGCAGCACGATGCCGTTCTTCGTGTAGAGGTGCTTGTGCACGCTCTCCATCGCCTGCTTGGCGCGGCCGTTGTCCGCGCCGGCGCCGCCCAGGACGCACCAGCCCTGGCTCTCGATGAAGATCTTCCCCTCCTCGTTCTCCTTGCTCCCGACCGGCCGGCTCTCGGCGTCGTAGGCGCGGCGGTACCACTCGCCGTCCCAGGCCTCCTTCTCGATGACGGCCAGCATCTCCGCGTACTGCTCACGCATGCGCGCAGCGTCGGACTTCTGGCCCATCCAGTCGTACAGGGCCGCCATCTCGCGGCTGGCATAGAGGAAGAGGCCGGCGATCATCACGGACTCGGCCTTCGAGTCCTTCACGTCGCCCGCGGTCTGGAAGCTCTCGTTGGGCTCGGTGCTGAAACAGTTCAGGTTGAGGCAGTCGTTCCAGTCCGCGTGGCCGATCAGCGGCAGGCCGTGCGGGCCCCGCTTCTTCATCGTGTAGGCGATGGACGTCTCGAGGTGGTGAAGGAGGTCCTCCTTCGAGCCCGGCTTGTCGGCGTAGCCCACAGCCTCCTTGAGGATGGCCTTGTCGCCGGTCTCCTTGATGTACGCGCACGTGGAGAGGATCAGCCACAGGTGATCATCGTAGAAGTCGCCGCCGATGTCGGCGTTCCCCTTCTTCGTCAGCGGCTGGTACTGGTGGTAGCAGGTGCCGTCGCTGAGCTGGGTGGCGGCGATGTCGAGGATGCGCTGGCGGGCGCGCTCGGGGACGAGGTGCACGAAGCCCAGGAGATCCTGGTTCGAGTCGCGGAAGCCCATGCCCCGGCCGATGCCGGTCTCGTACATGCTGGCCGACCGAGAGAGGTTGAAGGTCGCCATGCACTGGTACTGATTCCAGGTGTTGAGCATGCGTGTCGCGTGCTCGTCCGGGCAGTCGGCCTGGAAGTTCGAGAGGATCCCGGCCCAGTCCGACTTCAGCTGGGCGAACGCGCCGTCCACGACGCCGGGCGCCGAGTACTTGGCGAGGATCTCCTTGCCCTTCTGCTTGTTCAGGACGAAGGGCGCCTTGAACTTGGGCAGGTCCCCGTGGTCCACGTACGAGAGCACGAAGCTCATCGTCTCGCTCGCGCCGGGCTCGAGCGAGAGGCTCACCTGGTGGCTGCCGATCGGGTTCCAGCCGAACGCCTTGGAGTTCGTGGCCTTCCCCTTGGCCGGCACCTGGGCCTCGTGGAGGCCGTGGTGGACGCTGCCGCAGAAGGCGTCACGGCTCGTGTCGAACCCGTCGATCGCGCGCGTGCAGGCGAAGAGCGTGTAATGGGAGCGGCGCTCGCGGAACTCGGTCTTGTGATAGATGGCGCTCCCCTCGATCTCCACCTCACCGATGGAGTAGGTGCGCTGGTAGTTCGTCATGTCGTTGAGCGCCTCGAAGAAGCAGAACTCCTGAAAGGAGAAGAGCTGGATGTCCTTCTTCGAGCCGCTCTTGTTGGTGACCCGGGTGCGCCAGATCTCCACGTTCTCGCCGGGAACGATGAAGAAGAGGACCTCCACCTCGACGCCGTTCTTCTCGCCCGTGATCTTCGTGTAGCCCAGGCCGTGGCGGCACTCGTAGCGATCCAGGGCCGTCTTGAGGGGCTTCCACATGGGGTTCCACACGACCCCGCCGTCGTTCACGTACAGGTAGCGCCCGCCGAGGTCCATCGGCACGTTGTTGTACCGGTAGCGCGTCAACCGGCGCAGCTTGGCGTCCTTCCAGAACGTGTAGCCGCCGGCCGTGTTGGTGCAGAGGCCGAACATCTCGTCCGAGCCCAGGTAGTTGAGCCAGGGCAGCGGCGTGTCGGGCCGGGTGATGACGTACTCGCGGCTCTCGTCGTCGAAGTGGCCGTACTGATTGCTCATGGACGCGCGGTCTCCGTGGATAGCGACAGAAAAAAACCCGGAGGCAGCGCTGCCCCGGGTCGGATAAGCCGATGATTGTCAGGCCTGGGGCCTCCGAGCGAGCTCAGAGGGTCGCCACTCTAGACCCCGGCGCCTCCGCTTGTCAACGGGGCCTGGGGGCGCGCTCGCCGGCGTTTTGCCAGGGAGAACGCCGCGCTCCGTCGCACTCCGTCGCGCTCCGTCGCGCTCCGTCGCGCTCCGTCGCGCCGTGTTGCGCGTTGGCGCATGGTTGGTGTGCGGCAGACAACGCAGGATTGCAGTGAAGGAGAAATTTTACACACCGAAGCTCCGCGGGCCGCGCCTCGCTCGCGGAGCCGCGTATCCGCCGCTTCAACCGGCCTTGAACGTGTCGTAACGGCCGGCGCGCGGCGCGACGCGCGCCTCCAGCGCAGCGCGCTCCGCGGGCGGCATCGGGAAGGAGAGGGACCGCGCGCCCAGGTTCTCGCGCACCTCGGCGATCGACGAGCAGCCGATGATCACCGTGTCGGCGTGGCTCGCCGCGTAGTGGATGAGCTCGCTCGCGCTCGCGGCGCGATCCTGGAGCAGGCGGCCCGCGGCCATGATCTTCATGCCGATGACGCCGACTCCGCGCCGCCGCGCCTCCTCGACAACGGTCGTCAGGAACGGTCGCCGCGCCGGATCTGCGGGGTTTACCGCGCAGAGCACGGTGTCCACAGGATACCGCCGCATCGCCTCCAGGAGGATCCGCGGGTCGTGGTGGCCGGTGATCCCGACGTGGCGCACGCGGCCGTCCGCCCTGGCCTGCTCCACGGCCTCGATGGCGCCCCGCTTGCCGAAGATGGCGTCGAGCTCCTCGACCTCCCGCAGATCGTGCAGCTGCCATAAATCGAGGTGGTCTGTCCCGAGCCGACGCAGGCTGTCGTCGAGCAGCCGCAGCGCGCCGTCGCGATCGCGCGCGTGGGTCTTGGAAGCGAGGAAGACCTGCTCGCGCGCCTTCGGGCCGGCGGCGCGGAAGGCCTCACCGTAGTAGTCCTGGCTCTGCTGGTATGCGGGCGCGGTGTCGCAATACCTGACCCCGAGGCGCAGGGCCTCCAGGATCACGGGCACCGCCTCGCGGTGACGGCCGGTCGTCCGGAGGATCCCCTCGCCCCCGAGCGACACCGGCTCCACCTGCGCGCCGGTCCGCCCGAGCGTGCGGGCCGGCCCCCCGGCGGCCGCAGGCGCCGCCGGCTGCCCGTCGCCGGCTGCCCCGACCGCGGCGGCCGCCGCGGTCGTCGCGACCGCCCTCAACATGCCACGACGGCCGTCTTCGGCACCTCCTGTCTCGCTCGGCTCGCGCATGGGGCCCTCCTGGAGACAACCTTATCAACCGAAGGGTCACACGTAAACCGGGGGCAGGATCCATGAAGTCACGGCTCCGGCGAGCGGTCCCACGCGGACGAGCGCCGCGGGCGCGCCGATCTCACGGCGCGGCAGCCTGCGGGGCGGCCCCTGGCCTGCCCATCTCATCAAGCCTCATCAGCCTGTCAGAGAGCCTTGGCGTCGTTCCTGCCCGGAGGGGGTCGTAGAGCTGGTGGCGGGGCAGCAGGCGGCGCGGGCGCGCTGCTGCGTGGGCAGCAATCGTGGGGCCTCGTGTTGCTAGGGCACGACGTGGACGCTACAAGCGGATCCACGGCTTCTGCGCGAGCGACACAGCTGTCGCTCTCCGCTGGTGGCCCGCTCCCGGAGACCGCTGCGGGGCGGGTGGGAGGTGGTCATCGGCCGTGATCGAGCTGCGTGACGTCAGCAAGGTATACCGGCACGGCGGGCGCGAGGTGACGGCGCTGGAGGGCGTCTCCTTGCGCGTGGCCCCCGGCGAGGTGTTCGGGGTGCTAGGGCACAGCGGCGCGGGCAAATCCACCCTCATCCGCTGCGTCAACCTGCTTGAGCGGCCCACCGCAGGTGAGGTGAAGGTCGAGGGACGGGACATGCTGGCGCTCGGCCCGCGGGAGCTCCGGCAGGCCCGCCAGGGCATCGGCATGATCTTCCAGCACTTCAATCTCTTCTCCGCGCAAACCGTGGCAGAGAACATCGCCTATCCGCTGGCCATCGCGGGCTGGCCGCCGGGCCGCATCCGCGAGCGGGTGGAGGAGCTCCTCTCGCTGGTCAACCTCTCGGACAAGGCGTGGGCCTACCCGGCCCAGCTGTCCGGCGGCCAGAAGCAGCGGGTGGGGATCGCCCGGGCGCTCGCGCCGCGGCCGCGCGTGCTGCTGTCGGACGAGGCCACCTCCGCCCTCGACCCGGAGACGACGCGCGCGGTGCTCGGCCTGCTGCGGGACATCAACCGGCAGCTGGGGCTCACCATCCTGCTCATCACCCACCAGACGGAGGTGCTCAAGGAGATCTGCCACTCAGCGGCCGTGCTGGAGCGTGGCCGGGTGGTCGAGCAGGGCAAGGTCGTCGACCTGCTGGCGCTGCCCGGCGCGCGCTTGAGCGCGCTATGTTACCCGCCCTTCACCGCGGGCAGCTGGCCTGTCCGCCCCGGAGGCCGCCTCGTCTGCCTGTCCCTCGCCGGGGACGCCGCCGCTCAGCCGGTGCTCGCCGTGCTGGCGCGCCGCTTCGGCGTGGACGCCACCCTGCTCGAAGGCACGCTGGAGCGGGTGGGAGGCGTCCCGGTGGGCCGGCTGCTGGTCGAGCTCACCGGCGCCCCCGAGGCGCTGGAGCAGGCGCTGAGCCACCTGCGCGAGCAGCGTTGTCTGTCGGAGCCCGTCGCCCATGCCTAGCGAGCTCGTAGCGTCGCTGTGGACAGCCACCGTCGAGACGCTCTACATGGCGTCGGTCTCCGCGATCCTGGTCGCGCTCGCGGGGCTCCCGCTCGGCGTGCTGCTGGTGATCACCGACCGCGGCGGGCTCTGGGAGCGGCCGCTGCTCAACCGCTCGCTCGGCACGCTCGTGAACGTGGGGCGCTCGGTGCCGTTCATCATCCTCATGGTGGCCATCGTGCCGCTCACCCGGCTCCTCGTCGGCACCACCATCGGCACCACGGCCGCCATCGTGCCGCTGGTCGTCGCTGCGATCCCCTTCATGGGGCGCGTCGTGGAGCAGAGCTTGCGGGAGGTGGACCCTGGGCTCCTGGAGGCGGCGGTGGCGATGGGCTCCACGCACCGGCAGGTGATCCTCCGGGTGCTCCTGCCCGAGGCGCTGCCGTCCCTCGTGCGCGGCACGGCGCTCATGGTGATCAGCGTGCTCGGATACAGCGCCATGGCGGGCGCCGTGGGCGGCGGCGGCCTCGGCGACCTGGCCGTGAAATACGGTTACATGCGCTTTCGCACCGATGTGATGCTGGGCTGTCTCGTCGTGCTCCTCGCGCTGGTGCAAGGCGTCCAGCTGCTCGGGGACCGCCTCGCCTCCCGGCTCGACCGCACGAGCCCCCGGGGCGCCGGCGCCCGCGATTGACCCTGTTGCAGGGGCCTGGCCCGCGCCGCCTCGCCCCATGAACCCTCCGGAGGACGGACCATGAAGGGAACCCCAGCGATCGTTGTCTCAGCGCTCCTGCTCTCGGTGACGGCGCTGCTCTCCAGCTGCGGTAAGCCGGACGAACCCGCCGGCGCTGGCGGCAGCCGCACCTTGAAGGTCGGCGCCACCCCGGTGCCGCACGCGGAGATCCTCCGGGCGGCCGCGCCGCTGGCCGAGCGGGAGGGTGTGAAGATCGAGGTGGTCGAGTTCACCGACTACATCCAGCCGAACATCGCGCTTTCCGACGGCCAGCTCGGCGCCAATTACTTCCAGCACGTGCCCTACCTGGAGCGCTTCAGCGCCGATCGCCAGCTCTCGCTGAGCAGCGCGGCGGCTGTGCACCTCGAGCCACTGGCCCTTTACTCCACCAAGCACGCTCGCCTCGAGGACCTGCCCGAGGCAGCGCAGGTGACGATCCCGGCCGACCCGACCAACGGGAGCCGGGCCCTCCAGCTCCTGGCCCAGCACGGGCTCTTGCGCCTCCGCGAGGGGGCTGGGGTCGCCGCGACCGTGAAGGACGTGCTCGACAGCCCGCGCAAGCTCGCGCTGCGGGAGATCGACGCCGAGCAGCAGCCGCGCACGCTGGCGGACGTCGACGCCGCCGTCATCAACGGCAACTACTTCCTCGAGGCGCAGAAGAACCTGAAGCTGGACGCGAAGGTGCTCGCCCGCGAGTCCGCCAAGGGCAACCCGTACGCGAACGTGCTGGCGGTGCGGAAGGGCGATGAGGCGCGGCCCGAGGTGCAGGCGTTGATCAAGGCGCTGCACTCCGACGAGGTGCGGCGCTTCATCGAGTCCAGCTACGGCGGCGCGGTGGTGCCGGCGTTCTGAGGCGCGCGCCAGCCGGCGCTCCAGAGCGGGCGCTACCGGTCGGACGGGGCGCGCGCCTTGCGCCGGTAGGCGCCCGGGGTCTCGCCCATGTGGCGCTTGAAGGCCTTCACGAACGCGCCGTCGGTGGCGTACCCCATGGAGCTTGCCACCGACGCCGTGCTCGCGGCCTCGTCGGCGAGCAGCTCGGCGGCGCGGTGCATGCGCCAGCGCGTCAGGTACTCGAGCGGCGCGACGCCGAGCGCCCCCTTGAAGCGGGCGGCGAAGGCCGAGCGCGACACGCCCGCGACGCGCGCGAGCGCCTCGACCGTCCACGGGTCGGCGGGCCGCTCGTGCATCCGCTGCAAGGCGGCGCCGAGGGTGGGGTCCCAGAGCGCCCGCAGCCAGCCCGGCTGCCCGCATGTGACGCCCGCGACATGGGTGCGCAGCGCCTGCACGAACAGCACGTCGGCGAGGCGGCCCGCGACAAGCTCGTAGCCGGGCAGCTCCGCGTCCATCTCGGCGGCGACGAACTGCAGCGTCGACTCGAGCCACCGGGTCGCGACGCCGCCGTCGCCCTGCACGTGAATGAGCTCGGGCAGGCTCGCGAGGAGCGGGTTCAGGCGCGCGTCGGCGAAGTGAAGGCCGCCCGCGACGATCGTCGTCGGCGCCCCATCGCCGCCGTAGTGCACGATGCCCCCGCATCGGCCCCCGCGCTGCGCGTACACCACCTCTGGCGAGACGGCGCGCGAGCCGGGGCGGTCGCGCAGCGTATGCGCGAGCCCGGCGCGCAAGAAGACGACATCGCCGGGCGCCAGCGTCAGGCGGCGCCCGCCCGCGTCGAGCACGCAGCCGCCCCGCGAGAGCGCGTAAAACGTCGTCACGTCGTGCGCGTCGATCCGCATGCCCCAGGGCGCCTTCAGCTCGAGCCGGCCGTAGATCTGGCTCCGCAGCTGGACGCTGCGGAGCGCCTCCGTCAGGACGTCCATGCATCTTCCTCTCTGGACGATCGAACCATTTCTATGGACGCTACAGCGCTGTTCGTCTCCTCGCGAGCCCTTATCGTGGAGTGCGTGGGGGGCCGGCGCTGCTGCGCCACGGGCCCGACCCACGCGAAGGGAGACCAGTCATGACCACGAAGGAGAGGCTCGTCCTCGTCACCGGCGCTACCGGACAGCAGGGCGGCGGCACGGCGCGGGCGCTGCTGTCGCGCGGCGTTCGCGTCCGTGCTCTTGTCAGAAATCCCCAGGGAGAGCCCGCCGCGGCGCTGCGCCGGCTCGGAGCAGAGGTCGTGGGCGGCGACCTGGGCGACCGCGCCTCGCTCGAGGCCGCGGCCCGGGGGGCGGACGCCGTCTTCAGCGTGCAGCCGAGCGAGGGGCAACCGCAGTACGGCGTCACGTCGGAGGACGAGGCGCGCTTCGGCAAGAACGTCGCCGACGCCGCGCGCGCGGCGAGGGTCCGGCACCTGGTGTACACCTCGATGGCCGGCCTCGAGCCGGGCACGGGTGTCGGCCACTTCGAGAGCAAGTGGCAGATCGAGACGTACGTTCGCTCGCTCGACGTGCCCTTCACCATCCTGCGCCCGGGGGCGTTCTTCGAGCTGCTCACCCAGCCGCAGTTCTACGCGGCGCCGGGGAAGTTCACGTTCTTCTACCCACCGGGGCACCGTATCCCCTTCATCGCGGCCGAGGACATCGGCGCGATCGCGGCCGCGGTCCTCGCTGCGCCCGAAGCCTTCGCAGGCAGAACCCTCGAGCTCGGAGGCGACGTATTGACCGGCGTCGAGACGGCGGCCGCGCTCGGGCGCGCGACGGGGCAGCCGCTCGCCTATGCGCGCATCCCAGCCGAGGCCCTGCGCGAAAATCCCCTGTTCGAGCGCATCGTGGAGGCCGCGGTCAAGCTCCGCGTCGACATCGACGTCGCCTCGCTGCGCGCGCTTCACCCGACGCTGAAGACGCTCGCGACCTGGCTCGAAGAAGGGGGCGTCGCGCGCATTCCCGTCACGTCGCGCAGCGGCGCGCGATGAACATCGGGCCTCGGCAGAGCCGAGCTCAGCGGGCCAATGATCCGGCCATTCACGGCCTCAGGGACGCGCCTTGGGCACTCGGAAGCAGCCGTCAGCCCCTCGCTACCACCGGTCGTCGGAGTCGTCGTCGTCCGACCCCCTGCCCCGGTCCGACCGATCGTCGTCCTCGAACACCAGCCTGCCAATCACCACCTGACGCACCGTCGCGGGGTAATAGGCCGTGACGGCGGCCGTGCTCCAGGTGTGCCCGACGATGGTGTTCGAGGTGTTCGTATAGAGCCGCATCGTCCCATAGCCGGCGCCGGAGGCCCCCCGGCCGCTCGAGGCGTACCTGGAGTCGGACGAGCCGTGGTGCGTGCTCGTCGAGTCGACGATGCTCGCCTCGAACTGGAATGTGCCCGCGACGAGGGGGCTGACGGGGAGCTTCGCCCTCGGCGCCCGGCGGAGGATCGCGACGTGTCCTGTCGACGACTCGCCAGCGGGGTAGCGGATGGCGATGATGTCGGCGGCGCGCGCGTCCCTGGGGTCGTGGATCCTCTCGAATCCATTCTCCTCGACGATGGCGTCGTAGTAGGCGGCCGCGCTCGGGCTCCGGCTGCCCAGCCAGTCGCTCAGCGATGCTTCGGTGAAGCCGTAGCCCCGCTTGAGCAGCTCCGTCAGGAAGGTGGCGCACTGCGTCCGGTTCGCGTAGCGCCGCGCGCCGGCCACACCAGCCCAGCTGATGAAGCTGGGGCTCGAGTTGTATTCGTTGTTCTCAGTGCTGATGTTGTCCACGAGGCTCTCCGCCCACCTGAGATGGTCGACGTGATGCGCAGCGGCGGTGCGCGGCGAAAACCACACGAGCCCCGGAAGGACGAGACAAGCGATCTCCAGCATACGACGACGAACGCTCGCCATGATCCACCTTGGAATGCAATGAGTTGCTCGAACTGGCGCGTCGCACTCAGCGCGCGGATTCCCGTGATGTATTAAGTACGATCGAGAGGCGCCGTTCAATACAAATTTGCAGCACAATCATCTTTGGGAGTTGATTGTCCCACAGGCGCACAGACGGACAGGCATCCTCTCGTGCCGTGCGCCTCGCGGGGCGCACGGCGATGCGATAGGCAGCGCTGCGCGGGCGAGCTGCGCGAGGACGGAAGGAAGGGCGACGAGCGTAATGGGGGCAACGAACGAAGCCGAGGCGACCGACGTGACCGACGTGACCGACGTGACCGACGCGACCAACAACCAGCGGGCCAGTGCGCCGCAACCCGGCGACAAAACGGCGCACGCGCTGACGTCGATCGAAATCAGTCGATTTCGAATGAGGGGCTGTGTTAACCTGGCCTGTTGTTCCGAGACCTGGGTGGCCCAGGGAGAAGGCTCGGGGAGGGGCGTGCCTTACCTGGAGCGACGAGCGGGCGGCCTCGGTCGGCCGCCAGCGGGTCACTTCGACTTGATGCGGAACTCCACGCGCCGGTTCATGGCGCGGCAGCCCTCGTCGTTCGTGAAGCAGAGAGGCGCGCCGGCGCCGTAGCCCGGCGCCGTCATCGGCGTCGCGACGCCGTGCTGGACGAGGTAGCGGACCACGGCGTTCGCGCGGCGCTCGGACAGCTTGATGTTGTGATCCACGCTGCCCTGGTTGTCCGTGTGCCCCTCGACCGTGAGCGCGGTGATCTCCGGGTGCGTCCGCAGGATGTTCGCCACCGCGTCGAGGACCGAGAACGACTCCGGCCGGATCTCGTCCTTGTCGAGGTCGTAGAAGATCGGCCGGGCGATCTTGATGCGATCCCCCTCGATGACCGCCTCGGCAGGCGCCGCCGGCTGGACGACCACCGGAGGAGGAGGCGGCGGCGGCGCCGCGCTCGCCGCCACCGACATCTCGGTCTTCGCCGACCCGCACCCCGCCGCAAGGGCGCCCAGGACCACAAGCCAGATCGCTCGGTTCGCTCGCATTTCGCGGCTCTAGCACGGGGAATCGCCCGGAAGAACCGGAAGAAGCGCGCGGGCGCGCGCGAGCCGGCGCGGCGGCGCGCCGGACCTGCGGAATGCGCCGCGGCGATCCAGTATCGTTGCTGCGCGCACGCATGTCCGCCCCCGCGAAGAGCTCGAGCCTGATCGTCGGAATCGACCTCGGCACCACGCACACCGTGGTTGCGTGGGCCGAGCGCGACGCCGATCCCGGCGCGATCCGCGTCTTCTCGATCCCGCAGCTCGTGACGGCCACCGAGATCGAGGCGCGCCCGCTGCTGCCGTCGCTGCTCTACGCGCCCCTCCCCGGCGAGGCGCCGGCCGATCCGTTCGGCGACGCGCCCTTCGCGATCGGCGAGCACGCGCGCCGGCGCGGCGGCGAGATCCCCGGGCGGCTCATCGCCTCGGCGAAGAGCTGGCTCTGCCACCCCGCCGTCGACCGCACGGCGCCCATCCTGCCATGGGGCGCGGCCGAGGAGGCGGCCTCCCTGCCGCGCGTCTCGCCGCTCGACGCGAGCGCCCGGATCCTCGCCCACGTGCGGCGCACCTGGGACGACGCCTTCCCGGAGCGCCCGCTCGCGGCGCAGGAGGTCGTGCTCACCGTGCCGGCCTCGTTCGACGAGGTCGCGCGCGAGCTCACCGTCGAGGCCGCCCGCCGCGCCGGCCTCTCGGCGCGCCTCCTCGAGGAGCCGCAGGCCGCGTTCTACGACTTCATGCGGCTCGCCGGCGCCGAGGGCCTCGACGCCCTGCTCGCCCGCTCGGGCGGCGAGGCGATGGTCCTCGTCTGCGACGTCGGCGGCGGCACGACCGATCTGTCGCTCATCCGGGTGGCCCAGGGCGCTGACGCGGCCAGGGGCCGCCCCGAGGTCTCGCGCGTCGCGGTCGGCCACCACCTCTTGCTCGGCGGCGACAACATGGACCTGGCGCTCGCCCACCTCTGCGAGCCGCGCCTCGTGGGCGCAGGGGAGAAGCTCGACCCGGCGCGCTTCGGGCAGCTCGTGCTGGCCTGCCGCGCCGCCAAGGAGCGCCTGCTCGCCGGCGGCGCGTCGTCGGGCGGCGCCGGCAGCGCCGCGCCGTCCGACGGCGCCGGCAGCGCCGCGCCGGCGCCGCCGGACGACGCGCCGGTCACCGTGCTCTCGCAGGGCGCGCGGCTCGTGGGCGGCGCGCTGACGACGCGCCTCGGCCGCGAGGAGGTCGAGGGCGTCGTGCTGGACGGCTTCTTCCCGGAGGCGCCGCGGGACGCCCGGCCGCAGCGCGGGCGGAGCGGGCTCGTCGCGTTCGGCCTGCCCTACGAGCGGGACGTCGCGATCACCCGGCACGTGGCCTGGTTCTTCGCGCGCCACGCCCCCGAGGCGCGAGGGCCGACCGCGCTGCTCCTGAACGGCGGCGTCTTCCGCGCCCGCCGCGTCGCGGAGCGCCTCGCGCAGGTCGTCGAGCGCTGGGGCGGCCCGCCGCTCGATCTGCTCCCGCACGCCGATCCCGACCTCGCGGTGGCGCGGGGCGCGGTCGCGTACGGCCTCGCCCTCGCGGGCCGCGGCGTGCGCATCGAGGGGGGCGCGGCGCGCGGCTACTACGTCGGCCTCGAGCCGCCGGCCGCCGGGGGGCCGCGGCCGGCGGTCTGCGTCGTGCCGCGCGGCGCGAAGGAGGGCAGCGTCCACGCGGCGGCCGGGCGGACGTTCGCCCTCGTCGTGGGGCGCCCGGTGCGGTTCGACCTGTTCGCGTCGGACGACGCGCGCGCCGATCGCGCGGGCGACCTCGTCCCCCTCGAGGACGACCGGTTCGAGGCGCTGCCGCCGATCGCTGTGGCGTTCGACGCGGGGGACGCGGCGCGCGCCGCGACCGGAAAGCAGGCGGAGGTGCGGGTGCAGATCGAGGGGGAGCTCACCGCGATCGGCACCCTGGACCTCGCCTGCGTCGAGGTGGACGCCGCGGCGCCGCGCCGATTCCGCCTGGCGTTCCAGCTGCGCGAGGACGGCCGCGGCGCGCGCGCGGCCGAGACCGCGGGAAGCGCGCCGGACGGCGCCCCGGCGGAGCGGGCGCAGGCGAGGCCTCACGCCGCGGCGACGCCAGGCGGCAAGCGCCTCGACGAGGCCCGGGAGGCGATCGAGCGGGTGTTCGGCAAGGGGCGGCCCGACGTGGCGCCGCGGGAGGCGAAGAACCTCGTGCGCGAGCTCGAGCGCGTCCTCGGGGAGCGCGCCGCCTGGACGACGGAGACCGCGCGGGCGCTGCTCGACACCCTCGTCCCGAGCGCGCGCTCGCGGCGGCGCTCGGCCGATCACGAGCGCGTGTTCTGGTCGCTCGCCGGCTACTGCCTCCGCCCCGGGTTCGGCGACGCGGGCGACCCGGCGCGCGTCGCCGCGCTCGCGCCGCTCTTCGCCGAGCGGCTGGCGTTCCCGCAGGAGGCGCGCTCCTGGCAGCAGTTCTGGATCGCCTGGCGCCGCATCGCGGGCGGCCTCGACGAGCCGCTGCAGGTCGCGATCCGGGATCTGGCGGATCCGTTCCTGGCCCCGGCCGAGCAGCGGCTGAAGAAGCCGAAGGGGGTGAAGCCGGAGGCGCTCGACGATCTGCTCGAGCTCTGCGCGTCGCTGGAGCGCGTGCCCGCGGGCCGGAGGAGCGAGCTCGGCGCGTGGATCCTGGAGCGCACGTGGACCGACCGCGACGCGCGGCTCTGGGCGGCGATCGGCCGCCTCGGCGCGCGCGTGCCGGCCTACGCGAGCGTCCACCATGTGGTGTCGCCGGCGGCGGCCGAGCGGTGGCTCGACCACCTGCTGCGCGAGAAGTGGCAGGAGCTGCCGTCCGCGGCGCCGGCCGCGGTGCAGCTCGCGCGCAGGACCGGGGACCGGGCGCGCGACGTCTCGGACCGGGTCCGCGGCGAGGTGGAGCGGCGGCTCGTCAAGGCGGGCGCGCCCGAGGCGTGGCTCAAGGCGGTGCGCGAGGTGGTGGCCGTCGAGGAGTCCGAGCGCGCGGCGTTCTTTGGAGAGGGGCTGCCGGTGGGGCTGCGGCTCGTGGGAGAGTAGGGAAAGCGCTTCTGCACGCTTCGAGATCGACTGACGGTCTCACTTCCAGAGAGAGCAGGCGCGGTCCACGCACCCGCAGGCCGCCTCCGGGCTCAGGCGGTCACATGTCGAGATCCGTCGCCCGGAGGGAGATCATGAAAGAGATCGGCGCCGCAACGGTCAGCGCCGAAGTCGGCGCCCGAACCTGCGCTCCGCTCTACTCACCGGAAGCCGCCTCGATGCAGGCCTCGAGCTCCGGCGTCGCCCGCCAGCCGCACTCGCCCGACGCGCCCCGCTCGCACACGCTGTGCTCCTTGTAACACGCGTACTCCTCGAGCCACTCGCACGTGGTGACGACGTCCAGATCCTTGTCCGCGCAGATCTGACCGCTGCAGCCCGTCACCTTGCACGGCGCAGCCTCGCCTCCGCCAAGGCACGCCTCGAGCTCCGGCGTCGCCCGCCAGCCGCACTCGCCCGACGCGTCCCGCTCGCACACGCCGTGCTCCTTGTAACACGCATACTCCTCCCGGTACTCACATGTCGTGGCCACCTCCTCATCGGCGCAGACCTGACCGCTGCAGCCGGTCACCTTGCACGGGGCAGGCTTGTCGCCGCCGAGGCACGCCTCGAGCTCCGGCGTCGCGCGCCAGCCGCACTCGCCCGACGCGCCCCGCTCGCACACGCCGTGCTCCTCGTAACACGCATACTCCTCGCGCCACTCGCAGGTCGTGACCACCTCCTCATCGGCGTCGGCGCAGACCTGACCGCTGCAGCCGGTCACCACGCACGGGGCAGGCTCGTCGCCGCCAAGGCACGCCTCGAGCTCCGGTGTCGCGCGCCAGCCGCACTCGCCCGACGCGCCCCGCTCGCACACGCCGTGCTCCTTGTAACACGCGTATTCCTCGCGCCACTCGCAGGTCGTGACCACGTCCTCATCGGCATCGGCGCAGACCTGACCGCTGCAGCCGGTCACCTTGCACGAGGCCGGCTCGCCGCCCGCCACCCCGCCTCCCCCAGGGCCAGCCCCCCCGCCCTCGATCGGGCCCTGACAGCCTCTGCCCTTGGCGCCGGTGAGCAAAGGTACGAAGAGCATGAGCATCGCAACGACGAGCCGGTGACGTTTGCTGAAAAGATCCATCATCAAGCCTCCTATCAAGAGATAGACTGACCGTGCCATTCGGCAGCCGCAGGCGCCAGGGTTCATACTTCGTGCCAAGCGCGGCGCCGACGCCCCCACGCATCCCTGCGCGCCGGCGCGATGCTCCCTCGGTGACGAACAGATGCCCACAAGCGGTGTGAGCCGCCTCCTGGTCATGAGAGCTCACCCCGAGATCAGGGCATCGAACAGCGCCACGGCGCACGCCTTGCGGGCAGGTCCCTGACCGCCGGCGGTCCGCCGGTCGCACACTCTGGCACAAGCCGCGGGAATACACGCAAATTCCTTGGCTTTTTCGTGGGGTTCTGCATGGCCCACGGCTTGCTAAGTGCGCCGGGCACGGGACCTGAACAGTGCACGCGCACCGGCGCAGACATGACGCCCTGAGTCTCGTCCTCAACGAGGTGAACAATGACCTTCCTGTCCAGAACTTACGCCGGCTGGCTCGTCCTCGCGACGGCGGCGGCCTCGGCCGGACTCACCGGCTGCGGGAACGGCTCGACGGGGCCTTCCTCCGAAACCGGCTCGACCGATTTCATCTCTGACAACCCGAGGGCCGGCGGTGGAAGAGATACGGCCGAGGATGGTGGCGGCGTCGCAGCGGCCACCGGCGGCGACGGCGCCCCGACCGCGCCCCCGGCCGATGGCGACGCCGAGCGCGCGATCACCGAGGCCGACATCATCCAGGTCAAGGACGGCAAGCTCTACGCGCTCTCGCAGTATTCGGGGCTCAGCATCATCGACATCTCCCGGCGCGACCGGCTGAACCTCGTCGGGCGCTACCGGGCGAGCGGGATCCCCTTCGAGATGTACCTGCGCGACGGGGTCGTCTACGCGATGTTCTCGTCGTGGACTCAATACATCTACGACGCGGCCACCGGCCAGTACTCCTATGAGCAATCGAGCCACATCGAGGCGCTCGACGTCTCCGACCCGGCGGATATCGAGCAGATCGGCTCGTTCGACCTGCCGGGCGCCATCTCCGACTCGCGCATCGTCGGCGACGTGCTCTATACCGTCACGTTCGAGGACGGCGGTTGCTGGGGGTGCAAGGAATCGCGGAACACCACGGTCACCTCCCTGGCCGTCGGCGACCCAGCCCATATCGCCGTGGTCGATCAGCTGAGCTACGACGACGACCCCAACGACTACGGGTGGCAGCGCAGCGTGAGCGTCACCCAGGACCGCATGTACATCGCCGGCATCGAGTGGGACGGCACCGACGAGGGGCACTCCACCATCCAGGTCGTCGACATCTCCGACCCCGGCGGCGCGCTCGTCGAGGGCGCGAGCGTCGAGGCCGTCGGCCAGATCCAGAGCCGCTGGCAGATGGACGAGCACGAGGGCGTCCTCCGCGTCGTCAGCCAGCCCGGCATCTGGCGGACCAACGCGCTGCCCGGCGTCCAGACCTTCACCGTCGCGTCCTCGCAAGAGCTCACGCCCCTCGGCTTCACCGAGCTCACCCTGCCCAAGCCCGAGACGCTGCGCTCCGTCCGCTTCGACGGCGACCGCGCCTACGCGATCACGGCGGAGCAGACCGACCCGCTCTTCACCATCGACCTCAGCGACCCGGAGCACCCCGCCCAGGTCGGCGAGCTCGAGATGCCCGGCTGGGTCTACCACATGGAGCCGCGCGGCGACCGGCTGCTCGCCCTCGGCTTCGACAACGCCGCCACCGACGGCTCGCTCCACGTCTCCCTCTTCGACGTCTCCGATCTCGCGAAGCCCACGATGCTGAAGCGCGTCCATTTCGGCGGCGACTGGGCGAGCTTCGCCGAGGACCAGGACCGGATCCACAAGGCCTTCACCATCCTCGACGATCTCGGCACCCTCCTCGTGCCGTACAGCGGCTGGGACATCGCCGAGGGCAAGGGCTGCGGCTCGTACAAGAGCGGCGTCCAGCTGATCGATTTCACGGCCGACACGCTCACGAAGCGCGGCTCCGCCCCGGCGCGCGGCCAGGCGCGCCGCGCGTTCGTCCATGACACGCGGCTCTTCGCCGTCTCCGACCAGGAGGTCGGGACGTTCAACATCGATGATCGCGACGCTCCGGTCGAGGCCGCCGACCTGGCCCTGGCGACGGTCGTCAGCAACACGGTGGCCACCGGAGATCTCGTGGTCCGCATGGGCGCGGACTGGTGGACGCAGGCCGCAGAGCTCGATGTCGTGTACGCCGCGGAGCCGGGGCGCGCCGAGCCGATCGGGAAGCTCGACCTCGCGGCGCTGGCCGCCGGATCGACGGACGACTGCTATGGATCCGGCCTCTCCAGCGCGCAGCTCTTCGCGCACGGGCAATACGCCTACCTGCTCTGGCCCTCGTACGCGGACTCGACGAAGACGAGCCTCGCCGTCATCGACCTCACGAACCCCCAAGCCCCCCGGATCGCGAGCCAGCGCGATCTGCCGTTCAACAGCAACGCGCTCTACTATTACGGGTACTACGGCAGGATCGTCTCCGCCGGCAGCGCCGTGGTCCAGGCAGGGAGCACGCTCGTGCTCCGCAATGTCCAGGAAGAGTACTACTACTACGAGGACGGCAGCGCGCAGCCGCAGCCCCGCGATCCGTCGCTCGAGATCATCGACCTCTCGAACCCGTCGAGCCCGACGCACCGCTCGCTGCCCCTGCCCGACGGCGGCGGCTACACGGGCCTGCAGGTCGACGGCACCACCGTGCTGACGTCGCACTGGGTGCCGCTGCCGAACGACCCCTCCAGGGCGCGCTTCTACCTCGACCGCATCGATGTGGCCGATCCCTCCTCGCCGGTCGTGCGGACGTCGGTCAATGTGCCCGGCTCGCTGCTCGCCTTCGATGGCGCGTCGGGCCGCGCGCTCACGGTCGACTACGAGGCGGTCGAGATCCAGGTCGCGAAATACCAGGAGTGCTACAGCGCGTTCAGCTACACCGCTGAATTCGTGCCGGCGAACCAGGAGAATTATGAGGGGCCCGGCGTCTGCCGCGGGACGCGCCACACCCTCAAGCTGCTCGACGTCGGCAGCGCGAGCGCGCGCCTCCGGGACGAGCACACGCTCGACGACGACACCCGCGTGGACCAGGTGTTCGTGGGCGATGACCGCGTGTTCATGTACATGTCCGGGTACTACGGCGTGGGCGACGTGGCGGGCGGGGGCGCGTACTCGTCCGGGATCCTCGTGGCCAGCGGGCTCGTGGAAGGCAGCATCGATGTCGCGATGCAGGAGCTCTCGGCCCCCGACGCCGGCTGGCCGCGCGCCGTGGACGGGACGCGCCTCCTCCTCGCCGGCTACAGCCCGCCCGCGCTCTCGGTGCTCGACGCGGCCGACCTCGACGAGCTGACGCTCGAAACGAAGGGCGAGCTCTCGTCGTATGTCTCGCAGGTGACGGTCTCCGGCGACACCGCGCTCTGCGCGCTCTGGTACAACGGGCTCGAGGTCGTCGACCTCGGCGACTGATGCGCGCGCCGCCCCTTCGCCGCGCGCGGCTCGTCACGGGCAGCGCGGCGAAGGCGCCGCCCGGCCGCTACCCTCCCCCGTAGATCTGCCCGATCTTCTGCACCGAATCCCACACGTACACGCAGCCCGAGGTCAGCAGGAGCCCGGGCAGGATCACCGCCGACCAGGCGAGCGAGAGCCGCGCGCTCGGCGAAGGGCGCTCCGTCTCCACCAGCGCGGCGCGGGCGAGGCGCCGGACCGCGTCGGCCCGGGCCGGATCGAGCGGGGCGACCTGCGGCAGATCGGCGAGGCCCCTCGCCAGCGGATCCTCTCCTGAGAACGGCTTCATCGAGAACCTCTCCGCGCGTGTCCATCCACAGCGTCCGTCGCGTCCGCGGCGGAGATCGGGGTCGTCGATCCCCGCCGGGGCCGCTCAGCATTTCGCCTTTCGAGGTGGGCCGCAAGCTCGGCGCGGGCGCGCGACAGGCGCTTGCGCGCGGCGTCCTCGCGGATGCCGAGCACCAGGGCGACCTGCGCCGAGTCGAGCCCCTCGACGGCCCCGAGGAGCAACACCTCGCGGTGCACCGCCGCGAGTTCGCGGAGCGCCGCGTCCAGCGCCGCCACGTCGGCTCGGGCGTCCGCCGCGCCCTCGGGCTCGGGCGCGGCCGGCGCGGGCTCGCGGGAGAACAGCGCGGCGCGGGCGAGGTCGAGCAAGGCGGAGCGGCGGTGGCTCCGGTAGCGGTTCCTGGCGATCGTGAACAGCCACGCGGCGAGATCCGTGTCCTCGGCGAGCCGGCCGGCGTGGCGCGCGACGGCGAGCCAGGTGTCCTGGAACAGGTCCTCGGCGACGTCGCGCCGGCCGGAGAGGCGCACGAGGAAGCTGAAGATCCGGGCGTTATAGCGCGCGTAGAGCGCGTCGAAGGCGCGCGGATCGCGGCGCCTCAGGCGAGCCGCGAGCTCGGCGTCGGACGGAGCTGCTGCGCCCTCCCTCTCCACGCCGACATAACGCGCGAGCGCCGCGGGCGTGACAAGGAAGTTTTCCTGTCACGGGATCCGCGGCGCCGCGTTGGGGCTCGTGAAGCCGGCGCACACGGCGGCGGCGACGACGACACGCGGCAGGCAGAGAAGAGCAGACGAGAGGGAGACACCGATGTTCGATTTCTTCGTCGAGGGCGGCTGGGGGATGTGGCCTATCCTGGTCTT
The DNA here is from genome assembly GCF_051521375.1 of Sorangium sp. So ce693. Lineage (NCBI taxonomy): Bacteria > Pseudomonadati > Myxococcota > Polyangiales > Polyangiaceae > Sorangium > Sorangium sp. So ce693. The sequence goes on from NZ_CP150347.1 coordinate 9,367,867, forward strand.
CGGGATGGTCACTGTCGGCGCGGGGCTGCAGTTCGCCCGGCGGCCGGAGCCCGGAAAGCTCGGGTTCGTCGCGGCCATGGGGCTGACGACGCTGGTCGCGACGATCCACGCGACGTGGATCGACCTCGGCGCGGTGTTCAGCGCCCTGTCCGACCCGGCGAAGGTGCCGGACGGCGAGCTCGCGCGCGTGCTCATCGTGGGGCTGAAGGAGAGCACGCGGCCCGGGTCGCTCGGCGGGTTGCTGCTCGCCATCGCGTGTCTGCTCTCGGCGGTGGGCGTCCTGCGCGCCGGCCGGGCGCCGGCGGACGGCGGCGCGCGCCGCGGCGAGCCGCGCGACGCGCATTCATGAGCGCCGGCCGCGCGGCCGCGAGGGCTCCCGCACCCGGCGGAGAGGGCGGGCGGGAGCGCGGCGGCGGGTCCCGCCCGACGCCCGCGCTTGGCGCCGGGGCCCGGGTGCGGCACACAAGGTCCATGGGCAGAGCCGAGCTCGCGCAGCTGATCGACCGCGAAGGCCTCGACGCCTCGGATGGCTCGCGAGGCCGCCTCGCGATCGCCGTCCCGGCGGCGTGGGCGCGCGACGGCGCGGACATCGAGGTCGCCGTGCCCGCCCGCGTCACCTGCGCCCGCTGCGACGGCGGCGGCTGCGACAGCTGCGCCCGGAGCGGCGCCCACCGCGCCCCGACGGAGGTCGCCGCGAGGACGCTGCGGCTCCGGCTCCCCCCCGATCTCAGCGGCGGCGTGACGCTCCGCCTCGTGCGCCCGTTCGGCGAGCTCGCCCCGCTCGATCAGCTCCTCGTCGAGCTCCGCGAAGACAGCGCGGCGTCGCCGGGCGTGCACCGCGTCACGCCGCCCCCGTCGGACGCGCTCGCGCGCCCCCCGAGCGCGAGCGGCGGGCGCTTCGGTGTGCTCGGCGCCGGGCTCGGCGCGCCGGCCCTCATCGCGACACTCGCCGCGATCGCGGCGGTCCTGGGGCTCCTGTTCGGCCGCTGAGCGCGCAGGGAGTCGCTCGCTCCGCCCTCGGTCGACGCGAGCGAGCCCGGCTGGAGGCCCTCGCTGCCGTGCTTTGCTCATGCTAGCGAGAGGCCCGCGGACGCGCGCTGGAGTCGACCGCACCGCCACCGCCGCGGAGGGAGAGCAAGCACATGAGCCTCAGCGAGCCCATACGGGCCAGGATCACCACCATCATCCGCGAGAGCGATGTCGTCCTGTTCATGAAGGGAACGCGCACCACGCCGCAGTGCGGGTTCTCCGCCGCGGTGGTGAGCATCCTCGACGAGCACCTCCCCGAGTACCAGACGGTGGACGTCCTCTCGGATCCCGCCCTGCGCGACGGCATCAAGGAGTTCTCGAGCTGGCCCACGATCCCGCAGCTCTACATCCGCGGCGAGTTCATCGGCGGCTGCGACATCGTGAAGGAGCTGCACGCGACCGGGGAGCTCGTGAAGGCGCTCGGGCTCGCGCATGGCGAGGGGCAGGCGCCGCCCACGCTCCGCGTGACCACGGCGGCGCTCGCAGCGTTCGCGGCCGCGAAGGAGTCCGAGGCCGACTTCGTCCACATCGAGATCGACCCGTCCTACAACTACGGTCTTTATTTTGGACCGCGGCAGGCAGGCGACATCGAAGCCCAGGCGGGCGGGGCGGTGTTCCTGCTCGACCGCGCGAGCGCGCGGCGCGCCGAGGGGCTGTCGATCGACTTCGTCGAGGGCCCCTCCGGCGGCGGCTTCAAGCTGGAGAGCCCGAACGAGCCGCCGAAGGTCAAACAGATCTCGTCGGCCGCGCTCAAGGCCTTGATGGACGGCGGCGAGGCGATCGAGCTGTTCGACGTCCGGACCGAGCAGGAGCGCAAGATCGCCAGGATCGAGGGGGCCCGTCACCTCGACCAGGCAGGGCAGCGGCACCTGGAGACGCTCGCGAAGGACGCGCGGATCGTCTTCCACTGCCACCACGGCGGCCGCAGCCAGGCGGCCGCCGAGCATTACCTCGCGAAGGGCTACAGGAACCTTTACAACCTCCAGGGCGGAATCGATGCGTGGTCGCAAGATGTCGACCCCTCGGTGCCGCGGTACTGAGCGCCTCGGCCAGAGGCACGCCCACGACGAGCAGCGGCACACCCACGGCGAGAGACACGCAGGCATCGTGTCTCGGTAGATTTTTTCGACCACACCGTCCGACACGTGAGAACCTTCAGGGCCGGCGTGGGATCATGTATGCGTAAGGTGTGGGTGCCGACGATCAGTCGACGATCAGGGCGTCCGACACCGAGCCGTCGGCGTCGCCGGAGGGGGCGACGCCTGGCCTGGTGGTCATCTTCGCCCGCGGCCAGCCTGCCTGCGCGCCGATCCCGCTCGAGGGCGGCGCGGTCGTGCTGGGCCGCGCAGCGGCGGACGACACGGTCGTCGTCGAGGACGAGCAGGTGTCGCGCCGGCACGCCCGCATCGCGCTGTCGGGCGACGGTCTCCGGATCACCGATCTCGGCAGCAGGAACGGCACCTTCGTCGATGGAGCGCAGATCGAGGATCAGGTCTTCTCGTCGCTCCCGCGCGTGATCCGGCTCGGGAGCACGCTGCTGCGCTTCACCGCGGACATCGAGCCGTTCCAGCGCGGCGGGGTCCTGGAGCACGAGGACGGGCTGGTCGGCCCCACGCTCCGGCAGGTCCGCGAGGCGATCCACCGCGCGGGGATGCGCGGGGATACCTTGCTGCTCACCGGGCCGAGCGGCTCGGGCAAGGAGCTCGCGGCGCGCGCCTATCACGCGGCGACGGGGCGGGGCGGCCCCTTCGTCGCCGTGAACTGCGCCGCGATCCCGGAGGGCCTCGCGGAGCGGCTGTTCTTCGGGGCGCGGCGCGGGGCCTACTCGGACGCGACCGCCGACGCCGAGGGCTATGTCCAGGCGGCTCACGGCGGCACGTTGTTCCTCGACGAGGTCGCGGAGCTCGATCCGTCGGTTCAGCCCAAGCTGCTCCGCGTCCTCGAGACCCGGGAGGTGGTCGCGCTCGGCGACACGCGCCCGCGCAAGGTGGAGTTCCGCCTGTGCGCGGCCACGTTGAAGGATCTCCAGGCCGAGGTCGCGGCGCGCCGGTTCCGGGACGACCTCTATTACCGGATCGGCCGGCCCGAGGTGAGGATCCCGTCGCTGACAGAGCGTCTCGAGGAGCTCCCCTGGCTGGCGGCGGCGGAGCTCAGGCGCACCGGCGCGCGGCTCGCGCCGGGCGCCAGCTTCCTGGAGTGCTGCGCGCTGCGCGCGTGGCCGGGCAACGTGCGGGAGCTGCTCTGCGAGGTGCGGCAGGCGGGCCTCGCGGCGCTCGCGGCCGGGCGCACCGCCGTGGAGGTGGCGGATCTCGCGCCGTCCGCGGGCCTCGACATCACGGAGGTCGCGAGGCGCACGCCGGCGCCGCCGGAGATGCGGCGGCTCGCCATCGAGACGGCGCTGCGGCGCGAGCAGGGGAACGTCACGCGCGCGGCGCGCTCGCTCGGGATGCACAGGAACCAGCTGCGCCGGTGGCTCGCCCGGCATGGCATCGACTCGGCGGCGTTCGCCGGCGCGGGCAAGCGCAAGAGCGGCGCCTCCCTCCCCACCGCCAAGGATGGCGAGCGCCACGAGCCCTCGTGACCGGCGGCGGATGAGCGGTTGAATCCGGCGGGCGACAACCTATGAAAAGGGACAGGGGGTCTTCATGAGCTCAGAGATCAGAACCACGGATCTATGCGATGAGCACCCGGACGTCCTGGTCGCCGATCCGATCTTCCGGGATTACGGCGGAGCTCGGCTGTTTCACGGGCGCATCACCACCGTGAAGGTGCATGAGGACAACGTGCTCGTCCGCAAGGCGCTCGAGGAGCCCGGCCAGGGGCGGGTGCTGGTCGTGGATGGAGGCGGCTCCCTCCGCTGCGCGCTCCTCGGAGACAACATCGCCGCCATGGCCCATCAGAACGGCTGGGCCGGTGTGATCGTCCACGGCTGCATCCGTGATGCGGAGGCGATCGCCCGCATCCCGATCGGCGTGAAGGCCCTCGCGACGCACCCGAGGAAGAGCGCCAAGAAGGGCGCGGGGGACCGCGACGTCGCCGTGACGTTCGCCGGGGTCACGTGGGTTCCTGGCGAGCTCGTCTATGCCGATCATGACGGCATCGTCTGCGCGCAGAAGCAGCTTGCCTGAGAGCCCGAACGCGCGCTCGCGTCCGAGGTGGGGCAAAACGCACGTCCTTGGGCGCTTTCGCCACACATCGAGAGAAGGTCGCGCGGCGGCTGCGCCCAGTATGGATGGGCTCGGATCCAGTCGGGGCGCGCGAACGTCGCGCGGTGCGTCGAAGCGCGCCAACTGGCGCGGCCAATGCATCACCGGCGGAGGAGGAGCAATCAACACCTCGTAGAAACGGGAGGACAAGAATGAGCAACATCACGTCCGAACTGAAGAGCGATCTGAACAAGAGCCTGTCGTCGCTCCAGACCCTGCGCGACGAGATCCGCGTCAGGCTCCACCTTGCCGGCATGGACGCGAAGGACGCCTGGGACAAGCTGGAACCCAAGCTCCTCGACGCCGAGAAGCTGGCCGAGGACGTCTCCGAGGCCTCGCGGAACGCGCTGCGCGAGATCGTGGAGAAGGTGAAGGAGTTCCGCTCGTCGCTCCCGTCCTGATCGCCGCGTCATCGCGGCGGAATCGAGACGGGAACGCAACGAGATCGCGGTGGGGGCGCGACGCCGGATCAGCCCCGCAGCGCGGCCGCCACGACGCGCGCGACGCTCCCCCACCGCGGATCCGCCGCGCAGGCCGCGAGCCTCTCCCCGACGACGTGGGAGCGCCGGTGATCGTAGAAGCCGGGCGGCCGCGGGAAGGTGGTGAGCGGCGCGCGCAGGATCGTCTTCTCGACCTGCGCGAGCATCGCCGTGTTGTGCACGAAGCCGAGCCCGCTCTGGATGTCGGCGAGCGTCGAGCCCGGGTGGCCTCCCCAGGGCGGGACGACGGCCGCGTGCACGGCGGCGGGCGCCTGGTTCACCGCGATGACGCCGTACCGGAGATCGAGCAGCGCGCGGTCGAGCGCGGCCCCGACGGCGGGGTCCTCCTCGCTCATCGGGTGCACAAGGATCGTCGCGCCGAGGCTGCCCCTGAGCTGGTCGTTGCAGAAGCGGGTCGCCGCCTCGAGGAACTCCACCGGATCGCTCGAGCCGACCTCGACGACGGAGAGCACGCCCCCGACCGGCTCGGCCGAGAACAGCGGCTCGGCGGCGTCCGACGCGGCGAGCCCGGCGATCAGCGTCCAGGGGAGCTCGCTCGGCCCTGGCGCGCCGATGCGCGCGACACCGCACGGCAGCGGCACGTCAGCGGAAGCCTCGAGGCGCTCGGGCTCGATCGGCGCGCGCCCGGCCGTGAGCGCGGCGTACCGCGCCTCGGCCTCCGGGTGGGCGGCGCGCCGCGGCGGAATGGCGGCGAGCGCGCGGCGCAGCATCCGGAAGAGCAGCGGCCGCTGCGCGAAGCCCCGGGGCAGCACGAGGACGCTCGCAGCGTGGCTGCCGTACGCTCCGCTGACGACCTGGCTCGCGAGGCACCTCGCCTGGAACCAGAGCTCGTCGCCGCCGTAGAGCCACGGCATCACGAGGACCGGGCTGGCGCCGCCGAGCGTGGAGGAGACGGGCTTGTCCAGCAGCCGCTCTCCCGAGGCCCGCCGGCGCGCCTGCAGCGGGCCCGGCGGCCCCCAGACGAGCGCGTCGTGCGCGGCCGCCGTGCCCGTGACGTGGATCTCCGAGACGGCGGGGTGGGCCGCGAGGTAGGCGCCCGCATCGGCGCCGCCGTAGACGAAGCGGAGGAGCCCGCGCGAGACGAGCGGCGCGAGGGCGCGCTCGACCACCGCGCCGAGGGGCGCGCTCCGCGGGCTCATCGCGAGCGCCACGACGCGCCCCTCGACGAAGAGCTCGTGCAGCGCATCCCGGAGGGGGACGCCGGCGACGTCGCCCGCGCCGAGCACCAGCGCGACGCCCCCCTCGGGGTCGCGCTGCTGGTAGAAGCGCGCCTGCTCTTGCCGCACGCTCTCGCGCGTCGCCCCGGGCTGCATCAGCGCGCGCGCGCGGAGGGGCCCGTGCAGGGCGGTGTCCTTCAGGCGCGCCGGGAACACCTCCACCTCGATCCGGCCGTCCGCGCGGGCGCGCACCGCCCCACGGCCGAGCCGGGGGCGTCCGCGCGCGGCGATCTCCTCGAGCGCCTCGGCGAGGCGGCGCACCTGCGAGAGCGTGACGCAAGGCCCGGCGAGCCACGCCTCGCCGCTCGCCGCCGAGCCGGGATCGAGGCCCCTGTCGGCGCAAACCATCTCGACCTCGGCGCGCGCGGCGGCGAGCAGGCCGGGGAGCGACGAGCGGAGCAGGAAGGCCTTCTCGAGGGCCGGCATGCGAGCGAACCCGAGCGCGGCGTCGCCCAGCTCGGATAGCGCACGATCGAGCTCGGCCGAGGGGGTCTCGGCGCTGCGCGCGGCGCGCGGATCGACGGCCGGCACGGCCGCGGCTCCGCTCGAGGCGGCGCTTCCGGGCGCGAGTTCTGTGACGGCGACGACTTCGGGGACTGGCGGCATCGGCACGGAGATTACAGGCTGGAGATCGCGCGCGCGAGCGCAGCGACGGTTCGCGGCGCACGTGTAGCCGGCGTGCTCGGGATTCGGTACAGTCCACCGCCATGGATTGCGCTTTCACCACGGGTCGGGGCCCCGCGCGCGCGCCCTCCTCCAGGGCAGCTCTCCACCCGGCAGCTTGCGGCCTCCTTCTCGGCCTCGGCTCGCTCCTCCTCGCGCCAGCGGCGACAGCGCAACAGAACGCTCAGCCGCTCCCGCAGGGCCAGGCGCAGCCCGGCGGAGCTGCCCAGACGCCGTCCGGGTATCCTCAGCAGCAAGGGTATCCTCAGCAAGGTTACCCTCAGCAGCAGGGGTATCCTCAGCAGCAAGGCTACCCTCAGCAGCAGGGGTATCCTCAGCAGCAAGGCTACCCTCAGCAGCAGGGATATCCTCAGCAGCAGGGATATCCTCAGCAGCAGGGATATCCTCAGCAGCAGGGATATCCTCAGCAGCAGGGATATCCTCAGCAGCAGGGATATCCTCAGCAGCAGGGATATCCCCAGCAAGGCTACCCTCAGCAGGGCTACCCTCAGCAGCAGGGGTATCCTCAACAGGGATATCCTCAGCAGGGCTACCCCCAGCAAGGTTACCCTCAGCAGGGCTATCCTCAACAGCCGCCCGGCTACGGTCCGGGCTACGCCTTGCCGGCCGGGCCCCCACCGCCCCCGAAGCCCCCCGAGTCCACCTGCTGCCGCTGGTCGGTCCGCTACAACGCCCTGGATCTCCTGTTCGGAAGGATGACCTTCGAGGGCGAGGTCGCCGTCATCGGGCCGCTCACCATCGGGATCGCGCCGTCGTGGATCTGGGGCTCGCTCGAGGATGCGTCGCTCGACACGACCGGCTACGCGCTCGCAGCGGACGTCGGTGTCTACGTCGAAGGCAAGGCGCTGCGGGGCTTCTGGGTGAAAGGGCGCATCGGCTACGAGTCGTTCGAGGCGGTCATCACCCCTCCCGGGCGGCTCGAGGGCCGCGGCGATGTGAGCAGCGTCGTCCTCGGCGGCATGGTGGGGAGCACGAACGTGCTCAGCCGAGACGGCGGATTCGCCATGTCGGGAGGCTTCGGGATCGGCGTGGCGCTCGCCGATCCCGTGACGATCACCGCGGGCCCCTACCAGTATTCCTTCTACGAGAAGGCGGGGAAGATCAAGCTCATGGGGTCGCTCTCGCTCGGCGTCGTCTTCTGATCGACGCCCTCGCCTGTTCGTGGCTCCAGCCTGCCCGCACGCGGCGCCGGCCCGGCGGGTGAGCGCGGCGCCTGCCACGGGAAAGGCGACCGGCGGCGGACCTCTCGCGCGCGGCGCGCGGCGCGCGGATCGACCCCCCGCACGGCCGGCGGCGTCCCTGGAACTTGGCCCCGCGCGCGGCGCCGTGGGACTCCTGGACCATGCCCTCTCGCATCGCCCGCCGCCCCGGGCCGGCGCTGCTGCTCCCGTTCCTGGCGGCGCTCCTGTCGATCGCGTTCGCCCTCCCCGCGCGCGCGTGGGTCGAGGTGCACGTCGCCGGCGACGACGTGCGGCTGTCGATCGATCGGGCCGGCGCCGCCACGGTCGAGCACAAGGTCACGCTGAAGATCTCGGGCGGGCCGCTCCGCGCGCTCGACATCCAGGGCGTCGACCCGGACGCCCAGCTCGACGAGGGCAGCTACGCCGTGCCCTTCAAGGCCGCGGAGGCGGGCTCGCTCGCGTCCGCGACGCCGGTCGCGATCGAGCTCCTGCCGCCCGACCCCCGGCCGCGCGAGGACGGCACGCGCCGCCCGGCGGCGATGCGGGCCCGCTTCGACGGCAAGGGGCTGAGCCGCGGGGTGTTCGTGCTCTTCTTCCGCTACCGCACGGACCTCATGAAGCGCGGGCTCATCCGGCAGGACGGCCCGAGCTCCCGCGTCTCCTGGAGCGGCCCCGTCTGGGACGACGGCTACGACTCGGCGCGGCTCACCGTCGCGCTGCCGGCCGCGCCCGACGAGCCGCGCGTCGACGAGGCGCGGGCCGACGAGGCGGCGTCCCCCGACGCGCTCCCGGCGCCGACGACGCTCTCCACGCTCCGCCGCGCGCTCGACAAGGACGAGCTGGAGCTGCTCCGCCCGTACGCCCCCAAGGCCGAGCCGATCCGGTGGGCGGTCCGCGCCGACGCGCGCGCCTTCCAGCCCGAGCCCGCCGCGGCGAAGCCCGGGGCCGACACGCTCGGCCGCATCTCGGACGCCGCGGCCGGCAGCCCCGATCGCAGCCGCACCCTCTACGTGGCCGCCGGCGTGGTCCTCTTCGCGCTCTACAGCGCCCTCGTCGCGCTCAAGGCGCGCGAGCACGAGCGCCTCGCCCGCGCCGCGGGCGTCGCGCCGCGGCCCCTCGTCCCGATCCCGCTCGCGCCGCGCGCCGCGCTCGCGGGGCTCGCGCTCGTCGCGGGCGTCGCCCTGGAGCTCCTGCTCAGGGACGGCACGCCGGGCGCCGCGCTCGTGGCCGCGGCGACCGCGCTCGCCGCGCACCGCACGCCCCGCCCGGAGCGCGCCGCCGCGACCTTGCGGCGCCCTGGCAAGTGGCTCCCCATCGCGGAGGCCGAGGCGTTCCGGGAGGCGCCGCGGGTGCGCGGCGTCTACCTCGACGTCTCGACGCGCGCCGGCAAGGCGCTGCTCGTCGCGCTGCTCGCCGCGCTCGGCGCGGGCGTCCACGCCGTGGCGGCGGCCTCGCCGTACCACGCCCACCTGCTCGCGCTCGACGCGACGGCGCTGCTCGCGATCTTCTGCACCGGCCGGCTCGCCGAGCTCCCCGCCGATCCGGCGGCGCGGCCGGTCGCGTTCCTGCGCGACGTCGCGCGGCGCGTGCGGCGCTTGCGGAAGGCCCCCGCCGGCGCCGCGGCTGCGGCGCAGGAGCTCCGCGTCGTCGGCCGCCTCCGCATCCCGGACGGCAGCCCCGACGCCGACGAGCTCCGGCTCGGCCTCTCGCCGCGCGCGGCGCTCCCCGGCTTCGTCGCGCTCGAGGTCGGCGTCGTCTACGCGCCCGGCGCCGGCGGCGCCATCGGGCTGCCCGAGGTCCTGCTGCGCGTCGCCCCCGGCTCTCCGTGCGAGCGCGCCGTCGAGGGGGTCGCGAAGAGCGGCCGCTCCTCGCGCGGCCGGCGCCCCGGCGAGCGCGTGCTCGCGTTCACGCCGCGCCTGCCGACCGCAAGGATGACGGCGGCCATCGCCGCCGCGCTGGTCCGCGCCGTATCCACCCCGCCCGCGAGCGCCACGCCCACGAAGCCGTCCGGCGCCGGCGCGGCCGGGGCGACCCGCGCGCCGCGCCCCCGCAAGAAGGCGGTCTCCGCTGCGGCGTAGCGCCGAGTCGGCCCCCGTCCCGACACGCTCTCGCGATCCGCGAGCCCCTCGTCAGCGTCCGTGAGCCTTCGTAAGCCTTCGTAGACAGCGCGCGAACATCTCGATATATGGCCGCGCGATGAGCTTCGGAGTTGCGGGCTCGAGCTTTCTTACGCGGTTCCAGCCCATGCGCACGCCGCTGCTCGTCAGCGAGCGGATCTACGCTGCTGTCGGGGGCTTGCTCGGGCTGCTGACCACCGGGGTCGTGATGCACGCTTGCCTCGGCCCCACCGCGCACGCTCCGCTCCTGATAGCGCCGATCGGCGCTTCGACCGTGCTCGTGTTCGGGGTCCCCGCGAGCCCGCTCGCCCAGCCGTGGTCCGTGCTCGGCGGCAACGTGCTGGCGGCCGTCATCGGCGTCACGGCGGCTCGCGTCATCCCCGATCCGCTGTGCGCCGGCGCCGCCGCGGTCGCGCTCACCATCGCCGTCACGAGCCTGCTCCGGTGCTTGCACCCGCCCGCGGGCGCGGTGGCGCTCACGGCGGTCATCGGCGGCCCGGTCGTGACGAGCCTGGGCTATCACTTCGCGCTCGTGCCGGTCGCCATCAACTCCCTGCTGCTCGTGGCAGCCGGGCTGCTGTTCAACAACCTGGTGCGCCGCAGCTACCCGCACGTCGTGACCTTGCCGGTCTCGCCCCACGGCACCGCCGACGCCCCGCCCGAGCTCCGCGTCGGCTTTTCGCCGAGCGACATCGACGCCGCCCTCGAGCGCCTGGGTACGCCCCTCGACGTCGAGCGCGAAGACCTGATCGCCCTCGTCCGGCACGTCGAAGAGGAGGCGCACCGGCGGCTGCGCGGAGGCCTCACCTGCGGCGAGATCATGTCGCGCGATCTGGTCACGATTCACCCCGACGATCCGAGCGCGCTCGCGCTCCGCCGCCTCCGCGAGCGCGCCCTGCGCGTCTTGCCGGTGGTCGACGAGCGAGGCGTCGTGCACGGCGCGATCGACGTCTCGATCGCGTCTGCCATGCCCGAGGCCACCGTGCGGGACTTGCCGTCCATCTACTTCGAGACCGCCGGCGAGGACACGCCGATCAACGAGCTCTTCCAGCTCCTCTCGCGAGGGCGCGTGCACGAAGCGCTGATCGTCGACGCCAAGATGCGCCTGCGCGGCATCGTGACCCAAACGGATCTCCTGGCCGTGATCGGCCGCGCGCAGCTCGCCAAGGGCTCGGCGCTGGTCGGGTAGTGCGCCCAGGGCAGTACGCCCCCATGCGACACAGGCGCGCATCGCCACAGCACACCATCCATGCACACGCCTTCACGTGCAAGAACACCTTGCTACGCCGGCAAGGCGACAAGGCGACAAGACGACAAGACAACAAATCGCGGTCGGCTCCGCTCGAGCGTATAGCGAGCGATGACCGAAGCATGGTAGTCTCGAGATAATCGTCTTTGTCTCCAGCGCCATCGCTGAAACGGATCGAATCCTGCATGGGTCGGCGCCCTCGCGGCCTCTCCAGCGAGGGTTGAGCGGCCAGTCGACGCTCGCGACCCCATCGTCGGCCTTGGTCACCTCGGAGTCTGGTCACACGGCACATTTGCACGTGTCCAACCGGCCCTGAAGGAGCTCTGGCGCCCATCACCCCTGTTGCGGTCATCCATCCTCGAACAGGCCTCAACCGATCGGGAGCGAACATGGCAGAAAGACCCATTGTCCGCGTCATCACATCCAGGCCGCTGTCCGTGTGCGCTGCGGCCTGCGCCTGGCTCGCCGCGGGCGATGCGTCGGCGGCGTACCAGTTCGACGCCACGGAGGCCGCGTACGACGCGACCTACGCGGCGGCCCCCATCGACGTGACCGGCGTCGTCGTCGACGAGGCGGGATCGCCGGTCGCGGGGGCGGAGGTGACGGCCATCGGCTGGGGGAGCGGCGCGGTCAACCATGGCGAGATCGCGTTCACCGACGGCGCGGGCGCGTTCACGCTCTCGGCGCTCGCGCGGCGCTCGGTCCTGCTGCGCGTCGAGGTCGACGGGTACTACAGCGAGATCATCCCTGCCGACCTGCACCGGCCGCTCGCCGAGGCGGGTGCCGGGGTCGGCCGGGTCGTGCTGACCGAGCAGCGCGCTGGCCGCGCGCGGATCCTCGTTGGAGGCGACACGATGTTCGGTCGGCGCTTCATCGACAGCGACGAAGACGGCATCGAGGGAGAGGTGGGCGACCTGATCCGCCCCGCGACGCGGCAAGCCGACGCGAGCGCCATCCTCACCTTCCTGCGCGACGTCCTCTCGTCGGCCGACTACACCCAGGTCAACCTGGAGTGCCCCGTCACCGCCAACCCGCAGACGCCCCACCCCTACAAGTCGTTCACGTTCTTCTCCTACCCCGAGACGGTCAGGGCGCTCGCGCTCTCCGGCGTCGACGCCGTGAGCCTCGGCAACAACCACATGTTCGATTACCTGGGGGCAGGAGTCGCCGACACGCTCACCGCCGTCCCGAACGCCGGCCTCGACTGGTTCGGCGCAGGGCTCGACGAGACGATGGCGAAGGGCACCGTGCTCTACCGGACGCTCCGCGGCGTCGACGTGGCCTTCCAGGGGTTCAACCAGATCGTCAACGACGGGACGACGCTCCCGGAGTACGCGCTCACCGCCTCCGACGGGCCTCCTCCCAAGGCGGGCGCGCTCGAGCTGGGCCTCACGGAGATCAGCGACTTCATGGCGCAGGACGCGGTCGGGCGCTTCGCCATCCCGGTGGTGCACGGAGGCATCGAGTACAGCGACTATCCGTCGTCCGGCATGCGGCGGCGGTTCACCCAGCTCGTCCAGAAGGGCGCCGGCATGGTCGTGGCGCACCACCCGCACACGATCCACGGCATCGGGCTGTACAACGCCGGCGCCGGCCCCCGCTACATCTTCATGTCGCTCGGCAACATGGTCTTCGATCAGGACGTCTTCGAGACGTACCAGTCGTACCTCGCCGCCATCGACATCGACGAGGACGCGAGCGGCAACCGCGCGGTGCACCGCGTGCAGCTCATCCCGTTCCAGAACGAGGACTACGTCCCGAAGCTCGTGGGCGGCGCCTGGCTCGGCCGGGCGATCCGCCACATCGGTCACCTCTCCACGACGCTGCCAGCGGCGCCCGCGCCCGGCGAGGCGGCGGACGGCCTCACCGGGGCCGTCGTGTTCGCGAGCGGCCCGCGGGCCGTCGCGGCGAGCAGCCCCTCGCAGTACACGACGAGCGACGCCGTCGAGACGCGGAGCGCGCCGCTCACGAGCCGCCGCACAGCCCCCCTCGCGCACCTGCGCTCGAGCCCGGCGGACTCGCTCGCCGCCGTCCGGACGACGGCCGCCGCGAGCTGCGACTACGGCCGGGAGATCATGCTCTACGGCGACTTCGAGGACGGCGACATCGACGACACCTCGCACGAAGGCTCGATGTGGTCGATGAGCGAATACCGCTACATCGAGAACAGCGTCGTCCACGGCGGGACCGGAGCGATGGTGTTCCTGCGCAAGTCGAGCAGCACCTCCGAGGTCTCCACCTACATGAACAACCGCGTCAAGTTCGAGCCTGGCCGCAAGCTGACCCTGACCGGCTACATGAAAGGAGACAACGCCGGCCAGATGCGTGTGCAGGTCTACTGGTACACGAGCGGCGGGACCAGCGTGTCGAACAGCGTCGTGTTCACGCGCGCGGCCGGCACCTACGGCTGGCAGCCGTTCACCGTCGACCTGACCCCGCCGGCGAACGCGGGCTCCGTCCGGTTCTATTTCAGGGCGGGTGTGCCGGCGAGCGGCGAGGCCACCTCGTTCCTCGACGACGTGTCGCTCATCGAGTGGGAGGGCACGGTCGCCGACAGCTCCCTCGGGTTCGCGTTCGCCACGCCGAACGACTGGAGCTTCGTGCGTTGCACCGCCACGGATCCCGCGCTCACGAGCCTCGGTGTGACGATGACGCACCGGTCGTACGCGCTGGCCCCGGCGACGCCCTGAGCGCGCCGCCGCGGCCCGCGACGGCGGGGGGCGCGGCGGGCGCGCGAACACGCCGCGCAGCGTCGAGCAGGCCGAGCTCGACGCCGAGGCAGAGCTCGGGCCCGCCGCCGACGTCGAGCGCGCCCTCGCCCCGCAACGTCAGGTAGCCGCCCGCGCAGACGAACGGCGAGAGGCGCTCCGCCAGCGCGTACGAGGCCGAGACGCGCGCCTTCAGCACCTCGTTTCGCCCGGGGAGATCGCCCTGGAACGGGCCGCGGTGGTAGGCGCCGATATCGGCGCTCAGCGAGAGGTCCTCGACGTCGAGCGGCAGGCGAGAGCCCATCGCGAGGCCCACGGCATACAGGGGCTCGCGCTCCGCCGCGCGCCCGTCGTCGGCGTTCGGTGCGCGCGGCTCGCTGTGGAGCCCGAAGCTCAAAATCGTATAGGCATACCGGCTCGAGAACTTGAGGCCGACGTTGCCGTGCAGGCCAGTGCTCCCCCAGAGCGCGAGCCGGATCCCCCCCTCGCGCGGCAGCGGGATGAGACCGAGCGACTCCCCCTCGAGGTTGTCGGTCACGTTGATGACGCCGATCTGGAGCCCGTCGATCTTGCGGGCCACGTTGATGATGCCGATCTGGAGCCCGCGCTGCTCCTGCGAGACGTTGATGGCGCCGATCTGGAGCCCGTCGACGCGGCCGATATTGACGGCAGCCGCCTGCACGCCCGTCACCTGTCCGCGAGCGACGTTGACGGTGCCGGCCGCCTGCAGGCCGTCGACGTCGGCGTACGTCTGGTTGGCGACGCCGGCGATCTGCGCGCCGGCGACCGTCGTGCTCGCCCAGCCGAAGAGCCCCGCGAGCTGCACCCCCGCGAGCGGAGCGTCCGCCAAGGCGAAGCCCGCCGCGAGCTGCAGCCCCTCGGCGCGCCCCGAGACGACGCTCGCGACCCCGAGCTGTAACCCGCGCAGATCCCCCGACGTCCACGAGAACAGGCCGATCTGGGCGCCGTCCACGAACCCGACGCGCCCGAGCAGGAGCGCGAGATCGAGGTGGGTCGCGAGATCGGGCGCCGTGGCGTTGGTGCTCAGCGGGAAAATGAGCGACAGGTTGACGGGGAAATACGGCGTATCCGGGCCGCGGCGCGCCCGCTCCCCGCCCGCGCCGCCGGCGCCGGATGGGTCGCTCGGCCCGGCAGATCGGGGCGCGGCGCGCCCGGGCGCCGCGTCCGCCGGCTGCTGCGCAAGAGCGCTGCGCGGCGCCAGCACGGCCGGAGCGAGCGCGCAGGCCGCGACGATCGGCGCGGTCCGAAGAGAACACCTCGCGCACCGCGACATCGCACCATCGTACACGCGTGCAGCGCCGAAAGGCTGCTCCGCAGGCGGTGAATCGAGCCATGGTGCGGCGTCACGCCGCGCGGGTCCATCACGGCGCCGCATGGATCCATCACAGCACCCCTGGCTCGACTTCCGCGCGGTGCTTCGATACCCTGCGGGGGCGGCGCTGCGCCGTGGACTCGCCACCTGCGCTGCGCCCGCGCACCACGGACTCGCCACCATGAAGCCATCGTCTCTCGCGCCCGTGCTGGCCCTCTCCGCGCTCGCCGCCGGCTGCGGCTCGGAGACTGAAGGCCCAGACCTCGTGTGGCCGATCGGAGGGACGGACGAGATCCAGCCGATGTCGTCGAGCTTCGGTCCCCGCCTGCAGACCTCGCGCGATGGCGTCTACGACTTCCACCGCGGCATCGATATCCCCACCGTCATGGGCACCCCGGTGTACGCGGTCGCCGACGGAAAGGTGATACGCGCAGGCCGCTACCAGGACTTCGAGGACGTCGTTGTGCAGATCGAGCACTGCGATCCGCCGGGCGCTTGCTTCTACAGCACCTATATCCACCTGGCGATGCCGGTCGTCGAGACCGGCGATCAGGTCGGGCGCGGTCAGCACATCGGCTATACCGGCCTCGCGGCCAGCAGCCTGTTCCCCCACCTGCACTTCGAGATCCGCGAGGGAGGGCACGAGAAGGTGTACTGCGTGCACCCGCTCCGCTTCCTCCCGACGCCGGGCGGGCTGCCGCCGGCGCTCTCCGCGCGCCGCACCGACGAGGACGCCACGTCGAGCGTCTCGGTCGAGGTCGAGGCCACCCTGCCAGGCATCTCCCCGGGCCTCGTCGAGGTCGCGGTCGCGACGTCCAGCCGGTCGACCGGAGAGGTCATCGAGGAGCGGGTGTTCAACTACGAGGAGTGGAACCGCAAATATACAGGAGAGGGAGACGCCGCGACCATCGACGAACAGAGCCTCGGAGGCATCCGGATCGAGCCGGCGAAGTTCAACGCGCAGTCGTCGGCGTACGTGATCGCGTTCCGCTTCAGCGACCTCGGCGGCACGGCGTCGGCCGACGACCTCCAGATCACGGCGCGGGCGCGCGACGTCGAGGGCCATGTCGTCGAGGCGAGCGCGCCCTGAGGCGGCGCGGCGACCGGGCGAGCCCGCGGCTCAGGCCTCGCCGACCAGCGCCGCCATGTCCGCGGGCAGCGACGACGTCACGACGAACGCAGGCACCGCGTCGCTGCCGCCCCACCCGATGTAGTGCGCGTGCAGCGCGTGGCGGCTCAGCCCCTCCACCGCGGGCCCGCCGTAGAGCACGTCGCCGGCCAGCGGGTGCCCCACCGACGCGAAGTGCGCCCGTATCTGGTGCCGCAGCGCCCGCGGCGCCCGCGCCTCGACGAGCTCCCAGAGCCCCACCTGCCGCACGCGCTTGTACATCGTCGCGGCCGGCCTCGGGGCGTATCGCGCCACGTCGCGCGGGTGGATGCACGGGTAGACCCGCTTCTTGTCCTTCGGGTGCGGCGCGAGCGGCACCTCGATCGAGCCCATCTCGGGAAGATCGCCGATCTGGCAGATCAGCAGGTAGCGCTTGTCGAGCCGCCCCTCCTTCAGCCCGGCGCCCAGCGCCGCGAACGCCGCGGCCGTGCGCGCCGCGAGCACGAGGCCGCTCGTGTCCGTGTCGAGCCGGTGGCACAGCCCGGGCTCCCGTGGAGAGAAGCCGATGCCCGCCATCTCGGGGTACCGCGCCACGAGCGCGTTCGCGACCGTCCCGCGCTCGCCCGGATGGAGCGGCGCCGTCGGCACCCCGGCGGGCTTGTTCACCACCACCAGATCGTCGCGCTCGAGCACCACGTCGAGCGGCGCGGAAGGATCCGGCGTCGCCGCGCCGGAGGCCTCCGTGGGCTCGACGTCGACCTCCAGCACCTCGCCGGCCGCCGCGACGTCGCCCTTCGACGCGCGCCGGCCAGCGCCGCTCTTCCCCACCCCGAGCACGCGCACGCGCCCCTCGGAGAACAGCCGCTTCGCGCCCGCCCGCCCCAGCCCGGGGAGAAGCTGCACGAGCAGCTTGTCGAGGCGCGTCCCTGCATCCAGCTCGGTGATCGTGATCTTCATAGCTCCTACGGAATCGCCCCCTGCCACCCGAGGCCGAGCGCGGGCGCTCGCCGGCTCCCGACCACGCTCTCTCCTATCACTCCCAACATGGGCAGGCCGAACCGGTTCCACGAGGGGCCCGCGCTGCGGGCGCCGGCCGTGGTAGGGCGGGTCACGCGCCACGCGACGCCCGCCCCGAGCAGAAAGCCCGCGGCCGTGGCGCCGACCCAGGCCCGCTGCTGCGCCTCGGTCGGCGACTCGAACACGAGCGGGCTGGCCAGCGCGGCGGCGCCCAGCCCGCCGAGCATCGCGCCCACGTCGATCGCCAGGATCTCCGACGGCGTGACGTCGAGCTGCGTCGCCGCCGCGGCCGCCGCCAGCCAGCCGAGCGCCGCGCCGTAGCCCATCCCGGCGATCGGCGTCCGCTGCACGTCGCCCCGCCCCGCCCACTCGACCAGCCCGCCCAGCATGAGCCCCAGCCCGCCGCCCGACTGCGCCATCAGCGCGCCGCCCTCGGACATCCGGCCCAGCGAGAGCCCGAGCGCCGCCAGCGTGATCCCGGCGGTCCCGCCGATCAGCCCGGAGGCCCAGCGCTCCTGGCCCGGATCCTCCGCGTGCTGCGCGAAGCGGCCCTGGTAGATCAGGTGCCCCGCGATCGTCGGCCACCACGTGCCGGACCCGAGGTACCACGCGTCGGCCACGC
The DNA here is from genome assembly GCF_051521375.1 of Sorangium sp. So ce693. Classification (NCBI taxonomy): domain Bacteria; kingdom Pseudomonadati; phylum Myxococcota; order Polyangiales; family Polyangiaceae; genus Sorangium; species Sorangium sp. So ce693. The sequence goes on from NZ_CP150347.1 coordinate 9,385,838, forward strand.
CGACGTCCCACTCCTCCGCGATGATGATCGCGCCGCCGAGCCCGATGCCGGCGCCGACCGCCAGGAGCGGGTAGAGCAGGCGCGGATCGTCCGAGCCGCTCGATCGCTGGATCGAGAAGCCCACGAGGCCTCCGTAGAGCGTCGCGTTGGCCGCGAGCGTCGCCTTCCCCATGCTGCGCGCCGGCGTGGCGAGGCGCCCGCGGCACCGCTCGGGGCACGGCGCCTCGCGGGCCGAGGCAGAGGCCGCGGCGGCGCCGGCGTCGAGCTCGGCCAGGAGGTCGCGGAGCATCACCGCGGCGCGCACCGCGAGGTCGTCCCGCGCGACGCGCTCGACCCGCACCCTCAGCGACCTCGATCCGCCGGACGCAAGGGCGAGCCTGAGCTCCACCTCGTCGCCGCGCAGCTCGAGGCTCGGCGCGATGAAGAGCTTGTCGCTGGAGCGCGCGCGCTCGATGAGCTCGGCCTCGTCGGGCCGCGATCGCGAGGCGACGCGGTCCGCCAGATCCACCGAGAGGCCGAGGTCCTGCGCCGTGTCCGAGAGGAGCGCGTCGAGCGCGCTGGCGAGCGGCGCGGCGCGCTCCCCGGCCTCGGGCGCGACCGCTGTCGCGAGCACCACGGCCGACCTCGACGGCTGCGCGGATGCCGGCGGCTGCGCCGAGCGCGGCGATCGCTCGTGTCCTCCGGAGCGCGCGGGCGACGCCGCGTCTTCAGGCTGAACCGACGCGGGTGATGCCGCGCCTTCAGGCTGAGCCGACGCTGGCAGCGCGGCGGCGAGCGCCGCGGCGAGCGCCAAGGCGCCCGCGCCACCGCGGAGGTGCCAGGGGTCGATCATGGGGTTGCTGCTTCGGCCAGAGGCGGCGCTCGCCGCGGTGGCCACGCCGCTCGGGGCGTCGATCAGAACATGAACGTGCCGCTCGCGAAGAGGTCGAACGTGTTGCTGTCGTTGACGTAGAAGCGGCGGCCGACCGCGTTGATGGTCGGGCGGTAGTTGGGGTTCGGGCTGCCGGTGACGGTGAGGCGCCCGTCCGCGTCCTGGCGGCGGCAAGGCCCCGCCGCCCCGAGGCTGTCCTTGTACTGGGAGTTGCACGGCTGGTCGCCGCCGATGCCGTGCCCGCCATCGTGGCGGAAGCCCGCGCCGATCTGGAACTTCACGAGCTCCGCCGCCCTCCACGTCACGCTCGCCGAGGCGCGGTACGAGCCGTACGGCTGGACGTCGCTGAGCCCCGTGAAGTACGTCCGCTGCGAGCCCTGGTCGACGACCGACGGCGAGCAGGCCCTCGCATCGCCGGTCCTGCACAGGTCCGGATCGTACGCGTCGTTGTCGCGGAACGCCGCCCACTGCGGCTGGCGCAGCGAGCTCGCGTCGCTCGAGCCGAGCGCGTCGAACAGCTCCGAGTAGTCGCGCCCCTCGGAGTGGTACTCGCCGGTGAAGCGCAGATCGAGCGTGAGCCCGGTGTACTTCTCGCGGTTCTCCCAGGGGACGATCATCACGCCGAGCATCACGCTGCCGACGAGCGGCGGGTGGTTCACCAGCGACGTCTTCAGGTCGGTGAGGCCGTAGTCGCTCGACTCCTGCTGGAACTCGAACAGCGCCTTGAACCCGCCGTACGGCTCGACGTACTTGATCCGCTTCGACAGGTACGTGTGGACCTCGAGGCCGATGGTGCCGCGCGACACGCCGGGGTCGCGCTGGGCGATCCCCTCCCCCTCGAACTCGCTGTCGCTGCTGTTGTTCCGGTTGACGTCCGTCGGATCGGCGCACTTCACCTGGCCGCTCTTCGGCGCCTCGGTGCAGGCGTGCATCGGCTCGCTCACGGGGAAGCGCCCCTCGACCCCGAACAGCCAGGTCGGCTTCGTCCGGTCGCGCGCCTGGTTCATGATGTTCACGTCGAGGCCGACGGCGAGGTACTCGATGCCGCTCCGGTTCGGCGACGTGAAGGGCATCTGGAACAGCTGCTCCCCCGGGGCTCCCGCGAGCGCGACGGCCTGCGCCTCCGCCCCGGCGCTGCCGTTGAGATCGGTGAGCTCGCGCGTGTGGTTCAGGATGAGCGGCATCCTGAGGTAGAGCGCCAGGTCGCGGTAGAGGCCGACGTCGAGGCGCAGGTTGAGCTTCGAGGTCGCCTCGTTGTAGGTCGCCACGTTGAGCAGGTTCGACGTGTAGCCGCCCGACGACAGCCCCGGCCCGGCGATGCTCGTCTCGCGCCGGATCTTCGCGCTCTTCGACGCGTACTCGAAGCCGAAGCTGAAGTTCAGATCAAAGGTGTCGCCGTCGTCGAACGCGTCGACGACGCTCGTGATCTCGCCCGTCTCCATCATGAGCCGCGGCTCGGTGGCGCTCCGCGGCTCGTCGGCGGCCGCGGGGGACGCGGCGAGGAGAGCCGCCGCAGCGAGCGCGAGCGACGCGAACGCCGAGCCCCCAGCCACGTTGATGGCGACGCGAGCGAGATGGCCTTCGCAGTACCTTCTGCCGTGCATGCTCATGGTTATCCGTCGGACGGACGCTACCGGCCGGGGTAGGAGGGTGTCAATCCGCGAATCGCTCGCCCGGCTCGCGCGGTCGCGCCCCGCCGCTCACGCCGCAGCAATTCGCTCCGTTCCGCGTCGTTCCGCGTCGTCCGCGGCCGCGGGGGCGCCGTTCAGCGCGCCGAGGAGCGCTCCTCGGGGGCGAACGGGCTCTTCCCCTCCTCGCTGTCGGGGAAGATCTCGCTCGTGATGTCCTCCGCGGCGAGCTCCTCGCGGGCGGTGCTCAGGTCGCGCGACGTCTGGTCGAGCCGGTCGGCGAGCACCCCCAGGAACTGCCAGAGCAGCTTCACGGCGAGCTCGTGCTCCTTGCGGAGGATCTCGAAGAAATCGGCGCGACGGACGGCGATGAGCTCGCTCTGCTCCACGGCCGAGACGGTGGCCGAGCGCGGCATGCTGCGGATGAGGGCCATCTCGCCGAAGTGCTCGCCCGGGCCGACCTCGCTCAGCACCGATTCGCCGCGGATGATCCGGACGAGGCCCGAGAGCACGATGAAGAGCTCGTCGCCGCGATCTCCCTCGCGCACCACGATCTGGCCGGGCTCGAACGAGAGCACCTCGGCGACCTGCATCACCCGGAGCATCTCGCGCTCCTGCAGGCGCGCGAAGAGCGGCATCTTCGCGAGCACGTCGCGCTTCAGGGCGAGCAGCCGGGCGCGGACGCTGTCGCGGTGGTCGCCCTGGCCGAGCCGCACGAGGATCGCGGTGATGTTGTCCTTGCCGCCCTTCCTGTTCGCGAGATCGATGAGGCCGTTGGCGGCGATCTCGCCGTTCTCCTCCTCGAAGAACGGCTCGAGCTCCGCGGTGTGCGCGATGTACCCGTGGAGCCCGTCCGACGCGAGGAGGAACTGGTCGCCCGGGAGCACCTCGATGGTGAGCGTGTCGACCTCGACGCGCTCGTACACGCCGACGGCGCGGGTGATCGCGTTCTTCTGCGCGACCTTCTCGATCTGATCGCGCGTGAGCTTCCCGCGCTTGATGAGCTCGTTGTAGACGGTGTGATCCTCGGTGACCTGCTGGATGCGGCCCTCGCGGAGGAGGTAGATGCGGCTGTCGCCGACGTGCGCGATGTAGCCGTGCGAGCCGGCGATGAGGAGCGCGGAGAGCGTCGTGCCCATGCCGCGCTTCGTCGTGTCGGCCTTCGCTTCCTCGTGGATCCGGGCGCACGCGCGCTGGACGGCGTGCTCGAGCAGGCTGAGGACCTCCTTCATCGCGGCGCGCCGCACGTTGCTGCGCGCCTGGTTCTCGATGAGGTCCCGCTCCTTCTTCAGCTCCTCGTGGATGATGCGAACGGCGAGGGCGCTCGCGACCTCGCCAGCGGCGTGCCCGCCCATCCCGTCGGCGACCACGAAGAGCGCGAGCTTCTTGTCGACGAGGTAGTTGTCCTCGTTGTGGTCCCGCATGCGGCCAACATCGGTCGCCGCATAAAACCTGATGTTTTCGGACAGGCCCATCGGTTCGGGCAGGCTAACCGAGGGCGCGGGAGGAAATCACTACCGATTGCGCCCACCACGAACCAGGCGGTGGAGGACGTCGACGGACGACCTCCTCCCGTCCATCGCGCCCTCACCGCGCCCGGGGCGTGGCCGCTGGCGTACGGCGCGTGCGGCGCGTGCGGCGTGCGGCGTCGGGAGACGCTCGGGGGGCGGGTGGGGAATCGACCGCGTGGCCGCGGTTGCGAGCGGCGGTACATTCAGAGCGCGTAGAATGGGGGTTGTATGCGGCTCGTCCTCTTCGATAACACCGACGTCGGGTGGGGTAGCGCGCGGCGGGCGAACGGCGCGAGGCGGCGCGATGACGCGGCGGCGTGCGCGCGCCCAGCAGCGGCCGACGCCGCCGGTTCCGCCGAGACCGGGGACCTCGAGGTCCTGGGAGAGGCCGTGGGCGCGACGATCGGGCTCACGCCGATCTGGCGCGCCGGTGCGCTCCTGCACCGCATGACGGGCGCGGCCGACGCGTGGCAGTCCGCCGCGAGCTGGGCCGAGGCGCTCGGCTGGGCGGCGCGCGCGGCGCGGGAGCGCGGCCGGAAGATCGCGTCGCTGCAGGCCTGGGGGCACGGCGGCTGGGGGTACATGCGCATGGGCGGGACGCGGCTCGACGAGGCCGCGCTCCGGCCCGGCTCGCCGCTCGATGAGGCGCTCGACGCCCTGAGGGCCGAGCTCGCGGGGCCGGACGCCGTCGTGTGGCTCCGCTGCTGCAGCGCGTTCGGGCACACCGGCCGGTCCTTCGCGCAGGCGCTCGCGAGGCGGCTCGGCTGCCGCGTCGCGGGGCACACGTACATCATCGCGTTCTACCAGAGCGGGACGCATTCGCTGCGCCCGGGCGAGACGCCGTCGTGGGATCCACACGAGGGCGTGCGCTTCGCCGGCGGGGTGCCGACCGGCGCCAAGTGGTCGTCGCGCGGGGCGCCGAACACCGTCTCGTGCCTGGCGGGCGATCTTCCGCAGGGCTACTGACGCCGAAGGCGCGGCGAGGCCCGGCCCGCTCGGGCGCTCGACCTGCGCCGCCGCGCCGGCGTACGCTGCCGCCATGACGTCGTCCGGAGCGCAGCGAGCGCGCGCGCTCGATCTGCTGAGCCGCGGAGACATGGCGGGCGGGATCGCCGGGCTCGAGGCGCACGTCGCGGGCGCGCCGGACGACGCGGGGGCGTGGCTCGCGCTCGGCGCCGCGTACGCGGCGGAAGAGCGCTGGGCGGACGCGGCGAGGGCGCTCGCGCGCGGGGTGGAAACTGGCGGAGGGGAGCAGATCGAGGCGCGCCTCGCCTACGCCCGCGCCCTGGTCCGCCTCGGCCGGCTCGACGAGGCGGCCGCGGAGCTCCGGCGGGGCGCGGCGATCGAGCCGCCCGATCCGCGGGCGCTGCGCGAGCTCGGGGTCGTGCTCTACGATCTGCGCCTCTACGACGAGGCGGCGCGCTGGCTCGCGCGCGCGTGCGAGGCGGCGCCGGAGGACGCGCGGGCGGCCTTCGCGCTCGGGCTCGCGCACGAGGCGCGGCGGGAGATCGCGCCGGCCATCGCGGCCTACCGCGAGGCGGTGAGGCGCGCGCCCTCGTTCGCCGACGCCCGGCTCACGCTCGCGGACGCGCTCGCGTCGATCGGGGAGCATGAGCGAGCGCTGGGCGAGCTCGAGGCGCTGCTCGCGCGCGAGCGGAGCCACGAGCAGGCGGCGAGGAACCGCGAGGTGCTGCAGCGCGCGCTCGCCGAGATGCGCGCGCGCCGGCTGCTCGGCAAGACGGAGCGGGAGCTCGCGCGGTCGGCGCTCGTCATGGAGGCCCAGCTCAGGCGCCGCGAGGCGCGCGCGGCGCCCGCGACGGCGGAGGGAGCGGCGGCGCGGCAGATCGTCCGCTACACGGCGCCGCTCCTCGAGCTCCACGTGACCCTCGACTCCCCGAACAATGGCCCCGGGAGCGGCGCGATCGAGGCGCTGCACCTCGCGCTGACCGATCCGGACCGCGCCGCGCGCGCCGAGGACGACGTCTTCAAGGTCACGGTGATCGGCGAGGACGGCAGGCAGGCGCCGGTGAGCTACGCGACGGGCGCGTCGCTCACGCTCGTGCGCGAGGCGATCGGCTGCCCGATGACGCAGGCGAGCGCGCTCTATACCTCGCTGCTGAAGGGGAGCCCCTCGGTCGACTGGGGCGGCGCGACGCTGCGGTTCGCGAGCGTGCCAGGCACCGGAGGGGCGCCCGGCGGCGAGCGGCACGGCCTCCTGGTCGGCCAGCGCGCCTAGCCTCGGCTCGGCGGTGCGGCGGCGCGGGGCGCGTCGCCGGGCGCGATCATCCCGAGATCGAGCAGCGAGGAGTAGTGCCCGTCCGGCGCGAGGATGACGTGGTCGACGAGCGGCACGCCGATCACCTCGCCGGCGGCGGCGACCGCGTTGGTCATGGCCACGTCCTCGGGCGACGGCGCCGAGTCGCCGCTCGGGTGGTTGTGCACCAGGACGAGCGCCGAGGCCGCGTCCGAGAGCGCGGCGCGGAGGATGTCCCTCGCCGTGACGGAGCACCCGTGGAGCCCGCCCTGCGCGACCCTGCGCGCTCCCCTCATCCCGTTGCGGCCGTCGAGCGAGATCACCCACATCTGCTCGTGATCGAGCGGGCCGAGCTGCGCCGCGCACCACGCCGCGATCGAGGCCGAGGTGCGCACCGGAGGCCGCGGGCGCACCGCGCGCTCGAAGGCGCGCCGCCCGAGCTCGAGCGACGCAGCGATCCGGAGCGCCTTCGCGAGCCCGAGGCCGGGGTGCTCGGCGAGCGCGTGCGGGCCGAGCCGCGCGAGCCCCTCCAGCCCCGCGAAGCGCGAGAGGAGCGCGGCGGAGACGAGCGTCACGGGGGTGCCGACCAGCCCTGTGCCGAGCACGATCGCGAGCAGGTCGGCGTCGCCGAGCGACCAGATCCCCTCCTCGAGCGCTCGCTCTCGCGGGCCGACGAAGGCGGCCAGCGCCGCGGGGTCGTCGGTGCACGTCTCGGGGAGGTGATCAGGGAGCAAAGCGGCGCGCTTCCACGGGCTCATGCGCGAGCGACAAGCACGCGGCGGGCCCGCCCGCCGGCCCGGGGCGCCGCGGGGGCGCGCGCGACGGCGAGGCGGCGGAGCGGCGGCGGAGGGTGGCGGCCGCCAGGCAGTTGCGAGTCTGGCCAGTCCCGATGCGGGTCAGGACATCAGGCCGAGCACGAAGAGGGCGTCGGACCAGAGCGGCCAGAGCGTGCGGTAGGGGTGGGTGGCCAGCACCACGCCGCCGCTCGGGAGGCGGCGGACGTGGAAGGGCGCGTGCTCTTCGAGGAAGCGCGTGTGCCCGCGCGTCGTGATGTCTGCCCGAAATGCAGGCCGGCCCTCGCCCTCGGGAGCTTCCCCGAGCTGACGGAGCAGATCCATGATCTCGTGCGCCTTTGGCTCGGCCGCGCGCCACGCGTCGTCGGGCACTGCCGCGGCCTCGAGCGCCTCGATCAGCGTTGCCGGCGGCGTTGCGAGCGCCTTGAGCACGGTCTCGCGCGAGATCGAACGCGTGAGCTCGCTGCCGCCTTTCATCGGCACGCGCGCGCCGCGCGGCGCGGCGTCGACGCGCGCGTGCAGCGCCTCCAGCGATGTGCGTGCGATGCGCGAGACGCTCTGCTTCTCGTGGAGGCTCACCCACGAGAGGGCGAGGTCGCGCGCGAGTTCCCCGGCGTTCGCGTTGTAGGTTGCGCACATCTCGACCGGGGCGATCCAGTCCTCCTTGTCCGTGCACGCACCGGTCGGCACGCGCCCGCTAGCATCCGGCGCGCAGAGCCGGACTAGGAGGTCCTCGATGTCGCCCTGAACCATGTGGTAGGCGACCGCCGCCTCGGCCTCCACGAAGCGCGGGCTGTAGCTGCCCACGGCGATCTCGTACGGGTAGAAATCCCACTTGCGTTCACCCGCCGCCATGCTGAGCGGGCCGAAGGGACGACGACGTTCGCTTTCTTCAGGGTAGCACGCGGCGCTGAACACCAGGACGCGCTCAGAATCGCTCAGCATCACGCCGGACGATACGTGAGCGCTGTTCCTTCCTCCGAAGTGAGCGCGGACCATCGCGAGCGCTTCGTCCATGGAGGACGTCTTGCACCAAATATCGGTGCTCAGGTCCACGCTCATGAGATCCCCTGGAATCACCAGCGCATATAGCGCCGCCGCGAATGCATCGATACGTTCTGGCTCGTCACACCAGGCGAAGAAGTGAGGTCTTGATTCGCTCATAGCCGGATCACCATGATGAATGTGTTGAAGCCTTTCAGGGTCACGGTTTTCCCCTTGTCCGTGTCGAACAGGTAGCCGTCCTTCACGATGAACTTATCCGGCTTGAACTCCGCCCCCTGCTCCATGATGAGCTCGACCCGCTGCACGTCTCCAGCGAGCCCCTTCTTTTTCACCGCCTCCATCGCGTTCGTGAGCTGATTGCGCACCTCGAAGACGTCGATCGTTCCGCCTTTTGCCTCGCTCAGGATGAGCTTGTGCCCGCTGGACACCGAGAGGAAGTCGGGAGCCTTCCCCTCGATGGTGCCGGTCGGTGACTCCTTCGGAATGCCGAGCACCGTGCGCACGCCGTCGTCGCCGACCCCAACGAGCGACCGGCCGTCGTCCACCAGGAATTTGGCCGCCTTCTTCTCGAAGATGTTTACCGGCTTGGTCGTCATCGCCCCGGTGAGGTTCTTGTACCCCCTGACGCGGTTCGTCTTGACAATCTGCGCGAACGCCTCCTCGATCTCGGCGATCTCTCCCGCCACCCGAATCGCGGCCGGCCTGAGCCCACTGCTGGTCTTGACCGCGCGCCACATCGGCCCGACCGCACCGAGCCCGAACCCCATCCCCGAGAAGATCCGCTCCTCGTCGCTCAGCTCCTGCCCCGACGGCAAGCACCACGCCTTGCCCGTCACGGCCTCGCACAGGTCGAGCGCCGGCCCGACCACCGGCACGAACCCCACCCCGATGCGCGTCGTCGCGTGGACGAGCGTCTGCATCACCTCCGCGTACGCCCCGACCCCCTCGGCGACCGTCGACATCGCCCCCGCGAACGCGCTGATCGTCTGGTAGAGCTGCGTGTGCTCCAGGTCGAGGCCGTCCCCCGTCCACTGGTTCAGGTTATCCTTCATCTGGTCCGCGAGCGCGTCGAACCTCGGCTTCAGCACCGTGTCGACCTGCGCCCGCAGGTCCGGCGGCACCGGCGTGTCCACGAACCAGTCCGACACGTCCATGAATCGCCGCACGTACCCCGTGATCCGGTTCTGCGCCTTGAGGAACGCGTTCGTCTCCGCAACCGACACGCCCATCCGGTCGCGCAGCGCGATCTCCAGCGCCGCGCTGTTCGCCCGCCACGCCCTCACGTTCGCCACGAAGTCCGCCCGCGCGACCACTGCGCCCCCGCTCACGTCCTTCTCCAGCGCTGCGATCACGCCGTCCGCATACGCCGCGTAGGGGTCTCTCCCCTCCTCGAACGCCCCGTCCACCTCCGAGATGTCCGGCACCTCGACCCACGGCACATCGCTCTCGCCGAGCGCGTACGCCCACGGGTCGTCCGGGTTCCATCCCTCGGCGCGCGCGTCCTGCGTCGCGAGGTCCGCCACCTCGTCGGCCTGCGCGCCGAACTCGTCCATCAGCCGCGCGAGCTCGTCCTCCAGGTCGCTGACGCTCTTCTTCAGGTCGTCGACGAGCTGCTCCATCGCCGCCCGCGTCTCCGGGTCGACCACGTCCTCGTAGCGGTCGAGGATCGCGTCGAGATCGGTCCGCGAGATCTCGTCGAGCGGCCGGCTCACCAGGTCGTGCAGCTCGGTGTCGAGCTGCCGCAGCAGGTCCATCCGTTCCCTCAGGTCCGCGACCCTGACGGCGTTCCGGAGGATCGCTTCCATCAGCTTGCCGATCGCGACCTCCAGCTCCGCGATGTCGCGCGCGAGCGCCGGGTTGATCTCCGCGAGGCCGAGGTCGGCCACGGTGCTGCCCGTGAAAGCGACCCCATCGCGGCGGACGTCGAAGAGATGCTTGTTCAGCCCGAGCGGCTCCGAGACGAGGTGCACCACCTCGCGCGCGTGGGTACACCCGTTGCGGCCGTCCACGGTGCTGACCCCGAAATGGAACTGGTTGGCCCCATGAGGAGCAGCACCGAGTCGAACGCCCCCTCGAACGCGTTGCTCTCGGAACCGTCGCCGTGGAACTGAAACGCACCCGGAACCTCGTAGGTCGGCAGGGGCGTCTGGTTCACCTCGAAGATCGGGACGCCCTCCGTCTCCAGCTCGGGGGTCGCGCACGAGGCGGCGTCTTGCCAGCTGACCCAGCGCACGCTGTACGGCGTCCCGGCCCACGCGAATGACGGCGCCAGCACCGCCAGCGCCGTGACCAGCGCGACGAGCCTCTGGAACGCCGCGACACTCCGCCCGCGCTGCGCAACGTCCTTCGAGCCGCTCATGTCCCCTCCGCGCCGCGCACGGCGGCGTCATACGCGATCGCGGCGCCCTTCACGTCGCCCGCGTCGAGCCTCGCCTGAGCCGCGTCGAGCTCCGCCGCGCCCATCCCCTTCTCCCGCAGCGCCGCGAGGCCCGCCGCGATCTTCTGCGGCAAGCCCGTCCTGAGCTCGGCCTCCGCGGCGTCGAACCGCTCTCGGAGCGCCGCGCACCCGGCCTCTCGCCACGAGGACGACGCCGCCTCGCAGAGCGGCCGGATCTGCACCAGCGCCACAAGCTCCCCGCACCGCTCGGCCAAGAGCGGCAGCCCGAGCTTCTCGCTCATCGGCGGCGCCGCCGACAGCGCCGCCGCCCGCGCGCGCGCTCCCTCGCTGAACGCCTCCGAGGCCCGGCGGATCCGCGACCGCGCGCTCGCCTCGCGCGCACCCTCGTCCGCCTGGAGCGCGACGAGCGCCTGCCGGCGCAGCGCGATGCCCCCGAGCAGCGCCGTCGCCGTCGCGTCGCTCCGGGCGACCCGCCGCTGCGCGTAGCCCAGCATCGCGCTCAGCGAGCGCAGCGCCCCCGACGTCATGTCCGGCACCACCGCGCCGTGCGTCGCAAGGACTTCCCTGTGCGGCGCGATCGCCTCGTCGAACGAGACCGCGAGCGCCTGGAGCTCCGCCGACAGCGTCATCACCTCCGCAGCGAGCTCGCTCGGCGCGCGGCTCGCCTCGCGCGCCGCCGCGAGCACCGCCTGCTCCACGCCGTCGAGCTCGTCGATCGCCGAGCGCGACGCCTGCGCCGAGAGCGCCGCGTACGCCGCCGTCTCCGCCGCCTCGGTCGCGCGGTAGACGGCGAAGCGCGCCGCCGCGCCCGCGTACCTGGATTGCAGCGGCGCGCCCTCGTCCCTGGCTCGATCGAGGACGGCCTGCACGGCGGCCATCGCCAGCTTGTCCGCCGCGATCGCGGCAATGAGCGGCTCCCGCTCGGCGCTCGCCTTGCCGGTCATCGCCTCCTTGAAGTTGTCGGCCGCATGGATCGGCTCTGCCTGGAGGGCCTCCTCCTGGCTATCCCTGATCAGCCGCAGCAGCTTACCGAGCTCGCCATGGAGCGTCGCCCGGAGCGACTCGGCGTGCTTCTTCTCGTCGCGCACATACGACACGACCCGATCGATGGTGTCGAACCAGGCCCCGAGCTCCGCCTCGTTCGCGATGAGCTCGTCGGGCGTCACGCGACCCGACCACCGCGCCCACATGAATATCGGCAGCTCGCCGTCCGCTTCGGCCTTGTTCCACGCGCTGGCCGGGCCCTCGCTCGCGTCGACGCAGTGCTCGACAACGCCGGTATTCGGTATCGCGCAGATACTCCCGCTCAGGGGCTCCTCGCGATCCCACAGGCACCCGGGCGCCGTCGCACCAAGCACCAGGGCGACAAGGGCCGCCGCAACAATCGTCGCCAATCGCGCCGTTCTCATCTCATTGCCTCCACCCCGCGATTTTTCTCGCCAAAGCACGCTCGCCTGCATGTTCTCGAGGTGCAAGCGTCCTCACAAAATCGGTAGGACATTGCTCGGCCGAGGAGCACGTTGGCTGGCCACGCAGATCCACGGGAATCCATGGGAAATGGATGCGAGCTGGCCGCGGGCGAGGGTCCGCCCGTGAAGTCGCCGGCAAGGGCGTGACAAAAAAGGAAGAGGGCCCAGGTTCCATGCAGCCTGGGCCCTCGGTCGATGCTCGGGTCCGGTCAGGGCGCTCTGGGCTCAGGCCGGCGCGTCGTCGCCTTCGACCGGATCTTCCTCGTCCTGCGGCGCGCCGCCGGCGCTGCCACTTTCAGCGCCGCCGCCGCCAGCGGCGCCGCCTCCTCCGCCGGGCGTTTCGGTCGCCTTCTTCCTGGTGCTCCGGCTGAAGAGCCGCCGTGTCGCGATGGGCACGAGGCGCGGGATGGTCGGATCCTGCTCGTTGGCGCGCTCGAACACGCGCACGATCTGCTCGAGGAGGATCAGATTGATGCCGTCGGCCCGGTCGAGGTCGCCGCTCGTGACCTTCTGGCCTGCGGGGCGAGCGGCCGCGGTCTTCGCCGCCTGGGTGAGCTCCTCGGCGGTCTCTTCGAGGCGCGCGACGTAGTCCTGGTCAAGCCGCATCAGCTTGGCGCGCACGGCGAGGGGGCCCTTCTTCTGCGCGAGGTAGCGCTTGCCGAGCGCGGCGAGCTGCGTGAGCCCGCGCGCGAGCGCGCCCGGATCTTCCGCGGTCCCGACGGCCTGCGCGAGCTCTTCGCGCGCCTCCTTGCCCGAGCCGGCGACGCCGCGCAGGACCTCGTAGGCCTGGTCGCGCAGGAGCAGCGCGCGCGAGTGCCGCTCCCGCAGCGCCGCGTCCGTCGTGGCGCGCGCCGCGTCCTTCTTCTGCCCAGCGCTCTCGTGCGCCTCGAGCAGCCGCTCCAGCGCGAGCGCCTGGTCGACCGCGAGCGCGAGCAGCTCCGGCGAGAAGCCGCGCAGCTTCTCCCGCTTCTCCTTCGACGCGCCCGACCAGCACGCGTGCGCCGTCGCGTAGAGGCGGCGAAGGTCGGTCAAGACGCGCGAGGAGGCGATCTGCCGCCCTCGCTCGACGAGCTGGGATCCGGTCGTGCCGTCGAGCAATGCCTCGATGATGCCTGGCTCCGGCTTGCCGAGCCGCTCGGCAAGGGATTCGAGCGTGGGATCGTTGTCGTCGGTCTCTTCGGGACGAGAGGTAGGTTTGGCCATCAGCGCAGGCTAAGTGGGTGCGGAGCGGCATGTCGACGGCGTGGCAAATTTTGGCCGTGGCGCCAGCTAGCGCCGGGAAGCGTGCCCGTGGATGGCGACGCGCGACCCGCAAGCGCGCGGCGCGGAATCGTCGGCATCGCGGCGGAGGTCCTCGTCATTCCGGGAGAGGGCCGTCGTCATCTGAGATGGACGTCATCGTCATCCGCGCGGAAGCCATCTGCACCCGACCCGGAGACATCGGCATCGGGGCTGGGGCCCATCGGCATGAGGCCGGAGCCCGTCAGCATCCGGACGGAACCCATCGGCACCGGGCGGCGAGCCATTGTCAGCCGGCCCGGAGACGTCGTCATCAAGGCGGGTACCCGCCGTCATCCGACGGGGGGTTCATCGTCATCCGAGGTGGAACCTGTCGTCATCCGGCGGAGACCCGTCGGCTTCCGCTCGCCAGACAGGCTCGGCTACCGCTTCCGCCCGTCGGCTGCCGCATCCCGAACGAGCCCGACGCCGGCGGGCGGAGCGAGAACGGCGCGCGTCACTCGACGCGGACGATCGTCTCCGCGGGGAGGCTCTCGGCGAACGCGTCGCGCGCCGCGCGCACCCTCGCCTCGACGAGGCCGTCGAACGTGAGCTTCGTGCGGTACTCGACGCCGGACCACCTCGGATAGGAGCCGATGTCGACGTCGCGGTGGGCCTCGACCACGCGGTCGAGCATCGGCTTGAGCTGCCCCTCGTCGAGCGTCGTGAACACCGCGAGCGAGACGAACGGCGCCCCCCCGGAGAGCTCCGCCTGGATGAGCGCCTGCTTCGCCCGGAAGATCTGCGGCACGCCGGGCAGCATCCACACGTTGCGCATCACCACGCCGGGCCACGCGGCGCTGCCGCCGGTCACGAGCCGCGCGCCCTCCGGGATGCGGGCCATGAGCAGGTGCCCCTCGGTGAGCCGATCTCCATAGTAATCGCGCAGGAGGCTCTCGATGTTGGGCGCGCTGACCACCGGCACGCCGAACGCTCGCGCGACGCCCGCGATCGTCAGGTCGTCGTGCGTCGGGCCCACGCCGCCGCTCGTGAAGACCCAGTCGTGCGACGCCGCGAGCGCCCGCACCTCGGCGGCGATCACCTCGAGCTCGTCGAGCACCATGACCGCCCGCTCCAGCCTGACGCCGAGCGCGCGCAGGGTGCCCGCGAGCACGACCAGGTTCTCGTCAGCGATCTTCCCGCTGAGCAGCTCGTTGCCGATGATCAGCGCCGCTGCGGTCCTCATGTCACCCTTCTTCCGCTCAGCTCTCGAACTCGCGCGTCACCGGGCGCCCGTCGGCGTCCATCCCGAGCAGCTCCTCGACGCGCTTCTCCGCGCGATCGAGGCGCTCCTGCGCCGACCGCGAGAGGCGGATGCCCTCCTCGAAGAGCGAGAGCGCGCGCTCGAGCGGCAGGTCGCCGCCCTCGAGCTCCGCGACGATCTTCGCGAGGCGGCGCGTCGACTCCTCGAACGACATCGCGTCGGCGCCCGCGGCCGCGCCGCCGCTCCGCGGAGCGCGGTCGGCCTCGGCCTTCGCCGGCGCCCCGGCGGCGCGGGGCTCCGCGCTCGATTCGACGCGTGGCTCGGCGCGTGATTCCACGCCCGCGTCGCCCTCGTCCGTCGCGTTGCTCATCGTCGTCATGAGCCAGGGTCCCCCGGGGGTGCGGCCGGCGCAAGCAGGACGGCGCTCGCGCCGGGCGGCACCGCCGGCACGAGGAGCACGCCGTCGGGATCGGCCACGACGGGGACCGCTAGCCCATCCGGCCGGACGAGCCGTGCTGGGCGCGAGGAGGCGCTCATGGACGCGCTCCGGTCGTTCGGGACGATGGCCACCCACACGACGCCCGTCGCCAGCGCGGAGCGCGGCGGATCGAGCGCCCGCGCGTCGACGCCGGAGAGGGCGGCCCGCGCGAGCGCGCGCACCCCTTCGTCAGGATCGAGATCCCGCGCCGCGACGAGGACGCGCCTGCGCTGCACCTCGGCGCGCCGGGACAGGCCGCGGACGATCGCGCGGCGCACCGCGGGGTCGTCCTCGAAGCGGTACGCGCGGGCGAGAAGGGAGACGCTGTCGGGCATGGGGTCGCTCCCGAGGCCGAGCGCGACGTGCGCGCGCACGACGGGATCGCTCCCCTCGAGCAGCCGCTCGATCCTGCCGCGGACCACCTCGTCGTCGCGGGTCGCGAGCGCGCGGGCGGCGAGCGGCGACAGCGGCCCGCCCGCCTCTGCGAGCGCGGCGAGCCGCGAGGTCGCGATCGCCCCGCCCCCGGGCTCCGCGAGCAGCGCGACGCCGGCCGAGATCCCCGCCGCGTCGGGCGCCGCATCGCCGCTCTGCGCGGCGCTCGCGGCGCTCGCGGCGCTCGCGGCGCCGGGCGGCGACGCGGCGCCCGACGCCGCGAGCGCCGCGAAGAGCGGCGCGAGGGCGGCGAGGGCGCGCTCGCCCCGGGCGAGCGCGCCGCGCGCCGCCGCGTGGACCGCCACGCGATCGCAGGAGGACGGGGAGCAGGCGCCGACGACATCGACCGCGTCGCGGAGGCCGAGCGCCACGGCGCCGAACACCCCGACGGCGCGATCGCTCGACCCCTTCGGCGCGGCGAGCGCGGCGAGCAGCCGCTTCTCGAGCGCCTCGGGCGCGTCGCGCAGCGCGAGCCCGCGGACCACCCCGGCGCGCAGGCCGAGCCTGCGGAGGTCCGCGTCCTTCGCCGCGCGCGGGCCGTCGAAGAGCTCCGCGACCGCGGCCCGCGCCTCGGCCCCCGGCATCGTCGCCAGCGCGAACGCGGCCGCCGTCGCGAGCTCGGGGCGCTCGCTCAGGAGCCGATGCAGCTGCCGCGCCGCCTCCGCGCCGCCCGCGCGGCCGATCGCTGCGACCGCGCGGGGCCGCGCGTCGTCGGGGAGCAGCGGCAGAGAGCGCGCGAGCGCCGGCACGAGCCGCTCCGCCGGCGCCAGCTCGGCCAGCCTGAGCCCCTCCATCCGCCCGAGCTCGGATCCGAGCAGCGCGGCCACGGCGTCCGGCGCCTCCGGCGCGCCGAGATAGACGAGGATCTCCGCGGTCGGCTCGAAGAGCCCCGGCTCTGGCTTCCGGAGCCACGCGCGGGCCTTCGCCAGCGCCGCCTCGTCGCCGAGGCGCGCGAGGGCGCGCGCGGCGGCCACCTGCGCCGCCCTGTCGCCGCCCTCGAGCATCGGCCGGAGCGCCGCGATCGCCCGGAGATCGCCGAGATCGCCGAGGAAGCTCGCGAGCGCCGGCTCGAGGCGCTTGCGGCTGCCGAGCAGGAGCTGGAGCGACGCGGGCGGGTGCGCCTTGAGCGCGCGGGCGGCGGCCTCGCCCGCGGCCCCGCCCTGCACGATCGCGTTCACGAGCACGCCGAGCGCGCGCCGCTCGCCGGTGCGCGCGAGCGCGAGGGCGGCGGTGCCGCGCAGCACCTCGCCGAGCGGCGAGGCGGCGCCGCGCGCGGGCGCGCTCTCCGAGAGCTCGCGCGCGAGGAGCTGGCGCACGCTGTCGCGCTGCGCGTGCGGCGCGAGCGCCCGCACCGTCGCGAGGCGCGCCCTGGGATCGCGCGCCCCCGGGGCGCCGTGCTGCTCCAGCGCGGCGAGCAGCGCGCTCACCGCCTCCTCGGTGCCGATCGCCCCGAGCCGCTCGATGCCGCGGAGCCGCGCCGCCGGGTCGCTCGACGAGAGCAGCCGCTCGCCGACGGGCACGCCGAGGCTGCCGCGCAGCGGCGTCGCGCCGGCCTCGGCCCCCGCGGGCGCCTTGCCGCCTTCGTCCGCGGCCTGCGGCGCCCGGGCGGTCCGCGCGACCGGCTGAGGCGCTGCCGAGCCCGCCATCGCGGTGGCCGCGAGCGCCGCGGCGAGGCCCAGGGCGCGGGGGGTTCCAGGGAGGAATCGCATTCGCTGCACCGCACTATCCCGCGATCGACGGCCCGCTGTCACGCCCCAGGCCAGGCCGTGTCAGCGCCGCGTGACAGCCTGGAATTTGATGGAAGCACGCGCTAGGTCGACCTACCGTGCAGCCGCGAAATACGGCTGTGAGAGAGGTGACGCTTGATCGACCTGGTACGGACACTGGAAAAGGCCATCACGGTCTCCGCCGACAAGGCGTGGCCGGTCTTGCGGCGACTGAGCCGCCTCGGCGGCGAGCCCAGGCCGTTTCACCCGAAGTGGAGCGACAAGCCGATCCCGAGGGGCGGCGAGCGCACGGCGCCCCCGCTCGGCTGGCCTCGCGAGACGGACAGCCTGTGCCCGCGCTGCGTCAAGGAGGCGCGCGCCGAGATCCTGAGTGGCAGGGCGGACTGGACCAGGCTCATCACGGACAACCCCGGTGAGATCCGCGCCAGCATCGTCGCGCGCGAAGGGCGCGTGGTCATGGAGAAGACGTGCCCGAAGCACGGCTTCTTCTCGGACACGATCTCGATCGACCCGGCGTTCCTGGCCCGGATCGAGCGCCTCTTCGGCGGCCGCGACGTCGAGATGACGAAGGACAGGATCCACGACCACGGCTCGAGCACCATCCGTTACGGCCGCGGCGCGGTGCTCACGGTCGACCTGACGAACCGCTGCAACATGATGTGCGACCCGTGCTTCATGGATGCCAATCAGGTCGGCTACGTGCATGAGCTCTCCTGGGAGGAGATCACGCGGATCCTCGACGACGCGGCGGCGGTGCGCCCGCGCCGCCAGATGTCGATCCAGTTCTCCGGCGGCGAGCCGACGCTGAGCCCGCACTTCCTCGACGCGATCCGGTACGCGCGCGAGAAGGGGTACTTCGCGGTGCAGTGCGCGACGAACGGGATCCGCTTCGCGGACGAGCCGGGCTTCGCCAGGAAGGCCAAGGAAGCGGGCCTCCGGATGGCGTACCTGCAGTTCGACGGGGTCACGAACGACGCGAACGGCCACCGGAAGATCGGGAACCTCTACGACGTGAAGCTGCGGGCGATCGAGGAGCTCTCGGCCGCCGGGATCGACGTCATCCTGGTCGTGACGATCGTCAACGGGGTCAACAACGATCAGGTGGGGCCCATCATCGACTTTGCGGTCCAGAACGCCGACAAGATCACGGTCGTCAGCTTCCAGCCGGTCAGCTTCACCGGCCGCGACGAGGACATCTCCGACGAGCTGCGCGAGAAGCAGCGCTATACGCTGAGCCACCTCGCGCACGACATCGCCCGGCAGACCGGCGTGACCGACCCGCTGCGCGACTGGTTCCCCCTGTCGGCGCTCAGCCCCTTCGGCAACGTGACCGACCTCCTCGACGGCCCCGACAAGGACTGGGGGCAAATCAACTGCGGCTGCCACCCGAACTGCGGGATCGGGACCGTGCTGTTCGTCCACAAGAAGACGAAGCGGATGGTCCCGCTGCTCGACTTCATCGATGTCGAAGGGCTGCTCTCCGATCTGCGCGCGATCTTCGACGCGGGGCGCGGCCGCGCCCTCACGAAGGCGCAGGTCGTCGCGGCGCTGCTGCGCCATTACCAACCGGACAAGGCGCCGCCCGGCTTCCACCTCGCGACGCTCTTGAAGCAGTTCATGAGCCAGACGGGCGCCGCGCACGCCGGCGAGGGCGACGCCCGCGAGTACGAGTGGCGGGTCCTGTTCGTCGCGGGCATGTGGTTCCAGGATCTGTTCAATTACGACTTCCGCCGCACCGAGATGTGCATCATTCCGTACGGAACACAGCTCGGCGAGATCAGCTTTTGTGCGTACAACACCGGGGCTGGATGGCGGAACATCCTCGAGAAGATGAAGGCCAACGCCACCGTGGCCGAGTGGTACAAGAAGCACGGTAGGCACCCTGTCTATGCGAAGAATCAGGATCTTCCTTTACCGGCCTACGACAACCCCCTAACGATCATCGAGCACGACCTTGCGTTGCGCGAGCGCGAGCAGGGCGGCGCGCGCTCACGGCGGGCGGCCCGGCGGCTGCCGATCGTCAGCTGATCGCGCCTCCTCCTCCCACGCCGCGCGCGGCACCACAGCCCCGGATCGCCGACAGACAGGTCACGTGAGCCCTGGGCTCGGCGCCTCTGGGCTCGGTGATCAGTCGCAGGGCGCCTCACATCGACACAGAATCCGGTTCTCCTCGCGGCCGTGTGGGCCGTGTGGGAGGAGCACGCGCTCGCGCGAGCGGCGCGGGAGTCGTGGAGAACGCACCACGCATGGTGTAGTCTGGTCACGTGACCTTGCACGCGGGCCGCTATGAGAGCTTGCGCGCCATCGCGTCAGGCGGCATGGCGACGGTGTATCTCGGGCGTGCCGTGGGCGCCGGCGGGTTCGAGCGCCTCGTCGCCCTGAAGATGATGCACCCGCACATCGCGGCGGAGCCCGAGTTCGTCGCGATGTTCCTCGACGAGGCGCGCCTCGCGGCGCGGGTCCGCCACCCCAACGTCGTCGCGACGTTCGATCTCGTCGAGGACCCGCTGTTCCTCGTCATGGAGTACATCGAGGGGCCGTCGCTGCACAACCTGCTCCGCACGTGCGCGCGGGCGAAGCGGCCCGTCCCGCTCGGGATCGCGCTCCGCATCTTCCTCGACGTGCTCGCGGGTCTCCACGCCGCGCACGAGCTCACGGGGAGCGAGGGCGAGCCGCTCCACCTCGTGCACCGCGACGTCTCGCCGCAGAACGTGCTCGTCGGCGTCGACGGCATCGCGCGCATCACCGACTTCGGCGTGGCCCGCGCCGAGACGAGGCTCGTGTCGACGCGGGGCAACGCGCTCAAGGGCAAGCTCGCCTACATGGCGCCCGAGCAGATCCGGGCCGCGAACGTCGATCGTCGCAGCGACGTGTACTCGGCCGGCGTGGTGCTCTGGGAGATGCTCACGGAGGAGCGCCTGTTCAAGGCCGACAACGACGGCGCGCTGATCGCGCAGATCCTCGAGGGCGCGCCCACGGGTCCGCGCGGGGTGGTCCCGTCGGTGCCCACCGCGCTCGACCAGATCTGCCTGCGCGCGCTGCGCACCGACCCCGACGACCGCTTCCCGACCGCCGCGGCGTTCGCCGAGGCGCTGGAAGACGCGGCCATGCAGACGCCGGGCCTCGCCGTGTCGTCGCCCCGAGCGGTGGAGGCGCTCATCAAGGAGGTCGGTTTGCGCGGGCCGCCGGAGGGCCTCGCCGGGCCGGTCAGCGCGCGGAGCGGTCCCGCGTCGGCGCCCAGATCGGCGCGATCGCCGCTGAGCCAGCGCTCTCCGTTGAGCGATCGTCTGCCCCTGAGCCAGCGCGCTCCGTTGAGCGATCGTCTGCCCCTGAGCGCTCCGTCGAGCGATCGTCTGCCCCTGAGCCAACGCGCTCCGTCGAGCGATCGTCTGCCCCTGAGCCAGCGGAGCGCCGAGGCGGCGCCGGACAACTCGGGCGTCGAGGGCAGCGCGCCGGGGCTGGGCGCCGTCGTCTCCGAGGCCGTCTCCCGCGGCCGGCACCACATCGTGCGCCGCCGCGTGCTCGCCAGCGCCTGCGCGGTCGCGCTCACGCTCGGGGCGGGCGCCTTTCTCGCCGTCGGCCAGCGCGAGCCCGCCGCTCCCTTCACGGCGGAGAGCGCCTCTGTCTCCCGGATCTCGTCCTTCTTCCCCGCGGCCGCGGCGGCCAGCGGGCCGCTCCAGGCGGCCGCGCCCGGGCATCCCGGCGAACCGACGGGATCCTCAGTCCCCGGCGGCTCCGCTCAGGGCGCTGTTCCCGACAGCTCCGCTCAGGGCGTGATTCCCGGCAGAGCCGCCCAGAGCTCCGCCCCGGGCTCCGCGGGGAGGCCCGCACAGGTCCCTGCTCCCACCGCCAACCGTGCGACGAGCCCCGCTCCGCGGCCGAGCTCCAGAGCGACCCCGCCCACGGCCGTCAAGCCCAGGACGAGCCGGCCCGACACGCGCACGACCAGCGGATCCACGGCCCCGACGGCGAAGCCGGCCACCCGCTCATCGACCGTTCGAAGCCCGGCGCCGAAGACCCCGCCAAAGGCGCCAGAGCCGAAGCGGAGCGCTCCACGGACGACCTCCCGGACGCCCTTCAAGCCATCAGGCCTGTGACGCGCACAGGGCTGTGACGCACGACGTCACTGCGGAGATAGCCCGAGACGGTACCTGCGCATGGCCCCAGCGCGGCCCCCGGGCCGAGCCATGATCCTTTTCGCCACCTCGTCCAACACTCCGACCATGGAGACACGTCCAATACCCCGACGACCGCGAGCACCCGCGACCTCGGCGCCGATAGCGCGACGTCGGGTCGCGCTATCGCACATTGAACGCGCCGCAGCGTGGCCTACATGCTCACGGAAGACAGCAGAACGTCAGTGGTCGCCTCACGAGCGCGATAGGGGAGGTAGGCTATTCTTGTCGTGGGGCGGTATGTGCTCGCCCAAGTGAAAGACGCGCCGCACGTCGGACGTTACCCCGGGGGGAACCAGCTCATGCGCTCGCTTTTCGAGCAGGTCGTCGAGTGCTGTGGCCTCGCACCCGCGTTCGCCAGAAGGATCATCCAGGAGGCCTGCGAGCGGTGCGACGTGTCGCCGCCCGAAGCGATGACGCCAGCCGATCTCATCCGCTCGCTCCCGCACATCCGCCAGGCCCTCGGCGTCTTCCTCGATCCTGGGGAGGTGGCGCTGAAGACGGCCGCGATGCGAGCCCTCGTCAAGGGCTCCTGGCCGTCGATGGCCGCGGTCGTCCCCCCTGATTCGAACCAGGAGAGCCGGACGGCTCAGGACGAGCCCAAGGTCAAATCGAGCTCGTAGAGCTCGTAGTGCGAACGCCGCATTCCGAGCGCGACATACGTCGACTGCGCTCGCGCGTTCGCGGTCTCCACGTACAGGCGAATGCCGCATACGTCCCCCGCGTCCGCCGCCATCTCGTGGACTCGCCGATACAGCGCCCGGAAGACCCCGTTGCGCCGCTGCGCGGGGGTCACATAGACGGACTGGATCCACCAGAAAGTACCGTTTCTCCAGTCACTCCATTCATAGGTTATCATCAGCTGCCCGGCCATCTCGGACGCGTGCTCGGCCACCAGATAGAACCCTTTGGCCTCATCCGCGATCAGCGCGGCGGCGCCGCGGAGGGTGGTGGCGGCATCCAGCACCTTGCCCTCCGTCTCGAGCGCCATGGCCCGGTTGTTCGCCGCGATCAGCGCGGCGTCGGTGGGCGCCGCCCGGCGGATCACGAGCGCTGTCACGAGGCGACCTCCCGGCGGGCGTCGCAGGGACGCTCTCCGCCCGTACGGCCGGAGAGCTCGGGAGCGCGGCGTCGGATCGACATGGCCGACCCCATAGCGCGGGCAGCACGGCTGCTCAATCACTACGCGCACGCACAACGCGCACGACGCGCAGCGCCTCGATCCAGCGACGAGCGCGGCCGGCGACGACCGCCCGCGAAGGCGTCGCCGCGGCGCGTTATGTTTCAAGGAGCGATCCTCGATGGGCGCGCGCGGAGCGCGGCGCGCGGTCCGTGGCTCGGCCGCGCCGGCGGCCTCTTGCGCCGGTTGGCGGAGGTTGTGCTCCTCGCCCGATCGCGCATACCCTCCGGGCGCCGAAGCCTCCCGGAGGGTGACCCTTGACACTGCTCGTCAGCGACTCGATTGCCCAGCGCGTCCAGCGGCTGGAGATCCCTTTCAACAGCTTCGGGGTCGATCCTTACGGCATCTCCCAGAAGCACCTGGGTCTCTTCTTCTCCCTCCTGGACTTCTTCTATCATCACTACTTCTCGGTGGGCGTGACGGGCCTGGAGAACGTCCCCGCGCGCGGGCGGGCGATGCTCGTCGGCAATCACTGCGGGGGAGTCGCCATCGACGGGGCGATGGTGGTCGCGTCGATGTTCTTCGAGATGGATCCGCCGCGCCTGGCCGAGGGGATGGCGGAGAAATTCATCAATCGCCTCCCCTTCACCTCGCTCTGGTCGAGCCGCACAGGGCAGTTCACCGGCCTCCCCGAGCACGCGAGCCGCCTCCTCGAGGACGAGCGGCTGCTCATGGTGTTCCCCGAGGGGGCGCGCGGCACCGCCAAGCTCTACAGCGAGCGCAACTCGCTCGTGCACTTCGGGTCCGGGTTCGTCCGGCTCGCGATGAAGACGAGGACGCCCGTCATCCCCTTCGGCTTCGTCGGCGGCGGCGAGGCGGTGCCGACCATCGCCAACTCGTACACGATCGGCCGGCTGCTAGGGGTGCCGTACATCCCCATCACCCCGTACCTCATCCCGGCGCCGCTGCCGGTCCAGCTGGAGATCACCTACGGCGAGCCGATGACGTTCGCCGGGACCGGCGCCGAGGAAGACGAGGTGATCCTGGGCCACGTCGAGCAGGTGAAGGCGAGGATCGCCGAGCTCATCGAGGCCGGTCGAAAGCGGCGCCGCGGGAAGCTTTCGCTGGACTGGCGCGGCGCCACGCCGCCCAGGCCCGCCTCATCGAAGGAGCACGCATGAGGGTCCTCATTCCAGGGATCACCGGCCAGCTTGGCCGCATGGTCGCGACGCGCCTCCTCGAGGAGGGGCACGAGGTGATCGGCATCGACCGGCGGCCGTGGCCGACCGCCCCGGCCGGCATCGAGATGCACAACGTGGATCTGCAGAAGCGCGCCGCCGAGGACGTGTTCCGCAAGACCCGGCCCCAGGCCGTCATCCACATGGCGACCGTGACGCACCTCGTGGAGCAGACGGAGGAGCGGTATCGGATCAACCTCGGCGGCACGCGCGTCGTCTTCGACAACAGCCGCGCCTGCGGGGTCGAGCACGTGATCTTCGTCGGCCGACACACCTACTACGGCGCCGGCCCCGAGTCGCCGCTCTACCACACGGAGGAGGATCCTCCGATGGCGGTGTCCACCTTCCCCGAGCTCGCCGACCTCGTCGCGGCCGATCTCTACGCCTGCACGGCGCTCTGGCGCGCTCCGGAGCTCTGCACGACCGTTCTCCGCATGTGCTACACGCTCGGCCCGACAGGCCACGGCACGCTGGCGAGCTTCCTCCGCGGCCCCCACGTCCCGTACGTGCTCGGGTTCGACCCGCTGTTCCAGTTCATGCACGAGCAGGACGTCGTCACCGCCATCTGCCTCGCCCTCGAGAAGCGCATCCGGGGCGTCTACAACGTCTCTGGCCCGCAGCCTGTGCCCCTGTCGCTCATCATCCGGGCGGCGGGCCGGGTGGCGGTGCCCCTCCCCGAGTTCGTCCTGCGCAACGCGCTCGGCCGCTTCGGCCTGCCGAAGCTCCCGCGCGCGGCGCTGACCCACATCAAGTACCCCGTCGTCGTGGACGGGGCCGCGTTCCGCGCCGCGACCGGGTTCAAGCACGCCATCGACGAAGCCCAGGCCATCCGCGAGTACCGCGACGCCCACCCGGTCCCAGCGAGCCGCTCCTGAGCCGGGGGATAACCTCTCATGAGATAAGGAGGTCCTGATGTTGTCCGAGAAGGTCAAGCAGTTCGCGCCGGCCAGGCTCACCGCGGACATCGGCGATCTGCCCGAGCCGGAGAAGAGGGCGCTCGCCAAGCTCATCGAGGCTTCGCGGCAGCTCGATCCCGTGTTCGATCGGCAGGCCTACGCGGGGAACCCGGAGCTCCGCGAGGAGCTCGTCGCGGACGGCACCCCGGAGGGGCGGGACAGGCTCGCCTACTTCGACATCATGCGCGGCCCATGGGACAGGCAGGATCACCACCGCCCCTTCGCCATCGACGAGCCCCATCCGCCTGGCGCCGGCTTCTACCCGGAAGATCTCTCGGCCGACGAGCTCAACGCGTGGATCGAGCAGCACCCGGGCGACAAGGAGGCCTTCACGAGCCTGTTCACGCTCATCCGTCGGGACCAGGGCCGGCTCGTCGCCGTGCCGTACAGCCAGGCTTATGCGGCGTGGCTCGGCCCCGCCGGCGCGCTCCTCGAGGAGGCCGCGGCGCTCACCGCGAGCGAGAGCCTGCGACGGTTCCTGAGGTCCCGGGCCGCCGCGTTCCGCTCCGACGACTACTATGCATCCGACAAGGACTGGATGGACCTCGACAGCCGCGTCGAGGCGACCATCGGCCCTTATGAGACCTACGAGGACGAGCTCCTCGGCCTCAAGGCCTCGTTCGAGTCGTTCGTCACGGTGAGCGACCCCGACGCCTCCCGGAAGCTCTCGAAGTACAAGGAGCTCCTCCCGGAGATGGAGCGCAACCTGCCTGTCCCCGAGGACGTGAAGACGGCGCGCGGCGGGGAGAGCCCCATCCAGGTCGTCGACCTCGTGTTCAGCGCTGGCGACGCCCGCAAATCGGTCCAGACGATCGCGTTCAACCTGCCGAACGACGAGCGCGTCCGCGCCGAGAAGGGGGCCAAGAAGGTCCTGCTCCGCAACGTCATCGAGACGAAGTTCGAGCTGATCATGCGCCCCATCGCCGAGCGCATCCTCGACCCGGCGCAGCTCGATCACCTGTCCTCCGACGCGTTCTTCAACGAGACGCTCTTCCACGAGCTCTCGCACAGCCTGGGCCCTGCGTTCACGACCGTGGGCGGGGAGCGGGTCGAGGTGCGGATCGCGCTCGGCCCGACGTACTCGGCGCTCGAGGAGGCCAAGGCCGACGTGATGGGCGCTTACAACGTCCTCTTCATGATCCAGCGAGGCCACTTCGCGGCCGATTTCAGGGAAAAGCTCCTCATCTCCTATTTCGCAGGGCTCTTCAGGAGCACCCGCTTCGGCGTGGCCGAGGCGCACGGCAAGGGGGCCGCGCTCCAGATCAACCGGTTCCTCGAGGAGCGCGCCGCCCGCTTCGACCCGGCGACACGGCGCTTCACCGTCGACGCCGCGGAGCTCGAGGCCGCCATCACCCGCCTCGTCCGCGATCTCTGCATGGTGCAGCACCGCGGCGACAGGCAGGCCGCCGGCGAGCTCCTCGCCAGGTACGGAGAGGTCTCGGAGCCAATGCAGCAGGCGCTCGGCGGCCTCGCGGGGATCCCGATCGACATCCGGCCGATCTACCCGCTCGCCGGCGAGTGAGCCGCCGGCGAGCGGCGCTCACGGCCCGATCTGCACGAGGAACGCGTCGCCGGCGCCCCGGCTCGTGGCCGTGGCCGCCCCGAGATCGAGGACGCCGTCGAAGCGGCCGGTCACCCAGCTGTCGCCGAGGAGATCGACGGCGACGGCGGCGCCGCGCTGCTCGCCCGAGTCGCCGAACGAGCGCAGCCAGATCGGGTTGCTGGCAGGGTCGAGCTTCGCCACGAACACGTCGGCGGCGCCCGTGGCGGAGTCCGCCTCGTTGCCGATGTCGAGGCTCCCCTGGAAGGAGCCGGTGAGGAGGATGTTGCCCGCCAGATCGACCGCGACGGAGGCGCCCTCCTGATCGGCGTCGTCGCCGAAGTCCTCGCACCACTGGAGGACACCGTTCTCGTCCAGCCGGAGGAGGAAGATGTCCTTGTCTCCATTGCTCGTGAGCAGCGACTCGCCGAAGGAGATCGCTCTCCGGAACGAGCCGGTCACGAGGATGTTGCCCGCTCCATCGACGGCCACGCCGAGCGCTTCGGCCGCGTTGGTCGCGTCGGCCGCCTTGCTCCAGACGTGATCGCCCGAGGGGTCGAGCTTCGCGACGAACAGGTCGGTCTTGGCCTCGGTGGTGAGCGGCTTCTCGCCCCCGAAATCGACCTCCCCGCTGAACCAGCCGACGACGATGATGTTGCCGTCGCCGTCGACGGCGACGCCCGTGCCGGCCTGATCTCCCTTGCCGCCCAGCCGCTTGGCCCATTCGACGTGGCCGGCGGCGTCGAGCTTGGCCAGGAAGGCATCGCTCCTGCCGTGGCTCTCCAGGGTGAACCGCTCGCCCTGACGGCCCTCGCCAAAGTCGAGCGTGCCCGAGAACTCTCCGGTGATGAAGGCGTTCCCCGCCTGGTCCACGGCGACCGCCGCGGCCTGTTGCGTGGCCTCGTCGCCGAAGCGCCGGCTGAACTGGTGCGCCCCGGTCGCGTCGAACCGCGCCACGACGACGTCGGCGCGGCGGCCGGCGCCCGCGAGCACGCCGCCGCCGAAATCGACGTCGCCGGCCACGCTGCCCGCGAGCACCACGTCGCCCCCCGGCGCGAGCGCGACCGCCCGGGCGACGCTGTCCGCGAAGCGGCGGCCGAACCGGAACCGCCCCTCGCGCGTGGAGGCGTCGCGGGAGAACGAGACGAGGAAAGAGTCCGGCTCGGCGAGCGCTCCCAGCTCGTCCGACGGGCCCGCGCCGAGATCGGTGCTGCCCGACGCCGAGCCGACCACCACGACGGCGTCGGCCGAGGCGGCGATGCCCAGGCCCTGCTGAGCGCCGGCCCCGCCGAGCGCGACGCTGTGCACGGGATCGCCCGTGCACGCTCGCCCGTCGCAGTTCTCGTCCTCGGGCGTGGCGCAGCTCTCGAACGCGGGCAGCACCTGGCCGACGCAGGCGCCGACGTCCGTCCCGTCGTCATTGCACGCGGCGACGCCGCCCACGCAGAGGCCGACGCCCTGCGTGCCCTGCGGCCCCGCGTAGCAGGCCGCCTCGGTACGGGGAACGCAGATCTCCTGCTCCTCGCTGCCGCCGCTCGCCCCAACGCCGCCGCCGCCGGCTCCCCCCTCGCCCACCGACACGGGATCCGCCGCCACGTCGGGGAACGGCGCGATGAAGGCGCACGCTCCGAGGCCGGTGCAGGCGAAGGCGAGCGCCGCGACGACGCCCGCTCCGGGCCGATGGGCGCCGCTCACAGCACTCCCTGCACGGCGACCCCGGCGCCGTCCGCGCCGACCCATGGCGAGAGCGCCGTCGGGCCGGGGGTGCGGGGCGCGGGCGCAAGCCGCCGCCCGGCGGCGTCCGGAGGAGCCGCGGGCGAGGAGGACGAGGGCCAGAAGAGGTACGTGGCGACGCCGCCTGCGATGAGGGCAGCCCCGGTGAGCACCGTGCTCGTGACGGCGAGCGCTTGCCCGCGGTCGTGCAGCGCCTGCCGCTCGCCCAGCGAGCCCGGGGCAGGGTTCGCGTTCTTCTTCAGGAAGCTGTGCCGCACGTCGTACGCCACGACGCCCGTGACCACGGCGCCGGCGGCGAGCGCGGCCGCCGTCCCCACGACGACCACCGGCGAGATGCGCGGGCCGGGCGCGGGCGCGCTGGGCAGCGCCCGGCGCGCGGGCGCGATCGACAGCAGGACCGCGGGCGATCGCTTGCGACCGAGATCGGCCCGCAGCTCGACGACCGCGCCCGTCTCGGCCTGCACCGACGCCTCGAACCGCGCCGCATAGTTCTCGGCCTCCACCACGACCCGCCGCGCCCCGGGGCTCACGAGGATGGCCGCGCCGACGAGCGCGGCGTGGATCGGCTCACCATCGATCTCGACGCGCACGCCGATCGCGTCCTCGGGCAGCTGCAGGACGATCTGCGACGTCTTCACGCGAAGCTTCTCTAGCCGTGCCCGCGACTCCCTGGCGAGCGCGAGCTCGCTCCGCGCGGTCGCGCCGGACGCGGCGAGCTCAAATGCGTTGAGCGCCTCGACGACGTGGCCGAGCGCTTCATGACAGACCCCGAGGTGATACCAGAGCGGCGGGGACACGACGATCTTGCTGATGCGCTCGTACGTCTCCAGCGCCTCTGCCCACCGGCCGCCGTCCTCCGCGGCGAGGCCGAGCGCGAAGAGGCGCCGCGCGGACGCGAGCTCCGCAGCGCTCGGCTTGTGGGGCGCGGCGAGAGCCGCAGTGTCGCTCGCGACCGCGGCCGGCGGCGCGCGCCCGGCGTCCTCCGGGGGAGGCTCGGCGAACGCAGCCGGACCGACGCCGACCAGGGCGAAGAATACCACTCCGCCGATGGTGATCCGATGCTTCACCCACGCCTCCTTCCATCACCAAGCGATAGAGGCAGTCTAACCGTACTCACGCCGATCGATCCTCGACAACTGGAAAATTGTTTGAGATTGGCGTCCGATCCTGGAACGCTCTTGCACGACCCGCCTGGAACGCTCTCCCATTGTCGGTGAGAGCTTCAGCATGGTCGGATTCACGACGACACAGGAGTCGCAGGTACGAGCTGTGATAGCGCCCGTCGATCTTGTGCCAGGCCAGCTTCTCGGCCGCTATGAGCTGCTGATCGCCATCGCGCAGGGCGGAATGGGGACGGTGTGGGCGGCCCGAGAGCGCGGCGGGGCGGCGGGCGACAAGATCGTGGCAGTCAAGACGATGCTGCCGGCGCTCTCCAGCGATCCGCGCTGCAAGCGCATGTTCCTCACGGAGTCGCGCATCGCGGCCCGGATCAAGCACCCCAATGTGTGCGCGATCCTGGATCAAGGTGAGCAGAGCGGGGTGCTCTACTTCGTGATGGAGTGGATCGACGGCGACGCGCTCGTGGCGCTGCTCGGCGGCAGCACCCGCAAGCAGGGCAGCCCGCTCCCCCTGCCTGTCGCGGTGAAAATCGCGATCGAGGCGGCGCGGGGGCTCCATGCGGCCCACGAGCTACGGGACGACGGCGGCGCGCTGGTCGGGCTCGTTCACCGGGACGTCTCGCCGCACAACATCCTGATCACGCGGGACGGCTCGGTCAAAATCGCCGATTTCGGCGTGGCCAAGGCCATGGCGCAGGTGGACAACCCGACGACCAACACCGGGCACATGAAGGGCAAGATCCTCTTCATGGCGCCCGAGCAGGTCTATAGCGAGCAGCTGGACCGGCGGTCCGACGTCTTCGCGCTCGGGATCGTGCTCTATCAGCTGACGACGGGCACCCACCCGTTCGCCGCCAGCCACGACCTCGCGACGATGGCGCGCATCGCGCGGCCCGAGCCGGTCGATCCGCCGGGCCCCCTCGTCCCCGGGTACCCCGCCGCGCTCGAGGCGGCGGTGATGCGCGCGCTCGCCAAGGATCCGGCCGAGCGCTTCGCGACGATGGCCGAGCTCGCGGACGCGCTGGAGGCGGTGAGCGCCGCCCTCGGCAGCCGCCCCGGCGAGGTCACGGGGTACATCCGCAACGCGCTCGCCGCGCGCAGCGCGCGTCGCGCGGCGCTGATCAAGGACGCGCTGCGCGCCGCGGAGGGCAGATCGCGGGGGCGCCCCCCCTCGCGCCTGGACCCGCGCCGCCGCGCCCGGACGATCGCCACCGCGGCGGCGCTCGTCGCCTCGGGCGCGCTGCTCGGGGCGGCGACGCTCCTGTGGATCGGCCTCGGGGAGGGCCCCGGCGCGCCGCCCGTGGCGGTGCCCGCGGCGCCGGCCATCGCGGTGGAGCCGCGCCCGGGGGTCGTCACCGCCGAGCCGCGCGCCCCGGAGCCCGCGCGCGTGTCTGAGCCGGCCCCGTCCACCACGCCCGCGGCGCCGCCGTCCTCCACCCCCGCCGCGAGCGCGAGCCCGCCTCGCTCCCGATCGCCTGGCGAGACCGGGCGCGCCAAGTTCCGCGAGCCCGGCTTCTAGCGCGCGCCGGGGCCCCGCCCCGCGCCGACGAGCGCGCGCCGGGGCCCCGCCTCGCGCCGAGGAATATTCGAGAGGCGCCGGTTGTCCTCGGGCGGCCGGGCTTGCTATGAGCTCCCACCCGTTATGCACGACGTACGCGCCCTGAACGAGCTGGTCGCCAAAGAGAGCGCCTTCATCGACACCCTGCTGAGCGAGGTCGGCAAGGTCATCGTCGGTCAGACGTACATGATCGAGCGCATCCTCATCGGGCTGCTCACCGGGGGACACGTCCTCCTCGAGGGCGTCCCGGGCCTCGCCAAGACGCTCACGGTGCGGACGCTCTGCGACGCCATCCACGCGAAGTTCTCGCGGATCCAGTTCACGCCGGATCTGCTGCCCGCCGACCTCATCGGCACCGTCATCTACAACCACCAGAAGGGCGACTTCACCTCCAAGCTGGGCCCGATCTTCGCGAACCTCGTGCTCGCCGACGAGATCAACCGCGCCCCCGCGAAGGTGCAGAGCGCGCTCCTCGAGGCGATGCAGGAGCGGCAGGTCACGATCGGCGACACGACCTACCCGCTGCCGAGCCCGTTCGTGGTCATGGCGACCCAGAACCCGATCGAGCAGGAGGGGACCTACCGCCTCCCGGAGGCGCAGGTCGACAGGTTCATGCTCATGGTCAAGGTCGGGTACCCCGCGCGGGCCGAGGAGCGGCAGATCATCGACCGCACGACGTCCGCGATCGAGGGCAAGGCCGCGAAGGTGACGACCCCCGAGGAGCTCGTGTCCGCGCGCAAGGTCGTGCGCGACGTGTACATGGATGATCGCGTGAAGGACTACATCGTGGACGTGGTCTTCGCGACGCGCGAGCCCGGGCAAAAGGGGATGCGGGAGCTGAGCAGCCTCATCGAGTACGGGGCGAGCCCGCGCGCCTCGATCGCGCTGGCGCTCGCGGCGCGCGCGCACGCCTTCCTGCGCCACCGGGGCTACGTCACGCCGGAGGACGTGAAGGCGATCGGCCCCGACGTGCTCCGGCACCGGGTCGTCCTGACCTACGAGGCGGAGGCCGAGGAGGTCACGTCCGAGCAGATCGTCCGGCGCGTGTTCGAGGTGGTCGAGGTGCCGTGATCAAGGCCTCCGGCTCGAAGAACCCGCTGCCGCCCGAGCTCCTGAAGCAGCTCCGGCGCATCGAGATCCGGACGCAACGGCTCGCCAACGAGCAGCTCTCCGGGACGTACTCGTCCGTCTTCAAGGGGCAAGGGCTCTCGTTCCGCGAGGTGCGCGCGTACCTGCCCGGCGACGACGTGCGCTGGATCGACTGGAACGTCTCGGCCCGCATGAGCGAGCCGTTCGTGAAGGTGTTCGTCGAGGAGCGGGAGATGACCGTCATGCTGGTCGTCGACGCCTCGCAGAGCGAGCAGTTCGGCACGCGGCGCGCGTCGAAGGCGCGCGTCGCCGCCGAGATCGCCGCGCTCTGCTCCTTCAGCGCCATCAAGAACAACGACCGCGTGGGCCTCGTGCTCGCGACCGAGGCCATCGAGAAGCTCGTCCCGCCGAAGAAGGGGGACAAGCACGTGATGCGCGTCATCCGGGAGATCCTCGGGCACGAGCCGAAGTACACGGGGACGAACCTGAAGCTCGCGCTCGAGACCCTGGTGAAGGTGGCCAAGCGGAGGAGCGTGGCCTTCGTGATCAGCGATTTCTTCGCCTCCGGCTTCGAGCGCTCGCTCTCGCTCGCGAGCGCCAAGCACGACGTGATCCCGGTGATGCTGGTCGACCCGCGCGACGAAGAGCTGCCCGACGTGGGGCTCGCGACGTTCGAGGACCTCGAGACCGGGGAAGAGGTCGTGGTGGACACCGGCGATCGGGCGGTGCGCGACCACTACCGCGCCGCCATGCGCAAGGTGCGGAGCGACCGCGACAAGCTGTTCAAGAAGCTCGCGCTCGACGCCGTGGTGGTGAAGACCGGCGAGAGCTTCGTGAGCCCGCTGCGCGACCTGTTCGCCAAGCGGGCGCGGAGGCTCAGGCGATGAGGACGCGCCGCTCGGCGGTCCACGCCGCGCGCGGCGCGAGCCCGCTCGCGTGGGCCGCGCTGGCGACGGCGCTCGCGTGCGCGGCGCCGGCGCGATCGCAGCCGGACGCTGGCGGCGCCGGCGGGCCCGCCGCTGACGACACCCCGCCGCCGCCGCCAGCGCCGGCCCCGGCGCCGGCAGCGCCGGCGGCGAAGGAGCGCGGCGAGAGCGTGTGGGCCTCGTGCGCGGAGCACGTGCCGCCCGGCGCGACGCGCCCCCGGATCGAGGAGACGTTCCCGAAGAACGGGTTCAGCGGGTACGCGGCCCACCTCGAGATCACGGTCACGCACGGCAAGGGCGAGACGGTGCTGCCGGAGGGCTTCAAGGTCCAGGGCGACAGCGACGCCGCGCGCGCGATCCAGAAGGCGGGGTTCGTCCTGCCCGAGGCCGACGCGGGCGCGGGGCCGACCAGCACGACGACGGCGACCGACGCCGGCGCCACGACCAAGCTCGTCATCCCGTTCGTCCCGCTGCCCAAGGAGCCCGGGAGGAGCGCCCTCCTGCTGCCGCCGGTGCCGATCGCCGTGTCCCGCGCGAGCGGGGAGCTCGTCACCGTCTGCACCCGGCCGCACGAGATCGTGATCGAGGACCCGATCGCCAACGAGCGGGATCCCAAGGTCAAGCCGAACCCGCCGCCGCGGCCGCAGCGGGAGGAGTGGGTGCTCGCGAAGCAGCTCACGGTCGGCATCCTCATCGGCGCGGCGCTCGGGCTGCTCGTGGCGTGGCTGGTCCGGCGCTGGCTGCGCCGGCCCCGCGTCGTGGTCGCGCCGCCGCCCAAGCTGCCGTGGATCGCCGCGCTCGAGGAGCTCGAGGCGCTCCGGCGCTCCGACCTGCTCGGCGAGGGGCGGACCGGTGAGTACTTCGACCGCGTGAGCGACTGCGTGCGCAAGTACCTCGGCGCGCGGTACGGCTTCGACGGCCTCGAGACGACGAGCGACGAGATGCGGGAGCTGCTCGCGCGGGTGCGCCCGCCCGTGCCGGTGCTGCCGCAGATCGCGCGGTTCCTCGCCGACTGCGATCTCGTGAAGTTCGCGCGCCTCCAGCCGAGCGAGGCCGACTGCCTCACGGCGCTCGACGACGGCGAGAACATCGTGCACCGCACGACCCCGCCGGCGGCGCGGCCCGGCGACGGCGCCGGCCCCCGGAGCTCGCCCGCCGGCGGGCAGCAGCCGCCCGCTCGCCCGTCCGGGGCGCCGGAGGAGGCGCCTTGAGCCGCACGAAGCGCGCATCGCTCGCCCTCATCGCGACGCTCGTCGTCGCCGCGGTCGCCTGCGTGTACCCCTACCTCGCGCGCCGCGAGGCCTGGTCCTCGGCGAGCTGGCAGAACCCCTGGTTCTTGCTCGCGCTCATCGCGGTGCCCGTCGTCTGGTACTGGGGCATCTTCGCGGAGGACGCGCGCAGGCCGCGGCTCCGGCTCGGCACGGTCGCGCCGCTCGCGCGCGGGCCGCGCGGCCTGCGCAGCCACCTGCGCGACCTGCCGGGCGTGCTGCGCGCCGTGGCGCTCGCGCTGCTCGTCCTCGCGATGGGGCGGCCGGTCAGCGTGCTCCGCGAGCAGCGCTCGGACGACAAGGGCATCGACATCGTCGTGGCGCTCGACCTGTCGGGCTCGATGCGCGCGATCCTCGACGCGCGGCCGAGCGACCTCCCCGGCCAGCCGAAGCTGCCGCGCGGCAAGCGGCTGACCCGGCTCGACACGGCCAAGCTCGTCCTCCAGGACTTCATCAGCCGCAGGAGGACCGATCGCCTCGGCGTCGTCGTCTTCGGCAAGGCCGCCTACGTGCTGTCGCCGCCGACGCTCGACTACCACCTGCTGACGCAGATGGTCTCGCAGATGACGCTCAACGTGATCGACGGCAGCGCGACGGCGATCGGCGACGCGCTCGGCACCGCGGTCGCGCGCCTGCGCAGGAGCGACGCGCAGTCGAAGGTCGTCATCCTCCTGACCGACGGCGACTCGAACGCCGGGGCCATCTCCCCCGAGTACGCGACCCACCTCGCGACCTCGCTCGGCGCGAAGGTCTACACGATCCAGATCGGCACCGACGACGAGGTCGAGGTCGAGGACGGCATCGATCTCTTCGGGCAGCCGCGCTACGTGCGCCACCGCTTCCCGGTGAACCCCGCGCTGCTCCAGGAGATCGCGCAGAAGACCGGCGGCGCGTCGTACGTGGCGACCGACGCGAAGGGGCTCGCGGCCAGCATGCACGACGTGCTCGACCGGCTGGAGAAGACCCGCTTCGAGGCGTCGAGCGCCGCGTACGAGGATCTCTTCCCGTTCCTGCTCCTGCCCGGGGTGTTCCTGATCGGGCTCGACGCGCTCCTGCGCGCCTGGCTGCTCCGGAGGTTCCCGTGAACTTTGCGGCTCCCTGGTTCCTGCTCGGGACGGCGTTCGCCGCGCTGATCGGCCTCCTGCTCATCCTCGGCGGCTTCGGCGTGGCGCGCGCCATCAAGCGCTTCGGCGACGAAGATCGCGTGAAGGCGCTCACCACCGCCGATCCGGCGAAGCGCCGCGCCTGGAAGGGCGTGCTGCTCGTGCTCGCGACGGCGCTCGCGTTCGTGGCCGCGGCGCGCCCCCAGTACGGCAAAGGCACGCGGCTCGTGCCGGCGACCAACGTCGACGTGGTGATCGTGCTCGACTACTCGAAGAGCATGTACGCGCGCGACGTCGAGCCGTCCCGCATCTTCCGGGCGAAGGTCGAGGTCGCCCGCCTCATCAAGGATCTCGAGGGCGCGCGCTTCGGCGCGGTCGCGTTCGCCGGCGAGCCGATGGGCTTCCCGCTGACCGCCGACGGCGCGGCGATCGCGCAGTTCTTCCGCCAGCTCGACCCCAACGACATGCCGATCGGCGGCACGGCGATCGCGCGCGCGCTCGACCAGGCGAACGAGCTCCTGAGGCGCGATCCGAAGTCCGCCGAGCACAAGCGGATCATCCTGCTCGTCACGGACGGCGAGGACCTCGAGGGCTACCCGCTGAGCGTCGCCCAGGCGATCGGCGCCCAGGGCACGACGATCCACGTCGTTCAGATCGGCGGGCGCACGCCGGAGCCGATCCCGGAGATCGGCCAGGACGGCCGCATCGTCGGGTGGCGGACGGATCGCCAGGGCAAGCCGCTCACGACCGAGCTGTCGCTGTCGGGCGAGCAGCAGCTCGCGTCGATCGCGCAGGCGACGCCGGGCGGGCAGATCATCCGCGCGGAGAAGGGGACCACGGGCATCGAGACGATCGCCGCGGAGCTCAGGCGGCAGATGAAGAGCGAGCTCTCGGAGCGGGTCGAGACGGTCTACGCGGACGTCTACTTCTACCCGCTCGGCCTCGCGATCCTGCTCCTCATCGCCGAGGTGTTCCTCAAGGACGCTCCGCGCCGTCGCTTCGTGGCGACACACCCCGAGGCCGCGCCGAAGCGCGCCGGGCTGCTGAAGGGGCGCCCGCTCGGCGCGGACCTCGCGGCGGGAGCGGGGCCGACGCCTCGGGGCAACGCGGGAGGGCAGCATGCCGCGTCGTGATCGCAAGCGCGTGGATCTCGCCGGGTTCTTCGCGCGCCGGGGGCGCTGGATCGCGATCGGGCTCGCCGCCGCGTGCCTCACCGGGGCCGCGTTCTCGGCGGCGACCGGGTGCAGCGGGTGGGATCCGACGTCCCCGTTCGAGCGGAACGCGCCGGCGGTCGACCAGGCGATCCGCGATCTCGACGCGGGCAACCTCGAGTCTGCCGCGCAGGCCCTCGAGAGCTACCTGGGGACGGGCGCGTGCAGCGACGCCGGCATCGGGCTGCCGGACTCCGTTCGCCAGAAGCCGAACGGCTCGTTCGATCTCGGGCTGACGCTGTTCCACCTGGCCGAGCGCTACGGTCATCGGTTCGGTGACGAGGGGCTCGCGGACGGCGGGCCGGAGCAGGAGCAGAGCGACGCGCTGCGCGGGATCGAGATCGACTGCGCGCTGGTCCTCGTGAAGGCGATCGGGGCCGATCCGAGCGTGCCGGCCGACCTGCGCGCGCGGGCCCGCTACCTCTCCGGCAACCTCGAGTTCTTGCGGCGCAAGTACGAGGATGCGGTGACGTATTACGACCAGGCGCTGGCCATCATCCCCGGGGTCCTCGAGGAGGCCGGCGGCGACGGCGTCGGCCGGGACGCGGCCTGGAACCGGGCGATCGCGCTGCGGCGCATCGAGGACCAGAAGGACGCCGCGCCGCCGGACGCCGAGCCCGATGCGCCGCCGGACGCCGAGCCCGATGCGCCGCCCGACGCCGAGCCCGACGCGGGCGACGACGGCGGCGACCAGGATGCGGGCAACGACGGCGGCGAGCCTGACGCGGGCGACGACGGCGGCGGCCAGGACGCGGGCAACGACGGCGGCGACCAGGATCAGAGCCCCGACGCTGGCCCGCAGGATCAGACGCCCGACGCCGGCTCACCCGAGCAACCCGAGCCGCCGCGCGAGCAGCCCCAGGAGCCGCCGCAGACCGGTCGGCAGGACGATCGCATCCTCGACCAGCTCGAGGAGGCGCCGACGTATCAGGAGCAGGAGGCGAAGAACAAGGCCGGTATGCGGCGCGGCCGCGGCATGGAGGACAAGTGACGCTCGCGCTCGCCCCCCCGCGCCTCGCGCCGCTCGCGACCGCGCTGCTCGTGGCGTTGCTCGCGTTGATCGCCCCGCTCCGCGCGCGTGCCCAGCAGCAGCCGGAGCTCACGGCGCGCGCGAGCTCCACCGACGTCGAGGTCGGCGAGCCGTTCACGGTCGAGGTGAAGGCCCTCGTCGAGCGCGGCGCCGGCATGCCCTCCGATCCGGAGCTGCGTGTCCCGCCCGACCTCTCCATCGTCTCCGGCCCGAGCATCGGGACGCAGATGAAGACGCAGCTCGGGGGCGGCGTCATGATCACGCAGCTGGGCATCAGCGCGACGTGGCAGATCGTCGCGAACAAACCCGGCCGCTACACCATCCCGGGGCCGACGATCTCCTGGAACGGCAGGCGCCTGCCGGCGGCTCCGATCCTGATCAAGGTCGCGCCGGCGAGCGGGCGGCCTCGCCGGCCGAGCAACCCGTTCCTGTTGCCCGGCGGCCCGCTGCAGGGCTTCCCGTGGCCGTTCGGCGGTCCGGGCGGCCTCTTCGACGACGAGGCGACCCAGGACCAGCCCGAGGCCGAGGCGACAGAGCTGGCGATGCCGCGCGAGCCCGACCCGGTGGTGTTCCTGCGCGCCATCCCCGACAAGACGACCGCGGTGGTCGGCGAGCAGGTCACTGTCTCGTTCTACCTGTACTTCCGCGAGAACGCCGAGATGACCGAGCCCCGCGCGGCGCCCGCGCCGGACTTCCTTCGCCACACGCTCCTCGAGGACCCCCGCACCGAACGGCCCGTGTACACGCGGGTCGGCGGGTACCGCTATGCGGCCCGCCTCGTCGACAAGCTGGCGCTGTTCCCGCTGAAGACGGGCGAGCTGCGCACGGGCAGCATGCAGACGCGCATCACCGGTCGCCGGATCGGCGCGCGCGTGCTGCGCGAATCGAACGACGTCGTCGTCAAGGTCACGGAGCCGCCCCTCGCCGGCCGCCCGTCCGGCTATGCCGTCGGCGACGTCGGTCAGTTCACGCTCAAGGCGACGGTGCAGCCGCGCCAGATCGAGCAGGGCGGCTCGGTGGCCGTGAACGTGCAGATCGCGGGCACCGGCAACTTCCCCCAGTCGCTCCGGGTGCCGGAGCGGACCGGGCTCGACTGGCTCGACCCGGAGAAGCGCGACGCGATCGAGCCGCGCGGCGGCGCGATCGGCGGCACCCGCTCGTTCGGCTACGTCGTCCGGATCCAGGAGAGCGGCGCGGTCGAACTCGGCAAGATCGAGCTCCCCTACTGGGATCCGGCGCAGAAGCGCTACGTGGTCGAGCGCGCCGAGCTCGGCGTCGTCCAGGTCAGCCCGGTGGCTCCTCCGGCGTCGTCCGGGCCGCCGTCCAGGGCGCCTCTCGCCGAGGGCGACGGCGCTGGCCGCGGCGCGCCGTTCGCCGGCATGCCGGGGCTCCGCACGTCGCTCGGCCCGCACACCCCGCCCGCGACGCTGCCCCTCGACGGCGCGCCGTTCTGGCTGCTCCTGGCCGCGCCGCCGCTCGCCGTCACGCTGTTCGGCGCGGGCGATCGGCTCTTGCGCCGGGCGCGCGATCGCCGCGCGGCGGGCGCGAGCTCGCCCGCCCGGCTCGCGGCGATCGCCCAGCGCGAAGCGGAGGAGGCGGCCGCGCAGGGAGATCTCGGGGCGACGGCCGCGGCGATCGAGCGCGCGGTGCACCGGGCGATCGAGTCCGCGACGGGCCTCCGCTCGCGCGGCGTCCTGCTCGCGGAGCTCCCGGGCGAGCTCGGCCGGCGCGGCGTCCCCGAGCCGCTCTCGTCGCGCGCGTGCGAGGCGCTGGCCGCGTGCGAGGCGATCCGTTTCGAGCCGACCGCGCAGGAGGGCGGCGGCGCCGCCGCCGCGGCGCTCGTCGAGCAGAGCCGCGCCGTCGTGACCGAGCTCTCGCGATGGAAGCCCGCATGAACGGCCGCCGCAGGCGCCTCCTCGCCGGCGCGCTCCTCCTCGCCGCCAGCCTCGCGCCGGCGCTGCCGTCGAGCGAGGCGCGCGCGCAGCCGGCGGAGTCCCCGGAGGTGATGTTCCAGGAAGGCACGGCGGCGCTCGACCGCGGCGAGTACGGCGCGGCGATCGACACGTTCGAGCTGCTCGCCGACCGCGGCTTCGTGCACCCGGACGCGAGCTACAACCGCGGGCTCGCCTACGTCACGCGCGTCCGCGAGGGCGCGGATCGCCCCGGCGACCTCGGCCGGGCGGCGGCCGCGTTCGAGGAGGCGCTGCGGCTCCGTCCGGGCGACGCCGACGCGGATCGCGCGCTGGATCTCGTGCGCGCCGAGATCACCCGCCGGCGCTCGCGCCGCGCCACGGATGCGGTCGACGTGCGCCCGACGCTCGGCCGGGTCATCGTCGGCCTCGCCTCGGAGCGCACGTGGGCGGCGGCCGCGCTCCTCGCGTCGCTGCTCCTCGCCCTGGGCGTGGTCCTGCGGCGCCGCCCTGCCGGCCCTGCGCACGTCGCGGGCAGCGTCCTTGCGCCGACGGCGCTCGTCGCGCTGCTCGCGCTGGTGCCGCTCACCTATGCGGCGCGGCACCTCCGCCTCACGACCCGGGCCGGCGTCGTGGTGGTCCCCGAGGTCCGGCTCCTCGACGAGGACGGGCGCGCGCTGCCCCGCGCGGAGCACAGCGCGATCCCCGAGGGTGCGTCGGTCGAGGTCGGCAGGAGATCGGGCGGGCTCGCGGAGGTCCGCTGGGGCGCAACGGAGGGGTGGGTTCCGGCGTCGAGCATCCGGCTGCTCGCTCCATGAGCCGCGCCATCGTGTGCTAGGTTGTCCGCGTGTGGGTACGCCGCGCAGCCATTCGCCCCGTCCCCTCGTACGCTCAGGTGCCGGCGCGCGTCCTGTCCGAGATCGAGGATCAGCTCGCCGAGGATGACGACGACTCGCGCAAGCAGCTCGACGACGCGTTCACGCGCTTCGAGCAGACGCAGCCTGCGCTCGCGGACCGGATCTCCTCGGTGCTCTCCGGCCCGCTCGACGAGACGGCGCTCGCCCTCGGCTATTTCCTGACGCTCGCGATCTGGCTCGCCTTCGACGAGCTGTTCGGTCAGGACCTCGACGAGGTCACCGAGACGGCGCTCACGGGCGTCGAGGAGTCGCTGAACCTGGACGAGCAGATCCGCCTCCACGATCCTGCCGAGGCGGTCGACTCGGACGACGTCATCGCGATGGAGCAGCCCGACGTCCTCGCCTTCGTGCAGGAGCACCTCGACGCGGCGCTCGAGGCGAACGCGCACGAGGTCGACGTCGACGACGTCCACGCGATCTACCGGGTGGTGCTGATCGAGGTCCTGGCCCTGAGCTACGCCGTCCGCCCGCCCTCGAACTGGGTCGCGCTGACGACCGAGTTCACCGCGTAACTTCCCGCCCGTCTCTAGACGACGCCGCTCTATCGCGCTGAGAAGGTGGCTAGGAAGGCTGGCATCTCCGCGCTGCGGCCGTCCTGGAGGAGGACGGTTCGGCGCGGGGCATTGATCGCGTCGAGCACGGCGACGAGCTCGCGGAACGGCGTCTTGTCGTCGCTGTGGAGCACCGCCTGGTCGGCGCGGCGATCGCTCGGCGCGCGGTGCTCGCCGCTCCGCTCCCACTCGCGCTGGATGGCCTCGCCGAGCTCTCTGTAACGGATCGCGGTGGCTCCCGCCCTGCCGATCTCGACAGGACGTTTGGGGACGCTCACCTCGCTCAGGACAGTCGCGCCCTGCTTCCACACGAGGTTGAACTGATCCTCGCCGACGTGGACATGCATCGTCCTGAGAGGCTCCTTCTGGCACTCCTCACCGCACCCCGCGGCAGCAGGCACCTCCGCGCTCGTCTTGAGCCGCGAGTTCGTGACCCACACCGCCGTGATCAGCAGGAAGGCGATGGTCACCATCAGCAGATCGATGAACGGAATCATGTTGATCTCGCTGTTTCGCGCCCGCCTCTCGCCACCTCCCACGTCGACGCCCGCCATGGCTGCCTCCTTGTGTGTTCGTGTTGTCGCGGCGCACTCGCCCTCTCCGCGGCCGCGCTGCGATAGGAGGACAGAGCGCGGCGCGCGCCGGATGTTCCTGGAAAGCACCAACGTCCGCTCCCCCGCCACGGGTGAACCGCTCGCGCGGGTGGGCCGCGCCGGCGATCCCGATGCGCGCGACGAGCGCACTCTCAGGCGGCCCACACTCCGCATCGTCCACTATTTCGGAGGCGCTTCGCTCCGCCCAGCCGCAAAAGACGCAACGCGTCAACACAAAGCAGCCTCATCCTTGCACGCCCTGAACATGGACAGGGCGGATGAAAAGCTCGATTTTCTCGGCATGGGCGGAGAGGCAGGTGCCCGTCGCCACGGACGAGAGGGCATCGTACCGTCCCCGGGCCAACGCAGCGTGCCGACCCTCGTGCGTCATGGCCGAGCTGTCCCTTGACAAACAATCCGCTATAACGGATGATGGACCTACGGGTTGGAGGTAAGCGGATGCGCCCCCAGAGTGCTCAAGTGATCGACCTCGAGGAATACCGGCAGCAGCGGCGGGTGGCTCGGAACGAGCATACTCCCGACAGGAAGCCGTTGCCGGGCAGCTCATTGACCATGCAGGTCGCCCTCTGGTGGTTCCCGATGTGGACGTGGATGCCCGTCTGGCAGATGCGATGAAGACCGTCCGTCAGAACACACCACGGAGCTCTCCTGGGCTCGTTTCCGGCGATGGGCTCGGCGCGTCGTTGCCCGTGGAGGGCTACCAGAACGGCGTGCAAGCGTCCGCCGTATCGGCGGGGCGCCCTTCATCGCCCGCTGGACCGCGCTCGCAGCGCAGACCGGAGAGCGTCGCTGGCCCCGCGAGCTCGTACTCCAGCCGCGCAAACGGAGAGGGGCCGCAGCGGGACGTGGACGAGGCCTCCGGAGACGCCTGGGCCTACGAGATGGCCCCGCAGGACGCCTCCTCGGCGCTCACCGGCATCGTCGGGGCCAACCTGCGTCGCCTCCGGACCAAGCGAGGGCTCTCCCTCGAGCGGCTGGCGAAGGCGTCTGGCGTGAGCCGGGCGATGCTCAGCCAGATCGAGCTCGGCCAGAGCACGCCGACGATCAACGTGCTCTGGAAGATCGCGCGGGCGCTCGGCGTGCCCTTCTCGGCGCTGATCAGCGACCAGTCGCTCGGCGGCACATCGCTCATCCTGGCCGCGCGCGCCAAGGTGTTGACGTCGCATGACGGCTCGTTCACGTCCCGCGCGCTGTTCCCGTTCGACGTGCCGAGGACCGTCGAATTCTACGAGATCACGCTCGCGCCCCTCGCCACGGAACACGCGGATCCTCACCCTCCGGGCACCGTGGAGAACCTCGTGGTGACCTCCGGAACGCTGGAGATGGTCGTCGGCGCCGAGCGCCATGTGCTTGCGACCGGCGACGCGATCATGTTCGACGCCGACGTGCCTCATCAGTACAGGAACCTGACCGATCAGCAGGTCATCCTTTACCTGGTGATGACGTACGTCGAGAAGACGGGCTGACAGGGGCGCTCGACAGCTCGGATCACCGAGGCGCCAGGACGCCGAGAGGAAAAGGACGTCTCCCGGCGCTGCTCTTCTCCCTCCGGTGCCGCGGCGATTCCGTGTGTTCTGCGCTGCGCTCGGGAGATGCCGGCCGCGCCGCCGCGCTCACCTGGATATGCTGGCGACGTTCGAGCCGGCGCCCATGTTGCTCGTGCCGCTCGCGCCGACGCCCATGCCGGTGCTCATGCACATCATCATTGGCATGTTGCCGCACATCATCATCATGGGCATGCCCATTCCCATCATCTTCATCATGGCTTCGCAGCGCTGGCGCA
Source organism: Sorangium sp. So ce693 (assembly GCF_051521375.1). Taxonomy (NCBI): domain Bacteria; kingdom Pseudomonadati; phylum Myxococcota; order Polyangiales; family Polyangiaceae; genus Sorangium; species Sorangium sp. So ce693. The sequence continues at coordinate 9,428,728 of NZ_CP150347.1, forward strand.
GCATGTCCATCCCCATGCCATCCATGGGAATCATCTTGCAGACCATACCCTCTTTATCCATCTCACAGGTCATCCGCGCCATGATCGGCATCTGACCCATCATGCCCATCATCTGGGGCATCATGCCCATCATCTGCGGCATCATCCCCATCGTCTGCGGCATCATCCCCATCATCTGCGGCATCATTCCCATCGTCTGGGGCATCATCCCCATAGGCCCCATCATCGGCAGGCTCATCATCGGCATCATGGTGTTTCCCTCCGCGCTGCGCTGGTTTCGTTCGCGGTCCAGGCTAGGTGCTCGCGTAGGTAGGGGCAAGCAACGCCACCTGGCCGCGCCCCTTTTCCTCCGATGGAGCAGACAGGTCGCCGCCCCCGACGGATGCTGCGCCGGTTGAGCTCGATGCCCACGTGTGGTTGTGCTCGTTCGGACAGTCGATGACAGGTGGGGCCTCATGAACCGCGCGGCCTCACTCCGGGCAAAGGACATGGACGCTACGTCTCAGCCCCCGAGATACGCGGGTAGCTCCGCATACCGCTTCTGCCCGAGGACATGAATGTTCGGCGCGGTGCAGCGTCGCCCCTGGCCTGCCGGACGCGATGGCGGGCCGAGGCGAGGCCCGCGGAATCGACCGCTGACCGACGCCGGCCAAGCATCACGCCGCGGCGTCGCGCGCCCGTCCGCGCTATCATCGCGCCGCCTCGTCCCGGGCAGCCTGGCCCCCGCCGCATGTCCCAGCCCCCTACCGCGCCCGCGTTCGCCGAGATGACCGTCGGCGCGCACCGACTCGCGCTCCTCAAGGACGGCGCGCAGGCGTACCCGGCCATGCTCGAGGCCATCGCCCGCGCCCGGCGCACGATCTGCCTCGAGACGTACATCCTCCGGGGCGATCGCACCGGCCAGCGCTTCGCCGAGGCGCTCATGGAGCGGGCGGCGGCCGGCGTCGAGGTGAACGTCCTCTTCGACGCCTGGGGCTCTTCCGTGTCGTCGTCCTTCCTCGACGGGCTCCGCCGCGCCGGCGTCCGCCCCCTCGCCTTCCGCCCCCTCGACCTCTCCGCCCCCCTCGGGAAGGTCGCCCGCCGCGACCACCGCAAGGCGCTCATCGTCGACGGTGCGGTCGCCTTCACGGGCGGCCTCAACCTCTCCGACGACTACGCCGCTCCGGAGGATGGCGGCGCCGACTGGCGCGATACCCACCTCCGCATCGAGGGCCCCGCCGCCGCCGAGCTCCAGTACTTCTTCTTGCGCACGTGGCAGCGCACAGGCGGCGCTCCCATCGACGACGAGCGCTACGGCTACGCCGAGCGCAGGCCCGACCCGGCCGTGCAGATCATCAGCAACGACCTCCCCCGCCGGAGGCACCGCCACGGCATCCGCGAAGCCTACCGGCTCGCCATCGAGCGCGCCCGGCGCAGGATCTTCATCACCAACGCCTACTTCCTGCCGCCGCTCCGGATCATCCACGTGCTCTCCGCCGCGGCTCGCCGCGGCGTCGACGTCAGGATCATGGTCGCCGGCACCACCGACGTGCCCGCGGTCCTGCTCGCGTCGCGCGCGATCTACGGCCACCTGCTCGACGCCGGCGCGCGCATGTTCGAGTGGCGCGGCCGCGTCCTTCACGCGAAGACCGCGGTCATCGACGGCCTCTGGTCCACCGTCGGCTCCACCAACCTCGACAGCCAGTCGCTCCGCATGAACCTCGAGGTGAACGCCATCATCTCGCACCGCGGGTTCGCGGGCGCGATGGAGCGGATGTTCGCCGACGACCTCGCCCACTGCCGCGAGATCACCGTCGCGCGCTGGGCCCGGCGCCCGCTCTGGGAGCGCGCCGCATCGTGGACGGCCTACCTCGCGCGCGACTGGCTCTGATCCGGCGCTGTCCGCCGCGCTCGGCCGGGGGTGCTACCGTTGCGGCATGTCCGATTTCCGCCGCTTCCGCGGCACCGAACGCTACCTCACGAGCGAGGCGCTCGAGGCCGCCGTCAACTGCGCGCTGGTGCTCGAGCGGCCGCTCCTCGTCAAGGGAGAGCCCGGCACCGGCAAGACGCTGCTCGCCGAGGCCATCGCTCGGAGCCTGTCGGCCGAGCTCATCACCTGGCACGTCAAGAGCACCACGCGGGCCCAGGACGGGCTCTACGTCTACGACACCGTGCAGCGGCTCTACGACGCGCGCTTCGGCGACGGCGACGTCCGCGACATCCGCAGGTACATCAAGCTCGGCCCGCTCGGTAATGCGTTCAACGCCTCGGCGCGCGTCGTGCTCCTCATCGACGAGGTCGACAAGGCGGATCTCGAGTTCCCGAACGATCTCCTCCACGAGCTCGATCGGATGCGCTTCCGCGTCGCCGAGACCGGCGACGAGATCACCGCGCGGGAGCGGCCTGTCGTGATCATCACCAGCAACAACGAGAAGGAGCTGCCGGACGCCTTCCTGCGCCGCTGCGTCTTCCACTTCATCGATTTCCCGGAGCCCGAGCTCATGCGGGAGATCATCCGCGTCCATCACCCCGATCTCGATCGGACGCTCGCCGACCAGGCGATGCAGGTCTTCTACGAGATCCGGAAGAACACACGGATCCGGAAGCGCCCCTCGACGAGCGAGCTCATCGACTGGATCGCCGTCCTGCGGAGGGCGGGCGTGGGTGAGGTGAAGCTCGACAAGGCGCTGCCGTTCCTCGGCGCGCTGCTCAAGAAGGAGCAGGACCTTGTCGCGCTGGCCGATCAGCTGGCGGGCGGCAGGCGGTTCCGGTCGTAGCGATGTTCGTCGCGTTCCTCTACGAGCTCCGGGCCCGCAAGGTCCCTGTCGGCGCCCAGGAGGCCGTCGGCCTCGCGCGCGCGCTCGCCGCTGGCCTCCACGAGAGCTCGCTCGAAGGCTTCTACCACGTCGCGCGGGCGATGCTCGTCCACTCGGAGGCGCACCTCGACGACTTCGATCTGGCGTTCGCCCAGCACTTCCGCGGCGTGCACGTGGAGGCCAAGGCGGTCACGGAGGAGCTCCTCTCGTGGCTCCGGGATCCCATCAAGATGCGCGCCCTCTCGGACGAGGAGAGGGCGATGATCGAGGAGCTCGATCTGGAAGAGGTGCTCCGGCGGTTCGAGGAGCGCCTCCGCGAGCAGCGCGAGCGCCACGACGGGGGGAGCCGGTGGATCGGGACCGGCGGCACCTCGCCGTTCGGCCGCGGCGGCTTCCATCCGAGCGGCATCCAGGTCGGCGGCCCCGCAGGCGGGCGCAGCGGCGCCGTGCAGAACGCCGACGCCCGCCGCTACCGCCCCTACCGCAGCGATCTCACGCTCGACGTGCGCCAGATCGAGGTGGCGCTGCGCAAGCTGCGCGCCTTCGCGCGCGAGGGCGGCGATCGCGAGCTCGACATCGAGGCGACCATCGACGCGACGGCCAGGAACGCGGGCGAGATCGAGATCGTCACGCGGCCCCCGCGCCGGCCGAACACGCGCGTGATCCTGATGATGGACGTGGGCGGCTCCATGGATCCCAGCGCCGCGCTCGTGTCGCAGCTCTTCAGCGCGGCGAAGCGCGCGACGCACTGGAAGGAGCTGAGGAGCTACTACTTCCACAACTGCGTCTACGAGAGGGTCTTCAGGACCGAGGGGCTCCTCGACCCGATCCCGGTGCGCGAGCTCCTCCGCGAGTGCGGCAAGCACCACAAGCTCGTGATGGTCGGAGACGCCTCGATGGCGCCCTACGAGCTGCTCGGCTCGTCGGGCTCCGGCGGCGGTGCGGGCTCCTCGTTCGACCCCGACGCGCGGCTGCCCGGCGTCGCCTGGCTGATGATGCTCCGCGACCATTTCGATCGCGCCGTGTGGCTGAACCCGGATGGGATCGGCCCCTACCCCCACCCGACCGTCGACGCGATCAAGGGCATCTTCCCGATGTTCGCGCTCACGCTGGAGGGCCTGGGAGAGGCCATCGCCGAGCTCGTCGGCGGCCGCGGCCGCGCCTGATCCATGCGGCGCGCGGGCCCGGGTCAGCGGCCCGCGCGGCGGAACACCTCCGCCGTGGCCGACGCGACGAGGGCGCGGTCGAGCCAGCGGTCGAGCTCGCGCTCGCTCCTGCACGCCGAGATCTTCGCCGCGGCCGCCTTCGTGAGCCGCAATCCTCGCCGATCGAGGACACGCCTCAGCGCGTCGCGCTTGCCCTCGAGGATCCCCTCCTCGCGCCCCGCTTCGCGACCTTCCTCGCGCCCCTCTTCGCGACCTTCCTCGCGCCCTGCATCGAGCACGGCATCGAGATCCTCGTATCCACGCCGCTGGAGGAGGTTGGTCAGCGTGCTCTTCTCCGCCTCGCTTCGGTCATAGAGCGCCTCGACGCGGACCGCGTTCTTCAGGATGCCCGGCGCGCTCAGCTGCTCTCCGGGGAGCGCGACGCGCACCTTCCGGTGCGGCTCGTGCACCTCGACCCGCCGTGGACCGATGAGGCGCACAACCCACAGGAGCTTCGTACCGGCCGCGAGCAGGTCGGCGATCTTCTCCTTCAGCGCCGCCTCGTCCTGCCCCACGTCGGCGTACTCGATCGCGAGCTCCGGCACGCCCTTCACCCAGCCCGGCCTGTCGGGCACGTTCCCTACCGCGACGTCCGGCGCCAGGAGAGTGCCCGGATCTGGGGAGTACCCCGTGTCCACGCCCACCTCCTTGACCGCCGGGTCCCACCCGACGACCGAGCTGCCCAGGTGGTTCGGCCCCGAGGCGCGCCCCCCCGTGGGGGCGCAGTAGACGGGGTGGCCGTTCGACAGCTCGTACGGATCACCCGCGCGGAGGTGCTCCGCGCGGAAAGGGCCTCGCTCCGCTGTCCGGCGCTTGACCTGCATGAGAGGACGTTAGCACGTCGAGGTGGCGTCCCGGCGACGCTCGCCACGCTCCGCGGCCGTCACGCGTTCGGCAACCACATGCGGAACGCAGCGCCCCCGCACCGGCCCGCCGTCGCGGCGATCTCGCCGCCGTGCGCCTCGACGATGACCCGGCTCAGCGCGAGGCCGAGGCCGGTCCCCTTCACCTTGGCGGTCACGAGCGGATCGAAGAGGTGGTCGGCCACGCACGGATGAACGCCGGGGCCGTTGTCCTCGACCTCGAGGTGCGTGCGCTCATCGCCCCTCCACGCCCGCGTGACGATCACGCCGCCGGCCCCCTCGTCGAACGCCTCGATCGCGTTGAGGTAGAGGTTCGAGAAGACGCGCTCGAGAAGGATCGGGTCGCACAGGAGCGTGAGGTCGGCCGGCGCGACGGCGACCTCGAACCGGACCGCCGTGCGCAACACCAGCGCGTGCCGCGCGCTCTCGATGAGCCGGCCGAGGTGCGCCGGCTCGCGCCGCAGCGGCTCGCCGCGCGCCAGCCCGAGGACGCTGCCGATGACCTCGTGCGCCTTGCGGATCTCGCACGTCACCCGATCGAGGTGGCGCAGCAGGCAAGGCCGATCGTCGAGATCGCGCTGCGCCAGGTAGAGCGACGACTCCGCGACCGCGAGGGCGTTGCGCAGCTCGTGCGCGACGCTCGCGCCGACCGCCCCCGCCGCGGCCAGGCGCGCGGCGCAGCACGCCATCTCGTGACCCTCCTTCGCCATAAAGCAAAGCCCAGCGTAGCCGATCCACGAGCGATCGCCCGCGCGCGCTCCACGCTTCGCGCTTCGCGCCCCGTACGCCGCCGCCGCCGCCGCCGGGAGGATCTTTACGACGCGACCGTCCCGGGCTGGCTCACTCGGCGTCCGCGGCGACCGGGAGGGCGGGTGTTTGCTCCGGAGCCGACTTGACGCGGCGCGCCCGCTCGAGATCGAAGAGCGAGAAGCGCTCGCCCGCTGCGGAGCCCGCCGGCGAGGCGCGGCCGAACAGCTGAAGCCGCACGGCGCGGTGCGGCGGCGGCGTGATCGCGCCCGGCGCCTCTCCCGGCTCTCCCGCGATCACCGCCGCGACCTCGGACGACTTCACCGCACCCGAGCCGCGGATGTCGACCTCGACCTCGAGGGCGACGAGGTCGCCGACGAGCCCGGCGCGCGCGAGCGCCGAGTGGACCTCGGGCCCGCCGACCTCGGCCCGCACGAGGTACTGGCGCACGTCGACCATCTTGGCGAGCCGCTCGATCTCCCGGCGGATCGGGAGCGACGCGGCCGAGAGGGCGGCGCTGCAGCGGGCCGCGAGGAGCGCCTCCGCGTCGCCGCCGATCGCGGAGCGCGCGAAGGCGAGCGCGTAGCGCGCGCCGGCGATCAGCTTGCTCAGGGACGGGTCCTCCGGGCCGAGCTTGACGGCGCCGCGGAACACCAGCCCGCGCGGGCTCGCGGCCGACATCGCGGCGACGAGCGCGTCGAGCGCGGCGGGATCGAGGTCGCGCTCGAGGCGGAGGTCGACGTACTCGTCGAGGCTGATCACGCCGAGCGAGAGCGCCGGCGAGAAGGTCATGTCGGGCTTCGGGTGGAAGCCCGCGGTGTAGGTCATCGGCGCGCCGACGCGCCGGAGCACGCGGGGCAGCTCGCGCACGACGTCGAGGTGGCCGAGCAGCGCCATCGGCCCGGCCTTCTCGAAGCGGAAGCGGTAGCGGAAGCCGCCGCGCCCCTTCGGCGCCGGCGCGTTCCGCCGCGCGCGGTGGGGCGCCTCCCCTGCGGCGCGCGAGGGCTCCCTCTCGTCGCCGCTCGCCGGCTCCGCAGCGGGCGCGCTGACCCGCTCCGCTCCGCCATCGCTCGCCCGCTCCGCTCCGCCTCCGCTCGCCCGCTCCGCTCCGCCTCCGCTCGCCCGCTCCGCTCCGCCTCCGCTCGCCGGCTCGCCAGAGGGACCCGCGGCGGCCGCGGGCGGCGCGGCGCCTGCGTCGGTGAGCACCGGCAGCGAGCGCCGGTGGGCGCCGAGCCGATCGAGGAAGGTGAGCCGCTCCTCGCGCATCTGCGTCATGTCGCAGGCGACGCCGCAGTCGTAACAGACGAGCCGCCGCGTGTCGGCCTTGGCGTCGTCGAGGTTCGTGTGGTGGACGAACGCGCCGGCGACCTTGCCGCACGGCGGGCTCAGGCGGCTCTGGAGCGCCTTCCTGTACTCCTTCGCGAGGAAGCCCTCCTCGAGGCCGACGTCGATGTGATCCCAGGGCAGGCGCGCCGTCACGGGGAGGGTTCCGAGGTACTTCGCGCGGTCGACGCCGACGTGCGTGAACGCCTCCTCCCACACGGCGAGATCGAGCTGGTCCTCCCACGAATCGAAGCGGGCGCCGTGCCGCCAGGCCCGCTCAAGGACGTCGGCGAGGGGGCGGTCGCCGCGGGCGAAGATGCCCTCGAGGACGCTGGCGTGAGCCTCGTGGGTCTTCAGCGTGACGGCGCGATACGGCCGCACCGTGTCCTTGAGCAGCTGCTGCTTGCGCCCGACCTCGCCGAGCGGGTCCATCGCCGCCCACTGGAAGGGCGTGTGGGGCTTCGGCACGTGGGTCGAGACGCTGACCGTCACGTCGACCGGCTTGCCCTTGCCCGCCGCCCTCCGCCCGGCGCCGGCCGCGCGGGCGCCCGTCTCGACGATGCCGCGCACGTCCTCGTCGGTCTCGGTCGGCAGGCCGATCATGAAGTAGAGCTTCATCTTGCCCCAGCCCCGGCTGAACACGCGCTCGGCCGTCTCGAGGAGCTGCTCCTCCGTGACGTTCTTGTTCACGACGTCGCGCATCCGCTGGGTCCCCGCCTCCGGCGCGAAGGTGAGGCCTGTCGCGCGCACGCGCTTGAGCTCGTCGAGCAGGTCGGGCTCGAGCCCGTAGGCGCGCAGCGACGAGACGCCGAGCGAGATGCGCTCCGCGGTGAGGCGCTCGGTGACCTTCTTGATGAGCGGCGAGATGCACGAGACGTCGGCGGTCGACAGCGCCGTGAGCGAGACCTCGTCCTGGCCGGACCTCTGCACCGCGCGCATCACGGTGTCGACGATCTGCTCGGGATCGCGCTCGCGGACGGGTCGGTAGATCATGCCGGCCTGGCAGAAGCGGCACCCCTCGGTGCAGCCGCGGGCGATCTCGATCGACATGCGGTCGAAGATGGCCTCGGGCCCGCCGGTGGGGCTCTCGTCGGGGAACGGGTACTGGTTCAGATCGACGAGGGCGCGCTCGATCGGGAAAGGGATCCCGGAGGCGAGCGGGCGGTCCACGACCTCGAAGCCGGTGTCGGGATCGAGCCGGGTCGCGTAGAGCGAGGGCACGTAGACGGCGCCGAGGCGCGCGATCGCGACGAGCCGCTCGCGCCGCGGCACGCCCTCGCGCTTGAGCCGCGCCCACGTGAGGGCGACCTCGGTCGCCTTCTCCTCGCCGTCGCCGATGACGATGGCGTCGAGGAAGGGGGCGATCGGCTCGGGGTGGGTCGCCGTCGGGCCGCCCGCGATCACGATCGGGTCGTCCTCGCCGCGGTCCGCCGCGCGCAGCGGGATGCCGCCGAGGTGCAGCATCGTGAGGATGTTGGAGTACGTGAGCTCGAACTGGAGGGAGAAGCCCACGACGTCGAAGTCCCTGAGCGGGCGCGCGGACTCGAGGGACACGAGCGGCAGCCCGCGCTTCACGAGCTGGGCCTCCATGTCGATCCAGGGCGTATAACAGCGCTCGGCCAGCGTGCGCGGGTCGTCGTTCAGGAGCTTGTAGAGGATCTTGAAGCCGAGGTGGCTCATCCCGATGTCGTAGACATCCGGGAATGCCAGGCAGACGCGCGCCTCGACCGACGCCCAGTCCTTCACGACCGAGCCGACCTCGCCGCCCGCGTAGCGCGCGGGCTTCTCGACCTGATCGAGGAAGGAGGCGTACGGGTGGTCGGCGAGCAGGGGGAGGCTGTCCATGGCGCTTCGGCGCGTAGCATGGCCGGCCGGCGCCGGCACCCGCGGCTCGCTCGAGCCGGCTCGAGCCGCCGTCCGGGGCCGCAGGCCGGAGCGGCGCGGCGGTCTCCTTGGGCTATGCTCACGACGTGCGCGAGCGTGATGCCCATCATGTGGAGCTCGACCGGGCGCGGCACGTCGAGTACCGGGACCCCAGCGAGTTCGACCGGATCGCCTTTGCCATGCGCACGCTGGACCGCCTCCGGCCGAAGCGGATGACGGTGGCCGTCTACCCCGCGCTCGCCGCGATGCGCGTCGAGCGCGGGAGCAACTTGCATCGCGGCGAGGGCGGCTCGTGGGCGATCGTCGGCATCCCGCCGCACGCGAGCCGCGAGCACATCGCGTACGCCCTCGCCGAGCTCGCGGGCGTCGAGTCGGTGCCTTACGCCGTACAGAGCCTCCTCGCCGCCGACAGGAACACCGACGCCTAGGCGCGCGCGCCGTAGCGTTGGAGCGCCCGAGCGCCGCTGCGCGGACATCGCCGCCGTCCCGAGATCGGCCGCGCGCGGCGGCGGGGCGGATGGTATTGCGCCCCGCACGAGGGAGAGCGACGCTGCGCCCGTGCCTGCTCCGATCCGGCAACACATCGCGCGCCACCGCGCGGCGAAGGCGGTGTGGAGCGTCATCATCAGCCTGGATCGCCACAACGGGCCGCGGGCCGCGAGCGCGATGGCCTTCGACGCGTTCCTCAGCCTGATCCCGCTCGCCGCCTTCGCCGGCTATGTGCTCAGCCGGATCCACCAGTGGTCGGATGTGGTGGTGCGGCCCATCCTGCAGGCGGCGCCCCCGGACGTCGCGAAGCTCGTCTCGGAGGAGCTCATCCGGCTCTCGCAGTCGTCGGCGGTCGCGCCGATCAGCATCACCGGCTTCCTCTGGATCACGTCCTCCGGGCTCTCGACCGCCATGGGCGTGTTCGACACGATCTACAACACGCGCGAGCGCCCCTGGTACGTGCGCAGGGCGATCGCGGCGGCGTGCGTGATGGCCAGCCTGGCCGTGGTGCCCGTGGTCGCAGGCGTCGGCGTGCTGATCGGCACGCTCTCCGGATCGATCGGCGCCCGCATCGTCGCCTTCGCCCTCCCCGGGGGCCTCGTCATCTGCATGGTCGCCGCCTTCTTCAGGATCTCGATCCAGCGCCCGAACATCGAGCGACGCCGGATCTTCCCGGGCGCGGTGCTCACGGTGGTGCTCTGGTCCGCCGTGTCGACCCTCTTCTCGCTCTACGTGGCCACGCTCGGCCGCTACGCCACGTTCTACGGGAGCCTCGCGACCGTCGCGATCTTCCTGTTCTGGCTGTGGCTCCTGGCGCTGGCGCTGCTCATCGGGGGCGAGCTGAACGCGCGCCTGGAGCGAGAGCGCGCCGGCGTGACGTCGATCCCACCCCCCGGCAAGTGGAGCGCGCTCGCGCTCTCCGACCTGCCCGAGTTCTCCGACCTGCCCCAGGGCGTCACGCCGCCGCCCCAGAGCGTCACGCCGCTGCCCCTGAGCACCACCCTCCCCCAGGGCGCAGCGCTCCCCCGCGGGGCCGCGGCGCGGCTCGGCGACGCCCAGGGCGCGGGCGGCGCGGACGAGGACGAAGCGCGCGGCGCACCGAGCTCGCCGCGCGAGCACCAAGCCGCTGGGTAGGCCGAAGCGGCGAAGGCCGACGCCCCCGGCGGCCGCGCGCTGAAGGACGGACGGTCGACGCGCGACGGTTCGGCTCGGCACGGGCGGTGAAAGCGCCTTCGCTCGTCCGCCACTCGGCGCTCACTCGGCGCGCATTCGCACGGTGGGTGCGCGCAACTCGCGCAGGGGCATGTCGAGGGCGGGCGTGAGGGGGAGCAGTCGAGCGTGCACGCGCACTACGGAGCGGGGGGTGACGGGGGCGGCGACCGACGCGCCGCGCCTTTGCCGGGCGACGCCGGGCTGTACTTTCTGGGGGCGCTGCACGAGCTCGTCGCCGTCGGCCTGCACCGCCCCGCGCTCGAGGCGCTGTGCGCAGGGCAGCGCGACCTCGCGGAGCCGCCCATCGACCGCGCGTACCTGCTCAAGATCCTCGACGAGGAGATCTGCCGCCAGTTCGGGCATCCGCTCCGGCCGCTCATCGAGCTCGTGCTCAACGCGGCCGACGCGGCCCGCGCGCCGCAGCCCGTCGTCGACGTCGCCGTCACCGACGGGCGCGTCGAGGTCAGCGACGCCGGCGCCGGCATGGGGCTCCGGGCAATCCTCTCACGGCTGCTCATCCCGTTCGCGACGGACAAGCGGCCAGGGATCGATCTCGGCCGGTTCGGGGTCGGGTTCTTTTCCGTGCTCGGGCTGGGGCTCTCGGATCCGGAGAGCTTCAGCCTGCACCTCACCACCGGCGACGGCGTCGAGGGCTGGGCGATCCGCGTCGTGGCCTGGCCCAGCGCGGGCGACGCGAGCAGCGCGCCTGCGGCCGCCTCGGAGGAGCTCGGGCAAGCCCGCGGCCGCGCGTCGCCCGAGCTCACCGCCGCCCTGATGTGCTCGGTGCGCCGGATCGCGCCGCTGCTCGGGACGCGCGTGCGCGTCACCTCGGCGCTCCTCGAGACCGCCACGGTCCGCGCTTACCTGCGCGACGCGCTCCACTTCTTCCCCGCGAGCCGCGCCCTCGTGCTGCTCGACGGCGCGGCCGTGAACGACGGCCGGCTGATCTGCGGCGGGCAGCTCATCCAGGAGCGGGTCGCTGTCGCGCCGCAGCCCCCCGGCGCGGCCGCGCTGGAGTCGCGGCCCCACCTCGAGGCGGAGCGCGACGAGGCGCTCCTCGCGCGGTTCCACGTCGGCGGGCGAGGGCTGCTCCCGAGCATCTCGGCGGCCACCTTCCATGCCGGGGTCAAGGTCGACGCCTGCCTCGCCCTCGCCGAGCTCGCGCTCATCGATTTCCCGGCCGCCGTGGAGCTCACCGAGGGGCGGGACGCGCTCAAGGTCGGGCCCGAGTTCACCGCGGTCGCGACGGCGTTCTACCGGCGCCTCATCGAGCTCGCCGCGGCGAGCGGCGAGGGCCGTCGCACGCGCGACAGGCTCGCCGAGATGGCCGCCCAGATCAGCGCGCTCATGCTGCAGTCCGCGGGCTGGGACGAGGTCGCCCTCGATCTCGCGCGCGCCCTGCTCGGCCCCGGGCGCTGCATGGTGACCCCCGAGCGGCGCGAGGCGCTGCTCGGGTTCCTCGGGCCGAGCGTGGCCGAGCGGCTGTTCGTGCCGGAGAGCTTCTGGGCGGAGCGCGAGTGGCAGCCTCACCTGCCCGGCGAGCGCGAGCTGCTCGAGGACGAGCTCGAGATCGACGCGCCGGAGACGCTCTCGGCCCTGGCGCGGCGCCGCGGCGACCTCGGGGGGCTGCCGCTGCTCGTCGCGCGGGCGACGAGCCCGCACACGACGATGGTCGCCCTCTGCCGGAGCCGGCTCCAGCCGGATCGCGGCGCGGGCGCGGCGGCGCGCCGGGCGCCGGGCGCGCCGCCGCTCCCCGACGCGCCGGGGCGGCGGCCGGCCGGGCCGCTGCCGTGCCTCGGCACGCGCCGGCTCCTGCTCATCCGCGACGACAGCGCGCCGGTGCGGCGCCCCTCGGGCTGGAGCGACTGGTACGCGCTGCGGGCCGCCTTCGACCGGGCCTCCGGGGTGCGCGAGGCCGATCTCGAGCGCGATCTCATCGTCGGCGAACCCGTGGACGGGACGGCCTTCGCGGCGCCCCGGCCCGGCGAAAGGACGTCTGGAGGCGAGCCATGACCCAGATCTCGTACGGGCTTTTCTCGGAGCTCTTGCTCGTGCGGATCCACGGGCGCGCCGAGGCCTACCTGCAGGCGAGCAGCGCGGAGCGCCTCGCGCTCGTCGCCGCCTGCCGCGGCGAGGCCACGGTGCCCGACCTCGCGCAGCGCATCCTCTCGCGCACCATCTACGCGCAGGCGTCGTCGCGCATCGGCCCGCTCCGCGAGCTGCTCCAGAACGCGCTCGACGCGTCGCCGCCGGGCGCCCGCATCGACGTCCGCTCGTCCGAGGACGGGCGCGAGATCTCGGTCACCGATCAAGGCCGCGGCATGAGCCGGACCGAGCTCCTCGCCGACCTGCTCGTGCCCTTCCGGAGCGGCAAGGCGGGCGAGCCCGACGCGATCGGCGAGCACGGGATAGGCTTCTTCTCCGTGCTCGAGATCGCGCCGTGGATCGAGGTGGTCACGGCGACGCCCTCGGGCGGGCACCGGCTGCTCGTCGCGCCGCTCGGCGGGGGGCCGCCCTACGAGGACTTCTCGTGGACGCTCCTGTCCTTGCCCCGCCCCTCGCCCGCGCCGTACGCGGACGGCGGCCGCGCGGGCGTCCCCGCGTCGCCGCGCGCCTCCGAGCCGCCGCGCCGCCCGACGACGGGCACCTCGGTGAGGCTGTCGCTCGCGCAGCCGATCTCGCGGCCCGCGCTCGCCGCGGAGGTCGCCGCGGCGGTGGGGCTGGTCGACGCGGCCGTCGCGCGGATCTACGTGGACGGCGCGCTCGTCAACACGGCGCGCGGGCGCCTCCGCCGCGCCGCGGAGGTGCCGCTCCGGCTCCCGCCGTCGGGCGAGCTCTGCGGGGCGGTCGAGCTGCTCGTGGGCCGGGGCGACGGCATCGAGCCGCAGCTCACGATCACCCAGAAGGGGCTCACGGTGGCGACGCGGATCGATCCCTTCCCCGGCCCCGAGCTCGGGCTTCACCGCGAGCTCGCGCGGGCGATCACGGCGGCGGGCTTCGGCCTGGTCGCGGAGCTGCCGCTCGGCGTGCCGCTCAACAAGGGCCGCTCCGCGGTCGCGGCCACCGCGTCCACGGCGGTCGAGGCGGCGCTCATCGCTGCCTTCGAGCGGTTCGTCCTGCGCGACGCCCTGTACGACCGCGAGCTCCTGCGCGCGGTCGATCACCGCCTCTCCTCGGTCCTCGACCGGCTCCTCCACGCGGCGCTGCTCGGCGAGAGCATCACGATCGCGTCCGCGCAGGCGGTGGACGAGCTCGATCCGGTCGCGCGCACCCCCACGGTGGCGGCGCCCGAGCACGTCATCCGCTTCGCGAGCGGTCTGCTCGACGCGCCCCTCTTCCGGTCGATCGTGGTCGACGCCGGCCAGCGGCCCTCGGGGGCGGCGCTGTCCCCGCCCGGCCAGGTCCACTACCGGAGCGCGCCGCTGACGCTGCGCGAGCTGCTCCAGGCGCACCGGACCGGCGCGCTCCGCCCGCTAGAGGCCGCGCCGTCGCTGTCGTCGAGCCAGGTCCGCAGCACCGCCCGCGGGCCGCTCGGCGCCTCCGGTCCGGGGCCGGAGCTCGCCGTGGGGCGGGAGGCGCCCGGCGTGCGGCCCGGGGAGCTCGTGTACCTCGCGCTCGACGAGCCGCTCGCGCAGGCGTTCTGGCGGCGCCTCGCGAGCGAGGGCGCGGCGTCGCAGCCCCTCCAGGCCGCCGCCGGGGCGCCTCCGCGGGCGCCGAGCGCCGCCCCGTGCCCGATGCCCCGCACCTCGCGCGAGGCGCTCCTCAAGACCGCGATCGACGTGCCCGGCGTCCGCGCCGTGGCCGCGGTGATGACGATCATCGAGCGGCTCGACGCGGCGATCTCCGAGTCCACGGACCTGCCGGCGTCGCCGATCTGGGTGCACCAGGACCTCTACGGCCCCGACGAGATGGCGCACACCGACGGGAGCGGGATCAGCGTGAACCTCGCGTCGGCGCGGGTGCGGGCGCTGCTCACCGCGGTGCTCCTGCGCGACGACGCGGTCGCCTTCACGGCGCTGGCGGATCTCCTGCTCCACGAGAAGACGCACGTCTCGCTGGCGAGCTACGTCCCGCGCCCGACGGCCGAGCACGGCACGAGCTTCTACCGCCGCAAGGACTGGATGCGCCGCCGCCTGCTCGCGGCGATCGCGAGCGGCGCGGTCGCCGACCCGATGCGCTGGCTCGCGGTGGCGCGCCGGGGGCTCGCGAGCGCGGCGCTGCCGGCGCCGTCGGAGCTCTCGCGGGCGTTCCTCGCGGCGGCCGCTGCCGCGTGAGGCGCGCCCGGCGCCGCCGGGAGCGGCGCGCGAGGCCACCATGGCGGCTGCGTTCAGCTCGACGCGGAGGTGTCCGGAGCCGCCGGCCAGAGCTGAAGCTCAAACCGGAGGCTGTCCGGAGCCGCCGGCCAGAGCCGAAGCTCAAGCCGGAGGCTGTCCGGAGCCGCCCGCCAGAGCTGAAGCTCAGACCGGAGGCTGTCCGGAGCCGCCCGCCAGAGCTGAAGCTCAAACCGGAGGCTGTCCGGAGGCAGTGGGGTACTTTGGCCGAAGGTGGGGTCTTTTGAACTGCCAAGGGCGCCAAGAACTCTTGGCAACGGATGGCGTCCTGGCGGCTCCATCACCAAACCGTGATCCCACAGACACACGGGCGCGTTGGCCGGCACAGCACGGCACAGACTTCAGGGCTCGATCCTGCGGGCGCGAGCCCTGAACGCGAGGTCAGCGGGAGACGAGGTCCTGCATCCAGGCGACGTCGTCCGGCGTCGTCTCCCGGATCTCGCCGGCCCACTCCTCGTCGGTCATGCGCTGGAAGTCTCCGGTGATCTTCTCGAAGTACGAGGAGGCGAGCCCCACGAAGGCGCGCGGCGCGCCGCACGGATCGGCGGTGACGACCATGAGCCGCGGCCGGCCGGTGCCCACGTGAAGCACGCGCCCGACCGGCGCGCCGCCCTCGTCGGTCGGCTGCGTGTGCACGTCGGCGATCGTCGGGTCCTCGGCCACGGTCTGGAAGACGTCGTAGAAGAGCCCGGCGTACCAGCCCTCCGCCCCCTCGTCCGAGCCGCAGCCGTGCTGAATCCGGACGGCCTGGTTGATGAAATCGAGGTGCTCCGCCGTGAGCGGCACCCCGGCGCGCTCGTTCTCGGCCATCTCGCCGAGCGTCCGCGCGACGCTCTGCAGCCGCGCGAAGTACGCCGGCACCCGCTGGTTCAGCCCCGGCGAGCCCGATAGATCGAGCGCGTCGACGACGCGCCCGCCTTGCTCCGCCAGCTCGGCGATGCGCGCATAGAACGCCGGGTACGGGTCGACGTAGGCGTCAGGGAACTCGCACGTGGCGCCGCTCGTGTACGACTGCTTGGCGTAGAGCAGCGTGTCGTGCCGGAGCTCGGCCCACGAGGCGAGCTGGGTGTTCAGGAGGCGCCGGCCCCACGCCTCGGTCTTCGCCACCGCGGGCAGCCCCGCGGTGTCGGCGAGCGCCTTCGCCGGCGACAGCTCCCGCAGCGCGCCGAGCCAGCGGTTGTAGAGGTTCTTGCTCCAGAAGTCGCCGGGGTGCGCGTCGACGAGCACGCGCATCATGTGCAGGTCCGGCGCGTAGGGGAACTGCCCGAGCTCGGGCGCGAGCAGCTGTCCCGCCTGATCGTTGCCGAGGGCGGCGAAGCCTACGTCGAGCGGGCTCGGCATCATGCGCTTGACGGTGCCGCCCTTCACCCGATCGTAGACCACGTTCGAGAAGACGTGGGAGTCGACGACGTACCGCTGGCCGAGCAGCGCGAAGCTCGACGAGAGGGGCATCGTACCCTTGTCGAGGCCGTTGATCATGATGTGGCTCGAGATCCGCTGCGTCCCGTGGCCCTTCTTCACCACGACGTCGATGATCTGCTCGTCCGAGAGCCCGGCGAGGCCGGCGGCATCGGCGAGGCCGAGGTCCGTGAGCAGGACGTCGAGCTCGGGCAGCGTCATGGTGTCGCTCTCGCCGACGAAGGTCTGGACCGTGTCGTCGATGCGCGTGTACCGGGCGAGGGTGTTCTGGTCGGCGAGGGCGCGCAGCGCGTAGGCGCCCTCGAGCTGCCGCCGCTGGAGGATCTGCGTGCCGTCCTGCTGGGTCTCCAGGAAGCGGAAGTCGACGCGGCCGAGCCACATCATGCTGCGGAAGTAGCGTTGGAGCTCCGGGGAGTCGGTGTAGTGGCCGCGGGGCTCGAACTGTGAAAAGTCCATGATCCGGCCTGTGCCAAAGAGGCGCACGTTGCCCGCGCCCTGGTGGGCCTTGGCGCCCGCGACGAGCTCGTCGATCTTCGCGGCGTCCGCGCCAGCGACGGGCGCGACGGGCGCGTCGTTCAGGAGCGAGAGCGCCACGGCGGTGAAGAGGTCCGCATCGGCGCGCGCCTCGGCGCCGAGCTCGCCGGCGGCGCCCGCGGCGAGCCGCGCGCGCATCTCCTCGAGCATCGCCCCGAGCTCGGGCGCGAGCGCGGCGAGCTCCACGTCCTTCAGGATCGCGTCGTACGAGCGGTGGACCGCGTACAGGATGGAGTCGGCGGACACGTAGAGCGGCAGATCGAGCGCGTAGATGCTCGCGTAGCCGTAAGTGAAGGTCGGGAAGGCCTTCTTCTCCGAGATGACGAAGCCGTTCGCGGAGAGCTTCGCGAGCTCGTCCTGGTCGAGGGCGAGCGTGGAGCCCTGGACGAGCGAGAGGCCCTCGGCGTCCGCCGGCGCGTAAGCCAGGCCCGAGGCGAAGGGGACGGCGTACCTCGAGGCGAAGTCCTCCGCGGTCATGTTCGCCGAGGACTCCTGCTCATCGAGCAGCGCGCTGAGCTCCGCCTGCTGCTCGGGCCCGAGCGGCGCCGGGGGCTGCTCCGATTGCGTACCGCCGCTCTGCGTACCGCCGGTGTCTGTCTGCTGGTTTCTTTCGCCGGAGCAGCCGCCGGCGAGGGCAAGGAGGATCGGGACGACGTGAAAGTGAAGAAGCATTTTGCGCATCGTGTTTCCCTTCCAGAGCGCGCCTCCAGTGCGCGGGGCGCGGCGACCCCGCTACGGGCAAGGACAGTGCCGCGGGCGCGCGGCGCGCTCCCGTCCTCGTCCGAACAGGAAAAATCTGCTCCGATGCAGCAGGATACGACGCCATCGGGAGGGCACGCCGCCGAGGAGGACCGGCGCGATGTCGCCGCGCCGGGATCGAGTCGGATCGCTCGCGATCTGCGCTTTGCGCGGAGAGCGCGTGGATTGACCATGACGACCGTCGGCGAGAAGAAGCTCTCGTGTTGTCCTGACGGCTCTCCTGTTCACTCTTCGCGCCGATCGGTGCTTGAGGGACCGCCTCTCGTGAGCCGCCCATTGCTGTCGATTTCTTGCTCCCCATGACAAAATGGGAACACCGCTGTTTCAACGGGGCCCCGAGGAAACTTGGCGGCCCCACGCACGATGAGCGTGACGGCGGCGAATCGGATCCACTACAAGGGGCGCCGGAGGCCAATCATGACCATCACGTTCTATTACGCCCCTCAGTCCAGCGCTGGTCGCATCCGCATCTCGCTCGCCGAGCTCGGCGTCCCCCACGAGGCCGTCCGGGTCGATCTGCGCGCCGGAGACCAGAGGAAGCCGGAGTTCCTCGCGCTCAACCCCAATGGCCAGGTGCCGACCGTCGTGATCGACGGCACGCCGATGTTCGAGTCGGTGGCGATCCAGATCGCCCTCGGCGAGCGCTACGGCGTCCAGAAGGGCCTGTGGCCGGCCCCCGGCTCGCCCGAGCAGCTCATGGCCCTGACCTGGCTCGTCTGGGGACAGGTCAACGTCACGAGCGCCCTGTACCGCTACATGAAGAACACGAGCGAGTGGTTCCCCAAGGAGCAGCAGGACGCCAAGCAGGCCGAGGCGGCGCTGAACGAGGTGCGCGGCCTGCTCCGCATCCTCGACGGCCGGCTCGACGGCCGCCCGTACGTCACCGGCGAGCGCTGTACCCTGGCGGATCTCGATCTCGCGTCCGTGCTCGGGTGGGGCCTGTCGATGACCAAGATCGACACCTCGGAGCTGAAGAACCTGAAGGGCTGGCTCGGCCGTATCATGGAGCGCCCGGCCGTGAAGGCCGCCATGGTCGACGACTGAGCCCGCGGGCGCCTCGCTCGCCCCGAGCGGGCGAGGCGCCGCCGCCTCTTCACCGCCCGCGCGGCCCGCGCCGACCGTCACGCGCGCTGTCGACGTCATGTCGGCGCGCGATGTCGGGGCCCGCGCCCCGAGCGCCCTTGCGCGCGCCCGGCGCGTCGCGCTCCGAGCCCCCTTGCGCGGGGCCGACACATGCTAGAACTCGGCCGCAATGACGGTCCTCCAGGTCGCCGACCTCAGCTTCGGTTACGGCGCGGACAGGCTCTTCCAGGGCATCACCTTCTCCCTGGAGCAAGGCCAGCGCGCCGCGCTCGTCGCCCCGAACGGCGCGGGCAAATCGACGCTGCTCCGCCTCGTCACCCGCGAGCTCACCCCCGACACGGGCTCGGTCGTGATCCGCAAGGGGATCCGGTTCGCGTACTTCCGGCAGTCGCACGAGCTCGCGGCCGAGGGCACGGTGCTCGACGCCTTCCTCTCCGGCTTCTCCGAGGTGCTCGAGCTGCGCCACGCCCTCACCGCGGCGCAGCACGCGGCCGCCAGCGGCAGCGAGGCCGACCTCGCCCGCCTCAGCGATCTCACCGACCGCTACCACATCGCCGGCGGCGACGACCTCGAGCGCCGCGTGGAGATCATCGCGGCCCACCTCGGGTTCTCGCCCGCCGACATGGAGCGCCCCGTCGCGAGCCTGTCCGGCGGCGAGCGCGGGCGCCTGCAGCTCGGCGTTGTGCTCGCCATCGAGCCCGATCTCCTGCTGCTCGACGAGCCCACGAACCACCTCGACATCGAGACCATCACCTGGCTCGAGAAGCACCTCGCGGGCCTCGGCGGCGCGCTGCTCTGCGTCTCGCACGACCGCGCGTTCCTCGACGCCGTCTGCCCGCACACGTTCGAGCTCGGGCAGCGCAGCTTCCGCGCCTACCCGCTCAAGTACAGCGACTACGCGCTCGCCCGCGAGGAGGACCTCGCCCGGGAGCGGGAGCTCGCCGAGCGGCAGGAGGCGTTCGTCGCCAAGACCGAGGACTTCATCCGGCGCAACATCGCCGGCCAGAAGACGAAGCAGGCGCAGAGCCGGCGCAAGATGCTCGACAAGCTCGAGACGATCGACCGGCCCGAGGACGTGTGGGCGACCGCCGAGAGGGTCCGGTTCCGGTTCGCGCCCGCCCCGCGCAGCGGGGACATCGTGCTCGACGCGCGCGGGCTGGGCGCCTCGCGCGGCGGGCGCACGCTCTTCTCCGGGGTGGACCTCCTCCTGCGGCGCGGCGACCGCGTCGGCATCGTGGGGCCCAACGGGACCGGCAAATCGACGCTGCTCAAGCTGCTCGCCGGCGCGGGCGCGCCCGAGGACACGGGCGACGTGCGGCGCGGGACGAACCTCTGCCAGGGCTACTTCGACCAGCACCTCGGCTCGCTCGACCCGTCGAGGACCGCGGTCGAGGAGATCCGCAGCGTGCGAGCCGACATGAACGTCGACGCGACACGCCAGTACCTGTCGCGCTTCCGCTTCTACGGGGACGACGCGCTCCGGAAGGTGCAGGGCTTCTCCGGCGGCGAGCGGAGCCGGCTCGCGCTCGGCAAGCTGCTCCTCGAGCCGCGCAACCTGCTCTTCCTCGACGAGCCGACGAACCACCTCGACATCCCCGCCGCCGAGATCCTCGAGGAGGCGCTCGCGGGCTTCGAGGGCACGGTGCTGCTCGTCTCGCACGACCGCAGGTTCCTCGAGGCGGTGACGACGCGCATCGTCGCTGTGCGCGAGGGGCGCGTGGACATCTACCCCGGCGGCTTCCGCGACTACCGCGACAACCTCGAGAAGCTCGCGGCCGAGGCGGAGGAGGCGGAGCGCGCGCGCGAGGAGGGCGAGAGGGCGAAGGGCGCGCGGGGAGCGCGGAAGGCGGCGAGCGCGCCGCCGCCGCGCGAGGAGCCGCGGGCGGAGGCGGCGGACAGGGGCGCGAAGGCTCCTGGCCGCGCGGTGCGGCGGAGCGGCGCGACGATGCCGCCGCCGGACGACGCGGGCGCGGGCGACGCGGCGGCGCGGCGCCGGGCGTTCGAGAGCGACAAGGCGGCGGCGCGGGCGACGGAGCGCAAGCGCAAGCGGGTCAAGGAGCTGGAGGCGGAGATCGCGGCGGGCGAGTCGCGGCTCGCGGAGATGCGCGAGGCGCTCAAGCAGGACCCGGGCGGCGACTGGGCGAAGCTCGCGGCGGCGGCGCGCGAGGAGCAGGCGCTCGCGAAGCGCGTCGACGCGGCGATGGCGGAGTGGATGGCCCTGAGCGAGGAGCTCGGGGCCGCGGCGACGTTGGGAGGCGAGGCGTGAGGCGGGCGGGGGGCCCGCGAGGGGGGCGCGCCGCGGGGGCCCGCGTCGCGGGGGTGCTGCTCGCGCTCGCCGCGGCGGCGCTCGGCCCGGCGTGCAAGGAGAAGCGCGACGACGGGACCACGCCGGCGCAGGCCGTCGCCGAGCTGCCGCCGCTCGAGCTCCGCGACGACACGGCGAACCTGATGCTGACGTGGATCGACGAGAAGGGCGACACGCACGTCGAGATGCGCCCGGCCGACGTGCCGGCCGAGGGCCGCGCGCTCGTGCGCGCCATGCTCTCGGACCGGACGGAGGGGACGCGGGACGCGTTCTACGTCGCGGATCTGACGCAGAAGCGGCCGGACGGCACGTATGCGGTCCGGACGATGCCGCGGAGGGAATGGGAGTCGCTGCTGGAGAAGCGGCGCGCCGAGTACCTCGCGAAGACGGCGCCGCCGCCCGCGGCGCCGGGGCCCGGCGGCTCGGCGGGCGCCGGCGCGCCGGGCGCGCCGAGCCACCTCGCGGGGGTCACGGTGATCATCTACGGCGCCTCGTGGTGCAAGCCGTGCCACCAGGCCGCGGACTACCTGCGCTCGAAGGGGATCGCCGCGGTGGTGAAGGACATCGAGGAGGACGCGGGCGCCGCCGCGGAGATGCAGGACAAGCTCGCGAAGAGCCACCAGCGCGGCGGCAGCATCCCGATCATCGACGTGCGGGGGCAGATCCTCGTGGGGTTCAGCCCGGGGGCCATCGACCAGGCGCTCGCGCGCGCGGCGGGCGGGACGACGCTCTGAGGCGCTGGCGGCCCGAAGCATCGATGATGCGGCTCGGCACATGCTCGCCGTGTCTGGACGTTATCCAATAAATATTTCCACGTCATCGTCAGCGCTGTTGATCTTGTTGAGCTCATCGATCAGCCGATCGAGGCGCTCAAGGATCGCTTCGCGATGCGGCTCTGACGAGACCCACAAGGCGCGCAGAGCCGCGAGTTCTCGGATGACGCCCGGCAGGTCGCTTCGCTCCACTGGGATTCCGGTCTCGAACAACGGGACCCATTGGAGCCCCAGCGCCTCGGCCGCCGGCACCCAGAACTCCTTGAAGGTGGCCTGCGCAGCGACCGGGACGAGGCGATTCGACCTGGTGTCACCCTGCCGTGAAGTTGTCGTCAGAACAACCGACATGGTCCCTCCATCTCTTTGCCCAATTCCGCAGTGAACGTCCAGTCAGGAAACTTCGCACCAGGTTTGCGATCTCCGTATTGACGGCAGTCTGGCCAGTGCGGCTTCCCAGCCCCACCAGCGTCGGCATCTTCACGTGGCGGACGGATGCAGTGTGAGATGGTCAGTCGCCCTCCAAAATCCATCCTTGTGAGATCTGGCCGGGCCAGTGGCCCCGGAGCCGTATCAACGCGGTAAGGCCCTCCTGAATTTCGTCGATCTCGTTACTGTAGATGACAATTCCATCGATCAAGAGATCAAGCTCGACCAGCTCCCCGTGTTTCACACCCATCTCGTCAGCGTGGTGGGCAGAATGAACGGATTTGCCTAGCGTGAACGTGCCCACGATGAGGCGACCTGTCACATGTGCCCCGTCGACGGTCGTTTTTATGGCGTAGACCTGAAACTCTCCCATATTCTCTAAAATATCACACGCTTAAGGAATTGCTTGATCTGTTCCTCAGTGAGAGGCGTGAGTCTCCCCAGCTCCGCGCTGAGTGACGCTTTGCTGACGGTCGTCGGAAGTTCAATGCCGATTTGCCAAGCGCCACGCGTGACACGCCGAGGCTTATGCCTGTCGCCCTGGCAGCGAATTCGGTGGGCGTGATGCCTACAGCAGCCTCGCGCTCGATACCTGCTAGCCAGTTACTCTCGACGATGGGCGGTGTCTTCACCGATCGGACGCGGGACGCGATGATCACCGACAGCTCCCGCCCCATCGCCTCGATCAGCCGGTAGACCGCGTCGTACACGTACTGCGCTCTCGGCGATACCACCGCGTTGTTGAAGAACACCGTCTGCTGCGCGCTGTCCCCGATCTCCACGATGTTCCCGACCGGGTCGTACACATACGTCAGGTTCTGCAGCGCCGCGCTGTCCGAGCTCCGCGTCGTCTTCAGGCGCGAGAGCCGGAACGTCAGCGGGTCATACGTGTACGCCGTCGAGGTGCCGTTGCCGTAGTCGATCCGCTCTCGCCGGCCCTTCGCGTCGTAGTCGATGTTGTCAACGAACGTCGTCCACGCCACCGCCCCGCGGATACGCGCTTCGACGCGCTCGAGCAGGCCCGCCTCGTTGTACGTGGGCTTGATCTCGCTCGCATCCGAGGCCGTCAGACCATCCGGGGCGGTCAGGCTCGTCCGCCGGTTCAGCGCGTCGTATGCCGTCTGCGTGCCGAAGCTCTCGGTCTCCAGCAGCGGCTCGGCCGCCGTCGCGATGGCGGACACATCCGTCAGCGCCGACAGCACCGCCCAGTCGGCGTCCGCGTGCACGTTACTCCGCAGCCGCCGCGATGCCTCCAGCACGTTGCCCTTGAAGTCGTACGCCTGACTCGTCACAACTCCCGCGCCATCATACACATGGTACGGCCCGCCGCGCAGGTTCAGCGCCGTCGCCTGCGGGTGCGCTTCGCCGTGGACATAGCGCCGTGCCAGCCGCTCGCCGCCCGAGCCGAGCTGCACCTGCTCGTGCGTCGACCGGCGCAGCCCATCGTACGACGAGCGGTAGACGAACCCTCGCCCGTTCCACGCCCGCAGCCGCTGTCCTGTCGCGCCCGCCAGCATCCACCGCTCGCCGCTGTCGTTGCTGTTCTGGTACAGCAGTTGCCCGCCCAGCCCAAAGCGATGCCGCATCGCCTCGTTGTCGCGCGCGTCCGTGATCACGAGCGGCTGCCCCTCGATATCCAGCGTGTTCTGCGTGATGTACTCCCCCTCGGCGCCGTTGTCCGCCACCGCGCGAAACACCCGCCCCAGCGCGTCCAGGTGGCTCACCGCCGGCGTCCCGGCATGCGCCGCGGCCCGATCCGCCGCACGGCGCTCCGGGTCGCCTTGGGGCAGCGCCTGCCGCGCCGCGTGCCATGAGCTTTCCAGCACCGTGTCGTTCGGATCGTGCGACGTCTGCTTCCACGCATCGAACACCACCCGCGAGAACGTGCCGTTCGGCAGATCGGTCCGGATGAGCCGGCCGAGCGGATCGTACCGCAGAACCGGCGTGACCCCCCAACTCCACGAGCTCCGTTTCGTCCTCGTACTCGTGTGTCGCGCTGAAGAACGGCTCGTACTGCTTGACCGAATTGCCCTTGTTGTCCAGCACCGTGCGCCCGGTCCCGACCCAGCGCGACGTCGCATGCGAAAAGACCAGGTTGCCCTGCGCGTCGTGCACCAGCGCGCCGTTCGCGTCGCGCTCGGGCGCGAGCCCCGGCTCTGCCTTCACCTTGCGCAGCACCTCGTTGCCCGAACCGTCGGAGTAGCTGTACGTGTCCAGCCAGCGCGGGTTGCCCGGTCCGTGCTGCTCGCGGGCGCGGGCGTGCACCATGTTCGGTTTGCCGGTGGACTCGAATCGCTCCAGATCGTACGCGAACGTCGCCGTCGGGTCGTCGAGCGTGTCGCCCTCGCCGGCACCCGGCTTGCCCATCAGCGCCATCGCCGTGACCCTCCCCAGCGCGTCGAAGCGCACCTCGCTCACGTTGCCGTTTGCGTCCGTGAGCTGCCGCGGGGCGAGGACGCGGTAGTCGGGGACGGCCTCCACGACATTGCTCAGCGGATCGGTCACCGCCGTCACGAGCAGGCAATACGGGTCGTAGGCGACCTGCGACGCATTGCCGAACGGATCGACGAACGTCGTCGGCAAGTAGAAGTGAGCCGCCGAGGGCACTGCCCGCCCCGAGGACACCCAATAATCCGGATCGTCCGGGAGCTGGAGATACCCCCCCTCCGCGAGCACGCCGCTTGTGACGCGGGTCCCGAACACGGACGTGATCAGCGAAGGGGTGAGGATCTTGGCAAAGCTCTCATACGGCAGCGCCCTGCTGCCGACCTCGCCGAACGGCAGCGGCCCCGTGAGATCGTCGCTCCAGTACGTCGTGCGCGCGTGCTGCAACAGGCGCTTCTGGAAGCCTCCGCTCGGCGTCCCCTCGTACGCGAGCGTCGGCACGTCCTCCGCCGCGGCCGCCGCGTCGAAGACTGCCTGGAACCCGAGCACCCCCTCCGCGCCGAGCGGCAGGCCGTGCAGCTCGTAGGTTCGCGTCTCGGTCGGGACCCCGATCCGATAAGCGCCCTCCTCGTCCGGGACCAGGTGCTTCACCTTGTTCTCCGTCAGCGTCGCCTTCCCCTGCTCCTGCTCGGGGAATACCGTCACCGCCGCCCGCCGGCGATACCCGATCTGCGCCGCCTGCATGACCACGCCGTAATCGTCGACCTTCAGCGTGAGCGCGTGCGTCACGCGCGGATCGCTCTCGCTGCGCTCGTAATGGTACTCCAGCGCCTCGCGCGCATGGGCGAAGAACACCGCGTGCGCGTCGCCCACCGCGGGCTGGAGCCGCCGCATCGCGTAGCTGTGCTCCGTGACAACGTACGGACGCGGCTCCTCCGCCGACCCGTCGAGCGCATAGATCTCCTGGCGGAGGGGCCGCCCCTTGAGCGCCCGGCACGCCTCGCGCATCTCGACGGCGCCGAGGTCCTCGCGAAGCAGCGTGTCCGCCAGACGGACCGCCTCCGCGTCGCCGGCGTAATACTCGCTCTCGTACCGCGCCGAGATCTTCGCTCCCTCGATCCAGGCGCCGGTATGGAACCACGTCTTCGTCAGCACCGGCGGCAGGTGCAGCTCGGGATCCGCGTTGGCCGCGGGCGGCGCGAAGCCGGCCCCGCTGAACGCCGAGAACGACTCGGTGTCCCGCTGCTCCACCATGCCGAAGCCGCGCATCTCCCGTTCCACCCCGTCGTAGTCGCCGTGGTGGTATGCATACGTTGTCACGAAGCGATGCCGCGAGATCGCGTCGAACACCTCGACGCGCTCGATGACATGGATCACGAACGGGAGCTTCGTCACCCACGGCCGGCCGGCCGCCCGGTCGGCGAGGTAGAACTTCGTCGACGGAGCATAGGTCACCGTCGTGGTCCTTCCGAGGTTGTTCGCGATCGAGGTCAAGAGGTGCGGCTTCTTGCTCCCGAGCAGATCGATGTAGCGCCCCCGCGGGCGCGCCCCGGGCAGCGACGAGGCCCACACCAGGCACCCCGTCCCGGAGCCGAGCAGATCGATCACCTCGACCGCCGCCAGATCGCTCACGTCGGGCAGCCGCGGCAAGATCACCGGCGCAGCCAGCGTGTTGCCGGCGTTGTTCGCATAGAAGCGCACGCCGTCCGGGTGCAGGTAGACGATATCGGTCGTCCCCGAGCCGTCCACGTCGGCGAGGCGGATGCGCTTCGGGTCGAAGCGGCCCTCGTGATCGAACCGCATGCTGCCACCCATCTGCACCTTCGCGCCGAAGCGGCAATGGCCGAGGTTGGGCCAGTAACACACGTTGCTAGCCACCGGTACGGGCTCTCTCACCTTTCTGATGCCTCGAGGGCTGGAGGGGAAAAGCAGTATCCA
Organism: Sorangium sp. So ce693; assembly: GCF_051521375.1. NCBI lineage: Bacteria > Pseudomonadati > Myxococcota > Polyangiales > Polyangiaceae > Sorangium > Sorangium sp. So ce693. Next base: position 9,455,199 of record NZ_CP150347.1, read on the forward strand.
GGGTTCGACCCGGCCTCTGGCTTCGATTCCGCTGCTACGCGAAACAAAACCGAGCAAGACGAAGCGAAACTTCAATGAGCGAACAAGAAATGAGCCTTGCGGCAGTCCGGGTTATCCACCTTCGTCGACCATACACACGTCAGACCCCACGACCAGATCTGCCTTGGATATGGATCTCGGCATGGTTAGAAGAATGTTTTTCTTGCCAACAATCGATTCGGACACATTAACACCGGCAGGAATCAGCCGGGCGACAGCACCACTAGCAAGGATCACCACGACCTCACGCCCACACAAGAGCGCTTCAACTCTCCGGCGATCCATCGCATCAAAGTCCGCATTTGTGCCAGCAGCGACCACGCCATCAACATGAGAGAACTCCCACACATCGTGTATTGTCATCACCTTTTTCATTCAGCCCTCCCGAGGAAGAGAAGCGGCCTAATGTCTTCGGTCGTCCGGCCGGCGTTATGGAGACGATTAACAGCATCCCTCAACAGCGTCACGCGCTCGGTGCTGGAGAGTCCCGGAGCTAACTTGGCAGCCCTGATGCTCGCCTGTGCCTCTTCGAAAATGCCGTCCGAAAGGGTACGCCCCGCGAGATAAGCCTCGCGATGGCCGATCAGTTCATGTGCCAGGGCACCGCGCATGCCGATCCTTGCGTTTGCGCCCGTTGTGCCGACTGGAGCGTTGGCCGCGGGTAGCACATCTGGACCAATGATGAGGATATCCAGCATGCCACCTGCATGAGAGGTGTTCTGCGAGCTGCTTACAACGGTGCGCTCCGCTGGCATCCCCAATTCTTCGGCCATTGCAAGGGCCTCCGCACGTTGCGCTTCGCTGAGAGGGCTAGCATTCCTCTCGCTGCTCGAAACGGCTCTCGCGAGCGGTCCCACGGTTGCCCCAGTACTCTCAAGGGGTGCAGCTGCAGCGAGAACTCCAACGCCGGCAGAAAGGACGTTGACGGATTGCAGCGTGAGATTCTCGACAGCTGTTCCTGGAGCGATGTCCCGCGAAAAATTGGCCACCGCGAGTGCTGCACCTCCATTTAGCTGCCGTAGGGCAGCCAGACCAACCGGAGCTCCCTGGGGTGTTTCCTGATTCGTTCGAAGATACTGCGCGGGCACCCTGAGAAAGAACGGCAGGAGCGGCGTCTTGTCTCGGAGTTGCTCCGCCGTTGGACGCGGGTTCACTGCAGTCATGTGCGGCGTAGCCGCCTTTGAAGCAGAACCCGTGATTGTGTCGACTGGGAAATTATAGCCAATATCCATTCCACCCCGGTTGAGTGTCGCCCATGCTCTTTCTGCAAATTTGCCGGTTGCGGCACCGGCAAACGACGCGCGGGCTTCTGGCGAAAGGCTAGTAAAATGCCGGTGCAACTGCACATCGGTCATCTGTGCAATCTGCTTGTCGGTCGCGCTCTCCTTCCCGTTCGGATCCGTCAACCGAACTGGATTTCCCCTCACATAATTATACAACCCCGGACCGTCCACCATTCCCGCTGGGTCCGCAGTCGTCCACCTCCCGAGCCACGGCGCATAGTACCTCGCCCCGTGGTAGTAAAGCCCCGTCTCCTCGTCCTTCTCCTTGCCCGTGTACCGATACCGCCTCTGGCTCACCTCCAAGGCGCTGCTGGTCGACCAGTACGCCGTCGTCCCGTAGGGGTGGTACTCCTCGTACCCGATCACCAGCCCCGCCCCGTCGACCTCCAGCGACGCCGAGCCGAGGTGGTTGTCGAGCTGGTAGCGCACCCGCGGCGTCACCGTGAACGGCCCCGAGGTGTCCACCGTCTTCGTCTCCACCATCGCCACCCGCCGCGCGCCATCCATCACGTGCAGCGTCTGCCGCTCCAGCACCAGCCCCGACCCGTTGCGCCTCCGGTACACCTCGTAGCCGCCGAGGTAGATGCGCTCGTCCACGAGCCCGTTGTGCTCCCAGAGTTTGCGCACGCGCTGACCCGCAGCGTCGTAGTCGTAATAGACATCGCCGCCCCCGTCGAGATCCGTGCTCCGCACCTGGTCGTTCTCGTCCCAGGTCAGCGCCGTGATGTGCGGCATCGACGTCATGTTGCCGTGCGCGTCATGCGCATAGTTGCGGAACGGCCCGTTCTCCGGGTCCCCGGTCGTGCTCGTCAGCCGGTTGTTCTCCGTCTCCTCGTACGCATACCACCGCGTCCAGCTTCCCGTGCCCGCCTGGTGCACCATCCTCCGCAGGTTGCCCACGGCGTCATAGACGTACTGCTCGGTATAGTTCCTCAGCGCCTGCGCGTCGTTCGCGTGCGGCAGCGACTGGATCGGCAGGTCGTTCTGGTCCCGCGGCGCGTCCGACAGCCCGCCCGCGTGCTCCCGACCCGTCGCTTCGATCAGCCGGTAGACCGCGTCGTACACGTACTGTGCGCTCGGCGATACCACGGCATTGTTGAAGAACACCGTCTGCTGCGCGCTGTCCCCGATCTCCACGATGTTCCCGACCGGGTCGTACACATACGTAAGGTTCTGCAGCACCGCGCTGTCCGAGCTCCGCGTCGTCTTCAGGCGCGAGAGCCGGAACGTCAGCGGGTCATACGTGTACGCCGTCGAGGTGCCGTTGCCGTACTCGATCCGCTCGCGCTGCCCCTTCGCGTCGTAATCGATGTTGTCGACGAACGTCGTCCACACACCTCGAACCCGCGCCTCGACCCGCTCGAGCAGCCCCGCCTCGTTGTACGTGGGCTTGACCTCGCTCGTATCCGGCGCCGTCACGCTCGTCGGCCGGTTCAGCGCGTCGTACGCCGTCTGCGTGCCGAAGCTCTCGGTCTCCAGCAGCGGCTGGGCCGCCGTCGCGATGGCGGCCACATCCGTCAACGCCGACAGCACCGACCAGTCGGCGTCCGCGTGCACGTCGCTGCGCAGCCGGCGCGACGCCTGCAGCACATTGCCCTTGAAGTCGTACGCCTGGCTCGTCACAACTCCCGCGCCATCATACACCTGGTACGCCCTGCCGCGCAGGTTCAGCGCCGTCGCCTGCGGGTGCGCTTCGCCGTAGACGTAACGGCGCGCCAGCCGCTCGCTGCCCGAGCCCAGCTGCACCTGCTCGTGCGTCGGCCGGCGCAGCCCATCGTACGACGAGCGGTAGACGAACCCTCGCCCGTTCCACGCCCGCAGCCGCTGTCCGGTCGCGCCCGCCAGCATCCAGCGCTCGCCGCTGTCGTTGCTCTGCTGATAGAGCAGCTGCCCGCCCAGCCCGAAGCGATGCCGCATCGCCTCGTTGCCGCGCGCGTCCGTGATCACGAGCGGCTTCCCCTCAATATCGAGCGTCGTCTGGGTGATGTACTCCCCCTCGGCCCCGTTGTCCGCCACCGCGCGGAACACCCGCCCCAGCGCGTCCAGGTGGCTCACCGCCGGCGTCCCGGCGTGCGCGGCCGCCAAATCGGCTGCGCGGCGCTCCGGATCACCCGCCGTCAGCGCCTGCCGCGCCGCGTACCACGAGCTCTCCAGCACCGTGTCGTTCGGATCGTGCGACGTCTGCTTCCACGCATCGAACACCACCCGCGAGAACGTCCCATTGGGCACGTCGGTCCGGATGAGCCGGCCGAGCGGATCGTACCGCAGGATCGGCGTGACCCCCCACTCCACGAGCTCCGCTTCGTCCTCGTACTCGTGCGTCGCGCTGAAGAACGGCTCGTACTGCTTGACCGGATTGCCCTTGTTGTCCAGCACCGTGCGCCCGGTCCCGACCCAGCGCGACGTCGCATGCGAAAACACCAGGTCGCCCTGCGCGTCATGCACCAGCGCGCCGTTAGCGTCGCGCTCCGGCGCGAGCCCCGGCTCCGCCTTCACCTTGCGCAGCACCTCGTTGCCCGAACCGTCCGAGTAGCTGTACGTGTCCAGCCAGCGCAGGTTGCCCGGTCCGTGCTGCTCGCGGGCGCGGGCGTGCACCATGTTCGGTTTGCCGGCGGACTCGAATCGCTCCAGATCGTACGCGAACGTGGCCGTCGGGTCGTCGAGCGTGTCGCCCTCGCCGGCACCCGCTTTGCCCATCAGCGCCATCGCCGTGACCCTGCCGAGCGCGTCGAAGCGCACCTCGCTCACGTTGCGGTTTGCGTCCGTGAGCTGCCGCGGGGCCAGGACGCGGTAGTCGGGGACGGCTTCGACGAGATTGCTCAGCGGATCGGTCACCGCCGTCACGAGCAGGCAATACGGGTCGTAGGCGACCTGCGACGCATTGCCGAACGGATCAACGAACGTCGTCGGCAAGTAGAAGTGAGCCGCCGAAGGCACCGCCCGCCCCGAGGCCACCCAATAGTCCGGATCGCCCGAGAGCTGGACATACCCCCCCTCCGCGAGCATGCCGCTCGTGACACGGGTCCCGAACACGGATGTGATCAGCGAAGGCGTGAGGACCTTGGCGAAGCTCTCGTAAACGAGCGCCCTGCTGCCGACCTCGCCGAACGGCAGCGGCCCCGTGAGATCGTCGCTCCAGTACGTCGTGCGTGCGTGCTGCAACAGGCGCTTCTGGAACAACCCGCCCGGCGCCCCGTCGTAATCGAGGTGCGTCGCGCCGTCCGCCGCGTCGAAGACTGCCTGGAACCCGAGCACCCCCTCCGCGCCGAGCGGCAGGCCGTGCAGCTCGTAGGTTCGCGTCTCGGTCGGGACCCCGATCCGATAAGCACCCTCCTCGTCCGGGACCAGGTGCTTCACCATGTTCTCCGTCAGCGTCGCCTTCCCCTGCTCCTGCTCGGGGAACTCCGCCCACGCCGCCCGCCGGCGATACCCGATCTGTGCCGCCCGCAGGACCGCACCGTAGTCGTCGACCTTCAGCGTGAGCGCGTGCGTCACCCGCGGATCGCTCTCGCTGCGCTCGTAATGGTACTCCAGCGCCTCGCGCGCATGGGCGAAGAACACCGCGTGCGCGTCGCCCACCGCGGGCTGGAGCCGCCGCATCGCGTAGCTGTGCTCGGTGACGAGGTACGGACGCGGCTCCTCCGCCGACCCGTCGAGCGCATAGACCTCCTGGCGGAGGGGTCGCCCCTTGAGCGCCCGGCACGCCTCGCCCATCTCGACGGCGCCGAGATCCTCGCGAAGCAGCGTATCCGCCAGACGAACCGCCTCCGCGTCGCCGGCGTAATACTCGCTCTCGTACTGCGCCGAGATCTTCGCCCGCTCGATCCAGGCGCCCGTATGGAACCACGTCTTCGTCAGCACCGGCGGCAGGTGCAGCTCGGGATCCGCGTTGGCCGCGGGCGGCGCGAAGCCGGCTCCGCTGAACGCCGAGAACGACTCGGTGTCCCGCTGCTCCACCATGCCGAAGCCGCGCATCTCCCGCTCCACACCGTCGTAGTCGCCGTGGTGATAAGCATACGTTGTCACGAAGCGATGCCGCGAGACCGCATCGAACACCTCGACGCGCTCGATCACATGGACCACGAACGGCAACCGCGTCACCCACGGCCGGCCGGCCGCCCCGTCGGCCAGGTAGAACTTCGTTGACGGCGCATACGTCACCGTCGTCGTCCTTCCGAGGTTGTTCGCGATCGAGGTCAACAGGTGCGGCTTCTTGCTCCCGAGCAGATCGATGTAGCGCACCCGCGGGCGCGCCCCGGGCAGCGACGAGGCCCACACCAGGCACCCCGTCCCGGAGCCGAGCAGATCGATCACCTCGACCGCCGCCAGATCGCTCACGTCGGGCAGCCGCGGCAAGATCACCGGCGCAGCCAGCGTGTTGCCGGCGTTGTTCGCATAGAAGCGCACGCCGTCCGGGTGCAGGTAGACGATATCGGTCGTCCCCGAGCCGTCCACGTCGGCGAGGCGGATGCGCTTCGGGTCGAAGCGGCCCTCGTGATCGAACCGCATGCTGCCACCCATCTGCACCTTCGCGCCGAAGCGGCAATGGCCGAGGTTGGGCCAGTAACACACGTTGCCGTTCCGGATCCGCACGAGGTCCACCAGCCCGTCGCCGCTCATGTCGGCCAGGAAGATGCTCTGTGCAGCGTCGGCGAAGACGAGCGACGGCCCGCGCTCCTCGTCGCTCGGGCGCGCGATCGTGATCGGCCGGTCGAAGCCGCCCTTGGCGAGCGACGGATACCACGTGAACGTGTCGGGCCCCGTGATCAGGATGTCCTCGTGCCCGTCGCCATTCAGATCGATGAGGCGGACGTTCGGGTCGCTCCAGTCGACGTTCGGCTGCGACGCGAACGGGCGGAACGCCGCCCAGCCCGCGTCGGTGCGGTCGAAGTAGCCCGCCACCGGCCGCTCGAACACCACCATCTCCTTGCGCCCGTCTCCGTCGATGTCGAGCAGCTGCCCGCCGGAAACGGCCGGGCGAGATTGCAGCGGCCGCGCCGCGGACAGGAGGCCCCCGCCGAGGTTCTGCTTGTAATACAGCGCCTCGCCCTCCTCGATCAGCACGCCGGGCAGCGCCTCGCCGTCGAGATCGACCCACCGCCGCCCAGACCCCATCGTGCCGCCCGGCAGGTCGCGCAGACTCTCGGGGTCGAGCGACTTCACCTCGCGGTGAATCACCGGCTCGCTGTACGTGAGCGCGATCGCCGGGAGCGCCTCGCGGCTGTACGCCTGGGTCTGCGGATGGCGGATATATCCGGCCTGGATCGCGGTGGCGAGCCGCGTCAGGTAAGCGTTCTCCACGTACGTGAGGTCGAGCGACCGCACGAGGCACGGCGTCTCGCCGAGCTCGGACATATGGTGAAACATCAGCACGCGACGGCAGAGCCGGTACGTGCGGATCTCAAAGCCGGCGCGGTACACCGAGAAAGGGTCCTGGCGGACCAGCCACGGGGCGCTCTCCGAGGGCGTCGGCGCCTCGGCGTCGTGCTCGCCGTAATCGAAGACGACCTCGAACAGGCTGCTCTCCGCGTCGCCCGGCACGGTGTTCCCGTAAAGGATGCGCTTGAGATAGCGGTTCGCGACCGCCGCGCGGCCCGCGTGGCGGTGGCTCTCCGCGGCCTCGTCGCGCGCGACGCCGGTCAGGTTCTCCGCCTTGTACTCGTAGACGACGACATTGCCCTTGTCGTCCCGCGTCTCCTCCAGCAGCCACGAGAAGATGCGCTCCGGCCTCGCCGGGTCGGCGATCCGCGCCTCCGCGCTCCGCCCGTAGACGCTCGTTATGTTGTCCGGCGTCGTCGCCGTCCAGTACACGTTCCCGCCCTCCTTGACCTCGCGGCGCTCGATCCGCGCGAACGCGCCCTCGACGCGGGGACGGTAGCGGATCACCCGCTCGCTCTCCGTCTCGTACCGGTCGAGACCCGCGCCGTCGATCGACCGGGCGGGCACCAGATCCTCGGCGCCGGACAGGACGAACACATCGCTCTCGTGCGCGTCGTCGTAGCGGGGAAGGCCCTTGTCGGTCTTTCGCGTGATGCGCGGGATCGACAGCTGCCAGCCGGCGCCGAACGGGCCATTGCCTGCCCCGGAGTCGTACGTCACCGCCAGCGTCGGCCCGAACCCCGCGCGGCCGGGGCTCAGCGGCAGCGGGATCGAGAACGACCCCGTGCCCGTCACCGGGTTCGCGGAGAATTTCTCATCCACCCCGCGGATCGCGCCGCCGCCCTTCGGCAGCGCGGGCGCGGGCAGCTCCGGCGCCTTGGGCGCGCCGGGGAGGCCCTTCGGAGCCTCGGTGTTTTTACCAGCCCCCTCCCGGGCGAGGGACGCGGGATCTCGGCTCTTGCCGCGAGCTCCGCCGTCCGGCGCGGCCGGTGATGCTGCCGGAGCAGCGGTGGTTTCCTTCTTGGGCTCACGAGCGTTCATCCGTCTCCCTCTTCCCATGGCAATGGGCGGCCCGCGCGCCCGGAGCGTCTCGCTCCGGCACGACGGCGTCGGCCGCCGAGTCCGTGAGCGGCGCCGGGCCAGCGCCGCTCACGGACGGTTCAAGCTCTCCACGGCCCTCTCCTCGTCGCCCGGTCCCCCCCGGACGAGGGCTCGTCCCCTCTGCGGGCAGCGCTACTTGTAGAACACGTTCACGATCATCGTGTTCGCTCCCGGTTGGGAGGTGTTGTCGTCTGCCGCGGCGGCGGTCGCGCCGATACCGATGCCGTTCGTGAACGCGATGCCGTTCGTGTACTCGGCCGAGGCGTTCTGCCCGGCCGGCACGTAGAGCGTCGCGACAGGAGTGCTCGTGCCGACGGTCGGGGCCGTGGCCATGTCGTAGAGCTTCACGAACGCATCGCTCGCTCCCGAGTTGGCCAGGTGCCAGCCGAACACCTGCCCGGCGGAGCTCTTCACGCTCTGCCCGGTGGTGCTCAGGCCGATCATGCGGTAGACCGAGAGCCCGCCTGCGGTGGCCGGCTTCACGTTGACCGCGCCGAGCGTGTTGCCGCCGGCCGGCAGCGACCCGAGCAGGCCCACCGGCAGCGGGTTGTTCTGCGAGACGTCGACGGCGGTCCCGTCCACGCCCGTCTGCAGCTTGGCGCGCAGGACGTGGACCCCGAGGATCTCATCGGTGGCGAGGAGCGTGCCCGCGCCCTCAGGAAGCGTGATGTTGTCCGACATAATTGCTGACTCCTTGGTGAGAGATCGCCTGGGTTTCTTCCGCGGTCACGCCGGCTCGAAGCTGTACTCGCAGAGCAGGTAGATGTCCTGGAGCGTCTCGTCGAGCCGGCTGTTCGTGCTGAGATTGCTCGCGATCGCGCCCACCGCGCTGCGGCTCGCGCTGAGCGTCCAGGTGCCGAGATCCTGCTCGTTCTGGGGCAACGCCTGGCTCGCGCTCGCCCCCGTGTTGCGCTCGTTGTCGTCCGGGTACTCCACGAGATTCAGCGTGTCCGCCGGCGCGACGCCTGGCCGCGCCATCGTGACTCCGAGCACGCCTCCCTCCGAATAATGCGTCTTCCCGTTCCACCGCGCATAGAGCGTGTAGCTCTTCAGCGCGATCTTCTGCGTCGCCGGGGCGTAGGGGAACATCTCCGGCGTGAGCGGGATGGACAGCTGCTGTGCCACGTCGTCATCCGACGGCGCCACCAGGAACCGGGCCCACTCGGCCGGCAGCTCGGACCGCAGGCTGAAGAGCCGGCGCCGCACCGGCGGGTGTGCAGCGTAATAGTCCTTCGCCACGCCCGTGAGGGCGCCGTCCGAGCGCGCCGTGTACCGGACGTGCAGGACCACGTCGCTCACCGCCGCGATGTCGAAGCGGTTGTTCGCCGCAGGGAGCTCGATCGTGTAGGTGCCCAGCACGCCCGCGCCCTCGAAGGGGAGATACCGCTCGTCGCGCAGGTTCGTCTCGAACAGGCCCGCGTCGTTCACCCCTCCGCTGGTCGTGATTGCATGCGTCACCGGCACGAGATCCGTCCGGAAATTCTCGGTCTCCCCGTAGGTCTGGGCGGTCACCGGCTGCTGCTGCGGCGGCGGGCGCACCTTCGTGTTGCTCAGCGTGAGCGTGCAGCTCACGCCCGCGTACGGGCCGGTCACGGTCGGTATCGTGACGGCGACCGACTTGATGCGCCGGAAGTAGTGACCCGGGTAATCGAGATCGAACACCTCCTGCGCCAGCACGACGTCGCAGGTGCCGGTCTCGCGCAGCCGCATGAGCTGCTCGGGCGCGACCTCGGCGAGCGAGACGTTCTTGACGAGCTCCGCCTCTCGCAGCGTCTGCTCCAGGAACGCGGCCTCCAGGCGGCGGAGATCGTGCTGGAGCCGCTCGCCCGCGAGCAAACCCTGCTTCAGGCTGTCCCAGGCGCCGAAGCGCACCATCGCGGGCGTGCTGTCGGCCGTGCCGAGCTCGAACCGGAGCGCCCGCTCCGCGCGCCTGGCCATGTCGAAAGCCAGCGTGTACGTCTGGTAGTGGACGGTCGACAGCTCCGCCACCATCCAGTCGTACAGCTCCTCGGTCGTGCGCTTCCTGTCCCGGAGGAACTCGAGCACCTCGCGCGCCTGCTCGGTCTGCCGATCGTGGTTCCTGAGCTCCACCTCGGCCACCGCGGCGCGGATCTTCGCGGCGACGATCTGCTTCTCCAGGCCCTGCATCTCCTTCGCCGCGAGCCGCTCCTGCAGCGCCCACTCCTCGGCGCGACGCTCGTAGCCGGCGATCGTGGACGCGATCGACGCGCCCTCGCGCAGCGCGCCGGCGGCCATGGAGAGCGCCTGTGCCGCCGCCTCGATCGACGCGCCCGAGGCCTGCCCGCCGATCGTGGTGAGGGCCACCGGGCTCCCCATCGTGCCCGCGCCGCCGAACGTCGTCGACGGGGTCGCCTCGACGCCGGGGGCGACGGCGGCGATCACCTGCGCCGCGAGCCCGAGCTCCAGGCCCGTGAGGCTCATGGCCAGCGCGCCCTGCTCCGCAGCGCTGATCCGCGGCAAGCCCGCGTAGTGGTCGCGGCGGAGCCGCGCCGTCTCGAGCGACCGCTCCAGCGAGGCGACGGTCGCCTGCGTCTCCTTGACCTGCTGCGCCTTGATCTCGCGCACCGCCGCGAGGAGCTCGACCTCGTGGCCGGAGCGAAGCCGCGCTATCGCCTCGCCGTCCTTCTTCTCCATGGCGGCGAGCAGCGCGGCGCCGAGCCCGGAGACCGCGCCGCAGAGCTCCACCGCCTTCGCGAGCACCACCTGGAAGCGGTAGGGGAGCCGCGGGGAGCTCGCCTCGCCGAGCACCGTCGCGAGATCCACGCCGAGCGCCCTGGCCTGCACGAGCAGCATCGGATCGATCGGCGGCTCGAACAGGGGCAGCGTCCGGACCATGCCCTCGATGTTCATCGAGTGTCGGATCTTGAAGAGCCGATCGGCGACCGTGTCCCACAGCCCCGAGAGCGCCTCGTCGCGAGGCACGCAGAAGTACAGCTCTCCGAGGTCAGGCGCCCGCTCGTGGATCGTGGGGTGCGGCGGCTTGATCAGGATCGCGAGGCTCTCCGCCTCGACGCGGGACCGCGACCCGATCACCGGGTCGGAGAGGTCTCCGAGCCCGAGCGCCTCGAGCTGCCAGTAGCTCCGCGGCGTCACCGCGTCCTGCCGCTCGACGCGCGCCGGTCGCCGGCCGAGGATGTTGCCGGCGAGGATGTACAGCTGCGTCGCCTCGTTGATCGACTCGATGGTCTCGCGCCGGAAGAGCTGATCGCCCCAGGCGATCAGGTTCTCGATGTACTTCATCACCACCGCCTTCTGGTAGGCGATCGGCCGCATCCGCGCGACGAGGTGCGGATTGAACGGGTCCTTCCGCCACGCCTCGATCTGCGCGGCGAGATCGAGCTTCTCCGACGCGTCGCCCTGGTTCGTCAGGAGCGCGCTCATCAGCTTGGCCATCGCGCCCTGCTCCGAGGCCGGCAGCTCCCGGAGCTCGTCCTCGATCGAGGCGAGATCCTTGTTCTCGCGGAACGGCCGCACGTTCCAGAAGCGCTCGGGCGCCGGGGCCGGATCGCCCGTGGTCGGGTCGAAGATGAAGTGGAGCCAGCGCTGCGCCTCGGCGTGCCGGCCGCTCTGCATCAGCCGGAGAGCGATCAGGAACGGCGCGTGGAAGAACAGCTCCCAGTTGTAGATCGAGTAAGCGCCCCGGAACGAGAAGTCGACGTCCTCCTTCGGATATGGCGTGAGCACGTACTCGGGATCCGGGTCGTACGTCTCCTCGAAATGGTCGCTGGAGCTGCGCTGGAGCGGCTCGGTCGGGTGGAGCGACCACTTGAGCAGCCCGTCCACGCCCGAGCGCTGCAGCTCCTTCCGGAACAGGCACGCGTAGGGGTGGTAGAAGGACATGAAGCGGTATCGCTTCGCGTCTTCGTAGACGTGCGCGATGCGCGTCTCCTCGGGCGCCCTGTGCGCCCACTCGTCCACCGTCGACCCCGCGCGCATGGCGAACGCGCCGAATTTCAGGCCGATGTCGCCGTACGCCGTCATCCCGGGCTGGACCTGCGAGGCCTTATCCCACTCGGTGTACTCGGTCAGGACGATATCGGCGAAGAACGTCGACTTCGCGTCCTTGAAGAAGAACGACACACCGGCCGCGGCGGTGTCTTTGAAGTGCCCGCTGCCGATCTCGCGCGGAATGAGCGCGCGGAACGGGGTGACGCTGCGGAGCAGCGGGATGGTCTTCGCGAAGCCGTTGATCTTGATCGGAACGACCAGCTCTGTCGCATCTCTCGACACCACGTGCTGCCCCTGCCAGACGGTCCTGTAGGGAATTGCCGGATCGAAGAGATTGTGGTTCCGGATCTCGTAGCCGAAGTTGGTGCCCTCGAGCGCACCGCAAGCGCTCTGCACGAAGTGTCCGAGGCGAGTGCCCAACGAGGTGTTGCTATAAATCGCCGCGATCCCGGGCGGAGCCTGCTCGTCGTCGCGCTCCACGAGCAGCGAGATAAAATCGGTATTGGATTCCGACTCCAGCGTCACCTCCGAGCCGCCGCTCATCCGGCGCGCACCCCACGCGCCATTGCGGCGCTGGCTCCATGCGAGGCGGATGTAATGGCTCGTCACCGCTGTTTTGCCCGCCTCGCGCGTGTCGCTCGGCATCGGCTGCTCCGGCTCGGCGCGCTCCTCGATGATCGGCCAGAAGAGGTGTGGCCGACGATCCACCACGGCGAGCACGACCCTGTCCCCCTCGATGTCGAGATCGATGGGCTCCCAGGGAGTCCAGGACAGCCCGTCCACCCGCGTGCGGTAGAAATACTTGTACGGCTGGCCCGCGGTGCGGCCGACGACGTGGAGCACGTCGATCGGAAGGTGCGTGTCGTCGCCATCCTCCTTCTGGTGGAACGCGCTCGCGATCTCGAGGTTCGCGACCTCGTCGAGCCTGTCCAGGTACCGCTCGAACGCGCGCTCCGCGGAGTCGTCGGTGATGTCCTGCTGCCGGAGCTCGGCCTCCAGGGCCTTGAAGAACGGCGACTTGTCGTCGCGCAGCGACGGGTCGAGGTACAGCTCGGTCTGGAGGAGCACCTTGCGGCTCGCCTCCCAGACGCGGTAGCTCTTCCGCCACGCCCACTCGCGCGCCGCCTCCTCCGGGAGCTTCAGCTCTCCCGATTCCAGGTTCATGAGCGCGCGCTGCACGAACGTCTGCACCGAGCCGATGGCCTGCTTCAGGCGCGAGGTGATCACCGCGGGGCTCGTCTCGACGTCCACGAGCAGGTCGGCGAACAGGTCGTCGCTGTCCTCGTATCCCCGCTTCGCCACGAGGTACGCCACCAGCGTCGACCGGAGCCGCTCGCGCAGCACGTCGCGCAGCGGCGGCGCCACCCGCGCCCACTCGGCGTCGGAGTACTTCGCCTTCGCGGCCCGGACGATGCTCTGGGCAGGCCCGGCGTCGACCGAGTGCATCGATATCTCCCAGTCGAACGCCTGCTGGGCCGAAACGCCGAGCCGCTTCAGCACGACGATCGCGCGGCGCACGAGCCCGAGGACCGAGACCAGCTCCGCGGCGTTGCTCGGATCGAGCGCCTCGTAGCCACGGGCGAGGAGCAGCGCCGTGACGTCCTCCACGGGCCAGCCCGTGGCGGCGGCCAGCTTCGCGGGCTCGGCCTCGAACAGGCTCGCCAGCGACGGGTTCGGCCCGACGAGGTGGGAACGGAGCTCGACGAAATCCACGAGCTTCTCCCAGTCCGCGAACAACGGCGAGCCGCCGGCGCCGTCGATCTCGGCGCGCGGCAGCCCGTCGAGGTCGAGCGCCGGCGACGCGCCGGCGAACATCCACTCGATCTCGTCGGCGCGCGCACCGAGCCGCTGCACGACCGCCGCGGCCCTGGCCAGGTGCCGGTAGGCGGCGCGCTGTGCGGCGCGGCTCGGGTCGTCGAGCGACGGCGGCGGCGAGGTGGGCAGCGAGAACGCGCTGCCGAGCGGCACGTCGTCGGGCTCGCCCGTCGTGAGGATGTCCGCGATGAGCAGGTGCGTCGATCGCGCGTCCAGCTTCAGCGCCGCGCCGAGCGTGTCCTCGATGAGGGCTGCCTCGGCCTCGCTGTCCGGGGCGCCGTTCTTGCCTCGCAGCGCCAGCAGCGCGCCGAACATCTGGTCGAGCACGGGGTTGATGGCCTCGTCGGTCGCGGCGATCCGCGCGCGTCGAGACGGCCGCGCCCGGAAGATGACCTCGAGGTCGGCGGGCGACAGCCCCGAGCGCCGCACGCGATCGACCGTGTCCAGGAAACGCAGCGTATGCTCGGGGTTGTCGGCCTCGAGCGGCTTGTAGGTGCTCAGGTTGTAGAGCGCGTGGAAATCGGGCAGCGACAGCCGCGCCGCCCGCGCAAAGGTCACGTAGCGGTGGAGCTTCGCGAGCGTCACCGGCGCGAGGTCGGAGGTGTCCGCCGGGACGAGCGCGGGCAGGCCGAGCCCCGAGCTCGCGGTGAGCAGCGACAGCTCCTCCCGGCTGATGCGCAGGCCGGCGAGGATCGCGGGCGTGTGGGACTCGAACAGGGTGGTGGTCGGGAGGCTGGCGACCCCCGGCAGCGCGAGCGCGGCGTCGACCGGGTTGGTCACGGCCTTGTTCTGGAAGAGCTGCTCGTAGAACGAGGGCGTCTCGCCGGCGTCGCGGCGCTGGGTGTCGAGCGGCCCGAACCAGCTCGCGAGCGCCGCGATCGGCAGCGAGATGCCCCGGTCGGCGCGCAGCGCCTGGATCACCGCGATCACGCGCAGCGCGCGGCCGTTCACGACGTCGGTGCCGCCGGGCGCGCACGCGGCCAGCACCTGATCGAGCTCGCGGATCGACCAGCCGAGGCGCAGCCGGAGCCGCAGGAAGCGGTGCAAGATGTCCAGCGAGGCCACGGCGTCGCTCAGGCCGCCGATGCTCTGCTCGTCGATCTTGCAGCTATCCGCCGGCTGGATCGCCGGCGATCCGAAGCGATGGAGCACGGACGTCTCGAGCAGGTCGCGCAGCTCGTCGTAGGACAGCCCCGAGTGCTTGAGGAACACCGGCACGTTGAGCAGCCCGCCGGGGATCACGGAGACGCCCCAGGCGCTCGCCAGGGTCACGCCCGAGATCCAGGTGCCGCGGATCAGATCGAGCTCGCGCCCTGAAAGCCCGAGCCGATGGGCGGCCGCGTCCTCGGGATACATGGCCTCCGGGCTGGACCACTTCGCCCTCAGCTCGCTCAGGAATGCGTGCAGGGGCACGCCGAGGTGCTCGAGATAGACGCGCGCCTCGTGGTGCCGGTGGTGATACGGCAAGCTGAAGGGGAAGTCGCTTCCTGCCAGGTGCTCGTAAGCCGTCTCGTGCCAGTCTTCCTCGCCGCTGGGCGGGTTCGGCATGGCCGCGAGCTCCTCGGCGGTGCCGGCGGTCGCGATGTGCTCCGGGAAGGCGAGCGGCGCCTGGCCCTCGCTCACGAAGGCGTGGACGAGGATCTCGTTCACCAGATCCACGTACGGCAGCGGCGTGTCGGCGTTCTGGCAGGTGAGGTCGATCCGGCCGATGTCCGGGCGCCGCCCGGCGCGCGCCGGCGTGGAGCCCGGCGCGCTGCCGAGGAGCAGCTCCTTCGCGGTCCACTTGGTGCTGCCGCTCTTCGTGATCGTGGAGTTGTACCGGTCGAGGAAGCGGAGCAGGTCGACGAGGTACGCCGCCGGGCCGTAGACCGAGGCGCAGTGCGCGCACGCGCACGCGTCGGAGGAGCCGAAGAGCGCCTCGTACGTCGCGAGGTCGGGCGCCGGCTGGCTCGCGCGGCGCGTTGGGTCGGGCAGGGCGTAGGCCGAGCCCTGGTTGAAGGCCGCGCCGAACTTGAGCGACAGCGCGAGCGCGACATCGGAGACGGCGATCGCCTTCTCGTAGATGTCGTTCGCGATCTCGACGCCTCCGAGGGCAGCGCCGAGCTCGGCGCCGACCCGGGGCTTGCCGCGGATGGAGATCTCCCGCGCCGACTTGAACCCGGCGTCGAGCAGCACCTTCGCCTCCTCGTACCTGGGTGTGAGCTTGTGCAGCCGCTCGACCGCCTTGAGATCGCGCACCGCGACCGCGGGGTTGGAGAGCCCCGCGAACGCCCCCGGGTTCGACGCGATGAAGTGGCCGACGCGCGCCTCGCCGAGCTTGAACGAAGGGTTGTTGTTGAAGAACGTGGGCAGCTCGCTCCCGCCGACCGCGGCGATCGCGGACGCGACCGCCTTCGACGGGAACGCCTCCTCCAGGGCCCGCCGGAGGACCTTCGCGTAGGTCGCGCGCCTCTCGGCCACCGTCGCTCCGGGCGTGTCGGCCGGGGTGTTGATGGGCGAGCCGTTGCGCTGGATGGTGAGGACCGTGATCCAGTCGGCCTCGCTGTAGGCCGCGAGGTCCCTGAGCTCGGCGAACTGGGCGTCCTGCCAGCGCTCCCACAGCTCTTCGACGAGCGGGAAGTGATAGCGCGTGAGCGCGCCCAGCTGCAGCACGAGCTGGAGCCGCGGGATGTTGAGCGAGCCCTCGCTCTGGTACTCGAGCAGGGACGCGAGGTGGGCCCAGAAGGCCTCCGGCGTGCCATCGAACGCCAGGTACTCGGCGAGGAACTGTTCCGCGTAGCCCTCCTCGGACAGCACGAGCTCGACGAGCTGACCGAGGCTGCAGGTCGCTCCCGCGGGCGGCGCCCCCATGGCGAGGTCGACGGCGGCCTGGGTGAGGAGATCGGCGAAGCTATCGCTGACTTCGCCGCCCACGATCTTCGCTTCCTTCGCCTCGTCGAGCGCGCGGCGCAGCGCGGGTTTGGGGTATGAAAGGAGCCCGCGCCGGGTGGTCGGCAAGCCCATGCGGACGAAGGGGTAAAAAGAATCGGCGGACCCGCCGACGCCGACGGACGTCAGGAGGGAGTCGGCCGCGACGAGCGCCTCGACCTTCCCGCGATCCACTTCGGTCGCCATCGCGACGAACTCGACCTGCTCGGCCTGGAGAGTTCCGAGGACCACCCCCTGCGTATGGGCCGCGGTGCGGGACTTGAGCTGCTGCAGCTCCGAGGGGCCGCGATCTTCCTGGTTCTGGCTGGTGACCAGGTCGACGACGGCGGTCGATGGGGCGCGGACGATCAGCCGGGAGCGGCCCAGCTCCTGATTCGACCCGTTGTAGACGATCACCCGGAGATCCGGCTGTTGCTTACCGGATGCCAGCAGGGGCGAGTACGAGATCTTGTAATGACCCGTCGAATCGGTCGTCGACGAGCCGATCTCTGTCTCTGACGTCAGCCTCACGTCGTAGGCGCGCACCGTCGCGTTCGCGATCGTCGCGCCTTGCTCGTTCCGCACGATGCCGCGCACGACCGATTGGGCTGGAGCTCGCTTGGTCGAGGTCAACGCGAGGTCCACCTCGATCCGCACGGTCGCAGGCGTCGGCGACACCTTCCATTGCGTGTAGCGCGTGACGTACTCCTCGGCCCCGGGCGAGAACACGCGGAGCGCGATCAGCGGCTTCCGCCCCTGGAAATGGCGATCCAAGGCGGCCTGGTCGAGCGATATCTCGAAATCGCCGGTCTGGTTGGTCACGGCGACGGCGATGAGATCCGTGGTGACCTCCGCGCTGTCCCACGCCTCGACGCGCACATTCTCGACGCCCCTTTCGGTCTTGGCTCGGACGACCCGACCGGAGAGTTTATACTTTCTCATGCGAGCTCCCTTCGATTCGATGGTCAAAAACCATCAGTTTGCGCAGTGTTCAGCCGCCGCGGCCGGTGCGCCTCGTCGCCGACGGTCGACAGCGGAGGAGATGACGAGGAGGGCCGCGGCGGAGCGATCGGCGCGACGATTCGCGCGCCGATCGCTCCGCACGAGCACGCTCTCGCGGTTCCGCGAGACATCAGTTGTTTGCTGTCGATCCCCTCTTCGACTCTGCGTGCGTCAGCGGCCCACCGCGGACGCTCCCTGCAGGACGTAATTTGAACTACCACGGCGCGTCTCGTTGGAAAGCTCGAAACACGTCCCCGCCATTCGACGATCTCGGGGTACGTCCACGGCTCACGCGCGGTCGATGGACGTCTGTCTCTTGCCGTCGCCGGCCGAGCGCGGCCGTACGGCCAACGCCATGGGCTCACGCAGGCATGGCAAAGGCTGGTGTCCTTCGACGCGCCGCCCACGCACAGCCTTCGCGCGGAACGTCACGTCGTCCCGGTCACATCCCGGCGACATCTTGCGCGCCCCCACCGCCTCTTGGCCAGGCCTGCCGATTTTCGACTAGAATAGAGGGTCCCCTTCCGCGAGGCCTCATGCGCGGCGCGCCCACTGCTGTTGTTATCCTCCTCTCTGTTGCGATCGCCGCGTGCGAGTCGACCGCGCCCCCGTCCGAGGCGCCGCCCGATCCGGCGGCCGCCCAGCCGCTGGTCGCGGCGGTGACGGAGGTGATCACCACCGTCACCTGGCCGCCGGCCGCCTCGGTCGACCGGACCGCGCTCGCGGCGCTCCCCAAGCCGGCGGCTCACGCCGCCAGGACCTCGCGGGTCCCGGTGCTCGTGCCGTCCCGGCGCGAGCTCCTCGCGGCGCCGGTCCTCGTCGTCAGGGAGCACTGGACCTCGTTCTGGGCAAAGACGGACGCGATCACCGTCTCGCTCACAATGACCCGCCTCGCTCGCAAATATCCGAGCATTCCACCGTTCCGGGGGGCCCGCGCCGTGCGCGGGGCGCCGGCGTTCGTCACGGCGAACGAGGGTATCTGGAGCGCGGCGTGGATCGAGAACGGCGTCTCGTACGCGCTCGACGTCGAGTGCGCCTCCCCGGAGGCGCCGGCCTGCGCCTCGGACGCGCTCGTCCTCGAGCTCGCCGCGGAGCTCGTCTATGTGGGCGGCGACGAGCCCAGGGCCGCGGGAGACATGCCATGATCGCGCCGCTCCGCCCGCTCCGCCCGCCCCGCCCCCGCTCCGCCGCGCTGGCCTCGCTGATCGCGACAGCCGCGCTCGCGCTCCCGACGCGCGCCGCCGCGGCCGATCCGTTCTCGTACCGCCCGGCCGGCGAGCTCCTTCCAGGCTCGGGAGAGGGGCGCGTCGACGACATGGTGTATGCCCCCTCCATGCGCTTTCCGCTCGAGGAGGGCCCGGCGTTCGCCAACTCCCAGGTCTACGGCAAAGGCGGGAGCGCGGGCCCTGCCGGTGGACAGTGCGACGCGGACAACTACGCCTATCCGTGGCGCGACAACTACTGCGAGCTGCGCTCGTGGGATATGCCTCTCTGCCCCTCCGGCACAGGGCACCAGGGGCAGGACGTGCGGCCGGCGACGTGCGAGGCGGGGAGACACTGGGTCGTCGCGGTGGTGGATGGCACCATCACGAGCGTCGGCAGCTACTCCGTTTACCTGACCGGCGAGGACGGGACTCGCTACGACTACCTGCACATGTCCGATGTCCAGGTCTCGCCCGGCCAGGACGTGTCACGGGGAGAGCGCATCGGGCGGGTGTCCAACGTCTTCGGTGGCACGCCGACGACGATTCACCTGCACTTCAACGTGCGGCAGTCCGTGAGCGGCGTCGGCGTGGTCTACGTGCCGCCCTACACATCGCTCGTGGCCTCGTACGAGGCGCTGCTCAACAAGCCCCCCGAGGGCGCCCTGGAGACCGCCGGCTGCAGCGGTATCGCGGGGTGGGCCCGCGACCCGGACGCGGAGAGCGCGCCGGGCGACGCGCGGCTCTACTTCGACGTCCCCGCGACCGAGGCGGGCGCGGAGGGCTACAGCTTCCCCGCGGACCTGCGCCGCGATGACCTGTGCGAGCCGCTCGGCTCGTGCACGCACGGCTTCGAGGCGCCGATGCCGCTCAGCCTGCTCGGGGGCGAGCACGCGGTCCACGCCTACGGGGTCGACGCGCTGAGCGGCGAGGAGGTGGAGCTCGAGGGGAGCCCGAGGGCGCTCGAGTGCCCGCTCGATCTGCCCTCCGGCGTGAGGCGGCCGCTCGGCGGCGACGGCGCGCTGGGCGCCTGGGGGTTCTCGCGGTTCTGGGACGTCGCCAGCGCGCCGGACGCGGCGCTCCAGGCGCTGCCGGAGGGCGACGCGTTCCCCTCGTCGCCGCTGCTCGTGCGCGGCGACGACGGCGCGGCCTCCCTCTGGCTGATCGACGGCGCCGAGCGGCGGGCCGTGCCGGATGCCGAGGTGGCGGGCGCTTGGAATCTCGAGCCGGACGGGGCCGTCGTGTGGCCGGAAGCGAGGCTCGCCGCGCTGCCGCTCGGGCCTGCGCTGCGGCCGCGCCCGTTCCTTGTGCAGGGCTCCGGGCCGCTCTACGTCATCGACGCGCCGCCGCTGCCGGGCGAAGCCGGCGGCGCGGGCGCCGGTGGGGCTGGCGAGGCCGGCTCCGGGGGCGCTCCGGCCGCCGGAGACGTGGAGGAGGGCGCACACGGCACGAACGTCGGCGTTCACGGGCAGCTGCGCTGCGAGTGCGGCGCAGCCGGCGCAGGCGCCGCGGGCTCTGCCGGAGCGGGCTGGCAGATCGGGCTCTTCGCGGCGGCGCTCGGCGCGGCCCGCACGCGGCGGCGCTCGGCGCGACGCGCGAGCGCGCCGCGTGAGGGCCGGCCGGCTCAGCCTTCGTGGATCTTGATCCCGGGGATCGACCGGAGCGGGCTCGCGTCCTCGACCCGAGAGCCCTCGAGGTAGACGTTCTTCAGGCTCTTGAGCTCCCGGAGCGGCGACACGTCGCTCACCCGCGTCCGCTTCATCTGGAGCATCTCGAGCTTCTTCAGGCCAGCGAGCGGGCTCACGTCGGTCACCTCGGTCTCATCGAACTGGAGCTCGGTGAGGCTGGTGAGGCCGGCGAGCGGCGAGAGGTCGGCGACGGGCGTGCGGCCGATGTCGAGCCGGTCGAGCTTGACAAGGCCGGAGAGCGGCGAGAGGTCCTTGACCAGGGTCGCAGAGATGCGCAGCGACTCCAGCCGCAGCAGGCCCTTGATCGGGCGGAGGTCGTCGATCTTGCCCGGCGGCAGGTAGAGCCCTTTGAGGCCCGTGAGCTCGGGGAAGATGCACGGATCGAGCTCGTCGAGCCCCTGGGCCTCGGACAGGTTCATGGTCTTGATGTTCTTGAGCTCGGCGCGCTTGATCGGCCCCTCGGGCTTCTGGAGCTGCTGCCGCACCCTGGCCTCGAGCGCCGGATGAGAGAAGGTCACCGGATCGCTCTTGGTGCACACCACGTCTTGCTTCTTCGGCGGCGCGCTGGCCGCGGCCGCGGGGCTCGCGGCAGGAGGCGCGTCGGCGGGCTTCACCGCGGAAGGCACGGCCGAAGCCGCCCCCGCAACGGGCTTCTGAGGCTCGTCGCAGCCGAGGAGGAGAAGGGCGATGCCAAGGGATGCAAGGACGAGAGGGCGAATCATCGCCGCGATGATACACGAGACGACGCAGGAAAGCCGCGTCTTCTAAAGGGCCCTCGCGCGCTACAGCGGCAACAGCAAAAGCCCTTGTCGCGAGTCGAGCTGCTCGGAGAACCAGTCCCGGTGGCGCCGCTCCACCGCGAGCGAGTGCCGGAGGACGTCGCGCGCGCGCTCGGAGAGGCCTTCACGGGACGATATCATCCGCTCGTAAGCAGCGCAGCTGTCCTCCTCGTAATGCCTCATCGCCTCGAGGATCGCGCGATCTCCGACCATCCCGTTCGTCAGCGCCTTGCTCTTCAGCTTGGGTCGGACGGCGCTCTCCACCGGCGGCTCGCCGAGCTCGTGGGCCAGGGCGGCGAGCACCTCGAGGTGACGCTCGTGATCGTGAAGGAAGCTCGCGAGCCGGCTCTTGTCGCCTGGTCGGCTCATCCGCGAGAGCGCTGCTGCGAGCGCGTCCACCGTGGACCAATTGAGCTCGATCAGTTCGGTCAAGGACCCGATGAACGCGGCTTCGCCGCCGATCACGGACGCCATGGAATATCGCTCCTCTCCTCGCGGAAGCGGACCGCCCGCGTGAAGAGGGAGGTGGGCGGGTGCTTCTCCAGGCCTTCGATGCTCGCAAGCCCGGTGCCGGGGCCCGCCTGTGCAGCCGCTATCCATCGCTGCGCGTGCGTCGTCCAGGAAACCCGCGGTTCTCCACGCTTGTCGCCCGCCGCCGCGCCCGAGACGGCCCTCTCCAGGGCCTGCGCTCGAGGGGATGCGAAGACTCAACCCAGATGGAGGCCACGGCCCCGCGACGCCGGGTCGAGCGCGCGCCGGACCAGGACGGAGCCGTGACGTGCCAGGGCGCAATCGGCGCGTGCTCGCGCCGCACCAGGCGGCGATGCGCGAGCACGTCCCGGACATGATCGCGTCTCCTCCCGAAGCGCCCGAAGCGCGAAGGCGGCGTTGTCCAGGTCAGGATCAGGAGGAGGAGAGGTGGACTTCGGTCGAGAGCGCTCCGGCGGCGCGCTCGGCGGAGATGCCGCTACTTCTTGCCAAAAAGGCCGCCGAGCGAGCCTGCGAGGCTGCCGACGTCGAGGTTGGCGATGGCGGGGGCCGCCGCGCCGAGCGCGGTGTCGACGTGGGCGGCGAGCGGCGCGGGGAGCTTCTCTTTGAGGAAATTGACCACCGTCTCCACGGCCACCCGGGCCTTGTCTTCCGAGATGCCAACCTTCTCTGCGACCTGTCGTACCAGCTCGTCCATGGCCTCGACGCTCATCCTTTCTGCGCGAGCCGCGCATCCGGGGCGAGCATCCACGCGCCGATCGGTGCCGGCAAGGGAATTCGGCGCCGCGCGCAGCGCGCTGCGCGCTGCGCGCGGCGCGCTCGACGACGTGGCCCCTCGCACGCCCCTCGCACCAGCGCGGCGGCATGTGCTCTCGTGGTGAGCCGCATCGTGGTGGGCCCCGCGCGACAATCCCCCTGGTCATTTCGTAAATAGTGTTGTTGAATCACGGGACATCAGCTCGCCCGGCGCGGGCGAGGGGCGAGGGAGCGAGAACGATGTCCGGGTCCGCAAGTCACGAACCTGCGCTCCTCGTCGAGCTCACCCAGACGGACGGTTTCCTCTGCATGGCTGCGTGAAAGGAGCGAGGGGTATGTCGAGATTCCGCCTGAGCCGACGAGCCATGCTGCGAGGCGCCGGCGCCATCGCCATCGCGCTCCCGTGGCTGGAGATCATGGGAGCCGAGCGCCCGGCGCGCGCGCAGCCCGCCCCCGCCCGGCGCTTCCTCGCCGTCTACACGCCCGGCGGGACCGTGATCGACCGCTGGCGTCCGACCGGCACCGAGACGAGCTTCACCCTGGGCCCCATCCTGGCGCCGCTCGCGCCGGTGCAGGACCGGCTGTTCGTCCTCGACGGCCTCGACATGAAGAGCGCGATCGGAGAGCAGCACCAGAGCGGGATCATCGCCTGGCTCACGGGCACGGCTCAGATGGTCACCTCCACCGGCTACGCGAGGGGGCCGTCCATCGATCAGGTGATCGCCTCCCGGATCTCCGCCGGTCAGAAGGCGAAGGCGAGCCTCCAGCTCGCGGTGCGATGGGCGACGGGCAAGTCCCACGGCCTGATGGCGCCGATGAACATCGCCAATTTCGAGGACACCGCGCCGTATAGCCCCATCCCGCCGCGCCTCGATCCGGTGGAGGTCTTCACCGATCTCTTCGGAACGCTGGACCCGGGCGCCAGCAACGACGCCGCCCTCCGCCTCGCGCGGAAGCGATCGATCCTCGACTACCTCGACCGGCGCTACGACGCCCTCTCCGCGCGGCTCGGCGCGGCCGACAAGCAGAAGATCGACCAGCACCTGACGAAGATCCGCGAGATCGAGCAGAGCCTCGGCAGCACGCCGGCCACGACGAGCGCTTGCCGGGCCCCGATGATGGTCGACACGTCCGACTACGACCCGAGCGCGGGGCTCAACTCGGACGACGCCGGCGTCATCGTGGACAGCGCGACCGACGCGGCGATCCCCAAGGTGGGCAAGCTGATGACGGACATGCTGGTGATGGCGCTCGCCTGCGACATCACCGCGGTCGGCACCCTGCAGTGGAGCGACACCGAGGCGAAGTACACGTTGCCGTGGCTGAACCTGCCCGAGCACCACCATTTCTACCAGGAAATGGGCGGCTACAGGCCGGCCGAGTGCGAGCTCATTTACACCTGGTACTCGGAGCAGCACCTCTATCTCTTGCAGGAGATGGAGAAGGTCGACATGGGCGGGCACTCGCTGCTCGACGAGAGCGTCGTCTTCTTCGGCTCCGAGATCTCGGATCCGCCGACCCACAGAAAGACGGACATGCCGTTCCTGCTGGCCGGCGGCGGCGGGGGCCTGCGCACCGGGCGCTGGGTCCGGTACCCGAGCCTCCCGCACAACAACCTGCTCGTCTCGATCTTGAACCTGTTCGGCGACCCCCGGACCACGTTCGGCGCGCAGCAGTACTGCACCGGGCCGCTCACGAACCTCACGTAGGCATTTCCCTCGATGCCTGGCCAGGCGATGCGGTCCTTGAACCGCCTCTCGCCGGAGGTGCGCTATACTTCCCGCTCGAGCGCGCGCACGAGGAGCGGCGCCACCGAGTGCAGCGCGCCGGGCGCATCGGCGAGCTGCTGGCTGCCAGGGTGCGAGTCGGTCCCGAGCAGCGTCGTGAACACGGAAGCCTTCCTGATCTTCTCGAGCGAGTCGCCCGGCAAGACGAGGTGGCTCGCGACGGCGTGGACCTTGGATGCGCCGGCGGCGAGGTAGGCGCGCCCCGCCTGGACGAGCGATGAGCCGGTGCGGACCATGTCATCGTAGATGACGACCTCGCGGCCCGAGACATCGGCGTTGATGCCGGTCACGCCGACGCCGTCGCCTCTCCGCTCCTTGTACACGAACGCCGGCTCGACGCCGAGGCCGCGGGCGAGGCTCTGCACCCACTTGGCCCGACCGGCGTCCGTCGCCGCAAGCACGTACGGGCGATCGCCCATCAGCGCGCGGACCGCCTGCGTGATGAGCGGAGCGCCGTAGAGGTGGCGCGTCACGTGCGAGTCGCTGAAGTAGAACTCGATGCCATCGGTGTGCAGATCGAAGAGGAAGATGCGCGTGCCCGCGTCGCACGAGGGGATCGCCGAGATGAGCCGCGCCCGCGTCTTCGCGGTCACCACCTCGCCCGGCTTCACGGCCCGCTCCATCGTCGCGTAGCCGAAATAAGGCATCACGATGGAGAGCGACCGCGCGCCTGCGCGCGAGATGGCGCAGCCGAGATCGTAGATCTCCAGCCAGTCGAGGTCCCGGGGGGCGCCGCCGAGCAGGACCACGTCGCGCCCCCAGCAGTCGACCGCGACGCGCAGGTAGCGCTCGCCGTCGGGGAAGCTCTTGCGCTCGACGAGGCCGCGCTCGAAGTCGCCCGCGGCGAGGAAGGCAGGCTCGAGGTAGCTGTACGAGCTGATCGTGATGAGCAGGCGCCGCTGGCTCATCGCGCACCTCGGCGGGTCGTCCGGGCCGGAGCGGCGGGCCCTCGGCGCGCGCCCCGGGCAGCAGCGGCCTTCGCCGCCCTCGCGAACGGCGCAGCCTTCCCTGCCTTCGCGGACGGCGCGGCCTTTCCTGCCTTCGCGAACGGCGCAGCCTTCGCTGCCTTCGCGGACGGCGCAGCCTTCGCTGCCTTCGCGGACGGCGCGCCCACGCTGGCGAGGACGCTCTTCAGGTGGGACTCCGCCCCTGGTTCACTGGGAAAATCGACGGGATCGGGGAGATCTTTCATCTGCACGACGTCGCATCCTGCTTCACGCGCGGCCTCGTGCAAATGACGCCGGAACCTGGCGCGCGCGATGCCGCGGTGGTTGGTGCAGGCGAGCAGCCTGCCGCCCGGGGCGAGCACGCGGAAGGCGAGCGCTGCGAGCGCGCCGAAATCGCTCGCCGCGCTGAAGCGGCTCTTCTTCGTGGTCGCGAAGCTCGGCGGATCGAGCACGACAAGGTCGAAGCGCCGGTCCGACTGGGCGGCGGCCTTCAGCCACGGGAACACGTCGGCCTCGACCACGACGTGCGCCGCCGGGTCCGCGCCGATCGCGGCGAGGTTGTCGCGCGCCCAGGCGACCACGCCCCGGGACACGTCGACCGTCACGCTCTCGCGCGCGCCGCCCGCCACGGCCGCGACGGTGAACGCCCCCGTGTAGGCGAACAGGTTCAGCACCCGGGCCCCCCGGGCCAGCTCCCGCACCCGCCGCCGGTTCTCGCGCTGATCGAGGAAGATGCCGGTGGAGAGCCCGTCGCCGAGCCGCACCTTGAACGGCAGGCCGTGCTCGAGGACGGTGAACTCCTCCGGGGCGTCCTCCCCCCGGCTGGCGTGCCGCGGCGCGAACTCCTCGCGCCGCGCGTCGACGATGACGCTCGCGTGCTTCGGGCGCGCCTTGAGGTAGACGCCCTTCGCCCCGAGCCGGTGGGCCGCGTCGAGCACGAGGTCCCGCGGCGGCGCGCCCGGCTCGCCCTCGCCCGCGCCGAACAGCGACACGACGAGGTGCTCGCCGTACAGGTCGACGGAGACGGAGGGGAGGCCGTCGCCCGCGCCGTGGACGAGCCGGAGCGCCGTTGTGTCGCCGGCGCGCGCGATCCCGTACCGCCGCTCGGCGGCCTCGCGCATGGCGCGCTCGACGGCCGCGACGCCGCCTGCGTACGGGTCCGCCGGCGCGGCCGCGAGCCACGCCTCGAAGGCCGCGGGCACCTGCGAGCGGAAGCTCGCGGCCGCGCCCGTGGCCGGGTGATCGAGGCGGAGCTCGGCGGCGTGCAGGAGCAGCCGCGGGGCCTCGGGGCCGCCGTAGAGCGGATCGCCGACGATCGGGAGGCCGATCGCCGCGAGCTGCACCCGGAGCTGATGGGTGCGGCCGGTCTCGGGCTGGAGCTCGAGCAGGGCGCGGTCGCCGCGGCGCTCGAGGAGGCGGTAGCGGGTGATCGCCAGCACACCGCTCGCGGCCCGATCCTCCCGCTTCGCGGCCCGATCCTCCCGCGCCCCGCCGGTCTCGGCGAGCGCGCGCATCGCACCTCCCGGCGCCGGGACGAGGCGGTGCCGGAGGGTGCCGCGCGGCGGGCGATCGCCGAAGCCGGAGACCGCGGCGACGTACGTCTTCTGCACCGTGCGCCCCTCGAACTGGCGCGCGATGGCCGCGTTCGCCTCGCGCCGGCGCGTGAACAGGAGGACGCCCGACGTGTCGCGATCGAGCCGCTGGTGGATCCCGAGGTACGCCTCCGCGTCGCCCCGGCCGCGGAGGAAGGCGCGGAGGCGCGTCACCATGTCGTCGATCCGCTCCGCCTCCGGCGCGTGCGTCGACAGATCAGCCGGCTTGTCGACCACGATGAGATCGTCGTCCTCGGCGAGGATCCACTCCGGATGGATGTCGGGAAAGAGCTCCGAGAGCGAGAGGCGCGGGGTCATCAGTTCTGCTTGACGTCGGTGCCGGGCGGCGCCGTGAACTGGAACTCCGCCGGATCGATCGACGCGGGCTGCGACGCGTTCTCGAAGTCGAACCGGTTCCGGTTGCCCTGCGCGTCGACGATGAGGACGCGGCGCACGACGCCCGGGTCCTTCTTCGCGAGGAGCGCCTTGTCGATATAGAACATCACGAATTCGTAGTGGGGAGTCGGCGACCGCGGCTTGCCGACGAGCACGGGGCCGCCCTCGAACTGCGCCTTCTCATTGAAGGTGAACGTGAACGACGGCCGGAGCCCGTGGCCCATGAGGAACGAGAGGGCGCCCGGATACTCCGAGTTCTGCACCGGCGTGACGAACATCTGCCGGTCCTCGGCGACGTAGATCTTGAGCGACACGCCGTCGGACACGATGCGGTTCTGGTTCGGCGGATCGTAGCGAAACGCGATCCTGTCCGGCTTCTGGACCGACAGCGTGCCGCTCTGCTTCTTGACGGCCCCCGAGACCTTCTGCGTGTGCTCCTGCTTGAAGCGGGCAGAGTACGTCTTCTTGCCCACGAAGATCGCGTCGACCTCGGCCGCCACGGCGTCCGCGGATCCCGCCGCGGCGGGCGGCACCGAGGGCGGCGCCGCCGTGCCGGGCGCGGGCGCGGAGGTCGCCGCCGTCGCCTCGGCGCGCCCGCCGCCCGCGTCACGCGCTGCCGCGTCGCCGGCGAGCGGCCCCGCATCGCGCCCCGCCGTCGCGGCGCCCGCGTCCTCGCGCTTCCGGCCCGCGTCCTCCGCCGGCGCGCCCGCGTCGGCCGACGCACGGCCGTCCGTCGTCGCCGGAGCGCCCGCGCCGTCAGCCGCCGTGGGGGCGCTCGCCTGAGGCGGCGCGTCGGCCGGCTGCGGCGGCGCGTCGGCCGACTGCGGCAGGGCCGGCGCGGCGGCGGAGGGCGAGGCGTCGGGCGCCGCGCCGACGGGAGCGGGCGGCGCGTCGCAGGCCGCCACGACCAGGGCAGCGGCCGGGACGAGGGCGACGAGGCGGAGGCGGTTCATCGAAGAGCTCGCTTTCAAGGAGAGTGCGTCGCGTGTTCTAGGACAGGTAGGGCCGAGGTGGTAGCGCCGACCTCCACCGCCCCGGGCCCCGGGCCGACCGCATCGACCGCGCTCTCGCATCGTCGCGGGGGGCGGCTCGCGGCCGTCGTCGCTCGAAAAATGGGCCACGCCGAGGGCAGGGACGCCGACGCTCGCCGCAGCGCGCCGAGGGACGCCGGAGAGCCCCAGGGCGGCGGAACGAAAACGACGGGCGCGACGGCCAGCGCGGAGCGGCGGAACCCTGCCGGAACGGCGGAACGGCGGCGTGGACACGCGCTGGCGACGAGGTCGCCATGAGCCCCCGGGGCGAGACCATGTCTTGACCCCTATTTCCACGTAGCCCAAACTCTCCGGCCGCATGCGCGCCGGCACTCCCTCCCTGATCGATGCGTCGTCGCTCATCCTGATCCTGGACGTCTCGCGCAAGCTCGCGGCGCCGTGCGATCTCACCGAGCTGCTCGAGCTCATCATCAAGACGGGGCGGGAGGTGATAGGCGCCGACCGCGGGAGCGTCTTCCTCTACGACGAGGAGGCCAAGGAGCTTTACTCCCGTGTCGCCACGGGCGAGGCCCAGATCCGCGTCAGCATCGACAAGGGCATCGCCGGGGAGTGCGCGCGCAAGCGCCAGACCATCCTCGTCGACGACTGCTATTCCGACCCGCGGTTCAATCAGGAGATCGACCGCCGGACGGGGTATCACACGAAATCCCTCATCACGGTGCCGCTCATCGGGCTCGACGACAAGCTCGTCGGCGTGCTCCAGATGCTGAATTCGAAGGCGGACCACTTCGGCCCCGACGAGCGCGACGTCGCCGAGCTGCTCGCGGCGCAGGCGGCCGTCGCCGTGCAGCGCACGCTCCTGCTCGAGGAGCGCATGATCAAGCTGAAGCTCGAGCACGACCTCACCATCGCGCGCGACATCCAGCAGAACATCCTCCTGCGGCGGCTGCCGCGCTGCCCCGGATACTCGCTGTCGGCGTTCAGCAAGCCGGCGGACGACACCGGCGGCGACATCTACGATGTCATCCGGCTCGAGGAGCGCGCGGACATGTCGCCGATTCTCCTGCTGCTCGCCGACGCGGCCGGCCACGGCATCGGCCCCGCCCTCAGCGTGACCCAGTTCCGCGCGATGCTCCGCATCGGCCTGCGCCTCTCGGCCGACATGGACGCGCTCATGCACCACGTGAACCAGCAGCTCCTCGAGGACCTGCCGAACGACCGCTTCATCACGGCGTTCCTCGGGATCCTCGACCCGACGACGCACCAGCTCCGCTTCCACGCGGCCGGGCAGGGCCCGCTGCTCCACTACCGGGCGGCCGAGGGCCAGGTCGTGTGGCGCGATCCATCGACCGTCCCGCTCGGCATGTTCAAGGATCTCGACCTGCCCCCGACGCCGCCCCTCGTGATGGCGCCGGGCGATCTCCTCGTGCTGCTGACCGACGGCTTCTACGAGTACCAGGACGCCGCCGGGCAGGTGTTCGGCAAGGAGCGCGTCGGCGACCTCATCCATCGCCTGCACGCGCGCCCCACGTCCGACATTCTCGGCGCGCTCCTCGCCGAGGTGCGCCGCTTCGCCGGCTCGGCCAAGCAGATCGACGACCTCACCGCCCTGCTCGTCAAGCGGGACGCCTAGAGCTCGGCTCGGGTCTGGCCGCGTCGTCCGCGCCGACCGCATCTTCTACGGGCGCGCGAGCGGCGTCGGCAACAACGTGCTCTACGTCGGCGCCAAGACCGGGCGCGACGGCATCCACGGCGCGACCACGGCCTCCGACGAGTTCTCCGAGGGCGGCCCGAGCCAGCGCCCCACGGTGCAGGTCGGCGATCCCTTCATGGAGAAGCTCCTGCTCGAGGCGTGCCTCGAGATCTTCGCGGAGGACCTGCTCGTCGGCATCCAGGACATGGACGCCGCGGGGCTCACCTCGTCGTCGGTCGAGATGGCGGGCCGGAGCGGCAGCGGCCTCGACCTCAACCTCGACCTCGTGCCGCGGCGCGCGGCCCGGCTCACGCCGTACGAGATGCTGCTGAGCGAGTCGCAGGAGCGCATGCTGCTCGTCGCGAAGCCCGGGTGCGAGGCGCGCGTCATCGAGATCTGCACGAAGTGGGAGCTCGACGCGGCGATCATCGGCAAGGTGACCGACACCGGCCGCCCCCCGCGCTCGATCTCGACCGCGAGGCGCAGCTCCAGGGGCTCTGCCTCGCGCTCGCGCGCTCGCGGCCGCAGCTCCTCCGGAACGCGCACGACGTCTCGGAGGGCGGGCTGGCGATCGCCCTCGGCGAGTGCTGCGCCGCCGCCGACGATCCCGCGGCGCTGGTGGGCGCGCGGGTGCGGCTGCCGGACGCGCCGGACGGCGTCGCGCGCGAGCCGCTCGCCGAGGCGCTGTTCGGCGAGGCGCCGAGCCGGATCATCGTGAGCGTCCGGCCCGAGGACGCGGCCGAGGTCGCGCGGCAGGCCAAGGCGGCGGGCGTGCCCTGCACCGAGCTCGGCACGACCGGCGGCGACCGGCTCACCATTGACGCGGGCGGCGGCGAAGGGATCGACGTCGAGGTCCGCGCCCTGCGCGAGGCGCGTGATCGGTGCCTCGAGCCGATCGTAGGGCGATAGCTCACCGGAAGCGCCAGCGGGCGTTCGTCTCCGCGGTTCCGCGGTTCCGCGGTTCCGCGCGCCCGCGCGGCGCCTTCGCCTATACTTGGAGCATGAAGCGCTGGCTCCCGCTCGGGCTCATCGCCGCCGGCGCCGTCCTCGGCGCGGCGGCGCTGCTGCTATCGCCCTCCGAGGAAGAGCGGATCCGCGAGCGGCTCACCCAGCTCGAGGACGCGGTGCGCATCGACGAGGGCGAGCGGAATCCGCTGGTGCGCCACGGCCGCATTCGCGGTGAGTTCGCCGAGATCTTCGCGAAGGAGGCGAGCGCCCGCATCGCCGAGATCGGCGACAGCCTCCGCGGCCGCGACGAGCTCGCGAACGCGGCGACCCAGGCAGCGGTCGTCTATCAGACCGCGGAGGTGAGCCTGGGAGGCACGGAGATCCAGATCGACCCGGGCGGCATGACGGCGGAGGTGACCGCCACCGCGACGGTCACGGGCGCCCGGCATGGGCAAGAGGTCCGGCGCGACGAGCTGCCCGTAGCGTTACGGCTCGAGAAGATCGACGGCGAGTGGAAGATCGTCTCTGCCACCGTCCACCCCAGGCAAGCCCCTGGCGACGAGGGCCGCTGATAACCGCGCTCAGACGCGAGACACGACGGCCACGAACTTCGCGGCCTCTGGCCAAGGCATCTCCTTAGATTCTTCGGAGAGTTCACACGGAGACGGGGAGACGGTGAGGAGATCTTCGAACACTCCCTATCGCCTCGCCTCTCTGTTCAATTTTCCGTTGAAAAAAGCTGTAGCCAAGGGAGTTCCTTGGGGCGTCGAGGGCACGCCAGGAGAGCGCTCACGCGCACCAAAAAAGAAAGGCCGGTCGGGAAGAACCCGCCGGCCTGAGGCCCGCTTTCGCGGACCCACCGGGACCGCACAGGAGCGCCGGTGGAGGGAAATCCACCGGAGTCCTGGGAAGGCCCACGATCAGAAGAAACAAGTCAGGAAAGCAATACGAAGCGCAATCAAGTAAAGAGCGAAGACAAAGCGAAGACGGGCGGGAGGCTAAGACAAATCAAGAAGCCAGTCAAACCGAAAGAAGAAGCTGAAGCAAAGAACGAAGCGCAATCCGGAATCGAACGGGCAAGCTCAAGCGAAGCAGGGGAGAAGCTGAAGCGAAGCGTGAAGCAGCGTCAACATCGAGAGCGGCACAACAGATAAGAAAAGCTCGAACCGAAATCTGACAAGCTGATCAGGATGAGCCAACGCAACGGGCGACGCGGGTCGCGCGTACTTCGACCATCCCTCCTCAATCGCCTCGTAAGGCGTCTGTCGTCACGTGAACCGAAGCTCTCCGCCGGCACCGGCGACAAGTCAATCAAGGAGCCCGATACCGCAAGGGCCATGGCATTCGGGTGACGGCGGGGTCGCGATCGCTCGGCTTGCGCCGCCGATCTCCTCGCTCGGCGTCCCCCCGAAGACTGAGGCTTGTATTGCGAAGGTCATGCCAGGGGTCATCCCCTTCGAGTCCGCATGAAACAGGACGACGAGCAGGGGCGACATCTGGTGGATACATAAAGCAACCGGCGGGCCAACGGCGGAGGCGCCGCGGTCCTGGCGCCCAGCAGCCAAAATTGCCGCTGAAACCCACCCTCCGATGCGCGCGCGCGAGCCCGGAGGCCAGCGCCGGTCATACATTTCCGCAGGGACTGGTCCGATCCAGGGATGGGTTCAGATCCAGAACGCAGAGTTTACCTGGACATGAATATGTTCATCCTCGAGCGGCGGGACGCCCTGCGCTGCACGGTGAAAGCGTAGAAGTGCAACAGGGCAGGACGACTCCGATCGACGCTTTGCGTCGTATCTCGACGACGTGCTCCCCGCCAAAGGCGCAGCGCGCTACGCAGCGCAGCCCGCGATACGCAGCGCGGCGCGCAGCTCACCGCACATGAGGCGCAGCGCACGGCACACAGCACAGCTCGCGGCACATCCGGCAGAGCTCGCGGCACACAGCGCAGCTCGCGGCATATCCGGCAGAGCTCGCGGCACACAGCGCAGCTCGCAGGGCTACTTGCAGCCGGCCTGAATCAACGGCTCGACCACCCCGGCGATGTTCTCTTGGGGCGCGGAGAACCTGTGGCGCTCGAGCTTCCGCAATGCGCCCAGGAACCTCGGCCAGCTGCCACCGCAGGTCGCGAGCAGCGCCCGGAGCTCCGGAGTCCCCGAGTTGTAGACACGGAACTGCACGAGCGACGCGTTGTTGATCGGACGGCGCGCGCCGATGTCGGCCTTGAGCCGCGCCAGCACCGCGTCCTTCTCTGCCCGCTTCTCGGCGTCGGGCGCCGCGGACGCATACAGCCGATTGAGGTGGACGTAGGCCGCGTGCAGCGCGCGCGTCCGCACCTCGCTCCTCTCCAGCTCCCTCATGTAGGCCGTCTTCTCCGCGGAGAAGGGGCCCACCCGCTCGTCCAGGTAGAGCTTGGTGAGCTCGTCCCCGACGAAGCTCGCAAGGCTCTCGTTCAACCTCGTCTGCCCCTTCACGTACAGCGTCGCGTGCAGCGACTCGTGGAGCACCACGTTGGCGAGGTCGCCGAGCGCCTCGTCCCCGTCCGAGATCATCGTGGACAGGACCGGATCCTCGAGCCAGCCGAGCGTCGAGTAGGCGCCCGCCGGACGCACGTCGACGTCCCAGCCGGCCGCCTTGAGCGGCGCCGCGAACGCCTTGGCATCCTGGAGATGGAACCACCCCATGTAGGGGACGGTACCCACGATAGGAAAACTCCATGTCTTCGAGCGGAACCGGAGCGGCTCACACGCGCTCACCACCCAGACCGCGGCTGGGCGATCGAGCTCGACATACGTCCTGTAATTGCCGGTCGGGGTCAGCCCGTGGCGCTCACCGAAGCGCTTGATGTGCGGGACCTCGCGCAGCAGCGCGCGCGTCCGCCACGGCTTGCGGGCGTCGAAGGCGGCGTCCTCGAGCGACTCGGCGCGCCAGGCCATCGAGAGCTGGCCGGCGCCCGCCTGCGCGATGTAGCGGGCCTGTGTACACGATGCGAGCAGGAGACAGAGCGCGACGAGCCCCGCGGCGGCGCAGGCCATGCGCGCCGCGGAGCGAGGGCGCGACACGGACCACGAGGGCGCGGCGCCGCGACGGGCGCTGGCCGCAAGCCTTTCGCTCATCCTCTAGCTGATAGCTGGCCGCGCGTGCTTAACAAGCTCTTCCGCGCAGAGGACGCGCGTCCCGCGCGTGCCGGTGGGGCGCGCGGGGGCGCGCCCGACCGATCAGGACGGCAGCGCCGCCCCCCACGAACTGAGCTGCACGGCCGGGACGATCGGCGCGCGTTCCCGTAGAGAGGGCTCCTCCGTGGCATAGAGGGGCTCGCGTGCGAGCGGGTAGTCGCGCGGCGCCCCGTTCGACAGCACCATCTGGATGGCGCCCAGGTGCCCGCTGCGGAACGCGGCGGCCGCGCACGCGAGATAGAACTCCCACGTCCTCATGAAGGCGCCGTCGAAGCCGGTGACCCGCTCGATCTTCTCCCTGTTCTCCAGGAAGTTACGGCGCCAGCAGCGCGCCGTGAGCGCGGAGTGGCGCCGCAGGTTCTCCGCGTCGAGCACGTCGAGGCCGCGCGTCGAGGCGCGCGTCGCCATCCCGTCGAGCGAAGGAGGCCAGTACCCCGGGAAGATGTGCTTTTGCAGGAAGGGGTCAGTCCGCGACGACTCCTGCTCTCTCGTGACGCTCTCGAGCACGCACACGCCGCCCGGGGCGAGCAGCGCCTTCACCCTGTCATAGAACACCTCGATACGTCGCTCGCCGGCATGGCACATCGAGCCCAGGGAGACGAGCCGGTCCCACCGCGGCTCGTCCTCGAGCTCGTCGCAGCTCATCACGCGGACCTCGACCGGGAGCCGCCGCGCCGCCGCCTGCTCGCGGATGTACCTCGCCTGGTTCTCGCAAAGGGTGATACCGAGGCACTGCACCCCGTACGCCTCCGCGGCGTGGAACATGAGGTGCCCCCACCCGCAGCCGAGATCCACGAGCCGGTGCCCGCGCCGGAGCGCGAGCTTCCGCGCGACGAGGGAGATCTTGTGCGCCTGCGCGTCGTCGAGCGTCTCGCCCGGAGAGCTGAAGTAACCGCACGACGTCTGGAGGCGCCTGTCCAGGTAAAGAGGATAAAAGTCGTTGCCTAGCCCATAGTGACGCTCGACGGCGAGCCTCTCGCGCTTCGCCGCCCCGGAGAGCAGCCCGAGCCGGAGCGCGTCGAGCACGCCCGAGAGGCCGCGGTCGAACGACGACGACGCGGGCACGAGGCGCGGCAGGCGCGCCTCCACGGACCGAGCGAGCTGGAACAGGCCGGCGAGCGAGTCCTCGAGATCTCCCTCGAACGTGACCTCGTGCCGGACATACGCCTCACCGAGGCCGAGCGTGCCCCGGAACGCCGTCTCGCAGAGCGACCGACGCGTCCTGAACGTCACGGAGAACTCGGGCGCGCCCGCGCCGAAGCGCAGCCGCTCGCCGCCCCAGAAGCGCAGCTCGAACGGGGTCCCGCCGTGGCGCTCCAGCAGGCGCGACGCCGCTTCCTTGAACCGACGAGACCACGGCGGCATTTCGCCCTTCCTGACGATGAACATCGGACCCCCTCCGCGGCCCCCCGGCCGCTCGACGAGCTGACCCGAGCTGCGCTTTCCCGTCAAGCGACATGTCATCCATGCAAATGCCATCACAACGAGTCACCGAACGCCCACAGCGGCCGGCGGACACCCCGGACACGCGCTGTCGTCAGGGACAGGAGGAACGCAGTGACCGGCTCGCTCATAGGACCGTAGTGGTGTTCGGGAGAGTCCCGACAACATGCTCGCGTGTCCGGGATGTTTCATGTTCCAGACGAAGGAGGGAAATCGGGAAGATGATTCGAATTTCTCCCTACCTTCCTGGTCGTGTTCCTGGTCGCGTGACGTACCCATCCGCTGTATGCGCTGCACCCCCTCGCGCCCGGAGCGCGCCTGTGCTCCATCCCACCCGGGAAGCGCTCCGCTCCGTCGTGGCCGGGCGCGCAGCACGCCCTCGCGCCGCTCCCGACCGGCCACGCGCTGCGCTCCCTCGCGGCCGGGGCGCGGTCCGTGGTACGCACGCCGGCCCGTGGACACGCCCAGCGATCCTCCCGCCGCCCCGCGAGACCCGCCGCCGCCCGCGCGGCGCGCAGGGAAGGCCGGCAGCGGTGAGCTCGTGTTCACGCGCGTCGGAGCGCGCACCGTGCTCGAGAAGGCGCTCGCCAGGAGCCCGCTCAGGCTGCTCGCTCCGAAGAACCACGGGCAGGCAGCGTGGGTGTTCGTCGCGAGCTTCGGCGGCGGCCTCGTCGGCGGCGACGAGCTCCACCTCCACGCGCGCGTCGGGCGCGGGGCCGCCGCGCTGCTCAGCACGCAGGCCTCGACCAAGGTCTACCGCTCGCCGCTCGGCAGCCGCCAGCGCCTCGAGGCCGACGTCCAGGGAGGCGGGCTCCTCGTCGCGATCCCCGATCCGGTCGTCTGCTTCGCGGGCTCGCGGTACGAGCAGGACATCGACGTCGCGCTCGCCGACGACGCGTCGCTCGTGCTCGTCGACGCGCTGTCCTCGGGCCGGAGCGCGCGGGGCGAGCGCTGGGCGTTCGACAGGTACGCGTCGCGCATCCGGGTGAGCCGCGGCGGGCGGGCCGCGCTGCTCGACGCGACGCTGCTCGACCCGGCGCACGGCGCGCTGCCCGAGCGCATGGGGCGCTTCGACGCCCTCGCGACGCTCGTCGCGCTCGGCCCGCGCGCGGCGAGCGCGGCGGAGGCGCTGCTCGCGCCGCGGCCGCCGCCCGAGCGGCGCGCCGAGCTCGTCGCGTCGGCGAGCCCGCTCCGGGGCGGCGGCGCCGTCGTGCGCGTCGCGGGCACGAGCGTCGAGCGCGTCGCCGGCTTCCTCCGCGGCGCGCTCGGCTTCCTCGCGGGTGAGCTCGGTGATGATCCGTTCGCACGAAAGTGGTAGCTTCGCGCCGCGCCGGCGACGCCGCGGCGTCACCGCGCCGGAGAGAGGGCGAACATGCACCTTGCGCCTCGTGATCTCGACAAGCTCGTGCTGCACGGCGCGGGCTCCCTCGCCCAGAAGCGCCTCGCGCGCGGGGTCAGGCTCAACTACCCGGAGGCCGTCGCGCTCATCGCGACGCAGATCCTCGAGCTGATCCGCGACGGCCGCAGCGTCGCCGAGCTCATGGACGTCGGCCGCCGCCTTCTCGGGCGAGCGCAGGTGATGGCCGGCGTCCCCGAGATGATCGCCGAGGTCCAGGTGGAGGGGACCTTCCCCGACGGGACGAAGCTCGTCACCGTCCACCACCCGATCGCGCTCGAGCACGGCGATCTGGCGCTCGCGCTCTACGGCAGCTTCCTCCCCGTGCCCGACCTGTCGCTCTTCCAGCAGGCAGGCCAGGGCGAGGCGACTGCCGAGCCGGCGCCCGGCGAGGTGCTCGTGAAGCCCGGCGAGATCGAGCTCTCGCCCGGCCGGCGGCGGCTCTCCCTCCCCGTGAAGAACCTGGGCGACAGGCCGATCCAGGTGGGCAGTCACTACCCGTTCTCGGAGACGAACCGCGCGCTCGAGTTCGACCGCGCGGCGGCGGCGGGGATGCGGCTCGACATCCCCGCGGGCACCGCGGTCCGCTTCGAGCCGGGCGACGAGAAGACGATCACGCTGGTGCAGGTCGGCCCGCACGGCGGGGCGGCGCACGCCGCGCCGGAGGAGCAGCAGGCATGAGCCACAAGATGCAGCGGCGGCACTATGTCGATATCTACGGGCCGACGGTCGGGGACCGGGTGCGGCTCGGCGACACCGGCCTCATCGCCGAGGTCGAGCGGGATCACACGTCCTACGGCGACGAGTGCAAGTTCGGCGGCGGCAAGGTGCTGCGCGATCGCATGGGGCAGATGCCCGGCGCCTCGAACGACGAGGCGCTCGACTGCGTCATCACGAACGCGCTCATCGTCGACTGGACCGGCGTCTACAAGGCCGACATCGGCATCAAGCGCGGCCGCATCGCGGCGATCGGCAAGGCCGGCAACCCGAAGGTGATGGTCGGCGTCACGCCGGGCATGATCGTCGGCGTGACGACGGAGGTCATCGCCGGCGAGGGCCACATCGTCACGGCGGGGGGCGTCGACGCGCACATCCATTTCATCTGCCCGCAGCAGGGGTACGAGGCGCTCGCGGCGGGCGTCACCACGTTCGTCGGCGGCGGCACGGGCCCGGCGACGGGCACGAACGCGACCACGTGCACCCCGGGCGCCCGCCACATCTCGCTGATGCTGCAGGCGACGGACGTCCTGCCGCTCAACATCGGCCTCACGGGCAAGGGCAACACCTCGTCGCCCGAGGGGCTGCTCGAGCAGGTGCGCGCCGGCGCCGTCGGGCTGAAGCTGCACGAGGACTGGGGCACGACCCCGCCCGCCATCGACTGCTGCCTCAGCTTCGCCGAGCACGAGGACATCCAGGTCACGCTCCACACCGACACGCTGAACGAGTCGGGCTACGTCGACGACTCCATCGCGGCGTTCAAGGGCAGGACGATCCACTCCTACCACTCCGAGGGCGCGGGCGGCGGGCACGCGCCCGACATCCTGCGCATCTGCGCCGAGCCGAACGTGATCCCGAGCTCGACGAACCCGACGCGCCCGTACACCGTCAACACGCTCGACGAGCACCTCGACATGCTCATGGTCTGCCACCACCTCGATCGGAACATCCCGGAGGACGTGGCGTTCGCCGAGAGCCGCATCCGCGGCGAGACCATCGCGGCGGAGGACATCCTCCACGACCTCGGCGCGATCAGCATCATCTCGAGCGACAGCCAGGCGATGGGCCGCGTCGGCGAGGTGATCACGAGGACGTGGCAGACCGCGCACAAGATGCGGGATCAGCGCGGCCGGCTGCCCGAGGAGCAGGGCGACAACGACAACTTCCGGATCCGCCGTTACGTGGCCAAGTACACGATCAACCCGGCCATCGCGCACGGCATGTCCCACGAGATCGGGTCGGTCGAGCCGGGCAAGCTCGCGGATCTCGTGCTGTGGCGGCCCCAGATGTTCGGCGTGCGCCCGGAGCTCGTGATCAAGGGCGGCCTCATCGCCTGGGCGCAGATGGGCGATCCGAACGCGTCGATCCCGACGCCTCAGCCGTACTACATGCGCCCGATGTTCGGTTCGCTCGGCACGGCGGTCGGCGAGACGAGCATCGCGTTCGTGTCGAGCCGCGCCATGGACGAGGGGAGCATCCGCCGGCTCGACCTGAAGAAGCGCCTCTCGGCGGTCCGCCGGTGCCGCAAGATCGGCAAGGCCGACATGCGGCTCAACAGCACGCTCCTGCCGATCACGGTCGATCCCGAGACGTACGAGGTGAGGGCCGGCGGCGAGCTCCTCCGCTGCGACCCCGCGAAGATCCTGCCCCTCGCCCAGAGGTACAGCCTCTTCTGAGGCGGGGAGCTCGTCCTCGGCCGCTCCTCGCCTGCGGGTTCACCCTTCTCTCCGTCTGCTGCCGTCTGTCTCCGTCTGCTTCCGTCCGCTTCCGTCCGCTTCCATCCGCGCGCATGAACAGGTGGCTCCTCCTCCAGCTCTCCGACTCCGCGTTCCCGGTCGGAGGGTTCGCGCACTCCGCGGGCCTGGAGGCGGCGGTGCAGCTCGGCGAGGTCGGGCCCGGCAGCGCGCTCTCGTCGTTCATCGCGAACGCTCTCTGGCAGGTGGGCCTCGGCGCGCTGCCGCTCGTGCGAGCTGCGCACGAGCGCCCGCTCGACATCGCGACCGTCGACGACGCGTGCGACGCCTTCCTCGTGAACCACGTCGCGAACCGGGCGAGCCGGACGCAGGGCCGCGCGTTCCTCGCGACGAGCGCGCGCGTCTTCCCCTCCGCCGAGATCCGTCGCCTCGACGCCGCCGTGCGGGCGCGGGAGGCGCTGGGCCACCACGCGCCGGCGTTCGGCGCGACCCTCGCGGCGCTCGGCGTCCCGCGCCAGGACGCGCAGGCCGTCTACCTGCACGCCTCGCTCCGCGGCGTCGTCTCGGCGGCGGTGCGCCTCGGGCTCGTCGGGCCCCTGGAGGCACAGCGACTGCAACTCGAGAGCGCGCCGATCCTCGACGCGGTGATCCATGAGTGCGGAGATCACGGTATCGACGAGCTCGCGCAGCCGGCGCCGCTCCTCGATCTCTTCGGGGCCACGCAGGATCGGCTCTACTCGCGTCTCTTTCAATCGTGAGGTGACAGCATGCACGACCCTGGCGATCACGGGCATGGGCACAACGGCCACGGCCACGTTCATGGCCACGACCACGACCACGTTCACGACCACGACCACGTTCACGACCACGACCACGTTCACGACCACGACCACGTTCACGGCCACGACCACGACCACGTTCACGGCCACGACCACGACCACGTTCACGAGGGTGGTCACGGGCATGCGCACGAGCACGGGCACACGCACGAGCACTGGGCGCATCCGGGGCTCTTCAGCGAGCGGGATGTGCCGAAGGACCGCGATTTCTCGGCGCGGGCGTTCACGGTCGGGATCGGAGGGCCCGTCGGCAGCGGCAAGACGGCGCTCGTGCTCGCGCTCTGCCGCGCGCTTCGCGACAGGATGCCGCTCGGCGTCGTCACGAACGACATCTTCACCCAGGAGGACGCCGAGTTCCTGCACCGCAACAAGGCGCTGCCGCCGGAGCGCATCCGCGCGGTGGAGACCGGGGGCTGCCCGCACGCGGCGATCCGCGAGGACATCAGCCACAACCTCGTCGCGCTCGACGACCTCATGGATCACGTCGCGCCCGCGCTCCTCATCGTCGAGAGCGGCGGAGACAACCTCGCCGCCCAGTACAGCCGGGAGCTCGTCGACTACACGATCTATGTGATCGACGTCGCCGGCGGCGACAAGGTGCCGCGCAAGGGCGGACCGGGGATCACGCAGTCGGACCTGCTCGTCATCAACAAGACCGATCTCGCTCCGCACGTCGGCGCCGACCTCGGTGTCATGGAGCGGGACGCCCGGAGGATGCGGGGAGACGGGCCGTTCCTGTTCGCGCAGTGCAACCGGAGCCAAGGAGTCCCCGAGATCATTGACCACATCCTCTCCGCCATGCGCCGCGCAACCACCACGGCGCCTCCCGCGAAATAGGCCTCTATCGCGCGCCTCCCGCTGCGAGAAGCGCTCACGCTCCACAGGAGTCGGCATACCGGAGCACATCTGCGCCGGGCGCGCGGCGCTGTCCCCTGTCAAAGGAGGACAGCGGCAACGCCGCTTCGACTTCCGTTTCGCTGGAATACCGGTTCTATTGGACGGTAGGCGGACTTCGGACGGGTGGTAGAGGGCGGGGAGGGCTCCGCCGGGCGGAGCGACTTCCACCACGACCGCCGCGGTCGCCACGCGATCACGGCAGCGCCGGATGGCGAGGCGGCGCGGCGCACCCCTTGTAGACCAGAGGAGGAGGCATCAGTGAGCCAGGCCCGACCCCATGTGCTGGTGGTAGACGCCGAGACGAGGGTCCTCGACAGGCTCGCGCTCGAGCTCAACCAGGGCGGCTTCGACGTCACCTGCGCCGAGAGCGGGCTCGCCGCGATCGAGCTCGTCAAGGCGCGCCGCTTCGACCTCGTGGTCGCCGATGTGGGGGCGCTCGGCACGGAGGGCACCGGGACCATCGCCGCGCTCAAGGCGCTCGGCCCGGACCTCGAGATCATCGTCGGCGCCCCGTGCTCGAGCGCGAAAGACGCGGTGGAGTGCATCGAGCGCGGCGCGTACGACATGCTGGAGAAGCCCTACGACATCGAGGACCTGAAGCGGCTGCTCGAGGCGGCGATGCTGCGCACCCACCTCGACGCCGTGGCGGCCGTCCACCAGGCGAGCGCCGCCCTCGTCGCGTCCCTCTCGCGGGACGACTTCCCCGAGCGCGCCGTGGATCTCGCTGCGAAGGTCGTCTATACGACCTGCGCGGCGCTCTCCCTCGCGCTCGATCAAGGGGCCGCGCTGTACCAGGCGGCCTCCGGCGCCGAGGTGCCCGCGGCGTTCATCGCTCGGCTCGCCGGGCGCATCGAGGGCGCGCTCTCGCCCGTCCGCCTGTCCGCCGACGACGCGCCCGATCTGCTCTGTACCGCAGAGGGCGATCGCTTCGGCGCCGCCATCGTCGCGCCGCTCCGCCTTGGCGAGAGCTCGTTTGGCGGTCTCGTGGTGCTCCGCGACGAGCGCCTGCCGGCGTTCACCAGCCAGGAGGAGCAGGCCATCGGCATCTTCGCAATTGAGCTCGCGCTCGCCTTTTACGGCCACAAGGTACGGCGCTCGGTCGGCCCCTGCGCCGCCTGACGCCGCGCGCGGCGTGGACACGCGCGCGGCGCGCTCACCCGGGCCGAGATCTGCGGCTGGCGCCCGCAAATTCTTCGGCAATCGAGCTCAAGATTCCCTCTGGCGAACGCGTTCGCACCCCACTAAAGGAGGGGAGCGATGAGCTCCACCGCTGCACCATCGACTCTCCCCGCCAGGGCCCAGCGCGCCGCGACCTTCTACCGGGATCTCGTCGGGAAGAAGATCGCGATGGCGCTGAGCGGCGTCATCTTCTTCGGCTTCGTGATCGGCCACCTGGCCGGCAACCTCCAGGTCTTCCTCGGCCGGCAGAAGTTCAACGACTATGCCGCCTTCCTCCACGGGACGCCCTCCCTGCTGTGGGGGACGCGGCTCGTCCTCCTCGCCTCCCTCATCGTCCACGTCTACACGGGCGTGACGCTCGCGCAGCACAGCCGCGCTGCCCGGCCGGTCCCCTACCAGGTGAAGGGGCAGCGGCGCCCGAACGTCGCCGCGCGCACGATGCTGCTGAGCGGCGGCGTCCTCGGCGCCTTCATCATCTATCACCTGCTCCACCTGACGACGGGCACCGTGCACCCCGACTTCGTGGCGCTCGACGCCTACGACAACGTCGTGAAGGCCTTCAGCCCGGGCCCCGCGGCGATTGCCTACGTCGTGGCGATGGGGCTGCTCGCCCTGCACCTCTACCACGGCGCGTGGAGCATGTTCCAGTCGGTGGGCTTCAACCACCCGCGCTATTCGCCGGGGCTCAAGAAGTTCGCCGCCGCGTCGTCGATCCTGCTCTTCGCCGGCTTCTCGTCCATCCCGCTGGCCGTCCTGTTCGGCATCGTCCGCTGAGCCCGGAGCGTCCGTCATCATGCAGCTGAATGCGAAGATCCCCGAAGGTCCCATCGAGAAGAAGTGGGACCAGCACCGCTTCAACCTGAAGCTCGTCAACCCGGCGAACAAGCGGAAGTACACCGTCCTCGTCGTCGGCACCGGCCTCGCCGGGGGCGCGGCGAGCGCGACGCTGGCCGAGCTCGGCTACAACGTGAAGAGCTTCTGTTTCCAGGACTCTCCGCGCCGCGCCCACAGCATCGCCGCGCAGGGCGGCATCAACGCCGCGAAGAACTACCAGAACGACGGCGACAGCATCTACCGCCTCTTCTACGACACCGTGAAGGGCGGCGACTACCGCGCGCGCGAGGCCAACGTGTACCGGCTCGCGCAGATCAGCGTGAACATCATCGACCAGTGCGCCGCGCAGGGCGTGCCGTTCGCGCGCGAGTACGGCGGCGTGCTCGCGAACCGCTCGTTCGGCGGGGCGCAGGTGTCGCGCACGTTCTACGCGCGCGGCCAGACGGGGCAGCAGCTCCTCCTCGGCGCCTACCAGGCCCTCGAGCGGCAGATCGGCCTCGGCAAGGTGAAGATGTACCCGCGCACCGAGATGCTCGACCTCATCGTCATCGACGGCAAGGCGCGCGGGCTCATCACCCGCAACCTGATCACCGGCGCGCTCGAGACGCACCTCGGCGACGCGGTCGTCCTCGCGTCGGGCGGCTACGGCAACGTCTTCTTCCTCTCGACGAACGCGAAGGGGTCGAACACCACGGCCATCTGGCGGGCGCACAAGCGCGGCGCGCTCTTCGGTAACCCCTGCTTCACGCAGATCCACCCGACGTGCATCCCGGTCTCGGGCGACTACCAGTCGAAGCTGACGCTCATGAGCGAGTCGCTCCGCAACGACGGCCGCATCTGGGTGCCCACGAACGCGGGCGACACGCGCCCGCCGGAGCTCATCCCCGACGGCGAGCGCGACTATTACCTCGAGCGCCGCTATCCGAGCTTCGGCAACCTCGTGCCGCGCGACGTCGCGTCGCGCGCGGCGAAGGCGGTCTGCGACGAGGGCCGCGGCGTGGGGCCGACGCGGCTCGGCGTGTACCTCGACTTCTCGGACGCCATCCGGCGCCTCGGCAAGCCGGCCATCGCCGAGCGCTATGGCAACCTCTTCGACATGTACGAGCGCATCACCGGCGACGACCCGTACAGCGTCCCGATGCGCATCTATCCGGCCATCCATTACACGATGGGCGGGCTCTGGGTCGACTACAACCTGATGAGCACGATCCCCGGCCTGTACGTGCTCGGCGAGGCGAACTTCTCCGACCACGGCGCGAACCGGCTCGGGGCGAGCGCGCTGATGCAGGGCCTGGCGGACGGGTACTTCATCATCCCCTATACCATCGGCGATTACCTCGCGTCGACGAAGCTCGAGCGGGTCGACGACCTCCACCCCGCCGTGAGGGACGCCGAGCGCGACGCGAGCGCGCGGCTGAACAAGCTGCTCGGCGCGAACGGCTCGCGAACGGCCGACTCGTTCCATCGCGAGCTCGGCAAGATCATGTGGGAGCAGTGCGGGATGGCCCGCAACGCGGCCGGGCTCAAGGGCGCG
Source organism: Sorangium sp. So ce693 (assembly GCF_051521375.1). Taxonomy (NCBI): domain Bacteria; kingdom Pseudomonadati; phylum Myxococcota; order Polyangiales; family Polyangiaceae; genus Sorangium; species Sorangium sp. So ce693. The sequence goes on from NZ_CP150347.1 coordinate 9,499,672, forward strand.
CTCACGCGGATCCCGGAGCTCCGCGAGCAGTTCCACCGCGACGTCCGCGTCTCGGGGACAGGCACCGGCCTGAACCAGGAGCTCGAGAAGGCGGCGCGCGTCGCCGACTTCTTCGAGCTGGCGGAGCTCATGTGTCGTGACGCGCTCGACAGGGAGGAGTCGTGCGGCGGGCACTTCCGCGAGGAGCACCAGACGCCCGAGGGCGAGGCGAAGCGCGACGACGAGCGCTTCTCCTATGTCGCCGCCTGGGCATGGCGCGGCGAAGGTCAGGCCCAGGAGCTCCACAAGGAGCCGCTCCAGTTCAACGAGGTTCACCCCACGCAGCGGAGTTACAAATAATGCGCCTCACCCTCCATGTCTGGCGGCAGAAGGGCAAGTACGAAGCGGGCCGGTTCGTCACGTACGAGGTGCCCGACGTCAGCGAGCACATGTCCTTCCTCGAGATGCTCGACGTGCTCAATCAGCGGCTCATCCTCAAGGGTGAGGAGCCAATCGCGTTCGATCACGACTGTCGCGAGGGCATCTGCGGCATGTGCGGCTTCATGATCAACGGCCAGGCGCACGGCCCCCTCCGTGGGACGACCGTGTGTCAGCTGCACATGCGTCACTACAAGGACGGCGACGTGTTGTGGCTCGAGCCGTGGCGGGCCCAGGCGTTCCCGGTGGTAAGCGACCTCGCGGTGGACCGCAGCGCGTTCGACCGGATCATCGCGGCGGGCGGCTTCGTCTCGGTGTCGACGGGCAGCGCGCCGGACGCGAACGCGATCCCGGTGCCGAAGGTGGTCGCCGAGCGCGCCATGGACGCGGCGGCGTGCATCGGCTGCGGCGCCTGTGTCGCATCTTGTCCGAACGCGTCCGCCTCGCTCTTCACCGCGGCGAAGCTCACCCACCTGAACCTCCTGCCGCAGGGCGAGCCGGAGCGCGATCAGCGGAGCCTCAACATGGTCGCCCAGATGCGCGTCGAGGGCTTCGGCCACTGCACGAACGTCGGCGAGTGCGAGGCGGTCTGCCCGAAGGAGATCCCCCTCGACATGATCGCGAAGATGAACCGCGACTACCTGCGCGCGACGCTGGTCCACCGCGACGTGCAGGCCAAGGGCGGCACCGGCTGAGGCGCCGCACCGCCGGCCGCTCGAGGCCGGCGGCGCCTCCCCTCCCTCCCCTCTCGTCGACGGCGAACTCCCTCCTCCCGCACGCCATGAACGGCGGCGCTCCGTCGCCGCCACCCCGTCGTCAAGGCGGGTGCGCCCCTGATTGACACCGGCTCGCCGCCCGGACGCGCTGCGCCGAAGGTGCGCCCGTGGCCCACGGGGTCAGGCCGGCCCTTCGGCCCATCACCGCCCGTACGGCCGGCCCCCGGTGCCTGCAGGCGCAGGCTGCAGCGCCTCGGCACGAGGCTCACCCGAGCACGGCCCCGCGGCATGACAGGCGAGCCCTGGTGCCGTGGGTGCGCCAGCACGATCCCGACGGCCGCCGCAGGTGTGGCACGAGGCCGCCCTCACCCCCCGTTTTCGTACAATTTTTCACCAAAAACACAAGGATTTGCAGGCCACCTGTGGAAAACAAACCAGGAGTTTCCTGATCACCGACTCAGGGACTTCCTAAACCGTCTTCACATCGAGAGCCCCAACCGTACAGTCAACGTGGGATAAGCACTCGGCATGTTTCGAGAACATCTCGCCGCGACTCGCGCCTATGCCAGTGGGGGCTTTCCGAGCGTGACGAGCCGTCGCTCCAGTAGCAGCGCAACCGCGAAGATGCCGTGGCGCTCTCCCGCGCCGCAATGAAACGTGTCAGGGTCAACAGGCACTTGTTCGAGGCCACGAGTTGGAATAACCTCGAAATTGTCCTGAACGGGATCAGTCGTCATAAGACAATTGTGGTCACCCCACACCATGTCGTAGACTAGGTCGAACTTAGAGCGCCGCAGCGAGGGGGGGCATCCCGCGGCGAGCGCGTCGAGGATCGCATCGAGTATCGCTCTTCTGCGGAAGCCGGTTCGAGGGGAGGGCCGGCAGGAGGAGAAGCCAGAGGCAACGGCCGCGGCGACCTTTCTCCCGGCGGGTCAGGAGATCCGCTTTCCACATGGGAACGACGCGCACCGGGACCGCAAACCAGACCGACCGGGGCCGGGCAGATCGCCTGACGGCGCCCTGCTGCACTGTTCGTGCTGCGCGCCTTCGACGCGCGCCGGGGTCTGCGAGGCTGATCGGATGCGGGAGTTCGAACATCAGACAGGTCTCTTGGACGAGCGAAGAAGTAGGAGGGGAACTTCATGAGGTGCTGCATCGACGGCCTTAATCTGCATCCGACGAGCGTCCACGATGCTGCCGTTGTTCTCGACACCGTGACGGATCGGCTCCTCGCCGCGGGTGATCGGCGGGCGGCCTTCACCGACGTCTACGGTATCGTCACGCGCGCGGTCGCGGCGCAGGTCGGGCGACGCGATGGCATGTTCCTCGAGCCGGCGTGGATCTCGCGGCTCGCGGGCCGGTTCTGCGAGCGCTACCTCCAGACGCTCGGCTGGTACGATCGGGGCGCGGCGCAGGACTGCGGCGCCTGGCACATCGCGTACGCGAGCACGGCGTCGCGGTTCACGCCCCCCGTGCAGAACGCGCTGCTCGGCTTCAGCGCCCACATCAACTACGACCTGATCTTCGGGATCCACGCGACGATCGTGGAGTTCGGGCACGGCGCCGACCGGGCGATGCTCGCGCGGCTCAAGCACGATCACGATCAGATCAATACGCTGCTCCGCGCCTCGGTCGTCGAGGCGCTCGCGCGCCTCACCGCGCGGCACGGCTGCCCCCTCAGCGCGTTCTTCCTGGACAACGCGCCGGAGGTCGCGATCTGGGTGTCCATGGAGATGCTCTCGCGGTGGCGCGAGCGGGTCTGGGACGACGTCCTGGCGCTCCTCGCCGCGCGCGACGGGAGCGAGCGGGCGGCGCTCTCCCGCGGGATCGAGCGGCGCTCCATGCGCATCGCCCAGATGCTCGCGCTGCCCTCGCTCCACCAGGCCCCTCATACGGCGCTCCGCCTCCTGTCAAGGGCCGCGTGATCGCGGCCGACCGCAACCGGAGCCCCGCCCGATCGTAGAATGGGGGCATGAGCAAGCTGCCCAAGGAACCGCCCGCCGGCGAGATCACCCCTCCAGCGCTCTACCTGCGGCGGCGCGAGCTCCTCAAGAGCGCGGCGCTCTTCGCCGGCACCGCGTCGGCCATCGGCGGCGGCCTCGTCTGGCTCACGGGCGGCGCGGCGCGCCTCTCGGCGGCGGGCGCCCCCGGCGGCGAGGCCACGCCGCTCGGCAGCGCGGCCGCGCCGCCGGGGCCGCCCGCCGCCGGCGCGTCGTCCTCCGGGACGAGCTCGAGAGACCCGTTCGTTACCGACGAAGCGCGGACCTCCTACGAGGACATCATTTCGTACAACAACTTCTACGAGCTCGGCCTGAGCAAGTCCGAGCCGGCCAGGAACGCCGGCCGGCTCAGGCTCCGCCCCTGGGCCATCGCGTGCGAGGGAGAGGTGAAGAAGCCCGAGGTCGTCGACCTCGACACCCTCCTCCGATGGTTTCCCCTGGAGGAGCGCGTCTATCGAATGCGCTGCGTCGAGGCGTGGTCGATGGTGATCCCCTGGCTCGGGTTCCCGCTGGGCGCGCTGCTCAGGCGCCTCGAGCCGACCTCTCGCGCCCGGTACGTCCAGTTCACCACGCTGCTCGATCGAGAGCAGCTGCCCGGCCAGCGGAGCGACGTGCTGGAGTGGCCTTACGTCGAGGGGCTGCGGATCGACGAGGCGATGCACCCTCTCACGATGCTGGCCGTGGGCCTCTACGGCAAAACGCTGCTCGGCCAGAACGGAGCGCCCATTCGCCTGGTGGTGCCGTGGAAATACGGGTTCAAGGGGTGCAAATCGATCGTCAGCATCAAGCTCACCGAGCGGCAGCCGGCGACGAGCTGGAGCCGCGCCGCGCCGGACGAGTATGGGTTCTATGCGAACGTGAACCCCGCGGTGGATCACCCGCGCTGGAGCCAGGCGACGGAACGGAGGATCGGTGAGCTGCGCCGCCGTCCCACGCTGCCATTCAACGGCTATGCGGAGGAGGTCGCCGGCCTCTACAGCGGGATGGACCTGCGGGAGAGCTTCTGATGATGCGCGCGCCAGCGAGGACGATGTCGCCGCCGCGCGCTGCCGCCGCCGGCGTGCCGGCTGGCCGCAAGCTGGCCTGGCTCCCGCCCGCGGTCGTCGCCGGCGGGCTGATCCCGCTGACCGTGCTGGGCGTGCGCGCCGGGTCCGGGTCGCTCGGCCCGGACCCCGTCGCCGAGGCGCTGAACCAGCTCGGCCTGCTCGCGCTCGTGCTGCTCGTCGCCTCGCTGGCGGCGACGCCGGTCAAGCTCGTGTCGGGCTGGACCTTTCCGCTGCGTATCCGCAAGGCGCTCGGGCTGCTCGCCTTCTTCTACGCGTGCGCCCACTTCCTGACCTACGCGATCGTCGATCAGGGCCTCGAGGTGCGCGCGATCGTCGAGGACATCACGGAGCGCCCCTTCATCCTCGCCGGCTTCGTCGCGCTCCTCGCGCTCGTCCCGCTCGCGGTGACGTCGACCGCGCGCATGCTGAAGCGCCTCGGCGCCGCGCGCTGGAAGCGCCTGCACCGGCTCGCCTACGTGGCCGCCGTCCTCGGGATCGCGCACTTCTTCCTCCGCGTGAAGAAGGACACGACGGAGCCGATGATCTACGGGGCGCTGCTCGCGCTGCTCTTCGCCGTGCGCATCGCGAGCGCCGTCCTGCGCAGGCGCGCGGCGCCGCGCTGAGCGCCGGCGTCGCGCCGTCACGTCGTCACGTCGTCGCCGCGCGGCGAACCTGCCGCGCCGCGACGTGCGTTCGGATACCCTGGGGCTTCGACGTGGAACGCGTGAGGACGGCGTCATGAAGCTCTTCACCATCGGGGACAGCATCTCTCAAGGCTTCATGTCGCTCGGCGCGGCGCGCACCCAGCTCGCCTACTCCACGTGGATCGCGTACGCGCTCGGCGTCGACGTCGGCGACGCGCTGTCGAGCCCGGCGTACCGCGTGCCCGACTACCCGGCCCACGGGCTGCTGCTCGATCTCGAGGTGGTGCTCCGCCGCCTCCAGCTCGCCTTCGGCACCACGATCGACAGGCTCGAGTGGGCCGCCGTCCTGCTGGAGATCAACCGGGTGCTCGACGTCGCCGAGGACTACTACGAGCGCGGCGAGGGGGCCGGCCCCTACCGCGGCGGGACCGTCCCCTGGTTCCACAACGTCTCGGTGTACGGCTTCGACGTGGCCGACGCGTGGCTCGTGACCCCGAGGCTCTGCAGGGAGCGGATCGCAGCGGCGCCCGGCGCCATGGACGGCTTCCTCCAGGGGCCCAACGCCGCGTTCTACCGGACCGCGCTCCGCGTCCTCAACCCGTCGCGGGACGAGCGCCTCGACGGGTACAGCCAGCTCGACTGGCTCGGCCACCACGCGCGCGGCGAGGGCGTCGAGAACCTCCTCCTCTGGCTCGGCCCCAACAACGCCGTCGGCTCGGCGATCCTCCTCAGCGTCGCGGCGACCGAGGACAGGCCCGAGCGCCGGCCGGTCTCGCTCAACTTCGACGAGCGGACCCGGGCGCAGTGGAACCTCTGGATGCCCGACGATTTCGTCGCCGAGTACGGCGAGCTGCTCGACCGGGTCGACACCCTGATGCGGCGCAACGAGAGCCCGGGCTGGAGGGTGTTCGTGGCCAACGTGCCTCACGTGACGATCGTGCCGATCGCCACGGGCGTCGGCGACCCGCTCCCTGGCTCGCCGCGCTACTTCCCCTATTACACCTATCCCCCGTTCGCTCGAGGCACCCGCCTGATCGAGGCGGGCGCGCCGCACCTCACCGCGGCGGAAGCGCGGCGCATCGACGCGACCGTCGACGCCTGCAACGCGCAGCTGCTCCGGCTCATCGAGGAGAAGAACGCCCGCCACCGCACGCCCCGGTATCACCTCGTCGACGTCTCCGGCGGCCTGGACCGGCTCGCGTACCGGCGCACCAGCGGCGAGCCGTCGTACGAGTTCCCCGCGTACTTCGCGGCCAACGTCGCGCCGCCGATGGACACCCGCTTCTACCACGTCGATCGCGCCGGGCGCCGCAGGGCCGGCGGCATCGTCAGCCTCGACGGGGTTCACCCGAGCGTCATCGGCCAGGGCCTCCTCGCCCACGAGTTCCTCAAGGTCATGAAGGAGGCCGGCGTCCCCGGCGCCGACCCGGACCGCCTGCCATGGCCCAGGATCGTGGCGAGCGACACGCTCTATCAGGACCCGATCCCGCTGATGGAGGAGATCTACCAGTACGAGGAGCTGTCGTACGCCGTGCTCTCGGCTTACCGGTACGTCTTCGGAGGGTTCCAGGGCCGGCGCGGCAGCATCAAAGACTTCTAGAGCGGTTCCCACCCGCCCATGGAGCGTCGCAGAGCGGCGGTCACCCGCACAGGAGACGGGCCCAGATCGGCGTTTTCGGCGCGGAAGCGCACTCCGGTGCGCTGAGCACCGAAAACGTCGAGATGGGCCCGTATCCGAAGCGGGTGACCGCCGCTCACGGCACTGCGGGCGTGCTCCCACGCAGCATGAAATAGATGAGCACCCCCGTGACGGAGACGTAGAGCCAGAGGGGCAGCGTCACCCGAGCGATCTTGGCGTGCTTCGCGAAGTTCGCCTTGTAGGCGAAGTAGAACGACGTCAGCGCGAGCGGCACGATGCCCGCCGAGAGCACGATGTGCGAGATGAGGACGGCGAAGTAGACGGCGCGGAGCGGTCCGGTGCCCTGGTACTTCGTGTCGCCGTGGACGAAGTGATAGGCGAGGTAGCCGACGAGGAACAACGACGATGCGGCGAACGCCGAGACCATCAGGTACTTGTGCACGACCATCGCGCGGCGCTTGATCGCGAACCAGCCCGCCACGAGGAGCGTGGCGGCCGTCGCGTTCAAGGCGGCGTTCAACGGGGGCATGAAGCGGAGATCCGCGCCGCCCGCGCCCCGCCGGATGATCAGGATGTAGGCGAGGAACGCCAGCGCGGCCGCGGAGAGCACGGCATTGAAGGCGTAGAACGATCGGTCGCTTGTGCGGGCGAGCAGGCCGACGGGCTTCAAGTGGCTCGAGGCGTGGGACGACATCGCGCGGTCCATACCAGAGGAGCGCGCCGAGCGCGAACGCGAGCGGGCGACCTCGGATCAGCGAACGGGAGCGGACGGAAGCGGACGGAGAGCAGCGCCGGCGCTCACGGCCAGATCGAAGCGGACAGAGGTGGGGGCTCTTGGATCGCCAAGCCGCCAAAAGACGCCAAGAAAACAACAAAATTTGGCGTCTCTTGGCGTCTTTTGGCGACTTGGCGGTTCCATCATTCCGGGAGCGTGGGGGAGTTCTCCCACCACAAGCGGACGGAGACGAACGCCAGCGCTCGCAGGCCGACCGAAGCGGACGGGCGCGGACGGAGCCGCCCCGAGCGACGGCGGGCTAGGCGGAGCTCGGCGCGATCCCCATCGGGGGGCTGCGCTCGAGGTTCCGCAGCGGCTCGCGCATGGTCACGAACTCCTCGGCCGCGGTCGGGTGGATGCCGATCGTGGCGTCGAACTGCGCCTTGGTCGCGCCGCACTTCAGCGCGACGGCGAACCCCTGGACGATCTCGCCGGCGTCCGGCCCGACCATGTGGACGCCGAGCACCCGGTCGGTCGCGCGGTCGACGACGAGCTTCATCATCGTCTTCTCCTCGCGCCCGGAGAGGGTGTGCTTGAGCGCGCGGAAGGTCGAGAGGTAGATGGCGACGTCGTGGTGCTCTCGCGCCTGCGCCTCGGACAGGCCGACGGTGCCGACGTTCGGCTGGCTGAAGACGGCGGTCGGGATGCCGGCGTAGTCCACGCTCGCGCGCTCGCCGCGGAAGAGCGTCTTCACCAGCGCCATCGCCTCGGCGATGGCCACCGGGGTGAGCTGCACGCGCGAGATCACGTCGCCGAGCGCATAGATGGACGGGACCGACGTCTGGAACGCGTCGTCCACAACGACCGCGCCGTCCTCGTCGAGCTTCACCCCGACCTCCTCGAGGCCGAGCCCCCTGGTCTTCGGCAGGCGCCCCGTCGCGTACAGCACGCAGTCGGCCGCGAGCTCGGTGCCGTCGGCGAGCATCGCGCAGACCGCGTCGCCCCGCCGCTCGAGGCTCTCGATGGTCGCGCCCAGGCGGAGGTCCAGCCCCTTCTTCTGGATCTCGGCGGCAAGGAACGTCCGGATGTCGTCGTCGAAGCCGCGCAGGAGGTGCAAGCCGCGGTGGACCAGCGACACCTCGGCCCCGAGGCCGTGCAGGATGCCGGCGAGCTCGACCGCGATGTAGCCGCCCCCGACGATGACCGCCCGCCGCGGCATCGTCGGGAAGTGGAACAGATCGTCGGAGCTGACGGCGAGCTCGCGCCCGGGGAGATCGGGGATCCAGGGGTAGCTGCCGGTCGCGATGAGGATCCGCTCGGCGGTGATCCTGGCACCGTCGATCTCGACGGCGTGGGGATCGACGACCCGGGCGTGCCCCCGGCGGATGTCGGCGCCCGAGTTCTTCAGGAGCCGCTCGTAGACGCCGTTCAGGCGCTCGATCTCCTTGTCCTTGTTGCGGAGGAGCGTCGGCCAGTCGAACGACGGGCCGGCATGCCCGTTCCCGCTGGCGCCGTGGCCGGGCACCGTCCAGCCGTAGCCGGCGGCGTCCTCGAAGTCCTCGGCGTAGTGCGAGGCGTAGACGAGGAGCTTCTTCGGGATGCACCCCAGGTTGACGCAGGTGCCGCCGAGGTGGCGCGACTCGGCGACGGCGACCCGCGCGCCGTAGGAAGCGGCCATGCGGGCTGCGCGCACGCCGCCGGAGCCGGCGCCGATGACGAACAGATCGTAATCGTACTTGGACATGGCGGACGACTATGCCCCATGCGGGGCGCGGTCGCCGCGCGCCGTGCGGTCGCCGCGCCCTCGGCCTCCGCTCCCTTCGGCTTCGGCTCGGCCACCGGCGCGGGGATTCTGCTACGGTCCCGCCGTTGCGCTCCTCGACCCACACTGGAACCTTCGCCGACGCTCCGTCACCGCGCCCGCGCGACGGCGACCTGCAGGAGCGTCCCGCGCCGCGCCTCGCGGGGCGCGCGCGCCGCGCCCTGCCCTTCGCGCTGGCGGCCGCGCTCGTCGCGTTCGTCCTCGGCCGGCTCGACTTCGACGCCTTCCTCGCCGCCCTGTCGCACGTCGATGCGCCGCTCTTCGTCGCCTTCGCCGCCCTCTTCGTCCTCGCGCTCCTCGGCGCCGACACGTTCGCGACCGTCCTCGTCTACCGCCGGCTGATCGCGCCCGTCGCCTTCCGCGATTTCCTCGTGCTCCGCGGCGCTTCCTACCTCCCGTCGCTGCTCAACCACCACGTCGGTCAGGCCTTCATCACGGTCTTCCTCGCGCGCGTGCACGCCGTGCCGCTCGCGCGCGTCGCCGGCGCGACGCTCGTCGTGTACGCGTCGTGGCTCGGCTGCCTGCTCCTCCTCGGCGCCGTCGCCGTGCCCGCGAACGGCGGGTCGCTCGCCGGGTCCGCCCTGCTCCTCGCGGCGGGCGCGCTCTACCTTTCGATTCTCGCGCTCCGCCCCGCCCGGCTCGCCCGCACGAAGCTCCTCGCCCCGCTCTTCGAGGCGGGCGTGCGCGGCCACCTCGTCGCCCTCGCCGCGCGTATCCCGCACCTCCTCGTCCTGTTCGCCGGCACCTGGCTCCCCTTCTGGTTCTTCGACGTGCGCATTCCCCTTGGAGCCGCCCTCACGTACATCCCGATCCTGATGGTGGCGGTGACGCTCCCCATCACGCCGCAAGGCTTCGGCACGCGCGACGTGCTCGCCGCCGCGCTCTTCGAGGGCTTCGCGGCCGGCGCGACGCGCGACGCACGCCTGGCCGCCATCGCCGCCTCGACGACGACGTGGGCCGTGGCGCTCACCCTCGTCGAGGCCGCGCTGGGCCTGGCCCTGCTCCGGGGCGTTTTGCCCCATATGGAGGCAAAGCGCCCCACCGACGCTGCGGCCTCGAGCGCTTCCCCCTCCAGCGCCAGGGATGAATCGACATGACGCGGCTTAACGCGGCTCGCCATCGCGGAACCGTCACGGTATTTGCAAAGTTTTGCAGAAAGACGCTGTGGGTTATGGCCGTTGGCGCATGGTTTGCCACCAGGTGAACGACGTGAACGACGTGAACGACGTGAACGGCGTGAACGGCGTCAAAAGCGTCGACAGCGTCAAAAGCGTCAAAGCGGCCAACGAGCCCAAAGAGAGATAGGTCTGCTGGGAGAACGTTCGGCGCGACGAGTTTCGGGTTATAGTCTCCGACCCCCTGGCGTTCCTTTCGTCCTTCTGGCCGGGCGCGTCCCGCTGAACATCGCGGACTGGGCCAGTCCGCGCCGAGCGACCCTCTATGAAGAACCTGGTTCGTTTCCTCGCCTCCTCCGATCACGACGTCGCCCGCGCCGTTCGCCACGTGCGCCAGCAGGTCCGCGGCTTCACCCTGCCCGCGCCGCGGCCGGTCGTGGTCCCGATGCGCATGGCGTTCGAGGCGGCGCGCGAGGCGTACTACTTCGGCGCTCGCGTGCTCGTCTGCGAGCCGCACTTCAAGTCGCACTGCGCGCAGTACGGCAAGGGCGTCCGGACGGGGAACTTCATCCACTACATCCAGGGGCGGGGCGACATCCTCCTTGGCGACAACGTGGTGCTCGACGGCAAGATCAACTTCGTCTTCGCCCGGCGGTTCTGCGACCGCCCCACGCTGCGGATCGGCGACAACACCGGGATCGGGCACGGCTGCCGGATCATCGTCGGCAAGTCGATCACCATCGGCAAGCACTGCCGCATCGCGGGGAGCGTCTTCATCCTCGATTCGAGCGGCCACCCGAGCGATCCGGAGGCCCGGAAGCAGGGCCTGCCGCCCTCGGACGCCGAGGTGCGGCCGGTCGTCATCGAGGACAACGTGTGGCTCGGGGCCCGGTCGATGATCTTCCCGGGGGTCACGGTGGGCGAGGGCAGCGTGGTGGCGGCGGGCGCCATCGTGATGGCCGATGTCCCTCCGTACACCGTCGTCGCTGGCAATCCGGCCCGACGGGTGGCATCACTGCGGACCGAGCCGGCGCCCGAGGCGAACCGCGCCGACGCGAAGAAGCACGGCGCGGACGACGCGGGCAGGCGCTCGGTCTCCGACAGCGCATCTTGACCCTGGAGCTCTTTACATGGCGATCGAGGTGGAGAAGGTCATCGAGGTCATCGTCACGGTCGGCAGCTTGCCCGCTGAGATCAAGCCCGACGACGACATCTACGACGCGGGGTTCTCCTCGATTCGCGCGCTCCAGCTGCTCACCGAGCTGGAGGATCGGTTCAACGTGGCGCTCCCCGACGACAGGTTCAGCGTCGCCCGCACGCCGCGCGCGCTGAGCGCTCTCATCCAGGAGCTCGCCCCGTGAGGAGGGTCGTCACGGTCGAGCTCGCGACGCCTGCGACCGAGATGGCGCAGGAGGAGATCCCGAAGCAGATCGCCTTCCTCTCGAAGGAGATCGCGAACATCCGCTTCGTCCGCGAGGGCGCCGCGCTGGAGTTCGAGGCCCCCGAGGAGCAGGCCGGCGCCCTCGCGAAGGCGGCCGAGGGCCTCGCGCGCACCATGCAGCGCAGCCTGCGCCAGCTCAAGCGGAAGCTCGTGTACCGCAGCCCGGCGTGTGATCGGGTGGAGTTCCGCGGCGGCGCGCTCCCGGGCGGGATCACGCAGATGGGCCAGGGCCAGGTCGCCCTCGAGGGCATCCCGCTGCGGCTCTATCGGTACTTCGATCGCTCGCTGGAGGCGCTCGGCGCGCCTTTCTCGCCGAGCCCGATCCTGGTGCCGACGTTGATCCCGGCGGCGACGCTGGCGAAGTGCGACTACTTCCGCTCGTTCCCGCACATCGTCACGTTCACCTGTCACCTGCCGGAGGACATGCCCCTCATCGAGGATTTCCGGGCGCGGCACCAGGACCGGGACACCCTCGACGAGCGCGCGCTGAGCGACATGGCGCAGCCGGAAGTGTGCCTCTCGCCGGCGGTCTGTTACCACGTGTACGCGGCGAACCGGGACCGGGTGCTGCCGGCGGGCGGCGCGCGCTACGCCCTCGCGGGCCGCTGCTTCCGCTACGAGTCGAGCAAGATGGTCGACCTGCGGCGGCTCTGGGAGTTCACGATGCGGGAGATCGTCTTCCTCGGGTCGCGGGAGGAGGTCCTCGCGCTGCGCGAGCAGGGGAACGAGCTCGTGGCGCGCTACCTCGACGAGCACCGGCTCGCCGGCGAGATCCGGACGGCGAGCGACCCGTTCTTCATCGCGCCGGACGCGGCCGCCAAGACGTACTTCCAGATCAGCAGCGAGACGAAGTACGAGATCTCGCTGATGCTCCCGGAGGGCGAGCGCGTGGCGGCCGGCTCGCTGAACTACCACACCGACTTCTTCGGCCGCGCGTTCAGCTGCAATGTCGAGGGCGCGGGCCCGATGCACAGCGTGTGCATCGCGTTCGGCCTGGAGCGGTGGGTCTACGCGTTCCTGGCCCAGCACGGCAATGATCCGACAGGCTGGCCCGAAGTCGTGCGGCGGTCTCCCGAGATGGCCAGTCTGTAGAGAGGCTTCGCTGCCATGCAGCTCGAGCGCGTCGATCCGGTCGCGGCGGCGGACGAGGCCAGCTTCGTCCTGCGCGAGGCGTGGCCGCTGCCGGTCCTCCACTACACGGCCGACTACCTGAGGTGGCAGTTCGGCTCCCCCGGACCGGCGCCGCAGGCGGTGCTCGCGCGCGAGGGCGGCGAGCCGGCCGGCTTCATCGGCGTCGCCCCGCGCCGCTTCCGCTTCCGGGGCGTCACGTCGGAGGCATATGTCCTCTCGTTCGTGAGCGTGCGGCCGAAGTTCCAGGGGCAAGGGCTGGCGAGCCGGCTGTACACGGAGCTCCTCGCCGGCCTCCGGGCGACCGGCCTGCCGATCGCGGTGTTCGTGGAGGCGCGGTCCGCGCCTGCGCAGCGCGTGCTCTTCAAGTCGGTGGCGGCGGTGGGCCTCGAGCTGAAGCAGCTCACCGCGTGCCGGAACCACGGCTTCCTCCCCCGGGCCGGCGCCGCGCCGCCGCGGGCCGTGGCCACGCCGGCGGGGGCCTTGGAAGACGCGCTCGCCGTGATGGGGGCGTGCGGCGACGAGCGCGTGCTGTGGTCGGCGCCCGACGCGGCCCAGCTCGAGCACGGCCTGCGCGATCCGCGTCCGCGCCGGCTGCTGCTCGTCGAGGAGGCAGGCCGGGCCGTCGGCGCCGCCGCGGTGTTCCTGTCGGAGATCGCGACCGCTCGTGGGATCGACCGGGTGGCGACGGTCGACACGCTCTTCCTGCCGGAGCCGACCGCCGATCGGCTCGCGGCGGTGATGCGCGCGGCGTCGGAGGTGTTCGCCGGGGAGGCGACCGCGCCGGTGGTGAGCGCGCCGAACCTGGCGATCGTCCCCCAGGACCAGCTGAGGCCAGCCGGCGTGCGCGCGACGGCCGCGACCTTCGACGCGTTCGTGATCCACCCGAAGGGCGGGCCATGGCTGGACGCCGAGACGACCAACCTCGAGGTCGTCTGACCCGAAGGTGCCCCGGGGGCATCCATCTATCTTGTAGATGGTTCTTATGAGAACAATGCCGATTCACAAGATGGATCGGCGGGCGCATGCTGAGGTCATGACCAACAACACTTCTTCGATGGTGATCCGGCGCTCTGGCGAGCGCGGCTATGCCGACCACGGGTGGCTGCAGTCGTTCCACACGTTCTCGTTCGCCGACTACCAGGATCCGGAGCACATGGGCTTCCGTGCGCTGCGGGTCATCAACGACGACCGCGTCGCCCCGTCGCGGGGGTTCGGGATGCACCCGCACCAGAACATGGAGATCGTCACCTATGTCCTGGAGGGGGAGCTCGCGCACAAGGACAGCATGGGGAACGGGTCGATCATCCGCCCAGGCGAGGTCCAGCGCATGTCGGCGGGGACGGGCGTGTACCACAGCGAGCACAACACCTCGCAGGCGGGCCCGACCCACCTGCTGCAGATCTGGATCGTGCCGGATCGGCGCGGATATACGCCGAGCTACGAGCAGAAGGCGTTCTCGAAGGAAGAGCGCCAGGGCAAGCTGCGGCTCGTCGCCTCGCAGGACGGGCGCGAGGGCTCGGTCACGGTCCACCAGGACGTGAGCCTGTTCGCGGGGCTCTTCGGGCAAGGCGAAGAGGCGCGCTACGAGCTCCCGGCCGGTCGAAACGCCTGGGTCCACGTCGCGCGCGGCAGCGTCGAGCTGAACGGGACGCTGCTCGAGGCCGGAGATGCGGCGGCCATCGGCGCAGCCGGCGCGGGAGGAGCAGGTCAGTCGCTCCACCTCGTCGGGAAGGGCGCGGGCGAGGTGCTGCTGTTCGACCTCGCCTGAGGGGCGGCTCTCGCTCCCTCCGCTCGGCGGCGGCTCAAAGAGACAGATGAAACAGCGCGAGCTCGCGCATGCTCCACGGCATCAGGAGAAGCCTGCCGCCTGCAAGGGAGCTCCCTGGGGCAAACAGGCACCTTGCGGGCGGCGGCTCGAACCACCGCCATGATCATCGTCCCCCTTCGCTCGACCCCCGCAGAGGCGCGATGTCGCCGCCGCGCTGCGGGTCCGACGCCAGGAGGCAGCTGAATCCGTGCGTCTCGATCTGGCAGGCTTTGCGCGCCTCTCCCGCTTGCTCGTCGGCGGCATCCGCTCCATAGAGGTCTCATGGATGCCATCGATCTCCTCGTAAGCCACCACCGCGAGCTCGAGCAGCGATTCTCCGAGCTGAAGGAGGCCTCTTCCGTCACCGCGGCGCAGTTCACCGCTGCCGCCGACCTCCTCGCCACCCACATCACGATCGAAGAGCAGGACTTCTACCCGGCGGTCCGGGCTCGCCGCACCGAGGATATCCTCCTCGAGTCGCTGGAGGAGCACCTGTCCATCAAGCGCGTGCTGGCCGATCTCGTGGCCCTCGACGCCGCGGACGAGACGTTCGGGGCCAAGGTCCATGTGCTCGCCGAGCAGCTCGAGCACCACCACAAGGAGGAGGAAGAGCACCTGTTCCCCAAGGTCAGGAAGCTCCTTGACGACGGCGCGCGCGAAGCGCTCGGGCAGCAGATGCAGGCGAGGATGCGCGCGCTGCAGCAGGGGGAGCCCCGCAGGCTCGTCCTGGGCCAGACCGACGCCGCAGCGCCCCTCCCCTGAACCCATGCCCCTCCAGCCCCCTCTCCTCGGTGGCCCCCGGCGCCGTGAGCGCCCGGACGCGGCGCCCGCCCACGCAAGCCCACGCGACGGCTGTTAGAAAAGATACCCTCACGCAACACGCGCGTGCTCGAGCCGGACGTAAAAACCTGAGCCGTATGCAGGCGCCGGCGCCACCCTACAAGTCATCGAAACCCGAGAAATTCGTCGGAGCGAATGCGATTTTTCTAGTAGGAATTTCCCTATGGTCGTTATTCTAGACTGCTGCGAGTCTCGTGGCGGTGGTCCGGAATGGTCGCGGGAAGAGAGCATGGTGCGAAGAAGCCGATGGGCAGGGCCTGATGCCGTACGCCAGCTGCTCGGCGCAGCGGGCGCAGTCTGGCGTGCGAGCGAGCGATGCCCGACGCTCACCGGGGATCTTCGACGGAGGTAGGAGGTAGGATGACGGCTCGACCTGTACTCTCGATTGACACATCCTTCGACCCGGACAGCGCGTGGTTCGCGGCCGGACGCACCCAGCTCTACGGGCGTATGGGCGAGCAGTTCTCCATCGTACCGTTCGGACGCGCCAGCGCGGAGCGGCGGAGGATACTCCGCCAGATCGCGCGCGCCGAAAGCACCGGCAATCCATTCCGGGCGATCGTGGTGTCGTCCCACGGCAAGACGAGCTGCGTTGTGGACGACGAGTCGCCCGACGGCATCCTGCTCTCGCACGAGAGCCCTGCGCAGGAGATCGAGCTCTGGGCGCGCGGTCGCGTGCTCTATTTCTGCTGTGGCGAGACAGCGAACGGGCCGCTGTTCGACAGGCTCCTCGACGCGGGGGCGCGGGCGGTGGTCGGCTTCACGGGGAGGCTCGGCGCCACGACCGTCGACGGCAAGTTCTTCTGGCGGCTGCTCGATCACGAGCTGGTGACCTGCGCGCTGCACGACCAGCAGGTGCCGGGCTTCGAGAGGGCGAGGCAGCAGTTCCTGGAGCGCGTCACGCTGCGTCTGACGTCGCTCCCCGACGACGGAGCGGTGCGGGACGAGCTCTCGAAGCTGAGGGACCTGCTCGTGTCGATGGTGATCCGGGGCCCGGGGAAGGGGTAGCAGCGCCGCCCAGGGGTCGTCCTGCGCGGGAGGTCTTGCCGGGGCTCCCGGCTCCCGGGGAGGTATAGGCGTTAACCAAGCACCCCGCCGCGTTCTCCTACATCCGAACGTTTACGTAGTCGTAGTCGTGGTCGTGGTCGTGGTCGTGGTCGTGGTCGTCAACGGTTGGCCGTGAACGACCAGGACCACGACCACGACTACGACCACGTAAACGTTCACGTTGGTGGCCGAACGAGCTTGGTTAACGCGTATGCCCCCGGGAGGGGGGTCGTCGCGCGGCTCGGAATCAGGGACGACGTTGCGGGAGCCCCGCTGGGCCTCCGTCGAAGCGGGTCAGTACAGGAAACATATCCCCGGCTTCTCCTCGCATCTCCCGAGCACGCAGAAGCCCTCGCAATCGGCGTCACTCGAGCACGCCGTGCGGGCGCACGCACCGGTCGCATCGCACACGTGGTTCTTCGGACAGTCCGCTTCGACGGCGCACGACCTCGCCCGACACCGATGATCCGGCGCGCACGCCAGCGTCGAAGGGCAGTCGGCGCGCTGCGGACCTGATTCAGGGATAGAGTCGCTGGCGCTCGAAGCGAGGAACTTCCGAGTCGGCAAGGACGCCGAGAGACCCCGGAAACCTCCCTCTTTATTGGCGTCTTCTGGCGTCTTGGCGGTCTGTATCCTCCTTGCCCGAGCACCGGTTGACGGTCTGCATCTTTCTCGCCCGAGCGCCGCTCCAGGGCGGCCCTGGTAGGACGCCGCGCGGTCCGGTAGATCCAGGAGAGCGATGCGACACACGCCCTCGATCGTGCTCTCCTCGGCGGCGCTCCTCCTCGCCGCCATGGCGGGCGACGGCCTCGCCAGCCCGCGCGCGGCCGTGCGCGAGCAGGCACGCGACGCGTGGTTCATGGACGGCGGGCGCCGCGTCGACGTCGAGCGGCTCGGTCCAGCCGCGCTGGGCGCGTCCTCGACGCAGCGCGCGCTCGCGCCGGTGCGGCTCCGCTATCCAGGCGGCCGGACCGTTCAGGCGAGCGTCGGCGCGACAGCGATCGTGGAGGTCGAGCCTGGCGCCGAGGGCGCGCTCGGCGCCGCAGGTGTGGAGGTGGTGAGGCCGCTGATGCCCTCGATCGGGCTGTGGCTCGTCAGGGACACCGGCGGCGGCGATGGCCTCGACCTCGCCCTGCGCCTCCAGGGCGCGGCGCGCCCGGCCTTCGTGCGCGAGGCGATCCCGGACCTCCACGTGCGCCTCAAGGCGCACGGCGCGCCGTTCGCGCCGGACGACCCGCGCCTGCCCGACCAGTGGTACTTCGACGACCTCCGGATGCAAGAGGCCTGGGGGCGCACGCAGGGGGACGCGGCCACCTCCATCGTCGTCATCGACACCGGCTGCGACCTCGATCACCCGGACCTCGCCGCGAAGATGGATCCAGGCCTGGACGTCATCGACGGCGACGACGACCCCACCTACCAGCCTGGCGGACAGAGCGTGAACCACGGGACGGCCTGCGCGGGCCTGATCGCCGCCGTCACCGACAACGGCGTGGGCATCGCGGGCGGCTGCCCCGCCTGCAGGCTGCGGTGCGTGCGGCTGCTCGACGACGAGCCACGGCCGATCTCCGCCTCGGTCGACGCCTTCGAGTTCGCGCTGCAGGTGAACGCCGCCGTCGTGTCGAACAGCTGGGGGTACGCCGATCCGATGCCCGTCCCCAGGGTGGTCGAAGCCGCGATCAACCGCCTCTTCGACGCCGGGCGCAACGGGAAGGGGGCGCTCGTCCTGTTCGCCGCCGGCAACGACGACCGGGAGATCCTCGACGACGAGCTCCAGGCCGTGCGGGGCGTCCTTACCGTGGGCGCCGTCAACCACCTGGAAGACGCGACGCCGTTCACGAACCGCGGGAGATCCCTCGATCTCGTCGCGCCCACGGGGACGCTGAGCACCGATATCGCCGGGAGCGAGGGGGACGACGCGAGCGACTACACCTCTCGGTTCGGCGGCACCTCGTCGGCGTGCCCTGTCGCCGCCGGCGTCGCGGGGCTGCTGGTGAGCGCCGCGCCCGAGCGGACCGCGGGCGAGCTCTACGACGTCATGATCCGGACGGCGCGGCTGGCGCCGTACGCGGTCCCCGACGAGAGCGGGCACGATCCCATCTTCGGGCACGGGATCATCGACCCTGTCGCGGCGCTCACGGAGGTGCTCGGGGACGCGCCGCCGCCGCTGGCAGGAGGCGGCGAGGGCGCCGACGACCAGCACGCCGGCTGCGCGTGCGCCTCGGCCGGCGCGGGCTCGGGCGAGCGGCGAGGCCTCGCGGCGGCGGCGCTCCTCGGCCTGGCCGCGGCGGCGCGCCGGCGCGGCGCGGCCCGCGCGCGCCGCGGAGGATGACGTCAGGCTCCGGGCTGCCGCCCCGTCCGGAGCGCGTCCCGCTGCGCGAGCAGCCACGCGCGCGCCTCGCCTTCCGTGTTGAAGAACGCAATGGCGTGCGAGCGCTGCGCGAGGAGGTTCATGCTCTTGAAGATGAGCGTCCCGATGACGCGGAGGGAGAAGCTCGCTCCGAAGAGCGCGACCGCATCGAGGCGCGCCGAGCTCAGCCCTTCCGCGAACGCCTTGCGCGCCGGAGGTGAGATCGCCCCGTTGCCTCGCGCATCGGAGAGCACCAGGACGTCGCGGCCGCTGTCCCTCAGGCGCTGGCACGCCGCGGTGATCGTGCGCGCCATCTGCTCCGAAATATCGCCCACGACCGTGATGAACAAGACGCCGTCGGGCTCTTCGCGGAGGTCGAGGCGCGCGCCCTCCGGTCGGGGATCGCTCATGCGCCCCGCCGCGCGGCCCGGAGCGCATCCCGCTGGGCGAGCAGCCATGCGCGCGCCTCGCCTTCGGTCTCGAAGAACTCGACTGGATAGGATTGCCTCGACAGGATCTGCACGCTCTTCGCGGCGAGCGTCGAGACGACGCGCACGGCGAAGCTCGCGCCGAACAGCGCGATCGCGTCGAAGCGCACGCCGCGGAGCTCCTCCGCCATCACCTTGCGCGCCGACGCCGAGATGGTCCCGAGGCGGCGCGCATCGGAGAGCACGAGGACCGCGCGGCCGCCCTCCGACAGGCGCCTGCACGCGGCGGAGATCGCGCGCGCCGTGTCGTCCGAGATGTCGCCCTCGATGGCGGTGCACAGGATCCCGTCGGCGTCCTCGCGGAGGGCCTGGCTTGCGTCGTCGATGCGGGGGTCGCTCATGGCGTTGCACGGTAGCTCGTTTGCGCGGCGGTACGACGTTCGCTCGATCACGGACGCCACCCGCGCGACGACCGGCGGAGCGGCCGATCGAGCGCGTGGGTCGCCGTTCAGGGCCCGCGCATGCGCCGGATCATCCGCGCCGCGCGAGCGCGTCCGTCACGGCTCGCGCGCCCGCCGGGGAGACGCTGGCGCGCCGCGGCGACGCGTGGAACATCGGACGTGGAGCCTGCGAAGAAGACGCACGTCCTGCCCCCGCGGGCCCGCCGCGGAGGGTGACGTCACGCCTGGATCCGCCGCCCGGCCTCCCGCGCGCCGGCGCTGCGCCGATGGCGCGCGCCCCGGAGGGCGGCGGGCGTTATGCGCCCTGCCGCTGCGTGGCACGGAGCGCGTCTCGCTGGGCGAGCAGCCACGCGCGCGCCTCGTCCTCCGTGTCGAAGAACGCCAGCGGATAGACCTCGCCCGTGAAGAATTGCACGCTCCTCGAGGCGAGCGTGGTCACGACGCGCAGGGAGAAGCTCGCCCCGAAGACCGCGACCCCGCTGAAGCGCACGCCGCGCAGCTCTTCCGCCAGCGCGCTGCGCGCCGCCGCCGTCAGGGTCCCGACGCGGCGGGAGTCGGAGAGCACGAAGACCTCGCGGCCGCTGTCCGCCACGCGCCTGAACACGGCGCAGAGAGAGCGCGCGATCTCCTCCGAGATATCGCCCTCGATGGCGAAACAAAGAAAGCCGTCGGCGTCCTCGCGGAGGAAACGGCACGTGTCCTCGGAACGGGGCTCGCTCATCTCCCGCAGGCTAGCGCATTCGGCCCACCGCAAGACGAGCGCTCGCGGGGCCGGCGCGGGAGAGCGCTCGCCGGGTGACGCGCCTCACCGACCGCCGCTCCGCGCGCCGCCGCTCCGCGCGTCGCCCGGCGCATAAGCCCCCGCTCAGCGCCTGCGCCGGCGCGCGGCCAGCGCGAGCAGCGAGGCGCCCAGCGCGCAGCCGAAGGCCGCGGCGGAGCTCGCGGGCGCGGCGGCCGGCGCCACGACGCGGCAGCCGCACCCGCCGTCGTCGACGCCCGCTGCCCCCTCGGCAGGCGCCTCGCCGCCGGCGCCGCCGCCACCGCCGCCGGTGGCCTCCGCATCGGCCCGGCACGCGGCAACCTCGTCCGGCGTGCCGATGCACAGCGTCGGCTTGCGCGATTCGCCTTCTTGAAGGCCGTTCACCACGATCACGGCAAGGTCATCGGCGCCCGCCGTGTCGACGAGCGCCTCGCCCGAGGCGACGTCGCCGGCGCGCACCACCTCGCCGTACACGCGGCCGCGCCGCGCCGCGAGCAGCAGCGCGAGGCCGGAGAGCTGCGCCGGATCGTCCGCGGGCGCCGCGAGCGCGGCCGTCATGGTCGCGCGCCCCGCGGGGGGGACGCTGAAGTACTGCGCCGACGCATGGAAGACGCGCAGCCCGTCCGCGTAGGGCGCCGCGACCTCCTCCGGGGCAAGCCCGCGGTAGCCGGACCCGGCGGCGTAGGAGCGCTGGGGATCCGCGGCGGATCCGGTGAGCAGGTTCCAGGCGGCGAACTCCACGAACGCCTCGGCGAACGTCGTCTGCGCCTGCGACGAGAGCAAGGGGTCGAGCTGCTCGAACCACACAGGTTCCGCCTCGCCGTTCGCGCCGTCCTCGAGGCGCTCCCAGAGCGCGCGGACCGTGCCGTCCCCGAAGCGCTCCTCGAGGAACTGGAAGAAGAGCGCGCTCCCGTAGCTGAAGGGGTCCACAGGGCCGGTGAAGGGCACGTCGAGCGACCGATCCGTGTTCGCGAGGTAGCCGTCGACGAAGCCCTCGAAGTCCTTCAGCGAGGGGTCGAACGACTCGGTCGCCCAGACCGCGGTCCCCTCCGTGATCAGCGTGTCCTGGCCGTGGTCGTAGGCCGCCTGCACCGCGTGGAAGAGCTCGTGGCTACCGAGGATCCGGTTCGCCGTCAGCGTCGACGGATAGCCGTAGCCGCTGTAGTCGTTCTCCTGGGTCATGAAGCCCGCGCAGCGGTCCCCGGCGTCCTCGGCGCAGGCGTCGACGCGGAACACGCCGTCGCCGACGCCGGCGAAGTCGACGAGGTAGACGTCGAAGCGGCCGTCGCCGCCGTTGTCGGGCAGGTCCTCGTCGCTCCTCGGCGGCCGGAAGCCGAGGACGTCTCGGTAGTGGGCGATCACCTCGTCGTAGACGGCGGCGACCTCCTCGACGAAGTCGGGGACGCCCGTCGCGTCGTCGTCGGCGGCGGGCACCGCGCAGCGCCCCTCGCGCGCGAAATGGACGAGGAAGCTCCCCGACGCCGACGCGAAGGTCTCGACGACGTCGTCCGGATCGAACCGGAACTGGAGGCCCGTGCCGCGCGAGTCGGGCCGGTCGAGCGGCGCCGCGGCGGGCCCGTCGAGAGGCGGCGCGGCCGTGTCGTCCGCGCCGCAGCCCGCGAGCGACGGCGCGAGCCAGGCCGCGAGCACGGCCGCGGCGCGGCCCAGGCGGCGCCACGGGGCCGCGGCGCGGGCCAGGCCGCTGCGCCACGCAGGCTCAGCGCCGGCGGTCCGCGTCACGGCAGGAACGCCCACCGGACCTGGAAGTTGGCGGAGCCGGTGTTCTCCATCGGGACCATCCCGGTCTCCTGGCACTGCGCCTGCGTCTGCTCGTTGTAGAAGTGCGTGACGGTCAGCTTGAGGCTCCGGCCATCGGCGAGCCGGAGCACGTAGACGAGGCCGGTCATCTTCACGCACCCGGGGTAGGTCCAGTAGCCGGAGAGCGCCGTCGCCGGGGAGTCCAGCCCGGAGCCGTCGGGGATGAGCTCGCAGCTCTCGGTGAAATACTCGTCGCTGCGGAGCCTCAGCTCGCCGGGCGCCTCGGTGATCCCATCGTAGTCCGGGGTGCCCGGGAGCCGCGCCGCCGTGACGCAGGACGGCCCGGAGTGGCCGCTGTTGATGCGCACGATGTAGCGCCGGAAGGCGATGTCCCAGTCCATGGACTGGAGCGACGCCTCGTCGGAGATCTCGACCTTCTCGAGGCCGGCGTCCGTGAACCGGGCATAGACGTAGGCGTCGGGATCGGAAGCGAAGGGGCCGCCCGCGGTGGCGTCGACGAGGGAGCGGATGCCGGCGCCGTCCTGCTCGTTGAGGATCTCCCCTGCCGCCACGGTGTCCTGGAGGTTCATCTGCTGGAAGACTTCGTCCTCGCAGGGCACCGGCGTGGGCTCCGAGCAGACGGGCCCGGCGGGGAGCCCGCCGCCCTCCGCGCCGCCGCCTCCCGCGCCGCCAGGGTCGATCGGGTCGTCGGAGCCGCACGCGCACAGGGCAAGGAAGGCGAGGCCGGCGGCGACGAGGGGAGACGCAGTCGAGGAGCGCATCGGCGACATGGTAACCCAAAGTCGGAGCCGGCGTGCCCGCTAGGGCGCTCGGCTGCGCTGGTAGAGCCACCAGTCTCCGACGTGGTCGACGGCGACGATGCTCGGGTCGTTCGCGAAGAGGTGACTCGCCCCCGCTCGCCGGCGGACGAGGAACCAGTCGAAGAAGGCGCCGTGGCGGCGGACGTCGAATATCGAAGGCGTCCACTCCCACCGGAGCGGCGTGGGCGGCGGGACGACGGCGCCCGGCTCCTCGCGGAGCCTGTAGGCGACGGGCGAGGCGTCCCAGACGGCGAAGTGGAAGCTGAGCCAGCCGCCTCGCGTGGCCTGCACCCAGGCGGGGAGATGGATGAACGGCGTCGTCGTCCGGGTCGAACCGCCGTGATCGAAGACGAGGTAGAGCAGCCTCGGCGCCTGCGGGATGCGGGCGATGATGGCGTCGAAGTCCCGCGTGCTCTGGTCGAATCGGCGGTAGTTGTCGCGGACCACGGCGCCGAGGGAGAGCGCGGCGGCCGAGAGCGCGAGCACGGCCGGCACCTTGAGCCAGGGCGATCGCGGCAGGTCCGGGAAGGCGCCGAGGGCCAGGAACAGCGCGGCGACGATCTCGCGCGGGTAGACGTACCACCAGAGGCCGATCTGGAGCGGCAGGGTCAGGAACAGGCCCAGGAACACGGCCGCGCAGGCGACCGGAACGAGGGCGGCGAGGCGCGCGAAGGACAGCTGCGGCGCGTCC
This sequence comes from Sorangium sp. So ce693, assembly GCF_051521375.1. Classification (NCBI taxonomy): domain Bacteria; kingdom Pseudomonadati; phylum Myxococcota; order Polyangiales; family Polyangiaceae; genus Sorangium; species Sorangium sp. So ce693. The sequence goes on from NZ_CP150347.1 coordinate 9,523,321, forward strand.
GTCGCGGGTGAGGGCGCCGCGTCGGCGCTGGCGGTTGCGGGCGCCGCGTCGGCGCTGGCGCTGGCGCCTGCGGGTGAGCGCGCCGCGCTGGCGCCGGCGAGCCGTGCGGCGGCGCCGGCGGCGCATACGAGCAGCGCGGCGAGCACGAAGCGCGCTGCCCGGCCGGCGGCCGCCGCCTCGGCGGGATCGGTGAAGCTCGTGAAGAGGAGCGACGGGACCTCGCGGAGCCGCTCCCAGTGGAGCGCGGGCGCGATGGGCGCCGCGTGCAGCGTGTCGGTCCTGACCGCGAGCCACGCCGCGAAGAGGGCCAGCGAGGGCGCGAGCGGGAGCGCGATGGGGCGGAGCCGCCGCGTCGCCGGGAAGACGACGATCGCCGTGCCGACGACGGCGGCGAGCGCGAACGGGAAGCGGAAGATGTGCGTGAAGAACAGGGCGACGAGCGCGAGCGCGAGCGCGATCTGCCGGCCGCGCGAGGGGCGATCGAGGAGCAGGAGCGTCAGGCCGACGACCATCGCGAAGAGGCCGAGCGCGCCCATGTGATTGAGGAAGCCCCAGTGGGTGAGGTTGCACCAGACGAGGAGCAGGCCGAGGACGCCGAGGAGCGGGCTCCGCTTCAGGCCGTGAAAGAGGACGGCGAGGCCCGCGGGCAGGAGCGCGAGCATCGCCGCCGCCGCGACCTTCACCGCGGCCACGGGAGGGAGGACGAGCATCAGCAGGGCGCCGAGCGCGTACATGGACATGTACGGGACGGCGAGCGGCTGGAGCGTGAACTGCTCGCGGAAGTGCCACGCCGGGTCGAGGTAGTGCCTGAACGCCGCCGTCTCGGCCGCGTGGAACGGGAGATCGGTCATCGGCGGATAGCGGACGACCGCGAGCGGGACGGCGATCACATAGACGGACGCGGCGACGACGACGAGGGCGAGCGCCGCGCTGAGCGGCGCGCCGCCGACACGCGCCGCGGCGCGCGGTCGACACGCGCCGCGGCGGAGCAGGCCGGAGAGCGCGCGGCGCGCGGAGCTCGCGCCGCGGCGGAGCAGGCTGGAGGGCGCGCGGCGCTCGGGAGCGGGCGCCGCCAGAGGCTCCGCCGGAGGGGACGGGGTACCCAAGGTGGCGGGAAGCTACCATCTCGGAACCGAACCGAGGCCCCGGGAGGCCTTTCTGGAGAGGTCGCGATGTGCCGGCTCCCCCTCCCGAGGGGGGTTCGGTCGATCTGGAACCGACAATGGGGCCTCGGATGCCCGCCGGGAGAGGTCGCGATGTGCCGGCTCCCTCTCCGAGGGGGGTTCGGTCGATCTGGAACCGAACATGGGGCCTCGGGTGCCCACCTGGAGAGGTCACGATGTGCTGGCTCCCCCTCCCCGAGGGGGTTCGGTCGCTCTGGAACCGGTCCCAGGGCCTCGGATGCCTTCGCGCAGAGGTCGCGATATGCCGGCTCCACCTCGGCGACGCCAGCGCCGCCACGCCAACCCCGCCGCGCGGCCCTTGCGGCCACCCGGCTCCGGGACGCAAGCTGCGCGCATGGCACGCCGCTTCAACACGGCCGGCCCCTGCCGCCCCGATTTGCACTACATGATCCCGGCCGAGCGGCGCCTGCCCGAGGCGCCCGGCCTGGTGGAGCAAGGCGCCTATTTCGTGGTCCACGCGCCACGGCAAACGGGGAAGACCACGGCGCTCCGCGCGCTCGCCGATCAGCTCACCGCCTCCGGCCGCTGGGCGGCGCTGCACTTCTCCTGCGAGGCGGGTGAGGCGGCAGGCGACGATTACGGCGCGGCTGAGCGCATCCTGCTCAGCTCGCTCCGGGCGCGCGCCGAGCTCACCCTTCCCCCCGCGCTGCATCCGCCTGCCTTCCCCGACGCCCCGGAGGGCAACCGCGTCGAGATCGCGCTGCGCGCCTGGGCCCGCGCCTGCCCGCGGCCGCTGGCGCTGCTCTTCGACGAGATCGACGCCCTGCGAGGCCAGAGCCTCCTCAGCGTGCTGCGCCAGCTGCGCGCCGGCTTTCCCGATCGCCCCGCCGACTTTCCGGCCGCGGTGGCGCTCTGCGGGCTGCGCGACGTGCGCGAGTACAAGGCGGCGAGCGGCGGCGACCCGGGCCGCCTCGGGACGGCCAGCCCGTTCAACGTCAAGCTGAAGTCCCTCAAGCTCGGCGATTTCGACCCCGGCGAGGTGCGCGAGCTCTACGCCCAACACACGGCCGACACCGGCCAGGTCTTTGCTGAAGAAGCGGTCGAGCGGGCCATCGCGCTCACGGCCGGGCAGCCGTGGCTCGTCAACGCGCTCGCCCGCGAGATCGTGGAGGAGCTCGCGGTGCCCGCGAGCGAGCCGATCACCACGGCGCACGTCGAGACGGCCAAGGAGCGCCTCATCCTGGCGCGCGCCACCCACCTCGACTCGCTCGTCGCCCGCCTGCACGAGCCGCGCGTCCGTCGCGTGCTCGAGCCCATCCTCTCGGGCACGCTCGCGATCGTCGGCGACGCCTACCAGGACGATCTCCAGTACGCTCGCGATCTCGGGCTGATCGCGCCGGACAACCCCGCGCGCATCGCGAACCCGATCTACCGCGAGGTCATCGCCCGCGTGCTCGCCGGCGACGTGGAGCCCGTCATCCTGGCCGAGCCGAGGAGCTTCGTGCTGCCCGACGGCCAGCTCGACGTCGCGCGCCTGCTCCGGGAGTTCGCCGCCTTCTGGAGGGAGCACGGCGAGGCGCTCTCCGGCAACCTCGGCTACCACGAGGTCGCCCCGCAGCTCGTGCTGATGGCCTTCCTGCAGCGGGTGGTGAACGGCGGCGGGCTGATCGAGCGGGAGTACGGCCTCGGCCGGGGGCGGATCGACCTCCTGGTCCGGTGGCCCTACCGCGCGCCGGACGGGTCACGCGCCGTGCAGCGCGCGGCGCTGGAGCTCAAGGTCTGGCGCGAGGGAGAGAAGGATCCCACGCCGAAGGGGCTCGCGCAGCTCGACGGCTACCTCGCCCAGCTCGGCCTCGACGAGGGCGTGCTCGTGCTGTTCGACCGCCGCGCCGCGGCGGGCGACGTCGAGGCACGCACGCGGATCGAGGAGGCCCGGACGCCGTCCGGCCGGCAGGTGACGCTGCTCCGGGCCTGAACGGCCGCGGGCCGCGCGAAGCTCACGGCGCCCCGGGTCCCTTGCCCCTCGCCCCCGCGGCGCTCGCGATCTGGGCCTCGAGCGCCGCCACGCGCTCCAGCGCGGCCTCCTTCGCCGCGCGCTCCGCCTCCTTCGCCGCGCGCTCCGCCTCCGCGGCGGTCGGGAAGAGCTCCTCGCCCTCGGGCCCCGTGGCCAGCCGGAGGCGCGCCTCCTCGCCGGCGCCGATCACCCGCAGCCAGCAGCCGAGCACGCGCGCGTGGATCCGGTCGACGTTCGTCGTCTCCACCCGGACGAAGCCGCGCGTCTTCAGCCTCCGGTAGCGCTGCCACCGCACCCGATCGCGGCCCCGCTCCCAGTCGGGATCGAAGATCACGAGCTCCTTCACCCCGAGCTCCCGGTAGCGCTCGGGCGCGTCCACGTAGTCCTTGTAGGGCTCGTCGGACGAGACGACCTCGAGCGCGAAGCTCGGGGCGATGCCCGTCTCCCACACCTTCCAGCTCCGCACGCGCCGGCCCGGCGGCACGCCAGGCAGCACGTACACGTCCGGGGCCACGACCTTGGAAGGATCGAACTGCCGATAATAGATGAACTGGTCCGCCCCCACGAACCTCGGCCGACCGAGCGCCTCGTACCAGCGCTCGATGAGAGGACGGAGGAGCTCCACGATCCACGTCTGAAGGGAGTCCTCCCCCATCTTCTTCTCTACGGGATAGAACGTCGGATCACGCTCCTTGCCGTCACGGTGCGCCCGCCGATGGACCTGCCTGTGCGCCTCGGTCGACATGCCCCATCCTACCCGACCGGGGCTCGCGCATCGACCCGCGCCGCTGCGGCGCGCGGGGCCCGCTCCTCGGCGCTGCACCTGCCCGCGCGACGCCGCCGACGCGATAGGCTGCGCCCACGTTGCTGCCCCCGCGCCTCGCCCCCCATCCGACCGACCTGCGCGGCCTCCCCGCCGCGTCCCGCCGCGAGGCCCGCGCGGCGCTCGCCGTCACCGCGCTCGCCACGGCGTGGTTCGCGCTCGCGGCGGCGTGGGAGATGTTCGGCCCCGTCCTCGCCGGACATTACGCGTCGTCGGCGAGCGTCGGGATCATCGCGGAGAACATGCTCCGCTGGAAGATCCCCGGACCCGTCTGGGAGTACACAGCGAGCCGGCCGGCGCCCGGGATGTACTACTGCCACCACCCGTGGGGGATCTTCTGGACGACGGCCGCGTTCATGAAGGTCCTCGGGCGGCACGACGTCGTCTGCCGTCTGCCCGCCGTCCTGCTGAGCGCCGCGACGCCGCCCCTGCTCTACGCCCTCGGCCGGAGCATCTACCGCCCCGCCGCAGGGGCCGCCGCGGCGGCGGCGTTCGTCGTCCTGCCGATCACGCTGTCGTTCGCGAACTTCAACGCGCTCGAGGTCCCGGTCATGGCCTGGACGCTGCTCGGGCTCTTCGGCTACGTCCGCCTGTTACAGACGTCCAGGCGCCGCTACCTCGCCGTGAGCGCGCTCGGGCTCGCGCTCGGGATGCACGCCGACTGGCCCGCGTTCGTGCTCACGGGCGGGCTGCTCGCGTTCGGCGCGATCCGGGCCTACCTGCTCCCGAGGCGCGTCTTCGGCCCGCTCCCCGAGCGGCGCTACGCCGCGTGGTGGGTGCTCACCGCCTCGATCGCCGCGCTGACGGCCGCGCTCTACCTGGCCCTCTTCCAGCAGGCCGGCAAGCTCGGCGACCTCCTGACGAGCTACGGGCTCCGCTCCTCGGGGAACGCCGAGCCGCTCAGCAAGGTGCTCGAGAGCCGGCGGTACTGGCTCGAGCTCTCGTTCACGCCGATCGCCATCGCCGCCGGAAAGCTCGCCGCGATCGTCTGCGCGGCGCGGCTCGCCCTGCTCCGGCGCGAGCACGACGCGCTGCCGCTGCTCTACCTCGCGACCGCGACGGTGCAGTACGTCGTCTTCCGGCAAGGCGCCGACATCCACATCTTCTGGCCGCACTACTTCGCGGCCTACTTCTCCCTCGCCGCCGCCGCCCTCGTCGACACAGGCGCGTTGCTCCTGGAGCGCGCCGCCGCCGCGCGGCGAGCCGCCCGGATCGCGACGCCGTCGGCCGGGCCGGCGCTCGACGCGCCGTCAGGCGGGCCGGCGCTCGCCACGCCGCCAGGGGGGCCGGCGCTCGCCGCGCTCGCGCTGTGGCTCGTGCCGCTCGCCGCCATCCTGCGCGACGGGATCCCGGCGCTGCGCTATGCGCGCGAGACGGGCGGGCGCTTCAACGAGCGGGGGCACCTCATCGACTCCGACGGGGCGAAGACGGCGTTCCTGCGATGGCTCGCGCCGAGGCTGCCGGGGACGCCGACCGACGCGCCCGTCGCGATGCACGAGAGCATGAAGGCCACCTGGGCCCAGGTCTGGGCGCTCGGCGGGCGCGTCGTGGCGCCCAACCGACCCCCGCCGAAGGAAGCCCCGCCGCGCGGCGCCTACCTCGTGGACGCGCGGTTCATGCTCGATCGGGATCAGGCGAGCCTCGCGCAGCGCTTCGCCGTGACGGCGGTGGGCCCGTTCTGGGCGCTCGGCGCGGGCGACGGGGCGCGCACCTCCTCGGCGAGCGGCATCGAGGCGTTCTCGTTCCGCGAGCGAGAGCCGGGGCTCCTCGCCTGGTACCTCGTCTCGGGCACAGAGCCCGAGCGCGAGATTGTGCCGGATCCGTTCCTCACGTGGGAGCTCCGCACGCACTTCGGACAGCCGGCGGAGCCGCCGGCCGCGCCGCCCGAGACGCTGGAGCAGAAGCGGATCGCGCACAACATGGCGCTGGCCGCAGGCGACGGCGCGCGCGCGGCGGCGATTTTCGGGGAGATCAGCGCCGCGCTCGCGCCGATCGGGGCGCGGTTCGACGACGGCACGGAGCTGCTCGGGACGACGTTCCACGAGGGCGCCCGCTCGCTCCTCACGATCTTCGTGCGCGCGGGGGGCCCGGCGGCGAGCGACGTGGCGCTCGCGGTGCGCTCCCGGGTCGTCGAGCGCGCCCCGCTGTCCACGACGATGGCGGACCCGGTCGTCCGCGAGGTCGGACTGCCGACGGCGATCTCGCCGCAGCGCTGGAGGGCAGGCTTCCTCTATGCCGATCCGGTGCCGATCCGGAAGCGGCCAGGGACGGAGGTGTTCTGGGCGTCCCTGACGGCGCGCGAGCGCGGCCGCGCGCCGAAGCTCGTGGATCGCGGCGGCGCGTCGGAGGTCGAGGTCCTGCGGCTGCGATGAGCGGGCACGCGCCGCTATCCCCGTGGACAAGGCCCCGCGTTCCGGTTTTACCTTCGGGCATGAGCTCTCGCCGAACAGGGTTGGTTCTGATCCTCGCGCTCGCCGCGGGCTGCGGCGCACCACCGCCAGCCGCCCAGTCGCCGGCGCAGCCCGCGTCGCCGGCGCAGCCCGCGTCAGAAGGGCCGACCGGCTCGACGTCCCCGGAGCCGGAGACCTCGGCCCCCCCGGCGCCGAAGCCCGCGGCGCCCCCGCCGGACGCGCAGGCCCCCGCGGCGGCCACGCCGGTCGAGGCGGCCCCGCCGCCGCCGGCCACCGGGAGACCGGACGGCAACGTGAGGCCTGGCCAGGCCACCGCGACCGGCACGCTGGGGGGCAACATCTCCGAATCGCAGGTCCGCGACGTCGTGGAGAAGCACGGCGAGCTGTTCGACGAGTGCTACAAGATCGGCGTCAAGAGCTCGCCGAAGTTCACGGGGAAGGTGACCGTCAAGGCGACCATCGGCCCGACCGGCAAGGTGAACAAGGCTGACGTGGTGAGGTCGACCGCGAAGAATCAGCAGGTCGATCGCTGCGTGGCCGATACGTTCGAGAAGATGCAGTTCCCCGCGCCCCAGGGCGGGGTCACGACCGTCATCACCTTTCCCATCGAGTTCAGCGGCGTCGAGCTCGTGCAACCCTGAGGGGAGCCCTGGCCGCGCGAGGACAGGGACTTCCGGTCGGGCGTGAGGTCTCGCTGAACTGCCCGGCCCCCTGGGAGGGGGCCTGCCGGAGGCGCGCGACCATGGATGGACTTGGACGACGAGGTCCTGGGCGCGAGCTCTGTCGAAGGCCGCGTCGGGGTTGAAATTTACAATGCTTCACGGTGCGACGTCACACCGAGAGGCCATGGCACACACTGCCGACCAAAGTGTCTGTCATGAGAACCGCTATTTCGCGTTGCGCAATGCCCCGCCGGGAAGACACTATGAAGCCTCGCTCTGGTGCTTTCGGCGGCTCGCCGGGTCCGCCGCCATCAACGCTTGACCTCTTGGAGAGAGCCATGAAATCGAGATCTCGCCTGTCGTCCTTCGGTCGGGTTCCGGTCGGACATCTGCTGCGCGTCGCGTGCATCGGCGCGGCGCTGCAAGCGGCCGCGTGCTCCAGCGACGATGGCCCCAGCAGCGCCGGGGACAGCGGCGGCACGACAGGGAGCTCGGGGAGCGTGGGCAGCGCGGGCAGCGGCGGAAACGACGTCGGCGGCGCGGCCGCGGGCACCGGCGGGGACGACTTCGGCGGCTTGACCACGGGCGCCGGCAGCGGCAACAGCAGCTCGGGGAGCGGCACGCCCAGCACCGAGGACACCTGCGATGGCCTGGACAACGACGGCAATGGCATCGTCGACGACGTCGACGTCGGCGGCGACGGCGTCTGCGACTGCCTCCGCATCGCCACGCTGGGCAAACCGGGCCGGTGGGGCGACGGCGACGTCTTCGAGTCCTGGCTGAACGAGCGCAGCATCAACGGTGCCGTCGGCCTGAACGACGCCGAGCTCACCGCGGAGGAGCTCGCGAAGCACCAGGTCATCGTCATCCAGGACGTGAGCGACATCGGGCGCACGTACTCGGACGCCGAGGTCGAGGCGCTCCGCGACTGGCTCTCGAAGGGCGGCGGCCTCATGACGTTGATCGGGTACGGCCAGACCAGGGAGCGCGCGAACGTCAACACGCTGCTCGCTCCGCTCGGCGTCAGCTACGGCGAAGAGCAGATCCTCCCGAGGCGAGGCGGCGCCACCGTCCCCATCACGGAGTGGAGCGGAGGGCACCCGGTGCTCGACGGGATCGAGGCTGTCGGCGTGGACACCGGCTACCCGGTGGTCGGCGAGGGCACCACGCTGGCGACCGGCGACGGCTACGACGTGCTGAAGGCGCTGGAGGTCGGCAATGGCCGGGTCCTGGTCTGGGGCGACGAGTGGATCACCTACAACAGCGAGTGGGTCGATCATCCCGAGTATCAGGTCGAGCGCTTCTGGCTGAACGCCATCAAATGGATGACGCCGGCCAACGAGTGCCAGGTGGCCATCCCACCCCAGGTCAACTGAGCCCCTCGATCTTCCGCGCATCGATCACGCGGCCCGGGAGCCCTCGGCGCGCCGCGGGCCGGTCACGGTCCGGTAGAGCTCCTCGTATTTGCCCACCATCACGGCGCTGCTGAAGCGCTCGCGCGCGCGGCGCGCGCAGGCGGCGCGATCGAAGCGGGCCAGGCCCGCGGCGAGCGCGGCGAGGCGCGACAGGTCGCCCGGCGGCGCCAGGTAGCCGGTGACGCCCTCGTCGACGATCTCGGGAAAGGAACCGCGGCGAAAGCCGAGCACCGGGGTGCCGCAGAGCATGGCCTCGATGGCGATCAGCCCGAACGGCTCCTCCCACTGGAGCGGGCAGAGGACGGCGCGGGCCCCGCGCAGGAGCGCGACCTTGCGGTCGTGGCCCATCTCCCCGAGATCCGATACCCCGCTCTCCCGGAGGCGCGGGACGACCTCCTGGAGATAATAGATCTGGTCCTTGGGGTGCGCGCGGCCCGCGAGCTTGATCGGCAGGCCCGCGGCCCTCGCGATGTCGAGCGCCAGGTGGGTCCCCTTCTCCTCGGCGTAACGGCCCAGGTGCGCGAGGTAGCCCTCGTCGCTCAGGCTCGGCGGATAACGCGCCGGCGTGACGCCGTGATGGATGACGCACGAGCGCGGCAGCGGGATCTCCAGGGCGCGCTGCCGCGCGCTGATCGCCACGTACGCGACCTCCGGGTGGCGCGCGTAGATGCGCGAGCTCTCGCCGCAGGGCGCGTGGTGCAGGGTGTGCACCGCCGGGACGCGGACGAAGCGGGTGAACGGGACGGCGATCGGGCTGTTCACGTGGATCACGTCGAACCCGTCCTCGCGCGCGATCTCCACGAAGGCCCAGGCGACGTGGTTGACCTCGTCTTCCGGCATCGGGGGCCAGATCGGGCTCCCGTAGAGGGACCGGCGACGGCAGGTGACCACCGAATCTCCCGTCGCGAAGAGCGTGACCTCGTGTCCATGCGCCGACAGCCCCTCGGCCAGCTCGTGACAGAACAGCTCGGTCCCGCCGTACCCGGAGGGGGGCACCCGGATGAACGGGGTGGAGACGATCGCGATCCGCATGCTCTTTGCTCCTCGGTCGCCGCGCCGCGACCGGGGCGCCATGCTCGCCCCCGCTCGCAGCGGAGCGCATACCCGCAACCGGGACCCATCAACGAGCATGCCAGCGGGCTGCTCTCCACCTGCCCGGCCGAGGGAGCGCGCGAGGACAGCTGCTGCGCAGCAGACGCAGCGCCGCGCAGCGCGGCGCCCGCCAGGCCAGCGCGATCCGAACCAACGAGCGGCGGTGCGGCGCTTTCTTCAGGCGTCCCGTGCGTCTAGGATGCGCCCTCCCGCTCGCTCCTGCGCGCGGGGCAGCGCGGGGACCGTCGAGAGCCCGAGCGCCCCAGCCAATCTGCACACAGGTGGTCAATGACTTCGAGATCGAATCGTTACGGATCCGCGCTCGCGTTGAGCATTTCGCTGGTGGCCACCGCGGGCTGCCAGATGGCGACGATGCCCGATCGCGGCCTCATCAATGAGGACACGGGAGGGGGCGGCGGACAGGGAGGCACGGGCGGAGGGGGCGGCATCGGTGGCTCCGGCGGCAATGACGGCGGGGGGAGCAGCGACGGCGGCGGTGGCTCCGGCGGTGGCGACGGTGGCTCCGGCGGTGGCGATGGTGGCTCCGGGGGTGGCAACGGCGGAAGCGACGGTGGCGCCGGCGGAGTCGACGGCAACGGTGGCAACGGCGGCGACGCAGGAGCAGGCGGCGGCGGCGGAGCAGGCGGCGGCGGCGGAGCAGGCGGCAGCGAGGGACCCGGCGGGGGCGGCGGAGCGGGCGGCAGCGACGGCTCCGGCGGCAGCGGCGGGGGCGGCGTCCCGTGCACCGGCGACACCGATTGCCCCGCGCCCGACAGCGAGTGCGCGATCGCGAGGTGCACCGACGGTGGATGCACGACCGAGCCCGTGGCCTCGGGGACGTCCGTGAAGGTGCAGGTGGACGGCGACTGCCGCGAACGCGTCTGCGACGGTGACGGCGCAGTCACGGAGGTCGACGACGACGGCGACGTGCGCGACGACCACAGCGAGTGCACGGTCGACTCCTGCCGCGGCGGCTCGCCGATCAACGCCCCGGTCGAGACCGGCACCTGGTGCTCCCGGGCCGACGGCGGGCTGTGCAACCCCGCCGGGGTCTGCGTGCAGTGCCTCGTCGACACGGACTGCCCGACCGAGGTGTGCATCAACTACGTCTGCCAGGTCGCCTCGTGCGAGGATGGCCTGCGCAACGGCGACGAGGGCGGCATCGACTGCGGCGGCAGCTCCTGCCCTCCGTGCGGAGCGCCGGCCAGGGTGACGTCCGTCGACTATCCGGTCATCGCGGTCGGCGGCGCGCTCGTGCTCACCGGCTCCGGCTTCACCGGGGCGACGGGGGTGACCGTTGGCTTCACGCCGCAGCCCTTCACGGTCGACTCCGACACGCAGATCACGATCCCCGCGCTCTCGAACGAGACGCCGATCGGCTCGATGGACATCGTCGTGAACCGGCCGGGGGCGCGGTGGACGTCGTTCCCGGTGACGGTGATCCAGCTCCAGATCAACGAGATCGACGCCGACACGGCGGACAGCAGTGACGTGCTCGAGTTCATCGAGATCAGCGCGGGCTGGCGGTACGTGAACCTCGCCGGCTACACGCTCGTGCTCTACAACGGGGCCACGGACGGCTCCTACCGCGCGATCGAGCTCAACGCGACGACGGACGTGGGCGGCCTCCTGCTCGTCGGCAACAGCGGCGTCGTACCCGCGCCCGCCCTCGTCTTCCCGACCAACACCCTGCAGAACGGCCCGGACGCGGTCGCCTTGTACCAGGCGCTGCCCGCGGAGTTCCCCACGTCCACGCCGGCCACGGCGGCGCGCCTCATCGACGCGGTGGTCTACGGACCGGCGGCCGAGGAGGACACGCAGCTCTTGAACGCGCTGATCTCCAGCGCTCCGGGGCGCGTTCAGGTCAGCGAGGGCGCGACCTCCGCGCTGTCGCAGACGCAGTCGATCCAGCGCTGCGCCGACGGCCTCCGCGACGGCCGCCGCTTCGGGGCGGCGGCGCCGACCCCTCGCAGGCCCAACACCCTCCCCTGCCCCTGAAGGCGCGGCGTGCCGCGCCGCCGCCCAGCGCTGGCTCCGGAGCTCAGCGCTCGAGGTGGACGTCGAAATCCTCGATGCTCACGGCGAGCTCGTAGCGCGCCTCGATGAGCCCCGCGAGCTCGGGGAACCCGTTCAGCGTGTCGCGCGAGTCGATCACGTCGCCGGTCACCGAGGGGAAGACGTCGTGGCGCTCGACCACGATCGCGGCCGGCGGGCTCGCGGCGAGGTCGCGCATCAGCGCGTCGCGCGCCTCCTGCCGGGCCCACGCCGCGCGCTGCGGGACGTTGTAGAGGTAGCGCGTCGCCGGCGGGCGATCGGCGAGATCGTAGATCACCGGCTCGAAGCCCCACACGAACACGGGGCGCCCCGGCGCGACGCGCTCGCGCAGCCACGCGGCGACCTCCCGGTTCGCCGCGGCGTTGACGTCGGCGACCGACGCGAGGCGGTCGAGGCGCGCCTGGTCCCTCGCGCCCGTGGCGAGCACCGCGAGCCGCTTGGCGCAGCGCTCGATGTAGTCGTCGGCGACGTCCTTGGTCGCGGAGCGAGCGAAGGCGGTCGCGACGAGCGCCGCGAGGAGCGCCGCCGCGGCCGCCTTCACGCCGGACCGCGTGCACCGCTGCCACGCCTTCCAGAGGCCGAGCGCGGCGAGCATCGCGGTGAGCGGCCACGTCGCGCCGTAATGGTAGGGGAAGAACTTCGCCTGCATCACGACGCCGACGAGGTGCATGGCGATCACGCCCGCGAGCAGCGCCACGCCCGCCCGCTCGTGGCGTTCGGGGTGCAGCGCGACCAGGCAGGCGAGGCCGAACGCGAGCGGGCCGGAGTAGTGGACGAGCCACTCGCAGACGCCGTACCACGCCATGCCGAGCACGCTCGCTCCGCGCCACCCGAGCGCGGTGTAGTGCGGCGTGAAGACGAAGAGGACCTCCCGCAGATCGCCGAGCGCGCCCCTCAGGGCGAACCAGGCGGCGCAGGCGAGCACGGGGAGCACGCCGCCCAGCGCGATGAGCAAGGCGGGCCGGAGCGCCGCCCAGAGGAGCGCGGCCGCCGTCGATCGGACCGGCCCGGACGCAGGCGTCGCAGAGCGCGCCGGCTCGCCCTGGATCGCGGTCGGACCCGCGTCGCTCCGGCGCTGGACGGCGGCCCGCTCCGAGCCGCGCCGCGCGAGCTCGGCGAGGGCGGGCGCGGCCAGCGCGACGGCGAGCACGACGCCGCCCCCGGCGAGGGGCGGCTTGAGGAGGCCGGCGGCGCCGAAGAGCGCGCCCGACACGACAAGCGCGGCGCCGCGCGGCGCGGCTCGTGACGCGCCGTCGCGGCCGCGCGGCGTGGCGACGAGCAGCGCGGCGATGGTGAGCATGCCGCCGAACGACTCGGGCTGCGCCGTGTGCCAGAAATCGAGCTGGGCGTGCACCAGCACGGCGAGCGCGGCGGCGACGACCCCGATCCTCCGGTCGCCGAAGAGGCGAGCGGCGAGCGACGCCATCGCGAGGCACATGCCGGCGAGGCCGAGGACCTCGATGACACGGATGCCCCACTGCGCGGGCCCGAAGACGGCGCGGGCGAGCGCGTAGATGAGGAAGATGCCGGGCGGCTTGAAGTCGAACGCGTCCCTGTAAGGCATGCCGCCGTCGAGCACCGCGCGCGCGACCATGGCGTAGATGCCCTGATCGCGGCCGTAGCCGTAGGTCAGCACCTGCAGCAGCAGGAACGCGATGACGCCGAGCGAGGCCGCCCGGATCGCCCGCGCCCCCACGACGCGCGGCGGCCCGGCGGCGAGGAGCTGGCGCGCGCTCTCGCTCGAGGGGGCCAGGGGGACGGGGGCTGCGGTCGCATCCGGCGCGGCGTCACGCACGGGGCCCTTGTACCGGCTGGGGCCCGCCAGCGTCTACGTGCGTCGACAAAGGATACACACCGGACGAACACTGTGTCGTTGCTCTCGAAGGGCGGGCGGCGTATACGACCGTGCCGCCTTGCCCGGAGAGGTGAAACGGGCGCTCACGGCGGCGCGCGTTGGAGGCGCGAGAAGCGATGGTCGAAGTCCGCATGCCACAGCTCGGCGAGAGCGTGGTCGAGGGAACCGTCTCGAGGTGGCTCGTGCGCGAGGGCGACTTCGTCAAGCGCGAGCAGCCGCTGCTCGAGGTTGCGACCGACAAGGCAGACACGGAGATCCCGGCGCCCGTCGCGGGTCGTGTCTCGCGGATCGCGGTGGCCGAGGGTACCGTCGTCGCCAAGGAAGGTCTGCTCTGTCAGATCGACGAGACGGCGCAGGGCGAGGCCCAGGCGACGGCCCAGCGCGCGAGCGCGCCGCCGGCGCCGGCCGCCGCACCGGCGCCCGGCAGCAACGGGCACGACGAGAGCGCCCGCCCCCTGACGAGCCCGTCGACGAAGAAGCTCGCGCGCGAGTCGGGCGTCGACCTGCGCGACGTGCACGGGACAGGCGATCACGGCCGGATCACGCGCGACGACGTGATGCGCGCGGCGCACGGCGCGCCGGCCGAGCCGGCGCCTCCGCCGAGCGCGGCGGCCCAGCCGGCGAGCGCGGCCGCGGAGCTGTCGCAGCTCATCCAGGCGAGCGGCGGGTTCGTGCCGCCGGTGCCCGGCGTCGGGTACGGCGCGTACAAGGTGCCGCCCTACTCCCCGAAGCCCGGCGACAAGGTGGTGCCCTTCAGCCGGCGCCGCCGCATCACCGCCGACCACATGGTCTATTCCAAGGTGACGTCGCCGCACGTGGTGACGGTCGCCGAGGTCGACCTGCACGAGACGTCGAAGCTGCGCGACCTCCACAAGGACGAGTTCAAGAAGGCGGGCGTGTCGCTCACGTTCCTGTCCTTCATCTGCGCCGCGGCCGTCCGCGCGCTGCGCGAGCACCCGGAGTTCAACGCTCGAGTGCTCGAGAACTCGTACGTGGTGCTGCGCGACGTCAACCTCGGCGTGGCGGTGGACACGCCCGGCGGCCTCATCGTCCCGAGCATCAAGCACGCGGACGAGCTGTCGCTGCGCGGCATCGCGAGGAGCATCGACGAGCTGGCCGGGCGCGCGAAGTCCGGCAAGATCACGGCCGACGATCTCGCGAACACGACCTTCACGGTCTCGAACCCCGGCCTCAAGGGGAACCTCTTCGGCGGCGCGATCATCTCGCAGCCGAACGTGGGCATCCTCCGGATGGGGGAGATCAAGAAGCGCGTCGTGGTGGTCACGAAGGACAAGGAGGACTCGATCGCGATCCATCCGGTCATGTTCCTCGCGCTCTCGTACGACCACCGCATCATCGACGGCGTGCTGGCGAACTCGTTCCTCTGGCGCGTCACCGACATCCTCACACGCGGGGAGTTCGAGGTATGAGCGCGACAAGCGAAATTCAGGGCCTGCGGGCGCTCGGCGAGGTCGATCCGGAGATCGCCGAGCTGATCCGCCTGGAAGAGCGGCGGGAGGCGGACACGCTCCGGCTCATCGCGAGCGAGAACTACGTGTCTCGGGCGGTGCTCGAGGCGACGGGCTCGGTGCTGACGAACAAGTACTCCGAGGGGTACCCGCAGAAGCGGTATTACGAGGGTCAGCAGCAGGTCGACGTGGTCGAGGAGCTCGCGCGGACGCGGGTGGCCAAGCTGTTCGGGGCCGACCACGTGAACGTGCAGCCCTACTCCGGCAGCCCGGCCAACCTGGCCGTCTACCTGGCGTTCGCCCAGGCGAACGACACGATCATGGGCCTCGGCCTGCCCGCGGGCGGGCACCTGACCCACGGCTGGTCGGTGAGCATCACCGGGAAGTACTTCAAGAGCGTCCCGTACGGCGTTCGCGAGAGCGATCACCGCATCGACCTGGATCAGGTCCGCGACCTGGCGCGCGCCAACCGGCCGAAGCTCATCTGGTGCGGGACGACGGCGTACCCGCGCACGCTCGACTTCGCCGCGTTCCGGTCGATCGCCGACGAGGTGGGGGCGATCCTGGCGGCGGACATCGCGCACATCGCGGGGCTCGTGGCCGCGGGGGTGCACCCGTCGCCGGTGGGCATCGCCGACGTGGTGACGTCGACGACGCACAAGACCTTCCGGGGCCCGCGCGGCGCGATGATCCTCTGCAAGAAGGAGCACGCGAGCGCGATCGACAAGGCGGTGTTCCCCGGCCTCCAGGGCGGTCCGCACAACCACACGACCGCGGCCATCGCGGTCGCGGCGAAGGAGGCCTCGGAGGAAGGGTTCCGGGCCTACGCGAAGCAGATCGTGGCGAACGCGCAGGCGCTCGGGCGCGCGCTGGAGTCGCGCGGCTTCCGGCTCATCACCGGCGGGACCGACAACCACCTGCTCCTCATCGACATGACGCCGAAGGGGATCGCGGGCAAGCCGTACGCGCAGGCGCTCGATCGCGCGGGCATCGTGGCGAACTACAACTCGATCCCGTTCGATCCGCGCAAGCCGTTCGACCCGTCGGGGCTCCGCATCGGCACGCCGGCGGTGACGTCGCGCGGGATGGGCGCCGCCGAGATGGAGCGCCTCGCGGCATGGATGGATGAGGTGGCGCAGAACGTGAACGACGAGGCGCGCATCGCGCGCATCGCCGCCGAGGTCGCGGAGCTCTGCCGCGGCTTCCCGGCGCCCGGCATCCGGCTCTAGCCGGCCCTGCGGCGAGCCACGGCGCCGCCACCGAGGACGCCATGGAGAGCGATCTCCTGGCGTCCTCGGCGTTTTTGTGGCCGAGCCCGAGGACGCCACGGAGAGCGATCTCCCGGCGTCCTCGGCGCCCTGCCAGCGTCACTTCACGTAGAGCTGCGCGGCGGCGACGCCCGAACCGGCGGTGGCCTTCACGATGTACTTGGCGTTGATGCCGACGGGGAGCGACCAGCGGTAGCAGTTGCCGCGGCCGCCGAGCACGGCGTTCGAGCCGCTCGAGTTGTCCTGCGCCAGCACCGAGGAGCCCATCGGGATCGGGGTCAGCGCGACGAGGCTGATGTCGAGCTCGGTGATCCCCGCGCCGACGCCGACGATCGTGTAGCACTTGCCGGGCATCAGCTGGATCTGCTGCTCGAGGGTCTGTCCGGCGCTGAACTGCCCCGCGATCGGCCCTCCCTCCTTCGTCATGCCGGGCGCCTCGGTCGCAGCGAGGTTGTTCAGCGGGATCGTCGCGGCGGAGGCGAGGTTCGGATCGATCGCCGACGCGCTGCCGGAGCTGCTCCCGCCGCTCGGGGCCGGCTGCTGCCCGCCGGTCTGCTGGCCTGGGATCGGGAACGGCCAGGGAAAGCCGCCAGGCTGCGCCGTCGGGGCGGGCTGCGTCGTCGTCGGGGCAGGCTGCGTCGGGGCGGGCTGCGTGGGGGCAGGCTGCGTCGGGGCCGGCTGCTGGTACCCGGGCTGCTGATACCCAGGCTGCTGGTACCCGGGCTGCTGATAGCCAGGCTGCTGATACCCGGGCTGCTGATAGCCAGGCTGCTGGTACCCGGGCTGCTGGTAGTAGCCGGGCGGGGGCTGGTTCGCGTAGCTCGGCGGCGTGGACGCCTCCCGCTGTTGACAACCAGCAGCGAGGGCGACGGTGAGGACCAGGGCGGGCAGGACGCCAATCGTACGGAGCAAAAGAACCTCCTCGAATTTCCGGCAGAACGCCGCGTTCAATCTCACTGACGGGCTCGCGACGCAACGGGTGGCTCGCGGGGAGCTCCCCGGCGCGCCCCCCGAAGCCCGCTCAACCGAGCTCCAGGTCCGTCCGCCGGATGTCGCTTTGGACGTGGCACGCCCTCGCTTTCATCGCGCCCATCCGACGGATTGATGCTGTTTCTGCCATGATTTCCCGGGTTATTGCGGCCAGGCGCGGCTGGCCGGGGCCAAAAAGTGAGGTAGCCTACGGCATGACCGACCACGGCTCCCGAGCGAAGCCCGATCGTCCCGGAGAGTTTGCTGAGTGGTTCCTGGAACGAGAGATGCTGGCGAGCGCCGGCATGGGGATCGCGGCCGACAGGGCGCGGCTGCACCTCGGACGCGCGGTCACGTTCCTGGAGCAGGGGATGCTGCGCGAGTCGCTGGTGGAGGCGAACTCGGCCGCGTACCTCGATCAGGCGATCCGACCCGAGGCGCTGCTCATTGCGCGCATGTGCATCCTGCGGGAGTTCGTGGGCGAGCCCGGCGGCTGAGCGGCGCGGCGGCGCGAGGGGCCGAACGCCCGTGCCGGCTTGCCTGCGGGCTTGCGCCGCCGACGCAGCCGCGCAAGACGCCTCGCACATAGCCCCCGCCCTCTGGCGGGTGTATGAGCGCCGCGAGCACAGCTGTCCCAACGAGGGGCCGCGGCGTGCGGCAGGGCTGTGCGCGAGGAGGCCGCAGATGACGGTGACGGGTAGGTCGTTGGGTTCAGCAGTGCTCCTGGCTCTCTGGGCGGCAGCGCTGGGCTGCGGCGGCAGCAGCAAGGAGTCCGAGTTCGCGGACGACGCCCCGGACGCGGGGACGCCGCCGCCCCCGCAGCCGACAGCGTCCGTGCCGCCCCCGGACGCCGGCCTGCCCCCGGCGGCGGCGCCCACGGTGGCGCCCTGCGATGGAGTCCAGTCGCTCGCGATGACCACCATGTTCCAGGGCCGCGCCGCCGGCGAGGCGCCGAAGATGCAGCCGGAAGGGGCGCCCGTCTGCAGCGTGGTGCCCGAGGGACAGACGGCCTCGGGGCAGACCTTCATGCTCCAGCCCGGCTATTGCTATACGTTCCTGGCGCAGGCGCTCCCCACCGTCACCGAGGTGGACATCCAGCTGGAGCTCGATCTGAACGCCGGAGGGCAGCCAGGGCTCGCTGCGTTCAACCTGAAACCGGTGCTCGCCGTCGACTCGGACACCGGACCGACAGCCGCCATCGGAGCCAAGCAGAGCTGCTACCAATGGCCGTTCCCCATCGCGGCGACGGCCAAGCTGGTTGTCAAGGCGCGCACCGGCTCGGGACCGGTGGCGGCGCAGGCCTACAGCCGCAAGAAGTGAGCTGACCTCGCCGCGGGGGCGGCGGCGGCATCAATCCGCCCGGCCCCCCGGCGGCGGCGCGCGTTGCCGGCACGCGACGCGGGCCGCCCCGCTGCGCGCTGGACGCCCTTCCGCCGCCCCGGCGATGGTGCGCCGAGGCCATGGAGCAAGAACGGCCACGTCGCCGTGGCCGCCCTGCGCTCCGCTGGGAGATCCCGTAAGACTACAGGAGCGCGTCCTTGATGGCCTTGATCGGCCGAGCGCGGACCGACTTGCTCGCCGGCTTCGCGGCAAAGGTCATCGGCTGCTTGGTAAACGGGTTGATCCCCTGGCGCGCCTTCGTCGCAGGGCGCTTGACCACCCGGAACTTCGCGAAGCCGGGCAGCGTGAACACGCCCGACTTCTTCAGCTCGCGATGACCGATCGTGATGAGGGACTCGAGAACGTTCTTCACCTGCTTGCGGCTCAGCTCATCACCGGCAGCTTCGGTGATGGCCTGGATCAGGCCGCTCTTGCTCAACGTCTTCTTCGCGCCGCCCCCGGCCGTCTTCTTACTTGCCATGGCACTCTCCTCGGACATGAGCTCGCGCGCGACACCTCGCCGCGCACAGCCTCAGTGAACCTTACACACGACACAGGACAAAAAAAGACAAAAATGCGGGGAGAAATAGCGATTTCTGAGACGGGGCATCGCGCGGACCCCTGAAAGACCGCGCCGGAGCGGTGCGCCAGAGGGGGAACCAGCCGCCGGGAAGGGCGGCGGCGCGGCGCCATCGCGGGCCGGAGAGCGTCAAGAAACGCCTGGAGTGGCGCGGTTTTGCACGCTCCACGTCATGCGCGCGCCGCCTGGGGCGGCCGCGCAGGCGGCCGCCGCGACCTGGGCATACCCGCGGAGACGCGCGGGACAAGCCCTCAGCCGGCGCGCAGCTCGTCGAGGAGCGCCCGGGCTGCCTCGAGCGAGCCGTCCTCCGAGACGGACTTGTCGAGCATCAAGCGCGCTTTCCGGCGGTCACCGGCCGCGAGCGCCATCGCCCCGAGGTGGTAATAGGCGAGCGCCCGCGCGGCGGGCGTCGTGCCTCCCTCGCCGGGCTCGGGGGAAATCTTCATCAGGGTGACCGCGCGGTAAGCGCGCGCGGCGATGTCCTCTTCCCCCAGCCCGAGCGCGCTCTCGCCGAGCTCCATGGCGAGCTCGCCGTTCTGAGGATCGTTCTCGAGCGCCCTCGTGAGCGCCGTGAGCGACTCGTGCAGATTCCCCTCGGCGTCCTCGATGCGCGCGACGCGGTGGTAGACGGCGCCGAGGTGCCGCGAGCGGCGCCCCTTGGCAGCCACGATGAGCTCGGCGGTGACCGCGCGCGCCTCCCTCGAGTCGCCCGCGGCGATGAGCGCATCGACGAGCAGCAGGGCGACCTCGTTATCTTCCGGGCGCAGGGAGCGCGCCTCCCGGAGCGCCGCGGCCGCCTGCGCGGCGTCGCCGACGTCGAGCAGCAGGCGGCCGGAGGCGACGAGGAGCGTGAAGCGGCCGGCCACGTCGGAGGCGGCGGCGGCGTCCTCGAGCGTGATGGCGGCGAGCTCGCGGTTCGCGCCGATCTCGGCGTAGAGCGCGCGCAGGCGGTCGCGGATCTCGGCGTTGCCCGGCGCGGCGCGGAGCGCGCGCTCGAGCCCGCCGCGGGCGTCGCCCAGGTGGCCCGCGCGCGCGCACGCGCCGGCCAGGAGGAGCGCCGTCGCGACGAGGGCGTCGCCCTCCTCGAGCGCGATGAGCCTGCGGTAGACGGCGCTCGCGGCGTCCCACCGCGCGGCGGACTCCTCGAGGCCGGCGAGCGCCTTGAGCGCAGCGCGGTCCTTGGAGTCGGCGTGGAGCAGATCGCCGAGGTGGGCGCGCGCGCGCTCGACGTCGCCCGAGCGCGCGAGGATGTCGGCGAGGCGCAGCCGGAGCGCGCGCGGCGAGGCGGCGCCCGCCCCCTCCGCCGCGGCCTCGCTGGGCGTGCCCGCGGCCTCGGCCTCGGCGGACCGCGCGCCCGCGTGGTCCGCGCGCGCGAGCGCCCGCTCGAGCTCGGCGACGAGCTCGGCGGCGTACTCGGCGCCGCCGAGCGCGTAGGCGCGCTCGAGATCGGCGAGGGCGCGATCGCCCTGGCCGAGCGCGCCGTGGACCTCGGCCCGCGCGCGGTGGAGCCACGGGTCGTCCGGGCTCGCCTCGAGCGTCGCCGTGAGCGCGCGGGCCGCGCGGGCGTGGTCGGAGACCGCGCCGCACGCGTCGATGAGCGCGATCAAGACGTCGCGATCCCCGGGCGCGACGCCGAGGGCGCGCTCGAGGAGCTCGGCCGCCGCCGCCGCGTCGCCCGCGCGATCGCGGAGGATCTCGGCGGCGCGGCAGAGCGACTCGACGCGCGCCTCGTCGGCGTCGGCGACGTGCGCCGTGAGCACGTGGAGCTCGGCGAGGGCGCGCCAGGCCTCGCGGGCCGCGTAGCGCGACGCGAGCTCCTCGCGGAGCCGGTCGTTCGTGGGGCAGACGGCGTACCCGGCCTTGAGGGCGGCCTCCGCCGCGGCGTCGTCGCCGCGCGCGCCGTGCAGCTCGGAGAGCTCCAGGGCGAGCTGGGCCGCCTCGCCGCCCTGCTCGGTGCGCAGGAGCTTCTCGAGCGCGTCGGTGAGGTCGTCCGCGTTGTCGCGCTTCCGGCTGAGGCGCACGAGCGCGCGGAGCACGTCGCGGTTCGCGCCGTCCCAGTCCGCGGCCCCGAGGTAGACGTCGCGCGCGCCGCGATCGTCGCCGCGCTGCTCGAGGAGGGCGCCGAGGCGCATCGAGAGCGACGCGATCGAGGCGACGTCCGCGCGATCCTTGGCGGCGTCGAGCTGCAGCGCGAAGAGCTCGCCGAGCTCGTCGGTGCGGCCGGCCTCCTCGAGCATCGTGGCGAGGAGGATGGCGGCCTCCACCTGGGTCGGATCCTCGTCGAGGATGTCGCGGAGCAGGGCCGCCGCCTTCTCCGGCGACCCCTGCGCGAGGAGGCGCGCGCGCTCGAGGCGCAGCGCGCAGCGCTCGGAGAGATCGTCGACGAGGGGCGCCGTCTCCTCGAGCAGCGCGGAGAGGCGCGCGGCGTCGCCGCTCCGCCGGTACACGCCGGCGAGGGGCGTCCAGATCTCGCGCTCGGCGGGCTCGCGGGCGCGGAGCTCCTCGTAGAGGCGCGCCGCGCGGACGAGGTCGGCGAGCGGGCCGGCGGCGAGCTCCGCGGCGTGCAGGAGCAGCGCGCGCTCCTCCTCGGGCGCCGAGGCGCGCGCGGCGCGCTCGGAGAGCCACGCGGCGGCCGCGAGATCGCCGGCCTCCTCGCGGAGCTCCGCCAGCGCGACGAGCGCCCACGCGGAGCCGGACGGATCCGACGAATCGGACGAAGACCGCGCGCCCGAGCCGACGATGCGCTGCAGGATCGACTCGGCCAGCTCGCGATCGCCGAGTGCGCGCGCGGTGCGGACGGCCTCCTCGAGGACCCCGGGGCCCTCGACCTCGGCGAGGAGCAGCAGCGCGTCCACGAGGGCGCGCGGCCGCCCGCTCTGCCGGGCGAGGCGCTCGAAGAGGCGGATCGCCCGCGGGTTCCTCGGATCGGTGCGGAGCGCGTCGCGCAGGATCGCCTCGGCCCGGTCCGGATCGGCGTGGAGCTCGAGCGCCTCTTCGAGGAGCGAGATCGCCTGATCGACGTCCGCCGCGTCCGCCGCGAGCAGCGCGGCCAGGCGGTACCGCGGCCCGGCGCGATCCGCGCCGCCCGCGGGGGCGGCCGGCGCGTCGGCGAGGCCGATGCGCTTGCGGAGGACGTCCGCCTGCGCGGCGCGGTCGCCGAGGCGCTCGTAGATGGCCTCCAGCGAGCGCCACAGCTGCTCGATGTCGGCGCCGGCGTCGCGGCCCGCGCGGTCGTGGAAGGGCGCGCCGGCCGCGATCTTCGCCTCCGCGCGGCGGTAGACGGCCGCGGCGCGCTCCTGATCGGCCGGCGAGAGCTCGAGGGCGCGGCCGAAGCGGAGCAGGAGCGCGACCTCGTACGGCTCGGAGGCCGCCCGGGCGACGAGCCGCTCGACGACGTCGACGTACCGCTGCGCCTGGCCCGAGCGGCGCGCGAGATCGAGGGCGGCGTCGTGCGCGGCGCCCGCGCCCGGCGTGAGATCGAGGACGCGCAAGCGGGCCGAGAGCGCGAGCTCCGGGCGATCGAGCGGGCCTTCGTAGAGCGACGCGAGCTCGCCGAGCGCCGCGGCGGCGTCCTCGGTGGGCTCGAGCGCAGGGCCGGCAAGCCGCGCCTCGAGGGCGCGCGCGAGCAGGTCGTGGCGCCCGCGGGAGCGCAGCGCGGCGAGGAGCTTCTCGTGCTCGGCGTCGCTCTCGCGCGCCGCCTCGAAGGCGGACTCGACGTACTCCGCCTCGCGGTCGGGCGCCCCCTGCCGGCGCGCGATCTCCCCGAGCGCGAGCAGGACCTCGGCCCGGCTGAACGAGGTGGCCGACGGGAGGCCCACGCTGGAGCGCGTCGGCGGCATCGTGCTGCGCCGCGCGCCGACGAGCCCCTCGCCCTCGTCGCGGGGCCGGCGCGCGACGAGCAGCAGCGCGCGGTAGGCGCGGTGCGCGCGCTCGAGCTGGCCGTCCTCGAGGGCGAGGCCGGCGAGGCCGTGGAGCGCGTCGGGGTGCGCGGGGTCGACGCGCAGCGCGAGGTCGAACTCCGCCATCGCGCGGGCGCGATCGCCCGTGGCGAGCGCGACCCGGGCGAGCTCGTAGTGGACGAGCGCGCGCTCCTTGGGGCGGCGGGCGCCGAAGTCGGCGATGATCCCGCGCAGGGCCGCGGTCGCGTCGTCGGTCCGGCCGGCGGCGGAGAGGGCGCGGCTCCGCGCGAGGCGCAGCGAGAGGTCGTCCGGCGCGAGCGCGATGGCCTCGTCGAACAGCGGGATCGCGGCGGCGGGCGAGCCGCCGCGCGTGAGGTAGAGGTCCGCGGCCTCGCGGAGGAGCGAGAGCCGGGCCGGCGCCTCGTCGGCGCGCGCGGCGTCGCCCGCGATGAGCGCGGCCAGGGCGCTCCACGCGCCCGACGCGCGGTAGAGGTACGCGAGCCGCTCGCGCAGCGGCGCGGGCTGCGCGGCGCGGGGCAGCGCTCGCTCGAGGGCGGCGCGGGCGCGATCGGGCTCGCCGGCGGCGAGGTACGCGTCCGCGAGGCGGAGCGCCGCCTGGTGCAGCTCCTCGGGCCCTGCGCCGGCGCAGAGCCGCTCGAGCGCCTCGGCGGCGGCCGCGTGCTCACCGCGGCGCGCGAGCAGCCGGGCGAGCGCGTCGAGCGCCTCGACGGACCCGATGTCCGCGGCGCGGCGGTAGCTCGCGATCGCGCGCTCGGGCTCGTTGAGCTCGTGCTCGGCGAGGGACGCCGCCTGGAGCCAGAGCTCGGCGGCCGCCCCGCCGGCGTCCGCCGACCCGCGCGCGGCCGCCTGCTCCTCGCGGAGCAGCATGAGCTCGCGGTGCAGCCCGCCCGCCTCGAGGAGCGAGGCGAGCCTGTCGACCGACGGGCCGTGCCCCGGGCTCTCGGCGAGGTTCAGGCGGAGCAGCGCGATCGCCTCGGACGCGCGCGTGGCGTCCGCGAGGAGCTCCGCGGCGTCGTAGCGGAGGGCGACGCGGCGCTCGAGATCGCCAGAGACCTCGATCTGCAACTCGCGCAGGCGCACGAGCTCCTCGCGACGACCGGCCGCGCGGAGCAGCGTGGCGAGGCTCTCGCCGATCGGCTCGTCCGTCGGATCGTCCGCGAACAGCCCGCCGTAGAGGGCGATCGCCTCGCCGGGCTCCGCCGCCTCGGCCGCGACGCGCAGCAGCCGGCGCCGCTCGCTCGGCGCGAACGGGAGCGCGGCGCCGCGCCGGCACAGCGCGACGATCTGCGGCCCGTCGCCCGCGCCCGCGAGCATGCCGACGAGCGCGTCGATCGCCCAGAGGGCGGCGCGCGAGGCCGGCCACGCGCCGGGCCCAGGGGGCTGCCCCGCCTCGTCGCCGACGCGCTGCACGGCGATCTCGAGGAGCTCCGCCGCGATCTCGCGGGCACGCGCCGCGTCGCCCGCGTCGCGCGCCGCCTCCACGGCCTCGCGGTAGAGGGCGAGGTCGTGCCCGGTCGCCGCGGCGAGCCGGAGCAGCGTCGGGACGAGCGATGGCCCGCGCCGCCGCCGCAAAAGCTCCGCGAGATCGAGCAGGATGGCGCGGTTCGCCGGGTCGTGGAGGAGCGCGCGCTCGAAGGCGCGCTCGGCGGCGTCCTCGTCGGCGCGCGCGTCGCGGTGCCAGCGGCCCACGCGGGCCGTGAGGTCGCGGAGCGTGGCGGCAGGGACGTCGCCGCGGCGCTCGAGCTCGGGCAGCGCGTCGGCGATCGTGTGCCAGCGGCCCGCGAGGTCCGTGAGCCGCAAGAGGTCCTCGGGCGGCTCGGCGCCGGGCGACAGGAGGAACGCGCGGAAGGCGAGCTCGAAGGCGCCCTCCCGGTCGTCGCCTCGCTCCTCGAGGAGCGCCGCGGAGGCCTTCAGGATGGCGACCCGCTCGGCGCCCGTCCCGGCCGCGGCGAGCCGCGGTTCGAGCAGCGCGATCTGGCCGCGCCAGTCGTCTGCGTCGGCGCAGATCTCGAGCAACGCGCCGACAGCGGCGACGAGCGCGCCGCGGTGCTCGGCCGATGCCGGGTCGATGCGGCGGAGCAGCTCCTCGAGCCCCGCGCGCGGCGCGGGCGGGCGCGCGGCGCGCTCGCCCACGCCGTCGGCCGCACCGCCGCCGCCCTCGCCGCCCGCGCGGCGCGCGTCCCGCTCGGCCTCGTGCGCGCGGCGGTAGCCCTTCACGGCGAGCTCCCACGCGAGCGTGCGATCGCGGTGCGTGTCGCCGAGGCGCTGGAAGAGCTCCACGCTGCGCGCCGCGCCCGCCCCGCCGGGGAGCGCGCCGGCCGCGGACGCCTCGACCTCGAGCAGCGCGACGAGGTCGCCCCAGCGCTCCGCGCGCGTGTAGAGCGCGGCCAGCGCGTCCCCGCTCTCCGGGTCGGGCGCGAGCTCCTCGCGGATGCGGCGCCAGGTGGCGATGGCCTCGTCGGCGTCGCCGAGCTCGCGCTCGAAGAGCCGCGCGACGCGCCCGAGATCGCGCCGGCCGCCCGCGCCGCCGCGCACGGCCGCGCGGCGCTCCAGCACGGCCGCGAGCTCGCGGTACCTCCCGCCCTCCTCGAGGAGCGCCGCCAGGCCGTCGAGCGCCGCGAGATCCTGGCGGTCGTCGACGAGGCGCGCCGAGTACGCCGCGATCGCCCGCGCCTCGTCGCCGAGCCGCGAGGAGGCGAGCCGCGCGAGCTCCCCGAGGGCCTCGCGCCGCGCCGCCGGGTCCGTCTCGATCGCGGCGAGCGTGTCGAGCACGTCGCACCGCTCGGCGACGCGGTCGCCCTCCGCGAAGAGCCGATCGAGCGCGCGGGCGGCGTCCCGCGCGGCCTCCGCGTCGCCGCTCGCCTCGGCGAGCGAGAAGAGCCGGCGGAAGAGCGCGATCGCCCCGTCGGCGTCGCCGAGCCGGTCGCGGCGCAGGAGCGCGGCGTCGCGCACGAGCGAGAGCGCCTGCCGCGCGTCGCCGGCGCGCGGCTCGGCCGCGGCGAGGACCTCGGCGAGGCGGTCGTGCCGGCCGAGGCGCTCGGCGAGCTCGGCGAGCTCCGCGCGATCGCCGGCCTCTGACGGCCTGAGCTCGACGAGCTCGGCGAGCCGCGCGAACGCGCCCGGCTCGTCGCCGAGGGCGTCGCGGCGGAGCCGCACGATCTCGCGCAGCAGCGCCGGGCGATCGCCGACGTCGGCGCCCTCGAGCTGGATCTCGAGCACGCGCACGAGGTCCGTGGGCCTCGCCCCCTCGCGGTAGTGCTTCGCGAGCAGCGCGGCCGATCGCCGCCTCGCGCCGGCCTCGCCGGCGGGCGCCTGCTCGGGCGGCAGCGCCCCGAGGATCCGCTCGAGCAGCGCGAAGGCGTCGACGGAGCGCGGCGCCGCGCGGACGGCGCGCGGCTCCGGGGGCGCGTCGAGGAGCTCCTCGACCACGGGGAGCGCCGACGCGGCGTCGCCGACCCCCTCGATCCAGAGGAGCGCGACGCGCTCGCGGAGCCGATCCGCGGCGTCGCCGGAGAGCCTCGGCAGCTCGGCCGACAGGAGATCGATGAGCGGGCGGTGCCTGCCGTGCCGCTCGTAGAGCCGCTCGAGCGCGGCGCGGGTGCGCGCGTCGTCCTGGAGCGGGAGGAGCTGCTCGAGGTAGCGCATCGTTCGCTCGCCGTCGCCGGCGAGGTCGCGCGCGACGGCCGCGGCGTCCTCCAGGAGGAAGACGCGCTCGTCGGCCGCCGAGGTGCGCTCGAGCATCGCGTCGTAGAGCGCGAACAGGTCCTCCCAGCGCTCGGCCGCGTTGTAGGCGAGCTTCAGCCGCTCGAAGCCCCAGAGCGAGCCAGGCACGAGCTCGACGAGCCGGCGGAGCAGCGCGAGGGCGGCCTCCGGCGCGTCGAACCACTCCTCGTGGTGCTCGACGGCCCGCCGGCCGATCTCCTCGGCGATGTCGGGCGGGAGCGCGGCGCCCGCGTCGAGCGCCGCGGCGTGCGCGGCCGCGACGCGCTCGGGCTGCTTCGCCCGGCGGCCGAGCTCCTCGAGCCGATCCCAGAGGTCGAGCTCGCCCGGCAGCTCGGAGACCGCGCGCAGGGCGACGTCGAGGCCGCGCGGTGCGTCGTGGTCGTGGTGCTCGAGCAGGCGCTCGAACCAGCCGCGGCGGACGGCGGCGCGCTGCGCGGCCGCGAGGCTGCCCGCGTCGAGCGCGGCGCCCGGCGCGGCGTCCGCCGGCGAGCTCGCGAGGAGCGCCTCCAGCAGCGCCACGCGCGCCTCGGGGTCGTCGACCGCGTCGCACGCGCGCTCGAGGAGGAGCGCCGCGCGCGCCTGCGTCTCGGGGCGCCCGAGCGCGCGCTGCACGATCTCCAGCACCGCGGGCTCGATCGTCCCGGCCTCGATCGCGGGCGCGACCGCGTCGAGCGCGTCCGCCGGCCGATCCAGCCGATCGAAGAGGAGCGTCGCGAGCTCGACGTCGAGCGCGACCCGCGCGCCGCCCTGGCTCCGGTCGCGGCGCACCGCGAGCACCTCCGCCGCGCCCTCGTGATCGCCCACCTCGGCGAGGAGGCGCCCCCGCGCCGCCAGCGCGTCGTCGTTCTCGGGATCCGCCTCGAGCAGCCGGGCGTAGAGCGCCGCGGCCGCCGCGCGGTTGCCGATCTCCTCTTCCCACGCGGCCCACGCGGAGAGCGCCCTCGGGCGCTCGCCCTCGCGCCCGCGCTCCACGAGGAGCGTGAAGAGCCAGCGCCGGTCCACGCGGCGCGCGAGCGTGTCGGGGCTCTGCGCGAGGAACGCGCGGAACGCCTCGAGCGCGGCGGCGTCGAGCGCGCCCGGCGCGGCGTCGCCGTCGTCCTGCGGCGAGAGCTGGCGCCGGTAGACGGACGCGGCGTCGTCCTGCCGCTCGGGATCGGCGGCGAGCACGCGCGCGAGCGCCGCCTCGATCGCCCGGACCCGCGCCGCCGCCTTGCCGGCGGGCGCGCTCCCCTCCCCCTCGGCCCTCATGCGATCACGGAGATCGAGCGCGGCGTCGACGAAGCGCGACGTCGCGCGCGCCCGGATCGCCGCGTCCTCGAGCGCCGCGAGCGCTGCGAGCGCCTCGTCGTCGGACGCCGCCGTCTCGATCAGGACCTCGCAGACGGCCGCGAGCCGTGCCCAGGCTCCCTGACCGCGGTAGAGCGCCGCGAGGCGAGCGGCGGCGTCGCGGTGCTTCGGCGCGACGGAGAGCACGCGCTCGTAGAGCTTCTGCGCCCGCTCCGGATCCGCGAGCGGCCCCTCCGCGAGCCCGGCGGCGCGCTGCCAGGCCGTCACCGAGGCGTCGAGGTCGCCCGGAGCGGCCTGCGCCGCTCGGGTATCGGGCGCGTCGGGCGCGTCGGGCGCGCGGATGCCGAACGCCGCGAGCTCGCCGAGGCGCTCCAGCCAGAGCGCCTCGTCCTGCGGATCGCCCGCGGCGGCGACGCGCCGCTCGAGCACCTCGCGGAGCAGCGCCGCGTCGCCGGCGGACAGCGCGAGCGCCTCCATCGCGGAGAGCGCGGCGCCCTCGATCGCCGCGCCGCTCGCGAGGATCGCGCGGTAGTGCGCGACCGCGCTCGGGACCTCCCCGCCCCTCGCCGCAGCGTCCGCCATGCGCAGCTCGTGCGCGACGCGCGCGTCGGGCGCCACGCCCGGGAGCCGCTCGGCCAGCGCGCCGTAGAGCGCGCCCCACGCGCCGCCCGCCGCGTACGTCTCGAGCAGCGCCTCGTACGCCGCGTCGTCGCCCGGGTCGTCCTCGATGGCCGCGCGGTACGTCGCGGCCGCCCCGGCGAGGTCGCCGACGTCGCGGCGCTGGATGGTGCCGATCGCGTGCAAGAGCTCCCGCCGCCGCGCGGGCGCGCACGGCTGCGCGAGCGCCTCGCGGTAGAGCGCGAGCCGCTCCTCGGGGCTGCCCTGCTCGCGCAGGAGCGCGTCGACGCGCGCGATGAGCTCGAGCGACGAGGGCTCAAACGCGAGCGCGCGGCGGTAGAGGGCGAGCGCCTGCGTCACGTCGCCGCTCGCGAGCAGCGCCTCGCCCGCGCGCCGCGCGAGGTGCGACAGCGCCGGGCTGTCCACCGCGCGATCCCCGAGCGCCCCCGCGAGCGCCGGCGCGCGGCGCGCGGACTCGCTGCCGTGCTCCGTCAGCCGCTCGACCTCGGCGACCCACCGCGCGAGCCTCTCCGGCGCGTACGCGGTCGCGAGCGAGAGCCCGCGCGCCGAGAGATCGAGCGCCTTCTTCGGGTCCCTGAGCTCGCGCTCGGCCACGGCGGCCGCCTCCTCGAGCGCCGCGAGCCTGCCCGACACGTCGGCCGGCGTCGGCGCGGACGCGCCCGGGGCCCACGCGACGGGCCCGAGCTCCGCCTTCGTCTCGAGCACGCGCACGAGCAGCGGCGCCGCCTTCTCCGCGCGCGCGATCGGCTCCAGCACCGCGCAGGCCGCGAGCCGCTGATCGTCGGTCAGCAGGAGGTGGGAGCTCTGCCGCGACGACTCCGCGCCGGCGGCGCCGTTGCCCGGGGGCGCGCCCAGCATCTTCTCGACCGCGAGCCGGCTCGATCGGTCGGCCGGATCGAGCGCGAGCGCCTGGCGGTACGCGGCGATCGCGCCGGCCGGATCGTCGAGCCGCGCCACGCGGATCGCGCCGATCCGGGCGAGCACCGAGGCGCGCTCCTGCCCGGCCGCGAGCTCGGCCTCGGCCTCGAGGAGCGCCTCGAGCTCGGCCCAGCGCCGCTCCTGCTCGAGCAGCGGGATGAGCCGCGCGTGCGCCTCGCGCGACGCCCCGAACGCCGCGAGGTAGCGGCGCCAGGCGGCGACGGCGGCGGGCAGATCCGCGAGCCGGGTGCGCAGCTCGGCCGCGCGGAAGGCGAGCTCCCGCGCCGCGCGGCGGTCCGGCTCCGCCTCGGCGCGCCGCTCGAGCACCCACGCGAGGCCCTCGTGCGCCGAGGTGGCCTCGTACAGCCGCTCGAGCGCGGCGAGCGCGCCCGGCTCGCGCGAGGAGCCCGACTCCGCGAGCCTGCGGTAGGCCGCGATCGCGCCCGCGGCGTCGCCGAGCTCCTCCTCGTAGAGCCGCGCGAGCCGCTCCGCCGCGGCCTCGCGCGCGTCGGCCTCCGGCTCGGCCCCGGCGAGCCGCTCGAGCGCGCCCGCGAGCCCGCGCGCGTCGCGCTCGCGCTCGCAGAGCTTCGCGAGCCCGCGCGCGGCGCGCCGCACGGCCGCGTCGTCGGGCTCGCCGTCGAGCGCCTGCTGGAAGGACGCGCGCGCCTTCCTGCCGTCCCCGAGGCCCTCGTACAGCTCGCCGAGCTCGGCGGCGATGCGCGCCTTGAGCGGCTTCTCCTTGGCGCCGGACGACGCGCGCACGAGCACGCGCGCCGCGTCGGCCTGGCGGTCGAGCGCCGACGCGAGCGCCACGAAGCGCTCGCGCACCGCCTCGTCGGACGGGTCGACCGCGAGGATCTGCTCCGACAGCGAGAACGCCGACGCGAGATCGCCGAGCCGCTGGAACTGCAGCTCGACGAGCCGCTTCTGCACCTCGACGCGGCGCGGCCCGCGCAGGTTCTCGATCTGGAGGGCCATCATCCGCGCCGCCTCCTGGGCGTCCCCGCGGCGCGCGTGGGCCGCCTCGAGCGCCGCGGCCGCGCGCACGAGGACGGTCTTGCGCGCGAGCAGGGCCTCACCGGCGCGGAGGGCGGCCTCGTGGTCCGGGTTCTGCGCGAGCACCTCCTCGACGTGCGGCAGCGCCCGCTCGATCTCCTTGAGCGGGCCGCTGTAGAGGTCGATGAGCCGCGCGCGGATCTCGAGCGCGTCGGGCGGCGGCGCCTCCGCGGTGAGCGCCTGCTCGAGCATCCTCGCGATCTCCTGGTGCCGCCCGGCGCGCGCGTA
Source organism: Sorangium sp. So ce693 (assembly GCF_051521375.1). Taxonomy (NCBI): domain Bacteria; kingdom Pseudomonadati; phylum Myxococcota; order Polyangiales; family Polyangiaceae; genus Sorangium; species Sorangium sp. So ce693. Next base: position 9,554,209 of record NZ_CP150347.1, read on the forward strand.
GCGCGCCTCGAGCTCCCAGCGCGCCGAGGAGTCGCCCGGGTCGACCTTGAGGATCTGCTGGAGCAGCTTGATCGCGCGCTCCTCGTCATTGGCGCCGTTTCCGTTGACGTCGACGAGCTCGAACGCGCGGTGGAGCAGCGACAGCTGCTCGGCGCGGTCCGCGCGGTGGCCCGCGGCGAGGGCGTAGAGGTCCGCGAGCTTCGGCGGCTCGTTCGCCTCCTGGAGGATGCGCTCGAGCCGGAAGAACGCCTCCTGATGCGAGGGCAGCACCGAGAGCGCCCGCTCGAGGTAGGGGCGAGCGCCGCCGGGGTCGCCGAAGGAGTCGGCGAGGAACTCGGCGGCGCGCACGAGGACCTCGGCCTGGGCGGCCTGCGGGAGCATCCCGAACCGCCGCTCGCCGACGAGGCGCTCGTAGGCGAACGCGAGCTCGGAGAACCGGTCGTGGCGGGCGGAGGCCTCGTGGAGCTTCGTCCAGAGCTCGGGGTGCAGGCTCCCCTTCGCCGCCGCGGCCACGAGCACGTCGAGCGCGGCCGCCTCGTTGTCGATCCCCTGCTCGAGCGCGGCTTCGAGGTTGTCGATACGGAACGAGACGCGCGCGCTCTTCGTGTCCTGCTGCATGTGGATCCGGACCTCGGCTGGCGGTGGTGCAAGGGGCCGGCGTGCCGGCGCTGCCGTCGAACCTGCGCCCGCAGTGCGCTGCGGAGCGCTGCCCAAGGTAACAGGAGCGTTTCCCAAATGGGTAAATGGGCTCGGGGACGGGGCCCTAACTCGGGCGGGAGGCCCGATCGTCGCGGGCGGCGGCCCTGCGCAGCGCGGGAGGCGCGGGAGCGTGAGGGAGGGTGGAGTCGAGCACTGGCGGAGCAGAAGAGAGGAGGAGATGCGACAGCGGTGGCACGCGCGTTCGTCCTGGTGGCCGCCCGCGGCGGGCTGCACGGCCGGGCTGCGGCGCCGAATGCGGGAGGGACGGGCTCACGGAGCTGCTGGGGTCGGCTGTACGGTTCGGTTGCAGGGCACGCGCGCGCACAGCGTCTCGATGGCTGCGGCGCGAGGTGGATCTGAAATAGGCGAGCGGAGCCCGCAGGACCTGCGGCCGTTTGGCCGCCTTCGCCGTCACCGCGAGGAGGGCCCTCTCGCCGCCGCCTGGAGCCCCGGGGCAATCGGCCCGGCAGGCGTCCTACGCGTCACGCGCGCCCCGCGTCGCCGCCGCTCAATCCTTGAAGATGTCGAATTGCTCGTGATAGCCCAGCGGATCCCTGCCACGGTAATCCCAATCGAACCATAGCTCGTCGAACTGAGGTTCGATCGTCCCCAGCACCTCTCTCTCGCTCGCGTCATCGAAGACCCTGACCTCCCCATCGACGTGGAAGAGGTTGAAGAGCCTCGGGCGCCCTCCCCTGGACCTGGCGACGACCAGGCCCCAAGGATGGGGCGCTACTTGGCCGCTTCGAAGCTGAGCCCGAAGCGGGCGCGGCGCGGTGCCGCGCCCGCGAGGTGGATCCTCTCCACGATGCGGCTCACGCACTGCTCTCTGTCGACCCCCGTGTAGCCGGCCAGCTTGGCAGCGCTATCCGGGCTGAGCTCGATGTCGAGCTCGGCGGGGCCCTTCGGCGGCTCGGCGTAGCAATACGGCACTCGGCGCGACAGCACCTCCTCGAGCAGAGCGATCTCCTGCTTGCTCAAGGCCTTCGCGCTCTCCGCGTTTGCCTTCGCGATCACCCGCACCTTGGGCTTGCCTCCCATGCGGAAGACGTCGCACGCGATCCGGCCCTGCTGCGACCTGTCGTTCGCGGCCTCGACCCGCGCCCTCGCCGCATCGGCCTTCTTCTCGCGGTCGGTGTCCGTGTAGACCTTCACGAGCGAACAGCACGCGTGCGCCGAGCCGCTCGCGCACGCTCGATCCAGGGCCTTCTCGGCGATCGCCGCGTGAATCTTCTCGGGCTCGAGGTCCATGTGCAGCTCGCCGCGCTCCTCGCAGGCGGCGACGTCTCCTGCGTTGCAGGCGCGGTCGAAGCTCTCGTCGGCCTCCTTGTCGTGGCCGTCCTGTCCCGAGAGCGCATGGCCGAGCGCGAAGCAGCTCTTCGCGCTCTTCTGGCAGGCGGCGCGGAGCTCCTTCAGATGGGCTTCGCGCTTGTCACACGCGCTCTTCGCGCCGAGCTTGCACGCCTCGCCGAACGCCCGCAGCGCAGACCCGAGCGAGAACCCCGGAGACTCCTTGCCTTCCGCCTTCGCGTGGAGGTCGCCCAGCGTCTCGCATGCGGCCGCCTTGCCCGCCGAGCACTCGGTCTCGCAGGTGTCGATGTCCTGCGCATCGCTGCACGTCTTCGCCGGCGCGGGGGCCGCGGTCGCCGCGCTCGACGCGGGTTCGGCGGGCGCCGGGCTCACGACCGGGGCAGGCGCCGCGCCGCTCGCACCAGGGGGCGCCTGCGCGGGCGGGGCGTCTGCGGGCGGAGCCGATGGACCGCAGGCCAGGAGCGAAACCGCGGCGCAGGACGGGAGGAGAATGGCAACGAGGCGCATTTTCACGCGCGTCACCGTACAATCATTCGGACTCGGCAGGGCGGGAAAACAGGATCGCTGGGCGCCAATGCCGTCGCAGCACAATGCCGCTTCGAGCGCCCGAGCGTGGCGCGCCACGGTGTCGTTCGCGCGCGGCGGCCGGCTCCCCGCCGGCTCAGGGCGCGCAGGCGCCGGTGCCGTTGTTCTCCTCGCGCACGCTCTCGGGCGGCCAGTCGAGGCGCTCCACGAGCGCGTCGACCTCGCAGCTCGGCAAGCTCTCGTTGCCCATGATCTCGATCCAACCACCGATCGTCCGGGCGCCCAGGCCACGGAGCGTCGCGAGCGAGCGGTTCTCCTCGACGATGAGGCTATCGAGCTCGGCCAGACCCTCGAGTCCGGTCAACCCGAGCAGCGCGTCGTTGTCCTGGATGACGAGCTGGCTCACCCGGACCAGGCCACGCAGAGCGTCGATGTCCACGAGCGATCCGTTGCCTTCGAGCCTCACGACCTCGGTCACGCCGTCGCCCGCGCTGAACGAACCGAGCCCGTCGAGGCTGGTCAGCGCGGGGTTACCGACGATCTCGATCCCGTTTCGGACGTCGCGGAGGCCGCTCAGGTGCCGCAGATCCGTGAGCCGGGGATTGTACGCGATCGACAGCAGAGAGAGAGCCGAGATCTGCTCCACGCCTGTAAGGCTCACGAGCCCGGCGTTATGGCCCAGGGAGAGCACCGACAGCTCGGTCACGCCGGCGAGGTCGGACAGGTCCGCCAGAGAGCCACAATCGGTGATGAACAGCTCTCGCAGGCGCGTCACGCCGCCGAGATCGATCCCGGTGAGCTTGGGGTTGGAGGTGAGATAGAGCGACGGCGCATCGCCCGAGTCCGAGCGAATGTACGCGAGAGCGTCGGCGATCACCAGCTCGGGATTCGATTCGATAACGGCATACAGGACACCACGGAGCGAGAGCATGCCCGTGAGCGTGCCCATCGATGAATTGCCGGTGATGATGAGACCGTCGACGGTCTCGAGCCCCCCGAGCCCGACCAGGTGCCGGAGACGCTCGTTCCGCGCGATGGAGATGGATCCCGCGTGACGGAGCTGGTCGAGGCCGTACAGCGAGGTCAGCTGCGGGTTCTCCGCCAACACGAGGTTCTGGACGGTCGAGAGCCGCGAGACACCGTTCAGCTCGCGGAGCCCGTCGTTCCCGCTGATGGCGAGCTCCTCGAGATCCTCGACGGCCCCGAGGCCGTCGAGGCTGGTCAGCCCGTCGTTGTCGATCACGCTGAGCCGCCCGCTGCGCAGGCTCTCCACCCCGCGCAGCGTCGCCAGCCCGTCGTTGCCCTCGATCCAGAGCTCCCCCTCCTCGAAGTTCTCGACGCCTGGCAAGAACAGGAGCGCATCGTTGTCCACAAGGCGGAGCGTCCCCCGGCGGAGGCCCTGAAGCCCGTCCAGCGACACGAGGTGGTCATTGCCCTGGATCAAGAGCACCCCTTCCTCGAACCTCTCGAAGCCTGACAAGGAATCGAGCTCATCGTTGTCGACCACGTGCACTTCATGTGCGTTCAGCCCGACGCCGGCGACGCTCTCGAGGATGGGGTTCTCGCGGATCTCGATGAGTCCCTTCACCTGGAGCAGGTTCGGAAGCTTGCCGAGGCGGAGCAGCGACGCGTTCCGCGCCACCTCCAGCCGCGCCCCGACGACGGAAAGGGAGTCGAGACCGTCGAGGCTCGACAACACCGTGGTGTCGCTGATCACGAGGCGGCCCGTGATGGTCGTCAGACACGCGAGCGGGGACAGGTCGGAGACCTCGCCGCCGATGTTGAGCCTGCCATTGAGCCGAGTGACGCCGCGCAGCTTCTCGAGATCCTCCTGGCGATTGACATTCCAGGTCCCGTTTTCCACGCGGGTCGGGTCGCACCCCTGCTCGGCGCCCCCCGCGCCCCCGGCACCTGCGCCCCCGGCACCCGCGCCACCGACGCCCGGCCCGCCACCCGAGGATTGACCGCCTGAACTGGCACTCGCGCCGATCGCCGGGTCGCCCGAGCTCGATGACGCACTGCCGGCACCGCCAGCCCCTGCCATCGATCCTACCTCGTCTCCCTCCGCCGGCGGTCCTTCGACGTCAAGGTCATCCCGGGCCCCACAGGCCGACGCGAGCGCAATCGCCGCAAACACGCCCACCCACCACGGGTTCCGCATGCCGCGAGGTTGGGCTCACAGCAATCCCGCGTCAAGAACGACCGGGTGCTGGAACTGTGCGGTTACAGCACGGAAATTTTGCAGGCGACGCGGAGCGCATCATGCCCGTCTCGCTCGTCCGGGACCTGTGACAGGTCCGCTCAGGGTGGCTGTGGAGTCAACGCTGTTCGTTCGTCGCATGGATCATCTGTTGATAGAGCGCCGCGTCTGAAGAAGGGATCGCCTGCGATCCCGCACACGCAGCCTGATCACCACGGGCCGCGGCCCGGGAGCCACGGCGCGCGAGCTTGCGCCGAGCTCGTCTCTGCGCGATCTTCTCGCCATGCAATTCGTCGAGGTGATCACCAGAGACGGCATCGCCGAGGTCACGCTGAGCCGACCGAAGGTCAATGCCATGAACCAGGCGGTGCTCCGCCAGCTGGCCGACGTCCTCCAGCGGCTGGCGGAGGACGACGCCGCGCGCGGCGTGCTCGTCCGGGGCGCCGGCAACTGCCTGTCTGCGGGTCTCGATCTCCGCGAGGTCGCGTCGCTCGATCGAGAGGGGCTTGGAAGCTTCCTCGACGACTTCGACGCCGCGTTCGGCGCCGCTTTCCGCTTTCCGAAGCCGTTCGCCGCCGCCGTTCACGGCCACGCGATCGCGGGCGGGCTCCTGCTCGCGATGTGCGCTGACTTCCTCGCCCTCGGCGCCGGCGACTACAAGGTCGGTCTCCCCGAGCTCGCCGTGGGCATCGCCTTCCCGCGCGTCGCCTTCGAGATCGCCCGCGCCGCCTCTCCCCCCCGCGCGCTCCGGAGGCTCGTCTTCGGCGCGGAGCTCCATTCCCCCGCGAGCCTCTTTGACATGGGCGTCGGCGACGCGCTCTCCGCCGACCCGCTCGAGGACGCGCGCCGCTTCCTCGCCACGGCGTGCGGCCGCCCCGCCGCGGCGTTCCGCCTCGCCAAGGCGAGCCTCCGCAGGGAGGCGTGGGAGCGGGTCGCGGCGCAGCCGCCCGCGGAGCGAGAGGCCCTGATGGACGCGCTCCTCTCCTCGAAGCAGGCCTTTCTACCGGCATGAACGCGCGACGCGCGGCGCGCGAGGGCTGTCGCTCGCGCTCCTGAGCGCGGAGGGGACACGTCGCTCGAGCTTCAGCGCTTCTTGCGTCGCCCTGGGTTCGATGGGCTGGACGCCACGTGGGCCGCATCGTGTCGCGCGGGGAGCCGGACCTCTCGTGCGCTCTCGATCAGCGCTCGCACGACGGGCGCGCGTGAATCCTCGGCGCGCCACGTGACGAACTCGCTCAGGTTGAGGAGGAGGCCTTCGATGGGGCGCCACACCATCGAGGCCTGCGAAGCCATGTCCGAGATCTTCTCCCCGGCGAAGGTGACCGCATCGCCGATCGCGACCAGCGCCATGAGCGCCTCGAGATCGATCACCTCCGCCGTCACGTGCAAGGTCACGCCCTGGGCGCGCGCCGCCGTGATGAGGTCCGCGTGGAGCCGCGGATAGAGCTGACGTGGCTGGAGGAGCACGCGCTCGCCCTCGAGGTCGCGAAGTCGAACCTTCTTGAGGCGCGCGAGCCGGTGGTCAGGCGAGAGGAGCAGGCCGAGTCGGTCGCGGGTCATCTCCAGGTGGCCGAGGGCGTCGTCGCTGGGCGCGTAGGCGCCGTAGCCGAAGGCGATCGTCCCTTGCCGCAGCGCCGTCCACTGCTCGACGCTGCTCATGGGGACGAGCTGCAGCCCGACGCGGGGCGTTCGCCTTCGGAAGGCCGCGACGAGGGACAAGAGCGCCCCCATGAAGGTCGTCCCCGATTCGAAGCCGATGACCACGGTGCCGAGCCTTCCTTCGGCGATCCCCTTGGCTTCGTCGACGGCCGCGTCGACGCTCGCCAGGATACTCCGGGCCCTCTCGGCAAAGGACTTCCCGGCGGCGGTGAGCTTGATGCCACGTCCCTCGGGCTCGAAGAGCTCGACGCCCATCTCCTCCTCGAGGTCCTGCATCTGCCGGCTCAGCGGCGACTGCGAGACGTGGAGCCTCTCGGCGGCCCGCCGGAAGCTCTGCTCCTCGGCGATGATCACGAAGTAGCGCAGGTGTCGGAGTTCCATGGGTTCGACCGTTGCCTTGGAGGTATCATACAATCACAATCAATGTCTTGGACGGCTCGATATCGGAAGCGTACGTAAGCTCCCATGAGCACCACGAGTCCAAAGTCCCCCCGCGTGCTGGTGTCCGGCGCCAGCATCTCCGGTCTCACCACCTCCTACTGGCTCGCCCGCTATGGCTTCGAGGTCACCGTGGTCGAACGCGCGCCGCACCTGCGGCCGGGCGGTCACGCGCTCGATGTGCGCGGTCCGGCCATCGAGGTCGCGGAGCGGATGGGCATCCTCCCCACGATCCGCGATCGCAGCACGAGGCTGACGGGCATCGCCCTGGTCGACGCGGAGGGCAGCGAGCTCTTCCGCAGCACCGAGAGCACGTTGACGGGCGGCCGGCTCGACAGCCCTGATGTCGAGATCCTGCGGGACGACCTCTGTCAGGTGCTTCACGAAGCCGTGGGGAATCGGGTCGAGTACGTCTTCGGCGACTCCATCGCGTCGCTGACCCAGGACGAGTCGGGCATCGACGTCACGTTCGCCGCCACCGCGCCCCGCCGCTTCGACCTCGTGATTGGCGCCGACGGACTGTATTCGGGGGTGCGGCGGGTTGCCTTCGGCCCCGACGAGCAGTTCCTCCGTACGGTCGGTGACCTGTACGTCGCCACCTTCGGCATGCCGAACTTCCTCGGCCTCGAGCGCTGGCAGGTGATGTACCGGCAGCCTGACTCCGTGGGCGCGCTGGTCATGGGGTTGCGGAAGGATGTCGACGCGAGGACCTATCTCGGCTTCAACGCCCCGGAGGGGCTCGCCTACGACGTTCGTGACATCGCCGCGCAGAAGCAGATGCTGGCCGAGCGCGTCGCGGGCGCTGGATGGGTGATCCCGCAGATCGTCGAGCACATGATGCGCGCGACCGACTTCCACTTCTACTCGCTGAACCAGGTCCGCACGAGCACCTGGTCGCGCGGGCGCATCGTGTTGGTCGGCGATGCTGGATACGCCGTCTCTCTGGGCACGGGTCAAGCCACCTCGGTCGCGATGGTCGGCTCCTACGTCCTGGCGGGTGAGCTCGCCGCGCACAGGGATGATCTGGTGAGCGGCATCGCCTCGTACGAGGACGACCTGCGCGCCTACGTGACTCGCAATCAGGACATCGCGCTGGAGCAGGACGCCAGGCAAGACGGACCGCCGACCGAGGACGCCACCATGGACGGCTTACCAGATTTCGGAGCGCTGACGCTGCCGTTCACGCTCAAGCCCTACGACGGTCTGGTGAGGCGCTCATGAAAGCCGTGAACGCACGGTAGGCCGAGCGCCGCGCAGGCCGGCCGCTGGCCGGCTTCGGCCGGCCGGCCGGAGCGGCGCTATCATGGCTGGTGCGTGCCCCCGGAAATCGCGCAGAGCGGCTGTACGACTCCCCGCAACCCACCGTCCAGATCGAGCCGCCCCCTCACTTGCCCCGCGTCTTCGCCGCCTTCTGCCGCCGCACCATCTCCGCGATCCAGACAGGCGCGAACGGCGGCGTGCAGCCAGGCGACGCCGGGTAGTCCTTGAGCACCTCGAGCCGCTCGCCGATGGCCACTGCGCGGGCGCGCAACCCGGGGTTGTGGATGCCGATCTCGGCGAGACAGTGGTTCATCGACCACTGCTTCGGGCCCGGCGCCGCCTTCATCTCCGCCTCGATCTGGTCGAGCAGCGCGGAGAGATCGAGGCCGGCTGGGCTCTTCGCGACGCGATCCGTCGTCAGGCTCCAGCCAGCACGCCCGACCAGCTCGCTCGCGGAGTCCTTCCAGCGGACACGCAGCTCCTCGACGTACCGCGACGCCTTGACCACGTTGACGATGAACCAGTCGAGGAGCTTGGGATAGCCGATCTCCCGGACCATCGCGTCCAGCTCGTCCGCCGACAAGGCCTTTGGCTTGAACACGAGCGTCGCCAGGAGGCGGGCGTCGGGGTCCCCGGTGCGCCACAGCTCGCCGGCCAGGGCGTGGTCCGTCTTCAGCTGCTTCGCGAGCGCGCGGAGCTGGGTGAGGTTCACGCCGTGGGCGTCTCCCGCGCGGGCGTTGACCTCGCGCATCTTGTCATTGCTCAGCGCGGCGAGGTCCCGCATGACGTTGGTGAGGTCCATGGCCTCGAGCTAGCCGTATCCGCGGGCGCCGTCCAGCGGCGCGGCGTCGCCTCGGGTCGCGACGCGGACTGGTCGTTGAACCAGCGTCGTTGTTCCAGGAGGGCCGGCATGCCCCCGCGAGGACGACTACAGCGGGGAGCAGGGTTCGTGTGGTACGGGCTCAGCCGCTAGGTAGGCGAGTGAGGCGTACGAAAGTACGCCGCAGGGGGCGCTCGCATCGCGGCGCCGGCACATCGCCGCGAGCAGCGATACCACAACCTATCATTCACACTGAAAGCGCGGGCCAGCTCGAGGAACCAACCGACTTCCTCGGCAGAGTGGCGTACGATACTTCAGCACTCGCGCTGCGCGGGGGCAGTGGGGTCAGCATGCATTCAAACCACGAGCGCCAGCGGCCAGCGCACCGCCAGGTCAGCGGCTTCCTCATCAGCGGAATCGTCCTTCTCGGCTGCGGAAGCACGGTCCGCGAGGAGGACACCCGGCCTTCTTCCGGAGGCACGGGTCACGCGGAAGGCACCGGAGCGACAGGCGGCGGAACATCGAGCGGAGGAACGGGCGCGAGCGGCGGCCTTGGGAGCGACGCTGGGAACACGACCGCCGCCGCGGGCAACTCGGGCGGCAGCGGAGGGGCGTCGGGCGGAGCAACCGGCGAAGGCGGAGGGACCTCAGGCGGAGCAACGGGCGAAGGAACCACACCGGTCGACTGTGAGGCCTGCAACGCCGGCGATGACTGCGCCGGCGGGCTCACCCCCCAGGTGCGTTGCGACAGCGGCACCTGGGATCACGACGGTGATCCTGCCACGTGCTGCTCCCCGTGGGCCACGTGTGCTGCCGGCACGTACGTCTCGCGCGCAGGCAGCGCGGCCACGGATCGAGAGTGCACGGGCTGCCCGTCTGGCAGCTTCAGCCAGTCCTCCAACATGGACAAGTGTTCGCCGTGGACGGGTTGCGCGCCGGCTTCGAGTTCATGGCCACAGGGCGGTGTGGCGACCCCCGGAACAGCGACCGCCGATGCCGTATGCGCCGACCCTTATTTCAAGTTCGGTTCGGAGGGCTTGTACGTGGCCTTTGCCGTGGCGGTCGACGGCGGCGGCAACGTTTACGTCGCGGGAAACACCTACGGCGCGTTCGGAGCGGACGGCGGTGAATCGGACGTCTTCGTCCGCAAGCTCGATGCGCATGGATCCATTGTGTGGACTCAGCGGTTTGGGACATCGAGCGACGACCATGCCAAGGGCGTGGCGGTCGACGGCAGCGGCAACGTCTACGTGGCTGGAACCACGGGGGGCGCGCTCGAGGGTGCCAACGGAGGCTTTGGCGACGCGTTCGTGCGGAAGCTCGACTCGAGCGGCGCGACGCTGTGGACACGGCAGCTTGCCACGTGGCGTTCGGAGTCGGCGAACGCCTTGGCTGTCGATGGCCAAGGAAATGCTTATGTTGCCGGAACCAGCTACGGGGGCCCCCAGAACACGGGTGAGGCGTTCGTGACCAAGATCGACACGAACGGCGCGCCAGCGTGGACTCAGCTGTTTGGTGGGCCAGACGAGGACGAGGCCATGGCCGTAGCGGTCGACGGCAGCGGCAACGCCTACGTCGGCGGATACACCTCCGGTGGCGTCGTCGCAGACTCGGACCGAGGACAGCGGGACGCCTTCGTCCGCAAGCTCGACTCGAGCGGCACGACGTCATGGACTCGGCAGTTCGGCTCCACGGAGAACGACTTCGTCTTCGCAGCGCGCGTGGACGGCAGCGGGAACCTCTATGTTGCGGGGAGCACCGCCGGCGAGGTCGGCGGCCCGAGCGAGGGATCCCCAGAAGCCTTCGTGCGCAAGTTCGACGCAGGCGGCGCGACGTCATGGACTCACCACGCCGGCAATGCGTCCTACGACTACGGCTTTGCCCTGGCCATCGACGGCAAGGACGACGTCTACCTCGTGGGATCCACGAGCAGCGGCGAAGAGGACGTCTACGTGCGCAAGCTCGACGCGAGCGGCGCAGCGCAATGGACCAAGGAGATCGGAACGCCGCGCAGCGACACGGCGCTCGCCGCGGCCTCAGGCGCCGACGGCAATCTGTACGTCGCCGGGTACACCGGCCTGTTCTTTACCACGTCGGACGCATTCGTCCTGCACGTGCCCACCGAATGACCCTGGGCCATCCGCCCGACGGGCCGCCGGGAATACGCCGAGCGTCTCTGGCGGCGTCAAAGGCTCATGCCCACGCCCACGCGGAGCCGCATGGCCACCGCGGCGCCGACCTCGCCCTCGTCGCTTCCCGCGCGTTGCTGCTTGAAGACGTACGTCTGCGCCGCCGCCTCGACGCCGAGGTAGAAGCCCTCCGCCAGATCGAGGTTCACCCCTGTATCGACGCCGAACGCCCCTGCCAGGCCATGGCGGTCGGGCGCGCGCCCGGCGGTCTCGAACCGCTGCCTCATGACGGCGAGGCCCACGTCCACGCCGACACCGAGGCTGATCACGGGCAGATCCCAGGAGCGGGACAGGCGCACGTCCAGGCCCAGCTCATCGTCGCTCGCCGTGAGGTGCTCGTTCTGGAAGGCGCTGCGGCACGCGCTGAGCCGGGGCGCGACGCCGAGGTGCTGGAGCTCGATCCCGTATCCGACGAAGCCGCCGTGGCAGAGCGAATCCCCCGGGACAAGGGGCGTCCTGAGCTGATAGCCCGCCACCGGCCCGTGCGCGACCTCGCGGACGCCGCCGCCCTTGCGTACGAGCCGAGCGAACATGACGCGGCTCAATCGCTCGTCGCCGACATCCATCGTTTCCCCGGCCCCGGCCTCGACGCTCCCCTCCAGGAGAAAGTCGGGGCCTCGCCCCCGCACGAAGTAACGGCCAGGGCGCAGGCTGACGGTCCGCGTCGCGTCGCTCGCCCCCACCTCGGCCACCACCGCGCCCTCGCTGGAGTCCCGCATCACGAGGTAGGCCCTGCCGGCAGGAAATCGGAGCATGCCCCGGAGCGACGCACGGACAGGCAGCTCCGTCAGGACGAGCTTGCCCTGGCCGCGGAGGTCGTAACGGAAGGTGGGGTGTTGCGCCCCGGCCCACGTGCGGCTCGTGGCGCGCAGCGTGCTCTCGTACGCATGGCGGTACGCCTCTTCGAGGGAGACGGCGCCGTCTCGATCGGCGTCGGCCGTCCCGAGCAGCCCCGAGACGAGCGCGTGGGTGAAGAACGACCCTTTGAGCTCATCGGACTCCTGAGCGTCCTCGTTTCCGGAGCTCGACGTGAGCGTCACCATCCCTTGCCCGGCGAGCCGCTGATCGAGCTTGATGACGAAGGGCGGCGCGCTCGCGCCGCCCTTGACCCGCGTCAGCGCCCCGGAGCGGCACGAGTCGACGATCAAGAGCCGCGCCGAGGCCGCCGAGCCGCGGACGAGCTGCTCGAACTCCGTCAGCGAGAGCGGCGTCGTCCCGAGGTGAAGCGCGTTCGCGTCGGCGTGGCCAGAGTAATAGACGAGGTAGAGCACATCGGTGTCCGGGCTCGATATGGCCGCGCGGACACGGTCGTTCATCGTGATGAGCGTGCGCCGGACCGTCTCTACGCCCTCGCTCCGCAAGAGCACCAGGTTCGCCGGGGGAAAGCCCCCGAGGTCCTTGAGCACGTCGTACATCTTCGCCGCGTCGTCCTCCGCGTACCGGAGCTCGACCTCGCCCTTCTCTCCGGCGTTGTTGCCGATGAGCACAGCGAAGCGCTCGATACGCGCCTCGGCCGGGGCCGCCGAGGCAGCGACGGCCAGGCCGCACGCCCCGGCGGCGAGCGCCGCTCTGCGACGGCGGATCACGGCGACGCCGCGGCCTTCTCCGCCGTGAGCGCGTCGACGTCGCAGCCCGGCGGGGCGGGCGGCGCGTCGGGGTGAGCCGCGAGCGCGGCCCGGAGCGGCTCGACCGCGATCGCCTCCGAGCAGAACAGCCCGAAGATCCGCTCGGTCCCGAGCGTGTCGTCGAGCACCGTGCTCTGGGGGAGGAGGACCTCCCGCCCCGGCTCGATCCGCGCCGCGACAGGACCGCTCGGGTAATAGACGCTCGCCTGGGAGGCCCCGTCGACGCTCAGGATCACGAGATATCGCGCCTCCGCGCTGGAGTACGTGAACTGGATCGCGTCGCCGGGCTGGAGCCGCTCGCCGGCGCCGCCGGGCAGGACGCTCCCGCCGCGCTTGACGTAGAAGCCGATGCGCTCCGCTCCCTTGATGCGCTCTCCCGGGATCTCCGCGTCTCGCCCCTCCGGCGCGGCGTGGAAGCGGAAGAAGAAGAGCGCCGCCGCCGCCGCGGCGAGCGCGCTCGCCGCCGCGGGCGCCAGCCATCGGCGCGCCGGGCGGACCTTCTCCGCGGCGCGGGCCGCCGGGGCGCCGCGGGCGAGCCGCAGGGGCGGCGCCGACGCCGCGAACGAGGCCCGCGCCGCCTCCATCTCGGAGCGCCGCGCCGAGCACCGCGGACAGCCAGCGACGTGCGCGCTCGCCTCCTGCCCCGCGGCCGCGTCGAGCTGGCCCGCCATGAGCTCGTCGAGCGTCAGATCCGAGAGGCACCCTTCGGGTCGCGCTGGCGTCATGGACTCGAACTCCCTTCTCTCATCCGGTCGGAGAGCGTGGCCTTCAGCCGCTCCAGCAGATTGCCGACGTGCCGGCGGGAGCAGCCCATCACGCGCGCGATCTCCTCGTGGGTCATCTCATCGGAGTAATAGTGGACGGCGACCTGCGCGAGGTCGCCCGGGAGCTGCGCGAGGAGCTCCCGCGTGAGGAGGGCGTTCTCGGCGGACGCCGCCGCGCTCTCTTGCTGCAGGGGTGCAACGTGGGTGTCGAGGAGCCGCAGCCGGTTCTTGTGATCGCGGATGCGGTTCAGGCATGCGTGCGTGGTGGCGCCGTAGAGCCAGCCCACCATCGGGCCCTTGCCGTCGAGCTGCCCGGGCTCGCCGAGCAGGGAGGCGAAGACATCCTGGAGGATCTCCCGCGCCTCCTGCTCGTTCCCGAGGAGCCGCCGCGCCCGGCGCAGCACGATGTGCCCATGCTGCCGGTAAGCCGCCTCGATCAGCGACACCAGCGCCTCGCGATCCTCCACGTCCGAGCGTGTACCACGATCAGTGCCAGTCGGGGTACGTCAAATCCTCGGCAGGCGCCATCCGGACGGTGAGCGCCGCGCTCGACCCGCTGGCCGAGGGACGGATCTTGATCTTCACGTCATAGCCGGCGCAGGCGTTGTGCTCCGCCTCCGTCGTCGCCGCGGCGTCGCAGGCGTCGAAGGCAGCTTGCAGCTCTGCGTCCACGTCGCCTTCGCGGCTGAACACATCCATGACATGGAATCCCGGGGAGAGCGGTCCCCCGAAGAGATTCGACCAGAAGCTGTCTTCCGCCATCTCGCTCTCGACGTACACGATCACATGGTCCTCATCGACGCCGAGCGAGGTGCCCTCCCCGGCCGAGGCCTCGTCGAGCGCCGCTTCGACGGTGGCGATGCCGACCCGGGTGTCCACGACGCCGAACTCGCTGAAATCGTTGAGCGCGCTCTCCGGCGGGGGCGCATGGATCGACAGCGTGAAGCTCGCGGGAAAGCTCCCGGTCACCGCCGTCTGGACGGGGAAGTTCTCGACATCGCCCTGGGTGTTCCAGACCAGCACGGCGTCGACCGGCCCCGTCGGCGCGACGTCGAGCTCATTGACGATCGTGCCCTCGACCGTCAGGAGCGCCTCGCCCGGATAGTCGGAGCCCACCTGGGGGTCGCCGCACGCGGCGAGCAGGAGCGGGAGCGCAAAAGAGACAATCGAACGATGCTTCATGACATCTCTCCTTGAGAAAAGAACAACGAGCCATGGTGAACGAGCAAACCAGCCATCCGCGAGAGGACGCCGCGCGCAGCGCGCGCCGTCACCGCCGTGGTGCGGTCGCGCCGCCGACGGAGCTCTCCTGGAGGCACGGCGGGACGCCTGCCGTTCGGTGCAGCGCGGCGCCCCAGAGGGCGCCCCGCCTTCGCTGGCCCCTTCGACATGGAGAGACCGCAGGGGTCCCGCTTTGGGCACGGCTCGACGTCGATTGTTCGCCTTCCAGCTTTGCTGTACTTTTTCCTCCCCATCACCCAGCCGAGCGACGCCCTGAAGCGGGCGCTCGCGCCGGTCGCCTCGAGCGCGAAGGGACGACGCACACCCACGCCTGAACCCCTCGCTCGACCCAGGACGGGGGATTGGAGAACAGCTGTTACGAAGTCCCGCGGCGGGCCGAGGTCGCTCACAGGCGTGCCGCCCGCCGGCCGTCGAGGCGGGTCGCCGGGCGCCGAGTTGTGATACTGCTCGTCTCCCCGGGGGGAGAAGGAACGCACCATGTCGGAGTCGAAGCTCGCCGCGCCGCAGATGGTCATCGACAGCCGTATGCTCTATTCGAGCTGGGTCCCAGCGGATCCGGCCGCCGCCGCGGCGCTCCTGCCGGACGGCATCAGGCCGGCGGAGAACAAGGCCATCTACATGAACCAGTACGTGGTCGACAAACCGGAGCAGACCTCCGGCTTCGGCGCCTATTCGCTCACCTACCTGGGGCTGGATCTCGCGGATCACACGACGCCCGACGGCGGGAGCCCGGCCCGGTTCTTCACGCACTACTTCAACTCCTCCGAGACGGTGCTCGGGTACGTGCGCGAGCGCGGCGTGCCGGCGTCGCCCGGGGCGACGACGCTCGAGCTGCACGGCAGAGAGCTCGTGGCGACCACCTCGGTCGACGGCGTGCCCATCATCCGGACCAGGGCGCTCGTCGGCAACAAGATCGCCGTGGTCGCGCGCGGCCACCTCGCCTACGTGACGAAGGTCGGCGGGCGGCTCGTCGCCGGCAACTACCCCTATATCGCGGACATGGCCGACCCGTACGAGCTCCTCGCCGCCGAGTTCCTCGCGAAGGATCATCCGGTGTACGCGCTGCGGCCCGGGAGCCCGATCCAGGTGGTGAAGACCGCCTCATGGTACTCGCCCCGCAGCTCCTTCGTGTATCCGGGCGGAGAGCGGGACCTCTTCTGACGGCCCCGTTCCCGGCCGCCCTTCGCTCCGGCGCGGCGCTCACCGCGGCCGACGCGGCAGCGCGTGTCGGGAGTTCACCGGGACGCCAAGGCCGCCAAGAGAGCCAGGATTTTCTCTCCCTGGCGTCCTTGCGCCGGATGGCTCGTATTCACTTCATCCGAGCACCAGAGCGCCCTCCCCTGTGAGCCCGTCGCCGCCATGGCGGGGCGAGCGGCCCTGTACCGATCCTGCCCGCGCCGGCGAGCGCGCGCACACACACACCGAAGGACAGGCCGCCAGGGTGGATTGGATGGGATCCCGCCAGAGCGCGCGATCGCGAAGGGAGAGAAGCCTGGAAGACCCGTGAGCGCCTGGTCCTCGATCGTCGCGCCGCGGGCGGCGACGGTGACCCGCGCGGCCCCGTCGTGCACAACGCGGCCCCGGGTACGTCGGTTGCTCCGAGCCCGTCCGCGGCCGGAGCCGGCCGCTCGTACAAGGGAGAGAACGAATGAATCGACTGATTCGACTCGGAGCACTCTCGGCCTTCCTGTCGCTCGTCCTCTGGGGCGGCAAGGACGTGGCGGCCGCTCCGATCCCCGCCGCGCTGAGCAGCAAGCAGCTCAAGGACCTGACGACCGCTGACGAAGACACCACGTGCCAGTCGCTCACGCCGAGCCTCGTGCTCACCAGGGAGGACACCTGCGAGTTCGTCGGACTCCTGTGGTCCACGGTCGGGCAGGAGTGCACCGTCGTGAGGGACAAGTGCCTGGCCGAGGGCCAGCAGCCGCCGGCGCGAGCGGACGATACGGCCACGGCGAGCTGTCTGCCGCCGGCCGAGACGCGCGCAGGCTGCACCGCGACGGTGGCCGAGTACGAGGCGTGCATGCTTGGGAACGCCGAGAAGGTCCGAGCGCTCAGCTGCGACTCCGCGACGAGCGCGCTCGAGGCCCCCGTCGCGGCGTGTGACGTCATCGCGCAGAAATGCCCCGATCTCGGCAACACCGACGACGGCCAAGACCAGGGCGAAGACCAGCCCTGACGCCGCCGCAAGGCGCGCCCCGCGGGCCCTCCGCCCGCCCCGGGCCGGCCGCGAGGCGCGCCGCGGCTACAGCGCAGCGCTCCCGATCTGCTGGATCGTCGCCTCCACCTGCAGCCGCTCTCGCTGCTCCGGAGACGACTGGATAAGCTCGTTCAGCTTGCTGTAGATGACATAGAGCTTTCCATCCCGGAGCACGCCGGTCGTCGGATAGACGTCGCCGAGCCGCTGGACCGCGCGCAACCTCGCGGTGCTCCAGCCGTCCTCGCTCGACAGCGAGAACGCGGCGTTCGACGCGACGCCGGCGGCCTGGTTCGCGACGACCACGAGATCCTTCTTCCCCACCAGGGTCAGCCCGTCTCCGCCCACGAACCGCTCGGCGACATCGACCCTGGAGAACCGCGAGGGGTCCGCGAGGGGCACCTTGAACAAGGTGCCATCGCTCTTCTTGACGACCAGCAAATAGCCATCGGGATGGACGACCACCCCGTTGAGGTTGATCCCATCGCCGGTGAATCGCTCGTCCCGCAGGAAGACGGCCGCGTTTCCCTGCGAATCGACCTTGTAGATGGTCGGCGAGAAGCTGTCGGTGACGTAGGCATTGCCGGCCGAGTCGAGGGCGATGCCGTTCACGAGGTGAGCGCCGGGGGACAGCGGCGCGAGATCCACGTAGTGGATGGCCTTGCCCGTGGAGAGATCGTAGACGCCCACGGCGGCCACGTTCTTCGGCCCCGCGGCAGACGGCTTGACGCTCGCGCCGAGATCGGAGCTCACCGCCCAGAGGCGCCCCCGTTCGACGTCCACGGCGATGCCGAGCACCGAGCAGAGGCGTGGGTCGTCGACGACACGGGAGACGCCGCCGTCGCCGTCCACCGCGTAGATCGCCCCCTCCCTGAACGAGCTCACAAGGAATTTGCCTCTGCTGCTGTCGAATTCGATCGTCTCCGGATACAGCGCCGGCCTGTGGACGGTGATGGGCTGTCCCGTGCGCTCCAGGGTGACGACCTCCGTGCGAGCGCAGCCGGCGGCCGTCAGCCCGATCGTCGCAACCGCGCACAGCGCCCGGGCGGTCAACCCCGCACGCGCCGAGCGCGCAGCCGTGCGCCGCGCGCTCGGCGTCCTGTTCATGATCGACATGTCAGCTCCTGTTCTGCTGAGGTATCCCCTCAGTTGCTTCGGAAATTCAGAGGGAGACGGGGAGACAGGGAGGGAAGTCTTCAAATACTCCCTGTTTCCCCGCCTCCCTGTTCAATTTCCCGCTGAAAATGGCTGCAAAACGAGGGGGATTCTCGGCCTGTTCTGGACAGGCTCGTGCGGTGTGCGGGGCGCGCTATCGAGGCGCGCTGCCGGACGCCCGCGGGCGCCTCTCCCACGTCGTCCATTCGTCGACGAATCGCTCCTCGATCCAGGCCTTCGCGGCGCGCGCGTGCCTCAGCTCCTGGCGCAGCTCGAGCACCAGAACGGCAGCCTGGGTGTCCTCGCGCTGCGCGTCGGGGAGGAGCAGCGCCTCCTCGAGACGCGCCTCGATCTCCTGCTCGCGGCGCGCGAGCTCGACCATCTGCTCGCTCGCAGCGGCCGCGTCGGGCGGCGATGCCGTCGCGTCGAGGGCAGCGCCGCGATCCCGCGCGAGCGCGTCGCCCGCGCCTGCCGCGAGCAGCGGCGGCCGCGCGCGCGCGACCTGGACGCTCAGGCCCGCAGCCATCACGCCGGCCGCGGCGAGGCTGGCGATGGCCCGCCGCCGGCCCCGAGGGCTCGGCGTGGAGCGCGCCCGGCTCCCCGCATGCAGGAGGCGCCTGACGCGCGGAAGGAGCGCGCCCGCCGAGCGCGCCATGGCCGGGACCAGCGCGCGCCGCGGGGCGAGCGACGCGCCCGACGCGACCTGGACCAGCGCGCGCGCCAGACCGAGGGGATCCCCCGTGAGCTCGACGGCGCGATCGTCACAGGCCAGCTCCGCTGTCTGGCGGAAGCGGGACGACGCCCAGTGCACGAGAGGATTCGCCCACAGGAGCGACTGCACGAGGCCGGCGGCCGGAAACCACAGCCCGTCGCGGCGCTCGATGTGCGCCAGCTCGTGCGCGAACACGGCGTCGACCTCGGCGTCGGTGAGGGCTGCGAGCCTCGCCAGCGGTATGCAGATCTCGGAGGCTCCGATCACGAGCGGGCTGCCGATGCCGGCGCTCTCCGTCAGCGCGACCCGGCGCATTCCGATCCGGGCGCGCAGCCGCTCCAGCCGCTGGAGCAGCCGCGCGTCTTGCACCTCCCTGCGCCCGCGGAGGCCACGCCACAGCAGCAGCGCCGACGTGGCGAACCGCAGCAGCCCCAGCGCGGCCGCTCCGGCCGTGCACGCAGCGAGCAGGCTCCACCCCGGGCTTCCCCCCGCGCGCCGCGCCGGCGATGCGGCGCCGGCGCTCTCCCTGGTCGAACCGCCCATCTCCGGCGCGGCATCGAGGACCGCCGGCGCGGGAGCGTCCTCGAGCGACAGGACAGCGATCTCTCCAGCAGATGCGGTGTCCCCGGGCGCGCGCTCGAAGCCCCATGACATCGCCGCCGCGAGCAGCAGCGTCGCGAGCGGACCGAACAGCGCCATCTTCCAGAGCAGGTGCCGCGTGGCGGACGAGAGGGATCTGCGGCGAGCCAGGAGCGCCGCCGCCCCGGTCCACACCGCGGCGTGGGCCGAACAGGTGAGCAGCAGCGCCAGCCAGAGGGCCGCCATGCCGGACCAGGCGCCCGGCCCTGCGAGCAGGTGGAGCGCCAGGATCACGCGCCTTTCTCCTTGATCAGCCGCTGCATCTCCTCGAGCTCTTCAGGGCTGAGCTGCTCCGACTCCAGGAGCTGCGCGGTGAGGGCCGACGCCCTGCCGCCGAAGAACGAGCGGAGCACGCGGTGGAGCACGCCCCTCGCCGCCTCTTTCTGGTCGACCGACGCGCGGTACACGAACTGCCTGCCAGACCGCTTGCGCTCCACCCACCCCTGCTGGCTGAGCCGCTGCAGCAAGGTCGCCACCGTCGTGGGAGCGAGCTCCCGCCCGTCCTCCGCCATCGCCGAGACGACCTCCCCGACGGAGCCTTCCCCGACGGCCCAGAGGGCCTTCATCACCGCGAGCTGCAGATCGGTCAGCGCTTCGGTTCCCACGACGACAAGTGTCGTTCATGGGCGACCGTTCGTCAACTACAAATGTAGTCGACCGAGTTCCGGGGGGAAGGCCGCGGCGATCCCGGGCCCGGGTCGGGCCGCGCGCTACGTCGGCAGCTCCTCGAACTGGGGGAAGGCGTCCGTGATCTGATGCCAGGGCGCCCTCGAGCCGACGTAGATGTGGTGATCGGGCCCCTTCGTCGGCGCGCCGTCGAGCGTGCCGAGCTGCACGTGAGCGAACCGCTGCTCGCGGACGACGTCGTACACGGGCGAGAAGCACTGCTTGCAGAGGCAGCGGTACCCGTCCTCGGACTCGCCGACCCGGAGCAGGTGCTCCCGCCCTGCGGTGACGCGGAGCCTGTCGATCTCGATCCCGCCGACGGCGGCGCAGGCGGCGCCGGTGCGCCTCCGGCACCTCGAGCAATGGCAGTAGAAGGCGTAGCCGAACGCGTCGTCGACCTCGAAGCGCACGGCACCGCAATAACAAGCTCCGTTCAACATGGCCCGTCTACCTCTCTCGAACGCGGCGCTGGAGAGCGCCGCTCTGGCTCCCTCGAACGCGGCGCCTGCGAGCGCCGCTCTGGCTCCCTCGAACGCGGCGCCTGGGAGCGCCGCTCCGGCCCTCGCGCCCCCTCACCCGTCGGGGAACGGGATGAACTCGATGTCGTCGCCCGGCACCGTGGGGAAGCGCCCGGCCTTCCAGTCCTGCTTCGCCCGCTCGATGCGCTCCGGCGAGCTCGAGACGAAGTTCCACAGGATGTGGCGGTCGCCGTCGAGCGGGGCGCCGCCGAGGAGCATCACGCGGCTCTGCGAGAGCGCGCGGAGCGCAGGCCGCGCTCCGGCGCGGAACACGAGCATCGTCCCCTCCCCGAAGCGCTGGCCCTCGCAGCCGACCGACCCGTCGATCACGTAGGCCGCGCGCCCCGCGTGCTCCTCGGGCAGCGGCAGCGTCGCGCCCGCGTCGAGCTCCGCGTGCACGTAGAGCGTCGGCGACACGACGCCGACCGGCGAGCGCGCGCCGTAGGCCTCCCCCGCGATCACGCGCAGCACGGCGCCGTCCCGGGTGACGACGGGGATCGTCGCCGCCGGGTGGTGCTCGAAGCGGGGCGCGTCCTCCTCGTGCTCCATCGGCAGCGCGAGCCAGCACTGGACGCCGTGGAGGTGCGTCTCGTGCGCCAGGTCGCCGCGCTCGGAGTGGACGATGCCGCGCCCGGCGACCATCCAGTTGACGTCGCCCGGCCGGATCGGCTGCGCCGTGCCGAGGCTGTCGCGGTGGAGGATCTCCCCCTCGAACAGGTACGTCAGCGTCGCGAGCCCGATGTGCGGGTGCGGGCGCACCGAGATGCCCTGTCCCAGCGCGAAGCGCGCAGGGCCCATGTGGTCGAAGAAGACGAACGGGCCGACGAGCCGGCGACGGACCGACGGCAGCACGCGCCGCACCGAGAAGCCGCCCAGATCGCGGGAGCGTGCGTCAATGACGAGCTCGATGGCCTCGGTGGGCGAGTCCACGCAGGCGGGTTCATGGTCGGCATAAAGGCTCATCGGGGGGGCTCCTTCGCAGCGCTGGGCGGGGGTGCGCGGGGCGTCGCCTCGGTCCAGCGATCGCTACCCTAGCCCAGGACGAGCTCCGGATGTGTAGCGGCTCGTCGCCCAGGTTGTTGCGTGGCTGCGTGTGAGGTGGCGCCAAGCCGCCCGGGGGCCTGCCATGAGCGCGGAACCAGGGAAGTTCTTGGGCAACGATTTCGTGGTGGCGAACCGGCGCGCTCCGTCGCATTTGCCCCGATCTTGGGGGCACCAGACCACCGATCGTCCCTGTGGGAGGGCATGGCCCCAACCCGGGCCCAATCGCCGACACCCGGGCATGGAGAGCCGGCGCCGACCGACCACTCGCCTCGGGCCGCCATCGTTGCCTCGCTCGCCGGCTTCCGGAGCCGTGCCGTAGCGCTCGGGGATGAAAAGGCGGTCCGAGTCGTTCACGAGGCGATCGGGCGGCTGCTCAGGCCGCCTGTGGCACCGGAGGTGCGCAAGCTCGCGCTGACACGAACTGGCGTGCCGCGGCTCAGCACGCGAGCGCGCTGGCTGGGTGAAATTGTGAATGCTCACAGCAGCGCGCACCTCGCTAGCCGAGCGGCAGGCCGGTCGATCGAAGTTGACACCGGACATGTGAGCGCTCACAGTGTCGACCGGTCGTCATGCTTTTGCTTCGCTCCGGATGGGCCGTCATGCGCATCCAGGAGACGGTCATGAAGTAGCGATCGGTCATGTTGCTCGCGGCTGGGCTCGCTGTCCTGGCCAGCGGTGACCGTGGCTGAAGCAACGATCCCAGCGGTGGTGGGACCCCGGTGCAGCCGGCAGCGGAGGGAACCCCGGAAGCGACCCGACGTATCCCGCCCAGCAGCAAGCCTTTCCCGGGGGGCTGCACCACGAACATTCTGGTTGTGTTGCACGGCAACGCCAGCTGCTCGATGATGGTGTGGCTACTGCTCGTGCGCTTCATTGTCCTGTCGGAGCCTGCAGGCTGTGCGTGAAGGGGGCCCGTTCGATGCATGCACAAGTTTGATACAGCATCACTTTTCCAGGAGTGAGGCAGCTCGAATAAGGTTCTCTACGCCGACCAACGTGCAGCATGGCGGTACGATGGGACGGCCGCTGCGAGGGGCTTGATCTCCGCGTCTGGATCTCCTGGCTCCCGGCACATCGTCCATCTCACTCCAGCTTTTCGAGCGCGCTCGCATGCTCAGCGCGGCCGGCGCGGCCCGCTGGTCGCAGGCGATTTTCGACGAGTTTCGCACGAGATTCGCGCGCCTGGCGCGCCGGGCGATCGCGTCCGTCAAGGACTCGGCCCCATGTCGGCGTCAAGCCACCATCGTGACTCCGCATCTGAGCTTATCGCACCTTCATGAGGATCAGGTCCCCTCGCGATGCACAATCGGCTTGACGGACCTGCCAGCCCAGAACAATAGATACCCCCTTCGCGCTGCCTGGCGCGCGCGAACTGAACTTATCCACTCTGCGCGCATCTCGGCAATCATCCGCAGCGGCAATGGCCAGCGCGGCGGCCCGCTCGGGAGCCTTGAGCGTGCGGCGAGCGACCCCGACCTGCGCAGGGGCAGCATTGAGCAGTGAGAAGACTCCAGCTTCACTTACTTGATATAACGAGGAGAGCAAGATGAGATTCGGAACCAAGCAGAGCTTGCTTGCGGCGGCGACGGGCGTCCTCGCCGTGTCGTGCGTCATCGGCCCCGAGGAGGCGTACGACGCCGAAATCGAGGAGAAAGGCTCGCTTGAGAGCGCCATCACGATCGATACGAGCGCGGTCTACACGATCGTCGGCGTCCAGAGTGGAAAATGCGTGCAGGTGGCTGGAGGCAGCACCGCTGATGCAGCGGCCATGCAGATCGCCAGCTGCAACGGCTCGACGCGGCAACAGTTCCGCATGGAATCGGCAGGCGGCGGCTACTATCGCATCCGCAACGTCAACAGCAACCGTTGCATGGACGTCACGGGCGCCTCCACCAGCGACGGTGCGGCCATCCAGCAATATTCCTGCTGGACCGGGACAAACCAGCAGTGGTCGTTCACGGACGTCGCCAGCGGCGTCGTGCGCCTCACCGCGCGCCACAGCGGCAAGTCCCTGGACGTCTACGGCCGCGGCACCGCGGACGGCACCGCCGTGATTCAATGGGCGTCGAACGGCGGCACCAATCAGCAATTCCGACTCACACCCGTGGGCTCGGGAACCGGCGGCACGGGCGGCTCCGGCGGCACGGGCGGCACAGGCGGCACGGGCGGCTCCGGCGGCTCCGGCGGCTCCGGCGGCACGGGCGCCACCGGCGGCTCCGGCGGCTCCGGCGGCACAGGCGGCACGGGCGGCTCCGGCGGCACGGGCGGCTCCGGCGGCACGTGCACCGCGTCACAACCGACTGGTCGAAACGTGTCGGGGAGCGGCCCTCACAGGGTGGTCGTCGAGACGAATTCGGACCCGGGCATCAACCAGGGCACTATCTTTCGTCCGGCGGATCTCGGTGGAGGCGCCAAGTATCCGATATTCGTCTGGGGGGAGGGCGCATGCTCGCGAGACGGGCTCGCGAATCAAGCGGCCATGGCCGAAATTGCCTCGCATGGCTACTTCGTGGTGGCGGACGGGACACCGGTCAACAGCCAGCCCAACCGCGACCTCGGGAGCGGAGGCGAGGTGCTGCGCGCCTACGTCGACTGGGTGATCGCCCAGAACGAGAAGCCTTGCAGCGCCTACTACCAGAAAATCGAAACCACGAAGGTCGCCGCGAACGGCTTCTCCTGCGGGGGCTTGATGGCGGCGGGGACTGCTGCAGATCCCAGAATGACGACATGGGGACACACGAGCAGCGGCTCTTTCTCGGCGAATCAGTCATTCTACAACTCGATTCACACACCCGTATTGATCGTCACCGGCACCGCGGATAGCCTGGGTGCGAACGCGAACGGAGCGAGAGACTTCGCGAACATCGCCGCCTTGGGTGATATCCCGGTCATGATGTTCGCCAAGGTCGGCGCGGATCATGGGGGCGATCTGTGGGCCCGGAACGGCGGCGAGTTCACTCAGGTCAACCTGGCGTGGCTCAACTGGTGGCTCAAGGGCGACGAATCGGCCACCGGCAAGGGCATGCTCGTCGGCCCGAGCTGTCGCTTCTGCACCGACAGAACCTGGCAGGTCTCTTCTGCCAATCTGCCCTAGGGCAGTTTCACTTACTTGATATGATGAGGAGGACAAGATGAGATTCGGAACCAAGCTGAGCTTGCTTGCGGCGGCGACGGGCATCCTCGCCGTGTCGTGCGTCATCGGCCCCGACGAGACGTACGACGCCGAGATCGAGGAGGCAGGCTCGCTCGAGGGCGCCATCACGATCGATGCGAACGCGGTCTACACGATCGTCGGCGTCCAGAGTGGAAAATGCGTGCAGGTGGCTGGAGGCAGCACCGCTGATGCAGCGGCCATGCAGATCGCCGGTTGCAACGGCTCGACGCGGCAACAGTTCCGCATGGAATCGGCAGGCGGCGGCTACTATCGCATCCGCAACGTCAACAGCAACCGTTGCATGGACGTCACGGGCGCCTCCACCAGCGACGGCGCCGCCGTCCAGCAATATTCCTGCTGGACCGGGCAAAACCAGCAGTGGTCGTTCACGGACGTCGCCAGCGGCGTCGTGCGCCTCACCGCGCGCCACAGCGGCAAGTCCCTGGACGTCTACGGCCGCGGCACCGCGGACGGCACCGCCGTGATTCAATGGGCGTCGAACGGCGGCACCAATCAGCAATTCCGACTCACACCCGTGGGCTCGGGAACCGGCGGCACCAGCAGCACCAGCAGCACCAGCAGCACCGGCGGCTCCGGCGGCTCCGGCGGCTCCGGCGGCTCCGGCGGCTCCGGCGGCTCCGGTGGCGGCGGCGGCTCCGGTGGCGGCGGCGGCTCCGCCGGCACGCGCAGCGCCGGCTGCGGCATTCCCACCTCCCTCACCAGCGGTAACCGCACCATCAACGTCAACGGCACCACGCGCCAGTACGTGCTCGACATTCCGGCGAACTACGACCCGAACAAGGCGTATCGGCTGGTGTTCGGCTGGCACTGGCGCGGCGGATCGGCCAACGACGTCGTGAACAACGGGTACTATGGGCTCAAGGCGCTGGCGAACGGCAGCGCCATCTTCGTCTCGCCGAACGGCATCGACAACGGCTGGGCCAACACGGGCGGGCGCGACATCGCCTTCGCCCGCGCCATGGTCGACTCCCTCAAAGCCAACCTCTGCGTCGACACGAGCCGCGTCTTCGCGACCGGGTGGAGCTTCGGGGGGATGATGTCGAACGCGCTCGGCTGTGATATGCCCGACGTCTTCCGGGCCATCGCGCCGATGTCCGGCGCCCTCTACAGCGGCTGCAACCAATCCAACACCCAGCCCGTCGCCGTCTGGATGTCGCACGGCCTGTCCGACAGCGTCGTCCCTGTCTCGGACGGAAGGGCGGCGCTCGACGTCTTCGTCCGCAAGAACGGCTGCAGCACCGCGACGACCCCCGTGGGCCCCAACTCGTGCGTCGCCTATCAAGGGTGCCGGGAGGGATACCCGGTGCACCGCTGCGAGTTCCCCGGTGACCACCAGACACCGAGCTTCGCGAGCTCGGCCATCTGGAGCTTCTTCACGCAATTCTGACCTCGCGCCCCGCCGACGCGGCGGCTCGGACAGCGGCAGACGCGCCCGCCCGAGCCGCCGCCAGGGAAGAGGGAACCGTAGCCGCCCAGCATGGCCTTGAGTCCCGCGCCGAAGCCGGGGCGTTCGAGCGGCGCGGGCCCCGCGGGCGGGCTCTGCGCGGGCGCGTTGGCTCTGCCGGCGCGCCCCCCTCGACGCTCGCGAGGGCCACACCATGTTCACGACGATGCTTCCTCCCAGCTCGACCGACGCCGCCCGAGTCCACCGGTTCGGCGGCCCCGAGGTCATCACCATCGAACAGGTGCCGGTCCCGCTGCCCGGCCCGGGCGAGGTGCTGGTCCGCGTCGCGGCGGCCGGGGTCGGGCCGTGGGACGCCTGGATTCGTGCCGGCAAGAGCGTGCTGCCCCAGCCGTTGCCGCTGACGCTCGGCTCGGACCTCGCCGGTGCCGTGGTCGCGGTC
This sequence comes from Sorangium sp. So ce693, assembly GCF_051521375.1. NCBI lineage: Bacteria > Pseudomonadati > Myxococcota > Polyangiales > Polyangiaceae > Sorangium > Sorangium sp. So ce693. The sequence continues at coordinate 9,580,891 of NZ_CP150347.1, forward strand.
GGCCCCGAGGTGACTGGCCTCGCGCCGGGCGCAGCGGTCTTTGGCGCCGCCAACAGGCGCTTCACCGGCGCGCAGGCGGGCTATGCCGTGGCGCAGGCGTGCAGGGTGACGCGCAAGCCTCTCCGGTTCGACGACGTGCAGGCCGCCTCCGTGCCGGTCATCGCCGTCACGGCGTGGCAGGCGCTGTTCGATCAGGCCCAGCTCGAGGCCGGACAGACCGTGCTGGTGCACGGCGCGGCCGGCAGCGTCGGCGCGTACGCGGTGCAGCTCGCGCGCCGGGCCCGCGCCCGTGTGATCGCGACGGCCTCGGCCAAGGATCGCGACTTTGTCCGCAGCCTCGGTGCGGACGTCGTCGTGGACTACCGGAGCGAGCGCTTCGAGGATGCCGCCAAGGCCGTCGATGCCGTCATCGACCTCGTCGGTGGCGACACGCAGGCGCGGTCCTTCGCCGTGCTCAAGCCACGTGGCACCCTGGTCTCGGCGGTGTCGCCCCCTGATCAGGAGGAGGCCGCCCGCCGCGGCGTGCGGGCAAGCTTCTTTCTCGTCGACGTCACGACGGCGCACCTCGACCGCATCGCCGCCCTGCTCGACGCGGGCGAGCTCTCGGTCGACATCGGCGCCGTACTCCCGCTCGCCGAGGTCCGCGACGCGCATGAGATGCTCGATGGCATCCGCCCCCGCCCGCGTGGCAAGATCGTCCTGGCCATGGCGCCTGCTCGCTGAGGTCCCGCTCGGCGCCCACGTCGGCGAGGGCGGCAGCGTCGCCCCGGGCCAGCGCCTCGCAGGGCGCGCCGCGCGGAGCCTCGCGCGCCCATCTCGGCCGCCGTCCCGCGGCGATCGGCGCGCAGGCAGGCTGCTTCACGGCGGCGTGGCGATACCCTAGCCTGGCCGTGGCTCTCCGCCGCGCCGCGAGCGCCCCAAGGAAAGAAGGACCATGGCCGTCACCTCTGGCTTCGACCTCACGAGCGAACGCTTCTTCGCCGATCCATTCCCGACGCTCGATCGGCTCCGCACCGAGGCGCCGGTCTATTTCTTCGAGCCGTTGCAGTGCATCATCATCACCGCTCCTGCCGATATCGAGGGGCTCGTGAAGGACTCGAGCTTCACCGCGCGGCGGGCGACGGCGCTCCTCGGCGGCCTCGGCATGCTCGGCGAGGACGAGCTCTCGAGAAAAATGTTCGACTCCCTGTCGCGGCTCGCCTTCTTTCAGGACCCGCCGCGCCACACGAAGCTTCGACAGCTCATCATGAAAGGGTTCTCGCCGTCGGCCGTCGAGTGGATGCGCCCGCGGGTCGTGGGGCTCGTGCAGCGCGCCGTCGAGGAGGCGCGGCGCGACGGCGAGATGGATGTCGTCTCGGCGTTCTCCGAGGCGGTGGCGCTCAACACGCTCGCCGAGATGTTCGTGATACCGGAGTCCGATCGGCCGCAGTTCATGAGATGGTCGACGGACCTCCTGAAGCTCGCAGGCGGCGGGGTCAGCTCGGAGGAGCAAAAGCGGGCGGTGAAGCAGAGCTGCTGCGACATGGTCGACTACATGATGCGGCTCGTCGAGGAGCGCCGGAAGGCGCCGGGCGAAGACGTCGCGAGCCGGTTCATCGAGGCAGAGGACGGAGACACCGAGCTTGCGGGCGAGGCGGCCATGCAATGCTTCCAGATGGTCGCCGCGGGATTCGTGACCTCCGTGAACCAGATCGCGAACACCGTGCTCGCGCTCCTCGACCACCCCGCTGAGCTCGCGAAGCTCCGGGAGGCGCCAGGCCTCGTCCGCGGCGCGGTCGAGGAGAGCCTGCGCTTCGAGCCGTCCGTGCTCTCCCTCAGCCGCATGTGCGCCAGGAACACGGAGATCCGGGGCACCAGGGTCTCCGAGGGGCAGTTCGTCTTCGCGATGATCGCCGCGGCGAACCGCGATCCCGGGCTGTTCTCCGAGCCCGACCGCTTCGATATCACCCGGCAGCAGAGCCGGCACCTGACCTTCGGGAGCGGCGCTCATTACTGCCCGGGTGCCCCGCTCATCCGGATGGAAGTGGAGGAGTCGGTGCGCGCCCTGCTCTCGCTGCCGCGTTGGGAGCTCGCCGAACAGACGTTGAGCTACGCCGGCTCGAACCTGCAGGACCGCGGGCCGAGCTCGCTGCGCGTTCGCTTCCCCGCCGCCTGAAGCGGGCGGCCTCGGCCCATCACCACGATCACCGCGGGACCGAGCTGCGGCGCTGCCCGGCGCGGGCAGCCAGCTCGGGCCTCCCGCTGGACGATGCAAACCCCGTCCTCGGCTGGCCCGGCGTCACGATTGGCTTGCGGACGTTCTGACTTGAGCGCGGGTGCCGACGGAGGAGAGGACCCGCTCGAGCTCAATGGGATCGATTGGCTTCGTCATGTGCAGATCGAACCCCGCCTCCCGGGCGCGGCGGCGATCTTCCGCGTGGCCGTACCCGGTCTGAGCGATGAGGTAGGCCCGCGCCGTGGCGGGATCGGCGCGCAGCGCCCGCGCGAGGGCGTACCCATCCATCCCCGGCAATCCGAGGTCGCAGAGCACCACGTCGGGCGCGAGCGTGCGCCCCATGGCGAGCCCCGCGGGGCCCGTGTACGCGACCTCGGCCTGATACCCGAGGAGGGCCAGCAATTGCTTGAGGATGTCCGCCATGTCGCGGTTGTCCTCGACCACGAGCACCCGGAGCGACTCCTCCCGCGACGCGGTCGCAGGCCGGACGGGCTCCGGTCGTCGGATGGAACGAACTGGCGCGGAGGAGAGCGGCAATCGGACGCGGAAGGTCGATCCGAGCCCTGGGCCCTCGCTGTGGGCCTCGACGGATCCGCCGTGCATCGCGATCAGGCTGTGCACGAGCGAGAGCCCGAGGCCGAGGCCGCCGCGCCGTCGATCAAGGCTGCTGTCGGCCTGACTGAAGGTCTCGAAGACGAGCGGGATCATCGATGGATCCATGCCGATCCCCGAATCCTCCACCACGATCACCGCGGTGTTCGTCGCCGGATCCGTCTCCAGGCAGGCGCCCACCCGGCCCCCCGCGTCCGTGAATTTGAGCGCATTGTGCAGGAGGTTGCCGATGACCTGCGCGAGGCGCGTGTGATCCCCGGAGGCCCAGACCGGCTCGTCCGGGAGGGACACCAGAAGCTCGATGCCATTGCCCCGGAACGTCGGCGCATAATCGTCCGTGACCTGACGGACGATCCGCGCGAGATCACAGGGCTCCTTTCGCAGCTCGATCTTGCCCCGGGCGATACGCGACACGTCGAGCAGATCGTCGATCATCCGGGCCATGTGCGCCACCTGGCGCTCGATCATCTCGCGCGTCCGGACGGCCTCGGGCGCGTCGCCGCCGGTGATGTCGAGGACCTGAATGGCCGTGCGAATGGGCGCGAGCGGATTGCGCAATTCGTGGGCGAGCATCACCAGGAACTCGTCCTTGCGGCGATCGGCCGCCCGGAGGGCCTGCTCGCTCTCGAGCAGCGCCTGCTCTGCCTGCTTTCGTTCGGTCACCTCCTGCACCACGACGTTGATGCCGAGCATCGTGCCCGCCTCGTCGCGCACGGGGTGGACGCTGACCAGCCAATCGTGGTCCCCCTCGGGCCGCGCAACCCGGAGCTCGCAATCCGTCACCTCCTGCCCCGTCTCGAGGACACGCTCGCAGAGGTCCTTGAAAGGCGTGACCTCGGGGATGAACTCGCCGAGCGTGCGGCCGAGGTGCTCGGAGATGGGCCGACCGGTGATGCGCGCGAGCGTCTCGTTGACGCTCACGTACCGGAGATCCCGGTCGAGGAAGCAGAGGCCGACGGGGGCCGTCGAATACACGTTCTGCAGGAGCGCGAGGTGGCGCTGCGCGGCCTGCTCGCTCGCGCGCAAGCTCCTGCAGAGGCGATTGCGTTCGAGGACGGCTGCCACCTGCACGCTCAGCGTCTGCATGAGCGAGAGCTCGTCGGCGTCCATGTGCGAGCGTTTGCTGGTGGCGAAGGCCAGGGTCCCGAGCAGTCGGTCGTGCGAGATGAGCGGATATCCCGCATAGGCCTGAACGCCCGCCTTTTTCAGCTCCGACCCGCATTCCAGGGTCGAGCGCTGGAGATCGAAGGCGATGAGGGGCATCCGGGTCGCCGCCACGGTCCCGCACATGAACTGGCCGAACCTGATCGTCCGATATCGCTGCTCGTCCTCGGGCGAGATGCCCGCGGCCGACTCGAGGACGAGGGTATTCGGCTCGTCGCCGATCATGTAATTGAAGTAGAGCTCGACGCCGAGGTCGTTTGCCAGCTCCTCGAAGAGGGATCCGAGGAGAGCCGAAGGCTCGTCGCAGAGGACGAGCCGACTCGCGGCTTTTGCCAGGATCCGCAGGTGCGCGTGCCTGGCTCGCGCTTGCCCGGGCGTCTCGGCCGCAAGAACCAATTTCGGGTTGGGCGGCACGTGTACCCATCGGGCGGCACCGAGGGCTTCCTCGAGCCAACCCCCCTTTGCCTCCACCGTGCAGTGTACTGCGCGGCAGGCACGGCGCCATGGCGACGCTCGCCGAGTCCGAGCGCCCGCATTTCGCAGAATTTCCAGCGCCCGGTCGAGCAGACCTCCTCGTCGACAACGAGCCCCGCGCGCGGCGTCTCAGCGGCTGGCCGCCGCCCAGCTGGCCAGCGGGTGCGCCTCGAACCAGCGCCGGGTGGCCGCGGCGCCGTTCTCGATCAGCGCGTCCATCTGGGCGGGGGTGATCTCGAAATCGGTGGTGGGGATGTTCGCGTTGTCGATGAAGACGGTCCTCTGGATGGCCGCGCTGTCGAGGTGCAGGAGGGTCGAGGTATCGAGGATGAACGAGGTAAGGGCCTTTACATAGCCCTCCAGGTCGTCGATGCGAGCCGGCAGAGGGCGCCAGCCGTCCTTTGCGGAGTCGATCTGCGCCTTCGTCCCCAGGCTGAAGCCGAGCGTGCCGGGGTTGACGCCGACCGCCTTGCCGAGCAGGCCCAGGATCGGCCGGCGGTGCGTGCCGTCGAAGAGGTCGATGGGGTAATTCCACGACACGCCGCCGTCCACGTAGAGGTCGCCGCGGAAGGGATAGGCCTCGAAGAAGAGAGGGATGCTCATCGACATGCGCACGGCCTGGTAGACGGGGACGTCCGCCTGCGCCTCGGCGGAGAAGACCTCGGCCACCTGCCTTGTGAGGTTGGTCGTCACGACGTAGAGCGCGCGCGCCCTGCCCGGGTGCTGCGCGGCGAGGGCCTGGAGGTCGCCGAAGGTGAGGTCGGGCTGGGCGCGCCCCGTGAGGACCCCGGTGAGCTCGGCGATCTGGGCGCGGAGCCAGGTCTCGAACGCCTTGCCCGTGGTCGTGGTCGTGGTCGTGGTCGTGGTCGTAATCGTGGTCGTGGTCGTAATCGTGGTCGTGGTCGTGGTCGTGGTCGTGGTCGTTCACGGCCTACCGTTGACGACCACGACCACGACCACGACCACGACCACGACCACGTAAACGTTGACGTTGACGTTGACGTTCACGTTGGTGAACGACGGCCGAGTGTTTCGGCTAACCGATGTTGCTCGGCCGGTACCAGTCAAAGTTGTTGTGGAACGGAAAGCTGTTGATCCCCAGGCTGATGCTGGCGTCGAGCGCGCGGACGTGGTGCCACCAGCCCACCGGGATGAAGAGCGCCTCGCCCGGCTCGAGCACGACGTCCTTCACGAGCACCGGGGCCATCGAGCCTTGCTCCGGGTCCCGATCGGCGTACATCGCGCGTGCGCCGTCGAACAGCGACGTCTCGAACGGCGCGATCATGCGGTAACGCTTCCTGCCGTACACCTGCCCGAACAGGATGTTGGACGTGTCGTAGTGCAGCGGCGTGACGGTCCCGGCAGGGCCGAGCCAGAGCGCCGAGGCGCCCAGCAGCCGCTGAACGGCGCAGTACCCGTCCGGGAGCACCACGTCGTCCAGCAGCGCGCCGAGCCTCGTCCGCTCGAGGACGCGGTTGTTGGCGACCATGTAGAAGTCGTTCGTCTCCTCGCGCGCGGCGCCGACGATGCGCGCGACGAAGTCGCGCAGCCGCGTGCTCTCCGTGTGCCGCGCCGCGTGCATGTCGTAGTCGGGATCGCTCTGGCGTCCTGTCGTGACGTCGACCACGACATCGCCGAAGCGCTCGGAGAGGTAGTCCGGCGTCCACCGGCCGAAGGCGGGCCAGCGGGTCACGACGTCGGTCAGGATGACCGGGATGTTGCCGGCGACATAGACGTCGCGGAGCTCCTCGCCAGACACGCCGGAGCGCCGCGGAATTCGCGTCGGGTCGCATGCGGTCGACGCCATTCTCTGCTGGAGCCGCGCCAGCATCTCGTGCCGCCGCGCCGACCTGGCGAAGGGCCGAGCGGCGACGAAGATGGGCGAACGGACGATGGCAGAGAGCAACTCTCCGACCTGCGCGCTGCTGACGCCGGCCGCCTGGAGCTGCTGCGAGATCACGCCCTCGGGCACGCCCCGCAGCAGGTTCTCCGTGGCCCAGCGCCACCACTCGGGCGCAACTTCCAGCTCGCGTTCCTGTTCGCCCATCTTCGACCTCACGATGTTGGGGAGCGCAACGGTGCGACGATCGAGCGCCTCACTTGCACGGGGGAGGAGGCGGCATCGGCGGGATGATCTCCCCACCCTCGCAATCCGGAGGAGGCGGCGACATCGGCGGGATGATCTCCCCATCTTCCCCGTCCGGCGGCGGCGGCGGCATCGGCGGGATGATCTCCCCATCCTCCCCGTCCGGAGGAGGCGGCGGCATCGGCGGGATGATCTCCCCATCTTCCCCGTCCGGCGGCGGCGGCGGCATCGGCGGGATGATCTCCCCACCCTCGCAATCCGGAGGAGGCGGTGGCATCGGCGGGATGATCTCGCCATCCTCCCCGTCCGGCGGCGGCGCCATCGGCGGGATGATCTCCTCGTCCGGAGGCGGCGGCGGCATCGGCGGGATGATCTCGCCTTGATCGCCCGGGTCGTGTCCCTCGTCGACGCCCGCAGGACCACAGGCGACCACGAAGACGGCAGCAGCCGCTGCGGCCGCTCGAGACACCCGCTGCACCAGGGCCGCCGTCCTAGGCGGCGGCGTGGGCAGCGGCGATAACAAGGCTGCATCGTCCGGAAGAAAGCTACGTGACATGAACACCTCCGCTGGCGTCAGCGTGCAGGGCATGTGCCATCTCGCTATCGCCGGATATCCCTGAAGATCTCGCCTTCTACAGCGCCGCCTGCCCCCCCGTCGCGCGTGGCTCAGAGTGGCTCAGCGGCGCGCGGCTCACCGCAGGACCCGCGCGAGCGCCGCGTCGTCGACCTCCTCCTCGGCGGCGTGCTCGAGCGCCGCGCGCAACGCATCGTCGGCCGTGGCCCCGGCGGCGACGCGGATGTGCTCCTGCGCCTCGGGGTAGCCGGCGACGCGCAGGAACAAGGCGGCGCCCACCCGGCGATCCCGCGGGGCGCTGGCGTCGTCGAGGGCGTGGAGCGCGTCCTCGGGGGTCAGGCCGGCGGCGCGGTAATCGCCGGCGGCGAGCAGCTTGCGGAGGTCCTCGCGCCAGGCCCCAAGCTCGCGGCCGCGCCGCTCCAACGCCTCGGCGCCGCGCAGCGCCGCGCCGCCCGCGGTGGCGCCCTCGTGCGCATCGCGGATGCGCTGCGCGAGCGCCTCGGTCAGGGTGTCCTTTGCCCGGAGCACGACCGAGCCGCCGCCCCGGCGAGAGAGGAGGAGCCGCTCGCCGAGCGTCCGGACCGCGGCGAGCTCGGCGTAGGGGATCCAGGCGGTCGAGAAGGGCCGCTCGACGCGCACGCCGTCGGTGCCCACCACGACCTGGGTGCTGCGCGCAGCGCGGCGAAGGAGCCACGTCGACACCAGGGCGAGGCCGGCCCACACCACGACCGGCCAGAAGCTGCCGGGGTTCGACAGCGGCCTGGTGAGCGCCGAGATCACGATGAGCCAGAGGATCGTGAAGACCGGCACACCGACGCAGCCGGCTGCGAGCTCGCGGTGGACGCTGCCGAGCGAGACCGCGACGCGCCGCTCCGTGGGGCCGATCCCGAGGGCGGCGAGCAGGCGCGCCCCCTCCTCCTCGCGCGCGACGTGCACCTCGATCACCTGCCCGCGGCGCAGGCATAGCTCCACGCGGACGTGCGGATCCGACAGGACCAGGCCAGAGCGGATGTCGGTGCGCGGGATCGATCGCTTCACGGCGCCGGAGGTGAAGCGCAGGCCGGCCGCGTCGGCGGTCACATGCGCCGGCCCCTTCCCGCCGACGGCGGTGGTGGCGAACAGGGCGCTCAAGAAGGAGAGGCCCAAGGCGACGAGCACGCCGGGCAGGGTCAGGAACAGAGCGCTGACCGCGAACCTGCCGAGGCTCGGATCGTGGAGCACGCCTGCGAGGACCGAGGCGATCACGCTGACGAGGAAGGGCCCCACGATCGCGAGCAGCGCGAGGCCTCCGAAGATGCGGCCGAGGGCCTCGTGGCGCCTCGCGACGCGGCGGCTGGTGAGCCTGAAGCCAGATCGGGAGGTCGCCCTCATCGCGCGGGCCATTCTGCGCTCTTTGTCGGGGAGATCTCCAGCGCGTACTTCTCGGATCGTCTCTTGGCCTCGTTGGCCGTGCTCCCCTTGCGCCCGGCCCACGCGACGATCGGCTTGCCGGGCTGCGCGAAGCCGCCTCGATCCCCCGGAGAAGATGCGCCGAGTGATGCGCCGAGGCCGCAGCCTCCCGTCATCACCTGCGGCCCCGGCGAGGCAGGCGCGGCCCCGAAAGGGCACCCATCAACGCAGCCGTCGGCACCCCCGTAACCCATGTTTCCCGCAGGCAAACCGATGCGACGAGCATGGCACATGGTTCGCTTGGCCCCTCTGCGTCATCTGATCCTCGTCAGGGCGCCGCATTCCTGGCGAACACGACGCCCTGGCCAGAATATCGATTACGTTGCTCAAGCGAGAAATGAACCACCAAGGCGCCATGAGACGCCAGAAGACGCCATAAGAAGAACAAATACCTTGGCGTCTCCTGGCGTCTCATGGCGCCTTGGCGTTCAAAATCCTGCGTTTTTCAGGCAGTTTCAACCCATTTGTCGCTCTAGGCTCAATCTGGAGGGTTCTTTCATGGTAAGGATGAAGAAAGTGTGGCTGGCTATCCTGGTGGCGGCCGTGGCCGGGGGCGCCGGTGCCGCGGCGCTCCCGAGCGCAGCGATCGCCGCGGGGAAGTGCGACGGCAAGGCGAAGCCCTGTCCGCTCCAGCAGTGGATGCGCGACAACGCAGGTACGCCCATGGCATCCGGCGACCTCCTCGCGGTTGTGAAGGCGATGGAGAAGGCGGGCAACTTCGGCGGTCCTGACATGACGGACTGGGCCAAGATGGCCAAGAAGACGGCCGACGACGCCAGGGCCAACAAGACGGACGACGTGAAGGCCGACTGCAAAACGTGCCACGACGCCTACAAGGCTGCCTATATCAAGAACGAGGCTCTCCGGAACAAGCCGCTCCCGTAAGCAGCGCAGAGAGCCGATCCGCCCGAGAGCGGGGGGGCGCCAGGCGGGCCATTCGGGCAGCCGGGGCCGCTCGGCCGCCGCAACTGCAGTACTAACCGTGGATCCAGTAGCGGTAACCGTTGGTGCGGAAGGGCACGTCGAGCTCGCGGCAGATCTCGGCGATCACATCGGGGGTGAAGAAGTAGTTGCGAATGCGGGCGATGTGCTCACCGTCGGTCTCGACGGTCCAGGCGGTGCGCACAGCGGGCCCGGTGTCGTGATCGAACCAGAGGAGCAGCAAGAGCTCGCCGCGATGCTCGCGCACCTCGCAGCGGGGCGGGCCGCCGAGGTAGCCCACCAGGTGACGGGCATCGACCCCGCCGGCGTCGGTGGTCGTGATCGGCGAGAGGCTCCCGACGAACGACCCGGTGCGCGGATCGGCCGGGGGCTCGCGCCCATACTCGGTCACCACGCCGACGATCTCGGTGATCGAGCTGTCGAGGAGCAGCGAGGTCAGGGCCTGCAGGTCGCGGGCGTTGAAGGCGGCGCAGAAGGCGTCGAGCACGCCCGGCGCGGGCGCCCGGGGCTCGTCGGCCTCGGGCGCCACGAGCTTGCCGCGGCCGCGGTGCAGCGCCGTCTTCACGGCGCCGACCGAGGTCGAGAGCGACGCGGCGACCTCCTCGAGCGAGAGATCGAACACGTCCTTGAGCACGACCGCCGCGCGCTCCTGGGGCGACAGGTGCGCGACCAGGGCGCCGGCGGCCTCGCGCGACGCCCGCTCATCGGGCGCGTGCCCTGGCGCCGCGGGCTCACCGATCGCGTCGCGCTCGAGCCGCTGCCGCCGGGCGCGGTCGATCCAGAGGTTCGACGCCACCCGGAACAGCCAGGCGCGCGGGTTGGGCAGCTCATGGAACAGGGTGCCGAGCGTGACGAAGCCGCGGGCCATGGTGTCCTGCACCAGGTCCTCGGCGTCCCAGCCACGCGGGTGTTGGCCCACGCGGCGTGCGTCAGGGTCCGGGACAGCACCACCTTGGGCAGGGCGTTCATCTTGCGCGCGAACGCGAGGTCCTGCGGCGAGCGCGGGCGCGCCTCGGCGTCGGGCCAGTACTGGAGCATGAGCTCGTAGGAGGTGCGCCCGTACACGGCCAGGCCGACGGAGTCGATCATCTCGTCGCAGTACCGCTCGAACTGCGGGTTGCCGTCCTGGAACCAGTCCAGCTCGCGGCCCGGGCCCTCGATGTAGCCGTCGAGGGAGGTGATCATGGAGACGTAGAGGCGTCGTTCGGTCGGGGTTGTCGTCGTCATGGCCCACCGACGAACGGCACGGCCGGAAGGATACGGGGGGCGAGAAAATTTTTGGAAGGAGAGGAAGAAGGAGAGATTCACGGGGAGGCGGGGAGGCGAGAGACGGGATCCGTCGTTCGAACCATCACGTGTCCTCCCTCGGGCTGGACGATGCCTGCGGGCCGGTCGATTCGAATTGACGCGGACAATGTGAACGTTCACAATCGGCCTGAATCGTATCTGTTTGCTTCGCCCTGCATGGGTCGTCATGCGCACCGAGGCGTTCGTCATCCGATCGCTCTCGGCGCTGATTCCGTTCGCTCGGACGTCTCCGATGCGATCACGGATGAGCTCTTGATGGGCTGCCGCTACGCCGTCTTCGACCACGCGACCCAGTCGCCCGGTGAGCCCATCACTGTCCAGGGCTTCGACGCGCCCCGCAGGAGCTAGCTGCCGCAACCGCTCACGGCGCGACGCACGGGCATCGGCGCTCGTGCGCCGAACGCCATCCTGACATGCATCCAAGAGCTCAGAGGAGATCATGCAACGACCTCGCGCCTTCCTTCTTCTGGCTGGGGCCACGCTCGCGACGACCAGCGCCCTGAGCGGCGCCGCACGTGCGCAGTCGAGCATCGACATCTCGATGACGGAGGCGCCCGCCACGCCGCGCCTGCAAGGCCCGTTCGTGTACGGTGCCGCGCCCTCGTCGCCGTTCTTGTTCGCCATCCCCGCCACCGGCCGGGCGCCGCTCGAGTTTTCTGTCTCGGGGCTGCCCGCGGGGCTCACGCTCACGTCGTCCACGGGGATCATCTCGGGGAAGACGCCGGCCGCCGGCTCCTATCCGGTCCAGGTCACCGTCACCAACGCCGCCGGCACGGCGAGCGCCACGTACACGCTGCAGTCCGGCAGCACGCTCGCCCTCACGCCTCCGATGGGCTGGAACAGCTACGACTCGTTCGGCGCGAGCGTCACCGAGCAGGACATGATCGAGCAAGCGCAAGCCGTGAGGACGTACCTCCAGCCGTACGGCTGGAACACCGTGGTCATCGACTATCGATGGTACGAGCCCGGGCAGCCGATCGACGCGAACGGCCGCTATGTGCCGGCCGCGGGCAAGTACCCATCGGCGACGGGCAGCAACGGTTTCAAGAGCCTCGCGGACGGCATCCACGCGATGGGCCTGGGCTTCGGCATCCACATCATGCGCGGCGTGCCGCGCAAATCGTACAACGCGAATCTCCCCATCGCGGGGTCGAGCTACACCACGCGCGACGCGGGCAACCCCGACGATCCCTGTCCCTGGGATGAGCACATGTGGGGCGTTCGCGGCGACACGCCGGCGGGACAGGCCTGGTACGACGCGCTCTTCCAGCAGTACGCGTCCTGGGGCGTCGATTTCGTGAAGATCGACGACATGCTCAACAACTCGACGCGCAGGTATCACCAGGCCGAGGCCGACGCGATCCACAGGGCCGTGGAGAAGACCGGGCGCTCGATCATGCTGAGCTTCTCGCCGGGTCCCAACGATCCCTCGTGGCTGATCGCCTCGTCCGGCCACCTGAACAGCAACGCCAACATGTGGCGCGTCGTGAACGACTTCTGGGATTACAACGCGCTCACCGATCTTCCCGGCGTGCTCCGCGCCGCGAGCACCTGGCAGGGCGTGGGCGACCTCACCCCGGGCCACTGGCCCGACCTCGACATGCTGCCGCTCGGCTACCTCGGCCCGCGCAACGAATGGCACGCGTCGGGTCAGACGAGGTTCACCAAAAACGAGCAGGTCACGATCATGTCGCTCTGGACCATGCTGCCGTCGCCGCTGATGTTCGGCGGCAACCCCGCGCGGCTCGGCTCGGACGCGTGGACGCTCGCGCTGCTCACCAACGAGGAGGTGCTCGCCGTGAACCAGGACGCGCTCGGCGCGCGCGGCCGCCGCACGACGGTGGACGGCGGCGAGATCTGGGTCCGTGACCTGAGCGGCGACCGCAAGGCCGTGGCGTTCTTCAATCATGGAGACCAGGACATGACGATGTCCGTGTCGCTCTCGCAGCTGGGCGTCACGGGAACGCCGGTGATCCGGGATCTGTGGCGTCGCGCCGACGTGAGCGGCATGAGCGACGCCCTGTCCGCCGACGTTCCCGCCGGCGCGGCGCTCATGTACACGTTGTCGCCGCCGGGCGGGATGGGCGAGGTCTCGAGCGCGGCCGCCACGAGCGGCTCGAGCGGAGGCGCAAGCACGAGCGAAGGCGGCGCCGGAGGAGGTGGAGGCGACACCGGAGGAGGTGGAGGCGCCGTGACGGCGGGCGTGAGCGCCGGCGGAGCCGGCAGCGGGGGAGAGGCCGGCGCTGCGGGCAGCACCGGCGAGCCGAGCGGCTGCGGCTGCACGGTGCCCGGCCACCGTCGCGCGCCCGCGGCGCTCCTCCTGCTCCTCGCCACGACGGCGCTCGGCGCGCTTCGTCGGCGAGCAGCCAGACGCAACGACGCGAACGTCGTCTGCCGCTGATCTTCGCGCCCCACCGCTCACGGACCGGCGCCAGCGTGAGCCTGCTCGACCTCTCGCCGCGTGGCTGCCCCGCGGATCCTGAAGTGGCCAAGCACGGTCCAGGCGTCGAGCACATCCTCCTCGCTCGGCGCCGGCCCGATGTTGTGGAGGACGAGCGGGATGCCGCGCGGCCCCTTGCGATCGCTGACGATGCCCACGTGGTCCGGCGTGCACGAAGGGCACGGCTTGAGGGCCCAGACCACGATATCGCCAGGCTCCCAGGCGCTCACCGCGGCCTCGTCGAACGTCCTGGGGAGCGACGTCGCGTGGGCGCGCAGGTACGTGAGCATCGGCCCGACGCGGCGATGATCGATGTTGCGATCGGGACGCTCGATTGTCGTGTAGACCGCCCGGCGCGCGAGGATGTCTTCGTGGATCTTCTCCTGGAGATCGATGCCCGCGGCGCGGACGGCGCGGACGATGACATCGGTGCAGACGCCGCGGTCCGGGGCCGGATCGCCGTTGGGGTAGCCGATCGCGACCCACGCGGGATCGTAGGTGACGCCCCGGGCGACCTCGAGGCGCGCGCGGGCGACGATCGGATCGGCGGACGCGGGCGCGATGGCGGGCTCGGCAGGAGGCGCTGGAGCAGGCTCAGGCGCGGGCGCGGGGAGCGACGCGGGCGCCTCTGCGCGTGCAGGCACAGGGGCCGACGCGTGACGGCTCTCGCGCGGAGCGGGCCCTTGCGAGCCACAGGCCAGGACGGTGACCGCGGCGATGCACGCCAGGAATCGTGAGCTCATGGCGCTTCATCGGCCGGAGCGGGCGATCTGTGACAGGGACGGCGCACGAGCGCCCCCAGGCCCTCCAGCGCCTCCCCCACCCCGCCCCGGCGGCGCGCCGCCCTCCGCGCGACCTGCGACGACGGCGCTGGGCAGACGCCTTCGGTGCAGTAGAACCAAGGCTCCCCCCTTGCCGAGGAGCTGCCGCATGACGCGTCGTCTTCAGGAGCGCCTGCTCGCGATCATGGACCGCAAGAACCACTGGGCCTGGGCGCACCTCACCGGCCCCGGCCTCACGCGAGACCAGCTCGCGGTCCACTTCAGGCACGAATACCGGGTCTACGTGCGCGACTTCCCGGTGCTGCTCGCGCGCGTGCTCGGCCAGTCGCCGCCGGCCGCGGTGCGCAGCGCCCTCGCCGAGAACCTCTTCGAAGAGCAGACGGGCAAGCTCTCGCTGGGCGTGTCGCACCCGGCGCTCTTCCTGGAGATGATCGACGGCCTGGGCATCCCGCGCGCGGCCATCGAGGACGAGTCGATCCCGCTCGAGCCCGAGGCCCACGCCTACAGGGCGCTGCTCGATCACGTGAGCGCGGCGCCGCCGTGGGTCGTGGGCGCGGCGGTGCTGACGATCTTCGTGGAGGGCAGCGTGCACGAGCGCGCAGAGCTCCTCGGGCAGCGCGAGGCGCCGCCGATCGAGGAGGCGCTGCGCGCGCACCCGATGGTGCGGCACTACGGGTGTCCGCCCGAGCGCATGCGCCTGGCGAGGGCGCACCGGGCGGTCGAAGGGGGGCACCGGCGGGACGCGTGGGAGATGGTGCTGGAGCATGTGCCGGACGAGGGCCCGATGGCGGACGCTGTCGCGTCGGCGGTGGCCGCAGCCCACGCAGCCTGGCTCGCATACCGGGATGGAGTCGCGCGCGCGATGGGGCTCCGGCAGGCCTGAGCTGGCCCCGGCGCACTCCTCCGGTTGTGCCTGACACGCGCAGGGTTCACTGGTAGTATCGCGCGCATCGCTTGGGCCGTTCTGTGCCCGTTCTTGAGGAGATCTCCCAGTATGTCCTTCTCGGCTCGTTCCTTTGCCTTCTTTGCCATGTTCACGCTCGGGTCCGTGGCCGCGTGCGGCGGCGAATCCAGCTCCGGGGCCGGCGGCGCCGGCGGGTCGGGCGACGACGCCGCGGGTCCGGGCCCCGGGAGCACCTCCTCGGGCCCCGGCGCGACCAGCGGCAGCGCCTCGAGCGGCGGCGGCGCCACGAGCGGCAGCGCCACCACCGGCAGCGCCACGACGAGCAGCGGCTCAGGCGACGTCGCCGCGAGCGCCACGAGCAGCGGCTCAGGCGACGTCACCGCGAGCGCCACGAGCACCGGCGCCGGCGACACAACGACCAGCACGGCGGCGACCGGCGGCACGGACCCCGGCGGCTGCAGCATCTTCTGCTCGGACTTCGAGGGCGGCTCGCTGCCTTCCGAGCTCCAGTTCTTCCCGGACTACCTGCGCCCGAGGATGGGCGAGTTCGTGACGCTGGACAGCACAGGTCACAGCGGCACCCACTCCGTCAAGGTCTCGGGCACGGACTTCAGCCAGATGCTCGGCGTGGCCGTGCCGAGCAACTTCTGGGGCAGGATCTACCTCAAGAGCGCCACCGACATCCAGATGGGCCACAACACGTATGTCGCGGCCGTGGAAGGCAACGGGGATCCCAACAACGGGGAGCAGATCCGCATCGGCGAGCACCAGTGTCAGCTCGAGCTGAACCGCAAGAGCGACGACAAAGAGAAGCTCTCGAACGGCGGAATGTACATGTGCAGCGGCGGCGTGAAGCTCGTCGCGAACACCTGGTACTGCCTCGAGTTCCACTACGACGGGCCGGGCCGCTCGGTGAACGTGTTCGTGGACGGCACCGAGGTCACCGCGATGGGCGTCACGGACTGGGGCCCGTACGACTACAAGCTCTTCAAGTTCGGGTTCGAGAAGTACCACGGCGGGGCCAAGACGATGTGGTACGACGACCTCGCGCTCAACTCGGAGCGCGTCGGCTGCGGCAAGTAAGGCCGCGCGGCGCTGGAGGGAGCCTGAGCAGCCGCGGGAACGCCGCGGAGACGACATGAAGGCGATTGTCACTCGTCGATGACGGCGTTGACGATCCCGTCGAAGAACTCCGCGTTCCCGACCGCGTCGAGCATCCGGTTCCAGCCGATCTCATCGAACGGCGTGGGCAAGCCGTGGTTCGTCAGGATGACCCCGATCAGCTCGCGGCGGCGATCGATCCACAGGAAGCACCCGGTGCCGCCCGCCTTGCCGTAAGAGCCGCTCGAGAGGCGCGACCCGCCGTTGGAGAAGCGGTGGGTCGCGAGCTCCCAGCCATACCCCTTGGGCGTCATCAGGAGATTCGTTAGCGGCGACACGTCGGTCTCCGACGCCCTCACCTCGGGCGTCTGATTGCTCACCATCGCGGCGGCGACCTGGCGGCTCAGGACGCGGACGCCGCCGTACCTGCCGCCGTTCAGGATCATCTGGCAGAACACCGCGATGTCCCGCGCCGTCGAGAAGACACCGTCACAGCCGGCGATCCCGCCGAGCGCGTGATCCTGCTCGTCCTGCACCTCGCCGCGCACCACCCTCCCCCGGATCTCGGAGTAGCCCGTGGCCGCGGTCCGCGAGATGAGCGCCCCCGACGGGTTGAAGGTCGTGTCGCTCATGCCGAGCGGGCCCCAGATGCGCTCCTTCGCGAAGGCGTCGAGATCCATGCCCGAGGCGACCTCGATCACCCGCCCGAGGAGGCGGTAGGTGAGATCGCTGTAGAGCACCTGCGTGCCAGGCACGTACTCGAGCGGCGACTCCGCCATGCGCTGCCAGACGCGCTCGCAGTCCGGATCGTCCAGGAACTGGCTGTCCAGCGGCAAGCCGGCCGTGTACCGGAGCATGTCGCGCACCTTGATGGCCTGCTTGCCGTTGGCCGCGAACTCCGGGATGAAGTCGGCCACCCGATCGTTCAGCCGAAGCACGCCGTCCTGCGCGAGGATCACCGCCGACGTCGCCGTCGCGAGGACCTTGGTGATGGAGAGCAGGTCGAACAGCGTGTCGAGCGTCATCGGCTCGTCCGCGCCGCGGACCCGGGAGCCGAACGCCCGGTGCCCGACGATCCTCCCGCGCCGCGCTACCAGGGCGACAGCGCCCGGGAACAGGCCGTCGGTCACCCGGCGCTGGATGCGCGCGAAGACGTCCTCGAGGCGCTCCGAGCACAGGCCGACGCCCTCGGGCCGCCCAGGGACGAGGTGCTCGTACGTCGTCTGCGCGTACGCCTCAGCCACCTTGGTCGACAGGAACGCCGGCGCGAACGCGGCCACCGCCGCCGTACGGCCCAGCCCCTGGAGTAGGCGCCTGCGATTGAAAGATCCATGCTCGGTGCACATGCTCGCTCCTGATCCGTGATCCGTAGGGGGCGGGTCGTGCCGCTGCAGAGCCCGCTCGGGCGCGCCTTCGCGCGCCTTCGCTGAGGTCGCCATCGACGCTCGCGAACGCCCGAATTCCTGGACAGCAGGAGGCGTGCCGAGCAGCGTCCCCGACGGTTCGCGGCGCCGCGCCGCGAGAGCTCCAGCGGACGGTGCGCCGATCGTGCACCCGCCTGCACGATCGGCCGCGTGATCACCCGCACGGCCCCATCGCTCTGCACGGTTTTGCATGATTCGTGCAAACCAACGCCAAACCAACGCACGGCGGCGCGCGGCGCCGCGTAGGATGTGCTCGTGGACGAAGGCTTTCCCGGCGGCGATGTGCGGGGCTCCTGCACGACGACGCTCCGGCTCGCGATCGTGGCCGGCAGCACGGTCACCTTCGCCCCGCTGCCGCCCCACGGCCGCGTCGTCCTCGGCCGCGACGAGGGGTGCGACGTGCGGATCGACGATCGCTCGGTGTCGCGCCGGCACGCGGCGCTCCACGTCGGCCCGCCGCTCCGGATCGAGGACCTCGGGAGCGCCAACGGCACCTTCGTCGGCGAGCCGCAGGCCCGCGCGCTGACGGCGCGCACGCACCGCCTGCGGCGCCTCTCGCGGGAGAGCGCGGAGGTCGGCGTCGGCGAGCGCTTCAACCTCGGCGCGACCACCGTCGTCGTCGGCCGCGCGCCCGCGGGGGCGGCCGAGGAGCCCGACCGCGGGAAGCCGCCCGCGGACATCGTGCTGCTGGCCCCGGTGATGGTGGCGCTCTACGAGCAGGCCGCCCGCGCCGCGCGGAGCCCCATCAGCGTGCTCATCCTGGGCGAGACGGGGGTGGGCAAGGAGGTGCTCGCCCGGACCCTCCACGCGCGCTCGCCGCGGTCGAGCGGGCCCTATGTCGAGCTGAACTGCGCCGCGCTGCCGCCGTCGCTCCTCGAGGGCGAGCTCTTCGGCCACGAGAAGAGCGCCTTCACGGGCGCCAGCCACGCGCGCCCCGGCCTCCTCGAGGCGGCCCACGGCGGCACGCTGTTCCTCGACGAGATCGGCGAGCTGCCCCTCGCCTTCCAGGCGAAGCTGCTCCGCGTCCTCGAGGACCGGAAGGTGCTCCGCATCGGGGGCCGCACCCCTCGCCGGCTCGACCTCCGCTTCGTGGCGGCGACCAACCGCGATCTCGAGGCGGAGATCGCGCGCGGCGCCTTCCGCCAGGACCTCTACTTCCGGCTGAACGGCATCTCCCTCGTCGTCCCGCCGCTCCGCGAGCGGGTCGCCGAGATCGGCCTGCTCGCCGGCAGGTTCCTCGAGGAGGCGTGCCGGCAGCTCGACCAGCGCGGCGCGCCCCGCATCTCGCCCGAGGCGCTCGCCGCCCTCGAGGCGTACGCCTGGCCGGGGAACGTGCGCGAGCTCCGCAACGTGATCGAGCGCGCGGCGGTCCTCTGCGCAGGGGAGTCGGTCCTGCCCGCCGATCTGCCGCCGCACCTGACGAACGGCGCCACGCCCCCGTCGAGCCGCGCCGCGTCGCGGCCCAGCGGCACCATCCCCCCGCCGCCGCCCTTGCCGCCGAGCGGCGCCGCGCTGCCGCCCGGCGGCGCCGCGCCCCTGCCCAGCGGCGCCGCGCTGCCGCCCAGCGGCGCCGCGCTGCCGCCCAGCGGCGCCGCGCCCCCGTCGAGCCGCGCCACGCTCCCGTCGAGCGGCGCCGCGCCCCCGTCGAGCGGCGACGCCCCCCCGTCGGGCCGCGTCGCGCTGCCGCCGCCTCCGCCCAGCGGCGCCGGGTTGCCGCCGGCCGACGCGCCGCCGCCGAGCGGCGACGCCCTGGCGAGGCTCCGGCTCGAGATGAAGGCCGCCGACCGACAGCGCGTCGTCGAGGCCCTCGAGCGGTCCGCGGGCAACCAGACGCGCGCCGCGAAGCTCCTCGGCGTTTCGCTGCGCACGCTGATCAACCGCATCGACGAGTACGGCATCCCGCGGCCGCGGAAGCGATCGCCCTGAGCGCTCACCAGCACGACGAGAGCGCCGCGCCCCCGGCGCCCAGCGCGCGGGACGCCCCCTCCCGGATCGGCGTTGCTACGCTGATACAGCGTCACTATCAACTCGACGCTGGCAACCGACAGGTGGTCAAGAGGGAAAGTGTCGAAAGGCAGCCTGAACTCCTGCCAATCGGGTCCCACGGTGAGCGCCCGCGACGGCAGCGTCGACCTCAGGGAGCGGGGGTGAAGGCGACGGTGAGCGTGTAGGGGCCGCTGTTGATCGACGTGTAGGTGTCGACGATGACGAACAGGGGCTCGCCGCCGGTGACATCGATCACGAGCGTCTCGTCATGGCCGCGGCCTTCGTCGTCGACGCACGCGAGCTCGGAGCCGAAGTCCGCGCAGCTCTCGCGCAGGTAGATGCCCAGGTCGGTCTCGGCGGACAGCGTCAGCGTGAGCGCGCCGTCGCTCGGCGGCGTGAACCTGTGGATCGTCTCCGGCGCGTCCCATCCGAGGCAGCTGCCCTCGAACACCGAGGGGCCGGTCGCCGTGTTGCCCGTGTTCTCGCCGATCACGAGCTCGACCGCGTTCTCGCACAGCACGTCGGGCTCGTAGGCGCACGTGGCGGAGCAGCCATCGCCGCTCGTGGTGTTGCCGTCGTCGCATTGCTCGGCCAAGCCGACGGTCCCGTCGCCGCAGACGACCGGCGTGAAGCTGACGTTCAGGGTGTAGGGACCGGCCTCCCGCGGCTCATAGGAGTCGACGACGATCGGCACGGTCTGGCCGTCGCTCACGTGGATCTCGATCCGCTCTTCGTCGGGCAAACCATCGTGGGGGTAGTTCTCGTCGGAGCAGTCGATCTCGGAGAGCATGTCCGCGCACGAGCTACGGGCATAGACGCTATGCTCGGTCGGCGACTCGAGCTCGACCACGAGCGTGCCCGACTGCCCGGCGGGCGGCGTGAACAGGTGGATCTCCTCCGGTCCGTGCCCCGTGTTGCCGAGGTAGCAGGTCCCTTCCAGCCCGCTCGTGCCCCCCGACGTGTCGCCGTGGATCGTCGTCGAGACGATCGGTGTCGCGCTCGCGCAGGCGGCCTCGGCGATCGGGGTGCAGGTCGCGGCGCAGTCGGTGTCCGCGCAGTCGTAGGACCCGTCCCCGTCGTCGTCCTCGTGGTTCGCGCAGTCCGTCTCGCCTGGCGTGCAGACGCCGCTCAGGGTGTCGCACACGCCGAGCGAGGGGCACTGCGCGTTCGAGGTGCACCTCGGGACGCAGGCCCGGATGCCACCGCCGATGTCCTCGCAGGCATAACCGTCGCGGCACTCCGACGACGCGCTGCAGAGCGCCAGGCACGCGCCCACGCCATCGAAGATATCAAGACAGACCCCGCCGTCGCACTCTCCGCCCGGCGTTGGCTCGGCCGCGGGCTCACACAGGTCCGAGCAGAGCCCGGACGGGTATCCAAGTTCCTCCTCGGAGAGGCAGATGTCCCCGGTGCACTCATCGTCCATCGCGCAGGCCTCGTACAGCGCGCCCGCCGGCCCGCTTCCGCCGCTACCGGTGCCGGTTGGCTCGGCGCCGCCTCCGCCGCCGGTGCCGGTGGGCTCGGCGCCGCCGCCTCCGCCGGTGCCGGTTGGCTCGGCGCCGCCGCCGCCTCCGCCGGTGGGCTCGGCGCCGCCAGCACCGCCACCGCCGGTTGGCTCGGCGCCGCCGCCGCCACCGGTGCCGGTTGGCTCGGCACCGCCGCCTCCGCCGCCACCGGTGCCGGTTGGCTCGGCACCGCCGCCTCCGCCGCCACCGGTGCCGGTTGGCTCGGCACCGCCGCCTCCGCCGGTGGGCTCGGCGCCGCCAGCACCGCCACCGCCGGTGGGCTCGGCGCCGCCAGCACCGCCACCGCCGGTGGGCTCGGCGCCGCCAGCACCGCCACCGCCGGTGGGCTCGGCGCCGCCGCCGCCGCCACCGCCGGTGCCAGTTCCGGTGCTCGTGGCGTCGACGCCGCCGCCACCGCCAGCGCCGCCGGAGCCGCCATTGCCGCCGGCGCCGACCTGGCCGTCATCGTCTCCGCAGCCCGCGGCAGCCGACAGCGCCAGCACGAAAAGACCTGCAACGAGTCGTACGTTCATCCACCTGCTCCAACGCAAGAGAGAGCTGTCGTGACGCGACGTGGGCCTCACCCCACGGCGCAGCGTGATGCCATCTTCGGCACAACCGATCCGCCTGGCAAACCCCCTTTCATGAAGGCCGCCTGCCTCCGCCGCGCGCCAGTGCGCGCGGCCGCCGGATCCGGGCGTGGCTGCGCATCGCACGGAGAATCGCGCGCGGAGCGCACAATGCGCCTGGATCGTCTGCTGAGAGGGCTGCTCTTCTTTCATCAAACGCTCCGGACTCGCCCTCCGACAGTACGCGCATTGAGGGTCGGTGTTTCAGGCACATTGGCACGGAGGGCTCCGCAGCCAGCGGAGTGACCTCCTGGGGTAGCTGGTGTTGATCAGGAACCTCGTATCGGAAAAACCTGCCGCGAATACCTGGGCAAGAGCAGGATCGGGATCCGAGTGAAGCGGCCAGGCGCGGGGCCCTATGCGCTGTCGAGCATGATGGACGCGAGCTTCATGGCCGCTGCCTCCAGGTGCGCCTGGCGGCAACGTCGCCCACACTCTCCCAGGTGAACGCGTGACCAGCATTTTGTTGGGTTTCCTTGTTGTGTGAACGTTCACATGTCGTTTATCATCTCGACACTCGAAGCGCTTCGAAAAGGAGGGCCGATGCCCGTTTCTCACCCCGGAGGAAATTTATGATCACAAGAGTCACGGGCGCAGCGCTGCTCGCCGCAGGGACCCTGACGCTGGCCGCGTGCGGTCGCAGCGACGACGGCGAGTCCGGCGGCAAGGAGCTGCGCATCTGGCACTACGAGGCTCCCGAGAGCGCCATGGGCGTGGCCTGGAACGAGGCCATCAAGGAGTTCGAGGCCACTCATCCGGGCGTGAAGGTCAAGCTCGAGGAGAAGGGCTTCGAGCAGATCCAGAAGACCGCGCCCATGATCATGAACTCCAAGAGCGCCCCCGACGTCATGGAGTACAACAAGGGTAACGCGACCGCCGGGCTGCTGTCCAAGCAGGGCCTGCTCGAGGACCTCACGCCCGAGGTCACCAAGCGCGGCTGGGACAAGCTGATCAGCCCGAACGTGCAGGCCGTCGCCAGGTACGACGAAAAGGGGATCATGGGCGGCGGCAAGTGGTACGGGGTCCCCAACTACGCCGAGTACACGCAGGTCTACTACAACAAGGACCTGTTCAAGAAATACGACGTCAAGGTCCCGACCACGTTCGACGAGTTCACCAAGGCGATGGACGCGTTCGTCGCCAAGGGCGTCACGCCGCTGGCGAACGCCGGCGCCGAGTACATGGCGCAGCAGTACGTCTACCAGCTCGCGCTGGAGAAGGCCGACCAGCCGTGGGTGAACGCGTTCCAGCGCTACACCGGCAAGGCCGACTTCACCGACCCGGCATGGACGTACGGGGCGACCACGTTCGCCGACTGGGTGACGAAGGGCTACATCGCCAAGAACTCGGTCAGCGCCAAGGCCGAGGATGCCGGGGTAGCGTTCATGAGCGGCAAGTTCCCGATGATGTTCTCCGGGAGCTGGTGGTTCGGCCGCGTGTCCAAGGAGGCCAAGTTCGACTGGGATACCTCCGTGTGGCCCGGCGCCAAGATGACCCTCGGATCGGGCGGAAATCTGTGGGTCGTGCCGGCAGGATCGAAGAACAAGCAGCTCGCCTACGACTTCATCGACATCACGCTGAAGAAGAAGATCCAGAACATTCTCGGCAACGCGGGCGCGGTGCCGGTGGCGGCCGACAGCTCGGCCATCACCGAGCCCAGGGCCAAGAAGCTCAACGACGACTTCAACACCCTCGCCCAGTCGAGCGGCCTGGCGTACTACCCGGACTGGCCGGTCGCGGGCTTCTACGATCAGTGGGTCTCGCATACCCAGAAGCTCATGAACGGCGATTCGCCGCAGTCGGTGCTCAGCGGAATCCAGAGATCCTACGACAGCGGCCTGCCCAAGTGACGACACGCAGCTTGACGGGGCGTGACCGGCTCGCCTACCTGCCCTACCTGATCCCCGGGCTGCTGCTGTTCGCCGGGGTCATCGGGGCGCCGTTCCTGATGAACATCGGGACCAGCTTCACCGAGTGGGCCGGCGTCGGCACCCCGACGTGGGTAGGGCTGGACAACTACCGGGAGCTGGCGACGGACGGCGAGTTCTGGGCGTCGTTCCGGCACAACGCGCTGGTCATCGTCGGGATGGCGATCCTCCCGACGATGATCGGTCTCGTGCTGGCCTCCGTCTTGACCGACCTGATCGACCGGCACTTCGGCCCGCGCACCGCCAGCGCCCTGCGCGCCTGCATCTACCTGCCGCAGGTCCTGCCAATCGTCATCGCGGGCATCGTGTGGAGCTGGCTGCTCGCCCCCGAGAACGGCGCGGTGAACGTCCTGCTGGACGCGATCGGGCTCGGCTCGCTCGCGCATGACTGGCTCGGCGATCCCGCCACCGCGCTGTGGAGCGTCATGGGGGTCATGGTCTGGATCCAGATCGGATTCCCCCTCGTGATCTTCATGTCCGGGCTGCAGCGCGTGGACCCCTCGCTGTACGAGGCGGCCGAGATCGACGGGGCCTCGTGGGCGCAACGCTTCTGGCACGTCACCATCCCGCAGATCAGGCCCGAGATCTTCGTGGTGCTGCTGTGGACGACGATCGCCGCGCTCAAGGCGTTCCCGCACATCTTCGTGCTCACCAGGGGCGGCCCGGGAGGCGCGACCAGCGTGCCGTCCTACTACTCCTACGTCAATTTCTTCGAGAAGACCGACGTCGGCTACGGCTCCGCGGTCGCCACAGTGCTGACGCTGATCATCATCGCGCTCACCATCGCCTTCCTGCGGCTGCAGGGCGGTGAGCTGGGGGAGGAGCGGTGACCGTGACGCTGACCGAGAGCCCGGTGAGCGCACCCGCGCGGAACCGGCCGCGGCGGCGCCGCCGGGGTCCGTCGGCCTACGCGGTGCTGGTGGCGCTGGCCGCGCTGGCCGGGATCATGCTGATCCCCTTCGCCGTGGTGGTCTTCAACGCGCTGAAGACGCCGGAGGAGTACACCGCCAACGGCCCGCTCGCCCCGCCGGAGGGATTCTATCTCGAGGGGATCAAGGACTTCTGGGAGCGCGTCGGCTTCGGCCACGTCCTGTTCAACAGCCTGCTCATCAGCGGCTCGGTGGCCGTGCTGGCGGTCCTGCTGTCGGTCCTGAACGCCTACGCGCTGGGCATCGGCCGGATCAAGGGACGGATGTGGGTGCTGGTCCTGCTGCTGATGGCCAACACGCTGCCGCAGGAGTCGCTGGTCTACCCGCTGTACTACCTGGCCAACAAGCTCGGGCTCTACGACACCCGGATCAGCGTGATCATCGTGTTCGCCGTCGTCCAGAGCGCGTTCGGCACCTACCTGCTGTCGTCGGTGATGTCGGCGTTCCCCCGGCCGCTGCTGGACGCGGCGCGGATAGACGGCGCCAGCCGGTGGCAGATCCTGTGGCGGGTGATCGTGCCGGTCGTGCGGCCCACGCTGGCGGTGATGCTCGTCTTCTTCTTCATCTGGACCTGGAACGAGTTCCTGATCCCCCTCGTCTTCCTCATCTCCAACGACAACCAGACGGTCTCGGTCGCGCTCGGCGTGCTGCAGGGGCAGCGGCTGATGGACGCCACCATGTCCAGCGCCGCCGCGCTGCTCGGCCTGCTGCCGACCATCGTCTTCTTCCTCATCTTCCAGCGCACGCTATCGCGCGGACTCACAGCAGGAGCGATCAAGGAATGAAGTTCAGCGACGGTTACTGGATGATGCGCAAGGGTGTCCACGCGGTCTACCCGATGGAGGTCCTCGACATCGACGCCGGGCCGGCGTCGTTCGTCGCGCACGCGCCCGTCCAGCGGATCCGGCACCGCGGCGACCTGCTCAAGGGACCGGTGGTGACCGTCACCTGCGCGTCCCCGATGCCGGACGTCATCGGTGTCACCATCACGCACTTCGCGGGCGAGCGGCCCCGCGGCCCGGCGTTCGAGCTGGCCACCGACCCGACCGGGGCGGTGACGTTGGACGAGGAGGCGGCCACGCTGACCTCCGGCGCGCTGTCGGTGCGGGTCGGGCGCGGCGAGGGGTGGAGGCTGGACTTCCTGGCCCGGGGCCGCCGCCTCACCGGCAGCGCGCAGAAGGCGACGGCGATCATCGACACCGACGACGGCCACCACTACGTGCGCGAGCAGCTCGACCTCGGCGTGGACCACTTCGTGTACGGGCTCGGCGAGCGGTTCGGGCCGCTGGTCAAGAACGGCCAGGTCGTGGACATCTGGAACGCCGACGGCGGCACGTCCAGCGAGCAGGCGTACAAGAACGCGCCGTTCTTCCTCACCAACGCGGGCTACGGCGTGTTCGTCGACCATCCCGGGCGCGTGTCGTTCGAGGTGGCCTCCGAGGCGATGGCGCGGACGCAGTTCAGCGTCGAGGGCCAGTCGATGCGCTACTTCCTCATCTACGGGCCGACGCCGAGGGAGATCCTGCGCAAGTACACAGCGCTCACCGGGCGGCCCGCGAGGGTGCCGGGCTGGTCGTACGGGCTGTGGCTGTCCACCTCGTTCACCACCGATTACGACGAGGCGACCGTCACCTCGTTCATCGACGGGATGGCCGAGCGGGGCCTGCCGCTCAGCGTGTTCCACTTCGACTGCTTCTGGATGCGCGAGTTCCGGTGGTGCGATTTCGAGTGGGATCCGCGCGTGTTCCCCGACCCGCCCGGGATGCTGCGCCGGCTCAGGGGGCGCGGCCTGCGCATCTGCGTCTGGATCAACCCCTACATCGGGCAGCGCTCGCCGCTGTTCGAGGAGGGCAGGGCGCGCGGCTACCTGCTGCGGCGCCCCAACGGCGACGTGTGGCAGTGGGACCTGTGGCAGCCGGGCCTGGCCGTGGTCGACTTCACCAACCCCGAGGCCCGCGCGTGGTACGCCGCCAAGCTCGACGCGCTGCTCGACATGGGCGTGGACTGCTTCAAGACCGACTTCGGCGAGCGCATCCCCACCGACGTCGTCTACCACGACGGGTCCGACCCGGACCGCGCGCACAACTACTACGCTTATCTCTACAACCAGACGGTGTTCGAGCTCTTGCGCAAGCGGCGCGGCGAGGGCGAGGCGATCGTGTTCGCCCGCTCGGCCACGGCGGGCGGGCAGCAGTTCCCGGTGCACTGGGGCGGCGACTGCGAGTCGACGTTCGAGGGCATGGGGGAGAGCCTGCGGGGCGGCCTGTCGCTGGGCATGTCGGGATTCGGCTTCTGGAGCCACGACATCGGCGGATTCGAGGGCACCCCCGACCCGGCGCTGTTCAAACGATGGATCGCGTTCGGGCTGCTATCGTCGCACAGCCGGCTGCACGGAAGCCGCTCCTACCGGGTGCCATGGCTGTTCGACGAGGAGTCGGTGGAGGTCCTGCGGCGCTTCAGCCGGCTGAAGATGCGGCTGATGCCCTACCTGGCCGGGGCCGCGCGGCAGGCGTACGGCGAGGGCCTGCCGATGATGCGCGCGATGGTCGTCGAGTTCCCGGACGACCCGGCCTGCACGCATCTCGAGCGGCAGTACATGCTGGGCGACGACCTGCTTGTGGCGCCTGTCTTCTCCGCCGACGGGGAGCTCTCCTACTATGTGCCGCGCGGCGTTTGGACGCACTACCTCACCGGGGAGCGCGTCGAGGGCGGCCGCTGGGTGCGCGAGCGCCACGGGTTCGACAGCGTGCCGCTGCTCGTCCGGCCGGGGGCGGTGATCCCCGAGGGCGCGGTGGAGGACCGTCCCGATTACGACCACGCGGATGGTGTAACGCTGCGCGTGTACGAGCCGGCGGACGGCGCCCGCGTCACCACCGTGATCCCGGGCGCGGACGGGGACGCGGTCACGACGTTCACCACGTCCCGGGACGGCCCGGTGGTGCGGGTGGAGGCCGCGGGCGCCCCAGGTGCCTGGAACGTTCTCCTCGTCAACCGCCGCGTCGCGGCCGTTGAAGGCGGGGAGAGCGCGGAGCACCCGCGGGGAGCGCTGGTCAGGGCGACCGGCGGCGAGCTGGTCATCACGCTGGAAGAGAAGGGCTCAACCACGGCGCCCGGTCCCAAAGGAGACGACCGATGAAGAGATTTCGCTCAATCGCTGCTTCCGTTCCGTTCGTCCTCGCGCTTTCGTTTCACCCCTCGGACTCGAGCGCGAGTGACATGCTGCCGTTCCAGGATCCCGGTCTGGGGATCGAGATCCGCGTCCGCGACCTCCTCGGCCGGCTCACGCTCGACGAGAAGATCTCGCTCCTGCATCAGTTTCAGCCTGCCATTCCGCGGCTCGGCATTCCGGACTTCAAGGCCGGCACCGAGGCGCTGCACGGAGTGGCCTGGTCCACCGATCGCGACAACGGCGGCGCCGTCGTGACGGCTACCGGCACGGTGTTCCCGCAGGCGATCGGCCTGGCGACGACCTGGAACACGGATCTCATCCGGCAGGTCGGCGAGGCTGTCGGAGCCGAAGTTCGCGGCCATCACGCGCTCGCCCCTCGCGTCTGGGGTCTGCAGGTGTGGGCGCCCGTGGTCAACCTCCTGCGCGACCCGCGCTGGGGGCGCAACGAGGAGGGCTATTCCGAGGACCCGCTCCTCTCCGGCGCGATCGCCACCGCATACGGGCGCGGCCTCGAAGGGGACGACCCGCTCTACCTGAAGACCGCGCCGGTCATCAAGCACTATCTCGCCAACAACAACGAGATTCATCGTGACACCACGTCGTCGAATCTGCGCCCCCGCGTGAAGCACGAGTATGACGAGCTGGCCTTCAAGATACCCATCGCCGCCGACGCCGTGACCGGCGTCATGACATCTTACAACCTGGTCAACGGCAGGCCGTGCACCGTCAACCCGGATGTCGGCGAGGTCGTGCGGAGCTGGACGGAGAAGACGCTCTACAACGTGTCCGACGCCTGGGCCCCCAACAACTTGAGCGCCTCGCAGAAGTACTTCGCCACGAGCGAGGAGGCCTTCGCGGCCACGCTCCTGGCCGGAGTGGACAGCTTCACCGTCGACGACGCCAACAGCGCGCGCACCATCGAGATTCTCCACTCGGCGCTCGCGCAAGGGCTTCTCACCGAGGGGGACATCGACGCCTCCGTCGAGCACGTCCTTTCCGTCCGCCTCCGGCTCGGCGATTTCGACCCGGACGGGGGCCCCTACGCCGGCATCGGGCCCGAGGTCATCGACAGCCCGGAGCACCGCCAGCTGGCCCGCCGGGCCGCCGACGAGGCCATGGTGCTGCTCGCGAACAGGCGTCGCCTCCTGCCGCTGGACCCGTCGGCCACGCGGCGGATCGCGGTCGTCGGGCCTCTCTCGGACACGCTCTACACGG
This sequence comes from Sorangium sp. So ce693, assembly GCF_051521375.1. Lineage (NCBI taxonomy): Bacteria > Pseudomonadati > Myxococcota > Polyangiales > Polyangiaceae > Sorangium > Sorangium sp. So ce693. Next base: position 9,609,727 of record NZ_CP150347.1, read on the forward strand.
ACTGGTACTCCGGGGCGCTGCCGTACCGGGTCACGCCCCTGGACGGCATCCGCGAGCGGCTCAGCGGCGCCACTGTCCTCTCCAGCGAGGGCGTGGACCGGATCGTGCTGCGCGACGTCGCGAGCGGCCGCTACGTGACCGCCGGCGCGGACGAGGACGGGGACATCCTGCGCGTCGGCGCGGCCAGCGCGGGTCCCACCGAGGAGTTCGACGTGTTCGACTGGGGGCAGGGCATCGTCACGTTGCGCAGCGCGGCCAACGGCAAGGTGGTCGACCGCTTCAACTTCGGCCCCAACTTCGCGAACCACGCCGCCCAGCCGTACGGCTGGTTCGTCCAGCAGCAGTTCGTCCTCGAGCCGCAGAGCGACGGCACGCACGTCATCCGCTACGCCGGATACGAGAAGGCATTCGACTGGGCCGGCCCCGAGGTCTACCTGACGATCGCCGAGGACGGCGCGCTCGCCCTGACCGCGACCGAGGCGGCCAACGCGGCTCACTTCGCGGTCGACGTGGTCCGGAGCGGCGTCGACGAGGCCGTGCGCGCGGCGACAGGCGCCGACGCCGCCGTGGTCGTCGTTGGCAGTATGCCGTTCATCAACGGGCGGGAGGATCACGACCGCACGTCGATGGCGCTGGCCGAGCGGCAGTCCGCCCTGGTACGGGCGGTGCTCGCCGCCAATCCGCGCACCATCCTCGTGATGGAGAACAGCTATCCGGTGACCATCCCGTGGGAGAAGCTCCACGTCCCCGCCATCCTGTGGACGACCCACGCGGGCCAGGAAACCGGCCATGCCATCTCCGACGTCCTCTTCGGCGACCACAACCCTGCCGGGCGACTGACCCAGACCTGGTACCGCTCGGCGGACGACCTGCCGGACGTCCTCGAGTACGACATCATCAAGGCCCGGCGGACCTATCTCTACTTCGACGGTGATCCGCTCTATCCGTTCGGGTACGGGCTGTCGTATTCGACCTTTGGGTACGACAACCTCCAGCTGAGCGCCCGGTCGGTCCAGGCCGGCGACCCGATCTCGGTGCGCGTCGACGTCACGAACACGAGCCTGCGGGCCGGCGACGAGGTCGTTCAGCTCTACAGCCGCCAGCCATCGTCGCGCGATCCGCAGCCCGTCAAGCAGCTGCGGGCGTTTCGGCGGATCCATCTCGCGCCGGGCGAGAAGCGGACGGTCGAGCTCGCTTTCGCCGCCTCCGACCTCGCCCACTGGGACGTGACCCGGAGCCGCTGGGTCCTCGAGGCCGCTGGCGTCGAGCTGATGGTCGGCTCCTCCTCGGCCGACATCCGCCGGAGCGCGGTCGTGCGCGTGCGCGGCGAGCGCATCCCGGCGCGCGACCTTGCCCGCGAGACGCGAGCGCTCGACTTCGACGACTACGCCGGCATCGAGCTGGTCGACGAGAGCATGGAGTGGGGCGATGCCGTGGGCGCCACCGCGGGCGACTGGCTCCGCTTCTCCGATGTGGAGCTGGGCAGCGGTGCCAGCCACTTCAGCGGCGGGTTCGCCCGCGCCGAGGCGGGCGACGCGCTCGTCGAGATCCGGCTCGACGATCCGGTCCGCGGCAAGGTGGTTGGGACCGCCGTCGTGCCGAGCACGGGCGACGTGTACGCCTACGCCACCGCGACCGCCGAGCTCGACGGCGCTTACGGGCGACACGACGTCTACCTCGTCTTCCGTGGAGCCGCCCGCCTGTCGACGTTCGCGATCGACTGAGGGGCCCTTCGACGTAGGTCTCCGCATACCCGTCTCCGTGCCGGTTTATCCCGGCGCACGGGAGGGTGGGTGGGATCACGTCACGCCCGGGTCATCCCCGACGGGTGACGGGCTCTTCGGTGGGCAGGAGGGGCGTGGCGGCGCGGGGGCGCGGCGCCACGGCCGCGCTCAGTACATCAGGTTGCCCTGGCCGAGCACGAAGGTGATGTTCTGACCGAACTGGGCCCGGGCGGTCGTCACGCGCGCGGTCGCGTTCACGATGCGGTTGCGGCGCTCGACCGCCGAGCTCGCCGCGAGGCCCTGGGCGATCTCGGCGCGCGCGAGGTCGAGCTGCTGCGCCGCAGCGGGATACAGCGTCATCGGGGCCATCACCTCGATGGCGTCGTCGATCTCGACGCGGGCGAGCTCCATCAGCTTCTGCTGCACGTCGGCGCGCGTGTTCGCGAACTGGTCGACGAGCACCCGCGCGGCGTCCAGCCGTTGCTTCGCGATGTCGGCGTTGAAGGCGGCGTTCAGCGCGCGCAGGAAGCGAGCGATGGCGTTCGCGTCGAGCGGCACGAGGTTAAGAGGCGTCCCGAAGCGCTGCTCGAGCTCCTGGGCGGCGGGAGAGAAGAGGAAGGGCGTCGAGGCGTAGAACGTGACGGCGTCGGTGATGCCCGGAGCCGCCTTGTCGTTGATCTGCAGGTTGTTGTGGAAGAAGGGCGGCGTGTCCGCGGCCTCGATGAGGGGCGGCGGGTTGAAGGTGCCGTTGCCGAACGAGTTGGGGAAGCCGATGCCCGTGGCGTCGAAGTTGGGCGCCGGCAGGTCTCGCCCGCCGAAGCCGCCGTCCGCGAGGAACTCGCCCCCGAAGCTGCCCCCGTTGACCGGCGACCCCTTGGTGCGCGTGCCGGTGTCGAAGTTGCGGTTGTTGCCGGTGTCCTGGAAGTTCGCGCCGGCGTTGTGGTGGCAGAAGTTGCAGCGGCCGCGGTCCGGGTCCATGAACGCTTGCCGGCCGTCCTCCGCCTCCGCGTCGAACAGGCGAACGCTCGCCAGATCGAGCTCGTTCAGCCGCCCCAGGCTGAGCTGGAAGGCCAGGGTCACGTCCTCTTCTTCCGGTGTCGGCAACCGGAAATCGACGCCCGGCTCGCGGGCGAGGCGCTTGGGGAAGTGCTGGGTGATCGCGTCCTTGAGGAAGCCGCGCAGCGTGCCGTCGCTCGAGCCGTCCCCGCCCCAGCCGGTCCGCTCCGTGGGGGGATTGGTGGTGCCGTCCCCCGAATCCGCCCGGATGCTGGTGCTGAGCGAGAGGACGTGGTTCACCCCGCGCGAGACGAACCGGTGCGTCGGATCGGCGAAGCCGTCCACGTTCTCGAGGATGGCCGCGTCGTCCAGCAGATCCGATGTCTCGAGCTCGGCGAGCTCCGGCACCTGCCGGAACACGAAGAGCGGGTCATTGGGGTTGGTTTGGTCGAGGGCCTGGATGAACGGCACGTCGAGCGTCGTGTTGTTGGCCACGGGGTGGCAGGTGCCGCAGGTGCGGCCGTTGCCCTCGAACGTCTCGTGGAAGAAGACCCCCGCGCCCGCGCAGATGTCCTGCGACACGAGCCCGGCGACCACGCGCGGATCCTGCGCGCATTCAGCGAGCCGATCCGCCAGGGCGAGCGATTGCGAAGCTTCGTCGAGGGGCTCCGGAACCTCGTCCTCTGCCTCCGAGCACCCCCCGGCGAACAGCGCCATTCCGACCCCGCACGCGAACAGCAGCCCCGTCTTCGAGCGTCCCATCAAGCTTTCTCCGTTAGAGGCGCAGCGCCCGGCCGTGGCGAGAGGCCACGAGCAGGAAAGCGGCGTGTTTCATCCACTCTTCAGCTGTGGTCGCGGAGCCATTCGAGCCGCCCGGCGGTGCGGCGTGGGGCCTCGTGAGCGACGCCCCGGCGGGGAGACCGCCGGAGAGGCAGCCCTCGCCGCCCGGCGCGCGAGGCCGCGCGCTGGGGGCGTCAGGCGGTGCTGGGAGCGACCTCAGACGAGCGATGATGTAGCTGAACAAAAACGATGTTCAACGTTCGGCGCGGCCCGGAGCTCCATTTTTAAAGATTCTTTACAAACAGGCCCGGGAGGAGGCACGCGGGGGCGCGCGCCCGTGCGGTTCCCGCTGCGTGACGCCGGCGCCGACGCCCACCGCGCCGGGTCGGCCGGCTGGACAGCGGGCGTGTGCCGGCAGGCTACGAGTCGCTCGGGTCGCGCGCCGGATCAGGGCTCGAAGCCCTGGAGCGACGGCCCACATAGCGAAGACGGCTGAGGTCTGCGTGGACTGGCCCGCTTGCTTGTCTACATTACGCTGAGCTCATTCGTTCTTCCCAGGCACGAAGCGGAGGGACGCGAGGCGCAGCAGCTCACCAGAGCCGCCCTTTGCCCTCAGGTAGACCTCGTGGGAGCCGACGGCGCTCACCTTGCATGTCACGGTCGTCCAGGTCTCCCAGCCGCCGGTGGCGGGGACATCGCAGGTCGCGACGCGGCGGCCGCCCGCCAGCGGGTCGAGCCATACCTCGACGGCGCCGCCTTTCGCGCTGGAGGCCTGCAGCTCGATCTCGACCGACGCCACGCCGCCGCTGCCCAGATCGACGCTGCCGTACATGGCCCAGTCGCCGTTCTCCAGGCCGCCCAGCACCGGCCCTGCCGACTGGCTCGACACAACCTCGGTGCCGGACTCCTGGTCCGGCTCCGCGGCCGCGATCGCGGTGAAGCCGTCGCGGTACGTGAACATGTCGAAGTCAGCGCTCGCGTTGCTGGCAAAGACGCCGGCCTGGCTGCCGACCCAGCCCATGTTGACTGTATCGTAGTCCTCGAGCGCGCCGATTTCGATCGGCTCGCCCACCTGGGTCCAGGTCAGGCGGTCCGTGCTGAACCAGCCGGTGGCCTCGTGGTCCTTGCCGTGCACCAGCTTCAGCCAGAGGGTGCGCTCGGCCGGCGCCGGGGCATCGAAGCTGATCTCGGTCGCGTCCACCGCTTCATAGGCGCTCTCGTCGGCGTTGAGGACGGGGACGACCGACCGGAACGAGAAGCGGATCCGGTCTTCTGCGTCCGCCCGGACGCGCGCCACCGACACCTCCTGGCTGATGGGGTGCACCCACGTCGGGAACGCCGTGAGATCCTGCTCCGGGACGGCGTTGCCCAGGCGAACGCCAGCCGCGTCGCCCTCCGCTTCGGGCGCGAAGTCCATCCTCACGATCATCGCCTTGGCGTGCAGCGCGTCCTTCTGGATCACCCACCGCGTCTCGTCCTCCGCCGGCTTGAGCCGGAGCCACCCGGCGCGGTCGGTGACCGAGTAGCGATCGGACGGCATGTTGCCGTAGAAAGTCCAGGCCGGTGCGAGCTTGTCCCCGGTGAACTCGTCGTTGACGGGCAGCAGGAACGGGATGTCGCTGGGCGGCAGCGCCGGCGCCGGCGCCGGCTCGCCCAGGCGACCGTTCACGACCGGGACCCCGGCACCGCTCTCGTCGTCGATCCAGGTCACCTGGCTGAGCAACCCTTGCCGGCCCAGGCCACGCCAGTTGCTTTCGCACTCGTACGAGTGGGAGAAGACCCACCACGTGCCGTCGGCGATCTGGAACGGCGCGGTGCTGTGCTGCGCGCCGCTGAACGGGGCCTCTCCCTTGAGGACGCTGCCCAGCGGCGTCCAGTCCTCGGGGTTGCTGCTCAGCGTGGCCGAGCGCCACCCGTACTGCTCGCCGCCGCACCCCGTGTGGGTCGAGTCGAAGTAATAGTAGAAGCCGTTTCGCTTCGTCATGGTGGGCCCCTCGGCCCAATTGGCCTCGACCGCGCTGTCGGGGTTGGCCGCGGGATCACCGCACCCCCCGTTCTCCACGTCCCAGTTGACGAAGCTGAGATCGATCGACTCGCCGCTGAGCTGCCCGGTCTCGGGATCGAGCTTCTGGAGCAGGTTGACGCCGAAGTTGTTCTCCTCGCCGCCCGTCCCTCCATTCCATTTGCACTGCCCCGCCTTCACGACGAGGTACGTGGTCCCGTCGTCGTCGACGAACACCGAGTCGTCATAGCCGGTCCCGCGGTCGAACGATACGAGCTCCGGGTCCTCTCCGGGCGGCGTGTAGGGGCCCACAGGCTCCACGTGGACGGGCTCTCCCCAGGGCCCTGCCAGGCTTTCGGCCTCCGCGAAGTACTGGTTGAAGTTGACGGCGAAGTAGACCCTGTAGCCGGCGGCGACCTTGACGATGAAGCCGCCCCACGTCCCGCCCCCCGCCGAGGTCGAGGCCTCCAGGCCGGACCACGCCGGATCGACGACGCGCGACACGCGCTCCCAGCGGATGAGGTCCCGCGAGTGCAGGATCTCGACGTTGGGTGAGATGTTGAAGCTGGAGCCGGTGATGTAGAAATCGTCCCCCTCGATGTAGATGTTCATGTCCGGGTGATCGCCGGGCAGGATCGGGTTCAGGTAGGTGGACTGGGGCTTGCCCGGCCAGCTCGCTGTCTCGAAGGCGGCGGTCAGCGTCTTGTTCCCGTCCACCGTGACCTCCACGACGTCGTCCGCCTCGCTCGCGGCCCCGCTCCATCCCGTGAAGTCGGCGCTCGGCGCGGGTCTGGCGGTCACGGTCACCACTGTGCCGGCCCTGCGCAGGTAGGTTCCAGGCGGAGGATCAGTCGTCCCGTCCCCCTTCGCCTCGATGGTCAGGGGATATTCCACGGGCGCTACCTGCTCGTCCACTCCGCAGGACATGGGCAGGGACCCGATCAGGATCATCGCCGTGATGCAAGCGCTGTGTTTTCTCATGGTCATATCCTGAGTCGTTCTGGCCGCCAATCCCGGCTACAAGGATCTCTGGCGGGTGTGCATGACGGCCCGTGCAGCCTTCAGATCGAAAGGACGAGCGCGGGCCCACTGTGAACGCTCACACGACGGGTGTCAATTTCCCTCGCGACGGGCGCGAGGTCGATCGGCTGGCCGGTGCGGCGGAGCGGCCTCTGCTCGATAAGTGGTTATCGAAATCGCTGCCGCCCGGCCAGTGCCTCACTCCCTGTGGTCGACTATCGCCCCGATGGGACTCCTTCAATCGCTTGGCAGGGTCACGCACGGCGGCGGAGCTGCAGCACGCCGAGCGCGATGCAAAACACGGCGGTGCCCCAGTGGATCGCGAGGTAGCCCGGGTGAGCGCCGCGCCACGCGAGCACGATGGCCCCGTCGACGACGGGGATCACGGAGCCGAGGAGCAGCGTGAGCGCCGCGGCGCGCCGCTCGCCAAGGAGCGCGAAGGCGATGAGCAAGGCGCCGACGGAGAGGTCGCGCACTCCCTTGGCGACAGCGTACGCGGCGAGGCCAGCGAGCGGCACGCCGAAGGCCGCAGCCGCGGTGCCGGGGACAACCAGGAAACGCGCGCCGATGAAGCACAGCGTGAGGCCGGTGAGCAGCGTGGCGATGCCCGCCCCGCCGAGGCGGCGCAACGGAAGGGACGAGGCGGAGGAAGCGATAGTGGCGTTGTTCATGGGCTGGATGTAGCCCTCAGCGGACGCGCCCGCGATGGCCGGCGCGCGCAACGAATGTCCCTGAACGCTCACGTTGCGAGCGCTATGGATCATCGCTAGGCTCGCGCTATGTACCAGGATGACTCGCTATCGAGCCGGTTTTTCATGGCAAAACTCTCGTCCGAGCTTGTCTGCCGGACCGCAGCGCGAGGGGCTTGGGCGCTCGAGCTTCCGGCGCGTCCGATCCTGGTGCTCCACCACGTGACCGAGGGGAGCTGCGTGCTGCGCGCCGGGCGAGAGGCTGTCTCGCTCTACCAGGGCGACGTGGCGCTGGTGCGACCGAACGTGGGGCACCGCGTCGACCACGGCGACGCGAGGGCGAAGCCCGTGCTCCTCGACCGGTGGCTCGAGGTCTCGCGAGAGGAGGACGGCGAGCGCGTGCTGGGCCGCGGCGCCGCCACGGCGCGCGCGCTGTGCGGCGTGTTCCGGTTCGAGCACGACGCGCTTGCCCCCTTGCTGCAGGTCCTGCCGACGGTGATCCACGCCGGCGCGCGGGCCATCGAGGCGCGGCCCTCGTTTGCCGACGCGCTGGCGCGCCTCCGGAGCGAGCTGCACGAGACGCGCCCGGGGGCGGGGCTGGCTCGCCGTCGCTGGCTCGAGCTCATCCTCATCGAGCTCGTGCGGCTGCTCGCCGACCGCGAGCCCGCGAAGCTCGCCGCGCTCGGCGCCACGCAGGACCCCGTCGTCGCCCGCGCGATCGCCGAGCTCGTGCACGACCCGGCGCGCGCGTGGGACGTCGACACCCTGGCGCGAACGGTGGGCGTCTCGCGCGCCACGCTCGCCCGGCGGTTCCTCGAGGCCACGGGCGCGCCGCCCATGGCGTACCGGGCGACGCTGCGCACCGAGCACGCGCGCCGCCTGCTCCGCGAGACGACGCTGTCGAACCAGCAGATCGCCCACGCGGTCGGGTTCGCCACGGTGCAGGCGTTTCAGCGCGCGTTTCGGCGCGAGACCGGGGCGACGCCGTCGGCTGCCCGCGCGCAGCTGCGCGCCGCGCACGGCTAAATCTCCGCGCAGGAACGTCGATCAGCTCGTGACGTAGATCGAAATAAGCCGACGTCTCGTTCGCTTGGGAATCGCCAAACCCTCAACGAGAGATGGTTGCTCGGAAGGTCATGCCGTCGGTGGCGGATAGGCGGTGCATGGGCGTGTCTACTCGCAGCGGGAGATCGGAGAATTTAACGCCAAGGCGCAAAGGCGCAAAGGCGCCAAAAAGCAAGAGAGAGAGGTCATTCTTGCAATCGATTGACGACGCGATGGATGCCCTGCCTCAGAGGCTACAGCGGTTTCCGCCCACCTCTGCTACGCGAAGAGCAGAGCGGCGGTCTCCCGCACAGGAGACGGGCCCAGCTCGGCGTTTTCGGCGCGCAAGAGCACTCCGGTGCGCTGAGCACCGAAAACGCCGAGGTGGGCCCGTCTCCGAAGCGGGTGACCGCCGCTCTAGAGGCTGCGGATCCAGGTGCGGAGGACGTCCAGCCCGGCCTCGTCCACGATCTCGGTCCCGAGGGGCGGCATCGAAGGCCAGTCCGGATCGCGCCTCCGGGCGCGCTCCACCACATCGCTGCCGTCGGGATCGCCCGGGTCGATCACCGGGCCGACGGCGGTGCGGTAGGTGGCCGTCGACTCGACGGACGCGAGTTCGCCGACCCGGAGCGTGAAATCGAACCTGCGCTCCGGGTCATAGCAGCGCGCGCCGTCGCTCTTCGGGCGGCTCCGGTTGTGGCAGTGGCTGCAGTTCGCGTGCAGCCAGCCGAGGGCATCGCGCGTCACCACGTCTCCGGGCAGCTGGATCGGCCGGGGCGGAGGATCCGACAGCATCCCGCGGGCGACGACCTCGTCGAGGTCGACCTCGCCCCGGCTCGTGGCGAGCTGGATCGCGGAGAAGCCGAGCACGCGGCTCCTGGTCCCGCCGTGGCAGCCCATGCACTCGGCCGCCGCGGGCACGTCGTGCGGCGTCCCGCGCGCGTCCGCGGCGCCGCCGGGCGTCGCGAGCGCGTCGGTCCCGTCGGCGTTCCAGACGTAGGCGACCGCGGCCCAGTCCTCGGGGGCGGGGCCCACCTTGGCGAGCAGGCGGGTCTCGACGAGCGCCCCATCCCTCCGGAACTCCTTCCACAGGCGGGTCCCGTCGGGGAACTGCCATGCATCCTGATCGCCGGTGTCGATCTGCGCGCCGGGCGGCAGCCGGATGAACCGCTGCTTCTCGGCGCCGTCGCTCCAGAGCTCGAACCCCGGCTGGTAGGCCACCACGTCGCTCGCCACCGCGCGCGCGGCGATATCAGCGTAGAGGCCAGTCTCCGACAGCGCCGCGGGCAGCTCGGCCTGGCGCTCTGGATCGGGCGGATCGCACTCGTGGAAGTCGTCGCAGCCGGCGACGGCGAGGCCGGCGGCGGCGAGCCAGAGCAGGGCGGAACCAGCGCGGGTCGGGCGCCTCTCGCGGGTGGACATGGCCGTATCTAGACAGAGGCCATGTGCCATCTCCAGTGATGGTTCGTGATACAGAACATCACCATGGTGAATCTATCGACCATCGACCTCAACCTGCTCCACGTCCTCGCGGTCACGCTCGAGGAGCGCAGCGCGACGCGCGCCGCGCGCCGGCTGGGCGTCACGCAGTCGGCGGTCTCGAACGCGCTCGCCAGGGCCCGCGAGCTGCTCGGCGATCCGCTGCTCGTCCGCGATGGCCGTGGCATGGCGCCGACGCCGGCGGCGGACGAGCTGCTGCCGGAGCTCGCCGCGGCGATGAGCCAGCTGCGGTCGATGATCGAGCACCGGCGGGTGTTCGACCCGCGCACGTCGACCCGGGAGCTCACGCTCGCCTGCGCCGACAACTCGCAGATCGCGGACGTGCCGCCCGTCGCGGCGGCGCTCGCGCGGGAGATGCCGCTCGCGCGGCTCCGCGTGGTGAGCATCGATTACCTGGTGGCGTCGGGGGGCATGTCCGCGGGCGGGCTCGACGCGGCGCTCGGGGTGCAGAAGCGCGGCCCTGGGCTGCGCGTCGCGCCGCTCTACCGGGATCCGACCGTGGGGGTCGTCCGCCACGATCACCCGATCGTCGGCCAGCGCCTGACGCGGGGCTCCTTCCCGCGGCTCGGCTTCATCGACGTGCACATCCCGCTCGGCCGTCCGGGTCGTGGTCACGCCATGGTCGAGCAGGCCCTCCGCGCGCAGGGCCTTGTCCGCCGGATCGCCCTGGTGGTCCCCGGTTTCGCGGCCGCGACGATGGCGGCAGCGGCCAGCGACCTGGTGGCGTTCATGCCTCGCCGCGTCGCCGTGGCGCTCGGGTCGCACCTCCCCGTCCGGATCGTCGAGCTGCCCGTGAAGGACCTCGGGCACGAGATCTCGCTCGCGTGGCATGAGCGGACGCACAAGGACCCGGCGGCCGCCTGTTTGCGGAAGGTCATCGTGGAGACCCTGCGTGCGGCTGGCGGCGGCGGCTGCGACGAGGCCCCGCAGAGGAAGCGGCAGCAGCGCCGCCACGATGGCGGGGGATCAGGCGATCATTGACCGAAGCCATCGTCCTTCTCGGCGATGTCGTTCACGCCGTCGTTGCCCTGGCAGATCGACTGCGCGGCTGAAAAATGCTGCTGGGTGTCGCCGCGGACCGTCGCGAGCGTCCGGGGTCGTGAGGCCCGGCTGGCCTCAAGAGGGGGCGTTGACCTCGAAGTTCCAGATCGTGTAAGGACCGACGGCATCTTCGCTGGCAGCCTTGAAGAACACATGGCTCGAGTAATCCATGAACAGCGTGTGGATCGTGTTTGCCGCCAGGGATTCATAGACGAACCACTGCCCGTCGCTGATCCTGCGGTACCAGAGCTGAATGGGCATGTCCCCCACGGTGATGGTCGACATCCTGAACGGCTGCGGAAATCTCTCGTTGGTCCCGTTCCAGACCTTGATCCACTGGTCCGCGACGTGGGACTGGAGCTTGCGCGGCTCCGCCGGCCAGTTCGGTATTCCGCACGCACCGCCGATCAGCTTGGCGGTCCCCGGCCCTTGGCCGTCGCCGGGGTCGACGAAGCCACACCCCGTGAAGCCCGGGTTGGTGAAGGACAGGTGGTAGTGACCGTACCCCGATCCGTCCTCCACGTTGATGTAATTGGTGCCCCGCTGCATGCCCTCGCAATACTGGCGATACGTCCAGCACGAGCCCTCCGCTTCCTCGCAGGGAACGAGGTGGCCGTCCGCGTACCCCGTCTCATACGTGAACGTCGCCCTCGCGTCGGCCCACATGCCGTTCAGCGCATCGAAATCGTCGAAGCCGACGAAGCAGCTCAAAGCCGCCCTGGCAGGGCTGGCCGACAGCATCGCGCCGAGCGCCATGGAGGCGGCCACCGCGCCGCGCAGCAACGTTCGAACCGTGGTGTTCATGGGTCTCTCCGGTCTCTCTCGTTCGGGTTGGTTTCTCACGGCGCGGCCATGAGCTCGTCGAGCTCGCGCAGGGCCGGCGAAAGGAAAGGCGTTCGCTCCCGCCGTTATCCCGGCTGAGGCGGCGCGACTCTGGTGCCCCGCACCGTCCGGGAGCCCCGTAGAGCAACGCGCATACCAGGAGGAAGCGCGCTGCTCTCTGCCGCCGTCTCCGCGCCGGAGCGAGGCCCTGTCCCCCGCGGGGACGCGGCGACTCCAGCCGAATGGCGCTCGTCGACGGCGCGGGAGCCCTGGCCTTCGCGAGCGGCGAAGGCCACCGCGGGCCGCGCGCGTCACGCAGACGGCCGTGACATGTCACGCCTGCTCGTCACGGTGCGACCGTGACATGTCACGCTTGCTCGTCACGGTGGGGCCGGAGGCTAGCTCGCCGAGACTGCACCGCCTCCAGCCCCCTGATCCTACCTCGCAGCTCTGCCTTCTCCCGGGTAGCATCGATGGATGCATTCCCGTGAAAGGCAATAATTTTCCTCGACAAACCCCTTCAAAGAGCAACAGCTCACGAGTACTTACGGGGCGTGGCCTTCCGCGCCTGGCCCTTGCGCTTACGCCTTTTCACTGCGAATCGTCTCACCTTGCGTTCGACGTCCCATTTCACCTTGTCGAATGCTCGTCGCGTCGCGGTCGGTCATCCTCGCGTGCCGCCCATGCAACGAGTTCGAGGCAGGCGCCACAAGAACTTCCATGTCGATGAAGCCGCCATCCGGGATGGATGAAAGATTCCAGGCACATGCGAGCCCGCGTGGTTCTTATGCTAAATCATGTTAACAACCGTCGAAGACGGGGATGCGTGAATAGCCTCCGGTGCTAGGTCCCTCCGCAGTACCTGCCCATGGGTGGGCAGGAGGAGGAAACCACATGCACTTGCTCCAGCACGTTCAGAAGCTCCGTCGTTTCACTCCGTCCCGCTCGCTGGGCTTGCGTGCCCTGGTGGGCGTCGGCCTCCTCGCGGGGGCAGGCCTGCTGCTCCCCGAGGTGGCCTCGGCGCAGGAGGACCCCATTCCCTGCCCGTTCGACAACGTCCTCTGCCTGTTCGAGGAGGAGGGCTACGGCGGGGAAATCTTCAACGTCCGGGCGCTGAACCCGCAGGTGGGCACGTGCGTCAACCTTCCGGAGCACGGCTGGGAGGGAAGGGCACATTCTGCCTACAACACCAACGGCGCCGGCGCCGCGATCTTCCAGAACGAGAACTGCATCGGCTACCCGTACCCCGTCTACGGGGAGAGCGGCCTGAGCCCGCTGCCGTTCGTTCCCAAGAGCGTCTACGTCTTCTGACGCGATGATCGGGCGAAAGGCGATGGGCAGCGCGGCCATCGCCTGGAGGCCAGGACGAGCCGGCCGGATCACGAAAAGCAGAACCGCGCGGCATCCCGCGGCCTCGGAAGCGGCCTCCCTGAGCGCTCACGAGCGCGACGAGAGCGCGGCGCGCTCGTCCGCCACGCCCAGCGCGCGGGACGCCCCCTCCCGGATCCCGCGGAGCACCGCCTCGACGTCCCGCTCCGCGCCGAGGGCGAGCCCCCGGTCCGCGAGCGCGCGCGCGGCGGCCGGGTCGCTCCCGGCGAGCGCCTGCTCCGCCGCGTGCAGGTAGAACTCCACCGCGAGCCGCGGCTCGCCGCCCCGCTCGAAGTGCTCGGCGAGCACCTTGGCGTCGTGCTCTCCCGCCTGCAGGAGCCACTCGGCGGCGAGCCGGTGCCCGAGCGCGCGATCGTGGTCCGGCAGCATCGCGTAGCAGCCGTCGCGGATGAGCGCGTGCCGGAACGCGTACTCCTCCTCGTCCGAGAAGCGGCTCTGCTCGCGGCGCTCGAGCAGCTCGCGCTGGAGCATCCAGGGCAGCCAGTCCACCGCGAGCGTCGACCCGCCGGCGTCGCCGAGCAGGGCGAGCGCCCCGGTCTTCCAGAACGCCTCGCCGAAGATGCTCGCCGCCCGCAGCAGCCGCCGCGCCTCCGCGGGGATGGCCTCGAGCCGCGCCTCGACCATGCCCAGGATCGTCTCCGGCAGCCTGTCCGCGCGCCCCTCGGCGACCGCCCGGATGAGCTCCTCCAGGTAGAAGGCGTTGCCGCTCGCGCGCTCGACGAGGCGCGCGACCTCGGAGGGCGGGAGCCCGTCGCCGAGGATCTGCCGCACGAGCTCCTCGGCCGCGCGGCGCGGCAGCGCGCCGAGCGTGATCTCGTGGACCTCGCTGCCCTCCCAGAGGACGGGGAAGACCTTCCGCACCTCGACGCGCGCCAGGTAGAGCACCGCGAAGGGCCGGTCGCGGAGCTCCCGGAGGACCCGCGCGATGAGCTTGAGCGACGCCGCGTCGCCCCACTGGATGTCCTCGAGCACGAGCAGGTAGGGCCCCGCCGCGCACGCCGCCTCCATGAAGTCGAGGTAGGCGAGCGGGATCTGATCCGCCATCAGGGCCGGGCTCTGCCGCGCCGCGAGGAACCTCGGATCGGCCTCGCCCGGGAACGGCGTGCCGACGATCTCGCCGAGGAACGCGGCGATCCTCGTCCTCTCGCCCGGCGTCAGCGCCTGGGCGCGGGCGACGAGCGAGAGGAGCCGCTCCCGCTGCGCCGGGGCGGGCTCGCCGCCGGTGATCCCGGCCGCGCCCCGGAGCGCGGAGCCAAGGAGCGAGAACGGCGAGCCCGCGCTCAGCGAGTCGCCGCGGCCGACCGCGACGGTGAGCTCGGGGTGCCGCTCCCGCAGGATCTCGATGAGCTCGTACCGCAGGCGGGATTTGCCGATCCCGGGCGGCCCGGTGATCAGGATGGCGCGGGGCTCGGGCCCGCCGAAGCTGTCTTCCAGGAGCTCGCGCAGGTTCCGGAGTTCCCTGTCGCGGCCGACGTAGGGGCTCGGCTTCCCGAGGAGCGTCCGCGCCGACCGGCCGACCTCGCGCTCCTGCAGCAGGAAGAACGTGCCGGAGCGCGCCGGCTCGATCTCGAACCGCGCGTCGAGCAGCGCCCGCGTCACGTCGTCGATCCACACGGGCGCGGGCCTCCGCTCCGGGCGCGCGTCGCGCTCCGCGAGGGCGAGGAGCGCGGCCGCGCGGTCCATGACCGGGCCGACAGGGAGGCTGCCTGTGTGCTCGGCGCGGCCGGTCGTGAGCACGACGGAGGCCTCCGGCACGAGCTCGCCGAGCTTCAGGGCGCACCGCGCCGCGCGCGCGGCCTGCAGCGCGGCGTCGCCGACGCCGGCGATCGAGAGCACGATCGTCCCGTCGGCGAGCGCGTCCACGCGGGCCCCGAACGGCTGCGCGCTCGTGTAGAGCTTCCTCGTGAGGTCGCTCGGCTCCGCGGCGACGAGCGTGCTGGCCGCGCTGTCGCAGGGCGCAAAGCGCGGCTCCCGCGCGGCCACCAGCGAGAGCAGCCGGAGCTCGCACGCCGTGATCGCCTCGTACAGGACGGGGGGCGCGGCCAGGCCGCTCGTCGGATCGCGCTCGAGGGCGTCGAGCGCCTCGATGACGGCCGAGCCGTCGCGCGGCCGCTGCTCCGGGTCCTTCGCGAGCATGCGGGCGACGAAGTCATCGAGCTCCTGCGGCACCTCGGGCCGGAGGTTCCGCACGCGCGGCGGGTCTTCCATGAGGAGCTTCGCGAGGAGGGCCATCACGTGCTGGCCCTGGAACGCGGGCCTGCCCGTGAGGCACTCGAAGAGCACGGCGCCGAGCGAGAAGATGTCGGCCCGCGCGTCGAGGCGGTCGCGCTCGCCGGTGGCCTGCTCCGGGGCCATGTAGCCCGGGGTCCCCATCACGGAGCCGGTCTGCGTGAGCGCGCCGATGGTGCGCTTCATCCGGGCGATGCCGAAGTCGAGCACCTTGAGGCCGGCGACCTCGCCGCCGACGAGCAGCAGGTTGCTCGGCTTGACGTCGCGGTGGACGACGCCCCGCGCGTGCGCCGCCCCGAGCGCCTCGGCGGCCGCGCGGAGCAGGGCGAGGCTCTCCTCGAGATCGAGCTTCTGCCGGGCGAGGCGCTGCGCGAGGCTCTCCCCTTCGAGCCATTCCATGGCGAGGTAGGGCACCCCGTCGGGGGTGATGCCGTGGGCCACGTGCCGGACGATCCGCGGGTGATCGAGCTCGGCGAGGATCCGCGCCTCGTGCTCGAAGCGGTGCGCGGCGCTCCGGTCGGGCTGGCCGAGGAGCTTGAGCGCGACCTGCGCCCCCGTGGCCCGGTCGACGGCGCGGTAGACCGTCCCCATCCCCCCGGCGGCCGCGACGCGCTCGAGCTGGAAGCGGCTGTCGATGACCTCTCCCGGGCGCATAAGGCGGAGGATGCACCGGCGTCGAGCCGTCTTCAACGGTCCGGCAAGCGGCGGCCATCCGGTGTGCAGCTATACGCTCGCGCGGTGCGCGGCAGTGAGTCGCGCTTCAGCTCTTCGGGATGCGCCACGTCACGCCGGCGCGGAAGAAGAGCACGTTCGGGATGCTCTGCCCGCCTCCGGGGATGCCGTCGTCCTCGTCGTTCATCGGCTCGTAGCGACGGAACAGGCTGTGTCCCGCCTGCGCGTTCAGCCACACCGACGCGAACGCGCGCACGCCGAGGGTCACGCCGGCGGTCGCGACCGAGTAGGCGATGTGATCCATGCACTCCTCGGGCCGCGCCGCCCGCTCGTCCTGCTCGGTCGCCGGGTCGTCGGCCGGCTGGGCAGCGCACGGCCACGCGCGCCTGACGCGCGGGTCGCGCACGGCGTAGGCGTTCCCCGCCAGGTCCGCGCGCAGGCCGACCTCGACGCGATCCGAGAACAGGAGCTTCACGGCCGCGAAGCCCGGCAGGAAGGCCTCGACGCGGAAGAGGGGGCTCGGCGTCCAGTCGACGTACGCGGCCGGCAGCGGGAGGAACGAGCCGAAGCTGTACGACGCGAGCGCGCCGCCGCCGAGGACGAGCTTGTCCGAGAGCGTGTGGGTCACGAGCCCGAGCGCGCTGACGCGGACGAGCCCGCCGTCGACGGCCTCGAAGTCGCCCGCGAGCCCCGGCGCGACGCGCAGCGAGAGCGACCAGTCGTGGGGGAGCAGCTGGACGAACAGCACAGGGACATCGACGGCGTGGAAGGCCCGGAGCTCGTCGAAGCCGGGCGAGGCGCCGGCGTACGAGACCGCCTCGACGTGGTACGTCGCCCCCGGGATCAGGAACGTCCTCTCCCCGAGGGGGATCGGCACGTTGGCGTTGACCTCGTACGACGAGACCTGCGCCCGCACGGGGCGCGGGTCCTCGATCGCCGCGCCCGGCATGTACTGCGCGCTCAGGTCCACGAGATCGGGGAGCTGGGCCCACGCAGCGCCCGGCGCGAGGAGCGACGCCAGGGCGAGGAGCGGCGCCAGGGCGCGGAGCCGCGGGGGGCGCGCGCCCCGGCGGGAGGGGCCCCTGCCTCGACGCCCGTCCGAGGCGCGCGCGGCGGCGCGATCGGCCGGCCTCATCGCGCCACCCGCTCGTCGAGCCAGTCGAACAGCCGCGCCTGGGCGAGGAGCTGGTTGCCGCCCTGGCAGTGGACCTGCGACGCCGTGCTCGCGTCGAACACCATCATGTGCTTCGGGCACGTGAGCGCGCCGTAGAGGCGCTCCGACTCGCCTGGAGACGCGTCCTCCGCGCTGCCCTCCATGATCAGCGTCTCGCAGCGGATGCTCGCGACGCCATCGGCGTTGTCGTACTTGCGGAGCTCGTCGATGACCTCGTGCGGCGTCGAGACGCCGTGCTTCCATGTCACGTCGTCGAAGTACCAGCGCGCGTCGGGCATCACAACCGAGGCGGCGTCGATGGCGCGGTCGAAGGCCGCGGGGCCGCGGCTGTGCAGCTCGAGAAGGCCGGGCATCGACGCGAAGTGGCGCAGCATCGCGTCGCGCCAGCTGACGACGCCCGGGTTGGCGACGAGGGCGCGCAGGCGGCGCTCGCGCGAGGCCGCCCGCGGCGCGAGGTAGCCGCCGAACGAGAGGCCCATCAGGACGAACCTGCCGGCGTCGAGCCGCTCGTCGCGCTCGGCGAAGTCGAGCACGCGGCCCACGGGGACCTCCCAGTCGGGCCGGAAGGGGTGCCCGTGGAGGCGCAGCGAGGCGCCCTGCCCCGGGCCGTGGAACGAGAGGACGTGGTAGCCCCGCTGGAGAGCGCCGTCGACGACCCACATGGTGTCCTCGGGCCACGCGTGGAGCCCCTGCTGCAGCACGATCGCGGGCGCGCGCGCCACCCCGGGCGCGTAATGGACGCGGCCGTGGAGCACGCCGTTCTCGTAGGGGATATCGACCTGCCGGGAGTCGTAGCCCCGCATGCGGAGCGCCCGCCCGTGCAGGTCGAGCCCGGTGATCGTCGCCTCGACCAGGCGCGGGTCGGAGCGGTCCGCGTAGCGCATCAGCCCGGCCCGGTAGTACGCGCCCGCGCGCAGGAAGTGCGACGCGGCGCTCCGCGTATGGCCGCGGGCCTCCGCCTCCTCGCCGTAGCCCTGCACCCGCTTCGCGGTGGCCAGCCACTGGTCGAACCACGAGCGCTCGTCGCCCGGGAGGATGCGGGTGGCGGTGTCGAGCACCTCGCCGACGTCGGTCAGCCCCATCGACGCGAGGCCGAGCCAGAACACGATCTGCGCGTCCATCACCGGCTGGCCGATGAACTTGAACCGGTGCCAGACGGGCGCCGCCTGGCCCCGCCCGAGCGTGTCGTCGCCGTGGAACCGCGCGGACGCGACCTCCTGATCGACCCCGCGGCGGCCCGACGCGAACCCGAGCGCCGCCGCGCCCCCCACGACCGCCGTGTGGGTGAGAAACCTCCGCCGATCGACCATCGGTGCACCTCCGGCGCCTGACGAAACTAACGTTTGAAACATTTGTTTCAACAATTGACGCCCGCCGGGAGCATCGTCAAGGTATGTTTCAAACAATTGTATGAACGACCGTGACCCCCTCGCCCCTGCGGACGATCTCGATCCACGGCAGCGGCTCGTGGTCGCCGCGATCGATCAGATCGAGAAGCACGGCATCGGGCAGCTGACGGTGCGGAAGCTCGCGGCGGCGGCCGGCGTCAACATCGCCGCGGTGAACTACTATTTCCGGTCGAAGGAGGCGCTCGTCGCGGCGGCGCTCGAGGGGTCGATCCGGAACATGCTGTCGGACAGCGAGGATTTCCTCGCCCGGATGCCGGGTGATCCCCTGGAGGCGCTGAGCGGGCTGCTCGGCTACTACCTCGAGGGCGGGATGCGGTACCCGAACGTGGGCAGGGCGCTCCTGCACGACGCGTTTCACGCGGACGACTACAGCGGTCCTTTCCCGAAGCTCTTCGCGCCGGTGATGGATCGCCTGCGCGATCTCGTCCGGGCGGCGGTGCCCGGGCTCGAGGAGCGGGCGGCGGCGCGCCGGGTGGTGGCGGCGCTCTCGGCGGTCTTCTTCCCGACGTTCTTCGCGGGGCTTTACGAGGGGCTGAGCGCGCTCGGCTCGCCGGCCGATCGCCTCGCCTACGCGCGAGAGCTGGCGCGGCAGACGCTGGCGCCCGCCGCGGTCCCGGAGCCGGCGGCGCCCGCGCCGCCCCGCGGCAGGCCGCAGAAGCGCGGGTGATCCGCGGGGGATCGCGGGCACCCGCTGGAGGGGCGGGCCTCGGCGCCGGGGGCGTCCCGGCGGTGCGGGCGAGCGCGCCGGAGATCAGCAATCGAAGAAGCGGCGAAGCCCGGGGCGGATGACCTCCTCGATGGTGTCATCGAGCAACACCCGGGCTTTCAGGCCGCTGCACAGCCCGAGCTGCTCCCCGTCCGGCGGGGCGTCGTGGGCCGGCAGGTGCGCGTGCTCGTGCTGCACGAGGTGCCGGAACGCGACGGGCAGGTAGCGCTCGATCGCTTGCCGCTCTGCCGAGGAGAGCTCCGGCGCGACCTGCTCGAGCAGGCGCCAGCCGAAGCGGGCGTGTCCGACCTCGTCGGCATAGATGCCCGTCAGCAGGTCGAGCAGCGGCCCGGGCGGCATCTCCAGCCGCTCCGCGCCGATGAGGGCCACGGCCACCGTCTCGCTCATGCAGCAGATGTGGATCACGTTGCGGAGCGCAGCGGCGCGGGGGGGCGCGTCGCGGTGCAGGGGGAACTCCGGGCGTTCCGGGACGCTCGCGGTCGCCGTCCCGCCGAGGGCCTCCACCACGGCGCCGCAGAGGATCCCGTGACGGCGCTCCTCGTCGGCGAAGCCCCGGCATGTATCGGCGAGCTCCGGCGGGAAGCCCGCCTCGGCAAGCTGGCTTGCGAGCGCCTCGAACACGGCCGACGACCCGTGCTCGTTCACCATCCGCGCGTGCCAGGTGCCGATCGCCGACGGGAACAGCGCCGCGGGGTACCCGCTCACGTCGAAGGCACGCGCGCGCGCCTCGCCGCGGAGATCGAGGGTCGCGGCGTTCATGCGACCTCCGACGGGGCATCATAGGCGTCGAGCGCCGGCGGGACCGGGGGGCCCCAGGGCGTGCAGAACTTCTCGTTGTAGAGCTCCGCCTCGGGAGCGACCACGTCGCCGAAACAGCAGACCTGCCGCACGGGCTCGGCCTCTCTGTAGGAGATCGCGTCGGCGCCCACGCCCACGATCAGCGCCGTGCAGCAGTTCACGAAGGAGGCGTCTCCGGCGAGGGCCGCCCGCTGCTCCTCGGAGATCCCCGTCCCGGGGGCGGGCACGCGCTGCACGCCATAGTCGACACAGCAGTCGAGCTCCGCGCGAGGGCGAGCCTCCGTGTCGTCGAGATTCACCTGCTCGGCGCACGCGAGCCCGGTTGGAGCGGGCGGAGAGCCCCCGGAGCCGCCCGCGCCACCCTCATCGGGCGTCGGAACGACCCCACTCCCCGTCGAAGCTTCCCCACCGCCGCCGGTCGTCGCACCGACTCCGGTCGTCGCGCCGACTCCGGCCGTCGCACCGACTCCGGCGGGCGGCGGGGCGTCCGGCACTTCCGCCGGGATCTCCTCGTCGGGATCCAGCGGTGACGACTGTCCGCCAGAGACGTAACGTCCGTTGCAGCCCGCCAGGGCGCCACAGGCCAGCGCTCCCAGCGCGACCCTTGCTGCTGCACGCAATGCTGCCCGCCTCGTCTCCTCACGCATAAGTTCTCCTCCAGTAAAATAGGCCGTTTGCCGCAGGGCACGGCGCGAGCCGAGCTCTCGGCCCATGTGCATCAGTGTAGGCGCGCAGCACAGCGAAGAGAATCTGCATTTTCGGCACATCATTGAACTGAAATTCAGAACAATGGCGCCGCCGGTTCCCATGGCCGGACCCCGGCACGAAGAGCGGGAGCGGTCACTCGACCGGTCCGCAGGCGATCGCCTTCATCCTCGCCCGCGTCTGCTCGGCGGTCACCGAGCGCGGGCTGGCGTTTCCCCAGCGCTCGATCACGCTCGCGTAGGCCTCACACGCGCCGGAGATCTCGCCCATCTGCTCGAGGGCCTGACCGAGAAACCAGAACGAGCGGACGTACCTTACAGGCCAACCCAGCATATCGCACGTCGTGACCGCCTTGCGAAGCGTGGGGATCGCATGGAGAGGCATGCCCGCGAGGTAAAAGACCGCGCCGACATCCGCCTGGACCTCTTGCCCGACTTGATTGCTCATCAGCGCGGTCAACGGCAGCACGGGGACGGCCTCCGCCGCCTCCTCGGGGTGCTCGATCCACCGCGCGTAGGCCTGCACCACGGCGGAGCGCGCAGGATCGGCCGCCCCCTGCACGCTCGACCGCGACAGGAGCTCGGCCACCTTCTCCTGGAACTCGGCCCTGGCGATGAGGCCGGCATGCAGCATGACCCGCAAGAGGTCCGGCGAGCCGCCGGCGCAGGCGCTGTAATTGTCAAGACACGTCTTGGCGATGTCCGCTGCCTCGCGCCTGCGATCGGTCTCGAGGCAGACATCGATGAGCGCGCGGACGAGATCGGCGTGCCCCCTGGACTCCGCGCTGATGTACATGCGCGCCTGCCGTAGCTGTCCCTCGGCCTGCGAGAAGTTGCCCAGGATCGCGTTCAGGTTCGACTCGTCGAGCAGCTCGGCATAGCGCCGCTCCTTGTGCGGCAGCGAGACCCGGCTCTGCCGCATCGCCTCGCGGACCGCGTCGAGAGAGCGCCCCTGCGCATAGCTCGACCACGCAAGCCTGCGAAAGATCAGCCGGCCTCTTCCGCTCGTCGTGGGCCGCGTGAGCCACAGGTCCTCCTCGACGTCCGCGCAGCGGCCGAGCGCGCTGTGGTGCTCGCTCCGGATCTCATAACAGCTGGCCGCCGTGGGCGAGATCGCGAGGCACCGGTCGATGGCGGCAGCGGAGTCGTTGAAGCTCCCGAGCTGCCACAACGACTGCGCCAGCGTGGCCCATCCCTGCGCGTACTCGGGGTCGATCCCGATGACCCGCGTCGCCGCAGCGACGCTGGTATGGACGTCCGAGCGCAGCGCACAACGCGCGAGGAGGGCCAACAGCTCCGCGTCGCGATCATACGGGTGCTGCGCCGTGAGCGCGGTCAGCCGCTCCGCGCAGCGCGCCGTATCCGCGGGGTCGCGGCCGAGCGCGGGATCCATGGCCGCAAGGAGCGCTCGATCGCGGGGATCGAGCGCGGCGCTCAGCTCCTCTGCGCGCCGATAGTGATCCCGAGCTTCGGCGGGCTCCGGCGCGTAGATCGCGAGGCGAAGGTGCGCCTCGGCAAAGGAGTTATCGACGGAGATCGCCTGCCGCAGGCCGTCCACCGCCTTGCCCTCGTTGGCATCGCGAGCGGCCTTCAGCGCGGCGCTGTACAGGGC
Source organism: Sorangium sp. So ce693 (assembly GCF_051521375.1). Classification (NCBI taxonomy): domain Bacteria; kingdom Pseudomonadati; phylum Myxococcota; order Polyangiales; family Polyangiaceae; genus Sorangium; species Sorangium sp. So ce693. The sequence goes on from NZ_CP150347.1 coordinate 9,632,059, forward strand.
GAGCGCCATGGAGCGCGGCCCGGGAACGGTGGTCGCCGCCACCGGACGAGGCCCTCCGCGCAGCGCGAGCGCCCCAGCGATGACGGCCGCGAGCGCCATGGCGAGGCCGACCTTCCAGGCCGCCGCCCGCAAGCCGAGGCGTCTTCCGGTCGAGCGGAGTTCATCGCGGCGCGCCGCGGCGCCGAGGCGCTCGGTCGCGGCCAGGGGGTCCACCACGTCCCCATCCGCCGCCTCGCCGCCCGGCGCCCTGGGCGGCTCGGAGAGGCGCAATGCGGGCGGCTCCGGCGCGCTGAAGCTCGGCGCCGCGCCCTGCGCGAACGGCGCGAGCGCGCGAGCGACCTCGCCCAGGTCGGAAAGCCGAGCCTGGCGGTCCGTCGACAGCAACCGGCCAACCACCCTGGCGAGCTCCCGGGGCACGTCGGGCGCGACCTTTTCCAGCGGGGGAATCGCGCCTGTCACGATGATCTTGAACACCTGGCCGACGTTGTCGGCCCGGGTCGGGAGCACGCCCGAGAGGCATTCGTAAAGAATGAGGCCGAGCGACCAGTTGTCGGTACGGTGATCGATCTGTCGGTCTCCGAACGTCTGCTCCGGCGACATGTAGCAGGGCGTGCCAAGCCTCGTCCCGCTCTCGGTGAGCCCCGTCGTCTGGGCGTCCTGTCCGCTCGTGGCCGTCAGCTTCGCGATGCCGAAGTCGAGGACCTTGACCCGCTCGCTCGATCCGTCGACAAGGAAGATGTTCTCCGGCTTCAGGTCGCGGTGGACGATGCCCAGCGCGTGCGCCGTCCCGACCGCCGAGATGACCGGCAGGAAGATGGAGGCTACCTCGCCGAGGGGCAGCCTCGGCTCGCGACGCAGCCTGCTTGCGAGCGACTCGCCGGACAGGAGCTCCATGACCATCACGGGCGCCCCGCTCTCGATCTCGACGTCGTGAACCTCGACGACGTTGGGGTGGCGGACGCTGCTCGCGAGCTTCGCCTCGCGCAGCAGGCGCATGCCCACCGCGCCGCGCACGGCCCCGCCCTTCACGAACTTGAGCGCGAACGGCTTGCCAGTCAGCGTGTGGCTCGCGGCCCAGATCACGCCCATGCCCCCTTCACCGAGCAGCCGATCGAGCCGGTACCGGCCGGCGACGACGGCGCCTGGACGCCACGTATGCCGTGCGCGCTCGTCGCCTTCGCCGCGCTCGTCGCCCTCACCCGGAGGAGAGTCTTTTCCCGCAGCGGGTTGGGTCGCCTCGAGGCCCTGCGTCAGGTCCGCTCTCGATGCGATACGCACGGCAGCCTACGCTACCCGACCGGCCCCCCCTGTCCAGATCGGAAACGAACGCGCCCGACGTGCTGTCAGCCCAACAGGAAGGCGGTAAAGCGAGGACACGTTTGCAAGTGCAAGGATCTTCCCGCATCCCTGCAAATATCTTTGGGCAGCGAACAGCACCACAATGCGCCCGACGGCCAATCGCCCCCGTCCTTCTTGTTCAATTTGCCCGCTGAAAAGGGCTGCAAGTGAGGGAATTTCTCAGTCTCGCCACAGCTCATCGCGTATGCGTCCCGATCCATCCGCTCGCTCGACGGGTGCCGAGCCATAACGCCGTGGCTCCAAGGACATCGTCTCACCCGATAGCGCGGTCGAGCAAAGAGCCGCAGCGCTCTCTGAAGCTCAGTATCCTGGCTCGCCGCCTCCGGATCGGTACGCCCCAGGCGGGACCCCGACCTCCCGGCGAAACGCGACGTTGAAGGCCGCCTCGTCCTGATAACCCACGGACGACGCCACCTCGGCGAGCGCGAGCCCGGGGCGCTCTCGCAGCGTCTCCTTCGCCAGCTCCATGCGCCAGCGCGTCAGGTGGCGGAGGGGGCCCTCTCCCACGTGCTCGCGGAAGGCGAGGGCGAAGCCCGAGCGGCTCATGCCGGCCTCCCGCGCGAGCGAGGCCACGGTCCACGCGCGGGCCGGGCCCTGGTAGAGCGCGTCCAGGGCGCGGGCGACGCGCTCGTCCGCGAGCGCCGCGCGAAAGGACCCAGGCGGCGCGGGGCGCTCGAGCTCCGCGCGGATGGCCTGCAGGAGGAGCAGTTCCGCGAAGCGAGCGGCCATGACCGGCGCGCCCGGCCGCCGGCCGCGCACCTCGTCGCGGATGCCGTCCAGGAGCCGGCCGAGGCCGGGCACCGGCTCACCCTCCCCGCCGTCGAGGAGGACCACGGAGGGCAGCGCGCGGAGCAGCAGCGAACGCCCGGCGCCTGTGACGTGCATGGCAGCGCAGAGCACCACCGTCCTCGCGCCGTCGCCGCCCAGCCGGCGCCGCACCGTCTGCACGCCCGGCCGAGGAGGCGAGAGCCAGCGCTCCTCGTCGACGACGGCTGCCCCCGGCCGGTGCCTCAGGCAATGCGGGACGCCGTGGGGCAAGAGCAGCAGATCGCCCTGGCCGACGCGGATCTCTCGGCCGCCGAGCTCCAGCCACATCTCGCCTTCGAGGAGGTGGTGGAGCAGCACGATCTCCCGGGGGCCGATACGGGCCCCCCACGGCGCGCCGAGCTCGACGCGGCCGAAGAGGCTGGTCTCGATGCGCACGTGGCGGAGCAGCGCTGTCAGGACATCGGGCATTGGACGATCACAAAAGAGCGCTGGACCCTATCACATGGAGGGTCCCCCGGTCCGTCGCCATGGTTCAGCCACCGATTCACGAGGAGGCAACCATGGACGTTTTCATCACCGGCGCGAGCGGCTTCATCGGATCTGCGGTCGCCCGCGCCCTGGTCGCGCGCGGGCACCGGGTGCGCGGGCTCGCGCGCAGCGACGCGTCGGCAGCGAAGGTGCGGGCCACCGGCGCGGAGCCGATCCTGGGGAATCTGTCGCAGGTCGACGTGCTCGCGCGCGCGGCGGCGGCCGGCGACGGGGTGGTGCACACCGCGGCGACGACAGGAGAGGATCGCCCGACCACGGACGAGGCGGCGGTCACGGCGATGCTCTCGGCCATGAGCGGCGGCGTCTTCATCACGACGACCGGAGCGCCCCGCGCGCGCTCCTCGCGGGTGCCCGTGCCGGAGGACGAGAGCGTCAACCCCGGCGGAGCGCTCGAGTGGCTCGTTGCGGCCGAGTCGCGCGTGCTCGGCGCGGCGGGCGTCCGCGGCCTGGTCGTGCGGCCGCCCATCGTCTATGGCGACGGCGGAGGTCCGGTGGCGGGCCTGGTGCACGGCGCGCGCGCCGCGGGGGTGGCGCGTTGTATCGACGATGGCGAGAACCGCTGGTCCACCGTCCACGTGCGGGATCTGGCGGTGGCCTACGCGATGCTGCTGGAGTCGGACGCAAGGGGCGTATTCCACGCCGCCGAGGCGTCGCCCGAGCCGATGGCGGCGCTCTTCGCGGCCATAGGCGACGCCGCCGGGGTCCCCGTGGGCTCGTGGAGCCTCGCGGAAGCCCTCGCAGCGCACGGCCCCATCGCCGGCTTCCTGGCCATGGACGCCGCCCTCGACGCGACGAGGCTGCGCGGCCTGGGCTGGTCGCCGGAGGTCGGAGAGGCGCTCGGAGGCGTCTGCGGCGCCCTGCGCGACCCGGCGCAGGGGTATCGGACACCCCGAGCCGCGCCGCAGGTGCCGTGATGGCGACATGAGGAGAGACCCGCCCTGAAGCATCCTCTCGATTCTTTCGGAAAATTCACAGGGAAACGGGGAGACGAGGAGTTGATATCCCATGAATCTCCCCGCCTCCCCATCTCCCTGTTCAATTTCTCTTTGTCAGGTGTGCTCCCAAAGCCGCACATCCATCCCCGCCTCACGGCGGAGCGCCGTCGCGCGCGGCGCTCGCCGCGGGCGCCTCCCCTGCTCGCTTGCTGTCGAGGGCGAGCAGACAGAGATAAGAAAAGGCACAAACAACGACGCTCCCAAACACGAGCATCGGCAGCGAGTAGGCCAGCCTCTCCAGGCCCACCCCCTCGATCAGCTTTCCGGTGAGGGCCGGGAGGACCATGCCGCCGAGGCTGTCGCCGACCAGCACGAGCCCGGTCACGAACGCCGTCATGGGCACGATCTGCCCCGCGAGCGTGAAGCCGCTGGGCCAGAGCGGCGCCATGAAGAGCCCGAGCCCGAGCGCGACACCCCACAAGAGCGCGCTCGTGGGCGGCAGGAGCAGCATCATCGCGGACAGCACCAGACAGCCGCCCAGCCCCACGGGGATGACCTGCCGTGGCGTGAAGCGGATCGCCACCGGGATCGAGAGCAGCCTCCCGATCGTGAACGAGAGCCAGAATCCCGAGGTGAGGTACGCGGCCCCGGTCGCCGAGACGACGCCCAGCGTGAGGGAATAGGTGTAGATCCAGCTCCCGAACGAGATCTCCCCGCCGACGTAGGCGAACAGGTACAGCACCGCGACGAGCACCGGGAGGAGGTGCAGCGAGCGACCCGCGCCCTTCGCCGCGGCGTCCTTCCCGTCCTTTTCCCGGGGTTCGGGGCAGTGTCGCATCGAGAGCACGCCCAGGGCGACGAGGGCCGAGAAGGCGGCCACGGCCCAGTACGCCGCGTGGTAACCGCCCCAGGCGCCCGGGACGCGCGCGACGAGGAGCGGCGACACGAACGCGCCCAGCCCGAAGCAGAAGTGAAGCCCGTTCATGTACGGACTGACCTTCTCCCCGTGCGTCCAGAGGAGCAGCGCGTTCGCGCCCGTGTTGACAAACCCCTCCGCGAGACCCCGGCAGAACGCCAGGACCACGAGCAGCCATAACCACGGGACGGCCGGGATGATAGCGAGGCACGCTGCAGCGATCAGGTGCGCTCCCCCGAGCAGGGTGTGCCCGTGCACGCGATCGAACAGCTTGCCTCCCCAGAGCGTACCGAGCGTGTAACCAACCCCCCCGCCGAGGAACAGCGAGCCCATGTCCCCTACGCTCGATCCCGTCTGCCGCGCCAGGTCCGGCAGGGTCGGCCCGGTGATCGCCGTGATGAGGCCCAGACAGATGAAGAGCCCGTAGTAGCCGGCCGTCTGGCGCAGCGCCCGGTCGCTCCACCGGCTCGAGACCGGACGCTCCTCCACGGCTGCAGTGCTCATCGCTTCACTCCTTTTGCCCCATGCAGGGGATCGTGTGCCGGCCCGGGCGCGGCCGGGCATCCGGGGGGATCGTCGGCGCGCGAGGCGCTGGCCGCGCGCTCGCGCTCGTGCTCGATGCGCCACGACTCGAAGGCCAGCGCCTGGAGCGCGGAGAGGACGAGCACGGAGACGTCGGTGTTGACGTAGAGCCAGATGAACCCGAGCCCCAGGCCGCGCACGAGCAGGGCCACCGCCGCCCCGACGGCGACGTTGCCGCCCCAGAACAGGAGGCACACGCCCACGCAGCGGATCGCGCGCCGGAGCGCGGGCGGGAGGAGGCCGGCCCGCATCCCCCGGCGGCGCCCCGCCGCATAGACCACGCAGGACGTGGCGGCGACGACGCCAAGGATGTAGAGCGCGTCCGACACCGCTACACCTCCCCGCGGAGCCGCGAGAGAGCGCGCGCCGCGAGCTCCTGGAGCAGCCGGCCGATCGCCGAGAGGCGCTCCCCCGGGATGCTCGACGCCGGCGACCCCTCCGGGACGGGCGCGGCGAGGACCTCGAAGCCCGCGCGCTCGAAGAGCCGGCGCGCGCGCACGATGCGGTGCGCGCCGGTGACGAGCAGGATCCTCCTTGCGCCCCTGGGCAGCAGGAGCTCCGCGCTGCGCTGGGCCTCCACCGCGGTCGTCAGCCCGCGCGGCTCCGTGAGCAGGGCCGACGGGGGGACGCCGAGGCCCTGCGCGAGGCGAGCGCGCGACTCGGCCTCGCTGGCCGGCCCGTTGCGGCTGCCGAGCATCAGAACGAGCGGCGCTCGCCCCCCGCGGTACAGCGCGACGCCCTCGACGGCGCGCCGGAGGGAATCCTCGGGGAGCCGCCCGTCCGGATCGACGTCCGCGCCGAGGACGACAACGGCGTCGGCCTGCCCGGCGTCGGGCGGCGACGCCATCCAGCGATCGAGCGGCGCGGCCGCCGGGGTGAACGCGGCGACGGCGAACGCCATGAGCCCGATCACGCCGGCCGCGGTGCTCAGGCGGTCCCACGCTCCTTCCATGCGCATGGCGTCGGATCCCTGGAGCCGCCCCTACGTCGCGCCCAGGAGGGCGGGCATCGAGGAGCGCGCGAGCAGCCGCCGCGCCTCCAGCTCCTCCGCGACGCCGTGGATGGCGGCCTCGACGCGCTCGAGCGTCTCCTCGCTCATCCGGCCGTGCAGGGGCAGGCAAACCTGGCCCGCGCAGAGCCGGTCCGTGTTCGGGAGGGCGACGCCCGCGGGGAAGCAGTCCAGCGCATGCAGGGGCGGGTAGAAGTACCGGCGCGCCTCGACGCCGCGCCGCGCGAAGGCCGCGATGGCGTCGTCGATCGGGGCGTCGATCAACCCGACCCCGAGGTTCTGCCCGTTGGGGGTCACGCCCGGCGGGATGCGCTGGGCGCGGTACACCTGCGGGTGCCGGGACAGGGCCGCGCGCAGCCGGTCGAGGTACGTCCGCCTGCGGGCCAGCGCCTCCGGGAGCCGGCGGAGCGACGCGAGCGCCAGGGCGGCGCGCAGCTCGTCCAGCTTGGCGTTCATCCCCGGGACCGACGCCGAGAGCGGCTGCGCGAGCCCGTGGTTGCGCAGCCGGCGCATCGACGCGCTGACCTCCCGGTCCGGGGAGACGACGACGCCGCCCTCCGCGGCCACGAGGACCTTGGTGGCGTGCAACGAGTAGGTCGTCGCGGTGAGGAGCGCCTCGGCCTCCCGGCTCGCCGTCTCGGTGCCCATGCCGTGCGCGTTGTCGTAGATCACGGCCGCGCCGGCGCCGCGGGCCTCGCGCGCGATGGCGGCCAGATCGGGCGGGACGCCGAACACGTTGACCGGGAGGACCAGCGTCGCGCCGTGCTCCGCGAGCAGGCGGCGCAGGTGCCCCGGATCCAGCGTCCAGGTCTCCGGGTCGACGTCGCAGAACACCGGCTCGAAGCCCGCGTGCACCGCGGCGTTGAGCGTCGCGATGAAGGTGAAGGCCGGGAGGATCGCCTTGCCCCGCCGCACCGCCGCGGCCTCGATGGCGAGGCTGATCGCGACGGCGCCGTTCGAGACGGCCACGGCCTCCTCGACGCCGAGGAACGCCGCGATCGCCCGCTCGAAGCCCTCCGCGAGCGGGCCGCCGTTGCTCAGCCGCCCCGAGCGCAGGACGTCGGCGATCTGCGCCGCGATCGCGTCCGGCTCGTCCACCTGCGGCAAGACCATGGGGATGAAGGGTCGCTGGTCGCTCATGCTTGTCTCTCCGGACGAAGGCGCTGGTGTACGACGCGGCCGATGAACTCCGGGATGCCGAGCAGGTACCGCCGCCAGAGCCGCCGCGGCTCGACCGCCAGGCGGTAGAGCCACTGGACGTGGTTCCGGCGCACCCACTCGGGCGGGTACGCGACGGCGCCCGCCACCTGATCCAGCAGCCCCCCCATACACCAGGTGGCGCGCACCTGGAGCGCCCCGAGGTGCTGGCTCACCCAGAGCTCCTGCTTGGGCGGGCCGAGGCCGACGATGAGCAACGCGGCGCCCGAGCCGTTGATCTCCCGGACCACCGCCGCCTCTTCCTCGGGGGCGAAGTACCCGTGGTGAACGCCGGCGATCCGGAGCCCCGGGCGCTCCGCGGCCAGGCGGCGCGCGACCTCGTCGGCGATCCCGGGCGCGCCGCCGAGCAGGAAGACCGACGCCCCGCGCTCGGCGCAGAGGTCCGCGATCCGGCCCAGCTCGACCGGGCCCACGTTGATCCGCTCCGGGCACGGCCCGCCCAGCAGCCGCGCCGCCCAGACCACCCCGATGCCGTCGGCGTACACGACGTCGGCCCGGGATACCGAGGCGCGGTACGGCGACTCGCGCGCCGCCAGCGTGGCGCAGTACGCGTTGACGTAGGTGTAGTAGTCGGGCCTTTCGCGCTCGGCCTGCAACGCCTCGTCCAGGCGGCGCAGCAGCTGCTCGAAGGAGAGCCGCGTGACGGGGACGCCGAGGACGTCGACCCGGGGCGCGCTCGAGGGCGCAGCGACGGTCATGCCTCGCCCCTGGCCGGCGCCACCTTGCCCTGCGCGCTGATGAACGCGCGAGGATCGGTGACCGGCTCGCGATCGAGGACGGGCCGCGCCTCGTCGGTGCCGAACATCGCGACGTAGTCGCCGTGGAACCCGTCGCAGATGTCGCGGAGCGCGCACCGCTGGCACCCCGCCCCCTTCTGGTAGCCGTTGTGCTCGACGCGGTTCAGCGCGTCGTGGCGGTAGGCCTCATCGCGATCCCCGCGGCGGCGGAGGAGCCTGTAGGACAGCCCTTCCAGCTTCCTCATCACGGGGCCGAGCCGCGGGTTCGTGTCGGCGCGGAGCATCCGGCCCCGGAGGTCGATCGCGTCCGCCAGGCGGAGGAGCGGCTGCCGGAGCCGGCCGAGGCGCGGCCGCGCGCCGAGCGGAACGGGCGGCGACACCGCGCCGGCCCGCATCCGCTGCGGGCCCTTGTTGGTCCAGGTCCAGCTCGCGAAATCCCACTCGTGCGGGTCGTACGAGAGCTGCTGGTAGTTGTACACAGACGACCAGTGGCGCTCGGGGACGATGCAGTGGGGCAGGTACCGGACGTTCGCCTCCACGCCGGCCTGCGCGAGCACGTCCAGGGCCTCGTCGAGCGGGCCCCGCAGGTCGCCATAACGAGGCACGTTCTCCGCGGTGCGGGCGCCCTCCTTGCGCTGATCCGCGAAGGGGTTGAAGGCGAGGAAGTTGACGGCGCGCGCCCCCAGCTCCACCGACAGCTTCGCGATCGCCGGCAGCTGCGGCACCGCGAGCTTGGACATCACGCAGTTCACGCGGAACGGCACGTCGAGCGCGATGAGGTGGTTCAGCGCGCGCATCTGGCGCACGTGCGCGCCGCTCACGCCCACGGCCGCGTCGTGCGCCTTCCCGAGCCCCTGGACGCTGACGAGGAAGTCGGCGACGCCGGAGTCCTTGAACTGCTGCGCCTTGTCGCGCTTGTCGAGCACCAGCGCGTTCGTGATGAGCGTCGGCGCGAGGCCGATCCCGGCGCAGTACCGGATCAGCGCGTGGATGTCGCGCCAGATGGTCGGCTCGCCGCCCTGGATGTCGATCGCGTCGTTCCCGTAGAACTCGACGAGGGTCCGACAGATCTCCTGCGCCTTCTCCAGCGACATGAACGGGTGCTCGGGGTGCTCCTTGTCCTCGATCCGATCGAGGAAGTAGCAGAAGTGGCAGCGCAGGTTGCACGTCTGCCCGAGCCACAGCACGCCGCGGCGCGTGAGCGCTCGGGTCTGGCCGTGGGGCCGCGGCGCGGCGGCCGGGCGCGCGGCCGGCACCGCCAGGGCGAGGGCTCGCTCGAGCAGGATCTCCGGCGGCTCGATGTCCGCCGAGACCAGCGACTCCTTCCGCCTGAGCTGCACCAACGAAACGTTGCCATCCGTGCTTGTCTTCACGTGGTCCTCTCCTGGATTCGATCCTTCACGCACGGCGCGCGGCGCCCTGCCGCTTCACGTGACTGCTGCCGGGAAGTTGAACCGCACCGCGATCGGGGCGATAGGGGAGCGGCATGCGCGCGCGGCGACCTCCGGTGAGGGATCTCCTCGATCCATGACGTCGTCGGCGCTCCGCGAGGACGCCCCGCCGCCGGCGAGGCGAAGCGTCTCGGGCAGCATGGCGCTGAAGACCGCGAGCGATCTCGTCTCGCGCGGCGTCCGCATGCTCCTCGCCGTGGTCGCCGCGCGGCTCCTGGGGCCGGCGGGCTTCGGCGACTACAGCTACGCCTTCGCCGTGGGCTTCCTGCTCGGCGAGCTCGCGGACCTCGGCCTTCACCTGTTCATCGCGCGGGAGGTGGCCCGCGATCCCGGCGCTCCCATCGGCCCGCTCGTGCGCCTCAAGCTCGCCGTGACGCTGGCCGCCGGCGCCGTCGGCCTCGTTGTCGGCCTCCTCGCGGGCGCGGCCTCGCCGCGCCGGACGCTCGTGTGGCTGCTGACGGCCGCGTGGCTCATGGCGTCGTTCGTCGAGATGCTCAACCAGGTGTTCCGCGGGCACCAGCGGATGGAGCGCGAGGTGATGGTGGCGGTCACCATGGCCGTCACGTCCTTCGGCCTGGGGACGGGGGCGCTGCTCTCGGGGCTCGGCGCGCTCGGCCTGGCGTGGAGCCTCGTCGCGGGCCACCTGGTCGCCCTCACGCTGGCCCTGACCCTCGCCGCCCAGCTGCTCGAGCGCCGGCAGTGGTCCAGCGAGGGCGCGGCGCTGCCGCAGGGCTTCCTCCGCGAGGCCGGGCCGCTCGCTGTGGTGATGCTCGCCAGCCCCCTCTACTTCCAGCTCGATCTCCTGATGCTGGGCTGGATGAGCACCCCCCACGCGGTCGGCGACATGAGCGCGGTCCAGCGCATGATCGGCGGCGCCATGATGCTGCCGGGCGTCGTGCGCGCGGCGGTCTTCCCCGCCTTCGTCGCCAGCCGCTCCGCGAGCGCCCGCAGGCGCCTCGCCACGCTCACCTTCGTCGGGCTCATGGCCGCGGGCGCGCTCATGAGCGCCGTCGTGTGGTGGATCGGCGAGCCGCTCGTCCGGATCGTGTTCGGCCCCGACTACGCGAGCGCCGTGCTGCCGCTGCAGCTCCTGACCACGGCGCTCGTGTGGATGGTGCCGGAGCTCGCCATCGGCCCGATGCTGTTCGCCGCGGGCCAGCAGCGCCCGTACGCGGCCCTCTGGACGGCCACCGTGCTCCTCATCGCCGCCGGGGACCTGTGGGCGGTGCCCGCGCACGGCGCCGCCGGCGCGGCCGCGGTGAAGCTCGTGGTCACGCTCGGCCTTGTGGCCGGCGAGGTGATCGTCCTCTTTCGCGTCAGGGACCACCTCGGGGCCTCCTGAGCGGCCGAGGAGCGGGCCTCTCGCGGCGTCGTCGATCGCCCGGCGTGCCACGTCAGTAGCTCCCCACGCCGAAGAGCATGCGCAGCGGCGTGATCGCCATGATCTTCAGGTCGCCCCAGAAGCTGGCGTTGGCCAGGTAGTAGATGTCGAGGATGACGCTCTGGTCGAAGGTCACCTGGTTGCGCGCCACGACCTGCCACAGGCCCGTGATCCCGGGACGGCCGTCGGTGCGGAGGCGGTGCCACGCCTTGAGCGCGTCGTACTCCGCCATCGGATAGGGCCTCGGCCCCACCAGGGCCATGTCGCCTTTGAGGACGTGGAGGAGCTGGGGGATCTCGTCGAGGCACAGCCAGCGCAGGACGCCGCCCAGCCGCGTGATGCGCGGATCCCTCGGGTGCTTGGGGATGACGACCCCATCGTCGCGCACGAAGCCGGGGATCTCGCCGCGGATGACCGAGAGCCGCGCGGCGTCGCTCCTGTCCTCGCCGTCCCGGCGCCGCGTCCGCATCGTCCGGTACTTGAAGAACAGGAACGGCTTCCCGCGCAGCCCTGCGCGCGGGGCGACGTGGAACGCCCCGCCCGGGGACTCGAGGCGGATCAGCAGCGCGATCGTCAGCCACAGCGGCGCGCCCCCGAGCAGCACCGACAGGGCCACGAGCATCTCGACGGCCCGGGTGGCCGCTGCGTCGAGGCCGCCCCGCTCGCCCGAGCCAAACCGGACCACCGGGAGCCCCTCCGCCGTCCGCTCGGACAGGCCGAGGCGCTCCGCGAGCCACTCGAGGTCCCGCGAGGCGATCGCGACGGCCTGCGCCCGCTCGCGCGCCCGGTGCAGCACGTCCCCCACCGCGTCGAGGCCCTCGACGACGACGGGAGCGCCCGGATCCGCCGGAGGAGGCGGCGCGGTTGCACGTTGAGCGAAGGACGTCGTTGCAACGGTCAAGAAAACCTCCTGGTGGTCTCCGGTCCGGCGTCGCGGCGGTCCCCCGCCCTGCCGTCTCGCCTCAGCCCTCTCTCAGCTGCTCCCCGAACGCCCGGCGCGTCCGCCACCGCGCCCACGCCGGAAAGAGCTCTCCCACCACGCTGCGGAGGCGGAGCCGCAGCGGAGCGCCGCCCTGCGCCCGCGGCTCGCGCCAGAGCGCGGCCACGCTCTCGGCGACCCGGTCCACCGGGACGCCGCCGTCGTGCGGCCGGGACACCGAGCCCCGGCGCCGCCGCTCGTCCTCGTGCAGGCCCGTGTCCACCCAGCCGGGGTGCACCTGGGAGACCCGGATCCCCCGGGGCGCGAGCTCGAGCTCGAGCGCGTCGCTGAGGCCACGGACGGCGAACTTCGTGGCGCAGTAGACGCTCTTCATGGGCACGGCGCGGAACGAGACCTCGGAGCCGACGTTGATGATGTGGCCGCCGCCGTCCCCCATCGCCTGCGCCGCGTGCCGGCAGCCGAGGATGACGCCGAGGAGGTTGGTGCGGACGATCGCCTCCACGTCCTCGAGCGCCATCTCGTCGAGGCGCCCGTAGCCCTCCCGGGCGGCGTTGTTGACGACGACGTCGATCCCCCCGAGAAAAGCGCGCGCCGCGCCGAAGAAGGCGCGCTGGGAGGCGTCGTCGCCGACATCCACCACGCCCGTGCCGAGCCGGCGGCCCGCGCCCTCGGGCGCTGCGCTCTGCTGCAATGCGAGGAGCGCCCGCTCGTCCCGCGCCCCGGCGAACACCCGGTGCCCCTCCGCGAGCGCGCGCGCGACGATGGCCCGCCCGATCCCGCGCGAGCCGCCGAGCACGACGATGGCGAGCGTCCGCTCAGGCACGCGCGACCCGCGCCAGCAGATCGCGCCCCAGGCTGCGCGCGAGGAGCTGCTCGCTGCTCACGAGGTGCTGCTGGTTGAGCCACGGCGCCGCGCAGGCAAAGCAGCCGTGATCGCGCAGGTGCTCCCACGCGGCCCGGACGCCGACCTCGAGCACGCTCCTGGCGGGGAAGTCCGCGAGCCGCTGGTTGCACGGGTACATGCGGCCGTCGCCGTCGATGAAGGCGTAGTACCGGCCCGCGCTGCACGGGAGGTACGGGAAGCGCTCTCGCCGCTCCTCCAGGGTGACGCGATCCGCGTCGTGGTGTTGCCACCAGCGCGCCATGTTCTCCCAGACGAGCTCGCGAAAGACCATCGGCGCCCCCCGCCGCTTCTGCTCGAGAAGCGCGTCCGCCAGGGCCTGCCGCTCGCTCGCGTCGAGGGAGTTGTCGCCGTGCACGCGCAGCTGCCGATCGGACTGCGGCGCGTAGCTCATGACGACCTCGAGCCGCGCGCCGAAGCGGCCCGCCAGCTCGAGGAGCCAGGGCACCTGGTCCTTGTTCCGGCGGTTCAGCACCGCCTTCACGATGCGCGGAATGCCGCGCGCCTCGCACGCCTCGAGCGCCGTCATGGCCACGGCGAAGGTCCCCTGACCGCGGTTCAGATCGTTAATCGGCTCCGGACCGTCGACGCTCACGACGATCGAGCTCAGGTTGGCGAGCTCATCTACCCGCTCCTTGACGCGGAATCCGCTGGTGACCATTCCGACCGAGATCCCTCGGCTCACCGCCCGCTCGATGATGCGGCCGATGGATTTGTGCAGCATCGGCTCGCCGCCCGTGAGCGTCAGGACCGCCGTCCCCAGCGCCGCCGCCTCGTCCACGATCGCGCACAGCTGCTCGACCTTGAGCTGCCCGATGTCGTCCTGCCGGTGGTGGTAGTCGCCGTAGCAGTACTCGCAGCTCAGATGACATCGATTGGTAACACACACATCCACCCAGATCGGACGCGCTTCGCGGGCGAGCTTTGCGCGGACGAGCGAACCCAGGTAGCGAGGCGAGCGGTGCACACCCGGCATGATAAGGAACTCGCCTCCAGATGTCATCCGGTCTTTGTAATTACTATTTCCTATGGTAAAGGTCCTTCGACCGATCACGGTGCCACGGCCCCGAGCTTTACAGAACAGCGCGTCAAGGAGGTATTTTTCCGATGAGTGCGAGCAAGCGAATCCTGGTCACGGGTGGGGCTGGTTTCCTCGGGTCGCACCTCTGCGCACGGCTTCTGGCCGACGGGCACCACGTGATCTGCGTCGACAGCATGGTGACGGGGCGTGACGAGAACCTCGGGCCGCTGCTGAAGAACCCGCGGTTCGAGCTGCACCGCTGCGACGTGAGCGAGCCGCTCCGCTTCGAGGTCGAGCAGATCTACAACATGGCCTGCGCGGCGTCGCCCGTGAAGTACCGGGCCGATCCGGTGCACACGCTCAACACGAACGTGTTCGGCGCGATCAACGTCCTCCGCCTGGCGCAGGACCTGGGGGCCCGGGTCCTGCAGGCCTCCACCTCGGAGGTCTATGGCGACGCGCTCGTCCACCCGCAGCACGAGGACTACTGGGGGAACGTCAACCCCATCGGGCCGCGGGCCTGCTACGACGAGAGCAAGCGGGTCGCGGAGACGTACTTCTGGGAGTACCGCCAGACCCGAAACGTCGATACCGTCATCGTGCGCATTTTCAATACCTATGGCCCGAACATGGACCGGAACGACGGCCGGGTCATCGCCAACTTCGTTGTGAAGGCGCTGCGCGGCGAGGCGCTGGAGCTGTACGGCGGAGGCCACCGCACGCGCTCGTTCTGCTTCGTCAGCGACCTGATCGAGGGGCTGGTCCGCGTGATGAACGCCAAGGACCTGACCGGGCCGGTCAACCTCGGGAATCCGGCCGAGACGAGGATGCAGGACCTCGCCGAGCTCATCATCCGCAAGACCGGCGGGCGCGCGAAGCTGACGATGAGCGATGGCCTCATCGACGATCCCCAGCGGCGCAGGCCCGACATCTCCCGGGCGACGGAGCTGCTCGGGTGGCGCCCTGTGGTGGATCTCGACTCGGGCCTCGATCGCACGATCGACTGGTTCCGCCCGCGCGTCTGACGTCCGGCGATGAGCGCGGGGAGCAGGCTCGCGGGATACAAGCTCAGCCGCACGAACGCCGATCACGTCGAGCGAACGTGAAATGAACCGCCAAGGCGCCAAGAACGCCAAGAGCAGAAAATATTCTGGCGTCTTGGCGTCCTTGGCGCGCTTGGCGGTTCGAAATTCTGCTCTTTTCTGGCGGGGTTGAACCGTTTGCCGCTCTGGAGGCGCCCAGCCGGGGCAGGCGCTCAGCCGCCCTTCGACGGGAGGCGGCCGGAGGTGGCCATGACGCGCCCGCCGCGGCCGGCGCTGACGTCCGCCAGGATGCGATCGCGCTGCGCCCGGATCCGCTGTCCGAGCACGCGGTGGATCGCGGCCCTGAGGGCCATTCCCCCGAGCCCGCGCGTGACCGCGCCGGGCCCCGGCGCCGATCTCAGCCGGTCGAGGAGGATCTTCGCCGCCGTCTGCGCCGAGAGCAGGCGGGCGCCGTCGCGGCGGTGGAGCTCCGGGTAGCACGAGCGGAGCTGCTCTCTCGCGGCGGCGTTGCGCGCGAGCGCGCGGACCACGTCGGCCATGCTGTCCACCTCGAAGTGGATGGGCGCCTCGGGGACCACGACCAGCGCATCGCCGGCGACGAGCGCCGTGAGCCACGAGTCCTCGGTCACGAGGTCGACGGGCAGCCGAGGCAGCGTCCCGGCAGGCAGGAGCCCACGCTCGGCCATCACCGCGCCCAGCCGATCGCGATCGATGGCATAGAGGCGACCGGAGATGTAGTCCTGACCGAGGCTGGTCGTCAGCAGGCGGAGGACGGTGCCGAGCGGCGGGGGCGGCGCCCCGCGCGGCTGCTCGAAGGCCGCGGCGACGGCGGCGTGCGGAGAGCGCTCCAGGGCGCGCAGCAGGGCCGAGATGGAGCCCTCGGCCGGGCGCACGTCCGCGTCCGTGAACACGAGGCGACGGTTGCGCGCCCGGGCCACGAGGGCGTTCCATGCGTTGTTCTTTCCGAGCTCGCTCTCGATGACGGCGAGCCGCGGCTCCCGCTCCCGGAACGCCTCGACGACACGCTCGGTGCCGTCCGTGCACCCGTTGAGACAGACGAGGATCTCGTCCACCTCGGGGCCGAGCCGCGACAGCTCGGTGAGGGTCGCCTCGATGGTGCGGACTTCGTTGTACGCAGGCAGGCAGATGCTGGCAGCCATCGACTCCGACGCATACCACCACGCCGGCTCGGGTGTCACGCGGCGCGCGCCGCGCGGGATGGTCGCCCAGGAACTCACGATCGCGACGACGCCGGCAGCGCCGGCGATGTCGACGCGTCCGCACCCATTGCACGAATTTTGGGCTTGGGTAAGCCTCCTGATTATGTTAGCGTAAGAACAACCCCGCGTGACTACAAAGTCCGCCGGAGGTTCGCGCCGTCGCGCTGGTCTCGCGCCTGACGTCATCGTGATCCTTGGGTGTGCCGGTCCAGGTGCGGCGCTGAAGGGAGAGCTTATGCACAGGCTTTTTGCGTTCGTGCTCGCTGGCACGGTGCTCCTGGCAGCCTCGCCGCCGGCGCATGCGAAGCGGCCGATCCTCGCCGAGGGGTCGCCGATGCACGGCACCAATGGGATGAATGTGGGGCCGGATGGTCGGCTGTACGTCGCGAGCTTCCTTGGCAATGAGATCGCCATCGTGAACCGCAACAGCGGAGCCATCGTGGATCGGCTCGACGCGTCGGACGGGATCGATGGCCCGGACGACCTCACGTTCGGCCCGGATGGCTCGCTCTACTGGACCTCGCTCATCCCTGGCAATGTCGTGAGGCACGCGCCGTCGGGCGCGATCACCGAGCAGTTCGTCGCGCCGGGGGTCAACCCCATCACGTTCTCCGATACGGGGCGGCTCTTCGTGGCGCTCGACTTCTTCGGTGACGGGCTCTACGAGGTCGATCCGGAGCTGTCGGCTCCGCCGCGCCACATCGCGAGCAACCTCGGCTTCCTGAACGGCATGGACTGGGGGCCCGACGGCAGGTTGTACGGGCCGATCTGGACGCAAGGCAGGGTGATCAGCATCGATGTGGACTCCTGCACTGGCGCTGTCGACCCAGACGTGGAGTGCGACCTCCAGACGGTCGCCGACGGCTTCTTCATCCCTGCGGCGGCCAAGTTCGACGGGCTCGGCCGGCTCCACGTGGTCGATCAGAACGGCGAGGTGGTGCGGGTCGACATCGAGACGGGCGAGAAGGAGGTCATCGCGGAGCTCACGCCGGGGCTCGACAACCTCGCTTTCGACCCGCAGGGCAATCTCTACGTCTCGAGCGCCAGCGACGGCTTCATCGTCCGTATCAAGCCGAACGGCCAGGAGCGCACGATCATGCCGGGCGGCATGATCATGCCCGGCGGCGTGGCCGTGACGACCGAAGGATGTGGCGAATCGGTCTATGTGGCCGATCTGTCGTCGCTGCGGAAGTTCGACGGGGACACGGGCGCTCCGCTGGGCGTGGAGCGCTCGTTCCTCGGCCAGTCGGATTTTCATGGGCCTGCCACGGTGGCGGCGGACGGCTCGAACCTGATCTTGACCGCGTGGTTCAGCAGCGTGGTCCAGACCTACGACCCGGCGACGGCGACGGTCCTCGAGACGTACAATGACTTCGTCTCGCCGCTCAACGCGGTCCGGTTCCAGGGATATCTCGTGGTGGCCGAGCTCGGCGCGGGGCCGGGCGCGGCGCGCATCGTCCGCCGGACGGGCGGCGGCAGCCTCGTGACGCTCGCGCCGATGACCGTGCCCTCGGGCCTCGCGGTGTCGGGAGGCGACCTCTGGGCCGCCGACTGGGCCACGGGACAGGTCCTCCAGGTGGCGGCAGGGGGCGTGACGCTCTCTCCGCCGCTCGTGGTGGCCGACGGCCTGGATCAGCCGGAGGGGATGGCCGTCGATCTCGACGGCACCCTGCTCGTCGTGGAGGTCGGGAAGCGCCGCCTGCTGCGCGTGGACCCGGCGACCGGGGACACCTGGGTCGTGAAAAAGCACCTCAAGGTGGGGCTCGAAGGGGTCACGGGGACGGTGCCGACCTACGCGTTGAGCGGCGTCGCCGTGGGCCCGTCAGGGACGATCTATGTCTCTGGCGACAAGGACAACGTGCTCTATCGATTCTGACCCAATCGAGACGAGGAGGCGCTGTTCTCGTTCGTCCTCGCCCCCTGAATCCAGACGTGAGCCTCGCGACCTGCTGCTCTGGCCAGGAGCAGCAGGCGACCCATAGAGGATGAGCCCCGTTTCGCGTAAGCTCGCGGGCTGCATGACCGTCCCGACGCTGACACGAAGAGACCTCAACCGGGCCACGCTCGCGCGGCAGATGCTGCTCGCGCGGGAGCAAACCACGGTCGTCCACGGGATCGAGCGGCTGATCGCCCTCCAGGCCCAGCTGGCGCGGCCGCCTTTCATCGGGCTCTGGTCGCGGCTGGCGGCGTTCCGGCGCGAGCAGCTCGTCCAGCTCGTCGTGCGCCGCGAGGTCGTCCGGGCGCCGTTCCTGCGCGGCACGCTGCACCTCGTGAGCGCAAGGGACTACCTGGATCTGCACCCGATCATCGCGCCGGTGCTCCACGCCGGGATGCGGTCGGTCCTCCGCGAGCGCGCGGACGCCCTCGACATCGCTCGGCTGGTCGCCCTGGCGCGCGCGTACTTCGACGCGGAGCCGCGGACCATGGACGAGCTGCGCGATCACCTGGCCGAGCTCCACGCCGACGGCGACGTGCGCGCCATGGCCCTCGCGGTGCGCATGCACCTGCCCGTCGTCCAGGTGCCCGCCGAGACCCCGTGGGCATATCCGGGAACGGCGGACTTCGCCCCGGCGGCGTCCTGGCTCGGCAAACCGCTCCGCGACGGCGGCGCCCCGCAGGCGCTCGTGCTCCGTTACCTCGCGTCGTTCGGCCCGGCGACAGCGACCGACGTGCAAACGTGGTCCGGCCTGACCCGCGTCAAGGAGGTGCTCCACGCCTTGCGAGAGCAGCTCTGCGTGTTCCGCGACGAGCGAGGCCGGGAGCTCTTCGACCTGCCCGACGCGCCGCGGCCGCCCGCGGACACCGCCGCGCCGGCCCGGTTTCTCCCCGATTACGACAACCTCCTTCTCGCGCACGACGACCGCACGCGGGTCATCGCGGACGAGCATCGCCCGCGGATCGTCATGTCCGCCAACCTGCGGATCCTGCCGACGTTCCTCGTGGACGGGTTCGTGGCCGGCACATGGACGATCGAGCGGAAGAAGGCCACGGCCGCGCTCGTGCTCGATCCGTTCGAGGCCCTTGGCAAGGCGGCGCGCGAGCAGCTCGCCGAGGAAGGGGAGGCGCTCCTCCGATTCATGGAGGAGGACGCCGGCGCGTTCGAGGTGCGCTTCGGGAAGAATGGATCCACGAAGGCGCCTGCGGCGCCGGCGAAGGCGAAGAGCGGCGGAGCCGCCAACGCGCCTGCTGCGGGGGTAAAGGCGAAGAGCGGCGGAGCCGCCAACGCGCCTGCTGCGGGGGTAAAGGCGAAGAGCGGCGGAGCCGCCAAGGCGCCTGCGGCGCGGGCTAAAGGCGGGGGTGCAGCGAAGGCGCCTGCGGCGCGGGCGAAGGCGAAGAGCGGCGGAGCCGCCAAGGCGCCTGCGGCGCGGGCGAAGGCCACGAGATGAGGCCGCCAGCTGCCCCCCTCATTTTAGTGGCATTGTGGCGAGAGAATCAGAAAGCAGGGAGACGGACTACCGAGGACGAGCGCGGCTGGAGCGGCCGCCGACCCGCGACCGCGAGAGTCGACGCTGAAGCGCGGCTCCGGCGACGGCGAGATAGAAGGCCATGGTTCCGCTACCTGACGCCGCTGGCCCCATGGTGCAGCCGTGGTCCCTCGGCGATCCCTCTCCGGGGCCGGTCGATGAGCTCGATGACCCCGTGGTTTCATCGGGTCCGGCCCCCGCAGCGCTGCTCGATACGGTAGCTGTCCCTGGGCCGCCGGAGCCTCCTGCACCGTTCCCGCCGCCTCCGCCGGCCGTGCCCGTCGAGGTTCCGCCCGCCGAGCCAACGGACGAGCTCATTTCGTCGCCGCCGGCGCCGCCCACGCCACCAGCGCCGCCCACGGCGCTGTCGCCGCCGCCAGAGCCGCCAGCGCCACCCGCGTCGCCAGCGCCACCCGCGTCGCCAGCGCCACCAGCACCGCCCATACCGCCAGCGCTACCCGCGTCGCCAACGCCACCAGCGGTGCCAGCACCGCCCACACCGCCGGCGCCACCCGCGTCGCCAACGCCGCCAGCGGTGCCAGCACCGCCGACACCGCCAGCGCCACCCGCATCGCCAGCACCGCCCACACCGCCAGCGCCGCCCGCACCGCCGTCTCCGCCACCAGCGGCGCCAATGCCACCAGCTGCGCCGACGCCACCAGCATCACCAGCGCCGCCCACGCCACCAGCAGCGCCCACGCCGCCGCTTCCGGCGCCAGCGCCGCCCGCACCGCCGTCTCCGCCGTCTCCGCCGCCAGCGCCGCTGTCTCCACCCGGGCCGCAGCCATTGTCCCCGGCGCTCCGCGGATGGGGATCGTACAGCTCCGCATCCTTCTTCCCGTCCACGACGAGGACCTGGTCGCCCGGAAGCAGCGCGGTCACATGAGCGAGGTGGGACATCACGGTGGATGGGGCGGGTGTCCAGGAGTTCGTCGAAGGACGATAGATCTGCGCGACCGTCCCGCCGATGGCGAGCACCTCGCCCGTCGACAACAGCAGGGCCGAGTTGTTCACGCCCGACCCAATCAACATCGGCCCCGTGGGAGTCCAGACGTTCGTCGCCGGGTCGTAGACCTCCGCCGTCGTGTCGACGACGAGCACGCGGCCGTCCAGGAGCCGCGTCGCCGCAGGGTGGCTCCGAGGCGTCCCCATGGGTGCCGCCAGCGACCAGGTATGGGTCGCTGGATCGTAGATCTCGGCGCTGGCGAGCGCTACCGCGGTCGAGGGGCCCGTGCTGTCTTCGAGTCCGTTGCGCCCGCCGACGACCAGCACCCTGCCGTCTTGCAGCAGCGTCGCCGCGTGCTCCGCGCGCCCGACGTTCATCCGCGCCACAGGGACCCAGGTGTCGTCGGCCGGCCGGTACAGCGCGGCCGATCGGATCCTGTCGATGGTGTACGGGTCGAGGGGGTCAAAAAACATCTCACCTCCCGCGATGAGCACCTCGCCGCTCCCGAGCAAGGTCGCCGTGTGCTTGGATCGCCACACGCTGTCCGGCGCGGTCAGCGTCCAGACATTCGCCGCCGGATCGTAGATCTCGTTGTTCAACTCCAGCGCTGGAGAGTCGTTCGGGATACCGCCGCTGATGAGCACCCTGCCGTCGGCGAGGCGTGTCAGATCGGGAGAAGACCGCGCGAAGTTCAAGGGAGCCGCCGTGGAGAGCGTCATGCTCGAGGGGTCGTAAAGCTCGTTGACCGCAATCGGGCCGATGCCGCCCGCGATCAGGATCTTTCCGTCCGGGAGCTCCACTGCCTTTGCGAAGTTCCGCGGCTTGTTCACTGGTCCGATCGGCGTGCCTGCGGGGGCGGCCGAGGGATCATAGATCTCGGCCCCCGGATGGCGCAGGCCGCCGACGAAAAGGACCTTGCCATCCGGAAGCAGGGTCGCCGTACCTGCGCGGCGGGCCCCGTCGTTCACGGGACCTGACGAGAACGTTCGCGTGCTCGGATCGTAGACCTCGACCGGATAGGCAATGTGGAGGTTCGATCCCATGCCCGAGACGACGACCCGCCCATCGCACAGGCGCGTCGCCGTGTGCCTGTCGCGCGGCACGCTCAGCGGGCCCGCGGGCGTCCATGCGTTGGTGTCAGGATCGTAGACCTCGGTCGCGACCCCCCAGCTGGACACCACAAGCACGTCCCCGTCCTCCAGCAAGGTCGCCGTATGCCCGGATCTGGCTTGAAGCATGCTCGGCCCCGGGGTCCACGCGCCGGTGGTGGGGTCGTAGATCTCGACGCTGGAGGAGGTGTTGCTCGTCGCGGTCCTGCCTCCCGCGACCAGCACGCGGCCGTCCAGCAGACGCGTCGCCGTGTGGTCGTTGCGCGCGATGGCCATCGCGGGCGTCGGCGACCAGCCGCCCGTCGCGGGATCGTAGATCTCGGCGGTGGCCGCCGCGAGGCCCCCGGCGACGAGCACCCGCCCGTCGTCGAGCACCGTCGCGGTGTGCCCCCCCCGCGCCGAGGTCATGGGTGCGGCGAAGGTCCACGTGTCGGTCGTTGGATCATAGAGTTCCGCCGTGCCGACACCCGTGCCGAGCGACCCGCCGCCACCCGTGACAAGCACCCTGCCGTCAGCGAGCAGGGTCGCCTGGTGAGCCCCCCGCGGCTCGTTCATCGGAGCAGCAGGCACCCAGGCGTCGAGCACGGGATCGTAGATGGCCGCGGTGGCGACCGGGAACAGGGTGTAGTCAGTATCCTGCTTGTACCCGCCCGCGATGAGCACCCTGCCGTCCGCGAGCGAGGTCGCCGCATGCGCCTCGCGGAGCGTCGCCTCGGGTGCGGCCGTGACGGTCCACGCCGGGTCAACGAGGAGCGGCATGCCTGTCTCCTCGACCCAGAGCGAGATCACATCGCCTTGCACGTCCAGCCGGGTCGCGATGCGCCCGAGCGGCGAAGCATAGGCTTCGGGAGCCGACACGATGATCCTCGCCTCCCCTGCCGCGCCGAGGACCTCCACGTTCGCGCCGCGGCGCTGGAGGCGCGCCCCTTCGACCTGCCACGAGGCGAGCGGTTCTCCGGCCGGCGCCCCCTCGGGGAACCAGAGCCATTCTTCCACGCCGTGTCGCTGCGCAGTCCAGAGCGCAAAACCACCCGCGCGAGGGTACGCGAGGGCGGCGCCGGCCTTCTGGCCTTCACCGCGCACTCCGACCTCGCGCACGTCGATGCCTAGCCCGTCCGGCAGGCCGAACCGCACGGCGCCGCTCCCGTCCGAGGGGAACGCGAGCGAGAGGCCACCTCGCGACGGGCTCGGCGCGAGCGCGAAGCCCCCCGCGGCGGGCCGGAGCGCGTCGCCGCCGCGGAGCACGGCCCGGGCGCGCTCCTCGAACTGCGCCTCCAGCGCCTCGACGTCGAGCGCTTCACCCGCAGGCGCCGCACATCCGAGCCCGCACGGCAGGCCGATGAGCAAGAGCAGCACCCCCCATCGCGCAAAACACCATGCAGCAAGACGCCACGCATGGCCATGAATCGCCTTTGTGCCCATATCCTTCCTTTCCCTGGTGCTCGCGCTCGTACCGGCCGGCCAGATCACCGGGCCCTCCCCTCCGGGGCAGCTCATCGAGCGAGACGTCGGCATGAGCCGTGCGACCTCCCCGAAGCGAGACGCCAGGCGACCTCCTGGCTGCCGACGCTCGCTCGGTCTCCGCTTGGATGCGGCCAGCGGCGACCCCATTCACCGCGCCACGCAGGACCGGTGCCCCCTGCTCAGCGACGTCGCAGGCCGGGGCTCACCCGCGTGCAGAAGGAGAAAAGAACACCCCCATCGAGACACTTTGTAAGTAGTCTTACCCAACAACGTGCGCTGGACGCCCTGACTCGCTGTCGCCGGCACGGATCGGATATTGTGACGACAACACCTGGTTGTCGGAGTTCAGCTCGGGGCGCAAGGACTTCCCCCTGCTCTTCGATATCAACCACAACCCCAAGCCCGCCTACGACGACGTGGTGGGCTTCTGAGGATCATGAACGCCAGTCGGGCCAGCGTGCCCGGCTCACGCTCGCCGCGACGCGCGCGGAACGCGCAACACCGGCGATGATCTGAGCCTCCCGCCTCCCACGGGCGTGGCCATTTCCGGCCACCCCATGGCCACTCATGGCCATTGTGCACGTGATTCCCGTGCTTTATCCCTCTGCCATGAGCTCCGAACGCGCGCCATCTTCCACGGCGTGGGCCGCGGGCAAGGCCCTCTGCATCCTGTCGGCCGTCGCTTACGGCCTGTTGACCGGGCTGATCGACATCCTCGATCCGCATCACCTCCGGAACCCCGACTGGCCCGGACACGCCAGGTTCCACCTGCTCTGGCAGATCAGCGCCGGGGCCCTCGGCGCGGTCGCTTCCATCTACCTCTTCTGGACGGCCACGCCGCGCACCGTGGAGCGTGTCCGGACAGGCGCGTTCCTGGGCGCCCTCCACATCGGCGGGTTCATCCTGGCCGCCGTCTTCAAGAGCGCCGCCGGCGCCGAGTTCGACGCCGGTGGCCGGGTCCTCCTCGGCTTCCTCCCGCCGAACATGCTGCACCTCGGCACGTCCGCGGCGCTGCTCTTCGCCGGCGTCTCCCTGTGTCATAAGCAAGGGGCTGCCACATGAGCGATCGCACCGTCTCTGCGCCTGTCCTCATCATCGGCGCTGGCCCCTCGGGGATGGTGAGCGCGCTGTGCCTCGCCAGGCGCGGCGTCGACTGTGTGCTCATCGAGCGCCGGCCGGGCCTGGAGAATCACCCCAAGGCCCACGAGCTCTCGGCGCGCTCGATCGAGATCCTCCACGAGCTGGGGCTCGCTCATGGCGAGCTGTCCGCGGAGGCGTCGCCTGAGGAGGACGCCGCCAAGATCCTGTTCTGCGGCACGATCGGTGAGGAGTTCGGATGCATCGATCTGCGAGCCAACGGCGTCGGGCGCAAGTACCGAGAGCACCTCGAGGCGCCCATGCCCTACCTCAACCTCTCGCAGGTCGAGCTGGAGAAGCTCCTCCGCGAGCGCGTCTCGGCCTCGCCGCGGATCCAGGCGCTCCATCACCACCAGTGGGAGTCCTTCGAGCAGGACGCGGAGGGCGTCACCAGCCGGATCACGAACAGGACGACGGGTGAGACCTTCGCCGTCCGGAGCCAGTACGTCATCTGCTCCGACGGCGCCGGGAGCCGGAGCCGCAAGGCCCTCGGGATCGAGATGAAGGGCCCGGACAAGCTGCTCGACGTCGTCAACGCCTATTTTCAGGCGGATCTGCGCCGCGTGGTCCGCACCCGGGGCAAGCTCTACTTCATCTTCTCCCCCAAGGCGCCGGGCAGCGTGTTCATCGCCCACCACGTCGAGAAGCGCTGGGTCTTTCACCTCCCCGTGGCGACGCCGCACGAGAAGATCGAGGAGTACACGCCCGAGGTGATGCAGAGGAAGATCAAGGCGGCGCTCGGGCGGGACGACGTGGATATCGAGATCACATCGATGAGCCACTGGCGCATGACGGCGCAGGTGGCGGAGCGCTTCCGCAGCGGGCGCGTCTTCCTGGTCGGCGACGCCGCCCATCGCTTCCCGCCCACGGGCGGGCTCGGCATGAACTCCGGCATCGGCGACGCGCACAACCTGGCCTGGAAGCTCGCGATGGTGATCGGGCGGCGGGCGGCGCCCGGCCTGCTCGACAGCTACGAGGCCGAGCGCCGCCCTGTCATCGAGACGAACTGCGACGAGAGCCGGCTCAACTTCGAGAGGATGAGCGAGGTCGCGGAGGCCTTCGGGATCGAGGTCGAGGAAGCTCAGTGGGTCAACGAGAAGCTGGCGAGCTCCACGATGCGCGCGCTGCCGGCCCCGCTCCGCGCCTGGACCGAGCGGCAGGTCCAGCATTACGGAGAGAGCATCCTCTCACGGTACCATCGTGATCCCTCGGTGCGAGAGCGTGTCCTCGCGGCCATCGCGCAGCAGAGGTCGCATTTCGACCGGATAGGGCTCGACCTCGGCTACATGTATGAAGAGGGCGCGCTGCTCGGCGACGGCACGAGGCCGCCGGAGGTCGACGACCGGGTGTCCTCGTACATCCCGTCGACGCGGCCGGGCGCGCGATTCCCGCATTTCTGGCTGGACGGCAACAGGAGACAGCGCGGCAGCCGCTCCATGATCGACTACGGCGCTTCGATCCTGCTGCTCGGCGCGGCCGTCGAGGCGCTGCCCGCGGACCTCGAGGCGCTCGAGCATGTCGAGGCGCGCCACGGCGTCCGGCTGTTCAGGCTGGGCTCGGCCGACATCCCTGCCTGCCACCAGGCCGCTGTGCACGCGCTCGCGCAGATCGAGCAGGACGGCGCGCTCCTGATCCGACCGGACGGGCACGTCGCGTGGCGCCAGCAGCGCGGCGTGACGCTGTCCGTGGAGCTGATCGCGTCGATCGTGGAGCAAGTCTACGGGGTCTAGTTCCACCCACCAGGAGTCCTGTCAGGGATCCGGAGCGAGATTTCAACGCAAAGACGCAGAAAGGAAACGGGCGTCGTGGCGCCCTGCGCTCCTCCGGGAGACCGCGGGCGAGGGGCGGTCGCGACGTCACGGTGTCATCGGCAGCGCGACCAGGAGGTTCAGGTTGCACATCTCGTTCTGCGTGCCCCACCCCGGCAGCACCGGGGCCTCGGCGTCGCGCGTGTCGAAGGTGCATGTCACCTCGAGCGAGGAGCTCGGGTCGAGCAGCGGCGGCATGCGATACCAATAGACGCCCTGCCAGTGGACGTCCCAGTCGTCCACGCGCGCGATGCAGCTTTCCTGCGTCCCCGACCCCACGCGCAGGTCGAAGGTGCGCCCGCGCTCGTGCATGTGCGGCATCACGCCGAGAACCTCGATCGAGGGCAGCGCCGGGTCGAGCGCGAGCTCCGCCCGCGTCCTGCGCCATGTGTAGGCGGCGTCCTGCTGGCCGGGCGGCAGCGTGTCCGGGCCGTCCGGCTCGAAGAGGGTCGTCATGAAGCCGTCGTCCCCGACGAACACGGCGCGCCGCTCCACGGTGTCCTCGTATCGGAGCCGGAGGCGCGTCGAGTCCTCGGCGGAGGCGCCCGCGTGGTCGTCATGGATGTTGTAATGCACCTGGACGACGAAGACGTCCTTCGCGGAGACCGGCGCCCCGGTGCCGCCGGGGAACTCGACAACGTCCTGCCCGGGCGCCCAGGCGAACAGCGGCTGGAACGGCAGCTCGTCGGCCGGTCCGCCGAAGCACTCCCAGCCGGGCCGGTCCGGCGAGGCATCGTCGAGCTCCGTCATCACGTCCTGGTTCGTCTTGCCCTCCGCCAGCGACGCCTCCGAGGGGGTCACCCGATAGACCGTGACGTGATGAACGATGGACCGGACCCCGGGCGTCACCTGATATCCGGTGATGAAGCGGTCCGAGTCGAGGCCCGGGTCCACGGGGAAGCACCTCCACTCGTCGTGGGCCGCGAGGGGATCGGCGGGGTCGACCACGGGGGTG
This sequence comes from Sorangium sp. So ce693, assembly GCF_051521375.1. NCBI lineage: Bacteria > Pseudomonadati > Myxococcota > Polyangiales > Polyangiaceae > Sorangium > Sorangium sp. So ce693. The sequence goes on from NZ_CP150347.1 coordinate 9,658,972, forward strand.
ATCGGCGGCGTCATGTAGTCGACCCCGCCCTCGAGCGTGGGCACGGGCGGGGTGGGCGGCGCGCCCGCGCGATCGCCCTCGGCGCGCGCCCCGGTCGCCCAGCGATGGATGACGTCGAGCTCCTCGGCGGTGAGCGTCTCGTCGTCCTTGAAGTCGCCGCACGAGCCGTCGTGCTTCACAAGGAAAGGGGGCATATGGCCGCCCCGCACCGCGTCGTCGATCGCGCCGGCGCGCGCCTTCGCCGAGATGTAGTCGTCGAGGCGGAAGGGCGCGAGCCCGCCCTCCTGATGACACGCGGTGCACTTGGACGCCGTGATCGGCGCGACGTCCTGCCAGAACGTCGGCTCCTGCTCCGCCTCCGCCTCCTGCGCCGCGCATCCGAGGGAAAGCGCGAGGAGCGGCACGGAGGCCGCGAGTCCGCGCGCGTGGAGGAGCAGGGTCGTCGTTCGCGTCGTTCGCCTCGATGGCCTCTCGTCGTGCTGCTTCAAGCGGACCTCCAGCAATTGTTTACGTAGTACACTGTACTGTGTGTGGTATACGCAGTTGAAGGATGGCTGTCAAACCAAAGAGACGGCGAAAAACTGCGACGGAGTACAGCGGAGGCGGCGACGCCGTGCGCGGCCTCGAGCTCCTCTGGGGGGTCAGGAAGCAGCCGAGCCGGGGGCCCAGGCCCGGCCTGAGCCTCGATCAGATCGTGCGGGCCGCGATCGAGCTCGCCGACGGCGAGGGGCTCTCGGCGCTGTCGATGCAGCGGGTCGCCGGGAAGCTCGGGTTCACCACGATGTCGCTGTACAGGTACGTGCCGGGCAAGGCCGAGCTCCTGGATCTCATGCTGGACACCGCGGCGGGGGAGCTGCCCCTCGTGGACAGCGTCCCCGGGGGATGGCGGGCCAAGCTCGAGGCGGCGGCGCTCGCCGACTGGGCGCTCTACCACCGCCACCCGTGGTTCTTGCACGTGACGCCGGTGCGCCCCGTGATGGGGCCGAACGGGATGGCGGCGTACGACGCGGAGCTCCGCGCGGTCTGCGGGATCGGCCTCACCCCCCGCGAGGTGCTCTCCGCCGTCCACCTCGTCGACGGGTACGTCCGAGGCGCGGCGAGGCTCTCGGTGGACGCGGTCGAGGCCGAGCAGGAGACCGGCGTCACCGACGAGCAGTGGTGGTCCGAGCGCGCGTACTTCTGGGACAAGCTCTTCGACCCGGGGCGCCACCCGACGATGGCGAAGCTGATGCGCTCGGGCGCGTTCGACGACCACCCGTTCACGGAGGACGTGTTCCTGTTCGGCCTCCAGCGCGTGCTCGACGGCATCGAGGCGCTCGTCCGGTCGCGCTCCGGTCAGTGTGACGAAAGTCCAGAAACGTCACGACCCCCGGCGCGCGCCGGTGACGAAACTCCCGGCGACGCCCCCCGGCGTGACGAGGGGCCGACGTGCGCGCAGTGCGGCCGCGAGATCGCCCAGCCTGCCACGGGGCGGCCGCGGGCTTACTGCTCGCGGGCGTGCCAGCAGCGCGCTTACCGGGCGCGCAACGCGTCCGACGGGCGGTGATCGCGGCGGGATTTCCAACCCGCGTTACTGGCCCGTCCGGTCAGGCGGCGGCGTGCGGGCAGCAGCGCGGCATGGCAAGCGCTCTCGCCGCGGCAAAGCCGCCGGATGGCCCCGCTGCGGGCGTGGCGAGAGCGGTCGCGGCCGCGCCCTCACACCGTGTCCGGCGGCGCGCCGACGAACGCGCTCTCGTCGTAATGGCTGCGGGGGTTCCAGGCCGCGTAGCCCGCGCAGCCGGCGTCGTCGATCGCTCGGATCTGCTCCCGGATGTGCCACGGCGTGTACTCGTAGCGCTGCATGGGGCGCGAGCTGTCCAGATCGAACGCCTGGATCCAGCTGCGCAGCACCCCGATACGTCCAGGCAGCGCCGCTACCCTGCGCCAGCCGGCCGAGAGCGACGCGTGCAGGATCTCGTAGGGGTGATGCGCAGGGTTCGCGAAACCGAAGCTGCCAGGGCCCCAGTGCGAGGGGTACGGCATCGGCATCACGTAGTCGAACAGCTCCACGGCGTCCTCCAGCCGCTGGCCTATCCCATCCTGCGGCCCGAGCAGCGTGAACCCGAAGACATCCGCGGAGATCGGGCGAGACGCCGCATTGCCGACCTCCGCGCGGAGGAACTCGAAGAAAGCGCGGATCGTCGGCGCCCTCTCCTCGATCGGCGTCCGCGACCGCGGCTCGCGCGCCGCGCCGTAGCGCACGTAATCGTAGTTCACCTCGTCGAAGCCGACGTCGTACGCACGCAGCGAGATCTCCGCGATCTCCCGCCATCGCGGCTGCGACCCGGGGTCGTACCAGCCCCGCGGGCCGCCCTTGAACGCGACGAGCCGGGCGATGAGGTAGATGCCGGCGTCGCGCAGGGCGCCCAGCTGGACCCTTGTCACCTCGTCCCGCTCGAAGAGGAGCGCGCCCTCCTCCGATCGGATATCGATCACCAGGGAGTTCAGCTCTGTCCGCTGGACCAGGGAGGAGAGCCGATTCAGCCGGTCCACGCTCCTCCCCGCCGCGAAGCTCACGTAAACCGCCTTGGTGATCGTGGGCATGCTGTTCCCCCCGCCGAGGGGAGAGCACGTCCCCGGCCAAGGGAGCGCCGTGCGCACCGGAACACCGCGAGAGCCCTACGCGACTTCCCGGCACTGCGCCTTCACACCGGAATTCTCGCGAGCTCCCCGGCCGCCCCCCTCACCCGGGTCACCCCCGCATCGCCTGGATCGGGCTGATCCGCGCAGCGCGGAGCGCCGGGAAAAACCCGCCGAGCAGGCCCATCACCGCCGCGATCGCCACCGACGTCACCAGGATCCCGGGCGTCGGCTCGAACGTGAACACGACCTCCGACCAGCTCGCGAAATTGACGGTCGAGAAGCGCACGAACCTCATGCCGAGCGCGGCGAGCACGCCGAGCGCCCCGCCCGCCAGCGCGAGGAGGACCGACTCGATGAGGAACGACAGGAGGATGCTGAACCGCGAGAAGCCGAGCGCCCGCAGCGTGCCTATCTCGCGCTGCCGGTTGGCGATCGACGAGTGCATCGTGATCATCGCGCCGATCATGGCGCCGATCGAGAAGAACACAGCGATGAGCACGCCCATCACCTTGATGAAGATGCTCGTCCCCTCGGACTGCTTCTCGTAATAGACGCTCTCGCGCATCACCTCGAGCCCGAGGTTCCGGTTCTGCTCGATCGACGCCTCGAACGCGTCGAACTTGCTGGCCGAGGCGAGCCGCGCCCGCACCGCGGAGACGCTCCCCTCGCGGCCGAACGCCGAGCGCGTCGTGTGCAGGTCGGCCCAGACCTCGGACTCCGACGAGGAGCCGCCGTCCTCGAACACCCCAACGACCTTCACCGGCCGGTTCTTTCGCAGCTCGAACGACTCGCCGATCGACAGGCCCTTGAAGCGGCCGTTGATCGCCTTGCCCACGATCACCTCGTCCGTGCCCGGCTGCGCCGGCCGGCCCTCGATGATCTTCACCTGCGAGCGGAACGCGAGCACGTCGTCGGGCACCCCGCGCACCTGGACGTTGGAGATGCCGTCCGTGCCGAGCTTCTCGAGGAGGATCACCGCGATCACCTCCCCCACCCCGTCCGGCTTGCCGTCCTGCCGCTTCGCGACCTCGGCGCTCGCGAGGATCACGCCGATCTGCTGCTCCTCGATGCTGCTCACCATCTCGGCGTCGGAGCCCTTCCGCATCACGATCGCGACGTCGTCCCGCGCGGTGCGCCCCAGGGTGCGCTCCACGCTGTTCGCGAGCATCAGCACCGACGCGAACACGAACACAACGAGGCCGAGCCCGGACGCCGTCGCGAGGGTCGTCGTCTTGCGCACCACCAGATTTCGAACGTTGTAGGCGACGGGGATCATGAGCGCTCTCTCCCGCTTTCAGGGTCTCGAAGACAACAGGCTGCGTGGGTCGCTCACGCCACGCGCCGGAGCGCGTCGGTGACCGAGAGTTTCGAGGCGTTGTGCGCCGGGAGGAGCGACGCGGCGAGCGACAGCCCCATCGAGAGCAGCACCGCCATGACCATCGTCGCAGGCTCGATCCGGAAATAGGGGAACATGGAGCCCATGTTCTCCTCAAGCCATCGGCCCAGCCCGAGCTCGACGATCGGATACGAGATGACGAGCCCGATGAACCCCGCGAGCAGCCCGATGGTCGCGGCCTCGCCGATGATGAAGATCCTCACGTGCTTCGGCTCGAACCCGAGCGCGCGCAGCACGCCGTACTCCCGCGACCGCTCCCGGACGCCCATGGCGATCGTGTTGCCGAGGATCATCATCATGATGAGAAGGATGATGATGGACACGACGTTGAGCGCCGTCAGCACGGCCGACATCATCGCCATGAACGAGAGGTTCATCGCCCGCTCGCTCATCGTCGCCGTCTGGACGTCCTTCTCGTCGAAGATCTTGTCGATCGCCGCGCTGATGTCCGCGCTCCGCGACGGGTCGTCGATCCGGGCGGTCATCCAGCCGATCTGGTCGCGCTGCCGCTCGGGGAGCGACTCGTTCAGGTAGTCGTAGTGAAAGATGAACTGCGACCTGTCGATCGACTTGCGCGTGGCCGTGTAGATCCCCGAGACGTTGAACTGCCAGTTTCCGGGGTAGATCGTCCCCTCCAGCGTCACCGTGTCGCCCGGCTTCACCTTGAGCCGGGTCGCGAGGACGTCGCCCACGATGGCGCCCTTCCTGTCGCCCAGCCACCGCTCCATGTCCTCGGGCGAGACGACCATCTCGTCGTAGACCTTGAAGAAGGTCTTCGACTCGACGGCCATGGAGGCGAAGAAATTGTTGGCGTCGCGCGGGTCCTTGGCGCCGAACCAGCTCATGAAGGACCCTTCCGTCACGCCGGGGACCTCGCGGACGGTGTCCATGTAGCGCTTCGGCAACGGGAGGATGAACGAGATCTTGTGCCGCGTCGCGATCCGGTCCTTCGCGGCGTAGTCGGCGGCGACGTTCCACGCCGAGAGCACCGTCCGGAGGAGCACGAACGCGAGCACCGCCACCGCCGCGCCGATCACGGTCAGCAGCGTCCTGAACTTGTTGCGAAGGACGTTCCTGGCGGCGACGGAGACGAGGTTCATGACAGGTTCCCCTTGTCGAGCCGGCGCGTCACCGTGGCGCGCTCGGCGGCCTGCGGGTCGTGCGTGACCATCAGGATGGTCTTCTTGAACTCCTTGTTGAGCTTCTCCAGGAGGGCCAGGATCTCGTCGGCGCTCTTGCGATCGAGATCGCCGGTCGGCTCGTCCGCCACGATGATCGTCGGGTCGTTCACGATCGCCCGCGCGATCGCGACCCGCTGCTCCTGGCCGCCGGAGAGCTGCCGGGGATAGTGGCCCATCCGCTCCTCGAGCCCGACGACGCGCAGGGCCGTCTGCGCGCGCTTCCGCCGCTCGGAGGCCGAGAGGTTCGTGAGCAGGAGCGGCAGCTCGACGTTCTCGACCGCGGTGAGCACCGGCATCAGGTTGTAGGCCTGGAAGATGAAGCCCATCGTCCTGGAGCGGAAGCGCGCCAGCTCGCCGTCGCTCATCCGCGTGAGGTCCTGCCCCGCCACGCGCGCCGTGCCGCGCGTCGGGCGATCGAGCCCGGCGATCAGGTTCAGCAGCGTCGACTTGCCCGAGCCCGAGGGCCCCATCAGCGCCTCGTACGACCCCTCCGGGACGTCGAGCGTGATGTTGTCGAGCACCACGATCGGCTCCTTGTCGCGGAAATAGCTCTTGCCGACCCCCTGCAGCTCGACAATGGGCTTCGGCTTCCCGTCGCGATACCCCTCGGTCATTCGCTCCCCTTTTCCTTCTCTTTGACCTTCTGACCGTCCGCGAGGTCGGCCGCCGGCCTCGCCACGAGGCGCGCCCCCGGGGCCGGGCCGTCGAGCAGCTCGAGCCCGCCGGGCGCGGGGCCGCCCACCTTGATGGGCACCATCTTCACCTGACCCTCGTTGACAACGAACACCACCTTGGCGCCGAGCCGCTCGACCACCGCGGACTCGGGCACGACGCGCTTCGGCGGCTCCTTCATCGCCTCCTCGGACAGCGCCTCGGCGAGGAAGCTGACGCGCGCGCTCATCTCCGGGAGCGCCTCCTTCGGCTCTCCGACGAACTTCACCTTCACCGGGATGGTCGCCTTGGCGCGGTTCACCCGCTTGCCGATCTCGAGCGTCGTGCAGCGGTGGCGCTTCGAGGGATACGCGTCGAGGACCACCTCGCACGGCTTGCCGGGCTCGACGAGGTAGAGGCGCGTCTCCGGGACATCGGTCTCGACGACGAGCGACGAGAAGTCGGCGATCTCGACGAAGTGCGGCAGCTCGAGGCCGACGACCTCCCCGACCTCGGGCGGCTTCGACATGATCGTGCCGTTGATCGGCGCGATGATCCTCCGGTCGGCCAGCGTGACCCGGAGGCTCTCGACGTCGGCCGCCGTGGCTTTGACCTCGGCGTCGGCCGCCGCGGCCGACTGGGTGAGCGAGTGCATGCGCGCGGTGAGATCCTCCATCGACGCGCGGCCGGTCACCTGGCGCTCGACGAGCAGCCGCTCCCGCGCGACCTGCTGTTCCACCTCGAGGATGCTCGCGCGGGAAGCCGCGGCGCGCGCCCGCGCCGCCGCGACCTTGGCCTGGGCCGCGGCCACGAGGCTCTTCTGGTCGGCGTCTTCGAGCTCCACGAGCAGGTCGCCCTGCTTCACCACGTCGCCTTCCTTGACGTGCACCCGCGCGATGCGGCCGGGGATCTTGGCGCCGACCTTGGACACGACCTGCGGGACCACATACCCGGTCGACGTCACGGAGATCGACGCCTGCGCCGGCGAGACCAGCGCGACCTCGGTGGTGGTGACCTCGGTCTTGAAGATCGCGCTCTGCGCCCTGGGCAGGGCGAACGCGGCGGCGCCGGCGACGGCCGCGAGCACGACCGCGGCGACGAGGGCGGTGCGGAGCGGGCTCCGCCGATCGGGATCGACGTCCCGCTGGATCCGGAGCGATGCGAGATCCGAGCTGAGCTGGTCGGACACGGCGTCTCCCTTAACACGCTTCCGGCGTCGCGTTGAACTTCTATCGTTCCTTTTTAACGCGCGGCGCCAGCCACGCCCGACGCGCGGGACGCGGCCTCGCGCTCGCCCCTGGAGCGGCGCTTGCGTCATAGCGAAATCGCGTCCTGCCGTGACAATTCGCCCGTCCAGACCGCAATGCACCGGGCGGCTGGGCCCGCCGCGCCTCGCCTGTGGATGCGCGCTCCCTGGCGCGCAGCGACGCTCGGGCCTTCGGGCGAAGCGCACGGCGGGCCTCACGACCGTTCGCTGGCGCACCAGCGCACCGCTCCAGCGATGGAGCAGGAGCGGAACGCGGGGAGGGAAACCGCTGCAAGCAATCGAAACTACAAGCATTTTTTTTGAATCAAGATGACGAGCGACCGATCGCGAACGACAGCGTCGCAAAACGGCCGAAGTGCCAATCACCGAGACCCACGCGGCGGAGCAGGCGGGAGGTGCACTGCGCGCCACACACGAGGTGGGATTGACGCCGGCGGTGCTGTGCGCGCCGACGCCGGCTGCGGCGCGCCGCGGTGATCGGTGCGTGCGCCTGTGGTGCGAGACAGGCGCCATGCTCTCCCGGCGCTCCCGAGACCAACACCACGTCTCGACGCCCCGACGCCGCACGTCTACGCTGTGACGATGGGTTTCGTCGCGAGCCTTTTCATCGTCTACGGGGTCGCCGGGGTGGTGCTGGGCGTCGCGGTCGCCATCGCGATCGGGCGCTGCCTCCACCACCGGCGGCGCTCGCAGATCGCCGCGTATGCGCGGAGCCCTTCGGCCTCACCCGGCGCGATACGCGAGGGGTTCGCGCTCCTGCGCGGCGAGGTGAGCGCGGAGGACGCCGCGCCGGGCGACGCGGTGATCGCTGTCGAGATCCCGTGCGGCGGCCCGGCCGGCGCCGCGCCGGGCGCGTGGCAGACGCGGGCGCGCGCGTTCTCGCTCCGGCTCCCCTCGGGCGCCGCTGTGCGGGTCGAGCCGACGAGCGGTAGGCTGAGCCTCGATACCACCTTCGTCCCGTCGAGGCGCGGCGGCGCGCCCGCCTACGTGTCCGAGGTCCGCCCCGGCGACACGATCTACATCGCGGGCTCGGTGCGCCGCGAGATCGACGCGAGCGCCGCCGGCACGGGGTACCGCGACGCCGCGCGGGCCTGGGTGCTCCGGGCGCCCGCGCACGGCAGCCTCTGCGTCGCCTCGGAGACGGTCATCGCCCACCACGCCCAGCGCGCGCGGTTCCACCGCGCCTGGGCGCTCGCGCTCGGCGGGGCGCTCGCGGCGCTCCACCTCGGCCCGTTCCGCGCGTTCCACGCGAGCGTGCTCGGCACCGTCGAGTCGGCCGGGAGCATCGACATCGGCCCGGCCGCGCTCGCGCTCTTCTTCGTCGGCGCCGCGGCGCTCACCTACCGCACCCTGGCCGAGCAGACCTCTCCCTGGATCGAGCTCCGCGTGGATCGCTCGAGGGCGGCCTAGCGGACCGATCGCGCTGGAGTCCCGAGGAAATCAACAGAGGGGAAGAGAAACCGCAAGGGGCGCGAGGGGCGCAAGGGACGGGCAAGAGAAGTTCTCGTCTCTGGGCCCTTGCGCCCCTCGCGCCCCTTGCGGTTCCTCTCTTTTCCGCATTCCTTGCCCTTGGACCTTGCTTCCCGGCAGATGGGCCGGGCCTCGCAACCCATTGATTCGCTTGTTCACGTCATCGAAGGGGCCGCGGCGCCGGCGATCGTGACGTTATGCGCGCGTCAGCGCGACGACGAACTCCAGGAAGGCGCGGACCTTGGCCGACATGAGCTGTGCGGTATGATGGTACGCGTAGAGGGGATACGTCTCCTCGGCCCACTCCGGCAGCACTTGAACGAGCCGTCCGTCGGCCAGGAACTCGCGCGTGTAGAGCTCGAGCACCTGCGCGATCCCCTGTCCCGCGACGCACGCCGCGAGGAGCGGACCGACCCCGTTCACCATCAGCTGTCCAGAGGCGCTCACGCGGACGACCTTCTTCCCGCGCACGAACTCCCATGCGAAAGGGCTCCCCGTGGAGGGATCTCGCATCAGGACACACGGGTGCTTCTCGATGTCGCCCGGGCGGCGTGGCACCCCGTGGCGCGCGAGGTACGCCGGCGATGCGCAGGTGACGATGCGCGTGCGCAGGAGCAGGCGAGACTTCAACGCCGACGGCTCCGGGTGACCGAACCGGACGGCGACGTCGAAGCCATCGCGGATCAGATCGCCCATGCGATCGCGCACGGCGATCTCCATGGAGAGCTCGGGGTGGCGCGCGAGGAACGGCCCCAGGCGGGACGTCAGCACGAACTGCCCGACGCTCCCGTCGACGTTCACGCGCAGGCGGCCGCGAACCTTGGCGGAGGAGCCGCCCGCCTCGATGGTCGCGTCCTCGATGGCGGCCAGGTGGGGCGCCACCGACTCGTAGTAGCGGAGCCCCTCGTCGGTCAGCGAGATGGAGCGGGCGGTGCGGCGGAACAGGCGCACGCCGACGCGGTCTTCGAGGCGGGCGATCGCACGGCTGACCGCGGATTGCGTGAGGCCGAGCGCCTCCCCCGCGCCCACGAAGCTCCCGGCCTCCACGACCGCGCGGAGGACGCCGAGGCCGTCCAGCGAACGCCTGTCGAACCCGCGAGGCCTACTTTTGATCATGCTCAGGCTTCCGAGGATACACGTGCAGCAGGCTCGATCGGCCGCTATTTCGATACCTGAAAGAAGGGCACCACATGATCACGGCGAGCGAAGTAAGGTTGGGCAAGAGCGGTCCTTCGGTGTTTCCCATCGCCCTCGGCTGCATGGGCATGGGGGCCGGGAGCTGGTACGGGGCAGCGGACGAGGCCGAGAGCATCGCGACCATCCACGAGGCGCTCGAGCGCGGCGTGAACGTCCTCGACACCGGCGACTTCTACGGCATGGGCAAGAACGAGCTCCTCGTCGGCAAGGCGCTGCGAGGTCGCCGCGACAAGGCGCTCCTCAGCGTCAAGTTCGGAGCGCTCCGCGGGCCGAACGGCGAGATCCTCGGGCACGACGCGCGTCCGGCCACGACGAAGAACGCCCTGGCGCACAGCTTGTCGCGCCTCGGGGTCGACCACATCGACATCTACAGGCCGTCGCGCCTCGATCCCAATGTTCCGATCGAGGAGACGGTGGGCGCCATCGCCGACATGGTGAAGGCGGGCTACGTCCGCTACATCGGCCTGTCCGAGGTCGGCGAGGAGACGATCCGGCGCGCGGCGGCGGTGCATCCGATCTGCGATCTGCAGATCGAATATGCGCTGGTGAGCCGCGGCGCGGAGGTCGGCGTCATCCCGGCCCTGCGCGAGCTCGGGATCGCGATGACGGCGTACGGCGTCCTGTCCCGCGGTCTGCTCACGGGCGCAAAGCCGTCAGGCGCGGGCGACTACCGCGCGCACATGCCCCGCTTCTCGGCGGGCAACGCCGAGAGGAACCAGCCCCTCGTCGATGCGCTCGCGCGCCTCGCGACGGAAAAGGGCGTGTCCCCGGCGCAGCTCGCCATCGCGTGGGTCCGCGCGAAGGGCGCGGCTCAGGGCGTGACGATCGTCCCGACCCTGGGGTCTCGCACGCGCAAACAGCTCGTGGAGGCGCTGTCGAGCCTCGATGTCTCGCTCGACGCGTCGGAGGTCGCCGCGCTCGAGGCCGCGGTGCCCGCGAGCGAAGTCGCCGGCGCGCGCTACCCGGAAGTCCACATGGCGATGCTCGACAGTGAGCGCTCTCAGCAGACGCGTCCCGCACCGTCGAGCAGCGACGCATCGAACGGCCAAGGGCGCTGAAGGGCAGGGCGACGCCGCCCTGCGCTAGATAAGTTGCTCTTACAGCGTCACCTTTCCAGTGCGGTGGCCCTCGGTTGGGACAGCGTGCTGGAACATCGGTCGGCTCGCCGAGCGGAAGCCGCGTCGTGCTGCCATTCGTTTTCGATACCAGGCGAGGTGATTGCGCCGGGGCGAACCAATAGCCGGGGTTACGCCGCGAGCTCCTCAATTTCGGCTCGAACGGCGTGCGCTGCGAATCTGCTCGAGCGTTGGTGGCGTTCGCCTTTCGATTTCAGCGGAGGTACGGACTCAACGCCTGGAACCAAACCTCGGCCATGCGGTTATACCCTGCCTGGTTCGGGTGGAGATTGTCGGCGAAGAGGGACTGCTTGTAGTTCGGGTCGTTGGTGAACGCTGTGTACATGTCCACCAGCACGATGTGCTGCCCCTTGCTGACGCGCGTCGAAACCAGGTCGGGCATGGCCGCGTTGTAGGCCTTGACGTTGTTGTTCGTGCCGTCGTTTCTCGTCGGCACGATCTGCGCGAGCACCACGAGGATGTTCGGATCACGCATGAAAATCGAGTCGAGCAGCTTGCCCAGGCGATTCGGTGCGTCCGCAAGGTTGATGTTACCGTTGATGTCGTTCGTTCCGATCATCAACGTAATGATGTTGGGCTTGTAATTCGGAATGCTGGTGCCCACGAGCTGCGCGATGCCGTTGTTGCCCTCGATCGTCCAGCCGCCGTGACCCTCGTGGTTCTTCGGGAACGTCACTCCGTCCACCATGGGCACGCTGTAATCACTGGCGGAACCGACGAAGGTGATGTCGCGATTCGCTTCGAGCGCGAGGTGGAACAGCGGGGCGCGGTAGCCGCCGGCGACGTTGAAACCCTGCGTGATTGAATCGCCGAAGGGCATGATCTTACAGGAGCCGCTCGCCGGGCAGGGCTGGAATGCCGGGCCGCCGCCCGCGCCAGCGCTGCCCCCTGCGCCACCTCCCTCGCCCGCGGTACCTCCGACACCGTCGGATCCGCCGCCCATGCCACCCGAACCCGCTCCGCCGGCGCCCCCGGTGTCGCCGCCGGCCGTGCCTCCCCCACCGGCGTTCGCCGCGCCCCCGCTGGTCGCGCTCGAGCCGGAACTGCCGGGCGAGCCGCCGCCCGCCGCTGTCCCGCTGCCGCTCGTGGTCCCGGAGCTGGTCGTGCTCGCGGTTCCGCCCGTCGTCGTGCCGGGCGAGTCGGCGTCATCACTGCACGCTGCGACGAGCAGCACCACACACGCGAGTACGGCGGAAGAAGAAAATTTCAGGCGATGTACGAGCATGTGCTACGCATAGCACGATCGCGTGCTCCACCGCGATTGTGAAGCGCAGCTTATCGAAGTTGCCATCGTCGTTGAACTATTTTATCGCGAGGGGAAGTGCGTCTGGACGGCGGCGCTCTTCGCGGCCACGCGGCGCCCGAGCGCGAACGGCGGTTACACCTCTCCAGCTACCCCCATGGCCGCCACCCTCTGCGAGGCCAGCGGAGATTCCGTGCCCTGTCAGGAGGACGTGCCTCCGGTGCTCCCGCAGGGGGGAGGGCGCCCGGCCTCCGCGCTCTCAACGAGCGGCTCCTGGGTCGTTCCGCTGCGGCTGTATGTGGTCGCCTTGGGTCTTGCCTGCCGCAGGCACGCGAGGCACGCCCGCCGCGAGGCATGTGCTTTCGTTCATCGACACCTCCGGCACGGGTTTCTAAGCGGCGCAGAGGCTCGACGACAGGATGGGGGTCGCCGAACGCGTACTCCCATCCTGTGGAGGGATGCGGATCGCGTAAGGCTCTCTATGTCCACCAGCGCGTGCACCGTGGCTGCACAGTGAAACGGCCACTACGCGGAGATTGACTTTCGGATCGCGTTTGCATTTCCTAGCCCTGGGATTCACCGAATAGCCGGGCGCCACTGTCTCGACCCAGGGGAGGCGACGTCTTGCCGTACCGCGACAAGCTGGATGCTGCTTCGGGCACGGGGAAGCTGATCACCGTCCGCCGTTATCTCGATCCGGTCGCGGCCCAGATGGACCGCACGCTGCTCTCGGCCAACGGCATCGAGTCCCACGTGTTCGAGGCGGCGAGCTACAACCCGCTGCTGAGCGGCGCCGCCGGCGGCACCCAGCTGCAGGTGCGCGAGGGCGATCTCCAGCGCGTGGAGAGGCTCCTCGAGGTCCATCCCGGGGAGGCGGCCAGCAACGACGACGAGGAGGAGGCTGGCGGGGTCCGCTGCCCGCGCTGCGAGCTCGCCTACTGCTTCCACGAGCGCCTGCGCCTCGAGGGCTCGAGCGCCGCCACCGCGCTCACGATCCTCGCCGCGCCGCTCCTGCTGTTCCTGCCGAGGCGCTGGCACTGCCACAAGTGCGGCCACGTCTGGGACGATCCGAAGGAGGGGCCCGCCGCGATGACGAAGCTCGAGGAGGGCGATCCGCGGCCGGTCTTCCGCCTGCGGCGCGCGCACTCGGGCATGGGCCTGTTTCTCGGCCTGTTCGCGGGCTTCTGCGGGGCGCTCCTGGTCACTGCCGCCCTGCCGCGCGCCGGTGGGGAGCTCGCCTTCGCCGTGCTCGTCGGGGCGCCCTTCCTCGGCTGGGCCGTCGGTGGCTGGTGGCAGTACGATCTCTGCTCCGAGCCGGGCTGCCGCACGGCGCTGACGTCCGACCGGAGCGAGTGCCCGCGCTGCAGCGGCGCCATCGCCGGCGTCATTCGGTCGGCTGATGAGCACTACGCGGCGGCCGCGGATTTCCGGCGCGAGCTCAGCGCGCTGCGGGCGGCAGACCGGGCGCGCAAGGGCGAGAAGAAGAAGAGAACGAAGAAGCGGCCAGCCAGCGCTTCGGGTTGAGGACGAATGGCCGTGGCTGCCGAACACGCGGATCGCCGCGAACGGCGATCCCGCCGTTCCACGGTTTCGAAAAGCGCCCGTCGAGATTGACTTCCGGATCGCGTTTGGATTTCCTGGCGCCCGCGTGGAGGAGGTCGCCCGCATGCCTGACAGCGCTCTCACCGCCGTGGTCGACGACAAGATCTGGACCCTGGACCGCCCCGTGTGGTTCAGCGGGGTACGGATGCGCGCCCGCACCACGGTCGTACGCCTCGGCGACGGCAGTTTGCTCCTGCACACTCCGGCCCCTCCCACCGATGCGCTGACAGAGCAGCTACGAGCCCTGGGCCCAGTGCGCTGGCTGGTGGTACCCAACTGCTGGCATCACCTCGGGGCACCCGCGGCGGCGGCCCATTTCCCTGACGCGAAGGTGGTGGGACCGGCGTCGGCGCTCAACAGGAACAAGGCGTTGAAACTCCACATGGATATCCACGACGCCCAGTTCGGCGAGCAGGTCCCCGAGTTCGAGGCCTTGCCACTTCAGGGCGTGCCGTTCTGGGACGAGACGGTGCTCTACCATCGGCCAACGCAAACCCTGCTCGGCGCAGACATCGTCCTTTGCGCCGGCGCCGAGGACCACTGGACTTTGCGTTATGCCGCGCGCATTACCGGCTTTTACGAGCGGGTGCGCGTACCCCCCGACGCCAGGAAGAAGATTCCGGATAAGGCCGCGGCCGCGCGCTCCATCCGCGCCATGCTGGAGCGACCGGCCCAACGGCTCATCGTGGGGCATGCCGACGTCATCGAAGAAGGTTGGCGCGACCACCTCGCACAAGCCTGGCGACTGGAGGGCGTGAAGGTGTAAGTTGACGGCGCCGCCTCCAAGCGGCGCTTGCCGAGCGCCAGCCCCGTCGATCGGGCGCCCGCCATCAGACGCAGGGTGAGGCGCTCGCCCCGCACGCATCCTCGCCTCTCAACCAGCCGTTGCTCTCTGGCCCCTCCCTCGCCGGGCCCGCGCCGCTTAGCACTACTGCGGGAGGTCGCCCCGAGAAGCGAACCGCCTAGCCGCCAAGGGCGCCAAGAAACCAGGGAAATAAGAGGGGGAATGCCAGGACGGCCCTCCCCTTCTTCTCTTGGCGGCCTCGGCGCCTTGGCGGTTTTTCTGCTGATCAGGGGCAACTTCCCGCAGTAGAGTTAGCCAGCCTCCGCGAGAAAGGCCGCGAGCTTCTCCGGGTTGCGGTGGGCATAGATCCCTCGAATCACGCCCTCGTCGACGCTCACGCTCACGGCGGCGATCAGGCGATCTTCGTCGTGGACCAGGAGCCCCGGGGAACCGTTGAACCACCGCGCCACGAAGCGGTAGCGGCCGTCGGGATGCGCCGCGGCGCTCCAGACGCGCACGAAGAAGGTGCTCACCGCGTCCGCGCCGCGGAGCACATGGGTCACCGTCTCGGCCTTGCCGCCCCCGTCCGCGTGGAGCTCCACGCCCTCCGCGAGCAGCCTGCGGAGCTCGTCGATCTGGCCAGCGCGGGCGGCGTTCAGGAACGCGGTCAGGAGGCGCTGGTGCTCAGTGGACGACGCCGCGAACTTCGGCCGCGTGTCGCGGACCCGCGCGCGGGCACGGGAGGCGAGCTTCCGGCACGCTGCGCTCTCTTTGCCGAGCAGGGTGGAGATCTCGTCGAAGCTGTAGCCGAACACGTCGTGCAGCAGGAACGCGGCGCGCTCGTTCGGCGTCAGCCGCTCGAGCGCGTGCATCAACGCCACCGAGACGGTCTCGTCGATCTGCGGCTCCTCGTCAGGGCTCCGCGTGTCCTCCATCAACGGCTCCGGCAGCCATGTGCCCACGTACGTCTCTCTCCGGGAGCGCGCCGATTGCAGCGTGTTCAACGCGATGCGGCTGCACACCGTGACGAGCCACGCGCGCGCGTCGCGGATCTGGTCGACGTCTGTCTGGCTCCACTTCAAGAACGTCTCCTGCACGATGTCGAGAGCGTCGGCGCGCGTGCCGAGCATCCGGTAAGCGAGCCCCTCGAGGAGGGGGCGGTGGCTCTCGAAGAGATGCGTTCGGTGATCCATGACGGTTACTCGATGGCGTTGGACATCAGCACGGCGAAGCGCCAGCCCTGCGCCGTCCGCCGGAAAACATGCGTGTACTTCTGCCGCGCGGCGAAGACGCCCGCGGCGCCGCCGCGCCGCATGGCCACCTCTTGCCGGCCCATCTCGACGGCCAGGTCGCCGCTCCCCTCGATCCGCTCCGGCATCTTCCTGAACGACGCGAAGCTCGCGCTCCGGAAGAGCTCCGCTTCGCACGCGAGGAACCGCTCGCGGCCGGAGACGACATCGTGGCCCGGGATCAGGAGCTGAATGTCGTCGGTGCAGAGCGCCGCGTAGGCCTCCGCGTCGCCCTGCTGGATGGCAGCAGCCTGCGCAGCCCGCAGCCCGCCGATCTCCCGGCGATCTTCCTCGGTGAACGGCCCGAGCCACACAGGCTCTCCGGGAGAGGCGAAGAGACGGTCGATCTCGGCCCGCGCGCACGCGATGCGACGCGACCGAGAGACCTCGTCTCCGCTCATCCCCTCCAGCAAGATCACGTCGACCTTCGTGACGCCGATGAAGGCCAGTATCGCCCGCAACGTGCGGGTCTGAAGCTCGTCCGCGGCGGAGGGCGAGGCGACGCCGCCGCGCGTCGTCACGACGGACGCCGACTTGCTGGTGAGTAGGCCCACGTAGCGCCCTTCTACCTGCGCGAACGTACGGTCATTGCGGATGACGTGATCGAAGTAGGCCTTGAGGGTCGACGGCAGCGTGAGGTTGTACAGCGGGCTGCTGATCAGCAAGTGATCGGCCGAGCTCAGCTCATCGATCAAGGCGTCGGACAGCACGAGGCCCTCGGGCAGCGGCCCTCCGGAAGGCGGCGGGGGTGCGAGAAACGCAGCGATGGTCGCGGCGTCGAGGTGCGGCACCGGATACCGGGCGAGGTCGCGAACGAGGACGCGGCCGCCCGGATTCGACTCTGTCCAGCGTACCTGGAAATAGTCCGCCATGCTCCGCGAGATCGACCCTTGCGTGCGGGCGCTTGCATCTATCCTGAGCAGCTTCTTCATGTCCTCTCCGGGTGGGGTCCGCTCCCAGGACAAAGCAGCCCACCGGAATGTGACCGCCGGCGGGAAAGTCGATCGCGCCGCCCGCTTCCTCCGCGACGCCTTCGATCGAGGCCGAAGCCCGCCGCGCGCCCCGTCGCGCTGTGGTTCCGCCTGGCAGCCTGCGCCATAGTGCGACGCGTGTCGCTCGACGCTGCGATCCACTCCCTTGCCGGCGATCCGCTCACCGACATCCTGCGGCTCACCCAGGCCACGTCGGTCATGGCCGGAGGCATCGCCGCCGGTGGCCGCTGGGCCGTCCACTTCCCTCCGCCCGGCGAGATGAAGATCTCGCTCGTCGCCAAGGGCGGCTGCTGGTTCCGCCTGGACGGCCACAAGAAGGCGATCCGTGGTGAGCCGGGGGACGCGGTCCTCCTGCCCGGGAGAAAGGGGTTCCTCGTCGGCAGCGACCTCTCGGCCCCACCCCTGGACGTGATGTGCCTGCTGGCCCGGAAGCGCCACCTCTTCTCGACCATCGGTGACGGCTCCGAGGTGCTGCTCCTCGCCGGCGGCGTGACCCTCGATCCGCGCCACGCCGACCTCGTGCAGGGCGCGCTTCCCCCTTTTCTGCACGTGCGCGCGACCGCACCCCAGGCAACGTCCATCCGCTGGCTCATCGAGCAGCTGCTGGCGGAGCAGACCGCGCGCAGCGCGCCGGGCGCCTTCCTCTCGGCATCGATGCTGGCGCAGCTGCTGTTCGTCCAGATCCTGCGCGCCCACCTGGCCACGGCGCCACGCCTGCCCGCGGGCTGGCTGCGGGCCCTCCGCGACGAGCGGCTGGCGGCGGCGCTGCGCCTCCTCCACGGCGAGCCGGCGCGCGACTGGAAGCTCGAGGAGCTGGCCCGCGCCGCGGCCATGTCGCGCACCACCTTCGCCGTGCGCTTCAAGGAGGCCGCAGGGATGGCGCCGCTCCAGTACCTCACGGCGTGGCGCATGCGGCTTGCAGAGCGGCGGCTGCGGGACGAGGCAGCGCCGATCTCGCAGATCGCCGCCGCGCTCGGCTACTCGTCGGAGAGCGCCTTCAGTCAGGCCTTCAAGCGCGTCACCGGCAAGCGGCCGCGGGACTACCGCAACGAAGCGCGCGACTGAAGTTCGTCGATCGTTCCGTACGCTCGCGACAGTGTTCGGCACGCTCGCGCATGGTGCGTTCGACAGGCCATCGCTATCGATGAGGACATGCGAACCGTGCTTGTCCTCGGCGGCACCGGGCTCACCGGCCGCCGACTCGTCAACGTGCTGCTCCAGGAAGGGTTCCTGGTCCGCTGCGCCGTGCGCAACCTCGACGCCGCCCGCGCCAGACTGCCCGCCGCCGCCGAGCTCGTGCGCGGCGACATCGCCGACCGCGCCTCCATGGAGGAAGCGGTCCGCGGCTGCGAGGCCGTGTTCAACTGCGTGCACACGCTCTCGCCGCAGAAGGGCGCCGCGCCCGGCGAGACCTTCGTGGACACCGAGGTGCGCGGCCTGGAGAACGTGGTGGCGGCCTGCCGGCTCCACGGCGTGCGGCGCGTGCTCTACGTGACCTTCCTGGGCATCACGCCCGACACGCGCTCGATCTGGGCACGCGGTCGCTGGAAGGCCGAGCAGATGCTGCTCGGCAGCGGGCTCGACGTGACCATCCTCCGGCCGGGGCAGATCGTCGGACGCGGCGGCTTCGGCTTCGACACCACGCTGGCCAACGCGCGGCGGCGCGTGGCGCTGATCCTCGGCAGCGGCCGGAACCGCATGCAGAACATCGCGCTCGACGATCTCGTCCATTACCTCGTGCGCAGCCTCGACGAGCCGCGCACCTTCGGCCGGGCCTTCGACGTGGGCGGCGACGAGGCGTTCACCGCCGACGAGATGGTCGACGTGGCGGCCCGCGTGCTCGGCCGGCGCCCGCCGTGGAAGCTGCACCTCCTGCCCTGGCTGCTGGCGCCGTTCGCCGGGCTCTTCGAGCGCCTGGCGGGCCTGCCCCGCGGCGCCTTCGCCGACCTGCTGCTGGGCGTGGACGCCGACCTCGTCGGCGATGTGGAGCCGATCCGCGCCATTATCCCGCTCACGCCCATGCCCTACGCGCAGGCCGTCGAACGGGCGCTCGCCGCGAGCGCCTGATAGGCGTCGATACCCTGTCGCTGAACCCGGAAACCTCGTAAAGGCAGGACGGGTATCGGCAAGTCCACCACCGCGGCCTCGCCATCCTGGAAGACTTGCAGCTGGATGCCATGCCGCCCGGCGACCACGACGGATCGCCCTACCGTTCACGCTGGCCACCCTGGGCGCGAGTCCGGTCCGTGCCATGCTGCGCCCCTGCGCTGCTGGACCGCTGGACCGAAGGACGCCTGACATGAGCCTGCAAACCACCCGCGACACCTGCCTTGCCCGCGACGCAAGCGACCCGCTGCGCCACCTGCGCGACGAGTTCGCGCTGCCGGACGATGTGATCTACCTGGACGGCAACTCGCTGGGCGCCCTCCCCAAGGCGTCGCTGATCCGTGCCAGGGAAGTGATTGAAGCGGAATGGGGCGACGGCTTGATCCGTAGCTGGAACACGGCCGGATGGGTGCACTTGTCCCGCCGCCTTGGCGACCTCCTGGCCCCGCTGATCGGCGCGGGCAGCGGCGAAGTGGTGGTCACCGACACGACGTCCATCAACCTGTTCAAGGTGCTGGCCGCCGCCCTGCGCCAGCAGCAGGGCGCCGCGCCCGAGCGCCGGGTGCTCGTGTCGGAACGCGACAACTTCCCCACCGACCTGTACATCGCCGAGGGCCTGACCGAGCTGCTGAAGACGGGCGGTGGCGCAGCCTACGAGTTGCGCCTGATCGACTCGCCCAAGGAATTGCCGCAGGCGATCGGCGACGACGTGGCGGTGCTGATGCTCACCCATGTCAACTACAAGACTGGCACCATGCACGACATGGCCGCCGTCACGGCGCTCGCGCACGAGGCCGGCGCGCTGACCGTGTGGGACCTGGCGCATTCCGCAGGCGCCGTGCCGGTGGACCTCCACGGCGCCCGCGCCGACTTCGCCGTCGGCTGCACCTACAAGTACCTGAACGGCGGCCCCGGCGCGCCGGCCTTCCTGTGGGTGGCGCCGCGCCATCAGAACCGCTTCTGGCAGCCGCTGTCCGGCTGGTTCGGCCATGCCCGGCAGTTTGCGATGGAACCCGCCTATGCCCCCGCCGACGGCATCGGCCGCTTCCTGTGCGGCACCCAGCCGATCACCGCGCTCTCGCTGGTGGAATGCGGGCTTGCCGTCTTTCGCCATACCGACATGGCCGCGCTGCGCGCCAAGTCGCTGGCGCTGACCGAGCTGTTCATCCAGCTGGTGGAAGCCCGCTGCGGCCAGCATCCGCTGACCCTGATCACCCCGCGCGACGGCGCCCGCCGCGGCAGCCAGGTCAGCTTCGAGCACCCGCAGGGCTACGCGGTGATGCAGGCGCTGATCGCCCGTGGCGTGATAGGCGACTACCGCGAGCCGCGCATCATGCGCTTCGGCTTCACCCCGCTGTATACCCGCTTCGTCGATGTCTGGGACGCGGTGGACGTGCTGCGCGACCTTCTGGAGAGCGGCGACTGGGACAAGCCGCAATTCCACCAGCGCGGCGCGGTGACCTGATCCACCCGTAGCCTGGACGACAGGGAGTCGCCCTCCTGCGGCCAGCGGGCGGAAGGCTCGCGCGAGTCCCTCGCCGACGGGCGCGCCAGCGCACCGTCCTCCATTGATGCGCCGACGGTATCAATCGGCGCGCGTGGCGTATTGGCGCGCGGGCGCCGGTCGGTTCATACGACGGTCGTTCGGCGAGCGATGCGGGAGGGAAGCTGCCGTCGGCGGCGCCCCCTCGCCGTTGCCGAGGCGCGAAGACGCGATGCGGACAGGCGGCCTGCGAGAGCGGCCCCATGCCAGCAGAAGGAGTTGTCCATGAAGGCTGCCGTGTTGAAGGCGTTTGGTGTTCCCCTTGCCATCGAGACCTTGCCAGACCCGATCCTGGGCACGGGGGAGGTCATCGTCGATGTCATGGCTGCCCCTGTGGTCTCCTACGCGAACGAAGCGTTCAGCGGCGCGCGGGGATATTTGCTGGATCTGCCGCTCGCGCCGGGCGCCGGCGCGGTCGGCCGTGTGCGCGCCGTCGGACCGGATGCGACGCGCCTCACCGTCGGCGACTGGGTTTGCTGCGACCCTACCGTGCGGTCGCGCGATGATGCGGTATCGCCGGACGTCTTGCTGCAGGGATGGACCGCGGCCGGCGAGGGCGGCCTGCGCCTGCAAGCGCATTTCCGCCATGGCTCCTTCGCCGAGCAGATCATGATCCCGACCGAGAACGCCGTCCGGATCGGCGCGATCGACGCGGAGGACGCCGCGCGGTGGTGCGCGCTCAATACGCTGCTCGTGCCCTATGGCGGGCTCCTCGCGGCGAACCTGCAGGCAGGAGAGACCGTCCTGATCAGCGGCGCCACAGGGAACTTCGGCAGCGCCGGCGTCGCGATCGCCCTGGCGATGGGGGCGGGCTGCGTCATCGCGCCGGGCCGGAACGAAAGGGCGCTGGAGGATCTGGCCCGCCGTTTCGGTCCGCGCGTCCGCACCGTGAGGCTCCTCGGCAGCGAGGAGGACGACCGGAGCCGGATGGTGAAGGCGGCGCCGGGCCCCATCGACCGGGTGCTGGACCTGCTGCCGCCCTCGGCTGCCCCGGCCGCGGTGCGAGCCGCCGCGATGACCGTGCGACCGCACGGGACGATCGTGCTGATGGGAGGCGTCGCAGCCGGGCTCGAATTGCCCTATCGGCACCTCATGCGCAACTGCATCACGCTGCGCGGCCAGTGGATGTATCCGCGCGCGGCCGCCGTCCGCCTGGTCGGCCTCATCCGGTCGGGTCTCCTGACGCTCGACCCGTTCGACGTCACCGAGTTCAGCCTGGATCGCGCGAACGAGGCCGTCGCGCACGCCGCCGGCCATCGCGGTCCCTTCAAGATGACCGTGATCCGGCCGTGATCGGGGGGCGCCGCCTCAGGCGAGCTCCGCGGCGTCCCCGCCGAGGCTCGACGCGACCTCCACGGCGAGCCGCACGAAGCGCGCGACCTCCTTCGAGCGGCACGCGTCCGGCCACGCCACGTACAGCGTGCTCGCGGAGATCCCCGCCATCCTCACGTACTTCACGTCATGACGCGCGTAGAGCGTGGCGCTGGAGGCGGGGACGAACGCGACGCCCTGGCCCAGCGCCACGGCCTCGAGGAGCTGGCTCGCGTCGCGGACGACCGGGCCGCGAGGCGCGTCCTCGTGCCTGTCGACGGCGGCGCGGTACGCGGCGAGCTCCGCGCTGGCCGCGGGCCACACCGGGACGGGATCTCGCGCCAGATCTCCGCGGCGCAGCACGCGTCTGCCCGACAGCGGGTGAGCCGCGGCGAGCGCGACGCAGCGGGGCTCCGTGAACAAAGGCTCGGCGTCGATGCCCGGCGCGGTGATGGGCCCTCGCAGGAACGCCACGTCGGCGCGGCCGTCGGCGAGCATGGCGGTCTGCTCTCCCCAGCCGCTGACGACCACCTCGACGCGGACCGGCGATCCCGAGCGCTCGTAGTGGTCGACGAGCCGGCGCAGCAGGCGCCCGCCGTTCCCGGGCTTGAGCGCGACCGCCAGGTGGGCGCGAGGGAGGCCCGCGCGCGCCGTGCGGCGGACCGCGGCCGAGACCGCGTCGAGGACGTGGCGCGCCTGCTCGAGCAGGACGACCCCCGCCGGGGTGAGGGATACCTGGCGCGTCGTCCGGTGGAGGAGGCGCGTTCGCAGCTTGCCCTCGAGCTGCGCGATGGTCCGCGAGAGCGGAGGCTGGGCGATCCCCAGGCGCGCGGCGGCGCGACGGAAGCTCCGCTCCTCGGCCACGGCGATGAAGCGCCGGAGTTCGGTGGGCTCGAGATCGAGTTCCACGGACACCAGGGCATCGTATCCCGGCCGCGTCCGCGCGCAACGGCGGCGGGGCCCGCGCGCGCGAGGGCGTCAGGGCTTTCGGGCTCGCGCGCTCGGCGCGGCGACGGGCGAAGGCTTCATCTCACTTCGCCCGCCGCTTCACGGCATATCCGTACGGGACCGGCCAGGTCGGCTCCGCCTCGAGCTCCTGCTGGGCCTTGATCGCCCAGTAGGGGTCGCGCAGCAGCTCCCGGCCGACGAACACCAGGTCGGCGTCGCCGCCCGTGATGATCTCGGAGGCCTGCCGGGGCTCGGTGATCAGCCCGACCGCGCCGGTGCGGATCCTCGCCTCCTCGCGGATCCTCTGCGCGAAGCCGACCTGATATCCCTTGCCCACCGGGATACGGGCCCTCGGGACCAGGCCTCCGGAGGAGGCGTCGATGAGGTCGACCCCGAGGTCGCGGAGGCGGCGCGCGAGCTCCACCGAAGCATCGATGTCCCAGCCGCCCTCGGCCCAGTCGGTCGCGGAGATGCGGACGAAGAGCGGGAGATCCGCCGGCATGTGCCGGCGCAGGCGATCGGCGACGCGCAGGAGGAGGCGCATCCGGTTCTCGAGGCTGCCGCCGTAGGCGTCCGTCCTGTGATTGCTGAGGGGCGAGAGGAACTCGTGCAGCAGGTAGCCGTGCGCCGCGTGGATCTCGAGCACGCGGAAACCCGCGCCGAGCGCCCGGCGCGCGGCCGCCTCGAACGCGTCGACCACGGCGTCGATGCCGGCCTCGTCGAGCGCCCGCGGGGCCGGATCCCCCTCGACGAAGGGCAGGGCGCTCGGGGCCACCACCGCCCAGCCGCCCTCCTCCGGCGTCTTGAGCCGCGCGCCGCCCCGCCAGGGCACATCGCAGCTCGCCTTCCGGCCGGCGTGCGCGAGCTGGATGCCGGCGATCGCGCCCTGGGCCTCGACGAAGCGCGCGATGCGCGCGAGCGGCTCGGCGTGCGCGTCGCTCCAGATGCCGAGATCGGCCGGCGTGATCCGGCCGTCCGGCGTCACCGAGGTGGCCTCGACCATCGCGAGCGCCACGCCGCCGACCGCGCGGCTGCCGAGGTGGACCAGGTGCCAGTCGCTGGCGAGCCCTCCGCGAGCCCAGTACTGGCACATCGGGGACATCACGACGCGGCTCCGGAAGCGGACGCCGCGGATCGTGAGCGGGCTCAGGAGGTCAATCTCGGGGATCTCGCGGTCGTGCTCAGCGTCCGCCAGGCAGCCGTGGAGCAGGCCGCCGACGTCCTCGGTGACGGCGCTCGTCGCGTCGGTGATGTGCATTCCGGTCCTCCGGTGGAGGGCCCGAGAGGGGCCGTGAGGGTCGCCCGCGCCCGCGTTGCAACGATGCTGCCACGAGGCTGCTGCGCGCCACGCCCGAGATCGGCGGCCGCTGGCTGCTACCGAGAGCGACTCCCTGGGGAGCGCGACGCTCGGCGAGCGTCCCGGTCATCGCCCCGATTGACGGTCGGGCCGCGCTCGCCGGCGCGGGGGCGCCCGACGGCGCGGAGCCAGGCGGCCGCGCCGATCGCGAGGGCGGCGAGCGGGGCGCTCCACCCTGGGCCGCCGGCGGCGGGCGGCGCCGCGCTGCAGCGGACCTGCTGATCGTCGGCGCACTCGGGCGAGAACCCGTGTGGAGGGATGGGGTTGCAGGTCGACGCGGTGAGATCCCGAGGGGGGTAGATCTGGCAGATGCCCGCGATGTCGTCCTCGTGGAGCGTCCGGAAGTTCATCGGGTCCGACCTGTCGTACCTCGAGTGCATGGTCGCCTCGGGGCCGGCCATGCTGTGGTCGAGGCCCAGGAAATGCCCGGCCTCGTGCGTGACGATGGCGAGCAGATCTTCCCTCGGCGCGGCGGAGTCGTCCCCGACGGTGAAGTCGTAGAGATCGCTGTTGATCTCCATGTCGGCCCCCCAGAGCTCACCGGTCTTCCTGTCGAACTGCACCGTCGTGAGCGCGAGCATCTCGGTGTTGTGCCCCGAGCTCGCGAGCCACTCCATATCGCGGAAGACGACCACGTTGGCGTTGCCCGGCACGAGGCCGTCGACGATCCTCGTCTTGCCGTCCCTGGCATTGAGCTCCACCGCTCCACAGGCGACGGGCCCGAGGTTCTGGACGCGGAGCCCCGGCGTTCCCCCGTCGCAGGGCGCCTGCATCCACGTGTCGAACGCGACATCGAGCACGTCGGAGATCTCCTGGTAGGAGATCTCGCTGGACGCGTCTTCCTGGATGCTGAAGCCAATGCAATCGCCCGCCCAGCGGAGCGGCTTGCAATCGCCGACCGGCTGGTCGTCCTGTAGGCAGAGCTCCGACCTCTTGCAGGTGTTCGAGCGGCAGTAGGCCGACGCCTGCTGCGCGCTCGCCAGCACGGCGAGCGCGGCCGCCACGCAGGAGCACCATGCACGCTTCATCGACATCGACTCCTCCACGATCGGTTGACCCTATGGCGACGGTAGCAGCGCGCGGCGGCCGCGTGGGGATTTCGCCGGCGGCGCCCTTGCCGCCCGCTGGCCTTCCGCCATCCTGAGCGCGATGGGGCGTGCTCGTGGGTGAGGCGGGCGGCGGAGCCGATCCGGCGCAGGGCGGCGCGGCTCCAGCGCAGGGCGGCGCGGCGGCGCAGGACAGCGCGGTCGCCGCGCTGGGCGGCGCGACGGCGCCGAGCTTCCTGTGCGACGCGATGCTGGGCGGCCTGTCGCGCTGGCTGCGCGGCGCGGGCTACGACGCCATGTTCGAGCACGGCATCGACGACGGCGATCTCGTGCGCCTCGCGCAGCAGACCGGCCGGGTGCTGCTGAGCTCCGACGCCGGCGTGTTCGAGCGGCGCTCCCTGCGCACCGCGGCCGTGCGCGGCCTCTATGTGCCGCGCGGGCTGCGGCCGACGGAGCAGGCCGGCTTCGTGCTGCGAGAGCTCCGGCTGCCCGTGCGGGACCCCCGCTGCATGGCGTGCGGCGGCGCGCTCACGGCTGCCCCGAAGGACAGCGTCCGGGATGCGGTGCCGGCGGTGGTGGCGGATCGCCACGACGAGTTCTGGCGGTGCGACCGCTGCGGCAAGGTCCTTTGGAAGGGCAGCCACTGGGATGGCATCGTCGCCGGCTTGGCCACCGCGGCCGGCGCCGCCGCAGCCCCGGCACCGCCGCCGGGCGGCCGCAAGCCTCCGCCCTGACGCGGCGGGCAGGCAGGATCGATTCGCCGGCCAGAACCGCCCGACGGCGACTAGGCCGCTCGCCCGAGCGTCGCGAGCCGATCTGCCCCCCGTGGGCTTGCGACATTCCCAGGAGCGGCGCATGGAGCGCCCGCACGGCGGCGGTGCCCCCGATTGTCGCAGGAGAGAGCGCATGAGATCGCTTGCGGCTCTGATGTCCGAGAGGGTTGTGCGTCTCATCGAGGAAGACGAACCGGATGGCCTGCGACTGGCACCCGGGCACGTCCTGCTGCGCACGCTCGAAGTCGGCGTGTGCGGAACCGACCGAGAGATTGCGGCGTTCGCCTACGGGTCGGCGCCGGCAGGGACGGACCGGCTCGTGCTGGGACACGAGGCCCTCGCGGAGGTCGTGCGCACCGGCGCGGGCGTGGCTCGCGTTCGCCCAGGGGATCTCGTGGTGCCGACCGTACGCCGTCCCTGCAACCGGATCGAGTGCCCGGCCTGCCGGGTCGGGTACCAGGACTTCTGCACGACGGGGCAGTTCGTCGAGCGCGGCATCTCGGGAGCAGGCGGCTTCATGACAGAGCTCTTCGTCGAGGAGGAACGCTACCTCGTCCCCGTCCCTCCGACGGTCGGCGAGCTCGGCGTCCTCGTCGAGCCGCTGAGCGTCGCGGCCAAAGCGTTCGCCCAGCTCGACGCCATCCTGGCCCGCCTGCCATGGGACAAAGACAGGGCGCAGGCCCTGGTCCTCGGCGCCGGGCCGATCGGCGTGCTCACGGCGATGGGCCTTGTCGTGAAGGGATATCGGACCGTCGTCTTCTCGAGAGAGCCGGATGACGACGATCGGGCCCAGATCGTGCACAGCATCGGCGCCGACTACGTGTCGAGCGAGTCCACCGACATCCACGGGCTCGCGAGCCGCATGGGCCGGTTCGATGTGATCGTCGAAGCGGTCGGCGTGCCAGAATTCGCGTTCCGGACGCTCCCCGCGCTGGCGGTGAATGGCACCTTCATCCTCACAGGCGTCCCCGCGCCGAGGCCCGAGTTCGGCTTCGACGGCGCCGGTCTGATGCACAACTTCGTCATGCAGAATCAGGTGATGTTCGGGACCGTGAACGCTGACCACGCCTCGTACGAAGCCGCCGTTCGGATGCTGGAGCAGTGCCTGGTCCGGTTCCCCGACGCGGTGCGCCGCGTGATCGCGCGACGGGTCGCGCTCGACGAGGCGCCGGCCTTGCTGCGAGCAGCGGGGGGCGGCGTGAAGACGGTGATCCAGATCGGAGAGGCCTCGACGAAGGCGCGCGACGGAGGGCTTCCGGCTCCCGGACGGAGCGCGGCGCAATCGGCCTCCGCGAGAGCGAGGGAGCGGTGAACCAGAGGCGAGCGCTGCGAAGTCAAGCCTGGTGGGACGACGCGGGCAATCCGGAGATGACGGCGCTGTACCTCGAGCGCTTCCTGAACTTCGGGCTGACCCGCGGAGAGCTCCAACGCGGGCGCCCCATCATCGGGATCGCCCAGACGGGGAGCGACCTCGTGCCGTGCAATCGCCACCACCTGAGCCTGGCGGTCCGCGTCAAGGAGGGCGTGCGTGACGCCGGCGGGATCCCGCTGGAGTTCCCGGCGCACCCGCTCCAGGAGACGGGCAAGAGGCCCACTGCAGCCCTCGACCGGAACCTCGCGTATCTCGGGTTGGTGGAGGTGCTCTTCGGATACCCGCTCGACGGCGTCGTGCTCACGACGGGCTGCGACAAGACGACGCCGTCCTGCCTGATGGCGGCGGCGACGGTCGACCTCCCCGCGATCGTCCTCTCCGGCGGGCCGATGTTGAACGGGTATTACCAGGGAAGGCTCGCCGGCTCGGGGCTCGTGATCTGGGAGGCGCGCAGGCTGCTGGCGGCTGGCAAGGTGAGCTACGCGGAGTTCATGGACATGGTCGCCGCTGCTGCGCCCAGCGCTGGGCACTGCAATTCCATGGGAACGGCATTGTCGATGAACGTCCTCGCCGAGGCCGTCGGGATGACGCTGCCAGGGTGCGCGGCGATCCCGGCGCCCTACCGGGAGCGGGCGCAGATGGCGTACGCTACTGGACGTCGGATCGTGGAGATGGTCCACGAGGACCTGACGCCGAGCGCGATCATGACCAAGGCCGCGTTCGAGAACGCGATCGCCGTCGCCTCTGCGATCGGCGCATCGACCAATTGCCCGATCCATATGAACGCCATCGCGCGCCATGTCGGGGTCGACTTGACCGACGACGATTGGCAGAGGGTGGGGCAAGACGTCCCCTTGCTCGTCGACTGCCAGCCCGCCGGGCGCTTCCTGGGGGAGGACTTTCATCGCGCGGGCGGGGCCCCCGCCGTCATGAACGAGCTGCTCCGCGCGGGCCGCCTCCACGCCGACGCTCTCACGGTATCCGGACGAACCGTGGGTGACAACGTGGCCAGCGCCGTCGCCACCAACCGCGACGTGATCCGACCGTACGAGGACCCCCTGCGCAGCGCGGCGGGAGTGCTCGTCATGAGCGGGAACCTCTTCGACTCGGCCGTCATGAAGACGAGCGTGATCTGCGATGCCTTTCGCGACCGCTACCTGTCGGATCCAGAGCATCCGGATGTCTTCGTGGCGCGCGCCGTCGTGTTCGAGGGGCCGGAGGATTACCACGCTCGCATCAACGACCCGTCGCTCGGGATCGACGAGAGCTGCATCCTCGTCATGCGCAACACGGGGCCGGTAGGCTATCCCGGCTCCGCGGAGGTCGTGAACATGCAGCCCCCCGACGCGCTGATTCGACGTGGGTTGACGTCGCTGCCCACGCTCGGCGACGGCCGCCAGAGCGGCACCTCGGACAGCCCCTCGATCCTGAACGCGTCGCCCGAGTCCGCGGTGGGAGGGGGCCTTGCGCTGCTCCGGACGGGGGATCGCATCCAGATCGATCTGCGGCGGCGCCGCGTCGACGTGCTGCTCTCCGACGCGGAGCTCGACCAGCGCCGCAAGTCCCTGAAGCTGCCGGAGCTCGAGAGCCAGACTCCATGGCAGGAGATCTACCGGAGCACGGTCGGTCCGCTGTCCAGCGGCGCGTGCCTCGAGCCTGCCCTTCGGTACCAACACCTGGTGCAGCTTCGCGGGCTGCCTCGTCACTCCCACTGAACGGCTTTGGAAACGGAGGTGAACCCCATGAGCATGGAAAGGACAGGGCCGGTCGTCGTGCTGGACTACGATTTCGGCGACATTGACGTCGAGCGCTCTCTCCTGGAGCCGGCCGGCTTCGAGGTCGTCGCCGCACAGTGCAAGACCGAAGAGGATGTCGCGGCTGCCGCCCACGAGCCGTCGGCGTGCTCACGCAGTACGCGGAGGTCAAGGAGCGAGCGATCTCGGGGCTCCGGCGCTGCCGGGTCATCGCGCGGTACGGCACGGGAGTCGACACCGTCGACGTCGCGGCGGCGACAAGGCGCGGGATCCGCGTGACCAACGCGCCGAACGACTGGTGCGCCGACGAGGTCGCCGATCACGCCGTGGCGCTCCTGCTCACGCTCGCCCGCAAGCTGCCCGCCTACGATCGCGCCACGCGCCGTGGCTCCTGGTCCTGGCAAGATGGCCGGCCGATCCACCGGATACGGGGAGCGACCCTGGGGCTCCTGTCGTTCGGCGCGATCGCCCGGGGTATCTGCGCGAGGATGGCGAGCTTCGGCGCGCGAATCATGACGCACGATCCCTTCCTCGACCCGGACGAGATCCGCGCCGCGGGCGCCGCGCCGGTGCCCTTCGGCGAGCTCCTCGAGCGCTCCGACTACCTCGTCCTCCAGGCGCCGCTGACGCCCGAGACGCGTGGTCTCATCGGGGAACGCGAGCTCCGGCGCATGAAGCCGACGGCGATCCTCGTGAACACCGCCCGCGGCCCGATCATCGACGACGGCGCGCTGTACCGGGCGCTCAAGGAGGGCTGGATCGCGGGCGCCGGGCTCGACGACATCGCCGAGGAGCCGGCCAAGCGGCGCGACTGGAAGCCCACGAGCCCGCTCCTCTCGCTCGACAATGTCGTCATCACGCCCCACGCCGCATACTATTCGGACGAGTCGATCGAGTTCGTCCGACGGTTCGCGGCCAACGAGATCGTTCGAGTCCTGTCCGGACAGGAGCCGATGTCGCCCGTGAACCTCATGGCCGCTTGAGGCCGTCGCCTCGTCGACGCCAGCGGGCACGATGGATGCCTCCGAGGGAGGCGTCCATGAAACAATCAGCCCTGAACCAGTCGAAGGAGCTGTGGGCCGACGTGAGTGTACCGATCCGTAACGGGATGGTGCACTGGCCGGGCAACCCCGAGGTAAAGATCGTCCAGACGCAGGATCTCGAGCGTGGCGATCCCGCGACCGTCTCCCATCTCTCGCTGGGCACGCACACCGGCACGCACGTCGATGCTCCGGCTCATTTCATCGCCCGCGGGGCGGGCATCGACCGCGTTCCGCTCGAGCGGCTCATCGGGCCAGCGCGCGTCCTCGATCTCGGAGAGATCGATCGCATCACGCCGGCCCACCTCGATCCCGCCGACATCCGCCCCGGCGATCGCGTCCTGTTCAAGACGGGAAACTCCGCGCACTGGGACGAAACGCAATTTCGCTCGGATTACACCTATCTGTCATTCGAGGCGGCCAATCACCTGGTCGAGCGAGGCGCCTGGACCGTGGGGATCGACTATCTGTCGATCGGAGGCATGGATCGCGGGGCCGAGACGCACCATGTCCTGCTCGCCGCCGGGGTCTGCATCATCGAAGGGCTGGATCTCTCGCGCGTCGAGCAGGGTTGGTACGACCTCGTCTGCCTGCCGCTGCGCCTCGAGGGTATCGACGGCTCTCCTGCCCGGGTCGTCTTGCGCCGGCGGCGATCGGAGAGATCGGAGAACGAGGCGGCGCTCGAGAAGCAGCGGTGACAGGGCGTCGTTTTGCCGCAAGGAGGCTGGCTATGGAGGTTGCGAACATTCGTGATGTGCCGATCCCGGCGAGTCGAGTCGGCCTCGGGACCTGGGCCATGGGCGGGTATCAATGGGGCGGCGCCGACGACGACATGTCGGTTCGAACGATTCACGCGGCGCTCGACCTCGGGATCAACCTGATCGACACAGCGCCGGCCTACGGGTTCGGGCACTCCGAAGAGGTCGTCGGACGGGCCGTCGCCGAGCGGGGTCAGCGCGACCGGATCGTCCTTGCGACCAAGGTGGGCCTCGAGCGCCGCGGAGACGCGCTCTTCAGGAACGGGACGCGAAGGCAGATCTTCGAGGAGATAGAGCTCTCGCTCAAACGGCTGCGCACCGATTACATCGATCTCTATCAGGTTCATTGGCCGGATCCGCAGACCCCCTACGAGGAGACGGCCAAGGCCCTCCTCGAGCTCCAGCGCGAAGGCAAGATCCGCGCGATCGGCGTCTCCAACTATTCGATCGACGCGATGCTCCGGTTCCGCGCCGTCGCGCCGATCGCCTCGGCCCAGCCGCCGCTGAACCTCTTCGAGCGGCAGGCGGAGGGCGACATCCTGCCCTGGTGCCACGACAACGGGGTCGCCACGCTCACGTACGGCGCGCTCTGCCGCGGGCTCTTGAGCGGCGCCATCGACGAGAAGACCGCGTTCCAGGGGGACGACCTCAGGAAGACCGATCCGAAGTTCCAACCCCCGCGCTTCGCGCAGTACCTCGAAGCCGTGAGGCGCCTCGAGCGATTCGCGCGTGACCGCTACGCTCGGAGCGTGCTCGCGCTCGCGGTGCGCTGGGTGCTCGACCAGCGGGGTGTCTCGGTGGCGCTCTGGGGCGCGCGACGACCGGATGAGCTCGCGCCGATCGGCGATGTGATGGGCTGGCATCTCGACGACGAAGCCCGTGCTCACATCGACGCCGTGCTCGCCGAGACGGTGCGCGATCCGGTGGGTCCCGAGTTCATGGCGCCGCCGGAGCGCCGAGAAGCCATGGCTCCGGCAGCCTGACCCCTACCCACGCCAGAAGTCCGGTCATCTCTGGCCGGGCTTCTGGCGGGCAGAGCGGGTCGCCGTCACGTGGGTTCGAGCTGGTCCGAGCTCCCCCGGCCCCCGAACCCCTCACGCCGCTCTCGCCCCGGGCTCCGGGCGCGCTCGACCGAAGGCGTCGCTCCTGTCCCAGCGCCCAGGGATCTCGAGGAGTCGAATCTCCCCGAACTCGCCAGGGACCGCCGGATCGACGAGCAGGCGATCGCCCATCGGCTCCAGCCCGAGCACAGCGCGCAGAAAGAGCATGGGAGCCCCCGTGGCCCAGGCCTGCGGGCTGCACGCGGTAGGGTACTCGACCGGAAACTTCGTGAGCTCTCGTGGATACCCAGCGAACGCCTCCGGCAAGCGGTAATGGAAGAACGGCGCCGCGGCCAGGTTGCTCGTCGCGATGCGCCCCGCCTCCACCCTGAAGCCGTAGCGCCGGAGCCCGAGCGCGATGAGCGAATTGTCATGCGGCCAGACCGTGCCGACGTGATATCCGATGGGATTGTACCCGCCCTCGTCGTCGGCCATGGTGCGCACGCCCCAGCCGCTGAACAGACGAGGGCCGACGAGGTGCTCGGCCACCCTCTCCGCCTTGGAGGTCTCGACGATACCGCTCCAGAGCAGGTGGCCGATGTTGGACGTCAAGGAATCGACCTGGCGCTTGTGGCCATCCAGAGCGAGCGCGAAGAACCCGCGATCGTCGATCCAGAAGTCTTGATTGAATCGACGCTTCAGCTCCGCCGCCTCTCGCTCCAGGCGCGCCGCGAGCTCGGGGTCCCGCCAGAGCTCACGAGCGAGCCGGGCGCTCCGCACCTTCGCGTCGTAGACGTAGCCCTGGATCTCACAGCACGCGAGGGGCCGGGGCGCGAGCGTTCCATCATGAAATACGATGGAATCCCACGAGTCTTTCCAGCACTGGTTCTCCAGTCCAGTCTCGGGGTTACGCGTGTCGTATTCGACATACCCGTCGCCATCGCGATCACCCCACTCGTCGATCCATCGAAGAGCGGCGCGCGCGGTGTGCTCCATGGCCAGGACGAGCTCCGCGTCGCCGGTCCAGCGTTCGTACTCGTCCAGCAGGACCAGAAAGAGCGGAGTCGAGTCCGCAGAGCCGAAATAGGGGGAATGGGGCCGCTCTTCGAAGGCGGTCAGCTCGCCCCATCGAACCTCGTGGAGGATCTTCCCTGGCTCCTCGTCGCGGAAGTCGTCCCGGCGGCTGCCCTGCCGGCGCGCGAGGTAGCGGAGCGTGGAGCGCGCGAGCTCGGGGACGAAGGGCAACGCTTGCAGGCTCGTGATGATGCTGTCGCGGCCGAACGCCGCCATGAACCACGGCAGGCCGGCGGCCGGTATGGCGGCGTCCGGCATGAGCTTGGAGAAGAATCGAAGCGCGGCGAGGTCGATGAGGCTCCGCTCATAGGTTCGTGCGAGGGCGTCGTTCGAGGTGATGAGCCGTGGCGCCCTGTCGATCCAGCTCTCGAGGCTGGTGCCGATGTTCGGGCGCGCGTGGTTCTCGCCATGGGCGTACTTCACCCGGCTGTGCCGCTCCTCCAGGCCGTCGATCGCCGCCAGGACGTCGAGGCAGGTGCTCCAGGTGCCGTGCGGCTCGATGTGCACCCGGAACGTCAGACCGGTCGGATCGACCTGCGCGGGCTGCGAGGCGGAGATCCATGTCTCCCGCACGAACCGCTCGCGACGGTATCCGAGGACGAGCCGCGCGTCTTCGATGCGGTGATAGCGCTCGCCCTTCTTCTGGAGCATGTCCTTGACCTCGAACAGATCGGCAAAGTCGGCGGCGGCCTGGATGCGGACCTCCAGGTCGACGGGGGCCTTTCCGTGGTTCATGAGCAGGAGGTCCTCGTGGAACCCATCGCCCGCGAACCGGGTTCGGACGATCGACAGGGTCGATTCGACGTACATCGCGGCGGGCCTCGGGACGAGGAAGAACTGAGCCTGGAAGTACTGCACGTCGTCGGTGGACAGCGCGGCCGGGACGATGCCGTCGATCGTCAGGATCCATTCGGAGAGAAAGCGCGTATCGAGGTGAAAGAGGCCGAGCGGCCGGTTGACGGAGTGTTCGATGTTGCCACGCACGTCGCTGACGACGAAGGTGCCGCCGTCCAGGATGCTCACTTGCCGTTCCATGTGCCCCTCCGATTCGCGTGACGAGCCTTCAGCGCGCCGCCTCGAGAGTCTGTTCGTCCCCCGGGCAGAAGGCGCTCTGAAACATCTGTGCGACGGCCATGTCTCCTCGCACGCCGACGCGGCCCTGCATGATCGCCGTGATCAGGTTCTGCTCGCCGCGCAGGATCCTCAAGAAGTCGTCGAGCGAGCACGAGAGCTGGCAATCCTCGCTCGCGCTCTCGGGCGCGATCCCGAATTCCCCGTCGTTGACCTCCACGACGACCCGCTCGTCGTCGCTGAACTCCAGGGCGCAACTCTTCCGTGTTCCTCGCAGACGGGCGTCGCGCCGCCCCGCCACGAGGGCATTGATGAGCTTTCTTGCTTGCAGCATGACAGATCCGTGTGTCCGGGTTGCCAAGTACACCTTCGCGCCTCCGGCGAGGCAAGGGGCGTGCCCATCCGCGCGCTGTGGCGGAGCAGCTCCCGGCGGATTGCCAATTTGGAGCATGAGCGAGCAAACGTGGTGGGGCACGGCGCTGCGGACGCGGATCGGATCAGGCAGTCTGGGCGGCGAACGATCGGCTCCAGGATTGCGGTCCAGGCATGGACATGCATAGTGTAGCGATGTCAGCTCCGCTCGAACACTACGGTCTCATCGGTGACACGACCACGGTCGGTCTGGTCTCGCGTTACGGCTCGCTCGACTGGCTCTGCCTGCCACGCATCGACTCCGACGCGTGTTTCGCGAAGCTGCTCGGACGCGACGACCACGGCTACTGGACCATCCGGCCAGCCACGGCGATACGAAGCCTGGAGCGGCGCTATCGGCGGGACACGCTGGTGCTCGAGACCGAGTTCGCCTGTGAGAGCGGCCGCGCGCGCCTGATCGACTTCATGCCTCCAGGCGTCGCCCCGCACGACGCCACCCGGCTCGTCGACGGAGCCCACGACGTCATCCGGATCGTCGAAGGAATCGAGGGCGAAGTGCCGATGCACTCCGATCTGAGGGCGCGGTTCGGCTACGGCCGCGTGATCCCGTGGATCCAGTGTGACGGAGGCCGAGCGACGCTCACGTCTGGACCCGCCGCGCTTGCGTTCAGCAGCCCAGCATCGCTTGACCCCGACTGGAACGCCGCGCGATTGGAGACGAACTTCGTCGTCCGCGCAGGTCAGCGCCTTCCGTTCACCCTCACGTTCTACCCGTCGCATGAACACGCGCCGGCCCACCCCGTCGACGCGGAGCAGGAGCTCGCGCGAACCGAGCGTCACTGGCGAGAGTGGGCGGGCCGTTGTCGCTACCAGGGCCGCTGGCGTGATGCCGTCGTGCGGTCACTCCTTACGCTGAAGGCGCTCACCTATGCGCCCACGGGTGGGATCGTGGCGGCGCCGACCACCTCCTTGCCGGAGGACCTCGGCGGCTTTCGCAACTGGGACTATCGCTACTGCTGGTTGCGCGACTCCACGCTCACGCTCGACGCCCTGATGCGCGGCGGGTACCTCGAGGAAGCTCAGGCCTGGCGCGACTGGCTCATGCGCGCGGTCGCCGGTGCTCCTGCGCAGCTGCAGATCATGTACGGCGTGGCCGGGGAGCATCGGCTCACCGAGATCGAGCTGCCGTGGCTCCCGGGATACGAGGAATCGAGACCGGTACGGATCGGCAACGGCGCATACGATCAGTTTCAGCTCGACGTCTACGGCGAGGTGCTCAACACGCTTTACGACGCCCACGCACAAGGCCTGCCGGATCTGCCGCACACCTGGGACCCCATCGTCGAGATCGTGGACTTCGTCGAGAAGTCCTGGCAGCGGCCGGACGAAGGCATCTGGGAGGTACGCGGGGCGAAGCAGCTGCACTTCACGCACTCGAAGCTGATGGCCTGGGTGGCCGTGGATCGCGCCGTACGCATGAACGAGGAGTTCGGCGTAGGCGGACAGCATCGACTGGAGAAGCGGCTCCAGCGCTGGCGCGCGTTGCGCGAGGAGATCCGCCTCGACCTGCTCGATCGCGGATTCAACACGCGCGTCGGCGCTTTCACTCAATCGTACGGCTCCGAGGCCCTCGACGCCAGCGTGCTCCTGATCCCGCACATGGGCTTCCTGGCCGCCGATGATCCCCGCATGCTGTCCACCGTCGCGGCGATCGAGAAGGGCCTCACCCGGGATGGCCTCGTCCTGCGTTATGCGACCGAGACGGGGGTGGACGGCCTGCCGGGGCACGAGGGGACCTTCCTCATCTGCAGCTTCTGGCTCGCCGACAACTACGCAATGGCCGGCCGCCTCGACGAGGCGGAGGCGCTCCTCGATCGATTGGTCTCCCTCGGCAACGATGTCGGCCTGCTCGCCGAGGAGTACAGCCCTGAGCTGCGTCGCCAGCTCGGCAATTTCCCGCAGGCATTCTCTCACATCGGGCTCGTCAACACCGCTCACATCATCGATGTAAAGAGAGCGGGGAAGGAAGTGTCCTTGCCATCCGCGGCGTAGGGTCTGGAACATAGCGTCCTGGTGGACGGCCCGCGGGGCTCGCCCGCAACCGACGCGAGCAGTTCATGAAGTCGCTCATCGACGGATCGACGACCGATCGATGGCCCCGGTGGATCGCGATGCTCGCGCCACCCGCGCCGCCGCAGTAGCCGCCGCCCGTGCCGCCCGTGCCGCCCGTGCCGCCCAGCGCCGCACTGCCCCCGGCGCTCCGCATTGCATCATCAACGACTGCGGGAAGGCGAAGTGCCCCACGTGCCCGGACTTCGTGAACGACCTCCTGCAGAACATCGTGATACGATCGTGGTGCTCTTATGTCTGCGTCAAGACCGGGACCTCGCCGCCCGAGGTCGTCGCCGTCGGTGCCGGCGCCATCTCGGCACTCGGGAACATCTACTTCGGACCCGTCTGTATGCCGTATCCGTGAGCAGGAGAGACGATACCGTGAAGCCTACCCAACCGCGAGAGCCGCGGACCATCCGTCGAAGATCGGACCCTGACGACAAGGAGGGCGAGGCCCTCAACAACGCCTTCGACCTGTTGCGTGAGATGACCTCGGCCCGCAGGCTGTCGACCCTCGTGAGACGACCGACGCGCGCGGAATGGTATGGCGCCGATGAGCACCTACGGCGTCCTCACGCACCGGGCCCCGAAGGGGACGCCGCTGATCCACGGGACGAGGCCGTTACGTCGGGACGAGAGCAGGTCCGGCGCCGTGGACCGGGGCTGCTCCGAGTCATCGAATTCGAAGCTCCCGCCGCGGAACCCCCTGCCCGTGGCGCTGGTCAAATTGGCGCAATCATTACATTCGTTTGGATAGTCTGCTGCGTACCAGTCCAGGACCCACTCCCGCAGGTTCCCGGCCAGGTCCGCCTGTCCCCACCTCCCGTCTCCCTTCGGCGACCGCGACCCGACGGCCTGGATATCGCTGAACGCACACTCGCCAGACGCAGACCCATCCCCTGCGCAGTCATACACCGCATAACTGTCATCGATACTGGTCGAGCTCGCCGGATTCGACCACGGATACGCCCGCTGCTCGTCTCCCCCTGCCGCCGCGTAGTTCCACTCCGCCTCCGTCGCTAGCCGACCCCCATCCCACGCGCAGAACGCGAACGCCACATACCAGTTCAGGCAGTTCATCGGCAGGCGCTCGGTACCTCCGTCGGTGTCGTCCCTCCACGTCTGGTAGGTCGGGCTGCAGTTCACTGCTGCCTTCAATGCCGCTGCGTCCGCGGGCAGGCTGCTCGTCCACTCCGCATTCCACCCGCTCCCCTCGATCAGCGGGTGAGCCCCCGCTCCCGGCGCCGGCTTGCTCCCGGGATACGCCTCCACGAACCTGCGGAACCGCCCCACCGTCACCTCGAACCGCTCCAGCAAGAACCCGCTCACCGTCGCTGGATACCTCGTATCGTTGTCCCGGTTGAACGTGCCTCCGGGCGCCGCCTCCGCGCTCGCGCAGCAGCTTTCGTCGCTACCCGGCCCGCACGTCTCGGCCAGCCCGACGCAGCTGGGCGGCACGCACTTCCCTCGGTCGCATACGGGCGCTGCACCGCCAGACCCTTCCCCTGGTTCGTAGCTCGACGAAGCCGCGCCGATTGGCCATGCGCAGCCGCCCGACACTGACACCGCAATCCCTGCCAGAGCCGTCGCCACCGACACGTCGAACCACGTCGAGCCTGCCATCGCAGTGTAGCCTCGTCCTCTCGCGCCCCGGTAGTCAAGGGAGCAGAGAACGTTCTGACCTGGACGCATGT
Source organism: Sorangium sp. So ce693 (assembly GCF_051521375.1). NCBI lineage: Bacteria > Pseudomonadati > Myxococcota > Polyangiales > Polyangiaceae > Sorangium > Sorangium sp. So ce693. The sequence goes on from NZ_CP150347.1 coordinate 9,697,173, forward strand.
CCACGTCCAGCGTACGGGGCCGGGTGCTGGAGCGCTACAGGCACGTGTTGTCGACGACCACGCCGGTCTCCCGGAAGCGCAGGGTCCCCGGCTCTCCGTCGAGCGTGAGGGTGATATCCATGTCGATGACGCACGGGATGCCGGTTTCCGGCTCAGCCTCCCACGTCATCGTCCCGGTGGCCCCGGTCACGGCATAAGCGCGCTCGTCGGGGTCCGGCATGCCCGTGTCAGTGCAATCGCCCATCTGGTCGGTGAGCGCCACGTCCAGCACGCCCCAGAGCCCCTCCAGCTCGATCCCGGCATAGAGCGGATCGCTATCGGCGAACGACGCGATCGAGATCACCAGACACCGATCCTCTCGCAGGTCCGCGTGGTGCACGTAGACAACGTCGTGATCGGCGATCACGTAGTCTGCGCTTGCGCAAGCCGTATCGCTCGACGCGTTCACCCCGGCCGCGTGCGCCATGCACTCATTGCAATAGGTGCGCTGATCGCACCCGCAGACCCCCTGACATTCGTCCGGACATCTCCCGACCCGCGGCCTCGGCGCGCATTCGCCCTGCGCGTCTCCGGCGCACGTCGTGTCGGGCGTCGCGCAGTACTCCGCCTCGCCGCAGGTCGCTCCCGCGTCCCCTCCGCAGGCGACCGGCGCTGCGCCTCCGCCGCCGCCGTCGCCGGTCGCGCCGCCGCCAGCGCTGCTGCTCGCGTCGCCGCCCGCGCCGCCGCCTCCGATCGGCGACACCTGTTCGTCATCGCTGCAGGCGGCGAGGAGGAGTCCGCACAGCACGGAGCCAAGGAGCTCATGTCTCATGAACGGACTATGCCATGACCGCTCGCCGGAGAGGAGGGAGCGGTCACGGCGCTGTCATGCCCCTGCCTATCCCCGAGACGCCTGGCCCTTCGCGGAGGCGCCGCCGCGCTGCCGCCGGCGAGCCGCGCCGGCCAGCGCCAGCGCGATCGCCGCGAGCGGCGCCCCGAGCGAGCCGCGCGCGCCGGCCACGGTGCAGCCGCAGCCGCTGTCCGCGCCGGAGCCGCCCGCGGCGGCGCCGCCCGAGCCGCCGCCGCCCGAGCCGCCGCCGACACCGCCGCTGCCGCCCGTGGCGCCGCTGCCGGCCGGATCCGTGAGGCCGCCGCCCGCGCCGGAGTCCAGGCCCGCGCCCGTCGAGCCGCCGGTCCCGCTGGCCGCCGTCGTGCTCGTGTCCTCCACGCAGGCGCCGCCGGCGCAGGTCTGCCCGCTCGGGCACACCGCTCCAGCGCACGAGTCCACGCACGCACCCGCGTCACAGCGCTGGCCAGGCGGGCACTCGACGCCGACGCAGGCCGACTCTCTGCAAAGCCCGCTCGCCTCCTCGCACGCGCGCCCGCTCGGGCACGGCGTGCACGGGCACTCCGGCTTGCACACGCCGCCGTCGCAGACCGTGCCCTCCTCGCAAGTCACGGTGCTGCACGGGTCGACGCACACCCCGACCCGGCACACCGTCGGGAAGGGGCACTGCACTCCATCACAAGGCGCGCGGCACCGCCCGCCGACGCACACCTCCCCCGCGTCGCAGGCGACCTCGGCGCAGGCAGGCTCGACACAGAACCCCGCGGCATTACATGCCTTGTCCGAGGGGCACACGAACTCGCCCCTGCCGCACGCCTGCACGCACACGCCCCGGTCGCAGACGTGATCCGGCGGGCAGAGCTCGCCTTCGTCGGTGGCGCCATTGCAGTCGTTGTCGAGCCCATCGCAGGTCTCCTGGGACGACGGCACGAGCCCCTGGCAGGTGAGCCCACCCGCCGCGCACTGGGTCACCCCTGGCGCGCACACGCCGGGCAGCCCGGTGTCGCACGGCTCACCGCCGCCGGTGCAGGTGAGGCCGCTGAAGAAGTAGACATAATCGTTGTAGTCGCCATCGTTGTTGAAGTCGCCAGGGTTCGGGCCGACGTTACCATCCTCGAACGCGACGTAGAACGCGTTCGGCGTCACCGTCGAAGCGTAGATGACGGCGGTGACCCAGGGCCCGGGCGTGGTACAGCCCGTGCACACCTGATTCCACCGCTGCTCGGAGTAGTGGGTCTGCGCGCCGATGAGGGCGAAGCCGATCTGCCCGCCCGCATAGGCGAGATCGCTCCGGATATCCGCGGCGGTGATGACGGTGCCAACGACGGAGCCGGCGGGGACGATCTCGTGGATGTCGCCGCTCGCCGGCGGCGCCGTGGCAGCGGGATCGACGTTGTACCAGCCGACCCCGAGGCGAGACCCTGTCTGCCTGAGCACCAGCTCCGCCGTGAAGCCGCAGAGCGGCGAGAACGTGGACGGCTCGGTGTTCCCATCGGCCTGGTAGTCGAGCGCCTCTCCCCGGTTGGCGAACAGGGTGTAGAGCTGGACCTCGTTGTTCCTCGAGTCCCGCGGCATGACGCTGCCGTTCGGCTGCGTGACCAGCGCGCTCGCGGGGAGCGACGAGAGGCCGATAAAGAGCGCTCCCGGAAGGATCAAAGCGCGTTTCATCACCTGGTGATACAGAGACGCGCGCCCCAGCGTCAACGGAAACATTCCGTGACAGCAGACAGGCGAGATGTCGGGCGCCCGCCTACAACACCGCTCCGCTGACGCTCATGAGCGTGAAAGCCTCTGCGCTCGCGGCGGTCCGCTCAGGCGACGCTGCGCGCGGGCCCGGACGCGGGCGCGGCGCCGTACGTGACGCGATAGCGCTCGTACCGCTCGAGGAGCTCGCTCGTGGTCTTGGGCATCGGCACGCGCGCGCGTGTGATGTACGAGATCACGTTCTTGCCACGGACGATCAGCTCGACGCCCTGGGCCGCCTGCTCCCGCTCGTGGGGCGAGGCGTCCTCGCCGAGCAGCGGCCGGAAGGCGGCGAGCTTCTCCGCCGACACGACGAACGACGTCCAGACCTCGAAGATGTCGTCGTCGGTGCGCAGCGTCTCGCACTTGATCTTGGCCGCGTGCGCGAACTCGCGGGCCAGGCGGTCGAGCCCGGCGAACATCGGCGCGCCCGCGAAGGTGGCGATCATCGCGTCGCGAATGCCGTCGATCGCCCTCATGCTCTGGGCGATCTTGACATACCGGCTGTTGTAGAACGCCTCGATTGGGAACGAGAACGCCTTGAAGGGCTCGCCCCAGAGCTCGTCGAGCCCCTCCTCGCCGCTGCGGTGGAGCACCATCTTCCCGAGCGTCAGGGCCTCGAGGAGGTGCTCTCCGCACTCGCGCATCAGGGCGTTGTCGGGCTCGATGGTGACGCCGAGCTCCTGGATCTCGACGAGCTTGGTGAAGATATCCGCCGCTCGATTGAAGATCGCGCCCGCGAGCATGGCGGCCTTGACGCGCTTCCGCTGCGGATCGGCCTCCGACTCGAAGGCGAGCCGCGCCTCGTCCAGCCGTCTTCCTGGAACGTTGATGCCGTGCTCGACGTGGTTGAACAGGCGCCGCGTCAGCGCCTCGATGAGCCGCTTCTTCGCGAGCAGCGTGTCGGCCGGCGCCTCGTAGGCCTTGATCCAGTAACCGTAGTAGTAGACCCGCAGCTGGCCGTCGATGATCTGCTTTTTCCCGAGCGGTATCGCGCTTTCCATGGCCCGCCTCCGATCGGCTGCCAGGCGGCGCCCCTGCGCGGGATGCGCGCGGGGGAGCATGCCCGTGCGACAGCCGAGTAGCATGGGCGCAAGGCGGCCCGCAAGCCGTGAGCGACGCGATCCGGCGGAGTCCTCCGCCGGAAACCGGGACTTAACCGACAGGAAAGACAGCGGCTCGCGGCGTCGCCGCGGCCGAGCGCCAGCCTGCGCGCCCGCCGACCTCGGGGGCTACTGCGCGCACCCCTCGAGCTCGGCCATCATTCGCCAGAAGGCCATGGCCTTGTTCTCGCAGGCGCCCTGGGTCGTGTGGGTGTGCTCGTATTCCGTGTTGCCGGACGTCTCCACGTCATAACGCGGGTGCTGCATCGGGATCTCGACGCCGCCCACCGTCGTCGTGTGCCGCTCGCCGTCCGCGTAGACGTCGAGGTCCTCGAAGTCATAGAGGATCTTCCCGTGATCCCGGCAGAAATCGCGGATCTGCTGGTTGCGCTCCGTGCGGTTCACGCCGTTGTATTCCTCGTCGCCGGGCCCCGTCATGTAGATGAAGGTCACCTCCGGGAACTCCTCGCCGAGCGCGTCGAGCACGTCGAGGTACCGCTGCACGTCCGCCTCGGTCTGCTCGGAGATCTCCGAGGACCACGCCCACATCGAGTACCGGATCTCCGGGTGCGCGCCGAGGATGGTGCGCACGTCGTTGATCCCGGCCTCGGTCGCCCAGTACTCCTCGCCCGGGATGAGGTTGGTGTCGATCATCCCGTCCCACATCAGGAAGGCGCCTTCCTGCTGCGGGACGTCGCAATACTCCGTCTCGAAGGCGTAGGTAGGCGTCTTCGCCTCGAGGCTCTCGGCGCCGACGATGATCTGGAAGCCGTGCGAGCGGTGGGCGTAATGGAAGACGAAGTCCCCCGACGTGAGCGCCTCGGTGCAGCTCGCCGGGATGCCGTCCAGGCTCGCGTGCCGGTGGTCGAAGGTCCGCGCGTTCGCGGGATCGGGATTGGGATCGCCGCCCGACGCCGTCGTCACCCCGCCGCTCGACGCCGACGTCGACGTCGACGCGCCGCCCGACCCGCTGGTCGCCCCGCCGCCCGACCCCGTGGTCGCCCCGCCGCCCGACCCCGTGGTCGCCCCGCCGCCCGACCCGCTGGTCGCCCCGCCGCCCCCGCCCGTCCCACTCCCGTCTGCCGGGCTGTCGTCTTCTCCGCAGGCCAGCACGCCGAGAGCGAGGGAGAGACCAGCAACGATGATAGTTGAATTGCAAAATAATTTGTTCATTGCAGTGTGGATTCTAGACGGAGGCAAGGAGATCGCAATAGATCTCGCAGGCGGTCTCGTGCTGCCGCGCGGGGGTCTGGATGTGGGGGCGCCATGGTTTCTGGCGGCGCGGGCTCCGGCGGACCGCCGCGGAGGCCCGGCGTGCTGCGCTGCGCAAGCGGGGCCCCGGTGCGCCGGCCACCTGCGCGCCACCTGCGCGCCACCTGCGCGCAGCGTCGGCCCGCGCGGCGTCCGCGCTCGCCGTGGTCGCGAGCGCATCCCCCTCGCCGGACACCGCTGCTGTCAGGAACTTCACTCACCGACGGCGCTGCCGACGCCCGCGACGGCGCTGTCGACGCCCGCGTCGGACCGCGCCTGTCACGGCGCTCCGGGGAGCCATCTCGTGGCCGTATCGAGCCCGAGGCGCCCGGAACGTGGCGCACAGAAGGACAATCCATCTAACATCTCCCGGCTCATCGTGGCCGGCGGCTTTCCTATCCTGTACGCTCCCCTCGCCTCCCCTCGGCTATCAGGAGGAAGCCATCACCATGCAGTTCGCTCCGGATTCCGTCGTAGGTGGGAAGTATCGTCTTGAGCGACCTCTCTCGCACGGCGGGATGGGCTCGGTATGGGTGGCGCGACACGTCAACTTGGGCTCTCTCGTCGCGGTCAAGTTCATGGACCCGACCTATGCTGCGTCGTCGACGTTCCTCGCTCGCTTCGAGCGTGAAGCCAGGATCGCAGCGAGCCTTCAGAGCCCACACGTCGTCTACGTCCAAGACTTTGGCGTCGACGACGACACTCCGTACCTCGTGATGGAGCTGCTTCAGGGTGAGGACCTGGGCACGCGTCTCGAGCGCGTCGGCCGGCTCTCTCTCGTGGACGCCACCCTGATCCTCCTGCAGGCCGGCAAGGCCATCCGTCGCGCGCACGACGCCGGCCTCGTCCACCGCGATCTCAAGCCTGCCAATCTGTTCCTCGTGCGTGTGGAGGGAGAGCAGGACGAGGTCGTCAAGATCCTCGACTTCGGCATCGTCAAGGAGACGGGCGCGGTGCTGACGGAAGAGGTGACCCGCACCGGGGAGCTGCTCGGCTCGCCCCACTACATGAGCCCGGAGCAGGTCCGGGGCGAAAAGGACATCGACCAGCGCAGCGATCTCTGGTCGCTCGGGGTCATCCTCTTCTATGGCATCACCGGCGAGCTGCCCTTTCAGGGGGCCCAGCTCGGCGCCGTGATCGCCAACATCCTGGTCGGTCCGGTGCCCAGCGCGTCCCTGATCGCGCCCGACCTGCCGCCGGAGATCGATGCCTTCTTCGCGCGGGCGCTGGCCCGCGAGCGGGCGGAGCGCTTCCAGTCGATCGGAGAGATGATGGGCGAGCTCCGCCGTATCGCGGGCACGGCGTCGCCATCGATTCCGGATCTGCAATCCCCGTGCTCCGGCGTGCCGAGCACCGCTCGGCCGAGGCTCAGCGGGACGATAGCGCTCGACGCCGCCCAGCTCGACGAGCCAGCATCCGCGCCCCGCTCGGCGGGCCCCGGCACCCTGACCATCGCCGGATCGACGGCGCAGGAGGCCGGACAGCAGCGGCCTCAGCGCGCGATGCTGGTGGCCGGCATCGCGATGACGATGCTGCTCGGCGCCGGCGTCACCATCGCGGTGGGTGGGGGCGGAGCGAGCGGCGGGGACGGAGTGGGCGCGAAGGTCGCCTCGGCCGGCGCGCCGGCGTCAGCGGAGGTCGCCGCCAGCGTGTCGGCAGAGGTCGGGCGCTCCTCGGAGCCGCTGGAGAGCGTGACGCCCGCGGTGCCCGCTGCGGAAGCGACGGGCTCGGCAGCGGACGCCGCCGGCGAGACCGCGGCGCCCTCGACGTCCACCACGGCAGCACGGCCGCCGTCGAGCGCCACGCCCAGGCCGCCGCACACGGGTGTCCCCGCCGCTTCCAGGAGGCCGCCAATCCCGCCGACGACTACGCCGGGGCTCGACCGCGCACCGATTCCGGAGGTGCCCTTCTAGCGCGGAGATGCCTTGTTGGCATTTTATGAAGAATTGAACAGGGAGACGGGGAGACTTGTGGGATTTCACTCCGCGTCTCCCCGTGAATCCTCTCGAAAAATCGAGGGTTACTTCAGCTCACCGACAAGACACGTGTCAGCGCCCGGCGTTTCGATGCCGGCGACGAAGCGTCAACAGCGCAAGGCCCATGGCGACGACCGCTGCGTACGAGCTCTTCGGCCTGGAATCGCCGGCGACGACCGCGCACCCGCCTGTCTCACCCGATTCACCTGCAGAATCCGAGCCCGCGCCGGAGGTGGCGCTGTCAGCAGCGCCGCTCGTTCCGCTCGTGCCGCTCGTTCCGCTCGGGTCGCTGCCGCCCGTCGTGGTGACTTCGCCGCCGCCGGCGGGCTGCCCGCCAGAGCCGACGGTCACCCCCTCGCCCACGCCTCCGCCGTCCCCCGAGGCGCCACCGCTCCCCGCAGCAGGCCCGGCGCCGCCGACGTTCTGGTCACCCCCGGAGCCGTCGCCCGAGCCACCCGTGCCGCCGCTGCCGGCAGCCTCGGAACAATCGGTCTCCGGATCGGCGCCACCGGCCTTGTCGAGACCGAAGAACGCGAGGATGGCGTCGGCCTCGTACGCCATGGAGTGCGCGCCGTTTCTTCCTGACCACGCCTCGAACACCGTCTGGTTACACTCGTTCTTCCAGAACTGGCGATCATAGGTGGTCCCGCCCGATGTGATCATGTCGGTCGAGGTCGGGGTCTCGCTCAGCTCGAGGACGTTCGTCCATTCCTTGATCGCCTCGGCCTGGTTCTTGTAGTTGATCGTCGCGTCCGCCGTGCCGTGGAAGATCTGGAGGCGGGGGCGATGTCCCGTATACCCAGGATACATCCCGCGGACCAGGTCTCCCCATTGCTGCGCCGACTTGCTCGTCCTGCCCCCCGCGCAGTTGTTGCTCCATTGCTGGCCCGCGTCGAAGCCGTCCGCCCAGCACCCGGCTGCCACCCCCGCCCTCGCCGCGCCGGCCCGGAAGATGTCCGGGTACACCGCCAGCATGGCTTGCGTCATCATCGCGCCGGATGAGCCGCCCATCACGTAGACCCGCTTCGGGTCGCCTTTGTACTTCTCGAGCGCGTACTTCACCATCTGAGCGACGGCCTGCGTGTCGCCTCCGCCGTCGTGGGTCAGGGATTTCGTTGTGCCCACATCCCAGCAGTTCCGGCCGGTGGCCTCCGGAAGGATGATGATGAAGCCGTTCTTGTCGGCGCCCGCTTTGACACCCGAGATGCTGTTGAAGAACGAGCTCACCGGCGTGCTGCAAGAGTGGCAGCCCACCACGATGGGCGGGTTCTCGGCCAGCTTGTCCGGCACGTAGATGTTCATGTTGACGTAGCTCGGGACGCCGTTCGCTCCCCACGTCGCCCGGCTCACCGCCTGCACTGACGCCGCGTACACCGGCATGGCCGCGAACAGCCCCAAAGAGAACGACGCGACCACGAAAACGCGATTCTGAAATCGACGCATGTTCGATGACCTCTAAAGCTGGCGTCGCCGACGACGGCGCGCGATTGGCGCGTGGATGCTATCGATAGAGGAACGTTGACGCAAGCCGCGTCGGGTTCTTCCAGCTGAAGAAAATTGAACCAAGACCTTGCGCATCATGGGGCCTTCTTGCGCTGTGGATGGCCGTGAACCCGCAGCTCACCCCTTCACGCCGGGCGGGCCGCCTTTCGACCTCGCTGCCGCGCACCGCTCTGCATAGACGGCCGGTGTGAAGCCGACCTGGGCCTTGAATTCCCGGATCAGGTGCGCTTGATCATGATACCCGAGCTCCTGCGCGAGCGCCGCCCACGCCACGGACGCGCCCGTGGCCACGCGCTCCGCGGCCTCGTGGACGCGCGACCGCCGGATGATCCACTTGGGTCCGACGCCGATGTACCGCTCGAACGCGCGGTGCAGCGTGCGCACGGAGACACCCGCGACCCGGGCGAGATGCTCGGCGCGGTGGATGTCGCGATCTTCCTGCGCGCGGACGGCGAGCGCCATCGCCTCGCCGAGCCCGGCGTCCTCCGGGCCCTTGCGCGCGCGCAGGAGCTCCTCCACGGCGCGGATCGCGACGCCGTCGTCCGGCTGGTCGAGCGCGGCGCGCTCGAGCGGCCCGGCCGCGTCGCCGAAGATCTCGGCGAGGGGGACGACGCGGTCGACCAGCCGGCGCATGGGGAGGGGCGCGAACGGGAAGAAGCCGCCTGGCTTGAACTTCGTCGCGACGACGCGCCCCGTGCCCTCGAGCCGGACGACCTCGCGCCGGGTCCCGATGCCGTGCACCGCCGAGCCCGGCGCCTCGATGGCCAGGTTGACGCAGGGGTGCGGCAAGACCTCCTGCTCGAAAGGAGCGGCGAGCGACCAGCGGACGACCCAGTGCCAGTCGACGAGCCTGGCCAGGTCCGGCGCGGGCGCCTGGCGGTGCAGCTCGAAGCGCTGGAGACCGGCGGCCGGGTTCAAGATGCCGCGGGTGGGGTCCTCGGGGGTGATGGTCCGGCTCATGATCGCGCGTGGCGCTCTTTTACAATACCGGCCCTGGCCGTGGCAGTAGCGTCCGCCCCGGAGGCAGCAACATGGCTGATTCGACCACGACCCCGAGGGGCAACCTCGTCTTGTTCCATTCACCGAACTCGCGCTCGGCGGGCACGCGCATCCTGCTCGAGGAGCTGGGCGCGCCCCACGAGCTCCGCGTGCTGAACATGAAGGCCGGCGAGCAGCGCAAGGCCCCTTACCTCGCCGTGAACCCGCTCGGGAAGGTGCCCGCGATCCTGCACGACGGCGCGCTCGTCACCGAGCAGGTCGCGATCGTCATTTACCTCGCCGATCTGTTCCCGGAGGCCGGCCTGACCCCGGCCATCGGGGATCCGCTGCGCGGGCCGTACCTCCGGTGGATCGCGTACTACGGCTCGTGCTTCGAGCCGGCCATCGTCGATCGGGCGATGAAGCGCGATCCGGCCCCGGCCGCGACGTCTCCGTACGGAGATTTCGATACGATGTTCGGCGTGGCGGCGGAGGCGCTCCGGAAGGGGCCGTATCTGCTCGGCGATCGATTCTCGGCGGCCGACGTCCTCTGGGGCAAGGCGCTGGAGTGGATGGTGAAGTTCAAGCTCGTGCCCGAGCTGCCGGAGGTGACGGACTACGTCGCGCGGGTGTGCAGCCGGCCGGCGTTCGCGCGGATCGCGGCGAAGGACGCAGAGCTCGCCGCGGCGCTCGAGGCCGCGGCCGCAGCGGAGGCGCGGGCGAGCTGATCGCCGCTCAGCACGCCGTCTGCTCCGGCTGCCCACCCAGCTGCTTCACCGCCCTCGATCCCGCCTCGATCCCGCGCCGCAGGCACTCCGCCTCGCGCGCGCCCAGGAGCTCCGCGGTGATGAACCCGGCCGCGAACGCATCGCCGGCCCCGGTCGTGTCCACCACCTCGACCTGAGGCGCCGGCTCGTCGAGGCGCACGCCCTGCCGTCCGCCCACCGCCGCGCCCCGCGCGCCACGCTTGATGATCACCCGCTCGAAATAGGCGCCCAGCGCGATCATCTGCGCTGTGAGGTCACCCGCGCCCGAGAGCGCCTCTGCCTCGTCGGCATTGGCGAGCAGCGTCGACATCCCTCGTGTCCACTCAAGGAAGCTCCCGACCCCCACCTCCCGGAGGAAGCCCACGGACGCGGCGTCGAGGGCGATCGGGACGCCGCGGCGCCGCGCCTCTTCGGCGAGCCGCAGCGCTGCCCGCCGAGGCCCTTCGGCAAAGAGCGAATACCCCGAGAGGAGCACCAGCCGCGTCTCGTCCAGGAGCCCCACCGGCATGTCCGAAGGTTCGAGCGCGAGGTTCGCCCCACGGTCGGTGAGGAAGCTCCGCTCCCCGTCGGCGTCGACGAGGATGACCAGCACGCCCGACGGACTCTGCGGGTCGGCCACGAGGATCGGGTCGACATGGAAGCTCCTGAAATAGGCTTCGAGATGCGGCTTGTCTTTGGCTCCGACCCGGGCGACGAGCGACACCTTCGCTCCCATCGAGCCGAGCCACACCGCCTGGTTGGCCCCCGAGCCTCCGGGGCGGCTCTCGATCTTGGCGCGCCGGTCCGAGCCGCGCACCAGCGGCCCCTCGGGGCGGACGATCACGTCCGTCATCACGTCGCCGACCACGAGCACGCGGCCGGCCTCGCTCATGCCTTGGCCTTCGACTTTGATTTCGACTTCGCTTTCGACTTCGACTTGGCCCCGAGCTCGCTCATCGCCACCGCGATCTCCGCCGCCACCGCCGCGTTGTTCTCGACCAGCGCGATGTTCGCGATGAGGCTCTTGCCCTCGGTGAGCTCGAAGATGCGCTTCAAGAGGAACGGCGTCAGGTCCTTCCGGCTCACCCCCTCTGCCTCGGCGCACCGGATCGCCTCCTCGATCCGCACCTCGATCGCCCTGGCGTCCATGGCATGGCTCTCGGGGATCGGGTTGGCCACCAGGACCCCGCCCATGCCGAGCTCGAACTGCAGCGCGATGACCCTGGCCGCTTCCTCGGCGCTCTCGATCCTGTGGTCCACCTTCTGCCCGCTCTGCCGCGCCCAGAAGGCCGGGAAATCCTCGGTCTTGTAGCCCAGGACCGGAACGCCCTGGGTCTCCAGCGTCTCCAGCGTCTTGGGAATGTCGAGGATCGACTTGGCCCCCGCGCAGACCACCGCCACCTGCGTCTGACTCAGCTCCTCGAGGTCGGCGGAGATGTCGAAGGTCGTCTCCGCCCCGCGATGCACGCCGCCGATGCCCCCGGTGGCGAACACCTGGATACCGGCCCAGGCCGCCGCCATCATCGTGGTCGCCACGGTCGTCCCGGCCATCCCGCCCAGGACCAGGAGCGCCGCCACGTCGCGCCGCGAGGCCTTGGCCGCCTTGCCGCCCCCCCTGGCCAGCCGCTCGAGATCTTCCCCCTTCACGCCCACCTCGAGCTTGCCGTCCATGATGGCGATCGTCGCCGGCACGGCGGCGTTCCGGCGGATCACCGCCTCCACGCGCTGCACCATCTCGAGGTTCTGCGGATACGGCATGCCGTGCGTGATGATGGTCGACTCCAGCGCGACCACCGGCCGGCCGTCAGCGAGCGCTTTCCTGACCTCGGGAGAGATGGAGAGATGGTCCTTGACCGACACGCGGGGATCCTTCGGCTGCGAGGGTCTGGCGCCTATAGAGGCGCCGGGCGCGAGCGTCAAATTCTGCCCTGTTCAGGAGGTTTCAATCGATTTGTCGCCCTACGACCCGGTGGACTGGTACCGCCGCTCCCCGAAGCGCCAGATGCGCAGCGACACGAGCAGGAATGCCACCCCCACGAGCGGCGACGCCCAGCGCGCGGCCTCGGGCAGCGCGGGGACCGTGGGGCGATCGAGCAGCGCCCCCGCAGGGATATAGCTCACGAACGCGAGCGGCACGACGAACGTGAAGAAGCGCCGGAACCAGTCGCGGTACAGGGTCAGCGGGTACTGCGCCGCCTCCGTGCCGCCATAGGTCAACGCGTTCATGATCTCCAGCGACTCGATCGTCCAGAAGCACAGGGTGGCCTGGAGCACGAGGAGCCCGTAAAAGACGCAGGCGCCGCCCACGATCGCGCCGGCGAGCAGCGCCAGCCTGGCAGCTGTCCACCCCACGGTCAGCGCGCTCCCGGCCCACAGGAGCATCACGAGGCCTACGGCGAGCCGCCCTGCGCGCAGGAACTGCAACTCCCCTGTGGCGACCTGGAACGCCGTGGAGCGCGGGCGCAGGAGGAGCCTGTCGAAATCGCCCGACCTCACCATCGCGGAGAAGGTGTCGAACCCGCGGCCGAACGACTCGGCGAGCGCGAACGAGACGTTGACGAGGCCGAACAGAAGCGCCACCTCCGCGAAGCGCCACCCCCGGACCGCCCCGAACCGGTCGAACAGCGCCCACGCCCCGAGAAGCTCGATGCCCACCGTGATGAACTGCCCGACAGACCACATCACGAACGACGCGCGATACTGCATCTGCGCCCGCAGCGACGCGGCGGCGAGCCGCAGGTAAAGCCTCGTTGCGTCGAGCGACATCTCGCCTGTTCCTCCTCCGTCAACCGCCCTGCACCACGAGCCGGCGCAGGCCGCGCGCGACCATCGCCCTGCCGAGCGCCACGAACGCGGCGGTCCACAGCGCCTGGTGCAGCAGCACGCCGGGGAGCGCGCCCGCGGGCAGGTGCCCGAGGTAGAGCCGGAACGGCGCGTCGACCATGCCGCGGAACGGCAGCGCGTCGAGCCACGGCAGCATCCACGGCGGAAACAGCGGCAGCGGCACGATCATGCCGGAGGCGACGAGCACGAGCGACGGCACGATCCGCGCAATCCCGTCGCCGGACGTCGTCCACAGCATCGTCGACGTCACCGCCGTCGCGAACGCGCCCACGAGCGCCGCCGCGCCGACCATCGCCGCCGCCCACGCGCCCGCGGCGGCCAGCGACGGCGGCAGCGCCATGCCGAGGAGCGGCACCGCGACCGCGAACATCGGGACCGCGCGCAGCAGCGTCGGCGCGACGCGCGCGGCGAGCGCGCGGGCGAGCCAGAGCGCGTGCAGATCGAGCGGGCGCGCCAGCTCGTAGCCCACCGCGCCGGTGCGGATCAGCTCGCGCACCTCGGGATCGGGGTTCGTGGAGAACGGCAGCAGCTGGAAGAACGCCTGTCCGAGCCACGTGTACGTGATGGCCTGCCCGAGCGCCATCGGCGGCGGCGCGCCCGACATGGCGTTCCCGTAGAACGCCTCGAGCACCATGACCTTGATGAACCCCCAGAACAGCTGCGTGCCGAACCCGGCCGCGGCCGCGGCGCGGTACTGCAGGAGCGCGCGGCAGCGCGCCCGAAACACGGCGACACAGGCGGCCATATTGCCCGCAAAGCTCTCGAACGGCGCGCTCACGGCGGCGCCCCCGCCTCGCCGCCCTCGCCGTAGAGCCGCGCCACGATCTCGTCGATGGGCGGGTTCTGCACCAGGAGGTCGCGCACCGGGTAGCGGGCCGTGACGCGCCCGACCAGCTCCGCCGTCGAGATCGCGGCGGGGTCGAAGCGCAGCGTCACGCGGGCGCCCTCGCGGCGGATCACCTCGGCGCGCGGCTCGGCGATCTCCGCCGCGGGGTCCGCCAGGTCCACGATGAGCCAGCGCTCCGCGGTGACCTGCGCGCGCAGCGCCTCGAGCGAGCCGTCCGAGAGCACCCGCCCCCCGGCGATGAGGATGACCCGCGAGCAGAGGGCCTCGATGTCGTCCATGTCGTGCGTCGTCAGGATCACCGTGACGCCGCGCTCGCGGTTGAGCCGCTGCACGAAGCGCCGCACCGCGAGCTTCGAGACGGCGTCGAGGCCTATCGTGGGCTCGTCGAGGAAGAGCAGGTCGGGCGCGTGGAGCAGCGCGGCCGCGAGATCGCACCGCATGCGCTGGCCGAGGCTGAGCTGCCGTACCGGCGTGTCGAGCAGCGGCCCGAGGTCGAGCATCGCGACGAGCTCGTCGCGCGCGCGGGCGTGCTCGGCCGCGCCCACGCGGTAGATGTCCCGGAGGAGCTCGAACGAGTCGATCACCGGCAGATCCCACAGGAGCTGGGTGCGCTGGCCGAACACGACGCCGAGGCGCCCCACGTGCTCGATGCGCTCGCGCCACGGGACGCGGCCGGCCACCTCGCATCGCCCCGAGTCCGGCACGAGGATGCCCGCCAGGATCTTGACCGTCGTCGACTTGCCGGCGCCGTTCGGCCCGATGTACCCGACGAGCTCGCCCCGCTCGAGCGAGAACGAGACGCCCGCGAGCGCGTCGACGGCGCGGTAGCGCGGGCGCACGAGCCCGGCGAGCGCGCCCAGGGCGCCCGGCCGGCGCTCGGCCACCCGGTACGCCTTGCGCAAATCCTCGACGACGATCAGCGGCATGACGGCGGCCAGGGTCTCACGGGCGGCCGGGAGCATACTGGACCTGGGCCGAGCGGCCAGCGCCGCGAGCCCCGACCTCGATCAAGCCGCCAGCGCCGCGAACGCGGCGTGTGCGCCGAGGCAGCCCGCTTCCGATCCCCGCCGCGCCTCACTCCGGCTTCGCAAGCGGCGAATCGCGGTCGTAGCGGTAGTCGTTCGATGTCGCGTAGAGCACGCTCGCTGGTCATGGCGTAGTGCGCAGGCTCCAGGTCGAGGTCGATCGGTCACCAACGTGAACGTAAACGTAAACGTAAACGTGAGCGTTTTCGTGGTCGTGGTCGTGGTCATTCACGGCCTATCGTTGACGACCACGACCACGACCACGACCACGACCACGTAAACGTAAACGTTCGGATGTAGGAGAACGCGGCGCGAAGCTTGGTTAACGCCTATGCCCTGCCCGCCTTCGCCGCGCGCTGCCCGCCTTCAATCCCGGATATAGACGCTGAGCCCTTCGAATGAGGCAGAGTTGTCCCTGCTCGCGAGCCTCGCCACGACCCGAATGGCATCGCTCCCGCCGGAGGGGACCGTCATCGCGCAGCTGCCGTTCAGGTGGGTTGCGCTAGATCCGCACCCGGCGTCGCCTTCCAGCTCGAAGCCGTCGCACGCCATCGTGCCGACCGGCGCGCCTCCACGGAGCAAGGTCACCTCGATGCGCACATGGTTTGCGCCGCTGTGCTCGTAGCTTTCGGCGTGCACCGGGAACTCGAGCGCCTTTCCCGCCGGAAACGAGAGCGCCTTCTCGACGGGGGTGTCGAAGCCCGGCAGATCGACCTGACCCGCCGTCGGGCCCAGGCAGCTCAGGAGCACGCCGACCCCGAGCGCCGCCACGGCGGCGCGCGCCCGGTCCCGGTTCGCTGCGGTCAGAAATAGGGGCGCGCTCACCCGCCGTCCTCCTCAAGAACGTCGCGCCCCCGGGAGCGGGAGCCGACGGAACCGGGCGCGCCAGGCGCCGAGGAACAGATCGCGACGACCTGCTCGATGGAGGTTTCCGGGGCGTCGGGTACCTGCATGCGGAATGCTCCTCTCAGGCGGACCGGGTGAGCTCGGGGAGCGACCTCTCCCGCGGAGGATTATCCGACGGCTCGGGCCCCGCCACCAGGTCTCCCTGTTCGCGCAGGGCCCGCGGCCCAAGCTCACCACGAGCGCACGCAGTCCGATTCCGCCATGGCCGCGCCGGCGCGCGCGGGTTACGGTACCCGCCGCCTCGATGCCGCCCGATCACACCGCGTTCCCCGGCGATCGATCCCTGTTCCCGTCGTTCGACGGCCCCGCCGGCTTCGACCGGATCCGCGCCGACGTCCACGCCTTTCTCCCGGCGATCCGCGTCGTGTGCGAGCGCCACGGGCTCTCGTCGGGCGGGCTCTCCGCCTTCGCGCACGGGACCAACGTGGTCGTCTCGAACGACGCAGGCCAGATCATCAAGCTGTTCCCGCCCTTCCTCCGGCACCAGTTCGAGGCCGAGCGCCTCTCGCTGGGACGCTTCCACGGGACCGTCCCCGTGGCCACGCCGGAGCTCCTCTGGCAAGCGGAGCTCGAAGGCTGGCCCTATCTCGTGATATCGCGCCTCCCGGGGCGCACGCTCGAAGAGGCCTGGCCCGCGATGAGCGGCGCGGAGCGCGCCGAGGCGCTCGCCCGCATCGGCGAGATCATGAGGGCCGCCCACGCGCTGCCCACCGCTGGACTGGAGAGCATCGATCTCGGCTGGGATGCGTTCCTGGAGCGCCAGATCGCCGGATGCGAGAGCCGGCACCGGCGGATGGGCTTGCCCGAGCGCCTCGCCTCGCAGATCCCGGCTTACCTCGAGTCTGCCCGCGCCCTCCTGCCGAGGTCCGTGGTCCCGGTCGTGCTGACCGGCGAATACACCCCGCAGAACCTCCTCGTGACCCGAGCGGACGGGAGGTGGCGCGTCACCGGCATGATCGACTTCGCGGACGCGTGCCTCGGAGCACCCGAGTACGATCTCCTGGGCCCGTGCCTCTTCCTGGCAGCCGGCAGCGCGGACCTCCAGCGCGCCATCCTCGGCGCCTACGGATACGCGCCTGGCGACCTGGGCTCATCGCTGCGCCGCAAGCTGATGGCCCTCGCGCTGCTGCACAGGTACAGCCACCTCAGGTTCCAGCTCAGGCTCGAAGGATGGGAGTCCCAGGTCTCCTCGCTCTCCGCGCTGGAACAGACGATCTGGCCGTTCTGAAGCAGGATCTGCCTGTCACTGCCCGCGAGCTCGGCGGCTCGCGGTCGGCGCGCCCCGCCGCGATCACCTGGCCGCGAGCAGGGCGGTGACGTCCTCGCAGGTGTGCTCCTCGACGGCCCGGCAGTTCGTCACGTCACCCCACGGCAGGAACGCACACTCCTCGGTGTCGGCTTCGCACGCTGCTTCGAGGTCCGGAGAGACAACGAGGTCGCAGATCTGATGCGGCGACGGCGCCTCCCACACCGGCGTCGGCCCGCACTCCATCCCTGGGCTTCCGCAGTGCCTCTCGCGGGTCTGCACCAGCGCAGTGCCGTCGCCCAGCACGAAGATCAGCGATTCGGTCTCGTCGATCCACGGGCCAGGGGTGAGCAGCGAGCCGAGGACGCCCGTGCCGCCTCCGAGCACGAGCCTGGCCGCGCAGGGGAGCGTCTCTGGCGGGTCCGCAGAGATGTGCACGACGACCCGCTCACAGCTCAACTCGAAGTCGCAAGCGAAGAGATCCAGGGCCGGATCAGGCACGTCCGCGCCGCCGCCCGACGTGGTGTCGGACGACTCCGGTCCGGGATCCGTGTCGTCGCCCCTGTCCGGCTCCGCCTCGGTCTCGGCACCGTCCGAGCCCTCGACGACGCTCGCGCAAGCGACGATGAAAGGAAGCTGCGCCGCTGCCAGCAGGAGCGCTCCTTGAATGACGCGATGTGCTCTCATGGTATTGCCCTTTCGACGAGTCTGTGGAGACTGTGCCAGGCATGGCGCAGAGCAAACGGCGCGCCACACCGTCCTCGCATCGCGGCGCCGTGGCGCTCCGCGGCTCCAGCAACCATCCGCAGGCCCACAGCGCCGAGGCGTCCATGTCGCAGCCCGAAGCGCCGCGACATGGACGCGCCACCTTCAGCTCTCGCCGGCGACCCATGATGACACAAAAAGACCATCATGGGCCATTACTACGGCACACCATGACACAGACCACGGGCCTCGAAGGTCTGTTGGAGCGCCCGAACGCCCCCTCTTGCAATGGCGCTGTTCTCGAAGCAGTATCGCGGCGGAACGGGCCAGCCTGGCTATACCCCTCTCTTGGTTTATTTGTAATGAGTATTACTTATCCTTGTTCACTTCGAGGCAGCGTGGCTGATGCGGCAACTTGGCGTTTTGAATGTCGTTGCGGCGTCGCTCTCGACGGTTGCGGAGGCTCAGGGAAACATCGTTTACCAGAACAACGCCTTCTTCCCCATCGACGAGCGGAACTTCATAACCACTGTCACTCATCACCGCTGCGGTAAGCCAGGAGACGCGCGCGCCATGCAACAGCCACCTCGATGCATGACGGCATCCCCCCGCGCGCCGCGACGACGAAAACGGATGCCGACCCGAAAAATCGAGCCGATTGCGTGATCAGATCAGCGCGCTGCGGGAATTCTCGCGGGCCACACCAGCGAGGTGCAACCTGGGTGACACCCAGCCAACTTGTGCAGAGAAGGCGTACGCCGCCTCCGAGCTTCATCTGTCGCGCCGTGGTGATCACCGGGATCGCCGCGGCGTGATCGCTCGGAGCAGCGCCTCGTGATCACCGGGATCACGGTCGCGATCGCGCGGATCGCCGCAGGGATTTGGACGATTGCATAGGAGCGCCCGGCCTCAGCGCCGGAGGTCACGGCCCGTGTCCAGCGCGGGCGCGTCGACGACGCCGGTCAGCCGCATCAACGAGGGAAACACCGTTATGAGTTACGCACGCATGGCCATCAGGAAGGGTCGAATCGGATCCTCGCTACTCTGCTTGCTGCTCCCCATGTCGCTCGCTTCGCTGGCCGCCTGCGGGTCGGATGGAGCGAAGGGTGATCCGGGGGATCCGGGCGCGCCGGGCGAGCCGGGCGAGCCGGGCGCGCCGGGCGAGCCGGGGCCGCAGGGGCCGCCCGGCGAGACGCCGGTGTCGCCGGTCGACCCGGTGACGGGCTCCCTGGAGAAGTACGTTTCAACCGAGGGTGGAGCGGATCGCTTCGCCCTCGCCGTGGGCGGCAAGGTCGCTCCGCTGGTCGTCAGCGAGAGCGATTATGCGGGCGTGAACCGCGTCGTGGACGACCTCGCGGCGGACATCCGGCGGGTGACCGGCACCGCCGCCGCCGTCAGCCACGAGATCCCCGCGTCGGCGAAGGAAGTGGTCCTCGTCGGGACGGTGGGCAAGAGCGCGCTCATCGATCAGCTGGTGGATGCCGACAAGCTCGATGTCTCGGGCTTGACCGGGAAGTGGGAGACGTTCGTCACGCAGATCGTCGAGCAGCCGATCGAGGGCGTGGACCGAGCGCTCGTCATCGCCGGCAGCGACCAGCGCGGCACCATCTTCGGCGCGTACGACCTCTCCTCGCAGATCGGCGTGTCGCCCCTGTACTGGTGGGACGACGTCCCGGCGCAGAAGAAGCAGGCGCTGTTCGTGCTCCCCGGGCAGCACACCCAGGGCGAGCCGAAGGTGAAGTACCGTGGGTTCTTCATCAACGACGAGAACCCCGCGACGGGCAACTGGGCGGCCAAGATGTTCGGGCCGGGCAAGGCGGAGGGCTTCCCCGGAGGCCTCAACCACCTTTACTGGGAGAAGATCTTCGAGGTCGCGCTCCGCATGAAGGCGAACTACATCTGGCCGGCCGTCTGGGGCCGTGCGTTCGGCGAGGACGACCCGGAGAACCACGCGACGGCCACGCGGTACGGCGTCGTGATGGGGACCTCGCACGAGGCCCCGATGATGCAGGGTATCGAGGAGTGGAATCGCCACGTGGTCGCGGCGCAGAGGGATGCGGCAGGCACCATCACCAAGCCAGGGAACGATCCGTACGGCGGCACCGGCGAGTGGCGCTTCTCGGTGAACTCCGAGGCGCTGAAGAAGCACTGGACCAAGGGCATCCAGCGCATGGTCGACCAGAAGATCGAGGGCGTCGTCACGCTCGGCATGCGCGGCCCCGGCGACGTCAGCCTGCCCCCGGCGGACGGCATCCCGCTCATGCAGAATATCGTCGCGGCCCAGCGGAAGATCCTCGCGGACGTGACGGGGCAGGACGTGACGACCATCCCCCAGGTCTGGACGCTGTACAAGGAGATCCAGGGTTACTGGGACGCCGGCATCACCGTGCCGGACGACGTCACGGTGGTCTATTGCGACGACAACTGGTCCAACATGAAGCGCCTGCCGGAGCTCGGCACGGAGCGGGCCGGCGGCTTCGGCCTCTACTACCACTTCGATTACGTCGGCGGCGGCCGTAACTACAAGTGGGTCGACACGATCCTCCTGCCCAACGTCTGGGAGCAGCTCCACCTCGCCTACAACTACGGCGTGGATCGGCTCTGGGTCGTCAACGTCGGAGACTTCAAGAGCGAGGAGCAGCCGCTCCAGTTCTTCCTCGACTACGCGTGGAACCCGGATCGCTGGCCGGTCGAGCGCATCGGCGACTGGGAGCGGCGGTGGACCGAGCAGCAGTTCGGCTCCGAGCACGCGGACATCATCGCCGACATCCTGCACAGCTACTCGCTGCTGCAGTCGGATCGCAAGCCGGAGCTGACCAACCGGAAGATCACCGTGGATTACGATCTCCTGGTCAGCGCGCCCACGACCGACGTCCCGGATCCCGACACGGCGGCGGTCACGTACGACGACGGCGCGAGCCCGTTCAGCCTCACGAACTACCGCGAGCTCGAGAGCGTCACGGAGGAGTGGGAGGCGCTGGCGTCGCAGGCGGAGTTCGTGGAGAGGCTCCTGCCGGAGGAGGCGCACGACGCCTACTTCCAGCTCGTGCTCTACCAGGTGAAGGCGACGGCGAACCTGTATGCGCTGCGCCTGGCAGGGTTCAAGAACAAGCTGTACGCGGCGCAGGGGCGCGCGGCCACGAACGACATGGCGGCCGTCGCGGAGGCGCGGCTCCAGGACGATCTGGCGCTCGCGTCCTACTACAACCACGATCTCGCCAGCGGGAAGTGGGAAGGTTTCCAGACGCAGCCTCACATCGGCTACGGGGCGCCGGGGAACCCGTCCTGGCAGCAGCCCGAGTACCAGTACAACAACATCCAGGAGTTCATCTGGCCCGAGCTCGTCTCGATCGATGTCCCCGCGGCGGCGGAGCTCGGCGTGGCGATCGACGGATCGAGCAACTTCTGGACGGGTGAAGGGGCAGGCGACGGGACCACGGCGAAAGCCGTCCTGCCGACGTTCAGCCGGTATCAGACGCAGCCCGAGCAGTACATCGAGGTGTTCAACCGCGGCAGCGCGCCGCTCGAGTACACGATCGACGTCGCTCTCCCGGTCGAGTGCCCCTCCGGCTGGGCCGCGAACACGCCTTGCCCGCCGTGGCTGAACGTCTATCCGAGCCACGGTATCGTCGACAAGGAGGTGCGCGCGACGGTGAGGGTGGACTGGGTCATGATCCCCACGAACCAGACGTTCCCCGTCGATGTCCCGATCACGGTCACCGGCTCGGACGGGAGCTCGGTGGAGGTCATCGCCCGCGTCGAGGACCCGCGGCAGGTCGCGTGGAAGCCGAACCGCTTCATCGAGGCGAACGGCTATGTGTCGATGGAGGCGGATCACTACAGCCGGGCGATCGGCACGGATGACGTCGAGTGGAAGCTGCTCCCGGACATCGGGCGCACCGGGTCGGGCGTGACGCCGTTCCCTGTGACGGCCGAGGCCCAGGTGCCCGGCGGCGCGTCGCCTCGCCTCGAGTACGACATGCACCTCACGAGCAGCGGCCCGGTGAACGTGTATGTCTACGTGTCGCCCAGGAACAACTTCCAGAACTGGAAAGAAGGCCTGCAGTACGCGGTGTCGTTCGACGACGGCCCGGTCCAGAAGGTCAACACGAGCTACGCCGTCGAGCTCAACGGCAACGGCAACAAGATCTGGGAGCGGCACACCTCGGACAACGCCAACATCATGCGCACCAAGCACACGATCGCTGCGGCGGGTGACCACACGCTGAAGGTGTGGATGGTCCACCCGGGCGTGGTCGTCCAGAAGATCGTGGTGGACGCCGGTGGCGTGAAGGAGAGCCTCCTGGGCCCGCCCGAGAGCTACTGGATGGGCAAGGGGCCGGAGCAGCAGTAACACATCGTCTGTGAGCAGTCCGAGGGCCCGCCGCGCACACGCTGTGCGGCGGGCCCTCGTCATTTCTGCGCCCTGGCGCCTATCGACAGCGGATCTTTCTACCGGCGGCGCCGCGATCGTGGACGCGCCCTCTTCGTGCGCGGTGATCGCGCGAATGGCCAATGGTAGGATCCTCGCCGGGGTCAGGGATGCTGCGACAGAAGCTGGGATGGATGGGTGTTGTGACGCTGCTTCCGGCGCTCGCCGCGTGCGGTGAGAGCTCGGGGGCCGGGGCGGCCGGCGGGGGGGGCGCCGGTCAGGCCGCGTCGACGGGCGCCGAGGCGTCCACGGGGAGCGGAGCGGGCGGCGCGAGCGGCAGCACGAGCGGCAGCGGAGCCGGCGCGGGTGGAACGTCCGCGAGCACCGGCGGCGCGGGCGCGGGCGGCGCGGGCACGGGCGGGAGCGGAGGCGACGGGACGCCGGGCGCGCCCCAGGGCTTCATCCTCGGCGCGGACATCTCCTGGGTGCAGGAGCGCGAGGCCGGAGGCAAGGTGTTCCGCGACATCGACCCGCGGACGGGTGAGCTCGTCGAGAAGGACATCCTCGAGATCCTGAAGGCGCACGGGTTCAACTGGATCCGCTTGCGCCTGTTCAATGACCCCACGGCGGTGTACGCCGACGCGGCCGTCGACGACGACCCCTACTCGCCAGAGGGCTTCTGCGATCTCGAGCACACGATCGAGATGGCGCGGCGCGTGAAGCGAGCGAACATGGGTTTCCTGCTCGACTTTCACTACAGCGACGTGTGGGCCGACCCCGACGATCAACACAAGCCCGTCGCCTGGACCGATCTCGAGGGCGACGCGCTGGCGAGCGCCATGCGCGAGTTCACGCGGGACGCGATCGAGCAGCTGAGCGCCGCCGGCGCGCGGCCGGATATGGTCCAGATCGGCAACGAGATCCCGCAGGGGCTGCTGTGGCCTGACGGCTTCGTCACCGGGCAGGCGTTCCAGGGGCTGGGCTCGCTCCTGAAGGCCGGGATCCAGGGCGTCAAGGACGCCGACGACACGATCACCGTCATGCTGCACCTCGACCGCTGCGACGACAACGCGGCGACGCGCTGGTGGGTCGACGGCGTGCGCGGGCAGGGCGTCAAGTTCGATGTGCTCGGCCAGTCCTGTTACACCGAGTACCAGGGGCCGCCCTCGGGGTGGAAGGCGAACTTCGATGATCTCGTGAAGCGCTATCCCGACCTGAAGTTCGCGGTGGCGGAGTATTCGTGGGAGAAGCGCGCCGCCAACGACCTGATGTTCAACCTCCCGGACAAGCGCGGGCTCGGCACCTTCATCTGGGAGCCGACCGAGTGGCACGAGCGCATCTTCTCGCCGAGCGGAGATGTCATCGAGAGCATGATCGCGCCCTACGATCAGATGAAGGTCGACTACCAGGACTTCTAAAGCGAGCTCGTCCCGGACGACCGCGGCGTTCATCGCTGACCGCGGGTTCGTCCCGATGCTGATCCAGCTCGCGCGCAAGACCGGGCGCTCCGGGTACATCGGTGACGGCGAGAACCGGTGGCCCGCGGTGCACCGGCTCGACCCCGCGCGGCTGCTCGTCCTCGCGCTCGACGCCCCGCGTCGAGCGCGCTCACGCAGGCGCGGTTCCGCTCGCCAGCGGGCCACCGTGCGCACGCTGAGCCCGAGCGCACGGCAGGCACGAGCTCCCGCAGGCCGTGGAGTGATGGCGGCGTCTTTCGATGCATGGGTTAAAGTCGTTGATATGGCATCGATTTTTCATGCGGGTGTGCCAGATCACAGCGACGAATGCGCTGCCGACCGGGGCAACGTCCCGCAGTTGGCGCTTGACGTTTCGGAAGGCTTTGGATTTCCTTCTCTCTGCGTTGGTTCATCGAGTTCTCGTCGTTAGGCCAGAGCGCGCCGCCGACCCCTCTCGCTCGGAAGGCGCCAGGGCTGGCACTGGGCGCCAGGAGGAGAGCGGGAGGCGACGGGGGCGCAGCGGGTGAGCGGCTCCCGGCAGGGGGGTCGCGAAGCGCTGTGGTTCCTTCAGCCATCAGGGGGAGCGCCGTTCTCGAGCACACGCAGAACCAGCCTCGGCCGATGAAAGCGAGCGGGACGCAAATCAATGAACCGAAACAGTCAAGCGCACCTCGGTGAGGACGCTTATCAGATCACGGAAACCGTGGCGGTATTGCCGCGCAGCATCTGGCGGCGCGCGCGCCGCGCGACCTCCGGCGCGAGCGCCTTGCTGCACTCGCTCCGGCACGCAGTCGCTCAGCCGCGCCGGGTCTTGGAGCTCGAGCTGCAGATGTGGCGTCGAATCGGCACGCTCGCGATCGACGACGACGTGTGCGAGGTAGACGGCGAGCTTTCCCTCATCATGGAGGACTTCGGAGGCACACCGCTCGAGATTCCCGCGAAGGGTCTGGAGGTCGGAACGTGCCTGGAGCTCGCGCTCGGCATGTCTCGCTTGCTGCATCGCTTGCACGAGCAGGGGCTGCTTCATCAGGATGTGAGCCATAAGAGCTTTCTGGTCAATCTCGAGACTCGACGTGTCGAGTTTGCCGATCTCCTGGCAGTCTCCGAGGACGCGGCAGTCGACACCGCTTGCGAACCCGCGCGCTCACTCTCCCACGTCGCGCCAGAGCGGACGGGCCGCCTCAACCGCCGCCCCGATCACCGAGCAGACTACTATTCTCTAGGCGTCACGCTCTTCCAGATGCTGACGGGCCAGCTGCCGTTCGCGGCGAGCGATGCCATCGGCTGGGCTCACGCGCACGTGTCCAAGCGCGCTCCGCTCGTCACGGAGTTGTCGCCCGACATGCCGCCAGTCCTCGCACAGCTCGTGTCCAAGCTGCTCGCGAAGAATCCTGACGAGCGCTACCAGAGCGATCACGGGCTGCTGAGCGACCTGACCACGCTCTATGAGAGCTTCCGGCGAACGCAGACCCTCCCTGCTGTGGTCCTGGGGGTGAATGACGTTTCCAGTCAATTCATGGTCAGCCGAGACGTGCAAGGACGTGACGCCGAGCTGTCGGCGCTGGGAGGCGCCCTCCACGACGTGTGCTCCGGCAAGAGGCTGCTCGTGCTCATGCCAGGAGCCGCGGGCGCCGGAAAGTCCGCCGTACTCGCGGAGTTCCTGCAACAGCACGGCGGAGCGCCGGCGCGACTGCTGTCGACGGCGTTCGAAGAGCGAGCTCAGGCAGTGCCGCTGTCTGGATTGGCGCAGGTGCTACGACGCCTGGCAGGGGACCTGCTGTCGCTCTCCGAAGCCGAGCTGACGGAGCTGCGGCAGCGCGTGACCGCAGCTCTGGGGCACAACGCAGGCATGATGACCGAGCTGGTGCCGGCGCTCTCCTGCGTCACCGGTCCCTCCACGTCCATCGTCGCGTTGAATCCCATCGAGGCGCAGCGCAGGTTGCAGCATGTCTTCCTCTCCTTCATCCGTATCTTCGCCACGCCGGAGCGTCCCCTCGCCTTCGTCCTCGACGATTCTCAGTGGCTCGACGCCGCCTCTGCCGAGGTGCTGTCTGCCATTTTGACGAATCCCGACTCGAGTCACGTGATGGTGCTGGCCGCGCTCCGCGGCGGTGATGTCAGTGACGTACCGACGCTCCTGAACATGCAGAGAGCGTTGCACCGGGCGAAGAGGGTCGTGCTGACATTGCCGCTCGGACCGCTGTCCTCCGAGGCGGTCGCGGAGATCGTGGCTCGCTCGCTGCGCGCGCCTGTCGCTGAAGCCCGCGGGCTCGCGGAGATCGTGAGGCGCAAGACCGATGGTAACCCGTTCTTCATCGGTCAGCTGCTCGTTTCCTTGCATCGACAGGGCATCCTGCGCCTGGAGGTCGAGCGCGGCCGATGGTCCGCTGACTTGCAGCGCGCGGAGGCGCACCCCGCTTGCGACAATGTCGGCGCGTTGATGGCGGAGCGCCTCGAGGACCTCGGCCCCGACGCGGCGAGGCTGCTGTCCGCCGCAGCATGCTTCGGCATGCATTTCGATCTGCAGACCCTGTCGGAGGCCGTGGGCAGGCCGCCCGCGGCCTGTCTTGAGCTCCTTCGGGAGGGGCTGGCCCATCGTCTCCTGTCCGAGGTCTCCGTCGAGGCTCGGGCGGAGCCGTCAGCGCCTGGCCGGAGCTACGAGCCTGCATCGTACGCGTTCGAACACTCGCGCGTGCAGCAGGCCGCGCTCTCGCGCGCCAGCGACGCGGAGCGTGTGGCAGCTCATGGTTGCATCGGACGGATCCTGCGCGAGCGCCTGCGGGGCGATCGCGCGCCGAGTCGACTCTTCGATGTGCTTCATCATTTGAACGCCGCTCGCGGCGCGATCCATGACCGAGAAGAGCACCTCGACCTCGTGGAGCTCAACCTGACCGCGAGTCACCAGGCGCTTCAGAGCGGCGCGTGGAGCATCGCGGGAGCCCACGCCGAGATCGCCGTCGAGCTGCTGGTCAGGTGCGAGAGCGAATGTTCGCCGGATCTGGCCTTTCGAGCGATCTTCGCGCGCGCCGAGACAGCGTTCGTGCTGGCTGATCCGCATGTCGAAGCGCTCTGCGAGGAGGCGTTCAGGCTCGCCCCCGACCTCCTGGCGCGCGGCCGAGTTCATGTCTTGAAGACCCGGATCCTCGAGCACGGCGGGCGAATGCTGGACGCCGTGGTCCAGGTACGCGCAGCCCTGGCCGAGTTCGGCGTGCGCTTGCCGGAAGCGCCCGACGAGATCAACCAGGGCATCGGTGAGGGTATCGGCAAGCTGCAAGCGCACTTGGCGCGCGTGACGATCGAGGGCCTGGCGGCTCTTCCGACGGCAGAGGACGCAGCGTCGCGCTTGGTCCTCGAATTGCTGGCGCAGGTGATTCCCCCGGCGTTTCAGACCTATCCGCCCTTGTTCTTCCTGGCGGAGCTCATCATGTTCGACCTGGCGCTATGCCGCGGCGTCGACGCGGTCTCGTGCAAGAACTTCGCTGACTGCGGCATCATCCTCCTCGCGATGCTGGGCGACTACGATGCCGCCTATCGCATCGGCCTGGCTGCCTTCGAGCTCTTGAAGCGCTTCTCGCCGACCCCGGTCGAATCGGGCGTGTGCTTCGTGTTCGCGGGCTTCCTTGCGCACTGGAAGGCGACTTACCGAGATCTGTTCGCGGTTTACGACCGGGGGGAGAAGAGCGGGCTCATGCTCGGCGACCTGCAGCACGTCGCCTACGCCAAGAACGATCGCGCCCAGCGCTCGTTCTTGGTCGGTGCGCGGCTGCGGGCCTGCCGCGAGCAGGTAGCGGAGCTGCGGCGCTACCTGACGCACATTTCGGCGGCAGGTCAGCTGGTCAATGCGCTCGTCGTCGAGCGAGCCGTCGCTCGATTGACGGCACGCGAATCGGAGAAGCAGGCCGTCGCCGCGGCCGACCACGAAGCGACCGCCGTGGTGGTTGCCGAGAAGAGCACCCAGTACTCGTACGCCTACGGGCAAGCCCAGATGATGACGAGCTTCATCCTGGGCGACTTCGCTTCGGCGCGTCAGTGGATGGAGTTCACCCGGGAGTTCTTGATCATCGCGGCGGGGCAGTTCTCGCTTCCCGATTACAAGCTCTTCGAAGGGCTGCTGGCGGCGAGGGCGTGCCGCGAAGGAGGCCCGGAGGCGCGGGAGGCCCTGCTCGCTGTCATCGAGGAGAATCTGAAGCAGCTCGAGGCCTGGTCCCGTCTGTGCTCGGAGAACTTCGCTCACAAGGCTCACTTCCTGTCCGCCGAGCACGCGCGCCTGACGGGGCAGCCGCTGCAAGTCGTGCTCGCCCGCTACCGCGACGCGATCAGGACGGCCGGAGACGGGTTCATCCACTTGCGGGCGCTCGCCCACGAGCACCAGGCCCAGATGTGGCTATCGCTGGACGAGCCCCTTCACGCCAGGACATGCTTCGAGACGGCTTACCGGCTCTACGCTGACTGGGGCGCCACGGCGAAGCTCGAATTGCTAGCGCGTGAGCACCCCGCTTTGCTCGCGGATACCGTGAGAGGAGACATCGCGACAGCACGCGGCGCGATGGCGGCCGGCCAGGGTTTCGACAGCGCGTCCCTGCTCAAGGCAACGCAGAGCATCTTCGTCGAGGTCGAGACCGAGCGGCTGTTCGCCGCGCTGATGGCCACGTTGATCGAGAACGCCGGGGCAGAGCACGGCTGCCTCGTCTTGCAAGACGACACCGATCGCGCGTACTACGTGGAGGCGCGCGCCCACGTGGAGCGCCCGATTACGCGCCTTTCGCAGCGCGTGGAGTACTCGGAAGCCGATTTTTTGTGCCCCACCGTCGTCAGCTACGTGCTGCGCACGGGAGAGGCCGTCACGCTGGACGACGCAGCGAAGGCCGGCGCCTTCCAGGCGGACCCGCAAATTCGAAAGAGGGGCGTACGTTCGGTGCTGTGCGCTCCCATCATGCGCAAGGGCGACGTCCTGGGCGCGCTGTACGTGGAGAACAACGTCAGCGCGTATGCTTTCACGCTCGATCGACTGGCTGCGTTGCAGGTGATTGCCAGCCAGGCAGCGATCTCGATTTACAACGCACAGCTCTACGAGAGCCTGGAGCGACGCGTGGCCCAGCGCACCGAGGAGCTGGCGCTCAAGAACGGTCAAATCGCTTCGATGCTCGACAATCTGGACGAGGGCGTCTTCACCATCGGCCGGAACCGGCGTGTCGAACCGGGATACTCTCGACGATTGGCGGACATCCTCGGCAATGCCGAGCTGGTCGGTCGCGACTGCCTCGCGCTGCTGTTTGATGGCTCCAACGTCCGACCGGACGCGCGGAGCGCGGCAGAGGCCGCGCTCAGCTGTGCCTTCGGTCAAGAGCAGTGGCTGGCGGAGCTGAACACCCATCACCTGATCCGTGAAGTGGAGCGTACGGGTCCCGGCGGCAAACCCCAGTTCCTGGAGATATCCTGGAACTTCATCGAGTCGGAAGCGGGCCAGGTGGAGCGCATGCTGGTCACGGTTCGCGACGTGACCTTGCTGCGTAGCTTGAGGCAAGCGGCGCGCAACAAGGAGCGCGAGGTCGACATGATGGTGCAGGCGCTCGATTGCGGCGTCGAGGCCACACGCGCCTTCTGCGCCGACTGTCGCGAGCTGCTCGCCGCGAATCGCGCGGCGCTCGGGCCGCACGTCGAGAGCTCCGAGCAGCTCTGGGGTGCCGCCTTGCGCAACCTGCACACGCTGAAAGGCAACGCTCGCCTGCACGGCTTCACGCACCTGGTGGACTGCCTGCACTCTGCGGAGCACGCCTGCCAGGCGTTGCGCCGGGAGCCAGGGCGACCGAGCGACAGGCACGAGCTGCTGGAGCGATTGGACGCCGTCGAGCGGACGGTCGCGGAGTACGAGTCGGTTTGCCAGCAAAGGCTGACGGCCGTGATCAAGAGGCTGGATGAACGGAGCGAGGGTGTCCTTCACGACATCCGGGGCCTTGTCGCGACGGCCGCTCCCACCGGCGCGGCCGAGGAGCTCGCGCGCAAGCTGCGTGGAGTCCTCGCGCGCCTCGACCCTACGTCGGTGGCGCGCTTGGTCGACGAGACGCGCGAGATGTTGCCGAGCTTGGCCGCGGAGCTCGGGAAGCCCGCGCCCGCGGTGCTCACGGAGCAGGCCGAGGCGCAGCTGGCCAGCGACTGGACGGGACTCGTGAAAGACATCCTGGTTCAGTGCTTTCGCAACTCCCTCTATCACGGCATCGAGAGGCCCGACGTGCGAGAGCTCGCCGGCAAGCCGGCGCAGGGCCGCATCGAGGTTCGGATGCGGAGCGGACCGAGCGCGATCGAGCTGCAGATCTTCGACGATGGCAGGGGACTGTCGCTCGCGAAGCTGCGTCGGCGGGCGGGCGTTCATGCGCTGCCCGATGAAGCCCTGGCCGACCAGATCTTCCTGTCCGGCGTCTCGACCGCAGAGACGATCGGTCAAGTAGCCGGTCGAGGTGTCGGGCTCGACATCGTGCGCGCGAGCCTCCGGGCTCGCGGCGGTGACGCCCTGGTGCGCTTCACCGGCGAGGAGCGCGATGGCCACCGGCCGTTCATGCTGGTCCTCCTTATGCCGAAGAGCGCGCTCGCCTCCCGCTCCCGAGCGGCGTCCGACCCGGCTCGGTGACCCCTTGACACGGTGCCGTTCGATCACGCCCGCTGGCGTGCACCCGCGCCGTCGAGGTCGAGCCCGGCTTTGATGCTGGGAGCCAGGAGCAGCGGGAACGGTGGAAGGATTCTGGTGAACGGCGCCTCTTGCCCGGGTGCGTGAGCGCCTACGACTCGCCGCGACCGCGCCTCGGGCCCGAGGGAGCACCAGGCTCGTGGGGCCCGTCCGGAGCGCCGCGTCAAGCGTCAACAGGAGCGGACGCCTCGGCCGGCCGCCGCTGCGCACCCTTCGGGCTTGAGGACATCTGCGCGCAGTCCATTTTGATTGACGCCAGATATGTGAGCGTTCACATTTGGCGCAGGGTATTCTTTCGGCTTGCCCTGGATAGGTGCGTCATGCGCACCGGCCGTTCTCCTTATGCGCGTTCACGGTGGCGGTCGGGCTGCTGGCTCCCGTCGAGGCGCATGCAGGGGGAGGAAGCAGCAGTTGGACCCTGCTGGGATGACATAGCAAGGCACACTTGCCCTCTGGATGGGCAACGATTCGAGGATTTCAAGGGCGCGTCGGCAGCTGGATCAGCTTACGTTCGAGGCAAAAATCATGCGTGAGAGTCACGATTTCACCATTCGTCACGTCAGGCTGCTGGTGGCCGCATCACTCACGGGGTTCGCTGGGTTGGTTGCTTGTTCGTCGGATGGAACGAGCCCCAACCTGGCTGGCGGCGAAAGCTCGGCTGGCGGCAGCGCAACCGGCGGAGCCGACGCCACTGCAGGAGCCGGAGGAGCGGTAGAGGCCGGTGGCGGCGGCAGCGCCGGCGCGATGGCCGGTGGCGGAGCGGACGGCGGCGGCGGCGGCGGCGGCGGCGGCGAGGTTCCAGACGAGACCGGGACGCGGCAAGCGGCGTACTACGTGTCGCCTTCCGGTAGCGACGACAATCCAGGCACGGCCAGCGCGCCCTTCAAGACGGTCGCCAAGGCGCGCGACGTCGTCCGCACCGTCAACGCCGGTATGACCGGCGACATCTACGTTTACCTCCGAGCTGGCACGTACAGCCTCACCGACGCCATCGCCTTCGCGCCGTCGGACTCGGGCACGAATGGCCATCGCATCTACTATCAGGCTTACCCCGGGGAAACGCCCGTTTTGAACGGCGCGACGAAGGTGACCGGATGGACGCCGGACACGGGCAATATCTACAAGGCCAAGCTGGACCGAACGACGAAGCTGCGCAACCTGTACGTGAACGATGCTCGTGCCCTGATGACGAGCAAGCGGGTCACGTCGCGCGGAGGTGTCGGGACGTACGGCGTGACGGCCGGGCAGCACAGCTGGGCTTGGGCGACCGGCAGCGGCAGTGACGGCGCCAAGTACGACCTCAACGCGGTGCCTGCCATCGCCAGCAACAAAGACGACCTCGAGATCGTGAACGGCACCACTTGGAACGAGAATATCGTTTGCGTTCGTGATGTCACCACCACGCCAGACAACTTCCGCGCGCTGCTCTTTCAACAGCCCTACGGCACCATTGCGCAAACCCCCGGTTGGAATTCGGGCTTCAGTGTTTCTGGTTCCCACACGATATACAACGCGCGTGAGTTCTTGGACTCACCCGGTCAGTTTTACTTCGACAAGACGACCGGGACCCTCTACTACTACCCGCGGCAGAGCGAAGACATGGCTCAAGCCGACGTGCAGGCGCCGATCGCAGAAAAGCTGATCGACATCGTCGGCGCCTCCAGCGCTAACCGCGTCAAGAACCTTACCTTCCAGGGCATCACCTTCGCCAACACCGACTACAACTTATACAGCGTGGACGGGTCGCGCGGCAAAGCGACGGTACAGGGCGCCACCATCTACGTTGCTTACGGCGACGGCAACTGGCACAACAGCAAATACGAAATCATCGACACGCTTCCCGGGATGATCACGGTCAACAACGCCGACTCGATCAACTTCATCGGCAACGTGGTGAAGCACAGCGGCAATGAGGGCATTTCCTTCATCAACGACGTCGTAAATTCCAGCATCGTCGGCAACTACATCACCGACATCGCCGGCAGCGGCATCACGGTCGGCCACCCGCAGCACCTGTACGTGGGCGACACCGGCCCGCACCAAAAGTTCGGCTCGGGTGTCGAAGGCATCTGTAAGAACGACACCATCAGCAACAACCTGCTGTACGACGTGAGCTCACTGCCGGGCTTCGGTGGCCATTCGGGCATCACCGCGTTCTTCGTCGATGGCCTGAAGATAACCTACAACCACATCCAGAAGACGGCCTACAACGGCATCAACCTGGGCTGGGGCTGGCGGAACTTCCCCGACTCGACCACCTGCAAAGACAATGCGATCAACAACAATCGCTTCATCGATACCTTGAGCAGGCTACACGACAGCGGCGCGGTCTACACGCTAGGTCAGATGCCGGGCACGACCATCAACGAAAACTACGTCAAGGGCATTCCGCCCGCGACGAGCGGCCCCACGTACGGCCTGCACAACGACGAGGGCAGCGCGTACATCACGCAGAACGACAACGTGCTCGACATCGACCCCGGCGTAAAATACACGATCAACTGCGAGGATTTCGGGGCCAAGCACCATCTCACCATCCTGAGGACGTACGCCACCGTGAACAAGATGGGCATCAACCCGCCCGATAGCAGAATCGACCCGCCGGTCGCGGTTCCGGACAACATGTGGCCGGCAGCGCAATACGAAATTTGCCTGAGCTCCGGCATCCAGGAAGAGCACCGGGGCATCATCCCCAGCAGACTGCTCGCGGTTCAAGACTACGTGTTCCCGGCGAGCGCCTCGGTGGCATCCGGCACCAAGACGATCAAGATCAGGAGCACCGGCGCGGCGGCCAACGCCGTCTGGCTCGCGCCGGCCGGCACCGGCACGTTCACAGAGGGCGCGACGATGACGAAGGCGGCGGGGGACGCTACGTCCATCGCCGTGCCGGCCAGCGCCGGAACGTACAAGCTGCATGTGGTCGATGCGCAGGGCGAAAAGCTCGGTGAATCGGCGGCGCAACTGCGGGTGCGCTGACGTGCCGCGGTGGGCGCTACAGCAGCGGCGCCCACCTTGAAACCTATCCCAGCAGGAGCACCTGGGCTCTTGGGAGACGATGAGGAGGCGCGCGATCGACCAGGCGTTCTTCTTGACGCGCGCCTCGGCCGCCACGTCGACCCGCGGCGCCTCGGCGCCCTCGGTCACGGCGGCTCGCATCTGCATCTGTCGCGCGCGCCCGCCCGGGGTATGCTGGCCGGCGTCGTGGACTGGGATGACGTGCGCCATTTTCTCGCGCTCGCTCGAACGGGCTCCGTCCGCGCGGCGGGCTCGATGCTCGGCGTGAGCCACTCGACCGTGGCGCGGCGGGTCGAGGCCCTCGAGGCGCGGCTCTGCGTGAAGCTGTTCGACCGGCACCGCGACGGGTACCAGCTGACGGACGCGGGCAACGAGATGGTCTCGGGGGCGGAGCGCGTCGAGCGGGAGATGGCCGCGCTGGAGCGCGGCATCGCCGGGCAAGACGCGCGGCTCGAGGGGCCCGTGCGGGTGACCTGCACCGACCCGTTCATCGCGAAGATCCTCCTCCGCGCCCTGGCCGGCCTCTGCGAGCAGCATCCCGGCATCGAGCTCGAGCTGGATGCCGACGCCAAGAACCTGGATCTGTCGAAGCGCGAGGCCGACGTCGCGGTGCGCGCGCTCTCGCCCGGCGCGTCCCCGCCGGAGCACCTGATCGGGCGGCGGCTCGCCCCCATCACCCTCTGCAGCTACGTCGCGACCGCGCACGCTGCCCGGCTCGACCCCGAGCGCGGCGCGCGCCCCGCGCGCTGGCTCGGATCCAGCGTGCACAGGATCGTCAAGGAGCTCGTCGCGTCGTCGAGCTATCCCGAGGTTCCGATCTGGGGCACGTTCGAGTCGATGGCGATCATGGTGGAGGCCGCGCACGCGGGCCTCGGCTTCGTGATGTTGCCCACCTACGCCGGCGATCCGGAGCCCGGGCTGCAGCGGCTCGCGAGGCCGGACCTGCGCCACGTCGCCGATTTCTGGCTCCTCAGCCACCGCGACCTCCGGGACAACGCGCGCCTGCGGGCCGCGCGCGAGGGCATCACCGCGGCGATGGCGGAGCGCGCGGCGCTGTTTCGCGGCGAGGCCGAGGGGTGGCGCGAAACTGCGCCCCTGCGTCACGAAACTGCACCGGGCGCAGCCGCGCCGCGCGCGTAGATTCATCGACCACCATGACCACCATGACCGCCGACGCCAAGTTCTGGGACGACCTCGCCGAGAAGTACGCCGCCAAGCCGGTGGCGAACGTCGCGGCCTTCGAGCGCAAGAAGGCCATCACCCGCGAGCGCCTGCGCCCGGCCTCGACGGTCCTCGAGATCGGCTGCGGCACGGGCTCGCTCGCCCTGGAGATGTCGCAGTTTGCGGGCCACATCCACGCGATGGACGTCTCTGGCGAGATGATCCGCATCGCCAACCAGAAGAAGCAGTCCCAAGGCGCGACCAACGTCACCTTCCGCCAGGGCACGCTGGACGGACCTACCCCGTACGAGCCCGAGCACTTCGACAGCGCCTGGGCTTACTCCATCCTCCACCTCGTCCCCGATCGGAGGCGCACCCTCAAGACGATCTTCGACCTCCTCAAGCCGGGCGGCTCGTTCATCTCGTCGAATGTCTGTCTCGGCAGCACCTGGCTACCTTACGGCGCGATCATCACGGTGATGCGCTGGTTCGGGAAGGCGCCGTTCGTCTACACCTACGATCGCGAGACGATCCTCCGCGAGATGCGCGAGGCAGGGTTCGTCGAGATCGAGGAGAGGGACGTTGGTGCTGGGAAGATGGTTGCGTTCCTCGTGGCGAAGAAGCCGGGGTAGGACGCAGCTCGCTGCGACCGACCCTCATGCGGCCAGCCAACCCTGGTTCCGATTCGAGATCGGATGCTCCCCGCGGCGCTCGGCCACGGGGCACGGGGATGCGGGAGCAACGATAGCGGCAAAATCCGGGTCAGAACCGCGACCGGAATCGGCGCGATCCCGTGCCAGCATAGTTCGTCAAGCTCTCCGTAAAGCACCGATGAGCTTGGGGGACAGTCCCCTACAATCCACGTCACTTCATGTCGATTTCGCGAGGCCTCGTTGCTCGTCGAATTCTTGCTCCGACCCGCTTTTCACTCGGCAGGTCTGCTAGCACACGACATTCATTCGCTGGAGCCGATCGTCTCCGGGCGAAGCACGGCGAGCAGGTGGCAGGGCGGCGGGGGCGTACCGTGCTCGCGACGGCTCGCCCCCTCGACGCGTGGAAGCCCATGAAGGCGTCCCGAGCCTGTGGACCGGCCCGGGCGCTCGCATCCACGTCGACCCGTGTCCGCTCGTGGAGAACACCGATGTTCAACCTCACCCATCATCGCCTCTCGCTGCTGACCTTGCTCGGCGTGCTGGCCGCGCCAGCGCTCGCCTGCGAAGCCCCGCGCGAGGGCGGCCTCGCGGGGGACCTCGCCCAGGCCGAGCTCGACGTCGAGGACGATGTCGGCGCGCTGGCCGCTGCCGAGGTCGCCGTGGCGGACTATTTCATCGCGACCCATCCTGACTACCGAAAATGCGTCGCGCCGATCTGCGGCGGCCATTTCGTCGCTCGCGTCAACACCAGCGTGACCCGCTGCGCCGATGGGACTTGGCAAGAAGAATGCCACATGTTCGAGCTGGATCTGTCCGGGCTCGGCCTCGACCGCTCGACCGAGGCCAAAGCAAGAGAGGCGTTCGGCGCCGGGCAGGCGCTGGTCCGCGGCGGCCTGAAGCAGGTCGCGCTCGGCGACCTGCGGTCGCGGCCGGCTGACGTCCTCGTCGCCAGCGAGATCTGGCTCGGGGCGACGGGCAATACGCCGAAGGGCCACTTTTCTCGGGTCGACAGCACCGGGATCGTGTGCGTGACGTATCCCTGTCCCTCCTTCTCCGAGCATGGCCTGAACACCGACCTGAGCGGTCCGCTCGACGGCGTCGATCTGTCCGCCTCCGGGGCCACGGCGAAGCAGGTCGAAGGCGGCATGAAGGCGCTCTCCACGGCCGGTCTGCTCGTCGCCGGCCAGCATGCGATCGTCACCGGTCCGGCAGGCTCGATGAACCGCCTCGACGCGGCGGAGTTCTACCTGCGCCTGAAGTGATGATGCCGGGCCTCTCATGTCTGCCCGTGCCCGCCCGGATCCAGGGCCGGCGCGCCCGCGCCCGATAGCACTGTTTCACCTCTCGAACGCCGCCGTTCCAGCCCGCTGTCTGGTGTCGCCCACCGTGTCGCCGCATACTCTGGACATGATCCTGGCGCGGTGGCGGGGCGGCTCGGATGCGCCTGCCTCCGGACCTCCGGCTGCAGCGGGCTCATCTTGTGGCCCGCCGGTGCAGGGGCATCACGAAGGATGGAACCTGGCCTCGCGCTTGGCTTGGAAGTTAACCCAACAGCATAGCATAGCGGCAAACGAATGAAACACATCTATCACTTGACGGCCATGCGCGTCCTGCTCTGCGGCCTCGTCGCCGGAGGCGTCTCGCTGAGCGCACCCGCTCAAGCTCAGACGGCATTCGGAGTCTACGAAGGAGAAGCTTGCCCCGCAGGATACACGCCGTTGACCCCGCTCGACGCCTTCTGGACGTTTCTAGCCCGCTGCGATGAGCTCCCCTATTCAGGGGTCTTTCGTATCGCGGACGGGTCATCGATAGACGGCCCGTGGAACAACTGCCAGCAGCACGCCAACGACACCCGCGAGCTGGAATACACGCTCTGCAAGCCCAACTACCAGCTCTTTGACATCGACGGGACCACCTTTGCGGTGGTGAGAGGCGGAGAGCAGTGCCTGGAAGGCTTCGAGCACGTGGATTTCGCTACGGCCTCCGCCTACTCGGATGAGATATGCACTCACGTCGGGTACTGGGGGATCGCGAGGATCGGCGGAGGGGGCTCCATCGACGGCGTAGGTTACGGTTGCGGCATCCGCGCGACCGACTCTCGCGAGCTCGGTGATGCCATCTGCGTAGAAATCGAGTGAAGAGACGCCGGCGGAGCCCACGGCTCGCAGCGGTTCGCCACCGCAGATTCGCCCTTCAAGCTCATCTCACGTCGCCCGCGCGTCCCGCCCGCCCAGGCAGACGGCCACGTAATCGGCGACCATCCTCTCCAGCGAGAACCGCTCCCGCGCGCGCTCCCACCCCGCCGCCCCCATGCGCGCCCGCTGCTCGACTTCCCTCGATCTGCCGGGTGCCGCAACAAGGACTTACCATCATACGCTCGATGGCTCGACGAGCGTGGGATAAAGGCGCCGGAGCACGCTCTGGAAGCGCGCATCTTCCAGGCCGTTGAGGTGGCTCTCACGCAGCTGGACGAACCTATCATAGTCGCCATCACGGAACGCCTGGTATGCGTCGTAGCTGATGACGTGGCTGGCGAGAAATTTGCTGGGCG
Organism: Sorangium sp. So ce693; assembly: GCF_051521375.1. NCBI lineage: Bacteria > Pseudomonadati > Myxococcota > Polyangiales > Polyangiaceae > Sorangium > Sorangium sp. So ce693. The sequence continues at coordinate 9,734,763 of NZ_CP150347.1, forward strand.
GTCGCTCGTCCGACTGGAGGAGCCTTCGCAGGGTACCAATGGATTCTGGGCGAACCAAGACGCGTGCGCCGGGGCTTCCGGAGACCGCCGGCCTCTTGGCCTGCGCCGAGGTGATGAGCTGTGTCATCACACGGTTCCGGTACTCCGCGAGGAGCCTGCTGCCATGCACTCGCGTCACTTCTTCCGAGGGCGCGGAAGGAGCCCGCGGTCTGTACTCGGCCATCAGCAAGGCCACCCCACGCGCGCGCGCGTGACGAAAGTCGAAGCGCGGCAGCGGACGCTTGGTTGGCGCGTTGCCGTGTGGCTGCGCGAGCATCTGGCCGCTGGCCAAAGCGCGAACGTCGTCGAGGAGCTGCGAGAACCGGGACTCGCTCATCTGCCGCTGGAACATCTCGGTGTAGGTGGTGAACCAGAGCCAGTCACGAAGGCGTTCGAGCACGTCCTCATCCGGTTCATTCCGCTCTCGGAACGCCGCCGCGAGGAGGACGATCTGCGCAGTGTAAGGGACCAGGGCCGGAGCCCTGATCAAACACTTCGATTTGAGGAATCGCGCGGCGTGACGCAGATGGGCCTCGACCTCCCCCAGGACGTTAGGCTGTCTTTTGAGCGCCTTACCGACAGCCTCAGAGTCATCATCGTAGACGGCTACTCCGAGCGCGATCTTGCAAACGCGAAGAATAGTCTGGTCGTCGACCTCGTCCCATCCGAACTCGGCAAGAGATCCCTGTTTCATCTCCTGCAGACGATCGAGCAGATCGAACCTCGAGGACCATGTGAGCGCGTTCACCATATGAACTTCGCTCATCGTTACGTGCTGGCTGTTCACGCGCTGGAACGTCCGCGTGACAAGCTCGATGCTCTCTGACGTGACCGGGACAGTGGGGAATTTGTACTGACGAAAAGTGTCGGCGACCTCATCGGACAGGCTCACTAGGGCGTCCGCGTCGGCGTATAGCTCGTGTCCCCTCTTTCCCATACGCCTCTGGCCAACCAGATTTCGCTGAAATTTGACCAGTCGCGACCCCTGAAGCATGTCGGTGAGCGGGAGATGGTGTGGAAGCACCGTTCCAAGGTCCTCTCGCGTCACAAACTTTTTGGCGCGCAGATCGTAGTAGACCTGAAACGCTTCCGAACGTTCATCCGTCTCTTCGCTGTCTTCGTCGGACTGCCTGGCGCCGATGAGCGCGAAGTACAGCGTCGTGAGCCTTTGCTCCCCATCGAGCAGATATTGGCGTACAGGCGCGTTCCTGTCAGCGTTGGGCAAGAAGAACGGGCCAAGGCGGTCTTTGACGGACATCTCGCCGGAGCGCGTTCGCCAGAGCATGACCGTGCCGATCGGAATGCCTTCCAGAATGCTGTCCAGCAGCGCAAGCCTCATCTCTTTGGGCCACACGAGCGGACGCTGAAACTTGGGGATTACAATTTGTCCACTGCCGATCTCTTCAAGCACCTGCGGCAGGTATCGGATTTGCGGTTCGCTGTAGAACCCGGCCAATGACTCTCGTACGGGCATGACTCCCTCACCGGATCCGCTCGACGATTTCCCGAGCAAATTTCTGCACGCGAGCCACGACTGCCGCGCGCTCCAGATCGTGAAAATGGACGTAATCATCTCGGTACAGATTGGCGATATGCACATCCAATCCATAACGCAGCAGCCGGCGCGTCTCGCCAGAGATGGCAGCGAATAACTCGCCTGCCCGATGGGCGTTCGGCAGGTCCTTCTCGAAGCCCTCCTTCATGTTGTAGTGTGCGCGCTGGTCGTCCCGGAGCGCGAAGAGCGCCTCCACCTGCGCCCTGCGGTCGAGCCGCGCTCGGCCCTGCGCCAACTGGCACCACCGATCGAGCGCGGCACGTGGCAGATAGTTTTCGATTGCCCGTCGCTCGAGCTGGTGGTGGTGCACGTCGGGATAGCACAGGTCCCGGATGGCGCGCGACTTGGGGCTCGGTTCTCCTGGCTGCATCGCATCGCTGTCGAAAATCGCCGAGCAGCGCATCCGGGCAGCGACCTGCCTCCGAATCTCCTTCACCCTCTTCTCAAGCTCGCCGAGCCCGCCGCAGTGCTCCGCCTCGATCCACTCGCGGGAAATACGCTCTTCCAGGAATTCACGCGTCGCGCGATCGCACATGCTCAGGAGGAAGGCGCGGTCTGTGATGCCGTTCTCCACGAGGAGTCGATAGGGACGCTGGAGGAGATCGATGGCGTCGCCGAAGGTCAGCGTTGGGCTCGGGTAGGACCACGTCGACTGCCCGTGCGCTGTGACCCAGACCTCGTGATAGGATGGCTCCAGCGCGTTCAGACGAAGACCATCCCCGACAACGCGTTCCCAGTCGCCGCGCGTCGCCTCGTCCAGTCCAGCGAGCCAGGCCGTGTACGCCGGTGCTTGGTCGTCGAGCACGACGATCCTGTGCCGCCGGGTCGCACCGAGCCAGAGCAGCACCATCAGATCCGCGGTGGAGGTTCCAGCGAAGACCTCCGCTTCGATCAGCACCATCACGACCGCACACTCCGCTGGGCCAGGAAGAGCTCGCGCGCCGTCTTGACGTCCTCGGAGAAGACCCCCGCTGGCCAGTCTTTCGGTCGCCCCCGAGCATCCAGGACGATGGCCCGGCAGTCGGACTCACCATTGTCCAGGGTCTCGAGCCAGAGGATGGAAACATCCTCGGGCTTGAGCTCACCTCGTGCGACCAGCAGTTGCACGAAGAGGAGCAGGTTCTCTGAGTGGGTCTCGATCAAGAGCCTCGGGCGCGACGGCGCCTTGATCACCTCACCGAAGAACTCGGCCAGCGCCCGCTCAGCCCGCGGGTGGAGGTGCATCTCCGGCTGCTCAATGGCGAGAACGGCGCCTGGGGGGAGATCGCCCACGGCGGCCATCGCGCCAAGCACGAGCACCGGCAGGACCTGACTGACCCCCTCGCCGACATCGACGATCGAGATCCGCAGCGGCGCCCCTTCGACGGGCTCGAGCTCGATGGCGAACTCTTCTCCGCTGTCGCGAACGTCGATGGCTTGACCGAACATCTTGCGCAACACCGCCGAGACGCGGGGCAGGATGATTTTCCTGCCGCGCGCGTCATAGGCGAGCTTTGCCGCCGCCTCTTTACCACTGCTCCCGAGCCGCACCGGCTCGCCCTGGTAAACACCGCGACGCTCGGGCGCTGTGCGTACCGCGCCCAGCCAGTGCACCGACTCCTGCAATGACTCCAATCGCTGCCAGCACTGGCCGAGCACCACTCGGACATCACCGGGAACGGAAGATGCGGCGCCTGGGCCCGAGAGCACAGGCCGGAGGTCTTTGAACGAGAGCGTGACGGTCAGCAGCGGGCTACCAGGAGCCGTGATCTCGTACCGGCCCGGCTCTCCGGGAACATCGATGGCATGGAGGAGCTCGGCACCGTCCGCGCCGCGGGCGAAGAACTCGCTGACCAGGTGTCGCTTGTCGTCCTCGCGCAGCGAGATCTCAATGGCACGCACCGGCTGCTCGTCGTCATCCCAGGTCAGACCGAAGACGAGCCTGTTGCGCGATGAGAGCCGCGTCGCGATATCCGCGTATGTCGGCTCGCGCATGCCCTCGGCCTTGAGCGCCAGCGGGCCCACGTTCGCGCCGCCGGACGACGCGGACAAGAGGGGCAGCGCCCGCACGAGCGCGCTCTTGCCAGCGCTGTTGTAACCGAAGAGGAGCGTCAACGGACGCAGCTCCACGAGCGTGCGCCGGACGAACGAACGGTAGCCTTCGACGCTGAACGAGGTGAGCGACACGCAGCGACCTTACCACGGGGACGCCTTCCGTCCGCCCAGGCACACGCCCACGTAGTCGGCGACCATCCTCTCCAGCGAGAACCGCTCCCGCGCGCGCTCCCACCCCGCCGCCCCCATGCGCGCCCGCCGCGCCGGATCGGCGCCGAGCTCCGCGAGCGCCGCGGCGAGCGCCTCCGCGTCGCCCGGGGGCACCAGCCGGCCCGTCACGCCGTCGTCCACCTGCTCGGACATGCCGCCGACCGCGGTGGCCACCACCGGCAGCCCCTCGGCCATCGCCTCCAGCGACGCGTTCGGGCACCCAGCGGGCTCGGCGATCAGCGCGAACACGTCGAGCTCTCGCAGGAACGCGCGCGTGTCGGCGAGCTCGCCGACCCACTCGACCGGCAGCCCCGCCGCCATCCGCCGCAGCTCCTCGGCGTGCGCCTCGGCGCCGCGCTCCACGCCGCCCGCGATGCGCAGCACGTGCGGCGGCAAGCGCGGCGCCGCGAGGCGCAGCGCCGCGAGGAGCTCGTCGAGCTTCTTGTGCGGGTGGATCCGCGCCGCTGTCCCGATCGCGAGCAGCGCGCGCCCGCCGCCGGACGCGTGCGAATCGGGCGACGTCGAGCGCGGCGCCGCAACCGGGCGCGGGCCGAGCGCGACGCCGTTCGGCACGACGTGCGCCGGCGCCCCGAGCACCTCGGCGGCGAGCGCCGCCTCGGCCCCGTACTTGACGATCACCCCGGCGAGGCGAGCGCCGTAGTCGCGCGGCGCGCGGTAGGGCAGCCCGCGGCGCGGCGACGCGAAATACCGGCGCAGCGAGGCGAAGTACATCTCGCCCGGGCTGACGTCGAAGAGCGGGACGTCGAGCAGCCCGTCGGCCAGGAGCACCTTGTGCTCGGCGATCACGTTCCACATCAGCACGGCCTCGGGCGGGTCCTCCTCGATCGCGCGCAGCAGCCGCTCCACCGCCTCGGCCGGCTCGATGTCGGCCGGCGGAGGCACCACGAGCACCGGGATGCCCGCGGCCTCGAGCGCGCGCCGCCCCGGCGTCGGGTACTCCGGCTGCTCCTCGATCACGGCCGCCCGGCCGCGCACGCCGGCCGCCGCGAGGCCGAGCAGCAGCCGGCGCGCGCTCGACTGGGCCCCGCCCATCGAGAAGTTGTTCGTGACGAGGAGCAGCCCGTCGCCCCGGCGCAGGCCGCGGTTCCGCGCGATCGCCCGCGGGTAGAGCCGCGCGTAGCCCTCGGCCATCCGCGCGAGGCTGAAGTGCCGCGCCACGACCTCCCGGCCGCTCGGCGGCCCCACGCCGGCGCGCGCCTCCGCCGCGACCTCCCGGCCGCCTGTCGACGGGTCGCGCGCATTGCCCGCGGCGCCGGCGCGCGCCGCGGCCACGATCGCCCCGGCGAACCGCTCGGGCGCGGCGTCGAGCGGCAGGTGGACCATCGCCGGCGTCTCGGCCGCGATCTCCGCGGTGCCGCCGGCGCCGGTCGCGACGACCGGGAGGCCCGCCGCGAGCGCCTCCAGGTGCGCGAGGCTCAGCCCCTCGTGGGCGCTCGGCGACACGAGGACGTCGGCCGCCGCGAGCAGGCCGGCGACGTCGCCGACCGCCCCCGCGAAGCGCACCTCGGCGCGCAGGCCGAGCCGGTCGACCTCGCGTCGGATCTCCGCCTCCGCGGCCAGCGCCTGCTCGCTGCCGGGCGAGGCGCTCCCGGCGATGACGAGCCGAGCCGCCCGCGGATCGCCGGCCGCCGCCAGCGCGGCTCGCGTGGCCGCAAGGATTCCAGGCAGCAGGTGCAGCCGCTTCTGCGGCCGCGGGTTCGCCACGGCGAGCAGCACGAGGTCGTCCGGCGCGATCTCGAGGCGCCGCCGCCACGCCGCGGCCTCCGCCGACCCGGACCGGCGCACCGCCTCCGCCGACCCGACGCGGTGCGCCTCCGCCGCCTCGGACCGGCGCGCCGCCTCCGCAGGCGCGAGGTCGATGCCGTTCCAGACCGTGCGCGCCGGGATCGGCAGCGCGCGCTCCGCGAGCTCCGCCTCGACCGCGCGCGCGCACGCGACGAGCAGCGCCGCGTCGTCCGGAGCGAGGCGCTCCAGGCCCGCCGGCCAGCCCGCAGCCACGTTGTGCACCGTGACGAGCGGCCGGAACCCGCGCGCGGACAGCCGCGCGAGATCCTCGGCGTCGAGCAGGTGCGCGTGCGCGAGATCCGCGCCCCACGCGGCGAGCCCGCGGGCGAGCGCGTCGAAGCGCGCCTCCCGATCGCCGCGCGCATCGGACAGATCCAGCGCGCCCGGCGGCGCGGCGAACGTGGCGCGGGTCGGCCGGTACACCGCACAGACGAGCGAGCGCACGCCGCGCCGCAGCAGCTCCCTGGCGAGGTCGATCGCGATCCGCTCGGCGCCCCCCTGCTGCAAGCTGGTCACCACCTGCGCGACCCGCGGCGCCGCGTCGTCGCACACGTCGAGCGGCGCGTGCCGCACCACGCGCGCCCGCCGCGCCCCGAGCTCGCCCTGGAGCGCGGCGTCGAGCGGCTCGCCCGCGCGGAGCCGCGCCGCGACGCCCGCGGCGAGCGCCCCGTCGAGGTACACGCTCGCCGCGCGGGGTAGCCCCGGAGCGCGGCGGGCGCGCGCGGCGCGGCTCAGCTCGCCGCCCGTGGCGCGCAGCAGCTCGGCCCACGCCGTGGCGTCGGCCCACGCCGTGGCGTCGGAGCGCGCAGGGACGATCGCCGGCAGATCGATCGGCGCAAGGACGGCGCCGAGCGCGCAGAGCGGTAGCCCGGTGTCGCTCGGCGGCGGGAACGGCTCCGGCTCGAGCGCGGCGGAGGGCGCAGGCCAGGCGCCCCCACGCACGAGCCACACCGGCCCCGCCGCGAGCTCCTCCGCCGCGGCCGCGAGCGGCGCCGCCGTGAGGTCGACCGGCGCGAGCCCGGCGAGCCGGAGCGCGCGCAGCGTGCGGCCGGCGCGGGCGCGGTGCGCGGGCGCCTCGGCGAAGACGGCGCAGAGCGGGCGGCGCATGCGGGACATGCGAAACATGCGCGATCGAGCGGCGCGGCTCAGTAGGCCGACGGATAGCCGCGGAACGGCGCGGCGGCGGCCACGTCGGGCGCGCTCGAGATGCGGTCCCTCGAGCGTCGACCCGCGGCGCCCACGGCCGCGCGCGGCGCGGCGGACGGCGCCGCGGCCCACCCGGCCGCGCGCGGCGCTGCCCACGCGGCCGCGCCGATCTGCTCCACCTCCACCGCGGAAGGGACGCCGCCCGTGTAGACGAACTGCCCGCGCGGGCCCGGCTCGATCGGGACCGACGCGCGCCGCATCGCGCCCTTCACGAGGCAGCGGTAGTGGAGCACCGACCCGTGCAGGTGCGGGGGCGCGTGCAGCCAGAAGCCGTCGCCCTGCGGCCGGAACGTCACGCCGGGCGACCCCCCGGCCATGGGCCTGCGGCCGACCGCGCGGTGCACGAGCAGGCCGATGAGGCCGACGACGGCGCTGGCCAGGACGACGCCGCCGCCGACGAACCCCACCATCGCCGCGGTCGACCAGGAGCTCGAGCGAGGCGCCTGCGCGGTCGCCGCCGGCGGCGGGGTCGGCCCGGGCGCGACGGCAGGCGCGCTCGCCGAGAGCGCGGCGACCACGCGGAAGCCGTTGTCCGCGTTGCGGCTGCCGGGGTCGTTGCGGTACCGCGCCGCGGCGCGCAGGTGCCTCGCGTCCTTGAGCCACGACCCGCCGCGCAGCAGGCGCCGGGGCTTGTCGCCGGCCGGGGGCGCCGTCTGCTCGGGGTCGACCGCCGGCCCGGGCGCATAGGGGCCGTACCAGTCGCGACACCACTCGTAGACATTGCCGCTCATGTCGTGCAGGCCGAAGGCGTTCGGCTGCTTCTGCCCGACAGGCCTCGTCCCGCTCCCCGCGTTGGCCTTGAACCACCCGATGGCGGCCGCGGCGCTGTCGTTGTCCCCCGCATAGAACCGCGTCTGGGTCCCCGCGCGGTCGGCGTACTCCCATTGCGCCTCCGTCGGCAGGTCGAAGGCGCGGCCGGTCTTCTGCGTCAGCCAGCGGGTGAACTCGCCCGCGTCCTTGAAGGTCACCAGCGTCACCGGGTGCACGTCGGTCTGCGGGAAGCCGGGAGTCCTCCAGGTGAACTCCTTGCGCTGCGAGAGGCCCTTGCCGTCGAACCCGAACCCGCCGGAGGCGCCGACCTCGGCCTCCGTGCGGTAGCCGGTCTCCGCGGCGAAGCGCGCGTACTGCCCGACCGTGACCGGAAACTTCCCCAGGTAGAAGTCGCGGCCGAGGGTCACGTCCCGGACCGCCTCATCGTCGCCGCGCCCGGCCTCCGCGGGCGGCGAGCCCTGGCGGAAGCGCCCCGCCTTCACCAGCACGAGCTCGAGCTGCACCCCGCCGAGGTCGATCGCGACGGCCGGGGCCGGGTCCGCGGCCCGCGCCGAGGCCGGGGCGAGGAAGGCGACGGCCGCCCCGAGGACGATCGCAGGAGGGAGGCCGCAGGCGGTGGCGCGAGGCTGCACGGGCCCACGCTACCAGAGAGCGCGGCCGAGGTGCGCGCAGCGACGCGAGCGGCGTAAGCGCGCAAGCGACCGAACGGCGGAGGACGCCGGGATCGCCCTCGCCCCGCCGGAAGAGCGGGCGCGCCGGCGCGCCCCTACCTCGCTGCCTTGCGCCACGCTCGCGACATCACACTTATCAAAACGTCTTTACAGTTCTTCACTCAACACATGATCTGACATGCACCAACGCGAAAACAGCGACAAAACAGCCCGTCAATGCCACTCCGGGTGCCCCATCGGGGCCTGGATCGAGGCTCGACAGGCGCTCGTCGGCATGGCATTCAACGATGCTCGACGCCGGACGCAACCGCGGTCGAGCGCAACCAGGCGACAACTCACGGCGAAGCGAAAGGATGTACGCACTGTCGGCCGAGGCGTTCGATGTGCCATGGCATACGAACGGACGCGGGGCGCGTGGCTCGTCCTCCGGCGCTGAGGACGTCGTGTCCTTGCTGCCCGATGGCCTCTTCATGACCGATCGTCCAGCGTGGGCGCTCACAGCGAACGCCCCGCAGCTCGCCTTGAACAGCGAGCAGCGAGCAGCGGAACGAGCACAGCCTGTACTTGCTCTCGCGACAGACTCACATGTGCGTGGTGGGGGGATTCCCCCGTCCTGCCGGCATGAGGGAACCGCCAAGTCGCCGCAGGAGCCCCGCGCCGCTGCGGGTGGCAGCGAGGACGGTGGGGAGTTTTTCGCGGCGCTGAGCGTACGTGCCGACATGGCCAGCGGTGCGATCGTCTACCCCCGCGCTGTCGCGTTTGATCTGCAGCGGGGCGCCGACAAGGACATTGCTTTTGGCGGCGACAATCACTATTGCATCGGGGCGACGCTGGCTCGCCTCGATGTGCGGCTCGCCATCGACACATCGCTCGGCCGCTCCCCGGGATGGGGCTCGCGGGACCGGCCGAACTGGCGCGGCCGCCCTCGATCCTGGAGATGACTTCATGATGCGTCCGACTCCGCCCTCGGCGGGGTGAGGTCGGCCGCGGACATGCCGGCGCGGACCAGCCGGCGTCGATCGATTTGCCTGGGTGCGCGCCCCTCCGCGAGCCCCCGGGAGTTATGTGCGCGCGACACGACGGGCGCGCGCGAGATGCGATATCAACACACGGCAGGGATCAACGCATGCGAACAACGACCTCACTCATCGCTCTCCTCGGTGCAACTGCGCTCTTCGGCTGTTCTTCCTCGAGCCCCACCCCTCAACCCTCCGAGGACGAGATCCTGGCGCCGCCGGCCGAGGGCACCGGCGTGCAGTATCGGATGGTCTCCACGCTCCAGCCGGCGCAGGAGATCGAGCGCTGCCAGCTGTTCGTCGCGCCGCCGGAGGGGCTCAACGTCAACCGGGAGGTGGTGCGGTTCTCCGGCGGGAGCCACCACGTGCTCCTGTACACGACGCCCTACACGTCGATCCCGACCGAGACGCGCCGCGGCGTCGCCCTGGACGCGACCCAGGTCCACGACTGCAACGACGGCCCCCAGGCCGACTGGGAGGTCAACGGCGTGGTCGCCGGCTCCCAGTCGCCCGACGGCAACTCCTTCCTGGGCGATCTCCCGGACGGCGTGGCGCTCAAGGTCCCGCCGGGCACGGTGCTCCTCATGAACACCCATTACCTGAACTCGTCGTCCAACCCCATCGAGACCGACGCGCGCATCAACCTCTACACGATCGCGGACGACGAGGTGGAGGTCGAGGCGGGCATGCTCTTCCATTACAACCCCTTCATCAGCGTGCCGGCGCACGGAAGCTCCACGGCGCGGATGCGTTGTGTCACCGAGAACGATATCTCTGTCGTGAGGATCCAGTCGCACATGCACCGGCGCGGCGTCGGCTATGCCGCGAACAAGGTCGCTCTCGACGGCACGATGACGGAGCTCTATGCCCACGACAGGTGGGAGGGGGTCCCGTCGAAGGAGTTCTCGCCCTTCCTCGAGGTCAAGGCGGGAGAGTCCCTGGACTACCACTGCGACTTCAACAACGTCGAGGATCGCAACATCGCGCAGGGCCTGACCACCCGCGACGAGATGTGCATGCTGATCGGACCGTACTTCCCGCGCTCCCCGGCCTACGAGAACTGCCGGACAGAGGAGGGCCTGGAGGCCGCGACGTGGTTCGGCGACGGGCAGACCACGTGCGCCCAGGCGTTCGAGTGCCTCGGCAGCGCCCAGGATGACGCCGCGGCCTACGGCTGCGTGGTGAACAGCTGCGAGAGCGTCGGCCCCCAGCTCTCGGCGGCGCTCGCTTGCCAGATGACGGGAGGGAACGGCGCCTGCATCGAGGCGTGCGACGGCCAGGACGCCGAGGCCTGCAATACCTGCATCGGCACGGCGTGCGGCGCGGAGATGGAGGCCTGTCAGGCCGCGACGTGCGACTGACGTCGCGATGACAGTCGCCGCGGGGCGGCCCTGCTCCGCTCCGCGGCGATCCTCCCGCTCCCGGAGGCGATCATCCCATGCCCGAGGGCGATCCTCCCGCTCCCGGAGACGATCCTCCCACGCCCGAAGGCGATCCTCCCACGCCCGTCATCGGTGTTAACCAAGCCCGTTCGGTCGCGCTCAAGGCACGAAGCCGTCGTGGTCGTGGTCGTGGTCGTCAACGGCTCGGTCGTGAACGTGAACGTCACCCGGAAGTCGCCGCTTTCATTCGTTGACCAAGGTTTCGGCAGAACGTTTACGTCCACGATCGTGTCGTCGACGACCGCGACCACGACCACGACCACGACCACGACCACGATAACATTGGTGAGCGATGGGGGAGGGGCGAGCTTTGGGCGCCAGCTCAGGGAGCCGTGAGGAGCTGGGCCGCGAGCTGGATCCCCAGCTCCTCGGCCTTCGCGTGGTCCTCGACGGGATCGACGACCGCCCGCGGCCCCGCGAAGGCGATGTAGGTGACGCCGCTCGCCACCCCGGCGCCCGGCCGCTCGATGCCCACGGCCTGCGCCATCGCGTACGAGCCCATCCCGATCGTATCGCACTCCCCGGTGTCGCCGAGGATGCCATAGGCGACCGTGTCGCCGCGGATGACCGCCACAACGGCCCCCAGCTCGACGCCGGCGTCTCTGTGGTTCCACGCCACCGCGTCGCATTCGGCGGGCCAGCTGTTGGGGGCGACGACGAACGGGAGATGGACCGAGTCGAGCGCGTTTCCCTGCGCGTCGGCCAGCGCCGTGTGAGCCGTCGACGAGGGGCACTCGGTGGACTCGTGGGACAGACCGTCGCAGTCGATCCCCATCCCGGCTTGCCAGAAGTACGCCCCGTTCAGCTGGCAGACGGGGATACCGGGCTCCGCGCTGCCGTCGAACGCGTTCCTGAAGCTTCCCGACGAGGCCGGGCGGCACGACGCCGTGAGCGCGAGCAGCTCCGCCGCCGTCGGAGGACCCGGCGGCTGACCCCCGCCGGCGCCGCCCTCGCCGGCGCCGCCGCCGCTGCCCCCGTGGCCTCCCCCGCCTGTGCCTCCCTCGCCAGCGCCCCCCTCGCCGGCGCCAGCGCCTCCCTCGCTTGCGCCGCTCGCGCTCGTGCTGCCGCCGCCTGCGCCGCTCCCGCCTGCGCCGCCCTGGCCGACGCCGCCCGCGCCTGTGCCTCCCCCGCCCTGGCCGACGCCGAACTCGAGATCGCCGATCCCGGAGATGCTCGTGCACGCGCTGCCGCCGGAGAGCGCCAGGGCCGCGAGCGCTCCGACACGCCAGCCCCTCCTCGCGCGCGGCGCCAGCGTTCGCATCAGAACTTCCCCTGGAGCTCGATCCGCCCGAGGCCCACCCCGGCGCTCCAGACCACGCCGCGCGGCGCTCGCGGCGGCCCGCCCGCAGCCGCAGGCGCGCCCGCGGCCTCGCTGCCGCCGCCGGGCCGGACCACGAGCAGCACGACGCCCGTCGCGGCCGCCGCCGCGCCCACGATGAAGCTCACGGTGGACACATGGCCCAGCGTGGCCGCCGCATCCGCGTCGGCCTGGAGCTCGGCCGGGCAGCGCCGGCCCTCGCAGCCCGACCTGATGTCCGAGACCTGCGACAGCGACATGAGGCCGGTCACGGCGCCGACGCCGATGCCCACCGCCCCGAGCCCGAACGCGACGCCGGCGGGGACCAGCGAGCCGCCGGCCTCCGCGCCTGCCGGCGCCGCGGGCTCGGCGCGGGGCGGCGCCTTCACCGCGGCCGCCTCCAGCGCGGCGCGCACGCCCGCGAGCTCGGTCTCGGCGTCCTTCCGCGCCTCGAGGAACGCGGTCGGCGGATCCTCCGGGAGCGGCTCGCCGAGGACCTGCTCGTACAGGTCGCGCGCGGCCTCCAGGCGGCCGAGCTTGCGCTGGCACCGCGCCATGTAGAGCACCAGCGTCGGCGCATGAAAGAGGCGATCCGCCTCCTGGAAGACGTCGAACGCCTCCTGCCAGCGGTCCGCGCCGTACAGCTTGAGCCCCTCGTGCGCCTTGGTCCGGGCGGCCTGCTGCGCCTCGGCCGAGGCGCCGGCCGGCGGAGGCGCCCCGAGCGCCGGCACGGCAGCCAGCAACGTCACAACGAACGCACACCGGCGAAGACAGTTCGAGAGCATCATCATCCTTGTCCGTCAGAAGCCGTCAGAAGCGGTCAGGAGCGGTCAGAGACTGGAGCAGAAGCCGGGGAGGGCGCCGCGGCCGTCGCCTGCTTCACGGCCCGCGCTCCCGCGCACGCCGCCTCGCCGCCGCGGGGGTCGACACCTTAAGGGGAAGAGCGCGCCACCGTCCAGCGACGACTCCGATGACCGGCGCCGTGATCTCCCAGGATCCCCGGCGCGCCCGCCGCCCGCCCGGCGACGTCACCGCGACGCCGCGGCGCTGGCCCGGGACCGCGTGCGCCGCGCCGGTCAATGGCAAGCGGGCGAAACGAGCGAAACGAGCGGACCGGCGACGACGCCGCGTCGAAACGGATTCGATACATGGCGCATGTTACGGCTTCATGCATGACTTGCCCCCTCAAGCGCTCGGATGAAGTAGCGGCGCGAGCTCGATTGAGGCTCGACAATGTCCTGACGGACGAGCGGTCGCTCGTGGACCTGCTCCGGGTGGTCACCGTCGACGTCCACGAGGCAGCGAGCGTCGAAGAGGCGCTGCATCGCACCATCACGCACATCTGCAATCACCTCGGCTGGCCGGTTGGGCATGCGTACGTGCCGGCCGCGGACGATCCGTCTCTGCTCCTTCCCACGGCGCTCTGGCACCTGAACGATGAAGCAAAGTTCGCGACGTTCAAGGCTGTCACCGAGGCGACACAGTTCACCGCGGGGCTCGGTCTTCCCGGGAGGGTGCTCGCCTCGAAGCAGCCGGCGTGGGTGCGCAACGTCACGACGGACGCCAATTTCCCGCGCGCCAGGCTCGCGAGGAACCTGGGCGTGAAGGCGGGGTTCGCTTTCCCCGTGGTGGTCGGCGCGGACGTCGTGGCCGTGCTGGAGTTCTTCTCCGACGCCGAGCACGCGGACGACGGGAAGTTCACCGCGACCATCGGCCGCATCGCGCGGCAGCTCGGCCGCATCTTCGAGCGCAAGCACGGACAGGAGATGCTGAGCAGGGAGCGGGACTTCATGGCGGCCGTCATGGACCTCGTCGACGGCCTCATCGTGGCGCTCGACGCGCAGGGCCGCATCGTCCGCACGAACAGCGCCGCCGAGCAGGCGCTGGGGAGCGCGCGGGGGCTCCGGGAGGCGCGGTTCCTCTGGGACCTCACGCCGGATCCGCGCGCGTCGGCGCAGCTCAAAGGCCTCTTCGAGCAGCTCGGCTCGGGCGGGTCGAAGAAGCAGGTGGAGGTGCCATGGACGGCTGCCGACGGCGCCCGCCGGGTGACGGCGTGGTCGGGCGCCGTCCTGCGCGGCAGGGACGAGCGGGTCCGGTTCGTCATCATGACCGGCATCGACATGACGGAGCGCAAGCGCGCCGAGGAGGAGCGCGCGCGGCTGCAGGAGGAGGTGATCAAGGCCCAGGACGCCGCGCTGGCGAAGCTGTCCATGCCGCTCATCCCCATCCGCGACGACGTGGTGGTCGTGCCGCTCATCGGCCCGCTCGAGGCCGGGCGGGTGCGCCGCATGATCGAGGCGCTGTCGCGCGGCATCGCGAACCGCCGCACGCGGATCGCCATCATCGACCTGACCGGCGTCGACAAGATCGATCCGCCGGCGATGGAGGCGCTGCTCGAGGCGGTGCGGGTCGCGGGCCTCCTGGGCACGCAGGTGGTCCTCACGGGGATCCGCCCCGAGGTCGCCCACCGCCTCGCCGAGCGCGGCGCGAACATGGGCCGCTGCGCGGTGAAGAGCTCCCTCCAGAGCGGGATCGCGTTCGCAATGGCGAGCCGCTGAGCCGACCAGCGCGCCCGACGTCGGGTGTCGTCCGTCCGCAACCGGAACGGCATCCTCACTGCATGGAACAGGGACGAACGCGACACCGCCGCGCCATCGTTCCGTGCTGTAATGAGACGTTCCTGACAAACCCCTCGTTTTGCTCACATCTTTAGAGAAGAACTCAACAGGGAGGCGGGGAGACGGAGAGAACGGAGTGGTTTCACTCCCCGCCTCCCTGTGAATTTTCCCGAAGAACTCGAGGGGATGCTCCAGGAGACGATCCCCAGAAAGGTCGGGTGCAGCGATATGCGATCGACGTCTTCTTTCTTGAAGCGATGCTCATGGGTTCGACTGCCTCTGCTCGCCGCGGCGCTCGCCATGCCCGCGTGCGCGGCCGATCTGCCGCTCGACGAGGAGGAGGGCGCGGAGGCGGAGCTCCTCGGCGAGCACAGCGATGCGCTGTCGACGCGCGTCCGGCTCATGGCCGCCAACATCACGAGCGGCAACAACCAGAGCTACGATCCCGGGCACGGCAAGCGCATCCTGCAGGGAATCAAGCCCGACATCGCCCTGCTGCAAGAGTTCAACTACGGAGGCAACACCGCGTCCGAGATCCGCGGCTTCGTGGACGCGACGTTCGGCGCCGGGTTCAGCTACTACCGCGAGAGCGGGGCGCAGATCCCGAACGGGATCGTGAGCCGGTGGCCGATCGTGGCGTCCGGCGAGTGGGACGACATGTCGGTGAGCAACCGGGACTTCGCGTGGGCGCGCATCGATATCCCCGGCCCCGGCCACGTGTTCGCGATCAGCGTCCACCTCCTGACCTCCAGCGCGGCGGCGCGCAACACGGAGGCGCAGGACCTCGTCTCGTTCATCGAGGCGAACGTGGCCCAGGGCGATTACCTGGTGATCGGCGGCGACTTCAACACGGGGAGCCGGACCGAGGCGTGCGTCTCGAGCCTCTCCGACGTCGTCGTCACGGCCGGACCCTATCCCGCCGACAGGAACGGGAACGCGAACACCAACGCCGGCAGGACGAAGCCCTACGACTGGGTGCTCGTCGACGGGGACCTGGAGGCGTACGAGACGGCCGTCGTCATCGGCGGGAGCAGCTTCGTGAACGGCCTGGTGGCGGACACGCGCGTCTACTCGCCGCTGTCCGAGATCAGCCCCGCGCTCTCGTCGGACAGCGGCGCCTCGAACATGCAGCACATGGGCGTCGTGCGCGACTTCCTGGTCCCCGACGGCGGCGGCGGGGCCGGCGGCGGCGGCGGGGCCGGCGGCAGCGGGGCCGGCGGCAGCGGCGGGGCCGGCGGCAGCGGCGGGGCCGGCGGCAGCGGCGGGGGCACGGGCACCGCCGCCGTGATCATCAACGAGGTCCTCGCGAACGAGCCGGGCAGCAACACGGCGGGCGAGTTCGTGGAGATCGTCAATGTCGGCACGGCGGCGGCGGCCCTCGCCGGCTGGACGCTGTCGGACGGCACGTCGACGCGGCACACCTTCCCGACCGGCGCGTCGCTCGGGCCCTCGACGGCCATCGTCGTGTACGGCGGCGCGTCCGCCGTGCCGAGCGGCAGCGGGGCCGTCGCGGCGTCCACGGGGTCCTTGAACCTCGGCAACAGCGGGGACACGGTCACGCTGCGAAGCGCCTCGGGCGCGACCGTGGACACCGTCACCTACGCGAGCGGGCTCGCGGCGCAGGACGGCGTCTCGATGAACCGCAGCCCCGACGCCTCCACGGGGGTGCCGTTCGTGCTGCACAGCACCCTTGGCGCGAGCGCCTCTCCGGGCCTTCGCGCGGACGGCTCGGCGTTCTGAGGCGCCGCTCGCGCGAGCGTGGATTGCCCCGCTGGCCCCGGGTCACCGTGACCCGAGGCCGCCCCGAACCACGGTTGCAGAGGGGTCGATCGGGCTGGTCCCGCAGAGCGGCCAGCCGGCTCCTTCGCTCCAGATCTCCGCGACAGCCCATCGAGGTCGAGCGCCAAAGCGCCGCGTGCGCAGCCCAGCACGAGCCTGCTCGCGGCCGCGCGAAGCGTATACCCGGAGGCAGGTACACAGGGTTGACGGTCAGCGCCAGGGCTCTAGAGGGTGAACCGCGTCAAGGTCGGAGGGACCTGACGTACAGCCGATCGTTCGAGACAAGCATCGTTCTCTCAATGGCAGGAGGGGTGATCCATGAGCAGGCTACGCCGCGGTCTCGCTACCCTGGCCGTCGTGTCGCTCACGTCGGCGGCCGCCTATGCGCAGATGATGATCTATGCGTACTCCGGGCCAACCACCAGGGCCGGAGGGGTCACCGGGACCACCCATCGAACGTTCACCTATGTGTCGATGGGCAGATGGGAGGCACGAACGAAAAATATCTGGAGTGATGGGCTACAGGACCCCGAACAGGTGGATTACTATCTCGAGTACGACAGAGGGCCCGGGAAGGTCTGCTTGAGCCACGAGAACCAGGACCCGATCTGTCTCCTGGACGACGGGATCTACACGTATCGCGCGTGGCCGGGGTCCCCGAGCGCCGAGGTGAAGTGGTGGAAGCAGCAGGGGAACGGGTACTGGCAGTCGGGGAGGCCGTGATCGGCGGGCCGCGCTACGGCCGCTCCTCGCCTCCCCGGGCGCGCGCCTCGAGCACGGCCGGAGCGCCGCGCCGTAGCGCCGGGAGCCGCCAGAGCGACTCGACGACGCCGAGCACGACATAGGCGCCGAGCCCCCAGGCGAGGACGAGCGCGGGCCCCCAGCGGACGGAGAGCAGCGCGATCGATCCGAGCGCGAGCGCGATGGCCAGCAGCGTGCGGGGGCCGGGCCGGAGATCCTTGAACGAGCGGAACCGGAGCGTCGACACCATCAGCATCGAGACGAGCAGCGTCGTCGCGAGGACGGGCAGCTCGACGCCGGCGCCGCCGAGCTGCCCGTCCGCGCCGCGGTGGGTCATGACGATCGCGATCAGCATCCCCGCCGCGCCCGTGACGGGGAGGCCCACGATGTACCTCGCGGGCGAAGGTAGCCTGCCCGCCTCTCCCATGGAGAGGACATTGAAGCGCGCGAGCCGGATCGCCCCGCACGCGGCGAACACGGCCCCGCCGAGCACGCCGGCCAGACCGAGGCGGTGGAGCGCCCACTGGTACACGAGCAGCGCCGGGGCCACGCCGAAGGAGACGAGATCGGCCAGCGAGTCGAGCTGGACCCCGAACGCGCTCTCGGTCCGGGTCATCCGCGCGACGCGGCCATCGAGCGTGTCGGCGAGCATCGCGAAGAGGATGAGGAGCGCGGCGCGCTGGAAGTCGTCGTCGGACCGCGCGGAGGCCGAGAGCCGTACCGCGTCGAAGCCGCAGAAGACCGAGGACAGCGTGATCAGGTTGGGGAGGAGATACAGGGTCCGCCTTGGCGCGGGCCGCGGCCGCTCCAGCGCCACCTCGCCGCGCGGGCGCCCGGGACGCGCCCTCGTCCCCTGCCCCGGGCCCGCGGGACCCCACGGCCCGACGCCGGTGTCCCACGCTGCTCGATGATGTTCTGACATGGTGGCGATCCCGCGGGACATCGGCGCAGCGCGGCAGAAGGCCGCGGCCCGACGAGCACGGCCGGCCGGCCTCGTAATACATGAGGCCGCACGCGTTCAAGCTGCAGGCCAGGCGGCGGCGTGGATCGCCGCTGGGCGTGCCGCTGGGACCGGACGATGCATACGCTCGTGGCGAAGAGGGCCCGCATCGAGACAGGCTTTGACCGATTCTGGTTGACAGGTCCTCGATCGCGCCGAGTGCCGCGCGCGGCGGTTCTCACCAGGGCAGCCGCGGGCCTCCGATCATAGTTTGCCGAGCTCCCAGTGGTTTCCTGGGACAGGGGCCAAGCCGTCGTCGTCAGCCCTGTAGCATGACGTTTCGTCCTGGTTGCCCACCGCCGGGGGACGCAAGGGGAGCTGCACGACGAACGTCGCTCCAGCGTTCGGTTTGCTCTCCACCCGGACGGTCCCGCCATGCGACGTCACGATCCAGCGCACCAGATACAGGCCGAGGCCGAGGCCGCCGAAATTCCGCACTGACACCGCGCGCTCGAAGCGATTGAAGATCCTGGCCTGATCCTCCTCGGCTATCCCGATCCCCTGATCTCGGACGGTGATCAACGCCGAGTCCCCCTGCCTGCGCACGCCCACGTGAATGGGCTGATGCATGCCGTACTTCATCGCGTTCGACAGGAGGTTGAGCAGGACCTGCTCCAGGCGGGACCTGTCCCAGACCCCAGCCACCGGCTCGTCCATGTCGAGCTCTGCCCGGCAGCCGGCCGCCGCGAGCTGCGGCGCCACCCGCTCGACGATGTCGCGGGTCAGGCGGGTGAGCTCGATTGGCTCGCACGCCAGCGTCAGTCGTCCGGCGTTCAGCCTCGAGACATCGAGCAGCTCGTTCACCAGATTCCCGAGCCGCGCGCTCTGCCGATGTAGGACGCGGAGCATGGTCTCGATCCGCCCTGGGTTGAGGTGCGCAGACGGGTCGCGGCGCACGAGCCGCTCGATCCTCTGAATCTGCATTTGCAACGACGTGAGCGGGGTCTTGAGCTCATGAGAGGCGATCGTGAGGAATTCGTCCCGCCGCCCGATCGCCTCCCGGGCCAACGCGTACAGCCGGGCGTTGTCGAGCGCGAGGCCGGCACGTCGCCCCAGCTCCTCGGCCAGCGCAAGGTCGGCGGGCCCATAACGACGCTGCGGCGCCGTTGCGAGCAGGAACATGACCCCGAGGCATCGATCGCGCGCGCTGAGCGGAACGCGAAGGTAGGCGTGGACGCCGAGCTGCTGCATCAGGGGCAGGGCGCGGGCGTCCCCGATCTCGGCCTCGGTCGACGTCGCCGCCGCGGGGGGCGTCAGCGCCTTGCGCAGCGCCTGGATCTCTTCGAGGCGCACCCCTGAGGCGGCGGTGCCGAAGATCGCGTCGTCCTCGGAGAGGACGCTGACGAGGCACTGGTCGGAGAGCGCAGGCACCGCGAGATCGGCCACGCTGGCCAGCGTGGCGTCGTAGCCCAGCGCCATCAGCTTGCGGCTCGCCTCGGCCAGAAAGCGCTGGGCCCGCTCGGCCTGCTTGCGCTCCGTGATGTCGGTGGAGATACCGCAGATCGCGCGCGGCGCAGCGCCTTTGCCGAGAGGGAATTTGATCGACAGGAACGTGCGTGACCCATCGGAGAGCGGCAGCTCCTCCTCCCATTCCATGGGCGCACCCACCTCGAGCACCTTTCGGTCGTGGTCACGAAGGATCTCCGCGATCGGAGCGGGGACGATCTCCGCGTCGGTCTTCCCGAGAAGCTCCTCGCTCGGCAGGCGAAACAGGTCGCACACGCGCGGATTCGCGAGCAGGAAGCGGCCCTCGCGGTCCTTGAGGTAGATGGCTGCCGCCGAGTTGTCGACGATGCCCTGGAGGATCTCCTGATTGGCCTTGAGCTCCTGCTCGGCACGCTGCCGTTCGGAGTTCTCCTCCTCGAGATCGGAATAGAGCATGGCGTTCTCCAGCGAGATCGCCGTTTGCGAGGCGAGCAGCTCGAGCACGTCGAGCCGCCCGGGGGTGAACGCCCCGGTGACCAGGCTGTTCTCCAGGTACAGGATGCCGAGCAGCCGGGTCTGGCGCGCGATGGGGAGACATAACAGGGACCTCGGTCGCCTGCGCGTGAAGTACTCGTCCTCAAGGAACGGGTGAGGGGCGGTGGCGTCGTCGAGCAGCACGCGCTCGCGGCTCCGGCGAACATAGTTGAGGATCGATCGCGGGAGCGCCGCCGTCTGCTCCTCGCCCAGATCGAGCGATCGCACCGTCCCTCCGCTCGCCTCGATCGCGGCCGCGGTCGAGAGACGCTCGCCCCGGAGGAGGAGCACAACCCCCTCATCGGCGCCTGCGTGCTCGACCACGACGCGCAGCAGTGTCTCGAGCAGGCGCGGCAGCTTCAGCTCCCCGGAGATGCTCTGAGAGGCCTTGACCACCGAAAGGACGTCGAACTGCTCGGCCCGCAGCGCAAAGGTGACGGTGGGGGCGATGGGCTTGCGCTCCACGAGGTGGGGGTAGCGCTGGTCGAGCTGCTCCACCTTGGCATGGGCGCCCCAGCGGAAGTAGCCGGCGCGGGCCATTTGCAGGTAGGCGTCGGCGGCGATGGGAAGGCCGTGCGCGCGGCAGAACGCCGCAGCGAGCTCGCACGCGATGGCCTCATGCTGGACGAAGCCGTGCTCCCGCGCCGACGAGATGGCTTGCTCATAGAGCCGGTTCGCCTCGGATTCGTGCCCCAGGAGCCGAGCGATCTCGGCGCGCACGAGCGCGTGCCTGTGGAGGAAGTTCTCGGGGCAGTTGTCCGCCCACACGGCGAGCTGCCTCTCGCCCGCGAGGAGGCCCTCGGGGAGCTCCCGCGGCGACGACGACGGCTCTTCGCAGGCGGCGGCGAGCGCGAGCGTCCGATAGAAGACGAACTCGACGACCAAGGGCCCCATTTCAAACCGCCAGGCTTGCTCGGCGCTCGCGATGGTCGTCGCACGGGCCGCCTCCTTGGGGTAGCCGAGCACGAACAACGCCTGTGCTTTCAATATATAGTAGAAGCAGTGAGCCCCCTCGAGATCCTTCGGATTCAGCCGCGCCTCGAAAGCTGCCTGATCCAGGACCGATCCATCGAGCATCGAGAGGCGAATCGGCCTCCCCCGCAGCGCCTGGATCAGGCAATGAACACCGAGGAGAATGTCATGAGAGAACGCATGACGGGCTCTGCGCACGAAGCCAAGTCGATCTTCGACCTCATGAAGGACGTCCTCGAGAGGCTCACCGCAGGAGAGCGGGAACAACGGGGAGTACTGGCAGTTGCTGCATGCCAGATGCAGATCGCCGGACTCGATCGCGGCGTTGAAACCGATACGCGCATAAGAGGAAGCCTCTCGGTAGTGCCGCCGCCAGAAGCTCAGGTGATTTCCGAATGCGGTGAACACGAAGGACTTCGTGAGGAGGCTGCTCCGGTCCGCCAGGCCGCAGGCGAGCTCGCCGAAGCGGAAAGCCTCCTTGTATTTCCAGTACCTCCGGCCGATCTCGACCGCGAAGGTGCTGTACGCGTGGGCGGAGCTCTCGGCGTTACCATGGCGCAGGCTGAGCTCGATCTTGCGCACGTTGACGAGATACATCAGGTTCGGGTCCACAAAATAAGCGGCGAGGGCCACACCTCGCAGGACCCCCATCACGACCTTGATCTCCGGGTGTGTCATGGGGGGCAGGCGGATCAGATCCTCGATCGCCCGGTCCCCCAGCGCCTGCCACACGCGCTCGGTGTCTTCTTCGACCTGGGCGTCGGTCGGGTGGATCGGTAAATCGATGCCGAAGGCGCGGAGGCACCGGAGCCCCAGCTCCAGCGCGCGGACGCTCTGCCTGCGGGTCACATGGAAGCCGACCGCGAGCTCGACGACCGCGGCCCTCTCGAGCTCGGTCCGCGCCCGAGAGTTGAGCTCTTCGAACAGCGGCTCGGCGTCTTCGAAGCTGCCCGTGACGTACGCGGCGTATGCGCGCTCGAAGGTCAGGTCGTAGGTCAGCTCGTACTGCGTCTCCCAGCTGTCCGGCGCGAGCAACGCCATGCCCGCGGCGAAGTGCGCTGCCGCGCCGTGGAACGCCGCCGCGGCCTTGGCCTTCCTGCCGGCGCGGAGGTTCAACGCGGCGAGCTCTTCCCTCTCCGCCCGGGAACGGACGAGCGTCGCGCCGCGGTTGAGGTGACCGACGACGTCGAAGATCATGTCGTCACGCTCTTCCGCGCGCTGTCGCTTCAAGAGCAGCCAGCCGATCCCCAGGTGCACCTCGGCGAGCCGTCCGGCCGGGATCAGCGCGTAGGCGGCTTGCTGCACCCGATCGTGGAGGAACCTGTAGGTCCCGCCCTGACCGACGATCAACCCCTCTTGCACGGCCTCTTCGAGCGCCTCGCGGAGCTCTGTCGCCGGCCGCTTCGCGACCACCGCGAGGGTGTCGAGGTCCAGGCGGCTGCCCAGACACGCGGCGAGCTTCAGCGCGTCCAGCGCCAGGATCGGGAGCCGTCTTAGCTTCTCCGTCATCAGCTCGACGACGTTGTCGGTGAAGCCCTTGTCGCGGATCGCGGCGATGTCCCACCGCCATGCGCCCGCCTCCGCGTCGAGGGTGATGAGCCCCTCTTGATGCAGCGCGATCAAGAACTGGAGCACGAAGAACGGGTTGCCGCCGGTCTTCTCGTAGACCAGCCGCGCGAGGGGCTCGGCCTGCGCCGCGCTGGCGTGGACCGCCTCGGCCACGAGCGCTCCGACATCGGCCGCCGAGAGCGGCGCGAGGACGACGTCGGAGACGACGGCGCCGCGCTTCTTCGCCTCGGCCAGCATGCGCGGCAACGGGTGCGCGGGGACGACCTCGTTGTCGCGGTAGGCGCCCAGCAGGAGCAGGTGCGCGGTCTCGGTGCACGTCACGAGCTGCTCGACGAGCTTCAAGCTGGCCGCGTCGGCCCATTGAAGATCGTCGAGGAAGAGCACCACGGGGTGCTCTTTCTGGGCCGTCGCCGCGACGAAGCGCTGGATTGTCGCGAGCAGCCGGCTCTGGGCTTCGGTCGCCGAGAGCTCGGGCATGGGCTCCTGCGGGCCAACGAGCTGCTCGATCTCGGGCAGCACGTCGGCGAGCAGCCGGCCATTCGAGCCAAGGGCCTCCCGGAGGTGCTGCCGGAAGCGGTCGACCCGCTCCTCGCTGGCGGAGAGGATCTCCTGCAAGAGACCACGAAACGCCTGGAGGAAAGGAAGGTAGGGGATGTTCCTGTTGAA
The DNA here is from genome assembly GCF_051521375.1 of Sorangium sp. So ce693. Taxonomy (NCBI): domain Bacteria; kingdom Pseudomonadati; phylum Myxococcota; order Polyangiales; family Polyangiaceae; genus Sorangium; species Sorangium sp. So ce693. The sequence goes on from NZ_CP150347.1 coordinate 9,758,114, forward strand.
TTGGTCGCATTTGCCGGAGAGGAAACACCCGCGCTCCCGCACCACCGGGCTGTGCAGCTCGGCGACGAGCGACGTTTTGCCGATGCCCGAGTACCCCGATACGAGCACGAGCTCCGGCCGGCCCTTCGCCGCCACCCGATCGAAGGCGGCGCGCAGCGCCTCGACCTCGCGCTCGCGCCCATAGAGCCGCTGCGGGACCTGAAAGCGGTCGGAGAGGTCACGCTGCCCGAGCGCAAAGGCCTTTATGGTGCCGGTGGCCTGCCACGCTGCGAAGCCAGCCTCCAGGTCGTGCCGCAGGCCGAGCGCGCTCTGGTAACGCTCCTCGGCGGCCTTGGCCAGCAGCTTGAGCACGACGGCGGACAGCGGCGGGGGAACGGAGGGCACGATCACGTGGGGCGGGAGCGGCGTTCGGGCGATGTGGCAATGCACCCATTCCAGGGGATCGCGCGCCTCGAAGGGCAGGCGGCCCGTCAGCATCTGGTAGAACGTGACCCCGAGGGAGTACAGGTCGGTCCGCTCGTCAATCCAGCGGTTCATCCGGCCCGTCTGCTCCGGGGCCATATAGGCCAGCGTCCCCTCGATGAGACCGGCGCGGGTGAGATCCTGGGACTCGCGAGGTGCTCGGGAGGCGATCCCGAAATCGGTGATCTTAACCTGGTCGGTATCCGGGTTGTAGAGCAGGTTTTGAGGCTTGATGTCCTTGTGGATGAGGTGATGCCGATGCAGCTCGGCGAGCGCCGCGGCAATGCGGAGGGCGAGGGGGAAGAAGCGCTCGAGCGGCATCGGCTCGCCGGGGGGAGGATCAAGCGGGCGGCCCCCGAAGTCCTCCAGGATCAGCGCAGACTGGCCGTGGAGCGCGTCGATCGCATAAGGCTTGACGACGGCGGGAGCCTCGATCGCGCTGGCGATTTCGTACTCGTGGAGCAGCCGCCCGAGAGCGCGGGGGTCGGCGTGGTCGCGTCGCAAGACCTTGAGCACTACCGGCCGGTCGTCTTCTTTACGACGCGCTCGAAAGACGAGGGTATCTGCCCCTTCGTGGAGAAGCTCGAGCTTGACATACTGTGAATCCCTGGCCATGTGCGAGCCTTGGAAGACGATCGGGCTAGGTCAGCGCGATGCGCGCCAAATTTATAGAGTTGTCGGGGACGGTTGCACATCGCGCAGAGATGCGCAGGCGGGCCGCCGTCGACTGTCAGGGCGGTGAGGTGGGTGCGGGCGAGCTCGGGAGCCAGGCCGTCGCCCGGTCGCCCGCCACAACGGACGTCAGAGCAGCACGGCGATGACGCCGGCCCCGATGAGCGCGACGGCCCAGGCCCGATCGAGGTTGAACCAGGCGGTGCGAAGGATGGCGACGCCGAGCTTGTGATAGACCACGAGCGCGACGGCAGCGGCCGCCACCATCATGGCGGCCGTGTGCACGACGACCGCGGCGAGGTAGCCGAGCGGGCTCGCGAGCGACAGGCCAGCCGCGTTGTGACACCCGCCGCCGTGGCACGGAGCGGGGTTGCCTTCGCTGAGCAGGAAGACCGGGATCAGCATGAGCCCCGCGCCGTGCGCGGTGGCCATCAGGAAGGACCACCAGGTCAGGTCGCGGAAGCCGACGCGCATCCCGACCCACCTCGGGTGCCGCGGCCTCACCAGCTTGAGCACGCCGAACGCGACGAGCGCGGCCGCCGTGAGCCACCGGAGCGCCGCGGCGGGGACGCTGGCGAGCCCGACCCCGAGCAGCGCGACCGTGAGGCCGATCGACGCCGCGTGGCCGAGCGCGATGGGGACGAGCGCCCGCCGCACCGCGCCGCTGCTCTTCTCCTGCAGGCCCAGGGCGACGGCGAACAGCCAGCCCATGCCAGGGTTGACGCCGTGATAGGCGCCGAGGAGCGCCAGCGTGAGCCAGGGCATCATGGCCGGCTAGGGGTAGCAGAACGAGTCGGACGACGCGTCGCCCCCCTCGAGCCGCACCTGGTGAGGGCGCAGCGCGCCGAAATCGACGAAGAACTCGGGATCGACCGTGATGCCCCCGCCCGCCGCCACATCGACCTTGGCCATCCAGCCGCCCACGCCCTCGGGATAGAACTGCTCGTCCCACGACGCGTAAAGCGAGTTCGTGAAGTAGACGCGCCGGCCGTCGCGGCTCACCTCGACCATCTGCGGCCCGCCCCGCAGCGGGCCGGAGCGGCGATGCGCCGCCCGTCGCACGATCCCGCCGAGGTGCACCGAGCCAGCCAGCTTCGGGTGGAACGGGTCCGATACATCGTACTGGCGGAGCTCGCCTGTGCCCCAGCAAGAGACGTAGAGGAAGCGATCGTCGAGGGAGAGGTTGATGTCGGTGATCAGCGGCGGCACCGCCTTGAAGCCCTTGAGCAGCGGCGGCAAGAGGTCGGGATCCGCGGGCTCGGCCGGCACCTCGATCACCTTGCGGATCGCCCACCGATCGCCGTCGCGATGCCAGAGCCAGATCGAGGCGGAGAGATCCTTGACGCTCACGACGACGCCGACGAAGCCATACGCCTTGGTCGGGTCGTGGGCGGGGCGGAGCTCCAGCGCCATCTGGTGCTCATCGCCGAGATCCAGCGCCTGGAGGTGCTTGCGTTTCCGCAGGTCCCATACATGGACGCGGTGGCCGTACTTCTTGCCGAGCAGGAGCTCCGGATTCACGCCGTCCTCGATCATCTTCGGCGTCCCCCACTCGCTCGTGAGGAGGGTGTCGTGGCCGAGGTGCCACCAGAAGTCGTAGTGGAGGAACTGCGGCCCGCGATCGATCTCCCATCGGCCGAGCACATCGAAGCTCTCGCAGTCGAGCACGAAGATGCCCCCCGGCCCGTCGCCGTCAGGGCCGCCGAGCGCGCTCACGTAGATGCCGTCGGGGCCGCAGTGCAGCGTGTGCGGGCGCGAGTAGCCGGCCCGCTTCGCGATCTCCTCGGCGCGCACCGTGTGGACGAGCTCGGGGCGGCGCGGGTCCGGCTTGACGTCGAAGACGAAGATGTTCGACGAGCGGAGCGCCGGGAGCAGGAGGAAGCGGCGCTCGACGTGGGGGTGCGGCGCGTAGGGGCACAGGGCGGCGCTGCACGCGTTCCAGCCGGAATGGTGGAGCTCATCGCCATAGGTCGGCAGCTCGTTGACCGAGACCAGGGTGCCGTACGCCGGCGACCTCGGATCGAGATCGACGACCGTGAGCGCGTCGTGGCGCAGCTCGCCCGGGCGCTTCAGCGCGGCGCCCGCGTCGAGCGCGGTCACGTAGGCCAGCCGCTCGGGCGGCGCCTCCATCGCCAGGCGCGGCGACGGGTAAAAGGTGGGATCCGGACGAAACCGCATGCGCTGCGTCTCCTTGGTTCTGGGCGTTCGCGTGTTCTTCCAGGCGCCGCCGGCGAGGACCAGCGCGCGCTGCCCGCGGCGCGGGGCCGTGAAGGGCGGCAGGCGACCTGGCCGATACGCCTCCTCCCCGGGCGGCTCCGCGCGTCGGGCCGGACCAGATCAGACCGTCTACGTGGATCCGTGATAACAGATGCCTCGGACCGGGTCTACCGTCCCGGCAGGCCCCGCGCTGTCTCGGTGTTGCAGGGGTCGACGCGACGCTCGAGGCGCCGGGCGGAGGCCGGTGCTCGCTCGGTCGTCAGTCGTCGCTCGATCGCCGGCGCGCTCCGGGCCTACCCCTTCAGATCGGTGCTGAGAAATACCTCGTGGATATCGAGCTTGCTCGGGCCCGCGAACATCTCCTTCGGCGCGCGGTTCCTGTGCGCCTCCGCGAACGCGGGGCTCCGCGTCCAGGCGATGAAGTCGTCCATGGACCGCCACCAGGTCTTCACCTCGTAGAACCCCTGCGCGTCCGGGTCCGGGCTCCACGCGCCGGTCGCGTGGTCCAGCTTCATCGGCTTCGGCCTGTGGACCTCGTTCCGGATGAAGCCGGGCGCTTGATCGACCAGGTGGACCCTGTTCTTGAAGCGATCCTCGAAATCGGCCTCGTGGCCCTCGGCGACGGGGATGCGGTTGGTGACGACGATCATCGCTCCTCTCCTTCTTGCTCGTACGGGAGGCCCGCATGCTGCGGGCGACGGAGAGCTTAGCAGCGCCCGTGCCCGACCGGGGCCACGCGGCGCTCGCCGCCCTGCCCGCGCGCTCCCGCGCTGGCGCCGCCCGCACGCCGGCAGAATGCCTGGCAATCCCTCGGAGCTCAATGCAATGCCTCCGGCGACACGCAACCGATCAGAACCATCGCTACGGGTTCACCCTAACCGCTCCGACGTCAGCGGATCTCGCGCACTCGAACGGTACAGACCGGCCCGGAAGACGACGGGAAAGCCCCTATGGGCTCGCCAGACTCGAGCATTCCTCAGCGGAGCACGGAAAATCGCACGGAGCGGGCCCTTGTTGAATACCTCACAACGATGCTTGCGTGATCGTGAGTCGCATGATACTCGGATGGCGTCCGGGGCAACGATCATGCCCTGTTTGCAACGAACGGAGCAGGGAACGACGCGCAGCGATCCGCCGGAGCACGACGTCATCGCAAGGGACATCGACCTCCGGCCTCATTTGGCCTCGCTCGCCTCGCCTGTTCCGCCCGGGCTCGCGGCGCCTCCGCCGTGCGCCGATCATCGAACCAGAGGGATATGACAAGCCACGTCCTCATCACCGGTGGAGCAGGGTTCATCGGCTCTCACGTCGCCGACGAGCTCCTGCGCCAGGGGGTCCGCGTCCGGGCGCTCGACAGCCTGGTCCCTCAGGTGCACGGCCCCGACCGCCGCCGTCCGGCGTACCTCGACCCGGAGGTCGAGCTCATCGTGGGTGATGTCCGCGACCGGGAGGCGGTGAGGTCGGCGCTCCGCGGCGTGGACGCGGTTGTCCACTTCGCGTCCGCGGTCGGGGTCGGACAGAGCATGTACAAGATCGCGGAGTACACCTCGATCAACAACGTCGGCACCGCCGTGCTCCTCGAGGAGCTCGCCGAGAAGCCGGTCTCGAGGCTGCTCGTCGCCTCCAGCATGAGCGTGTATGGCGAGGGGCTCTACCGGACGGCCTCCGGCGCGGTGGTCCCCGGCGTGAGCCGGCCGCTCGAGCAGCTCAGGCGCGGCGACTGGGAGGTCCGGAGCGAGGCCGGCGAGGCGCTCGTGCCCATCCCGACGCCCGAGTCCAAGCCCCCGTCGCTCGAGTCGGTCTATGCGCTCTCCAAGTACGACCAGGAGCGGCTCTGCCTGATGATCGGGCGCGCCTATCAGATCCCGACCGTCGCGCTCCGCTTCTTCAACGTCTACGGCCGCCGCCAGGCCCTCTCCAACCCGTACACCGGCGTCCTCGCCATCTTCGCCGCGAGGCTCCTCAACGGCCGTCCGCCGGTGATCTTCGAGGACGGGCTGCAGCGGCGCGATCTCGTGAGCGTCACCGACGTCGCCCGCGCCTGCGTCCGGGCCCTCGGCGCCGACGCCGCGATCGGCCAGGTGCTCAACATCGGCAGCGGGCGGTCGACCACCGTGCGCGAGGTCGCCGAGCGCGTCCGCGAGGTGATGGGGAAGAGCGGTATCGAGCCCGAGATCGTCGGGAAATCCCGGCTGGGCGACGTCCGGCACTGCTTCGCCGACATCGGCGCGGCGCAGCAGAAGATCGGGTATGCGCCCCGGGTGTCGCTCGAGGAGGGGCTCCGCGATCTCGCCGACTGGCTCGAGGGGCAGGTGGCGAAGGACGCTGTCGCCCAGGCGCGCGCAGAGCTGGAGTCCAGGGGGCTGACGGTATGAGCGCCGCGGCGCTCGACCCGGGCGGCGCGACCCTGGCGGAAGGACGCCCGGCGCTGATCACCGGCGGCGCCGGCTTCATCGGGGCCAACCTGGCCCACCGCCTGCTCCAGGCGGGAGAGGCGGTGATCCTCTTCGACAACCTCTCCCGCCCCTCGGTGGCGCGCAACGTCGAGTGGCTGAGGCGCACCCACGGTGACCGCGTCACGCTGATCACCGGCGACGTGAGGGACGCCCGCGCTGTCGCGGCAGCGGTCCGGCGCGCCTCCAGCGTCTTCCACTTCGCCGCCCAGGTGGCCGTGACGACGAGCCTCGTCCAGCCGGTGGAAGACTTCGAGATCAACGCCCGCGGGACGCTCAATGTCCTCGAGGCGATCCGCGCCGAGAGCGCCCCTCCGCCGCTCCTCCTCACGTCGACCAACAAGGTGTACGGCGGCCTCCCCGACGTCCCGCTCTCGTGCAGCGGCCGGCGCTACGAGCCCGCGGATCCGGAGCTCCGGGCCTCCGGCGTCTCCGAGGCCCGCCCGCTCGATTTCCACAGCCCCTACGGCTGCTCCAAGGGCGCGGCGGACCAGTACGTCATCGATTATGCCCGCACCTTCGGGCTCCCCGCGGCGGTGTTCCGGATGAGCTGTATCTACGGTCCTCGCCAGTTCGGGACCGAGGACCAGGGGTGGGTCGCTCATTTCCTCCTCCAGGCGCTCCGGCGGGAGCCGATCACCCTCTACGGCGACGGGATGCAGGTGCGGGACGTGCTCTTCATCGACGACCTCGTCGACGCGCTCCTCCTCGCCCGCGGCGACATCCGGCGGATCTCGGCGTCGGCGTTCAACGTCGGCGGGGGCCCGGAGAACACCCTCAGCCTGCTCGAGCTGCTCGACCTCATCGAGGAGCTCGACGGCAAGCGCCCCCTGATCGGCTTCGAGGGGTGGCGGCCGGGCGATCAGCGGTACTACGTCTCCGACTGCCGCCGGCTCTCCGCGGCCACGGGGTGGTGGCCGCGCGTCCGGGTCCGCGAGGGGGTGCGCAGGCTGCACGGCTGGCTGCGGGAGATGACGGAGACGACGGGCGCCGGGAAGGCCGCCGGCGCCGGCCAGCCCGCGAAGGAGCCGTGCGCGGGGGGCGTCCGGTGAGGTTCGCGCTCGTCAACCCGGCCTGGAGCTTCGAGGGGAGCATCTATTTCGGCTGCCGCGAGCCTCACCTGCCCCTCGAGTACGGCTACGCCAGGGCGCTGCTCGAGGCCGCGGGGCACGAGGCGACCGTCGTCGACGCCCAGGCCCGGGGCCTCGCCGATGGCGCCCTCCGCGACGAGGTGGCCGCGCTCCGCGCCGATGCGATCGTGGTGACCACCGCGCCGAGCTACCTCTTCTGGCGCTGCGCGCCGCCCGAGCTCCGCGTCCCGCAGCAGGCGCTCCGCGCGCTCCACGGGCTGCCAGGGCTCCGGCTCGCGGTGGGGCCACACGCCTCCACCACCCCTCGCGCCACCCTGCGCAAGCTCGGCGTCGACGCCGTGGTGATGGGCGAGTGCGAGGACGTGCTGGTGGAGCTCGCCGATCGCCCGCGATCGCGCTGGGGCGAGATCGACTCGATCGCCTGGCTGGAAGGCGACGAGGCGCGCGTGCAGGGCGGCCCGCGCGCCTCGGACATGGGCCGGCTGCCGGCCCTCCGCTGGGACGAGGCCACGGTGGCGCGCCACGCCCACCACCACCACCGCTTCGACGCCGCGCCGATCGGCCCCGGCGCCGAGGTCGAGGCGTCGAGAGGGTGCCCCTACCACTGCACCTTCTGCGCGAAGGACAACTTCCGCGAGGGCTACCGCAAGCGCCCCCTCGACGTGCTCCTCGACGAGCTCGACGGGCTCGTCGCCCAGGGCGTCCGTTACGTCTACTTCATCGACGAGATCTTCCTGCCGGATCGCCCGCTGCTCGAGGCGCTCGTCGATCGCCCGGTGTCGTTCGGCGTCCAGATGCGCGTCGACAACTGGAGCCGGGAGATGCTCGACCTGCTCGGGAGAGCGGGGTGCGTCTCGATCGAGGCAGGGGTGGAGAGCATCACCCGGGAGGGCAGGAGCCTCCTGGCCAAGCGCTGCAAACTCTCGACCGAGCAGCTCGGCGATCTCCTGATCCACGCCAAGAAGAGCGTCCCCTTCGTCCAGGCGAACCTGATCCAGTCGCCGACCGACGATCCCGCGGACGTCGCCGCCTTCCGGGAGCGGCTGCGGCAGCACGGCGTGTGGGCGAACGAGCCGGTGCCGATGTTCCCTTACCCGGGCTCGCCCGAGTACACGATGCGCTGGGGCGCACCCGACGATGAGGCGTGGGAGCGCTCGGTCGCGCACTACCTCGATCGGTTCGATCGCTTCAGCGACCTCCAGGACAGCCGCCCTCTCCCGCTCTCCGCGCTGGAGATCGCGCCCCCCGGCCATGGCTGACGCCGCGCGCGCCCCCGGCTCCGTCCTGATGACCGCCGACACGATGGGGGGCGTCTTCTCCTACGCGATCGAGCTCGCGCGCGCGCTCGCGGCGCGCGGGGTCAGGACGTCGCTCGCCACCCTGGGCGGGCCGCTCTCCGCGCCCCAGCGCGAGGCCGCGGGCCGCGTGCCCGGGCTCGCCGTCTTCGAGAGCTCCTTCCGGCTCGAGTGGATGGAGGATCCCTGGGACGACGTCGCGCGCGCCGGGGACTGGCTCCTCGAGCTCGAGGAGCGCCTCCGCCCGGCGCTGATCCACCTGAACGGCTATGCGCACGGCGCGCTCGACTTCCGCGCCCCGAAGCTCGTGGTGGCCCACTCGTGCGTCCTCTCCTGGTGGGCGGCGGTCCTCGGCGGGGAGGCGCCGCCGCGGTACGATCGCTACCGGCGCGAGGTGGCCCGGGGGCTCGCCGCCGCGCCGGCGGTGGTGGCCCCGACCCGGGCGATGCTCGACGCCCTCCTGCGCCACCACGGCCCGCTCCCCGCGGGCTCGCGGGCGGAGGTGATCCCCAACGCCGCCGATCCCGCGCGGTTCGCCCCGCGCCCCAAGGAGGAGCTCGTCCTCGCGGTCGGGCGGCTCTGGGACCAGGCCAAGAACATCGAGGCGCTCGGCGAGGTGGCCCCTCACCTGCCCTGGCCGATCCAGGTGGCCGGGAGCGACGTGCGTCCCGGCGGGGGCGCGGGCGCGATCCCCCACCCCTCGCTCGAGCACCTCGGCGTGCTCTCGCCCTCCGCCGTCGCCGCCGCGCTCGGCCGCGCGTCGATCTACGCTCACCCGGCCCGCTACGAGCCGTTCGGCCTGTCGGTCCTGGAGGCGGCGCTCTCCGGGTGCGCCCTCGTCCTGGGCGACATCCCCAGCCTGCGCGAGGTCTGGGGGGACGCGGCCCTCTACGTGGATCCCGGCGACACGGAGGCCCTCCGGCGCGCGCTCCGGACGCTCATCGACGCGCCCGGCGCGCGGCGCGAGATGGCTGCGCGCGCCCGCGCCCGCGCCCTCGGCTTCTCGCCGCGGCGGATGGCCCGGGGCTACCTGCGCCTCTACGGCGAGCTCCTCGGCCGCGGGCCCAGCGAAGAAGGGCGCTCGCCGGCGAGGGAAGCGCGCTCGCCGGCGCGCGATGCGGCCGTGGTGCTCGAGCGGCGCGGGACCTCGGGGCTCGCGGCCGCGCTCCCCGCGAAGAAGGCGAGCGCGCCATGCGCATAGCCCTGTTCTGCCACTCCCTGCTCTCCGACTGGAACCACGGGAACGCGCACTTCCTCCGCGGCGTGGTCACCGAGCTCGCCGAGCGCGGGCACGAGGTCCGCGCCTTCGAGCCGAGGGACGCCTGGAGCCTCCAGAACCTCGTCGCCGATCACGGCGAGGCGCCGCTGCGCGAGGTGAGGGAGGTCTACCCGCGCGTCGATCCGATCCGCTACGACCTTGCCTCGCTCGACCTGGACGAGGCGCTCGAGGGGACCTCGCTGGTCATCGTCCACGAGTGGAGCGAGCCCGAGCTGGTCGCCCGCATCGGCGCGCACCGGGCACGCGCGCCGCGCGCGGCGTACCGGCTGCTCTTCCACGACACGCACCACCGGTCGGCCACGGATCCCGGGGCCATGGCGCGCTACGACCTCACCCGCTACGACGGCGTCCTCGCCTTCGGCCGGGTGATCCGCGACATCTACCTCGCGCGCCGCTGGGCCCGCAGGGCCTTCGTCTGGCACGAGGCCGCGGACGTCCGCGTGTTCCGCCCGCGCCGCGGGGCCCGGCCGGAGCGCGATCTCGTGTGGATCGGCAACTGGGGCGACGAGGAGCGCACCCGCGAGCTCGACGCGTTCCTGATCGGCCCTGCGCGCGAGCTCGGCCTCTCCGCCCGCGTGTACGGGGTGCGCTACCCCGAGCACGCCCGCGCCGCGCTCGACGCGGCCGGCATCGAGCACCGGGGCTGGCTCCCCAACTACCGCGCTCCCGAGGCGTTCGCGCAAGCCAGGGTGACCGTCCACGTCCCGAGGAGGCCCTACGTCGCCTCGCTCCCGGGGATCCCGACCATCCGGCCGTTCGAGGCCATGGCCTGCGCCATCCCGCTCGTCTGCTCGCCGTGGAGCGACGCGGAGGGGCTCTTCTCGCCCGGCCTCGACTACCTCGTCGCCCGGGACGGCGACCAGATGAAGCGCCACCTCGCGGCCCTCCTCGCCGAGCCCGCCCTGGCCGCCGAGCTGGCGGAGCGGGGGCGCGCGACGATCCTCGCGCGCCACACGTGCGCCCACCGGGTCGACGAGCTCCTCGCCATCTCCGCCGAGCTCGGCGTCGAGGTCGACCGCCCCGCGCCCGCCGCCCCACCCCAGCGAGCCACGTCATGAACCGACGCAACCCACGCCCGACCCCGAGCCGATCGCTCGACATCGCCTTCTTCGGATCGAGCCTCGTCTCCGCCTACTGGAACGGAGCCGCCACCTACTACCGCGGCATCCTCCGCGCCCTCGCGGCGCGAGGGCACCGCATCACCTTCCACGAGCCGGACGCCTACGATCGGCAGAAGCACCGCGACATCGAGGACCCGCCGTGGGCCCGCGTCGTCGTCTACTCCGGCACCGACCCCGCGGAGCCCAGGCGGCTCGTCGAGCAGGCCCGGAGCGCCGACGTGGTCGTCAAGGCCAGCGGCGTCGGCGTCTTCGACGAGCTGCTCGAGGCCGAGGTCGCCGCGCTCGATCGGCCGGGGCTCACGACGATCTTCTGGGACGTCGACGCCCCGGCCACGCTCGAGCGGGTCCGCGCCGCGCCGTCGGATCCCTTCCGCGCGCAGATCCCGCGCTACGACCTGGTCTTCACCTACGGCGGCGGCGACCCGGTGGTGCGCGGCTACGAGGCGCTCGGCGCGCGGCGCTGCGCGCCCATCTACAACGCGCTCGATCCCGAGACCCACCTCGAGGTCGCGCCGGATCCTCGATTTCATTGCGACTTTGCGCTGCTCGCCAACCGCCTGCCGGACCGGGAGCGGCGCGTGGAGGAGTTCTTCCTGCGGCCCGCGGCCGCGCTCCCCGGGCTCCGGTTCCTCCTTGGCGGCAGCGGCTGGCAGGACAAGGCGTTGCCCCCGAACGTCCGTTACGTCGGGCACGTCTACACGGTGGACCACAACGCCTTCAACGCCAGCGCCCGCGCGGTGCTGAACGTGGCCCGCGACAGCATGGCGTCGGTCGGCTTCTCCCCGGCGACCCGCGTCTTCGAGGCCGCGGGCGCGGCCGCGTGCCTCGTCACCGACGCGTGGGAGGGGATCGAGCTCTTCCTCGAGCCCGGGCGCGAGGTGCTGGTCGCGAGGAGCGGCGACGACGTCGCCGAGATCCTCCGGACGCTCACGCCCGAGCGGGCCCGCGCGATCGGCAGGGCGGCGAAGCAGCGCGTGCTCGCGGGGCACACCTACGCCGAGCGCGCGAGGCAGGTCGAGGCCCTGCTGGCCCGCCCCGACGGCGCAACCCTCACCGCGAACGCGCCGCCGTGAAGCCCATCTCCTTCGTCTTCCTGGGCCTGTCGATCACCTCGTCGTGGGGCAACGGCCACGCGACCACGTACCGCGGGCTGCTCAGGCGGCTGGCCCAGCGGGGGCACAGCGTGCTGTTCCTGGAGCGGGACCTCTGGTTCTACGCGGAGAACCGCGACCTCCCGAGCCCGCCCTACGGCCGGACCGAGCTCTACCGGGGGCTCGACGATCTCCGCGCGCGCTTCGCGGGCGCGGTGCGCGACGCGGACCTCGTGGTCGTCGGGTCCTACGTGCCCGACGGCGCCGAGGTCGGCGCCTGGGTGACGGAGACGGCGCGCGGCAAGACCGCGTTCTACGACATCGACACGCCGGTGACGCTCAAGCAGATCGAGCGGGGAGGCGCCGGGTACCTGTCTCCGGCGCTGATCCCGCGGTACGACCTGTACCTCTCGTTCACGGGCGGCCCGACGCTCGAGCGGCTCGAGCGCCGCCACGGGGCGAAGCGGGCGCGAGCGCTCTACTGCTCGGTGGATCCGGACGAGTATTTCCCTGAGCGCGCGCCGCCCCGGTGGGATCTCGGCTACCTCGGCACGTACAGCGCCGATCGCCAGCCCACGCTGGACCGGCTCCTCGTCGCGCCGGCGCGCCGCTGGGGGCGAGGCCGCTTCGTGGTCGCCGGCCCGCAGTACCCGGCGGACCTCGGCTGGCCCACCAACGTCGATCGCACGGATCACGTCCCGCCGGGCGATCACCGCGGCTTTTACGGCGCGCAGCGCTTCACGCTCAACGTCACCCGCCGGGACATGATCGAGGCGGGGTACTCGCCGAGCGTGCGCCTCTTCGAGGCGGCGGCGTGCGGCGTGCCGGTGATCAGCGACGACTGGCCTGGGCTCGACGAGCTCTTCGAGCCTGGCAAGGAGATCCTGGTCGCCCGCTCCCCGGAGGAGGTGCTCCACCTGCTCCGCGAGCTCCCCGAGCGGGAGCGGATCGCGATCGGCCAGCGGGCGCGCGAGCGCGTGCTCGCCCGACACACCGCGGCGCACCGCGCCGAGGCGCTGGAGAGGTACACCCGGGAGCTGCTCGACGAGCAGGACGCGCCGGAGCGCCCGGGGGACCGGGGGGGGACCGGGGATGATGACGTCGACGTGGCGAGTCGACCTGGAGAGGAGGTCAGAGAGACATGAGCGCAGCGCTGCGCATCCTGGTGACCGGGGGCGCCGGATTCGTCGGCTCCCACCTGTGTGATCGGCTGATCCGGGAGGGCCACGAGGTCGTCGCGCTCGACGACTTCTCGACGGGCTCCCGGGACAACGTCGCCCATCTCCTCTCTCACCGGCGCTTCCGGCTGGTGGAGCACGACGTCATGCAGCCGTACGAGCGGGAGGTCGATCGCATCTACAACCTCGCCTCGCCGGCGAGCCCGCCGCATTACCAGCGCGATCCGGTCCGGACCACGCTGGTCAACGTGGTCGGCGCGCTCCACGCGCTGAAGCTCGCCGAGGGCTGCGGGGCGCGGGTCTTCCAGGCGTCGACCAGCGAGGTCTACGGCGATCCCGAGGTCCACCCGCAGCCGGAGGACTACCGGGGCGCGGTGAACCCGATCGGGATCCGCTCCTGTTACGACGAGGGGAAGCGCTGCGCCGAGTCGCTGGTGATGGACTTCCACCGGCGCGGCGTGGAGGTACGCCTGGCGCGGATCTTCAACACGTACGGCCCGCGGATGGCGCTCGACGACGGTCGGGTGGTGTCGAACTTCATCGTACAGGCGCTCCGGGGTGAGGACCTCACAGTGTACGGCGATGGCTCCCAGACACGGAGCTTCTGCTACGTCGACGACCTCATCGAGGGGATCGTCCGGCTGATGGAGCACCCGGCCGAGACGGGCCCGGTGAACCTGGGCAATCCCGAGGAGTTCACGGTGCTGGAGCTCGCCGAGGAGGTGCTCCACCTGACCGGGAGCCGCGGTCGCGTGGTGTTCCGCCCGCTGCCCGAGGACGATCCGAGGCAGCGGCAGCCGGTCATCGATCGCGCGAGGCGGGTGCTCGGGTTCGAGCCCAAGGTGCCGTTGCGCACGGGTCTTCGCCGCACGATCGAGGGTTTCCGGGGCGCGCTCGGGCTGGGCCATCGCGCACCTGGGCTCCCTGTGTCGGACGATGACGCACCATTGCCCCGGGCTGCGAACGGCTGAGTCGAGCCGACCGTGGAGCCGGTGCGGCGCTCATGATACCGTGAGCGCTCTGACGCCCGATTGTCGCACAGGGCCGTGCGGCGAACGGCAGGGGCACTACGCCCTTAACTTAGAGCGAAGGAGAGCGGCATGGATCTCAGGGCATGGTGCGCGGCGCTCTGCGCGGCGACGGTGGGTATCGCGGGCTGCGGCGGGGACTCGGGCACGGGCGATACCGGCGGTTCGCCGGGCGGCTCGAGCTCGGGCGATGCGCCGGCGGGGGGTTCCAGCGGCCAGGGGGGTTCCTTCGGCGAGGGGGTTGGCTCCGGCATCGGGTCCGGGTCCGGCAGCGGGACCAGCGGAGCAGGAGGCAACGGCGCGACGGGGTGCGAGCACGTCGATGTCGTGTTCGCGCTCGACAACTCCTCGAGCATGGACGAGGAGAAGGCATCGATGCGCGACGTCGTGTTCCCGGCGTTCGCGCAGGCGTTGCTCGATATCGATGGCATCATCGACTTCCGCGCGGCCGTGATGGACGCCTGCCCGCTCCCCGCCAACTTCCACACGCGCGGCGCCGCGGGCGACTGCTCGTTCCAGAGCGGCAAGGCGTGGATGGAGAGCACGAGCACCGACCTCACGGGCGAGTTCCAGTGCGCTGCCGACCTCTATGCGGACGACGTCGAGTGCACCGGCGACAGCGACGACGAGCAGCCCGCGTCCACCGTCGCCGCCGCGCTGGAGCCGCCGTTCTCGACCGCCGAGAACGCGGGGTTCCTCCGCAACGACGCGCTGCTCGTGGTGGTGGCGATCACCGACGAGGACGAGCAGCCCGTCCCGCGCCAGACGCCGCAACAGATCCACGATCGGCTGGTCGCCGCGAAGGGTGACGCGAAGAACGTGGTGTTCCTCGGCATCGGCGGGAGGCGGGAGTGCGCGGGCGCTTATGGGGACGCGGAAGCGGCCGAGGACATGCAGAGGCTCGTGGACCTGTTCGCCGCCGACGGCCGTGGGTTCTTCTGGGACCTGTGCGAAGGGCACCTCGAGGACGGCCTCACGAACGCCCTCGCGGCGATCGAACAGGCGTGTGGGGAGTTCGTGCCCATCAACTGACCGCGCCGGCGAGGCGAGCCGACGAAGGGCGGCGCCATGAGGCGCCGCCGGCAGGCTACCGCGGCAAGCTCTCCTGGTCTTCCTCCGGCGCTTCGCCCTCCTCGGCGCCGAGCTGATCGACTTCCTCCCACAACGCATCGAGATCCAGCCGGAGCCCTTCGCACCCAGGCACATCGATGCTCCCATCGGTCGCGTCGAGCGCGTGCGCATAGCGCCCATCCGCCCCGAGCTCCAGGACCTCGATGCTCCGGAGCTGCGGATCGACGATCCAGTACCAGCGCACCCCGAAGGCGGCATATTCGCGGAGCTTCTCGACACGATCGCGGCGCCCGTCGCTCGGCGTGGGAGAGACGACCTCGACGGCGATATCGGGCGGGATACGCACGAGCCCCCGCGCCGGCGGCCTCCGGTTCCCGGGAAAAAAGACGGTCACGTCGGGCTTCCGGCCCCGCTGCGCCTTGACCGCGAATTTCGCGTCCGAGCCGCCCACCAGCCCGCCTCGGGGGGTGATCCAGACGCGGAGCATGTGGATCAACCAGCCGACCACGACCTCGTGAACGTAGCCGGACACCTCTTCCTCCACGAGCAGCCCGTCCACGAGCTCGCCCGACTCATCCTCGGGCAAGGCCGCCCACTCGACGAGCGACATTCGCCGGCCTGACGCGGGTGCGGGTGAACGAGCCGCGGCCTGGACCATGAACAGAGCCTATCACGCCCGACGCAAGGGGTGTACCGCGACGGCGGCCCGCCTCCGCTCCCACCAGGCGCGCGCATGCATCCGCCGAACCTCGGCGAACCATGAGGGCTGGCAGGGGTGACGGCGGGCACGATATGCCCGGGAGACCGCCGAAACGCGCTCCAGAAAAGATCCTTGACGGCACATAATCATGTCGTTATAAAAAGTAACACTGTTACGAACGAGGACGTGGACGGCCCCTGCGCCGCCCGGAGACCAGGCGACAAGGACATGGCGAGTTCGCGCCCGAAGACCACGAAGACCAGCGGCACGACCCAGGCGGAGCGCCTGCAGGCGTCGAGCTTGCAGCGCCGCGAGCAGCAGAAGGAGAACCTGCGGGGCGCGATCCTGGCGGCGGCGGGCGAGCTGTTTCTGGAGCAGGGCTACGAGGCGTTCTCGATGCGCCAGGTGGCCGAGCGCATCGGCTACTCGGCGACGACGATCTACCGCTATTACGAGGACAAGGACGATCTCCTGTTCGCGATCGTCCACGACGGCTTCACCGAGTTCCAGCGGGCGCTCGTCGCGGCCGCCGAGAGCACGGCGGACCCGATCGAGCGGCTCGTGGCGCTCGGCGCCGCGTACGTTCGCTTCGGCATGGACAACCCGGTGCACTACCGGCTGATGTTCATGCAGCGCTTCGATTTCGTCTTCGACCAGCGGAAGGCGCGGCAGCAGCCGATGATCGACTCGTTCGACGTGCTGCAGAACGCGGTCGCGTCCGCGATGGATGCCGGCGTGATGCAGCGCGGAGACGTGGAGCGCCACAGCCAGGTGGTCTGGGCCCTGGTCCACGGGATCACCGCCCTCGGCCTGGCCGACCGCGGCCGCTTCACGGCCGACGACGTCGACCGGACCATGGCGATCGCCATGAAGATGATGGTCCGGGGCCTGCGCCCCTGATCGCTCTCTTTTTTTCCCGCGAAGTTAACACTGTTACTAATAGTTTCATCGTTACAATCAGCAGTCGCTGGAGGGTATGATGGATAAGGTCTTTGGACTGAGCGGCTTGCTCGTGCTGCCGTTCTGGTTCCTCATGATTTTTCTGCCCCGCGCTCGATGGACGCGGCGGATCATGGAGTCGCCGCTCGTCGTCGTCGCGCCCGCGCTGCTCTACACGGCGCTCGTCCTCCCGGCCATCGGCGAGGTGCTGCCGATCGTCAACCAGCCGAGCCTCGCGGCGGTCGCCCCGCTGCTCGGCTCGCCCGCGGGCGCCACGATCGGCTGGGTTCACTTCCTCACCTTCGATCTCTTCGTGGGCCGGTGGGTGTACCTCGACAGCCGCGATCGCGACATCTCGCCGTGGCTCATGGCCCCGGTGCTCTATCTGACGCTGATGCTCGGGCCGATGGGGTTCTCGCTCTACCTCGCCGTCCGCGCGATCGCCGATCGATCGGCGCGCGCCCTCGACAGGACCGTGGCGCAGCGCCGCGTCGAGGAGGCCTGACATGAGCGCGCGCTCTGTGACCACCTCGCTCCAGCTCCCTCGCCCGATCGAGGAGCTCCTCAGCCGGAGCCCCGTCCTGTTCGCGGCGGCCGCCGCCCACGTCGCGCTGCTCGTCTTGCTGCTCGCCGTCGCCCCGCTCGACGCGCGCCTCGTGATGGGGGTGAACCCGTGGATCAAGCCGGCCAAATTCGCCGCCTCGATCGCCATCTACCTCCTGACGATCAACTGGCTCGTCGGCGATGTCGCGCTCCCGCCGAGGGGCCGCAGGGCGGTCGTCTGGGGCACGGTGGCGCTGGTGAGCTTCGAGATGATCGCGATCACCGCGCAGGCGGCGCGGGGCGTGGCGTCGCATTTCAATCAATCGACGCTGTTCGACGGCGCGGTGTTCGCGCTCATGGGCATCGCCATCCTCGTGAACACGGCGCTCGCGGCGTACCTCGCGTACAGGTTCTGGGCGGCGCGACCTCCGCTGCCGGCTCCCTACCTCTGGGGCATCCGGCTGGGTCTCCTCCTGTTCCTGCTGGCCTGCGCGGAAGGCGGCGTCATGTCGGCGCACAACGCGCACGGCGTCGGCGTCGCCGACGGCGGGCCCGGGCTCCCCGTCGTCAACTGGAGCACCCGAGGAGGCGACCTGCGCATAGCGCACTTCTTCGGGATGCACGCGCTGCAGGCCGTCCCGCTGGTCGGGTACTGGCTGTCGGCGCGGGCCTCGGGGTCGGCGCCGCGCATGCGGCGGGCGGTGCGATGGGTCATCGCGTTCGGCGTCGCCTACGGCGCCGTCGCGCTGGCGCTCTTCCTGACAGCCCTCGCAGGGCGACCGCTGATTCGAATGTAGCGCGCCACCAGAACGGCGGTCCTGCGCTGCTCGAGGCGACGAGGCGAGCCCGCGCGGACCGCCGACGGTGGCGCGTGACGATGGGCGCGAGCAGGGAGTCGTCAAGCCCATGACGTCGCCTGCGACGAATCCGTCGCGTCGTCGTCACCGACGGACAACAACAAGCAGGCGCCACGCCACACAACTGACACAAATTCCGTCTAGACTCTCCAGCGCGTCTGCGCCTGCCGCTTTTTCCCACCCGTGAGGCTCGCCATGCCTGACAATTTCGTCGTTCAATCAAGCGCCCTGCCCTCTTCCACCAAGCTCGTAGCTTTTCATGGCACCGAGGGCATTTCGAAGCTCTATCGCTTCGAGCTCTACCTGGTGATGACGAACGACGCCGGCCAGAGCGTCGATATGGCCGCGGCCGTGGGGCAGCCGGTGACCATCTCCCTGGAGCGGAGCGACGGCGGCGAGCCCTTCCTTCGAAGCGGCGTCCTCGGGAGCATCGAGCTCATCAACGAGTTCGTCGGTCGGTCCGTCTTTCGGGCCACCATGGTCCCGCGCCTCGCCTTGCTCGCCATGTCGTATCACAGCCGTGTCTTCACCGCGCAGGCGATCCCGGAGATCATTCAAGCCGTCCTGCAAAAGGGCGGCGTCACGGACTGCGCCCTCCAGCTCCAGGGCTCCTACGTCGCCGAAGAGCATATCTGTCAGTACCGCGAGAGCGACTACGCCTTCATCACCCGGTGGATGGAGCGCGAAGGCATCTATTACTACTTCGAGCATGGAGAGGGCGGCGAGACGCTTGTGCTGGTCGATGACAAGTCGACCCATCAGCCCCATGGCGGCAAGCCCATTCGCTATTTCCCGCAGCCGGGCGGCGCCAACACCGCGAAGGACACCTTCCACGCCTTCACCTGCCGGCATGACGCCATGCCCGGCACGGTCCGCCTCAAGGACTACAACTACGCCACGCCGGCCGTGCCGGTCACCGGGCAGGCGTCGGTCAGCCCCAACGGCTTCGGCGAGGTCAGCCTGTACGGCGCGCGGTTCTTCTCGTCGGGCGACGGGGCGCGGCTGGCGCGGATCAAGGCCGAGAGCCTCGCCGCGACCGGCGTCGTGTACCAGGCGATGGGCAAGGCAGCGACGGTGGTCCCCGGGTTCACCTTCGAGATCGAGGACCACCCGCGGGCCGCTTTCAACACGAAGTACCTGGCCATCGAGGTCGAGCACTGGTCCAACCAGGCCCCGGACATGCCCGAGCTCCGCGACTTCACGACGTGGACCGAGAACTACCGCATGGAGGCCAAGGCCATCCCCACGACGACGCAGTTCCGCGCGCCGCAGGTCACCGAGTGGCCGCGCATCTACGGCACCGAGATCGCGATCGTCGAGGGCGCCGCGGTCAGCGAGTACGCGCAGATCGACAGCCATGGTCGCTACCGGATCAAGTTCCTCTTCGACGAGAGCGACCTGAGCGGGGGGAAGGCGTCGACCTGGGTCCGGATGCTCCAGCCCCACGGCGGCGGCATCGAGGGCTTCCACTTCCCGCTGCGCGCCGGCGTCGAGGTCATGTGCGCCTTCGAGGGGGGCGATCCCGACCGGCCGGCCATCGTCGGCGTCGCACCCAACGCGCTCACGCCGAGCCCGGTCACGTCGGGGAACAACACGCGGAACGTGATCCAGACGGGCGGGCGGAACCGGCTCGAGCTCGAAGACCAGGCCGGGCAAGAGCGGGTCACGCTGTCGACGCCCTATGACAACACCTACCTCCGGATGGGGGCGCCCAACGGCGGCGCGTCGTATGAGGTCAAGTCGCAAGGCCACGCTTATGTGTGGATCGGAGGCAGCTCCGAGAACATCGTGACCGGCAACCGAACGGCGATCACCGTGGGCATCTCCGAGAGCGTGATCGGGGGCTTCAGCTTGAGCGCCGTCGGAGGGTACGCCGGGAGCTTCATCGCCGGATACTCACAGAACGTGATCTTGGGCTATCGCCACACGACCATCCTCGGCAATGAAAAGACGATCCTCCGCGGCAACCGAAAGACCACCATCACGAAGGATCGCACCACGAAGATCGGGGGCGACGACACGTTCACGCTCGTGGGCGATCGCCTCGCCACCATCAGGGGCAACAGCAGCTTGCGCATCATGGGGAAGCGCAACACCCAGATCAGAGGCAAGGACGACAGCACCTTCTTCAACGGGCGAGAGACGACGGTCTTCGTATCGAACAAAAACACGATCAACGGCACCAGCGAGACCGATGTCAACGGGACCCGACGCACAGACGTCCGCGGCCATGCCACCGGCAACTTCTACGCAGGGCGAACGACCACCGTTCACGCGGGGGGAAGCTCGAAGACGATCAGGGGCGGTAACACCGCCAAGATCTATGGCGGCAGAAAAACCACGGTCTATGGACCGAGCTCGAGCACCATCCATGGCACCGCCGAAAGCAAGATAACAGGCCTCTACACGACCAAGATCGGGTCGCGCGTCGAGGTCATCAACGGAACCAAATACGAGAACATCAAGGGGCTAGCGTTCAAACGCGCCCCCTTGGAGATAAAGAAATTGAACGCAGCAGAGATCTCGGCAAAGGGCTACAAGGCCTCAGCAGAGATCATGACGATCAAAACTCGACTCGGTCTCTCGAATGCGGACTTGCACATCCTGAAGTAATTCACCCATCGAGCGTGGAACAGGCTCGCGCCCGGCGCTGAGCCGAACGATCCATCGAGCCCGCTACCCTGGAGTCCGTCGGATGAAAATCGTCAAGCCCATGCGCCTCGGGGTGGTGCCGAGGGTCTTCATGCACCAGCGCACCCCGCACCTCGTGGTCACCACCTTCGTCGGCTTCTCCTACGACCGGCCGGCCCGGCTGCTCTATGAGCCCACGGTCTGGAAGATCGCCATGGAGGAGCTCGGCGAGGACGGCCTCCTCGACGAGTTCAACCCCAAGACCCGGGGCGAGCTCCTCGTCACGGGCCGCTGCTATCCGCCGGGGCGCACCGCCCGCCCCGCGAGCTCGGTCCGCGTCCAGCTCGGGCCCATCAACAAGAGCCTCTACGTCATCGGCGACCGGACGTGGGGGATGCTCGGCATGTCGGATCCGACGCCCTTCACCGAGATGCCCGTCACCTGGCGAAACGCCTTTGGCGGGAAGGATTTTGCCAGGAACCCGCTGGGCAAAGGCCACGGCGACAAGAGCGCGGCGCTCCCCAACATCGAGTCGCCCAAGCACCTCATCCACGCGCGCAGCGACTGCCCGACGCCCGCCGGCCTCGACGGCTACGACATGACGTGGCCCCAGCGGTTCTCCAAGATCGGCACCTACGACGCCGCGTGGCGCGACGAGTGCTTCCCTGGTTTTGCGCGGGATCTGGACCCGACGCTGTTCAACATGGCTCCGGAAGACCAGCAGATCGACGGGTTTTTCAGGGGCGACGAGACCTTCGTGGTCGAGAACATGCACCCCGACAGGCCTCGGATCGAAGGCGCCCTTCCCGGGGTCGTGAGTCGATGCTTCGTCTGCCTCAAGACGAGCGACGGCGTGGAGATCCACGAGCCCGCGATGAAGCTCGACACGGTGCGTCTGTTCCCGCACCGCGAGCGGGGGGTCGTCCTCTTCCGCGGCGGCATCGAGATCTCCGAGGACGACGCAGACGACGTGGTGGCGGTGCTGGTTGCCTGTGAAGCCATGGGTGCCCCCAGGCCCGTCGCGTATTACCACGACTACCTCATCCCCCGGCTTGGCCTTGAGAGCAACGATCTCCCGGATGACCAGGACGACACGCTCATGCCCGAGCCCGAAGATCCGGAGGCGCCGCCGCTGCCCGATGACACGCTCTCCGGGCTCGCGTCAAAGCTCAGGCGGGAAGGGTTTCTGGGAGGCACTCCGGCTCGATCCGTCAAGCGCGCGGCTGCGGCCGCGGCCGGCGCCGGCGTCGTCACCGCCGGTGTCCACGGAGCGGGAGCAGCGGAGGGCCTCGACGTCGAAGCGGCCGAGGCCGAGCTCGAGAGGGACCCCGACATCGAGGCGACCGAGGCCGATCTCGCCGAGATGGGGATCGACCCCGGGCACCTCGCCGCCGCAGCCGACGCGGAAGGGGCGGAGCCAGCCACGGACTTCCCGGAGGGCACGGAGGAAGAAGAGAGCCCTGCATGGTCCCAGGCGGACGCGGGGGTGAGCCACGAGGCGGACACGGAGCCACTCGCGTTTGCGGCCCCGACGACGACGCCCGCCCTGGAAGACGACCCCGAGGAGGCCGAAGCGCTTCGCGCGCAGGAAGCGCTCATGGAATGGGGCAAGAAGCAGCTGCGAGACCGTGGCATCGATCCAGAGGCGCACCTCGCCCAGGAAGAGCCCTCCAACGACCTTGCGTCCCTCGATGACTCGGAAGAATCCGAAGAGGCCGTGGTCCGCTTGGTCGAGGGTCGGCTCAGCGGCGGGCTGACAGCGCACGGGGTCGACGTCGGCGCGTTGCTGGCGAGGGCGCGTCAGAACGCCGCCGACGGTCCGAGCGAGATCAGGATGTCGGAGGTCCGCGAGCGCGTGCGGCAGTCGCTGACGAGCGAGGGCTTCACGCCGGAGAAGAGCGAAGAGCTGGTGTCGTCGCTGGATTGGCAAGCATTCGAGGACGAGACCCAGGCCGCCGCCGATGAGGACCTCGACGACACATTCAACCTCCCCGACGAGGCGCCCGAGGCTGCCCACGCGCTGCCAGAGGACGAGGCCTGGGGCGGTGAGCCTGCGGACGACGAGGGCTTCGCGTCTGCGGAGGATCTGGACGACAGGGCTTCGTCTTTCGCCGAGCTGGGCGAAGACGGGCCTCGGCTCGCGCACCTCCTGGCGGCCTCCGCGCCCCTCGACACCGAAGAATCCCTGCGACTTCGCCGCGAAGTGGAGGCCGGGCACAAGGAGGGGCGGAGCTTCGCGGGGTGCGACCTCACGGGCGCCGATCTCTCTCACCTCAACCTCGAGGGGATCGACCTCGAGGGCGCCATGCTCGAGTCGGCCTTTCTCACCGGGAGCATCTTGCGAAGGGCGAAGCTCACAGGAGCCGTCCTGGCGCGAGCCAACCTGGAGGCCGCGGATCTCTCGGAGGCCAAGCTCAACGGAGCCAATTTCGGTTCGGCGTGCCTGCGGGACGTGAAGGCTGGTGGAGGCGTCGATTTCGGCGAGGCCGTGCTCGTCAAGGCGGACCTCTGGGGAGCGGATCTGTCCGGCGCCAATCTCTCGCGCGCCGACCTCTCCGAGGCCAATTTCTGCGACACCAACCTCGAGAACGCCGTCGCGGAAGAGGCGACGTTCCAGCAGGTGGACCTCACGGGGGCGCGCCTCGTGGGCGCGCGGCTCTCGGGGTGCACCTTCAACGAGGTGAACGTGACCGAGGTCGATTTCACCGGCGTCGACCTGAGCTCCGCCACCTTCATCGCCGCCCAGGGCGACCGCGCCATCTTCCGGAACGTGATGGCAAAGGACCTCACGAGCGTGATGGGCTCGTCCTTCGCTGGCGCAGACTTCGCCGGCGCGACCCTCGCCGGCGCGAACCTGATGGGGACGAGCCTCGCCGGCAGCGACCTCTCCGACGCCGACCTGCGCGGCGCGCTGCTCAACGAGGCCGACTTGACGGAGGCGAGCCTCGATCGCGCGAACCTCGCCGAGGCCATGCTGACCCGCGCCAACCTCACCGGGGCGTCGCTCTACGCCGCTGACCTGAGGCAGAGCATCATGAACCATGCGTGCGTCCAGGGGGCCAACTTCGAGAAAGCCAACCTGTTCAGCGTGTGCGCCGATCGAATGGTTGGAGATGACGACACGAGCTTTGCCGGCGCCAACCTCAAGCGACTCAGGGTAATACCGGCCTAGAGGGAGCATGGACAGGGAAGCGCTGCGCAAGCTGATCGAACAAGAAGAGGTCGTTTCGGAGCTGGACTTGTCGGGCTTCGACCTGTCGGGGCTCGACCTCTCCGGCGGGATCTTCGAAGATGTCCGCTTCACCAACGCCAACTTCACCGGCGTCAAGGTGCGTGAGGCGATTTTTCACCGCTGTGACCTCGCGGGAGCCAACCTGAAGGGGCTGGATTTTCACCTTGGCACGGCCATGGACTGTACGTTCGCGGGGGCCGTGCTCGCCGACGCCTCGCTGGTTGGAGCGAACATCTCGGCCGTGGACCTCGAGTCGGCCGATCTGACCGGAGCCGACCTCTCGTCGGCTACCATCGACCATGCCGAGCTCAAGAACGCCCGATTCGTCCGTGCCAACCTGACCGACGGCACCCTGTTTGGCGTCACGCTCGAGGGCACGGACTTCTCTCAGGCCAACTTGACCAGGGCTGTCTTGTTCCGTCAGGACCTGTCCCAGGCCATTCTCACGGGGACGACCCTCGTGGAAGCGATCCTGATCGAGGTGCGGATGGGGCCCAAGGACTTCCGACGGATGGACCTCAGCAGAACGCAGCTTACCAGCGCCGACCTGCAGGGTTGCGACTTTTCAGGGGCCACGCTGACGCAATGCGGCTTCAAGGGCGCCAACTTGACCGGGGCTCGACTGGACGGCGCCGTCGCCCGGCTGGCCGACTTCGTCGAAGCGACCCTGATGAACGCGAGCCTCACCCAGGCCGACCTGAGCCAAGCGCTCTTCGTCGACGCGCGCGCGGGCGCCACGGACCTCTCGGGCGCGCGGCTCGAGATGAGCGTCTGGCACCGGGCGAGCTGCCCGGGTGCCCGCTTCTGCCGGGCAGACCTGAGCCATGCAGACTTCTCCCACGCCGACGTGTCGTCCGCCGACTTCTCCGATGCGACGCTGTCGCGCGCGCGGCTGCACCGTGTGACGGACAAGGGCACGATCTGGCCGCCGAGCAAGGCGCTGGCGCACGGAGACGACCAGGAGCTCAAGGAAGCAGAAGACTGGCAGGCCAACGTCCTTGGGAGGCCTGCCGGCAGTCAACGCACCCCTCACTCATGAGGAAACCATGCAGAGCGCAGCAAGAGCGAGACAATACCAGCGGGACGCCTACGGCGAACACGGCGCCGTGCTCCGCATCGATGGCTCCGCGTACATCGTCGAGACCGAGCACGGTGAGGTCCGCGCGAAGCGCGCGACGAGCTGCCTGCTGGAGCCTGCCACCGGAGACCTGGTGCTCCTCACCGCCGTGAACGGCACGCATTACATCCTCGCCGTCCTCGAGCGGGAGGAGGGCGCGCCCTCACACCTCGTCTCCGAAGGCGATCTCCAGATTCGTTTGCGGCGCGGCTCGCTGGGCCTCTCGGCGCCCGACGGTGTACACGTGGCAGCCGGCAAGGACCTCTCGATGGCCGCGTCGACCTTCCGTGTCCAGGCCAAGGAGGGGCACGTCGCGCTGGAGCTGTTCTCGTTCCTCAGCAAGGTGGCTCGCGGGGAGGTCGACCGGGCCAAGCTGATCGGCCGGAGCCTCGACGCGACGCTCGAACGGCTGTCGCAGAGGGTGAAGCGCTCCTACCGCATCGTGGAAGAGGCGGACCATGTGCGCGCCGAGCGCATCGACTATGCGGCCAAGGGCAACCTCGCCATCCACAGCGAGAACGCCAAGATCACCGCGTGCCACGTCGTGAAAATCGACGCCGATCAGATCCAGGTAGGGTGACCGAACATGTTTGCAATCACGTCGAGCGGTGGAATGGACTTTGGCATGCCGGATGTCTGCCGTCTTCCGACGATGGTCCCCGTCCCATTTCCAAACTTTGCAGCGAAGCCCATGGGGACGTCCCCCGCGTACAAAGTGCGCATCGGGGTCGCTCCCGCCCATACCCTGACAACCACCATTCCGCTCACCTCCGGCGACAACCCTGGGCTGCTTGGTGGCGTGATCTCCGGCCGCAACATGGGCCCCGCGAGGCGTCTCCGATTCTCTCGCAACACGTTGTGGCAGGGAAAACCCGCGGTGGTGCTCTCCGCCAACGGCTTCGGGAACCAGATCAATACGAACTCGACGACCATTGTCCCGAGCCAGATCAAGGTCCTGGTTCTCAAGTGACGTCCACCCGGTCGTCCACTCGGTCGTCCGCGACAGCGCCCCGAGAGCCCGCCCTGTTCTGACCCCTGAGGGACACCCACGTGGCCATCGATGAAACGACCCGCATCCGCCTGGGGATCATTCAAAAGAAATACGGCGAGCGCCTGGCCCGGAGCACGAGCGGCGCCAACACGCCGGATCGGCGCCAGGTTTTCATCGATGAATTCCGGCGGATCCTGACCGACATCTTCGTGCCCACGTTCGAAGCCATCGGCGGTGAGCTCGCCTCGTCAGGCCACGCTTACCGGATCGAGCATGACGTGGGCGAGAAGACGCCCAGCATCGAGTTTCACCTCCTGCTCCGGGGCGTACCGGCGAACGCGAACAACCTGATCCGGCTCTTCTACAGCGCCGAGGCCGCGGGCGACGGAGAGGTGATCGCCGAGGTCAACGTGTACCAGACCCTGACCGAGCTCACGCGGTTCCGGGTGCTGTCGCGGGTCACCCGAGAGGTCGCGGAGCAGATGTGCGTGGACGCCATCGAGCACGTCTTCGCCTGCAACGCTCGCTGAGCGGCCCGCGCGATGCCTGCGGCGCGGCCGCAGGCTGCGAGCGTCGTCCTCCATCCTCCAGCAGGGCGACCCGGCGCTTCACGCTGCGCGCAGGATCCGGCGGTACGTCTCGAGGTACGCCGCCGCCGTCGTCGCCGCCGAGAAGCGCTCCTCGGCCGCGCGACGGCACGCCGCCGGATCGAGCCGGTCGACCCTCGCCATCGCGTCGGCCATCTCCACCGCGCCGTCCACGAGGAACCCCGTCCGGCCGTGCTCGACGATCTCCGGCAGCGCGCCGGCGCCGCGCAGCGCGATCACCGGCGTGCCCGAGGCCAGCGCCTCCAGGGCCACGAGCGAGCTGGTCTCCTGCACCAGGCTGGGGACGAGGAGGCACCGCGCCGCCGCGAGCAGGCGGCGCTTCCGGGCGAGGCCCACGGGGCCGATGAAGCGCCGCACAGGGCCGGGGCCGCGCAGCATCGGCAGCAGGACCTCCCGGAGATACCGCGTGTGCTCCTCGTACCCGAACGCCTGGCCGGCGATGACGAGCGGCACGCCGGCGCGGACCGAGGCCTCGACGGCGACGTGATAGCCCTTCTCCGGGCAGATCCGGCCCAGCGCCAGCGCGAAGCCGCGCTTGTACCGCCTCGGCCGGTAGTGCTCCAGCCGGACGCCGTTCGGGATGTCGGGCAGGAGCCGCGCCTCCGGCGGACAGGCGCGCCGCTGCGTCGCGGACACGCAGTGGAGGAACGTCCTGGGCCGCTCGAGACAGAACACCGCAGGCGAATAGAAGCCCGGCGGGAGATGGAGGGTCGCGAGCACCGGCGCGCCCGGCTCGGGCAGGTAGCGATCGAAATCGACGCCGTGCATGTGGACGAGGTCGATCGGATACCTGTCCAGGACCCGGGCGACGGCGCTCCGGTGATGGCTCCAGGCCCGCTCCCTCGCCGCCTCGTCGAGGGCCGCGCCAGGCGGGGGCGCCGGCGTGGCGACCAGCGTCCCCGCGCACGCGGAGCCCTCCGGAGCGACAACGATCGACCGGTGGCCGCCGCGCGAGAGCGCCTCGTCGAGCATCGAGAGCACCTGCTCGGCGCCGCCGACGGCGTCCGGACCCACGGGCGCGAGCGGATAACCGACGAGCAGGACCTTCAGAGGCACAGCTCACGCTCGAGGCCGAGCAGCGTGAGCGTCTTCGCCGCGAGCCGCCGCCAGCGCGCGCCGTCGATCGGGAAGCCGAGGCGCTCGTAATGGAGCGGGCCGTCGTGCGGGGGCCTGCGGAAATCGTACGCGGGCGCCGGCCGGAAGCGCTCGACCTCCGCGCCGAACGGGGCGAGCACCTCCCGCTGGCTGGCGAAGCAGGCCAGCATGGCGCGCTTCCGCGACGCCTCGATGTCCGAGAGCCGGAGGGCGATCTCGGGGACGCCGGCGTGCGCGATGAACTCGCCGGTGAGGAGGCGGCCGCGCGCGGCGTGGTACGACGCCGCCTCGAAGATCAGCGGCGAGGTGACGCCGTTCCAGAGGGCGAGCACCGCCGCCGCGTGGACGGCGAGCGCCGCCGCGTCGTGATCGGGGTGGCCGCCCTCGTAAGGGTGGGTGAACACCACCTCGGGCCGCGTCCGGGCGAACAGCTCGACGAGCCGCCGGGTGAGGCTCGGCGCCTCCTCGATCGCCTCCTGGTCGACCGCGCCGAGGCACCTGAGCCGCCCCGCAGGCACGTTGCCGGCCGACATGGCGCGGGTCACCTCCTCGCGCCGGAGCGCGGCGTAGCGCTCGCGCCCGATGCCGGCGAGGCCCGCCGGCACGAAGCGCTCGTCGCGGGGCGCCCCGTCGGTCACGTGGACCACCTCGATCGGGCTGAGCCGGCCGATCCGCGCGCCGAGCCCGATGGTCTCGTCGTCCGGATGGGCGAGCACGACGAGACAGCGCGGCGCCCGGCCCGACGAGAGCCACGAGAACGGCGGCCACGCGAGCTCCTGGGCGGAGGGGCCCTGACGGCGCAGCACGGCGAGGTTCACGACAGCACCTCCGCGCGCCTGCTGCGCAGCCCGGTGCGCGGCTTGGATCGCCCCCCCGGGATGCCGCGGTGCTCCTCGGGTCTCCTCTTTCGCTTCGGCGTGCTCGCGACGTGGGACATGAGCCACCTGGAGTGCATGCGGTCAGGTCGTCCTGGCGAAAAACGCAGCGATCTCCACACTACCAAACGGCGACGCGGCGCGCCAGACGCGCGTAAAACGCGGACAGACGAGCAGGCGCCTACGCGCTCCTTTACGTACGCACGTACGCAAGCACGCACGGCGTTACGCATGGCGGCATCTCATGCGTAGCGCCGCGTCATCCGGGCGCAGAAGTCGGCGAACTCCTCGATCTGCTGGGGAGGGCTCGTGTGGTGGGGCCGGACGCCGGCGTGCTCGGGGGTGAAGCAGTAGGTCAGGGTCACCTCGAACGGCTCGAGCGCCTTCATCTGCCGGTCGAACCAGGCCTCCGCGCCAGGGCGGAAGCTGTCGGCCCAGCTGAGGCCCGTGCGGAGGTGGCGCACCCCGAGCTCCTTCAGCCACGCCACCGCGTCGTCGAGCCGGTGGTCCTCGAAGTGGAACCACTGGCACAGACCGAATTCAGGGGTGTACTCCGGGAAGAGCCGGAGCGCGCGCTTGGGCGTCCCGTCCTCGCGGAGCAGGCCCATGTAGAAATGCCGGTAATACGACGAGCCCTCGGCCTCGCGGTGCCGGGTCGTCGCCGGCCACGCGCGCGGCAGGTCATAGAGGCTGTACCAGTGGATCCGCTCGACCTTGCCGCGGAGCAGCTCGGCGCTCCGCCGGAGGCCGAACTCCTGCACCTCCTCGGCGCCGAACGTGGAGACGCCGACCTCGGTGATCCAGAGAGGCCTGTCGGTCACCGCGCGGATCTCCTCGAGCTTGGCGGGCCACTCGTGGATCTGCCAGTGATTCCAGTCGAGGGGGAAGCCGTGCACCGCGACCACGTCGACGTGCTCGAGCACGCCCTGCCGCCCCATGTTGGCGATGAACCCCGGATCGATCGGCGAGATGCCGCCCAGCACCCGCAGCAACCAGTGGCGCTCGCTCCGAATCGCGTCCGCTGCGAGCTTCACCATGGTTCCATACGTCGTCCACTCGGGATCGATCTCGAAATCCCAGTGCGACTTGTTGTTGGGCTCGTTCCAGAGCATCACCGCCTCGATCACGCCAGCTCTCCCTTCTCGAAAGCTCGCCTCGCCGGGTAGACGGCGCCGGGCGGACGGCCGCCGGCCCTCTCGCGCCGGCGGCAGAGGTAGACCTCGGGCTCGGGGTGGTTCACGATCTCGAAGCCGGCGCTCCGCAGCATCGCCTCGGCGCAAGCCCGGTTGGGTACCCACCAGTTGGTCGGGTCGTGCGCATAGCTGTGCTCCACGAAATGGAGCCGGGGATAACCCGCCTCGTCGAATATCTCCTCCTCGGAGAAGGGAAAATCTTCCTCCAGCGGCGCCACCTCCGCGCTGCCGCGCTGCATGCTCTGGAAAATGAGCGTGTGTCCGACCACGTGCTCGTGGAGCAGATCGAGCGCCAGGAGCGGGTGGCGGAGGTGGTACAGGACGCCCAGGAAGAGCACGAGATCGAAGCGCTCTCCGAGGCTGCCGACGTCGTACACGGAGAGGTTCCGGAACTCGATGTCCGCCCCGGAGACCTCCGCGGCGAAGCGCGCCTGCGCCAGGTAGTCCTCGTCGCTGTCGATCCCGAGGACGCGCGCCGCCCCGCGCCGCTTCATCTCGAGCGAGTAGAAGCCGGCGTTGCAGCCGATGTCGAGGACCGTCTTGCCCGTGAGATCCGCCGGGACGGCGTCGGCGAAGCCCCTCCATTTGAACGCGGGGTAATCGCCCAGGAAATGGTCGGGCGCCGTCTTTACCCCGCCGAGATCGAGGTTGTGGAACCACGGCCCGAGCCCGCGCACCCGCTCCTGGATCTGCTCCCGCGTCCACTTCGTCGCTCCCTCGACGCACCTCTCCATGGCCCCTCCCTTCACGCGGCGGCGCGGCTGAGGAGCTGGATGGCCTCGTGGTAGCCGTGCAGCGTCCCCACGTCGACATAGGCCTCTCCGGCCCGCACGGCGCGCGCGCTGCCGCCGCGGGCGAGGTACTCGTTCACCAGCGTCCCGATGTACGGGTCCTCCCGCCCGCGCTCGCACCAGAGGCCGTGGAGCTCTTGCATCACAGCCCCCGTGAGCCTGAAGGCGCCCCAGACCCACCGCGAGCGCGCGCCTCGCTGCTTGACCTGGATCTCGAGCACCCGGCCCTCCTCGTCGGTGACGACCGCGTCGAAGAGCTCCGGATGCTCGACCGGAAAGAGCAGGAACGAGAGCCCCCCGCCGCCGAGCGAGCAGAGCCCGTGCTCCGGGAACCACACCGTGTCGGGGAGCCCCACGAGCACGTCCTCCTCCGGCCGGATCCAGGGGAGCGACCTGAAGATGGCGTCGCAGAGCCCGGCGGCGGCCGGCTGCACCACATAACAGATGTGCGCCGGGCCGACGCTCGCGCCGTAGTACTCGACGATATCCGACTTGCCCGGCGAGATCACCATGCAGAGCCGGGTCGCCCCGGCGAGCACCATGCGATCGATGAGGTACTCGCTGACCGCGCGCGGCCGCTCCACGTCGCCGTCCCTGCGCGTCCCCACCGGGAGCAGCTCCTTCGAGAACGCGAGCGGCTGTATCCTGCTGCCCAGGCCCGCCGCCGGAATCACTCCCCACATCGCGTCGTCCTTCCGTTGCATGAGCCGACCTCGACTGCGTTCAATGAGCCGAGACCGACTCGAGAATGGTCACGAGCTCCGCCGCGCGGCGCGCCGCGCTGTGCTCCGCGAGCACCCGCTCCTGCGCCGCGCGGGCGATGGCCGCGATCTCGCCCGCCGGGAGCGAGAGCGCCGCGACAGCGTCGTCCGTCGTCGCCGCCACGAGGATCTCCCTCCCCGGCGTGAAGAACCGGTCGAGCCCCTCCCACCCGTCGCTCAGGATCGGCGTCCCGCAGGCGGCGGCCTCGAAGAGCCTGCCGGAAGGGCAGTACCCCATCGCCGCCATCGCCCCCCGCGTCACGTTGAGCGTCAGCCGCGACGAGCAATAGAACGCCGGGTGATCCGGCGGCGCCACGTGGCGCACGTAATAGACGTTCTGCGCCCACGGGAAGTCCCCGGGATAGAGCGAGCCCCCGATGACGAACCGCCTCTCGGGCAGCCGCCTCGCCGCGTCGAGGAAGAGGCGGGAGAGCGCCGCCTGCCGGTCGGCCGCGTACGTGCCGAGGTACGAGAGATCCCCGCGGAAGCCGTCCCGCGGCGGGACCGGGCGGTGCACCGCCGGGTCCGCGCTGCCATAGAGCGGGAACACCCGCCGGGCGCCGAGCTTCGCCTTTAGCTGATCGAGCGCCGCGCCGCCGGTGTAGCTGAGCACGCAGTCGAAATCGACGAGGCCTCGAGGGCCGATGTAGCCGACCGGCTGTCCGGCCTGGATGCGATCCAGCGTCACAGGCGTGTCGAGATCGTAGAAGACCTTGAGCGCGCCGGACTCGAGGACCACGTCGGTCGCGGGGCCGCCGTCTGGGCAGTACGACGTGACCATCGCCGCGTCGGCCTCGCGGACGGCGCGCCTGGCCTCGGGGAGGACGTCCTCGAACGAGGTGTAGAGCCGGAGCGTGTTGCCGTGCGAGAGCGCGCTCAGATCCCGGTGCGCGGCGTAATACGGGACGTCGCGCTCGAAGAAGGTGACGCGGTGCCCGGCCCGCCCGAGGGCGGAGACGACGCCGCGCCACAGCGTGGCGTGGCCATTGCCCCAGGAAGAGCTGATCGTCAGACCGAAGATGACGAGCCTCATGGCGGAGCGGACCTCCTCCATGCCTGCATCTCCGGCGCCGGCGCCGCCGGCCTGTCCGGCTCGCGGAGGATCATCGCTTCCACCTCGGGGCGGCAGCGTATCCGCGGCAAGAGCGCCCTTGCCTCGGGCCGGAGGCGGCGGAGCGTGTACGCCACCTTGGCGCGGGTGTGCTCGGGCCCGTAGCAGTCGAGGAACCCGGCGCTGTTCAGCGAGAAGAACGAGAGCGCGTCGGCGTCGTTGAGCAAGGCGAGCTCGGCGTCGTCTCCCGGCCGCTCGTGCGACGCCACCAGGGCGCCGATCCGGTCGAGGACCTCCGGCGCGAGCCCGACGCCGGCGAGCGCGGCGCGCGTCAGGGCCGCCCCGCGCCGCGCGTGCTCGTCCTTGAACGCCTGGTAGTCCGGGGCGCGGTGCTCACGCCGGACGTCCGCCTCGGAGACGAGCCGCTCCACGTCGTGGAAGAGCGCCGCCGCCTGGACCGCGACGCCGGCGCGCGGCTCGAGGCGGAGCATCCATTGCCAGACGTCGACCGCATGATCGTAATCGGCGCGGACGAGCGGCCTGTCGAGATCGTGGAGCTCCCGGTGCCGCCCGAGGATCCGGGCGAAGACAGCGGTCGCGGAGGCGAGGTTCCTCCTGCGGATGAAGCGCTGACACCGTGTGAGGACCTCGTAGGCGGCGCGCGCGGCGCCCGCTCGATCGAGCCCCTCGATCCGGAGGTCGAAGAGGCCGCCGGCGTCGAGCGCGTGCAGGCGGGTGTCGAGCGCCCACAGGTCGAGCGCCGACGAGCGCCACGCGCGGCCGTCGACGACGGCGTGGAGCCCACCCCCGGATGGGCCGGGCGCGCCGCTCTCCACCGCCACGCCGGGGAACTCCCTGGAGAGCGCCGCCCTGTCGGACGGGGAGAGGAGCTGCGCCCCGCAGATCGATGGTCCATCGCTGCTCGAGGGGGGGCCGTCGATGAGGATCAGGCGCTTGAGCATGAGCGTGCGCTCTCCGGTCAGCCCGGGCATGGAGCTCGACACAGCTGCCGCGCGCGGCTGCCGCGGACGAACAGGGACCGCAGGTGGGAACCTATCGCCGTGGTCCTCACCGCACCATCGCGGAAATTCCGTAGAGCACCGTCGGGAAAGAAATGAGCGCGAGACGTGGGATCGCCGTAGCCAAGCCCGCCGCGGCGATCTCCTCTCGGCGCTCCGCCCCGAGCCCCGCCCCGTGGCCGCCCTGCCACGACAGCCGCACTGGGTCCGCCTGTGCTGTGCGCCCGCCGCCTGGGGTCGCCCGGGCGTGGCCCACTGCCCCTGATACCGCATCTCCGGGTAGGTCGGGTCTGTGACGAAGACATAGCGCGACAGGTAGTGCGCTGCCGGGACCCCATTGACGAACTCGGGATCCACGATCCCATTGAACGCCGCGCCGCGCGACATGTACGTCGAGACGTGGAACGGGTGCGCGTCATCCTGGCTCTTCCCCAGGGCGGCGGATCGAGGAGAACAAGGCGGCGTGTTTCCCGTCGGCGCGGGAGCTGGCCCAGGATGATCGCAGCGCGGCCAGGTGTTCCTGCCGCCGCTGCAGGCCGAATTTATGAGGCGCATCACACAGCGGACCGGCTCCCATTGCGCGCCGCGGCCCGGTAAGCGAGGGTGACGCCGATGCAGCTTGCGCAGCGCCTGGCCGGGCTTGAGATGTCGGCCGTCCCCGTGTGGATCCTCGACGTGGACCGCTCGCGGGTCTGCTGGGTGAACGAGGCCGGCCTGGAGCTGTGGCGGGCGCAGGATCGCGACGAGCTGTTCGCGCGCGATTTCTCGACGGTGCCTGCGCCGGTCCGGACGCGCATCCAGGCCCTCGCCGCGCAGGTACGCGAGCGCCGCGTCGTGCGCGAGAGCTGGACCTTCTACCCGCACGGGGTGCCCGTGACGGTGACGCTCCACTCCTCGGGCGTCGAGCTCGACGATGGGCGATTCGCGCTCCTGAACCAGGCGCTTCCCCCGGATGGAGCCCCTGAGCCGGAGCTCCTCCGAGGCATCGAGGCGCTGCGCCACACCTCCGTGATGATCGCGTTCGTCGCCCCGACCGGAGAGCTCCTGATGCAGAACCCGGCGGCGCTGCGGGCGTTCGGCCGCACCAGGATGTGGAGCGCCTGGCTGAGCGAGCCCGGCGAGGCGGACGCAATGCTCAAGGCGGCGCTGGACGGCGACATCGTGGCGCGAGAGATACTCGTCCGCACGGTGGATGGAGAGCGCCTGCACGCGATCGAGGGGCGAGCGGTGCGTGATCCCGTGGCGGGCGGCCTGGGGGTTCTGCTCCACCACACCGACGAGACGGCGCGGATAGGCGCGGAGCGCTCCGCCGAGGAGCGCGGCCGCCTTCTGGAGGAGCTGAACGCGACGCTGGCGCTGGTCGAGCAGCAGCGCGGTGAGATCCTCGCCCTCTCCGCGCCCATCCTGGACGTGGGCGAGCGCGCGCTGGCGCTGCCGATCATCGGGGCGCTGAGCCGAGAGCGGAGCGCGGAGATCGCGGCGCGGCTCCTGCCTGCGATCGCCGGCTCCGGGGTCGACCGGGTGATCCTCGATATGACCGGCGCCGCGGCGCTCGACGAGGCCGGCGCCAGGCACCTGATCGAGATGGTAGGAGCCATCCGGCTGCTCGGCGCGTCCGCCATGATCACGGGTATCCAGCCCGCGCTGGCCCGCACCCTGGTGGCATCGGGCTTTGACGGGACCGGCATCACCATCGTCGGCTCCATCGCCCAGGGCCTCTCGCGCTCCAGGAAGCGCTGAGTCGAAGCCACCGTCGTGCTCCGGCCGGGCATCCGCCCTCGTCCTGCCGCAGACCTTCGACCACCTGGCACACGTCGGTCAACGATTGGCACAAAGCGGCACCACGATTCGTAACCTCTCAAGATTTCATTGCATTCAGGACGGCACAAAGCATGCTCCTCCGGGCCATCATGAACACCGAGATGGCAAGGCGAGCGGTTGGGGTCGGGGTGTTGGCGGCGAGTGCGTCCTTCGGAGGGGGATGCATGGCCGAGGTCGTGGACGGCACCGATGAAGCACGGGATGAAGTGAAAGAGGAGGAGACCGCCTGCTGGGCTGACTTCGGCCCCGAGGCGCCCGGCGAATGCACCATCGGCGAGGAGCGGGAATGCCCTGACAACGATCCCCATTCGGGGAGCGGGTTTTGCCGTGAAAAGTGCGTGAACATCGACGGCGAGGCCGTCTGGGGGCTCAGGACCACCTGGCGCGAGTGCCCCTTCGTTGAATCGGCGTGGCACATCGGAACATCGCCCGAATGTACCTGTTTCACGCCTCTCGTGCTCTCCTTCGACAATCGCCCGGTGGAGTTCACCGCCGAGGCGGGCGCCGCCTTCGATCTGACCGGCACCGGCGTGTGCCACGCGAGCGATTGGCCCACCTCGGCGACGCCCTGGCTCGCGCTCGATCGCGACGGCGACGGCGTCATCCAGGATGGAGGCGAGCTGTTCGGCTCGGCCGCGCGGCTGGGGAGCGGGGGATTCGCGAAGAACGGCTTCGAAGCGCTGCGGGAGCTCGACGCGGACAACAACGGCGTCTTCGACAAGCACGATCCGGCGTTCGCCAGGGTGGTCGTCTGGTCGGATAACAACCTCGACAGGACGAGCGAACCCAGAGAGATCACGCCCCTCGAGACGCTCGGCGTGACGTCGATCGATCTCCGCGACTTCCGCGAGTGGCGCTGCGACGCGCGCGGCAATTGCGAGGGCGAGCGGAGCGCGTTTGCCTTCACGGACGCCGCTGGCGTGGCGCGCCGGGGGACGGTGACCGACGTGTACATGTCTCGTCGATGAGCGCCGCGCGGTGCTCACCCGGGCAAGCGGCGTGCTGTGCCGCTTCGCAGCGAGCGAGAGCTGCGCGACTTGCGGTGCAGCGGGCACGACACCGGCGTTAGCCCGACGAGATCCCACCCCCGCTTCGGCCCGAGCCGTTAACATGTAAATCCCATCGTTCGCACGTGAATTCACATGACGAGGTTTCGCCGGCGCAATATGAGGCGGAGTTGCGGTCGAGATGCGCTTCGAAGCTACCAAGCGCGCACCCTCGCAAGGATATGCCGCACCCTTCCACGATGCCCCTTACCGGCCATTGCCCGAGGAGACGTTTCGTCATGAGAACGCTTCCCAAGAACCGCCATGCAACGTTCGGCTCGATCCTCTGCGTCGCCTCCCTGGGCGTCTTCGCGTTCGGTCCCGGGTGCAGCGCGGCCTCGTCAGACTCCGCCGGCGCGGAGCAGGTCGGCGAGGCTGACGAGCACGTCACCGCGGCACAGTGCGAGTACTTCGATGTCAACGGCAAGGTCACGATCTGCCACTACACCGGCTCGGCCAATCACCCCTACACCGTCCTCAAGATCAGCGACCAGGGCTGCATCAACGGGCACGCGGCGCACGCGCACGACTACGTCGCGGTAAACGACCCGACCTGCCAGGGCGGCGGGTGCCTCCCCGTGAACGCGCCGTGCGACGCCACCCTACCTTGCTGTGACGGCACGCAGTGCATCAACGGCGTCTGCAAAGACCTCTGCGAGGGCGTGACCTGCACGGCGTCCGACCAGTGCCACGTGGCCGGCACCTGCGACCCGCAGACCGGGCTCTGCTCGAACCCCGTCGCCCCTGACGACACCGGCTGCGACGACGGCGACGCCTGCACGCAGACCGACGCGTGCCAGGCCGGCACCTGCACCAGCGGCAACCCCGTCACCTGCACCGCGAGCGACGAGTGTCACGTGGCCGGCACCTGCGACTCCTCCAGCGGCGTCTGCTCCAACCCCAACGCTCCGGAGGGGATCTACTGCAGCACGGGGATCTGCAAGACCGGGGCATGTTACATGCCCACCCTGAGCTTCCAGGCGAATCAGGACTACGCCGGCTTCAACCGCCCTCAGGGCGTGGCGGCGGGGGACGTCAACGGCGATGGCAAGCCCGACCTCATCGTGGTCAACGTCAGCAGTGCCAACGCGAGCGTGCTGCTGGGCAACGGCGACGGCACCCTCACGGCCGCCGCCCCCGTCGGCGGCATCGGCACGAACCCCGGCGGCGTGGCGCTGGCGGACCTCGACGGCGACGGCAAGCTCGATCTCCTCATCGGGGGCTTCAACGTCCCCGGCATCGGCGGCCTCCGGGTGCTGCTGGGCAACGGGGACGGCACCTTCCAGGCCCCCGTCCTTCATGCCGTGGGCAATCAACCGGTCGGCGTGGAGGTGGCGGACTTCGACGGCGACGGCAGGCTCGACGTCGTCACGGCCAACTTCGTCGGCAGCAGCCTGAGCGTGCTGCTGGGCAACGGCGACGGCACCCTCCAGCCCGCCGTCGACTACACCGACCTCGGCGCCCGCACCCCCAACGACGTGGCGGTGGCGGACGTCAACGGTGACGGCAAGCTCGATCTCGTCTCGGCCAACGCCAACAGCAGCAACCTGAGCGTGTGGCTCGGCAACGGCGACGGCACCTTCCAGTCCGCCCTCCTCTACGCCTCCGGCGGCAGCTTCCCCGGAGCCGTGGCGGTGGGGGACCTCAACGGCGACGGCAAGCCCGACATCGCCGCGGCCCACCAGAGCTCTGCCAACGTGACCGTGCTGCTGGGCAACGGCGACGGCACCTTCCAGTCCCCCGTCGTTCATCCCGTCGGCGGCGGTTTCCTGCTCGACGTCGCGATCGCGGATCTCAACGGCGATCTCAGGCCCGATATCGCTACGACCAGCTTCAACAACCGCGCGGTGGGCGTGCTGCTGGGCGACGGAGCCGGCGCCTTCCAGCCCGTCACCTTCGTCTCCACCGGCAACAACAGGCCTTACGGCCTGGCGGAGGTGGACCTCAACGGCGACGGCAAGCTCGACGTCGCCACCACCAACTTGCTCGAAAACAACGTGAGCGTGCTGATCAACCAGTCGTTCTAGTTGGGACGGCGTTGCCAATTGGACGCCGCGCAGCGCTGTACGAGCCTGCGCGGCGCTCCGTGCGGCGACCGTGCGTCGCGGCACGGTCGCCGTTCTACTCGGCACGACGTCCGTACATGCCAATGGAGGAGCTTCCCAGAGTGCGCGAACGACGCGCGCCAGCGTATCCTCATCGAAATCCGAGGCGGCCCGCCAGCCCGAACTGCGCGCGCTCTCGGCCATGGCGCACGGCGAGGGCTGCAGGGAACGACCATCGCGGCGGCGGTGCTGCCCGCGGTCGCCAGGCTCAGGGACGATCGAGCCAGGGTGTACGGCGATCTCGTCCTGAATTCGCTGAACGATGCGGCCCGGCGGGCGCTGGAGACGATGATAAAGGACAAGTGAGCGACGACAGGACGAAGCCGGCGGCCTCGCGATTGAACCACATCTCGCCGGGGCCCACAAGCCGTACCAAGGTACGGATGGTCGTCCCCACTTCGTATCGCTAGCTTGCGCGCGGGACCTTCCACCGGAAAAGGAGTATCGCCGATGAGGCGCAAGACACCGCTCGTCCTCATGTCCCTCTTCACGCTCCTGGGCGCGAAGTCCGTCACAACGCTCAGCGGGTGTACCTCCACGCCGGCAGAGGACGACCACCTCGGGAGCGCGGAGCAGGCGATCACCGCACTCCGAGTGCAACTACTTCGCGGTGAACGGCAAGGTCCAGATCTGCCACCGTACCGGGTCGGCCGAGAACCCGTACCAGGTGCTCAAGATCAGCGAGCAGGCGTGCATCAACGCGCACGCGTTGCACGCCGGCGACTACGTGGCGGTGAACGATCCGACCTGCCAGGGCGGCGGGTGACTGCCCGAGAACGCGCCCTGCGACGCCGCGCTGCCATGCTGCGACGGCTTCCACTGCCAGAGCGGGACCTGCGTCGCCAACGTCTCCGACCGCTGCGCGCCGAGCCCGTGCCAGAAATATCCCTCCCGGTGACCCCGGCGGAGAACTCGGCCTGCCAGGCGGAGATCCTGAGCTGGGCACAGCAGAAGGGCGCGACCTGCCATTGAGGACAGGCGACTGGATCTGGCTTGCCGCCATCGAGGGCGGCATCGCGCTCCCGGAAGCGGCGCCGTCTCCGGCGAGGCGCGCGAGGCGCTCGGCGAGCTGCGCGCGGCGGCCGTCGAGACGCTGAACGGGCTCGGTGGCGACCTCAGCCTCTGGGCAGCGTCACGGGTCGTCGCGACGAGGAGGCGTAGGAGTGAAGCTATTCACGTGCCTTTTGCAGCAGGATCCCCAGCTCCACCGCGGACCTCGCCCCCAGCTTGGCCATCACGCGCGCCCGGTGCTCCTTGACCGTCCGCTCGGTGATCCCGAGTTCCCCCGCGATCTGCTTGTTGAGCAGCCCCCGCGCGACGGCCTCGCAGACCTCGCGCTCTCGCGCGGAGAGGAGCGCCATCCGCCCCGCGAGGGTGGCAGGCTCGATGGCGGAAGGCGCCGCGCACCGGCTCGGCTCGGCCTCGCCGGGCGCCGTTCCGGCGGCGAGGAGACCGCGCCGGCGAGTCTCTTCCGGGCGCTCTCCGAACGCGCGCACGTACGCCGACTCGAAGACCTCGCGCCGGGCGAAGCCGGCGGCACGCGCGACGTGCAGCACGGCGAGGTGCGGCTCGGCGAGCAGCGCCCGCTGCGCGCGGACAAGGCGCCGATCGCGAAGGAACGTTCCGAGCGAGGTCCCGCGGTGCGCGCGGAACGCCGCCTCGACGGAGCGGGCGCTCGTCCCGGCAACGGCGGCGAGATCGATCGCGCTGATCGGCCCGGCGGCGTGCGCGTCCACGTACTCTTCGACCCGCCGGAGCACCGTCCGGCTCGACGGCGGCGTGGGTCGCTCCAACAGGTGAGCGAGGTTGTGAGGCTGCCCCAGCAGCAGGGCGCGCGAGAGCGACTCGGTCAGCCCGGCGAACACCTGGGGGTGATCGATGTCCGTGCCCGCGTTGATCTCGGCGGCCATGAAGCGGCAGAGTCGTTCAACGTAGGATCCGCTTCCGGGGCGGGAGTCCAGCGAGAGCTGGAACTGGAAGTCCTCGCGGACGACCTCGCCGGTGATCGACTCGAGCTGGGAGCAGAGATAGCCTCGGTCGAAGCGCACCGTGATGACGTCCATCGCGCCGTCGTAGTTCACCTTCGAGCGGCCGTGAGCCGAGAAGATGGCTGGGCCGCCGCCGTGTCCCAGGGTCGCGCGGTCGCGTCCCAGCGCCGCGCGTCCGCTGCCGCGGACGGGAATGACGAGCATCGGCGCGTCCACCTGGGCGTCCAGGTAGATCGCGTCGCTGGTATGGTCCTGGACGAAGAGGATGGGGCCGAAGTCCACGGCGTGGGCGCGCCACTCGAAACCGCGCGGGAGCGCGGGGTCGACTTCCCCGTAAAGCCCCTCCCATATGGATACGGCGGTGTGGTGGTCGCGGGTGTGGATCTCGAACCGGCGGGGCACGTCCTCGTGAGTCGCGCGGGGCATGGGGGGTTCGCCTCCAGGATCGATCGCGGATCGGACGGCATGAAACGTCAGCGCTGTCAGGAAAGCAAGCGCGCCCTAACGACGCAATCGTGGGATGACCTGCGGCGGGTACTCGGACTGTGGGCCGGTCTGTCATTTTCAGGGCGGCGCGTGGTCCTGCACGACGCCGGCCGCGTGTCAGCCCCTCGTGTGCCCCACGGACACCGAGGCGCCGCCCATGCTGGACGGCACGGCGTGTCCGGAGCACGTCGGCCTCGAGCGCCCCAAGGCGCCCGGCTGCAGGGAGGACGCCGCTGAAGCTCCTGATGCGCCGCCTTTGGTGGACGTCTCGGACGTATCGTGCTCCTGAAATCAGCGAGCTATTTTTTCCTTAGCATTCTGAAACCCTTATCCAGTACCATTTCTATAATTACCAATGATTATGTATATTCCTTGGTAACTTTCCATCGAAAGGAGTCACCCATGCCGTTAGATCGAGACCTTCTCAAGCGCGAAATCCTGCCGATTCCGGACCGGCCCTATGTCGGCCCGGTGATGTACAATGCCCAGGATCCAGCTTCCCACTTCCCTCCGATCGAGCCGATCAGACCGCCCTCGAAAGCCCCCAACGTGCTCCTCATCCTGCTCGACGATGTGGGCTTCGGCGCCGCGGAGCCCTTCGGGGGGGTCATTCATACCCCGACAGCCAAGCGGCTCGCCGAGGGCGGACTCAGATTCACCCGTTTCCACACGACAGCCCTGTGCAGCCCGACGCGCGCCGCCTTGATGACTGGCCGCAACCCCCACTCCGTCGGCATGGGTTGCATCACCGAGCTGTATACCGACGCGCCTGGCTACACCTCGATGATCCCCAACACCGCCGCCTCGA
This sequence comes from Sorangium sp. So ce693, assembly GCF_051521375.1. NCBI lineage: Bacteria > Pseudomonadati > Myxococcota > Polyangiales > Polyangiaceae > Sorangium > Sorangium sp. So ce693. The sequence continues at coordinate 9,799,729 of NZ_CP150347.1, forward strand.
TCGCCAAGATCCTCAGGTACAACGGCTACTCGACGGCTCACTTCGGCAAGTGCCACGAGGTGCCCGTCTGGGAAACCGGCCCATCGGGGCCCTTCGACCACTGGCCCACCTACATGGGCTTCGAGAAGTTCTATGGCTTCGTGGCAGGCGAAACCAACCAGTTCTACCCTACCCTCTACGATGGAACGACCTACATCGAAACGCCTCACGACGGGGACTACCACCTGACCACAGATCTGACAAACCAGACCATCAAGTGGATCGAGCAGCAGAAGGCCATGGCGCCGGACAAGCCATTCTTCATCTATTTCGCTCCCGGCGCGACCCATGCGCCCCACCAGATCCCGGACGACTGGCTTGACAAGTACAAGGACAACGAAAACTTCGCCAAGGGCTGGGACGAACTGCGCGAAACGATTTGCAAAAAACAAAAATCGCTTGGCGTCATTCCAGAGGACGCGGAGGCGGCGGTCAACGAGGACGTTCCAAAGTGGGACGATGAAATGTTCGACGGCATAAGGGATTCCCTGCGCCGCGAGATGGAGCTCTACGCCTCTTTCCTCCAACAGACGGACGAAGAGGTCGGCAGGGTGATCAAAACGCTCGAGGACCTCCACCTCATGGATAACACGCTGATTATTTACATCCTCGGCGACAACGGCGCTTCCGCCGAAGGAACCTTCATGGGCACCTTCAACGAGATGATCGGCTTCAATGGCATCCAGAAACCTCTCGATGAGCAGAAGACGATCATCAAGGACAACATAGACAAGTTCGGCACCAAGGAAGCCTACAATCACTATGCCATCGGCTGGGCCCAGGCCATGTGCACGCCGTACAAGTGGACCAAGCAAGTTGCCAGCTTCTTCGGCGGCACGCGCAACGGCATGATCGTCCATTGGCCTGGCCACATCGACCGGGGCGACAGGGGGCTGCGACACCAGTTCACTTACGTGATCGATGTGCTTCCGACGATCCTCGAAGCGGCCGGATTGCCGGAGCCGTTGAGCGTCGACGGAGTGCTGCAGATGCCGATCGAGGGTACGAGCTTCCTCCGGACGTTCAAAGAGCAGAATGCGCCCGAGTTCCGCACGACCCAGTACTTCGAGATGTTTGGCAACCGTGGCATCTACCATAACGGCTGGACCGCCGTCACCCTCCACTCGAAGCCCTGGGACTGGGAATCCAATCCGGACTACGAAAAGGATACGTGGGAGCTCTACTACACGTACCCATGGGGCGAGGAGTCGACGCATGAGGTGGATTGGACCCAGGCAAACAACCTCGCCCAAAGGGAGCCCGAAAGGCTAGCGCAGCTGAAGAAGCTTTTTGAGATCACTGCTGCCCGATATAACGTCTTTCCCCTCAACGACGAAAAGACCGAGCGCCTAGAACAGTCGCCCCCCCCGGTCGGCACGAAGCAGAAGTACGTCGACGGCAGCTTCGTCTCCGACCCGTGCGTGATCAACAACTTCAATCGTTCATTCATGATCACGGCAAAGATCGAGGGCCCCCACGGGGATGCGCCGAACGGCGTGATCCTAGCGCGGGGCAACGATTTCGGCGGATTTGGCCTCTATGTCAAAAACGCAAGGCTTACTTACGTCTACAACTACCTTGGGCTCGAACGGTACTACGTCCAAGCCGAACCTCTGCTGCTGCCTCTGTCCGAAGCGTACGAGGTCCGCATGAAGTTCACCTACACTGGCACGGATACGGGCGAGGGCGGCAGAGTGGAGCTCCTCGTCAAGTGGCCCAGGGACAACGACTTCAAGCCTTTCCCGCTCGTCCCGTTCCCGGCCATCGGTGAGGACCCGCTCAACTATACACCGAAGGATATGCCGCCGGGCCATATCCTCAAGACCAATCCGATCATCTTCAACGTGGACGCCTTCCTGATGGTCGGCAAGAAGACTGGCGGCCCGTTGTGCCCCGACTTCGCAGGTAGCGGGAACAACCGCTTCCCCGGCAAGGTGCACTGGGCGGAGATCGAGCTGACGGGCGAACCCGCCAAGGTGAGCCCCGAACACAGATTGCACGCGCTGGAGGCGATCCAGTGACACGTTGACCCGGCCGCGGGCCAGCCGCCCGCAGCTCCCCATGGCGAACCGGTCGTCGGGCTCGACCTCGACGTATCGCGCAGATCGCCATCGTTCGCGCGCGCGAACGATGGCGCCTGTCCAGAAATGACAGCGAACTGTCCACGAACGGCAAGACAAGCGCTCGGCCGAGCTCGTCGCTGTTGCATCCTCGCCTGAACCTATGGTGGAAGATCGCTCCGTCATCGAGCTCGGCAGGGTCGCCGCGGTCGGCCACGGCGCTGCGTCGTGGTCTCCGCAAGTGAGGCATTCAGGCAGCGGCAGGCGGCGGCGCGCGACTGGACCTCGACGACGGGGACCGGCGGCGCGCACCCACCGAATGCCATGCAGGGGCTGCGTCAACATCACCTCCGAATGCGCCGATTCGACGCTGGCATCAAACTTGAATTCGGCCCGACCCTTCTCCAGCCAGCGCAAGCACGACATTGAAAGGATGACACCCATGCGGTCTCTTGCAGGCTCACTTCTCCACGCTCTGACGATCCCGGCTCTCTCTTCCCTGCTGCTCGCGGGCTGCACCAGCGCCGGCCCCTCCGCGGCCGACGGAGACGAAAGCGGGGAGGCCGTGGGCGAGGCCCATGACGCGCTCACCTCGGCGGAGAAGCTCCTGCTGATGGAGGTGGTCGTCTCCCCGACACAGGCCGAGTCCGTCGCGATCCGGAACCCCGGAAACACGCCGATCGTCCTGACCGATTATTACCTCGCCGATTACAACACGTATTACAACGTGGCCGTCGCCGGGGCGCCCGCCGCCACCAGCGACTTCATCGTGCGATTCCCCGCCGGCGCTGTCATCCAGCCGGGCGAGACCCAGTACGTGGCGATCGCCGGCGGCGAGTGCTTCAGGACCTCCTGCGGCGTGACGAGCCCGTTCACCGGATACGGGATCTATCCCACGTACGAGATCGCAACGGGCGCCGCGACCACGACGAGCCCCGCTGTCCCTGACATGCTCGTGCCGGTCACGAACGGGGTCGGCACCGCGTGGGGATTCACCAATGGGGGCGAGCCGGTCATTCTGTTCTACTGGGATGGCATGACGAACCTCGTGACCGACGTCGATTACGTGTTTTATGGAGCGGCGGGGCCCCAGGCCCCGGTGAACAAGACGGGCGTCACGGTCAACGGCTCGACGTACCTGCCGGACACGGCGGACAATCCCGCGCTGCACGCGCCCCTGTCGATGAATACGACAACGATCAACACGTGTCGCGTGGACCTCACGGAGACCGGCCAGGTCACGATGGGCAGCAATGGCGTCAGCGGCCGCGACGAGACCAGCGAGCCCTGGTCGACGACCTGGACCGCGTGCGGCGTGCCGAGCGCCGCCGATATCGACCTCGACACGGTCCTCAACAGCATGGATAACTGCCTCACGGTGTCCAACGCCGCGCAGACCGACACCGACGCCGACAGCGTCGGGGACGCCTGCGACAACTGCCCGACCGTGGCCAATGGGGTGCAGTCGGATGCGGATGCCGACGGCGTCGGGGACGCCTGCGACACCGAGCCCGACCTGACTGCAGCGCTCACGGACTCGGCCGATCCCGCCTCGCTCGGGGACAGCTACAGCTACACGCTGACCATCGACAACGTGGGCACGGCCGATGCGACGAACGTCGATGCCAGCACGACGCTTTCCGGCGCGACGGGTACCGTGACTGCTGCCGTTGCATCCCAGGGCTCGTGCACGGTGACGGGCGCCACCATCGACTGTGCGCTGGGTACGCTCTCTGCCTCGGGACAGGCCACGGTCACCATCACGGTGGAGCCTGGTGCCACCGGTACCATCACCGCGAGCAGCGCGGTGAGCGCCACCGAAAATGATCCGAATCCCGGGGACAATTCCGACAGCGAGTCGACGACCGTCAATAATGGACATGGGTGCACCATCATTGGAACCAGCGGCAACGACACGCTCAACGGCACCAATTCGAATGACGTGATTTGCGGCCTGGGCGGCAACGACACCATCAAAGGCAACAACGGCAACGACACCCTGTACGGGGGCTCGGGCAACGACGTGCTCGATGGCGGCAACGGTGACGACGTACTGCACGGCGGGGACGGCGACGACACGCTGGGCGGCGGCAACGGTCAGGACACGCTGTATGGAGAGGCGGGGAACGACTCGAACTACGGAGAAACGTTCCTGGGCAGCCTGCTGTACCTGTTCGACAACGGCAACGACACCATCTACGGCGGGCCCGGCAACGACAACCTCGACGGTCAGAAAGGAGACGACACGCTGATCGATCACGAGGGCACGGACATCATGTCCGGCGGCCTCGGCAACGATACGATCGACGTGGCGGATGGTCAGGGTGGCGATACGGCAAACGGCGATCTCGGATTCGACACGTGCATCACCGACGGGGGCGACACGGCGACGAGCTGCTGAGCGCGCGACGTGGGCCGCGCGTCGATCGCCGTGCGGCTACGAAGCGTCGTCGGAATCGAAGAACCCTGGCGGGCAGGGGCAGCCTGGATCATGAGGCCGCCATCGTGCTCGTAGAAGGGGGGCCACCAGATCCGCAGGTCTCCGAACTCTCTCTCACCCTGATCTCCGCCTTGGGCTCTGGGGGTGTACACTCGGCCCATGTCGGTGGGTCGAGGAACCTTGTCACCGGGCGATACCATCGCCGGCCGTTGCCGCATTGAGACCTAGCTAGAGCGCCGAGCATGTTGAAAACCGTCTGAGTCCAATAGGTTACGCTGCCGCCTTCATCTGCCGCTGGGCAGCCTCGAGATTCTGGATCGCTGTCGCGCGCCGGAGGTCGAACAGCTTTCTCTTGGCGCCGATGTGGTGGCTGCGTCGAGCGCGCGCGCCGCCCTCGGAGACGCTTTGAGATGATCGAGACTGACGCCCCCTGGGCCTTTCATTCTCTCCGGGTTTGGTTTAGGGTACGCTTCATGAAGCGCCTCACTTCGATTCTCTCCTTCTCCACGATGGTCCTGCTTCCAGCGGCGGCGCACGCCGCGGCGGAGAAGCTCGTGCTGATGGAGGTCGTCGTCTCCCCGACACAGGCGGAGTCCGTCGCGTTCCGGAACCCCGGAAACACGCCGATCGTCCTGACCGATTATTACCTCGCCGATTACAACACGTATTACAACGTGGCCGTCGCCGGGGCGCCCGCCGCCACCAGCGACTTCATCGTGCGATTCCCCGCCGGCGCTGTCATCCAGCCGGGTGAGACCCAGTACGTGGCGATCGCCGGCGGCGAGTGCTTCAGGACCTCCTGCGGCGTGACGAGCCCGTTCACCGGATACGGGATCTATCCCACGTACGAGATCGCAACGGGCGCCGCGACCACGACGAGCCCCGCTGTCCCTGACATGCTCGTACCAGTCACGAACGGGGTCGGCACCGCGTGGGGATTCACCAATGGGGGCGAGCCGGTCATTCTGTTTTACTGGGATGGCATGACGAACCTCGTGACCGACGTCGATTACGTGTTCTATGGAACGGCGGGGCCCCAGGCCCCGGTGAGCAAGACGGGCGTCACGGTCAGCGGCTCGACGTATCTGCCGGACACGGCGGACAATCCCGCGCTGCACGCGCCCCTCTCGACGAATACGACAACGGTCAACACGTGTCGCGTTGACCTCACGGAGACCGGCCAGGTCACGATGGGCAGCAATGGCGTCAGCGGCCGCGACGAGGCCAGCGAGCCCTGGTCGACGACCTGGACCGCGTGCGGCGTGCCGAGCGCCGCCGACATCGACCTCGACACGGTCCTCAACAGCATGGATAACTGCCTCACGGTGTCCAACACCGCGCAGACCGACACCGACGCCGACGGCGTCGGCGACGCCTGCGACAACTGCCCGACCGTGGTCAACGTTGTTCAGTCGGATGCGGATGCCGACGGCGTCGGGGACGCCTGCGACAACTGCCCGACGGAGCCGAACCCCGACCAGGCGGACTCCAATAGCAATGCCATCGGCGACGCCTGCGACGCGTCGGGCGAGGGTGGTATGGGTGGTGGTATGGGTAGCGGCGGCGGCATGGGCGCCGGCGGCACCGGCGGCAATGGCACCGGCGGCTCCGGCGGCAATGGCACCGGCAGCAATGGCACCGGCGGCAATGGCACCGGCGGCACCGGCGGTATGGGCACCGGCGGCGCCGGAGGCAATGGCAGCGGCGGTATGGGCACTGGCGGTGACACGACATCCGCGACCACGGCCGCCACGACCGGTACCGGCAGCGCGGGCGGCAGCGAGGATGACGGCGGTTGCGGCTGCCGCGTGACCGGCGACGAGTCGCCGCGGAGCGCGTCCTACGCTTCGCTCTTCACGATCGCGGTGGCCGCGCTCGGGGTGCGGCGCCAGCGCTCGCGATCCCGCTAGACCGACAGCAGCGGGGGAGGCATCCCAGAAAATCTCCTCGCCGCGCCGCAGGTCTTCATGAAATGCGACCCGGGCCCAGCGGTCAGGCGCCGGGCCTGGGGAGCTCGCCGTGGCCGATCCGTCGCCCCGGGCGGCCGTGGTCGCCTCACTCGTCGGCCCCCTGAGCCGCGCCGTCGCCCGCCCTCGGGGATGAGGTGGCGGCCTGGGTCGTTCACGAGGCGATCGGTCGGCTGCTCGGGCTGGAGGAGGACGCCGCGCGCCGGAGCGAGCACGACCGGCTCGTACGGGGAGCGCCGGTGCGGACGTACCGGGTGGGCCGGAACGGCGCGCTCGAGTGGCAGGGGCATAGGCGGCCCCTCGCCTCGCATTCGCGAGCCCGTCGGCATCTCACGAAACTGACCGCGGCAGTGCTAGGGTGCGCCGCGTGCCGACGATCTTCACCAAGGGCGATCTCCTCAACACCCCGGATCTCCACGCGTACGCGCACGGCGTGAGCTGCGTGGGCAAGATGGACACGGGGATCTCCGTGGCCTTCAAGAAGCGCTGGCCGGGCCTTCTCCCGGCGTTCGAGCAGCGGAGCGCCGAGCGGAAGCTCCAGCTCGGGGAGGCCTTCGTCTGGAACGAGGGCGGCGACACCGTGTACACCCTCGCGATCCAGGAGAACGCGACGAAGAGGCCCTCGCTCGCCGCGCTCGAGCGCTCGCTCGTCGCGATGGTGACGCACGCCGCCGAGGCGGGGATCGCGCGGATCGGCGTACCGCGCGTGGGCGCCGGCAAGACCGGCCTCGAATGGCTGCGCGTCAAGAGCATCCTCGTCAAGGTCGCCAACGACAAGCCGGTCACGCTCGTGGTCTACGAGCAGTTCGTGCGCGCCCCGGGCGCCTGACCCCAGCGTTGGAGGAAGTGATGCGCACCCGCGGCATCAAGACCGGGGCCTGGTCGTCCCGGGGCGATGCTTGACAGGGCGGGGTGGCCGTCGGATATGGCAGGCGGCAGCCACCTCGGACACCTGGCTGCTCGCCGTGAGCGAACGAGACCTGAAGCTCTCGACGCTGATGAAGCTCGGGACACCGCGTCGCTCCCGGATCCCGGTACTCGGCGTGCGATCGAGCAGGCCGATCACGGGCTGGGCTTGGCTTTGTCCCGCAGGTAGAGAGCCTCCACCTGCTGTCGGGCCCACGGGGTCCGCCGCAGGAATTGCAGGCTCGACTTGATGCTGGGATCGTACTTGAAGCAGCGAATGTTGATCATGCGTCCGAGCTGCTCCCAGCCATGCTGCGCGACCAGGTGCTCGAGGATCATCTGGAGCGTGACACCGTGAAGAGGATTGTGGGGCTGGGGCTGAGTCATATCGATGCTCGGAGGGCGATCGCCCCGGAGGGCCAGCGTGAGCCCGCGGTGTAGCACGTCGCGCGGCGGCCGCCGCACCCACGCCGCCCGTTCGCCCCGAGGAGCGCTCGGTTTCATCGGCCCCGCCCCGTCGCCGCAGCGACCCTGGCGGGACGATTCCGCGGCGGCGAACCGTCCAGAGCCGCGCCGTCGCCCTCGGGGACGAGGTAGCGGCCCGGGTCGTTCACGATGCGATCGGTCGGTTGATCGGGCTGCCGGTGGCACTGCGCCGGTGAGCAAGCTTGGACCGAACGTCGAGCCCGCCGCGGCGAGCGAAGTCCTTGGCCATTCACAGCCTCAGGCTGCGACTGGAGCGCTTCGAGCGTAGTCCGCCATCTGGTCGCGCAAGGCCTTCTGGAAGGCTGGCCGCGCCTCACAGCGCTTGACGTAGGCGTCGAGGACGGGAAATTCGGTCACCAGGTCTGTGTGCCGAAGGAACTTCAGCACGGTCGTCATCAGGACGTCCGCCGCGGTGAAGCGATCGACCAGATAGTCGCGCCCGTCGAGCCAAGCGGAGAGCGCGCCCAGCCGAACTTTCACCGCATCCACAGCGGCGGGACGCCGCAGCTTCGCCCACTGTTCTTCGCCGTGCTGCAGGTCCATCGCGAAGAGGTTCTGGATCGGCGGATCAACCGTGTTGAGCGCGGCGAACATCCAGGCGACCGTGTTGGCGCGGCCGTGCCGATCGGGGGGCATCAGCGCCTCGGAGTCGGCAGCGATGTGATGCACGATGGCGCCCGATTCAAACAGCCACCGACCATCCGCCTCGAAAGCCGGCACCATCCCGAAGGGGTGCTTCTGACGGTATTCGTGCGAGCTCCGCTCGCCGCCATCGATCAGCCTGACCTCATAAGGAAGCCCGGCCTCCTCCAGCGCCCAGCGCACGCGCAAGTCGCGAACAAGCCCCTGCGCGAACGGCGGGGCCCAGGGCAATCCCGTAACGGTGATCTTATCCATTTGAATTCTTTGCCTCTGTGGAGTTGTGTTCCTTGGAGATGGCGCCGGTCCTCGGACGACCTTCGGCCATCCTTCGCTCATGCTCTCGAGCGAAACAAAAAAATCATTCTTCGTCGCGCAGAAACCGGCATGCAGCAGGCGAATCCGGGTGCCGTCGTGGACTTTGGCGAGCGTCCACGTGACGACGGTCTCTCGAACCAATCGCGGAGCGCCGCGCGCCCGCTCGGCCCACGAAGACGTACTCCTTTTCGATCTTCATCCAGAGGAGTTCGTGCCGCTCCGCGGAGAGCGCGTCGCGCGCTCACGCGCCGTCCGCCGGCAAGGAAAGGTTTAACGCAGGGGGAGCGCCCCTGGGAGCAACAAATCTGTCGCGAATCCGGTGAGCGGCGGCGCGAGCACGACGACCTCGTACGAGGCGGACGACGCCGGGAGCGGAGGTGGGAGCTGCCTGCATCGTTGCAGGTCCCGCTGCGCTGATGAGCAACATCTCCCGCTGTAGCGCCCGCGCCCTACCTCAGGCTCAAGCCCTGGCCTCGCCGATCCGCTGGCGCGCGGGCGGTGACGCCAGCGCGGCGGCCGCGGCTTAGCGGCCGCAGGTCCGGCGGCAGGGATAGGCCGGGCGGTATGCGCCTTCGCCGCGGCCGGGCGAGCCGGGAGCTGCTGCGCCGCCGCCGTGCTCGACCGCTTGCCGTCGATCGGCGTCGGGTACACTGCCGGCGCACCAGCGCCTCCACCTACTTCCTACTTCTCCACGGAACTCGCCCCCATGAAGCACGCGTTCCTCGCGGCGCTCTCGCTGGCCCTCAGCGCGTGCGCCGGACCGCTGGCGAAAGGGCCGTCGGTCGATCTCCGCCTGCGGCACGTCGTCCTGTACCAGAACGGCCTCGGTTACTTCGAGCGCACCGGCGTCATGTCGGGCGAGCGGCTCACGCTCCGGTTCCGGGAGCGCGAGGTCGACGACGTGCTGAAGAGCATGGTGGTCGTCGAGCAAAACCTCGGGCCGAACGAGACCCCCTCCACCGTGAGCGCGCTCTTGCCGCGCTCCGGGCAGGCGAGCGGACCCGAGGAGCCCACCGAGCTCGAGCTCGTCTTCTCGCCGGCCGCGCGGAGGCCCGTGTCGATCGCGTACGCGGTGCCGACCGCCGCCTGGAAGGCGACCTACCGCGTGATCCTGCCGGCCAAGGGGCAGAAGGAGAAGCGGGCGCTCCTCCAGGCCTGGGCGCTCATCAGCAACATCGGCGACGAGGACTGGAGCGAGGTCGACGTGACGCTCGCGACGGGCGCGCCGCTCTCCTACGTCTCGAACCTGCGCGCGCCGGCGATGCTCGACAGGCCGGAGCTGAAGGGCGTCTACGACGGCGAGGGCGGCGCGCTCGCCCCCGTGCTCGCAGAGCGCTCGCCCGGGCCCGACACCGACCGAGACGGCGTGCTCGACCACGAGGACGCCTGCCCGCGCGAGCCCGGCTCGGCGAGCCCGCAACCCGACCGGCACGGCTGCCCGCACGCGGTCCGCGTCGCCAGCAGCAGCGAGATCCAGATCCTGACCGCCGTGCCCTTCGACAAGGGCTCGGACGTCATCCCGCCGCGCGCGAGGCCGCTCATCGAGGAGCTCGCGCGCACGCTCAAGAGCGTCCCGCACCTCCGCGCGTTCGAGGTCGAGGGGCACGCGTCGTCCGACGAGGCCGGCGCGGCGGATCTCGCGGCCCGGCGCGCCGCGGCCGTGCGCGCGGCGCTCCTCCAGCTCGGGGTCACGGCCGAACTCGTGACGCGCTCGCACGGCACCCAGATGCCCCTCGTCGCCGGCGACACCGAGGAAGCCCGGCAGCGCAACCGCCGCGTCGCCCTGCGCGCCCTGGACGTCGGGCAGCCGCAGGCCCCCAGCCGGGGGCGCGAGGCGCCGGCCGTCACGCCCGAGGCGATGGAGAAGGTGCCGGAGGGCGCGGCGAGCGTGGACGCCGTGGCCGGGGCCTTCCGGTACGCGATCGCGAACCCGGTGACGCTCCCGAAGAAGTCGTCGGCGCTGATCACGCTCATCAACCGCCCGGTCGCGGGCGCGGACGTCCTCCTGTTCCGCCCCGATCCCGCGGCGCCCGCGAGCGCGACCCACCCCTTCCGCGCCGCGCAGATCGAGAACCGGAGCGCGCTCGGTCTCCAGCCCGGATCCGTGTCGATCTTCTCCGGCGGGACCTTCGTGGGCGAGGGGGCGCTCACGCGCCTTTTGCCCGGGGAGAGCGCGACGATCCCGTACGCCATCGACAGCTCGACCGAGGTGCGCGCGACGAGCATGACCACGGATGTGCCGGTGCGGTTCGTGTCGCTGTCCCGCGGCGCGCTGCGCGTGGAGGATCGGTACCGGCGCGTGACGGTCTACGATGTGAGGCCCGGCCGGGACGTGCCGGAGACATTGCTCATCCGCCACGCGAGGGCGACAGGGTTCGAGCCGCAGGGCCTCGCAGGGTGCACGGACGCGACGCCGGACGCCTGCCTCGTCGAGAAGAAGCTCGCGCCCGGCGCGCCCCAGAAGGTCGTGGTCGAGGAGACGCGGGTGTCTCAGAGCGAGATCCCGCTCGTCCAGGCCGACAGCGAGCGGCTCTCGCTCTACCTGAAGGGCTCGAGCCTCCCGGCCGAGCTCCGCGCGAGGCTGGACCGCGCGCTCGCGCTCCGGCGCGCGCTCGACGCGGCGAACGACGAGCTCGACCCGCTGCGGCGGAGGCGCTCCGAGCTGATCGACCGCGCCGCCGAGCTGCGCGAGAGCCTGAGGACCATCGAGCGCACGCCCCAGGCCGGCAAGCTCCGCCAGACCATGCTCGACCGGCTCGCCGAGGTGACCCGACAATCGGAGGAGATCGGCGCGAAGATCACCCAGCGCATCGAGGACGTGGCCATGGCGCGCGCCGAGCTCGACGACACGCTCCGCGATCTGGTCATCGAAGGTCGGTGAGCGGCGGCGACTCGCCCTCTCGACCCGGCGCGCCTCGCTGACGAAGCGCGCCAGAACGCCTCCGCCTCATTCGGTGGTGCAGTCGGGCGCCGAGCTCGGGTCGGCCACCCACGCCGCGAGGCGCGCGGTCCCGGCGTCGCCCCACGCGTCGTGAGCGAGCTGGTTGAGCCGGCACCACTCATGACGCGTCTGCTGGATCGCGAGCGACTTCGCCGCGAGGTGCTGCTCGACGCGATCGGTTAAGGAGGTCTTGTCCTTGCTGAGCTCGTCGTGGGTCATCGCCACCGGGGGCGGACAGTGGTCGCCTGGCTCGTAGTCGACGGTGCCCGAGACAAGGCCGTAGGCGGTCGTCCGCCGCTGGCGGAAGGTCACGATCGCGTACTCCGGGTACGGCGCATCGTCGTCGCGCGTCACCGCCGTCTCCCTCGGCTTCTTGCCCTGCACAACGATGAAGCCCGTCGAAGGCACGGCGGAGTACGGCGTGAGCGCGGGGAACGCCGTGAGCGACTGGTCCACGAGGACGTCGCCGCCGAGCTCGACCCAGTTCGTGTGTGCGTAGAAGTCCTGCACCGCGTGAAGCGAACGGGAAAACGCCAGCAATGCCAGCGCATCGCCGTCCAGCTGCGCGATGCCCGGGCCCAGCGCCGCCACCGCCTCGGCTTGCTTCTCGGCGATGAAGGCGGCTCCTCCGCTGAAGTTGCAGTCATCGAAGTGGGCAGCATTGCTGAAGTGGAACTCGGCGTCCGTCGACACATTGCCGATCTTCAGAGCGCTGATCACCGCAGGCTTCAGGAACGACAGCGCCGTGCTGGTGATCTCCTCGTGGTTCGGCTCCCCCGGCGCCGTTGAAAACGCATCGGCGCTCTCCTCGATCGCCTCGGCTGTTCCAGGCTCGCCGGCGCAGCCGAGCGTCAGCGAGAACCCCACGACTCCCACGATGAACGCGGCGTGTCGATGTACGTCTTGCAGCATGTCTTGCGGCATGTCTTACGTAACTGCAAAGCGCGATCCAGGCGTGCGGGCTGAGCGTTCGTCGAGAGAAACGAGCGGAAGGAGCTTGCGTGAACGCGCTTGCGCCCGATGAGCGCACCTCATCGCCTGTCGTTCCCTTCCACGCGCGAACCGCGCGCGTGCCTCACTGCGGCGTTCTGCCACGCTTCTCCCGTACCGTCGCGTCGAGCTCTGCCAGGTTGACGAGGAGCAACATCGGGCGGAGCCGCGGCCCCGCGTGTCGCCGCGTGTCGCCGCGTCACGCGCCGAGCGTGGATGGCTCGTAGCGCGTCACCCAGGTCTTGATTTGCAGCTCGCAGAAGATCAGGCGAGGCGCAATGAAGCCTGCCTGGGCCAGGAGCGCGAAGACCTCGGCGTCCGAGGCCGGCATCTTCAACGACGCCATGGCCTTCCGTCGTTGCTCCGCCGCCTCGGGCGGCCGCCCCTCCGCGAGGGCCCGCCGGTCCTCGACGGCCCTCAGCAGCGGATCGTCTCCAGTCCGACAGCCGATCACGAAGGGCGCCCCCGGCTTCAGGCGCCCTGCGACCTCCCGCAAGAGCTCGATGCGCGCCTCATCGCCCGGGACGTGGTGCAGGACGCCGATCATCTGGGCGCCGTCGAACAAGGGCCCGCGCGCGAGATCGCGCAGCTCGCAGGCATGCAGGCTCGTCCGCTCGAGGAGGCCTTCCGCCGCGAGCTTCTCTCTCGCGACGGCGAGCATCTCCGGCGAGGGATCGACGCCCGTGAAACGAACGCCGGCCCCCGCATAACGCGCGAAAGGCTTCAGCTCGCTCCCGGTCCCGACGCCGACGATCAGCAGCGACGCGGCCTCCTCGTCGGGGAGCGCGGCGACCATCACCTCGGCGATGACCTGCTGCATGACGCCATAACCCGCCCAGAAGCGGCGCACCTGGTCGTCGTAGCTCAATGCTCGCTCGCGCCCGAAGCCAACTGCGTGTTTCTCATGCTCGTCCGTCTTCATCACGCCTTCTCCTCGGCGGACGGTCGCCCGGACCGCCTTCAGCAGAGGAGTATCACCCGTCGTGCAGCCTCGACATGGCGGCGATTTCGATCCGACCGGCGGGGCTTTCTGTCGCGACCGCCGCGGGTGCAGGCGCAGTAGGGCGATGAATGCGTCAGGTTCCACCTGGCGCGAACCAGACGTAGCATGGACGGATGACGGACTCAGACGACCGCCGATCGCCCGCGGCGCGCGACGGGACACGCGATGAAATCCCTGCGCCGCTGGCGTCCCGGCAAGCGCCCACGATCACGTCAGGGCCGGACGGACACCAGCACGGACAGCCGGCGAGCGACGGGGCGCGTGAGGTCGGCGGGACGCCGGCGCCGCTCGATCTCGTGCCCGCCATGATCGCGGCGACCCGCGCGATCACGTGCGCGACCGACGAGGCGTCCCTGTTCACGGCGGCCGTCGAGAGCCTGTCCTGCCTGGGCCACGACGCCTTCTACCTCAGCAGGTTCTGCGACGACGCGAACAGCGTCCTGGAGATCGTGGGCGTCTGGAAGCGCGGCGGCGCGCCGCCCGTCCCGGCCGGCACGCGCCTGCAGCGCTCGGCCTACCCCGGCCTGGAGAAGATCGCCGCGGGCGACCCGATCCTGTACGAGGACTGCGCCACCGACCCGCGTCTCCACGAGACGACGCGGCGCCTCATGGTCGACAAGATGGGCATTCTCTCGATGGCGCTGTTCCCGCTCATGCACGGCGACCGGCTCCTCGGCTCCCTGTCGGCCAACTACGGCGCGCCTCACGTGTACTCGCCGGAGGAGCGGCAGCTCTTGACGCTCGTCGCCCAGCTCTCGGCCGTGACGCTGCTCGGCATCCGGAGCCGCAAGCAGATCGACGAGAAGGTCCGGCTGGTGGAGGCGCTCTACCGCGCCGGCGACGCCGTCGCCGTGATCTCCGAGGAGGCGCCGCTGCTCGACAGGACGGCAGAGCTCCTGGTGAACGAGGTCGGCTACGTGATCAGCTGGATCGGGCTCGTGGACCCCGAGCGCGGCGCGCTCGCCTCCCGCGCCGGGCTCGGCAGGAACTTCGGAGTTGATCTCTCCATCGTGCACCCGCTGGACAGCCCTCGGAGCGCGGCGGTCGCGGCGTTTCATCAGGGCCATCCGGTGGTGCGCCACGATCTCCACGAGCGCCGCGAGGCCGAAGCCTGGGGTGAGGCCGCCACGAACGCCGGCCTGCGGACCGGGGTGTACGTGCCCCTCCGCGCGGGCGGAGAGGCGCTCGGGGTGCTGGGCGTCGGCAGCTCGGACGAGCGCATCACCGAGGACGAGGTCGCGCTCATCGCCGCGTTCGGGAACCAGCTCGCCGCCGCGATCCTCCGGGCGCGGAGGGACCGGGAGCGGACCGAGCAGCTCGCGCAGCTCGAGCAAGCCTACGACCACCAGGCGCGGCTGCTCGAGGTCGTGCGCGAGCTCTCGACGCCCGTCATCCCGGTCCACGACGGGATCCTTGTGCTGCCGCTCGTGGGCACGGTCGACTCGAACCGGAGCGCGCAGATCATGGGCTCGCTGCTCTCCGCGATCGAGCGCGAGCAGGCCTCGGTCGTCCTCATCGACGTCACCGGCGTCCCGATGGTGGACACGGGGGTCGCCGACCATCTGCTCCGGGCCGTCCGCGCGGCGGCGCTGCTCGGCGCCGAGGTCGTGCTCGTCGGCATCGCGCCCACCGTCGCGCAGACCATCGTGCAGCTCGGCGTGGACCTGAGCGGCGTGACCACCCGCGGTGATCTCCAGGCGGGCATCGCCCACGCCTTGCGGCGGCGGGGCCTGGAGATCCGCCCGCTCCAGGCCGCGGCGGCGGCGCCGCCGCCCGGCGCCGGCGGAGCCAGGCTCCGCAAGGTCCGGTGAAGCGCTCGCGAGAGGAGGAAGCCTCCACAACGCGGATCACGTGGACGCCGAGCGTGTTTCGTTGCCAGGGATCGAGCGCGGATACCGCGATCTCAACCTGGGTCGCCCGCGAGGCGCTTCGCCGCGACTTGCCCGCCTTTGCTAGACCTCAGGCAATCGGACCGCGCGCCTGGCGGATGCTCTCCGCCATCATCGCCGCGATGCGGCGAGCGAGCGCGTCCACGGCGTCGGCGCGCCCTTCCACCATGCGGTCGAGCGCGCGCTGGTGGTCGTGGAACAAGCGCACCGTCACGCGGATCGAGCCGTCAGCCGCACGGCGGTAACGCCCCGCCGGACGGAGCGAATCCGGCACCCCGGTGGCATCGACGAACACGAACGGCGGGGGCTGCCCCTCCGCCAGATCGCGTAGCGCCTCATCGACGTCCATGCCGAGCGCGAGCCCGTCGTCCATTTCCTCTTCATCCTGGAACGAGCTGCGCTCGACGAGCGGCAGAGGCACGGCGAGACGGAAGCTCCCGGGCCGCGCCGCGTCGACCGCTCCGATGACGAAGCTGGACCCTCCCGCGGGCACCGCCAGCAACGGGCGCTGTACGCCGCCGATCCCCTTGGCCAGGAGCGGCACCTGATCCACGACGTAGTTGTAGAGCTCGCCGACGCCGATGAGGTTGCCCCCGTGCAGCGCCGCTCCGCGCATGCCGGACAGCAGCGCGTAGGTGAGCAACCCCTGCGCATAACGGCTCGCCTCGTAGCTCACCGCGTCGGCCGCCGCCCCCGCGAGCAACCACAGCCCGGTTCGGTCCCTCATCCGCTCGAGCACGCGCTGGTAGCTCGACGGCACCTCGCGCTCCTCCGTCAGATCCTTGAGGAACCGCCCGGCGTGGCAGGTGTCGAGCAGCACCACCTGCTTGAGCGCCGGCACGCGCTTGATCCACTTTGTCAATTCCTGGCTAGAGAGCGCGCTGGCGCGCCAGACCACGGGATCGGCGTACGCTCGCTCCACCGCGTCCTGGGTCAGATAATAGAACTCGTCCTCCTTCCCCTCATTGACCTGCACGCCATGACCCGACAGATACACCACCAGGACGTCCTCCGACTTCGCGCCTTCGGCCCACCTGAAGGCGGCCTCTATGTTCGCGCGCGTCGGCCACTCCGCGGTGTCGCCGGAATCCGTGCTCAGCACTTTGACCTTCACGCGGTCCCCGAACAACGGCTCGGCGACGAACCGCAGCGCCTTCCCGAAGTCCGCGGCGTCCTTACCAGCGTAGGCCAAGCGGAGACTGGGGCCCTGGTACCGCGAGATGCCGACGATGATGCCCCACAGCATGGGCGGCGCGCGCCCCGGCGTACCGGCCGCCGCGAAGCGCGATTCGCTGCCGCGGCTCGCCAGCACGTCGTCAGCGTCCATCGCCACGACCGTGACTCGATTGCTGGCGTCGCCTTGGTGCAGGTAGGGGTGGCCGGCGAGCGAGAACTCGAACGAAATCTCGCGAATGGCACCCGTCGCCTCGTCACGGAGCGCGTCGACCCAGAACTCCTGACGGCGCCCTTCCGCCACCAGGAACGGCCGACCAGACTCGTCCTGCGCGAGGCGGCCGACGAGCGCCTCTTTGCCGTTGATGGCGATCTGTATCGTTCCGAATCCGCCACCTTGGTCGCGCAGCTCCACGTACAGCGTCGGCCCCTTCGCTTCGTGCTCCAGGATCGTTCGGGCTCCGCTGCCCTGACCACCCAGCTCCACGTGCACCGTCGGCCTCCTCGGCCCCCTCTCCAGGATGGTCGTCCTCACCAACGGAAACAGCTTTGGCGCGAGCTGCGTCACAGCGCGCACCGGCTCCGCGCGGAGCTGCATTTTCTTGGCGAGCAGCGCCGGATCGTAATAACGCAGCTTGAGCTGCGAGAGCGCGAGCGGCTCCAGATCGAGCAGCCAGTGGAGCCCCGCCGCCTCACCATCTTGCGACGTGTCGTAGCGACCCTCGTCGTCAGCGACCGCCCATCTCCCGTCGGCCAGCGAGAGCAGCGTGCACAGCCGCGCTGCGACGCCGACCCTCCACAGCTCCACGGTGCCGCTCGCCGTACCGCCGAGCACGAAGCGCCCGTCCGGTGAGAGCGCCGTCGTGGTCGCGTGCGCGATCATCGCGCCCCACTGGCACTCGGCGGTGAGCAGCCATTGTCCGGGGAGCTGCTTCTCGTCAAGCACGTTCACTTGGCCGTCCCGGTGCGTGAGCAGCCAGCGCCCCACCGAGCCCAATCGCTCCACGCGGACCAGAGGATTATTCCGTATGCTCTCGCGCTCGTAATAGCCAATCTCCTCGCCGCTCTGCGCACTGCGAATCACCTGGCCAGGAAGGATGGCTTCGAGTTCCAGCGAGGGCGTCGGCGCCGGCGCGGGGCGCACCTCGGCGAGCCCGCCGGTTCCGGCGTCCCACACGTGCGCCATCCCGTCCTCGCGTGCCACTGTGAAGCGGCGCCCATCAGCGGCGAATTCAATCCAGGTCGGCGCGAGCCGCATCGCCTTGACCGACCACACCACGTCACCGCTTACGCAATCTATGGCGTAAAGCGAGCCGTCTGCCATGCCAACCACCAGCAACGTCAACAGCGCCGAAGGCGACAGATCCGCCGCCTGGATCGCTCCACCGATCATGGCGAGCGCCTGCGCGACCGAAGCGCGCGGCGCGGGCGGTTGGGCGTCGAGCTCCCACAGCTGCACCGCCGCTCCGGGCGACACCGTCAAGAGCAACCGTCCGTCGGTCGAGAGCGCGATCGAGGTCGGCGCGCTCGAGATCGCCAATTCGAGGAGCCGACCCGCGGTGTGCGCGTCCCACACGATCACGACACCCGCCGTGTCGAGCGTGGCAACGCGAGCGCCGTCAGCAGAGAAGGCGGCGGCCCGCACCGGCGCCGCATGCCCTGAAAGTGCCTGGAGCTGGGCCCCCGTCCTTGCATTCCAGAGAATAGCGTCGTGATTGGGCCCCTCCGTGAGCACGAGATCGCCGCGCGGCGAGAACGCCGCCACGGTCGCCGTCGGGTCGCTCCGCTCACCGAACCGGCGCGCTGCCTCGACCCTCCCCTCCTTGACGGCCCACACGATCGTCTCCGCGCCCGACGTGACGAGCCTCGCACCGTCCGACGAGAACGCAGCGAATCGCACCTTGCGCAGTCTGAACGGAGCGTGCAGAGATAGCCACTTCATCTCATCCAGCAGCGGATAACGGATCGCCGCCCCTTCGCCGCCCACGACGACCATTTGCCTTCCGTCAGGCGACAGGGCCACGCCGGCCGGCTCGCCCATCTTCGCGGAATCAAGCCAGAAGGTGTAGAGCTCGTCACCCGTCGCCGCGGCCCATGAGATGGCGCGCCCGTCGCCAGCTGCGGTGATCAGCCGCGAGCCGTCGGCGCTGAAAGAGATCAGGCGAATCAGGCCGCTGTGTCCCGTCTGCGCCACCAGCTCTAACTTCTTGCCGCCCACCAGCGCCACGCGCGACATCCCCGCCGTTAGGCCACCAAGCAGCGCTTTGATGAGCGCGCTACCCAACCATTTCGCGATCACGATGGCACGAAACAGCCGGTTTTCCTCGCGCGCGTCGCCGCCATCGCGCGCGGCCTTCATTCGCGCGGCCAGATCGATTACCGTGGCGAGATGCGCCGCCAATCGCTCGATTTTGCGCTGCAGCTCCTCCCGGGCGAAGCGCCCGGTCAGGAGTCTTTTTTTCCCCTTTTTCCGTGCCTCTTCCATCTCGCGGATGGCCTCGTCGACGAATGCATCACGGACCGCACGTTCCGGCAAATCAACGAACACATGGAGAGTGCCACACTGGAGGCCATACAGATCATGCCGGGATATCATGAGTTCCTCTCTCCCGTGGCCACTCGTCACCGCCCCCCGCCATCGACCCGAAGCCGCTCTATTTCGCCGTCATTCGCACCACCACGACGTCCGCGGTCCAGCGCTCCGATGCGCCGCGCGCGTGCTCGCCCTTTTCCTCGACTCCGCTCGCTATCTCGGCGAAGGACGTATCACGCCTGAGGTAATCGAGCGACGCTGTGTTGTTCGTCGTCGCGATTGCCACGAAGCGATCCACCCCGAGCGATTGCCCCGCCGCGAGCGTCGCGCACATCGGATCCCCGAGGACGCCGGAGGAAGACCAGAAGGTCGCGCGGCTCTTCCTTGCGATGAGGTAGCGGCTCGCGTAGATGCTCACGCGCCCCTCGCCGTCGCAATTGACGAGCGTGACCCACAGGTCGATGTCCGAGGTATTCTCGATCTGGATACAGTAGCAGTCTCCGAGCGTGATCCACCTGTCGTTCACCGTGTCGAAGCGGCCCGCCTTCACCTCGTAATTGGGCCGCCTGCCTGGCTGCAGCGCTGGCAGCGGCGGGTTCTGGGCCAGCTCCGGCGGCAGCACTCCGATCTGCTTGTTGCAATCGAGGAGCGTCATCTGGAGGCAATGCTCTAGATCGGCGCAGTTGCGCGCGATTCGCAGGGGCGCGGCGTAGAGGTAATAGTGCTCCACCAGAGCGACCGCGATGTCCCTGGCGTCGGCCGGCGGCGCGGTGTTCGCCAGGAACGGCAGCGTCGGCAGGGGCGGCCCCGGCTCCTCCCCGGTCCCGTAGATGTCGTCGGTGATCGCCCAGGACTTGTCCGAGCGCTGCACCACCGTGATCTGGCCCTTGTCCCCCGCCTGCGCGATCTTCAGGAACGGCGAGGCGGCGAGCCGGTTCGCCATCGCCTCGTCGTGCGGCGCGAGCGCCACGACGAGCTTCGCTGCCTCGCCGGGCCGGATCAATCGACCGCGCATGAGCGCGCTCGGCGGCGGCGAAGGCGGGGGCATCGCAGGATCGGCCTTCGCAGACGACGTCGCGGGGGCGGTCGAAATCACGCGAACGAGGCCGATTCGCTCTCTCACATCCTCTGGCGTGCCGACCGGCGGAAACACCGCCGTCGCGCCTGGCGTCCCTAGCTCCGGATAGAGCGCCACGACCGCGCCTTCGGTGACGCCCACCAGGGATCCAGCGTTGAGTCGATAGGTCGCGCTCGCCGCATCGAAGGTCACGGAATAGCCGATGTCTCCCTCCTCCGGCGGCCCGCCGAACACCCGTCTCACCGGGGAGCTCGAGAGCCACGGGTGCTGATTCGCGTTCAGCGCCTCCACCTTGGCGACCACCGTGCGCCAGATCTGGCCCCAGCGCAGCTCCGACAGCGTGGTATCCTCGAGCGCGCTCAGCTGATCCACGAGCGCGCGCGTGAGCAGGCCATGCGTCTTTTGCTGCCGGCCTGGTGCGGGAGGCTCACCGCCGCTGCCGTCCGACTCGCGGGCCCGCTCGTCGTCGAGGCAGGCCGCTACCACCATGAAATCGCCCGCACCGACGCCCAGCCTCCTCGCTGCACCTCGCTCCCCCGTCGCCGGGGGCGGCGCGACCTCGGGCCGAAGCACGAACGGCCGCGGCGACTCGACGAACCGCGGGCGTACCCCCTTCTCCGGCACCTCCCGCGTCGCCCCCGCGGAGAAGCAACAATCGAGCACCACCGTCACGGCCGGCGTTCGCTCCGCGATCCTCCCGAGCAGCCTGTTCAGCTCCCAATCGAAGAGGAGCCTCTCCCCATCCGCCATATTGCTGTCCGTCGCCAGCAGCGCCTCGCGATAATAGCGACTGTTGTCCCTCGGATCGATCACCTCGCTGCGCGTGCCGTGACCGGAGTGATAGATGAACACCCGGTCGCCCGGCTGCACCTCATCCCCGAGCGCGGTGAGCGCCGCGATCAGGTTCGCCTGGGTCGGCGCCTGCGTCGGCACCGTCGTCGGCCGCGGCGGGCCGCCGCGCAGGGGGGCGGCGAACCGCTTTATCCGATTCGCCGGCACGCCCAGCCGATTCAGCAGCAACTCCTGGATCTCGTCGATGTCATTGACGCAGCCGCGGAGCGGGGAGACTCCGCCGGAGTAAACGTCGATACCGATCAGCACCACGTGGAGGCTCGCCGCAGCGCGCTCCGCGTGCGGGGAGAGCGGGATCTCGGGCCGCCTCATTGCCCTGGGAGCGCGGGGAGCAGCTGGCTTGGTCTTCCTGGTCTTCATGGCGAACCTTCATAGTAGGGGACTACCGAGCGTCAATCCGCCACGCGCGACGGACGCGCGCGCGGCGGACGCCTACGGCACCAGCGCTCGGCTCGGCTCAGCGCTAGGGCTTCGGATATTCGCGCGCGACGAAGGCGTAGTCGCTGTCGCTGATCGTCACTCCGCCGAGGATCGGTCTCCCGCTCTTCGTGCACTCGCCGGGGATCTGGTAGGCCATGATCGATTCCTCATCGGGCCTGGCCGTGCCGAAGATCGAGCTCTCCTCGAGCGGCGTCAGCACCTGGAAAATCACGTCTTCTCGGCTCCAGCCCTGGGTCCGCATGAAGTAGGCGATCGTCCTCTCGAAATCGAGGCGCTCGACGATCTGCGCGCGGAGGTGCTCGTGCGGGAACCCCAATGTGTGGCCGAACTCGTGTGGAACGACCCGTTCGAACTCGGAATCCGGCGTGTTCAGCGTGAACCCTTGGAGGTTCATCGTCTGCTGACCCGGGTGGTTGAGAATGTCGATGCCGAGCCACGACCAGTAGCCCCCTTCGCCACGCGCGAGGCGGACGTCCGCGCTCGCCGCGTAGGACTGCGTCTCGACGAATTGGATATTTCCAGTCCTGTTCCACATGTTCGCGTACGCGAGGATTTTGCGCCGCAGCGCGGGCTCCGGATTGTCGAGGAAGCCGACGCTGAGCCTCACCCCCGTCTTCGGCCACCGTAGCCTGATGACGAGCGCAAGCCTGCCGTGCTCGGTGGGATCGATGTCGTCGATATTGAAGCCCGGCGGCAGGTTGTCCGGACGAACGGCCTTCGCCTGCACGGCCAGCTCCTTCCATTTTTCCGGCGGCGGAAGCTTGGGAATGCAGACCGGGACCTGACTTGCGAACGAGTTTTTCATGGCGACCCTCCGATACGACCCTGCTGGAACGCTCCTTTCTTAAGGCGAGCCGACCGCAAAGCACAGCTCCCCGGTGCTCACCGTCGCGCGTCGGCTCTCTTCGGTGCCGCGCTCCACTCCCGGAGAGCCTGTCAATGCGCAAAGGTGACTTCGAGAGAGAGCGGCGGCTATCCGCCAGGCAGGAAGGCATCACGGAGAATGTGGGAGGAGATGCATTCTCCGTCGTCGATCACGATCCATCTTGCGAACGGCCCGCTGCGCAACCGCGCGACGGGCGCGGTCGATGTCGACGCCGGCCCGCCCGCAGCGGGCGACGCGACGGCTACCGGCGACGCGTTAGCCGCTCGGCGGTGAATCACTCAGAACAGAATGAAATTCATTGAGATGTCATCCGCGCCCGCCTCGCCGTCGCAGAATTCCTGGCGCGATTTCCGGCACGCAATGCTAGCCGAGCGCCCGCGAGGCGGCCGCGGGGCGGAGGCCCTCGATCAGGGCCGCTCGATAGCGGTGTCGCGCCGCGGAGAGGCGCAGCGCCTCGCCCTCGTCCGCGAGCGACGCAGCCGCCATCGCGGCGTGACCCAGACGCAGGAGCGTGTAGGCGAGGAGATACGCCGGCAGGCGCCGCCCGGGATCATCGCCGGAGCGGCGCCGGTACCGCTCCAGGAAGGCGCGCCGGGCGCCTCGCGGCATCCGCCACTCGACGATGGCGCCGGCGAGATCCCAGGCGATGTCCGCGGGGCCAGGGAGGAAGTGATCGTCGCCGTGCCCGCAGGCGTCCACCTTGACCAGCTCGCCCGAGGCGGATCTGCGCCACTCGTGGGGATCCATCCTGCCATCGACGATCACCGGACGCGCGAGCTCCAGGTGGAGCTCACCCGGGAGCTCCCTCCGCATCTCCAGCGAGAAATTGGTGCGTGCCATCGCCATGAGCTCGTCGGCCTCAGGGCTCGGCACAGGGAAGGCCGAGGCGCGAAAGGCGCAGTAGTCGGCCAGGCGCTCGAGCTCCGCGGCGGACAGCTCATCGGCCTGGAGCGGGCGGCCAGGGAGCCATGGATACGAGAAGAATCCCTGGCCCTCGTCGCGCGGCTCCAGCCCGAAACCAGCCCGGAAGACGCCATGAGCCCGCTCCAGACACTCCGCGCCGTAGCGGCCCATCCCTTCGAACTTGAGGATCCGGCGTTCGTCGCGGGAAAGGTATTTGAGGCGCTCCATGGATGTCCACGAGGGCGGCCAGCGCGATTCGTCCTCGTAGCAGCGGCGGCGCCACGCCCCGGCGCCGATGGGCTCGCCCGCGTCTCCGGGGAGCTGCGCCCCGCCCTCGGCGCGCTCCGAGCGGAAGGACCGCCAGCGGCGGGCGCCGTCCGGCGCGACGAGCGCGTCGGGGTCGGGCGCGCGGGAGCCGAGGAAAACGATGCTCGCGCGCGGGACGCCCGCGCGAACCAGGGAGTCGCCGGCGGCGAGGAACGAGGAGCCGCTGAGGCCCGGCCCCTCGTCGACGACCCAGAACCGCGCTCCCTCGGCGATGCCGTCCTCGACCCAGCGGAGCTGCCCGGCATCGAGCTCGACGCGGCGGTCATAGGGGTGACCTGATGGGCGCACGGTCATGCGCCCGGCCCGGATCCTCTGCCGGCGAAGCGCCGCGGCCGTCACCGCGCTCAGGGTCGTGCCGATGCTGCGGATGCCGACGACCCGGACCGGCGCCGGCGGGGACGCGAGCCGCTCGGCCAGCCGGGCGAAATCGAGCGGGTGGAGCGCGTAGAACGAGAACCCCTCGGGCGGCGAGGTCGAGACGGTCACCGGGACCTCGACGGCCATGAGGGCCTCGGGCGTGGCCAGACGTCTGGCTGGTCGTGGCCCGACGTCGGGCTGTCCGTGGTCAGACGTCGGGCCGTCCGCGATCGCGAGCGCGCCGTCACCGTCGATCAGCGCGGCGGCGAGATCGTCGGTGAGCTGCGCCAGCGCCGAGGCGCCCTCCGCGCCGGCGTCGGTGAGGATGGACTCGAGCTCGCCAGCGCGGATCAAGGCGCGGAGCACCACGTCCCGAGGGCGCTCCGCGCCTCCGGGGCCGGCGATCGCCTGGAGGTCGACCGCGAGCTCGTCGACGAGCCGCCGCCCCGGGACGTCGCGGCGGCCGCTGCGGAACACGTACATGCGGTATCCGGAGCGGTCGTCCATGGCGGGCTCCACGCCTCCCCGCTGCGCGACACGCGACCCGCGCCGCTCGCGGGCCTTCCCAGCGGTAACGTCATGGAACCGGCTCGTCAAGCCGCCGGCCTCGTGCGTGGAGGCGAGCGACGGGCCTGATTCGGTCGTGGCTTGGGCCGGCAGAAGGAGCAGCGCGAGCGGCTCCGGCGCCATCAACCCGTCGATGACTTCGCTCAGAGTGGGCCGCCGGCCGCGAACGCAAAATCGATGTGCACGTGCTCGTCGTGTCGCCACCACACCGGGCCGAGTGGGATCGCCCCTGCGAGGGAGCCCAGCTTGCGGCCCGCGGGGCTCGCGAGCAGCAGCGGCACGTACTCAGGCGCGAGGAAGATCCGCTGGATCCGGAGCTTCCTTGGCCTGGCCTTCTCGTCCAGCGCCGACAGGAGCCGCGCGAGATCGTCGAAATCGATCATCAGCTCGCCCCACCGGCCCTGCGCGTCGAACTCGAGGCCATAACCGAGCTCGTTCCAGGGATAGGTCGACACGTCCGCGGGCCGCCCCGCGCCGTCGCGCAGCGGGACGAAGATATCGACGCTGAGCCCGTTCTGGTGCGTGCGGTGCGGCCAGAACCGGCCGCCATCGCGGTGGCCCGTCTCCCCGACGACGAAGCGCCGCCCTGGCCTGGCGGCCGCGCACGCGGCGAACGCCTCCTCCAGCGCGCCGCGAACGGCGCCGTGCACGTACTGGCGCCCGAGGCTGGCGCCCAGGTAGGAGTAGGTCACGTAGCCGGGCCCCGAGGGGCGGAGCGGGTGCCCGTGCAGCAGCCGGCCGCGCGCGGGGCTGCCAGAGCTCTCAGACGGCGTCGCGCCGTCGAGCCATACGCGGCCGTGCGCCACGACGACGGGCGCGACGAGCAGGAGACCGGCGGCGACCGCGAGTCGCTTCCACGCCCGACGAGACGCGCTCGTCGCGCGCGGAGCCACAGCGGGCGGCGCGCCCCGAAGGACCTGGAAGAGCTTCACCCCGTTCGCCTTCTTAGAAGATCGCTCGCGTCGTTCAAGCGAGAAATGAACCATCAAGGCCGCCGAGAGGACATGCCGCCCTTGGCGTCCCTGGCGCCTTGGCAGCTCACCATTGGCATCTTTCAGGCAGCTTCGACTTCATTTGTGGGATCGGGAGGTCATCGCGTCAAAAAGAGACGCGACCGACCGACCGCGCGCCCTGGCCCTGTGCAAGACTGCGCGCCGATGCCGTACGACCATCTCCTCGGGCGCGTGGTGACCCTGCCGGTGCGGCGGTTCGGCCCGCCGGGCGCCTTCCTCTCGGCCGATCCGGGCGACCTTCGCCCGGACGCGCCGGTGCTCCTCTTGCCGCGCAGCGAGGTGCCCGAGGGCGCCAGGGAGGGAGACGCGCTCGAGGTCTTCGTGTACCTCGACTCCGAGGATCGCCCCATCGCCACGACGCGCCGGCCGAAGGTCACGCTTGGCGAGGTCGCCTTTCTGACGGTCACCGACGTCGCGCCCTTCGGCGCCTTCGTCGACTGGGGCTTGCTCAAGGAGCTGCTCATCCCCCGCGCGGAGCAGACCCGCGACCCGCGGGTCGGCGAGCGGCACCCGGTGGGGCTGCTCGTGGACAGGACCGGGCGCCTCGCGGGGACGATGCGCGTGAGCGAGATGCTGCGCGACGAGGGCGAGTTCGATCTCGACGAGTGGGTCGAGGGCGAGGCGTGGCGCAACGAGCCGGGGATCGGCCTCTTCGTCATCGTCGAGCGCAGGTTCGTCGGCCTGCTCCCCGCCCACGAGCCGCACGCGCTCTCCCGCGGCCAGGCGGCGCGGTTCCGCGTGGCGAGCGTGCTGCCCGACGGGAGGATCGAGCTCTCGCTCCGCGGTCACGCGCACGAGGAGGTCGAGAACGACGCCCAGGCGATCCTCGCGCGGCTCTCGCGCCCGGGCGCGCCGAGGGTCGGCGATCGCTCGAGTCCGGAGGAGATCCGGGCGCTCTTCGGCCTGAGCAAGAAGGCGTTCAAGCGAGCCGTCGGCCGCCTGCTGAAGGAGCGCGCCGTGGCGATCGACGGCGAGGGGTTCCTCGTCAAGAACGCGCGCTGAGCCGGGCGGAAGTCGGAAGTCGGAAGGCGACGCGACGCCCCGCGGCGGACGCCGTGTCCGGAGCGCCGCGCGGGCGACGCTACCTATCCCTCGCGCACCGGGCGCCGATGCCGTAGTAGCGCTCGGCGGGCTTGCTGGGAAGGCGCTCGGACGCCATCAGGCGATCCGGATCGTCCTCGAACGATCCGCCGTGGATGACGCGATCGCCGGTATCGGTCAGGTTCGCGCAGTTGTCGCAGTGATCGATGTCCCCGCTCGAGATCGTATAGCTGTTGCTGTACCCGTCCAGCGTCCACTCCCACAGGCTCCCCGCCAGGTCCGCCTGCCCCCACCGTCCGTCTCCTCCCTCGCTCGATCCCGCGCCGACCTTCAGGATGTCGCCTATCGTGCACGGGCCGCCTGACGATTCCGTGGCCCCGTAGCAGCCGAAGACCGCGTGGTTATCGACGAACGTGTCGCCCCAGGGATACGTGCGCTCCTCGTCGCCGCCGGCCGCTGCGTAGTGCCATTCGGCCTCGCTCGGCCGGCGGTCGCATCGCAACGCGGGGGCTACTCGAGCAGGCTGCGCAGCATCCAGGCGGTCTTCTCGTGGACCTGCAGGCGCTGGGTGATCAGATCGCAGGTGGGCTGATCGTTGGCGTTCTCGGCCACGGGGAAGAGCTCACGCGCCGTGCGCGCGACCGTCTCGTGGCCCTCGACGAGGCGCTTGATCATGTCTGTGGCCTTGGGGACGCCGTCGTCCTCCTTGATGGTCGAGAGCGCGACGAACTGCTTGTAGGTCCCCGGCGCGGGGAGGCCGAGGGCCCGGATGCGCTCGGCGACCAGGTCCACGGCGAGCGCCAGCTCGTTGTACTGCTGCTCGAACATGAGGTGGAGCGTCTGGAACATGGGCCCCGTGACGTTCCAGTGGAAGTTGTGGGTCTTCAGATAGAGCGTGTACGTGTCCGCGAGGACGCGTCCCAGCCCGGCGCCGATCAGCTCGCGGTTCTTCGCATCGATTCCGATATTGATCTCCATCATCGCTCCTCTCGTAGATCGTGTGTTCTTCGCTCGCTGGACCGAATCCGGCGCCGGGAGCGCCCTCCGTGCCCAGTCGTGACGGGCCGCCAACGTTCGTCCTCACGGCCGCCGCGTCAATCGGGTCATCCCCTGCCCTCTTCCCATAGGAGGACGCCAGCGGGGCAGACCCGCACAGGAGACGGGCCCAGATCGGCGTTTTCGGCGCACAGGCGTACTCTTGTACGCCGAGCACCGAAAACGTCGAGATGGGCCCGTATCCGAAGCGGGTCTGCCCCTCACCTAGGCTTCGCCGATGCTTCGCATCGACATTACCTCGATGGGGCGCAGGCCGAGCAGCGCATAGGCCTGCTCCCAGCGCTGGTCCGCCGCCACGTCGAACAGGATCCGCTCGTCGAGGGCCACGGGCAGCCACGCGCCCCCGGCGATCTCTCGCTCCAGCTGGCCGGGCCCCCAGCCGCTGTAACCGAGGAGCACCGTCCTGCGCCGCGGGTCGTCCGCGGCGGCCGTGCCGCGCACCGCGTCGGCCGCGAGCGTGTCGAACGCGCTCCGGGACGACGTGACCCGCACCCGGGAGCCCACCGGGATCACGCCTGTCTCCTCGGCCCCGAGCGCCGGATCGAGGCACAGGATCCACCCCGAGCTCGGCTGGACCGGCCCGCCGAGGTAAACCGGCGCCGGGTCCTTCAGGTCGTTGCCATAACCCGCGAACGACAGGAGCTCCCCCAGCGTCATCGGCGCTGGCCTGTTCACCACGAACCCCAGCGCCCCGCCCTCGCTGTGCACCGCCAAGAGCACGACCGTCCGGTCGAAGTTCGGATCGCCGAGCGGCGGCGACGCGATGAGGAACCCTGGGGCCAGCACGCTCGCTTCGCTGTTCATCGGCGATCCTCCCTGGCAACGGTCAACCGGTCACTGCGTCCCGCACGAACCCGTCCGCCGCGGCGGGGGCTGGACGGGGGGTCGCCCCCACCTTACTCCGGTGTGCCGTGACAGGCGATTGGGATCTCCCTCCAGCGCCGGTGGGGCGGGTATAGTGGACCCATGTACACCGTCGGCGTCCGCGATCACATCATGGTGGCCCACAGCCTCAAGGGCGTGCAGTTCGGCCCTGCGCAGCGCCTGCACGGCGCGACGTACACGGTCAGCGTGGAGGTGGAGCGCGAGGAGCTCTCGCCCCTCGGCCAGGTGGTCGAGACGAGCGCGCTGCGGGATGGCCTGCGCGCCGTGCTCGCCGAGATCGACTACCGGAACCTCGACGAACACCCCGCGTTCGAGGGCAAGCGCTCGACGCCGGAGCTCATCGCGCGCTACATCCACCGCGAGCTCGGCCGCAAGCTCCCGGTGAGCGCCGGAAGCGCCCTCACGATCACGCTGCACGAGTCCCCCCTCGTCTGGGTGCGCTACCGCGCGCCGCTCCGGGGCGCCTCGGTCATGCCGACCGAGCTGGCCTGATCGCCGGCCATCTCCGCTTGGCACGCGGCCCTGCCCGCGGCAAAAGAGCGCGCCGATGACCGAGCCGGTCCGCACAGCGCCGATCGCCCTGAGCTTCCAGGGCGGCACCCTCCGCATCGAAGGCCTCGCCCCGCGCCCGGCGCTCGCGGCTGCGCCTGCGATCGACAGCAGCGCGCTGGCATCAAACGCAGACGAGCGCGCGGACGAGCCCGACGGCGGCGACGCGGGCGATCCCGCCGAGGGCGCGCCGCTCGACCCCGCGTGCCTGCCCGCGTCCTGCCGCTGGGACGCGCGCGAGCGGGTCTACCGCGTGCCGGCGATCGACTACGCCGAGCTCGTCCTGAGGCTCCGCGCCCGCGGCGTCCCGTTCACCGACGGCGCCCGCAAGTACGAGGCGCTCCCGCTCGCGCCGCTCGCCAAGCACGACCCGTTCCCCTACCAGCGCGAGGCGCTCGACGCCTGGGCCGGGCGGCGCAGCCGGGGCGTTGTCGTGCTCCCGACGGGCGCGGGCAAGACGTTCGTCGCGACGCTCGCGATCGCCGCGCGGCAGCGCAGCACGCTCGTGGTCGTCCCCACCCTGGATCTCCTGAACCAGTGGTACGACGGGCTCTCCGCCGCGTTCGGCGTCCCCATCGGCCTGCTCGGCGGCGGTTATCACGACGTCCTCGACCTGACGGTGACCACCTACGACTCCGCGCACGCCCACATGGACCGGCTCGGCGCCCGCTTCGGCCTCGTGATCTTCGACGAGTGCCACCACCTGCCGAGCCCGTCGTACGCGCTCGCCGCGAAGATGTGCCTCGCGCCCTTCCGCCTCGGCCTCACCGCCACGCCCGAGCGCGCCGACGGCCGGGGCTACGACGACCTCATCGGCCCGATCGTCTTCCGCCGGGAGATCACCGAGCTCTCCGGGCAGTACCTCGCGGCCTACGACGTCGTCCGGCTCGAGGTGCCGCTCTCGGACGACGAGCGCGCCGCGTACGAGACGGCGCGCGCCGTGTACATCGGCTTTCTGCGCGCGAGCGGCATCCGCATGCCCGAGGGGTGGGGCCAGTTCATCCTGCTGAGCTCGCAGTCCGACGCCGGCCGCCGCGCCTTCGAGGCGTACCGCCGCCAGCGCAGCCTCGCGCTGTGCGCGCCCGGCAAGATCGACGTCCTCGCCCGGCTGCTCCACGCCCACCGCGCCGATCGGACCCTGGTCTTCACCGAGGACAACGCCACGGTCTACCAGATCTCGCGGCAGTTCCTGCTGCCGGCGATCACCCACCAGACCAAGGTGAAGGAGCGCAGCGCCATCCTCGACGCCTTCAACCGCGGCGCGCTGTCGGCGGTTGTCACCTCGAAGGTGCTGAACGAGGGGGTCAACGTGCCCGAGGCCAACGTGGCGATCGTCCTGTCGGGCAGCGGCTCGGTGCGGGAGCACGTCCAGCGGCTCGGCCGCATCCTGCGCCGGAGCGAGAACAAGACGGCGATCCTCTACGAGCTCGTGGCCCTCGGCACGAGCGAGCAGCGGGTGAGCGACAAGCGCCGGGAGCACGTTGCTTACCAGTGACCTCGTCCGCGTCCGCCGCCGGGGCGGGATGGTCGTGCCGCAGTACCTCCGCGGGGCGGCCGCCGAGCGCCTGCTGCCGGTCGCGCGGGCGTACCTCGACATCCTCTCGCAGCGCGTCGGCGAGCGCCGCGACGACGTCGAGGCCGCGCTCGACGCCATCGAGGTGCCCGCGCGGGATCGCGTGGCCTCGCTCGGCCTGAGGAAGGTGCTCGAGGACGGCTGCGAGTACGAGGTGCAGGAGGGCGTCGATCCCGAGGCGCTCCGGCGCGAGCTGTTCCACGCGGCGGCGGCGGCGCACCGCGCCCTCGACGTCCGCGCCCGCTTCGATCGCGCGGCCGTGCTCGACGAGGTGGCCGCCCGGCTCGGCACGACGCCCGCCGCGATCGAGGCGGGCCTGTACGCCGACCTGCGCGGCGCCGAGATCCTCCGGCGCGCGGCCGCGGACGCGCCCGAGATCCTGCTGGATCGGTACAACCTGGCGCTGGCGCAGTCGATCCTCCTCCGGGCGACGCAGGTGACGATCCGCATCGAGGGGGAGAGCGCCCAGCGGTACCGGCGGATCTTCCGGGCGGCGCGCTTCCACGGGCTCATCCACGTGGTCCAGGGCGATCCGGTCTCCGGCTACACGATCGCGCTCGACGGCCCGTTCAGCCTGTTCGACGCGGTGCAGCGGTATGGCCTGCGGCTCGCGATGTTCCTGCCGTCGGTGCTCTCGTGCGCCTCGTTCCGGCTGCGGGCCGACCTGCGCTGGGGGCGCGACAAGGAGCCGCTCGCGGTCGAGATCGGCCCGGCGGACGGCCTCCTGTACCATGGGCGCGAGCTCGCAGAGACGACACCCGAGCTGGACGCGTTCTGCGAGGGGTTCAGGAAGCTCGGGTCGCCCTGGACCGTGTCGCCGAACGAGCGGCTGTTCGCGCTGCCCGGAGAGGTGGTGTGCGTCCCTGACCTGGTGTTCCTGAACGCGGAGACCGGGGAGGAGGTGTACCTCGAGGCGTTCGGGTTCTGGAGCCGGGACGCGGTGTGGCGGCGCGTCGAGCTGATCCGGAAGGGGTTTCCGGCGAGGATCCTGCTCGCGGTCGGCAAGCAGCTCCGCGTGAGCGAGGAGGTGCTGGGCGACGACGAAGCCGGGGAGATCTATGTCTACCGGGCGACGATGTCGCCGCGCGCGGTGCTGGCCCGGCTGGACGGGAAGCGCGGGGGGGCGTGAGCCGCTGGGGAGGGCAATCTGGCGTCCGCAGCGCCCGCGACGCCCGCGGCGCTCACGGCTCCACGGTCGCGTACGCCGGCGTCCACGCCCGCTTCCCGTCCGGCCGCGTGATCCGCGCCCGCACGTACCGCTCCCCGCCGCGGAGCCGGTACGTCGCCCGGCCCTCCGTGGGCTGCTGCCGCTCCAGCACGCGCCCGCCCCGCCCGACGAACTCGACGACCGCGCCCGCCGCCACCGGCCAGACCGAGAACGCGTCCCCGGCGATCGCGATCCTCCGCAGCCTCGCCCCGGACGACGCGTAGAGCCGTCCCCCGGCGAGCGCGCTGCAGATCGCGGCGCGCGACGCCTCCCGCGAGAACACCTCGATGAACCCGCGGCCGGGCCCCGCGGGCGGCGCGCCCGATCCGGCCATGAGCTGGTGCAGATCGTCCACCGCGACGCCGACGATCCCCCCTCCCGCGGCGCCGCGCACCGTCAGCACAGCGTCCCATAGCGCCTCGTGCGATGGGCGCGTCGCGTCGCCGTCCGTGTACACATACGGGTGCCCGCTGTGGATCTCCAGGAGCTCCGCCGCGGGCGCCGCCAGGAGGTCGCCGGCCGATAACGTCCAGTCGAAATTCGGGTGGTTGATGAGCGCCACACCCCCCTCCGCCCACACACGGCCGATCGCCCACTTCAGCGCCTCCCCCTTGGTCAGGAAGGCGCCCCCGCCGATCGTCGCGCGCGTACAGAGCGCGTTCACGTGCACGGGCTTCCCCTCTGCCCACATCGTGACCTCCTCGCCGGGGATCACGACGAAATTCGACGTCGACGAGGGATCCTGGAACATCGCAGGATCGACGCGCTGGTTGTGGTCTGTCAGCGCCACGAAGGAATACCCGTTCTCGCGGTACCAGCGGACGACGTCGCGCGGCTCGCTGTCCCCGTCGCTCAGGGACGTGTGCGTGTGGATGTTTCCGCGCTGGAACACCTCCACGTCGAGCGCCTTCTCGAAGTGCGGGTGGCCCGGCGGTCCGCGCCCTCCGGGAGCAGAGCCCGAATCGTGCGAGGCGCGCTCCGCCCTGCCGGCAAGCGCGAGGAGCGCCGCCGCGCCGATGAACAGGAGAGCACTCCAGCGTCCGCGCATGTTCATTGCGATGACATGGAGAGTATACAGAACGCCAGGGCCGCGACCAATTCGCAGAGAGCACGCCCGCACCTCCGCCGCCGCGCGTTACCTCTCCCGCTTTCCGGCGCGCGCGCGCCCGTCTCCTCTTCAATTTTTAATTGCCCCGGTCCACCGGCGTCCGGCGGCATACTGCTCCCGTGACGCCCCCCCTCCTCGCGCTCGTCATGATCGTCAAGGACGAGGCCCCCTCCATCCGCGAGACCCTCGCCTCCGTCAGGCCCCACGTCGACCGATTCACCGTCCTCGACACCGGCTCCACCGACGGCACACAGGCCCTGGTGCGCTCTGCCATGGCCGGCGTCCCCGGCGACCTCGTCGAGGAGCCCTTCATCGACTTCGGCACGACGCGCAGCCGCGCCCTCGATCTGGCCGGCGACGCGGCCGTGTTCACCCTCATGCTGAGCGGCGACGAGCGCCTCGTCGCGGGCGACGCGCTCCGTCGCTTCTGCGACGAGCGCCGCGACGCGTCGGGCCCGGGGCACGGCGCCTACCACGTCCGCGTACGCTATGGCGATTCCGTCTATGACTCCGCCCGGCTCGCCCGCGCCTCGGCCGGGTGGCGCTACGTCGGCGCCACCCACGAGGTGCTCTCCAAGGAAGGCGAGCCGCCCCCCTCGATCCGCGTCCCCGACGCCCACATCGTCCACGACCTCTCTCGCCGCGACGCCGCCGCCCAGACCCGGAGATGGCAGCGCGACCTGGAGCTGCTCTCCGCCGCGCTGGCCCGATCCCCCCGCGACGCCCGCGCCGCCTTCTACCTCGCGCAGACGCTGGAGTGCCTCGGCCGGCACGCGGAGGCGTTCGAGGCCTACGAGCGGCGCGCCGCGCTCGGCGGCTGGCAGGAGGAGGCCTACGAATCGCTGTTCCGCATGGCGCGCACCGCCGCCGCGCTCGGGCGCCCCTGGCCCGAGGTGCAGCAGCGCTACCTCGACGCCCACGCCCACAGCCCGCACCGCGCCGAGCCGCTCTTCGCCGTCGCCTGGCACTGGTACGGGCAGCGGTGCTGGCCGCTGACCTACCTCTTCGCCTCCCGCGGCGCCGCCCTCCCCTTCCCCGCCCAGGCCACCCTCTTCGTGGACGCCGAGGTCTACGAGCACAAGCTGCTCGACCTCGTCGCCACCAGCGCCTTCCACGTCGGCGAGCTCGCCGCCGGCGAGGCGGCGCTGCGCAAGGCCCTCGCGCGCCGCCCCGGCGATCCGCGCCTGCTCAGGAACCTCGCGTTCTACGCGCCCGCGAAGAAGCGCTGACGCGCCGCGCTCGCCATCGCCGCCGGCGCCGCCGTTCAGGCGCCGTCGTCGTCCTTCCTGATCCAGCCCTTGCGGCGATAGTACGTGAGCAGCCCGACGACGCTCGCCAGCATCAGGAGCCATACGAACGGATAGCCGTAATACCAGTCGAGCTCCGGCATGTTGTACGGCGAGGTCTCGTGGTGGAAGTTCATCCCGTAGATGCCTGCAATGGCGGTGACCGGGAGGAAGATCGTCGAGATGATCGTGAGCACCTTCATGATCTCGTTCATCCGGTTCGATATCCCGGAGAGGTGGAGATCCATGAGGCCCGAGCTGAGCTCGCGGTAGGTCTCGACCATGTCCATCAGCTGCACCGCGTGATCGTACGTGTCGCGCAGGTAGAGCCGCGTGTCCTTGGCGATGATCGGGTTGTCCTCGCGGAGCAGCGCGTTGACGAGATCGCGCTGCGGCCAGATCGCGCGCCGGAGCGTGAGCAGATCCCGCTTCAGATCGTGGATCGGCTTCGACATCCGGCGCTTCGCGTCGATCACCTCGACCTCCAGGTCCTCGATGTGCTCGCCGAGCCGCTCGAGCACCGGGAAGAAGCCGTCGACCACCGCGTCGAGCAGCGCGTACGCCAGGTAATCGGCGCCCCGCTCCCGGATCGTGCCCCGGCCTGTGCGGATTCGCTCCCGCACGGCCTCCATGACGTCCCAGTCGGCCTCTTCCTGCACCGTCAGGACGAAGCTCTTGCCGACCAGGATGGCCAGCTGCTCGGTGCGCAGCACGCAGCGCTCGTTGACCTGCACCATCCGCGCGATGATGAGGACGTGCTCGCCGCCGTAGACGTCCGCCTTCGGCCGCTGGGGCACGTTGACCATGTCCTCCAGCGCGAGCGGGTGGACACGGAAGATCTCGCCCAGCCGCTCGAAGGTGCCCTTGTGCCCGAGCCCCCGGACATCGACCCACGTGATGGAGGGCCGGTCGTCCGTGAGGTAGGGGATGCACTCGTCGACGCGCTGGATCTCCTTCTCGGACACGACCTCGGCGTCGTAGTCGATGACGAAGATCTTCGGCCGCTGCGTTTCCTCGATGACGAGCGTTCCGGGCGGCGACGCCGGCGGCGGCTCGTGCACGAGCCGGGCGCGCCTGGGCCGCAGCGTCGTCCGGTCGAGGTCGGCCCTCTCCTGGACCCAGGCGGCGTGCGGTTGCGGCACGCTGCTGCGCCGCGATTCGGGGGGTAGCGTGGAGCTCGTCACGGGGGCGTGATGGTAGACCAAGATCCCGGGGTATCGAGCGGGGATGACGCGCGGGATGACGCGCGGGAGCGAGCTCGCTCTCGCGCTCGCTCCGCGGCGCCGGGTGGCGTATGCTTATGGGGCCGCGGAGGGGAGTTGCTGGTCGGGCCGCGGCGGGGAACGGGCGCTCGCAGGGCCGCCTCTTCCTCCCTGTCCCTGCTGGCCGGGGGAGCGCGCGACGCGCGCCGGCCTGCGCCTCGCGCCGCAGCGCGCCCTGCCCTTCCGGATGCCCATGGGAACGACCCTCGACATCGCGATCGGCCTCGTCAGCGTCTTCTTCCTGCTCAGCGTCCTCTGCTCGGCCATCCACGAGGCGCTCGCCGGCGTGCTCCGGCTGCGCGCGCTCAACCTGGCGCAGAGCATCGAGATCATGCTGGCCGATAGCGAGCTCGACGCGCACGTGAAGCGGTCGCCCGGCGCCGCCGATACCGCCGCCCCCAAGAGCCCCCCGCTGGAGCACGTCATGAAGCGCGTGGCGCGGGTCGCTGTCGTGTTCGTGCGCACCCGGGTGATGCCGGGACCGCACCCGAGCCCGCTCGCGGAGAGGCTCCGCGAGCACCCGCTGATCAAGGATCTCAAGTACGGCTGGGTAGGGCCGTCCTACATCCCGTCGCACGCGTTCGTGGCCGCGCTCATCGACACCCTGCGGCAGGTCCCCTGGCCCGACAGCGCAGCGGCGCCGCCCCCGCAGGCCGGCGCCGCCGCCGCACCTTCGCCGAGCGGCGCCGGCGCCGCGCCTTCGCCGACGAGCGACGCCGCTTCCGCGCCTTCGCAGCAGGCGAGCGACGGCGTCCCGCCGCCGCAGGCGAGCGCCTCCGCGCCTCTGCCGGGCGAGATCGCGGCGGCGCCGAGCCGCGACGAGGACCCGCTCGACGAGCTGAAGCACATCCTCCGGAGCATGCCGCCGAAGAGCGATCTCCGGCGCGCCCTCACAACGATCGTCGACTCCACGGTCAAGGACATGCGCGAGGCCAACATCCGGCTGGAGCGCTGGTTCAATGACGCCATGGACCGGGCCGCCGGCCGGTACAAGCGCCGCGCGCAGCTGATCATCAGCGCGACGGCGCTCGTCCTCTGCGTCGGGTTCAACGCCGACAGCATCCGCCTCGCGGGCGCGCTCTCGCGCGACGCGGTGGTGCGCGCCCGGCTGATCGCGGCGGCGCAGGAGATAGCGAAGTCGCCGCCCCGCGCCGCGCCTCAGGCCGGCGGCGTCGACCAGAACGAGGACATCATGTCCGCGATCGCCGAGGCCAGCGGCGCTCGCTCCCGGCTCACCGGGCTCGACGTCGAGATCACCTGGGGCGTGAAGGCCCCCGAGCACACGAGCGTTCCGAAGCTCTGGAACGCGATCGCGGCGATCCTCGGCCAGGGCATCGTCGGCTGGAT
The DNA here is from genome assembly GCF_051521375.1 of Sorangium sp. So ce693. Classification (NCBI taxonomy): domain Bacteria; kingdom Pseudomonadati; phylum Myxococcota; order Polyangiales; family Polyangiaceae; genus Sorangium; species Sorangium sp. So ce693. The sequence goes on from NZ_CP150347.1 coordinate 9,836,851, forward strand.
CCGCGGGGTGCTCGACAGGCTCCTGACCCCCGGCATCCTCATCACCGCGGCCGCGGCCTCCCTCGGCGCGCCGTTCTGGTTCGATCTGCTCAACAAGCTCGTGAACCTCAGGACCGTCGGCAAGAGCCCCGAGCCTTACGAGCCCCCCAAGGGCGCCGGACCGGACAGCAGCGTGACCCGCTGACCCTGCGCGACGCTCAAGGGGACGACACGCCCGGTCGTCCTACCACGACGCTGGGTACTCATCGTGGGTCGGAAGCCCTCCGCTGGCGCACCCCCACGGTGCTCTGGATGCCCAGAAGATGTGATCCGTCGGCGAGATGGGCGGCGCCGTATCCAGCGACCCCGCCGGGACGACCATGATCTTGCCGCCCCGCCTCATGCGCGGGACGGGACACCCGCAATGGCTGCAAAACCACTTCCCGAAGCTCTTCGCCGTGGGCAGCTCATAGCGTGTGATGGCCTCTTCCCCTGACAGCCATCGGAGCTGGCCGGGATCGACGGCCAGATTCGTGCCGTGGCCCGCGCCCGTGCTTTTGCGACAGCGCGAGCAATGGCAATGGGCCATCAACTGGAACGGCGGGTCGACCTCGAATGTCACCGCCCCGCAAAGGCAACCCCCGTGAATGCTGGACTCGCTCATCTGCTCTCTCCAGGCGCCTGACGCCGCGATTGAATGGGACGCTCAGCCTATCCGATCTGGCGGGCGAGGATCGAGCTCGGTTCGCCCGGCGCGCCCGGAACACGACGCCGTGGCCGCCCCGACACGCGCCACGGCCGATCCTTGGGCCAGCAGAGGCATTTCACCCGTGCCTCCGAGCTGGTACGCAGGCTGCTAGATCCAGGGGACCGGACCATGAAGAGACTGAGCGCTTGCTTTCTGCTGGGGATTCTCGTTGGCTGTCAGAAATCCGAGGAGGCCGGCCTGCCGGCGGCGAGCTCGGGACCGAGCGCCGGATCGAGCGCACCGGCGGCGGCCGCCGCGGAGTCAGCGTCGCCGGCCGCCGCGGAGGCAGCCTCGTCGGCCCCCGCGCCCGCGGCTGCGGCGCCCACCGAGCCGACTCCGCCGTCGGCTGCGCCGGCGCCTTCTGGTGCGCCGGCGTCCTTCAAGGACGGCCGGAGCGAGCCGATCGCAGCGGCCGTCGGCCTCGGTTGCGAAGCGAAGAGCCTCGACGGCTGGCTCGAGCTGCTTTGCCGGAAGAAGAACGGGACCGGAGGGCACCCCGTCCGCGCGGTGCTCCACGATCCGAGCGCGGAGGCCGCAGCCGAAAAGCCGAGCGAGCCCGCGGCGACCGCCGACGCCGGCGAGGATCCCGACGCGGGCCCGTCGAACGAGGTCCTCGCCGACGAGCGCGGCGAGCTCCGGCTCGTCGCTCCGTTCCGGGCCGAAGCGAAGCAGAGCGTCACGCTGGAGTGGACCGACACGCGCTACGAGCTCCAGATCGACGGGACGACCGCGAAGCTCGACTGGGCCGGCTCCGTGGTGTCGCACCGGCGCGCTTGCCAGGAGCTCCTCGATCAGAACCGAGCGCGCATCTCCAACGCGCAGAAGCTCGAAGGGCCCGAGAAGGTCTCGGCGGCCGAGGCGACGCGCCTGCCGAAATTCGGGGTCTGCCAGCCGGCGGGGCTCGGCTCCTGGGCGCTGTCGCTGACGCGATTCGCGGGCGCCGGCGAGGGCGCGGCGCGGGCGCTCGCCTTCGACATCGAGGTGGTGCGGATCGACCTCGAAGGCAAGCGCTCCGCGGCGCCGCTCGGAACGATCGAGGTCGCGCCCGGTGGACTCGCGATCTCCGCGTTGAACGTGTATGACTTCGACGACGACGGCAACGACGAGCTCATCGTCCCCTACGAGCTCAACGCGCTTGCCGCGGGCGCGAAGCCGGCGGCGCCGAGCCCGGTCTGGACGTTCTCGAACGGAGCGGTGTCCGCCTATGCGAAGGCCCCGAGCGTCTCCGGCGGCCTCGGCATCGAGCACCTCGATCACGACATGCGGCCCGACATCGGGAGCTACGGTCCCTTCGTCGCGTGGCTCGGCGCGGACTGCGGCGTGAAGAGCTGCCCGTCGCGTGTGACCGGGCCGAAGTTCTATTTCCACTCGGTGCAGGACGGCTCGTTTTCAGCGACCGACGCCAGCGCGACCGCGGCGCTCGGCCGCGCGTGCGGCAAGAAGCCCGCGGCGATCGTTGTGACGGCCGGCAGCGGCGTGAACGTCGCTCAGACGGCGAAGAACCTCGTCTGCGCGCGCGCGCTGGGAGCCACGCGGGAGGCGATCGAGGGCGAGCTCGCGGCCAAGCGCGCGGACCTCTGCGGCGGCGCGGCGACCTGCGCGCTGTCGAGCACCTTCGAGGCCTGGCTCGACGCGGCGCTCCCGGCCGAGCTGGGGAGCGCCGCGAAGCCGTGAAGGATGCAGGTCTTTCGAGGCCGCGGCGCACGGCGACCCGGGCCGTTATCTGCCGTCCTTCTCCGTGAAGCCGAGCACGTGCATGCCGAACGAGGCCGCGAGGAGGATCGCCGCCTCGAGCGAGATGCGGGCGCCCTTCACGTTGTTCTTCGCCGGATCGATGAACAGATCCTGGGCTCGAGGGAACTGCGCGTTTCGAAGGTCGCAGTTTTCGAAGCGCGTCCCCGCGAAGCGGCACTCCTCGAACACGGCCCCGGCGAGGTCTGTCGCGGCGAACACCGACTCGGTGATCGCGCACCGCTCGAAGCGCGTCTTGCGCAGCGCGAGCGAATCCATGATGACATACCGCAAGTCGCAATCCTCGAACGACACGTCGGGGAATTTCGCGATGTTCGTCCAGTCGACGCCCATCAGCTTGCAGGAGTTGAACGCCACGCCGCGCAGCGAGAGCATGGTGAGGTCGGCTTTGGTCAAATCGCAGCTCTCGAAGACGCAGTTCTCGAGCCGAACGCGCGTCCAGCGGCTCTCGCCGAGCTTCGAACGCCGGAACACACAGCCGCAGAAATCTCGGTCGCTCAGGTCCGCTCGTTCCAGGGTGAGCCCATCGAACGTCTCACCGTCGAAGGAGTCCTTCCCTTCGAACGGATCCAGCTTCCCTGGAGAGATTTCTCCACCGCCGCCAGCGCCGGGCTTGGGCTTATCTCCGCTGATCGATCGTCCTCGTCCGGCCATTCCCTGCTCCAGTCCACCAAACGATTTCAGACATGGTGTCATCGTTTGATGGTGGGCGTCAAGGCGCGCTCCCGGCGCGTGACTCGGTCGTGCGGTGGTTGAATGGCCGTGGCCGCCGAGCGCGTCGCCTGTGGGCACATGCGCGCTCGGCGGGGACCCCGCGCGGCTCAGGAGAAGCCGTCGATGGCCGCGTTCAGCGTGGCGCTGGGCCGCATCGCGGCGAACGTCTTCTGATCGTCGAAATGGTAGTAGCCGCCGAGGTCGACGGGCTTGCCCTGCGCGCCGATCAGCTCGCCGTCGATCTTGGACTCGTTGTCCGTCAGGGTCTGGGCGAGCTTGCCGAACTTCGCCGCCAGCTCCTTGTCCTCGGTCTGCTTGGCGAGGGACTGCGCCCAGTAGAGCGCGAGGTAGAAGTGGCTGCCGCGGTTGTCGATCTCGCCGACCTTGCGGGCCGGGCTCTTGTTGTTCTCGAGGAACAGGCCGATCGCCGTGTCCAGCGCCTTGGCGAGCACCTTGGCCTTGGCGTTGTCGGTCTTGTTGGCGAGGTCCTCGATCGAGACCTGCAGCGCCAGGAACTCACCGAGCGAGTCCCAGCGCAGGTAGTTCTCTTTCTGCAGCTGCTGGACGTGCTTCGGCGCCGAGCCGCCGGCGCCGGTCTCGTACAGACCACCACCGGCCAGCAGCGGCACGATGGAGAGCATCTTGGCGCTGGTTCCCAGCTCCAGGATCGGGAACAGGTCCGTCAGGTAGTCGCGCAGCACGTTGCCGGTGACGCTGATGGTGTCCTTGCCCTCCTTCATGCGGGCGAGCGTGAACTTGATCGCTTCCACAGGGCTCTTGATCGGGAGCTCCAGGCCCTTGGTGTCGTGCTCGTGCAGGTAGCCCTTGACCTTGGCGATCAGGTTCTTGTCGTGGGCGCGGTTCTCGTCGAGCCAGAACACCGCCGGGGCGCCGGTGGCGCGCGCGCGGGAGACGGCCAGCTTGACCCAATCCTTGATGGCGATGTCCTTCGTCTGGCAAGCGCGGAAGACGTCGCCGGCCTCGACCTTCTGCTCCAGCAGGGCGTTGCCGGCGGCGTCGACGACGCGCACCGTGCCGCTCTCGGCGATCTTGAAGGTCTTGTCGTGTGAGCCGTACTCCTCCGCGGCCTGCGCCATGAGCCCCACGTTCGGCGAGGTGCCCATCGTGCGCGGATCGAACGCCCCGTGCTGCTTGTGGAACTCGATCGTCGCCTGGTAGATGCCGGCGTAGGAGCGATCGGGGATCGTGAACTTGGCGTCGTAGAGCTTGCCATCCGTGCCGTACATCTTGCCGCTGGAGCGGATGGCCGCCGGCATCGAGGCGTCGATGATCACGTCCGAGGGCACGTGCAGGTTGGTGATGCCGCGGTCGGAGTCGACCATGGCGAGCGTCGGGCGCTGCTCGTAGAGGGCCTTGATGTCCGCCTCGATCGCCGCCTTCTCGTCTGCCGGCAAGCTCTGGATCTTCGTGTACAGGTCGCCGATGCCGTTGTTCGGGTCGAAGCCGACCTTGGCCAGCGTGGCCGCGTGCTTCTCGAGCGCCTCGGCGTAAAACACGCTGACGGCGTGCCCGAAGAGGATCGGGTCGCTGACCTTCATCATCGTGGCCTTGAGGTGCAGGGAGAACAGCACTCCCTGCTTCTTCGCGTCCGCCACCTGCTCGGCGTAGAACGCGCGCAGGGCCTTGGCGCTCATCACGCTGGCGTCGACGACCTCGCCCGCCTGCACCTTGACGCTCGCCTTGAGCACGGTCGTCTTGCCGCCGGCGACGAGCTCGATCTTCAGCTCCTGCGCCTTGTCCACCACGACCGACTTCTCGCTGCCATAGAAGTCGCCGCTCGACATGTGCGCGACGTGGCTCTTCGACTCACGGCTCCACGCGCCCATCGAGTGCGGGTGCTTCTTGGCGTAGTCCTTGACGGCCGGCGAGGCGCGACGATCGCTGTTGCCCTCGCGCAGGACGGGGTTCACGGCGCTGCCGAGCACCTTGGCGTAACGCGCCTTGGTCGCCTTCTCCTCCTCGGTCTTCGGCTCGGAGGGATAGTCCGGCACGGCGTAGCCCTGCTGCTGCAGCTCCTTGATGGCGGCCACGAGCTGCGGAATGGAGGCGCTGATGTTGGGTAGCTTGATGATGTTGGCGTCTGGCGTCTTGGCCAGCTCGCCGAGCTCCGCCAGGTGGTCGCCTAGCTTCTGGTTGTCCGTCAGGCGCTCGGGGAAGTTGGCGAGGATGCGGCCCGCCAGGGAGATGTCGCGCGTCTCGACCCGGACCCCGGCGGCCTTCGTGAACGCCTCGACGATCGGGAGGAGCGAATAGGTGGCCAAGGCCGGCGCCTCGTCCGTCTTCGTGTAAATGATGGTAGAATTTTTCGTTTCCACTGTTTTCTCGAGGGTTGAACGGGTCGGGATTATCGGGAAGGTTTCGCCGGACGCCAAGGGCCCGTCGCACAGGCAGAATGCCCGGCATCGAAATTTGCGCAAGCTGCCCCTGGCTTCGGGCCGACTCGCCGCCGACCAGCCCCCGGATGCACGAGCGGCGGGCCGCGGGAGAGCTGAACGGGCCCAGCGCGGTCCGCAGCCGCGGGAGTGGGAGCCGGACCCCGGCGCCGGCTCGCTCACGGCCATGCCGCAGCGCGCAATACAAGAAGCCGAAGTGTCGGGCTCTCCGCGCAGGAATACGCTTCTCCCGCAAGCGGGTGCCGAGCGTCACCACGAACGGTGACAGTCGCGCGGCATCAGGCCAGCGCTCGCCGACGATCTCATCATTCGCTTCTTTTGATTGGCCGAAGCTACACCCTACGGAGCCGATGAACGTCCACAGGTCCGCGCTCGGCCTCGACTCACCTCGCCCCGCCATGGATTCGCCCGGCCAACGTCGCCACGTGCGCCACCAGATCCGGCGGCTTCACCGGCTTGGCCAGGTGCATCTGGTATCCGGCCCTGAGCGCCCGCGCGCGATCCTCCGCGCGCGCAAACGCGGTCAACGCCAGCGCCGGCACGCTCCCCCCACGCTCTTCCGGCAACTGCCGTACCTTCTGGATCAGCTCATACCCGCCCTCGTGCGGCATGCCGATGTCGCTCACCAGGACCATCGGCTGGTCTCGCTCCAGCTCCGCCAGGGCCTCGACGACCGAGCCCGCCGTCCGCACCTCCGCCTGGCACTCCGCCAGTATCCGCAGGAGCAGCTCTCGCGTGTCCGGCTCGTCATCCACCACCAGCACCCGCACCCCCTTCAAATTCAAGAGCTCCCCGCCACGAGGCCGTGATGGCCGGCGCTGCGGCGCCGAGGGCGGCTCTCCTCCGGCCAGCGCCGCCACGTGCTTGACCTCCAGCGGCAGCTTCACCGTGAAGCTCGCCCCCTGGTCCTTCCCTGCGCTGGCCGCCTCCACCGTCCCCCCGTGCAGCTCCACCAGGTGCTGCACGATCGAGAGGCCCAGACCCAGCCCGCCGTACTCGCGCGTGGTCGAGGCGTCTGCTTGCCGGAATTGCTCGAAGACGTACGGCAAAAACTCCGGTGCGATGCCGATCCCCGTGTCGCTCACCGCGAGGCGCGCGTACGACCCCTCGCGGCGCAGCGACACCCTCACCTGCCCGCCCTGCCGCGTGAACTTCATCGCGTTGCTGAGCAGGTTCCACACGATCTGCTGGAGGCGATTCGGGTCCCCGATGACGTGTTCTCCTGGCGACTCGACGCTGAGCTCCAGGCGGATCCCCTTCGCCTTCGCCGCCGGCTCGGTCGACTCCAGCAGCGTTTCGAGCATCTCGGTCAGATCGACCGCCTCCACGTCGAGGCTCAGCCGCCCGCCGATGATGCGCGACATGTCCAGCAGATCGTCGATGAGCTTGGATTGCGCCCGCGCGTTCCGCTCGATCGTCCCGAGCGCCCGGCCCAGGATCTCGTCCGATGGGCCGCGCATACGGAGCAGCTGCGACCAGCCGAGGATCGCGGTGAGCGGCGTCCGCAGCTCGTGGCTCAGCAGCGCCAGGAACTCATCCTTCAGCCGCCCGGTGCGCTCGAGCTCCGCCCGCGCCGCCTGCTCGCGGGAGAGGAGCATCTCCCGCTCCGCCTCGGTCCGCTTTCGATCGCTGATGTCCGTGGAGATCCCGCAAACCGCGTACGACCGGCCCGACTCGTCGAAGAGCGGACACTTGATCGCGATGTACGTGTGGAGCCCATCGTCCTGCGGCACGATCTCTTCCATCTCCAGCGGCCCCCCGGCCGCCACCACCTGCCGATCGAAAGCGCGAAGCGCATCGGCGCACTCCGCGGGGAACAGATCATGGTCGGTCTTGCCGGCGATCGACCGCGCGGTCACATGAAACAACTCTTCGTAGCGGCGGTTGATCATCAGATAGCGTCCTTCGAGGTCCTTGACGTAGATGACCGCCGTGGAGTTGTCGAAGATGGCCTGAAGCAGGTGCTGGCTCTCGCGCAAAGCAACTTCTGCGCGCCGGCGCTCGGCGTTCTCCGCCTCGAGGGCGGCGTTCGAGCTCGCCAGCTCGGCCGTGCGATCTCGCACCCGCTGCTCCAGCTCCTGGTGGGCGCGCACGAGCTGCGCGTTCTTCGCTTCGAGCTCCTTCTGCGCCTCGCGCAAGCTCAGGTGCGTCCTGATCCGCGCGAGCACCTCTTCAATCTCGAACGGCTTGGTGATGTAGTCGACGCCCCCCGCCTCGAACCCCACGAGCTTGTCCGCCACTTCTCCGAGGCAGGTCATGAAGATCACCGGGATGTCTCGGGTGCCCTCGGCCGCCTTCAGGCGCCGGCAGGTCTCGAACCCGTCGATCCCGGGCATGACCACGTCCAGCAGGATCAGGTCGGGTCTCATGAGGCTGGCCCGCTTCAGGGCCGCCTCCGCGTCCTCGGCGGCGAGCGCCTGATGACCTGCGGATTCCAGATGATCCACGAGCAGGGCCAGGTTGGCGGGCATGTCATCCACGACGAGGATCGTGCCCTCACGAGCACCGGGCGCGGAGGCTCTGCTCATGACAGTTGACCGTCGGCCACCGCCGCGCCGACCGCGGCATGCTCCTCGACGAACTCCTGCAGCTTCCGCATCTGGTACGTCCGCGCCAGCGTCTGGAGCTGCTCGAGCCAGGGGCCGAGCCGCGGCTCGCTTTGCTGCATCCGCTCCGCCTCCGCCAGCACCTTCCGGATACGGCCCGACGCCACCAGTTGCGATAGCAGCGATAGCTGTTCGGCCGAGGGCGGCACCAGCGCGCTATCCCCCCTCACCGCCGCGGGGACCGTGGCGTTCACCGGTTCGTGCGTCCATTCCACGCGCAGAAAACGCGCGATCTTCTCGAAGAGCAGGTTGGCATGCACCGGCTTCGGCAAGAAGTCGTCCCAGCCGGCGTGGGCCCCCTTCGGCTGTTCGGCGGCGTTGACGTTCGCCGACGAGGCCAGGATCACCACCCCGTCGAGCTCGGGCATCTGCCGCAGGCGGCGCGTGGTCTCATAGCCGTCCAGGCCTGGCATGGCCAGGTCCATCAGGATCAGCGCCGGCCTGTGCTCCAGGGCCAGCCGCAGCGCGGATTCGCCGCCGTCGGCCTCGACGAGGTCGAAGCCTATGGGCACCAGCAGATCGCAGAACAGAGCGCGGTTGCCGGGGTTGTCGTCCACGACGAGGATCTTGCGGCGCTCGCCGCGATAACCGGTGATCGTGGCCCACGCCAGGGCCTCGTCGGCGGCCGCGGAAGAGAGCGCCTCGGCGAGCGTGAGCGTCACGGTGAACGCGCTGCCTTTGCCGAGCTCGCTCTCGACATAAATGGTCCCGCCCATATGCTCGATGATCCTCTTGCTGATGGCGAGGCCGAGCCCGGTGCCCTCGCTCTTCACCCTCTGGTCTCCCACCTGCTCGAAGGGCTCGAAGATGCGCGCGAGGTGCTCCGGGGCGATGCCCGTGCCCGTGTCCTCGATCCGGAAGCGCACGTCGCGCTGCCCGTCTCCGCCCTCGCCCAGGGCGTCGACGAGCAGGGTGACCGCGCCGTGCTCCGTGAACTTGATGGCGTTGCCGAGCAGGTTCAGGAGCACCTGTGTCAAGCGCTTCTCGTCGGCGTACACGGCGGCGAGCGCCGGGCCCCGCACCTCGTGGGTGAACGCGATGCCCCTCTGTTCGGCGCGCACGCTGCAGAGGTCCACCACGTTGTGCACGAAGGAGGGGAAGTCGAACCTCCGGGGGACGAGCTCCATCTTGCCGGCCTCGATCTTCGCGAGATCCAGGAGGTCGTTGAGCAACGCCAGGAGGTGCTCGCCCGATTTCTTCACGATCTGCACCCCTTCGCGGCTCTTCGGCGAGAGCTCGGGCGCTCGCATGAGGAACTGAGCGTAACCCAGGATGCCATTGAGGGGCGTGCGCAGCTCATGGCTCATGCTCGAGAGGAAATCGCTCTTCGCTCGATTGGCGCGGTCGGCCGCCTCCTTGGCGATCCGCAGCTGCGCCGTGCGCTCCTGGATCTTCACCTCCTGGTCCCGGTACAGCACCGCGTTCTCGACGGCGATCGCCGCCTGCGAGGCGAGCACCGACAGGAGCTCCACGCGCGCGGGAGGGAACGCCGACGGCACGTCGCGGTGCTCCAGGTACAGCACGCCCACCACGTGGCCCCGATGCGTCAAGGGCAGCGCCAGCAGCGAGAGCACCGCGTGCAACGCCAGGTACGGGTCGCCGGCGAAGCGCGCGTCGGACCTCGCGTCGCCTGTCACCACCGGCTCGCCCGTGCGGGCCGCGTATTGCACCACCGCGACGGGGACGTCGTGGCTCTGCCCGAGGGGCTCCGACAGCCCTGCCTCGATGCGGGTCCCCTCCACCCAGAGCCGAGCGACGACCGAGAGCGCGTCCCCTTCGCTGAGCACCAGGGCGCCGCGCTGCGCCCCCGCGTTCTCCAGCGTGAGCTCCATCAGCCGGCCCACCACGCGCCCCGGGTCGAGCTCGCCCGAGAGGGCCTGCGCCGCGCGCACCGCGGTCTTCACGTCGAAATGCGCCCCTGTCGACCTGCCCGTGGTCGTGGTGGTCGCCATCACGGTCGTACGCTCGGAGGCCGACTCGTGCAGGGACGCCTTCAGCAGGGCGGGATACCTCGCGTTCAGATGGGCGACCACCGCGTCAGCGCCCCAGCGCGCGTAGGCGTCGCGCGCCTCGCGCAGGTACATCGCCCCGACGTGGGTCTTGCCCGCCTCCAGCCGAAACTCGGCGGAGAGCTGGGCTGCCAGGGCCTCGATGTGCAGGAAGCGGTGCTCGCGGGCCAGCTCGATGGCCTCGTCGTACCTGGCCGCCGCCTCATCGGGCTTGCTGAGGACGCGGGCGTATTCGGCCTCGGCGAGGCGCAGCTTGTGGAGGAAATTGGCCTCGCAGCCTTCGGTGAAGTAGCGCAATCGCGCGAGGCTGTGCTCGATGTGCTCCCGCAGCCGCGCCCGCTCCTCGTCCGTGACGGCGACGGGCCAGCGCTTCGCCGCTGCGAGCGCGAGGAAGAGCGCGATGTCTGTCACCATCGGGATCCCGAGGATGTCTGCCTGGAATTGCTCCGCCTCCCGCATCCTCGACAGCGCCCGCTCCCACTTGCCAACAGCGCAGAACAGATATCCTTCCAGCGTACGAGCGAACCCTCCGGTGTACCTGTCCCCGTCGGCCAGGAGGGAGCGCGAACCTCGTGGCAATGGCTCCTCCTCCAGGAGGCGCTCGGCGCCGTCAGGAGACATCAAGACCTCGCAGAAGGACGCGACCAGCTCGAAATGGTGTCGCCCGACGGCGTCCCCTGCGCGCTGCACCAGCTCCCAGCGCGCCTTGTGCTGCGCGTCGACCTGGCCGAGCGGCAGGCCGCGCCACAGCCGGTAGTAGAGCAAGTCGCACAGGAGCCCCCAGCTCGTGCCTTGAAACGACCCGATCTTCAGGCCGGCAGCGATGGCTTGCTCGTAAACGGGGGACGCTTCATCGATGGGCCTCGAGTAGCCCAGGTAGATCCCCTTGAGCGCGAGGCACTCGGGGAGCATCGCGGAGCCGACGCGCTCTGCGGCGCGCACACCGGGCGTGAGCCAGCGCATGGTACGGCGATACATGCCCGTCGCCACCGACCACGCGTTGGCGAAGCTGCAGATCATGAGGGTGGCAGCAGGCGTGAGCGCGTCCCGCCGTATCGCCTCGGACACGATGCGGGCGATGACGAGCGTATACAGCATCGGCCGGCCGCCGTAGATCGCGCAGAGCTGCGCCTGCGTCATCAGGGCATCGATGAGCCGGTGCTCCAGCGACGGATCGACCTGCATTCGATCGAACCCGTCCGGGTCACGGTCCAGCCATTGATCCAGCTCGGTGGACTCTTGCAGGAGCGCGACCTGACACGCCTCATCCGTGTCGGGGAACGTGATGCCCTGCTTCGCGAGGGCGGCCATCCCGAGCCCGATTCCGCGCGCGTACTGGCCCGTGGCGACACAGCAGCGCGTGCGGATCTCCTGCGCCGACAGCCAGGCGACCTCCGGCAGAGGCCTGTCCAGCAAGGCGAGCGCCCGCGCCTCGACGTCGTCGAACTCCCGCAGCAGATAGGCGGCCTCCAGGCGCTCCAGCCCGATCTCCGCCGACAGCGCGCGCTCCCGCTCCCAGGCGCGTCCGCCGAGGAGCGCCTGCGCGCTGTCCAGCAAGTTGGCCATCAATCGGTAGGAGCTCGCCGCCTTCGCGCAGCGAGCGGCCTCCAGGTTCAGCCGCGCGAGCTCCTTGCGCTCCTCCACGGACTCGAGCCGCGCCGAGCCCAGGTTCAGGTGCCGCACGAGCTCCAGGAATTGCTGGACCGTGCCCCCTTCGGCGAGATGACGCGCATGGAGCCGCCGGCCGATCTCCAGGTGCGCGAGCACCCGCTGCTCCGGCGAGATCCGCTCGTAGCTCGCCTGCTGGACGCGGTCGTGGAGGAACCGGTACGCCGCGTCCATCGCCGCCGCGCCAATGACGCCGAGCGCCTGCGCGGGGCGGTAAGCCCCGTCGACCGGCACCACCAGCTCTGCATCCAGCGCCGGCCATAACGCCCCCGTGACCGGGGCGCGCTCCCACCCGCTGAGCCGCTCCAGATCCTGCAGGTGGAACGTGTGGCCTGCGCAGGCCGCGAGCCCCAGGAGCTGCTGCGTCGGCTCGGGCATCTCACGCACCTTGTCTGTCAGGAGCGCGACCACGTTATCGGTGACGCCCGCCCTCTCGAGCGACGATTGATCCCACCGCCACGCCCCGCTCTCCGGATCCCTCACCACCTGCTTCTGCCGGTGCAGCGAGAGCAGCAGCTGCTCCAGGAAAAAGGGGTTTCCGCGGGTCTTGCGCGAGAGCACGCGCGCCAGCGGCTCCACCCGCGCGGGCTCGCTCTCCAGCGTCCGCGAGCACCACTTCTGCACCTGCTCTCCCGACAGCGGGCCCACCGTCATCCGCGACACCTTGGCCTCGCTCTTCTCCACCGCCTCGACGAGCTTCCACAGCGGGTGCTCGGGCGGCGCCTCGTTGTCGCGGTACGCCGCGATCACCAGCAGCGATTTGCGCTCCACGTCCGTCAGCAGCGTCTCCAGGATGATCAGCGTGGCGCTGTCGGCCCATTGCATGTCGTCCAGGAACATCACGAGCGGCGGGTTCGGCGCCGTGACGGCTCGCACGAAATTCAGCCACGTCAGCTTCTGCCGGTTGAGCACCTGCTCGCCCTCGACCGGCGGCACAGGCGGCAGCTTGCCCATGACCAGGTCGAGCTCCGGCACCACGTCCGCGATGAGCCGCGCGTTGTCCCCGACCTCGCGCCGGATCCGCTCCTGCCAGGCCTCGAGCACCGCTTCCGAGCTGGAGAGCCATTGGCGCATCAGCGCCCCGAACGCTTGCGCCAGCGCCGCGTAAGGCGTCGACCGCGCGAGCTGATCGTGCTTGCCCGCGATCAGGAGCCCGCGCCCCGCCTGCGCGATATCCCTATAGACCGTGCGGACCAGCGCCGTCTTGCCGATGCCCGAGGGGCCGCCGACGAGCAGGAGCTCCGTCGTGCCCTGCGCGGCGCGCGCAAAGGACTCGCCCACCCGCTCGACATCGCGCTCCCGTCCCACGAGCACCTGCGGCAACCGGAGCTTGCGCGAGAAGTCTTTTCTTCCCAGGCCGAACGGCTCCACCGTGCCCCGCTCGTCCCATCGACGGAGGGCCTCCTCCAGATCCTCTGCCGCGCCGCGGGCCGTCTGGTAGCGCCGCTCGGGATCCTTGGCCAGGAGCTTCGCCACGATGGCTGCCACGGTCCTTGGCACCTCCGGGGCGACGGCGTCGAGCGGAGGCGGGTCCTTGGCCAGGTGCGCGTGCACCAGCGAGAGCGGATCGCGCTCCGTGAACGGCAGCCGCCCCGACATCACCTCGAAGAGCGTCACCCCCAGCGAGTACAGGTCCGTGCGCGTATCGAGCGCGCGCGCTGTGCGCCCCGTCTGCTCCGGGGAAATATAGACAAGCGTCCCCTCCAGCGCCTCGGGGATGCTCGCCTCGGTGGCCTCCTGGGACAACAGCGAGGCGATGCCGAAGTCGAGCAGCGTGACCCTCTCGCAGGCCTCGTCCACCAGCACGTTTTGCGGCTTGATGTCCTTGTGCATCACGCCAGCGGCGTGCACCCCCTCGAGCACCCGTGACAGGAGCCGGCCGAACCGCAGCGCGGCCCCGACCGGCACGCGCCCCTGCTTGGCGAGCAGGCGATCGAGCGAGCCGAGGCCAGGATCCTCCAGCACCAGCGCCGCCGTGCCGCCCCGCTGCTCCAGCGCCCGTGCGCGCGCCACCCCGGGCACCTGTGCGAGCTGCACGAGCACCTGGTGCTCGTGGATCAGCCGACCCATCACACGCGGACTGGCCACCTCGGCCACGGGGATCTTGATTGCCACGCGCGCCCCCGAGGGGACATGGACCGCGCGCCATACCCGTGTCTCGTTGCCGTCGTAGATTACCTTTTCCAGCGTGTAATCCCGCAGCTCCATCGTTGCCCCCCTCGCATCCTTCAGGGGCGCCGCTGTCGGATCATCATCGTAGTGCCGAGCAGGACGGAAGGCGACCGGCGATCCTCCCTCCGGGGAATTTTTCGGGCAGCCTCTGCTGCACGACGAGGCCGTGCTCGTCCCCGCGCTTCCCGGCGAGCGAGCAGGTTGCTGCTCGATCTGGCCCCCCGCTCCAGCCAGCTTGTCAGGCGCGGAGCGTGACATGTCACGTGACCTGTCACGTGACATGTCACGCTATCGAGGGCTGGAGATGGCCCCCAGCCCAGAATTCACCCGGCTCTTCCGGACATGGCCACTCGGCTCGGTCATTGCACCCAGGTCCTCGCAGCCGGCCGCGGCGCTCCAGTCCATTCATCCCGCAGGTCGGCGCCCGCCGGGAGCACGCGGTGGCGTTCCGCCACGCGCCGTCTGGGACCAGCACCCAGGGGGGACTCCCCTCGCCCGCAACGAACCCCCGAACGACGCCAGGAGTACACGTCCATGTCTACGTTGAAAGCCAGCCTGTTGGCCCTCGCTGCTGCGATCCTCGGCGCCGCCTTCGTGCTCGGCCTCGGCAGAGCCGGATACGCGTCCGCCGAGAGGACGCCTGCGGCGCAGGTATCGAGGCGCGACGCGCCGGGATCCCGATCTCACACGTCACCGCCGCAGGGCGGCAACCCCTACGAGACGGCCGCCGCGCCCCCATCGCCGCCGGCGTCCCCCGAGCGCACCTCGCCGACGTCGCCGGCGCGAACGGCTCCGGCGCTGGACGACGAGGAGGCGAGCGCGCTCGCGGAGGCGCGATTCGAGGCCAAGCTCCGCGCGTTCGAGGCGGCGCCCGAGGATCGTGGCTGGGCGCCGCACGCAGCGGGCGCGCTGCGCTCGGAGCTGAGCACGCTGTCAGAGAGAGAGGGTTTCAAGGTCGAGTCGCTCGCTTGCAAATCGAAGACGTGCGTCGCGAACGTCCACTGGGACAGCGCGGCGGACGCCATTCGAAACAACCAGCGCATCGCCGAAGCGCGGTACTCGATCAACTGCAATATCCAGGTCATGGGCAAGCTCGACCCTGGCGAGGACAAGGGTTCCCCCATGTCCGTCGTCTTCTCCGACTGCCTGTAGCTACCAACCCGGATCGTCGAAGCTCAAGAACAGAAAGGTCAACACCGATGCGCATGAAGACGTTTACCGCAAGCAGCGTCGCGCTCGTCGCCTTCGCCGCCATCTCGAACAACGCCGCAGCCCTCCAGGTCGATCGGTACTCAGGATTCGAGTGCGAGGGGTATGTCTGGCCGCCAGACCCATACTACGACCAGACGTACACCTGCCCCGTTCTGAACTGGTTTCCTGGCGGACTCGCCGACGTCAACAGGGTGCTCGTCAATCTGACGATCGCCCATCTGCCGTCAGAGTATGCATGCGCCCCGCCGACCGCGAAGGCTTGTGTTATCTACGCCAGCCACAACAGCAGCACCTACGGATCGACGTGCAGCCTGGAGACCACCTCATGGACCCGATCGTCCGCCGGCGCGAACGCCATCGAGCTCTCGAGCAGCAGCCTCGGCGCGTGGCACTCGGGTTACCCCTTGGGTGCTGGTTACTTGTTCATCCGCATGGGTGGCTCTGACGGGGAGAACTGCGGCCCCACTCCGGCCGTGCTGCGCGGTTACACCGTCGAATCCGACTGACCACGACGACCCCCTCCGGGTCCACGACGCCTCCCAGACGCCGTCGGGCACCGGATCCGCGCGGTCGCTGAGCCTCGTCGCGGCCTCGGCGAGCGCCAGCGCCGCGCGCTCCGCGTCGGTGAAGCAGGGCGCCTCGTGCCACGCCGCCGCGGCTACTCTCGCCGCGCTCCTCTTTTTCTCGTCGTTCGCCTTGCGCGTGCGCTTCGCTCGTCGCCCGCGGGAGGCTCGGCGGTCGCCGCCGCGCGCCTGCGGAACTCGGCGACGAGCATGTCGACGAACAGGCGGACGCGCGGCGAGAGGTGGCGCTTGCTGGGGTAGACGACGCGCAGATCCTTGCGGTTGATCGACCAGTCGGCGAGCACGCGACCGTCGATCGCGGCAGCCGCAGCGCTTTCGCCGCTGCGCTGAAGCTCCCGAGCTGCGCCACCTCCACGAACGTCGCCATCGCGTCGAAGTCGAACATTGTGCAGCCTGGTCGAACAGGCTATTCGCCGGTCGCTGCCTGGTCAAGCGCAGCGGGAGAACGTACCGTGGCTCTTGACATGGCCACGGCTGGCAGCGAAGGAATGGAGAACCCCATGATCCTCATCTGACCGTGGAGGTGTGCCGTTTCGCGGGCCAAAGGCGAGCACCTTCCTGGAGTTCGCGCGCGATTCGCGAGCCGAGCTCGGCTGACAGACGCTCTACTGGCGATTGCCATCCACGAGGTACAGCGATGCAAGACGAAACGCATGTCGAGGATTGGGGAGAGCTCTTCGTCACGCGCAAGTGCTGCGGCGCCGGCACGTGCCGGAACTACGCGCCGGAGCTCCTGGGCGAGGTGGCGCCGGCCAGCGACCTCCGGGAAGGCCGCCGCCTCTCGGTGCTGCCGGGCTCCTACGAGGACGGCGCCTTCACGGGTGTGCTGCGGCAGCCGCGGAGCAAGGAAGATCTGATGGCGGCGCGGACGGCGGCCGCGGCGTGCCCGTTCGGCGCCATCAAGCTCAAGCCGGGCGCGGCGCGGGCTCGTCGGGGCGATCTCGGGTCACCTTGGCGCGGTTTCCCGCGGGCCATCGAGGATGACGTCTGGATCATCGGACAGCCATCCATCAAGAACTTCGGCGCCCTGTCCTATTTCATCGAGCGGGACGGAGGCGGGGTGCTGATCGATCCCCCGAAGCCGAGCGAGGAGGTCTTCCGCTGGCTCGCGGAGCACGGCGGCGTGCGGTGGCTCTTTCTGACGCACCGGGATCATACGCACCACCACGCCGAGTTCGCCAGCCGCTTCCCGGGTTGCCGCCGCATCATCGGCGCCGCAGACGTGAACCTCCGTGAGGACAAGTACATGACCTCGACCGGCGACGTGGAGATCAAGCTCGGGAACGAGCTCGGCCCGCTCTCGCTCGAGGGGGAGTCGCTCTCGCGAGAGGCGGCCAAAGAGGCCGAGATCATGATATTGCCGCAGCCCGGGCACACGCCGGGCTCGTTATGCCTCCTGTACCGAGGCCGCTTCCTGTTCACCGGCGATCACCTGAGCTACTCGCGCCTCCTGGGTCGACTCGTGGCGCATCGGTTGCAATGCTGGGAGGATTGGGAGCGCCAGATCCGCTCGGTGCGGTATCTGCTCGCGGCGGCCGAGGCCGGCTGGCTGAGGTTCGCGTGGGTGTTGCCGGGTCACGGGGAATGGGCCCGCCTGCCGGGCGAGGGGAGCGCGGCCGAGACGGCCACCGAGCTCCGCCGCGTCATCACGTCCATGGAGCAGAAGCCGAAGGGGCATACGCCGCTGGGCCGCTGGATCCTGTACGTTCAGAGCCGGATGGCGCCCGAGAAGACGCTCGGCCGCGCGCTGCGCGCGATCGGCGGCGGGAGCGACGCCTGGGTATTGCCGCGCGGCGCGCGGAGCTCGCTCACCGATTTCGATCCCGACAAGACGCAGGTCGCCCTGCGCCGGCTCTATCTCCTCGGCGCCGCCGCGCTCTTGGCCGCCGGCGGGGCCGTGTGGCTCACCGCGCGCCGGGACACGAGCGCCGCTTCTGGTCGCTCTTAGGACGCAGGCTCCACACCTTCGCCTCGTCCGCGGTTGCCGGCGCGCGCTCCTCGTCAGCGGTTCTCCGCGCGCGCGTCGAGCTTCACCGAGCCGGCGATCTGCCTCGTGGTGACGTTGACGCGATTGAAGAGGTTGGTCAGCGCGATGTGCAGGGTCAGCGCCGCGAGCGCCGGCTCGTCGTAATGCCTCGCGGCCTCCTCCCAGACGTCGTCGGGCACCGGGTCCGCGCGGTCGCTGAGCCGCGTCGCGGCCTCGGCGAGCGCCAGCGCGGCGCGCTCCGCGTCGGTGAAATAGGGCGCCTCGCGCCAGGCCGCCACGGCGAACAGGCGCTCGTCGGTCTCGCCCGCCTTCTTCATCTCGCGCGCGCCCATGTCCACGCAGAAGCCACACCCGTTGATCTGGCTCGCCCGCAGGTGGACGAGCTCGAGCGTCCGCGCCGGCACGCCGCTCTTCTTCACCGCGCCGATCAGGGCGTAGATCGGCTGCATGACGTCGGGGATGACCATGGCGGGGTTCTTCATCCGTGCTTTCAGCATGTTCGTGCTCCTCCCGAGGGGCTCGGGTGTGCTCGCCAACCGTGACAGGACGCAGAACGTCCGTTCGCGTCGTCACATCGGCTAGGGTTCGTCCGTCACAGCCATGACGAAGCACGACGAGGGAGTGTGACCGATGGATGAAAATAGTTGGCTGGCGGAGCGGTTCGAGGCCCACCGGGCCCACCTGCAGGCCGTGGCGTACCGGATGCTCGGCTCCCTGAGCGAGGCGGAGGACGCCGTGCAGGAGTCCTGGCTTCACCTGAGCCGCGCCGACACGAGCGGCGTCGAGAACCTGGGCGGGTGGCTGACGACGGTCGTGGCGCGGGTGTGCCTCGACATGCTGCGCTCGCGCAAGGCGCGGCGCGAGGACCCGATGGCCGCGCCCGACCCCGCCGTGGACCGAGAGGCCGGGACCGACCCCGAGCGCGAGGCGGTGCTGGCCGACTCCGTCGGCCTCGCGCTGCTCGTGGTGCTCGACACGCTGACCCCCGCCGAGCGGCTCGCGTTCGTGCTGCACGACCTGTTCGCTGTGCCCTTCGAGGAGATCGCCTCCATCGTGGGCCGCTCCCCGGCCGCGGCGAGGCAGCTCGCGAGCCGCGCCCGCCGCCGCGTGCAGGGCGCGCCCCCGTCTCCGGACGCCGACGTCGGCCGCCAGCGCGAGGTCGTCGACGCCTTCATCGCGGCCATGCGCGGCGGCGACTTCGACGCGCTCGTGGCGATCCTCGATCCGGACGTCGTGATCCACGCCGACGCCACGGCCGAGCCCCCGGCCGGGGGCGAGGTCCGCGGCGCGCGCGCCTGGGCCAAGCAGGCGATCCCGGCCGCGCGCGGCGCCAAGTTCGCCCGCCCTGCCCTCGTGGACGGGACGGTGGGCATCGTCTTGGCCCCGCAGGGGCGGCTCTTCCGGGTGCTCCGCTTCACGCTGGCGCAGGGGAAGATCGCCCGGATCGACGTCGTGGGCGACCGCGAGCAGCTCCGCGATCTCGACGTGTTGGTCCTCGACGGCGGACCGCACCCGGAGATCTAGGCGTGGACCCGATCCCATCTCTCGCGGTGGTCATTCACCACCTCATCCGCTCAGTAAGGTGTTCCGTCCTTGTGCGTGTAGACGTACTTGCCGCCCACCTTGCGGACGGCGAGATCCTCGTCGGGATACTCGGCCCTGTCTTCGGGATCGCGGTTGCTGATCTCGAGGTAACGCGCTGGCGCGGCGCTGCGGTTGACGAAGTGATGCCCGTTGCGCGCGCCGGCCGGAAAACCCGCGCACTGACCCGCCGTGAGCACCTGCTCGCCGTCGTCCGTGCGCAGCACCACCTCGCCCTCCAGCACGAATACGAGCTCGTCCTCGTGAGAGTGGTAGTGCCGCAGCGCCGACTCCTTGCCCGGGAAGAGCGTGGTGAGGTTGACGCCGATCGCCGTCAGGCCGAGCGCGTCGCCGAGCGCGCGCTTCTCGCGCGGCGTGACGCGCGCGCGAAGCGACTCGGGGTACGTCGAGCCGGTGCGGGGCTCGAGATCGCTGGGGTTCAGGGCAGGGCGTTTGAGGGGCATGATCATCTCCGAGCAAAGCGGCTGCGCTCAGCGGCCGCGCTGTGTGGGCATGAGCGTGGAGGCGAACGTCGCCAGGCTCAAGGGGATCGCGGGGGCTCACGACCAGCCCCGCACCCCGATCCTCTCCCGGATGGAGAGGGAGGAGGCTCTCGGGAGCGCCGTCACACCGGCCAGGCGCGCGCGGCCAGCAGGGCGGCGCGGCGCTCGGGAACCTGGAGCAGGACGCGATCGCGGACGCGGGCGAGCACCTCGGCGGGCGCGGTCTCGGGGGAGCCGGCGTCGAAGGGAGGCTGCGGATCGTACTCGATGCTGAGCTGGATGGAACGAGCGACGTCCGCGCCGGCGATCTCCGCCACCAGGGTGAGCGCGAAGTCGATGCCGGCGGTGACGCCGCCGCCCGTGATCACGTTGCCGTCGCGCACGACGCGCGCCGCTTCGGTCTGGATGCCGAGCTCGGCGAGCAGCGGCCGGAACGCCCAGTGGCAGGTGGCGCGCTTGCCCTCGAGCAGGCCCGCGGCGGCGAGCAGCAACGAGCCCGTGCACACCGAGGTGACGTAGCGCGCGGCGCGACCGAGCCGCTGGACATGCGCGACGAGCTCCCGATCACCGAGGGCCGCCGTCAGGCCATAGCCCCCGGGCACGCAGATCGCGTCCGCTTCGGTGATGTCGGACAGGCGGGCGAGCCCGCTGAAGGTGAGGCCACTGTCGGCGGACAGCGAGCCTCCCTCGCGGGAGGCCACCACGAGGCGCGCGCCGGGCAGGCGCTGCAACACCTCGAACGGGCCCGTGAAGTCGAGCTGCGTGAGCTGGGGGTACAGGATGAAGACGATCGTGAACGGCCTTTCCATGGCGCGCCTCTCTGCCGGAGTTGACCAGATCATCACACGATGGCACCTTGGCAGAAAGGACAAATAGTCCTCCTTTCCTGCCAAGCCCATGCCCCACGCGATCAGCGTCGTCGTCTTTCCGGGCTTTCAGCTGCTCGACGCGGCGGGCCCGATCGCGGCGTTCGAGATCGCGGCGGGCTTCGTCCCCGGCTCGTACGTGCTCCGGCTCTGCGCGGTGGAGCCCGGACTCGTGCGTTCGTCCTCGGGCGTGGCGTTCGAGGCGCAGCGGCTGCCCCGCTTGCCGCAGGTCGACACCCTGCTGGTCGCTGGAGGGGACGGGGTGCGAGAGGCGCAGCGAGACACGCGGCTGCTCTCGTTCCTGCGCCGCGCCGGCGCGCGCGTCCCCCGCATCGCCAGCGTCTGCTCGGGGGCGCTGCTGCTCGCCCGCGCCGGCTTGCTCGACGGCAAGCGCGCCACCACGCACTGGTGCCGCGTCGCCGAGCTGCGGAGAGAGTTTCCTGACGTCGCGGTCGAGGGCGATCGCATCTGGGTGCGGGACGGTGCGATCTGGACCTCGGCGGGCATCTCCGCCGGCATCGATCTCGCGCTGGCGATGATCGCGGAAGATCTGGGCGCCTCGGTCGCCCGCGACGTGGCGCGCCAGCTGGTCGTGTACGCGCAGCGGCCCGGCGGGCAGACGCAGCACTCGGATTTGCTGGAGCTCGGGCCCGCCGGAGGTCGCTTCGCCGAGCTGCATGGCTGGATCCGGCAGCGGCTCGGCAGCAAGCTCGACGTCTCGGACCTGGCCGCCCGCGTGAGCATGAGCCCCCGGACCTTCGCTCGCGCCTACGTGGCGGAGACCGGCGTCACCCCCGCCAAGGCCGTCGAGCGCCTCAGGGTGGAATCGGCGCGCTCGTTGCTCGACGCGGGGGCGCTGTCGCTGCAAGACATCGCCGACCGCACCGGCTTTGGCGACATCGAGCGCATGCGCCGCGCCTTCATCCGGCTCTTCGGAGCACCGCCGTCGGCGCTGCGCCGGACGGGGCGGATACCGGCATCCGGGTCCGGCCGCGCCCCCGCCCCCTCCCCGCGGCGCGCTCCCCCCGTCCGGCTCGCCCCGATCGAATCAGCACGCGCCCCCTCTGAATCGTCCCACCCCCGCTCCAACCGCGTCGTCAGGAGCCGCTGAGACGCTCCTTGGCGCGCCCACTCACGAACAACGCTGCGTCACGCGCAAGAACCGATAGCACGGCGGCGGTGGCTCGCCGGTGGTCCGCGACGGCGTAGCGGACATTCGCGTTCTCGTCGGTGGCGCGCCGCTCCAGGATATCGAGCGGACAGTCGGCGCGCCATACGATGTGACGGCGCACGACGAAGTCTGGGTCGTGTTCGAGGTCGAGCAGCAGGGACAGTGGACATGTCTCGTTTCTGCCAACGTGCAAGCGCACATACGAATCGGGGTCACGCGCGAGTTGCGACAGCATGCGCTCGGTCGTGCTCGGATTCTGCGCGACGGCGCCACGAACGAAGAGGTCGGCGGAGTCTGCCAGCTTGACGAGTATCTGCTGCGGTGTGAGCGGGTGCTTTGCGATCTCCTCATGGTTGTCGGGCAGGGCGCTCGCCGTGGCGAGGATGTCCGGCGTCACGCCTGGATGCCTGAACACGGCGCGACGCAACAATTCGCTCGGGGCACGGCTCCACTGGCGTAGGCACGCTTCGGGACAATCGGGGCGCTTCACGAGCTCGAGCTTCACCCAGGTGTCGTCGTCGTTCGCAAGCACTTCGAACTGCTCGGCGCTCAGCGCGCGGCGCCGCGCCAAACGTCGACGAACATCCGCGAGCGGGTCGCGCAGCAAGCGCTGCAAGTGCGCGGCATCGAGCGCGTCGTGGGTCGCGAGGAGCAGACGCACGGCGGGCGGCGGACTGTCTGTGATCTGGGTGTAAAACGCGGCGGGGAAGTCCGGCCGTCGCAGGAGCGCGAGCAAGACGCGTTCATTCCGATCAGCGAGCAGCGCTGGCATCTTCGCGTCGTCCCACGGCAGCGACCCGGCGGCGGTGGCGCGATAGGAAGCCAATCGGTGTTGCGCGAAGGCACGCCGTGTGTCGAGCGAGAGACCCATGCGCGTCTCGGCGATGAGCCGCACGGCAGCGTCGGCGTCGTGACGGAAGCGTTCGAGCCACTCGCGCGGACATTCGCGATGCGAAGCGACGGCACAGCGTGCCTGTCCTCCGAGCTCGGCAAACTCGGCGAGCAGCGAAGCGGGCACCGACTCGTCGCGTACGATTCGCGCGAGATCTTCGCCAAAGGGACGCGGAATCGCTGCGGCGTGTTTTGCGACCGCGCGCACGTTGCCGTCGCTGTCGGTCCAGAGCAGGCGGCGGAGCGGCTCGTCGCAGCCTGGATGGGTGGCCACAGCGCACCGGACGGCGCGCGTCGGGTCACGCGCGAGTTGAGCGAGGACCTCGCGTGGAGCGTCCATGCGGCGGGCGAGGGCGCGACGAACGCCGATGGCCTGGTCGGTGGCGAGCGAGAGGAGCGTCGCGAGCGGCGTGCGCGGATGCAGCGCCGCCTTGACGCGCAGCCCCTCATCGGCGGAGCGCGCCAGCGTCTGCAGATCATCGGCGCTGAGCTCGGCTGTCCGTCGCTTCATTCACAGGGATATTTAGCAGACCCCCCGAGCCAGCACAGGTCCGTCCCGCAGGCCCTGTCCCTTCGCGCCACGCGGCCGCAGCCAACTCAGAATCTGGCCCCCGCCGCGACACGGACCGTCGCGAGCTTTCCCTGCTCCAGACCGAACCCGAGCGGCTCGTCCAGCGCCACGAGCAGCCCGGCCCGGAAGTACAGGCCCGACGTGGGTGGCTCCACCCCGACGAAGGGCTCGGCCGCTAGCTGCAGCTTGTCGGTCTGTGTGAGCGGGAACGCAGCCTGGAGCCGCGCGCCGACCCCGAACCCGCCCACGCTGCGCAGCTCCGCCTCGTTGCTCTGCTCGATGAAGAACTCCGTGTCCCCGCCGCCCGTGGGGATGGCGAACATCGCCACGAGATCGCTCCGCACATAGAGCGCCTCGATCGGGCGCAGCTCGATGCCGCCCCGGGCCCGCAGCGGGACGTGCTCCAGGAGCGCCCGCTGCGTGTCGAAGTACCCCCGCACGGCCAGCGCCGCCGCCGCGGCCGCCTTCGTGTCGTCGGACGGATCCTGCGTGATGGGGATGGAGGCCGAGAGCCCACCGACGAGCATCAGCATGGGGGAAATGTTCGCGGCGTAGTGAAGTCCTATCGAGGGATTGCCGAAGAAGAACCCCTCGAGCTCCGGCGCGACGGTCGCCGCGTCGCCCTCCGCCGCGTCGCCCTGCCCCGGGCCGGGCGCGCTCGCGTGGCTGCTCCCGTACGCAAACGGCAGCTCGGCGTCGAGGTGGAGCCCCGCGACGAGCTTGATCTGGGCGACCGCCGCGAAGGACGCCACGAAGGACTTCCCCTCCCACGCGCCGCTCGTCCCGTCGCCGCTCACGGCTTCCCAGTCGGGGAGGTTCGCCTCGATGGTGCTGGTGAGCACGTCCGCCTCCACGCCGAGGCGGAAGCCATAGGACTTCGCCCACTGCCCTTCCGTGACGGTCTCCTCGGCGAGCGCCGGCGGGGTGAACGAGAGCAGGAGCGAGAGGGCGGCGAAGGGCGAAGCAAGCTGGCGCATGCGGACAGGGTATCTATTTTTCCGGACCGAGGCCATCCAGCCGCCTCGTCGAGCGGACCTCGGGCCGCGCGCTCCGGGCGAGCGCTACAGGCAACCGCTGGGCACGCTGCCCCAGTGGCTCTTGGCGACCACGAACCCGTCCGGACCCGACGTCGAATGCGAGCCGCACAGGCCGTCGGCGTCGGAGATCACGGAGTCGATGCCGATGCCATACTCCCAGTATTTGACCTCGAGGCTCGAATCGTGGGTCGAGCCGCTTCGCTCCGGAATGGAGGGGACGAGGATGCCGCTCGAGTCGAAGAACTCGAAGCCCGCGATGGAAATCGAGAGCGACACGTTTCGCACCTGGCCGACGCAGGTCGTCCTGCACGTGGGGTACCCGACGGAGCTCTCTTTCGTGAAGCCCGATGGGCAGCCGGCCGAATAGTTGCAGTAGCCGTTGCACGTGACGGGCAGGGGCCCCGGTAGGTCGACGCACTCGTACTCCCCGGTGCCCTGGATCGTCTTGCGCTGGGTCTCGAACCCCCCTGACGTCACCGAGGTTCGGCTGCCGAGCTCTCGATACACGTAGTAATCGTTCTTGAACGACTCTTCCTGCGTACAAAGGCCGCCGTTGCAGTGCGTCGCCGCGGCCATCACGATGGGCTCCTGGCCTTGCAGGAGAAAGCGCTCCCCCGCGATCTCGACCGTATGGCGTTCGCCCCCCAGCTCGCCTATCAATTGCGCCTTCGTGAGGGCGAGCTCGTCGGGCGAGCCGATCGACACGCCGGCCACCCTGGTGATCCGGCCGTCCTCGTCTCGTTCGACCGTCGTGGTGCCCATGTCGAGCTCTTCGGCCCGCCTGGCGACCCAGCCGAGGGCGTCATGCTGGCTCGCGAAGCGCAGCCCGTCGGCAGCCGCGGCCCGCTCGAGCGGGGCGGCGTCCTCCGCTTCGGTCGCTTCGGTCGCTTCGGTCGCTTCGGCGCTGCAGCCCATCATGAACGCCGCGGCGAGCAGAGATGCGACGCCGTAGGTTCGGCGAGAATTGTTGGTGAGGTGCCGGTGCATTGTGTCGGTCATGGTGCGATCCTCTGTGGCCCTGAGTAATCACACTCCGTGCCACGTCTCGCTTCGCTTCGAGGGCCCATGACCTGGCCAGGTGCTTCGCGGACGCGATGCCGAGGAGCGCGAGCACGGGCTGGTCCTGCGCAAGTTGCGCAGGAACCTGCGCAACTTGGGCGGCGCTGCGCGCAAGGTCAGTAAGCGAGCGTGCAGGTGTTTCCGGCTCCGCACCCTTTGGAGGTGACCGCCGCGACGACCTGGGACGCCGGCATCGGCGTGTAGTGGTACGGGATCTCGAAGACGGTGCCCCCCGAGGCGTTCAAGTCGTCGCCCGTTCCCTGGTTGCCGATCCCCTTCCAGCCTCTTGGACTGCCCATGTCCGTCCAGATCGACCTGTTCTCATCATAGACGCAGTTCTCGGCGATGAGCGCCATGTCCTTGCCCACGCCGTGGATCTGCCCGCCGCCGGTCTTGTGATAGTTGTTGAGCATGTGCACGTTGCCGTACCGCCCGCGAGGCTGGCGTGAATCGACGCGATCGCCCCAGTGGCTGTTCATGTACGTGATGTGCAGCTTGCCCACGCTCGCGGGCTCGTCGTCGCTGCCGGCGATCAGGTTCGAGAATCTATGCTCCTTGGCGTACGTATAGTAGAACCGCGCCCAGGAGACGGTGACGTAATCGGCTCCCTGGGTGATGTCGCAGTTGCCGTCCTGGCCGTCGGAGATATCCAGATGGTCCAGCCAGACGTGGTGGGCGCCGTTCCCCGTGTAGACGGCGTCTGCGCCGCCCTTGCACTCGTCGTAGCTGGCGCAACGCGCGCCCCGCACGGCGAGGTTGCGGATGATGATATTGTGCACGTCGGCGCCGCTCATCCGGATGTTGCCCGCGATGGTCACCCCGGGGCCGATGCCGATGATCGTCTTGTTGGCGCCTGGCGCGAGCGTCCCGCTGTAGTTCCCGGGCTTCACGAGGATGATCGCCGGGGTCGAGCCCTTCACCGCGTTTTGGAGCTCGCTCATCGAGGCCACCGTGATGGCCGAGCTCAGGTCCGTGCCGCCGCCGGTCGTGCCGCCGGCGACGCTCGCGAAGCCCGGAACCGGATCCGTGATGTGGAGGTCCCCGACAGGGGTCGACGCGCCGGTGCCCTCACCACCGGCGCCCACTCCACCCGTGTCCGCTCCACCAGTGCCCGCTCCACCCGTGTCCGCTCCACCCGTGCCGGCCGCTTCCCCGGTGACGCCGCCCGTTGCGCCGGTGGTGGCTCCGGCGCCGCCTGTGCCGGCCGTGGTGGTACCGGAACCGCCGGTGGCGGTCGTGCCACCGCCGCTGGTCGCCCCGGCCGCGTCGGGGGTTCCTCCAGAGCCCGAGCCGGGGCCGGACGTGACATCGGGATCCGTCGAGCTGCAAGCGATCAGCAAGCCGAGAATCGAGAAGGAGGCGAGTCGGTACGAGTGGGTCATGGTTCCTCTGCGGGTGATGGAAGCCAAGCTTCTTTCCCTCAGGTTGCGCGGCGCTCCCGGCAGCCGTCACAAATCGCCAGGACGCTCTCGAACCGCGATCCGCGTCGAATCCTTGAGAGCGCCGAACAAAATCGGACCGAGCCAGGCGGATGAGGCATCGGTATTCACCAAGCTCGTTCGGTCGCGCTCACGGCACGACGCCCTCCCCCACCATCGCTCACCGTCGTGGTCGTGGTCGTGGTCGTGGTCGTGGTCGTGGTCGTGGTCGTGGTCGTCGACGGCTCGTTCGTGAACGTAAACGTCTTCCGGGAAGTGGCATCTCTCCCTCCGCGATGTTGAGCGGAACGGAAAGCGGCGCTCGATGTGGCCAGTCAGGCGGAGGCGGCGACAAGCGCCGACCGAGGGTTCGGCAGAACGTTTACGTCCACGGTCGTGTCGTCGACGACCACGACCACGACCACGACCACGACCACGACTACGACCACGTTGGTGACCGAGGGGGCGGGGGCTGGCATTGTGCCCTCCCGCGCGCCCCGACTCCCCTCACCGCTCGACGCGGTCGAGCCAGGCGCGCGCGTCCTTCTCCAGCAGCGGATCCCCGAGCCGCACCGACAGCTCCAAAAGATCCTCGAACTCCCGCCGCGCGAGCGCGTCATTGCGCGCGTTCTTCAGCAGCATCGCCGCCGCCCAGCGCCCCTGCAGCACGTCGTGCCAGTAGCCCTGCTCCTCCGCCCGCGCGATGAGCGCCTGCAGCCGCTCCCGCGCGTCCCCCGCCCCCGCCACCCCGTCGAGGTACGCGAGGTACATCCGGTTCGAGGCGGCCACCCGGTCGTACCCCGCCTCGTCCGCCCGCTCCAGCGACTCCGCGAAGAGCGACCGCGCCCGCTCGTGCTCGCCCAGCCGCACGCACGCGTAGGCCAGGTTGTGAAGGTTCACAACCCCGTCGAACCGCAGCCCGAGCGCCCGGTCCAGCTCGATGGCGCGCTCGCACGCCTTCGCCGCGGCCCGGAAATCCCCCGCGTAGAGCTCGATCGTCACGAGCAGCTTCGCCCGCACCGCCTCCGCGACCCGATCGCCCGGGGCGGCCGCCTCCCAGCGCGACATCGCCTCCAGCGCCCCGGGCCGATCCCCCGAGGTCGCCCGCGCCAGGGCGACCGACTGGAGCGCCCGCGGGTCGTCCGTCGGCCCGAGCGCGGCGAGGTCGAGCGCCGCCCGCCGCGCGCGCGCGAGCTGCCCCTGAAGGCACGAGACGTCCACGTCGACCGTCAGCGCCTCCTGCAGGAGCTCGCGGCGACCTACCGCCATCTCGACCACGTCGTCGAGCAGGTCGTGCGACAGCCGGAACAGGTTGGTCGCCCCGAGCGCGCGGGCGAGCTCGATGCGCAGCTTCACCCGGAGCTCCAGCGAGCCGACCGCATCGACGCGCGCAAGGATGCGGTCCGACGCCGCCGGCAGCGACGGCGCGCGGCGCGCGTGGCCGGCGGCCTTCGAGAGGATCTCCACCCACCGGCCGAGCTCGTCGGGATCGCGGCGCGCGACGTCCGAGAGCTCGAACGCCCGCGTCATCGCGCCGATCGCCGCGTCGAACTCGCCCCGGCGCACGCGGACCCCCGCCGCGCGCGCCAGGTGCCCCGCCGCGCCGTCCGCGTTCCCGAGCGAGAGCGCCCCGTCCGCCGCGCGGCCGAAGTGGCAGTCGACAAGCGCGAGCACCGCCGGATCGTCCCCGCCCACGCGCTCGAGCCACTCGGCCGCGAGCCAGTGGCCGAGCGCCCGATCCGCGTCCGTCAGCATCTCGTAGGCCGCGTCCCGCACGAGCGCGTGACGGAACGCGAACTCCGGCTCGCCGCGGAGCATCGACTCCGGCCGCGGCTCGAGCAGCTCGCGCTTCTCGAGGGTCAGGAGCCACGACTCGAGCTGCGGCACCTGCCCGCCCCCGCCGAGCATCGCCTCCAGACCCCCCCGCCAGAACACCTCGCCCATCACCGCCCCGGCCCGGAGCACCCGGCGCGCCTCGGGCTCGAGCGCCGCGATCCGCGACTGCATCATCGCGAGCACCGTCTCCGGCACCTCCCCCGCCCGCCTGTCCGCCGTCGCGCGCACGAGCTCCTCGAGGAAGAACGCGTTCCCCGCCGACCGGTCGATGAGCGCCGCGAGCTCGGCCTCCGGCGGCGCGTCGCCGAGGACCTCCCGCACGATCCGCTCGCACGCGCGGCGCGACAGCTCCCCGAGCCGCATCTCCGTCGCCTCGCGATCCTGCCACAGGCCCGGGAACGCCTCGCGCACCCCGGGGCGCGCCAGCGCCAGCACCATGAGCGGCTGGTGCCGGAGGAACCGGAGCGCCGCGTCGAGGGTGTCCACCGTGGCGCGATCGCAGAAGTGCAGGTCGTCCAGCACGATCAGCACCGGCTGCGCGTCGCACTCGGCCCGCAGGAAATCGAGCCACGCCCGCCGCGCCTGCTCCTCCATCACCGCGCGGTCCTGCCGCGCCGCGCGCAGCGCCGGGCTCTCCGGGAACGGCGCCCCGACGAGCTCGCCGAGCAGCTCCGTCACCCGCTCCCGCGAAGCCTCGCCGACGTGCCGCGCGACCCGCGCAGCGAGCTTCTCCCGCCGCGCCTCGGCGGGCTCGTCGTCGAGCAGGCCCGCCGCGCGCCGCACCGTCTGCGCGAGCAGCCCGAGCGGCGCCCCGCCCCGCATCGGATCGCCATGCGCGCGCCACACCGTGACCGGCTCGCTGCGCGCCTCGACCCGCCGGACCAGCTCGTGCGCGAGGCGCGACTTGCCGACGCCCGCCCCCGCCGTGACCAGCACCACGCGCGCCACCCCCTCGGTGGCGCACTCGTCGAGCACATCCTCGAGCGCGCGGAGCTCCCGCTCGCGCCCCACGCAGGTCGTGGGCTTGCCGAGCACCTTGCGCCCGCCGTCCTGCGGCTCGCGCGCGCCGAGCAGCGTCGGGCCCTGGCTGCCCGCCGCGATCTCGAAGCGATCGCCGAGCAGCGCGGCCGTCATCTGGTCGATGAGCACCGGCCGGCCCGAGGACGGATCCTCCGCGGCGTGGCGGACCCGCGCGTCGAGCAGCGCGCCCGCGCGGTCGATGACCTGCCCCACCGCCTGCGTCCCGGCGATGACGTCCCAGCCCGTCGCCAGCGCCACCCAGGCCCCGGGCAGGAGCGCGTGGATCGAGAGCGCGCAGCGGGCGGCGTTGCCGGCGAGGTCGGTCGGCGAGCCCGCGCCCGCGACGACCGCCGCGACCGAGCCGTCGGCGAGCACCTCGAGGACCGCGCCGTGCGCCTGCGCGGCCTGCCGGACCTCGTGGAACGGCGTCGTCGGCGGCGGCGCGGGCCGGGGCTTCACCGGCGGCGCCGGCGCGAGCAGGCCCTCGGGCAGCGCCTCCTTGCTGCCGGAGACGACGGTCGCGTGGTGCCCCGACAGCATCGTGTCGCTCGCCCGCTGGGGGCCCGCGATCGCCTGCGGGCGAGCGGACGGGGGGCCGCGCCTGCCGGCGCTCATCTCGGCCGCGAGGACGACGCTGACGAGCCGCCGCTCGCTCTTCGTCAGCGCGGGCGTCGGCAGTCCGTTGCCGGTGGACATGTTGCCCTCCACCACGCTCAGCATCCTGAGCTCGGCGGCGACCTCGCCCGCGTCCGCGGGGCGCTCCGCGGGGTTCTTCGCGAGCAGCCGGGCCACGAGCAGGTCGAGCGGCGGCGGGATGTTCGGGCAGAAGGTGCTCGGGCGCGGCGCGGCCTCGAAGAGCACCTTGGCGAGGACGGACAGCGGGTGCTGGGCGACGAACGGCGACCGCCCGGTGAGGCACTCGAACAGGAGGCACCCGATCGAGTAGAGGTCGGCGCGCGCGTCGACGTCGACGTCGCCGCGGACGCGCTCCGGCGCCATGTAAGCGGGCGTGCCGATCGCCGAGCCGGTGAGGGTGAGCTCGTACGTCGCGTCGGCCTGGCGCGCGATGCCGAAGTCGATGAGCTTCGCGCTCCCGATGTCGCCGCCGGGCAGGAACACGTTGGTCGGCTTGAGGTCGCGGTGCACGATGCCGCGCGCGTGGACGGCGGCGAGCGCCTCGGCGACGCGGCCGACGAGCATCAGGCTGTGCTCGATCCCGAGCGGCCCGCGCGACAGCCGCGCGCCGAGGTCCTCGCCCTCGAGCCACTCCATGGCGAGGTAGTAGAGGCCGTCCGCCGTGACGCCGTGGTCGATGTAGCGGGCGACGACGGGGTGCTCGAGCTCGGCGAGCAGGCGCGCCTCCCGCTGGAAGCGCACGACGTGCTCCCTGCCCTGGTTGAAGATCACCTTGAGCGCGACCGCGTGGCCGCTCTGCCGGTCGAGCGCCCGCCACACCGCGCCCATCCCGCCGGAGCCCGCGAGGCGTTCCAGCTGGAAGCGGTTGGCGAGGACGTGACCTGAATGCATGGCGCAAGTATCGGTGTGCAGACCTCCGCGGTCCAGACGGCCGGGCGCGCGTGGACCGCGAACCGTGGGCCCACCGCCCACGCGGAGCGCGAGGATACTCGTCCCGCGGCGCGGCTACGAGCCTCGAAGGCCCACCGCCGCCGCCGGCCCGACGGGAGCGCGGCCCTCCCTCGCCGGCCGACGGCGCCGCCCACGCCCACGCGAGCGCGCCTGTCGCGCTCGCGTGGGCGCGCGCGGGGCCCCGCGCCGCCCGCGCCGCCGCGGCGGAGACGTCAGCTGGCGAGGCGCTCGAGCCGCGCGTCGACCTCGCGCTCGGCGTTCAGCCAGTCTTCAACGGGGTTGTTCCGGAAGCCGGCCCTCTCGGCATATCCATAGGCCACCTTGGCGATCAGGCCGTGGCGCTCCTCGCGCGACACCCGCGGGCGCGGAGGCGCGGCCTTCGGGGCATCGGCGCTCGCGCGCTCGGCGGCGAGCTTCACGGCCGCAGAGGGCCTCTCGACGGCGGCGGGAGCAGAGACCGCGCTCTCGGGCTGCGCCGAGGCGACCGGGGCGGCGACCAGGCTCTGGGCCCGGGTGGTCTTCGTGCGGGCCGGGGTCTTGCGCTTCGAGCTCATCTCGTCGTCTCTCCTTTCGGGTACACGGGTCGACTAACCCAGGTCCGCGCGTACGCACAAATTTTGAGCACGTAGTTCCTCGGCGCCCGGCCGCCGCCGGTCGGGATCTCCCTTCCAAGAGACCGTGGTTCGCGGTAGAGTGGATGTCGCTGACCGGGTGAGATCACCCGGCATGTGTCAGCCATCATCCCTCGTTGTTCGTCGCCGCCTCGTGGCCGACGTTCATCCGCCATCGTCCATCTATCGTCCAGCCATCGTTCCCACCGTCGTTCCCGTTTTCGCTCACGGCGGCCCATCCCCGGTCGCCGACTGCGCTGAGGACAGCTCGGTAATCCAGAAAACGGCAGGCGCGTCGCTCGCCGTCTGCCCATGAATCGAGGAGATGCGATGTGGAAGAAAGCGCGGCCCCTT
The DNA here is from genome assembly GCF_051521375.1 of Sorangium sp. So ce693. NCBI lineage: Bacteria > Pseudomonadati > Myxococcota > Polyangiales > Polyangiaceae > Sorangium > Sorangium sp. So ce693. Next base: position 9,869,201 of record NZ_CP150347.1, read on the forward strand.
CCCGGCGCACGGAACACCTCTGCTCGTCCGGCGGCGGGATGACGCGCGTCGTCTGGGTCGAGGACGACAGCGAGGTGCGGCTCATCGGCGCCTCGGAGCGCTGGGCGCGCGCGATGGAGCAGCTGCGCCGGCTGGCGGAGCACGAGCGCGCGCCGCTGCTCATCACGGGCGAGCCTGGCACGGGCAAGGAGCTCTGCGCGCGGCTGCTTCACGCGGCGAGCCCGCGCGCGGGCGGCCCCTTCGTCGCGGTGAGCGCGGCGCGGCTGCCGGCCGAGCGCCTCCGGGAGGAGCTCTTCGGCGTGGCGGCCGGGGCCGACGGGCGGCCCGCTGCGCGCCCCGGGCTGCTCGAGCTCGCGCGGGGGGGCACGCTGTTCCTCGACGAGATCGGCGCGCTCCCGCTCGAGCTCCAGCCGCGGCTCCTGGCCGTCCTCGACGGGGAGCCGCTCTGCCGGATCGGCGGCGGGGAGGCGCTGGTCGCGGACGTGCGGGTCATCGCCGCGACGAGCCAGGATCTCGCCGCGCGCGTCCTCGAGCGGTCGTTCCACGAGGCGCTCCACCGGCGCGTCGGCGCGCTCGCGCTCTCGCTCCCCCCGCTGCGCGAGCGCGACGGCGACGTGCGCAGGCTGGTCGAGCACTTCCTCCAGCGCCAGAGCGGCGCGACGGGGCTCGCGAGCGCCGGGCTCTCCCCGCGCGCGCTCGCGCAGCTCGAGGCGTATCCCTGGCCGGGGAACGTCCGCGAGCTGCGGAGCGTCGTCGAGCGCGCGTTCCTCCGGGCGCACGGCGCGCCGCTCGATCTGGAGCACCTGCCGCCGGAGATCGGCGCGGCGACGCGTCCCTTGGCGCCGCCGCGCTCGGGCCCGCCGGGCGCGCTGCGGCCGTCGCCGCCCGCGCGCGGCAGCGCGTCGCTCGGCGAGGCCGTGCGCCGCCACATCCTCGCGGTCTACGCGGCCCAGGGCGGCAACGTGACCCACACGGCGAGCGCGCTCGGGATCACGCGGGTCTCCCTCCGCCGGCACCTGCGCCAGTACCTCGCCGCGGACGCGCGCGACAAGGAGCCGCTGAGCGACCGCTAGGGCGGCGCGTCAGGAATCCCGCCAGAGAAACCGGTGGATGGCGAGCGGTTGCTGGAAACAGTAGCGATTCTCATGGCTTCCGCCTGTTTCGCCGCCGAGGGCGGCTCTGGTGTGGCCCAACGGGGCGCCCTCCGCCGTCGCGTCGCCCGCGGTGAAGGGCCCGCGGCATCACCGATCGGGGTCGGCGCCTGGCCTGGCGGCGCAGCGCCGCGGGATTTTCCTTCGCTCGCCGCCCTGTTGTCGGGCCCCTCGATGCGCTGCGGCCTGTTTCGGGATCGTGCCTGCGTGCCCGCACTCTGCCAGCCCAACGTTGAATTGACCTGCGGCGCGAAGCGCCGTCAGGTCCAATTCTGTGTTGGGCGGTGCCTGGTCGCGCATCATGGGATGAGTCCAATGGAGTTCATGGCCCGGCTCGCGGCTTTGATTCCTCCGCCGAAGATCCCGCTTGTGAGATACCATGGCGTGTTCGCGCCTCGCTCGTCGTGGCGCTCTCTCGTGACACCCAAACCTCCGGCCCGCGCCGCGAAGTCTGAGCCGTGCGCGGGGCACGCGCCTCTGCCCGCCGCGCCCGCGTCGCCGTGCGCTCCGCCGGCGCTCTCAGCGAGGTCGCTCGCGCATGCCGAGCCCACGGTGCGAGTCGAGCCGACCCTGATCTCGGTCTTGCACTGGGAGCGGCTGCTCGAAGGGGAGTTGTTCGCAACGTCGCGCTACGTCGAGTGGGCCGTGCTCATGAAGCGTTCGTTCGGCATCGACATCCTGCGAACGCAAAGCATGAAAACCTGCTGAGGCTGGTGCTGCACCGGCGTGTTTTCAAGATCCGCAGGAATTCCGGGAAGGGTGGGAATGAGGCTGCGGATGGGTCGCTCCCGTCAACGGGGTGGGGTCGTGAGGGGGTCCCCGAAAGGAAGGCGGGGATCCATGACCCAGCGTGCGTGGAGGATCGAGTGGAGAGCGCGGCCCCAGCCCGACGGTTCATCTCGGCTCAGCCTGGCGGTCGGCCTCGTGATCGACGCCGCGGAAAGCCCCCCGATCGGGCTGCGCAGGAGCGGGGACGACGGCGCCAAGAGGAGCAACGAACCCAACGCAAGCAACAGCAACGAAAGGAGAGACCATGAGCCAACGAGCCGCCCTCTATGCGCGCGTCTCGACGGCGCGGCAGGAACAGGAGCAAACGGTGGCGTCGCAGCTCGAAGCGCTCGAGAACGCAGCGACCGCCATGGGACTCACGGTGCCGGCAGAGCGACGGTACATCGATGACGGCATCAGTGGCGCTCGCCTCGATCGGCCGGGATTGGACGCGTTGCGCGACGCAGCGGCCGATGGGCTGATCGACGTGGTGCTCGTACACGCTCCCGATCGGCTCGCGCGCAATTACGTGCATCAGGTTGTGCTGGTCGAGGAGCTGACGAACCGCGGAGTCCACGTACACTTCGTCGAATGCCCCGCGACCGAGCGTGCCGAGGACCGCCTGCTCGTGCAGATGCAGGGCATCATCGCCGAGTATGAGCGCGCGAAGATCATGGAACGCACGCGTCGCGGTCGTATTCACAAACTGCGTGCCGGGCAGATGCTCCCTTACAGCTCTGTCGCACGCTATGGCTATGCCATCGAACGCTCTGCCGATGGGCTGCGGCGCACGGTCGTCATCGACGAGGTCGAAGCCCAGCATGTACGGGCGATGTACCGGTGGGTGTGCGAGGAGGATCTCAGCTCACGCGCCGTCGCCAGGCGACTGAACGCACAGGGGATACGTCCCCGCAGGGCGGCGCGGTGGACCGAGGGCCGCGTCTATGGGGTGCTGACCGACCCCACCTATACTGGCATGGCGACCTACGGTCGTCGGATGTCGGTCGAACCGGCACGACCGAAAAAGCCGGGTTCCTACCGAAAGCACCTCAAGAGCTCCAGCCGCTTCCGTCCCAAGCAGGAGTGGCTCATCATTCCGGTCCCTCCGATCGTTGACGAAAAGGAGCAAGCCGAGGTCCGCGCGATCCTCGCGAAGCACCGGTGGCAGGCGCCGCGGCACCTCAAGTACGACTACCTTCTCCGGTCGCTCGTCGTCTGCGGTGAATGCGGGTGGCGCATGGAGGGCCATCGACAGGCCCCGCGGTCCGGCGTGCCCTACGAGTACTTCTATTATGGATGCCGACGCCGCCTCGCCGAAGTGCGCGGCCATGACAAGCGGTGCAAAGCCAAGTACATCCGTCGCGACGAGCTCGATGCGGTGGTATGGGACGCGCTGGTATCGTGGATTCAGTCCCCGCAGATGCTGCTGCAAGAGGTTGAGGCATGGCGTTCGAGCCGCGCAGGAGAGGACCAGAATCGCCGTGACCGTGCCCGTCTCGAGAGCGCCGAGCGCAAGCTCCAGACTCACGTCGAACGGCTGGTCGACGCCTATCAGGCCGGCGCGATATCCGTCGAGGAGCTCAAGGCGCGGCGCGATCGCCTCGATGCCGAGCAGCGCGCGGTGCGCGTTCGCATCGAGGAGCTCGCGGCCCAGGACCAGGACCGAACTCGGCTCAATCAGCTGGCCGACGACCTGACGGCCTTTGCGGTGACGTTGCGGGAAGGACTGGACAAGCTGGACTTTGCAGGGCGGCAACGCCTCGTCCGGCTGCTGATCGAGCGTGTCGTCGTGACAGGCGACCACGTCGCTATCGAGCACGCGATCCCGCTCTCCGGCCGGTTTTCGGCTTTACGTTCGCAGGATCGATGCGCTCCGCTGCCCGAAATGCGAACGGAGGATGCGCGTGCTTTCCACGATCACCGACTCAGCGGTGGTGCGCCGCATCCTCGATCATCTGAACTTGCCCTCGCAGCCCCGAACGGCAGCACCCGCGCGCGATCCAACGTGGGAACCGATGGCGTTCGGGTTCGACGCGGCGTAGGTGGGCACCCGGCCCGAGCCCGTCATGGCGAACGCACGTCGCGGTCCGTCGAGCCAGAGCTGCACCCAATGCACGGCGCGCGGGCCCTGCGACGGGGCGAGCGGGTGTTTGATGCGCGATAGACGGCTCGCCAGGCGCCGTTCCCGCGGGGCTTGACACGGGCGAGAGCTCTATCGTTTCCTATCCGCTTAGATGGCTGTTCCGCAGGAGTAGCCGCTCCGCGGAGCGGCGACACGGCAACCCACAGCCAAGCGCATGTCAACCATCGCATGCAGCGTGGCTGTACGATTGGACGGCCGCTACGAGAGGAGCTTGACTTTCGGATCGAGTTTGGATTTCTTAGCCTATCGAGAGGATTGGAGGATGGCATGCAGCACGCAGGGGGCGCGGCCCCGGACATGGGCCCCGCGGCCCCGGACATGGGCGTCGCGACCCCGGACATCGGCGCCGCGACCCTGAAGCGGATCACCCGTGGCCTGATGCCGCTCTTCTGCCTGATGTACCTGATCGCGTACATCGACCGGCAGAACGTCTCCTATGCCAAGCTGGAGATGGTGGGCGCCCTGGGCCTCACCGAAGCCGCATACGGCCTCGGCGCCTCGCTGTTCTTCCTCGGCTACTTCCTGTTCGAGGCGCCGGCCAACCTGATCCTCGTCCGCGTCGGCGCCGGGGTCTGGTTCAGCCGGATCATGGGCACCTGGGGCCTCGTCACCATCGCGCTGGGGTTCACCCAGAGCCCGGCCATGTTCTTCGTCCTGCGCTTCCTGCTGGGCGTGACGGAGGCCGGCTTCTTCCCGGGCGTGCTCTACGTCCTGACCCTCTGGTACCCGCATGCGCACCGCGCCCGCATGATCGGCGCCTTCATGATGGCCAGCGCCGTGGCCAACGCGGTGGGCTCGGTCGTCGGCGGCGCGCTGCTCGATCTCAACGGCCTCCTGGGACTGGCTGGCTGGCAGTGGGTGTTCGTGGCCACCGGCGCTCCCGCCGTCCTGCTCGCGCCCTACGTCCTCTGGCGCCTGCCGAGCCACCCCGAGCAGGCCCGCTTCCTCACCCCCGACCAGAAGGCCTGGCTCGCCAGGACCCTCGCCGCGGAGCCCCGCCAACAGGCGGAAGGCTCCCCCTGGCGGGCCTTGCTGGACATACGAGTGATGGCGCTCGCCGGCCTGTATGTCGGCTTGCCGCTCGGCGCTTACGGCCTCAGCTACTGGCTGCCCACCCTCGTGAAGGGCTTCGGCGCCTCGAACATCCAGAACGGCTTCATCAACGTCATCCCCTGGGTCTTCGTCGCCTTGGCGCTCTGGTGGGTGCCGCGCCATGCCGCCCGCAACGGCGTCAGCGCCTGGCACATCTCCGGCCCCATGCTGCTGGGCGCCGTCACCCTGGTGCTGAGCGTGGTCGTGCCGGGCGCAGCGCCCAAGTTCGCCCTGCTGTGCGTCGCCGCCGCCGCCATCTTCGCCGGCCAGCCGGTGTTCTGGAGCGTGCCCCAGAAGCTCCTCGCGGGCCCGCACGCCGCCGCTGGCATCGCCGCCATCAACTCGGTGGGCAACCTCGGCGGCTTCGTGGCCCAGAACGTGGTGCCGCGCATCTACGACGCGACCGGCAGCCAGCTCGCCCCCATGCTGTTTCTGGCCGGCTGCCTGCTCATCGCCGGCGTCAGCATCCGGGTGCTCGTCCCCCGGCTGGCAGGCTGGTAGGGCGCCGGCGGATCAGGCCTGGCGGCCGCAGGCCGCCGCCAGCATCCGCAACTTCTACCCAGCGTCCGCAAGGCCAGCGAGCGAATGTCGCGTGGCAGTGCAGTGGGCTCCGTCCGCGTGGCGGAGAGAGCGCTGACCTCGCCCGCGTCGCGCGGACGGTTCATGACGCAGTGATGCGTGGTGCCGTGCGGCCTGGGCAGGCCAAGCCGATAACCACGGTCCTGCACCGCAAACTCGCCCGGAAGGAGCCTCGACCAACACGCGCCCTGCGCGGACGCGCGTGGCGAGGTGTCGCCTGGCCCTTTCCCGTTCGCTTCACGCGGTGCAGGACTTCTACGCACACCCGAACTGGGTCGAGCTCGGCGACGACGTCCTCGTGGACCAGTCGCTCACCGTCACGAGGAGCTCAACAAAGACAAGAGCACATTGCCCGGTCGCACGGCGCAGCATCGAGCGGAGAAGCCGCTCGCGATCCGACAGACACGCCATGAGTGGTGCCGACTCGATCAGCTCGCTCACGATGCGTGGGCGATGCCGGAGCTCGTGTCCGCGCAGGATCCGGAGCAGAAGGTCTGCCCATCATCGCAAGCGGGCAAGCCGCCGCCCCCGCCGGACGTCCCCGTGCTCGTGGCGTCGGAGCTCGCTGGATCGAAGTCCGGGTTCTCGGGGCTGCACGCGACAGGCAGACACAGCGTGCTCATCAGGAAAAGCTCTTCATGATGAGCATTGTACACCGAGGCACTGCGCCCCTGCAGAGGGAAGTTCTCGCGTCGCGGTGCGTGGTTGTGCACAGCAGGAAAACGGCGCGATCCGATGCGGTTCGAGCGAAGGACGACCGGGGTTGCCGGCATCCACCCGGTAACCGTCGAGCGGCGGCGCAGGAGCCAGCCGAGCCTCGAGAATCGCCGATGTCCGCCGTGCGGGGACCGCGAGCGGTGCTATGGTGCGCCGCACCCCGTGGTCCCCGACATGCTCCGAGCGTGACGGCTCCTCTCGGGGCGCTTCATGTCTTACGCAGGGAGATCAGATTCATGCGACAGTCTTATTTTACTCTTGCAAGAGTGTTGTGTGTCGCGGGGCGGCCCTGGCCGCCTCGGCCTGTGGAGGCGACGAGGGCGCTTATTCCGATCCGGCTCCTGACATCGAGCGCGCCGGCACGGGATCGCTGCTAGCTAGAGGACGCCGTCGACTCCCCGCCGTCCGGCGCGGGCTCGCCGGGTGACGAAGGCTCCCCCGGAGGCAACGCGAGCGGGACCTGCCAGCTGCCCGACGGTCCGCGCTCGTTCGACGAGCTCAAGGGCCCGCCCGGAAGCCTGGCAGCCGATTGCGTTCCCACGTGGACCGGGGAGCAGCTGAGCTCCGGGTTCGCCGCGATCCGCGACAGCCGGCTGCTCACCGTGCCGGAGCAAGCCGAGTTTCTGCGGCGGATTCCCTGGCTCGCGGCCGACAACGGCTGCGAGGAGCGGGCCGAGGCAGCGGTCTACTTCTTCCACCAATGGGACTATCCGACGCCCTACTTTGCCAGAGTCAGGGCAAAGCCGCGCAAGCGGCTGGTCTTCCAGACAACCAACGAGCCGTCCGGAACCGTGACGTGGTCCCACCACGTCGCGCCCGTGGTCCGGGTCGGTGGACAGCTCATGATCCTGGACGTCGCCATCGATCCGTCGCGGCCCCTCCCGATCGCGGAGTGGCTCTCTCGGTTCAGCGTCGCCGACGACATCGACGTCGCTTTGTGCCGCGACCACGCTTCCACGATCACCGACTCAGCGGTGGTGCGCCGCATCCTCGATCATCTGAACTTGCCCTCGCAGCCCCGAACGGCAGCACCCGCGCGCGATCCAACGTGGGAACCGATGGCGTTCGGGTTCGACGCGGCGTAGGTGGGCACCCGGCCCGAGCCCGTCATGGCGAACGCACGTCGCGGTCCGTCGAGCCAGAGCTGCACCCAATGCACGGCGCGCGGGCCGTGCGACGGGTAAGGAGGGACGCCGCCCCGTCGCCGCAACGCTGAGGATTACGTCCGGAGTATGCGAAGATGGCCGGAACGATGCCAGGGGGCGTTCTGGAACGGCGGCGTTCGAGGAACGGAGCATTGAGTTCACTCATTCGTGTGAGATTGTCCACCCCACGCTGGCGACAAGACCATGGATAACGACAAGCCCCAAACCCCCACGCCTTCCCTCACGGATCTGATGGGCGCGATGGCGGCGGCCCAGGCCGCGCAGGAGCCGTTCTTCCTCGGCCGCCTCCGCGGGCACTTCGGCGCCGACCCCCGCACCCTCCCCGTTGTCGCCGAGGAGTTCCCGGCCTTGGACCACGTGCTGGCACCAGGCCGAGCAGCCGACCGATCGCCTCGTGAACGATCCGCGCCGCCTCCTCATCCCCAAGGACGACGGCGCTCCTTGAAAAGTGACGCTGTATCAACAAATTATCCATGCATCGACGATGAGGCAGCCTTCACTCCACAGCCTGCGGGGAGTCGTCGCACTGGTCTAATCTGAAGGTCAGTGCGCGGCGCCGCGCATTCGTCATCGATCGCGACATCGCCGCCCACGTGCTGGCTGAGCACGGGTGTCCCGACGAGGACTGAACCAACGCTGCGACCGAGCTGGCCTCGCGTTACACACGCCACTTCCGGTCGTGGTCGTCGTCGGCCCCCTCATCGGTATCACTGGAACCGGTCGGCTATTGGATAGGTCATCATCGGCGACCCGCTTCCTCCGTATCTCAACGGTTTGGCAGCCTGCAGCCGACACAAAAATCACCTATCGATTTTGGCGATCGAGCATTGCGTAGAATTGCTTGGCAGCGGGACTGGTAGTTGCATCGCCGCACTCAGAACCACGCAACGTCAACGTTGGCGATTCGCAGTGGCCGGTACCTTCCCATACAAACCAAAACGCAAGAGTATCGTTCTAGAGAGCTCGCAAGGTTCGCGCTTTACGGACCAACCCACAGAGCCATGTAAACGTCGTCAAGATACTCGTTCGGACCGATCTTCAGCCGCCTCGTCTTACGCCCCTCTTCGACGAACCCGAGTGATCGATAAAGCGCGATCGCGGGCTCGTTCGACGAGCGCACCTGAAGCTCGACTTTTTCAACGCGCGGGTTTGACCGCGCCCAGCGCAAGAGCGAGTTCATGAGGGCTCTGCCAACGCCTTGGCGTTGATGGCCTTCGTGAACGGCGATCATCAGCCTGACGACGTGCGACGTCGCGGCAAGTGAGAGCGGTTCCAAGAACGCATGCCCGACGACCGTGCCCGCGTGTTCGGCGACGAGATAGATGCCGCCGCAGCGATCGTCGAGCTCGACTATCTTCTTTCGAAGGTCGTCGTCGACGATTTCGTCGGGCATCGAGGCGAGCTTCCCCGGAACGCTCGCGATCGCGCGCTCGGCTGCCGCGAGCAGCGGCGCGTCCTCCGGCCGTGCTTCTCGGATCAAAGGCACATCGAACCCCATGACGTTCTCTTATCACTCGACGGGGCCGGTTGCAGACGCCGTCACGCGGAGAGCTCGTCCGCTCGCAGCACATCGCGAGGTCAGGAGCCCGTCGCTAGAATGCCGAAGCCATGCAGGCCGAAGCCATGCCCTTGCGCCAGCAGACACCGCCCGGCGGAGACCGGCGCGCCGCCGTCCCCGGCGCGCCCGGTCGGCTCGCCTGCCTGAGGTCCCCGTGATCCGGGCCGCTCGCCCCGAGGAGGCTGAGCTCCTCGGCGCGCTCGCCCTCCGTTCCAAGGTGCACTGGGGCTACACGCGCGAGTTCATGGAGGCGTGCCGCGCGGAGCTCTCGATCTCGCCGGCGTACGTGGCGCGGCATCCGACCTTCGTCCTGGTGCGCGGAGACGAGGCGCTCGGGTTTTACACGCTCGAGGCCCTGAGCTCGACCCGGGTGGAGCTCGGCCACCTCTTCGTCGAGCCGGAGGAGATCGGGCGCGGTCATGGCCGCGCGCTCCTGGCGCACGCGCGCGACGAAGCGCGGCGACGCGGGTACCGCGTCCTCGTGATCCAGGGCGATCCGAACGCCGGGCGGTTCTACGAGGCCTGCGGCGCGCGGCGCGTGGGCGAGAAGGGCTCTGCCAGCATCCCTGGCCGGCTGCTCCCGCTCTTCGAGCTCGACCTGTCGCGCTGACGCGCCGCCGCTCGCGCTGGCCGAGCCTCCACGATATCGGCAACGTGAATCGATCTCCGGATCCTGTTGGTCCTCGTACTGAATGTTCGGTCGGCCCGGGGCTTGGTCTCCGTGAACACGGAGAGCAGGCGTCGGAGACGCAGCGACCCAAGGGCTCAGCTCGTTCACTCGATCGGGCGCGAACACCTGTCCTGTGCCACCTCGGCCGCCATCTCCGACAGTGCCGGCCAAGGCCAAGACAGTTCGGTTTCCGTGGATCTCCGCACCTGTCCTATCCGGGCGCCTCGTCAATGCGGCTTGCTACCGTCGACGCGACCTTTCTCTCCCCTCCGGTGCTGGCACCAGGCCGAGCAGCCGACCGATCGTCTCGTGAACGATCCGCGCCGCGTCCTCATCCCCAAGGGCGACGGCGCGGTTCAGGGGGCCGGCGAGCGAGGCAACCACGAGGGCCCGAGGCGACGCGTCGGCCGACGCGAGCTTCCCAGGATCGAGGCTCGCCGGTTGGGCCCGGGTTGGGCCCAACCCCACCGACGGGCAGCGATCCGTCGTCACGCCTCCCTGAGATTCGGGGCAAAGCACCGGATCGCGACGGTTCGCCCCCGCGGAATCGTCCCGCCAGGAGCCGAACCTGAACGCTCCACCGCGCGGCGCGCAGGACGCGCTCAGAGACCGAGGGCGCCGATCATCTTCTCGGCGTAGCGCTTGCCCAGGGTGACCTGCGCGTCGTGGCCGAAGTGGAGGTTCCAGGTGTCCGCAGGATCGATGGCGAGCCCCTCCGCCGAAACGGCGTAGGCCTTGGGGATCAGCCCCGGGAGCTGGTTCACGAGCGAGTTGTGTTTTGCGCACGACCCCGAATGGAGGAGCTCTCCTGCAAGGAACGGCACGTCACCGATACCGAGATCGGCGCGCAAGTCCGAGACGAGCGTCTTCACCTTGCCGGGCCACGCGGGATCGCCGCAGTTCGATTCGCCTTGATGGAACAGGATCCCCTCGATCACGCCGCCGATCTCCTGCGCCGCCTTCGCGCGCGACAGGATCCAGCTGTACTTGCTTCCCCCCGCCTTCATGAACGTCTCCACCTTCTCCCCGCTGATGGCGGACGGGACGAGGCCGACGGTGTCCTGGGCGGGGTAATGCTCGAGAATCGTCCTGGAGAAGTAGTCGCCGGGCCCGATCGCGCCGTTCCAGCATTCGTGGAGCGGCGGGGCAGCGACGTCCCACGCGCCTTCGACGCGCCCGGTCGCGGCGCACGCATCGAAGCCGAGGACCTTGATGCGGGGATTCTCGGTCTTGTCTGCGGCCAGGGCCTTCGGGTACCCGGCCATGTTCGATTGCCCGAGGAGGAGGAAGACATGAAACACGGGCTCGGCCGATCCTCCGCCGCTGCTCCCGCCGACGCCCGGATCCTCCGCGCCGCCTGCCCCCGAGGTCCCTCCGCCCACGCCACCTGTGCTCGGCCCCGCGGCCTCTCCGCCCACCCCGCCTGTGCTCTGCGCGCTCCCCTCTGCGGGCCCTCCGCCAGCGAGAGCCCCTGTAGACGCCGAGGACACGACGCTGGAAGGCGCGCCGCCTGCCCCGCCTGCCCCGCCGGTGCCTGCGGATCCGGGCTCTTCGACCGGGGCATCTGCTTCACTGCAGGCAAGGAGCCCGATGAGCGAGAACGCGATGCGCGAAGGCGTGAGCCCGAGAGACCATCGAAGTATGCTTTTCATGAGGACTTCTCCGACAGCTGCCGCTTGCCCATGACGAGTCGAGCTCTCGCGCCCGGCGGGAGTAGGGCGCGACCGATGCCCCCACGCCGCTGCTCGCGAAAGGAGTCGGCGCTGAGCTCGATCCCGATCCCCAGGACGAAGGGCCCGGTGCACATGACGCTATCCAGGGCAAAGCGGAAGGATACCCAGACAAATGTGAACGCTCACATCAGCGGTGTCAACCCGAATCAGCCGGCCGGTGGCCCGCCGCCCGCCTCGACATCACATCGTGATGGCGTCTTATGGCGTCCTGGCGGTTCAAAAGACCCCACCTTCGGCCAAAGTACTCCATCCCCTCGGCTCCGCGCCGCAGGGCCCAGTTGGCACCAGGCGGCCCGCGCGCCCCTCTCCTCAGGACGGCTGCGCGAGGCCGAGCTCTCCCTCCGGCTCGACGGGCAGCTCGACGATGAACGTGGTCCCTGAGCCCAGCTGACTGCGCAGATCCACGCGCCCTCCATGCGCTCGCACGATCTCCCGGACAAGGTACAGCCCGAGGCCGAGGCTCTGCGCTTGATGAAGCCCCGTCGCGCGCTCGAACGCCTCGAACACGCGCCGCTGGTCGGCCTCGGAGATCCCGATGCCCTGATCCGAGACCGAGAGGCGAGCGACGGCCCCGTCCCCGTCGGCGACGATCCGGACCGGCTTTCCGGCGCCGTACTTCATGGCGTTCGTGAGCAGGTTCGTCGCGACCTGCTCGAGCCGCAGCCGATCCCACCGGCCCACGACGGCGCGCTCCGCCCGCACGTGGAGCGCACATCCAGCCAGCTCGGCCTGCTCGCTCAAGCGGCCGACGACGTCCCGCACGAGCGCCGTCAGATCCACCGGCTCACGCGTCAGGGCGAGCCGCCCCTTCTGGACGCGTGAGAGGTCGAGCAGGCTGTCGATCAGCAGGTTGAGCCGGCCGAGCTGGCGCTTGAACGACGTGAGGGACGACGACAGCCAGGACGCGGACACCGCCTCTTGCTGCTTGATCGATCGCGCGAGCGCGTCGAGCTTCAGATGGAGGCCAGTCAGCGGCGTCTTCAGCTCGTGGGCGAGGAACGCCGTGCGCCGCTCCGCGGCCTCCGCCGCCGCCCGCGCCTCTCGCTCCCTGGCGAGCAGGAGCGCATTCTCGAGGGAGATGGCCGCCTGCGTGGCGAGCAGCTCGAGGGCGAGGAGCCGCTCGGGCGTGAACGCGTGCGTCGTGAGGTTGTTCTCGAGGTAGAGCAGACCGAGCACCTCGGCCTGCCGCAAGATGGGGACGCAGAGGACCGACCTCGGAGTGTGCCGGACGATGTACTCGTCCCCCGAGAACCTGCCCGCCTTCGCGGCGGCGTCATCGAGGAGCACACGCTCCTTCGTGAGCCGCACGTAGTGGAGGAGCGAGGCAGGGAGGAGCGGAGAGGACGACACCGGCAACGACTGGAGAACCCTGGTCACGGTCCCCTGTCGCTCCTCGATCGCGGCTTCCGCCTCGATCGTCAGATCGCCGTCCCGCACGAGGATGAGGCAGCCCTTCTGGGCGCCTCCCTGCTCGAGGACGGACTCGAGCAGGGTTCGCAGGAGCTTCTCGAAGAGGATCTCGCCCGAGATCGTCTGCGACGCCTTGACGACCGCAAGCACGTCGAGCAGCTCCGTGCGGGCCGCGAAGGTGGCGGTCGGCTCGAGCGGCCGCCGCTCGAGGAGCTGCGGATAGCGCTGCTCGAGCTGCTTCACCTTGCCGTCGGCCCCCCAGCGCACGTAACACGAGCGGGCTTCACGCAGGTACGTATCGGAGAAGCGCTCGAACCCTCGCGCTCGATAGAACCCAGACGCGAGCTCGTAGGCGAGCGCCTCGACGTGGACGAAGCCGCTCTCGCGCGCCGAGCGGATGGCCTCTTCGTAGAGGCGCATCGCGTCGAGGTCCCGGCCCTCGATGCGCGCGACCTCCGCGGACACCAGGGCGTAGCGGCTCTGGAAGTTCTCGGGGCAGCCCGCGGCCCAGCGCCTCAGCTTCTGGAGCGGCTTCTCGAGCGCCTCCGCGAATCGCCGCCGCTGCTCGGCCGGCGCCTGCGCGTGGAGCGCCGTCACCGTGAGCGCGTGGTAGAAGTGGTGCGTCACTTCCATGGCGAGAGACGCCGCCTGCCCCTGCATCAGCGCGGCGGCGGCCGCGGACTCCAGCGCTTCGGCGTGACGCTCGTGCGTGAACGCGGCGATCTGCTTCATGATATGATAGATAGCGATCCCAAGGCCGAAGCCCGCCTTCTGGCAGATCGCGACCGAGCTCGCCTCGTCGAAGGCGCCGCTGTCGAAGCTCGTCGGCGCCCGCGTCGCTCCCTTCAGGCTCGCCGCGAGCTGCTCTTCGAGCCGGACCACGTGGTACACCACATCGTTGTGGGTCTGCCGGGCGAAGGCGGCGTATTTCCGCGCGACCTCGATCACGCGGTCGAGCGGGTCGCCGTTCTCCAGGACGAGCCACACCATGTTGTACGTCAAATAGCCGGCAAAGATGAAGTCTCCGACGTCGAGGCAATCGAAAAATGCCTTGTCCATGAGCGGGATGCTCGTCGCGTAGTGCCTGTACCAGATGCTGATGACGCCCGCGTGGTGGAAGAGCAGCCTCCCCTTCAGCATGGCCGTGACGCTCTTGAATTTCTCGTTCAGCCTGAGCGCCATCTCGGAGAACTGGAACGCGCCCGAGACGTCGCCGAGGATGGACACCATGACCGCGGCGTAACAGCTATAAACGAAGGAGGACTCCTCGGCGGGTCCGTGCTGCAGGGACGCGTTCACCCCCTTGGCGGTGAGCAGCGGCCAGAGCGCCGGTCGCACGGAGAACACGAGGGGGGCCGATTCGGCGACAAGGCTGATGAACGCCCGCACGTCCTCGTCGGTCGCCACGGGCGCATCGACGAGATCGCCGATGTGACGCCCGCGCAAGGCGATCGGGACCTGCCGGATCTCGGCCTCCACGGCGGCCTGGATCTCCTCGTCGGCCTCCGGGAGCGTCGCCCCGTAGAGCCGCAGGGCCTCGATCATGACCGTCATGGCGTCGCGGTGTCGCCCGGCGATCTGGTAGAGCCGCATGCGCAGCCGGTGGGCCCTGGCGCGGTCGGGCCTGGAGCGGGCGTTCTGGAGGATCAGATCGAACAGCCCGTCGGCGGGCTGGAAGTTGCCGGTGATGGACTCGCATTCGGCGAGCTCCAGGTAGAGCGCGAGCGTGTCCTCGTACCGCGCGCTCCAGGCGTCCGCCGGCAAGAGAGACGTCGCCTGCGCCAGGTAGCTGCGCGCCGAAGCGTAGGCGACCGAGGCCTTCGCCTTGATCCCTGCCAGGAGGTTGAGCCGGCAGAGCGCCTCCTTCTCGCGTGGATCGGTGATGAGGTGAGCGCCGTGATTGAGCTGGGTCGCGACGTCGAACGCCCGCTCCTCGACCGCCCCGCCTGGCAGACGAGACGCGAGGCGTCGGCCGATCTCGAGGTGCACCGCGGCCCGCCGAGCCTCCGGGATGAGCGAATAGGCTGCCTCCTGGACGCGGTCGTGGAGGAACTTGTAGGTGCCTTCGTGGCAGAGGACGAGCCCCGCGAGGATGGCCTGCCAGACATCCTCGTGCAGCGCCTCCTCCGAGCGGTCGCACGCTATCGTCAAGACGCCGACGTCCGCGGCGTTCCCGAGACAGGCGAGCTGCTTCAGCGCCTCCTGGGTTTCCGCAGGGAGCCGCGCGAGCTTGTCGACCATCAGGTCGACCACGTTGTCGGTGAAGCCTTTGGCGCGGATCTTCGCCATGTCCCACCGGAAGGCGCCCGCGCTCGGGTCGAGCTCGATCAGCCGCTCTTCGTGGAGGGCGAGGAGAAACTGGATCGCAAAGAAGGGGTTGCCGGCCGTCTTCTCGTGGACCAAGGCCGAGAGCGGCGCGGCGTCCTCGGGGCGGCATTGGAGCATATCGCTGACGAGCATGGACAGGTGCTCGCGGGAGAGCGGGCCGAGCACGATATCCCGGACGCGCGCGCCCTCCCTCCTCACCTCGCCCAGCGCCGTCATGAGCGGGTGCGAGGGGGTCACCTCGTTGTCGCGGTACGCGCCGACGACGAGGAGGTGCCCCGTGTCGAGGTGCGTCACCAGATCTTGCAAGAGCGAGAGGCTCGCCGAGTCGGCCCACTGGAGATCGTCGAGGAAGAGCACGAGGGGGTGCTCCTTCCGGGCGAACACCCCGATGAAGTGCCGGAAGACGATGCGGAACCGGTTCTGCGCCTCGACCGGCGGCAGCTCGGGAGCCGGCGGTTGCGGGCCGATGACCAGCTCGAGCTGCGGGATCAAGTCGACGATGATCTGCCCGTTGACCGTGAGGACCTCGAGCAACCGCTGCTTCCATGCGGCGATCCTCTCGCCGTCGGCGAGGAGCTCGAGCACGATCTCCTGAACGGCCTGCACGATGGTGGAGTAAGGGATCTCGCGCTTGTGCTGATCGAATTTTCCCGAGGCGGAGAACCCCCGCTCGCGGGCGACGGCCCTGTCCAGCTCGTGGACCAGCGTCGACTTGCCGATGCCGGAGTAGCCCGAGAGGAGCACGAGCTCGGGAGATCCGGTGTCGAGCACGCGCTCGAAGGCGCGCAGCAGCGCCGCGATCGCCTCGTCGCGCCCATAGAGCTTCTGCGGGATCCGCAGGCGGCCCGACGCGTCCTGCTCGCCCAGCGGGAAGGGCGCGACGCTCCCGCCGCGGCGCCATGAGTCGAAGCACCGTTTCAGGTCATGGCCAAGGCCGCGGGCCGTCTGGTAGCGCTCCTCGGGCATCTTCGCGAGGAGCTTGATCACGATACGCTCGACCGCCTCCGGCACGTCGGGGACCACCTCGGACGGGGCCGCGAACGCGCGGGCGACGTGACAATGGATCCATTCCAGCGGGTCGCGGGCGTCGAACAGGAGCTTCCCCGTGAGCATCTGGTAGAAAGTGACCCCCAGGGAATACAGATCGGTGCGGCTGTCGATCCCACGGTTCATCCGCCCTGTCTGCTCGGGCGACATGTAAGGCAGGGACCCCTCGATGAGGCGTGCTGGCCCCAGGGCGTGCTGTTCGCCGGAGAGCCGTGAGGCGAGCGCGAGATCGGCGATCTTCACCTCGCCCGTGGCGGGAATGACCAGGATATTTGCGGGCTTGAGGTCTCTGTGAACGACGCCTCGCTGATGGATGTCGGAGACGGCATCCGCGATGCGGACGGCGAGCTCGAGGAACCTGCCGATCGCCATCGGCGCGCCGAGCCGTCGATCCAGCGGCTCGGCGCCGGAGTCTTCCATGACGAGGGCGAGCGCCCCATCGTACATCTCCAGGGCGAGGGGCCTGACGACGGCTCCCACGTCGAGCATCTTGCCCGTCTCGTACTCCCTCTTCAGCCGGGCGAGGTCCTTCGGCCGGCAGCTCCTCGGGTCGAGCACCTTGAGGACCACCGGATGGCCGTCGGCGTTTCGAACAGCGCGGTACACGGCGGTACCGCGGCCCTCGTGAATGGTCTCGCGAATCGTGTAGGGAAAGGGAGGGGACGGGCTCGTCATTCAGGCGCTGGGCGAGGCAGCCTCGACAGTGGCAACAGGAGCCCCCTCCCCGGCAAGGTATACCATTCCCCGCTCCCGCATCATGGCCAGCGTTGCGGGTGATCCTGCGCGAATTCGGATCGGCCGACGGGCTCGGCCGCGCGCGGCCCCGAGGCGCCATCACCAGGCCGCCTCGGCCGAGAGCCGCTACGTTCAACGCGCCTCAGGCGATCGAGGACGGCACGCTCGACGCCCTGGGCGTGCGGGCTATCTGGCTCACGTCGTTCCAGGAGAAGCCTGCCGGCGCAACCCTGGCGAGCGATCGAGTCCGCCGGGTCACCGGAGTTCACGGTTACCATCCGTGCATCGGCACGGTCATTTCGGTCAGCACCGCGCGCTGGCCGCCGAAATAGTCCTGGGGCGCGCAGCCGAGGGCGCGCGTGAAGACGCGGTGGCATTGCGCATAACTCCCGAACCCGACGGCGTACGCCGCGCGCGCGAAGCTCGCGCCGCGATCCACCTCGGCGACGAACTGCATCAGCTTGAGCCGCGCACGGTACTCGACGACGTTCACGCCCACGTCCTGGCGAAAACGCCGGCTGATCCCGCTCTCGCCCGTGTGCAGGCGCGCCGCGAGGGTCGCCCCGGGGAGATTCGGATCGAGGCGCAAGAGCTCGAAGATGCGGCGGCTTACCACGTGGGGGAGCGGCACGTTCGACAGCGACCGCTCGAAGAGCTCCGCGAGGCGATGCTCCACGACCGAGATGTCGCGCGCTCGGTCGAGCGCGCCGAGGAGCGCGAGCTCGTCGGCGAGCACGGCCGGCGTGAGCTGCACAGCGTCGAGCGCGACCTTCGACGCGGCCCCCGCGACGCGAGCCCCCAGCTCGGGGCGGAGCGCCGCGACGTACAGAACGAAATCGCTGCTCTCCTCGAGGAGCGCGTGATCTTGCCCCGGCGCGAAATAGAGCAGCGTGCCCGCCACGAGCGGCACCACGCGCTTCCCCACGCCCATGATGCCCGTGCCGCGAGCGACGAGGTTGATCTCCGGCTCCTCGTGGAAGTGCCGGGGCCGACGGTACTGCGGCTGGTGACGGAAGACCTGGGCGCGCCGGCCGGCGAGCATCGGAAAGGGCTGGAACAACGCGGGCCGAGCGCTCAAGGCCAGGTCAGTGTGCGGCAGCGGTGACGCGGACAGGAAGCAAAAAATGCGAAGCGCTCTCGCACCCGGCGCGCCAAGTGGAGCCCATGATGTCTTCGACGCGCTGCACGGTCGCTTCGCTTCTGTTCTCCGCATTCACCGCGCTGGCTTGTGGCGACTCCAGCCAGCCCCCGGGCTCTGCGACGGGGGCTGGCGGGGACGGCACCGGCGCGGGTGCTGGTGGTGGTTCCAGCGCCGGAACGGGTAGCTCCATGACGGGGGCTGGGGCTGCGGCTGGCGCCTCCAGCGCCGGAGCCGGCGCCGGCGGCGCGGGCGGCGCCGGCGGCGCGGGCGGCGCCGGGGGAACGGAGGATGGCACAGCAGCGGCAGGCGCCACGGGGAACGGCGGCTCAGCGGGCGGCCCTCCCCCGGCCGAAGAGGCCTTCACCCTGCTGTTCCGAGACGATTTCGATCAGCTGGACGCAGCTCGCTGGCAGCTGATGACACATTCCTGGACGGGCAATCTGGCGCTGTTTTCGCGATCCGCCGCCACCATCGAACGTGGCCAGCTGGTGCTCCGGCTCACGCCGGCCCCCCAGGGCACCGCCGACAGCTCCGGAGCCGCCAAGACCTTCCTGGGCGCCGAGGTTCGCTCCATCGACGCGCTCACGTACGGGCGCGTGCGCGCTCGCGTCAAGTTGGCCCGAGGCTCGGCGGTCGTCTCGTCACTGGTCACGATCTACACCCCCTGGCCAGCGGACAACTGGAACGAGCTCGACATCGAGTGCCTCGGGGCCGAGCCGAATGACGTGCAGTTCAACGCCATGGTGTACACTGGCGCTCCGGTACGGCCTCCGGTGACGCAATCCGTCAGTCCGACTCAGCATCCGCAGAAGGTGGACCTCGGCTTCGACCCGAGCGCGGACTTTCACACCTACCAGATCGAATGGACACCGTCCGGCGCCCGCTTTTCCGTCGATGACGTGCTCCGACACGCGTGGACGGAGCGCATCGACCTCATGGTGCTGCCGCAGAACGTGCTCATGACGATCTGGGCGTCGTCGAGCGCGGAGTGGGCCGGGGCCGTGACGGCCGAGACGGGCAAGGCGAGCGCGACCTACGATTGGATCGAGCTCTATCGGTACACGCCTTGATCGGGTCGCGAGATCAGGCCGCTCCGAGCGCGTGAGCTCGCGCGGTTCGGCCCGACAAAGCGCCAAGCGAACGCCTGGGTGCGGGGCGGAGCCCCGACGGAAACTGCGCGGGTCTGTTAGCGACGCGACAGCATGGGCGGAGCATCGCTGTTCTCCGCAGCGGCTGCGGTGGTTCAGGGCGATGCGCGCGCTGACATGCCCCTCGCGATCGGATACTGCTCGAGGCCATGTCGCGCCGCCGTTCTGCCGTCGTGATCGCCGCTGTCTGCGCCGTCATGCTCCCTGCCGTCCCGCTCGCGTGTGGGGGCGATCGCGAGCTCGACGCGGGCCAGGGGAAGGGTACGAGCGGCGCCGGGACGGCAGGCGCCGGTGCTGCTGGCGGCGAGGCGGCTGGCGCAGGCGGCGAGGCCGCAGGCGCTGGCGGGGCGGGCGGAGGAGCGCAGTACGGGAACGTGCTCTGTCCGACCTCGTTCACGTTCAACGCCCCTCCCGGGGCCACGGACGTCCGCGTCCCTGGGGAGTGGAACGGCTTCGATCTCGGCGCTGCTCCGCAGCTGCAGGGCGGTACGCAGGGCCGGCTCGTGGCCACCCTCGACCTGCCGCCGGGGCTGCACGGCTACAAGATCGCCTATCGGTCGGGCGGCGAGATCTCGTGGGTGCTCGACCCGGCGGAGGGGCGCCGCAAGTACGTCGACGGGATCGAGAACTCGGCCGTCAAGGTCCCTGACTGCCGCCTCCCGTCGTTCTCTGTCGCGTCCAGCCAGGCGACGCGGCCTGCCGCCGGACAGGGCGCCTTCGAGGCTCGGCTCGTGTACAAGGACGGCATCGAAGGCGCGGGCCCGGAGGCGGCCGCGTTCGAGGGGGTTCTACAGGACCAGGACGGCGGGGCGCGCCCGCTCACGGATCAGGAGCTCTCGGTCGACGCGCGCGGCGACGTGCGGATCCAGCTGGGGGGCCTCGGCGACGGCAAATACCGCGTCACCCTCCGCGGGGCGACCCGGAGCGGCCGCGCCGGTGAGCCGCTCCGGCTTGTGTTCTGGGTCGAGGCCGAGGCGTTTTCCTGGGAGGACGCGCTCATCTACATGGTCGTCACCGATCGTTACCGCGACGGCGATCCGACCTTGAACCCGCCCGCCACGCCGGGCGCCGATCCACGGGGCGACTGGGCCGGCGGGGATCTCGAGGGGCTGAGGCAGGCGATCGAGGACGGCACCCTCGACGCCCTGGGCGTGCGGGCCATCTGGCTCACGCCGTTCCAGCAGAACCCTTCCGGCGCAACCCTGGCGAGCGATGGAGTCCACCAGGTCACCGGATATCACGGTTACTGGCCCATCAAGGCGCGCGATGTGGATCCGCGGCTCGGCGGCGCCGAGGCGCTCCGCGCGGTGGTGGCCGAGGCGCACCGCCACGGGATCCGCGTCCTCCAGGACTTCGTGGTGAACCACGTGCACGAAGAGCACGAGTACGTCTCGTCTCACCCGGGCTGGTTCAGGATGGGGTGCGTCTGCGGGACCGACGGGTGCGACTGGACGTCGCACGCGCTCGATTGCATGTTCGCGAGCTACCTCCCCGACGTGGATCACACGGTGCCCGAGGCCAACGCCGCGTTCGTGGCGGATGCGATCTACTGGCTCGACGCGTTCGATCTCGACGGGCTCCGCGTCGACGCCGTGAAGCACGTGGAGGAGATCGCGACGCGCAACCTCGCCGCGGAGGTCCGAGAGGCGTTCGAGCCGGCCGGCACACGTTATTTCCTGATGGGCGAGACGGCGATGGGCTGGAGCGACTGCGCCGACCCGTGCAACGACGAGAACTACGGGACGATCGCTAGGTACATCGGCCCTCAGGGGCTCGACGGCCAGCTCGATTTCGTCCTCTATCACGGGGTCTCTTACCGGACGTTCGGCTGGGGCGAGGAGGGCATGCTGCACGCCGCCTACTGGGTCGAGCACGGGCAGCGGCGGTGGCCGGAGGGCGCGATCATGACGCCGTACCTCGGCAGCCACGACACGGCCCGCTTCGCGACGCTCGCCGACTACCGCGACGACGCGGGGCCTCGCGGCCGGGATGTCCCGGGCCGCCAGTGGTCGGACACCGCGGAAGCGCCCGGGTCGCCCGAGGTGTACGCGCGGACGCGCCTCGCGATGGCGTGGCTCCTGGGCCTCCCGGGCGCGCCGCTGCTCTATTACGGCGACGAGTACGGAGAGTGGGGCGGCGCCGACCCGAACAACCGCAGCGTGTGGCGTCCGGAGGAGGAGCTCACGGCGGACGAGCGGGAGACGCTCGATTTCGTGCGCGCGCTCGGGACCGCGCGGCGGGCGATCCCCGCGCTCCGCCGCGGCGCCTACGTGAACCTCACCGCCACGGAGGACACGCTGGTCTTCGGCCGCCGGCACGGCCGGGGGGAGTCGGCCGTGGTGGCGCTGACGCGCGCGGGGACGGAGCAGCGCATCTCGGTCGAGGTCGCTCAGGCGCTCGGTCTCCCGCCCGGCACCGAGCTCAGGGACGTGCTCGGCGGCTCGCGCGAGATCGTCTCCGCGGCCGGCGTGCTCTCGATGAGCATCCCGCCGGGCGGAGCGGTCATCTTCGCGCCGTGATCGCCGGCGTGCCGGGGGGAGCGGGCTCCGACGGCGAGCGCAGGCGCAGCGGGAGCGGCGAAGCGGCTGGAGGAGCGCGGGAGGACGCGGCGACTCCCGCGCTGTCCGATTGAGCTCCGCTGCCGCCCCGGGTATGCCGGAGCGGTACGCCATGGAGCCCCCCAACGCGATCCAGTTGCCCGAGGAGCTCCGCGCGCCGCCCCCGCGCCCCTGGGCGGCCTTGCGGCACGTCCGGCACCAGCTGGCCGGCGTGGGGTACTCGCTGCTCTTCTGGGCGGGGCTGCTCGGGGTCGGCGCCTTCTACCGGCACGTCGATTTCGTCGCGATGCTCCTCACGGTCTCGTTCGGCGTCATGCCGTTCGTGCTCCTGTATCAGCTGCTGGGCAGCTACACCGCCTGCCGCCTGGCGCTCCGCGGCGCGCCGTCGACGGCGCACATCTACGAGGGAGCCGTCGTGACGAGGTACGGGACGGTGAACATCTGGCACGTCGTCGTCGCCGGCCAGCACGTGCGGATTCGCGCGAACGCGCCGCTCGACAGGAGCGTGGTGGTCCTCGTGACGCCCGAGACGCGGAGCGGCAAGCGCCGAGTCGGGGTCTATCATCCCCGGTTCGGGATCTGCACATCGCTCGTGTGAGCCGCGCTCGCGGCGCTGTTGTTGCGGGCGTGACCGCGTGAGACATTCGCTGGCATGCGAGCTGGCTCGGGTCTTCGCGTGCTGGTCATGGCCGTCCTGGTGCTGGCCGTTGTGGGGTGGATGGGCGCGCTCGGGTGCGCGGCGGGGCACGACGGCGCGGCGGCGGCGGCGCTCGTGCAGCGCCGGTTCCCGGCGCAGGCCGCCGAGGTGCTGGGCAGCGGCGCTCCCGGCGCGCCGGCGGCGACCGGCGGCGGCTTCGCCCTCGGCGCGGCCGGCCCGGGCGGCGGACGACCGCGGCTCGCGGCCGAGCTGCCGCACGACGGCGGCGGCTGGATGCGGCTCTCGGGCGCTGGCGGCTTCGAGGTGCGGGTGCGGGAGGCCGGCGCATCCGGCCAGGGGACGGTGGTCGACGGCGCGGTGATCTATGGCCGCGCGGGCGGCGCGTCGTTCTGGCGGGCGGCCGCCGGGGGCATCGAGGAATGGCTCACCGTGGCGCCGGGCGCCGTGCCGGCGGGTGAGCCCGCGGCCGTCTGGGAGGTGGACGGCGCGGCGCTGCGGCAGCGCGGCGAGGCCGTCGAGGTGGTGGACGCGGCGGGGACGCCGCGGCTGCGCGTCACGGCGCCGCGAGCGTTCGCGGAAGGCGGGCGACCGATCGCGGCGCGCCTCGAGGCGCGCGGGGCGGAGATCGCGCTGCTTGTCGAGGCGTCGGCGGAGCTCCTGCTCGTGGATCCGCTGTGGCACGCCGTCGGGGCGATGGCCACGAGGCGGGACGGCGGGCATACGGCCACGCTGCTCGGCGGCGACGACGGGCGGGTCCTTGTCGCCGGCGGCTGGGGTGGCGACACCTATCTCGCGAGCGCGGAGCTGTACGACCCGGCGGACGACAGCTGGGCGCCAGCCCAGCCGATGAGCGCACAGCGCCACGATCACGCCGCCGTGCTGCTGGACAGCGGGCAGATCCTCGTCGTGGGCGGCTCCGACGGCTCGGGCACGACGGTGGCGAGCGCGGAGCTGTACGACCCGGCGGACGACAGCTGGACGCCAGCGCGGCCGATGAACGGCGCGCGCCAGGGTCCCACGGCGACGCGGCTGGACAGCGGGCGGATCCTCGTCGTGGGCGGCTGGAACGATGGCAAGTTCCTCGCGAGCGTGGAGCTGTTCGACCCACGGGAGGGCATCTGGACCGCGACGGCGCCGATGAGCACCGCGCGTTATGGGCACACCGCGACGCAGCTGGCCGACGGGCGGGTCCTGGTCGCCGGCGGCATCGGGGCGGAGGGCGAGGTCCCGACCGCGGAGGTGTACGATCCGGCGACGAACACCTGGACCCCGGCGCGATCGATGAGCACCGTGCGCCGAGGGCACACGGCGACGCTGCTCGACGGCGGGCAGGTCCTCGTCACGGGCGGCTTGACGAGCGACGGCACGTTCCTCGCGAGCGCGGAGCTGTTCGACCCGCGGGAGGGGATCTGGACCGCGGCGGCGCCGATGAGCTTCGGGCGCTTCGACCACAGGGCGACGCTGCTCGACGGCGGGCGTGTCCTGATCACAGGCGGACTCCAGTCGTACCTCCACCTGGCGGACGCGGAGATCTACGACCCGGCGGAGCGCTCCTGGTCGAACGCGCCGGCGATGGCCGTCGGCCGAAGCTCTCATACGGCGACGCTGCTCCCGGGCGGCGGCGTGCTCGTGACGGGCGGCAATCAAGGCGTCGAGGCGAACGCCGAGGTCTACGACCCGCCGGGCACGAGCCCGTGGTCGGAGACCGCGCCGATGCGCGACGCGCGCTACGTGCACACGGCGACGCTGCTGGACGACGGGCGGGTCCTCGTCGCGGGCGGCTACGGGGCCGACGCCATCGACCTCAATACCGCGGAGATCTACGACCCGGCCGACGGAACATGGGCCGGGGTGAAGGAGATGCGCGACGCGCGCTATGAGCATACCGCGACGCTGCTGAACGACGGGAGGGTCCTGGTCGCGGGCGGGTACGCGAGCAGGGCGGAGGGCGCGCTCGCGACCGTGGAGCTCTTCGACCCCGCGACGCGCAGCTGGACAGCGGCAGCGCCGATGATCGCCGCACGCCAGGGGCACACGGCGACGCTGCTGGACGACGGGCGGGTCCTGGTCACGGGCGGCGTCGGGGCCAACTATGTCAACCTCGCGAGCGCGGAGATCTACGACCCGGAGGAAGGCACCTGGACGGAAGCGGTGACGATGATCGCCGCGCGCAATGCGCATGCGGCGACGCTGCTGGGCGACGGGCGGGTCCTGGTCACAGGCGGCTACGGGCCCCGCGGTGAGGCCCCGAACGCGGAGCTCTGGAGCCCCGACGCGCGCAGCTGGACAGCGGCAGCACCGATGAGCGCCGGGCGCCGGGCGCACACGGCGACGCTGCTGGACGATGGGCGGGTCCTGGTCACGGGCGGCTCCCCGGATTCGGAGGGGATCAGCGGGCTCGCGAGCGCGGAGCTGTACGACCCGGCGACCGATCGCTGGACGACGCGAGCTCCCATGAGCACCGGGCGCCAGAACCACACGGCGACGCGGCTCCTGGACGGGCGGGTCCTGGTCGCCGGCAATGACACTGTCAATGGTCATGGCAGCGCGAGCGCGGAGGTGTACGACCTCGCCACGGACAGCTGGTCTCCGGCAGGGACGATGTACTCCGAGCGATCTCGACACGCAGCGACCCTGCTGCGCCATGGCAAGGTCCTGATCACCGGCGGCGTGGGCCCCGGCATGTATATCGCCAGCGCCGAGCTCTACACCGCGGCCTTCCCCGGCGACCCTTGCGATACCGACGCGGACTGCGCCGGCGCCTCCTGCGTCGATGGCGTCTGCTGCGACGCCCCTTGCGCGGGCGTGTGCATGGCCTGCTCCGCCGCGAAGAAGGGCGCCGGCCCCGACGGCGCCTGCGGGCCCATCCAGGCCGGCGCCGATCCGGACGACGACTGCGCCGCGGAGCCCGCCCTCTCCTGCGGCACCAACGGCCTCTGCGACGGCCGCGGCGGCTGCCAGCTGCGGGCGCAGGGCAGCCCCTGCGGCGCGGCCTCGTGCAAGGGCGCCTCCGAGCTCGTCGAGGCCCCCCTCTGCGACGGGCGCGGGGTCTGCGCCGAGGGCGACACGCGATCTTGCGCCGAGTACCGCTGCGTCGCGGGCGCCTGCCTCACGGGCTGCACCTTCGACACCCAGTGCGCCGACTCGGCCTACTGCGCGGCGACCGGGGGCGACTGCGTGCCGAAGAAGCCCGCCGGCGCCGCGTGCGTGCTCCCGAAGGAGTGCCTCAGCGGGCAGTGCAGGGCCGGCGCCTGCGAGCTCGACACCGACGAGGACGGCATCGCCGACAGCGAGGACAACTGCCCTGCGGTCCCGAACACGCTCCAGGCCAACACCGATGGTGGCCTGCCGGCGGGCGATCTCCTCGGCGACGCCTGCGACGATGATGACGACGCCGACGGCGTCAGCGATATGGTGGACAACTGCCCCCTGATCGCGAACCCCGACCAGGCCGACGTCAACCGCGATGGGGTCGGCGACGCCTGCGATTGCAGCAACCCGCGCAAGCCCGACGGCAGCCCCTGCGACGACGGCAACGCCTGCACGCAGACCGATACCTGCCAGAACGGCGCCTGCGTCGGCGGCGATCCCTTCGTGTGCCCGCAGCCCGACACCTCCACCTGCAGGCGCGCCGTCTGCGCGCCGGCCACCGGCGCCTGCGAGCGGCGTTACAAGCTCGACGGCGCGCCCTGTCCAGGCGGCGAGTGCATCGCCGGGGGCTGCTTGCTCGCGGAGGCCGCCAGCGGCTCCGGGGGCGGCGCTGGCGGCGACAGCCAGGGCGGCGGGGGCCAGGGCGGCGAGGGTCACGGTGGCGGGGGCCAGGGTGGCGACGCAGCCGCAACGGGCTCCGGCGGCGACGCCGGGGGCGCCGGTGGCGCGCCTCCGGCGCCTGCACCGGAGGGGAGCGCCCCGCCGCGCGCGCACGGCAACGGCTGCGCCCTGGCGCGCGGCGCTGGCCTTGACCCGGCCGGCTCGTCCGCGCCCTGGCTCCTGCTCGCCGCGCTGCTCGCCGCGCGGTCCAGGCGTTTCCGCGAGGCAGCCTGACTCACCGCCGGTTCAACATCGGCGACATGATGGAGTTCATCAGCAACGGTCGCCTCAAGGCCACGAGGCACCAGGTCGTGACGCCCAGGGAGCGCGCGGCTGAGCATCGTGTACTTTGGCAACCCCAACTAGGATGCGGTGTTCGAGACGTTCCCCTCGTGCCTTTCCACGGGGGCTGAGCCCCGCAAGCTGAACTACAAGGTATTTCTCGAGGAGCTGCTCGGCAAGATGACAGTCTCCACCCCGAGCGCGTAGGACAGCTCGAGCGGAGCCCGCCGTCGATCGCCTGACCGGGCGGCGTGCCCGCCCTGGCGCTCGCTTTCCCGACGACCCTCCCCCTCGACGCCGGCACGTCCCTTCTTGGTGCAGCCGAGCGCCTGGGCGCGTACCCTCGATGCATGGCACGCCCGCACCTGCTCCCGTTCACCGTGATGTCGATTGCTGCGCTCGCAGCCTGTGACCGCTCCGAGTCCGCGAGCGCGCCTGCGTCCGCGGGCGCGACCGCCGCGGCCGCGCCGGCCGCGCCTGCCCCGAGCGGCGCGTCCGCCGTGGCGCCGGCGGCGAGCTGCCCGGCGGGCAAGTGGGAATACGACTATGCCGATCAGTTCCTCGAGACACTGGCGCGCAGCTCGTCGGGCGCGCGCGTCGTCAGCGAGCGCGGGAAGTACATCTGCACGTTCAGCGGCAACGAGCGTGGCAGCTACGTGTGCGAGACGAGCGAGGGCGGTGTCGAGAACGTGTTCGAGGCGCCCACGGCCGGGACGGCGCTGACGATCACGCTCAAGATGAACGGCCGCTCCAGCGCGGAATACGAGCCCGCTGGCCCCGGTCGCTGGAAGACGACGCGCGCCGACATGAGCGGACTGCGCGTCGAGACCAAGGCCACGCTCGGCGGCCGCGACATGCCCGTGCCCGCGACCAACGCCTTTTCTGGCATGGACCGCCCCGGGACCCTCTTCGAGTACCGCTGTGAAGGCGACGTGTTCAAGCTCAAGCCCATCGTCGAGGGCATGGCGACCGACTTCATCACGATGAAGCGGGTGCCTTGAGAGCTTGACTGTTCGGGTTACGCTTGGATTGGCTGGCCGCGCCCCGGCTCCGGCGCGGGCCCCGGAGCCGCGCTCGCCTTCGCTTCAGATCGCCGACTTCACGAGGCGCAGCCGCTTCTCGGCCTGTCCCCGCTCGCTGAGCCGCAGCTCCGAGGCGGCGGGCGCGCGGCGCCGCACCGGCTGGTGCAGCCTGGCGCTCGCCAGGATGGCCTCGCAGAGGTCGCCGAACTCGTAGCCTGCGGCCTCCGCGATCTTCGGAAGGAGGCTTGTCTGGGTCATGCCAGGCAGGGTGTTCACCTCGAGCACGTACTCGTTCTCTCCGCCGGTCACGAGCAGATCCACCCGCACCGCGCCCGTGCACCCGAGCGCCTGGGCCGCCCGCTCCGCCAGGTTCAGGACGCCGCGGTAGCGGGTCGGCGGGAGGCGCGCCGGCATGTGGTACTCGGTCATGCCCGGCGTGTACTTGGCCTCGTAGTCATAGAGCCCCTTCTTCGGGACGATCTCGATCGCGCCAAGGACCTTCCCGTCCAGGATCCCCACGTTGACCTCGGTCCCCGCCACGAACCGCTCCACGATGGCGGCGTCGTCGAACTCGAACGCCAGCGCGAGCGCCGACTTCAGCTCCTCGAGCGACCCGGCCTTGGTCAAGCCCAGGCTCGACCCCTCGCCGCGCGGCTTGACGATCACGGGGAACCCGAACGAGCCATGGATGGCATCGAGCTCCTCGAGGTCCTGATTCGCACCCACAGTGTAGTAGGGAGGCGTCGGCACGTTGTGCAGCCGGAACATCTCCTTGGCCTTCAGCTTGTCCATCGCGAGGGCGCTCGCGAGCACGCTCGACCCCGTGTACGGAACCTGGGCGAGCTCCAGGACGCCTTGCACGCACCCGTCCTCACCGAGACGTCCGTGCAGTGCCAGGAAGGCTGCGTCGAGCCGCGCCCGCTGCAGCGTCGCGCAGAGCTCCGCGCCGAACCTGTCCCCGAGCGTGATCCGCACGACATCGTACCCGCGCGCCTCGAGCGCCTCGGCGACGGCCGCGCCCGAGCGCAGGGACACGTCGCGCTCACCCGACGAGCCGCCCATCACGACGCCCACCCGCTTCCGGACTTGCCGCTCCACCATCGAAGAACCTCCGTCGCCTTCCCGTGCGGACACCAACACCACGTCAGCTCCTTCCAGTACAGTCCAGCTGCCGGAGAGGTGCTGCGCAAAAACCAAGCCAGCTGCTCCCAAGGCCAAAACCGGCGGCCTTGTCAGCGGAGGGCGCTATTCCTGAGCTGTGGTTGAGGAAAACCGCGCCCGCCCGCCGTGTTCACCTGCCCACGGCGTGCCGACCGCCAATCCGGTATCAAGGCCCGCGTCGGAGGTCAACTAAACGGAGCGATCTCGCCGTCGAGGGAGACCGGCGCGGCTCGGGCCATCTCGCGGCGTGTTCGGGAGTCCGCGGCCACGGCGGGGCAGCTCCGCGCGCTCTCCCCCCGCGCGGCGGCGCAGGCGCGTCATGCGCTTCGCACCTGGTGAATCGATGGCGAGCAGCACACGAGATCGTCTGATGGGCGATCGCGCTCTTGCCTGCTCGCGGCGCTGGCGGCGGCCGAGCGGGGAATTCGACTGCAGATGACGTGATAATTCTTCGCTCCCCCCCGCAAGTGGTTGCAATCGCGAATGGCCACGATCCCGGCGCGGGAGAGCGCTTTTCTGCTCCGCCGCCGTACACCCTTTGGTAGGCTCTCTTGGCCCATGCGGAGAACACTTGGCGCCCGTGGGCCAGGTCCGATCCTGCGGAGTTCCCCGGCTCGGTTGCGGAGGACACCCTGCAGCGGCCTGATCACGAGACCCGTCGAGCGTGAGCTCTCGAGGTGCCAGGGTAGGGTTGTCCGCGTGCTCGTTTCCGACTTCGTCGCCACCTCCGGGCGTGTCGCCGCGCTCTCTCGCCGTGTCGAGAAGATCGCCGCGCTCGCCGCGATACTGCGCCGCCTCTCGCCCGCGGAGGTGCAGATCGGCGTCGACTGGCTCGCCGGTCGGCTGCGCCAGGGACGGCTCGGCCTCGGGCCTGGGGTGGTCGCCGAGGCCCGCCGGGCCTCTCCTTCCGTCGCCCAGCCTGCGCTCACCCTGGGGGACGCCGACGCGGTCTTCACGGAGATCGCGCGCGCCTCGGGGCCGGGGGCGGCAGGGGCGCGCCGCGCGGCGCTGGGGGGATTGTTCGCGCGCGCCACCGATCGCGAGCGCGACTTCTTCGCGCGGCTCCTCGCCGGCGAGCTCCGCCAGGAGCGGATCGAGCCGGTCATGATCGACGCGGTGGCGCGTGCGGCGCGGGTGCCGCCAACCTCGCTGCGGCGCGCGGTGATGCTCGCCGGCGACGCGGCGGAGGTGGCCAAGGCCGCGCTCCTCGAGGGGGCGCTCGGCCTCCAGCGCTTCTCGCTGCAGCTGCTCCGCCCGGTGCAGCCGATGCTGGCGCAGTCGGCCGACGACGTCGCGACGGCGCTGAGCGAGCTCCGCGCGATGGCGCTGGAGTGGAAGCTCGACGGCGTGCGCGTGCAGGCGCACAAGGCCGGCGACGAGGTGCGCGTCTTCAGCCGCGGCCTCGGCCCGGTCACGAAGGCGGTCCCCGAGATTGTCGAGATCGTCCGGGCGCTCCCGGTCCGCTCGGTCGTGCTCGACGGCGAGGCGCTCACCTTTCGCTCGGACGGCCCGCCGCACCCGTTCCAGGTCACGATGCGCCGCTTCGGCCGCGCGCACGACGCTGCCGCGCTGCGCGCCGAGCTGCCGCTGCGCGCCCTGTTCTTCGACGTGCTGCACCTCGACGGCGAGGATCTGCTCGACCGGCCCGGCAGCGAGCGCACCGCCGCGCTCCGGCAGGTGCTCGACCGGTCGCTGCGCGTCCCGCGCATCGAGCTGCCGACGGCGGCCGAAGCCGAGGCGTTCTTCGCCGACGCGCTCGCCCGCGGCCACGAGGGCGTGATCGCCAAGTCGCTCGCCGCGCCCTACGAGGCGGGGCGGCGCCGCGGCTCGTGGCTCAAGGTGAAGCGGGCGCGCACCCTCGACCTGGTGGTGCTCGCGGCCGAGTGGGGGACCGGCCGGCGCCGGGGGCTGCTCAGCAACCTGCACCTCGGGGCGCGCGATCCCTCGGCCGGGGGCTTCGTCCTGCTCGGCAAGACGTTCAAGGGCGTGAGCGACGAGGTGCTCGCGTTGCAGACCCAGCGGCTGCTGGAGCTCGAGATCGGCCGCGACGCCGGCACGGTGTACGTGCGGCCGGAGATCGTCGTCGAGGTCGCCTTTGAAGACGTGCAGGCGAGTCCGCGGTACCCCGGGGGCATCGCGCTGCGGTCTGCGCGGGTGAGGAGGTACCGGCCTGACAAGGCTGCAGAGGAGATCGGCACGATAGACGAGGTGCGGGCGATCCATGCGGGTGCGCTTGCGCGCGAGGCGGCCGAGAAGGGGCAGGCGGAGGGTGGAGGAGAGGAGTTGGGGGACGGGTGACGCTCAGGGAGAGCCGCCCGTTTCAGAGCGGCAGGCGCACGAGGAGGATGCTATTCATACCCAAGGCCTCGTGGGTGCCGAAGGCGGTCTGTGGGGCGTAGGCATTGATGAAGTTGCTCGCGATCGACAGGCGCCCTTTCGCGTCGAGCGCGGAGGCGGTGCGGGGGAAGGACCCGTCCATTGTGCCGAGCTCGACGAGCCGCCGCCGCGCGACGAACGCCCCGGTGCCTGGCTCGTAGGTGGCGACGTAGGTTCCCGGCTCGTCCAACGAGCCGCCGCCGAGATCGGTGGGCGCGCTGAACCAGGCGATGAGCGCGACCCGGCCGTCGGGCGCGAACGAGAGGCTGGTCGAGCCGACCTCTTTGGCCGGGGCCGGAAACGCCTTCGCCCACCGGATCGCGCCGTCCTCGCCGGCGAGCTTCGTGAGGAACGCGCCGGCACTGCCGTGGATCGGCGGGCGCCCGCCGGGGGCGGCGCCCTGCGCAAGCTGGCCGGCGATCAGCACGTCGCCGTGCTCGTCCACCCTCAACGCCAGCGCCACGTTGCCGCTGCCCAACCCGATGTCTTGGGATGCGCTGACGCGCCTCAACCAGAGGTGGGCGCCATCCGTCCCCGAGTACTTCGCCACCCAGGCCAGGCCGCCCGTCACCCCGAGAGAAGTCCCGCCGGTGATGTCGTCCTCGGAGAAAGTCCCTGCGACGACGATATCGCCGTGAAGGTCCACGGCCACCCCGCCGATCGGGGGCGGGACCGCCAACCTGGCGGCTCTGTGCAGGTCTCCCGCGTCCGTCGCGAACCGGGTCGTCCCGTCGGCGGCGAGCTTGGTGAGGGTAAGGCGGTTTTCGGACTCTGCGGCGACGACGACGTCGTTCTCGGGACCGACGGCCACGAGGCCTCCGCCGGAGGAGCCGCTGTCGCCCGGGCGATGCACCCAGCGCGTGGCGCCGTCCCGATCGAGCGCGAGGACGAACATGCCGGATGAGGCACCGTCCGGGTCGTGTGGCTCCGGATCTTCCTGGCCGAAGTCTCCGGCGTCGAACGGACCTCCCGAGTAGTCGCCGACGACGGCGATGCCGTCGTTTCCGTCGACCGCGACCCCCGTGGCCGTCATCAGCAGCTTGCCGCCGAAGCGCCGGGCCCAGCGCAGAGCGCCGTCGTCTGCATACTTGACGACGAAGAGGTCCTTGAACCCGATGAGCGGCGTGGGGCCCGCGCCGAAGTCGACCCCTCCCAGGGCGCTGCCAGCCAGGACGACGTTCGCCCCGCCATCGAGCGCGAGGGCCGCGGCAGACAGATTACGGGGTCCAATGATTTGCCGGTACCAGGCCCCCGCTGGCAGCGATCCCCCGGCGCCCCCGCCGCCATCGGCGCCTCCACCGCCCTCGGTGCCTCCACCGCCCTCGGCGCCCCCGCCGGGGCCAGCGCCTCCACCGCCCTCGGCGCCCCCGCCGGGGCCAGCGCCCCCGGCGCCTCCGCCGCCCTCGCCGGGGCCAGTGCCCCCGGCGCCTCCGCCGCCCTCGCCGGGGCCAGTGCCCCCGGCGCCTCCGCCGCCCCCGCCGGGGCCAGCGCCCCCGGCGCCTCCGCCGCCCTCGCCGGGGCCAGTGCCCCCGGCGCCTCCGCCTCCCTCGCCGGGGCCAGTACCCCCGGCGCCTCCGCCTCCCTTGCCGGGGCCAGTACCCCCGGCGCCTCCGCCTCCCTCGCCGGGGCCAGCGCCCCCGCCCGCCACGCCGTCGCCGCCGGATCCTCCGGATCCCGCGCTGCTGGCGCTGCTCGATGCGGCGACCGGCTCGGGCTCACGGCTCTCACCGCATCCGGCGAGGGGGATGGTAGGGATAAGGATCAACAGAGCAGAAGCGATGGTGCGCATGGCGTGACCTCCGCCGAACAGGCTAGGTCCCCGCCGCAGGCTCGCTCCTTAATCCCCTCTTAAAGCGACGCGCGCGCCCTGCTGGGGCCGGACGACAGGAGGCGGAGAGGGACGGATGACGCTCGGGGAGAGCCGTCCGTCTCAGAGCGGCAGGCGCGCGAGGAGGATGTCGGTCCAGCCTTTGCTCTTCAGGGTGCCGAAGCCGGTCTGTAGCTCGCTGCTGAAGCTCACCACGATCGACAGGTGTCCTTTCGCGTCGAGCACGGAGACGGCGTGGTCGACAGACACCCCGAGCTCGGTGCCGAGCTCGGCGAGCCGCCGCTGCGCGACGAACGCGCCGGTGTCTGGCTCGTAGGTGGCGACGTAGGTTCCCAGCTCGTCCGACGCGCCGCCGCCGAGGTCGGGGGGCGCGCCGAACGAGGCGATGAGCGCGACCCGGCCGTCGGGCGCGAACGAGAGGCTGGTCGAGCGGACCATGGACGTCGGGAGCGACTTCATCCACCGGATCGCGCCGTCCTCGCCGGCGAGCTTCATGAGGAACGCGCCGCGTCGGACATCGCCGACGGGTCCCTCGCCGAGGTCGGCGCCCTGCTCGATCTGACCGGCGACAAGCACGTCGCCGTGCTCGTCCACGATCAGCGCCTTCGCCAGATCGCCAGCGCTGGAACCCAGGTCCCTGAGTTTGCCGAAGTGCCTCGACCAGAGGTGGGCGCCGTTCTCCCCAGAGTACTTCGCCACCCAGGCCTGATTGCCTTTCAGCCCGAGGGTGGCGCCCCCGCCGAGGTCGGCGTCGCCGGTGAAGTCGCCGGCGACGAAGATGTCGCCACGGGAGTCCACGGCCAGCCCGCCGATCGGGGCCCACGACGAGTCGAGTCCAGACAGGTGTCCCACGTCCGTCGTGAAGCGGGTCGTCCCGTCGGCGGCGAACCTGGCGAGGGTGAGGCGGCCCGCGGACAGGGCGGCCACGAAGACATCGCTTCCGGGACCGACGGTCACGCGGCCTCCCTGGTCGATGCCGCCGCCGCCCAGGCGGTGCATCCAGCGCGGGCTGCCCTCCCGATCGAGCGCGAGGACGAAGATGTCGGACGAGGGGACCCCCGCGACCTCCGGGTCGTCTACAACCAGTACATCCGGCTCTTCCAGGACGAGGTCACCGGCTTCGAGAGGACCCTCCGCGTAGTGGCCGACGACGGCGATGCCGTCGTTTCGGTCGACCGCGACCCCCGTGACCATCGCCTGGTAGCCGCGGAAGCGCCGGACCCAGCGCAGGGCGCCGTCGTCTGCATACGTGGCGACGAAGGGGTCCTCGAAGCCGACGAGCGGCGTGGCGCCCGCGCCGAAGTCGGCCGTTCCCATCGAGCTGCCAGCCAGGACGACGTTGGCTTCGCTATCGAGCGCGAGGGTCATGGCCCACTCGCTATCGGGGCTCGAGATCTGTCGATACCAGGCGTCTGCTGGCGGCGATCCCCCGCCGCCCCAACCGGGGCCACCGCCCTCACCCGTGCTGCCGCCCCAACCCGGGGCGCCGCCGTCAGCCGCGCCGCCGCCCCAACCCGGGGCGCCGCCCTCACTCGTGCTGCCGCCGTCACCTGGGCCACCGCCGTCAGCCAGGCCGCCGGCCCCCGCTCCATCGCCGCCGAATCCTCCGGATCCCGCGCTGCTAGCGCTGCTCGATGCGGCGGCCGGCTCGGGCTCACGACTCTCACCGCAGCCGGCGAGGGCGATGGCAGGGACAAGGATCAGCAGACCAGAAGCGATGATGTGCATGGCGTGACCTCCGCCGAGCAGGCTATGTCCCCGCCACAGGACCGCCCCTTAATCCCCTCTTAAACCGATTCACGCGCCGCCCCTCCCGCGGCGCCATCGTCCTTGCTCTCCCATCCATTCCGCAGGCCCGCGGAGAGCGTGTTCGCGGGGCGGGGTGAGGGATGGGCCGATGTCTCCGTCACGTTCGGCAACGTTTCCTCCTTGTCGGGGTATGCGCCCCTCCGGACGGAAGGGCGGATGATCGACAAGCGTATCGGTCCACCCTGGGCTCTCTGGCCGGAGGAGAGATCGCGGCGCCCCCGTTGCGACGCGCACCATGGATCCCACGGAGGCGTGCGCAGGAGGGGGAAGTGTTGCATAGCTCACGTGGATGCGTGCGCAGGAGGGCACGTCGGACGCGCAGGGGGCCCGGAGGGGCGCGCAGGAGGGGTGCGGAGGCCGCGCAGCAGAGCGCCGGGGCGCACAGCAGGGGCGCCTGGACCGAGCAGCAGAGCGCCAATGCCGCGCAGCAGGACTTGTCGTCTCAGAGCGGCACGTGCGCGAGGAGGACGTCGGTCCCCCAGCCCTCGCTCTTCAGGACGCCGAAGCCGGTCGGCACGGAGTAGCTGAAGCTCGTCACGAACGACAGGTGTCCTTTCGCGTCGAGCGCGGAGGCGGCGAGGCTGATGTTCCCGATGTCCGTGCCGAGCTCGACGATCCGCCGCTGCGCGACGAACGCGCCGGTGCCTGGCTCGTAGGTGGCGATGTAGGTTCCCCGCGTGTCCACCGAGCCGCCGCCGAGGTCGAAGCGGTCGAAGGGCGGCGCGAGCGAGATGATGAGCGCGACCCTGCCGTCGGGCGCGAACGAGAGGCTGGTCGAGCCGTAGTACTGTGCGCCCGGGAACGCGTTCACCCACCGGGTCGCGCCGTCCTCGCCGGCGAGCTTCATGAGGAAATTGCCCCATATACGGTCGATCCGCCCCTCCCCGAGGTCGGCGCCCCGCGCGAACTGGCCGGCGATCAGCACGTCGCCGTGCTCGTCCACGATCATCGCCTTCGCCACGTCGCCGCTGATTTCACTGCTGTCTTCGGGGGCGCCGAAGTGCCTCGACCAGAGGTGGACGCCGTCCTCCCCCGAGTACTTCGCCACCCAGGCCTGAGCGCCTCTCAGCCCGGTGGTGGAGCCCCCGCCGAGGTCGGCGTCGTCGGAGAAGGTCCCTGCGACGAGGATGTCGCCGCGGAGGTCCACGGCCATCCCGCTGATCGCGTACGTGATGGATCCGCTCAGCTTTCCCACGTCCGTCGCGAAGCGAGCCGTCCCGTCGGCGGTGAACCTGGCGAGGGTAAGGCGGCCCCCGGCTTGAGCGGCGACAACGACGTCGTTTCCGGGACCGACGGCCACGCGGCCTCCGTAGTCGAAGTCGCCGCCGCCCAGGCGGCGCATCCAGCGCGGGGCGCCGTCCCGATCGAGCGCGAGGACGAAGATGTCGCTCGAGGAGGTCCTCGGGTCGTCTCGTTCCAGCTCTTCCAGGACGAGGTCGCCGGCCTGGAGCGGACCGTTGGCGTAGTGGCCGATGACGGCGATGCCGTCGTTTCCGTCGACCGCGACCCCCGTGGCCATCACCTCGCTGCCGCCGCCGAAGCGCCGCGCCCAGCGCAGGGCGCCGTCGTTTGCATACGTGGCGACGAAGATGTCCGCGGAGCCGACGAGCGGCGTGGCGCCGGCGCCGAAATCGGCCGCTCCCCTCGTTCTGCCGGCCAGGACGACGTTTGCCTCGCCATCGATCGCGAGGGCCATGGCCTCCTCCGTCTCGGGTCCCGAGATCTGCCGGTACCAGGCCTCCGCCAGCGGCGATGCCCCGCCGCCACCCGCGCCTCCGCCCCCACCGGCGCCTGCGTCGCCACCCGCGCCTCCGCCCCCACCGGCGCCTGCGTCGCCACCCGCGCCTCCGCCCCCACCGGCGCCTGCGTCGCCACCCGCGCCTCCGCCCCCACCGGCGCCTGCGTCGCCACCCGCGCCTCCGCCCCCACCGGCACCTCCGCCTCCACCCGAGCCTGCGCCCCCAGCGGCGCCTCCGCCCCCCACGCCGTCGCCGCTGGATGCTCCCGATCCCGCGCCCGGGGCGCTGCTCGAATCGACCTCCGGTTCGGTCAAACGGATCTCACCGCATCCGGCGAGGGTGATGACAGGGGCAAGGATCAGCAGAGCAGAAGCAATGATGCGCATGGCGTGACCTCCGCCGAACAGGCTAGGTCCCCGCCGCAGGACCGCTCCTTAATCCTGTCTTAAAGCGATTCGCGTGCTCCCTTCCGGGGCGCCATCGCCCTTGCTCTCCCATCCATTCGGCAGGCGCCCGGCAGCAGCCCCCTACCGCCGCTTCCCCCCGCGCGGATCGCCCCCTCCCCCCGCGGCCGGCTCCACCGCCACGTAGTGGACCGGCAGCGCCGGATCCAGCGAGTACCCCTCTGCGTCTCTCCGGAGCCACGGCTTCATCCCGAGCTTCCGCAGCTGGTTCATCGCCACGTAGATCCGGTTCGCCGCCGCCTCCGGCAAGATCCGCTCGCCGGGCCACCCCGCCTCCTTCAGCGCGGCCAGGGAGAGCCCTCGGCCCGGCGCGCACCGCTGCTGCTCGGCCAGCGCGTGCAGCAGGCGCCGCGCCGCGTGGCGCTCGCGCAGGTCGTGCCAGCCGCCGCCCGGCGGGCGGACGAAGCGCGCCCCCTCGGTCAGGAGGAGCTCGCCCTCCGCCCGCGCCTCGGGCAGGCCGCCCAGCGCCGCCAGGCTGCGCTCCAGGATCCGGAGCAGCAGCCGCACGTCGTCGGATCGGCTCGCGCTCGACGGCGATCCCTCCCGGGCGCGCGCGATCCTGCGCCGCGCCGCGCCCGCGTGAGCCGCCGCCTCCTCCCCCCGCCCCGCGCGGCGCGCCGCCTGGGCGAGCGCGAGGTCGACGAAGCCGGACGCCACCCGCGCGAGCTCCACGTCAGGCTCGTCCCCGAGCTGCGCGAGCAGCCGCTCCGCCGGCTCGATCGCACGCCGCGCCTCCTCCACCTCGCCGACCGACGCGAGCGCCGCCCCGAGGCGGCAGAGGGCGATCCCCTCGGAGCGGCGGTCCCCGACCTCGCGGAGCAGCCCCACCGCGCGGCCGTGGCACGCGCGCGCATCGGCGAGGCGCCCCTCCTCGTGGTGGAGCGCGCCGAGGTTGCCGAGCGTGATCGCGAGCAGCCGGAGATCGCCCACCTCGCCGAGGATCGCGGCGGCGCGCTCGTAGCGCCGGCGCGCCTGCGCGGGCGCCCCGCGCTCCTGCTCGAGCAGGCCGGCGTTCGTCGAGAAGATGCCCTCCATCCGGCCGTCGCCGATCTCCGCCGCGATCGCGATCGCCTGCTCGTAGTAGGCGGCGGCCTCGCCCTCGCGGCGCTCGTCGTGGTGGAGCGCCCCGAGGTTGCCGAGCACCCGCCCCTCGGCGCGGCGGTCGCCGAGGGCGCGGTGGAGCGCGAGCGCCTGCGCGTAGTGGTCGCGCGCGCGCTCCATGGCGCGCCGGCCGTGGTGGAGCACGCCGAGGTCCGCGAGGATCCCCGAGAGGAGCGCCTCTGCGCCGAGCGCCGCCGCCTGCGCGCGGGCGCGCTCGAGGTCCTCGAGCGCGGCCTCCGCCTGCCCTCGGAGCCGCCTCGCGCGCCCCCGCGCCGCGAGCGCGCGGGCCACCACGCGCGGCTCTGCCGCGAGCGCCTCGGCCGCCGCGATCGCGCGGTCGAGCAGCTCGAGCTGCGCACCGAACGGGCCGCGGGTGCTGAGCACGGGCTCGATGGCGCAGAGCGCCCGCAGCGCTCGCTCGGCCGCCGCCTCGGAGCCGGCGCGAGGCGCCGTCGCCAGGGCGAGCGCGCCCTCGGCGACGGCGAGCAGCTCCTCCAGATCGCCGGCGATGAGGTTGAGCGCGTCGAGCGCGCCGCGCCGCTCGAAGTCCGCGGCCGCCGCCTCGCCGGCGCCCAGGTAGAACGCCGCGTGCCGCTCGATCGCGGCCTCGCGCTCCCCGCGCTCGGCGAGCTTCTCGGCGGCGAGCTCTCGCACCACCTCGTAGAGCGCGAAGCGCGTCGCCCCGTCGCTCCTCGGGGGCGCCGCGCGGAGCAGCGACTTGTCGCGCAGCGCCTCGATCCGATCGATCGCGGCGGCGTCGGGCTCCGCGAGCACGGCGGCGGCCGCCGCGAGCGTGAACGGCCCGTGGAAGGCGGAGCAGCAGGCGAGCGCCCGTCGCTCGCGGTCGTCGAGCAGGTCCCACGACCACTCGATCGCGCTGCGCAGCGTCGCCTGCCGCGCCTCCCTCCCGCGCGCCGCGCCCGCGAGCAGGTCGAGCCGGCTCCCGAGCCGCGCGAGCAGGCCGCGCACGCCGAGCACGCCCTCGCGCGCCGCCGCGAGCTCGATCGCGAGCGGGATGCCCTCGAGCCGCCGCACCAGCGCGGCGACGTCGGCGACGTGCTCGTCGCCGGGCGGCGGCGGCGGTGCGGCAGCGCGGTGGGCCGCGGCGCGATCGAGGAAGAGCGCCACGGCCGCGCTGCGCTCGGCCGAGCCCTCCGCGGGGAGGCCGAGGGGGCCGAGCTCGTAGCTGATCTCCCCTGCCACGCGGGTGCGCTCGCGCGACGTCGCGAGGAAGCGGAGCTCGGGCGCCGCGCGCACCCACGCGTCGAGGGCCGGCGCGGCCTGCTCGAGCACGTGCTCCAGGTTGTCGAGCACGAGCAGCGCCGGCCCCTCGGTCGCGAGGGCGCGGCCGATCCGCTCGACGAGCGTCGCTTCCCGGCGCCCTGCCGCGACCTGCGCCCCGATCGCGCGCGCGACCGCGCCGCAGACGGCGCGCAGGTCGCGGCAGGCGGTGAGCTCGCAGAGCCACACGGCCTCGCCGGCCTGCGCCTCGGCCCAGCGGCTGGCGAGCTCCAGGGCGAGCCGCGTCTTGCCCATGCCGGCCGGGCCCCAGAGGGTGACGAGCCGCTCGCCGCCCCGGAGCAGCCCGGCGATCGCGACGAGCTCGCCCTCCCGGCCGATGAAGCGCGACGCGGGCAGGGCAAGGTGCCGCCTCCGCGGCCGAGCTGCGTCCGCCATGCGCCGACCTTCGATCGGACGGGGGCTGGATTCAACGCAAGAGCGGGCGGACGGCGGGGATGCGGCGGGACGGGCGCGGCGGGGCGCCGGAGACGCGATAGGGCGGCGGAGAAGCGGCGCGACGGCGAAGATAGGGCGGGACGGTGGAGATGCGGCAGGGGCTCAGGGTCGCACGAGCGGGGTCACGAGCAGCTTCTTCCGTGCGCCGCTGAGCTCGACCTGCACCTCGATCCCGCGCCGATCGAGCACCGACAGCGGGCGGATCGGCGTCACCTGGGCATAGAGATCGCCGGCGCCGCACCAGGTGCCCTGGAGCGCGGGCGCCTCGGCGTCGTCGGGCGTGAAGACGACGGCGCCGGTGCGGCAGCCGCCGTCGACAGCCGCGTAGAGGCCCTCGATGCGATCGAGCGCCGCGGGGCGAGCTCGAAAGGCGAGCTCCGCGCCCTCCGGCGTGCGCAGCCGGCCGGATTCGCCGCCCGGATCGGCGGTCGCCGTCCACCCGTCGCTCTCGAGCGAGAACGCGCCGCTCGGGTCCTCGGTTCCCTCGAACCATCGGGTCATGCTCGCGTAGCTGCTCACGCCGCCGCAGACGTAGAGCGTGACCGCGCCCTCGCCGCGCACGAGGGCGAGCACCGCGTCCGTGCTGTCGACCGTGCCGACCGAGATCTCGGGCGGCGGGGCCTCGGGGTCTGCAGCGCACGCCGCGCAGAGCACGGCGCCGAGCACCCCGGCGGCGCGCGCGAGCACGCGAGCGCTCTTCATGGAGAAACCGATCCCACCGGAGCGATGAAAAAAGCGCATGGGGCCTTATTTTAGTCGAGACCCGGGGCGGAGGGAGCGGCAGTTCCGTGCCAAAGGCAAATGGGAGTCCGTGAGCGCTACGCCCCCCCGTCCGGCGGAACATTGCTGGACAGTTCCTTTCGTCGCGCGGCGCGGACCGCCGCGAGCCAGTGCACCTTGGCCGGGTCGCTGTCCCACGGCGGGGCTTCCCGGTAGAGCGAGTCCCAGAATTCGCGCGCTGCCGCCTCGGCGGTCGCGAGCTCGCTCTCGCCTTCGGGCGCGTCCTCGACGGCATCCACGAGAGCACGCCATGGGTCCGCGTCGTAGCCTCTCAGGTTCGGCCACGGCCTTGCGGGCTCTCCGTCGAAGAGCCCATCGCTGCTCTGGAGAAAGCCCTCGTACGCGCTCTGGGCCACGGCGTCTCGCCGGCGACGGTTGACCTCGTCCACGCAGGAGTGGCGGTAGGACTCGGCCCATTCGCGGTCCTCCTCCGGCACGTCGTCTCGCCAGGCGCTCGCATAGAGATCGCGCAGTTCCTGCAGGAGCACCGCAGACTCCTTAAGAACCGTCGTGTGACGCAACGCGTCCGCGAGGGCTCGGTTGCGCGCCGCGCTCGGTCCGGGGAGAGGAGGCACCCTAAACGTCCAGGACCGCGCAACATCCACCATCGGGCGGATGGGCCTCGTCATGGATCTCGGGAGCCCGCGGCGCCCGCGCCGAAACCCCCTCCGAAAGGCGCGGAGCGCCGACGGCCGGTCCACCTCGGGGGCGTCGTCGGCCGTCAGCGCCTGCCAGACGGACGTCCGGTGGAGGCGCGCTGTCGGATCGCCCGTCGCGCCCTCGCCCTCGCCCGCGACCGTCTGCCCGAAGTCCACGACGAAGGTAAAAAACGCGCTCTTGACGGCTTCGAG
The DNA here is from genome assembly GCF_051521375.1 of Sorangium sp. So ce693. Taxonomy (NCBI): domain Bacteria; kingdom Pseudomonadati; phylum Myxococcota; order Polyangiales; family Polyangiaceae; genus Sorangium; species Sorangium sp. So ce693. The sequence continues at coordinate 9,910,763 of NZ_CP150347.1, forward strand.
CAGCATCGGCCACGGCGGAGCGGGCTCCTTGTCGAACCTGCCCGTGAGGCTCTCGGGAGAGCCCGCGTCCACCCTCGGGCGGATGGCCTCGGGCCGCGAATCGTCGACCCACCTCCCGAATTTCTCGCGATGCGCCTCGGCCCAGGCGTGGTCCGCCTCGGGCAGGTCGTCGTGCCATGCTTCGGCGCACAGCCTGCCCAGGGTCTCGAGATCCATGTTCCGACCCCAAATATCTTTGGGCGCAAATAGGCAACTCGCCGTGCCCGCCTCGACATCGATGCGCCGTATGAGGAACCACACGCGCGACGTTTGCGGTCCGTCGCGGCTTGACCGGCGGCGGCGACCGCTGGTAAGGTCGGCCACCGTCTGCGGGTACGTGGATCGGTGAATCAGGGGGGGAACCGATGAACCATCGGCGCGGCGTTCTGCTCGTCGTGTTTGCCTGCGGCTGCTCCATCGTGGATCCCAGCGATCGCGACGAGCTGAGACACCAGATCGCGGCGATGCCGCTCGAAGAAGTATCAAGGCTCAGGCTGTTGGGGATGAACTCGGCGGCGATCAACTGGCTCGAAGGCAGGCCACCGGGGGATCAAATGGGCAAAATCCAGTGCCGCTACCAGGCAGGCGGTCAGTGGACCAACTGGCCGACCAAGAACCATCGTTTATTGTCGACGATATGCGCGACTGTCTCATCAAGCGACCTTTCTTGGTAAATTACCTGATGTGCAAGGACGAATGGGAAGCGCTGCAGCGTCAACTCAGAAAAACCGACCTCGAGAACAGTCTACCGATCCCGGGTGGGGCGACCGTCGAGTGCCGATTCGTGTGGGATTTCCGCTACGACCCTGAGAAGGGACCGGCCGAGCTGACGGACCCCGACGCGGTCGACATAGACGACATCATCAATACCCTGATCGCGCTACCCGCGCCGCCTCCTGGATGGGCCTTTCCTCGGCTCGTCCCTCTCCTCTGCCCGCTCGGCGCTGGACCAGGCTGGGGATGCCCGCCCACGCCCACGGACCCGACCGGCGGACAGCCCACAGACCCGACCGGCGGACAGCCGGGAGATCGGCCATGAGGTGGCTGGCGAAGCGCCCTGGAATGCTCGCAGTGCAGGAGGCAGGCTACGGATACGGCCTGTTTACGACCAAGAGCCCCGATCTCTGGAAATGGCACCTCGAGAATCTCGGCCAGCTGTGCGCCGAAGCATGGGACGATGGCCTGCCCGAGGAAGACAGCGCATGGGCAGATCCGTACCGCAAGAAATTCAGCAGGTGGATTGACGATTCTGGACACGCTGGCATCGGCCACAAGGCGAATGCGACGGATCTCCAGAGCCGCCATGGCCGTTTCGACGGAGAGCCCGCGCCACGCTGGCCCATGCTGCTGGAGGCCGTCAAAAGCGCTTGTTTTGCGATGGTCGAGGCCGCCAAACAGATGCGCCCCGGCGCGAGCGAGCGTGCGGCGGAGGATCCCACGTCGCGCCTCCACAGGAGCTATCTCTGGCAGACGCTGACATCCGACGACACGGCCCAGGAGCACCGAGTCGACGCGCTCCGCGCCTTCCGGAGGGGTTTTCGGATCGGACGCCGCGGAAGACCGAGGACGCTGACGAGGCCCATCTCCCCCATGCTGGAGCCTCCCGCGATCTGGGAGATTGCAGCGCCTGCCCTTCCCGGTCCGAGCGCCGCGCGCGAGCGGGCCCTCAGGGCGCTACCGGGCCCGGACAATCCGAAGGAGGTCACGGCACGCGAGCAGGAGCTGCGAGCGCTGTATGCAAGCGCATGGCGAGATGACGTGCCGGAGGAGGACCGCCTCTGGGTAGCGCTGTACCGCGACACTTGCATGCTGTGGGTCAACAATCGCCGGCGAACTGCCCTGGCGCAGAGCGCCTATGAAGGCTATCTCCAGAGCAGCGATGGGCGCTTCGGCAACGAGCCTGCTGGACCGTGGCGTGGCGTGGGCACATTCGCCAAGGAACCCTGGTATTCTCTCGTGGACCGCGTCGAGGACGCCCCCGAGGGCGAGAGCGAGCCGGCGACGGCCGAAGCAGCAGTATGGGAATACTGGGATGCGCTCTACCGGGACGCCCCGCCATGGGACAACGACCCCGACCGGGCGCACTGGCTCGCGGCAGTCCGCGCCGCTCGAAGGAAGGCGCAGGCCGACGATGGTCCACGGGCGATGGGCAGGTAGCGCTCGGACGGGGTCGCGCGCCGGGCTCGTCGCGGTGTCGCTCCTGCCCACGGTCGCGCGGGCGGAAGAGGGCGCGCCGCCGCGATGGGAGATCGACGTCAAGGCGACCTATGTCGTGCTGGGGTCGCGTGCCACGCGCGCGACGGGCGGCATCATGCCGTCGGTCACCGGCTTGCGCCGATGGCCCGTCCGCAACGCCGTGGACATCGGCATCGGCGCCGACGTGGGCCTCTTCGGTCTGGGCGGCGACGCGCGCTGGCTCGGCGTGCTGACCGGCCCCACGGCGGCCGTCCGGAGCATGCCGTTCCGTGCGCCCCTGTCGTTCGAGTTCGCGGCGCGGCTCGACTTCGGGCGCATCCCTGTGTGCAACGCATGGGGGTTGTGCCTGCGGTATCTTGGATTCTTCCCGGCCATGGAGGCCGGCGCGGCCTATCTATCGACGCAGCATGTGGCGATCGTGGCGACGTGCGGTGTCCGCTTCATCAGGACGCTCGCGTGGTCGGGTGTCAGCGTCGAGCCCGCAGCGGCGGGTCGAATCTTCTGGTAAGTATGACTCCGACGGGCGTAAAGCCCACCGACCCCACGGGCGATCAACCCGGAGATTGCTCATGAACCCTTCGCTGGGGGAGACGAAGCCCTTCGTACCTCGCGTCGTGCGCGAAGCGGCGCTCGGACACGCGCTGTTCTCGACCAAGGATCCCGAACAATGGAGGTCGCGCTCGGAGGATCTGGGCAAGCTGTGCGCCGAAGTGTGGCACGACGATCTGCCGGAGCGGGACTGCGCATGGTCGGCGGCCCACCGCGAGAGCTTCAGGAAGTGGGTCGACGATGAGGGATCAACCGGCATAGAGCCTGGAGCCAGCGAAAGCGCTCTCCGGGGCAGCTAGGGGCACATTCCCCGGGCGTTCACCCCGCCGTGGCCAATGCTGCTCGCCGCCATCGAGAGCGCGTTCATCGCGTTCGTTGACGCGTTCGAGGAAGCGCCCGCCAGCGACAGTGAACGGGCCGCGGCCGCGGCTGCCTCGCGCCTTCACCGTACCTACCTCTGGCGGACCCTTGCTTCCGACGACACGGCCGAGCAGCACCGGCCCGGGATGCTCCGCGCCTTCCAGCGGGGTTTTCGGCTCGCTCTCCGCGGAACCCCGAGTTCGATGAAGAGGCCCATCCCTCCGATGCTGGAACCACCGTGGTACTGGGGCGCCGGGCTGCCGGAGTACCCCGGACCGAGCGCCGCGTGCGAGCGAGCCCTCCGCGCCGCGCGCGACCAGGCCCTCCGGGCACCGCCGGTCCCCGACGATCGACATGGGTGGCTGACACGCCAGCAGGAGATGCGCGATCTTTATGCGAGCGCATGGCGAGACGACGTGCCGGAGGAGGACCGCGAATGGGCCCAAGCGGTTCGTGATTGTTGCACGAGGCATGTCAACCGCCGCCGGCGCGATGCCATCGCTCAGAGCGCCTACGAGAGCTATCTCCAGAGCAGCGGTGAGGTTTTCGACGGGGCGCCCGGCCGGCCGTGGCCGAATCTGAGCCACCACGCCTCTGAACCCTGGCGTGCCTTCGCGGACCTCGTCGAGGACGCTCCCGACGGCGAGAGCGAGATCGAGACGGCCGAGGCGGCAGCGCGCGAGTACTGGGACACGCTCTACCGGGAGGCCCCGCCGTGGAACAGCGACCCCGACCAGGCGCACTGGCTCGCAGCGGTCCGCGCTGCTCGAGCCAAGGCGCAGGCCGACGACGGTCCGCCGGAGAGGGCGCGATAGCCCCAGGAGAGGCCGCCCGGCTAATCGGCTCCGCTGCAGTCCGAGACGTGAAATACCGCCGTCTCGAGGCGCACCTTTGCACCGTCGAAGAGCCGGACGAGGTCACACGGCCCCGCCGACACGTCGGCCTCATACGGGTCACCTTGCAGATCCTCGACGATGATCTCGCACGCGCCCTGGTACCGTCCTCCGTCGATCGTCACGGACGCGTAAGGCGAGTCGGACTCATCCATCATATCAAAGAACGAGAAGGCAGCGCCCTCCTTCTGCACCGCTACCCCGAGTTTCCCCTGATTGGGTACGATGCACCCCCCTGCGACCTCGCCGCTTGCATCCACGAGCCTGGTTCCGTTGCCGCCGGTGTCGATCACCAGTTCTTCGCCATCCCGCGTGACGACCGCCTTGCCCGAGATCTCGGGATGGGCGATGCATCCGCCGGACGAGACGCACACGGCAGCCAAGAGCAGGGATGAGAATGCAACTGCGAGGGCATTTGTCATCGGATCGCTCATGTCGTGCATGCGCCGTAGCTCTGCGGGATCACCATCGGCGGGTTGCCCGCGGGGGTGCAGCACATCACGTGCTCTTCGCCATCTTCTTCCACGTAAATGGAACGGTCCTCGTACCCCTCCCAGCAAATCTCCGGCACCTCGGTAGGGATCACGCAGAGTGTATACCCGTCCGGAATGTCGTCTCGAACGACGCCGGCGCAGGCGCGTGCGAACGTCGGCGACTCCGGGGCGGTAGAGGAGCCTTTCAGCCACCCGTCCCAGAGGACATCCCTGTCTTCCGCGCAGCTCGGCGCCTCGTTCTGCGTGCCATCCCAGAGCCATACCGCAGGGTCTCCCTCGTGGGGGCCTGGGGCAGGACAGCCGCGATCGGAGACACAACCTAGCCCAGCGCTCGCGCCCATGAGCAGAAGAACGCATCGCATCGACAGAAGCCCTCCTAGTACATCGCAGGACCACAGCTAAAATCGCCGGCCTCGCAGTACGGCCGGCGCAGCTCGGCCTTCGCCGTCACGCCCGTTCGTTGCGTGTCCGCAGCACGCGGGCGGCTGTCCGCTTCCTTCGAGTCGGTCCTCGCCGCCCCTTCCGGCGACGGCAAACGGCGCTGCCCAGATCGCGGCGATGCTCGCTCCACGAGCATCGTCCCAAGCTTCTCCGCGCGGGGCGCAATCCCCGCCGGGGGCGTCAGGCAGAGAGCGCCGGCGCACAGCGCAGCCGTCGCGGCGAGCGGAATAGCAAGGCGCCTCACCAGCTTGTGGGGCGGCGCCGCGACAGGGTCGCTCCGGACCATCATTGGCTCTCCTCCAGGTTCTCGGCGGAGGGAGGGCGGCGGTGGCGTCACCGGCTCTTTCGAAGCGGGAGCAGTCGGCGATGGTCCGTCAAGAGGGGGGATCTGCGGCAGCTGATGCTCATCGTCGCTCGAAGGCGCTGCCACCGGCGCCACCTCGGACGTCCGGGTGTCCGGAGCTTCCGTCACCGGCGCTGACAAGCGACGACTCTGGAGATGGGAGCTGCGCAAGGTCGACGGCGCCGCGCCGGCGACGGGCGCGTGGTTATCGCGCCGGCTCGGTGCCCGGTCCAGCGTGGGCCAGGCGTCCACAAGGCCCTCGAGCACCGCGATGAAGTGGCCCACGTTTCTGTACCTGCGGCGCGGATCCTCTTCCAAGGCCATCTCGATGGCGGCAGCCACAGCGGGCGGTGTGTCGACGGGGATCGCGGGCCTACCGCGCCGCACCCCCAACATACCTGGCTGGCCGACGTCGAGCGACCGACGGCAAACGAGCTCGTACAGCAGCGTCCCGAGGCCATAGACGTCCGTCTGTGGCCTCACTCGGTCGCCGCGCAGCAGCTCAGGAGACGCCACCAGCGGCTCCCGCGCGGCCTCGTGCGGCTCGATACGGAATAGCCCGACCAGACCGAACTGGCTGATGCTGTAGTCCCGCTTCGATGTGATGAACACCCGGTCGGACCCGAGCGCCCCATGGCACCCGCCCAGCGTGTGGCACCGCTGGATGGCGTGGGCGACCTCGATTACCGTGTGCAGCGCGGTAACCCCGAGATCCACCCCGCGGATCGCGTCCATGAGGCTAATCTTGTCGCTCCGCCGGTAGGCGACCCAGGCAGAGAGGCCTCCTGCGTCACCGTAGAGAACGGGTTCTACCTGCGGAACCGCTCGCGCGATCTCCTGCAGGCGCTGGAGCTCGGATGCGAAGGCCGTTCGGTCCATCGGTTGACCCTCGCGCAGGTGCAACCAGACGATCGCGGCCTCATCGCCGACCTGCTGGGCGAGGAACGTGCGGACCATGCCGTCGTGAACCTCGTTGAGGATCCGGTGACCTTCCCAGACGGTACCAGGCTCTACCACGAGAACCGCACCTCCGCGCCAGCCGCGCTCGCGCGGATCTGGGCGCCGCGCGGCAGCACCGCCATCGCGACCGTCGCGGCCCCCAGCGCGGTACCTGCAACGAGGGCTGCCGTGCTGATGTGCTGCTGCACCTCCACGGCGTGCAAGTCCTCGACCAACTTCGGATTCTCCGCCGAGCCGGGCTTGCACATCTCCTCCCTCAAGGCGCTGTCCTCGGTCGATGCCAAGATGTGCAGCACGATCCCCGACACGAGGAATACGCCCGACGCCGCGGACCCCGTATAAAGCAGCCACGGGGCCGGGGGGCTCGCTGGCCGTACCGGCGCCCCCGCCGGCGTCGCCTTCAACGGAGCGACCGAGCGCACGCTCGCCGGTTCGGCGCTCAAAAGGACAACGCGCGATTCTCGCGCGGTGACGTGCACCATGGAGCGTGCCTTGCGGCCATCCGGCAACATCGTCGTGATCTCATGCTGCCCGGGCGCCACGTAGATCTGACCGCTCTCGTCCACGAGGCGCCCGTCCACGAGCACGGGCGCCGCCCCGGCGGGCGCGAACACGTGGAGTTGCGCCACCTCGAGCCGCGCCGCCGCCAGGTCCGCATGCCGCGTCTCGTGGAGCCGCCGCTCCCTCGGCGTGGCCGGCGGGCGCATCTCCTGCACACAGCGCGTGAGCTCCACCACGGCGTCCACCCAGCGCCCGAGTCGGCGGTCGAGCTGCCCGAGCTGGCAGATCCCCACCGTAGAACGCTCGATATCGTAGATCTGCGCCCACAGGTCGCGAGCGCGCGCGACGTCGAGCCGCTCCAGGGCGGCCTCTGCCTCCTTGATCAAAGCTGTCACGCGCGGCGACCGCGGCGGCGGCTGCGCGGCGAACGCTGGCTCGAGCGCGAGGAGGAACATCGCGACGGCCGCCACGTGCGACCAACAGATGACCAGCGCAGAACGCAGCAAAGCGCACCTCGGCCCTACGAAGGGGGCCGGATGCCGCGCCGGCCCAATCCGGCGCGGTACCGCCTTTTCAGCTCAGCCTCGGCCTCGGCCGGAGCGGCGTCCATCCCTCGGGCAGACGTGCACTAACATAGGTCTGCCTGCGCTTTGAATCCCCCACAAACCGAATTTGCTCTCGCGAACGCATTGCAAATCACGGTCACAAATTCTCACCAAATCGCCCTCCTGGGTTGCCGGCAGTCCCCTTGCGCCGAGGCGCCGCCCGGCGGCGATCGCCGGTGCTCCGCTGCGCCCGCCGGCTCGCGGCTCATCCTCAGCCTTCCTCGACCGGTCGCGCAGCAGCCCACCCCTCGCGAGACACGAGCTCGGACACGCGAACGCGGACCTCGTCGCGGATCTCTCGCACGCGCTCCACCGGCTTGCCCTTGGGGTCTTCGAGGGGCCAGTCGTCACGGCGAAGCCCTGGAACCACGGGGCATACCTCCCCGCATCCCATGGTGACGAGCAGCGCCGCCTGGCTGGCCAGCGCATCGGTCAGCCGCTGGGGCTTCACGGCCGAGAGATCGATCCCCTCCTCCGCCATCGCGGCGAGCACTTCGGGATGGACGCGCGGGCCGGGCTCCGTACCGGCCGAGATGGCGCGCGCCTTGGAGGGATCGGAGAGGGCGTTGAACCACGCCGCCGCCATCTGAGAGCGACCCGCGTTGTGAACGCAGGCAAAGAGCACGGTCTTCATCGAATATCCTCCGGAAGCGCGCGATCGACCACGCGATCGGCGACCTTGGGCAGGGCAGGAACGAGCCAGCGAAACGCCAGCGTTGCCGCCGCCGCCCCTGCGAGCTGTGCAACGATGAACCCCGGTGCGTCGGCCGGACGGATGCCGGCGAACGTATCGCTCGCGGCCCTGGCGAGCGTCACCGCCGGGTTGGCGAACGATGTCGACGAGGTGAACCAGTAAGCAGCCGTGATGTAGGCGCCGACGGCGAAAGGAACCGCCTCGGCCCGCCTCCGGACACCGCCCCAGATGACGGCGAGCAACCCGAACGTCGCCACGAACTCGCTCACCATCTGGGTGAGCCCTGAACGCTCATGTTGCGATGCCGAGAAGAGGGCCTCGCCGAACATCACGTGAGCCACGGCGACGCCCGCGAAGGCGCCGGCGACCTGGGCCAGGAGGTAGGCAGGCACCTCGCGCCAGGAGAGCCCGCCCTGGCTTGCGTCGGCGAGCGTGACGGCCGGGTTGAAGTGCGCGCCGGAGATCGACCCGAAGGTCAGGATGAGCGCCACCAAGGCGGCCCCCGTCGCGATCGTGTTCGCGAGCAGGGCAATCGCCATGTTCCCGCCAGCGAGACGCTCGGCCATGATCCCGGACCCGACCACGGTCGCGAGCAGCAGGGCCGTCCCGAGCGCCTCGGCGACGGCCCTGCGGGCGAGCTCAACGCGCGGCGGCATCGCCCTGCTTGGACGGGACGCAGCACCCAGGCGCGCAGCACGCGGCATCGCTCTTCGATGGAATCGCGGGCTGGCTCCCCATCACGGCCGCGTCGCCCTTCACCACGAACACCTCCCACGAGTTGCCGTCGGGGTCCTCGATCCAGACCTTGTCCTGCACCGCGTAGCAGCAGGCCGTGTCCTCCTCCGTGAAGGTCTTGAGCTCCGCGGCCTCGAAGCGGCTCTTGGCCTCGAGCACATCCTCGGTGCTCGCCACCTGCACGCCGAAGTGGCTCGCGTTGACGCCGGTACGCGGCGCCTCCTGCATCGTGAGGTTCAAGGAGGGCGACGCGAGGTCGAACTTCGCGTAGCCGGGACGACGCTTCGTGGCGCGTACGCCGAAGGCCTTCTCGTAGAACGCAACCGAGGTGTCGATGTTGGAGACGTTGAGGGAAATATGAGGCTTGAGGACATTCATCGCGCGCTCTCCTTCCAAAAATATCGAAATAGAGGGGCAAAAAAAAATCAGCAGCAACCCTTGCCGCGCTTGCAGCAGTCCTCCCACAGGTACGCTGTGAGGACACGGAGCGCCTCGTAGTCGGCGCTGTAGTAGTGAAACGTCCCTTCCCCGCGTGTCCTCAGGACGCCGGCATCGACGAGCCGCTTCAGGTGATGGCTCAGCGTCGAAGCGGCGAGTCCGACGTGCGCCTGGATGTCGCCGGCGGAGGCGCCCTCCGTGCCGGCCTGTACCACGAAGCGCAGTACAGCCAGCCGCACGGGGTGACCCAGCGCGGCGAGCTGTTCGGCGTGGCGCTCGAGCGTCGACGGCACGCCTTACTTCTAATAATATCGAAGCACCGGCGCAAGCCCTTCTTCCAAGTAAATAGAAATAAGAGCTGGTGCGGTATCTGGTGCTCTGAGAGAGAGCGCGGGGGGATCTCGGCGCCGCGACCCCCGCTCAGCCGAACCGGTAGTGCTTCCGCACCGGCGAGCGCACCTCCCAGGTGCAGGTCAGCCCCGCGGGGAACGTCACCAGATCCCCCGCCTGGATCCGCACCGGCGCGCCGCCGCCCTCCGCGGGCGTCACGATGACGTCGCCCTCGAGCAGGTAGCAGATCTCCCGCTCGTCGTAGTGCCACGGGAAGGTCGACACCTCCTTCGTCCAGATGGGCCAGCCGCGCGCCCCGAGCTTCGCCAGCTGCTCCTCCGACGGACCGTGCTCCAGCTTGATCGACTCCATGGCTCCTCGTCCTCGCTCGACGCGCCGCCGCCGGGCCCGCCCCCGCGGCGCCCTCCGCGATCGTCGCGGCCGATGCTAGCAGCTCGGCCCGTCGCGGCGGCAGAGGTCGCGCACCTCGAGCGCGATCGCCTCCATGCGCCCGAGGCTCGCGAGCAGCGCCTCCGCGCCCTCCCCGGGCGCGGCGAGCGTCGCCTCCACCCTGTCGGCGAAGCCCTGGGGGCACCGCGAGAGCGACCGCGTCCTCGGCAGGGCTCCCTTCTCGTTCGAGAGGTAGCGCTCGTTCAGCGCGAACAGCGCCTGCACCAGGCAGGCCGCTGCGCGGAACAGGCAGCCGCTCACGTAGAACACGTCGCCGCGCCGCCCGGCCTTCCTCGCTGTGTCGATGGCGAAGCCGGCCTCCCACAGGAACCTCTCGAGGAGCGCCCTCCGCAGGGCCGGCGGATAGGGCGTCACGTGCGCCTTCAGCGGAGCCAGCGCGCCCTCCGGATCGAAGAGCGGCCGGCAGTCGTGGATATCGGCCACGTAGCTGGCGCTGAGGAAGCCGTGCGGGTGTCCGGGCTGGTAGTCGCACGTCACCTGCCCCGCCCGGCACTCCGCGATCACGCGCCGCACGCGCGCGAGATCCCGGTAGAGCCAGTCGACCCGGTGCCCCTCGATCTCGAGCCACGCGCCGCCGTTGATCCAGGGCCCCCACGCGCCGGGCGGCGTGACGACGTCCTCGGCGGCGCTCGTGTGGAGCTCCCGCGCGAGCGGCGCCACGTCGCCCTCGGCGCCGCCCGCGCAGAGCTCCCGCGCGAGCGCGCGCAGCGCCGCGAGGTCGGGCGGGCTCTCGGGCTCGTAATAGATGCCCAGATCGACGTCCGAGTCCGGGTGGCCCGCGCCGCGAGCGCGCGATCCGCCCAGCACGATCGCCACCACACCCGGGATCGCGCCGAGCCGAGCCGCCACGCGCGCCGCCACGTCCACTGCCTCGTCCATGCCGCCTCCTGTCGACCCGCCGCGATGCGCCGACCCTAGCATCGGGGCGCCCGCCCCGTCCCACCGCGCCCTCGCCGTCCCGCCGCACGCGCTGCGCCCCCGGCGCCCCGCCGCACGCGCTGCGCCCACGCCGTCCCGCCGTCCCGCCGCGCCCTTGGCGCCCCGCCGCACGCGCTGCGCCCTCGGCGCCCCGCCCGCTGTGCCTGCGCCCGCCGTTCTGCTACACGGCAACCCGTGCCCGACCTCATCGTCCACCCGGCGGAGCGGCCGCTCATCGGGAGCGTTCCGGTCCCTGCGGACAAGAGCATCGCCCACCGGGCGCTCCTCCTCGCCGGGCTCGCCACCGGGCAGAGCCGCATCCGGGGCGGGACGCTCGGCGGCGACGTCCTCTCGACCGTGGGCGCGCTGCGCGCCATGGGGGTCCGCGTCGAGGAGCCGTCGCCGGGCGACCTCGTCGTCCACGGGGCCGGGCTCTCCGGCCTCCGCGCCCCCGGCGGCCCCATCGACTGCGGCAACTCCGGCACCACGATGCGCCTCCTCGCGGGCATCCTCGTCGCCCAGCGCTTCGCCTCGCGGCTCGTCGGCGACCCGTCGCTCTCGCGCCGCCCCATGGAGCGCGTCGCGAAGCCGCTCCGGCTCCGCGGCGGGCACATCGAGGGGCAGCTCGATCCGCGCAAGATCGGCGAGATCACGGCGCCGCTCGACGTCGGGCCGCTCCCCGAGCCGCACGTGCTCTCGTCGATCGAGCACGAGATCCCCATCCCGTGCGACCAGGTGAAGAGCGCCCTGCTCCTCTCCGGCCTCTACGCCGACGGCCCCACGTTCGTGCGCGAGCCGATCGTCTCGCGCGATCACACCGAGCGCATGCTCACCGCGCTCGGCGTGCCGATCGACTCGGTCGGCGCGATGGTCTGCCTCGACGCCGCCCGCTTCTCCGGCGCGCTCCCGGCGTTCGAGCTCGACGTGCCCGGCGACCTCTCCGCGGCCGCGTTCCTCGTCGCCGCCGCGCAGATCGTCCCGGGGAGCCGCGTGACCGCGCGGCGCGTGGGCCTCAACCCGACGCGCACCGGGCTGCTCGAGGTGCTGCGCGACATGGATGGCGGCGTCGCCGTCGAGATCAAGGGAGAGGCCCTCGGCGAGCCCACCGGCGATATCCACGTCGCGCCCGCCTCCTCCGGCGCCGGCCTGCGCGCCGGGCGCGCGGGCGGCGAGCTCGCGGCGCGCGCCATCGACGAGCTGCCGATCCTGCTCGGCCTCGGCGCGCGGGCGCGCGGCCTCACCGAGGTGTTCGACGCGCGGGAGCTGCGCGCGCAGGAGACGGACCGCATCGCGGCGATGGCGTCGGTGCTCGGCGCCTTCGGCCTGCGCTGCGAGGAGCGCACCGACGGGCTCCTCGTCGAGGGCAGGCCCGACCGGCCGCTCGACGCGGCCGACGTCGACAGCTGCGGCGATCACCGCATCGCGATGACGGCCGCCGTGCTCGGGCTCGTCGCGGGCGGGCCCACGCGCGTCCGCGACGCGGGCTGCATCGCGACCAGCTTTCCCCTCTTCGTCGGGACGCTGCGCGCCCTGGGCGCGCGCATCGAGGTCGAGGGCGCCCGCGCCGCGTGAGCGCGCGATCGGTGAGCGAGAGAGGAGGAGGAGCGCAGGTGACCGAACGACAACGACAGGACGACGCGCACCACCTCCCGGCCCGGGACGAGCCCCGGCGGCTGCGCGTCGCGATCGACGGACCGGCCGGCGCCGGCAAGGGCACGGTCGCGCGGGGGCTCGCCGAGCGGCTCGGCTACCTGCTCGTCGACACCGGCGCGATCTACCGCGCCGTCGCGCTCGCGGCCCGCCGCGCGAGCCTCCTGTGGGAAGAGGAGGGCGCGATCGGCGCGCTCGCCGAGGATCTCGCGCGCGGCGGGCGCATCGCGCTGGAGCGGAGCCCGCACGGCGTGCCGCCCGACTCCTCCGCCCCCCCGCCCGCGAACGCCCCGGCCCAGTCGAGCCTGGGGGGCAGCGGCATGCGCGTGCTGCTCGACGGCGAGGACATCTCCAGCGCGATCCGCGCGCCCGAGATCAGCCTCGGCGCGAGCCGGGTCTCGGCCATCCCCGCCGTGCGCAAGGCGCTGCTCGCGATGCAGCGGCAGGCCGGCGCGGGCGGCGGCGTGGTGCTCGAGGGGCGCGACATCGGCACCGTGGTGTTCCCGGACGCCGAGGTGAAGTTCTTCCTGACGGCGCCGGCCGAGATCCGCGCGAAGCGGCGGTACGACGAGCTCGTCGCGCGCGGCATGAACGTCAGCTTCGAGGCGACGCTCTCCGACGTGCTCCGCCGCGACAAGGCGGACAGCGAGCGCGCCGTCGCGCCGCTCCGCAAGGCCGACGACGCGATCCTCGTCGACTCCGGGCACAGGAGCCCGCAGGAGATCATCGACGAGATGGCGACCCTCGTGGAGATCCGTGCGCGCGGCGGCTGAGGTCCGCGCCGCCGCCGTCGCCGCCGCCTCTGCCCTGATGGCGCTCGGGCTCCCGGCCTGCGGGGACGCCGCGCCGCAGGTCGCAGGTCCCCCCGCCCGCGACGCGGCGAGCCCGCTCGGCCCGCGCGTCGTCCGGCGCATCGAGCCGGCCGATCTGCTGCCGGCCGATCTCGATCTCGTCGTGCGCGTCGACGTCGCCCGCATGCGCGACGGCCTGGGCCAGGCGGCCTCGGACGAGCTCGCCCGGCGCGCGCTCGACGAGGTGCCCGACGAGGCGCTGGAGAGCGCCCTCCAGCGCGCCGACGTCGTCTGGCTCGGCCTGCGGCTCGCCGATCTCGAGGAGGGCGATCGCGTGGTCGTCCTCGAGGGTCGGATGGCCGGGCTCACGCCCGATCCCGGCCGCTGGGAGCCGGCGCGGGCGGCGCAGGACGGCGTCGCCGTCTTCGACCGCCGCGGCGGCGTCGCGGGATCGCGCGCCGACACGGCGCGGATCATCGCGCTCGGCGATCGCGCCGTCGCGCTCGTGTCGGCGGTCGAGGTGAGCAGCGTCGCGCGCGTCCTCCGCGACGGCCCCGACGCGCGCCGCGGCGACCCGGCCGCCGAGGGGCTCGTGAGCCTCGACCTGCACGCGCGCCGGCTGCCCCCCTACCTCGCGCGGCGCTTCCCGTCGATCGGCGCGCTCGTCGCGGGCGTCGCGCGCGTCCGCGCCGTGGCGTCACTCCATGACGAAGGGGTGCGCCTCGACGTGGAGCTCGTCGGCGTCGACGCGGCCGGCGCGGGGCGCGCCCGCCGGTTCCTCGAGGTGCTCCGCGACAACGTCGAGGATGTACGTTACGCAGATCTCATGAAGGAGCTCTCGATCGAGCAGGTGGAGAGCACCGTGCGGCTCCGCTGGCTCTTCCCTGCGCCCCTCGTGCTCGCCCTGCTGTCCGGGCGCTCCCCCGGCTAAGCCGATGCCTGACACCCTGATCGAAGAACCGATCCGACCGACCGTGACCGACGACCTCGCCGCGCCCGAGGGCGACCCCGCGGAGGCGCCGGGGGCCGCCCCCGCCGAGGCGCGCCCCGCGCCGCCCGGCGAAGGCTCCCCCGCCGCCCCGCAGCGCCCGGGCCGCCCCCGCGGAGCCGCGTGCCTCGTGCTCGCGATCGCGATCGCCGCGTTGCTCGCCGGCGCGGCGCTCTGCGTCTACCTCTTCTTCTGGCGCTATGTGCCGACGGCCCGGCAGCACATCCCGGGCGACGCGAACATCGTGGTCCGCCTCGAGGCCGCCGACCTCGCGCTCTTCGGCCCCGTGCGCCGGCACTTCCTCCCGCTGCTCGACGACGCGCCCCAGGCCGCGTCGCGGAAGGCGCGCATCGAGGCGGCCACCGGGCTCGATTTCCCGTCGGATCTGCGCGAGATCGTCGTCGCGTCGACCGACGCCACGAGCTGGGTCGCGCTCGCGGGCGGGCGCATCCCGAAGGGCCGCTTCGTCGCCGGCATGGAGAAGGTCGCCCGCGACGAGGGCTGGGCCGGCGTCCGCCGCGAAGGCGAGCTCCTCCTCGTCGGGCCGCGCGCCGTGCTCGGCCAGGCCGACGACGGAACGCTCGTCCTCGGCACGGACGCCGAGATCGTGAGGGCCGCGCTGCCTGCGTCCGACGAGTGGCGGCGCCTCGATCTGCCCGAGCAGGGCGCCGTCACCTTCGCGCTCACCAGCGCCGCGTGGTCCGGCGCCGCCACCGCTGCCTCCCGCGTGCTGCCGCGGGCCGGAGCGCTGTTCCGCCGCATCGACCACGCCTCGGGCACCCTCGCCCTCGGCGCGGAGCCCGCGCTCTCGATGCGCCTCGCGCCCGCGTCGGGCGAGGCCGCCGCGGCGCTCGTCCCGGACACGCAGGCGCTCCTCGGGAGCCTCAAGCTCGCCCTCGCGGTGCTCCCCGACGCCGTCGACGTCGTCGGCGCGGGCGCCGCGCTCGAGGGAGCCCAGGCCCTCGCGCAGGGAGAGCTCGTCGAGATCCGGACGAAATGGCCCTACGAGGGCCTCGATCGCGCCTGCGCAGAGCTCGCACACCGCGCCCGCGCCGCGCGCAACGCCGACGGCGCCGCGCCGGGCGCCGCGCCCTGAGATCGCGCTGCTTTGAGCGGACGGGCACATCCTTCCCACCAAAACGGACCGGACCTACAAAAACCTCCAGTGGCTCGGTCGTTGCATTGACAGAGGCCCCTCCTCAGACTACAGGCTCGCCTCTCCCGAGGGGCCCGGGTGCATCGGTACGCGTGTGCCTGCCCCTCCGCCGCTCGTGCGTGGCACCTAGGGTCCACGACTGCGCCCGCGCGGCGAATCCCAGGGAAGGAAAGGAAACAAGAACGAACAACATGACTAGTAACATCCATATGGAGGCTGGCTCGTCCGGGGCGAGCATGGAGAGCTTTGCCGCGCTCTTCGAACAGAGCGTGGAGGGGGGCGATTTCGCGCGTGAAGGAGAGATCATCTCCGGCACCGTGGTCGCAGTGAACCGCGACTCCGTCGTGGTCGACATCGGCGGCAAGAGCGAGGGCGTGATCGCGCTCCGCGAGTTCGCGGACGCCGCGGGCCAGAGCGCCGTCAAGGCGGGCGACAAGGTCGACGTCTACATCGAGAGCCGGGAGAACGACGACGGCCTCGTGACCTTGTCGAAGGAGAAGGCCGACAAGATGAAGGTCTGGGATGAGATCTCGAACGCCTGCGAGGCGGACGAGCTCATCGAGGGCACGATCAGCCAGCGCGTGAAGGGCGGCCTCTCGGTCACCATCCGCGGCGGCGTGAAGGCCTTCCTCCCGGGCTCTCAGGTCGATCTCCGCCCGATCCGCAACTTGGACAAGCTGATCGGCCAGACCTACAAGTTCAAGGTCATCAAGTTCAACAAGAAGCGCGGCAACATCGTGCTCTCGCGGCGCGTGCTCCTGGAGCGCGAGCGCGACGAGATGAAGGCCAAGACGCTCGAGACGTTGACGGAAGGGATGACCGTCAAGGGGACCATCAAGAACATCACCGAGTACGGCGCGTTCGTCGACCTCGGCGGGATCGATGGCCTCCTGCACATCACGGACATGTCGTGGGGCCGCGTGAACCACCCGAGCGAGGTGTTCCAGGTCGGCGACGAGGTCCTCGTGAAGGTCCTCAAGTACAACGCCGACACCGAGCGCGTCTCCCTGGGCCTCAAGCAGACCCAGGAGGACCCCTGGAACCACGCCGAGGAGGCGTACCCGGCGGGCAAGAAGGTCCGCGGCAAGGTCATGTCGATCACCGACTACGGCGCGTTCGTCGAGCTGGAGCCGGGCGTCGAGGGCCTCATCCACGTCAGCGAGATGAGCTGGACCAAGAAGGTCAAGCACCCGTCGAAGCTGCTCGAGGTGGGCCAGGAGCTCGAGTGCCAGGTGCTCGAGGTGGACGCGCGCGCGAAGCGCATCAGCCTCGGTCTCAAGCAGCTGGAGCCCGATCCGTGGATGCTGTTCACGGACAAGTACCACCCCGGCGACAAGATCGCGGGCAAGGTCCGATCGCTCACCGACTACGGCGTCTTCGTCGGGATCGAGGAGGGCGTCGACGGCATGGTCCACAAGAGCGATCTCTCGTGGTCGGTGCGCGTCAACAACCCGAGCGACCTCTACCACAAGGGCGACGACGTCGAGGCGATCATCCTCTCGATCAACCACGACGAGAAGAAGGTCTCCCTCGGCATCAAGCAGCTCTGGGACGATCCGTGGCCGAGCATGCTGACGGAGTACCCGCCCGGCCGCGTCCTCGACGACGCCCAGGTGGTGAGCATCGTCGACTACGGCGTGTTCGTGCGGCTGCGCGAGGGCGTCGAGGGGCTCATCTCCCAGGGCGACGTGCAGGAGCCCGAGGAAGGCAAGCTCAAGGTCGGCGACAAGGTGAAGGCCGAGATCTCGTCGCTCGACACGGTCGATCGCCGGCTCTTCCTGACGATGAAGAACATCGGCATGGAGCGCCCCGCCCCGGTCCGGCAGCAGCAGCAGAAGCGCAAGGACGACGACGACAAGCCGGTGGCCGGGACGATCGGTGATCTCATCAAGGAGAAGTTCGGCGCCAAGCTGGACCTGAAGTGACGCTGCCCGGCGCGCGGCGTCGCTGACGCGGCCGCGCGCCAGGCGCTCACCCGCCGCACGTCAGGTGCGGCGGGCCGAGGGCGCCCCGGTGCCCTCGGCTCGCCGTGTGGACCCGATGTCGACGAGAGGCGAGGCCCTCCCCAGGGCCTCGCCTCTTGCTTTTTCCGCGAGGCCGCGGACGATGCCGCGATGAGAGGCCTCCTTGCGCGCTCCGCCCTCGGGGCGCCCGTCCTCGCCGCCCTGGCGCTCAGCGCTCTTCCTGCCCGCGCCGACGACCCCCGGACCTCGGCCGCTCCCGCTGCCCGCGCCGACGGCCCCCGCGCCTCGGCCGCTTCCGCTGCCCGCGCCGACGGCCCCCGCGCCTCGGCCGCTCCCGCTGCCCGCGCCGGCGGCCCCCGCGCCTCGGCCGCTCCCTGGGCGGGGTTCCAGGCGCAGCCGCTCGGGCGCGCCTACGCCCCGCTCCGCGCCGCCGACCCGTGGTTCGGCGATGACAAGATGCGCCATTTCTGCGCGTCAATCGCCCTCGCCGGCGGCGGCTATGCGCTCGGCGCGCTCGCGACCAGCGACCTCCGCCAGCGGCTCGCGGTGGGCGCCGCGGTCGCGCTCGGCGCTGGGCTGGCGAAGGAGGTCTACGATGCCGCCGGGCACGGCACCCCCTCGGTCCGCGACTTCGTCTGGGATGCGCTCGGCACCTCCGCCGGGCTTGGCCTCTCGCTCTGGTTCGATCTCGCGGCCACGCCGATCCAGTTCTGAGCCCCCTCGGCGGCGCTGCGGCGGGGCGGCGGAAGGCGAGGCGCGCCTGCGCGGCAACTGCGAGGACGGCGCGGCGACGAGCGAGCGGTGGCCCCGCGCGCGTTGCCGCCGTGCTAGCGTCTCCGCGACATGGGCAACCCCCTGTGGGCGCCCTGGCGCATCGATTACATCCTTGCGCCGAAGGGCCAGGCCGACTGCATCTTCTGCGGCATTCCCCGCGCATCCGAGCATGAACAGCGCGACCGGCTGGTCGTGGCGACGACCCGCCGCGCGTTCGTCATGCTCAACCGCTACCCGTTCGCGTCGGGCCACCTCCTCATCGTCCCGCACGCGCACGTCGCCTCGCTCGACGCGCTCGAGCCAGCCGATCACGAGGCCCTCTTCCGCCTCGTGCGCGAGTCGACGACCCGCCTGCGCGCCGCGCTCAAGTGCGAGGGCATGAACGTCGGGATCAACCTTGGCACCGCGGCGGGCGCCGGGATCGCCGAGCACCTGCACGTCCACATCGTCCCGCGATGGCCCGGCGACACCAACTTCATGCCGGTGCTCGCCGACGTCCGCGTCGTCCCGCAGGCGCTCGAGGCGACGCGTGACCACCTGCTCGGCTTCTTCGCCGACCTCCCCGCGTCGCTCGTCGACGAGGGCACCCACGGCCGGGCCGCGCGCGGCGAGGCGCTGTGAGCGAAGGCCCCTCGCGGCGCACCGTGTTCCTGACGGTCAGCGCCGTCCTCACGGCGGCGCTGCTCATCGTCTCCCACGCGGTGCTGCTCCCGTTCGTGCTCGCGCTCGTGGTCGCGTACGTGCTCACGCCGGCGGTCCTCCGGCTCGAGCGCGCGCGCGTCCCGCGGTGGGCGGCGATCCTCGTCGTCTACGCGCTCGTGCTCTCCGGGATCGCGGGCTTCTTCGCCCTCAGCGTCCCGCGCCTCATCGCCGAGGGGAAGGCGCTCACCGCCGAGGCCCCGCGCCTCGCCGCGCGCCTCCGCGAGGAGTACCTGCCCGCGCTCGACGCGCGGCTCAACCGCTGGTCGGGCCGCGAGCCCGAGGCGCCGCCGCCGGCGAACGCGCCCGCCCAGGAGCCCGATCAGGCCGCGCGGCCGCCCGACTCCAGCGCGGCCCCTGCTGGAGGAGAGGAGAGCGCCGAGCGCCCGCCGATCCGCATCTTGCCCGGGCCGGACGGCTCGTTCGACGTGCAGATCGCCGACGACGTCGAGGTCCGCGAGACGCGCGACGGCGTCTGGCAGATCGCGCAGGCGCGCCCGAGGCACCGCGGGCTCTCCAGCGCGAACATGCTCCAGGAGGGCTACGAGAAGGGTGCCACCTACCTGAAGGAGAACTCGCTCGCGGTCCTCCGGATCGGGCAGGCCATCGCGACGGCCATCTCGCGCGGCATCTTCAACCTCTTCATGACGTTGATGCTCGCCGGCTACATCATCCTGACGCACGAGAAGATCCTGCGCTTCTTCCGCGAGCTCTGGCACCCGACCTCGCGCGACTCGTTCGATCGGTTCCTGCGCCGGCTCGATCGGGGGCTCTCCGGCGTCGTCCGCGGGCAGCTCCTGATCTGCCTCGTCAACGGCGTCCTCTCCGCGATCGGCTTCTGGCTCTTCGACCTCAAGTACTGGCCGATCCTCTCCGTCCTCGCGGCGGTGATGTCGCTGATCCCGATCTTCGGCTCGATCCTGAGCTCGGTCCCGGCGGTCCTCATCGGCCTCACGCAGTCGTTCGGCACGGCGGCCGGCGTGCTCGCGTGGATCGTGGGCATCCACCAGCTCGAGGCGAACTTCCTGAACCCGAAGATCATCGGCGACTCGGCGAAGATCCACCCGGTCCTCGTGGTGCTCTCGCTGCTCGTCGGCGAGCACTTCTTCCAGATCACCGGCGCGCTCTTCGCGGTCCCCTGCCTCTCGCTCGCGCAGACGATCTTCCTCCACTTCCGCGAGTCGACGCTGGGCCTCGCCGATCCGACGGCCACGATCCCGCCGCAGCGCGGCGTCCCGATCATCGCCCCCGCGATCGAGCCGCTCCCGCCGCTGCGCGGCTTCGAATCCTCCCGCCCGGCCTCCACGCCTGTCCCCGCCGCCGAGCCCGAAGGCGAGCCCAGCGCCCGCAGCAGCGACCCCGACAGGGCTGCGAGCTAGTTCCGCCCGCCCGAGCCCCCTCCCCGGGGCCGATCGGCTCGCCCGTCCGCCTCCGCTGGCCGCTCCCCCGCAAGCCGGCTATGAGACCCCGCGCCCCGCGCAGGAAATCAGCTCCACGACCTCGATGAAGACCCCCGGCAAACCCACCCCGAAGAAGCAGAGCCCCAAGCAGCAGCGCGAGCAGGCCATCGCCGCCCTCCGCAGCGGAAAGCCCGCGGCCGACCCGCTCTCCCAGCTGAACCCGCGCTCGCTCGCCATCCGCGTCGGCATCCCGGCGCTCATCGTCTGGGCCATCGCCCTGGCCATCCCGGGGGTCTGGCCGAAGGCGGCCGCCGGCGTCCTGACGGTCATCGTCGGCGGCGTCATCGTGTGGGCGCTGCGCTTCGCGACCCGGACGCGCGCCGTCGCGCAGATCGTGCAGACCGCCGACTCCGCCGAGGCCCGCAAGGACGCGATCGCCAAGCTCGACACGGAGTTCAAGAAGGACGACGCGGCCGCGACGTTCGCGAAGGCGCAGCTCCAGATGCAGGAGGACCCGCGGGCCGCGCTCCGGACGCTGGAGACCATCAACCTCGACAAGGTGATGGCCCCGATGGCCGACGAGGCGCGCGCCCAGCGCGGCATGATCCACCTCATCCTGAGCGAGACGGACGAGGCGCGGGCGCTCGTCGACAAGATCGACATGACCCGCCACAAGGAGCCGAGGATCCGCGCCATGATGGCCGCCATCGTCGGCGAGGCGTGGGCCCGGACCGGCCAGGCCGGGAAGGCGGTCGAGCTGCTCGAGACCTTCGATCCGAACGACGAGGCGTTCGCCGAGCTCAAGCCGCAGCTGCTCCGCTCGCGCGCGTTCGCCTATGCGTGGGCGAACAACACGAAGCAGATGAAGACCACGCTGCGGAGCCTGAGCGCGCTCAACCCGCAGTACCTGAGCGGCTTCGTCACGAAGAAGAAGAGCCCCATGGGCGTCCCGCCGCGCGGCGTCCACCCGATGCTCGAGAAGGAGGCGTTCGAGATGCTGATGCGCTCGGGCGCCATCCCTCGCAAGATGCAGCAGGTGCGGCGCGGCTGACGCGCGGCGCGTGGTGCGTGGTCGACCAACGAGCGGCCGAGCCCGACCGGCGCCGCACCTCGCAGGTCGACGCGCCGAGCTCGCCCGCCTAGAGCGGCCCCTTGACGCGAGGCGCGGCGAGCGGCTCAGATGCGCGCCCTCATGAGAGGGACCGCGCTGCTCTACAGCTCCCATAACCGCTGCAACTTCATCCACGACCGCTACATCGCGCAGCGGGCGCTCTCGGGGCGGGACAACAAGCGCATCCTGTTCCTGCCGATGTCCGAGGCGCCCCGCGACGGCAACGAGCGCGAGCGGCAGGAGTTCGCGTACGGCAACTTCAGCTGGTTCTTCCGGTTCTACGAGCGGTTCGGCCTCGAGCACGTGCCGTTCTACTGGACCAGCAACCTGCGCAGGGAGGACGTGGACGTCCTGTGGCACTACCTCGCGTCGTCCGAGGTGGTGATCCTCGGCGGCGGCTACAGCACGACGGGGCTCTGGCGCTACAAGCAGCTCGGCGCGATGTTCGACGGAGAGCCCGGCAAGTTCGGGCGCCTCCTGCACGAGCGCCGGCAGCGGGGCCTGCTCACCGTCGGGTTCTCCGCCGGGGCCGACCAGCTCTGCCAGCACCTCTTCCGCCAGGTGTGGGACAGCCCCGGCGACAACGACGCGTTCGGCCTCGCGCGCGACACGCTCGTGACGCTCCACCACGAGCAGAGCCGCAACGGCGATCTCTGGCACGCGGCGCGGCGCATGCCCCGCTGCTTCGTCTTCGGGCTCCCGAACGACTCCGGGGTCCAGGTGGACTGGGGAGTGCTGCCGTCCGGCAACCTCTGGCAGGTCTACGAGCTCATCGTCGACACGTCGTGGGACGATCCCTCCGACGCGCTCCACGTCAAGACGCGGCAGGGCGCGCTCATCGACCACTTCGACCACACGGGCCGCCACTGGGCGTTCCACGGCGGCGACCACGTCGTGCGCGTCACGTCGCAGGACGGCGGCTTCGACAGGGCCTGGATGACGGCCGGCGGCCTTCTCCTGGACTACTGGACGCGCGAGCCTGCCACCTACGGCTCGATCGACGCCATCCTGGCGAGCCACTGATGACCGCGCGCGCCCTGCGCGGCCGCGCGTGCCCAGCGTGGCCACGGCCGCGCGCGCCCAGCGTCGCCGTGACAGCGGCCGCGCGCCGCTGCCCGCGCGGCCGGCATTGACGCCAGGCAGGCCGCGCGGCATCGAAGTGCGCGAGGCTCACCATGCCGTCCCGCCCCTGCGTGTTCTGCAGCATCGCCCGGGGCGAAACGCCGGCCCACGTCGTGCTCGACGAGCCGGAGGTCCTGGCGTTCCTGGATCACCGCCCGCTCTTCCCCGGCCACTGCCTGCTCATCCCGCGCGCCCATCACGCGGTGCTCACCGATGTTCCCGCGTCGCTCGTCGGTCCGCTCTTCGCGACCGCCCAGCGCCTCGCGCGCGCCGTCGAGTCCGCATGCTCCGCAGATGGCTCCTTCGTCGCCATCAACAACCGCGTCAGTCAGAGCGTCCCCCACGTGCACATCCACGTGGTCCCGCGCCGTCAGCGGGACGGTCTCAAGGGCTTCTTCTGGCCTCGTTATAAATATGCGGGTGAGCACGAGATGCGCGCCTGCCGCGACGCCATCGTGACGGCATTGACGGCGGGTTGAATTCTGTCGCTGGTACGGGTATTTGGACGTGGCGCCGTGCTGGCTCAGGCGCGAGACGTCCGCCCCAGATCGGGACATTCTGCCCCACACGATCTGCACCTCGTTGTGTCTTGCGACGAACCGAGACCGCTGCCAGGTTAGGGAATAGACAGGGCGCGTCCCTGGTTCCCGCGGCCGACAGCCTGTCACTCCTCGAACGATGCTGGCCCTCCGGTCATTTTTCCCTCGGATCGCGCTGCTCTTCCTGCTGATCCTCGCCCCCGCTGCGCTGGGACGGGCGAATATCAGCATCATCGAAGCCGGCAACTCCGATGTTTCGGGATCGTTTCGTACCGGGGCCAGCGAGAACGACGGTGTGCTCGAGGCCTTGCAGCCGCCGGTCCGCGACGGGGCCCGTCGTTCCGTCGCCTCCCGATCGGCGCCGCGCGCCGGCGCGGCGCCGCCGCGCGCTGTCCTCGTCGCCGATCTCCGGCCCGTCCGCGTCCCGTCCCCCGTCCCCCACCCTCCCCTCCGTCGTCCTCCACCACGCTTCCTGAACTGATAGGCTAGCTCCGTGGCCGAGGCCGCTCGCGGTCCGGCTCGGAGTCGCTGGAATCGGAGGTGTTCACGACGATCGCCGCGCCAAATCGGCGCGGCCAACGAGAGGGTTTATTCCATGCAGAAGCTCGCGGACGGGTTGCACAAGTTCCATTCGGAGGTGTGCGGTACACATCAAGACCTCTTTCGCCACCTGGCGAGGGGTCAGCGGCCCGAGGCGCTGTTCATCACGTGCTCGGACAGCCGCATCAACCCGAACCTCATCACGCAGACCCAGCCGGGCGACATCTTCATCGTGCGCAACGTCGGCAACATCGTGCCGCCGTACGGCGCCAGCAACGGCAGCGAGGCCGCCGCGATCGAGTTCGCGGTCGCGCACCTCGGGATCAAGCACATCATCGTCTGCGGCCACACGCTCTGCGGCGCGATGCGCGGGCTGCTCGATCCCTCGGGCCTCGACGAGCTGCCGGCGGTCAAAGCGTGGCTCCAGCACGCGGAGCTGACGCGCCGCCTGGTGCAGGAGAACTACCCGCACATCGAGGGGGCGGATCGGCTGACGATCACGGTGGAGGAGAACGTGCTCGCCCAGGTCGAGAACCTCCGGACGCACCCGACGATCCGCGCGCGGCTCGCGCGCGGCGAGCTCTCTCTCTACGCCTGGGTCTTCAAGATCGAGACCGGACAGGTCTTTCAATTCGAGGCTTCGACCGGCCAGTTCGGGCCGATCGGTGACGCGGCGCCCCCGTCGGCGCTGCCGGAGACAGCGGTCTACCGGCGGGCCATCTGAGCGCCTGTTCGACACCGATCCACGTCTTAACTCGAATTGAGAGGGCCCGTTCGATGCAGCTTCCGAATCCTATCCATGCAGGCGCGGGGGTGAATCCCGCCGGCGCCGTGGCGCTTAGTTCCGAGAGCCCGGGTGCGAGCCGGGAATCGCCGCCCGCGGAGAGCGCGCCGCCGCTCGATCCGCGCCTCACCGCGAACCTCAAGTACGACATCCCGGCCGGCCTCGTCGTCTTCCTCGTCGCCCTGCCGCTCTGCCTGGGCATCGCGCTCGCGTCGGGGGCCCCGCTCCTCTCCGGCATCGTGGCCGGCATCGTGGGCGGGCTCGTCATCCCGCTCGTGAGCCGCGCTCAGCTCAGCGTGAGCGGCCCGGCGGCGGGGCTCGCCGCCATCGTGCTCGCGGGCATCACCAGCCTGCAGAGCTTCCAGGCGTTCGCGATGGCCGTGGTGATCGGCGGCGTCCTTCAGCTCGGGCTCGGCCTGCTGAGGGCGGGCGCGATCAGCCATTTCTTCCCCTCCTCGGTCATCAAGGGGATGCTCGCGGCCATCGGCGTCCTGCTCATCCTGAAGCAGCTCCCCCACGCCGTCGGCTTCGACAAGGACAACTTCGCCTCCGAGTCGTTCAAGGCCGACGGCGGCAACACCTTCACGATGATCGGCCAGGCGGCGCAGGCCATCGAGTGGGGCGCGTTCCTCCTCAGCGCCGTCTGCCTCGCCATCCTGGTCGGGTGGGAGAAGTCGCGCCTCGCGAAGATCTCCTGGCTCCCCGCGCCCCTCGTGGCCGTGCTCGTCGCGACGTTCGGCAACGAGCTGTTCAAGGCGGCGATCCCGTCCCTCGCCCTCGAGCAGAAGCACCTCGTGACGCTGCCCACGGGCGACCTGGTCAGCGCGCTCCAGCTCCCGGACTTATCGGCGATGCTGCGGCCCGAGGTGTGGGTGCTGGGCGTGACGCTCGCGATCGTGGCGAGCCTCGAGACGCTGCTCAACCTGGAGGCGGTGGATCGGATCGATCCGTGGCACCGCAAGTCGCCGCCGAACCGGGAGCTCGTCGCGCAGGGGCTCGCCAACATGCTCTCCGGGTTCGCCGGCGGTCTCCCGGTCACGTCGGTCATCGTCCGCAGCAGCGCCAACACGAACGCCGGCGCGCGGACGCGGCTCTCCGCCTTCACGCACGGCGCGCTCCTGCTGCTCGCGGTGGTCTTCGCCGCGGGGCTGCTCTCGCGCATCCCGCTCGCGTGCCTCGCGACGATCCTGCTCGTGACCGGCTACAAGCTGGCCAAGCCCAAGATCTTCGCCGAGATGCGCCAGCTCGGCTGGAACCACTTCATCCCGTTCGTGGTGACGATCGTGGCCATCGTGCTGACCGATCTCCTGAAGGGCATCGCGATCGGCCTGGCGGTCGGCGTCCTCTTCGTGCTGAGGACCCAGATGTCCCGGGTCTTCGACGTGATCCACGAGGGGGCTCGGGTGACCATCCGGTTCAACAAGGCGGCTTACTTCTTCACCCAGGGCAAGCTCGTCACGCTGCTCGAGCGGCTGCCGAGCGACACCCACGTGGTCGTGGATGCCCAGGGGGTTTCCTACATCGACCATGACGTCGCAGAGCTCCTCCGGCGCTTCCAGCAGTCGGCGCACCGGCGCAACATCCACGTCGAGCTCCGCGGGTTCTGAGCGACACTCGGACACCTGCCCGTCGGCGCCCCGCGTAAGAGCCCCCTCCCCGGGGGCTCTTACGCGTTAACCAACGCTTCGCGCCGCGTTCTCCCACCTCTCAACGTTTACGTGGTCGTTTACGTGAACGTTTACGTGGTCGTTTACGTGAACGTTTACGTGAACGTTTACGTGGTCGTGGTCGTGGTCGTGGTCGTGGTCGTTCACGGCTTACCGTTGACGACCACGACCACGACCACGACCACGACCACGACCACGACCACGTAAACGACCACGACCACGACCACGTAAACGTTCACGTTGGTATGAGCTTGGTTAACGCCGCTGACCCGGGGATCTACGGCTGAAACGCGAAAACAGCGGCTAATTTGGCCGGCCGGGGCGGCTCGAGCGAAGCTGGTAGGATGCGCGCTGCTCCCGATTGGGCCAGGACGACGGGCGAGGTTCATTGCTGCCAGCCGTCGGGTTGAACATGGTCGCTCGATTCATCGGCGGGTCGCCCTCGGGCTCCCCTCGCGAAGACGAACGCGGCGGCGCCGGGCTCGCCCACGTCGGGGAAGCGCCGCTGGCGCCACGGATCGACGAGATCCGACGGAGACCGCTCTTCTCGCTCCAGGGCTACAGCGGGCTGCAACGATCGTGCGGAGACGTGTACTTCCCGGCGTCGGTCGAGGAGCTCAGGGTGCTCTTCCGCATGGCGAAGCGGACAGGGCGCAGGATCACGTTCCGCGCCGGAGGCCAGTCGTTCGACGGCCAGGCGCTGAACGACGACATCGTGATCTCGATGCACCACTTCAGATCCATCGAGATCGACACGCAAGGAGCGCGGATGACCGTGGGCGCCGGCGCCACCTGGGGAGCCATCGCCCGCGAGCTCGCCGCCCGCGGCTTCGTGCCCTACACGGTCGTCTCGACGAGCCACGCCACCGCGGGAGGCACGGTCTCGGGGGACTGCCTCTCGCGCTTCTCGGGCATCGCCAGCAAAGAGGGACACTACGTCGAGCGGCTCTCCCTCCTCCGCCTCGACGGACAGCTGCTCTCCCTCAGCCCCGATGACGCGACGAGCGCGCTGTTCCACGCGGTGATCGGCGGGCTCGGCTACCTCGGCGCGGTGATCGATGTCACGTACCGCATCGCGCGCGTCGCCCCGGCAGGGACGCCGATCCGGGTCGTCACCCAGGCGACGCGCTGCACCTCGCTCGAGGAGCTCGCGACGGCGCTCCTCCCACGCCCGGAGCAGCTCCTGCAGTCCGAGGGAGGCACCGCGCTCGAGGACGGGTGGATCCCGGAGGCGCTCTTCTCCATCGCCTTCCATACCCTGGAGGGGAGCAAGAGCATGGTCCTCCGGTCGCGGTACGTCCCGGGGACCTCGAACGAGCTCCGCCCGCTGCTGATCCATCGCCCCCGGCACCTGCTGCGCGTCCCGATCGAGTGGCTGATGCGCGCGTCCGTGGTGAGCCGGGGCCTCTGGACCCTCATCGACCGCTTCCTCTTCGATGTCTCACGCCCGTACGTCGATGAGCTCATGGGCTACCTGTTCTTCATGGACGGCAACGTCCGCGCGAAGCGCATCGCGCAGACCTTCGGGATGCCCATGCTCACGGTGCAGCAAGCGTTCATGATCCCTTACGACCCGCGCGCCCCGGAGGACAGCCTGCGCCGGCTCGTCGATTTCCTGGGCAAGGTGGATGAGATCGCTACCCGAGACGGAATACCGCCGCTCCTCATCGACGTGCTCCACATCCAGGGCGACCAGTTCCTCCTCTCGGCGAACCACGGGACCGACGGGTTCGCTGTGACGCTCGCGTTCGAGGTCTCGGAGGAAGAGAGCGCCCACCGGCTCCGCCTCCGCCTCAGCGAGCTCAGCGCGCGCGCGCTCGAGCTCGGCGGCCGCGTCTACCTGGTGAAGAACGTCCACGCGACAGCGGAGCACCTCCAGGCGATGTACGCGCACGCGCTCCCGGAGTTCGTCCGCCTGAAACGGCTCGTCGATCCCGACGGGCTCCTGCGCAACGAGTTCCTCGAGCGGGTGTTCCCCGCGCACTTCGGCCCGGCGCCACGGCCCGCCAGCCCATGAGCGCGGCGCGCCGGGGACGGACACCCTCCCTGCTTTCCGGTGAGTTCAAGGCGCGAGGACGCCGCTCGGGCTCGCGAGAGACGGAATTGCGAGGGCGCAGCGAGATAGAGAGAAGAACGCCTCCGCGCCCGCCTTGCCCCGGTCTTCGCCGCGCGCCGAACAACGGCCCGGACAGCGGCGGGGAATCGGTGGTTGGGATCTTGCAGCTCTCGACGTGAGCGACGTGGGCGACGTGAGCGACGTGTAGCGACGTGAACTGACGTGAGCCACGTGAGCACGCGTGGCGAACGCGCAGAGGACACGCGGAGGACGCCGGGGCCATGCATGGCAGTCAACAGCGGGATCAGCCCCTCCGGACGCGCGGCGCGTACGGGTGGGTTCGACGCCTCTCAGGGGTGCTCACGCCGCTCGTCCCGCTGGCGGTCAGCGCGTGCCGCGGCGACTGCCCGCGCGTCGAGGCCTCGCAGCAGCGCGCCGAGGACATGCATCAGCGCGCCGAGGACACGCAGCAGCGCACCGGCGCGCCGGCGAGCCCGGCGGCGATCGCAAGGCCAGAGAAGCGCGACAAGCGGTCGAGCCACGCGCCGACGGCCACCTCCGTCCCGGCGCCCTGGCTGCTCACCATCCAGCCGACCACCGGAGAGGGCGCGAGGATCGCGAGCATGGATATCCGCAGCTTCACATCCCCGCTGCTGGAGCCGGGCGACGTCATCCTCGCGGTCGATGGGCAGCCAGTCCACTCGCTGGCAGGCCTGGAGAGCTACCTGCGCGCCCGCGTGCCCGGCGACATGGTGGTGCTCACCGTGCTGCGCAACGAGACAACGATCAACTATGCGATGCTCCAGGTGCCGGCCGGCGACCCTCCGGTGCCCCCGTCGGCCGCGGCGACCGGGGCCAGAGGCGGCGGCTGACCGCCCCGCGTCCGCCCGCGGAC
The DNA here is from genome assembly GCF_051521375.1 of Sorangium sp. So ce693. NCBI lineage: Bacteria > Pseudomonadati > Myxococcota > Polyangiales > Polyangiaceae > Sorangium > Sorangium sp. So ce693. The sequence goes on from NZ_CP150347.1 coordinate 9,939,866, forward strand.
GCGGCCCGGCGCGTGCTCGTCAGGGCGGCGGCGCGTGGTCGATGACGAGCGCCTCGATGCGCGCCGCGAGCGCCTCGATGTCCCCGTCCGTCGTCTGCGGGTTCATGATGACGAGGCGCAGCCACGACTCGCCGCGCAGCGTGGTGCGCGTGATGTAGAAGCTCCCCTCCTCCACGATCTGGCGCCGGACGCGATCCTGCGCCGCCGAGTCGCGGCCGACCCGGAAGCAGAGGATGTTGGCCTGCGGGGCGCCGAAGCACTCGAACGCCGGCCGGCGCGCGAGGAGGCCGTGGAAGCGCCGGGCGGCGTCGAAGAGGCGCTCGACGTGCGCCGACATGCCCGCCTCGCCGACGAGGGCGAGGTTGAAGAACAGCTTGAGCGACAGCTGCGCCTTCGTGCACTCGAACGTGAGCTTGGACAGATCGACGCCCTGGCGCTCGTCCTCGCCGTGCAGGTACGGCGCGTACTGCTCGTAGGTGCCGGCGAGCGCGGCGGGATCCTTGACGAGGACCGCGCAGGCCAGCGTCGATGTGCCGAGCATCTTGTGCATGTCGCAGACCAGCGAGTCGGCGAGCTCGACACCGTCGAGGAGGTCCCGGTAGCGCTCGGTGAAGCGCGCCGCCGCGCCGTGGGCGCCGTCGACGTGGAGCCAGAGCCCCTCCCGCCGGCAGAACGCGCCGATCTCCCGCAGCGGGTCGAAGGCCCCGTTCGGCGTCGCGCCCGCGTTGGCCACCACGGCGAGCGCCCGCTTGCCCGCCCGCTTCACCTCCTCGTACGCCCGCGAGAGCGCCTCCGGGACGATCCGCAGCGCGTCGTCCACCGCGACCTTCACGACGGCATCGCCGCCGAGGCCCATGATGGCAGCGGCGCGCGCGACGGAGTAATGCGCCGCCTCGGAGGCGAGCAGGACGAGGCCGGGCGGGACGCCCGTCTTGAAGCTCCCCGGGGCGACGCGCTCCCTGCACGCGAGCAGCGCGCTCAGGTTGCCCAGGCTCCCGCCGTGGGTGATGACGCCGTCGCCCTCGGCGCCCCAGCCGATCTTGCCCCGCATCCAGCGGAGGAGCCCGCGCTCGATCGCGGTCCCGGCCGGCCCCATCTCGTAGACGGCCATGCCGTTGTTCAGGACGCCGTGCACGAGATCGGCGAGCGCCGACGACAGCATCGGCACGGCCACCTGGTGACCGAAGTAGCGGGGATGGTGCAGCCGGTTGCTGTTGTCGAGGACGGTGGCGACGAGGGCAGCGAGATCCGCGCCGCCGTGCGCGACCGTGCGATCGAAGTCGAGCGCGGCGAGGATCTCCTCGATCGATCGCTGCACCAGCACCGGCCCTTCCCGGCGCTGCGCCCTGCGCACGTGATCCGCGAGCAGCGCGCCCAGGCGGGCCGCCTCGCGCTCGAGGAAATCTGGGGAGAGCGCGGTCGTCAGCGCGTCCTTCATCGCGATCCAGCTCCGCGCCCTCGGCCGGGCGCCTTGTCGCCGCCTCGCCTGCCGCTCAGGAACGCGAACGCCTGGTCGACCTGCTCGTCGGTCATCGCGTGCCCCGCGCGCGGCTTGCCGAGCGACCTCGAGGGCCACTTCAGCCTGCGGAGCATCTTCGCGAGCGCCACCTGGTCCTGGTGCGCCGGGTCCTTCCCGCCCCAGCCGACGAAGACGGGCGCGCGCGGCTTCGTCTGCGCGCCCGCCCGCTCCAGGTAGCGCGCGCCCGATCCGCCCGCGAACGCCGCGTAGCCGTCGACCGGCAGCCGCCCGCGCATCGCCAGCGACGTCGCATAGTACGCCCCGTTCGAGAAGCCGAACACGAGCACCCGCTCGAAGCGCCCGCCCGCGCGCCGCTCGAGCTCCGCGCGCGCCGCGTCCCACTCGGCGATCAGGGCGTCCCCGTGGGCCGTCTGCGCGGCGGAGGCGGTGGGCCAGCACCACCAGTCTTCCATGGCCTTCGGACCGATCCCGCGCCGGCCGCGCGGCATCATCACGGCGACCCCGTGCCGGGCGCCGGCCCGCGCCGCGCCCCGCTGCTGCGCCCACTGCCACCCAGAATCGGGCTGAACGACGCCGTGCAGGAAGATCACGAGCACCCGGGGGCCAGGCGCCTCCCTGGCCGGCAGGAACGCGCAGACCTCACCGGGCAGCGACGCGAGCTCCGGCGCACACCAGCGGGCCGCCGCCGCGTCCTGCGGGGACGCGGGCGCGCTCGCCGTGGGCGCGGCCGCAGGAGCAGCGCTCGCCGCGGGCGCGGCCGCAGGGGGCGGGCTGGTCCCGTCGCCGTTGGCCGAGGCGGATGCGCCCGCGGCCAGGAGCGCGGCCAGGGACAGCACCGTCACGAGCGAGCGCATCGGCGCGCAGTACCATGTCCTCGCTTCCGCCGGGAAGTTCCCTCGCCGCCTCTATTTTGCGCCTTTTCCCCGTCCTGGCGTCGAGCGCTCGCCGCCGCGGTGGGCTCGGCGCGGGCCGCGCGGCCTCAGAGCCGCACCTCGATGCCCGCGCCGGACGCGCTCAGCCATGGCGTCACGGAGCCCGCCTTGGGCGTGCTCGGCGCGGGCTCCTTCAGCAGCAGGTAGAGCCCGACGCCCACGGTCGCGACACCGGCGACGCCGAGGACGTCGCCGGCGATCCCCTTGGCCCGCGCGGCGCCTGCGTCCGCGCCCGAGCTCGAGCGGGCATCGCTCGCCTGCCTCACGCCCGAGAGCCCGAGGATGGCTCCGCCGGCGAAGAGCGCGCCGCCCGCGCCCAGAACGACGAACGGGAGCGTCCGGCTCGGCGATGCATCGGCAGCGCCGGCCACAGGAGGCAGAGCGCCCCCGGCAGCCGAGGCGTGCCTCGCCTCGGTCGTGGCTCGCGCCAGGGCGATCGGGACCTCGACCGAGCTGCCCGCGCCGACGCTGAACCGGGCGACCCCAGCGCGGAACCCTGGAGCGCTCGCGGAGATCTCGTGAGCGCCCGGGTCCAGCTCGATGACCTGACCAGGCGCCCCGCGAAGCGGCCGCCCGTCCACGGCCAGCGCAAGCCCGTCGATCTCGGCAGGCTTGAGGGCGATCGTCGCTCGGCCGATGCGCCCTTCGAGCGCCGCGACCGCCTCGCGCGCCGGACCGACGTAGGGCGTGGTCGTCGGCGTCGGCGGCTCGGCCAGGAAGGTGCGAAAGCTGGCGAGCGCCTCGACAAGGTGCCCGGTCTCCCTCTGCGCGACGCCGAGGCTGTAGCGCGTGAGGGGAGCCGCCTTGATCTGGAGCGATCGGGCGTACAGCGCGCGCGCCTCCTCCCAGCGCCCCTGCTTCGCCAGCTTGGCCCCCTGGACGAACAGCGCGCGCGCGGACTCCACGTCGCCCGCGTCGTGCGCCGACGCGGGGAGCGGGGCGGCGGCCATGAGCAAGGCCGCGGCGAGCGCGACGCCGAGCCGTGCGGATCGCGCTGCGGGGCGCGCGCTCATGAGCACTCTCCTTGCCGGCACTTCGTGCGGGCCGGGCATCTGTTGTCACAGGCGCCGCAATGAGCGTCGTTGTTCCACAGGTTGGTCTCGCAATGGTGCGCTGGGTCCCCGTCGCAATCGGCGTAATGGCCATTGCAGGTCGCCTCGCTGCCTGGGCCGCTGCTCGCTCCAGCGCCTCCGGCGCCGCTCCCGCTGCTCGCGCCTCCCTCGCCGCTCGGGCCAGCACCGCCGCCGCTCGGGCCAGCACCGCCTCCGCTGCCCTCGCCTCCCTCGCCGCTCGCGCCAGCGCCCCCTCCGCTGCCCTCGGCGCTCCCGCTACCTTCGCCTCCCTCGCCGCTCCCGCTGCTCGTGGCAACGCCGCTTCCGCTCTCGCCTCCACCGCTGCTCAGGCCAACGCCGCTCCCGCTGCTCGGCCCAGCGCCACTCCCGCTGCTCGGCCCAGCGCCACTCGGGCCAGCGCCGCTCCCGCTGCTCGGCCCAGCGCCACTCGGGCCAGCGCCGCTCCCGCTGCTCGGGTCAGCGCCGCTCCCGCTGCTCGGACCAGCCCCACTTCCGCTGCTCGGGCCAGCCTCACTTCCGCTGCTCGGGCCAGCGCCACTTCCGCTGCTCGGGCCAGCCTCACTTCCGCTGCTCGGGCCAGCGCCACTTCCGCTGCTCGGGCCAGCACCACTCGCGCCAGCGCCGCTCCCGCTGCTCGGGTCAGCGCCGCTCGCGCCAGCGCCGCTCCCGCTGCTCGGGTCAGCGCCGCTCCCGCTGCTCGGGTCAGCGCCGCTTCCGCTGCTCGGGTCAGCGCCGCTCCCGCTGCTCGGGTCAGCGCCGCTTCCGCTGCCCGGGTCAGCGCCGCTCCCGCTGCTCGGGTCAGCGCCGCTCCCGCTGCCTCCATTGCTCGCGGCGGTGCGGCTCGTGCCCTCGCCGCTGCTGCCGTTGACGTCGCCCCCGCCACGCCCGTCGCCGGTCTGGTCCTCGAGCCCTCCGGCGCCCTCCGTTTCGTCGGCCTTGTCGGACAGCTCGTCGCTGATGAGAACGGAGCAGCCTCCCGGCCCGAGCGCCCCCGCGGCGAGCGTGACCAGGAGGAGCAGCAGATCGCCAGAACCACGAAGGCAACGGAGCTTCACCCCGAGAGTGCGCATGACCACCTCAGAAGTCGGGCGCCGCCGGCAGCGGCATGGACGTGGAGACAGGCCGCGGACGCGGGGACGCAGCTCGCGGAGCGCGCGGCTCGGCCACCCGAGCGCGCGGCTCGGTCACCTGAGCGCGCGGCTCGGCCACCTGGGCGCGCGGAGCGATCCGCTGGCCAGGCGGCTCGGCCACCTGGGCGTGCGGCTCCACCGGGGCCGGCAACAGCTCGTCCCATGGGTCGCTCGGCCCCTCCCACGGATCGCTCTGCTCGTCCCGCTCGGGAGGCGCGCTGTCCGCCGGCGCGCCCCTCACGGCCGTCTCGGAAGCAGCAGCCGCGCGCCGCGCGCCGGCATCGGGGGGCGCGACGCCGATGGCGGAGGCGGCCGACGCCGTCCCCCGCACCGCTTCCGACGCGCCCAGGCCGACGGCAGGAGCAGCCGCAACGACCGCCGTTCGAGCGGTGCCCGCGCTCGCCCTTCCACCCCGCGCGTCCAGCCCCAGGACGACGACCAGAGGCGCGGCGAAGGCGAGGACCCCGGCAACGAGCGCCTTCTGGAGCCACGGCGGGGGCGTGAGCCCGAGCGGAGCTCCGCGCCATGCCTTGGGCATCTCGATGGTGCCGCCCCGGCGCGCGACGGGCGTGGCCGCCGGCGTCGGCAGCGCGCCCGGCGCCTCCCGCGCGACGGCCGGGCGCCGCGCCGCCGCCTCCGCCCCGGAGGTCGCGCCCGCAGGCGCGGCGATCGTGGCCGCCGTCTCCGCCGCCAGCGGCGGCTCGGCCCCTCGCGCGAGCCACTGGTGAGCGAGCGACGTGCCCGCCACGTCCGCGGTGACCCCGCGCTCGACCGCCCAGGCGGCCAGGGCGCGGCCGAGCGCGCGCATGCTGGGCCATCGATCGGCCGGCGACTTGGCCAGCCCGCGCCGGAGGATCGCCCACAGCGCCTCGTCGCCGGCGCCGAGCTCCGTCGTCGGCACCGGCTCCTTGCTGAAGATCGACACGATCACGGCGCTGAGCGTCTCCCCGCTGAACGGCCGCCGCCCGGTGATGAGCTCGTACATCACCACGCTGAACGCCCAGACGTCGGTCTGCTCCCCGACGTCCAGCTGACCGTCGGCCTGCTCCGGCGACATGTACTCCGGGCTGCCGACGATCATCCCTCGCTGCGTGATCGCAGGGCTCGCCGCGTTGGCGAGCTTGGCGATGCCGAAGTCGACGACCTTCGGGACGTGGCCGCCCGCGCCGTCGGGCACGATGAGGATGTTGGCAGGCTTGATGTCGCGATGGACGATGCGCTGCGCGTGGGCCGTCGCGAGCGCACACGCGACCGGCAAGAGCATCTGGACCGCCTGCTCCGCCGGCACCCGGCCCCTCGCCTCCAGCCAGCTCGAGAGCGGCGTGCCCTCGAGCAGCTCCATCACCAGGAACGGCTCGCCCGCGTCGGTCTCGCCGAAATCGAACACGCGCACGATCGCCGGATGGCCGAGCTTCGCCGTCGCGCGCGCCTCCCGGAGCAACCGCTCGGCGGCGTGGGCGTCGAGCTGCTCCTCGTGAAGCACCTTGATCGCCACGTCGACGTCGAGCCAAAGGCTGCGCGCCCGCCACACCGTGCCCATGCCCCCGGCGCCCAGCCGACCCACGATCTGGTACTTGCCCGCGAGGACCTCGCCCACGGCGCGGTCCCGCTGCGATCCACGGACGCTCGACGAAACGCCGCCCGTGCTCTCATCGCCTCTCCCGGCGAGCGCGAGCCATCCGCTCTGGCCGGGGACATGGTGCTCGTCCATCATGGGTCGCCCTCCAGGAAAGCAAGCGGCGAACCAGGAGCCGTCTCCTCACCTCCGCCGGCGCCTGCGCGGCGAAACACAGAGCCCACGTCCTGTCGCGCGCGCAAACGCCGGCGAGCTCGACGCTCGCCCGCGCGCCCTCACGACAAGACCAGCACGGACTCCCCTTTTCGGCGGGGAATCGGCCGCGCGCATCGGTCACGCTGAGGCAATTTGCACCAAGGCATGACGAGGGGGAGCGAGGCGCCCGCCATGATCCTTGGCAAAGCCTCGCTCCGGGCTCATCGATTCGATCCGGGGATCGCCGGATCGATCCCAGCGAGCACGCGCAGCGCCGGGGCCGCGCAGCTGCGCTCTCAGTCGTGCAGGTGCACCGCGGTCTGTCTCGTCAGGACGGCGGCCGAGTGTCCCGCATGCAGCGTGTACGCGCCGGGCTCCACCTGCCATCGGCCCGCCGCCCAGTGCGCGAAGGCCCGCGGCTCGACGGTGACGGCGACGTCGACGGTCTGATCGGGCTCGGCCTCGACGGACGCGAAGCCGGCCAGCCAGAGCGCGGGGCGCTCGACCCCGGAGTCCGGCCGCGACAGGTAGAGCTGGACCACGTGGCGCCCGCGGCGCGCCCCGGCGTTGCGCACGCGCACCCGCGCCTCGACCGCCGCGCCGGCGGCGACGCTCGGCGCTTCCACGTCGAGGATCTCCCAGCGCGTGTAGCCCAGGCCGTGCCCGAACGGGTAGGCCGGGGCGACGCCGGCGCGCGCCCAGGCGCGGTACCCGATGTGCAGGCCCTCTGCATAGACCAGCTTGCCGTTCTCGGGCTTCGTCGAGAGCACGGGCACGTCCTCCACGCGCGCGGGCCAGGTCGTGGGCAGGCGACCGCCGGGCTCCACGGCGCCGAGCAGCACGTCGGCGACGGCGGCGCCGAACTCCTGGCCCGGGAACCACGTGAGGAGCACAGCGGCCACCTCGTCGCGCCAGGGCATGGTCACCGGCCCGCCGGAGTTCACCAGCACGATCGTCCGGGGGCTCACGGCCGCGACGGCGCTGATCAGCTCGTCCTGGCGGCCGGGGAGCCCGAGCGTGGTCCGGTCGAAGCCCTCGCTCTCGATCGCCTCGGTGGTGCCGACGACCACGATCGCGACGTCGGCGGAGCGCGCGAGCTCCACGGCGCGCGCCAGCTCGTCCTCGTCGGACAGCGCGGGGACCTCGGCGCCCAGGGAGAACGCCACCGCGAGCGTGCCCACGGGGACGGTGTGCGTCAGGGCGAGATCGACCTCCTGGCCGGCGGCCAGGGACAGCTCGGCCGCCCGCTGCGGCGGGGCGAGCAGGGCCGCGGCGATGTCTTCCTTGTCCGGCAAGATGGCCTCGTCGAAGAGGACCTGCCCGCCGGCGGTGAGGCGGTAGAGGCCCACGCCGGCCACGCCGATCCGGTGGAGCCCCGCCTCGGCTGCGCGGAACCGCGCCGTCACCTCGATCGTCGCGGCCTCGTTCGCGCGCTGATCTCCGATGAACGTGAGGCGCCCGACGTCGCGGTGCTCCTCGTGCAGGACGCCGCCCTTCGCGTCGAGGAGCCGCACGTGGACGCCGTGCTGGCCGCTCACGGGGTCGACGACCTGGTCCCCGGACACCGGCACGAGCCCTTCGTGGATGCGGGTGCCGACGGCGTGGAGCACGTCGGCGCGCCGGCCGAGCACGGCGCGCAGCCCGTCGAGCGGCGAGACCGCGTAGTGCGGGTGGACGCTGGCGCTGCCGCCGCCCTGGATCCGCCCCGCCGCGGCGCTCGGGCCGATCACGGCGATGCGCCGCAAGCTGGCCGCGTCGAGGGGGAGCGCGTCGCCCTGGTTGCGCACGAGCACCATGCCGGCCGCGGCGGCCTCGCGGGCGAGCGTCCCGGCCTCGGCGCCGGAGAGCGGGGCCGGGACAGGGGCGGCCGGCGCGACGCCCTCGAGGGCGCCGACCCGGGCGGCGAGGCGCAGCAGGCGGCGGACCTTGTCGTCGATGGCCTTCTCGGGCACCGCGCCGCGGCGGACGGCGGCGACGAGCGCCTGGCCCCACGGCCCTCCCGGGCCCGGCATGGCGAGGTCCAGCGCCGCGCGCGCCGCGGCCTCGGTGGAGCGGGTCGCGGTCCAGTCGGAGACCACGACGCCGTCGAAGCCCCACTCGTCCTCGAGCGGCGACGCGAGCAGCGCGCTCTCGGTCAGGGTCGCCCCGTTGACGGCGTTGTACGAGGCCATCACGAGCCACGCGCCCGCGCCGGTGATCATCCGCTCGAAGGGCGCGAGGTAGAGCTCGCGCAGCGTGCGCTCATCGACCCGGACGTCGACCGTGAACCGCTCGGTCTCCGAGTCGTTGGCGACGTAGTGCTTGGGCGTGGCGCCGACGCCGTGGGCCTGCAGCCCTCGGACGTAGGCGGCGCCGAGCCGGCCGGTCAGCAGGGGATCTTCCGAGAAGCACTCGAAGTGCCTGCCGCCGAGCGGGCTGCGGTGCAGGTTGACGGTCGGCCCCAGGACGACGTCGACGCCCTTGCGCCGCGCCTCCGACGCCAGCGCGGCGCCGACGCGCTCCAGCAAGGCCTCGTCCCATGTGGCCGCGAGGGAGGTGGAGGAAGGGAGGCACACCGAGGGATCGCGCTCGTCCCAGCGCTCGCCGCGCACGCCGACCGGGCCATCCGAGACGACCACGCGGCGCAGGCCGATCGCGGGCTCGGGGTGCGTGCTCCAGAAGTCGGCGCCCGTGAGCAGGCGGACCTTCTGCTCGAGCGACAGCGCGGCGAGGGCGTCCGCCACCCGCCGTTCGACGGCCTCGGGCAGGTGATCGGTCTTCTGGGGACGAGCAGCGTGCGAGTCGGCAACGGCCATGGACCCTCCTGGATGCACGGAGACGCCGCCGACGGAGGCGGCGCCGAGCACAGTGCTACCACGGTCGCGGAAACACAGGGTCCACAGGAGCGTGACGGCCGCCGGTGAGCTCGCGCTCCGCCGGAGGTGTGGCGACCAACGCCCTTGTGCTGCAAACATGGCTCCTTCCCGGGGTTTCCGATGGCGGCCGGCATCGCCGTCGACGCCGGCCGGTCCAGCTGCAACCGAGCCCGGGCTCCCCGCCGGGGGCGCTATCCCTTCGCGGGCGCGGGGACCGCCGCCTCGGGCGCCGTCGAGCGCTGGTAGCGGCGGATCGCCGATTCCCCGATCGCGCGGGAGACGGCCGCCGCGGCGAGCGCCCCCGTCGCCACGGCGAAGGCCGGGTTCAAGCTCACCGCGAGGACGGCCACCGGCGCGGCGGCGCTGGCGGCACAAGCCGCCACCACGGCCGCGAGCTCTTTCACGCGCTCGGATTCGTCGATGTCCTTCCCGAAGAGCAGGGCTATCTCGAGGACCAGGTAAAGGTGCATCCTGGTAAGGATGGATGTGCCTGCGACGAACCCCACGCCTTCGTACACGATGCCGAACCCAGGGATGATGGAGGGCACATGGACGACGCCGCCCGCGGCCAAAGAGATCGCCTTGGTCGATGCGATCAGCCGGCGCGCCTGCTGCTCCGGCGACTCGTCTGGATACATGCGCCGCACGCGGGCCACCACGGACTGGATACGGGATTTTCGAAGCCTCAGGATGAAGTAGAAAAAATCATCGGTGAACAGGCTTTGCTGACCCGCTTGCTGCTGCCCGACGGCCATATGTACCCCACTTGCAGGAATGCCTCGCGCGGATTCTGCCCTGATCAAGAGATCATCGGCGAAACACCATGATTATACACGCTGTCGGCCACGGCTGCCGCGGGAGCGGCCAGGCGCTGGCGAGGCAAGGCCACGCAGCCGGCCGGGACGTCGCAGGCCACGGCCCGAGCTCCGTACACGTCGCGCCAGCTGCCGTCCTCGACACGCGTGATGTCAATGAGGTCGAGCTCCGCGAGCCCACGGTCGCGCATGTCCCGAAGTTCGGGCCCATCCTTGCCTCGTGGCCGGGTTCGTTCCATGGCGTCCCGATGGTTGAGCCCGGCGGGCCTATTCGAGGTCGATACGGGCCGCCGCGCGCGGGAGACACGTGCCAGGATGGATCGCATGGCCGCCAGGGATCGATTCGCAGCCGGTCAGGCCCATGCTCTGCGGCGGGCGCTCGGCGTGCGCGTCATCATCGTCTACAAGCTCGCCAAATCGGTGCTGCAGATCGTGCTGGCGATCGCGATCTTCCTCCTGGCCTCGTCCGGGCTCGCCGCCAGGGCTCACGCGTTCGCGGTCACGCTGGGCAGGGAGAGCGCGAGCGCCTGGAGCGCCGCGCTGATGGACGTGCTCTCGAAGGCGACGACGCCGCACGGCGCCCACGTCGTGAGCGCCGCGCTGGCGGCGGACTCCCTGCTCAGCTTCATCGAGGGTTCGTCGCTCCGCCATGGCTACAGGTGGGCCCCCTGGCTGGTCGTCGGAGCGACAGCCTCGCTCGTCCCCTTCGAGATCATCGACCTCGTCGGCCATGGATGGCGACTGACGCGCATCGTCATCCTGGTGATCAACATCGTCATCGTGGCCTATCTGAGCCGGCGCGCTCGGCGCGAGCACCGGAGCTGCTCGGCAACCACAGGCGACGACACGACGCTCCCCCCTGGTGCCGGCGAGCGGACGACCGAAGGTTGACCATCCCGCCAGCTCCGTCGCGCGCGCGCCGACCGTTGCGCAGGGATGGCAACGGCGCGATGCTCACCGTCCCTCGAACGAGGCCGCTGCCATGAGCCTCTCCACCGTGCTCCGCGTCCTCGACCGCAACGACGGCGAGGTTCACAGCGTCTTCCGCGCCGGATCGCGCGTGTACGGCACCGCGTCCGCGACGTCCGACGAGGATTTCGTCGCCGTCCTCGCGCGGCGCGACGCGCGGCAGGACCTCGCCTTTGCGCCGGGCGTCAACGTCGTCGTCCACGGCCTCGACACCTTCCGCGGCGCCATCGCCGAGCACAGCGTCTTCGCGCTCGAGTGCCTGTTCTTGCCGCCCGAGCACCGGCTCAAGGAAGGGAGGCCGCCCTTCCCGTTCAAGCTCGACAGAAAGAAGCTCGCCGCGTCGGCCGCGAGCCGCTCCGCGTCCGACTTCAAGAAGGCCGGCGCCCGCTTCGACGACGAACCGGAGGCCTCGAAGAAGAAGCTCTTCCACGCCCTCCGGGTGCCGCTCTTCGCCGTGCAGATCGCCGAGACGGGCGTCCTCCACGATTACGGCGCCGCGAACCCGTACTGGCGCGAGATCGTCGCGGACGAGCGCCTCGACTGGGAGGAGTACCGCAAGGCCTACGGCCCGATCCGCGAAGGCCTCTGCGATCGGCTCGCGGCGCTGGCCTCACGGCGGTGACGCGTCTACCGGCGCCGGCGCCGGCCCCGGGGCGAGGCGCTGGGGCCGGATCTCCTGGTGCATCCAGTGCTCGTCCGTCTGCACGTGCCCGCGCCGCACCCACTTGGCGAGCCGCCGCTGGAACGCCGCGTCCGGGAACTCGCCGGCGGCCCGCACCACCACGCCCTCGCGCGGGCCGCCGAACGCGGAGGGCTCGCGCGCGAGCGCGGTCGTCAGCGCCTCGAGCTCGCGCTCGCCCTCGACGGTGCCCCGGAACAGGACAGGCACCGTGGGGAGCCCCAGATCGTTCGCCTGGGCCACGACCATGTCCCACTCCCAGAAGAGGCCCCGCACGTCGTCCCGCACGCCGAAGACGAGTGAATACCCCGGGAGCGCCTCGTACTCGATGGAGTGGACCGCATAGCAGTACTCGCAGAAGAGCGACATGCCCTCCGAGAGCAGGTGCGCGATGCTCGCGTGCGTGGCCTTCGCGAGGTCGAAGCTCGGGTGGGACGGAGGGCCCGAGTGCGAGCGGGAGAAGACGCTCGCCCGCGTGTACGTGAGGTTGCTCCCGTCGCACTTCTCGGTGATGACGATCTCGACGCCGAGCAGCCCCGACACGTCCGCCATCCTCTTGTCGTCGGACGTTCCGCCCGGGGACCACGGCAGGTGGAACGAGCGAGGGTATTTGGCGGACATGGCGGCGTCAGGGTAGCACCGGCGTCCTTTCGCGGACATGCTACGGCCCTCACGCGCGCTGCGCGGCGCGCGGCGTTGACTGCGGAGCCGACCGCGCGCTCGCCAGGGGTCCTCCGTCATGTCCTCCGCGTCCTCGCTCCTCGACCTGCTCACGCCCGATCCGGGGCGTGTCCCCTGGAATGAGCTCCAGGTCTTCGACTGGGTCCGCGCGCTCGAGGCTTGCCCGCAGGACCCGATCCACCACGCCGAGGGCAACGTCTGGATCCACACCCGCATGGTGCTGGAGACGCTCCTCGGGCTGCCCGAATGGCAGGCGCTGCCGGCCGAGGAGCAGCGCGCCGTGTACCTCGCGTGCCTCCTCCACGACGTGGCGAAGCCGGCGACCACCCGCGAGGAGGACGGGCGGATCACGGCCAAGGGCCACTCTCGCGCGGGGGAGCTCCTCGCGCGCCGCCTGCTCTGGGAGCTCGGCGCGCCGTTCGCGCTGCGCGAGCAGGTGTGCGCGCTCGTGCGCTATCACCAGATCCCGTTCTATCTCATCGAGCGCGACGACGCGCGGCGCGTCGCCGCCGAGATCAGCCTCCAGGCGCGCTGCGACCTGCTCGCGCTCGTGGCCGAGGCCGACATCCGGGGGCGCGTCTGCGCGGACATGGGGCGCGTCGTCGACAACATCGAGCTCTTCCGCGAGTTCTGCCGCGAGGAGGGGTGTTACACCGCGCCGCGGTCCTTCGCCTCGGCTCACACGCGCTTCGTGTACTTCCGCTCCGATCTCGCTGGCGGCCGCCACCCGGACGTCGAGGTCTACGACGACACGCGCTCCGAGGTCGTGGTGATGAGCGGACTCCCGGGCGCCGGGAAGGATACCTATGTTCGCCACCACCTCGCCGACTGGCCGGTCGTCTCCCTGGACGCGCTGCGGAGCGAGCTGGAGATCGATCCGGCGGACACGCAGGGACAGGTGGTCCAGGCCGCGCGCGAGCGGGCGAAGGAATACCTGCGGCGCGGCGAGCGGTTCGTGTGGAACGCGACGAACCTCTCGCGGCAGCGGCGCGGCCCGTTATTGCAGATGGCGGCCGACTACGGGGCGAGGATCCGCGTCGTCTACGTGGAGGTGCCAGCGTCCACGCTGTTCGCGCAGAACCGGGCGCGGGAGGCGGCGGTGCCGGAGGCGGTCATCCGCCGGATGATCGAGCGCTGGGAGATCCCGGCGAGGACCGAGGCCCACGAGGTGGTGCTGGCGGTGCGCTGACGCGCAGCCCCGGTCGGCCGGCTGCGCCAGCGCGCGGCATGGGGTACGCTGCGCCTGGAGCGACGTATGCCCTTCCAGAGCGAGAATTCTTTCATCCCGATTCCCCCGCCCGGCGAGGACGAGCTCCCGTACGACGATGGAGAGCCGATGGAATCCGAGCGCCACCTCGCGCAGATGGGCCTGCTCATCGAGGCACTGCAGCTGTTCTGGCGCGACCGGGATGACGTGTACGTCGCCGGCAACATGGCCATCTATTTCAGCGAGCTGCAGGCGAAGAAGAACGACTTTCGAGGCCCCGACGTGTTCGTGGTGCTCGACACCAACAGGCGCGAGCGCAAGTCCTGGGTCGTCTGGCAGGAGGACGGGAGGACGCCCGACGTGGTGATCGAGCTGCTCTCCGAGAGCACCCAGGCCGTCGATCGCGGCGACAAGATGCGGATCTACGCGAAGCTCCTGCACGTGCCGGAGTATTACCTGTTCGATCCGTTCTCGGGCGAGCTCGAGGCCTATGCGCTCGATCGAGCCACGCGGTCCTACCTACCGATGCCGCCCGAGGCGAACGGCGAGGTCGTGAGCGCGTGCCTCGGCCTGCGCCTCGGGGTGCGCCACGGCACGTACCGCGGCCTCGCGGTCGACTGGCTGCGCTGGATCGATACCCATGGGCGCGTGCTGCCGACCGGCGAGGAGCAGGCTCGCGCCGCCGAGGAGCAGGCCCGCGCCGCCGAAGAGCAGGCCCACGCCGCCGGCGATGAGGCGAAGCGGCTCGCCGCCCGGCTCGCGGCCTACGAGAAGCAGTTCGGCCCGTTGCCCGGCGGCGGCTCGGGCTAGCGGCTCCCCGACCGCCGAACGCCATGGGTCAGCCCCAGCCGACCCGCTCGCCCCGCCCGAACCCCGGCGCCAGCATCGCCGCCCACCGCGCCGGGCTCTTGATCCGCTCCCGCGCCATCACCGCGTCCGCCACGAGGAGCCGCTGGAGCCCCTTCTCCCCTCCGAGCAGCTCGCCCGCCTGGCGCCGCGCCGCCGCCGCATAGAGCGGCATGTCCGCCGCGTCGAACCCGGCCGCCGCCGCCTCCAGCTGCGTGATCGCCGCCTCCCTGTCGCCCCGTAGCTCGGCCGCGCCCGCGCGGATCAGCGGCACGAACGGGTCCGACCACGCCGTCTTCTCCCGGGCGAGCGCCGCGGCGTCCCGGAGCGCCACCTGGATCAGCGCCTCCGGATCGGGCGCCGCCTCGGCCACGGCGAGCGCCGTGCACGCGCGCTCGGCGTGGGCCATCACCCGGCTGTTCTGCATCATCAGCAGCATCGAGCCCTCGATCCTCGGCCAGGCGTCCGTGAGGCGCTTCATCGCGGCGCCGGCGCGGCCAGCGTACCGGTCGACGTAGGTCTCGCCGAGCAGCCCGACGAAATGCTCGAGGTGGAACCCCGACGTCGTCCACCTCGACAGCGCCCCCGCGATCGCGCCGCGCGCGCCCGCCACGTCGTCCGACGCGAGCGCCACCCACGTCGCCTGCGCGCTGAAGATCGCCACCGCGTAGAGATCCCCCCGCTGCTCGGCGGCGCGGAGCACCGCCGGCGTCGTCCGCGCGAGCGCGTCGATCTGCCCGCGGTAGTACCGCGCCCACGACGCCATCAGCTGCGTCGTCGCGAGCTCCCAGGACACGCCGGCGCAGCGGTCGCGCAGGAGCTCGTCGGCGAGCTCGTACCACGCGGACGCGGCCTTCCAGCGCCCGGCCGTGAACGCCTCGAGCATGCCCGACACCATCATCGACAGGCCGAGGAGGTGCGGGCTGTCGAGCCGCTCCGAGAGCGCCCGCACCGCGGCGACGAGCTCCTCCGCGCGCGCCCGGCCCGGCGCCCCCATCATGCACGCGGACGAGGCCTCGAACGCGAGCGCGCGGCCGATGCGGTACGGCTCGCCGGCCCGCAGCGCGAGCAGCAGGGCGCGCGCCGAGAACTCGGCGGAGCGGACCATGTCGACGCCGGACAGCCCCACCGTCACCGTCCAGCAGGCGTCGATGCGCGCGAGGTCCTCCGGTCGCACCTCCGCCTCGGACCGCTCGCGGAACCGGAGGCCCCGCAAGCGCAGCTCCGCCCGATGCAGGAGCAGCGCCACCAGCGCGCGCCGCGGCGTCTCCGGGAACGACAGGCCGACCGCCCGGAGCACGGCGCGGACGAGCTCGATCCCCTCGTCGATGTGCCCGCTCCGCAGGTACTGCTCGGCGGCCCGCCGGCGGAGCTCCAGCGAGAGCGCGCCGTCCGCCCCTTCGGCCGCCGCCGCGTAGATCCTCGCCGCCTCGGCGCTCTTGCCCGCGTTGACCATGGCGTCGGCGCACCGCACGCCGAGCGCGCGCCGCTCCGCCTCGGGGACGTCCGCCTCGCGCGAGCGCAGGCGGAGCGCGAGCTCGTAGAGCCGCGCCGCGCGCTCGAACGCGAGCGCCTCCGCCGCCTCCTCGGCCGCGCGCTCGGCGAGCCGCCCCGCCCGCGCCGCGTCCCCCGCGCCGAGCCAGTGCCGCGAGAGCGCCTCCGCGTCCGCCGTCCCCAGCGCCTCGAGCGCCCGTCCTAGCCTCCGGTGCCGCGCCGCGAGCTGCTCCGGGCCGAGCCGGCCGACCACGGCCGCGCGCACCCTGTCGTGCGACGCCTCGACGAGCTCGCCCTCGCCGGCGCGCCGCGCGGAGATCAGGTCCTCCATGAGCAGCAGCGTCATCGCCGGGGCGAGCTCGTCGTCGCGGAGCTTCGCCGCGCGCGCCACGACCGCCGCGTCGATCGGCTCCCCGGCGACCGCGATCACCTCCAGCAGCCGGAGCGCCTGCCCCGGCAGGCGGCGGAGCCGCGCGTCGAGCGCCCTGCTCCACGCGGCGTCGCCCCGGGCGGCGTCCTCGCCCGAGAGCTCCTGCGCGTCGCGGGCGAGCTCGCCGAGCAGCCGCGGGTTGCCCCGCGAGGCGCGGGCGATGGCGTCCGCCCGCGCGCGGGTGACATCGTCGCGCGCGAAGAGGAGCGCGAGCGAGAGCTCCTCGGCCTCGAGCGGCGAGAGCGGGCCGACCGCGATCTCGCGCAGCTCGCCGTCCCGGCGCGCCGACTCCATCCGCCCGCGCGCGCCGGCGGTCTCGGCCTCGGCGGCGGCCGGGTGCTCGAGCCCCATCCCGTCGAGCAGCGCGCGGAGCGGCGCGCTCGTGGCGACGTCCTCGTCCCGGAAGCTGCCGAGGAACATCATCGCGGGCGCGTCGGGGGGCCGCGTGAGCTCGAGCAGGAGCGCCACGCTGTCGATGTCGCTCCACTGCAGGTCCTCGATCGCCACGACGAGCGGGCTGCGCTCGGCGATCCGCCAGAGCAGCTGGCGGAGCGCGGCGAAGCTGCGCTGCCGCAGCTCCTGCGCGTCGGGCGACTCGCTCGCGCGCGGCGCCGACGCGACGGCCGGCACGCCCGAGAGCACCGGGAACACCCGGGCGAGCGCGTGGACGTCGCGCGGCAGGAGGCGCTCCACCTCGTCGCCCGAGACCCGCCGGAGGAAGCGGCTCAGCGCCTCCATCACGCCGCCGAACGCCTTGTAGGACTCGGCCGCCGCGAGGGCGCAGCGCCCCCGCAGGACGACCAGCCCCCTGTCGCGGCGGAGCCCCATCAAGAAGTGGTGGATGAGCGCGCTCTTGCCCATGCCCGCGGCGCCGTGGACGAACACGGCGACGGGCTTCTCCAGCACGAGGGCCTCGGCGGCGCGCTGGAGCGCGCGCAGGTGCGGGCGGCGGCCGATGAAGTGCTCTATCGCCGGCGGCACGGGCGGGAGCAGCGCGCTCGCCGGCGCGGCCTCCGCGCTCGCCGGCGCGGCCTCCGCGCTCGCCGGCGCGGCCCCGACGCTCGCCGAGGCAACCTCGGCGCTCGCCGGCGCGGGCTCCGCGCCCTCCAGCGGGGGCTCGGCGCCCTCAGGGTCCTGCCGCTCCGCGCCCTCCACGCCGCGCCACCGTCACTTCTTGCTCAGGAACGTATCCATCGCACGCCGGTGCTCCGGGCCGTTCCACTGCGCGGCGAACGCCCGTCGCTCGACCTCGGCGGCGGAGGCGCGCAGCGCCTCGCGCACCTCGCGCAGGGACCGCTTCATGGCCGCGACCGACGCGCGCGGGCCCTCGGCGATGCGGCCGACCTGCGCGATCGCCCGGCTCCGCGCGGCGCCGGTGGGGACGACCTCGCTCACGAGGCCGACGCGGAGCGCCTCTGCGGCGTCGATCCTCTCCGCCGTCAGGAGCAGCCGCGCCGCCGCGAGCGGCCCCACCCGCTCGCAGAGCCGCGTCAGCCCGCCCCAGGCCGGGGACAGGCCCATCTTGACGTGGCGGAACGAGAGCGCGGCGTGCTCCTCGACGATGACGAAATCGCAGAGCAGCAACAGCTCGCAGCCGCCTCCCAGCGCGTCGCCCTGCACCGCGGCGACGATCGGCACCTCGCTCTCCTCGAAGGCCGCGAGGCCCTCGAACAGCCGGAGGACCTCGCCCCCCTCCGCGCCGCCGGCGGCGAGCGCGTGGAGCTCGCGGATGTCGCCGCCCGCCACGAAGACGTCGCTGCTCGTCGCGGTGAGCACGACGCCGCGCACGCGCGGGTCGGCGCTCGCGCGGCGGATCACTTCGCCGAGGCGGCTCGCGAGGTCGCTGTCGATGGCGTTCCTGCGCTCGGGACGATCGATGGTCAGGACGACCGCATCGCCGGCCGTCTCGACCCGCAGGGTCACGAGAGGGCCCTCCGCGCGCCCCTCCCGCCGGTGAGCGCCGTGGCCTTCCGGCGGCTCGCGCCCGCCCCGTTCTCCGCCGCCGCGCGGCTGAGCCGCCGCGGCGCCGGCATGCGCTCGTCGTGGATCACCTCGGCGATCCGCGCCTCGAGCGTGCGACGGCTGAGGCCGCGCTGCTCCGCCGCGTACCGCTCGGCGTAGGTGATGATCGCGCCTGCGACGTCGACGCCGCTCGCGCGCTCGATCCCCTCCAGGCCGGGCGAGCTGTTGATCTCGAGGATCTTCGGCCCGGAGCGCGCCTCGAGCATGTCGACGCCGGCGACCTCGAGGCCCATCGCCTTCGCGGCGCGGATCGCGACGCTCCGGTAGGCGCGCGGCAGCTTCACCCGATCGCCCTTGCCGCCGCGGTGGAGGTTCGAGCGGAACTCGCCCGGCTTGGCGACGCGGCGCATCGAGGCGACCACGCGGCCGCCGACGACGATGACCCGGATGTCGCGCCCCTTCGACTCGCGCACGTACTCCTGGAGCACGATGTCCTGGCCCATGGCCCAGAACGTCTCGAGCAGCGCGTGCACGGCGTGGGGCGTCTCGGCGAGCATGGTGCCGATGCCCTGGGTCCCCTGCTGGAGCTTCACGATCGCGGGGCAGCCGCCGACGAGCGAGAGCGCCGCCTCGACGCCGGCCGGGCTCCGGGCGCACACGGTGATCGGCACGTTGAGCTTGCGGCGCGTGAGCAGCTGGAGCGCGCGCAGCTTGTCGCGGCTCCTCGCGATCGAGACGGCGCCGTTCAGGACGGGGACGCCCATGAGATCGAACTGGCGGACGACGGCGAGGCCGTAGTTCGTGATGCTGGCGCCGATGCGCGGGATCACGATGTCGAAGCGGGGCACCGCCGAACCACCGACGAGCAACGACGGGCGACCGCGCGACACGACGATCTGGAAATCGAGCGGATCGATGACGCTGACGTCGTGACCACGCGCGCGCCCCGCGAGCACGATCCGGCTCGTCGAATAGAGGGACGCGTTGCGGGACAGGACGAGGAGTCGCATGTGGCCCGGAGGCTAGCAGAGCCGGCAGACTGCGTGGATGGATGCGCGTGCCGATTCATTTTTCGCTCTTCGGCGGTTCTTCTACCGCTCGCCGCGGCGCCGCTCGCGCCGCGGCCCGCACGGTCGCGCGCCGCGCCATCGGCCCTCGTTTTCCATGGGGCTCCACGCGGCCCGTTCGGCGCCGCGTGGAGCCCGCGTGGCGCCGCGCGGCCCCGTGAGGTTCCCCGCGCGGCCCGCGCGGCGGACCAGGCGCGGCAGAAGCGCGGAGATGCGGCGCTTGCGCTGAAAAATGTTTCGTGTACGAATCATCTCGGTCGTGCCGGCGAGGAGGGGTTCGCGATGTGGCAGCCGTTCACGGAAGAACATCAGCAGTTCAGGAAGACGGTGCGGGCCTTCGCAGAGAAGGAGCTCGCTCCTCATGTGGAGGAGTGGGAGGCGTCGGAGTGCTTTCCCAACTGGGTGTTCAAGCGCGCCGGCGAGCTCGGGATCCTGGGCGCGCACTTCCCGGAGGAGCACGGCGGCGCCGGGCTCGACTACTGGTTCTCGGCGGCCAAGGCCGAGGAGCTCGTGCGCTGCACGATGGCGGGCGTCTCGATGGGGCTGCTCGTGCAGAGCGACATGGCGACCCCGGTGATCAGCGACATCGGCACGAAGGAGCAGATCGAGGAGTTCCTCAAGCCGGCGCTCGCGGGCGACAAGATCGCCGCGCTCGGCGTCTCCGAGCCGGCGGCCGGCAGCGACGTGGCCGGGATCCGGACGATCGCGCGCAAGGACGGCGATGATTACGTGCTGAACGGGCAGAAGACCTTCATCACGAACGGGACGCGCGCCGATTTCGTGACGTTGCTCGCCAAGACGTCGCCGGACAGGGGCGCCCACGGCTGCTCGTTCTTCCTCGTGCCGACGGCGCTCCGCGGCTTCAGCGTCGCGAAGAAGCTGAAGAAGATCGGCAACAAGTCCTCGGACACCGCGGAGCTCTTCCTGGAGGACGTGCGGGTGCCGGGGCGCTACCTGCTCGGCGAGCCCGATCAGGGCTTCGCGTACCTGATGCAGAACTTCCAGACCGAGCGGCTGGTCGCTGCGGTGAGCGCGATCGCGAGCTCGTTCATGACGCTCGACGGCACGGTCGAGTACGGGCGCGAGCGGGTGGCGTTCGGCAAGCCGATCATCAAGCGCGAGTCGTGGCAGCACAAGCTCGTGGACCTGTACACGCGCTGCGAGGCGGCGCGCGCGTTCGCGTACAAGTGCGTCGACCACTACAACGACGAGCGGTACGTGCGGAAGGTGCCGATCAGCTTCGACACGGTGAAGCTCATCTCGATGGCGAAGATCCTGGCCGGCGACGTGGCGAACGATGTCGTGGACACCTGCCTGCAGTTCCACGGCGGCTGGGGCTACATCGAGGACTTCCCGATCGCGCGCGCCTGGCGCGATCAGCGGCTCCTCCGCATCGGCGGCGGGACGACCGAGACGATGAAGTACTACCTGGCAAAGCTGATGAACTTCTGAGGGCCCCCGCGGCCCGGCGGCCGCATCGCCGCCAGGCCGCGCGCACCCCTCCGCTGGGCACACCCACCAGGCGACGAGCGCAGACGGAAGCAAACGGAAGCGAACGCGCGCAAACGGAAGCAAACGGAAGCAAACACACGCGAGCAGCCGCGAACCGACGCCCTTGGACACAAAAACGCGCCGGTCGAAAAAAAGTAGAGACAAGCGGCGCGAGAGGCTGTAGATATGCCGCTCCCAACGACCGGGGCTGTAGCTCAGCTGGGAGAGCGCATGACTGGCAGTCATGAGGTCAGGGGTTCGATCCCCCTCAGCTCCACCGATAGGACCGAAGGACTCCTGTTTCCGTAAGGAGTCCGCACCGCCGTGCCCGCTTGCCGGCGTGTCGGAGTAGAGAACCCGGACATGGCTCTCTCGCCTCACTGGGTCTTTCCGGAGCTCGACGCGAGCGCGGTGGGCGCGGCGCGCGCGCGGCAGGACACGCTGACCAAGCCGCGCGGCAGCCTCGGCGTGCTCGAGGATCTCGCCGTGGCGCTCGCCGGCATCCAGGGCGGGCCGCCCGCGAGCCGGCCTGCGGCGGCGGTGCTCTTCGCCGCCGATCACCCTGTCGTCCGGCACGGCGTGTCCGCGTACCCGCCGGAGGTCACGGCGGCGATGGTGGCGAACTTCGTGCGCGGCGGCGCCGCCGCCAGCGTCCTCTGCCGGAACCTCGGCGTCGAGCTGCGGGTCGTGGACGTCGGCGTCGCCCACCCGTACGAGCGTGTCGACGGCGGCGATGGAGCGCGGCTGCGGCGCGATCCGGTCGCCGACGATCCCATCGGCGACCTGCGGATCGAGGACGCGCTCTCGGAGGCCGTCTACGAGCGCGCGCTCCGCGCGGGCGCCGCGGAGATCGACGCGCTCGGGGGCGACACGCGCGTCGTCCTGCTCGGCGACATGGGCATCGGCAACACGACGGCGGCGGCGGCCATGACGGCGCTGCTCCTCGGGCTCGCGCCGGAGGACGTCGTCGGCGCGGGGACCGGCGTCTCCGGCGACGCGCTGTCGCGCAAGATCGAGGTCGTGCGCGACGCGACGCGGCGCGCGCAGGGGGCCTCGGGCGTCCAGCGCACCGATCCGCACCGCGTCGTGCAGGCGGTCGGCGGCAAGGAGATCGCCGCGTTGGTGGGCGCCATGGCGCGGGCGATCGAGCGGCGGATCGCGGTGCTCGTCGACGGCTTCATCGTCTCGGCGGCGGCGCTCGCGCTCGTCCGGATGTGCGCCGGGGCGCGATCGGGCATGCTCTTCGCCCACCGCTCGGCCGAGCGCGGCCACGCCCACGTCCTCGCGGCGCTCGACGCGCGCCCCTTGCTGGACCTCGGGATGCGGCTCGGCGAGGCGAGCGCGGCGCTGGCCGCGCTGCCCCTCCTCGACGCGGCCTGCGCCCTCCACGCCGGCATGGCGACGTTCGCGAGCGCGAGCGTGCCCGATCGCGCGCGGCCCGGGACTCCATGACGATGCCGCCGGTGCTGCGCGGCGCCCGCGCAGCGGCGACCTTCCTCACGCGCGTCCCGGTCGGCGGCTTCCCCTACGCCGAGGCGGACTGGCGCTGGGCCTCGGCCTGGTTCCCGTTCGTGGGCGCCGCGCTCGGCGCCGCCCAGGCCGCGGTGTGGCTGCTCGTCGACCGGGGCGGCGCGCTCGTCGCGGCGAGCGTCACCGTGGCCCTCGGGCTGCTGCTGACCGGGGCGTTCCACGAGGACGGCCTCGCGGACACGGCCGACGCGCTCGGCGGCGCGCTCGATCGCGCGCGGATCTTCGAGATCCTCAAGGACAGCCGCATCGGCGCGTTCGGCGCGGCGGCGCTGATCGTGGTCCTCGTGCTGCGCGTCGCCCTGCTCGCGCGGCTCGAGACCGCGGCGCCCGTCGCCCTCGTGCTGACGCAGTGCCTCTCGCGCACCCCGCCGATCTGGCTGATGGTCGCGCTGCCTTATGTCACCCAGAGCGGCTCGCGCAGCCGCCCGGTGGCGCAGGCGGCGCTCCCGCAGGCGCTGCTCGGCTCGCTCTGGCCGGCGCTCGCGCTCGCCGCGGCGCACGCCGCAGGGGCCCTCACGGCGGCCGAGGCGGCGGGCATGCTCGTCGCGGCCGCCGCCGCCGCGACGATCTGCGGCCTCCGCTTCCGCGCCCGCGCCGGCGGGCTCACGGGCGACTTCCTGGGCGCGACGCAGCAGATCGCCGAGTGCGCCGCGCTGCTCGCCCTCGCGCTCGTGCGGGGCGGCTGAGCCGCGGGCGCGCGCGTGGATCCCCTCGCCCACGGCCTCATCGCCTTCCGCCACGCCCCCGTCGCGCTCTCCGGCGTCTGCTACGGCCGCCTCGACGTCGCCGCGGAGCTCCCCCCGGAGGCTGCCGCGGCCGCGATCGAGCGCGCGCTCCACGAGCTCTGCGTCCGCCCCGGCGTGGTCTGGTCGTCGCGGCTCTCCCGCTGCGCACTCCCGGCCGCCGAGCTCGCGGCGCGCCTCGGGGCGCCGCACACCCTCGACGATCGCCTCGCCGAGATCTCCTATGGCGCCTGGGAGGGGCGCGCCTTCTCGGACATCGAGCGCGACGACCCGGCCGCATACGCCGCGTGGCTCGACGGCTGGGAGCGCGTCGGGCCGCCCGGGGGCGAGTCGGCGCTCGAGGTCGAGTCCAGGGTGCGGTCGTTCTGGCGCGAGCTCAGCGCCCCGCGCGCGCCGCGCGGCGTGGACGGCGTGGACGTCGCGTCCGACGCGGACGTCGCGTCCCGCGCGCGCCCGCACCTCCTTGTCGCGCACGCGGGCGTGCTGCGCGCGCTCCGGGTCGTCGCGCGCGGCGCCAGCTGGCCCGCGGCGATGAGCGCGCCGGTCCCTCACCTCACGGCCGAGCGCTTCCCTCTGCCCGCGTCCGCCCTTTCGCTGGCGGCCCCCTGAGGGGCGCGTACCCTCGTCGGGCATGACCCCGCAAGAAGAGCTCGCGCTCCTGCTGCGTCCGGCGGCCGGAGGCCTCTACCTCGTCTCGACCGGCCGCGCGCAGCAGCTCGAGGTCCAGCGGAGGCTCTACGGCGCCGCGACCGAGGAGGAGGTCTTCGCGCGGTTCCGCGCGTCGCTCGACCGCATCGCCGGCGCGCGCGCCGTCTTGCTCGGCGTGCCCTCCGACGTCGGCGCGGGGTTCCTCCGCGGCTCCAACATGGGCCCGCAGGCCATCCGGACCGCGCTCCTCGACGCCTTCCCGGACTTCCCCGAGCGGGCGCGCGAGGTCGGGCTCGTCGACATCGGCGACGTGTTCGTCGTCCCCCAGCTCCTGCACGACGACATGCTCTCGGAGGCGCAGAAGGCCGCGTCGCGCCGCGCGCTCTACCCTGGCGTGCCCGAGCCCGCGGCGTCGCGGCTGCCGGTCTCGCCGCTCTCCATCGCGGAGCGCGCGCTCGATCTCGTCTTCTCGATCAACCCGGGCGTCGCCCCCATCGTGCTCGGCGGCGATCACTCCACGGCCTTGCCGGCCGCGCGCGCGCTCGCCCGCGCGCGGAAGCGGCCGTGGGGCATCGTCCAGCCGGACGCGCACACCGATCTCCTCGAGGAGCGGCTCGGCATCGCGTACTGCTTCGCCACGTGGTCGTACCACGCGAACGAGCTTGTCGGGCGGGGCGGCCGGCTGACGCAGGTGGGGGTCCGCGCGTCGCAGAAGCCGCGCGAGCACTGGGAGAGCCGCTACGGCGTGCGCCAGTTCTGGGCGGCCGAGTGCCGCGCCGATCCGGCGGCGGCGCTCGACGCCATCGTGGCCCACGTGAAGAGCACCGGCGTCGAGGACGTGTATTTCTCGAACGACATCGACGGCACGGACGCCGCGTACGCCGACGCCACGGGGACGCCGGAGCCGGACGGCCTGTCGCCCGAGTTCGTCGTGGCGCTCATCCGCCGGCTCGGGCGCGAGGTCGGCCTGATCGGCGGCGACGTCATGGAGGTCGCGCCCGCGCTCCAGCCGACGCCGGAGAGCGCGGCGCGCACGGTCGCGCTGGCGGTGCGCTACCTGCGCGAGACGATCGAGGCCACGGTCGGCCGCGCGCTCGCCTGACGCCGCTCAGGGCTCGGGGCCTCTGGCTGCCGGCAGGGCGGCGTCGCGGGCCCAATCGCTCCAGGACCCCTCGTAGAGGATCGCGTCCTCGCGGCCGAGCGTCGCCAGGGCGAGGAGGTCGTGGCAGGCGGTGACGCCGGAGCCGCAGTAGCAGACCACGGTGGATGCATCGAGCGCCCCGAGGTCGCCATAGCGCCGCTCGAGCTCGGCGCGCTCGCGGAAGGCGCCCCCGGGGGCGCTGAGGTTCTCGACGAACGGGGCGGAGCGGGCGCCGGGGATGTGGCCCGGGCGGGCATCGACGGGCTCGGTCTGCCCCTCGTAGCGCTCGCGGGCACGCGCATCGAGGATCACCGCCGCGGAGTCGCGGCGCAGCCTGTCGACAGCGGCCTTGTCCGCGACCGGGGCGCCGCCGGCGGCGAGATCCATGGTGGGCGCTGGCGCGAACGAGGGTGCCTCGGTCGAGAGGGGGTGTCCCGCGGAGGTCCACGCCTGGAGCCCGCCGTCGAGCACGCGCCCGCCGGGATGACCGAAGTAGCGCAGCAGCCACCAGAGACGGGCGGCGATGGCCCCACCGGCGTCGTCGTAGCCGACGACCACCGAGCCTGGGGCCACCCCGATCCGGCCGAGCACGCGCGCGAACGCCGCCGCGTCGGGGAGCGGGTGGCGGCCTGGTCCTCCGTGCGCCGGGCTGGAGAGATCGGCATCGACGTCGAGGTGGACGGCGCCAGGGATGTGGCCGCGGGCGTACTCGTCGACGCCGCGGCGACCGCCGAGGTACCAGCGGCAGTCGACGACGCGGACGCGGGGATCGCCCGCGTGCGCTGCGAGCCAGGCGGCATCGACGAGCGGACCGGGGGGCACGGGGAAGGGATCGCTCATGGGCGAAGGGTACCCACCCTGCTCGCGCCGGGCCACATCGCGTCCTCGCCACGCTCGACGTGCTCGGCTGCGCCCGACGGCGCCGAGCAGCCGCCCGCGACTCCAGCGCTCGACGACGCACCCCGAAGCGACGGCATTTGCAAGCACTTTTGACAGTCGAGACCGGCTTGATGGATCAAGCATGTACGTCAATCGGCACGTACAGCATCGCTGGATGCGAGGAGTGCCATGACAAACCGCTTGATTCTCAAACGCTCTTGCTCGTCCTACCCACCCCGGACGGCACCTCTGGCCTCGCTCAGCGCCCCACCGAGCGAGCCGCCGGGGACACGGGCGACGTGCTCACAAAAGTTTGGCTTCATCAGATCCATTCATCGATCGTGCTTCGCCTTGAAGGTCCGACGGTTCGAAGCCTCTCCTTTGGTCCCAACAAGTGAGAGAGAGAGCTATACTTTTCTCTCCAACCACTTTAATCACGATCCATGAAACTTCGATTCTCAAATTACGCCGCCGCAGCGATCGTCACCCTCCTGTCCCCTCTTTCAGGCTGCTCCGACGATGGGAGCACCGGCACCTCGGAAGCCGGCACGACCGGTGGAGGGTCCAGCTCGAGTGCATCCACGTCCGGCGGGGAGGGCTCGGGCGGGGATGGCGCCGGAGGGGCCACGGCCTCCAGCTCGACCTCCGCTGGAACCGGCGGTGGCGGCCCGGCGGTCGACCCGACCTTTGAGACGGTCCGGGCGGTCGTCGCGCAAGCTGGCTGCTCCACTGCGAGCTGCCACAACGGCGAGGCGAAACCGACGCTCGTGGACGACAACACCCTTTACACGACCCTGACGACGCACATCTCCGAGGCTTGCGGAGACATTCCGCTCGTCACCCCCGGCGAGCCAGAACAGAGCGCCCTCGTCAAGATCCTCAAAGGCCCCTGCGGGAACATCGCCCGCATGCCCAACGGATGCGTCGGCGTGCCCGGCCCGGAATACACTTGCTTGCTCCAGGAATACATCGACGCGATCGAGCAGTGGGTCGCGGACGGCGCGCCGCAGTGAGCGGCCGATGACGACGACGCGGGCTCCGCCCCGGAGCTCCGCGTCGTCGTGCTGATGAAAGGAGGCCCCTCCCTTCACGAGGAGCCTTCTTGCATTCCGCTCAAGCGGGTCGACCCGGCACCAGCGACGATCAGCCGTTCGCGCGGAGCATCTTGAACTCACCAGGATCCTTGATGGACACTGGGTTGTTCTCGCTGACGAAGAGCTTTGTGTCGTCGTGCTTGCCGAAGCAGGTCACCTCTGCCGAGCCGCCGATCGCCGGGAAGCCGTCCGCGCCAGCCTTCACCCCGATGGCGTTCAGCAGGTTGCAGAAGTATTTGTTGATCGGCTGCGTGGCGACGTCCGGCGGAGTCCCTGTGCCATCGATCGCGGCGAAGTCGAGCTTCGTCTGGCCCGGTCCGCAGGCAGCCTCGCTGCTGCCGACCGCCAGGTCGGCCTTGCCACCTTCGACGTTCACGGCCTGGCCCACCTTGAAGTAGCCGCCGCAGTCCCCCGCCTGGAGGATCGGGAGGTTGTTGAGGTTGTGGCTGTTGCCGTCGGAGTCTTCCTGGAACCAGACGGTCGCGGTGTTGTCGAGGAGCTTCCGGTCGCCCTCGTCGATGCTGTCGAGCCGACCGACGAGGTAGGCGAACTTCTTCGCGTACCAGTCGTCGATCTCGTGAATCATCTCGATGACACCAGGAACGCAGTCCCCGCCCATGTTGGCGTCGCCGACGCGGTGGGAAATGCCATGGGAGTCCTTCGAGTGGTTGATACCATCCCACTTGAACGTGACGCCCCCGGGGAACTTCATGAAGATGACGCGGTTCTGGTCGCAGATGGCCGAGAGCACCGCGAGGTCCATCATGACGTTCGTCGACTTCGACAGGTCGACGCCGAGGCCACCCCCCTGCGAGGCCGCCTGCACGGACTGGGCCGTCAAACCGAGCGCCTCTGCCTGGGCGGCGCTGCACTGGGCCCTGACCGTGTTCGTCGTCTGGTGGAGGAGGTCCTTCCAGTCGGAGAGCCGCTGCTTGTCCGCCTTGCTCATCCTGACCCTCTCGAAGGACTCCAGATCCTCCCGCACGACGTCGATCACGCTCTTGCCGCGGGCCACCTTGTACGTATCCTGCGACACGGGGCCTTGACCGAAGAGGCCCGTGAGGTTGTTGTAGATCGTCGTCGGAGACCCGATGCCAGGGAAGATCTGCTTGGGCTGGTCGTACGAGAAATTGGAGAAAGAATCCTGCCGCACCCCGCCGATCTGCATCACGAGGGGAGCCGCGCCGTTGGGGTTGACCTGCTCCGCGGCGATGTGATCGAGCGACCGCCCGGTCGACTTCGCGTTGAACTTGTCGCTCTCGGGCGTCACCGGGTAGCAGGTGAAATACGACCCCATGACCTGACCGTGCGGGTCATTGTTCTGGCCGTGGGTCCGCCCGAAGCTCCACTCGTTCATCGCCCGGATGCCACGGGGCATCAGGAGCTTCTTTGCAAAGGGAGCGAGGTGCTTGAGCGTCGTCGCCTCGTAATCGGCGGCGGTCAATTCGCCGTGGGACTTCTTCGGAAACCAACGGTTCGTCAGGCAGCCATAGTGCGTGAAGAGCACGATCAGCCGCTTCGGAGCGCCGCCGCCGGCCGACTGCGCCTCCGCGTCACGCTCGGCGACAGAGCCCAGGAAAGGTGCAGCGACGACAGCTCCACCCAGGCCTCGGAGGAATACTCTTCGGTTGAGGTTCTTCATCATGGTCGTATTCCTCCTCAGTTCCCGACGATGGTACGCAGGCGGAACGAGTCGGCCTGGGTAAGATCCGTGAGCAGATTGATGATGGTGTAGCCGTCGTTGGACAGCTTGTCGCTGAGCTCGTTGACGGTGCAGGCGTCGTTCGTGTTCGGCACCCTCCGGCGAGCCCAGGAGACCCACTGCTCGGCATAGTGACGCTTGGCGATCTCCCCCGCGCCGAGCTCGGTCATCATCTCCAGGGGCGTCGTGATCGCCTTGGTGTTGGTGTCGCTGAAGTAGACGTCGCCCGTCGCGTCGATGTCACCGCCGAGCGGATCCTTCGTCTGCACCTTGCCAAGGGAGTCGAACCTCTCGAGCACGAAGCCCGGCGGGTTGACGAACTTGCTGTGGCATTCGACGCACCCCGCAGGGGAGGTCAGCGCCTCGATGGCCTCACGCTCCGTGGAGAACGGGCCCGGCGGCCGCGGCGTCTGGTCCGCGCCGGGCGTCGGCTTCAGGGTGAGCCCGAGCAGCCTGTTGGAGACGAACGCGCCCCGGAGGATCGGGCTCGTGGCGCCGAAGGACGAGTAGGAGCTCAAGAACCCAACGCGGGTCAAGAACCCCGGCCGCTCGGTCGGGTCGAGCTCCACCCGCGTCAGCTCCGCGCCGTAGTCCGCGGCGTTGAGCCCGTAGATCGGAGCGGTGTCCTTGTTGACGTAAGCGACGTTGCTCAGGAAGATGTCCTTGAACGACCCCCCCTCGAACGCCACCTCCTCGAAGAAGGCGTCGATCTCGGCCAGCATCGGAGCAACGATGTCCGGGGAGTAGTCGGAGAACCGGGTCGTGTCGTGCTCGACCGTTCCCCAGTGCGACCCCTGACGAATGTCCGCATAAGCACGATGGAACAGGGCCACGATCGGCGCCGTCTTGGCGCGGTCCTGGACCATCCGCCCCGCCTGGGCGAGGATCTGCTCCTTGGTGATGAGCTGACCAGCGTCTGCGGCCGTGTTCAAGGTGTCGTCTGGAATGGAGCCCCAGAGCAGGAACGCGAGCCTCGTCGCCACCTCGTGGCTGGAGAGCTGGATGGCGCCGCTCTCCGCGTCGTCCGTCAGCTCGGGGACCGTGATGAACGAGGGCGAAGCGAGCATGGCGAAGAGGATGGCCTCGGCGACCTCTGCGGGCGTACCCTTGGGCTCGAGCGTTTTGAAGCGCATGTAGCGCTGCACCTCTTCGTCCGTCACAGGGCGGCGGAAAGCCTTGCGGCCGAAAGCGCGGATCGTCGACTCGAGGCACCCGGCCGCGGCCGGATCGCAGGCGATGAACTTGGACTTGTTGGCCCCGGCCATCACCTCGGCGGCGATGCTCTCGGCAGCCACGAGGTAGGAGTTCCAGGCGATATCCGTCATGCTGCCCTCGAAGTCGGCCACGAGGAGCGAGGACGGGTTGCCCGTGGGGGCGTTCGGCAGGTTCGTCACGCCGAGCAGATCCCTCACCACCGCGTCGTACTCTCTGTTCAACAGCCGCGGGACCTGGGATGTCGCCCAGATGCCGGGGGTGCAGACATCCGGGTCGCCGGGGTCCGGCTCCTCCGGTCCGCCCCCCGTACCGGCGCCAGAGGTCTCCCCACCGCTGGAGGAGACCCCCGGTTCACCGGGCGCGATCTCGCCAGTGCAACCAGCGAGAAAAGTTGATGACGTCAAAAATGTCGCCGTACCGATGTACGCTAGTTGCCGCAGCGTTCGCATAACGACACTATCCCCGACCCGCACCGAACTGATCCCCTAGCGCAGGATTCCAACGCGGCCCAACCAGCAAGCCCCCGATTCGGTGAGTTGGCGCCCGCAAGCGCTATTGAGAACGCTCGCGCGGCAGAATCTTCGCGCATGGTTTTACGAGGACGTGTCATGAGCGCGGAGCGCCGGGCCCACGCGGCGCATTCATCACTCGAGCGCGCGACAGGCTCGGGAACGAGACCGCTCAGGCGTTCGCCCTGAGCGCGGTGAACTCGCCTGGATCGTGGATGGTGGAAGGATTGGTCCCGCCGCCGATGAAGTCTTCCGTCCGGTCGTACCTGCCGAAGTGGGTCACCGGCTCCGAACCGCCCTTTGCCGGGAAACCATCCGTGCCTGCCTTGACGCCGAGGGCGTTCATCAAGTTGCAGAAGTACTTGTTGATCGGCGCGTTGGCGAGCGACGGATCGGTCCCCGTTTCCTGGGAGACCCCGTCGACCTGGTCCGACGTGCCAGGAGCACACGTGATCTCGCTGTTGCCGGTCGTGAGATCGGGCGAGCCGTCGTCGACGTTCACGGCCCAGCCGGTCTTGAAATAGCCGCCGGCGCTGCCGGCCTGGAGGATCGGCATGTTGTTGAGGTTGCGGGCGCAGCCGTCCGACACGTCCTGGAACCAGACGGCCGCGCAATTGTCGAGGAGCGTCCCGTCCCCCTCGTCGATACGGTTCAGCTGGCCGACGAGGTGGGCGAACTTCCTCGCATAGTAGTCGTCGATCTTGAGGAGCATGTCGAGCACCCCCGGGACGCAGGTCCCCGTGATGTTCGCGCTGTCCAGGCGACCCGAGATACTGGCGCTCTCGTACTCCAGGCCGAGCCCCTTGAACAGGAAGGTCCCGGGGTACTTCAGGAAGATGACAGGGTTCGCGTTGCACGCCGCCGCGAGCACGGCGAGGTTCGAATGGAGGTCCGCTCCGTCCAGACCATCCGAGATTCGCCGCGTCAGCCGGTCGTCGACGCTCGGGGTCGTGCTCGCCAGGTCGACGTTCTCCTGCGTCGCGCCGAGCGCCATGGCGAGGGAGGCGTCGCACTGCGATGAAGCCACCACGCTTCCTGTCGCGTCGAGGAGCTCCTTCCAGGCCGCGAGCTTCTGCTTGTCGGCACGGCTCATGTCGAGCCGCTCGAGCCTCTGCAGATCATCCTTCACGATGTCGAGGACGCTCTTGCCGCGCATCGCCGCGTAGGTGTCCGGAGACGTCGGCTTCCCCGGTTCGAAGATGCCCGTGAGGCTGCTGAAGGCCTGCGACGCGTTGAGGCCCTTGAAGAGGGTCTCGGCGGCGGAGTAGGAGATCGCCGAGAAAGCGCCGTCATTCTGACCAGCGGTGTTCAAGAGCAACGGAATGCCTTGCGGGCTGAGCTGTCGCGCGATGACGTGGTCCAGCGAGGGACCGGTCGGCTTGGCGTTGAACTTCGTCGCTTGGTCGAAGCTGAACGGGTCGTCGCTGTTGGGAGTGACCGGGTGGCAAGTGAAGTACGACCCGTTCACCTGCAAGTGGCGATCGTTCCCCTGCCCCCGCTCCAGCCCCACCGTCCACTCGTTCATCGCGCGGATGCCTCGGGGCATGAGGAGCTTGTCGACGTACGGCGCCAGGTGCTTGAGCGTCGTCGGCTGGAGGTCCGCGGCGGTGAGCGGGCCGTGCGACTTCCTCGGGAACCACCGCGTCGTGATGCAGCCATAGTGCGTGTACATCACGATCAGCCGCTTCGGTGGCGTGACCGGCTGCGCCATCACGGTGCGGTCGGTGAGCGAGCCGAGGAACGGCGCCGCGACGCAAGCTCCGCCCAGCCCCCGGAGGAAAATTCTTCGGTTCACACGCTTTGCCATGGTCGTACTTTTCTCGCTTCAATGGAAGTAGCCGCCCGGCTGCCACCCGGAACGCCCTCCGGATGCCCGCGCGTGCCACCTCTCCATCGCCCCTGCAATCCCCGCGGCCCCGCAAACGTATTTGTAATTCGTCCGGCCGGGCGCGTTCGTCGAGCGGCCTTCGCCTCAGGTTCGAGCGCAGAACCGGCGCCAGATGTCGCGGTAGATCGACTCGAGGTTGCGGGCGAAGCGCGGGCCGTCCATGAGCGGCGATCGCTTCATGCGATCGCGCAGCGTTCGGCGAAGCTCGCCCAGGTGCTCGAGGTCCCCGGCGAGCGCGCTGGCGACCCGAACGTATTGCTCAGGAGTCGTCGCGATGAGCTCCGGCAGGCCCAGGTTCATCGCCTGGCAGACGCCGGCGCGGCCGACCACGGTCTCACCTGCGAGGGTCACCGTCGGTACGCCCATCCACAGCGCGTCCAGGCTCGTGGTGTGGCCGCTGGAAGGGAAGGTATCGAGACAGACGTCGATCTCGCGGTACCTTCGCAGATAATCCAGCCGCCCGCACCGATCGACGAACTCGATCCGATCGAGCTGGACGTCCCCTTCCGCGAGGATCGAGCGCACCCGGTCCCGCGCCCTTCCTTGAGGCGCCATGAGCGTGAGCCGCGACCTGGGCACCGCGGCCAGAACCCTCGCCCAGACGCGAAGCACCCCTTCATTCACCTTCCTGAAGTGGTTCAGACAGCCGAAGGTAACTCTCCCCTCCGCGAGAGCGGGGAGAGAGCTCACGTCGGGTACGTCGGTGAGCGGGTCGTAGCACCAGAAGGAGTCGGGGAGCCGGAGGGTCTCCTCCGAGTAGACGTCCGTGCTTGCGTCGAGGGGATCGAGGAAGGGATCGGACAGGCGATAGTCCATCGACTCGAGGCCCGTCGTCCCGGGGTACGCCAGCCAGCACAGCTGCAGGGGAGCGGGCCGGCGGGCGAAGACCAGGACGCGGCGGTCGGTCATGTGCATGGTGAGATCGACAAGGATATCGATCCGATCCCGTCGAATGACCTCGGACAGGGCAGCGTCGTCCAGGGCGGCGACCTCGCGAAAAACATCGGCGTATCCGCGGATGCGCTCGGTCAGGTTGTCCGGCCTGTCCGCGCTCGAGTAGCAAAAGATCTCGAACTGCCGGTGGTCATGGTTCTGGAACAGGGGGATCGTGAAGAGAGACTGGACGTGGGTTCGGAAGTCGGGTGACACGTAACCGATGCGGAGCCGCCGGTCGGGGGAGCGATCGGTTTTGTGTGGGGGAGCCTGCGCGGCGAGGGGGCGGGCATGCCGGGCATTCCACGCGCGCGCCTCGGCGAGGATGTCGCTCTCGGTGACGTTAGGCCAAAACGGCATGTTGAAGAGAAGAGCGCTGTGAGCAGCGGGATCGTCGGGACACAGGGCGACGGCTTCGCGGTACATCGCCTGGGACTCGTCGAGGAGCCCCGACTCGCCGAGCGCGGTGGCGAGGTACTCCCGAGCGACATGGAAGTTTCGGTCGATCTCGAGCGCTCGACGCAGATCGTCGATCGCCTCGTCGAAGCGTCCTGCGTCCGCGTGAATCGCGCCGAGCGCAGTGTACGCGTTCGCCATCCGCGGATTCAGCCTCAGCGCCACGCGGTACCAGACCGCGGCGTCGTCCGGCAGCCCGCCGAGGCGCAGCGTCTCGCCGAGGGCCGCCAGGGCGTCGGACGCGCTCAAGCTCGATTCGGGGCTGCGCGCCGCTGCCGGACCGACCCCGGCGGCAGACGCGTCCCGTTTGCCCTTCAGGCTCGCGAGGCGCTCACCCGCCTGCAATAAGCCGGGTTCGAGATCGCGGGCGCGCTCGTAGCACACCGCCGCCGCATCCAGGTCGCCTTGCTCCTCGAACGTGAGAGCGAGGTTGAACACCGCCTCGGCGAAATCGGGCTTTCGAGCGACGGCCATGAGCAGCACGGCGACCGCCTGGGGTCTCCGGCCGAGACAGCGATATACGTCGCCGAGATGCGACAGGTAGAGGGCGTTGTTCGGGGCGACGCGGACGGCTCGCTCGAGGAGCCCGCCAGCCTCCGCGAGCCGACCGGCTTGGGCAGCGAGCACGCTGAGGAGAAACAGCGCATCGCCATGCCCGGGCGCTTGCTCGAGCACGCCGCGATAGAGGAGCTCTGCTCGATCGACTTGCCCGGCTCGATGAAACTGCACTGCCAATTCGAAGAGCGAAGCGGCGGTCACGGGGAGCTCCTTGTCGGAGGAGTGCGAGTCGTCGCTGCGAAGGATGGCTGCGCCCGGGCGCTGGGCGCAAGGCGGTTTGTAGTTCAACCAGCGCGTCCAGCATGGCTGTACGATGAAACGGCCACTCCGAGGCGCTTGACATCCGGTTCGCGTCTGGATCTCCTGCCCCCCGACGCTGATCGTGCCGGACCCAGCCAAGCAGCCGAGCGCGGGCGCAGCGCGAGGCGCGGCGACGAGCCCTGCTGAGATGGTGCGACGAGGAGCAACGACGCGATGCGCACGACCCCGGCTATCTGGTAACCTGGTCACGCGTGGTTTTGAGAGGCGCTCTTGGACACGTGAGACCGGCTCGAGGGCACAAGGCACGAATGTCAATCGACGCGTACAGCAGGGCTGTACACGACCATGGCCCCCACGAACCGCTTGATTTTCGGCTCGCGTTTGCTCATTCTATCCGTACAAGAGGACGTTTCTCGCCTCGCGCAGCTCTTGCCCACGGGCGACGCGGTCAGAGATCGCACGTCGCCTCTGCAATCCGAAGCTCGAAGCCTTTTGCTTCGATCCAACGGGAACGAGAGCTAAACCTTCTCTCTCACCATCCTCGTCGTGAACCATGAAAGTTCGAATCTCAAGCTTCATCGCGGTAGCATTCGTCGCCATCCTGTCACCGCTTCCAGGCTGCTCCGACGACCCTGACGATACCGGCGCTGGAGGCGCTGGCGGCACGGATGCCAGCAGCACGAGCGCCAGTGTGTCTACCTCTAGCGCGGTCGGGTCCGGCGGTTCGGGCGGGGCTGGCTCGACCAGCGCGAGCTCCGGTGGCGACGGCGGCTCGACCGGCAGCGGCAGCGAGATCGAACCGACCTTCGAGACGCTGCAGTTCGTCATACAAAACGCCTGTTTCGGGGCGGGTTGCCATAACGACGACATGAACCCCCTGAACTTGATGATCGACGGAGAGCTTCACGCGAGGGTGAGCTCTCACACAACCAAGAATTGCGGCGATCTCATCAATCCCGGTAATCCGGAAGAGAGCGGGCTCATCAAGATCCTGAAGGGGCCGTGCGGCGCAACTCCGCGAATGCCCCTTGAATGCGTCAACGATGGGGATTCCAAGTGCATACCCTCCGACTACATCCAGGCGCTCACGCAATGGATCGCCGACGGCGCTCAGGAGTAGCAGTGCTTGGCGAGTAGCCGCCGACGGGTTGCGGCGCCCTACAGGCGCAGCGTGAAGGAAGCTGCCTTCGACGGCAGCTTCCTTCACCGCGCGTGACGCGTCTCCGCACACGCGCGCCCTGGGTTGCACGCGCGCAGGCGCCGGCTGCTTTTCGGAAACGCCTCGTGTCAGGGTTAGCCGAGCGGCTCATGGGATGGTCTACTGCTTTGCCATCGCGCCTGCCGGATATGCGGCTTGATCAGCTCCGGGCGTTTCCACGGTGTTCGTCTCGAAGGCCCAGCTGCCGCCCGGCGGCACCTGGACTGCGCCGCTGGCGATCGCCACGCCGAGCGGACGCCCGACGCGATTGACCGAGAAGATCGTGGCGGAGGGATCGTTCACCGCGACGTCGAGTCCGTTGAAGAGCGTGCCCGTGTACGCCGTGCCGGAGCCACCCGTCACGGCCTTCACGTCGCTGATGGTGAGGCCATCGATGGGAACGACGTCGAGGGCAAAGTAAGGGCACCGGTAGACGACGTATCCCACGTCTTCGATCACGATGTCCGAGGGCAGATCCGTCACCGCGGTCATGGTCACGTCACCTGGACCCACGCACGCGGCGATCGCGTCCGAGCCGTCCGTGACTCGATAGAAATGCTGAGTCAGCAGCCCGTTGATCCCGGATGCCACGGACTGCTGGGCCTTGTTGTAGAGCTCGACGGAGAGGGCAGCGCTGCAGGCCGGGGTATCCCCGTCGTTCCTCAAGGCGGCGTAGAGCTCGGTGTTGGTCGGCCCTCTGCGAAGAGTTAGCGCGATCACGTTGAGCACGCCGTTTCCGCCGGGGAGCGCCATGATCGTGAGGTCTTCCGGGACGACGAGCGCGTCGTCACCAGTGTCCCCGCCCACCCCGGCACCTTCGCTCGCCTCGCTCGAGCAGGCCAGCGGGAGGAGCAACGCAGCCGGGATGAGGAGACGCTTCGCCATCAGGAACATGAGAAGAGATGTCCAGCTTATCGCTGTCCGCCATCGTCGAGCAGCACAAAGTCGCAAAGTGAGACACACCACAGCGAGCGGCGATTTCTCGATACCCGCGGTCACCGACGGCGCACAAACACAAAGACCCCTTCGGGAAGAAGGGGTCTTTGGACCCGAGCTCGTCGGGGTGTTCAGGACCTGGCCTCGAGAGCGCTCAGGCCTTGAGCTCCGTGAACCCGCCCGGATTCTTGATCGAGGCGCCGGCGACCGCGCCCTTGCCGCCGATGAACTCTTCCGTCTTGTCGGAATAGCCGAACTTGGTCACCTCCGCGGAGCCACCCTTCGCAGGGAAGCCGTCTGCGCCAGCCTTCACGCCCATGGCGTTCATGATGTTGCAGAAGTACTTGTTGATCGGCGCGTTACCGACCTTCGGATCGGTCCCGGTGCCCTGATTGATACCGTTGACCTGGCCGGACCCGTTGGCGCACTGCGACAGGCTGTTGCCCTGCGTCGGGGTCGACCCGGGGTCGACGTTGATGATCTGACCCTGCTTGAAGTACCCGCCGCCGCTGCCGGCCTGAATGATCGGAGCGTTGTTGAGGTTGTGCGCGTTACCGTCCGACATCTCGTTGAACCAGATGGCGACGCTGGTGTCGAGGACCGTCTGCCCATTCCCCTGGGGGATGCTGTCGAGCATTCCGACGAGCTTCGCGAACTTCTGCGCGTAATACGTGTCCACCTTGACGAGCCACTCGAGCGCGTTGGGCAGGCAGCTGCCCGTCATACCTGCATTGTCGAGGCGGTGCGAGAGGGAGTGCGACTCCATGGTGATGCCGAGCCCCTTGAAATTGTAGTTTCCCGGGTACTTCAGGAAAATGACGGGGTTGGCGTTGC
The DNA here is from genome assembly GCF_051521375.1 of Sorangium sp. So ce693. NCBI lineage: Bacteria > Pseudomonadati > Myxococcota > Polyangiales > Polyangiaceae > Sorangium > Sorangium sp. So ce693. Next base: position 9,977,273 of record NZ_CP150347.1, read on the forward strand.
AGGCGGCCGCGAGCGCCGCGATGGCCGAATAGATATCCGCTCCATCCAGATCGCCGGAGACCTTGGTCGTGAGGACGTCGACGCCCAGGCCACCGCCCGCCGCCTTGGAGGCGTTCGCGGACGTCGCGCCGAGCATCACGCCGAGCTCCTCGCTGCACTGCGCGGAAGCCACGACGGTACCTGTCTGGTTGAGGAGCTCCTTCCAGGCTGCGAGCTTGCGCTTGTCGGCCTGGCTCATATCGAACCGCTCGAGCGTCTGCAGATCATCCTTGACGAGGTCGAGGATGCTCTTGCCGCGGAGCGTCGCGTAGGTGTCCGGATTCATCGGCTGCCCCGCCTGGAAGAGGCCCGTCAGGCTGCTGAAGGCCTGCGACGCGTTGAGGCCCCTGTAGATGGTCTCGGCGGCGGAGTAGGAGATCGCCGACTGGGAGTTGTCGTTCTGGCCAGCCGTGGCCATGAGCAGCGGCGTGCCCTGCGGGCTGAGCTGCTGGGCCATGACGTGATCCAGCGAAGGACCGACAGGCTTCGCGTTGAACTTCGTCGCCTGGTTGAAGCTGAACGGGTCGTTGCTGTTCGGCGTGACCGGCTGGCAGGTGAAGAACGACCCCACGATCTGCGTATGGGAGTCGTTCCCCTGTCCACGCTTCATGTTGGAGGTCCACTCGTTCATCGAGCGGATGCCGCGCGGCATGAGGAGCTTCTTCGCGTAGGGAGCGAGGGCCGCGAGGCTCGTCGACTCGAGGTCGGCAGCCGTGAGCTCCCCCTGGGTCTTCGTGGGGAACCACTTGTTCGTGACGCACCCGTAGTGGGTGAACATCACGATGAACGCCTTCCCACCGGAAGCGCTCTGGGCCTTGGCGTCGCGCTCCCACACGGAGCTGAGGAACGGCGCAGCCAGGGCGGCTCCGCCCAGGCCACGAAGGAAGATTCTGCGGTTCAGTTGCTTGCTCATGGTCAAGTTTCCTCAGCTTTCACGGCGTTTCGCGGACGCGCACGCGGAAGGAATCCGCTTGAGTGAGATCGGCCAGCAGGTTGAGAATGCTGTAGCCACCCTCAGACAGCTTGGTGTCGATCTGATCGACGACGCACTTATCTTTCCCGTTCGGATCCCGCCCAAAGGCGTAGGAGACCCACGCCTCGGCGTAGAGCTGCTTGGCCTTCTTGAGCTGAGTGATCTCCTGCATGAGCTGCAACGGAGAGGAGATCTCCTTCACATTACCGTCGCCGAAGTCGATGGTGTTCGTCGTGACGCTCGCGTCGATCGCTCCACCGAGCGGATCGGTCGTCTGCAACTTTCCGATGCCGTCGAAGCCCTCCATCACGAATCCCGGCGGATTGATGATCGAGTGGCAGCCGTTGCAGGTCGCAGGCTCCGTCAGCTTCTCGATGCGCGCGCGCTGCGTCGCGAAGTCGCCCTGAACCGTCTGCATGGTTGCGCCGGGGATGGGCGGCCCCGGATTGACACCGAGCAGGTACACCGAGATGAACGCGCCGCGCAGGATCGGGCTCGTGGCGTCGTAGCCCGCGTAGGAGCTCAAGAACCCGACGCGCGTCAGGAAGCCCGGCCGCACGTTGGCGTCCAGCTCCACCTTGGTCAGCTCGGTGCCGTAGCTCGCAGGATCGAGCCCGTAGATCGCCGCGTTGTCCTTGTTGACGAAGGCGACATTGCTGAGGAGGAGGTCGTCGAACGAACCGCCCTCGAACGCGACGTCCTCGAAGAAGGAGTCGAGCTCCGCCTGCCAGCTGGGCTTGGCGGCGTCGGAGTACAGCGGATACGTCTCGGTGTCGTGATCCATCTTCCACCAGTGGGCGTTTCCGTTGTTCATCTGCGCCCAGTTGCGGTGGAACGACGTCACGAGCGGCCCGGTCTTCTCGCGCACGGCGATCATTCGCTGCGCCTGGGCCAGGATCTGCTCCTTGGTCTGGAGCTCGTTGTTGTCGGCCGCCGCGCTCAGCACCTCATCCGGCGCGGAGCCCCAGAGCAGGTACGAAAGCTTCGTCGCCACTTCGTAGCTGGACAGCTTGATGCCCTGACCCGACGCGTCCTGGTCGGTCGCCAGCTCGGGGAGCATGATGAACGAGGGCGACACGAGGAAGCCGACCAGCGTTGCCTCGGCGACCTCGGCCGGCGTTCCTGCCGGCGTAATCTGGCCCAGCTTCTGGAATCGCGCCACCTCCAGATCGGTCAGCGGGCGACGGAACGCCTTGCGGCCGAAGGTCTTGATGGTCTGCTCCAAGCAGCCGGCCGCCGAAGGGTCGCAGCTGATGAACTTGGATTTGTTCGGCCCGGCCATCACTGCCTTGGCGATCTTCTCGGCGACCTCTTGATAGAGGCGCCACGCGTCCGGGGTCATCGGGCCGTCGAAGTCGTCGACGAGCTGCTCGGACGGCAGCTTGCTGTCGACAGTGGTGACGCCAAGGAGATCCCGCACCGTGTTGTCGTACTGCCGGTTCAGCAGCCGCGGGATCTGGGTCGTCATCGGGATGCCGGGGATGCAGACCTCGGGGGGACCGTTGTCGGGTTCGTCCGTGCTCCCCGAACCGGTGCTGCCGCTGCCGCTGCCGCCGGTGGTATTCCCGCCGCCGGTGACCTCATCCTCACCGGATGCGATCTCGCCAGTGCAGCCAGCGAGGAAGGTTAATGACGCCAAAAATGTTGTCGTACCAATGTACGATAGTTGACGCAACGTTCGCATGACCTCACTATTCCCGGTCCGCGCCCGAGTGATCATGGGAGCGGATCAAAAGTTATGGGTCGGCCCGGAGGTCGCCATCCGTGAGATCACGCGTGCCTGGCCGACGGCTTCTCTTGGAGACGTGATAGTGAAACGCCGGCGTACGAGCGGCGCGCTGATGCCGCTTCGACCGCGACAGGCTGCTCGAGAGGCGCGCGAACGCCGAGTTCCCTGCGGAACAGCGACGCCCGCGAGCCACTGCGGAGGCCGTCAGGCGCGTCATTGCGACGCGGCGCGGCGGCGCGATCGGAGCCATAAGCATGCTCTGCTCGGCCGCTTCGGCGAGCGCGGCCGCCACGGAGTGGAGAGGCCTCACGAATCCAGTGGGTCCCCAAATGTGCAACCATGGCATTCTGAGGCTCATTCGTGGACAACGCGCCGCATCACCCGACGTGAGGGTCACCACGCCAATCGGGTCATCTGCGGTGAGGGCGGTCATTTCTGGCTCGGATAGCCGGGTTGGCTCGCGACGTCGTCGACGCGGTTCAGGGGAAGGGCGCGGATGCAATCGAAGTCCTTGGTCGTCATCGGGGCTGTCGCTCTTGCCCTCTCTCTCGCATGCTCGGGGCGCGCCCTCGATGATGGGGCGGGCACTGCCGGGAGCGGACCCGGCAGCGGCGGGGATACTGCCAGTGGCGGCTCGTCGGGGAGCGGTGGAGTCCTCCTGCCAGCCGGCGGAGCCGCGAGCAGCGGAGGCGTGGGCGGCGGCGAGGCGGGAGCTGGCTCGAGCGGCTCGGGGACGGGCGGGGGCGGAAAGGACGGGGACCCCGGCGGGGGCCTGCATTTCGCGCCGGAGGGCTTGTCCAGCACCGAGATGGGCGAGGAAGGAGCCGGGCTCAAGCTGGTTGCCTTCACCCTGGTGCAGGGGGCGACGGGCCCCGAGCTTTATGCCGCTGTCAGAAACGACGGAGAGACCCCGTCCTGCGACGCCGGCCTGATGTTTTACTTCATCGACAAGGCCGATCAGCTCGTGACGACCTGGGGCGGTAGCTTGCTCAGCGGCCGGCTCTATCGGATAGACGACGGCTCTGGCATCATGATTCCCTGCATCGCTCCGGGCGAGATTGCGATGACCGGCTCAACCGATCTCCCCGGCGAGCTCGTGATAGAGGAGCTCGCGTATCTGCAGCATAGGTTTCCGGCCTTCACCGTGGACGTGGTCCCTGTCGATGCCGTCACCGCCAGCGAGGTGAAGACCGTCCGCAGGGGCGCCGGGAGCGCCTACACGGGCACGCTCGAGAACCGACTCGATGTGGCCGTGAGTGACCCCAAGATAACGGTCTTCCCGGTGAATCGCGTCGGACGGCCGCTGGGCATGGCGACGAGCAGCGCGGCTGACGACATTCCGCCCGGCGGGACCTGGAGCTTCGAGACGACACCTGTGGACGATGTCGGCGTCGATCACGTCGCCTATCCGACGGTCTCGATTCCTCCGTGAAGCGGGGTGCAGGTTCGTGGGGTCCCGGCGCAGCCGCTGGGCAGGCGAGCGAGACGCAGGAAATACGACGCAGCGAGCCGAACGACGCGGATGAGCCCGCGGGGCGCGTCACACCCGATCGCAGAGAGGCTCGGCGTGCCCCGTGGCCTTCGACTCCGCCGCGACGCTGCCCTCGCCTCCCGCCCGGTCGCGCGCTCGCCTACAGTCTTCCACCGAGCGCGCCGATCCCACCCCCGGCCCGAAGCGACCCAGTGAGCCCGATCTTCTCCCTCTGCGACGGCTTCCAGCTCGACCTCTCCGACTACGCGCGCACCGGGCTGCGCGTCGGCATCTGGGCCTCCTCTGGCCGGGGCAAGAGCTTCGGCGTCGGGGTCCTCTGCGAGGAGCTGCTCGCGGCCGGCATCCCCATCGTCGCGATCGATCCCGAGGGGGAGCTCTACACGCTGCGCGAGCGGTTCCGCGTCCTCGTCCTCGGCGGCGCCCACGCGGACCTGCCGCTGCCCTCCGGCGAGCGCGCGGCGGAGATCGCGCTCGCGAGGGTGCTCGGCGAAGGGCTCGGCCTCATCGTCGATCTGTCGGATCAACCGACGAACCGCTCCCAGCAAGAGGCCGCGCTCCCATTTCTAGAGCGGCTCTGGGTCCTCCTGTCGGAGCGCCGCGCCCCGGCGGCCCTCGTGATCGAGGAGGTGCACGTCTTCGCGCCTCAATCGGGGACGTCGCTCACCTCCGAACTCCTGCACCGGTTCGCCAAGCAGGGCCGCAAGCGCGGCGTCCTCCTCGTCGTCGCCAGCCAGCGCACGCAGGCGGTCTCGAAGGAGCTCATGAGCCAGCTCAACTTCCCCGCCATCGGCGGCTTCGAGATCGAGCGCGACTACGACGCGGTGAAGGCGCTCGTCGACGGGCACACGTTCGAGGAGTTCCGCGCGCTCCCGGCCGGCGAGTTCTTCCTGCCCGCCGCCGGGCGATTCGAGCGCTGGCGCGCCCGCCACACGGCCCACGGCGGCGAGGCGCCGAGCTGGACCGGCGAGCCCGGCGGCGCGCCGCGCGTCGCGGACGCCACGCTGAGCACGCTCATCGACGAGCTGCGCGAGGCGCTGGCGGCCGAGAGCGCGAGCCAGCACGGCCCGGATCCGAGCGCCGCGCTGCGGGCCGAGATCCGCCGCCTCCAGCAGCAGCTCGCCCGGGCCGACGAGGCGCGCAGAGCCGCCGAGGCCGAGGCCGAGCGGCTGCGCACCGCGCTCCAGGTGGCCGGCGTCGTCAAGGTGGTGATCCAGAGCGAGATCGTGGCGCGCGTCGGCCATGACGAGGTCGCGCAGGCGCCGGCGGCTGCCGCCCCGCGCGCACCCGCGGCTGCCGCTCCGCGCGCCCCCGCGGCTCCCGCGCTCGGCGCGCCCGTGGACCGCGTCCCCGTGGCGCCCGCGCTCCCGCCCGCTGCGGCGTCGGGCGGCGCGGCTGTGAAGATCATCGCGAAGCCGGCCTCTCCGTCGCTCCGGGATCTCGCGATGCCGGCGAACACGATGCTCGAGGTGCGCGGCGTCAAGCAGATGGTGAGCGCCGCGAGGAGCCACGCGCGGCGCCGATCCCCCCGGTCCGTGCCGCACGTCGCCCTGGCCGCGAAGCTGCTCGCCCGCGGCGCGGCGCTGACCGCGGAGGAGCTCGCCGCCCGCGGCGGCTCGCGCAGCCAGGTCGAGATCCGGCGCGCCGCGCACGCGCTCGCCGCGCTCGCGCGCGCGGGCTTCGCCTCGCTCCAGGGCGGCCGTCACGCGCTCAACGAGGCGGCCGTGCTCCGCGCGATCCAGAGCGGCTGACGAGAGACGGCTCCGTGCCGAGACCTGACGGGGTCGCCCAGGCACTCGCGGCGCGCAGCTCGACCTGCGCTAGCAGTAGGAGACGAAGATCAGGCGGATCGTCGCGAGCGTCCCGAGCACGAACAGCCCCGCATAGAAGATCGTCCGCTTGCGCCGCAGCTGCTCGGCGCTGAGCCCGGTAGACGCGGGCTCCTCCCCAGGCGCCACCTCCCCGCCGGTGTGCACCGCCGGCGCCGCGATCGGCTCGCTGCCTGCGGGCGGCGTGCTCGCTCCAGGCGGCCTGCTCGCGACGGGCGGCGTGCTCGCGATGGGCGGCCTGCTCGCTCCGGCCGGCCTGCTCGCTCCGGTCGGCCTGTTCGCGGCGGGCGGCCTGCTCATCGTGGAAGCCACGCCGTCTGCAGCCTCGACCGCGCCCAGCCCTCGCTGGAGCTCCCCCTCCGGCGTCGTCGACATCGCGTGCAGGAGCGGGCGCTGCGGCACGTCGTCCGGGCCGTCGAAATCGAGGTACTGCACCGAGAGCGAGCCCGTCGCGGCGCCGAGAGGGAGCGGGGCATCGCTCCGGCCCGCCGCAGGCACGCTGCGCCGTCCATCGGGCGATGACGGGCGGACCGACCTACGGTCAGCGGAGGTGGTCGCGACCGCCGGCGCCTTTCGCCCGACGCCCGGCGAGCTCTGTCTCGGCGCGCTCTCCGGAGGGAGCGACGGTGAGGCGCGGTAGCCGGCGCCGCTCAGCGAGCCTGTCCTCGCGATGTAAGCCTCGACGTGCTCCTTCAGCTCGCTCCGGGCCTCTTGCTCGGCGCCGTGGCCCATCTCGCGGAGCACTTGCTCCAGATCGCCGGCCAGCTTGCCCGCGCTGGCGGTCCGCTTGTCGACGGAGAACTCGGTCGCCGCGTCGAGCGCAGCCGAGAGCCGCGCGCTCAGGTCGGGCAGGAGCTCGCGCGCGCGGGGGATCGGCATCGACGCGACGCCCATGATCAGCTGCCGCTGCGTCTCGGCCTTGCGCACCCGGCTGCCGAGCAGCGCCTCCAGGAGCGTGATTCCCAGGGAGAACACGTCCGCGCGCCCGTCGAACGGCTCCCCGCGCGCCTGCTCCGGAGGCATGTACGGGAGCTTCCCCTTGAACACGCTGCTGTCGGACTGCTCGTCCGCGAGGCCCGGTATCCGCGCGACCCCGAAGTCGGTCAGGCAAACGCGGCCGTCCCGCCCGATCAGGATGTTGGACGGCGAGACGTCGCGGTGGACGACCGCGTAGCTCTGCCCTTCGTCCTCGCACAGGCCGTGCACCGCCTCGAGCGCCCTCGCCATCTCCCGGCCGATGTACGCCACGGCGCGCGGCGAGAACGCGCCCGCCTTCTTGAGCACGCGATCGAGGGCGGGGCCGTCGATGTAGTCGAGCGCGAGGTACACCGAGCCCTCGAATTCCCCGAACTCGACCAGCCGGACGACGTTCGGGTGATCGAGCCGCGCGATCACCAGCGCCTCGGCGAAGAACGACTCCCTCGCGCTCTCGCCGAGCCCTGGCCTCGGGACCAGCCGCTTCAGCGCGACGTGGCGCCGGGCGTCGGGAGGCCCCTCCTCGGCGAGCCATACCTCCCCCATCCCGCCCTTGCCCAGCATCCGGATGAGCCGGTACTTGCCGGCGAACAGCTCCGGCGGCGGATCGGACTCGGCGTTCTTGCGACGCGGGCGGGAGGCGGGCATCTCGTGGTGTGCAGCGCTCGATCTCGACTCCGTCGAGGCTAGCCCTCCTGCTCGGGGTGGAGAGGGTGCAAGCAAGGCATGCCCGATCCTACCGCCGCCCGCGCGCCGCCGGAATCACCGCGTCGATGCCCGGCGCAGATACAGCCTGCGTGGACTGGGTCCCGCCTCACCGAGAGGGCGCGGCTCACTCCTCGCTCACTCCTGCGTGTGCTCCTCGCGGATCGGCTCCCGCATGGTCGTCGCCGGGAACCACTCGAAGAAGCGGTGGATGAGCTGGCGCCGCTCGGGCTCGATGTACTCGAACACGGCGCCCCGGTCGTTGATCTCCCAGAACTCGTTGCTCGTCACGGCCAGGAGCTCCGCGCGGATGGAGCGCAGCCTGTCGGGCCGCTCGTCGCGCATGTCGCGGTAGATCTTCCGCGCGAGCCCCTCCTCGCCCTTCTGCAGGTAGTACGTGGCGAGCTTGACCTGCGCCTTGCGGACGCCGCGGAGCGACGGCTCCTGCTGATCGAGCTCCGCCTCCTTGTCCACCTCGAGGAAGAGCTGGAGCAGCTCGTCCCGGGCAGGTGCGTGCAGGTCGTACGCGCGCTCGTTGACCACGCAGAGATCGAACGCGACGGTCTCGGTGAGGAACGCGAGCCCCATCGCGTGCGCCGTCTGCGCGTAGTACTTGAAATGACGCGCGATCTCGAGGACCTCATCCCCCCAGCCCGCCTTGAGCAGCTCCTCCGCGAGGTAGCGGTACTGGTTCAGGCTGTTGTAGGCCGCGGCGATGTCCTTCGCGTTGAGCGACCTGCGCATGTAGGTGTTGAAGAACTTCACCACGACCGCGACGGCCGCCCGGTCTCCAGCGGCGATCGCGGTCTGCCCGATGTAGCGCGTGTCGATGGCGATGCGCGTGATGAGGTCGGGCATCGCCGTGAGCGCCTCGCGATAGACCATCAAGAACTGGCGGAGCGCCTTGTATTCGAGCCAGGTCCGCGCGGTCGACAGCTTGCCGAGCGCCTCGGCGTTCATGCTCACGAAGTCGGTGTCCTTCGCGAGGCGATCGCGGATCTGGAACCAGCGCGCGTCGAGCGTCGCCTTGTGGGGCAGGTACGCGACGACGAGCTCCGACAGCGAGTCGATCGTCTTCGACGCGATCCCCTTGTCCTTCTGGTCGATCGCGTTGAGCGCCACGTCGGCGAGCTGCTCCAGCGACGAGAGCGCCGTCACCCGCCGCTCGTCGACCTCGCCGTCGCTCTCGCCGCCGGCGGGCCGGAGCGCCTGCTCGACGCCGCTCGTCTTGATCCGCCGGACCACGTTGTCGGGCTCGACGAAGTCGAACACGTACCCGAAGTAAGGCGCCATCATGAGCAGGCTCGCGGTGAGCAGCGCCATCGTGACGAGGACGCCGTAGGCGGGGACGAAGACGTCCTCGGTCGGGCCGCCCCCGCCGACGCGGATCGAGAAGTTGACCCAGAGCGAGAACACCGCGCTGACGACGAAGAAGCCCATCACGACCATGTTCGTCCGGTCGCGGAAGAACATCTCGGTGATCCGCGGCGTGTAGCGGTTCGCGGCGAGCTGCACGATGATGGACGCGACCGTGATGACGATGCCGAGGATGGCGGCGATGACCTCGCCGATGCCGCTCATGATGTGCTCGGCGTCGCCCGGCGACATGCGCGCGAACGCCTCCCAGAGCGAGAGGTGCGCGTTCTCGTGCCGCGCGACGTCCAGCAGGTGGACAGCGGCGAGGGTCGCGACGCTGACGCCCAGGAGATACGACATCGGCCGCAGCCAGATGCGGGCCACGGTCGCGCCCCTGCGACGCTTTCCATCGGCGTCGTCTGCGGTCCGATCCGGTCTCATCAGGTGACCACCGCCTGGTCGACCTGCTTGCCGACCCGCTCCACGCTGCCCCCCACGCACCTGCTCCACACGTCCGCCACGCCAGGCGGCAGCCCGGCTATTTCTTCTCCGGGGGGCTGTCGAGATCTTCCGCGAGGTAGCTGAGGATCACCTCGTCGAGCGATTTCTCGCTGATCAGGTCCTCACCGAAGATCGATGCGCCTTCCGCCGGCCGGTTCGTCGCGAAGATGCTGGCCGGGCGCGAGGCCGCGTAGCGGCCGGAGCCAGGGCCACCCGAGAAATGCTCGACCGCGACCTGGGGCGCGGGCGGCGCGACGGGCTGCTCGGGATGGACGTTGCTGTAGACCCCGGCGCCGGAGGCCGCGGACTCCGCCCGCCGCCCGATCACCGACGCAGGCGGCGGCGGGAGGTCCTGGATCTGCTGAAAGAACGGCGTCTGTGCCTCGGCTGCGGCGCGCTCCAGCGCGTCGAGATCGAGATCGATCGACGGTTCGGGCTTGATCTCCGGGGGCGACGCCGGGCGTACGGCCCTGCCGGCGAGCGGGCTGGCCGCGCGCCCGCTGCCGAGCGCCTGGAGCGCGACGGGATCGAGCTCGAGCCGGGGGCGCCCGCTGGCCGAAGCGGGCGCCGGCTCGGCCGCCGGGGGGCGCGGCGCTGCGGCGAGGGGCGCGGCCGCTGGCCTTGCGGGCTGAGCGGCGGGCCTGGGCGCCGGCGTGGGCGCGGCTGCCGGCTTCGGGCGCGGCGACGCCTCGGGCACGACGGGCGGTACGACGGGCGGCGCGAGGGGCCGGGAAGGCGGGGGCGGCTTCGGCGCGCCCGTCACCTCGGGCGACGACGGCGACGACGCCCGCGCGGGCTTGCTCGCCTCGGAATGCGACGGGGCGGCGACGGCGCCCGCGGACACGGGCGGGGCGGCCGCGTCATCGAAGAGGTAGTCGAAGTGACCGTCGCGCAGGGCGATGAACATCGCCTTGTGCTGCTCCTTCATGAGGCCGCGAACCGTCTCCGCGAGCGAGGCCTGACCGACGTGCTCCGCGTACGAGGTCTTCGTGGTCTTGAGGATGCGCCCGCCGTCGGCGAAGAGGTGCGTGATGATGTGAGGATGGCGAATGCCCGAGTCCTCAGTCTGTATGTGGAACAACCGCCCCTTATGCCGGACGTTGTTGTTGAAGCCGAGCAAGGGCGACGGGGCTTTCACGACAGGCAATCCGAGGGTGGGGAGGTGAGGAGATCGCGCCAGCGGGGAGCGCTCGCCACGGCCGAGACTATCACAGCGCGGCGCGCCCGGAACGATTCGCAGCGCGCCGGCGTCCCTTCACGTTCCTCCGCCGCTCCTCCGCCGTTCCTCCGCGGTAGGGGAGCATGTCGGGGCTGGTCCTCCGCGGGCCGCACGCTGGTCGCGTCAGGGCAGACAGCGCTCCAGGTCGTCCGCAGTTCCCGCCTGGAGGGCGCACGCCACCTCCGCCTGCGTGAGGTCGGCCTCGCAGCGGACGAAGCCGCGCTCGCCGGCGGCCTCGCGCGCCATCGCGGTCCTCTCGGCCACCTGGGACGCAGCGGGCTCGGGGTTGGCCGCGCGCAGGACGAGCTCGACGTACCGATCGAGGAGCGCGGCGCACGCCTCGGCGGACGGGCGCGGAGCGGCACGGCGGAGCGCGGCGCGCCCCACGAGGATACCGAGCACCAGCAGGACGATCGCCAGGGTTGCCAGGACATCGGCGCGGGTCGCGGGGCGCGTCACTCCAGGCACTTATCGACCTGCTCCGGGGTCGTTGCCTGCCGGACGCACACCATCGCAGCGTCCGTGATGCGGCGCCCGACGCACCTGTCGATGAGCTCCTTGCCGCGGGCGTCCCGCACCGCCGCCGTGCGCTCCTCCACGATCTTCGGGTCGACGACGTTCTGCGCCCGGAGCTCGATCTCGGCGCTCCTCCGGAAGATCGCCTCGCACTCGTCGCGGCTCGCCGGGTGCCCGCACCCGGCCAGAAGCAAAAGGCCGGCGAGCAAGGCCAAGCATGGCGCGGGCCAGGAGGGGATGGGGGCCCGACCCAGGTTGAGGACCCGACCCAGGTTGAGGACCCGACCCAGGTTGAGGACCCGACCCAGGTTGAGGACCCGACCCAGGTTGAGGACCCGACCCAGGTTGAGGACCCGACCCAGGTTGAGGACCCGACCCAGGTTGCCGGAGACCGTGGAGACGGAATACCGCCTCCTTTGAAGGGAAGTTGAGCCAGGACGGCGACGCATGGCCGCGACGATGGCGCCACGCTCGATGGGGCGCAACAAGGTCCAGCCGAAGCCGACAGCCCGCGGTGGCGCACGACCAACCCCAGCCGGCAACCGGCCGTCGTCCACGACCAGCCCACCCGCCCGCCACCGGGCCCGAGTCAAGATGGAAACGTCGCGTATTGCTGGAACGCGTGTGCAGGTCTGTTAGGATTGCTTTCTGTGCGCAAGGCGAGCGAGCACGGTGACAGCGTGGGCGGCGCTCGATCCGTCCGTACGGGCTCCGGGGGTACGCGACGACGCACGAAAGCGACGGCGCAGTCCGTTGCGGGCAGCGGGAATGACGCTGGCCCCCCTGTTCCACGAGAGAAACGGCCCAGCAATGCGCCGCGACGGCGCGCGCCCGCGGCGGCGCTGACCGCGGAGGAGATGCTGCGGCGTGCGCTGGGCGCGGCGACCCCGCGGTCGCGCGCGCTCTGGGCGCGGCGGGGCCTGTCGCTCCGGGGGCCGCTCGACCGGACGACGCAGGCCATGCTGCTGCGGCAGCTCTACCTCGCGTATTTCGAGACACGCCGCTTCGAGCGGGCAGCCGAGGTGGCGGAGCAGATCCTGGCGCTCGGCGTGCTGAGCGACGTCGCCCACCAGGACGCGGCGCGCGCGAAGCAGGCCCTCGGGGACATCGAGGGGGCCGTCGGGCACCTCCGGCTGGCGGCGCGCACGGGCCCGGCGAGCCGGAGGGCGTTCCACTGGTGGACGCTGGGCAGCGTGTATCACCTGGCGCGCCGGTACGACGAGGCGATCGGGGCGCTCACGCGCGCGGCGCGCTGGGGCACGCGGGACAAGCCGCTCTACCAGGGCCACCTCGCCGTCGTGCAGTGCGAGAGCGGCAAGGCGGTGGAGGGGCTCGGCGCGCTGATCGATCGGCTCTCGGAGGTGCCGGCAGGCCAGGGTTACGGCCGGTTCGTGCTCGGGCAGATGGCCTACTTCGACCATCGCTGGGACGAGGCCAAGAAATACCTGGAAGCCTTCGTCCAGCGGAGCACCTCGGGGAGGGCCGCGGTCGCGATCGCGCTCGGCGCGGAGATCGAGGCGGCGCGCCGGACGCTCGCGTCCCTCGCGGAGCGCTGATGCCGGCCTGAACGGACGGCGCGCCGCACGACCCCGATCGCTTTGCTATAGAACCTTCGTGATGACCGCTTCGACTCGTTTCAAGGCAAGCGCCGGCGCCGCGCCGGCGGGTGTCCGACGTGGCGCGCGCGGCGCGCTCGGACCCGCGCTCCCGGCGCTGGTCGCGCTCGCCACGATCGCGTCCCCTGCGCTCGCGCTGGCCGATGATCAGCGCGACCTGTTCACCCGCGGTCTGGAGGCCGGCCCGCTCTTCGCCGCGCTCGCCGCGCTCGGGGGCGGGCTGCTCACGTGCCTGACCCCCTGCGTGTACCCGATGATCGCCATCACGGTGAGCATCTTCGGGGCGCGGGAGGCGAAGTCCCGGCGCGAGGCGATGCTGCTCTCGACGAGCTTCGTGCTCGGGATCGTCGTGCTCTTCACGACGATGCTCGTGGTCGCGGCGCTCACGGGCAGCCTGTTCGGCGGCGTGCTCTCGAACAGGTGGGTCATCGTCGGCATCGCGGCGGTGTTCATCGCGCTCTCGCTGTCCATGTTCGGCGCGTTCGAGATGACGCTGCCGGACACCCTGATGCAGCGGCTCTCGCAGGTCGGGGGCATCGGCTACGGCGGCGCCTTCCTGCTCGGTCTGGTGAGCGGCCTCGTCGCCGCGCCGTGCACCGGGCCCGTCCTCACGGGCATCATCCTCTGGATCGGGAAGACCCAGAACGTCGGCCTCGGCGCGCTGGTCGGCGCCACCTTCTCCCTCGGGCTCGGCCTGCCGTTCTGGCTCGTCGGCGCGTTCGCGTTCGCGCTGCCGAAGGGCGGCAAGTGGATGCTGGGGGTGAAGTCGTTCTTCGGGATCGTGATGATGGTCGTCGCGCTCTATTTCCTGAAGACGACCTTCCCGGCGCTGTCGTCGCTCGCGCAGCCCACGCCGCAGTTCATGGCCGTCATGGCGGGCCTCGTCGCGGTCGGCCTCGCGCTCGGCGCGGTGCACCTCTCCTGGGACGACGGCGGCGCCGGCGTGAAGGCCCGCAAGGGGGTCGGGATCGCGCTCACGGTGGCCAGCAGCTTCCTGCTCATCGCGAGCCTGGATCTGCCGAAGCTCGCCTCGCCCGTCCCGTCGGCGGCGGCCGGCGAGGCCGCGTCGCCGCAGCTCACGTGGCTGCACGAGGAGCCGGTGGCCGTCTCCAAGGCGAAGGCGGAAGGACGCCCGCTGCTCGTGGACTTCACCGCGGAGTGGTGCGGCGCCTGCAAGCAGCTCGCGAAGGAGACCTTCTCGGATCCTCGTGTCATGGCCAAGGCGGCGCACTTCGTCGCGGTGAAGGTCGACGCGACGGACGACGAGGATCCGCAGATCGACGCGGTGAAGGGCAAGTACAAGGTCGTCGGCCTGCCCACGGTGGTGCTGTACGACTCCACCGGCGCCGAGCGGAAGCGCTTCAACGACTTCGTCGGCCCGGACGTGTTCCTGGCCGCGATCGAAGGCATCCAGTAGCGCGCTGCGCCCGGCAGCAGCGCGCCGCACACGCCGTCGGCATGGCCCAGGAGGACCGAACGCCGCGAGGATGGAGCGACGGGCGCCGCGCCCCTCGCGGCCAGGCCGCCATGAACATCCGCACCTTCCTGCTCGCCGCCCTCGCGCTCTGCGCCCTGCTCGTCGCAGGCTGCGGCGCTGCGGGGCCCACCACCGGGACCGTGGTGTTCGGGGTGACGAGCGAGCTCCGCGCAGGCGCCGACATCAACCTGCTGCGCGTCGTCCTGCGGGCCGACGGGCACGTCGTCCACGAGGACGCGCTGGCGCAGAAGAACGGGCAGCTGTTCTTCCCGCGGGAGTTCTTCTTCAGCGATCTCGAGGACGGCGCGGCCGTGGAGATCTCCCTGGAGGCGTTCGGACCGGAGGACGCCGAGAGGCCGCTGCTCACCCGCACCGCGTCGACCCGGGTGATCGGCGGCCGCACGCTGCTGCTCCGGGTGCGCCTCGAGCGGGAGTGCGTCGTCGCGCCCGGGGCGGCCACCTGCCCGGCGCCGCAGACCTGCGTGGCCGGCGGCTGCAGCGCCCCCGACGTGGATCCCCGGCAGCTCGAGCCCTACACCACCTCGTGGAACGCGGACGCCGAGCCGGACCTCTGCAAGCCGGCCCCAGGGGAGGAGCCGGTCGTCTTCGTCGGGGAGGGGCAGGCCGACTACTTCCCGCTCGATGACCTCGACGAGGTCCAGGTGGAGGCTGGGCCGCAAGGCGGCTACCACATCTTCGTCGCCATCCGGCTCAAGAACCTCCGCCGGTCCGGCTCGCTCACCGTGGTGAACGGCCTCGTGCCCGAGCTCGGCTATGCGATCGAGCCGCTCGAGGTCATCTTCACCCTGGATCCCGACGAAGGCGGCTTCTGCAAGCTCGCCGGGCTGCGGTTCCGGCTGGATGGCGAGCGGAAGATCGAGGAGCTGCTCGGGAAGGTCGTGGAAATCGAGGTGACGGTGACCGATCCCGACGGAGACGCCGGTACCGGCAGGCGCGCGGTGACGCTCTCGCAGACCATCCTGTAGCGCGCGGGCGCCCTGCGCGGGCGGAGGCACGCGGGCTCACTCGCGCGCAGCGCGCCACCGCGTCATCCAGCCGCCGGTGAGCAGGTCGAGGGCCGCCTCCGCTTCGAGCGCCGCGAGCGTCGCGGTGCGGTGCTCCTCGGGGCTCTGGCCCGGATCGGCCGCGAGCGCGACGGCGCGCTGCCACGCGAAGAGCAGCTCGAGCACGCGCGCCGTGAGCTTCGTCTGCAGCTCGGCGCGCTCGCGGCGGAGGCGCTCCAGGGCGATCTCCTCGTCGGCGAAGACGATCCGGTCGAGCCGCCAGGTCGCGCGCGCCTCGAGCCACAGGCTCGTGCCGCCGGACGCCGTCCTTCGCGTCGGATCGTACTCCGTGGGGGCCAGGCTCTCGGCTTCATCGACGAGCCGCGAGACGCGGAGCCGGAGCTCCGGGAAGAGCGACGACGTCCGCGCGCGCGACGCGATCGCGTCGATGCGCGCCTCGGGATCGAGGAGGCGGGATCGCCGCAGCGCCGCCTCGACGATCGCGCGGGCCATCGCTGGCGTGACCCGGACCGGCAGCGGGAGCGGCGGCTCGGCCTCGGCTGGCTGCGCGGGCGGAGGTGGCTCCGGGAGCTCGCTCTCCGGCGCCGCGCGTGGCGGGCTCGGGGTCACGGGGGCAGGCTTCAGCCGAGGCGCCGCGGGTTCGGCGACGGCGGACGGCGGAGACGGCGCGCCAGAGCGGGTGGATAGCCGCTCGAGGGGGATGCTCGCGAGCAGCATGCCGGTGAGGGAGCGCTGGCCGCCTTCGAGCCGAGCGATCCCGAGCTCCACAGCGAGCCACAGCGGCTGCGCGCTGCCCGGGGGCGCAGCCCAGAGCTCGTGGGGTGCGGTGTCGAGGCGGTCCACGCGCGGGTCGAGCACCGTGGGCTCGTCATCGAGGGGGAGCTCCGCGCGTGCGCGCGGCGTGAGCAGAGCGCAGGCGAGCGCGCCGAGGAGGAAGAGAGCGGAGCTTGCGATGGATCGGTGGTTCGGGTGCACGCGAAGAGGGTCGACCGCCGCGCATCGCGAGTTGCGTGCGGGTCGACCGGCTCGCTCAGCGGCCCCGGGAAGGCGGGCGCGCCCGGGTGGCGAAGCTCCGCCAGAGCTCCGCTCCACCGCCCAGGGATCGTCCCCGATCGGCGCCAAGGCGCGGCCCGCTGCCCGGGGAGAGGCCCCGCTCCGCGCTGGTGCGCCGGAGCGCCTCGCTGGCGTGAGGTCCCGCGCCCCCGCCGCCTCCTCGGAGCAGCTCGCTCGAACCGCCGCGGGTCGCCGCGACCGCCTGCGCGATCGCCTCCGGCGTCGGCGCCGTTCCCGACGGGAAGCGGGCTGGTCCCTCGCTCGCCGCGCCGCGGGTCGCCGCGACCGCCTGCGCGATCGCCTCGGGCGTCGGCGCCGTTCCCGAGGCGAAGCGCGCCGGCGCCTGGTCGGGTAACGCGAGCGTCGGCTCCGCGACGAGCGTCGCGCTGCGCCCAGGCGCGACCGCCTCGAGGCCGCGAGGCGCGGCCGCTCGGACAGCCTCGGCGGCCACGTCGCTGGTCGCGGCCGGCGCAGCGGGCTCCACGTCGCTGCTCGTGACGACCGCCGCCGCGGCCGCCTCGACCTCCGCTCCATCGCTGGCGACCTGCGCGCTCGACGCCCGCAGCGCCGTGGTCACCGAGCCTCCGCTCGCGCCGAGCACGGCGACAGGCTCGCCGTGCTCTCCGCGGGCACCTGGAATCGACAGGGACGCCGTCCCCGCGGTGATCGCGTCACGCGCCGGGGATGCCGCATCGCCGACGTCGCCCTCGATGTCCCGCTCCGCGACGTTCATCGACGCACTGGGGCTGCTCGGCGGGATCTCACCTGTCAGTTCCGACGCAGAGGCCGGACGCTCCTCCGAGGTTTCACCCGTCAGCGCCGGCACAGAGGCCGGACGCTCCTCCGAGGTTTCACCGGTCAGCGCCGGCACAGAGGCCGGAGGCTCCTCCGAGGGCGGCCTCGGCGAAGCCGGCAACGCGCGTGGCACAGCGACCTCGAGGCCGACCGCGAAAGGCTCGAACACCTCGCCGGCGAGCCAGCCCGTGCACATGCGGAGGTTCGCGCCGGACGGGATGTCGCGCACGAACATGTCGCCGAAGAGCGCGTCGATGGCGAGATCCCGCTGCTCGACCACGGGCCGCTCCCAGCTCGGCATCACCGCGACGACGCGGATGGCGAGCTGCCCTTCCGGGCGACGCGCCCGCGCTCGCGCGAGCGTCCTGGGTCGCACTTCCCAGTAGAGGTAGATTGTCTCGTGATCGACCGCGATACCGACGATCTCGTCGACGTCATACCGCGCCGGGAGCTCCGCGCGCTCGTCGCGCAAGGCCGCCGCAAGACCCGGCGCCACCCCTGGGGCGACGGGCGACGCCGGCGCTTCGACACCTGCAGGCGACGGATCTCGCGGTAGCTGCACCGGAACGTCGCCAGGCGCTCCGGCAACGGGCCCGGGCTGCCCCTGGTGCTCGCTCGCGATCGCGGCCCCGCGTGGCTCAGTCGCGCCATCGTCCCGCGCGAACGGAGCAGGGGAAGTCTCCGCGGCGGCGCTGTCCGCATCCTCCGCCGCTGCGTCCGCATCCTCCGCCGCTGCGTCCGCATCCTCCGCGTCCGCATCCGCGTCCTCCGCGTCCGCATCCGCGTCCTCCGCGTCCACGCCCGGCGCTTCCGCGCCTGCCCCCTGCCCGCGCGGCGCGCTCTCGATGAGCCTCTCCCGGAGCCGCCGCGCATCCTCGTCCTCCGGCGCTCGCGCGAGGATCTCGTCGAGCACCGCGATGGCGCGGTCCGTGTGCCCCTGGGACGCATAGATCTCGGCGAGCGTCGTGGTGGACCGCGGCGGCGGCGGCGGCGGGGGCGGCGGCCACTGCTCCGGCGGCGCCTCGCCGCGCAGCGCGCGCGCGGTCTCCGGCATGTGCAGGCCCCGCTCGACCACGCGCGAGAGCAGATCGCGCGCCCGCCCGAGGAAGCCGCGGAGGCGGGCCCGCTCCGGCTCGCTCTGCGCGGTGCGCGCCACGATCTCGTCGATGAGCTCGACCTTCGTGAGCAGGCGCGGCCGCGCCACCCCGAGCCCCTCGGCGCGCGCTATCAGCTCCTCCCGCGTCAGCCCGTCGAGCTCCCGGCGCTCCATCGCCGCCGACGCTACCACATCCGACGCTCGCTCACCCTGGCCGGACCGCTCAGCGAAACGCCCCCTCCGCCGCCGGATCCGCGCTGATCGACGCGAGCCGCGCGCGCGCCGCCTCGGCGTCGCGCGCGATCTGCGCCTTGAGCTCCGGCAGCCCGGAGAACCGCCGCTCCTCGCGCAGCCGGGCGATCAGGTGCACGCGCAGCGCCGCGCCGTAGAGATCCTCGTCGACGTCGAAGAGGTGCACCTCTAGGTTCGGCCGCGCCTGCCCCGACGCCTCGACCGTCGGCCGGACGCCGAGGTTGGCCACGCCGCGCGCGAGCGCGATCGCGCGGCCCGACGAGGTCACCCGATCGACGAGCGTCGCGTACACGCCGAACGGCGGGAGCGCCTCGTCGATCTCGTCGATGTTGCAGGTGGGGAAGCCGATCGTCCGGCCCCGCCTCGCCCCCTGCGCGACGACGCCCGACAGCATGTGCGGGCGCGACAGCATCCGCTCGGCCGACTCGAGATCCCCGCGCGCGAGGGCCGCTCGGACGCGGGTGCTCGACCAGGCCCCCTCGGCGTCGCCGACGAGCGGGTGCGATCGCGTCTCGAAGCCGAGATCCTCGCCGAGGCGCCCGAGCGTCGTGAAGTCGCCGGCGCGCCCGCGGCCGAACCGGAAGTTCGCGCCGACCAGGACGACGCGCGCCGCGAGCCGATCGAGCAGCACGCGCCGCACGAACTCCTCCGGCGTCTGGGCCGCAAATGCGCGGTCGAACGTCACCGCGTCGACCCGGATCGTCGGCTGCACGCGCTGGATGAGCTCGATCTTGCGCGGCAGCGCCGTCAGCGTCGCCGGCGGGGTCCGGCCGAGGACGCTCGCGGGGTGCGGGGCGAACGTGAGCGCCACCGGCTCGAGCCCCCGCCGCTCCGCGTCCAGCGCCGCGTCGGCGAGCAGCGCCTGGTGCCCCAGATGAACGCCGTCGAAATTGCCGATGATCACCAGGCTGCCCCGCGGCCCGGCCGCGGCGCGCCCGCCCTGCCCGGAAGCGGCGGCAGCAAAATACTCCACAGCCGCTACCTAACCCGAAGCAGCGCCGAACGAAATGCGGGTGGACACAGGCGAGAACAGCGCCGCCCGTCACGATACGCACGTACAGCCAAGCGATCGCTGTACAGAGTCGCTTG
This sequence comes from Sorangium sp. So ce693, assembly GCF_051521375.1. Lineage (NCBI taxonomy): Bacteria > Pseudomonadati > Myxococcota > Polyangiales > Polyangiaceae > Sorangium > Sorangium sp. So ce693. The sequence continues at coordinate 9,997,007 of NZ_CP150347.1, forward strand.
ACGTGCCCATGGCCGACTGATAGAGCCGCGCTCCCCGAAACGGGCTGGAGGCGCGCCGTGTTCAAGAGAGTCAGTATCTTCTCCGGCAACGCCAATTTCCCGCTTACCCAGGAAATCTGTCAGGTCCTGGAGCAACCGATGGGGAAGTCGCGCGTGTCGCGCTTCTCGGACGGCGAGACGTTCTGCGTCATCCAGGAGAACGTCCGAGGCGTCGACACCTACGTCGTTCAGCCCACCTGCTCGCCGGTCAACGACAGCGTGATGGAGCTCCTGATCATGGTCGACGCGCTCCGCCGCGCCTCGGCCGGCTCCATCACGGCGGTCATCCCCTACTACGGCTATGCCAGGCAGGACCGGAAGGTCGCGCCGCGGACGCCGATCACCTCGAAGCTCGTCGCCGACCTCATCGTCGCCGCCGGGGTGAACCGGATCGTCGCGCTCGACCTGCACGCCGGGCAGATCCAGGGGTTCTTCAACATCCCGTTCGACCACCTGTTCGCGATGCCGGCGCTGCTGGAGCACCACCTCCGCGAGCACTACGGCAAGGACGTGGTCATCGTCTCCCCGGACGCGGGCGGCGTGGAGCGGGCCCGCGCTTACTCGAAGCGCCTCCAGGGCACGCTCGCGATCATCGACAAGCGCCGCGAGCGGGCGAACGAGAGCGAGGTCATGAACATCATCGGCGAGGTGGCCGGCAAGCACTGCCTCATCCTCGACGACCTCATCGACACCGCCGGCACCCTGGTGAACGCCGCCAACGCCCTGATGAAGCAGGGCGCCAGGAGCGTCGCCGCCTGCGCCACGCACCCGGTCCTGTCCGGCCCGGCGGTCGAGCGCATCAAGGACTCGCCCCTCACCGAGGTCGTGGTGACGAACTCGATCCCGCTCTCGGACGAGGCGAGGGCCTCCGGTAAATTCAAGGTCGTCTCGGTGGCGCGGCTGCTCGCCGAGGCGATCCGCCGCATCCATCACTCGGACTCGGTGAGCTCGCTCTTCGTCTGACCGGCCGCGCGCGTTCGGCGGCGGGACGCACCGGCGACGCAGGTCGCCCGCGCCCCCTTGCCAGAACACTCAAAAGACACAAAACGCGCCCTCCGGCGGACGAAGGCTCGACTTTCTCTTCTCCGTTCTGCTATAGCGCCGCACCCTACGCCGGGGTGGACCGCGCACCGCGGACACCCGGATCACTTCTGGAGCCGTCGTCATGGACATCATCAAGCTCAACGCCACGAGGCGCGAGGATAGCGGCAAGAGCGCGTCGAGCCGCCTGCGCCGCGCCGGACAGATTCCCGCCATCGCCTACGGGCGCGAGCTCGCGCCGCAGTCGGTCGCCATCTCGCCGAAGGCGCTCCTTCAGGTGCTCGGCTCCGACCACGGCAAGAACTCCGTCGTCGAGCTGGCCATCGAGAACGGCCAGACGCTCACCGTCATGGTGCGCGACTACGACTACCACCCCATCTCGCGGGAGCTCGTCCACGCCGACTTCATCCAGGTGAAGCTCGACCAGCCCGTCGACGTGCAGATCCCCTTCCGCTGCGTTGGCAAGCCGAAGGGCGTGGTCACCGGCGGCGTGCTCCAGCAGATCTTCCGCACGATCCCCGTGCGCTGCCTGCCGGAGAAGATCCCGTCGTTCATCGAGATCGACGTGACCGAGCTCGACCTGGGCGACTCGTACAAGGCCAGCGGGCTGAAGCTGCCGGAGGGCGTGAAGACGCTCCTCGCGGACGACCAGACGATCGCCGTCGTCAACGCGCCCGAGAAGGCTGGCCCCGAGGAAGAGGCGAAGCCCGCCGCCGGCGCGCCGGCCGCTGGTGCGGCCGCTGCGCCCGCCGCCGGCGCGGCTGCCCCCGCGAAGGGCGCGGCCCCCGCGGGCGGCGACAAGAAGGACAAGAAGTAATCCGGGAGCGGGCCGCCTCGCGCGCCTCCGCACCGCGGGGCGCGCGCGGCCCGCCCTGCCCGCGCCTCGCCTGCCTCACCTGCATCGCCTGCCCAATTCCAGGGACTCAGCAGAACCAGCTCGTCATGCTGCTCGTGGTCGGCCTGGGGAACCCCGGCAAGGAATACGCTGCTCACCGGCACAACGTCGGCTTCATGGCCATCGACGCGCTGGCCGACGAGGTCCGGGCGGATCCGTTCCGCGAGAAGTTCTCGGGCGTCCACGCGCGAGCAGAGATCGCCGGACAGCAGGCGATCCTGCTCAAGCCGATGACCTACATGAACGAGTCGGGGCGCAGCGTGCAGCCGGCGATGGCCTTCTTCAAGGTCGCGCCCTCCGAGCTGATCGTGCTCCACGACGAGCTCGACCTGCCGTTCGGCACGGTTCGCCTCAAGGTCGGCGGCGGGCACGCGGGGCACAACGGGCTGCGCTCGATCATCTCCCACGGCGGGACGGGCGACTTCGGGCGCGTCCGCCTCGGGGTAGGACGGCCGCCGCCGGGTTTCCGGGGCGAGGTCGCGGATTACGTCCTGTCGGGGTTCGACGCCGTCGAGCGCGCGAGCCTGCCCGACTGCTTGAAGCAAGCTGTCCAAAGTGTGCTAGAAGTCGCCGCCCGCGGCTTCGACGCCGCGATGAACGTCCGAAACACCCGGCCCAAGCCGGGCAAGAGGCAGAAGGGCGAGGGGGATGGGTCGACGGATCCAGCCCCCGCCGCGAAGGAAGGGAAGGGTCTCCTCCCCCCGACGCAGAAGCCCTGATCCTCTACGGAACAGCCTGCCGAGCTCGCCGGTGCGTCGCTCGACAGGCTGTTCCTTTCCTCGCTCCGGGGCACCGCCCCGGGGCCATTGGCCGAGAGGGAAGACTGAATGAGCCGACAGGTAACGGCGCCCGGGCGCGCCAGAGAGTACGAAACGATCTACATCCTGCGACCCGACATCGACGCCGACGGCGCCGAGCGGATCGGGTCGCGCCTCGCCGAGGTCGTCGGACGCGAGTCGGGCCGGCTGACCAAGGTCGAGACGTGGGGGCGCCGCCGCCTCGCGTACGACATCGCCAAGCACCGCCGCGGCGTTTACGTGTACCTGAAGTACCTCGGGGGCGGGAAGGTCGTCTCCGAGGTCGAGCGCAACCTGCGCCTCTCCGACGGCGTGCTGAAGTACCAGACGGTGCTCGTGCGCAACGACGTCGAGGTCGATGGCGTCACGATCGCCGACGAGGACGTGAAGTTCGAGCGCCTCGAGCTCACGCCGCTGGAGGACGACCGCGACGATTCGCGCGAGCGCCAGCTCGGCCTGATCGAGCCGGAGCGCCGCATCGACCGGAGCTCCGAGCAGGCCCCGGCGGGCGAACTCGACGATGCCGAAGAGGCTGAGGCGGAAGGCGCCGCCGACGAGGAGGAGAGCTGAGCTATGAACGGCCGCAACAGTGACATGGGCCGCAACGGCGGCGCTGACTACGACGATCGCGACTTCGGGCGCACGCCCGACCTGAACGCCGACGCCCCTGGGCGCCGCCGCACGGGCCGGAAGCGCGTCTGCCGCTACTGCGCGGACAAGGCGCTGGTCATCGATTACAAGGACCCGCAGGCGCTCAAGTACTTCATCTCGGAGCGTGGCAAGGTCGTCCCGCGCCGCATCAGCGGCAACTGCGCGCGCCACCAGCGCAAGGTGACCCTCTCGATCAAGCGCGCGCGCAACATCGCGCTCTTGCCGTTCACCGTCACGGCGTAGGAGGTCGATCATGGCAACCCACATCCATGTGGTCCTCACGGAGGACCTCCACAACGTCGGCAAGAGCGGCGAGCTCGTGAAGGTTCGCCCCGGCTTCGCGCGCAACTACCTCATCCCGCGCGGCCTCGCGGTGGGCGCCACCGCCGAGAACGTGTCCCGCATCGAGCACGAGAAGCGGGTCGCCGAGGCGCGCGCCGCCAAGACGCGCTCCGAGGCGGAGCAGCTCGCGGCCAAGCTCAACCAGGTCAAGCTCACGATCAGCCGCCCGGTCGGCGAGGGCGACAAGCTGTACGGGTCGGTCACGGCGCGCGACATCGAAGAGGCGCTCGCCGCGCAGGGCTTCAGCGTCGACCGCCGCCGCATCGAGACCGACGCGATCAAGTCGCTCGGCGCCCACCCCGTCGTGATCCGCCTCGCCCCGTCCATCACGGCGTCGGTCGAGGTCACGGTCTCCGCCAAGTAGCGCAGCGCCTGGGAGCGCGGCTCAGCCCGCGCTCCCGCGCTTCCCCTCCAGCCGCGCTCCCTCTCCCGCTGCGCCGGCGCGCCCCCTTCAGCCGAGTTCCCTCTCCCGCTGCGCCGGCGCGCCCTCTTCAGCCGCGCTTCCGCCTGACCCACGCCCGCGCGACGTCGTGCCCCCGCGCCACCGCGCGCAACATGAGCGCCGCGTCCCCCCACCGCGCTCGCCCCTCCCAGACGAGGCTCGCCAGCATCCCGGCGCAGAAGGCGTCGCCCGCGCCCGTCGGATCGTGCGGGCGCACCGGGCGCGGCGCCACGGCGCGCTCGCCCCCGGGGCCGAGCAGGAGCGTCTCCCGCGCGCCATCGGTGACGACCAGCGTCGCGTCGGGGCGGAGGCGCTCGCGGAGCCCGCGCGCCGTCGTCCCCAGCACGTCGAGGTCGCCGGCGCTGCACTTCACGAGGTCCGCCTGCCCGAACAGCCGGAAGCAGCCGCGCACGCCTGCGCCGGCGTCGGAAGCCGACGCGGTACCGGCCCCCGCGCCGGGGACGGACGCGGCGCGCTCGGCGCGCGGCCACATCCGCGGGCGCGCGTTGACGTCGACCGAGACGGCGCACCCTTCGCGGCGAGCGCTCGCGGCCGCCCGCGCGAGCGCGCCGCTCGCCCCGCGCACCGGCGCGATCCCGGTGAAGTGTACGACCCGGGTCTGCCATCGTTCGGGCATCGCTGCAGCGAGCGCCTGCGCCTCGCTGTCGCCCTGCCTGTACCCCGCGAAGCGCGCCTCGCCGCGCTCGATCGCCACGAGCATGAGGCCTGTGCGCGCCGCGCTCAGCGCGAGCCGTCCCACGTCGATGCCGGCCGCAGCGACCTCGTCCTTGAGCCCGCGCCCCATCGCGTCATCGCCCAGCGCGGCGCACAGCCCCGACCGTATGCCGAGCCGGACGAGCGCCGTCGCGGTGTTCACCGCCCCGCCCCCCGGCACGCGGCGCAGCAATTTCGCTTGCTCGAGCGGAATGCCTTCGGGCGCATAGAGATCCCACAGCGCTTCACCGACGCAGACCACCTCGGCGGGCTCAATCCTTGTATGGCGTGTTTTGTGATCCACAATGGCGGCTCCCCGCGATGGCTCACGCCGAGGCGCGAAGCGTCATCGCAGCTGAGTCAAGCGCGAAAAGAAATGGCGATGAGACCGGGGTTGCTCAATTTCCATACCTCGCCGCCGGCGTCGGCGCCTCGCCGCGAGGCCCCTCGGCAGCGGCCGCCGACGAGGCCTCCGCGAAAGCGTCCGAGCAAGGCTTCGACCATGCCTCGGACCATGCCTCCGACGATGGAAGAGCGCCCCCTCGACGTGAAACCAGCATTGGGATGCCCACCGCACGAACGCTCACTGCAATGCAAACAGAAACCCTTCTCAGGGCTGCCCATGTTCTGGTAGACGGAAATCAACCCTGCACCCGACGCCCCGGAGGAACGTTTCCTCTCCGGGGCGTCGCCCATTTCGGCACCTGTGGAAAAGCTCGGGGCGGGATGGGGGGAATCGGTGGGGAGGAGAAGCACGGATGATGAGAATGATGGAGCGCCGAGGCCAGCGGCCTCAGAGGATCGAGCCTCCCATCGTCGCCGGACGCGTGCCGCCGCACGACCTCGACGCCGAAGCAGCGGTGCTCTCCGCCATCCTGCTGCACCGCGACGCGCTCGATCGGGTGCTCGAGATCCTGAAAGCGGACCACTTCTACAGCGAGGCGAACAGCCGCGTCTACGAGGCCGCCCAGGAGCTCGCGGCCGCCGGCACGCCCATCGACATCGTCTCGGTCGCGTCGTGGCTGCGCGACCGGGAGCGCCTCGCCCAGGTGGGCGGCGCGGCGTACCTCGCCCAGCTCGCGGACGCGACGCCCGCGGTCGCGCACGTCGCGGCGCACGCGCGGGTCGTCTACGAGAAATGGCGCGTGCGGCAGCTCATCGCCACGTGCCAGCGCGTCGCGGCCGAGGGGTACGGCGACGTCGGGGTGGTGCAGGAGTACATCGACGGCGCGGAGCAGGCGGTCTACCAGCTCGCGCGCACGCCCCAGGGGACGGCGACCCAGCCCATCGCCCAGGTGCTCAAGGCCGCGTTCGAGCAGATCACCGCCGCCGCCGAGCGCGGCGACCGGATCACCGGCATCTCGACAGGGTACGAGAAGCTCGACGCCAAGACGGCAGGCCTGCACGACGGCGACCTCTCGATCATCGCCGCCCGCCCCGGCATGGGCAAGACGTCGTTCGTCCTGAACCTCGCCGTGAACGTGGCGTCGCCGCGCACCGTGAGCTCCCCGGGGCCCGACCAGTCGGGGCACGGCGTCGAGCGGCACGATCCCGGCTTCGGCGCCGCCGTCTTCTCGCTCGAGATGCCCCGCGAGCAGCTCGCGACACGTATGGTCTGCAGCGAGGGCCGCGTCGATGTCGGCAAGCTCCGCCAGGGCTTCCTGCAGCCCGACGACTGGCGCCGCCTGACGGAGGCCGCCTCGTTCCTGTCCACCCTGCCCATCTGGATCGACGACACGCCGGCCATCTCCCTCCTCGAGCTGCGCGCCAAGGTGCGGCGCATCCAGGCCGAGTACGACCGGCCGCCCAGCGACGGCAGCTCGGGACGGCGCATCGGGCTCATCGTCATCGACTACCTGCAGCTCATGAAGGGGCGGGACGGCGTGAGCAGCCGCGAGCAGGAGATCAGCGAGATCTCCCGCGGGCTCAAGCAGCTCGCGAAGGAGCTCAAGGTGGCGGTCATCGCGCTCTCCCAGCTGAACCGCGCCGTCGAGACGCGGACCACCAAGGACAAGCGCCCTCAGCTGTCGGATCTCCGCGAGTCGGGCGCGATCGAGCAGGACGCCGACAACATCATCTTCATTTACCGCGACGAGTACTACAACCCGGAGACGACCAACCACAAAGGCATCGCCGAGCTCATCGTCGCCAAGCAGCGCAACGGGCCGACGGGCAAGGTGCTCACGCGGTTCACCTCGTCGTGCACCCGGTTCGACAACCTCGCGCCCGGCGACTACCCGGAGATGGTGGACGACGAGTAGGCTGCGAGGCACGACATGTCCGCCTGGTACGTCCCTGCCCTCCTCGCCGCGCTCTGCATGGCCGGTCACTACCTGATGCTGCGCGCGGCGGCAGGCCGGGTCGGAGACGCCCTTGGCGCGCTGTGCCTCGAGGGCACCGCGGCCGTCGGGATCCTCGTCTTCCTCCTCCTCCGCCCTGGCACGGAGACGCCTCCGTCGGCTCAGGGGGTGCTCTGGGCCTGCGCCGCCGGCCTGTGCATCAGCGGCGTCGCGACGCTCACCTTCATGGCCCTCCGCATCGGCGGTCCGGTGACCGCGACGGGGCCGATCGTGTTCGCCGGCGGCATCGCGATCGCCGCGCTCTTCGCGCCGCTGCTCTTCGGCGAGGTGTTCACCGCTCGCCGCGCGCTCGGCGTCGGCCTGGGGCTCGCCGCCCTCTTCGTCCTCGCCACCGAGCGTTCCTGACCCAAGCCGCGCCGCGGCCGCGCATCGGAAGAGGACCGATGACCCGCTCGCCCGAGAGCCCCCGCACCCCCGCCAGAAGCCCCGCGCGCGGGGGGCGCGCCGCGCGCCACGCCCTCCGCTCGGCGCGCCTCGTTGCGCTCGCGTTCGCCTCCGCGACCTGCGCGCCGCCCGTGCAGGGCGGCAGCGTCGTCGTGTCCTCCGGCGCCGTCGAGCGCCTCGGGATGCTCTGCCGGTGGGGCCGCGGCGGCGCGGAGCAGGGCGATCTCTGCCCGAGGGACGGCGGCGTCGCGCAGCCGGCGCGCGTCCGGCGGATCACGGGGCCCGCGGACGCGCTCTCCGGTCCGCTCGCGGCGGGGCGGCCCGGCGACTACGTGCTCGAGAACGACGAGATCGCCGTGGTCGTCGATCAGCTCGGCCCCGGGACCGGCCTCGCCGAGAGCGGCGGCAACCTCATCGACGCCGCGGACGCGCGGGCGCGCCGCGACGAGCTCGGGCAGATCGTCACGCGGCTCGGCGCGCCGCCGCGGCAGGTGATCTACCGCGACATCACCACGGGCGGCGGCGAGGACGGCGCCGCCTGGATCGAGGCGCGCGGCGAGGTGCGCGGGCGCGATCTCGCCAGCGGCGCGCTCTCCGTCACCACCCGCTACACGCTCCGGCCGGGCGACCGGGCGGTGATGATCACGACGTCGCTCCAGAACGACGGTGACCGCCCGGTCGAGGCGCTCGACCTCGGCGACGTCGTCCACTGGGGCGCGGCGGAGCACGTCGCGCCCGGGATGGCGCCGGGGCTCCGCGGCGAGCTCGAGGCGCCGTACCTGGCCGGCGTCGGGACCGGCGTCGCGTACGCGCTCGCCCCGGTGGACGGCGCGACTGTCCGCGCGCGGAGCGGCGAAGGCTTCAGCGACGTGACGTTCGCCCGGCAGGCCGCGCTGCCGCCCGGCGGGCGCGCCGCGTACCAGCGGATCCTCGCGGTCGCGCCGCGCGGCGACTCGCTCGCCGTCGAGACGGAGCTCTTCTTTCTGGGCGGCGGCGCGCCCGGCGGCGTCGCGCTCGAGCTCGTGGACGGGCGCGGCGCGCCGCTCCCGCCCCTCGCCGGCAAGGCGACGCTGACGCCGATCGCCGAGGACGGCGCCGCGCCGCCCGCCGCCGCGCTCGATCTGTGGTTGCGAACCGGCGATGGCGCGCCGCTCGCCGCCGAGGCGCCGCCCGGCCTCTACCTCGTCGGCTTCGAAGGGAGCGGCCGCCGCGCGCTGGGGAGCGCGCGGACCCGGATCCGCGCAGGCGAGATGGCCCCCGCGCGGCTCACGCTCTCCGGCGCCGGCCGGCTCTACCTCGGGGTGCACGAGGGCGGCGCCTCGGCGCCCGCCGCCGCCCCCGATCCCCTCGGTCCGCTCGCGCCGGCGAAGATCAGCCTCTTCGACGCGGCGACCGGCAAGGCCCTCTCGCCGCCCCGGCTCGCGCCCATGGGCGAGCTCGATGTCTCCCTGCCTCCCGGGCGAGTCCGGGTCGTCGCGTCGCGCGGGCCCGAGTACGCGCTCGCCGAGGCGACGGTCGACGTCGCGGACGGCGGTACGTCGCGGCTCGATCTCACGCTGGAGCGGGTGGTCGACACGTCGGGCTACATCGCCTGCGACCTCCGGCAGCACACGGCGCGGAGCGCCGACGCGGGCGTCTCCTCGGCCCTGCGGCTCCTCTGGAGCGCGGCGGAGGGCGTGGAGTGCGCGGTGGCGAGCGAGCACAACCTCGCCTCGGATCTCCAGCCGGACGTCGCCGCCCTGCGGCTCGAGACGAGGCTGCGCATGCTCCCGGGCGTGGAGCTCACGAGCGGCCGGAGCGGCGCCGGGCTCGGGAGCCTCGGCGTGTTCCCGCTCGGCAGCGAGGCGGCCGCGCCCCGCGAGGGCGCGCTGCGGTGGGTCGACGAGACCGCGGGCGCGATCCTGCGCGAGGTGCGCGCGCTGCCCGGCGAGCGCGTCGTCCAGGTGAGCCGGCAGCACGGCGGCGGCTCACCGCTGCATGGATCCGGAGCGCCGCAGGTCGCGCCGGGTCAGGGCCCGAGCCAGCTCGCGCAGATCGTCGGAGACGGCGCCGGCGCCGATGCCGTCGAGGTCTGGACCGGGCGCGACGCGGCCGCGCGGGACCGCGCGCTCGAGGAGCTCTGGGCGTTGCTCCGCGCGTCCCACCCGGTCACGCCGACGGCGACCAGCGACAGCCACGGGCTGCACGGCGCGGAGGCGGGTACCCCGCGCACGTACGTCGCCGTGGCCGACGATGATCCGGGCCGGCTCGACGTGGCCGATCTCGTCGCGGGCCTGCGGCGCCGGCGCGACGTGGTGATCACGAACGGGCCGTTCGTGACGATGCGCCTCGGCGACACCCGCCAGGGCGGCGTCGCCTCGCTGCGGCGCGGGTCCCGCGGCGGGCCGCTCTCGCTCTCGATCCGCGTCGAGCGCGCCCCGTGGGTCGACGCGCGCGAGCTCCACGTGCTCGTCGGCGGCGTCGCGATCGGCGCGCCGATCCCGCTGGAAGGCGCGCGCACCACTACCACGGGCGCGCTCCTCGACGAGATCGCGATCCCCGTCGTCCTCGGAGCCGGCGGCGGGCGACGAGCGCCGCGGCCGGACGCCCGCGCCGGCGCGGCGCGCGGCGACCGCGGGCCCGGGCAGAGCGCGCACGGCGCGATCTCCGTCGCCGAGGACACCTTCGTCGTCGCGATCGTCCGGGGGCGGCGGCCGCTCGAGCCGGTGCTCGCGGGGGACCCGGGCGAGATCGCGCCGTTCGCGATGACGGCGCCGCTCTGGATCGACGCCGACGGCGACGGCCGCTCCCTCGGCCGCGCGAAAGGCCCTTGAGCGCGGCGAGCACGGCGACGCGCCAGGCACAGCAGCGCAACCCCGCGGAAGGAGGGCAGCACGCGCTGCCGCGAGCCAGCCGGCGGCTGACCTCGCGCGGCGCTCGCGGTGGTCGGCTCAGCTCACGAGCTCGCCGTCCCTCGCGCCGCCTCCTGTTCCCCTTCTTCACCCACCGCCGGCTCCCGCGGCTCCTGCCCGCTCGACCCCTGGCCCGCGGGCGCCCCGCCATACCGCTTTCCAGCCCGCTCCGAGGCCTTCACGACGGGCCCGCGGATCGTCTCCATCGCCTCGTTCGGCGCATCGGAGAGCTCCAGGTTGGAGAGCACCGCGGACACGACCCGGAACCACTGGCTGCGCGCCGCCGCGATCGTCGCCTTGGTCACCGGCGCCGTCTTCTCCTTCGCGGCGAGCTCGTCCCGCCGGTGCTCGATCGCCTCGAGCTCCTTGCCCGTCTTGACCCACCGCTGCGTCGTGTGGAGCAGCGTCATCTTCCCGGGCGCCGGGATCCCTTTCAGGAACTCGCCGATCGACGGCTCCTCGTCGAGGAGCCGGGCGACACGCGCGGTGTTGCCCGCCTCCGCGGTCGGCGAGGCCTTGATGATGGTGAGCCCGTTCGGAAACAACTTCGGCTGCACCTGGTCGCAGGTCGCGGCGCGCTCCCTGTCCGGATGGTCCTCTCCGAGGCAGTGCTCGCGGTGCGCGTCGATGCCCCAGCACATACAAACGGCGTGGCCCCGATCAAGCCATCGGCTCGAGAGGAGCCTGGCGATGGGTCGAGACCACGCGGAGGGCCTCCGAGCGGCTGGAAAGGTCGAGACGCTCGGTAGCGCACCGGTCGATCCAGCGAGTAGCGCGTCCACCTCACCACGGCGCCGCTCTGCATCGACGCCGACGGCGACGGGCGCTCCCTCGGCCGCGCTGCCGAGTCACGAGTGCGGCGAGCTCCGTGGCGCGCCCGGCACGGCAGCGCGGCCCCCGCGGAAACTAGGCAAGGACGAGCTCGGGCCGACGGCCCTCAAGGTGCTGACCGACGTCAGACGCTGTCTCGCGTGCGCTCATGAGCTCTCTTCCAGCGCCGAGTCTGCACCGAGATCCATCGATGGTCGCGTATGGACATAAATTGTACCCTTGATCACCGTTGACGCCGTGCTTCAGTGAGAAGATCGTCGGCGTACTCGGAATACGCGGGGCCAGCTCATCTCTGCTTTGTGGTTTATGTTACCCAGTTCCTACTCTGCGGCATGGCGGTGCTCGCCAGGAGAGCATGCGGGTCAGGTTCGGACGCAACACCGCATCCCCTGGGTGCCAGCGCACCGGACAAGGTCTTGATCCCCGAAGGAGTACCTGGTCCCAAAGGAGAACCGCATGAAACGAGCCGTTCCGCGCATCGTGGTGCTTGCGTTTGCCCTTTGCTCCATCGGAGCGAAGAAATGCACTCCTAGCAGCGGGCAGTCCGTTCCAAATTCGGGCCTGCCTTTCTGTTATACCGATCCGCCGATCTTCTGCGCCGCATATTGTTCGGGCGTCAATCAGGTAACGTTCACGCCTGCGTGCAGCGGTGTCGGCGCTGACAAGCAAGAGATCCTATTCGAGCTTAAAGTGATGGCTGGGGTGAGAGAATTGGAGGCCGAGGGCACGCAGGTATGCCCTGTGGCCGATCCGAGTTTATTTGTAACGCCGTGCTCCGTCGACATCATTCCCCAGGAATGGCCGAATCAAGACCATGGATCTTGCCAGCCTGTACCTCCAGGCTGTCCGATGTTTTAGCGAGACAATGATGACATTTCGCAACTTTCTCGCAGTCGCGCTCATTGCCGGTGTAGCTGGCGCCTTCATAGGACGCGCCGTACCGCGCGACGCACTGAGCGCGCCACCGGGCCGGAGCGCATCGTCCGCGCCTTCAGCCGCGGTACCCGCCGGCAATGGCTGCGATGCAGACCGCACCGAGCTCAAATCGATCAAGGCGCAACTGGCCATCTGCATGATCTTCAACACGCGAGATCGCGAGACCGAACCGTCCGGCACCTCCGAGGCGGCCGAGCCAGTTCACCCGGGAGAGCCCATTGACCCGCAAAGCATGCCAAGCACCGCAGAGATCCGGCGGAATCGCAAGCTCTTGGACAGCTATCCCGAGGCGGTGATCGTGCGGCACAACGACGGAAGCACGGGCATCTATAGACCCGACGAGTGGCCGATCGACGGCGACGGAGAAGTCATCGCGCGAAAGTTACAAAGCGGAGAAATCGGGTGGTATGCCGGACCAAGTGCCGGACCGCGTTCGGATCCTGCTGCATTTCGACCATCCGATCCTCCGGAGATCCCGCCGATCACCTGGGGGCGTGAAGCAGATGGAACGATTACAATCAACGGAGCGCGTGCTCCAACCCAGGTGCAGCGGATGTTCGGTGGAAAGGTTGACGAGCCGGCGAAGCGGCAGCAGTGAGATGCATCCATGATAATTCATCGATCCATCGCAGTCGCGCTCATTGCCGCCATCGGCGTCGCCGGCGCCTTTATCGGACGCTTCGTGCCAAGCGATGCACCAAGCGTCCAAGCGGCTCGGAGCGCGTCATCCTCACCTGCGGCCATCGGGCTCGCTGGCAAGGCCTGCGACGCTGAACGCACCGAGCTCGCTTCGACCAAGGCGCAATTGGCTTTCTGCATGGGCTTTGGCGCCCGGAATCACGAGGCGCCGACGCCCGAATCTCCTGAGCAATCTGATCCCGATCCATCGTCGGACATCGAGTCGCCCATCGCCGCAGAGCTCAGGCGCGTTCGCGAGCGATTGGACAGCTTACCTGAGGCTGTGATCGTCCAACACGCGGATGGGACCATTGGATATTATAAGCCCGACGAATGGCCTATCGATGGTGATGGGCTCATCATCGGTCGCAAGCTACCCAACGGACAAATCGGATGGTATGCCGGGCCAGATGCCGGACCGCGGTCGGACCCTGCTGCATTCAGGCGTCCCGAGTCCACGATCATCCTGGCGCCCAACTTCGTGCGTGAGTCGGACGGGTCGATCAGAGTACGTCGGGATGCCCCGCCTGCAGTGAAGCGCATGTTCGACGAGAAGATTGATGAACCGGCGAAGCCGTAGCCCATTGAACTCGCCACACAAGCCGAGAGGTGCTGCCGGCAGCGACGCGAATTCCTGTGTCGGCGCGTCCGCAGGGAGCGGAATACCCCTCCGTTGGTGAGCTCACCAACCAAGTGGTTGGCGAGCAACCACCACGCAGAACCCCGCGGCGCCGCGACGATTCTGCTTGACCACTGCGGAGGAACCAGCTGCGCGAACGCGCTCCTCGATCTCGGCGGCCGCAACGGCGGAAGGGGCTGCGCCGAGCTCGCGCCCATGCTCCTCGTCACCCGCCCTGCTCGATGGCGCCGCTCTGGCCGCCTCCCATCGCGCCGCTCCGGCTACCTCGCGCGGCGCTGCTCTGGCTCGACGACAGCGGCGACAGCCGCTCCCTCCGGCCGCACCGCCGAGCCGTGAGCGCGACGGCGCCCGCACAGCGCGCCCAGCGCCCCGTGACCGCCCCATCGCTTTTCGTTTGCCTCCCGCGCGCCCGGGCAACATGGACCGCGGCGCATGCGAACCGAGCGGCTCGCCGCTGACGCGGCATCCATCGCACGGGCCGCCGAGATCCTCCGCCGCGGAGGGCTCGTCGCCTTCCCCACGGAGACCGTGTACGGCCTCGGCGCGCGCGCCGACGACGCGCGCGCGGCGCGCGGCATCTTCGAGGCGAAGGGGAGGCCGCCCGGCAACCCGCTGATCGTCCACGTCCCCGATGTCGCGTCCGCCCGCGCCCTCGCGGACGGCTGGCCGCCGGACGCGGAGCGGCTCGCGCAGGCCATGTGGCCGGGGCCCCTCACCCTGATCGTCGCGCGCCGAGCCGACCGCGTCGCCGACGTGGTCGCCGCCGGCGGGCCGACGGTCGCGATCCGCATCCCCGTCCACCCGGTCGCGCGCGCCCTGCTCGACGCGGTCGGGCTGCCGATCGCCGCGCCGAGCGCCAACCGCTCCACCGAGATCTCGCCGACCACCGCCGAGCACGTCGAGAAGAGCCTCGGCGGACGCATCGACGCGATCCTCGACGGCGGGCCGACCGCCGTCGGCATCGAGTCCACCATCGTCGACGTCACGCGCTCGCCGGCGCGGGTGCTCCGCCCGGGGCACGTCACGGCCGAGGCGATCGCCGCGCTCGTGCCGCTCCAGGCGGCCGCCGGGCTGATCACCGCCCCGGCCGAGCGCGCCCCGTCCCCGGGGACCCACGCGCGCCACTACGCCCCCCGTGCGCAGGTGGCGCTGGTCCCCCCGCAGGCCGTCCGCGGCGAGCTCGATCGCGCCGCGCGGGCCGGGTCGCGCGCCGGCGCCGTCGAGCACGGCAGCCGCACCGCGACCGGGCCGCACGCCGAGCTCCTCCCCGGCGATCCCGCCGGCTACGCCGCGGCGCTCTACGCCGCGCTGCACCGGCTCGAGGACGCCGGCTGCGACGTGATCGTCATCGCCACCGTCCCCGAGGATCCCGCGTGGGACGCCGTGCGGGACAGGCTGACGCGCGCCTCCGCGACCCCCTGAGCGCGCGCCACGCGCCCATCGGTCACCAACGTGGTCGTGGTCGTGGTCGTGGTCGTGGTCGTGGTCGTCAACGATAGGCCGTGAACGACCACGACCACGACCACGACCACGTCTGAGGATTGATCACATTTCCCCCTTAGTTTTCGCTGCGTTGGCAAGGGCGGCGTTCCAGCCCGTCTCCAGCATGAGCAAGGTCTGCATTCCGCGCGCGAGCGTCAGCCAGCCGGGGGGACCGTTGCGCTTCAGATGTCCACCAAGACCGGCAACGGCGTAGAGCGCATCGACTACCGTCGCCCCCTGAGCCGGCAACTTCTTGGGCTGGTGCTGGTGCAGCAGCTTCAGCTGCGTGGGGTTCAGGGCTCGTTCCGCAGGCGCGTTGGGCTCAAGGCGTGACAGCGAGCGCAGCAGCAGCATCTGCCACGCGATCGGGGCGAACAGCGCCAGCGCGTTCGTCAGGCTCTGGAAGCTCTCGAGCTGGCGCGTCTCGAGGGCGCAGCCGGTCTTGAGCGCCTTGAAGAACTCCTCGATGAGCCACCGTGCCCGATAATGGTCGACGATCGCTCCGATCTGGTCGGGCGTGTCGACGGGCTCGTTGGTGGCCAGCACCCACGCCACCGGCTCTTCGCCCGCTGGCGGGTCGATCTCCTGCACAACCACGACGTTGACCGCGAGCTCTTCGGCCAGCTCGGGCAGGTAGTAGGGACGGCGCAGCGCCACGCGCCGCGCGCCGACGCCCAGCGTGGCCATCCGCTCCGAGCGCTCGGGGTGCGCGCGTTTGCTCGCCGGTACAGGGCCGGCGCGGCGTTGGGTGAGCACGACCTCGCGACTGAGCCGGATCGGCAGCTCGACCAGCGCCTCGCTCAGCCGCAGCCGTGCGCTGTCGTCGAGCGATTCTTCCTCGTCCTCGGCCAGTTCCGACACGTTTCGATCCCGCGCCATGCGCACGACGAAGCGGTGGCCCTGCTCGACCATGGCGCACAGAAGCGGGTAGGCGTCGGCCTCGCGGTCCATGATGTGCAGCAGCGACGTGCGGTCGCCCACGGCCTGCTCGGCCGCCTCCACCTGCCGCAGCCAGCGCGTCGACTCCTTGTCGGCCACGCGCGCATAGTCGCTGCCCGTCCTGTTTTTCTTGCGTGGGCTCTTGGAGAGGGCGGAGGCTTTGCGGGCCCAGCAGGCAAGGCCCAGCAGTCCAAGCGGCTGGTTGATCGCGTCGGTGGCCACGGCGAGCGTCGCGTGCGCCAAAAAGCCCTGGGTGTCCTTGCCGTTGAGCGGACCGAGCCCTTTGCGTGCTCCGTCGCCGTCGAAGGCGACCGCGGTGGTGTCATGCACCGCACGAACCGTGTCGTGACCGGCCATCCGCCCGAGGGTCTGCTCGCTGTGGGCTTGCACCAGCGCACCATACGACACGCGCTTGTTGCCAAGGAGCCGGTAGAAGCCCTCCAGCTCGGCTTCTGTCTTCAGCGAGTCCGGGAAACTCTCGCCCGGCGCCACGCTCAGCCGCGCCACCACAGCCCGGACCCGCTGATGCAGGCGCGCGTCGCCCAGCTGCACCGTCTCGAACTCGCGCACGATCGACGGCATCGCTTCCGGTACATCGGGATTTCCCATGATATTTCAGACGCTTGGCGCGTCCGAAACGGATCAAAAATGTGCGGGATCCTCAGACGACCACGTAAACGTAAACGTAAACGTAAACGTAAACGTAAACGTAAACGTAAACGTAAACGTAAACGTAAACGTAAACGTAAACGTAAACGCTCGGATGTAGGAGAACGCGGCGCGAAGCTTGGTAACGCCCAGGGATCCACCCCCCGAGGGTGTGTTTTCATCCCCCGAGCTGGCGGTTTGTGGCAAATCAGGGTCGCCCGCCCGCTGGGTGAGCTACCTTCCTCGCCCGACTCACGCCCCTCGTCGATCCCATGCCGGCAACGTCCCGCGCCGCCGTCCACAGCCTCGCGACAGCCCTCGGCCTCGCTGCGCTGCTCGTTGCCGCCCCCCAGCGCGCCAGCGCCAGCCTGCTCGACGAGCCGCCGAAGCGCGCGAGCTTCAACCTGAACGAGACGGTCGCGCCGGAGCTGCCGCTCCTCCGCGCCTTCCACAACGCCGCCGTCGAGCGGCCTGGACCGTTCCGGCTCTACCTGAGCAGCGCCTACGGGAAATGGCGGGAGCAGCCGTGGTGGCAGCTCGCCTGGGGCGGCGCGCGGCCGGAAGCCGCGGACGCGCTCGGCGAGCACGCGCTCGCCTCCCCTGGCCTCGGCTCCACGGCGTTCGCGAGCGCCGGCTCTCCCTTCATCCCCTTCGATCCGCCCGGCACCCTCCGCATCGATCCGGCCGCGCCGGCGTGGTTCCGCCCGCTCGATCCGATCCTCGGCCCGCCGGTGCTCGCGACCACGGGGCCGAGCCTCTCCTCGAACGGCTTCGATCTGCTCTGGGATCTGCCGAAGAAGCAGCCGCTCGACTGGCGCTGCCGCAGGGGTCCGGTCCAGTTCGCCCGGTACGGCGGCCAGCACGACGCCTTCGAGCTGGTGCGCTGCGACGGATCCGTCGCGCCCGGCGCGCTGGATCGCCTGTCGATCATGGCCCGTCCGCCCGACGCGCCGGACCCGGGCGCAGAGCTCCCCGATGAGCCCGACGCCGACACCTGGCAGCGGGCGCTCGAGTGGGTGCCCCAGGTCCGCCTCGTCCACCCGCGCCTGCTCTGGCTGCTCCAGCAGATCGCCGACGCCTTCCCGCGCCGCGGGATCCACATCTTCAGCGGGTACAGGCCGCGCGCGCCGACGACGCGCGACGCGCCGGCCGCGCGCAGGCCGGCGTCCGGCACGCACCACAGCCAGCACGCCGAGGGGCGCGCCATGGACATCCACGTGATGGGCGTCCCGAACACCGCGCTCTTTCAGTTCTGTCGCACGCTCGACGACGTGGGCTGCGGCTTCTACCCGAACAGCAAGTTCGTCCATGTCGACGTGCGCCGCCCCGGCGCCGGGCGCGTCTTCTGGATCGACATCTCCGCCCCCGGCGAGCCGTCGGAATACGTCGACTCCTGGCCCGGCGTCGTCGAGAGCGGCGGGCTCTCCTGGGGAGGCGCGCAGGGAACGCGCTCCGGCGGGGCCGTGCCTCGCTGACGTCGCCTCCCCGCGGTCGCCCTCGCACCTCACACCTCGACCCGCGCGACCGGCCGCTCCGCTGCGCGCTCCCGTTCCGGATGATGGAGCGCGCCTCGGGGCGCGGTGACTTGCCTCCCCGCGATCGGTGTTAAGCTTGGCTTCTTCCCCCTGGGCGCGCGACGCGAGACGGGGGCGGAGCTCGGCGAGCCGAGATCTGTCCCTGCACCTCCGGCGGCAAAGGCCGCCCCGCGGTCGCCCTGGAGAAAAAGGGTGCGAAATGGGCGAGTTGCGGACAGGGATGGTTGAGAAGATCGCGGCGATGCAGGACTTCGCGCTCTACCGCGATCTCGCGTGGGAGGGCACGTTCGAAGAGTACCTCCAGATCGTGCGCCAGAACCCGCAGGTGACGCGCAACGCGTTCCAGCGGGCGTACGACATGATCATCCGCTACGGCATCGAGGAGTACACGGACAACAAGAAGAAGCTCATCCGGTACAACTTCTTCAAGGACGAGATGCACGGCGGCGCCGACGCCGTGTACGGGCTCGACATCCCGCTGATGCGGCTCGTCCACGTGCTCCGGGCGGCCTCGGAGGGGTACGGCCCGGAGAAGCGCGTCATCCTGCTGCACGGCCCGGTCGGCTCGTCGAAGTCGACGATCGCCCGGCTCCTCAAGAAGGGCATCGAGCACTACTCGACGACCCCCGACGGCGCGCTCTACACGTTCGACTGGGTGAACCTCGACGACGTCGGCATGGCCGGGACGGAGAGCGCCCGCTTCAAGTGCCCGATGCACGAGGAGCCGCTGCGCCTCGTCCCGCCGGCGTGGCGCGACCGCGCGTTCCGCGAGCTCGGCCTCTCGAGCGCGCAGCACCACGTCCGCACCGAGGGCGACCTCGACCCCGCGTGCCGCTTCATCTTCAACCGCCTGATGGACAAGTACGGCGGCGACTGGTCGAAGGTGATGCAGCACGTGCGCGTGCGCCGCCTCGTGCTCAGCGAGAAGGACCGCGTCGGCATCGGCACGTTCCAGCCGAAGGACGAGAAGAACCAGGACTCGACCGAGCTCACGGGCGACATCAACTACCGCAAGATCGCGGAGTACGGCTCGGACTCGGACCCGCGCGCCTTCAACTTCGACGGCGAGTTCAACATCGCGAACCGCGGCATCGTCGAGTTCATCGAGGTGCTGAAGCTCGACGTCGCGTTCCTCTACGACCTGCTCGGCGCGTCGCAGGAGCACAAGATCAAGCCGAAGAAGTTCGCCCAGACGGACGTCGACGAGGTCATCATCGGCCACACCAACGAGGCCGAGTACAAGAAGCTCCTGAACAACGAGTTCATGGAGGCCCTCCGCGACCGCACGATCAAGATCGATATCCCGTACATCACGAAGGTGTCCGAGGAGATCCGGATCTACGAGAAGGACTTCAACAAGGAGAAGATCCGCGGCAAGCACATCGCCCCTCACACGCTCGAGGTCGCCGCGATGTGGGCCGCGCTCACCCGGCTCGAGGACCCGAAGAAGCACAACCTGTCGCTCGTCCAGAAGATGAAGCTCTACGACGGCAAGGTCCTGCCCGGCTACACGCAGGACACCGTGAAGGAGCTCCGCAAGGAGGCGTCGCGCGAGGGCATGGAGGGCATCAGCCCCCGCTACGTGCAGGACAAGATCTCGAACGCGCTCGTCAACGACCTCGGCGAGGGGACGATCAACCCCTTCATGGTCATGAGCGAGCTCGAGAAGGGCCTCCGGCACCACTCGCTCATCACGAACGACGAGCAGCGCAAGCGCTTCACCGAGTGCATCGGCATGGTGAAGCGTGAGTACGAGGAGATCGTCAAGAACGAGGTGCAGCGGGCGATCAGCGCCGACGAGGACGCGATCCAGAAGCTCGCCGCGAACTACATCGACTCGATCAAGGCCTACACCCTGAAGGAGAAGGTGAAGGACCGCTTCACCCGCGAGGACGTCGAGCCCGACGAGCGGCTGATGCGCTCGATCGAGGAGAAGATCGACATCCCCGAGAACCGCAAGGACGACTTCCGCCGCGAGATCATGAACTACATCGGCGCGCTCGCGGTCGACGGCAAGAAGTTCGAGTGGCACACGAACGACCGGCTGCGCCGCGCCCTCGAGCTCAAGCTGTTCGAGGATCAGAAGGACGCGATCAAGCTCCAGACCCTCGTGTCGAGCGTCATCGACAAGGAGACGCAGGAGAAGATCGACATCATCAAGACCCGGATGATCAAGTACTTCGGGTACAACGAGGTCTCGGCGCGCGACGTGCTCGACTACGTGGCCAGCATCTACGCGCGCGGCGACACGAAGTGACCCTTCGCGGGGGCGCGGCGCGCGAGGCGCCGCGCCGCCTGCCCCCCATCAGTCACCAACGTGAACGTGAACGTTTACGTGGTCGTGGTCGTGGTCGTGGTCGTGGTCGTCAACGGTTGGCCGTGAACGACCACGACCACGGCCACGACAACGTAAACGACCACGACCACGACTGCGTAAACGTTCGGATGTAGGAGAACGCGGCGGGAGGGCTTGGCTAGCGCCTACGAACCGCGCGCGAGGCTCAGCCTTCGCGCCTGAGCCTCGCGAGCTCGCGCTCCAGAGAGGCCACCGTCCGCTTGAGGTCGCGGACCTCCTCGACGGTCGCGAGGCCCATCGCCTTGGCGAACGTCTCCTTCTGCTCCGCGGTGAACGAGGAGACCCGGCCGGGCACGCTCATCGCCGTCATGAACAGCCGCATGAACCGCTCGTCCTGCATCAGCTTCGCCACGTTCGGGTTCGCGGCGAGCTTCATGCCCTCGGTGACCAGTCTGTCCTTCAACGCCATCCGGGCAGCGTAGCCGACTTTCGCGCGGGCGCGTCAGCCCACCTCGACCAGCACCGCCGTGATGTTGTCCCGCCCCCCGCGCCGATTCGCGAGGTCGATGAAGAGGTCGACCGCCACGTCGCCGCCCTTCGAGGCGATGCTCGCGACCTCCTCCTCGGCGTGGAGATACCCGTGCAGCCCGTCGGAGCAGAGCAGGTATCGATCGCCCTCCTCCACGGCGACGATCGAGGTGTCGACCTCGACGTAGTCCCGGTTGCCGACCGCGCGCGTGATCACGTTGCGGTGAGGCGAGCTCTTGGCCTCGTCGACGGAGATGAGGCCGTTCTTGATCTGCCACGCGATCAGCGTGTGATCCTCGGTCATCTGCACCGCGGTCCCGTTGCGGACCTGGTAGATGCGGCTGTCGCCCACCTGGCCGGTCACGAGCGCGCCGCCGACGATGAGCGCCGCGCTGATCGTCGTGCCCATGCCGCTCTTGTCGCGATCGAGCTCGGCGATCGCGAAGACCATGTACGTCGCCGCCTGGATCGCGCCCTCGAGGATGCGCAGCACGGCGCGCGCCTTGGGCTGCGTCAGCGGCTCGTTCGGATCGCCGATGGCAGGAAGGCCCCGCTTCACCATGCCGTAGATCGTCTCGACCGCCTCGGCGCTCGCGACCTCGCCGGCCGCGTGCCCGCCCATGCCGTCCGCGACGATGTAGAGACGGAGCTCATCGTCCCGGAAGAACGCATCCTCATTGGCGCGCCGGTGGCGCCCGACATCGGTGCGGCCAAATGATTGGATCCTCATCGAGCTTGCCCGGTCCTTCGCTCGCCGTCCCGTGAGGAAATCCCCGAGGCGCCGGCGCGACTGTCGCACGATAAACTTCTTCAGCGTGGCCTGTCGAGTGGTCGGAGGCTCGGTTAGGATGGGCGAGCCAGCCATGGCACGAAGCTTCTCCGCGACCTGTGGGCCGGATGGCCTTCTCCAGCACCTGGCCGACCTGCGCAGCGCAGTCCCGTCGCCGTCGGGCGGCGTCGTCTTCGTCTCCGGACAGCTCGCCCAGCGCGCCTCGGGCGTCGCCGAGCTCGTCCGTAGCGCCTGGCGCGGCGTCCCGGCCTGCGTCGTGCCGGCCGCGGGCGTGCTCAGCGAGCGCGGCGAGATCGAGGGGGACACCGGCGCAAGCGGCGTGCTGTGGTCCGGCGGGCGGGTCACGCCCTTCGCGCTGCCCGAGCGGGCCGAGGAGCCGAGCCGCCTCCTGGGGGAGGCGCTCGCCCGCGCCGTCGGCCAGCGCTCCGCGACGGCCATCGTCTTCGCCCGGCCCGGGGCGTTCGCGCCCGAGCGGCTCGAGGCGCTCGCCCTGTCCGCGCCGAGCGCTTGCCTGTTCGGCGCCGGGACGGCCTCCGGCTCCGCCATCGGCGTGACGGCGCAGGGCGAGCTCATCGAGGGCCCGGCGACGGGCCTCGCCATCACCGGGTTCGCGCCGCCGCTCGTCGACGCCTCGACCGCCGCCAGGCTGCTCTCCGGCTTCCACCGCATCGACGACGCGAGCGGCGGCGTCGTGCTGCGCGCCGGCGGGCGGCCGGCGCTCGACCTGCTCTCCGCCGCGACCGCCACGCTCGGCGAGCCGCCAAGCGCGCAGCAGCTCATCCTCGCCGCGCTGGCCGACCCGCCGCTCGATCCGCCGGGCGCGCCGGGCGCCGACCGCGGCGACGCCGCCGAGGCGGCAGCGCCACGTTACGTGCTGCGGCCGGTCCGCGGCATCGATCCCTCGCGGCGGGGGCTCCTGCTGGGCGACGAGGCGAGGCCCGGCACGCGCCTCGCGTTCGCGGTCCGCGACGCCGCCGTCGGCCGCGCCGGGCTCGAGGGGATCGCCCGGCAGGTGTCCCGGAGCGCGCTCGGGTCGGCCCCCCGCTTCGCGCTCTACCTGACCTGCGCCGGGCGCGGCCAGGGCCTGTACGGGACGCCCGACGTCGAGGCGCGCATCCTGCGCCAGCGCTTCGCCGACCTCCCGATCGCCGGCATGCACTCGAGCTTCGAGATCGCCCCCTGGGCCCGGGGCCAGGCGAGGCTCGCCCTCTACACCGGCGTGCTCGCGCTCTTCCGCGCGCCGAGCTGAGCGCTTTTCTACACCGGCGTGCTCGCGCTCTTCCGCGCGCCGAGCTGAGCGCGCGCCGAGCTGCGCGCCGCGGCGCGCCTCGGCGCTCGCAGCGCGCCGCGCCTCAGCGCTCGCGGTAGACCGCGACCACCGCGGAGGCCCGCCGCTGCACCGCCGCGTGGACGGCCGCATACCGCGGCTCGTCGCGCAGGGACGCGAGGACCGGACAGCGCTCGAGCCAGATCAGATCGAACAGGCCGTCGGCCAGCGAGAGCTCGAGCGCGGTCAGCGCGAGCTCTCGCTGGCCGAGGAAGGCCGCGAACTCCGCCTGGAGCTGCCGGATGAACGACGTGCGCCGCAGCGCCGTGACGGGCGGGCGCTCCCCCTCGACCTGCACGGGCCGGACGTCCAAGAGCCGCCCCTCGATGAGGTCGTCGATCACCTGCGCGAACGGCGTGGGGAGGTCCGGGAAGGCCTCGCTCACGCGCTTCTGGGAGAGCTTCTCGACCACCTCCGGGTCGCGCTGCCAGAGCACGCGGCGCATCCGCAGGACGGTGTAGCCCGATCCGCTCCCCACCGTCGGATGCGCCCGGATCACGTCGTCGGCGTCCGACCACCTGCCCAGCAGCGTGTACGCGCGCGCCAGCGCCTGCGCCGCCAGCACCACCTCGGGATCGCGCGCCAGCGCCGACCGCGCGCGCCGCGCGCCCTCCTCGAAGGCGCCGCACTCGAGCAGGATGTGGCCGATGAGGCCCTCCGCCTCGGCGTTCCCCGAGCGGCTCGCGAGCGCCGCCTTGAGCTCCCGCATCGCGCCGACCACGTCGAGGCGCTGGAACCGCACCGACGCCATCGCGAGCCGCGCGTCCGGCAGCCCGGGCGCCGCGGCGACGGCGCGCGACGCCGCCTCCGTGGCCAGCTCCCCGCCGCGGTCCGTGAAGAACCAGAAGCGGCAGCGCGCGAGCGCGTAGGCCGACAGGATCATCGGATCCTCGGGCGCGCGCGAGAGCGCCTGCTCGAACAGCGCGATCGCCCGCTCCTGGTGCTCCGGCCAGAACCTGCGGTACTCGTGGCGCCCGCGCAGGAACAGGTCGAGCGCCACGGGATCGCTCGGCGCCGTGCGGTTCGGCGCGGCCCCGTCGAGCGTCAACGCCTCCGCGACCGCCTCGGCCACCTCGTCGTTGATCCGCAGCACCTCCGCCTCGGGGCGATCGAAGCGCTTCGCCCACAGCTGGAACCCGTCGGCGACGCTGATGAGCCGCGCGTTGATCCGCACCGTCCCGTCGCGCCGCCGCACCGAGCCCCCGACGACCACCTGCACCCCGAGCTCGCGCCCGATCTCGCGCGGATCGAGCTCGGAGGACGATCGCCGCCCGAGCGCCCCGCGCGGCCTCACCCGGAGGCCCGGCGTCATCGAGAGCGTGTCGACGAGATCGTCCGTCAGCTCCTCGGCCAGGTACGCGTCCGACGCAGGTCCCTGGTTCGCGAACGGCAGGACCACGACGCTCTTGCCGCCGTGCTCGGCCACCCCGGAGCTCGCCCCCGGGGTCACCCCGGAGACCGCCGTCCGCCCCTGCGGCGGCGTGAACGCCGGCGGCGTCGCCGTGGCCGGGCGGGTGAGCGAGGCGAGGTCGTGCACGACGCTCTCGACGGACGCATACCGGTCGTCGCGCTCGCGCGCCATGCAGCGGAGCACCACGCGCGCGAGCGCGTCGGGCAGGTCGGCGCGCCGGAGCCGCGGATCCGGCGGGTCGGCGAAGAGCCGCGCCGCGGCGACGGCGAGCGGCGCGTCGCCCTGCCACGCGCGCTCACCCGTGAGCATCTCGTAGAGCATCGCCCCGAGGGCGTAGATGTCGGCGCGCGCGTCGACGTCGTCGGCACCCTGCACCTGCTCGGGCGCCATGTACGCCGGCGTCCCCATGACCGCGCCCAGCGTCTGGCCCGCCTCGCCGCTCGCGACCGCGCGCGCGATCCCGAAGTCGGTCAGGACAATGCGCCCGTCGCGCCCGAGCAGCACGTTGTCCGGCTTGAGGTCACGGTGGATGACGCCGGCCCGGTGCGCGGCGTGGAGGCCCGCGCAGACGCCCTCCACGACGTCCAGCGCGCGGCTCACGCCGAGCCGCCGCTCGCGCGCGAGCAGCGCGGCGAGCGGCTCGCCGTCGACGAACTCCATCGTCAGGAACCGGTCGCCCTCGTGCTCGCCGATGTCGAAGACCCGCGCCACGTTCGGGTGCGTCACCTTGCGCGAGAGCCGCACCTCGCGCCGGAACCGATCGGTCACCTCCGGCGCGACGCTGAGCTCGCGGCGCAGCACCTTGACCGCGACGAGCTCCTCGAGCTCCAGGTCGCGGGCGCGGTACACGCTGCCCATCCCGCCGATGCCGACCAGCCCGAGGAGCTCGTACCGGCCTGCGAGGACCTGCCGCGGGCCGGTCGCCACGGCGTCCGCGGGGTCGGCCGCTTGCCGCGCGCCGCTCGCCGCGAGCGGAAGGTCGTGGATCGTGTCGTCCTTGAAGCTCTGCGGCATAGGGGAATTCCGGCGGCCGTTGCCCCCCGCGTCACGAGGTTAGCCCACGGGATCGGCCGGTCGAGCGCCGACCGTCGCGGGAGCTCCAGCACGGAGGTGCTAGTCTCCGCCGCCCATGGCAGAGGCGTCGAGCTCCATCGTGGTGGAGTCGCTCTCCAAGACGTACCAGGTCCACGAGCGCGCAGCCGGCTTCTCGGCCACCGTGCGCTCGCTCTTCCGGCGCCGCACCAAGGCCGTCCACGCCGTCGAGGACCTCTCGTTCTCGATCGCCCCCGGCGAGCGCGTCGGCTTCCTCGGCCCGAACGGCGCCGGGAAGACGACGACGCTGAAGGTGCTCTCCGGGCTCCTCCACCCGTCGGGCGGCAAGGTCGAGGTCGCTGGCTTCGTCCCGCGGCACCGTGAGCCCGATTTCCTCAAGCGGATCACCCTCGTGATGGGGCAAAAGCAGCAGCTGCTCTGGGACCTCCCGCCCGCCGAGACCTTCGCGGTGAACCGAGCGATCTATGGGATCGGCGACGCGGATTTCAAGGAGACCCTCGGTGAGCTGGAAGACCTCCTCGGCATCGCCGAGATCGCGACGAAGCCGACGCGGCAGCTCTCGCTCGGCGAGCGCATGAAGTGCGAGCTGGCGGCGGCCCTGCTGCACCGGCCGGAGATCCTGTTCCTCGACGAGCCGACGATCGGGCTCGACGTGGCCATGCAGCTCGGCGTCCGCGAGTTCATCCGCCGCTACAACGAGCGGCGGCGGGCGACGATCGTGCTCACGTCCCATTACATGGACGACGTGGCGGCGCTCTGTCCGCGGGTCATCGTCATCGACAAGGGCAGGCTGCGCTACGACGGCGACCTCGCGGCGCTCGTCCGCAGCATGCGGCCTCACAAGCGGATCGCGCTGCACTTCAAGAACCCTGTCGACCGGGCGCTCCTCGAGCGGGTGGGCGCCGTCCTCTCGCTCGATCCTGGCCACGCGGTGCTGCAGGTCCCGCAGGCGGAGCTGCGCGAGGCGATGTCCTGGCTGCTCGGCCGCACCGACATCGCGGATCTCACGGTCGAGGATCCTCCCCTGGAGGAGGTGATGCGCGAGCTCTTTTCGGGCGTGGAGCCCTCGGTGGGACCGGAGGGCATGCCGGAAGGCGAGGCGGCCGGCTCGACGGGCGGGGCGGCGTCATGAGCGGGTTCTCTCGGGCCGCCCGGGCGTTCCCGACGCTGCTCCGCGTCGGGATCGCGGCCGCGCTCGCGTACCGGGCCGAGATGCTGATCTGGATGCTCACGACGACGATGCCGCTCGTGAGCCTCGCGCTCTGGTCGGCGGTGGCCGCGAGCGCGCCGGTCGGCCGCTTCGGGCCGCGCGACTTCTCCGCGTACTTCCTGGCCATCCTCATCGTCCGGCAGCTGACCGGCTCGTGGCTCGTCTGGGAGATGAACATGGACATCAAGAGCGGCGCCCTCTCGCAGCGCCTGCTCCGGCCGATCCACCCGCTCTTCTCGTACGCCGCCGAGAACCTCGCCGCGCTGCCGCTCCGGGCGGCGCTCTGCTTGCCCATCGCGGTCATCGCGCTCGTCGCGACGTCGGGCGAGCGGTTCCAGCCGACGGCCCTCGAGCTCGGGCTCTGGGTCGTCTCCCTCGTCGGCGCCTGGGCGATCAACTTCTTCACCATGGCGCTGATCGGCTCGCTGGCGTTCGTCATCGACAGCTCGACCGCGGTGTTCGAGGTCTACCTCGCGGCCTTCATGGTGCTCGCCGGCTACCTCGTCCCGATCGAGCTGTTCCCCTCGTGGCTCGCCGATCTCGCGCGGGTCCTGCCGTTCCGTTACAGCCTCGCGTTCCCTGTCGAGCTCATCACCGGCCTGCTCGACCCGGGCCGCGCGCTCACCGAGCTCGCGGTGCAGTGGGCCTTCGCCGCCGCGTCCGCCGCCGCCGCGCTCGTCGCGTGGCGCGCGGGGGTCCGGCGGTTCTCGGCGTTCGGCGGGTGAGCGGCGTGCGTTACCTCCGGTTGCTCGCGACGCAGCTGCGCGTGTCGATCGCGCTCGGGATGCAGTACCGGTGGGATTTCCTGCTCGGCGCGGTGATGACCGTCGTGTGGACGGTGGTCGGGCTGGTGCCGCTCCACATCGCGCTCGTGGCCCGGCCGCCGGTGCAGGGCTGGACGTACGAGCGGGCGCTCGTTGTCGTCGGGTGGTTCACGCTGCTCAAGGGCATCCTCGAGGGGGCCGTGAACCCGTCGCTCATCAGCGTGGTCGACCAGATCCGGAAGGGCACGCTCGACTTCACGCTGCTCAAGCCGGCCGACGCGCAGTTCCTCGTCTCCACGGCCCGGTTCGAGATCCGCAAGGTCGTGGACGCCGCGGCCGCGGTGGCGATCTTCGCCTACGCCTTCGCCCAGATGGGGCGCGCCCCCGCGCCTGCCCACGTCGCGCTGGCGCTCGGCCTGCTCGTGACGGCGACGCTGGTGCTCTACTCCATCTGCATCCTGGTCATCTCCGCCGCGTTCTGGGTCGTGCGCCTCGACAACCTGGCCTACCTCTTCAACTCCATCTTCGATTTCGCGCGCTGGCCGGTCACGATCTTCACCGGCTTCTGGCGCGTCGTCTTCACCGTGATCGTCCCGCTCGCGCTGATGACCACGTACCCGGCGGAGGCGATGCTCGGCACCATCGCCCCGCGCACGGCCGCCGCCGCGGCGCTCGGCGCGCTCGTCTTCGGCGCCGTCGCCCGCGGCGTGTGGAAGCGCGCGATAGGCCGGTATACATCGGCGTCGAGCTGAGCGTCGCCAGGGCTTCCGGCGAGCGGCGCGCTGCGTTAACGTCACACGATTGCCCTCCGGGTGCGAGGAGGACTACGGACACCGGGGAGAAGCGCGGGATCGGGACATCGGGAAGGAGACGCGGTGAAGGACGGAGGGCTGACGCTCGAGGAGTTGGGTCGGAGCATCGTCGATCTCGCGATGACCGAGGACGTGATACGCCGCCAGGCGATCGCCCTCCTCCCGGTCGGGCGCCGCGAGGAGCGAGAGCTCGAGGTCCTCGGCAGGCCGTCGCGGCTCACGATGGACTTCGAGGTCGGCGACCCGGCGGCGACGCGGAGCATGAGCGGCGCGTTCGATGTCGCGATCCCGCACGCCGTGACGGTGCGGGTCGACGCGGAGGGAGAGGCGGAGGAGCACCGGCTCGACGTGACCCTCACGCTGCGCATCACGCCGAGGCCCTGCGCGCCGCTCGGGATCTTCCTGGACGTCGCGGAGCTGTCGGCGGAGTCGGTGAGGTTCGCCGAGTCGCGGGCCTCCGCGAAGGACTACCTGCGCGGCCGGATCGCGGAAGAGGTGCGGAGGGAGCTCCTCCGCCTCGTGCGCGCGCGGATCGCGGAGAGCCGCGCGGACCGCACGCTCGACCTGGAGGAGCCGCTTCTCCGCGCGCTCGGCGACGCCTCCTGGGCGGGGCAGGAGGAGGCGGAGGAGCCCGACGGGCGGGACGCGCCGCCGCCGAGCCGGGTGCGCGGGGCAGGCGGCCCGGCGAGCGGGGCTGTGCTGCTGGACGCGCAGCTCAGCGACCTGGACGCGCAGCTGCGGTTCTTCGGGAACGCGATGCCCCTCCAGGTGTGGACCGCGCGCCCGGACGGCCAGCTGAACTTCGTGAACCGGGCCGTCCTCGACTATTTCGACCGCACGGAGGAGCAGATGATCGGCGAGGGCTGGCTCGCGGTGCTGCACCCGGACGACGTCCCGAAGACGGTGGCGGCGTGGACCCGGAGCCTCACGACGGGCGAGCCGTACGACACGGAGTTCCGCCTGCGGCGGGCGAGCGATCAGACGTACCGGGAGCACGTGGTCAGCGCGCTGCCGCAGCGCGACGCGGCGGGGAACATCTTCCGGTGGATCGGCGGCACCACCGACGTGGCCGAGCTGCGCCGCGCCGAGGCCGCCCTCCGGAGGAGCGAGGCGCGCTACCGGCTCTTCGCGGAGGCGTCGAACGAGGGCGTCTGGTTCTGGAACATCCGCGAGGACACCGTGGAGTGGAGCGATCGCATGCTCCAGATGATCGGCGTCCGCCGAGAGGCGTGGGGCGGGACGTTCGCGAGCTTCTTCGCGCGCGTGCACCCCGACGACCAGGGGCCGGTGCAGGCCGCGCTGAGGGCTCACCTCGAGGAGCGGCGGCCGTTCGAGGTGGAGTACCGGCTGCGGCGCGAGGACGGCGAGTACCGCGACGTGTTCGTCCGCGGCATGGCCGAGTGGGACGACAACGGCGTGCCGTTCCAGATGGCGGGCGGCGCGACGGACATCACCGAGAAGAAGCGCCAGCAGGCGGTGCTGAACGAGCGGCTCGAGATCATCGAGCAGCAGCAGGAGGCGATCCGGGCGCTGTCGACGCCGATCATCGAGGTCTGGAGGGGGGTGCTGACGATGCCGGTCCTCGGCGTCCTCGACGAGGAGCGCGCGCAGCAGATGATGGAGGTGCTGCTCGAGGCCGTGGCGCGGACCCGCTGCCGTCACGCGATCATCGATCTGACCGGGGTGAGCGCCGTGGACGCGGCCACGGCCGATCACGTGCTGCGGCTCATCGACGCCGTGGCGCTGCTCGGGGCGCAGGGCATCGTCGTCGGCATCCGGCCCGAGGTGGCGCAGACGGTGGTGTCGCTGGGGCTCGATCTGTCGAACATCAAGACGCTCTCGAACCTCCGGGAGGCGCTCCTCTTCGCGATGCAGTCGAGCGGGGTGTCGGTCAAGCGGCGGCGCAGGCGGAGGGCGGGGCGCGAGCGCGCGGACGACGCGAAGGGGACGCGCGATCCGCGCGACGGCTGATCGGCACAGGCGGCGCGAGCGCGCTCGACCTCCTCGTAAGGAGCGGCGGTTGAGGTAGAACCTCGCCATGGCGAAGATCCCCTCCTCCATCAAGCTCGGCGGCCAGGGCGGCGTCGCTGGCGCGCTGCGCGGCGTCGCGCTCGGCCTCGTGCTCCTCGTGGCGATGCTGTTCGTCGCGTGCACCACGGTGACGCGGATCGACGCCGCGCACGTGGGCATCCGGGTCAAGCTCGCCGGCTCGAACCGCGGCGTGAGCGACATCCCGGTCGTGACCGGCTGGGTGTTCTACAACCCGCTCACCGAGCAGATCGTGCAGTTTCCGACGAGCGTGCAGAACGTGGTCTGGACGGCGTCGACGCACGAGGGCCGAACGGTCGACGAGTCGATCACGTTCTCGTCCTCCGAGGGCGTCAACGTCGGCGCGGACATCGGGATGTCGTTCCACATCGAGCCGGACAAGGCGCCCCACCTGTACCTGCGCTTCCGCGAGAACGACCTGATGAGGCTCGCCGACCGCTACGTGCGCAACGCGGTGCGCGAGGCGTTCAACTCGGTCGCGTCGAAGATGCCGGTCCAGGAGATCTACGGGTCGGGCAAGACGAGGCTCATCCACGACGTGCAGAAGGAGCTCGAGCAGGTGCTCGAGAAGGACGGCATCCGGATCGATCAGCTCACGATCAACGGCGCGCTGCGGCTGCCCGAGAACGTGGCCGCGGCGATCAACCAGGCGATGGAGGCGACGCAGAAGGCGATCCAGGCCGAGAACCGGGTGCGTCAGGTGAGGGCGGAGGCCGACCAGGCGATCGCGACGGCGCGCGGCGCGGCCGAGTCGGCGCGGGAGCGGGCCCGCGGCGAGGCGGACGCGCTGCTCATCCGCGCGCGCTCCGAGGCCAAGGCGAACACGATCATCCGGCTGTCGACGACGCCGGCGGTGCTGCAGTACCGCGCGCTCGAGCGATGGAACGGGCGCCTGCCGGCGATGAACCAGGGCCCGCTGCCGATGCTGACGTTCGACATGAAGAGCGCGCTCGACAAGGACGCCGAGCAGAAGCTGGCCGAGCTGCTCGAGGAGACGGCGCCAGGGGGTGATGCGGCGGCGGCTCCGGGGTCGGCGCCGGCTGGCGGGGCGGCGACGGGCGCGGGCGGCGACGAAGCCGACAAGGGCGCGAAGCCCGCGGAAAAGCCGGCTGGGCAAGCGCCGGCCGGCGCGCCCTGAGCAGCTCCTGGTCCGGGTTGACGTCGCGAGGGGGGGTGCGACGATGGCGGCAATGCGTCCTCGCTGGCGGCTCGCCGCCTTACTCCCGCTTCTGTGCGTGCCCTCGCTCCCGCTCGCTCTCGCGGGCTGCCAGCAGATTCTGGGCATTCATGACGTGAGCGACGATCGCGACACCGTCAGGCCCGACGGCCAGACGTCTCAAGGGAGCGGGGGCGCGCCCTCCGGGGTTGGCGGCGGCGGCGATGCCAGCGGCGGGCTCGGCGGCGGCGAGGCAGGCGGCGGCGGTCACGGCCCTGACGTCATGGATCTCGCGCTCGTCGTCCTGACGCCCAACGTCACGGTGCCTCTCGGGGGGAAGAACCTTGTCGAGATCGAGATACGCCGTACTGGCGGCTTCGATGGCGAGGTAACCGTGGCGGCGGTGAGCCCTCCTGCGGGCCTCGTCGTCAAACCCGTCACGATCGCCGCCAAGGAGACGAAGGCCGAGATCGTGGTAGGCGCCGAGGCGCCGCTCGCCCTGGGCAACACGCTCTCCTTCTCCCTGAAGGCGAGCTCCGGCGCCCTGGACAGCACCGCCTCCGTGACGAACGCGCTCGTGACCGGCCGCCCGGGCTCCCTGGACGCCACGTTCGGCGTGGCGACCGGCATCGCGCCGGTGCGCTTCGGGAACGACGACGGCGGCTATTTCACCGATATCGAGGTGGTCGGCGAGCGGATCGTCGCGACCGGCTGGGGCATCGGCGGCCTCGGCGGCTCGTCGATGAAGATCGCGCGCTTGACCAGCGCCGGCGTGCTGGATCCCGACTTCGCCGGCGGCGCCTTGGTGTCGACGAGGATCGGGAGCAGCTCGGGCGCCGAGGCCCAGTCGTTCGCGGTGGGGCACCAGGTCGACGGCAAGATCATCGCGATGGGCTGGCACGAGACCCCGGAGCCGCGTGACATCGCCCTCTGGCGCGTCGGGGCGAACGGCGCGACCACCGACCCGGAGTTCGGCAACAACGGCAAGGCGCTGGTCGATACGGGCGGCGAAGAGACGGTCGTGGACGGGCTCGTCCTTGCCAACGACAAGATCCTCGTCGCTGGCGCTCGCGACGCGCGCATGATGGTGGCGCGCATCTCCTCGAATGGGAGGCTCGACACCGCCTTCGCCGCGCCGAACGGCTTCTGGGCGCTCGACCGCGCCTCCACCGCGAGGGCGGTGGCGGTCGACCGCGAGGGCCGGATCCTGGTCGTGGGCGAGGTGGACGCGGGGGGCCAGTCCGACGGCATCCTCGCCCGCTTCCTGGCCAGCGGGCAGCCCGACACCACCTTCGGGACCGGCGGCCAGCAGGTCTTCGGTGCATCCGCGATCAGCGAGCGCACGGCGGCGGTCGCCGTCCTCGACGACGGCCGCATCCTCGTGGGCGGCAGCGCCGGCAAGGACGGGGGCGCCGACTTCGAGGTCCGCCGCTTCCTCGAAGACGGCGCGGCCGACCCGAGCTTTGGCGCGTCGGGCGTCGTCTCGCTCCCCATCACCGACGGCGACGACGTGGCGCAGGACGCCATCGTGCTCCCCGACGGCCGGATCCTGGTCGTGGGCAATGCGACCGGCGGCGCCACGCCTGGGCCGGTGCTCGCGCGCTATCTGCGCGACGGCAGGCTCGATCCCAACTTCGGGGTCGGCGGAGTGCTCTCCCTGTATGTCGGCGACTCGGGCGGCATCCAGCGGGCCGCGGTCTACCCGGGCCAGAAGGTCGTGATCTGCGGCGAGAACCAGGGGGGTGTGCCTGGTCCAGGGACGTACGGGATCGTGGCGCGCCTCTGGATGTAGCGGCAGCGCGACGGACATCCCCGCTCCGGGGCGAGGGCGCGCCGGACCGGATCGTGGTCAGTCACGGCTCATGGCCAGTCACTTCGTGGCCTCCCACCGCTCCAGCGTGACGACGAGTCGAGCCGCCCCGAGGACGCCGGCCGGGAGCACGAGGAGCAGCGCGCAAGGCAAGAACGAGAGCAGCGCGAGGCCGGCGCCGAAGCCCATCACCGCGGCGAGGTTCCGGCGCACGAACTCGATCCGCGCCGCCACGGGCACGCCGCGGATCGACAGCGGGCAGTCGCAGAGGTCCCAGGCCCCCGCGAGCGCCGTCACCGCGAGCTGGAGCGGGACGACGACGACGTTCGCCGGCGCGAAGAGCAGACCCACGACGCCGAGGACGATGAGGATCGGGAGCGTGAAGGCGAGCGCCACGAGCGACGACTGCAGAGCGCGCCACATGTCCGCGAAGAAGCCGACCTCCGGCCACAGGGGCGCCCCGAGATCGGCCTCGGCCCTGCGCACCATCCGCTCCAGCGCGGTCCCCGAGAGCGGCTTCGCGAGCCCGAACGAGATCACGAGGGCGGCCACGAGCACCACCGCGAGCGAGAGGATCCGCAGCACGACCATGAGCACGGTCCAGGGCCACCCCGTCCCCGGCTCCCTCACGATCAGCTCGACGAGCGAAGGCGCGAGCTTCACGCCGACGATGGAGAGCACGACCATGAGCACGAGCGCGATGCCCGTGGGGACGAGCGCGAGCGGCCAGAGGTCCGGCGTGCGAAGGAGGTAACCGTAGCCGCCCAGCATGGCCTTGAGGCCTGCGCCGAAGCCGGGGCGCTCGAGCGGGACGAGCCCCGCCGGCGGGCGCTGCGCGGGCGCCGTGAGAGAGCCGCGGGGAGCGTCGGGGGTGTTCATCCGGCCACGAACGTCCCAGCGGTCGTGCATCCGGTCAACACCTTCCGCGCGCTGGCATCCGCCTCTGGACGAGCTGCCGCCTGCCGTGCAGTGAAGGCTGCCTCATCGTCGATGCGTGGATGACCTCCGGACCTGCCTCGTCAGCCCTCGGGGAGCAGCGGATCGAGCACGCTCCCGCCCGGGGGCGAGGGCCCGAGCGCGCGGCGGAGGTGTTCGCGGATCGCGGCCGCGAGCGCCTCGGTGACACGTTTGCGCAGCTGGGTCCGCGACGTGACGAGCCCGATCTCCCGGAGCGGGATCGGCCGGGCGAGGGGCCGCACGCGGTCGCGGCGCTTGTCCGGGGGCAGCCCCTGCGCCACCAGCGCGGGCAGCACGGTCGCTCCGAGCCCGGTGTCGACCAGGCCGATCAACGTCTCGAAGCTCCCGCTCTCGAGCTGAACACCGCGCGGGGGCCTCGCCTGGCCGCTCCTGCAATACGAGAGCACCTGGCTCCGGAAGCAGTGCCCCTCCGGGAGCACCCACAGCTCGCGATCGCTGAGGTTGGCCTGCGTGACCGTCTTGCGGTCGAGCAGCGGGTCGCCCTCGGGGAGATAGGCGACCATCGCCTCGTGTCCGAGGGGCGTCTCGCTCAGCCCCGGAGCGTGGAGCGGCGTCGCAGCGAGCCCCGCGTCGAGGGTGTCGGCGGCGAGCCGCTCGATGATCTCCTCGGTCTTCAGCTCCTCGATGAACAGCTCGACGCGCGGGTGCGCCTTCACGAAGGGATCGAGGAACAGGGGCAGCACGGTGGGAGCGAGGGTCGGGATGATCCCCAGCCGGTAGCGCCCCGCCGGAGCGTCGTCGCCGGCGACGATCTGACCGAGCCGCTCCGTCTCCCGGAGGATCTCGCGCATCTGAGCGATGGCGCGCGCCCCCTCCTCGGTCACCAGGACGGGCTTCTTGCTGCGGTCGAACAGCACGATTCCGAGGAGCTCCTCGAGCTTCTGGACCTGCATGCTGAGCCCGGACTGCGAGACGTGGCAGCGCTCGGCCGCGGTGCGGAAGCTGCGGGTCTGCTCCACCGCCACGGCGTAGCGGAACTGCGTGAGCGTCACCTGCTCGAGGTCCATGGCCCGCGGAGTATCACAAAAAGTGAACGATTCATAAAATCGTTCGATTGGCACCGCCGGCGCAGAACGACCACGTTGCCTCTCGCTGGCGCGGAGGCACGAGACGCCCCCGCCCCGAAACGAGGAAACAAGAGAATGTCGCTCATCAACACCCGCATCAAACCGTTCAAGGCCACCGCGTTCCACCAGGGGAAGTTCGTGGACGTCTCGCACGAGTCGGTCCTCGGCAAGTGGTCGCTCTTCGTGTTCTACCCCGCGGACTTCACCTTCGTGTGCCCGACCGAGCTCGAGGACCTCGCGGACCTCCACGGCGAGTTCCAGAAGCTGGGCGTCGAGATCTACGGCGTCTCCACCGACACGCACTTCGCGCACAAGGCGTGGCACGACACGTCCGCGGCGATCAAGAAGGTCAAATACCCGCTCGTCGGCGATCCGACCGCCACCCTCTCGCGCAACTTCGGCGTGCTCATCGAGGAGGAGGGCCTCGCGCTCCGCGGCTCGTTCCTCGTGAACCCCGACGGCGTCATCAAGGTCTACGAGATCCACGACCTCGGCATCGGCCGCAGCGCGGCGGAGATGCTCCGCAAGGCCAAGGCGGCCCAGTACGTCGCCGCGCACCCGGGCGAGGTCTGCCCGGCGAAGTGGGACGAGGGCGCGAAGACCCTCAAGCCGTCGCTCGATCTCGTCGGCAAGATCTGAGGCGTCCGGGCGTCGCCTCGCGTGGCGCGGCGACGCCCGGCATCTCTCGTGACTCGCTCGTATTCGCCGGAAGGAACGCAGCCATGCTCGAAGACTCCATCAAGACCCAGCTCCGCGACGTCCTCGGACGGCTGACCCGTCCCGTCGCGGTCACCGCCTTCGTCGACGACTCGCAGGGGTCGGAGGAGATGCGCGCGCTCCTGCGCGACGTCGCGAGCGCCTCGTCCCTCGTCGAGCTCCACGAGCGGCGCGAGGGCGAAGGGCGCACGCCGTCGTTCGGCATCCACTCCCCTGGCGAGGAGCCGCGCGTGATCTTCGCGGGGCTCCCGCTCGGTCACGAGCTCACCTCGCTGATCCTCGCGCTCCTGCACGTCGGCGGCTATCCGCCGAAGGTGAGCGCAGAGGCGCTCGAGCAGATCGCGCGGCTCGACGGCGAGCTCCGGTTCGAGACCTACTTCTCTCAATCGTGCCAGAACTGCCCCGACGTCGTGCAGGCGCTGAACCTGATGGCGGCCAAGAACCCGAGGGTTCGCCACGTCGCCGTCGATGGCGCCCTCTTCCGGGGCGAGGTCGAGCAGCGGAAGGTCATGGCCGTGCCGACCGTCTTCCTGAACGGCGAGCCCTTCGGCCAGGGTCGGATGGAGCTCGCGCAGATCCTCGCCCAGCTCGACGACGGCTCCGCCGTGAAGAAGCGCGTCGAGGCGCTCGACCAGCGCAAGCCGTTCGACATGCTCATCGTCGGCGGCGGGCCCGCCGGCGCTTCGGCGGCCATCTACGCGGCGCGCAAGGGCCTCGACACAGGCATCGTCGCCGAGCGCTTCGGCGGGCAGGTGATGGACACCCTCGCCATCGAGAACCTCATCTCGGTCGTGGAGACCGACGGGCCCAAGCTCGCGGCGGCGCTCGAGCAGCACGTGCGCGCGTACCCCGTCGAGCTCATCAAGCACGAGCGCGTCGAGTCGATCACGCCCGGCTCGCCGTTCGAGCTGCGCCTGGCGAGCGGCGCCACGCTCCGCGCGAAGAGCGTCGTCCTGGCGACGGGCGCCCGGTGGCACGACATGAACGTCCCCGGCGAGGCCGAGTACCGGACCAAGGGCGTGACGTACTGCCCGCACTGCGACGGACCGCTGTTCAAGGGAAAGCGGGTCGCCGTCATCGGCGGCGGCAACTCCGGCGTCGAGGCGGCGATCGATCTCGCGGGCGTGGTCGGCCACGTCACCCTGCTCGAGATCGCCCCCGCCCTCCGCGCCGACGCGGTCCTCGTTCGCAAGCTCAAGAGCATGCCCAACGTCGAGATCATCACCCGCGCGCGCACGACCGAGGTGGTGGGCGACGGGCAGAAGGTCGTCGGGCTCCGCTGGGAGCACACAGAGACGAAGGAGCAGAACCAGATCGAGGTCGAGGGCGTGTTCGTGCAGATCGGCCTCCTCCCCAACACCCGGTTCATCAAGGGCACGGTGGAGCTCAACGGCCTCGGCGAGGTCGTCGTCAACGACCGCGGGCAGACGTCGGTGCCCGGCCTCTTCGCCGCCGGCGACATGACGACCACGCCGTTCAAGCAGATCGTCGTCGCCCTCGGCGACGGCGCGAAGGCCGCCCTCGGGGCCTTCGAGCACCTCATCCGCGCCACCGCGCCGGCCGACTGAGCACCCTCCGGGTGAGCTCGCTCGACGGGCTGCGATCACGAGCTCAGCAGCTCAGCCACGCCTCGGACCGGAGCCGCTCGACAAGGAAATCGACGAACGCGCGCACCCTGGCCGCCGCCCGCCGGCCCTCCAGATGGACGACATGGATGGGGACCGGCGGGGGCTCGTGCGCAGCGAGCACGATCGAGAGGCGCCCGGCGCGCACCTCCGGGCCGATCTGATACGAGAGCACCCGCGCGAACCCCCGCCCGGCCACGGCCGCCGCGATGGCGACGTCGGCGGTGTTGACGAGGAGCTGCGATGTCGGGAAGACACTCTCGACCCGTGAGCCCGACCCGAACGACCACTCCTCGGGTGAGCCCGTCGGCGAGAAGCCGATCGTGTCGAGCCGCGCCAGATCGGCCGGCGCCCTGGGCTCGCCCCGCGCGGCCAGGCACCCCGGCGACGCGCAGACCACGCGCCGCACCGAGCCGACGCGGATCGCGCTGAGCGACGAGTCCGGGAGATGGGCTATCCGGACGGCGACGTCGAGCCCCTCATCGAGCATGTCGACGATGCGGTCGACGAGCAGCGTCCGCGCCGACACGCGCGGATGGAGAGCGAGGAAGTCGAAGAGGGCCGGCGCGACGAACATTCGCCCGAACAGGACGGGCGCCGTGACGCCGATCTGCCCTCGCAACGCGGTATGGGACCCGGCCGCGGACGCCTCGGCCTCCTCGATCTCGCCGAGGATCCGCTTGCAGTCCGCGAGGTACCGGGCGCCCGCCTCGGTCAGGCGGACGACGCGCGTCGTGCGGTGCAGGAGCCGCGTGCCGATGCGCTCCTCGAGCGCAGCGATGGCCCGCGTCACCGCCGGCGGCGACATGGACAGCCGCCGCGCGGCCGGCGCGAAGCCCTCCTCCTCGGCGACGGCCACGAACACGCGCATGGAGTCGAGGCGATCCATCAGATTATTCCATTTTCTGAAATGGTCCCTTGTCAAGGACGACCATTACCCATGACTACGGGAATGGGCATCCTGGCTCGGCGAGCGCGGGAGGCCCACGCGGGCTGTTCCGCTCTCCGCTGACATCCACAGCCGAAAGGACCCCTCGATGACCCTCCCTGCCAGCCCCATCCGCCTCTACCGCTATGCGCTCTCGGGACACGCGCACCGCGTGGAGCTGTTCCTGTCGCTGCTGCGGCTGCCGTTCGAGAAGGTCGACGTCGATCTGAAGGGCGGCGCGCACAAGTCGCCCGAGTTCCTGAGCAAGAACGCGTTCGGTCAGGTGCCCGTGATCGAGGACGGCGACGTGACGCTGGCCGACAGCAACGCGATCCTCGTGTACCTGGCGACGCGGTACGACCCGTCGGGGCGCTGGCTCCCGCGCGATCCGGTGGCGGCGGCGCACGTGCAGCGGTGGCTCTCCGTGGCCGCCGGGCAGCTCGTTGTGGGGCCCGCGGCGGCGCGCGCCGCGAGCGTGTTCGGCCGCAAGCTGGATGTCGAGCAGGCCAAGGGGATCGCCGCGCAGCTCTTCGCGGTGATCGACCAGCACCTCGCGAACCAGCGCTTCCTGGCCGGCGACGAGCCGACCCTCGCGGACATCGCGATCTACACGTACACGGCGCACGCGCCGGAGGGCGGCGTGTCGCTGGATCCGTACGGGAACCTGCGCGCGTGGCTCGCCCGCGTGGAGGCGCTGCCCGGCTTCGTGCCGATGAAGAAGGCGCTGTCGTGACCTCCCTGCCCGGGTGGACAAGGGAGGGCTCGCCCTATCACCCGGGCGAGATGGCCATGCAGGCGCGGGCCGGGGCGCGCGAGCGCGCCGAGAAGGCCGGGCGCCGGATCATCCGGGACTTCATGCCCGACCAGCACCGCGAGCTGTTCGCGCAGCTGCCGTTCCTGCTCGTCGGGGCCCTCGACGCAGGGCGCCGGCCGTGGGCCTCGATCGTCGTGGGGCAGCCGGGGTTCATCTCGTCCCCGGATCCGCGGACGCTCGCGGTGAAGGCTCGCCCGGGAGCCGGCGATCCGCTCGGCCCGCACCTCGTGGCCGGCGCGCCCGTCGGCCTCCTCGGCATCCAGCTGGAGACCCGCCGCCGAAACCGGATGAACGGGACGATCAGCGCGGCCGACGAGCAAGGCTTCGTGGTCGAGGTCGGGCAGAGCTTCGGCAACTGCGCGCAGTACATCCAGGCGCGGGAGCCCGAGCTCGTGAGGGCGCCGGAGGCGGCTTCCGCGCCCCCGGCGCTGGCGGAAGGGCCGGCGCTGTCCGCCGGCGCGGCGGCGCCGATCCGCCGCGCGGACACGTTCTTCATCGCGACCGCGGCGCCGGCCGCGCGGGGAGGCGACGCGATCGAGGGCGCCGACGTGTCCCACCGGGGCGGCAAGCCGGGCTTCGTGCGCGTGACCGAGGAGGACGGCCACACCGTCCTGACCTCGCCGGATTTCACCGGGAACTCCATGTTCAACACGTTCGGCAACCTGGCGATGAACCCGCGCGCCGGGGTGCTCTTCGTCGACTTCGCCTCGGGCGGGGTGCTGTCGCTGACCGGCGAGGCCGAGGTGCTCTGGGACGGGCCGGAGCTCTCGGCCTTCGCCGGCGCCCAGCGGCTCCTGCGGTTCCACGTGGCCGAGGGCGTCTGGCGGGAGGGCGCGCTGCCGCTGCGCTGGTCGGCGCCGGTGCCCGCGCCGCAGCTCGCGGCGACGGGCTCGTGGGAGGACGTGGAGCGCAGGTGACGCCGCGGCCCGCGGGGGCCCGTCCAGGGGAGTTTTGCCCCATCGGGGCGATCCGGGGCGGGCCCGGGGCGGCCGGCGTGCGGACGCGCACCTTGAGAACGCGTACGCGTCCTGCATCCTAGCCGGCGACCCCATGCGGCTCGCCAGCAAGCTCACCTTGGCCCTCGTCCTCGTCATGTGCGCGGCGCTGGGCCTGTACGGTTACCTCTCCGTCCGGCGCGAGCGGGCGCTCTTCGAGGCGGACATGCGGCGCGACGAGCACCTCATCGGCATCGCGCTCCGCGCGGCGGTCGTCGAGACGTGGCGCCGGGACGGGATGGGCCAGGCGCTCCAGATGCTCGACGAGATGAGCGAGCGCGAGGATGGCGTGCGCTTCCGCTGGGTGTGGCTCGACGCGCCGGCCGGGGATCGCTTCGCGCCCGCGCTGCCCGCCGCCGAGATCGCGGAGCTCTCGCACGGCACCGAGGTGTTCCGGCTCGAGCGCGAGGGCGACAAGAGCGGGCGCTTCTACACGTACGCGCCCGTCGCGGTGGAGCCCGGGCGCGCCGGCGCCATCGAGATCTCCGAGTCGCTCGAGGAAGAAGAGACGTACGTCCAGGCGAGCGTGGTCAACACCGTGGTCACCATCGTCGCCCTCGCGGCGCTGAGCGGGCTCCTGGCGATGACCTTCGGGCAGGTCCTCGTCGGGCGCCCGACGCGGCGGCTCGTGGACAAGGCGCGGCGGATCGGCGAGGGCGACCTCGGCGGGCCGCTGCTCCTGCCGCAGCGCGACGAGCTCGGGCGGATCGCCCACGAGATCAACGCGATGTGCGAGCACCTGGCCGAGGCGCGCGAGCGCGCGGCCCGCGAGACGACCGCGCGCATCGCCGCGCTGGAGCAGCTCCGGCACGCGGATCGGCTCACCACCGTGGGCAAGCTGGCGTCGGGGCTCGCGCACGAGCTCGGCACGCCGCTCAACGTGGTGGGCGGCCGCGCCAAGATGATCGCGCGCGGCCTGCCGCAGGAGGAGGCGGCGGAGAGCGCGCGCATCATCGCCGAGCAGGCGGACCGGATGACGAAGATCATCCGGCAGCTGCTGGACTTCGCGCGCCGCCGGGTGGCGCAGAAGGCGCCGGCCGATCTCGCGCACATCGCGCGGCAGACGCTGGCGCTCCTGGAGCCCCTCGCCCGGAGGCGGAGCGTGACGCTCCGCCTCGACGAGGCGGCCGGCGGGGCGGCGCACGCCGAGGTGGACTCGGGGCAGATGCAGCAGGTGCTCACGAACCTCATCATGAACGGCATGCAGTCGATGAAGCGGGGCGGCGAGCTCACCGTGCGGGTGGAGCGCGCCGAGGCGCGCCCGCCGGCCGACCACGGCGGCGCCGCGGGTGAGCACGTCGCCGTCCGGGTGACCGACGGCGGCGAGGGGGTCGCGCCGGAGAACATCCCCCGCATCTTCGAGCCGTTCTTCACCACGAAGGACGTCGGCGAGGGCACGGGCCTCGGGCTGAGCGTGTCCTACGGGATCGTGCGCGAGCACGGCGGCTGGATCGAGGTGGAGAGCGAGCTCGGCAAGGGCTCGACGTTCACTGTGTACCTCGCGCCGAGCGGGCAGGATGGCGCGGATGGCGCAGGATGACGCGCGCCCGGAGGCCGCGGGCCGAGGGCGAGGGCGCGCTCGCCGGGGCGGCCGCCGCGCCGCGGCTGGCCGCGGGCGATGCGCTGTATTACGCGAGCTATCGAGGAGAGGTGGCGGGCGAGCCATCGAGGTGAGGATGGGCAGGCGAGCGCTGATCATCGACGACGACGAGGCGATGTGCGCGTGGCTCTCGGCGGACCTGCGGTCGCGCGGCGTCGAGGCGACGACCCGGACCTCACCGGCGGAGGCGCTCGCGCTGCTCGAGGCGGACGACGGCTTCGACGTCATCCTGACCGATCTGAACATGCGCGGGATGGACGGGATCGCGGTCTGCGGCCGGGCGGCCGAGATCCGGCCGGACGTGCCGGTCGTCGTGATCACCGCGTTCGGCAGCATCGAGACCGCGGTGCAGGCGATCCGCGCGGGCGCGTACGACTACGTGACCAAGCCGGTCGACATCGAGGCGCTGGCGCTGGCGCTGGAGCGGGCGATCGCGCATCACGCGCTCAAGGCCGAGGTGCGGCGGCTGCGCCGCGCCGTGGCGGGGCCCGGCGGGTTCCCGGACCTCATCGGCCGGAGCGCCGCGATGCGGGGCGTGCAGGACCTGATCGAGCGCATCGCCGACGCGGACGCGACGGTGCTCATCACCGGCGAGAGCGGGACGGGCAAGGAGGTCGTCGCGAAGGCGCTGCACGCGCGGAGCCGCCGCAAGGAGGGGCCGTTCGTGGCGATCAACTGCGCGGCGGTGCCGGAGTCGCTGATCGAGAGCGAGCTCTTCGGGCACGTGCGGGGGGCGTTCACCGACGC
This sequence comes from Sorangium sp. So ce693, assembly GCF_051521375.1. Taxonomy (NCBI): domain Bacteria; kingdom Pseudomonadati; phylum Myxococcota; order Polyangiales; family Polyangiaceae; genus Sorangium; species Sorangium sp. So ce693. The sequence continues at coordinate 10,039,929 of NZ_CP150347.1, forward strand.
GCGCGCGGCGCGCTCCGGGCTGTTCGTCGAGGCGAACGGGGGGACGCTGCTGCTCGACGAGATCGGGGAGCTGCCGCTCGCGGTGCAGCCGAAGCTGCTCCGCGCGCTCCAGGAGCGCCGGGTGCGCCCGGTGGGCGGGAACGCGGAGGTGCCGTTCGACGCGCGCATCGTTGCCGCGACGAACCGCGACCTGGACGAGGCCGTCGAGGCGCGCCGGTTCCGGGAGGACCTGTACTACCGGATCAACGTGCTCCACGTGGAGCTGCCTCCCGTGCGCGCGCGGGGCAGCGACGTGCTGCTGCTCGCGCAGCGCTTCATCGAGGATTTCGCCACGCGCTGGGGCAAGGAGGTGGTCGGCCTGTCGCCGGCGGCCGCCGAGCGGCTGCTCGCCTACACGTGGCCGGGCAACGTGCGGGAGATCCAGAACGCCATGGAGCGGGCGGTGGCGCTCACGGGGTACCCGGAGATCACGGTGGAGGACCTGCCGGCGAAGATCCGGGAGCACCGGCCGTCGCACGTGCTCGTGGCGGGGGACGACCCGTCCGAGCTGGTGCCGCTCGAGGAGGTGGAGCGGCGCTACATCCTGCGGGTGCTCGAGGCGGCGGGCGGGAACAAGACGCTGGCGGCGAGGATCCTGGGGCTGGACCGGAAGACGCTGCACCGGAAGCTGGAGCGGTGGGAGCCGGGCGCCGGGGGGGCGAAGGGGAGCTGAGAGGGTAGGCGGGGTGGAAGAGGCCGCGGAGCCAGGCGCCGAGCGCGGGTCGGCGGTGGAGGAGACCGGCGGCTGAGGCGCGGAGGAATACCCCGGGCGGGGAACGACGCCCCACCCCGGATGGCCGACGCGGGGGGATCACCCCTGCAACCCGCCCGTCCGCCTCAACCTGGGTCGGTTCCGGCCACCTCAACCTCGGTCGGTTCCGGGCGGCCACCTCAACCTGGGTCGGTTCCGGCCACCCCAACCTCGGTCGGTTCCGGACGGCCGCCGGTGGGCGGCACGCGGCCTGCAATACAGACCGCTCACCAAGGAGAGAGCCCGATGCCCCACGACTCGATGCGCGGTCTTGCCTCGATCCTGAATACGCCCCCTGAGCCGGTGCCGCGCGTCCACCCCGGCGCGACCCGCATCCGCGTGCTGCTCGCCGAGGACGACAGGGAGTTGCGGCTGCTCCTCGCCACCGCCCTCCGCCGCGACGGCTACGAGGTCCTGGAGGCGCACGACGCCAAGCACCTCCTCGAGCTGATGGGCGAAGCGCTCATCTCCGGGAACGGCGCCCCGGTCGATGTCGTGGTGAGCGACATCCGGATGCCAGGCGCGAGCGGACTCGATCTGCTGGCCGGGCTGCGCCGCGACGACTGGACCACGCCGGTGGTCCTCATCACCGCGTTCGGCGACCCGGAGACGCACGCGGAAGCCTACCGCCTGGGCGCCGACGCGGTGCTCGACAAGCCGCTCGACGTGGACGACCTGCGGCACGTGGTCCAGAACCTCGTCTCGATGCGCGGCTGACGCACCACGAAGCCATGCGCGCCGCTCCACGCCGCGGCCAGCATCCTCGCTGCCACAGCCATCACAAGACGGCGCGTGGGCGGGAGCATGTCGACGAGCAACTGGCCTCCACACAACCCTTCTCAGGAGCGCGCCAGTCGACCGGCTGATAGGCTTTCAACATCGTCGTAGAGCAGAGCCGTGCAATCGTGGCTCGCCGCCCGTGCATAGGCTCGATCGCCTGGCGCGGCGCGCACCCCGCCCTGCGCACCACGGACGCCGTGTGGGCGTGCCGCTCGTCCGGCGGCAGGCCGTCGAACCAGGGCACCGGCGGCAGCGCGGCCGCGCTGCGGCGCTCTTCGACGCGGACATGGCGATCGGCGAGGTGGCGTATCTGCTCGGCTATTCCGAGCCGAGGGCGTTCCGGCGCTGGACCGGCGTGAGGCCGGAGGCGTTCCGCGCGCGGACCAGGGGCGCAGCGCCGCGGTGAGCGGCCTGCGCCGACGGCTGGCCTGACGGGTTCCTTCACGCGCGCCCGGCCGCGGCCTGCGCCGCTGCCGGGCCTGCGCTCACGGGCCCTGCGCTCAGGGGCGCGGGGGGGCGATCTCCAGCTTCGCCATCACGCTGCCGCTGCCCGTGATGCCCGCCTGGATGTTCTCGACCGCCTGCGTGATCGCATTGGTGGCCGGGATGAGGCACGCCCCCGCCTTCACGCTGCCGGTGGCCGCGCCCTCGAGGTGGCCGCCCGCCTGGACCACCGCCTCGGCGCTGGCGAGGAGCAGCTCGCCGCGCGCGTGCGCGACGACGAGGAGCCGCGGCAGGTTCGCCCTGAGCGTCGCGATCGCCGCCTCGGCGTCGGCCCCACCCTCGATGTTGACCGCGGGCTCCCTGCAGCTGGCCTTCGCGCTCGCGCTCGCCTCGCAGGAGCCGCTGCACTCCGCGGACCCCTGGCACTCGGCGCTCGGCGGCTTGAGCTCGGCCCTGCACTTCGGCGCCTTGAACTGGACGTCGCACGAGCCCGAGCAATCGGCGTTGCACTGCACCGCTGCGTCGGCCGCGAACGCGCACGAGCCACGGCACTCGCCCGTGCAGTTGCCCTGGCACTCGCCACGGCAGTCGCCGCCGGCGGTCGTCGCGGAGCACTCGCCGTCGCACGTGCCCTCGCACGTCCCCTGGCACGTGCCCTCGCAGTGGACGGCCAGGTTGGCCGAGCCCTCGCACGAGCCGGTGCACTTCCCCTCGCACCGCCCCGAGAGCTGGCCAGGATCGCAGCGCGCGACGACCTCCGCCGGGGTCAGCTGGCACTCGACGTTGGCGCTGCACCTCGCCTCGCAGTTCGCCTGTACGCTCGCGTCGACCGTGCAGCTCGGCGGCTGGAAGGTGATCGACAGGCCGGCCGTCGCGTCCCCGAGCGCGTCGACGGCGAGCTCACACCATTGCACCGCCCGTTCGTTCGGCTTCGTCGCCGTGATCGTCGCCACATCCGCGCCGAGGTCCAGCGCGATCGCCTGACAGGCGCTCGTCACGTCCGCCACGATGGCGCCCGCGGCGCCCGTGAAGTCCGACACGGACTGCATGAAGGCACCATAATTGAGCTCTGCCTCGCCCTCGAGACCCCATTCCACCGTGGCGAGATCGGCGCCCGGCGTGAAGTCGCGACAGCAGACGTCATTCTGCAGCTCCGAGACCTTGTCACACCCCATCGCCGGGACGACGGAGAGCGCCGCCAGCGCCAGCGGGAATGCCGCGATTCGCCACGTCACACGGATATTCATCGGGAAACTCCTTGGTTCTTTGTCGGGCGTGCCGCTGGTGCCGAATTGCCACGGAGAGCGGTGATACCCCGTGAGGGAGCACGCTCGCCGCCGAGCTCGGACCGCAGCCGCCTCCGAAGCAGGGCGACAATAGCTCATAGATCGACCCGCATGACAAGGCCCATGCTGCGGAATTGTTGCTCGTCTCGACGTCACCCTAGGGCGAAGCCCGTCAGCACGGGAGCCAACGACGACGAGATCTGTTGATGTCCATGTCGACGGCAGAGGTGGGAAGAACGCCCGGACGCGGCCGTCCAGGGACGGCTGCGGGCGCGCCATGACACGGCACGTCGTGGGTACAACCAGCCTTCATCGAATCGCCGTTGCAGAGCTCGGCCGAGCCGTAGGACAATGGCCCCGTGATGACGCTCGGCCCACGGCTCCCCCGGTTCGTACAGCTCTCTCTCATGCTCGCCCTGACGGCCGGTTGCGGCGCCTCGTCCGACGACGACGCGGGCCCGACGAGCGGCCAGGCCGCCGGCGAGCCGCCGAGGATGATCGGGATGACGGCGGCCCACAACGCCGCGCGCGCCGCGGTCGACCCGCCCGCCGAACAGGGGGTGCCCCCTCTCTCGTGGTCGCCCGAGATCGCCGCGGTGGCTCAGGCCTATGCCGCCCGGTGCACGTTCGGCCATAGCGCGAGCAACTATGGAGAGAACATCTTCGCGTCGACCGGCTCGTCCCCCACACCGGAGGACGTCGTCGCCTCGTGGGTCGACGAGGCGGCCAACTACGATCTTGCGAGCAACGCCTGCAGCTCCACCTGCGGCCATTACACTCAGGTGGTATGGGCCGACTCCCTGCGCCTCGGCTGCGGGGTCGCCGATTGCACGACCGGCTCGCCGTTCGGCAGCGGCACCTGGCAGATCTGGGTGTGCAACTACGATCCTCCCGGCAATTTCGCCGGAGAGCGCCCCTACTGAGCCGGCGCGCCGTCCTCGTCTCCTCCCCGCCCCTCGCCGGCTCTGGTATCGAAGCGGCGATGGACTTCGGGTGGACCCCTTCCCAGCGTGCCGTCCACGACCGCATGCGCGCCCTCGGCGCCGAGGCCGACGCCGCGGCGCCGGACGATCGCATGCGCGTCCTCGCCTGGGGCGGCGCCCTCGGCCTGCCGATCGCCCGCGATCTCGGGGGCGAGGGCCTCGACCTCGTCACGACGGCGCTCGCCTACGAGGGCCTCGGCGCGACCCTGCGCGACGGCGGCGTCCTGCTCGCCGCGGGGGCGCACCTCTTCGGCGTGGCGCTCCTGCTCGCGCGGATAGGCACCCCCGCGCAGCAGCGCGCGTGGCTGCCGCGCATGGCGAGCGGCGCGTGCATGGCGACGGTCGCCGCGACCGAGGCCGGCGCCGGCTCGGACGTCGCGTCGGTGCAGGCCAGGGCCGACCGCACGGACGCCGGCTACCGGCTCACCGGCGACAAGCGGTACGTGACCTGGGCCGACCGGGCCGACGTGTACCTCGCGATCGCGCGCGACGGCGGCGGCCGCGACGGAGGGGCCCCGGCGCGCGGCCTCACCGCGCTGCTCGTCCCCCGCGCCGCGGGCGAGGGCGCCGCGCGCGTCCTCCCCGGCGCGCCGCTCGCGACCGCTGGCCTCCGGGGCGCGCGGCTCGCGCCCGTCTCGTTCACCGGCTGCGAGGTCGGCCACGACGCGCTCCTCGGCCGCGCCGGCGCCGGCCTCGCCGTCTTCCAGATCGCGATGACCTTCGAGCGCGCGCTCATCCTCGCCTTCCGCCTCGGCGCCATGGAGCGCGCCCTCGGCGAGGCCGTCCGCTTCGCCCGCGAGCGCGAGATCGGCGGCCAGGCGATCGCGCGCCACCAGGCCGTCGCGCACCGCCTCGCGCAGATGAAGCTGCGGCTGGAGACCTCGCGGCTGCTCATCTACCACGCCGCGTGGGCGCTGGATCAGGGCGAGCGCGGTCAGGCCGAGGCCGCGCTCGCGAAGTGGCACACGGCGGACTCGGCCGTGGCGTCCGCGCTCGACGATCTCCGGCTCCGCGGCGGCGCTGGCTACCTCGAGGAGAGCGGCCTCCCCTCCGCCATCGACGACGCCCTGGGCGGCAGCATCCATTCGGGGACGTCCGACGTGCTCGCCACGATCGTCGCGCGGTGGCTGGGCGTCTAGCCGCTCGCCCGCGCTTCACCTCGTCTCACCAAGCTCTTCCCTCGTCGTGACGTCAGGCCCCCGGGGAGGGTGCTCCGCGCCCCTCCCACGCAATGAGGAAGAACTTGGACGACGAACTACTGGCCAACCCTCGCCGGCGCCTTTACCAAGGTAGGGCTGCGCGGATCGGCCGAGGGTCGCCGGCCCGCGCTCGTCCGCCGGCCCTTCAAGCCCAACCAGGAACGATATGACCGAAGCGACCGACAATCCCCTGCTCACTCTCGGCTTCGAGATCCCGTTCGATCGCATCCGGAGCGAGCACGTCGAGCCCGCCGTGCGCGCGCTGCTCCAGGACGCCCGCGCCCGGCTCGACGCGCTCGTCGCGGCGCCCGGCCCCCGCACCTACGACAACACCCTCGCCGCGCTCGAGGCCGTCACCGACCGGCTCGACCGCGCCATGAACGTCGTCTCGCACCTCGAATCGACGTCCACCACGCCCGCGCTGCGCGCCGCGTACAACGCCGTCCAGCCGGAGGTCAGCGAGTTCCTGAGCGGCATTGCCCTCAACGAGGGCGTCTACGGCGCGCTCAAGGCGTACGCGGCCACGCCCGAGGCCGCGGCGCTGACCGGCCCGCGGCGCCGCTTCTTGAAGAAGACCCTCGACGATTTCCGGAGGAGCGGCGCCGAGCTCGACCCGGCTGGCAAGAAGCGCCTCTCCGAGATCGACGTCGAGCTCGCCACGCTCACCCTGCGCTTCTCGCAGAACGTGCTCGACGCGACGAACGCCTTCGAGTTCGTGGTCGAGGACGCTGCCCGCCTCGTCGGCCTGCCGCCGAGCGCGGTCGAGGCGGCCCGCCAGGGCGCCAAGGACAGGGGCATCGAGGGCTACCGCTTCACGCTGCAGGCGCCGAGCTACATCCCGGTGCTCACGCACCTCGACGACGCCACGATCCGCGAGCGCTTCTACCGCGCCTTCAACACGCGGGCGACCGAGGGCGACCACGACAACCGCCCGCTCATCCGCCGCATCCTCGAGCTCCGCGGGGAGAAGGCGAGGCTGCTCGGCTACGCGAGCTTCGCCGATCTCGTGCTCGAGGACCGGATGGCGAAGACGGGCGCCGCGGCGCGCCGCTTCGTCGACACGCTGCGGGCGCGCACCGAGCCGGTCTTCGCCCGCGAGAAGGAGGAGCTCGCCGCCTTCCGCCGCGAGATCGAGGGCCCGGACGCGCCGCCGCTCGCGCCGTGGGACGTCGCCTACTACGCCGAGAAGCTCCGCCGCGCCCGCTACGATTTCGACGACGAGGCGCTCCGCCCCTATTTCCCGCTGGATCGCGTCGTCTCCGGCCTGTTCGAGATCGCCCACCGCCTTTACGGCGTGCGCATCGCGCCCTGGCAGGCCGCCCCCACGTGGCACCCGAGCGTCCGCGCCTACCAGCTCGTCGAGCCGGACGGCGCCCAGAGCGCCGCCTTCTATCTGGACTTCGTGCCGCGGGAGCAGAAGCGCGACGGCGCCTGGATGCACGGGCTCGTCACGGGCGCGCCGAGCGAGGATGGGCGCGCGAACGGCGAGGACGCGCGCCACCTCGAGGTCCTCGCGGGCAGCTTCACCCCGCCGGTCGGCGGCCGCCCCGCGCTGCTCAACCACCGCGAGGTCGAGACCCTGTTCCACGAGTTCGGCCACATGATGCACCACGCCTCGAGCCGGGTGCCGATCCGGAGCCTCGCCGGCACCAACGTCGCCTGGGACTTCGTCGAGCTCCCCTCGCAGATCATGGAGAACTGGTGCTGGGAGCGGGAGGCGCTCGACCTCTTCGCGCGCCACCACGAGACGGGCGCGCCGGTCCCGGACGACCTGCTCCAGCGGATGCGCGCGGCCCGCACGTTCCGCGCGGGCGCCGTGACGATGCGGCAGCTCGGCTTCGCCGAGATCGACCTCGCGCTCCACATGGATTGGACTGGAGAGCAGGGCGATGTCGTCGAGTTCGCGCGCGAGGTCCTCGGGCGTTACTCGCCCGTCCCGCTGCCCGAGGGCTACGCCATGATCGCCGGCTTCTCGCACCTCTTCTCGAGCCCGGTGGGCTACGCCGCGGGCTATTACTCGTACAAATGGGCCGAGGTGCTGGACGCCGACGCCTTCTCCCGCTTCCAGGAAGAGGGACTGTTCAGCCGGAAGGTGGGCGACGCGTTCCGGGGCCAGATCCTCGCGCTCGGCGACACGCAGGACCCGATGGATCTCTACAAGAGCTTCCGCGGCCGCGAGCCCACGCTCGACGCCCTGCTCCAGCGCAGCGGACTCGCCTGAGCCTCCGGGGCGGGCGGGGGGCCGCAGCCATCACGGCGACAAACTCCCTCTCTGGCCATGTGACCGAGCGAGCTCTCGTGAGGCGTTAGCCAAGCTCGTTCGGTCACGCTCAGGGCATGAAGGCGCCGCTCTCCACCCCACCATCGAGCACCAACGTGCAAGTTTACGTGGTCGTGGACGTTTACGTGGTCGTGGTCGTTCACGGCCTATCGTTGACGACCACGACCACGACCACGACCACGTAAACGTCCACGTCCACGTCCACGTCCACGTCCACGTCCACGTCCACGTCCACGGCCACGTCCACGTAAACGTCCACGTAAACGTCCACGACCACGTAAACGTCCACGTAAACGTTCGGATGTAGGAGGATGCGGCGCGAAGCTTGGTTAACGCCTACGCCTCATCGACCCCCGTAGGCGCGAAGAGACCGTGTTCTTCGCGCGGCGAGGGGAGGGCCAATGTCTGAGCCCAAATGACAAAGCTCCTCCGGCGAAGCCGGAGGAGCTTTGTCTCAGGCGAGTCCGGCGGGGCCCCCGCGCCGCGCGAAGAACACGGTCTCTTCGCGCCGGGCCACCTAGGACGACCGCCCCAAGGAGCCGCCGGCGCTCATCGCGCCGGCCCCCCGCGGGATCACTGTATCTTGAAGTTGCAGGCCGACAGCGTGGCCGTTCCGATCGTCTGCGTCATCGCCCAGTTCGCGAGCGAAGCGACGCTGGCCTGCTCGGACCTGAACGCGTAGTTGTTCGCGAGCTGCACCTCGGCGCCGTTCTTCGGCCGGATGTACACCGAGTACCGCTTCGCCGCCACGTCGACCACCATCCGGACAGTATAGGTCGTCCCGCCGGTGTACGGGAACACCTGGAGCGCCTGGTACCTCGCGCCGTTCCGGACGCGGACATTGCCATCCTCGTCGAAGATGACGATCGCGGCGAGCTGGGTCCACTGGCTCGCGGAGCTGGTCGAGAGGCCGACCACGGCGTCGATCTTCGACGCGCTCGGCGTCACGTCCCAGGTCGCCGTGAAGGTGCCCCGCTGGGTCGACGGCAGCGACGTATTGAACCACTGGCCAGCGTTGACGACCGAGCACACCGGAGCCGGCGTCGTCGGCGTGGGCGTGGTCGGCGTGGGCGTCGGCGTCGTGGGCGTCGGCGTGGGGGTCGTGGGCGTCGGCGTCGTGGTCGTCGTCCCGAACTCGAACGCGCCGATGTCGACCGCGCCCACGGCCGTCCGCCGCTGCGCGGTGCCGACGGCCTGGAGCGCCGCCCTCGGCGGGTGGTAGAGCGGCATCGCCAGCGGCGACGGGAACGTGCGCCCCGAGATCCCCGTCGTCGAGCTGACACCCGTGTTCCGCAGCGGGCTCGTCGAGAGCAGCGTCACGTCGCGGTTGCCGATGCTCGTGAAGCCGGGATCGCTCACGATCAGCGTCCCCGTGAAGCCGGAAGGCACCGTCGTGCCCGTGGGCACCGCGTTGTTGACGCCCTTGATGAGCGGGCTGCCGGTCGTCCAGCTCGCGTCGTCACGGAAGACCTGAACGCTCCCGCCCCCGACGCGATAGAAGATGTTGTTGTGCAGCTCGATGCTCTCGATGCCATCGAACAGGTGGATCGCCGCGTTCGACCCCGCCATCAGCAGGAACGTGTTGTTCACGAACCGATAACGCCCGTTGGTGTCGCCGGTGCCGTCGCCGCCGACGCGGATCACGTACTGCGTGTGCGTCTTGCGGAAGACGTTGCCGACCACATCGGAGTCCTCCCGCGCGAGCCCCGGATCCTGCCCGTCGGGGCCGATGAGCTCGAGGTCCTTGTAGAGCCCGCCCTCGATCCAGTTGTAATAGATCTCGTTCCGCTCCGCGCGGGTCTTCACCGCGTTGCCACCGATTGCATCGTGGACATAGCTGTGCTGCAGCCGGAACACGGAACCCGGGTAGGCGGACTCGTCCGTTGCGATGTAGATCGGGTGCTTCTGCGTACCGTTACCGCAGTTATAGACCTCCACGTATTCCACCGTCAGCGAACCTGAATCGCTGTCGGCGCCCAGGATCCCGTGCGATGGGCAATCGTGGATCACGGAGTCACGGATCGTGACATCGTGCCCGTGCTGGAAGATGCACCGCGAGGTGCCGCCCGTCACATCGAACCCCTCGAAGACGATGTGGTTGGCGTTGAGCTCGATCGTGTTGGTCCCGCCCTTCAGGACGGGGCGCTTCCCACCGACCCGCACGCCGCGGATCGTGATCTTCGAGGTGGGCGTGCCCCATTTCGTGAGCCTGATGTCACCCGAGTACGTCGCGTTGCCGTCGACCTCCACCACGTCGCCCGCCTGCAGTCTGCTGGCTACCTCACCGATGGTCTTGTAGGTGCGCGTGGGACCGACTTGATACGTCGTGCCGGCCGCCTGCTCCTCCGCGTCCAGCTCCTCTGCGGTCACGTCCTCGTCGAGCGGCGCGCAGCCGAAACCGACGATCGACACCGCCACGAGCGAAGCGATGAACTTACCGGCGGCAAACGACCGCGACCCAAAGCCTTGAGAAATCGAATGCATGGCTTTTTCTCCCCCGGCGTCGTCGAACCCCTGTGGTGAACAGGACCGTAACGGGCGAAAGCATCAGGGGGCAGAAGAGGAGCCTCCCGCTGCGTGCCTTCGCGCCGCGAACCATCGGTGCAGACCATTCAGCACCAGAGGGGCGGATACCGGCGCTCTCGTGAAACAACTTATTCCCGGATTAACACGACGGGTCAAGACGAAATGCTTTCGAAAACGAAACGAACACCCAATTAGGTCGCACACCTCGGCCGCTTTTCACATCGCGGTTGCAAATTTTCGATGCAGAACTGCAATGCGCAGTCCGTCCGCTGATGTAAGGAAGGTATAGAGAAGTGGTCGTCCGCTCGCTTGAATTCAGACGAAATCCCCGGGAAATGTGGGTAAACCTCCAATGCGACTGGGTTCTCCATGTCATCCAACGACCTTTGCCTACCTTCCCCCGCATTCGCTATCTCGGCCGCGGCGCCTGTGACCCGAGTTAGGTCGCGCGCTTCCTCGGCGCACCGCTGCGCTGCAAGCAAGAAACAGCTCGCAGTCCTGCTCGATTGCTTGGCGGACGGTCAGCTATCCGGGTCGCGGCTGGCCTGCGAAGGTCGAGCGCCGTTCGCCGTGCCCTTCGTGCGCGCGGTCGTGAGCCGCGCCGCCGGGGTCCATGCGCGCGACGCGGGCTCGCGGGAGATCGTGGAGAGGGACGACGGGCCGGCGTTCGACGGGGAGATCGGGGCGTCCGCGCGGCGCGCGCGCGGCTCGCCGAGCGCGGGAGATGGGCGAGAATCGGTGGGTATCGGCGGGAATCGGCGGGCAGGAGAGCGCTCAGCGCCTCCCCTTGAAGCCCATCATCTGCTGCACCACCGCCTCGCTCTCCTCGGCGATCGCGCCCTCCTGCGCCGCGCGGTCGGCGCAGTCCTCACAGACCTTCTTCTTCTTGCTTCCGACCTTGATCGTCTTGAGCTCGTCGACCTCGCTATTGCATTCGCGGCACGTGGGCATCGCCACACCTTCCTTTCGCCGCGCCAGCATATCGCACCGATCCCGCGCGCGCCGAGATCGCGCCGCGAGCGGACCGCGGGGCTCGCCCGCCCGATGTTTGGCCCGGACGAGCCCCGCGACCTACGCTCGCCGCGTCACGAGGACACCCAAGGAGGCTCCCATGGATCGGAGGCAGGGCGCGCGCGCTCAGGTTGACTTCCCCGTCTCGGCGCTCGTCGATGGCCACCGGCACCGGTGCCGCGCGATCGATCTCTCCCCCACGGGCATGGTCGTCGAGCGCGCGCCCGCGCTGGCAGGCCGGGCGCTGCCTGCCGTGACCCCGTTCGAGCTCGACCTCGGGGTCGGGCGCCCCATCCGGCTGCGCGCCCGCCCGGTCTGGGACCGCGACAACCTGCTCGCCGTCCGCTTCGTCGTCATGAGCGACGCCGACCGGCTCACCATCGCCGAGCACCTCGATCAGCGCGTCCACCGCCGCGAACCCCTCCATTAGAGCGGCGGTCTCCCGCTTCGGATACGGGCCCACCTCGACGTTTTCGGTGCTCAGCGCACCGGAGTGCGCTTGCGCGCCGAAAACGCCGATCTGGGCCCGTCTCCTGTGCGGGAGACCGCCGCTCTGCTCTGGATGGGGCAGAGGGGGCGGAAACCGCTGGAGATGGGGTAGACGCCCGGGGCGTGAACGCCTTGAGCTGGATCGGGAGGGCACGTCCCCGACACGATGCTCGCCTGCAAGGATGAAATCGCAGGATTGCAACACTGGGAGGATGCGCCCGGGACATCTATGCGAAATTTAAATCTATTTCCATCTTCTCGCAGTGGCATGTGAGCTGCTAATTCACGGACGAGCGTTGCTGGTGCGGCCTCTCCCCCCCGGGCCCCGGCGACGCTTTTTTCTTTTTGTCGCTCGATGGAGCGACGAGCGGTGGGCCACGCGCTACGTGCGTGGCTCTCTTCGCCGCCGCGCAGCGGAGATCGACGCCCGCGGAATGCTGGCGGCGGAGCGGCGAAGCTCGTCGAGCGCGTGCTCGGGCAGGCGCGGGGCGCGCGGCTCGGCGGCGCCTGGGTCGGGAGGGGCGGCGCCTGGGTCGGGGGGGGCAGCGCCTGGGTCGGGAGGGGCGGCGGGCGCGCGGGCGCCCAGGTACGGCCAGAGGCTCTCGCGGATGGGCGCCGGCAGGACGTTCTCCAGGTACTCGAGCGCGGTCCCGCGGAGGTGGGCGTCGTCGGCGTGGAGCGCCCTGTAGGCGATCTCGAGCGGCTCACGCTCGAGGCAGAGGGAGAGGACGCGGAACACGTGCTCCAGGCTGCGGCTCGTCCGCTCGACGAGCAGGCGCTCGGCCAGCGGCGCCTCGACCGGGGGCGCGACGTTGGGGGGCTGGGCCTCCCACACGCGGCGACCGATCGCGATCTCCCGCATCGCCGCCTCGATCACGTCGTCGCGCCGCAGGTGGACAGGCGCGCGCTGCTGGAGGAGCCGCGCGAGCGCGACGCCGCACTGATAACGCACCTCGAAGCGCTCGTCGGCGAGGCCGAGCATCAGGCCCTCGGCGGCGCGCTGGGTGGGACAGGCCTGGAGCACCCGCGGGATGCGGCGCCGGAGGGCGACGCTCACGGACGGGTCGAGGAGCGCGTCGAGGAGCTGGCCGGTCGCGCGGGGGGCGACGGCGCGGAGCGCCCGGATCGCCTCGGAGGCGAGCCCCTCGCGCTCCAGGAGCGGGAGGAGGTGCGGCACGAGCGCGGGATCCGGCTCCCGGACGAGCGCACGGCGGATCCGCTCGGGATCACCGGAGCGGAGGTCGGCCGTGGCGGCGAGCACCGGATCCGACGCCAGCGCGGCCGAGGCGGCGCGCGCGGACAGCGGCCCGTCGACGCCCCTGCGATCGCCCGCCGGAGGCCGCGGCGAGCCCCCGGGGGCGTGGCCGGAGAGCGGCGCGGGGCCGGGGCCGGAGAGCGGTGGGCGGCCGGAGAGCGGCGGGCCGGGGTGCGACGTGCGCTCGCCGTCGGCAGGGCCGCGCCCGACGTCGGACCGCGCCGCCGCGTTCCGGAGCGCAGCGAGCTCGGCGAGCACCTTGTCGCGGCTGAGCGCGTCGACGGTGCCGCTCAGGGTGCGGCGGGTGGTCGCGTCGACGACGTTCGTCGGGTCGAGCGAGACGGCGCCGGAGCGCAGGCTGCCCTCGAGCGCGGCGACGTAGCCCCGGTGCAGCCGCGGCGTGAAGAGCAGCGTGACGCCCGCGGCCGCCGCGCCGAGGCCGAGCAGCAGCGGGAGCGACCCGCCCGGGGCGAGCACGAGCAGGCCCATCGCGAGGCCGCTGCCCGCCGCGGTACCGATGCGGTCGAAGCCGACGTCGATGAGCGTCTTGATCGACCGCTTCTGGTCCGGAGGCAGGGGCGTGTAGAGGAGCTCGTAGCCCGAGCGGAACAGCGAGTTCCGGAGCACCGCGTCGGTCGCGCGGACGATCGAGGCGGCCCAGAGCCGCGGCGCGACCACGAGGGAGAGGGTGCTCGTGACGACCGCGGCCGGAAGGATGCCGATGGTGGCGGCGAGCCCGAGCCGGTCGAGCGAGAAGGTGGCGGCGAGCGACTGCACAAGGAAAGAGAGCACGCTCACCGAGAGGTGGAAGAGCGCGAAGAACGAGAGCAGCGCGTTGTGGTCGGTCATCGCGGCGGCCGCCTCGGCGCTGAGGGCGACGTCGAACAGCGCGCCGCTCACGGCGCCGAGGCCGACGAGCAGGCCGAGGTCGCGCAGGTGGCTGCTGTCGCGGAGCGCGGCGAGCCCCGACCCGCCGGCGCCAACCTCGGTGCGCCCGGCCTCAACATCGGTCCGCCCGGCCTCAACATCGGTCCGCCCGGCCCCAACCTCGGTGCGCGCCACCTCAACCTCGGTGCGCCCGGCCTCAACCTCGGTGCGCGCCACCTCAACCTCGGTGCGCCCGGCCTCAACCTCGGTGCGCCCGGCCTCAACCTCGGTGCGCACCACCTCAACCTCGGTGCGCCCCGCCCCGCCGGCGGCGCCGGCCGCGCGCGCCAGGCCGGCGCCCAGGTGGTGGGTGGCCCAGGCGGTGAGCGCGCTCACCGCGGAGAGGGCGAGGAGCATCGTCGGGGCGTCGATGAGGCGGCTGGCGCGCCAGGCGAACAGGCCGCCGATCACCCCGCCGACCGTCCCGCCGCCCGCGATGCGCCCGATGGAGTGGCGGGCGGTGTGGGGGTCGAAGCGCTCGTTGACGAGCGACCAGAAGGCGGAGATGAGGGTCGCGCCGAAGACGGCGATGTGCAGGTAGAAGACGAGGGCGGCGGCGCCAGGCGCGCGCCGGGCGAGGCCCCACTCCAGGGCGAGGAGCGCGGAGCTCGCGGCGAACGTGGCCGGGACGACGCGCGCGGGAGAGAGCTGGAGGAGCGCGCGCGAGAGCAGGACGACCGCGCCGAACGACAGGACCGCGCCGGCGGCCATGACCTTGGGGACGTCGGCCGCGCCGAAGCTGGCGAGGAAGAGGGCGTCGCGCGTCGCGCGGCCGGCGACCTGCTGGGCGATCATCGCGCCCGAGGCGATGGCCGCGACGAGAACGGGCCTGTCGCTCGCGATGTCCTCTCCCACCTGTGCCCTGGGCATCCTAGGCCGGTTCGGCGGCGAGCACGCGGGCGTCGGTGACGATGGCCCCGAGCGGGACGTCGCCCGGGGTCGCCGGCACCTCGGCGACGAGCTGGAAGTCGAACACGACGCCCACGGAATGCGCCGGCGGGCAAAAGCGCGGCAGGGTGCTGTCGTAGTAGCCGGCGCCATAGCCGATCCGGTGCCCTCGCGGATCGATCTGCAGGGCGGGCACGACGATGACGTCGAGCGCAGCGGCCTCCTCGTCGGTCGCGTCGGGCTCGCGGAAGCCGAGGCCGCGCTCCTGCATGGCCTCGGGGTCCTCGACGAAGCGGAAGGTCATGGCGCGCGACTCGGGGTCGATGGAGGGGTAAGCAACCCGGGCGCCGCGGGCCCGCAGGAGCGGATCGAGCCCCCGGAGGTCGACCTCGTTGCGCCCCTCGATCGGGTAGAAGAGCGCGACCCGCCGGGCCGCGGCGAGGGCCGGCAGCTCGGCGAGCGCGCGCTGGATCCGGCGCGATCGCTCGAGGATGGCCTCGGCCGGGATGGAGCTGCGGACGGCCCGGGCGCGCTTCCGTAGCTCGGCTTTGGCGCGGTAGCGCAGGGCGGCCTCGGCATCGGGGTCCATGGCTCGGTGGTTCCTCCGGCGCGCATCCTAGAGAGCCGCCCCGGGCCGGGGAACCGCCATGTGCGAAATCGATGGGAGGTGGCGCAGTTGGCCCCAGGTGCGGCGCTCTTGCACCGAGCGCGGGGGCAGCGGCTCGCGCTGCGAGCGCGGGGGAGCGGGACGGCCGGGGCTCGGTGCGCGCAGGGAGCGGGCGGAGAGAGCGGGGGCGACCGCGCGGAGGGCGCAATTGCGAGCGGCTGGCCGGGGTGAGCCCACGGACGAGCCCGGTGGCACCGTTCGT
Organism: Sorangium sp. So ce693; assembly: GCF_051521375.1. Taxonomy (NCBI): domain Bacteria; kingdom Pseudomonadati; phylum Myxococcota; order Polyangiales; family Polyangiaceae; genus Sorangium; species Sorangium sp. So ce693. The sequence goes on from NZ_CP150347.1 coordinate 10,055,657, forward strand.
GCTGCTCGCGGCGCCTGCGTGGATGGCGGCGACCGCCGCCACCGCGCGATCCGCGCAGGCAGCACCCTGATCGCGGAGAGGCGACAGCGGAACGGGGCCACGGCGAGAGCAGGAGCCCCCGACGCCGGAGGAAGCGATGTTCTGGGAGGATTTCAAGAAGTTCGCGATTCGAGGCAATGTCGTCGACATGGCCGTGGGCGTCGTGATCGGCGCGGCGTTCGGCAACATCGTCAAGGCGCTGGTGGATAACCTGATCATGCCGCCGATAGGCCTCCTGACGGGCGGCATCGATTTCAGCCGGCACTACATCGTCCTGAAGCCCCCGAGCGGCCCCGGTCCGTACGCGACCCCCGAGGAGATGGTGAAGGCCGGCGCGGTGCTCCTCCAGTACGGGGTCGTCATCAACAACCTGGTCAGCTTCTTCATCGTCGCGCTCTGCGTCTTTCTCCTGGTGCGGCTCATGGGGAAGCTTCACAGGCAGCGCGCGGAGGAGGTGACGACGAAGGAGTGCCCCGAGTGCGCGATGAGCATCCCCATCAAGGCGGTGCGCTGCGGGCACTGCACGGCGGCGCTGAAGGGCGCCTAACGCATAACGGAGAGATCACCGCGCGGGCGGCGCTGCGGGCGCGGCTCGCCGGTGAGCGGGCTCCCCGTCGACGCAGCGCCCGTTGACGCCTGTATCGTCCGGAGGGGAGCGCGGCAGCGGAGTGCCGCGCTCCGGCTCAATGGTTCTCGACGGGCACGCCGGCCTCGAGCACGGCCTTCTTCAGCGTCAGAATCTCTTGCTGGCTGTCGGTGAGCTCCATCGAATGAAAGCCGGATGGCGCGGTCGGGCCCATGTGGATCGGGGCGACCGCGGTCTCCAGGATCGGGATGCCATCGAGCCGGCGCTGGTCGGTGCGGGGCCTCGGCTCGCTGAGCACGGGGAGCAGGCTCGGAGACGCCGTGACCCGAGGGCTCAGCGCGTTCACGCGGTCGGGCGCGAACAGCTCGAGCGCGGTGCGCGCGATGCACGTATGATCGAGTGTGCCGTGGAACGGCACGCCGCGCGGCGCCCACGGCGAGATGACCAGGGCCGGCACGCGAACGCCGAGCGTATCGAACGGCGCCGCCTCGCTCGCGGGCGACGGCGGCGGGCGCACGTGGTCGTAGAACCCGCCATGCTCGTCGTAGGTCACGACCAGCGCCACGTGCGGCCAGGCCGGGCTCGCGATGAGGTGGTTGTAGATGCGCGCGATCAGGTTCTGACCGCGCGCCACGTCGGCCGGCGGATGGTCGTCGTTCGCCCAGTTCAGCAGCGCGTCCACGTCGACCAGCGTGAAGTTCGGGTCGATCCACGAGACGCTTGGCAGCGTGCCTTCGCGGCAGGCCCTGTAGAACGAGGAGATCTTCGCGATCGGCAGCCCGCGGTGGCCCTTGTATTTCTCGACGGTGCGCAAGAACGCGATGTCGTGCGAGTAGTAGCGCCACGAATCGGCCGGCAACAGGTCGAAGAACGTCGCGCGGTCGATCCATTGCAGGTTCCCCGTGCGCCCGGCGCTGGTTCCGCAGAGCGCGAAGAACCGGTTCGGCCACGTCGGGCCCGCGAACGAAGCGAACCACCGGTCGCAAACGACGTACTGGCGCGCGAGGCTATCGTACGTCAGCAGATCGCGCTGGTCGTACCAGCTCATGATCTCCGCGACGTGGCTGTTCGTGCTGTAGCCTTTCACGAAGCCGTCCATCGCGCCGCCGTTGATCTGCCGCACGACGTCCGTTCGGAGATGATGCGGGCGGATCCGGGCTCTCGTGCTCTCGAGATGATATCCCGTGATCGGCGTACCGTTATCGTCCGAGTTCGTCGCGCCGATCACCCCATCGACGTCCATGCCTGTGCTGCGCAGGTAACCAATCATGTGGTCGAAAGAGCGGTTCTCGAGCATCACGATGACCAGATGACGGATGTCTGCCATGTTCCACCGCTCGCTTTCCCATGCGGCTCAGCGTTCTGTCGGCCGACACGGCCGCGCAGGGCCGGTTTCACTATCTTGAATTCATCTACCGCAATCTGCCAGGGGAGAAGAAAATCCAAACATTTCGAAGACGTCAAGCCCCAGCTGCGGGGCCCCGCCCGGGTCGCCCGAACGTTTTCTATGCGCTCCGACATCCCCTGAAAAGCGGTGCCAGTTCAACGACTTATCAGGTTCTCGCCCGAGCGCGCCAGCGCGCTCGGGGTCGATCGCGCCGACCAGGAGGTCTCCGATCTATCGCCCGGCGTCGAGGCGCGCCTGCGCGCGGCGTACCACGAGGCCATCGCCGAGCTGGAGAAGCGCCGAGCGGCCGAGAAGGACCCTGCGGTCGCCGAGGATCTTCAGATCTTGCTGGACGCTGCGGACGGGGCCGTCCGCGGGTCCGAGCTCGAGGAGAGGACCAGGGTCACCTACGTGCACGCCACGGGGCTCGTGTTCGAGGGCCTCTCGACCCTGCTCGACGACCGCATCCCGCCGCCGCGCCGAGCCACGGCCCTCGCGCGGCTCCGGCGGTACGCCGGGCTGGAGGCGGGCGACGCGCCGATCGCCGAGCAGGCGAGGAAGAGGCTCGACCAGGAGCTCGGGAAGCCCGGCTTGCTGGCGCCCTCCAGGATGGAGATCGAGCGGCACCTCGCCACCAGCGCCCGCGTGCGGGAGGGACTCGGTGAGCTCTTCCGGAAATACGCCATCAGCGGCCACGAACAGCCGCTGGCAGCGCTGAATCGCCAGCTAGGCGTACGACGCGGCGCTGCGCAAGGACGTCCTCCCGAAGGCGCGGACCGACTTCGCGCTGCCGCCGCCGCTCTACGCGTACCTGCTCGAGCTGCACGGCGTCGACATCCCGCCCGCCGATCTCGCCCGGCTGGCCCACGCCGCCTTCGACGATCTGAAGGCGCAGATGCAGCAGCTCTCGCTGTCCATCGCGAAAGCACGCAGCTTGCCGAGCGCGGACTACCGGGATGTCATCCGCGCCCTGAAGAAAGAACAGCTCGTTGGCGAGGCGATCTTGCCGCATTACAAGGAGCGCCTCGCCCAGATCGAAGAGATCATCCGGAAGGAGCGCCTCGTCACGCTGCCGGAGCGGCCGGCGCGCATCCGGCTCGGCACCGCCGCCGAGAGCGCCGAGATGCCGGCGCCGCGCATGCGGCCGCCGCGGCTGCTCGACAACCAGGGAGAAGAGGGGGAGTTCGTGCTTCCGCTCAGCCTGCCTGGGCCCTCTGACCAGCTGCGGAGGATCGACGACTTCACCCACGCCGCGGCGTCATGGACGCTCACCGCCCACGAGGCGCGCCCCGGGCACGAGCTCCAGTTCGCCTCGCTCGTCGAGCGGGGCGACTCGCTCGCCCGGGCCGTCTTCGCGGAGAACAGCGCCAACATGGAGGGGTGGGCTCTTTACTCGGAGGCCATCCTGCTCCCGTTCATGCCGCCCGAGGGCCAGCTCGTCTCCTTGCAACACCGCCTGGTCCGGGCCGCCCGCGGCTTCCTGGACCCGGAGCTCCAGGCGGGCAAGATCACGCCGGCCGCCGCGCCGACCTTCCTGGAGAGAGAGGTGGTCCTGTCGCCGCCCCTCGCGCAATCCGAGGTGGAGCGTTACACCTTCCGCGCACCGGGGCAGGCGACGTCGTACTTCTATGGGTTCACCCGGCTGATGGAGCTGCGGCGAGAGGTCGAGTCCATGATGGGCCCGCGCTTCGACGCGCAGCGATTCCACGACTTCGTGCTCGCCCAGGGCATCCTGCCGCCGAAGCTGCTTCGCAAGGCGGTCATCGAGCGCTTCGTGCCGGCACAGCCGGCGCCCTGAGCGGCGGAGGGAACCCGCGCTCGTTTCACTCATGACCCGCGATGGCGAGGTTCTCGGTGAGCGCGCCGTAACCCATGAAATTCTTGGGACTACCTAATCGGATGCATCAGGCGGTGCCCCTCACCGGCGCCCGACCCCCTGCCGGGTTAGGGAGCGGATTTCAAAAGCGCGTCTACCCGCTCCTCTTCACCGAGCAATCTAAGAACATCGCGAGCGGCCTCTCTTTCACCGTGCATGGCTTCGTCGATGAGAATCCATAGCCCCTCCCGTGCCGCGCGGTGACATCGTTCAACGATGTCACCCGGAGTGAAGCTCGAGGATGACGCATACCCCCCGAGAATCTGAAACAGAAGATCGAGCACCGCTATCCTCACGAATCGTGGGCGCAGATCTACGAGACAGGCAACCAGCACGGAGGTACACGCCTCCGCGATCTCATACAACTCGCCCTGAATGACAACGTGATTCTCTATCCCCCAGTAAGCCTTCGTAGACTCCTCAGGGCCCTTTGCGTTCAGTAGACCAAGCAACGCATCTCTCACCCTTTCTCCGGTCCCCTCCGCCTCATGAACGCTAGTCCAGTCAATGGCCCCAATGAGACGCTCCGCGACGTTCATATTTTTCATTTGGAACCCGACGTGCCGCCAGGAGCTCGCAGCGTCCCCGGAACGAATCTCTCAGGCGGAAACTTCTGTTGACACGAATTACACACAGGGATCTCCGTCCACTCTAGCTTCCCTGTCGATTGATTCCTCCGCCAGCCATTCACCTCGGTCATTGTTCCCCCTGGGAGCTTCCGGTCGGCATCAACCTCCGCATGAACACGGGGACCAGATCGTCCTACCTCCACTTTCCCGTCACGTGCAATTCCCACGTATGCGGCGCTGCTTCGATCAGGTCTTCCGTCTGGGAGTCGCCCAGCCGCATCGCGAGCGGCACGAGCCTGGTCGATCCCTGCAGCTTCTTTAGATGGTGCTGCCTGCTTCACAGGCGCCTTCGCCGCCTGCGCCCCCTGTGGCGGCTTCGCCGGCGGCGCCGGCTGCGGGCCTTTCGCCGGCTGCGCGGCCGGCCGCGGTTGCGCCGGCGCGGCTGCTGGCTGCGCCGGCGGCCGAGCAGCCTGCTGCTGCTGCATGACGAACCTGAACAGCAGCCGGCGCATGCCGTCCCCGATACCGCGAGACGTGCGACCCGCCGCCGCAGCGCCAGCGTTCATCCGCTGCAGCATCTGCTCCTGGTGGAACTTGCCGCCCTCCGGCCCGTTGAAGCAGCTCGGGTTCCGGCAACCATTGGCCCCGGGAGGGAAGTTCCGGCTCGCCCCTTGCGTCTGCCGCCCATCCGGGTCGACGAGGTTCACCGGGTTGTTCAGCGTATAGCTGTACAGCCCGAGGTTCCCCGGGTTGAACACCCCTCCGCTCGTCCCCCCCTCCATGTACTCGTCCAGGATCGGATCCGGGCTCAGCCACACGCTGATCCGTGGGTCGTAGTACCGCGCCCCGAAGTAGTAGAGCCCCGTCGCCTGGTCGAGCTCCTTCCCGGTGAACACGTACGCCCGCCTGAGCTCGTACCGCGAATCCGACGCGTCGATCCACAGCTCCCCGCTCGGGAAGTACTCGTCCCGCTGCGTCAGCGTCTGCTCGTTGTTCGACGCGAAGCTCGTGCTGCCCAGGTGGTCCGGGTGGTAGTACAGCGTCGGCGGGTCACGGAACCAGTCCGGATCCATCTTGCTCGCGATCCGCGTCTGCCCCGCATAGATGTGCTTCGTCACGAACCGCCCATCGCGCAGCGTCAGGTGCTGGTCGTGGTACGCCGTCTCCTCCTCGCCGCTCACGTGGTGCAGGTGCACCCGCCGCTCGCCGTCGCCGTCGTACAGCATCCGCGACAGCACCTGACCGTTCTGGCTCACCCGCGTGACCCGGTTCTCCTCGTTCCAGTCCGTCGTCCGCGTGTCCGAGCCACGGTACGTCCAGCCGGTCTGGTTGCCGCTCGCGTCATACCGCATCTCCCGCGGCCACGGCATCGACTCCGCCACGAGGTGCTCCTCGATGCGCTTCGGCGCGTGCGGCTGCGGGCCCGGGTACTGGTACTCCGACCGGTACGTCTGCTCCCGGATCGCGTGGTCCTCCCGCCATCCGTCGCACCCAGCCGGAACCGGCGTGGGGCACGTCTGCGGCACGTACCGGTAGCTCGCCTGGTCCTTGCTCAGGATATTGCCAATCTCGTCGTACGAGAACGACAGCCGGTACCGGTACTGCCAGTCTCTCCGGTCCTGGTACGTCCCGCTCGCCGAGAGCAGCTGATACAGATCATCGTACCCGTACTCCTGCGTCGTCGGCCCCACCAGGACCGAGCCCGGCATCGACTGGTCGTACGGCACGTCGTTCCGCACGCGCTCCAGGTTGCCCGCCGCATCATAAACATACCGCATCCGCTGGAACGCCCTCGCCGGCTGCCCGCGCTCCACGAGGTACCGATCGCGGTGGTCCGCGTTGATCTCCTGAAGCCGCCGCGACTTCTCGTAATACCGATACGACGTCGCGATCCCGTTGCCGTGCACCACCCTCACCCGCTGCTCGAACTCGTCGTACCCGATGTGCTGCAGGTACTGCGTCACCGCAGGCTCGTCCGGGTGCTGCGGGTTGATCTGCGTGTTCGTTCCCACCGCCGACCGGACCAGGCCACCTCGGTCGTAGCCGTACGTCACCACCTCCGCCCCGGAGCCAGGGAACGTCATCGACAGCAGCCGCCCGAACCCGTCGAAGTCGTACTCCATCGTCGCCTGGTACGGCCCCCGGTGCGGCTCCCGCAGCCGGGGGAACTCCGTCGTCAGCTTCGCCACGTTCCCCAGCCGGTCATACCAGAACGTCCTCTTCCCCGCCTCGCTCTGCTCCTCCACCAGCCGCCCGGCCCGGTTGCCGTTCGCGTCGCCCGCCTCGCCCGGCGCGCCGTACACATACGTCACGTCCGTCGAGTCCGGGTAGTCCACCCGCCTGAGCCGGTTGAAGTCGTACTCGTACCGGATCAGCTTGCCCGCGCCCTCCGCCAAGAGCTTCGCCGTCTGCCGCGCCCCGACGTTGCCCGACCGGTCGTAACGCCACTCCGTACGCCCCATGTCCGGGCTCGTCAGCGTCACCATCCGCCCCAGCGTGTCGTACGCCGCGGTCGTCACGTTCCCGCGTGCGTCCGTCACCCGCACGAGCTCGTCGACCGCGCTGTACCCGTACCGCGTCATCAGCGTCGTCCACGCCTCCGACCCGCGCACCCGATTGCGCTCCTCGACCGCCACGATCGCGTTGTCCACGTCCTGGTACGCCTTGCGCACCTTCCCCTTCGGGTCGACCTCCGTCGCCACGAACATCGCCGCGCCATCGAGCTCCTCGATATCGTAGCTCGTCGTGGTCACCGCCTCGCCGGTCTCGGCCCCCTCGTCCGGCTCCCTCCGCTCGACGACACGCGAGAGCACGTCGTACTCGAACGTCGTCGGGTGCTTCAGCGCCACGTCCACGAACGCCGTGGCCTCGCCCGTCGCGAACACCGGCTGCCCCTGCTGCCAGACACGCCCCCGCTCGTCCAGCACCACCCGGCCGCTCACGCTCATGCCCACGACCGGGGCCGCCCCCGTCCCTGGATCCTTCTCCAGATCCTTCTTCGTCTGGATCACCCGATCCAGCCCGTCGATGAACGTCACCGTGTCGATCGGATCCCCCGGGTGCTGCACATCCTTGTGCCGCGTCCGCGCCCACGCCGGCAGGGCGACGCTCTCCCCCGGCTGGAGCGCATACTCGAACGCGATCGTCGCCTCCGCCGCCGCCGGCGGGTCGTCCGGACCGAACACGGCCCGCAGCCGCCCGAACGCGTCGAAGTCGTAGTGGACCTCATGGCCATTGACGTCCCGCACCGCGCTGACCGCGCCGTAACGGTAGTCCGACGACGTCTCCGAGAAGTATCCGAACGAGTCGTCCACCCGGGAGAGGTACGTCTCCGCGACATCGTCGTACTCGTACGTCAGCGTGAAGCCCCGCGGCTCGATCGCCTGCTCCAGGTTTCCGTACGCGTCGTGCGAGAACTCCCATGTTGGATTCGTCGATGGGTCTCCCGTGTATGGCGCCCCCGTCGCAGGATCCTTGCCGCCGATCACCGTGCTCGTGATCCACTCGACCGCCCCGGTCGCCTCGTCATACCCGGCGGTGCGCTCCCGCAGCAGCCTCCCCGCGCTGTCGCGCACCTCGACGCTATCCGCCCGCACGACGTGGGGCCCGTCGTACGTCACGTGATGGATCGTGGTCGTGACGTCGTCCTCCAGCGTGCCTGGCTCGCCGTGCTCGATCACCCCGATGAGGTTGCCGCGGTCGTCCCAGTCACGCTCCTCGCTCGTTTGCTTGCCGGGCGCGCTCGGGTCCGTCGTCTTGCCCTCGTACCACGACATCGTCCGCAGCTCTTCCCCGGGGAAGAACGAGCCCGTCAGCGCCGGCTGCGCCCCGGGCGCGCGGTACGCCACCTGCTGCCGGCTGAACAGCCGCCCCTCGCCGTCCTGCTCGATCACCTCGGCCACGAGCCCGCGCCGGTAATAGTCCTGGTTGTGGTAGCGCGTCACGATCTGCGACCCGTCCTCGCGCGTCGCCGTCACCTGCGCGAACCCGTAGTCCTCGCGCTCCGCACGGTCGTAAAACCCGCTCTGGTGGTAATCGAACGTGTGCACGTAGGCGGGCGTGCCCATGCCGTCCTCCACCTCCACCCGCGACAGCACCCACTTGCTGCCGGGCATGTCCACGCTCAGCTCGTCCGGCCCGCTCGCATAGGCCACCTTGTTGCCCTCACGGGCATAATCCAGCCGGATGCTGCCGCCGAGCGGACGCACCACGCGCGAGAGCCGGTTGGTCTTGCCCGTCAGGTTCAGCCGCGCCCGCAGCGCCGTGTCGCTCTCGCGCAGCATCCCCTCGCTCAGCTTCAACACGTGATCCGCCGTCCCGTCGCCGTCCAGGTCCTCCCATCCGAGCTCGCTCCGCCCGTCGCTCAACCCGAGCTGCGCGGCGATCTCGAGCACGATGCACACGTACGGCGTCGTGATCTTGATCGGCACGCCATATCCCGCGTTGAACGCCGTCGTCTCCGAGAACGACAGCGCGTCGTTGCTGCCGTTGATCTCCTTCGTGTACTCCTTCTCCAGCACCACCCCCCACGGCAGCCCGCCGCTCACCGCCGGCGCGCTCCACCTCTCCTCCGGTCCGAAGCCGTGGCCAAGGTTGAGTCGGACCCGGTAATAGCCCTGCCCAGGCTGCTTGATCACCCGGTCGGGCAGCCTGTCGCCGTTCAGGTCCACGAAGTCGGCGAGCGTCCGGCTCACCGTGTGCGCGATGCCGCCGCCGATCCCCGCATAACCCACCTGCAGGCTGTTCGTCGTGTTGTCCTGCACCCGCACCGACGAGAGCTGCTCCGGAGACCAGACCCGGCTCAGCGCGGTCAGCGGATCCCCTTCGACCTCCGGCAGCGGCTCGAACGGATCGCCGCTCCGATCGAGCGCCGCCCAGGGGCGCTCGTCCCCGAAGCGGTAGCCGAGGTTCAGCTGCACATGGAGCACGCCGCCCGCGCTCCTCACCTTGTCCGGAAGCCCGTCGCCGTTCACGTCGAGCAAGTCGTGCGTCGTCTGCGACGTGCCCCAGCTCTTGCCGAGAGAGGGCAGCACGCTGAGCACCTCCTTGGTCTCGGCGCTCGCCTCGACCTTCTCCGCGACCGCGGACGCCGCGGATCCGAAGCCGAACCCGAACCGCGCGCTCATGGTCTCGATGACCCGGAAGTCCCCCGGCCCCTCGATGGTCAGGGCGCCATACTGCCCCGGCTGCTGCCCGTCGCACCGGCCGCCGCCGCACGTCTGGATGCGCACGCCGCCCTGCGTGACGGCATCGGGCCGCCCATCGCCGTTGACGTCGACGAGCTCCAGCTTCGACTCGGTGGTCCCGGTCGTCACCTGGAACGACCCGATGAGCGCGACGTCCACCGAGGCCGAGCCGTTGTGGCTCTTCCTCAGCCCGGGGACGTTGGCCACGTCCTCCGGCCGGACGCCGCCGACGCGCGATGGCTTGAGCTCCCCGGCCCGGATGTACATGTCCGCGCCCGAGCCACGGAACACCGGGCCGCTGACGCTGCCCACGAGAGGAAACCCGGCGTCCCCCGGCGCCCAGCCCGCATGGTACCCCTCCCAGTGCGGCTCGACGCGCGTGAAGTAAGGCGGCCTGTTCCCCTCCGGCCTCCGGCGGAGCTGGTTCTCGTCGAACGGGTACTCCGTCGTCCACTCGCCATAGCTGAAGCCGCGGAACCCGCCCACCATGCGGGCTTCCAGCTTCCCATCCGGGATCGCTCGAGCGTTCACGGCGGGCACGTCCAGCACCGTCCCCGTCTCGTTGAACACGAGCTGCGGCAGCCACGACACCGACGCTCCGGGATCCGACAGCGATGTGTCCATGTCCGCTGCGCTCTCGAAGAACCTCGTGAAGGCGAGCTCCTCGCCCTCCGTCACCGGGAACACCACCGGATCGCCCGGGCCAGGCACGCTCCTGGCCGGGGAGATCGCCTCCGCTCCGAGCAGCTCCCGGAACAGCCGCTCGCTCCCGCGATCCACCCGCAGGGTCACCGGCCCCTGCGTCGCTCGCTTGGAGGCGGAGCCGAGCAGGCTGACCGGCCCGCTCTCAGGCATGACCACCCGCGACAGCGAAAGCGCCGTCCCGCCGGTCGTGCTGTCGCTCAGCTGCACGGGCGCCACGATCGACTCCTCGGGCACCGAGATCGGCCCGCGGTCGCCGGGCAACGCGTCGAGCCCGCAAACCCTCTTTCCGGACGGACCACCGGACCTGGGCGCGCACTCGCCTACCGTGCGGCAGGTCCCCGGATCCGCGTCGTGGCCGCACACCTCGGTGTACCGGGCAAACCCCTGGTACTGCACGCGCGACGGGTCGACAACGTTCTCGCCGAGCTCGGCGTACAGGAACAGGAGATCGCCCTGGAGCACGGACACCGGCCACGCGATCTCGGTGCCGAGCTGCGCGCCCGACACCCTGGTCCGATGGAGCTCGATGCTCTGCCCCGAGTCGACGTCCTGGCGCAAGAGCCGCACATCGAACGCATCGTCCGCGTCGGTCCGGATGAAGCTCGCCTGCACGGTGACCTGCCCGTCTGCCCCCGCGGCCCAGCCCGGCACGCTCCGGTCGAGCACGGAGAAGTCGTCCGCGAAGGTGAAGGTGAAGACCGGACGCCCGAGCGCGTTGACGCGCGTCCTCTCGCCCGGAAGCAGCGGTATGCAGAGCTCCGACGAGCAGAGCTCCGTATAGCGGATGCGCGGGTTCCAGCGCGTGATGTCGCCCTCGATGTCCTCCTCCGGGTCCACCCGGAAAAAGAGCGCGTCGGTCCGACGGACCTGGAGGTGGATGCCGCTCCCGCAACCCGCCTGGCCCTCGGGGACACACGCAGGATCGCTCGGCCCGATGTCCCTTTGCCACAGCAGCTGGTGCTCGCGGTGCGCCCTGTCATTCGCCCGCGGCGCCAACGTCGTCTTCGTGATCGACGCCGTCACCCCGTCTCCCGCGCCGCCCCCGGCCAGCGACACGCCGCCGTCGATGATGACGACACCGTCGTACGGCGGCGCCCATTTCACCAGCGGGCTGGTCCGGTAGAACGCATTGCGGAGGGCCTCGACCTGCTCGCCATCGCTGAAATCCTCGTCGATCGTGAACCCGGCGCCGCGGGCGCCCGGCCCCAGCCGCGCGTTGTTCGGGTTCAGGGTCGCCCCGCCCCCATCGAGCAGCTCGGGGAAGCCATCCCCGTTGATGTCGAGCAGCAGGCTCTGCGCGGTCGCGGTGCTCCAGGAGCGGTTGATGCCAGCACCTCCGAGCTCCTGGAACCAGTGAACCGCCCCCTGCAGGCCGGCCGTAATCTGGTGCGTGCTGCCCACGCTCTCCGGCGAGAACGCGTTTCCGCTCGACCGATCCGGGAGCGAGTTCAGCCAGACGCCGTTGCTGCCCACGAAATCCGGGAGCCCGTCGCCGTTGATGTCCGTGAACGCGACGTCCTCGTCGTCCGCCCCGAACGAGACGGAGACCCCCAGCCCGACGTGCGGATCACACACCGTCGGCCCCACGCCGACGAACGCGCTGAGCCCCCCTTCGACCGAGCTCGTGGCCCCGAGGCCGTCGCGCCCTTCCGCAGGGCGGCTCCACTCCGTCGGCGCCGAGAACACCTGGAGCTCGCCGTCCTCTTGCTGGAGGCCGAAGTACTCGAAGCCGTGCTCGTAGAGCGGCTCCTCACCGCCGTTTCCGTGGACAGCGATGCTCTTCAGCAGCGACTTGTGATGGTGCCGCGGGTCCGGCGTGTCGTAGGCGAAACGATAGCTCCGGATGATCTCCTCGGCGTCGGGCGCCTGGCCCATGGTCACGTCGATGCGCGTGAGCCTCCGCGTCATCCGCACCTCGAAGCCAGCGCGCGCCGAGCTGACGACGTCTCTCCGCTGCGCTCCGTCGTCCACGGAGAAGACCACGTGATAGTGCGCTCCAGGGAAGCCGCTCTCGTGCTCCGTGTAGTCGATCCGCCGCGGATAGAGCTGCACCCAGTCTTCACCCTCGGGCGCGTCCTTGAAATACGAGATCCGCATCCGGTTGCCGAACGTGTCTTCCACCCGCTCCAGGTTCCAGCGGAAGATCCCGACCTCGCCGGACCGGTCCGCAAGGCGCGCGTCCGCGCTCTCGCCGTAGGTATACCGGGTGCCGTCCTTGTCGGTGACCACCCAATGAAAGCTCCCGGGATCGGCCCCGAGGCGCTCGATGCGATCGAAGGCGCCCTCGACGCGCCGCTCGTACCGGCCCGGCTGACCGGGGATAGCCCGCAGCATCTTGCCGTCGAGCGTGTAGAGCTCGTCGCCCGAGTACCGCGGCACGCCGAACCGCGTGTCGATCTCGATCGCCGAGACGCGCAGATCCCACCCCACGCCGAGCCAGCCATTGCCCAGCTCGCTCTCGTACGTGACCGCCAGATCCGGCGCGATGCCGTGCCGGCCCGGCGGCACCTCGATCGGGAACGACAGCTGCGCCGTGCCCCGGCCGTTCGCCTCCGGCGGCTCGATGAACGACACGCCCGCGGACGGACTCGCGAGCTGGATCCCCTTCATCGCGTTGGGATCGAACGACTGCGCCCCCGGCTGGTCCGGCATGGAGATCGCCGCGTTGACGAAATCGGTGAAGTGATCCGTCAAGCTCGTGAGCTCCCGGGCCCCGCCCTCCTCGACGCGCCCGAGCTTCGTCCATCGCTGGACCGCCTCGTCGAAGTAGAAGCCGAAGATCTCCCTGGCCCTGGCGCCGCTCGGGATCGCCGCGGCGTCGACAGGCATCGTCAGCTTCACCGGCTTCTTGAACTTGAGCCCGTGCGGCCCGAAGCGGAACGCGCGCCCCTCGGGCGTCACATTGCGCATCGCGCGGCCCATCGGCTGCACCTGGACGGGCATCAGCGGGCGGATCGTGATGCGCGTCGTCTCTTCCAGCGCGTCAGGCGGGATATCGAGCGTGGCGCCCGCGAACGAGAGCACCGCGCCCTTGTCCGGGCTCACCACCGCGCCATAGGGCGCGCCGTGGTCCACGACGAGCCCGCTCGGAGCGGCGCCCGCGGCGCACGGACCGAGCTCTAGCTCTCGACCGAGGCGCGTGCCGTCCTCGAGCCGCGCCTCGAGGCGCGCCGTCCACGTCCGGTGACTCGCCCCCTCGGGCTCCGAGAGCGTGAGCTCGAAGCTGCCGTCGTCGCCCAGCGCCACCGGCTCCGCGCCGGCGAACAGCCGTGCTCGCGACGCGTCCTCGCCGGCCAGCTCGAGGAACCCGCGCACATGGGCTCTTCCCTCGGCGCACTCGCCGTGCAGCGGCGTGCTCAGCGCGATCCTGCGCGCACGGGAGGGGACAGGGCTCGCCACCACGGCGACGTCCGACACCTCGGCGTGGCTCCCCTTAGCCCGCGCGATCTGCATGGAGGCCGCCCCCGGCCAGATCGCTGACTCCGGAAGATCGAACCGGTGCCAGCCCGGCGGCAGGTCCTTCAGGTCGAAGCGCAACCCCTTCGCTCCTTCGCTGGGCGCGATCTGGAGCTCTCCTGCGCCCGCGCTGGTCAGCTGGAAGAGGAGCGCGTGCGGCGCCACGCGGGCGCCGAAATCGACGCTCAGCGCCTCCGTGCGACGCGCGCGCTCGCCGCCGGCCAGCAGGGCGCGCGCCTCGGCAGCGGAACGCGCCTCGACCACACCGGCGTGCGGGATCCCGACCACCCGGAGAGCGCTCACGGTGAATCCGTGCTCGTGCTCGGCGGAAGGCCGGAACCGCACCACGTTATCGCCGCGCCTCAGCCATGCGGGCGCGATCTCCTCGACTTGCAGGCCTCCGGTCGCGGGCGCTGCCGCCAGAGAGCCGCCGCGCGGCGCCGTGCCGTTGATCTGCCGGCTCACGCTCGACCAGTGCCCGCGGCCCTCCAGCTGGTAGACGAGGAACGCGCGTGCGAGCGCCCGTGGATCGGTGTCCACGTGGAGCGACAACGATTGCTCTCCGCCCGTGCGCGTCACGGTCGCCCGCTCGGACGTCGCAGCGAACTGGTAAGCCCCGGCGAGCCGCCCCGCGAGCACGCGATCGGCGAGCTCCACCTCCGAGAGGCCGCGCGTGGGCGCGCCGGCGGTCCAGAACAGGATCTCCTGCGGCCCGCGCTCGCCCGAAGGAAGCCACTCGATGACGACGTGCTGGGCCGTGACCGCCATGGGAAAACGCGTCCAGCGCTCGCCCGTGTCGTGGAGCGGCATGTCGACGAGGCCGGAGACGGCCTGAAGCTCGGCGCCGTCCTCCGCACGGACCGTGAGCGCGCCCTCGCTGCGCCCGTACAGCGAGAGCGCCTCGAGCGCGGTGGGCTGCGGAAACGAGACCCGGATCCGCACCTTCTCCCCGGTCTCGCTGCGAAGCCCCGTATCGCCGCGGCCGTCGAACAGCACCCACGGGTCCGCCCCCGGGCCGGCGCCGGCGGCGCGAACGTCCGCTGGCAAGGCGACCATCGGGACCACGGCGAGGCCGTCGGGGCCGCCGGCGGGGTCTCCCGCGCTCGCGAGCAAGGCGGCGTCCCCGGCGAGCGCCGCCGCGGGCTCGGCGCCGCCGCGAGCCCCGGTGAGCCGCGCGCGCAGGGGATCGCCTATCCGGCGCAACGTCAACGCTCGAGCCCACGCGCCGAGGGGCGCGCTCACCACCATGAGCAAGAGAACGCAACCCGCGCACCGCCGCCACACCCGTCTCATCCACCCGGACGTCATCGCTTGCCTCCGCGGCCGCGAAGGGAGCAAACGACATCGCAAATAGCAATTACAAGCGATAACAGGCGGGGCGGTCTCACCGCAAAAAGCGCCGGATCCGGCTGGGTTCCAGCACGATTTCAGCGCATCCGCGGACGCTCCGTCTCCGAGCCATCCAATTCGGACTACCGGATGCCGAGAAGTTCATTATCCTGTCACGCTCAAGCAACATCCTTGGCTCGCCCTCTCGGCCGCCCGTGCGGCGTGCGGGGTGGCCGATCACGCCGTTCACGGAGGTGACCTTGCGCAATCTCACGATAGGGGACCTGAAGCTCGCGCTGCGCGATCTCTTGACCGACAAGGCCGATGAGCTGCGCCTGTCGGCGACAGGCAAGCTGTATGAGCCGCGGCTCAGGGCGAAGCAGAAGGAGATCGACGCGATCCCCGACGCCGCGGGCACGCAGTCGCCGCTGGCCAGGGAGCTCGCCGAGGCGGACGCCCGGCATGACGGCCTCGGGGCCGCCGTCTTCTTCTTGTGCAAGGCCGTCGAGGCGCACCCCGCCTTGCCGGCGGCGCTCAAGGAAGCGGCGGCGACAGCGCAGCAGACGTTCGTCCCGAAGCTCGACGTGCTCCGCGCCCCGTACGCGGACGAGGCGTCAGCGGCGCTCGACAACCGGCCCGAGCTGACCCGGCTCAAGGCGGAGCTGAAGGCCGCCGCGACCCCCGGCGGAGGGACCCTGCACGACTGGGTGAAGGCGTTCGTCGCCGCCGGAGACGACATCGACGGCCTGCTGCGCAGGCGCGCCACGCTCCTCGCGACGGGCGAGAACGCCGCGGCCACCGGCCCGCTCCGCGGCGCCGCCGTCGGGCTGCTCGGGCGGTTCCGGGAGGCGCTCCGGGACGAGATCCAGGAAGAGGGCAGCAAGCTGCCGGCCGACCACGAGGCGCGGCTGTTCGCCTACGTCGACAAGCTCAACGCCGATCGCGAGCGGGTCGGGCGCGGGCGCGCGGCGCCCGAGCAGGCCCCGCCCACGCCCCCCAGCCCGCCGACGGTGCCCGGCGCGTCAGCGCCGACCGCGCCGGAGGTGAGCGCCGATCCCGAGCTGTAGCCGGACCGCTCGCGGCGACATGCCGGGGGCGTGAGCGGCGAGGCACCTACCCATGTCCGATATCCCCGGGGGCCTGCTCGGCGAGGCACCGGCCCATGTCCGACATCCCCGGGGGTGTGAGCGGCGAGGCACCGGCCCATGTCCGACATCCCCGGGGGTGTGAGCGGCGAGGCACCTACCCATGTCCGACATCCCCGGGGGCCTGCTCGGCGAGGCACCCGCCCATGTCCGACATCCCCGGGCGCATCAGCCAGCGGTGGTGCCCTAATTAGGGCAGACGGGTCGATCGCGCCCCGGTTTTCATGGCCCCACTCGACTCCGGTTTCCCACGTCGCGACCGCAGCCCTCGCTGTAGGCGAATGTGACCCATGGACCACAGGCGACGACGCGCGCACCAGCGGCACCAACGTAGCATGACCACACACACGACAGGCGAGCCGCATTCTTCTTGACGACCGTCTACGCGTGCATATACTTTGAGGTTGCCAGAAAATCACCCTCTGGGGGTTGCGCCTCGCCGGCGGCGAGCTAGGCTTCACCTCGGATGCAGCGTGGCACGGGTCCTGCGCTAGGACCTCGTGAGCGGTTGCTGCGCTCGCAACGCGCTCGCGTGTTGCACTGGGCCGTGGTCTCACGCTGAGCCGCGCCCGAGTGCGCGGACTCGTGCGCGTTGGTCACCGTGAGCTCGGCTTGATCTAGGTCAGGAATGAAGATGTGTGCCATTGTGGAGCCATGACGGAGGTGTGCATGCTGGATATCGAGACGCTTACACATGTGATGAAGGGGTTCGATATGCGCGTCGCCATGGACGCCAGGGACTACTCGTTGGCCGCGGAGGTGCTCCATCGTGTCGCCGAGGCTGCCTTCGCCAGCACGACGGCCCGCGGAAACGGTGGTGTGACGCTCTCGTTCGGGTACGAACATGACAATTCGCACGGGAATCATAGGTTGCCGTGCGCTGCGTTTCGCCTCCAGGACGGTAACGACGTGCGGTGGGCGATCATGTCCATCGGGCGCGTGGCATCGGAGTCGAGCCGGCGTGACCCAGAGAATGAATGGTGCATCAATTTTGCTTTCAATAGCGTGGTTTACGTGCCGAAGCTTATCGCCGACGGCGTCGTCCAAGCGCTCGCTGAGCGACTGGCACCCTTCGTGAGCAAGACACCCTCCTGATGTGGAGATGGCAGGTTAGTTCAACTCGACCGGCTCCTCCTCGTCCTGCCGGTTGATCCGGTGCGTGAGCCACGCGCGCGACGACGCGTCCACCTCACCGTCTCACCCAGGCACCCGCCGTTCACCGAGGGGCGCCGCTGGGATGCGGCGAGGCGGGCATCGTACAGCTTGGGGGGCGGGCTTTATGCCGACTCCTTCGGGCGCTTGAAGATGTACTGGATTTTGTTGCCCCTGTCCCTCTCCGAGATCAGCTCCCAACCCTCCCTCCCGCGCTCGTTGAGCCACTCCATGCGCTCGTCGTCGTTCGTCATGGAGCCGATGCTGTCGAGCAGATACTCCCACGTCTTCATGTCACCTCCGGACGCTTCGCTCTCTTTGCCATCGCGTTCCCCCCGTTCTCCAGGATGAGCCGTACGCGCATGCGGCGACCCTACCACGGGCTCAGTGCGCTCCGACGACGCTCGCGCGCCATCACGCGAAAGACCCTTCAAACAGGCTGCAAACGCGCACACGGGCTAGGACATGCGTTGTCCCATCGGAGCCGATAGGCCGGGAAACATGGGCTTTCGATGCTACCTTGGTGGGACAGGCAAAGCGCCCCGCCTCGGCTGGTACCCGAGACGGGGCTGCGGAACGCCGGATGGTGGCCCACCCGTCGCACGACGCACTGCGATCATGGGCTCGCGTCCGGAGAGGTGCAAGGCCCATGGCGAACGTGCTCCCGGCGGAGCGGCGGCTAGAGGTGCTCGCCGCGCTCGTGAACGGCACTAGCATCCGCGCCGCGTCGCGCATGACCGGCGTCCATCAGGACACCATCGGCCGCTTCGGTCAGGCGATCGGTGAAGGCTGCGCGCGGCTCCATGACCGGCTGGTGCGCGATCTGACGTGCCCGCTGGTAGACCTCGACGAGATGCACTCGTGGTGCGGGCGCCGGCAGGTCCACGTCGACCCCGCGCAGCACGACGCAGCGACCAGCGGGGAGCAGTGGATCTGGGCCGCCATCTGTCGCACCAGCAAGCTCGTCATCGCGTGGCACGTCGGGAAGCGGGACCAGGAGAGCGCCGATGCTCTCGTCGAAGACGTGCGCGCGCGGCTCACGGTCATGCCGCAGATCACCACCGACGGGCTCGGCCTCTACGCGCAGCCGATCGCGGCGAACTTCGGGCGCGCCGCGCCGTACATGCAGACCGTCAAGAACTTCACGGCGCGCCCGGGCAAGCCGGGGACGTCGGAGAAGTTCGCGGTCGAGCGCGGCGTCGACTTCATCCAGAAGCGCGCCGTGTTCGGGACGCCGGACCCTGCGAAGGCGACCAACTACGCCATAGAACGGGCGAATCTAACGGCGCGGCAGTGGAACGCGCGGCTCCGGCGCCGCACCTTGGCGTTCTCCAAGAAGCTCTCGCGGCACCGCGCCGCGATCGCGCTGCACTACACGTACGTGAACCTCTGCCACCTCCCGCGGAACATGCGGGGCACCCCGGCGATGGCGGCGGGCATCACAGACACCGTGTGGTCGTTGCAGGAGCTCATGGACGCGGCGCTGGCCGAGCCCGCGGGCAAGAAGCCGGAGCCGCAGCCGCTCGCCATCCCGAAGCCGGAGGGCGCAGCGAGGGAGCTCCCCGCTGGCCGCGGTTGGCTGCGGGTGCTCCCGGGCGGCTCCGCTCCATCAGCGCCGACCGCTCCGCAGTCGCCGCCCGTGGTGCCAGTAGCGGCGTCGCCGGAGCCGGAACCCCCGCCGTCACAGCCGCCGCCTGAGCGCCGCAGGATGGTGCAGCTGAGCTTGTTCGGTGAGCGAGAGTCGCCGATCGGAGGCGATGATGGCGGGATTCAATGAATCCCGCCCCGCTGATGAGCTTGCCACTGGTGGGCCATGGCCAGTGCCGACCCACGCACCGGGGAGCGAAGGCTTAGCACCTTCGCTCCCCGGGCGGTCGCTCGCTACTCGTTCTGCCGCCGGATCCTGCGCGGCGCAGGCGGCGGCTTCGGGCGGAACTGCTTCCGGTTGGGCTCCCTGCGCATCAGCGGCGCGGGCGGGAGCGGGTCGACGTTCTGCGAGTCAGGAGCATCATCCTGACCCGCGGCCCACACGAATGTCCGGAGAATCGGGCTACGCACGGCGTACGCCTCCATGAAGACCCCACCGGCACCTGTCCGGCGAGGCCGTTACGCGCTTGCGTGCTGCGCGGCGAGGGCGTATCTTTCCGTGTGGAAAGGGTGCGCCTGTGCCCTCCAGCGTGACGCCTGCAAGCTTGGGCATCACGCCGCGCCTCGGAGTCTCTGACCTCTCCGAGGCGTTCCGCTTTCTTGGGCCCTAGTGCGGCGTGATCACCTCCCATTTCTCGTCCTCCTCGCGACGCCGCACGAGCCCCTTCTTGTCGCGGAGGTAGTACAGGATGTTGCGGACGGTCTTCCTCGCCTCTCCGTGGGCTGAGCCGAGGATCTCGGTCGCGAGTTCGTCGAGCCCGCTCGGACCGGCCGCGAGACGCTTCAGTAGCTGCGCAACGATCGGCTCTGAGTACGAGTCACCGGTGGGAGCGCTCTTCCTCTCTGGCGCCTTCTCGACGTTCATGTCGGTGACCTTCGTCGTGCCGCGGTTCTTCAGTGCGTAGCGGAAGCTGCCTCGCTCTCCACGCCGGACGAGATCCCCATCCTCCTTGTGGTACTCCCGCGTGAGCCACTGGATGACGTTGCGCCGGTCGGTCTTCGGGCTAACGCGCAGAACCCCCTCCGCGATCTCCGGTGCGCTCATGGCCCTGCCTGCAGCCGCCAGCACGCCACGCGCGAGATCGCCGACATTCTCGCTCCCTGCCGTTTCATCGGCGGGCTCTTCCGTGTGCGTCTCCCAGGGATCGTGGAGCACCGGCGCCGGCCCCTCCGCAACCGTGTGCTGTCTGCGGGTCGGAGCCGCTGCTGTAGCGGGAGTGGGCGCTACATCCGCTTGCTGCGCAGTCGCCGCGGGCGCAGTTGGCTCCTTGGGAAGCGCATCGATCGGCGTCACGGCCGGGATCATGTTGTCGTCGAGGTCGGCCAGCATCTCGATCAGCACCGCTCGGATGTCCTCGGGCTGAAGATGCACGAGATGCCGCCAGGCACTGAGCCGCGCCGAGCGGCGCGCCCGCGTCCGTTCGGCATCTCTGTTGTAATCGACCGCCATGTACATACCGTACTGCGACGTCGCCAACGGCGCAAGCCGAACGAGTTCCGCGAGACTTGCCGCGGCCCTGCATCTGTGTGTAACTAATCGTAATAACTCGATATTTGTCGCCAATTCTCGTGGAGACTGAGAAACTCTGCCCCCAGACAACTCTCCCGGGGACGCGTGCCGCCGGGCCTGGATGCACATCGCGAGCTGTATGTCAACGTCGTTTGTTGCGGCTTGGTCCGGCGTGAGACAGGCGCCGGCCACATCCAGTATGGGCGCCGTTGGCGCCGCTGATGGGCTCGTCCGTCGTCTACTCGCCCTCGGCCATCTGCGCGAGCGCGGCGACCCCGCACAGCAACTCGCCGGGCGTGCGCCTCCGGTACGCCTACTCGTCGCAACGCGCGAAGCGCCGCTCGATGGCGTCGAGGATCTGCAAGGCGCCGCGCGCTTCGGCGACGGCCTCGCGGTCGCCTACCGCCGCCACTTCTTGAGCCGCAGCGCCAACGCCTCGCGGGCGATCCGCAACCGGCTGAGCGCCGTGTGCGGGCTCATGCGGTGCTTCCGCGCGTACGCCGAGACGCCATCGGGGTCGTCCACGGAGAGGAGCGCGTCGACCTGCCAAGGCGGCAGGCTGGCCATCGCGTCCAGCACCTCGCGCGCCTCGATCTGGGCGTGCATGTCGACGCCGACCGGCTCGCGCAGCAACCCGAGCGGCGACGGATGGAGCACGGCGTGACGAACGTACGCGCTGTGGATGTAGTGCGAGGCGAGGCGCCAGGCGATGCCGTGCAGCCACTTCCGGAGCGCGTCGCGCGGCTTGTCCCGCGGGTCAGGCCGGTACATCCCACGGCGGACGGCGTTCCAGGCGTTGAGCAACACCTCGGCCTCCACGTCGCGGCGGTCGCGCTTCGGGATGCCGGCGAGCGTCGCCAGGACGATGCCGCGCTCCGCAAGGATCGCCTCCATCGTCGGCTTCTTCCTGGGATGTCGTGCGGCAGGCGGGCGCTTGGCCTCCTTCCGCGGGCGCTTCACCCGGATCTCCCGCAGGTTGGGCAGCGATGGACCGGAGCAAGGCCACCGAGCAGCTGCTCGACGGTGACGCCCGCTGCCTTCGCAGCGCGGAGCGCGGTCGCGGGCGAGCCGTTGGCCCGTCCGTTCGCGATGCTCTCGATCGCGATGACGGACATGTCCATCACCTCGGCCAAGCAGGACCACGAACCGTACGCCGATCGAAGGCTGCGCAGCGCGGCACGGAGCCGCTTGCGTTGGGTCTGGGTCAGCGAAATACAGGGGGAAACACGGCGGCGGCGCTTGGGCGCACGTTCGCCCTGCCCGCCATCGGGCGGGATCAAGTACAACTGCATCGTCGGACCTCGTTGACGCGGGGTTCGGCCACGCAGCCCGGTCGGTTGGCGCCGACGCGGGCTGCACTTACTTGCGGCCGAACTTAGCCGCTCACGCGAGGTCCGGGGTCAAACTAGGGCAGCGGAAGCCAAACTAGGGCACCACCCAGCCAGCAGGCACCTCCCCCTGTTCGACACACCGCCGGAAGGCCCAGCAGCGCCCGCGCCGGATCCCTGCCGAAATACCCCTTCGCGACGTCGGCTCACTCTGCGCGTTCACGGATGTGCTGACGCGCACCGCTACGTTCATCACCAATGCCCGCTACATCTTGGCCGTCTACACCGAGGCCCTGCTGGTCTCCGTCAAGGAGCGCTCGAACTTCGACGTCAGCTCGACATGTCGAATCGCTGTCCACCGGAAGCCGACTTTGCTTTGATGACGATCTTCATGTTCCGCCTCAGCACCGTTCGCGCCAAGCTCACCGTCCTCGTCGCGCTCTCCTCGCTCGCGACCCTCGCGGCCCTCCCCGTGTTGTCCTGGGTGATGCACCGGCAGCTCCTCGCGCAGATCAGCGAGCGCGTCCCGCAGGCGATCCGCAACTTCCGGCTGGAGCTCAGGCAGCAGCAGCGCGCCATCTCGGCGACCTCACGCCAGGCGTCTCGCACGCGCGAGCTGGTCGAGGGGCTCCGGCTGCGCAGCGAGACGGCCGTGGGGACGGCGCTCGAAGCCGTCATCGCCGCTCACCCCAACGTCGCCATGGTCGCCTTCGATGAGCTCGGTGAGCTGGTCGCGGCGAGGGGGCTCGACGCGCCGCCGCCGAGCACGGAGGAGGTCCCCGGGCTCACCGAGGGCCTCTCGAGCCTCGCCGAGATGGACGACCTGCGGGACGTGCTCGTCCATGGGTGCGATGGACAGCAAGGCTCGCCGCCTGCGTACATGATCGCCCAGCATGCGAGGAGCGACGCCGGATCGCTGCTCGCCTGCATTCCCATCGATCACACCTACTTCGATGAAGTGGCGACGAAGCTCGGCGTGGAGATCGCGCTCGTCGACCCGTCGGGCAAGAGGGTCACGGGCACGGCGCGCTTCCCGACCGAGCTGCTCCAGGGCGCCGCCATCGGCGACGAGACCCACCCCACGATCGTCGAGGAGGCGAGCTCGCTGTGGGCCCTCTCCCGCTTCGCGCCCCGATCGCTCCGGGGCAAGGCCGGCGATTTCTCGATCGTCATGGCGCTCGACGTGAGCGACGTCCGGAACATCGTGCGCCAGAACCTGATGTTCGCGGCCGGCGTGCTCACGGTCGCGGCGCTCTTCTCGCTGCTCCTCGGCGCGCGCCTCGCAAGCACGATGTCGCGCGCGCTCTCCCGCGTGAACGTCGCCCTCAAGCAGCTCGAGCAACAGCGGTACGTCCATGTGGAGGCGGTGAAGACCGGCGACGAGCTGGAGGATCTCGCGACCGGCTTCAACTCGATGGTCGACGGCCTCAAGGAGCGCGACAAGCTCCGCAGCACCTTCGGCAAGTACATGACCGAATCCGTGCTCGAACACCTGCTCTCCGGCAAGGTGCAGCTCGGCGGCGAGACGCTCACCGTCTCGATCCTCTTCTGCGATATCCGGAGCTTCACGACCATCAGCGAGCGGATGAACGCCCATGAGCTCGTGGGGCTCCTCAACGAGTATTTCACCGAGATGGTGGCCATCATCCTCGACGAGGGCGGGGTCGTCGACAAGTACATCGGCGACGCGATCATGGCGGTGTTCGGCGCGCCCGTCCCCAGGTCGAACGACGCCGTGCGCGCCGTGCGCGCGGCCGTCCGCATGCGCGCCGCGCTCGAGCACTTCAACGAGCGACTCACCAGGCGGGGAATCCCGGCGCTGAAGACCGGTGTCGGGATCCACACCGGCGAGGTCGTCGCGGGCAACATCGGCAGTGAAGCGCGGATGGAATACACAGTCATCGGCGACGCCGTGAACCTCGCCTCGCGCCTGGAGAGCGCGACCAAGGAGCTCGGCGTGAGCGTGCTCCTCAGCGAGGACACTCACCTCCTCGTGAAGGACGTCTTCAACACACGCCCCGTCAGCGAGATCACGGTCAAGGGCCGAGTGCAGCCGGTGATGACCTACGCGGTGGCGGATCGCTGACGAGCGCAAAGGGGCGCAGGGGGCGTGCACGAGGCGCACGTCGTGCATTGTTCGCGGCGACCCGCCGGGGGCCGCCGCCAGGACCACGAGCAAGCGGCTCCGCCGGGTCAGTCGGCCAGCACGTCGCGCGGGCGGCGGGCGATCAGCGCGTGCCCCTCCAGGACCTCGCGAACGTTGCCGTCCGCGCCGGCGTACTTCGCGATGGCTTTGCGGACGTCGACGGCCAGGTCCTCCTCGCGCGACCCCGGCCGGCCGTGCCATGTGGCCGCGAACGACAGGGCGCGGTCGACGAAGCGCTCCACGGGCGTCTCCCGCTGCTCGAGGACGGAGATGCGCTCGAGATGGCTGAAGGCCGAGTCGAGCAGCACGGCTTCGTTCTTCGCGGACTCGCGGATCTGCGGGCGCGCTGGGTCATCGGTCGAGTACTGGTCGATGAGCGCCTGGAACTCCTTGTGCCACGCGTTCGCCGGGACCTCGGGGTAGCTCTCTCCGAACAGCGCCACCGCCCCGCCTCGCTCGAGCAGCGCGTCCAGCGACTTGATGGTCTCGACGCGATCCATCCAGTGGAAGGCGCGACCGATGGTGACGAGCTTGAAACGGCCGAGGTGGGGTCCGAGCTCGTACGAGCTGCCGTGAACGAACCGGATCGACACGTCCGCTCGGGCGGCGTTCTCCTTGGCCGCAGAGAGCATCTCGGGCGATGGGTCGACCGCGGTCACCGGCCCGGCGAGCGGCGCGAAGTCGATCGCGAGGAACCCCGGGCCGGTCCCGAGATCGAGCACGCTGGCGCCCCGATCGAGCCCGACCAGCTGGGCCACCCGGCGGCTGAGGAGCTTCGGATAGGAAGGGCGGCCAGTCGTGTAGTACCGCGAAGCGGTCTTGAAGCGTTCCGGGTAGAAGAGTTTGCGTTCTGACATGGCGATGGCACCTCTCCTGGCCTCTGGCCAGCGTCGCGGGCAGCGAGCCCGGGCCGCCGACGCTGCTCCTCTGCGAGCACAAGGCCAGCAGCCGAGCGCGCCGGCAGCGCTGATGCGCGGCAGCGGATGGCGCAGGCACAGGACGTACCAGCGGCGAAAGCCGCGCGCTCGCCAGCGCCGCGGCGCGACGCTGCTGCCTCCGGAGCAGCGCTTCAGCAACGCAGCCGGCCTGGAGCGGGGGGCCGGAAGTCCTCGCACTTCCGCCGTCATGGGTGTGACACGACATTCCCGCGGCGTGCTCAGCGGGTGGTGGTCCTTAACGTGGTCGTGGTCGTTAACGTGAACGTGAACGTGGTCCTTAACGTGGTCGTGGTCGTTAACGTGAACGTGGTCGTGGTCGTGGTCGTTAACGGCTCAGTCGTGAACGTGAACGTCGACCGGAAGTCGACCAAAGATTCGGCAGAACGTTCACGTCCACGGTCGTGTCGTCGACGACCACGACCACGACCACGTTCACGACCACGACCACGTTCACGTTCACGTTCACGACCACGACCACGTTAGTGGCCGCGAACAGGTCCGTTCAGCCCCCCGCGAGCAGCCGCGCAATCTCCCCGCGCTGGCGCCGCGCCGAGCGCGCCAGGGAGAGCTGCCCGGCCGCCCGGTACAGGTTGTGCGCGACCCGCGTCGGGAAGCGCGACGGGTCCCAGCCGAAGTACCGGTCCTCGAACGCATCCCGGCAGAAGCGCGCCGCGAGCTCCAGCGCGATCCGCTCCGCCGCGTCCACGAGCGCCTCCTGCTCCTCCGCGCCGAACGGCCTCGCCTCGCGGTAGCCAGCGACCGCGGCGGCGAAGACCTCGAGATCGAAGCGCGTCTCGGTCGAGTCCTCCCCGACCGGATTGCACCACGACCGCCACGCGTCGCCGAGCTCCACGTCGATCGACTGGAGCGCCAGCGTGTCGAGGTCCAGCAGGCAGATCCCCTCCCCCGCCTCGGAGAAGCGCAGGTTCGAGATCTTGAGGTCGCCGTGGCAGTGCCGGACCGGCAGGTCGAGCCGCCCCCGCCACGTGCGAAACGCGTCGAGAATGGCGTCCGCCAGGCGCCGCCCCTCCCCGCCCGTGGCCGCGCCGTCCAGCCGCTCCATGTGGAGCGCCGTGTCGTGCGCGCCCGCGCGGACGTGGCGGTACACGTGCTCGAGATCGTCCACCGCCCGGTGGAACCGGGCCGCAAGCTCCCCCGCGGCGCGCGCCAGCCCAGGAGAGCCGACCCGGTGGTGCGTCCGGCCAGGGACGAAGTCCATCACCCGCCACACCGCGCCCTCCGCGTCGCGCGCGCACAGGGCGCCGTCGCCCGCGCGCAGCAGCCGCGGCGTCGCGAGGCCGCGGGCGGCCAGGTGAGCCGTCACCGCCTCGATGTCGTCGTGGACCTCCGGGGCGAAGATGGGGCTCACCCGCTGGACCACGTACCGCGGAGGGTCGCCCGCCAGCCAGGTGCCGTTGATGAGGCCCTCGTCCTCGCAGCGGCGCACGGAGAGGCCGCTCAGGGGCGCCCACACGTCCGGGATCATCGGCCGGGAGGCTAGCTGCGCTCGGTCTCGGGGGGCAAGGGAGGCGGCGCCGAGACCGCAGAGACCGCCGGGACCGCCGCGGCCCGCCGGCGCAGCATCCACTGCGCCCCGAGCCACGTGACGACGCCGGCCCCGAGGCCGAGCCAAGCGGAAGCCGCGGGGACGCCGGCGCGCTCCACCAGGACCGCACCGCCGAGCAACGTCGCGCACAGGCCCACCGTGAGGGCCAGGTTGTCGACGGCCGAGAGCCGGCCGACGAAGCGATCCGGCGAGAGCCGCTGGATCTCCGAGCTCGACAGCACCCAGTTCGCCCCGCTGCCCAGGCCCCACGCGAGCACGACCGCGAGCAGCGCCGCCGGGTGGCGGGTCACCGCGAACACCGCGATCGCACCGAACGTCACCCAGACGGCCCCGGTCGCCGCGCGCTCGCCCCGCAGTCCGCGGCGGACCAGCGCGACGCCGACCAGCGGGCCGACCCCCGTGCCCGCGCCGCGCACGCACTGGAGAACCCCCAGCGTGAGCGCGCCCGTGCCCGCGAAGGGGAGCTGCGTCGCGAGCAGGTTGAGCAAGAGGAGCGCTCCGCCGTTCGCCATGTGGACCGGCGTCTTCGCGAGCACCGCGTCGAGCAGCGGAGGACGCTCCCACGCGTGCCGCCACGCGAGCACCATGTCGCGGCGCACCGACGCGAGCGCCGACAGCATGCCGCCCTCCGCCGGCCGCCCCTCCGCCACCATCGGGGGGAGCCCCCGGAGGAACAGCGCCGACAGGCCGAACGACGCCGCGTCCAGGGCGAGCGCCGCCGCAGGGCCCAGCCCCGCGATCAGGCCGCCGAACGCCATCCCGACCGCGAACATGACGCTCCACGTCGCCGACGCGATCGCGTTCGCCTCGAGCAGCTCGTCCTCCTCGACGACATGGCGCAGCACCGCGCTCTGCGCCGGCAACCGCAGCGCGCCCACCGACGCGCGCGCGAAGACGAGGAGCTGCAGCCCGACCACGTTGCCGGCGACCGCGGCGCCCAGCATCCCGACCGTGAGCGCCCCCTGCACGACGCTCGTCGCGATGAGCAGCCACCGCCGATCGAGCCGGTCCGCGAGCACCCCCGCCACCGGCGCGAACAGCGCGATCGGGAGGTGATGCCCCACCATCACCAGCGCGAGCGCCACGACCCCGCCCCCCTCGCCCCCCAGCGCGAGCAGGCTCACAGCGACGAAGCTCATCCAGTCGCCGAGCAGCGAGACGACCTCGCTCATCCAGACACGACGGAACGCAGGACGGCAACGGAGCAGGAGCAGGCCAGGACGGCGCTCCGGGCGGCTGCCGCTGTTCATCCAGGGCACACCATGGTAATCGCGCTCTGTCTCATGCGGATCTGCGCCATCATTCCCGCCTACCAGGCCGAGCGCAACGTGGGGGACGTCACACGGGAGGCGCTCCGGGTCCATGGCCTGGCCGGCACCGTCATCGTGGTGGACGACGGATCGACCGACAGGACGGCCGAGCGGGCGCGCGCGGCCGGCGCCACGGTGCTGAGCCACCCGGAGAACCAGGGCAAGGGCGCCGCCCTGCGCACCGGGATGGAGTTCGCCCTCGCCTCAGGCTTCGACGTCGCGGTCACCATCGACGCGGATGGACAGCACCCGCCGGAGGAGGCGCGGCGCCTCATCGAGGCCGACGCCGACCCCGAGGCGCTGGTGCTCGGCATCCGGGATCTCGTGGGCGCAGGCGCGCCGCGCGCGAACCAGATCTCGAACCGGATCTCGAACTTCTTCCTCTCCCTCTTCGCCGGCCGCCCCTTCGCCGACACCCAGTGCGGCCTGCGCCGCTACCCGCTCCGGAAGACACTGTCGCTCGGCGCCCGCGACGAGGGGTACGCCTTCGAGGCGGAGATCCTCCTGCGCGCGGTGGCCGCCGGCGTCCGCCTCGTCGAGGTGCCGATCCGGGTCATCTACCCGCCCGAGGGCGAGCGGCTCACCCACTTCGACAGCGTGCGCGATCCGGCGCGGATCATCCGCCGGGTGGTGGCGACGCTCGCGCTGACGCGCGGGCTCCGCCACGTGCCGGCCGCGCCGACGCTGTCCCCGGACGACCCGGTCCGCCCGGCCACGGCGAGCGCGCTCGCCACGGAGCTCGACCCCCACCCGCGGCAGCCGGCGACGGCGCCTCCCTGATTTGCGGCCGTCGCGCCTCGCACGCCACCGCCGCAAGCTCCTCGCGGCCGCCGCGCTCCTCGCCGCGCCGGCCCTCGCGCACCTCGGCATCGCCGCCGCGACGCGGATCGAGCCGCCCCCGATCCGCGCGGCCGCCGGCGAGCCCGAGGCGGGGCCCGGAGGGCTGCGCGTGCTCGGCCCGGCCTACGTGCGCCGCCGCGGGCGGATCCTCGAGGCGCGCCTCTCCGGATCGCCGGAGGAGATCGGGCACCAGCACGGGCGGCTCTTCTACCCGGAGATGGTGAAGAACGAGGGGACCCTCTACGAGCAGTTCCACCACTACGTGCCCGTCGCCCCGCTCCGGTGGCTCATCATGGACCTGTCGCGCCTCGAGTTCCGCGACGTGGACCAGGGCATGACCGAGGGCGTGCGGCGCGAGATCGCCGCGCAGGCCCGCGCCTTCTCGCCCGACCCGTTCGACGGCGTCCTCCCCACGTACCACCGCTTCGTCTTCCTCCAGTCGCTCTACGACATCGCGCTGTCGTTCGAGCACTCGCCGCTCATCGGCTGCACGAGCTTCGCGCTCACCGGGACGGCGTCGGCGGACGGGCACGCGGTGCTCGCCCGCAACTTCGACTTCGAGGCCGGGCCCGTCTTCGACGAGGGCAAGGCGGTGTTCCTCGTCCACGAGCAGGGGAAGATCCCGTACGCCTCGGTGTCCTGGCCCGGCCTGATCGGCGCGGTGACGGGGATGAACGCCGCGGGCCTCGCGCTCGTCGTCCACGGCGGGCGGGCCGGCGAGCCGCGGGCGGCAGGAGAGCCGGTCGTCCACACGATGCGCGAGGTGCTCGGCCGCGCGCGCAATGTCGACGAGGCGCTCGCGATCCTCGAGGCGCGCGCGCCGATGGTCTCGCACCTCGTGATGCTCGTCGACGCGAGCGGCGAGGCGGCGATCGCCGAGCGGGCGCCCGGCGCGCCGCTGCACGCGCGCCGGGGCCGCGGCAAGGTGCCGCTCACCAACCACTTCGAGGGGCCGCTCGCCGGCGATCCGCGCAACCTCCGCGTCCTGGCCGAGACCTCGACCCGCCCGCGGCGCGATCGCCTCGACGAGCGGCTCGCGGCGCTGCCCGAGGGCGCGACGGTCGAGGCGGCGATCGACGTCCTGCGCGACAGGCGCGGGCGCGGCGGCGCGCCGCTGCCGCTCGGCGACCGGCGCGCGATCGACGCGCTCATCGCCACCCACGCGGTCGTCATGGACGCCACGGCGCGCGTCCTCTGGGTCAGCGAAGGCCCCCACCTCGCCGGCCGCTTCCTCCGCTTCGACCTCACCCGGCTGCTCGATCCGGCGTTCGACCCGGCGCTCGACACGGCCGAGCCCGACGCCATGCCCGAAGATCCGCTGCTCACGAGCGGCGACTACGCCGCCTGGGAGCGCGCCGGCTCCCCCCACGAAGGCGGTGAGCGCGGCAACGACAATCCTTAAATAAACAGACGCAACGAAATAACCGCTCCGTCCCTCGCGCAAGCGCGGCGGCGCCGTCTCCATGCCGTGACGCCGTGGTGGTGAGCGTGGCAAGCGTGGTGTGTGTGTGGCGAGCGAGCGCGACAGCCGCGCGCCCGGGATGGGCCTCATCCCGCGGCGAGCACGAAAGCGCCGCGCCGCCGCGCCGACGAGGGCCCTCCCCGCAGCGCAGCGGCGACACACCCGACGCGAAATCGCAATTATTTCGGCGTGGTTTCGGGGTGCCATCTCTTCACACGCCCGTACACCGGAGGTGGGACACCTCTCGTCCGGCGTGGCCTTACCGCAAGATTGCCTAGCGCGACCTTCCGTCCGACAATGCGATTCGGGGCGCCAAGGTCGCGGCATCGGAGCGGCGACCGGGTCGACCAGACCATGACGGACATCAACCTGATCAACACGACCCTCGATCAACGGTACCTCATCCTCGGGCTGCTCGGGGAAGGCGGGATGGGGGCGGTCTACGAGGCTCGGCACCTGGGCACGGGCCGCCGCGTCGCCGTCAAGGTGATCACGAGCAAGCTCGCGCAGGACGAGGCGGTGATGGCCCGCTTCGAGCGCGAGGCCAGGGCGGCCGGCGCGATCGACAGCGAGCACATCGCGAGCGTGCTCGATAGCGGCAGGGACCGCGCGACCGGCCTGCCCTTCCTCGTGATGGAGCTGCTCAACGGCGAGGACGTCGACCAGATGCTCCGGCGGCTCGGCCCCCTGCCGCCCGAGCTCGCGCTCTGCATCGTGGCCCAGGCGTGCATGGGCCTCATCAAGGCGCACGACGCGCGCGTCCTCCACCGCGACATCAAGCCGGCCAACCTGTTCCTGGCGCGGCGCGACGGGGGCGAGTACTCGGTCAAGCTGCTCGACTTCGGCGTCGCCAAGATCCAGGCCGACGACTCGTTCGAGCACCACCAGGAGCTCACGGCCACGAGCAACCTGATCGGCTCGCCCATCTACATGTCGCCCGAGCAGGCGCGCAACATGCGGGACGTCGACGGCCGGACCGACGTCTGGTCGCTCGGCATCGTCCTCTTCAAGATGCTCGCCGGGCGCACCCCCTACAGGAACTCGCGGGGGCTCGGCGAGCTCATCGTCGCGATCTGTTCGACCCCGGCGCCGCCCATCCAGAGCCTGGCGCCCTGGGTGCCGTACGAGGTCTCCGAGATCGTCGCGCGCGCGCTCCAGATCGACAGGAACCTGCGCTTCCAGAGCGCGGCGGAGATGCTCGACGAGTGCCGGATGCTCCTGCCGCACGGCATCTCGATCCACGAGAGCATGCTGCGGCCCCTGCCCGACTCGGTGCAGGCCGACGCCCCGCCGCCCTCGCAGGGGCCGCCGAACCCCGACGCCCCGACGCGGCGCCCGCCCACGCCCGTGGGGACGCCCCGCAGCTGGCAGAACAGCGCGGAGCTCTCGCGGCGCACGCCGACGCCCGCGGGCACGTCCCGCAGCTGGCCGGACCCCGGCGAGATCTCGACGCGGCGCCCGCCCACGCCCGTGGGGACGCCCCGCAGCTGGCCCGAGCACGTCACGCACAGCGGGCCCCTCGGCCAGAGCGGGCAGCACCACGCGACCCAGAGCGGCCACCACGCGACCCAGAGCGGCCACCACGCGACCCCGCACGGCCTCCTGATCCGCGGGTTCCCGGACGGCTCGCCGCCATCGAGGACGGTCTCGGGCACCTCCGTGCCCTTCCAGAAGACGATCATCGTGGCGGGCGACCAGCCCACCGCCCACGTGCGCCCCCGCAGCAGGGCGGCCCCGCTCGTGGCGGCGGCGGCGCTGGTCGCGGCGACGGGCGCCGGCGTCGGCGCCTGGCTCGTGCAGAAGACGACGGCGGCAGCGTCCGCTCCGGCGACCGGCGGGACGCAGCCCGCGCCGGCGGCCGCCGCGGCGCCGGGCGCGGCCACCGCGGCGCCGGGGGCGGCCGCGGCCCCGGCCGAGCCGGCCGTGCAGATCGATCCGGAGCGGCTCGGGAGCTTCAACCCGCTGCCGGCGGTCATCACGTCCTCGAGCAACCCGCTCACGGACGAGAAGATCAACCTCGGCCGGATGCTCTACTACGACACGCGGCTCTCGAAGAACCACGACCTCGCGTGCAACTCGTGCCACCCGCTCGACCGCTACGGCGCGGACGGGGCGAAGGTGTCGATCGGGCACGCCCACCAGAGCGGCCGCCGCAACACGCCGAGCGTGTACAACTCCGCGGGGTTCTTCTCGCTCATGTGGGACGGGCGCTTCGACAACGTCGAGGCCCAGGCCAACGGGCCGATGATGAACCCGAGCGAGATGGCGATGACGCCGGTGCGGCTGGAGGCGACGCTGCGCTCCATCCCGGAGTACGTGAAGGCGTTCGGCAGGGCGTTCCCGAACGATCCGTGGCCCGTCAACGCGAACAACACCGCGAAGGCGATCGGCGCGTTCGAGCGCAAGCTGATCACGCGCGGGCGGTGGGACCAGTTCCTCGAGGGGGAGCCCGAGGCCCTGACCAACGCGGAGAAGGAAGGGTTCAACACGTTCGTCGAGGTCGGCTGCGTGACGTGCCACTTCGGCCCGCACGTCGGGGCGACGATGTTCCAGAAGCTCGGCCTCGTGCGGTCGTGGCCGGACACGATGGACCGCGGCGTCTTCGAGATCACGAAAAAGCAGGCCGATTTCATGGTCTTCCGGGTGCCGACGCTCCGCAACGTGGCCATGACGGCGCCGTACTTCCACGACGGGTCCGTCTCGTCGCTGCAGGAGGCGGTGCGGCTCATGGGCAAGCACCAGCTCGGCAAGGACCTTTCCCATACCCAGGTCGAGCAGATCGTGGTGTGGCTGAAGAGCCTGACGGGCGAGCTCCCGAAGGAGTACATCGCGAAGCCGGACCTGCCCGAGAGCGGGCCCAACACGCCGAAGCCCATTGCGGATTGAGCGCGGCGCGCTCGTCTGACATGAGGAGGACGAGGCGAGGATGCAGCGACGATCTTTCTTGATGGGGCTCGCGGCGTGCGGCGGGGCGATGTCGCTCGGCAGCCGCGCGCGCGCGGACGAGGTGGGCGACGCGCTCGCCGAGATCACGCGGGCGCGCGCGTCGGTGAAGACGCTGGTCGCGCCGTTCACGCAGGAGCGGAGCATCGGCCTGCTGGCGACGGCGGTGAAGAGCGACGGCGAGATGACGCTGGTGCTGCCCGACCGGCTCCGCTGGGAGCTGAAGCCGCCGGACGCGATCACCTACTGGATCACGCCCGAGGGGTTCGGCTTCGCGACGCCGAAGGGCGCGGCGGGCGCGGGGCGGGGCGCGGCGGGGCGCTTCGGGGCGGTGCTGTCGGACCTCCTGGTGCTGCTCGGCGGCGACCTCGGGAAGCTGCGGGCGCGCTACGATCTGTCGATCCCGAGCCGCGCGGACGGGATCACGCTGGCGGCGCGGCCGCGGGCCGAGGAGGTCGCGAAGCACGTGCGCAGCCTCGAGATGACCTCGGGGCCGGAGCTGTGGTCGGTGCGGCGCGTGGTCATCGAGGAGCGGAACGGCGACCGGAGCGTCATCGCGTTCGGCAAGGTGGCGCGCGACGTGAGCGTGGATCCGGCGCGGATGAAGGCGCCGAAGCAGGGCTGAGCGGGCGCGCGGGCGGCGGGCGTGCGGGCGGCGCGCGTGGCGTCGAGGACGCGCGCGCCGTCCGACCAGGAGCAGCGCTTCGAGAGGCCATCGTCGCTCGGCCCGAGGGCGGCTGTGCGCCGCGCGCGGGCCATTCGCCAGTTTGCGACAGATCGAGCGTGTGATCTCGTCATGCGACCGGGCTCGTCGGTCGGCGTCGTTCTACACAATAAATAACACTATTTAACGATTGCTCCCCTGCGAGGCGATCATGCGGTGAGCGCGCCTAGCACATCACCGCGCCACAGACCTCTTCCGCATCGTCAGGTGATGTCATGCTCCGTCGATGGGTGGGCTAGACAAGCCCTCTCCTTCGTGTCATGACCTGCGCCCGTTGCTCGAGCGTTCCCCGTAACCCACGATCCTCTCGGGCTCGCAGCGAAGCGAGCGCCGAGCCCGGTGAATCACCTCGACCGTTGGCGCACACTGCATCTCCCGCAAAGCATTCGATGCGCTGCGGGCCGCATGCATCGATTCGATGGGTGAAGCGCCTGGGTGCGCGCAGGCGGTCTTGCGTGCTTGAATCGAAAGGAACCGTTCGTGACACTTGGCATGACTTTTTCTGGGCATACGCCCGGCGCCGCACAGGATGACCTGTCTGGATCTCGGAGCGCCCTGACGTCACTGCCTGAGCTGCTCGCTCGCCGCGCGGAGGAGCTCGGCGACGCGCCCGCGTACGTCCATCTCCACGAAGGCGAGGAGGAGACGGCGGCGCTCTCGTTCGCCGCGCTCCACGCCCGCGCTCGAACGATCGCCGCCTTCCTCCGGGCGCGCTATCCGCCGAAGAGCCGCGTGCTCCTCCTGTTCGCGCCTGGGCTCGAGTTTATCGAGGCGTTCTTCGGCTGCCTGCTGGCGGACATGGTGGCTGTCCCCACCTCGCTGCCACGGCCGAATCGGACGGAGTCTCGGTTCGACGCCATCACGGCCGACTGTGCCCCTGCGTGCGCGCTCGCCGCGGGAGCGGCGCCGCGGGAGCGGAGCGGGTCGACGTCGCGCTCCGGGCTCGCCGTTCACACGCTGGAGGAGTGCTCCTCGGGCGCCGACGCCGGACGCGCGGGCGGCGCGCGCGTCGTCGAGGACGCGCGCGGCGGCCGCGGCACGACAGACGACGTCGCGTACCTGCAATATACCTCCGGCTCGACCTCCAGCCCCAAGGGCGTGATGGTCAGCCATCGCAACGTCCTGCAGAACTGCCGCATGCTCGCCGAGGGGTTCGGGATCGCGCGCGGCGACACCTTCGTCAGCTGGCTGCCCCACTTCCACGATCTGGGGCTGATCCACGGGATCATGCTGCCGCTCTTCGTGGGCGGCAGATGCATCAGCATGCCTCCGGCGTCGTTCATCTTCCGGCCCATGCGCTGGCTCGAGGCGCTGTCGCGCCACCGCGGCCACCACAGCGCGGCTCCGAACTTCGCCTTCGATCTCTGCGTGACGAGCTCGACCGCCGAGCAGCGCGCCCGGCTCGACCTGTCCGCATGGAAGACGGTGATCAACGGGGCCGAGCCCGTCCGCGCGGGGACCCTCGCGCGCTTCATCGAGGCCTTCGCGCCGAGCGGATTCCGGCCCGACGCCCTACGGCCCTCCTATGGCCTGGCCGAGGCGACGCTGGGGGTCAGCGTCTCGCCGAGGCGTCCGCCGCGCGTCGTCACGATGAGCTCCACGGAGCTGCAACAGGGGCGGGCGCGCGCCTGCGCCGCGGCGGAGCCGGACGCACAGGAGCTCGTGAGCTGCGGCCGGCCCCTGCCCGGCACGCGCGTCGCGATCGTCGATCCAGCCAGCGGAGCGGCCGCGCCAGATCTGCAGGTAGGCGAGGTGTGGGTCGAGAGCAGCGCGGTGGTGAGCGGCTACTGGAAGAACCCGGAGGCGACGAGCGCCTCGTTCGGCGCGCGGCTGCGCGGGGCGGGCGACCTGCGCTTCCTGCGGACCGGCGATCTCGGCTTCTTGCAGGAGGGAGAGCTGTTCATCACAGGGCGGCTCAAGGACGTCATCATCGTCCGGGGACGCAATTACTATCCGCAGGACATCGAGCTCGCTGTGTGCTCCGCCCACGAGGCCTTTGCGCCCGACGGGGGAGCAGCCTTCTCCGTGGGCGTCGAGGATGGGCTGAGCCTCCCCGCCGAGGAGCCCGAGGCGATCGTCGTCTGCCAGGAGATCAAGCGCGGGCAGCGCGGGCTCGATCTCGAGGCGCTCGCGCGCGCCGCTCGGCGCGCCGTGGCGCAGCAGTTCGGGCTCCCGGTGCACGCGGTCGTGCTCCTCCCCCCGCGCCGCCTCCCCAAGACCACGAGCGGGAAAGTGCAGCGGAGGGCGTGCAAGGCGGCCTTTCTGCGCGGCGAGCTGGAGCCCCTCGGCGTGTTCCACGGCGCGAACGCGCGCGATGGCGTGGCCGCGGCCCAGGACGGGGCCTCCGCGACGGGGGGCGCGCAGCCCAGCGGATCGAGCTGTACCGCGCGCCTCGGGGCGCTCGTGGGAGACGTCCTTCAGGTCGACAGCGCGCAGCTGCGCTGGGACGTGCCGCTCGTCGAGATCGGGCTCGAGTCGGTCAAGGCGATCCAGCTTGCGGAGCGCATCGCGGGGCTCAGCGGCAGGCAGATCTCGCCGGCGAGCTTGATCGAGGGAATCACGCTGACCGAGCTGTCGCGCCTGCTCGCCGGGCCGCTCTCGCCCGGTGGCCGCGAGGGAGAGGCTCCCGTCGTCAGCCCAGGCGACGACGACCCGGGCGCGCCCTTTCCCCAGACCGACGTTCAGCGGGCGTATCTGGTCGGGCGCGAGAGCGCCTTCGACCTCGGGGGAGTCGGCTGTCACGGCTACCTCGAGCGGGAGTGCGATGGGCTGGATCTCGAGCGCTTCGAGCGAGCGTGGAATCGGGTCATCGCGCGGCACGGGATGCTCAGGGCCGTGTTCACCGGAGACGGGCTCCAGCGGGTGCAGCGGACGGTGCCCCGCTTCGAGCCGAAGATCTGGGATCTCCGCGCGATGACGCCGGCCGACGCCGGCCGGGCGCTCGAGGACATCCGTCATCGGCTGTCCCACCGCGTGTTCGCGCCCACGGAATGGCCCCTGTTCGACGCCGCCGTGTCGCTCCTTCCAGACGGCCGGCGCCGCGTGCACATCAACCTGGATCTCCTCGCGCTCGACGCCTGGAGCTGCGGGATCGTCTCGCGCGATCTGGAGCGCTTCTACGAGCAGCCCGAGCTCGAGCTCCCGCCGCTCGGCGTGACCTTCCGGGACTGCATCGTCGATGCGGAGCGCCATCGACAGACAGCCGATCACGAGCGCTCGCTCGCGTTCTGGCGCGAGCGCGTGGCGAGCCTCCCCCCGGCGCCCGACCTGCCGCTCGCCGGGAAGCCTCGAGACGTCACGCCGCCCCGGTTCGTGCGGCACAAGGGGCGCCTCGATAGGGCTGCGTGGGAATCGCTGAAGAGCCGGGCGAAGGCGAGCCGCCTCACGCCTTCGGCCGTCGTCCTCGCGGCGTTCGCCCAGGTGCTCGGGAAGTGGAGCGCCCGCCCGGAGTTCTCGCTCACGCTGACGTCGTTCGAGCGCCCGCGGCTGCACGAGGACGTCGCGGCGATCGTCGGCGACTTCACCACGGTGGTGCTCGTGGGCTTCGACGTCGGCGGGCGCAAGGCGGTGTCCGAGCTGGCGCGCGCCACCCAGGATCAGATCTGGAGGGCGATCGAGCACCGGCGCGCGGGGGCGATCCCGGCGCTCCGCCAGGCGCACGCGCCGAGCGTCCCCGTGGTGTTCACGAGCCTGCTGGGCCAGGGAGGGGCCGAGCCACAGTCGCTGTTCTCCTGGCTCGGCAAGGAGGTCTTCATGGTCACCCAGACACCGCAGGTGTGGCTCGATCATCAGGTGACCGAGGACCAGGGAGAGCTCGCGTTCTCCTGGGATGTCGTCGAGGGGCTCTTCCCCGAGGGGATGGTCGGCGCGATGCTCGAGTCCACTCTGGATCTGCTCACCCGTCTGGCGCACGGCGACGAGGCGCTCCAGCGGGCGAGGGTCGCGCTCCCGGTCGCGCAGCAGGAGGCGCGCGCCCGGATGAACCGGACGCAGCGGCCCGCGCCGGAGGAGCTGCTCCACGCGGCGTTCCTCCGGAGCGCGGCGGTCCGCGGCGGGTCGCCCGCGGTGATCGCGCCCGAGGGGAGCATCACGTACGGGGAGCTCGACCGGCAGAGCAACGCCCTCGGCCGCGCCTTGCGGGGCCGCGGCGCGCGCCCCGATACCCTCGTCGCCGTCGCCTGCGAGAAGGGCATCGCGCAGGCGCTCGGGGCGCTCGGCGTCCTCAAGTCGGGGGCTGCCTACCTTCCCATCGATCCGTCGTGGCCCAGAGAGCGGCTCTGGGGGATCCTGGCGCAGGGCGAGGTGCAGATCGTCCTCACCCAGGCGCGGTTCGCGGAGCCGGCCCGGTGGCCTGCGGGGACGATCGTCGTGCCCCTGGACGCGCCAGGCGGACTGTCAGAGGACGAGTCGCCCCTCGAGGCCGTTCAGCGGCCCGACGATCTGGCTTACGTCATCTTCACCTCGGGCTCGACAGGGCGGCCGAAGGGCGTGGCGATCGATCACCGCGGCGCCGTGAACACCCTCGCTGACGTGAACGCGCGCCTCGGCGTGAACGCGTCCGATCGTGTCCTGTCGCTCTCGTCGCTCGCCTTCGATCTGTCGGTCTACGACCTCTTCGGCCTGTGGGCGGCGGGGGGCGCGGTGGTGCTGCCCGAGCCGGGCCGGCTGCGCGATCCCGGCCACTGGGAGGAGCTGATGTCCCGGCACGGCGTGACGCTGTGGAACACCGTCCCGGCGCTCATGCAGATGCTCGTGGAGCACCGGGCGGAGCGCCCGGGCGCCCCCGCGCCCCTGCGCGCCGTGCTCCTCAGCGGGGACTGGATCCCGGTGACCCTGCCCGATCGCATCCGCGAGGCGTTCCCGGGCGCGTCGGTGCTGAGCCTCGGCGGGGCGACGGAGGCGTCGATCTGGTCGATCGCCTATCCGATCACCCGCGTGGATCCGAGCTGGAAGAGCATCCCTTACGGCAAGCCGCTCGCGAACCAGCGGTTCCACGTGCTCGACGGGGCGATGGAGCCGTGTCCCGACGGGGTGCCCGGGCGCCTCTACATCGGCGGCATGGGCCTCGCGCGCGGCTACTGGCGGGACGAGGAGAGGACGCGCGAGCGCTTCGTGACACACCCGGAGACCGGAGAGCGGCTGTACTGGACCGGCGACCTGGGACGCTGTCTGCCGGACGGGAACATCGAATTCCTGGGACGCGAAGACTTCCAGGTGAAGATTCAAGGGCACAGGATCGAGCTCGAGGAGATCGAGGCCGCGCTGCTGCAGCACCCCGACGTGGCGAGCGCCGCTGTCTCGGTGGGGAGCACGGCGAGCGGTGGAAAGCGGCTCATCGCCCATGTCGTTCCGGCCCCGGGCAAGGCGCTCGAGGCGCCCGCGCTGCGGGCGTTCATCGCCTCGAAGCTCCCGGACTACATGGTGCCGAGCGCCTTCGTGGAGGTGCACCGCCTCCCCCTCACCAGCAACGGCAAGGTCGATCGCAGCGCCCTTCCGGATCCAGCGCGGGAGTCCGGCGTGGAAGAGCAGGTCATCGCGCCTCCGCGGGACAATGCGGCAGATCCGGGGCTCGCGCCCGGGGTCGAGGCGCTGCTCCGCGAGCACCCGAGCGTCGCGGCAGCGAGGGTGGAGCGCGCCGCGGGCGAGCGCGCCGGGCTGGTCGCGTACGTGACGGCCCGGGAGGGCGCAGCGGACCCGGAGGTCCCCTTGCTGCAGGATCCGATCGCGAAGCTGAAGTTCAAGCTGAGCAAGCCGGCGCAGCGCGACGATCTCGCCGGGGCCGCCATCCCCCTGATCGCGCGCGCGCGCACGGACGAGGATCTCTCGGCGTTCGCGCGGCGGCGCAGCTATCGCCAGTTCCGGAGCGAGCCCATCGCCTTCGAACGTCTGGCGCGCTTCCTGAGGCAGCTGTCTCCGGTGAGGCTGCCGGGTTATCCGCTCGCCAAGCAGCTCTACGCCTCGGCGGGCAACCTGTATCCGGTGCACGTGTACCTGTATGTGAAGCCGGATCGGATCGAGCGGGTCCCCGGAGGCACGTACTACTTCCACCCGGAGCGCGAGCAGCTGGTCGCGATCCAGCCCGGCGCGCACATCGACCGCTCGGTCCACGGGGGCCCCAACGGGCAGGCGTTCGACAGCTCGGCATTCAGCGTGTACCTCGTGGCGGATCTAGGCGCCATCGAGCCGGTGTACGGCAGCCGGGCGCGGGATCTGTGCCTCATGGAGGCCGGCGTCATCGCCCATCTGCTCGAGTCGACGGCGCCGGATCACCAGATCGGCCTCTGTCAGACCGGCGGATTCGATTTCGCGCAGGTCGCCCACCTCTTCCAGGTCGGCCCGCGCCACGAATACCTCCACGGCCTCGTCGGGGGGGCCATCTCGGACGCGGACACCACCCTCGAGGCGCTGGCCCGCGAGTCGGCGGCGCTGGCGGCCATGGTCGACGCCGCGACGCGCGCCGCGCCGCCGCAGGGCGCCGCCCTGGCGAGGCCGGAGCGGCCGCGCGATGGGCTCGCGCGGGCGCTCTCGTCGTACGTCGCGGAGCGCTGGGCGGAGGAGCCCGTCAGGGTGGTCGTCGTCGACAGGCTCCCTGGCCCGGCGGAGAGCGCGCAGCGGTCAGCCCCGGAGGGCGCGCAGCGGTCAGCCCCGGAGGACGCGCCGCCGCCCGCAGAGCGAGCCTGGG
This sequence comes from Sorangium sp. So ce693, assembly GCF_051521375.1. Lineage (NCBI taxonomy): Bacteria > Pseudomonadati > Myxococcota > Polyangiales > Polyangiaceae > Sorangium > Sorangium sp. So ce693. The sequence goes on from NZ_CP150347.1 coordinate 10,096,184, forward strand.
CGAGGCCCGCCGCGGCGGCGAGCGACGGGCTGGAGAGCGCCATTGCCAGCATCTGGGCCGAGGTGCTGAGACGCCCGCGCGTCGGTCACGACGACAACTTCTTCGACCTCGGGGGCGATTCGCTCCTGCTCGTCAGCATGGCGCGCAGCCTCCGCGAGCGCTTCAGCCGCGATGTTCCCCTTGTGCACCTGTTCGAGCATCCGACGGTGTCCCAGCAGGCGGCGTACCTGAGGACGCTCGGGGTGAACGCGCCCTCCTCGGCGAAAGGCGAGGATGCGGCGGCGCCCGGGGCCGCGCCGGGCGCGGCGGAGGGCGCCCGGTTCGACGCCATCACCGCGCGCGCCCGGCGGCAGCGCGAGCGCGGCCTGGAGCGGCGCGAGCTCGCGCCGTCCGCGTCGGAGCAGGCCTCGCGCCAGGGCAAGCCGGAGGATTGAACGATGCAGGACCTCGGAGATCTGCGCGACGCCATCGCGATCGTCGGGCTGAGCGGGCGGTTCCCGCAGGCGAACGATCCGGAGGCGTTCTGGAGGAACCTGCGCGATGGCAGGGAGTCCATCGCCCGCTTCACGGAAGAGGAGCTGATCGCCGCCGGGGTCCCTCGCGCCCAGGTGAGGGATCCGGGCTACGTCAAGGCGCGACCTTGCCTCGACAGGCCGGAGTGGTTCGACGCCGACTTCTTCGGATACAGCGAGCGGGAGGCGCAGTGGATCGATCCGCAGCAGCGGCTGTTCCTCGAGTGCGCGTACGAGGCGCTCGAGGACGCAGGTCACGACGCCGAGCGGTTCCCCGGCTGGATAGGCGTCTTCGCCGGCGCCAAGATGAACTCGTATCTCCTCTCGCACCACCGCGCGCTGCTCCAGAAGTTCGAGTCCTCCGAGGCGATGCAGCTCCTGATCGCGAGCGACAAGGACTACCTGACGACGCGCGTCGCGTACAAACTCAACCTCAAGGGACCGAGCATCAGCGTCCAGACGGCCTGCTCCACAGGGCTCGCGGCGGTCCATCAAGCATGCCAGAGCCTGCGCGCGGTCGAGTGCGACATGGCGATCGCGGGCGCGGCGTCGGTGATGTTCCCGGAGCGGCGCGGGTACTTCTACGAGAAGGGCGGGCCATGCTCCCCCGACGGCCACTGCCGTCCTTTCGACGCCGACGCCGCGGGGACCGTGTTCGGCGACGCGGTCGGGGTCGTCGTGCTGAGGCGGCTCGAGGACGCGATCGCGCAGGGCGATTTCATCCACGCGATCGTCCTCGGGTCCGCGACGAACAACGACGGCTCCGCCAAGGTCGGGTACACCGCCCCGAGCGTCGACGGGCAAGCCTCGGTGATCGTGATGGCGCACGAGGTGGCCGGCGTCCGGCCGGACACCATCGACTACGTCGAGGCGCACGGGACCGGCACGTCGCTCGGCGACCCCATCGAGGTCCGCGCCCTGGAGCAGGCCTTCCGGCGCGCCGCCGCCCCGCTCCGCCGGTGCGTCCTCGGATCGGTGAAAGGGAACGTGGGCCACTCGAACACGGCGGCCGGCATCGTCGGGCTCATCAAGACGGTGCTGGCGCTCCGGCACGCGCAGATCCCGGCCACGCTCCACTACCGGCGGCCCAACGCGGAGATCGACTTCGACAGCTCCCCTTTCTATGTGAACACGGAGCTCCGCGCCTGGCCGAGGGACAACGGCCCTCGGCGAGCGGGCGTGAGCTCGTTCGGGATCGGAGGGGCCAACGTGCACGCGGTCCTCCAGGAAGGGCCGGTCTATCACCCGACCCCCGGCGGAGAGAGCGAGATCCTGGCGCTGTCGGCCCGGAGCGAGGCCGCCCTGGCAGCGATGCGATCGCGCCTCGCGGAGCACCTCGAGGGGCACCCGGAGATCTCCTTGCGCGACGCGGCGTTCACGCTGCTCGAGGGGAGGCGGAGGTTCCCGCACCGCGATTTCGTCGTCGCGTCGTCGTCGCCCGACGCCGTCGCGCGGCTGCGCGCGCCCAGGCCGGGGCGAGGGGCGCGGACCGGCACCGCCGGCGTGGTGATGCTGTTCACCGGCCAGGGGAGCCAGCACCCTGGAATGGGCCGGTCGCTATACGAGGAGCACGCCGTCGTCCGGGAGACCCTGGACGAGTGCGCGGAGCGGCTCCGGCCGCACCTTGGCCGCGATCTGAGAGCGCTGCTGTTCAACGGCCCGGCCGAGGAGCTCCGGGAGACGGAGGTCGCTCAGCCAGCGTTGTTCGCCGTCGAGTACGCCGCGGCGCGGTTGCTCGAGTCGTGGGGAGCGCGCGCCGAGGCGCTCCTCGGGCACAGCGTCGGCGAGCTCGTGGCGGCCTGCGTCGCGGGGGTGTTCTCGCTCGAGGACGCGCTCCGGGCGGTCGCGGTGCGCGCGAGGTTGATGCAGTCGCTGCCGCGCGGGGCGATGCTCGCGGTGCCGCTGTCCGAGGGGGCAGCGCTCGAGAGCCTGCCACAAGCGCTGTCGCTCGCCGCGGTGAACGGGCCCGAGCTGTGCGTCGTCTCCGGCCCCGAGGCGGCCATCGCGAGGTACGAGGCGCAGCTCGGCGCGCGCGGGATCAAGGGACGCCGGCTCCAGACCTCCCACGCGTTCCACTCCGCCGCGACCGAGCCGATCCTGGACGAGTTCCGCAGGGCCATGGCGGGGATCACGCTGCGCGAGCCCCGGATTCCCCTCCTCTCCAACGTCACCGGCGGGTGGATGACGGGCTCGATGGCGCGGAGCGCCCAGTACTGGGCTGACCACCTGCGGCGCGCGGTCCGCTTCGGCGACGGCGTCAAGGCGGCGCTCGAGGGCGAAGGACCGCATCTGTTCGTGGAGGTCGGGCCCGGCTCGACGCTGTGCTCGCTCGTGCGCACGCAGCTCGGGGGGAGCGCGGAGAGCGCTGCCGTTCCGCTGCTGCCCGGGCCGGGCGACGCCGGGAAGGGCCGGCGCGTGCTGCTCGAGGCGGCCGGCGAGCTGTGGGCGCGCGGCGCCGACCTGCGCTGGCAGGCGGTATTCCCGGACGCCCGGGCGCGCCGCGTCCCATTGCCGACCTATCCCTTCGAGCGGAGGCGCCACGCGGTCGAGGACGAGCTGCCGGAGCCGTCCACGGGCGCGGCGGAGACGATGGCCCCCGAGGGCGCGGAGGACACCGGGGGAGCGCGGCTGTTCCGGCTCCGCTGGTCTCGTCTCCATGAGGCCGCCCCGGTATCCCGGCTCGAGAACGGGGCGCCGTGGCTGCTCCTCACCGACGCAGACGAGGGCGCGGGCGCGCTGGAGGCGCACGTCCGCGGCTCGGGCGCTCGCGTGATCACCGCGCGCCCCGGGCCGGCGTTCGCCGCGTCGGGCGACCTCGCGTTCGTCCTGCGCCCTGACAGCGAGGAGGATCTCCGGGCGCTGCTCTCGACCCTCGACGGGCAAGGCCTCTTTCCCGGACGCATCGTCCACCTGTGGAGCGCGCTGGGGGGGCCGGGCGAGGGCGCTGAAGCGATCTTGCGGAGGGGCTTGCTCAGCGTGTGCGCCGTCTCGCGGAGCCTCGGCGCCGCGCCGCCAGGGGCGGGAATCGAGCTCGCGATCGTGACCCGGGGAGCCCACGCGATCGCCGGCGAGACGACCCCTTCGCCGGACCACGCCGCGCTCGTCGGCCTCTGCCGCAGCCTGGGCAACGAGCTCGCCGGCGTCCGCTGTCGCGCCGTCGATGTGGTCCCGCCGCGCGACGGGGAGGCCGCCACATCGTGGGCGCGGGCCCTCTTCCGGGAGCTCGCGGGCGAGCCGGAGCACGACCTCGTGCTGCTGCGCGCGCAGCAGCGCTGGGTGCCCGCGTTCCAGGCGATCCTCCCTCCATCGCCGGCCGCGGAAGCGTCGCGCTTGCGGCGCGGGGGCGTCTACCTGATCACGGGCGCCTTCGGCGGGATCGGGCTGCGCCTTGCCGAGCACCTCGCGCGCGCCTGGGCGGCGAAGCTCGTGCTGATGGGGAGGACGCCGCTCCCGCCGCGATCGGAGTGGTCGAGCTACCGGGAGCGCGACGGGGCGCTGGCCGCGACCGCGGAGATCCTCGAGGCGCTCGGGCGGATGGAGGCGGAGGGCACGGAGCTCGTCGTCGCCCCCGGGGACGTCGCCGAGCCGCAGGACGTGGCGCGCGTCTTCGCCGAGGCGAGGGCCCGCTTCGGGCGCATCGACGGGATCTTCCACGGCGCCGGGATCCCGGGCGCCGGCCCGCTCGAGGCGCGGACGAACGAGGAGATCTGCCGGGTGCTGTCGCCGAAGACCACCGGGACACGGAACCTCGCCGACCAGCTCGGGCGGGAGGGAGAGCAGCCCTTCCTCGTGCTGTTCTCATCGACGTTCTCGCACCTCGGGGCGATCGGACAGGCGGACTACGCCGCCGCGAATGCGTACCTCGACGCCTTCGCCGGGGCGTACCAGAGCGCGACCGGCAACCCGAGCTTCGCCATCGCCTGGGACGGCTGGGAGCAGATCGGGATGGCGGCGCGGGCCGGGATCACCCGGCCAGGGCCGTTGCCGCCTGGGCCAGGGTCGAGCCTCCGGGGGCACCACCCGCTGATCGACCGGGTGGACGGCGCGGCGCCCGGGCCCCGGGTGTTCCACAAGCGGTTCAGCCTGGCGCGCGACTGGCCTGTCGCGGAGCACCGGACGCAGCGCGACGGGCTGGTCTCCGGCACGACCCTGCTCGAGATGGCGCGGGCCGCGGCCACGCTCGCGGGGAGGGGCGCCGTCGAGCTGCATGAGGTCCGCTTCCACACGCCCTGCCGCGTGGAGGACGGGGCGCCGCAGGACGTCTGTCTCGAGAGCGAGCAGCGCGGGGCGCGGACCGAGTTCTCGATCTTCGCCCCGGGCCCTGCCGGGGCCAGGGAGCGGCTCGCGTCGGGCACCTGGACGCCCGCGCTCGACGAGACGCGCGAGCACGCGCCTGTCGCGTCGATCCGGCGGCGCTGCCGCCCGGCGGCCGCGCGGCAGCTCTTCGAGGCCGTCAACGCGAGCGGCTTGCTCCGGTGGGGACCTCGCTGGGACTGCATCGAATCGCTCCATGTCGGGGAGGACGAGGCGCTCGCCGAGCTCGGCCTTCGCCCGGAGTTCGCGGCGGATCTGTCCGTGTACGGTCTGCACCCGGCGCTGCTCGACGTGGCCACCTCGGTGACCGCCGTGCTCGACCCTCGAGGGATCTACCTCCCCGCGGGGTACGGCCGCGTGGTCTGCCTGGCGCCGACTCCAGCGCGGCTGTTCAGCCATGTCCGCCTGCGCCGCGACGATACCGAGCCTGGCCGTGTGCTCTCCGCGGACGTGACCCTGCTCGACGAGCAGGGGCGGGTCATCGCCGATGTGACCCGCTTCGTCCTTCAGCGCGTCCACGGCGGCGCCGCCCTCGCCGCGCCGTCGCGAAGGGCGTCGCGCGGCATCGCCCCGGAGGACGGGATGAAGGCACTCGAGCAGATCCTCGCGCTCGCCGGGCCGGAGCAGATCGTGGTCTCGCCGCGCGACTTCCCGGCCCTCGCCGAGCAGCAGCGCCGCGCCCGGCTGGAGCCCTCCGCGAGCCCGCGGCGGCCCCTCGGCGACGACGAGCGGCCTCGCGACGAGATAGAGCGCGTTGTGTGCTCGCAGTGGGAGGAGCTGCTCGGCCGGCGGCCGATAGGCATCCACGACGAGTTCTTCAGCCTCGGCGGCCACTCGCTCCTGGCGATCCAGATCCTCTCGCGGATCAACGACGCGTTCGACGTCGATCTGCCGAAGCAGGACATGTTCGAGGGGGCGACCGTCGCCCGGCTCGCCGAGAAGATCACGAGCGCTCTCGCCGAGCGCCTCGCGGTGCTCGAGTCGATGACAGACGCGGCCGCGCCCGGCGAGCCGTCCTGAGCCGTGAACGCGCCAGAACCTTGGAGAGGAGCGTCGAGGTGAGCGAGCTAGAGCAGCGGATCAAAGGCCTGTCGTCCCAGGAGCTCAAGGCGCTCGTCGCGAAGCTGAAGGGACAGCGTCCGTCCGGCGGCGGCGCGGCGGCGGGGCCGCAGCGGAGCGGGACGCGGTCGAGGTTCCCCCTGTCGTTCGCGCAGCAGCGGCTCTGGTTCCTGTACCGGTACGCGCCCGACAGCCCTGCATACAACCTCCAGGGGGCCGCGCGGCTCCGGGGCTCGCTCGACGTGGCCGCGCTCGAGCGGGCCCTCTCGCTCCTCGTGGAGCGACACGAGATCTTGCGGACCCGCTTCGGCGAGGACGCCGAGGAGGCCTACCAGGAGGTGCTGCCGCCGTCCGGCGTCGCCGTGGCGGTCACGGACCTCTCCACGGTGGATCCGGCGGCCCGCGAGCGCGAGCTCGCCCTCCGGTGCGCAGAGATCGCCCAGGTGCCCTTCGTCCTGGAGCGAGGCGACCTCCTCCGGACAGCGCTCTTTCGCCTGGCCGCAGAGGAGCACGTCCTGCTCATGGCGACTCACCACATCGCCAGCGATCACTGGAGCTGGGGCGTGCTGCTCCGGGACCTCGGCGCGCTCTACAATGAGCTCGTCGCGGGGCGCGCCCCGCGGCTGGCCGAGCTGCCCGTCCGGTACGGCGATCACGCCGTCTGGCAGCGGAGCCAGTGGAGCCAGGAGCGCCTTCAACGGGCGCTCGCGTACTGGAAGGAGCGGCTGCGCGGCGCGCCGGCGCTCCTCGAGCTCCCGCTGGACCGTCCGCGCCCGGCCTCGCAGGCGCACCGGGGGGCGAAGGCGTCGCTCACGCTGTCACCCCGGCTCGGCGCGGCGGTGAAGGCGCTGTGCCAGCGGGAGGGCGTCACCCTCTTCATGGCGCTCCTCGCCGCGTACCAGGTCCTCCTCTGTCGCGTCACGCAGAAGCTCGACGTCGTGGTCGGGTCGCCCGTCGCCGGGCGGACGCGGCGAGAGATCGAGCCGCTCGCCGGGATGTTCGTCAACAACCTCGCGCTCCGCGCCGACCTCTCGGACAACCCCAGCTTCGTCGAGCTGCTCCGCCGCACGAAGCGCGACGTGCTCGACGCCTTCGCGCACGACGATCTGCCGTTCGAGCTGCTCGTGGAGGCGCTGCAACCCGAGCGGAGCACGTCCCACGCGGCGCTGTTCCAGACCCTGTTCATCCTGCAGACCGCTGCCGCCGATCTGCCGGCCTTCGCCGGGCTGACGGTCGAGCCGGTCGAGGTGCCGGTGACGACGTCGAAGTTCGACTGGACCGTCGAGGCCTGGGACCGCCCGCAGGGCCTCCGGCTCGATCTGGAGTACGACACCGACCTGTTCCGCAGCGATACGGCGGAGCGGATGCTCAGGAGCTATGAGGTGCTCCTGCGCGCGGCGGCGGCGCGCCCCGACACGCGCGTGCTCCACCTGCCGGTCGTGCACGAGGCCGACGCGCTGCACCTCGATCAATGGAACCGGACAGAGCGACCTTTCCCCGAGGAGCTCTGCGTCCACGAGCTCTTCGAGCGGCAGGCGCAGCGCCATCCGGAGCGCGTCGCGCTCGCGTTCGGCGAGGGCGAGATCACGTACGGAGAGCTCGACCGCGCCTCGGCCCGCCTCGCGCGCCGGCTGCGCGCGATGGGCGTCGGCCCGGACGTCCCGGTGGCGATCTGCATGGACCGATCGATCGATCTCGTCGTCGGGCTGCTCGCGATCCTGAGATCGGGCGGCGCCTACGTGCCCCTGGATCCCGCGCTGCCGGGCGAGCGCATCGCCTATATCCTGCGCGACGTCGGGGCCGCCGTCCTGCTCACGCAGCGCGCGCTGCGACTCCCGCTCGCCGGCGAGCCGCAGAGGACGGCGTTCTTCGAGGATCTCACCACGGATTCCGGCCTGGCCGAGGAGCCACTCGCGGCGCCGCCCTGCAGCCGGAACCTCGCCTACGTCATCTATACGTCGGGCTCGACCGGGCACCCGAAAGGCGTGCAGGTCGAGCACCGCAGCGTCGTGAACTTCCTTGAGGCGATGCGGGAAAGGCCCGGCCTCGACGCCGGCGACGTGCTGCTGTCGGTGACCACGGCGTCGTTCGATATCTCCGTCCTGGAGCTGTTTCTGCCGCTGAGCGTCGGCGGGCGGACGGTCCTCGTGTCCGCCGCCGAAGCGCGGGACGGCACAGCGCTCCTGCGCGCGCTGGAGCGCTCGGGGGCGACGGTCATGCAGGCGACGCCGAGCACGTGGCGCCTCCTGCTCGCGGCGGGGTGGACGGGCAGCCCGCGACTCCGCGCGCTGGCAGGCGGGGAGGCGCTGCCGCCGGACCTCGCCCGGGAGATCGGCGCGCGCGCGGGCTGCCTCTGGAACCTGTATGGCCCGACGGAGACGACCGTGTGGTCCGCCGCGGCGCGCGTCGACGATCCGGACAGGATCACCCTGGGATCCCCGATCGCCAACACGCGCATCTACCTCCTGGACGAGCGGCACGAGCGGCTCCCGATCGGCGTGGCCGGGGAGCTCTACATCGGCGGAGCGGGCCTGGCCCGCGGGTACCACGGCCGGCCTGACCTGACCCGGGAGCGGTTCGTGGACGACCCGTTCTCGCCGGCGCCGGGCGCGCGGATGTACCGCACCGGCGACCTGGCGCGCATCACGCACGACGGGCGGCTCGAGTTCCTCGGCCGGATCGATCATCAGGTGAAGATCCGCGGCTTCCGAATCGAGCTCGGCGAGATCGAGGCGACCGTGGCGCGCCACCCCGGCGTCGGGGAGTGCGTCTGCGCGGCGCACCGGGACGCGGTGGGCGAGGCGGTGCTCGTCGCCTATTACGTGCCCGCGGCGGGGCCGGTGAGCCCCGAGGCGCTCCGGGCGCACGCGCGCGCGTTCTTGCCCGAAGCCATGCTCCCGGCGCGCTTCGTCGAGCTGCCCCGGATGCCGCAGACGCCGAACGGCAAGATCGACCGCAAGGCGCTCCCGGGCCTGGACGCGCTGGAGCGCCCGCCGGCGCGCGATCGGCAGGAGCCGGCGACCGAGATGGAGAGGCTCGTGGCCGCCGTCTGGGAAGAGCTCCTCGGGCGCGCGCCGGGCAGGACCGACCATTTCTTCGAGCTCGGGGGCCATTCGCTGCTCGCGATGCGCGCCGTCTCCCGCATCCGCGAGCGCGCGGGCGCCGAGGTGCCGCTCCGGTGGCTGTTCGACACGCCGTCGCTCGCCGATCTGGCGCGGCGGATCGAGCAGCTCGCGCGTCCGTCGACACGTCCGGCGCTGCGCCGCCGCGACCCGGGCGGGGTGATCCCGCTGTCGTACGCGCAGACGCGGCTCTGGTTCCTGGACCGGCTGGCGCCCGGAACAGGGGCCTACAACGTCGGCGGCGCGGCCGAGATCGCGGGGCCCCTGTGCGTGCGCTCGCTGGAGCGCGCGATCCACGCCGTCATCGAGCGGCACGAGGCCCTCCGCACCGTGTTCCGCGTCGTGGACGGGGCTCCCGTCCAGATCGTCCAGCCATCGGCGCAGCTCGACTTCGAGGAGATCGATCACCGGGCGCTCGCCCGGGACGCGCGCGAGGCGGCGGCGCTCGCGCGGCTGCGGCGGATGGCAGGGCGCCCGTTCGACCTCGCCCGAGGCCCCCTGGTGCGGGCCGAGCTCGCGCAGCTCGACGACGAGCGGTACCTGTTCGCGTTCGCGATGCACCACATCGTGACCGACGGCTGGTCGCACGAGATCTTCGTGCGCGAGCTCGCCGCCGCCTACGAAGCGATCTCGGCGGGCGAGCGCCCGCGCTGGGAGCCGCTCCCGGTCCAGCACGGCGACCACGCGGTCCACGAGCGGCAGCGGTGGGACGAGGCGGCGCGGAGCGAGGAGATCGCCTTCTGGAAGGCCGAGCTCGCGGGGGCCAGCCAGACGCTCGATCTCCCGACGGATCACCCTCGCCCCGCGGAGAAGCGGTACCAGGGGGCGCGGCACCACTTCCGCTTTTCGCGGGCGCTGACCGAGGCCGTCGAGGACCTCGGCCGCGAGCGCGGCGTGACGCCGTTCATGGTCCTGATGGCCGGGTTCCTCGCGCTGCTCCACCGGCTCAGCGGGCAGGCGGATCTCCTCGTCGGGACGCCGATCGCTGGGCGTGATCACCCCGAGCTCGAGGGCGTCATCGGGTGCTTCGTAAACACCCTTGTCTTCCGCGGCGATCTCGGGGACGACCCGGCCTTCAGCGCGCTCCTCACGCGGGTGCGCGGCGCCGCGGTGCGCGTGTTCGCTCACGCGGACATCCCCTTCGAGCGGCTCGTCAACGCCGTTCGGCCGGAGCGAGATCTCGGCCGGACTCCGCTGTTCCAGGTGATGTTCGCCTTCCAGCCCAAGGTGCCAGCGCCGGTCTCGCTGGGCCGGGCGCGGGTGACGCCGATCGACCTCGATCCCGGCACATCGCAGTACGACATCACCCTGTCGATGCAGCGCGACGGGGCGACCCTGAGCGGTCATATCGAGTACGACACGGCGCTGTTCCGCGAGGCGACGATCGCGCGCCACGCCGAGCTCCTCCAGCGCCTCCTCACCGAGGCGGCGCGTGAGCCCGAGACGAGGGTCTCGGCGCTCCTCCGCGGCGAGGCGCTCGGGCCCGCGACGGCAGCGGCTGCGCGCCGGGGGCTCTCGGCGCCTGCGCTCCCGTTCGTGCGGAGCGACCTCGCGAGGGAGCCTCCTCGGCTCGTCCGCCGCGCCCGGCGCGTCGACGCCGGGCTCCTCCGCGGGCTCGAGGCGCGCGCGGCGCTCCTCGGCGTGGCCCCGGGCGCGGCCGTCGCCGCCGCCTTCGCGCAGGCGGTCGCCGCGTGGAGCACGTCGCCGCTGGCCGTCGTGGTCGGCGCGCCGGGCGACCCGCAGAACGGAATGGTGTCCGTCTCCATCGGCGCGGGGAGCGGGCAGATCGAGGTGAGCCGCGGCGGCGAGGCGCCGTTCGTCGACCTCGTCCGGGCCTTCGACGAGGCCATGGCGCGCGCCGCGCCCGGGGCACGAGCGCCGGACGAAGCCGTGCGTCACCCCGGCGCGACGGCCGTCCGGCTGCGCGTCTGTGCGCCCTTCCGACCTGAGGGAGAGGGACAAGGCACGCAGGCTCGCTGCATCGAGCACGAGATCCAGCAGGACGAGGGGGGCTTCGTGCTGAGCTTCGGCTCCGCCGACGATCTGTTCCCTGAAGGCCTCGCGGCGGATCTCCTGGAGGCGTACGAGGCGCTCCTGAGCCGCCTTTCCCGGGACGGCGCGCCCTGGACCAGGGCGGCGACCATCGAGCTCCCGGAGCGGCAGCGCGCCGTCCGCGCCGGCGTAAACAGCACCACCCGAGAGGTCTCGAGCGATCTCCTGCACAGCGGGTTCGTGCGGCAAGCGGCGCTGAACCCCGATGCCCCGGCGGTCATCAGCCCCGACAGGACGCTCACCTACGGGGAGCTCGATCGGAAGAGCAGCGCGCTCGCCCGGCGCCTCCGCGCGCTCGGAGCCCGGCCGAACGCGCTCGTCGCGGTGGCCACGGCGAAGGGGTGGGCGCAGATCGTGGCGATCCTGGCGGCCCTCAAATCGGGGGCGGCGTACCTGCCCGTCGATCCGGAGTGGCCCATCGAGCGCATCCGCGCGGTCCTGGATCAGGGGCAGGTGGAGATCGTCCTCACGCAGGAGCGTCTGGCCTCCTCGCTGGCCTGGCCCGACGCCCTGCGCCTGATCGCGGTCGACGACGACAGCGCGTCCGCGTCGGAGGACGACACCCCGGTCGCGGCGGTCCAGGGGCCGGACGATCTCGCCTATGTGCTGTTCACGTCGGGCTCGACGGGGAAGCCCAAGGGCGTGGCGCTCGACCACCGCGGTCCGCTGAACACGATCCTCGAGATCAACGAGCGCTTCCAGGTCTCCCGATCGGATCGCGCCCTCGCGCTCTCCGCCGTTCACTTCGATCTCTCGGTGTACGACGTGTTCGGCCTGCTCGGCGCGGGAGGCGCCCTGGTCATCCCCTCGCCCGAGGCGGCGCGGGATCCGGCGCACTGGCGGCACCTCATCGAGACCCACCGGGTCACGGTCTGGAACTCGGTGCCCGCGCTGATGCAGATGTTCGTCGAGCACGTCGGCGGCGCTCCTCCGGCGTGCCCCTCGCTGCGCTGGGTCATCCTGAGCGGCGACTGGATCCCCGTGCCCCTGCCCGATCGGATCCGCCGCGCTTGCCCGGCGGCGCGGGTCATCGGCGCGGGGGGGCCGACGGAGACGTCGATCTGGTCGATCTTCTATCCCGTCGGAGAGGTGGATTCGACCTGGAGGAGCATCCCTTACGGCAAGCCCCTTCCGAACCAGCGTGTCCACGTGCTCGACGAGCGCATGCAGAGTTGTCCGGACTGGGTCGTCGGCCGCATGTACGTCGGCGGGATCTGCCTCGCCCGCGGCTACTACCGGGATCCTGCGCAGACCGCGGAGCGCTTCCTCGAGCACCCGGAGACGGGCGAGCGGCTCTACTGGACCGGCGATCTCGGGCGATTCCTTCCGGACGGGAACATCGAGTTCATCGGGCGGGAAGACTTCCAGGTGAAGATCCAGGGAAACCGCATCGAGCTCGGGGAGATCGAGGCCGCGCTGGCGCAGCATCCCGAGGTCGACCAAGCGGTGGTGTGCGTGGAGTCGACCCCGAGCGGGGCCAGGCGTCTCGTCGCCTGCTATGTGGCGGAGCGGGGCGCCGCGCTCGAGCCTCGCGTCCTGGAGGAGGTCGTCGCCGCGAGGCTGCCGCAGTACATGGTACCCAGCGCGTGGGTCGCGCTAGAGCGCATGCCGCTGACGGCCAACGGCAAGGTCGATCGGAGCGCGCTCCTCGAGCTCGCTCACCGGCACCACCAGGGAGCCAGCGCGGCTTACCGGGCGCCGTCGTCGGAGGCAGAGCGCCGCATGGCAGCGCTCTGGGCCGGCGTCCTCAAGCTGGATCGGGTGGGCGTGGACGACAATTTCTTCGCGCTCGGAGGGGATTCGCTCCTTGGCATTGCGCTCGTCGAGCGGGCGCGGGAGGCGGGGCTCGATGTCACGCCAAGGCAGCTCTTCCAGCACCAGACGATCGCGCGCCTTTCGGCCGCCTGCGCCTCCCGGGACCGCACGGCGGTGGACGTCGAACCAGAGAATGGGGAGCGGCCGCTCACCGTCCTCCAGCGCTGGTATCTGGAGGAGGCCCCCGGGCGCACCCGCCCGGCGCGCTGGAACGTGAACCTGCTGCTGGAGGCCGTGGCGCCGCTCGATCTCGACAGGCTCGCGCGCGCTTCGCTCGTCCTCGTCAACCACCATGAGGCGCTCCGCGCGCGCTTCGAGCGCACCCCGAGCGGCTTTCGCCAGGTGATCGACGCGCCGTGGACCGAGGCGCCGTTCGCCTGCGTGGATCTGTCCGGGATCCCGGAGGATCGGCGCGGGACCGAGATCGAGCGGCATTGCGATCGCATGCAAGACGAATACGAGCTCGAGCGCGGGCGGCTGTTCCGGATCGTGTTTTTCCGGTGGGACGAGCAGGGGAGAGGGCGGTTGTGGCTCAACGCGCACCACCTCGTCGTCGACTGGATGTCGATGATGATCGCCGCGCTCGATCTGCAATCCATCTACGATCAGCTCGCGACGACGGCCACGCCCCGCCTGCCGCCCGCGGGCGCATCGGCCGGCCGCTGGACGCGCGCGCTCGAGCGGTGGGTGAGCGAGGAGATCCTGCCCAACGAGCGCGCCTACTGGCTCTCGCTGCCCTGGGACGAGATCGATCCCCTCCCAGCGGACCACCCGGCGACCCGCCATCTCTGTACGGTGGAGTCGGTCCGCGATCACTGGGCGTCGCTCTCGGAGCAGGAGTCTCAGGTCATCTTGCGGGACTTGCCGGCGCGCTTCGGGGTGAGCACGGAGCACGCGCTCATCGCCGCGGTCCTCCGCGGCGTGACCGCGTGGACGGGCCGCGATTGGCAGGACATCATGGTCCTCAACTCGGGGCGTGATCTGATGCCCCATCACCCGGAGCTCGACGCGTCGCGCACGGTGGGGTGGCTGAGCGCCGAGCGGGTGCTCGTGCTCCGGCGCTCGAGCCAGCGAGAGCCGCTCGCGGCGCTGCTCGATACGAGCCGGCAGCTCGATCGCATCCCGAACGAGGGCCACGGCTACAACCTCCTCAAGTACCTGGGCGGCGACGCCGGGCTCAGCGCGGAGCTCGGGCGGCTCCGGAAGCGACCGGGGATCCTTTTCAACTACCAGGGGCGCGTCGAGCCGCCTGCGCAGGGCTCGATCCTCCGCGTGGCGAGCGAGTCCACGGGGTACGACGAGGCGGCGACGAACCTGAGGTTCAACCTGTTCGAGTGCCACGTCCTCGTCCGCGGAGGGGCCCTGACGTTCCGGTGGCGCTACAGCGCGAACGTGCATGCGCCGGCGACCGCGCAGCGGGTCGCCGGTGACGTCATCGACGATCTGCAGGCGATCGCGCGCGCTTGCGGGTGAGCGGAGCCCGCGCGCGTGCGCGCGGCGGGGCGAGGGATGGACACACTACGTTTGGATGAGCCCATATGAAGACGTTCGCAATCGAGTTGCCAGACCAGAGGGTCGTTCACGATCGCGTCCCCGACATGGCGAGGACGCTGCATCTCCAGGTGCAGGGTTACTTCCGGCCCCGCGTGCAGAGCCTCCTGACCAGCGGAGAGGTGACCGTGATCGACGTCGGCGCGAACATCGGACTCTTCGCGCTCGAGGTGCTGAAGCGCACCGGCGGGCGAGCGCGGATCCACTGCTTCGAGCCGATCCCCGAGACCTTCGAGCTCCTCCGGATGAACCTGGGATCGTCCGGCTCGGAGCGCGTGCGCCTGCACCGCGCGGGCCTGGGTCGGGCCGCGGGCACGGCGACGTTCCACTACGCTCCACGCCAGGGCGCTATCTCGAGCATGTACGACATGATGGCGAGCGACGACAAACAGGCCACGCTCGCGGCCATCTACGACGAGCGGATCCGTGAGAAGCACCACGCGGATCTGCCGGCCTATATGAAGCACCTCCCGCGCGCGGTGAACTCGGTGCTCATCGACTGTCATGCCTGGTGGATGAGGCGTGGAATGAGGCGAGTGGAGTGCGAGCTCGCGACGCTGTCCGAGCTCATCGAGCGGGAGCAGATCGGGCAGATCGACCTGCTCAAGATCGACGCCGAGAAGGCCGAGATCGACGTGCTGGAGGGCATTCGCCCCGATGACTGGGGGAGGATCCGGGCCGTCGTCCTCGAGCTGCACGACTTCGGCGGGAGAGGGGAGCGCGTCCGGCGGATGCTGCGCGATCACGGGTTCGAGGTGGAGACCGACCAGATCTGCCCAGAGGACGTGATCATCACCATGGCGGGGTACCGGTAGAGTGCGGGAGCGTCGACGTCAACCAAGCTTCGCGCCGCGTTTTCCTACATCCGAACGTTTACGTAGTCGCAGTCGTGGTCGTAGTCGTGGTCGTGGTCGTGGTCGTGGTCGTCAACGATAGGCCGTGAACGACCACGACCACGACCACGACCACGACCACGTAAACGTTCACGACCACGTAAACGTTCACGTTCACGACCACGTAAACGTTCACGACCACGTAAACGTTCAGGTTGGTGACCGATGGTGGTAACGCCTATGAGAATGCGGGGGAGCGCCGTCCGCGGGGTGCTCGGCGGCTCCCCCCCTCCTCCGCCGTCAATCGCCGTTGGCCGGCAGCAGGCGCACCACGCGCTGCGACCACAGCTCGATCAGCTCGGCGATCACCGCCTCCCGATCCTCCACGCCGTCGAGCAGCTCGCGGAGCCGCTTCCGGCCGTCGGCCCGCCAGAGGACCTCGAACGCCTCGGCGGAGACCGGGGTTCGTGCGTCATTGTAGGTCGTGACGATCGCGCGCTCGACCTCGTAGCCGCCCGGAGTGGGCCCTCGCAGCGAGAGCAGCTTCACGAAGGTCGGGAACGAGGGGACGAGCTCCGCATAGGCCGAGAGCGGCGCGGGCTTCTTGTGGACGAGGTGGTCGCCGACGACGAGCTTGTCGAGCCGCGTCGTCAGAAAGCAGGTCACGCAGTCGTCGACCGAATCGACGATCGGCTCGGCGTTGTTGTTGAAGGAGGTGTTGAGCACCACCGGCACGCCGGTGATGTCGCCGAAGGCCCGGATGAGCTGCCAGAAGTGCGGGTTCGTGCGCCTGGAGACCGTCTGGACCCGCGCGGTCCCGTCCACGTGCGTGACGGCGCCGAGCAGCTGTCGCTTCTGTTCGTGGACGGGCACGGTGAAGATCATGAAGGGCATGGTCTCCGCACCGCCGAGATCGAAATAGTCGCGCGCGTCCTCCTCCGTCACCGCGGGCGCGAAGGGCCGGAACTCCTCGCGCTTCTTCACCATGGCGTTGATGATGTCCTTGTTCGCCGCCGGCCTGGGATCCGCCAGGATGCTGCGGTTGCCGAGCGCGCGCGGGCCGAACTCGGACCGACCCTGCGCCCACCCGATCACGCTGCCCGCCGCGAGCAGCTCGGCGGCGGCCTTCGGCGCGTCGGCGAGCTCCTCCACGCGGATGAAATCGCGCCACGCGTCGAGCGCTCTCCGGATCTCGCCCCGCTCGCCGATGTGCCTCCCCCAGTACAGGTGGCTCATCGCGGGCATCCGCCGCGCCGGGGCCTTTCGCGCGTGCACGGCCATGGCGGAGCCGAGCGCACAGCCGGCGTCGTGCGCGGCCGGCTGGACGAACACCCGCTCGAACAGCCCGGAGCGGAGGATCTTCCCGTTCAAGGTGCAGTTGTGCGCGACGCCGCCCGCGAAGCAGAGGCTCCCCTGCCCGGTCTCGCGCTGGAAGTGCCGCAGGCAATGGAAGACGATGGTCTCGAGCGCCTCCTGGAGCGAGGCGGCGATGTCCTTGTGGTCCTGCGTGATCGGCTCCCGCGGCGCGCGCGGCCGGATCGCGCCGTGGAGATCGGCGATCTTGTCGAAGTCGATGGCCCATGCGCCCTCCGGGAGCAGCGCGACCATCGCCTGGAACAGCGCCCGGTACCTGCGCGGATCGCCGTACGGGGCGAGCCCCATGACCTTGTACTCGTCGAACGGCGAGAACCCGAGGAACCGTATCACCTGGACGTAGAAATTGCCGAGCGAGTCCCGCTCCGGGATGTCTCTCAACGAGCGAAGCTCTCCGCCGGAGCCGATGGAGACGGATCCCGACTCGCCGTCGCCGCAGCCGTCGAGCGTCAAGACGAGGCTGCTCTCGTACCCCGAGCCGATCAGGGCGCTCATCGCGTGGGCCGTGTGATGCTTGACGAACTGGATGCGCTCGGGCCCCACGTCGACGCCGAACTCGGCGAGCACGAGGCGCCTCATGACGTCGTTCGCCGTGCGCAGCTCGGGGCCTTTGGAGAAGAGCCCGCGCTTCACCTGGGCGTCGCACCATTCTTCGCTGATGTAGAAGCAGAGGTAGTCGACCTCGTCGACGCGGAGCCCCCGGCTCTCCAGGCAGAAGCGGGCCGCCTGGAACGGGGCTTTGTTCGAGTGCTTGAGGCGGTTCAGCCGCTCCTGCTCGATCGCCGCGACGACCTCTCCGTCCTCGAGGAGGACGGCGGCGCCGTCATGCGACGTCGCCGCGTTGAATGCTGGTCTCGGATAACCGAGATGGTCCGGCTCGTGACCCCCGCTGATTCCAAGGATTCGCATGCATGGAGGGTAGCCTTCGAATGCGATAAGTAAAGCTCGCTCACGCGCAGATCGACGCGCTGACACGGCGATCCATGCGAGATTCGAGCGGCGCGTCCGACGGGCCGAGCGGGGCTGCTTTTATTTTGCAGGAGGCAATCCGCACGACGAGGTCGTAGAGCGGGCGCCGCGGCGCCAGGCGAAGCTCAGCACTCGCACTCGTCCTCCCCTTCATAGGACTTGGCGACGAAGCTCATGTCGTACGGGTAGTTCGCCTCGGGCGGCCCATAGACGCGGAGCAGCAGATCGTTCGCCGAATCCGCGCCCCCTCCATCGAGCCATACCCGTCCATGATCGCTCTCCTCGGCCCCGAGGAGCTCCATCGTGGCAGCGCTGTAGACCTCCACGATCAACGTGTTCTCTGGACCGGGGGGCGGAGTATACTGCTCACAACCCTCGCCGCACAGCCCTGCCCCGGAGGCCAGGACGCGAAGGCTCCAGTTGACCTCCTCGATGCCGAGAGAGGTGGTGTCGAGCAGGTACCAGTCCTCGTTGCCCTGGCAGAGGACGAGACCGAGCTTCGAAAACCACGCGCTGGGACCGAGGCTGTCGTCGGTGTGGTCATAGGCGAGCGGCGCCGCAGAGGTGGACGCGTCGTTCGCCTCGTAGGCGTCGTCCGCGCAAACAGACGCTCCGCCGCTCCCGGTCGCGGCCCCGCCTACACCAGACCCACCAGTGCCGCCGCTGCCGCTGCCGCCGCTGCCGCTGCCGCCGCTGCCGCTGCCGCTGCCGCCGCTGCCGCTGATGGCGCTGCCGCTGATGCCGGTACCGCCGCTGCCGCTGGCATCGCTGCCGCCGCCTCCTTCGGCGCCTGGGCCTACGGCATCGTCCAGCCAGCGCGAGCAAGACGTCGTTGCAAACAATGACGCGTAGAGCGCTGCGAACCCCATGAGACGAACCGAGCTGTGAATGAGCGACATGATAACTCCATTGGGCACAAATGAATAACCAACTCCAGGGCGAAGCTTCGCCCTGGAGGCGCAAACACCGAGCGTTCGCACAAAGCAGGTCCAGAAGCGAATCACCAGCTCATGCCATTTTCATATTCTCGCGACTCCTTCCTTTTTCATGGCGCCATCCCTGTCACCGCGTATCCTTATCGGCGATGGATCCGCATCGTTCGATCGTCCCTCATCGCTCTCGTGATCGCCGCCGTCCTCATCGCCCTCATTCGATGCGCTCGCGCGCCGATCGCGGAGCTCGCTTCCGGAGCATCGCGTGGGGCGCCGCGCTCGCCGCCGCCCTGGGGTGCCGTTCGTCGCCGGCTCCGCCCGCCCGTCAGGAGGTCATCGACATCCATGTGCACCTGACGGAGGCCAACGCGGTGGCACCATTGCTCGCGCACATGGCCAAGCATCACATCGATCGCGCCGTCGTCCTGGCGAGCCCGGACCTGACAAGCGGCCGCGGCGGCTCGGGCCTCTCGGGCTACCGGGCAGGCAATGAGCTCGTCCTCGACGCCGCGGCGGCTCACCGTGGAAAGCTCATTCCCTTCGTCACCCTGGATCTGGGTCACGACGACCTCGCGTACCTCGCCGAGCTGCGCAGCCGAGGCGCCTGCGGCGTGAAGCTTTACCAGGGGCACAACCTCTTCCACGAGCGTCCCCTCGACGACCCCTCGCACCAGGCGATGTGGCGGGCGCTCTCGGATCAGGCGATTCCGGTTCTCCTTCATGCCAACACCGTCCGTTACAGGAGCGAGCTCGAGGCGGTCCTGCGCGCCTTCCCCGACCTGCAGCTCGTGTGCGCGCACCTCTGCGGCAGCCGCACCGACCTCGCGCGCATGGAGTCGCTGATGCAGGCGTTTCCACGCCTCCTCGTCGATACGAGCCATGGCTCTGCCGGCCCGGCGACAGAGGGGTTCGCGAGCCTCGAGCGGGATCGCGCCCAGCTCCTCGGGCTGTTCTCTCGCTGGCCCGAGCGCTTCCTGTTCGGGACCGACCTTGTGACCAGCGGGCTGGACCCCATGTCCATGGGGCTGTGGGACCTGCAGGCGGAGTCGAACATGGGTCTCTTGAAAGAGGACAAGTTTCGCTTCTTTCGTCAAACCGCCGATCAATCGGCCCGCACCATCGGCACCTATCAGGGCCTTCACCTGCCCCCCGAGCTCCTCGGCCCCGCCCTCGGAGGGAACGCCGCGCGATGGCTCGGCGCCTGCCTGCGCTGAGGGCCATCTCGCGGACCGCCGCCCGCGGCCTCAGGGGCCGAACTTCGCGAGGAAAATCGCCCGGGTAGACGTCGGAGTCACCAGCGGCCCCGTGCCAAAGTCGATGGTGCCGAGGAACGGCCCGGCGGCGTACACGTCGCCGGTCGCGTCCATGGCCGTGGAATAGCCGTACTGTTGCTCCCTGCCGCCTGTGTGCCTCACCCAGCGGACTGTGCCCGTCGCATCGAGCTTCGCGACGAAGGCATCGCCGTAGGTGCAGTCCATCGGGCCCGTGCCGAAGTCGACGTCGCCGTACATCAAGCCGGTGATCGCGATGTCGCCGTCCACGGTCGCCGCGGCGTCGAGTGCCGTCTGCGGCCCATACTGCCCGAGGCGCTTGGCCCAGAGGAGCTCACCTGCCGGGTTCAGCTTGGTCACGAAGGCGTTGCCGCCCCACGTGACGGAGCCGGGTTCGAGAGGACCGTACCCTCCCGCGCTCACCAGCGGACCTGCGCCGAAATCCACGCTCCCGAGGAACGTCCCGCTGATGACGACGTTTCCAGCGCCGTCGACCGCGACGCCGTACGCCCTCTGGAGCGCCTCGTCGCCGAACCGTTTGCTCCAGACGTGCTCACCGGCAGCATCGAGCTTCGCCACGAAGATATCCTCGCTGCCCGCGGTGGTCAGCGGCCCGCCGCCGAGATCGATCGCCTCGGCGTAATAGTCGCCGAAGCTACCGGCGAGGACGACGCTGCCCGACGCGTCGAGGGCGACGTTGTGGATCTCCGTGTAGCCGAGCTGCTTGCTCCAGAGGCAGCTCCCCGCAGGGTCGAATTTCGCGATGAACGAGTCGATGTCACCGACGCTGGTCAGCGAGGCGCCGCAGAGGCTGATCTGGCCCATGAACGTCCCTGCCACGACGACGTTCCCGGCTGCATCCATGGCAAGGCTGTCCGCCCATTGATCACCATCGACGCCGATTCGAGCCGACCAGACGTGATCTCCGTCTGCCGTGAAGACGGCCACGAAGGCGTCGCCATCCGACTCCTGCCCCACGAGCAAACCACCTCCGAAGTCGACGCCGGTCCCGTAATACGTCCCCGCCGTGGCAATGAGCCCCGCCTGGTTGACCGCGACGTCACGCGGGTAGGCGGAACCAGGGAATTCCTTGTGCCAGAGGGGTTCTCCTTCGCCGTCGAACCTCGCGAGGGAGAAGACCAGACTGCCCCCTGTCGAGAGCGGACCGTCGCCGAAGTCGACGCCATCGGCGACCGCCGTCGCGACGACGAGGTTGCCGGGTTCGTCCACGGCGATGCGGCTGCCCACCCATACGTGGGGTTGGCGTGGGTTCGCGGCGAAGTGCCGGCTCCACAGAGGATCGCCGCTGCCGACGGCGCCGCCGGCGCCTGCGCCGCCGCTGCCGGCGACGGCGTCGCTGCCGCCTGCGCCGCCGCTGCCGCCTGCGCCGCCGCTGCCGCCGGCCCCACCGTTGCCGCCTGCGCCGCCGCTGCCGCCGGCCCCGCCCGCTCCCGTCGCGCCACCTCCGGCGCCATCATCGCGTATGGGATCGAGCGGGATTCTGTCGCATGCGGCGACAAGCGTCATGAGCACGGTGCATCCAGGTACGAGGAGCTGTTTCAAGGAGGTCTCTCCTATCTCGATTGAAGAAGTGCGCGTGGCTTGCTCCTATGAATGGCCGCCTGTCGCGGCGGCGGCTCACCTCTGGACGACGACGCCGAACGAGAACGACGCGAGCGGGCTGAACGTCGAGATCACCCGTCCTGCGAACCGGATATCGACAGGCGGGATCGCCGCGCCGCCGAGCGCGCCCGCCGTGAGAACCACGGAGTCGATGAGCCGGAAACGCGCCTCGCCTCGCCCGTACACGAGGGCGGTGAACGTGGACTCGTCGCTGTCGATATAGGGCGGTCTCGCATCGCCGGACGCGCTCACGTAGCTGAGACCCACGCCGGGGGAGAGGACGAGTCCGAAGCGACGGCTCCTCTCGATGGGCGCGAGGGCGAGCTCGGCGCCGAAGAGCGAGCGGCGAAAGCGAACCTTGCCTTCCGCCGCCTCGATCTCCGGACCGATGATCGACAGGTCCGCCAGGAGCCCGGCGCCGATCCGGGCCGAGGGCCAGATGCGGAGCGAGGCATCGAGCGCCAGCGAGGCGCCAGGCGCCTGCCATCCCAGGGCGATCGCGACACCGACCTCGACGAGCGGGGCCCTGGGCGCCGCGGGCACCGCGAACGGCGGCGAGGGCGGCGCCCACGCGCGGAGCGGCGGGCTTCCCCACGCCTCGCCGGGCAACGCGGCAGGAGGCGCGACGGGAGAGGGCTGGACCGGAGCCGGAGCCGGCGCGACGGCCGCCGCCGCTGGTCCGACGGCCGCCGCCGCTGGTCCGGCGGCTCCGGCGGGGGCCCCGGCCGTCGACCGGAGCGCCCGCACCAGCTCCGCCGCGCGGAGCACCCGGGTGTCGAGCGGGCCGTCGGGCGCCACGCTCGCGACCAGGTCCGCGCGCCCGCTCGAGTCCGACCAGATCTCGATGGCTCCCTGCTCGCCTTCAGGGATGACGATGAGCAGCCCGCCGGAACCAGCCGCCGCCGGGCTCGCTTCAACCCGTACCTGCAGGCCCGCCGCTTCGAGCTCCTGCGAGAGGCGGTACGCCAGCGCCCCGCGCGCGCCGGCGACGACCGTGATCGGCGGCGCCTCGTCGGCGGAGCACGGGGCCGCGAACGCCAGCGAAGCGACGAGCGCGCAGCAGATCGAGCTCGCCACGGCGCGCACTCCCGGCGAGCGCAGGCGGCGCCGGCGTGGCGGCCGCGACCTCCGCGGGCGCAGGCTCGATCCAGCGTGCAGGCTGCCGAGCGGAGACCTCAATCGGCCCCATGGACGAGCGTCGCCGCGAGCCCGGCGTGGGCGCCGTTCGGGTACGCCGCGAGGTAGCGCGCGGCGAGCTCGCTGGCGCGCGCGCGGAGCTGGAGGTTCCTCGCGCACTCGATCGAGCGGCCGAGCGCCTCCGGCGCGAGCGCGCCGCGCGGCCTCTCCGCGAGGTACACGGCGAACCAGCGCTCGGCCTCCGCCCAGGCGCCGCGCCCGTCGAACGCCATGCGACCGAGGTGGTACGCCGCTGCAGCCGCGGCGTCGCTCCCGGCAAACCGCTGGCGCGCGGCCTCGTAGAACCGGGCCGCGACGCTCGGCTTGCGCGACAGCCGCGCCGCGGAGCCGAGATCGACGAGCTCCGCGCCGCCGGCGCGCCCGAGCACCGTGTCGATGCCGAGGAGCTCCACGTCCGCGAGCGCCTCACCGAGCTTGCCCGCGGCGAGGTGCGCGCGCCACCGCTCGGCGGGGGAGTCGGCCAGGGGCTCGCCCGCGCGGGCCCGCGGCGAGCCAAGGGATGGCGGCGCGGGCGCGGGCGCGGCGGCGCTCGGGCTCGGGAGGGGGGCGGGAGGCTGAGCGGACGGGGTTGCCTCCGGATCAGGCGCCGGCGACGACGCCTGCGGCGCAACGGGTCGAGGAGCCGCGCACGTCAGCCGCGTCGCTTCGGGGGCGGCGACCGCGCGCCCCGATGGGTCGACGCACGGGCCCAGGATGCGCACGCGGCCGGTGATCATCGAGACCGAGAGCTCCTCGGCCTCCGTGTTCCACGTGACGTCGAACTCGGTGCCGATCACGTGGACCTCGAAAGGCCCCCCGGCCACGACCCACCGGGTGTCGTCGCGATGCACGACGCGCACGTGCAGCGAGCCGCGCTCGAGGAGGACGCTCGCGCCCCGGGGGCCGACCTCGGTCACGCGGGCGCGCGTCCCGGGCGCGAGGTCCACGCGCGACCCGTCGGAGAAGTCGAGCCCGACCTGCGACGCGTCCGCCGCCACCCACCGGCCGACGGCGCCGGGCGCCCCTGCGACCCGGTAGGTCAGCGGGTCGCCCGGCCGGAACAGCACGAACCAGAGGACCGAAGCGGCGACGCACGCCGCGGCGAGCGCGACGCCGAGCCGCCGTGAGAGGGGAGCCGCCCCGGCGTTCAGCGAGAGCGCGGCCTCCTTCCGGTAGATCGCCTGGAGTCGATCCGCGGTCGACGGCCGCACCAGCCGCTCGAGCGCGGCGTCCTGGTGCGCGGCGACCCGGCGCCCCACGGCCGCGACGTCTTTGGTCCTCACGTCCATCGGTCGCCCTCCGCGAGCCAGGTAGAGAGAACTTCGTCCTTCTTGCAGCGCTCGACGAACGCGAGCTCCGCGCGCTGGATCCGGCGCTTGACGGTGGCCAGCGACACCTTGCACGCGGCGGCCACCTCGGTGAGCTCCTGGCCCTCGACGATGCGCAGCGTGAAGGCCAGCCGATCGTCGGCGTCGAGCGTCTCCAGGGCGCGGTAGAAGGCACGCACGCCCTGCCGGGCCTCCGGGTCGGCGCTGGCCGCCACCTCCGGCATCTCGTCGCTCGCGAAGAACGCGAGCCAGCGGTGCCTGCGCTTCTTGCGGAGCGCCTCGCGCGCGACGAACACGGTGACGCTGGTGATGAAGGCCTTCAGCGCCTCGGGCTCGCGCACGTCGTCGATGCGGGAGAACACCCGGGCGAACACGTCCTGGACCAGATCCTCGAGGCTCCGGACGTCGCCAAGGATGCGAAACAGCATCCGCTCGACGAGGCCCGCGTAAGCGTCGAGCAGGCGGCGCTCCGCCGCGGGGTTCCGAGCGTGCAGGCCGCGCAGGATGTCGGCTGAGGTGAGCTGCGCGCCGGCAGGGCCGTCCGGCGGACGGGGCTTTCGAACGACGCGGAGGTGCGCGGACATCGGGTAGCCTCTAGATGGCCGGCCCCCGCCGCGACGGCTCAGATCGGGCGTGCGGCGTCGCCCTGCGCCTCCGCTCCTGGATCATGCTTCGACCCGGCGCCTCGGGATCCGCTCACGCGCCGGGCACGGCCGCGGCCTCGAGCAGCTCCAGCGCACCCGCTCGGCGGCCGAGGCCTCTCGCCCCGGAGGGCTCGTGCGCCCGCCAGAGATCCATCATCCGGCGGTACGCCCCGCCGCGGCGGAGGAGCGCCGCGGGCGGGCCCTGCTCGACGACGCGCCCGCCGTCGATGACGACGACGCGGTCCGCGCGCGTGGTGGTGGAGAGGCGGTGCGCGATGAGCAGCGTGGTGCGGCCCCGCGAGAGCCCCTCGATGGCCCGCTGCACCGCCGTCTCGCTCGCGATATCGAGGCTGCTCGTGGGCTCGTCGAGGATGACGACCGACGGGTCCTTGAGCAACGTGCGCGCGATCGCGAGGCGTTGCCGCTCCCCGCCGGAGAGCGCCACGCCGCCGCGACCGACGAGGGTCTGGTACCCCAGAGGGAGCCGCTCGATGAACCCGTCCGCGCAGGCGGCGCGCGCCGCGGCGCGGAGCGCCTCGCTCGTCGCGTCGGGCGAGCCATACCGGAGGTTCGCCTCGATGGTGTCCTCGAAGAGGAACGGCTCCTGCGTGACGATCCCGAGCTTCCGCCGGAGCGCGCGCTGCGACAGCGCCCGGAGATCGTGCCCGTCGATGCGGATCGCCCCGGAGGTCGGATCGTGGAGCCGCAGGAGCAGGTCGGCGAGCGTGCTCTTCCCGGCGCCGCTCGGGCCCACGACCGCCACGAACTCGCCGGCGCGGATCGAGAGCGAGATCCCGTCGATGACCGCCCGCCCGGCGGCGCGCTGATAGCGGAAGCTCACCTTGTCGAGCTCGAGGTCGCCGCGGATGTGCTCCGGGCTCACGGCGCGCTCCGGATCGGCGACCGCGACCTCGGCGTCGAGCACGCCGAAGATCGCCGCCAGGCCGACCTCGGCGCGGCGCGCCGTCTCGTAGACGCCGAGGAGCGTCTGCGCAGGGCCATAGAGGCCGCCGACATAGCCGAGGAACGCGACGAGCGTGCCGACGCCGAGCTCCCCGCGGAGGACGAGCAGGCCCCCCACGCCGAGCAGCACCACGCGGCCGATGTTGACGCACACGCTCCGGCCCGCGGAGAGCCGCGTCTGGAGCCCGATGCTCCGGAGCACCTCGCTTTGCGCCTCCTCGACGGAGCCGATGAACCGGGCGTGCTCGTCCGCCTCGCGCGCGAACGCCTTGACCGTCTTGATGCCCGAGAGCACCTGCTGAAAGCGGTTGTAGATACCGCACCAGCGATCGAGCACCTCGCGCTCGCGCTCCACGAGGCGCGCGGTGGTCGCCCTGCCGAAGAGCAGCGGAGGCACGATGAACCCGACCGCGACCAGCGCGAGCAGCGGGCTCAGCCGGAGCATGATCCCGAGCGAGACCACGAGGTAGACGAGCGCCGGGAAGAGCTGGAACGCGACAGAAGAGAGGCAGTCCATGAGCGACGTGATGCCGCGATCGACCCGCGTCATGGTCTCTCCGACGCCCCTCTCCTGATGGTACGAGAGGGGCAGCGCGTGCAGCCGCGCGGTGGTCTCGTCGAGCAGGTCCCGGTTGATGCGGAGCCGCACCCGCCAGACGGAGAGCGCCCCCAGGCCCTCCGCGATCTGCCGGAGGACGACGAGCGCGCACAGGGCGAGCGTCATGCCGGCGAGGGTCCGGGCGCCCTGCTCCCCGGGCGCGGCCGGCCCGCTCCCGGGGCCGAAGACACCGGCGCTCGCCGAGATCTGGTCGAAGATCGCGCGGTGCGCGAGCGGCTCGAGCGCGGGCAGGCCGCCCGAGACGAGGGTGAGCGCGAGGCACACGGAAAGCCGGCCACGGTGGGGAGATAGGTAATTCAGACTGCGGCGCAGGTCACGAATCAGGGATCGCTTCACGGCCAATGCTCATTCGCGCCTCATCGCAGCGCAGGAGAAGCGCGCCAGGCGCGCCCCGATACGAGCAGGGGATAGCCCTAGGCGCAACGGCGTTCTCTGTGCGTTCGAATGGAATCATCGGTGTCCCAAGAACCTGCGGAGTCGATGGATCCTGGGAGTCTGGATCACGCGCCCGCGCGGGCGGCGGCCGCGGTGACCCGCGGGCTCACGCCGGCGGCGCCCGGCGACATGGCGCCGCGCGATCGCGCAGGGTCAGCGCGCCGGCGAGACGTCCACCACGCTCGCCGGATCCGTCACCGCGTCCGGCCCGAAGTGGAACTCGAGCGGCTCGTTGTCGAGCCATTGCGGAAGGAGGTTGTTGTAGAACGCGCTCTCGCGGTGGAGGTCCGACCCGCCGGGGAGGCCGAAGCGCATCTTCGGGCCCTCCGGATCCGCGTCGATGACGAGGCGGATCGACGGCCCGTTGGCGAAGGCGAAGCTGGGCTTCTTGCCGTCCGGCGGGAGCGCGCGCGATCTCGGGCTGGCGACGTTGACGGTGAAGAGCCCGCCCGGCGCGGCGTAAGGCCCCGCGTTGTACACCGCGAGGCCGAAGTTATCGAAGATGCTGCGGAGCGAGAGGGTGTGGACGCGGCCCCAGCGCCAGTCGTCCGCCGGGCCGATGACCGCGAGCGAGGCGGCCGCCTTCGTGAGCGCCCGGAGCACGATGTCGTCCTGCGTCTCCGCCACGCCCTCGGTGGTCACGTCGTCCCAGAGCAGGGGGCCCGAGCTCAGGCGCGCCGGATCGCGCAGCGCGCGCGCCACGAAGGCCAGCCCGAACCCGGGCTCATCGACGCCCGCCGCCGCTGCCTCGTCGCCCAGCGCCTCGCTGACGATCGCATAGAACGTCGCGTGGAACGCCGTGCAGCCGATCGACTCGGCGGCGAGCGTCGCGTCCTCCACCTTCCCCGCGCGCGCCGGATCGTGCCCGTCGAGCCCTGTCGGACACGTATAGTCCCAGGCGGCGAGCGCGTCGACGACGGCCTGCTCAGCGTCTGTCAACGTCGCCAGCTCCGCCGCCGAGAGCACGGCAGGCACGACGAAGCTGCCATAGAGCGAGTACGTGTCGCCTTGCATCGCCGTCATGGTGTCGGGCGAATGCGCGTCGCCGCCTCCGTCGAGCAGATCGAGGATCCGCTGCTCGCGCGTCCCGTCGGCCTTGCCCCACGCCTGGAGCGCGCCCTGCCCGTCGTTCGTGGGATCGCCGTCGGCCGTCGCGCCCGTCATGTCGCCGTTCGCCGTCGCGATCGCGGCCCGAGGCGGGTTGAGGAGCTGCGGCAGCTCGGCGAACGGGATCGGGTCGCCCCACTCGGCGCTCCCGTCACCCGGGAGCGGGAGCCACGCGGGCACCTCGGGCGACGCCCAGGGCCGCGCCGGCACCTTGCTGTACGGGAACCATCCGATGTTCCCCTCGGTGTCGACGACGACGAAATTCTGGCTGACGGTGCTGGTCGCCTCGAGCCCCGTCCTGGCTTCGGCGACGCTTCCAGCGCGCCCGAGGGCGAAGAACGCGTCGAGGTCCGTCCCGCCGTCGTGCCCGCGCCACCGGATGGTCACGGCGGTGCCGGCGTCCGCGTCCTCGCTCACGATGGGCCCGTGGTGCGGGACCCAGCGGAAGGTCTTCTCGATCGTCTCGCCGGAAGCCGCGTCCTTGAACGAGAACTTCTTCTCGACGATCGCCACGTCTTTCCCCTTGAAATCGACCGACGCGCCGTCCCCGGTGAGCGTCTCCAGGTAGACGTCGGCGAGGTCGTAGTACGCGGTGGTCACGCCCCAGCCGATGGACTCGTTCTGTCCGACTATCACGCCCGGCATGCCCGGAATCGTGGCGCCGGCGACGTGGTATTCGCCATCGCCCCTGCTCTTGGCGTCGAGCTCGACGGGGAACCAGATGCTGGGATTGCCGAGCAACAGGTGCGGATCGTTCGCCAGGAGGGCGTGGCCGCTCTCGGTGCGGCCCGGGCCGACAACCCAGTTGTTCGACCCGGCGTCGCCCGCCATCTTGCGCCGGCCGTCGCCGACCTTCGCCGCGCGATTCGCCGCGCCCGTGAGGAGCGCCCGGTGCGGCGAGAGCCGCGACACGGCCACCGGCGCGAAGGGCCGCACGAGGTCCGCCGTCTGCGCGGCGGGCACGGTGGACGCGTCGAACACAGGCGCGGGCGAGAACAGATCGGCGGCGAGCGCCGCGTCGAACAGCGGTATCTGCGCCGCGAGCTCGAGCTCTTGCCCGCTGTTGTTCGAGAGGTCGTTGAGCACGTAGAGGCCGACGGCGGTGCTGTCTTCCGGCCTCCAGTCGCGGATCGCCTCCTTCACCATGAGCGCGAGGTTGTACTCGACGGTCAGCGTCGCGCCGTTCCTCTTGTTCCGCATGTCGGTGAGCCAGGCGTTCACGCCGCGCGCATACGCGTCCAGATGCCCTTTCACCTCCGGGCTCGCCTGCTCGTAGAGCGCCCTCTCGAGCGGCTCGCCCTCGCGTGTCGTGAAGAAATGGCGGTTATGATAGTCCTGCTCGAGCACCTGCGCGCCCGCCTTCACCAGCCCGCCGAGCGACCCCTCGACGAGGTTGCGGATGAAATCCATGAAGAAGAAGCGGTTCTGAGCGTGGAAGTAACCGAGCGCGGCGAAGCAGTCGTCGTCGGACGCGCACTCGAGGTGGAGGACCCCGAGCTCGTCGGTCACCGCCCGGACATCCCCGTCGAGATCGGGAATCGTCACGCCGCCGGCGTCCGATCCCCCGGCGCCGCCGCCCGCTGCGCCCCCGCCACCCGCTGCTCCTCCGCCGCCTTCACCGCCATTGCCACTTGCCGCGCTGGACGGGGCTTCGCCGTCGTCGCCGCACGAAACGGCGGCCGCCGAAGCGGCAAAGACGAACGCAAGAACCAGCGAACCGAAACGAGCCGTACGCATCATCAGCGATACTCCTTCTGCCTTCGGGCGCACGATATCACGCGCCTTCGGCGGGAACGGCGAACTGTGCGCGTCGATAGCCTGCCGGAGCAGAGGGCGAGATCCGGAGCGCCACATCGTGGAGCCGGGGCTCCCGGCGCGCCCGCCGCCTGGAGCGCGCGCGGCCCCCGCCGGACCGCCTCCGGCCCGGCCGGGGCGCGCGGCGTCGATCCGGGGGCGCGACGCCTGGTTCCCCTCGCCGCGATCTCGACTATGACGCCGGGCATGCGACGCCTCCTGCTCCCCCTCTCCCTCCCCGCCCTGACGCTCGCCGCCGCCTGCTCCGGCGCGCCCCCGGAGCCCGCCCAGTCGGTGCCCTCCCCGCGCGCGCACGACGGCCGATCGCCCGCGCCCGCGCCGTCCCCCGCCGAGCCCGGAACCGCGGCGCCTCCCGCCCCGGAGGCCGGCGCGCCCCCAGCCCAGACGGGGACGGCCGGCGGGGAGACCGCCGCCGCCGAGGAGCAGGCGTGCCCGGCCGACATGAAGCTCGTCGAGGGCGAGTACTGCAGCGAGGTCGAGCACAGCTGCCTCCGCAGCTGGTACGACAAGTCGAACAAGAAGACGATCTGCGAGGAGTTCGCCCCCACCCCGGCCCGCTGCACGGGCGACAAGACGAAGAAGCGCTATTGCATCGATACGTACGAGTGGCCGAACAAGAAGGGGGAGCGGCCCGAGGTGATGAACCGCTTCCACCAGGCGCAGGTCAAATGCGCCGCCGTCGGCAAGCGCCTCTGCACCGAGTCGGAGTGGACGCTCGCCTGCGAGGGCCCCGAGATGAAGCCGTTCCCTTACGGGTACTCGCGCGACGCGACGAAGTGCAACGGCGACCACATGTGGGACGATCCCGACATGAAGAAGGTCGCGAAGCGCGACCCGACCGAGCTGGCCCGCCTCTGGAAGGGGGTGCGGAGCGGATCGCAGCCCCAGTGCATCAGCGACTATGGCGTCGCCGACATGCCCGCGAACACCGACGAGGTGGTGGCGAGCGAGACGAGCGGCGGCTGGCGCGGCAAGTTCGACAGCGTCCACACCGGCGGCCCCTGGTACAAGGGCGTGCGCAACCAGTGCCGGCCGAAGATCTACACCCACGACGAGGGGTTCTATTATTACTTCCTGAGCTTCCGCTGCTGCGCCGAGCCCGACGGCAAGGCCACCGAGCCGCGGACGCCCCGCCAGGTCCAGGAGGGGTGGGACATGGCTCGCGTCGAGCGGATGGCGCAGTTCACGGTCGAGGAGATGCGCGGGAAGCTCGAGCTCAAGCAGCAGGGCAAGTGCGAGTGCAAGGCGACCGACATCCTGTGCAAGACGATGTGCGGCACGCTGCTCGGGCCGGGCGCGGTGGACGCGACGCCGGGGGGCGGGGCGCCCGCTGCGCCGGGGAACGGCGAGAAGCGGTGAGCGGCGAGGCGCCTGTCGGGCGCTGCAGTGCAGCGCGAAGGGGCCGCCTCCACGCCG
This sequence comes from Sorangium sp. So ce693, assembly GCF_051521375.1. Lineage (NCBI taxonomy): Bacteria > Pseudomonadati > Myxococcota > Polyangiales > Polyangiaceae > Sorangium > Sorangium sp. So ce693. The sequence goes on from NZ_CP150347.1 coordinate 10,127,114, forward strand.
CAGCCTGCGGGATCCGCTACATCCGGGCGTCCGTCAGCATCGCCACGACGCGCTCGATCGACCAGTAGCCTGCCATTGCGCCCATCGCATACACAACGCCGCGCCTCACCGTCGCCGGCTGCGTGGGGACCCGCGCGGCCAGGAGGCGCAGCGCGACCACCAGCGCGATCACGCCGAGCTGGCCGATCTCCACGCCCACGTTGAAGAACAGGAGCGCGATCGGCACATGCCGCTCCGGCAGCCCGATGTCGAGCAGCGACGAAGCGAACCCGAGCCCGTGAAGCAGCCCGAAGGCGAACGTGACGGCCCAGGGGGCCCGGCGCGCGAGCGAGTCGGTCGACCGTAGGCACTCGCCGCAGACCAGCACGATCGAGAGCGCGATGGCCGCTTCGACCGGCGGGGCAGGCAGCGTCAACCAGCCGAACACGGCGCAGGCGAGCGTCAGGCTGTGCGCGACCGTGAAGGCCGTGACAGCGCCGAGAAGCTTCCGGCGGCCGCGCACGAGGAGCGTGAGCGCGATGACGAAGAGGAGATGGTCGAACCCGGTCAGGATGTGCTCGACGCCGAGCCACGTGTAATCGACCATGATCGGCCGGAGCGCGCGGAGCCCGGCGGAGGCGGGGATACCGTAGACCACCAGGCTCGGGTCGTTGCCTGTCAACACCCGGACAAGCCGGCTTCCATTCCGCCACTCGACAACGACCATCACGTTGGTCTCGGTCCCCTCGAGCCAGGGGAGCTCGATGGTGCCGACCAGGCCGTCGTGACCGCAGTCGAGATACGCTCCCTCGACCTTGCAGGCCGGAGGGAACACGGCGGGCGTCGCGAGCTCGGCCTCCAGCGCTGACGAGCTCGCCTGCCAGCGCACGAGGAACCGCCCGTCGTGACCTTCCACCTCCGTCAGCGAAAGAAGCGCCGAGTTGAGCGCGTGGCCAGCCGCGGGGGCGGGCGCCAGGAGCAGGGCCAGCAAGAATGGCAGGGACCGAGCCAGCCGGAGCAGACGCGAACGACTCAAGGATTCTCCTTGAATCTGTACTGCGCGAGGAGGCTCTTGACGAACTCGTCGACGGCTTCCTTCTTCCTTGCGGCGGCCCAGTCGGTGGTGAGGATCGCGCGGATCGCCTCGCGGGTGGGCAGCCCCCCGCTTACCTGGTTGACCCGCACGAGCAGCAGGCTGTCCTGGGTCTCCAGGGGCTGCCACGTCGCGAGCGGCGAGCTGCCAATGCTCTCGGAGACCGCCGGTCCGAACTTGTCTGCGAGTGAATCGCGGGTGAGGTTGCCACCCACGATCGGACGACCGAGCGTCCTCGGGTCCGCACCGTCGGCCAGCGCCCGTCGATACGTCGACCGCTGCTCCTCTGCCGCCGGATCGCTCCTGGGAAAGGTCACGACCTCGAAATCGTACCGCAGCGGCGTCTCATACTTGCTCCGGTGAGAAGCCAGCCACGCGTCCAGCTCTGCATCCGTCGGCTCCCGCGCCGCCACCGGCTGAGCCGCCCGTGTCCGCAGCTTCTCGGCCAGCGCGACCCGCACCGTCGCATCCTGCCGATCGAGCCCCTCCCGCAGCGCCTCACGGTAGAGCACCTCGTCCCGCTTCCACCCGTCGAGCGCCTCCGCAAGCTCCGCCGCCGTCGGCGCCCGCCCCATGTTGTCGCGGAACTGCCGTTCCAGGTCCGCCTTCAGCCCCGTGCTGACGACGATCTCCCTGGGATCGCCGGCGACGAGCCGGTGGCCGAGGAACAAGAGCGCGCCGATGAAGAGGAAATGAATGACTGGTTCGCGGAGCAACCGAGCGAAGCTCCCCATGGTATTACCGCTGATGTCAGGCATGGGACGCGCTCTCGCCGGGGGAGAGGAGACCCAAACGCTTAGAATACGTCAAGCCCCAACCGAGGGATCTGCCCTGGTTGGGGCGGCTACGCCCGAAGCCGCGCCGGTGACGGCGCGGGGCTTCGGGCGGCTCGCGTCACGGCGAGAGCGTGACGGACTTCGCGTCGAGCGCCACTTCGTAGTAGCCGTGCGGATCCCACTTGAGCGGGGCGCCGTTCTGCTTGAGCGTGCCGCCGGTGACCGTCACGCGCACGTACTTGCCCGGCGGGAAGTTGGTGGGGAGCGTCCAGTTGTAGGTCGTGTCGTTCCCGTTCTTGGTGTTGGTGCCGTCGGTGATCGCCTTCTGGCCGCGCCAGTAGGCACCGATGGTCTCCATGGTGCCGATCCACACGTCGCCGTATGCCTTGACGGCCTTGACGTGATCGACCCAGGCCTGGAACGGGATGGGCTGATAGGCGCCGTCGTTGCCGCCGGTGAAGCCGTGGATGCAGAAGGTCCGCCACTTCTTGCCGCTTCGCGCGCTCGAGACCTCCGAGTCCATCTGCGCCTTGGAGGCGTTGGTCGGGGGAATGTAGGTGGGCAGAACGAACGGATTGCTGTTGTCGTTCGGGCCGATCAGGGCGTTGGACACGCCGCGATTGATCATGAAGCGCGTCCGGGCGATGCCCTCGTAGACACCCGCGCCGTTCGGGGCCGCCATCGTGTACGGAGTGACGTCGTACTTGTCCTTCATGTCCTTCGTCGCGGCGTCCGTATCGGAGCCGTTGTCGTTGCTCGAGTGGCTCCTCGTGTGGTTGGCGAGCTCGTGCCCGCGCGTCAGCGCCTGTTTCCAGACCGCGTTGTTCGCTTCCTGCTTACCGGTCCAGACGTAGAAGGTGAACGGCACGTCGAGCGCCATCATCTCATCGAAGTGCTGGATCTGGGTCTGGTTCACGTCGTCGAAGCTGTACGTCACGGCGCCCGCGAAGCCGGCCCAGTCGATGACCTTGAACCCGCCCGCCCCGCCGGCCGGCTTCGGCACATTGCCACCGCCGGGCGCCGGCGGAATGCCGGAGTCGGGCAGCGATCCCCCATCACCGCCACCGCCCGTCCCACCTCCACCCGCACCCGCTCCGCCGGTGCCAGCCGGGTCCGAGCCGCCGGTGCCGGCCGGGTCCGCGCCGCCGGTGCCGGCCGGGTCCGCGCCGCCGTCGCCCCCGGTCGACGCCGAGGTCGTGCTGGGCTCCCCGCCGCTGGAGGAGGAGCTTCCCGGCGTGCCGCCGCTGCTGCTGCTGCTGTTGCTGCTCGTCGTCTGCTGGCCACCGGTGGTGCCGCTGGAGGTATCCTCCCCGTCATCACCGCCGCAGCCGCTGACGTGCAGCGTGCCCAGCAACAACATCGCACCGAGCGCCAAGGACGATGACGCAGGAAAATTTTCGAAGTGGAGGAATCGCAAAGAGTTCGGCATGAGGTGAGGATACAAATTCCCGGAAGGCGCTCAAAGGATTATGCACGACGCACGCGGCTCGACGCATCGCACGAATGGCTCACATGTTACCAAAAGTAGCGAGCGGCTCACGTCACCAAACGTGGCGAGCGGCCCGCGTGTTACCAAAAGTAGCGAGCGGCTCAGATGTTACCGAAAGTAGCGAGAGCCGCGTCGGAGCGCTCCGCCGTATTCTTCTAGCGGCGCGGCGACTGCCGGAGCGTACCGGGCTTCGCGTCGGCCTCATGTGCAGCGCTGTCCCCCTGACTCGCCAGGTGTATTCCAACCCGCCTGGACGATCGGCAAAGCAGACGGGCGGCCCCGTGGTGACGGCCAGAGGAACCGCCCGCCGCGTGGGTCCACGGGTTCGCTTCACGGATCCCCCTGGTGTCCGAGCAACACGCGTCGACACCATCGATGCAGGCGCACGTCGTCGGTCGCGAACGACCAGCGGGCCGCGAGCCATCGCTCTGCAGGCGCGAACAGCGCGTCGAGGTGCTGGGCCAGCAGCCACTCCCGGGCGAGGCGTCGGTCGCGATCCGTGGCGGTCGTGGTGATGAACGGCGTGAGGTAGATGACGGCCGACAGGGGATCGAGCCGAGCGTCTCCCACGATGGGTAGGCCCCCGAAGTCGATCACGGCGCTCACCTCCTGGCCTTCGACCAGCACATTGCCTGGATAGAAGTCCATGTGCACGAAGCTCGGTCGCTCCGGCTCGGGCAGCGCGGCGGCCAGACGCGCCGGATCGATGCCGTCGAACGCGCTCCCGGCGCAGGTCAGGCTCCTCCTTGCGCTGAGCTCGAGGTAAGAGCGGTAAGAGGGCGTCCGGATCGGCTCGGCTTCGCAGAGATCGCCGTACCACGCAGCGCTCACCCGCAGGGCTCGAAGGTGCGTCGAGGCCTCGAGATAGCAGGTGATGAGACGTTCACGCTCGGCGCCGGCCGCCTCGCCGAGCACCTGCAAGAGGGGTCGCCCGGGGAACCGCGGCTCGAATGTGATGAGGCGGCCGTGCAGCTCGGTCGTCTCCAGGACACGGGGGATCGAGAACGGCACCGCGCTCGCGGGCTCGTGGAAGTCCTCGAGCAGCTGGGCTCGTCGAACGACCGTCTCCCGGACGGTCCCGGGATGGTGGACGCGCACGACCCGCTCGCCGTCCAGCGCGAACACGCAGGCTTCACCGCCGGTGCCGAGCAGCGCATCCCGGGTCAGGCCGAGATGGCTCATCACCTGCAGCAGAGGGGCGTCGTCCTCGATGCTCATTCCGGGGCCCACCCTAGCAGCCTCCGCGCCTTTGCGATGTCCGCAACGCGCGAGCTCCCAGCCGTCCAGTCCGGCGGCTCGACGACCTTCGGGAGCCCGCGCCCTGAGATCGAGAGGACGGCGTTCACCACGCCGCGCGCCCGTCAGAAGAACGTCTTCAACAGGCCGATCGCGCCCTGCTTCCAGGGCACGCGATGGGTCACACCCGAACGGCTCTCGAACTCGCTCCGGTGCGCCCGGTACCACTCGAGGTTGCGCACCAGCGCGTCCTTGTTCGAGTACTTCGGCGCGTAGCCGAGCACCCGCTCGGCCTTCTCGATCGACACGAACGAGTCCTTCGATGCCGTCTCGTAGACCCACTTGTAGAGCGGCGACACGCCCATCGCCTCGAGCGCGCGCAGGCCGAGCACCGCCGGCGCCGCCGGGAAGGGCACGATCTTCTTGCCCTTGCCCACCGCGTCGAGCACCGCCTGGTAGTCTTCACCCATGGTGGTGAACTCCTTCGCGCCGATATTGAACGTGTCGTTGGCGACCGACGCATCCTTCGTCATGCACAGATAGATGGCCTCGCAGAGATCGGCCACGTCGAGGAGCTGGTAGCGGTTCTTGCCGTCGCCGATCATGGGGAAGCCCTTGCCGTCGAGCGCCCAGTCATAGAGCAGGGCGAAGACCCCGAGCCGCTCCGGGCCGATGAAGGACTTGGGCCGGATGATGGGCACGACGAGCCCCCGGCCGCGCTCCTCCAGGCACACGACCTCGGCCTGGATCTTGGCCTGTCCGTACGGACCCACGCCGTCGAGCCGGTCGTCCTCGCAGAGCGGGTGGTGGTCGGGGATGCCGTACACGGCCGTGGAGGAGATGTGCACCGCGCGCTCGACGCCGTGGCGGCGCGCGGCGCTCATGACCACGCGCGTGCCGATCACGTCGGTCGTGTAGATCTCCTCCGCCGTGTACAGGGGCAGCGCGGCCGCGGTGTGCACGACAAAGTCGTGCCCCTTCACCGCCGCGTCGACGGCCGCCGCGTCACGGATATCCCCGCGCACCTCGCGGATGCTCGACCGCTCGGGATAGTCGAAGTCCAGGAGATCGAGCGAAGTGACTTCATAGCCGCGCTCGAGCAGGTGCCGTACCAGATTGATCCCGAGGAAGCCCGCGCCGCCCGTGATCAGGACCTTCTTCTTGCTCATCGTCTTGCAACCTCGCTTCAGGAATGAGGAGAGCCGCCGACGCTCACGCGCCGCGCGCCTCGATGATGGCCCGAGCCTCGGCCGGGTGGCGCTTGCACTCGAGCAGCGCTCCGAGCAGGAGCGGCGCCACGATGGTGGCGTCCGACTCGATCACGAACATGGGCGTGTCCGCGGTCAGCTTGTCCCAGGTGATCTTCTCGTTGGGCGTGGCGCCGGAGTACGATCCGTAGGACGTTGTCGAGTCGGAGATCTGGCAGAAGTAGGCCCAGGGCCGGGCCGGTTCGTCGAGATCGTACTTGAGCGACGGCACAACGCAGATGGGGAAGTCTCCCGCGATCCCCCCGCCGATCTGGAAGAACCCCACGCCCGCGCCTGCGCTGAGCGCGCGGTACTGATCGTAGAGCTCGGCCATGTACTCGATGCCTGACTTCACGATGCTCGCGCTGCACTCGCCCCGCTTCACGTAGGACGCGAAGATATTGCCGAAGGTCGAGTCCTCGTGGCCCGGGACGACCAGCGGCAGCCCGGCCTCCGCGGCGGCGAGCAACCAGCACTCCTCGGGCGGTCCACGGTGGAGCGCGGGCTCGACCGCCCGGACCAGCTCGTAGAAGTACTCGTGCCAGAAGCGGCGCTCGCCGCTCGCCGTCGCCCGCTCCCACCTGGGGACGATGTGCTTTTCCACCGCGCGGAAGGCCTCGTCCTCGGGGATGCTTGTGTCGGTCACGCGCCGCATCCGGTTGTCGAGGATCCGCGTGTCGTCCTGCTTGGTGAAGTAACGGTAGTCGGGGAAGTCACGGTAGCCGTCGTGCGCCACGAGGCGAAACAGCGACTCCTCCAGGTTGGCGCCGGTCACGGACATGCCATGGATCAGGCCGGCACGGATGGCCGGCGCCAGCGTGATGCCGAGCTGGGCCGAAGACATGGCTCCGGCCACGGCCCAGAACATCTTCCCCCCTCGCTCGATGTGCTGCCAGTAGGCGAGGAGCGCGTCGCGCGTCGCGCGGGCGTTGAAATTCTTGTAGTTGCGGAGAACAAACGTGAGGAGGGGCAGCGTCGTGGCCCCCGAATCCGTCTCAGCCATGTTTCGCCGAGCCTCAGCGACCACAACGGTCGTCCCGGTGGTCTCGGGTCGCGCAGGCCACCAGGGACGCGCTACGGACCGACGCAGGCCGGGCCGCCATCGCAACGTCGGGTGGCTTCGGGGGCACCGTAGCACGACTCGCGTGGATCGTGTCAAGCCCGTCTGAACGGGCGGGAACGATCCGAAGCGCGGCAGGCCGGAGCGCTGGTTGAACGCGATCACCGTACACGTTGCCTCGCACTATCACGAGCGGTTGCAGCACCGCAGGGAGGAGCTCGTGGATTTGATCGATATTGCCGATCCCGCGCCGGAAGCACAGGGGGCGTCATCCTCGATGCTCATTCGGCGGATGAGGCTAGTCGATCTCGGGCTTGCCTCTCCGTCTCCCGCCGGCCCGCTGACTCGGCTCCCCGCCAGCGGCGCGCCGCCCTGTCCGTGCCGCCGGTTGCGCCGGGTCGACCTTGCCCATCGCTGCGCATGCGAGCTCGGGCAGGGTCTCCTTCATCCACGTGGGGTCCACGGCGCCTGAACCGGAGAGGTAGGCGCGGCAGGCCTGATGCGCCGGCCCGAGCAGCACGACGTCGACCATCGCCTCGGACGAGCACGCCCCGGAGAGGACGCCGAGCTCCGAGAGGTGCGCGACCGTCTCCGCCTTGAGCCGCGCCTTGGTCTCCCGGAGCGCGGCGCGGTGATGCCCGTCGAGCTCCAGCGCGAGCGCCTGGTACATGAAGCGCGCCTCGGCCTCGTGGTCGAACACCCAGGTCAAGTGCGCCTCCACAAGCGCCCGCACCGCCGAGCGCGCCGTCCTCGCGTCGAGCACGCGCGCGGTCACGTACCCCACCAGCCGCTCGAAGGTCCGCTCCAGCAGCGCCGCCACCAGCGCCGGGAAGTCCTCGAAGAGGTGGTACACGCTCGAAGGGCTCGCGCCCGCCTCCTTGCGGACGTCCTCGATGCCTGTGCGCAAGAGGCCCCGCTGCTCGAAGCAGCGGAGCGCCGCGTCCAGCAGCGCCTCCCGGCGGGCCACGCCGTTCTGTCGAGCCACGGCCATGGCCCTCCCCTACCCCAGCCGCGCACCGCTGACCAGCAGGCCCAACTGGAAGATTCTTCCAATTTATCTTGGAAGTTTCTTCCATTTTGTTTACCTTCCTGTCGAAAGCGAGGTGTCACATGGATCTGGGGCTGGAGAAGAGAGCCGCGCTGGTGACCGGTGGCTCGCAGGGGATCGGCAAGGAGGTGGCGTTGCAGCTCGCGGCCGAGGGGGCCCGCGTGGCGCTCACCTACCGGAGCGAGCGGGAGAAGGCCCGAGAGGTCGTGCAGGAGATCGAGCGGCGAGGCGGCGAGGCGCTCGCGCTGGAGCTCGACCTCGGATCGGTCGAGTCCGCCAAGGGAGCGGTCGCGGCCACGCTGGCGCGCTTCGGGCAGATCGATGTGCTCGTCAACAACGCGGTCCGCTGGAGCGAGCGCCTGCCCTGGGAAGCGCCGCGCTTCGAGGACATCCCGCTCGCGGAGTGGCAGGGCGTCATCCACGACAACATCGACGGCGCCTTCGCCGCGATCCAGGCCGCGGTGCCCTCGATGCGCGCGCGCGGATGGGGGCGGATCGTCAACATCTCCTCGGGCGTGGCGCTCGACGGGGTGGTGGGCGCAGGGCCGTACGCCGCCGCCAAGGCGGCGCTCCACGGGCTCACGTCCGTGCTCGCGCGCGAGCTCGGGCCGCACGGGATCTTGGCCAACGTGGTGGCGCCGGGCTTCACGCTGACCGACAAGGTGAGCGCGCATGTATCACCGGAGTTCGTCGCGCAGCGCGGGAAGGCGTATCCCGTGGGGCGGCTGCTGCGGCCGGAGGAGGTGGCGTCAACGATCGTGTTCCTGTGCTCGGCGGCGAACACCGCGGTCACGGGGGAGATCGTCCGCGCGAGCGGGGGCCGGCCGATGTGACCGATGTAACTGCCACCCACCCGGCTACGGCGCCGGCGCGCTGTCCACCACGGCTGCGAACTCCGGATCGGTCAAGCTCTTCATGAAGGCCACGACGTCCGCCTTCTCCTCCGGCGTGATGGTGAAAGCCCTGACGAGCGTGCTCTTGTTCGGGTTCTCGCTGCCCACACCCGCGAACGGCCCGTCGTCGATGGTCCTGCCTCCTGCGGCATAGTGGTCGACGACCTCGTCCAGGGTGGCCACGCTCCCGTCGTGCATGTAAGGCGCCGTCAGCTCCACGTTGCGCAGCGAAGGCACGCGGAATTTCCCCTTGTCCGCCGGGTCGCCGGTGAACTCGAACAGCCCCTCTCCGCCGGGCGGATAGTCCCCGTCCGAGCCGAGGTTGTAGAGGCCGGTGTTGTGGAAATCCATCTCCGCCTGCTTCGTCTCGGCGCTCCGGAAGGCGGTCGTGAGGTTGATCCCGCTGTGGCAGTGATAACACTCGAGCCGCTCGGAGAAGAAGAGGTCCATCCCGCGCAACGCCGCGTCGGACATCGCTCCCGCCTCTCCGCCGTACGTGTAACGATCGTACGCGGAGCGCCCGGAGAGGAGCGTCCTCTCGAACGTCGCGATCGCCTTCACGACGGTATCGAACGTGATCGGCTCGCTCTCGCCGGGGAACGCGGCGACGAACGCGGCCTTGTACGCCTCATCGTCGCGGAGCCGGCCGAGCACGACGTCCTCGGCCCCGGTGATCCCGAGCTCGACCGGGTTCTCGCCGAACATCGGGACGAGCGCCTGCTCCTCGAGCGACGACAGCGTGGGGTTGCCCCACGTGAGCAGCGGGAAATAGGCGACATTGGCCAGCCCCATCGCGTTGCGCGGGATCGCGTCCCCTGTCGAGCCTGTCGGGGTAGGCTTGCCGTCGGCAAACCCCCTGTCGCGCTCGTGACACGAGGCGCACGCCATGGTGCCGTTGCCCGACAGGCGCTCGTCGAAGAACAGGGCGCGCCCGAGCGCGACCTTCGCCTCGCTCATCGGGTTGTCGGGCGGCACCCACGGCTTCGGGAAGCCGACGGGCAAGGCGAGCTCGTAGCTGTCGACCGGCAAGGTCGCTTCCGTCTCGCTCCCACATGACGCCGCCGCGAGCGCGACGAGCGCCGCCGACGTGCTCGCGCGGATCACTCCAGCAGAATGCGGCGCTGTTCGTTGTGACACAGATTACACGCTCCAGAGATGGATGGAAACGGCATCTCGTTCGTCCCCTCGCCGTCCTGGGACCGCACGAAGAAGAACAGCGCTTGGTCCGGGAAGGGCAGCGGCTCGGTCGTGAAGAAGTTCCCGTTCCCGTCGATGGCAACGGAGAGCACGAGATCTCCCTCGCCTCCCCCGGCCGTGCGGAGCTCGACCGCTCCGCCCGTCACCGGCGCGCCCGACGGCGCGTACACCGTCCCGGCCGTGGTGAAGAGCCCCTTGCCAGGCCCATGGGGCTGATGGCAGCCGAAGCAGTTCTGCCCCATGTTGTGGCTGCGCTTCTCCGCAGCGGCGCTGATGTTCTCCACGTCGAGCGCCGGATCGCGCTCGAAGCGAGGGTCGCCCGGGAGGATCTCTGCGTCGCTCGGGCCATCCATGCCCTCGTCGGAGGCACCGCAGCCGGCAAGCGCACAGACCAAGAGCGGCGCGAGCAGGCAGGTCCCTGTTCCAAGGATGTACATCTCACTCCACCCGGAAGGCGGTCTGCGCAGCGGACGGGTTCACGCCATCGAAGCCCATTCCAAGCGCCTTGAAGACGGGCGGGCATTCTGGGTCACCCTCGAACGACATGCAACCGGAGGTGCGATCCGTCTCGCCGTCGATCTGGTGGTCGAGGTCGGACTCAGCATAGAACCTGGCGATGTCGAAGACGATGGTGCTCGAATCCGGGTCGACCCCGTCGATACGTATCTCGGCGAGGTTGTCAGCGGCGCACGAGTAACCCTCGCTCACGGTCCCCTCGCACTTCGTACCCCCGAGGTGGAAGAAGTAGGTCGGGTTCATCGTCGAGATGAGGTCGAGGCGCACGAACTTGTAGCCGCCCTTCCACGACCACCACATACCGGGAATGTTCAGTGGCGCCGGGGCCGTCGCCGCGTCCAGGTGGTTCATCTCCGGGGGCAAGCCCACGTTGAACCTGACACCAGCGTAATCGCCGGCGGGGGCAGTGCCGACGACCTCGGTCCTCGTCTCCGGGCTGCCGGTCTCGCAGGAGCCCGTGCCATCCTCGAAGTCGAGGAACGCGATCTTGTCGCGCTGCCACTGGCCATCCTGCTCGAGCGAGAGGGGCTCCTCGGACCCGTCCCCGTGAACGAGCCGCACGTCGTAGACGTACATGCGAAAATCGAGCGCATTGATCGACGATCCGGTCGTGCCGACTCCATCGAATGTGTCGGTGCAGGCGAACGGCCTGTCGCCGACCTTGGCGGCGAAGCGCAGCGCGAACGTCTTCGAGACGACGTCCTCATCGCTCCCGCCGCACCCGCTCAGAGCCGCGAGACAGGCCACGACGAGGAGCGTGACACGAGCCATTGAACAAACCATCGGGCAACCTTTCAAGCTACGAAGCCACAACGGCGTCACCACCGCACCGGAGCGGAGCCTACTCGAAATTCGTCGCTCCTGGGTGCAGCAATTTGTCGCAGCTCGTGGCCATCCTTCAAGGGCAGCGGGCCGAATCCGGGAGAAGAGCTTTCCGACGCGGCCACTGCGCCGCGGTCATAACGAGATGTCCCTGTTGAGCCTCCTCTCCAATCAACCGGAATGGCGTGGGCACTCACGCGTCGCGCTCCCGGAGCTCGTCGTCGAGGCGCTCGTCGTACTCGTCGCGCGCAGCCGCAAGGGTGCCTCCGGACGGAGCGGCCTGCGCTGCGTTGCTCCGCCACGATCGCAGCAGGGCAAAGAGCCCGAGGAAGGTCACCGCGATGCCCAGCATCAATCCCAGCGCGACCTGGCCGAGCGTGCCCGACGAGGGCGCCGCGCGGAGGCGTTCGCCGTAACGCACAACGAGGTCCTGCTCGATGGCATCGGCCGCCTCGCCCCGACGGAGGCGCGCGTGGATCTCGCGACGAAGATCGCGTGCCACCTCCGATTCGTGGACATCGAGCGTCTGATCCCAGCAACAAGGCGCGAGCAGACGCGCTGCGAGCGCCCTCTCGCCAGGCGCCGGGGTCGAGTCGACGAGCTCGGAGGCGGCCTGGCTGGGCGGCGCGGGCTCGGCCCTAGCGCTGAGCGCCACGCCCGCGACGGCGGCGGCCAGCGCCACCGCGCGGCGCCAGCGCCGACTCCGCGGCGATCGGACACGCAGAGGCGAACTCACGTCGCGCGCGCCGTGAGGGGAACGGACCGAGTCGTTCGCAGCGCCGCGGTGCTCTCGCTGGCTCATGGCGAAGCAGACTACCGCTGCCGGCCTCCACGGCCCTGCGACACGATGTCGCGCTGGTCACCACGCGGCCAGATGCGCGCCGGAGGCCGCGATAGGGCAGCATCGTTCGACGGGATGCGACACCGTGACGCATTGCTCGACCTGCACGGCGCGACCTAATGTCGCGCGCATGCCGCACGAGGTTCTCTCCCCCTCCACATCTTCATCTTCGCGGCCATCGCTGGCAGGTGTCGGAGCGCCGGTTCGCCGGCGCGGCCGCCTGCGCCCGGTGCAGATCGGGCTCTGCGTCTCTGCGCTCGCGGGGATCGCGCTCCTCGGCGTGCGGTCGCGCGTGCGCGAGGCGCCCGCCTCGCCGCCCGTGCTCGGCGAGATGCCGGCGTTCTCGATGACGGATCAGGACGCTCGCCCCGTCACGCGGGAGTCGCTCCGCGAGCAGACGCTGATCGTCGACTTCTTCTATGCGAGCTGCCCCGTGTCCTGCCCGAGGCTGTCGGCGCAGATGGCGGCGTTCCAGGAGCGGATCGCCCAGCGCAGCGCGGCGCGCGGACAGGCGCTCCCCATCCACCTCATCTCGATCACGCTGGACCCGGAGAACGACACACCCGACGTGCTGCGCTCGTACGCGGCGCGCTACAGCAGCGGCCGTGGTGCCTGGTCGTTCCTCTCCGGTCGGAGCGAGGAGCTGAATCGCGTGGTGGTGAAGGGGTTCAAGATCCGCTTCGAGCGAGCCGACCCTTCGGCCGGGCTCGGCGCGATCATGCACGGCGAATGGTTCGTCCTGGTCGATGGGCTCGGTCGCATTCGTGGCTACTATCAAATCGGCGATGAAGAACGAATGAACGAGCTCGTCCGCGACGCGGAGCGATTGGCCTCGAAGGAGCTGACATGAGCCGATCGATGTGCTCTCGCCTCGGCGCCGTTCATCTCGCGCGGTCCCTGCTGCTCGGGGCGGCGATCGCAACGAGCCTCACGGTCGCGTGCTCGAAAGCGTCCACCGCCGCTCCGCGTGTCCACCACGCGACGGGCGCCGTCCGCTCGCTCGGCCCTGGGCGCGCCTATGTCAACATCGCGCACGACGACATCCCGGGCTACATGAGCGCGATGACGATGTCGTTCGAGCCCCAGGGCCCGTCGCAGCTCGACGGTATCGAGGTCGGCGACCGTATCGCGTTCGATTTCTACGAGACGGAGGACGCCCGCCGTGTCCTTACGCGGGTCGAAAAGCGCAGGTGAGCCGACTGCCGGGCGGCGAGCGTGGATGGGGGGCCGCGCGATCGGCGCCGCGTTCGTCGCCGCGGGGCTGGGAATCGTCACGCTCACGGCGCTCTCCTTCGCTCCGTCGGCGAACGGCGCCTTCGCCATTCACGGGATCGAGCTCGGGATGACGGCGAGCGAGGTCGTCCGGCGCTTCGACGCTGGGCCGACCGGACGCTGGAGCGAGGCCACGGGCTGCGCCGGGCCTTCGATGGAGTGGTCGCGGGGCGATGCGGCGGCCGCCAGGGCGCCCCTCTCTGCTCGCTTCGAGTTTCATGAGGGGTTGCTCATGGCCGCGCGGGTGCGCGTGACGCCCGAGGACCCGAGCGCGCGCGGCGCGCGGCTCGAGACCTCCGCCCAGTTCGTGCTCGCGCGTGAGGCGCGGGACGACGGCTCCTCGTTGCTCGTGCTCCTCGCTCGCGGATGCCCCGACCACGAGGCAGAGGTCGAGCAGCTCCTCAGCGGCAGCTCCGCAAGGCGCTGAAGCGGCGCAGACCGCGCGCCGCCTCAGCCCCGCACGGCGCTGGGGCCTCAGAGACCCGCGCGTCGGGCTCGTCGTGCCCGTGGAGCCTCCGCTGCGCTCGTCGTCTCCGCACCCCACGAGCAGGGCCAGGGCGCGCGCTCATCGCCCCGGCAAACGAAACGTCATCGATGCAGCGGTTCTCCGCCCGCGTCAGAGAAGTCGGCGCCCGATCCGATCCGCCTACGCAGGTTCAGGCCCAGAGGACTGGACGCCGGCGCCATGCACGAGCGTGGCGTCAGGAGCTCTTCAGCGCGGTAGCGCTCAATGCGCCGCTGCCCCGGTCTCCAGCATGTACTCGGCGATCTGCCGGAGGCGCTCGTCTCCGAGCGAGGCGAACGGTGGCATCTGAGGCGCATCAGCGCGCTTCTTCCCGGGTGCCCGGGCCCACGTCACGATGCCGTTCGGGTTGCCTGCGTAGATCTGAGCGATCTCGGTGAGCGACGGCCCGACGATCCGACGGTCGACGCCGTGACAGGCGCCGCAGGTGTTGTGGAAGAGATGTTGCCCATCGCTGACGCCCGCGGCGGCGCGCTCACGTCCCACGCGAAGATCGTACGCCCCTTGGGCCGAGTCATCGACCCACCGGCGAGTCACCTCCTGCATTTCAGCTCGATGCTCGGCGAGAGCGACGCCCCGGTACATGTGTCGACCGAAGGCCATGCAAAACACGGTGAGCGAGATGTACCCGACGATGAGCGGCAGACGTTTGCCGTGCGGCTCGGAGACCGACAGCTCTTTCCACATCATCCAGACCGCGGGGACCGCAACGCCAGCGCCGATCAGGATGGGGGTTACGACCGACACGTGGAAGCCCTTCGAAGGGAGCGTGAACAGCACGAGCGGCCCGACGATGAACTGCGCCAGAGAGACGGCGAACGCGACGGAGTAGAAGATGCGCCGAAGCCGCGGTCGCGTGAGCCGCTCGAAGGTCTCCTCGGCTGGAAACTTGCTCCGGCCGAAGTACCAGACTCCGAAGAGGCTCGTCAGGATGAGTGACGCGCAGAGGAAGTGAAAATATCGAGGGAAGACGTTCGGCAGCAGAAGCGAGCTGAGAAAACCTCGAACCCCAGTCCAGCGCTCCGGGAACATCATCAGGTTCACGTTCGCCAAGAACACGAGCGGGATGACGAGAAAAAGCGCTACCGCGAGTCCGAGGATCGCGATATGAAGCCCCTTCTGTGTCTCGAGCCGATCCCACGTGTACTTGTGGAGGTAGAGGAGAAGGAACGTCGTCGCGATCGCCGGGATCAACAGGATCCACGCCGTACCCGTGAGCGCGTTCGCGGTGTAGAAGTGGATCGTGTACAGAACGTTGATGAGGAGGAGCGGCGCAACGCCGAGCACCACGGCGAGGCTCTTGTTGACCGTGACGGTCGCCGCGAGCGCGCGCGCGAGCTTGTCGAAGTCGCGGTCACGAAGGCCGCGGATCTCGAAGCCGAGCACGAGAAGCGAGCCGCCCACCATCAGGTTGACGAAGAGAATGTGGGCGATGAAGGCAATGACGAGCAGCCCCTCCAGCAGTCCCTGACTTGCTGGGAGCGGGAGGGGAATGTCTCTCGGGATCGGTGTCGGGTTCATGTCCTGCGAATCCTTGAATTCTTGACGGGAGCGGTCACGGGTCGACGGCGAGCGTTCCGTCGCTTCGTCGCTTCGGCCGCGGTGGTGCCGCGACCCCCGTGACCTGCGCTCCTTCGATGACGTCGCGCTGGGTCTGAAGGCTCTCGAGCCACGCTGCGAGAGCCTGCTTCT
Source organism: Sorangium sp. So ce693 (assembly GCF_051521375.1). Lineage (NCBI taxonomy): Bacteria > Pseudomonadati > Myxococcota > Polyangiales > Polyangiaceae > Sorangium > Sorangium sp. So ce693. Next base: position 10,142,798 of record NZ_CP150347.1, read on the forward strand.
CCTGTTCGTTCCCGGGGAATGGCGGCATAAAGGGCCGCGCGTTGTGCATCGCCCCGATGTAGCTGGCGATGGCATCACGCCGCCAGGGCTCCGCGTAGTCCCACGAATCGCGGTTGCTGTACATGCCTTCGAGGAGCCCGCGGATGCCGTTCACACCGTCGACCGTGTGACATCTCGTGCATGCGAGGTTGAAGATCTCGCGCCCGGCCTCGAGCTCATTCTCCGGCGTGATCCGGCGGACCGCCGTGTACGTCGCGTGCGCGAGGAGCCCGTCGCGCTGCAGCAGCGGATAGTCTTCCTCGCGGAGCCCGTTCGCGTACAGATACCCGGCGATCGCGTACGGCTTTCGAACGAACTCGCGCACGCGCTCGAACGTGCCGAGGAGCAGGACGGTTAGCACCGCGGGCACGACGAACGCCCAGCGACGGAGGCTAGCCGGACGAGCGGCCCCCCAGGCCATCACGAGCGCGATAGCGATGCAGGCGCCACCTAGCACCCACAGCGCAGTGCGCGCCCATCCCTCGAGCAGCTGCGTGAGGAGCGCGACGGGGATGTTCGCCTGCATCGCCGCGGGGACGACGCGCGCATACCACCAGCCGCCCGCGACGCACGGGAGCGTCCAGAGCAGGGACCAGTGGGCGATCGACCTGACCGCTTGCGCGCGAAGCGCCGATCCGCGCTTGGTGACCCACAGCAACGCGGCGAGGCCGAACGCGCCTGCCATGACCATGGCGAGGGGGGTGCGGAACGCGAGCTGCGGCAGGTAGATCGGGTTGAACATCCCGCTAAAGAGCGTTCGGTCGGTGCGCCACGAGCCGGGGTCCATCATGAATCCGAGGATGGACACGATCAGCGCCATCGTGATCCATGAGGCGATGGAGAGCGCAGCGCCCAGCTTGACGTGCGCCCGCTTGCGCGGCCCGGTCCACCTCTTCCAGCTCAGGTAGTAGGCCAAGATGAGAACGACCTCGGTCACGAACACGAGCCATTCGGTGAACCACGTCCAGAAGAAGACCCGGATCAGGCTCCCGATGGCGTACGGGTTCACGAGCGACGCGGAGAGCCAGATGCCCACGCCGGTGAGCGCGCCGACGGTCGTCGTGACGATGAAGAAGAAGGAGAGGAGGCGGTGCGCCAGAGCGTCCCAGGACTCATCGCCGGTCTGGACGCCCCGTCGTTCGAGGTAAGCCACCAGCGGAATGCCACCGACTGCCATCCCATGGTTGATGACCACGTGCAGCACCGCGATGATCGCGATGAGCATGCGGTTGTTGAGGAAGTCGAGGTGGAATACAGGCAGGTCCATGCCTCACCTATGTGCACGAGCTCGGCCGGCTTTTCAGCGTGGCCAAGGGTCGCGCGACGAAATGCCGCGTGGCTCCAGCCGCGACGCTTGCCCGCCGCGTCGCGGCGTCGGCGGCCGCGTGCCGTCGAGCGCGGCGCGTATTATCGCGGCAGGCTCATCCCGAAGGCGCTCCCGGGCCTCCGCGCGGCGCGGCCCCTCGCCCCGAGCGCGCGGCCTTCGCGAGCCGGCGCTCGATCATCACGGGCTTGGGCGCTTACCGAGCTTGCGCTGCAGTGAGCGACGATGCAGCCCGAGGAGCGCCGCCGCCTGGGTGATGTTGCCACCGCAGCTGACTAGCACCCGGTCGATGTGTTCCCACTCAACACGTTCAAGCGACGGGACCGAGGTCGGCGGCGGCTCGTCAGCGGGCGACCCGTCGTGGTCGAACGCCGCGACAATCTCGTCAATGTCGGCGGGTTTCGTCAGATAGTGGACGGCCCCCGATCGAACTGCGTCCAGGGCCGTCGCGATGCTGCCGTAGCCGGTCAAGACCACGATGCGGGTGGTGGGGTCGAGCTCGTGGAGCTTCCGCACGGCATGGAGGCCCGACGCGCGCGGCATGCGAAGATCGACGACTGCGCACTCAGGAGTTTCGAGCTGAGCGTGGCGAATTGCCTCCGCGGCAGATGGCACTCCGAACGCCTCGAAGCCTCGCTCTGCAAGCGCGCGTACGAGACGGTCACGAAAGGCGTCCTCATCGTCGACGACGAGAACGGAGCGGCCCTCGTTCTCATGGGCGTGCTCACGATGCGCGGTCTGGCTCATGCTTCCCCCCGCAGGGCATCGGGAGCGAGGCAGAGCTCCACGTCGGAGCCTCCGCCTGGCCGAGCCTGGAAGAGTAAGTATCCGCCGGTGCGCTCCGCGTAGGCCCGCGCGAGATAGACTCCGAGCCCCAGGCCGCCGCGGTCCGCCTTCGTCGTCACGAAGGGCTCACCTAGCTTCGCCTGGATGTGTGCCGGGAGCCCGTTCCCCCGGTCCAGCACATGGAAGCAGAGGCGCTCGCCCGCGACGATTCGCAGCTCGACAGGCGCTTCGACATCGGCGTCCTCCTGGGCGTCGAACGCGTTGCGGATCAGGTTGTGGAGCATCTGCGCGAGGGTCTTGACCGGGGCCACGAGCGCGGCAAGGCTGCTGGCGTCGTTGTCGTACGTGAGGCGAAGATGCGGGATGAGCGCCGGGGACATGAGACGAAGGAGCTCCGCAACTACCCGTTCAGGCGTCGCGTGAACCGGCATCTCGCCGACGGATTCGCCCGCGCGCGCGGAGATGTCGGCGAGGATCTCGCGACAACGAGCCACCTCGCGACACACCAGGTCGGCGTCCGCGGCCAGCCCGCTGCTCGGAGGCTCGCGTCGAAGCCCGATCGCCAGCTCCTTCGCGGCGAGGCCGATGGTGGCGAGCGGTGAGCCGAGCTCGTGCGCCGCGTTTGCGGAGAAGCTCGAGAGCGTGGCGAGGCGCTCGTTCTGCGCTGCGAGGCTTGCAATCTCTGCTAAGCGCTGATCCCGACCCCGGATCGCTCGCGACACACGCCCGACGAAGTACGCCACGAACCCTGCTGCGAGGACATAGGCGATCCACATCCCGACCAGGTGCGTCGACCAAGGCACGTGATCATGGGACGCCAGGTGTTGTGACGGGATGAAGAAGAGCGCGGCGAAACCCGCGACGGTGAGGACGACGACCGTCCAGGCCAGCTGGGCCTCGAGCAACAGCGCGGCGAGCGCCACATGCACAAGAAAGAAGACCGTGAAGGGATTGCTCGCCCCTCCAGAGGCTGCCAGCATCAGCGTGAGGACGACGACATCGATCGCGAGGACCGCAGGGAGTCTCCAGGTGCTGGTAGACGGCTGTCCCCACAGCAGGAGGCCAGCGTTCGTCGCGGCGGTGAACGTCACCAAGCCGAGAAGCGGCACATAGGGCAAGTCGAGCGCGAGGATCACCCGGACCAACACCAGGGCCATGAGCTGTCCGGCGATCGCGCCCCAGCGCAGCTTGAGCAACCAGGACAGCCCGAGCTGAAGCTCCGTTTCTTCTTCGGCAGGCGCGGCCTTCCTGCGCCGTGCCACGATGGGAGCCGCGGAACCTGCTGTCGTGGGAGCGGCCGCATCCAAGCGGCCGACCCGCATGAGGACGCTCATGGGATGCTAGTACCGCAGGAAGTGGACCAAGTCACCGCGGCGTTTCGTCGCGCCGACGTGTCCCCGCGCTGCCCCCTCCCGGCTTCGCCCTGGAGGAGGCAGCGCCGGGCAGACTTCCTCACCTGCCCATCGCGGTCTCGGGCCGCATCCGGCGCATGTAGTTTCGCGGGAAGCGGGTCCTCGCCGACGGCAAGCTCGCCAGGGTCGGCGGCCCGATCGAGGAGCAGCTCGCCTCGTGCAGGGAGAAGGCGCTCGACACGGACCCGTACGCGAGAGAGCGCGTCGTCGTCGAGCCCCTGGACGTACCGATCGAACGGGGAGTCGCCAGAGACGAGCATACGCTCGAAGCTCGCGAGCGCCTCGACGATGCGTAGAAAGGTGAACGGGTCGTCGTCCTTGGGGTAGGCCTCGCGAAACAGCTCCTGGTAGCGCGGATCGCCTCGGAAGCGGGCGAGGATCATCTCCTCGTTGCCCGTGGCGCCGAGCTCGATTGGAAAGTCACCGAAGATGGGCACACGCGCCTGCTCTTCCAGCGACCGGAGGATCGGGTTTGCCCACGTAAAGACGGGCAGGTAGCAGTAGTCTGGGAGCGGCCCGTCCGAGACTCGGCCGGGCTGTTCAAATTCCCGCGGTTTGTCGGGTCCTGCAGTATTTGATTGTGCCCGCGAGGTATGTCGCGCTGTCCGAGGACCGCTCGAGGATCGGTCTAGCGATTGCAAACGGACGAGCATGAGCAAGAACCGACCAGCCTCGTCAAGGGCGACTGTCGCGCTCTCAGAGAGGCCGATTTGCCGCGGCGTCGTCGCGCTCGTCACGACATCGCTGGTCGGTTGCGGCATCGCCAGCGTGTGGGCACAGACGAGCTGTCCGACCCCGCCTCCCGACGCGATCGCCCGCGCCCAGGAGGCTTGCCAGGTCGCGGTGCAGCGGCCGGAGCAGAGGAAGACGGCCCACGACCTCTCCGACATCTTCAACGCGCGGAACGCCGAGCCGTCCTCTCCCGTGTTCCTGAGCCAACCGAAGCAGGGCAGGGTCTCGGGGTTCGACTTCTACCGGGATCCGCTGAACTCGGACAAGCCGAACGAGGATCCCACCGCCATCATGAAGCGGGAGATCGCGAACAAACCCAACGTCATGCGCGCTCAGCAGAAGCTCCTCGAGCAGCGCTACGATCTCACGCCCAGATTCGACCCCGTCGCCAGGATGTCGCGCGGCAAGCCGCTCTGCGTGGGCCCGACGGCGCGCCTCCAGAGCGGGTTGACCTGGGAGAAGCTGGCCGCCATGCCTCCCCTGGAGATCAAGCGGCAGGGCGTCTTCCCGTATCCGTCGCTGCCCCATCCCCTGCAGGCGAACGGCGGCCAGGTCTTCCCGAAGATGCAGATCGAGATGTTCCCGCGGCTCGAGCGCTTCGACGTGGACTTCGATCTGCCGGAGGCGTTCCTGCCCGAGTTCCCGCCCGCGATGTTCCTGAGCAACCGGCCGGAGCTCGGCGACGTCTCGCGCGGGGAGGTGGTGTCGATCAACAACTACTACCGGCTCTTCAAGGACATCCTCACGCCGGTGCAGCTCGACGGGCTCCGGCTCCTCCTGACCTCGTTCCCGCAGGAGGAGTTCAACCCGACCGACGATCGCAAGTCGCGTGAGCCGAGCCTCGGCGTGACGTGCCTCGACTGCCACATCAACGGCCATACGACGGGGCAGTTTCACCTGAACCCGGACATGCGCCCCCAGGAGCGGCGCCTCCGCCTCGACACGGTGAGCTTGCGAGGGGTGTTCAACCAGCAGATCCACGGCTCGAAGCGGAGCCTGCGATCCGTCGAAGACTTCACGGAGTTCGAGCAGCGCACGGCCTACTTCAACGGCGATGCCATCCACGCCATGAAGAAGGGCATGAATATCCTCGACCGCATCCAGGTCAGCCACATGGCGCAGCTGCAGAACATGCTCGATTTCCCGCCGACGCCCAAGCTCGACCCGGCGACCGGCCGCCTCGACCGCACGAAGGCGACCCCGAGCGAGCTGCGAGGCGAGCAGATCTTCTTCGGCAAGGGTCAATGCGGAAGCTGCCACACGGCGCCCTTCTATCTGGACAACCAGCAGCATGACTTGCATCTCGAGCGCTTCCTCAAGGACGAGCCGGGGGACGGCCCGATCAAGACGTTCACGCTGCGCGGCATCAAGGACAGCCCGCCGTACCTGCACGACGGACGTTGCCTGACGCTCGAGGACACGGTGGAGTTCTTCAACATCGTGCTCGGCTTGAACCTCTCGCGCGACGAGAAGAGCGATCTCACCGCCTTCATGCGGCAGCTGTAGCCGTCGGGTCGACGTGCGGAGTAGGATACCGGCCGGGCGACGGAGGATTCATCGGCTGTTCGTCGCGACGATTAAACGGGTAGAGCCGAGGGAACCGATGAGGCGGGGGGCCGACTCGCTCTCAGGTCGCCTCCCGCGCCCCTGCCACCACGAGCACGCTCTTCCGCCCTACCCGGTACGTCCTCACCGGCTCTCCCCGGACGATCCGGTCGTGCTCGCTCCAGCGCGCGGCCTCCCCTTCCGCAACGCGCCGGGCGGCGCGCTCCGCGAGCCGCTCGGCGATGCGCTCCACCCCGCGGCGGACGTTCGCGCGCTGCGAGCGCTCGTCGGCCACGCGCACCGTGATCCCGCTCGGCCGGTGGTGGATCCGGACCGCCGACAGGGTCTTGTTCACGTGCTGCCCTCCCGGCCCGCCCGCCCGGCAGGCCGAGATCTCGAGCTCGCTCAGGTCGACGCCCTCGCCCGCGCCCGCCACGGCGTCCGCCCCCGCAGCGTGGATCGCCACCCCCGCGAACCACCGCTTGCGCGCCGCCTTCCCCCGCGCCGCGCTCCGCTCGACCAGCGCGTGCGTCCCGAGCTCCCCGTCCAGGCAGCGCCGCGCGTCGCCCTCCACCAGGATCTCGACCGAGGCCGGCGCGTCCTCGTCGCCGTGCACCGTGACGTCGACCACCACGAGCCCGCGCTCGTGGCAGATCGCCTCCATGCGCTCGGCGAGCCGCGCCACGAAGCGCCGCACCTCGACAGGCCCCCGCCCCGCGCTGATCTGCACCCACGACCGGCTCATCGCTTCACCGTGAGCACCGGCACGAGCGGCGCGACCGGCGTCGCCAGGCCGGCCTCGACAAGGCTCTCGATCACCGGTTCGATCGGCTTGTACGCGTCGGGGTGCTCCTCGAGCAGCAGCGCCGGGTCGTCGCACACGACGCGGCCGCCGAGCTCCGTGCGGGCGAGCTCGCGCCGCCGGTACCTGGCCGCGATCTTCTCGCGTGCCTCGCTGCGCCCCATCTTGCGGCCCGCGCCGTGCGCGACGGAGCGCAGCCCGGCCTCCGCATCGCACGAGCGCATCACCCACGACGGCGCTCCTCGCGACCCGAGCACCACGGTGAAGTCGCTGCCCCGGGCGGGCGCCGCGCCCTTGCGGTGCACCCAGGCCAGCTCGCCGCCCACGGCCTCGCGCGCGACGTCGTTGTGGGTGAGGTCGAGCCCGCCCGTGATCGTCGACGCCCGCGAGGCGCCGAGCGCGCGCAGCATCCGGTACGCGAGCAGGAGCCGGTTCGCCCGCGCGAAGCGGCACGCGCCGGCGAGCTCGCCGAGGTAGGGCTCGGCCGCGTCCCCCTCGAGCACCGCGCCGCCCCAGCGCTGCCCGAGCGCGCCGCCGAGCCCGCGCGAGCCGGAGTGCGCCACGACGACGAGCTCCCCCGCGGAGAGGCCGAGGGCCTTCGCCGACGCAGGGTCCCGCAGCGCGCCGACCCGGGCGACCTCGAGGAAGTGGTTCCCGCCGCCGACCGAGCCGAGCGCGCCCTCGTAGCCCGCGCGGTACGGCGAGGCGTCCCCGCTCGGGCGCAGGCCGTCCTCGGGCTCCGCCGCCGCGAGCCGCGCGAGCGCCTCTGGCACGCCGTCGAGCTCGGCGAGGCCGCGCGCGCCGCGCTCCCAGACTCGCTCGAACACCTCCCGCGGATCGCACTCGGCGAGCGGATCGTCGTCCATGGCCTGCCGGGCGCGCCGCTCGAGGACGTCCGGCGCCATGCGGCCGATCGACGTCGCGACGAGCCGCACGCCGCAGCCGGCGTCGCCGCCGATGAGCTCCGGGACGACCCGGTCCGCGAAGGCGAACGCCGCGCCGATGGGGATGCCCCGCCCTGCGTGAAGGTCCGGCATGCCCACGGCGCGGACGCAGCCGGGCAGCGCGGCGACGCGCGCGAGCTGCTGGACGGCGTTGCCCTCGAGCCAGACGTCGTCGCGGACGACGAGGCGGGCGTGGGCAGGCAGGACTGCGCTGTCGGCGGGGGCTTTCATCGAGATCTCCGGGGCAAGCGGCCAATACGGCAAACGCAGGCGCAAACGCGGATGGGAATGCCCATGGGCATGCGGAGGAGACTTGCGGCTTCCGTGCCAGCGCGCGGCCCGCCCCGACGCCGGCAAAACGCTTCTACATGGTGCGCTGCGCACCAGATAAAGTGGTACATATTGCACCACACCTGGTGTACAGTGCACCAGTGAATCGCCTCCTCCTCACGTGGTCGGACGCGGGCACGCTCGGGCCGGCGCCGGCGCACCACGGCCGCCGGCCCGAGGGCGATCGCGGGCCCGTGCTGCGGCTCCTCGACCAGGAAGAGAGCCGCTACGACGCGATCGTGGTCCTCACCATCCCGGCGGGCGAGGCGCCGTCGCGGGCGCTCGTCGAGCGGGCGCGGGCCCGCGCGCCGCGGATCGAGCTCCGGGTCGTGGACGTCGACGATCCGTCGGACCACGCGAAGCTCTTCCGGGCGCTCGGGAAGCTCTCGGCGCAGCTCAAGCGCGCCTTCCCGCCGGCGGCGTGGGCGACGGACGTCCTGCTCTCGGCCGGCACGCCGCAGGCGCAGACGCTCTGGGTCATCCTGGTGCAGGCGGGGATCCTGCCGGCGCGCATGCTCCAGGTGATCCCGGCGGCGTTCGTGCCGCACCCGCACCCGCGGCCGGTGCGGGAGGTCCGGCTCGACATCGAGGGCTTCCCGGAGATCCGCGCGCTGCGCGAGGAGGTCGTGCGCCTGCGGGCCGAGGCGCGCGCGCGCGACACGGTGCTCGTGGGCGAGAGCGAGCCGATGCGCTTCCTCCGCGCCCGCATCGCCCGGGTCGCCGCGACCGACGTGCCTGTGCTGATCGTCGGCGAGACCGGGACCGGAAAGGAGCTCGCGGCCAGGGCGATCCACGAGCACAGCCCGCGGGCGAGAGGGCCGTTCATCGCGGAGAACTGCAGCGTCTTCGCCGAGGGCGTGCTCGCGAGCGAGCTGTTCGGACACGAGGCGGGGGCCTTCACCGGAGCCGCGGGGCGGCGGCGCGGCGTCTTCGAGCAGGCGCACGGCGGCACGCTGTTCCTCGACGAGATCGGCGAGCTGTCCCCGCGGGTGCAGGCGTCGCTGCTGCGCGTGCTCCAGGACGGGACGCTGCGGCGGGTGGGCGGCGAGGCGAAGATCGAGCTGGACGTCCGCGTCCTCGCGGCCACCCACCGAGACCTCGCGGCGATGGTCGAGCAGGGGACGTTCCGCGAGGATCTGTATTACCGGCTCCGCGGCGCGATCATCGAGGTTCCCCCGCTCCGCGCGCGGGGTGGAGACATCGAGGTGCTCGTCGACGCGTTCCTCGACGAGGTGCAGTCGCGGCGCAAGGGGCGCGGGCTCGAGGTGACGCGCGATGCGCTGAGGAGCCTTTACCAGCACCCCTGGCCGGGCAACGTGCGCGAGCTGCGCGCGGAGGTGCAGCGGTGGGGCGTGTTCTGCGAACACACGGTCGACGTCGGCGACCTCGCGCCGGAGCTCGCGTCGCCGGCGGCACGGCCGGCGAGCGGCGGCGCAGGCGGGTTCGCGCGAGCGACGGAGTCGGAGGTAGGCGGCCAGGAGGTCGCGCCGCTCGCGGAGGCCGTGGCGTCGGCCGAGCGCGCCGCGATCGGGCGCGCGCTCGCGGTGCATCAGGGCAACCTCTCCCGCGCGGCGCGCACGCTCGGCATCGACAGGAACACCCTCAAGCGCAAGATGGCGGCGTATCACCTCCGCAAGGACGACGCGCCGCGCGAGGCCGTGAGAGGCGAGGACCCGAAGAAGCTGAAGCCGCCGCCGTTACCGAAGAAAGAGAAGAAGACGACGAACGACCGATGAAAGGGCGAACGGCGCCCGCGCCGTCGGCGTCAGCAGCGATGTCCTCGATGTCCTGAGGACGTGCGCCCGAAGGCCGGAGGGCGATGCCTACGCCAGGTGCACCCACGAGCGCGCGCGCCTGGTTCACCCCTTGCATTGCTCCATCGAGCAGCGTGGGAGGTAGTGCGAATGCTGGCGCTCACATACCATGGGCCGAGGAACGTCCGCGTCGAGGAAAACCCGGAGCCCCGGGTTCAACATCCGAACGACGTGGTCCTGCGCGTGAGTCGCGCCACGATCTGCGGCTCTGATCTGCACCTCTATCATGGATACGTGCCTGACACGCGCGTGGGGACCATCTTCGGCCATGAGTTCACCGGCGTCGTGGAGGAGCTCGGGGCCTCGGTGCAGACCCTGAAGCGCGGCGACCGGGTCGTCGTGCCCTTCAACATCGCCTGCGGGACGTGCTTCTTCTGCCAGCGAGAGCGCACCTCCGCCTGCGAGAACACGAACCCGCTCACCACGCTCGCCAGCGGGATCTTCGGCTATTCGCACACCACCGGCGGCTACCAGGGCGGCCAGGCCGAGCGCGTCCGCGTCCCCTTCGCCGACGTCGGCCCCATGAAGATCCCCGACGACCTCTCGGACGAGGACGCTCTCTTTCTCTCGGATATCCTCCCCACGGGGTACCAGGCCGCGGAGATGGGGGACATCGGCCCCGCCGACACGGTGGCCGTCTTCGGCTGCGGGCCCGTCGGCCTCGTGGCCCAGCGGTGCGCATGGCTCCTCGGCGCGCGCCGGGTCATCGCCGTCGATTCGGTCGGTTACCGCCTCGATTTCGCGCGCCGGCACAACAAGGCAGAGACGCTCGATTTCAGCAAGACCCCTGACGTCGTGTCCACGCTCCGGGACATGACCGACGGCCGCGGGCCGGACGTCTGCGTCGAGGCGGTCGGCCTCGAGGCGAACGGCTCGGCGCTGCACGACGTGCTGGGCAAGGCGCTCAAGCTCGAGGCCGGATCGCCCGTCGCCCTCAACTGGGCGATCCAGTCGGTCCGCCGCGGCGGGAGGGTCTCGATCATCGGCGTCTACGGGCCGCCGTGGAACCTCGTCGACGTTGGCGCGGCCATGAACAAGGGCCTGACGATCAAGGCCGGGCAGTGCGACGTGAAGCGGTACATGCCCCGCCTGCTCGAGCACATCCGCAACGGGAACCTCGACCCGAGGGCGCTCATCACCCACCGCGCTCCGCTCGATGCGGCCGCGGAGATGTACCGGGTGTTCGCGGCGAGGACCGACGGGATCCTCAAATGCGTGCTCGTTCCGCGGGGGGCCAAGTGAGCTCGGTCATCGAGGGGGAGGCGATCATGGAAGCCGAGATCGTAGTGCCGAGGGAGCTGCCGTACTGGGGAGTCGATCTTTGCCCCGAGGACAGGCCCGGCGTCCCGAGGGAGGTGCCGCCGCGCCTCCTGGAGAGCGCGCACTGGCTCGAGCCCGAGCAGCAACCGATCGAGGGGCTGGTGCTCAGGCACCCAGGGCGCGCCCGTCCGACGCCGGTGTTCAGCACGGCCTTGCCGCCGAGAGGAGCGAGCGGGGCGCTGCGCCGCGCCGCCTACAAGGTCCCGGATCACCGGCTCTCCCACTGGGTCGCGCTGTTCATCGCGGATCGGGTCGACGTGATCGAGAGCTTCCCTCTCGACCTCTTCAAGAGACTCAAGAGGCGGGTCGTCAGGGCAGGCAAGCTCAGGCGCCCGGCGTCACAGCGCGCATGACAGAGGCCCCCTGAGGTGGGTGTCGCCGTTCGTGGATCATAGCTCCGGGATGCCGAGCAGATCGGCGGACTCGCCCATGCTGCGGACCAGGGAGCCCTCCACCGCGTCATCGCTCTCGCGCTGAACGAGCGAGAAGAGCTGGCCGAACGGGGTCTCGAGCTGCGCCGCCGTCGGATCCTCGGAGCTCCACAGGTCGGGCACCGGCGGCAGCGCGTCGCCGGGGAGCGCGGCGTAGGCATCCTCGAGCCGCTCGAAGCCATCGAGGATCGCCTGATCGACCGCGGCGGCGTCGCCCTCCTTCGAGAGGAGCCAGCGCTGGAACGCAGCGTAGGTCAGCCTCCCGGCCGCGACGTTCGCGCGCATGTCGGCGAGGGTGTACTGCGCATAGCGGGACTCCTCCTCGCCCGTGGCGGCCTTCGCCACCTTCTCGACCTGCTCGCCGAGCGAGCCGATGACCCCCCGAAACGCCGACGGCGCGTCGAGCGCCAGCCCGCGAAAGTCGGATTGCATCTTCCTCGTGTCCGCCACCAGGCGGGCGCAGAGGCCGCGCTTGAACGCCTTGGCCTCCGCCTCGGTCGCGGGGAACGCCGCGGCGCGGTACCTGGCTCCGAGGCCCGACTCGAACTCGACGACCGCAGGCGGGATGGCGTCGGACCAGAGGATCCGCTCGATGGCGTGGACGCCGGTCACCCCTTCGCCGTCGAACGGATCGGCGTCGGCGGCCGCCTCGATGAACGCGTCATACCGGGCGTCGGTGGACACATCGAGATCGCGGAAGAGGACCGCGATCGCGCCCTCGACGTGCTCATAGGCCCACCGCGCCTTCTTCCACTCGGCCTTCATCGCGTCGACGGCGTCCTTGTCGGCCGCCGCGCTCCACCCGTCCTCGTCCGGCTCGGGCGCAGCGGCCTGCAGCGCCGCCGCCGCGGAGGCGAGGTCGTCGAGGTTCGTCTGGATGAACGCCTTCACGTCGAGCACGGCCTGCTCCTCGTAGCCAGGGGCGGCGAGCGGCTCCTCGCCTTCGCTCCCGCACGCGGCGAGCGCGGACGAGGCGGCGACGGCAAGGCAGAGGGGAAGACGCGCGCGATGTATGACCATGGGGAAGAGCTCCTGTCTTGGGGCGCTGGGGAGGAGCGCACAGAGTCGAACAGCGCCTCCTCAACGAGCCTTGTAAATGAACGCCATCCTCGCGAGGCACATCTCGTCGAACGCCGTATCCCCGAGGGACACGTCGACCGGGCTCGTCGTGTGTCGCTCGCTCAGCGCCGCCCGCAGATGGGGGTTTTCCAGAGAATTGTCGTACGTGCACCTGATCTTCAGCGCGTCGCCCGGCGCGAGCCGCGGCAGGTCGTCAATCGCGGCGTCTACCTGGTAGAGGCGCTGCCATGTGAGATCCCAGGACGGGATCTGCAGCAAGCACTCCTCCGTCTCCTGGCCGGAGGCCCCGCCCGCGTGCTCGATGCCGATCTTCACGTCGGTGCCGATGTAGTGCATGTGCGGGCCGACGCCGTAGACGTGGAGGTCCGGCGTCGGGTGACCGTCCATCGTGGCAGGCAGCGTGAAGCGCATGCGCTCGACGTGATCGTGAGCGCCTGACGGGATGCGGAAGGCGGCGCCTCGCTCGTCGTCCGGACCGGGCTGCAAGCCGTCGCCGTCCGCGAACTGGCGAGCGTAGTTGCCGACGAGCGCGAAGAGCAGCTCGTACTCGGGGCGCGACGGCGTGAAGCGCATCTGAAAGCGTGTGCTGTCCGGGGCCGCCGTCGCCCCGGCCGGGTGGTAATGGATCTGCATCACGAGCCGTGAGCCCGCCGGTATCGGGGCGCCCACGTTCGGTCCACCGTCGAAAGGCCGGCCGCCGGGCGCCCAGGCCGCGACGACGCCGCCCTCGACCCGTGGGCCTCCGAAGCACTCGTAGCTGCCGTCAGGGCCGGCGAGCGCCTCGCTCTCGCCACGCTCGTCGAGGAACATCAACGCGTGGTGCACGATCTTCGCATTTCCGACCAGGAAGCTCCACCCGTTCAGGTACCTGGTGTCGGAGAGCTTCGGATCCAGGACGAAGCAGCGAAACTGATCCGACTCGCCGCTCGCGACGAACGGCGCCATCGGCGCCAGCTCCTGCTCCGCGCCGCGGAGCTCGTCCGCACCCGACGCGAGGGGAGCCGGCGCGAGGGCGCGCTCCCCTTCCGGCGCCCCTCCTGCGCTCCACGCCTCGAACCTCGCGATCTCCTCGCCGCTGAGCCGGAGATCGGCCTTCCAGCCATGACGAGGCCTGCACTCGTCCGTCTCGAACGCGCCCCAGGGGGGCATCGTGCGCTCCCTCGTGACCTCGGCGATCAGCTCGGCGACGCTCTTGGCGTCCTCGTAGCTGCCCAGACCGAACGGGGCGATCCCACCCGTGGAGTGGCAGCTCACGCAGCTACGCTGAAGGAGCGGCTCGATATCGGCGTGGAACGTCGGCGTCCCGCCGGGCGCGTCGGAGCCGCCGGCGCAGCCCGCGAGCGGAGCGGCGGTCAGGATCATCCGCAGGAGGGCGCCTCGTCGCGCGCTCACCGGGTCCTCACGGGTCATACACCTCGGCGTTGCACTCGATGGTGAGCTTCCCCGCGTCCTGCGTGCAGACCGGCGGGCTGTAGCAGTTTCCCACGCTCATGGATTCGGCGGCATCGCCGACGCAGTCGCACGAGGGCTCCGGCATGCAGGGGACAGGGATCGTGTGACAGAAGAGCTGCGGCGGCGGCTTGAACGGCTCTTCGTGGGGCTCGTCGAGGATCTCGCAGTACTGATCGGCCGATCTGCAGAAGTAGCTGCCGCAGGCGAAGGTCCCTGGAGGCGCGGCCGCAGGGGCGCACGTCTCGGCCGCGCCGATGCTCTGTCCTGCCCGCTCCGCCTCGCAGGCGCTCGCGTAGGCGCGACCGTCGCAGGCGCAGACCTGCGTGTCGCTCTGACACGTCGTCGGTCGCAACAGGCATGCTCCGTCCTTCCCTCCACATGCCCCCGGCGGATAGTAACAGAACTCGTCTTCGGCGCAGATCGTCCCGCTGCACAGCGCCGCCTCTGCGGGGCTCGGTCCGCCTCCGGCGTCATCGGCTCCACATCCGACGAGCGCCAGCGCAGAGCTCAACCACAGGAGCCCTCGGGCCACATCCATGCACATGGACAGATTCATATCAGGTTCTCCTGTCCGCCCGCAGATCTACCGCGTCGAGCCTGTCAACGAGGAGAGGTTCGAGTCGACAGGCTCTTCTACCGGCAGCGACGAGGGCAGCGGTGTGGAGATTGAGTGACGAGCTGAGCTGCTGTACTTCGGCGATGATCTGGCCCCGGCGTCGTGCTCGTCGACCAACTTGAATTCCTATGCAACGATAGCGCAACAAAATCTCCATCACAAAAACAAGAGCCCTTGCAATAGGGTAGATTTTCCATCCAGGGGACAGATCTCTCGATCTCGACGGGAACGCCGTGAGCACGGAGCGCCGTGCGCCTGGTGGAGAAGGAACGTATTCCATGGTGACACAAGGAGATAGGGATCAGCAGAGGGAGCCTCGTAAGGCTCCGCTCGCGCGGATGTTCGGCCTCGTGATCGGCGCCATCGTGCTGGCGCTATCGGTGGGGACCGGGGTTTCGGCGTGCGCCGGCGCGGGCGGCGACGAGCGCGCGAACGACGATCCGCAGGGGGTTTACGACGGGCAGGAGGAGGAAGGCGCCCTCGAGCCGAGCGAGACGACCTCGGCCGCGCTCAACGGAACGGTCTCGACGGATCCGAACCTCAAGATCGCCTTCATCGGGGACACGGGCACGGGGAGCAGCTTCACGAGCGTGCTGAACCTCGTGCTCAGCGAGGGCGCGGCGGCGGTCGTCGTCAACGGCGACATGTCGTACTCCGCCAACCCGACCACGTGGTGGAACCAGGTCGAGTCGGTCCTCGGCACGACGTTCCCCGTGTTCATCTCCCGCGGCAACCACGATGACTCCTCCTGGAGCGGCTATCTGCCCAAGGCGGCGAATCACCTCGGCGGCGCGACCCGGGTCGCCGGCGCGCACGACGCCAACTACAAGACCACCTTCCGCGGCCTCGTGCTCGTGACCGCCAAGAAGGGCGACAACGGGGCGACGCACATCACGCCGTTCCTCGACACGGACACGCACATCTGGAAGATCTGCCAGTGGCACCAGAATCAGGCGGCCATGCAGGTGGGCGGGAAGGGCGACGAGATGGGCTGGGACGTCTACGAGACGTGCCGGAAGCAGGGCGCGATCATCCAGACGGGACACGAGCACAGCTACGAGCGGACGAGGACGCTCACCAACATGACCTCGCAGACCGTCGACCCCACGTGCAACGGCGCAGGGGTCCTCTGCGTCGGGGGAGATGGGACGAACGGGCGGACGTTCGTGACGGTCGCCGGCCTCGGCGGGAACAGCATCCGCACCCAGACGCGCTGCACACCGACGACGTTTCCGTACGGGTGCAGCAACACGTGGGGGTTCATCTACACCTCGAACCAGAGCGCGAACTACGGTGCTCAGTTCATCACCTTCAACGTCGGCGGCAACCCCAAGGCGGCCACGGGTTACTTCAAGACCATCAGCGGGACGACCGCCGAGACGTTCTCGATCACCCATGACTGAGCGTTCCTGGCGAGCCTCCCGATCGTAGCAGGGGTGCATGTTGCGCGAGCTCTCCCCCGGCCGCCGCGGGCTCATGGCCGTCGCCGCGCTGGCCGCCGCTTCCCACGCGACGGCCCTCGGCGGCGGCTACGTCTGGCTCGATCACGCGCACCTCCGGGAGGGGCGCGCGCTCGCGGCGCCCTCCGGCTGGCTCGGGCTGTTCACCCGGGGCTTCGCGGATACCAGCTTCTACCGGCCGCTCATGGCGCTGTCGCTCTCCATCGACGCGGCCGTGTCGAAGACGCCCGGCTTCTTCCACGCGGTCACGCTCGGCTGGCACGCGCTCGCGTCGGTCATGACCACCGTGGCGGCGCGGGCCCTCGGCCTCTCGCCCCGCGCGGCGCTGGCGGCCGGGCTGCTCTTCGCGGTGCATCCGACGACATCCCTGGTCGCTTCCGCGATCGCGTTCCGCTCGGAGGCGATGATAGCGGTCTTCCTCCTTGCGCTCGTCGCCGCGCACCAGGCGCAAAAGCCCGCTCTCGCAGCCGCGGCGCTCTTCGCCGGCGCGCTCACGAAGGAGACGGCGTGGCTGCTTGGTCCGCTGTTCGTCCTGGCGCTCTCCGCTGAACGACATCGGGAGGGCGGCTCCCCGGCCCATGGGGGAGCCGCCCTGCACGCGGGGCCGCGCCCACAGGCATCCTCCGCTGACGGCGCGACGCGCCTGCGCCTGCTCGCAGCGGAAGGCGCCGCGTTCGCGGCCGCGACCGGCCTCCGCCTGCTGTACGCGCCCCGCTTCCGGGCCCAGCATCCCGCGCTGCCGCTCGACGAGAGCGTCGGCACGAGGCTCGCTGCGCTCGGGAAGAGCGCCCTGGCGCTGGTCGTGCCGCTCGACCAGAGCATCTGCGATGCGTTCCGGATCACCCGCACGGCGAGCCTTTCGGCCCTCTTCGGCGCCGCCGTGCTCGGTGGCGTCGCCCTGCTCGCGTCACGACGGCGGGGCGTTGCATGGCTCTTCGCGCTCTCTCTCCTGCCGTCGCTGCAGCTCGTGCCGATCATGCGCTGGTGGTCGCCCCATTACCTCTATGTGCCGCTTGCGTTCGGCGCGATGCTCCTCGCCCACGCAGCCGACCGCCACGGCCGGCGCCTGTGGGCGCTGGTCCTTGTCCTCGGCGTGCCGTTCACGGCGCTCTCGCTGCGCGAAGGACGAAGGTATGCGAGCGATGAGCGCCTCTGGGCGCCGGAGGTGAGCCGCGAGCCCGCGTGCCGCGAGGGGCAGTTCTTCCTCGGCGAGGTGGCTCGGGACGCCCGCGACTGGGAGGCGGCCGCGTCGCGGTACGAGCGAGCCGCGGCGCCCGACGCCGACCATCTCTCGTACGCCGATGAGCTCGCGGCGCTCCAGAACCTCGGCGCTGTGCGCTTCGCTCAAGAGCGATGGGCCGACGCTCGCGCTGCGTGGACGTCCGCGCTCGATCGCTCCGGCGACGATCGGGAGAAGCGCCAGATCACCCACAACCTGGCGACCGTCGCGCTTCGCAGCGGTGACCCGGCAGAAGCGGCCCGCCTGCTCGAGCCCGAGACCAGCCGCAAGGACGCGCTCCCCGAGTCGCTCCTCATTCGAGCCAGGGCATTGCACGATCTCGGCCGCGAGGACGAGGCTGTCGAGCTCGTGAAGAGGCTCCAAGGCATGGCGCAAAAGCGCGCCCGCGCTCGGTGAGCCGCTCGGACCCGCCGCATGCGCAGGCTGCACAGGCGTGGTGCGGAGCTGCGCTCAGGACCGCGGCGGCAGGAGCCCCGGTGAGCCTCCCGCTGCCGCGTTCGGCGAGGCGCGCTCGTGCCGATTTGGCGTGGCACACGCGATGCCGGAGCGGGACCGGGGCCTCCAGGGCCATGACGAGAGGAGCCAAGCTCATGCGCGCTGGATGGATGGATGGTGAAGGCGAGGAGAGCTCGGGCACGCGGCGCGTGAGGTCCGGCGCCGCCAAGCAGGCGGCATGAAGGCCGCCGACGCGCTCGTGCTCTTCGGAGCGACAGGCGACCTGGCCTTCAAGAAGATCTTCCCGGCGCTGGCCGGGCTGATCCGCCGCCACAAGCTGGACGTGCCCATCATCGGCGTGGCCAAGAGCCCGTGGAGCATCGAGCAGCTCTACGCCCGCGTCCGCGAGAGCCTCGAGCGGGCGGGCGTGTTCGAGGCCGGCGTCCATCGCGAGCTGTGCGCGCGGCTCTCGTACGTGAGCGGGGATTACGCCGATCCGGCGACGTTCCACCGCCTCCGCGAGCGGCTCGGCACCGCCCAGCGGCCGCTCCACTACATGGCCGTGCCGCCCGCCCTGTTCGAAGAGGTCGTCAAGGCGCTCGACCGCTCCGGGTGCGTGCGGCGAGGGCGGCTCGTCGTCGAGAAGCCGTTCGGCCAGGATCTGGAGTCCGCTCGCGCGCTCTACCGCACGCTCGCGAGCGTCTTTCCGGAAGAGGAGATCTACCGGATCGACCACTTCCTCGGCAAAGAGCCGGTCCAGAACATCGTTTACTTTCGCTTCGCGAACGCGCTGCTCGAGCCGGTCTGGAACTCCCACCATGTCGAGAGCGTCCAGATCACCATGGCCGAGAGGTTCGGCATCGAGGGCCGCGGCCGGTTCTACGACGCGACCGGGTGCATCCGCGACGTCCTGCAAAACCATCTCCTGCAGGTGCTCGCGTGCCTCGCCATGGATCCACCCCCGTCCGGCGACGCCGACGCCGTGCGTGCGGAGCGCGTCCGGCTGCTGCGGGCCATCACGCCGCTCGATCCGGCGCACGTCGTCCGCGGTCAATACAACGGGTACCGCGGCGAGCCGGGCGTCGCGCCGGGGTCGCAGGTCGAGACGTTCTGCGCCGCGCGGCTCCGCATCCACACATGGCGCTGGGCGGGCGTGCCGTTCTGCATCCGCGCTGGCAAGCGCCTCGCCGTCACGGCGACCGAGGTGCTCGTCCTGCTGCGGCGGCCTCCGCACGCCGTGTTCGAGGACGTCGGGCGCGGGGCTCCAGACTACGTGCGCATCCGGCTCGCTCCGGCGCCGGAGCTCGCCGTCGGCGTGCGGATCAAGGCGCCCGGCGAGCTGATGGCCGGACAGGCGACCGAGCTGCTCGTGACAAGCGACCTGTCCGAGGCGCTGGCGCCCTACGAGCGGCTCCTCGGCGATGCGCTCGCAGGCGATCCGACCCTGTTCGCGAGCCAGGCCGAAGTGGAGGCGCAATGGGCCGTTGTCGATCCGGTCCTGGACCAGGCGACTCCGCTCTCGCCCTATGAGCCGGGCAGCTGGGGCCCAGCCGAGGCCGACCGCCTCGTCGCCGACCTCGGCGGGTGGCGTACACCGACCGTGGCCACCCCGCTGGCGAGGAGAGCCGCATGACCGGGATTCGCGTGCTGCTCGCCGACGTGGACGGCGCGCTCCTCACGCCCGAGGGCGCGCTCACCCCCAGGGCGGAGCAGGCGGTGAGTCGGCTCCGCGACGCCGGCGTCGACCTCGCGCTGATGAGCAGGCGCTCGCCGCGCGGCCTGCGCGGCCTGCTCGGACGGCTGGGGATCGCGACGCCGGTCGCCGCGTTCGGCGGCGCCATGCTGGTGCGGCCGGATCTCTCCCTGATCGAGCAGCACCCGATGGACAACGGCGCGGCCGCGGTCGTCATCGCGACCCTGGAGCGACACGGCGCCGCGGTCTGGGTCTACCAGGGTGACGACTGGCTGGTGCGCCGCGCCGACGCGCCGCACGTCGCGCGCGAGCAGGCGGTCGTGCAGTGTGTCCCCAGGGTCGTCGAGCGCTGGGAAGGCGTCGTGGACAGCGCGGTCAAGATCGTCGGCGTCAGCGACGACGCCGAGGTGCTGGAGCGCGGCGAGTCGGACCTCCGGGGGGCCTGCGCGTTCTTCTCGGCGTCACGCCCCGTGCCTCATTGCATCGAGGTGATGCACCCGCGGGCCAACTCCGGAGAGGTCGCGAGGGCCCTCTCGGCGCGCCTCGGCGTCCCCGGCGCAGCCATGGCCACGATCGGCGAGCTGCCCGACCATGTGCTCATGTTCCGGGAGAGCGGGCTCAGCATCGCCATGGGGCAGGCGCGCGCCGTCGTGCAGCGACAAGCCGACTTCATCACGCTGTCGAACGCCGACGAGGGCTTCGCGCACGCCGTCGAGACCTGGCTGCTCGCCACGAGCGGTGGTGGCCAGTGAGGGACGAGCGTCAGGCGCGGTCTCCGGCACGGGGCGCCTGTCACATGCTGGCCACCGGCCGCTGTCGCGCGCTGGACCCGATCAGCAGCATCGACATGCCGCTGACGAGGATGTTGACGCCGACGAGCAGCCCGATCGCCCACGCCGCGGTGCTCGGCCAGCGCCACCAGATCAGGACCCCGAGCGCCAGCGCGAGCAGCCCGTCGAACAGGAGCCAACCCCAGCTGGGCATCTCGCGGTGCTGGAGAGCGCGGACGATCTTGAGGAAGCCTTCCGCGAAGAAGAACGCCGCGAGGATCAAGGTCAGCGTGACCGTGCCCGTCACCGGGAAGGCCACGATCAGGACGCCCGCGGCGAGCTGGATCAGGGCGCCCGCGAGCGACCAGGCGGAGTTGGCCCATCGCCGGTGCTGGACGGCGTGGACGCCCTGAAAGAGGCCGCTCGCCACGAGCACGCCCCCGATGGCGACCGCCGTGACCAGCGAGGCGATCACGGGCATGAGGATCGCGAGAGCGCCAAGCACCAGAAGGGCAATGCCGAGCCCGATGAACGAGCCGCGGTTCTCCCGCAAGGTATGGGGCTCGACCAGTTGCAACCCGAAGCTCGTCGTGTGAACAGGGTCCTCCCAGCGATCAGCCATGTGTGTACCCTCCTCTTCCCGGAGCTGGAGTTTCGCCGTAATCGTGAACCGTGAATGGAAGCCCAGCGCCTCACCGGCGCGCCTGCCCGCCGCAGCGAGCGCCACGCGCTCCGCCGAGAGCGCATGAGCCGGGGGGGCACGGCAGGGGTCGGACCACGGCGAACAAGGTGCCGTCCCCGAGCGGTGTCAAGTGACCCCAGAGCGGCCGGTCTCGCGCTCCCGTGATCGGGTTGCTCACCCCCCGCGCGCCCAGGCGATGGCGGACGGCCCTCTCCGCGGCGTGGTTCTACCAAGAATCGGCGCGGCCGGGCCGCTCGGCCGGCGAGCCAACGCAGGAGCGCCCGCCCGCGCTCACTCGTACCACGTCGGCACGATCTCCCGCACCTCGGGCAGCGCGGCGATACGACAGACCTGGTCCCATGCCGCGTCCTCGAGCGCGCCATGGCGCGCGGTGCACTCGGCGTCTCCCGTGGGGAAGAAGTACAGGGTCTCTTTCGACACATCGCACCTGGCGCGCCCGCCCGACGAGCCGGCCCGGATCGTGGGCGCGATGCCCCGCACGCGCGCTAGGAGCGCCGCGTCGCCCGACGGCAGGCAGAACTCCAGGGATCCATCGTTCACGCACCCCGTGTCCCTGGTGAACGCGAGCTTCTGGGTCGGGCACGACGGCGCAGGGGGCGGAGGCCCCTCGACGACCCCGTCCCCCGGCATGGACGGCGGCGCGGAGGTACAGCTCGCCAAGCACGCTATCAGCCAACGAGAGATCGCGAATCGTCGCATGGATCCACTCCCCATGTGCGCGAGCGGCGCACCTGCAGCCGATATCGCACAGACGTTGGTTCTGTCAACCCGGAGGTCCTGCAGTTTGGGCTTGACGTCTCCAGGACGTTTGGGTGTGCTTTCCCACGGTTTCGGCGGGCTTCAACCTCGACGACCTCGGGCTGGTGCAAGGATGAACGTGCGGCTCCTCCTCTCGCTGTCTGCGCTGGGCGCTCCGCTGCTTTTTGCGACGAGCGGCTGGGCAAAGGACTACTACGTGGCCCCGGCGCCCGCCGGCAACGACGCGAACGCCGGCAGCGAAGACGCGCCGTTCGCGTCGATGGCCAAAGCGCAGAGCGTGGCCATGGCCGGCGACGTCTTCTACTTCAAGGGCGGCACGTACGCGTACAGGGAGGGCACCACCACCTGCTCGAGCGGGACGGCGACCATCAGCGGTGTGGTGCTGAACAAGAGCGGGAGCGCCGGCAATCCCATCAGGTACTGGGCCGCGCCCGGCGAGAAGCCCGTCTTCGATTTCGACGGCATCAGGGATTCCTGCCGTATCAAGGGCATCCTCGTGTCCGGCAATTACATTCACCTCAAGGGGCTCGAGATCAAAGGCGTTCGCCAGAACAACAACCTGAACCACGAGTCCTGGGGAGTGTGGAACCAGGGGAGCAACAACATCTTCGAGGCGCTCGACGTCCACCACATCATGGGCGCCGGCATCTTCATCCAGCGCGGCAGCAACAACCTCGTGCTCAACTGCGACTCGCACGACAACTTCGACGAGCTCACGTCGAACGGCGCGGGCGAGAGCGCGGACGGCTTCGGCTGTCACGTCGGCGCCCGGGAGACGGGCAACGTATTTCGAGGCTGCCGCGCCTGGTGGAACGCGGACGACGGCTACGATTTCATCAACTCCGGCGCAGCCTGCCTCGTCGAGAACTCGTGGGCCTGGTACAACGGCTACAAGCCGGGGACGCAGACCGGCATCGGCAACGGCAACGGCTTCAAGGGCGGCGGCTACGGCGCCGATCCGGCGAAATTTCCGGCCGAGCCCGCGGCGCACACGGTGCAAAACTGCCTCGCCGCCTTCAACAGGGCGGCAGGGTTTTACGCGAACCACCACCCGAGCACGCTCTACTTCTACAACAACACTTCGTACGGCAATCGCCCCGACTTCAACATGCTCGGGATGGATTCGAACGGGAAGGACATCACCGTCGGGGTTTACCGGAACAACCTGGCGTTCGGCGGGACGCTGTTTTCGAACCGCAACGGCGCCGACGACGCGAACAACTCCTGGACGGCGGGGGGTGTCACGGTCTCGAACGCGGACTTCCAAAACCCGTCCGAGATGGGGCTGGAAGCTCCGCGACAGGCCGACGGAAGCTTGCCCGTCCTCACGAATTTCCGCCTCGCGCCAGACAGCGACGCCATCGACAAGGGCGTCGACGTCGGGCTGCCCTACGCAGGCTCCGCTCCGGATCTTGGCTGCTTCGAGGCGGGGCTGGTCGAGACCGCGGGGGCCTCAGGCGCTGGCGGAGCGGGGGGCGCCGGCGCGGGCAGCGGCGGTACCGCGGATACGGGGTCGGGCGGCGCAAGCGCTAGCGAAGGAGCCACGAGCGGAGGAGCGACGAGCGGCGACGCAACCAGCGGCGGCACGACGAGCGTCGGTGGCGGCGGAACCTCGGGCACGGGCGGCGGTGGCACCAGTCCGAGCAGCGCCGACGATTCAGCCGGCTGCGCGTGCAGTATGCCTGGCGGCCACCGGCCGGGCGCAGCGAGCCTCGCGCTCCTCAACCTCGTGCTGTGGACCTTGAGAATGCGCCGGAAGCGCCGAGCCTCAGCCAGCGCATGAGCGCTGCCGCGGCCCGCGTGTCGCAGCCCTTCGCCGCTCTCTTGAATTTCGTACGAAGCGCGTTGGAACAACCATCACGTTGTTCTAGCGAGAAATGAACCGCCAGACGCCATGAGACGCCAAGACGTCATAAAATAAAACAATACCTTGGCGTCTCTTGGCGTCTTATGGCGTCTTGGCGGTTCGAAATTCTGCGCATTTCGGGCAGTTTCAACCCGTTTGTCGCGCTAGACGGCCTGTTGCCGGCGTGGTAATGCTTCCATCGCATGACCCCGAGCTCCAAGCCCCCGCTCCAGATCCGACGCGGCCATCTGTGGCCGCTCCTGTTGGCCCCGAGCGTGTTGTTGGCGATTGCGGCCTGTTCTGACGGCGGCGCGGCTGACACAGACACTCCAGGGAGCGGCGGGGCTCAGACGAGCGCCGGCAGTTCGGGTGCAGGCGGCAACGTCGCGACGGGTGGCACGACGGCGTCCGGCGGAGGCGCCACGGGCTCGGGCGGCGACGGAGCTGGGGGCGCCAGCGGGGGCGCCACCACGGGGACGGGCAGCGACGGAGCTGGGGGCGCCACCACGGGGACGGGCGGCGGATCGGGAAGCGGCGGAGCGCCCACGATCGACCCCGATGCGATCTTCGCGGCTCCGGATGGCTCGGCGGACGCGTCGGGAACGATGAGCGATCCCATGACCTTGGCCGCCGCCCTCCTTCAGGCGGATGCGGGCGACACCATTTACCTGCGCGGGGGCACCTACGCGCTCAAGACGACCCTCAGCCTGACCAAGGACGGCATGAGCGGCGCAACCATCGAGCTGCGCGCCTATCCCCTGGACAGCGAACGCCCCTTGCTCGACTTTTCCGCCATGGCGGAGAGCTCCAGCAATCGCGGGCTCGTCTTGTCCGGCGACTACTGGCACATCTACGGCATCGATGTTCTCCGAGCCGGCGACAACGGCATGTTCGTCAGCGGTTCGCACAACGTGATCGAATACTCCACGTTCGTCGAATGCGCCGACACTGGACTCCAGCTGGGCGGAGGGGCGGCCGACAACCTGGTGCTCAACTGCGACTCGTATTTCAACGCCGATTCCAGCCTGGAGAACGCCGACGGCTTCGCCGCCAAGCTCGACGTCGGCACGGGCAACAAGTTCGTGGGCTGCCGCGCCTGGAACAACCTCGATGACGGCTGGGACGGCTACCTGCGCCCTGCAGACAACGTCACGACGACCTACGACGACTGCTGGGCCATCGACAACGGGAAGCTCAAGAATGGCTCGGTCGGCGCGGGCGACGGCAACGGCTTCAAGTCCGGCGGCAGCGACGGCAAAGATCTGCACCACAACGCCGTCTACACGCGGTGCATCGCCGCGGGGAACGTCAACGACGGCTTCGACCACAACAGCAATCGCGGCAGCGTCACGATCCTGAACAGCGCGGCGCACGCCAATGGCAGCAACATCAACTTCAGCACCTCCAACATCGCGGCCTCGTTGACCATCAGAAACACGATCTCTCTGGGGACGAACGGGTCACTGTCGGCGACGACCACGAACATCACCAACAACAGCTGGCAAGGCGGACTGTCCGCCACGAGCGGCGACTTCGTGAGCGTCGACACGAGCCTGCTCAAGGGCCCCCGCAAGGCCGATGGCAGCTTGCCGGACATCGACTACCTGAAGCTGGTGCCTGGCAGCGATCTCCGCGATGCGGGCATCGACGTAGGCGTGGAGTACAGCGGATCCGCGCCGGATCTCGGCCCCTTCGAGAGCGAAGAGTAGTCCCACCAGCACAGGCGCGTGAGCCAATCTGCTTGGCGCCCTGAATCCATCAAGCCGGCTTCTTGCCGAGCGCGAGCCCGATCCCGACCGCGGCCGCGCCGATCACGAACGGCAGGGCGCCCATCGAGGCGCCGATCGTCACGCACTGATTGGCCTCCTCCGTGCCGACGCGCCGGATCATCTCGCGCTGCGTGGCGTCGATCTCGACGCCGGGATAGCCGAGCGCCTCGTCCACGCGGGCGAGCCCCATGGAGCGGCCGAGCAGCCCGACCGACACGGCGCTGAGCCCCAGCAGCACGGCGACAGCGCCCGGGATCCAGGCCAAGCCGCGCGCCTTCGTCGCCAGCATCGCCGCCCCCACAAGGCCGGTCGCGATGCCGGCCGTCCCGGCCAGGAGGGCGAGCCACGCTGCCCACCCGCAGGCCTTGAACGCTTCCAAGACGCTCTGCATGCTGTCCCACTAGCGCAGCGCCGGCCCGGAGAGAAGCTCAGGGGGCCGTGCGCCCTGCGCGCCAGGGGCGCTGACGGGCAGACATTGGATACACAGGAAAATTGTGACGCACCTCAGCCTGCGGCTGGGATAACATCCCCTGGGACACCGATGGACGCGCAGAAGACCGTGGCGCTCGAGGCGGAGCTGGACGCATTGCAGAAGGAAGTGCAGCGCCTGCGCTCCCGGGTCGCCGAGCTGGAGGGGGCCGACCGCAGCTTCCCGGAGCGCTTGCTCGACGCGCTGCCCAGCCTCGTTTACGTGCTCGATCTCGATGAGGGGCGGTACATCTATCGTAACCGGGAGCTCGCGGACCTCGTCGGAGGGGGCTGCGGAGCGGCCGAAGGCCCGCCCCGCGGTGACGGCCTGTCCCCGACAGTCCATCCGGACGATATCGGTCGCATCGAGGAGTACAGGGCTCGCGTGGCCGCCTCGGAGAGCGGGGAGCAGGCGACGGTGGAGTACCGTGTGCGCGGTCGTGACGGCGGCTGGCGATGGTTCCTCGAGCGAGGCGTCGCGCTCGGCCGCGATCCCGAGGGACCGGGGCGCCGGATGCTGGGATCGGCGCACGATATCACCGCGCACAAGCATACGGAGCAGATGCTCGAGCGGAGTGAGAGCCTGCTCCATGCGTTCCTCGAATACACGCCGTCGATGATGGTCGCGGTGGACGCCGCGGGCCGCCTCCTCCTCGTGAATCGCGAGATCGAGTCCTTTTACAGGATGAGCCGCGAGGAATTGCTCGGGCGGGTCGTCTACGACATTCTCCCGGCGCCGGCGGCCGCCTCGATACGAAAAGCCAATGAAGAGGTGGCGGCCGCCGGACGCCCGGGCGCATCCGAGCACGTGCTCGTCTTCCCGAGCGGTCCGCGCACCTACCTGTCGACCAAGTTCCCCATCCGCGACGCCGAGGGGAAGATCTACGCGGTCGGGACGGTCTCGGTGGACATCAGCCGAACGAAGCAGGCCGAGGCCGAGCGCGCGGAGATGCAGCGTCAGCTCATCGAGATACAGCAGGCGACGATCCAGGAGCTCATCACGCCGCTCCTGCCGCTGGCGCGTGGCGTCGTCGCGATGCCGATCGTCGGGAGCGTCGACCCCGCGCGCGCCGAGCAGATCCTGACGACGTTGCTTGAAGGGATCGCCGACCGGCAGGCCAAGATCGCCATCCTCGACATCACCGGGGTGAAGGTCGTCGACGAGCGGGTGGCGCAATCCTTGGTCGACGCGGCCCGGGCCGCGGGGCTGCTCGGCACCCGGGTCGTGCTCACCGGGATCAAGCCGCAGATCGCGCAGACGCTCACGACGATGGGCGCCGATCTGAGCGGCATCGTGACCACAGGGACCCTGGAGAGCGGCATTGCCTACGCGCTCGGACGCCGGCTCCGCCGGTAACTGAGCGCGCTCCCACCGAGAGGCCGGGTGTACGCGGCTACACACAAGGCCTTCACGGCATTGGCGAATCTCGCGACGACCTCGTGAGAGCAGGTTTCTGGCGCCCCTGACGGTGTACTCTAGTGATGACGTGCGCCCGCGCCCATAACGGAGCGCGGGGCGCTGTCGGTACAACGTGCGATGTGACCCAGGAGGTTGCCTATGAAGCCTGGAGTGATGCCGTTACGTGGCGCGATCGTGGTGACCATGGCCGTCAGCCTGGTCGCGGGGGCGGCGCTGGCCCGCGGCGTGCCGATGCTGCAGAGTTACGATCCGATGCCCGGTCCCTCGCCGTGGGGCCCTGACGACGAGGCGGGCGCCTCCAACACGCAGACGCCGGACAAGGTCCTGGAGGGCAAGCGCCTGATCAAGGAGGGCAAGGTCTACCGCCTGGGTCACGTCTACGAGCCGGGGATGCCGACGTTCCCGGGCAACCAGGGGCTCTCGATGGAGGCCGGGCCGACCGCGGTGATCCAGCAGCAGGTCACGAACTCCGAGGTGATGCACGGGGAGTTCGGCCAGATGGGGACGGAGTTCGACGCGCTGGGCCATTTCGGCTACATCCCGCCCGGGAGCACGGACCCGGCCGACGCGCTCTTCTACAACCAGTTCACTGGCGCCGAGATCCTCACGGAAGACGGGCTCGCGCACCTCGGCGTCGAGCATGTGAAGCCGCTCGTCACGCGCGGCGTGCTCCTCGACGTCAAGCGCTACGCGAACGGCGGGCAGACGCTCGCGTTCGGCCAGGAGATCACGTTGTCCATGGTGATGCAGACGCTGCGCGCGCAGAAAATGGACGCGCGCGACATCGGCGTCGGCGACGTCGTGCTGATCTTCACGGGCTGGGAGGAGAACTGGGAGCTCGGCACCGAGGGGTATTACACGCAGCCGGGCGTGGGGTTGGCCCAGCCGGGGATCGGGCTCGAGGTCGCGAAGTGGCTCTCATCGAAGGGCATCGCCTGCGTCGGGTCGGACAATTTCGGCATCGAGGTCACCCCGCCGAAGCCTCCGGTGGCGCCGGGGGTGGTCTTCCCGGTGCACCATCACCTGCTGGTGAAGAGCGGAATCTTCATGCACGAGGTGATGGTGCTCTCGGAGCTGGCCGCGGATCTGGCCGCGGAGCTCCAGCAGCATCCCCACGGCCACAAGAGCCCCTACGAGTTCTTCTACGTCTACAGCCCGCTGCCCCTCCGGGGCGCGTCCGGCTCACCGGGGATGCCGCTCGCGATCCGGTGAGCGGATCGGCGCGCCGGGGCCGCGCGCGCCCCGGTGTCGCCAGTCTCCTCTGGGCCTCTGTCGTTCGAGCTCTCTCTTCAGGGGGCCAGAAGCGCCCTCAGCCACGCCCCGCAGACGTCAACCGAGGCGCTTTCTCATGCTCAGGCTCGTGATCCGGTAGCCGAGCGACTCATAGAGCCGCCGCGCCCGCGTGTTCTGCGCGAAGACGTGGAGCTCGATATCCCGCGCGCCCAGCCCGCAGGCGGCCTCCTCGGCGAGGACCATGACCCGGCGCCCGAGGCCCCGGCCGCGGGCGTCCTCACGCAGATGAATATCGTAGATGAACGCGCTTCGAAACCCGTCCACGCTGGTGATCCCGATCCAGAGGTGCCCGACCACGGCATTCCCTTCCAGCACCAAATAGAGGTGGTGGTCGGGGGTGCCGAGCCCTTGCGGCAGGAGCGCCTCCACCTGGGAGCGCGCGTTGCGCTGCGCGTCCGGAGGTCGGGCGTCCACGGCGCTCGCGCGCTCGCCCGCGTACGAAGAGATCACGAGCTCGACGAACGCATCGAGCTCGGTGGCATCGAGCGGCCGCAGGGCGACGAGCAGGTCGGTCATCGGTAGATCCTACTTTCGCCTGCCCGGCCGTGCAGCTGGTCGATGAAGGGCAAGGCCCCTTTCAAACCGTGCGTGTAGCTCCTCAACCTCGATCCGCTCGCCGACGACCTCCCCTCGCCGCATGGATCTAGAGGTACCGCAGGTGCTTGCATGCGCGCAATCAACGGCGTGGATAGACGGTTGATATGGCGTCATTCTCGGGGGATGGTCTGTCGCGTGAAGAGTGTTCTGATGGGCTCGGCGAGGGCTTTCGCTTCGTCCGCCTGCCGGCGCATCGCGACCCGACCTTGCATCGCACAGTGTGGGCTCGCGCTCCACGCCGAGGCGGACGCAGGACCCGGTTCCATCCCTCGGCCAGGGGCAGCTTGAGCGGGTATCGTACAGCTGATTCCGCCGGCCGAGCGCATCCCTTGCCGCTCCTGTCCGGGATTTGCCACTGCGCGTCAGAGCGATTCACGCGATTGGGCTCGCCCCGCAGGTTTCCAGGACGTGTCCAAGGCGTCTCTTCCGGCGGCGTCGAGGGAACAACCAGGCCACGCCGGCGAACTCGACAGCTCCACCCGGGGTGCTCGGCCCGCTCGCTCGCTCCGCTGCTCCGGGTCTGATAGAATGGTCGTTGGCCATGCTCGAGCTCCTCCGCAACGCGCACCACACGGTGACGATCGACCCGGTCTTGCAGATCGCGCGGGTCACGCGGAGCCCGCTGCCGTCCGAGTCTGCCGCGCAGTTCGAGGCGCTGTGGACGGAGGTGGGGCGCGCGCTCGACCGGGTCGACCGCCATCGGCTGTGTCTGCTCATCGATCTGCGCGCGGCGGCGGGGCGGAATGATCCCCAGTTCGAGGCGGCGATGCAGCGGATTCGGCCGGTCGTGATGGGCGGCTTCCGGCGCATCGCCATCCTCGTGCGCACGACCGCGGGGGCGCTGCAGATCCAGCGCCATGTCCGCGAGGACGGCATCGATCGGATGATCGGCAGCGACGAAGCCCGGCTGCTCGACTACCTCCGCGAAGCACCGGCGCGCGTCCGTTGATGCGGGTCGCGATCGGCGCAGCCCCCCAGGAGGCGCGCAGCTGCGCCGTCTGCGATCTGCATCGAAGTGTCCTCCGTCCGGCGATATCCATCGCGGTGTCGCATGTTCCGTGAGGAGACGATGATCCGAAGTCACCCGCGGCGCCGCCGCAGGGCGCACCGCTGCCAACCATGCTCCATCCCAGATCGCCCCCCGGCGCGGGCCACGGCACGCCCTCTACAGTGCTCAGGCGAGCCAGACACGGCTCACCTTTCGTGACCAGCCGGCGACGATTTTTGTAACTCATCGAAAACGAACGACTTTGTGGGCCAGCGACCGCGCCGCCCACGCGGGCTCCCGGCGACCTCCTGGGCCGGTGAGGTATCGCACTCGAGGGACGTGGCCAGTCGAAGACAGGGACGGATCACCTCTCCTGGACGCCGCGAGCCATGTCCTTCTCGCGGTTGTACAGCCCCTGTACTTCGGTTTTCTCGTTTGCTGTGGGATGTGCTTGTCAGTTCGCGAATTGGCCGTATAGTAGATTCGAGTCGCGCCCCTGCCGTCCGCAATGCAGTCATGCGGCGTGTTGCAGCGCTCGTGTCGCTCCGCCAGGTCGAGGCTCCATCCGTCCCAGGTTCGCTCCGGCGATGTTTTGGACGGTGTGTTCCGTACCGGAGAAACACGGCGCGACGGGAGGACAGCGGGGCATGCCTGGCGCTCGATGAGCGGCCGAGTCGAAAGATTGACAGTCTACTCGATGGGGGGAGCGGGGTATGGAGGTACGGACCTATCGCGGTATCGAGGCTCGTGTTCTCAAGGATCCACGGACCTCGCGGCGGCTCGCCATCGCGCACGTGGTGAGCAGCTTCCAGACCGGCGGCGCCGAGCAGGTGGTCGTCGATCTCGCCGCGTCCCAGCGCGCCGCGGGCCATGACGTGCTGGCGGTCGCGATCGCGGAGGATCCAGACGGCCCGCGCGCGGAGCAGCTCCGGCGGCGCGGGGTCGAGGTGCGCCTCGTGCCGAAATGCCCGGGGTTCGACGCGACGCTCACCGCCCGCCTCGCCGCGCTGTTCGCGACGAAGGGCGTCATGCTCGTCCACGCGCACAACCACCTTTCGCTCATCTACGCGGCGCCCGCCGGATGGCTGCACCGGGTCCCGGTCATCCACACGAAGCACGGCGTGTCCCAGGACATGCATGGACGGCGCTGGCTGCGCCGCGCCGCGTCTGCGTTCGTCGATGCCCATGTCGCGGTGTCGCAGCCGACCGCCGCGGTCGTCCTCGGCCGGCGCGAGGTCGACCCGCCGAAGCTGCATGTCGTGGTGAACGGCGTCGATCTATCGCGGTTCGCGCCGGATCCTGCGGCCAGGGCGCGGGTGCGGGCCGAGCTCGCGATTCCGCGAGACGCCTGGGTCGTCGGGAGCGTGGGGCGCCTCTCTCCCGTGAAGAACCACGCGTTGCTCGTGCGCGCCGCCGCGACGTCGCTGCCCCGGAACGGACGGGTGCTCCTCGTCGGCGAGGGCGCCGAGCGCGGGCGGCTCGACGCCCTCGCGCGCGAGCTCGGGGTGTCCGAGCGCGTGCTGTTCGCAGGGGAGCGCCACGACGTGCCGGCGCTCCTCGCCGCGCTCGACGTGTTCGCGCTGCCGTCCCTGTCGGAGGGCCTGCCGCTCGCGCTCCTCGAGGCGATGGCCGCTGGGCTTCCGGCCGTTGCGACCGACGTGGGCGGCGTATCGACCGTGCTCGTCCACGGGGAGACGGGCTACCTCGTGCCGTCCGACGAGGTAGCGCCGCTCGCTGCAAGGCTCTCGGAGCTCCACGCCAATCCGGCCCGCGCCGCGCAGATGGGCCGGTGCGGCCGGATGCTCGCGCTCCGGCGCCACTCCGCCATCCGGATGGCCGAGCGCTACATGGATCTGTACGCGCTGCTTCTCCTGCGGCGCTCGCAGCGTGTCGCCGCTGTCCGCCCGAGCGCCGTGCTCGCCCGGATCTGGGGCGCGAACCAGGCGCCGCGCGCGACCACCGCCGCCCCGCGCCGCGACGACAGGCGAGCTCTCGACGAGCACCCGACGTCGCGCTCGCCGGCGCCGCCCGCGAGCTGATCAGGCGGCGGAGCGCCGCCGTCACCGGACGCTGCTGTCAAACGCTCTCGAGGGGGGATGACTCATGTCGAACGCAATGCGATGGCTCTCCGATCTCCTCGCCGCGCCGTGGGCGACGAGACCATTCACACCGATGATGCACGGACATTCGACCATCATCGTGATGCATCGGCTCGCGGACCCGGATCGCGGGATCGAGGGCCTCGATCCGCGGGCCCTCCGGCGCGCGCTGCAGTTCCTGAGGCGCGAGCGGTATCCGATCGTGTCGCTCGAGCGGGTGTTCCGGAGCCTCGCGGGCGAGGAGCCGCCCATCGACCGGGGCGTCGCCTTCACGATGGATGACGGCACGATCGACCAGGCGACGGTCGCCGCGCCGATCTTCGCGGAGTTCGATTGCCCGGCCACCATCTTCGTGGTGAGCGGCTATCTGGACGGCGATCTGTGGTGCTGGTGGCACCGCGTGGAGCACGTGTTCGAGACGACGCGGCGCCGCGAGCTCAGCGTGACGATGGACGGCCTCCGCCACGTCATCCGCCTGGACGACGGCGTCCCGCGGGCGCTGCTCGCGCGGCGCTTCATGGAGCGGTGCAAGCGCGTACCCGAGACCGAGAAGCTCCGCGCCATCGAGCGGCTCGCCGCCGCGGCCGAGGTCGATCTCCCGGCGCGCCCTCCCGCGCGTTACGCGCCCATGTCGTGGGATGACGTCCGCGCGTGCGAGGCGCGCGGCATCACGTTCGGTCCGCACACCGTCACCCATCCGGTGCTCTCCAGGACGAGCGACGCGCAATCGAAGCACGAGATCCACGTGTCCTGGACGCGCCTGCGCGCCGAGGCCAGGCGCCCGGTCCCCGTCTTCTGTTATCCGAACGGGCACGTGGGGACGGACTTCGGTCCTCGCGAGTGCGCGACGCTTCGCCGGCTCGGCTTCCTGGGAGCCGTGACCAACTGGCCTGGCGACTATGCGACCGTCGACGGATTCCGTAGCTCCGCGGACGCGCCGTTCTCGGTGCCCCGGATCGACTTCGGCGCGGATCACCGGAGCTTCATCCGCTCGGTGTCGGGCGTCCTGCGGACCAAGCACGTGCTGCAGCGGCAGCTCGCCCTGCGAGGCGCGGCGGCGCCGGTCGATCCGGGCCCGACGCTCGATGGATCTCAGGACGAAGCCCAGCGCCCGTCGGCCTCGCCGGTCGAGTGATCGTGGAGCTCGCGCGCGGCCGCTCATGCGGTCGCGGACGGCGCAGCCCCGCCGGCGTGCGCCGGGGCGCCACGCGCTGCTCGCCGCGAGCGGATCGCGTGCGCCCGAGGAGCCCGGCCGGGCGCTCACTTCTTACGATACGCGCCGGGCGTCGTTCCCGTGCGGCGCTTGAACGCCGTCGTGAGGTGCCCCTGATTGGAGAAGCCGCACTCCAGGGCGATCTCCGCGATGGACAGCCGCTCGTCCTGGAGCATGGTCATCGCCTTCTCGATGCGGCGTGAAATGACGTACTGGTGCGGAGTCTGGTGAAAGGCGTTCTTGAACAAGCGCGAGAAATGGTCCGGCGAGTAGCCCACCAGCCCCGCCAGGTCGACGAGCCCGAAGTTCGAGGAGAGCTCGCTATCCACGAATTTTTCGATCTGGGTGCGCTGGCTCCTCGAGAGGCTCGCGTTGCGCAGCGAGATCTCCGTCCCTGATCCCGCGCCGTACCGCGCGGATAGGTAGGAGGCCAGCGCCAGGCAGAGCGACTGCACGTAGACGGCCCCGAAGTACTCCTGGCCCTCGGCCTGCGCCTGCAGGCGATGAACCAGGTCGACGACATGGGCGTCCACCAGACCGAACCGCGGCTCCCGCTCCGGAACCAGCACGCCGGACGGAGACGCACAGAGCGCCAACATGGATGCTTCGGGGAAGTTCACCGACGTGCACACGGAGGGGCGCCCCCGCCACTCGACGCTGTACAGCCTGGTCCGCCGCGGCAAGAGGTCCATCATTCCCGAGAGCCGCTCGAAGGAGTGCTCCCGGACCTCGCCCGAGGTCGGCTCCGCGAAGCGAATGTCGACCCGCGAGGGGCCTCCCGTCCAGACCAGGATCGCATCGCTCTGTGCCGAGAGTCCCTCGAGCCGGCCGCTCTCGGGCACGTGCCCGATCCGGAGGGGCAGCCCCACCCAGTCCGATCCGGTGAGAGCCGCGCCGTACTTCGCTGAAAACTCCGCGGTCATGCGTGGGGTCGCCCAGGAGCATCGTCGGCGTCGAGCAAGACGGGGGTCAAGCCCCTCGTGCGCTGGGCATGTGAGCGTACACACACCGCTACTCGCTGGCGCTGGGCGGATCGGGTCCCGCGCGTCGGGATCCTGAAAACGTTCGCCGGGAATTTGAACGACGTCTCTGCGAGCGCTCCGTACCCTTCCCTTCACTTCCTCGCAGAGGCTGCGCGGGTGGTGTGGCACTGCGCCGAACCCTCGCTCCTTCTGATTACAACACAATTTTCTTCGGTCGCTGACCGGGAGCTCTGCTCACATGTCTACCTCGACCTCTACGCTGCTCGTCCGCCGTGGCGCATTCGGCACGGTTGCTCGCGGGATTCCGCTCGTGGGCCTTCTCTTGGTCGGCTCTATGGCCTGCTCCAGCGCTTCTGATGGATCGTCGGATGACTCGACTGGCTCCGGAGGAGATGCTTCTTCTTCCTCCGGCGGCACCCAGACGACGACGAGCGCGGGTGAGGGCTCGGGCGTCTCCTCGACCACGAGCGGAGCTGGCAGCACGACGACGGCGGCGACCAGCGGCTCGGGCGGTGGGGATTCATCCAGCAGCTCGAGCAGCGCCGGAGGGGCCGGGGGCGCGAGCAGCAGCAGCGCTGCGGAGACCTCGAGCGGCAGCGGGGGCTCGCCCGAAACAGGGTTCCAGCCCTGCCCTGCGACGGGCCCTTGCAAGATCCTGCCCCTCGGGGACTCAATCACCTTCGGTCTCGGCTTCGACGGCGGGTACCGGGTCGAGCTCTTCCACCTTGCCACGCAAGACGGCCACGATGTCACGTTCACGGGCACGCAGCAGATGAACGGCCCCGCGATGGTCGATGGCAAGCCGTTCCCCCGCAATCACGAGGGCATCAGCGGAGAGACCATCCAGCAGATCGCCAACCGAGTGCCGACCCCGGCGCTCCGCGACGTGCCGCACATCGTGCTGCTCCACGCCGGCACCAATGACATGTATCAAAGCCCGAACGGCGCCGACACCCGCCTGGGCGCCCTCATCGACGAGCTGATCGCCGGCGCGCCCGACGCGCTGATCGTCGTGAGCAACATCATTCCTTTCCCGAGCGGCGCAAACGCGGTCAGCACGTACAACGCCAAGGTCCCCGGGGTGGTCCAGGAGCGCGCCAACAAGGGCGCGCACGTCATCTTCGTCGATCAGTTCAAGGATTTCCCCACGTCCGAGCTCGGCGACGGGGTCCATCCCAACAAGGCCGGCTACGCCCGGATGGCGGGCGTCTGGTACGACGCGATCTCCGACTACCTGAGGTGAGCCGGGCGCCGGCCCGATCGAGCGACCGCCGCCCCGCTCGGAGCACGGCGGCGCGATTGCCCGACATCATGAGCATTTCCTCCCCGCGCGCGGAGCACGGCGCAGCAGCGGCCGATTGACGACCACGCTTGCGTGCGCCGGCGCGCGATGTGTACGCTCGTCCGGTGCGCGCCTCGGTCGGTGAGATGCAGGAGCACGGCGGGGCCGGCCACCTCGGCGCGTCTGTGCGCGTGTTCTTTCGCGAATTCCTGACGGACACGGGCGCGCAGCGCGCTGCGCGCCAGCGGATCCGGACCGCCGCTGGCGTGAGGCTCCTCGTCGCTGCACCCATCCTGGTGCCGTCGGGGCTGGCGTTATCGACATTTGCGGAGCGCGCGCCTCACCCGGCGCACGCGCGCTTCATCGTGGCCGCCTGGTTCGCCATGCTGGCGGTCTTCATCGTCGCGAACGGGGCCTTGTTGGCGGTCACGCGGGACTCGGGGCGGGACGCCTCGTTCATCGCTCGCGCGCTGACGTATGCCACGCTGACCGCCGAGCTCGCGTCGAACCAGCTCGTCATGCATGCCACCGGAACGCTGGTGTCGCCGGCGGCCCTGTACATCGTCATGTTCGTCGCGCTGTACCGGATCTTCCTCGGCTTTCGGTTCGGCCTCTTCACTGCGGTCCTCGGCTCCTGTCTGTACTGTGGCGTGGGCACCCTCGAGCTCACCGGCGTGATCCCGTCGCCACCATCGTTCAGCCCGCCTTTTCCACACCTCTTCTATGCTGAGCCCGCGGCCGCGGCGGCCGTGATGGCCGACATGTCCGCCGGGATCTTCCTGGTTTTCTTCGCGTCGAACTACGCAGTGAACCAGACCGCCAAGCTCCATCGCTACCTCACGGAGTCCGTCCTCCGACGCTACCTGCCGCCGTCGCTCGTCGAGCGCGCCGCGCACGGAGAGCTGCGGATGGACGCCGAGCCCGAACGGCGGGTGGTGACCGTGATGTTCACCGACCTCGTGGGGTTCACATCGCTGTCGGAGCGGCTCGGCGCCGAGGCCGTCGGGCGGCTGCTCAACCAGTACCTGTCGACGGCGGCTGACGTGGCGCACGCGCACGGCGCCACGGTCGACAAGTTCGTCGGGGATGCCGTCATGATCGTGTTCGGAGCCCCCGATCCCCTCGACCCGGCCGAGCAGGCGCGCCGCTGCGTCGCGCTCGCGCGCGACCTTCAAAGCACGCTGCCGAGCCTGGGCGATGGTGTTCGCCTCGTCGCCCGCGCTGGCATCAACACGGGTGACGCCGTCGTGGGCAATTTCGGATCGCTGGCGCGCTCGGACTACACAGTCATCGGGCCTGCTGTGAACATCGCCGCGCGGCTCGAGACGGCGAGTGAGCCTGGCCGTATCCTCATTGGCGAGAGCACGGCGAAGCTGCTGGACGGCGCCGTACCGCTGGAAGCCGCTGGCGAGCTCCGGCTGAAGGGCGTGGCCGCGCCGGTGCGAGCCTTCTACGTCAAGTGACGGGTTCACCGTCTAGAACAACGATCGCGTTGTTCTAGTGAGAAATGAACCGCCAAGACACCATAAGACGCCAAGACGCCCCCAAAAAAATAATATCTTGGCGTCTCATGGCGTCTTGGTGGTTCGAAATTCTGCGCATTTCGGGCGGCTTCAACCCGTTTGTCGCTCTAGGTGCCTGGTGCTCCGGGCCAATCGATCGTGACCATCCTCGTCGGTCGACCCCGCTGGCGACGAACACCTACTTGAGGGCGGCGAGCTTGCCGGTGCGGCGCGCGGCGGACGACACCCGCCCGAGGGCATCGGCGAGCGCGCCGCGCGGATCCTCCGGCAGGTCGAGCGAGCGCCACGCGACGTAGCCGTCCGGGCGGACCAGCGACGCTCCCCCGGCCCCGAGGCCAAACGCCCTGCAGAACGCTCCTTCATCGGATGGCAGCACATCCGCGCCGATGCGGACGCATT
This sequence comes from Sorangium sp. So ce693, assembly GCF_051521375.1. Classification (NCBI taxonomy): domain Bacteria; kingdom Pseudomonadati; phylum Myxococcota; order Polyangiales; family Polyangiaceae; genus Sorangium; species Sorangium sp. So ce693. The sequence continues at coordinate 10,180,365 of NZ_CP150347.1, forward strand.
CGAGCTCGATGCCCAGCTGCTCGCCGACCTGCGTTGCGGCGGCGCACCACCGCGCGTCCTCGGTGAGCAGCACCCAGCGTCGCTGGAGCAGATCGAGCGTCGAAAGCCGCTCGCCGCCCCTCACCACCCACGCGTGCGGCGCGCGCGTGCCGGGCTGACCCGCCCATTGCTCGGGCCGCAACGCCGGCGGGAGCCCGTCGCCGGCGCCGAGCACCGCCGTCGATCGGTACAGCTGTCCGAGCTCCATGGCGTCGTCGTCGATGATCGGCACGCCTCCGGCCGTCCCGCCCGCGTGCGCCTTGTAGTCATCCCGGGCGAAGATCTGATCGTGCCGTAGCCACGCGATCGGGCGCCGCTCGGTGTCATACGTGTCGAGCAGCTCCGGCGTCGACGCGCCGGAGAGGACCGCAGAGAGCTTCCACGCGAGGTTGTGGGCGTCCTCGATGCCCGTGTTCGCGCCATAACCACCCCGGTTGGGCGGCAGCGTGTGCGCGGCATCCCCGGCGAGGAACACCCTGCCGGACGTGAATCGATCCGCGACGAGGGCGCTGATCTCCCAGCGCCCGGTGGTGACGATCTCGACTTCCAGGTCCGTCCTGCCGATCGCCCTGCATATCAGCGCTCTCAACGTCGCCGCGTCGCGCTCCTCGTCATCCCAGAAGATCAGCACCCAGCGGCCATCGCCGTACGTGGTGAGGAACGCGCTGAAGCCCGGCTGCTCGATCGCGAACTGCGTGACCCCCGTCCGAAGGTACTCCTCGAGCGGAGCCCGGAAGAGGACGCTGCGCGCCGTCCTGATGTGCCCTCGCCCGGCGCGGCCGATCCCGAGCGCCTCGCGGATCGCGCTGCGGTGGCCGTCCGCCGCCACCAGGTAGGAAGCGCGCAGCGCGACCTCTCGCCCGTCGCGCCCGCGCAGCCAGGCGGTCACGCCGCCCGGGTCCTGCTCGAAGCGGGTGAGCTCGGTCTCGAGCCTCACGTCGGCGCCCAGCTCGACCGCCCTGTCTCGAAGCCTCGGCTCGAGGCGATCCTGGGAGATCGCGGCGCCAGCGCACGGCGAACGCTCGATCGCGGGCGCCGCCTGCTCCCCGGGCGTCCACGGGACCTCCTCGAACCACTTCCCCGCGAGGCTCTCGACCCGAGCCCGGCGCAGCCGGAAGCCGGGCGGCACCTGCGGGATGTGCGGTCCAAGCCCGACCGCGCGATAGAGCTCCAGCGTCCTCGGCGTGTAGCCGATCGCGCGTGGATGCGGCGAGCTGCCAGCGTGCCGCTCGACCAGCACCGTGCGCACCCCTCGCCAGGCCAGGAACACAGCGGCCGACAGGCCGACCAGGCTGCCCCCGACCACGAGCACCGACGTCGATTCTACGTGCATGAAAACCGTCCTTTGATACAGTGTATTACTACGATACAGTGTATCGATCCGGATTTGTTGTCAACCGGGCGCCGATGCGGACAAGACGAGACGAGCGATGACCGCACGGCAGAAGAAACCGCACGCGACCGACGCCTCCCTCATCTGGGAACGCCCGGAGCCGGCGCTCCGTCCCGCTCCCGGGCCGCTGAGCAGAGACCGGATCGTGCGCGCCGCTATCGCGCTCGCCGACGCGGAAGGCCTCGCCGCGGTGTCCCTGCGCAGGATCGGGGCCTCGCTCGACGCCGGCCCGATGCGCCTCTACGGCTACCTGGACACCAAGGAGGAGCTGCTCGAGCTCATGGTGGACGCGGTGTACGGGGAGATGGCGTCCGCGGGGCCTATCCCCGGCGACTGGCGCGAGGCCCTCCGGACGATCGCCCACCGCACCCGTCGGGCCGCCAGGGAGCACGGGTGGTTCATCGATCTGCTGGGCGGCCGCCCCCATCTGGGCCCGAACGCCCTCGCGCACCTCGAGGCCTCGCTCGCCGCGCTGAGCGGCGCTCCGGGCTTCGAGGACATCGACGCCGTCATGATGGCGGTCGGGACCGTCAACGCCTATGTGATGGGCGCCATCCGCGCCGAGGCCAACGAGCTGCGCGCCGAGCTCGCGAGCGGCATGGATCAGACCGAATGGCAGCGGGCGTCGGAGGCGTACATCCGCCGGATGATCGCCACCGGCCGCTTCCCGACGCTCGCCAAGGTGGTCGAGGACGCCACCCACCCGCCCGCCGACGCCGCGTTCGACAGGGGTCTCGACTGCGTGCTCGACGGCATCGCGTCACGCCTCTCCTGCGGAGCGGCGGCGGGAAGAGGTCTCCGCGAGCGGCGGTAAGCCGCGGCCTTCCCCCCGATTCCCACCACCACGATCCAACCGGACAAGGAACGAACGATGGCGACGATCACCACCCGCGATGGCACGAAGATCTTCTACAAGGACTGGGGCAAAGGTCAGCCCATCCTGTTCTCGCACGGCTGGCCCCTCAGCGCGGACGCTTGGGATGTCCAGATGGCCTATTTCGGCCAGCAGGGTTATCGCGTCATCGCCCATGACCGGCGCAGCCATGGTCGCTCGGACCAGACCTGGGACGGCAACCACATGGACCAGTACGCCGACGACCTGGCAGAGCTGATCGAGGCGCTCGATCTTCGCGACCTCGTGCTCGTCGGCCACTCGACGGGCGGAGGCGAGATCACCCACTACGTCGGCCGCCACGGCACGAGTCGCGTCGCCAAGGTCGTCCTGGTCGGCGCCGTCCCGCCGCTGATGCTGAAGACCGCGGGTAACCCCGAGGGCACGCCGATCGACGCGTTCGACGGCATCCGCAAGGGTACGTTCGAGAATCGCTCGCAGTTCTTCAAGGACCTGACGATACCCTTCTACGGCTACAACCGCCAAGGGGCGCAGATCTCCGAGGGGCTGCGCGAGGCCTTCTGGCTGCAGGGCATGATGGGCGGTATCAAGGGCCAGCTCGACTGCATCCACGAGTTCTCCGAGGTCGACTACACCGAGGACCTGAAGAAGATCGACGTGCCGACGCTCATCGTCCACGGCGACGACGACCAGATCGTGCCGATCCAGGCTGCTGCGCTGAAGGCGGCCAAGCTCGTGCCGAACGCGACGCTGAGGATCTTTCCGGGAGCTGACCACGGCCTGGCCCAGACGCGTGCGGGAGAGTTCAACGCCGAGCTGCTGGCCTTCCTCAAGCGCTGAAGCGCAGGCGCAAACGACGGCGCTGTCGCTCCTCTCCCGGCATAACGTGCCGTTCGAGGGAGTTGAGTCTCCTTGACGTGCACAGCCTGCCCCATAAGTTCATCGTGACGGGACGGAAGATGCTGCTCCCACCGGTCGGCAGATTTCAGGGTTCCTCGTCGGGAGGGATGACCATGGCAGGGTTGTACATCGTGGATCTGGTCGCGGTCAGGGGGCAGGACCCGCAGCCGCCGGCTCCCTGGGAGAGGCTCGATGTCGACCTGAACCGGGGAGCGAAGGGCGACTATATCTGGCTGTACTCTCTGAGGGGAGACATCCGCTACGCCATCACGTCGCTTTATGTGTCCATCGGCACAAATCCCCCGCCTGCGGGATATTACAAGATCCCGCTGGATCTGAACGCCGGCGCGGGTGGAGATTACGTCTATCTATCTTATTCGAGGGCTCCCAACCTCGGAGCCCCCATCACGAACGTGGGTGTCATCGCCGCTCGGGAGAATGTGGCCTCTCTCATCCCGCCCGGATGGCAGCTCCTTCAGGGGGATCTGAACTCCGGAGCAGGCGGGGATTACATTTACATAGTCTTCCAGCGCTGACGCCAACGCCCTGCGGGCGCTGCGCCGCGCGATTTCCGCCCCCCTCTGCACCATGCCGAGCAGAGCGGCGGTCACCCGCACAGGAGACGGGCCCAGATCGGCGTTTTCGGCGCGCAAGCGCACTTCAGTGCGCTGAGCACCGAAAACGTCGAGGTGGACCCGTATCCGAAGCGGGTGACCCCCGCTCTAAAGTACTCGGAGGAACGCCGTGAGGTCGGCCTTCTCCTGCGCTGTCAGCTTCGTGCCGAGCACGAGGTTGAAGAACTCCACGGTGTCCTCCAGCGTGAGCAGGCGCCCGTCGTGCAGGTAAGGAGGGCTGTCCTTGATGCCGCGCAGCGGGAACGTCTTGATGGGGCCGTCCGCGGTCGCCATCCGTCCGTTGATGAGCACGGGCTTGAAGAAGCGCTCCGCCCGCAGGTTGTGCATCAGGTTGTCCGTGTAGTACGGCGCGACATGGCACGTCGCGCACTGGCCCTTGCCGTTGAAGACGGCCTCTCCGCGGAGCTCCTCCGGCGTGGCCTTCGCGGGGTCGAGGCGCCCGTTCAACGCGAGCTTCGGCGCCGGGGGGAAGTCGAGGATCTCCTGGAACTCGGACATCGCGTGCACCTGGTGGCCTCGGTCCAGGATGTTGATGCCCTTCTTCACGGCGATGACGATGTCGCCGTCGAAGTACGCCGCGCGCTGCTCGAACTCGGTGAAGTCCTCGACGGTCTTGAGCGCGCGCTGCGAGCCGAAGAGGCGCTGGATGTTCACGCCGCGCAGCGTGGGGGTGTCGACGCGGTGACGGAACTCCTGCGGCCTGATGTCGCCCACGAGGTGGGTCGCGTTGTTCGTGTGCCCGTTCGCGTGGCAATCGAAGCAGGCGACGCCGAGGCTCGCCTTCTCCGAGCGCCGGTCCGAGGTCGCGTTGAACTGCATCTGCGGGAACGGCGTGACGAGCAGGCGGAGCCCCTCGAGCTGCTTCGGGTTCAGGATGCCGTTGAAGAGCTCGTAGAAGTTGTCGATGGTGACGAGCTGCCCCTTGGAGACGTCGCCGAGATCAGGCCGCGTCGTGAGGTAGATCGGCGCCGGGAACTCGGAGATGAGGTGATCCGGAAGATCGAAGTCGAGATCGAAGCGCGTGAGATCGCGCCCGGTCTGGCGCTTCAGCTCGTCGATCTGGAGCTTCGGGAAGACCATCCCGCCTTCCGGCTGGTTCGGGTGGGGCAGCGGCAGGAAGCCCTGCGGCCAGAGCCCCTGGTCCCGGATGGCGTCGGGCGTGAGCGCCGCCAGCGACTCCCACGTCGTCCCCTTCTCGAGCTTCACCCGGACGCCGCCCTGGACGGGCTTGCCGCGCGACATGGTGACCCCCGGCGCAGGGCGGTTGGCGAGGTCGTACCGCGCTTCGAGCAGCGTCTGGTGGCGCTTCATCACCGCGGGCTTGTCGGCCTTCATCCGGGCGACCAGCTCGGCGAAAGGCTCCTTGTCGACGACCGGCAGGTAGCTCGTGCGCGGCGTGGCGGGGCCGGGCGGCGGATTCGCGTTCATGGGCGCCCTCGGGCCCGTCGGCGCGACCGCCTCGGGCGTCCCCGGCGGCGCGTCGCGCGTGCTGACGGGCTCCAGAGGTCCCGCCCCCGGCGTCGAGGCGCAGTGCACGAGGCCGAGGGAGAGGGCCGCAGTGCACGCGACCATGCACGTGACATCCATTCTCTTCACAGGCATAAGAGAGGCTCCTTCACGAGGGGTACGTCGTCAGAAATGGCCGGCCGAGCGCCCCGCCTCTCGGCGCGCGGAGCTCCCGCCCGGTGCACACGAATGGCGGCTCGCCGGGCACACTGCCGAGGCGCCATGAGCAGTTCCGCCCGCAGGCGACTCCTGTGCCAGGGGCGCGCCCGCCGTGCGCTCCGTTCCTGATCAGGCGCGGAGCGGGGCAAATTGCGCGGCAGATCGTGCCTCCTCGCTCGGATCGGCAAACGAGCACGCCTCGCGCCATCGCGGGTCGCCCTGCCCACGGACCTCACGAGCGCGCTCCGTCCAGCCGAGGAGCGGGGGTGGCGCGAGGCAAACTGCCACGATGCGTGGCATCATGGCCCACTCCGCGTGCGCGACCGGGGCGCCGCGGCGGGCGCGCGCCCCCCACGGCGGTCGGTTCAGCCGTCCCGTCCGCGCCGCTCCGGCGTGACGCGGAAGAACGGCGCCTTGACGTCCTTCGCGTTGAAGAAGAATACCCGATCCCAGACGGGGACCCGCTCCCGCTCCGCCAGATCGTACACCTCGCCTCGGGACAGGCTGCCGACGAGCTTCGCGCTCGAATGGCCTCGCATCCTCCACCGGAACTCGTACGGGAGCAGGACGCTGGGGTCGCTGAACATGCCGCGGCGCTCGGCGAAGCTCCGCCGCGCGGCCTCGGAGAGCTCCCGGGCATGACGGAGGTTCGGGGCGACGATGTAGGTCGTCGCCAGGCCCTCCTCGAGCATCTGCCGATTGATGAGCCGACCTCGCGAAAGGACGTATCCGAGCACGCGGCCGTAGGCGTCGAACGGCTGTTCGTCCGTCTGGATCTCGACCTCGGCGCCGTCAGGGAGCAGCTCGGAGAGCCGCTCTGCGGCCACCTCGGCCCAGTGACCTTGCGAGGCGCCGAGGAAGTGCGTCTCCGGCGTATCGATCGAGAGCATCCGGACAGGATGGGTCACGCCGCGCTCGTCGCGCACGCGGAGCGTGTCGCCGTCGACCGTCCTCACCACCTCGGCGACGAAGCTGTCGCCCGGCAGCTCCCGGCGCAGCCCCCGCCTCCGGGAGACAAGAGACACGTAGTCGATGAACCTCCGGAACTCCGGAAGCAATCCTGCCATCGCCCCCTCCTATGATGGATAGCCCCACAGAAACCGCCGTCCGCGCATCGCGCGGACTTTCGCCCTGCCCAGGCGGCCTGTTCCATGAAGATATAGAGAGGGCCCTGGCCCTAGGAAAGCGCTCGCCGCGCCTGACCCGCGGGACCTGAGGTGGCCTGAAGCGCCGGTCGGATGGAGAGGGAGATTGGAACGCCAAGGCGCAAAGGCGCCAGAAGACAAGAGAGAACTATTTTCGTCCTTCGCTCCCTGGCGCGCTGGCGTCCCAATCTTCTTCTGGCGCCTTCACGAGCTTTTTTCTCTTCTTTTGGCGTCTTTTAGCGTCTTTTGGCGTTCAATTCTTCCTCTCCTATAGCACCGTTCATCCCACCGCCTTCCGGGCCTCGCCGGCGCCGATCTCCTCCAGCAAATCATCCTCGTCCTCCCCGGCGGACACCTTCTCCAGCGCCAGCCTCAGCTTCGGCTCGGCGCTCGCCTCGGCGGCGACGCGGATCCGTCTCTCCACCGCTTCGCCCCCGTGCGGGCGCGCCGCGAGCGCCGCAGCGACGCGCTGCTCCGGCGGCGCAGAACCGTCCTCGACGATGCGCAGCACCTCTTCGAGGTCGTTCCCCGCCGTCCGGTATCCGGTCCTGGCCACCAGCGACTCCAGCGATTTCTTCCACTCGGCCAGCGGCCGGCCATTGCGCGCGATGACCTCCAGCAGCCGCGCCCTATCCTGCGTCGCGGCGACGGACTGAGCGGCCTGAATACGCTCGATCAGCGCCGTGGCCTCGGCGCGGCTGGCCGCCGGGACGGTGATCGACTTGCCGTCCCGCAGGCCGACTTTCACGAAATGATAGACGCCGCCAACTCCCCCGTGGGTGAGAGTGACCTGGACGATGGTCCTGTGAGGGAAGAACCGCCGCCGGAACGCGCTCTTGACCATCACTCCGTCGGTGCCGATATGCACCCAGGTCGGCGTCACCTTGGCCCAGAGCCAGGCCGCGACGCCCAGGAGCGGCGCGAGCCCGCCCGTTGCCGTCATCGGAGCGAGGGGCGCGATTGACCATTTCGCGATGGCCGTGAACAGCAGGATCAGCAGCGCCAGCACACACGGGGCGAGGATCAGGACGAAGACGGCCAGGAGACAGCCCGCTATCTTGCGACCGCTGGAGTCCTCGCGGTACGTGCGCATCCGCACCGCGCGCGCCTGCGCCCCCGCCCCGGCCCGCGACAAGAGGTCGACCGCCTCCTCTTCCGAGGCTTGCTCGACGGCGGCGACGCGCCCATCCGAGAACGACAGCACGGCGGCGTGGCCGTTCGGCGTCCGCTCCGTCCAGCCGCCGGTGAGGCGCGCGAGCGGCAGACGGCTCTCCTTCGCTCCCTCCGCGATCAGCAGCCGCTCACCCTCGATCCTCACGCTGCCGTCGCGGAGGCGGCGCTCGCCCGGTCCGCGGTCCGCGCCGGCGAACGACAGAGCGCTGACGAAGTAGCTGCCAAGGCCGATCAGCGCTGCGAAGAGCGAGGCATTCTCCATCCCGAGCACGGCCAGCCCCCACGGAGCGGCGAACGTGCCGACGAGCGATGCGACGACCAGGGACCCGAGGAGGCGCTTGTCGCGGCGGACGTCCTGCACCTCGACCTTGCAAGATCGCTCCGGCGAAGCCGCGCCGGGAGCGTCCTCGCTCATTGCTGCGGCCGCATCGCCGGGATGTGCTCCCCGTGGTCCGCGGTGGTCATCGCTCGAGGTTAGCCCGGGAGCGGCCGCTCGGGGCGGCGATTCTGCCGGACGGGCGCCGGCGCCATCCCAGGGGAGCAGCGCCGGGGATGCATGAGCAGGAGAGCGCCGTCCTCGGTCCGGCGTGCTCATTGCCAGGGTGAAGTTGCCAACGCGTGGGCCTGCACGGCGTGTCGAGGCGAGCGCCGGTTATTCACAAGTCCAGGCGCCCGCGCGCACGATCATGCCCGCGGCGCAAGCCCATCGCTCCGCCGTGATGGCCTCGATGAAGCAGGACATTGCTCTCGCGTCGATGTCAGGATCCTGTGTCCCGACGGCGCAGCCCCTCTCATCGAACTTGACCGCGATCCCAGCGCCGCACGGAAAGTTCATAGCGATGACGCAATCCTCGCCGATCTCCAGCAGGTGCTCCGTCGCAACGTCGGCGGAGGTGTCTCCAGCTTCGCAGAACACCGGGCGCTCTGCGCAGGGCGTGAGGCCCTCGAGCGGGATGGGATCGAACTCTCCCTCCGAATCGATGATCCCACCGAAACTCCGGTCCGGGGCGCCGCCCTGGCCTCCAGTGCCGCCCGAGACGTCCGGAACACCCGTGCCGCCGGCGCTGACGCCTGCCTCCGGGTCGCTCGCTTCACAGCCGAGACAGCTCACGACGGAAATCACAAGCAATCGATGTGTCCATTGCATCGACAGAGCATAGAGAGCTTCCATGCGGAGCACAACGCGACCCGCCGCGCGGGGTCGCCCCGCCCCCCAACCCAGGTTGGGGCGACCCGGACCCGCAAAGGCGCAAAGGCGCAAAGGCGCTAAAAGACAAGAGGGAACATTAGCCTCCCTCGCTCTCTTGGAGCGCTGGCGTTGCGATCTTCCTGCGCCTTCACGAGCTTCTCTCTCCTCTCTTGGCGTCTTTGCGCCTTTGCGCCTTTGCGTTCAATTCTTCTTCTCTTGACGTCTGGGCGGCTCGCAGCTCGTGCCCACACCAGGCGGCAGCCGGAGGAGCGCCGCTCGCCGTCCCGCTCCGGCTTGGGGCTACGCTTCCTCCGCGCTTTGCCGTTACGATGACCAGCGCGATCGCTTCGGTAGATCGCCGGGGGGCATGGGACGTCTGCATGCGGCCCCGCGCTGGGCTCCCGGGGGCGAGGGCCACCGCGGCGAGGAGGTCTTGGATGTCGTCGCATGAACAGGTAGAGCCGGCCGACACGCCGGCAGAAGAGGGCGCAGCGAGGGCGGGGGCCGAGCTCGCGCGCCGCAGGCGCGGCCTGCGCTTCCGGCTCGCGCTCGGGGCGCTCGCGCTCGCCGCCAGCGTGACCGCGCTCGTCCTGAGCCACGAGACGAAGCCCGAGAAGACCCGCGCGATCGGCGCGCGGCTCGAGCTGTCGTCGGGGGAGGTCACGCTGGCGGCGAGCGCGCAGGACGACAGGAAGTCGACCGTGGTGTCCGGTATACCGGTCCCGGTCGGGGCGAAGCTCGCGACAGGAAAGGGCGCGCGGGCGCTCGTCCGCCTCGCCGACGGCTCGGCGGTGTTCCTCCGCGCAGACTCGGAGATCGCGCTCCGCGCAGAGGGGCTCTCGATCGCCCAGGGCGAGGTCTGGCTCGACGCGCCGCCCGAAGGGCGCGGCGGGCTCTCGCACGCGCTCGGGGACGTCAACGTCTCGGCGGCCGACGCCGGCCTGTCGATGAGGCGCTCGGGCGACGCCGTGAGCGTGTACGTGGCGCGCGGGCTCGCCGTCGTCGCGGCCCCCGGCGGGCGCGTCGAGGTGCACGCAGGGGAGCAGGCGACGGTCGCCGGCAGCGCCGCGCCCAAGGTGGCGCCCCTCGCCTACTGGGAGGACTGGACCGGAGGCATGGGCGACCACCGGCCGCTCGCAGGCGAAGGCAGCGGATCGGGCCGGATCTACGGCGTCGACCTGCAGGGCGCCCCAGGGGCGCAGGCGCGCACGCTCGAGATCAGCCGGCAATCCGTGCGGGCCGTCCTGCGCGACGGCATCGCCGAGACCGAGGTGGACCAGACCTTCTCGAACCCGGGCGGACGCCAGGTCGAGGGCTGGTACTGGTTCACCGTGCCCGAGCGGGCGATCGTGAGCTCGTTCGCCGTCGAGACCAACGGCGTGCTCGTCGAGGGCGAGGTCATCGAGCGGAAGGAAGCGGCGCAGCGGTACCAGACCGCCGTGCAGACCGGGCACGAGCCGGCGCTGCTCGAGTGGGTCGACGGGCACAGCTACCGCGCCCGCATCTTCCCCGTGCCCGCCAGCGGCTCCCGGCGCGTCGTGCTGCGCTACGTGGAGTTGCTCAGCGCGCCATCAGGTAAGCTTGCTTACGTTTACCCGATGCGGGCGAGCGAGCCCGTGCAGATCGGCGAGTTCTCCCTCTCCGTGGATCTCGGTCAGGCCGGCCAGGGGCTGCAGATCGCGACGCTCGCCGACGCGGTGATCGAGGACGGCGGGCGGCGGGTGAGCATGCGGCGGAGCGGCTACGAGCCGCGCGCGGACTTCCAGCTCGAGGCCTCCGTCAAGGCCAAGCCGTCGCCGCTGCGGGTGTCGCGCTTCGCCGCGGGCGAGGACCGCGCGGACTACGTGATGGCCAGGTACGTGCCCGACGTGGACTGGGCCGAGCTCAAGGAGCTGCCCGCCGACCTGGTCGTCGTGGTGGACACGTCGGCGTCGGCCGACGATTCGGCGCGGCAGCAGAAGGCGGCGGCCGCCGAGGCGATCCTGCGGGCGATGTCGCCGTCGGACCACTTCGCGCTGATCGCGCTCGACTCGGCGCCGGCCGTCCTGCACCCGAAGGACGGGCTGGCCGAGGCGTCGGACAAGGAGATCTCCGCCGCGCTCACGCGGCTGGCCGAGCACGCGACGGGGGGCGCGACCGACCTCGGCGCGCTGTTCGAGTCGGCGCTCGGGCGGGTGCACGGCAAGGAGCAGCCGGCGGTCATCTACATCGGCGACGGGCTCGCGACGAGCGGCGAGGTGACGGGCGCGCGCCTCGCGGAGCGCCTCCGGCGCTCGCTCACGGGCTCGCGCGCGCGCTTCTTCACCGTCGGCGTCGGCGAGAACTCGAACCACGCGCTGCTCCGCGAGCTCGCGCGCGCCGGGGGAGGACAGGCGTTCCGGATCGACGAGGCCGAGGGCTCGACATCCGAGGTGCTGCGCCTCGCCGGCGCGATCAAGACGCCGACCATCACCGATCTCGCGATCGACCTCGGCGCAGGGCTCGACGAGCCGATGCTCACCGCGAGCGGCAAGGTGTCGCGCGGCGAGGAGGTGGTGCTGCTCGCGCGCACGCACCACGCGCTGCCCACGAAGGCGATCGTGAAGGGGCGGCTCGCGGGGAAGGAGTACACCCGCGAGCACCCCATCGAGCTCGATCGGGGCGTCGGCGCGGCGCTGGTGCCGCGCTTCTGGGCCGCCGAGAAGATGCGGCGGCTGCTCGCGGACGGCGACGACATCGAGGCGCACCGGGGCAAGGTGGTGGAGCTCGGGCTCGACTACGGGCTGATCACGCCGTTCACGAGCACGCTGGCGCTCGAGAGCGAGCAGGCCTACATGAACCAGGGGATCCGGCGGCGGCGCTCGCCGCTCCGGGGCGAGCGGCTGACGTCGCTCACGCCCCAGCGAGAGCGCGAGCTCGCGGCGCTGCTCGCGCCGCCCTCCGCGGCCGTCGCCGCCGGGTGCGGGAGGAGCGAGCCGAGCGCGAGCTACGAGGAGAGCCCGGCGAAAGAAGGCGGCTACGGCGCGAGGGCGCAGGCGGCGGCGCCAGCGCCGGCGATGGCGCCGGCGATTGCGGAGCAGGGCAACGAGCGGGACCAGAGCGCCCGGGGGGATGTCGCCTCGCCCGGCGCCGCGCAGGCGGCCCCACCCCCTGCGCCCACCGCGACGGCGGCGCCCCCGGCAGAGGAGGCGGAGGTGAAGCAAGAGCCCGCGCGGCTGAAGCAGGAGGCCCCGGCGAACCAGGCGGACGCCCCCCGCCCGCTGGATGCGCCCATGAGCGCACCGGCGGCCGGCGAGCCGCCCGCGCGGCGCGCGGCCGGCGCGCTCGGGTTCAAAGGCGCGGTGGGCGGCGGCGGTGCGATCACGCCGTCCGACGCCATCCTGCGCCTGGAGAAGGCCCGCAAGGCAGCGCCCGCGGCGGTGCGCCCCGCTCCCCGGACCTCCCCGCCGCCGAGGCGCCCGCAGGTCGCGATGGCGCCGTGCAGCGACACCGCGCGGCGGCCGCTCGCCGAGCGCATCGTCGTCTGGTCGAAGCGCCTCGCCCGCGCCACGGCGGCGGAGGAGCTCATCGCGCGCTATGAGGGCGCGCTCACGACCTGCGAGCTGCCGGACTGGCGTTCGAGGGCCGCGCTCCTCTCGCTCCTCCAGGCGAAGGTGTCCACCGAGGGCGGCGCCGAGGCGCTGCTCGCCCGGTTCGCCGGCGAGCCCGAGGCGCAGCGGTTCATCGCGCACGCGCTCCTCCGGCGGAGCGTGGATCCCGCGATCTCCGCGGCGGTGCGGCGCACGCTCTTCGGGGGCGTCGATCCGAGGGCGAGCTGGGCGCTCCTCGACGAGCGGCTCGCGGCGCTCCCGACGGTGGACGAGCGGCTCGCGCTGGTGCGGCAGGCGCTCACCGACCGGCCCGACGATCCGGAGGGGGAGATCCGGCGGGTGCGCCTGCTCGCGGAGGCGGGCCGGAAGGACGAGGCGCTCGCCTACGGGCGGCGGCTGCGCGACCGCGGCTTCATGAGCCCGGCGCTCGCGCTCGATCTCGGCGACGTGCTCGCGTCGAGCGGCTTCGAGGCGGACGCGCTGCGCACGTACTCGGAGGTCGTCGAGTTCGATCCGGCGAGCCCCGCGTCGCGCGCGATGCTCGGCGACGTCTACCTCCGGCACGGCTGGTACGCGGCGGCGTACCGCCAGTACACGACGCTCACGGACCTCGCGCCGGCCGAGCCCCAGGGCTGGCTGAGGCTCGCCGCGGCGGCCGCGGGCAGCGGGCGCGTCGACGAGGCGCTCCGCATCCAGCGCAAGGTCGCCGCCGCGGAGGGCACGCCGGGGGCCGACGATCCGCGCGCGTGGGCGCGGCTCCTGTCGGCGGCGCGCATCGGCCGGCTGCTCGCCGGGGGCGCCGCCCCCGGCGCCGAGGCCGAGAGCCTCGCCCGCAAGCTGAAGGAGCTCCAGCTCTTCAGCGGCCCCGGGGCGCTGCGCGTCGTGCTCTGGGAGGACTACGCCGCGGAGCTCGCCCTCGCGGCGCGGGACGGCCAGGTGGACGCGGCGCTCGGCGACGGCACCTTCGCGCCGGCGGTCGGGCTCGCGGCGGTGCAGCTGCCCGCCTCGGAGCTCGCGCGCCTCGAGTGGCGCGTCCGGTTCCGCAGCGATCCGCCGGGCAGGGACGTGCGCTTCGTGGTGACGACGATCGTGTGGGACGGCGCGTCGTTCCAGGTGACGAGCGCGCCGGGGTCGATCGGCGCGAAGGACCGGGAGGTCGCGCTGGCGAGCGGCGCGCTGCCATGATCGACGTCTCGCTGCTCGGCTGGCTCCTCATCACGCTGACCTCGCCGCTGTCGCTCGTCCTGCTGCTCGTGGCGCTCGGCTCGGTGGCCTACCTCGGCGTGACGGCGCTCGAGGCCGCGCCCCGCCAGCGCGGCGCGCGCGCGGTCGGCACGGGCGCGGCGGCCTGCGCGCTCGCGGCCGGGATGATCGGGCTGCGCGTGGGCGCGGGCGCGGGCGCGGCCGTCCCGACGGCCGCCGTGGGGATCGCCGCCGCGGCCGCGATCGGGGCGACCGCGGCGTGCGCGTGGACCTTCGGCGCGCGCGGCGCGGCTGCGCTCGGGGCGGCGCGGGCCCGCCGGAGCGCCGCGGCGCTGCGGGCCGGCGACGAGCGGCGCCGGCTGCTCGCGGCGAGCCAGCGCGCGTACGCCGAGGGAGACGACCTCGCCGCCGAGACGGCCTCGGCCGACGACGCCGTCGCGCGGCTGCGCGCCGCGGTCGGCGTGCTGGCCGACGCGCGCGCCGCGCTCGAGGCGAAGCGCGCCGGCGCGCAGGACGGGCCACGATCGGAGACGCGACCGGAGGCGAGCGCGCTCGCTGAGGACCTCGCGCGCGCGTGCGACGAGGCCGCGCTGAAGCTGTCGATGGGCCAGCGGGTGCTCGCCGCCGCGGAGGCCGCGGCGCTGCGGATCGCGTGCAACGCGCCCCTCCGGCGGCTGCTGCGGCGGCGGCCGCGCGAGGCCACGCAGGCGCTCGCGACCCTGGGCGCGGGCGCGCTCGCGCCGGCGGCGACGTCGCTCGAGGCGTTCCTCGGCGAGGTGCGGGCGGCGCGCGCCGAGGTCATGGAGATCGCAGGACGGCGCGCGCCGGGCGCGCTCGGTGCCGTCGACAGTGCGGCCGGTCCAGAGGCCGCGGAGGGTCCGGCGGCGCTCGCGTTGCGCGAGCTCGCCGCGATGGAGTCGGCGTACGGCGCGCTGCTGGAGCGGCTGCGCCTGGCGGAGCTCCACGCTTCGACGCGCGCCTCTGTCGAGCAGGTCGAGAGCGCCGCGGGCGCGCTCTCCGCGACGGCGAGGGCGGCGGCGATCGATCCGGCGGCGATCGGCGCGCTCGTGACGGAGATAGCGCGCGCCGAGTCGGCCGTCGCCGCCGCCGCGCCGGAGGCCGGGGGCTCGCGCGCGCTCGCCGAGGCGCTCGCCGCGGGCTCGGCGGCGCTCGATCGGAGCGACGCGACGTCGCTGTCGGAGCTCATCGCAGCGCTGCGCGAGCTCCGCTGAAGCGAGGAGCGACGACCGCCCCTGAAAATCGAACGGAAAACGATGCCTGGCCGTAAGGGGTGCAAGGAGTGCCCTTGGCGCGCGGCGCCCTGGGAGCCTCCCCGAGCGAGGTCGGTTGAGCTAGGCTTTGCGTGTGGTTCAGGCCCTCCCTGCCGGTTATCTCTTCGACCCTGCGGACCCGCGCGCGCCGACGAGCGAGCAGTGGGCGCGGATGACCCCGGCCGAGCGCGCGCGCGTCGTCGACATGCTCCCTGCCGAGGTCCCGCTGGAGCTCATGCCCCCCGAGGGAGACGCGCACCGCAAGGCGAAGCGCGATGCGCTCGACGCCCTGGACGGCTTCTTTCGCCGCACCGCCCGCAAGATCTACCTCTCTTCCGAGCTCGCCGTCTTCTATCCCGGCGAGCCGCGGTTCGCGCCCGACCTGCTCGCCGTTGTCGACGTCGAGCCCCACGAGCGCATGCGGTGGGCGGTCGACCACGAGGGCAAGGGGCTCGATCTCGTGATCGAGGTCCACGTCGCTGGCAGCCGCACGAAGGATCACAAGCTCAACGTCGACCGCTACGCCCGGCTCGGCATCCGCGAGTACTTCCTCTTCGACCGCGCCCGCCTGCGCCTGCACGCCTACAGGCTGCCCGCGGCCCAGGAGAGCGATCCCTCACGCCCGCGCGCCTACCAGCGCATCGTGCCTCAGGCTGGCCGGTTCGCCTCCGAGGTGCTCGGCCTCGATCTGCTGCTCGACGGCCCTCGCCCCCGCTTCTTCGCGGGCAACGCCCCCCTCGAGGACGCGGACGAGATGATCGCCCGCCTTGGCGGGATGCTCGATCAGGTCATCTCCCACCAGGAGGACGCGCAGCGCGTCGCCGAGGAGCTGGCCGCGGAGCTCGACAGGGAGCGGCACCTGCGCGAGGAGGAGCAGCGCCTGCGCGAGGAGACAGAGAAACAGCTTGCGCAGGCGCGCGCGGAGATAGAGCGGCTCACGTCGCGCTGAGCGCCTGGCCGGCGAGGGGGATGGCCGCTTGAGTCCTCCTCGCCAGCCCCGCCGCCGCGCCGCTCATCAGCCCTTCAGCTTCGCCGCCAGGAACCGCCGCGCCTTCTCCCACGCGTCCGCCGCGGCCTTGGTGTTGTACCGCTCTCCCGACGGGTTCGCGAAGGCGTGGTCGGCGTCGTACCGGAGCACCTCGTGCTCGATGCCCGCGTCGTGGAGCGCCTTGTCGAAGTCGTTGACGACCTCGGGCGGGATGCCCTTGTCCTGGTTGCCGAAGATGCCGAGCACGGGCGCCTTGATCGCCTTGAGCTGCGCGGGGTCGGTGACGAGCCGGCCGTAGTAGATGACGGCCGCGTCGAGCTCGGGCTCGTTCAGCGCGAGCTTGAGCGACCACGCGCCGCCGAAGCACCACCCGATCGAGGCCGTGCGGGGCGCGAGGACGCGCGCGTCCGTCGTGAGGAAGCGGTGCGCCGCGCGCACGATCTCGATCCCCTTCGCCTCGTCGACCGCCTTCATCGCCGCCATCGCGTCGTCCGGCGTGGTCGCGACCTTGCCGCCGTAGAGGTCCACGGCGAGCGCCGCATACCCGTCCTCCGCGAGGCGATCGGTCCAGTGCTTGATGTGCTCGTTCAGGCCCCACCACTCGTGGATGACGACGACGCCCGCGATCGGCGGCTTCGCGTCCCGCGGCAGGCTCAGGTACGCCTTCGTGCCGGCCACCTCGACCGTCTGTCCTCGCGCGGGCGGGGCCTTGTCCGCCCTGAGCTGGTGGAGGGCCTTGAAGTCCTCCTCCGAGAGCAGCCCGGTCGGGCTATCCGCGGCGCCGGACGACGCCGGCGCCGGCGCCGCGGCCCCGGTCGGCGACTCGACGCGGGGCGTGGGAGACGAGGCAGAGCAGGCGGTCGCGACGAGCAGCGCCAGCGGCGCAGCCAAGCGGAGGCGGCGGAGGTGGGCCAGGAGCGTCATGGCCCGCACCCTACCAGCTCGGAGCGGTGCGCCGGAAGCCTCGCCGCGAGGCGTCGCGCCCGCCTACGTCGCGACGCGCAGGCGCAGCTGGCTCGACGCGACGCCCCGCCGGACCGCAGACGCCAGCGTATCCGGGGCGAACGGCTTCGCGACGAACGCATGCGCGCCGAGCCGGAACGCCCGCTCGCGCTCGCGCGGCGAGGACATCGACGAGACGATGACGACCGCGACGTCGCGATGGTGCCGGCTCTGCCGGATGAAACGGATGAGCTCGAGGCCATCGATGTCCGGAAGGTGGATGTCGATGATCACCGCGTCATAGGCGCCCCCGTGCATCCGCCGGAGCGCCTCGAACCCGCTCGCCGTCTCGTCGATCTCCACCGCCGGCCCGAGCTGTGGCGCCCCCTCGAGCGCGGCTCGCATGTGCGCCCGCATCGCGGCGGAGTCGTCGATGAGGAGGATGCGGGTCATGCGGGGGTCCGGTTCGAGCTCTCGAGGGGGCGCCTAGTACACCAAAACCGACAAAATCAGAAGCGTCCGTCGGCTTTCCGACAGGCGAGGGCCCCAGCGGCGCCCCTGGGCCCCTCCACGTCCGGCTACGCCTGCACCGTCATCGCCCGGAGGGTCCCACGCCGAGCGGGAGCACGGCGATCGTGCCTCGCCTCCCTCGGACAAGGCCCGCCTGGTCCTCGGGCGAGCGGGCTCATCCTCCGGCTCGAGTCGACCTGTACAGGCGGCCGCCAGGCCCCGAACCGTCGCCGCCCCCGCTGGCAGCCGCTCCAAACAACGGGATCCGCGCTGGTCAGCTGCCCCGCGGCGGCCTCCGAGGACCGGCACGGCCCCTCCTCGCGCCCGCGGCGTGATCACATCGGCCCGTTCCGGGAATTCGTCTGAGTCACACAGGAAACCTTGTGCGCACCGCGCGCGCTGCACTTCTTCGCCAGGGCTGCTTCGAGGAGAGCCCTGGCTCTTCCACTAGGTATCTGGACGAGGCGAGAGAGAGACGAGATGCAACGAGCCCGGCAGCCAAGGCACGGTCCGTGCTCAGCAGGTTGGCGTGAGATCCTCCCGGGGAGGTCGGTCCTGTCCTCACCAGCCGCCCGCGAGTCGACTCGGCCTCAGCATCGGAATGTCCACTTCTCCCTCGGTCCAGAAATCAATCGATCCTTTTGACGACGAGAGCGAGCGACGATATCCCATCTGTGGTCCGTCGCTCCGCGATCGCGCACCTCGGCGCGTCGCCCGGTTCTTACTTAGGAGGGCCAAGCCCGTATGTCCTTGAAGCACTGTCTCACCGTGAACAGCGGGTGGGGCAGCCTGTCCTCGGGCGGCTTCGGTACCCGTGCTCCCCGACCCATCCTCGGCGCGCTCATCCCGTCGCTCGTCATGGTGGCGTGCCAGTCCGAGACCGGGAACGGCGATGACGCCCCGGATGACGCGGCGCCGACGAGCGCCTCCTCGGGGACGAGCGGCGCTGGCGGCGTCGACCGCGGCCCTACCGCCGGCCGCGGCGCGAGCCTGGGCAGCGCCGGCGCTGGCCCCGACGCTGGCGCACGGGCGAGGCGCCGCTCCGTGTCCGGTCAAACCAGGGTGATTGCACGGGTCAGATCGGCGACTCATCGAAGGAGACCGTTGTATGGGTAACAGGCAAGGAGCCGTGCCGCGAGATCTGATCGACTGGGTCTTCAACCGTCGGCAGCCCCTCGTCAAGCTCGGGGCGTTCGCCATCACCAAGCCCGTACTCGTTTCCTGCAGAGAGGACGACGAGATCGGCGGCGACCTGCGCGGGAGCGGCACCGGCGGCGGAGGAGGCGCATGGAACGGCCCTGGTAGCACGGGCAGCAGCACCGCGGGCCCCTTCGCCACCAGCCCGAGCAGCGCGGGCGGCGGCGTGAGCGCAGGAGGCGCCGACGCGCTGGATCCGTCGATCTTCAAGGGCGCCGGCAGCTGCCGATTGACCGCCACCGACATCGGGGGGTCGTCCTTCATCGACGACAGCGAGATCCCGAACGACATCAGCCTGTTTCGCAACGACATCCGGGACGACCACCCCGGCTGCGAGCTCAGGCTCTATGTCCGCCTGCTCGACGCCCGGAACAACCACGAGCCCATCCCCGATGCCGAGGTCTACATCTGGCACTGTGACGCGGAGGGGCACACCAGCGGCTTCGAGCATCAGGACCCCTCCACGCCGTCCACGGGCGCGGCCGAGCGTACGCCGGAGAGCCAGGATCGCTTCTGCCGCGGCGTGCAGCTCTCCGACCGCAACGGGATCGTGGGCTTCAAGTCGATCTATCCCGGGTCGGACGCAGGGCGGCCGGTCCACGTCCACATGGTCGCTCGCATCAACGGAGCCACGACCAGCCGGATCGCGACGCAGCTCTATTTCGAAGCGGACCTCGGCGCGGAGGTCTTCAAGAAGGAGCCCGCCTACGCGGCTCGCTCGACGAACATCCCGGTGTCCAGCCTCAATCCGCCGCCAGAAAGCGTGGTCATGCCGGCGACGTACACCTCGGGGCTGGTCACCAGCATTCTCAACATCATCGTCGATGCCTGAGCGCGTGGGAATCCTCCCAGGGCGCCCGGGGGCCAGTGCGTCACCGCCCCCAGCTCGACCCGGGCCACCCGTCGGCAAGCCGGAACGGCGCCTGCCCGCTGCCGGCCGAACGACACGAAATTTCGAGGAAACAGGGCACCTCTCCCCTTCGCGGCGCCCGCGCGGCGGACAATCTCGCTCCGGGGCGCCAGACTGCGGTAGGGAGGTTCCATGAGCGACACGGATCGGCTGGATCCCGGGAGCATGGCGCGCGCGTTCCGCGAGGCGCGGCGCCGCGGGATGGATGTGGAGCCGGCGGTCCTGTTCCACGACCTGGGGCGCATGCGGGCGCGCATCGGACGGATCGACGCGGCGTTCCCGCCGGGCGCCCTCCACACCGTGGCGATCAAGGCGAACCCCCTCGTCGAGGTCCTGCGGGCGGCGGTCGACTGCGGCGCTGGGCTCGAGGCGGCCTCGCTCGAGGAAGTGAAGCTCGCGCTCGCCGCCGGCTGCCCTCCGGACCGCATCGTCTACGACTCTCCCGCGAAGTCCCGCGCCGACATCGCGGAGGCCCTCGGCCTGGGCGTGCGGCTCAACGCCGACAACCTCGATGAGCTCGCTCGCATCGACGAGCTCGTCCGTCACGAGGGGGCGGCCAGCCGCATCGGGCTGCGCATCAACCCGCAGGTCGGGGCTTCCAGCATCGCCCTGACCAGCGTCGCGGATCGGCGCTCCAAGTTCGGGGTCCCCCTCGAACAGGCCGACGCCGTGCGCGCCGCCTTCGCGCGGTACCCGTGGCTCGCCGGGCTGCACGTGCACGTCGGCTCGCAGGGGTGCGCGCTCTCGCAGCTCGTCGACGGGATCGGCCGCGTCGAGGCGCTGCGCCAGGAGCTCCGGCGCGCGATGGGGCCGCTCGCCGCCGGCACCATGGATATCGGCGGCGGTCTGCCCGTCGCCTACCGGAGCACGGACCGCCCCCCGGCGCTCGAGGACTACGCGGCCGCGCTGCGGCGCGAGGTGCCGACGCTCTTCGAGGAGGGGACCGCGCTGATCACCGAGTTCGGGCGCTGGGTCCAGGCGGGCTGCGGCTTCGCTGTCTCGCGGGTGGAGTACGTGAAGAAGGACTCGGCCGGGCGCACAGCGATCCTCCACCTCGGGGCCGACTTCCTGCTGCGCCGCGCGTATCACCCGGACGACTGGCACCATGACTTCATGGCGCTCGATCCCGAGGCCGAGCCCAAGGAGGGGCCGCTCTCGCCGTGCACCCTCGGCGGCCCGCTCTGTTTCGGCGGCGACGTGCTGGCCCGCGAGCTCGCGTTTCCGGAGCTGTCGCCCGGCGATCTCGTGCTCATCCGCGACACGGGGGCTTACACGCTGAGCATGTGGTCTCGCCACTGCAGCCGCGGCATCCCTGCTGTGCTCGGCGTCGACGCCGACGACATCCGGGTCCTGCGCGAGCGCGAGATGCCAGAGGACGTCGTCGCGTTCTGGAGCCGCGGCCGCGGCCGGCCATGAGCCCGCCGCGCGGCGTTCACACGGACGTTTCCACGGGAATCCAGCATGTGGCAGCATGGAGCGGCGAGCGCTGCGGCGTGGAGGAGCTGAGATGAGATCGAGCGGAGCTTCGTGGGTCTTCGGGCGATGCGCACGAGCGTGGCGGGTCACGCTCCTGGGAGCCGCGCTGTGCGTGCCGCCGGTCGCGAGCGCGGGCTGCGGAGACGACGATGTGACGACCCCCGCCGCGGTGTCCAGCGGCAGCGGCGGCGCGGCGGGCACCACCTCGGGCGGAGGCGGCGCTGGAGGCTCCGGTGGCTCCGGCGGCAGCGGCGCTGCCGGCTCCGGCGGCTCCGGCGGGAGCGACGCTGCGGGCTCGGGCGGCTCCGGCGGCAGCGGCGCTGCCGGCTCCGGCGGCTCCGGCGGAAGCGACGCTGCCGGCTCGGGCGGCTCCGGCGGCAGCGGCGCTGCCGGCTCCGGCGGCTCCGGTGGCTCGGATGGCACCGGCGGCGCTGGCGGCTCCGGCGGCGACACCGTGAGCGTGCAGATCATCGCCTTCAACGACTTCCACGGCAACCTGGAGCCCCCGACCGGCAGCAGCGGCAGGATCACCGTGCCTGCCACACCCACCAACACCACCGTGGACGCCGGCGGCGTCACTTACCTGGCGTCGCGCGTCGCCGCGCTCCGCGCCACGAACCCGAACACCGTGGTGGTCTCGGCCGGCGACCTCATCGGCGCGAGCCCGCTCGTGTCGGCGCTGTTCCACGATGAGCCCACGATCGAGGCCATGAACCTCCTCGGCCTCGACATCAACGGTGTCGGTAACCACGAGTTCGACAAGGGCACAGCGGAGCTCCTCCGGATGCAGTACGGCGGGTGCAGCCCGGCCGACGGCTGCACGGACGGCACCTTCTTCCCGGGCGCGAACTTCAAGTTCCTCGCCGCCAACGTCGTCGTCGACACGACGACCGGCAGGACGCTCTTCCCGCGCTACGACATCCGCGAGTTCGACGGCGTGAAGATCGCCTTCATCGGCATGACGCTCGAGGACACGCCGTCCATCGTGACGCCGATCGGCGTCGCGGGGCTGTCGTTCATGGATGAGGTCGACACGGTGAACGACATCGTCCCGGAGCTCCAGGCCCAGGGAATCGAGGCGATCGTCGTGGTGCTCCACGAGGGAGGGCTCCCCACCGGCCTCTTCAACGAGTGCCCGGGCATCTCTGGCCCCATCGTCGACATCGCCACGAACATCGACCCCGCCGTGGACGTGATCGTCTCAGGGCACACCCATCAGGCGTACAACTGCATCCTCGGCGACAAAATCGTGACGAGCGCGGCGTCGTTCGGCCGCCTGGTGACTGACATCGATCTGGAGATCAGCAAGAGCACGGGCGACGTGACGGCAAAGACGGCGAACAACGTCATCGTGACGCGCGAAGCGCCCGACGCGGGCGTGAGCACCCTGGTGACGCGCTACAAGGACCTCGCGGCACCGCTCGCCAACACGCAGATCGGCACCATCACCGCGACGCTCGACCGCGCGGTCCCGGCCATGGGCGCCGGGCTGTTCACGATGGGCGCGGTGATCGCCGACGCCCAGCTCGCCGCCACGCGCGACGCGAGGACCGGCGGAGCCGAGATCGCGTTCATGAACCCGGGAGGCATCCGCGCGGACATCACGTACGCGGCCTCTGCCACCGAGCCCACTGACGGGGTGGTCACGTTCGGCGAGGTGTTCACGGTGCAGCCCTTCGGCAACAGCCTGGTCGTGATGACCCTCACGGGGGCGCAGATCGACACGCTGCTGGAGCAGCAGTTCCGGCTGGACGCGGGGGGCGTAAGGCAGAGCCTGATCCTTCAGATCTCGGACGGCTTCACGTACACGTACAGCCAGAGCGCGCCCATCGGCGCGAAGGTCGACATCGCCTCGATCCGGATCAACGGCGTCCCGATCGAGGCGGCGCGGACCTACCGGGTGACGGTGAACAGCTTCCTGGCGACGGGCGGCGACGGCTTCACCGTGCTCAACGACGGGACCGATCGGCTCGGCGGCGCGCTGGATCTGGACGCGCTGCGGGACTATTTCGCGGCGAACTCGCCCGTCTCCCCGCCCGTGCTCGATCGGATCACGGTCGTGCCCTGATCGGCCCCCTGGATCGGTCGTTCACGTCTCGGGTGCCTCGTCACCCGTGGACGAGCTGGCTCTTCCAGCAGATGGCGGATCGCGTAGAAGAATGTTCTGTTCTCACCCCAGCGTCAGCTTGCCGTCGATCTTCAAGCCCAGGAGCGGCTCGCAGGCCGAGTCGTTCGCCTCGACGCAGCCCGTCTTCCCCTGGAACGCCGTGCCTACCTGCGGCGCCCACCAGCCCTCCAGGCACGCAGGCTCGCCCCCCTAGCTGCGCGGCCTTCGTGCGTAGAGGAAGCGTGCATAGCCGATCTCGGCGGCGTTCTTCGTGAGCTCGACGTTGGCCCACGCGACGACATCACCGAACGGACGGTCCTGAAAAGGCCATCGCGTCCGTCGTGTCGAGCGCAGGTCGTCGTCGGTCGCCTGCTCGATCACCGCTCGCCACTGGCCTTGAAGCCTTCCGAGCCACGCGCGCACGTCGTCGGCGTTGCCAGGCCACGTCACGTCCTCGCGAGCGAGAGCGCCGTCGCCGAAGGCGTGGTCGAGCACCATGGACCACCAGAAGCCGAGATGCCACGTCAGCCACGCGACGCTCGGCGGGCCGAGATCGTATCCCTCGTGCTCCGGCCAGTCGGCGCGCCACCGGCCATCGGGGGTTTGACGAACGTGCAATCCCTGGTCAGCAGGGCGCCACAAGCACTCTTCGGTGGAAAGCCCGTCGAGGTGAAAACTGGTGAGCTGCCAGGCTATCTCGAACTGCCGTAGCAAGTAGCCGCCGACCTCGCTGGCCATGGACGAGGGAGCGGCGTCAGGGCTGTCGCGTCGCATGGCCCCGAGCCTAGCATGCCCGCTGCCCCTCTTCCTGCCCGCGCGCGGAGACCAACGGGATCCGCACCGCGCCCGCCGGATCCCCGTTGATCGGCCCTCCTCGGAGGACGACTCCGAGCTCCCGGCGACAGGCGATCATCATGACAGCTCCGGTCGGTCACGCCGAGCGAGTCCGGGGAGTGCTGTCTTGCGTAGGACGCGTGATGCTACTTCAAGGAGGCGCGCGCGGGATCCCCGTGGCATCAAGACATTCTCATGAGCGGGGTCTCATCGAGCGGACAGCGTCGACCGGCGAGGGGCGCCCGCCGGCGCGGCTCGAACGCGCCCGGCGGTCGGTCGACGCAGCTGTGGGAAGGAAGCGAGCCCGCTCCCTCAGGCCGGATTCACCGCGATCTGCATCTGGGCGATCACGATGTCCCCTTCCAGCACGGCCTTGGCACGAAGCCCGCTGTTGCCGGCTTCGTCGGCCTTGATGGCGCCCTGGTAGTAATTCGCCAGGCTGCCGGTGGTGCGCGCCTTGTACGGATCGTACTTGGTATGAACGGAGTCGGTGAAGGCGGGGTCGAAGTAGAACTGCGTCGTGAAAATGTGATCTCCACCCTGGTACGTGGTGCGCCCCTTCGACATCGACCCCTTCTTGAAGCAGACGAAGTGGATGTGAACGTCGCGGCCGTTGTACCAGCCGGGGAAGATGCTCCGGAACGAGACGACGCCGTTCGCGTCCGTGGTCTGCACGCCGCGACAGAAACGGTCCGTGTTGTTGAGATCGTTCTGCCCCGGCCTGCCCGTGTACGGCGCGTCGGGCTTCTGCTCGTTGGCGCCACCCCTCGTCCCGAAGCCGCTGTAGAACCCCTGCCCGTCCGTGTGCCAGATGTAGACCTCCACGCCGGCCAAGCCCACGCCATTGCCGTCGCAATCGGGCTTGCTCATGTCGAGCACGCGCAGGTGGAGATGCATCTCCACGCCGGGCGGCGCGCTCTCATTGTAGCGACCACGAATGTCCTGTCGGACCAGGGAGATGTCGTCGTTCTTCTCGAGCTCGTGAATGAAGAAGGGGCCCTGGCCGGCTCCGTCCGTCTTGTTGAGCGCCCTGCACGTCGGCACATTGTCGAACGGCGGCGCCGTGAGGCCGTCACCGCTGCCGCTACCCCCACCACCTCCCGTGCCCGGCTCGGAGCCTCCCTCGCCTGAGCCGCCCGAGCCCGCCGTGGCGCTGGTGCTGCCCGGTTCCGCGCCGCCCGAGCCCGCCGTGGTGGTGCCAGGGTCGGACCCCCCGCCTCCCGTGCCCGAGCCCGAAGCCGAGCCCGTGGACCCGCTGCTCCCGGAGCTCGTGGAGCTTCCGCCGCCGGTGCCTCCGGGCTCCTCCGACTCGCCGCCATCTCCGCACGACACGGTGACGGCAATCACCCCCAGCCCCAGGAGCGCCTGGCGCCGGTCAACGACCTTGAACGACGGGCCCTGGGTCTCGGTATCTCGTTCCTTGCTCATAAGAAACTCTCCTCAGGTGGTCCGATGACCTGTCCGTCCGGCGGACAAGGCGCCGAAAAGGCGACAGCATCTTCCCAAGAACGGCGACAGTAAAGCATGGCGGCGCGGAGCGTGGAAGGCGGGACTCGAGCTAATCCCACATTCCCGCCCTCATGTAGTTATCCTCCGCTGTTTCACGCGCTTCGGCGCGTCATGGATCGAGGGTGACGGAGGCCTGCGCGCCACCCTGGATCCACGTGCGAAGAACCTCGATCGCCGCTGGGAATCCCGTGGTCCGGGCCGGCATCGGTCGCTTGTTGCATGTCCCCTGGCAGGAGGCCCCGCGGCCAGCGGCTGTGGAGTAGGACGAGGCCCCTTCGATGCACGAGTGCGTTGTGGATACGGCGCACTTTTGCAGAATGGATGCGAGTCGACAAGGGACCTTCTGTCGCCCGAGACGCCAGGGAGGCGGGCTCTACCACAAGCGATGCCAGCACCCGACGTGGTCGACGTGCTTGCAGCCCAGACAGAGCTGCGAGAACGCGGTTTCAATGGGAGTCTTCACGATCCGGGCGTACTGGATGTCGAGCGTCGCGCGACTCCGCCGTTGGCGGGCAGCGCGGCCGAACGGGGGGCGCTAGTCGTTCACCGCACGACCATGATCGGGCAGCGGTGGCCACACCATCCGCTGCCCGGCCGCGAGCGCGGGCGAACGATGGATGGCGGGCGGCGCCGCGAACGACGCCTCCGGCGTGCCGCCGGCCGCGGCGTCCCTCGGCCACCAGTCCATGCTGAGGTGGATGTGGTGATGGTGATATGGCCACCCCTCGCCGTACGCCATCCGGTCCGAGAAGCTCGCGAGCTCGTCGTCGGTGATCTTCCGCCGATCCCGGGCCGGAAGAGCGTTCAGCCTGGCCGCCGTCCTCGAGAGGAACGGCGCGATCACCTTGTCCACGCCGACGACGCGCGTGCGGGGCGAGCGGAACAGCCGGGCCATGAAGAACGCCTCCCGCTCGAGGTCGACGATGTGCTTCCGCTTCGCCGCCGAAGAGCAGTACCCGTCCTCGTGCTTCGACCCGTCTCCGCAGATGATCTGCCCATCGTTCGATCCGTCGGTCTGGAAATAGGCGATGTCGATGTTGCCACCCTGGTCGTGCGTCGACTGGGGGTGACGCGGGCTGTCGACGTCGTAGCCGGGCGTGACGCCGTTCATCTGGCAGACGTCGATCAGCGAGAGCGGCGTCGTGCCCGGGAACGCCCGCATCGTCTCGGCGAGGGCGTCCCGGACGAGCATGATGAGCTCGCGCCTGGCAAAGCGGTAATTGCCGAACGTCTCCCAGACGTAACCGCCGCCGACCACCGAGTCGTCGGGGTCGGGGAACGGGAACGGCAAGAGCCCGCCGCCGCCCTCGCCGAAGCCGGCGCACTCGTCGAACGAGAAGCCGGCGTCCACGCAGCTTGGGCCATCGACATACGGAGTCGATGTCACGTCCAGGCCATAGGCGTTCTGCGCGCCGTCATGGCCGACGACCCGGACGAAGTACTCGGCACCACCCCGCTCGGAGTAGAATCCATAGAACTCGGTGTCCGTCTCTTGATCGCGGTACGAGTACGGGTACTGCGCGCCGTCGCGCGAGCCGAGCAGGCGGCCCACGCCGTCATAGACCACCAGATCGATGTCCCCGGCGGCCTGACGGAACCGGATGCCCACGCGGACGATGGTCCGCTCCGGCACGACGATCTTGAACCAGTCCTCGTCCCCCTCGCAGAGGGTGAGCTCGTTCGTGACGCCCGTGGGCGCGGTCGCCGCTGCTCCCAGATCGTCGTTGGGCTCGAGGGCGTCGCCCTCGGCGCCGCAGCCGGAGGGGCCCTTGCGGCACTCGCCGCCATCGCAGGAGCTGCCCTCCGGACACCAGCCGGACGGGACGTCGGGTGAGCACGCGACATCGTCCGATACGCAGAGCTCCCCGAGGCAGGTCGTGCCCTCCGGGCAGGTCGACGCGGCGTCGCAGCCAGCGTAGCAGGCCGACCTGTCCTCGCCGTCGACGGTGTGACACACGTAGCCAGGCCGGCAGTCGAGATCGCTGCCGCAGGTGTTCATGCACACGGGCGAGCCGCCCTCCGCCGCGGGGAAGCAGCCCGCGCCCGGCCCGCACTGGTCGTCGCTCTCGCAGTCGAAGGCGAGGCAGTACCCCTCCACCCAGCCGTTCGGCGCCGAGGGATCCTCGTCGCGATAACAGGTCCCGCCGCGCAGCGAGCACGCCTCCTCGTCGTCGCAGGCCGCGCCGACCTCCCCGGCGCCGACCGTATCCTCCGCGCACGCCGCGCCGCAGGCCGCGTTGCACCCGTCGCCGCGCCGAGGAGAGCACAGGCCATGACGGTTCTGCACGCCATCGCAGGTCGCTGGATCATAGAGGGGATAACACACCCCCGAGTCGGAGAGGATGTCCGTGTTGAAGCAGCGAGAGCCGGGCGCGCAGCCCTGCTCGCTGTTCGGCGCCGTACACAGCCCCGCCGCGCGCTGCATGCAGATGCCGAGCATGCAGACGGCCGCCTCGCCGTCGCAGTCCGCATCGCAGCTGCAGCTCGCGCCGACGGGCCGGTGCTTCTGGCCCGCTCCGCCGCTCTGCAGCTTACTGTCGCCCGTCAACTCCGATTCCCATGGGTCCACATCACACGCTTCCAGAGAACCCATGAGCGCCGGCACCACAACGAAGAGCCATCGCCAATGCAGATCCATGTCACCCTGCCTATTGAGAAGTGCGAGACCGCACCTGGCGAGCGTTCTAGTCACAGGCGAGGGGTAACTGGTTATTGAAAAGAGCGCATGAGTCACGCGGGATACCCCGCGCGAAGATATTCCCAGCTTCGCAGCGGTGTTGTCGTCCCCGCGCGTGGGGGCGCCTACGCGATGAGCGGCAGGCGCACGCCCGCCGCGGCGGACTCGCGGTCATCGGACGTACCGGCCGCGCCGCGCGGCCAGGGCTTGCGCGGCTAGGCGATCGTCAGCGGGTCGACCCGGGGCGCTCTACTCGTACTTCTGGCTGACGCGGAACGAGCCGAGCGAGCGTACGCCCGTCGCGTGCTGCTCGAGCAGCGCGAGGGCCTCCTTGAACGCAGGCTCCTCCGTGCTGCCCTCGCACTCGACGAGGAAGAGGTACTCTTCAGGGCTGTCGGGCAGCGCGCGAGAGACGATGCGCGTGAGGTTGATGTGGTGTCTCCCGAGCGCGGAGAGCGCCGCGACCAGGGCGCCCGGGCGGTGGTCCAGCCCGAACAGGAGCAGCGTCCGCCCCCCCGACGCCGGCGGCTCCGCGGTCTTCCCGACGATGAAGAAGCGCGTGATGTTCTCGCCCTTCGCGCCGAGCTTCGGCACGAGGATCTCCAGCTTGTAGATGGCCGCCGCGCCCTTGTTGCCGATCGCGCAGGCCTCGCCGTCCTGCGCCGCGCGTTCGACGGCCTCGGCGGTGCTCTCGGCCTCGAGGATCTGCGCGTCTGGGTAGGTCTCGCGCAGCCAGTCGCCGCAGTGCTTGAGCGGGACGAAGTGCGAATAGATGCGCTTCGGCGCCACGCCCGCCCTGCCGAGGAGCGACAGCGTGACGTGCAGCGAGAGCTCCTCGCACACGGCGAGCGCGGCGCCGGTGCCCTCGCGGCGGATCAGCTGATCGACGGTGTCGTAGATCGGGCCGCCCAGCGCGTTCTCGATCGGCACGACGCCGTAGGTCGTCGCGCCGCCGGCCACGGCGTCGAACACCTCCGAGATCGTGCGCCGGGGCGTGAGGTCCGCGCTCGCGCCGAAGCGCCGGGACGCGACCTCGTGGCTGAACGTCCCGGGCCGCCCGAAGTAGGCGACCCGCTGGCGCGGCGCCGGGACCTCCGCCGCGTCGCTCGCCGCGGGCGCCGCGCCGTCGCCGCGCGCCGTCCCTGGCTTCCCCGCGTCAGCCGACATGAGCGATGAGCGCCCCGCCCGAGCCCGCGCGGACGGTCGCGACACGCCCCGAGCAGGGCGCGCCGCTCCGCCCTGGGGCCGGCATCCTTCGATGGAAGCTGTACATCGAGCGCCGCCTGTCTACCGGCGCGATGCGGCGGAGTCCAGCGAGGAAAGCGGCGGCGCCTCGCCTGCCTGCCTGCCTGCGCGTGGAGGCGCCCGCCGCCGCGGTGCACCAGGCCGCCGCCGAGCCCGCCCGCGCGGCGATCGCGCCGCAGCTGCCAGGCGGAGCACCATCGTGCTCGACGATGCCCGAAGGTACCCTGGAGCAGTTCGGATGAGGAACGATCGTTACATCGCGAGAACCATCGTCGAACGACGCTTTCCCGAGCGATTCGGCCTGCATGCGCGCGAATGCGCACGCGGAGGGTGGCGCAAGCGTTAACCACATGCGCATACACCTGACCACTTTTTCGATCAAATTTCGCCTGTGATCGCCCCGACCAGTTTTTGCAAGTTCCGTTTCTTGTGATAACGATCGTTACGCGATGTCGGGAACGGGGCGTCGAGGCCACGGTTCAGGGCCGCCGAACGACAGAGAAGGCGCCTATTGGCGGATCTTCAACAAGAAAACGATCGTGCTCGTGCGGCGATGGCTCCGCCTCCTGGGGGTTCCGCGCCGGGATCGCTGGGACATCGCGCAGAACGTGATGCTCGCGGCGCACGAGAGCTTCGGGAACTACGATCCGGAGCTCGGGCCGTCCGATCGCTGGCTGAACAAGATCGCGGTCCACGCCGCGTCCCACTACGGGCTGCGCGAGCGGCGCCGGAGGGAGGAGCCGTTGCCGGACGACTTCGACGCAGAGCTCGACGAGCCCTCGGCCGAGGAGCAGATCATCTCGGAGTGCGATCGCCTGTTCGTGCTCGCGGTCCTGCGCGAGCTCGACGCCGAGTTCGGCGCGATCCTCATGGCCCACGACATCGAGGGCGTCCCGATGGCGGACTTCGCGAGCCGGGCCGGAATCCCCCTCTCGACGGCGTACAAGCGGCGGAGCCGAGCGCTCGCCGCATTTCAGCAGCTGGCCACGCGGCGCCTCGCGTCGATGCCCGGCGCAGAGACGCGGGGCGGTGGCCGGCAGGAGTCCGGCGCCGGGCCACCTCGCGTCACGGGCTGGTCCGCGAGGACGTGAGGGCTCAGCAGGGGCTCATCGCCCGCGCCGGCTCGATGACGAGGGGGTGGAGCCGCGCGACCCGCGCTCCTCCGACCGAGGCCGCGAGCGGAGCCGCGCGCGCTCCGGATCCTCGTTGATGAGCGCGAGGATGGCCTGCTTCTTCGGCGAGTCGTCGGGCTCGATCAACAGGAAGAGGAGCGCCTCCTGGAGGGCCTCGGGCGCGCGATCGAAGCGATCGGCGACGACCGCGGAGACCGGGCTCCTCCCGTCGCCGGGCAGGAGGAGCCGAGCGTCGCAGTCGAGCCCCTGTGCGATGAGCGCCAGCGCGCCGAGCCCGAGATCGCGTTCGCCGCGCTCGACCTGCCGCAGGTAGGTCGCCGAGAGGCGCGCTTTCTCGGCGAACTCGGCGTAAGTGAGCCCGTGCAGCTGCCGGAGCACGCGAATGGCCCGACCGACCTCCTTGGGAAGCTCATCGCTCATGGCCGGCGCAGCCTATCAACTCCCGCCGCGGCCGGAAAAGGACGATCGCACGTTTCTCCCTGCATTCACGCGGGACGCGCGTCGTTGACCGTTACTTACTATAACTGATTCAGCTCCTCCAAGAGCGCCCGGGAGTGCGAGTTCTCGCGCTTCTCGATCGCTATGTCGGTGAGGAGGGGCGCTTGGCCGCTGCTCGGATCGAGGCGCGGTCAGCGATGCGATGGTTGCGTCGGTTGCGTCGGTTGCGTCGGTTGCGTCGGTCGCGTCGGTCGCGTCGGTTGCAGCCGCTGGGCGCTTCTGTCATTCCTGGCGCGTTCGCTGGCAGGATGTGCGCTGTATCGAGCGCGTGTCTCGGCCCCTTCGGGGGACGGCAAGGGGTTCGATGATCCGTCTGGAGCTTTCAGGAGAGCACACCCGGCTGCACTCGACGCTGTGCGCCCAGTGCCCGCAAGGCCCCGCGGGGTGCTGCGTCAGCCCGCCCGAGCTCGACTGGACGGACATCGGGCGCATCGTCTCCCTCGAGGGCCGTGCCTGGCTGCTCGAGCAGATCGCCGCCGGCAACCTGCTCCCCGTGAGCCGCGGACTCGATCTCCGGCGCGTGCGGAAGCGGGAGGAGCGCACGGCCCCGCGGCAGTCGAAGTGCGTCTATCACGGCGCGCGCAGCTGCACCGTCCCCGCCGAGCGGCGGGCCGCGACATGCAATTACTTCCTCTGCGAGGACGCCTTCGCCGAGCGCACGGACGGCCAGACGGATCCTGCGTCCGCCGAGAGCCGCCGGGCGCACGCGCTCCTCCGGGACGTCTACGGCCGCTGGGACCGTGAGCTCGCCGAGGCGGTCGCATCCCGCCCGGAAGGGCCGACGTGGGACGCGGCGTTCCTCGACTGGCTGGGCGCGGAGTTCGAGCGGCTCTCGCGCGCGTCGCGCGACGAGCTCGGCGAGCTCACCGCGCCTGGCCTCACCGCGCCCGGCGTCACCGCGCCCGGCCTCACCGCGCCTGGCGTCACCCCGCCCGACGTCACCCCGCCTGGATAGAGAGCGCCTCAGGCGCAGCGAGCGCGCCCGTTTCCCCGCGGATCACCCGTCACAGCATGGCGACCGGATCCACGTCGATCATCACCCGGGCGTTCCGATCAAGGCCATCCCTTATCAGCCCGGCCAGCGCCGCGAGCGCCCCCCGGAGCGGACCGCGCTCGCGCGCCCTCAGGAGCACGCGGAACCGGTAGCGCCCGCGCAGGCGCGCGATCGGCGCCGCCGACGGGCCGAGCACCTCGACGCGCCGGGCGACCCCTTCGGGGCAGGTGCGGGCGTGGGCCGCGAGCTTCGCCGCAGCGCCGCGCCCCACGCCCTCGTCGACCGCGTCGATCCGGAGCAGCGCGAGGCGCGTGGCGGGCGGATAACCCACCTCCTCGCGGTCGCGGATCTCCCGCTCGAGGAAGCCAGGCACGTCGTGCGCCGCGGCGAACGCGATGGCCGGGTGCTCGGGGTTGCGCGTCTGGATGAGCACCCGGCCGGGGCGGTCGCGCCGCCCCGCGCGCCCGGCCACCTGCACGAGCAGCTGGAAGCCGCGCTCGGCCGCGCGGAAGTCGGGCAGCCCGAGCGCGGCGTCGGCGTTCACCACGCCGACCAGGGTCACGTTGGGCAGGTCATGGCCCTTCGTGACCATCTGCGTGCCGACCAGGATGTCGATCTTGCCCTCGCGCATCCTCGCGAGGATCGCCTGCGAGCGATCCTTGCCGGCGACGTCGCGATCGAGGCGCGCCACGCGCGCCTCCGGGAACGAGCCCGCGATCGTGGCCTCGAGCCGCTCGGTGCCGAGCCCCTCGAGCAGCAGGTTCCGCGCGCCGCACGAGCCGCAGCGGTCCGGCAGCGGCCCCGCATAGTCGCAGTAGTGGCAGCGCAGCCGCCCCCCCTCCGGCCGCTCCTCGAGCGGCGCCGCCGGCGCGGGCGCGCCGGCCGGCGAAGGCGGGCGCGCGTCGCGGCGCCGCCCGCGGTGGTACGTCAGCGCGACCGAGCAGGCGTCGCACGTGGTCAGCGTCCCGCACGAGCCGCAGACGACGCTCGGGGCGAAGCCGCGGCGGTTCAGGAAGAGGATCGCCTGCTCCTTCGCCGCGAGCGTCTTCTCGAGCGCGCGGTGCAGCGGCAGGGAGATCAGCGGATCGCCCGAGGGGCCGGCGCCGAAGCGGCGGAGATCGACGAGGGAGACCTCGGGGAGGCTGGCCTCGCGGTGCGCGCGGTCCGGCAGGCGCAGCTCGGCGAGCTTGCCGCGGCGCACGAGCGCGACGGACTCGATGGAAGGCGTCGCGGAGCCGAGCACGCACACCGCCCCCGCGCGGTGGGCGCGGAGCAGCGCCATGTCGCGCGCGTGGTAGCGCACGCCCTCCTCCTGCTTGAACGAGCCGTCGTGCTCCTCATCGACGAGGATGAGGCCGAGGTCCGGCACCGGCGCGAACAGCGCGGAGCGCGCCCCGATGGCGACGCGCACCTTGCCGACGTGGAGGCTCGCCCACATCGCGTGGCGGTCGGCGTCGCTCAGCCCGCTGTGCAGCACGGCGAGCTCGTCGCCGAAGCGGGCGCGGAAGCGCGCGACGAGCTGCGGGGTGAGGGCGATCTCCGGCACCATGACGAGCGCGCCGCGGCCCCGCTCGAGGCAGCTCTTGATGGCGCGCAGGTACACCTCGGTCTTGCCGGAGCCGGTCACGCCGAAGAGGAGGAACGCGCTCGGCCGCGGCTCCTGGGTGATGCGCCGCGCCTCCTGCCCGACGGGCCGCGGCTCCTGGTGGGTGCTCGCGGGGTGCTCCCCTCCCCCGGGCGGCGCGGACAGCGCCGCGAGCGCCGCGTCGATGCGCTCCGCGGCCTCGGCCTGCGCCGCGTTGAGCTCGGGGGGCACGTCGCGCTCCTCGGCGCGGCGGAAGAACGGATCGCGCGGCGGCTCGCGCTCGTCCAGGGTGACGAGGTTGCGCTCGGCGAGCTTCTTCAGTGCGCTGCGCGCGTTGCCGAAGCGCTCCTCGATCCGCGCGACCGGCTGCTCGCCGTTCGCGCGGAGCAGCGCGAGCACCGCCGCGGCCTGCCCGCGGAGCGTGCCGGGCTCCTCGACCACGTCGGTCGCGCTCGCGTACGCGACCTTGCGGCCGCCGACCTGCTTGGCGCGGCCGAGGTCGAGGACGCCGTCGAGCTCCCCCTGGGCCTTGAGCGCGCGCACCTGCTCGCGCTCGATCGCCGGCAGCGCGAGGCGGAGCACCTCGCCGATCGGCGCGAAGTAGTAGGCGGCGAGCTCCTGCAGGAAGGCGAGCAGCTCCGCTGGCAGCGCCGGGCGCGCGTCGACGAGCGCCGCGAGCGGCTTGATCTTCGACGGATCGATGGCCGCGCTGCGCTCGCTGACGGCGAGCACCACGCCGAGCAGCTTGCGCCGATGGAACTCGCAGAGGACGCGCGCCCCCGGTCGCACCTCGCCGGCGAGCGCGGCGGGGACCTCGTAGGTGAAGGCCTGCGAGAGCGGGACGGGCACCGCGACGTCGGCGAGGAGGGGCATCGCTCCGGGAGGGCCGCGCGCGGCGCGGCACGGGCGAGATACCAGAGAACGCCGCCCAGGACGAGGAACGCAGGGCATGCGCGCGGGCACCCGCGCTGGGCCCGGAAAGGAAAGAGTCCAAAAAAAAAGCGCCGCCGGGGC
This sequence comes from Sorangium sp. So ce693, assembly GCF_051521375.1. Lineage (NCBI taxonomy): Bacteria > Pseudomonadati > Myxococcota > Polyangiales > Polyangiaceae > Sorangium > Sorangium sp. So ce693. The sequence goes on from NZ_CP150347.1 coordinate 10,215,019, forward strand.
CTCGGGGGGGGAAGGCCGCGCCGGCAGCGCTGGCCGGACATAGAGCACCGTCCATGCCATCCGCGAGATTCGCGATTCGAACGTATTTCGCTCCAGATGGGTCGCTCGCTGATTTCGAACCTGAAATTTCAGTAGAGCACCCTTGCAGAAGCGAACTGTGTGGCCAGCTCGCGCGTCGCAGACGCACGCACCGCGGGAGGGGATGGGAACGCCCTACCCGCTCCGCGGGGTCCGCCGATTGCTCGGGATCCGGTCAGGGGTTCACCGCTGGACGGTCGGCGGGGCGGGCGCCATGCGCTGGAAATCTGCGCAGCCACGCGCCTCGGAGGAGGGGACATGATCGGAACCGCAGTCTTGGGGGGAATCGAGGAGCAGGACTGGATCGACCAGATCGCCGACCCGCTTCAGCGCGGGATCCAGTCCGTGCTGAGGCGAGCGCCCACGGTCGCCAAGGTGCTGCATGGCGAGTTCCTCGGGCACCCCTTGCACCCGGTGCTTGTGACCATCCCCATCGGCGCCTGGTCCTGCGCGCTGGTGCTCGATCTCGCCGGCATCGGGCGCAGGCGGCGCTTCCATCGGGGAGCGGACGCGACCGTGGCCATCGGCCTCGGCGGGGCGCTCGTGGCCACCTTCGCCGGGCTCGCCGACTGGAGCACCACCCTCGGCCCCGCGAAGCGGATCGGCTTCGTCCACGGCGCCTTGAACCTCGCGATCGCTGGCCTGTACGGCGCCTCGCTCGCCTCCCGGGCGATCGGCCTGCGGCCGCTCGGGATCGCGCTGTCGACCGCGGGGTTCGGCCTCGCGGGGGCGAGCGGCTGGCTCGGCGGAGAGCTCATCTACCGCTACGGCGTCGGCATCGGCAACGACGCGTGCGCGCGGAAGCCGGAGATGCAGGTGCCCGTGCCCGAAGCGCCGATCGCCGACGCGGGGTGACCGCGACGAGCGCCGGCGCGCCCGACGGGAGCGAGATACGTTCTCCTCGCCCGGGCGGGCGCTAGCGCGCCGCGAGATAGCGGCCCGCGATGACGAGCGCGGCGAGGGCGAACAGCAGCGCGCCGAGCAGGAGCAATGGCACGAGCCTGCGCTGCTGCGGGCGGGCGAGCGAGGGCTGCGTCCTGGCCCAGGGCGGCGGCTCGGCCACGGCCCGCGCGGCGGGCTCTGCGCCCTGCGCGCCGGCCGCCCTCGTGAGCCGCGCGGCGGCCTCCGTCGCCGGCGGCGCTGCCATCGCCAGCGGCGCTGCCGCAGCCATCGCGCCTTGCGCGCCGCCCTCCACCGCGCTCGGCGCGATAGCCACGGTCGCGATCGGCTCGATCACCACAGGCGGACCGAGCTCCAGCGCGCGCACCGCACGCTCGCGCGCCCGGCGGGGCGCGACCAGCTCCGTGCCGAAGTTGTCTCGCAGCCACGCCCCGAAGCGCAGCGGGCTGGCCGTCAGCTCGGCCGCCGCCGCGTAGGCGACGATGTCCTGGAGCATCGCCGCCGCGCTCGGGTAGCGCTCGTCGGGCGCGACCGCGAGCGCCCGCGCCACGATCGCGTGGAGCGCCGCCTCGTCGGGGAGCCCGCGCTCCACGAGCGGCGGGATCGACGCGCGCCGCGCGAGCTCGAGAAGATCGCCCCGCGCCGCCTCCTTGGAGAGCGCGGCGCCGGGGCCCGCGCTGTACATGCGCCGGCCGGCGAGCAGCTCCCAGAGCAGGATGCCCGCCGCGAAGACGTCGGATCGCGCGTCGACCGCGTCGCCCCGGGCCTGCTCGGGGCTCATGTAGCCGGCCTTGCCCTGCAGCGCCTCGTCCATGGCGCCGCAGCGCTCGTGCGCGCGGGCGATGCCGAAGTCGCAGAGCTTGATCTCGCCATCGAAGCTCAGGAGCACGTTCGACGGCGAGACGTCGCGGTGCACGACGCCCTTCCGGTGGGCGTACGCGAGCGCCTGGAGCGCCTCGGCGATGATCAGCAGCGAGAACGCGACCGGGAACTTCACCTTCTGGCGCGCGCAGCGGCGGAGCAGCTCGCGCAGGTCGAGGCCCTCGACGTACTCCATCGCGATGAAGAGCGAGCCGTCCTCGCGGCAGAGGTCCTCGACCTGCACGATGGACGCGTGGCGCAGCCCCGCCGCGAGCCTGGCCTCGCCCGCGAGCATCTCGACGAAGCGCGGGTCGTGCGCGAACCTCGGGGCGACCTCCTTGATGGCGACGAGGCGCGCGGCGCCGAGGTCCGTGCGCACCCGGGCCAGGTAAAGATCGGCCATCCCTCCCTGGCCGATGTGATCGAACAGCGTGTAGCGGCCGATCTGGCACGGCAGCAGCCGCCCTCCGCGGGGCGCCGCCCGACGGCGCGGGGCTTCCTCGCGCGCGGCGCCGAGGGGGAGAGCGGGCAGGCCGGAAGGCGGGTACGGGAGCGTGCCTCCGCGACGCACATCGAGGCGATCGATCTGCACGAGCCGTCGTCGCAGACTTCGCCCGGGCGGGCCAACTAAGTGGACACCGCGCCGTTCAGGCCCTGCGCCGCGCAGTCCACGTCGGTCCACGTCGGTCCACGTCAGTTCACGCGCAGCGCGCGCGGGCCGCGCAGTTCACGTGCGGCGCGCGCGGCGGCGGGCTACATCCGGCGCATGGCGTTCAGCGCAGGCTGGGGACCGGCCTTTGCCGGGTCGTTCATCCGCATCGTCGACGACCGGGGGCGCAAGCACGAGTGGCGCTCCCCTCCGCGGCGCATCGTCTCGCTCGTCCCGAGCGACACCTACTCGCTCCTCCGGCTCGGCGCCCGGGATCAGCTCGTCGGCCGCACCCGCTACTGTGTCGCGCCGGCGGGGGACGTCGATGGCATCGAGCTCGTCGGTGGCACGAAGGACGCCGACGTCGACCGCATCGCCGCGCTAGAGCCCGACGTCGTCGTCGCGAACCAGGAGGAGAACAGCAAGCGCGACATCGAGCGCCTCGACGCCGCGGGGCTCCGGGTGCTCGTCTCGTTCCCGAAGCGGGTCGCCGACGGCGTGGCGCACCTCGCCCGGCTGGCGCGCCTGCTCGGGCACGTCGCGACGAAGCCCGGCGCGCCCGCGCCCTCGGCGAACGTGGAGCACGGCGCCCCGGGCCAGCCGCCGCCGGCCGCCGCGCGCGAGCTGGTCGCGGCCGCCTACCGCGTCCACGCCGCGGCCGAGGCGCGGCGCCGCGAGCGCCCGCCGATCCGCGCCTTCATCCCGATCTGGATGGCCCCGCTGATGACCGTCCACGGCGACACGTTCATCTCCGACGTGCTCGACCTCGTGGGCGCGCAGAACGTCTTCGAGGATCGGCCCCGGCGCTACCCGCTCGCGGCCGACCTGGGCAAGGCGCCGCCGCTGCCCCCCGAGCGCGTCCAGGGCCGCGACCTGCGCTACCCCCGCGTGACCCTCGACGAGGTGATCGCCCGCGCCCCCGAGCTCGTCCTGCTGCCCGATGAGCCGCACGCCTTCACCGACGCCGACGCGGCAATATTTCGCTCCCTCGACATCCCCGCTGCCCGCCGTGGCCACGTGATCAGGTGCGACGGCAAGGACCTCATGTGGTACGGCGCGCGGGCGCTCGAGGGGCTCAGTCGGCTGCGCGAGATCGTCGATGCCGCCCGTCCCTGATGCACGCGCGGCCGTCGGGTCAGGGGGTGCGACGCCGAATTCCCGCGGCCTTGCGGCCGAGCAAGCCCCTCCTCGCCACGCCGCAGTTGGGGTAGGAACGTAGGATGACGTGGACACGGGAGACGTTGCGGGCAGAGATCATCCAGCTCCTGGAGGGACACACGGCCGGCGAGGTAAAGATCGAGGAGTCGAGCCACCTCGTCGCCGACCTCAGCCTCGACTCGCTGGGAGTGATGGAGATCGTCGCGGATATGGAGGATAAGTTCGACCTCTCGATCCCCGACGACATGTTGCGCGAGGTCGACACGGTCGCCGACGTCGTCAAGGCCATCGAGCTCCGGCTCAAGAACGAAGGAAGGCTCTCGGGATGACGGCTGTTTGGAAACCGCGGACGGTCGCTCAGGCGATCGAGGACGCAGCGGCGAGCACGAAGACGGGCTATCGCTTCATCGAGGAGTCGAGCGAGAACGAGCCGTTCTTCACGCACGGGGGCATCGAGCGGGCCAGCGCGCGCTTCGGCGGCGCGCTCCAGGCGCTCGGGCTCGGCAAGGGCGATCGCGTCGCGTTGATCCTGCCGGACAACGCCGATTTCATCTTCGCCTTCCTGGGCGCGATCCGCGCGGGCGTCATCCCGGTGCCCATCTACCCGCCGACCGGCCTCGGCAAGCTGACCGGCTACCTCGAGAACACGCTGCACATCGTCGCGAAGAGCGGCGCCAAGGTCCTGCTCACGAGCGCCGAGATCAAGCGGATGCTCGGCACGATCCAGGCGCAGGCGCCGGCGCTCGAGCAGATCGTGGCGGTGGAGGGCCTCCGGGGCGCCCGCGAGGAGCTCAAGCCGGTCAAGGTCGAGCTCGACGACGTGTGCTTCCTCCAGTTCACGAGCGGCTCGACGTCGCGCCCGAAGGGCGTGGTGCTCACGCACGCGAACCTGGCGGCGAACGTGCGGGCGATCGTGGATCTCGGCCTGGGGGTGCGGGAGTCGGTCGATACGGGCGTGTCGTGGCTGCCGCTCTACCACGACATGGGGCTCATCGGCTTCGTGATCGCGCCGCTGTACTACGTCAACACGATCACGTTCCTGCCGCCGCTGCTGTTCCTGAAGCGCCCGGTGCGCTGGCTGGAGACGATCACGCGCCACCGGGGCAACGTGTCGTTCGGCCCGAACTTCGCCTACGCGCTCTGCGTGAAGCGGATCCGAGAGCAGGAGATGGCGGGGCTGGATCTCTCGACGTGGCGGGTCGCCGGGTGCGGCGCCGAGCCGATCCGGGCCGACAACCTGCGCGCGTTCGCCGAGAAGTTCGCGCCGGTCGGCTTCGACGAGAAGGCGTTCGTCTGCTCGTACGGGATGGCCGAGAGCACGCTGGCGGTGTCGTTCAGCGCGCTCGGGGCCGGGCTGCAGACCGACGCGGTGGACGGCGAGACGCTCTGGAAGGAGGGCAAGGCGACGCCCGTCCCGGCCGACGGCGAGGGCGCGTCGTCGCTCGTGCAGTGCGGGTCGGCGTTCGAGGGGCACGAGATCGGGGTCTTCGCGTCGGACGACGCGGAGAGCGCGCGCCCGCTCGGCGATCGCGAGGTCGGGGAGCTCCGCCTGCGGGGCCCGAGCGTGATGCCCGGCTATTTCAACGACCCGGATCTCACGAAGGAAGCGTTCGCGGGCGGCTGGCTGCGGACCGGCGATCTCGGGTACCTCGCGGAGGGCAAGGTCTATATCTGCGGGCGCTCGAAGGAGGTCATCATCGTCAACGGGCGCAACTACTACCCGCAGGATCTCGAGTGGGAGGCGAGCCGCGTCTCCGGGGTCCGGAAGGGCAACGTGATCGCGTTCGGGACGATGAAGCCGCACAACGACCGCGAGCGCGTGGTCATCGTCTTCGAGACGCCGGCGTCGGACGAGCAGGAGAAGCAGGCGCTGAAGGGCGAGGTGCGCCGCGTCGTCCAGCAGGCCATGGGGCTCACCGTCGATGACGTGGTGGCGGTCGGGTCGGGCATCCTGCCGAAGACCTCGAGCGGGAAGCTCCAGCGGAGCAAGACGCGGGAGCTCTACGAGAACGGGGAGCTGCTGATCCGCAGCTCGTCGCGCGAAGGGGACCGCCTGGACGCGGCGAAGGAGTTCGCCAAGAGCCAGATCAACTTCTTCCGCCACGCGATCTTCCGCGGGCGGGGGGGGTGATCCTGGAGGGGGTCGGAAGGGGGCCCCTGGAGACTGCAGGGGCTGCCGGAGGGGGCAGGGAGCGCGTGCGGCGCGCGTGGGGCCCCGCCGAACTCGCATGGCCGGTGAATCGCCCTTGACGGGCGATTCACCGACCATGCTCAGACACGGCCCGTCCCCACGCGCGCCGCACGCGCTCCCTGCCCCCTCCGGCAGCTCTCAGGACAGCGGGCCGATGCTCCACGGCAGATGACCGCGGCTCACGCTGGTGGAACTCAGGACAGCGACACGTCACTGAGCGCGCCGCGACCTCACGGACGGAGTTCGAGCGAGCGGGCGAGCGGGGGAAGCGCGAAGGCATGGCCGCTCGTGCGGTGGGCCGTTATCGTCGATGGGCGTCCATGCCTGCGTGGCTCAATCAGCTGCTGCCGATCCTGCTCCTGCTCACGACCATCGCGATCGTCATGCGGCGGCTGCCGAAGATCGATCTCGGGCACTCGGAGGAGTTCCGGCGCCGGCGGTTCTTCAACTGGTTTCCGCTCGGGCTCACGTACGCCTTCCTCTACATGGGACGGTACAACCTCTCCGCCAACGCGCCGGAGCTCGGAGCGCTGCACCTCGTCAGCAAGCAGGAGTTCGGGAACATCGACGGCTGGGGCTCGGCCGTTTATGGGGTCGCCTTCCTGCTGAACGGGCCGCTCACCGACCGGTGGGGCGGGCGCGCCACCATCCTGCTCGCCGCGGGCGGATCCGCGCTCATGAACGTCCTGATGGGCGTGGCCGTCCGGTTCGCTCAGGAAGGGCAGCTCGACCACAGCACCGCCATCACCGCGATGACGGCGCTCTTCTCCGCCAACATGTATTTCCAGAGCTTCGGCGCCGTATCCATCGTCAAGGTGAACGCGCCATGGTTCCACGTCCGCGAGCGCGGGATGCTCGGCGGCATCTTTGGCATCCTGATCTCGCTCGGGCTCTACTTCGCCTACGACTGGAGTCGATTCATCGCCAAACACCTGCCGATGCCGTGGGTGTTCCACGTCCCCGCGCTGCTGCTGCTCGTTTTTTTGGCGCTCGATGTCTTCCTCATCCGCGACACGCCGGGCCAGGCGGGGTTCCGGGACTTCGACACCGCCGACGCGTCCTCGGGCGACACAGGCGAGCGCTTGGGGGCCATCGAGGTCGCGCGGCGCATGTTCTCACAGCGGGTCATCTGGATCATCGTCGCCATCGAGTTCTGCAGCGGCTTCCTCCGCAACGCCGTCATGAAGTGGTACCTCATCTTCGCCGACAAGACCGGGCTCAAGGGCTTCGTGTCGGCGCACTGGGGCGTGCTCCTCTGCATCGCCGGCATCCTGGGCGGCGTGTTCGCCGGCTTCATCTCCGATCATGTCTTCGATTCGCGCCGCGGCCCGGTGGCCTCGGTGCTCTACGCAGGCCTCGTGTTCGGCGCGGTCATCGTGCTATTTACGCTGAGCTTCCCCATCGCCGGGTGGACCGTCGTGTTCATGTCCCTCTGCGTGATCGGCGTCCACGGCATGCTGTCCGGGACCGCGAGCATGGATTTCGGCGGGAGGAAGAACGCCGGCGTCGCGACGGGCATCATCGACGGCTTCGTCTACCTGGGCACCGCCGCGCAGTCGTTCCTCTACGGGAGCATCCTGCCGTCGGGGGACGCGGCGAAGCACCCGGGGAACTGGATGCCATGGCCCGCGGCCATGCTCCCGGTCGCGCTCGTCGGCTTCGCGCTGGCGACGCGCGTGTGGAACGCTCGGCCTGAGCGGCGCGCCGCGGCGCGGTGACGGGCGCAAAGGGGCCTCAGGAGTTGGAAGTAGAGATCAACGGTCCGCTGCTCCCCGGGTGGGATCTGGACAACGGGCAGCCCCGGCGCGCTGGCGCTCGAGAACGCAGGACCGCTCCGCCTCGCACCTGCGATCTCGACGCGCACATCGCGCGTGTCGAGCGTCCACCTCGCCTCCCCGCCGCTGTTGGACACGATCAGGCGAGCGTGCAGCGCGGGGAACGACTCCCGTTCACCGAGGCGCAGCGTGGCGACACCGAACGTCGCCACGCGGACATCGCCGGCCGGCCGCTCCGGCGGGATACCATAACGCGCCGCCGGGTGCCCCGAGACGATGGCGGTCCCCTGCTCGGCTGGCCGATAGGAGTAACTCGGAGACATGCAGGCAGCCATCCCCGCGAGGCACAGGACCGGCACTCAGTGACCGAGCTCCCGCCAGAGGTGTTCCTGGAGGCGACGCGCTCCAGGAAGACCCGCGGCATGCCCGGGGCGACATCGAGCACATCGTTGTTCTCATCATAGCGCCAGATCGCCCCCGCTCATCGCAGCAGATGTAATCCGGGAGCGGCGCGCGCCTCGCTGATCCCGGCGCGGACACGGCCCCGCGCCCGCCACGACGTACCGGCGCGGCGTCGGGCTCAGCGGCGATGTGGCGATCTCGCCTGCTCGGGAGTTCGACCTCGTATTTTTGCGAGGATCGAACTTGACACATCGATTACAGATGCATTCTATAGGCGCATGAGCTGGCTTGCTGAAAGAGCCCTTTCTTTCGATGTCGTCGTCTCGCCTCGCGTCGTCGGCACATCCTCTCGCCCTGGTGCCAGCCGATGATCGATCGGCTGAGGCGCCTCCTCTCCTCGCGCCACGCCCCCCTCGTGGTCGCCTTGCTCGCGGCTGTCCTCTTCGCGCCCACGCTCGGCACGGGGTACATGATGGACGACTACATCCACCGTATCTCCTTCGACCCCGAGCTCCGCGCGCAGGGCGGCCCGTGGGGGGATTGGGATATCTTCCGCTTCCAGGACGCCGATCGCGGCCATCTCCACCAGTCCATGGATCGGGGCACGACCCCCTGGTGGACCGCGCCGGATTTTCGCCTCGCGTTCCTGCGGCCCATCGCGTCCCTCAACCACGCCCTCGATTATCGCCTGTGGCCGGACGCCTCCGTCGTGATGCATGCCGAGAACCTCGCCCTCTACGCGATCCTGGCGCTCCTCGCGGCGGCCATTTACCGCCGTTCCCTCGGCGCCACGGTCTGCGCCGGCCTCGCCGCGCTGATGTTCGCGCTCGACGACGCCCACGCGTTCACCGTCGCCTGGATCGCCAACCGGAACGCCCTCTGGGCCGCCGTCTTCGGCTTCGCCGCCCTCCTTGCACACGACCGGTGGAGGCGCGACGGCTGGACGCCCGGCGCCGTCCTCGGCCCGGCCGCCTACGCGCTCGGCATGCTCTCCGCGGAGGCCGCGGCGGCGACGCTCGCGTACCTCTTCGCCCACGCCGTCTGGATCGAGCGCGGCACCCTCCTCTCGAGGGCGCGCGTCCTCTTGCCTTACGCCGCGATCGCGATCGTGTGGGCCATCGCCTATCGAGCGCTCGGCTATGGAGCGGCGGCCGGGGGGCTGTATGTCGATCCCGTCCACGAGCCGACCGCGTACATCGCGGCTGTCGGCGAGCGGCTTCCCGTGCTCCTGCTCGCCCAGTTCACCCTCGTGACGTCCAGCCTCTGGATCTTCGTCCCCGATCAGCATATCGCCGCCGCGGTCGCCGTTGTCGTCGTCCTGGTCGGCCTCGTCGCCGCCGCCCTCTGGGCCGGCGTCCCGCGAGCGCGCATGTCCGGCTTCTTCGCCACCGGAGCCGTGCTCTCGCTCCTGCCCGCCTGCGCCACCTGGCCGAACGACCGGCTGCTGCTCTTCTCGAGCCTCGGGGCGTTCGGGCTCATCGCGAGCCTCATCACGGCGCCCCGGGAGGGGCTCGGCCGCGGCGCGCGCAGGCTCGCCCGCGGCGGGGCGGCGGCGATGATCGCCTTCCACCTCGTCCTCGCGCCGCTCCTCGTGGTTCCTCGATCGCTCTCGAACGCGCGCATGCTCGACGGCCTCGTCCGGCGGGCCGCCGCGAGCCTGCCGCCCGCAGCGGAGATGGCGGACCGCACGCTCGTCGTCGTGAACGCGCCGGATACCATCGCCGCGGGCCTCGGCGTGACCACCCGCTTCATCCTGGGCGAGCGCATGCCGGCCACCATTCGCCAGCTCGCGGTGACGAGCCTCGGGACGATGCACCTCCTGCGGAGCGATGAGCGAACGCTCGTCGTGACGCTCTCGGAGGGGTTCTTCCATAACTCGATGAGCACGATCCACCGGACCGCGCGGTCTCCCATGCGAGCAGGCGAGCGGGTCGAGCTCGCCGGGATGACGGCGACCGTCCTCTCGCTCACCCCGGACGGCAGACGGCCCCAGCGGGTCGAGTTCCGCTTCGATCGGCCGCTCGACGATCCGGGGTTCGTATGGGTCACGTGGGTCGACACGCGATTCGAGCGCTTCGAGCTGCCGCCTGTGGGGGGTGAGCGGGTCCTCCAGGCGATCGATCTTCAGAAGGCGTTCACGGGGGGGTGAGCAGTTCGCTCGGACGATCACTCCGCCGAGCCGAGGTGCCTGCGGAGAAACTCGATCGTCCGAGCCCACGCGAGGTGGGCCGCCTGCGGGTGGTAGGCCTCGGGGCGCGTGTCGTTCATGAAGGCGTGGTCCGCGTCGTAGACGTGGAGCTCCATCGGCTGCCCGCACGCCGTGAGCTCCTTCTGGATCGCCCTGGCGAGGGCAGGCTTCGCCCACGTGTCCCGCGCCGCGAAGTGGGCGAGGATCGGGGCCTTCACCCTGGTATAGTCGGTCTCCTGGCCAGGAATGCCGTAGAAAGGCACCGCTGCCGCGAGCCTCGGGATGGTGGCGGCCGCGGAGAAGCAGAACGCGCCGCCCATGGAGAAGCCGACAGCGCCGATCTTGCCGTTGACGCGCTCGTGCTCGGCCAGGAAATAATAGACCGCGCCGGAGATCTCGAGGAGGGCGCGCGACCAGTCGAGCGCATGGATCAGCTGGCTTGCCTCGCTCGGATCGTCCGTGACCTTGCCGTGGTAGAGGTCGAGCGCGAGCGCGACGAAGCCCGCCTCGGCGAGCCGCTCCATGGTGGCGCGGACATGATCGTTGAGCCCCCACCACTCGTGAAGGAGGACGACCGCCGGCGCCTTGTCCTCCCGCTCCGGCAGCGCGATCTCTCCCATGCCCTGCCCTCCGAGGATCGCAGGAAACGAGACCTTCTGAGGCATGGTTCTCCTGGTTCGATGAGAACAGCCAGGGCGCGCGGCGCCGAGGGGGCCTGACCGGCGGCGCGCGCGGCGCACGCTCGGGGGAGAGGCGCCGCGGGCGGTCAGGTCCGGATCGCCTCCACGTACAGCGTCTCGTCACGGTGCATGACGAGATCGATCTCGGCCACCTTCGGGGCCCTCCCGCGCCGGAAGGAGCACCGCTCGATCGACTTCTCGTCGAACCCTGCCTCGCGGAGCACGTACACCATCTCCTCGAAGTCGTAGATCCACTGGTGACCCCAGTACTTGAAGATCTGGTTCACCATCCACGCCGGCCGGCGCTGCACCTCGGGGAAAGCATCGCTGCCCGCCTCGGGGTACATCCTTCCGAGCTGCTCGATGATCCGTGCGTGTTTGTTGAAGAACGTCCGCGCCGGGTCCCGGTAGCCCTCGACGTAGATCGCGAGGTCGGGCGTGGAGATGCGGAGCACCCCGCCGGGCTTCAGCAGGCGGTGCGCCTCCTTCAAGAACCGGATCGCGCCTTCCTGCGAGATGTGCTCGATGAGGTGCTCCGAGTGGAGCCACTCGAAGGACGCGTCGGGCAGGGGGATGGGCGTCGTGACGTCGTACTCCAGGTAGTGGGCACGGCCATCGAGGATCGCGATCCGGCCATACTCGGTGGCCTGGCCCCTGTGCGTCTCCACCTTCAGGAGATCGATGTTCACGCAGGCAGGCCTGAGGTTCCAGAAGGCGCACCCGACGTTGAGGCCCACGAGCCCCCGCGCCGCAAGGAAGGCCTCCGAGTACGGAGGCGCATGATCCAACAACTCGACCGTTTGGATCTGATCAGTGAGCATGAATGTCGACCTCGTGAAACCTTCCGGTGCTATCGCGCTCGACCGGGGACGTCGCGCACTCATGTGCCCGGGCACCCCGAGGCGACGATTCGCTCTATTTGGCTGGCGCGAACCGGCATGTCAAGCGCGCTACCGGGGCGGCGCGGTCAATCGTCCACCGGCACCGGCACCGGCGCGCACCCGCATGCGGCATACCGCAATGTTTCCCATTTGTGAAGGGAGCGCGTCGCCTTCTTCATGTTTCTTAATACAGCTGCAGCGCCAGCGATCCGCGCGGCACGGCGTGGACTTGGAGTGGCCCGATACACCAGGTCCGCTAGAGTTGCGGCGCCGCGGGTCGCTGTGTCCCGAGGAGGCAGGCTGACGACCCGCCAGGCAGCGGAGCTGCCTCATTCGTTACCGTTCCTCGGCAGACGTTGGTGGACGTTGCATGACTTCCATGAGTGATTTTTATTGCGTATCGCTGTCACCAGTCCATTGGCCCCATCCCGGCGTCGCGGTCGCCACGGCGCGCGCCGGCGGCGTTGCGGTGCTGGATCGCGAGCTGTGCGGCGAGCCGGAGCTCCCGCTGGCGCGCGAGAACCTCCGCCTCCTCGTCGACCACGCGCCCCCGGGCTGCCCCGTCGGGCTCCGCCTCCGCTCGGACCAGATCGCCGCGAGCGCGGAGCTCCTCTCAGCGCTGGAGCCGCGCCCGCACTGGCTCGTGATCTGCGACTGGCAGGACGCCTCCGCACGCGCGGCGCTCGCCGCCCTGCCGCCGTGCCGCGGACGCAAGCTGTGGCTCGAGATCCGGGACCGCGAGGGGCTCGATGCCGCAGGCGCGCTCTCGTTCGACGGCTGGCTCGCGAAGGGGCGCGAGAGCGGCGGCTTCATCGGCAAGGAATCGGCGTTCCTGCTCGCGCAGCGGCTGGCCCGGCAGCCGCGCCCGTTCCTTGTCCAGGGCGGGATCGGCCTGCACAGCGCCGCCGCCTGCCGCGCCGCCGGCGCGGCGGGCGTCGTCGTCGACGACCAGCTCCTCCTGCTGCGTGAATCGCCGCTGCCGGAGCGCGCCCGCGCGAGCCTGTCCGGCCTGGGCAGCACCGATACCGTGATCGTGGGCGAGCGCCTGGGCGCGCCGCTCCGCATCGCAGCGCGCCCCGATCTGCCGGGCAGCCAGGAGGTCGTGCGGCTCGCGGAGGAGCTCGAGCGGAAGGAGCTCGACCCCGAGGCGCGACGCCGCGCCTGGGTCGCCGGGGCGCGCGCGCTCCTCGGGTGGGATCGGCCTGACCGCTGCGCCTTGCCGCTCGGCCATGCCGCCGGCAGGGGGGCCGAGTACGCCCGCAAGTACGCGACGACCGGGCGCTTTTTCCGCGCGCTGCGAGACGCCGCGTCCGGGCACCTCGAGCTCGCGCGAAAGCACGACGTGCTCGCGCAGGACGGCCCGCTCGCCCGCTCGCACGGCACCCGTTATCCCATCGTGCAAGGCCCCATGACGCGGGTCAGCGATCGGGCCGAGTTCGCGGCGGCGGTGGCCGACGGCGGCGCGCTCCCGCTGCTCGCGCTGGCGCTGTTGCGCCGCCCCCAGGTGGACGAGCTGCTCCGGGCGACCCAGGAGCGGCTCGGCGACCGGCCATGGGGCGTCGGGATCCTCGGCTTCGTTCCGCCGGAGATCCGACAAGAGCAGCTCGCCGCCGTCGCGGAGGTCCGGCCCCGCCATGCGCTCATCGCGGGGGGCAGGCCGGACCAGGCCGCCGAGCTCGAGGCGCAGGGGATCCCCACCTACCTCCACGCGCCGACGCCCGCGCTCCTGCGCACCTTCCTCGAGCGCGGCGCGCGGCGGTTCGTGTTCGAGGGCGCCGAGTGCGGCGGTCACGTCGGCCCGCTGAGCAGCTTCGCCCTGTGGGATGCGATGATCGACGCGCTGCTCGACGAGAAGACGCCCGACGCGGAGGCCGTTCACGTGCTGTTCGCGGGCGGCATCCACGACGCGCGCTCGGCCGCGATGGTGTCGGCGATGGCCGCTCCCCTCGCGGCCGCCGGGCTCCGCGTCGGCGTGCTGATGGGGACCGCGTATCTCTTCACCGCGCAGGCGGTCGCGAGCGGCGCGATCGCGCCGAGGTTCCAGCGAGAGGCGCTCGCCTGCGATGGCACCGTCACGATCGAGACGGGGCCGGGGCACGTCATCCGCTGCGCGCCCACACCCTTCGTGGGCGAGTTCCAGGCCGCCCACGACCGGATGCGGCGGGAGGGGCAGGCCGCGGCCGCGATCAGCGCGTCGCTCGAGCAACTGACGCTGGGCCGCCTGCGGATCGCGTCCAAGGGGATCGAGCGCGGCGAGGGCGGCCAGCTCGACGCGGCCGACGACGAGCGGCAGACGGCCCGCGGCCTCTACATGATGGGCGACGTCGCGTCGCTGCGCTCGGACATCGTCGAGATCTCGTCGCTGCACGAGGAGGTGTCCTCGGGCAGCCGGAGGGCGCTCGGCGGCCTCGTCCAGGCCTCGGTGGAGCACGTGCCGCGCCGCGCGGCGGAGCCCGCGCGCATCGCCGTGATCGGCGCGGCGTGCCTGCTGCCGAAGGCGCAACGTCCGGAGGAGCTCTGGCGGAACGTCCTCGGCAAGGTCGACGCCATCCGCGAGATCCCCCCGCAACGCTGGGACTATCGCCTTTACTACGACCCCGACCCGCGGGCGGAGGACAAGATCTACTCGAAGTGGGGCGGCTTCATCGACGAGCTCCCCTTCGACCCGCTGCGCTACGGGATCCCGCCCGTCTCGCTGAGATCGATCAGCGTGGCCCAGCTCCTCGCCCTGGAGGTGACCCGACGCGCGCTCGCGGACGCGGGGTACACCTCGGGGGGCTTCGATCGCGAGAACACCGCCGTGATCTTCGCGGCCAACGGCACGGCCGATCTCGAGCAGGCGTACGTGGCGCGCGGCCTCCTCCCGCTGAGCGTGGGCCGCCCAGCGCAGGCGGCCCTCGCGCGACTCCCCACGTGGTCGGAGGAGAGCTACGCCGGCATCCTCGCGAACGTCATCGCCGGGCGGGTCGCCAACTCGTTCGATCTGCGCGGCCCCAACATGACCGTCGACGCGGCCTGCGGCTCGTCCCTCGCGGCGCTCGATCTCGCGGTCACGGAGCTCGTCTCCGGTCGGTCCAACGTCGCCGTCGTCGGCGCCGTCGAGATCGAGCAGACCCCGCATGGGTACCTGGCCTTCAGCAAGACGAGGGCCTTCTCCCCGCGAGGCCGCGCGAGCGTGTTCGACGCTAAGGCCGACGGCATCGTGATCAGCGAGGGCATCGGCGTCCTGATCCTGAAGCGGCTCGCGGACGCGGAGCGCGACGGAGACCGCATCGACGCCGTGATCCAGGCCGTCGCCGGATCGAGCGACGGCAAGGGGATGGGGCTCACCGCGCCCAAGCCCGCCGGCCAGCGCATCGCGCTCGAGAGGGCCTACGGGCGGGCGGGCATCGATCCGGCCACGCTCGGGATGTACGAGGCGCACGGCACCGGCACGGCCGTCGGCGATCGCGCCGAGATCGAGACGATCGCGGGCGTCCTCCGCGCCGCCGGGGCGCCGCCCCAGCGTTGCGCCATCGGGTCCGTGAAGTCTCTCCTCGGCCACACAAGGAACGCCGCGGGCCTGGTCGGCGTGCTCAAGGGGCTCCTCGCGCTCCGGCACCGCGTCCTGCCGCCCCACGCCGGCGTGGACACCCCGATGGATCCGCTCACGTCCGAGGACTGCCCGATGTACCTGCTGGACGAGCCGCAGCCCTGGCTCGCGGGGCCGGCGCCTCGACGCGTCGGCGTGAGCGCGTTCGGCTTCGGAGGGACGAACTTCCACGCAGTCCTGGAGGAGTACCAGGGCGACTTCGCGGCGCCCGCCCTCGGGGCCGCCGATTGGCCTCACGAGCTGGTCGCCGTCGAGGCCCCCGACGCGCCGTCGCTGGTCGCCGAGCTGGAGCAGCTGCAGCGCGCGCTCCGGCCGGGGCGCGACGCCGTGAGCCTCCGCGACGTCGCCTTCACCTGCGCGCTGGCGGCGCTCGATGGACGCGCGCGACGCGCCTCGAACGCGGCGCGCGCGGCCGTCTACATCGTCGCGGACGACCGCGAGCACCTCCTCGGCGCGGTCGAGCAGGTGCTCTCGCGTCTCCGTCTCCACCTCGAGTCCGCGCGCGAGCCAGAAGGCTCGTTGCCGGCCCACATCCACCTCCGGATCGCGCCCTGCCCGGAGGCTGGCAAGACCGCGTTCCTCTTCCCCGGGCAGGGCTCGCAGTACCCCTCGATGGGCCGCGAGGTCGCCCTGTACTTCTCCGAGATGCGGGGCGCCATCGAGCTCGCCGACCTTCGCCTCGAGGGCCTCCTGCCCGCTCGCCTGAGCCGCTTCATCCTGCCGCCGGCCGCGTTCTCCGAGGAAGCAAAGGAGCGGCAGCGCCGCGAGCTCACGGCCACGCGGATCGCGCAGCCAGCCATCGGGGCGATCAGCGACGGGATGCTGCATATCGCGCTTCGCGTCGGACTTCGCCCCGACGTGCTCGCCGGCCACAGCTATGGCGAGCTGACCGCGCTGCGCGCGGCGGGCGCCCTGTCGCGCGAGGACTGGCTCGCGCTCTCCGAGACGCGCGGGCGGCTCATGGAAGAGGTGCCCTCGGAGCCGGGCACGATGGCGGCGGTGATGCTCTCCCGGGCCGAGCTCGAGCCCCTCCTCGAGGCGTTCCCGGCGGTCTGCATCGCCAACCACAACGCGCCCGAGCAGTGCGTCGTCTCGGGCGAGCTGGGCGCGATGCGCGCCGCCGTCGACGCGCTGACCGCGAAGGGGATCCGCGCGCAGTGGCTCCCGGTGTCGAGCGCGTTCCACTCGCCCCTCATGCGCGCCGTCCGGGCCCCGTTCACCGCCGCCCTCGAGCGCACGGCGATCGCGCCGCCGCAGATCGAGGTCCACGCCAACGCGACCGGCCGCCCGTATCCGCGCGATCCCTCGGGCGTCCGCGCGCTCCTCGCGGCGCAGCTCGAGGCCCCCGTCGACTTCGTCGCGCAGGTCCGGCGGATGTACGAGGACGGCGCGCGGACCTTCGTCGAGCTCGGGCCGAAGGCCACGCTGACCGGCCTCGTCCGGCGGATCCTCGACGGGCAGCCGCACCTGGCCGTCAGCTTCGACGGCGCCGGGGGCGGCCTGAAGGGTCTCTTGCAGGCGATCGCGTCGCTCGGCGTCGCTGGTGTCGGGCTCGACCTACCGGCGCTGTTCGCCGGGCGGCCCTGCGGTCGGCTCGACCTCCGCGCGCTCGCGGCCGACCGTCCCGAGGCTCCGCTCCCCGCGTGGCGCATCGACGGCGGGCGCCTCCGCCGCGCCGACGAGCCCGTGGGCCTTCTCGGTGAGCGCCCGTTCCTCGATCACGACACCGCCCCCGTGGTCGAGGTCGACGACCTGCTTCCGGAGGCCGGCCCCGGCGCCGGGGACATCCCGCTCCTCGCCTACCGCGAGCACCAGGAGACGATGCGCCGGTTCCTGACGATGCAGGAGCGGATCACCACGGAGTTCCTCCTCCGGCTCGGCGGCGACGGGGACGGGGCTGCGCTCGCTCCGCCTCCGGCCCCGCGGCTGGACGGCCAGGCCGCCCCGCTCGCGGCGCCCGGTGCGTCGCCGCCTCCGCCGCCGTCCGCAGCGCTCGGTGGCCCCACGCCGTCGCCCGCGGCGCTCGCGGCGGCGGGCGCGGAGGAGCGGGACCTGGCGCCCGCGATGCTCAAGCCGGCGGCGCTGCGAAAGACGCTCACCACCCTGGTCAGCCGCCGGACGGGCTACCCGGAGGACATGCTCGGCCTTGACCAGGACATGGAGGGGGAGCTCGGGATCGACTCCATCAAGCGGATCGAGATCCTGGAGACGCTGCTGCGCGAGCTCCCGCAGCCGGTGGCCGCGCGGCTCCGGTCGTCGATGGACCGGCTCTCCCGGATCCGGTCGATGAACGGCCTCGTCGACGTCGTGTCGAGCGAAGCTGCGGCGCTGCCCGCCGGCGAGACGGGCGAGGGCGCACCGGCGCGGCCGCGCAACGGCGCAGGCGCTGCCGGCGCGGACCTCGGTGCGGCGGCGCAGGCCGTCGGCCCCGGCCCGGGCCAGGCCGGTGAGGGCGCCGACGGTGGTGTGCCCCTCCCGGGCTCCGCCTCACCCGGCGGCGCGCGGGCGGGGGCGTGCCCTCGTTTTGTCATGCGCGCCGAGCGCAAGGCGCTGCCCGACGATCCGCCGGCGCAGCTCGAGGGGCTCTTCCTGGTGACCGAGGACGACCTGGGCGTCGGCGCGCGCCTGTGCGCCCAGCTGGCGCAGCGCGGGGCCAGACCGGTCGTGATCCCGCGCGATGCGCTCGAGGAGCCCGAGCGCATCGCGCGCCATGTCGCCGCCGCGCGCCACGAGCACGGCGCGGTGCGCGGGATCGTACACGTCGCGTCCCTCCACCGCGGCGCCGTAGACGGGCTCGCCGCGTTCCGGCGCGGCAACCGGGTACAGGTGAAGAGCCTGTTCTACACCGCGCAAGCCTGCGCCGGCGAGCTGGCCGAGGCGCGGGGCGAGCCCCTGCGGATCGTGGCTGCAACGCTGATCGGGGGCAGCATCGAGCAGGGCAGCCTCGACGGATCTGCGTCCAGCGCCGGTTGCCACGGCGTCCTGCGGTGCGTGGCGCACGAGCACCCCCGCACCGTCGCCAAGGTGGTCGGGCTCGACGACGCGCTGCCGCGCGACGCCATGGCGAGCCGCATCCTCGACGAGCTGTCGCGCGCGCCGGACGATCTCGAGGTGAGCTATCTGAACGGCCAGCGGACGGTCGTGTCCACCGCGCCCGCGCCGCTCGAGCTCGCCGGGGAGCGCCGCGACTGGGAGCCGGGCCCCGGCTGGGTCGTCCTGGTGACCGGCGGAGCGCGCGGCATTACCGCGGCGATCGCGGCCCGGCTTGCCCGTCCGGACGTCCGGCTGATCCTTGTCGGGCGGTCCGAGATCCCCGAGGGGGATCTCCAGGACGAAGGCAGCGATGATGTCGAGGCGCTGCGCCGGCGCGCCATCCTCGACATGCGGAGCGCGGGGCGCGACCTGCTGCCCGCCGCGATCGAGGCCGAGATCAGGAGCAAGCGGCAGGCGAGGGAGCGCCGCGCCACGCTCGATTCCCTGCGCCGGCGCGGCGCCGCCGTGGAGTACCACGCGATCGACGTGCGCGACGAGGATCGCTTCCAGGACCTGCTCACCGGCGTGTATCGCCGTTTCGGCCGGATCGATGCGGTCGTCCACGGCGCCGGTGTCATCGAGGACCAGCTCCTCGCCGACAAGCGCCCCGACTCGTTCGACCGGGTCTTCGACACCAAGGCCGACAGCACCTTCCTCCTCGGGCAGGCGCTGCGCCCGGACGAGCTCAAATGGTGCGTCCTGTTCAGCTCGATCTCCGGGCGGTTCGGGAACCGCGGTCAATCCGATTACGCGGCCGCCAACGAGGTCATGAGCCGCCTCGCGGCTCAGCTCGACGCGCGCTGGCCCGCGACGCGGGTGGTCTCGATCGGATGGGGGCCTTGGCGCGAGGTCGGGATGGCCGGCGAGGGCGTCATCCGGCGGCTTTCGGCGCAGGGGATCGTGCCCGTCGACGTGGAGTCCGGGTGCGGCTTCTTCTCGGAGGAGCTCTCGTATGGTCCCAAGGGCGACGTCGTGGTCGTCGCCGGCGAGGGGCCGTGGCGTCACGGCGGCGACGCGGCCGGCACCTCGCCCTCGGGCCAGGACGCCGCGCTGCCGGCCGAGCCGCGGGCAGGTCACGCGACGAGCAGCGCCTCCGACGCCGGGTAGCCGCCGGCTAGACGCTCGTGGCGGCGCCGCCGCGCGCCTCGAGCGTCTAGTTCCGCCCGCCCGAAGTCCGGCCAGGGGATGGCCGGACTTCGGCGCCGCTTCGCGGCGGCTTCGCGCGGGCGCCCCCTGCCCGCCTGGCCGCGCGCCCCGCCCTACCGACGCGGGCCCGGCGCGCGCTTGCGAGCCTCGGCGACCGTCTTCTCCAGGGCCGCCACGGCGCGCCCGACGCCGTCCTCGGCGCGGAGCTTCTCCCCGAGCCGCTGCGCCCGCTCGCGCATCGCGCCGTCGCGCGCGAGGCGTGAGATGGCCTTGGCGAGCCTGTCGGTGGTGAGCTTCTTGATCGGCAGCGGCGCGACGCCCACGCCGAGGTCGGCGATCCGCTGCCCCCAGAGCGGCTGATCGTAGCCGAACGGCACGGCCATCGATGGGATCCCCGCGCGCATCGCGGCCGCCGACGAGCCGGAGCCGCCGTGATGCACCATCGCCGCCACGCGCGGGAGCAGCCAGTCGTAGGGCACCGTCTTCACCTTCAGGATGGTGTTCGGGAGCTTGATGTCCTTGAGCCCTCCCCACCCGGCGATCAGGATGCCGCGCTGCCCGGCGCGCTCCAGCGCGGCGACGACCTCCTGCGTCAGCTGCTTCGGATTGCGCCCGACGATGCTGCCGAAGCCGATGGCCACCGGCGGGTCCCCGGCCGCGAGGAACTCCTTCAGCTCCTCGGGAGGCTGGTAGTCGCGCCCTTCATCGAAGATCCAGTAGCCCGTGACGTGCATCCAGTCCGCCCAGTCCCGCGGCTTGGGGAGGACCTCGGGGCTGTACCCGAACAGGTGGCTCGTGTTCCGGATCGTCCGCAGCTCGTCCCGCCAGTGCCTCGGGGGCAGGCCGAGCTCCTCCTTTCGCCACCGGTTGATCTGGTCCGAGCCCGTGCGCGAGACGGACTCGGCGAGGAGCCAGGTCAGGCGGTTGTAGAGCGGCCCCAGCTTCCACACCGGCGCGTGGAACGGGTTCGGAAATCCCCACGTCGGGATATGCGGGACCGGATTCGGGCTGACGACGACGTAAGGAATGCCCATCTTCTCGGCGATCGATGGGCCGACCTGCAGCCAGGGCCAGCACAGGAACACGTCGGTGCCCCGGACAGCGTTCCAGCACTCGCGCAGGTGGTTGACGACGTACGTTTGCAGATTTTCACTGAGAAACTTGCTGAACTCGCCCGCGTGACCGGACTGCTCGCGCAGGGCGACGGCGAGGCGGCTGGAGTAGAACTCCTCCGCGCTGCCGCCGAGCTGTACATACTCCAGCCCGCACTTGCGGACGAACGGCTCGAAATCCACCTGTGTGGCGAACCGCACCTCGTGTCCGGCAGCCTTGATACCGGCTGCGAGCGCGACGAGCGGCTGGACGTCTCCTCGTGAACCGCTCGCGACTACCGTGTAATGCATCGTAATTCTCCTGGCCGTCTCCTTCGAGCGGCCCCTCTCCCGACGTGGCCCGGCGGCGCGTGACAGCTCCGCCCTCCGCTCCCCTCCGGGAGAGCGGCGAGTCGAGAGGGGCGCGCCGGGCCGATCCAGCAGGCTACGCCGTGATTCGAAGTCCCCTGCACACGAGATCGGAGAGCTGCGCGAGGGACAGGTCGCTCGGGGGTTGCTGGTCCTCTCCGAAGACGTCCTTGTAGGTGAGCGACCGGCCGATGCGGTCCTTGAGCAAGAGCACGAGGTGGATCACGTCCATCGACTTGATCCCCAGGTCGCCCATCAACGTGACGTCAGGCGTGAGCTCGCCGGGCTCCTGGTCGAGATCCGCCATGAGCTCCTCGACGGTCTCGATAACGCAACGCCACACGTCCGCCTTCGTACGTACCTTCATTCTCGCTCCTTTGCTTCCAACCCTTGCTCGGGATGTTCATGGATCGGACGCCCACCGGAGAGCCGCGGCCGCGGCGCGCGGGCGTCCTTTGCTGCCACGCGGGACAGCAGGCTCGCGACGCGGCGCTCGCCGTCGTCGCCGAGACGATACCAGGCGTCGAGCTCACGCTGGTCGAGCATCACGTGCGCGAGCGCCCGCGCCCAGATACCCCAGCTCGCGCTCAGGAAGGAGCGATCGACCGCGTCGACGGCGCCGGCCGTCGCCTCCGCCTCCCGCGGTGCGCCGCTCTCCGGCGGCCCGCCGCCGAACAGCAGGCGATGGATCGCCCCGGGGAAGCGCACGAACCGCTGCTGGAAGCCCTCGACGCGGGCCACCTGCGCCCCGCTGCCGTCGACCATCTCGAACGTCGCCTCCGTGGTGCCCGAGCGCTCGAGGCGGACGTGCCCGCGGCAGCGCACGCGCCCGCCCCGCGGCAGCGACCGCCGATACCAGACGACGCGCCGGGCCTCGAACGGAAACACCCCGAACTGGCGTTCCCCCCGCTCGAGGAGCCAGAACGCGACGAGCTGACCCGTGCAGTCGAGGAGCGCCGGGTCGAGCCGGAGCTCCAGGGCGTCGAGCCCGGGCAGCGCGGTGATCGCCAGCTCGGCCTCGATGCTGCGCTCTCCGACCGCGAGGACGCGCTCGATCCCGCGGTAGGAGCGCCCGTGAAAGGCGAAGCCCGAATAGAAGCGCTCCGCCGACCACGCGCGGGGCGGCAGCGCGCCTGGGTCGGGCGGGAGCGAAGGCGGCGGGGCGGGCAGAGGAGCGGCGGAGACGTGTACCGTGCCCTCGAACGCCAGGTGCCGCCGCGGGCCGCCGACCTCGAACAGCCTCACCCTCACCCGGGCATCGCGCCCGTCCTCGGGCATGCGCTCGGCGTGGACCGCCACCGTGAGCCTCCCTCGGTCGAGCGCCAGCCATCGCCCCGCGCGGATGTCCGAGAAGGACGCGGGCGGCACGCCGGTGAGCCGCCAGGCTGCCTCTGCGAGGATCTCCAGGCTGAGCGTGAACGGAAGCACGGGCAAGTGAGCCCCGCCCGCCCGGCGCTGCGGTGAAGGCGGCCCGAGGCTGTGATCGAGCACGAACGGGTCGCGCCGCCAGTCGAAGCGCCGCTCGGCGTGCAGCTCGCGGCTGTCGAACCGCAAGACATCGCCGAGCAGGGGGCAGCCCGCCTGCGCCGCGGCCTCCGCCGCCGCCGGTTCACTGGGCCGCGCGGCCGACAGCGGCGCCGGGGCGGCGCGGGCGAACCGCGTCACACGCCGGGCCGCCGTGAGGACGCGCGCCTCGCGCTCCCCAGCCTCGGCCATGAGCGCAGCATGGAGCGCGCGGATCGTGAGCGCGCGGCGCGCAGGATCCGCGGCCTGCGCGGCGCCCCCGCCGCGCGGCTCCAGGGCGGGGGCTCGCCCGCGGCTCGCCTCGCGGCCGCCGGGCTCGACCGGCGCGGGGGTGCCCCGCAGCACCGCGTCGCACAGCAGATCGAGCGGCTCGACCCGGATGGCGAGGCCATGGGCGTACAGCTCGCCCACGAGGTGCTTCAGCTGCAGGGTATCGCCCCTGTGCTGGGATGAGGCGGGGACGGCCAGGTGCGGCTTCCCGCGCAGGGTGTCCTCCACGAACGCGGTGAGCCGGTTGTTCGGGCCGGCCTCGATGAACGTCCGTGTCCCGCCGTCGTACAGGTCCTCGATCATCTGGCGAAAACGCACCGGGGAGGACCATTGCGCGGCCAGGAGATCGAGGGCCGCAGACGGCTCGTCCGGCACCGGGCTGCAGGTGGCGCAGCACCGCACCGGCGTATGGGGCACGCCCGTCTTGAAGCGATCGTAATGGACGCGCAGCGCGCGCTGCCACTCGCCGAACAGCGGTGTGTGATAGGCGCGCTCGAAGGGCATCCGTATGCAGACGGCGCCGGCGCCGCCCATCGCGTCCACCGCCGCCTCCACCGCAGGCAGGGTCCCGGCGATCACGACCTGGCTCGGGCAATTGTCCATCGCGATGAACAGCTGGCCCTCGTGGCGCGCCAGCAGCGCGTCGAGGAGGCCCCGGTCGAAGGCGTTGACCGCGACCATGCGCTCGGGGAGCGGCGGCGCGGGCACGGCCCGGCCGCTGAGGCCGATGTGAGCGATGACGTCGCAGAGCGCGCGCCGGGTCGACACCTGGATCGCGCCCGCCGCGATGAGCGCGGCGTGCTCACCGTTGCTGTTGCCCACCATGACGTCGGCGCGCACGCCGAGCGAGAGGAGCATCTCGTGGGAGGCCAGGCTGGCGATCAAACCCACCTGCGCCCCGCGCTCCATGTCGACGAGCCGGCGCTCCCGGGCGAGCCGCTCGCCCTCGCTCGCCGCGGGCTCGCGCGGAAACACGATCTCGCTCGGCGGCGTCTCCCGCGCGCTCGCATACGCTGCGTCGAGGGCGTCGAACCACGCGCGGGAGGCCGGCCAGTGGCAGTAGAGCTGCTCCAGCATCCCCTCGTACTGGGAGCCTTGCCCCGGGAAGAGGAGCGCTACCTGGCCTGCCGGAGCGCCGCTCCCACCATAAATGCCGCTCCGCACGCGAAGGCGGCCCTCCCCCGAGCGCGCGAGCGCGGCCTTGCCGCGCCGGAGCTTGTTCGCGAGATCGCGGCGATCGAGCGCGATGACCGCGAGGCGGCGCTCGGCGACCGGCTGGCGCGCATGGTCGCGCGCCAGCCGGCGCAGGGAGACCGAGGGCTCCGCCTCCGCGCGGGAGATGAGCGCGTCGATCGCGCGCGTCAAGCCCGCGCCGTCAGAGGAGGACAGGAGGAACAGCTCCGCCGTGTCGCGAGCAGGCGCGACAGGGGCCGAATGCGCCCCAGGGGCCTCCGCGCCGCGCGCCTCCTCTGCGATGGATGCCACTCGTGTCAACTGGCTCCCTTGCCTCGATGCGTCCGGGCCGCGGAATGACCGCCCAGGCCCAGCGCGCGCGGAGTCTCCCCGAAAACGATCTCCATCGCAAGGCGAGAAGTGATCTGGACGCAGGGATTCGCCGCGGGGCCCCTCGCGCAATTTTTGCTGTGTGAGCATGTAAGTATGCGAGATATCTTCTGTTTCATGGCTAATGGCGCGACGAAACCTCCCGGAAGCTTTACAATACTTCACAATGGATAAGCCAAAGCGTCATGCCCGCGCACGAGAGTGTTTCGCTGTCCGACTGCGGGATCCGGGACACGGCGAGATCGCCGCGACCGTGAAACGCCGGGTCGAGGTGATCGAGGGTTGACAGACTTTGCATCCGAACCAGAATCCGTACGCCCGATCGCAGTCCCGAATTGGCTGGTCTGCGGCCGGGCGATGCGGGCCCTCGCTGGCTTTCAGGTGTCGTGGAAGGCGCTCGCGCGCCAGGTGCAGACATGAAGAACATCCTTGTCACGGGGGGCGCGGGCTTCATCGGCTCGAACTTCATCCGGTATGTGCTGGCGGAGAGGCCCGGGGTGCAGGTGGTCACCCTCGACGCCTTGACCTATGCGGGGCGCCGCGAGAGCCTGACCGGGCTGCCGGAGCAGCGGCACGCCTTCGTGCACGGCGATATACGCGACAGGGAGCTCGTCGAGCGCCTCCTGTCCGAGCGGCGGATCGACACCATCGTTCATTTTGCTGCGGAGTCCCACGTGGACCGATCGATCGCCGGCCCGGAGGCGTTCATCGAGACGAACGTCGTCGGCACGTTGCGCCTCCTGGAGGCCGCGCGCACCGCGTGGCTCGGCCGCGGCGCCGCGGAAGGCAAGCGCTTTCACCACATCTCCACCGACGAGGTGTTCGGCTCCCTCGGGCCGACCGACGCCGCGTTCCACGAGGGTACACCCTACTCGCCGAACTCGCCCTACGCCGCGTCGAAGGCCGCCAGCGATCACCTGGTCAACGCCTACGTCCACACCTACGGCCTGCCGGCGACCATCACGAACTGCTCCAACAACTACGGCCCGCGGCAGTTCCCCGAGAAGCTCATTCCGCTGATGATCCTGAACGCGCTGACGGGCAAGCCGCTGCCCGTGTACGGCGACGGCGCCCAGGTGCGCGACTGGCTCTACGTCATCGACGGCTGCGAGGCCATCCTGCGCGTCCTCGAGCGCGGCCGCGCCGGACAGAGCTACAACATCGGCGGCGGCAATCAGCCGACCAACCTCGAGATCGTCCATCAGATCTGCGCGTACCTCGACACCCGCTTCCCCGAATCGCCTTATCGGCCGTACAGCAGGCTCCTCCGGTTCGTCCCGGACCGGCCCGGGCACGATCGGCGGTACGCGGTCGACTTCCGGAAGATCGAGCGCGAGCTCGGCTGGCAGCCGCGCTTCTCCCTGGAAGAGGGGCTGCGCGAGACCATTGAGTGGTACCTCGCCAACCCGGAGTGGCTGTCCGCGATCGGGCGGCGCGACGATTACCACGGCTGGATCGAGCGGAACTACACGAAGCGAGGAGTGGACCAGTGAAGGGAATCATTCTCGCCGGGGGCCGCGGCACGCGCCTCCACCCGGTGACCCGGGCCGTGAGCAAGCAGCTCCTGCCGGTCTACAACAAGCCGATGGTCTATTACCCCCTCTCGATACTGATGCTCGCGGGCATCCGGGAGATCCTCGTGATCAGCACGCCGGAGGACCTGCCGCTCTACCAGCGGCTCCTCGGCGATGGCCGGCAGTGGGGCCTCACGCTCGCCTATGCCGAGCAGGACCAGCCGCGCGGGCTCGCCGACGCATTCCGCATCGGCCGCGACTTCGTGGGCGGCCAGCCCGTCGCGCTCGTGCTCGGGGACAATATCTTCTATGGCACTGGGTTCCCGGAGACGCTCCGCCGCGCGGCGCGGCTCGACGTGGGCGCGGTCGCCTTCGCGTACCCCGTGAGCGATCCGCACCGGCACGGGATCGTCGAGCTCGACGCATCAGGGCGCGTGATCAGCCTGGAGGAGAAGCCGCGCGAGCCGCGCAGCCACTTCGCCGTGCCGGGGATGTACTTTTACGACGGCAAGGTGTGCGACATCGCGGCGTCGCTCAAGCCTTCGGCCCGCGGCGAGTACGAGATCACCGATCTCAACTGCGTGTACCTCGCGCGCCGGGAGCTCAGGGTCGAGATGCTCGGGCGGGGCACCGCCTGGCTCGACGCGGGCACGCACGAGTCGCTGCTCCAGGCGTCCAATTTCGTGCAGACGGTCGAGCTGCGCCAGGGGCTGATGATCGCCTGCCCCGAGGAGGTCGCCTACCGCATGGGCTTCATCGGCCGGGAGGCGCTGGCCGCGCTCGCGGACGAGCTGCCAGGCGAGTATTCGGATTATCTGCGCAATCTCTTGAGAGAACACCCCGTGCGCCGCTGGGGCACCGCACCGGTTGAGCCTGCGTGAAACAGCGGGAAGGTTGGAGATGAGTCGGCTCGATATCGTACGCTGGATCGATTTCCGCTCCGTGGTGGATGAGCGCGGAGCGCTGACGTTCATCGAAGGGATGAAGGACATCCCGTTCGAGATCAAGCGGGCCTATTACCTGTACGACGTCCGCCAGGACCGGGGAGGGCACGCCCACCGCGACACGCAGCAGGTCATCGTCCCGCTCGCGGGGCGCTTCGTCCTCGAGCTCTCGGACGGGGTGGAGAGCCGGCGGTTCGCGCTCGACTCCCCCACGCGAGGGGTCCACATCGTGCCCATGCTCTTCATCCGGTTGCTCGACTTCGCGCCCGGCACCGTCGTCCTCGTTCTGGCGAATACCCATTACGACAAGTCCCGCTCGATCCGGTCCTGGGAGGAGTACGTGCAGGAGGTGAGGGGAGCGTGACGGCGCGCGCGACGCGGCCGCAGGGCGGCGCTCGCGGCGCCCTGCGCCGCGAGCGGCTCGGGCGGCGCACCGGCGAGGAGAGCGTCGAATGAAGGTCCTGCTCCTCGGCAACTCCAGCCTTGCGCGGAGACGCGTGCTGCCGGCTCTCGCGCGCCTCGGCGTGCGCGACATCGATGTCGCGTCGGTCTCCCGGAGCGCCGACGTCGCCTTGCCGCCCGGCGCGGCGGGCCGCTGCTACGACGACTACCGCGCGGCGCTTGCGCGCAGCGACGCCGCGCTCGTGTACGTGTCGACGATCAACTCCACCCACGAGGAGCTCGCCGAGCGCGCCCTCCAGAGGGGCTTTCACGTCGTCGTCGACAAGCCGGCTTGCCTGTCGGCCGAGGCCTCTCGCCGCCTCGTGCGGCTCGCCCGCAAGCAGGGGCGGTGCCTCGCGGAGGCCACGGTCTACGGGTATCACCCGCTCTACCGCGAGGTCCGCCGGATCTTCGGCGACACCGGCCGCTCGCCCACGCGGCTCACGGCGACGTTCAGCTTTCCTCCTCTGCCGGCGGACAACTACCGTTACCGCGCCGCGCTCGGCGGCGGATCGCTGCTCGATCTCGGGCCGTACGCGGTCACCCTCGGGCGGCTCTTCTTCGCCTCCGCGGCGCCGGAGTCGATCGCTTGCCGCGTCGTCGAGCGCGCCGGCGAGGTCGAGTCGTCTTTCAGCGTGCTCATGACCTTTCCGGGCGGCCGCTCCATGGTCGGCCATTACGGGATGACCACCGGATACCAGAACCGCCTGGAGGTCCTCGGCCCGGACGTGGTCGTGACCATCGACCGTGCGTTCTCGCCCCCCGCCGATCAACCCATCCAGCTCGGCGTGAGCGAGCGCAACCATCGGCGGACGGTCGATGTCTCCACGGCGGACAGCTTCGCGGAGTTCTTCCGCAGCGTCTTCGAGGCCATCGCGCGCGGCGAGCACGAAGAGTTCGCCAGGGATCTGCTGGCCGACGCGATCCTCCTCGATGAGCTGCGCCGCGCGGCGCTCTGAGCGCGCGGCCTCACCGACCGCGCCCCCTCGACTTCGAGCGCGCTCTAACTCTTACCGTGCTCCGCCAGAGGTGCTCCTCGAGGGCTGGACCAGAGGACAACGGAGGACTCGCTGCGCGCGCCGTACTCGGCGAACGTCATCACCACCTGTCCTCGACCGCCTCCACCCGCACCTCGCAGGCGCCATCGCCCCTGAGCGGCGACTTCGTCTCTTGCGCGCGGAACCGCGTCCCCATCTTGAACAGCCCGCCATACGTCTCGGCGTCGATCGGCCGCGCCGTCCCGAAATCGACGCGGTGCAGGAGCTGCATGATCGCGAGCGCCGTCCCCTGTTGAAACAGGAGCCGCCCCCGCGCCGTGGACCCATGCTTCATGGCGTAATACGCGCTCTCGTGCGTGATCGGCGCCCGCAGCACCAGCGCCCGGCCCGGCTGGAACTCCGGCGCGGAGAGCGCCCCCCAGCCGAGCGCGCGGGCGAGCCCGAGCAGCTGCTCGAGGCGCTCGTGCTGATCCCTGCCCACCGGACCGCACGCCGCCTCGAACGACGAGGACGAGAGCATCCCCCCGAGCAGGTGGAACGCGCCCGTCTGCGCCGCCTCCCGCACGAGCGCCTCGAACACAGGGACGAGCTCGGGAGACCGCCGCTCGATGAGGTGCACCGTGTCGAACGTCTTCTGATCGATGTACCCCACCGGCACGAGCGCCAGGTTCACCCCGTACGCCGAGATGAGCCCGCGCTCGTCGGACCGCAGCGCCCCGAGCTCCTCGAGCATCGCGCCCTCGACGCGCTGCGCACGCGAGAGCGGCCCGCCGTCGGGCTCCCAGCGCACCCGCGCCGACTCGATCTGCTTGCGCGTCAGCGCCTCGCCGAAGCGCGGCCGCTCCGACCGCCGCGTCAGCAGGAAGGTGCAGGCCGCGTCGCCCCGCGCGACGCACGTCACCTCGTCGGCGTCGAGCCGCCCCCAGTCGGACGGGAACGCGAGGCTCGCCGCGGCCGCGCAGTAGCCCGAGGCGAACGCGTCCACCGCCAGCCGGTTCTGGACGCGACCGCCGTACTTCGCGAGGAAGCTCGTCCCGTGGAAGAGCGAGTCCGCGTGCACCACGCCGCCCTCCGCGCTCACCTCGAACCGTAGCCGCCCCTGCCCCATCGCGGCGAACAGCTCGCCCGCGAGCTCGAGCTTCTCCCGCGGCGACGCCCCGTGGCGGTCCTCGTACAGCGGCTCGAGCAGCGCGTGCGCCGCCTCGAACGCCGCCTGCCGGCGCACGCCGCGGCTCTCCCCGCCGAGCGCGTCGAAGATCGTCTGCTCCAGGAAGAGCGCGAAGTGGTGCGAGTGCGCGACCACCAGCTGATCGGCCACGTGGAGCAGGCCGTGCGGGAGGATCGGGCCGACCAGATCGCCGAGCGGGCCCTCGATGCGGCCCCGCAGGCCGTGCCGGAGCGCCGTCACAGGAGCCTCCGGAGCGCGGCGCGCTCCAGGCCGAGGATGTCCGCGACCGCCGTCTCGACGAGCACCATCGCCTCCGCGCCGAGCCCGTCGGGGTGCTCGAGCGCGAGCGGCGTCAGCCCGGCGCGCAGGGCGAGCCGGAGCCGCGCCACGTGAGGCTCCGGCGCGCGCGCCTCGAGCAGCGCGAGCAGCCGCTGGATCCGCGCGACCTCGGCCGACGGCGGATCGACGGGCGGCGGCGTCCCGCCGGTCCGGCGCGCCGGGATGCTGGACGAGCCCCTCGGCGGCGCAGACCGCGCGACGCCCCGCACGAGATCGTCGACCGTGTCCGCGCTGAGCGGCTCCTCGAAGAGCCCCGACGGGTCGCTCAGCATCTCCTCGGGCGGCTCCTCGAGCGGCAGCTCGGGCGCGAGCGTCGCGGCGAGCCGCTGCGCCACGAGCCGCGCCATGCCGAGCGGCATCGTGGCGTCGAACAGGCTCGCGACGACGCACGCGCGGACGCGGCGCAGCAGGACGGTCCGGCCGCTCAGCTCCAGCGTGACCACCGGGTCCGGGAGCTCCTCCCCGCGGCCCTGCGAGCGCGGCGGCTTGCTCGACGATCGCGCGCCGCGGCTCCGGGCGGGCCGGATCGAGCCCTCCCGCTCCGGGACGAGCCGCTGCGCGGCGAGCTGGCTGCCGAGGTACGCGTCGCGCAGCCCCGCGGCCACGTCGCTCGGAGAGAGGGCCGCGCCCTCCCGGACGAACACGGCGTGGACGCGCGCGTCGCCGAGGTGGAACACGACGATGGCGTCGAGGCCGCCGACGCCGTAGCCGAGGCCGTCGAGCGCGATCGGCGCGAGCGGGTCGTCGTCGTCCAGCGCGCCCGCGACGGCCGCGACGCCACGACCGAACGAGGGCTCGCCGTGCTCCGCGCTCACCCGACGACCCCGACCGCGGCGTCGAGCGCGTGCCGGCACGCGATCCGGACGGCGTGCGCCTCGCGCGGCGTGAGCGGGCCCGGGCGCATCAGGCCGACGATGTACGCGGCGGAGCGCACCTGGAAGCCGATGAGCTGGAAGAACGGCCCGTCGCCGACGCAGAGCTCGAAGCGCTGCGACGGGGCGCCGGGCAGCGCCGCGACGAGCGAGCCGATCGCCGACGCGATGAGGCCCGAGGCGGCGAGCCTCGCCTCCGTGTCGCGGATCGCGCCGGCGAACGGGAGCCCGGCCGCGTCCGCGAGGAACACGTCCGTGGCGCCCGTCGCCTCGGCGATCCACTCGATCACCCGCTCGCAGCGCGCGACCGGCCCGCCCGCCGCGGCGAGGTCCGGGAAGCGCGGCGCGCGGCCCGCCGAGAGCGCCTCGATGGCGCCGTCGAGCCGCTCCTCGAGGGGCTCGCGCGCCGCCGCGAACGAGGGCGGCGAGCCCAGAGGCCGCAGGTCGAGCGGCGCGCCGCGGCGCGAGTCGACGTCGTCGGCGGACGAGGGCAGCGCGCCCCGGAGCCCGAGCTCGCCGCCCACGCCGGGGCTCGACAGGGGGCTCGACAGGGGCAGGAGGTCGCTCGAGGGCGCGAGCTCCTCGAACGACGGCGAGAGCGGCGACGAGGACATCGGCTCGGGCTCCGCCCGCGAGGGCGGCGGCCGCGACTCGAACGACACGAGCGGCTCGACTGCGGGCGCGACCGACGCGGCCCGCGGCCTCCGCGACTTCGACCGCTTGACCAGCGCCGCCGCGGTGACGACGGCGCCGTCGACATCAAAGGAGGAGCGAGATCGGGCCATCGTCGTCGTCCGGCGAGGTGGGGTCCAGGCGAACCAGCACGTCGTTCGCGAGCTGATCGAAGACACGCGCGAGCGGCGGAGGGCGCTTCTGCATGAGCAGGAGCGGCGCCCCGCGGAGAGACGCCTCGAGGAACGCCTCGTCGCGCGGGATGACCGTATCGAGGATGATCCCGTCGGGGAACTTCGTCCAGAGCGTCTCGGCCACGTCGAGCGACGCGGACGCCTGCCGGTCGAACATCGACAGCACCATGCCGAGCAGCGACAGGTGCGGGTTCTTCTCGGCGCGGACGCGATCGATCACCGCGAGCAGCTGGCCGATCGAGCGGAGCGCGAGCGGCTCGGCCTGGAGCGGCAGGAGCGCGTGCGTCGCCACCTCGAGCGCCCGCGTCGTGACCTTGCCGAGCCCCGCGGGGCAATCGACGACCACGATGTCGAAGTCGGGCGAGAGCCGCGCGAGAACGCTCGGGAGCACCGGCCCGCGGGCGAGCGCGTCCTCGAAGCCCGCGACGGTCGTGGGATCGACCCGGCCGACGGTGAGCACCTGGAGCTGCGGCTCGCGCGTCCGGAGCAGCACGGACTCGAGCCGCTCGGCGCCCGTGAGCAGCTCCGCGACGCCCGGCCGCGCGCGGTCGGCGAGGCCGAGCGACAGCCCGAGGCTCCCCTGCGCGTCGAGCTCCAGGATCAACGCGCGGTTGCCCGCGCGCCCAAGGGCGAGCCCGAGGTTGAGGGAAATCGTGGTCTTTCCGACGCCGCCCTTCTGGCTCGCGACCGCGATGACGTGCATGGACTCCCTGCCGGCGCGCTGTCATGGCGCCCGGGGGCCATCCTAACAGGACGGGTGCGGCTGAGAACTAGTCCCGTCCCTGACGAGCGCGAACTAGAGCAGCGAGATCCGCTTCATCAGCGTGCCGCACAGATCGCTCTGGGGGTTGCGCTCGCGCTCGATCTTGAGGCCGGCGCGGAAGATCTTGTCGGCGCTCTCGACGTTGCCGAGCACGACGTGGCAGAGCCCGAGGAGCTCGTGATCGCCGGGATCGCCGTGGATCGACACGAGCTCGGTCAGCGCGGGGACCGCGGCGCGGTGGGCGTCGATCATCGCCTCGGTCGGCGTCGACGGGACGCCCTTGGCGAGGATCATGAGCCGCAGCACCTGGCGCTGATCCTCGGGGCGCTGCTTGAGGAACTCCGGCTTCTGGAAGAGATCGCGGTACCCCCGGTAGGCCGCGTCGAGGTCGCCACCGCGCGCGAGGGCGACGATGGTCTTGACCGCCTGGACGAGCGTCTCATTCGGCATGACGAGACGATACACGGCCCCGCGCCCCGCGGCGAGACCGCCGCTGCGCCGGCGCGGCGTGTCGCCGAAAAGCCGCGCGCGTGGACGTCGCGCGCTTCCGTCACCGTCGTCTGCGCGCGCGGCGCCCGGCAAAGCGGCGCTTGCGGCCGCTGTACGGCGTGGTAGTCGCGTTGAGCTCGGTTGCCCATGCGCTGGTCGTCCCTCTGTTGCCTCTCCGCGATTGCCCTCGCCGCGCCTGCGGCGCTCGGGCAGCCTGAGCCGCGCGCCGAGGCGCCCGTGGCGCCGCAGATCCTCGAGCACGTGGACCCGGAGTACCCGCCCGAGCGGCTCGCGGAGGGCGTCGACACGACGGTCACGCTGTTCGTCACGGTCGAGAAGGACGGCACGGTCAGCGACGCGGTCGTGGCCGAGTCCGGGGGCGCGGCGTTCGATGACGCGGCCATGAAGGCCGTGCGGAGGTGGCGTTTCTCGCCGGCCATGCGCGGCGGCACGCCGCTGCGGGCGCGGATCCGGGTGCCGTTCCACTTCGCGCCGGGCCCCCACGAGCAGCAACCCGCGCCGACGCAGACCGAGGCGCCGAAGGCGGCGGATCGCCCGGCGGCGCCCCCGCCGCCCCGGCCGGCGGCGCCGAAGCCGGTGGAGTTCGCCGGGGGCGTCGCGGGCCCGCACGCCGTCGCCGAGCCCGGCAAGCCGATCGAGATCCACGTGCAGGGCCGCCCGAACCCGCCGCGCCGCGCCGCGAGCGACTTCCGGATCGGCCGCGCGGCGCTCTCCGCCGCGCCGCACGCGACCGCCGCGGATCTGCTCCGCACGGCGCCCGGCGTCCACGTCGCGCACCCCGAGGGCGAGGCGGTCGCGCAGCGCATCTTCCTCCGCGGGTTCGACGCGGAGCACGGCCAGGACGTCGAGCTCCGCGTCGGGCAGATCCCGCTGAACCAGCGCTCGCACCTCCATGGCCAGGGCTACGCGGATCTCAGCGTGATCATCCCGGAGGTGGTGCGGTCGCTCCGCGTCGTCGAGGGCGTCTACGACCCGCAGCAGGGCGACTTCGCGGTCGCGGGCAGCGCGTACTTCGACCTCGGCGTCGAGGAGCGCGGGCTGCTGCTCAAGGGCACGCTCGGCTCGTTCGGCACGCGGCGGCTGCTCGCGCTCTGGGCGCCGGAGGGCCAGTCGGAGGACACGTTCGGGGCCGCCGTGGTGCGCACGACCGACGGCTTCGGCGACGGGACGCGCGGGGCGATCTCCGGGGGCGCCGTCGGCCAGTACCGCGTGCCGCTGCCGGACGAGTACTCGGCGCTGCTGCACGTCGCGGCCCACGGCGGCCGCGCGAACCTCGCGGGCGTGCTCCGGCGCGACGACATCGAGGCGGGGCGCGTCGGCTTCCACGACGCCTACCCGGATCTCGCGGCCCGCGCGCAGTCGGCCGCGTCGACGCGGCTTCAGCTCGCGCTGAGCGTCGAGCGGTCCGACGACGACGGCTCTCAGAAGAGCGCCTGGCTCTGGGCGGCGACGACCGGGTACCGGAGCCGGATGAACTTCACCGGCTACACGCAGCGCTCGCGCCGGCGGCCCGAGTGGGTCGGCAGGGGCGACCTCATCGAGCAGGCGAACCAGGACGCGGCGCTCGGCGGCGGCATCGCTTACCGCACGCCGCGGATCCCGCTCGCGTCCTGGCTCTCCGGCCAGGTCGCCGTCGGCGCCGAGGTGCAGACCGACGGCATCGACCAGGCGCAGAACCTGCTCCAGCCGCCGCAGAACGAGACGTGGGATCAGCGCGTCGACGCGTCGATCCAGCTGACCGGGATCGGCGCCCACGCCGACGCGCTGCTCGAGCTGTCGCATTACGCGCGCCTCCGCGGCGGCCTGCGCGCCGACCTGCTCGTCTTCGACGTGGACGACCGCATCGGCAACTTCATCCCGGCGGCGCAGAAGGAGACGCACATCGAGGGGTTCCGTCGCACGGCGGCGGGCCTGGCCGCCGGCCCGCGGGTGACGCTGGAGCTCGATCCGCTGCCCGCCCTGCGCGTCTCCGCCTCGTACGGGCACGGCTACCGCTCGCCGCAGGCGCGGCTGCTCGAGGACGGGGACAACGCGCCGTTCGCGACCGTGAGGAGCTACGAGGCCGGCGCCACGCTGCGCCCCGGCGGTGGCCTCAGCGTGACCGCGGCCGCGTACGAGACGCGCCTCTCCTACGACCTCGCGTTCGACGCGGCGGAGGGCGCGCTCGTGCGCATCGGCCGGACGACCCGCCGCGGGCTCGTCGCCTACCTGCAGGCCGCGCCGAGCCCCACGCTCACGGCGGGCGTGAGCGCGACGCTCGTCCACGCCACGCTGGACGAGCCGCCCCCGCCCACGCCAGAGAACCCGTCGCCGCCGTACGTGAAGGGACAGCAGCTCCCGTTCGTGCCGCCCGTCGTGGTGCGGGCCGACCTCGCGCTGAAGCGGCCCGTCTTCACGATCGCCGGCGCGCCCGTCGAGGGTCGGCTCGGCTACGGCGCGACGTTCCTCTCCCCGCGGCCGCTGCCGTACGCGCAGACCGCCGCGCCGGTCTTCGTGGTGGACGCGTCCCTCTCTCTCCGGCGGAGCCTGCGCGTCGGCCGCGACGCCGCGCAGGGCGGCCCCTGGATCGAGGTCGGGGTCGAGGCGCAGAACCTGCTCGACGCCGAGTACGCCGACGCCGAGTACTCGTTCAAGTCGACCTGGCCCGGCGCCGGGGGCGCGTCGCAGCCGTCGATCCCCTCGGAGCTGCCGGCCCGGCACATCAGCGCCGGGTCGCCGCGCTCGATCCTCGCGAACGTGACGCTCTCGCTATGAACGCCCCGAACCTCTCCCCTGGCGCGCGCCGCCTCCTCGCCGCTGTCCTCCTGGGGTCGCCCGCGTTGTCCGCATCCGCCTGCGCCGGCACCGGCCAGCCCGAGGTCACGTACGCGGCGCACGCCGAGGCCGACGTCCCCGGGGAGATCGCCGCGGGCGCGTGGACGATCGCGCTCGACGAGGCGACGGTCGCCTTCGGCCCGGCCTACTTCTGCGCAGCGGACTCCGGCGCGTCGACGCTGTGCGAGACCGCGATCGCCGAACTGACCACGATCACGCGCGTGAACCTGCTCGACCCCGCGCCGCAGCCGCTCGGCCTGGTCCACGGCTTCGAGGGCGAGATCCGGAGCGTGTCGTTCAACTACGGCATCCACTGGTTCTCGACCGAGTCGTCGCCCACGCCGGCGCCGGAGGCTCCCGGCGTCAGCTCCGTCCACCTGCGCGGGCGCGCGACGCGGGGCGCGGAGGCGCTCGACTTCGAGGCCGACGTCGACGCCGTGCCGCAGCGCCAGGGGCTGCTCGCGGTGCCGAGCCTCGCGGTCGCCGCGAGCGTCGGCGCCGCGCCGGTCCGCCTCGCGGTCCGCTTCGACGTCGTGGACGAGTGGCTCGCGAGCGTCGATTTCGACGCCCTGGCCGAGGGAGGAGCGACCCGGGTCGCCATCGCGCCGGGGTCGCCCGCGCACCAGCGGCTGCGCTACGACATGATCGCGGTGCACCGGCCGCAGTTCCTCTGGTCGACGTCGCCATGAGGCGGTCTCCGTGAGCCGCCGTCCGGCCCGCGCGACGGCCGCAGCGCGGCGACGGCCTGGCCGGAGCCCCGCCTGCAGGTGGCGAGCGCGCTGGCTCGTGGCGCTCGCGCTCGCGGCGCAGCTGTGCAGCCTGACGCACGCGTTGCTCGTCCGGCACGCCCGCTGCGAGCACGGCGAGCTCGTCCACGCGGCGACGATCGCAGCCGCCGCGGCGACGCTTCACGCCGAGCGCCGTCCTCCCAGCGACCAGCCCGGCGCGCCCGGAGCGCGGCCCGGCGGGGGTGACGACCTGTGCGACGCGCTCGCCCCGCGCCACGAGGGCGACGAGCACTGCGACGCGTTCGCGCTGCGCGGCCAGCTCGGCGCGCCCGCGCACCGCGTGGCAGAGGCCACGCTGCTCGAGGTCGTCCGCCTCGCCTCGATCCGGCCCTCGCCCGAGGTCCGACCCATCCCCTTGCTGATCCTGGCGCCGAAGAGCTCCCCGCCGGCGGCCTGAGCATCTCACGAGGCCAGAGGGTGATGCGGGCGCTGGGCGCGCGAGGAGCGCGGGCCTGCGCTCGCCGGGCGCGTTCGTGCGCGCTCGTCGGGATTTCGAGACGACTCAGGAGCTTGATCATGATGCAGAGACTGAAGGTGACAGGGTTCATGGTGGCGGCGTGCGCGCTCGCGCCCGTCGCCGGGTGCGGCGATGAAAGCGGCGCGACGTCCGAGACCGGCGCCGTGCAGATCTTCGTGGAGCCGGAGGACACCATCCCCGAGGGCCTGGAGCCGGGCACGGGGGAGGAGAACATCGCGGACGGCTGGAAGGTCACGTACGACCGGTTCCTCGTGACGATCGGCAACGTGCGCGCGGCGCGCTCGGATGCCGAGGAGACGCTCGGCGATGCATCGGTGTTCGTGCTCGACCTCAAGAACGCCCCGGCGACGAGGTACGTGATCGCGAATTTCCAGGACGTGAGCGCGGTGCGCTGGGACCGCTTCGGGTTCGACCTCCCGAACGCGAAGGCGGGGGTGAAGACGCTGCCGCCCACCACGGCGGCCGACGTCGACCTCATGGTCGAGGGCGGCTATTCGCTGTTCTTCGAGGGATCCATCGAGAAGGCGGACGGCGAGTCGTGCCCGCCGCCCGGCGGCGCGTGCGTCCCCGCGGCTCGGGTGCGCTTCAGCTGGGGCCTCTCGGCCGGGACGTCGTTCGACGATTGCGCGACCGAGGACGGGATCAACGGGTTCAGCGTGCCGACCAGCGGCACGGTCGCGGTGAAGCCGACCATCCACGGCGACCACTGGTTCTTCGACAACATCACCGCGGGCGTGGAGCTGACCAAGCGCTACGCGCAGTACATCGCGGACAGCGATCTCGACGGCGACGGGGAGACGACGATCGACGAGCTCAAGCAGGTGAACGCCGCCGATGTCTTCGGCGACGAGTACAACCTCGCCGGCGCGTCCGGCGGCCCGATCGAGACGGCGTACGACTACGTGGTCGCGCAGGCGCGCACGCTCGGCGACTTCCAGGGTGACGGAGAGTGCCCGAGGCGCGCCGTGCTGCCCTGATCGGGTGAAGGCGGAGGGCTGCGCCGATCGCGCCCCGCTTCGCTTTACCGCCTCTCCTTTTCAAGCACGGCGCTATGCCGGGCCGAGCTGACAGGCGCTCGTACACCCGTCGTCGTCAGCCGTGTTGCCGTCGTCACATTGCTCCCACTCCGGGTCCACAACGCCGTCTCCGCACACCGCGCCGGCGCTCGCGCCCCCCTCGCCCCCCGCTGCGCGTAGCTGGCAGTCGCTCGTACACCCGTCGTCGTCAGCCGTGTTGCCGTCGTCGCATTGCTCCCACTCCGGGTCCACCACGCCGTCTCCGCACACCGCGCCGGCGCTCGCGCCCCCCTCGCCCCCCGCTGCGCGTAGCTGGCAGTCGCTCGAGCACGCATCTCCATCCGCCGTGTTGCCGTCGTCGCATTGCTCCCACTCCGGGTCCACCACGCCGTCTCCGCACACCGCGCCGGCGCTCGCCCCGCCCGCGCCCCCCGCTGCGCGTAGCTGGCAGTCGCTCGAGCACGCATCTCCATCCGCCGTGTTGCCGTCGTCGCATTGCTCCCACTCCAGGTCCACCACGCCGTCTCCGCACACCGAGCCGGCGCTCGCCCCGCCCACGGCGCTGCCTCCGGCCGCGCAGTCTGTCGAGGAGGAACAACATTCGACACACGCCCCCGTGCCCGAGCTCTCCTCTGGCGAGTCGACTCCTTCGATGAAGCGCACCTCGCACGCGGCCTGCATCAAGAACAGCCCTGCGACGGCGAGCAGCGGACGGCGCGAAAGAAGATGATGACGCATGACTCTCCCTCTCGAAGCGAAGCCGAGTTGTGCCTCGCTCTGGTAAGTGGACGCGAGCTCCCCTCCGTGGCTCACCAAAATCAACGATTCAGAAGGATCCGGCGACTCAGAAGCTCACCTGCAGGCCGAGGCTCGGGAGCAGCGCCGGGCGCCCGGTGCGGCCCACCTCCACACCAGCGATGGTGAAGACAGGCTGTCTTGCGAGCACGAGGACGTCGAGCGCCGCGTGGGCGGCGAGGTACGGCAGGACGCGGGCGCCGACGCCGGCCCCTGCGGAGACGCCGGCGGTGAGCCAGTCCTGACGCCGGTCGCGATAAGGAGGGTTCGCCCGGCCGGCAACCGTCACATGATAGACGCCCGCGCCGAGCGAGATCACCGGCTGGATCCGCCACGCCTCGGGGCCGGCGGCGTACGCCAGGCCGATCATGGCCGCGGTCTGCCGCAGCGCCACGCGCCCGCCGGGAGCGTCGAGGTTCCTGGCCACGACGGCCGGCACGAGGGTCCCACGCAGGGAGACGCCGGCCGCCAGATCGTATCCCACGCGGAAGTAGGGCCCGGGGACGACCCCGACGTCGCCGGCGAGCGCTGCCAGCCCCGCCTCGACGCTCAGCCGGTGCTCGTCGGACGTGGGCGCCGTGGGCGCCCGGGGCGCGGCGCTCCCGGGGTCGAGCCGCCCGGGCGCGGCCGACCCGCGCGCGGCCCGGGATCCGCCCGCAGGCGCGGCCGCCCCGCTCGCCGCCGTGGCTCGATCCGTGGGCGCGACGGCCGCTCGCGGCTGCAGCAGCGCCGCGTCGAGCGCGATGGCCTCGCGCCCCGCCGGCGCGGCCGCGTCGGCGATCCATTGCGCCACCCGTTCGGGCAGCTCGCGCCGCTGCTCGCCGCTCAGCTCGAGCAGGCTGGCCCGGAGCAGCTCCGCCGACCGCACGGCGAGATCGCTCGCCGCGTTGCTGGCACCGGGGACGCCGAGCTCGACGCGGCGGACCAGCGTCTCCTTCGTCGCGTGATCCGCGATCCACGCGTCGGCGACGGCGCCGCGGTCGGTCTCGAGGATGGCGATGGCCGCGAACACGCCGTCCGCGCCCTCGATCTGCGCGCGCCCGTCGACGCCCGGCGCGCCCTCGAGCGAGCGGACCGAGAAGCCCACGGCGCGCAGCTCGCCCGCGAGGCGCACCGTGGCCTCCTCGACGACCTTCCCTGCGTGCGGCGCGCGCACCACGATCACGCCGATCTCCTCCGCGGCGCTCGCCTCCCGGGACACGAAGAGCGCGGCGCACAGCGCAAGGGCAAGCCCGAACCCGCTGCGCCTCATGGGCGGCGGAGGATCGCCGCCGCGGCGGCCGCGAACGCCCCGCGCGGGTGGCGCGCGAGGTACTGCTCGGCGATCGGCCGGGCCGCGCCGTCGCCCTGGGAGGCGCGCAGCACGATCATCTTCCGCCCGAGCGCCTCGGCTGCGAGCGAGCCGGCCGGCGACTCGGCGAGGTACCGATCGTACCAGTCGATGGCCGCCGCGGGCGAGCCCGCCTCCGCGATGCGACCGAGGAGGAACGCCGCCGAGCGCGCCTCGGGCGAGCCGGGGAAGCGCGAGCGCTCGGCGAGCAGCGCGCGCCGCGCGAGGTCGTTCCGCCCCGTGTAGCGCGCAGCATCGGCCAGCGCGGCGATCTCCGGGAGCGGGCTCGCGGCGATCGTCGCGTCGATGCCCCGCGCCTCCGCCACCGCGATCGCCCCGGCGAAGTCGCCGCGGGCAACATGCTCGCTGCAGCTCCCCGAGGCGGGCGCAGGCGCCGCGGGCGCGCGGACCGCAGCCGAAGCTGGCGCGAGCGTCGCCATCGGATCGGTCGCTACCGGCGCTCCCGCCGCGACCGGCGCTCCCGCCGCGGCCGGCGCTCCCGCCGCGACCGGCGCTCCCGCCGCGGCCGGCGCTCCCGCCGCGACGGGCGCTCCCGCCGCGACGGGCGCTCCCACCGCGACCGGCGCTCCCACCGCGACCGGCGCTCCCGCCGTGGCTGCCCCGCCCATCTCGGCCGGCGCCCCGGCGTCCTCCAGCATGCCCATCTCGGCCGGCGCCCTGGCGTCCTCCAGCACGTCGGTCCTCGCCGGCGCGTCGGCTTCGCGCAGCCCGCCTCCTTCTGGCGCACGCGCGCCGGCGGCGCTCAGGTCCGCGATCGTGAGCTCGCCGCGGACCACGTCGGCGACCAGGCGCTGGCCGCCCTGGAGCGCCACGCCGCCCGAGGCGAGCGGGCCGCGGACCGCGACCGAGCCGCTCTGCATGGTCAGCTCGAGCCGCTCGCGCTCCCAGCTCAGGTCGAACTCCGTGCCCGTCACCCTGACGGTGAACGGCCCTGCCGCCGCGACCCACTCGGCCTCGGGCAGGTGCGCGACCCGGAAGTGCGCGGCGCCGCCCTCGATGTGGATCTGCGCGCCGCGCGCCGTCACGGCGGTGATGCGCCCGCGCGCCCCCGGCGCGAAGCGGACGGTCGTCCCCTCGCTGAAGCGCGCCGTCGCCCCGCTGGTCCCCCCGCGCACGTAGGTGTCCGCGAGCGCCGCGCCGTCGGCGCGTTCTCCCGGCGCGACACCGTCGACCTGGTACGACAGGCGCGCCGCCGGACGCAGCGCCCAGAGGCCCAGGATCACGAGCAGCGGCGCGAGCGCCGCCGGCAGGAGCCAGCGCCGCCGCGGCGCGAGCGGCAACACGGGGCGCTCGACCTCGTCGATCAGCCGCGCGCGGCCGCGGGCGAGCGCGCGGTCCGCCGGCGAGGCCGCCCCCGCCTCGCGCGCCAGCGCCGCGAGCCGCCGCAGGGCGACCTCCGGCGACACCCCGGGCTTCGGATCAGCCATCGCTCGCCTCCTCCACCGGCTCGACGTAGGCCGCGAGGAGCGGATCCCGCTCGGCCATCGCGTGGACGCGCGCGGTCACCTTGGCCAGGTGGCGCTTGGCCGTGGCCAGGGACATCCCGCTCGCCTGCGCGGTCTCCGCGAGCTCCAGCCCCTCGATGTGCCGCAGCACGAAGAGGAGCCGCGCCCTGTCGTCCAGCCTGTCGAGCAGCGCGTAGAGCCGCGCGACCGCCTCGCGCGCGCCCTCGTCGACGCCCTCGGCCGGCTCGTCCGGCAGCACGCCGCTGTCGGTGAGCGAGAACCAGCGCCGGAACCGCCGGCGCCGCAGCGCCGACCGCGCGACGCGCACGGCGATGCCGAGGAGGAACGGCCGCAGCGCCCCGGGATCCCGCAGGTTCTTCACCTCCCGGAAGAACTGCAGGAACGTCTCCTGGGCGTGGTCCTCGACGTCGCCGCCGGGCCCGAGCACGCGGCGGAGCAGGCCGTGCACCAGGGCGCCGTAGCGGTCCCAGACGGCGCCGGCGGCGCCTGGCTGGCCCTCGGCTGCCGCGCGGGCGAGGCCGGCGTCGTCCAGATCGGCCAGGGGGCTGGCGCGGACGAGGGTGAGCCGGGGGGCGAGGGCTGCGCTGGGCAAGACCACGGGAGCTGGAATAGGTGGTCGCGAGCGGGTCCCGGTGGCTCATAAAACGACGAGCGGGCGACCCCCGCACGCGCCCCGCGCAGAGGGAGGCGCCGCTCCACCAGGGAGGCGACGGGAGCGGGAGCTGTCAGCTGCTCGACGGTCCACACTCGTTCCCATCTACGTCATCGGGGACAGCGTCGTCGAAGGCTCGACGACCGCGCGCATCGCCGGCCCCGGTATCGACGAGCTCGCGCCCACCACCGCCATCAACCTGCGACAAAACCGCCGAGGTGCTCTCCACGAGGCGCCCGTCGCGGGGAAGGCGTAGCTCCGCGCGCTGCGGCTCGCGCTCGCTGGCAGCCGTGGTCTTTCGCCTCCTAACGCAACAATCACCGACCCAACAAGGGCTACCGGCGATGCGCCCCCGCGAAGACTGACTTCAAAGCCCATCCGAGCGACATCGGATCACGCCTGTCTCCGCCGCTCAACAGAGGGATTGGCAGCATTCGTCAGTCATCAGCCGCGACTCAGAGTCACAGCCGTCTCCCTCCGATGCGCTGGGCAGCACGAGATCGTCATCGGGATCCCTGCGCGCGCAAGCAGCCGCAGCAGCGTATCCCTCTTGCCCTTGAGCTCGCCCTCACGTAGGCCCTTGAGCTCGCCCTCACGTAGGCCCGCGAGCTTGCTGCGATCCATGAGCTCCCGCACGAACGGAAACCTCGCCTCGTCTTCGATCTGCCGCTCCATGACCAACGCCTCCAGAGCCCGCCGCATGGGCTCACGCAACCCGCTCCAGATGACCTGAAAGTAGACCATGGCGTGCTCCTGGTCGAGCCGACCCAGCGCAACGAGCGCAGCCTGGAGCACGGCGAACCCGTTCGGCCCATTGCCGTGCGCCACCGCCGAGAGCACGGCCAGCTCGGCGTCCTTCTCCGCGTCCGCTGGGTCGGTGATCTCGGGGACGACAGCCGGACCGAGCACCAGCGGCTCGACATGGCCGAGGCCCAGGCCGAGGTCGATGCTCTCCGCCGCCCAGGCGGCCACGCCGGCGTCCGGTGCGATCACGAGCACGACCGTGCCGCAGCGCTTCTTGGCGCGCACGACCGTTACGTACGTCGGCCACGAGAACTTCTTGTCCGGATCCATGTCGCGCTGGACCTCGATGACGATCGCCAGCACGAGCGCGCCGCTCGCGTCTCGAAGCTCGAGCACCAGATCCGCGCGGAACTCGACCGGGATGAGCTGATCGAGCGACGACTCGACCACCCCGACCGAGGCGTGTGACGGCACCTCGAGGTGGAAGAGCGTCGCGAGCCAGTGGGGCGCGAGCTCGGGGTGCTCGCGGAACG
This sequence comes from Sorangium sp. So ce693, assembly GCF_051521375.1. Classification (NCBI taxonomy): domain Bacteria; kingdom Pseudomonadati; phylum Myxococcota; order Polyangiales; family Polyangiaceae; genus Sorangium; species Sorangium sp. So ce693. The sequence goes on from NZ_CP150347.1 coordinate 10,258,422, forward strand.
AATATGCGGTGGCGAACCGTCGCGATCCGTCACTTTCGTCGAGATTTCGGGGGAGCGTGACGACGGATCGCAGCCCCTCGGAAGGCGCAGGCCCAACGTGGGCCCAGCCGGCGAGCCTGGGACGTGTTGAGCTCGCGCCGGCCGACCCGTCACCTCGATCTGCGCTGGTTGACTCGCTCGCCCGCACGCTGAGCCGCGCTGTCGCGCTCGGTGATATAGAGGCCGCCCGGGTGGTTCACGAGGCGATCGGTCGGCTGCTCGGGCTGTCGGCGGCATCGAAGGGGCGAGCAAGGTCGCGCCGACAGTAGCAGGCTGCATAGACGAGGCACCGAGGTAGGACAGACGCGGAGAGCCGCGGAGGCCGAGCCACGTCGGCACGGTCCGCTTCGTCCTGGCTCTGCCGGGGCCTGGGTACCGCCGACCCCTGGCAGCGCAACGGGCCGACGACGCGCCGCGCTCGATCAACGACCTCGCGAGGTCCGAGAAGCCCTGCGACGCGGCGAAGGCCACCCCAACATCACCGCCGCGGAGAGGCATAACGTGCTCTTGATGGGTACGATGGGCTCCGGTCGAGCCGGAGGGCCCAGGCCCATGCGGTTGTGCCTATCTTAGAAGCTCCCGCCGCTCAGCGCGCCCGCCTTCAAGCTTCGTCCGCCTTCCGCATTGCAGCCCGCACCGCTGCCGCCGCCTTCTTGTCTTTCACGATCCTCTCCAGCCACACCCGCCGGATCCGCATCATCGACTCATCCGGCAGGCCCAGCTCGGCCAGTGCCGCCTGGCCCTGCCCCTGCTCGGCCGAGATCACAAGCTGTGCGTACTCGCCCGCTGTGATCGGCCCGCGCTCCTTCTCGAGTGCCGCCACGTAGGCCGCGTCGTACGCTGACAGGAGCTTCTTCTTCCGGCGCGCGATCTCGTCCTGGATCTCGTCAAGCCACTGTTCGTGCAGCGACTGCCAATTTTTCGGCGTGAGCTTCTCCGCTTTGAGGATGGTGTCGCAGTCCGCCGGCCGCTGCGCGAGCTTGGCCGCAATGACTGCGCAACGCTCGATGGGGTAGGCCGCGAGAGGCGGTGCGGGCTCCTCCGGCGCGGGGAGCGGACCAGGCTTTTTCGCCTGGGTGTCAGGCTCGGGCGCCTCCTCTGCCGAGGGCTCCATCGCCCCCATGTCTGGCCTCGCCAGTGGGCCGAGCATGGCAGGAGGGGCGGGCTCCTTTGCCGTCAGGGGCGGAGACCTCGCATCGCGCTCAGGCGCAGGCGGCGCGCGCAGCGCAGGCGACAGCGCTGGAGGGATCGCGACAAGCGGCGGACGCAGCACCTTGTCAGGAGCCTCTGCTGGCTCCGCCCCTCGCGGCGAAGACTCTGCTTGATGACGTAGCGCAGGCTCAGCTCGCTCGCCCTGCACGAATGGCAACGCGGGTTTCGCGGCGACCAGTGAAGCCGCGCTGGTGGCAGTGGGCGCATCGGCGGGCGGCTGCGCCGCGGCTGCCGGAGTGGGTACCGCGGCTGCTCGTGGCGCGGCCTGAACGAACGCAGCGGCCGCGGCCTCGAGGTGCTGGGCCCGACTCGACGGGGGTACCGCGGCCGCCGGCGGCGCGGACTGCACGAAGGGGGGGACTGCGAGGCGCTGCGCCGGGCTCGACGGGGGAGCAGGTTGGCCCGCGGGCACTGTGGCGAACGGTAGGGCCAGCCGGGAGACGGCGAGATCCTGATTCACGTCCAACGGCAGGGTGCAGACCTCAGGGTCATCCTCGTTGTGCACGGCACTATCGCCATCGTGCGCCTGGTCGTAGAGCGCTTGGAGCCCGATCTCGCTCATCGCGCCGCCGCCGGCCCGGCCGCTCGCGAGCCCCACTCCAGAACTGCTGGCCACGCCCTCGCCGTCGTTACTTACGAGGGTCGGATAAGGCCCCGCCAGCGCGACCAGGATCTGCCCGGCCTCTTGCGGCTCTCGGAGCGGGACCTGGCCGCGCCAGGTCACCGTGCAGATGCAGCGGTCGGTGTTGATCCAGAGCAGATCGGGCCACATGGCGACGCCCTGCGAGGGCTCGCCGGGGCGGTCGACGTAGGCGCGGGGGTGGAGCCCCGGGAGGCTCGTGACGAGGTGCGGGTGCTCGGGGTGGAGATGCTCGAGGATGAGCCGCTCGTCATTGCGGAGCGCGGTGGTCTGCTGGTCGACCGGCGCGGCGTTGAAGTAGCTGATGTCGAGGTCCGGGGGCAGGGGCTGACGGTGCCAGTCGTTGCCGGGGAACGTGGCCGCGTAGCGCCCCAGCTTCTGCCGGCGGGTGGGCCATCCGGAGGCAACGGGTCCAAATCCCACGGGCTCGATGACGTCGTCCGGCCCGATGACGACAACGCCTGGACGCTGGAGGTTGGGGAGGTTGCGTCGCCCGTGGATGTCGCGAGCATGGGGGGGCATGCCGACGGGGTTGGAGGTGCCGGGGCCGCCGCCCGCATACTCCCAGAGCAGCGGCATCCTGGTGAAACGCGAGCTCTGATCGAGGACGCCGTGCTGCGTGAAGCTGCGAGTTCCGTAGACCTCGATGGCCTTGTCGATGTCATTCACGATCACGCGGGCAGTGAGGGATCGGACTGCCGTGCCGTTGGGCGAGAAGGCGTGGCCAACGAGGACGACGTCCGCCCGGGCGCGGTGGGGGACGAAGTCGGAGGCCGCATAGAGACTCCAGCACGCGTCGTCGCGCCAGTGGCGGTCGGATAGGTGGAGCGGCTCCTGCTCGGCCGCGAGGGCACACACACCGGGGTACAGCTTGAACGTGCTTTTACAGACGAACGTCTGCATCCAGGCGCCTGGATGGGGTTGCCACACGACCAGGCCAACGGGGAGCTGCGAAAGGGAGACGACCTTCACTCCGCCGGCGATACTGCAACCATCAACACGAGGCGTCAATGTGTGGGCGTTCGACCATCTGAACGGCCGCACTGGCGGAGCCCTGAGCGTACAATGCGCGCGGGCCCCTCTTGCGGACAGGGATGGCTGACGGATAGCATCGGCTGTCCGCTCTACAAGCGCAGGGTAGACCGGGCTAGGAATGCCCATGGCCGACACGCACCCGAGCATGCGAAACAAGGGAACCGGACTGAGCTCGGGGGTCTACCGAGTCGAGGCGCAGATCGCGTCGGGCGACATGCTCGATGTGCGTCGCTTCCATGTCACCGAGCGGATGTCCTCGCTCTTCGAGGTCCAGATCGTCGCCGTATCGGACAACCCGGATATCGACTTCGAAGCCGTCATCGGCCAGCCCATGACCTTCACCGCGCACGCGAATCAGACCCGCGTCTGGTCCGGACTGTGCAGTCACCTCCAGCAGGTGGCCGTCGAGGAGCGCTACCTCTCCACCTACGAGCTGACCCTGGTCCCGCGGCTCTGGCTCGCCACCCAGCGCCGCAACTACCGCATGTTCCAGCACAAGTCGGAGGTCGACATCGTGCTGCAGCTCCTCGGCGAGTGGGGCATCTCCCCCACGCGGCAGCTTGCCGGCGAGTACAAGAAGCGCAAGTACCGCGTCCAGTACGGCGAGAGCGACTACACCTTCATCAGCCGCATGCTGGAGGACGCCGGGGTGAGCTTCTACTTCGACAACGGCGGAGAGAGCCGGCTCGTCCTCGACGACCGCCCCCAGGCGAACGTCGCCCGCGTGCCCATCACTTACCGCGATCACCCGACCGACGCCGACCGCGAGCACGTCACCAAGGTCGTCGTCGGCCGCCGCCTGCGACCCGGCAAGTACACGGTGCGCGACCACGACCACCGGAGGCCCGCGAACTACAAGCTCCTGGCCTCCGCCTCCGGCGCCGGCCCCGTGGAAGATCAGCTGGAGCGCTTCCATTATGTGCCTGGCGCGTTCCTGTTCGAAAGTCAAAAGGGCGAGAGCTCGCCGACAGCCGACGATCAGGGCAAGTACCGCGCGGACGAGTCCGAGGGCGAGGCGCTCGCTCAGCGTCGGCTGGAGGCGAAGCGCGCCTCGGCACGGGAGATCGTGTTCAAGACCAACGTCATCGATCCCGCACCGGGCGCCGTCCTCTCGTTCCTCGAGCACCCGAAGAGCGAGCTCGGTCCCGACAAGAAGCTGCTCGTCCTCGAGTCCCAGCTCTCCGGCGAGGTACCGGCCGAGTGGGAGCACTCCTGCGTCGCCGTGAGCGCCGACGCGCCCTACCGACCGCCGCTGCGCACGCGCAAGCCCCGCGCGCAGGGCGTCGAGAGCGCCACGGTGGTCGGTCCGCCCGGCGAGGAGATCCACGTCGACGAGTTCGGCCGCGTGCGCGCCCACTTCCACTGGGACCGCGAGAGCAAGATGAACAACGACTCGTCGTGCTGGATCCACGTCAGCCAGCCCTGGGGCGGCGCCGGCTTCGGCGGGACCAACCTGCCGCGCATCGGACAGGAGGTCATCGTGGACTTCCTCGGCGGCGATCCCGACCGGCCCATCATCGTCGGCCGCGTGTACACCAACCTCCAGAAGACGCCCTACTCGCTGCCCATGAACAAGACGCAGAGCGGCTGGAAGAGCAACTCGAGCCCGTCCACGTACGGCTACAACGAGATCATGTTCGAGGACAAGGCCGGTAGCGAGCTCGTCAGGATGCAAGCCGAGAAGGACCTCCACAAGCTGGTCAAGAACGATCAGGAGACGACGATCGGCCGCGACCGGACGACGGGGATCGGCCACAACGAGGACGTCACGGTCGGCAACAACGCCACGAAGAGCGTGCTGAATAGCCTGCGCGAAGCGGTGGGGATGATCCGCGCCCGCGCCGTGGGTGTCGACGAGGTAGTGCAGATTGGCCGGAATCAGACCATCGACGTCGGGGAGAAGATCGAAATCACGTGCGGCAAATCGAAGTTCGTGATGGACAAGGACGGCAACATCACGCTCAAGGGCGTTAGGATCCTGGTCGATGGGAGCGAGCATGTCCAGGTCTTCGGCGATCCGATCGATCTCAACTAGCCCTGAATGCGGTCGCAGAAAGCGGTTCGAGCCCGGAGCTTCACGCCGAGCCACATCCCGCGGCGTCCCGTCCGGTGTCGTCCTTCTTGGTGTCCATGCAGGGACCAAGATCGAGTTCGTCATCGATCCTACGTGAGCAGTGCCATGCTGGCCGTGAATCGAACCGCCTTTGCTGCGACGCACCTCATCGACGGCACCCGCGTCGCCGTCCACCGCCGCTAGCCATGTTGGCCGCCAACGCGACCCCCTTCGCCGCGCTAGGGTTCGAGCAGAAGCACCGTGACGGCGCAGCCATGGCCGTCGTCGCGGCAAGGGGCACGCTTCTACTCTCGCCCGAAGGCCGGCTGTCGATCGCCCCCGATCAATCCTTGATCCTCGCCGACGAGTACGAGGGTGATCCGCATGCGACACCGATGCTCCGGGTCGGCCTGCTCATCCCTTTCAAGCCCGCGGCCGACGTCACCCTCCTCGCTGATGGCCACGCCCCCGGGGGCGTGGCCGCGCACGTCTGGCAGGTGGGCGCGCGCGTCGGGGAATACACGCGCTTCCTGAGGGCGTATGCGCCGCGCGCGTTCGAGCCGGACGCCGGCGGGTTTCGGCTTTCCACGGGAGAGCCGGCGGCCCGCGCGTCCATCGACTACCGATCGGCCGCCGGCGGCATCGTCATCGGCGATCCCGAGGGCAACGTCGACGCGCGCAACCCCATCGGCCGGGGCGTCCTCGATCGCCGCCACACGCCGGCCGATCGCGCCTACCCCGCGCCCACCATCGACAGCGAAGCCGAGCCTGTGGGCGACCCGGCGGCGCGGCCAGAACCGCAGGGCTTCGGGCCCGTGCCGCCCTGGTGGCAGTTTCGCAGCCGCTTTGCCGGCACCTACGACGACGCCTGGCTGGCGACTCGCCACCCTCAGCTCCCCGCCGATTTCGACTATCGCTTCTACCAGACCGCGCACCCCGGCCTGGTCTTGCCCGGCCATCTCCGCGGCGACGAGCGCGTCGAGCTCCAGGGCCTCACGCCGGGGGGCGGCGCGCTCGCGTTCACGCTGCCCGGCCACTCGCTCTGGGCCTGGTTCAAGTGGGAGCGGGGGCGCCGCGTCCCGGTGCGCCTCCACCTCGATGGCATGCACATCGATGTCCGCGGCGAGCCGCCTTGGTCTGTCCAGCTCACCTGGCGCGCCTGGGTGGCCATGTCGCAGGGCTTCGATCGTATCGATCTCGCTGCCGCGAGCCTCGAAGAGGCCGCGGCGCTGCCGTGGTGTGACGAGCGAGGGCTCGTGAGCCCGGGGAGCGACGCATGAGCATCCCGCGCGAGGGCAGCCGCGACATAGGCGAAGGCATCATCGTCTCGACCTGCCCGGATGTCTGCAAGACGCCGGTCGGCCCGGCGCTCGTCCCCATCCCTTATTCGATCTACGCAAGGCAGAACCAGGCGGCCGTGGACACCGCGACCACCGTGCTGCAGACCGGCGATCGGTCACACAACATGGGATCGAAGGTGACGACGTGCCAGGGTGACGAGCCGGGCAGCGGGCTCGGGGTCAAATCGGGCACGGTGGGCAGCGTCTGCGAGCCCAAGACCTACTCGCCCACCGTGCGCATCGAGGGCAGGAACGCGATCCGCCACGACGACGCCTGGTGGATGAACGACCGCAACACCGAGGGGAAGCTCATCTTCGTGCGGGACACGCGGGTGATGAGCGCCAGCGACCGCCCGGTCCAGGTCGCCTTTCTCGACACGACGGGGGCCTACACGGGCACGGGCACGGCCACGACGCCGGGGAGCGCGCCCGCCGCGGGGCCCATGGGGGCGGCCGCCAGGCTCAACGCGCTGCTCGGCCTCGGTGCGCTGGGAGCAGGCCTCGGGGAGATGGCCGGTCAGTATTACATCGGCAATGAAGGCATGTTCGCCCGGAGCATCGATCAGCACCTTTATGGCCAGATGAGCGCCGACCAGCGGAGCGCCGCGTATGGATCGAGCGGCTGGTACTGGAACCAGGTAGATAGCACCAACAATCAGCTCTCGCTCAAGGCGGGCACCCTCGTCGACTTCCGCCAGATGACGCCCGAGCAGCTCGAGCAGCTCGTGAGGCAGCCGTGGCCCTCGGCCGAGAAGATCCGGCAGAACGCCGAGCGCCTGCGGGCGCAGCGCGCGCGACAGGAGGAAAATGCGCGGCTCGCCGCCGCAGCGGGCAACGTGCGCGTGACGCGCGAGCGAGACCGGCCTTGCAACGTCGGCCCATACAGCACTATCCGCGGCACGTGCGAACCCGGCTACCAGGCGCACCACATCGTGCCCGACTACACCCTTCGTTATGGCACGAGGGCCGAGGGCGAGGCGGGGATGAAGCGCATCCCCAACTTCCCGTCATTCGACGACGGGCCCGCCATCTGCCTCCAGGGCAACGCCGGCGACGACGGCTCGGAGCACTGGGAGGCGCACGGCGTGGACGCGAGCATCGCCCAGCTGGGCGTGAACGGCACGCCGCCGGGGACGACCGCCATCGGCAGCATCATCGACCTCTCGGAGAATCAGGTCGTCAACCTCCGCCGGGAGTGCGAGGCGCAGATCCGCGCCGCGGTGCAGGCGGGCTTCGCCGGGGTTGACCGCGCGCAGCTCGGCCGCACCACCATCATGCCGACCGTGGCCGGGAGCCCGCAGTACGAGGCGCTCAGCACCGGCATGCGCCCGGGCGGTCGCTACTGAGGTCGAGGGAGACATCACCATGACGACGCCGCTCACCTTCACCCGCGCCAAGGCCGCTGCCGCGGACTTCCTCTGTGTCGCCGGCGTGCCAGACGGCCAGGAGCCCTTCACGCCGTTCACCCGGCTCTGCCGTTACGATGCCGGCGATCCGGGGCCGGTGAAGTGGTTCTACGACGACCTCCAGGTCGCGGTCACCTCGATCGCCCGCTTCACCCCCGCGCCCGGCGCGCCGACCTCGTCCTGCGTGCTCTCCGCCGAGGGAGACGTCGTGCTCGTGCGGCCACCGTTCCCGCGCGAGAAGATCCCCGGCGCCGGCATCACCTCGCCCGACGCCGAGCGCTGGGGGCGCCTCGCGCGCCTCCGCCCTGTCGGCGACCACCTCTACGCCTGCGGCGACGGGGGGCAGGTCTATCGCCGTGTCGGCGGAGACTTCGGCGCCGGCCGCTGGGAGCACCTCGATCGCTCGCTCTTGCAAGATCCCGAGGAGCGGGCCCGGGCGCTCCTGCGCGCGCCGAGCTCGCCGGCCGCGGAGCACAAGGTCTTTTACTGCGTCGACGGTCCACGCGAGGACGAGATCTACGTCACCGGGACGCGCGGCACGATCCTCGTCTGGGACGGCGCCACGTTCACCGCTCTCCCGCCCGTCACGGCCGCGGCGCTGGTGAGCATCTTCGTCGAGGACGAGAAGCGCATCTGGATCTGCGGGCGCGAAGGCACGCTCCTCCGCGGCAACCGGCGCGAAGGCTTCCGCGCGGTCGCGGTCTCGGGCCGGCGCCAGATGTTCACGTCGATCACCAGGCACGACGGCCGGATCTACCTGGCAAGCGGCGCCAATCCGCGCGGCCTCTTCACCTACGAGCGCGGCAGCCTCCGGCGAGTCTCGACCGGGCTCGTGCCCGAGATCGAGGACGCGCACACGGTCGACAGCGTCGGCGGCGCGCTCTGGGTCGTCGGCTCGAAGGACATCGTGCGCCTCGAGGGCAGCCGCTGGGAGCGGATCGACCACGTCGACAACGCTCCCATCCGTTGACACTCGACGGTCATCGGATGATGTGCGCGTGGTTAGCGTGGGATGCCCCTCGAGTGGTGCGAGGTGAGGATGCGAATCGTCTTGTCGCGCCTACACGCATGACACCGACCAGGCCCGGCGTGGAGGCAATCACCTCGGATCCGTACCCTGCGGCCGACGTCATCGAGCCGCCGCATCCGCACGCGCACGCGCTCGGGCTGGCCCTGGCGATCGCGGTCGTGACCCTGCGCCGATGACCGCCACCCGGTGCCCTTCCTCAAACACCGACGTCGCTGTGAAGGCGACCGCGACGAGGGGCTCACCGCTGCCTCCGCCACCGGTGCCGCCCGGGCTGCGGCCGTGCCGTGGTGCCGCGGAGGGCTGGTGCCGCGGAGGGCCAGAGCCGCCGTGTGGTGCACGGAGCTCGGCGGGCGCGACGGCGCGCTGCTGGCCGCCCGCCATGCCCTCGAGCACACCCCATGCCGACGGGAGACGACGGGAGAATCCGAGGAGAGCTCCACCTCAGGGGTGGCGGCGCCATGGCGGAGAGTGGCAGCGACCCCCTCACGCCTTGGTACGCTAGCCCAACGCATCGGCGTTCGGCCGCGAGTACCGGAGGGAGGCCCGAACAGGCCACCCCGCGGCTGCTGGCGCTCGCGGAGGCGCGGCTCGGCTGAGGCCTCAGGCGCCGCGCAACCTCAGCGCCTCGGCGACGGTCGCCGACACCGAGCGCGAGGTAAACAAGCCTCTCCTCATCGCCTGACGTCGATTCCTTTTTCTCTTAGGCGCCGGATGATGTCCTGACCGTTCATCTCCCAGAGGTCACCAGGGTCGATCTCTTCCACCTGGCCGTCCCTCCTCTTCACAATCCACACCTCGTATTCGCGATTCTTTCTATTCCTGGCGGTGCCAATCGCGATGGATGCGACCTCCGCGAGACGAAATCCCTTCACGGTCGGCGCGAACCAGAACCCCGTAGTCTGCTCCAGCTTCTGGTCGTCGAGGACGACCCGATCCATCGCCAGCATCGGCGCGAAGAGGCCGCCGGCTACCGCAGAAACTCCAAATGCGATCAAGGCGATTATCATCGGCTGACGCTTCCACAGCAGGAGCGCGCCGATCGACGCAGCGAGCACCGCGATGGCGATCGCAATGCCGGGCACATAGCTTGGGAACCTGTAGATCATGCTGTCTTACCTGACGTACCTGGCGTTCTACCGCGAGACCCGGGCGAATGTGAGGGACGGGTTCGTCTCACCCGCGGGGATGCGGGGCACCGGCGAGGGGCTCTAGCGCATCTCGTGCTCGCGCCAGAAGGCGAACGCCTCGTCCAGGTACACCTCCTTCGCGCCGTGGCCGAACGGGTGCTCGGCGACGCGCACGGGCCAGCCCGCGCCGCGCAGCACGCCGGCGAGGGCGCGGGCCGAGCCGCCCACCGTGTCGTGGGCCCCGAAGCCGATGTAGAACGGCCTCGGCGCGAGCGTCGCGAGCTGGGGCGTCGCGTGGCCTCCCCCGCCGGACATCGCGCCGAACCCGTCGGCGTCGATCCCGCCGCGCAGCGCGAGCGCCGCGGCGAAGTACGCGCCCGACGACGAGCCGGCGACGTACACCCGCGAGAACGAGACGCCGGTGATCTCCTCGAGCGTTCTCCGCTTCTCCACGAACGTCGCGACGAGCGCGGCGGCGTGCTCCTCGTACGCCCGCTCTCCCGTCGGCCAGCCCCGCCAGCTCGCGTAGCCCTTCGGCGCGAGGCCGACCTTGCCGCGCGGGATCAGCGCGGCGACGCCCGCGCGCCGGGCGGCGTGGGACACGACCGTCTCGACGTTGGTCTTCTGCTCGCTCTCCTTCCCCGGCGGGACGATCCCGTGGAGATAGAGCAGCAGCGTCCGGGTCGGCGCGTCGGGCAGCACGTAGCATGTCTCCTCGTCGAGCGCGCCGACGCCGTCGATGCACCAGTCCGTCTCGACGCGCGGCGGGCGCGCTCGGGGCCACGGCGCCGGCTCGGGCGGCGCAGTCGCGGCCGCGGTGACGGCCGGGGTCGGAGCCGCAGCCACGAGGCCGGCATCCGCTGCATCGAGCGCGGCCCCGTCGGGCGCCGGCGCGCGTGCTCTCCTCGGAGCGTCTGCCGTGTTGCTGCATGCGCAGAGCGCGACCGCGAGCGCGCCGAGCAACGCCGCGATCCACCGCGCCGCGCCTCCGGAGGAGGACCCCATGACGCGACGCCCAGGGCCGGCCAGCTCGCCGCTCGCTACCAGCTCGCCGCTCGCTACCAGCTCGCCGCTCGCTACCAGCTCGCCGCTCGCTACCAGCTCGCCGCTCGCTACCAGCTCGCCGCTCGCTCGCCGCCCCATCACCCTGCGCGCGCGTCGCTCACCGCGATCAGCGCCCCGAGCGCCGCTGCGCACACCGTCTCCGTGCGCAACGTCAGCGCGCCGAGGCGCACCCGCTCGAACCCGAGCGCCGCGCACATGCCGAGCTCCTCCGGCGTGAACCCGCCCTCCGGTCCGACAGCGAACGCCGCCTCCATGCCCGGCGACAGCGCGGCCAGCCGCGCGCCGAGCGGCGTCTCCGCGTAGGGATCCAGGCACATCCCCAGCGCGCCGCCCTCCGTCGACGGCGCCGCCCGCGCCTCGGCGAGCGCCGCCGCGAGGCTCATCGGCGCCTCCACCCGGGGCGCATCCCCGCGGCCGCACTGCCGCGCCGCCTCCACCGCGATGCGGCGCCAGCGCTGGCTCCTGTCCTCGGCGGGCCGCGCCACGCTCCGCGCCGAGATCGCCGGGATGATCCGCGTCGCCCCGAGCTCGGTCGCGTCGCGCACCACCGCGTCCATCTTGTCGCCCTTGCCCACCGCCTGGATCCACGTCACGCGCCGGCCAGGCCGCAGCGCGGCCGGGCGGGGCGCGTCGATGCGCGCCTCCGCCCCGCGGCGACCGATCGACTCGAGCGTGGCCTCCGCCTCGACGCCGAGCTCCGGATCGAACACGACGAACCGATCCCCCTCCCGGAGGCGGTGCACCCGCACGACGTAGCTCGCCGCCTCGGGCGGCAGCGCGATCACGCCGGCCGCGATCGCGCCGAGCGGCACCCGCAAGAGCCCCTGCCCGCTCATCCGGGCGAGGACGCCGCGCCGCCCGGCCCGCGGAACAGGAGCGCCACCCAGCCCTCGCCGCCCGCGTCGCCCCGCCCGGCCCTGCGATCGCCGCTCGGCGACGCCGGATCCGGCCGGGTCGCGACGTGCTCGAGCGGGCGCGGCAACGACGTGTACCGCGCGATCAGATCGTCGCGTTCGCTCTCGAGGATGCCCGACAAGATCAGCCAGCCGCCCGGCTCGAGCACACGCGCGAGCTCCGGCGCCAGAGGCCGGAGCACCCGCGCCTCGATGTTCGCGACGACCCACGGGAACCGCCGCGTCACCCCCTCGACCACGCCGGCGCTCGCCTCGATGCGGCCCTCGAGGCCGTTGCGCGCCGCGTTCTCGAGGACCACCTCGATCACATCCTCGTCGTTGTCGATCGCGACCGCCCGCTCCGCGCCGAGCAGCAGCGCGACGAGCGCGAGGATGCCGCTGCCCGTGCCCACGTCGAGGATCTCGCGGCCGCGGAGCTCCGCCGCGTGCTCGTCGAGGAGCTCCGCCACGAGCGCCGTCGTCGCGTGGAGCCCCGTGCCGAACGCCCTGCCCGGCTCGAGCAGGAGCACCCGCTCACCCTCGCGCTCGGGCGCGCGCTCCGCCCACGGCGGCACGACTGTGATCGTGGGCGTCAGCGCGAACGGCGCGAAGTGCTCCTTCCACGCGTCGCGCCAGGCGTCGCCCACCACCTCCTCGAGCCGCGCGGCGAACGGCGGCGAGAGCTCCCCGAGCGCCGCGATGGCCTCCATCGCCTCGCCGTGATCCTCGAAGCTGGCGACGAGCGTCACCTGGCCCGAGCGCGCGCCGCGGACGAGCGTCTGCTCGTCGCGCTGCTCGACGCCGCTGGCGCCCAGCTCGAAGAGCAGGGCGCCGATCTCGTCGGCCTCCGGCTCCGGGACATCGACTGCAACGAACGGGTATCGAGGCTCCACCTGGCTTGCTCCGTGACGGGCCGCCGGCCTAAAGAGCGGCCGCGGCGCGGACGGGAGCCTAACGAAATTCCCGCAGAGAGGCGCGGCCGATCGCGCGGAACCGCTGGAACACGCGGAGCATTTTTAACGTCCCACGTAGCGGCGCCGCGCCGGAACCGAGACGAGCACCTCGGAGCGCGACGCCGGCGGCGGCACGCGCTCGCCGTCGTGGAGCACCATCGCGGTGAGCCGCCCCCCGTAGACCGCGCCCGTGTCGATCCCGGTCGCCCACGCGTGCATCTGCGGCTCGCTCCGCGCGTTGTGGCCGAACACCACGTGCGGCGGGCCCTGGTACGTCTGGCCCCACAGCGTCTTGCCCCCGCGGCGCTCGACCGGCTCGCCGTAGCGGCCGAGGCAGCGCACGTACATCAACGTGTGCGGATCCTGTCGCTCGATCGGCAACCCCGGGATCAGCCCCGCATGGACGACACGGAGCCCGTGCTCCGGCAGATCCAGCCAGTACGGCAGCGTCTCGAGCCACGCCCAGTCCCGCTTGCGGAGCTGCTGCGCGGTCTCCTTCGAGAGCTCCCCCAGCGGCTCGCCGCGAGGATCGCTCCGCCCTGCACGCCAGCGGAGCAGCCGATCCTCGTGGTTGCCCCGCACGGAGATCGCGCCGACCTCCCGGAGCAGATCGAGCGTTCCGCACGGATCGGGGCCGCGCACGATCAGATCGCCGACCATGACGACCCGATCGCCCGATGCGAGGCCCACGTGCTCGATCAGCCGCGCCAGCTCATCCCGGCAGCCGTGAACGTCACCGATGATGATCGTGCGCGGCATCTCACACCCAACGTAGCAGGGACGCCCGTTCCATGGGGGGCGCCCAGGCCCGTCCCCCCGGGCACGGCAGAACCGCGCGGCCCCGCCGGCGAGTGCGCGGTTGCCACCACGCGCCGCCCCGCGCCTCCGCGCACCGCGATCGGAATTTTACATGCAATTCAGGAGTTTTGCACGCGAGCCACCTGGACGGCGCCGCGCCGGGCCTCGGTCAGGCGCACTACGGGGAGTCGATCTTCGCGCGCTTCGGGATCACGACGATCCCGCCCTCGCTGACGAACCACTTCTTGCGGTCCTCCTCGAGGTTGAAGCCGATCTCGGCGCCGGCGGGGATCTCGACGTCCTTGTCGATGATGCAGCGACGGAGCTTGACGTGGCGCCCGATCTTGACGTCCTCGAACAGCACGCACTCCTCGATGTGGCTGAAGGAGTTCACGCGGACCCGGTTCGAGAGCACGCTGCGGTGGATCCTGCCGCCGGAGATGATGCACCCGAGCGAGACCAGGCTGTCCGTGGCGATGCCGACGCGCGCGTTCGCCTCGTCGCGGAACACGAACTTGGCGGGCGGGTCGTGGCTGATCCCGGTCCGGATCGGCCAGCGCGGGTTGTAGAAATTGAACGCCGGCTGGATGCTGACCAGATCCATCTGGGCCGCCCAGTACGCGTCGATCGTCCCGATGTCGCGCCAGTACCCGGCGCCCTCGTCCTCGCCGGGGACGCGGTTCTCGTGGAAATCGTAGACGTAGACGCGGCTGCCGCTCTGGACCATGCGCGGGATGATGTCGCGCCCGAAATCGTGCGCGCTGTCCTCCGTCGCGGCGTCGTGCTCGAGGACGTCGAGCAGCGCCTTCGTCTTGAAGATGTAGTTGCCCATCGACGCGAGGCACATGCCCGGCCTGCCGGGCATGCTCGGGGGATCCTGCACCTTCTCGTGGAAGGCGAGGATGCGCCCCGACTCGTCGCACTCGATGACGCCGAAGGACCGGGCCTCCTCCTTCGTCACCGGGATGGCGGCGACGGTCACCTCCGCGTCGCGCGACAGGTGATCGTGCAGCATCTGGCGCACGTCCATCTTGTAGACGTGGTCGCCGCCGAAGATGCAGAGGTGCTCGGGCGACTCGTCCGTGATGACGTGCTGGGTCTGGTAGACGGCGTCCGCCGACCCCTTGAACCAGCTCTTGCCCGTGCGCTGCTGCGCAGGGACGGTCTCGATGAAGCTGTCGAGCATCGGCGAGAGGCGCCAAGCTCGGGCGATGTGCTCGTCTAGCGACGCGCTCTTGTACTGCGTGAGGATCTTGATGCGGTGCAGGCCGGAGTTGACGAAGTTCGAGAGGACGATGTCGATGATCCGGTACCGGCCGCCGAACGGCACGGCCGGCTTCGCCCGGTCGTGCGTCAACGGGCCGAGCCGGCGGCCCTCGCCGCCAGCAAGGATCATCACCAAGACCTTCGACGCTTCGAAAGCGGCGCGCAGGTTCGTCTCGCGCATGGGACGGAGAGGGTACTCGATCGATGTTGCCATCGCGAAGAGCGGAAACGCGTCCTTCGCGTATTCGAGGCAACCCGGGACCGGGAGAACGCCGCGGAGAGCCGCGCAACCCGGCCTGGCGGCGCCGAGCCCAGCCGGGCGGGGCGCGCTGCGGGCCTCGCCGAGCGCGCCTCTCGTGCCCTCCTGCCCCGCGATGGGCGGCGCCGGCAGCGGCCCGTCGCGCTCTGCCGCCCTCCGCCCCTCCGCCCGCCCTCCGCCGCGGTGCGCTGCCGCGCGTCGATGCGCGACGATGCGCGACGATGATCGATGAAGAGAGGGGGACGTCGCCGTTTCTCTTTACGATCGAGTCGCGGCCGTGTTAGCCGTTTCCGCCGTCGCGCGCGCATGCGAGAGGCGCCTGACCCGCACGCGGCGCACCGCTGTCCGAGGGCTATTCCAGCGCTGGATCTTTCCTGCTGGAGGTGCCCGTCACGCTGACCTTGGAGATGCCATGAACGCCCGATTCGGTCGAACCCTCCTCGCCGCCATCCTCCTCGTCGCGGGCACTTCAGGGTGCGGAACGGACGAGCAGCCCTACCAGGCAAAGCCCGCCTTCAGCGGCCGCAAAGCGACCCTGCCCGCGGTGCCGACGCTGCCCGCAAAGAACAAGAAGCAGGGCGACGCATACACGGTCTGGGGCGTCACGCACGACCTCCGGAGCCGCGTCCACTTCGAGGACGTGAACGGCAAGAAGATCTCGATCGTCGGCTACATCGTCAAGACGAACCTCGCCGAGGCCCCCGCCTGTGCCGTGCACAAGACGGGCAAGGGTGACCCGCCGGACTGCAAGGCGCCGGTCCCGAGCTTCGCGATCGCCGACGAGAAGGGCGAGACCAAGGACATGATCGACGTCATGGGCTGGGCCTCGAACTTCGCGCAGATCTACAGCATGATCGAGGCGATCGACAAAGCGCCGCGCGGCAAGGAGGGCGAGGCGAAGCTCACGGACGAGTTCTGGGGCCAGGAGCTGCCGAACCCGATCCCGGCCGTCGGCGCGAAGGTGAAGGTCACCGGCACCTACGGCGTGACGTTCACGAAGTCGACCGGCGGCGCGGCGGCCAACCCGAAGTACGGCATCATGTCCGCGGAGCAGATCGAGTTCCTCGAGCCGCCGCCCGAGAAGGCGACCCTCCCCGGCATGAAGCGCAAGCCCTGACGCCGTCGCGTCGGGCCGCTTCACGCCGCTTCACGTAAGGATGGACCGGATCCCGCTGCTCGGCTCGGTCGCCGCCGACTCGAAGACGGCATCGACGAGCAGCCGCCGCGCCAACTCGTCGTCCGCTTCCCGGCGATCGACGCGCACCAGCGACGCCGGCGCCTGACGGGTGATCGAGTCGAACGCCTCCCGATCGAACCGGTACAGCTCCTCCATCACGATCACGGCGTACGGCTGCGACGCCGCGCTCGTCGCCCGGAGCGAGCGCAGATCGCACTCACGCACCACCACCCCGAGCCTGGCCCCCGCCTCCCGGCACACGGCGACGAGCTCGGCAGGACAACCGGCCACGATCACGAGCGGAGCGGGCGGAGCGTTCGGGACCACGGCCTTGCGGGGCTTCGTACCGTCCTCCATGGGCGCCTCAACGTAGGCCATGAGTTGAGTACGCCGGCAAGGGAATTGTTTCGTCAGGCACGACTGGCGAGCCGGTCTTTCTGGGCGAGACAGCGGCGATCAACGCACACCGGGTCCCTGCTGGATGTGCCACCCCCGGCCCTCTGCCACGCCGATGAAACGGATCCGCCCCGACCGCTCCATATCGTCGACAAGCTCCTCCGCCTCGAGCTGCGAGATATCGATCCGGTCGCAGAGCACGTCCCGGAACCGGGTCTTGCCCTGCACGTAATCCTCGTCGATCAGCGTGCCGAGCGAGCTCGCCAGGATCTCGGCGGCCAGGTCGAGCGCCACCACGGGCGTGACCACGGTCTCGGCGGTCGTGCGGACGCTCTCGTCCGTCGTCTGGACGGCCGCGTCGCCCATCGTGACGCTCGCGTCTCCGGTGATGAGGGTGCCGTACTCGACGGTGCTCCGATCGGTCGTCATGACTCCACCTCGTCCGGGCTCGGGCGGGTCCGGAGGCCGCGCCCGCGCCAGGCTTCCTTCCTCGCTATGGAGCGCAGGAACGCCGAACGGAAGCCGAGCGGAAGCCGACACCGCGAGGGCGCCTCCGGAGACGTCGATCCCGGCGGCGATTTCAGGCGGCAATCCGCCGAAGATCAGGGAAGCTACCGCTCCTGCCAGGCCCATCGCTCGAGGGGGGAGGCCCTGGGCCACGAAATCATGATGTCGTCTCGCGAGTACTCCCCATCACGCCCCAGCCGCACGGGGGCGGCGCGCACGCCGATCCCTCGCGCGCGGGGGCTGATCCCGTTCCAGCTCGTCGGTCGGGTGCTGCTCCACGCGATCCTCGTCGGCGTGACGGCCGGCATCGCCGGCTCGCTGTTCTTCGCCGCCCTCGAGCTCGCCGAGCACGAGCTCTTCGTCGCGGTCACCGGCTACGAGCCGCTCCGCGCCAAGGGCGAGGCGGTGCTCGCGAGCGCGCGCATCGGGGCGTTCCGGCCGTGGCTCGTCCTCTTCCTGCCGGCGTTCGGCGCCCTCGTCGGCGGGGTCCTCACGACGAAGCTCGCGCCCGAGACCCGCGGCGGCGGCGGCGACGCCTTCATCCGGGCGTTCCACCACCTGGGCGGCAACTTCCGCCGCCGCGTCCCGTTGGTGAAGGCGATCGCCTCGATCTTCACGCTCGGCTGCGGCGGCGCCGGCGGGCGCGAGGGGCCGACGATGCAGATCGGCGGCGCGATCGGCTCGATCATCGGCCGCGCGCTCCGGGTGGACACGCGCGAGCGGCGGATCCTGCTCATCGCCGGCGCGGCCGCGGGCATGGCGGCCGTGTTCCGGACGCCGCTCGGGGCCGCGCTCCTCGCCGTCGAGGTGCTGCACCGCGACGACTTCGAGGCCGACGCGCTCATCCCGTCCATCCTCGCGAGCGTCGTCTCGTACTCGGTCTTCATTTACTTCTTCGGCGAGTCGACCCTCTTCGCGCACGCGCCCCGCTACCCGTTCATCCCGAGCCACCTCCCCCTCTACGCCGTGCTCGCGCTCGTCGTCTCGCTCGTGGCCACGGTGTTCCTCCGGACGCTGCACGCCGTGGAGCACACGGTGCACCGGATCCCGCTGCCGCCATGGGCGAAGCCCGCGCTCGGCGGCCTCGCGCTCGGCGCGCTCGTGACCCCGCTGCTCATGCTCCTCGGGCCGCGCTTCGACAGGCCGGGGCAGGGGTTCGGGATGCTGGGCGCGGGCTACGGGGCGGCCCAGATCGCGATCACGGGGGCCGCGTGGCTGCCGGGCGGGTGGACCTCGGTGCAGCTCCTGCTCGTGCTGCTCGCCACGAAGATCGTCGCGACCTCGCTCACCGTCGGCTCGGGCGGCAGCGCGGGGGACTTCGGCCCCTCGCTCGTGCTCGGCGCGCTCACGGGCGGGGCCTTCGGGCGCGCCGCGGAGCTCCTCCTCGGCGACCCGCGCATCGACCCCGGCGCGTTCGCGCTCGTCGGGATGGGCACGTTCTACGGCGGGATCGCGCACGTGCCGATCGCCTCGCTCGTCATGGTCTGCGAGCTCGCCGGCAGCTACGACCTGCTCGTGCCGCTCATGCTCTGCGAGGGCATCGCCTTCGTGGCGCTCAGGCACAGCACCCTGTACCGCGC
The DNA here is from genome assembly GCF_051521375.1 of Sorangium sp. So ce693. Lineage (NCBI taxonomy): Bacteria > Pseudomonadati > Myxococcota > Polyangiales > Polyangiaceae > Sorangium > Sorangium sp. So ce693. The sequence goes on from NZ_CP150347.1 coordinate 10,277,198, forward strand.
GCAGGTCGCGACCAAGCGCGAGTCCCCGGCGCACCGGGGCGAGCTCATCGTCGACGTGCTCCGCAGCATCCGCGTCGCCGACATCGTCATCCGCAGCCGCCCGTTCGTGTCGTTCGAGGCGCGGACCCCCGCCTCGATCGTCGTCGAGCGCATCGCGGCGTGCGAGTGGCAGGACACCTTCCCCGTGCTCTCCGAGGACGGCAAGGTCGTCGGCACCATCGACGCCGAGATCCTCCGCGCCACCGCGACGAGCCCCGAGCTCTCGGGGCTCGCGATCGCGCACGACATGATGGCGAGCCCCGCCTCGGTCAGCGAGGCCGAGGACCTGCACCACGCGCTCCAGGTGCTGCTGGAGCTGCGCGTGCGGGAGCTCCTGGTCACCGACGCCGAGGGCAAGATCGTCGGCATCCTGGACGAATCCGACGTCACGCGCGCCTACCACGACGCGACGGCGGAGCTGGAGAGCGCGGGTCAGTAGGGCTCTCGGAGCAAGCGACAAACGACGGCGCGAGGCGGACGCATGGCGCGCTCGCCCTGGAAATTCGGGAATGGCCCGCTTTCCGACGCCTGCGCGGCGGCGCGGCGGACACGCGCGTGTCACGGGCGTCCGCGCGCGGATGTCCCGGTCGCGCCGCGCGCCCGATCGTGGTTCGGGCGTAATGACGCAAGCGCGCAGCCCCCACCGCTTTCGGGAGTCTCCTGAGCTTTCAATCTTGGATTCCACGCAGCGACGGAACGGAGCGCGTGGGGAATACTCTCGTTCATCCGGGGAATTCGGGGTCCGGAGAGCGCGAGGGAGAACGGCATGCTGGTCGATACGCTCGGAGGTCGGACGGTGCGGCGCAACGCGGAAGTACGAACACGATCGAGCGCGCCGAACAGCCGCGCCAAGCTCGTGGTCGTCGTGGACGACGAGCCCAACATCCAGGAGGTCGTGAGCATGATCTTGGAGAGCGAGGGCGGCTACGAGGTGCGCTGCGCCTCGAACGGCGAGGAGGCGCTGGCGCTGCTCGACCAGATCGCGCCGCCGGATCTGCTCGTCGTCGACATCATGATGCCGGTGATGGACGGCTGGGGCCTGATCACGGCGCTCCGGCACAACGAGAAGACGGCCCGTATACCAGTCATTGTTTCATCCGCGTCTTCAAAACATGACGCGACGAGCCTCGGTGTCGCTAAAGTGCTGCCCAAGCCGATCGACTACGACGCCTTCCTCGCCGCGGTCGACGAGCTCACGCGCTCCAGAGAGCGCCAGATCCTCGACGCCGAGTAGGCCGAGTCGATCGGCCGACCGCGCCACTGCCTCCCTCACGGCAGAAACCGGAAATGGCCCATGGACCTCGGGGGCCGTCCAGCGGTAGCTTCACTCCAGTGTTGTTAGAGAACCCGGGTGCCGGCCTCTTCGCCGGCTACACTCCCCTCCCCGGCGCCTACGACGAGCTGTTTGGTCGAGACGGCGCTCCTCGCCCCGAGTTCCTGCGCACTGCCACGCTCCTCGGCGCGCTCGCGCCGAACGAGTTCGCGCGCGCGCAGCACCTCGCGGAGCTCGCCCTGCTCAACCAGGGCGTCACGTTCTCGGTCTACGCGGATCAGCGCGGCGCGGAGAAGATCTTCCCGCTCTGCCTCATCCCCCGGATGCTCTCCGCGGCGGACTGGGCCCACATGGAACGGGGCCTCGAGCAGCGCGTCCGCGCGCTCGGCCTCTTCCTCGACGACGTCTACGGGGACCAGCGCATCCTCAAGGAGGAGCGCGTCCCCCGGGACCTCGTGCTCGGCTCCGGGCAGTACCTGAAGCAGGTCCACGGCCTGCGGCCCCCGGGCGGCGTGCGCATCCACATCGCGGGCGTCGACATCATCCGTGATCCGGCCGGGACCTTCCGGGTCCTCGAGGACAACCTCCGCACGCCGTCCGGCGTCTCCTATGTCCTGGAGAACCGGCTCATCAGCAAGCGTGTCCTGCCGCACCTGCTCGACAAGGCGCGCGTGCAGCGGGTCGACCATTACCCGGCCCGGCTCGCCGAGACGCTGCGCTCGGTGTCGCCCGCGAGCCCGAGCGGCACGAGCGCCGTCGTGCTCACGCCGGGGCCCTACAACTCGGCCTATTTCGAGCACAGCTTCCTCGCGCGCACGATGGGGCTCGAGCTCGTGCAGGCCCCCGACCTGTTCGTCGATCAGGACCAGGTCTTCGTCCGCACCACGCGCGGCCCCCGCCGGGTCCACGTCATCTACCGCCGCATCGACGAGGCGTTCCTCGACCCCGAGGCCTTTCGCCCCGACAGCCTGCTCGGCGTTCGCGGCCTGATGCGCGCCTACGCCGCCGGCAACGTCGCGCTCGCGAACGCGCCCGGCAACGGCGTGGCCGACGACAAGGCCGTGTACCCCTTCGTGCCGGAGATGATCCGCTATTACCTCGGCGAGGAGCCGGTCCTCGAGCAGGTCCCCACCTACCTCTGCATGCGCGACGACGACCGCCGTTATGTGCTCGACCACCTCGACCAGCTGGTCGTCAAGGCGGTCGACGAGGCCGGCGGTTACGGCATGCTGATGGGGCCGCAGTCGACCGCCGCGCAGCGGGACGAGTTCCGGGCGCGCATCCAGGCGACACCGCGCCGCTACATCGCCCAGCACCGGATCGAGCTCTCGACGAGCCCCACCTGGGACCCGACCGCCAAGACCGCGGTCCCGAGGAGGCTCGACCTTCGCCCCTACGTGCTGACGGGCCGCGACGGCTCGTGGGTGCTGCCCGGCGGGCTCACGCGCGTCGCGCTGGTGGCCGGCTCCTACGTCGTCAACTCGAGCCAGGGCGGGGGCTCGAAGGACACCTGGGTCCTGAAGGGCCCAGGGGAGAACGCGCAGCGCACCCCCTCGGTCGGCGCTCCCGGCGCGGGCCCCGCTGCCGTGAACAACGACTCTCCCGGCGCGGCGCCGGGCTCTGACCCCCCGGAGGCCCCGTGATCTCCCGCGTCGCCGATCACTGCTTCTGGTTCGGCCGCTACCTCGAGCGGACCGAGAACATGGCCCGCATCCTCGCCGTCACGCAGAACCTCGCGCTCGACGCCGAGATCCCGACGCAGCAGTGCTGGCTGCCGGTCATCATCGTGGCCGGGCAGAAGGCGCACTTCGGGGCCGAGCACGGCGAGGAGGCGGCGGCCGACGGCGAGCTCGTGCAACGCTACATGAGCTTCGACGAGGACAACCCGACGAGCCTCCGCAGCTCGATCTCGGCCGCGCGCTGGAACGCGCGGTCGATCCGGGAGGTCGTCAGCCTCGAGGTGTGGGAGACCGTCAACGAGCTCCACCTCTGGGTGAACAGCGAGGAGGCGCGGGAGGAGTTCAGGTCGAGCCGCTACGCCTTCTACCGGCGCGTACGCCAGCTCACACAGCTTTGCCTCGGGCTCACGCAGAGCACGATGCTCAACGACACGCCGCTCGATTTCATCTGGCTCGGCGTGCTGCTCGAGCGCGTCGGGCAGACCGCGCGCACGCTCGACGTGCACCACCACGCGCTGACCAACCTGCCGCCGCCGCCGCCGTCCGAGGTGAGCGCCCAGGCGCAGGGCGCGCTGCGCAGGCAGCACCGGGTCGTGGAGACGGCGCTCTGGCTCTCGCTCCTCCGCGCCTGCTCGGGGTTCGAGCCGTTCATGAAGCTCAACCAGGGTCAGGTGAGCGAGCAGGCTGTCGCCCAGTTCCTCCTGTACGAGCCGCGCTTCCCGCGCTCGATCCGGCACTGCGTCCACGCGGCGTTCGCGCGCCTCTGCGAGATCCGGCCGCCGGACAGCGTGGCGCTCCCTGGCGGCGAGAGCCTCGAGCGGCTCCAGCTCCTGCACCAGTGGGTGGCCGACAGGGCCACCGAGGCGTTCGACCCGATGGCGGTCCACGCGGCGCTCACCCATGTGGTCGACGAAACGGCGATGATCTGCGACGGTATCGGTCGCGAGCTGCTCGGTTACGGGCCGCCCGACAGCAACCCCACGGTCACGAGCCAGTAGCCGCAACAGTCGCCGACGCACCCATGCCGAATCTCCTCGCGATGTCGTTCGAGGGCGAGCTCGCCCCATGCTTCGATCTCACCTGCCTGCGCCCCGGGCGCAAACTGCCTGACGGCTGGGGCATCGGTTACTACCCCGGCGGGGAGCCGAGCGCCTCGGTGCTCAAGGAGCCGGCGCCGCCGCAGGGGAGCATCCGCAGCGAGCTCGTGAAGGCGTGGGAGCACCTCGAGTCGTCGCTGCTCGTGCTGCACATCCGCACGGCGACGTGGGGCAGCGTCAACGACGCCAACACGCAGCCGTTCAGCCGGAGCTGGGGCGGGCGTGACTGGCTGTTCGCGCACAGCGGCAGCCTCGTCGACCGGATCGAGGTCGATCCGAAGTCGCTCTTCCAGCCGGTCGGCTCGACGGACACGGAGCTCATCCTGTGCGAGCTCATGCGCTGGATGGCGTCCGAGGGCCTCCGGAGCATCGGCGACGTCGATCCGGCGGTGCTGCGCGACTGGTTCGACGAGATGAACGAGCACGGCCCCCTGACGTCGGTCCTGGCCGACGGCCGTGATCTGGTGGTCTACGCCGATCGCGATCGCGAGGGGGACGCCTTCCTGTGGGAGGTGCTGCCGCCGTACGAGCGCCTCGCGTTCGGCGACGACGATCTGGAGGTCGACCTGACGCGCCGGGGGGTCAAGAGCCGCAAGGGCGTCATCGTCTCGTCGGAGGAGCTCAAGGTCCACGCGGGCGGGCGGGCGGCGGCCTGGAAGCGCGTACCCCCGGGGCACCTCGTGGTGCTGCGGCAGGGGGCGCTCCGGGCCACGGCGTCCCCGCGCACCGACCGGCGCAAGCCGTCGTCGTCCACGCCGCCGCTCTCGTCGCGCCCGGTCCGGCGGCCCGTGCACGCGGCGATCCGCCGCTTCCAGGTGGTGCACCGCACGTCGTACCACTATGCGACCGCGGTGGAGCGCAGCACGCACCTCCTGCGGCTGACGCCGGCGCACGACCGCATGCAGACGCTGCTGCACAACGAGATCGAGGTGTCGGTCGAGGGCCAGCATCGCGAGTACGACGACGTCTTCGGCAACCGCGCGCGGCGGGTGCTCCTCGACACGCCCTTCAACGATCTCGTCATCGAGTCGAGGTCGCGGGTGGAGCTGCTCGACACCGATCCGCTGAGCTTCCGCCCGCTGCGCGCCCGGTCGACGATCCCGCTCGTGTGGATGCCGTGGCAGCGCCAGATCCTGCAGCCGTTCCTCCTGCCGCCGGAGCTGCCCGAGAGCGAGCTCGCGGAGCTCAGCGAGTACGCGATGACCTTCGTGGAGCGGAACGGCTACGACCTGCTCGACACGCTGCTCGACCTGAACGCGTCGATCTTCGAGGAGTACGAGTACAAGCAGGGGTCGACGAACCTGTTCACGACGGCGTTCGACGTGTACGCGAACCGCCGCGGCGTGTGCCAGGACTTCACGAACCTGTTCATCTGCCTGACGCGGCTGCTCGGCGTGCCGTCGCGCTACGTGTGCGGGTACATCTACACGGGGCCGAAGCACGAGAACCAGCGGCAGAGCGAGGCGTCGCACGCCTGGGTCCAGGTGTACCTGCCGGAGATCGGGTGGAAGGGCTTCGACCCGACGAACGGGATCCTGACGCAGACCGATCACATCCGCATCGCGGTCGGGCGCAACTACGTGGACGCGACGCCGACCTCGGGCACGATCTACGTGGGCGGAGGGGCGGAGCGCCTCGCGGTCGACGTGCGGGTCGAGCCCATCGATTGAGGAGTGAGGGGCCGCCGGCTCACGGCCGCGGGTGGCAGGGTGGTACTTTGGCTGAAGGTGGGGGTCTTTTGAACCGCCAAGCGCGCCAAGGACGCCAAGAAAACCACAGAATTCTTGGCGTCTCATGGCGCCTTGGCGGTTCCATCATCCCCGAAGGGTGGGGGAATTCCCCCACCACCAGGCCGCGGGACGATCGATTGCGAGGGCGGCCGGCTCAGGGCCGCGTGGCGATCCAGTAGAGGAGCGCCGTCCGGCTGAGGCCGTCGTCGAGCGCGGTGAGCGCCTGCGCGTCCTCCCAGGCCGCCTCCTTGTCGACGGTCGCGTGCGCCGCGATCAGGAACGCTTTCCAAGGGTCCTCCGCGTCTGCCGTGGTCTCCGAGATCACGGGCCACGCGTCCTGGATCCAGTCCTTGGAGATGAGCGACTCCGAGATCGGCGTGATCGGGAGCAGCTGGATCCCATAGACGTACTCGGGGTTGGCGCCGAACCACGTCCCGAAGTCGGCCTTCGTGGACCAGAGCACGCCGACAGCGCCCTTGTTCTTGAACGGCTCGGGGTAGACGGTGCTGTCCGCGGTCACCTGCCAGTACGTCTGCGCCGAGGCCGTCTCCATGGCGAGGAGCACCCGACCGAGGTTCTCCACGTCCTTGTTCTCGAGCGCCTCGCCGAGGAGCTGTATGCTGTACCAGGCGTTGACGGCCTCGGAGGTCGACTCCTGGTTGCGGCCATCCGCGAACGGGAACAGCCCTGACGCCCACGAGTGGCCCCTGAACCAATCCATGTTGCGGAACGGCGTGAAGAACTTGTCCTTGGCGCTCGGGTTCGCGATGTCCCGGACGAGCCAGAGCGCTTTGTCCCCGTACTCCTCGCGCCACGCCTCATCGCTCTTCGCCAGCACGGCCGCCGCGTAGAGGAAGTAGCCGTAGTGGAAGTGGTGATCGTTGTAATACGCCTGGCCGAAGTCGGCGGTCTGGTCCGCCAGGCCCTTGGTCGTCACGAGGCCGCCCCAGGTCGTGTCGTAGACGAGGGGGTTGGCGTTCTGGCCGTTGAGCCACGGGTTGAGGCGCGACTTGAGCCGCGCCCTGAGCTCCTCCGCGAGGTCCGCCTTGCCGACCACCTCGGCGATCTGCGCGAGGCGCGCGAGCTTCGCGATCTGCTTGCCCCCGAAATAGGGGTCCGATCCGGCGACCGCCTCGTCGGGCATGAACCCCTTGTCCTGCTCGAGAGCCTCGACGACGGCATCGCCCCACTCGTCCGAGACGCGGCGCGGCGCGTCCCAGCCGATCGTGCTGAGCGGGTACTTGAGCTCCCAGCTCGCGCCGGACATGCCCTTCATCTGGCCGATCACGGTCGGGTACGAGACGTCCGCCGGCTTGAACATGTTGAGGTGATCCAGATGGTGCGGCAGCGCCATGGTCAGGAGATCGCCCTCGCCCTCGGTCTTCCAGACGAAGCGCACGGTGGCCTCATCCTCGGTGACCGAGGCCTCGATGTCGCCGCCGACCGGGATGACAGCGGCGTGGTCGTCGAGCTCGGCCGCGGCGTTCGGCCCGGGGACGAGCGCGAGGCGGAGCGAGCCCTCGTACGGCTCGTCCGCCGTCATGGAGAGGGCGTCCCACTCGAGGCTGATCTCGGGGAACGCATAGAGCACCCACGTCTGGCCGTTGTTGAGCGAGATCTCGAATCGGTCGCCCGTGACCGTGGTGGGGCTCGTCGACTCGCCGTTGACCTCGGTGATCGCCACGCCGTCGCCGGCGCGGACGGAGGGGGCGAGCCCGTCGTAGGTGGCCGTCACGTACGGCATCCCGTACACGATGGGCGCCGTCATCGTGCCGCCCGGCGCCGCCCACTCCACGGTGACCGAGAGGAGATCGGCCGATTTGACGGTGTGGCCGGAGAAGGCCTGGCGCGCGCTGAGCGCGAGCTGCGTCAAGTCCGCCGAGGTGACGGCCGTGCTCTCCACCACGACGGCGGGCCGGGAGATCGACAGCGCCTGTCGGACCGCCTTGAGGTCGTACGGCGCGGCGTTGATCCGCTGATCGCCCTCACCGAGAGCGAAGTTCATCCAGGTGGCGTTCGTGGGGAGCGGGGCCTTGAGATCGGCCAGCACGGCGCCCGGCGCGAGCGGGTGCTCCGCCTCCGTGAACTCCGGATCGACGTCCGACAGCGGCTTGCTGCGGTCGAGATCCCACGTCTCGGGCGGCACGCCCCCGGTGCCGCCGGTGCCGCCGCTGCCGCCCCCCCCGCCGCCTCCGCCGCCCTCGCCCTCGGTCACCTTGGGCGGCGGCTCGTCGTCGCCGCACGCGGCGATCGCGGAGAGGCAGCTCAGCAAAGCAAAAGTCCGTAGCATCGGATGCTTCAACATCATAATCCAGCTCCCTCGCTCCCTCGCTCCAGCGCTCATCGCTCCACCTGACACGAAGCGGATCGAGAGATGAGCCCTGGTATCGTGGTAGTTTCATCGATTTGCAAGCAACGGCACAGATTCTTTCATGAAGCGCGGGGCCCGTCCAGCTTGGCGAGCGCGCCGTCCACGCGCCCGAGGCCCTCGCGATGCCATCCATCAGGGGATCGACAGCCCGCACGCCGCGAGTCGGCTATGTCGTTGTCCGACGGTTCATGCGGTGCCTTATCGAGTCTTCGCAGGCGTCTTGGCCGCGCCCTTCGCAGGCGCCTTGGCCGCGCTCCTCGCAGGCGCCTTGGCCGCGCCCTTCGCAGGCGTCTTGGCCGCGCCCTTCGCAGGCGCCTTGGCCGCGCTCTTCGCGGTCGCCCCTGCCAAAGGCGCGGGCGGCGCCTCGCCTCTGCCGCCTCCGCGCACGAGCGCGAGCACCTCGTCCGCGTGTCCGTCGACCTTCACGCCGCTGAAGGCGTGCTTCACCGCGCGGTCGGGGCCGATGATGAAGGTGCTCCGGATCGTGCCCATCACCTTCTTGCCGTACATCGACTTCTCGCCGTAGACGCCGTAGGCGTTGTGCGCGGCGAGATCCGGATCGCTGAGGAGCGTCACCCCGAGATCGTATTTGTCCCTGAACTTCCGGTGGCGTTCGACGGAGTCGCGGGAGACGCCGAGCACGACGGCGCCGGCCTCGGCGAAGGCGCGCAGGGCCGCGGAGAAGGCCTGGGCCTCCCGCGTGCAGCCGGGGGTGTCGTCCTTTGGATAGAAGTAGAGGACGACCGTCTTGCCCGGGAAATCCGTGAGGCCCACCGTCTTACCGCTGTCGCTTTCGAGAGAGAAATCGGGGGCACGATCGCCTGCATTCACCATCGCTCGTTCGCTCCTTGTCCGCCCGGGCGCAGGGAGGACAGCCCCCCTTCCCCATCGGCGCGCACGGTAACACGCGACGTCCCCGGCGTACCACATAGCGCCCGCCGGCCCACGCCAGCGTCGCCGCGCGCCGAGGCGACGAGGCGACGAGTCGGCGGGGCCTCGGCCCGGAGGGCGCTCAGGGCCAGCCTGGATCCGGCTCGGGCGGAGCTTGGATTCCGTCCGAGAGCGTCCGCACGACGACTGCGCTCTACTCCCGGTTTCCCGCGCCCGCGCGCGGCCGCAGCGTCCGTCCCGCGAGGCGCGGCGCGCGGCGGCTGGGTGGCGACACACGATCTCGAAGCGAATCGCGAGGAGCCGGGTCGCGAAGAGCCCGGCCGGCGGCGCGGGGCAGGGGGCGATCGATGTGAACCCGCGAACCGAACGAACCGAACGAACCGCGCAGGCAACCGTGCACGCCGCCGCGCAGGCAGCGGAGCGCCCGGGGCCGGCTTGCCCCCCCGGGGCAACCGAGGTACCCAAGGCCTATTCGCAAGGCGCATGGACGGCGTCATCGAATAACATGGCATCAGCGCTGCTGGAGGAGATCATGACCCTGCCCGTCCCCGTGTACATCGTCGCAGCGGCCCGGACGCCGATCGGCGCGTTCCAGGGCGCACTGTCGCCCTTGCCCGCCCCCCGCCTGGGCGAGGTCGCCATCCGGGCGGCGCTCGAGCGGGCAAAGCTGTCTCCGGAGGCCGTCGAGGAGGTGTTCCTCGGCAATGTCCTGTCCGCGGGTATCGGGCAGGCTCCGGCCCGGCAGGCCGCCATCTACGCCGGCATCCCGAGCAAGGTCCCGGCCACCACCGTGAGCAAGGTCTGCGGCTCGGGCCTCCAGGCCGTCATCTTCGGCGCGAAGACGGTGGCGCTCGGCGACGCGGACGTCGTCGTCGCCGGCGGCATGGAGTCGATGTCGAACGTGCCCTACTACCTCCCGCAGGCGCGCTCCGGCTACCGCATGGGCGACGGCAAGCTCGTGGACGGCATGATCCACGATGGCCTGTGGGACCCGTACGGCAACTTCCACATGGGCACCGCGGGCGACGCGTGCGCCAGGGAGCACGGCTTCTCGCGGGAGGCGCAGGACGAGTACGCGAAGGAGAGCTTCCGCCGCGCGGTCGCGGCCCAGCGCGAGGGGCTCTTCGCCGCGGAGATCGCGCCCGTCTCCGTCCCGCAGAAGAAGGGCGACGCGGTGGTCGTGAAGGAGGACGAGGGCCCGCCCGCGGGCAAGCCCGAGAAGTTCGCGTCGCTGAAGCCCGCGTTCCAGAAGGACGGGACGATCACCGCGGCCAACGCGTCGTCGATCAACGACGGCGCGAGCGCGCTCGTCCTGGCGAGCGAGCGCGCCGTCAAGGAGCACAAGCTCACGCCGCTCGCGCGGATCGTCGGCTATGGCGGCGCCGCGCAGGCGCCCGAGTGGTTCACGACGGCGCCGGCCGCGGCCATCGCGAACACCACGAAGAAGCTCGGCATCCCGACGGACCAGATCGACCTCTTCGAGGTGAACGAGGCGTTCGCGGTGGTGGCGCTCGCGGTGAACAAGCTCTCCGGGCTCGACGCCCAGAAGGTCAACGTCCGCGGCGGCGCGGTCGCGCTCGGCCACCCCATCGGCGCGAGCGGGGCGCGCATCCTGACGACGCTGCTCTTCGCGATGAAGGACCGGAACGCGAAGCGCGGCCTGGCCACCCTCTGCATCGGCGGCGGCGAGGCGCTCGCGGTCGTCGTGGAGCGGTGATCCGCCCGCAGCCCGTCGGGCCCGGCGTGCGCGGCGTGGAGGCCTTCCCCGCGCGCACGCCGACCCTGCCGCCCGCGACCCACACGAACAGCTACGCGCTCGGCGGCGGCGAGGTGCTGCTCGTCGAGCCGGCCACGCCGTACGAGGACGAGCGCCGCGAGTGGCTCGCGTGGGCGCGCGGCTTCGCGTCCCAGGGGCGCTCGATCGCGGCGATCGCGGTGACCCACCACCACGCCGACCACGTCGGGGGCGCGCGCTTCTTCGCGGCCGAGCTGGGCCTGCCGGTCTGGGGGCACGCCGAGGCGGCCCCGCGCCTTCCGGGCGTCCCGCTCGCGCGCCACCTCGCGGACGGGGAGGTGGTGCGGCTCGGCGGGCCGGAGCCGATGGCGCTGCGGGTGCTCCACACGCCGGGGCACGCGCCCGACCACCTCTGCTTCCTCGACGAGGCGCAGGGCGCCCTGGTCTGCGGCGACATGGTGGCCGGCGAGGGGACCATCCTGATCGATCCCCGGGAGGGCGACATGGCGGAGTACCTCGCGCAGCTCGAGCGGCTCGCGGGGCTCGGGGCGCGGGTCGTGCTGCCGGCGCACGGCGGGCCGATCGACGCGCCGGAGGCGCTGTTCCGGCGCTACATCGCGCACCGGCTGGGGAGGGAGCGGCTGGTGCTGGCGGCGCTCGAGGCGGCCAGCGCGGCCGGCGCGAGCGGCACGTCGATCGAGGCGCTCTTGCCGGTCGCCTATGCCGACACGGCGCCGCTCGTCTGGCCGCTCGCGCGGCTGAGCCTCGAGGCTCACCTGATCAAGCTGGAGCGCGAGGGGCGGGCGGCGCGCCGCGAGGACCGCTGGCGGCGCGCGGCGGGAAAGGACGCCTGACCGTACGGTCGGGCGGAGCGGTATCACTTCCAGCAGCGAGCGCCTCGAACGCCGCGTCTCCCCTCAGGAAGCACGCGGCAGCTCGACCCGGAACACCGAGCCAGCGCCCAGCTCGCTCTCGACGAGGAGGCGGCCGCCGTGCGCCTCGACGATGCGCTTCGCCACGGCGAGCCCGAGGCCCGTCCCAGGGATCGCGCCCGCCGACGCCTTGAGGCGCCGGAACGGCTCGAAGAGGTGCGCCAGATCCGCCGCATCGATCCCGACCCCGCGATCGCGAACCGCGATCTCGGCGCGGCCCGCGCCGCCGTGGACCGTCACGTCGACCTGGCCTCCGGCGGGAGAGTACTTGAGCGCGTTCGACAGGAGGTTGTTGAGCACCTGCAGGACCCGCGTCGCATCGCAGCGGACGAGCACCGGCGCTTCGGGGAGCGAGAGCTCGATCGGATGCTCCGGCGAGACCGGGCGATAGAGCTCGACCGCCTCCTGCACGAGCTCGCGCAGATCGCGGTCCTCGACCCGGAGCTCGAGCTTGCACGCCTCGATCTGTGACGCGTCGAGGAGGTCCCCGACCATGCGCTCGAGGCGATCGACCTGCCGTCCGACGAGCGCCATGGTCCGCTGCACGCGCGGCTCCGACGGCGGGCCTCCGTCGTTGAGGAAGCCGACCGACAGCCGGAGCGCCGAGAGCGGGTTCCTTAGGTCGTGCGCCACGCCGCCGAGGAACGCGAACTGCGCCTCGCGCTGGCGCTCCAGCGACTCCGCCGTGCTGTTGAAGGCCCGCGCGATGTCCCCGAGCTCGCGCGGCCCGACGAGCGGCGCGCGCGCGGCGCGGTCCCCCGCGCCGTAGCGGCCGATCGCCTCCTGGATCGCGACGATGGGGCCGTAGACGAGCCGCCGCGCGCTGATGAGGACCAAGGACGCGCCGGCCATGAAGAAGATGACGGCCGCGACGCCGGCGGCGGTCGCGCGCCCGCCCAGACGCTCGATGAGCGCCTTGGACGCACGGGCCTGATGGAGGTTGATCTCGACAAGGCGGTCGAGGGCCTTGAACGCCTCGTCGAAGGCGAGCGAATCGATGGCTGGCGCCCGCGCGTCCGACGAGGGGGGTGGGCCGCCGGCATCGGTGGCTCGACGCCCGACCAGGTATTCATCGACGCGCTGCTCCGCGTCGATGAGCACGTCGCTCTCTTCCTGGCTGCTCACGTAATGGTGAGCCTCCGCAAGGCCCTTCCGTAGCTCGCTCTCCCACTCGTGGAAGGTGGAGCTCGGCCCGCCGCTGGCGGCCCCGGCGTCGCGGTTGATCTGATGTGCATCGAGGAGGAGGTCGATCTGCAGGCTGTGCACCAGGCGGACGCTCTCGATCGCGTCACCGAGGATCCCGGTGGCCTGCTGCATGGTCGTCGCGGCGACCATGAGCGCGGCGGCCACGGCGATCGCCGCGCCCGTGAGGAGAAATGTCGCGATCCCGAGGAGCGTGCTCAGGCTTACCTGCCCTGAGGAGCCGAGCTCTGACGGGCGCCGCGCCGCTGCTGATTCCATGGTCTCGATTGGTCCGATTTTGCGCCCGAGGCAACTCGGACGCACCGTCGCCCCCGAGCGGCGGCCCTCCGCGCTCGCCTACGCGCGCGGCGCGTCTCCGCCGAGGCGAGCGACGCCCGAGTAGAAGACCGCGAGGCTCGACCCGAGCTGCGGCCAGGCGCTCGGGATCTGGACCCAGCGGTCGGTCTGGGACGACAAGGTGCGGGTCGCCACCTCCTCACAACGCCGGCAGGCCGCTTCTCCGAGGTTTTCGAGAGCCGTGAACCCGGATCGCACCGGTTCTAAGGGCATGGCCCCAACCCGGGCCCAGCCGCCGGACCTCGGGCCCGGGGAGCTCGCGACGGTTCATACGCCGCCTCGGGCGGCCGTCGTCGCCTCGCTCGCAGGCACTCTGAGCCGAGCCGTCGCCCTCGGGGATGTGGAGGCAGCCCGGGTCGTCCATGCGGCGATCGGTCAGCTGCTCGGGCCGCCGCCTGCTGATAGCTGCCGAGGACCGAACCGAGCAGCACGCGACGGCCGGAGCCTCCCCTCGCCTTTTCGATAGAAATTGATCAGCACGATAGGGACCGCCGTCCGTCGCGACGCGGGGTCCGGTCAGGTCACCGCATCAGTACACCTCGTGCTCGGCAGCGACGGGCGCGACAGCATCGAGGCGTCTCGCCAGCTCGCGCAGGTGGGGGGTGGGCACCTGTGGGAACCAGTGATGCTCTCGATGATAGAACATGCTGTAGGCGAGCACTGGCTTCCATCTCCCGCGCTGCGTGCGCGCGACGTGCCCGGCGCCGTCGCAGCCGCGATGCACGGTCCATACCGCGAAGAAGCCGGTCGCGCACTCGCCGGCCAGCATCGCCATGACGTGAACCCGCAGGACCCAGGGCCCGAACGCCGCGGAGGCCAGCAGGGCGGCGATCAGGAGGATCTCCGCCGCGATCCACCATCGCTGCCGGCGGCGCGCGAGCATGGCGCCACGCACGTGGAGGGTCAGGATGAACATCGGCCCGGAGACGAGCGCTCGCCACCACGAGAGGCGAGCCGGCCGCGCTTCGACATCGGTCTCGTCGAGGCAAGCCCGGTGATGCTGCCAGTGGGTCGCCTGGATCGCGTGCATGCTGGCCGCCATCAGGACGCTCAGCACGAGGAGCACCGTGTCCTGGGCCCAGCGCGGCAGGCCCAGGCTGTAGTGCTGCGCGCCATGGACGACCCGCAGCCCCGTGAGAAAGAAGAAGAACCAGCAGACACCGGCGGCGATGAACCATCCCGCACGACAAGCGACGAGCGAGCCAATCAGCCAGGGCAGCGGCAGGAGGAGCTCGCTCGCGATCTGGCGCGGCGTGAGATGACAGAGGTCGCGCCACGCGACGGAGCGCACGACGCCTTGTGCCTGTGCAGCGGGTATCCCCATAGATCCACCTCAGGGCCCCTCTCGGAGCCAGCAAGCAAGCGTGTCGACGACCGAGCGTCTGCAGCACGTCAGGCGTCGTGCCCTCCACGGGAACGCCCGACTCCGATGTCACGAAGCTCCTCGCCATCGTGATGTCCCGCCGCCGGCGCCGGACGAGGGGGGGCAGCCGCCCACCGAGCGACCGCCTTCACTCTTTCTCTGTTTCTCTGTACCGAGTAGCAACACCGGTGCCTCTCCCGGAGACCGGGTATCCAGGCGCGAGCCCTGGGCTTCAGCCCTGCCAGCGTCCAGCCGGTGGGCGGTCGCTGTCCACGCCTTGGACACGGCGATCCAGGGTGGGTCCTCTCGCGTGGAGGGATCTCGTGCACGAGGTGGTGCTGGCAGCGGCGCGCCTCGGCGGGCGACGGCGCTCGCGGAACTGGTGGCCGCGCAGGTGCCGCTCGCGGAGCAGGCAGCGCTGGCTGGCCTCGGCGGCCTTGGAGGCGCGGAGAGACAGGGGGATGAAGCTGTGTACTAGCCGGTGGGAGGCGTCCCGGCGAGCGGCGCGCGCTCAGGCGCCGCGGCCACGGGGGGTGGCGGCGCCATGGCGGGGATGGATGTCGATGTCAGGCGCGGCGGCGGCGCCGGCGAGCTCGGCTCAACGGCGCACGCCGATGATGGGCGGCGTCACGGCGCGGGCGTCACGGGCACGCCTGGGCGGCCGTATTCCGGCGGAGCCCGCAGGCATAGGTGCCGCCGCCGCAGCTGAATACGCCGCAGTACTCGTGCACCTCCCTGCGCCCGTTGGGGTAGGTTTTTACCTCGCAGTCCGCAGGGCTGTAGTCGCACACCTCCTGGCAGCGGATCGGGCCGGTCGTCCCGTCGTTCGCGTCCGTGCACGGCCGCTCATCGAGCTGGGTAGTCGACGTGAACCCCACGTCCGCTTGATCGTCGAAGTGCCCCGTGCAGAAGTGCGCGTCGGTGACGGTGCCCTCGAGATAGCCCCGGATGTCCGGCGAGAAGAACGGCACCGGGTTCGGCGCCTTGTTGTCGGCGACGCGGCGGACCTCGAAGTGCAGGTGATCGTTGTTCGGCCAGTCCGACGACTCGCCGATCTCCTGCCCCGGGACGACGAGATCGCCCTCCGCGACGAGGGTCGACGCGGCGTGCCCGTAGATGACGTAGACCGAGCCATAGCGGATCGTCAGATCGATCTGGGCGGGCGCGCCCCGGGCGGTGGGGTACCTGCCCACGCAGGCGTCTGGCCCGGCGCACATGACCTTTCCATAGCCGACCGAGTACAAGGGGCTGCGCGCCGGGACGGAGAAGTCGAGCCCGCTGTGGTTGCCGGACGTGTGCGTGTAATAGACGGTCTGGAGCACGACCGAGGTGCACGTATGGCCGAAGTACTGCCCCATGGGCGGCGCGTCCCCGTTCGGCATCGTGGTGGGGTGATTGCAGAACGTGGGCACCTTCGTGTCGCTGAGCTCGTCGCCGGGCCCCACCTCGCCGCAGCCGGTGGTCGGGTCCCCCCCGCCGCCAGCGCCCGAGACCGACGCGTTCGTGATGGTCGCGCCCTCATCGAACAGGCTGGTGTCCAGCTCGAGCGGGTAGGTGGGCGTTGCGCTGCTCGTGTGGAACACGGCCCCGTTCTTCAGGTAGCGGACCTGGCCGCTCTGCACGTCGACGCGGAAGACGTCGCCCGCCTGGTAGGTCCCGAAGTAGCCCTGTCCGTAGCCGTTCTCCACGACCTCCAGTCCCCCGTCGCCGCGCAGGTAGATCGCGTAATCGATGTCTCCGTACCCCTGATCGGCGTCGCCGTGGCCAAGGCCCGCCATCTTGTACCGGTTCGTCTCGCTCGTGGAGAACTCCACGTAGCCGTCGTCCGACGCGATCTGCTGGACCGACGAGGCCCCGGCATACCAGCCCCAGCCGGCGGCGCGCGTCAGCGAGCCCCCGCTCGCCGGCGCCTGGCGGACGTTCTTCCAGAACCCCGGCGGCATGCAGCTCGTGTCCCCGGCCGCGCAGCTCACGACCTGGGCACCGGTAACGGTCGCGCCCCCGTCGTTCAGGCTGGTATCGAGCCTGAGCGGATAGGTGGGCGCCGTCAGGCTCGTATGGAACGCCAGCCCGTTCTTGCGGTACCGCACCTGGCCATTGAACACCTCGACACGGAAGACGTCGCCGGCCTGGTAGGTCCCGAAGTACCCCTGTCCAACGCCCTGCTCGTAGATCTCCAGGCCTCCATCGGCGCGCAGGTAGATCGCGTAATCGATGTCCCCGAAGCCCTGATCGACATCGCCGTGGCTCAGGCCCGCCATCTTCTGGAGGCTCGCCTCGTTCGTGGAGAACTCCACGTAGCCGTCGCCCGCCTCGATCTGCTCGGCCGACGAGGCCCCGGCGTGCCAGCCCCAGCCGGCGCTTCGTGTCAGCACGCCTCCGTTGGCGGTGGCATAGCGGACGTTCTGCCATAGCCCGGGGGGCATGCAGCTCGTGTCTCCGGCCGCGCAGCTCAAGACCTGGGCGCCGGCGACGGTCGCGCCCTCGTGGTTCAGGCTGGTGTCGAGCCCGAGCGGGTAGGTGGGCGCCGTGGTGCTCGTGTGGAACACCATCCCGTTCTTGCGGTAGCGCACCTGGCCATTGAACACCTCGACGCGGAAGACGTCCCCGACCTCGTAGGGCCCGAAGTATCCCTGTCCAACGCCCTGCTCGTAGACCTCCAGGCCCCCGTCGTCGCGCAGGTAGATCGCGTAATCGATGTCTCCGAAGCCCTGGTCCGTGTCGCCGTGGCCGAGGCCCGCCATCTTCTGGAGGTCCGCCTCGTTCGTGGAGAACTCGACGTAGCCGTCGCCCGCCTCGATCTGCTCGGCCGACGAGGCCCCGGCGTGCCAGCCCCAGCCGGCGTCGCGGGTCAGCAGGCTTCCGTTCGCCGTGGCGTAGCGGACGTTCTTCCACTCCTGCGGCGGCATGCAGGCCTCGTCCCCGGCCGCGCAGCTCATGATCTGGGCCCCGGTGACGGTCGCGCCCTCGTGGTTCAGGCTGGTGTCGAGCCCGAGCGGGTAGGTGGGCGCCGTGTTGCTCGTGTGGAACACCATCCCGTTCTGCCGGTAACGCACATGACCGTTGAACACCTCGACGCGGAATACGTCGCCCGGCTGGTACATCCCGAAGTACCCCTGTAGAGCCCCCTGCTCGACGATCTCCAGGCCTCCATCGGCGCGCAGGTAGATCGCGTAATCGATGTCCCCGAAGCCCTGATCGGCGTCGCCGTGATTGAGGCCGGCCATCTTCTCGAGGTTTGCCTCGTTCGTGGAGAACTCCACGAACCCGTCGCCCGCCTCGATCTGCTCGGCCGATGAGGCGCCGGCGTGCCAGCCCCAGCCGGCGCTTCGCGTCAGCGCGCCTCCGTTGGCGGTGACGTAGCGGACGTTCCTCCACAGCCCCGGCGGCATGCAGCTCGTGTCCCCGGCCGCGCAGCTCGCGACCTGGGCGCTGGTGATGGTCGCGCCCTCGTGGTTCAGGCTGGTGTCGAGCCCGAGCGGGTAGGTGGGCGCCGTGGCGCTCGTGTAGAACACGAGCCCGTTCTTGCGGTAACGCACCTGGCCGCTGAACGCCTCCACGCGGAAGACGTCGCCGGCCTGGTACGTCCCGAAGTAGCCTTTCCCGACCCCCTGCTCGACGATCTCCAGGCCTCCATCGGCGCGCAGAAAGACCGCATAGTCGATGTCCCCGAAGCCCTGATCGGCGTCGCCGTTGCCAAGGCCCGCCATCTTCTCGAGGCTCGCCTCGTTCGTGGAGAACTCCACGAACCCATCGCCGGCCTCGATCTGCTGGACCGACGAGGCCCAGGCGTGCCAGCCCCAGCCGGGGCTGCGCGTCAGCAAGGTCCCGTTCGCCGGGGCGTAGCGGACGTTCTTCCAGAACCCCGGCGGCATGCAGCTCTCGTCGCCGGCCGCGCAGCTCGTGACCTGGGCGCTGGTGACGGTCGCGCCCTCGTCGTGCAGGCTGGCGTCGAGCGCGAGCGGGTAGGTGGGCCCCGTGTGGCTCGTATAGAATACGACTCCGTTCTTGCGATAACGCACCTGGCCATCGAACACCTCGACGCGGAAGACGTCGCCGGCCTGGTAGGTCCCGAAGTAGCCCTTCCCGTACCCCTGCTCGAGGATCTCCACGCCCCCGTCGGCGCGAAGGAGCACCCCGTAATCGATGTCCCAGAACGACGGGCTCTCGTCGCCGTGGCTCAACCCGGCGATCTTGGTCCGGTTCGCCTCGTTCGTGGAGAACTCGACGAACCCGTCGCCCGCCTCGATCTGCTGGACCGACGAGGCGCCGGCGCTCCAGCCCCAGCCCGGACCGCGGGTGAGGGCGCCGCCCGACACCTGGACCTCGACGGCGTTGCTCCAGAAGGCGGTGGCGCCCTCTGTAGCCCGCGCGTCTCCCGCGCTCGCGATGGTGCTCCCGAGCGCGAGCGCCGCGAGGAGCGCGCCTTTGCAAAGCCTCCTCATGATGCGCCCGTCCTCCCGCGGCCCGCGACGAGCGCGGCGGCGGGGCGTGGCGCAGGGTACCGGACGGATCTGTCGAATGCGTGATGAAGCACGGTGTTGATCTCCTCTGGACATGGATCGTTGATGAGAAGCCGGGCAGACGAAGCCCTTCGGCCAGCGCTCCGTCGCGGGTCGCGCGTCGCGTGTCGCGCGGCCGTCGCGCGTGCGTCTCCGTTCGCCAGCGCGCGACGGCGGCTGGCACCGGCGCGCAGGAGCGCGCTGCGACGCGGATCAGGTGTGGCTCTCCGGCCACCCCCGTTCCTACGCCGCGGCCGCCCGTCTTCTGACAGACACCGATCCTCTTTTCCCGCGCGCGCCGCCGGCCATGCCCGGCGAGGGGCGCCGCAGGGCATGGCCGGCGGCGGGGGGGGGCTGGGGAGGCGCGCATGCCCCGGCCGGGCGGCGACCGGGAGGTGCCTGCGCGGCGCGGCACCGCCGTGCTAATCCCGCGCGGCGCGGCACCGCCGTGCTATGTCGAGCGGCATGGCAGCGCCGCGCATCGCCGTCGTGGGGCACGTCGAGCACGTGACGCTCGGTCGCACCGAGGGCATCCCTCAGCCGGGCGACATCGTTCACCTGCTCGACGCGCGCTTCCTGCCCGGCGGGGGCGGCGGCCTCGCCTTCGCGCAGCTCTGCCAGAGCGACGCCGAGATCCACCTCTTCACCGCGCTCGGGCGCGACGCGGCGGCGCGCGCCGTCGAGGAGCGCATCCGTGTCGCGCCGGGGCGCGTGCACGTCCACGCGGCCGTGCGCGCCGTGGACCACCCGCGCGTGGTCGTCGTCGTGGACGCCGAGGGCCGTCGCACCATCATCGTCACGGGGGCCCCGCTCCAGCCCGCCGCGATCGATCCGCTCCCGTGGTCGATCCTCGCCGGCTGCGACGCCGTCTACTTCACCGGCGCCGACCCCGAGAGCCTGCGCCTCGCGCGCGCCGCGCGTCGCCTCGTGGTGACGGCCCGCAGGGGCGCGGCGCTCCGGGCGGCGGCGATCGCGCCCGACGTGGTCATCGGCAGCGCCTCCGATCCGCGCGAGAACGCCCCGCTCGACGCGTACGACCCCTGCCCCGGCGCGCTGGTGCTCACCGACGGGCCGCGCCCTGTCCGCGTCCTCCGCCCGGGGGGCGCCGCGCTGGTCGACGCGCCGCCCGCGCCCGCCCGCGTCCTCGGCGAGTACGGCGCCGGCGACAGCTTCGCCGGGGCGCTCACCTTCTATCTCGCCCACGGCCTCCCGGTCGAGGAAGCCTGTCGCCGCGCCGGACCGCACGGCGCCGCGGTGCTGCGGGGGATCGATCCGCTCGAGACGCAGATCCGCCTCATCGCACCGTGACTCGGATACACGTCTGCGGGGCGGTATGCCGGCGCTTGTTACCTAGATGCAGCACCAGGGGTAGAATTGTGATACCGCCCATGTCTTGTCGTCCTGACAGCGCAGCGCCGGACCGCAGTTGACGCTCCCAGACTCGGCCTCGCAAACATACCCGACAGCATCGCACGGTTCGCCTGGGCTGGCGCTCTCACACGGGACGCAGCGCGCGTCGGCCCCGGAGCATCCACCACACGCCGATTGCTCCGTCTTGAGCCAGGCTGCCGGCCGCGCTGCGCAGCTGTTCTGGGTATCGTCGGGATCGCCCATGTTGCGTTTGCATTCGAACACGAGGGCGCAATCGCCCGTCGTGTACGTGCAGATCTTCCCGATCTCCGGACACGCTGTCGACTCGACCAGCACCTCGCTCGGGCACCCAGGCGAGACCACCGTCTCCCCGCTCGGTGCGCCTCCTTCCCCGCGCGGCGCGCCTCCGGCGCCCCCGCTGGAGCGCTCTCCGCGTCGAGGTCCACGTGCGAGGAACAGCCGATGAACAGGGGCACAGCGAGGGCAACACCGACGAGAGAGAGGTGACGCATCAGCTCCTCCGGGCCTGCCCTCAGCAACTGGCGTTCCGCAGCGCTCCTTGCCTTGCTTCCTGCAGCTACGTCGAGCGCTGGAGTTCCCCTCTGGCCCAGGTTGGCACGCTTCGGCAGGCCCCCATGGTGCAAGGACCTCCGTCCAGCCAGCGTGCTCCAGGTCCAGCCAGCCCGGTCCGGCCTGACCAGGCTGCCGGGCGAACGGCACGGACTCCGCTTCATGGCCACGTCGCCCCCGCCGTCGCCGCCATCCTCGCCTCATGGCGGCGTCAGGAGAGCCACTCCGCGCGCGCTCGGGCGACCTCCGCCGGGGCGCATCCCTCCGCCGGGGCGCGCAGGCGCTCCCATGCCTGCTCGATGTAAGCGAGGCACTCCGTGATGGATCCCTGCTTGCCGGCCTCCCGCGACCCACGGGGGATCGCGCGCTCGACAGGGCAGACGGTGTACTGCTTCTCGTGATCGACGACGACGCGATAGGTGGCTACGTCCTGCCGCTCTTCCTGGTTCATCTTCCCCTCCACGGGTCGGCCCGACTGCGCTGCGGGGTCGCACCATAACCTCGGCCCCCGCGCCGTCGAGCCGGAATCTCCGAGCGCGGATCGCAGGATCAGGCCGTCTCCGCCCGAGACGGCCTCACGCCGGGATCGATGCCCGTGTCACGACATCGCGCCAGCGAGCCGATGCCCCATTGATCGACGCCGCACGCCGCGGGAACGGGCCAGGAGCCTCAGCCCGTGTCTTGTCGTGCTAGCGCCGTAGCAAGCCGAAGCGGGACGGGCGGACGCCGCGGGGTGAAACGGTCGCGTAGCGCCCACGCCGGCGAGGCGCCCGGCCGCGAACCACGATGCGAGGGATCTTGCGATCTCCTCCCACGCGCGGCCACCGGTGGTTCACATCGACGTTCAGTCACGCGCTGCTTGCTGGGCGAGGCGGTCGACGCCGGCGTGGCACACCTGCGGAGGTACGAAGGAAGCGACGGAGAGAACCGAGCCATCATTATGGCGGTAAGCGCCGATGGCTTCGTCTTCACGGAGCGACGTATCCGCCTACGAGGTCACCGGCGTTGACGAGGGCGGTAGGTGCGGCGTCGGCGCACGTCGACCGCGCCCTGTCTCCGCCGGCTGCAGGGCATGGCGGCGTGATACGGACGGTTCAGGTCCAGCTCAGAGCGGCAATCGAGCGTCGGCCTTCGTCGAACAGCCACTCGAGCGTCGCGGTGATCTCATCAAGAACAAGCTGGCCGCGGTCGAACGGGCTCGCCTTCCTCGGGTCCACGGCGAGCAACTGGCAGGTGCCCGCCTCCACGGCGGCGCGTAGCAGAGAGGGCCTCCTCGCCTGTCTTCGCGGTCAGCGCGTTCCAGTCAGGAGAGCACGTCGGTCGCAGTCTTCGCCCCGAGGACGTTATCGATCCAGCGGTCGAGGGTCGCGATGTCCGTGCATGCGTGAATGCGCGCGCTCTCGTTCACCGTCAGCGCGATCCCTGCGCGCGCAAGCAGCCGCAGCAGCGTGTCCCGCTTGCCCTTGAGCTCGCCCTCACGTAGGCCCTTGAGCTCGCTGCGATCCATGAGCTCTCGCACGAACGGAAACCTCGCCTCGTCTTCGATCTGCCGTTCCATGACCAACGCCTCCAGAGCCCGCCGCATGGGCTCACGCAACCCGCTCCAGATGACCTGAAAGTAGACCATGGCGTGCTCCTGGTCGAGCCGGCCCAGGGCAACGAGCGCAGCCTTGAGCACGGCGAACCCCGTTCGGCCCATTGCCGTGCGCCACCGCCGAGAGCACGGCCAGCTCGGCGTCCTTCTCCGCCTCGGCTGGGTCGGTGATCTCAGGGACAACGGCCGGACCGAGCACCAGCGGCTCGACGTGGCCGAGGCCCAGGCCGAGGTCGATGTTCTTCGCCGCCCAGGCGGCCACGCCGGCGTCCGGTGCGATCACGAGCACGACCGTGCCGCAGCGCTTCTTGGCGCGCACGACCGTTACGTACGTCGGCCACGAGAACTTCTTGTCCGGATCCATGTCGCGCTGGACCTCGATGACGATCGCCAGCGCGAGCGCGCCGCTCGCGTCTCGAAGCTCGAGCACCAGATCCGCGCGGAACTCGACCGGGATGAGCTGATCGAGCGACGACTCGACCACCCCGACCGAGGTATGCGGCGGCACCTCGAGGTGGAAGAGCGTCGCGAGCCAGTGGGGCGCGAGCTCGGGGTGCTCGCGGAACATCTCGACGAGGGCGTTGTGCTCGAGCGTCGGCATGACGCTCGGCCTCGAGCACACCCCATGCCGACGCGAAACGACGGGAGAACCCGAGGAGAGCTCCACCTCAGGGGTGGCGGCGCCATGGCGAAGAACGGCAGCTACCCCTGCTGTGAAGCGCCCATCCACGGCGCTGATGGATCCATCCAGAACAACGAATGGTCGGCCGGACGGGCGTCGTTACAACTCTACTCACCGAAGCGCGGCGCGCCGTGCGCCGCCGAAGAGGAGGATCCCATGACCGCTGCTTCCCCGACCGCCGTGACCCTCTCCCTCCTGGCCCGCATCGAGGCCAAGCCCGGCAAGGAGGCCGAGGTCGAGGCCCTCCTCCGCTCCGCCGTCGGCCTCGCCGCCGAGGAGCCGCGGACGGTTCACTGGTTCGCGCTGCGCATCGGGCCGTCGACGTTCGGCATCTTCGATACCTTCGCGGACGAGGTGGGGCGCAAGGAGCACCTCGCGGGCCGCATCGCGGCCGCGCTCATGGCAAAGGCGCCGGAGCTGCTCGCCACGCCGCCCGTCATCGAGCACGTGGACATCATCGCCGCGAAGGGGTGACCGGCCGCGCCCGGGCAGCGCGCGAGAGCAGCGCGTCCCAGAAGAGCTGCAAGCCCGGCGCCGGCGTGCGATCGCCCGAGCGCACAAGCGCGACGGTGCGCCGGAGGGCCGGGTCGACGAGCGGGCGCTGCGACGCGCCCGTCACGAGCACCGAGTGCTCGGGCATGAACGCAAAACCCAGCCCCGCGTGCACCAGGCTCTGGACCCAGTCCTCTCGATCGGTCCGGTACGCCGCGTACAGGTCCACGCGCCGCGCGGCGCACGCGCCCGTCACCTGCTCGCGCATCTCGCAGGCGAGCCGATCGAGGTAAGGCTCGCCGTCCAGATCCTCGAGCCGCAGGCCCTCGCGCGCGGCCAGGCGATGGCCGGGCGGGAGGACCACGACGTAGCGCTCCTCGTAGAGGGGCGCCACCACGCACCAGTCCGGAACGGCGTCACCGAGGTTCGAGACGATGACGTCGACCTCGGCCTCCTCCAGCCGCCGCAGGAGCTCGCCCTGCACGGCCACCGCGATCTCCAGCTCCACCCCCGGCGCCTCCGCGCGGAACGCCGCCAGCGAGCCGGCGAGCCGCGCGGGCCCGATGGTGCAGAGGATGCCCACCCGGAGCGGCACCTGCTTGAGGCGCCGGTGGTTGTCCGCGATCACCTGGACGGCCTGCATCTCGTCCCGCAGCCGCTGGAGCCGCGGCAGCACGCGCTGCCCCAGCGCCGTGAGCTTGGCGCCGCCGCGCTCGCGCAGGACGAGCGGCCCGCCCAGCTCCTCCTCGAGCTTCTTGATGGCGGCCGTGAGCGCGGGCTGCGAGACCGCGCACCGCTCGGCCGCGCGCGTGAAACTGCGGGTCTCGATCACCGCAAGGAAATACCGGACCTGATGCATCTCCATGGCCGCGCATCTTCGCCCGACGACGCCGCCCGCGCCAAGGAGGCCAAGGAGGCCAAGGAGGGAGGAGCGCTCGCTCGGCTCCGATCGGGGCTGCTGCGGGAGAAGATGCCCGGCGGCCCCTCTCCTCGGGATGGCGAGAGTCACCGCAGCGCGGTGGTGATGATGTAGCGCGTCTTGCCCAGCTCGGGATCATCGCAGCTTTTGTAATACTCCCCGGAGCGGTCGAGCTTGCCGCAGGACTCCTTGCAGCTCCCGACGATCTCGATCATCCCGCAGCCCTCGATCTCCCCGTCCGCATTGACGTGCCCGGCGGCGCAGTCGCGCTTCGCCGAGCGCGAGACATCGACGTTCGCGGTGTTGTAGCAGGCGCGCAGGTACGGCGTCTTCGTGAAGAGGTTCCCCCAGAAGGCCCCTTCGACATGAGGGTACTCGTCGAGCTCATCGTCCTCGACCTCGTGGCAGAGCGGGGTCTGTCGGGAGCGCATCGAGACAAGGACCGAGACGCCATAACGGTTCGTGTGGGCGGCGAGGCACGCGGAGACCATCTGCTTGCCCTCCTTATCGAGCGGGCGCCGGTCCCACCGGGGCGCGAGGCCGAGATGTCCGGGATAAACCTCCTTGTGGGTCGCGCCCGCGCGGTCGGTCCAGGAGAAACGGAACGACTGGGACTCCTTGAGGGCGCAGCTGACCGTATACTTCACAAGCGTCCGAAAGAGGTCGCCCCGCTCGCCAGGATCCGTGAGCGCAGAGGCCGCCTCCGGGGCCAGCGCGTTCGCGCTGAGCGCGTTGGCGCTCAACGCATTGGCGCTCAGCGCATTGGCCGTCAGCGCATTGGCGCTCAGCGCATTGCCGCTCGCGAGCGCGTCAGCGCTCGTGTCGAGCTCCTCTGTCTCTTCAGCATGCGCTTCGAGCTCCAGCTCGGGCGCCATGCAGCCAGTAGCCACGAAAAGGACACCTGCGCATCCAAGTACAGCCTTGATTTTCACGTGATGAGACCTCGGTAGCGAGCCAAGGGGAGCACCCACGCTCCCCGATCGCAGCACGCCCTCCGGTGCGTCGTTCAGCACAACGACAGCCGGGAACTCTCCACGTCTAGGCTAGAGTACGGTGATTCACCGCGGCTGTCAGCTCTTAAATTGACGCTCGATGCAGATTCGCCCGTAGCAAAACGGCGCGTAGTTACGCCAGATTACGCCCGGTTACGCCCGGTTACGCCCGGTTACGCCCGGTTACGCCAGATTCCGTTCAGCTACGCTCAGTTCCGACAGCTCGGGCCCATTCCGACCCACTGCGCCGCCAGCTCCAGTGTGCGGGCGTTGTCCGGGACGTGGGAGAGAAAGCGCCTGCGCCACTCGGGATCGCGGACGCTGGCGGCCCGGTCGAGCAGCTTGTCGCGCGCCGATGAAATGGCGACAGCGGCCCTGGCCGCGTCGCCGACCGCAGAGAACGCCTCCGCGTGGACCAGCCGGATCATCGACTCACCCTCCTCGATCCCGCCGAGCGACTCGAGCGCTGCCAGGGCCTCGCCGGCGGCCGCGAGCGCGTCGACGGCGCGCCCCAGCCCGATCAGCGCCCGGGCGCGGATCGCCGTGGCCGCTACGCGGAACGGCGACGCGCTGTCCAGCGCCTCGGCGAGGCGCGCCTCGCGCTCCGCGCCCGCGAAATCGCCGGCGAGCAGGGCGATCTTCGCGAGGTACGAGCGCGACACCACCTCGGCGCGCGGGTCGCCCAGCCGCTGGCTCGACGCGAGGGCCGCCTCCTCGACGGCGCGCGCCTCGGCGAGCTTGCCGCCGTAGGCGAGGACCTGCCCGAGGCTGGCCTGCGCCGCCGCCGCCACCTCGTGCAGACCCATCCGCTCCGTGGCCTCCAGCACGGAGCGGAGCGCCGCCTCGGCGCCGCCGAAATCGCCGAGCTCCCCGTAGGAATAGCCCAGGTTCGCGCGGGTGATGCACGCGTTGCGCCGGTCGCCGACCTGCTCGTACGCCACGAGCGCGGCCTCCAGGCCGGTGACGCAGGCGCCGGGATCGCCCCCGCTCATGGCGCGGAAAGCGCGCGCCTGGTGCAGCCCCGCGACCACCTCGGCCCCCGTGCCGGCGCCTGTCGACGCCCCGTCGCCCATGGCGCGCTCGACCTCCGCGATGAGCGCGTCGACGACCGCGAGCCGCCCGGTGAAGGCCAGCGTCGAGGCGCCCATGGAGAGACAGGTGCTCTTCGCGCTCTCCGCGCCCTGCGAGGCCGCCATGACGACCGCCTCGCCCATCCACCGCTCCACGCGGTCGAAGCCGCCCAGCTTGCTCGCGGCCGCGACGGCCTGCGTGACGGCCGCGAACCATGGCGCCGAGCCGGGCGCGAGGTGCCGCGCCGCGTCGGTCCCCCGCTGCTCGGCGAGCGCGAGATCGCCCCGCCACACATGCGCCTCGGCCTGGACCAGCCGGAGCGCCCCCACCACCGCGGGCTCCGGCGCACACTCGAGCCCGCGCTCGGCCCGCGCGATCGCGGCGCCGAGATCGTTGCCCTCCAGGGCGTGCTGCGCCGCGCGCAGGTACGCCGCCGCGGCCCGCGCGGGCACCGCGCCGCGCTCGAAGTGCTCCGCGAGCGCCATCGCGTCGGGCTCGCCCGCGCCCTCCAGCCAGGCGCCCGCCAGCGCGTGGCCCAGCCGCCGGTCGGCCTCGGTCAGCATCCCGTACGCCGCCTCACGCACCAGCGCGTGCCGGAAGCGGTACTCGACCTCGCCCCGCAGCCGGCCGGGGCCGCGCCGGTGGACCACCTCACGGCGCTCCAGCTCCGAGAGCCAGCGCGTCACCTCGGCGCCCCCGAGCAGCGCGCTCACCGCGCTCGGCCAGAACGCCTGGCCGAACACGCTCGCCGCCCGCAGCACGCGCCGCGCCTCCGCGTCGAGCGCCTCGATGCGCGCCTGCACCATCGCCAGCACCGTCTCCGGCAGGTCCGCGCCGTGGCCGGCCGCCACCGCGCGGACCTGCTCCTCCAGGTAGAACGGGTTGCCGTCGGCCCGGTCCACCAGCGTGGCCACGAGCTCCGCGCTCGCCTCGTCGCCCAGCGCGGCGCGCACCAGCCGCTCGCTCGCCCGGCGCGTGAGCGGCGGCAGCATCATCTGGTTGCCGAAGCGCCCCTGAGACAGCCCCGGAAAGGCCTCGTGCACCTCGGGTCGAGCCAGCCCGAGCACCAGGAACGGCAGATCCCGGAGGCTCCGGAGCGCCGCCTCGACCATCGTCAGGGTGGGCAGGTCGCCCCACTGCAGGTCCTCGAGGATCAGCAGCACCGGCTGCCTCGCGCACTCGGCCCGGATGAACTCCTCCCACGACAGCCGCAGCTGATCGCCCATCAGCTGCCGGTTGCGCCGCGCCGCGCCGACCCGGATGTCGTCGTCCGGGAACGGCGCGCCCAGGAGCTCGCCAAGGAAGGCGCTGACGCGCCCGACGTCGAGCTCGGGGTGGCGCTCGACCCGCGCCCTCACCTTGCGCCGCCGCTCCTCCAGCGGCTCGCCGTCGACGATGCCCATCGCGCTCCGCAGCGCGCGCGACAGCAGCCCGAACGCCGAGCCCGAGCTCATCGGATCGCCCTGGCCGACCCACACCTCCACGCGGGCGCCGTCCGCCAGGTCGGCGCCGCCTCCGTCGCGCGCGCCGTCGGCCGCCCGTGCGTTGCGCGACGACACCTTCTCGAGGAACTCCTGCCGCAGCCGCGATTTGCCCATGCCGGCCGCAGCGACCACCAGCAGCACGCCCGAGGTCGACTCGTCGATGCTCCGCTCGAGCTCGGCGCCGAGCACGCCGAGCTCCCGCTCTCGCCCGAAGCACGCCATCGGCTTGCCGAGCAACGCCGGCGCCGACGTCACCTTGAGGTCGTCCCGGGCCCCGTGGAGGAAGCGCGCGCCGCCCTCGCTGCTCGTCTCGAACCTGCCGCCCAGCAGCCCCGCCGTCACCTCGTCGATGCGGACCGCGGCGATCGCGCCCGGGTCGCCGCGCGACGGCAGGAGCTGGACCGCCCGGTCGATGAGCTCGCCCATCGGGATGCGCGACGTGAGCTCGGCCCGGCCGGTCACGAGCGAGACCTGCGCCCCGCCGAGCAGCCCGCGCAGCGAGAGCGCGCAGCGCGCGGCCTGCGCGGCGAGATCGGTGGCCGCCTCGGCGCTCGTCAGCACGAGCAGCGGCGATCTCGCGTCGATGAGCTCGATCTGGCCCTGGTAGCGCTCGGCGAGCGCGTAGAGCTCCTCGGCGCGGCCCGTCGCCCGCGCCTGCTCCTCCTCCTGCGAGCGCGTCACCTCCTCGGGCGCCGAGCGCTCGTGCGCGAGCACGAGGCACGTGACGCGCCGCTCGCTGCTCGTGAGCTCCAGGACCGGCGCCGGCGCGGCAGGGTGGGCGCCGTCCGCCGCGCCGGCGCGGCTGAGGTCGATCGCGCGGAGCTCCTCGGCGACGGCCGCGCCGTCGCGGGGCCGCCCGTCCGGCTGCTTCGCGAGCATCCTGGCGACGAGGGCGTCGAGCTCGTCCGGCAGGTCGAGGCGGACCTCGCGGAGGCGTGGGGGCTCGTCGAGGAGCACCTTGACCAGCACGGCGAGCGCCCCGGCGCCCTGGAAGGCGGCGCGCCCGGTGAGGCACTTGAAGAGCACGCAGCCGAGCGCGAACACGTCGGCGCGGGCGTCGACGCGCCGCTCGCCGCGCGCCTGCTCGGGCGCCATGTACTCCGGGGTCCCGAGGACGGTGCCCGGCAGGGTGAGCTGCTGGTCGATCCGGAAGCGCGCGATCCCGAAGTCGAGCACCATCGCGCGATCGAGCCGCCCCTCGACGAGCAGCAGGTTGCTCGGCTTGAGGTCGCGGTGCACGACGCCCTGCCCGTGGAGGGCGCCGAGCGTCTCCGCGATGCGCGCGACGACGTCGACGCTCTCGGCGGGGGTGAGCGCTCGCCGCGCGATGCGCTCGGCGAGCGTCTCCCCGGCGAGCCACTCCATCACCAGATACGGCTTGCCGCCCGCCGCGACGCCGTGCGCGATGTACCGGACGACGCCGGGAACGCGCAGCGCCGAGAGCGCCTCCACCTCGTAGGAGAAGCGGCTCAGCTCGCCCTTGTCGGCGCGGCGAATCACCTTGAGAGCCACCGTGTCGCCGCTTCGCCGGTCGCGCGCCCGGTAGACGTGCCCCATCCCGCCCGAGCCCGCGAGGCCCTCGATCTGGAACCGCTCGTCGACGATCTCTCCGACGCGCATCAACGGCCGTGAATCCAGCGATATCACGCGCGCCGCCCTCCTGGTCTGGATACAGGCCCGGGATGGTATGGCGACTCACCTCCACGGCGGCCGCGATCGAATCGAACGCGCGATGCGACGCGTCAGGGCTGGAGTCTCACGAAGAACCCCCCGGGGCGCCCTGGGAGGACCGAGCTCCGCGCGCCGGCAGCCCGCCGGTGCGAACGAGGGTATCTCGACGGACACGAGCGTGAGTGCAGGCCGTCCGGGTGGTGCACCGAGCGCAGGTAAGCCGTCGACGAGGAGGGCGTCCGTGACGGGCGAACGGCTCCGGCGCCGGAGAGGGCGCCGCCGGGTGCCGTGTTCGGCGGGCTCGGTTCAAGGCATCTGAAAGGCATCGAAGAGCGCATCATGCCATGTCGATGAACCTGCGTAATCGCGTCATGTCGAGCACCAGGGAGAGAGCCAAGCCCACCCGGTGAGGCGATGCTCGACGCGTCCTTCGCTCGCGGAATCGCCACCCCCGGCCGACGGCGCCCGGGGGGTGGGCGCGCTCCTTCGGCGCGGAGGCGGCGCGCGCCCAGAGGGGCGACCCCGAGGCGCGCGCCGGCGGGCCGGCGCCTCCGCTCCTCGCGTCGCGCCAGGGCGTCCGCGCGGCGCGAGCGAGGACGGAGACAGCGCTGGGCGGACATCATGAATGAAGTTTTTCTCTCCTGACGTTATCTTCGCCTCGGCGGTGTTTGTGATGAAGTTTTTGTCCCCCGACGCCGTCTCGGACTCCGCGGCGTTCGCGAGCCGGCTCGGCGACCAAGGTGGCTGTTGACTTCCACCCGCGGAACTGCAATGTCTCTCGCTGCGCTTGCCCTTACCCACAGGAGACGTCGGATGTCGATGAGCAAGAAGCTGATGAGTGCCGTGTTGATGACCGTCGGCATTGGCTTTGCTGGAGCCGCGTGGGCCGCCGGCGGGACCGCAGACCTCCCCGCTTCCGTCGCCGAGAAGAAGGATTTCGGCTGCGGTGCAAAAGGACAGAAGGCCTGTCCGATGCAGGGCTGGATGAAGTCGGTGATGCAGTCGGCGACGACGAGCGGCGACGGCGCGAAGATCGCGGAGGCGCTGAAGTACGTGGCGGCGAGGCCGCCGAAGGGCATGGACAAGTGGGCCGCGATCTCGAACGAGGGCATCGAGAAGGCCAAGAAGGGCGACATCGACGGTGCCAAGGCGAGCTGCAAGGCCTGTCACGATCTGTACAAGACGAAGTACAAGGAGACGCTCCGCGACGCCCCCTTCTGAGGCGTTTCTCTCCTCTCTCGCTCTCTTCCCTCCCTCCGCTTTCCCTTCCGCGCGCCGAGAGCGCGCCTCCTTCGGGCAGCCGTGGCCGGTCGCGCCGGGGCTCGCCCGCCGATCTGCGGCGACGGCCACGAAGCCGGCCCGCGGCGACGGCCATGAGCCGACCCGCGGGCCAGAGCCCCCCGTTCGGTGCGCGCCAGATCAGCAGCCGCCGCCGGCAGCCGCGCAGATCTCCTTGGGCGTGAGCGTCCGGCCGAAGATGCGGAGGCTGTCGAGCAGCCCGTTGAACTCGTCTTCCCCCGACGGCTCGTCCGAGCCGATGTGGACGGGCTGTTCGCCGGAGGCGATCACCGGGCCAGAGGGGCTCCTGTCGACCTCGACGCCGTTCACGTAGAGGCTCTGCGTCTGGCCATCGGAGAGACAGGCGACGTGCGTCCACTGCCCGGGAACGATGGGGTAAGCCACGTTCCGCTCGACGCCCATGGTGCAGCGGATCTGTCCGCCCGGCATCAGGAAGAGCGAAGGCTTCCCGCCGCTGTCGATCACGGTGTATCGCCGCTTCTCCGGCAGCGAGGCGGGGTTGATCCAGACATCGATGGTCATCGCGGACGCGGTCCACGCGGCGTCGTGGTGGAAGTAGAGTTTGCTCCCCATCGTCAACGAGAGCGCCTGGCCGGCCCGGCCAGGCACGTACTCCAGGCTGCGCACCTTCTCTGGCGTGAAGTGATGCTGCGAGGCGTCGTCGGGGTTCCCCTCGAACGCGAAGCACGCGATCAGCGATGGCTCTGCCGCCCCGCACAGCGGCCTGGGAGCGCCACCGGGCTCTTCGCCCTGAGCGCCGCCGGGTTCTTCTGCCGGATCCCCGCCGGGTTCTTCGACCTGAGGGCCGCCGGGTTCTTCTGCCGGATCCCCGCCAGGTTCTTCCGCCGGACCGCCGCCAGGCTCTTCGGCGGGAGCGCCGCCCGGCTGTTCGACGGGAGCGCCGTCGGGCTGTCCTGCGGTGGCTCCGCCGGGTTCTTCCGCCGGAGCGCCGCCAGGTCCTCCGGGTTGAGCTTCGAATTCACCTGACCCGCCTGTGCCTCTCGTTTCGAGGGCGCAGCCCGGCAACGACAAGAGAAGCACGGCGACGCCGGCCAGGCGATGTGCAGATAGATGGGATTTGCAAAGCATGCTGCGGTTCCTGCGGGGCGCTCAGCGTAGCTCAGAACGCCGCTCGGTGTCACCGCGTCTCGCACGAAGGTCCGATTTGCGCCGGCGCGAGATACGTCGATGCAGTGAGAAGAAAAATGCATCGATGCAGTGAGAAGAAAAATGCACCACAGAGGCGCCGAAGAAGAGGCGCGGAGTGAGCGGCACAGAGGGAAATATCACCGACGGCGGCCAGAACCAGTGTGGCTGTCAGGGCGTGAGCATCCCGTGCAGGGCCGAGGGCGCGGGGCTCGCGCCGCCGAAGCCGCTGCCGGAAGCGCTGTGGCGCCGGGTCGCCAGCGCAACACCGCACGACGCAGCTCGACGTGGCAACGGCGCTTTCCCGCGTCGACCCGTCGTGTCGCGGTGACAGCGACAGGCGAGGTGCCCAGGCCGGCGCCGCAGCCGGCCTCGCCTCAGCCCGGCTCCCGCCTGGCGCGGCGCGGATCGCCCGCTGCGGTCCTCCGCGCCTCCGGCTGGCAGGCCGGACAGTAGATCGCGTCGTGCCCGTGGACGCTCGCGCGACGGAGCTTGTCGCCGCAGCGCGGGCACGGCTGGCCCGGACGCCCGCGGACCTTGAGGAAGTCGCGCAGCCTCTCGTCCAGCGCAGGCGCGCGCCGAGCGATCGTCCGGGTCGCGTCGCCGAGGACATGAGCGATCGCCGTGTGCAGGCGGTCGGTCTCCTCCTCGGAGAGGCTCTGGACGGTCGCCTTCGGGTGGATCCTTGCCTCGAAGAGCACCTCGTCGGCGTACGAGTCTCCCATGGAGTCGAGCGCCGTCCCGTCCATCAAGAAGTCCTTGGCGAGGTCGCGCCGCCCGCGCGCGGCGGCGCGGAACGCCTCCTGCGTGAACACACGAGGATCGAGGACGTCGAGGCCGACGCGCTGGAGCCCGGGGATCTTGTCGAAATCGCCCCGCGCGAGCACGTGGACCTTGCTCATCTGCACGTCGTCTCGGACCCTGAGCTCGCGGCCGTCCCCGAGGGTCAGCGAGAACGCGAGATCGGTCGGGATCCGCGTCTCTCCTGGGCGCGTGATCGAGAACCGCCCGGCCAGCATCGGGGAGATCACGAGATCGAGCGCGCGCGCCCCTTCGAGCTCGAAGACCACGGCGTGCGCCCGCCGCGCCACGCGCCGGATCTCCGCGCCCGGCAAGAGCGCGTCGAGGCGCTCCGCGAGCAGGACGTGCAGCACCACCGCGTTCTCGGCCCGCGCCGCGGACACGGTCGCGCCGGCGAGCTCGCGCGCGAGGATCGGGACGACGTACTCCAGGTCCGGGCGCTCGGGCACGGCTCCAGGATACAGATCTCGCCGCGAAGATCGCGCGACTTCGGGCGAGGCGCGAAAAAGAGGCGCGGCGGCGAGGCAATCAGGCGCTGATCCGCGGAGACTCCTCGCCGAGCGCGGCCTCACCGCCGTCGCCCCGCCTCGGCCGCTGCGCGCCCTGGATCACGAGATCCTCGCGCCGGGCGAGCGCGTACACGACGCGGATGCGCGCGGTCTTGAAGGCCCTCTCCGGCGCCGGGTTCAGGTGCACGACCCTGCGCTCGCCCGGCTGCGTGACATGGCTCGCGCCCCGGGGCTCGCCCTGCTGCGCGACGAGGCTCACGCCCCCGAGCTGGTCCTCCTTCGGCTCCTCGACCTCCAGCGCGATAGGGATCGCGCCCCGGGGCGCGAGCGCCGTCCGGATCTCGTCGAAGCGGAGCTCCTCGCCCGCCTGCCCCGCTCCGTCGGGCGGCGGCGCCTCGATGCGGACGAGGTCCTGCCCGCCCTCGCCGAGGAGCTCATCGTAAAGAGCCGTTACTCCCGGCACGAAGGCGCTGTGGACCATGAAGTAGTTCTTGATGCGCTCGGTGCTGACGAGGCTGACCCGCACGGCGAAGCCGCACTTGTCGGGGGCAAGGAGGCTCCGGACGTGCTCGCCCTTCGCCACCGAGGAGAACTCCGCGAGCACATGCAGCCCCCTGCCGTGCGCGAGCTCCCGGCTCGCCAGCGCCCGCGCGAACCGGATGACCCGCATCGCCGTGCGCGCGTCGCGATCGAGCCCCTCGGGCTCGCTCAGGAACACCGCCGCGGAGAGCGGCGCGCCGCGCGCCGCGCAGCGCACCGCGAGCGAGGCGAGGTCGTGCCCGTGCTGCGTGTACACCGTCGCGCTGCCCCCGCGCGGGAGCGAGAGCATCGCCCCGTCCGAGCCCGGCGGCGCGCCGCCGGGGCCGGGCGTCACGCCGAGCGAGGCGAGCCGGTCGGCGAGCGGCATCCGCTCGTCCCCGCGCTCCCCGAGGACCAGCGTCACCTCGATGCCCGGCACGAACCGCGCGAGCGCGTGCAGCAGCGAGGGCAGCGCGGCGCTGTACCCGACGATGAGCACCCGCTCGATCTCGTTGAGGTGCAGCGAGAGCTTCGCCGCCCACGCCTGCGCCGCCGTCGCGCCGCCCGACGCCGCGGCGCGCTCGATCCCCCTCCCCCTGTAGAGCTCTCGCCCGTAGTCCAGGAGCGGCGCATACGTCGCCGATACGCCGATGAGCCCCCGGAGCCGCTGCGCCGGCACCCGGCCCGCCCGCGCGCCGAGCGCCCACGCCGGCGATCCCTCGGGCGGATCGAGCAGCGGATTCAGCCACGGCACGAGCCCCTCGACCGACACGAGCCTGCCCTCCTCGCGCTTCGGCACCGCCGCCTCGTTCCCGAGGAACACGCCCGCGAGGAGCACCTGCTTCTCGTAGGCAGCGCGCGCCATGTCCGAGAACGAGAGCTCGTGCTTCGGCGCCTCGCCGAGCTTGCCGACGGCGCAGGCCGCCTCGTCGCCCAGGAAGATGTGCGTGTAGAACTCCGACCCGTCCGCGGTCATGAGGTCGGTGTAGAGGGACTCCACGCCCGGCGTGAGCAGGTGCTGGCAGAGGAAGAAGCCGAGGAACCGCTGCATGTCGAGCGGATGGGTCCCGGGCCCGCCCACCGCCTGGATGAGGTCGCGGTTCTTGCTCTCCTGCACCTCGACGAACACGTGGCCGTGCGGGTTCTGCGCCCGGAACGAGGAGAGCGCCATGGCCGTCAGCGCGTCGGCGTCGGGCCCCGCGTCGGGCCGCGCGAGGATCAGCGCCCGCTTCGCCTCGGCGGCGCCCACGAGCTCGAGCGCCTCCGGCTGCGCGCTGTCCCCCTGGCGGTAGCTCACCCAGCGCATCCCCGGCGCGTAGAGGTAGGCAGGCGGGTCGTCCTCGGTGCCGAGGAGCGCCATCCGCGGGAGCGCATGGCGGGTCGGCGGGGGCCCGCGGCGGATGAGCCACTGCCAGAGCTCCGAGAGCCGGATGCTCCGGAGCGCGCGGTGGCGCTCGTACAGCCGGACGAACTCCTGCACCAGCATCTCCGCCTCGTGCACCGGGCCGATCACGAGCGCGTGGCCCGCGTAGCGGACCGGCCGCCGCCGCGCCGCGCGCACGACCTGATCGACCACGTTGGCGCCGATGCCGATGATGAACGACGTGATGAAGACGCCCACCATGGTGAGGCCGAGCGAGACGACGGCCACGACGGGGTGCACCCGGAGGTTCTCGACGAGGTTGTCGGCGCTCTCGATCTGCCGGAAAGACCACCAGATCCGGTCGACGAAGGTGGTGTCCGGGGTCGGGCCGCTGCCATCGTAGTCGTGCGTGATCGCGAGGTGGCTGAGCAGCACGGAGGCGCCGAACGCGAGCCCCCAGACGGCCAGCGTGACGAGCCCGAACTGCTCGAGCAGCTCGCGCCGCGTCATGATCGCGTAGAGGTCGATCGCGATCTCGCGCGTGAAGCGCAGGAGCAGGAAGAGCCGCGAGAGCCGCAGCATGGGGAGGGCGTGGGCGGCGTGCGCGTCGAGGATCCGCTCGAGCGGCAGGAAGCTGATCCAGGCGATGATGTCGAAGGCGAAGAGGAGCACGTCGAGGCGCGACCGCCCGTCCCCGCGCTGGCGGAGGAGGACGGCCCGGAAGAGGAGCTCGACGCCGAAGATCGCCAGGAAATACGGGCGGAGCTGCTCGTCGAGGCCCTGGATGGGCAGGACCGAGACGAGGATCAGGAGCGAGATCGCGGCCTTGACGGGGCGGGTCTCCAGCCCGCCGGCGAGGCGGTGGAGCAGGGGCAGGCGGGGCGCCATGGGCGGCAAGGATAGGCGACCTCGCGCGCGGCTGCTGTAAGCTCCCCGGGTGCCAGCCCCCCGCTCGTTCGACGAGAAGCGCGCGAGGATCGCGGCCCTCGCGGAGGCGCCGCCCGCGCAGGCGGCGGCCGAGCTGCGCCGCCTCGTCGCGGACCGGAACGGGTACCTGGTCGGCGAGGCCGCGGCAATGGCGGGGCGCCTCGCGCTGCGGGAGCTCGTGCCGGATCTGGTGGGGGCGTTCCCGCGGCTGCTCGAGGAGCCGCTCAAGAGCGACAAGGGCTGCTCCGGCAAGAACCGCATCGTCGAGGCGCTGCTCGCGTTCGACGCGCACGAGCCGGACACCTACCTGGCGGGGCTGCGCCACGTGCAGCTCGAGCCGGCGTTCGGGCAGCCGATCGACACGGCCGCTGGGCTGCGCGGGCTGTGCGCCCACGCGCTTGTCCACGTCGGCCACCGCGAGGCGCTGCTCGAGGTCGCGCCGCTGCTCGCCGATCGCGAGCCGGTCACGCGCGCGGAGGCCGCTGCGGCGCTCGGCAACTCCGGCCTCGACGCGGCGGCGGCGGCGCTCCACGTGAAGGCGCTCTCCGGCGATCCGGAGCCGGACGTGCTCGGCGCCTGCTACAGGGGGCTCCTGCGGCTGCTCCCGGGGCGGTACCTCGGCTTCGTGGCCAAGGTGCTGCAGCAAGGCGACGACGGCGCTGCGGAGGCGGCGGCGCTCGCGCTGGGTGAATCGCGCCTGCCCGAGGCGCTGCCGATCTTGCAGGCCGAGCTCGCCGGGGCGGCGCGCGCGGGCCGGCTGCGCGACAGCGTGCTGCTCGGGATGGCGCTGCTGCGCACGGACGCGGCGAACGACGCGCTCGTGGCGCTCGTCGAGGAGGGGGCGGAGGTGCACGCGATCGCGGCGCTGAGCGCGCTCGCGCTGCACCGGCACGACGCGCCGCTCGTGGAGCGGGTGCGGAAGGCCGTGATGGGGCGGAGATCGAAGAAGCTCGCGGCGGTGTTCGCGGAGAAGATCGACGGCGGGTGACCGGAGGGCGGCGCGGCGAAGCGAGGCCGAGGGCGCGCGACGTCCGCCCGAGCCGAGGTCGGGTCCGGGCTCAGAAGGCGAGAGGGCGGGCGCCGCGATGGCCGGGCGACGGACGGCCGCGCCTCACGTCGCCGGCGGGGTCCACTGACGTACTCTCGGACGAGCGAAGGTGTAAAGGGCGTCGATCGTGCGACGTGGAGGAGCTCGACGGTAAGTCGCGCGGTGGATCGACCACGCGTGGAAGATGCATGCGTCTCCGGCGCGCAAGGCGACGCGC
This sequence comes from Sorangium sp. So ce693, assembly GCF_051521375.1. Lineage (NCBI taxonomy): Bacteria > Pseudomonadati > Myxococcota > Polyangiales > Polyangiaceae > Sorangium > Sorangium sp. So ce693. The sequence continues at coordinate 10,315,024 of NZ_CP150347.1, forward strand.
GCGGCGTTCGGCATGTCCAGCGCGGTCCGATCGGCGCCCCTGCGGATCCGGAGCTCGTCCGGCGTGTCCCAGCGGGCGTGGGACCCGGGGACGATCTCGAGCCGATCGTCGTCTTCCAGCGCCACCCTGAAGTGGACCGATGTCGTCGTCGCGACGATCGCGCGCTCGATCTCTGGATCGGATTGGCCGAACTGGCTGTCTCGGTGCCAGTCCCCGTCCCAGTCGCGCCTTGTCTGCTCGTGGTAGTAATGCGCGTCCTTCAGGCGCGGGGTGTCTTCCTCTCCCGGACGCGAGAGGCCGGCGAGCAGCTCGCAGACGCGCCGGGAGCCGACGAACGTGGAGATGAGCTCCAGCGCGCAGGGATCGTCCTGAAAGCAGGTCGCGCCGTCCGTGAGGAGCGATATCCTGGGGGTCGAGTGACCGGTCTCCCGGGAAAGCGCTCGTGCGCGGAGGAGCGCGGCGTCGCACGCGCGGCGGAGCTCGGCGCGCTCGGCGATGTCGAGGAAAGCGCGCGCGATGAAGAGGCCTTGCGCGCGAAAGGCATTGATTCGATCTCTCGTTGACGTGCTCATCATGACCTCGCGACACTCGGGATCGCGGAGATCACTCAATGGATGGCCCGAGGCCCACGCATCGCCAGGGCGACGAGGGGGCTCTGGGGGAACGGCATCAGGCGATGACGGCTCGAGACGACGAGACACGCGAGCCGCCCCGCGATCTCGAAGGTCGCGAGCGCGGCGGGCGCGCCGAAGTAATCGATCGGCACGAGATCGACGTTCCGCGCCGCCTTCGGCGTGGAACGCTCGTCGAGGATCTGCGCGAGCGCCTTCTGGTAGCTCTCGCCGGTCCGGGACATCCTGGCGCGGACGTCGGCGCGCAGCTTCTTGTGGTGGTGGCGGTTCCCCATCGGCCCTGTCCAGGTGATCTGCCGAGATCGGTCCTTGTCGGCCGGCACCGACGGAAGAGCGGCAGCATCACGAGCGGAGACCGCCGAAGGGCAGCGCCCTCTTCGCCCCTCGCGGAGCCGTGCCGGCGGCGAGCGAGGTGCCGGGCTCGGAGAGGCCCGTGAGGCGAAGTGTTCGCGGGAGCACGGCCGCTGTCAAGCAGGCGCCGGAGGGTCCGCGCCGGGTGGGGCCGTCGGCGCTGCGGTTCGCTGCTCAGCGCTGCGCCTCGCTGACGGGGTGCTCGGGGCCGGGGCGCCCGTCAGCCAGCGTCTCTCGGAGGCGCTCCTGCGTCAGCCCCGGGCTGCTCGACAGCCTGGTATCCGCGTGGGGATCGTCCGATCGGGCGACCGACTCCGCATGGGCCGTCTCGGGGCGCGCCTCGCTCAAGGGGTGGCGGCTACCGGGCCGCCCCGTTGCGAGCGTCGAGCCCTGGCCGATCTCGGGTGGAGACGCCGCGTGCGCCGGCCGCGGCGGGGGCGCTCCGGCCGAGCGAGGCGCGAAGAGGTCCGCCCAGTCCGGCAGGTGCCGCTGGAGCCGCAGGCGCTCGGCCTCGGGTAGCGCCTCGCCGATGACCTGGCACACGGCCTGGGCGTGCTCCATGCCAAAGCCGCGTGGCGCGCCCTCGCGGCGGGCGATGCGGTCGTAGAGCTCGTCGCGATCGAAGTCGCCCTGGTACGTGGCGCCCCGGACTGCTGCGGCGACCGGACCCGGCAGCCTACCGGCGATCGGGGCCGCCTCCTCCGCGAGCAGCCGCTCGCCGAGCGTCCGTGCTGTCACGGCGATCGCACGCTCGGCCTCGTCGCGGCCCTCGAAGCCGGCGCGGCGCTGCACCTCCTCGACGAAGCGGTCGTAATCCATGCGGGCCCTCCTTCCGGAGATAGTCCATTGCGAGACCCGTGCCAGGCGCGTGCGCAGGGCGGGCGACCTCAACCTAGGTCCGGCGACCTCAACCTGGGTCGGGGCGGCAACCTCAACCTGGGTCGGGCAACCTCAACCTGGGTCGGGGCGCCCAGCAAGCCCGATCCCGAGCGAGACGATGGTCTGGGCGACGCTCGGCCGGCTCCACCCCCGATGGAACGGCTAGCCCTCGCCGACGCGGCCCGCGCGCGCCTTGAGCTGCATCCGCAGCGCCTCGACCACGTGATCACGCAGCGCGACGGTCTTCCTCGGCAAGTGCTGGCCGCTCGGGAACACGAGGAAGACGCCGCCCGTCGGCGCCGTCCAGCGCGGCAGCACGCGGACGAGCGCTCCAGCGAGCACGTCCTGCTGAACGAGGAAGGTCGGGAGCAGGCCGATCCCACCGCCGTTGCGCACCACCTCGCGCGCGAAGAACCCGTCGTTCGCGAGCCACCGGACACGAAGCCGCGCGCGGGCGCGCGACACCTCGTCTCGCCCGAACGGGCTCGTCTTGATGAGCGCCACGCAATCGTGCCCCGCGAGATCGTCCAGCGTCCTCGGCGTCCCCCGCGCGGCCAGGTACGCGGGCGAGGCGTAGAATTGCAGGTGCAGCTCGCCCACCTTGCGCGCGACCAGCGTCGAGTCTCGCGGCTTCTTCGCGAAGAACCGGAACGCAACGTCGTACCCCTCTTTCACCAGATCCACCGGCTGCGTCGACAGGTGCATCTCGACCGTGATGCGCGGGTAGCGGCGGCAGAAGGCGGCGAGGATCTCCGCCAGCACCTCGGTTGCGAAGTCCGCCGTCGCCGTGAGCCGCAGCGTGCCTGACGGCTCGTCCTCGAGCTCCGGGAGCCCCTCGATCGCCTCCGTCAGCGCCTTGAGCCGCGAGCCGAGGCGGTCCACCAGCGCCTGCCCGGCCGTCGTCAGCGCCACGCTGCGCGTCGTCCGCTGCAAGAGACGCACGCCGAGCGAAGCCTCCAGCGACGCGACGCCCCGGCTGATCGTCGACTTGGGCACCCCGAGCCGGCGCGCCGCCTCCGTGAAGCTCGCCGTCTCGGCGACCGCCGCGAAGACGGAGAGGTGGTTCAGATCCATTGTTCCCATTTCGGCACACAGTAGCCAAAATCTGTGTGTTGCACCAGATTCGAGACAGAGGCAAACATCCGCTCAACCTCGTCACAGGGAGCTCTCATCATGTCTCAGCCTCTCCTCGTCACCGGCGCCAACGGCCAGCTCGGGCGGCGCGTCGTCGATCTCTTGCTCGCGCAGGGCGCAGGGCCGCTCCTCGTCACGACCCGGCACCCGGAGAAGCTCGGCGAGCTCCGCGCCCGCGGCGTCGAGGTGCGGCGCGCAGACTTCGATGCTCCCGCCTCGCTCGCGGAGGCGTTCGCGGGAGCGGCGCGTCTCTTGCTCATCAGCACCGACGCGCTGGACCGCCCGGGCCGGCGCATCGCGCAACACCGGAGCGCGCTCGAGGCCGCCGCGAAGGCGGGTGTGCGGCACGTGGTCTACACGTCGCTGACCAACCCCGGGCCGGGCTCGCCGATCACGATCGCGCCCGACCACCAGGCCACCGAGGACGCCCTCGCGGAGAGCGGGCTCGGCGCGACCGTCCTGCGCAACAACCTCTATACGGACTTCCTCGTGGCCTCGCTGAGGCGCGCGCTGGCGACGGGCCAGCTCGTCGCTGCGGCCGGCGACGGCAAGGCCGGGTATGTCACGCGCGAGGACTGCGCCCGCGCCGCGGCCGCGGCGTTGGCCGCCGATTTCGACGGCAAGCGCGTGCTCGATATCACTGGACCTGCGGCCGTGTCCCAGCGCGAGCTCGCGCAGATCGCCTCGGCCGTCACAGGCAAGTCGATCGACTACGTCCCCGTGCCGGGTGACGCGCTGGAGCAAGGCATGCAGAAGGCCGGGATCCCCGCGGCTATGGCCACGCTGCTCACCTCCTTCGACGAGGCGATCGCCCGCGGAACGCTGGATGTGACCACGAGGGCGGTGGAGGAGCTCACCGGCAAGCCCGCGGAGGACGTGCGGAGCTACCTCGCGCGCCACCGGGCAGCGCTGCTCGCGCCGGTCGAGGCCTGATCAGGCGGGAACACCGATGGCGAGCGCGTAGACGACAGGCTCGTTCATCCCAGCCATTCCGAGGAGCGAGCCAGAAGGCAAGCACGCGCAACCTCCTGCGCGATCGAGCAAAGCGTCACCGATGCGCTGCGCGCTTGGTGGGAGACGCGCTTGCGTCAGCCAGGATCGCCGACCTACGCCGCGGCGCGAGCCGGACGGGCGAGCACCTCGCGCTCTTGCGCCTCGCCCCCTTAGACCGGCAGCGAGAGCGCCTCCTCGGCCTCGGCGTGCCCGTCGCTGCAGAACGGGCGAACGACCCCAGGGTGAGCGCAGCGCAATCTGATTCGCAAATTTCCTGAAATTGGACGCGAAACTCCCTTACGCTGGCCTCCCGGGATCTGCCTGGAGGAGGAATGTTCATGCGTCGATGGTCCGTTCTGCTGTGCGCTTCAGCTGTCGTTGCATGTGGTTCGGGGGACGACTCACCGGGATACGACTCGTCGGGCGGCGGCGGCATCAGCTCCGGGGAAGGCGGAAGCGGGGGGCACGGAGGAAGCGGCGGGAACGGCGGAAACGGCGGAAACGGCGGGCTCCCTCCCGCATTTCGCTATGGCGCCAACCTCGGCCATCGCAACGCGGACTGGGGCGACGACAAGGAGGCCACGCTCGCAGCGCTCGCGGGGGTCCGCAGCCTCCGCATCAAGCTGCCCGCCGCCCATTTTGCGAGGTGGGGATACGAGATCGAGGTCGGGGACATTCAATCATATGCGTCCCTGGACATGGGGGATCACATCGGATTTCTCATCGGCTCCGAGTCGGTCGATCTGACGGTGGCGCCGGCCGACGCGGAGGACTGGCAGAACGAGTACTATATTCCAAAGAGCCTCTACGAGCCGATCTTCTCGGCCGACGGAACGGTGAATCAGGGCAACGCGTGGGCCTCTTACGTGTATCGGACCGTCGACACCTACAAGCCCTGGGTCAAGCTGTGGCACGTATGGAACGAGCCCGATTGGGTGGCCGACTGGCGCGTCACCGAGACATGGAAGACCGAACCGCCGAAGGCCGCCGATCTCCCCCGGTTCAACGGATCCATATTTGACTATATACGAATGCTGCGCGTCACGAAGGAGGCCGCGCGCAAGGCAGATCCGGATGCGCGGATCGCGACGGGGGGCATCGGATACCCCTCGTTCCTCTCGGCGATCCTGCGCTACACCGACAACCCCGACGGCGGTGCGGTCACGCCAGATTACCCGGAGAAGGGCGGCGCCTACATCGACGTGCTCGATTTTCACTATTACCCGATCTTCAGCCCGAAGAGCTCGGATGCGTCCGTCGACGATTTCCTCGCGTCGAAAGATGCGTTCGCCGCGACGCTCGCCGACGGTGGGGCGGAAGTGCAGAGGTGGAATGTCTCGGAGAACGGCGCGCCGCTCGCTCCGACGCCGGAGTACCCGGAGGTGGGGAGCCCGGAGTACGCGCGGAATTACCTCATCAAGATGATGATCATGGCGCAGGCGCACGGCATCGGCGGCGTCGACTGGTTCATTCTATCGAACGGCGAGGACGGGAGCGACGACGTGTTCGCGCACATGGGGCTCTACAACGATGTCGGCGCCCTCGCCAGCGTGGATCAGGCGACCAAGACCGACCTCGGCAAGGCGTACACCACCCTCAACGAGGTGCTCTTCGGCGCGTCCTACGATGACCGTACGACAAGGGAACTCGCGCTGCCGGGGGGCGCTCGGGGCGCCGTGTTCACGAAGGACGGCAAGCGCCGGATCGCCCTCTGGGCCGTGACGGCGAGCAGCACGGAGGAGGCGTCCGCGAGCGCCGAGCTAGCGACGGCAACGGGGTTCGAGGTCCATGCATGGGACGGCGCGAAGACCTCCGCCGACGCGAGCGGCGGCAAGGTGACGCTCGCCCTCTCGGGCAGCCCGGTGCTGCTGGTCGAGCGGTGACGGCGACCGACCCAGGTTGAGGCGACCTGGCGCGGCGACCCGACCCGACCCAGGTTGCGGCCCTACCCAACCCGCCGGACCGGGGTTGAGCTGCGGCACCGTCGTAGTTTCAGCTGAGCGGAACGCTATCTCACGGCACGCTCGATCCCCGGCTAAACAAGCTTGATGCCAAGCTGGGCTATTCGCTACGCTCGTCTTCCGGCACGAAATTTCCCGCTCGTTCACATAACGCCGATCGCAACCCCTCCGGACCCGCTCCTACGCATTCGGGACGACATCGCCCCTGCACATCCCATTGCGTACACCACCGCACAACGATCTGCCGGCTGCACCGCCGGCCCCAGACGGACGCGCCCCACGACAAGGCGCGGATGCCCTTGCCCGTCCTGCCCGCCTCCCTGCCGCGCCGCTGCTAAGGCTCTACACCGTGAGCACGACGTCGGCCACGCTGGCGCCGTGAAACGTGCGCATCCACCACGTCCCTGCGGGGAATACAGCGCTGCGCACGCCGGCACACCATCGCTCGAGTGCCGCACGGTACGACGCTCGAAACGCACGCACAGCGGCACCTGCGATTCGCCACGCGTCCCCCTGATTGCGACCAACCGCAAACGTCGGATTGCCGTCGCGCAGCGGCTCGAAGCTCGTCACGCGCTCGTAAGGGGACACCCTGCTGGCCCTCTCGGCGCCCAAGAAGCGAAGTCCTCGTCGCTGCACCTCCGCGCGGGCCCGCGCTTCCTGTCGCTCGAGCTCGGCAGAGACATCCTGGCGAAAGCTCTCCGCGCTGTCCTGCCCGATGGCTGGCGGAAGCGCGAGCGAGACGGTCACCTCCTCGGGCCACTGGGGGTTTTCCGGGTCGAGATACACCGAAGGCCGTGCCGCGCGCAGGGCGCCGCGACCGAGCTCGTCCACATCCACCTTGGCGCCTGGCCACTCGCGAGCATGCTGCACCAGGCCAGCGGCGACTGGATTCGCCATGACGTAAGCAATCTTCTCCACCACCGCCGCGCGCGTCAGCAGCCGCACCACGCTCGTGGCATCATGGTCCCACACGGGGCCTTCCCACCCGCGAAGCACCTTCGTGCCGAGCGCGACGATGCGATGGAAGAATTGCAAGAACCGCGGCAGGACGCCCCTCGTGTCTGTCACGACCAGGTGCAGATGCGTTGACATGGCGCAGAGCGCATGGACCTCGATGCCGTAACGGCGGGTCGACACCGCGAGGACGTAGACGAGGAGCCGGGTGATTGCCGCGTCCGGGCGGAAGAGCAGGTGCCGGCGCAGGACGCGACGGGTGATGAGGTAGGTGGCTCCGGCAGCGATCTCGCGGGGCTGGCTCATGACAGGTGCACCATGACAAGCTTTGTGCCACGGGTTTTCGTCAATCATTTCGCTGCTCGACCAAGCTTCGTGGGTGACGGCCGCCTGGCGGTCCGCCACCTGAGCTGGAGCCGTTGCCTACTCCAGCCTGACCTGGGTTGCTGTTAGTCCCATGCAGGTGGGGATGCCAACCTCGGTCTGCCAACCTGACCCACCGCCATTCTGGGTCGGACCCGGTGAGCCCGCCGGTGGACCCGGTGAGCTCGCCGGTCGCCCAAACCTTGGTCGGATCCATCGGGGTCGGATCCGTCGGTCGGTCGGTCGCCCCCAACCTGGGTCGGGCCCTCGTCATGATAGCGTCCGCTCATGGAGCTCCGCCTGCGCGGCCTCACCCACCTCGACCCGCTCGCCGTCCCTCTGCCCCATGGCACCGAGGTGACAACCCGGGTCGACCGCCTCCTCGGCGATCGACGTGTCCCGCAGGGCGCCATCGGGCGTGTCGTCGGCTCGGCCGGCGCGGAGCTCGACGTCATGCTCGTCGGCGTCGGCGTCGTCCGCTACAACCGCGACGAGCTCGTCCCGCGTAAGGCCGGCCAGGTGCGGCATGCCGAGCGGCGGAGCGCCGCCTGGGACGCCCTCCGGCCCACCGTGGTCCTCGAGGCCGTCGTGGGCTCGCGCGCTTGGGGGCTCGCGAACGAGGGCTCCGACACCGACAGGCGCGGCGCCTTCGCTCTCCCCTTCCCCTGGACCACAGGCCTCGCCGAGCCGCCCAGGGACCTCGTGAGCACCGACGGCAGCTCCTCCTATTGGGAGATCGAGAAGGCGATCCGCCAGGCCCTGCGCGCCGACCCCAACACCCTCGAGCTGCTCTTCGTCCGGACCGCAGAGGCGCGCGACGACATCGGCGCGTGGCTCCTCGAGGCGCGTGGTGCGTTCGTCTCCTCGGCCATCTACGGCAGCTTCGGCCGCTACGCGCTCTCCCAGCTGAAGCGGCTCTCGCAGGCGCACCGCCTCGCCGAGCACCGGGAACGGGTGCTCGAGTGGCTCGCCGACGACCCCTCGCTGGCGCTCGCCGAGGTCGCCCGCAAGCTCGCCGCCGTCAGCCCGCGCGCCGCGCCGACCCAGGTTGACCGGGAGCTCCAGGCGAAGGAGTACATCAAGCAGCTCTATCGCTCCCTCCACGACCAGGGCCTCCTGCCCGCCCGCGACTTCGCCTCGCTCGTGGCCTTCGCGCGCGCGGGCAGGGCCTCGCTCGATCCCGCCCGCGACCTCCGCCCCAAGAACGCCTACAACTTGGTGCGCCTGATCGCGACCGCCATCCGCTGGCTGCGCGACGGCGAGGTCGATCTCGTGGTGCAGGGAGACCTGCGCGAGACGCTCCTCGCCATCAAGAGCGGCGCCTGGCCGCTCGATCGCACCATCGAGCTCGCCGAGTCGATGACGCCCGACCTCGAGGCTGCGCGACTCGCCACCAAGCTGCCGCCGCACCCCGACGTGCCCCGGGCCGACGTGCTCCTCCGGCGGGTCCGCGAGGAGATCGCCCGCCGGCACCTCGCGACGGAGCCCGGCCCCCTCGGCAAGGACGCTCCCCCCGCGCCGGTCGCAACCTGGGACGACGGAGACGCAACCTGGGACGGCGGAGACGCGGCCCCCACGCCCGGAAACGAGGAGAGAAAGGACGACGGATGAACCCCCAGGTGCTCGAAGCAAAGCAGCAGGAGGTCGCGGCGCGCGTCATCGCCGAGGAAGAGGCCAAGCGTTCGCACCTCGTCATCGCCCTGAGCGGCGCCCACGCGTACGGCTTCCCCTCGCCGGACAGCGACCTCGACCTCAAGGCGGTCCACGTCGAGCCGACCGAGAAGCTGCTCGGCCTCCACCGCAGCAACGCGAGCCCCGAGCGGATGCAGGTCATCGACGGCGTCGAGATCGACTACACCTCGAACGAGCTCCACCCCGTCCTCATCGGCGTCCTCCAGGGCAACGGCAACTACATCGAGCGGATCCTCGGCCCCCTCCAGCTCCACGTCGATCCCGACCTGGCCTCGCTTCGCCCGCTCGTCGCCGCCGCGCTCTCGCGCCGGATCTTCCGCCACTACATCGGCTTCGCCACGAGCCAGCTCCGCGCTTGGGAGGCGGGAGGCCGCTCGTCGGCGAAGAAGCTCCTCTATGTCCTCAGGACCACGTTGACCGGCGCCCACGCCCTCCGGACGGGCGAGATCGTAACCGATGTCACCACGCTCCTCGATCTCTACGGCTTCAGCGCCGCGCGCGAGTTGATCGAGGCCAAGCGCGCCGGCGAGCAGGCGCCGCTCGCTCCCGACGTCGCCGAGCGCTGGGCCGAGCAGATCGCCCGGGCCTTCACGACCCTCGAGGCGGCCCGCGATCACGCCGTGCTGCCGGAGGAGCCGCCCAACCACGGAGAGCTCAACGACTGGCTGCTCGCGCTGCGCAAGGCCCGGCTCTGAGGCGCGGGAGGGCTCGCAGGCACGTACATCGACGTGTGGACACGGGCACGCCCGAGCGTCGGCCCCTGGACGGCTCACCGCGGTCCCACGCTCGTCCCCCGGCGAACGCCCGGCCAGCCTCATCTCACCGCGGCAGCGCGCAGCCGTCCCCGCACGCCTTGCGGCCATCGCCGCACTTCACCGCGGCAGCGCGCAGCCGTCCCCGCACGCCTTGCGGCCATCGCCGCACTTCACCGCGGGCCCCTGCCCAACGCAGGTCACCGGGCATCCTCCCCCGGTATTGGAGCAAGACACCGCGCACGAGCCCATGCACATCACCTGGCACCCTCCGACCCGATTGCACCTCACGACGCTCCCGTCGCCCACGACGTGAGCGCACTTGTTGACGTCCTCGCAGGTGATCGAGCACCCCGCGCCGCAGGTCACCTGGCACGTCTCCGCGTTGCGGCAGTCGGTGGAGCAGCCGTCTGCGCACGTCGTGCTGCACACCTTGCTTTTCGCACAGGAAGACTGGCAGTCGCCGGCGCAGTGGCTCGCGCAGCTCTCTCGATCGGAGCAGCTCGGCCTGCAGCCGGGCGCGTCGCCGCACGTGAGCAGGCAGCTCGCCGGCGCCTTTCCCGGACCGCCCCCCGGGCAAGTGCAAGGCACGCCCGGCGGACAGCCGGCGGGGTCGACCGCGAGCACCGCAGCGCTCCGGGCCTGCGCGACATCCTGGAGCGACACCGGCGCGCCGCTGTCGCCAGCGTCGCCGGCGCCCGGGTCGCGGGAGGGCCAGAGCAGCAGCACCATCCCGACCCCCACGCAGAAGAGCAGCACCGCCACCCCGCCGACGACGGCGATCTGCGTCGCTCCCGGTGCGCGCTGCCCCCGCCCCCGGGGCGCTGCCCCCGCCCCCGCCGCCCCCGGATAAGGCTGGCCCGGATGAGCCCCCGTCGAGGCAGCCACCGCTGCCGGCATCACCCCGGCCGGCGGGCTCGCGCTCGGATAATGCGCCCCCGCCGGCGGCCCGTCGGGGATGGCCCGGCCGTACGCGCGCGTGCGCTCGTCCATCCTGGCCTGCTCCCCCGTCGCGAAGGGAGGCTCCTCGCCCCGGCGCAGGGCGCGCACGTCGGCGAGCATCGTTTGCGCGTCCGGGTAGCGCCGCTCGACCTGAAAGGCGAGCGCCCGGTCCACGACGCGCGCGACCCGCGGATCCACGCCCGGCGCCACCGTCAACAGCGGAGGAGCCGGCGTCGTGCCCCTCTTCACGAGGAGCTCTCCCTCGGTGAGCCCGTCGTCGTCGTGGACTCGACGGTTCGCGAGGACGGTGAACATCGTCGCGCCCACCGCGTAGAGGTCGGCCCGCCCGTCCACGTTCCTCCCCAGGATCTGCTCGGGCGCCATGTAGCTTGTCGTGCCCAGCACCGCGCCCGTCCGCGTCTTCAGCCCCGAGCCGCCCTGCTTCATGCGCGCGATCCCGAAATCGAGCACCTTGAGCCGCCCATCGCGGGTCACGAACAGGTTGTCCGGCTTGATGTCCCGATGGACGATCCCGGCGTCGTGCGCCGCCTTGATGACCTCGAGCAGCGTGTCCATGTGGGCCAGGAGCTCGGTCAATGAGATCGTACCGAGCCGCAACACGCGCTCGCGGAGGCTCTCTCCGTCGAGCAGCTCCATGACAAGGAACGGCTCTCCCCGCTCGGTCACGTCGATGTCGTGGACCTGCACCGCGGCCGGGTGCCCGAGCCGCGCGGCGGCGAGCGCCTCCTGCTCGAAGCGGGCGCGGAGCTCGCGAGACACCGCGCCCTCCGGGTGCAGGATCTTGATGGCCACGCGGTGCCCCACGTGATGCGTGGCCGCGTAGACGGCCGCCATCCCCCCCGCCCCGATCAGCGCGTCAATCCGCCATTTTCCGTGGAGGGTCGTCCCGACGCGGGCTTTCAGCCGCTGGATCTCCTCCTCTTCCGCTTCCGACATCGGCGCGGAGGCTAGCACGGGCGGCCTCGCGGCCGGCTCCCGCGGACGCCGCGCGGCGCCTTGTCACGCCCCCCGGCCGCGGCCGCGGCCCGCCATCTCCCACGCCGTCGCCACCGCCTCTTCCGCGCTCGCGGCCGACACGATCCGATCCGAGCGCCGGTCGTCCACGCGCCCCCCGGCGAGCTGCCTCGCCCAGCCGCCGCTCGTCGCGAGCGCGAGCAGCGGCTTGCCGAGCTGCCAGGCAACGGCGACCTCGCTCAGCGTGCCCGCGCCTCCGCCGACGACCACGACCACGTCGGCCGCGGCGACGACCAGGATGTTGCGCCCGATCTGCATGCCGGTCGGGACGACGATGTCCACGTACGGGTTGGCCGCCGACGCCTCGTACCCTGGCAGGATCCCCAGGATATCGCCGTCACGCCACGTCGCCGCCGCGCGCCCGCCGCGCGACACGGCGGCCATGACGCCCCCCAGCCCCCCGGTGACCAGCCGGAACCCCGCCTCCACGGCGCGCCGCCCGAGCTCGACGCACACAACCTCGGTCGCCGCGTCCACCGCGAGGCCGTTGCCGATGACCGCCATCACGGGGCGGCGCGGCACGTAGGGCGCGATGTCCCGCTTCGTGTCCTCGTCTTCTCGCTCGTCCCGATCGTCGTCCATCACGGCTCCGCTCCGGCGCCCGCTATTTCAGCCGGCCGATGAGCTGATCGCCCAGGTTCGGTTGATCGATCTTCCCGAGCCAGATGCTCCACACGGCCTTCATGAAGTCCACGCCGGCGACGCTCGCGCTGCTGCCTCCGACCGCGACGGTCGTGGTCTTCTTCTCCGGGTCGTACTGGATGGTGATGCGCGCCCCTTCCTTCAGCTCTCCCTGGAACGCGCCCACGAACGCCTTGATCTTGGCCTGATCCTTGTACCCGTTCATCGCGAAGGCGCCTGTCAACGCGTCGTGGATCTTCTCCTTGTCCACGTCGCGCAGCATCTTCCAGACGAACTTCTTCGGGACGTCGGCGTCGATCACCGCCTGCTTCGATCGCGATGCCGGCGTCTGCTTCATGAAATGGCTGATCTCGTAGACGTCGATGTCGATGAACGCGATCGTCTTGACGCGGACGCCGGTGCCCGTCAGGGCCCAGTCGTCGGCCCTGACCGGGGCGGCGGCGGCGAAGGTGAAGAGGGCCGCGAGGGCGACGACCAGGACCATGAGCTTCTTGGGAATGAGCTTCATCGGAGACCCCCTGGAGGGCGCGGGCCGGCCGAGCCCACCCGAGGGCACCGCTCCCCGGGCCTGCCGTTCGTGCGCCAGCTCGAGCTAGCCCCCGCGGCCGCGTGGAGTCAAGGCTCGCGCCGGCGCCGCGAGCGCGCTCGGTCGCGTGGTCGCGTGTCGCCCGGCGCCTGGTCGCGCTACCGCTGGGCCGGGTAGAGGCCGTCCACGGCGTCGGCCCAGAGCTTGTTCATGGCCACCCGCCCGGCGGGATCCGGGTGCACCTTGTCGGTGAACCGGTCGGGGTGGTCCTTGAACCACGTATACAGATCCGGCCCAGGAGGGAGGCCGTTCTGCTGCGTCAGCTCGTCGATCGCCTGGTTGAACACCGGGACAGCATCGTGGTTGCCGTCCGGCGAGAACGGGATGTGCGCGAGCACCGGGACACGGCCCGCTGCCTCGATCTTGTCGATGATCTGCTGAAGGTTCGCCTTGAAGGTGCTCGGGTCGGTCTGGCCCCAGGAGTCGTTGGTGCCGTAACCGATGGCGAAGTAGTGGAAGTCGGGGTTCAGCTCCAGGACGTCATCGATGCGATCGAGCGCGCTGGGCTTGTCGCTGCTCTTCGTGAGCTCGCTCCCGATGCCGCCGTTGATCATCGCCGGATAGTGGGCCGGGTGCGCGGCGTGCACGTTCTCGGCGAAGCTCGGCTGCGTGGCCGGGGTGTCGCGGTCGTAGGCGAACGCCGTGATGCTGTCGCCGAGGAAGAACCACGTGTCCTCCGCGCCCTTCGAGATGTCGTGCACGTCGATCTCGTCGAGCTGCACGCCGGTGTCGTCGGTCATCGCGGGGGCCGCGGTCACGACGAGCCGGACCCAGCTCTTGCCGCCGAAGTCGAAGCTGTGGGCGCGCGTGCGGACCGGGTTGTCGGTCACCTCCGCGACCTTGGTCCAGGTGCCGTCCGAGCCGTTCGTGGAGTCGCTCGACGTCTCCACGCGGTAGGCGCCCGGCGCCCCGTATTGCACGTCCGTGTAGTTGTAGTTGTACGAGGCCGTCCAGCTCAGGAGCAGCCGCTCGTACCCGGTGCCGACCTGGATGGCGACCCAGGCGGGCGCTGCCGAGGTGGGCTTGCCCGCGATCCAGGTCCCTGCCGACCTGTACTTGCCGTCGTTGATCACCGACGCCGTCCCCGCCGAGGCGAAGGCCGGCTTGCCGCGAGAGATGATGGGATTGGGCACGATCCCCTGCGCGTCCGTACCCCCGCCGGCGCCGCCACCGCCGGTGCCACCGCCGCCGCCACCCGTATCCCCGCCGCCACCCGTATCCCCGGCGCCGCTCGTACCGCCGCCCGCGCCGCCCGTGCCCTGCGCGGTGGTGCTCCCGGAGCCCCCGGAGCTCGCGGACGAGCCGCCCGTGCCCCCGGAGCTCGCTGACGAGCCGCCGCCGTCGTCATCCGAGCAGGCCGACAGGAGGACTACCGCCCCCAGCGTGAGGACCAGGAAAGGTGACCGGTGAAATGAACGCAAAGCCATCGAAACTGACCTCCAGCGCCGGGCACTCTGGGGCAGTTCGGCGCCACGATCAACAGCGGAGGTGACCTCCGTCATCGATCCACGCCGATTAGATGAACCGGTAAATACAAGTTCGCTGCACCACGGCTCGCAGTGGCTCATGACAATGCTTTGGGTGGCAGAATTGTCAACTGAAACGGTAAATATACGGAGGTGTTCTCCGCGGCGCCGGCGGGACGGCAGGACCTCGCGACGGACGGTATCCGCGTCGGGCGCTCCCACACAAGCCAGCACGCGCGACGCCAGGCGAGCGACGAGCGGTGCCGTCAGGGGGCGCTCCGGTGATACCGCCCGATACGGCGCGCTTGACAGCGACGACGGTTCCAGCGTCCATGCGCCAAGAGGCAGCACGCGAGGGGTGAACCATTGAACGCCAAGAAAGAGCCGACACTGCGGGCGCCGGGACGAGCGAGGACGGCCGGGCTGGTAGCGGGGCTCTTGGCGGTCGCCACGCCCCTCGCGGCAGCGGCGGACCCCTCGGGAGCCCCGGGCGCCGGCCCGGTGGCGGGAGGTATCGAGGGCCTGGTGCAGAGCGCCGCCCACTTCCGCCTGGCCAACGGCCTCGAGGTGCTCCTGGAGGAAGATCACAGGCAGCCGACGGTGGCCGTCGTCGTCGCGTACGAGATCGGCAGCCGAGATGATCCGCGGGGCTATGACCAGCTGGCGCACCTCGTCGAGCACATGACGTACCGGGGCTCGCGTCACATGAAGCCGCTCGAGGCGCTGAGCCGGCTCGAGCGAGCAGGGGTGCACCGCATGAACGGGATCACGGGCCCCGACTACACCGCCTACTACGCGCTCGTGCCAGCGGCCGCGCTCCCCCTCGCGCTGTGGATCGAGAGCGAGCGCATGGCATTCACGCTCGAGCGCTTCAACGAGCAGGCGCTCGCGCTCGAGCAGAAGATCGTGCGCAACGAGCTCCTGGAGAGCCATGGCATCGAGGGGATGTTCCGGCGCCACACCTTGCGCGCCATCTTCGGGCAGGACCACCCTTACTCGGGCGCAGAGCTCCCTCTCGACGATCTCGAGGCGATCGAGCTCCGGCACGCGCAGTGGTTCTTCCAGCAAGGCTACCGTCCGAGCAACGCGCGCGTGATCCTGGTCGGCGACATCGATCCACAGGCGACCCGCGCCCTCGTGGAGCGGTACTTCGGCCCGGTGGTCAATCCGAAGGCGCCGTTCGTGCGCCGGCGGACGGCCCCGCCCGCCTTCGCCGCGGCGCGGCGAGTGACCTTCGAGCATGCGGTGTATCGTGAGCAGCTCGAGATGTGCTGGGCGGCACCGCTCGCCGCGTCGCGCGAGCGGGTCGCGGCGGGGCTCGTCGCCGACGCGCTGGCGCAGTCGCTCCGGGCGCGCCTCGTCGATGATCAGGGGCCCCTGTCGCACGTCGATACGGACATCGATGACCTGGACCTGGGATCGGTGTTCTCCGTCTCGGCGACCCTGGCGAAGCACGCGACCCACGACGGCGTCGAGGCGGCGATCGAGCGGGAAATCGGCCAGATGTGGGGCATGGACTGGGGCGCCGTGCTCCCGGAGGTGAAACAGACCGCGATCGTCCGCGAGCTCATCTCGCATGATAAGCCGCTGGCGCGCGCGTTCCGACACCTGCAGTCGCTGCGCTCCACGTCGCTACCTTTCAACGTGGCACGGCGGATCGCTGAGATCGGCGGCGTCACCCCCGACGACGTGCTGCGCCTGCGCCGCTACTTCACGGCGGATCGACGCCTCGTCGCCCGCCTCGTCCGCGTGGAGCCCGAGGATCTCGCGTCCCCTGAGGGCAAGTTGACCGTCGACGCGCGCTGAGGTGTCCGCATGAGACGAGCAAGCATGGGATGGGCAGCGCTCTTCGGGGCAGCGCTCGCAGGCTGCGGCTCGCGGGTGGAGCTGCCTCCTCCCCTGCTCCCGCTCACGCCGACCCCGGACGCCGAGTTCCGCGCGAACGCGCCGCCGCCCACGGCGGAGCCAGCGCTGCGGGTCCACGACGTCCGCTCGACCGAGCTCGAGAACGGCATGACGACGCTCGTCGTCGAGCAGCCCGAGCTGCCGCTCGTGACGCTGGTCTACGTCAACCGCGCGGCCCGCGACGATGGAGCGCCGCGCAACGCCGGGCTCGCGGAGCTCACGGCCCGGATGTTGAACGAGGGGACCCGACTGGAGAACGGCGAGGTCCTGCGCCAGCTCCGCATCAGCGGTGAGCTCCCCGGGTGGAGCGTGGGCTCCGCCGGAACCGCGATCGCGATCACGACGCTGGCGTCTGGCGCCGAGAAGGCGGCGTGGCTTCTGGCGCGGCTCGTCCAGCACCCCGTCTTCGAGGCCGACGCGCTCGAGCGCGCGCGGCGCGCAGTCCCAGCAGCTGTTCAGCCGCTCCCTCCGTATCTCTTCCCAGCTGAACGAGCTCGCCCTCGAGGGGCTGTATGGCCCCGATCACCCTCTGGCGCTTCCATTCAAGACCTTCGGGAGCAATCTCAGGCGCTTCTCGGGACATCAGGTGAGGAGCTTTTACTCGCGGCAATACGGCCCGCGCGACAGCGCCCTCATCGCCGTGGGCGCCGTGCAAGCCGATGCGATCTTCACGCTCGCGCGCCGCCACTTCGGCGCATGGTCCCCCGCGCAGGGCCAGGTGCCGCCTGAGCCAGCGCCGCCAGCGGTCGTCCCCCGCGGCGACCGGAAGATCCAGATCGGCGCGATCGCGGCCGACACGTCCGACGCCAGCCTGGTCATCGCTTTGCCATGCGCCGGCTTGTCAGACCCGGACGCCCTCGCCTTCGATCTCATCGCCATGCTGATCGGCGGGCTCACCGTGTCGCGCTCTGCAGCCGCGCTCCGGCACGACACGGGAATCAGCTATGGGGTGCACACCACGTGTTATGAACGCAGGACCGCTGGCGAATTCTTGATCGAGCTCAGCGCCGATCTCGATCGCGCAGGTGAGAGCCTGGAGAAGATCCTGACGGAGATCCAGCGGGTCAAGAGCTCTCCGGTGACGCTGGCCGAGCTAGAAGCGGCGAAGATGCGGTTCCTCGGCCAGACGGCCGCCGCTGTGTCGTCGACTCCGGGTCTGGCCGGCGCTCTCGTGGACCTCTATTTGAATGCGCTGCCGCTCGACCACCTGGCGACGCTGGAGCGCCGGGTGCGCGCCATCAGCGCCGAGCAGCTGCAGCGCGCCGCGGCGCGGTACTTTGACGCCCAGATCGGCGTCGCCGTCTATGGGCCCCCGCGGTTGCTCCACGACCAGCTCGTGAGCCTCGGCGACGTCCAGTGGTCGATGCTGAAGGCGACGAAGTGACAGCCACCTGCTCCTGTACGTCAGGGATCTACCCGCCCCCCGCCACCTCGCTCCAGTCGATGTCGAACCGCGCCAGGTACTTCCGCAGACGGTCCGCGTCGTTGACGCTCTTCTTCTTCGCCCGCGACGCCGCGAACAGCGCCCGTCCCGCCTCCGACAGCGACCGCGCGCCCTTCAGCACCCGCAGCACCTCGGCGAGCTGCACCCGGTCGAACGGGTCGAGCGCCGCCGCCCGGCGCGCGCCGAGCGCCGCGACCACGAGATCGTCCCCATCGCTCCCCTCCCCCGCCGCGCCACCCGCGGCGAGCGCTCGCCCGCCCGCCGCCGGCGCTCGCCGCCAGGCCTCCACGAGACGCCCGATCTCCTCGTCCACGATCGGCACGCTGATCCTCCCCCCGGGCGCGAGCGTCGCCATCCGCGTCACGGCCGCGTTGAAGTCGCGGAAGTTGCCCGGCCACACCGCCTCTCGCGACGTCGCGAACTCGAGGAACCGCGCGCGCGCGTCGCGGCTCATCGTGATCCGCACGCCGAGCAGCCGCGCCGAGGCGTCGAGCTCGTAATCGAGGTTCGGCTCGATGTCCTCGACCCGCTCCCGGAGGCCCGGGAGCCGGAAGGTCCACAGGTTGATCCTCGCCAGGAGGTCCTCCCGGAAGCGCCCCGCCGCCACCTCCAGCGCGAGATCCCGGTTCGTGCCGGCGAGCAGCTGGAACTCGCTCCTCACCTCCCTGTCCGAGCCGACCGGCAAGAACGCCTTCTCCTCGATCGCCCGCAGCAGCATCGCCTGCTCGTCCGCGCCGAGCTCGCCGATCTCGTCGAGGAACAGCACCCCCTCGTGCGCCTTGCGCAGGAGCCCCGGGCGGTCCTGGAGCGCCCCCGTGAACGACCCCTTCGTGTGCCCGAACAGCGCCGACATCGCCCCGTCGCCGCGGATCGTCGCGCAGTTCAGATCCACGAAGTCACCGCCCACCTGCCGGCGACCCTTCTTGAGGTCGTAGATCTTCCGCGCGAGCTGCGACTTCCCCGCCCCCGTCGGGCCCATCAGCAGGATGGGCGCGCGCGACGCGATCGCCACGTGCTCGATCCGCTCGATCAGCCGGTTGTACGCCGCGTTGCGCGTGTCGATGCCGCTCTTCAGGAACGACACCCCCTCGCGCTGCTCCTTCTGGAAGCGCGACGCGATGCGGTCGTACTTCGAGAGATCGAGATCGATGATCGTGAACGACCCGGCCGCGAGCTCCTCACGGTCGCGCTTCGGCGGCGACGTCTGGATGAGCCGACCCGGGAAGTACCGCGACTCCGTGAGCAAGAACAGGCAGATCTGCGCGACGTGCGTGCCCGTCGTGATGTGGACGAGGTAGTCCTCCCGGTCCGGCGCGAACGGGTACGCCCTCGCGAAGTCGTGAAGCGCGCCGTACACCGCCTCGAAGTCCCAAGGATCGTCCACCTCGACCACGTGAGCGCGGATGTCCGTCTCCGGCGAGGCGTGCCGCACGTCGCCCATCACCGTCTCGGCCAGGCCCTCGAAGCGGCGCTGGTAGAGCAGCTCGAACCGATCAACGATCAGGTCCTCGTGCTGGCAGAGCGCCACGCTCGGGCGCCAGCGCGACCAGCGCTCCGGCGTCTTTCCGGTGTCCAGCGTCGGGCCGAGCATGCCGAGGACCACGGTGGTCTTGCGTGTCATAGAAGATTCTCTAACCGTTTTATACACAGGTCTAATCCGCAGGGCCAGGGGCCCGCGATCGCCTGGATTTCGAGTGGCACGCGCCGTGCGATGCGCAGGAACGACGGACCGACGGAGACCGACGAAGACCGACGGACCCCACCGAGAACGAGCGTCGCGGCGCGAGCCGGACGGCTCGACCCCTCACCGGAGATCTTGCCATGGAGCGAAGCTACAACGTCATCCCCACGGACTCGGGCGTGCCCATCAAGGCGTGGACGGTCGGCGTGCCGTTCGAGACCGCCGCGGAGGCGCAGCTCAAGAACCTCGCCGCGCTGCCGTTCATCCACAAGTGGATCGCCGTGATGCCCGACGCGCACCAGGGCATCGGCGCGACCGTGGGGAGCGTGGTCGCGACGAGCGGCGCGGTCATCCCGGCGGCGGTGGGCGTCGACATCGGCTGCGGGATGATGGCGGCGCGCACGAGCCTCTCCGCGTCGCAGCTGCCGGACGCGCTGCGCGGGCTCCGGACGGCCATCGAGGGCGCCGTGCCGCACGGCCGCACCGACAACGGCGGGAAGAACGACCGCGGCGCGTGGCGCTCGCCGCCCCCCGCCCAGGTCGCGGCGTGGGCCGAGCTCGAGCCGCGGTACCGGCAGATCGTCGAGAAGCACCCGCGCATCGGGCGCGGCTATGCCATCGAGCACCTCGGCACGCTCGGGACCGGCAACCACTTCATCGAGCTCTGCCTCGACGAGGAGGACCGCGTCTGGGTGATGCTGCACAGCGGGTCGCGCGGCGTCGGCAACCGGGTCGGGAGCTACTTCATCGAGCTCGCCAAGCAGGAGATGAGGCGCTTCTTCATCAACCTGCCCGACAGCGACCTCGCGTACCTGCCGGACGGGACGAGGCACTTCCACGATTACATGCAGGCGGTGTCGTGGGCGCAGGACTTCGCGGCGGTGAACCGCGAGCTGATGATGGCGCAGGTGGTCGAGGCGCTCCGCGGCTCGGGCGAGCTGCCGCCCTTCGACGCGACCGTGGCGGCGGTGAACTGCCACCACAACTACGTGGCGCGCGAGCACCACTACGGGAAGGACGTCCTCGTGACCCGCAAGGGCGCCGTCCGCGCGCAGGCGGGCGATCTCGGGATCATCCCGGGCAGCATGGGCGCGCGGTCGTTCATCGTCCGCGGGCTCGGCAACCCGGAGAGCTTCTGCAGCTCGAGCCACGGCGCGGGCCGCGTCATGTCGCGGGGCGAGGCGCGCCGCCGCTTCTCCGTCGCGGACCACGAGGCCGCGACCGCAGGCGTCGAGTGCCGCAAGGACGAGGACGTGATCGACGAGACGCCGGCGGCTTACAAGCCGATCGACGACGTGATGAGGGCGCAGAAGGATCTCGTCGAGATCGTCCACACCCTGCGGCAGGTCGTCTGCGTGAAGGGGTGAGCCGTGCGCCCCGACGCCGTGATATCGCTGATCCAGGGGAGAGCCGACCGCCATGCTGACCATCGATGGATCCATCGGAGAGGGAGGGGGCCAGATCCTCCGCACGACGCTCGGCCTCTCGCTGATCACGCAGACGCCCGTCCGTATCACCTCGATCCGCAAGGGCCGCGCGCGCCCGGGCCTGATGCGGCAACACCTGACCTCGGTCCGGGCCGCGGCCCAGATCGGCCGCGCCGAGGTGTCGGGCGCCGCGCTCGGCTCGCAGGAGATCGTGTTTCGACCGACCGCGATAGTCCCCGGAGAGCACTCGTTCCAGGTCGGGAGCGCGGGGAGCACGACGCTCGTGCTGCAGACCGTCCTGCCCGCGCTGCTCCGCGCGCCCGCGCCGTCGGCGCTCACGCTCGAGGGCGGCACGCACAACCCCCTGGCGCCGCCGTTCGACTTCCTGGATCTCGCCTACCTGCCGCTCGTGCGGAGGATGGGGCCGGACGTCACCGCGACGCTCGTGACGCCCGGCTTCTACCCCGCCGGCGGCGGGCTGGCCCGCGTCTCGATCGCGCCGGCGCCGGCGCTCGCGCCGCTCGAGCTCCTCGAGCGCGGGGAGATCCGCGGCCGGCGAGCGGTCGCGACGGTGTCGAACCTCCCGGCCGCCATCGCGGTGCGCGAGCTCGACGCGGCGGCGGCGGTGCTCGGCTGGGAGCCGGGCTGCTTCAAGCCCAGCGTGCTGAAGGGCGGGAACGGCCCAGGCAACGTGCTCACCATCGCCGTCGAGAGCGAGCACGTGACCGAGGTCTTCACCGGGTTCGGCGCGAAGGGCGTGCGCGCGGAGTCCGTCGCCACGAAGGCCGCCGAGGAGGCGCGCGACTACCTCGCCGCGGGCGTCCCCGTGGGCGAGCACCTGGCCGATCAGCTGCTCTTGCCGATCGCCCTCGCGGGCCGCGGCGCCTTCCGGACGGTGCGCCCGTCATCCCACACGACAACCCACCTCGGGCTGCTCCGAGATCTCCTCGGGATCCGCGCGTCGGTCGAGCAGATCTCGGACGCGGCGTGGCAGATCGAGATCTGGCGCTGAGCGCGGTCCACGGCGGATCCACGGCCGATTGACGGCGGCGTCCCGGTTGTGCCACATCACGACGAGCGTACGGCGCGCCCTGCGTCGCGGGCTGCCCCGCGGCAGGGCGGCGCGCCCGGACGGCGGCGACGCGGAAGGCGGGACAATGGCGAAGCGCGATTACCTCAAGATCACGGACACGACCCTGGCCGAAGCGCACCGGGTGCTCAGGCTCGCCGCTCGCCTGAAGGAGGAGCCGAAGGGGCGGCGCACGACGATCCTCGCCGGCCGGGCCATCGCGGTCGTCCTGGAGAAGGCGAGCACGCGCACGCGCGTGTCGTTCGAGGTCGGCATCGCGCAGCTCGGCGCCCAGCCGGTCGTGCTGAGCACCCAGGGCAGCCAGCTCGCCCGCGGCGAGCCGATCCGCGACACGGCGCGCGTGCTCGCCCGGTACTGCGACGCGATCGCGTTCCGCACGTCGTCGACCGCGCGCCTGCTCGAGATGGCGGAGGCGAGCGTGCCGGTGATCAACGCGCTCTCGGACGACGGCCACCCGGTGCAGGTGCTCAGCGACATCTTCACGATCCAGGAGGCGCTCGCGGCGAGCGGGGACAGGACCGGCGTCGCCGGCCGGCGCATCGCGTTCCTCGGCGACTGCGCGAGCAACATGGCGCGCTCGTGGCTCGAGGCGGCGCAGCTCTTCGATTTCCACCTCGTGCTCGCGGGGCCCGAGGGGTACATGCCGCCCGCGGACGAGGTCGAGCGCGCGCGGAAGACGGGCCACGTCACGATCACGCACGATCCGCGCGAGGGCGCGGCGGGCGCGGACGTGGTGAACACGGACGTGTGGGCGAGCATGGGACACGAGGCCGAGGCGGAGAAGCGCCGCACCGCGTTCGCCGGCTGGACCGTGGACGCCAAGGTGATGGCGAAGGCCGCGCAGCACTCCATCGTGCTTCACTGCCTGCCGGCGCACCGCGGCGAGGAGATCGACGACGAGACGCTGGAAGGGCCGCGCTCGCGCGTGTGGGATCAGGCCGAGAACCGGCTGCACGTGCAGAAGGCACTCATGCTGTGGCTGCTCGGCGTCGAGCTGGCCTAGAGCGGGCGCGCGCCGCGCAGCGTCAACCGAGGAGGGCACCGCGCCGGGACTGGACGGAGGCCTCGTCGTTGCCCGAGCGGCCCGTGAGGTCCGCGACGACCTGCACCAGGTCGGCAGGGTCGATCGGCTTGGCGACGTGCTTCTGGAAGCCGGCCGCCAGCGCTCTCCTCCGGTCCTCGAGCCGGGCATAGGCGGTCAGGGCCACGGCGGGGATACGCCGGATCTCGTCCCGACCCGCCGCGCGCAGCTGGTGAATCAGCGCATAGCCGCTCTCCCCCGGCATACCGATGTCGCTGAGCAGGACATCGGGCCTCAGCCGCTCCAGGATGCTCATGGCCTCGCTCGCCGAGCCGGCCGTGGTGACCCGCGCGCCCGCTCCCTCCAGCAAGAACGCGAGCATCTCCCGGGCGTCCGGCTCATCCTCGACGACGAGGACGTGAACGCCAAAGAGCGGCGGCGGCTCCCCGCTCCTCGGCAGGGCGCGCCCCGGCGCAGACGGCGGCCCCTCGTGCGCGGCGGAGGGCGCCGCGGGCAGGGGGAGCGCCACCGTGAACGTCGCTCCTCTCCCCTCGCCCGGGCTCTCCGCCTCCACCGTGCCGCCGTGCAGCTCGACGAGGTGGCGGACGATCGCGAGCCCCAGGCCGAGCCCGCCGTGAGCCCTCGTCGGCGAGGAGTCGCCCTGACGGAAGCGGTCGAACACGTACGGCAGGAACGACGTGGCGATGCCCTTGCCGTTGTCCGTGACCGAGATCGCGACCTGCGCGTCGCTCCGCCCCACCCTGACGGTGACCAGCCCTCGCTTCGGGGTGAATTTCACCGCGTTGGAGAGCAGATTCCACATGACCTGCTGGAGGCGATCCGGGTCGCCGCACACGTGGCTGAGCCCCTCGCCCGGCTCGATGCGGATCTCGATCTCCTTCGCCTTCGCCGTCGGCGTGATGGTGTCCACGGCGGCGTCGATGACCGAGGCCAGATCCACGGCGATCGTGCGGAGCCGCAGCTTGCCCGTGATGATCCGGGAGACCGTCAGGATATCGTCGACGATCTGCGCCTGCGCGTGGGCGTTGCGCTCGATCGACGCCATGCCCTGCTTGACGCGCTCCGGGCCGAGGTCCTTGTCCTTGATCAGCCGCGCCCAGCCGAGGATCGCCGTGAGCGGCGTCCGCAGCTCGTGGGAGACCGTCGCGAGGAACTCGTCCTTCATGCGGTTCGCGTCCTCGGCCCGGATGCGGTCCTTCTCCGACTGGGCGAGCGCCTGCTGCTCGCGGCGGAGCAGCTCCGTGCGCTCGCGCTCGAGCTGCTTCAGCTCGGTGATGTCGACGACGGCGCCCGTCAAGAACAGCGGAGAGCCGTCCCGATCGGCGACGATGCGCCCGCGATCGTGGACCCACCGGATCGACCCGTCGGCGCGGACGATGCGGTGGATGAGGTCGTAGATGCACCGCTCGCGGACGCACCGCTCGTGCATGGCGATCACCGCGTCGAGATCCTCCGGGTGGACGCGGCTCAGCCAGTCGCCCATGGGCTGCGTCGTCTCGCGCTCATCCAGGCCCAGGATGCGGTTCAGGCTCGCGTCCCTCGTGTCGTACTGAGTCACCAGGTCGACTCGCCACGTGCCAACGTCCGCCGCCCACGTGGCCAGCCGGAGCCGATCCTCCCGGTCCTGGAGCGCGCTCTCGATCCGGAACCGCTCGGTCAGGTCGACCGAGGCGCCGACCATGCGAATCGCCTTGCCTCCCGCGTCCCGGAGCACCGTGCCGCGATCGAACACGCGGGCGACGGAGCCGTCGCCGCGGTAGACGCGGTACTGCGCCGACCAGGTGTCGGCGTCCCCGTGGATGAGCTCCTCGAGCGCGCGCGCAATGCGGTCGCGATCCTCGGGCAGCACGCGGTCCACCCACCACGCGCCGGTCGGGGCCGTCTGCTCGGGCTTGTAGCGGAAGACCTCATGAAACGTCGCGTTGCGCTCGACCCGGTCCGTCCGGATATCCCAGTCCCAGATCGGGTCCTTGATCGCTCGACCGAGGAGGCGATAGCGCTCGTCCTGCACGTCCGCCTCCAGGCGCGCGCGCTGCTCCCGGGCGTCTGCGTGCGCGGCGCCAGCGGCGGGGCCCGCGAGCGCGACCGCGGCCTGATCGGCGAGCGCCTCGATCAGCCAGGCATCGCCGCCGGAGGCCGGGGTGTCCCGCTCGACCGCGAGCACGCCAGAGACACGGCCGTCGACGATCAGCGGCGCGGCGGCGACGTGGGCCGCCCCGTCCAGCGCTCGCGCTATCCCGTCGTCGACGCTCGGGAGCGGGTGGCCGCAGAGCTCGGCGAGCAGCGCCGGATCCAGCCCCAGCGCCGCTCGCACGACCGGGCGCTCGTCCTCGTCGTTCAGGATCAGGACGGCCCTGCCGGAGCCGCTCAGGCGCGTCGCCGCCGAGAGGACGATCTCTTGAATCGCGCGGGCCGAACACGCCGACGCGAGCGCGCGGCTGGCCTCGGTCAGCGCGCGGACCTGCGAACGGTGCCTCTCCTCGTGTTCGATCACAGGCAGACGACCCTCGGATCCGGGATGAGGGTACTCTCGCGGACGATGGGTGTGCATCCCTGACCAGATCAGCCGGGCACGCTCTTGAAACACGACGCCACCACACCAGAGCACGAGCAGGCGGTATGCCTCTTGCAGCCCTGTCATAGGAGCGCGTCGACATGCGCGCCAGCCAAGCTGCAGGCGACCCGGCGCAGAAAACTTGGCCCGGTATCCCGATTCCTGAGCAAACCCGCGCTGCGTGGATTTCCGCGACATGCCGCCCGAGCTCCTCCTGGCCGTGGCCGGCGCGGCGCTCTCCTTCGGGCTGGTCCAGACGCTCCGGCTCGCGTGGAGGCGCGCATCGCTGCGGCGCCGGCTCTCGCGGTGCCGGGAGCAGGGCGCCGCGGGAGAGGCCCGCGCCGAGGCGCTCCTCCGCGAGCTCGGCTACACCATCGTCGGCCGGCAGGTGGCGGTCTCGTACGGAGTCCACATCGACGGCGAGCCGGTCAGCGTCGGGCTCCGCGCCGACTACCTCGTGGCGCACGGTCCCAGGCGGTATGTCGCCGAGGTGAAGACGGGCCGGCTCGCGCCGCGCATCGACACGCCCGCGACGCGGCGGCAGCTGCTCGAGTACCGCGTCGCGTTCGATGTCGACGGCGTGCTCCTGGTCGACGCGGAGTCCCGGCGGGTGCGGTCGGTGGTGTTCCCGCTGCCCGCCGGCGCCGCGGCCGCGTCACCGTACGGCGCGCGCCTCGCGTGGGTCCTGGCGGCGGTCGTGGGGGGCCTCGTCGCGGCGATGGCCGCGCGCTCCGCGTGGTGACGCGGGCGCGCGGCGGGCCAGAGCGCGGCTCACGGAAGGCGCGCGGCGCGGCGCGCGAGGTTGCGAGGTTGCGAGGTTCACTGACGGCTCGCGGCGCGCGCCAAGGGGAAGCCTACGGGCGGCTCGCGGCGCGGCGCGCGCGGCGCCTGCGGCCGGCGAGCAGCAGGAGACCGAGCCCGAGCAGGCCGACCCTGGCCGGCGAGGCCTCCGAGGTCGCGCCCGCGCGGCACGCGCAGGACGCGTCGGGCTTGTTGCCGCCCGTGCCGCCGCTCGCGC
Source organism: Sorangium sp. So ce693 (assembly GCF_051521375.1). Taxonomy (NCBI): domain Bacteria; kingdom Pseudomonadati; phylum Myxococcota; order Polyangiales; family Polyangiaceae; genus Sorangium; species Sorangium sp. So ce693. The sequence continues at coordinate 10,341,570 of NZ_CP150347.1, forward strand.
CGCCGGAGCCGGCGCCAGAGCCGGAGCCAGAGCCGGAGCCGGTGGTCAGATCCACCGGATCGTCGAGCCCCACGTCGGGTCCGACCGGCCCTCCGCTCGCGGCGGAGGCGGCGCCGCCGTGGACCACGGGCTCGCCGCAGACCCCGTTGACGCACGGCGCATTGCCGGGGCAGATGGCGCCCGCGCACGCGTCAGCGCAGCTCCCGGCGACGCAGACCTGCCCGTCAGCGCACGTCTTGCCCTCGCAGCCGGTGTCGACGCAACGGCCGTCCGCCGCGCACACCTTGCCGGTGGGGCAGGTGCGGCAACCGCAGTTGGACTGGCAGATGCCGCGCTCGCAGACCGCGCCGTCCTCGCACTCGATGTGGGCGCAGAGATCCACGCACCGCCCGAGCTGGCACTCCTGGTTCGCGGGGCAGACGACGCCGTCGCACCCGCCCACGCAGTTGCCGCCGACGCAGATCTGGCCGCCGGTGCACTCCTTGCCGACGCACGCCTGCTCCACGCAGAAGCCGTTGTCGCAGACGAGGCCGGCGTCACAGACGACCTCGCCGCGCCCGCAGTACGGCACGCACGACCCGCGGTTGCACACGAAGCCCTCGTCGCAGAGCCCCTCGCCGTTGTCGACCTCGCCGTCGCAGTCGTTGTCGATGTTGTCGCAGGTCTCTTTCTGCTCCCCGGGCTCGAGCACGGGCAGGCACTCGACCTCGCCCTCGGTCGCGCAGCCCGTCCTGCCCACGGCGCACGCGCCTTGCAGGCCGGTGTCGCAGATCTCGCCGCCGCCTTTGCAGGTCACGCCCGTGATGTAGTAGACGAAATCGTTGAAATCGCCGTCGTTCTCGTACCCGCCCTGGCTCCCCTTCCAGCTCGTCGCGGTCACGGGCAGGTCCTCGAAGGCGACATAGAACGCGTCGGGCTCGGCGGTCGACGTGTAGATCAGCGTCGTCACCCACGGCGCGTTCGGCGTGCAGCTCGTGCAGACGGTGTTCAGCTCACGCTGCGAGAACTTCGTCTGGGTGCAGTAGGTGCCCGCCTTGCCGATCAGCGCGAAGCCGACCAGGCCGCCCTGGTACCGCGCGTCGTTCCGGATGTCCGCCGCCGAGAACTGCCGCGGTGTCCAGTCGTGCTGCCCCGCCTGGGTGGTCTCCATCGTGGCCAGCGGGCAGAAATCGTTGTCCTCGCACCGGAACGCCGTCGAGGTGTCCGCGGGGATCAGCTCGTAGATCTGGTTGTCCGGCGGGCGCGTGCCGCTCGCGTTCGCGTTGTACCAGCCGAACGCGACCTTGCATCCGCCCCCGCGCAGCACGAGCTCTCCCGAGAACCCGCAGAGCGGCGAGAAGACACCTGGCTCCGTGCTCGCGTCGGCCACGGGATCGATGTCCTCCCCCCGGTACCCGAAGAGCCCATCGAGCGTGACGGCATCCCTGGGGAAACCCCGGCCCGTCACGAGGTTAATCTCGTTGGCGCTGACCGCCGTGGGCAAGCGCGTGCCATCCAGCTGCGTCACAGCAGCGCTCGCGGGCACGGCCCCCGCGAGCGGGGCAAGCGAGAGGAACAAGGAAAAGGCGGCTCGAGCCGCGCGGCGGCGAGGCGTCATGAAATAAGGTGTTTGCGGCATGAACACCACTCTACACCTCCCGAGGAGGCCAGGGTGGATGAGATGACACATCTCCACGCCGCCAGAATTATGCAGCACAGGTGTTCCTGCGTCGCAGCGCGCATCCGTTTTGACGCACGCCGTCACCACGACGCATGGAGTTGATCTGACGTTGAGCCGACCGTCAGCGTATTCCGACGCCGCTCCACTTCGCGCCTGGACAGGCCTCCTCCGGGCGCCGAGCGACCGACTGCGGCGGAATCGTCGCAATGGCGAAATGGAAGAGCGGAGCAATGAAACGACGTCGCGCGCAACGAAACAACCAACGGCGCGGCCGACCAGCGCAGCGGCGCTCCCGGCCCGGGGTGTTGCCCGGGTGTGGTAGGCTCGCGCGCTCAGGCTGCGCGTTTCCACCGCCACCGTATGACCAAGAAATCGCTCCGCGTCTATTTCATCGCCCATCACGACGGCCGCTTCACCGGCATCCTCCTGCGCACGTGGGCATTCCTCTTCGATCGGCCGGCGCCGTCCGCCTATGGCGCCTCCGAGGACGACGTGCTGCGCGCGATCGAGGTCGAGCTCCACGCGCGGCTGGCCACGGACGAGGACGATCTCGATCGCTACCTGTGGGACGAGTCGTTCGAGGTCCGCTCGCTGGACGTCGACGTCCACCCGCAGACCACGGTCAAGCGGACCGCCGTCGTCGGCCGGCGCCAGATCCCGCTGCGGCTCACGTACCTCGCGAGCAAGCTCGCCGAGGGCGGAGTCCGCGTGATGCTCCCCCGCTTCGGCTGGTCCGTGGTCCTCGAGGATCTCTCGATTGCGCCCGACGTGCTCCGCCAGCTCGTCACGAGCGCGCTGCTCGGCGAGTCTCCGCGGTCGCTCTTCGATTTTCGCCGGGAGGGAGACGAGTACGTGCGCCCGTGGTCGCCGCGCCGGATGGAGCGCGCCGGGCGGAGCGCTCGGCGCCCGGAGGACGAGCGCCCCACGCTGCACGCCGTCTCCGAGGATCTCGTCGAGAAGGCCGCGCGCCAGCGGCTGCCGCTCGCGGTGGGCGAGTCCGAGGAGCTGGAGCAGGCGCTGCCGCTGTTCGACGTGGCGCACGCCGCGCCGCCGCCGTCGATCCTGCTGGTGGGCGGCCCGGGCGTCGGCAAGACGACCTGGGTCCACCGGCTGGCGCGGCGGTTCGCGGCGTGGCGAAGGGACAAGGCGCGCGCGAGCTCGCCGGGCCTGTTCAGCACGTCGGCCGATCGGCTCCTCGCCGGGATGATGTACCTCGGCATGTGGCAGGCGAGGTGCCTGAAGCTCGTGGGCGAGCTGTCGCACGAGGGGGATCTGCTCCACGTCGGCGCGCTCTTGCCGCTGCTCCGGCCGCAGCCGGACGGCGCGTCGATCGGCGACGTGTTCCTTCCGGCGCTCCGGACCGGCGAGGTGAGCCTCATCGCGGAGTGCACCGAGCCGGAGCTCGAGGCGTGCCAGCGCCGCGCGGCCTCGCTCGTGGCGTGCTTCCAGATCGTCCGGCTGCGCGAGCCGGATCCGGCCGCGGTGCCGGCGCTGCTCGCGGAGTACGAGGCGCGGAAGGACGCGCGCGTCCGGCTGCACCCGGCGGGCAAGAAGCGGCTGGTGCAGCACCTCGCGATGTTCCGGCGCGACGTGCTCTTCCCCGGCAAGGCGTTCCGCTTCTTCGACTGGCTCGCGCAGGAGGCCGGCGCCCGGGCCGGCGCGGAGGCGGAGGCGGCCGGAGCGGCGCCGGCGCGCGTGCTCTACCCGCGGGACGTGTCCGAGGCCTACGCGCGCCACTCGGGGCTGCCGATCGAGCTCATCGCCGACGAGATCCCCGCGAGCGCCGAGACCATCGCGCGCGGGCTGCAGCGGCGCGTGATCGGGCAGGACGAGGCGTGCGACACGGCGGCGCGGGTGCTGGCGCGCTTCAAGGCCGGAATGAACGACCCCGAGCGCCCGTGCGGCACGCTGCTGTTCGTGGGCCCGACCGGCGTGGGCAAGACGGAGCTCGCGAAGGAGCTCACGCGGGCCATGTTCGGCGACGAGGGGCGGATGATCCGGCTCGATATGAGCGAGTACAGGCTCCCGGGCTCGTCGGCGCGCCTGCTCGCGGCGGGGCCGGACGCGACGACGCTCGCGCAGCGGGTGCGGCAAGAGCCGCTGTCGCTCGTGCTCCTCGACGAGATCGAGAAGGCGCACCGCGAGGTGTTCGACCTCTTGCTCGCGATCCTCGGCGAGGGCCGGCTGACGGACGAGGACGGGCGCCACGTGGATTTCCGGATGGTGCTCATCGTGATGACCTCGAACCTCGGCGTCGCCGACCGGGCGCCCGTCGGCTTCGGCGGCGACGACGAGCGCGCCCTCGTCCCGGGCGCGCGGCGCGCGGCGCCGGCGGGCGTGCGCGAGCATTTCCGTCCGGAGTTCGTGAACCGCATCGACCACGTCGTGCAGTTCCGGGGCCTCGGGCGGGACAGCGTGCTCAAGATCGTCGATCTCGAGCTCGCCAAGGCCGAGGCGCGCACCGGGCTCGTGCGGCGCAACCTGAGGCTCCGTGTGCTGCCCGAGGCGCGATCCTTCCTGGCCGAGGCGGGGTTCGATCCGAGGCGCGGGGCACGGCCGCTGAAGCGGGTGATCGAGGAGCGGGTGATCACGCCGATCGCGGCGCGCATGGCGGAAGATCCCGGGTGCCGGGACAGGGAGATCGTGGTCGAGGGCGGGGGCGCGGGGCTCGAGGTGCGTTTCGGGTGACGAAGGGGGAGCCGCGGTCGGCCGGCGCTCAGCCCGCTTCGATGGGCGCCTCGGGCGCGGCCCCGGGCTCCTCGTGCAAAACGGCCCAGACGAACTCCGGGATGAGCGCGAGCGAGTGCGGGTCCTGAGTGACGCCGATGAGCCCGCTGATGAGCTCCAGGGAGTGCTCTTGGCCGTGCGCGTCGACGAGCCGCAGCGGCGCGCTCGTCAGCGCCGGCGGGAGCCGAGCGAACCCCGGCCCCTGCGGATCCGCCAGCGCGACGAGCGGGTTGCGCCGAGCATCTGCCGCCGTCCACCGCTCGAGCCAGTCGTCGAGGTGCGTATTCGGGATGAAGTGATCTGCGGGCCACGCGCGGAGGTAGGGGAAGAGCACGTGAATCCAGCCGGTGAGCTCGTCCGCGGCGTTCTCGTACCGGAAGAAGGCGCGCCAGAACGCCGGATCCGGAGGCTTTCGCCCCTCCGCCGAGGCGACGATCTGGTCCAGCACGGGCAGGAGCGCGCGGGCCCAGCGCTCCGCGCCGAGCGGGCCGAACGCCTCCGCGCGCTGCCGCACCGAGCGCCAGTCATCCGCCGTACCCATCAGGTAGATGCGCGGGATTCCGGGTCTCGGAAACACCATGTCCGCCGGGAAAGGCGGCTCCCACTCGAAGTGCGGCGCGAGCGGGGTTGTCACCGTGAGCTCCGAGGCCACCCGCTCGACCGGCCCTGTCGTCGAGAAGTCGGCTGTCAAGAGCTCCCTCAGCCCGCCGACCTGCGCGGCGGTCTGGGCGGATAGCTCCGAGAACGTGATGGGCCACGGGTTCACCTGGCCGAGGGTGAAATCAGGCCGCTCGAGCGTCAGCTCGAAATCGCGGTCCTCCCGGATGAACTTGCGCCGCTGCGCCTCGTTCGCCGCGATGTGGAGCGTGAGCCCCCGCGCCAGGCAGAGCCATATCACGTCGGGCGAGAGCACGAGCGGATAGCGCTGGGTGAACGCCATGTACGCTGCCTGGACGAGCGGGTGCACGTCCGTGCGCCCGACGAGCGGCAGGCGATGGCGGTAGGCGGCCTCGATGGGCGAGACGAGCAGGCTCTGCACCGAAGCTTCTTCGTCGAACGCGGGCAGGGGCGCCGTCGAAGGCGCGACCTCGGCAACGTCGATCGTCGTGACGCTCATAGCTCCTCGTCCTCCTGGCCCTGCGCGACGGCTTCATGGGCCAGCGCTGCCGTAGAAAGAACCTCGTACACAAGCGCGCCGCGCGAGACAACTCGCGCCGGCGGCAGCCGCGCAGCGGGCTCAACCTTGGAATCGCCTCGGCAGCACCTCGACCTCGTCGGACGCGCCGACGCACGGCCGTGCGCCAGATGCGTGAGCGGAGAGACAGCAAGCGCTCACCTAGAACGGAACATTCCAGTAAGACTGACACGCCCGTGCTTGCAATTGGAGCGCCAGGTTACCTGCTCGGCGGACCGACCGCAATCGCGAGGCTCGTCGTCGCGTCGCCCTGGATGCATGCGCGGATTCGGTCCCGGGGGAGCGCCACAATGGCGCGAAGGTGCGGGCATCTCCCGGTCCACAAGGCAGATCCGGAGAGATGCGCTGCTGGCCGAGCAGGGTGCATGGCACGGCATATCCCGCCTCCAGGCGAGGAGCTTGGCAGCGCATGAGTTTCGCGTCATTCATGGCGCATGCCCTCCTCGCGCAGCTCCTCGCGCAGCCCTTCGCGCAGCCCTTCGCCGTCGAAAGCCACAGGTGTCCGATCGGGGTTGCGCGCCCAGGTAAAGAGCGCGGGCAATTTCGCGCATCCCCTGACCGACGCAGGCAGCACGTCCAGCAGCGCAGCCGCGCCCAACGCCGTGAACCAGGCCGCGGCCCCCAGCCCGAGCCCGAAGCCAGACCCCTTCTCCGGCTGGGATCCCGTCACGCGGAAGAGCACCAGCCGCACGAGCTCACCCGGCCCGACGACCACTCCACACAATCCATCAGGGAGCCATTCCGGGAGCACGACGACCGGCAACAATAGCACCAATGTCGGTCGAGCACCCACCAGTGCGCCAAGCTCACCCACCGCGACACCGAGACCGCCGGTCTCCAGCGCCGGGAACCTGCAGGATCCGGTCAGGCCTCGATCCGCTGCTTCCGATGGCGGCCTCCCCAGGGGCTCCACCCAGCCTCAGACCACCGAGCCCACCATCAGGCCTCAATCCGCTGCTTCCGATGGCGGCCTCCCCAGGGGCTCCGCCCAGCCTCAGACCACCGAGCCCACCATCAGGCCTCAATCCGCCCCTTCCGATGGCGGCCTCCCCAGGGGCTCCGCCCAGCCTCAGACCACCGAGCCCACCATCAGGCCTCGATCCGCTGCTTCCGATGGCGGCCTCCCCAGGGGCTCCACCCAGCCTCAGCCCACCGAGCCCACCGTCAGGCCTCGATCCGCTGCTTCCGATGGCGGCCTCCCCAGGGGCTCCACCCAGCCTCAGACCACCGAGCCCACCGTCAGGCCTCAATCCGCCCCTTCCGATGGCGGCCTCCCCAAGGGCTCCACCCAGCCTCAGGCCACCGAGCCCACCATCAGGCCTCAATCCGCCTCTTCCGATGGCGGCCTCCCCAGGGGCTCCACCCAGCCTCAGACCACTGAGCCCACCGTCAGGCCTCAGTCCGCCCCTTCCGATGGCGGCCTCCCCAAGGGCTCCACCCAGCCTCAGACCACCGAGCCCACTGTCAGGCCTCAGTCCGCCCCTTCCGATGGCGGCCTCCCCAAGGGCTCCACCCAGCCTCAGACCACCGAGCCCACTGTCAGGCCTCAGTCCGCCCCTTCCGATGGCGGCCTTCCCAAGGGCTCCACGCAGCCCCAGACCACCGAGCCCACCGTCAGGCCTCAATCCGCCCCTTCCGATGGCGGCCTTCCCAAGGGCTCCACGCAGCCCCAGACCACCGAGCCCACCGTCAGGCCTCAATCCGCCCCTTCCGATGGCGGCCTCCCCAAGGGCTCCAACCAGCCTCAGACCACCGAGCCCACCGTCAGGCCTCAATCCGCCCCTTCCGATGGCGGCCTCCCCAAGGGCTCCAACCAGCCATCTCAGGACCTCGGCAAGGGTCCCCAAGGGAACACCAAGGCGACGACGCCGGAAAGCACGGCTCCCAAGGGGGGCGAGGTGCCCGGAAAGACGCCCGCGAACGAGACCGTCGCAAAGGACAGCACGTCAGCTCAGACCTCCCCCAAGACGGGCGAGACCGGCGCGAAGAGCACCCCCGCCGGAAAACCCACTTCCACCGCGGAGCCGGCGCCCGCCAATCCCTCTACCTCGAAGTCCCCCCCCGCGGGGCAGGGCTCCCGGCAGCCGGGGACTGGACGCTCGGGACCGCCGCCGGGACGCTCGTCCACCACGGCTGACCCAGCGCAGGACGGCAAGGTGACATGGATCGCGGACAAGGCCGTCAAGAAGTCCGCATGGAGGACTCCGACGGGTAGAGGCAGCCGCAAGAAGGCGAAGCGAGCCGTCCCGAGCATCGCCGACCAGCTGACCAGCGGCGGCTTCCCCACCAATCCCGTGCAGGCGAAGAAGCAGATCGGGAAGCGCTTCCCCAAGGGACCGCTGTTCAACGAAGCCGAGTGGAACGCCTTCGAGCAGCTCTCCTCGACCCCTCAGGGACAGCGCTGGCTCACCGCCTCCGGCATGCTCCCGCTCGGCCAGATCGAGCAGTACCTTTCGAACGACAACGCCGAGAAGTTCCGCGGCTTCCACCTGCTCCACAAGCCGAGCAAGGTCGTCCTCGCGAGCTACGTCTCGCGCCAGATGAACGGCGGCGAGGATGGCAAGCGCTTCGAGGGCACGCCTCCGGCGGCGGTGGCCCTCTCCATGGAGGCGAGGCACACGACCGACCCGGCGAGGCGGGACGAGCTCAAGAAGCAGATCGATCAGGGCATCGCCAACGAATGGGCCAAGACGCTCGAGCATACCGAGCCCAACGACGACGTGATCTCAGCCATGGACCAGGGCGCCGTGCTGGCTCCGAGGACGCTCAAGGAGAGTTTGACGTTCGCAGAGATCAAGACGCTCTCGACGGACGAGGCCCTCGACCGGTACCGGCAGTCGATCGAGGTGCTCAAGAACACCTTCCACCTGCTCCAGGCCGGCGCCGAGATCTACGATGCCGACTCGAAGAGCCATGTCCCGCTCCAGGGCGTACCGGTCGCCAAGCTCCTGTCGCACGGCGGCCGCGTCAACATCCAGATCCCCGAGGGCAGCCCGCCCTACGCGCTGACAGAGTTCCTCGGCATCACCGACGAGAACGGCAACCCCAAGGCCGGCGTGTTCAAGCGCGACTTCGGGACGCACCACGTCTCGCTCGGCAAGGGCAAGTTCAAGGAGCAGGGCGGGCAGTACGCCGCGATCAGGTCGAAGCTGGACGACACAGAGCTCTACGGCATCAACCTCGCTATCGGCGGGCTCGGCCTCAAGGACTTCAACGGCGACATCATCCTGCCCGACGGCGCCCACGGGCACGTGTTCATCGGCTACCGCCCGCCCAAGCCGGGGAGGCGGGGCGCGCTCCAGATCGGCATCGAGACCACCGGCCCAGGCGCGCCCAGCACCGTCGGCTACATCCACAACTGGCGCTCCACCGAGAAGACCGCCAACCCCATCTCCAGCGTCGGCGGCCTCAAGCAAGACAAGATCGGCGACGAGAAGGGCAAGAACGCCCGCACCGTCGACCTGCGCAAGTTCGGGGACGATTGGAAAGGGCCCCTCGAGGAACGAGCGGACCAGTTCGCGCGAGACGTGAAGGAGAACCCGACAGAGGCGATCAAGAACCTCGTCGGCCCGCGCGATATTCCGCAGCTGGACACCCATGATACCGCGCCGCGCGCCGCCGACGACTCGTCCGACGGGTCGCCGGACGAGTCGCCCGATGAATCGTCCGACGAGTCGTCCGATGGGTCGTCCGACGGATCGGATCGCCCCGCGCGAGGTTCGCGGGGCGGCGATCGCCGCGCTCCGCCGGGTGACGCCGCGTCCGACCCGGTGCGAGGCGCCCGGGATCCCGGGCAGGGCGGCTCGGAGCAGCGGCCGCGCGGGGTCGAGCAAGCCCCCAGGGGCAACGAGCCCCGGGAGATGCCCAGTGACGCGCCGGAGCAGATGACGGCCAAGACGCCGGAGGCCTCGAGTCCTGGCCCGGAAGCTGAAACGACGCAAAGCGCTCCAGGAAAGACGCCGGAGAGCCCCAGCCCGCGCCTGCCGGAGACGACATCGCGGCCGCCCGCGCGTGGCCCCGGGAGCGCGGCCACGCCGATCACCACCGAGACGAAGGCGCCGGCCGGGTCGCCCGTGGCCAACGCACAGGACTCCGCGGCGGCCTCCGCGACCCCGGGCCCGGGGACGCTGCCGTCGCGCGATGACGGCAGCGTCGAGGAGGTCGACGCAGAGTTCTCCCGGGACAATGCGCAGGACGCGGGCGACGAGGACCACAGCGATGCGGACTCGGACCACGACGCCTCCGAGGACCAGGCTGACGACGACTCCGGCGACGAAGGCGACTCCGACGACGAAGGCAAAGGCAAAGGCAAAGACGACTCCGACTCCGACTCCGACGACGAAGGCGACTCCGACGACGAAGGCGAACGCGAAGGCGAAGGCGAACGCGAAGGCGAACGCGAAGGCGAAGGCGAACGCGAAGGCGAACGCGAAGGCGAACGCGAAGGCAAAGACGACTCCGACGACGAAGGCGAAGGCGAAGACGACTCCGACTCCGACTCCGACTCCGACTCCGACTCCGACTCCGACTCCGACGACGAAGGCGAAGACGACTCCGACGACGAAGGCGAACGCGAACGCGAACGCGAACGCGAAGGCGAAGACGACTCCGACTCCGACGACGAAGGCGACTCCGACAACGAAGGCGAACGCGAAGGCGAACGCGAAGGCGAACGCGAAGGCAAAGGCGAACGCGAAGGCGAACGCGAAGGCAAAGACGACTCCGACTCCGACGACGAAGGCGACTCCGACAACGAAGGCGAACGCGAACTCGAACGCGAAGGCGAACGCGAAGGCAAAGGCAAAGACGACTCCGACTCCGACGACGAAGGGGAAGGCGAACGCGAACGCGAACGCGAACGCGAACGCGAAGACGAAAACGACTCCGACGACGAAGGCGAGCGCGAAGGCAAAGACGACTCCGACGACGAGGGCGAAGGCGACTCCGACGACGAAGGCAGAGGCGAAGGCGAAGGCAAAGACGACTCCGACGACGAAGACAGCTCCGACTCCGACGACGAAGGCGAAGACGACTCCGACGACGACGACTCGGAAGACGACAACGGAGATCGCTTCGGGCCATCCCAACGGCCCCAGTCCGGCCGCGGGGTTCCGTTTCTAACGCCGCTGACGCCTGAAGGCGGACAACATGCCCGCGCGCCTCGCGGCGAGTCCCCCGCGACGAGCACCAGAACCGGCGGGGACGGCAACGCTCCTCGAGTTCCGCCCCAGGATAGCCCGGCGGACATGCTGGCCGGGTACAACCCCGCTCTGGACAGCGGGGATGCTGCAGCCGACCCGCAAGCGCAGTTCGACGAGATCGAGGAAGAGCAGGAGCCGCCGTCGGAGCGAGCGCCGGATCCGGAGACATCCACCCCCGTCGAGCAGGTGACCTGGATCGTCGATAAGGCCGTCAAGAACACCATCTGGCGGACCGACACGGGCTTCATGAGCCGTGACCAGGCCAAGCACGGTCTCTCCGCGATCCAAGGCCAGCTGAGCGCCAGCGGCTTCCCCCCCGATCCCACGACGGCCAAGGAGCAGCTCGGAGGGCGCTTCCCCAGAGGACCGCTGCTCAGCGACGCGGAGTGGAGCGCCTTCCAGCAGCTCTCCTCGACTCCCCAGGGGCAGAGCTGGCTCAACGCCTCGGGCATGCTCACCCACGACCAGGTCGAGAAGTACCTGTCGAGCGACCCGAGCGACAACCCCGAGCGGTTCCGCGGCTTCCACAAGCTCCACAAGGCGAGCAAGGTCGTTCTCGCCAGCTACGTCTCGCGCCAGATGAACCGCGGCGAGGAAGGCAAGCGCTTCGAGGGCACCCCGCCCGCGGCGTTGGCCCTGTCCATGGAGGCCAGGCACACGACCGACCCGGCCAGGCGAGACGAGCTCAACAGGCTCATCGACCGGGGCATCATCGACGAATGGTCGAAGACCCTCGAGCACACCGAGCCCAACGACGCTGCGACCACGGCCATCAACCAGGGCGCCGTGCTGGCTCCGAAGACGCTCTTCAATACCGTTACCTTCACGCAGGGCAAGAAGCTCTCGAAGGACGAGGTCGTCGAGCGTCACGGGCAGTCGCTCGAGGTGCTCAAGAACATCTTCCACCTGCTCCAGGAAGGCGCCGAGATCTATGACGGCGCCGCCAAGAGCCATGTCCCGCTCCAGGACGTGCCCGTCGCCAAGCTCCTGTCCCACGGCGGTCGCGTCAACATCCAGATTCCAGCTGGCAACGCTCCGTACGCGCTCACAGAGCACCTCGGCATCACCGACAAGAATGGCAACCCCGCGGCCGGCGTGTTCAAGCGCCTCATCGGCACCCACCACGTCTCGCTCGGGGATGGCAAGTTCAAGGAGCAGGGCGGCCAGCTCGCCGCCCTCCGAACCAAGTTCGACGACACCGAGCTTTACGGCATCAACCTCGCCGTCGGCGGCCTCGGCCTGAAGGACTTCAACGGCGACGTCATCCTGCCCGACGGCGCCCACGGCCACATGTTCATCGGCTACCGCCCGCCCAAGCCGGGCAGGCCCGGCGCGCTCCAGATCGGCATGGAGACAACCGGCCCTGGGGCGCCCAGCACCGTCGCCTATCCCCACAACTGGCGCTCCACCGAGAAGACCGCAAACCCCATCTCCAGCGTCGGTGGCCTCAAGCAGGACAAGATCGGCGACGAGAGCACCAAGAACGCACGCACCGTCGACCTCGCCAAGCTCGGCGGCAACTGGGCCAAGACCCTCAAGGACCGCGCCGACAGGTTCGAGCAAGACCTGGCGGAGAAGGGCAAAGACGCGCTCCACGAACTCCTCGGTCCCCGCACCCAGCCGCCTCAAGAGCTCCAGGACGACAGCGTGGACCGCTCGGGCGATACGCTCGGCGGATTCGCCGCGCCGGGCGCGAGCCCCTCCCCCGCTCCGACGACGGCCAAAGGCACTACTCAGGTCGATCCGAGCGCCCACGACCAAGGGAAAACGCTCGACGAGCTGCTCAACGAGCTCGAGAAGCAGAGCCGCGCATGGTCGCACCCGGCCACCGACGAGAACAAGAAGGAGGCCAAGCAGCTCCTGACCGGGCTGCTCCAGCGGCAGAACGTGAGCCCCTCGATCATCGGCAGGCTACACGAGCTCATCGAGACCCCGGCCTCGCTCTCGCAGTCTGCCTTCACCAACTGCGCGCTCACCAGCATCCTCTACCCGACGCTGAAGAACGATCTCGCCACCACCGCCCACCTGGTCGCGGCGATCTTCACGGGCAAGCCGCTCGGCCGCTTCGCGAGCGCCCCAGGGGCAAAGGCCTTCACGCAGCAGGGCTCGGGCAAAGGGAGGCTCAGCGACGACCTGGACCTCCTCCGGGGCGTGATGACCGGGGTTGTCCCCCAGGCCCTCGGCCCGACGCCCACGAGGCCCCTCGTCAACGGCCTCAAGACCGCCAAGGCCAAGAGCGACAGCCTGAAGAAGGTCAAGGACCGAGAGGCGCTGGATCGCCTCCTCCTCGACCACCTGCTCGCCCGCGGCCTCGGTGAGATGTTCGGACAGGACGCGCTCGCGAAGCTCGAGGAGCGATCCGACGCCGCAAATCAGCCCGGCGTCTCCGCGGCGCAGGGTGACCTGCTGGCCTCGGCGAACTCGGTCGCGAGCATCTTCAGCTCGGCGCTCGGGGCGAACACCGCCGTCATGACCCCCAGCTCTCCCGCGGGTTACGACGTCGATCGCGTCAAGGAGACCCTTCGGAGGACGGATCAGGGAGGGTTTGCGATCGCCACCGTGATCGACGGCGAGGCGCTCTGGAGCGCAGCGAAGAACCATGAGGCCAGCTCCACGACCCCTGACGCTCCGGGGAACGTCGCGCCGCTCGGCGAGGTGGCCACGATCGCGCCACACCATGCCCCGATCGACGGCCCGATCACCGATCAGGGCGACTCCTTCATCATGCCGATCCAGTCCTGGGGGCGCACGTTCCCCGTACGGGTGAAGAAGGAGGACATGCCAAAGGTCTTCGCGGCGATCACCCACGGGATCTCCCTCCCGCCGCCAGCGCCGTCGCTCGACGCCTCCGCTCAAGTGTCCGGTAAAACGCCCCCGTACGAACAGACGCTCTCGTCGTACGGAGAGAAGGGTCAAGGGCTCGCGCAGCCACAGCCTCCCGCGCTGCATGCGGACGCGAGCCTTCCGCCGCCCGCGCCGTCACCTTCACGCCATGGAATCCAGGAGTCGCTGGCAGACACGCTGGCAGCGTACAACCCCGCCTCGAACAGCGGCGATACGGCCGCCGACCCGCAGCCGCAGACCGACCCGATCGAGGAGGAGCAGGAGCCGCCGTCGGAGAGCGCACCCGATCCCGCAGCGTCCACCCCCATCGAGCAGGTCACCTGGATCGTCGACAAGGCCGTCAAGAAGACCCTCTGGCGCACCGACACCGGCTTCATGAGCCGCGAGAGTGCCAAGCGCGGTGTCTCCGCGATCACTGGGCCGCTGACCAGCGGCGGCTTCCCGCGCGATCCCGCGCAGGCCAAGGAGCAGCTCGGAGGCCGCTTCCCCAAAGGGCCGCTGCTCAGCGACGCCGAGTGGAGCGCCTTCCAGCAGCTCTCCTCCACCCCCCAGGGACAGGCATGGCTCAACGCCTCTGGCATGCTCACGCTCGCCGACATCGAGAAGTACCTGTCGAGCGACGCAAACGATAACCCCGAGCGCTTCCGCGGCTTCCACCAGCTCCATAAGGCCAGCAAGGTCGTCCTCGCCAGCTACGTCTCGCGCCAGATGAACAGCGGCGACGGCGGCAAGCGCTTCGAGGGCACCCCGCCCGCAGCGCTGGCCCTCTCCATGGAGGCGCGGCACACGACCGATCCGACGAGGAAAGCTGCGCTCCAGCAGCTCATCGACAAGGGCATCGTCGACGAGTGGTCCAGGACCCTCGAGCACACCGACCCCAACGACGACGCGGACACTGCCATCGGGCAGGGCGCCGTCCCGGAACCGAACAAGAAGCGCTTCCGACCGCAAACAACCCTTTCCAAGGAAGAGGTCGTCGGCAGGCATCGCCAGTCCCTCGATGTCCTCAAAAACGTCTTCCACCTCCTCCAGGAAGGCGCCGAGATCTACGACGACAGCGCAAAGAGCCATGTCCCGCTCCAGGACGTGCCCGTCGCAAAGCTCCTCTCCCACGGTGGCCGCGTCAACGTCCAGATCCCCGCTGGCAGCGCTCCTTACGCCCTCACCGAGCTGCTCGGCATCACCGACAGCAACGGAAACCCCGCCAGAGGCGTGTTCAAGCGCGCCTTCGGCACCCACCACATCGCCCTCGGCGACGGCAAGTTCAAGGAGCAGGGCGGGCACGCCGCCGCCATTCTGGCCAAGCTCGACGACACGGAGCTCTACGGCATCAACCTCGCCGTCGGCGGCCTCGGCCTCAAGGACTTCAACGGCGACGTCATCCTGCCCGACGGCGCCCACGGCCACATGTTCATCGGCTATCGCCCGCCCAAGCCCGGCAGGCAAGGCGCCCTTCAGATCGGCATCGAGACCACCGGGCCCAACGCCCCCAGCACCGTCGGCTACGTCCACAACTGGCGCTCCACCGAGAAGACCGCAAACCCCATCTCCAGCGTCGGCGGCCTCAAGCAGGACAAGATCGGCGACGAGAGCACCAAGAACGCGCGCACCGTCGACCTCGCCAAGCTCGGAAGCGACTGGGCCAACACCCTCAAGAACCGCGCTGACAGCTTCGAGCAAGACCTCGCGAACAAGGGCAAAGATGCCCTCAACGAGCTCGTCGGGCCCCGCAGCCAGCCGCCGCAAGAGCTCCAGGCACCCGAGCAGCCGGCGCAGGGCAGCACGCGCCGCGGGCCGCCCAGAGATGCCCCGGAGGACATGCTGGCAGGGTACAACCCCGCCTCGAACAGCGGGGATACGGCCGCCGACCCGCAGCCGCAGACCGACCCGTTCGAGGAGGAGCCGGAGCCGCCGTCGGAGAGCGCGCCCGATCCCGCCGCGTCCACCCCCATCGAGCAGGTCACCTGGATTGTCGACAAGGCCGTCAAGAAGACCCTCTGGCGCACAGACACCGGCTTCATGAGCCGCGAGGGGGCCAAGCGCGGTGTCCCCGCGATCACTGGGCCGCTGACCAGCGGCCGCTTCCCGCGCGATCCTGCGAACGCCAAGGAGCAGATAGGAAAAAGATTTCCCAAAGGGCCGCTGCTCAGCGACGCCGAGTGGAGCGCCTTCCAGCAGCTCTCCTCGACCCCCCAGGGACAGGCATGGCTCAACGCGTCTGGCATGCTCACGCACGCCGATGTCGAGAAGTACCTGTCGAGCGACCCAAACGATAACCCCGAGCGCTTCCGCGGCTTCCACCAGCTCCACAAGGCCAGCAAGGTCATCCTCGCGAGCTACGTCTCGCGCCAGATGAACGGCGGCGACGGCGGCCAGCGCTTCGAGGGCACCCCGCCCGCAGCGCTGGCCCTGTCCATGGAGGCCCGGCACACGACCGACCTCGAGAGGAAAGCCGAGCTCCAGCAGCTCATCGACCAGGGCATCGTCGATGACTGGTCCAGGACCCTCGAGCACACCGACCCCAACGACGACGCGGACACCGCCATCGCCCAGGGCGCCGTCCCCGACCCGAACAAGAGGCTCTTCCGGCCGCAAACAACCCTTTCCAAGGAAGAGGTCGTCGGCAGGCATCGCCAGTCCCTCGAGGTCCTCAAGAACGTCTTCCACCTCCTCCAGGAAGGCGCCGAGATCTACGACGACAGCGCAAAGAGCCATGTCCCGCTCCAGGACGTGCCCGTCGCAAAGCTCCTCTCCCACGGCGGCCGCGTCAACGTCCAGATCCCCGCTGGCAGCGCTCCTTACGCCCTCACCGAGCTCCTGGGCATCACCGACAGCAACGGAAACCCCGCCAGAGGCGTCTTCAAGCGCGCCTTCGGCACCCACCACATCGCCCTCGGCGACGGCAAGTTCAAGGAGCAGGGCGGGCACGCCGCCGCCATCCTGGCCAAGCTCGACGACACGGAGCTCTACGGCATCAACCTCGCCGTCGGCGGCCTCGGCCTCAAGGACTTCAACGGCGACGTCATCCTGCCCGACGGCGCCCATGGCCACATGTTCATCGGCTACCGCCCGCCCAGGCCCGGCAGGCAGGGCGCCCTCCAGATCGGCATCGAGACCACCGGACCCAACGCCCCCAGCACCGTCGGCTACGTCCACAACTGGCGCTCCACCGAGAAGACCGCAAACCCCATCTCCAGCGTCGGCGGCCTCAAGCAGGACAAGATCGGCGACGAGAGCACCAAGAACGCGCGCACCGTCGACCTCGCCAAGCTCGGAAGCGACTGGGCCGGCACGCTCAAGAACCGCGCAGACAGCTTCGAGCAAGAGCTGGCGGAAAAGGGCAAAGACGCCCTCAGCGAGCTCGTCGGGCCCCGCAGCCGGCCGCCGGGCATGCTGGCGCCGGCGGACGAGCCGGCGGGGTACAACCCCGCTTCGAGCAGCGGAGATGGGATAGCCAATTCGCCGGCGCGCCCCCCCAAGACCACGAGCAGCGCCCAGGTCCAACCGAGCACACCGGATCAAGGCCGGTCGCTCGACGAGCTGCTCGCCTCACTGGACGAGCAGAGCAGCGCGTGGTCCGGCCCGGCGAGCGACGGTGTCAGGCGACAGGCAGCGGTCAGCCTGGCAGGCCTGCTTGGGTCGCAGAACGTCGACAGCGCGATCGTCGACAGGCTGCGCGAGCTCATTGAGGACCCCGCGTCGCTCGCGCAGTCCACCTTCAGCAACTGCGGCCTCCAGAGCGCCCTCTACACGGTGCTGAAGGGCGATCTCGCCACGGCCTCGCACCTGGTCGTCGCGCTGTTCACCGGTCGGCTGCTCGGCCGGCTCGCTCAGGCCCCCGGGGCCCACGAGCTCGGCGCGCAGCAGGGCCCTGGCAAGGCGGCGCTCAGCGAGGACCTGGACATCCTCCGGCGCGTGATGACAGGAGAGATCCCGCGCGCCCTCGGTCCGGCTCCGACTCGTCCGCTCGTCAACGGGCTCAAGACCGCCAGAGCGAAGCGCGACGGCCTGATGAATGCGAACGATCGGCAGCGACTGGATCGACACCTCCTCGACCATCTGCTCGCCCGAGGTCTGGTCGAGCTGCTCGGGAAGAGCGCCGTCGCGCAGCACGAGAAGCGGACCGACGCCGCGAAGCAGCCCGGCGTCGTGGCGGTGGAGGGCGACCTGCTCCTCTCGGCGAACTCGATCGCAGACCTCATGAGCGACGCGCTCGGGGCGGACGTCGAGATCAAGAGCGGCGGCTTCTCGGGGGACGACATCACCCGCATCAACGAGGCGCTGAAGCGCACGGATCGAGCTGGGTTTGCCGTCGCGACGGTCTCCAATGGCAAGGCGCTCTGGGAAGCGGCGAAGAAGCACCGCGACGGCGCCACGACATCGCACGATCCCGCGCGCGTCGCGCCGCCCGGCGAAGGCGAAGCCACGAGCCGGCACCACGCCGCGATCGACGGCGAGATCACCGCCGACGGCGACGCCTTCATCGTGCCCGTCCAGTCGTGGGGGCAGGCGTTCCCCATCCGGGTGCTGAAGGCAGAGATGCCGAAGCTCTTCGAGGTGATCACCCACGGGACCTATCCCCCGCCGCACGCGCCGGCCAATGGCGCCTCCACCCAGCAGCGCGCTCCGGCGCGCCTCGAAACGGGCGCGCCGTCCGGCACCACACAGGACCCCATGGACCCGCGCGACGAGCTCGCGGGAATGCTCAGGAACGGCTCGGGGAGGATCGCGCCCCAGCCACCCGAGCCGATCACCAGGGAGACCTTCCGAGATCCCCGGGACTGGCGCCGTTACAACGAGAATGCGCGCAACTGGGTCCGTAGCACCTTCGACCTCTCTCCAGCGGACGCAAGCGCTCTGATTCGAAGGGTCTCCCCGGAAGCCGCGCACCTCATCCTCGCGCTGTACGATCACCCCGGGAGGGACCAGCTGACGTTCCGCCCGATGGATCGCTTCCGGATGTGGAACACGACGTTCTTGCGACAGAAGCTCCAAGAGCTCAACCAGCCCGCGGCGGCGCCCGTTGTCGGGGGGAACGCGCTGGCCCAGCCCGCGGCGGCGCCCGCCGTCGGGGGGAACGCGCTGGCCCAGGCGCAGGGCAGCCCCGCGCAGAACCAGCCCACCAGCCCTGGCAGCGCCGGCGGGGCGCCGGGTAGAATCGATCCCGCGACGGTCGAGCTCACGCCGTCAGGGCTGTACGACGCCCTCGTGGAGAGCGTCCCGAACGAGCGGTTGGACGAGGTGGCGGGCCTCGTCGTCGAGGCCATCGACACCCAGCTCCTCCCGTCGATCCTGGATCTATTGCCCATCGGCCTGCAGCCTGCCGCGCGGCTGGCCGAGGAGATCGTCGAGAAGTGGCTGGCCTTCAACCCCAGCTTGCTCGACCTGCCCGCCGGCGACCTGAAGGAGCACCTCGCAGCGCACACCGAGCTCGTTCTGGGCACGCTCGAACGGGACAAGGGCCGCCGTACGATCGGCCGAAACATCGATGCCGAAGAGGACAGCAGCTCCGACGCCGGCTCCACGGACGAGGCGCCTCCCGCCGCAGTGTCGAGCCACCATGAGGGGACACCTCCCCCGCGGGAGGGGATCGAGGGTGAGGCGCGAGAGACGTCATCGGATACGAGCAGCGAGGCCGAACCGCACGTCGATGCGACCCCGCTCGCGGCGACCGAGGAGGAGAATCCGTTCGCCGATTGGGGCGAGGAGCTGCCGGAGGTGGGCGATGAGCCACAGAGGCAATCGCCCGCCTTCGTGCGGCGCGCGCCCGTCACCGACGCCGAAAGGGCCATCCCCGGCTGGATCTGGGAGGTGCCGCACTACAGCGACCTGCAAACCTCGCTGCTCGCTCACATCGACGACGGCGCGGTGCAGGACGCGCTCACCACGCTCCTGCCCTATGGGCACAGCCGTGCGGAGTCGCTCGCGAGGTTCCTGCTCAGCGGACTCAACCGCTCCCGCACGGGCGAGGAGCTGGCGCAGGCGTTCCGCAACGTGCTCGACTCGTACAAGGACGGCGAGAGGCGCAAGATCGTTTTCGACGTCGCCGAGGCGCTGGGCGCCATCGACTCGCTCGCGACGACGCCAGGCATCGATCTCGCTGCCCTGCGCGACCCGCCCCCGCCCACGTCGCGCCGCGAGGAGCCGCCTCGCTCGGTCGCCAAGAGGGGCCGTGAGGGGCGCTGGGTCACCCGCGGCGAGCTCGACATCATCAATCGCACCATCGGTGAGCGCGCGTTCGCCGGCATGCTCGCGCGCGCCATGGACAAGGCCAAGCTCGCCGACACCCGCGCGATCATCGAGCACCTGGTCCGCCACGCCGAGCACATGGCCGACCCGGCGCTCTCGCCGCCGCTCACGTCGACCTCGCTGGTGGTCGACTCCAACCTGGTCGGCGCCCTGTTGACGCCGTACGACGACCTGTCGCCCGCCTGGCGTCACATCCGCGATCAGCTGGACGACCTCATCCGCGACCAGCGCATCACGGACCTGCGCCTCACCAACGTCAACGTCGGAGAGCTCTACCAGCACGGCGACATCATCGGTCGTACGTTCACCACCTCCGATGGTCGAGAGATCCCCTGGCGCGGCGTCCAGGTCGACGGCGACCGGCGCGGCCGCGCGGCCGATTACGATCAGGGGTTCGACGCGCTCACGGACCGCTCGGTCGGCGAGAGGAAGGGCAGCGCCGACCGCAGCATGATCGCCGACGCGTTCTTCTCCACGCGTGCCAGCGCGGGCGGCGCGCCCGCGGTGCCTCATTTCGCCACCAGCGATCACGGCATCTTGACGCCGCTCCTCGGCTTCGCCGGCATCGACGCGGCGAGGCGCGGCGAGACGGCGTTCAGGGACTTCGTCAGAGACAACACCGATGGGGTCAACACCTATTTCCGCCCGCAGCTCGTGGACCGCGAGATCAAGGCCCATGCGATCCTCAACCCGGAGACGCCGGCGCGCGCCGAGGGCGCCGCGGCGGCCCAGAGCCCGGCCATCGGCGCTGCGCTCCTCGACACGCCGGTCGGGACCACCCACCGGGTCAGTGACCTGTTCGATCTCATCCGCAGCTCCGGCTACGACGTCTACATCGTCGGCGGCGCGGTGCGCGACGCCCTCGCCGGCAATGAGCCCAAGGACGTCGATCTCAAGACCAACATGCCCATGTCGAAGCTCGAGGCCCTGCTCAGCAACGACTCGGCGTTCACGTCCCTCTCCATCAACACGGTCCCCCAGCTGCGCCTGATCACGTTGGGCAACGGCGACGACGCCGTGGACATCACCACCGCCGACGACACCAGCGTGCAGGGTCCGCTCGACGTCATGGCCGACGCGCAGAAGCGCGACTTCCGCATGAACGCCCTCTACCTCAACGAGTACGGCCAGGTGGAGGATCCGCTCAACGGCATCGAGGATCAGCTCCTCGGAAGGCTGCGCTTCGTCGCCGACCCCGGCCCCCCCGCGCCCGTCGAGGAGCGCCAGAGGGCGGTCGTCGAGCACCTGCGCAGCGCGCCGTGGAACCTCGGCCGCGCGCTCAAGTTCCACCAGCGCGGCTACAAGCTGGAGCCCGAGATCCTCCACGCCATGCGCGACAACGCCGAGAGCATCCTCTCGGCCATGAAGGAGCGCGAGGCGCCCCTGCTCGCCAAGTCGCTGCTCCTGCGCTCCACACGCGTGAAGTCGCCGGACGCGCTGATCGAGCTCATGGAGGATCTCCGCTTCTCTCCCGGCGCGATCCGCGAGCTCATCCCCGACGAGATCGCCGGCCGCTTCGACGACGAGAGCCTCGCGTACGAGCGCGACCTCCTGCCGCGCTGGCGCGAGACCCCTGACGACGACGCCTCGGGGTATCCGCTGGCCGCGCCGGAGATGAAGATCGATGTCGCGACCGGGCGGATCTACCAATACCGCTTCCACGCCAAGACGCCGCCGCTGCAGGAAGGCCAGGAGGGCGAGCACGTCATCATCGACGTGGACATGAGCGATCACAACCAGCCAGGCCACAACGCGCCGCACTACCACGTCTACCGCTGGCGCAGCCGCGACGGCCTGTCCAGGTGGGACAAGAAGAAGAACGGCCTCTCCGATACCGGCCAGCCGGGCATGCCGCTGATCGACCGCGGGGTTTACCTCGGCCCGCAGCCGTGGCGGTTCGAGGAGGGGCTCGACAGCGCGAGCAGCGACTTCCTCGACATCGCCGAGGAGCGCATCAACGAGGCAGGTATCGCGCTCACGAGGACCCCCGACCAGCTCGATCTGGGGGGCCAGGTCAAGCTGCACCCCAGGCGGCTCGGAGAGCTCCACGACCACGGGCAGTTCGGCAAGCTGCTCATGCTCGTCAAGAACCTCAACGACGGGATCCCATGGTCCTCCAGGGACCAGGCCACCCTGGACCTGTCCGGGTCCCACCGCGGCCAGGAGCGGCTGCGCTTCAAGCCGCAGCTCGATCAGGTCGTGCCCTTCCTCCGCGACAGCGGCATCGACGACCCCACGTCCATCCCGATCTTCGCCGAAGAGGGGCAGATGCGGCACGACGCGCTGCTCCGGCTCTATGACCTGGTGAGCGCCGACGTGCGCCATGACCTGCGCCGCCCGGCGGCCACGTTCGCGCTCGACGGCGCAGCGAGCTTCAACGAGTTCGTCGAGCGCTTCGAGTTCTATGTCACCTCGATGCAGGACACCCTCGACGCCGTCGACATCGAGGAGCGCTGGCAAGAGCAGCTGGAGGCGGCAGAGGACGCAGACGCCGTGGGCGACGTCACGCTCGGCGAGGGCCGCGATCTGCGGGAGAAGCTCACGAACGCGGCCGACGATCTGAGCTTCGAGTCGGCGAGCACCGCCGCCTACCACGCGGCCAAGCACGGCGCCGATTTCCTGACGCCGGAGGAGCTGGCGCGCCTGTCGCCGGCGGAGCGCGTTGAACGCTACCTCGAGACAGCGCGCGAGGCCGTCCGCGCGGCGAGCGTCATCGAGGCGAGGATCGACGACACCGGCGCGACCAACGTCGTGCTCTGGAGCGGCGCGACCAAGGTCATCGTGCGGGTCGCGGACGACGGCACGGCGCACCTCCTCACCAGCTACGCGCACACCGGCCGCGCCGGGAGCCGCGCCGCGCCCGCGCCCGCGACACCCGTGGACCCCGCGTCCGAGCTGGGCGCCTATCGTCCAGAGGTCGGCGCCGGCATCGACGAAGGGCGGACGGCGAGCAGCCAGCCCGTCGAGCCGCGCGCGGCGCCGTCCACCGCGCCGACCGGAGCCCCCGACGAGGCCGCGCAGAGCCGAGGAGCGCAGGGGCGCACGCTGGACGAGCGGATTGACGCGCTCGACGAGCAGAGCCGGGCGTGGTCCGGCCCGGCGAGCGACGGCGTCAGGCAGCAGGTCGCCGGCAGCCTGGCAGGCCTGCTCGAGTCGCTGAACGTCGACAGCGCGATCGTCGACAGAATGCGCGAGCTCATCGAGGACCCCGCGTCGCTCTCGCAGTCCACCTTCAGCAACTGCGGCCTCCAGAGCGCCCTCTACACGGTGCTGAAGGGCGATCTCGCCACCACCTCACACCTGGTCGTCGCGCTGTTCACCGGCCGGCTGCTCGGCCGGCTCGCTCAGGCCCCCGGGGCCCACGAGCTCGGCGCGCAGCAGGGCCCCAGTAAGGCGACGCTCAGCGAGGATCTCGACCTCGTCCGGCGCGCGATGACCGGAGAGATACAGTCCTCCAGCGGCCCGGCTCCGACTCGTCCGCTCGTCAACGGGCTCAAGCGGGCCGGGGCGAGGCGCAGCGGCCTGACGAAAGCGCAGGAGCGGCAGCAGCTGGATCGCCACCTGCTCGACCACCTGCTCGCCCGAGGCCTGGTCGAGCTGCTCGGAAAGAGCGCCGTCGCGCAGCACGAGAAACGGACCGATGCCGCGAAGCAGCCCGGCGTCGTGGCGGCGGAAGGCGACATGCTCCTCTCGGCGAACTCGATCGCGACGCTCGTGAGCTCCGCGCTGGGGGCGGACGTCGAGGTCAAGAGCGGCGGCTTCTCGGAGGACGACATCGCGCGCATCAACGAGACACTCAGGCGCACCGATCGGGCAGGGTTTGCCATCGTGACCGTCTCGAACGGCGCTGCGCTGTCGGGGGCGGCGGAGACATACCGCGACGGCGCCACGACACCTCGCGATCCCGCGACCATCGCGCCGCTCGGTGAGGGCGACGCCACGAGCCGGCACCACCTCGCGATCAATGGCGAGATCACCGCCGACGGCGACGCCTTCATCGTGCCTGTCCAGTCCTGGGGACAGGCGTTCCCCATCCGGGTGCTGAAGGCAGAGATGCCGAAGCTCTTCGAGGTGATCACCCACGGGACCTACCCCCCGCCCCATGCGGTGGCCAACGGCGCCTCCACCCCGCAGCGCGCTCCGGCGCGCCTCGGAACGGGCAGGCCGTCCGGCACCACACAAGACCCCATGGACCCGAGCAACCAGCTCGCGGGAACGCTCACGAACGGCTCGGGGGGGATCGCGCCCCAGCCACCCCAGCCGATCACCAAGGACACCTTCCAAGATCCCCGGGACTGGCGCCGTTACAACGAGAATGCGCGCAACTGGGTCCGTAGCACCTTCGACCTCTCTCCAGCGGACGCAAGCGCTCTGATTCGCACAGTCTCCCCGGAGGCCGCGCACCTCATGCTCGCGCTGCACGATCACCCCCGGAGGAACCAGCTGAGGTTCCGCCCGATGGATCGCTTCCGGATGAGTGATGAGAGGTTCTTGGAACAGAAGCTCCAGGAGCTCAAACGGTCCGCGGCGGCGCCCCCCGGTGGGGGGAACGCGTCGACCCAGGCGCAGGGCAGCTCCGCGCAGGACCAGCCCACCAGCCCTGGCCAGCCCTCCGCGGCGCCGGGGACGCTCGATGCCGGAACGGTCGATCTCACCCCCTCCGGGCTGTACGAGGCCCTCCTGGAGCGCGTCCCGCCGCAGCGCCTGATCGAGGTCGCGAGCCTCGCCGTCAATACCATCGACGCGGAGCTCCTCCCGCAGATCCTGGACATGCTGCCCATCGCGCTGCCGGCGGCCGCGCGGCTGGCCGAGGAGATCGTCGAGAAGTGGCTGGCGTTCAACCCAAGCCTGCTCCATCTGCCCATCGCCGAGCTCCAGGAGCACCTCGCAGCGCACACCGCGTTCGTCCTGGACACGCTCAAGCGGGATCAGGGCCGCTCGACCATCGGCCGAGAGGTCGACTCCGAGGAGAGCGACAGTTCCTCCAAGGACAGCGACAGCTCCTCCGAGGAGAGCGACAGCTCCTCCGAGGACGGTGACGGCTCCTCCGAGGACGACGATAGCCCCTCCGAGGACGGCGACCCGCGCACGGTCGGAGATGCGACTCCACCGGTGATGGACGATTTCTTCAGCGCCTTCGGCGACGAGCTGCCGGAGATGGGCCCTACCCAGGTGGAGACCAAGCCCAAGCTCGCGCGGCGCGAGCCCACCACCGACGCCGAAAGGGCCATCCCCGGCTGGATCTGGGACGTGCCGCATTACAGCGACCTGCAAGCGTCGCTGCTCAATCACATCGACGACGCCGCGGTGAAGGCCGCGCTCACCACGCTCCTGCCCCATGGGCACAATCGTGCGGAGGCGCTCGCGAGGTTCCTGCTCAACGGACTCAACCGCTCCCGCACGGGCCGCTCCCGCACGGGCGAGGACCTGGCGCAGGCGTTCCGCAACGTGCTCGATTCGTACAAGGACGGCGAGAGGCGCAGGATCGCCTTCGACTTCGCCGAGGCGCTGGGCGCCATCGGCCCGCTCGCGACGACGCCGGGCATCGATCTCGCCACTCTGCGCGACCCGCCCCCGCCCACGTCGCGCCGCGAGGAGTCGCCTCGCTCGATCGCCAAGAAGGGCCGTGAGGGGCGCTGGGTCACCCGCGGCGAGCTCGACATCATCAATCGCACCATCGGCGAGCGCGCGTTCGCCGGCATGCTCGCGCGCGCCATGGAGAAGGGCAAGATCCGCGATATCCGCCCGACCATCGAGCAGCTCGTCCGCCACGCCGAGCGCATGGCCGATCCGTCGCTGTCGCCACCGCTCACTTCCACCTCGCTGGTGCTCGACACCAACCTGGTCGGCGTGCTCTTGAAGTCGCCCGATGAGCTGTCGCCCGCCTGGCGCCACATCCGCGATCAGCTGGACAGCCTCATCGACGGCCAGAGCATCACGGACCTGCGCCTCACCAACGTCAACGTCGGAGAGCTGTTCGAGCACGGCGACATCCTCGGGCGCACGTTCACCACCTCCGATGGTCGAGAGATCCCCTGGCGCGGCGTCCGGCTCGACCGCCAGCGGCGCGACGCCATGGCGGATTACAACCGGGGATTCAATGAGCTCACGAGCGGCTCGGTCGGCGAGAAGAAGGGCAGCGCCGACCGCAGCATGATCGCCGACGCCTTCTTCTCCGACCGCGCCAGCGAGGATGGCGCGCCCGCGGTGCCTCATTTCGCCACCAGCGACGGCGGCATCCTGAGGCCGCTCTTGAGGTTCGCCGGCATCGACCCGGACAGGCGCGGCGAGACGGCGTTCTTGGAGTTCGTCAGACGCAACACCGACGGGGTCAACACCTATTTTCGCCCTCGGCTCGTGGGCCGCGAGCTCACGGCCCATGCGATCCTCAACCAGGAGGCGCCGGCGCGTGCCGAGGGCGCCCAGAGCCCGCCGGTCGGCGCTTCCCTCCTCGACACCCCCGTCGGGACCACCCACCGGGTCCATGACATGATCGCGCTCATCCGCAGCTCCGGCTATGACGTCTACATCGTCGGCGGCGCGGTGCGCGACGTCCTCGCCGGCAATGAGCCCAGGGACGTCGATCTCAAGACGAACATGCCCATGTCGCGGCTCGAGGCCGCGCTGAGCGACGATCCCTTGTTCAGATCCATCCCCATCAAGACCGTCGCCGAGCGGCGCCTGATCACGCTGGGCGACGGCGACGACGCCGTGGACATCACCACCGCCGACGACACCAGCGTGCAGGGCCCGCTCGACGTCGTGGCCGACGCGCAGAAGCGCGACTTCCGCATGAACGCGCTTTACGTCGACGAGCACGGCCACGTGGAGGATCCGCTCAACGGCATCGAGGACGTGCTCCTCGGCAGGCTGCGCTTCGTCGCCGACCCCGGCCCCCCCGCGCCCGTCGAGGAACGCCAGAGGGCGGTTATCGAGCACCTGCGCAGCGCGCCGTGGAACCTCGGCCGCGCGCTCAAGTTCCACCAGCGCGGCTACAAGCTGGAGCCCGAGATCCTTCACACCCTGCGCGACAACGCCGAGAGCATCCTCGAGTCAATGAAGGAGCACGAGAGCCCGCTGTTCGCCAAATCGCAGCTCCTGCACTCCACGCGCGTGAAGTCGCCGAACGCGCTGATCGAGCTCATGGAGGATCTCCGCTTCTCTCCCAAGGCGATCCGCGAGCTCATCCCCGACGAGATCGCCGGCCGCTTCGACGACGAGAGCCTCGCGTACGAGCGCGACCTCCTGCCGCGCTGGCGCGACACCCCCAAAGACGACGCCGAGGGGTATCCGTTCGGCGCGCCGGAGATGAAGGTCGATGTCGCGACCGGGCGGATCTACCAATACCGCATCCACGCCAAGGTGCCGCCGCCGGAGGAAGGGCAGGACGCGGAGCACGTCATCATCGACGTGGACATGAGCGATCACAACCAGCCAGGCCACAACGCGCCGCACTACCACGTCTACCGCTGGCGCAGCCGCGACGGCCAGTCCAGGTGGGACAAGAAGAAGAACGGCTTCTCCGATACCGGCCAGCCGGGCGTGCCGCAGATCGACGGCGGCTTCTACCTCGGCCCGCAGCCGTGGCGGTTCGAGGAGGGGCTCGACAGCGCGAGCAGCGGCTTCCTCGGCATCGCCGAGGAGCGCATCAACGAGGCAGGTATCGAGCTGACGAACACGGGCGGCCAGCTCGACCTGGGCGGGCAAGTCAGGCTGCACCCGGAGCGGCTGCGAGAGCTCCATGACCGCGGGCGGTTCGGCAAGCTGCTCATGCTCATCAAGAACCTCAACGACGGGATCCCATGGTCCTCCAGGGACCAGGCCACCCTGGACCTGTCCGGGTCCCACCGCGGCCAGGAGCGGCTGCGCTTCAAGCCGCAGCTCGATCAGGTCGTGCCCTTCCTCCGCGACAGCGGCATCGACGACCCCACGTCGCTCCCGATCTTCGCCGAAGAGGGCCAGATGCGGCACGACGCGCTGCTCCGGCTCTACGACCTGGTGGGCGCCGACGTGCGCCAGGATCTGCGCCGCCCGGCGGCCGCGTTCGCGCTGGAGGGAGCCGCGAACTTCGACCAGTTCGTCGAGCGCTTCGAGTTCTTCGTCGCCTCGATGCAGGACAACATGAACGGCGCAGACATCGAGGGTCGCTGGCAAGCGCAGCTGGAGGCGGCGCGGGAGGCCGGCGCCGTGGGCGACGCCACGCTCGGCCAGGGCGACACGCTGAAGGCGCGGCTCGCGGACGCGGCCGACAGGCTGAGCTTCGAGTCGGAGAGCACCGCCGCCTACCACGCGGCCAAGCACGGCGCCGACTTCCTGACGCCGGAGGAGCTGGCGACGGGCATGTCGCCGACAGAGGGCATGCGGCGTTACCTCGCGACCGCGCGCGACGCCGTCCGCAATGCCGGGCTCATCGAGGCAAGGACCGACGAGACCGGCGCGACCAACGTCGTGCTCTGGAGCGGCGCGACCAAGGTCGTCGCGCGCGTGAAGCCCGACGGCACGGCGCACCTCCTTACCAGCTACGTCCACGCCGGCCGCAAGGCCACGCCCGAAGCGGCGTTCACCCGCTCGACAGGAGACGGGTCGACCTCCGGGACACCACCGACTCCACAGGTGACCAACACGGGCGTCGAGAACATCGGCAACAGCTGCTTCCTGTCCGCCGGCCTCACGATGCTCGCGCACACCGATGCCTACTACAATCTGTTCGCGCCGCGCGTAGGCGACAACCCTGGCACCAACGACGCCCGGCTCCGCGCCGCGGTGCACGCGGTCCTCACCCAGATCCGGGCCGGCACGCTCGTCGGGAGGGACACGATGGCGCGCCTCGATACGCTCCTGACGAACACCAGAGTGCGCAACACCGACACCAGGGTGCTCGACAGAACGTCCGCCACGACGCAGCAGGATCCCAGCGAGGTCCTTTTCCGACGCCTCTTCGATGCAGCGAACCTCGATATCGCCGGCGTGACCCTGACGCAGACGAATCGAACCGATTGGACCGGGGTGGCGCTCAACGAGCACCATGGCACGCTGAGCGATCCCACCTCGCTCGACAACAGCCCCGTATGGAACCGGCAGGCGTCCGACGTCGTGCTCAGCCCGTCGATCCACGGCAGCCGCACGCTGCAGCAGGCGCTCAATGCCCATTTCAGCGCGAGCACCGTCGAGGCGACCGCCATGCGCGGGGGTCGAGCGGTGCGCGGCACTCCATCGACGCAGATCGTCGTCGCACCGGTCAACAACACGCCTCGGGCGATCACGATTGCTCTGCAACGCTGGAACGCGGGGAACAGGGACGGCAGAGCGATCGACGTCCCCGATTGGCTGAGCGTCAACGGCCGCTGGTACCGCCTGAACGTGGTCGTCCATCACCACGGGGCGACGACGACGGCGGGTCATTACACCGCGAGCACGCGCAACGCAGCGTCGGGGCAGTGGCAGCACCGCGACGATCGCAGCGTCTCCAACGCTGACCCGCAAGCCGCCGAGCGCAGGAGCCGCGGCTACCTGTTCACCTTCGAGCGCGTCGACAACCCGGCCGACTGGCCGGACGCAACGGCCGCGGCTGCGGCCGCGCGGATCGGCGCGGCGCCGGCGCCTCTCCCGAGCGCCCCGTCCAGCTCTGCCGTGGTCAGCGGTGATGCCGAGTCCGACAGCGAGAATGAGGACGAGTCCGACAGCGAGGACGGGGATGATGCCGAGTTCGAGAGCGAGGATGAGTCCGACAGCGAGGATGAGGGCGACAGCGAGGATGACGATCCGGCCAACCAGCTCGGCGCTTACCGCCCCGTGGATGGCGCCTCCGACGGGACACAGGGGCCGCGAGCCCCGCAAGCGACCGCCGCGCCGCCTGCTCTCGACGCCGAGAGCATCCCCCCGCCGATCGACGCCCTGGTGAGGACGCTCGTCGCGAAGAGCAACGCGTGGTCCTCCCCGCGCACGCAGGCGGACAAGCAGGAGGCCATCGCGCTCGTGACCGAGCTCCTGCAGCAGCTCGGCATGGACGCCCGAGTCGTCGACAGGGCGGGCGAGCAGGACAAGGACACGCCTGATACCGAGCACTCCGCCTGCACGTGCGTCCGTTAGGCTAGCGCCCGCGTCAGCCCCCCTCCGCGGGCGCGCTCCGCCTGCCTCCTCGCCAGGGCACGGCTCGGCCGCTTCAGGCGAGCGCGATCCTCATCGGATGAGCAGCGCTCCCGGCGCCGAGCGGCTAAGCTCGGGCCGCGCCAGCCCATGAAGTTCGTCCACGCCGCCGACCTCCACATCGACAGCCCCCTCCGCGGGCTCGACCGTTACCCGGGCGCCCCCGTCGAGCAGATCCGCGGGGCGACCCGCCGCGCGCTCGAGAACCTCGTGAACCTCTGCCTCGCCGAGGAGGTCGACCTCCTGCTCCTCGCGGGCGACATCTACGACGGCGACTGGAAGGACTACAGCACAGGCCTGTTCTTCGCCGCGCAGCTCTCCCGGCTGCGCGCCGCCAAGGTGGAGGTCGTGCTCCTCTATGGCAACCACGACGCCGAGAGCAACATCACGCGTCACCTGGAGCTCCCCGAGAACGCCCGGCGGCTCGATCCCCGCCGCCCCGAGTCCATCGTCTTCGATCGGCTCGGGACCGCCGTCCACGGACAGAGCTTCGCGACCAAGGCCGTCACCGACGATCTCGCCGCGGGTTATCCGGACGCGCGGGCAGGCCTCTTCAACATCGGCATGCTCCACACCTGCCTGGGCGGCCGCGAGGGCCACGACAACTACGCTCCTTGCAGCCTGAACACCCTCGTCGGGAAGCGATACGATTACTGGGCGCTCGGCCACGTGCACACCCGGGAGGTGCTCTCGCGCGATCCGTACATCGCGTTCCCCGGCAACCTCCAGGGCCGCCACGCCCGCGAGACCGGCGAGAAGGGCGCCCTCCTCGTCGCGGTGGACGAGGGCCGCATCACCTCGGTCGAGCACCGCCCCCTCGACGTCGTGCGCTGGTGCGCCTGCGAGGTCGATCTCTCCCCGGCCGCGAGCGCCGACGACATCGTGGATCTGACGCGGGAGGAGCTCGAGCGGCGCCTCGCCGAGGCGGACGGGCGCACGCTGGCCGCGCGGGTCTTCCTGTGCGGCGCGACGAAGGCGCACGCCGCGCTCCGCGCCGATTTCGAGCGCTGGACGGGGCAGATCCGCGCGATCGCCAACGACCTCGGCGGCGCGCTCTGGATCGAGCGCGTTCTCTCCCGGACGATCTCGCCGCTCCAGGTGGGCGCGCTGGAGGAGCGGGACGACGCGATCGGCCAGCTCACGCGGTCGCTGCGCGCGCTGCGCGACGACGAGGCGGGCCTGTCCTCGCTGCTGCGCGAGTTCGCGAGCCTCAGGAACAAGCTGCCCGTCGAGGCGCGCGAGGGAGACGACGCGGTCCGCCTCGACGACCCGGCGTTCCTGCGCGAGGCGCTCGACGACGTGGAGCACACGCTGATCTCGCGGCTGCTCGGCGCGAGCGACGCCCCCTGAAGGCCGGCGCGGCCCCGCGGCGCGCCTGAGCTCCGACGCCGCAGCGTGACGGCGCGCCCGAGCTCCGACGCCGCGGCGGTAACGGCGGCGCGCAGCGCTCCGACCGCCGCTTGACGGCGCGCGGTTCTCCACCATGCACACCTCGCGATCCGGCGTGACGCGAGCATCACCTCGAACGTCCGGACGCCATGGAACGAACGGGGGAATCATGGTCGACCAGGACGCTTTTCCGGAGCTGTTCCATCCGAGCAGCCGCGCCGAGCCGCACGCGATCTACGCGCGCATGCGCGCCGCGGGGCGCCTGCATCGCCTCATTCACCCCCGCCTCGACGTGCCCATCTGGGTGGCTCTGCGTCACGACGACTGCGTGGAGCTCCTCAAGGATCCGCGCCTGATCCGCGACGTCCACAAGCTCCCTGCCGAGGTGCGCCGGCGTTACTTCCCGCTCAGCGAGCGCACGACCTTCATGGATCGGCACATGCTCGACGCCGATCCGCCGGATCACACGCGGCTCAGGGGCCTCGTCCAGCGGGCCTTCTCGCCGCGGATGATGGAAGGGCTGCGCCCGCGCATCCAGGCGATCGCGGACGGGCTCATCGACGCCGTGATCGACCGGCGCCGGATGGAGCTCGTGGCAGACTTCGCGTTTCCGCTCCCCACCGGGGTGATCGCCGAGCTCCTCGGCCTCCCCGTCGAGGATCGCGACCGGTTCCGCCGGTGGACCAAGGTACTCCTCGCGCCCGCGAAAGATCGCGAGTTCGTGGAGCGCGGGCAGTCCGTGGTGGAGGAGTTCGGGGCGTACTTCCGGGCGCTCTTCGACGCGCGCCGCAAGGCCCCGCGCGACGACCTGATCAGCGGCCTCGTGCTCGCAGAGGAGCAGGAGCACAAGCTGAGCCCGATCGAGCTCTCGAGCATGGTGTTCCTCCTGCTCGTCGCGGGCCACGAGACCACCGTGCACCTCATCGCGAGCGGCATGTTCCTCCTGCTCTCGCACCCTGCGGAGCGGCGCCGGCTGGACGAGGACCCCGGGCTCGTCGGCTCCGCGGTGGAGGAGGCGCTGCGCTGCGAGGGGCCGGCGGAGCTCTCGACGATCCGCTGGCCGCTCGAGGACATCGAGCTGTTCGGCGCCCGCGTGCCGGCGGGAGAAGGGGTCGCGGCGGGGCTCCTGGCCGCGAACCGGGATCCGGAGCACTTCCCGGATCCGGACCGCTTCGACATCGGCCGCTCGCCGAACCGGCACATCGGCTTCGGGGGCGGGATCCACTTCTGCCTGGGCGCGATGCTCGCGCGGATCGAGGGGGCGATCGCCTTCTCGACCCTCCTCCGGAGGCTGCCGCGCATCGAGCTCGCCACCGCGCCGCGCGACATCGTGTGGAGTGAATGGCCCATGATCCGCGGCCCGGCGGCGGTGCCTGTGGAATTCTGAGACTGACAACCCCGCAACCAGCAGCTCATCGCCGAGCTGGCCGGCCCGAGCTTCCCCGTCAACTGGCCCGGGAACGGGAGCCCCACCTCTTCGACGCTTGCACCCGGTGGGACACCTTCTTCGGCGCCCACCCGGCCGCGGGGCGGGGCATCATGATGTTCCCCCTGACCCCCGGGGCCTTCCACCACGCCATGGGAGGCACAACCATCAACGACGTGATGGCCGCCTACGACGCCTTCGTGGCCCCCAAGGGGCACGACATCGATCCCCTGAATCCGCACGGCCTGAACGACTGGCGGACCACGGAGAACCCGTGGCTTCCCTTCATGAATTTCTACAGCATCTTCACGAAGTACGCGGCCATGGCCGATCCTCAGAACGCCCCGGCCCGCTATTACCCGGTGACGCCGGACTACAAGGTCGTGGGCGGGATCGTCCCCAGGGACAAGCTCACCGACCCGGGCGACAGCGGCGTCTTCGTGTACCACTGGGGGCGCTACATGCAGACCCACGGGACGCCCGACCCCTGGGTCAAGGCGCTAAAAACGCAAGGACCCGAGGAAAGTCTCTGTTCCTCGCGCTCGCCATCTGATGCCATGAATTGAACGAGTCGCTCTTCCAGCAACTCCTCACGGGAGCCTACGACACAGGTGCTTGGTCGTGGGCTATACACGGGCCCTCACGCGGCGAGATGGCTTCCAAGTCTCATCCGACCGTAGCAGTTGGCCACCAAGCTGCCGCGAAGCGGCTTCGTCCAACTCGTAGATTTGTGCCCAGAGCACGCGAGAGCGGTTCACGCCGAGGCTGTTGACGACGGCTCTTGCCTCCCGCATCAGCTCCTCGACCTCCCGGGACGGCGCGGGAGGCGCCGCGACATAAATCGTTGAATGGCAACAGTAGGACCGCGGCGAGAGCAACCGCTTGCGGTGGAGTCGTGAATAGAATAGAAGGATAAACGGTTCACTTCGCTGCAGCCGGGGGGCCCCGCGGACGCCACGCAGTCGAGCTCCTGTCTCGCTGCAAACGCTCTGTCAACAGATAAGTCGTGGGCTCTCGGGGCAGATGAGGGGAGCGCAGTGCTACCCGGCAGGGTGAATTGTCGGGCGCTATGTCGCGATCCGCTCTCCTTCTTGTCTTCATCATTCGATCCCAGCACGCGAAAGGCATGACCATGCAAATTCCCACCACGCAATGCGGCGTCCAGATCCAGATCTGGGTCGACACCCATGCCATCCAGAATGGCAGCGCGCGCGGCGTGTACCTCGTCGACAACCGGGTCACCAGCGGCAGCCAGAACGAGGGCTCCGCGAACCTGGTGACCGCGTGCACGCAGGACGCCTCTATCTGCTGGCAGATCCTGACGGTGAGCCCGTGCGCTTCGTCGAGCGTGCAGATCCAGTCGATCGGCAACTCGGAGGCATGGGGTGCGACGGCCAGCCGCAGATCGCGCCGGACAACCCCAACGCGTTCACGGGCCAGGCGCAGAACCCGGGCTCTTCCTCTTACCAGCTCACCATCAACATGACCGCGAGCGGCGCCTCCGGGACCACGGTCATCCTGAACCCAAGCGTGAGCGTGCTGGCGCCGAGCGGTAGGGCTGCGGCGTGACCCGCCGAGCGGAAGCAGGAGGACCATCATGGAAGAGAAGAAGCCGCGAGAGGCCCACGTCCGCGTCGTCAAGCCCCGGAGCATCACGCCGTGCCCGCAGACGGCGATCTCGATCGCCGTCGACACGTCGGCTTCAACGTCTCGGCGGGGAACGTGTTCGGCAACCAGGGCTACCCGATCCCCGATCCCAAGGACCCGTCCTAATGGATCGGGCAGGCCGTCAACGCCGGCCAGCAGACCTACCAGATCCAGATCCTGGTCACGAGCGGCGGGATTCGGCCGACGAAGTACTACGTCAGCTGGGATCCATTCATCGCTGCGCGCTGACGCGCTCATCTGGTAGCGCCGCTGCGCCGCGATCCCGCGTGACGAGAGGATCGAGCACGGCGATCGGGCGCGGCGGTGGTGGGGATTCGCGCGCTCTGGCGGCACGCGCCTCTCGGCAAGACCATGAACAAGGGGTGAGAAGAGTGCTAGCGACGCATGCTCCACCGGTCCTCCCGAACCAGTACCTGGTCTACACCGGCTACCAGGGGCCGGACCAGCCGGGGGTGACCCAGACATGGGTGCTCCCGCCGGCTTCGATCTATCGCGGGAAGACCCCTCAGCAGCCGCTGAGCGTTCCCTTTCTCTTCTCGGGGAACGGCGATCCATCCACGCTCGGCGTACCGAACGACGACTTCATTGTCGCCGCGAGCTGGAGCGGGACGCCGACGCGCGCGAGCGTCAACGTCACCCTCCAGCTCACGGGCAAGAACGCGTGGAGCACCGGGGCCGCCGCGCGCGCCGCGCTCCGCGAGAACTTCCTCGCGTTCCTGGCGAAGATCGAGGCCTCGTTCGAGCTCGGATCGCCGCCGCTCCTGATCCCGGGCGCGACGTCGATCCTCGCCGCGGCCGTCGTGCAAATCATGCCGCTCCCCGTCGGCGAGGCGTTGCTCTACGCGTGCGGGCTCGAGTCGGGGAGGGGCACCGGCGCGCCGCCAGCGGTCGACGTGATGCCCGGGATGCGGCTCCGCTCCGAGCCCTCGGTGCGGCAGTACCTGGCCCCTCCGACGCAGGCGCTCTCGGGCTACGTATCGACGGGGACGCTCGCGTGGGAGGTCGCGGCGAGCACCGCTTCGGGCTCCAGCGTGCAGGCGTTCGATGCGTTCCTGGGCGCCGTCGCCTCCCCGCAGATCACCCCGCCGCCGGGATCGCGCGGGCCGATCTACGGCCTCCTGGATCTCGCGCTCGCGAACAGCGGTTACAAGTACCACCGGCTCGTCTATCCGCAGAGCGTGATCGCGGGCAGCGCGCCGGGGAGCCTCGACGCGCCGACCAACGTGACCCTCACCGGCGCGAACACCCTCGCCGACCTCCGCGCGAGCCCGCCGTACTCCGCGAGCTTCTTCGGCCGTGGCGTGGTGATCCCGGAGATCTGCGTCCTCCTCGCGGTCTCGAGCGCGACGCTGCAGCCCACCTGGGTGCCGCTCGGGACGACGGTGAACAACCTGCTCGAGCGCTTCACCCGCTGGAAGCCGCTCTCGACGGGCAGCGCGCAGAACGTCGTGCTCCTGACGCGCCCCGCGTACTCCTCGCAGCAGCTCGGCTGGCTTTCCGGCGTGTCGGTCGCGTTCGCGCCGACGAGCGCGGCCATCACCGATCTGCGCGCGCTCGATCTCCCGCTCTGGCCGGGCGACGGGCTGCTCCTGAACCTACCGGTGGGCCCGTGATGCTCCGCTATCTGCGCTCCACGGCGGTCCCGGAGCTGTACGCCGCCTCGGACGACGGGCAGCCGCCGCCGGCCGGGAGCGTCACGCGCTGGTTCCTCCTCCTCAAAGGCGCGAGCGCGCCCGCGACCCTCGACCTCTCCCAGACATGGGCCCTCGCGGGGACGTACATATTCCTGGAGACGCC
Source organism: Sorangium sp. So ce693 (assembly GCF_051521375.1). Lineage (NCBI taxonomy): Bacteria > Pseudomonadati > Myxococcota > Polyangiales > Polyangiaceae > Sorangium > Sorangium sp. So ce693. The sequence goes on from NZ_CP150347.1 coordinate 10,377,872, forward strand.
GCTCCCCGCGGGCGGAGAGGCGGCCTTCGCCGGCGCGGCGTGGGGGTTCCTGGACGATCCTGCGTTCCGGACCCCACGCGTCGCGTGGTTCCCGAGCGGCGTTCCGACCGGCGGCGCGCTCGACGGGTACGTGCTCTCGACGTCTCCGCTCGCTCCATCGGTCACCGGGCGCGCGCTGGTTGTCACCTATCGCAACTACGCGCTCGTCGTCGGGACGGGCACGCCGCTCGGGCTGGACTCGTCCGCCCCCGCGTTCACGCTGACGCAGACCACCGCGGTATCGATCGCGCTCACGACCGAGTTCGGCGCCACGACGCTGCGCGGCGCGGGCTCGATATCCGTGCCCCTCACCGGGGCCGACGCGGGATCGCTGCGATTCCCGCTCTCGCTCGGCGCGACCGGCGGCGTCTCCGACCTCACCCACCTCGACGTCGGGCTGCGCACCTACTACGCGACGCCCGGAACCTCGACGGACGGCGGCGTCTCCACGCTGGTCACCTCGCTCGGCTACCCCGTCTTCGATCCCGAAGAGACGCCGACGCTCGGCGTGTCGCTGGCGCCCTTCAGCGTGGCGGAGGGGCGCAGCTATTTCACCTTCACGGCGGGCGTGAGAGCGCTGCGCTCGTGCTACGCGACGGTCACCGGCTATCGCGCGCTCCTGACGCCGTATGCCGACGGCGCGGGGCCCTCGGGGTCGCCGGCGCGCCTCGTGTTCGCGCCGCGGCCGAGCGCGCTGCCGCCGTCGCCCGACGATCTCTACACCCTGGTCCCCAAGGGCGATTTCGCGCTCGCGACCGAGGGACCATCGAATGAGCCCCGGGCGGCGGGCGTGGCGCCGGCGGTGGCCGTGACCTCGCCCAAGGCCCGGCTGATGTGCGGGGTCTCCGGCGTCGAGTACGTCGGGCTCGGCGCCGGGGCGAACGCGCTCTCGTTCTTCACCGGGAACCCCGCGTACGCGCGCGGGTTCGATCCCGCGTCGGGCGTGCAGGCGCCGACGGCGCTCACGACCGACGCGATGACCGCCTGGGCGCTCCCGAGCGCGCCCGGATCGGCGCCGCTCACGTACTACGCACAGCCCGACAGCGCGGTGCTCCATCAGCCGTCGAGCGGCACGACGTTCGCTCCGCTCGTCTACCTCGAGGTCGCCGCGAACGCGCTGCCGGCCGCCGTCGCGGCGACGGCCGCCGTCCCGCTCTTCCCGTACGCCGGCGTCTCGGCCGGCGATCCCGATCTCGACGCGTTCCTCGCGCTCGAGGCCAGGGTCCTGAGCCCGAGCCGGCGGGCGACGATCGCGAGGGAAGGCGGCCCTCCGCCCGCCGCCGCCGCGCACCCGCATTTCGCCACGGCGGCCGCGGCCGATGCCAGGTTCGCGGGCGTGACGCAGCAGGGGCTCCTGGCGATCTTCGCCGACGCCACGCTGCAGACGATCGATGAGCTCGTCCTCGCCCAGATGGCGGACAGATCGCGCTTTTCGCTCCGCGATCTGCCGAACGGGACGCCGCTCCGCACCGCGATCGCGTCGAACCAGCTCTTCCTGGTCGCGAGCAACCCGGCCGCGATACGGCCTCACCTCTCGGCCGATCCGGCGCAGAACCGCGTCCTGATCGAGGGCTGGACGTTCGATCTCGATCCGTCGACCTGGCTCACCACGGGGCCGCCGGGGCTCCGGGGGACGACGCTGATCTTCAAGTTCGCCGACGGGCCGCTCGTCGATCTGGCGAAGGACACCGGCGCCTGGGCGAAGGCCGGCGCGGGCGCCGCGCCGTTCAACGTCGACGACGAGGCGACGTCGACCCGCGTCGGGACGCTGATCCAGCAGGCGATCGACGCCTACGACGGCGGCAAGGGCGCCGCGGACTTCGCGACCTTCGTCGCCGCCGTGACCGATCCGTCGTGGCAGGGCGTCCTGATCCTCAACGCCGAGACGCCGCTCGAGGCGCTGCCCGATGCGTGCAAGGGGCTCGCGGCCGGCATCGATCCCGCGCTCTTCCACGCCCACCACGTCGGCATCAACACCGCGAAGATCACGTCGACGAGCCCTGTCTCCATCGAGGCGTCGTCGATGTTCGCGCTCATCCGCTACGAGGCGCCGCGGGCCCCGATCGCGCCGAACGGCGCCGCCTACCAGTTCCAGGTCGACCTGCTCGAGGTGCTCTTCGAGAGCTCGGCGATCCGCGGGTTCTCGAGCAAGATCGAGCTGCTCGTGGCGGAGCTCTTCGACGACGCAGTCGATCTGCCGGCCGCGGACCGGATCCTCTTCCTCTACGGCGTCCTCCAGCGCCAGACGATCGCGGGGAAGGTCTACGACACCTACCTCTTCCAGACGGCGCAGAACCAGCCGCGCGTGTTCCCCCTGGTGAAGGGGAGCGTCTTCCGGCAGATCCAGATCGGCAGCGCCCAGTTCGTCACCCAGCTCGACACCGGCGACGGCCTCACCCACACCTACTTCGCGCTCGCCGGTCTGCTCGATTTCGCGGAGCTCGAGGGGCTCGACGTCTTCTCGTTCGGCGGCTCGCCGGCCAGCGATGTCGCGGGGCTCTCGTACAGCAAGCTCCTCGTGCGCATGGCCTTCGACCCGGCGGTGCAGCACAGTAGCGTGTTCGCGTTCGACGCGACCGGCATCGCCTTCGATCCGTCGAGCAGCGCCGCGCGCCCGGACAGCCTCTACCGGCATTTCCCGATCAAGGTCTCGGCCTTCATCCAGGCCGACAGCGTCTCGTCGCCGGGCGGGCTGGGTTACCTCGGCGTGCAGAGCCCGCTCACGCAGAGCGCGCTCGTGTACCCCTGGTTCGGGCTGGTGTTCGATCTCGACCTCGGCTCGCCCGGCGCGCTCGCCGCGCAGGTGGGGTTCACCGCGCGGCTGCTCGCGGCGTGGAGCCCGTCGTCGGGCGCGTACAAGGTCTTCATCGGCCTGAAGCTCCCCGGGAGCGACGGGGGTAAAGGCACCGTCAGCATCGAGGGTGTGCTGAACCTCGGGTTCCGCGCCATCGTCCTCGGAAAGAACGGTGACTCGACGTATTACCTCTTGCTCAACGCGCTGACGCTCAAGTTCCTGGGCCTGTCCTTCCCGCCCGGCGGGCAGATCGACATGGCGCTCTTCGGCAACCCCGACGACGAGCACGACTCGAGCCTCGGGTGGTACGCAGCCTACACCAAGGATCAGGCGCAGAAGCCGGGCGGGGCAAGGGCCGCGCGGGCGCTTCCGCGGAGGAGGGCGTTGTGAAGATTCTCGTCTGGAACATCAAATTCTTCTCCCTGAACCGCATCAAGGGCCAGCCGTTTCCGGACATCAAGACGAGGTTGGACGAGGCCGCTCGAGCGTGGGCGAGCCGGCTGTACATCACGCTGACAGTGAAGGCCGCGGCGGCCGACATCTTCGTCGTGCTCGAGCCTCGGGCGTCGCCGGGGACCCCGGGGACCCTCGTCGATCCCGACAGCGGCGGCCCCTCCGGCCTGATCGAGCTGTTGAGCCATCTGAGGGGGCTCGATGACAACTGGTTCCTCGTGCCGCCGCAGCGGATCAACTCGACGAGGCAGGACCCCGTCGACAAGGGCAGTCAGTACACCGAGTGCATCGGCGTCTTCTGGCGGAACAACCGGGTCAATTTCACGGGGCCATGGGCGAACACCGCGCGGGGGATCGGGCCTGCGACCACCGACGTCCCCGCTGTCCCGTACGACGACCCCTGGAAGAAGGTCGTCCCAGACGGGATGTCCGCTGCCGGACGCTGCCTGTTCTTCAAGGGGCGAGAAGAGCTCGGCTTCCCCGACGCGACGTCACGAAAACCGTTCTTGACGACCTTCACGGAGGTCGGCGGCATGACGAGGACGCTCTGGCTGTTCTCGATACATAACGAGACGCACGGCAAGTCCGATCGGGCGACGTACGCGCTCGGGAAGCTGCCTTTCTCCCCCGGCGAAAAGACGATCACCCTCCTCGCCGGAGACTTCAACATCAACCTGAGCGCTCCGGACACGTCCCAGGCGGCTTCGCTCAGCGCCCTGCAAGAGGGCTTCGGCGACCAGCAAGAGGGCTTCGGCGACCTCTGGCCTCCGAAGATGGGGACGATCCTCGGCAAGGGTGACGTGTACCAGTCGACGCGCGTGTTGTCTGCGTTGGAGGCGACGCCGGCCGCCTACCACATGCCCGAGTCCCTTGATTTCGCGTTCCTGAACTACACCGAGGGCGCTGAGCCGGATTTTACGCCCTCGTGCCAGGTCGTCGACCGCGTGGCGGGCGCTCCGTATCCACCATTCATTACGGATATGTCCGTTCCGCTCGCGAGCTATGCCGACATGCCGGACAATGGAATCGATGTCTTCCAGCGCCGCTGGAACTACGGCCACATCGGTATCCCGACGAAGCTCAAGGACGCCCTCACACCGGTCGCGGACGGGACGAGCGATCACCTCCCCATCCTCCTCGAGGTGTAGGCCAATGCTGACCTCGCAGCAGCTCGCCGACGTGTTTCGTTCGCAGTCGTCTGCGCCCGGGGGCCTCCTCCGCATCAACGATGCGCTCCTGCAGATCACGGGGCTCGACGCCCTGATTCGACGCGACCTCCAGCGCGCCGACGGGACTCTGCTGCTCCGCACGGATCCGGCGCAGATCCCGCCGTCGCCGCCGCCCTCGGGCTTCACGCTGGACGACGTCGCGATCCCCTCGGGGGCGGACGGCTTCCTCAACCTCGCAGGGCGCCGCGCCTCGATCGCTTTTACCTTCGACACGACGATCGAGATCTCGCTCGCGGTGGAGACGCGCACGGCGGCGACCGGCGCCGCCGTCCCCTGGGTGTTCAGCACGAGCTTCCCGGTCCTTGCCGAGCAGCCGTACGACAGCTTCGATCTCGAGGACCCCGAGCTCACTTTCTCCAACGCGGGCGCGGATCCCGGGCTCCGCTTCTCCGCGGACGTCGCCCCGACGGGCTTCTTCACCCCGCTCGTGGCGCTCCTCGGGCTCTCGAACCGCTACAGGCTCGCGGGCCGCATCACGCGCGACGATCGGCAGGATCTGAGCTTCAGCCTCGACGCCGAGCTCGGGATTCCGGAGTTCGGGATCGATGACATCATTACCCTGATCAACCCGCGGATCGGCGCCGTCTACGCGCAGCAGACCAGGGACGACAGCACCACCTCGGAATTTGTGCAGATCTTCCTGGGCGCGACGATCACCCTGGGCAGCGGCTCCGCCGACGTGCTGGTGGGGATGCCCATCGTCGGCGTCGGCACGCCGATCTTGCAGCTTATGGTGCTGCCCGTCGCCGGCGGCATGAGCCTCAGCACACTCGGATCGCTGGTCGCGGGGCAGACGTGGGACGGCTTCTTCAGCGGCCCCGCCCTGGAGCTGAAGCGATACTTCGATACGTTCGGGTTTCTGGGCTACACCATGACGTTCACGACGCGCGCGAAGGTCGCGTCGCTCTCGCTGAGCGTCGGGACGTTGCAGCCGTGGACGCTGTGGGGCGACTACACGCTCACCCTCGACGGCACCTGGAACGTCGTCTTCCTCGCTGGGCGTGTCGCGCAGACGATCCTGCTCCACGCCGGCTTCGACTACGATCAGAAGATGCGGTTCGACGTCACCGTCGAGCTGCCTAGGCTGCGCATCAGCGGCCACCAGAGCGGCGCGCCGATCGCGCTCTCCCTCAAGGACGTCGCCGACAAGCTCTTCGACGGCGGCATCTCCGTCCCCGAGGATCTGCTCCAGATCGCGGTCAGCGCCTTCACCATCGATATCAACAAGGCCGCCAAGATCTTCGGCATCGGCGCCGTCGCCGACGCGAGCTTCTCCCTCTTCGGCGCGCAGATCCTGGCGCTCCGGCAGATGGCGATCCACGTCACCGTCGACACCTCCGGGGCGACGAAGAAGTACACCGCGACGCTCGACGGACAGATCAGCCTCGGGCCGATCAGCGCGCAGGTCGACGCCGTCCTCAGCAACGACCGAGCGGTCGGCACCGTCTTCACCCTGCACCTCGTCGACGAGACGGTCGGGTCGATGCTCGGGCACCTCGTCCACCTCGTCGACCCCACGTACGACGTCTCGTTCGGGGCGCCATGGGACAAGCTCCTCGACGTTCGCCTCGACGCCTTCGTCCTCCGGGTCGACGTCACCAACAAGGTCGTCTCGCTCGCCTACGAGGCCTCGGTTGATCTCGGCTTCCTCTCGATCACCGAGCTCGCGCTCTCTTGGAAGAAGAACCCGACCGGGCCGAGCACCACGCGCATCGAGATCTCGGGGACCTTCCTCGGCGTGCGCTTCGGGACGGGCTCGTCGAACCCGAAGCTCTCGTGGGACCCGATCAACGAGAACCCGCCGGCGGTCCCGGGGGCGGGCGACAAGATGTTCGATCTGCGCTACGTCGGGATCGGCCAGCACGTCTCCTTCGACCCGGCGTGGAAGCCGCAGAGCGTCGAGGAGGCCATCGACAAGATGGAGAAGCTCGCGCTGCCCGCGGGCGGCTCGAACCTCCCCAACCTCACGTCGAAGGGCGGCCTGCGCTTCGCCAAGGACAGCGGGTGGCTCGTCGGCGCCGACTTCACCCTCCTGCAGACCCTGAAGCTCACCTTCGTCTTCAACGACCCGAACCTCTACGGCATCCTCATCGCGCTCTCGGGGGAGCGCGCCAAGAGCTTCGCGGGGCTGAAGTTCGAGATCCTCTATCGCAAGGTCACCGACACCATCGGTGTCTATCACATCGAGCTCAAGCTGCCCGACGCGATGCGACACCTCGAGTTTGGCGAGGTGTCGCTGACGTTGCCGGTGGTCGTGCTCGACATCTACACGAACGGCAATTTCCGGGTCGATCTCGGCTTCCCCAAGGGGCTCGATTTCTCGAGCTCGTTCTGCCTGCAGGTCTTCCCCTTCATCGGCTACGGCGGCTTTTACTTCGCGCTGCTCGACGGGGACACCTCGAGCCGGGTTCCGAGGATCACGAACGGCCGCTTCAGCCCGGTGATCGAGCTCGGGATCGCGCTCTCGGTCGGCGTGGGCAAGACCATCGATGAGGGCATCCTCACGGGCGGGCTCTCGGTCACCGTCGTCGGCGTCCTGCAGGGCGCGATCGGGTGGTTCGACCCGACCGACGCGGCGACGCCGAAGGACGAGTATTACTGGCTCCAGGGCACGATCGCGATCACCGGCCGCCTCTACGGGTCGATCGATTTCGCCATCGTCCAGGCCAGCGTCTCCATCACCGCGTACGCGAGCGCCACCCTCGTCATCGAGGCGCACCAGCCGATCTACATCTCGCTGTCGGTGAGCGTCTCCGTCGAGGTGAGCGTCAAGATCGTCTTCTTCACCATCCACTGCTCCTTCCAGGCGACGATCAGCGCCTCGTTCACGATCGGCTCGGCGTCGCCGGCGCCGTGGACCCTCGCGCAGCCCTCGGGGAGCGCGAGCCGGCACCTCTTCGCGCGCCGCGGATCGGTGCACGCGCCGCAGCGCCGCTTCTTCGCGGGGCTCGCGCGGCACGAGCGCCTCGCGCGCATGGCGGCGCGGCTCGCGGCCGGCGACGTGACGCTGGCCTGGAGCGCGCGCGCGGTCTTCGCGAGCCCTCGCGCCGTCCCGCTGCGCGCGATGCCCGCCTTCACCAGGGCCGGCGGGGGCTTGGCGATGATCCTGCTGCTCGGGATCGAGGACGGGATCCCCGCGCGCGCGGGGTCGCTCGCCGCGCACGCCGCGCCCCTCGACGGGGCGGCGGGGCCGGGCGTCGGCGACGTGCTCGAGGGGCTCGTGCGCTGGGCGATCGCCAACGCGCGCGCCAGCCTCGGCAAGCCCGTCGACGACGGCCGGGTCGACGCGGACGACGTGGCCCTCGCGAACCGGGCGCTCGCTGACGACGAGGCGCTGGCCTCGGCGATCGATTACACGGCGTACCTCGCGGATTTCCTCGATCGCAACTACCGCTTCTCGCTGAGTGCGCCGCAGGCGGGCGGCGGCGGAGACACCGGGGTCGGCGTGTTCCCGATGCCGCCGGTGCTGAAGGTGACGGCCGGCGGGGCGCCGCCGATCGATTTCGCGAGCTTCAACCCGCTCGACGAGACGACGCTCGAGAAGATGCGGGCGTACTTCGCGCTGCTCGCCGTCGACTACGAGAAGTTCGTCGCGCAGCAGGGCGGCGCCGCGGGACCGAGCGCGCGCGCGGCGATCGGGGGTACGACCCCGATCGCGCAGGTCGTGCTGGAGCAGTACTTCGCCATGCTCCTCCGCGCGGCCGTCAAGGCGGCCGGCGACGTGCTGCACGGCTACGCCTTCGCGTACGCCGATTCGAAGCAGCCGTTCGGGCTGGCCGAGATCCGCGCGCAGCTCGGCGCCCCCGGGCTCTCCGCGATCGCGGTAGTCCCGGCGAACCGCGACAAGGCCGTGCTGGCGCCGGCCGCGCCGATCGCGCTCGACGGCGTGCACCACCAGATCAAGCTCGGCGAGAGCTTCGCGTCGATCGCCGCGGCGTTCAACGCCGTGCTCCCGGCGAGCGCGCAGATCACGGCGCAGCAGATCGCCGCGCAGAACGCGGGCGCGGCTGGGGTGCTGAGGAGCGGGGCGGCGGTGACGTTCGCCTCGCTGTCGTGGACCACGCTCGCGGGCGAGACGCTGAACCTCGTGCTCGCGCGGCTCGCCGTGCGCGCGGCCGGCGCGCCGTTCGTGCAGGGGTTCCCGGGCCTGCAGCCGCTCGCCCAGGAGATCCTCGCGCTCCCCGGGAACGCGGGGCTCTTCCCGGCCGGCACCGATCCCATCGCGGCGCTCAACCTGCCGATCGACCCGGCGCGGCGCCCGCAGCTCGCGATGCCGCCGGGCGCGGCCTTCGCGGCGTACGCGACCGTGGCCGGGGACACGCTGATCCGTGTCGCGGCGACGTCGATCGCGATCCAGCAGAGCCGCGTCGACCTCTTCGGCATGGTGGCGTGGGTGCTCGCGCACAACACCTTGACGGTCACCGATCCGAGCGCGCCGCAGCCGCCGGGGACCACGATCGCGCTCCCGCCGATGACCCGCGCGATCTGGGCCGGCGAGACGGCCGCGTCGCTCGCTACCCGCCTGCTGACCGATCTCGACGCGGTGATCGCCGCGCTCCTGGCGGTCGCGCCCGAGGTGAACCTGCTCGCGCCGCAGGCGCTCCTGGCGCTGCCGCCGCTCTCCTACGAGGTCCGCGCGGGCGACACGTTCGCGTCGATCGCCGCCCTCTTCAACCTGACGCTCGAGGCGATCGAGGCGGCCATCGACGGCGCCGGCGCGCTCGCGATCTTCGCTCCCGGCGCGGCGGTCACCGTCGCCGACGTCACCGAGATGGCGCTCGACGCGCTGGTTCCAGGGCTCGCCGCGACGCAGTGGACGACGCTGGCGCCGATGGCCTCGCGCTTCCTGCTGGCGGGCCTGCGCCTGCCGGATCCGAGCGACGGCGCGTTCGAGCGTCTGACGATCGCCGAGATGCGCGATCCGGCCAAGCTGGGCGCGATCACCACCCTCCCGCTCTACGCGCTCACCGGGCAGCAGATCGCCATCACCTCGCCGCCGCCGGCCGGCTACACGATCGCGTTCGATCAGAGCGTCGCGGCGCCGTGTCTGTCGCTCCCCGGGACGCTCGGCTTCGAGCTCACGCCGGAGCAGATCGCGGTGATCGGCGAGATCGCGGGCGCGGCGTTCGCGCCGTCCGTGGAGCTCTCCGCGCTGCCGCTGTTCCGCCTGGCCGCGGCGCGGTCCACGCTGCAGCAGCACATCGCGTGGCAGCCCGCGGCCTTGCCGGACGGCGCGGTGTTCAACCCGGTGAAGCTCGGCAACGTCGCGGGCAACCCCGATCTGTGGGTGTTCCCCGATCCGCTCGTGGCGCGGCTCGCGGCCGACGGCGCGCGGCAGCCGCCCTACACGGTCGCGATCGGCACGCACCAGAGCGCAGACGGCATGACCGTGACCTACGCGAAGGGGTTCGCGTGGGCGACGCTGCTGCGGTTCTCGGTGCAGCAGCTCCCGGCGGACGAGGCCGCGGCGGAGACAGCGGCGACGATCGTGTCCGTCGTCGGGACTGACGGCGACGGGATCGCGCTGCTCGACGCGATCGACGCGCAGCTCACGCACGACGGCGCCACGCTGTACCTGCTCTATCCGCCGAGCCCGGCCGGCGGGGCCGAGGCCGGCCTGCTCTCCGATCAGCTCGCCCCCGCGACCGCGCTGGTGCAGACCAACCTGTCCACGCTCAGCCACAGCGGCGCAGCGGCGCGGCCTCTGCGCAACCGGTTCCTCGTCCGCGACGACGGCGCGGCCGCGCACGTCGCCCCGATCACGAGCGCCGGCGCGTTCCTGCGGCTCATCCGCGACGCCTCCATCGCGCGCAGCGGCGGCTATTCCCTGCGCTATGTGAACGCGAGCGGCGGCGCCGGCCTGCCGGGCGCGCTGTTCACCAGCGGCCCGGTCGCGGAGCTGGCCCTGCTCGTCGTGCTCGACTCGCAGAACACGGCGCACCCGCCGATGCTCCCGTTCAACAACTGCGCGATCGTCGGCGACAACGTGGACGCGGCGAGCAGCAACGTGTTTGTCGAGGCGGCGACCTGGCTCGTCGCCGCGCCGAGCGCGCTCGCCGACGCCGCCGCGTTCGCGGAGCAGCGATTCGGGATCGCGCTCGACGCGGGCGCGGTGGCCACGCTCAACGCCGACGTGCCGCAGCTCCTCCGGCCCGGCGCGACGGTCGAGGTCCCGGACGGCGCGGGCGGCAGCAAGACGGACGCGGTGCGCATCGACGACACGCTCGCCACGCTCGCGGGTCGAAGCGGCCTCACTCCCGCGGCGCTCGCGGCGTTCGGCCGCAACGCCGCGGCGCCGATCCTCGCGCCGACCGGGCTCGTCCAGCTCTACCCCGGCGCGCTTGCGCGCACCGCGGCGATCCCCGCGGGGAGCGCGGGTTTCCAGCTCACGCGCGCGCACCCCGACCCGGGCAACGCGCGCGCGCTGACCGAGATGGACGGCGCGGCGATCCTCGACGAGCTCTTCCACATGCTCGGCCACCGCGTCGTCCCGAACGCGAGCGGCGATCCCGGCTTCCTGAAGAGCGGCGAGGGGATCCCGGTCGGGCCGGCGCAGAGCCGCCCGACCGAGGGCGGCGGGGCCCCGCCGCCGGGCGCGCCGAACACGCGCTGGGACTACCACCAGGCGATCGCGATCGCGCCGTTCGCGCTCGGCCGCCACGGCAGCGCGAGCCCGGCGCTGCCCGCGGCGGCCGAGAGCCCGTACGCCGGCGTCGCACCGGGCGCGGCCGTCACGTTGGCGTTCGCCTTCCACGATCCGTTCGGCAACACGATGCCCGTGCCGGGGGGCGGCTCGCTGACCCAGCCGGTGCGCTACGTCGACGATCTGGTCGGCCTCGGGCAGTGGCCGTCGTGCGCGGCCGGGTACTCGCTCGCCGGGGGCAGCGGGGGGAGCCCCTCGATCGGGCTGCGCCTCTCGATGCAGACGGAGCGGTACCTGCCGACCGCGGCGCTCTCGAGCGCGCGGGCCGCGCAGAACGTCGGGGCCGACCTCGCGACGTACCTGCGCGTGTACTACCAGATCGCGCAGCCCGACGTCGGCTTCGCGCTCGCCACGACGCTAGAGGGCGGCGGCGCGCCGATCCTGCACGATCTGCCCATTCAACCCTTCCGCGACTTCGTGGCGGGGGCGTGGGTGGTGCTCGACGCGCTCCGCGCCACGCAGCCTGTGGTCTTCGCGCCCTCGAGCGCGGCGACGACGATCGGCTCCGTCGCCGACACCTACGGGATCGCCCTCTCGGACCTGTTCGCGGCGAACGGCGAGGCCCTCTACGCGGCGGTCTTCGGCGGCGCCGCGCTCTCCATCCCCGCGCTCTACACCACCGTGGCGGGCGACTCGCTGGCCTCGATCGCCGCGGCGAACACCCTCGATCCCGTGATGCTCGCCCGGCAGAACCCGTGGGCGGCGCTCTCCACGACGGTCGTCCTCGCGGCGCCCGCGCGGACGGTGCAGCCGGGCGCGGACGACGCGCTCGCGACCCTCGCCGCCGCGACGCAGGCGTCGGTGGCCGGCATCGCCCAGGCGAACCCGACCGCGCCCCTCACCGACGGGCTCTCCATCGCCGTCGCGGGCGTCGCGGTGACGACGAGCGGCGACGATTTCACCTCGCTGGCGGAGAAGCTCGGCGATCTCGGCCTGCCGGTGACGATCGGCGAGATCGCGGTCGCGAACCAGACCACGGCGGGCCTCTTCCGCACGCCGGTGACGCTGACGATCGACGACGTCGCCCCGCTCCCGGGCGACTCGCTCGGGGCGCTGCAGCAGCGCTTCGGCTTCACCATCACCGCGCTCGCCGCCGCCAACGAGGACCTGGCCGATCTCTACGCCGCCGGCACATCGCTCTTCCTCGGCCCCGGCTCGGCCTCGTCGCCGAGCGGCGACGGGGTGACGATCGCCCAGTTCGCCGCGCAGCACGGCGTGTCGCCGGGCGCGCTCGGGCGCGCGCTCTACCTCGATCTCCAGCCGGCGACTCCGCCCGCCGTCAACCAGGGCGCGATCCTCGCCTCCACGGCGAAGCTCACCATCCCGGCGACGGTGACGAACGACGGGGCCGACCGCTGCTCGGCGTATCGCGCCCTCGCGACCGACGCCGATCTCGCGACGATCGCGGCGAAGTTCGCCGGTGACGACCCCGCCGCGCTCGGCGCGCTGAACCTCGACCGCCCCGGCCTCCTCGCCGCGGGGATCACGGTGCGCGACGCGGCGACCGGGAGGACGGTCCAGACCGACGCGAGCTCGACCTTCGCGTCGCTCGCGGCCGCGTTCGCGGCGATCGGCGCGACGGTCACGCCCGGGAGCCTCGCGCGCGACAACGCGTCAACGCCGAGCCTTCCGCGCGAGGGCGGGCTGTGGCTGTGCCCGCCGATGATCGCGATCGCCCAGGAAGGCGGCGCGCCGGACACGCTGGCGCGGATCGCCGCGCGCTACGGGCTCATCGCGCCGGACGGCGCCCCGGACGCCGCCCGCGTCGCGCGCGCCAACGCCGCCGTGCTCGGGTTCGTCGCGCCGGGCGTGTCGCTCTCCCTCGGCGGCGTCGCCCTGGTGACCCTCGCCGACGACACGCTCAACGCGCTGCTCGGGCGCCTCGCCCGGCCGGGCGCGCCGGCGCCATCGATCGACGATCTCGCGCCTTCGATCGCCGACGTCGCGCTCGTCCCGCCGGGCGCGCTGCTGCTGCCCGTCGCCGTCGAGAACGCGGTGAGCGCGACGATCGCGCCGTCGTTCGCCGGTCCGATCGTCCGCCTCGGCGTCACGGTGACCGAGGCGCGCACGCCGGCGTGGATCGCCGACGCCTTCAAGGCCGCCGCGAGCGTCGCGACCAGCGCCTTCGAGGTGCCGCCCGACACCGGCGCCGGCGGCGCGGGGGCGAGCGCGCTGTCGCTCGACGCGCTCGCGACCGCGGTCGAGGCCGCGCTCCCCGGCGTGCGCGTCGCGACCGGCGATCCGCCGACCGAGGCGGACGACGCGAGCGACCGGACCCTGTGGATCGTCAACTTCGCCGGCCCTTACGGCCCGCAGATCGCCTTCCAGCTCCGCGGCGCGTCCGCGCTGCGCTCGTTCGCGATCCCGCCGCTCTCGACGTCGCTCGTATCGGGGACGGCGCAGGTGACGCCCTACGTCTCCGGCGCGGGCCTGACCGGCACGCCGCTGCCGATCGTGTTCGCCTCGATCGATCTCGACGTGTGGGGCGCCTCGTTCCTCGCGGCGATGGACACGATGCTCTCGCCCGTCTACGCGGTCCCTGCGAGCGAGGCGTCGCTGGACGACCTCGAGCGCATCGTCGCGGCCAAGCAGCGCCTCGCGCAGTCGATCGCCGGCCGCGTCCAGTACGTCATGCACGGCGGCGGCCCGGGCGAGTACGGCGACCCGGATCCGCGCCGCGCCGCCGCGATCGCGGCGATGGATCAGGCGCTGCTCGTCACGCTCTCGAGCGCGTACTCGATCACGAGCCTCGTGCAGGCCGCGGTCGACGTCTCCTCCGGGTACACCGATCCCGTCACCGCTCCGCGCCTCTCCGGGAAGGCGACGCTCACCCAGCCGGCGTCGAGCGCGCCCGTCCGCAACGCGTCGCTCTCGACCGCGAAGGTGCCTCTCGCCCGGACGACGGCGGCCGATCCCGCGCCGTTGACGTTCCTCCTGACCGTACAGTCGGCGGCCGAGCAGCGCAGCGCGACGGTCGATCTCGACTACGCGGTGGGCGCGATCGAGGTGCCGTCGGGGGCGCCGGATCCCGACGGGTACCAGCCGTCGCGGTGGCTCACGCTCGTCCACCCGATCGGGGGCGATCGTGAGAAGCGTGGGAAGATCGACAGCGCCACGCTGCCGATCCCGCTGCGCGCGTATCCGCTGCCGCCGACGCTCGTGTCGCAGACCGCGACCGCGTCGTACGGCGCGCCGTACGACGCGGTCGACCAGCTCGCTCGCTGGGATGCGGACGCGGCGTATTCGCGCCAGGACGCCGCTCAGGACACCGGCCGGCTGCGGCTCTCGATCGGGGTCGAGCTCGGCGCGGGCGACCGCGCGATCGCGCGGACAGGCGACGACCCCATCTTCGCGGCCCTCGCCCAGTTCGTCTCGGTCTACCCGGCGCTGCAGCGCGATCTGGCGCTGCTGACCACGCGCGCTCCCGGCGCGCCGCCCGACCTCGCGGTCCAGAACGCCGTGGCGGCGTTCGCCGCGATCGCCTCCGCGGTGGCCGCGGCGTGGCCATCGAACGCGCTCGTGCCCAAGCCGCCCGCGCGCCTCTCGGCGGTGCGCGAGAGGGACGAGATCGCCCCTGGAGCGTACACCTACACGCTCCTGCACACCGACGATGGATCCGGAGACCTCGTCCAGCTCGACCTCGTCGCCGAGGCCGGGAACCCCATGGCGCTCTGGCCCCAGCTCGCCGTCGACACCGGGGACTGCCAGGGGTTCCGCCCGCTCCAGTTCGTGTCGTCCTCGGGCGCGACGGGCGTCTACCAGTACCCGCCGAAGGTCCCGGCGGGGATCTCGCTCGTGTACCGGGTCCGTCTGTCGAAGCTCGACGTGGTGATGATTCCCTACGTGGAGACGGGCGTCGCCGTCCAGCGCAACGCCGACCTGATCGAGGGGGAGACGACGTGCGAGCTCTTCATCTACAGCACGCCGTACACGAGCTTCTCCTCAGCGCTCGTGCCGCGCCTCTTGGTCCCCTCGGATTTCGACGTCGGCAGCGGCTCGATCGGCGATCTGAAGGCCGCGCTGCGGTCGTTCCTCGTCGCGCTGCTCGCGCGCTCGGCGGCGCCTGCAGGGAGCACGCGCGTGCTCCGGGTCGCCGCCAGCTATGGGTACGAGCTGACGCGGCCCGTGGCCGCGACCGCGGTGCGCGGCCGCGCCTCGAGGGTCGGGAGCGCGGGCAGCATCTCCACGCACCTCCCGGCCGCCCTCGTGCCGAGCGTCGAGCTCGTCATCAACGGCGACGGCGGGGCGCAGATCGACGCCTTCGCGGCGGAGCTGGCCGGCTTCGTGGCGGACTGGGATCGCACCGTGCAGCCGTCGCACACGAACGCTGCGGTGTTCTTTGACGTCAGCCTCTTCTCCGAGGCTGCGGGGTTCGGCGACAAACCGCTGCTCACGGTGCGCTCGGTTCGCTATGGGCTTGTTGACACGGAGAGCGCGTGAGCATTCTCTAACACCACGGTGTCGCGACCGGGCGGGATGAGCCGATGCTGCCTCAGCAATCTCCCGGAAGGCTGGAGCCTTTCTGCGGGCCGGAGTTTGCCACCCTACGGGCGCGACGCAGCCTAGTACAGCGTTCCCTAAGTTCGTCCCTGGATCCGCGGTACGCCAGCCCAGGCCCTCGCGATGGCCCGCAGCCCGAGCATGACGAGCCTCCGTGCGATGCATTCCGGTCTGCGGGTCGGCGGTGCCCTCCCCGGTATTATCGCGCAGTCCCGTTGATGCCGCAGCCTCTCTCATCGAGCAGGCTTCTTGATGGCGAGGAGTTCTGCCCAACAAAGCTCGCCATCGTGGAGGGTGCTCGCCCCGCGTGCGCAACGAGCGGGACGACGGCCCAGAGAGCCGCGGCTGCCCTGCATTCCGGGTAGCTGCCGAAAATTCTCACGTCAGACCCTTCTAGGCAGCGGGAAATCCCGCAGCAGCTCTTGAAACCGCTTCCAGTTCAGGTGCGCACGCTGGCTCCGCCGGCATAGCCACTTGTGCCATGCCCGTTCGGCCGCACGGATCAGAAGCGCGATGCTCCGCAGGTTTCCGTTGACGCCGAAGTAGTTGCGGTGCCCGACGATGCGCCGCAAGGCTGGCTTCCGGCTGGTCAAGCGTGACCTTGGCCGGGCGGGATTCGCACCCGCTGAACAGCGAAAACCCGATTTCAGAAGCTACCGCTCACTCCTTTCCCTCGGGACCAGCCTTGCCTGGTCGCACGCTCCCCGTCTCCCCGCCTCCCTGTGAATTTTTTCTCGAACAATTCGAGGGAATGCTCAGCCCCCCGAGGGGGCCGTCCGGGCGTAGGCGCGCAGCACCTCGGCCACGCTCCACGCCTGGGCGACGCACCCGCGGGGCGTGAACGGCGGCTCGGCGTCGAAGATCTCGCTGATCGAGCCGGCGCAGGCCTCGTCGAGGTGCGGCGCGAAGCCCTCGAGCAAGCGCCGCGCCCCGGCGAGATCGGTGGGATACACCTTCAGCCAGGCGTCGATGAACGGGCCCATGAGCCACCCCCACACGGTCCCCTGGTGATAGGCCATGTCCCGGGCGCGGAGGTCGCCGAAGTACTTCGGTTTGTAGTCCGGGTGCCCCGGCGCGAGCGACCTGAGGCCCACGGGCGTCCAGAGCCGCTCCTTCACCTGATCGACGATCCCCTTCCAGCGCGCAGGGTCGAGGACGGGGTGAGGCAGAGAGATCGCGAGGAGCTGGTTTGGCCGGAAGGCGTCGTCGACGCCCTGCTCGCCGTCGATCACGTCATAGAGATAGCCGTGCTTCTCGGACCAGAAGCGCCGGTTGAAGGAGGCCTTGACCTGCTCGGCGGCCACGCCGTAGCGCTTCGCCGCGCCGTCGCCGTCGGACTCGCGCGCCCAGCGCTCGATGAGGCGCAGGGCGTTGTACCAGAGCGCGTTGATCTCCACGGCCTTCCCCCGGCGTGGCGTGACGACGTAATCGCCGACCTTCGCGTCCATCCAGGTCAGCTGAACCCCCTCTTCCCCCTGGCGGATCAGGCCGTCCTGCGGGTCGGCGCGGATCCCGAAGCGCGTCCCGCGGGTGTGGTGCTCGACGATGTCGATCAGCGTGGGGAGGATGAGCCGGAGCGTCTCGCGATCCCCGGTGGTCGCCAGGTAGCGATCGAGCGCGTGGAAGAACCAGAGGGTGGCGTCGGCGGTGTGGTAGAGCCCGTCGTTCTTGCCCTCCGGGAACATGTTGGGGATGAGCCCATCCTTCACGTAATGGGCGAACGTGCGCAGGATGTAGCCCGCCTCGGTGTGGCGCCCGGTGACGAGCGTCAGCCCCTCCAGGCTGATCATGGTGTCCCGGCCCCAGTCGGTGAACCAGTGATAGCCCGCGATGACGGTGCGCACCTCGTCCCCGGCGGCCCGGGCGCGGGCGGCGTCCTCGACGCGGCCGGCGGGGCTGATGAGGAACTGATCGGCGCCGAGGACGAGCTCCGCCGCCGGCCCGGTGCGGACCTGGGGCGCCGCCGCGAGCAGGAGCCGTGTCCGGCGCTTGTGCTCCGCGCGCTGCACCTCGTCCGTGGAGAGGGCGTTGAGCGTCTCCCAGGCCTCCGTCGACGCGATCAGGGTCACGCTGCCGGAGACCGGGAGCTCCAGGCTGAAGCGGCCAGGGCTGTAGAACTCGCCCACGGCGTCGTATCCGCGGCTCTGCTCGATCCGGTAGCGCACGTTGCGCAGCCGGGCGCTCTCGATCCTGAACTCGGCCCGAGCGCCCTGGACCTTCAGCCGGAGCGGCGGCAGGTCGCTCGGCGACGCGAGCTCGTAGCGATCCTCGACCACGGTGAGCGCATAGGGGCCCGCCACCGGCCGATCGAGCGCGCCCTCGTGCGGCCGGAAATTCACCCACGGCTGGAGCTCGATCCGCACCGGCCCCGTCCCCTCGACGAGCGTGTACGTGACATGGACCGTGTTCTGCGCGTGGGGCATGAGGAGGCGCCGCTCGATCGCCATCCCCGCGCCCTCGTAGCGCCAGACGGGGAGCCCGGCCTCGAGGCGGAACTCGGCGAGATCGATGACCTGCGCGCCGCCGTCGTCGAGCCAGGGCTCCTGACCGCCCACCTGGTACACCCTGTCGTCCGCGGTGAAGATCCGGGTGGAGAGATCGCTGAGCATCATGGTGCGGCCGAGGGGGGCCGGCAGCGCGGAGATCAGCAGTCCATGGAAGCGGCGGGTCACCGCGCCGGAGACGGTGCCCGACGCGTAACCGCCGAGGCCGTTCGTGACGAGCCATTCCCGCGTGAGCGGGTCCGAGCCGCGCTCGGCGTCGTCCTGCGAGGTGGGGGCGGCGCCCCGGGACCAGACCATCCTCCGGCAGATCTCGTCAGCG
Organism: Sorangium sp. So ce693; assembly: GCF_051521375.1. Classification (NCBI taxonomy): domain Bacteria; kingdom Pseudomonadati; phylum Myxococcota; order Polyangiales; family Polyangiaceae; genus Sorangium; species Sorangium sp. So ce693. The sequence goes on from NZ_CP150347.1 coordinate 10,396,413, forward strand.
TACATGCTTCTTGGGCTCCTCCGGGCGCGGGTTGGCGCTCGTCTTCTCGGGCACCGGCGTCCCGACCACGGGGTGGAGGAGGATCGCCGCCTCGCCCGGGATATGGACGCCCTCCTCGGTGATGACAGGTGGGCTGCCTTGGCCCCCGTAGCGGGGGGACTCGCTGGACCACGACGTCTCCCAGCGGCGCCCCGGCGGCGGGGCGAAGAGCGGCTCCGGCAACGACCCTCGGTGGATGTCCCGCCCGAGGTTGACGAGGAGCAGCCGGTCGTCGCCGTCGTCGCCGAAGTAGCGCAGGAGGAAGGCGTGCGCCGAGAGGACGGCCCCGTCGACGCCGCGCGGGCGCTGGGCCCGGATCACCGGATCGCGCCGGCGGAGCGCGATGAGGTCCTCGTGGAGGGCGTAGATGGCGGCGTTGCGCTCGCGCTCGGAGAAATCGAGCTTGCAGCGCTCGAACGTCCGCGGGTCGCTCGGATCGTCGAGCTGCGCGCGGACCTCGGGCGCCGCGCAGGACGGGAACTGCTCGAGGAACTCCGCCCTGCCCTTGCGCACGAGCGGGGCGAGCTCGGGGTTGTGGTCGGCGAAGAAGAGGAACGGCGCCGAGGACCCGAACTCCTGCCCCTGAAAGAGCATGGGTGTCCCCGGGGCGAGGAGCAGGGCCGCCGACATCGCCCGGAGCCTGCCTGGGCTCACGATGTGGCAGAGCCGCTCGCCTCGCGCGGTGTTGGCGACCTGATCGTGGTTCTCCAGGAAGAGGACGAAGCGGGCCGGATCCACGCCGAGCGCCGGCGTCCCGCGCCGCTGCTTCTGCCAGTGGTAGCGCTGCCCCTGGAAGAGGAACCCGTGCTTCAGGGCGGAGAGGAGCTCCTGGGGCGAACCCTCGTGATCGCTGTAATAGGCCTCGTTATGGCCGGTGAGCGCCACCTTGGCGCTGTGGTGGAAATCGTCGTTCCAGATCGCGTCGAGCCCGTAGCCGCCCCGCTCGGCGGCGCGGATCAGCCACTCTTCCTGGGACTCGTTCTCGGCCACGAGGAACGTCTCCTTGCCCTTCGCCGCCTCCCGCACGCGGCGCGCGATGGCGGCGAGGATGTGGTCCTTCGAGCCATCGTAGATGTTCTGCGTCGCGTCGAGCCGGAGCCCGTCGAGGTGGAACTCGTCGATCCAGTAGCCGGCGTTGGAGATGAAGTATTCCCTCACCGCCTCGGATCGCGGGCCGTCGAAGTTGATCGCCGCTCCCCAGTCCGTCTTGTGACGATCGGTGAAGTAGTCCGCGGAGAACTGGCCGAGGTAGTTGCCGTCCGGACCGAGGTGGTTGTAGACGACATCGAGGATCACCGCGATCCCGGCGCGGTGCGCCGCGTCCACGAAGCGGCGGAGATCGTCCGGGCTTCCATAGAGGCGCGTCGGCGCGAAGAGGTTCACGCCGTCGTACCCCCAGTTGAAGCGGCCGGGGACCTCGGCGATGGGGAGCAGCTCGATCAGGGAGACGCCGATCCGCGCGAGCTCGGGCAGCTCGCGGGCCGCGGACTCCCACGTGCCCTCCCGGGTGAAGGTCCCGATGTGCATCTCGTAGACGACTTGCCCCTTCAGCGGCGCGCCCCGGAATGCCGCGTCGCTCCATGAGAACGCGCCGGGATCGATCACCTCGGAGGGCCCGTGCGGCCCCTCCGGCTGCGACCGCGAGGCGGGATCGGGATAGAGCGCCTCGCCGTCGTCGAGCCGGAACCGGTAGCGGGTGCCGCTCGCGGCGGACGCGACGAGCCCCGCGAAGTAACCGCCCTCCTCGGGCCGCAGCGGGGCGGCCCCGCCGCTCCCCGGCCCGGCCTCCAGGACGACCTCGACCTTGCGCCGGCCCGGCGCCCAGACACGGAAGTGGACTCCCTTCCCGGTGAGCACTTCCGCGCCGATGGGCAACCGCCTCTCCGTCTTGAACTCCAGCATTGAAATGAATTCTAGGCTCAACACAGATGACGTCCAGCGCCGATATGCACATGACAACGCTACCGCTGTCACTGCTCAGCTGTCGAGCGCAACGTGCCTTACGGAGCTGCCTGAGAGCGATCAGGAGCAAACCGACATCGAGGTCAGCGCTGCCTGTGTGGCGAAATTGCGCGACGTGAGCTCGCCCTGAAGCTCGCGCGCCGCTTGGGCTTCCTCCTTGCCCAGGGCGTGTGTCGTGAACACGAAAGAGATAGAGCGAGACAGGAGTCGACCCGTCGAGATGGGGAGAGGCCATGGAGTGGGCTTGACGACCGTCCGATGGAAGGCGATGAAGCGCGCTCTCCGCGGCTACGGGTGGGCGATGACCACGAGGGTGCGCGCGCGCCGGAGCACGCAGCGCAGCGCGCGCTCCAGCGTCTCCGGGTCGAGCGCCGCGAAGCTCTCGTCGAGCACGACGACCTCGGCGCCCTGCAGCAGCGCGCGCGCGATGTAGAGCCGGCTCCGCTCGCCGTGCGAGAGCTGCCAGCCCGTCTCGCCCACCACCTGCTCCAGCCCTCCCGGCATCCGGCCGAGCAGCTCGCCGAGGCCGAGCTCGTGGCAGATTTCCTCGGCCTCCGCGAGGTCGTCGGGCCTCGGCGGCCAGCGCCTGCCCATCAGCAGGTTGTACGCGAACGTCCCGGCGAGGACGTGGTTCTCGTGGAACTGCGGCGCCGCCGCCACGCGGCGCCGCCACGCGGCGGCGCCCAGCATGTGGCGGTCGAGCCCGTTCAGCAGCAGCAGCCCCGCGTCGGGCGCGCGCAGCCCCGAGAGCAGCGCGCTCAGCGTCGACTTCCCGCCGCCCGAGGGCCCCTCGAGCAGGATGCGGTCGCCCGCAGCGATCCGCACCGACACGTCGATGACCGCGGGGCGCGCCCGTCCCTTGTGCCGGAACGACAGCTCGTGCGCCTCGAGGACCGCCGCGCGGGCCTCGGCGTCCGCCGCGCCGGCCGGGCCGCCGGCGCGCTCCTCCGCCTCCCCGCGCGCGAGGGCCGGCGATCGCCCCGCGTCGGGGGGCAGCGGAGGCGGCGGCGGCCCGCCGCGGGCGGCCGCCTGGAACAGCGTGGAGACCTGCTCCCACGCGATCGCCGCGCTGGCGAGGCTCGACAGGCCACCCGACAGGCCCTGGAGCGCGCGGCTCGCGAGCAGGACGCCCCCCAGCGCCACCGCATACGCCCCGGCGGAGCCGGTGCCCGCGAGGAACGGCGGCAGGAGGCCGGCGATGCCCGCGATGAGCCAGCCGCGCGGCATCAGCGCGCCGATCTCGATCTGGCTCCTGTCGATGTCGCGCGACCGCAGCAGGTACTGGGCGAGCGCCTCGTCCTCGCCGTGGTGCCAGCGGCCGTGGCGCTCCTGGGCGAGGCGGGTCCGGTGGCCGACCAGGCGCTCGACGAGGTCGTGCGTCATCGCGAGCCGCGCGGCGGTCCAGCGCGCGCGCCGCCGGTAGAACCGCACGCAGAGCGCGAGGACCAGGACCGCCCAGGCGGCGAGCAGCAGCGCGTGGATCGGGCCCGCCGCGCCCTGGGCGAGCACGGCCGCCGCCGCCGCGAGCTCGAACGCCGAAGCGACCGCCGCGACGCCGCCGCCCATCGCGAGCCCCTCGATCGCCTCGGACTCGATCACGCGGCCGAGGAAGCGGCCCGCGCCCTCGCCGCGCACCTCCTCGGCGTCGAGCGCGAGCGCGCCCGAGAGCAGGCGCTGCTTGACCAGCGCGCTCGAGTCGATCGCGACGAGGCCGGACAGCCACGCCATGAGCTGGCGCAGCGGCACGACCGTCGCGAGCAGCAGCGCGCCGGCGACGAGCCACCCCTCGTCGAGGTGGTCGTCGAGGATGCTGCGCCCCACGGTCATCCACACCAGGATCCAGAGCGTGTAGGCCGCCGCGTGGGCCGCGAGCAGGCCGAGGAGGCGGCGCGGGATCCGCGCGGCCAGGGCCTGCCGCCCGAGCGGCGCGCCCGGCGGCAGGCGCAGGCTCCAGATGCCGTCGACGATCACGGGCCCGAGGCGCTCGTCGAGCAGGGCCCGCCGCGCGCGCCCGCGCCGCCGCGGCTGGACGGCTGCGCGCGCGAGGACGCGCTCGATCTCCGGGAGCACCTGCGCCTCGATCGGGCGGCAGATGCGGCCGGCGATCGCCTCGACAGGGACGCGCGCCGTGGAGCGGTCGGCGCGGAGCGCCGCGAGGTCGCGCCCCCTGCGCCCCACGACGGCGAGGAAGCGGGGCGTCTCGCCGTCGCGCAGCCACACGAGCGCGGGCGCGACGCGGAGGAGCGCCTCGCCGATCTCGTCGTAGCGCGCCGCGATCGGCTCCGCCTCGACGCCGAGGTACGCCGCGGCCTGATCGATCCACGCCCCGAGCGCGTCCGCGCTGCGGAGGTGCCCGGCGGTCGGGACGGGCGCCGCGGCCGCGCGCGGGCCGAGGCCGCTCTGCGTCGCGAGCGCCTCGAGCGCGTCGCCGAGGCGCTCCGCCGGCCACTCGAGGGCGCCGAGCGGATCGACCGCCTGGTCCGGCCGCGCTCCCCACCCGGGTTGCGGCCTGGCCCCCCACCCAGGTTGCGCCTCCGCCCCGTCCGGCCGGGCTTCCCACCCAGGTTGCGCCTCGGCGGTCACCTCCGCTGACCCTCCGCTGGCGCTCCGCCGCCCTCCGCTGGCGCTCCGCCACCCTCCCGCGTCGCTCCGGCGTCCTCCCCCGCCGCCTCGGCGATGCGCCCGCGCGCGACCCTCAGCCGGCGCCACCCGCCGCTCGACCAGAGCCCTCGCTGCACGGCCGCCTCGGCCTCGAGCAGCGCGCGGTAGCGCGAGCCGGGGCGCGCCGCGAGCTCGGCCGGCGCCCCGTCCTCGACGACGCGCCCGCCGTCCACGACGAGCACCCGCTCGAACGATCGCGTCTCGCCGACGTCGTGCGTGACGCACAGGAGCGTCGCGCGGCGGAAGCGCCGCCGCGCCCGGGCGAGCAGCGCCCGGCGGCGCTCCCGATCGAGGCCGCGGAACGGCTCGTCGAGGATCGCGAGCCGCGCCTCGCTCCGCAGCATCGCCCGGCCCAGGCGCAGCCGCTGCCCCTCGCCGCCGGAGACGAGCCCTCCGCCCTCGCCGAGCAGGGTCTTCTGCCCCTCCGGCAGCCGCTCCAGCACCTCGCGCAGCTCGGCCTCCTCGACGACGGCGCCGAAGTCGGCCGCGTCGTCGGGCGCGCCGTAGCGGAGGTTGTCGAGGAACGATCGGTTCCAGATCTGGACCGCCGGGTCGACCCACGCGGTCTCCTCGCGCAGCGCGCGCACCCGCTCGCCGTCGAGGGGGCGGCCGTCGACGAGCACCCTGCCCTCGCTCGCCCTGTGCCAGCCGAGCAGGACCCCGACGAGGCTCGACTTCCCCGCGCCCGAGGACCCCACGATCGCCACGTGGCTGCCCGCCGCGATCGTCAGATCCACCCCGTCGAGGATCACATGACCTGCCGCCTGGATGCGCACGCGCTCGAAGGTGATCGCGCAGCCCGCGCCGCCGGCGCCCCCTTGCGCGAGCGGCGCCGCCGCGGCGGGCGCGCGCAAGGGGGCGCCGGCGCGCGGCTCCTCCGGCGCGCCGAGCGGCTCGAGCAAGCGCAGCGCCGTGTTGCGGTGCCCCGGGTACTGGAGCAGCGTGCTCGCGAGCGCCTGCCCGATCGCGGGCAGCGCGAGCGCCCAGTAAAAGAGCAGGAGCGCCCGCGAGAGGGCGCCCCCGCGGGCGAGGAAATCGCCGAGGATCCACGCGGCGAGCGCGAAGCCGATCAGCGCCTGCGCCCCGTCGACGGCGAGGGCTGCGCGGAGGAGCGCGCGACCGGCGAGCGCCCACTCCCCGAGCAGGCCCGCGTGCTCGCGCCGCACGGCCCGCTCCGCCGCGTGCGCCCGGATCGGCACGAGGCCGAGGAGCGCGTCGAGGTAGAAGCCCGTGAGCGCGCCGGCGTGGGTGCGGACGCGCAGGTCTCGCTCGACGAGGACGCGGTTCCCCGCGAACGGCAGCGCGAGCGCGAGCGCCGCGCCCGGCACGGCGAGGCGCGCGCTCGCGGGATCGATCCAGACGATCGCGGCCGTGGTGACCGCGAGGTCGAGCGCCGAGCGCGCGATCTGGCCGCCGAACGCGGGCAGGCCGCGGAGCACGTGCAAGCTGTGGCCGCGCTGCGCCATGTCCGAGGCCGGGCGGCTGTGGAAGTAGCGATCGCCGATGCGCGGGATCTTCGCGAGGAACGCCATCCGCAGCCGGACCTCGAGGTGGCGCCCGAGCCGGATCATCCCCGTGGTCAGCGAGAGATCGAGGGCGAGCTCCACCGCGAGGAACGCCGCGAGGGCGACGATGGCGGCGAGGCGCTGCTCGAACAGCGCGAGATCGTTCGAGATCTGGAGCAGGCCCCGGAAGAGGAGGCTCTCCAGCACCACCGTCGCGACGCTGAGCAGGAGCGCTCCGGCGAGCACGGCGGGCGTCAGCAGGCCATCCTCGCGGATCATCCGGAGGAGCGCGCGCCCAGGCGGGATCTCGCGCTCCGCGAGGGCGGCTGCGAGGTCGGGCGGGAGGCGCGCCTCGCCGCGCGCTGCCACCTCGCCGGGAGCGGCCGCCTCGGCATTTGCCGGAGGCTCGGGGGCGCCGGCCCCCGGCGCGCCGTCGCGGCCTGCCGGCGCGTGGGCGAGGCTGAGCGGTCTCCGCCCGCGGATCCGCACGAGCACGGCGCCGCGCGTGAGGACCTGCTCCTCCCCGCGCAGGCCGGCCGGCCCCGGGCGCGCCGTCCAGAAGCCGGGCGGGATCATCTCCTCCCGGGCGGCCCCGGCGTCTCGATCGAGCAGCGCGCCCAGCACCCGCGCGGCCTCGCGTCCGCGTCCGAGGCCGCCGGAGCGCACGAGCGACGTGACAAGGCGCGCGCCGGCGTCGAGCGCGGCGATCGCTCGCCAGTCCCGGTCCGACAGCGCCGCCTCGATCGACCCCCTCCCTGCGCCGAGCCACGCGAGCCGGCGCCCGAGCGGCCGCGTGAACCCGTCGCTCGCGGCCCACGCGCGGAAGTCCGCCGCGGACAGGGGCAGCTCGTGCTGGTAGAGCTCGGCTTCGAGCTGCCGTCGCGTGACCCAGCGCCGCCCCGTGCCCGGGTCCATGATCTGCGCGAGGCCGCCGTGCCGGCGCCAGATCACGACGATGTGGAGCGGCCCGGTCGACTGCCGCACGATCGCCAGGGCGGGCAGCGCCTGGGCCTCGTCGAGGAGCACGTGCTCCGGCGGCACGAGGATCTGCTGGGCCACGAGCCCGAGCTGCTCCGCGAGGTCCTCCAGGGTGTCGATGGAGGTGCCGTCGACGTCGGTCTGGCAGGCCTCGCGCAGGCGCCCGTAGCTCACGCCGACGCCGAAGCCCTCGAGAACGCACTTGAGCGTGGCTGGCCCGCAATCCATCGCCGAGGTCTGCACGACCTCCGGCGCGAGGAGCCTCCGCCTCGGGCTCGGCGGCCTACGGCGGGGATCGGCGCTCGCTGCGCGCTCCGGGGCGGATCGTGGCGAAGAACGTCGATCGGCGCCCGCCGTCCCCTGGCTCACCCGTCCGCTCCGCCGCGGACCCTCACGATCTGCCCTGCTGCCCGCAGCACGAGCGACGCCGGCGAGACGCGCTCCATCTCGATGACGACGTTGCCAGGGAGCCCGTGCTGCATGGGGATCGGCGACGCGGGATCGGGGCGCACGCCGAGCTCCACGCGGATGCGGCCCTCCTGCGCCTCGCTGGCGACGCGCTCGACGGTGGTGGCCAGGGTGCCGTATTCGGTCCAGGGGAACGCGTCGAGGCGCAGGCGCCCCGCCTGCCCCGCGCGGATCCGCCCGACGGACGAGGGCGGGAACTCCGCGATCACCCTGAGCTCGCCGGGCGGGACGACGGCGGCCACGACGTCGCCTTCGCGCACGAAGGAGCCGGCCCGCAGCACCGTGATCTCACCGACCCGCCCTGCGATCGGCGAGCGGATCTTGCGCCGCTCGATCTCGGCGAGCAGCCCCTCGATCGTCGCCTCCAGCACGAGCCGCTCCCCGTCGAGCGAGGCCGCCTCGCGGTCGAGCCGCGCGAGCTCGGCCTGCTGCTCGCTCTGCCCCGTGCGCCGCTCGACGTCGGCCCGCGCGGCGGCGCGATCGAGCGCCTCGGTCGCCGAGCGCCTCGACAGCGCCTCGGCCGCGAGCCGCGCCGCCTCGGCCTCGGACACGAGCCCGTCCTGCCGGAGGCGCACGGCCCGCGCCGCCTCGATCTCCTGGAAGCGCGCGCCCGCCTCCGCCTCCTTGAGCCGCGCCTTCGCCTCGTCGATGCGCGCGCGCGCCGCCTCCGCCCCGTCGCGCAGCGCCTGCGAGCGCGCCGCGATCTCGGCCCGGAGCGGCCCCATCTGCCCCGCGATGGCCGAGAGCCGGGCCCGCTTGTCGTCGATGTCGCGGCGGAGCGGCTCCACGTCGAGCTCGACGAGGACGTCGCCCGCGGCGACCTCCGCTCCGAGGAGGTCGAGGCGGACCGCGGCGACCCTCCCACCGAGGGGCGCCTCGACGCGGTGAGCCGCCTGCCCCACCTCGAGGCGCGCGCTCACGCTCGCCTCGTACTGCCCGACGCGCGCGAGGAAGAACCACGCGAGCCAGCCCCCGAGCAGGAGCGCGCCGATCGCGGCGCCCGCGATCGAGCCGCGATGGCCGTCGGTCGCGATCACGTGGATCGAGCGTGAGAACCCGGCGGGCATGAAGGGTCGCGACAAGGTACACGAGCGAAGGATGCGCAGGAAGTCGCACCCATCGCCCGGGTAAAGGCGTTGAGCCTGGCAAAACTTCACGTGCAGCGCGGACCGATTGAATGAATGCTCTCCTCCGCGGCTCCGCCGCAAAGCAGTCATTCCATCTGGAGGTCCCCCATGGCTGATATCGATCGTGATCACGAGCAGAACGAGCAAACGGAGCAGGAGGAGCAGACGGAGACGGTGCCGTTCTTCGCTCGCTACCTGGAAGATCAGAAGCGAATCCGGACCGGCGTCAAAGCCGGCGGCATCTACCAGACCCTCAAGTACCCCTCGGACCGGGACGAGGACGTCACCATGAAGTACCCCTCCGACGGCGACGAAGAGCTGGCCTTGAAGTGAACCGCGAACGCCGCGCGGCGGGTAACCGCCAGCGGCCGAGCGGAACCCACCGAAATCGCCCGCAACATCGCGTACCTTCCGTACCTTCCGTAACGACGTCGTGACGACGTCGTGACAACGCGTAACCAAGCTCAACACGATTCAACACAATCGAGCGCCCGTGATTGAAAGATCGCCGCAACAGCGGAATCGCAGCATCACGGGATCGTGGAATCACGACGTCGAGCCCGCTGCAATTGTGCTGAAGAGCGCCGAAATCGTCCTCGGGCTCTTGCACCCCCGCCCGGTTGCTCGCTACGGTAGCTCTCTTGTCCTCGGCGGCTCCGTCGCCGCGGCAACGCAACCATCTGGAGGTATCCCATGGCCGATATCGACAACCGTGAGCCCGAGCAGCAGGAGCAGAAGGACGACGCCGAGGCGGTGCCGTTCTTCGCTCGCTTCCTGGAGGATCAGAAGCGCGTCCGTACCGGCGTCAAGGCCGGCAGGTCGCCCTACCAGACGTTGAAGTACCCGTCGGACCAGGAGGACGGCGGGGGAGGCGGGAAAGACCCGATCTTCACCACGCTCAAGTACCCGTCGGACGGCGACGAGGCCTGAGCATCGCATGGACCGCCCGCGCCCGTGCGAGAGAGGCCCCCTGACGTGACGACGGCGAGCGCGAGCGTCCTCCTGGTCTCGCACTCACGGGACGACTTCGGGATCGGGCGCGTGGCGGAGGCGCTGCGGAGGCGCGGCGCTCGCCCCGTCCGCCTGGACGTCGACCGGTTCCCTCGCGACATCACGCTCTCGACGGCGCTCGGGCCGGGCGGCGTGCGCCGCCGCCTGGAGGACGCCGGGGCCGAGATCGACGGAGACGAGATCTCCGCTGTCTGGCTCCGGCGCCTCTGGGCGCCGAACCTCGGCGAGGGCATCCCCGAGGCGTACCGCGGCGCCTGCGTGCGCGAGTCGATGGCGGCGCTGACCGGGTGGCTGCGCGGGCTCCCCGCGCGGCGCTGGATCAACGAGCCCGAAGCCGAGGAGCGCGCCCAGGACAAGCTGCGCCAGCTCGCGGCGGCCGCGTCGGTCGGCCTGCGCATCCCCGAGACGGTGGTGACGAACGACCCGGCCGAGGTCCGCGCTTTCTTCGCGCGCCTCGGGGGGAACGTGGTCGCCAAGATGCTCACGCCCTTCTCGACGAGCCTCGCCGGCGGCGCGCCCTTCGTCTTCACGCACGCCGTCGCGGAGGCCGACCTCGACGCCCTCTCCGGGCTGCGCCAGAGCCCCATGGTCTTCCAGGAGCGCATCCCGAAGGCGCGCGAGCTGCGCGTCGCCTGCGTCGACGGCCGGTGCTTCCCGGGCGCGCTCGACGCGACCCGCTACGAGTCGATCGCGGTCGACTGGCGCCACCCGGACGTGAGCGAGGTCGGCATCGGGTGGGAGCCGGACGCCCTCCCGCGCGACGTCGAAGCGCAGCTCGGCGCGCTCCTTCGCGCCCTCGGGCTGGTCTTCGGGGCCGTCGACCTCATCCGGACGCCGGGCGGAGAGCACGTCTTTCTCGAAGTGAACCCCGCCGGCGAGTGGGGCATGCTGGAGCGGGATCTCGGCCTGCCGATCGCCGACGCGCTGGCGGAGGCGCTGCTCGCTCCGACGGAGAACCGGTGACAGTCCTCATCATCACGCACAGCGAAGACAATGAGTGCATCGACCGCGTCGCCGCCGCGATCGCCAGGCTGGGCGGCCGGGCCTTCCGCTTCGACACCGACGCTTTCCCGGCGGGGGCGCGGCTCTCGCTCTCGTCGGGGGCCGGGGCGGGCCGCTCGACGCTGACCACCCGGGACGGCGCGCTCGACCTCGGCGACGTGACCGCCGTCTGGTACCGCCGGGTCGCCTACGGCGCCAGGCTGCCCTCGTCGATGGATCCGCAGCTCCGGACCGCGTCGGTCCACGAGGCGAAGCAGACCGCGGAGGGCATGCTCGCGGCGTTCCGCGTCCCGCAGGTCGACCCCTTGCCGGCGGTGCGCTTCGCGTCGAACAAGCAGGTGCAGCTCGACATCGCGCGCGAGGTCGGCCTCGACACGCCGCGCACGCTCACGACCAACGATGCCGACGCGGCGCGGGCCTTCGCCGCGACCTGCCCCGGCGGGGTGATCGCCAAGATGCTCTCGTCGTTCGCCGTCTACCGCGACGGCGAGGAGCAGGTGGTCTTCACGAACGCCCTCGAGGCCAAGGACCTCGCGGACATGCGGGGGCTCTCGCTCTGCCCGATGACCTTCCAGGAGAACATCCCGAAGGCGCGCGAGCTGCGGGTCACGGTCGTTGGCGAGCGCGTCTTCACGGCCTCGGTCGACTCGCAGGCGGCGCCCGGCGCCGAGGTCGACTGGCGCCGGCAGGGGATCGAGCTCATCGACGCCTGGCGCAAGGACACGCTCCCGCCCGACATCGAGACGGGCGTGCTCCGGCTGATGGATCAGCTCGGCCTCAACTACGGCGCGCTCGACATCCTCCGCACGCCGGACGGCCGGCACGTCTTCCTCGAGGTCAACCCGTCCGGCGAGTTCTTCTGGCTGGAGCGGACCCCCGGGCTCCCGATCAGCGAGGCGCTCGCCGAGGTCCTGCTCGGCAAGGCGCCGCGGCGCGGCTCGTGGAGCGCCTTCCTCCACACGCCGGCGACGCATCCCCGCTGAGCCGGCGACGCAGCGCCGCCGAGCGGAGCGGACGCTCGGCGCCTTCCGCCCGCCCGCCTGCCACTTCAGCACGACACGGCCTGGCGCCCTCTCATCGGGCGGACGGGCGCCGCGCAACGCGCCCCGGCGCCGGGCGGTGCGGCTTGACAACGCCCGGAGGTTCCGCACTTGCTATCCGTTCAGGGGAGGGCACCGTCCCCTGCGCCCGGCAAGCGATCTCGTGAAGATCCTAGAGCTCCACCTCCTCGCGTTCGGCCCCTTCACGGATCTCCGGCTCGACTTCTCCTCGCCGTCGCCGGGCCTCCACGTCGTCTACGGCCCCAACGAGGCAGGAAAGAGCACCGCGCTCCGGGCGATCCGCGGCCTGCTCTACGGCATCCCGCACATCACGCCCGACGCCCACCTGCACCACAACACCGATCTCCGCGTCGGCGGCCGGCTCGCGGGAAGGGGCGACGCCGCGCTCGCGCTCGTCCGCCGCAAGGGGCGCGTGAAGACGCTCCGCGACCCGGACGACAACCCCCTCGACGACGCCGCGCTCGCGCCGGTGCTCGGCGGCGTGACGGAGGAGCTCTTCCGGACCTCCTTCGGGCTCACCCACGAGACGCTCCGCCAGGGCGCCGAGGCCCTGCTCCAGGGAAAGGGCGACGTCGGTCAGAGCCTGTTCGGCGCGGGGCTCGGCGGGCCGGGGCTGCAGCAGCTGCTCACCACGCTGCGCCAGGAGGCGGACGAGATCTTCACGCCCCAGGCGAGGACCCGCCCCCTCAACGAGGCCATCAAGGCCTTCGAGGCGGCCCGCAACGGGGCCAGGAGCGCCGCTCACCCGCCCGCGGACTGGACGCGCAAGCGGCAGGAGATCGACGAGCAGCGGGCCGAGCAGGAGCGCGTCGACGCGGAGCTGCGCGCGCTCCGGTCGACCGACAAGCGGCTCCGGCGCGCGCTCCGGGTGCTCCCGCTGCTGGAGGCGCGGCGCGCGATCCTCGGCCGGCGCGCCGCCCTCGGCCACGTCGTCCTGCTGCCCGAGAGCGCGCAGCGCGACCGCGAGGACGCCCAGGATCGCGCCGCCGACGCGAGCGCCCAGGCCTCGCGGCTCCGCGCCGACATCGCCGAGCTCGAGGCGCGCCACGCCGCGCTGGAGGTCCCCGCGTCGCTCGCCGACCTCGACGCGGGCGCGATCGACGGCCTCGTGACCCGGCTCGGGAGCCACCGCAAGGCCGCCGTCGACCTGCCGCGCGTCCGGGCGGAGCTCCACGGCGTCGAGGAGGACACGCGCGCGATCCTCCGCAGGCTCGGGCGGGACGCCTTGCTCGCCGGCGGCGACGACCCCGAGCGGCTCGAGGCGATGCGCGTCGATGTCGCGACCGAGGCGCGCATCAAGAAGCTCGCCCGCGAGCGCGGCGCCGCCGAGGCCAAGCCGCGCGAGGTGGAGCGGCTGCTCTCGGCGCACCGCGCGCGGCGCGACGCCTGCGCGCGCAGGCTGGCCGAGCTGCCGTCGGGTGAGGACCCCGCCCCGCTCCGCGGCGCGCTCTCTCGCGCGCAGAAGCAGGGCGACCTCGAGCACCGCCTCCGCGAGGCCGCCGCCGCGGCGGCGCAGCTCGCCCGCGACGCCGACGCGCAGCGCGATCGGCTCGGCCTCGGCGCGGCCGGCCTTCGGACGCGCCTCGACGTCAGCGAGGCGGCCGCGAAGCAGGCGCGCCTCGACGTTGGCGAGGCGGCAGCGCGGCAGGCGCGCCTCGACGCCGGCGATGCGCCCGAAGGCCGGCCGCTGTCCGCGGCCGAGGCGAGCGCCCTGCCCGTCCCGCTTCCGGAGACGGTCGACCGGGCGGCCGCGCAGTGGGGCGCGCTCGCCCGGGAGCGCGAGCGGCTCGGCGAGCGCGCCGCCGAGATCGAGGCGCGCCTCCGCGAGAGCGCCCGCGAGATCGACGCGCTCCAGCGCGCCGGCGCCGTCCCCACGGAGGCCGACCTCGCGGAGGCGCGCGAGCGCCGGGACGCCGCCTTCAAGGCGCTGGTGCGCGCCCTCCAGGCGAAGGCGGGCGCCCGCGCGGCGGCGACGATCCACACCGCCACGCTCTTCGACATCGGCGCGGACGCGCCCGCCTCGCCCGGAGCGCGGCGCAGACCGTCGCTCGCCGCGCGCGACGAGCCGCCGGCCGCGCGGGGGAAGCCCGACGACTACGCCGACCTGGTCCGCGCCGCCGACGCCCTCGCGGATCGGCTGCGCCGCGAGGCCGACCGGGTCGCCCGCCTGGCGCGGCTGCTCGCGGACGAGGCGCGGGCCCAGGCGGACCAGGCGCAGCTCGCCACGGAGCGCGCCGCGCTCGCGCGCCGGGCCGAGGAGGCCGAGGCCGCGTGGATCGAGCTGTGGCGGCCCGCGGGCGTCGCCCCGCGCTCGCCCGAGGAGATGCGCGGCTGGCTCGGCCGCTACGCGGTCCTCACCGCCACGGTCGATCGGCTGCGCGCCGCGGAGGCCGAGGCCGAGGCGCTGCGGGCCCGGATGCTGGCGCACGCGGCCGAGCTCCACGCGGCGATCCAGGGCGCCCGCGCCGCGCCGGGCGCCTCGCGCGGGGACGCGGCCGGCGTGGGCTCGCGCCGTGATGCGGCGAACGTGGGCGCGCGCGGCGATGCGGCCGGAGCGCCGGAGGACGCGCCCGCGCGCCTCCCGGCGCTCGTCGAGGCCGCGGAGCAGGAGCTCGCGGCCATCGAGGGCGCGGCCCGGGAGCGCAAGGAGCTCCTGCGGGAGCGCAAGGAGCTCGAGCGCGAGATCGAGGACCTCGAGCGCGAGCAGTCGCAGCACGCGCGCGCGCTCGAGGCGTGGCGTGCCGAGTGGGCCGAGGGCGTGCGGCCGCTCGGCCTGCCCGGCGACGCCTCCGCGGACGAGGCCACGGCGATCCTCGACGAGCTCGGCGTGCTGTTCCGCAAGGCGGACAGCGCCGCCCACGAGCGCCGCCGGGTGCGCGGCATGGAGCGCGACGCCCGGGCGTTCGCGGCCGACGTCGCGGAGCTCGCGTCCCGGCACGCGCCGGACCTCGCCCCGCTGCCGGCGGATCAGGCCGCCGATCAGCTGATCAAGCGCCACCACAAGGCGCGCGCCGACCTCCGCGAGCGCGGCGAGATCGCGCGGAGCCTCGCCGACAAGCGCCGCGAGCTGGACCAGCAGGAGGCGCGCCGCGCGGCCGCCGAGGCGCGCCTCGCCAAGCTCTTCGAGGCGGCGGGCGTCCCGCGCGGCGACGACGACGCCGACGACGTCGCCGCCCTCTCCCTGGCGGAGGAGCGCTCGCGCGAGGCCCGCCGGCTCGATCGCGAGCTCGTCGAGAACGAGGGCAAGCTCCTCGAGGCGGGCGAGGGCGCGGGCATCGCCGCGCTCGAGCAGGAGACCGCGGGGGTGGAGCGGGACGCGCTCGCGCTCGAGCTCGACCGGGCGGAGGAGCGCCTCGCGGCGCTCGAGGACGAGCGGCGCCGGATCGACAGGGCGCTCGGGAGCCTGGAGCAGGAGCGCGAGCACCTCCGGGCGACGGTGGGCGCCGCGGAGGCCGCCGCGGAGGCGCAGATCTGCCTCTCGCACCTGCGCGGCGAGGTGCGCCGTTACGTGCGGGCGCGCCTCGCCGCGGTGCTGCTCGAGCGTGAGATCGAGCGCTACCGCGAGCGCAACCAGGGCCCGATCCTGGCGCGCGCGAGCGCGCTCTTCCACCGCCTGACGCTGGGCGCCTTCGCCGGCCTCCGGGTGGGCTACGACGAGAGCGAGCAGGCGATCCTCCGCTGCGTCCGCGCGGCGGCGTCCGTCGCGGGGGTCGGCGGGGCAGCGGCCGCGAGGGCGCCCGCGCCGGACGGCGCGGCGGAGCCCGCAAAGGCGCCAGCGGACGCAGCGGCAGAGCCCGCGAAGGCGTCTGTGGATGCAGCGGCGGAGCCCGCAAAGGCGCCAGCGGACGCAGCGGCAGAGCCCGCGAAAGCGCCGGTGCAGCGCGAGGTGGACGTGACGGGCCTGAGCGACGGCACGCGCGACCAGCTCTACCTCGCGCTGCGCCTCGCGAGCCTCGAGCACCATGCCCGCACGGGCGAGCCGATGCCGCTCATCCTGGATGACATCCTGATCCACTTCGACGACGACCGCGCCCGGGCTGCCCTCGCGGTGCTCGGCGAGCTCGCGGGGACGACACAGGTGCTGTTCTTCACGCACCACGCGCGGCTCTGCGAGCTCGCGCGCGAGGCGGTGCCGGCCGACGTGCTCCGCGAGCACCGCCTGCGGTAGCAAGGCCGGTGACCGGCGATAGGCTATCCTGGGCGGGATGACGGTCCAGGAGCTCCACGTCGCGGGATACCGCTCGATTCGCGAGCTGACGCTCCCCCTCGCGCAGGTCAACGTCATTGTCGGACCGAACGGCGTCGGCAAGACCAATCTCTATCGCACCATGGTGCTGCTCGGCTCCGCGGCGAGCGGGACCTTTGCGCGCACGCTGGCCGAGGAGGGGGGGATGCCCTCGGTGCTCTGGGCTGGCCAGCGCAGGAAAGGCCCGGTGCGGATGACGCTGCGGGTGCGGCTCGATCAGCTCGTCTACGAGCTTCAGTGCGGGCTGACGCCGCCGCCTGGAGGGCCGTTCGAGCTGGACCCGGACATCAAGGAAGAGAACCTCTGGTTGCTCGACAAGCGCCGCCGCCTGCCGATGCTGGAGCGGGCCGCGGGCTCGGCCTTCGCGCGCGACGCGGACGGCCATCGCGTGACCTTTCCCTTCTCGCTCTGGGGCTCGGAGTCGGTGCTGGCGCAGGTGGTGGAGCCGCATCGCTTTCCATTGCTCTCGGTGGTGCGGCAAAAGCTGATGAACTTCCGGTTCTATCACCACTTCCGCACCGACTCCGGCGCGCCGTTGCGGGTCGAGCAGGTCGGGGTGCGGACGCCGGTGCTCAGCACCGATGGCCACGATCTCGCTGCGGCGCTGGCGACGATCCTCGATATCGGCGACAGGGGCGCCTTGAAGGATGCCGTCTCCAGCGCGTTTCCCGGCGCGTCGCTCGAGGTCTCGTCGACGCAGGGGCGGTTCCGCGTCGAGCTCGGGTTGCCCGGGATGTCACGGCCGCTCGACGCCCGCGAGTTCTCGGACGGCACGGCGCGCTATCTCTGCCTCCTGGCGGCGCTGCTGAGCCCGAGGCCGCCGCTGCTGCTGGCGCTGAACGAACCGGAGACGAGCCTGCATCCGGATCTGCTCGGGCCGCTCGGGGATCTCCTTGTGCACGCGGCGTCCCGGAGTCAGCTGTGGATCACGACGCACTCCCGCCCGCTGGCGGAGCGGCTCCGGAAGGCGACGCCCTGCCGGCTCATCGAGCTTGGCAAGAATGGTGGCGAGACGGTGCTGGCGCACGGCGCGGCGGAGGATGAATGACGTCCGCCCCCGCGTGAGCGCTGCGAGCGGAGCCGGCGCGAGAAGGAGATCTCTTTTCCTTGGTCACGCGTAGATCGTCGCCTTGCCCATCGACCCCCCGTCAACGACGACGGCGGCCACGGAGCCCGGGAGCATACAACTACCCCCGCCGACCCAATCCGCATAGCCGCTCATCGACCAGCCCAGCGGCCCGGCAACGTACGTGTTGGTCTGTGTGTGCCCGCCTATCGCCACCCCGACGACGCGCCCGCACAAGGTGACGCCGCACGTCGGCATGACGTAGAACGCGACCGATGACCCCAGACGGGAATGGCCATCCTTCCACCCACAGGCGCACGTGCCGCTCGCCCGTCCGCCAGGATCAGCCAGGACACGGTCCGCCGCACCCCTCGCCGCCGCAGTCGACGCCGGCCTCGTCGCCGTTCTTCACGCCGTCCGTGCAGGTGGGGGCCTCGCAGACGCCAGCCCAGCACACGCCGCTCGTGCACTCCGCGCCGGTCTGGCAGCCCCGGCCCGGCGCGCAGCGCGGGCAGTACTGCTTGCCGCAGTCGACGCCCGACTCCCGGCCGTTCTTCACCCCGTCGCTGCAGGTCGGGATCATGCAGGTCTCGTTCGTGCACACGCCGCTCATGCAGTCCGTGGCCGCGCGGCAGCGGTCCCCCGCCTGGCAGGGCCGGCACGGGCCACCGCAGTTGAAGCCGGTCTCTCCGCGACCGGCGTCCTGCACGTCGTTCACGCAGTGCTCCGGCACGCACCAGACGCCATCACACGCGCGCCCGCCGGGACAGCGCAGCGAAGCGTCCGTGTCGACACACTGCACGCAGGTGCCTTCATGACATCGCCCCTCGCCCGAGGCGGGGCACGTGACCTCATTCAACAGGAGATGCCGCGGCTCATCGATCTCGCAGACGTCGAGGGTGCACTGGTTGCCGTCATCGTAGATATCCTGGGCCGCCGCGCTGACCACACGGCCGTCGGCTGTACACTTCTCGATCTTGCAATCGCCGCGGAGCTGCGACTCGATGGGGCCCTCGTGGATCTCCACCGCGCACGCGCCGTCCACGCACCGCCCCGCGCCGCACCGCGGGTCCGGCGGGCCAGGGCACTCCGCGTCGCTCTCGCAGCCGCCGGGCGGCACGGACACCCCGGAGCACTTCTCGGTGCCCTCCTCGGTGCCCTCCGCGCACTCGTCGCAGGTGAGGCACGCCTTGAAACACTCCGAGTCCTGCTCGCCGCGCGAGCCCTCCTCGCCGCGCGCGCAGCAGATCACCTTGCCCGGCTCGCCGCACACGCAGCGCTCATCGACGCAGACCGTGCCCGGCACGTACTGGTGCTCCGACTCGCAGTCATCCGTGACCGCGCAGTCTCCGCCCATATAGGGCACGTCACCACATGCAAAGAACGTCGCTGGGCCGATGAGAAGAATGCAACCAACAAACCAAGGCGCGATGGGCCTACCCATGCTCCAGTCCTCCGGCACGAGGCTGAGGCGCCGGCACCCTGGCGGCCCCAATCCGCCGGGGTGTCGTTTGCCTGTCATCCGAGGCGCGCACTATGCCGCGTCGGGCCCGCGGCCGTCACGCAAGTTTTCACCAGAATGCGCCGCTGGCGAGGCAGCCTTCCAGCAGGGCAGGCGCGAGGTCGAAGGGAGGAAAAGCGGTGCTCGTCAGCGGAAAGCCGCTGACTGACACCGTGTTCTACGCCGAGCCGCGAGGAGGGGACGTCCGCAGCCGTGCGCCGTGCGCCCCTGCTCGCCGGGCCGCGCCTCGTCGCACCGGGACGCTTCGCCTCCGGATCACGAGGCGAACAGCCAGGCGATGCTCGCCGCGCCGGCCAGGAAGAGCGCCGCCGTGAAGATCAGGATCGCCGTCCGGTCAGGGCGGTACTCCCCGCGATCGATGGCGCGCGCGACGCGCAGGTAACGCGTCGCGGCCCACGCGATGAGCGCCATCCCGAGCACGACCATCCCCGCGCCGACGCCCACGACCTCGCGCAGCAACGACCGCGGCCCTCCGGGCGCCGCCGGCGGCCCCGCCTCCAGAAAATAGAGACTGACCCGGTTGAGCGTGATGCCGAAGCTGAGCAGCGCGATCGCCGTGCGCACGTAGGCGAGGTGCGTCCGCTCGTTGGCCAGGTGCTCCCTCGCGTAGGCCTCCGTGCGCTTCACGCTCTCCTCGCCAGGCATGGTGGCTCGCCCTCCTCGGCGCCCCGCCTAGCGGCGGCCGTACCGATCGTCGAACCACGGGTACGCCGTGTTCGAGTAGCCGCGGATCTCCCAGAACCCCGGCTGATCCGACGCGCTGAACGTGATCCGCCGGATCCACTTCGCGCCCTTCCAGGAGTAGAGCTGCGGCGTGATCATCCGCACCGGGCCCCCGTGCTCACGGGGCAGCGGCTTGCCCTCCCAGGAGTGGACGAGCAGGACGTCGGGCAGCATGGCCTCGTCGAGCGGCAGGTTCGTCGTGTAGGGGGTCTGCGTGCCGGGCGCGATGTCGCTCGCCTCGATCAGCACGAAGCGCGCGTCCGCGAGCGGGCGCGCGCGCTCCGCGATGTCGGCGAACCGGACGCCGATCCAGTGGTTGTCCAGGCGGCTCCAGGTGGTCACGCAGTGGAAGTCGGACACGTCGAGCGTCTGCGGCAGCTCCATGAACTCTTCCCAGGAGTAGGTCCGCGGCGCCTCGCAGAGCCCGTCGATCTCGAGCTGCCAGCGCTCGGTCGAGATGTCCGGCGTATCGCCGAGATCGAGCACCGGCCAGCTCTTCACCTCGCGCTGACCGATCGGCAGCCTCGGCATCCCATGCCGGTTCGGCGGCCCGCTGCCCATCGGCGCGAGCCCGTCGAAGGCGCCCTTGCCGCGCGCCGCCTGCCGCGCGGCGAACGCCTGCTTGCGCTCGATCAACGACCTCGTCCGCCGCCCCGCGTCGTCCGCCATGACGTGACCTTGGCGAGAGCCCAAGACGCCTGCAAGAGCGAGCTCATCCGACCTTGCGGCCCGAGAGCTCCACGGATGCGGCATCCACCGACACCGACGTCGGAGGGCCGAACTTCTTGACCTGAACGGTCACGAGGAGGGCCGGAGTGTCGTCGAGCACCCGCTCGATGATGCGCTCGGCGAGCGTCTCGAGCAGCTTGTACGACGCGCTCGTGCCCGATTCGACGACGAGGCTCGCGAGCCTGTCGTAATCGAAGACGCGCGCGCGCGTGTCGGCTCGAGGCAACAGCGAGATCGGGAGCTCCACCTCCAGGCACACAACGAAATCCTGGGGCAGGTCGCGCTCGGCGCGAGAGACGCCGTGCTTGGCGCGAAAGCGGATGCCGTCAAGGCGGATCCGGTACGTCTTGATCACGGACTCCATCGGCGCCCCCTAGCATGCCTTCCGGCCGGCTTCCGCCGCAAGAATGCCAGGCGGCAGGGTCGCCCGCTCGCCGCGGCCTTCCCGACGCGCGACGGCCGTCCCGGCGTGTCCCGGCGCGGGCGGCCTTCCCGGCGCGACCGCCCTCCAGGCGCGCGGCGGCAGCGCGCCACGCGCGCCCTGTGCGGCACGTCAGAGGAGAGGCCGCTTGAAGCACACGGCGTCGATCTTCCCGGACATCTCGCTGCGCAGGAACTGCACCGGCTCCCAGCCTTCCTGCCCGAACCGCTTGAGGACCGGGTTCCATCCGGACGTGGTGGTCACCTCGATCACCTGACTGTCGCTGACGCGCGCTGTCTCCACGTCCACGCACCGAACCTCCCACCGGGGCGGATCGGTCCCCGCCTGCACCGGCGGCACCAGAAAGCGCGGCGCGACGTACGACGCGGAGCAACCGAAGAGAAATGCGACGGCGATGGCTGTTCCGGAGCTGAGCTTCGGCATGGGCGGTCCTTTCCTGCGGGGTCGACTCGCGAAGGCGTATCGACGCTTCGAGCGCCACGTCAACTGGGAACGGCGCGCGCGCCGGCGCCGAGCGCGTCGACTCCTCGGACGTGACAGGCGCGTGTCCGGGGCGCCCCGCCACGTCCGCTGGAACCGCTCGCCCTTCCCCCGCGTACTCGTCCAGGGGCACAACCCCGCCTCGAAGGAGCGGAGCCGATGATGCTCGCTGGACACCTCGATGATCCGTTGGAGGACGCGCTGCTCGCCCGCGCGGGATGGGCGCGCGACGCCGAGGTCGAAGCGCACCTCGGCGCCTCCGGCGACTGCGCGCGCCGGCTCGCCCACGCGGAGGCCGCCGTCGCGGCCGTCGCCCTCGCGCTGCCGCCGGTCCCGCCGGAGGGCCGCCTGCGCGCGCGGCTCTTCGCCTCGGTGGATCGCCTGGAGCGGTTCACCCCGATGGCGCCGCGCCTCGCCGCCCTCATCGACGTCGCGCCGGACGACGCCCGGCGCGCCCTCCACGCGCTGTCCGAGCCGGAGGCGATGAACGCCGTGCTCCCGGGCATGCGCGTCCACCCGGCGCTCGGCTCCGACTGCGCCCGCGTGAGGCGCGTCGTGGCCGCGCTCCAGGAGGACCAGCGCACGGTGCTCGAGCTCGCCTATTTCGAGGGGCTCTCCCTCGTGGAGATCGGCGAGCGCCTCGCGGTGCCGGTGGGCACCGTCAAATCCCGCCTCTCGCGCGGGCTGGACAAGCTGCGCACCACGCTCCAGGAGCAGCCGCGCGCCGCGGCAGGCTGACGCCGCCGCTAGCGCTTCCGGGCGAGCGCCTCGCGGTCCTTCACGATGAGCCGCCGCCCCGCCGCGTCGAGCACGCCCTCCTTCCGGAACGCCCCGAGCGTCAGCGTCACCGTCTCGCGCGTCGACCCGATCACCTGGGCGATTTCCGCGTGCGTGATCGGCGCCGAGATCAGCGTCCCCCGCGGCGTCGGCACGCCCCACCGCTCCGCCGCGTGCAGGAGGAACTCGGCGAGGCGCCCTCCCACGTTCTTGAACAGCATCGACTCGATCCGGTCCTCGGTCTCCCGCTGCCGCGCGACAAGCAGCGCGAACACCGCGCCCCCGAGCCCCGGGTGCTGGGCGCAGAGCTCGCGGACGAGCGCGAGCGGCACCCGGACCACCTCGGCCTCATCCATCGCGATCGCCCGCTCCGTCCGCGTCTCCAGCCCGCCGAGGCACGACTCGCCGAGCACGTCCCCCGTACCGCGGTAGCTGAGCGGGAACGCGGCCCCCGCCTCGTTGACGCGCTCGACGCGCGCGCGCCCCCGGCCGAGCACCACGAGCGTGTCCGCGGGGGCCCCCTGCTCGAAGATCGCCGCGTCGGACGCCACCACCTCGAGCACCGCGGCGTCCGTGATCGCCTCCCGCACCTCGCGATCCACCTGCGCGAACAGCGAGGAGAGCCGGAAGGCGCGCGCCACCCGCGCCTTCACGGGATCCGTGGGCTGGCGGCCAGCATCCTGCGCGTACTGGGAATCCAGATCGCTCACGGTAGGGAACAAAAGAGTAATCCATCCCGCGTGGGTTGACACACAGGAATCCCCTGCGACCGAGGCCCGGCGCGGGGTGAGCGGAGCGCCGCGCTCAGCGTCCGTCGCGGTCGAGCTGCACGACGATGTCCCGGTCGAGCGCGCTGTCCGCCGCGCGGGCGAACTGCTGGAACTTCGCATAGGCATCGGGCTGCACGCGGCCCGCGGGCAGATCGAGGAAGCGATCGAGGACCAGCGCGCCCCCGTCCACGCGATCGTTCACCCGCACGGCGCGCCCCTCGTCGTCCGTCTTCGACGGAGCGAGCTTCGTGACCACGCGCGCGCCCGCAGGGAGCTTGACGCGGAGCCGCACCTCCGAGCGCGTCGCGATCTGCTCCGACAGGTAGAGCGGCGTCTCCCGGACCGGCAGGCTGGCGAGGCTGGCCACGCGCACGCCGAAGGGCGGCGTGATGACCAGCTCCCCTCCCTGCGCGCGCGCGAAGCTCGCGGCGGCGATCTTCATCTTCAGCGTGAGCGGCCGGTCGATCTCGGTCAGCTCCTTGATCTCGATCTCCTGGAGCCGCGCCCCCGGCACCATCTGCGGCAGGAGGCGCGACTCGACGGCGTCCCTGAGCTGGGCGTCGGGGAGCGACTCCAGCGCCGAGCGCAGCGCGATCGCCAGCTTGCCCTCGTAGCGCTGCTCGATCGCCAGCGACGCCGAGCCGTCCCTCGCCACCTCGACGACGCCCTCCGTGACCACGCCGTCGTGCGCGCCGGACGAGGGCGTCACCTCGCGCGGCGTCCCGGGCTTCAGCACGATCGCCGGCTGCCCGCGGAGGGAGCTCGGCAGGTAGCCGTACGGCGCGAACTTGTCGCGCACGAACATCCAGCGGACCGCGCCCGCGCCGGGCTTCTCCCCGGTGTCGAGGCGGACGGCGAGCGCGTTGAACGTCTCGGCCTCGCTCATGGGCCCGCGCGGCGGCGCGGTGAGCCGGTCGCTCACGACGCCGTAGCCGGCGTCGATGCCGACCAGGCGGCACAGGTAGAGGAACGCCTCGGTCCGGTTGCCGCTCTTGCCGATGACGACGCGGCGGCCGTCGTCCTCGCGCCCCGGCTCCACGTTGGCGAGCACCCACCGGTAGATCCGGCGCGCCTGCTCGTCCTTCGACGGCGCCGCTCCCCCGCCCTCGCCGCGCGCGTCCTGCGCGGCCCCGGCGGCCTTCCCCTGCCTGCTGCCGCCCGCGTCCTGCGAGCGCGGCGCGAGCGGCGAACGCGGCGAACGTGCGATTGCCTGCGCGATGCGCACGAGCCGCGGATCGCGCGGCGTCTCGTCGGCGGCCGCGTCGACCATGCGCGCGATCGTGCTGTCCAGGCGGATGCCCCAGCCGATGCGGATGTTCGGCAGGAACTCCGAGATCGGCGCGCTCGCCGGCTCCTCCGGGAGCGCGGGGCTCTTGTCGACCCGGTAGCGGCGGGTGACGAGCGCGCCGGACTCGACGATCTCCGGCGCCGGGACGGGACCGGAGGCCTCCACGTCGAGCGGCCGGCTCTTCGGCGACACGACGATGAACTCGCTCCGCCAGTAGGGGACCTTCTCCTCGCGGAAGAACCAGCGCGGCCCCTGGAACATGAGGCCCCCCTGCCCGTCGCCGCGCAGCACGAACAGGTTCTCCACCTCGATGTAGTCGCCCACCTCGAGGTGGGGCATCGTCACGGTCGGCTTGCCCTCGACGAACTCCGGCTCGTGGATCGACCCGTCGCGCTTGACCGTGCGGAGCTTGAGCACGAGCCCCTCGGGCACGCGCTGCTCGGCGTGCTCCTGGATGGCCTCCCGCGACTGGATCCGGATGATCTCGTGCTGGAGCATCCGCGCCGAGCCGTCCTCGTGGACCCACATGGCCGCATAGTCGAGCACGCGCGCCGCCGTGCCCGGCATGACCTCGCCCGAGGCCTCGTGCTCGGCGATCACCTTCTTCGAGTCCAGCCGGTACGGGCTGAGCTCCGTCGTGCCGTCGAGCAGCTCGATCGCGTCGCGCAGGCCCGAGGTGTCGGCGCCGGTGCGGATCGCCTCGATGAGCGCCTTCTGCAGCGCGTCGCGCTCTCCCCGCGCGAACCGCGCGTCCGCGAGCGCGAGGCGCGCGTCGGCGTCGTCCGGCGCCTTCGCGAGCGCGCGCTCGAGCTGCTCGAACGACTCGGCGCGCTTGCCGGCGCGGGTCAGGAGGTCGGCGATGCGCGCGGCGATGTCCTTGCGGTCCTTGCGGGCGGAGCCGAGGCGCTGGAGCTCCTTGATCGCCGCCGCGTAGTCGCGGCGATCGATCGCCCTCTCCAGCTCGATCTCCGCGTCGGGGTCGAGCTCCCGGATGCGCGCTGCGATGGCGTCGGCCTGCGCGATGTGCCCGTCGCCGTCGTGGATCCGGAGGAGCGCGCCCAGCACCTCGACGTCGTCCGGGAAGCGCGCGGCGGCCTCCTTCACGGTGCGGACGTGCTCGACGCGCCAGCCGAGCCGCGAGTACATCCCGGCGAGCGTCTTCAGGAGATCGGGCACCTCCCGGAAGCGGTCGGCGAGGGCCTCGATCGTGCGGGTCATCTCGGACAGGCCGACCTTGTCGGCCTCTTCGAGCGCGAGCCAGAGGCGGGGGTACCAGAGCTCCGGGTCCTTCTCCGCGGCGCGCGCGCGCACGTCCTTCACGAGGTCTTGCCCGTCGGACGCCGGGAAGATCGGGTCCTTCTCGAGGAAGACCGCCTGGGCCGCGAGCGCGGGGCCGGTGGCGCGCGCCGGATCGGCCACGAGCGGCTCGATCAGCACGGCGCTCACGTCGTCCTGGCCCTCGAGGTGCGCGATGGTCGCGGCGAGGTACCGGGCGATCGGGTCGCCCACGTCGCGCTCGGCGCGGGGCGCGCCGCGCAGGCCGAGCGCGCGCGCCACCTTCGGCGCGGGCTGCGGCGGCACGCCGAGCGCCGTGAGGAACGGCTCGATGGGGTTGGGATCCGGCAGGACCTCGGGCGGGACGAGCGAATAGGGCGGCGTCGGATCGGCGGACGTGGCCACGCCGAGGGGCGTGCCGTCGGGCGCGAGCAGGCGGATGGAGGTGTCGCGGCCCCCGACGCGGGCGACGATCCGGTGCCGGCCGGGGCCGAGGCGCAGGCGGACGCCGAAGCGGGGCCAGATCCCCCACTGCTTCGTGTCGCGCGTCAGCACCTCGACGTCGTCGACGAGGATCGCGTAGGCCCCCTGGACGGCGATGAGCATCTCGCGCTCGGCGGGCAGGTCGACGAAGGTCTCGACGTAGAAGATGCCTCCCGCGGCCCCGCCCTCGCCGGGCCCCTCCGGCGCGACGGCGGAGAGCTGGCAGCCGCGGCGCTCGGCGCCGAGCACGCGCGGCGGGCCTCTGCGTTGGGGATCGCGCGTGAACACGGGCGGCCAGGGGCCGGCGCGCTCCGCCTCGTGGTGGACGCGGTAATCGCTCGCCGCCAGGTGGCCGAACGGGCCGGCGAAGCGGGCGCTCTCGATGCACCCGTAGCGGCGCGCCGCGAGATCGATGAGCGGCGTGGCGCCGGCGTCGGCGGCGGTCCCGGCGGCGCCGGCCGGGCGCGCCGCGGCGGCCTCGTCGGGCAGCCCGTCGAGGCTCCACCATTCGACGAGCTCTCCGCGCGCGCGCCAGCCCAGCTTGCCCGGGTGGTCGATGGCGCGCAGGACGACCTCGCGGGACTTCTTCCAGAGGCCCGCGACGCTCGATCGCAGGCCGAGCAGGCGATTCGCGGCGAACCAGCCCACGAGGGGGGCGTCGGGGTGCGCGCTCACCCGGGCGGCGTCCAGCGCATCGAGGTAGGCCGCGGCCGCGCGCGCGTTGCGGCCGTGCCCCTGGTCGTCGATCGCGCGCCCGAGCGACGCGAGCATCGATTTCGCGCCCGAGTTCGCGCCGATCCCCTCCAGGCGCTTGCGCGCCTCCCTGGCGCCGGCGGGCGTGCCGCCCGGGACCAGGAGCTCTCCGAGGAGCCAGCGGCCGACGATCTCGCCGTCGGTCGAATGCGCGCCGGCGTCACGGAGCGAGGCGATGGGGTCTTTCGCGCCGGGCGCGGTGACCGCGCCGCACGCGCCGAGCGCGAGGGCCAGGGCGGCGGCGCCGGCGAGCCGGGCGAGCGTGGAGAGGGGGCGAGGAGCGCGCATCGGCCCGGTCCTTAGCGCGAGCGACCGCGTGCGCACAGAGACGCCGCGCGGCGCAGCGCTCCTGGCCCGCCCGGCCCCCGTGAGCGCCCCGCCGCCCGGCCCGCTGGCGCGCCTCGCCCGGCGGACGGCCTCCGCGCCGTATGGCCAGCGGCTCCACGGGCATCGTCAACGAGCCCCCTCGCCCCTAGAGGACGAAGCGCTACGAGGTCGTGCCACGACAACGCGGCGACGCTCTGCGGAATCACCGATGACGGCGCCATGGGCCAATGATGATCTTGATTATCATTTGCATGATTGCTATGTGAAGCATCGAACTCATGGAAGACGACCTTGCGGTAGAGCTCGGCGCCCTCGCGCGCCGCGGCGCCGCCCCGCTGTCGTGATCGGGGAGCGCGCTCTTTCGAACCACCACGCCGCGATGCTTCCGCACCGACAAGGATGAACGACATGGTACCCGGCTACACAGAAGAGACGGTGCTCGAGGTCCACCACTGGACGGACAAGCTCTTCACGCTCAAGACCACCCGCTCGCCGAGCTTCCGCTTCGCGAACGGGCAATTCTGCATGATGGGGCTTGTGGTCGCGGGCAAGCCGCTCGTCCGCGCGTACTCCCTCGCGAGCGCAAACCACGAGGAGACGCTCGAGTTCTTCTCGATCAAGGTGCCGAACGGCCCGCTGACCTCGCGCCTGCAGCACATCGCCGTCGGCGAGACGATCCTCGTCGGCAAGCGCGCGACGGGCACGCTCACGATCGGCAACCTGCGGCCGGGCCGGACCCTGTGGCTCCTGGCGACCGGGACCGGCCTGGCGCCGTTCCTCAGCGTCGTCAAGGACCCCGAGACGTACGAGCGCTTCGAGCGCGTGGTCATCACGCACACGTGCCGCCGCGCGCAGGATCTCGCGTACGCGCGCTACCTCGAGCACGAGCTCGCGGCGGACGAGCTGCTCGGCGAGATCGTGCGGCCCAAGCTCCGCTACTACCCGTCCGTCACCCGCGAGGCGTTCAAGACCGAGGGCCGGATCACCGCGCTCATCGAGTCCGGCCGCATCTTCGCCGATCTGGCGCTGCCCGCGCTCGACCCCGCGCACGACCGGCTGATGCTCTGCGGCAGCTCGGAGATGCTCGCCGACACCGCCGCGCTCCTGGAGTCGCGCGGCTTCGAGGAGGGCAACAGCGGCGAGCCGGGCGACTACCTCGTGGAGAAGGCCTTCGCGGGCGAGAAGCGCTCCACGCTCGCCAGCGCGTCGCCGATCGGAAGCACGAACCTGTCCGGCCCGGCGTGACGTCGCGCGCCGCGCGTCGGGCTGCGCCCGGGAACACGCGCCGGCATCACGGCTGACGCGCGGGTCGACTGGACGCGCAGGCCGCGTGGTCGGATCTGGACCGGGGCCACCGCCCGCCGCGGTCCAGACCGCGGCTCACGCGCTCGCTTCGACGGCGCTGGCGACCTGCTGGAGGAGCACCGTCTGCTCGATCACCTCGGGCGGCACGCCGACATCCTCGCGCACGACGGCCACATCCCCGCGCGCGCCAGCCGCGTCCTCGCGCACGACGGCCACATCCCCGCGCGCGCCAGCCGCGTCCTCGCGCGCCACGGCCACGTCCTCGCGCGCCACGGCCACGTCCTCCCGCTCCGCCGCCCGGCGCAGCGCCGCGATCTCCGCCTGCGCGGCGACGAGCGCCTGCTCGAGCTCCTCGTGGAGCGCCGGCGGGGAGCCGGCCGTGGCGCGCGCCTCGGTCAGCTCGCGCTCGAGCTGCGCGATCTTCCATCCCGCGGCGCGCAGGTCGGCCTCGCTCGAGGCGGCGCTCCGCGCCAGCGCGTCGAGCTGCTGCCGCAGCGCCTCGACCGCGCCGCCCGGCCCGCCCTGCCCCGCGAGCCCTCCGCCCTGCCCGCCGTCCGCCGCCTGGCCCGGCCCGCCGTTGTCGGCCGACGCCGACGCGAAGACCGTCCCGAGCTCGTCGACGAGCTCCTTGCCCACCCGCTCGCTCTCGCGCAGCTGCGCCATGAGCGACGCGATGACGTGGCCCCGATCGCGCAGCGCCTCCTCGAGGCCCGCGATCTCCGCGGCCGCCGCCTCGCCGGCGTCGCGCTTCTCGAGCTCCGACGCCCGCTGCTCCAGCGCGACGACGGTCTGCTCGAGCTCCACGATCCGCGCCTCGAGCAGCAGCCTGCGCGCGTCGAGGGCGCTCCGCTGATCCTCCAGCGCGCGGCTCTCGCGCTCGTTCCGGTCCGCCCGCTCCTTCTGCCGGTCGCGGTCGCGCGCGAGCTCGGCGCGGGCGGCCTCCAGCTCCTCGATCCTCCCCGCCGCGCGCCGCGCCTCCTCCAGCGCGCGCTCGCTCTCCTGCGCGCGCCGGCGCGCCGTGTCCCGCTCCGACGTGAGCTTCGAGAGCTCCCGCCGCGCCCCCGCGGCGGCGGCCTCGAGCTCCTCCACGCGCGCCGCGAGCGCCCGGTCGGGCGCCGCCACGGCGGGCCGCGCCTCGAGCTCGGCGATCCGGGCGCGCGCGGCGTCGAGGTCGGCGGTCGCGGCGTCGAGGCGGTCGCGGGCGCCGGCGATCTCCGGCTTGTTGCGGATCATGCCGAGCTCGAGCTCGACCTTGGTCCGCACCCGCTTCTCGTCGTCGAGCTGCTTGGTGAGCCGGGTCGCGCGATCGCGCTGGCTGCGGAGCTCCTCCTCCATGTCGCGGATCTGGTGGGACAGGCGCTCGGCCCGGACGTGGGCGTCGCCCGCCCTGGCCTCGACGTCGCGGAGGCGCGCCGCCCTGGCATCGAGCTCGGCCTCCACCTCGGCGAGGCGCGCGGCCGTGGCGACCGCGCTCTCGGCGCGGACCCCGTCGTCCTCGCGGTCGCGCTGGTGCCGGGTGCGCAGCTCCGCGAGCTCGCCCCCGAGCCGCTGCGCGCGGCCCTCGGCCTCGCTGAGCGCCTCGGGCGACGGGCCGGCGCTCGCGCCCGGGAAGCCAGCGAACGGCAGCTCGATCACGGCGAACGCGTCGAGCCTGGGCAGGCGCTCGCCGGCCACGGCGATGAACCACTCGGGCTCCTCGGACGCGTCGAGGATCGACGTGTCCACGCTGACCTCGGGCTCTCCCTTCGGCGCGAACTCCGCGACCGTATAGCCGACGAACGGCGCCTGGCCGACCATCCGCACCTGCTTGAACTGGAGCGCCACGACGTCGTAGAGCGCGTAGTAGCCGGGAGCCGCGCCGCGCCGCGCGCCCGCGGGGAGCAGGCCCCGCGCGGCGTCCGGGTTCGGCGACGCGATGACGGCGACGCCGCTCGCGGCGGTGAGGCGCCTGGCGCGCCGGACGACCTCGGCGGGATCGCCGAAGAGGGAGAGATCGGGGATGACGAGGGTGTCGAACGCGCCGTCGCGCACCCCGAGGTCGCCGTCGAACACGGCGATGTTCGGGTGCGGCTGCCGCGTGGGCGCCGTCCGCGCGAGCTTCTCGGCGACGCGCGCGGCGTCCGGGTCGTAGGCATGGACGAGTCGGGCTCCGCGCTGGAGCAGCCGGTCGGCGAGGCCGATGGTGACGTCACCCAGCACCGCGACCCGCCGGCCGCGCACGAGCGGCTCGAGGTAGGCGCTCAGCACCAGGGCCGGATGGAGCGCGGCGGGGGCGGCGTGCCGCGGCGAGCCTGCGGCGGCGAGGGAGGACTCCGTCGTCATGGTTCCGTCCTCTTACGGCTCTGGGGGCCCGGAGTCCACAAAGCGCAGTGCAGAGTTGCAAGGCGGCGCTCACCGCGTCGGGCGCCGCCGGGCGCCGCCCGCGCGCGCCGGGTCCCGCGCCCTCGCGCCGGCCCCATGATCCGCGCCTCTACGACCCAGGAACAGTTAGTCATCTCACATATGACGCTCCGCGTCTGCGCCGCCTGCTCCGGGGCTTCTATGTCGCTCCCGATGTCATCTCCACAACACCTGCAGTTCGCCCACTCTCGTTCGAGATGCGCGGTCCTTCTGCCGTGCTCGCTCAGAGGATCACCGTCTCGCAGCCGAGGAGGATCTGGATCTTCGCGATGGAAGCGCCCCTCGCGGCCTCGCAGGTGTCGGGGCACAGCACGAGGGCCGCGGGAGAAGCCGGGTTGTCGTAGCGCCAGCCTGGGCCGTCGCAGCCGGGGCGCTGAGGCAGGACCTCCTGCGGTGCGCCGTCGAGCCCGAAGAGGACGTTGACGTCGTCGAACGCGACCTGTCCGCCGGCCACCTGGGAAGGGACCTCGACCTCGCACGGGAGCGCCTGCCCCGTGACCTTCGCGAGCGCGTTCTGGAACTCGACGGCGATGTTGTTCGCCCCGACGAGGACGGCGGCGTCGGTGCCTCCCGCAGCCGCGACCTGGTTCGCGAAGCTCTGGTTCACGCCCGGGAGCCCGATCACGAAGGTGCGCACCGGGAAGCGGTAGCGCGCGGCCCGCGCCGCGAGATCCGCGATGGCGTCCGGGTCTTCCGGGTTCACCCCGGCGCACTGGGCCGCAGGCCCCTGGGGCTGTCCATCGGTGACGAGCAGCACCGCCGAGGCCTCGCCAGGATGGTCCTCGGCCACGTCGATGCCCTGGAGCAGCGCGCCGCCCAGCGCAGGATAGATGGGCGTGCTCGCTCCGTTCGGCGACTCGGCCTCGATGGCCGCGACGATGGCGTCCGCGTTGTCGGGGAGCGGACCGAACGGGACGAGCGGCTCGCTGTACGCCTTCTGGTCGCAGGCAGGAACATCGTCCGCGACCCGCGGAAAGAAGCGCAGCGCCACGCGCACGCCGGCGAACCTCGCGCTGTTGACGAACGCTGTCAGGCCAGCCTTCGCGCTTGTCCACTTGTCGGCCACCATGGGGTCGTCACCCGCCATCGAGGACGACTTGTCCATCATGATATAGAGATTGAGCGGGACCGCGATCGCCTCCTCGGTAACGAGGCCACAGGCGGCGTCCGGATCGGGGAGCTCGACAGGCGCGTCGGTCGACAGCCCACCATCCGGATCGAAGGTCCCGCCAGGGCCAGCTCCGCCCGAAGAGGAAGAGGACCAGACGAGGCCAGCCCCTGAGTCCGGTGCACACGCGCCATGGAGCCCCATGGCGGCAGCGAGCCCAACCATGGAGGCGAGCGAGGTGTGGTGAAGCGATCTGAGGCGCATGAGATGAACAGATGACAGCGGGGACGGTGCGGAAGCGGGAAGGTGCGCAGGCACAGAGTACCGGAGACGGTGACAGGCGCGAGGGGCGAATCACGGAATCGTGAGCTGGCTCGCGCTGGCGCAGCACATAATGGCGTGGGCGGACGCGCGATCGATGCGAACTGCAATGTGGCACACGGCCCATGGTGATTGGGATCGACAAGACAAAGTCTTTTCGAAAGGCGCGTGAAGGTGCAGAATTAAGCATGCGCGCACAATTCTTCCTCGAGACGGCATCTCTGCTCGCATTGCTCTCGGCGCTCGGCTGCGCCGAGAGCAGCTCGATCGACGGTCCCATCGGGCCAGTCTCGGGCACGGGAGGCGGCTCGGGCGCGGGCGGCGAGTCGTCCGCGAGCAGCAGCGCGACGACCGCGTCATCGAGCAGCAGCGCGGCCGCCACGAGCGGCTCGGGCGGGGGCGAAGGCGGCTCGGGCAGGGGTGAAGGCGGCTCGGGCGGGGGCGAAGGCGGCTCGGATGGAGAGGGGGGCAGCGAAGAGGCGGGCGGGGGCGGCGGTGGGGTCACGGATGCGTGCGCGCTGGGATGCTTGCCGGGCACACACGACCTGGACGGCAATCTCCTCACGGGCGAGTGCGGCTGTGAATACGCGTGTACGCCGACCGCGGCGGGTGCGGCGGGCGAGGATCCGATCGACGCCGAGTTCATCGATGACAACTGCGATGGCGGCGACGGGCTCGTGGAGCAGTGTATCTACGTCTCGGCGAGCACCGGGGACGACGCCAGCAGCGGGACGCGCAGCGCGCCGGTGGAGACGATCGCCAAGGCCATCCAGGTGGCGCAAGCGGGCGGGGTCCCAGCGGTCTGCCTGTCAGGCGAGCTGTACCAGGAGGCGGTCACGGTCGTGTCCGGCATCAGCATCTACGGTGGGTTCGATCACAACAACGCTGACTTCAAGTTCCGGAGGACGAGCTCGGTGACCACCACCGTGAGCGCGACAGGCACGGTGTTCCATGCGCCGTCGATCGCGCAGCCGACGCACATCGAGGGCATCTCGATAGAGGCGCTGAGCCCGTCGTCGGCCGGCGCGAGCACCTACGGAGTGCGCCTCGGCGGGGGGACGGCGGATCTCTTCGTGCGGTTCAACCAGATCAACGTGGAGGAGGGCCAGGCCGGCGCCGCGGGGACGAACGGGGCGGCGCACGCGGCGGGGACGGCGACCTCGGGGAATGCGGGAGAGCAGGGCTGCAACGACTGCAGCGGTCGCGGGAATGCCGGCCCGGCGCCCACCTGCGACGAGCCTGGCGGGAGAGGTGGATATGGCGGGCATGGCTCGAACAACGGAGCGGCGGGCCATCCGGGCAGCCGGGGCGCGGAGGGCGGCGCGGGCGGCGCCCCGTTGCGCTGCTTCAGGACCCGGTCGGCAGGACACGATGGCACGCCGGGCATGGCGGGGTCGCAGGGGATGCCTGGGACGGGGGGCGCGAATCTCGGCAGCATCGCCTCGGGTATCTACCAGCCTGCGAACGGCACCAACGGGCAACCGGGAATCAACGGCGGCGGCGGCGGCGGCGCGGGCGGCGGCGGCGGCGGCTCCTGCGAGGTAGGCCCTGATGATCGCGGCGGGGGCGGCGGTAGCGGCGGGTGCGGCGGGCTCGGCGGCCGCAGCGGCACGGCTGGCCGCGGTGGAGGCGGGAGCTTTGGCGTCTTCGCGGCGGCCGGACGGGTGGTCGTCTCTCGCAACGAGATCACGACCGGAAAGGGAGGGAACGGCGGCCGCGGCGGCAACGGCGGAGCGCCGCAGCTCGGGGGGAACGGCGGCCCGGGCGGCCCCGGTCCTGATGACGCCGGCAACGGCGGCGTCGGCGGCAAAGGTGGTCCTGGTGGCGACGGCGGCCCGGGCGCGGGCGGTGGCGGCGGCCCGAGCGCCTGCCTGGCGCGAGCCGCGAGCGTCAGCTTCACGTTCGGAGGCAACAGCTGCTCGACCGGCGCCCCCGGATACGGCGGCACCGGCGGCACGACCCCGAGCGGCGGCGCCGCGGGCGCGGGACAGGACGGCAAGGCCGCCGCGAACCTGCAGATCAACTGACCAGCGCCGCTGAGTTGGAGAAGCTATCTCCCAACCCGTCCCAGGTCGATCTTCGTCACGACAGCGCTGAACTCTCCCGGCGCCACGACCCTCATCTCATTGCCAAAATCCAGCGTTCCGTCGTTGAGCCCGACGACCACGACGGCGTTCGTCCCGGGATCCGTGTCGATGCCAACCACCGCTTGCCCTGTCGCGGCATCACCGAAACGCCTGCTCCAGAGGTGCGCTCCGCCAGCGCTCAGCTTCGCGACAGTCCAGTCGCGCTCCTGTCTGCCGCCGAGCAGCCCGCCCCCGAAGTCGACGGCGCCTGCGGCCCCGGCGCCGAGCACGATGTCTCCAGAAGTGTCGGCGGCGACGTGAACCCCGAAAGGTGAAAGAGACTCGACGTCCGATCCAAAAATACCTGACTTCGGCTCTACACCTAACTGGGACGAATCATCGCCGAATCGCAATGACCACAGGTGATTCCCCGCGGACGAGAGCTTCACGAGCAGGATATCCGAGTCCTCTGGCCCGCTGGTCTCGTGGGCGCCTCGGACCCCATGGGCATGGATGGCAATCGCTCCTGCGAGAGCGCCAGCCGCGAGGATATCTCCACGCCCATCGACGTCGATGTCAGTCACCCAGGCACGCCCCTCTCCCAGGAGGCCAACAGTCCAATCTCGCTCCCCCGTGGACGAGAGCTTGAGCATGAAAGCTCCAGCCCCCGACGGGCTCGGGCCGATGCTTCTGTCGAAGCCGAAGTCGGTGAATCCCGTGAACCGGCCCCCCACAACGATATTACCGGCAGGATCCACCGCCACCGCCTTGGCCTCGAGGCTCGTCGTCGCCGTGGTATATTCAGGGTCGCCCAGCTGAAAGCTCCATCGCGGATTACCCGTCTCGCCGTCCAACCTCACGACAAAGGCGTCCTCGGATGCAGTGGTCAGGGTCGACGAACCCAGGCTCACCTCGCGCCTGAAAGAGCCGACCAGGACCACGTCACCGTCGGGCATAGCCGCCGAATCCAGGACAGCGAGGCGACCCGTCCCCGTGAACAAGTTGCGCCCCCAGATCAACTTGTTGTCTGACGAGAACCTGGCCACGAAGCAACCATTCTCGTCGAGAGTGGGCGCCGTGATGGATTCGCCAGCATCAAGCTCGATCTCTTCCTCGTACAGACCCGACAAGACGACGCTATCGTCAGGCAGCACCGACAGACGCGATCCCAACGCACCATCCAAGACTTTCAGCCGCAGCCACCGGCTGAAGCCGTGGCTACCGTCCGGCTTCAGCTTGGTGAGAAAGAAAGCGAATTGAGACGATATCAGCGGCGGGCCGCCGAAATCAGTGGTACCTCGAAAGACTCCTGAGAGAAGAACATTCCCCTTCGAGTCGAGCCCAGCGCTCTCTGGAAAGACCAACTCATGGCTATCGAAGCTCTTCGCCCAGAGCACTCCTGAGCAGGAATCTTCGTCGCAGTCCTCGAACTCGTCGAGGCCCAGGACCTGGGCGCACGACGCGGTGCCCAGGAGGGCACCGAGGGCGAGCACGCGTGTGGCGCGGACGAGGGACGGAGAAGGCGGAGCGCGGCGCATGGTGGCGTATGAGGCATCAAAGCGTCACGCCCGTCAAGGGTGAAGCAAGATGCACAGAAGCCCTGCTCGCTCGCGCCGGAGGGCACCGCGGCTCTGTATGGGCCGACATGACTGCGCATAACGTCAGGCTCGGCTTCAGCAGCGAGTCGACATACGAGACCGAATCATGGTCGGTGGAACCGACCGAGCCCATCCCGCTCACGCTCGCACGACCCCGCTGGTCGCCCCCTCACCCCTCATGACCGCCGCAAACCCGGCCTCGCCTGGACGCCGCCCCAGCGCGCCCCGGGCGGAGCGGCCGTCACTATCATGGACACTCGTCCGCCCGGGGCGCCGGCGCCTCCAACGCCGTGGAGGCGCCTCCGCTAGACTGGAGCAAAGCGACACGCGCCCGTGTTAACGCGTTGCGACGTCATGCCGACCGGCTAGAACGGCTCCCGGAAGCAACGAGCGCTGACGACAGGAGCCCCCATGACCACCGCAATGCAAATGCCCATGATGCCGCAGATGATGTCCCCCATGATGTCGACGCCGGAGATGGCCGCTGGCGCATCCATGATGCCCGGCATGATGGGCATGAGCATGCCGATGATGCCCATGATGGGCATGATGCCCGGCATGATGGGCATGAGCATGCCAATGATGCCAGGCATGATGGGCATGAGCATGCCGATGATGCCCATGATGGGCATGATGCCAGGCATGATGGGCATGGGCATGCCGATGATGTGCAAGATGTCGTGTGAGATGACGAAGGACGGAATGACCTGCAAATTGATGCCGCCCGAGGGCATGTCGATGGACATGCTGAAGGAGCGCTGCGAGGCCATGACGAAGATGATGTCGGCCGGGATGCCCATGATGATGATGTGCGGCGGGATGCCCATGATGATGTGCACGCCCGCCATGACGAAGTAGCGCGGCCGCAAACCCTCCTCGGAGCAGCGGCGTCGGCGCTCGCCGGCGTTCTCGCGCTGCTCCGCCCCTCCCCCGGCACTCCTCCTCTCCCGGCCCTCCCCCGCCCCTCGGCGAGGAAAGCGCCGCGCCTCAGGGCGCCGACAGCGAATACGTCATCACCAGGTACATCAGCGAGTCGACGTTCGCCGGGTTGCGGTAGACGTGCGGGACATCCGCCTGGAACACGAGCGCGTCGCCCGTCGCGAGCAGAAACCGCTGTCCGTCGACGCTGATTTCAACGGTCCCCTGACATACCACGATGTTCTCGGTCGTCCCGGGCGGGTGGGGATCGGCATGCTCGACGCCGAGCGAGGCCAGGTGCAGCTCGTAAAACTCGACCGTTCGCGGCGCATCGAACGGGAAGAGCGCGCGCGAGGTGAACTTGCCGTCGTGCGATGTCAGCCGCTTCGCCCGATCCCCGCGCAGCAGCATCGGGCCGCTCGCCGTACGATCGCTGACGAGCGCCGAGAACGGCACGCAGAGCGCGCGGGCGATCTTCCAGACGACGTTGATCGTGGGCGCGCTGCGGCCGAGCTCGACCTGGCCGAGCATCGCACGGCTAACGCCGGAGATCTTCGAGAGCCGCTCCAGCGAGAGGCCGCGCCGCGTGCGCAGCCGCCGAAGGTTCTCCCCGACAACATGCGTGAGATCCGACGGCGCGTCGTGGTGAGCGACCTCATAGGTCCACTCCTCCTCCAGCTCCTGCTCCTGCGCGCCGGGCCTGGCCGGCTGCACGTCGAGCGCGACCGGAACCGCACCGTTCGCCTGGGGAAGGTCGCTGTTCTGTCGGACAGATCTCATACGAGGATGGGCGCCACTCTACACGGGATCTCAGGGTCGGCAAACCAACCAAATTCGTCGCTGCGTCGGGATGAGTGGAGTCAATCATCAGGCAATTTCCGTCACTCCTAGGATGTCGCCTGAACCCGATCCGTGACGTCCCTGTCGCATTCGCCTTCCCCTCGGCGCGTTCTCCCTCCCGAGCACGGTCGCGCTTCCTCCCAGCGTGCTTGGCCGTACGCTCACTCCCCGCAGGCTCACTCGCCGAAGGCGTCTTCCGCCCGCAGGCTCCTTCCCACGGACCTCGTCCCCGGGCGCTCGCGCTTCCCCGCTCCTCCCGCCTCGGGTCCGCCCCCGGCCGGCGGATCGGGTCTGCGCCGAACCGTCCCTACCGCCAGCGCGCCGGAGCGGCTACAACCTGGGCTCGCTGTGCGGCACGCTGACGCAGCGCGCTCGAACACCGAGGGCTTGCCGATGGACCACGACATCGACGACGTGATCGACGGCCGGTACAAGCTGATCGAGGTGGTTGGTCAGGGAGGCCAGGGCGTGGTCTACCGCGCCCTGGACCAGGAGACGGGCACGCACGTCGCCGTCAAGTACCTGAGGCCCGAGTTCGCCAGCGATGCCGCCCTGAAGACCCGCCTGCGGCGCGAGGCCCGCGCCATGGGGGAGCTGGCCGGCACCAGCGCGACCCACGTCTTCGCGTTCAGCGAGGCGGCCAACGGCACGCTCTACATCGTCATGGAGTTCCTGAAGGGCAGCGATCTCGAGACGACGCTGCGCCGGCTGGAGGCGCGGAACCAGCGGCTCCCGCTCGACGAGATCCGCGAGCTGTTCCGCCCGATCATCGACACCCTCGACGCCGCGCACGCGCGCGGCATCGTCCACCGCGATCTGAAGCCAGCGAACATCTTCGTCCTCGACGACGACACGGGTGCTCCTTCCTCCACCTCCCCTCACCCCGGGAGCGCGCCGGCCCGCGCCGCCCATCCGGCGCCCCCCGCCGCCGCGCAGCTCCCCGTCACGGGCGACGGCGCGCAGGGCCACGCCGGCGCAGCGGCGCGCGGGCGCGTGCGCTTGCTCGATTTCGGTCTTGTCAAGGTCATGCAGGCCGACCCCCTCACCCGCGAAGGCGCGATCCCCGGCTCGCCCAGCTACATCGCGCCCGAGGTATGGAAGGGCCGGCCCCAGGAGATCGACCACCGGATCGACATCTATTCGCTCGGCGCGGTGCTCTTCCGCGCGCTCGCGGGGCGCCTGCCGTTCGCCGGCGCGAGCCGGGTCGACATCCTGCTCGCCGCCGCTCGCGGCCCGCGGCCGAGCCTGCACGCCTTCCGGCCCGACCTGCTCCCCGAGGTGGACGCCTGGGTCGCGCGGGCGCTCGCCGTGGCCCCCGAGGAGCGCTTCCAGGACGTCCGCTCACTCTGGAGCGCGCTGGAGCCGCTCCTCGACAGCGCCGCTCGATCCGGCGGCGAGGCCGCCGGCGGAGACGCGATCCTGCGCTGAACACGTTCCTCACCCGACCGCCTTGCGACGCGGGAAGCGGCGCTGGTAGCGTGGTGCAAACCATGCCTGAACCGAGGGCCGCAGGATGAGCTCCTCGCCCGGCCTGTTGCAGCCGAATACGCGGTTTCGCAACCGTTACCAGGTGCTGCGCGTCATCAAGGCGGGCGGCATGGGCGCCGTGTACGAGGTGATGGACGACGTCACCGCGACGCGCCGCGCGCTCAAGGTGATGCTGCCCAGCCTGCTCGACAGCGAGGAGCTGCGCGCCCGCTTCGCCCTCGAGGCCCGCATCACCGGCGTCATCGAGAGCGACCACATCGTCAGGACCTCGGACGCCGGGGTCGACGACGAGACCGGCACCCCGTTCCTCGTCATGGAGCTGCTCCGCGGCGAGGAGCTCGGCAGCCTCGTCAAGAAGCGCGGCGCCCTCCCCGCCGAGGACGTCGCGCTCTACCTGTTCCAGGCCGCGCTCGCGCTCGACAAGACGCACGCGGCGAGCATCGTCCACCGCGACCTCAAGCCCGACAACCTGTTCGTCACCGTCCGCGACGACGGCTCGCCGTGCGTGAAGATCCTCGACTTCGGGATCGCCAAGGTCATCGAGCAGCACAACGCCTCCACGCTGACGCGGCAGATGCTCGGCACGCCCGTGTACATGGCGCCGGAGCAGATCCGCGCCGAGCGCAACGTCGGCCCGCGCGCCGACATCTACGCGCTCGGGCACGTCGCGTACGCGCTCCTCGTCGGCGAGTCGTACTGGTCCCAGGAGGCCGAGGCGACCGCGTCCCCCTACATGCTGGCGGGGGAGCTCCTGCGCGGCGCGATGGAAGCGCCCAGCGCGCGCGCGGCGCGGCGGTCCTCGGCGGCGCTGCCGACGGAGTTCGACGGCTGGTTCCTCAAGGCGACGGCGCTCAAGCCCGAGGACCGCTTCGAGCGCGCGTCCATCGCGGTCAGCGCGCTCGCCGCCGCGCTCGACGTCGCCATCCCGCGGGCC
This sequence comes from Sorangium sp. So ce693, assembly GCF_051521375.1. Lineage (NCBI taxonomy): Bacteria > Pseudomonadati > Myxococcota > Polyangiales > Polyangiaceae > Sorangium > Sorangium sp. So ce693. Next base: position 10,436,086 of record NZ_CP150347.1, read on the forward strand.
TCGCGCGTCATCCTCCTGCCGGAGCCGGCGGCGCCCGCGCCGAGCGCGAACCCGAGCCCGACCGACCCGACGCTGCCCTCGAAGCCCGGCACGGCGAAGGGCTTCGCCGAGGTGCCGACCGTCACCGTGCCGGAGCTGTCGTCGAAGACGCCTCCCTCACGCCCCGGTCCGCCCTCGTACCCCAGCCCTCCCCCGCGCTCCGTTACGCCGCCACCCAATCCGCCCTCGCGCTCCGTCCCTCCCTCGTCGTCCGCGCCGCCCGCTCCGTCGGCCGCCTCGAAGTTCGCGGAGACCCGACCCCGGACGTCGCCCCTGGACCCGCCGGGCCGGACGGGCCTCTCCGGGAGCGAGCCGTTGAGGAGATCCGAGCTCACGTCGCGGCGCGAGCGCGCCGCGCAGCGGCGGTTCAACGTCAGGCCCGACACGTCGACGGGGGTCCTCCACGTGAAGGTGTGGGGGTTCTGGGACATCGACGAGGGCAAGGCGTACCTCGACGAGTTTCGCCAGAAGGCCTCGACGCTGCTCAACCTCGGGAAGCCCTGGTACGTGCTCGCCGACATCGCGGACTTCCCCCCGCAGAAGCCCGAGGTGAGCCCGTACGTCGAGCAGACCATGGCCTACGCCGTCGAGCACGGCATGCGCAAGGCGGCGAACCTCGTGAACAGCGCGCTCTCGAAGATGCAGATCTCCCGCCTGTCGGCCGCCATGGGGCTGCCCGAGTACTCGTTCTTCACCGCGGAGGCCGACGCCGTCGCGTGGCTCCTGAAGGGCTGAGCGCGAGGGGGCCGAGCGACGCCGGCTGGCCACGAAGCGCCGAGCGCGAGGCCAGCCACGAAGGGCTGAGCGCGCTCAGCCGAGGACGAACCGCCGGATGCGCCCGGCGAGGCTCCGCACCTTCTCCTCGGCCTCGAGGTAGCGCTCGGCCGCGTCGCGCAGGTGGGCCTGGCGCGACGCCATGAGCAGGCTCAGCTCGATCACGAGCTGCGGGCGCGCCTCGATGATCGGCTGCAGGGCCTCCTTCGTGATCTGGTAGAGCACCACCTCGTCGACGGCGCGCACCGTCGCGGTGCGCTCCTCGCCCGTGAGCAGCGCAAACTCCCCGAAGACGGCGCCCTTCTCGAGCGCGGCGACCGTCGAGTCCTGCCCGTCGGGGTGCCGCACCAGGACCTCGACGGCGCCGGACGCGACGACGAACATCGACGAGTCCCGCTGCCCCTGCAGCACGATCCGGTCGAGCGGGCCGTACTCGATCCGGCGCGCCTTCGTGGCGAGCTTGCGGAGCTCGCGATCGAGCAGCGGCTTGAAGACCGGCGTCCGCCGGAGCAGCGTCATGAGGTCCTCGGCGCTCGCCTCGCGCGTCACCTTGCTCGGCTCCTCGAGCTCGATCGACACCGCGGCCCCGTAGCCGTCGCGCCGCTGCAGCGCGGCGAGGTGCGACGGGTTCTTCTCCATGTACGCCTCGAGGAGGCTCGCGTTCCGCGGGATGCACTCGTCGCCCGTGTAGTCCATGAGGCTCCGCTCGGCGGCCCACCGGGCGACGTCGTTCATCGACTTCCGGTACTGCCGGCACGCCGCGGGGAAGATGCCATCTTGATCGCCGAAGAGCCCCGTCAGCGCCTCGGGCATCAGGCTGAGGCCGAACAGCCGCATGTCCCCCCGCTGGTGCCAGAGCGCGAAGTCGCGCCACCGCGGATCGAGGTGCGCGAGCTCCGGGAACGCGAGCACGTTGTTCTTGAGGACGGCCCGCTCCGCGTCGCGGAACACCCGGTGCCACGTCTCCTGCGCGTTCCACAGGTTGGGGCCCGCGAGCTCGATCGCCTTCTGCAGGTCCGCGTGGTGGGCGTGCAGGAAGGCGAGCGTGGCCTTCTGCTTGCGCATCAGGTTCGTCAGGCTCACGGGCCCGGCCGCGAAGAAGCCGGCCGCGCGCGGCGCGATGTGCCGCATGTCCCAGACCTGCGCCCACGCCGCGACGTCGATCGACGCGCGGATCGGCGCGAACGCCGCGCCCTCCTCGAAGGCCTCGCGCTCCCCCGGCGAAAGCATGTCCGGGTAGTCGTGCTTCACGGCCTCGAAGATGCCGAGGCACGTGAGCAGCTCGAGGTAGAGGCCCACCCTGAGCAGCCAGCGGGGGTCGGGGAGGTTGCGCCGGTGCTGCTCGAGGTCCTGATGGATGGCCCGGAGGTACAGGAGCGCCTTGTCCATGCCGATGGTCAGCACCGGGAACCACGGGTGATAGCCGACGTGGAGCTCGTCGATCCCGAGCGCCCGCTGCTGGATCTCGGTGTCCGCCTTGACGAGCCGGTCGAGCAGGCGCGCGTAGAGCGAGCCGAAGCGGCCGGTGTCGAAGATCTCGATGTCCGTCGACTCGGAGGAGACCGTCCTGCCCGCCTCGCTGAGCTTGATCTCGACCCGGAGCTGCTGCCGGAACAGGCTCGCGAACGTGAACGGCTCGAAGCCGTCGGTGACGCGCCGCCGGAACGACTCGGGCAGGTCGGCCCAGAAATAGCCGCCGCCGGTCTCCTCGCCGGGGGGGTGCGGCACGAGCTGCCGCGCCGGCACGATGGTGGCGACGTAGACCGTCTGATGGAACGAGTTCCACGGGGCGGGCTCGAGCTTCGGGACGGGATAGGACGAGGTCGAGACGATCTGCGGGCTGAGCGGCACGTCCATGAGCCCGGGCACCGCGCACGGCTCGCCGTCGCCGGGGCTCGCCGGGAGGAACCACGCGGACAGGGTCACCTCGAACGGCCGCTCGAAGGGCGCGACGAACGCGTAGAGGTCGCGCAGCCGGTAGAGCAGCCACACCTCGTCGCCCAGCTCCGACGGGTCGCCGGAGGTGTTGATGCAGCCGACGCGCTCGCTGCACCCGTGCCCTGGATAGAGCGCCTCGTCGACGGGCCGCTTGCCGGGCTCGAACGGGATGAGCTCCAGCGACGGAGACAGCTCGGCCGACTCCTCCTCCGGGCTCTGGCGCGCCTCGAGCTGGCGCAGGTACTGGCGGACCCGGGCGAGCTTGTCCTCCCAGTCCATGCCCTCCACGCGGCTCATGAGCAGCCGCTTGAACTGCCTCTGGAACTCCTTCGGGGTCATCATGCTGCGTCCACCTGAGTTGCCGGGGGGCCCGACAGGCCCGCCGCGAGAGCTTACCGGCTTCGCGCGCGCTGCGTCGTTCGATCAGCGCGGCGCGCGGCGTCCTGCTTTCAACGCGGCGCGCGCCGCCCGGCGATCAGCGCGGGGCGCGCCGCCCGGCGATCAGCGCGGGGCGCGGCGCTCCGCGATCGGGCCGAGACCACGTCCGTGCGAGCCCCTTGCAGCGCCGCGTCTCGGAAGGTACGGGCTCAAGCCCTATGGCTATCGAGATCCGCGAGCTCCGGAAGGGCGACAAGAAGGTCCTCAAGGACTTCCTGAACGTGGTCGACACCGTCTACGAGGGTGAGCCCAACTATATCCGCCCGCTCGACTTGGACATCTCCGATCGGCTCGACAAGAAGAAGAACCCGTTCTTCGAGCACGCCGAGGGGACGGCGTGGGTGGCGTACAAGGACGGCAGGCCAGCGGGCCGGATCACCGCGCAGGTCGATCACGAGCACCTCCGGGTCCACCGCGACGACACTGGCTCCTTCGGCTTCATCGATACGATCGACGACGCCGAGACGGCCGGAGCGCTGTTCGCCGAGGCCACGGGCTGGCTGCGCGCGCGCGGGATGAAGCGCATGCGGGGCCCCTACTCGCTCTCGACCAACGAGGAGATCGGCTGCCTCATCGAGGGCTTCGAGCTCCCGCCGGTGATGATGATGCCCTACCACCGGCCGCACCAGGGCCGGCTCATCGAGCAGGCCGGGCTCGAGAAGGTGAAGGATCTCTACGCGTGGGGCTACGAGGTCGGCAACGTCCCCGCCCGGGCGCAGAAGGCCCACGCCGAGGTCCTGGCGATGCCGGAGGTGCACACGCGCTGCGGCGATCCGAAGAACCTGCTCCGCGACATCCGGATCCTCATGGACGTCTACAACGACGCCTGGAGCGACAACTGGGGCTTCGTCCCGATGACCGAGAAAGAGCTCGTCAAGTGGTCGAAGGACGTGCGGCTCATCCTGATGCCCGAGCTCACCAAGATCACGTTCATCGACGGCGAGCCGGCCGCCGTGTCGCTCGGGCTGCCCGACCTCAACCAGCTGATCAAGGACTTCCACGGCAAGCTCCTCCCCGGCGGCATCTTCAAGCTGCTGTGGCGGTTGCGCGTACGCGGCCCGAAGCGCGGGCGCCTCGTCGTGCTCGGCATCCGCAAGAAGTGGCGCCACGTGCGGCGCTACGCCGGGCTCAGCGCCTTCCTCTACGTCGAGATGAACCGCGCGGCGCATCTGCTCGGCATGGAGGGCGGCGAGCTTGGGTGGACGCTGGAGGACAACGCCGCCATCAACGCGGGCATCCGGCTGATGGGCGGCCGGGTCCACAAGAAGTACCGCGTCTACGAGCGGGCGCTGTGATGGGCGCGGGGGCCAGCGCCGAGCGGCGCGGGCGGCTCGACGCGGGCGCCGGCAGCTCGACGTGGGCGCCAGCGCCGAGCGCCTCGGGCGCGCGCCGGGACCGTAAAGAAGGAGCGGATCGATGAGGGTGCTGGTCACGGGCGCGAGCGGGTTCCTCGGCTCGCACGTCGCCGAGCAGCTCGCGCAGCAGGGGCACAGCGTCGTCGCCCTGGTGCGGCGCTCGTCGGACACGAGGTTCCTGTCGTCGCTGCGCGGGGTCGAGCTCGCGTACGGCGCCGTCGAGGACGCGGAGAGCGTCCGCCGCGCGGTCGTCGGTCCGCCGGGCGTCGACGCGATCGTGCACTCGGCCGGGCTGGTCAAGGCGCGCGACGAGGCGGAGTTCTTCCGGGTCAACGTCGACGGCACGCGGAACCTGCTCGACGCGGCGAAGGCGGGGGCGATACGGCGGTTCGTGTTCGTCTCGAGCCTCGCCGCCATCGGCCCGAGCCTGGACGGGCGCCCCATCGCCGCCGATGCGCGCCCGGCCCCCGTGACGCGCTACGGGCGCTCGAAGCTCGAGGCCGAGCGGCTGGTCCTCGCCGAGAAGGGCGCGTTGCCCGTGGTCGTCGTCCGCCCCCCGATGATCTACGGCCCGCGCGACCAGGAGTCGTTCGCGTTCTTCCAGAGCGTTGCGCGCCGCTTCCTCCCGATGCTCGGCGACGGCAGGAACACGCTCAGCGTGATCTACGCCTCCGACGCCGCCGCCGCGTGCATCCGGGCGATCGAGAGCGACGTGCCGAGCGGCCGCGCCTACTTCATCGACGACGGAAGCGTGTATGTGTGGCGCGACATGCTGGCGGACGTGGAGGCGGCGCTCGGCGCGCGGGCGCTCGTCCGCGTCGGCGTCCCGTTCTCGCTCATGCGCGGCGCCGCGCTCGCGAGCGAGGGGCTCGGCCGCCTCACCGGCAAGGCCGTGATGCTCACGCGCGACAAGCTGAACGAGCTCTCCGCGTCGCACTGGGTCTGTGACGCCAGCGACGCCCGCAGGGAGCTCGGCTGGGCGCCCGCGGTGAGCTGGGCGGAGGGGACGCGCCGAGCGGTCGCCTGGTACCGCGAGCACGGCTGGCTGTGACGTGACGCCGCGCCGCGCGCCGTTTGACGCTCGCCCGCGGCCTCCGTACCGTGAATGCATGTTCCGCCGTCCGCCGGCTGCCCCGGGCCTCGTCGCGATGGCGCTCGGCCTGACGGCGGCGCCCGCGCAGGCCCAGGAGCCGCCTCGAGGCGGCGCCGACGCGGCGGCTCCGGACGCGGGCAGCGCGGCGGCGGCGCCGGCCGCGCGCGGCGCGCCGGACGCCCCCGCCGCACGGTCGGCCCTGCGCGGCGCCGTCGTGGTGGCGGTGGACGACGCGAGCGCCGAGGCGGCTCGCTCGCTCGCTCGTGCGATCTACGGCGACCCCGCGCTCCGCCCGCCCATCGACGAGGCGACAGCGCAGGTGCTCACCGGCGATCCGCCGCGCCCGGACGCGCCGGCCGCCGTGAAGGAGCTCGCCGAGGTGCGCCGCTCCGCCGGGCGCGCCGAGTCCGAGCCGGTCGCGCGCGGGCTGCTCGCGTCGCTCGGCGCGGGCGCAGGCGCGGCGCTCGTCGTCGCGGTGAGCACGGCGCACGGCCACCCCGTGGCGCGCGTGATCCGGGTCGCGGGCGCTAGCTACGCGCCGATCGAGCTCGGCGCGACGGTCCAGCGGACCGCGGACGGCGTGGCCGCCCCCGCCGGGGCGACCTTCGACTGGCCGGGCGCGGGCGCGGCCGTCCGCGCGCTGCTCGCTGGAGACGAACGGAGCGGAGGCGCGGCGGGTCGCGCCGCGACGCCGCCCGCGCCCGCCTCATCGCCGCGCGGCGCCCTGGGACCTCGCGGACCTCGCGCCGACGTCGCTCAGGCGGCGCCGAAGTCCGCGAACGGCGGCGCCAGCTCGTCGGAGCCGTCGGAGCGGCGCTCGACGTGGAGCTCCCCCTGGTTCTGGGGCCCGCTCGCGGGCGTGGTCGCCACGGGGATCGTCGTGGTGGTGCTGGCCCAGACGGGCGGCGATTCCGGCGACACCGTGCACCTCCGGGGTCGGATCGCGCCATGACGCGCTCCTCCCGGCGCAGCCCAGCGGGGTTGGGGCTGAGGCTCGCCGCGCTCCTCTGCGTCGCGATCGTCGCCGCGCCCGCGCGGCTCGCCGGCGCCGCGCCCCGCGTCTACGACGCGCCCGCCGCGTCGAGCGACGGCGGCGCCGATCTTCCCGTGCCGCCGCCGCCGCCGGCGTACCACACCGAGGATCTCGGCTGGATCGAGTTCGCCTATCACCCGTCCACCCGCGACCGTGTCCGCCCTCTGATCGCCCGCGCCGGCGACTTGCGCGCCGAGCTCGGCGCCCTGCTCGGCCGCGACGTGCTGACCGCGCCGGTGAAGGTCCGGATCGCGGATGTGCCCGCCGAGCTCGACGACCTCGTCCCCAGGGGCCTCGCTGGCCCCGTGACGGCCGTCTCGTTCGGCGCGCTGCGCCTCGCGGTCCTGAGCGCCTCTCCGCGGCTCGGCGCCGAGACGCCCGATCTCGAGGGCGCCTTCCGTCACGCGCTCGCGCACCTCGCCCTGGATGAAGCGACCGGAGGCGCCGTGGTCCCGCGCTGGTTCCACGAGGGGTTCGCCGCCCACGTGGCCGGCGACCGCGTCGCTCGGCGCGCGCAGGTGCTCTCGCTCGCCGCGCTCCGGGGGCGCCTCGTCCCGCTCGACGAGCTCGAAGCGAGCCTCGCGGGCGCCGAGGACGCGGCCGGCTCGCTGCCCTATGCGCAGGCGGCCGACGTCGTCCGCTTCCTCGTCGAGGACGAGCGGCGGCAGGGCTTCGTGCATGCCCTGGCTCGGGTGCGCGGCGGCGTGCCGCTCGAGGCCGCGCTCGGGGCCGCCTATGTCTCGACGGGCCGAGAGATCGAGCTCGCGTGGCGCGCCAACGTCGCGCGCCGCTACGGCTTCGTCCCGGTGCTGGCTGGCTCGCTGCTCGTGCTCGGGCTGCTCGTCTCCGGCCGGCTGGCCGTGCAGCGGCTCCGCAGCCGGAGGTCGCCGCCGCCTCCCGCGCCGCGCCGGCGGCTCCGCGCGGTGTCGGAGGCGCGCCACCGGCCCGCGCGCCCGTCCACGGTCCAGCTCGTCGCCACCCTGGGCGCGCGTCACCGCAACGAGGCCGACGGCGACGCCGACGTCCCGAAAGTGGAGCACAACGGCCAGTGGCACACGCTCCATTGAACGCCGCCGAGGAGGCCCGTCGGCCCGATCCCGCCGGACCGCAGCGCCGCCTGACGGAGCTCGCGCTCGGCGCGGCCTGGCTCGTCGGCCTCGCCGCGGCCCTGCAGATCGTGTCCGTGCTCCTGTCGTCGAGCCCGCTCGCGGCGGCGCTCGGCGGCGCGGTCGTCGCCGACGTCGTCGCGGCGCGGGCCGGCGTGCAGTGGACCGACCCTCTGGAGCCGGACGGCCTAGGCCGCCGCGCGCGCATCGCCCGTCGCGTCGGGCTCGGCGCTGCGCTGGGCGCGCTCGCCGTGCTGATCACGCTCGGCGTCTCCGCGGTGCTCGGGTGGGCGACCGTCGAGGCCGGGGCGCCCTCGGCGAGCCTCGGCTTCGCCCTGGCGCGCTCGATCGCCCTCGCTGTCCGCGACGAGCTGCTGCTCACCGGCATCCCCTTCGCCGCCGCGGCGCGCGCCGGCCTCTCGCCTCGCCCCGCGCTGGTCTTCTCCGCCCTCGCGCACGGCGCCGCGCTCGGGCTCGCGCCGGGCGCGTCCCCGTCGAGCTTCGCCCTCGCGACCGCGCTCGGCGCGCTCGCCGCGGCGCTCTTCCTGCGCGCCCGCGGCGTGTTCGCGGCGGTCGCCGTCCACGCGAGCTTCACCTCGCTCGCGGGCGCAGGTCTGCGCGGCGCCCTGCTCGACGCCACGTGGACCGACGGCGCGCTCGCCACCGGGACGCAAGCCTTCGGCCGGCCTGCCTGGCTCGGCGCGGCCGTGCTCGCGATCCTCGCCGCGCTCACGCTCCGCGCCGGCGCCCGGCAGCCTGACCGTCCAGCGCGGTGAGTGCCCCCGCCCCGCGCGGCCGCCCGAGCTCTCGCCGCCGCGCCGGCATGAAGCGCGCCGCACCCGCGTTGTAGCTCCGGACAGCGGCGCTGGCGGCGCGACGTCCATCGCAGCGGCGCACTCGGCCGCTCCCCTTCCACCTCCGGCGTCCGGTTTCCAGCGCTCGGCGCGTCACATCCACCGGACCGACACCGACATTTCACAGCGCCGTGAGAGCACGTGCCGCGCGAGCGGCTCGCAGGCGAACACGCGCGATGTCCCACAGCGCCTCACCCCTCGGACACGGCTATGTCATATTTCAGCGCACCGCGTCAAGCACACATTGACGCGCCGCCTTCGAGGAACCAACGATCAGGTATGCATTGCGAAAGGATCGTTCGGATTGCGCCGATGATGCTGCTCGCGCTCGTGTCGACGGGCTGCGGCATGGCGACGATGATCGACACGAACACGCGCTCCATCCAGGCAACGACGGAGGAGATGCGGCGGACCCGCGCGACGATCGAGGATTCGAATCAGACGCTGCGGAGCTCGCAGGAGAGCATCGATCGGCTCGCCGAGCTGCGTCAGCCGATGGAGAAGCTCGCCGAGATGCAGGCGGCGATGGAGCGGCTGGCCGAGCTCAAGGGGTCGATGGACGCAATGCAGCAGAGCATGCGCGAGACCGCGCGACTCAAGGAGTCGATGGATCGGCTGAGCCAGATGGAGGCCACCATCGCCGCGATGAACGAGAGCCTCGTGAGCATCCGCGGCCCGCTCACGGACGTCGCCGCCCTGAACGCACCGATGCGTGATGTCGCCGCCCTGGACGCGCCGATGCGCGACGTCGCCGGGCTGAAGCAGCCGATGGAGCAGGTCGCGACGCTGCGCGAGCCGATGGAGGAGGTGAGCAAGCTGTCGGCCCCGATGGAGCAGATCAGCCAGATCGGGGGCGATTCGTCGCGCCAGACCGCCCTCGTCGCCGTCGGCCTGCTCGGCTGGGGCGTCGTGACGTTCCTCGGCGTGTACTTCGGCGTCCAGGCCGGCACCCGCCGCCAGCAGCGCCTGGCGCAGGGAGATCGGGACTCCAGCGCGGGGCCGGCGCCTGCCGAGCCCGCGCCGCGCGTCCTCTCCGAGAGCCGGAGCTTCGAGCGCCGGGCCCAGATCAAGTCGATGTGATCGAGCTCTGCCGGACGCCTGTCCGGCCGGCGAGCGGCGGAGTCCCCCGCCGCCCGCCGTCACATCATCCACCGATCAACGATACGTGTCCCAGTGCGCCGACATGCGATCGGCCTGCCCTGCTGTGAACCCATCCATGCAGGAGTCGTCGGTGTAATCCATGAAGTTCTGGACCGGGTCGAGCCCACCTCCCCGGCAGCTGTCCCTGTTCATCGGGCAGCCATACGCGGCGCTGCGCTCGGACGCCGTGTCCGCCACGCCATCGCCGCTCTTGTTGCAGCCGCCTTCGAAGGTGTGGAAGAGGCCGAGCCAGTGACCGACCTCATGCGTACCGGTATCTCCCTCGTTGTACGGCGCCGCATTGCCGCCGGGCAACGTGGAATGGAGCAGGACGACGCCGTCGTCGGTCGGACGGGCCGCATAGCTTGAGGGGAACGTCGCCCAGCCCAGCAGACCGCCGCCCGGGTTGGCCGTGTAGAGATTGAGGTGGTCTGGCCCACCAATACGGAGCGCCGCCTTGGCCTGCCGCTCGGCCGCGGAGCCCGACGACATGGTGTACCAGGTCGCGTTCCTCGTCCGATCGACGGAGGCCAGCGTGAAGCTGAAGCGGGTGCTCGCGTACGCCTCGTTGAGCACCTCGATCTGCTCCGCGATCATCCCGTCCGTCACGTCGCCGTTCGACAGGCCCACGCCCTTGTTGATGACGTGGACGTGCACGGGGATCTCGACCGCCGCGCCCGCCGAGAACCCGAGCGCCATCCGGCTGCGGACGAACTGCTCGACGGCTTCCTTCTCACCGTCGCTCAGCTCGACGGTCGCGCAGCCGCGCCGCAGGGGCGCCGGCGCTGCCTCGACCTGCTCATCAGGCACGACGTCGGCGACGGCCGGCGCATCCTCCGCGGGGGTCGAGGGGTCGGCGCCGCACGCGACGCCCAAGGCAGCGATCAAGACTAAGGCAAATACATCCGCACACGTCCGAGCTCGCATGGACACTCTCCTTGGTTCATTTCCCCGCAAAGGAAGCATGAATATATATCCGCGATCACAATCGGTTCAATTCCAAAAGGGCTGATTCCACTCGCGACGACAAAGGAAGATTCCACGTCTTGGTCGTTCTGGTCGTCTTGGTCGTCTTGCGTGTCTTGCGCCCTCTCGCCGAACGCCGACAGGACCCCGGGACACGCAGAGCGATGACGAGGCGCGAGGGCCCGCGTGGAACGGACACGCCGATTGCTCCAACTTGGATCGATCGCTCCATTATGGAGCACACGTCGAGAGCGGCGCGGACCGAGGGAGCCCCCCTCGACTCGAGATCAGACGATGCGGACCCGGCCGTTCCGCCTGTTCCATGTCCTCCGCGCTTCGGGGTCAGCGCCGGAGGAGCTCACCCCGATTTCGAGGCGCTTTCCCGAGGAGCGCCGCACCGCGCGCCCATCCGCCTGGTCTGTGCAGTTCGAGCGACGCTCAAAACCAGGTGCACGACGTCATCCAAACTCTCCGCCTGCCACATTCTCTCGCAGCCGGGTCGGCGCTCGTCGCCGCCGGTCCTCTCGGGGCCGCGCCGGGCACGCGCGCACGCGGCCCGAGCGGGAGCAGACGCTGCGTTCTCGCTGACGGTGGCGCGGCGGGCTCGGCGGCGATCTTGCGATCTCGCCCACACTGGCGCGCGGCCGACCCGGGCGCTGCGCGGCCGGCGGCGGCGATGCATCGTGATTGCAGTACCCTCCTGGCGACGGTAGATGTCTTGCATGGCGCGTACGAAAGCAGGTCAGTCCGCGGAAGAGCTCCGTGAGCAGATCCGGGCGGCCGGCTTGCGAGCCACCTCGCCGCGCATCGCGGTGCTCCAGAGCCTCGGCCGCTCGCGGACGCCCGTCAGCCATGCGGAGCTCGCTGCTGAGCTCGCCCCGAAAGGGTGGGATCGCGCCACCATCTACCGGAACCTGATCGACTTGACCAACGCCGGGCTCGTGCGCCGCACCGACATGGGCGACCACCTCTGGCGGTTCGAGCTGCGGGAGGCCACCGGCGCCCACGCGGCGGACGAGCACCCGCACTTCATGTGCGACACGTGCGGCGATGTGCTCTGCCTCCCTGACGAGAGCATCGAAATCAAGGCGGCGCGCGGCGCGCCGCGCGCGTTGCGGCGCAAGGGACTCCAGATCCAGATCAAGGGTCGCTGCGATCGGTGCGTGCAGGCCTGAGCGGCGGAGCAGCCCGCGGGCATCGGCGACCCCCGGCCACCGGCGGCCCCGGGCCGCGTGAATGACGCGGCGCTCAGCGGCCGCAGACGGCTGTCCGCATCTGGGTTGCAACACCAATTTGATATTGATTAGGCCACGTGGCTCGGGCATAGCCCACCGCGCCCATGCTCGCGCTCGCCGTCGCCCTGTCGATCGCCGGCCTCGCCGCGGGGCCGCTCCTCGTGGCGCTCGGCCGGCGCCAGGCGCTGCCGACGTCGGCGCTCGACGGGCTGACGCTCGGCCTCGTGCCCGCGCTCGTGCTCACGCGCCACCTGCCGCACGTGGTCGAGGAGATCGGGGCGCAGGCGGTCCTCTGGGCGGCGCTCGGTTACGCGGCGCTCGGGCTCACGGAGCACAGGAGGCGTGACACCGGCGAGGTGCTGGGGCGGGAGATCGCGTTCTCGGCGCTCGCCGTGCACGGGTTGCTCGACGGCGCCGGGCTCGCGCTCGCCGTGGCCGCGGCCGACAGCGGCGCGGACGGGGTGCTCTTCGCGAGCGCCGTCCTCGTGCACCGGCTGCCCGAGGGGCTGTCGCTCGCGGCGCGCTTTCTGCCCGCCTGGGGGTGGCGGCAGCTGGCCGCGCGCCTCGGGCTCCTCGGGCTGCTCACGGTGCTCGGCGCCCTCCTCGGCCAGCGCGCCGTGGAGAGCCTCCCCCACGAGTCGTTCGAGGTGTTCATCGCGTTCGGCCTCGGTGTCCTCCTGCGGCTCGTGGTCCACACGCACGAGGCGCCGCCTCGGAGCGCGCGCGCGCGGACCACGAGCGCGATCGCCTTCACCTCGGGGCTCTGCGTCGCGCTCGCGCTCCCCAGCCCGGAGAGCTCCTTCACGAGCGCGCACGCGTCCGAGCTGTCGATCGCGGAGTCGCTCGGCCCGCTGTTCGTCGAGACGGCGCCCGCCATGCTCGCCGGGCTCGCCATGGTGGGGCTCCTGCGCGCGTTCTCTCCGAGCGTCCTGCGTCGCTCGACCGGCTGGCTGCGCGGCGGTGCGGCGCTGCCCCGGGCCGCCCGCAGCCTGGCGTCTGGGCTGCCGCTGCCCCTCTGCGCCTGTGGCGTTGCGCCGCGCCTGCAGCGGCTCCCGCGCGCGAGCGCGCCGGTCGCCGCGGTCGTCGCCGTCGTCCTCTGCGCCCCGGCGCTCGATCCCGCCGGCGCGCTGCTCTCGCTGCGGGTGCTCGGCCTGCCGTTCACCGCGGCGCGCGTCGCGGGCGGCGCGCTCCTCGCCCTGCTGGTCGCGCTCCTCGTCGCCAGGGTGGCCGGGCCGCCAGGATCGAGCGCTGCGCCTCCCTGCGGCGCGCCGCCCGCCATGGCAGGGGCCGTGGCATCGCCGGGCGCGCGGCTCCGCGCCGCCGTCGCCGAAGCCGTAGGTCCAGCGCTCGATCACGTGGCCGCCTGGTACGTCGTGGGCCTGGCCCTCGCCGCCGTCCTCGAGGCGTCCATCGCGCCGGCCGCAGCGCGCGTGCTCGACGCGCCGGCCGACGTCCTCGTGAGCGCGCTCCTCGCAGTGCCCGCTCACGTGTGCGCGCAAGGCGCGGCGCCGCTCGCCGCGGCGATGATCCACAAGGGGCTCCCTGTCGGCGCGGCGCTCGCGTTCCTCGTGGCGGGGCCCGCGACCCACATCGCGGCGCTCGGCGCGCTGCATCGGGCGTTCGGAGCGCGCGCCGCCGCCGTCTCCGCGCTCTTCAGCGTCGCCTTCGCCGTCGCGCTCGGCCTCGTCGCGAACGCCTTCGTCCCCCTCTCGGCGGTCCCGGACCTCCACGATCTCGCGCCCCAGGAGCACTCCACCATCGCGTGGGTCTGCGCGGCCGCGCTCGGCGCGCTCCTGCTCTCGAGCTTCATGAGGCTCGGCCCTCGCGCATGGTTCGGCGGCATGCGTGGCGCCGGCGACGCCGGTGCGCCCGGGTCAGACGAGCCGCATGCGCCCTGCGCACACGCGCATCGCTGCAGCGCGAGCGGCGCACCGGACGACCACGGCGCACCGCCCGCCTGACGCCGGGCTCCCCGGAACGTCGTTCCAGCAGATCCCCTCGCCGGTCTCCCTCCTGCGCCGCTCGCCGGTCTCCTTCGCGTGTCGTCCCGCGGCCTCCACCTAGCGCGCCTGAGCTCCGGCGCGGGGCGGCGCGGCGATCACCCTAGCTGGACCGAGCCGTGGTGATCGCAGTGATCGCCGTGCGGATGGTGCAGGTGCGCGCCGACGAGGTAATCGAAATGATCGCCGTGGGGCACGGCCTGATGGCCGCAGCCTGCCCCGTGCGTGTGCGCCTTCTCGTGGTCGGCGCATGCATGGCTCGGCGTGCACGCGTCAGGGTTCTCCTTGCCGACCGAGAGCACGTGCTCATCGAAGTGATCGCCGTGCGGATGATGCAGGTGTCCGTCGTGCAGGTAATCGACGTGGTCCTCGTGACGCAACGCCTGATGTCCACATCCCTGCCCATGAACATGGGCGTGCGCTTCATGTGTCTGGTGGTCGTCCATCGACTTGCATCCTTTCCATCAATGCTCGCTTCGAGCTCAGGGGACGGCTCGAAGTGGGGGCAACATGGGGCCCCGACGCGCACCGCCGCAAGGAGCAACCTGACGCGCATGTTGTGGACGAGCGGGCCGCGCTCGCTCGCCCTGCGGCGCCGCGGCGCTCAGCGGATCCAGTACCTGCCGATGAGCACGAGCGCCATCGCCCAGAGCACCACCCCGATGCCCGCCGCGACGAGCATGGTCCGCGGCAGGCGCCTGCCGTGCTGCACGAGCCGTCCCAGCGTCCCGGCGGAGCCGCCGCCGCGCGAGGCGCTCTCCGGCGCGAGGCCGACGTCGCCGCCGAGGCCGATGTCCGAGGCGCGCCGCCCCTTCTGTCCCCGGAAGCGCTCGGCGCGCAGCTCGCGGAGGACGGCCTCGAGCTCCTTCGCGAGCGCGCCCGCCGAGGCGATCCGTTCGTCGCGCTCGCGGCGGAGGCACGTTTCGACGAGCTGGCAGAGGCGCGGCGGGAGCCCTGGCCTGCGCGCGGCGATCGGATCGCAATCCTTGCTCAGGATCCGGACCATCAGCGCGTTGTAGTTCGGCGCCTGATGCGGGGTCGTCCCGGTCAACGCCTCGTACATGACGACGCCCAGCGACCAGATGTCGGCGCGGGCGTCCACGTCCTCGCGCCCCGCGGCCTGCTCGGGCGACATGTAGGCCGGCGAGCCGACGACGCAACCCGTGCGGGTCAGCGAGAAGTTGTGCTCCTTCTCCAGCACCTTGCTGATCCCGAAGTCAAGGATCTTCCCCACGAGCTCGCCCAGGTGGTTGCGGTGCACATAGATGTTCGCGGGCTTCAGATCGCGGTGGATGATCCCTTGCTGATGGGCCATGTCGAGCGCCCGCGCGAGGCCGAGGAAGAGCTCGACCAGCACCTCCGGAGCGATCGTGCTCTCGCGCCGCAGCCACTCGTCGAGCCCCTCACCGACGAGCAGCTCGAACACGAGGAACGGAGAGCCGTCCTCGGCCTGACCGAGGTCGAGGATCTCGACGATGCTCGGGCTCCGCAGGCGTCCGCTCGCCTTCGCCTCGTTGAAGAAGCGCTGGAGCGCGACGGCATCCCCGGCCACCTCGGGGCTCATCACCTTGAGCGCCACGTCGCGGTCGATGAGCACGTTCTTCGCGGCCCACACCGACCCGCTGGCGCCTTGGCCCAGGAGCTTCACGAGCCGGTAGCGAGACTGGATGAGATCGCCGGGGTTCACTGCTGCGCCGAGGTGTCGCTGGGGAGCTGAGGGAACTGAAGGAACCGAGGGAACCGAGGAAACAGACGAACCGGCGGACCGGAGGACCGCGGGACCGGCGGCCGAGGAGGAGCTGGCTTGACGCCGCCCCCACCGGAGCCGGACCGGAGGATAACCCGAGCCATGGACGAGCGGTACCGCGGTGCGGCGCGCTCCAGCAGGAAGCAAAAGTTCGCGGTGCGAGGGGGCGATAGCCCACCTCGTCGCCTCCGCGGGCGCAGAGATCCGTGGATTTTGCGATACCGCGACCCTTCGACTCGGCGTTACCGGCGCGCGCCGAATACGACGGCGAGCGATGAAGAGTCCGGACAGCGAGGGGCACAGCGCAATTTTCTTGTGCGCCGGCCCCTGCTCTGTCCTCGGAGGTGGGGGCGATCAGACGTCGTAGTAGAGGAAGAACTCGTGCGGGACCGGGCGGAGCCGGACCGCGTCGACCTCGCGCTCGCGCTTGAAGTCGAGCCAGGTCTTGAGGATATCGCGGGTGAAGACGTCGCCGCGGAGCAGGAACTCGTGGTCGCGCTCGAGGGCGCCGAGCGCCTCGTCGAGCGAGCCCGGCATGTGCGGCACTTCCTTGAGCTCCTCCGGCGAGAGCGCGTAGATGTCCTTGTCGAGCGGGTCGCCCGGATCGATCCGGTTCTGGACGCCGTCGAGGCCGGCCATCATCATGGCGGCGAAGGCGAGGTACGGATTGCAGCTCGCGTCCGGGAAGCGGACCTCGATGCGGCGGCCCTTCGGGCTGTTGCCGGGGGCCAGCGGGATGCGGATCGACGCCGAGCGGTTGCGGCTCGAGTACGCGAGGTTCACGGGCGCCTCGTAGCCCGGGACGAGCCGGCGGTAGCTGTTCGTCGTCGGGTTGGTGAGCGCGGCGAGCGCCTTCGCGTGCTTCAGGATGCCGCCGATGTACCAGAGGCCCGTGTCGGACATCCCGGCGTAGCCGTCGCCGGCGAAGAGCGGCTTGCCCTCCTTCCAGAGCGACTGGTGGCAGTGCATGCCGCTGCCGTTGTCGCCAAAGAGCGGCTTCGGCATGAACGTCACCGACTTGCCGTTCTTGCGGCCGACGTTCTTGATGACGTACTTGAACCACATGAGGTTGTCGGCCATCGCCGTCAGCGTCGAGAACTTGATGCCGATCTCGCACTGGCCGGCCGACGCCACCTCGTGGTGGCCGACCTCGACCGGGATGCCGGTCTCGATCAGCGTGGACATCATCTGCCCGCGCAGATCGCCGAGCGTGTCGGTCGGCGCGACGGGGAAGTAGCCCTCCTTCGACCGGATCTTGTGCCCGAGGTTCGGGCCGGCCTTGCCGGTGTTCCAGACCGCCTCATCGCTGTCGATCTCGTAGAAGGCGCCGCGCTGCGAGCTCTCGTAGCGGACCGAGTCGAAGATGAAGAACTCGGCCTCGGGCCCGAAGTAGGACGTGTCGGCGATGCCGCTCGCGCGGAGGTGGTTCTCGGCCTTCTGGGCGATGTAGCGCGGGTCGCGGCCGTAGGGCTGGCCGGTCACCGGATCGCTGATCTTACAGATCATGCTCAGCGTCTTCTGGGCATGGAACGGGTCGAGCTTCGCCGTCGACGGGTCGGGCGTCATCAGCATGTCGCTCGCGTTGATCGGCTGCCATCCGCGCACCGACGAGCCATCGAAGCCGATCCCCTCCTCGAAGAGATCCTCGTTCAGGCGGGACGCCGGGATGGTCGTGTGCTGCCAGATGCCGGGCAGATCGATGAACTTGAGATCGACAAATTTTACGTCGTTTTCCTTCGCAAACGCGACGACATCTTTCGCCTTCATGATCTTCTCTACCTCGCTGACTCGCTGCTCTCGCTGTATGTGACTCGACGGTGCGCGGGCTCGTGCTCGCTGTTCGCCTCTCGGTCGTCGATCGTCGATCCTCGAGCCTGTGACCCGCCGCGAATGCCCTGTGACGCTCTGCCGGCGGCGCGCCTCCTAGATGGCGTCCTCGCCGCGCTCCCCCGTGCGGATCCGCACGGCCTCCTCGACGGGGACGACGAAGATCTTGCCGTCGCCGATCCGACCCGTCTTGGCGCTCTTCTCGATCGCGTCGATCACGTCGCTGACCATGCTGTCCGGCACGACGATGTCGACCTTCACCTTCGGCACGAAGTCGACGACATACGCCGACCCTCGATAGACCTCTTTCTTGCCGCCGGTCCGACCGAAGCCCTTTACCTCGGTCACCGTCATGCCCTGAATCCCGACCTCGGCGAGGGCGTCCTTGACCTCGTCGAGCTTGAACGGCTTGATGATCGCCTCGACCTTTTTCATTGCGCACGCCTGTGGTGACCGGGTGCCCGCCAGGGTGGAAGACCCGGGCGCTCACCCGAAAGGCCCCGCCGGAGCAGAGCTGGTAAAGGGGGGACACCTCCGCCGGCGGCCTCCCATCGATGTGCCGGGCGCCGCCCGGCTTCCGATCCGTGACGGGGGCGGCCCGGTCCACCGAGCCTTGCCCGACACTGTCAACGACTCAGGGACCCATCCAGCGGAGCCGGATCGGCGCCCCTTCACCCCGGACGCTGGCGCGCGACCGAAGGTCCAGGCTGGTGTACCCAAGCTCATGTTTCCGGAATGTTTCGCGCATCCTGCGAGCGTGAGAAAAGTGCATCGGACGTCAGAAAATCGGAGCCCGCTTACTTTTTTCACAGCTCCACCTGCGCACGGCAGAGCTCGCTTGCGCGGCGGCGGCGCCGGGGGTGAGAACCCGCTTACGCACCGTGGCGCCGGAGGTGGGCCCCGCTTTGTTCCAGGGCCAGTCCGGATGGCCAGCCCGGCGTGAAATCCGCTTTCACGGTGCCGCCCTGCAAGCGCTGAGCTCGCTCGCGCGGCGCCCGGGAGGGGATCGGCCCCTCCCTGACGGGTCAGGCTGCGCTCGCCATTGTTCTTATGACGCGGCTCGAATAGGCTGCGCTGGCGAATCCAGTCGCGGGACAGCCCTGCCTGATGGCTTTGCCGAACAAAGCGAAGATCCCGGTAGGCACGGTCCTCGCCGGAAAATACCGCATCACACGCGAGATCGGGCGCGGCGGCATGGCTGCCGTGTACGAGGCCGAGCACATCGACATCGGCAAACGCGTGGCGATCAAGGTGCTCGCCCAGGAGCTGACGACCTCAGCCGTCGTGGTCGAGCGCTTCCTCCGAGAGGCCCGGGCCGCCGCGTCGATCCGCAGCCCCTTCATCTGCGACGTCTACGACTCCGGCAAGCTCGAGGACGGGCGGCCCTTCCTGGTGCTCGAGCTGCTCGAAGGCGAGTCGCTGTACGAGCGGATGACCGTCATCAGGTACCTCGACCCCGAGACCACCGTGACGGTGGTCTCTCAGGTGTGTCGAGGCCTCACCAAGGCGCACGCCGCCTCCATCGTCCACCGCGACCTCAAGCCGGAGAACATCTTCCTCACGAAGGATGAGGAGGGCCGGCTCTGCGCGAAGATCCTCGATTTCGGCCTCGCGAAGTTCTACGCGCCGGTCGACGGAGGCGACGCGCAGGCGCGCCTCACCCGCGAGGGCGCGGTCTTCGGAACACCGGCTTACATGAGCCCGGAGCAGGTGCGCGGCCAGGGAGCGGTCGACCACCGCGCGGATCTCTGGGCGCTCGGCTGCATCACCTACGAGTGCCTCACAGGCCGCACCGTCTGGCAGACCGAGCAGGGCGTCGCGATGACGTTCGCGCAGATCGCCAACGCGCCCCTGCCGCAGCCCGCGGCGCTCCGCCCCGACCTCCCGGCGAGCTTCACCACGTGGTTCGAGAAGGCGCTCGACCGCTCGATCGATCGCCGGTTCCAGACCGCGAAGGAGTTCGCCGACGAGCTGTCGGTCGCGCTCGGCGTCGCGCAGCCGCCGCGCGGCGCGGAGCCGTCGCAGGCGGGGCTCGTCATGCCGGGCGGCGAGGCGCCGGCCGACCTGTCGTTCGACCCGCCGGGGGTCGTCCGTGTGACCCCCAACGAATCGCGGCGGACCGTCCCGTCGGGTCCGGCGGAGCGCGGGGGAGATCCGTTCGCCGGGCTGGACAGCTCGGGCGCGCCCGGCGCCGCGATCGCCGGGCGCGTGAGCCAGGGCGCGGGGCAGCAGATCACCTTCTCCGGGGGCTCGGGCGAGACCTCGGTCCCCGATCCGCTGGCGCACGCATCGCCGCCGAAGCGAGGCGGCGCCGGGCGCGCGCTCGTCGTGTTCGGCGTGCTCGCGCTCGTCGCGGGCGGCGCCTACGCGGGTTACCGCCAGTTCCTCAAGCCGACGTCCCTGCCGCCCGTCTCGTCGACCACCGCGGCGCCGTCGGCCACCAGCGCCCCCTCGGCCTCCGCCGGGGCCAACGTGCCGGCGCGCGCCGACGCCCACGCCGAGCCGCCCGGCCTGGCGTGGCCGCCGCTCGTCGCGCAGGCGCAGGAGGCGGTCGCCGCCGGCGATCTCAAGGCGGCGCTCAGGCTGCTGAAGGACGCACAGGACAAGGGCAACCACCCTGTGCCGCGGACGCTGAGCGAGAACGTGCAGATCGCCCTGAAGGACGCGAGCGGCAAGGCGCCATGCGCGCTCACCGGCCTCGCGAGGCCGCGCACGCACGATCTGGTGCGCGAGGGCGGCCGCGCCGTCGGAGCCAGCCGGCCTTCGATCGCGCTCGGCCCGCGCGGCGCGGTGGTCACCTGGACGGACTCGCACGAGGGCACCGAGCACGCCTACACGACGACGCTGGACGGCGCGATGCGGCCGTCGTCGCCGGCGCTCGACGTGACGCCCGAGGGCCGCGCCATCGGGCGCCCCGAGCTGACCTCCGCAGGCGATCGGCTGGTGCTCACGTACTGGGACGGCAAGGGACCGGAGGCCGGCGTGCACGTGCGCTGGCTCGACGCCAACGGGCGGATCGACGGCCCCGCCGTGATGGTCGCGCCCTTCCCTCGCGGAGGGAACTCGTGGCCCTCGCTCGCGCGCGCCGCCGAGGGGTTCCTGATCGCGTGGTCGGACGACGGCGACAACGCCTCCGAGGACCTCTTCATGCGCCGCCTCTCGCCGAACCTCGATCCGGCGGGCGACATCATCCGGCTGACGGACGTCACCCCGACGGGCCCCTCGAAGCCGCGCGTCCGCTTCCCCTCGGTGGCGGTGACGAACGACGTGATGCACCTCGCCTTCCGCTTCGATCGCGAGCCGACGCGGGTCATCCAGTACATGCGCCTCCCGCTCGCGAACGCCAGCAAGGGCCTCCCGCCGGCCAGCCCCGGCAAGCGCGCCGACCGCGCGCTCGGCGACCTGTCGCTCGTGAACAGCGATCGGGTCCGGAGCGACAGCCCCTCGCTCGCGTGCGGCGCGAGCGGCTGCTTCGTCGTCTGGCACGGCGAGGCCCCGCTCGGGGGCGCGTCGGCCGCCTACATCGATCCGGCCAAGGGCCAGCCGATCTGGCGCAAGCGGTTCTCGAAGTCGGGCGCGCGCCCGTCGATCGCGATCGCGCCGAGCGGGCAGGCGCAGCTCGTCTGGTTGGAGGGGGGCCGCCTGCTCACCGCGTCGATCAACCGCGACGGCGTCGGCGCGCCCACGAAATTCGCCCGCGTCAGCGGCGATCAGCCGGCGCCTTCGATCAGCCCCGGCGCGAAGCCCGGAGAGTGGTATGTCGCCTGGCTTGACTACGAGGCGGGTCATCTCGAGCCCTACGCCGCCCGCATCCAGTGCCGGTGACCCCATGCTCATCCTCCCACCTCGAAGCGAGGTTCGCGCCCGTCCCATCGAGACAGAGCGGCTGATCCTCGTGCCGATCGACCCGTCCGACGGGCCCGAGCTCTGGCTCGCCGTCAACGGCTCGCGCACCTACCTCCAGCGCTGGTTGCCCTGGGTGCAGTTCCACACGGATCCGGCCGCGAGCGTGCGCTTCGCCGAGGCGTGCGCCGCCGACTGGGATCACGGCAGGGCGCTGCGCTTCGTGATCCGCGAGCGCGCGCACCGCTCGCTCGCCGGGGTGGTCGGGCTCGAGGCGTGCGTCCACCTGCACCGCTCCTGCGAGCTCGGCTACTGGCTCCGCAAGGAGGCGACCGGGCGCGGGCTCATGACCGAGGCCGCGAGGGCCGCGCTCGGGTTTGCGTTCGGCCACATGGGCGCGCACCGCGTTCGGGTTGCGGCCGCGACGGACAACCATCCGTCCCTCGCTGTCATCGGCCGGCTCGGCTTCCGCTTCGAGGGCATCGCCCGGCAGGCCGAGTGGTGCGACGGCCGCTGGCTCGACCACTCCGTCTTCGCGCTCCTGGCGACCGATCCCAGGTGAAGCCCGCTCACGAGGGCGCTCGCTCGCTAGTTCCCTCCGCGCGCCCGAGGTAGCCCGTGCGCCGCCCGAAGCGCGCTAGCATCCTGACCCGCCGTGGCCCGCCGTCGTCGCCTTATCCGCTGGCCCCGCGGCACGACGCCGCTCGTGCCGCTCGCGCCCGCGATCGTGATCGTCGTGGGGATCGCCACGGCGGTGGCGATCGCGCTGATCGGCATCGGCCAGCTCGCGAAGATGAGCGATCAGGCCGCGAGCCTGCGCGCCGAGGTGCTGGCCGCGACGCTCTCGGCGCGGCTCCGCGGGACCATCGAGGGGGAGCGGACGGCGTTCCTGAGAGAGGCGGCGCGGCGGGCTGGGTCGGAGATCCTGCTCGTCGATCAGGGCGGCCACGTGCTGATCAACGAGAGCTTCAGCGCGCCTGCCAGGGCCGGCATCGTCCAGATGCTCACCCTGGGTAAGGGCGAGACGACGACCTCGCTCGGCCGCGTCCGGTTCGCGGCGCGCCCGCTGCACCCGCCGCTCTCTCACCTCTCGGTGCTCACCTTCGTCTCGGCGCCGAGCCCGCCGCCCGACTCGATCGCGCTCGGCAACGCCGTCGCGGCGCTCACGGTGCTGCTGCTCGGCGTGGCCGTCGCGGTCGCGCTCTCGTTCACCAAGTCGGCGCGCGACGATGTCGACTACCTGCGCGAGCGCATCACGGCGATGGCGCGCGGACAGGTCCAGAGCGCGCTGCCCACGGACGTGATCCAGGCCGAGCCCGTGCCGATCAGGTCGCTCGACCAGGTCGGCCTCCTGACGGCGGCCTTCAACCTCCTGATCACCCGCTTCGCCGCGGCGGAGCGCACCTACCGGGCGGACCTCCAGCAGGCCTCCGCGATGGACCGCGAGCGCTCGGCGTTCCTCGCGGGGCTGAGCCACGAGCTGCGCACGCCGCTCAACGCCATCCTCGGGTTCGCGCACGTCCTGGAGAGCGAGGTCGACGGGCCGCTCAGCCAGGACGCGCGCGAGGCGCTGTCGGTCATCCGGCAGAGCGGCGAGCACCTGCGCACGCTCATCGACGACATCCTCGACCTCTCGGCGCTCGAGACGGGCAAGCTCCAGCTCTCCCGCCGCGCCGTCAACCTCCGCGCCCTCGTCGACCAGGTGATGCGGGAGGCGTCCGCGGCGGCGCGCGACAAGCCTCTCCAGCTGCGCGTCACCGGGGACCACGCCCTCGTCGCGCACGCCGATCCGCGGAGGGTGCGGCAGATCCTGACGAACCTCGTCTCGAACGCCGTCAAGTTCACGGCGCGCGGCTCGGTGACGGTCAGCATCACGGGGCGCGGCCGCTACGCGGCGATCGTCGTCCAGGACACCGGCCCCGGCATCCCGCCGGAGGAGACGTCGGCGGTCTTCGAGGAGTACCGGCAGACCGGCGACGTGCGCTCGCGCCGGGCCGGGACGGGGCTCGGGCTCTCGATCGCGCGGCGCCTCGTGCTGATGCACGGCGGGACGATCCAGCTGGAGAGCGAGCTCGGGCGGGGCTCGACCTTCACGATCACCCTGCCGATGTGGATCGTGCAGCAGCCCCTGTTCGCGCCGACCCCGCCCACGCCCGACGCGGCGCCGCCGGGGAACGACCCCGGCGCCGGCGGCCCCCAGGGGAGGATCGCATGACCGAGGAGCGCATGAGGGACGACGCGATCCACTTCGCGAGGCGCGTGCTCGTCCGCCAGGCGCTGGTCGGCGTCGCCGCGTTCGGGGCGATCGCGGCGCTCGCGCCGAAGCTGCTCATCCTGGAGCAGCGCGTCGCCGCCAGCGTGCTCTCGGTCGGCGCCAAGATCGCGCTCGCCGCGATCTGCGCGACCACGCTGCTGACGCTGCTCCGGCTGCGCACCCACCAGAACCTGCTGCGCTCGCTCGTGATCGGCTCGCGCGACGTCGATCACGAGGAGCTCGAGCGGTTCGCCGGGCTCCCGACCTCGCTGGCGCTGCGCTTCGTGCTGGCGAGCTCGACGATCTCGAGCCTCATGATGATCCCCGGGATCAGGCCGGAGAAGCTCGACGACGGCCGCGCGGTCAGCCTGCTCATCCTCGCGATCACGATCCTCAGCGCGTCCGCGATCCCCCACTACGTGCTGACGCGCGCCGCGGCGTTCAGCCTCTTCGAGATCAGCCCGGCCGAGGCGATCGGGGCCTTGCTCGAGACCGCCGAGCTCTACCAGACGCCGCGCCGACGGGTCACCTCGAAGCTGCTCCTGGCCGTCGCCACGCCGGTGCTGCTCGTCGGCGTCGGGGCGGTGCTCATCGCGAACGCGCACCTCCAGACGTTCATCGAGCGCAGCCGGCGCTCGACCGCGGGGCTCATCGCGCGCACGGCGCTCGACCCGTCGCTCGGGGCCATCGACGCGGCCGGCCGCAACGACGTCGTGTCCTCTGCGGCGGAGTTCGGGTTCCTCGCGCGCCTGGAGCACGACTGCGTGGGCGCGGAGCCCTCCTTCGGCCGCGAAGCCGACGGGCAGATCGCCGTGATCACGCCGCTCGACTACGGCTGCGTCAACACCCGGTTCTCCGCCGACCTCGAGCCCTCGGCCGCGATCTGGGGCGCGCTCGTCGCGCTGCTCGCGGTGCTGGTCGCCGGCGCGCTCGGCAACCTGTTCGGCCGCGTCCTCGCTGCCGATCTCGTGCACGCCACGAAGCAGGTGCGCTTGCTCGGCACGGACAGCGTGCTCCGTGGCGCCACCCAGATCGCGCGCCCCGCCCGGTTCGCCGTCGTCGCCCGGCTCGGGCACGCCATCGAGGACCTCGCCGAGCGCTTCCGCGTCTTCGCCGCGGCGCAGGAGCGCGCGCTCGAGGCCCGCGAGGCGGCGCAGCGCATGCGCGGCCTCCTGTTCGCGAGCGTGAGCCACGACCTCAAGAGCCCGCTGAACGCCATCCTCGGGTTCGCCGAGCTCGTGGGCCAGGAGGATCTGACCCCCGCGCAGCGCGAGAGCCTGGAGCTCATCGCGACGCGCGGCCGGGAGCTCCTCGGCCTCATCGAGTCGATCCTCGACGCCGCCCGCGTCGAGGCCGGGCAGCTCACGCTCGAGCCCCAGCCGACGTCCGTCGGCTGGCTCATCGCGGGCGCGCTCCGCAAGGCGCGCGAGCTCGCGAGCGACGCCGGCGGCGAGGTCGTCATCGAGGTCGGCGACACGTTGCCGCTGATCCCCGTCGATCAAGCGTACGCGACGCGCGCGA
Source organism: Sorangium sp. So ce693 (assembly GCF_051521375.1). Lineage (NCBI taxonomy): Bacteria > Pseudomonadati > Myxococcota > Polyangiales > Polyangiaceae > Sorangium > Sorangium sp. So ce693. The sequence continues at coordinate 10,461,249 of NZ_CP150347.1, forward strand.
TCGCGGTCATCGTCGCGCACGCGCTCCGGACCGGCGCGGCCGACCCGTCGGCGCGCCTCGTGCGCCTCACGGCGACGATGGCCGGCGAGTTCAACAACGAGGTCCGCATCGACATCGAGTACGGCAGCCGCGACGTGCCGCCGGACGAGCTCGAGGCCCTGTTCAGCCGGCAGACCACGGCGCGCGGGCGCGGCCTGACGCTGGGCCTGAGCCACGCGCGATCGGTGATCGAGCTCCATGGCGGCTCTCTCGAGGTGGACGGCGCCCCCGACGGCCGGCCGCTCTGCCGCGCTCGTCTGCCGCGCATCCCGCCCCCACGCCGCCCCCGCCTGTCCTCTGTCCCTGCGCTCGGCTGACCTCGCCCAGCGCCCCGCGGCGACCCGCGCCGCCGCCGCGCGGATCGCTTCCCTTCGCTGCTTGCACGCGGTACGCCCGTGGCATGCCTGAACGGGCGCTCTCTCCTGCCGAGACAGGCGACGATGATCGCTTCGACCGCCTCTTCCGGCCTGCCTCGCTCGCCGAGTACGTCGGCCAGGCCAAGCACACGGAGAACCTCAAGGTCTTCGTCGAGGCCGCGCGCCGGCGGCGCGAGCCGCTGGACCACATGCTGTTCTGTGGCCCGCCCGGCCTGGGCAAGACCACGCTCGCCCACATCATCGCCCGCGAGATGGGCGTCGCCCTCCACGTCACGAGCGGGCCGGCGATCGAGCACAAGGGCGCGCTGGCCGGCCTGCTGACGAAGCTGGAGCGCAACGACGTGCTGTTCATCGACGAGATCCACCGGCTCACGCCGGCGGTCGAGGAGAGCCTCTACCCCGCGATCGAGTCGTTCAACATCGACATCATGACCGGTGACGGCCCGTACGCGACGACGATCCAGCTCGCGCTGAAGCCCTTCACGCTCGTGGGCGCGACGACCCGCACCGGGCTGCTCACCGCGCCGCTCCTGTCGCGCTTCGGCCACGTCGTCCGCCTCGACTTCTACCCCGTCGAGGAGCTCGAGCGCATCGTACAGCGCAGCGCCGGTCTGCTCGATGTGCCGATCGACGCCGGCGGAGCGCGCGAGATCGCGGCGCGCGCGCGGGGGACGCCGCGCGTCGCCAACCGCCTCCTGCGCCGCGTCCGCGACTTCGCCGAGGTGCTGGGCGACGGCGCGATCACGATGGAGATCGCGCGGAAGACCGCGGAGCGGCTCGAGATCGACGCGGCCGGCCTCGACGAGATGGATCGCCGGCTGCTGCGCGTCATCGTCGATCACTACGACGGCGGCCCTGTGGGCATCGACACCCTGGCCGCGGCGCTCAGTGAGCCACGCGACACGATCGAGGACGTGTACGAGCCGTTCCTGCTCCAGCAGGGCTTCGTCGGCCGCACGCCGCGCGGAAGGGTCGCGACCCGCCGCGCCTACGAGCACCTGGGCATCGCGGCTCCAGCGGCGAAGCAGGGGGATCTCTTCTCCTGATCCCAGCGCCGCGCGGGCCGCGCAATGCGTTGCGCAACGCCGCGCAACGCCGCGCCGATGCCCGGAATTCTCTCATCGCTCCAGCCTGGAGTCGCTAAGCTTGGCGTGTGCCTCGCCGTGATCCTGTGCTCGTCGTGGACGACGACGCCGTCAGCCGGCAGATGCTGCTGCACGCGCTGGCCGACGCGGGCATCGAGGCCGTCGCGGTCACCTCGGGCGCGGACGCGCTCGCCTGGCTCAAGGCGAGCGTGCCCGCGCTCGTGCTGCTCGACCTCGTGATGCCGCCCCCTGACGGCTACGTGGTCCTCAGCGCCGTGCGGGACGCCCCTCGGACGCAGGACGTCCCCGTCGTCGTGCTGACCGCGCTCGACGCGGACGAGGAGGTCGCCCGCGCCTTCGAGCTCGGCGCGGACGATTTCATCCGCAAGCCGTTCCGCCCCGCCGAGCTGATCGCGCGCATCCGTGGGCAGCTCCGGATCCGGGACTACGTCGACGCGCTCGCGCGCAAAGAGCACGACGCGAAGGTGGTCCTCGAGCTCACGCAGGCGCTCTCCTCGACGCTCGACTTCCGGAACATCCTCTTCACCGTCGTGCGGCGCATCGCCGAGGTGGCGCGCGTCGACCGCTGCAGCATCGTCCTCGTGCGCGACGCGGGCGACGTCGGCTACGTGGTCGCCGCGAGCGACGACAAGGAGCTGCGGGATCTGCCGATCGATCTCGGCAAGTACCCGGAGATCCAGCGCGTCATGCGCACGGGTGACGTGCTCGTGATCGACGACGCGAAGGCGCACCCGCTGTTCGACATCGTGCGCGCGGAGCTCCCGGAGAACGCGTTCCGCTCGCTGGCGCTCCTGCCGATCCTGTTCGAGGACAAGCCGCTCGGCGTGCTCTTCTTGCGCGGCCGGCAGCCGGTGGCCCCCCACGCGCACGAGCTCTCGCTGGCCCGCACGGTCGCGAGCGCCACCGCGATCGCCCTGCGCAACGCGCGCATCCTGCAGTCGCTCCGCGATCAGACGCAGCAGAGCACCTTCGCCCGGTTCGAGGCGGAGCGCCGGCTGAAGGCGCTCCAGCGCTACGCCGACTTCTTCTACTCGACGGCCGACGGCATCGTCGTCGTCGATCCTGACGGCCACATCCTCTTCTCCAACCCGCGCGCGCAGGCGATCACCGGGCGCACGGCGGAGGACCTCGAGCGCGCGAACCTGGCCGATCTCGTCGACGCGCGCGAGCACCCTCTCCTCGAGGAGATCCGGGCCGGCTTCGCCAAGGGATCGTTCCCGCACATGGTGGACTTCACCGTGCGGCGGGGCGAGCACGAGCGGCTCATCCTGAGCTTCAGCTTCAGCAGCGTCCTTCGCGAGGAGAGCGGCGCCGTCCTGGTCAGCTTCCGCGACGTCACCACGGAGCGCGCCACCGAGGCGGAGCTCACCAAGACCAAGGAGTTCCTGGAGCGCGTCATCGACAGCTCGGTCGACGCGATCGTCTCGGCCGACATGGAGGGCGTCGTCCTGCTCTTCAACCGCGCCGCCGAGCGGATCTACGGGTATGACGCGAAGGAGGTCGTCGGCGTGATGAACGCCCGCGCGCTCTACCCCGACCACAACGCCGAGCACATCATGAGGCTCATCCACGCGAAGGAGCACGGCGGTCCCGGCCGGCTCGAGGGCTACCGGACCGAGGTCCTGGCCAGGGACGGCTCGCGGATCCCGGTGCACCTCTCCGCGGCGCTGATCTTCGAGAACGGCGTCCCGGTCGGCTCCGTCGGCATCTTCACGGACCTGCGGGAGCGGATGCGGATGGAGGCCCGCCTCACCGAGGCGCAGGAGGAGCTCCGCGCTCGCGAGAAGCAGGCCATCATCGCCGAGCTCGCGGGCGCGGCCGCGCACGAGCTGAACCAGCCGCTCACCAGCGTGCTCGGCTACGCCGAGCTGATCTGCCGTCGGATCGACGACGCGTCCCCCATCAAGGGGGCCGCAGCCACGATCCGCAGCGAAGCCGAGCGGATGGCGGAGATCGTCCGCAAGATCGGCAAGATCACCCGCTATGAGACGAAATCCTATGTCGGCGCCGCGAAGATCATCGATCTCGACCGGTCGAGCGGCGACGACCCGAACAGGGTGATCGGGTGAGCGGAAAGACCGCGGAGCGCCTGGGGGAGCAGCCATTGTCCGACGCTCCCGTCACGCTCCGGAAGCCGCTCACCCGGGACATCCCGCTCGAGTGGGTGGACAGCCTGCTGATCGCGTCGAGCGAGCTGGATCCGTCGGCCTCCATCGAGCAGCGCGCCTCGACGCTGCTCGGCGCGGCCGCGAAGGTGCTCACGGCCTGCGGGCTCGGCGTCTACATCCCCGGCGCGACGGGAGCGCAGGTGGCCGTCCGGGTCTCGCCGCGCGCTCGCCGCGACGACGTCCGCGATCCGGCGCGGCTCCTCCCGGAGTTCGCCTTCGAGCGCGTCGTGGCCATCGAGCCCGGAGGTCGCTCGACGATGCACATCGCGGCCGACGACGCCGCGTACCTCGACAGCGCGCCGGTAGAGGCGCTGGTCGATCGGCTCGTGCTCACCCTGGGCGCGTCGCTCCGCGAGGCGCGCGCGCACGAGTCGCTGCGCGCTCAGGTCATGCAGGCCGAGAAGCTGGCCTCGCTCGGGAAGATGGCCGCAGGCGTCGTGCACGAGCTCAACAACCCGCTCACCTCGATCCTCGCCTACTCCGAGTACCTGCGCCGCAAGGGCGAGCGCGGCGGCTTCGACCCCTCGGACATCGAGCGGCTCGCGAGGATCAACGACGCGGCGGATCGCATCCGCCGGTTCTCGCGCGACCTGATCGCCTACGCGCGGCCGTCCACGGAGAAGCCGGGCGCCGTCTCGCTCCACGACATCATCGAGCGCGCGCTCGTCTTCTGCGAGCACCTCCTCGACCAGACGGGCGTCACCGTCGAGAGATGCTTCGACGAGATCCCTCCGGTTTGCGGCGTCATCGACCCGCTGACGCAGGTGTTCGTGAACCTGTTCACGAACGCCGCGCACGCGATGCACGAGCGCGGCGGCTGCCTCGGCATCGCCACCGCGATGTCGGCGGAGGACGGCTACATCACGGTGACGATCCGCGACGACGGACACGGGATCGAGCCCGAGCACCTGCCGAGGATCTTCGACCCCTTCTTCACGACGAAGACCGATGGAACCGGCACCGGGCTAGGCCTGAGCATCGTAAGGAACATCGTTGCGTCGCACGGCGGCAGCATCCGCGCGGATGCGCGCGCCCCGCGCGGGACGGTCTTCTCTCTGGATCTGCCGATCGCGCTGCCGTCCTCGGCCCGCCGCTGAGCAGGGGCGAGCTCCCTCGGCTCAGGGCGCGACCTTGATGCCGATCACGAGCACGCCGCCCATGTGCTGCTGACCCGCCACGAAGAAGTTCTCGCCGGCCTTGGCGTTCACCTCGAGCAGCGGCAGGAACGTGGTGCCACCCGGCTTCTGGATGCTCGCGCTGACGACGAAGCGCCTCGGCTCGTCCTTCTTCTTCGCGGCCACCACGTCCTTCAGCGACACCATGAGGACGCTGCCGTTCGGCAGCTTCGTCGTGGTCGGCTTCCCCTTTTGCAGGCTGACCTTCAGCCGTTCGAGGAGCTTGTAGCTGTTGTACGCCGAGAACGGCGGCTTCCCGAGCTCGGGCATCTTGCCGATCTTCGGGTCGATGCCTTTCCCATCGTTCGTCGCGTGGAGGATCACGATCTCGGACGTGATCTCGGCGTCCGACGGCGCCGCTTGCGGGGGGGCCGGCGCCTGCTCTTGCGCGACGGCGGGGGAAGGGCTCACGCCGAGCGCCAGGACCATGGTCGCGGTGATCGCACTCGCAAGAAATCTCATCACTGTCCTCCCGGACCGTCATCGGAGAGCCAGACCACCGTGGTCGTCGGGCCTGAAGCCACGGCCTCCTGCGGGACGTAAAAGATGGTGCCCATGCGTGCCCCGAAGTCGACCGCGGCGATCTCGACGCCGGGCTCGACGTCCCCCTCCAAGCTCGGCGCGGCGTCCGGCTCCTTCGTCGGCGCCGCGAGCAACGCGGAGGGCGCCTCGGGCGGCGGGGCGAGCAACGCGGAGGGCGCCGATGTCGTCAGCTCCGCGGTGGGTGCCTCCACGCCCATCTTGCCCCACACCATCAAGGCGGCGGCCGCCGCCACGGCGAGCGCCGTCAGCGCGAAGATCCCGCGCGAGTTGTCGTTCGCCGGCGCTCCCTGGAGCCTCGCCCGAGCGCGGGCCGGCTGGCCCGACGGCGACGCCGCGAGCGGCGGCGCGACGGCGCCTCCGTCCACCCGCGCGGCGCCCCCCTGCCCTTCGAGGATCTTCGCCATCACCCCGTCGGCGATGCCGTCGGCCGCGCTGGAGGCCAGCGCGCTCTCCTGGACCATGTCGGCCGCGGTGACGAGCGCTGCGACCTTCGCTCGGCAGCGCGGGTCGTGGAGCACGTACTCCTCCACCTGTTGGTGGCGAGCCTCATCGAGCTCACCGTCGACATAGAGCATCAGCTCCAGGTCCGTCGGCGGGGCGCTCGCTTCCCCGTGATTCGCCTTGCTGCTGTTGGCGGTGCTCACGCGATCTCCTCCGGGTCCTCTGCTGGGGCCTTGCCCTCTTCCTCCGCGTAACAGTCAGCGAGGGCGCGCTGAAGCTTCTGACGGGCGTGGAACAGGCGGCTCATGATCGTCCCCTTCGAGACCCCCATGGCCTGAGCCATTTCCTCGTACGACATGCCCTCCACCTCCCGCATCAGGATCACGCCTCGGTGGTAGGGCGGCAGCGCGTCGAGCGCGGCCTGGATGCGCCCGGCGATCTCCCGGCGCCGGACGACGTTGAGGGGGTCCGCGCCGTCGATCCGAGCGACGAGCGGGAAATCGGACTGCTCGTCCGCCGCCTGGTTCTCCTGGAGCTCGAGGTCGCGGCGTCCCGGCTTCCGCATGAGGTCGATCGCCAGGTTCGTGACGATCCTGTAGAGCCAGGTGAAGAACGAGGAGCCCCCCTGAAAGGAGCCGAGGCCCTTGTAGACCCGGAGGAAGGCGTCCTGCACCAGCTCGCGCGCGTCGTTCTCGTCGCGGACGAGCCCCATCGCGATCGCGAACGCCCTGCGCTGGTGCCGTTCGACGAGCGAGCGGAAAGCCGCCTGGTCCCCCTTCTGCGCCCGCTCGATGAGCTCACGATCTTCCTCCGCTTCCCGCCGCCGCGCCTCGCGATTGGACGCACGGGAGGAAGCGCTATTCAGGCGCGAGTGGAGCTGCTTCGTTTCGGGGTGGTCGCCCTCCGCGGACAGGTCGTCGCCTTCCGCATCGCCCTCGCCGGGATCACCGGGAGGCGCGACCGGCTCGAGCTCGTCCGGGTGAGAAGGTGCAATGGCCACGGGGTCAGCTTACCTGAGGAGGCTGGGGGACGAGGAAGGTCGCGGAGCAGGCGGCCACGCACGGCGCGCGGCAGCCGGCGGACGTGCCGGGCGGCAGACAGCGGACGTCCGGCTCACGGCTCATCGGGCTCGTCGCTGAGCTCGGGCAGCTCGCCCAGCGTGAGGCGGACATCGAAGACCCGCTCCAGCCGCGCGACGCGGAGCGTAACGACCTTGTTCACCCCGGCGATGCTCGCCATCCACCGGAGCTCGTTCGGATCGGAAATCGTCTTTCCCTCGAAGCCGATGATCACGTCGTCCGGCGCGATGCCAGCCCGGTCCGCGGGTCCGCCCGCCACCACGGTCTTCACCCACGCCCCCTTTCGATCGGGGCGCTTGAGCCGCCCCGCCTCGATCGAGTTGAGGACGTCGACGATCACCCCGACCTGGCTCCGCCGGATCTTGCCGTCACGCAGCAGCATCGGGAGCAGCTGCCGGACCATGTTGATCGGGATCGCAAACCCGATGTTGTTCGCGTTGGCGCGCACGGCCGCGTTGATGCCGACCACCTCGCCCTTGAGGCTCAGGAGCGGGCCGCCGGAGTTGCCGGGGTTGATGCTCGCGTCCGTCTGGAGGAAGTTGAAGTAGCCGCTCGGATCGAGCCCCTTCACGTCGTCCCGGGTGCGGCCCTTGGCGGAGAGGATGCCCGCCGAGACCGTGTGGGAGAGGCCGAAGGGGTTGCCGATCGCGACCACCCAGTCGCCGACCTCGATGGTGTCCGAGTCGCCCAGGGGGAGCGACGGGAGCCCCTTTTCCTCGACCTTCAGCACGGCGACGTCCGTGTGTTTGTCGCGGCCGATGACGGTCGCCTTGATGTCACGGCCGTCGACGAAGCTCACGAGGATGTCGGTCGCGCCCTCGATGACGTGGTTGTTCGTCAGCAGGAAGCCCTCTGGATCATAGACGAAGGCGGTGCCGAGCCCCTCGGCGACCGTGCGGCGGCGGCCGCCCGGTTGCTGCTGCCGCTCGACGCGCGCCTTGACCGTCGCGACCGCGGGATCGGCCCTGCGCGCGAGCGGCGCGAAGGAGCCGGGCATGCCCTCGGAGCGGACGATCGGAGGAGGAGGCGGCGCCGACGGAGGCGGCGGCGCGGTCGCCACCGGCACGGCGCCCGAGGGGACGGTGGAGCTGCTTGCGCTGGAAGAGTGGCCAGGAGAGGCCTTGCTGCACGAGGCGACCAGCCAGGCGAGGAGGACCCACGAGAGAGCCCTGGCGCCAACGGTCACGATCGTTTCGAGACCTCGAGGTAGCGCATCCGCAGATCGTAGAGCGCCTGCTCGAGCAGCCTTTCCTCGTCGCCCGAGAGGTTCCCCTTCGTCTTCTCCTGGAGGAGCGACAGCAGATCGATGTCCTGATGCGCGAGGACCAGGTTCTGCTCTTCCCTGCCGTCAGGGCTGGGCGCGTCGCCGAGGTGCACGTACGCGGAGCCGATGATCGACAGCACGAAGGTCGAGAAGTCGAGCGTCGGCAGCTCCGGGGGGCTCCCGAACGGCGGAAGCTCTTCCCGATTCCTCGCGTCGCTCACTCTGCCCCGTCGTCGTCGAGATCGGGCTCGACCCGCGACCCCTGCGCCGACGCGCCGAGCGCCGGCTGATCGACGGCGATCCCCTCGGCTTGCTCCTCCAGGTCCTGCAAGCCCGCGAGGTGCGCCTCGATGGTCCCGGCGCTGAGCGTCCCGCTCGCCAGCAGGCGCTCGCGCACCCGGCGATCGAGCTGCAGCTCCGTCAGCTTGCCCTTCTCACCTACGGTCATGATGTGTGATCTCCTCGGACAACCCGCCAGTTGGCGGCGGGCTTATGACGACTTCTTCGAGAGCGTCACGAGCACCCCATCCCCGTGCTCGTGATGGTGGCCGTGATCGTGGTCGTGGTCGTGGTCGTGATCGCAGCAGCCCTCGCCCTCGGACTCATCGATGCGCTCCTCCAGCTCGGCCTGAGCCTGCGCGATCTCCTCCTCGCTGGCGGCGCGCACGTCCTTGACCTGAACCTGGAAGCGCACCTTCTGGCCTGCCAGGGGGTGATTCGTGTCCACCCGGAAGCCTTCGGGGAGGATCTCGATGACCCGGAGCGCGATCGGTGAGCCGTCCGGGCCCTGGGCGACGAACTCGTCGCCCACCTCGACAGCGCCGCCATCGGGGAAATCCGCCTTGTCGACCTCGAAGACGCCAGCGTCATCGCGCTCGCCGAACGCATCCTCCGCCTCGACGGTGATCTCGCGCTGCTCGCCCGCCCGCAGCCCTTCCAGGGCACGCTCCAGCCCGGGCACGATCTGGGCATAGCCGTGCGTGTAAACGAGCGGCTCCGCGGTCGATGCCTCATCCACGGTCTCGCCGTTTTCGTTGAAGAGGACGTAGGACAGCGTGACGACCGTATCCGTTGCGATGGGCAGCGACTCCATGGGGCGGCGGTTGGTCTGCCACGGCGGTTCCGCGGTTTCAAGCGAGGCGCGCTTGCGCGGCAGCGTGCTATGAGGACGTCCGATGGCCGACTCCATGGCTCGGGCGACCGGTCGCGACCCCCTCGACGCGTCGCCCCCTGCTGAGCAGGCCGCCACGGAAACCGAGCGTCTCCGTCCCGGAGACGCGCCGCCGGGCGAGATGCGACCGGCCTCGGCCGCGCCGGTTCCCCCCGGCGGCGCGGCAGCCCGGGGCCGCCGCGAGGGCGGACCGCAGCCTCGACGCGGGGGAGAGAGCCTGGAGCAGGAGCTCTCCCGGGTGGGCACGAAGCGCTGGCTCGCTCGGCTCGGCGTCCTCGCGACAATCGCAGCGCTCGTCGCGGGGATCGTTGTCTGGAGGATCCGGACGAGGCCCCCGCCGCCGCCGCGCTACGTCACGGGCGACATCACCACGGGCGACGTGCTCGAAGTGGTCCAGTCGACGGGGCAGGTCAAGCCGCTCACCGAGGTGCAGATCGGCGCCCAGGTCTCGGGGCGAATCACCAAGGTCTACGTCGACTTCAACAGCATCGTGAAGGCCGGCGACGTGCTGGCCGAGATCGATCCGACGCTCTTCGGGGCGCAGATCGACTCGAACCAGGCGCAGATCGCGGCGGCGAACGCGAGCGTCGTGCGCTCGGAGGCCTCGCTGGGGACCGCCAGGCAGCGGCTCGATCGCGCGAGGAAGATGGTCGCGGAGGGGGTGGGCTCGCAGGCGGATCTGGACACCGCGCAGGGCGCCTATGACGTCGCGCTCGCCGACGTCGCGGCCTCCAAGGCGCAGGTGGCGCAGCTCAGGGCGGTGCTCCGCTCCTCCACGACGAACCTCCAGTACACGCGCATCTTCTCGCCCATCGACGGGGTCGTCATCAGCCGCGCGATCGACCCCGGGCAGACCGTGGCGGCGAGCTTCCAGGCGCCGACCCTCTTCGTGATCGCCCAGGATCTCCGCAAGATGCGCGTGCTCGCCGACATCGACGAGGCGGACGTCGGGCGGCTCCGCGAGGGCATGGCGGCGGACGTGAGCGTCGATGCGTTCCCGGGCGAGACGTTCCGAGGGACGGTGAGCCAGGTGCGCTACAGCCCGTTGAGCCAGTCCGGCGTCGTGACCTACGCGGCGGTCGTCGAGGTTGACAACCCCGACGTCAAGCTCCGGCCGGGGATGACGGCGACGGTGAGCGTCCGGTCCGCCGAGGCCAGGGGGGTGCGCCGGCTGCCGAACGCGGCGCTCCGGTTCAAGCCGGCCCCGGCGCGGGACAAGGACGGCAAGGAGATCAAGGCGCCGCCCCTCGATCCGCTCCCGCCGAAGAAGGGCCGGATCTACGTGCTGACCGACGCGACGCCGGGGGCGGAGAAGATCGAGCCGCGCGTCGTCGACGTGGGGATCACCGACGGCATCTTCACCGCGCTGGCGTCCGATCTCGGGCCGCTCAAGGTCGTCACCGACGAGAACGACGATCCGTCAGCGAGCGGCAAGGGGCGCGGCCCTCGGCTGTTCTGAGGCGTGATGCTGCCCCAGAGCCAAGACGTCGCCGCGGCGCCCCGGGACGAGCCGCTCATCGAGCTCTCGAGCGTCGGCAAGGACTACACGACCGAGGCCGTCATCGTGAGGGCGCTTCGGCACGTGGATCTGACCATCCAGCACGGCGATTTCGTCGCGATCGTCGGGCAGAGCGGCTCGGGCAAGAGCACCCTGATGAACATCATCGGCTGTCTGGACCGGCCGACGCAGGGCACGTACCGGCTCGACGGCCTCGACGTCACCCGGCGCAGCAACGACGCGCGCGCGATCGTCAGGAACCGCCTTATCGGGTTCGTCTTCCAGGGCTTCAACCTGCTGCCGCGCACCACGGCGCTCGAGAACGTGGAGCTGCCGCTGGTCTATCGGGGCGTCGGCGCGGCGGAGCGGCGCAAGCGGGCGCTCGAGGCGCTCGGCGCGGTGGGGCTGGCCGAGCGCCTGCACCACACGCCGAACCAGCTCTCGGGCGGACAGCAGCAGCGCGTCGCCATCGCTCGGGCGCTCGTCACCTCACCGCCGCTGCTCCTCGCCGACGAGCCCACGGGCAACCTCGACACGCGCACGAGCTACGAGGTGCTCGGGCTGCTGCAGCGGCTCAACCGGGGCGGGATCACGATCGTCCTCGTGACGCACGAGCCGGACATCGCCGCCTGCGCGAGCCGCGTGATCACGATGCGCGACGGCGAGATTCGCAGCGATCTCAGGGACGACCGCCCCGTCGACGCGGCGGCGGCGCTTGCCGCGCTGCCGCTCTCCGAGGCGGAGCGCGACGAGCGCTCGCCATGAGCGGCTACCTCGCCGCCGTCCGGATCGCGCTGCGCGCCATCGTCCGCTCGAAGCTCCGCGCCGCCCTGACGGTGCTCGGCATCCTGATCGGGGTCTCGGCCGTGGTGATCGTCGTGGCGCTCGGGACGGGCGTGCGTAACCGCGTCCTTGGCGAGATCTCGGGCATGGGGGCGAGCTCGATCTACATCTTCCCGCAGTCGACGCAGGCGTCGGGGCTGAGGCGCCGCGAGAACGCGAGGATGTCGGAGGCCGACGGGATCGCGATCCTGAAGGAGTCCACGAGCGTGACCGCGCTGAGCCCGTTCAGCTCGACGTCGACGCAGGTCGTGGCCGGAGAGGCCAACGTCGCAACCCAGGTCATGGGCGTGACCCGGAGCTACCTCTCGATCCTCTCGTACAGCGTCGGGGTGGGCGAGGGCTGGACCGAGGCCGACGAGCAGCTCAAGGCGAAGGTCTGCCTGATCGGCGAGACCGTCCGGGAGAACCTGTTCGGCTCGGGCGAGGCGGTGGGGAGGTACATCCGGATCGGCAAGCACCCGTTCCGGGTGATCGGGGTGCTCGCGAAGAAGGGGCAATCGCCCTTCGGTGAGGACCAGGATGACCGGCTGCTCATGCCGATCGGCAGCTTCCGATCGCGGATCGTGCCGAGCGCGCCGGGCAGGGTGCAGATGCTCGTCGCCGCCGCCACGAGCGAGCGGACCGTCGATCGCGCGGTGGAGCAGATCGACAGGATCCTCCGGCAGCGTCACGAGATCGCGCCGGACGACGAGCCGAATTTCGTGATCCGCACGCAGGCGGAGTTCCGCGCCTCCCAGGAGCGGATCCTGGACACCTTGACGATGCTCCTGTCCTCGATCGCCGCGGTGTCGCTCCTCGTCGGCGGGATCGGCGTCATGAACATCATGCTGGTCAGCGTCACCGAGCGGACGCGCGAGATCGGCATCCGCATGGCGATCGGCGCCTCCGAGGGCGACATCCTGGTCCAGTTCCTCGTCGAGGCCATCACCCTCTCGCTCATCGGCGGCGTGCTGGGGCTCGGCGCGGGGCTCGGCGTCATCAAGGCCCTCGCCGCGACGCTCGGCTGGAGCATGACGCTGCCGGCCAGCGCGGTCGTCGTCGCGGTGGGGACGAGCGCGACGATCGGGATCGTCTTCGGGTTCTTCCCGGCCCGCCGCGCGGCCCGTCAGGATCCCATCGCCGCCCTGAGGCATGAATGAGCGCCACGCTCACCCGCGTCTTCTCGGCGGTCGTGATCGCGCTGCGCGCCGTCCGCCGGAACAAGCTCCGCGCCGGGCTCACGATCCTGGGGATCACGATCGGCGTCGCGGCCGTCGTCACCGTCACGGCGCTGGCGAGCGGCGCGCGCGCCAACGTCAACGCGCAGATCTCGAACCTCGGCTCCAACTCGCTCATCGTCTTCGCCCGCTCCGCCCGCGCATCAGGCGTCCGCAGCACCGCGGGCGCCAAGCTCTCGGAGCTCGATGGCCAAGCGCTCGCGCGCGAGTCGACGAGCATCCGGCTCGTGGCGCCGTTCCTCAGGTCGAGCGCCCAGGTCATCCACGAGGGCCAGAACGCGAGCCCGACGCTCGTCGGGACGCGCCTGAACTACTTCGAGATCCGGAGCTGGAAGGTCGCGCAGGGAGAGCCGTGGAGCCCCGCCTCGGAGAACCTCTCCGAGAAGGTCGTCGTGATCGGGGCCCAGACCGCGCGCGATCTGTTCGGATCGCTCGATCCGATCGGCCGGATGGTGCGGATCGGCCGCCAGATGTACCGCGTGCTCGGCGTGCTGGAGGAGAAGGGGGCGTCGCCCTTCGGGCAGAGCCAGGACGAGATCGTGCTGATGCCCATCACCACGATGCGGTCGCACGTCATCGCCACGCGGCCCGGGGAGGTTCACGCCATCTTGCTGAGCTCGACGTCGGCCGAGACGTCGGAGCGCGCCAGGCTGCAGGCCGAGGCGATCCTCCGCCAGCGGCACCACATCGGCGAGAATGACGAGGACGACTTCACCGTCCGCAGCCAGGCGGAGTTCCAGGCCATGCAGGACGCGATCTTCGCGGCGCTCTCGGCGCTGCTCGTCAGCATCGCGGCGGTGTCGCTCGTCGTGGGCGGCATCGGCGTCATGAACATCATGCTGGTCAGCGTCACCGAGCGCACCCGGGAGATCGGCATCCGGATGGCCATCGGCGCCCGGGAGATCGACATCCTGCTGCAGTTCCTGCTCGAGGCGCTCGTGCTCGCCACGCTGGGCGGCGTCGTCGGCAGCGCGCTCGGGTACGGCGTCATCTTCGGCTTCTCGCGCGCGTTCAGCTGGCCGATGAGGCTCGAGCCGACCGCGCTCGCGGTCGCGCTCGGGGTGAGCACGGCGATCGGGATCGTCTTCGGGTTCTTCCCGGCGCGGCGGGCCGCGCGCATGGATCCCGTGAACGCGCTAGGGCGCGAGTAGCGCGAAGCTCGCCGAACCGCGGCGGTGGCTGGTGGAGGATGGAGGCGGAGGCGCCGCTGCACGGGCAGCGTGCGCCTCCCGGGATCAGCTCTTCTTCATCAGGTCGGCGAACGTGCCGAACTTGGCCTCGCGCGCGACCCCCGCGCGGTACTGATGGTACGCCTGCTTCTCAGCGTCCTCCTTGAGGGCGCGGATCGACAGCTTGGCCTCGCCCCGGCGCGGATCCACCTCGATGACCTTCGCGTCGAGCTGAGTCCCGATGGGAAACTCCTTCCGGAGGTCGGTGCCGCGCTGCGTGCCGGTGTGGCCGGCCGGGATGAAGCCGCGAGCCGCTCGCCCCGTGGTGCCGAGCACCCGGACGACGAGCCCCCCTTCGGTCACCTGCGTGACGGACACCTTCACCGCCTTGCCCTGCTGAACGCGCTGGCGCGGCTCGCTCTCCTCGCCCTCGGGCGGAGCAGGGTGGAGCCCGATGCGCCGGCCCGCGGCGTCGCAGGTCGCGACGACGACGTCGACGTCGTCGCCGACCTTCACGACCTCGTTCGGGTGCTGGATCGGCTTCATCGAGAGGTCGGCCGTGTGGATGAGCCCATCGATGCCCGGCTCGAGCTCGATGAACGCTCCGAACGGCTGCAGGCGAGCGACCTTGCCCTTGTGGCGCGTGCCGACCGCGTACTTCTCCTTCACCGCGTCCCACGGATCGACGGTGGCGGCCTTGCGGCTCAGCCAGAGCTTGCCCTTGTCGTCGACGCGGAGGACCTTCACGTCGATCTCCGCGCCCGGCTTGAACAGGTCGGCCAGCTTGGCGCCGCGGTCGTGGCTCGCCTCGCTCATGTGGACCAGCCCCTCGACGCCGCCGGCGTCGGGGAGCGCGACGAACACGCCCCAGGCGACGACCTTGCGCACGATGCCCTTGTGCAGCGAGCCGGGCTCGATCGACGTGAGCGCCTCGGTGCGCGCCTTCCGGCTCTCCTCCTCGAGCATCTTGCGGCGGGACACGACGATGTCGCGCCCCTTCTTCGCGAACTGGGTCACGCCGAAGTCGAGCCGCTGGCCCACGAGGTAGTTGAGGTCCGCGCCGTGGCGCAGATCGACGTGCGACGCCGGCGCGAAGGCGCGGAGGCCGCCGAGGTCGACCTCGAGCCCGCCCTTCACCGCCCCGGTCACGAACCCCTCGATCGACTCGCCGCTCTGGAGCGCAGCCTCGGCGCGCGCGCGCGCCTGATCGAGCTGCACCGGCGCCCTCGACAGGAGGAGCATGCCTCCGCGCACGCCGGTGCTCGCCACCGTCGCGATGAACTGATCACCCTCGATGGGCGGCTCCTCATCGAGGATCTCGCGACGGTCGAACAGCCCCGTCGCCTTCCCGGCGATGTCGATCCAGATGGCATGGTCAGTGATCTTGCTGACCTTGCCGAACACTTCCTCGCCGATGCTGAAGGCCGGGCGCTCGCGCGGTGGCGGCGCGCCCTGCCCCTTGCGCCGCTTGCGCTTCTCGCCGCCAGGCTGCGGCTGCCCGCCCGCCTCGTCGGCCGCTTGCTCCTCCTCGCCCTCGTCTTCGGCCGCGTCGGCCGCGTCGGCCGCCTCAGCGCCGCTGGCCTCGGCCGCCTCAGCAGCCTCGGCCCCGGGCTGGCCGGCCTCTTCCGCGCCCTTGCGGCGACGGCGGCGGCGGCGCTTCTTTCCAGCGCCCCCCTCGGTCTGCGCGGCCGCACCGGCCTCTCCGGCCGGCGCGGGCTTCGCGGCCGGCGCGGGCTTCACAGCCGCCGGAGGGGTCCGCTTGCCAGGCGAGAACCCGGGCTTGCGGTTGCCGATATCGTCCCGCGGCAGGCCTGGAACGCGGTTGCCGATGTTGTCGCCCGGCTGCTCTTCCCACTCGTCGTCGTCAGCGCTCGCCGGGGCGGCGGTTGCCGCCGCGGCCGGTGTCGCCTCGGACTGGGTCGAGCTCGCCTGCGGCGACGCTTCTTCGCCGGGGTCGTGGCTCGCTTCGGTCGGCGGGGTGGACCCCGCTTCATGGGCTTGGGCTGCCTGCTCGGGCGCAGCGTTCGACGACTCGAGCGGGCCGCCCTGGTCGGCCGGAGCTCCCGGCGCGTCCGCCGGCGTGGTGGTATTTTCGTGGGTATTCATCCGCGCCTCGCGCGACAACGCATGCCGATGGGGGCGAAACGTGCTCGCGTTCTCTCCAGCGGCCCCCTCGGTTGAATGGGGGAAGGGGCCGGAACCATATCGTACCCGGGACGTTTACGCGAGAGCCTACCGCATGATGGGCAGGTGCTTGTTGGTCCCCCCGCTCCGATCGATGCGGAGGCCGCCCCCGCTCGCGAGGTTGTGGGCGCTGACCTGGCCGGCCAGCCGCTCCGCCACATCCACGAACGCGCGCGCGATCGGGCTGCTCGGGGCAGCCTGAACGACCGGCGTGCCGGCGTCGCCCCACTCCCGGATGGCCGGATCCATCGGGATCTGGCCGAGCAGCGGCGCCTCGGCGAACTCGGCGATCTTCTGCCCGCCGCCGGCCCCGAAGAGCTCGTGCCGCTTGCTGCACCCGTCGCACACGAAGTAGCTCTCGTTCTCGACCACGCCGAGCAGGGCGATCCCGACTTTCTGGGCCATCGAGACCGATTTGTACACGTCCTGGAGGGCCACCTCCTGCGGTGTGGTCACGACGATCGCGCCCGTGGTCCTCATCTTCTGGGAAATCGTCAGCGCGATGTCGCCGGTACCGGGCGGAAGATCCAGCACGAGGTAGTCGAGCTCACCCCATTCCACGTCGCGCATGAACTGGATCAGGGCGTTCTGAAGCATCGGCCCGCGCCAGACGACCGCCGACCTCGGATCTTCCAGCAGGAAGCCGATCGACATGAGCTTCACGCCAAAGCGCTCGAGCGGCAGGAACTTCTGCCCGTCGGACGACGTCGGGCGGCCCATCACGCCGAGCATGGTCGGGACGCTCGGCCCGTACATGTCCGCGTCGAGCAGGCCGACCTTGGCCCCCTCGCGGCTGAGCGCCAGGGTGAGGTTCGCGGCGACCGTGCTCTTGCCGACGCCGCCCTTGCCGCTCATCACGAGGATGATGTTCCTCACGCCCGGGGACGGGTCGTCCTGAAGGATGGTGCGCGTGGGGATGCCGACGTCCCACGCGATCCGGACGCCCTTCGCGCCGGCGCCCTTCAGGGCTGCCTCGATGTCCGCCGCGAGCCGCTGCTTGAAGTAGCTGGTCAGCTCGACGGTGAGCGAGACGGCCTCGCCCTCGACCGAGAGCTCCCGGACGCGACCGAGGTCGGTGATGGGGCGCTGGAGGTCCGGCGCGATGACCGTTGCCAGCGCAGCGAGCGCGGCGTCCTTCGTGATGGGCATGGGGCGAAGCAGTTAGGACTGCTCGGGATTCCCGTCAACCGGCGAGCGCGGCGTCGCCGCGGGCGCTCGTTCCCGTTCCGGCCGGGCGCGGGCGCGACAGCGGCCGTTCCTGCGCCCGGTCGGCGCCGTCACCAGCAGGTGGCGACCTTGGAATCGGGGTCGCCGGCATCGAGCCGGCGCGACGGCAGGTAGCACCGCGAGTCCACGCAGTCCCCGCTCGTGTTCTGCTGGACGCACACGCACTCGCCGACGAGCCCGCTGGGCGACTTCGGGCAGACCTCGGCCGCGTTCTCCGCGGTGCACCGGATGGGGAGCGCCGCGTCCAGGCACGCCCGCTCGCCGCGCAGCGTGGTGGTGCACTCCATCGTGGAGTCCGCGTCGCCGCAGTCGGTGTCGTTGCGGCACGGCTCGCAGAAGTTGCCCTTGCCGGTGCAGGCGCCGAACCGCGGGACGCACGCGCCGTCGTCGCACCGGTAGTCCAGGTCGCAGTCGGAGTCCGCGCTGCAGGACCTGGCGCACCGGCGCTCGCCGTCGATCGCGACGCAGCGCTGCTCTGCGACGAACGAGCAGTCGAAATCGGTGCTGCACGGCGCGCACTGGGTGCGCTTGACGCAGGTGCTGCGCAGCAGGCACACCGGGCCCTCGACATAGGTGTTGCCGTCGCCGAACGTGGACGGGTCGATGCACTCCTCGTCCGTCTCACCGCAGAAGCTGTCATTCCCCTTGTCCGTGCCGCAGATCGCGTGAGGATCGCGCGACACGGCGCACTCGAAGCCGCCGGGGCAGTCCGCATCGCCCGTGCAGTGCGGCATCGTGCAGTAGGCCTCGGCGTCGCCCTGTCCCTTGCCGAGGCACTCCAGGCCGAGCGAGGCGCACTGGTCGGGAGGGCAGGCGGGGACGACGCAGGAGCTGCCGTCGCTGCACTTGCCGGCGGAGCACGTGGGGTCGTCGCCGCACCGCTCCGCGTCGCGCTGGCACTCGCCGGGGTTCCCGTTGCATTGGATCGGGTTGCACGGCGTCTCGTCGGGGCAGCGCCCGAACTGGCCGCACTCGGTGCCGAATGGACAGGGCGCACCGAAGCCCACCATCTTCTCCTTCTGCGTGCAGACCAGGATCTCGGCCTTCGAGTCGTCCTCCTCGGCCGGCGCACAGTCCTGGAGGCCTGGAATACATTCGCCGTGGCTGCTGCACCTGAGCACGCAGCGGTTGCCGACGCAGGTGTTGCCCTCCAGGCAGAGCTCTGGCTTGCATTTGCCCTCGCAGACGCCGTCGACGATGACCCCCCCGAAGCATTCGTCCTGCGTGCCCGACGAGCATGCGCCGCCCGCGATGGCCGCCCCGCTCGCGAGGCAGCACAAGATCAGGAAGGCGTGGATACTACGGAGACGGGGCCGACGGGCGCTGTGAGAAGCGACAACCTGCTGCATAGGACCTCAGCGCGGGAAACACCCGCGGATCGGGGCAGGCACGGCGGGCCTGGCCGGAGATTGCGGAAACGCGCTCCCGAGCGAAGCGGCGACGCCAAGGTTGCCCTTGACGCCCCCCGTGCCGCCCAGAAGAATGAGCACTCCTACACCATACTTCAGGCGGTGGCATCATGCGAATCGACGCGGTTCTCGGTGGGATGGGCCTTTTCGTCGTGGCGGCTCTAGGGCTCGTCGGCTGCGCTGAGGATCCCATTCCTGCTCCTCCGTTTCCCGAGGGGACGGGTCAAGCTGCGAACGCTCGATATCCGGCTGGGCCGTATGGGGTGAGCCTCCATCGGGTGATCGCGAACTATCAGTTCGTCGGGTACGCCAACGCCGCCGAACACAACGACACGATGCAGCCGATTCAGCTCGCCGATTTCTACAACCCGACCGGGACGGAGGTCTTTCCGGAAGGCTCGCTTTACGGCGCGGGAGAGCCGAAGCCGAAGGTGCTGCTGATCGACGTCTCGTCCGTATGGTGCGGCCCCTGCAAAATCGAGGCAGAGTCCGTCCTGCCCGAGCTCTACAAGAAGTATCAACCCCAGGGCGGCGAGTTCCTTGTTCAGCTCGCAGACGGAAGGACCCCGGGCGAGGCGGCGGTCCCGAACGACCTGTACCGCTGGACGACCCGGTACGACGTGCAGTACCCGTCGGCGATCGACCCTTCGTACAAGCTCGGCGCGCTTTTTCAGGCCGACGCGTTCCCGGCGAACATGATCGTCAGGACGCAGGACATGACGATCATGGAAGTCGTCGCTGGCGTGCCCGAGGAGGACAGCAATTTCTGGCGGACCTATGAGAAGATCATGAACGGCGAGCTCTGAACGAGCTTCGCCGTGGGCGCGTCGTCGAGCCACCGGTCGGCGCGCGCTGCTGGGAGAATCTGCCAGGGCGCCGCAGAGGGCGCCCGCGACGTTGAGCCTCATGCCGGTCGGCCGCTCAGGCCGGCCCTTCGCGACGGAAACCCAATGAACCGAAACACCCGCTGCGCGCTCTCGCTGGCGTCCATCGTCCTCAGCCTCGGTGCCGCCTCGTGCGGAGCGGCCTCCGGCGGCTCATCGGCGAGCCCGGCGCCGGATTTCTCGCTCCCCGCCCTCGACGGCAAGACGGTCAGGCTCTCGGACTACGCCGGCAAGAGCGTGGTGCTCATCGACTTCTGGTCGACCACCTGCGATCCGTGCCTGGCGGAGATGCCCCACCTCGTCGAGCTCTACAAGAAGCACAAGGACAAGGGGTTCGTCGTGCTCGCCGTGTCGCTCGACGGACCGGAGTCGCGGGCGCAGGTGAGCAGCACGGTCCACGACAGAGAGATGATCTTCCCTGTCCTCCTCGACGAGGAGACGACCGTGGCCGCCAGGTACAATCCGAAGCGCGAGCTCCCGTTCTCCGTGCTCATCGGCCGAGACGGCTCGATTCTTCACAAGCGGGGCGGGTACCAGCCCGGCGACGAGGCAGCGCTCACCGAGCAGGTCGAGAAGGCGCTTGGCCAGTAGCGCCTGGGCGGCCGTCTTCGCGCGCTCTCGGCTCGATCGGCGGCTCGCTGGCTCCACGGCGCCGAGGTCCGTGGTAGAGATCGGGCGGTGCGCAGCCCGCTCCGCCTCGTCCGTTCCTGCCTGACAGCGACGTTCGTCCTCGCGGCCTCTCCGGCGGCGGCGGTCGATCTCCCGAACGTCGGCGGCGAACCGCTCTCGCTCGATGTCGTGAACACCGCGGCCGCCAGCTATCATTTCGACAATCGCAACGACGATCGCCGCTATCCCTCACGCTATCTCGACGACAACTACGGAGAGATCGTCGATCGGGTCGACGCTCAGCTCAACTGGTGGCGCATCCAGCTCGGGACGCGGCTCAACGCCTCTTTCTACCTGGCCAGGCCCTCGGCGACCAGCTTCGAGCTGCAAGAGAAGGTCCTGAACGACGAGGTATCGTTCGATCTGAACGACGCCGCGCGGGAGGTTCACTCCCGCTATTTGACGACGATCTATCCAGCGAAGCTCTGGCTCACCTACACGCAGCCGGGTATCGAGGCAACAGCGGGCGACTTTTACGCCCAGCTCGGACGCGGTCTCGTTTTCAGCGTGCGGAAGATGGACGAGCTCGCCATCGACACGACCCTGAGGGGCGGCAGGCTCGTGCTCGACAAGGATTTCCAGCTGTTCAGGCTCGAGGCCACCGCCTTCGCCGGGCAGATGAACCCGCTGCGCGTCGATGAGGCGAGCGGCAGGCGGCTCCATGGCGACGGGTCGCCGCTCTTCTTCGGCTTCCCTGGCGCCGACGACCTGGTCACGCGCGAGACGACCGTGGATGCGGGGGGAAATCCTCGCACCCGCGATGTGACCGAAGGGGCACGGCCGAACTACCTGGAGGACACGGTGCTCGGCGGACGCCTGGAGGCGACCCTGAAGGGCGTGGAGCTCGCGGCGAACGGCGCGCTGCTGCTGCGCAAGACATACACCGAAGAGTTCAACCGATGCCTGGACGAGGGCGGCGCGGATCCTCAGGCCGCGCTGCGCCTGTGCGGCGGTAGATTCCCGGAGTTCAACGTCGTCAGCGCCTCCCCCGCGCGGCAGCACAACACGATCCGCACCTTCAGCGGCTCGGTGAGCATTCCGTCCATCGCAGAGCGCGGCGATGTCTACGTCGAGGTTGCAGGTCAGCAGCTCCGTGGCGGTCATCTCGACCGTGATGATGTGCCTGCAAAGGACATGTCCGGCTATGCGGTCTATCTGGCAGCGAACGGGCGTGGAGGTCCGCTCGCCGTCGCCCTCGAAGGGAAGCACTACCGGCGATTCTTCCCGCTGTCGGCCAACATCGACGTCTCTTCGCTGTCGAACCCGGGGTTCAATGCGCCGGAGTTCGAGGGCGTGGCGTACAACCAGCCTCCGACGGCGGAGCCCATCTATGTCGAGCCGATCGGAGCGCCCAACATCTGCGTGACCGGCGGGCGCGGGCGCGTCGACTACCGCTTCAACCGGAGCGCGGCCATCTATGCCTGGCTCGGTCGCTATGTGAGCTTCTCCGAGCGCCAGGCGAACTATGACTGCAAGACGGACGACACGAACAGGACCGACACCTGGGATACCGCAGCAGGCACCGAGATCGATTTCGACGGCAGCCGCTCGCACGTGCGCGCGTGGGCTGGAGTCCGGCAATCCGATGAGGCCGACACTGGCCATGTCTTCTACAGCGAGGGCTATGTCCGTTACGACCTCGTGAAGCACCTCGCCGGCGCGTTCTCGATCCAGGCGCAAGGCAACAGCCGGCGCCGTTACAGGCCGGAGAACTTCGAATCTTCCTGGGTCGAAGGGGACAACTACCTCGCGCTCCAGTGGTCGCCCCACCTCGCAGCGATGTTCGGCTACGAGTACACCTCACAGCCTGGGTGTGAACCTGGCAAGGACACCGAGCTCTGCCATTTCTTCAACGGGGGGCTGCAGTGGAAGGCCGGGTCGACGAGGACGGCGCTCGATCGGATCATCGACACCGCGCAGCTCTTCGTTGGCCAGCGGCGCGGGGGACTGCGTTGCGTCTCGGGCGTGTGCCGGTTCTTCCCGCCGTTCGAGGGCGCGCGGCTCGAGCTCGTCTCGAAGTTCTGAACGACCGGACCACCTCGGGCGCCGCCCTGGCAACGCTCAGAACGCCCCGAGGATCTCGCAGGCCACCGAGGTCCTGACCTGGGGCTCGGCGTCGGCGAGGAGCGATGCGGCGCGCGGGATCTCGCCGAGCGCGACCAAGCCCGCCCCCGCCGCCTCGCGCACCGGGATCTCGCGGGATCGGACATCGCGCTCCAGCAGCGGCACGACCGCGCGGATGCCTGCACGTGCGAGGACTCCCCGCGCGAGCACCGCGCGCGTCGACGTCCCCGCGGCGAGCTTCATGAGCCAAGCGACCGCCGCGGAGCGCTCGCGCGCCGCGACGTCCCGCGGCGCGGCGTCGACGTGGCGGCTGTGGACGGCGAAGACCACGGCCTCATCCGGATCGCCCTGCGCCTCGATGAGCGCAGATCGCACCGCCGTGTCCTGGAGCGGCGCGGAGAGGATGGCGTAGACGCGATCCCGGCTCTGGCTGGAGCGGATGGCGCCGATGAGGACGGAGACCGCTTCGCCGACGCCCTCGCCTCCCGCGCGGACCAGCGCGCGCGCCGCGGCGATCGCGGGCGCGCCGCGCTGGGTGGAGATCGCCCAGAGCAGCTGCGCGCGCCCGCCGCCGCCCATCGCGCGCGGCGTCGCCCACGCTTCGGCGATCGCCTCGCGCCCGGGTTCATCCGAGAGGGTCCAGACATCGCGCAGCGCCAGCACGACCTCCTGATCGCCGAGCGCCCCGGCGGCGCGGATCGCCAGCGTCCGCGCGAGCGGGTAAGGATCGAGCCGCGCCGCCTCGAGCAGCGCTCCCCGGTCGCTCGGGTCCGCTGCCGCGGCGGCGGCGCGGAGCGCCGAGACGCGGACCTCCTGATCTCCGTCGAGCATCCGCGAGCGGCGCACCGCGCCGTCCTCGGCTGTGACGAGCGCCCGCGTCTCCAGCGCGCGGAGCGCCGCGTCCTTGCCGGGGTATCGCCCCGCCGCCGCGTCGCTCGCGTACCGCTTCACGCTCTCCGGGTCGGTGAGCCCCGCCTCGAGGAGGAGCATCTCTGCGGCGGTCGCGATCGCGTCCGAGCCCGCGGCGCGCTCGACCAGCGCGTCCTCCAGCGCGCGCGCGCACGTCCGGAGCTCGCGCAGCCGATCGGCCCCCGATGGCGGCGCCGCGCGCGCGATCTCCCCCTGCGCGATCGCGCGGGCAATCGCTCGTACGTCGTCGCTGTCCAGCGCGCCGCGGCGAAGCTCGTCGCCCAACGTGCGGCGCAGCTCGTCGAACCTGCCCGCCTCGGCTGCGCGTAGGGAGGCCGAGCTCGCGCAGCCGGTGACGGCGACGAGCGAGAGGAGGCCGGCGAGGATCGACCCGGAGAGCACGCGGCGCATGCGCGCGTCTTACCGCGCCGAAGTTCGCGTTCGAAGCCCCTTCGGCTCGACCACCCGGGGAATCCGTTCTATAGGGCGCTCACGTTCCGGCACCATGCGTATCGACGTCATCGTCAACACCACGGCGCGCCGGTACCGGGCGAAGCCGTCGCTCATCGACCGCATGGCGGTTGCGTGTGCTGGCGCGGCGGAGCTCCACCCGACCTCGAACGTCGCGGAGCTCGCGGAAGTGTGCGAGCGGCTCGCCCGGCGAGGCACGGATCTCGTCGCGCTCTCGGGCGGCGACGGCAGCTTCATGGCCGGCGTCACGGCCCTCGCGCGCGCCTTCGGCGAGCGCTCGTTGCCGCCTCTTGTCCTGCTGCCAGGCGGAACCGTGGCGACCGTCGCGCGGAACTGGGGCATGACCGGCGATCCGGCTGTGCTCCTCGCGCGGACGGTCAGCCAGGTTCGCGGCCTCCCGAGCGGCGCGGCCATCCAGGGCGCCGTCCGCCGGCCGACCTTGCGCGTGCGCGCGACGACCCGCGGCGGTGTCGAGGAGCGCATCGGCTTCATCTTCGGCACCGGGCTCGTGGCCAGCTTCTTCGATGTCTATTACGAGCGCGGAGGCGACGGCTACGGCGCCGCTGCGCGCATCGTGGCGCGGGTGTTCATCGAGTCCTTCTACGGCGGCGCCTACGCGCGCCGCGTCCTCGACCCGCTGCCGTGCACGATCGACGTGGAGGGGCGGCAGCTCGCCCCACGCGCCTGGTCGCTCATCTGCTCTTCTGCAGTGCGCGACCTCGGGATCCACATGCTCGTCACCTACCGGGCGGGAGAGGATCTCGATCGCCCTCACCTCGTCGCCAGCGCCCTGCCCCCTCGAGAGCTCGGGCCGCGCGCGCCGCTCGTCCTCGCGGGCCGCCGGATCGGCGGCAGGGACCACTTCGACGACCTCGTCCAAGATTTCACGGTCCGGTTCGGTGCCGAGCCCAGCGCGGCCTCGCTCGGCGACGGCCCCTACATCCTCGACGGCGATCCCCTCCGAGCGAGCGAGATCCGGGTCTCCGCCGGGCCAGCGATCGACGTCCTCTCGCTGCGCTCCTGAGATCGCGCGCTCGTCGACGCCCTGCGCCGATCCGCCGGCGCGCCGGCTGCTGCATCGCATGACGGAATCATGACCGGCGTCGTGAGCCCCAGTGACGGGCGTGCTCGATGCTCCATCCACCTTGGAACCCATGACGCAAGCGCCTGCATCGAGCCCTACACGAGTCGTCGTACCCAAACCCGGCCCCAGCCTCGGCCAGATCTTCAACGTGCTGGGGATCGCTGCGATCCACGTGGGCACCGTGGTCGCCATCCTCCGAGGTGCCACATGGAAGCTCGCGGCGCTCGCCGCGGCCACGTACTTCGTCCGGATGTTCGCGATCACGGGGGTCTACCACCGGTACTTCTCGCACCGCAGCTACAAGACGAGCCGCGGCCTGCAATTCCTGCTCGCGCTGCTCGGCACCACGGCGACGCAGAAGGGCCCGCTGTGGTGGGGGGGGACGCACCGCGTCCACCACAAGTACTCGGACACCGAGCGCGACGTCCACAGCCCGCTCCGCAAGGGGTTCTGGTACGCGCACATGGGTTGGTGGCTCGGCCGCGAGCACGAGGAGCTCGATCTGAAGCGCATCCCTGACTTCGCGGGTTTCCCTGAGCTCCGCTGGCTGGAGCGCTACCACGTGGTCGGCCCGCTCGGCATGATGGCGCTGCTCTTCGCGGTGGGCGGCTACGACGCGTTCCTGTGGGGCTATGTCGTGTCGACGTGCGCGCTCATGCACGGCACGTTCACGATCAACTCCCTCGCGCACGTGTTTGGCTCGCGGCGCTACGCAACGACCGACACGAGCCGCAACAACTTCTGGCTCGCGCTGATCACCCTCGGCGAGGGCTGGCACAACAACCACCACCACTACATGAGCAGCGCGAACCAGGGCTTCTTCTGGTGGGAGATCGACGTCAGCTTCTACATCCTGCGCGCGATGGAGAAGCTCGGCCTGATCTGGGAGCTCAGGACCGCGCCTGCGCACGTGCTGCAGCGGAACCTGATCAAGGAGGTCGGCGAGCGTTCGCCGCTGCTCGCGCCTCAGGCCACGAACGCCGAGCCCCTTGATGCCCCGCCGCTGGGTCAGCCGAGCCTCGGCGACGTCTGATCGCCCGCGGCGTTCGTTCATCGATGATCTGCGGACGGAGGCTGCAGAGCCGCCTTCGTCCGTGAACGCTCGCGACGACCCCCTCGACGACCATCGCAGCGCCGCGCGTCTCGCTGTCGACGCGGCGGGCCAGAGCCCCTCGGGAGCTCTGGCGCGGGGCGCATCTTCATGATGCGCTACGGGCTCGTCCGTGTCGTTCGGCTCGCCGCGGCTTTCGTACGCCTCACTCGCCTAGCGGCTGAGCCCGTAGCGCACGACCTGCACCCCGCCCTAATTGACGGACGAGGCAGCTTGCTGGGTATGGGCGGAGGCAGAATCGCCGGGCTTCGGCTTCTCGGCCTTGTTGCGCTCGCGTTGGCGCTCCAGACCGGCGCGCACGAAGCGCGCGAAGAGCGGGTGCGCGCTATGGGGGCGGCTCTTGAACTCGGGGTGGAACTGACAGCCCACGAAGTACGGGTGCTCGCGCAGCTCGATCATCTCGACGAGGCGCTGGTCGGGCGACGTCCCGGAGAGCACGAGCCCCTTCTGCGCCATCGCCTCGCGGTACTTGTTCGACACCTCGTACCGATGCCGGTGCCGCTCGCTGATGCTCGTCTGCCCGTACGCCTCTGCGGCGACGGAGCCCTTGTCCAGGACGCACGGGTACGCGCCGAGGCGCATCGTCCCGCCCTTCTCGACGACCCCCTTCTGGTCGGGCATCAGATCGATCACCGGGTAGGCGGCGTTGCGATCGAACTCCACGGAGTTCGCTCCCGTCATGCCGCAGACGTGGCGCGCGTACTCGACGACCGCGAGCTGCATGCCGAGACAGATCCCGAAGAACGGGATCTTCTCCTCGCGCGCGTAGCGGATGGCCTCGATCTTCCCCTCGGTCCCGCGATCGCCGAAGCCGCCGGGCACGAGGATAGCGTCCAGGTTCGACAGCAGGTCGGCCGCACCGCGCGCCTCGATCTGCTCGGAGTCGATGTACTCGAGCTCGACCCGCACGTCGTTGTGGAGCCCGCCGTGGACGAGCGCCTCGTGCAGCGACTTGTAGGAGTCGCGCAGGTGCACGTACTTGCCGACGACGCCGATCTTCACGATGCCGCGGGACGGCTTCTTGAATCGCTCGACGATGCGCTGCCACGGCGACAGGTCCGGCTGCCTCGCCCAGATGTTGAGCAGCTCCGTGATCTTCTCGTCGATCCCCTCGGCGTGGAGGACGAGGGGGAGCTCGTAGATGCAGTCGACGTCGACGGCCGCGATCACGCAGTCGACGGCGACGTTCGAGAAGAGGGAGATCTTCTCCTTCATGCTGCGCGGGAGCGGCCGATCGCAGCGACAGAGGAGGATGTCCGGCTGAATGCCGATCTCGCGCATCTCCTTCACCGAGTGCTGGGTGGGCTTCGTCTTCAGCTCGCCCGCCGTCGCGATGAACGGCACCAGCGTGACGTGCACCGAGATCGCGTTCTGCGCGCCCGACTCCACCTTGAGCTGGCGGATCGCCTCGATGAACGGAAGCGACTCGATGTCACCCACGGTACCGCCGACCTCGACAATCGCGACGTCAGCCCCGTCCGCAGCAGAACGGATGCGCAGCTTGATCTCGTCCGTGACGTGCGGGATCACCTGCACCGTCGCGCCGAGGTACTCGCCGCGGCGCTCCTTCGAGATGACCGCCTCGTAGACGCGGCCGGTGGTGAAGTTGTTCTGGCGGCTCATCCGCGCGAGCGTGAAGCGCTCGTAGTGCCCGAGATCGAGATCGGTCTCTGCTCCATCGTCTGTGACGAAGACCTCGCCGTGCTGGTAGGGGGACATCGTGCCGGGATCGACATTGATGTACGGGTCCAGCTTGAGGTGGGTAACCTTCAACCCACGGGACTCCATCAGCGCCCCGATCGAGGCCGCAGCGAGTCCCTTGCCGATCGACGATACGACTCCGCCTGTGACGAAGACGAATTTGGTCCGCTTGCTCATGACCCATCGCTCCGCTGCGCCGTGTGCGCGCCTGTAACCAGTCCCTCGAGCGGCGCTCCAAGGTGAGCGCCGCCAAGGGTCGGCTGTCCACGGCAAATACCTTGCCCGGCTTACAAGCCGCACGGCCCCGTCAGCAGGACCGAAGCCGGAGGAAACCCCGCGACGGGGAACCCCGCGCCGGCAACAGAACCTGACCTGCCGTACGAGCCCATCTGCAACCGGCAGGGACCCACGGCAAGCCTGCGCGACGTGATGCCGCTCTGAATCCGCCGGCATTCTAGGCCGCTCTCCCAGCGCGTCAATGCAAAGGACAATCCGATGTCCCAAGAAGGGTCGAGTCCCTCGGGATCGCGCGCCGACCGCCGGCCGCAGGCGTAGGCGCGGGGGGTTCCGCCGGCCTGAGGGCGTCGGCGGACCGGGATGGTACGCTCCGCCGGCTCCCGGCGGCCTGGTCACGCCATGAGAATCGCGCACGTGCTCCAGCTCGCGACGTCCACCCCGATCGTAGCGCTCGAACGGGACGGAGCGCTCTACGACGTCGCGGAGCTAGAGCGCCACTTCGGGACGAAGCTCGCGGACATCCGCGGCGCGTCGGACTTTCACACGCGCGTGGTGGCGCTTCGTTGCGCCGGCCTTCACGCGCTGGATGATCGGCTGCTCAACGGAGATCGTCCCGCGTCGACGCATCTGCATCCAGCCACGATCTTGTGGCTGCCTCCCTGCGCCACCGACCGCGCGGCGTACATCCAGCTCGGCCCCTACGCGCACGGCGCCGAGCGACCCTGGTATCGGTTCGGCAACAGCCGCGCGCTGCTTGGACACGCGGCTGAGATCCCCTTCCCCCCGCTCGAGGACAGGCCCGACTACGAGCTGAACCTCGCGGTGGTCCTCGGCGAGGACCTGTGGCGTGCCACCCCGGACGAGGTGGAGCGCGCGATCGCTGGCTACACCGTGCTGAACGACTGGACGGCGCGCAGCTTGGAGGCGCGGTCGCTCGCGCGCGGGCTCCCACCGTCGGAGGCGAAGGACTTTGCAACGCAGCTCGGCCCGGTGCTCGTCACGCCCGACGAGCTCGGCTCGGTCGAGGCGCTGCGGACTCAGGTCCGCGTCGATGCCGAGACGCGTTCCTGTTCGCGCGTCGGCGAGTGGACCTTCTCGCTGCCGGAATCCGTCGCGTACATCAGCAACCACATCGGGCTGCGCGCGGGCGACGTGATCGGAGCGGGCCGCGTCTTCGGTGGAAGCGCTGATCAGCGCGTACCGTACGGCGCCAGCGTCGAGCTGCTGATCGAGCGCATCGGACGGATGACGGGCAAGCCCGTCTGCGGCCCCGCGCCGTTGCCATGGCGCCGCCGGTGAGCGGGCGCCGGCGCATCACCGCGCGGCCCGCATGGTTCTCGGTAGTTCAGAACGTACCGACGACGCCGAGGCCCATGCCGGTCGCGGTGATCACCGGGGCCGGCCGCACCGTCAGCGCCGCAGGGTTCGAAGGCTGCGCCGAGCGCGCCTCCGTGGTCATGAAGATCCCTTCGCCGACGAGACCCAGGCCGGCGAGCTGCGCGAGCCCACCGATGGCGGTGAGCGCCCCGCGAACGTACAGCGTCGCGCCGCAGTCCGGATCGTCCGCGGCGCAGCCGTTCTTGGCGAGCGCGAGCCATGGACCAGCGATCGGGATCTTTAGCTCGCTCGCCCCAGGGACCTCCGGCCACGAGGATGCGGCAAGGAATGCTGCGCCGTAAGCGAGCGCCGTCACGGCCACCCCGCCGGCGATGACCTTCACGCGTGCCGAGGACGGCGGGTACCGCGGAGGTGCCGTCGGCTCCTCCGCACCGGCGGAGGCAGTGGCCAACACCAGCGCGGCGACGACGGCGAGGGAGGCGCACTTCATGGCGTCTTCGTTCCGGAAGCTCCCGCGCCGGACTTCTTGGACGGCAGCTTCACGGTGTACGGGACCTCGAGCGGATCGCCATCGAACGGCAGCACGATCTCTCCGACGAAGGCGCGCTTCACGCAGGATTCGGCGGGCGTCCCCGCGAAGGGCGGCCCGACCAGCACGTCGGTCACGCGTCCCTTCTGGCCGTCGAACACGACCTTGACCTCTCCCTCGCCCGTCGGCGCGTTGGACACGACCTCGGCGCAGTTCGCCGCCTTGTCCCCTCCGCGACGCAGGGCGATCTCCATCTGCTTCTTCTGATCGGGGTTGAGCCCGCCTCCGCTGTCCACCGACGCGCCCGCCTCGGCGCCGGAGCTGCCTGCCTCGGCGCCGGAGCTCTCCGTTTCAGCGGGTTCGGCCACATCGGACGAAGCCTTTTCGAAGTTGTAGTCTTCCCCTGCCTGCTTGGGCTTGGCGCCGGAGCATGCTGCAGCCGCGAGGAGGATGAGCGGCAAGAGCGCGCGGGTCGAATGCTGCTGGGACACGGTGTCCTCCGTTCGAACAGAGCGTGAAGGAGCGTCTGTGCGCACCCTAGCAAGCTCTCCTTTCCGAGGACAACCCCGAGCGCACACGCGCGCACCGATGAGCGCCGCCGGGGCTGCGACGACCGGTCGACCGGAGGAGGCGTCCGCGGTGGAGGCGTTGTAGAGGCAGAGAGATCTCATGCCTCGACATCCTCGTCGTGCCGTCTCCGCGGTCGCGCTCGTGCTCTCGTCGATCCTGGCTCGCCCCGGCGGCTCGCAGCCGCTCGACGGCGGCACGGGTCCCGCTGACCGCTCGGCCCGCGCAGCAACGCCGACCCAGGGAGCCCCCGTCACCCCGAACGCGCCCCCAGGATCTCCCGCGTCGCACGGGCCTCAAAAAATCGACCCTGACCGCGCTCGAGCGGAGGTCGAGGCGCTCGTCACCGACGTGCGCCGGTTGGGGGGACGGGTCGGCGTGCTCGCCCTCGACGTCGCCAGCGGCGCGGCTCTCGCGGCCTTCGATCAGCGCGGCCTGTACAACCCTGCATCCAACGCGAAGCTCTTCACGGCAGCCGCCGCGCTTCGCCTGCTCGGGCCGAGCTACCGCTACCTGACCGGCCTCTACGGGGAGGCGTCGAACGGAACCGTCGCCGAGCTCGTGCTCCGGGGTTCGGGCGATCCCTCCCTCAAGACGCCTGATCTCTGGGAGATGGCGCGCGCCCTGAGGGCGTCCGGCGTCCGCAAGGTCGCGGCGATCTCGATCGACCAGGGCTACTTTGACGCGCGCTACGTGCCTCCCGCCTTCGAGCAGCAGCCGGAGGAGTGGGCGGCCTTTCGCGCCCCGGTCGCGGCAGCCTCGTTGAACGCGAACGCGTTGCTCTTCACGGTGCGCCCGTCGAAGGCAGGGCAGGCTGCCTCCGTCGCGATCGATCCCCCAGGCTTCGCGGTGCTCCAGGGCACGGTGACCACCGCGAGGCGCGGCACACCGGAGAAGCTCGGGGTCCGGCTCGAACCGAGCGGCGAGCGCCTCGTCGCGCACCTCAGCGGGCACATCCCAGAGGGCGGCCGCGCGGTGAGCCTGGCGAGGCGCGTCGACGATCCCCGCCTGGTCGTAGCGTATACGCTCAAGGAGATGCTGCTGGAGGTGGGCGTCGACGTCCCCGGCGAGGTGCGGCTCGGCGGTGAGCGCCAGAAGAGGCTCCTCGTCGCCCACCGCTCGGCACCTCTCGGCGAGCTCCTCTCCGCCCTCGGAAAGGACAGCGACAACTTCTACGCGGAGACGATCTTCAAGACGCTCGCCGCAGAGAAGCGTGGGCGCCCCGGCACAGCCGAGGGTGCGGCGGCGGTGGTCGGCGAGACCCTCAGGGCGCTCGATGCTTTCGGGCAAGACGTCGTCCTGAGGAACGGCTCCGGCTTGTTCGACGCCGCTCGCGCATCGCCGGAGGCCATCGTCCGGCTGCTCCGCGCCGCGCTTCTCGATCCGGCGCTAGGCGCCGATTTCACCGCGCAGCTCGCGATCGGCGGTGTGGATGGCACCTTGCGCAGCCGCTTCCGCGGGTGGTCGAAGGAGCGCGCGATCCGCGCCAAGACGGGAACGCTCGCCTCGGTCGTGGCCCTGTCTGGCTACATCCTCGCGCCCCCTGGTCGTTCCCCGATCGCCTTCGCCGCGCTCGTCTCCGACGTGCCAGGGAAGATCGACCCCGCACGAAGGGCCATCGATCACTTCGTCGAGTCGCTCGCCGACGAGCTCTGGAAGGACGCACGCACGCCCTGAGAGCGCGGGCTGTCTCGTGTCGACCCGCTGGGCTGCGCTGAGCTCCGGCCCCTGCTCACCTCTGCGTGCCCCCACGCAGCCGCGTGCTCAGGCGGCTCACGCGAAGAGGCCGCGCAGCATGACACCGCGCGGCCTCTTCACCGACTCGTGCTGAGCTCGTCGCTCAGTAGTCGCGCATCTGCTTGCGGATCTTCCCGAGCGCCTGCTCCTGGAGCTGACGGATGCGCTCGCGCGACAGGTTGTACTTGTCGCCGATCTCCTTGAGCGTGAGCTCGTCCTCGTCGTCGAGGCCGAAGCGCCAGCGGATGATCCGCGACTCGATCGGCGTGAGCGTTGTCAGGAGACGCCGGACCTCGTCGCTCCACTTCCTGTTGGCCAGGTGATCGAACGGCGACAGCGCGTTCTCCTCCTGGAGGAAGTCGATGAACTTGCGCCCGTCCTCGTCGCCGACCGGACGATCGAGCGAGAAAGGCGTCTCCGCGTAGAAGTCCTTCACCTTGTCGAGCTTCTCGCGCGGGACCCCCGTCTCCTTCTCGAGCTCCTCGATGGTCGGCTCATGCCCCGTGCGCGCGATGATCGCCTGCGTCGCCCGCGCCACGCGGTTGTACGTATCGAGCATGTGGACCGGGATGCGGACCGCGCGGCCCTTGTCGGCCAAGGCGCGGCTGATCGCATGCCTGATCCACCACGATGCATACGTCGAGAAGCGGTAGCCACGGCTGTGGTCGAAGCGCTCTACCGCCTTCATCAGGCCGATGTTGCCTTCCTGGATCAGATCGATGAGCGGCAGGCGCCCGCGGTTGTAGCGCCGCGCGATCGACACGACGAGCCGCAGGTTGGCCTTCACGAAGCGGTTCTTCGCGTCGTGCTGCGCCTGGAAGGTTCGCTCGACCCGATCGAGGTAACGGCGGTAGGAGCCAGACAGCGGGAGCCTCGGCCGCGTGGGGCGGGTCTCCTCGGGATCGCTCACGTCATCCTCGAAGTCAGGCTCGCGCACGAGATCGCGCGCGATGCTGAAGGCGCGCGCCATCCAGAGGCGATCCGAGTCAGGCAGGCGGACGGCCGCTGCGAGCTCCTCGGAGAGCTGGGTCCACGGCTTCTCCTGCTCGGCGAGCAGCTTCCCCTTCTGCTTCTTCGCCAGGCGAACGAGCTTCTGCAGCTCCGCGATCTGCGGAGCCTTCACCTCGTCCTCACCCGCCTTGGCGACATCCTCCTCGAGCGCGGTGAGGATGTACTCGGCCGCAGGCAGGTAGGAGAGCAGGGCCACCCAGTGCTCCACCTCCGTGCGCTCGACCGCCCGCGCGGTGTCGAGCTCCTCGTCCGGCCCCATGACGGGGTGGAGCGCCATGTCGCGGAAATAGCGGGCGAGCATCGAGTCGCCGCCCCCGTCCTCGACATCCTTCAGCTCCCGATCCTGGTTCCTCGCGCGCTCGGGCTGAGGCAGCCGATCGAGCGGTCCAAGGTCCAGATCGATGAAGTCAGCCGCCCGCTCCTCATCGAGGATTTCGGCCGGACGGGGTCGCACAACCGTCTCCTCCGTCTGGTCGTCATCCAGAATGCCGAGCGCTGCGATTTCCGGCGTGGCCGTCCCACCCTGAGCGAGCGGGTCGCCCTTCACTACAGTGGCGTTGCTCTTGGTCGACCTCATGGCGGCTCCCTCCACGGTGGTAGCTCCTTGAAAGTGCGAGCGCGGCGACTGGTTGTCCCCGAATTCTTCGACCTCGGAGACCTCCAACTCGGTGGTCTGCGATGCCCCCCGCCGGGGAGCCGATGCGGTCTCGGCTCCCTGCGAGCTCTTGGATGCCGCGAGCCGCGCAGAGGCACCTACAGCAGAGGACTTGGCGTTTCTCCGCGCAGTTTCTGGACGGCGGGCGGTCGACGTGCTCATCTTGGTCTTTGTGTCGGCGTTCACTTCTAAACGGCTGACCTTGCGAGATTGAAATGTCCCGCCACCTTTTGAGGACAGGCGAGACGATTTCGTGCCAGACAGAGGAGAGGAGCTGACCGAAGGAGCCCCTGTTGAAACTGGCAACCGCTGGTGCTTTCTTTTGATTCCGGTCGAACTCTTCTCATCTGAGGCAGGTCTGCTCTTGCAGAATGATGCTCCTGCGCCAGTCCCCGGTAGCAGCCCAGCTTCAGAAGCAAAAACAGTGCCTTTTTTAGCGTGCGTTCCTGCTTCTCCCGTTTGAGAGCTCGGCCTGGGTGCGCTATGTAGAGCGGAAGGCGCTGTCCATGTCCTGTCGAGCGAGACATTTCGCTGTGACCGAACCGGACTGCATGGCTGGGTGCGCTGTCGGGGACGCAACAACATCGGCAACCTGTTCTCCTTGGGGACACCTCGAGCTCGCAAGCGTTCCGCGGGTCGGTGGGTCCGCCCTCGCAGCACAGGCAAGGGAATTTCGCTGCTTTTTCCAGCGTGTAGGAGTCCCGTACCTAGCCGCTGAGGCCGTTCTCTCAGTGAGCTTCGATGTTTCCTGAACCTGGGCCTCCCGATGGCAATGTCGAGCCCTCACCCGACGGACGAAGGCGGAGAAGGTTATTTTTCGCGACAGACCGCCTGGAAAGTTGGCAATTCCGGCAAATCATTCAGGCTCAGCGGAATTTATAGCTAAGTCTGTCCCTGGGAACAGGACCCGGATCGCCCCCTAGGCTGGTCAGGCCTCGGCTGGGAACGCAGAACCCCGCGAGAGACAACGCTCGATAGGCCAGCCGTCACCGGGCTGGGCTGGGTCGGGGCTTACCCTGATCGCACGATCATACGGTGCCATCGGCGGTGCGTAGCAAGTGCGCACGGAATGCACGCTGCGCATTTGCTCGGTGCCTAATTGCCTCACACTGATGACTCTGATCAGCGTCAGCGACGGCAGCCGCACGTCCTCGCCTGAGGGTTGCGCCCGAACTCTACGTTTGCGACGCAACCCGAAGGATCGCTCGCCACGGCGGCGAGTCAAATAGATGAAATGTTACGATAATCGGGCACTTGCGAGGAAACGGTCGGGGCGGCCTTGGCCGATTTCGACCGTTCCGCATCGGAATGGTCGAACGACGGGCTGAAGGCCGCCCGCTGAGCCGTCACTTCGCCGCTGAGGGCGAGGCGAGCTTCGCCACAGCACCGAACGACGCAGGATCGTGGATCGCGATCTCGGAGAGGATCTTCCGATCGAGGGCGATGCCTGCCTTCTTGAGCCCGCTGACGAGGCGGGAGTACGTCGTACCGTTGAGGCGCGCGGCAGCGTTGATCCTGGTGATCCAAAGACGACGGAAATCCCGCTTCTTGAGCTTACGGCTGATGTAGCCGTACTCCCAGGCGTGGCGGAGCACCTCGACCGCCTGGCGGAAGCGGTTCTTTCGGCCGAGGAAGTAGCCCTCGGTCTGGTTGAGGACACGGTTGCGACGGCGGCGGGCCTTGAAGCCTCTCTTTACACGCGGCATCGGTAATCTACCTCACTGCTCCAGGGTCAGCCGTAGGGAAGAAGCAGCTTGACGCGCTTCTCCATCGCCGAATCGACCATGTCGTTCTTGCGGAGACGACGCAGACGCTTCTTGCTCTTTTCCTGCATGCAGTGGTTGAGCCCGCCCTTGCTGCGGCGAATGCGGCCGGAGCCGGTCACCTTGAAGCGCTTGGCCGCGGCGCGGTTGGTCTTCATCTTCGGCATGATGCCCTCGATCCGAATGCCTATCGCTCCCGGCGGCCACCGCTCCGAACCACCGGAGAGGCTGTTCTGCGCCGCAGGGATGCGTAGAGGGGGCGCTTTATGGCGATCCAGCGTGGGGTTGTCAAGTGTCCCGGCAGCGGCTAGGGGCCCGTCGGCGCGCCGAGGGGCCGGGGGTCAGGCCGTCCTCACTTTCCGAACACCACCCGCTGACCGAAGACGCGGTCCGCCGTCTCGCAGAACGTTCGGAAGGCCATGTACTCGGACGGCTTGATCCGGGACTTCGTGAGGGAGATCTGACTGCGGACGACGATCTTCCCCGCGGACTGCTCGATCGAAAGCGAGAACTTGCCGAAGGGGGTGTCCACGTCCTCGGGCAGCGGCGCCCTGGTGACACGCCACCCGGCGGGGATCCGGAGGGTCCATTCATCCCGGCGCGTGGTGAGCGCGGGAATGATCACGTCGCGGGTGCGCGCCGAGAGGGATGCGAACTCGGTGGCGAGGCGCTGCGTGGGCACAGCCGGGACCGACAGGCTGTCGCCCTCCCTTCGAGCGAGCGCGACGGCTCTTCCTCGAGCCCGCAGCTTCGCTGGCTGCTCGATGTCCTCGAGATCGTTCACCTCGACCCCGGCCTTCCCAGGGGCCAGCTCGACCGCCCCGAAGTCCGTGGCGAGGTCACGAGCTGCGCGGTCGCGGCGCGTCCCCTCCGCCATGTAGCGGGTCCGCCACTCCGGCGCAGACGCGCCGGCCACCTGGATGTCGACCCCAAGCTGAGCTGACCCGTCAGCGCTGACCGCGATGTCGACCGTCCGGTGCACGACCGAGGCCTCCGGAGCAGGCTCCGGCAGGCGAACGAGCTTCGGCTTGCCCTCGTTGATCTGAAGCGCCATCGCGCCGCGATCCATGATGGGAAGCTCTGTCGAGCCCGAGTGCTCCGCCGTTCCGTCGAGGTAAAGGTCGAGCGACGGCACGTACGCGATCGCGTGGTCGAACGGCGCGAGGCTCGCGGGCTCCGGCTCGATGTCGCCTCGCATGCGGGTGCGCACGAGGACGATCGTCGCTGGGATGCCGATCTCGCGGAGCATCGTGACGATCAGCGTCGCCTTGTCCTTGCAGTCCCCCCAGCCGCGAGCGAGCGTCTGCGCGCACCTCCTCGGGCGAATCCCCTCGATGCCGAACTCGAGCGCCACGTAGCGCGTCTCGGTCGCGTACTTGTAAATCGCGCGGACCTTGCTCCGATCGTCGGCGAGGCCGCTCGTGATCTCGCGCACCCGCTTGCGCACCTCATCATCCACATCGAACTGCTCTCGCGCGAGGCCCCAGTACCAGGAGCCGACCTCGTCCCAGGTCTTGAAGGTCGAGACGTGGACGTGCGCGAGGATCTCGGACCAAGCGGGCATCGCCGGCTCGGGCGCAACCGGCGGCACAGAGGCGGCGGAGAAGCGGAAGATGCGCCGCTCGGCGTCCTCCTTGGTCTCGCGCACGAGGCCAGGCAGATTGGACGCGAAGACGTGGAACTGCCTCGTCTTCGGGGTGATCAGCACGTACTCGCTGCTGGCGATCGGCTCGTCCCCCTGGAGGAACTCGATCTCGCCGAAGTGATCGGCGATCTCGTTGCGGGGGCTGACGTCATCGACGCGGTAGCGCAGCTCGACCACATCGCCGGCGTTGAGCCGCGGGAAGCTGACGTAGAACGTGCGCGCCGATGTGTACATCGCGAGCGCCGGGTTGTTCGCCCCGGATTCCCCGCTCTCGATCGCCCCGTCGACCTTGCCGTCTGCTCGGTAGACCTTCGCGGCACGGAGGCTCACGGTCTGGCGATCGGCCTGGTACTCGAACGCGTACTGCCGGGCGCTCGCCGCAGCCTCGTCCGTCAGCGGCTGGAAGACGACCTGCCGGAACCGGCTCGCCAGGCCGTTCGGGAAGACGGTGGTGACCGTCAGGTTGCGCAGCGTGCGCTTGGGATACTGCCGGTCAGCGTTGCGCCGCATCGGGAGGAAGCGGTCGGGCGCCCAGGCGTAAGCCTCGTCAGCGCGCGGCTTCGGCGGCTCGATGTGCTCGATGTACTCGCGCACATCCTTCGCCTGAGGGCTGATCGCCAGGATCTGCTGCAGCATCTCCAGCTGCGCCTCTCGGTTTCCCTCCTCGCCGTAGAGGTCCGAGAGAGCGCGCAGCGTTCCGATGTCTTCCGGCGCCATGGCGAGCGCGCGCTGATGGGCCGCGAGGGCGCGGTCACCCTGGCCCAGCGCGCGGTACGTACGCGCCGCGACCGTGCGGGCCCAGACGGAGTCGGGCTCGCTGCGGAGGAAGCGCTCGATCCAGCGCTCCGCCCCGGCAGGATCGCGGCGCGCCACCGCGAGCTCGACCTGCTGGTGAAGGAAGCTCGAGTCGTCGAACCGCAGCGCGGCGTAGCGCGCCTCCATCTCGGCGGCCTCCGTGTCGCGCCCGAGCGCGCGCAGCTGCGCCGCCGAGGCGCGGAGGAGCGCGACGCTGCTCGGCTGGCGCGCGAGCGCCCGCTCCAGCGTGGCGAGCGCGGTGCGCTTCAGCCCAGCCTCCCCGTAGAGGTCCACGAGCCCGAGGACGGCCGTGACATGATCGGGATCGGAGGCGAGGATGCGCTCGTAGATCGGAGCCGCCTCCCGCCAGTTCGGGCTCGTTTGCGCGAGCCGAGCCTGCGAGAGCAGGACGTCGATGTCCTCACGACCGCCCGCGAGCGCGGCCGCGCGCTCGATCCACGCGCGCTGCTGGTTCCTGTCCTCCGAGAGCTGGCCCGCGAGCAGGTAGCGACGCACGCTCGGCTCGGCCTCGGCGGAGCGCCGCGCGAGGTCGCGCGCTCTGTGCTCCCCCTCGGCGTCACCGCCGGTGAGCATGAGGTACCGCGCGAACGCCTCCAGCATGGCGGGTGAAGGCCGAGCGGCGCTCGCGGCGCGCTCGAACGCCTGCATCGGCCCCTCGATGACAGCCGCACGCGCGGCGAGCTTCGCTCCTGAGGTTGGCCCTTCGGCCTGCGCCCGCGCCCCGCCCGCGCGCCTCGCGCCATCGGCTTCCCCCTGAGGCGCCGTGACGTGGGTTCCGATGTCGGAGGTCACATCCAGATCAAGATCCGGCGCCCCCTTCTCGTTGCCGATGCGGAGCGCGAACTTGGGCGCCGACGCACCTCCGCAGACCTTGATCGTCAGGCGGTTGTAGCCGGGCCTCAGCGTCACCGGCGCGGCGAACCGATCGATGTCGAGCTCGCGGTACCCCGGATCGGCCAGGACCTTCGCGCCGTTCCAGAACAGCTTGAACGCGCCGTCTGCCCCGACCCAGATCGAGATCGGCCGAGGAGCGCGCGTCCCGGCCTTCGCGCGGACGAACGTCGTCGCGTAGCCGCAGACGCCCTCCACCGGACGAATGAAGTCGCCGAAGTCAAACCACCCGTACTGCGGCGCCTCGGGGGGCACGCGCCACCGGACCGCGCGCGCCTTGCCGTCGTACGTCCTGCCCGCGGCCATCGGCTGCTCGAGATCTTCCTCGGGCCCGAACGCCCGCTCGAAGCCCCCCTTGTTCTCGTTGTCGAACGGTCCGATCGTCGCCCAGCGACCGATGAACCCGAGCTTCTGGATCCTCGCGACCGCTCCGTCGAGATCGCCTCGACGCCTCCGCGCGTACGCCGAGAGGAGCTCCGCATAGACCTGGGTGGGCGCGCTGGTCGCGCCAGCCTCCGCGATGGACGCGATCGCCTCCTCGACCTGCGTCGGATCCGCGCGGTCCCACGTGCGCCAGAGTTCACGTAGCGCGCCGTAGACCTCGGGGCCTCTCGCCGCGCGGACAGCCGCGTGCGCGGAGAGCACCTCGGGGTGAACCGCGCCGAGCTCCGCGCGAACATCGGCGCCGAGCGACATGGCGCACGCCAAGGCCGCCGTCCCCACGGCGAGCGCGCAGAAGGACCGCCCCCTCGCCGTCCCCTGGTTGAGCTCGATCTCACGGGGCTCGGCCCGGCTGAGCACGTCACGCATCCGAGGCGCTATCCCGTGGCCGAAGCCATCGGTCAAGCACAAGGCATGACTGCAGAGGCGCCGCACCGGCCGAGGTCAAGGGGGTGCTGCCGACGATCCGGCGGAACGTACGCCGGCAGGAGGTCGTCCCCCGAGCCGCGTTCATCAGGGCGCGCTTCATGAGCCCGCCGCGCCGCCGGCGCCGATCCCGCGAATTTTGTCTATCTTTTGCCGGGTACAGAGCCGGGGACAGAGCGACGACACACAGCGCGCCCCACAGCAGCGCCCCTGGAGGAAGGCGCAGCGCCGTCCGACCGCATTCAACTCATGAAATAGTAGTAATTTTATATATTTACCGGGCAAACCTTCCGGGCGGCCGGGGCGGACAGGCGCCTGGAAAAGGTCCGGAACCAAGGCTCCCCTGGGGGCAGGGGGAGCGAGCTCCGTCCGGGTCCGGCAAGGCTCGGCGAGGTTCGGCCATGCGATCCTCCAACTTCCAGAAAGGGCCGCCTTGCTCCGCCGCACCAGCTTCGGATAGAAA
This sequence comes from Sorangium sp. So ce693, assembly GCF_051521375.1. Lineage (NCBI taxonomy): Bacteria > Pseudomonadati > Myxococcota > Polyangiales > Polyangiaceae > Sorangium > Sorangium sp. So ce693. Next base: position 10,501,571 of record NZ_CP150347.1, read on the forward strand.
CGTCCCAAGATGTACGGGAGCACGGTCGAGGAGCAGCGGCACTGCGCGCTGCGAACCGGCCATGCAAGTCCCCACGGCAGTGAGCGTCACGCCGCGAACGTGGTACCGGTGGTAAGGCAAGCCCGCGCAGCGGGAAGCCAGTTGGATGACGATGGTCGGGGACCGCACGTGCGGCGCCCGGTGATGACAAGGGCGACAGAGCCCGCAATGCCCAGGGCCCCATCGCGAGAGCGCTGGCGGAGGAACGATGGTCAACCCTCAGATGGTGATGTACGAGGAGGAATTCAATCAGATCCAGAGCGTGGTGGATCGCCTCGTCAAGGACGCCAATGCGAAGGTCGTCTTCATCGTTGACAAGAACGGGCAACTGATCGCCGCGAGCGGAGACGTCGACAACCTCGACACCACGTCGCTCGCCTCGCTGACGGCGGGGAACATCGCCGCCACGGGCGGGATGGCGAAGCTCCTCAAGGAGAACGAGTTCGCCACTCAGTTCCACGAGGGTGAAAAGGCGAACATCCACATCCAGCTGGTCGGGAACCGCGTCATCCTCGTGGTGATCTTCGACTCAAAGTCGAGCCTCGGGTTGGTGAGGCTCCGGGTGCGAAAGGCGAGCGAGGAGCTCAACCACATCTTCGAGGCGCTGCTCAAGAAGGTGCAGGAGCCGGGCGCCGACTCGCCGTTCGCCGAGATCACCGACGAGGACATCGACAACCTCTTCAACGACTAGGAGCGCGGTCGATGAGCTTCATCAATTACATGGCGCGCGAGATCAACTGCAAGATCGTCTATTACGGCCCCGGTCTCTGCGGCAAGACGACGAACCTGCAGTACATCTATGAGCGCACCAACCCGGACGCGAAGGGGAAGATGATCTCCCTCGCTACGGAGACCGACCGGACACTCTTCTTCGACTTCCTCCCGCTCGCGCTGGGCGAGATCCGCGGCTTCAAGACGCGGTTCCACCTGTACACGGTGCCGGGGCAGGTCTTCTACGACGCGAGCCGCAAGCTCATCCTGAAAGGCGTCGACGGCGTGGTCTTCGTGGCAGACTCGCAGCTCGGCCGCATCGAGGCGAACCAGGAGTCGGTGGAGAACCTCCGCACGAACCTGGCCGAGCAGGGCTACTCGCTGGACAAGATCCCGTACGTCATCCAGTACAACAAACGGGACCTGCCAGAGATCGGCACCGTCGAAGAGCTCCGCTCGCTGCTCAACCCGACGAACGTCCCCGATTTCGAGGGGGTTGCGCGGACCGGCGTCGGGGTGTTCGACACGCTCAAGGCGGTCGCGAAGCTGGTGCTGACCGAGCTGAAGAAGGGCGGCCCCTAGGTTTCAAGGGCCGGCCCAGAAGATTCGAATCGAAGAACGGCGCCGCGAGCGAGGCCGTGGTCCCGCTCGCGCTCGGTGCAGCGATCAGGCGCGCTGGTAGATGCGGTTGCGCCGGTTGCGGTTCTTCGCCTTCAGCTTGGACCGGTAGCGCTTCGACTTGGAGCGCGTGGTCTTCCGAGGACCTTTCGACAGCATGAGGAACATGAACAGGCTCCGTTGAGGCGCCCGGCGCGGAGGCGTCGTGCCGCCGCCGCCGGTGCGAAGGGGCGGCAACGTACGGCATCACAGGGCAAAGTTCAACCGGAGAGCACCTCGGCCGGGCGACCGGCAGGTTCCCGCGGCGGATAGGACAGGCCCTGGCACCGGGGCCGAGCTTTTCTGCTATCGGTGTTCTACGACGTGCGGTTCAGGACCCTTTTCTGCCTAGCCGCCGCCTCGGTGACCGCGTGCGGCGCGAGCATCAACGCGGTCTACGAGGGGGACGTACGCTTCGAGCACTGCATGGCGCTTGACTCGCTGGCCGACGTCAAGCCGACCCTGCGGCGCGCGTGCTGGGACGAGTGGCTTCAGTTCTGTACGTTCGGCCAGACGCGCGACCGCGTGGAGTACGCCACCGTGCGGGCCAGGCAGCTCAGCCACGCGAGCGATTTCGACGAAGGCGAGTGGACTCCGCCGAGCAGCCGAGCCCCTGCCGTGCCTGAGCCGACCAGCGCGCTCGCTCCGCCGCCCAGGCTCCTGACCGCCGACGTGGCCGCGACGGCGGCAGCGGAGGAGGCTCGCGCAGACCCAGACGCGAACGACGGCGGCGCTGCGCCCTCGGCGTCGAACACCGCGGAGGCTGCACCGCCGGGAGCGAAGTGCAGCGCGTCGTGCCAGACGGACTGGAAGGAATGCCAGGACGACTGCAAATCCGCCGCCTGCGAAAAAGGATGCTCCGGCAAGTACACGCGGTGCATGCGTCGCTGCTTCTGATCGACGTGGTCTGCTCTCCGCGCAGATGCCTCACCTTGTCGCACCAAGATGGCCTGGAATCTTGACCCGCGATCGAGCGTAGAGCTATCGGCGTACACGATGTCCGCTTCGCACGCGCCCAAAGAGCTCAGCAGCACGACTCCTGATCGCAACGGCACGGCGTCGCCCCTCGAGGGGCTCGGTGCGAGCGCAGGCCCCATGCGGGTGCTGCGGCCACGGCGAGCGGCGCCTGCGGACGCCGTGCGGCCGACCCGCGCCGAGGTGAACCTCGCGCACCTGCGGCACAACCTCCGCGTCCTCGAGCGAGGCCTGATCGGCGCGGAGAAGCCGCAGATCTGGGGCGTGCTCAAGGCGGACGCGTACGGCCACGGCGCGCCCGCCGTCGCACGGACGCTCGAGCGCGCCGGCATCCCCGGCCTGTGCGTCGCGTTGCTCGAGGAGGCCATCGAGCTGCGAGACGCCGGCATCCGGCTCCCTGTCCTCGTCATGGGCGGCTACTACGGCCCGCGCCGCGACGGCTTCGAGGAGATCATCGCGCGCGATCTCGTGCCCGTCGTCTACGACGCCGGCCAGATCGAGCGCCTCGCGAGCGTGGTGCGGATCGAGCAGCGCGGTCGCGTGGGCGTCCATCTCAAGGTCGACACCGGCATGGGGCGGCTCGGGGCCGCGAGCTCGGAGATCGAGGCGGTGTTCGCGACGCTCGCCAAGCACCCGGAGGTGAAGCTCGACGGGCTCATGACCCACCTCGCCTGCGCGGACGCCGACGATCTCGGCGTGACGATCGAGCAGATGCGCCTCTTCGGGGAGATCGAGCAGCGAGCGAAGAGCTTCGGCCTCACGCCGCGGGTGCGCCACGCATCGAACAGCGCGGCGATGCTGCGCCTCCCTGCGGCGCGGCTCGACATCGTCCGCCCGGGGGTCGCGCTCTTCGGAATATCGCCGTGCGCGGGGCTCGCGCCCGACCTCAAGCCGGTCATCCGGGTGCGCAGCGAGATCGTCGCGCTGCGCACGATCGCGAAGGGCGACAGGATCGGCTACGGCCACACCTGGCAAGCTTCCCGGGAGAGCGTCGTGGCCACCGTGCCGATGGGGTACGCCGACGGCCTGAGCCGCCAGCTGTCGAACCGCGGCGCCGCCCTCGTGCGCGGTCAACGCGCGCCGGTCGCGGGCGCAGTGTCGATGGATCTCACGATGCTCGACGTGACGGATGTGCCGGGAGCACGCCTGGGGGATGAGGTGGTGTTCCTCGGAGCGCAGGACGGGCCGCTCGGGCGCGGCACGATCAGCGCTGAAGAGATCGCGGGGCTCACGGGGACGATCGCCTGGGAGGTGCTGACCAGCATCTCGCGCCGCGTGCCCAGGTTCTACCGCGAGCCCTGAGCGCGCGCGGCGGCGCCGGTGCTGGCGCTGCCAGCGCGAACGGGCGTGATACGCTGCTCTCCATGAAGACGGCCGTGAAGCAGCGGGCCAGCGCCTGCGGCATGCTCTTCTGCGTCGGGGCTGTGCTCGCGCTCGGCGGCGCGGCGATGACCGCGTGCGAGGACGAGGTCGCGAAGCAGCGTCCGCGCAGCGGCATCGGTCAGGGGGCGCAGGAGCCGGAGGACGGGTTCGATCCGGACACCGAAGACCCGAGCGGACCACCGGCCGCGGATGCGGGTGGGCTCTGCGGCAACCGGATCCACCAGGTCGAGATCGCCGAAGCGCCGAACATCTACTTCGTCCTCGATGCGTCAGGCAGCATGCTCAGCCCCGCTTCCGCGAGCTCGAGCGCGACCCGATACGACCGGGTCCGTGAGGCCGCGGTCGACCTCGTGCGGAACCTGGGCCCGCTGATCAACGTCGGCGCAGCCGTGTTCCCCGTGGACGCGACCGACGAGGCGCCGTGCAGGGCAGGCGGCGAGGTGTTCGCTGTCACGCCGGGGGCTCCCTTCGCAGAGGGACAGGAGGGCACAACGACGACATCGCGGTTCCGCGCGGCGACGCGGGCCGCGCCGCTCGGCGGGACGCCTACCGCGGCGACCCTCGCGGCGCTGACGCCGAAGCTCGTCGGGCTCCCCGGAAAGACCATCGTCGTGCTCGCGACCGACGGAGGTCCGAACTGCAACAGCTCGGCGAAGTGCGACGCCGACGGGTGCATCGCCAACATCGAGCAGCAGTGCCCCGAGGAGAACTGCTGCTCGCCCTCGGGTCCCTCGGGCCCCGAAGGGTGCCTCGATCGCGACGATACGGTCGCCGCGATCGAGCTGCTCGCGGCGAGCGGGATCGATGTCTATGTCGTCGGCATCCCCGGGAGCGAGTTCTACGGCGATGTCCTCGACCAGATGGCGCTCGCCGGCGGCACGGCGCAGTTCGTCAGCCCGTTCTACTTCAAGGTGGACAACCTCGACACGCTGGGGAACGTCCTCTCGAAGATCGCCGGCATCGTCGTCTCCTGCGAGTTCGACCTGGTCGACCCGCCTCCCGAGGCGGGACAGACGAACGTCTACCTGGACGACGAGCTGGTCGCCTACGACCCGGAGAACGGCTGGCGCTGGAAGTCGCCCGCGGTGGTCGAGCTCCTCGGGGAGGCATGCACGAAGCTCAAGAGCGGGCGGGTGGGGCAAGTCCAGATCGTCTCCGGCTGTCCCACGGAGGTGGCGAGGTGAAACGCGAGGCGACGAAGCTCTCGGCCTCGCTGATCCAGCTGACGGCCGACGCTGCGGACGACGCCGCGCTCGACGAGATCGACGCGGTCGCGGCCGCGGCGTTCGACGTGCCGCAGTTCTCCGCGCGAGAAGAGCTGCGCCGCCCCTGGACGCGCTGCTGGGTCGCGCGCGAAGAGCGGCGCGCGCTCGCCTTCCTCATCGCGTGGCACGTCGCCGACGAGCTCCACGTGCTCAACGTGGCCACTTGCCCGGCCGCGCAGCGGCGCGGGCTCGCGACGGCGTTGATGAACAGGTCGCTCGAGTATGCACAGCAGCAGCAAGTGCGGCTGATCCTGCTCGAGGTGCGCCGCTCGAACCGGGCAGCGATCCGGCTCTACAGGAAGCTCGGCTTCACCGCGATGGGGGTACGCCCTCGGTACTACAGCGACAACGGCGAGGACGCGATCGAGATGGTGCTCACGCTCGATCCAGCGACCGGCGCGGTGCAGCCAGGCCGCGACGAGATCCGCATCGAGATCTGAGCTGCGCCGCGTGGCTCAGCGCGGGCCCGCGGCAGGTGCCGCCGCGGGGAAGCGAGACACCGCGGCGAGCGGCGGCAGCCGCGCCGCCACCACCTGCATCGGGGTGAGCAGCAGCGGCCGGAGCAGCGTCTTGGCCCGCTCGTCGAAGGGCTGGAGGAGCGCGTCGGCCTGTCGCGTCGCCTCGACCAACCGATCGGCCATGAGGCGCGCATCGACGTTGGGGTTCAGATCCTCGAGGCGCTGGATCTCGTCGCGAAGAGCGCTGAGCAACGAGATGTACCTCGCCAGGGGCGTGTCCGTGATCGGCGCCGAGCCGCTCGGGGCGGCCGGCACGCCGAACTCGACGGTCCGCTTGAACTCGTCCGGCACCGAGCTCGGCCGGTTTCTTATGAGCTTCACGTTGACGGGGACCTTCAGCCTCGTCTTCTGCTCGATCTTCCGCTCGAGGTACTCCTTCCCCCGCTTGGCCAGGGCCGAATCCTCGATCGCGCCGCGATCCCGCTTCCACTGCGTGTTGTCCTCGAGCGCTCGGATGATGCGGAGGTACGGGTAATCCGCCTGGGTGAGCGCCTGGTACGTCTCCTTCGCCTCCTTCAGGTTGGCCGGGACCCGCACGGTGAGGTCCGCCATCCAGTCGGTCCACTGCGCGATGTAGCTGGCGTCGTAGTCGGCCGCGAGGCCGTCCAGGTTCTTGCTGATCGAGGCCTCCTCGCCGGGCGCGAGGTCCACGACCCACCGCTCAGCCATCAAGCTATCGGCGCCGCTCTCGAGCCTCTCGAGCACCGCGAAGTGCCCCCTCTCGGTGTACGGACCGTCCACCTCCTTCCAGCGCTTCTCCTTCGCGTACAGCTTGCTGCCGATGATCTTCAGCACGGCGGGGCGGTCGGCGAACATGTCGCCGAGCGTGTGCGGAGGGTACTTGCGGTTGGCGCGGCTGTTGTCACCCGTCTCGTCGTACTTCTCCTCGATGATCGCGTTGACGAAGAAGTCGTAGTACCGCTTCCGCGGCGGCACGGCCTGGAGCGTCGCGCGCACGCTCGCGACCAGATCCTCCTTGCGCGCGATCGGCGTGACCCGCTTCTCCTTGATGAGCGTCAGGTAGTACTCGACGTGCCGATCGAGCTGCTTCTTCAGCTCGGTCTCGGTGAGGTTCGAGGTCGCCCGCAGCACCTCGGCCCAGAGCGAGGTGAACCTGTCCTTCGCCCACGCGACGTCGAGGTGCTCGACGTCGCTCAGCATCAGGTACAGCTTGAGGTCGTTCCGCTCGCGGAGGTAGTGGTCGCCCTTCGCGAGCTTGAGGCGATCCTCGAGCCGCTGCTTGCACGGGATCACGAAGCCGTTCTGGAGGCTCGCGACGTAGACGTGCACGAGCGGCGGGTACACCGTCTCGCCCTGGAACATCGTCCACCCCTTCCCGTCCGGCGGCCCCTCCTCGCGCGCCTTGTCGATCTCCTTCAGCCGGTCCAGCGCAGGCCCCAGCGCGGCGAGCTTCTCCGAGAGGGGTCGCGTGTCCTCCCATCGGAGCGCGCTGACGGTCCGCGCGTCCGCCTCCACGTCGCGCAGGAACGCGCGGTTGTTGACGAACGACACCACGCTGGGGATCGCGAGGATGACCCCGAGCGCCGCGGCCGCCGCGCTGATCGCGCCGCGGACGAGCCGCTGGCGCCGGATCTCGCTCGCGCTCCTCGCGGCGATGTCCCCGTCCGGGAAGACGACGTTCATGAAGACGTCGTGGAGGAAGTAGCTCTTCGACTCCACGTTCTGCTGCGCCGCGGCCTCGTGCGTGCGGATCCCCATCGCCTGGCCCATGCGCTGGAGGACCCGGTCGAGCGGCCTGCCCTCCTGCGTGCCGCTCGTGAAGTAGAAGCCGCGAAAGATGGGCGTCCCCTGGAACGCGTTGACCATGAAGACGGTCGAGACCAGATCGGAGAGGTTCCGCCGGATACCCGAGAACTCGAGCGGAAACTGGTAGACGCGCTCGCGCACCTCGCGGCTGCGCTCCATCACGAGCCGCTTCAGCGAGCGGCCATGGATCTGCCTCGCCAGGGCGTCGAACTCGGCGTCGAAGAGCCTCCCTGGGTGGGCCTTGTCCGCGCTCAGCTTGAGCGTCGCTCCCCACGCCTGCGCGCGGTCGCTCTTGCGCATGTCGCCGAAGAACTCCGAGAAGCCCGCGATGAGGTCGCACTTCGTGAACAGGAGGTAGACGGGCAGCACCATGTGGAGCTGCGTCATCACCTCGTCGATGCGCGCCCGGAGCTTCTTCCCCATCAGCTCGATGTGCTGCTCGCTCGCGTCGATGAGATCCGCCACGCTCACGGCGACCAGGATGCCGTTGAGCGGGCGGCGAGCGCGGTGCTTGAGGAGCATCTGCAGGAACGCGATCCACTCCTCGTGATCGTCCTGCTCCGTCGTGTAGCGCCCCGCGGTGTCGAGGAGGATCGCCTCGTTGGTGAACCACCAGTCGCAGTTGCGCGTGCCGCCGACGCCGCGCACGCCGCCGCCGTTGCTCGGGTGCGCGTACGGGAAGACGAGGCCGGAGTGCTTCAACGCCGTCGTCTTCCCCGCCCCGGGCGGGCCGATGATGACGTACCAGGGCAGCGAGTAGAGCGCGGCGTTGCCGTGCTCCTTCCCCTTGCCGAGCTTCGAGCTCTTCAGGGCGCTGATGCCGCCCTGGACCTGCCGCTGGAGCTCCTGGATCTCGGCGCGGCGCTCGGGCCGCGCGTTGAGCGCCTGCTGCGCTCCTTGCTGGACGATGGCCCGCTCAAGCGCAGAGGCGGCGCGGCGCGCGTTGATCCGGCGGTACACGAAGAGCGCGATCGCGGAGAGCGCGATGACGATGCTCGTCGCGATCGGGATCGCGGTGGGCAGGCCGAACGTGAAGCACGCCGCCCACGAGATGAGGAACAACAGCCCGAAGAGGACCCACAACACGCCAGCGACGATACCACCGGTCGCCGCTCCCGGAGCACGTCCGCGCGGCGCCGCCCAGCGAGCGTGATCTGCCGGCGCGCGGCGATCCCGGCGTCAGTCGCCGCCGCGCTCGTAGTCGCCCGGGTCGAGCGCGGCGTCGGTGTCCTCGCCGGCCGCGAGCCGACGCGAACGGATCGCGTCCACGGCGATGTCGATCACCTCGAGCCGCGTCGAGGGGGCGTAGTACTCGTTTTCCGAGACCGACGGCAGCTCCGCGAGCCTGGCCGCGACCGCCTCGCGATCGTCTTCCTGCAGCTCCAGCGCCGCCGGATCGCCGCTCAGGGAGTCCTCTGCGAGGTCCAGCGCGGCGTCGGCCCGGTGTCCGCGCGTGAGCGCCTCGCGCACGAAGAGGACGGGGCTGAAAGCGAGGTAGACCGACCCGAACTGCACCTGCCAGTAGGTCGGATCTTCGCCATCCAGGCGCCACCACGACGCGTGTCGGCGCCGGATCACCTCGCCGAAGTAAGCGCCTGCCATGTGCGCGACCATCGGCAAGGCCTCGACCCGCTCCGACGTCGCGCCGCGCGCCTGCTCGAGGTAGTGGTCGAGCAGAGGCAGGGTCTCCGGCCGATAGTCAAGCCGTACGCCGAGGGCGCGCTCCACAAACCGCACGCACCCCTCGGCGAGATCCTCCACGGTGGACGGCGGCGGCGCGACAGGTTCGACAGCTGCAGCGGACAGCGCAGACTCGGCCGGCCGCTCCGCAGAAATCGGAGAGGTCCCTGCACCGTTCTGTTTGGTATTCATGGGCTCCACGCTATTCTTCTCCGGTGCGGGTGGCCGCTCGTCAACGTGGTCGTGCTGGGAGCGCCTCGGCAAGCTCCGCAAGGACCGTGTCCGGCCCTCGACCGTCCTCTGCAGATCCCCGGGCGCAGCGTGAGCACGGGCCGTCGGAGCCAACAAATCTGACGAAACCGACAGGACCGATGAATCTGGCGGAGCCGACGGAACCGCCGGAGGCAACGGAACCGCCGGAACCAGCAGGACCGACGAACCAGCCGACACAACCAGAACGAGAACGCCAACGAGAACGCCAACGAGAACGCCAACGAGAACGAGCTAACAAAGCTCGGTGCCGGTCCAACCGGCCCGTCCGCGGATTCGGGTTTGAATTCCTAACGGAAGTCGAGGCCTTCGTGCTAAGCTCCGCCCTCGCGTCGAAATGAGACTCGGGATTTTCAGCGATACGCACGCCAACTACGAGGCGCTCAGCGCTGTGCTCGAGTCCTACCGCCACGAACGTATCGACGTTTACTACTGCCTCGGGGATACGGTCGGCTACGGCGGCTCGCCGAACGAGTGCGCCGATCTCGTCCGCAAGGTGGCCAAGAAGACGATCCTCGGCAACCACGACGCGGCCGTCGCTGGTCGGATGGACTACTCGTATTACTACGAGGCCGCCCGGCAGGCGCTCGACACCCACGCTGCGATGCTGTCCGCCGAGAACGCGGCCTGGCTCCGGAGCCTGACGTACCAGGAGAAGTTGACGGACATCAACGTCGACCTCTGCCATGGCTCACCCGTCCGGCTGGAAGAGTTCGAGTACATCTTCGCCCCGGAGCAGGCGCGCGAATGCCTCCCGATGTGGAACGAGCTCGGTCACATCACGCTGATCGGCCACTCCCATCTCTGCAAGGTGTTCGCGCTCACACCGAACAGCGTCGAGGAGCTCCCCGCGGTGGACTTCCAGCTCGAGCAGGGTCGCAAGTACATCGTGAGCGTCGGCTCGGTGGGACAGCCGCGGGACTACGACAACCGCGCGAGCTACACGGTCTACGACAGCGACACGAAGCGCTTCGAGTTCAAGCGCGTCGAGTACGACATCGAGACGGCGGCGGAGAAGGTGCTGCGCGCCAAGCTCGAGCGCAACTTCGCTCATCGCCTCTACATCGGGGTCTGAGACTCCAGGCAACGGCCGCATCTGGCGCGACCTCGGTGCCGCAGGACCAGGGGCACACGCGCGCTGGTGCGCGGATACGTCGCGCATGGCCCGATATCGACCTGGCGCCGCCACAGGGCGGCCCGAGGCGCAGCAGGATCCGGGCGTTCGAAAGCCGGTGCCGCGCGCCCTTCAGCGGCCCCCTTCATTTCCAGGGCGGCGGGCCCGACCAGAACGGCGTGGCCGGCAATGATAGAGCAGCATGCTCGTCTGGTTGTCGGGCGGCTCCGCGGAAAAATCGCTGCGAAGCGCCGTGACCTCGAAGCCGTTGTAGTGGAGCAGGGCTTCGAGCTCCTGCGGGTAGAACTGACGATGGGCGAGCGGCGTCATCCAGCGCTCGCCGCCGTCGACGGGCGAGAACTCCATGGAAACGAACAGGATCTGCCGGACCTTGTCGTAGTCGAACCGCTCCGTGTACCGGACGAACTCGCCAGGGCCATCCTTCGCGGGGTACCGGAACCGCGGCGTGGCATAGGCGCGATCCGGATCTCGCGCGAGCTCCGCCGGCTCGGGCATGGAAACGTCGAAGACGAGCTCGCCCTTCGGCGTCAGATGCTCGCGCGCTCGCGCGAGGAATCGCTCCACGTCCACGCGCGTGTACAGGTGCAAGAAGGCGTTGAACGGGCAGATCACGAGCGGAAAGCGGCGCCCTAGCCGCAGCGCCCGCATGTCGCCCCGCCGGAGGCTCACGCGAGAGGAGACATCGCGCGGCTCGCGTCCAAGCTGCGCGCGCAGATCGCCGAGCATCGGCGCCGACAGGTCCACGCCGGTGATCTGGACCCCCGCCCTCGCGACAGGCAGCGTGATCCGTCCGTTGCCGCAGCCGTACTCGAGCACTGGCCCCGCCGACGCGATGGCGAGGTCGACGTAGTAGCGGACGTCATCCTTCCGGCGCGCGTACGTCTTCGCGTAGTACGCCGGATCCTCGTAGTGGGCCGACGTCCCAGCCTCGAGCTCCGGATCGCGACGCTGGCCGGAGCCCGAAACATGCGCCGGCCGCTTCGTGGCCATCCCGCTCATGCGAGGCAACAGATCAGGCAGAGCGCTGGCACGGTGACGGGAGCGAGCTGCGGAACGGAGCCCCGACGGAGGCGCGCATCACCGGACGCGCGCCCTTCCGGTGCGGCATCAGCGCTGGCCGCCAGCGTTCATCTGCTGGAGCCACTCGGAGACGACCTCGTGGGAGCTCCGGTGGAAGTGCACCTTGCCCGCCGCGATCTCTCGGAGGCTGGTCACGGCAGGCTTGTTCTTCGTCTTCACGAGAGCGTCCGAGCCCTTCATGAGCTGCCGCGTCCGGTTGGCCGCGAGCACGACGAGAGCAAAACGGTTTTCCTCGCGCTCGAGGCAGTCTTCCACAGTCACACGCGCCATAGGGGGGCCGAGAGTAGCTCCCCACCCCGGCAAGCGCAAGGTACATGCCGCACCGGCGGTCCTGCCTGCTCTGCTTCCTCTACTTCCCTCGGCTTCCCTCGGCTTTCCTCGCTTCCTCTGGTTCTGCTTTCGCTCTTCCTCCGTTGCGGCGCGCGCGGCCGCTTGGCCCGGGCGATGGTTCACGTTGTTCGTTGCCCTCCACGCAGGTCCCGGCTACGAGGTCGCACCGTGGCCGCTGACCAGGACTCTCTCCTTCCCCCTCCCCCTCGTCCGGCCCCCGGGCTGAAGTACCGCCGCATCGTGCTCAAGCTGAGCGGCGAAGCGCTCTGCGGCGAGGAAGGGGGGTTCGGCATACGTCCCGAGACGCTCCACCACGTGGCCGGCGAGGTCGCCGAGCTCCAGCGGATGGGGGTGCAGATCGGGGTCGTCGTGGGCGGCGGCAACATCTTCCGCGGGCTGAAGGGCGCGAGCGCGGGGATGGACCGCTCCCAGAGCGACTACATGGGCATGCTCGCCACCGTCATCAACGCGCTCGCCCTGCAGGACGCGCTCGAAAAGACGGGCGTGCCGACGCGCGTGATGACCGCGATCGAGATCCGGCAGGTCGCCGAGCCGTACATCCGCCGCAGGGCGATGCGGCACCTGGAGAAGGGCAGCATCGTCATCTTCGCCGCGGGCACGGGCAACCCGTTCTTCTCGACCGATACGGCGGCGGCGCTGCGGGCCATGGAGATCCAGGCGCAGGCGCTGTTCAAGGCGACCAAGGTCGAAGGCATCTACGACCGCGATCCCGTGCGCCACGAAGGCGCGCAGATGTTCGCGCACCTGAGCTACGACCGCTTCCTCTCCGACAGGATCGGGGTCATGGACTCGACGGCGGTCACGCTCTGCCGCGAGAACAAGATGCCCATCCGGGTGTTCAAGCTCATGACCCGCGGCAACATCCTCCGCGTCTGCAGGGGCGAAGAGATCGGCACGATCGTCGACTGAGCGCGCGTTCGAGCGCTCCGCGCGCGCGACGAGCCGAGGCGTCCGCCGACGCGCCAGCCTGAACGAGGCGCAGCGACCTCGAGCCACGCTGAAACCGTGCTAGACCCCGAGCCAGCAATGACCCGAGCTCCGGTGCGCCGACCCCTGCTCGCCATCTCGCTCGTCGCGCTCGTCGCGAGCTGCGACGAGCCCGCCCTCCAGGTCCCCTCGGACGCGGGGGATCCGGTCTTCGGCCTCACCGCCGAGCAGTCTGCGCGCGTGCTCGCGAAGGTCGGGGACAGGGTGATCACCCTGGGCGACTTCGGCAGGACGCTGGAGCGCATGGATCAGTTCGATCGGCTCCGGTACCAGACGAAGGAGCGGCGCCGCGAGCTGCTCAGCGAGATCGTCGACGCGGAGCTGCTCGCGCTGGAAGCCCGGCGCCGGGGCCTCGACAAGGACCCCGCTGTCGAGGACGCGATCCGGCAGATCCTCCGCGAGGCGATGATCGCCCGGGCTCGAAAGGGCCTGCCGGCGCCGGCCGACATCCCCGCGTCCGAGGTGCGCGCGTACTACGAGGCGAACGCGGACAAGTTCAGCGAGCCCGAGCGCAGGCGCGTCGCCGCCATCGTCGTCGGCGATAGAGCGCTCGGGGAGAAGATCCTCAAGGAGGCGCAGAAGGCCGGGAGCAGCAGCGCGTGGGGGGAGCTCTTCCTCAAGCACTCGCTCACGGCGCCGAAGGACAAGAGCGCAGCCCCGCCGCTCGATCTCGCCGGAGAGCTCGGCATCGTCGGCCCGCCCGGCGATCAGCGCGGCGCCCACCCCCGCGTCCCACAGCCGGTCCGCGAGGCCGCCTTTCGCATCGGCAGCGTGGGTGCGGTCGGCGAGGAGCTCGTCGAGGCCGACGGACGGTTCTTCATCGTCCGCCTGAACGGGCTCACCAGCGGGCACCGGCGCGAGTTCGCGGAGGCCGAACGCTCGATCCGGGTCGCGCTCCTCCAGCAGAAGATGCAGGACCAGGAGCGCGCCATCGAGGACGAGCTGCGGAAGAAGTTCCCCGTCGAGATCAACGAGGCGGCGCTCTCCTCGGTCAAGCTGCCGGAGCAGCTCATGCAGACCGGTAGCGCGGCGCAGCCCGATCCCGCGAAGCCCCGCGCGCCACAGCCGGAGCAGGCCGGCGCTGCCGCGGCGCCGTCGAGCGATGCGGGCAAGTAGCGAGCTCGTCGCCGCCGCGCGGCTCGCCCGGCGATCCGGCGAAGAAGGCGCGAACGCCCGCGCCGTCGCGCTGCCGGAGCGACCGGGTCCGCTCGCCGCGAGCGCGCAGGAAGCGCGACCTGCCCGCGTGAAGGCGCGGAAGAGCGACTGGACATGGCAGCTGCGCCACGCGCTCTCGAGCGCCGACGACCTCCACCGGGCGCTGTCGCTCACGCCGGAGGAGCTCGCCGGCGCCAGGCGCGCCGAGAGGGCGGGGCTGCCCGTCCGCGTCACCCCCTATTACCTGAGCCTCTGCGACAAGGACGATCCGGCGTGCCCGATCCGCCGGCAGTGCGTGCCGCTCGCGGACGAGGCCGCCGAGGTGCCCGGCGATCTGGTCGACCCCCTCGGCGAGGTCGCGCACGAGGTCGCCCCCCACCTCGTGCAGCGGTACCCGGATCGCGCGCTGCTCCTCGCGACCGACCGCTGCGCCGTGTACTGCCGCTTCTGCACCCGCTCACGCATGGTCGGCGACGGCGGCGGCGCGGTGGCGCTCGAGCGCCTCGCGCCCGCGATGGCGTACCTGGAGGCGCACCCGGAAGTGCGCGATGTCATCGTGAGCGGCGGCGACCCCCTCGCCGTCTCGACGGACCGCGTCGTGCGGCTCATTGCTCGGCTGCGGCAGATCCGGAGCGTGGAGACGATCCGGATCGCCACGCGCGTTCCGGTCACGCTGCCGCAGCGGATCACCGCAGAGCTCGTGCGCGCGCTCAAGCCGTACCACCCGCTCTGGGTGATGACGCACTTCAACCACCCGAAGGAGCTCACGCCCGCCGCCGAGCGCGCCTGCAAGCGCCTCGCGGATCACGGCTTTCCCGTCATGAACCAGACCGTGCTGCTGCGCGGCATCAACGACGATGCGACGACGCTGGCCACGCTCTTCCGGGGTCTCGTGCGCTGGCGGGTGCGCCCCTATTACCTGCTCCAGATGGACCCCGTGCGCGGCACGGCGCACCTGCGCACGCCGCTCGCGACCGGCGTCTCCCTCATGGAGCAGCTCCAGGGCCGGCTCACCGGCATCGCGCTGCCGAAGCTGATCGTGGATACGCCAGGCGGGATGGGCAAGGTGCCCATCGGCCCCGAGTACGTCGTCGATCGCGGGCCGGGGCGCACCGTCCTCCGCACGCACCGCGGCGTCGAGGTCGAGTACGTCGACCCCCCGGCGGGGCCTGGCGGCTGAGCCGCCGGCTCAGCGACCCGGTCCCCGCGAGAGCGGCTTCGCGACCCGGAACGACAGGTTCAGCGCCCGCGCGATCCCGAAGAAGCGGGTGCGCGACGCGCTCCTGCACTGCTGCGAGTCCGCGGCCCAGTTCCCGGAGCGGGCGATGCGCCACGGCGGCGCGTCCCCGCCAGCGTCGGCGGCCGATTCGAGCTCACCCGACGTCTCCGCCCACGATCTCTCGCCGTTCACGTCGGCGACCCACTCGCGCACGCCGCCCGCCATGTCGCGCACGCCGTAGGGCGAGGTGTCGATGGGAAAGGTCCCGACCGGCTCTGGCTGCGCCAGGAACGGCCGCGACGAGCGCATCAGACAGAACGTCGGGTCGAAGTGATCTCCCCACGGATAGAACCGGCCGTCGGTCCCGCGAGCCGCCTTCTCCCACTCCAGCTCGGTCGGGAGTCGGACCTCGATCCCGTCGCGCTCGCTCCGGAAACGGCAGTAGGCGACGGCGTCGAACCAGTCGATGAGGATGACCGGCAGGTTCCAGAGGTGCCCTTCCTCCGCCGGGAACCGCTTCTGCGCGTCGCCCTCGACGACGCTGGGCAACGGCTCCCAGCCGCCGCTGCTGGCGGGCCGCGCGACGTAGCCCTCGGAGCCGCGCGTCCCGTGCGGCGCGCGCTTGAGGGCGAGGTCGAGATCGCGCGTCTCGAGCTCGTTCAGGAACTCGCAGTACTCGCGGAAGGTGACGGGGAACTTCGCGATCGCGACGTCGGGGACGTGGAGCTCGGCGCGGCGGAGCGGATCGTAGGCGTGCGCGTCGCCGCCGGCGATGAAGGTCCCCCCCGGGATGTACACGAACCCCTCGCCGATCTCCGCGTCGGTGTAGAGGTTGACCTCGACGCGGTGGTGGGTGCCCCGCTTGAGCAGCAGCGGGTAGCGCACGTCCCGGCAGCCGGCGCGCTTCAGGATGAAGAGGTAGCTGCCTGGCTTGAGGTGCACCTCGCGGAGCGGGGTGCGGCCGAGCGAGCGCTCGTCGCTGGCCACGAGGATGCGATCCTTCTCGACGTAGCGGTACGCGACGACGCTCGCGCCGGGCGGCGACGAGTCGAACGAGAGGACCGAATCGGCGGTGAGCAGCGCGGCGTAGCGGCCCACGTCGAACTCCGCCACGAGCGCCTCGTGGTAGATGCGCGCCGCGTGCTGGTGCTCTTGGTCCGCCCGCACCGCGCGCGACCAGTACAGGTCCGCGAGCCCTGCGCGCGCCTCGACCAGGTCCGGATCGTACGCCAGCGCCTTCGTGTAGAGGTCGATCGCCTCCGCCGCGGCGCGCGCCTGCTCGCGCTCGACCCCGGCGGCCCTGTCCTCGAGCTGCCACCCCGCCCGCTTGCGCTCGATCGCCTCGTACTCCTTCACGTCCTTGAGCAGCCGCCGCGCCTCCTCGACGAGCCGCTCGCGCTCGCCGTCGAGCCGCCGGTCGCGCTCGAGCGGGGCCTTGGCGAGCTCGCAGAGCTTGATGGCCTCCTCGCGGCGGCGCATCCGCTCCTTGGCGCCCTCGAGAAACGCCTCCGCCTCCGCCGCGACGCGGTCGGCGGTCGGCGGCCGCTGATCGGGATCCTTCGCGAGCATCGCCAGGCAGAGGTCCTCGAGCAGCAGCGGGCAGCTCGGCGCGATCGAGCGCGGCGGCCTGGGGTCGCGCGTCTGCGTCGCGAGGATCACGGCGAGGACGGTCGCCGCGTCGAACGGGTGCTCGCCGGTGAGGATCTCGTAGAGCACCACGCCGAGCGCGAAGATGTCCGCGCGGTGATCGATCCGCGCGTGGTCCCCTCGGATCTGCTCGGGCGCGATGTAGCCGGGCGTGCCCGAGAGCGCGCTCGCGATCGCCTCGTGCCGCCGCCTGCCGAAGTCCTGCCCGCTCGGATCGACGGAGATCGGCTCGCTCACCTCCGCCCTCGCGAGCAGCTTCGCGTTGCCCCAGTCGCCCAGGTAGACCTCGCCGTAGTCGCCGAGCAGCACGTTCTCCGGCTTGATGTCGCGGTGGGCGACGCCTCGCCGGTGCGCGTAGGCCAGCGCCCGGGAGATCTGCACGAACGCGCCGATGAGCCGGACGAGCGGCCATTGCCTGCGGAGCTCGGGGTTCGTCAGCACGTTCTGCAGGCTCTGCCGCTTGACGACCCGCATGGAGTAGTAGGGCTGACCGTTCGGTAGCGTGCCGAGGTCATAGACCGGGATGATGTTCGGGTGCTCGAGCTGGGCCGTGATCCGCGCCTCGGTCCGGAAGCGGTTGCCCACCGCGGAGTCCTCCTCGGCCCCCGGCTTCAAGGTCTTCAGCGCGACCACGCGCCCGATCTCGCGGTCGCGCGCCTTCACGACCTTCCCGGCGCCCCCGGCCCCGAGCGCCTCGCCCACCTCGTACCGGCTGCCGCCGGAGTTCACGGCGCGCGTGGCGGAGGTCGCGAGCGTCGGGAAATCGGCCCCGACGTCCTCTCCTGGCAGGTCGATCTCCCGCTGGGTGTCGAAGCGCAGCGCGTCCTCGTCCTCGCTCTGCGGCGAGAGGGCGCGCGCGACGGGCGGGCTGCGGCCCTCCTGCGCGAGCAGCTCCGGCAGCGCCGCCAGCTGCTCCGGCGTGAGGATCCCCTCGAAGAGCTCCTGGGGCGTCGACGCGCCGCCGAGCGTCCATCGGCAAGCCATATCCCAAAGGGCGTTGGGCTCGATGAGCCCTCGCGCCACGGCGGCGACGGCCAGGGCACGAGCCTCACGAGTCTGAGCGAGCTTCACTCGAGCGACCTCTCGTCCGAAACGATCTCACCCCGCGACGCGAGGCGGAAGGCCACGCTGAGGCCGTCGAGCGCGAGGCGTCGCGAGCCAGGAGCACGTGGCGCTCCCGCGAACGCTCGAGGGCTGCCGGTGACGCTGTTCCGTGCGCATCTCACGAGGCGCCGCACGTCAGTTGCCGTGGCAGGCGACCGCTCTGCTGCCACACCGGCCCGAGCTGCCCCGTTCGAAGTCGCGGCGCGGCGGGTCCGCAGCGGCGATGGCGGCCCCCGCGTCCCGGTCTTCGGATGGTCTACGTATCGGGAATTCCTGCATTTACCATCGGCAGCTGAGCGCCGCTCAGCGTACGTGGTGTCCCCTCGCCCGCGCAAGAGAGTAGGGCGGAGCCGCTCGAGGACCCCGGTCATTTTCCGTCGCAGGTCCTCGCGCCCCGCACGTCTCCGCGTCGCGCAAGCTTCGCGTGCTTCGCGTGTTTCGTATGTTTCGCACGGTTCGCACGTTTCCGCCGGCCTCGCCCCCTTGTCGTACCGGCTGCAGGGGTCGCCGCCCTGTCATGGCGTCGCGCCGTCGCGCGCAGCAGGATTTCGATCCCTCCGGGGCGCCTGTCAGGGCGCCGGCATGGCTGCTCCGACGACCCCCAGACCTCCGGCGCTCGCTTGTCTCGACGCCATGAACCGCCGCGCGCTCGCCGGGGGGCAGGACTTCACCGTGATCGGCGGCTCGCTCTCCGGCGCGTACGCACCGAAGATCTGCCAGGTGATGGACCTCGCGATGAAGATAGGCGCCCCATCATCGCTCACGGAGCGAAGCTCCTCTATGCGTTCGCCAGAGCCACCGTGCCCAAGGTGACGGGGATCACCCGCAAAGCCTACGGCGGCGCTTACGACGTCATGGCTCCAAGCACATCCGGGCCCGATTACAACCTCGCCTCCCCAGCGGCCGAGATCGCGCTCATGGGCCCGGAAAGCGCGGTGAGCATCCTGTACCGCGGCGAGCTCCAGCGAGCGGCCGCCCGGCCGCCGCCCGCGCACGCTTCGCCGATGACGACAAGGCGAAATTCGCCAACCCGTACAAGACGGCCGAGCTCGGCTTCATAGACGAGGTGATCTACCCGCGCATGCTCCACACTCGACTGGCTCGGGCCCTCGACCTCCTGCGCGACGAGCGGGACAGGAACCCACCGAAGAAGCACGGAGACATCCCGCTTTAGCAGAATTTTGCGACAGCTGAGGCCCCGCGAGAGCGGTGCTCTGGCCGTGCTCTTGGAGAGATCTGCGAGCAAACCGCTTAGAGCGCCACGGCAGGTGGGTGCCGGGGCGAGCGACGCCGTTGCGCGGCCGATCCCGAGCGTGTAGAAACGACTTGCGTGGCTGTTTTTCTTTGAACTCCACGCGCGATGCTTCTCTCTGACCGACGATCTGCACAGGTGCACCCGGGGGCCGGTCGCAGGAAAACGGGTGGTTTGGCAGGCATGCCGAGCGTTGGGGGGGCGCCGAGTACACGAATGAAGGGTCGGTTGGGTTCTGTGGAGGTATTGAGCATGAAATCTTGGGTATTCGCTGCGGTTTTGATTTCCGGCTGCGCCCTCGTGGCTTGCGGTGATGACGGCAACACGCCGTCGGGCTCCAGCACCACCAGCGGCAGCGGGAGCAGCAGCTCTGGCGGCGGCAACGGCAGCGGCGGTGGCGGCGGCAACGGCGGTAATGGCGGCTCCGGCGGCAGCGGCGGCGCCGGCGGAGAAGGAGGCGCGAGCGCCACGAGCACTTCCTCGACGGGTACCCCGACCTGTGATGACACGACGGACACGTGCGGCCGCGACACGAATACGGGCTGCTACAAGTGCGCCGTCGATGGGCCGTGCAAAGAGGTCCGCAAGGCCTGCGTGGACAGCAGCGATTGTCGTGCTCTGGTGCTGTGTATCGCTGACTGCGGCGAGGAGGAAGACCCGGCCGCGTGCATCGAGACGTGCCGCACGGACAACGCGGCCGGGGTCGAGGCCTACGACGCCCTCCTCACGTGCACTGTTTGCGAGGAGTGCGCCGAACGCTGCGATGCCGCCGGAGAGCCGGTGTGTGGCCTGTGAGCTCCTGACAACAGCAGCGCATCTCCGAAGGGGGCGCCAGATGGCCGCCCCCTTCGGCCTTTATGCGGGCCGAGCCGCGACGGACGGCGCGCCCGCGCCGGCCGTCGCGGGCCGGCAGCCGGCGCAGGGCGGCGCGGGGCACGAAGCCGGCGGCCCGGGAGCAGGACGGAAGCGGCGGCGCGGGGCCTAGGGGACGAGGGGAAAGGGCGGTTCAGGTCCGAGCGAGGGCCGGGAGGGCCTCCTGAGGGACGTCGCCCCAGGTCGCGCGCCCTCGCCGCCATGCGCAGGCCTCGACCCGGCGCTCCCGGCCCAGGGCCTGGCCCAGCCGCAGGCGCCGCCGGTCGGCGGGCTCGGCGCCGGGCTCCGTCGAGGCAGAGCGGCGGAGACGCGAGGTAGCTCACGCGCTGGCGGCCGGCCTGCCTCGGCGACCTCCGGTCCCGGGCCCCAATCGCGCAGCATACTCCGGGTTGCGCCTTCATGGGCCGGGCAACCCGTGGTAACGCTTGGCGGCGCCGCCGATGTGCGGCATCCGACATGGGAAAGAACCTTCTCGTCATCAATGTGGACATCCGCGAGACACGCGTCGCGCTGATCGAAAACGGGATCATCGCTGAGCTGCATCTCGAGCGGGAGAGCTCCAAGGGGACGCTCGGAAACATCTACCTCGGCAAGGTCAGCCGCGTTTTGCCCGGAATGCAGGCCGCGTTCATCGACGTGGGGCTCGAGCGAGCAGCCTTCCTGCACGTCGAGGACCTCATCCGGCCCGACGATTTCGAGGCGTACCTGGCTGGGCACCGCCGGACTGCCGAGGAAGAGCGCGCCTCCTCGCGAGGCCGCGCCGTGCGCGGCACCGAGGCGCCTGGGCCTGAGGAAAGCGAGGTGCATGAGCTATCGGGCGCAGAAGCCGCGCCCGAGAGCCCCGACCTGGCACCCGGACGCCACGAGCTCCGGGAACGGGCGGACTTCGGGGCAGACGAAGGATTCGAGGCCGGCGTCCCGGCCGAGGCCGGCGGCTCGCTCGACGAAGGAAGCGACGTGCCGATCGAGCTGCCGACGGCGCTCGACGTGCTCGGAAGCCCCTCCGGCCAGGCGTTCGCCGGCGTGGGGACGATGGTGGCGCTCGACGAGGCCGACGACCCGGAGCCGGAGATCGACGACGGGCACGCGCACGACGGCGCGGACGACGACGACGAGGAGCTGGTCGCGCCTGGCGGAGGCAGCGACGCCGACGAGGTGAGCGTCGAGGACGACGACGAGCTCGATACGCCCGCCTACGAGGTCGAGCCTGCCTCACCGCCACCGGACGATGGCGCGGACGCGTGGAGCGCGGCCGAGGAGCATCCGGAGGCGCTGAGCAACACGGCGGACAGCGGCGAGACGGAAGCGCATGAGGCGAGCACGTCGGACGAGCCCGTCGCGCACGGCGCTGCCGGCGAGTGGCCGGCCGGACAGGAGGCGAACGCGCCGCCGGTCCCGGAAGCCGCCGCAGCCGCCTCGGGCGATGACGTCCCGCCGGCAGCGCGGGCGCGCAGCGGGCGCGCGCGCGGACGGCGGGAGGCGCGCGTGCGCCGATCGGGACGGACGCGCGACCGGCGCGCCAACCTCGAGGGCGGCAGCGCCGCGCCCGGGGAAGCGGCCCCCGCGGAAGCACGCGAGGGGCGCGAAGGGCGCGAGGCGCCGCGCGAGGGACGGCACGCCCCGCGCGAGGGCCGAGAAGGGCGCGAAGGCCGCGAGGCGCCGCGCGAAGGCCGCGAGGCGCCGCGCGAAGGCCGCGAGGGGCGCGAGGCGCCGCGTGAAGGCCGCGAGGGGCGCGAGGCGCCGCGTGAAGGCCGCGAGGGGCGCGAGGCGCCGCGTGAAGGCCGAGAGGGCCGGGACGGACGCGAAGGGCGCGACCGGAGCGGCAAAGGACAGCAGGGCGGGCGCGATCGCGAACAACGCGGGCGCGAGCAGCGGGCGCGTGGGCGCGAGCAGCCGCGGGACGGCAAGGGCAAGAGCGCAGCGCGGGGCCAGCAGAGCTCGCGCAGCTGGCAGAACGAGCCGCCGCGGATCTCGAAGTCGACGCCGATCCGCGAGGTCGTCCGCGAAGGGCAGGAGGTCATCGTCCAGGTCTCGAAGGAGCCGATCGGGACGAAGGGCGCCCGGGTCACGAGCCACATCTCGTTGCCCGGCCGCTATGTCGTGTACCTGCCGACGGTCGATCACATCGGGATCTCCAAGCGCATCGGCTCGGAGAAGGAGCGATCCCGGCTGCGGGACGCCATCGAGGCGATGAAGCCCCCGCAGGGCGGGCTCATCGTGCGCACGCTCGCCGAGGGCCTCACGAAGAAGCAGCTCAAGGCCGACGTCGGCTACCTCGTTCGCCTCTGGGGCGAGGTCGCGAAGAAGCGCGAGAGCGGCGTGAGGGCGCCGGCGGTGCTCTACACCGAGCTCGACCTCGTGCTGAAGACCGCCCGCGACCTCTTCACCGACGACATCGAGAAGATCGTGATCGACGACCGCGAGGAGTACATCCGGCTGCGGCGCTTCGTCGAGATGTTCATGCCCGAGCGCGCCGACGCGGTGGAGCTCTACGAGGGGACGGAGCCGATCTTCGACGCGTACGGGATCGAGGACGAGATCCAGCGCGCGCTGTCGCGGAAGGTCCCGCTGCCCTCGGGCGGGCACCTGATCATCGATCAGGCCGAGGCGCTCACCGCGATCGACGTGAACACAGGGCGGTTCGTCGGCAAGGGGTCGAAGGATCTCGAGGAGACGATCCTGACCACGAACCTGGAGGCGGTCGAGGAGATCGCCTATCAGCTCCGGTTCCGCAACATCGGCGGGCTCATCATCCTCGACCTCATCGACATGGAGCGCGCCCAGAACCGGGAGAAGGTGCGGCGCCGCCTCGAGGAGCTGCTCTCCAGGGACAAGGCGAAGACCACGCTGAACCGGATCTCCGATCTGGGCCTCATCGAGATGACCCGGAAGCGGACGCGCGAGAGCCTCGGGCGGACGATCCTCGAGCCGTGCTTCTACTGCGACGGGACGGGCCAGCTGCAGTCCAAGCAGACGGTCGCCTACGAGATCCTGCGGCAGATACGGCGCGAGCGGATGAACCTGCCCGGCTACTCGGTCGTGGTCAACGCGCACCCGGCCGTGATCGATCTGCTGAAGAACGACGAGCGCATCGCCGTGCAAGAGGCGGAGCGGCTGTTCCAGCGCCGGATCGATCTCGTGCCCCGGAAGGAGTACCACCTCGAGCAGTTCGATCTGCAAGGCAGGTAAGGCGTCATGGTGGACGATCAGGGTTCTCCGGAGAGCAGCGACGCGAAGACGGGGCGCAAGGAAGAGCGCGTCACCATCAACAAGGAGTTCGAGTCCTACGACGCGTTCATCAACGAGTACGTGACGAACATCTCGCGGACCGGCGTGTTCGTGCGATCGAAGACGCCGCTCGCCGTCGGGACGAAGGTGAACCTGCGGTTCACCGTGATCATGGACGACATCGAGACGGTCGAGGGCGTCGGCGAGGTCGTGCGCGTGCACGACGATCCGCAGGGGATGGGGGTCGTCTTCACCGAGCTGTCCGGCTACTCGCAGGGGCTCATCGACAAGCTCCTGACAAGCCAGGGGCACCGCACCTCGAAGGGCTAGGCAGAGGGGCGTCGGCGATGTTCACAGGGCTTGTCGAGACGATCGGGGTCCTCCGCCGCCGGAGCGGCGGCGCCGTGGCCCGCGCGCTCGTCGAGGCGAGCCTCGGGCCGCTGACGCTCGGCGAGTCCGTGAGCGTGAACGGCGCCTGCCTCACCGTCGATCGCATCGCGCCCGGCGGGTTCGAGTGCGACATGTCGGCCGAGACCCTCGGCCGCACCACGCTCGGCGCGCTGCCGCTCGGCGCGCGCGTCCACCTAGAGCGCGCGACGCCGCTCGGCGCGCGGATGGGGGGGCACGTGGTGCTGGGCCACGTCGACGGGCTCGGCCGCGTCGTCGAGCACGCGCGGGCCGGCGACGCGATCCGCCTCCGGGTGAGCGCCCCGCCCGAGCTCGCGCCGTACCTCGCTCCCAAGGGCTCGATCGCCGTCGACGGCGCGAGCCTCACGCTCAACGCCGTATCCGCGCCTGGCGCCGCCGAGATCTGGTTCGATGTGATGCTGGTGCCGCACACCATCGGCCGGACTCTCCTCGGAGAGCTCCGCCCCGGCGCGGCCGTCAACCTTGAAGTTGACGTGCTCGCGCGCTACGTGGCGCGGGCGCTCGAGGTCGCATCGCTCGCCAGCGTGAAGGGCCTCTCGAGCCAAGACGCGCGCGGCGGCGATGCCTCCGCCGAGCGCGGCGAAGAGCGCGGAAATACGGGAGAGCATGCGGATCACGACGAACGACTCCTCGCAAAGCTGCGCGCGGGGGGATTCTGGTGAGGCTGTGTCAGCCGCCTCGAGCGGCAGGCTCGACCAGGACATGACCTCCGGGGGCCCGATGCCTCATCGGCTGACCATCGACAAAGCGGTCCTCGACCGCGTGAACACCGCGCTCGATCACATCCGCGCGGGCAAGATGGTGATCCTCGTCGACGACGAGGATCGCGAGAACGAGGGGGATCTCTGCATGGCCGCGGAGGCGGTCACCCCCGAGGCGATCAACTTCATGGCCATGCACGGGCGCGGCCTCATCTGCCTCGCCCTCGACGAGGAGCAGGTGGCGCGCCTCGAGCTGCCGATGATGTCCGCGCCAGGGCGGAGCGGACCGCCGCTCGGCACCGCCTTCACCGTCAGCATCGAGGCGCGCACCGGGGTGACGACCGGGATCAGCGCCGCCGATCGGGCGCACACGATCCGGGTCGCGATCGCGCGCGACGCCGCGCCCGAGGATCTCGTCACGCCGGGGCACGTCTTTCCGCTGAAGGCGCGCCGCGGGGGCGTGCTCGTGCGGACGGGGCAGACCGAGGGGTCCGTGGATCTCGCGCGCCTCGCCGGGCTCCGGCCGGCGGGCGTGATCTGCGAGATCATGAACGACGACGGCAGCATGGCCCGCATGCGGGACCTCGAGGTGTTCGCCGCGAAGCACGGCCTGCTGATCGTGACGGTGGCGGACCTGATCCAGTACCGGCTCCAGACCGAGCGGCTGGTCCGCTGCGTGGGCGAGCGGACGCTGCGGCTCGACCTGACGGGCACCGAGTGGACCGTGTACGTCTACGAGGTGATCAACGAGCAGCGGCAGTTCCTCGCGCTGACCAAGGGCGCGGTGGCGACGCCGGACCCCATCCTGTGCCGCGTGCACTCCGGGTCGACCATCGCGGACCTCTTCAGCTCGACGCCCCTCGACGGCGGCTCGAACCTGCGCGAGGCGCTCCTCGCGATCGAGAGCGCCGGCGTCGGGGTGGTCGTCTACATCCCGTCGCGAGGGGACCTGGGCCGCGAGCTGGAGCTGCTGAAGGGCTCGGGCTCCGACGAGGCGCTCCCCGTCGTGAAGACGCAGCAGCCGTGGACGCTGCGGGAGTTCGGCCTCGGCGCGCAGGTCCTGGCGGACCTCGGCGTGCACCAGATCCGGCTCCTCACGAACAGCCAGCCGAAGATCGCGGGGATCACCGGGTACGGGCTCACCGTGATCGAGCGGGTGCCGCTCGTCTCGATGAAGGGCGAGGCCTGACAGACGGGCGCGCTCGTCTCGATGAAGGGCGAGGCCTGACAGACGGGCGCGCTCGTTCGCTGGTAAAAGGACGCTCGGACAGGATCGCGATCGCGACGATCGCGCACCTCGCGCGGCAGGAGAGAGGAACGGCGGATGGCAGAGCAAGCGGTCGGGCAAGCACAGGCGAGGGTGATCGAAGGGAACCTGGTGGTCCCGCCGGGGGCGCGCTTCGCGCTCGTGGCGAGCCGCTTCAACCACTTCATCGTCGACCGCCTGGTCGAGGGCGCGCTCGACGCCATCGCGCGGCACGGCGGCGCGCTCGGTCGGACGTCGATCGTGCGCGTCCCGGGCGCGTGGGAGATGCCCACCATCGTGGGGAGGCTCGCGCACAAGAAGAGCGTCGACGCGATCATCACCCTGGGCGCGGTGATCCGGGGCTCGACGCCGCATTTCGACTACGTGTCGGCCGAGGTCACGAAGGGGATCGCGACCGTGTCGCTCCAGACCGGGGTGCCGGTCACGTTCGGGGTGCTCACGACCGACTCGATCGAGCAAGCGGTCGAGCGGGCGGGCACGAAGCATGGCAATAAGGGGTGGGAGGCCGCCGTCAGCGCGATCGAGATGCTCGCGCTCGGCGCCGCGCTGGACACTGCTGGCCTGTAAACGAAGGTTCTGAGAGATGGGTGCGCGCTCTACCGGCCGCGAAGCGGCCTTGCAGATGCTGTTCGCGGTGGAAGCTGGCGGGAGCTCGGCGCCCCGCGTCGTCGCGACCTTCTGGCGCGAGACGCCGGGCGATCCCGAGGGACGCGCCTACGCGGACGAGGTGGTGGTCGGTGTCGCCGAGGATCTCGCGGCCGTGGACGAGGCGATCCGGAAGGCGAGCACGAACTGGCGCCTCGAGCGGATGGCGCGCGTGGATCGGAACGTCCTCCGGCTCGGCGCGTGGGAGCTCATGAACCGCCCGGAGGTGCCGCGCGCGGTCATCCTCGACGAGGCGGTCGAGCTCGCCAAGCGCTACGGCAGCGAGGAGAGCGGCGCCTTCGTGAACGGCGTGCTCGACCGGATCGCCGAGAACCTCGGCCGCGTCGACCGGGATCGCTGAGCGTCACGACGCGCTGTCGCTCGGGCGCGCGATCCCTCACCACTTCAGCCAGGCGACCGTAACGCCGTCGCCGCCCTCGCTCGGTCCGCCCGGGCGGAGGCGCGCCACGTACGGGCTCCCGCGCAGCGCCTCGCGGACGGCATCGCGCAGGGCGCCCGTGCCGTGCCCGTGGACGAAGAACGTGACCTTGCGGCCCGCGCCGAGCGAGCGGTCGAGGAACTGCTCGGCCATGGCGACCGCCTCGTGCGCGCGCAGGCCGCGGAGATCCACCGTGTTGTCCGCCGTCTGGATCGGGACGTCGGGGTCGGCGGCGGCGTCCAGATCGACGCGGCGCTGCGGCGGCGCCGCGGCGGCCGGCGGCGCGCCGGTGCCGCGCAGCTCGGCGATCGAGGTCGTGAGCTTGAGCGAGCCGGCGGTGACCCGCAGCTGGCCGCCCGACAGGACCTCCACCACCTCGGCCTCGGCCCGCAAGCGAGGCACGTAGACGCGGGCGCCGACGCGGATCGAGGCCGGATCGATCGCCGGCCGCGCGTGCGGCTCGTCCTTCGGGCGCAGCTCGAGCTCGCCGCCGATCGACGTCTTCTGCCCGACCGCGTCCATGGCGCGAGCGGCCGCGCGCACGTCCTCCTCGGTGGGCTTGCCGCGCAGGCGCGCCTGCGCCGCCTTGAGGTCCTCGCGCGCGCGCCGCAGGCTGGCGAGCAGCGCCTCCCCCTCCCGCGTGATCACGCCGCGCTCCTTGTCCCGAGCCCGCTCGATCTCCGCCTCCAGCTCCCGCCGCTTCGCGCGGGCGGCGGCCGCCTCCCGCTCGGCGTCCTCGCGCGCGAGCTCGAGCGCGCGGCGCTCGGCGGAGAGCTTCTCGACCATCTGCTCGAAGGTGACCGCCTCCTTCGTGAGGAAGCGCTCGGCCCGCTCGAGCACGGCGCCCGGGATGCCGAACCGCCGCGCGACGGCGAGCGCGCTCGAGGCGCCGGGCACGCCGACGACGAGCCGGAAGGTCGGGCTCATGGTGGCGAGATCGAAGCCGACCGAGGCGTTCTCGAAGCGCTGATCACCGAGCGCGAGCGCCTTGAGGCCCTCGTAGTGCGTGGTGCTGGCGACGGTGCCCCCCCGCGCGCACAGCGAGTCGAGCACGGCCGCGGCGAGCGCCTCGCCCTCGCGCGGATCGGTGCCGCCGGCGAGCTCGTCGAGCAGGACGAGCGCGCCGGGGCGCGTCTCGCCGAGGATCCGCCCCAGGTTCTTCACGTGGGCGCTGAAGGTCGACAGGTTCTTGTGGAGGTTCTGCTCGTCGCCGACGTCGGTCAGCACGACGTCGAAGAGCGCGACGCGAGAGCCCTCCCTCGCCGCGACCGGCAGGCCCGCGCGGACCATCAGCGCCGCGAGCCCGAGCGTCTTCAGGGCCACGGTCTTGCCGCCGGCGTTCGGTCCGGAGACGATCATCGCGCGGCCCGCGCTCATCGCGAGGTCGCTCGGGACCACCTTCACGCCGTCGAGCGCGAGGAGCGGGTGGCGGCCCCCGACGAGCTCGATGGAGGTCGGCCTCGAGCCGCCCTCCGAGGCGCCCCGCCCGGCATCGAAGGCGTCCCCCGGGACGTCCGGGAAGGTGAGGTCGAGGTCCTCCGCGAGCCGCGCCGCCGCGGCCCGCACGTCGGCGTGGGCCAGCGCGCGCGCGGCGGCCGCGACGCTCTCGACGTCCTCGGCCACGCGGGCGGTGAGCGCCGCGTAGATCGCGAGCTCCTCCCGCGCGACCTCGGCGTCGACCATCTTCATCCGGTTGCCCGTCTCGACGAGCACCCGGGGCTCCACGAACACGGTGGCGCCGCTCGCGCTCGTTGCGTGGACGATGCCGGGGAAGCGCTCGTGCGCGTCGGATCGCACCGGCAGCACGTAGCGCCCGTCGCGCTCCGTCCAGTAGCGGTCCTGGAGGATGTCCTCGTGCTTCTGGATGAGGTCCTCGAGGCGCCGGACGAGCCGCTCGCGCACCGCGCGCCGCTCCGCGCGCAGCGCCTCCAGGCGCGGCGACGCGCGATCGGCGAGCGTGCCGTCCGGATCGAAGGCCGCCGCGAGCTCGCGCGCGACGGCGTCGAGCTCCGGGTCGGTCGCGCACGCGGCGTAGAGCGCTGGCGCGATCTGACGCCGGTTCTGCAGGTACTGCCGCGACGTCCGCGCGGCCTCGAGGAGGCCGAGCACGGCGCGCAGCTCCTCGTTCGCGAGCGCCGCGCCGATGCGGGCCCGATCGAGCGCGTCCTCGAGCTCCGCGACGTCGCGCGACGGCACCGGCTCCCCGGCGCGGGCGAGCTCCACCGCCTCGCGCACCTCCGCGAGCGCGGTGAGGGCCTCGGCGCGCGTCGACGCGAACGGCAGCGCCCGGGCCAGCCGCTTCCCGCCCCGAGACGCGCATCGCTCCGCGAGCGCCTCGAGGACGCGATCCCACTCGAGGTCGGCGCGGGTCTTGGTGGGACAGGGATCTGCGAAGGGCCCTTCGGGGTTGTAGTCCATCACGCTTCGGTCGGATCGCGGGCCACGCCGCCGGCCCCGCTCGGCATCGGGTTCTGCTCCTTCTCGAGGTAGCGGAAGATGGTGCGCGGGTCGACGCCGAGGTCGCGGGCCGTCTGCGTGCGGTTGCCGTTGTTGCGCTCGAGCGCCTCCAGCACGTACCGCCGCTGGAACTCCTCCTTGGCCTTCTCCAGCGGCATGATGGCCGTCTCGGCCCCTGGGCCGAGATCGAGATCCTCCACGGCGAGGAGCGCCTGGTCGCAGAGGACGAGCGCCTTCTTGATGCGGTTCTCGAGCTGCCGGATGTTGCCCGGCCAGGGGTACTTCTTGATCGCGGCGAGCGCGGCCGGGCTGAAGCCTCGCACGGCGCTGCCGAGCTCGTCGGCGTACTTCGAGAGCAGGACCTTGGCGATGATGAGCACGTCGTCACCCCGCTCGCGGAGCGGCGGGAGCCACAGGTTCACGACGTTGAGCCGGTAGTAGAGATCCTCCCGGAAATTGCCGGCGCGGATCTCCTCCTCGAGGTTCCTGTTCGTGGCGGCGACGATGCGGATGTCGACCTTCTCGGGCTTCGAGTCGCCGACGCGGAAGACCACCCGCTCCTGGAGCGCGCGGAGGAGCTTCACCTGGAGGTTCAGCGGCAGCTCGCCGATCTCGTCGAGGAACAGCGTGCCCTTGTCGGCGATCTGGAACTTGCCCGGGCGGCTGGCGATGGCGCCGGTGAAGGCGCCCTTCACGTGGCCGAAGAGCTCGCTCTCGATGAGGTTCTCGGGGATCGCGCCGCAGTTGATGGTGACGAAGGGGCCGCCCTCGCGCGGGCTGCGCCGGTGCAGCTCCCGCGCGATGAGCTCTTTCCCGGTCCCCGTCTCGCCCGTGATGAGCACGCTGATGTCGGTCGCCGCGACCTTCTGCAGCTTGCGGAACACCTCGAGCATCGACGGGCAGGCGCCGATGATCTCGCCGAACTTCTTGTCGTGCAGCTCGGCGACGAGCTTGGCCTTGTCGGCCCTGAGGGCGTTCAGGAGCATCGCGTTCTGGAGGATGAGCGAGGCCTGGGACGCGAAGATGCTGAGCAGGTCGAGCTGGGCGCGGTCGAAGAGGTGCTTGATCTTGTCGTTGCCGACGTAGAGCGCGCCGATGATCTGGCCCTGCGACAGGAGCGGCGCGCACATCACGCTGGAGAGCTTCATCGCGATGACGCTGTCGCTCCGGCCGAACTGCGTGTCGGCGAGCGCGTCGGACACGATCACCGGGCGGCCCGAGACGATGACCTGACGCACGATGCTGTCCGAGATCCCCCCGGCCGCGTCGGTGATGGCCTCCTTGCGGACGTTGCGCGACGCGCGCACCGCCAGCTTGCGCTCGCCGCCCGCGGCCGGAGCGCCGCCGCAGGCCGCCGTGTCGGCCGCCGCCTCCGCCCCCTCGAGGAGCAGGAGGAAGCCCTTGTCGGCGTGCGTCAGCTCGATGACGTCGTCGAGCATCGCCTCGAGGAGCTCGTCGACGCTGCGCCGGTTGATGAGCTTCTCGCTGAACGCGAACAGCTTGCGGACGCCGGCGAGCTCCGACGAGCCCTGCGGCGGCGCGGACCGCTCTGCCCTGCCGTCGCCCGCCGGGAGCCGCTCCTGGACGGTCGGCGCCTCGGCGAACATCGAGAAGCCGACCTCGACCGTGCCGAGCTGGAGCCGGTCGCCGTGCACCAGGCGGGCGCGCCGCTTCTTCTTGCCGTTGATCGCGATCTCCCCGTCGCGCTCGCACTCCTCCAGCACGAAATCGCGCCCGTCGAACACGATCTGCGCGTGATGGTCCAGCACCCCTGCCCCGGCGACCGCGACGTCGTTTCCGAGCGCCTTGCCGATCGTCGTGACCGGCTTGTGGACGCTGTACAGGCGTGGCGCGCCCTCGGAGGCGAAATACTTCAGGGTCGGCATCGAGGGGAGCATAGCAGGCGTGCCGCGGCCTCATGCAGCCGTGTTGGACGGCACACCGCGGCTTACCAGAGCTCTCCGACGACGACGGCGCCGAGCCCGCCTCGGTAAGGCGTGAGGCTGCCGCCGAGCACGCGCGCGAACGGGGGGCGGCCACGATCTTCCTGGTCGTCCAGGGCGACGGAGGCGCTCGAGTCCGGCCTCCCGAGGAACAAGGCGCCCGCGACGAGGCCGAGGGTGCCCGCCGCGCCCTGGGCGATGAGGCCGCGGCGGGGGTCGTGATCGCTCCCGATGTACGCGAAGTAGATGGGCAACGACACCACCGTGCCGATGCCGAGTCCACCCCACATCCACGCGAGCTGGTTCCACGAGGGCGTCCACGCGACGGACAGGCCAACGGCGCCCGCGGTCGCGACGTTGAACCCGATGAGGCCGCCGAGCGAGATGCTGTCGTTCGACTCGCTCCAGTCGCCATTGCTGGCGGCGGCCCCGAACGCGCTGCCGATGAGCGAGCCCCAGACGGCGCCCGAGGCGACGAGCATGTTGGTCTGCGGCTTGGGCCGGAGGAGGTAGTAGAACCCCCAGCCCGCCGCGCCGCCGACGGTGGAGCCGACCACCTCGGCTGTCGCGAGCCCGAGGAAGCCCCACTCCTTGCCCTTCCGCGCGCTGACGTACTGGTAGGAGGCGATGCCGAGCCCCTCGCCCGCGCCGATCACCATGCCCGTGGCGATCGCGGACGGCATGCCGCGCGGCATCGGCGGCGAGTCGAGGAAGTAGACGCCGACCGGCGCCGCGACGCCGAGGAGCGCGGGGGCGATGAACTGCACGCCGGGATCGTCGATGCCGGCGACCGCGTCGATCCAGATGCCGGTCCCCACGCCGTAGGCCACGGAGGTGGCGTAGAGGTAGCCGACCTCGAGCGGCGTCGACTTGGGCTCGCTCTTCTTCGGCGGCGCGTACCCGTAGCCGCCGTACTGGCCTCCGTACCCGCCGCCGTACTGACCGCCGTACGCGCCGCCCTGCTGACCACCGTAGGGCGGCGTGCCGTACTGGGCAGCGGCCGTCGAGCTGACGCTCGACAGGAGGAGCGCGGAGAGGAGACTCACGAGAGGTCGCGTTTGCATCGCGCCGCCACTTTACACGCTCGCGAGAGGCGAGGCGCGCTGCGGCGCGAGAAAGTGCCTTCCCGCGAGCCGGCCCCGCGTCTCACTCTCTCGTGAGGGCGCGGGTCATGAGGTCCACGACGGCCTGCTGCGGCGGCTTTCCCTCGTACAGCATCCGGTACACCTCGATCGTAATCGGCGCGCTCACGCCCAGCTTGTCCGCGAGGTCGTGCGCGCTCTTTGCGGTCTTCACGCCCTCGGCGACATGGCCGAGGCCGGCGAGGATCTCGTCGAGCTTCCGTCCCCTGCCCATCTCGATCCCGACGGTGCGGTTGCGCGACAGCTCGCCCGTGCACGTGAGCACCAGGTCGCCCATGCCGGAGAGCCCCGCGAGCGTGAGCGGGTTCGCCCCCTTCGCCGCCGCCACGCGGCCGATCTCCGCGAGGCCGCGCGTGATGAGCCCGGCGCGCGCGTTGTGGCCGAAGCCGAGGCCGTCGCAGATGCCGGCGGCGATGGCGATGACGTTCTTGAGGGCACCGCCGACCTCCACGCCCACGACGTCATCGGACGAGTAGACCCGGAACCGATCGGTCGCGAACATGCGCTGCACCGCGTGCGTCTCCCGCTCGCTCCTGCCGGCGACCACGACCGTGGTCGGCTGGCCGGCCGCGACCTCGCGCGCGAAGCTCGGGCCCGACAGGTACGAGAGCCGCGGCTCGGCCTCGCGCCCGAGCTCGTCGACAAGCACCTCGCTCATCAGCATCAGCGAGTCGTTCTCGATGCCCTTCGTCGCGCTGCACACGAGCGCGTCGCGGGGGATGTGGCGCCCTGCCTCCCGGACGACCTCGCGCAGCGCGTGCGACGGGACGACCACGACGGCGAGCTCCGCGCCGCGGAGCGCGTCCTCGAGATCGCCGGTCGCCCGCAGGCTCGCGGGCAGCTCCACGCCCGGCAGGTACCGGTCGTTCTGGCGCTCGCGGCCGATGCGCTCGGCGAGCTCGCCGTGGTGCGCCCAGAGCGCGGTGGGGTTGCCCTTGTCCGCCAGCAACTTCGCCAGCGCCGTCCCCCACGCGCCGGCCCCGATGACTGCGACGTTCGCCATGGCAGTGACCCTATCACCACCCACGCGCAGAGGCCGAAGGCGACGCGCCTCACGGCGCGCGGCTCGACCCGCCGGCGCGCCGCTCGACCCGCCGGTGTTTCGACTATGCTGCGCCCATGCTCTTCCGCACCGCCGCGCTGCGCGCGCTCGGCCTCGCGCTCTGCCTCTCGCTGCTCGGAACGGTGTGCGGCGCGTGCGGCCAAGGCGCGCTCGGCGTGATGCCCGGCGTCGTGAACGATCCGGGAAACCTGTCCCTCCGCAGGGCCATCCTCGCCTTCGCGACGAGCCAGCTCTGCAGCGAGATGCGGAAGCGGAGCGTGCCGCTGCGCCTCCGCGACGAGGATCCGGTGACGGGCCGGTTCTACCCGGGCTCGTGCGTCGCCCAGGAGCTCGCGAACGGGCACCTGTTCCTCCAGTTCGGGGGGAGCGGCGTCGTCTGGACGAACCTGACGAAGCGCATGAGCTTCGATGCGAGCGCGGCCGTCGAGTACGACCACGACTTCCTGATGGATGGCGACACGATGTACGTGTACTTCCGCCAGCGCTCGACCACGGCGGCGACCTTCACGACCAAGCTCATCGAGCAGCCCAGCGCGATCTCGCTCGGCGGCGTGTCGCTCGCCCAGGGCAGCGCGTACGCGAACGCGCTCGGCGCCCAGCTCCTGAAGACCGAGATCGCCCGGGGGTTCACCGTCATCCGCGACGACGACGGCGCCGTGCAGTTCGGGCTCGGCATCATCGAGAAGGGGCAGCGGCCCGACGCCCCGTACCAGCGCCGCGACAACGGCAAGCTGCTCCTGGCGAACGAGCGCACCGAGGTGCACCAGGAGCAGCGCGATACCATCGGCCCGCTGGAGATCGCGGGCAACGGCGAGGCCCTGACGCTCACGGTCGCCGTCGAGGGCGCGCCCGGCGTGGACGTCATCCTCGTGCCTCGAGGCAGCGGGGAGCCGTGGCTCCAGGCGTACCTGACGCAGCCCGCGCCGGCGCCCCTGACAGCCGCGCCGCTGCTCGACGAGCCTGTGTACTCCGGCGCCCCCTGGCGGCGAACGGTGCCGCTGCCCAAGGGGCAGTACTACCTGGTCATCGACAACACGAGCGCCGCGGGGCGGACACAGCCAACGACGTACGCCCGCGACGACCGCGCGGCCCTCGTGAGCTACGCCGTCGAGGTCGGAGACGCGCCCTGACGGGGGCAAACGAGCGCAGACGACGGCAAACGAGGGCGACGAGGGCGAACGAGGACACGCGGGCGACGACGCCGACGGACCGCGCGTCGCCCGCCGTGCCTGCGCACTTGCCGCGGCGAGGGGCGGCGTATACATAAGCTCTCTCTTGCCGCCGCGCCCCGATGATCAACCCCAGAGCGTCCCGTCGGTCGCGGCCAGTCGGTCCGCAAGCTCGGAGTTCAAACCCTCGATGAGGGGAAGCGCGAGCTCGGAGCCGCGCGTGAGCGCGGCCAAGGCGACCGGCGGCGCGGACCCGCGCTCGACTGGCAGCTCTCCTCCGCCAGGGGGCAGGGACGGCCGGGCGCCGCTGCGCTTCCTGTTCCACCTCGTGTGGATCTGCATCGTTCCCTTCGCGCTCGCGGTCCTGAACGTCTGGCTGCTCACCCCGCCGGCGGGAGGGAGCTCCCAGCCGCTCCGGGTCTTCGTCGGCGAGCAGCAGATCCCGGCCGGCATCGTGCTCTTCACGATCTTCGCGATGGTCCTCTGGCGGTTCCGCCACGAGCTGCCGTTCGCGTCGACGATCGGCGTCGGCGGCCGCCGGGACATCCCGCCGAAGGCGCGCGCTCGCTTCGAGGACGCCGCGGCGCTCCTCGAGGAGGCCAGCCGGATCCTGCGCAGCCGCAAGCGTGACGTCGAGCGCGAGCTGACGACCGGCGAGCGCGAGCAGGTGACGCAGGCGATCGCGGCCCTCGAGCGCGCGATGAGCGCCGACACGTTCGACGCCGACGAGTTCGACGCCGCGCACAGCCGCGCCGATCGCGCGGTCGGCGAGCACCTCGGCCGCTGGCGCAAGGGCGAGATGCGCGAGTACGCGGAGTCGATCGGCATCGCCGTGGCCGTCGCGCTCCTCCTGCGCGCCTTCGTCGTCGAGGCGTTCAAGATCCCGAGCGGCTCGATGATCCCGACCCTCATGGTCGGCGACCACATCTTCGTCAACAAGTTCACCTACGGCCCGCTCATCCCCTGGACCGACCAGCGCCTCTTCCCTCGCCTGCCACCGTCGCGCGGGGACGTGATGGTGTTCAAGTTCCCGGAGAACAAGGAGCAGGACTTCATCAAGCGGACGATCGCCGTCCCTGGCGACACGCTGGAGGCGATCAACGGCCGCCCCGTCATCAACGGCTGGCTCGTCCCCCACTGTCACGTCGGCCCCTACCACTACGAGGGCCGGCAAGCGGAGCTGTTCGTCGAGTACCTCGGAGACAAGTCGTACTTCACGCTCTACGAGAAGAACCCCGACGGCATGATGTGCGTGGAGAGCGATGACTGCACACCGGGCTCCACGTGCCGGGGCGGCATCTGCGGCGATCTCCAGGGCCCCTTCAAGGTGGCCGCCGACGAGGCGTGGGTGATGGGCGACAACCGCAACAACAGCCACGACTCGCGCAGTTGGCGCGGCGGGCTCGGCGCGGGCGTGCCCTTCGATCACATCAAGGGTCGCGCGATGTTCGTGTGGATGAGCTTCGGCCCCGGCGGCGGCATCGCGCAGGATCGCCTCTTCGTGAACGTCATGGGGCGCCCGAAGCTCCCCGGCGCCCACGAGGCGGCCCTGCACGACGGCCTCGACAAATGCCTCCGCGAGCGGCCCCCCGTCTCCGAGACGACCCCGCCGCCCCCGCCCGCGCGCCCTCAGTCCAAGCGCCGCTGAAGCCCCGTCAGCAGCGCGTGGGAGCGCGGTCTCCCCCCACGCGCGTGTGCGGTCCCGCCGCCTCACGGTCGACGCGGCGAGTCATCCGCTTCAGGGCGACGGTGCAGACGGTGCGCCCGGGGCGCCGCGAGATCGAGCCGAAGAGGCCGAGCGAGACGCCGGAGACGTGATCAACCCGAGCGCAATTTTCTAGTGGGCGCTCGCTCGTTCACGCGCCACGCTTCACGTGCCCGAGGCGCCCGTGCGCCAGCTGCGTGCGCCTCGAACCCCGAACAGGAGCCAGGTGCATGAGCGACGCGATGTGGGCGCTGACGTACAACCGCGAGAAGCAGCCGTGGGAGTCCACCGTCGGGCTGTCCAAGGATCAGGTCGAGCGTCCGGCGATCGATGAGGCGAGGGACTACCACGACCGCGCGAGCGTCCTCGTCAAGCCGATCATGACGGGCTTCTGCGGCTCGGATCGCGGCATCTGGTTCCGCAGCGCCTTCAAGGACATGATCCTCTCGTCGCTCGAGCGCGATCGGAAGGCGACGCGCACGATCGGCCACGAGCTGCTCGGCCGCGTGGTCGATCTCGGGACCGACGCGCGCCGGTCCTTCGGGCTGGAGGTCGGCGACATCGTGTCGACCGAGAGCCACATCGCCTGCGGCGCTTGCTACCAGTGCCGCGTCGGCGACACCCACGTGTGCGCGGACGACAAGATCATCGGGATCAGCGAGGATGGCTGCTTCGCCGAGCTCGTCAAGCTGCCCGCGAAGAACCTGTGGCGCACCGACATCGCGAGGATCCGGCCCGAGGTCGCCGCGGTGCAGGAGCCGTTCGGCAACGCCGTGCACGCGTGCACCAAGGTGAACCTCCGCGGCAAGCGCGTGGCCATCTTCGGCTGCGGCACCATCGGCCTGTTCGCGATCGCGATCGCCCGCGCGATGGGGGCGATCTACGTCATCGGCGTGGAGCCGGCGGAGCGGAACGCCGAGATGGCCCGCCGCCTGGGCGCCGACGCCGTCCTGCGCCCGCACCGGGCGAGCCCCGAGCGGCCCCACGCGAGCGATCCCGAGCTGACGGAGCGGGTGCGGAAGCTCACGGACGGCGTGGGCGTCGACGTCGTGCTCGAGATGAGCGGCGTGAACAGCAGCGTCAACAACGCGATCCACGCGGCGAGGCGCGGGGGCGACGTGATCCTCTTCGGCCTGAAGAGCGGCGACGCGGTGATCGAGAACTTCGATCGCCTCATCGTGGACGGCATCAGCCTCCACAGCGTGATCGGCCGCCGCATCTTCGAGACGTGGCACATCACGCGCCACCTGCTCGAGTCGCGCGATCCGAACATCCACGACCTCATCTGGGAGGTCATCCTGAACCGGGGCGAGGGGACGGTGTTTGACTTCGAGGACTACGACGCGGCGGCCTTCCAGGAGGCGATCTCGAGCCACCCGAAGGTGATCCTCCGGTACTGAGCCGCTCAGGCGACGACGCCGAGGCGCCCGCCGACCCGCCGGAAGGCGTCGATCGCCTGATCGACGTGCTCGGGCTCGTGCGCGGCCGAGAGCTGCACCCGGATGCGGGCCTGGCCCTTCGGCACGACGGGGTACGAGAAGCCGATCACATAGATGCCCTCGGCGAGCAGCGCCTTCGCCATCTCGTTCGCGAGCTGCGCCTCGCCCAGCATGATGGGCACGATCGGGTGGGGGCCGGGCTTGATGGTGAAGCCGGCCTGCGTCATCCCCTGCCGGAACCGGCGCGCGTTCTCCATCACCCGCATGCGCAGCGAGGGCTCCGCGTCGATGAGGTCGAAGACGGCGATCGAGGCGCCGGCGATGGCCGGGGCGAGCGTGTTGGAGAACAGGTACGGCCGCGATCGCTGCCGGAGCAGGTCGACGATCGGCTGCCGGCCGGTCGTGAAGCCGCCGCTCGCCCCGCCCAGCGCCTTGCCCAGGGTGGAGGTGATCACGTCGACGCGGTGCATGACCCCGCAGAGCTCCGCGGTCCCGCGGCCCGTCGGCCCGATGAACCCGGTCGCGTGCGAGTCGTCGACCATCACCATCGCGCGGTACTTGTCGGCGAGATCGCAGATGGTATCGAGCTTGGCCAGGTACCCGTCCATCGAGAACACGCCGTCGGTGGCGATGAGCCGGAGCCGCTTGCCGGCCGTCGCGCGGAGGATGTCCTCGAGGGCGGCCATGTCCCCGTTCGGGTAGCGGTGCCGCTCGGCCTTGCAGAGGCGGATACCGTCGATGATCGACGCGTGGTTCAGCGCGTCCGAGATGACGGCGTCCTCCTCGCCGAGGAGCGTCTCGAAGAGGCCGCCGTTCGCGTCGAAGCACGACGAGTAGAGGATGGCGTCCTCGGTGCCGAAGAAGCGGGCGATCCGGGACTCCAGCCGCCGGTGGAGGTCCTGCGTGCCGCAGATGAAGCGCACGCTGGAGAGGCCGAAGCCGTGCGTGTCGATTGCCTCCTTCGCCGCCGCGATGACCGCCGGGTGCGACGACAGGCCAAGGTAGTTGTTCGCGCAGAAGTTGAGGACCCCGGCGCCACCTTCGGTCCGGATCACCGGCCCCTGCGGCGTCGCGAGGATCCGCTCTTCCTTGTAGAGACCCGCCGCACGGATGTCCTCCAACGCCCGTACGTACAGTGACCGAGCGACATCGAACATGACTTCGTTATAAAACGGGGCAGTCAGCGGGTCGACGGGGGAACGGCGTCCGGGCGGCGGCGCTGCTCATGGGCCTGAGCGCCGGCAGGCGACCCCGGACACGAGAGGCAGGGTGCACGCGGCTTTGTCGCGCGCAGCCCGGCCGGGGCCTACTCGATCCGGGAGCCCCGTGGCAGAACGGGCAGCGTCCAGCGCCGCGCGATCGCCGTGCGGCTCGCGTCGCGTGCGCCAGGGCGCGCCGCGCGAGCCGAGCGCACGAACGGCGCCCTCGGGAGGAGCAGGCATGACGGAAGCCAGGGGGGACTTCCGGCGAAGCGCCGGTGTGCTGTGCGCTGTCGCGTCGCTCGCGGCCGCCGCGAGCAACCCGGGCTGCAGCCGCGCGGAGGATCCGCCCGGACGGACCAGCGCGAGCTCCACCGGAGGTGCGCCAGGCACAACTGCGGCGAGCGGTACGGGAGGCGGGGGCGGCGCGGGGGGTGATGCTCCCTATGCGGTCTCGCCGCTCGTCCCGGCGATCGCGTTCGACGCGACGCCGGATACCGGCGGGGCTTACGTGTACTTCACAGGCCTCGGCGCGGACGGCAGGGCCGGCGTCTTCAGGATCGGCGCGCAAGGCGGCGCCGGAGCCGCCGAGATCGCGGCCGGGCCGCCGCTCGTCGCGCCGCTCGGGATCGCGACGAGCGCGGACGGCGGTCGCCTCTTCGTGGCCGACCCAGGCGCGGGCGGCCCGGCGCTCGACGACGCGGGCGCCCTCTTCGCGATCGACCTGCCCGACGGCGCGGTCGCCCCGATCGACGGCGGCGAGGGGCTGCAGGCGCGCGGCCTCGAGGTCGCCCGCGGCGCGGACAACGAGGAGCGGATCATCTTCTCGGGGCGCGATCGCGACGACGGCCAGCCCGGCGTGTTCTCGCTGCCGGCGCGCGGCGGCGAGGTGTCGGCGCTCGCCAAGGGGAGCCCGCTGGTCGACCCGAGCGGGATCGCGGTCGCCGGCCCGGGCGACATCTTCGTTTGCGACACCCTCGCGAGCCCCGACAAGACGGCGACCATCTTCAGGATCGAGGACGGCTTCGTGAGCCCGTTCGCGACCGGGCTCCACGTCGGTTATCCGTGCGGCATCGCGCTGACGCGCGACGACGCGGCGCTGCTCGTGCTCACGCGCGACCCGACCCGAGGCGCCGACGAGGTCGTATGGATCGAGGTGGCGTCCGGGGCGCGGTCGGCGACGGCCGCCGGCGCGCCTGGCCACGACGAGCCCGGGGGGCTGCACCGGGCGAGGGGCGCCGACGTCTTCGCGTTCGTCGATCACAGCGCCCAGGAGCAAGGCTCGGTGTTCCTGCTCAGGCAATGAGCCTCAGAGGAGCGATGGAAGGACCCGCACGCATGATCCACCGACCGTCGCGCGCCGTCGCCGTCTTCACGGCGACCGTCGCGCTCAGCGCGCCCGGCCTCGCCGCGGCGTCGAGCCACCGCGAGGCGCCGGCCATCGCGAGGGATCCGGCCGCCGACAACACCGACCTGTACGCGTGGGTGGAAGGCGGCAACCTCGTGATCCTCGCGAGCTACATTCCGCTCGAGGAGCCCGCCAGCGGGCCGAACTTCCACGGCTTCTCGGACGACGTGCTCTACGAGGTGCACGTCGCGCGCGGGCCGTCGAGCCTCGAGGACGCGCTGACCTATCAGTTCCGGTTCTCGACGAGGCCGTACCCGGCGGCGGATCCGGCGGGGATCACGCCGGCGCCGAGCGGCGGCAACGAGTTCTTCTCGCAGCTCGCCGGCGGGGAGCAGACGTACACCGTGACGAAGATCGAGGGCGGAGCGTCGGCTGTGCTCCTGAGGGACGCCCCGGTCGCGCCGCCGAACATCGGGAGGAGGACGAACCAGCTCGCCTACCGGATCACGGGCGGCGGTTACCCGGCCTTCGCGACGTCCTCGAAGTTCCTCAAGCAGATGGCGGGCGGCGCGGGGCGCGCCTGGGCCGGGCCGCGCGACGACGGGTACTACGCGGATCTCGGCCGCGCGTCCGATCTGGCGGGGCTGTGCCCGCTCCTCGCGGCGCCGAACCCGTCGTGCACCGCGCGCGACAACCTCGCCGGCTTCAACGTCCACACGCTCGCGCTCGAGATCCCGCTCGCCGCGGTCAACGGCGGCGCGGAGCCGACGCCGGGGCCGAGCGACCGGCAGACGCTCGGCATCTGGGCCTCCGCGAGCCGCCGCAAGGTGCGGATCCTGCGCGCGAACGGCAAGGAAGACGGCCTCGGTCCCTGGGTCCAGGTCTCGCGTGTCGGCCTGCCGCTGATCAACACCTGGATCATCGGCCTGCAGGACAAGGACAAGTACAACCGCGCGCACCCGCGCGACGATCTCGCCAACTTCGGGGCCTATTTCCTGAACCCGATCCTGGTGCGCGACGCCGAGTTCGCCGGGCTCTACCAGGCAGGCCAGCCGCTCGCGGCCTTCGATCCCGAGGCGCTGAAGCAGGGCCGGTCCGACCTCATCGACACCTTCAACCTGAAGCCCGCGAGCCTCGGAGGGCACAACCTGGAGACCTTCGGCGACGTGCTCCGGATCGATCTGGGCATGCCGTCGGGCTTCCCGAACGGCCGGGCGCTGGTCCCCGGCGCGGATCACGAGCAGACCGACGTCACCGACGCGGTGCTCACGCTCATGCTGACCGGCGCGCTCGGCACGACGGCGGGGGACGGCGTCGCCGCGAACGACGCGCGCTTCCTCCCGGCCTTCCCTTACCTCGCGACGGCCTGGGAGGGCGCGACCCAGGGCCACTTCCGGCCCTGAGCCGCCCGACGTGGCGCCGCGCGCGGAGCTCGCCTGTCACGGCGCCGCGCGCGGAGCTCGCCTGTCACGGCGCCGCGCATCGCATCCCGCACGCGCCGCCTGCGGCGGCCCCGCGCCCTCGTCGAACGCACGCGGAGCGGCACTCGC
The DNA here is from genome assembly GCF_051521375.1 of Sorangium sp. So ce693. NCBI lineage: Bacteria > Pseudomonadati > Myxococcota > Polyangiales > Polyangiaceae > Sorangium > Sorangium sp. So ce693. The sequence continues at coordinate 10,543,363 of NZ_CP150347.1, forward strand.
CGTCGCGCGTGCAGGCCTCGCCCTCGGCCTTCGGCGCCGCGCAGCGCCCGTCCACGCACCGCGCGCCGGCCGCGCAGAGCCCGCCGATGCAGGCGGCGCCGGCGGGGGGCAGCGCCGCCTCGCTGCAGCGCGCGTCGACGCAGCGGCGGCCCCGCCCGCAGGCCGCGTGGGCCTCGCAGCGGCCGCCGAGCGGGACGTCATCCGCGCACGCGCGGCCGGCGCAGTGGCCGCGGCACTCGGGGTGCGCCTCGGCGTAGCGCGTCTGCCGGGTGACCGCGGCCAGCGCGTCGACCGAGAGGCCGCAGGGCCCCACGGCGCGCGGGGCGCGGCAGGTGCCCGCGTCGGTGGGGCCGGCGCCATCGCAGCGCAGCCCGCCCGCGCACTCGAGCGACGACCGGCACCGGGCCCCCTCGTCGAGCGCGCCCCGCACGATCCCCTCGCACGCGGGCGGGACCGGGGCGGCGAGCGGAGAGACCCAGTCGCACCCGTCGAGCGACCGTTCCATCGCCTCGACACAGCGGCCCACCTCGTCGGTCGACAGCGTCACCGCGCGCGTGCGCACCGCGAGGCTCAGCGCGCGCGCACACTCGGCGGCGGCGTGGAAGCCCGCAGCGCCGCCGCAGCACGCCGCCTTGCGCCGCGCGGGCAACGCGTGAAGCGCGTCGCACAGCCGGGCCGCGAGCGGCTCCGGCGCGCCCTCGGCCTTCCCGTAGACGGGGGTGATCTCGTCGCCCGGCGGGTTATCCGCAGGCCACGTCGGCGAGGGCGCCGCGGCCGCGTCCGCCTCCGGCGAGGGCGCCGCGGTCGCGCCCGCATCCGGTGAGGACGCCGCGGTCGCCTCCGCCTCCGGCGAGGTGCGGCGAGCACACGCGGCGCAGAGGTGCAGGATCAGCGTCGCGGCGCAGAGCCGCTGCAGGCGGTCGCCATCCGTCTGGACAGGCAATGCGATCTCCTCCGCGCTGCGCGCTGCTGGTCGATCGATCGAACGATGCGCTGGAGCGGCGAGCTTGCCGGCGCAGACCGGCGAGGCAAGCTCTTTTGCGATCGGATCGAGCCTGTGACGCCCCCGAGAGAGCCGCGGCGCGCCCAGGGCGGAGCGCCAGCGCGAGGCGAGGTCAGCGCTCCGATGCTGCGACGAGCGGCTCGCGGGACGAGGACGACGCGCTCGCGCTCGGGGCGCTCAGCGACGCCGCCCTCGAGCTCGGTGCCTTCCAGGTCGCGGCCCAAGCGGCGCAGCGGATGGTCGACGAGCGGCCCGGCGCGCTGACGGTTCGTGCGAGGAGCGGCGCGCGAGGCGCGCTGGGGGCGAGCACGCGAGGCGTGCCTTGGTGGTGAGAGCTCGCGAGTCCGGCCGAGCGGCGACTCGATGTCAGGTGTCGTATTTCACCGTCGACGGGACCACCATCGGTGGAGGGGCGATCGCGGGTTGCGACGGCGCTGGGGCGGACTCATCGGCAGGGAGCGAGCCTGGCTGGCTCTTCGGTGGCTGGCCGTGGAGCTCCCGCAGCCGGGCGGGCGCGGGCTCGATCGCTGTCGGGGCCTCTTCTCCTCCCGCCTCGACCTCCGCTGTGGGGGGCACGCTCACGGCGGGCGGCGGCGGGACGAACATCCTCGGCACCTGGATGGAGCGGGCGATCGACGCGACCTCCGGGAAGCTCGTGGCCATCCGCTCGACAAACGCCGCACGGGCCGCATCATCGGGGGCGCTCGCCGAGGCCTTCGCGACCCGCAGCGCCGACCAGAGCTCATAATACCAGGCGGAGAGGGAGGCATGCGCTTCCAGCAGGTCACGAATGGTATCCTCGGAAACGATGATGTTCTTGCCCATGGGCGAGAGGATACATGACCGAGCGACGCCTCCCACCTCGTTCGAGCGGCCCAACACCGGCGGAGCAGGCGCCGGACCCGACCTCGGCGCGCGCGGCGCCCGGCGCTCTACGCGGCCCCGGGACACCGGGCGACGGCGGTACGCCGCTCAGGATCGTCACCTATAACGTCCGCTACTTCGGGCACGGCACGCGGGGCATCGCCTCGACAAGCGCCGCCATCACCCGGATCGCGACGACGCTCGCGCGGATGTCCCCGCTGCCCGATCTCGTGTGCCTCCAGGAGGTCGAGACCCAGTCGCTGAGGTCCTCGACGATGAACCCGCGGTGGCACCCGGAGGAGACACAGCTCGATCGCCTGATGACCGAGCTGCACGCGGCGCTGGCGCAGGCAGAGCGGCGCGAGCGCTACGTCGCCTACTACTTCCCCGCGCACGCCTACAGGCTTACCTCGCGGACGAACATCTACACGACCGGGCTCGCGGTGCTCGCGCGCGACACATTCCACATCGGACACCACAACGCGGAGCGCCCGCACGACATCACCCATCGGCGGGGGGTCAAGAGCCTGAAGCAGACGCGCATCTGCGCGCACGTGTCGTTCGAGCACGAGAGCGGGCTGAGCTTCGATGTGTTCAACACCCACCTCAGCCTGCCGAGCGTGTTCTCGCGGGAGTTCTGGACCGGCGAGGCGCGGATGGGGTTCGGGCCGAATCAGATCGAGGAGGCGAGGGTGCTCGCCGATTTCGTCCACCGCGAGCGCCGGAGCGACAACTTCGTGGTGGTCGGCGACTTCAACTCGCTGCCAGGCTCGCCGGTGGATCGCTTCCTGCGCGAGGAGATCGGCTTCGTGGACGCGTTCGCCAAGGTCCGATGCCTCTCCGAGACCGAGGCGCGCGCATTCCCGACGGCCGGCTTCATGAACCTCCGCATGCACCTCGACCACGTCTACTCGTCCGAGCGCCTCGAGTGGCTGGACTTCACGGGCACGCACCCGTTCGGGCACAAGGGCGCGTTCGCAGGGCTGTCCGATCACGTCCCCCTGATCGCGCGCTGCCGCCTGCCAGGCGCCGCCGGCTGACCGCCGCGCCGCGCAGGAGCCCTGGGCGCGGCGCGCCGGCCGCTCACCCCGGCAGCCAGAGCAGGTCGTCCATGATGGGCTCGAGACACGCGGAGATCTGGGGGCCCAGATCACCGCCGCAGGCGAGCTTGCCGAAGCAGGCGCGGACCGCGTGCCGACCGCGGCTGTTCATCGCGCCGATCGCCCGCTCGAGCTGCGGGCCGAGGCCTTCCTCCAGGCTCTGCCGGCAGGTGTCGTAGTCGAGGTCTCCGCACCCCGCGAGGCGGCCGCAGAGGACGGCCATGTACGGCGCCAGATCGGCGCGCGGGAGCGTGGTGGCCGTCATGGCCTCGGAGCCGCAGCGGCTCACCTCCTCCGCATAGGCGGCGGTGAAGGGATCGCCATCGAAGCGCCGCAGCGCTGCCAGCGAGCACTCCGAGGTCGCGCGGAGCATCTTCGGCGAGGCCATCGTCGTCATCTGCGTGCACTGGTCGAACTTCGGCCAGCCCTTCGCCTGATCGGTGGCCCGCTGGTAGAGCTCCTCGAGGTACACGCACCAGGCGCGCTGGGCCTCGCGCTGCTCGCGCAGCTCGACGCTCGCCCCCTGCGCGCCCTGCCCATCGGATGATGCCTGCGCGGGCCGCGCGGGCGCCTTCACGGAGGCGGCGGGCGTCGACGCGCCGCCGCATCCCGACGCGAGGGCCGCGGAGATCAGCGAGGCCGCGCCGAGCATCGAGGCGGCGGCGCGGAAGCTGCGTTCATGGATTGTGCCTTTCACGGGAGCCCCCCTTCGTCGAACAGGCTGCGCAGCAGCTTTCGTGGCCCATCGAGGCCATGCGCGTGCAGAACCGGACCAGCGACGTGCACGTGCACAGCCCAGGCCACACGCGCGCCGGCCGAGGCGGCGTCGAGCGAGCGGAGGCGCTCCGGCTGCGCGGCGGCGGACCGGCGCGCGGTCTTTGCTCGATCAGCGGCTGGCCCGAGAGCCGGGCCGCTGGCCGATGAGCAGCTTGAGCTTGAAGAGCGCGCCGATCTGCCCGCGGTCCATGGCGATGCGCGGGAAGTTCAGGGGGTCGAAGGACGAGAGCATGCAAAGGCCGGAGTTGTTGGTGAAGCCGATCTCGAAGCCCGCCTCCTTCACGGCGCGATGGAAGGCGCCGCACAGGCTGTATCCGACGGGGTACGCGACCGCGTACACGGCCTCGTTCAGGGCGTCGGAGAGCACGCGGCGGGAGCGCGCGAGATCGCGAGTGGCCTCTTCGGGCGAGAGCGTCTGGAGGACACGATGGCTGTGCGAGTGCGACTGCACGTCCATGCCCGCCCGCCGCAGCGCCCCGATGTGGTTCCAGTCCATGATCGTCCTGGTCGCGAGCGCGCGCTCCTCGCCGAGGTCGATCGACACCCCCGTGGCGCGCTCGATCTCGTCCCAGAGGCGCCCGATGTCGACCCCGGAGGTGTGCTTGATGGTCTGGCAGACGAGCATCGCCGCGGCGATCGGGTCGCGCAGCGGCTCGAGCACGAGCGTCGCTGGGTAGGCGATCTCGACGCGCGCCCGGCGGCACCGGTGCATGAGGAGCGCGACGCGATCCCACCAGAAGAGGCGGCCCCTGTCGGGGTACTCGGTGGCGATGAAGAACGTGGCCGTGACCCCGGCGCGCTCGAGGAGGGGCAACGCGACGTCGTGGTTGTCACGGTAGCCGTCGTCGAACGCGACCATGACGGGGTTCGGCGGGAGCTTCCGGCCCTTCGCGAGGAGCCGCACATCCCGGAGGGACACCACGGTGCCGTGCGTCTTGATGACCGCGAGCTGCTCCTCGAACTCGCGCGCGCTCACCTCGGCGACCCCTGGATCGAGCTCGTCCACGTCCGAGACTTCCGCGATGCGGTGGTAGGTGAACACGGAGAGCACGGGCAGCCGAAGCTTCGCGCGCAGCCAGAGGAAGCGATCCAGGAGCCCGAGGGTGTCGAGCACCCCGGCGGCCAGCACACGACGGCCGCGCGGCAACCTCCTGCGAATCCACGTCAGTGGATGTGCGACGACGTACACGCATGTATTCCAGCACACAATCAGCGTTCGTGCTTGCTCTCGCGGCCGGCTCCGACGGCGAAGCTCCTGCGCGTCCGGCGGGCGGGCCGCCGACCGGGGAATCCGGTGCGGCAGCGATCCCGCTAAAGTGGCGCCCGATGTTCTTGACGGACAAGGAGGTATCCCAACCTGGGTCGGACGTGCCTCAACCTGCGGATGTGCCTCAACCTGCGGATGTGCCTCAACCTGGGTCGGCCAGCGTGAAGGTGCCTCGACCCGGGTCGGCCAGCGTGGACGTACCTCAACCTCAACCTGGGTCGGGCGTGCCTCAACCTGGGTCGGCCGGCGTGGACGTACCTCAACCTCAACCTGGGTCGGGCGTGCCTCAACCTGGGTCGGACGAGGGCCCCCCGTCGAAGCCGCCCTCGCCTCAACCTGGTTCGGTCTCGCCCCAAGCCGGTTCAGCCGAGGCCCCTCTGTCGAAGCCGCTCTCGCCGCTCGGCACCGCCGCGGTTGCGCTCGCGACTGCAACCATCCTGTTTGCGCTGGGGGTCTACACCGTCGAGACGAGCCTGCCCCAATTGGCGGCACACGGCCGAGCGTCTCGACCGGCGACCGTGGTCGCCGGCAGTCCTGTAAGCATCACCGCTGTGGCTTCAAAGCAAGCGGCCGTCCCCGCGCAGCTGGCAGCCGCGCCCCCGGCGAGCGCGACCGACGCCACCGCGCAGCCGACGCCGACCGCATCCCCGACACCACGTGCTGAGGCCGCGGCACCTCCAGCATTGCCAGCCGCCGAGGCCGCGGCACCTCCAGCACTACCCGCTATCGAAACGGCAACCCTTCAACAGCAGACATCCGTCGACGCTGCAGCGACGACTCTGCCAACCCCGCGAAAGGGCCACGGCCTGCTCAAGATCAGCTCCTCCCGGAACGCGACCGTCTACGTGACGGGCGTGCCGGTAGGGCCCAGCGATCGACCCGTCGAGGTACGCTGCGGGCGCTTTTTCGTTCGACTGGGCGAGCCGACGCGCGACGGCACGCGGTGGCTCACCGAAGGCAGGACCGTCCGCGTCAAGTGCGGTGAGCTGACGGAGGTGAGCTTCTGAGCTCGCCCGCCCCGCTCTCGGCCGTCGCGAGGACGAGGTAGATCACCGAAGCTGCGCCCGCGCCAAGGAGCGCATCTCGACACGCGGCGAGCGTGGCCCCCGTGGTGGCCACGTCATCGATGAGCGCGACCCTCCGGCGCTGGACGCGCTCTGGCGCGCGCACGCGAAACGCACCCGCGACGTTCTGCAGGCGGACGTCGCGCGGGAGCTGCGCCTGCTGCGCGGTGGGACGGACACGGCAGAGGGCCCGCGGGGCGAAGGACACCGCGAGTCCGTCAGCGACGTGCGCGGCCAGCAGGGCCGCCTGGTTGTACCCGCGCTCGGCGAGACGGCGCGGATGCAGCGGCACCGGGACAACCAGATCGACGCGCACCTCCGCGTCGCGCGCCGCGCAGAGCATCAACCGGCCGAGCGGGCGCGCGAGATCGGGGCGATCTCCATACTTGAAGCGCCGGATCCCCTCCGCGACCGCCCCTCCAAACGGAGCGAACGCGACGAGAGGCGTCCCCGCCGCGGCGCGCGTGCCCGCCCCCCCTCGCGGGGCCCCACCTGCGTAGGGCAGGGAGGTCTGCGCGCAACCGGCGCAGAATACCGAGGCATCGTCGATCGGGGTGTCACAGCCCGCACAGGCCGGCGGGCTGAGCGTGCGCGCAGCGGCGGCGAGCACGGAGCGGACTGCGGCGACGAGGGCGCGGGAAGGGCTCATGAGCGACCAGCGCGATCTTCGTCGTGAGTGGACGTGCGGTTGCGTGGGCGCACGAAAGAAGATCTCTTTGCAAACGACGCGCGGTACGATCGCGATCGTCGTGGTTCACGTCCTGAAATTCCGGCGCTCTACCAGCTGGCGGAGGGGCCCCCGTTGAGCGCGTGGAGATGGACGGATGAGCGCGGCGTCCAGCGGAGCCTGAGCACCGCCGAGCTGCGCAGCGCGCTGTCTGCCGGGATCATTCCAGGCTCCACGCTCGTCTGGCGCAAGGGCATGGACGCCTGGGCGCCCGCGTCCAGGCAGCCTGAGCTCGCCGATGCCGCCCAGCTCCGGCGCAAGCCCGAGGCGCGCACCGCCGCGCCCGAGAGGCCAGCCGCCGGGGCCGAAGAGGCCGCTCGCGAGGACGGGGCGGCGCTGGAGATCGAGCTCATCGAGGATCTGGGTCCGGCGCCCGCGCGCAGCGGCCAGCCCATCGGTCCGGCGCCCGCGGAGAGGTCCGCGAACGGGCGGAAGCCGGCGGCGCAGCACGCGACCCGGGCGACCACGCGACCGCAGCCGCCTCCCCCGCCGCCGCGCAAGCGCGAGTCCATGCGGACGCTCACGGGCGTCGAGGCGCCGGCAGACGCGCCGGCCAGCGGACAGAACGCGCCGATCGTCGTGCCGGCCGCGGGCGGAACGTTCGATGCGGGGGTCGCCCGCGCGATCACCCAGCTGCCCCGTTACGACGGTCCCTCGCCCGGAGACCAGGGAACGACCGAGATCCCGCGCGCGCCCAAGCTCCCTTCGGGGGCGGAGGAACCCGAGGAGAGCTCGGCGGGTCAGCGCCCTGCCGCAGACGCAGGCAGCGCCGCGGGCGATGCCGGCGCGACGGCGGACGGCGATCCGCCGGCGCCGCCGAGGCGCGCGGCGGGCGCGGCTGCGCCCAGCAGGCCGGGGGCAGCTGCGCCCAGCAGGCCGGGGGCAGCGCCGAGGGCCGCGGGCGGTATGACGTCGCGCGCGGAGGGCAGACCACCCCGGCCCCCGCCTCTCCCCCTCGATCGCGACGCGGCGCTGACGGGCGCTGCGCCGCAGAACGATGGGCGCGGCGGAGCGACGACCGGCGCCGATCAAGGCGCCGGCAAGCCCCTCTCGGCGACACCACCGGCGCCCTCGAGCCCCGGCCGCGCCACGAAGCGCCCCGCGCCCACGGGGAAGCGCTCCGTGCCGCCACCTCCAGTTCCGGTCCGGTTCCCCGCCGTCGCCGCGAAGCGGCCTGCGGGCCCGCGCGCGCCTGACGCACCGGATCAGACGGCGGCCGGCGCAAAGGCCCTCGTCCGTCTCGGAGCGCTCCCCGCGCCGCCGCCGCGCCCCCCCGCGGACGCGGCCCGCGCCACGCCCTTGGCAGCAGCGCCCCCCTCGCCGTCGGCCTCGCTGGCAGCGCCGACCTTGCCCCTCGCCGCGCCGGCCCCACCGGCCGACGCTGCGCCTGTCACGGGCGCCGTCCCCACGGCGATGGCGTCGCCAGGATCGCGCCCTGCGAGCCCAGCGACGTCCACCGACGGTCCCTCGTCCCGCAGCGCCGAGGACGCGCCCGCCGGCGACGGCCGCGAGCCCGCGGCGAGCCGCGATCGCGGCGACGCCCCGGAGCCCTCCACCACGGTGCTGCACCGCGAGACCCCGGAGCTCCCCGGGCCGCCCGTGCCCAGCGAGACGAAGCGCTCTCCTCTGGCTGCCGAGGCGCCGATGGGGCGCCGCGAGTACGCGACGATCCCGTCGGTCGGCGTCGGATCGAGCGCGTCGCAGGGGCACTCGGCGATGCGCTCGTGGCCAGGGCTGCCGGGGCTGCCGAACCCGCAGCGCAGCTCGGCGGCCGCCGACGCGCTCCAGGCCTCGGGCCAGCGCTCGGATCGCGGCTCCGTCCCTGGATCGGGCAACGGCCCGCCAGCGCTCAACCCGCGCGCGCTCGCGGCGCGACGCGGCGACGGCAAGGGGCTCTCTGCAGCCGTGACCGTGCCGGTCTCGTCGCTCATCGGCCTCTGCGGGGCGGCGCTGCTCATGAGCGTCGTCGCCTTCTTCGCGGGCCGCCGCTCCGTCATGACCGCGCGGCAGCCGGTCGGGACGGCGCGCACGGCGCTCGGCGCAGCGCAGGACGCCGCGCGCTCGGCGATCCCCGTCCCGCCGAAGCCCTGCTGGGTGGCGCGTCAGCCCCAGCCATGGGCGCCGCTCGTTGCGAAGAGCATCCCCTTCGAGGTCACGGCAACGAAGGGCGGCAAGCTCGTGGTGGGGTACGCGAAGAGCCCCATGGAGGCCGTCGGCCTCGAGATCGATCCCGCGACCGGGGAGCGGAGCGAGCGGTTCTCGAACCGGGAGGCCGCCGACATCGTGAGCATCTCGCCGGTCGAGGAGCGCTTCACCGTCCTCACGGCCGCGCAGCAGGCCATCCGCTCCCCCGTCAGCGTGCCGGGGCCGAGGTCGTTCGTCGTCGGTCTGGCGAACGGCGCTCTGGTGGCGGCCGATGCCCCCGACGCCGCCCCCTCCCCGCTCTGGCCGGTGCAAGGTGATGAGCCGCTCGAGGCGCCGCGCGCGCTCGCGGCCGGCTCCGGCGGCTACGCCGTCGCGTTCCGCCGCGAGAAGGCCGTGTGGGCAGGCTGGCTCGACGCCGAGCGCAAGCCCGTCGGCGAGCTCACCCGGGTGACCGGCTCCGGAGGCTCGATCGGCAAGCCATCGCTCGGATGGAACGAGCGCGCGCTCGCCGTCGTCTTTGCCGATCGGCCAGCGGATGGGCGATGGGAGATCCGCGCCGGGCAGGCCGCTCCCGGGTCCATCCCCAGGTCGACCCAGGTGATCCCGCTCCCTTCCGGCGGCCCCGGGGGCGACGCCTTCGCGCCGGATATCGCGGGGCTCGGCGATGGACGCTGGCTCCTCGTGTGGACCGAAGGCCCTCCGGGGAGCCGCGCCATGCGCGCGCAGACCCTGGCCGCCGACTTCTCCCCGATCGGGGATCCGATCGCGCTCTCGCCGCCGGCCGGCAACTTCGGGCAAGGCGTGCTCGGCGTGTCGTCGCGCTCCGGTTACGTGGGCGTGGTGTTCCTCTCGAAGCCTGCCGCGAGCTACGAGCTCTGGGGGGTCATCCTCCAATGTGGATGACAAGGCCGCCGGAGCGCGCGAGCCGGCTCCGCGCGGCGGCGCTCGCGCTGCTGCTGGTCGCGCCGCCCGCGCCCTTGCTCGCCGCGTGCACCGCGCAGGTCTCGCTGCTCGATCAGGGGCGGGCCCTGCGCACGGGCAAGCAGCCCTACGACGAGTTCTTCGAGGCCGCCCGGGCGCTCCGCGACGAGTCGCTGAAGGCCGAGGAGCTCTCGAACGCGGCGCCGGCCGAGCTCTCGCGCGCGCTGGGGCTCGATCCGAGATCGGACCGCAAGGCGGCGCTCGAAGCGGCGCGCGCGCGCGCCGCGGAGCTCCGCGCGGCGGGCGTGCTGCTCCAGGTCGAGCTCGTGCCAGAAGCGCGGATCGTGAGCGCCCGAGGCGGGCGCGCGCTGGACGCGGAGGACAGGGACACCATCGCTGCGTTCGAGGCGTCCTTGAAGAGCTCCCTCGCGACGTCGAAGCAGCTCGGCGAGCTCTCGAACCGCGCCGCGGAGCTCGAGAAGAAGCGGGCGTCGCTGGCGGCCGCATGGGCCGAGGCGCTCGCGGACGATCCGCAGCGCCGCGAGGTGAAGCACGAGCTCGAGGCGGCCGAGCGCGTGATCGCTGAAGCGGGCGCGGCCGCGGATCGACACGCCGGCAGGGCGTCGAAGCTCGCGCTCGATCTGGTGCTCGCCGTCGATTCGGGCGACGCTCCGGCGCGGCGGGGCGCGGCGAGCCGACCGCCGCCGAGGCAGCCCGCCGCGAGCGTGAAGTCGCCGCCGCGGGGCGGGAGCAGCGCAGGGGCCGCCCCGAAGCCACCCAAGCCGCCGGTGTCGCGCGGCGAGGACGATTTCGATCCCTGACGTCGGCGGCCAGGCGCATGGCGCTTGGCGCTTGGCGCACGCCGCATGGCGCGCGGCACGCCAGCTGTCCCCGTCGGACGCCGGGGCCGTCGGGAAGGAGCGGAGCCGCTTCCCCACTTGTCCGACGCGCATCGGGACGCCTATCCTCCGCGAGCGATCCAGGAGCGCCGCCCGCCCGAACGCCGCGGTCCTGGCCGCACCTCTGCAGTCCGACGACCCCGCGCACCGGCCCTCTTCGCTGATGATCCGATCCCTGCCGTTCGCCTCCATCGCTCTGGGATCGGCGCTCCTCGCGCTCACGTTCGCGCCCCGAAGGGCGGCGGCGCAGGCGTCGCCGCAGTCGGAGGGCCTGGCCGTCGGCGGGTTCACGTTCCGCCCCTCGGTGGAGCTCCGGCTCCGCGGAGAGTTCCGCCGGTACCCGGTCGACACGGGCGGCGACGTCTACAGCTCGAACGCGGTGCTCGCCGAGGGCTTCGGAGGCGCGCTGCCGCCGCTCAGCGACACCGGCAACGTCGTCAAGACGCAGTGGTTCTTCGCCCAGCGCGCGCGCCTCGGGCTGACCGTCGAGCGCGGCCCCGTCACGGGCGTCGTCACGCTGCAGGACGCGCGGCTCTGGGGGAACGACGACGCGATCTTCGTCGGGCCGGGCGAGCCGGCCCTCCCGGAGACGGCGCCCTACGAGGCGTACATCGATCTGCACACACGCTCGGGACGCCGCGCCTTCGTCCGGCTGGGCCGGCAGCGGATCGCGTGGGGCGATGGCCGCCTGGTCGGAGCGGACGACGAGACGCTCACCGGGCGATCGCTCGATGCGGTGCGCGCAGGGCTGCAGCTCGGCAACGTCGACATCGAGGCGATGGCCGTGCTCCTCGCTGCGCCGGGAGGCGCTCCGCCCGAGGTGGCAGGGACGCGCAAGCCCATCGCCGCCGGGACAGGGGCCCAGCTCTACGGCCTGAACGCGATCTGGCGGGTCGCTCCCCTGCTCCACCTCGAGGCCACGGCGCTCGCGCGCATCACCCGGGAGCCGCGCCCGACCTGGCTGACGCCCGGCGACACCGTCGTCCTCGACGCGCGCGTCTCCGGCGACCGCCGGGGCTTTCGCTACGCGATCGAGGGGGCGTACGAGCTCGGCCGCGTGGCCACGTTCGCGGCCGACCGCGCTCTCGGCGCGTTCGCGGCCGCAGCGCGGGCAGAGCTCGAGACGGCGCTCCCCGCGCACCTCACCTTCAGCGCCCGCGGCGCCTACGCGACGGGCGACGATGGCGCGCTCGAGGTGGGCGAGGCGCAGCGCCGCTTCGATCCGATCCTGCCCGACGCGCAGGACAACCACGGCCCCATGGGGCTCTACGCGTGGTCCAACGTGATCGAGGGGGGCGGAAGCGTCCGCGCCTCGCCCTTCGAGCCGCTGACCGTCTCCGCCGGATACACGTTCGTCGGCCTCGCCTCTCCAACAGGCAGGTGGGTGACGGCGCGCCTCCTCCCCGTCGGCGCCGCCAGCGACAACGAGAGCCGGACGCTGGGCCACGAGATCGATCTCTCGCTCGCCTTGCAGCCATGGGAGCCGCTGCGGCTCGCGCTCGGCTACGGCCTGTTCATCTTCGGTGACGGCGCCAAGGCGATCTTCACGAGCGCGAACCGCGCGCACGACGACGGCCGCCCGGCCGATCTGCAGCAGTGGGCGTTCCTGCAGGCAACGCTGACCGCCCCCTGAGGCGATCCGGGGAGCGCGCCGGCCGCGCGCGTCGCTCTTCTGATGGGGCAGGGAATCGAGGGGACTCGGGGCGCCGCGCCATCCCGCGCGGCGCCGCAAGTGCGTTGGGGGTGCCGCCCGAGGCGTCGGGCGCCACCCCTGCGCTCCGGGATCAGGTGCTCGGGGCGGGCTTCGGGGTGCCGAAGATGCTGGCCGCGCGGCGCTTCTCCTTGGCGGCGCGATCCCGATCGCTGTAGCTCGGGATCACGACGCGCTGGCGCTGCGGCAGCTCGCGGCCCCCGACGATGGCGTCGACCTCCTCGGCGTCCAGCGTCTCGCGCTCGAGGAGCGCCGTGGCGAGCCGCTCGAGGATCTCGCGGTTGTCCGTGAGGAGCTGCCGCGCCTCGGCGTGGGCGTCGAGGATGAACCGCCGCACCTCGTCGTCGATCTGGTTGGCGATCGTCTCCGAGTAGTCGCGGCGCCGGCTCGTGAAATCGCGCCCGAGGAACACGCTCTCCTCGTCCGCGCCGTACGAGATCGGCCCGATCACGTCGCTCATGCCGAACTCGGTCACCATGCGCCGCGCGAGGTTCGACGCCTGCTTGATGTCGTTGCCCGCGCCCGTCGTGAACTGGCCGAACACGATCTCCTCCGCCACCCGGCCGCCCATCAGCACGGACAGCCGCGCCTTGGCGAAGTCGCGCGACATGCTGAGCCGGTCCTCCTTCGGCAGCTGCTGCGTGAGGCCGAGCGCCGGGCCGCGCGGGATGATCGTCACCTTGTGGACCGGATCCGAGAACTTCTCCAGGAGCTTCGCGACGAGCGCGTGCCCGGCCTCGTGGTAGGCCGTGGTCCGCTTCTCCTCGTCGCTGATGACCATGCTGCGGCGCTCGGCGCCCATCAGCACCTTGTCCTTGGCCATCTCGAAGTCGGCCATCGAGACGACGTCCTTGTCCTGACGCGCCGCGAGGAGGGCCGCCTCGTTGACAAGGTTCTCGATGTCGGCACCGACGAACCCGGGCGTGCCCCGCGCCAGGATCTCCATGTCGACATCCGGACCGAGCGGGACCTTCTTCGTGTGCACCCGGAGGATGCCCTCGCGGCCGCGCACGTCGGGGCGGTTCACGACGATGCGCCGGTCGAAGCGGCCAGGCCGCAGGATCGCAGGGTCGAGGACGTCGGGGCGGTTCGTCGCGGCGACGATGATCACGCCCTCGTTCGACTCGAAGCCGTCCATCTCGACGAGCAGCTGGTTCAACGTCTGCTCGCGCTCGTCATGACCGCCGCCGAGCCCCGCGCCGCGGTGGCGGCCGACCGCGTCGATCTCATCGATGAAGATGATGCACGGCGCGTGCTTCTTGCCCTGCTCGAACAGGTCGCGCACCCGGCTCGCGCCGACGCCGACGAACATCTCGACGAAATCTGAGCCGGAGATCGAGAAGAACGGCACGCCCGCCTCGCCGGCGATCGCGCGCGCGAGGAGCGTCTTGCCCGTCCCGGGGGGGCCCATCATCAGGACGCCCTTGGGGATCCGGCCGCCGAGCTTCTGGAACTTCTTCGGGTCCTTGAGGAACGCGATGATCTCCTCGAGCTCGTCCTTCGCCTCGTCGATGCCCGCGACGTCGGCGAACGTCACCTTGTTCTGCGCCTCGCTGAGCAGCCGCGCGCGCGACTTGCCGAAGCTCATCGCCTTGCCGCCGCCGGCCTGGAGCTGGCGCATGAACAGATAGAACATCACGAGCAGGAAGACCGTCGGCAGGAGGTACATGATCGCCCCCGGCCAGAACGGCGACGTCTCTTCCTTCTCGAAGAACACCGCGACCTTGTTGTCGACGATCGTCTTCGTGATCTCGTCGGCGTTGTCAGGCCCGATCGTGACCTTCTTCGTCTTCGTCCCGCTCTTCGGGTCCTTGACCCAGAAGGTGTACTCGCGGTCCTTGATCGTGACCGACTCGACGTGCGGATCCTTGTCCTTGGCCTCGACCTGGACCTGGGCCATGAACTCGCTGAACGCGACTTGTGTGGCGGGCCGGGAATCCGGGCTCAAGAACTGCCAGATCGCCAAGAACATCATGATCAGCAGAACCCAGAGCAGCAGCGTCTTGTGCGATTGCTTCACGAGGACCCTCTAAGCTCGCGGCGGCGAGCCGGCGTGTACTGAAATTGTACGCGTGTTCCAGTCAGCATGCCACCCGTCGGCTCGGTCGTCGACCGCAGGTCTCCACCGTGGTGACGCAGCGAAAAAAGGGGACTCGACAGGGGCCGCGGGTGGGGTGCATGCGGTCAGGTCCCGCGACGTGCAGACCCGTCCTCGATAAGCACGCTGGACTCCTCTGGAAAGCCCACGGCGATGTCTTCGCCGCCGCGAACGCGGACGCGCAGCGGCCGCCCCAGCTTGCGAGCCCGCTCGATCGCGAATCGCTGCGCCCGACCGAGCGGAATCGACAGCGGCTCGCTGCCGTCGAGGACGTCTGGATCGCCGCCATGCGGCCGATCTCGCCCGGCGACGAGCATGTCCGAGAGCGCGCAGAGGTGCTCGACGATGGCCGGCGACAGGTCCTCGAGGAGCGGGAGGAGCTCGCGGCGGACGCGGACGCGCGTGAAACGAGGATCCCTGTTGCTGGGATCCTCGGCGAACGCCAGTCGATGTCGGCCGAGGTGGGCGAGGACGTCGGCGCGGCGGGCCTGGAGCAAGGGGCGGATGAGCTCGATGCCCGCCGCCGACCCCGGCTCCTGGTCCTGGCACGCCGCGCCAGCGGCGTCGGACGGGAGCGGGGCGCGCGGCGGCAGGACGGCGAGCCCACGGGGCCCCGCGCCCCGCAGCAGGCGCAAGAGCACCGTCTCTGCCCGGTCGTCCGCGGTGTGGCCTGTCGCGATCGCGCGGGCGCCACACGCCGCCGCTGCAGCCGCCAGCGCGGCAAACCGGGCGGCGCGCGCCCTGGCCTGGAGGTTCGCGCCGGGAGCCACGTCCACGCGGGTCTCGGCGTAAGGAACCCCGAGCTGCTCGGACAGGTCGCGCGCGATCGCGAGCTCGGCCGCGGCCGCGGCGCGGAGGCCGTGGTCGACGCCGTGCGCGACCACCTCGTGGCCGATCCGCCGCCGGAGCAGCGAAAGGACGTGCAGCAGCGCGGTCGAGTCGGGGCCTCCGGAGCAGGCGCAGAGCACGACGTCGCCTCGAGCGAGCAGCCTCTCGTCCCGGATCAGCCGCTCGGCGAGGCGGATCAGCGACGGGGGGTGCGACCGGCCCCGCCTGGGCGGCGGGGGAGGTCCGGCAGGAGGGCTCATCGCAGCTCGAACGCTTTGCAGAAGATGATCTCGTCGCGCCCCTCGAGCGAGGTGCTCAGGTGCGGCGCGACCGGGTAGCCGAGCGAGCAACGAGGCCCGCGGCCAGGCGGCCCGGCGCCCGCCTCGTCGGGGTCGGGGGCCACCGGATCGAACGAGGCGCAATCGGGGCAGGCGAACACGAGACGATAGCGCCGCGCCTCTTCGCGGAGTCGATCGTCGAGGTGGTGAATCATCCCCGGCAGCGTAGCGCAAGCCGCCGTGCGACGGCGCCACGCGGCCGCGCGCGGCCCTCCGGCCGAGCTCGTCGGAGCAGCGGTCGGCGCGGCGAGCAGGCCGGCATGCCCGCGCGGATCAGCGAGCGGATCTGCGGGCGCGGGAGAGCCGGACGATCGACTCGATATGGCTCGTCTGAGGAAAGAGCTCGACCGCCTCGATGTCCGTGATCTCGAAGCCGCCGCGGAGGATCCCGCCGAGATCGCGCGCGAGCGTGGCCGGGTCGCACGAGACGTAGACGACCACACGCGCGCTCGAGGCGGCGATCGCGCGCGCCGCGCCTGGGGCCCCGCTGCGCGGCGGATCCAGCACCACGACGTCGGTGCGCGCCGGGATCGGGTGCTGATCGGCGTCCGCCTCGATCGCCTTGCCGGCGAGGCCTCGAGCGGCGAGGTTCTGCCGCAGGCAAGCGACCGCTTCGGACGAGAGCTCGACGGCCGTGAAGGACGCGAGCCCCGCGTGGCCGGAGGCCGCGGCCCCG
The DNA here is from genome assembly GCF_051521375.1 of Sorangium sp. So ce693. Lineage (NCBI taxonomy): Bacteria > Pseudomonadati > Myxococcota > Polyangiales > Polyangiaceae > Sorangium > Sorangium sp. So ce693. Next base: position 10,559,781 of record NZ_CP150347.1, read on the forward strand.
GCGGGCTCCGCGGCCGGGGAGGGTCGCTGCGCGCCGCGCGCGAGCAGCACGGAGAGCGTCCCGCTGCCGGCGAACAGCTCAAGGACGTGCGGCGGCCGGGTGGAGTCGAGGTGGGCGAGCTCGGCGGCGCGGCGGGCGAGGACGGCCGCCCCTTCCTCGGACGGCTGCCCGAAGCCGCCCGGCGCGAGGAACAGCGGCAGGCCGTCCGCTCCCAGGATCGTGGGCCGCGGATCGCCGAACGACGCGGCCTCGCGCGCGCCGTCGAGCGTGACGCGAGCGCCGGCCCACTCGCCGCGCGCCGTGCGCTCGTCCAGCCGCTGCCACACGGCCGGCGGCAGCTGACCACGCCACAGGATCTCGACCACCGGGCGGCTCGAGGCGCCCAGCGAGATCAGGACATCGCCCTCCCCCACGGCTCCACGGAGGACGCCGGGCAGCTCGCCGGCGAGCGGCGCGATCGCGTCGACAAGCACCACGCAGCGATCGACCGCCGCCACGGCGTGCGTCCTCGGCGCGCGATAGCCCACGCGCACCTCGCCGCGCTCCGAGCGCGCGAACAACCTCGCCCGCGACCGGTAGCCGAGCGGCAGGGGGGCCGGATGGACGCGGATCGGCGGCAGCTCGGCCTCGGCGAGCGACGTCGCCCGCGCGATGGCTTGTCGGACGATGTGCTCATGCGCGAGCTGCTGCGCCTCGATACGGACGTGCATCCAGTCGCAGCCGCCGCAGGCGTCCGCGAAGCGGCACGGCGGAGCGACGCGATCGGCGCTCGGCTCGACGACACCGAGGAGCCGGCCCCTCGCCGGGCGTGCGCTCCGGTCGAGCTCGACCTCGACGAGATCCCCCGGCGCGGTCGCAGGGACGAAGACGACCTCGCCCGCGAGCCGACCGACCCCTGCGCCCCCGGCGGCCAGCGCCTCGATACGCAGCTGGGTTCGCTCGCCGGGGCGGTGCCGCGCCCTGGCACCGTTCGAGCGGCGGTGGACAGACTTCATCCCTTCATCGTAAGGCGCTGCGGGCTGTTCGGGCCGGGGTGGACGATGGACGCTCGGTCGCGGAGGGCGAGACCGCGCGCGCGAAAGGCCCCCGCGGGGCGCCCCTGCACGCAGGAGCTCGACTGGCCCGTGGTGGTCGCGTCCGTCGAGGCGGGCGACGCAGGGACAGCGTCCACGCCCCTGGAGGGCGAGGACTGCACGGCGCTCGTCTTCATGTAGATCAGCGCGCCGATACCGAGCACGCACAGCACGGTGAGGGTGATGACGGCGACGAGCACGAGCGTGTTCCTGCCGTTGCCCTTGGACGCCGCGTCCTGCGTGGCGGCCCAGATGGCCGCCGGATCCGGGCGCGGCAGGGAGAGCGCGGTCTCGATCTGCGACTGCGGAGGCTGCGCTGTCGCCGCGGACGCGAACAGCTGGGCCTGCCCCACGGTCATCGGCGCCGGTGCCGCCTGCACCGGCGCGCTGACAGCGGGCGCATGGGCCGGGGCATGACCCTGGCCATTGAACGGGAGCGCATACGGGACGGCAGCGTGCCCCGGCGACGGCACAGCGACGGCGGGGGTCCTGGTCACCCGCGCGTGACGCGCAGGCTCGCTCGCGCCCTGAAGAACCGGCGGTGGCTCCTGCGACGGGAGCGCGAGCGTGGACGCGAGCGGATTGCCCAGATCGCTGTCCAGGAGGCCGCCCTTGGGGAGGCGCGCGAGCTCGCCGGTGTCGAAGTCGCGCGGCGGGTACGGGCTCGAGGAGAGCGGAGGCGGAGCAGGGTCGTGGCCGCCGGGCACGCGCGGTGGGCTCGGGTAGGCTGGCGAAAAGCCGGGGCGCGCCGTCGGCATGCCAGGACGCACCGTGGGAATGCCGGACTGGACGCCGGCCTGGCGAGGCTGCGCTGGCATCGGCTCGGGCACCGTGCCGGCCGCCGGGCGCATCATCGGGCGCTCCCCATGAGGAAGGGATCGCACCGGCTCGGCTTGCTCGCGCGTCGCGACCGTCGTCGGGACATCCTCATCGTCGTCCATCAGCGATGAGGCGGACATCTGCCTGTCGTCCGCGTCCCTCGACGGCGGGCGCCCGACCGGCGCGATCCCGCTCGCCGGCGGAGCGTTCTGCCGCAGGATCTGCGGCGGCGTGAGGCGCTGCTGCGGCTCAGGCTCTCGACCGCGGCTGCGCAGCCCGACGCTGTCCGTGGCCGTCGTCGAGCTGCGCGAGCGCACCTGCTCGACGTTGATGGTGGACGTCACCTCGGCGGCCCACGCGAGGTGCGCCTCGCGCTTCTGGATGCGATCGACGAACACCTGCTGCACGAACTGCGCGACCTCTTCGGAGCCAACGAAGACCCCGCTCCTCATCAGGAAATTCTGCAGGGCTCGCGAGAACTCACGCGCTGTCTGGAAGCGATCTTGCTTGTGCTTGGCGAGCGCTTTCATGACCACGCTCTCCAGCTCGATCGGATAGTCGGGCACGATCGTGGACGGCGGCGGGACCACGCAGGCCTGCACCTTCTCGAGCGTGTCGAGATCCGTATCCATCCGGAAGAGGCGCTGGTTCGTCGTGAGCTCCCAGAGGACGACCCCGAGCGCGAACACGTCGGTCGTGCGATCGATCTCGTTGCCGCGCACCTGCTCGGGAGACATGTAGGCCAACTTGCCTTTCAGCGTTCCCGCGCGGGTGGACGACAGCCGGTCGGCCACCTTGGCGATCCCGAAATCCACGACCTTGGTGTAGCCGTCGTAGGTGAGGAACAGGTTGTGCGGCGTGACGTCGCGGTGCACAAGGCCGAGCAGCTGGCCGTTCTTTCCGCGCAGCTCGTGAGCGGCGTGAAGCCCCTCTGCGGCATCGGAGCAGATGCGCGCAGCGAGCTCGGGCGAGATGCGCAGCCGGCGCTCCTCCGCGCGGCGCATCACCTCCCGGAGCGGCTCGCCGTGGAGGTACTCCATGGCGATCCAGTAGGTGTTGTCGTCCTTCCCGAGGTCGAAGACCTGCGCGACATTGGCGTGGTTGATGCCAGCCGCGATGCGCGCCTCATCCAGGAACATGTCGACGAACTGATCGTCCTCGACCAGATGAGGATGGATCCGCTTGATCGCGACCCACTTTTGGAAGCCGCCCGGGCCATCCATGCGAGCCAGGTGAACGCTCGCCATTCCGCCCACCCCGATCTCGTCGACCACACGGTAACGGCCCAGGAAGTAGGTCCCCTGCTGCTTCTCGGACTCCTTCGCGCGCGCTTCAGGCGATGCATTGGTCGACCCGGGGCTTGGAGGTCCGCCCATTCGCGATGCGGGTCGAGGCGGGGGTTGGGGCATGAGCGGTCACTACTTTACCGCGAGTTCGCGGCGCTTTGCCATGTCGTCTCGGCCAGGACACCTTCCAGATGGTCAGCTTCAATCCACCGGGGCGCTGAAAGCTCCTGTCCCGACAGGTAGGACACCGCCTGAGACCGAGGACGGAGTCGTGACGGGCTCAGGGGAACGGTTGCCCAGGTTGACCTCGCTCGAAGTAGAAGCGGAACCCCCCGGTGACCCGCGAGAGGAGCTCCCGAGGGATGGCGTCTGCTGGGTGACCGAGCCCTGCGTCGCGCGGATCGCCGACCCAGACGTCGAACGTCGCGTCGGTGTACTTGTCGACCGCATCCGTCTCGTTGGGATCGCCGCTGAACAGCGCCTGGAACTTGATGGTCCCGTCGACGGCGTAGAGCACGATGTTCTGGTTGTGGCAGGACCGCTGGAGGTAAAGCGCCATGTGCACGAGCGGCGCGAGCCCCTCCGGCTTCGGCGTCGGCGGAGGCGAGCCCGGAAGCTCGACGCCGGGCGGGAGCCCCACGCTCAGGTCGACGTCGAGCTTGTTCACGGTCCCGTCCCCGCGGATGAGGTCGACGTCATCGATCAGGACCGCGAGCCCGTCCGAGATCTCCTGCAGATCGCTCCCGCGCTGCACCCGGACCTGCAATGTGGAGCGGTAGGGGACCGCGGCGAAGAAGTCCGGGCTCATGTCGTAGCTGTCGTCCCAGCAGCCGGCCGCGCGCAGCCGTTCGCTGATGACCTCGCCTTCCCCCTGCCCCAGCGAGCACCCGAGCGAGAGCGCGCAGGCGAGGGGCACGAGCGCGCGGGCCCTCATGACGCCGCCTGCGAGCGAAGGGCCGCCTTGATGCGGCCTCCCCCGAGGACGCGATCGCCCCGGTAGACCACGGCCATCTGCCCCGGAGAGACGGACCGCACCGGGCTCGCGAACCGCGCAACGAAGCTCTCCGCGCCCGTCGCGGGGTCGCGGCGCCGCTCGATGATGCCAGGCGCCGCCTCGTGCCGCGCGCGCACCCGCACCTCGGCCTCCAGGGGGAAGACCGCGTCGTCGCACCACACCGCGTCGGCGATCTCGGCGCCCGCGGCGTACAGATCGCCCTCGTCGCCGAGGTGCACCGCGCCGGACGCGGCGTCGAGGCCCACGACGAACGCGGGCCGGCCGAGCGAGACGCCGATGCCCTTGCGCTGGCCCACGGTGAAGCCGTGCACCCCGCCGTGCGCCCCGACCACGCGGCCGTCCCGATCGACGATGGGGCCGGGCCGGAGCCTGTCCGCGGCGCGCTCGGCCACGAACGGCGCGTAACGGCCGGAGGGGATGAAGCAGAGCTCCTGGCTCTCCCCCTTCTCGGCGCCCGGGAGCCCGCGGGCGATCGCCTCGGCGCGCACCTCCTCCTTGGTCGAGTCGCCGAGGGGGAAGAGGAGCCGCGACAGCTCGTCCGACCGGAGCATGTGCAGGAAATAGCTCTGATCCTTGTGCCGATCGCGGCCGCGGTAGAGCCGAGCGCCGCCCTCCTCCAGGACGACCCGCGCATAGTGGCCCGTCGCGACCCACGAGACCCCCAGCCGCTCCGCCAGCGGGAACAGCTCCCGGAGCTTGACCGAGCGGTTGCAGGCCACGCACGGGCTCGGCGTCTCACCCCCGAGGTAAGCCTCGACGAAGGGGTCGACGACGTGCTCCCGGAACAGGGCGCGCCGGTCGAACGTGTAGTGCGGGATCCCGAGGTGGTCGGCGACCCGGCGGGCGTCGTGCTGATCCTCGGGCGCGCAGCAGCGGCTCTTGACGCTGCCGTCGTCGGGGTAGTCCCAGAGGTGCAGCGTCACGCCGACGACCTCGTATCCAGCGTCGCAGAGGCGCGCCGCAGCGACGGACGAGTCGACTCCGCCGCTCATCGCGATGAAGACGCGAGCCCCCGAGGAGGCCCGCTCGCCGGGCCGCGCCGTACCGTCGGCCTCTCGGACCAGAGTTGCCATTTCCGTTCTTATAGCGTGGATTCCTCGCCGCGGCCGGACACCGAGGGCGAACCCGGACGGGACGCCGCGGCGAGCTCGCGCGGGATGCTGCGGCGAGGGCTGGCACGAGGAGCCGGGCGGCGGCGCGCCGGCGAATGAATGATCAGGCTGGCTCTCCGCCATTCACCCTTGGCCACGCCCGCAGGGCGCGTGTACCGTCTGCCAGATGCCGAGCGGGGTCGTGCTCGTGATCGAGGACGAGGAGTACATCGCGGACCTGCTCGCCACCGCGATCCGGGAGGCAGGTTACGAGGTCATCTTCTGCGCCACCGCGGAGGCCGGGCTCTCCACCGCCTGTACCCTGGAGCCCGAGTGCATCGTCTGCGACATCGGCCTGCCCGACCACGACGGCTACTGGGTCGCGCGCAACGTGCGCACCCAGCCGTCCCGGGTATCGGTCACCCCGTTCCTGTTCCTCTCCGCGCTCGACGACCAGGAGGCCCGCCTCGAAGGGTTCCACGTGGGCGCCGACGTCTACATGACCAAGCCGTTCCGGGTCGGCGAGGTCGTCGCGCAGATCGGGGCGCTCGTGCAGATGGCGTCGCGCCTGCGCCTGCGGAGGGACAGCCTCATGTCCATCCCGGCGTCCGTCGATCAGACCGCGATCGAGGGCGATCTCAGCCAGATGTCGATCGCGACCGTCCTCACGGTCCTCGAGATGGAGCGGCGGTCGGGTGTGTTCGAGGTGAGCAGCAAGAAACGTCGGGCTCAGCTGGACATCGCCGAAGGGTGCATCGTCGAGGGGACCGTCGGAGGCACGCGCGCCTCGGCGCTCGCCGCGCTCCGCACCATGCTCAGCTGGAAGGTCGGACGGTTCGCGTTCGTGCCAGGCATCCGCCCCCTGCCCGCGGAGCGGACATCCATCGCTGCGTACCTGCTCGAGGCGACCCGGCTCGAGGACGAGAGCGCCCGCGTCGAGCTGCCGTTCCCGCCGTCGCGACGCCGTCCGGAGCCCCGGAGCGCGACGACGGCGCTCGGCGGGCCGTCGTCCATTCTGGACGACGTCGCGCCGCCGTCGTCGCGCGTCGTGTCCGAAGAGCGCCTGCGCCGCGGGCCCACCCCTGCGCCACAGAGGGGCTCCGACCCCGCCGTGGCGATCTCCGATGGGCCGCCGTCGCTCGAGCTGAACTTCGAGTTCGAGCTGGCGACCCCGGCGGCGCCGCCGACGCTGCCCTCGCTGGCCCGCAGGACAGCGAAGCCGTCGAGCCAGCGCGGCGTGCGCGTGGAGGAGAGCGAGCCTCCGACGCTCCCGCGAGCCGGGAGCCGACCGCCGCCCTCGCGACCGTCCTCGCCAGGCCGTGAGAGGCAGAGCGCCGTGGAGGCAGGCGAGCTCTCGCGCGGGACCCTCGCTCCCCCGGAGACCCAGCCGGCAAGCCACGAAGGCCCGCCGCGCGCGACCCCGATCCCCCCGAGACCGGCGCCGCCCAGGCCTCCCCGCCCCGACTCGAAGAAGCGCTGACGGCGGGAATGGGGACAGCGAGGAAGCGGAAGCGCCGATCTAGAGCGTCATCCGCGGCTCCACCTCGTCCGGATCGTGATCGCGCAGGTAGCTCAGGTTGACCGCGTTCACGACGGCGTGCGCCAGGACCGGTCCGACGAGCGACCCCGTCGCCGCGAAGATGGCGCCGAGCCCCGCGCCCACGCCGACGGCCCAGCCGATCCACACCCAGCGGCTCGGACCGCGCATCTGGTGCATCAGACCGAAGAGGATCGCGCTCAGCGGCACGCCGAGCAGCGGCGTCAGCAGCCCGCGGAAGAGCAGCTCCTCTCCGAGGCTCGAGAGGCCCGCGAGGAGCAGGATCTGGCCGAGCGAGAAGTCGCGCGCGACCGGGCGGAGCTCGGCGTGCAGGCGCCGCGCCCAGCTGAACCGCGCCACGGCGATGCGCGTCGTCACGACGACCCCGGCCGCCAGCGTGAGGCCGAGCGCGGCGCTCATCAGCAGCGCGACCAGCGGCGGCAGCGTGAGCCACGGGCTCGGGTGGATCCACGGCCATCCATCCCGCAGCACCAGGCCCAGCGAGGTCGCCAGCGCCGCGAGGACGAGGTAGCCGGACGCCGCCCGCACCGTCGCGTCGGTTCGACCGGTCCGCGCCCATCGCGACGCCATGTCCCATCATGGCACGCCGAAAGAAGCCGGTGAAGCCGCGCGCGCCGTCAGGACCCCTGGCCGAGCGCCGGCAACCGGAGTACGTCGACGCCCATGCACGCGACCGTGGTCATCTTCCCCGGCTCCAACGCCGATGCCGAAGTGATCCATACGCTCCGCGACGTGCGGGAGGGGCTGGGCGGCGGCGACGCGAACCCCAACGGATCGGCGATGGACATCGCCGGCATCTACGGCGGGCCCCGGCGGAACGTGCTGGGGCTGATGCCGCACCCCGAACGGATGAGCGAGCCCTTCCAGGGCCACGGCTGCGCCGACGGGCGCGCCCTGTTCCACGCCGTGCTGCGCAGCGTAGGCGGCGCCCGCTCGGCCCCATCCGCGAGCGCGCCGTGAGCGCCGCGTTGCCCGGCGCCGCCCGCTGCCGCGCGTGCGCCGCGGCGCTCGCGCCGGAGGGCGACCGCTGCCCGCAGTGCGGCGCGGCCGCGCGCGCCGAGGCCTGCCTGCACTGCGGCGGCGTGACCGGCGTCTCGGCGCACCCCGAGCTGCGCTTCGTGTGCGACGCCTGCGGCGGCCCGCGCGTCCCCGTCGCCGACGACCGCGTCGAGCGATCCGGCCGCGAGGCGCCGCTGCTCCAGAAGGCGCGCGCGGCGGCGTCGGCGCGCTCGGTCTGGCGCGCCGCAGGCATCGCGGCCGGCGCGCTGTTCGGCTTCGAGCTGCTCCTGTTCGCCGTGCTGCTGCTCGTCCTCGACGCGAGCGTCGGGCTCTTCACCGCCGGCCTCCTCACCATGGCGCCCGTCGGCGCCTTCGCCGTCTGGGCGCTCCGGCGGGCGAAGTCGCGGAGCCGGGACATCGCGCCCGCGCTCGACGCCGCCTGGGTCTCCGTCGCCTCCGACGTCGCCCGCCAGGCCGAGGGCCCGCTGACCGCCGGCGGGCTCGCCTCGACCCTCCGCATCGCCGAGTCCCAGGCCGAGGAGCTCCTCGCCCTGCTGGAGGTCAACGACGTCGTGCGCGGCGCGGTGAGCCCCGCGGGCGAGTTCGGCTATGCGCCGAAGCTGCGCGTCGGCGCGGCGCGCGGCGAAGACCGGGGCGAGGCGGGGGCCGAGAGCGTGGCGCGCGCCCTCGCCGCCGAAGAGGAAGCCTTCGCTGCCGAGCCCCTCACGCAACGGACCGCCCATGTCGACCCCGCGAAGCGCTGATCCCAAGCCGAAGCCAGGTCCGCCGCAGCAGAAGGCCCGCGCGGGCCGGCCCGCGCCCCAGGAGCGCCGCGCCCTGACCCACATCGGCGGCGCGACGCTGCTCGAGGGCGACCCCGAGGGCGCCGCGAAGCTCGCCCACGCGCTCGACGTGGCCAGCTCGAGCACCGCGGAGGAAGCGGCGCGCGCGCACGTGCACGGGTTCCACAGCTACCCGGCCCGGATGCACCCGGACACGGCCCGCCGGCTGATCGAGGGCCTCTCGAGGCCGGGCGAGCGGGTGCTCGACCCCTTCTGCGGCAGCGGCACCGTCCTCGTCGAGGCCCGGCTCGCGGGTCGGGCGGCGATCGGCGTCGACGCGAACCCGCTGGCCGTGCGCCTCGCCCGCCTGAAGGTGCAGGGCAGCACCCCCGGCGAGCGCGACCGGCTCGTCGCCGCCGCCCGCGAGGTCGCGGCCGCGGCCGATGAGCGCCGCAAGGCGCGCGCCGGTCCGAGCCGCCGGTACGGCCCCGAGGACGTCGCCCTGTTCGAGCCGCACGTGCTCCTCGAGCTCGACGGGCTCCGCGTCGGCCTCGACCGCATCGCGGGCCACGGCGCCGACGCGCTCCGCGCCGATCTCGAGCTCGTCCTCTCCGCCATCCTGACGAAGCTCAGCCGCCGCACGTCCGACACGTCGGAGCACGAGCTGCCGCGGCGGATCGCCGCCGGCTATCCGGCGCGGCTCTTCCTCCGCAAGGCGGAGGAGCTCGCCCAGCGCCTCGCCGAGGTCGCCACTCAGCTCGAAGCGAGCCCGCCCGCGCTCGTCGAGGAGGGAGACGCGCGCGTGCTCCGCGGCGTCGAGACCGGCTCGGTCCACCTCGCGATCACGTCGCCGCCCTACCCGGGCGTGTACGACTACCTCGCCCACCACGAGGCGAGGCTGCGCTGGCTCCGGCTCCGCAGCGCCCGCTTCGAGCAGGACGAGATCGGGGCCCGCCGGCACCTCGACCCGCTCGGCCCCGAGGCCGGCCGCGCGCGCTGGCGCGATGAGCTCGGCGGCGTGCTCACCGCGCTCGCGCGCGTCCTCCGGAGCGGCGCGCCGCTCGTGCTGCTGATCGCCGACAGCGTTGTCGCCGGCGCGCCGGTCTACGCGGTCGACGTGGTCAGGGCCGCCGCGTCCGGCGCGCGCCTCACGGTCCGCGCGGTCGCGTCGCAGCCGCGCCCCCACTTCCACCGCCCCACGGCGCGCGCCTTCCAGCGCCGCCCGCGCCACGAGCACGCCATCCTGCTGATCCGCGCCTGACCCGCCGAGCTCGCCCCGCGGCGCGCGCTCACGGCCGCGCGCGCCGCCGCGCCTGAGCCACCGAAAATTGCCCCGCGGCGCGGGCTCGTGGCAGGGTGCGACGGCTTCGGGCAGCGCGCGAGGCGGCCAGCACCGGCCTCCTGCGGCGCGCAACGCTCCGGCGCGCGCGACGATGGCGAGAGCTCACCTGGCACTTCTTCTCTGGGGCACCCTCGCCCTCGGCTGCGGCAAGGCAGGCGGCGATGCGGGGAAGGTCGACCTCGACAGCACGGGGGTCGACGCCTGCGACAGCTACCTGGCCACGATGACCACCTGCGCGAGCAAGCTGCCCGCGGAGACCAGGAAGAGCCACGAGGCCGCGATCCGGATCGCGCGCGACGTGCTCGAGGCCAAGGCGGAGGCCGACGACGAGGCGCTGAAGGGCGACGCGAGGGCGGAGGCGCGCGTCGCGCTCGCGGCCGCCTGCAAGCAGATGAGCGACGCGGTCCTGGACCGCGAAGCGTGCGGCCGCTGAGCGCCGGACGGCCCAGCGCGGGCGAGCGCGCACGCGGCGAGGCGCGCGCGCGGCCGCCCGCCGCGCTTCACGCGAAGGCGGGCACCTCCGCCGGATAGTGCTGCCGGAGGAACGACGCCCACTGCGGCCGCCGCTCGGCGTGGAACACGTCGCCCGCGAGCATGCTGGTGATGAGCTTGCGCATCGTGGGCCGCTGGTTCGGCTCGAACAGGGTCTCCCGGAACTGGCCTTTGTAAAAACCCTGAACGACCCCAAGGAAGAGATCGACGGCGTAGCGGATCTCCGCCTCGTAGGCGGCGAACGCGGCGCGCGAGGTGTCCCCCGCGTCGAGCGCGCGGTGGATGGCCGTGGCAGCCAGATCGGCGCCCTTGATGGCGAGGTGCGCGCCCGTCGAGAAGAGCGGGTCGAGGAACCCGCCCGCGTCGCCCACGAAGAGCCATCCATCGCCGGCGAGCTGGTCGATCCGGTACGAGAAATCGGCGAGCGCCCCCACCGGCCTGACGCGCCGCGCGCTCGCGAGGAACTCCCGCGCCCAGCCGCTCTCCGCGACGGTGCGATCGAAGAGCTCGTCGAGGCGCTCCCCCTTCGCCCGGCTCCGGATCCAGCTCGACGACACCACCGCGCCGACGCTCGTCACCTCGCCGCGGAACGGGATGAACCAGAACCACCCGTGCTCGAAGATGACCACCTGGATGTTGCCCTGGTGGATCCCCTCCTCGCGGGGCACGCCCTCGTAATGGGTGAACAGCGCGGTCTTGTCGAGCTCGGCCAGCTGCGCCTTCCGCCGCATCCTCGACGCGAGCAGCGTGTCCCGCCCCGTCGCGTCCACGATCACCGGCGCACGGAGCTCGACGATGTCGCCCGCGTCGGCGCGCGCGGCCGCGGCCTCCTCCGGCGCGGCGCCGTCGGATCGAGCGCGAGGCCGCGCGCGCACCCCGACGGCGCGGGGGCCCTCGAACACCACCTCGACGGCCTCCCACGACTCGCGCACCTCCGCCCCGAGCCCCGCGGCGTGGCGGAGCAGCAGCTGGTCGAACGCGTCGCGCTCCACCTGGTAGGCGAACTCGAACCTCGGATCGAACGCGTCGGTGAAGCTGTACGTCCGCGTCCGCCCCGTCGACGAGCACAGGAACCGGGCGCCGTATTTGCGGAGGAAGCGCGCGTCCAGCTTCTCGTCCAGCCCGAGCCGCTCGAAGACCTCGCGGGATCGCGGCAGCAGCGACTCGCCGATGTGAAAGCGAGGGAACCTCTCCCGCTCGAGCACGAGGGCCCGGCGACCGAGGCGGGCAAGCGACGCGGCGAGCGTCGACCCACCCGGCCCTCCGCCGAGGATGATTGCGTCCCAGCGATCCGTCATCGCTCGTCGTATAATGCGTGCTGACGCCCGAGAAAATGCGCTCTCGGCGTCGGTGAAAGGGAGCCGACACGCCTCCGCCGTCCGGGCCGGGGCCCTCGCGCTCCAGGCGCCGCGGGTCCTCGCGCACCCACGTGCCAGGGCTTGGCGCGCCACGCAGGGAGGAGGGATCGGCGGTGCCCACGGTCGTGTTCGAGGACGGCGCGCTCGGCCGCGCCGTCACCGCGGAGGTGGGAGCCGGCAGGCTCATCGACGTCTGCGACGACGCGCGCGCTCCGGTCGTTTTCTCGTGCCGCGACGCGCGCTGCGCCACATGCCGCGTCGAGGTCGTCGAAGGGGAGCAGCTCCTCGATCCGCCCGCGCGCGGCGAGCTCGATCTGCTCGAGCGCCTCGGCGCCCCGCCGCGGCTCCGGCTCGCGTGCCAGGCGGTGCTCCGCGCGGGCCCCGGGCTGGTCCGCTTGCGCGGGGTCGTCGGCCGCGAGGGCTGAGCCGAAGGGGGCGCGCGGCGGACGCGCGACGCTCGCCGCGCGCCCGCAATCAGGCACCGCCGCAGCGCGCACGTCCCCGCGTGGCGGAGCGCGCTCCGCCGCCTTCGCGATCGTCTGCTCCGGTCGTGCCCTGCCATTGGCGGCACTGGCGAACGGTGTTAAGGCAGGCCCCGTTCTGAGGCCCGGCTCCTCGGGGAGGAGAGCGAGATCAGGCGCCCCCCGGAGCTGCCCGCGCGCGGTGACGACGGGGCGCCGCTCGCCGGGGACGCGCACCGCAACGCATGCGGACGCGGTCGCCCGCCGGGCGTGGATGGCAACGCCGCGCGGAGGAGTGGAGGAGACGTGACCAAAGCCAGGAAGCTGCGCGAACTCATGGCCCGCCCCGGGCCGATCGTCATCATCGGCGCGCACAACGGGCTCTCCGCGAAGATCGGTGAAGAGGCAGGGTTCGACGGGCTCTGGGCTTCCGGCTTCGAGATATCCGCGAGCTACGCCGTGCCGGACGCGAACATCCTCACGATGGCGGAGAACCTCCAGGCCGCCAAGATGATGAACAACACGTCGCTCCCGGTCGTCGCCGACTGCGACAACGGCTACGGCAACGCCGTCAACGTCGTCCGCTGCGTCGAGGAGTACGAGGCGGCGGGCATCGCGGCGATCTGCATGGAAGACAACATCTTCCCGAAGCGCTGCAGCTTCTACGCCGGCGTGAAGCGCGAGCTCGCGGACGTCGAGGAGCACGCGCTCAAGGTCCGCGCGGCGAAGGCGACGCAGAAGGATCGCGACTTCGTGGTCATCGCGCGGACCGAGGCGCTCATCGCCGGCTGGGGGATGGAGGAGGCGCTCCGTCGCGGCCGCGCCTACGCGGACGCGGGCGCCGACATGGTCCTCATCCACTCGAAGAGCAAGGACCCGGACGAGGTGCTCTCCTTCGCCCGCGCGTGGGACCGCCCGAACACGCCGCTCGTCTGCGTGCCGACGATCTACCGCACGACGAGCGTCGACACCCTGCACAAGGCGGGCTTCAAGCTGATCATCTTCGCGAACCACGCGATCCGCTCGTCGATCAAGGCGATGACGGAGACGCTCCAGACGCTGAAGCGCGAGATGTACACCGGCAGCGTCGACGACAAGGTCGTGCCGCTCGAGCGCGTCTACCAGCTCGTGGGCGTCGACAAGATGAAGCAGGAGGAGTCGAGCTTCCTGCCCTCCGGCAGCCCGGGCGTCACCGCCGTCATCCTCGCCGCCGGCCAGAGCCAGGGGCTCCTGCCGCTCACGGAGGAGCTGCCGAAGCCGATGCTCGACCTGAAGGGCAAGAGCATCCTCGAGCGGCAGATCGACGTGCTCAACGCGTGCGGCGTCAAGGACGTCGCCGTCGTGCGCGGGTACAAGAAGGAGACGATCAAGGTCCCGAACGCCCGCTTCTACGACAACGACGAGTACGCGACGACGAACGAGGTCTTCTCGCTCTTCCGCGCCTCCAAGGAGCTGAGCGGGCCGTTCCTCTTCCTCTACGGCGACATCGTGTTCGAGCGCGGCCACCTCGAGAAGCTCCTCAAGAGCCCGGCGGACATCTCGATCGTCATCGACCGCGCGTACGCGGAGGGCCAGCGGCCCAAGGACGCGCGCGGCGTGCCCGACCTCGTGGCCCTGAAGGACGCGCAGGAGGCCGGCTACCGCTTCGTCGGCGCCGAGGCGCCGCACCGGGTGGCCCGCGTCGGACGCGCGATCCCTGCGGGCGAAGCGCACGGCGAGTTCGTGGGCATGGCCATGTTCACCGCGAAGGGCGCGCGCCTGCTCACCGACTGCTACCACCAGCTTCAGGAGACCCGCGCGAAGGGCGGCTTCCACGAGGCCGAGTCGCTCCGCAGCGCGAGCTTCACCGACCTGCTCCAGGAGCTCATCGACCGCGGCGCGGACGTGCAGGCGATCGACGTCTACAAGGGGTGGCTCGAGATCGACACGTTCGAGGACTACCGTCGCGCCTGGGCGCTCATCAAGGAGTGAGGCGATGTCCCACGGTTCCCACGGTTCAGGAAAATCGTATGCGCCCGAGTTCGTCGCCGCGCTCAAGGAGGCGGGGTTCGACTTCTTCGCGGGCGTGCCCTGCTCGCTGTTGAAGGGCCTGGTCTCGCTGCTCGACGCCGACCCGAGCGCTCGTTACATCTCGGCGACCCGCGAGGACAGCGCCATCGGGATGGCGTTCGGCGCCTGGCTCGGCGGCAGGCTGCCGATGGTGCTGATGCAGAACTCCGGGCTCGGCGTCTCCGTGAACGCGCTGGCCTCGCTCAGCACGATGTACGAGGTGCCCGCGCTGCTCGTCATCTCGTGGCGCGGCGAGGGCGGCAACGACGCCCCGGAGCACATCATGATGGGCGAGATCATGCTCCCCATCCTCGATCTGATGAAGATCCAGCACCGCGTCCTCCGGGCCGCCGAGCCGATGGGGCCCCAGGTGCAGTGGGCGAAGGACGTCATGCTCTCCACCAGGCAGCCGGCGGCGCTCATCGTGCCCGCGGGGGTGCTCGAATGAACAAGCTCGAAGCGCTGAAGGTGTTCACGGCGGCGGTCGGCAAGGACGACCTCGCGGTCTGCTGCAACGGCATGATCGGCCGTGAGCTCTACACGACGCAGGACCGGCCCTCGAACTTCTACATGATCGGCTCGATGGGGCTCGGCCTGTCGATCGGCCTGGGGCTCGCGCTCGCGCAGCCGCGCAAGCGGATCTTCGTGCTCGACGGCGACGGCAACGTCCTCATGGGCATGAACGCCCTCGCCAGCGTCGGCAGCGAGCGGCCGGCGAACCTCGTGCACGTCGTCCTCGACAACCGCTCCCACGCCTCGACGGGCGGGCAGCGGACGATCTCGGGCGACGTGAAGCTCGAGTCGGTCGCCAGCGCCGTCGGCTACCGCGCCACGCACCGCGCCGACTCCGTCGAGTCCTTCGAGGCGTCGCTGCGCGTCGCGCTCGTGCAGCCGGGCCCGGTGATGGTCCTCGCCCTCGTCGACGGCGGCACCGTGAAGGGCATCGGCCGCGTCGCGGAGACCCCGCAGGAGCTCGCGTCCCGCTTCGCGGCCGAGGCGCGCCGATGAGGGCCATCCTGCTCGCCGCCGGCCGCGGCCGGCGCATCGGCCGGGACGCACCGAAGTGCCTCATCTCGATCGAGGGCAAGACGCTGCTCGAGCGCCACCTCGTGAACCTCACCGAGAGCGGCGTCACCGATCTGACGATCGTCGTCGGCTTCCGGCACGAGATGATCGAGGAGGCGCTCGCCTCGCTCCGCCCTTCGCTGAAGGTCGAGCTCGTCAAGAACCCGCGGTTCACCCACGGCAGCATCGTCTCGCTCCACGTCGCGGCCGATCGGCTGTCGGGCGGCGGGCTGTGGATGGACGCCGACGTGCTGTACCCCGCCGCGCTGCTGCGGCGCCTCGTGAGCTCGCCGCAGGAGAACTGCCTGCTTGTCGACGCGAGCTCGGAGGAGAGCGGCGAAGAGATGATGGTCGGCGTCCGCGCCGGCCGCGTCCTCAAGATCGCGCGCCGCGTCGGCAAGGACTGGGACATCGCCGGCGAGACCGTCGGCTTCGCCAAGGTCGGTCCGCAGGGCGGCCGCGCGATGCAGCGGCTCCTTGAGGAGGAGGTCTCCGCAGGCCGCCTCGATCAGGAGTACGAGGCCGCGATGGACCGCGCTTTCCAGGAGATACCGTTCGGTATCGAGCGCGTCGACGACCTTCCCTGGACCGAGATCGACTTCGAAGAGGACGTGGAAAAGGCCCGCCGCCTGGCGAGCTCCCTCTAGAGCGGGCCCGAGCTCGGCGCGGCGCAGCCCAGTCGCCGAGCTCAGGCCATGGCCAGCTTCGCGCGCCGGGATGCGCCGCGGAGGAACCAGCCGTTCAGCCAGATGACCGCGACGATCCAGACGACCCCGCCCGTCGCGAAGAAGACCTGACCCAGCCAGAGCTGGTCGACGAGGAGCGTCAGCACCACCATCGACAGGAACGCGTCGCCGTTCGATATCGCCCAGAGCGCGCCGATGAAGCGCGTGAGCGGCGACGCCTCCTCCCGGATCAGCTGCTTTACCTGATCCGCGCTGGTCGAGGACTGGCTCCGCCGCGGGTCGAACCACTCGTGCTCGAACGCGAGGTGCCCCATGCGCCCGATGAAGACATCGAAATGGGCAAAGAACGAGGACGAGGGGCCGAGCGCCTGGATCTTCCGGCGCAGCACGTCCGCCGTCTCGTCCGTACCCGTCTCGAAGATCGAGCAGTACTTGAGCTTGAAGTAGTCCGCGGAGAAAGAGCGGAGCGCCCCCTGGAGCAGCGCGATCAGCAGGAGAGCGTTCGTGGACACGGTCGCGCTCCACGGGCCCTCCGCCGGCGGGTGAAGGCGAACGTGCCAGAAGATGCCGACATAAAGAAAGACGACGCCCAGCCAGTCGGCCAGGCCGTCAATGGCGTGCCCCGCGGGGCTCACCATCCGCTTCGCCCGCGCCAGCGCGCCGTCCACGCAATCGAGGATGGAGCGGAGCTCGAACACGAGCGCCCCCGCGATGAGGTGCCTCGGATCATCGAACGTCACCAGGTAACCGGCCAGCGCAGCGAAGAGCGGCTGAACCAGCGTGACCTGGTTCGGCGTGACCGGCGTCCTCATCAGCGCCCGCACGATCCAACGCGCGATCGGGTACCGGTAGTAGCGATTGAGCGGGTCCTCCATGCGCATCTTCCAGCCGCCGGGCACACCGCCGGACTGAGCGGCAGGTGTGGAGCTCTCGGCAGCAGCGCGCGGTTCAGGCATCGGTGACCCCGGCCCGGACTCTAGGGCAGCCGCCCCTGGGGACCAACTGGATTGCGACCGCTCGATGGCCATGGCGTGACAGATCGCTGCGGGCCGGCGTCCTGGCGCAACGCCGCGCTTTCCAGGGCGTATCTCGCGCCGCCGGCGACCGGCTGCGTAGTCGCTTGCGCTCCCGAGGCCCCACCGAGAACCGCGCTTCGCACCTCGCGTGCGTACGCGACAGGCACACTCGAGCGCTCCCTGTCCTGTAAAATCACATTCTCTCGCCTGCGATGTTGCGATGTTGGACGAGCGCGCGCGTCCGCTGGAGCCGGTCTGACGTGGCTGTCGCGCCACGCCGCGCGCTCCGGGGGGCGCCCTGCGAGAATGGCAGCGCGCCGGGGCTCCTCGGCGCTATGGTGGCGCGGTGGCAAGCAGATCCTGGAGCGCGGCGCTCCTGCTCGTGGCCGCGGGGTGCACCGCGAGCGTGGGATCCATCGGCGCTGTCCTTGGGCGAGATAACGAGTCGCTGGCGCTCTACGTGCGCGACGTGCCGCCGGGCCTCGCCGCCGAGCGAGCGGGGCTGATCCCGGGCGACGAGATCATGATGATTGATGGCGTGTATGTCCGTGATCTCTCGTCGGCAGAGGTGCGCGATCGGCTCCGCGGCGCCGTCGGGAGCCTCGTCGAGCTCACCGTCGTCCGCGGGCGCGACGTGCGGCGCGTCCGGGTCGTGCGCACGGAGCTCAGGGCGCACGAGGGGCTCAAGCCAAGAGAGGAGCAGATCCCGCCTTGAAGCGGGGCCGGTGACCGCTCATTGCGCGGCGAGCGCCACGAGCTCGGCATAGTGCTTGTTCGCGTAGAAGGAGAGGACATCGACGGCGTCGCGCACCTCGCTCGGATCGAGGTCCTGGAGGCGGTACTCGACGCTGAGAATCACGTCGCCCTCCTCGTCGGCCGAGAGCTTGGCCATGTTGATCTCACGGTTCAGCTGGAGCAGGCGCCGCACGATCACGTCGCCCTCCTCGAGCTCCAGCGGGAGCCGCACGAACGGGATCACCGCGAAGACGACGAAGGGGGGCGAGAGCCGCACGAACAGCGGGAAGTGCCGCTCGGCCCCCTGAAAGTCGCTGCGCATGGTGTCGTTGGATACGACCTCTACAGCCCAGCCCTCGCGCTCGAGGCACGCCTTGATCTCGTCGAACGTCATGCGCGGCATCATAGCCTCTGGCGGCGCGCCTCCGGGAGCGCACCGGATCGGCGGCCCGACGCCCCCCGCTCGTCCGGTGTCACGGCGGATCCCACCGGCGAGCTCCCCGCGGGCAGCGCAGCTCCTTCGCCTGGAGCAGGGAGCGCGACGCACCGGGAAGCAAGGAAGCTAGCCGAGTCAGAGTGCTGCCCAGGCAGCAGCCGCCGCGAGACGTCGGTGCGGCTCGACAGCGACAGCCGCCAGCGCGGTCCACACTGACCGACAGCCCGGAGGCAGCTCGTCCGGCCGGCGCTTTTGTCCGCGGAAGGCCGCGGCTCGCGTTGACGGTGCCCCGCGCTCGAACTATGCGTAGAGGTCCGATTTCGAGTCCGCCGAAGGAGCGATTCATGCGCCGTTACCAGTTCACATCCGAGTCCGTCACCGAAGGACACCCCGACAAGGTGTGCGACCAGATCTCCGACGCCATTCTGGACGGGATCCTCGAGAAGGATCCGACGGCCCGCGTCGCGTGCGAGACCCTGGTGAAGACGGGGATGGCCGTCGTGGCCGGCGAGATCACCACCTCGGCGTGGGTCGACATGCCGGTCGTCGTGCGCAACACCATCAAGGACATCGGCTACACCGACGCCGCGATGGGCTTCGACTACGAGACGTGCGCGGTGCTCACGGCGATCGAGAAGCAGTCGCCCGACATCTCCCGCGGCGTGACCGAGGGCGAGGGCCTCTTCAAGGAGCAGGGGGCAGGCGACCAGGGGCTCATGTTCGGCTATGCGACGGACGAGACGTCGGAGCTGATGCCCTCTCCCATCAGCTATGCCCATCGGCTCGCCCGGAAGCTCGCGGATCTCCGCAAATCCAAGAAGCTCGACTGGCTGCGCCCCGACGGCAAGACCCAGGTCACGATCGAGTACGAAGATCAGACGCCCGTGCGCGTGAGCGCCGTCGTCGTGTCGACGCAGCACAGCCCCGAGGTCAAGCACAAGACGATCGTCGACGCGGTGCGGAGCCTGATCATCGAGAAGAGCATCCCGGCCAAGCTGATGGATCGGAGCACGAAGATCTACGTGAACCCCACCGGCCGCTTCGTGGTCGGCGGCCCCTTCGGCGACGCCGGCCTCACCGGCCGCAAGATCATCGTCGACACCTACGGCGGCATGGGCCGGCACGGCGGCGGCGCCTTCAGCGGCAAGGACCCGACGAAGGTCGACCGCTCCGCCTGCTACTACGCGCGTTACGTCGCGAAGAACGTCGTCGCCTCCAAGCTCGCGGCGCGCTGCGAGGTGCAGATCGCCTACGCCATCGGCGTCGCCCAGCCGGTCGGCGTCCACGTGAACACCTTCGGCACGGGCCGCGTAGGTGAGGACGTGCTCGAGAAGTACATCATGCAGAACTTCGACATGCGGCCGAAGGCGATCATCGAGCAGCTCGATCTGCTGAAGCCCATCTACCGAAAGACGGCCGCGTACGGCCACTTCGGGCGCGACGAGTTCACCTGGGAGAAGACGGACCGCGCGGCCAAGCTGGCCGAGGACCTGCTGCGCCCGACGCTCGCCGCGGTCCCCGCGGCCACGAACGGCTCCGGGAGCAAGAAGGAGCCGAAGCGCAAGGGCAAGAAGGAAGTGGGCGCCCAGGCCTGATCGTTCGGAACGCTCCGCCCGCTGCGTGTGAGCGGGGCGAACCGTGACGGCCCCTCGGAGGGGCCGAGAGCGCCGGCGCTGTCGAAGCGCCGGCGTTCTGCGTTTTGTCGACGCAGCCCGCCTCTCCCGGAGCGCGCATGAACATGGCGCCTGGGTCGGATGCAGGTGCCACGATGTGGGCACCCACCTCACAAAAAAGCACCGCCCTTTGCCGGGATGGGCTGACTGCTGCGGCCGCTTCTGCTGATAAAATCATCGACGACTCCCGTATCGCCGGATCGACCGAACCTCCCTGGTTCCATGCGACCTCGAGGAGCACCGATGAAACCTTGGTTGAATTTCTTGAGCCTCATCACTGCAGCAGGGTGTGTGGGCGCGGCCTGCACCGGGAACATCGGACCGGTAGGCGGCCTCGATGTCGGGGAGGGCGGCGCCGCGAGCGCCTCCAGCACCGGCGGGATACCGCACACGACAGCCGAAACGACGGTCGACGCGTCGACCGTCGCCACGTCCGCGGGTGTGGGCACGGGGAGCGCGGGCTGCAGCGGCTCGCCGGATGTCGACGACGACGGCGACGGCTTCACGGAGCTCGACGGGGACTGCGACGATTGCAACGCGCTGGTCAACCCGCGAGCGCTCGAGCTCCCGACGGTCGGTGGAGAAGGGGGAGCCTCGCCGGAGCCCGTGGACGACGACTGCGACGGCATCGCCGACAACGTGCCCGAGCCGTGCGACGACGGGATCCCGCTCGACGACCTGGATCCGCTCAGCGCCGCGAGGGCGGTCGAGCTGTGCAAGATGTCGTCCGGGCCCGACGACTGGGGCGTGGTCTCCGCGGCCTGGGTCATGGTCGACGGCGCGCCGCCGCCGCAGGAGCCCGAGCTGCTCGCCAACTTCCACCTCGGGCACGGCGTCCTCCCCGCGTTCGGGCCCAACGTCCCGCCGAGGGCGGGCAAGCGGCTGCTCGCCCTCTCGAGCGGCACGGCGCGGACGCAGAACGACGAGGGGTTCGAGAGCCCGGAAGGCTTCGACAAGAAGTACGAAGGTGATTTCCCGCAGGGCTTTCCGAAGGTCCCTCGCAACTGTGAAGATCTCGTGCAAGCGAAGCCGTCCGACCCGACCGCCGTCGAGATCACCCTCCGGGTCCCGTCGAACGTCCACGGCTTCGCGTTCAACGTCAATTACGTCACGTTCGACTGGCCAGTCGTCTGCGACAATTTCAACGATTACTTCGTCGCGTTCCTCTCCCCGCGGCCGGCCAACCTCATCGATGGCCACATCCTGTTCGACAGCGAGAGGAACGCGATGAGCGTCAACAGCACCTTCATCGACGTCTGCAGCTGCGCGGGCGGCCCGCCCTGCGATCTCGACGGCAGGGTCTACGCATGCACCCGCGGGACCCGGGAGCTGCTCGGGACGGGGTTCGAGAGCCGCGCTGGGACGAGCTGGCTGGTCACCTCGGCGCCCGTGGAGCCGAACACGGAGATCAAGATCCGATGGGGGGCGTACGACGCCGGAGACCATCAGCTCGATTCGACAGGGCTCGTCGACAACTGGCGGTGGCTCACCGACAAGGACGAGAACGTGATCACGCTCCCCGACGCCCCTGCGGCGAAGCCGTAGGGCGCGCGCAGCAGCGGCGGCGCGCACACCGGCGTGCGCGGGAGGCGCCGGCCAGCGCGCCCGCGCGCCGGGGCGATCAGGCCACGAGCGGCGCGTCCGAGGTCGCCGCGCCGACGCCGGCGAGCAGCTCCTTGTACCAGGCGGCCGCCCCCGCCGCGCGGCCCGGCAGCGCGCGGCTGCCCCAGAGGACCGAGAGCGTGCGGGTCGTCCCCGCGTGCGTCTTCGTCCGCTGCGCGTCCTTCACCGCGTTCGCGCACGGGCCTTCCG
This sequence comes from Sorangium sp. So ce693, assembly GCF_051521375.1. Lineage (NCBI taxonomy): Bacteria > Pseudomonadati > Myxococcota > Polyangiales > Polyangiaceae > Sorangium > Sorangium sp. So ce693. Next base: position 10,581,529 of record NZ_CP150347.1, read on the forward strand.
CGTCGAAGACGCAGAGGAGCCCCTCGAGATCGATCTCCTGCCCCGAGGCGTTGAACACGTAGCGGGCGCCAGCGGGCGCGACCTCGATGCGGAGCGGCGGGCGGGCGCGGTCGAGATCGATCACGCTGATGGGCAGGCCGGTGTGCAGCGACACGGCGTTGCACGCGTCCACGGCCGCGTTGATGGCCGCGAGCGATCCCCCCTCGGCGGCGCGGATGAGGTACTCGGAGGCCGGCTTGCCCCTTCCGGTCGGCTTGTAGCCGCCGTGCCGGAGCAGATCGCGGACCGCCGACCGCACGGCGTCGTCCGAGCGGAACGGGGCCGAGGCCTTGTCGGACAGGAGGCCGCGGAGCGCGTCGCTCCCCTGCAGCTCGCCGAGCGGCGCGGGGAACGTCGTGACGAAGGCGGCGACTTCGAGCAGAGGATGTGCCGGGAGCGTGAGCACGCGGCGCACTCTACACCAGCAGCGAGGCTGCGCGAGCGCCTTCCTCGGAGCAGGTCGCGACGGCGAGCTGCTCGCCAGAGGCGTGGTCGGGAGCGCGCGAGAGGGGCGCATCGAGCGACCGCTTCGAGCTCGACCGCACGGCGGTGAACGCGAAAGAAGGCCCGTTGATGCGCGGCGGAGCGCGACAGCGCTCATGGATGGATGCTCGTCATCTCACACTCTCTCGGTCAATCCCGGGAGTGCGCAGGTCGACTCGGTCGACTCGGTCGACTCGATGCTACCGTGAGCGATCCCGTCCCTCTGCGGCGCAGATCGACTACCCTGTCCGGCCGTGACGACGGACTCCACACGCCCGAAGCTGAGGTCGCCCGCCGAGCTCCGGCGCTCGATGGGCGCCGCGGCGCGGGGCCGCCCAGGAGGCGCCGCACCGCCGGTCGCCGAGCGCGTGATCCCGTGGCTGCTCGGGGCCACCGTCGCCGGGTCCGTGCTCTCCATCGGCGCTGTCCATACGCCGACGCTGGCCCTGGTGTCCGCGGTCGTGGCGATCGCCGCCGCGCTCTCGCTCCGCGCCAGCGCGCTCGGCGGCGAGGCGTCTCACGTGAAGACGCTGCCGGCGCTCACGCTGCTCGGCTTGACCGCGTATACCCTGCTGCAGGCCGTGCCGATGCCCCTCGCGTGGCTCGAGCGGCTCTCGCCGGCGAGCGCCGACATCTGGTCGCGCTCCCTGATGCCGCTCGGCGAGGCGGCGCCGCGGTACGCCAGCGTCTCGCTCGACCCCGGGGCCACGCTGGTCGAGGCCGTGAAATGGTTGACCTATACCGGTGTCTTCATCACGGCCGCGTTCGTCGGCGCGCGGCGCGGCGCGAAGCTCGGGATCACCCTGGTCTTCGGCAGCGCGTTCCTCGCCGCGCTCACGACGATCGCCCACGGGCTGCTCGGCGCGACGACCGTCTTCGGCCTGTATCAACCGCGGTTCTCGGTGGCGTCATGGCACGTCGGGCCGCTGCTCAACCCGAACAACCTCGCCGGTTACCTGAACCTCGGCGTCCTCTCGGGGGTCGGGCTGCTGCTCACGAGCAGGCCGCACCTGCCGGCCTGGGTCATCGGCGTCGGGCTCACCACGATCGTCGGGGTCGGCATCATCGCGTCGTCTCGCGGAGGGCTGCTGGCGCTGCCGCTCGGCCTCGCCCTCTTCGCGTTGCTCTCGCGGCGGCGGCGCGGCAGGCACCGCGCCGCCGCCCGCGGCCGGGGCGCGGCGGCCTGGCTGCTGAGCGTGGCCATCGGCGGCGGCGCGCTGCTGGCCGCGCTCGCCGCGACGAACCGCACGCTCTCGGAGATGGCGGACGACAACCTCGACAAGCTGTCGCTCTTTCGCTCGACGCTCCCGCTGCTCGCGGATCACTGGCTCCTCGGCATCGGGCGCGGCGCATTCGAGACGGTGTTCCCCGCGTACCGACAGTCGCCAGGGAACATCGTGTTCACGCACGCCGAGAACGTCGTGATCCAGTGGGCGGCCGAGTGGGGCGCTCCGGTCGCGGCGGCCTCGCTCGTCGCGCTCGGCGTCGCGTTTCGCCCGGGGAAGATCGCCCTGCGCGCGAGCACGGCGGCGCTGGGCGCCTGGGTCGGCTGCGCGGTGCTCCTCCTCCAGAACCTGTTCGATCTCGGGCTCGAGGTGCCAGGCGTCAGCATCGCGCTCGCGGCGACCCTGGGCTCGCTCTGGGGTGATGCCTACGGCGAGCGGCCGCGGCTGGAGGCTCCGGCGGGCGAGCCCGGCCCGGAGCGGTGGCGGCCGTGGCAGGCGGCGGGTTGCGCGGCGGTCTCCGCGCTCGTGCTCGTCTCCCTGATGGTGCGCTTCGGCTGGCGCGACGTCGACCACGACCGCCGATCGCTGCGCGCGCAGAGCGACGCCGGCGCGGCGAGCGGCGCCGGCTGGCCACGCTTCCGCGAGGAGCTCCGCGCGGCGATCCTCCGCCACCCCGCGGAGCCGTACTTCCCGTTGCTCGGCGCGGTCGCCGCGCTGCGGGGCAGCGGCGAGAGCCCCATCCCATGGCTCCAGCGCACGCTCGAGCGCTCGCGCCGCCACGGGCGCGCTCACCTCCTGCTCGCGGAGGTGCTCGCGTCGCGCGGCGCCAAGGAGCAGGCGCTCCTGAGCCTGCGGCTCGCCGTGGAGGACGACCCCGGCGTGACCGCCACCGCCGCGGGGCTCGCCCGGCAGTGGACCCAGACGTGGGAGGAGCTGCTGCGGGCCGTGCCGGAAGGCAAGGCCGGGGTCGAGGTGCTCGAGCGCATGGCCACCGCGGGCGACCGCCGGGAGGAGGTCGACCTGCGCCTGCGCTGCGCGGAGGAGGCGATCGCGCGCGACCGCGCGCGGGTCGGAGCGCACTGGGCCGCCGGCGATGCGCTGCTCGCGATGCTGGAGGCCCCGGGCTCCGCCCGCTGCGGCGGTGACGACGCGCGGAGGGCCGCCTGCGAGCGGGAGATCGAGGCGCACGCCGCGGCGGTGCAGGGGCTCGACGACCGCTCGTTCTTCGCGGTCCAGCTGAGGGCGCGGCTCCTCCTCCTGAGCAAGAAGGGCGCGGAGGCGGAGCAGCTGCTCGCGGGGAGCTGCGAGCGGCTGGACAACCGGGCGGGCTGTCTTCGCCTGCGGGTCGTCGCGGCGGCGCAGATGGCCTCGTCCGAGAGGCTCCTCCCCGCGCTCCGCGAGCTGCTCTCCGCGTCGTGCACCTCGCTCGCGGCGTGCGCGGCGACGTCGACATGGGCCGGCGACCTGCTCGCGGCGCGCGGGGACTATCCGTCGGCCGTGACCTACTACGCGCGGGCAGCGCAGGACGAGCCGACGGAGGAGCGCCTCCTCAAGCTGGCCGACGCCGCGAGCCGCGCGGGCGCGCACATCGAGGCGTCGAAGGCGCTGGAGCGCCTGCTGCAGCGGCGCGGGGGGCAGGACCCCGCGCTGCGCAAGCGGGTCCTCGAGGAGAAGGCGAAGGCGCTGGCGCCGTCGCTCAGCCCGTAGGTAGATTGTGCGCGATCGTGGCCATGCTCGCCTTCCTCAATCTCCCGCGAATCGCCCTGTGAAGCTGTCGTCGTTGCTGCGCGCTGGAATGCACGGCGGCGCCGGGGTCGCTTTCGCCGTCATCCTGCCCCGCGCCGCCTCGCTCGCCGCCCAGTGGGCGCTCGCGCTGTCGGCCACGCCCGCGGCGCTCGCCGCGCTCGCCAACTACACATCGCGAGGGATGGTCGTCGTCGCGCTGGTCTCCGCCGGCCTCGCGCCGATCCTTGCGCGCCGGGCGCGCGCCTTCGCGACCAGGGGCGGCCGCGCGCTCGTGGGCGGCGCCATCGCCCTCATCGCCGCGTTCGCCTTCAGCTGCACGCTCACCCACGAGCTGACCTCGGGGCTGGGCGGGACGGCGGGGGTGGTCACCGCGCTCTTCAGCGCGTGCTCGCTGCTCGCCGCCGCCTCGCCGAGCATCTGGCCGATCTGGCAGCTCCGGGGGCGGTATTTGCACGCGCTCGCGGTGCTCCTCGTCTTCTCCCCCGGCGCTTCCATGCTGGCCGCGCTGGCGGGGCGCCCCGATGCCGTCGCCGTCGCGATCGGGATCGCCGGCGCCTCGCCCGCGCTGCTCCTCCTGCGCCCGACCCGGCTCCGGCGCGCCGCACGTTACGCGGTGCTCGTCGTCCGGCGCGCATTTCCGTACTCCATTGCGAACTTCTCGACGGTCCTCGTTTACCCGATCTCGCTCAGCGCCAACCTGAAGCTCATCGGCGACCATCGCGTCGGGCAGCAGGTGCTCTACTGGTCGTTCGCCGTGGTGCTCTCCCAGGCTTCGCAGGCGTTCGCCGCGCGCGCCATCGCGGGCGCGAGCAGGTCGGGAGACGAGGCGGCCTGGCAGGCACGCGCCCTGCGCGCCTGGCTGCCGCCGGCCGCCCTGCTCTCGATCGTCGGCGCGACCATCTACGTGATCTTCACGGTCCGGATCCCCGCGCTGCCGTACTCGGGCGCCGCGCGCGACGCCATGACGATGACGATGCTGGTCTCGGGGATGGCTCCGCTCATCACGGACGCCATGTGCATCTACTTCTCTGGCCCGGGTTCGCGCCGCATGCTCGCGGCAGGCAGCTTGCTGAGCAGCGCATGTGTGGCCGGATGGCTCCTGCTGGCGCCGACGCTCCTGGTCCGCCATTTCGGTGTGTTCGGCCCCTCGGTGCTGGTCGGCGTGGCGCGCCTCGCCTTCGTGATCGATGCGCCGGTGCGACGGTACACGCTCGCCGCGATACTCCTGCTGACAGCAGCCTTCGCGCTCACGGTGGCGCTCGGTGGAGGCATCAGCTTCTAGCGTGCCGGCCGCCCGTCGTGCGGCCAGCGCCCACGAGGTGCCCTGGTCGCGCGGCGGCTCGGCGAGGCGCTCGTCGAGCCGCGGGCCCGGACGAGGGCAACGAGCGCCAAGGCGACACCGCCGAGGCCGGCCGCCCACGAGGCCGGGCGCTGCCCTGGCACCTCGCTGCAGACGCAGCCACGGCCGTAGAGCAGCGTGTCGTCCCATCCAGCCGTGCCGGCTCCGCCGGGACCCGCGCCGCCGGCGCCCCCTGCCCCGCCACCGCCGCCAGCGCCCCCTACCCCGCCACCGCCGTCAGCGCCTCCTGCCCCGCCGCCTCCCCCCTGGCCCTGCGGCACCCTCACGATCACGCCGTCCGACCCCCGGTCCGGCGAGAGCCCGGCGGCAGAGACCGCCCGCACGCCGACGTAGTACTTCGCCCCGTCGAGGAGCGGCAGCCCGCCGATCGAGGCCTCGGCGACGTCGCCGACGTCCTGCCACGCAGGCGAGCTCAGGTAATCGCCTTGCCCCCCCACGACCGTCACCTGATACGACGCCGCGCCGTCGACCTTCGACCATCTCATATGGAGCGTGTCTCTGGTCTCGATCTCGTCGATGTCCTCGCCCTGATCGCCCCTGCTCGGATCGACATCCCAGACGAGCTCGGGCGCCGGCAGGATCTCGTGGCGCATGTCGTAGAGGTAGCCATCTGCCACGCTCACGAGGATGTCGTCGTGGCCGTCACCGTCGGTGTCTGCGAGGCTCGGTGAGCCGACGGGGCTGCCGAAAGCATACGACCACACGAGGCGCGCCGAGCACGCGTCGACCGCATAGAGAAAGCCGTTCGTGGAGCCGACGAGGGCGGTCGGACCGGCGGACGCGCGCCCGGTCAGGTTCCGCGAGATCGCCACGTCTCCGAGCTGGCCCATCGGGGCGCCCGCCTGCGCTGCGGCGGCCTCCGCGTCGAACGCGCCGTCGCCCGCAAGGACGATGAAGCTCGATCGCCCCCCGCCGGCGGCCTCGAGCACGGAGAACGTCAGTCGCGCCGGGTTCATGAACGACCCCTCGATGAGGACGGTCTTGCCGTCGCAGCTCGCGATCGCGCCGTGCGGGTAGGGACGGATGTCCTCCGCGCCCTTCCACAGCGCGGCGCTCAGGTCGTTCGGCAGCGCCCGCGCAGGGGCATACCCGCCCTGCAGGGTCATCTCGAGCCGATGATCTCCCGACACGTCGGCGAGGATGGGCATGAAATAGAGCAGCGTCTCCGGGTTCTCGCCGAGGGGGGTGCCGTTCCGACCCGAGAGCACCTTGGCCTTGTTGATCGCGACCGCCACGTCCTCCGCGCCGTCGCCGTTCCAGTCGGCGATCGCGACAGCCTGGGTGCCGCCGGAGGCGTCGATACGGTGTCTCCACCGCTCTCCGCCGCTGCGTTCGATCGCGAGGACGTCGGTGTGCAGGCTCGGATCGACCGTGACCGCCACGAGCTCGCGCGCGCCGTCTCCGTCGAGATCCCCGTGCAGCACGTCCCACACGGGGGGCTTCTCGAGCGGGGTCTCGCTCGTCTGCCTGCCGTTCGCGTCGAGCGTCGCGACGGCGTACTTCACCGGATCGGTGAGCGGGTGCATCCGCCTGAAGCACGCGAGCGTCGCGGGCGAGCTCCCCTCGGCGGGCACGATGGACGCGCCGAACGCGTCCTTCACGCGCCAGGCGGGCTTGGCCGGCGCCACATTGCTCGCGCCGTCGGACGCGATCCGGAGGAGGTCGCCCCGGCTGTCGACGACCACGACGCTGGCGGCGGCGTCCTCCGGAGAGAACCTCGCGGCGAGCGGGGCGCGGCCAAAATTGACGTAGGCGCCAGGACCTGTATAGAAACCGCCGACGCGCATCCCGGGCAGGACGTCGCGCCCCTCCCGCACGAGGTTCGAGGGCTCGAACGACGCGTCGAGCAGCGTGAGGAACCCATCGGCCCGGGAGACCACCAGCCGCGGCCACGAGGGAGACGTCGCGACGGGCAGCTCGAGCGCCGCGACGCCGCTGCCGGACTCGACGGCATAGACGCCCGCGACCGATGTCCCGCCTCCCCGCATGTCGACCGCGGTGAGCGCCACGGGCTCCGACGTCGACTCCAGCACGAGCTCACCACGTCCGTCGCCCGTGAGATCCGGAGTCACCAGCGAGAAGCCGAGGTTCGTCCTGCGGGATCTTGCCCAGTCGAACCGCGTGCGCACCCGCTCGCCGTCCAGCGACCAGAGCCGCTCCAGCGAGCCACCGCCGGCTCGGCTGAACCGGAACGCCGACACGCGCTCTTCGAGCGACGTGACGAGCCATTGCTCGGAGCCGGCATCTCCTGGCACCGCGCCCTGCGCTATCGCATCAGGAATGGTAGCGAGCTCGGCGCCCGTGGCTGCATCGAGCACGAAGGTCGTCCAGGTTTCGCCCACCTTGCCGCTCGCCACCACCTCGAGCGCGCCGTCGCCGTCGAGATCCCACGCGAGGCGCGTCGGGGCGCGGGCATCGCCGCCGTCCTTGGGGCTGAGGGTTTTTCGCCAGACCACAGCCAGCGACGGGCTCTCGTCCGGCCTGTACGCGAGCAGGGTGACCTCGCGCGCGCCCTGGTTGTTGCGGACCCGATTCTGGAAGCAGAGCGCGAGCTGACCGGGGCTGGCCGGGTCGCCCAGGGTCACCGCCTCGCAGACGGCCCCGCCGAGGTGGGCGCCGATGCTGGCCGACTTCGCGAAGACGTCCCCTGTTCCCGAGACGAGGAACAGCTGGTCATACGAGGACACGAGGAGATCGTCGGCGCCGTCTCCGTTCCAGTCGCCCACGGTGTCGATCGTCGCGTTGCAGCGCGTGCGCCGCGGAGGAGGCGGCAACCTCTCGACAGCACCGAACCCCCCAGCGAAGCTGTAGATGACACCAGGGCTGTCCGTGCGCACCGCGCAACAGCCGCACTCGTCCAGGAAGAGATCGAGATGACCGTCGCCGTTGAAATCCGCGAGGCGCGCGGCCCCGAGCGTCCCGAGCTCCGAGGCGTCCTCGCGCCACAGGATGGCTCCGCTCGATCCATCGATGACCGCTGCGCCCGCGCCGCTCAGCGCGACGATCTCGACCCGCCCGTCTCCGTCGAGATCGTCGACGGAGTGCAGCGTCTGCAATCCCAGCGATGGGGTGCGCCAGCGGACGAACCCCAGCGGATCGGAGAGGACGACGCGGCCGCCGGACACAAAGATCAGGTCGATATCGCCGTCCTGGTTCACATCCCCTGCGAGCACCCGGCCTGTCGAGAGGACACCGCCGAGGTACGCCCGCCAGTAGGGCGCCGGCTTCACGATATTGCTCGTGGACGTCGTGGCGCCCGTGCGCTGCGCGTCGTGACGGGCAGATGGCCAGTCGGCGAAGGCCGAGGCCCCCTCGAGGAGGAGCGCAGAGCAAACGGCGCTCGCGACCGCGCCGCGCGCCATGAAGGACGATCGTTCCATTCTGACTGCCCGAACGCGTTTCTCGCTTCCGAACGCGCGGCCGGAGTGTACTCCATCGGCGCGAGCGTCGCACCGCGCGAGAATGTGCCGCACCCCGCCTCCTCCGACGCTCCCCCGCCGCCAGGCCGCGCATTGTCACGATGCGCACATTATACCACATTGTCCCCCTATTGAGAACCCCGGCTTGAATTTTGGAGACGCCGCGGGCACCTTAGCCCTCCGCGCGGACCTCTACCCTCCACGAAGGCGCTTCGAGCGCATGACTTATGGCCGACGAATCCAGAGCCCCTTCCACGATCGCTCCCCGCGACGACATCTCAGGCGAGCGCACGTTCGACCTCGTCGTCACCTGGCGAACGGTCAGCAAGCACTGGGCCATCGCGCTGACCACCCTGCTCCTGGTCGCCCTCAGCGTCACGTTCTATACGCTCGGGCAGAAGAAGATCTATCAGTCCGCGGCGACGGTGCAGTTCGATCCGAACCCTCCTCGTCCGCTCGGCCGCGGGGTCGACACCGTGGTCGACATGGGCGCCGGCTCGTACTGGAACAACCGCGAGTACTATGAGACCCAGTACAAGGTCATCCGGTCCATCCGGGTGGCGCTGGCGGTCGTCGCCCAGCTCAACCTGCAGAACGATGCCTATTTTCTGAAGGACCTCCCGAAGGACGCGGCCTCGCCCGAGCCGATGTCCGTGACCCCGGAGGAGGCCGCGGAGATCCTGCGCGAGCGGCTCGCGGTCGAGCCGGTGAAGGACAGCCGCCTCGCGGTGATCCGCTACAACGACGCGGATCGCGAGCGGGCTCAGCGCATCCTGTCCACGTTGATGGACATCTACATCGAGCAGAACCTCGATGACGCGGTCGCCTCGACGAACTCAGCAGTCGATTGGCTCCGGGCGCAGCTCGACAAGCTGAAGAACGATCTCGAGACGAGCGAGACGTCGCTCCACGAATACAAGCTCAGCAAGAACATCCTCGACGTCGATTTCGAGGACAAGACGAACCTGCTGCGCGAGGAGATGAAGCAGATCAACGACGCTCTCACGTCCGTGCGCACGAAGCGTGAAGAGTTCGCGGCCCGGAGCCACGAGCTGTCGAAGCTCGACCCGAACACCCCGCTCGACCTCCCCGCCTCCGAGCTCATCCAGAGCCCGGTCCTCCAGATGCTGCGCGCGCGCCAGGAGGAGTGCGTCCGTGAGCGCGACGCGCTCATCGGCTCCGGCAAGGGGGAAAACCACCCCGACGTCCGCGCCGCGACCGAGCGGGTCGCCGCCAACAGGAGCGCGCTGATCGCCGAGATCAAGAACGTTCAGGGAGCGGTCAACCGCGATCTCGCCATCGTGAAGCGTCAGGAGGGGGGCCTCGTGGGGCTGCTCGAGGACGCGAAGAAGCAGGCGTTCGAGCTGAACTCCCTCAAGATCGAGTACGATCGACTCCGCAGGACGAAGGACAACACAGAGAAGCTGTACCAGCTCGTCCTGGAGCGCACGAAGGAGAGCGATCTCCAGCGAATGCTTCGGGTGAACAACATCCACATCCTCGATCGGCCGAACTTCCCGCTCACCGCGCTGCGGCCGCGCGTCGGCGTCAACATCGGGATAGGCATCCTCGCCGGGCTGCTCCTCGGGATCGGCGCGGCGCTGGCGCGGGCGATGCTCGATCGCACGCTGCGGACGCCGGATGAGGTCGAGCGGGAGCTCGGGCTGCCCTTCCTCGGCCTCCTCCCGGAGTTCGACAAGCGGGACCAGAAGGAAGCCCAGCGCCGCAGGGCGCGCCACCGCGGCAAGACCGCGCCCCAGCTGGGCCGGCGCGAGCTCGTCGTGCACGATCAGCCGACGAGCGGGATCGCCGAGGCAGCGCGCGCGATCCGGACCAACCTGCTCTTCATGTCACCCGACCGGCCTTACAAGACGCTCCTCATCGCCAGCGCCGGGCCCAGCGAGGGCAAGACGACCGTGTGCTGCTGCATCGCGGTCGCCATGGCGCAGGCCGGACAGAAGGTCGTCCTCATCGATTGCGACCTCCGCAAGCCGCGCATCCACCAGATCTTCGGCAAGAGCCCTGAGCTCGGCGTCACCAGCGCGCTGCTCGACGACTCCGTGGTGGACGACGAGAGCGCGCTCAAGACCGAGGTGGAGAACCTCTACGTCATCCCGGCAGGCCCGATCCCGCCGAACCCGGCGGAGCTCCTGCACAGCGAGCGCTTCCAGGCGCTGCTCCAGAAGCTCCAGAGCCGCTTCGACCGGGTCATCATCGACAGCCCTCCCATCGTCGCGGTCACCGACGGCGCCGTGCTGTCGACGCTGGTCGATGGCACGGTCCTCGTCGTGCGCGCCTCCGCGACGAGGCACGACTTCGCGCGCCATGGGATCCGCGCGCTGCTCGACGTCGGCGGCAAGACCGTGGGCGTCGTGCTGAACGCCGTCGACCTGAAGCGCCAAGAGTACGGGATTTACCACTACTATGGCGACAGGAAGGACGGCTATTACCACGCGCCCTCCGAGCCGGCGCCCCCGGCCCCGACGGACGGTCCTCCACCTCCCTCCCCACCCCCCTTGCCGAACTGAGGAGCGCCGCCGTTGCTCTCGCTGAGACTCCCCCGCGCGCGCGGCGCTGCGCGCGCCGCCGGCGCGGCGCCCGCGCGGCGGACGAAGACGCCCCTCGGCCGGATCACCGCGACGCTCCTCGTCGGGACGCTGGCGGCCCTCGGCCCGATCCTCGAGGGAGCGCTCGGCGACGGGCGCGGGTGGACGATCGGCCTCCTGCTCTTGCTGGCCGCCCCGTCGCTCGCCCGCGCCGGCGGCCCCCGCTTCCATCCGCTCGATCCAGAGACCTACATACCAGCCACCTATTTCCTCAGCGTCGCCTACTCACCTGTCCTGCGCCTCCTCATGTCCCGCGAGTTCTCCTTGTCGAGCCATGAGACGGCAGCCATGCGGGTGGCCTATGCCGGCGCGGTCGGGTGCGCCATCGCGTGCACCGCGCTGAGCCGCCCCCAGGAAGCGCCAGACACGCAGCGCATGGTCCCGATGCACAGGCCAAAGGCGACGCTGGACCAGGACTGGGCCACGATCCTCGTCGGCATGGTCGGCCTGGGGCTCGTGGCCACGTGGATCGTCACGATCGGCGTGGGGCGGTTCTTCTCGTTGAACTACGCCTCCAATCACCTCGAGGCAGACGGCAAAGGGCTGCTCCTCGGCGGCTGGCATTTCATCGGGGTGGCCGTCGTCTACCTCCTGCTCCGGGCCGCATCGCTCCGCAAGGCCGGGCTGGCCGTGCCGAGGGTGATCTCGCTCGCGGGGTTATTCTTCTTCGCGAGCTTCCTGCTCAATACGGTCATGGGCCGGCGGGGCCCCCTCGTCTGGCTCGTCCTCTCCATCGCCCTCGCCGCACATGCCTACGGCATCAAGATCCGACGCGTATGGCTGGCCGTCGGGATGGTGAGCGTCGTCTTCTACGGCTTCTTCGTGGAAGGCGCCCGCGCCGAGCAGGGCAAAGGGATTGACGCACAGATATCGTCGGCCAGCGCATACCTCGATCGGATCGAGAACCCGCTGGAGATCGGAGAGCTCCAGCGGGTTTACGCCAACCTCGTCACCATCGTGAACGAGCGGCCGCCCATCATCAGCTACCCGGGTGAAAGCTGGGTGAACGCGTTCCTCATCCTGGTGCCCAAGCCGCTCTGGAGCGAGCGACCGCTCGGCCTCGCGCAGCAATACGCCTTGTGGACGGCCCCCGACCTCGCGCGCCGCGGCGCCGGCTTCGCGATGGGCGCCGCCACCGAGGGGTACCTGAACTTCGGGCTCGCCGGCACGGCCATCGAGATCGCGGTCTTCAGCGCGTTCTTCTTCATGCTTCCGCTCCTCGTGGCCAGCGCGCGCGGCTCGCCCCTGCTCGTCCGCGCCACGGCGGTGAACCTCGCCTCGTTCGCATACAACCAGTTTCGTGGTGAGCTGACCGCGCTGCTCAAGATCGCGGTGTCGCTGGGGATCGCGCTGCTCGCGGTGCTCGTGCTCACCTCGGTGGTCGCGCACCTGCGGCGCGGGATGGCGGCGCTCGGCCCGACACGCAAGAGCTCCGGGCGGCGCCAGCGCGACCCGCGCCTCGGCCCCTCGTCGGCGCTGGGGCGATAGCCGCGCCGAGGGGGAGTTGGCCGGCGCGAGGACAACGCGGGACAGCGCGCCCGCAAGGATGAACCGTGCGGCGTGCGGCGCCGGAACATGAAGAACGAAGAAGCCAGGTCCCTATCATCATGAGAGTCCCCGTTCGTTTGAACCGTTCAGGCTGGCCGGCGCGCATGCTGCCCCGCAGGGTCTGCTTCCCGGACCCGAGGGCTCTGCTCCGGCCCGAGGAGATCACGTCGCCCGAGGTGTTCTCGGAGCGCATCTCCGTCCTCTTGCTGGGCGGCACCTACAAGACGACGCGTCCGGGCAGGCACCGGCAGAGCGATGCCCTCCTCGTGGGAGCGCTTCGGCAGAAGCGCCCCGTCGTCCTCGATGTCGGTGCCTCCGACGGGAGCACGGCGCTCGATCTGATCGCCGCGCTCGGCGACGCCTTCGAGGCGTACTATGTGACGGACAGGGCGCTCTCGCTCCGGGTGCGCGCCGACGACCGCGGGCGGGCGTTCTTCTATGATGCCGACGGCGCCTGCGTCCTTGCGGCCACCCCGCGCCTCCTGTTCTATCCCGCGGCGGCGGGGTCGCGCCGCTGGTCGCGCTGGGTGCTCCCAGGGTCGCGCGGCGCCATCCCGCCCTTCGACCCGGCCTATCCAGAAGTATCCCTCGTCCAGCCGAAGCTCCGCGAGATCGCGCGCCGAGACGCCCGCGTGCGCCTCAAGCCTCACGACATCTTCCAGCCGTGGGACGGCCCCGCGCCGACGGTCGTCAAGGCAGCGAACATCCTGAATCGCGCCTATTTCTCTGATGATCAGATCCGCCTGGCCGCGCGCAATTTCTGGCGCGCCCTTTCGCCTGACGGGCTTCTCCTTGTGATCGACAACCGCGACGCCGAGAAGGCTTCGCTCTTCGCGCGGACGGAGAGTGGCTTCGGGCACATCGACAGCATCCATGGCGGAACGGAGATCAAGGCGCTCATCCTGAGCTGCTGACGGCCCTCTTCCACCAGAAGCGCAGCTCGCTCTCCACGCAAGGACCTCCCCGAAGCCCTCATGCGCATCCTCTACGTCTCTCCCTACTTTCCCCCCGAGCCCGGGGCGCCGGCCGCGCGCGTCTCCGAGCTCGCCCGGGCCTGGCGGCGCGCCGGACACGAGGTCACGGTCCTGACGGGCATGCCGAACCACCCGACAGGGGTGATCCCGGCTGCGTACCGAGGTCGGATCCGCGTGGAAGAGGACTTCCACGGAGTGCGGGTCCTTCGCACCTGGATCTACGCCGCCGCCAACCGGGGCACGGTGCGTCGCTCGCTCGCGTACGGGTCCTTCGCCCTGTCGGCGCTCTCGCTCGCGCAGCTCGGGTTGCCGCAGGCCGACGTCCTCATCGCGACGAGCCCCCAGTTCCTCGCGGCCGTGGCCGGCTATGGGATCGCCAGGCTCCGCGGGCTGCCGTTCGTGTTCGAGGTGCGGGACCTCTGGCCCGAGTCGATCGTGGCCGTGGGCGCGCTGTCGGCCGGGCACGCGGTCGTGCGCGGGCTCACGCGCGTCGAGGAGCACCTCTACGAGGCGGCCGATGGGATCGTTGTCGTCACGGAGAGCTTCCGGGAGCGGCTCACCCAGCGAGGGGTCCCCGCCGACAAGATCGACGTCATCAGGAACGGCGTGGACCTCGACCGTTTCACCCCCTCCTCGCGCGACACGCCGCTCCGGGAGAAGCTCGGCTTCGGTGAGCGGCTCGTCGTGGCGTACGTCGGGACGCACGGGATGGCGCACGGCCTCTCCGCCGTGCTCGACGTGGCGAGCGGCCTGCGCGCCCGCGACGACATTCGCTTCCTGTTCGTCGGCGAGGGGGCGGAGCGGGCCAGCCTGGAGGCGCGCGCCCGGGAGCTCGGGCTCTCCAATGTGACGTTCCTCGGCGCGCTCCCGCGCGACGCGATGACCGAGGTGTATGCGACCGCCGATATCTGCCTCGTCCCACTGCGCAAGACCGAGCTCTTCCAGACGGTCATCCCGTCCAAGATCTTCGAGATCCTCGCCATGGAGCGGCCGATCGTGATCTCGGTTGACGGCGAAGCGCGGTCCATCGTCGAGGAGGCGAACGCCGGTGTCTTCGCTCCCCCTGAGGACGTACCGGCCATGACCCGGGCGATCGTCGAGCTCGCCGCCGATCCCGAGAGGCGAAGGCGCATGGGGCCCGCAGGGCGGGCCTACGTGATGCGGTCGTTCGAGCGCGACATGCTCGCGCGTGACTATGTCGATGTGCTGGAGCGCGTGATCCGCCGCTCGCGCTCTCCTGAAGGCCAGCGCAGGAGCGAGCGATGAACGTCCCGCGGATCGCCCGCACCCTCGTCCAGCTCCATCCGCTGCAGGTGCTCGCCCGCCCGGTCGCCCTCGGCCATCGCGCGCTCGGCGGGGGGCCGAGCGCGATCCTGGCGCCGCGCGTCCGGCCGGGCTTTGCCGCGTCGCGCCCGCGGTTCGCGGCCTTCGCCGACGCGGAGAAGGAGCGCGGGCGCGCGCGGCTGGCTGCCATTCCCGAGGGGTCGCTGCTGCATGCCTACGAGCGCGCCTACGGCTATGAGCTCGGGGCCGAGCCGACCCTCCCTGCCCCGAGCGCGTGGGACGACCCGATCGCGTCGCACCCGTTTCCCGCGTCGGTGCGCGCCCGCCGGCTCGCGGTGGCGGCGCGCCTCGGCCGCCCCGGGCTCTCTGCAGAGCTGGCGCGCGCATGTCGGGCCGTCGCGCTCGGCCTCGAGCTGCACCTGCTCGCCAATCACCTCCTCGAAAACGCGATCGGGCTCGTCTGCGGCGGCGCGGTGGCCCACGGGCCCGAGGCCGAGGCGTGGTGGCGGCTCGGCTCGGCGATCCTGGCCTGGCAGCTCCCGGAGCAGTTCCTCGCGGACGGCGGTCATTTCGAGCTCTCCGCGTCGTACCACCTCGCCCTGACGGCCGGGCTGCTCGAGGCCATCGAGCTTGCGCGAGCGGCCGGGCGCGAGGTGCCCGAGAGCTGGCGGACGACGGCGGAGAGGGCCCTCGGGTGGGCCGCAGCCGTGCGCGCGCCGGACGGCTCGTACCCCCTCTTCAACGATGCATCGCTCGACGCCGCGCCCGAGCTCGACCAGGTCCTCGCCCTTGGCGCGGACCTCGGCCTCTTCATGCCGGACAGGGCCTCCGGCGGCGAGCGGGGGGCCCCCGGCACGCCGCCGGACGACACGCCGTCGTTCGACCACCTGGCAGACACCGGCTGGGTGATCCTGCAGCTCGGCGACCGGGCCTGGCTCGCGCTCGACGCAGGGATGGATGGTGCCCCCTATCAGCCCGGGCACGTGCACGCGGACGCCCTCACCTTCGAGCTATGGCTCGGCGGAGAGCGCGCTGTCGTCGACTACGGGGTCTCCAGCTACAAGGCCGACGGCGACCGTCAGACCACCCGCTCCACACGCGCCCACAACACCGTGGAGCTCGGCGACGTGGATTCGAGCGAGGTGTGGAGCGCCTTCCGCGTCGGCCGCCGGGCGCGCGCGGAGGTGCGCAAGCTCGAGCGCGCCCCGGCGCACGTCGCCGTGGAGGCCGAGCACGACGGGTATCGAGCTC
This sequence comes from Sorangium sp. So ce693, assembly GCF_051521375.1. Taxonomy (NCBI): domain Bacteria; kingdom Pseudomonadati; phylum Myxococcota; order Polyangiales; family Polyangiaceae; genus Sorangium; species Sorangium sp. So ce693. The sequence goes on from NZ_CP150347.1 coordinate 10,597,465, forward strand.
TCCCCGGAGCCCCACGACATCGCCGGAGGGTGGAGCTGTCCGCTCGGGAGCTCGTGGTCCTCGACGACATCCTCGGCGGCAGGACGAGCGCGTGCTCCCGGCTCAGGCTCGACGAGGCCGCCGTGCGGCGCCAGTCCATCGAGGTCGAGGGCATCCAGCTCGCGCCGGAGCGCAGCTCGGGCGTGTGGCATCCCTGCTTCCGTAAACCCCAGGCAGCCACGGTGTTCTCCGGGCGCGGCGACGTGCGCGATGCCTGGCGTGGCGGCTTCCGCCTCCGCTTCTAGAGCGGGGTGCAGGTTCGTGCGCTACTCGCGCACGAGGCTGCCTGTGAGCGTGATGCGGAAGGGGGCGAGCGCCTCGACCTTGTCGAGCACGAGGTGCAGCGCCACCGCAGCCTGGTGGAGCCCGGGAATCAACACCGTATACGTCGGGTGATCGACCCCGGTAGCGAGCTTGTCGACGCGGAAGCCCGCGGCCTTCGCGAGGCGGTTCACGGCCCAGACCGTGTTCATGCGGAAGTACGTCGGGTACGGCTTGGAATTTCCGCTGCCGCTCGTCCCGCGCAGCAGCCCGACGTAGAGCGTATGAAACCAGTGCGGCGTCAGGTGCGTCGCGAGCCCCGAATAGGAGAGGAGGTTCGGCGCCGTGAAGACGAACCGCCCTCCCGGCCGCAGCAGGCGGTGCGCCTCGCGCAGCACCGCCTCGGGCCTCTCGAGGTGCTCGAGCAGGTGGTCCGCGGCGATCACGTCCGCGCAGCCGTCCGGCAGCGGGACCGACTCGCCGTAGGCGCGGATATGCTTCTCCGCCGGGTTGCGCGCGAGCGCCTCCTCGTCCGGATCGACCGCGTAGATGGTCTTGCCGTCGAGCGGCACCGTCGCGACCTTGCCGAACCACAGCGGCCCGCAGCCGAGGTGGATGATGTCCGTCGCCGGCGCGACCGCCTCGTCCACGATGCCCTGATAGACCTTCCAGTAATGCGCATGATCGCTGAGACGATAATAGAGCTCGTTCGTCTTGCTGTTGAGACCAACGATGCTGCGGGCAATGTCCACGATATCTCCTCAGTCAGTCCGGCGACACGAACAAATCAGCGAGGGATGGATGCCCCTCACACCACCGAGAAGCGCCCCTGCGGGCGCGAATCCCGCGCGCGCGGCGGCGGCGGCCGGCGAAGCAACAGGCGCTCTGCGGAGTCCACGACGAGCTGCAGCAGCATGTCGGCCTGCGGACTGACCGCGCACTCCTCGCTGTCCCAGCGGAACCGCAGCTCGACGGTCTCGCCCTCGAGCTGGATCGGGAACACCGCGACCACCGCCTCCCGGAGCTGCTGTGGCGTCGCCGTATCCTGCGCCCAGTTCCAGGGCTTCACGCGCGCGCTGCCGTTGGCGCCGGCCGAGCTCACCTCGAGCGCGACGAGCTTCGCCTCCTCGGCGAAGCGCTCGAGCACCGGGCGCAGCTTTTCCACGCCGCTCGCGGCCTCCATCTCCATGAGCGCCCACGGCACAGCGCGGCGCAGCGCCTCCACGGTGGCCTCGCGCGCGCGCCGGGCGTCCTGCGGCTGCGCCCCGAAGAGCGGGAGCGAGCCTGCCGTGCGCACCACGATGAAGAGCACCACGCTGCAGGCGACGAGGGCGAACCCGATCTCGAGCGAGCGACCGACATACGCCACCAGCGCGACCACGGTGAACAGCAGGCTGAGCCCATACAGGATCAGCACCGCGCTGCGATGCGAGTGGCCCTTGTCGAGCAGCTTGTGGTGGATATGCGAACGATCGGCGGAGAAGATCGGCCGGCGAGCGACATAGCGCCGCACCATCGCCGAGATCATGTCGAAGATCGGCAGGCCCAGCGCGAGCAGCGGCACCATGACGGCGAGCGCGGTGCCACCCTTGTGCGTGCCCACGCCGAAGAGAGGGATCGCGGCCAGCATGAACCCGAGGAACATGCTGCCGGTGTCGCCCATGAAGATCGTCGCGGGGTGAAAGTTGTGAAACAGGAACCCCACGATCGCGCCCGCGAGCGTCGCCGCGAGCAGGCAGATCACCATATTGCCGGGGTAGCCGCCGAGGTACGCGGTGATGAAGTTCGCGACGCAGGCGAAGAAGCCGACACCCGCCGCAAGCCCGTCGAGCCCGTCGATCAGGTTGACCGCGTTGATGATCGCGACGAACCACGGAATCGTCACCAGGAACGAGAGCGGCGAGAACGATACATGTCCGAAGTACGGCAGCGTCACGCACTCGAGGCGGAGCCCGAAGGCCCAGGCGATCGATGCGACGAGGACCTGCGCGGCCAGCTTGTGCCGCGCACGCATTCCCTTCGTGTCGTCCCAGGCGCCGACCGCGGCGATCCCCAGCCCTCCAGCCAGCAGCCCCACCACCAGCGAGTGCTGCGAGAACCACCTCAGCCCGATCTGCGTCCCCAGCGCGGCCAGGATGAACAGCGGCAGCACGAAGCCCGCCACGATCGCAAGCCCGCCCAGGCGCGGGATACACCGAGTGTGTACGCGCCGCGCGGTCGGTTCGTCCACCGCCCCCACAGTCACCGCCAAACGGCGCACGAGCGGCGTCGCTGCCCACGACAACACCAGCGCCAGAATGACCGCCGTGAGCGTACTTACCATCGCTCGCTCCTCTGGAAATCCCGCAGCTCTAAGGTGCGGCGCGGCGTGCGATATTCATAGCTCATCACCATGGCGGACAGCCCGTTGTTGGTGCGCACCTAGTACCCCAAGTCAGCACACGGAACAACCCAGGAGCAGGCTTTGGTCTGCTGCTGGCGTGTTAATATTTCCGCTGTCATTTACATTTTACAGTATCACGGCACAATTTTACCTACATATGTGAACCGCGGTGCGTCGGCCTGGTGACATTGTCGTTTACCGGCCTCGGCAGTGCCGGGGTCTGCCGTGAAAGCGGAGTGTGAACCGCGGTGCGTCGGCCTGGTGACATTGTCGTTTACCGGCCTCGGCAGTGCCGGGGTCTGCCGTGAAAGCGGAAGTGCCTTCCTCGGGGCAGGCGCGTGGCCCGGCGAGCGCTCCATCGTCCCCACAGCGCCGGGAGCCCCTCCGCGAGGCGCGTGGTGTTCCGCAGCAGCGATGAATCCAGCGCCTGGTGCGAGGTTGTCGACCCGAGAATCCATTGTGTGACGGAGCCGGGACATCAGCTCTTTTCGGCAACGCCTTGTCTCGGGCCGACGACGCCGCGTTGCTCATCACGTCCTCGCTAGACGTCCTCGCTAGGGCAGGCCACCGGCGGGGCGGGTGCCTCGCGAAAGAAATCACGGTTTCCCAGCTCGGTCCAGGACAAATCTGGACAGATGCCGCAGCGCGGCACCCGGACGCTCGGGCGGCGGGCGGCGGGCGCTGCCCGGCCGGGCGAAGCCAGCACACCGGAGCCGAGGGCGTCGGAGGCGGAATCGCCGCCAAGCGCCCGAGCGACGCTGGCGCGGCGGCCCCGTTGGCACGAGCAGAGGCGCGCATCCCGTGAACCATGCGGCGTGCTCGCACGGGCCACGCGCGCCATGGAACCGGGCGCCCCTGGAGATGCGCCCCGTCACGCGGTGGGGCTGACCTGATCCTGCGGATCAGGCGTTCGGGTCATCCAGCTCGTAGTACTTGAGCTTCCTGTCGGACGCGATGATCCTGAACGGATTCCCCGCGACGACGGAGTTGGACGGCACGTCCTTGTTCACGACGCTGTTGGCGCCAATGATCACGTTGTCTCCAATGGAGATGTCGCCAAAGATGGCGCTCCCCGCCCCGACATAAACGTCGTTGCCCAGCCGCGGGACCCCCTGGCTGCCGAAGTTCCTCCCTATCGTGACGTTCTGGCTGACGAGGCAGTTGTCGCCGATGGACGCCCTCGCATGGATCACCACCCCCAGCCCCCAGTAACCAAGCCTGAAATTCGCACCGATCGTGGCCGAGGACGGGATGAACACCGAGAACAAGAACCTGTTCAGCCAGGTGATGGCCGTGGCGATGGAGCGCAGCTTGTTCCGGTAGAAGAAGTTCCCCATCCGGTAGAGCAACACAGAAGGGTTCTTCATAGCGTTGACAGGAGCGACCTGAACTTGGTGATGGCATCATCGAGCCGGTTGGCCTGCCGCACCCGCTCGACCGAGCGCCGCGAGAACTCCTGCAGCAGCGCCGGCTCCCGGAGCAAGGTCTGGACCGCCTGCGCGATCTGGCCCGGGCTCCCGACGTCGACCAGGAGGCCGTTCTTCCCCGAAACGATGAGGTCATTCACGGCACCCACCCTGCTGGACACGACGGGGACGCCGAGGGCCATCACCTCCAGCAACGCGTTCGGGAACCCCTCGCTGTGCGACGTGAACAGGCACAGATCGAACGACGAGATCACGTCCTTCTTGTCGCTGACGAGCCAGCCCGCGTACTCGGTGTTCCTGAGCTGATTCTCGGCGATGAACCGCTTCACGTTCTCGCGCTCGCTCCCGTCCCCGTAAATCTTGGCCTCGACCCAGGCGCCCGCGCGCTGCAGGAGGAGCATGGCCTCGAGGAAGTCGTAGATCCCCTTGCGCTTCTCGATCCGGTTGAAGTAGAGCAGCCGAAGCGGCCTGTCCATGACCCCGGGATAAGCCTTCTGCCCCCCCTCGCCAAAGCAGGAGTCAGGCAGCCAGTTCTCTATGACGACGAGCTTGTCCCCGTTCCCTTCGGGCACCAGGCCCAGGAAGAAGCTGCGCCAGTAGTCGCTCTGGCATATCAGCGCATCGCAGGCGCTCACGACGGCGCCCAGGTACGACCTGTACAGCCTGCTCCTGGCGACGTTGTCGATGATGGGCCCCGATCGAGGGAAGATGACGACCTTCTTGCCGAGCATCTTGCCCAGAAGCCCGATGGATCCCTTCTCGACGAAGCTGAGCCCCGAGCTCGAGAACAAAAGGACCGCGTCCACCTCGGAGAGCAGCAGCTCCCGGACGCACCGGAGCACCCTCAAGCCGATCTTGGGGAGCCTCGAGAACACCGACGAGACCTGGATGCTGTCGATGGTGGAGTCGACGAGCAGGAAGTCGAAGTCATCCTTCAGATCGCTCTCGATCAGAGAGCGACAAGCGAAGTACTGCCCACCTATCCTGCCGTCAGAAGGGGGATTGAACGAGCCGACGAACAGAATTCGTTTCTTGCCTGTCATCTCATCTCTATCGTCAGGGGCAGTAACATACATGTGCGTCGCTGTTTAGCAAGCCGGGGACTCGACTGCCATCGCCGCGCGCGCGACACGCGAGAAGGAAATCCGAGCGCATGCAGAGTCGGACGGCGACGTCATCGGCGCCTGACGGACGCCGGGCGAGCGATCCCGATGACGCGGAGCCCGCTCCGCCGGCCGCCGATGCGGCCGCTGCGTGGCCCCCGGCGCAGGGCTCGACCGCTGCCGCCTATCGGGCGCCGAGCGACGAGCCTGATCCGGACCATCCCGCATGACGCGACGCAACAAAACCCGCGTCCCGCGGTGCGCCCCCCTGGATGCTCCTCCGGAAGGTCACGCGGCGCTCGATTTCGCCTCCTTCCGCCATGTCACACAGACTCCCGTACAACCCGGTTGACAGTCTTGGCGCGGCGCCCTACAAGGTCCGCAACCCTAACGCGTACGTAAGGGTTAAGGTTTCCCCCATGACGACCCGCCACCACCTTCCCGTTGCCCACGAGCAAAGCATCGGCGGGCCCTTCGTGTCCAGCACGTCCAAGGCGGACGCGAGAACGGAGGCGCCTGACGATGCCGAGGGGGAGGAAGACCGTCTACTCCAGGTGGGGGACATCGCCAAGGCGACCGGCAAGACCGTGCGGGCGATCCACCACTACGAGGAGGTCGGGCTGCTCATCCCGCACGCCCGCTCCAAGGGTCGCTACCGGCTCTACGACCACGCGGCCCTCACCCGCGTCCGGTGGATCGGCAAGCTCCACGACCTCGGCCTGTCGCTGAGCCAGATCCAGCAGATCGTCTCGACCTGGGAGTCGTCCTCGTCTGCCCCCGGCGCGATGTCGCAGATCCGCCACGTCTACCAGCAGAAGCTCGAAGAGGTGCGGGAGCAGATCGCGCACCTCGAGACCCTCGAGCACGAGCTCGTGGCGAGCCTCGCCTACCTCGACACCTGCGAGACGTGCGACCCGGCAGAGCTCGTCGCCGCCTGCACGAACTGTAACCTCCACGACAAGAGCACGGCTGAGCCCGAGCTCGTCGCCGGTATCCGCGGCAATGGGCATTGCCGCCACGGCTCGAATCACCGCTGAGCGAGAAACACCATGGGTATCCAGCTTCCGATTTACATGGACTACCACGCGACGACGCCGGTCGATCCGCGTGTCCTCGACGCCATGCTGCCGTATTTCAACGGCAAATTCGGCAACGCCGCGAGCCGGAGCCACGTCTTCGGCTGGACGGCCGAGGAGGCGGTCGGCCACGCGCGCGAGACGCTCGCCAGGTTCATCGGCGCCTCGAACCCCAAGGAGATCGTCTTCACCTCCGGCGCGACCGAGAGCGACAACATCGCCATCAAGGGGGTCGCCGAGTTCTACAGGGACAAGGGCAACCACATCATCACGAGCGTCATCGAGCACAAGGCGGTGCTCGACACCTGCAAGCGGCTCGAGAAGCAGGGCTACGAGGTCACCTACCTCAAGGTCGACAAGTACGGGATGGTCGACCCGGACGACGTCGCCCGGGCGATCACCGACAAGACGATCCTCGTCTCGATCATGCTGGCCAACAACGAGGTCGGCACGGTCCAGCCCATCGCCGAGATCGGAAAGATCACGAAATCGAAGGGCATCCTCCTCCACTCCGACGCGGTGCAGGGGGTCGGGAAGGTCCCGTTCAACGTCGAGCAGATGGGGGTCGACCTCGCGTCGGTGACGGCCCACAAGATCTACGGCCCGAAGGGCATCGGCTGCCTGTACGTGCGCAGGTCGAAGCCGCGCGTCCGCATCACCGCGCAGATGGACGGCGGCGGCCACGAGTTCGGCATGCGGTCCGGCACGCTCAACGTGCCCGGCATCGTCGGGTTCGCCAGGGCGGCCGAGATCCTCATCGAGGAGGGCGAGGCGGAGTCGGCGCGCATCCTGTCGCTGCGCGAGCGGCTCAGGAACCGGCTCTGGAAGGAGCTCGACGCCATCCAGCTGAACGGCTCGCCCGATCGGCGGCTGCCGGGCAACCTCAACGTGTCGTTCAGCTTCGTCGAGGGCGAGGCCATGATGATGGCGATCAAGGACGTGGCGGTCTCGAGCGGCTCGGCGTGCACGAGCGCCAGCCTGGAGCCCTCCTACGTCCTCCACGCGATGGGCATCGGCGACGACCTCGCCCACTCGTCCATCCGGTTCGGGCTCGGGCGCTTCACCACCGAGGAGGAGGTCGACTACGTGGCTGACCTCGTGATCCGGAAGGTGAACAAGCTGCGCGACATGTCGCCGCTCTACGAGATGCACAAAGAGGGGATCGACCTGAACAGCGTGCAGTGGGCGGCCCACTGACGAGCGGCGCGGGCGCCGCCGGCCCGACAGAGCGAGATTTCGAGACGAAAGGAAACGGTCGAGGAGAGAGCCATGGCATACAGCGATAAGGTCATCGAGCACTACGAGAACCCCCAGAACGTCGGCACGCTCGACAAGAATGACGAGCACGTCGGCACCGGGCTCGTCGGCGCTCCGGCCTGCGGCGACGTCATGCGCTTGCAGATCAAGGTCGGCGAGGGCGGCGTCATCGAGGACGCGAAGTTCAAGACGTTCGGCTGCGGGTCGGCCATCGCGTCGTCGTCGCTCGCCACCGAGTGGCTGAAGGGCAAGACGATCGACGAGGCCGAGACGATCAAGAACAGCATGATCGCCGAGGAGCTCCACCTGCCTCCGGTGAAGATCCATTGCTCGGTCCTCGCCGAGGACGCGATCAAGAGCGCCATCGCCGACTTCCGTGCCAAGCAGCAGGCGAAGAAGGAGCTCGCGGGCGCGGCGCCTTCGGCCACCGCGACGGCGAGCGCGGAGTAACAGCGCCGGGGCTTCGGGGCGGAGGCGGCCCACAGCACCGGAACCGGTACCGGAGAAGGAACGACGCATGCAGAGCAGTGAGCAGACCACGACCAAGGCGGCGGACACCGGGCCGCACGCCGCGCCGACCGCGACCGCAGACGCCGCGCCCGCGCGCGGCGACGGGGCCTCGGGCGAGGCGGAGGCCAAGTCGAAGCGGACGCTCTCGGTCAGCGACGCCGCGGTGCAGGCCATCCGGGCGCAGCTCGCCAAGCGCGGCACACCCGAGGGCGCCATCCGGGTCGGGATCCGCGGCGGCGGCTGCTCCGGGTTCTCCTATGTCATCGAGTTCGAGGACAAGCCGCCCCGGTCCGGCGACCTCGTCCTGGAGTTTGCGGAGCCGGACAAGGCGACCGTGCGCGTCTTCTGCGACAAGAAGAGCATCCTCTACCTGGGCGGCTCGGTGCTCGACTGGGAGAAGACGCTCATGTTCCAGGGCTTCAAGTTCAAGAACCCGCACGAGGCGACGCGCTGCGGCTGCGGGCACTCGTTCACGGTGGCCTGAGCCGCCGCAAGGGAGCGCGCGCGAGAGCTCGCCGAGGCGCCTCCCCAAGAGCACGCCATGACCGATCCCTTCGATACCCTGGGCGTCGAGCCGCGGTTCGACCTCGACCTGCGCACGCTGGAGCAGCGCCACCGCGACCTCTCCCGCGCGCTCCACCCCGATCGCTACGCGGGCGCCCCCGCGGCCGAGCGCCGGCTCGCGCTCGGCCGCGCGATCGAGGCGAACGACGCCCTGCGCGTCCTCAAGGATCCGATCCGCCGGGCCGAGGCGCTGCTCCAGCGCGCGGGGGTCGCGCGGGGCGAGGAGGGCGAGCAGAAGGCCTCCCCCGCCCTGCTCATGGAGATGATGGAGTCGCGCGAAGAGCTCGCCGAGGCGGCGAAGGGGCGCGATCCCGCGCGGATCGCGCGGCTCGGCGAGGCGATGCTCGCACGCGAGCAGGCGACCCTCACGGCGATCCAGGGCGCCTTCGCCGCCGCAGGGAATGATCCGGAGCAGCTGAAGGGCGTGCTCGCGTTGCTCAGCGAGCTCCGCTACATCCGGCGGTTCCTCGACGAAGTGAGCGCCATCGAAGAAGAGCTCGCAGATTTGAAATGACCCTCCTCGAAATTTTCGACCCCAAAGCAAGGCCCAGCCCGATCGGCATCGATCTCGGGACGACGAACTCGCTCGTCGCCCGCGTGCGCGACGGCCGCCCGGTGGTCATCGACGACTGCAACGGAGAGCGGCTCGTTCCGTCGGTCGTGCACTACGACGAGCGCGGGCACGCGGTCGTGGGCGACAGCGCGCGGCGGCTCGCGCAGAGCTACCCCCGCGAGACCATCGTCAGCGTGAAGCGCTTCATGGGCCGCGGCGCGAACGATCCGGAGACGCGGCGGCTCGGGCCGTACGAGTTCGCGGAGCCCAAGGGCCCCGAGGACGCGAAGAGCGTGCGCTTCAAGGTGCGGGACGCGGTCGTGACGCCCGTCGAGGTGTCGGCGGAGATCTTGAGGGAGCTCCGCACCTCGGCGGAGCGCGAGCTCCGCTCCGTGGGCGGCGCGGTGATCACGGTGCCGGCGTACTTCGACGACGCTCAGCGGCAGGCGACCAAGGACGCGGGCCGGCTGGCCGGTCTGGAGGTGCTGCGCCTGCTCAACGAGCCGACCGCCGCGGCGCTCGCGTACGGGCTCGACAAGCAGCAAAACGGCCTGTTCGCCGTGTACGACCTCGGCGGCGGGACGTTCGACGTCACCGTGCTCCTGCTCGACAACGGGGTCTTCCAGGTGAAGTCCACCGGGGGCGACAGCTCGCTCGGCGGCGACGACATGGACAGGGCGCTCGCAGAGCGGCTGCTCGAGGAGATGGGCGCGACGCGGCGCACGCCCGAGGTGGTGCGGCTCGCGCTCGACACCGCCCGCAGCATCAAGCACGCGCTGACCGACGCGACGCAGATCGAGATCGAGCTGCCCGTGCAGGCGGCCGAGGCGACGGGCGGCCCGGCGTCGAAGCTGGTCACCGTGACCCGCGACGAGCTGAACGCGCTCATCACGCCGCTCCTGGAGCGCACGGGCGTCGCGTGCCGCCGCGCGCTCCGCGACGCGGGCGTCCAGGCCGCGGACCTCGACGGCGTGATCCTCGTGGGCGGCGCGACGCGCGTGCCCCACGTGCGCGACTACGTGGCGAGCCTCTTCGGCAAGGAGCCGCTCAAGGACATCGATCCCGAGGAGGTCGTCGCGCTCGGCGCGGCCATCCAGGCCGACATCCTGGCCGGCTCGATGGATCGCGCGGACGAGGTGCTCCTGCTCGACGTGCTGCCGCTGTCGCTCGGCATCGAGACGATGGGCGGCGTCGCCGAGAAGATCCTGCCGAGGAACACGACGATCCCGGCAGGGGCGCGGCAGGTCTTCACGACGTACGCGGACAACCAGACCGGGTTCGATCTGCACATCGTGCAGGGCGAGCGGGAGCTCGCCGCCGACTGCCGCTCGCTCGCGCGCTTCGTGCTGAAGGGGATCCCGCCGATGCCCGCGGGCATGGCGCGGCTCGAGGTGACGTTCCGCGTGGACGCCGACGGCCTGCTCGGCGTGACCGCGCGCGAGCTGACGACGGGGGTCGAGCAGAAGGTCGAGGTCAAGCCGAGCTACGGGCTGACCGATGAGGAGGTCGAGGACATGCTCCTCGCGGCGCTGGACCACGGCGAGGAAGACCTCCTCAAGCGCCGGCTGGTCGAGGCGCGGGTCGAGGGCGAGCGCGTGGCGATGGCGACGCGCAAGGCGCTCGCCGCGGACGCCGATCTGCTCGAGCCGGGCGAGCGCGAGGGGATCGAGGGCGCGCTGAAGGGCCTCGACGCCGCGATCCGCGGGGACAAGCCGGGGCTCATCCTGGCGCGCACGGAGGCGCTCGACGAGGCGACGCACGGCTGGGCTGGTCGGCGGATGGACCGCGCCGTGGCCAGGGCGATCGCGGGCAAGCAGGTCGAGGACGTCGAGGCGAAGGTCGCCGCGGCGAAGGGCGTGGACGCGCACCTGGCCGAGCACGGCGGGGACGACGCGAGCCACGCGCCGGTCGAGGCGAGCGGCGCTGGCCCGGCGAAGGCCGGCGTCGAGGCGAGGAGGAGCTGATGGCCAAGGTCCGATTTCTGGCGCACGGCCGCGCGTGGGAGGTCGAGGCCCCGGTGGGCTCGTCCGTCCTCCAGGCGTCGAAGTCCGTGGGCGCGCCCGAGGGCGACGCGTGCGGCGGCGTCTGCGCGTGCTCGACCTGCCACGTCTACGTCACGAAGGGGCGCGAGCTCCTCAGCGAGGCCGAGGAAGACGAGGAGGACATCCTCGACAAGGCCTTCGACGTCCGGTCGACGAGCCGCCTCGGCTGTCAGGCGAAGATCTTGAAAGACGGCGATATCGAGGCGGAGATCTCCCGCGAGAGCCTCGACGCTTTCTACAACGAGCACCCGAACGTGAAGGATCCGCGCAAGGGCTGAGCCCTCGGCGCGAGCCGACCAGCGCGATCAGCCCGCAACGGCGACAGGAGCAGCTACGGCGGCGGGCTCACCTTCGTGGTCGTCGGCTTCGGTTCGCGCTGCGCGGGCGGCGGGCGGCGGAGCTTGTCCAGCTCCGTGCGCGCCTCGACGGCGATGCGCCGAGCGATGTGGGCGAAGGCCGAGACGGCCTCCCTGGCGGGCGGCGTCGAGACGATCGCGACGAGGTGCTGCGCGGCCGTCTTCCTGCCGATGGGGACGAGGAAGAAGGTCAGGGCGGCGAGGAGGAATACGACGCCGTTCGTGAGGCGCTTGAAGAACTCGCCGACCACAGGCGCCGAGCGTAGATGGAGCGATCGGCCGGGGCCCAGTTCTCGGGCGCCTTTTGCCCTTCCGCCGGGCGTGGCCTGCTGCGCCGAGCGCGTGGACGGCGGACCGCCCCATGTTCGCTGCCCCTTGCCAGAGCGCCGGCGACTCACGACATACGGCGAGCGCATCGACCCGGGGGCGCCGAGCAGTGGAGTCCGGCCGTCCCGGGGCGATGGAGCGATCGGCACGGCCGCCGGAAGGCGGCCGAGACAAGGAGGGGACTGAGATGCTCAAGCCTGTTCTATTCACCATCATGATGGCGGCGGCGTCCGCGCCGGCCTCTGCTGCGGCAGAGGGGCAGGGCTCGACAGGGCAGCAGGCCCAGGCCAACCAAACCAAGCTCAGCGAGTCAGATCGGGAGTTCGTCGAGAAGGCTGGTCAGGGAGGGCTCCTGGAGGTGCGGCTCGGGCAGCTCGCGAAGCAGCGCACCGCGAGCCCGGAAGTGAAGCGCTTCGCGCAGCGGATGGTCGACGATCACACGGCGATCAACAAGCGGCTCGCGGAGCTCGCGCACCGCAAGGACGCGCTCGTGCCGCAGGAGCTCGCGCAGAAGCACCGCGAGGACGTCGACAAGCTGTCCAAGAAGACAGGGGCCGAGTTCGACAGGGACTACATGAGCGCGATGGTCGATGACCACCAGCGCGACATCGAGGAGTTCGAGAAGGCCTCGAAGGAGGCGAAGGACGCCGACGTGAAGCACTTCGCCGCCTCGACGCTGCCGCAGCTCCAGGAGCACCTCGCGATGGCGAAGCAGGTCCACGGCAAGGTGAAGGGGAAGTAGCGGCGCGAGCGCGCCGGCCCCGCGCGGCGCGGCCGGCGCACCGCCGACGAGGACGAGGTCAGGCGACCACGCGCGCCGCGCGCTCGGGCCTCTCCGCTGGCGGCGGGGTCGTCCTCGACCTCGCCGCGCCGCGGACGGGCGCGAGCTTGCCCCGGAGCTTCTGGTACGCGGCCGTGTCGACCGGCTCGCCCCGGACCCAGGTGCGGATGAACGGCGCCACCCCGGACTCCCAGCCGGCCCCGAGGCGAAGCGCGAGGAACTCGCCGTAGAGCGCGGTGAAGAGCGTCTCGAGCTCCTCGATGAGGTACATGCGCTCGTAGAACTGCTCGTCCACGGCGTCCTTGACGACGCTCGGGATCTTCACGCCCGAGAGCGAGAACGCGTCGGCGTTGAACAGGAAGGCATACTCGAGCTCTCCGCGCGTGACGCGGACGCGCGCGTGCGACGGGAGCTTGCCCTGGCGCAGCGCCTCGTGGGCCTCGGGGGCGCTGCTCGGCGCCGCGCCCTTGAGCCGGCTCTGCTCCTTCTCCTGGACGAGGGTGATCTGCCCCTCGAGCCAGAGCTCGCAGACGCCGAGGGCGTCCAGGGAGAAGCGGCCCTCGAAGAGCTCGCTCTCGAACCAGAGCCAGACGAGGAATTCGCGGCCGACGAACCGGCGCTGCTCGATCAGCTCAGCGAGGCTCACAGGGCACCTCCAAGGGTCGATTCAGCGTGGAAGACCGTGGGCTTGAGCAGCTCGAACGCGGCCAGCTGCTCGGCCGTCAAGCCGAGCTCACGGGCGGCCGTGTACGGGCTCTCCGGCACGAGATCGAGCTCGAAGGTCTCCTCGAAGAGCTCCGAGAGCCCCTCGTGCGCGCGCGGCGACTGGTTCCAGAACCGGACGACGCCGGCCTCCAGGTTCCAGGACAGATCCACGACCTTCATCACCGGCATGAGCTGCGCGCGGAGCTTCCTCGACACGACGGCCCGGAGCTCCTCCTTCTCGCGCCGCCCGAGCTTTTCGCGCCCGCGCTTGGCGAGGTGCTCCCGCTCCGCCTCGGCGAAATGCGCCTTGAAGAGCGCCGAGGGCACCTGCCAGCGATCGGTCCTGAGGCCGAGGTTGATGTACGAGTTGAAGAAGATCTTGCCGTGATCGAGCTCGCAGTCGAGCGGATTCTCGATGGAGCACCACCCGGCGCGCTGCTCCGCGTCCTCCTCGACCGTGAGCGGCCGGAACGCGCGGAGCTGGATTCGCTCGACGAACCTGTCGCGGAAGCCCTCGGTGAGCTCGCCGCGGACATAGAACTTCGAGAATGAGATGGATCCTTTGAGTGCGCCCAAATGATCGTCCTTTCGTCTCGTGAAGGGCGAAGGAGGTAGCCGAGCGGATCCAGGGGGTCAAAAAACCGGACGGGGCGACGCGGCCATCGGCCAGAGAACGCCGACGAACGGCGACGGCCGCCAGGCGGGCTGGGCAGCGAGGCGCGGTCAGAGCGGCTGGACCAGCGGCGGGCGCAGCCAGCGACCCGAGAACGGGCCAGTGAGGTAAAAGCGGTAGTGAAGGAAATAGGGCTCTTCGTCGGGCCCGCAGAAGACGACGGTGGATCGCAGGAAACGGCCGAAGACGTCGTCGCCGGGCTCCGTGGACAGGCTGTGGCCGATGGCCACCGCGGGTACCGCAGGAAAGCGGGGCGGCGCGCCCTCCGAGAACCCGCGCGGCAGATCGCACGGAGCGGGCGGAACAGGCGCCCGCGCCGCGCCGACGCCCGGGTCCGGGGCGCCCGCCTCCTCGGGCGGGACGTCGGTGGAAGCCGCGACACAGCCCGCCACGGCGCTCCCCGACGAGGCAAGGAGAACCAGCACACGCCACGCGCCGACGCTCGCCCTGGGCACCGTCCTGCCTCCGTCCGAGAAGCGCGAGTCCGCGGAGGGCCGGCGGTCGTGGCCGGCACACCGCGCCTGCGCGAACGCCGGAAGAGCAACGGCGGTGCCGCGCCGCCCGCGCAGCAGGGGCGCACCGAGCGCGCTCGCGGAGCCCGACGGCAGCGGCGCGCTCGTGGGGCGGACGGTCAGACGTTGAAGAGGAAGTGCGCGACGTCGGCGTCCTGGAAGACGTACGTCTTGCCCTCGACGCGCAGCTTGCCGGCGGCGCGGATGGCGGCCTCGGTCCTGTGCTCGACGAGGTCGTCCACCCTGTAGACCTCCGCCCGGATGAAGCCCTTCTCGAAATCGCTGTGGATGACCCCCGCGGCCTGCGGCGCCGTACACCCGATCGGGATCGTCCAGGCGCGGATCTCCTTGGGACCGGCCGTGTAGTAGCTCTGGAGGCCGAGCAGCCGGTAGGCCTCGCGCGCGAGCGTCGAGAGGGCCGGCTCCTTCATGCCGAGGCTCTCGAGCATCTCCTTGCGCTCGTCGGGCGCGAGCTCGTTCAGCTCCGCCTCGAGCTTGCTGCAGACGGGCACGACGCCGCTGCCCTCGGAGGCGGCGCGCTCGCGCACCTTCGTCGCGAGCGGGCCCGTGCCGGAGACGTCGGACTCGTCGACGTTCGCCACGTAGAGGACCTTCTTCGCCGTGATGAGGCCGAACGTCTTCACGACCTTCCGCTGCTCCTCGTCGAAGGAGAGCCCGCGGACGGGCTTGCCGGCCTGGAGCGCCTCGAGGCACTTCTCCATGAGCGCGATCTTGGGGAGGAGCTCCTTGTCGCCCTTGGCCTGCTTCCGCGTGCGCTCCAGCATCCCCTCGAGGGAGCCGAGGTCGGCCAGCATCAGCTCCGTCTCGATCGTGTCGATGTCGCGGAGCGGGTCGACCCCGCCGTCGACGTGCACGACGTCCGCGAGCGTGAAGCAGCGGACCACGTGGAGGATGGCATCTACCTCACGGATATGACTCAAGAATTTGTTCCCGAGCCCCTCGCCCGTGCTCGCGCCGCGCACGAGCCCGGCGATGTCGACCACCTGCACCATGGCGGGGATGATCTTCTCGGTC
The DNA here is from genome assembly GCF_051521375.1 of Sorangium sp. So ce693. Classification (NCBI taxonomy): domain Bacteria; kingdom Pseudomonadati; phylum Myxococcota; order Polyangiales; family Polyangiaceae; genus Sorangium; species Sorangium sp. So ce693. The sequence goes on from NZ_CP150347.1 coordinate 10,613,069, forward strand.
TTGATGAACTTCGCGAGCGTCGTGAGCCGGTCGTCAGGGACAGGGACGGCGCCGACGTTGGGCTCGATCGTGCAGAAGGGGTAATTCTGCGCCTCGGCCTTGGCGGCCGTCAGCGCGTTGAACAGGGTGCTCTTGCCCACGTTGGGCAGTCCGACGATGCCAACCTCGACGCTCATGGCGCGCACGTCTAGCACAGGCAGGGTCGCGCGGCCCGACCCCGTGGGCAGCACCGCCCAGCGAGATTCCCGGTTTGCCGCGCCGCCGTCCGCCGTCCGCCGTCAGCGCCGCGCGCGGCCGGGCGCGCGGCGCTGACGGCGAGGTGCTCGACGAACGCGCGCCCCCGCGCGGGCAGGAAGCGCGACAGGAGGTACACCCGCGACGACCTCTGGCGGCGCACAGGAGCCCCCGGCGAGCACCTCGCGCAGCCTGCCCGCGGCGACGTCGGGCGCGGCGAGGTGCGCGGGCAGCTCGGCCGGGCCGAGGCTTCACGCGCCGATGGTACGCTCCGGAGATCGGATTCACCGCTCGCGAGGCTCCGCGCGAAGGTGCCGCTGGACGAGGGCGCGCTGCGGATCATCGACGCGGCGCCTTGACGCCGCTGCGCCGAAGCGTCCGGCTCAGCCGAAAAACGAGGCGATAGCGGTCGCCACGCGGGCGACCTCCTCGCCTGTGAGCTCGGGAAAGATGGGGAGCGCGAGCGTGTCGCGCGCCGCCGCCTCCGCGACCGGAAGGGAGCCCTCCGGCGGGCCAAGGCGCGCGAAGCAGGGCTGGAGGTGGAGCGGCGCGGGATAATAGATCTCGGTGCCGATGCCCTGCTCCGCGAGCGAGCTCCGCAGCGGATCGCGCAGAGAGGCATCCTTCAGGCGAATCACATACTGATTGAACGTGTGCCCCGCAGCGCCGGCGTCCGGCAGCGTCAGCGGCAGATCTCGCCCGCCGAGCAGCGCGGCATACCGCGCGGCGTGCTCGCGCCGCCGCTCGAGGAGCGCGCCGAGCCGCGGGAGCTTGCGGCGGAGGAGCGCCGCCTGGAGCGCGTCGAGCCGGAAGTTGCCGCCGATACGGGTGTGATGGTGCTTCCTCCGAGCGCCCTGCGCCCTGAGCGTCCGGACGCGCTCCGCGAGCTCGTCGTCGTCGGTGGCCACGAGCCCGCCATCGCCGAAACCGCCGAGGTTCTTGGTCGGGAAGAACGAGAAGCATCCCATGAGCCCGAGCGCCCCCGCGCGGCGGCCGCCGCGCTCGGCGCCGAACGCCTGGGCCGCGTCCTCGATGACCGGCAGGCCACGGCCGCCCGCGATCGCGAGGAGCTCATCCATGGGCGCGCAGTCGCCGAAGAGGTGGACGGCGAGGATCGCCCGGGTGCGCTCCGTCAGGGCGCGCGCCGTCGAGGCGGGGTCGATGTTCAACGAGCCAGGGAGCACGTCCGCGAAGACCGGCGTGGCGCCGGAGCGGTGGATGGCGCCCGCGGTCGCGAAGAACGTGTACGCGGGGCACACGACCTCGTCGCCCGCGCCGACGCCGAGCGCCATCAGCGCGACGAGCAGCGCGTCGGTGCCGGAAGAGACGCCGATCGCGTGCCGGACGCCGAGGTACGCGGCGCACTCCGACTCGAAGGCCTCGACCTCCGGACCGAGGATGTAGTGGCCGCTCCGGAGGACGGACTGGAACACGGCGGAGAGCTCGTCCTGCAGGGCGAGATCTCCGCGGGCTCGATCGAAGAAGGGAACAGGGGCGGTCATCCGTCGGTGTCCTCCGCGGAGAGGGGATCGCGGTAATGGCGCGTGGCCGCGGCGCGGGGCCGGGCGAGCGGCGCGTCCTCGTCGAGGTCGAGACAGCGGACGATGTCGCCGCGGCGCTCGTAGCGATAGCCGCTCTCGGGGCAGCGCAGGAGGCCGTCGCGCGCGGCGACGAGCTTGTGACCGTGGCGGCTCATCCAGCCGGTGCGCCGGGCCGGCACGCCGGTGACGAGCGCATAGTCGGGCACGTCGCGCGTGACGACCGCGCCGGCGCCGACGAACGCATGGCGCCCTATCGTGACGCCGCAGACGATGGTGGCATTGGCGCCCACGGTGGCGCCGCGACGGATGCGCGTCGTGTCGAGGAACGCGCGGCGGTCGATCGGGGCACGCGGGTTGACGACGTTGGTGAGCACCGCGGACGGGCCGAGGAACACGTCGTCCTCGACCAGCGTGCCGTCATAAAGAGACACGTTGTTCTGGATCCGGACGCCATCGCCGATGACGGCGGTGCCCGCGACGAAGACGTTCTGGCCGAGGACGCAGGCGCGCCCGATCCGCGCCCCCGCCGAGATATGGCAGAAGTGCCACACCTTCGTCCCCTCGCCGATGTCGCAGGGCTCGTCGATGCACGCAGACGGGTGCGCGAAGAAGGGCTTTGCAGGCTCGCTCATGGCGCCCTGTCCGCGGGGCCGCTGGGGCCACCCTCCGGCAGGGCCCCCAGCGCGCCGCCTGCCGGAGGCACCGGCCAGATCCCCCAGGCGCCGCGCGTCGCGAGCGGCGGGCCGGCGAAATCGATGACGGGCGGCCTGACGCGCCCGATGAGGTAGGCGGCGCCCAGGCCGGCGGCGCGGCGCGCGAGCGAGGCGGGGTCCTCGAAGCTCGAGCGGACAGGCGGATCACGGGGATCGATCGAGCGATCGGGGTGCACCCCCTCGGGACGCGCGAGGGCGGCGAGCGCCGCGAGGTGGCCATAGTCGACGACCTCGAGGAGGAGGGGCGCGGAAGGAGGCGTGAGCTCCGCGGCGGCGCGGCCGATGGCGACCTCGTCCCTCCGCGGATTGAAGTGCTCGCGGCGCAGGTGCGGCCGGAAGAAGGCGCCGAGGGCGAGCACCACCAGCAGCGCGCCGCCGAGGGCGCGCCGCGCGCCGGCCGAGGCGCCCCGGAACGCGCGCGCCGAGAGATCCCCGACGGCGAGCGCGAGCAAGAGCAGCGCGAGGAGGGTCGCTCGCTCGGGGTGGTGGGTGGGCGCGCCGTCGCGCACGAGGGCGAGCGAGAGCGCCGTGATCTGGAAGGCGGCGACCGCGCCGGGGAGCGCGTACGGACGGGCCGCGCGAAGGAGCGGCGGGAGCGGGCGCGCTGCCCCCGGCGCAGCGCCGCGGCGGGCGCGCCAGGCGACGAGGGCGATGGCGATGGGCCACACGAAGAGCTCCGGCTCCTCGCGGACCATCGCGGCAGGGTACGCGAAGAGCCGCAGCAGGGCGCCGTCGCCGCCCGGGCCGATCGCGCTGCGGTAGGAGGCGACGCGAGCGAGGAAATGCAGCGCGTCGCCGTGGGCGGCGCGGTTCCACGCGATCCACGCGGCGGGCCCGGCGAGCGCGACGAGCGCGGCGAGCGCGAGCTTCGCCTGCGCGCCGCGGCCCTGGCCGAGGCGGGCGGCGGCGAGCAGCGCCATCGCCGCGAAGGCGACGGCGACGGACCAGGGCTCGTAGCGGGAGAGCGTCGCGAGCACGAGCGCGAGCGCGCCGAGGAGGGCGCGCCCGGCCGGCGGCGCAGGCCCGGCCGGCGGCGTGACGAGCGACGCCACCGCGAACAGCGAGAGGGCGGCGGTCGGCAGCTCGGGGACCGTCGCCACGCCCAGGCAAGCGCTCCAGGGAAAGGCGCCGGCGAGCAGCGCGCCGGCGAGCGCGGCGCGGCGGTCGCCCGTGATCCAGCGGGCGGAGAGATGGACGAGCGCGGCCGAAGCGAGGCCGAGGGCGAAGGCGATGGCGCGGGCGACCTCGAGGGTCGGCGTGAAGACGCAGAAGAGCGCGCCGTTGAGCCAGAAAGGGACAGGCAGCCAGCTCGTCCCCGTCGGGTCGAGCCGGGGCGCGTGGGCCCACGCTTGCGCGAGGACCACGCGCGCGAAGTCGTCGTCGCTCACCGCCCGGAAGCCGAGCGCGAGGACCAGGGCGGAGACAACCGCCTTGGCGAGGGCAACGACGGCAAGGTCGCGCGCGAAAGGGACGGAGACGGCCGACGCCGCCTCCACGGACGACCCCACGTCGAGCGCCCTGCCCGCTTCCCTCCCCGGCGCGGGGGCGGGCCCTAGCACGCGAGCCTACTTTTCCTGGGACTTCTCGAACTCGCGCAGCTCGCGGTCACCTGCCGACGAGAGGTAGGCGAGCGACACGCTCGTCGCCATGAAGACGGCGGCGCAGACGGCCGTGAGGCGGGTCATGAAGTTGCCTGCGCCGCGGCCGCCGAACACCTGCGCCGTCGCGCCGCCCATGGCCGAGCCCATCCCGCCCCCGCGGCCCTGCTGGAGGAGCACGACGAGGATCAGGAACAGACAGACGAACACGTGCACGATGTTGAGGAGCGTGTGAAGCATCGGCGTCTTTCAGCTGGGTGAGTCTGGCCCGCGCGAGGGGCCCAGGGGGGCAAGTGGGCGGCAGGACAGGCCGGCGCTCCCGCGGCGAGACGGGAGCGGCCTGCGATCTACCCCTGTTCCGCGCGCTCCGCCAGTCGGTGAGCGGCCTCGACGATCTTGGCGAAGCCAGCGGCGTCGAGCGAAGCCCCTCCGACCAGCGCGCCGTCGATGTCGTCCTGGGCGAGCAGCGCCTCGGCGTTGTCGGCCTTGACGCTGCCGCCGTAGAGGATGCGCGTGACGCCCGCGAGGTCCTCCGAGGCCTTCGCGAGCAGGCCGCGGATGAACGCGTGCACCTCCTGAGCGTCCTCGGCGCGCGCGACCTTGCCCGTCCCGATCGCCCAGACCGGCTCGTAGGCGATGACGCCGAAGCCGGGCTGCTTCGCGAGCTCGTCGAGGACGGCGCGGACTTGCCGCTCGACCACGGCGAGCGTGTCACCCGCCTCGCGCTGCTCGAGCGTCTCGCCGACGCAGACGATGGGGCGCAGCTCGGCGGCCATCGCCGAGGCGACCTTCCGGGCGACCGACTCGTCGGTCTCGGCGAACAGCTGCCGCCGCTCGCTGTGCCCGAGGATCACCCAGGTCGCGCCCGCGTCCTTGAGCATGCCCGAGGAGACCTCGCCGGTGAACGCCCCGGAGACCTCCGCGCTCATGTTCTGCGCGGCGATGCCGACCTCGCTCTTCGCCTCCGCGAGCTCATGAGCCACGGCGGCGATCGCCGTGAACGGCGGAGCGACCACCACCTCGGCCCGGGTGAGCTCACGCGTCGCCTTGGCGACGGCCGCCGAGAGAGGACATGCGTCCTGGCCCCCGGCGTTCATCTTCCAGTTGCCGGCGATGAGCGGACGACGCGAGGCCGCCCGCGAGGCGGCGCCCGCCTCTCCGGGCGTGCCCCCATCGTTCACGGGCTTCACTCGCTCACCTCGGCCGACCGGAGCGCCTCGACGCCCGGGAGACGCTTGCCCTCGATGAGCTCGAGCGAAGCGCCGCCGCCGGTCGAGATGTGATCGAAGCCCTTGGCGATGTGCTCGCCGGCCTGCTTGACCGCCGCCGCGCTGTCGCCGCCGCCGACCACTGTGAAGCCGGAGGCGCCGCTCATGATGCGCGCGACGTCGAACGTGCCCTTGGAGAAGGCGGGCGTCTCGAAGAGGCCCATCGGGCCGTTCCAGAACACCGTCTTCGCCCTCTCGATCGCCTGGCCGAACTGCTCGATCGACCGGGGGCCGATGTCGAGCGCCATCGTGCCCTCGGGGATCGCGTCGACGGACGCGGGCTCGCCCTGCGTCGCGTCGATGCTCGAGGCGACGACGGCATCGACGGGCAGGAGGAGCTGGATGCCCCGATCGCGCGCCTTGCTCATGATCGTGCGCGCCAGCGGGAGCTTGTCCTCCTCGATCCGGCTCTTCTGCAGGTTCTTGCCCTGCGCGGCGAGGAAGGTGTTCGCCATCGCGCCGCCGATGCACAGGGTGTCGACCACGTTGAGGAGCGCCTCGACGACGTCGATCTTGTCGGAGACCTTGGCGCCGCCGAGGACGGCGACGTAAGGCTTCTCCGGGCGATCGACGAGCCGGGTCAGCGCCTTGAGCTCCTTCTGGAGGAGGAGGCCGGCGGCGCGCTCGCGCATGAGGCGCGGCAGCGCGTGCACCGACGCGTGAGCGCGGTGCACGGCGCCGAAGGCGTCGTCGACGTAGACGTCGCAGAGCTCGGCGAGCTGGCGCGCGAAGCCCTCGTCGTCCTTCTCCTCCTCCTCGTGGAAGCGGAGGTTCTCGAGGAGGCAGATCTGGCCCGCCCGGAGGTCGTAGATGACCTTCTTGGGCGAGTCGCCGACACAGTCGTCCGGCAGGTGGACCTCGTAGCCCGTGAGCTCACTGAGCCGCCCCCCGCACGGCTCCAGCGAGAGCCCCTCGGTCTTGCCCGGCTTCGGGCGGCCGAGGTGCGACGCGAGGATCACCTTCGCGCCCGCCTCCATGACGAGCTTGATCGTCGGGATCGCCTCGCGGATGCGCGAGTCGTCCGTGATCTTGCCCGTCTTCTTGTCGAGCGGGACGTTGAAGTCGACGCGGATGAAGACGCGCTTGCCGCTGAGGCCAGCAGCGCCCCCGGCGGCGGCGAGGTCTTCGACGGAGCGGATTCCGGTGAGCTTCACGGCGCTAGACGCCCTTCCTCGCCACGAGCTGCGCGAGGTCGATCATGCGGTTCGAGAAGCCCCACTCGTTGTCGTACCACGAGAAGATCTTCGCGAAGCGATCGCCGAGGACCGACGTCATGGTCGAGTCGAAGGTGCTGGACGCGGGCGAGCCGATGAAGTCGCCCGAGACGAGCTCCCGATCGGTGTAGTTGAGGACGTCCTTCATCGGCCCCTGCTCGGCGGCCTGCTTCATCGCGGCGTGGATGCTCTCCTTCGTGATCGGCTTCTCGGTCTCGAGGGTGAGGTCCACGAGCGAGACGTCGACCGTGGGGACGCGGATCGCGAGCCCGTCGAACTTGCCCTTGAGCGCCGGGATGACCTCGGACAGCGCCTTCGCGGCGCCGGTGCTCGAGGGGATCATGTTGACGGCGGCGGCGCGCGCGCGGCGCAGGTCGCCCTTGCGGTGCGGGATGTCGAGCAGGTGCTGGTCGTTCGTGTACGAGTGGACCGTCGTCATCAGGCCGCGGACGATGCCGAAGTTGTCGAGCATCACCTTGGCGATGGGGGCGAGGCAGTTCGTCGTGCAGGAGCCGCACGAGATGACCGTGTGCTTCTGCGCGTCGTAGAGCTCGTCGTTCACGCCCATCACGACCGTGAGGTCGTGGCCCTTGGCCGGCGCGCTGATGATGACGCGCTTGGCGCCCGCGTTGATGTGGCCGGCGGCCTTCGCCTTGTCCGTGAAGAGGCCGGTGCACTCGAGGACGATGTCGACGCCGAGGCTCTTCCACGGCAGCTCGGCCGGATCCTTCAGCGCGAGGACCTCGATCTTCCGATCGCCGATGCTGATGTGCTTGTCGCCGTGACCGACCTTCGCCGCCTTGAACTCGCGGTGGATCGAGTCGTACTGGAAGAGGTGGGCGAGCGTCGCCGGATCCGTCAGGTCGTTGATGGCGACCAGCTCGATATCCTTCACGCCGCGCTCGTAAAGCGCGCGGACAATGCAGCGTCCGATGCGCCCAAAACCGTTAATTGCGATCTTCGTCGCCATCACGAACTCCTGGGAAAGTGGCCGGCGCGAGTCGTAGTCACCTCGCGCGCGACGGTCAAGCAAAGCCTCAGCCGCGGGGCGCCGGCGACGTGGAGCGCCGGCGGCGGCGGGGCCGCGGCCGGCTGGCCGGAGCGGCGCCTCGCCGGGAGGGCTTTCGGTCGGTATTTGGGGTGGTTTCGGTCTGTGGGAAGGGGAGCGCCGGCGCGCTCGGGCTCTGTCGCGCCGGCGTCACGCGTGGCCGCGGATCAGACGCCGAGCTCCTTGAGGAGCTTCTCCTTGCTCGCGACGCCGGTGTACGAGCCCGCCTTCTCGCCGCCCCGGAACAGGATGCAGGTCGGAACGGCGCGGACGTTGTATTTCTGGGCGAGCTTGGGCGCCGCGTCGATGTCGAGCGACCCGACCTTCAGCGTGCCCTGGGACTCGGCGGCGATCTTTGCGACGATCGGCGCGAGCTGCTTGCAGGGTCCGCACCAGGTAGCCGTGAAGTCCACGAGCACGGGGATGGGGGAGTTGAGGACCTCGGACTCGAAATTCTCGTTGGTGAGGGTGAGGACGTGCTCGCCTGCCATGATTGTCTCCGTCGGTGCCGCGCTGTTCATGTTCGGGGCCGCGCGGGTGGTGCGCGGGGCGCGCCCCGTGAGTTGACCGAGGCCGCGCCAGCCTATCGGCCCGATGCAGAGCGGACGCCCTGTCGGGAAAGGAAAGTACCCGGCGCGCACGCCTCCGGCAACCCACAAGGCGCTCGCGGCGCACCCCGCGGAACCTTCCGCCTGCGCCATCGTTTTGGTAGATCGCCCGGCGCCGGAGCGCCCCTGCTGGCCGACGCGGCGGAGGCCTGAGCGCGAGCGGACGCCCGCGAACCCGGCGCGCGGCGCTGCACGGTGCGCACGACCACGCGTGCGAGCGCCCGCTCGCGCGGCGCCGAGCCAGGATGGCCCCCCGAACCCTCATCATCACGCCGACGTACAACGAGCGAGACAACCTCGCCGAGTTCGTGAGCTCCGTCCTCGCGGCGGCCCCGGACGCGCACGTGCTCGTCGTGGACGACGCGTCGCCCGACGGGACCGGCGCCCTCGGCGACGAGCTCGCCGCGCGCGACGGGCGCGTCCGGGTGCTCCACCGCGCGGCGAAGCGCGGGCTCGGCACGGCCTACCTGGAGGGCTTCCAGCGCGCGCTGGACGGCGGCTACGACGTCGCGCTCGAGATGGACGCCGACCTCTCGCACGACCCGCGCCACCTGCCGGCGTTCCTCGACGCGATCGCCCGGGGCGCCGACGTCGTCCTCGGCTCGCGCAACATGCCGGGCGGCGGCGTGGAGGGCTGGGGCCTCGGGCGGCACGTGCTCTCGAAGGGCGGCTCCCTCTACGCGCGGACCATCCTGGGCGTCGGCATCCGCGACCTCACGACCGGCTACAAGGCGTTCACGCGGCGCGCGCTCCTCTCGCTCGATCTCGGTAGCGTGCGCTCGAACGGCTACGCCTTCCAGATCGAGACGACCTACCGCGCGCTGCGCAAAGGGCTCCGCGTGGTCGAGGTGCCGATCGTGTTCGTCGACCGCCGCGCAGGCCGCTCGAAGATGAGCCGCCGGATCTTCGCCGAGGCGATCGTCGAGGTCTTCCGCCTGAAGCTCGACGCCGCGCGCGGCCGCATCTGAGCGCGCGGCCCCGCCGGAGCGCGAGCGCGCGCTGGGCTCAGCGTTCCCCCGCGCGAGGCGGCCGCGACCCGGCGTGCGCGCGGCCCTGCTCGTCGGCCTCCAGCTCGTCGAGCTCCTCATCCAGCGCGACGTCGCCGTCGTGGATGCGCGAGCGACCGGGGGCCTCCTGCTCCTCGAAGCGCACGCGCGCCGCCTCGGCCTGGCCGCGCTCGGCAGCGGCGTCGGGCTCCGGGCGCCCGCGGACGGCGCGGGTGGCGCGGCGCAGCGCGAGGTCGGCGACCCGCCCGGCCCTGCGCACGTTCGGCGCGGCCTTCTCGCGCAGCACGCGGCCGAACACCAGGGACAGCAGCGTCAGCACCGTCGGGACGATCACCCCGAGCGCGAGGCCGACGGCGATGCGCGCGACGGTGAGGCCGAACAGCGCGGCCACGAGCGGCAGGCCCACCAGGCCGCGATCGAGCGACGGGCGCCCCTCGTGCCGGCGCGCGCGCCGCTCGTCCTTGCGTGCGCGCCTCACCTCCCTGCGCTCGTCCTTGCGCGCGCGCTTCTCTTCCTTGCGCTCGTCCTTGCGCGCGCGACGCTCCTCCTTGCGCGCGCCGCGCTCCTCGGGCTCGCCAGCGCGCGACGCCTCGGGAAGCGCGCCGCCCGCTTCGAGCCCCGAAAGGAGCGGCGCGATACGCGCGGCGCGGCGATCCGGGTCGGGCTCCAGCATCGCGGAGAGCGCCCGGACGAGGCGCGGGTCCGCGCGATCGCCGAGGGCAGCGGGCACGTCGATCGCGAGCCCCCGGTGCGGCAGGTTCTCCGGCTCCTCGCCGGTGAGCAGGCAGAGCGCGGTCGCGCCGACGGCATAGACATCCGACGCGGGCAGCGCGCGGCCCTGGAACTGCTCCGGCGCCATGTACCCGAACGTGCCGACCACGGTGCTCCCGCCCTCGGGACGCATGCGATCGCGGACCGCGCCGAAGTCGACGATCGCGAACGAGCCGTCGGGCCGGCGGATCACGTTGCTCGGCTTGATGTCGCGGTGGATGACCGGCGGCGCGCGGCCGTGCAGGTAGTCGAGCACGCCCGAGGCGTCCCTCAGGAAGCGGAGGATGTCGTCCCGCCCGAGCACCGCGCTGCGACGGCGCATCGCGCCCAGGCTCTCGCCCTCGATCTTCTCCATCACCAGGAAGAGCGCTCCGTCCTCCTCGAAATGATCGAGGTAGGCCGGCAGGCTCGGGTGCGAGAGCGACGCGAGCACCCGGGCCTCGCGCTCGGCGAGCTCCACGCTCTTCCAGCTCGAGGCGCCGCGGATCTGGAACCGCTTGATCGCGACGAGCTTGCCGAGCCGCTTGTCGACCGCCTCGAGCGTGTGCCCCTGAGCCCCTTCGCCGAGGGCGCGCGTGATCACGTAGCGCCCGTCGCGCAACGCCTGGCTCGGCTCGGCACCCATCGAGGGAGCGAGAGTACACCGCCCGGGCAACGACACCAGGTCGAAGCCGCGCCTGGGCGCCCGCGAGCGCGCGCGAACGTCCGGACGTCCGGACGCCCGCCGACGCGCGCGCCGCTCGCGCGGCCCGCGCCATGCGCTCTGCTAGAGTCGCGGGCGATGTCCCTGATCCTCACCGTGCTCGGGCTGTTTGCCGCGCTCTACCTGCTGTCGGGGCTGCGGCAGATCAACCAGTGGGAAGTCGCGCTGCGCTTCACGCTCGGCAAGCTGACCGGCCGCCTATCTCCCGGGGTGACGCTGTTCCTCCCGGGGCTCCAGGAGCTGCGGCGCATCGACACGCGGATGAAGAACCGCGATCTCCTCCAGCAGATGGTGATCACCCGCGACAACGTGACCACGATGGTCGATGCGGTCGTCTATTACCGCGTCGTCGATCCGGAGAAGGCCACGCTGGCCGTCGAGAACTACGAGACGGCGATGAAGGACCGCGCCAAGGTCGTGCTGCGCGACGTGGTGGGCGAGACGCGGCTCGACGAGCTGCTCGCGCACCGCGAGGAGGTCGCCGCCAAGGTGCGCTCGCAGGTCGAGGCGGTGGCGGCCGCGTGGGGCCTGCACGTGGAGATGATCGGCCTCCAGGACATCGCGCTGCCGCCCCAGATGCAGGAGGTGCTCGCGAAGGGCGCGATCGCCGAGCGCGATCGGCGCTACGTGGTCATCAAGAGCGAGGCCGACGTGGAGAGCGCGAAGAACTTCGCGGAGGCGGCGGGCATCCTCGCGCGCTCGCCCGGGGCGATGGAGCTGCGCCGCTTCGAGGCGCTGGCGAACCTGAGCCAGGGCAACACCAAGGTGATCTTCGACCTCGCGAAGCCGTACGACGACGTGCGGCACGCGGCGGTCGCGATGGCCGAGGCGGCGGTCACCGAGGTGAAGCCCGTGCGCGTGCAGCAGGGGCAACGCGCGGTCGACGCCGAGGCGCAGCGCGAGGCCGAGGCGGCCCTCGAAGAGGAGGCGGCGCTCGAGGAGCAGCGGACGGCGCGGCGCGGGCGCATGGGCGGGGCGTGATCCCGGCGCTGACCGCGCTCAAGGCTGCGGTCGCGGCGCTGCTCGAGGCGCGCGGCGAGCGCGGGCTCTCCGCCCTCGTCGTCGGCGGGGAGCTCGCGCTCGCCGCCCCGCCCCAGCGGTGGACGCTGGGATCGCGCGAGGTGAGCGCGTCGCGCCTCGCGCTGGCCGTCGACGCGCCCGAGTTCGCGGCACTCACCGCGGATCCGAGCCGCCTCGCGGCGGTGAAGGAGGCGTTCGCGAGCGCGGTCCGCACGCCGGAGACGGAGCTCGCCGATCTGTCGCTGGTGCTGCGCCTGCCCGGCGTCGGTCGCGGGTGGAGCCATATCTACCGGGAGGCCGCCCTCCCGGCGGCGCCGGAGCGGCCGGCTCCGGACGCGGTGCTCGGCGGCGCGGCGGCCCTGCTCGAGGCGTCGGGCGACGCGCGGGGCGCGGCGATGCTCCGCCGCGCGCGGCTCGAGGCAGCGCAGGTCGCGGGCGGCGGGGGCGCCGCGCTGGTGCGCTGCGTGGTCCGGCTCGAGCCGGCGGATCGCGCCGCGCTCGACCGCGACGGCGAGCGCGCGGAGCGGCTGCGGCGAGCGGTGCGCGACGCGGGGACGCGCGCCTCCGAGGCGATCGCGTCCGTGGAGCTCGCCACGGCGCTCTACCCGCTCGGCGGAGCGGCGGCGCCGGAGGCCCGGCTCGCGCGGGCGCTCGCGGCGCGCGGCGCGGTGGCGGTGACCATCCGCCGCGATGACGGGCCGGAGGGCGAAGGCGTGGAGCTCGCGATCGTGGCGTCCGGCGAGCTCATGCGCATCCGGATCACGGCGGCCCCGGAGCGCGATCACGGCGGCTGGAGAGCCGAGGCGATCCGCGCGATCACGGTCGCAGCCGGAGATCTCGCGACGCCGGAGCGGACGGAGGAGCTCGCCGCGCTGCTCTGCGGCGGCGGCGAGCTCCCGTGACGCGCCCCGGTCAGCCCCGCGCCGGCAGGCCGGGCGTCGCGGCGCCGTTGCGCGGGGAGCTCTCCGGGCGGGTCATGCTCCGGATCGCATGCTGGAGCGCAGCGCGCAGATTACGTTGCGTGTTGAGCTGCGAGAGGTCGAGCCCGAGCGCGACCATCGTCTGCGCGACGTTCGGCTTGATGCCTGCCACGATCCCGTCGGCCCCGAGCAGCCGGATCGCCGTGACGAGCTCGATCAGGTGGCTCGCGACCTTCGTGTCGACCACCTCGACGCCGGTCAGGTCGAGGATGGCGAAGCGCGCCTGCTTCTCCACGATCTTCGAGAGCAGGCTATCCATCACGTCGGCGGTGCGCATGCTGTCGACCGTCCCCACCATCGGCAGCGTGAGCACGCCGTCCCAGACCTCGATGATCGGCGTCGAGAGATCACGAATGACCTTCTGTTGCGCCTCGATCTGCTGCAGCTGGGCGCGCAGCTCCTCCTCCGTGCGCCTGGACTCCGAGATGTCGAACGACAACCCGAGCAAGCCGCACACGGGCCCGCCGTCTCCGTCCCGGAGCGGGGTGATCCAGTTGTCCCAGTAGACATCGTTCGTGTCGGTGCGAAAGCGGCGCACCGTCCCGTCGAACCAGCTGTTCATGTCGGAGTCGACGTCGGGCACATCGATGGCGGACGCTCGTGGCTGCTTCCCATAAAGCTCGATCCAGTTGACCCCCAGGAGCTGCCCGGGTTTGAACCCGGCGTTCGAGAGCGCTTTGCCGTCGTGATAGAAACAGATTCCATCGCGATCTAGGGCCCAGAACGCCAGTTTGTCCACGTGGTTGACGAGGCTATCCAGGATGCGCGCCTTGTTGCGCGCGATCGTCAGCTCCTCCTCGGCGAGCTCGGGTGCCGCCCGGAGCGATCCGAAGACCGCGCTGCGATCAGGCGAACGCTTCGCGTTGCACACCAGCGGGCGGTATGCCCCGCGCGCATCGCGAAGGCGGACGCGAAATGAGACGGGTTCACCGGTCTGCTCGAGCGTCGCCCACGCCGCGAGCAGCGCTGCGCCATCCTCCGGGTGAGCGAGCTCTGCGAACGTGATGCCTCGCTCGCTCGCAGGGCCGATGACCTCCCGCAAAGCATCGTTCTCGTGGAGCAGTCCGCCCGCCACCGAGGCGACGAAGAGCAGCTCAGGACAGCGGGCGAAGAATTCCGCAAACAGGGTGTCCGAAGTAACATTCATCACACGAGCACTCTCCCCTGGAGCTCAGAAAGGCAGCAGGGTATCGCACGCGACGCTCTCGGGGGAAGAGACTCGGCCGCAGCGGCTCGTGGCGACGAGGGCACGTACGACGACATCTACAACGACGTATGAAAGAGGACGACGACACGCGCAGCGCGAGCGATTCGGGGCATGAGAGCACCCACTCTTTGCTGGATTACGGTCGCTGGTTCGTCGCAGATTGCCAGGTCGAGCTCAGGGATTGGCAGGCTGCTGCGACGGCGAGCCCCTGCGCTCACCGATCCGCCGACAGCTCGGCGAGCCACGCCGGATACCCCTTCGATTCAACGGACGTAAGGCCGAGATCGGGCACCTCCACGAACACCGCGCGGCCAACGGCGTAGAGCGATTCGAGCAGGATCGCTGGTGGACCGAACGCTTCGAGGCCCAGCGACCACGCGGCCGGAGCAGCCGCGCCCTCGCCTTCCGCCACAGCGACGCGCGTCAGCTCGACAGCACATCCGGCTCCGGGGCGCCCGCCGTCCATCACCTCGACGGCGCGTCCGCCCGCCAGCCCGAACACCCTCACGCGGCGCTCCTTCGTGAGGGTCGTCCACGCGCTGTCATCGGCGTCCGTCGACGAGAGGGTGAGCTTCGTCCACCCCTCCAGCTCACCCAGCACCGTGGGAGAGAGGTGGATGGGGCCGAAGGCGCAGCCCCGGAACTTGATCTCCAGGCTCGTCGGCCGACCGCCGCGCTTCTTGATCCCGAGATCGGCGCGCCGCAGGCGCCGGTAGCGGTCATGCCGGGGCGCCTCGGAGGACGCACCCGAGAACCACGACACGAGCCGCGCCGCCCGAGCGTCGTCTGCAGGCAGGAACCAGCGGACCTCGATGCTCTCCCGGATATCCATGGCATCCTCCCGGCCGCGCGCTGGCGGCGCGTCGGCACCACCACCTCCATGATGCCAGAAATGGGGGCAGGTGTGCCGCCGGCGCGGCGAAGGTAGGATCTCGGGTCAGGCTGCCTTCTGCCGGAGCTCGCACGGCTGCTGGCGGTCGAGCGCCCCTGCACGCCGCAGCGCGTCCCCGGCTCAGGCCCTCGACGACGCCCTGAACGAGTCCGACACGACCTTCTTTGCAAAGTCGACGATCGGCTCCCTGGGGACGTTCTGGATCGCGTACTTGACCGCATAGCCGCCGGCGAGAAGGGTGAGCTGGCGCAGGATCTTCGAGCTGGCGAGCACGCCAATCGCAAACGCTGCTCCGCCGATCGCGAGCGGGACGATGTACGGGACGTCCTTGACCTTGGTCTGGATGTCCTTGGCGAACTTCAGCAGCATGTCGAGGCTCACCGCGCCCTCGCCGCCCTGCGTCTGCGGCGCGCCAGGCTCGTGCGAGCCGGACTCCTGCGAGCCGCCCTCGTAAATCCCGTTCTTGTACCCGCCCGAAGTGTACTGGTCGTTACTGATGCTCATAGCGCTCTACCTCGTCCTGAGATGATCCGCCACGGAAGTGGCGATAGCCTCCTGGCGCCATGCGAAGCACATACCAGCAGGAAGCGCCGGAGCGGCCGACGCGCAGCAACGGTGAGCCCGCGCGGCTTGCGCCAGCAGCAGGCGAGCCGCTTGCGCCAACGGCGAGCGCGCTCGCAGGCCAGGGCGCCCGCCTGCAATGAGGCAACTTGGCCAGGCGTGGCAAATGATCCCACCTCGATCGGTTCGCGCGACATCGCCTCGCATCGGACGAGGGGCTGCCCGCAGACGTCGAATGCTGCGGGCTGCGCCCACGCTCATGGAGACGACGCCCGTGATCGATCAGCACCGCTGACGAGCGCTCGGCGCGAGCTTGGAGCACCGGTTGCACGCCGCGGCTCCGACCGACGCGCGCTCAACGGAGCTCGCTCCCGGCACATGCCTTGCGTGAATCGCCTCACCCATGTCGCTCACGACGGTGCTGTTCGGCCGGCGGCTGGCCTCGGATGAAGAGGAGAAGGAACAGATCGGCCCGCTCTCCGGGATCCCGGTCCTGGGCCTCGACGCGCTCGCTTCCGCGTCGTACGGCCCCGAGGCCGCGCTCACCGTGCTCATCCCCCTCGGCGCGCTCGGCGTCCACTACATCGTGCCGCTCAGCGCCTTGGTCATCGGGCTGCTCGCGATCGTCTACGTCTCGTACCGCCAGACGATCGCGGCGTACCCGAACGGCGGCGGATCGTACATCGTCGCGAAAGAGAACCTCGGCACGCGCGCCGGCCTCGTCGCGGCGGCGGCGCTGCTCATCGACTACGTGCTCAACGTCGCGGTCGCCATCTCCGCGGGGGTGGGCGCGCTGGTCTCGGCGGTGCCCGCGCTCCTGCCCCACACCCTGGTCCTCTGCCTCGCCGTCCTCACCCTGCTCACCGCGGCCAACCTGCGCGGGCTCCGGACCGCAGGCCTCGTGTTCCTGGCGCCGACGTACGCGTTCCTCGGCTGCCTCTTCGCGGTGATCGCGATCGGTATCGGGAAGACGATCCTGCACGGCGGGCACCCGACGCCCGTGGTCGCGCCGCCCTCGCTGCCGGTCGCGCTCGGGACCGCGAGCCTGGGGCTCCTCTGCCACTCTTTCGCGAGCGGGTGCACCGCGATGACCGGCGTGGAAGCGGTGAGCAACGGCGTCCCTGCCTTTCGCAAGCCGAGCAGCGAGCAGGCGCGCCGGACGCTCTCGTACATCGTCGCCTCGCTCGCCATCCTGCTCGCCGGGATCGCGATCCTCGCGCGGGTGTACGGCGTCACCGCCACCGAGCCCGGCAGGAGCGGCTACCAGAGCATCGTCTCGCAGATCGTGGGCGCGGTCGTGGGGCGCGGTCCGTTCTACTACGTGACCCTGGCCGCCGTGGTTGCGGTGCTGATGCTCTCCGCCAACACCAGCTTCGCCGACTTCCCCCGCCTCTGCCAGCTCCTCGCGCTCGATCGCTTCCTGCCCGAGCCGTTCATCCACCGCGGCAGGCGCCTCGCCTTCTCCTACGGCATCGGCGTCCTCGCCGGGCTCTCGGCCCTCCTGCTCGTCGTCTTCCAGGGCATCACCGACGCCCTCATCCCGCTCTTCGCGGTGGGCGCGTTCCTCGCCTTCACGATGTCGCAGGCAGGGATGACCGCGCACTGGCACAGGGTCCGCGGCAAGCGCTCCCGGCTCCACCTCGCCGTCAATGCGACCGGCGCCACGGCCACGGCCGCCACGCTCGTCGTCATCATCATCTCGAAGTTCACCGAAGGGGCGTGGATCTCGACCCTGCTCGTGCTCGCAGCCTTTCTCATCTTCTGCAATGTGCGACGCCACTACAAGCACATCGACGAGGTGGTTTGCGACCGCGCGCCGCTCGATTTCACCCCACCTCCGCCGCCGATCGTGGTGGTCCCGATCAGGCGCTGGGACCTCGTGGCGCAGAAGGGGCTCCGGTTCGCGCTTCGGCTCTCGCCTGAGGTCTACGCGCTCCAGGTGCTCCTCGACGATCCTCGCGTCGAGGACCTGAGCGGCGAATGGCACGATCTCGTGGAAGCGCCCGCGAAGGAGAAGGGGGTGCCGGCGCCGCGGCTTTCCGTGGTGCGGTCCCGCTACCGGCGGCTCTTCAGGCCGCTGCTCCGCTTCGTCACCACCCTCGCGCGCGCCCACCCGGATCGGCAGGTGGCGGTCGTCGTGCCGGAGGTGGTCGAGTCACGCTGGTACCATTACCTGCTCCACAACCACACGGCGTCGATCCTCAAATGGCTCCTTCTCTTCCGGGGCGGGAAGGGCGTTGTGATCGTCAACACGCCCTTTCATCTGCCCGACGCGCCGAATGCCGCCTGAGCGTCGTGCGCGGCCGCGCCGGCCCGAGGCCGCCGGGCCAACCCGGGAGCGCCGTGTCCCGGCAGCGCGCCGCGGGTGGTCATCGAGCGCGGGGACAGGCGCGGCGGAGCCTGGCCCGGGGCCTCACCACCACGATCGCTGGCGGGCGAGCGAGACGATCGCGGCCGAGAGCTTCTGCGGGTCGTGGCGAATCAGCTTGCCGCCGAACAGCAGGTCGGCGGGGACGAGGAGGTCGGAGGCGAGCGGTTTGTCCGGCGAGGTCACGACCGGTTCAGAGCCGGCGGAGGCGTACTCCTCGAGGCCCTCGGAGGGCCAGACGTCGTTGACCAGCACGGCGTCGAGCCGGGCCTCGCCGAGGTACATGGCGATGGTCCCCACGAAGTCCTCGACCGTGTAGCCTGGGGTCTCGTTGGGCTTCGTCATCAGGTTGCACACGAACATCGCGCGGGCGCGGCTCGCCGCGATGGCCTCGCGCACGCCCTTGACCAGGAGGTTCGGCACGAGGCTCGTGTAGAGATCTCCCGGCCCGAGGATGATGAGATCGGCGTCCGCGATCGCGTCGAGCGCCGCTGGATACGCCCGGGCTTCGGGATCGAGATAGACCGAGAGCACCGGCGCATCGAGCATGTCGGAGAGGTTGTCAATCGACGCTTCCCCACGGATGGTCCGGTCGTTCTCCAGGTGCATCACGAGATCGACGTGATCCATCGTGACCGGGAGGACGCGGTTCTTGACGGAGAAGATCTCGTGCAGGCGCTCGACCGTGAGGGGGAGCGAGCCGGTGATCTCCTGCACCGCGGTGAATATCAGGTTGCGCAGGGTGTGCCCGCCGAGGCTCCCCGAGCGGAAGCGGTGGCCGAGCAGCTCCTTCAGCGCCTCCGGGTGCTCGGACAGGGCGACGAGGCAACGCGTGAAGTCGCCTGGCGGCAGGAGGCCGTACTCGTCCCGGAGCCTCCCGGAGCTCCCGCCCGAGTCCATCATGGTCACGATCGCGGTGATCCGGGCGCTCAGACCACGCAGGCCCGTGAGGAGCGTGTAATGGCCCGTCCCCCCTCCCACGGTCACGATCTTCGGCGTCGCCATCGGGGAGCAGGCTACCATGCGGACGAGCGGGGCCGATACCGACCGTCAGGCCGCCGAGATCTCGGCGCGCGGCTGCGGCGCGCACTTCGCGAGGCGGCGCGACGCGACGGCGTGGTACGTGGGCGCGATCTCGGCGCTGTAGCAGCGCCTCCCTGCGGCGAAGGCCGCCACCGCGACCGAGCAGAGCCCCCCGAATGGCTCCCAGACGACATCGCCAGGATCGGACGATGCGCGGATGATGCGATCGAGCAGCTTGAGGGGCTTCTGGTTGCCGTGGATCGACCGGGTGTCCTCCTTGAAGCGTTCGGGGCCGCGGACCGCGGGCTCCTGCCAGACGTTGGTCACGCCGACCTCGCAATGGAATTTCGCTCTCAGGGTGGCCCACTCTTCACCCGTCAACGGCCGCTTGCCGTCGACCGAGAAGTAGGGTCGTCCCTCGGGGCGGCCGTGCGCGTTCGCGAAGGCGGCGATCTGCTCGAACGCCGAGGCAGGGGGGTAATACCAGAGGTGGCAGCGTGTGAAGTACTTCCTCGTGGCCGCGTTCTTCACGCCGCACGCCTCGTTCGTCTGGCACAGGGGGAGGCCCGAGCGCTCCCACTCGTGCCGCAGCCAGGTCTTGAGGGGCAGCCGCACGCCGCCGCTCTCCAGGAGGACCTTGCGCACGTACTGCACGCACACCTCGCTCACCACGGGGAACTTGCGCAGCGTCCGGGTGTTCGCGTTGCCCGCGATGTGGGCGATTCCCTTGTCCCAGACGTGGCAGGTCCGGTACTCCCATCCGTGCTGCTCGAGCAGCGGGTGCACCGTCGCCCAGCCGATCTCCGTCGCCCAGAACCAGAGGGTGGCGGACGGCAAGGCGCGCTCCGACCAGACGGCGACGTGGGGCTCGTACCATGCGGCGAGCCCGTCGTGCGTCGGGGGATCACCGGGAAAACCGGAGACGCCATAAGCACCGTCGGAGACAATCACGGTGGGTCTCGGCCAGGAGGCATAGTGCTCCAGCGCGTCGCCGAGCGTCAGGGTGGGGTGGAGGTTGGTCGATGCGCGCTTCACGGGGGGCACGCGGCCATCCAATCGAACTGCGCGGATCTGTCAACAAAACGGCGGAACTCGGCCCCGGCGACCCGCGTGGACCCGCGCGCCACGCGGCGCGGGCGGGGCGGGCCTCCGCTGGGGGGCGTGCTTCTCGTGGCGCGCTCCGCCGGCGCCTCGGGCTCTCGCCGACCGCGCTCCCGGAGCGCCCGGGTTCGGCCGATCCGTACGATATCGCCGCCCTCCTGTCGACGCCGGGCGCAACGTCGGTCGCGACGGCCGCCGGGCGCAACGTCGGTCGTTACGGCCGGGCGCAACGTCGGTCGTTACGGCCGCCGGGCGCATCCGCCGGGCGCAACGTCGGTCGCGACGGCCGCCGTCGGACGCAACGTCGGTCATGACGGCCGTCGGTCGGACGCAACGTCGGTCGTGACGGCCGTCGGACGCATCGGACGCAACGTCGGTCGCGACGGCAGCGCCCTCGCCGTACCGCCCGTGGCCACCGCGCCGCCCCTGCGGTGGGCGTCGACGCGCGGATCTACGAAGACGTGCCCGGAGGTCGCCCGGAGGAGACAGCCTGTGGAAATGAGGGGAACACTATCCGCGCAGGATCGCGCACGACCCGTGTGCCGCCTTCGCGCCGGTGATTGAAGAGATCGCTCGTTCGGCGTATGTTCGGTGGCTTGGTGCGCAACTTCGCTTTGCCGGCGCTCCGCGGCGATGCCCGCGATGAGGCCGACACCGGTGTGACCAACCTACGCGGGGCCATCGATTCCACACGGGAGGAAATCATGAATGCATTGAAGCGCATGAGCTCGAGAGCCGCTGTTCGCGCGCTCCCGGCCGCCGTTCTGGCGGGATTGAGCCTGCTCGCGCCGCGCCCGGCTCAGGGCCAGACGGCCGAGAAGCCAAGCCATTTCTACTGGGCCGACACGCTCGTGACCCACATCGCACCGGTAAACAATGAATATGGTAGCAGCACGACCTATGTTTATTGGGCCGGCGTAGGAGGAGCCACGGAGTATCGGAGCCGCAGCCTGTGCGCGTCGTTCGTCACGAACGTCCTCAAGCAGGCCTATCAGCTGTCCGTCTACGACATCAACACATGGTTCGGCAGCATGAGCCCGAACGCCGCACTGTACCACGACAGGATCATCGAGGAGGTCGGCTTCGAGCAGATCATGACCGTGAGCGAGATCGAGGCCGGCGATATCGTCGCGATCGAGTATCCGGCGGGGAGCACGGCGAGCGGGCACGTCGCCATCGCGGCAGGCGCTGCGGTGCCACGCGTGGCGACCTATCCGTTCGTCACGGGGACAATCCAGTATACTCTCCCCGTCCTCGATTCGAGCACCACAGGCCACGGGACAACCGACACCCGGCGCAACGCGGACGGCTCCTGGCACCCGGGTGTTGGCAGGGGTGTCATGCGCCTCTATGCCAACAGCAATGGAACGATCGTGGGACATGCCTGGAGCACGCAATCGGGATCGACCTACTATGGGACGCAGGCGCGCGATATCGCCGTCGGCCGGATCACCGAGCCGTATATCGAGCTCCCTCTACCGCTGTAGCGACGCGCTCGAACCGCCCGCGCTTCCTCGGCCACCAGGCCGGCTCACGCGATCGCGGCGCCGTTGACGTGTAGCTTCACACAAATTACACGATCGTGCACGCGAACGGAGGGCGTCCGCCGCTCATTCGCCCTCGATCAGCAGCCCAGATGCCGCGTCGGCGTCCCGATCGTTCCTGTCACGACACGAGCGCATCATCGTTCACGGCCACGCCGTGGAACACGCGCATCCACCACGTTTCTGCGGGAAACACCACGCTGCGCAGCCCTGCACGCCATTGTTGGAGCGCGTCACGGTATGCCGCGCGAAATGCGCGGACGGCGGCAACCGCGGTTCTTCGTGCGTCTGAATACCCTCTCCCCACCGCAAACGTTGGATTGAGGCCGCGAGGCGCCTCGAAGCTCGTCGCGCGAGCGTCGGGCGACACCGTGCATGCGCGCTCGGGGCCGAGGAAACCGCGGCCATTTCGATGAACCGCGGCGCGCGCCTCGGCTTCCTTCCGCTCGAGCTCCGCTGCCACCTCGCGCCGAAAGGCGTCCGCGTCACCATCCGCCACATCTGGCGGAAGCGAGATCGCAATGGCGGCGTGCTCAGGCCATGCGGGGTTGCTCGAAGCAAAGTAGACGTCAGGACGCCTCGCCCGCAGCTCGCCACGGCCGATTTCGTTGACGAGCACCTTCGCTCCAGGCCATTCCTTCGCACGTCGCACCAGTCCCGCCTCTACCGGGTTCGCCAGTGAATATGAAATCTTTTCCACCACGGCCGCCCGCGTCAAGAGGCGAACAACGCTGGTCGCTTCGTGGCCCCAGACCGGCCCCTCCCAGGTTCGGAGCACCTTGGTCCCCAGCGCCACGAGGCGATGAAACAGCTGCAGGAATCGCGGAAGTACGCCTTCGACGTCAGTGACGACGATGTGCAGGTGCGTGGACATGGCGCACAACGCATGCAGGCGAATGCCGTAGCGCCTGGCCGAAACCGCAAGTGCATAGATGATCAGCTGAGTGATCGCGGCATCTGGCCTGAAGAGGAGGTGTCGCCGCAACGCGCGTCGTGTGAGGAGATAGGTGGCACCTGCAACAATAGCGCGAGGCTGGCTCATGGCTGCCGACTATGCCAAACGCGTGCCGGGGCTCGCGGCCAATGATTTCGCACACTTAATTTTTCGAGACCCTGGCGACTGCTGTTTTCCGCTGGCGCCCGCCATGACCTATGCCTGGGACCGCCCCGTAGACAACACGTATCGGGTCTCACCAAGCCACCAAGGCAACGTCGGTCAGGTCGACAGTCAACGGCAACGTCGGTCAGACCGGCCGGGCCGGCAGGCCGGCAACGTCGGTCAGGTCGACAGTCAACGGCAACGTCGGTCAGCCCGGCAGTCAGCCCGGCACGGGCCCAACAGGGGCCTCCGTTTCCGGTTGACATCTGGCACGGCGCATGGATCAACCACATTGCGCGCGTTCATGGTTGTCGACCTCGTGCGATGCTCTCGCCCGCCATGCTGCTGGAGAACTCCCATGCACCGACCCCTCCTCGCCCAAGGCCTCGTGCTGTCGCTCTCGCCGTTCGGGTGCTCTACTAGCCCGGAAATTCCTGAAGCGTACGGCATGGCGGTCATGACCGTGAACGGGGAGAGCTTGGTGCTTGACACGGGGGATAGCGGCAAGCTGCCTGTCCCCGGATTCGACGACAGCTGGGACGTTGACTGCTCCCGCCTCAATGGCGAAACCAATCTGGAGCTGGTGGATCACTCGAAGGACAGGAGGGGCTTCTACTACCTCGATCTCCATCTGCTCGGCAGCGAGCGCAAGGGCGGCGACGCTGCTGTCGTGAACATGCGAATGTACGTCGACGATGCGCTTTTCTATGGCTCTTGCCGTGCGACGCTCCGGACATCGTCCGAGGACTCGCACGAATGCAGGTTCTCTTTCGCTGACTGTGGCCTGAACTTGCTCGGCGCTGCCCAGGACGTTGTCCCAGCGCGCCTCGAGTTCGCGTCATTCCACTTGAAATGGTGCTTCGTCCCGTGAAGGGGCGGGGCGCGGTATGTCCGAGGACAGCTCCTCCGCGGCGCGTCGTGGCTCGAGACGACCGACGCCGCTCCACGGGGCGTCCCCACAGAGCGCGAGGCGCTCGCACCGGGCGCGAGGTCGGGCGCTGCGTGCCGCAATGAGGCTTGGCGGAGTGCCCCGAGGCGGCGCTGGCCGGCGCGTCTGCCCGCAGGTACACCTCGATCCATGGTCGATGCGTCTCCCCGGCGGAGGTTCAGCGCCGCGTTCGTTCGGTGGTCTCGCCGGGTCCGGCGGCGGCTCGCGATCGATCTGGTCCTCACCGGCGCCGCCGCTGGGATGATGCTCGGCGCGGTAGGCGCAGCCGTCGCCTGGCACATGCGGCAAGGCGCGCTGCGCCCCTGGATGGCTGCGGGCGGCCTGCTCGGCGCTGTGGCTGGCGCAGCGGTGGCGCACCGGCGCCGGTGGACTGACCCGAACGTCGCGTTGTTTCTCGACGGCAAGCTCGGCTCCGCCGAGTCGGTCTCCACGGCCGTTGAGCTCGCAGCAGCCGAGGACGCGACGGACGGCGCGCCCGGCGCCAGCACATCCGCGGCCCGCCAGGTGGTGTTCGCCCACGCGGCGGCGGCCCTCGATGCCGCGACCGCCCGGCAAGTCCGCACGCCCCTGTGGCGACGCTGGCATGCCGGAGCGCCCCTCGCGGCAGCGGCCATTGGCTATCTCAGCTGGCTCCCCCTGCCACCAGCGCCCGCGGCGGCAGCGCCCCCACCCGGGGCAGAGCAGGTGCGCCTCGCCGAGATCGCCGGCCTCGAGCGGGTGGTCCGGCTTGCCGAGATCGACCCTCGGGACGCGGAGCAACACGATCGACTGAAAAAGCTCTCGGACGACGCGAAGAGGCTCCGTGAAAAGCTGAAGAGCGGCGTCGAGCGCCGCGAAGCGCAGGCCGAGCTCGGCAGGCTCCGCGACGCGATCACGGCCGAGCGGCTGTCGCTCGGCGAGGGCGAGCAGCGTCATGGGATGGAGTCGGCGCTCGGCAAGCTCGGAGAAGACCCTCAGCTGAAGCGGGCCGCGAAGGCGCTCGGCGATCGCGACCTCGTGGCGTTCGACGAGGAGATGTCGCGGCTCGCGAACAAGCTCGAACGGGACGACCGCGAACGGGCCAGGAAGGTGCTCGAGGAGGCCGCCGAAGCCGCCAAGAGGGCCGGCGCTCCCGGCGTGGCGAAGGCGCTCGAGGAACAACGCAAGCTGCTGGATCAGCGCGGCAAGCAGGCCGACGCGTTGAGGGAGCTGGCAGAGGCGCTCGGCGACGGGCTCGGCGACGAGGGGCGCGACGCGCTCCGCGAGCTCGCCCGGACCGGCAGCGACCGCGACGCGCGGCGGCTTGCTGGCAGCCTCGAGAAGGCGCTCGAAAAATTGAGCCCCGAGGAGCGCAAGCAGCTCGCCGAACGCTTGAAGCAGCGAATGGCGCAGTCCCCGGAGAGCGCGCTCGGAGAGCCCATATCGAAGGAGCAGATGCGCGAGCTCGCACGGCAGCTCGAGACGCCGGACGGACGGCAGCAACTCGAGGAACAGCTGCGCCGGATGGCCCAGGAGGGGAGCCCGAGCAGTGAGGAATCGAAGCGCCAACGAGCGCTCGACGATGCGCAGCGCGGGGCGGGCGAGGCCGAGGGGCAGCTCGGGGGGACGCCGCTCCCGATGCCGATCGCAGGCGGGTCAGGCCAACTGGGGTTGGGCAGCGGACAGGGCGGGCAGCAGGGGTCGTCGGGGGGCGGGGACGGCAAGCAGGGGCCGGCGCAGCCAGGTCACTCGGAGGGCGCCGGATCGGGCAGCCACGAAGGGCAGACCGGCGCGATCGCCGGGGGTGAGCTGCGCTCACGCGCCAGCGCGAGGCTCAACCCGGGTAGGCCGATGCCGGGGATCGTGACGGGCCGAGCAGCCGGGCGCGCCGGAGACACGGCCAACGTGCGCGGCGAGAGCGCGCTCGGTGTCGTGGGTCCCCAGGAGCTCGGCGGCGTCGAGCGCAGCGATGTCCCCGAAGAGTACCGCGAGCAGGTAGGCCGTTACTTCCAGCCGCGCTGAGTCCGAGGACGAAACGTGGAGCGCGCAGCGGCCACCGACCTAGAAGCTCGCGCCCAGCAGCAGGCCGTTCGCCTCTCCGCCCACGAACGGCGCGGCATACAACCGGGGGAGCCCGGCCTTGGTGACCGGCGTGCGGCTCGACGCGGAGAACGCGTACAGGGCCGTCCCCGCGAGCACCACGCCACCGCCGAGGAAGCTCCAGAACGAGACGTTGGCGAGCGTGGTCTGGGCGTCGCGCAGGTCGGTGCGCCTCGCGCTGCCGAACGGCTCCGTCGCCGCGGACTCGCCCTTTGCCGTGGAGAGGATCGCGAAGGTCACGCCCGACGCGAGCCCGAGCAGCCCGACGGCCCCGCCGGCGACCACCAGCGGAATGTTCGGGCCCGAATCGAGGCTGAGGGCGATGCTCTGGTCCGAGCCCCTCGCCACGAGCAGCGAGGTTGACGTCCTGGCGCCAGCGCGGCGTGCGTCGATCGTGCGCTTGCCGGGATCGACGAACACCTCGGTCGCGAGGGGCGAACGCCCGACGAGCTTGCCGTCGATGAGCACCTCGGCATCGTCGACGTTCACGCTGATGCGAAGCGCTCCGACCTGCGACCGGGCGACGGCGAGCCGCTTCTGTAGGAAGCTCTTCTTCTCGGCCTTCTCGCCGAGCGGAAAGGTGTTGAGCGCGTACAGGAGGTGCTCGGCCGCCTCGCGGGGCTGGTTCACCTCCAGCTCGACATTCCCGAGGTTGCCGGCCACGTCAAAGCTCTGCTGGAGATCCCACGCCGCCTGATAACGCGCCTCGGCCTCGGCGAATCGCGCTTCATCGTAGAACCTGTTCCCCTCCCGGTAGAGCTGCGCCGCGCGCTCGCCCGCGCGCGACGTCGCAGGCGGGGCGTCGGTCGGAGAGTTCGGCATCAGCCGAGCCTCGCCGGTCGCGCTCGCGACGCTCGGCCCCAGAAGAACCGCCGCGCACGGGAGGAGTAGAGACAGGTATTTCAAGAATGGCTTTCGCATGGTGGCTGGCGGGAGAAATGCAATCCGGAGAGGCGACGCCTCAGGGGAAGGGACGCGGGGGAGCGGTCGTCCCCGGGGGCGTTGTGGGCGACGCAGAGGGCGCGGACGGCGGGACCGGTGGTGGGATCGGAGGGCTAACAGCCGAATCGTAGATGTCGTCCGCCGCGGTCGTAGGCTTGGTGGGACGCTTCACCTGCACAGCAGGACGCGTTGATGACGGACGGGCGGCGACCGTGGCCGCGGAGTGTGCGGGCGGCGCGCTCGGCTCCGCCGAGGGCGACGCCGTCGGAACCTCGGGCACGGCGGGAACGGGTCGCTCTGTGGTGGGCGGCGGCTCGATCGCCGCCGGAGGCGGATGTTCGGGCTGCGCGCTCGGCGTGGGGGTCGCGAGGCCGCCGGGATCGGGCGTGGGAACGCGGCCGCCCTCGGCCAGCGTCGGATCCTGCCCGCTCGTCGGATTGGCCGCACGCCACAGCACCCAGAAGCCTGCGACCGTCGCGCTCCCCAGAAACACGAGCAGCGCGAAGAGCGCCAGCGTGGCGCGGCGGCGGCGCGCCGCGAGCACCGCCGCGGCGGCCGCTGCGGTCACCGCGGCGGCGTCGGGACGCGCGGCGGCCGGCTGCAGCCCCGCTCGAGAAGCGGCGGCTGCTGGCTGGGGGGCGGCTGTTCCCATCGGCCTCTGCTTCCGGGACGACTGCCCGCGCGGGCCGGACGACTCGTCTTCGGGCGGCGGCCAGACGCCGCTGCCGACACCGACGCGGGCCGTGCGGACGCCACCGGGACGCGCGCCGCCCTGCCCATCGGGAGCCCCCGGGGGGCCCGGCAACCCCTGCACAGGGATCCTGCGCATCGTCGGCCGGTTCCGTTCGTCGACGCCCTTCAACAGCGACGGCGCTACCTGGATCTTCTGCTGATCCATCGCCTGGTGCTCGCGATTCGGGGGCAGCGTGACCGGAGGAACATACACCTGCTTGTCGCTCGGCCCCGCCTCGCGATCCTGGCGGCGCCGCGGCCTGGGCTCGCCCCACTGCACCATCCGCTCCGCGGGTGGCGCTGTGGGGCCGGTGTTTCCATCTTCAGGCCTGCGGCGCGGCTCCTGCGTTAGCGCTCGCTGTTGCGCCGGCGAGGGGTGCTCTTGCGATGCAAAATTCGGCGTGTCGTACCCGCGCGGCGGCTGCTGCGGCAGCGTCGGTTGCTGCGGCGCGGCGTCGCCCGCAGCGCCCTGACCAGCCGGCTGCCCTGGCGAGCTCTTGTTCGCGTTCCTGTTGGTCATGCCTGCCCCTCTCGCCACGCGCAAAAGGCGCGCTGCTGCCCAACGTGGGCAGCAGCGCATCGAGCCCTCGGTGCAAGACGTCGCGCTGTCATGGGCGCACTCCCGAGGTGATCTGCCTCGACCGCTGCACTGCAGACGGCGTGGCGGGTGCCGCGACAGCGCTCCGACGAGCCCGGGGGCGCCGGAGGCCAGCGTCGAACGTGCGCTGGCCCGCGCACGATACCTCGGAGCTCGCTCGGGGACAGGGCCACGGCATGGACCCGAAGATACTCCACCCGGCCGCCACCACCACGCACCCAAGCGTCACCACCCCCTCCGGAGCGATGCCAGGGTCGCCCCACGGGAGGGCACGGGCATCGGGAGCCGGCGCCGTCATGGACGTGATGGTGCCGGCTGCTGATGCTCGAAGGCTCCGATGTCGCGAACCATGACGTCGCGCGAGGCGCGGCTCGGCGGATCGACGGCGCGCAAAGTTGACCCTGGCCACCTTCTTGCTTCCTCACCGAACCACGCGGGTGTTGCCCACTACTACGCCGCCAAATTTTCCGTGTGCCATAGCATCGATTTTTTGCATCCAGATCGCGTCCACGGCCCGCACCCAGGTTGAGCCTCTCTCCTGCCTCCTGGCCTGGCCCCGCACCAGGTTGAGCTTGGCCCTTGGCCCTGGCCCTCACCCAGGTTGAGTTGCCTCGTGGCCCACACCCTGGCCCTTGGCCCTCACCCAGGTTGAGTTGCCTTGCCTCGTGGCCCACCCCCAGGTTGAGCCTTCCACCACGCCGAGGTTGACCCCTCCGAGGTTGCCCCTTCCGACCCAGGTTGCCCCTTCCGACCCAGGTTGGCCCTCTCAGCCTCAGCGCTCCCATTCCGCAGCCCGCATCGTAGCGGGTTCGTCGCGCCGGGTGACGTTCCTGGCATCCGCGGCGACGACGCCGTACCGGCCTGTCAGCCCACGAAGCTCACCAGCAACGCCAGGGTGAAGCCGAAGAGCACCACGCTCACCACCAGCAATCCCATGGCCGCCCAGCTGGCCTCGGGGCGCGCGGCCCGTCGCGCGCGGCGCGCCCTGCTTCTGTGCGCCTCCGAGGCGCGCTGCTGCGCAGCTCCTGGGGTGGCCTGCGCAGCCATGTCCAGCGCCGTCAGGCCGAACGCCTTCACGGTCGCGCTCAACGTCGGTGGGAGCACCGGCGCCCGGACCGGCGGCAGCGTAAGCGGCGCCGTGCGCTGCCAGTACGACCCCGACGGTACGACCGACCCACCATCGACCCCTCTCGATAGCCCCGCGGCGATGCGCGACAGCTCCGCCGCGAACGCCGCAGCGTCCGGGAAACGGAGCTCCGGACGCTTCTCCAGCGCCCTCATGATCGCGCGGTCGAGCTCCGGCGGCACCGGTCGTGGCGCATGGCTCGACGGCGGCGCCGGGACCTCGCTCGCGTGGGCGCGCACGAGCTCGTGGACGCGCCTCACATGCTCGAACGGATCGCGACCGGCGACCAGCGTGTAGAGCACCACGCCGGCCGCATACACGTCGGTGCGCGCATCGACGGCGAGCCCGCAAGCCTGCTCGGGCGAGAGATAGCGCGGCGTACCGACGAGCACCCCCTCCTCCGTCTGATAGAGCGACGGCGCCGGCGCGCGCCCATCGCCGCGCGGAGCGACCACCTTGGCGATCCCGAAATCAAGCACCTTCACCACGCGCCGCCCCTGCGCGTCCGCGTCGCACACGAAGAGGTTCTCGAGCTTCACGTCGCGGTGGACGATGCCCGCGCCGTGCGCCGCGGCGAGGCCCGCCAGCGTCTGCGTCACGAGATCGAGCGCCTCCACCGCCGGCAGCGCGCCGCGCGCCGCGAGCTCCTCGCGCATCGTCCGGCCATAGAGCCGCTCCATGACGAGGAACGTCCTCCCCTCGGCGGTCCGCCCGAAATCGGTGACGGTCACCAGGTTCGGGTGGGCGAGCCGCGCCAGCGACTGCGCCTCGACGCGCATCCGCTCCACGAGCCGCGGCTCGCGGTTCAGGTCGCGGTGCAAGAGCTTCACCACCACCGGCTTGTCGAGGCCCACGTGCGCCGCCTCGATCACCTCGCCCATGCCCCCTCGCCCCAGCCGACGCACGGGCCGGTACGGCGTTCCATCCAGCAAGGTATCGCTCAGCTCAGGCGCCGCGCATCGGCAGTCTTCGTGCGAAGGCAAGGCCATCCTCTGCGGGTCGAGGTGGTGCCGCCGTCGTCACACGACGCGAGGAATCGAGATCCCCATCTCGCTCCCGGACCTCGAGCGCGCGAGCGCTCTTTTCACACGCTCGCCACAGGACGCCCAAGATTTCAACAGATCCGCGCGCAGCGCATCCTGCTGCATTCCCCGGTCGCGATCCAAATTTCCACACAAAGAGACGTGCACGTACGATTTCGGAGCGCGCCGCGATCGCGCTCCGTGATCAGGCGGCGGTGCCCGCGGCGCTCCCAGGCCCGGCGTGCTCGGGCGTGGCCGCGTGCGGCGGCGCTGCCTGCTCCGCCGCGAGCGCCGCCTCATCTTCCCGGGCGAGGAGCGCGTCCGTCTCGGCGAAGGCCGCCTCGCGTTGCGCGACGACGGCAGCGCAGCGCGCGCGGGCCGCGGAGAGCAGGCCGAGCCCGACGGCGACCCAGCCGGCTGCGGCCGTGTACCCGGCGGCGATGACAGACCCTGCATCGCCCTGATCGGCCTTGGAGAGCATCACGAACGCGTAGAACGGCGACGGGGCCGCGACGAGGAGAGCGCTCTCGCTCGTGTCGAGCTCCGCGACGAGGCCCGCGATGGCGGCGACGATCCATGGGCCGACCGCGATCGTGAAGAGCAGCGTCAGGAGCAGCGCCCGCGCCACCAGGGGCGAGGCGATCCGCGCGCGAAGGAACGCGCCGAGCCCGACGAGGAACACGTAGACGGCGAGCGCATAGACGGCGACGTGCTGCACCTGCTGCGCCTGGATCTCCGGCGTCGCGACGGGCGCGCCGAGGCTCAGCCGGTGCCCGATGAGCCAGAGCGCGGCGATGGCGGGGACCCCCACCGCGAGGAGGAGGTACGCCGAGCGCATCACGCCGGGGCCGAAGAAGCGACGCAGCCGACTGGCGCGGCTCCGAGCCCAGTGAACCTCGACGCGGCGCGATGGGCCGATCGGCTCACCGGCAAAGAGGAACACGCAGAAGATCAGAAACGAGAGCGCCGCGCACACGCCCGCGACGATCGCGGGCATGCGATCGGAGGGGTCCACCGAGAGCGCCGGCACCGCGACGGCGGCGGTCGTCACGGGCGCGCAGACCGCGAACCACGTCTTCAACCCGGAAGAGCGATCGTCGCTCTCGCTCGTGAGGTTCGCGACGGTCACCTGGTACAGGAACCACGCGGGCATGCCGATCGCCGCGATCGGCAGGAGGATCAGGAAGAGCACGTAATCGAGGCCGAGAGGCGCGCGCTGGTAGGCGATCGGGAGCCAGATCGGCGGCCCCTCGGGCACCTCCGGCCAGGCCAGGTGGGCCGCGTACGAGAGCCCCGAGCCCCCCGCCGAGAACAGGCCGATCGACAGCGGGAACGCGAGCAGCAGCGTGACGAGGATCGCCGCGCGCAGGCTCGCCATCTTCGAGCTGATCGCCAGGCCGAAGGCCACGCTGAGCAGCGCGATCAAGAAGAGGAACAGGAAGGCGATCACCACCTCCATCGCGGTGATCCCGCCGAACAGGAACGGCAGCGCTCCGACCGGCGCGAGCATCACCACGTACATCGAGATCGCCGTGTAAGCGGCGAGGAACTTGCCTCGCGCGATCTCGCCGGGCGGGATGCCCGTCAGGAGCACCGCCTCCCAGGTGCGCCCCTCGCGCTCCGAAGCGATGCTGTTCGCGGCGACCGCCGGCCCGACCAGCGCCACCACGAAGTACGCGAGCGAGAAGAAGACCTGGAACAGGATCACGCCCGTCTTCGCAGGCGCGATCTCCTTCGCCGCAATGCCGCCGATGGTCGCCACGAGCAGCGCCATCAGCACGGCCAGCACCAGCAGGATGATCGGCGTGCGGGCGAGGCGCGCCGCCTGCTTGAGCTCGCGGATCCAGATCGGGTTCGGCTCGCGCAGGACGTGCCCCACGCGATGCCGCGCCCGATCGACGAGCCGCTGCGACGCCGGACCGGCGGGCGGCGATGTGCCAGTCTGCACGCTCACTGCACCTCTCCTTGCGTGACCTCCAGGAAGATCCTCTCGAGCTCATTGCGCTCCGGCTCGACGCCGATCACGCCGACGCCGCTGCGCACGAGGTGCTGGACGATCTCGGCGATCTTCACGTCGGTGCCCACGTAGCCGACGTGAACGGCTCCGGCGACGATGTCGACGTCGGTGATCCCCGGCCCGCCCCTGACCAGGAAGGCCGCTGCCTCGGGATCGCCGAGGACCCGCACCTTGACCTTGCGCCGGGAGATCTGCGAGAGCGCCGGATAGGCCGCCTGCCCCGCGCTCGCCGGCCCAGCGGCGTGCGGCGGGTGCGGGCCGTATCCGGGCGGCGGACCGTCGGCCTGCGAGCGATCGACGGCTGCCGGATCCGTCGGCGCGCCGTCGGGCGTGGCCGCCCCGGGTCCGTGCCGCGGCGGCGCATGCCCGTACGCCTGCGCCCCGTACGCGCCCGGCACGACGGCGTGGCGCGGCGGCGCGTGCCCGTGCGCCTGCGCCGCGCGCACCGCCTCGAGGCGCGCGGCGATCTCCCCGATCGGCCCGGCGACGACGAGGCGGCCCTTCTCGAGGATGCCGATCGACGTGCACACGTCGGAGAGCTCCGTGAGGATGTGCGACGAGAGGAAGATCGTCTTCCCCAGGCTCCGGAGCTCGAGCAAGAGATCGCGGATCTCGATGCGCGCGCGCGGATCGAGATCGCTCGCCGGCTCGTCCAGGATAAGGACCTTGGGATCGTGCAGCAGGATCCTCCCGAGCTGGAGGCGCTGCTTCATCCCCTTGGACATCGTGGCGACGATCCGGTCCTGGATCTTGCCGAGGTCGGTCAGCTCCAGGACGGCGTCGACCACGTCGAGCGACGGCACCCGGAAGGCGTCCGCGAAGAACTCGAGGTACTCGCGCACCGTGATCCTGTCGTAGACGCCGGCGTGATCCGGCATGTACCCGATGCTGCGACGGACAGCCGCGGGGTCGATCGTCACGTCGACGCCGTCGATCTCGACCCGCCCTGCCATGGGCTCGAGCAAGGTCGCCATGACCCGGATCGTCGTCGTCTTGCCCGCGCCGTTCGGCCCGATGAAGCCGAAGATCTCGCCGGGGCCCACGTCGAAGGTGACGTCCTTCAGCACGTCGAGCGCGCCGAAGCGGTGCGAGAGGTGCCGGACACGGATCGTCGGCCGAAGCCGCTCGATCTGCGCCGCGGCCGTGGAGAGCGGAGCGCCGCCGAGCGCCGCGCTCACGGCCGGCCTCCGTAGCCGACGACCCGCACGAGCACGCGGTCGCTGTCGATCCGCAACCCGGAGTCGCTCGCGCGCCCCTCGCCGCCGTCGAGCTGGCCGAACAGCACGGGCACGCCGGCCGGGAACCAGTCGACCGATCCGCCGGCCGCCTCCTCGATGGCCAGCCACGCGGCGCCGAGCCCCGGGGCGTCGGGCTCGAGGAGCGGCGTCAGCAGCCTCCCGCCGAGGTCGTGGACGTCCATGCCGCCGACCCGCCGCGCGGAGCCGGCGTGCGAGAGCCAGCCCTGCCCCTCGCTCCGCGCCGCGAGATCGACCCCCGCGCGCGACGAGACCCTCTCCCCGTCGCCGATGCGGGCGAAGTAGCGGGCCGCGCCCTCCGGTAGCCACAGGACGCCGCCTCGGAGGTCGCGGCCGCTCCGGTTGCTCACGACGATGTCGCCGCTCGGATCGGCGACGATCGCGATGCCGTCCCCGAGCGACGCGGCCCCGTCCTCGCGCACGATCACCGTCTGCCAGGGGAGCGCCGCGACCTTCGTCAGCCGGGCGCCGTCACGGTCCACGAGCAGCCGGTCGCGCCGCTCGGAGAGCTCGGCGACCACCGCCGTGCTGATCACGCCGCTCGGGTCGGTCGTGCGGACCGTGAGCTCCTCCGCGCTGGCGACGAAGAAGCCCCGGAACCGGCGCACCGCGCCCTTCGTCATGCCGGCCCCCGCCTCGATCAACGTGAGGTGCCGCGCCCGGCCGCGCACCCCCTTCGCGAACAGGCCCACACCGACGATCACCGCGAACGTGACCGCAGAGAGCACCGGCAGGTACCAGAGCGCGCGGAGCGGCCTCCCCTGCCGCGCGGCGCGCGAGAAATTGATCGGACCGGCGAGCACCGCGTAAATGCAGAGCAGCAGCGCGGAGACCCCGATCGCCCAGCGGGAGCTCTCGTTCGGATCGAGCTCCCGCCGCACCGGATCGAGGTCGACGCCCATCGCATCCTCCCCCGGGCGGAAGGCGACCGTGGAGCGACGGTCGTAAGCGCGGCGAGCGAGATCGGCCACACGGATCTTCACCCATGGGTCGCTGGCCGCGGGCGAGCGCGTTGGGTCGAACGCCAGCAGGTGCACCTCGCCGAGGCCGTAGAACGCCGAGCTGCCATACGGGCTCCCGCGCAGGTTGCCGCCCGACCAGCCGCAGAGCGACTCGGCCACCGCGGGGGTCGCGCTCGGCGCGGGCAGGAGCACGTTGCCCTGCTTGCCAAAGCCGCTGGAGCCGCCGGGCGGCGCGATCTCCGCGAGGGTGGGCGGCGCGATGGGCGCCCTCGCGACCTCACCGCCGACGAACGCCGCGAGCGTCGGGTGCCGCAGATCCTCGGGGCGGGCGACGGACAGCGCCAGCGTGCCGCCGGAGAGGACGAAGCCGGCGAGCGCCTCGAGCTCGGAGCCGCTCAGCCTGGACAGCGTGTCGGTGCGCATGAGCACGGCGTCCGCCGCGTTGTACAGGGCCGCCCGGTCGGGCAGCAGCGGGTCGCCGGTCGCGCTGTCGAAGCGAGGCTGCCCGACCCAGAGGACAGGGCTCGGCGTCCCCCCGGGCGCGCGGCTGGTCGATATGTACAGCGGCGCGATCGGCGCGTCGTGGAGGCCCCCGCGGAGGAGCGACCTCTCGCTGACGTCGAAGAGCACCACCGCGTGTTGCGAGGTCGACGAGAGCCCCTGCGACGACACCTGTGCTCCGCCCTCATCGAGCGCCCGCACCTGCACGTCGCCGAAAGGCGACACGTGCACCGGCACGCGCACGTCGACCGACGCGCCCGCCCCGACGGCGTACGGCGCCGACGCGACGAAGACGCGCTCATCGGAGTAGCGCTTCGACTCGACCTCGACCTCGCCCCTGGCCGCCCTGCCGCCGTTGTTCTGGATGCGCACGACGACCTGGTTCCAGCCCCAGGGTATCCCGCCGCTCGTCCCGAGCACGGGCGCCACGTCGACGACGAGCTCCGTCGCGGTCGACAGAGGCGGCGCCTGCCCGGACACAGGCCCCGCCGAGAAGAGCGCCGCGAGCGACGCCGCCCCCGCAAGGCCCTTCGCGCCCCTCCTCGGCGACCCGCTCCGGATCGCCTGCCCCCGCGGCTCATCCACGCGCCTCATCGCCGGATCGCCTGCGCCACGGGCTCGGGGCGCGCCTCTATCGCGGAGAGGAGCGCCGCGATCACCTGATCTGTCGTGATCCCCTCCGCCTCGCCCTCGAAGGACCGGATCATCCGGTGGCGGAGCACCGGCTTCGCGACCCGCTGCACGTCGGCGAAGGCGACGTGCGCCCTTCCCTGGAGGAGCGCCACGGCCTTCGCGGCCAGCACCAGCGACTGCGCGCCGCGCACGCCGGCGCCGAACCGGAGCGACCTCCGCACGATCTCGGGCGCCCCCTCGGCCGCCGGATCGCTCGCCCGCGTGAGCCGCGACGCGTACCGCATGACGGGCTCGGCGACCGCGATGTCGCGGCAGAGCGATCGCAGCGAGAGCACGTCGTCGCGGGTGAGCACCCGGGGCGGCGGCCCGCGATCGTGGCCCGTGGTCCGGGCGAGGATCTCGGTCATCTCGTCCTCGGTCGGGCTCGGCACGAGCACCTTGAGCAGGAACCGATCGAGCTGCGCCTCCGGCAGCGGGTAAGTCCCTTCCATCTCGATCGGGTTCTCGGTGGCCAGCACGAAGAACGGCTCCTCCATCGCGTACCGCGTGCCCGCGATGGTGCACGCGTGCTCCTGCATGGCCTCGAGCAGCGCGCTCTGCGTCTTCGGCGTCGCCCGGTTGATCTCGTCGGCCAGGATCACCTGCCCGAAGATCGGCCCCTTGTGCAGCGAGAAGTGGCGCGAGCCGTCCGCCGCCGCGACGAGCACGTTCGTGCCGGTCACGTCGCTCGGCATGAGATCCGGGGTGAACTGGATGCGCGAGAACGCGAGATCCAGGCAGCCGGCGATGGTCCTGACGAGGAGCGTCTTGCCCAGCCCGGGCGCCCCCTCGAGGAGGACGTGCCCTCCCGCGAGGATCCCCCAGAGCGTCTGCTCGATGACGTCGTCCTGCCCGACCACGGCCTGCCCGATCGCCTCTCGCAGCCGCGCGCTCGTCCGCTGGGCGAGCGCGAGCCTCGCCTCGAACGAAGCGGGGGCCGTACCCTGCCCGCCGTCAATACCCGCGCCTGATTCCGCCGCCATCTGGTCGCCCTCGGCCGACGACGATAGCCGGCCGCGCCCCGCGCGTCGATCAGACCTCGCCATGCTATGTCTTGCGAATGAGGATGCTTATGTTGACCTGCCGCCGTGGGCTCGCCTCGCTCTGCCTCTCCGCGCGTACCGGCGCGGCGCTCACCATGGCGCTGTCCCTCGGCGCGAGCGCCTGCGCCTCGGTCGTCGGCGAGCATGAGGTGGAGACCAAGTTCCTCGTCAAGCCCACCTCGCAGTCGGTCTTCTCCGGATGGAGCGAGCTCTCCGTCTCGGAGGACCCGAACTCGGTCGACAGGGCCGAGCTCATGTACATCCGGCTGGAAGCGCGCGACAACAACGTCCCCGACCTCACCTTCATCAAGAGCGTCTCCGCCTCGGCCGTCGTCGACGGCAAGTCGACCGTCGTCGCCAAGAAGGCGCCGATGCCCACCGGGGAGCGCATCGTCCCGCTCGATCGGGTCTATAACGACGACATCCGGCCCTTCTTCTACAAGAACGACGAGAGCGGCGATTACACCGTACACGTCGACTGGGAAGGCAAGGTCGATCTGACGAAGACGATCCCGCCCGAAGGGGTATGGATGAAGGTCCTCGTCGCCGTCCGCATCGAGTGATCGCGCCCGCTCGCGGCGCCCCCTCCTTCTCCCACACTCCTCGCGGCGCTTCCCCTGCGCCCGTCCTGATCGGCTCCTCGGCCATCCAAGCTTCCATCTCGTCGCTCGGTCCAACTGGAGAACCGAGAGCGCACCGCGCGCGAGAGCGAGGCCGGACAGGCGGAGTTCATCCGCTGGAGCCGCGCTCGTCGGCGTGCGCCGTGCGCTCCGCACCCCGGCGCGGGCAAGGAGGTCGATCCGTCATGGCCGAGATCCAGGAGAGCTCTGTTCTGTTCTCGCTCAAGCAGCTCATGAGCCTCGAGAAGCAGCGGCTGCGCGAGGAGGAGGAGGCCGTGCGGCAGCGCGCGCTCGCAGAGCAAGAGGCGCGGCGCGCCCTCGAGCGGCGCGCTCGGGCGGAGGAGGCGGCGCGCATCCGGGCCGAAGACGAGCGGACCCGCCGCGAGGAGGAGCAGGCGCGCGAGGAGGCCGCGCGGCTCGAGGGGATCCGGGTCGCGGCCGTCGAGAAGGCCCGCATCGAGGCCGAGCAGCGCGCGCGCATCGAGGCGATGGCGAAGCAGCAGGAGCACGAGCGCAGGCTCGCCGCCCTCGCGGGAGACGCCCAGAAGCGGCGGCTCAAGCAGCTCGTCACGGGGGGGAGCGCGCTCTTCGTCGTCGTGCTCGCCGCGACGCTCGGCGTCTTCTTCGGCAAGATCAAGCCGGAGGCGGAGCAGACGCTGGCCGAGCAGACGGCCACGCGCGCCGCCCACGAGCAGCGGCTCGCGACGCTCCAGAGCGACCTCGCGGCGAGCGAGAGGAAGATCGACGAGCTCACGCTCGCGTACCAGACGGTGCGGAGCCAGGCCGAGAAGGCGGAGCTCGAGCGCAAGCTGCTCGCGGCGAAGCGCGACCGGGAGACCCTCCAGGTCAAGGCCGCGAGGCCAGCGGCGCCGCAGGCGCCCAGGAAGACGGAGTGCTTCTGCCGGGAAGGCGACCCGATGTGCGGCTGCCTTCCCTAGTTCCCTGGCGGTTCAGCGGGGCGCGGCCGCGCGAGCGCAGCCGACGAGCTCCTTGAAGAGCGGCGAGGTGACGTACCGCTCCCCGCCGTCGGGAAGGATCACCACGATCCTCTTTCCCTGCATCTCGTCGCGCGCCGCGATCGACAGCGCCGCCGCCATCGCCGCGCCGCCGGAGATGCCGACGAGGATGCCCTCGGTCTTGGCGAGCCGGCGCGCGGCGTCGAAGGACTCGTCCTCGGACACGGGCACCACCTCGTCGATGAGCTCGCGCCGGAGGATCTTCGGGACGAAGCCCGCGCCGATGCCCTGGATCAGGTGCGCACCCACGCGGCCGCCGCTCAGCACGGCCGCGTTCCTGGGCTCGACCGCGATCATCTTCACGCCCGGCTTCTTCTGCTTGAGCACCTCGCCCACGCCGGTGATCGTCCCGCCGGTCCCCACGCCGGCGACCACGACGTCGACCGTCCCGTCCGTGTCCTCCCAGATCTCGCGCGCGGTCGTCACGCGGTGCGCGGCGGGGTTCGCCGGGTTCTCGAACTGCTGGAGCATCACCGCGCCGGGCGTCTCTTCCACGATCTGGCGCGCCCGCGCGACGGCCTGCACCATGAGCGACCCGGGCGTCAGCAGCACATCGACCCCGAACGCCCGGAGCAGCGCGATCCGCTCCGGGCTCATCGACTCCGGCATCGTGAGGATCAGCCGGTAGCCCTTGGCCGCGGCGATCATCGCCAGCGCGAGGCCCGTGTTGCCGCTCGTCGGCTCGACGAGGACGCTGCCGCTCTTCAGCTTGCCCTGCCGCTCGGCGTCCTCGACCATCGCGAGGCCGATGCGATCCTTGACGCTGCCGCCAGGGTTCCGGCTCTCGACCTTGCCGATCAGCTCGGCGCGCAGACCCTTTCCCGCAGAGCTCAGGCGGACGAGCGGGGTGCGCCCGATCGTCGCCGCGATGTCGTCGAAGATTGAAGCCACGTGCCGCCTCCCGTGATGGCCGTTGACCAGACGGGAGCGCCGGCCAGCGGGCTAGTTAGATGGAGTAATCTTGCACGAAGATCTTGGCGTCTCGGAGATTTACCAGCACCCTGTCCCCCTCGGACAGGCCGAGCTCGGCGACGCGATCCTTGGTCAGCTCCACGGAGAGCGGCTGGCCATCGGAGAGGCGGAGCTCTGCCTTGACCATCCACCCGACCCGCGACAGCCGCTCGACGCGCGCGACGCTGGCGTCGTCGGCGGCGGGCGTCTTCGAGGAGTCGATCCGGGTGTGCACCTCGATGTCATGCGGACGTACGAAGGCGCGCACGCTCGCGCCGTCGCCGGTCCCGGGGGGAGCGTGCACCGCGAGGGTCCCGAGCGCCGCCTGGCCGTCGCGCACCTCCCCCTTGAGCACGTTGATCGATCCGACGAAGCTCGCGACGAACTCGGTCGACGGCCGGTCGTAGATCTCCTCCGGGGTGCCGATCTGCTCGACCCGCCCCTTGTGCAGCACGATGACCCGATCGGCGAGGTCCATCGCCTCTTCCTGGTCGTGGGTCACGAAGACGCTCGTGATCCCTCTCTCCTTGTGGAGCCTCCGGATCCACTCGCGCAGCTCGAGGCGGACCTTGGCGTCGAGCGCCCCGAACGGCTCGTCGAGCAGGAGCAGCGACGAGCCTGGCGCGAGCGCGCGCGCCAGCGCGACGCGCTGCCGCTGGCCGCCGGAGAGCTCGTGCGGGAACCTGCCGCCGAGCCCGTCGAGCTGCACGAGGCTGAGGAGCTCGTCGACGGTGGTCGCGATCTCCTTCCGTGGCCGCTTCCGGATGGAGAGGCCGAAGCCGATGTTGTCACGCACGCTCATGTGCCTGAACAGCGCGTAGTTCTGGAAGACGAAGCCGATGTTCCGATCCTGGACGCGGGTGGTCGTCGCCTTCTTGCCGTTCAGGATGACCTCGCCGGAGTCGGGGCTCTCGAGCCCGGCGATGATGCGCAGGACGGTGCTCTTGCCACCTCCGCTCGGACCGAGGAGCGCGACCAGCGCGCCGCTCTCGATCTCGAACGAGACGTCATCGACCACCTTGTTTGGACCGAACCGCTTCGTGAGCTGCTCGACAACAATTCCCATAAGCAACAGCTAGCCTTCCGACCCGTCTCGAGCGCGCCTCGGACAGAAAAAGTGAGGGGCCCGAGCGCGCACCAGCGTCGCCCGCCGGGCGGGTAGGCGCAACCAGATTCAGAAATACACATCGGAAAGGTGGGCGTATTTGCAAGAAGAGGGTGGGTATGCGCTGACCCCAACCTCGATCGGCTCATGCGGCCCCGACCCTGGGTCGATCCTCAACCTCGGTCGGTCCTGGTCGGTCCTCAACCTCGGTCGGTCCACGCGGCCCCCAACTCCGGGTCGATCCTCAACCCGGGTCGGTCCGGGTCCTCAACCCGGGTCGGTCTCAACCTCGGTCGGTCCTCAACCCGGGTCGGTCCTCAACCTCGGTCGGTCCACGCCGGTCGGTCCCCAAACCCCGGGGCGAGCTCAGCGGCGTGGCGGGCTTCGCAGCCGGCTGCTGCCCACTCAACGAACGGCACGAAGTGCTAGCATCGCCGCGCCGCGCCGCGCCGCGACGCGGCAGGCCCGGGACCGGAGGCCGCGCCGCGGCGAGACGAGGACGCGAGGCCGCGACGCGGCAACAAGACCAGGACGGGAGGCGGATGCGTTGTCTGGTGACGGGGGTGGCCGGATTCATCGGCTCCCACCTGGCGGAGCGGTTGATCGAGCTCGGGCACGAGGTGCTGGGCGTGGACCGCTTCACCGACTACTACGCCCGCGAGCTCAAGGAGGGGAACCTGGCACGGCTGCGCGGCGAACCGCGCTTCTCGCTCTCGACGGCCGACCTCGCGACAGACGATCTCCGCCCGCTGCTCTCGGGCCGCGAGATCGTCTTCCACCAGGCGGCGCAGGCGGGTGTGCGCCCGAGCTGGGGACAGAGCTTCGAGGTCTACCTGCGCGACAACGTGCTCGCGACGCAGCGGCTGCTGGAGGCGGCCAGAGCGCACGGCCAGGTGCGCAAGCTCGTCTATGCCTCGTCCTCCTCCGTCTACGGCGACCCCTCCGGCGACACGGGGGATGTGCCCATGCACGAATCCAGCCGGACCGCACCGCACTCGCCCTACGGGGTCACGAAGCTCGCCGCCGAGCAGCTCTGCGAGCTCTACCGGCGCAACTTCGGCCTGCCCACGATCTCCCTCCGGTACTTCACGGTGTACGGCCCCAGGCAGCGCCCCGACATGGCGTTTCACCGGTTCATCGCCGCCGTGCTGAAGGGCGAGCCGGTCCGCGTGTACGGCGACGGCGAGCAGATGCGCGATTTCACGTACGTGAGCGACGCGGTGCAGGCCAACGTCGACGCCATGGAGGGCGGCGCGGTCGGCGTGTTCAACATCGGCGGCGGCTCGCGGGTGAGCCTCAACGACGCGCTCAGGCTGCTGGAAGAGCTCGCAGGACCCGTACGCGTCGAGCGGGGAGAGCCTCAGCCCGGCGACGTCCGGCGCACCTGGGCGGACACCGCGGCGGCGCAGGCGGCGCTCCGGTACGTGCCCCGGGTGCCCCTGCGCGAGGGGCTCGCGGCGCAGGTCGCCTGGCAGACGAGGCGGCTCGGGCTCTGCCGGTGACGGGCGCTCCGCGCCCTCACGCGCCGGCAGCGCCTCCGCGAGGGAGGAGCTCGACCACGCGCGCCGCCGGCACGCGCGCGCCCACGATCTCGTCCGCGAGGTTGACCCAGCGCACGCAGCGATCGAGGACGACGCTGTCGGACGAGATCACGCCCGCCGTCCCCGCGAGGAGGCGGTCGGGATCGGGGACGAGCGTCGCCTCGATCGAGACGGGCGCGCCGCCGAGCCGCTCCAGGATCCGCGCGCGCAGCCGCCCGGAGCTGGGGACGGCTGCGTCGAGCAGAAAGCGCGCGCGCGCCGCGCCGGCGCCGGACAGCGCGTCGCCGATCCGATCGATGGCGGTGTCGGTCTCCGCGATCGGCGCGTAGCTGCCGCGCAGCCCCGCGAGATCGCGGAGCGCCCCCTCCGGCCCGCGCACGAGCAGCCCGCCCGCGAGCGCCACCTCCAAGGTGATGATCAGGTTGAAGCCGTCGATGTTCGCCTCCGCGCCCTGGAGCGACGAGGACGGCGCGCAGCGCGCGAGGCGCGACGCCCGCTGCGCGTCCGAGCAAGCGGCTCGCTGCAGCGCGAGGCGCTGGCGTGCGGCCAGCTGGTGGTGGTCGCCGGCGGTCCGGATCGCGGTGCGCAGCGGATAGCCGCGGCCGAGGAGCCACGTCACTTCCTCGAAGGCCACGCGCAACGTCCGGACGGCATCAGGGCCGAACAGCCGCGCATCGTCCGGGTGCCCGCCGCGCGGCGCGCCGCTGCTCCCGCTCGTCATGTCACCTGCCTCCGAGGCGCGCCGCTGCCACGCCGCGATAGACGACCTGCTGAGGGGCTGCTCGGAGCGATCGTCGGAGGATCTCCGCGCTCGCCGCTCGATGCAGAAGGGGCCAACAGATCAGAGGCCCTTCTGCCCAAACCCAGGACCACCCAGCCGGGGCCGGGTGATGCCGTAAGCGCGGAGCAGCCCGCCTCTCTGTCGCAGTGCCGCGCGACACGATGATCGCTACCGTGCCGCCGCGCGTCTTGTCTCCTGATTTCGTCGCCTCCATCTCGAAATTCACGGCCCGCTGAGCTCAATTCCGCCATCGATCGCATTCCTCCGAGCTCCCCGAAATTCTCACTCAGCCAACCGGTTTTTGCCCTGCATGCGGCGCACAGGCGGGCTGAAGCCGGGGCGCGCTTCGCCCTCCGGTTGGCTCGCCGGGCACTCAACACAAGGCCAAACCTCGTCCCGGTCGTGCGGCCTCTACGTGCCGTGGGGCCGTGGCAGCGCACCGCGGCGCTACCGCGGTGACCAGGCGCGCGAACCGTCGTCTCCGCGCTTGCGAGCTCTCCTGGACGGGCGCCCTTGCGCCGCGCCCGTCGATCACTCGTGCTCGTCGTCGTGCAGCGGGAGCTTGGGCCACGTCCCTGAGATCGGCGCGAGATCCTGATCCTCCACCGGCTCCCCTCGAGCGGCTCGCTCTGCCCTGCAGCGCGGGCAACAGAGCTCTGGATCCCAGTCGACGTCCTCGAGACCCAGCTTCCGCAGCCATGCGAGCTCCCACATCAGCCTCGGGCTCACGTGAATCACGTTGCCCGAACGACGCGTACCGTTGCCGCCGAACCGCCGACGCTTGGCCACGAGCGCTCCTCTTGGGATGAGGGCACCCATTCTGCCGCTGACGAACCCGCTCGCCAAGCTCACCCTCGCCGAAACCTGAGACATCGCGCAGCCTTACGTTTGTCTGCGTGAAATTCTCTTGAACTGACATGGCCGATCTCATTTCTCTCACAGGCCAATCGGTCGCGAAGTTCCAGCAGATCCCGCTCGCGTCTCTCTGCGGGCGCTGCTCGTCGCCGTCGTGGAGCGCCCGTGAGGGCGGCAGCAGCGCGTCATCCCCGCGCACGTCACCTGCTCCCGAGGCGCGCCAGCACGCACGTCACATTGTCCGGCCCGCCGTGCTCGTTGGCGATGTCGACCAGCAGGCTCGCCGCCAGGCTCAGGTCCCGGTGCCTTCCCAGCACCCCCGCGATCCGCGCCTCAGGCACCGGGCCCCACAGCCCGTCGGAGCAGACGAGGAAGATATCGCCCGGCTGGGTCGGCTCGACGCGCGATTCGATGTCGACGCTCTTGTCGCACCCGAGGGCGCGGGTCACCGCGTCTGCCCGTCCGCTCAGCGCCTCCAGCGCCGCCAGCGCGCCCTCGCCGCCGTGGAGCAACTCCTCCAGCAGCGTGTGGTCGCGGGTGAGCCGCTCCAGCTTGCCGTCGCGCATGCGGTAGACGCGCGTGTCGCCCACGTGCGCGATGTACGCCATACCGGGCCCGAGCAACACGCCTGCGAACGTCGTCGCCATGCCGCGCGTGTGCTCGTGGCGCTGGCTCGCGTCGTAGATCGCCCGGTTCGCACGCCGCACGCTCATCACCAGCCGCACCTCGTCCCGGTCGTGTGAACTCCCCGTGCCGTAGGGCCACGTCTCTTCGAGATCCTCGTCCTCCTCGAAGCAGCTCTTGACCACCTCGATGGCCATTCGTGACGCGACCTCGCCGGCCGCGTTGCCGCCCAGTCCGTCAGCCACCATGAACAGCCCCAGGCACGGCAGCGCCGCGAAGCTGTCCTCGTTGTGGCTCCGGTGCCGGCCCACGTCCGAATGCGCTGCCGCCTCGATGGCGAGCGTTGGATACACGATCGTCCTCCTCGCGCGCTCGCCATCACGACGAGCCGAGCCATGGCGCGCTGCGACTGCGGTGGCAGGGCGCCGGGTCCTTCTCTCTGGGGCAGCGCGCCGCGACGCCGCCGTGGGTCGTCAGAGCATGCGAGCCGTCATCGTCCCGCTCACATCCACGTCGTCCACGCGCACGATCGCGTCAGTGCCGCCGCGCACCCCCTCGAACCCCAGAGCACCGAGCGCCCAAGCCCATCGCCTTCTCCTC
This sequence comes from Sorangium sp. So ce693, assembly GCF_051521375.1. Lineage (NCBI taxonomy): Bacteria > Pseudomonadati > Myxococcota > Polyangiales > Polyangiaceae > Sorangium > Sorangium sp. So ce693. Next base: position 10,657,540 of record NZ_CP150347.1, read on the forward strand.
ATCACGCCTCTTCCTCTCACCACGAGCCCGCCACGGCGATGCCTGCGCCGCCCGCATTCAGCCCAGGCCCAGCCTCCAGAGCGACCGCGCTCGCTGGTCGTCCTCCGGGCCATGTCGCGTAGATCAACGCGGCTATCGCCAGCGCGCCCGCTGTCGCGTACGCCACGCGCGCACCGTTGCCGAGTGTGTCGACGCGCGACACGGTCCTGTGCAGCTCCGCGCACTGCTCCGGGGTTGCAGTCGGCGGGTTTACACAGTGTGCGCGCGCCTTCAAGATCGCGTCGCGCTGTGCGTCGGCGTCCGCGCGCGCCCCGTTCGACGCCGCCGTCAACCCCACCCCCACCCCGAGCCCCACCGCGCTCGCCGCCCCCAGCGCGACCACCGGCACCCAGCTCCGCGGCTCCTCCACCGCCGCCCCCGCTCCGGGCACCTTCGTCTTCTCCTCTCCGACCTTCCCGACCACCGGCGCGCCCGCCGCCCCCGGCCGCGTCGCCATCTTCGGTTTCAGCGCCGTCGCGATCTCCTCGCGCGACCCCTCCACCGCCGCCACCTCGATCATCGCATCCTCGTACCCCGCGCGCCGGATCACGATCCGATACTCCCCTGGCTCCACGTAGATCTCGTGCTTCAGCTCCTCCGCCGGCACGCGCTCCCCATCCACGAACACCTCCGCGTCCGCCACGTTCTTCACCCACACGCGCAGCGTCCCCACCTGCGCCTTCGCCGCCGACAGCAGCGCCTGCATCCGCGCCAGCCGCTCAGGCTCTATCTCCGGACCCACCGTGCGCACCCCGTACGCAAGGTGCTTCGCCGCCGACGCGGGCTTGTTCAGCCGCAGCTGCACTTGCCCGAGGTTCGCCGCGATGTCGAACGTCCTCAGGCGCGACCACGCGCGCAGGTACGCGAGCTCCGCTTCCTCCAGCCGCCCCTCAATCTGAGCCTTCCGCCCTTCCTCGAAGTCACGCACCGCTCGCTCTCGCTCGCTCTCCGCGCTCGGCCTCGACGTCGCTCGCTCCTCGCCGCGGACGCTGCTCGTCGCTGCCGTGCTCCCGAGCAGCACCGACATCGCCAACCACCCCGCATGCAGCTCTCGCCTCACGGTCGCTCCCTCGTCCTCGCAACGTCCGCCGTCCACGTGCTCGCGCCTCGCTCGCTCGCCGCGCTCGCCGTCCCGTCGAGCGCGCACACGTCTCCTGTTCGTCGCGCCTGCTCCAGCGCGATGTCTCGCTCTTCTCTCTCGTCGCTCCGCTCCACGCGGCGGCTGCGGCGCACACGCCGCCGCGGCCACCGCATCGAGCCGCGTCACCTCAGAGCGCCTGCACCTCGGCCTTCACGCCCGCGGCGCCCTCGCCCTCCGCGTTCGCTCCTGGACCGCCTGCGCCCGCCTCGCCTAGCTCCACCGTCGCTCCTTGCACCGGCGGCGCCGTGCCCTTGTACGCGATCCCGATCGCGTGACCGCCGCGACCGCCGCCGCCGGGACCGCCAACGCCTCCCTTGCCACCCGCGCCGCCCGCGCACGCGTTGTTGAGCGCCGTCGCTTCCTCGAGCTTCGTGCCTCCAGGACCGCCGGCGCCTCCAGCGCCGCCTTCCTGGCCGGCGCCGCCCTTGCCGCCCGCTCCGCCGCGCCCCGTCTTCAGCGTCACCTCCTCAAAGCTCAGCGTCGCGTTCAGGCTCACCAGCGCGATGCTCGCTCCGCCGGCACTACCGCCTCGACCACCGGCACCACCGCAACCGCCGGCTCCTCCCGAGCCGCCGCTCGCTCCGCCAGCCGACGCTTCGTTCGGGCACTTGTCTGCACCCGCGCCGCCCTTCGCCCCGCCTCCTCCGCCTCCGCCTTGCGCCGTGCCGCCCTTCTCGCCATTGCGGCCGGCGGCGCCGATGAAACCGCTGGCGCTGATCTCGCCTAGACCGGTCGCGCCCGCACCAGAGCCGCCCTCGGGGCCGTTCTCTCCCGCAGTCCCGTCGGTGCAGAGCACAATGCCCTCCTCACCCGTGCCGCCGTTCAGCATCGCCCCGGGTGAACCTTTGTCTCCCCCGCCGCCCTTCCCCGCTTGACCAATGCCGCCGGCACCACTGAGCGAATCGTCGCTTTCATCCACCGGCGTGCCGCAGTCGTTCTTCACGCTCCCGCCTGGTACGACGATCTCCGCCGAGCATGCCTCGCCGCCGCTCTTTCCCTCGGCTCCCCCCATCGCGCTCGTCTCGTACGCGGCTCCCTCCGCGCCCGCCGCCGCATCGCCCGCCTCCAGCACGCACCGCGCAAGCTCCACGTTCGCCTCTTCCACCATCGCCGCGATCGACGACGCTCCCGCGAACTGCACGTCCTCCGCCTCGATCCCCCGCGCCTGCACGTGCACGTCCTCCACGCGCACCTTCGCCTCAGCTCCCCCGCCGCGCATCCGCAGCGGGATCTCTCCTGCCCCCGCCGTCAGCACCGTCTTCCTCTGCTCCCCGGCCCAGCCCCACCCGCTCGCGCAGTCCAGGCCTCCGTAGATCGTCACGCTCCCCGCGACCTCTACCGCTTCCTCGAACGTCTCCGCGCACGCGTACACGCGCCGCGTTCTCGTCGTTTCCGCCAGCGCCAGGGCCGCACCCAGCGTCTTCACCGGTGCCTCCTTCGTCGCGGCGTTCTCGTCCCTCCCCGACGACGACACGAACACCCCGCACGCATCGTCCACCACGTCAGGGTTCTCGCTCGGAACGCAGTCCGAAGGTGTCTCGATGATCCTCCAGCGCCCCCGGTACTCCTCACACATCAGCGTGAAGGAGCAGTCCTCCTCCAGGTTGCTCCACACGGCATCGCAACCGCCCACGCAGATAGCGAGCCCCAACGCACCGAGCAGCCAGCGGCTTCGTCGTACTCTCATCGCTTCCTCGCTCGTTACCACGCGCCTGTCAGGATCATTTCGGCACCGGACGCGTGAAGCAGCGGAACCGCCAGCACACGCCCGGCGGCTCCGCTGCCCTTGTCGCGCGGCCAGAGAGCGTAGGTCGCCGCAGTGATAGCCAGGGCGCCCGATGCCACATAGGCCACACGCGCTGTGTTGGCGAACGTGTCGGCGCGCGCTCCCGTCTTCCGAAGCTCTTTGCACGCATCCGCGTAGGCGCTTATGGCATCGACGCATGCTCCGGGAGCATTCCAGATTGCGGCTTGCTGAGCCTCGCCATCCGCCTTCGCCCCGTTCGCCGCCACCGTGAACCCCACCGCCACCCCGAGCCCCACCGCGCTCGCCGCCCCGAGCGCGATCACCGGCACCCAGCTCCGCCCCTCTTCCACCCTCGCCCTCGCCGCGGGCGCCTTCGTCTTCGCCTCCCCCTTCGCCGCCGCTCCCGTCGCGCCCCCAGCCCCCGGCGCCTTCGCCGCCGCCGTCCCCTGCCTCGCCGCTCCCGCCTCGCTCGCCTCCGGCGCCTTCACCGCCTTCGGCTTCAGCTCCGGCATCACCGTCTCCGTCACTCCCGCCGCCGCCACCAGCCGCACCACCTCGTCCTCATACCCCGCCCGCCGGATCACCAGCGTGCGCTCCCCAGGCTCCACGTAGATCTCGTGCTTCACTTCCTCGTCCGGCACGCGCTCGCTGTCTACAAAGACCTCCGCGTCTGTCGCGTTCTTCACCCGCACACGCAGCGTCCCCACCTGCGCCTTCGCCTCGTCGAGGAAGTGCCGGATCCGCGCGATCTGCTCCGGCTTCGTCGACGGCGGCGCCGTCCTCAGCGCGAACGCGAGGAACGCCGCCGCCGACCGCGCCTTGTTCAGCTGGATCTGCACCTCTCCGAGGTTCGCCGCGATGTCGAACGTCCTCACAAGCGCCCACGCCTTCAGGTACAGAAGCTCCGCGTCCGACCACCGCTTCTGCTTGAACGCCTCGTTCCCCTCTCGGTAGAGCCGCGTCGCGCGAGCGTTGTCGCCGCGTCCCTCGTCGTCCACGGCCGGCGCCACGGCCGCCGGCCTTGCCTGCGCGCGGGCCGTCGCAGGCGCCAGAGCGCAGGCGGGCAGCGCGCAGAGCGCCGCGCTCGTCAAGAGCATCGTCCGTTTCCTCATCGCGTCTCCCATGGTCGATCCATCCTGGCGGCTCAATCGAAGTTCGGCGTGTCGTAGGGGCTCGGCGGTCGCGGCACCTCCTGCCTCTCCTTCACCGGCGCCGCACCCGCCGGCGCGCTCGGCGCCTGCCGCGCCGGCGTCGCGGAGTTGACAGCGCGCGCCCTCGGCGCAGCGCCCTGCGACGCCGCCGACGCCGCCGGCCCTCCCGACCTGTCCTGCTGGGAGCTGGTCGCCGCTCCTGACGATCCTTCCACGGGCGACGTCGTCCGCACCGAGGCCGTAGCTCCACCCGGCGCTGCGATCGGCCCCTCCGACTCGCTCACCGCTGGAGCGCGGGCCATCGCTGCGCCCGGCGCGCCTGCCTTCTCCTCATCCGGCGCGCCTACCTTCTCCTCAACAGCGCCCTTCGCATCGCGCTTCACCGCCTCGCCTGCGCCGCGCGCCTCCTCTCCCGCACCGCCGCCCGCTCCCCACACCGATCGCAGCACCGTCACCCCGATCGCCAACAGGACGCCCATCGCCAGCACCCACGCCGCGCGCTGCCGGCCCGCCCGTCGCTCCGTGCGCCGCGCCGCTGCGACTTCCGCGAGCCGCGGCGCCGTGCGTCTCGCGCCCGCGCTCCCCGTCGCCTCGTCTCCCTCCGCCGCCGCCTCGCCCCCCGCCCCCTCGCTCCCTCTCTCCTCGCCTCCCCCGCCCCGCCCCCCGTGCCACTCCGCGAGTATCTCGCTGTCGATCACGATCGGCTGCCGCTTCGTCACCGCCAGCCCCTCCGGCATCGACACGCTCGGCGCCCCCGCGTCCGCCAGCGGCGCGCGCTGCTCCGGGTTGCGCGCTCCGCCGCCCCGCCTCGCGCCCTCCCGCGGCGGCGGCACGCGCCGCGGATCCTCGATGTGGACCCGCTCCATCTCCACCGTCGGGTGCAGCGGCTTCGGCGCGACCTCCCCCACCGCGTAGGCCTTCGCCTCGTCCTCGCCCTCGCTCTGGATCGCCCGGGGCACGCCCGCCGCTTCGCCGTGCTGCTTCGCCATCGCCTCGCTCCCTGCACCCGCGCGGCCTACCGCCCGCGCGACCCGGGTCCTCGCTTCCCCGCGCCTCCCGTGCCCTCCGCGCCTCCACCCGCCGGCCCATCGCCCCGCACCCCGCGCAGCACCGGCGCGCCCCACGGCTCGCCCCGCGACGGCGGCATCTCCTTCACCCCCCGCTTCCAGAGCGCCTTGCGCAGCCGCTCCCGGCCACGCTCCAGCCGCCGCCGCACCGTGATGTACGGCACCCCGAGGAACGCCTCCGCCTCGCGCATGTCCATCCCGTCCACGAACAATGCCCCGAGCGCCCGCTGCTCGTCCTCGGGCAGCTCGGCGAACGCCTCCCCCAGCGCCCGGATCGCCCCCACGTACGCCACGCGCTCGGCCGCCTCCTCGTCGGACACCGGCCGCCGCATCGCCGCCACCCCCGCCACGACCCCCACCGTCGCCAGCGCGTCGCAGAACTCCTGGAGACGGCCCTGGATCTCCTCCGGGCCGTCCCGCAACAGGTCGAACTCGCCCTGGTGGTGCTCCGACAGCGCCGCCATCGCCCGCCGCATCGCCACGTCACGCCGCCGCGCCTGCGTCTCTGCGCGGATCAGGTCCAGCATGCTGCCGTCCATCCGCGCGCGCGCGTACCCCTCGAACGAGACCCCCTGCGCCTCGTCGTACCGGCGCACCGCCTCCACCACGGCCGCCGAGCCCGCCGCGACGAGCTCGTCCCGCTCGACAAGCCCCGCGTACCTGCGCGCGTACCAGCGGGCCTGGGCCTCGACCATCGGCAGCGCGCGCTCGACCAGCGCCCGCTGCCTCGGCGTGAGCAGCGGCAGCACCTCGGCGTCCTTGCCGTCGCCCTCGCCGGTCACGCGCCCTCCCTCCCGCCGCCCGCCGCGCCTCCGCTGCGGTCGTGGCCACGCTCCGCCGGCGCGCCCTCGCACGGCACCTCCCCGCTCGACGACGGCACCGGCCGCGCCATCAGCTGGCGCAACAGCGCGACGGAGTAGGGGTTCTTGACGAGCTCGTCCTCCATCGCCTCGCGCAGCTGCGCCAGCATCGCCTCCGGCACGAGCCCGCGGTACGGCGCGAGGCTCCGCTCGATCGTCTCCGCCACCACGCGCTCCGCGCGCAGCCGCTGCTCGTCGTTTCGATCGTCCTGTGACATTCCGGCCTCCTCTCCGCGCGCGCTCCAGCGCTTCGCCCTGCACATCCCTAGAAAATCGGTGCGTCTCCGAAGGGCGGCGCGGCCCCCTGCCGCCCCGGCTTGGCCGTCGCCGCTGGCCGGCGCGCCGACCCGACCGGGGTCGCCGTCCTGACGGCCGGCCTGGCCGAGGTTGCGCCTGCTGCCGCCGCCGGCCTGGCCGGGCTTGCCGGCCTGACCGAGGTTGCGCCCTCCGCTCCCTCCGCTCCGACCGGGGTTGCGCCCTCCGCTCCGACCGGCGTTGCGCCCTCCGCCGCACCGACCGGCGTTGCGCTGGCAACCGCCGTTGCGCTGGCAACCGCCGTTGCGCTGACAGCCGCCGTTGCGCCGGCATCCTCCGCCGAGGTCGCGGGCGTGCCCGGCGGCGCGAGCCACCTCACGGCCAGCGCGCTCGCCGCCGAGGAGGCGAGCACCAGCGCGATCAGCATCCACGGCGCCATGCGCACCTCGCGCCCGGCGCGCGCTCCCTCTCCCCGCTCCCCCGACCCGCGCTCGCCCTGCGCGGCCAGCTGCCGGAGCATCGGGCTCGTCGTGCGCACCGCGGGCGGCCGGGACGACCCCGGTGGCGGACCGGACGGCGACGACAGCGACGTCACCTCCATGATCTCCGTCCCCCGCGCCGTCCTCCCTTGGCTGCCCGGCGCGCGCCCGTCCCCCTCGCGGCCCGCCGGCCACGGTCCAGGCCCGAACGCCGCCGCCCGGACGCTCTCCAGATCCATCGGCGCCGTCCCGCCCGGCCCCAGCGCCGGCGCCGGCGACGCCACCACCACCCTGGCCGACGGCTCCCGCCGCGGCACCTCGAGCGTCGGACCCGTCACCGGCGCCCGGTAGACCGCGCGCCGCCCCGGCCGGCCCGGGATCGGCGGCTCGCCGGGCGGCGTCGCCAGCGAGATCCGGCCCTCCGCCTCGTCCTGCTCGAGGCGCCTGCGCAGCGCGATCATCCCCTGCGCCATCTCGGCCATCGAGAGGTACCGCGCCGCCGGCTGCTTCGCCGTCGCGCGCCGGATCACCTCGTCCACGCACGCCGGCAGCCCCGCCACCTCCGACAGCGGCGCGGGATCCGCGAAGAACTGCCAGTTCACGAGCTTCGTCCGGTCGTCGAACGCGTCGCGGAACGGGTGGCGGCCGGCCATCATCTCCCAGAGCACGAGCCCCAGCGAGTACACGTCGAAGCGCGCGTCCGCCTCGTTCCCGCCGAGGTTCTCGGGCGCCATGTACGCGGCCGTGCCGAGGCGCACGTTGCGCTGGGTCGTCCGCATCTCGTAGGGGATGACCTTCGCGATCGAGAAATCGACCACCTTCACCAGCCCGTCGTCGGTAAAGACGATGTTGTCCGGCTTCACGTCGCGGTGGATGATCTGGTTCTCGTGCGCCGCGTCGAGCCCCCACGCGACCTCGAGCGCGACGTGGAGCGCGTAGAGCGGCGACAGCCGCCCCTGGCGCTCCAGGATGGTGGTCAGCGTCGGCCCGTCGAGGAACTCCATGAGCATCCAGGCTGTGCCGTCGGCCTCGCAGCCGATGTCGTAGACCTCGACCACGTTGGCGTGCTGGATCCCGAACGTCCCGTGGGCCTCGGCCAGGCTCCTCTCGGCCTTCCTGGCGTCCTTCCGGTCGCGCAGGTGCATCATCTTGAGGGCGCACCGCGCCCCGGTGATCCGGTGGCGGACCTCGTACACCTGGCCGGAGTACCCAGCGCCCACGAAGCGCACGATCTCCATCTGGTGAAAGACCTGACCCGGCTGGAACACCTGCCGCTCGATCGGCTCCTCGGCGTCGCTCACGGCGCTCTCCCGCTCCTTCCCGGCGCCCACGCTATCCGCGGGCTGCTGCGGCGGGAACGCCTCGGTGACGGCCAGCGCGGCGGCGGGCAGGTCCGCCGTGACGGCCAGCGCCGCCGTGACGGCCGGCGGCGCCGTGACGAAGGCCGGCCGTCTCGTGGGTTCCGTGAGAGGGAGCATCGCGTTGTCCATGGGCGGGTGCCTCTCGGGCGAGCGCCCCTCCTCTGGAGGCGCTGCCGTCGCCTACCCATGTCGGTACGGCGCCGCCGGAGTGCTCACCCGATCGACGTCTCCCCCTTCGAAAACGACGCGACCGCCGACCACCAGGCGCTCACGGCCCGGCGGCCCTCGCATGCCCGCTGGCCGCTGGCCACTGGCCGCTGGCCGCTGGCCCATGGCCACTGGCCTCTGGCCCATGGCCGCGCCGAGCACGGTTCCGACTCGGCCCCTCGTGAAAAGCGGTTGCGAGCTGTATCGCCCCTCTCGCTAGAATGCACGGTTTCCTGGGGGAGGATCGGAGAAGAGAACGATGGCAGCCTATGGATACAGCTTCGTCACGGACAAGGCGTTCAGCGCGTTCGCGCGGGATCTCGAGCAGGGAGCGTGGAAGGGCGTCTCGATAGACAAGTACGATGTCCCGAACCGCGTCCCGGCGACGTTGCTCTTCGAAGCGCCCAGGCCGGTGGTCTGGAAGCTGCGCGCGCGCTGGAGCATCGCGGCGCTCGACGAGGCGCTCGGCGTCGCCTCGGCCGCGGCGCTCGCCGAGCTCGACACGGAGTGGGACACGGCCCAGCGGGCGCTCCACCTGTTCCTGGCCTCGGCGGCCGAGAGCAAGGATCCGGCGCAGCGCGACGCGGCGGTGCGGCTCCGCGGCGCCCTGCTCGCGGGGGCGGGCACCGAGCAGACCCAGTACGCGTACGACGCCGAGGTCGACTACGGCTGGCACCAGGTCGCGGTCGCGGGCAAGGCGCCGCTCGCCGCCGACGTGAAGAAGGTCGGCGCCGGCGCGTACCTGAAGCGCGTCGAGGAGGCGACCGAGGCGCTCGCCCGGGGGCTCGGCCGCACCTCCGGCCAGAAGCGCGCGGTCGCGCGCTCGAAGCGCATCCGCGAGGCGGTGGTCGCGTGCACGCAGGCGTTCAACGCCATCCACGCCGACATCGGCTGGCTCATCGAGCACACGCCGAGCGGCAAGCAGCGCGATTTGCTCCAGGCGCTCCACGCGCCGTTCCTCGCCCTCCTCGAACGCAGCCCGCAGCGCTCCGCGGCGGCTTCCGCGCCGGAGGAGGACGCCGCGGAGGAAGACGCCGCGGAGGAGGACGCCGCGGAGCCTGAGACGCCGGAGGGCGCGCCCGAATGAGCGCCTGCCGGCGGAGGAGCGCGACCGGCTGGCGGCGGCTCGTGTCGTCCTGACCCGCTACGCGCGTCTCTATCCGGACATCAGCTCGCTTCTCGATGCCCGTCCATGAGGGCGGTATCGAGCGCGCACGCCTACCGGGATCACCTGCGCTTCGGGAGCTGCACCACCAGGTGGTCGGTGAGCCACGCCTTGCCTCCCGGATCGGCCTGCTGAACCCGCCAACGGCCCACCAGATCCAGCGGCGTCGGAAGTTGCTCGAAGCTGCGGCCCGCGAGGCACGTTCGCTCGTATGCTTCCGGCCAGCCCGCCGCATCACGCGCGCCCAGCATCACGGCGATCCCATGGCGGGTCTCCGAGAGGCGATAGTCGTCGATCTGCTTCTGGATCCCCACGTTGTGGGCAGCGTCGCGCCAGATCTTGGTCTCGATCAACGCATGGCCGTCGAGGCTCGGCCGGGTCAGGCGCACCTTGATATCGGTGAAGCCCGCTGCCTGGATGGCCTCCCGCTCCGTCTCGATCCATCCCAGAAGACGCAGCCCCACCGCGATGAGGGAGCTGAATACCTGCTCCTGCAGCAGCCCGCCTTCACCGTGAAAATCGCGTCCAAAGCGGCGCAAGTTCGCCAGCACCGCGCAGACATCCTGGACCAGACGCTCGATGGGGTCACCTGAACCCGCCGGGATCTCCGGCAGGTTCAGGATCGAGGCGATGGGCCATGCGATCACAGGGTCGGCGAGCTTCGAGCCTTCGACCCTCACCAGGCCGGCCGCGCGCAGCAGTGTCAGCGCCTCCTCCGGGTCCATGGGGATGCGCTCCCCAGCCTGCAAGGAGCACGCATCGCGAAGCCGCTGCATCGGAACCGAGCCGGCGTGCTCGCGAACGACCTTCAGCACCCGGAACGGAGCATCGAGCCGCCCGTAGTGCGAGACGGAAGCATGCACCGACCGAATGAAGCCGTCGTATTTCTCGCGGAACACGCCGAAAACATTCTCCAGCTCCAGCACGGAGGCGCTGCTTGTACCCCAGAGGTGCTCCAGGCCGTAGGTCACGAGGACCGGGCTGCCCCCGGAGAGCAGGCGGAGCGTCTCCAGGTGGACATCGCTCAGGGGACGCCCGTCGTCCTGAAAAGGCCTGGAGAGCTCCACGATCTCCGCCGGTCCGAAGGGATCGAGCACGTACGACTCGGCGCGGCTGACGAGCCCGGAGCCGAGCTCCGTCGAGAGATAGAAGAGACCGATCCCGCCCGCGAAGACGAGATCGAAGTGTGCGCCGTGTTCCTTCCGCGTGGTGTCCAGCTTGTTGAACCAGCTCCGCGCGAACGCCCCCCGCTCTCCGGCTCCGGCCGTGACGTACTGGTCAGCCTCATCGAAGAGAACCACCAGCCGCGTCACGTCGCCCTGGAGCACGCGCTCGAGAAGGTCATCCATCCGCGGCGCTGAGAGATCGCGGATGCCGAGCCTCGCCGCGAGATCGTGCACCGCTCCGGCGACGGTCGGCTCCTCGGGCGGATCCGGCACGAGCACGATCCGCGTCCCCGGCGTATCCTGAAGCTCGACCTGGATCTGGCGGAGCAAGACGCTCTTTCCGCTCCCGCGGCCACCGATGACCTTGACGGCGATGCCCTGACGAAGATGCTCGACGATCGATTCCACCAGCGCGCGTCGGGGCACCGGGTGACCTGGCGTGTGGTGCTGCCAGCTGTAAGGGTTGGACCGCCTCGTCACATCGCCACCGGCGCCTGTGTGGGGAGCAAGGTCCGCACGTACCACGACAGGTGCTTCGGCAGTGGCAGCGTGGCCTCGTCGAACAAGCCGAAATTCCGCAGCACCCGCACGCCGGAGCTCTGCGATCCGCCTGCCCGCTTCACGGCCGCTCCAGGGTCATGACTCTCGATGAGATCGAGGAGCAACGCGTAGGCCGCCGAGTACCTCTTCGAGAGCAGCGCGATGATCTCGCGGTCCACGTCCAGCACGGCTTGACGGCCCAGAAAGCGCTCGACAGCCCGCTCGCGATGAGGATCCGTCGGTTCCTTCAGCAGGACCCCCGGCGCATGCCGCCGGACCTCTTCGCGGAGGGCCGAGCCGAACTGGCGGTGCAGCAGCGGATGCCCACCGGTCCACGCGCGGGCGAGCGTCGCCGTTTCGGGCCCCACGGCGAGCCCCACGCGGCGCCCTAGCTTGCGGAGCATCTCCGTGTCGTGCGGCGCGCGGATCGGCCCGAGCCACATCGGCGTGAGCCCCGCGAGCAAGGGGTTGGGCACCCCATCCAGATGCGGAACAGACAGGTGCTCGGGGTCGCGCCCGATCAGCACGAGCGAAACGGCTCCCTGATGTTGCTGGGACAGGGCGCGCACGAGCCCGAGGAGCCGCGAGATGCCCGGCACCGGGCCGAGGCTGCCCTCGCGCTCGAAGAGAAAATCGTACTCGTCGATCACGAAGCACAGGCGCATTCCCTCGTCCACAATCGCCTGGGCTGCTGACTTCAGGCCAACGAGGCCCTGCTGTGCCGGCGGTACATCGGCGCGGCCGGCCGCGCGCATCCTGCGGCGCAGCGCGGCGAGCAGCTCGTCGGCGACATCGTCTACTTCCGCCGCATCCAGCCCCTGCGCGTCGAACCAGATCACACACGCCTGGGACGCCATCTTCTCCGCGCCTGGCGCTTTGATCCCGCTCGCCGGGTCGAGCCAGTCGGTGACCGCCCGGACCAGCGAGGTCTTGCCGCATTTGCGCAATCCGAACACGCCGACGGCGTCGCCACGGGTGACCCGCGTGCGGAGCTCCATGACCTCCGCATCGCGGCCCATGAGCTGGTACCCTCGAACCGGATGACGCTCCTCGAACACGTCGTACGTGGGGAGCTGCTGGCGGAGCACCTCGGAGAGCGGCGGCCAGCTCCGATCCTCGCCCCATACCCAAGCCACGCGCTGATCCCGACCGGGCATCCGATCGAGGCGGTCCTTGAGCGGCCAACCGTCGTCATGCGTGTGGCCGTCGTCCGTGACGATGACCAGGTTACCATCGAGGCGCAGGCCAGAGCGCACGACCTCGTCGGCAGCGCGCTGAAGATCCCGCGACTGGACCTCGCCCTGGACGGCGATGAACAGCAGCTCGGGGGCCAGGCCGAACCCCTCCTGGATGTGCTGCGGCGGCTTCGCGCGAAGGAGCCAGCTGCGCGGCGCAGCCGGGCGAACATGCGTCAGCTCGAAGCCATCCCTCTCGAGCGTGTCCACCATCACGGTACCGAAGTGGATGTCCTCCTCGAAGATCCGCAGGAAATGCTTCAGCGTCTTCATGCTGCCGCCCATGCGGAGAGTCTCGCACACGGCATCGACGTCGGCATATCGCACCGGCGCGGCCCGAGCCGGTCACCCGACCCGGACAAGCCCCGTGCATGTCGCGCCGCCCACCCGACGGAAGGCCGACCCTGCTCCGGTCCCCGCCGGCACCAGCCACCGTTCCACCCCGCCCCTGCCGGGTCTCCGCAACCCTTGCCGGGCCTCCGCCGCCCTTCCCTCCACCTCTGCCGGGCCTCCGCCACCCTTGCCCGAACCCCTGCCGGGTCTCTGCAGCCCTTGCCCGAACCCCTGCCGGCTCTCCGCAGCCCTTGCCCGAACCCCTGCCGGGTCTCGCAGCCCTTGCCCGAACCCCTGCCGGGTCTCCGCAGCCCTTGCCCGAACCCCTGCCGGGTCTCCGCAGCCCTTCCCTCTCCCCCTCCCGGTAACCGGCAGCACGTCCTGCCCTTGTCGCCGTCGCGCTCGCAGCGCCTTCCTCGGACGGAACCGCGCCTTCTCGCGACGTTCTGCTATCCTCCGCCGCCGTGATTGTGGACCAGCCCCCCACACCTGCCCCTCACGAGGCTCCGGAGGACCGCGCCACGTTCGGGCTCTCCGCCTTCGATCCCCGCCCGAGCCTCATGGCGCCTTCCATCGCGCCGGCCGCCTCGGCGGCGCCGCACGTCTCGGTGGTCGTGCCGGGGCTGAACGAGGCGGAGAGCCTGACGGAGCTCGCGCAGCGGGTGGATCAGGCGTTGAAAGGGCGCTTCTCCTACGAAATCATCTTCGTGGACGACGGCAGCACGGACGACAGCTGGGGCGTCATCTCCAGGATCCGCGCGGAGAACCCGCTCGTGAAGGGGATCCGGCTGCGGAAGAACTTCGGCAAGGCGACGGCGCTCACGGCCGGGTTCCGCAAGGCGAGGGGCACAGTGGTCGTCACGATGGATGCCGATCTCCAGGATGACCCGGCCGATCTGCCGAGCTTCATCGCCAAGGTCGAAGAGGGCCTCGACGTCGTGGTGGGCTGGAAGGTCAACCGGCTCGACCCCGCCAATCGCCTCGTCCTGTCCCGGATCTTCAACGGGACCGTCCGCGCGGTCACGGGCGTGAAGCTCCACGACATGAACTGTGGCTTCAAGGCCTACCGTTGCGAGGTGCTGCGCACCATCCCGATCTACGGAGATCTCTTCCGGTACATCCCGGCGCTCGCCGCCTGGCAAGGCTTCCGCGTCACGGAGATCCCGGTGCGCCACCACGCCCGCAAGTACGGCGCCTCGCGCTACGGACTGGAGCGCATCCTGCGCGGCTTCTTCGACCTGCTCAGCGTCATGTTCCTGACGCGTTACTCGAAGAAACCGATGCACCTCTTCGGCCTCATCGGCCTGGTCTTCGCGGCGACCGGGGTGACCATCAACGCGTATTTGACGTTCCTCTGGCTGCTCGGTCACAAGATCGGCGACCGGCCGCTGCTCCTCCTCGGCGTGCTGATGATCCTCCTCGGCATCCAGTTCTTCTCGATGGGTTTCATCGGCGAGTTCCTCACCTTCCAGATGCAGCAGCGCCACCTGGCAGACGATCCGCCCGTGCGCGAGGAGCTCGAGTGATCGCCGAGCCTGATCTCGATCGGTCCCGGTTCCCTGCTTCCGGGGGCATCTCCTCTCTCCAGGCCCTCTGCTCCGCGGCGCTGCGCTGAGCGCGCGGCCGGGGTCTTCGCCGTCATGCACCGCACCGCCCTGCGCGCCCTCGTCCGCCTGATTGGCCCGCTCTTGCTCGTGCTCGTTGTCGTGCGCATGGACGACCGGGACGCGGTGCTCGGCGCGGTCGTGTCGGCCTCGGCTGGCCCGCTCGCGCTCGCGGCGGCGCTGAACCTCGTCAACATCCACCTCAAGGTGGTCCGCTGGGAAGCGCTGCTGCGTGCCCGGGGCATCGTTTATCCGCTTCGGCGCGCGTGGAGCGCCTACGCGACGTCGCTCTACGTCGGCATGCTGACCCCTGGGCGGGTCGGCGATCTGCTCAGGATCCGCTACCTGCGTCACGACCTCGGCGTGCCGTACGCGGAGGGGCTGGCCACCATCGTGATGGACAGGCTGTGTGATCTGTACGTGCTCGCCGCGTTCGTCGCGGTCGGCGTCGCCCATTACAGCGCGGTGATCGTCGGCCGCCTGGCCTGGGTGACGTGGGGTGGAATCGCGCTCACGGTCCTGGCGCCCCTCGTGCTGCTCATCCCCGGGCTGGCCGAGCGCCTGCTCCTCGCCTTGTCGCGCAAGATCGCGAAGGATCCATCGGAGAACGCGGAGCCCGGTGCGGCGAGCCGCTTCCTCGTCGCGCTGCGCGCGCATGTCGGGCGCGGGCTCCTCTTCACGCTGCCGGTCACCGTGGTGACGTTCGTCGTCAACTTCGTGCAGGGCTACCTGATCGCGCGTGCCCTCGGCATATCGCTCTCGCTCTTCGACGTCACCTGCTTGCTCTCCATCGCGAGCCTGCTCGGCCTCTTACCGATCTCGGTCGCTGGCGCAGGTGTCCGTGAGTTCTTCTTCTCCCTCATATTCCCTGCCCTCGGCTTCACCGCCGAGCATGGCGTCAGCTTCGGCCTCCTGGTCTTCGCCGCCATGTACCTCATCCTCATCGCGATCGGCTTCGTGAGCTGGCAGCTGGCCCCCCCACCCACCGCCCCAGCCTCCTCCACCCCCCGATTCGACTAGTCCCCCGAGCTCGTCCCTCACCACCACAGGCCCGTGAGGAGGGAGGAGGGCGATCGAGCGACGAGCTCCTTCGAAGCGCTCAGAGCGAGATCGGAGTCGTGAGCTGAAGAGCGTCCCCCTCGAAGGCCGGCACCCGCGCGGCCGCGGCTCGGAACGCGTCGATGATGCACACGCCGATCTCGGTGCCGGCGAAGGGCGCGCCGTCCAGCTCCACGTGGGCTCCGCCGCTCGGCGCGAAGGTCACGGTCACGCTCCCCACCCCGCTCGGCCCGTCCGGCTGCCAGCAGCGCTTCGCCCGGACACGGCCGTGCTCGAGCGCCGCGCCCGCGGCCTTGCCGACCCGGACGCGCGCCCCGTCGACCGGGCTGGACCAGGTGTCGTACCCGTCGTGGGAGCGCGGCAACGCCTCAGCAGAGGCAGGGTACGCCCCGCCGCGCTGCAGGCAGTGGGAGGGGCGCACCATCGCATAGCCCGTCGCGGTGGCGAAGCTGCACACCGCGAGCGCCACCAGCAGGGCCCGCTGCCCGCCGCCCCGGCCGAGCGGCCCGTCGAGCGGCCCATCATCGCTGGATCCGTCGCGCAACCGCTCCACCTCCGCGCGGATCTCCGCGATCTCCGCGTCCCGGGCGGCGAGCGCCGCGTCCCGCTCCTTCAGCTTGGCTTCGAGGGTTTCGATGCGCGCGCGAGCCGCATCGAGATGATCTCGGTAGTGCGACATGCCGCCATTCTACCGCGGGCCGCGCGCGGCGCCCTGCCCTTCCTGCGTCCTCGCGCCGTTCCGCGTCCTTCCGCGAGGTTCCCGCCGTTCCTTGACAGCGGGGGGTGGAGTCAAGTAGCCGAGGACCCGCCTCACCCATGCTAGACAACCACCGCACCAGGCTGAACAGCGCGCTCGCCAAGGT
Organism: Sorangium sp. So ce693; assembly: GCF_051521375.1. NCBI lineage: Bacteria > Pseudomonadati > Myxococcota > Polyangiales > Polyangiaceae > Sorangium > Sorangium sp. So ce693. Next base: position 10,673,812 of record NZ_CP150347.1, read on the forward strand.
CGACGGCGCCCTCGAGCGGCTCGCGCGTGCCGCCTTGACCCTGGCGCCGTGGCCGATCCTCTACGGCATGAGCATCGCCGTGACGGCCTGGGTCTTCACCCACCCGAGCCGGCTCGCGCAGCTCGACACGAACAAGCTGACCGAGGTCGAGCGCCGCTGGATGGCCGGCGGCGTCGCCGCCGCCATCGTGGGGGTCGGGCTCGCCTACTTCCTCGTGATGCTGGCGCGGCGGGCCCGCACCCGGTCGTGGGACTTCATGCGCACCGTGGGCCGCGTCAACCGCGCCCTGGTCCCCCTGCTCGCGTTCCCGTTCATCGCCGCGCTCAAGCTCCCCAACATCGAGAAGGACAGCCCGAAGACCGCGATCTTCTTCGCCGTCCTCGCCGCCGTGGCCACGGGCGCGGGCGCCTACGCCTGGGGCCGCGGCGAGCGGCTCTCGCCCAGGTTCGATGACGCGTCCGAGCTCGACGGCGCGCCCTCGCAAGGGCCGCGCGCTCGTGATGGCCGCGCGCTCGCGATGGCCGCGCGGTGGCTCGCGCCGGTCGCCCTGCTCGCGATGTGGGCGGGCTACGCCCTCTTCTTCTCCCGGCTCGCGATCACCAACCACCACGCGCTGCACACCCGGACGCCCGATCTCGGGTACTACGACAACATCTTCTACCAGTCGGTCCACGGGAGGCCGCTCGGCTGCTCCTGGCTCAGGGCCGGCTACCACGGGTCCGCGCACTTCGACCCGCTCCTCGTCCTGCTCTCGCCGCTCTACCTCATCTATCCGAGGGCGGAGTTCCTCCTCATCTTCCAGTCCGTGTGGCTCGGCGCCGGCGTCGTCCCCGTCTACCTGCTCGCGCGCGACAAGCTCGCTCACCGCGGCAAGGCGCTCCTCCTCGCCGCGGTGTGGGCCATCTACCCGGCCCTGCACGGCGCGAACATGTACGAGTTCCACTCGCTCGCGCTGATCTCGCCGCTCGTCGTCTGGCTGCTCTACGCCTACGAGACCGGCAGGAACAGGCTGTACTGGTTCACGTTCGCCGTGCTGCTGCTCTGCCGGGAGGACGTCCCCCTGCTGATGTGCTTCGTCGGGCTCTACGCGATCCTCGACCGGCGCCCGGGCAGGACCCGCCTCGGCTGGGTGACCATCGCGATGAGCCTCGTCTACTTCGTCATCGTGAAGCTGTTCTTCATGACGTCGCCGGGCATCATCATGTCCGGCAAGGACGCTTATTCGTACGCTTACTACTACGAGGAGCTCATACCGAACCGGAGCGGGCTCAGCGGCCTGCTCGTCTCCCTCCTCACGAACCCCATCTTCGCGCTCAAGCTCCTGACGGAGGAGCCGAAGATCATCTTCCTGCTCCAGCTCTTCGTCCCCCTCTGCTTCCTGCCCTTCCTCGCGAAGCCCGGGCGCTGGATGCTCGCCTACGGGCTCATGTTCTGCCTGCTCGCCTCGCGCGACGCGGTGTTCTCGATCGCCTTCCAGTACTCGTCGATCCTCTTCCCCATCGCGTTCGCGCTGACGCCGATCGCCCTCAAGCGGGTGGAGGGCTCCGCGTCGGCGTACCCCGGGCTCGACGGGCGGCGCCTCTCGCGCGCGCTGCTCGCCGCCATGCTCGTGGCGAGCGCGCTGATGTCGTGGAAGTTCGGCGGGCTCGTCGAGAACGCGTCGTTCAAGGGCGGCTTCTCCCGCGTGGCGCGCAAGCTCACGCCCGACCAGGAGGCGACCTACGCCTGGGTCCGCCAGCAGGCGGACGCGATCCCCCGCGACGCCGTGGTCGGCGCGACGAGCAAGATGGGACCGCACGTGTCGAACCGGAAGGAGGCCTATTTCTATCCGGGCGACCGCGCCGCGGCCGTCCAGTACGTGCTGCTCGACGAGGGGGAGCTCAAGGGCAAGGACCTGGAGCGCCACAACGCGGCGGTGAAGCGCGGCGAGCTCGAGGAGCTCAGCCGGCTGAAGAAGATGGCGCTGTTCAAGCGGGTGAAGCCGCCGTCGAAGGCGCAGCCGCCGGCCCCGGCGGCCTCCGACGAGCCCCCTACCGGAGACCCGCCCCCGGAGCTACGAAAGCCGGACCGAAAGGACGGCGGCGCGCCGCCTGCGCCCTCCAGCACCGCGGAGCAAGATGAAGACCCTCCTCCTGGCCCATGACTTCAACGCGACCTCCGAGATCGCCCTCGACACGGCGATCGAGCTCGCCCGCAAGCTGTCCGCGAAGATCGTCGTGGCGCACGTGTACAGCGTGCCCGTGTACAGCTTCCCGGAAGGCTCGTCCCTGATCCCCTCGGCCGAGGACGCCGCGCGCATCGCCGATGCGGCGCAGCGGAGCCTCGATCAAGTGCTCGAGCGCCGGCGCGCCACGCCCGGCGTCGAGATCTCGGGCGTGCTGCGCGCCGGCGTCCCCGACGAAGAGATCTCCCGCCTCGCGGACGAGATCGGCGCCGACATGATCGTGATCGGGACACACGCGCGCGGCGCCGTCGCGCGGGCGCTGCTCGGCAGCGTTGCGCAGCGGGTGGTGAGATCGGCAAAGGTCCCGGTAATGTCCATACGAGGACCACAACCGGCCTGATGTGTATGTGACATCACGAAACGATCGGATTCGGTGTCCGGCGCCGCCAGATCGGGCGTTAGAAATTTCCCGACTTCCTGTCAAATGCGTCCTGCCGCGACCACGAAACCTCGTTGAAACATCGGGCACGTTACGCCCGAGCCATGAAGATCGACACTGGGGATACGGCCTGGCTCCTCGCATCGACAGCCCTCGTCCTTTTCATGACGCCGGGCCTCGCCCTGTTCTACGGCGGCATGGTGCGCCGCAAGAACGTGCTCGCGACGCTCATGCACTCGTTCGCCGCGCTCGCCGTGATCTCGGTGCAGTGGGTGGCCATCGGGTACTCGCTCTCGTTCGGGACCTCGCACGGTGGGCTCATCGGCGGGTTCGACTATGTCGGTCTGCACGGGATCGCGATGGCGGAGCGCGGCACGGTGCCGCACCTCGCGTTCGCGGCGTTCCAGATGATGTTCGCGGTGATCACGCCCGCGCTCATCGCGGGGGCGTTCGCCGAGCGGATGCGGTTCTCGGCGTACCTGGTCTTCATCCTGCTCTGGTCCACGCTCGTCTATGACCCGGTGGCGCACTGGGTGTGGGCGGAGAAGGGCTGGCTCTTCGAGATGGGCGCGCTCGACTTCGCGGGCGGCACCGTGGTTCACCTCGCGGCGGGCATCTCGGCGCTGATCTGTGCGCTCGTGCTGGGCAGGCGCACGGGATATCCGCACGAGCGGCACGTGCCGCACAACCTGACGATGACCCTGACGGGCACGGGCATCCTGTGGTTCGGGTGGTTCGGCTTCAACGCCGGCAGCGCGCTGACGTCGGGCGGGCTCGCCGCGCTGGCGCTGCTCGACACGCACCTCGCGGCGGCGGCGGGCGGCGCGGCGTGGCTCCTCGTCGAGTGGGCGCAGCGAGGCAAGCCGACCGCGCTCGGCGTGGCGTCCGGCATCGTGGCGGGGCTCGTCGGGATCACGCCCGCGGCCGGGTTCGTGGCGCCGTGGGCCGCCGTCGTGATCGGCCTGCTCGCGGGCGTGGTGTGTTATGCGGCGGTCGTCTCGAAGGAGCGCCTGCGCTACGACGACTCGCTCGACGCGTTCGGCGTCCACGGCGTGGGCGGCCTCCTCGGCGCGGTCCTCACCGGCGTCTTCGCCGAGAAGGCCCTGAACGAGGCCGGCCGCGACGGCGTGATCGCCGGCAACCCGGGGCAGCTGGTCCCGCAGCTGGCCGGCATCGCGGCCGTCGGGCTGTACGCCGCGATCGTGACCTTCGTGCTCCTCAAGCTGGTCGACAAGCTGATCGGCCTGCGCGTGCCCGAGAGCGACGAGCGCGAGGGCCTCGACGCGACGGAGCACGGCGAGACCGGCTACGCGCTGTAGCGACACAGAGGGGGCAGCCACAGACCCAGGTCGACAAGGGCCCCCGGCCGCGCTCGTTCTCCCGGTGAGGAGGGATACGCGGCCGGGGGTGCCGTCGTTGTTGCCTCCCCCGGAGCGCACCGCTAGAGCGACAGACGGTTCGAACCGAAAGGCGCCGAGAGCGCCAAGAGAGCTCGACAATCTCTTGGCGCTCCCGGCGCCCTGACGGTTTCTACGCCCGAACCGATCGGTGCTCCATCTTGCGCCGAACCTTCCCCCTGGGCGCGCGCCGCGAGCGAGCGCCCCGTCATCACGGAGCAGACAGGCATGAGCGGCCATTCGAAGTGGGCCACCATCAAGCGCAAGAAGGGCGCGCTCGACGCGAAGCGCGGCAAGCTCTTCACGAAGCTGATCAAGGAGATCACCGTCGCCTCGCGCATGGGCGGCGGAGACCCGAACGGCAACCCGCGGCTCCGCAAGGCGATCAACGACGCCAAGGGCCAGGCGATGCCCGCCGACACGATCAAGCGCGCAATCCAGCGCGGCACCGGCGAGATCGAGGGCGCGAACTACGAGGAGATCCTCTACGAAGGCACAGGGCCCGGCGGGACGCTGTTCCTCTGCGAGGCGATGACCGACAACCGGAACCGCACCGTGGCCGAGATCCGGAAGATCTTCGAGAAGAACAACGGGCAGCTCGGCGCCGGCGGCTCCGCGCAGTGGGCCTTCGAGAGGAAGGGGATCATCCTCCTCGCGAAGGACGCGGCGACGGAGGATCAGCTCATGGACACCGCCGTGGGCGCCGGCGCCGACGACTACAGCGACCAGGGAGAGGAGTGGCAGGTGCTCTCCAGCGTCGACGTGATGGACACCGTCGTGAAGGCCCTCGAGGACGCGAAGATCGCGGTGAAGTCGAACTCCGCGGGCTACGTCCCCAAGAACAAGAAAGAGGTCGCGGGCCGCGACGCCGAGGTCTGCCTGAACCTCGTCGACTCGCTCGACGACCACGACGACGTGCAGAACGTCTACGCCGACTTCGACGTGCCCGAAGAGGAGCTCGCGAAGCTCGAGGGCTGATCCCGGCCCGGGCGCGCGCCCGTCACGGGCGCCAGATGGGGAAGCTCACGATCGCCCACGAGAAGAACGCATGGGCGAAGACCGCCGGAGCCAGGCGCCCGGTCCGGTGCACCATGCGACCCCACACGATCGAGCAGCCGAAGCCCGCCGCGACGAGCAGCGGGTTCGGCCCGGCCACCGGATCGCCGAGCAGGAAGAGCGTGGGGGCGTGCGCGGCGGCGAACAGCGCGCTCGACAGCAGCCACGCAGCGACCTGGTCGAGCGGCCCCTCCAGGGCGCGCAGGACGAGCCCGCGCCAGACGATCTCCTCCAGCGCGGCGATGACGAAGACGAGCGCGCCGGCGAACACGCGCGCGTCGGCCGAGGGGTCGCCGAGCTGGAGGTACAGGCGAAGGACCCACGCCTCGCGCGGCGAGCCCCGCGGGGCGAGCAGCAGCTGCACCGCCATGGCGAGCCCGTAGAGCCCCGCCGCGACAAGGGCGCCGCGCGCGAGATCGCCCGACAGAGGGCGGAGCGCGGCGCGGAGCTCGCCGCGCCGGCGGAGCCACATCACGGTGATCGCCGTGAGGACGGCGTAGAGCGCGCCGAGCGCCGCGAGCATGGTAGGCGTGCCCGCGCGATCGGGATCGAACGCGAACGAGACGGCGAGCGCGACGCCGACGGTGACGGACGCGGCGATGAGCGCGGCCTCGCGGCGCGACGAGCGCGGCGGCTCGCGCGGATCGATCGCCCGCCGATCGCGCGACGAGGCCGCGGCGGCCGAGCCAGAGGCAGCCGGAGGAGCCGCGGCGGAAGGAGCCGCGGCGCGGTCTTCGCCCGGGATCATCGCGCGCTCGCCTGACTCGTCCGACTCGGCCAACCCGTCCGACTCGGCCAACACAATTGCAAGATCCGATCGAGGATGCGGTCCGCGAGCACCGGCTTGGGCAGTACGCCGAGCGCGTCGGCGGCGTCGCGGGTCACGAGCGTGGCGCGGTTGTCGTCCCGGCCGAACGAGTCCGCCGCGTGGTTGGCGACGATCATGTCGACGCGCTTGCTCGCGAGCTTGTGCCGGGCATAGGCGATCACCCCCTCGTCGGTGGCGGTCTCGACCGCGAACCCGACGAGCACCGGCGAGCGCGCTCCATCGGCGCCGTCAGCGCCGGCCAGACCCCCGCGCACCGCGCCGATCTCCGCGAGCAAGTCAGGGTTCGGCACGAGCGGGAGCGACGCGAGGTCGGGCGTCCGCTTCAGCTTGGTCGCGTGCTGCTCTGCCGGGCGGTAGTCGGACACGGCGGCCGTCATGATGAGCGCGTCGGCGCCGTGCAGGTCCTCGCCGAGCGCCTGCCAGAGCGCCTCGCGCATCGAGAGCGCGCCGCGCACGTCGACCCGGCGCGCGCCCGGCGGCGTCGAGAGCGACACGGGGCCGGCGATGAGCGTGACCTGCGCGCCCCGCGCCGCGGCCCGCTCCGCCACGGCGAAGCCCATCTTGCCGGTCGACCGGTTGCCGAGGAAGCGCACGGGATCGAGGTCCTCGAGCGTCGGGCCCGCCGTGACGACGACCCGGAGCCCCGCGAGATCGCGCGGTGCGAGCCGCGAGAACGCCGCGGCCGCGATCGCCGCCGGCTCGGCCATGCGCCCGAGGCCGCGCTCGCCCGAGGCGACCTCGCCGAAGACCGGGCCGACGAGCTCCACGCGCCCGTCGGCCTCGAGCGTGGCGACGTTCCGCGCCGTCGCGGGGTGAACCCACATGCGGGGGTGCATCGCGGGCGCGGCGAGCACCGGCCCCCGCGCGCACAGGGCGAGCGCCGTCACGAGGTCGTCGGCGCGCCCCGCGGCGAGGCGAGCGATCACGTCGGCGGTCGCGGGCGCGAGCAGCACCAGATCGGCCTCCGCGGCGAGCGCGACGTGCAGCTCGCCCGCGAAGCCGGGATCCCACATGGTGTCGCGCACCGGCTCGCCGCAAAGCCCGCTCAGCGTCATGGGCCCGAGGAACTGCTGCGCCGCGCGCGTCATGATCGGGAGCACGCGCGCGCCGCCCTGGATCAAGAGCCGGGCCACCTCGGCGGCCTTGTACGCCGCGATGCTGCCCGAGACGGCGAGCGCGACGGTCGGCCGCGCGCCTTCGGGGGCTCGGCCAGCGGGCGGTGGGGCGGAGGCCTCGGGGCGAGGTGCGGGAGATGACGGCGTTTGGCCGGACATGGCGCAGGTGCCAGCGTGGGTCGGGGGTCGGTCCGGCGTCCACCGTGGCACGAAAATCGCCGATCGTACACGGCCACGACACGGTACACGCGGCGCCGCGGGCGGAGACGCTCCAGGGCCGCGCTGCGCTGCGGGCAGAGCGCTCGTGCCGGCGCGCACGCCGCGCGCCGACGCGCGCCGGCAGCCAGAAACCCGGCAGATTTTTTGGGGCGCGGCAGTGGCATCACTCGCGCGGAGCGCGTAATGGGATGAGCTCTCTCAGAGGAACACGACAACGATGGCAAGCACCGTCCTCACCGGCATCAAGCCCACCGGAACGCCGCACCTCGGCAACTTCGTAGGGGCGATCAAGCCGGCGCTCGCGCTCGCAGGGACCGCGTCGAACGCGCTCTACTTCGTCGCCGACTTTCACGCGCTCAACGTCATCCACGACGCGCAGAAGCTCCGGAGCCTGGTCCACGAGGTCGCCGCGACATGGCTCGCGCTCGGCCTCGATCCCGAGAAGGTCATCTTCTACAGGCAATCCGACGTTCCGGAGATCTTCGAGCTGAGCTGGATCCTCTCCTGCTTCACGGCGAAGGGGCTCATGAACCGGGCCCACGCCTACAAGGCCGCTGTCGCCAAGAACATGGAGTCGCGGGCCGGAGCGTCGGGCGCCGCGGGCGTCGAGGACAGCGACGACCTCGACGCCGGGATCAACATGGGCCTCTATGGCTATCCGGTGCTGATGGCGGCCGACATCCTCCTGTTCAAGACGAATGTCGTGCCGGTGGGCAAGGACCAGGTCCAGCACATCGAGATCGCCCGCGATATCGCGCAGCGGTTCAACGCGATCTACGGCCCGACCCTGATCCTGCCCGAGGCGCGCATCAGCGCCGAAACGGCGGTGATCCCGGGCCTCGACGGCCGCAAGATGAGCAAGAGCTACGACAACACCATCGCGCTCTTCCTGCCGCCGGAGAAGCTGCGCAAGACGATCTTCAAGTACAAGACGGACTCGTCGCCCCCGAGCGAGCCGAAGGATCCGAACACCTCGCCGCTCTTCCACCTCTACCGGGAGTTCGCCACGCCCGAAGAGGCGGAGGCGCTCCGCGGCCGCTACCAGAGCGGCATCGGCTGGGGCGAGGCGAAAGAGGCCGTGTTCGACGTGCTGAACCGCGCGCTCGAGGAGCCGCGGCGCCGCTACGCCGACCTCATGGCCAACCCGGCCCGCGTCGACGCCCTGCTCCTGGAAGGCGCCCAGCGCGCGCGGGCGCTCGCGAGCCCGACGCTCCACGAGGTGCGCCGGGCGGTCGGCGCTCGCTGAAGGCCGCGACGGCGGAGGACGAGCGGAGCCCGCCGAGGCCAGCGCGGCCTTCAGCGAGCGCCGCCGAACAGGCGCCGTAGCTCTCGTTCGACACCGTCCGCTCAGCCGCCGTCGCTCTCGTTCGACGCCACCCGCTCAGCCGCCGTCACTCTCGTTCGACGCCACCCGCTCAGCCGCCGTCGCTCGTCGTCGTCTTCTTCTGGTTCTGGCGTCGCTTCTTGCCCTTGCCGCCCTTCGCCTCGTCCCCCGCGGGGTCCCGCTGGCCACGGCCTTCTGGCGCGGCCGCGCCCGGGGCCTGCATGACGGCGATCCCCTCGGCGGGCGGCGCGTCCTCGCCGCGCGCGCGGCCGCTTTCCCCTTCGGCGCGCTCCGCCCCCTTCGCGCGGAACGTGCCGAACCCCGCGCGCTCGGTCCAGCCGCGCTCGCCCGTGAGCCCGGGCTCGCGGCTCTCGACGGTGCCGCCGCCCGGCTCGGGGCCGGTCACGCCCGGCGTGCGGACGTCCGGCCCCTGCGTGACGACGAGGTACTCGTCCGCGACGTACTCGGGGTGATTGTCGTCGGCCGTCTTGGCCTCCGGGTCGCGCGGGCCGCTCCCGACATGGATGATCTGCGCGGTCGGCGGGTAGCTGTCGCTCCACTTCTCCCGCACCGCGTAGGCGCCGTCGCGGACGACCCGCGAGCTCGTCGTCCTGAAGCCGGGGATGCCGCGCTGAGCGAGCGCCCGTATCCCTTCGGGCAGCTTCGGCGTCGGGCGCTCCAGCTCCTCGAACGGGATGACTTCGTCGATGCGACGGAAGTACGTGACCGTGAGCTTGCGCGAGGGCCCGAGGATCTCGGCGCGCACGACGCCGCCGGCCACCGTCTCGTGGAGCACGATCGGGAAGTCGAACGGGTTCCTGAAGCGATAGTTGATCGTCGGGTAGACGACGGTCGCGTCGAGGCCGAGCTTGATGTAGTAGCTCGGGCGGGAGTGCGGGTAGCGCTCGACGATCTCGAGCCCCGCGAAGAACGCGGCGCCGTGGAGCGTGCCCGAGATCTGGCAGGTCCCGCCGCCGAGCCCGTCGACGAGCTCTCCCTGGGCGATGACCGGAGCGACGCGGTACCCGTGCGCCTCGTCGCGCGGGCCGACCGTCTCGTTGAAGTCGAAGATCTCGCCCGGCATGACGACCACGCCGTCGAGCTTGGACGCGGCGAGCCTGAGGTTGTACGTCCTCTCCTTGGATCTCCCTCCGGTCGCGTAGCGCGTCTCGAAGTAGCCGAGCACCTGATCGAACTTGACGTTGCCAAGCTGCTCGGCGACGAGCTTCGGCGGGATCGTCTCGACGCTGGCCAGCGCGGTGTCCTCGCCCGCCCGGAGAGCGGCGTCGATGCGCGCGAGCGTGCCGTAGACGTCCAGCCGGTACCCGATCTTCTCGGGCTTGAGCTGCCTCGCCTCGAGGTCGACATACGCGTCGACCGCGGGGGCGTCGAGCTCGACCTTCAGGTCGAGCAGCTTGCTGATCGCCCGCTCGGAGTCGAGGAGGAGCGGGATCGGGATGTCGAGCGGCGCGTCCTCATCGCGCTTGTCGCCATCGCCGGCCCGCTCGTGCGCGCGGCGGAGCGCGCTCTCGGGGCGGAGCGCCTCGCGCACGAACTCGGCGAGGCGGACCCGGTTGATCTCGACGCCGAGATCGTTGCGGCGGAGCGCGCGCGCGGAGCCGTCGGGGAGCACGATCCGGATCTCCCCGGTCGCGTAGCGGCGCACGAGGTCGAGCGCGTTCGCCACCACGTCGCCGCCCGTCGGCACGGGCACCTGCGCCACGCGGAGGACCGGCGGGGGCTTCGGGCCGTCGTCCGGCGGGGGCGGCAGCACGAGGTAGGTGATGACCAGGCCGCTCGTGACGAAGATCGCCACCAGCGCGGCGAACCGCCAGAGCTCCGGCGAGCGGCGAAGATCCATGCGAGGGCGGCCATCTTGAAAAGCGTTGCCCGAACCGTCAAGCGAACGCGGGCCAGGAACGCGGACGAGGTGCGCCGCTACGGTGCGGCGCGCGTCGCGTCGGCGCCGCCGCGGGGCGCCTTGGATGCGGCGCGCGCGGCCCTGAGGAGCGGATCCTCGATCGAGCCCGCCCTGGGCACGAGCAGAGAGCCCCGCTGGCGCGGCGGGCCGCCATGCGGCGAGGAGCGCAGGAGGAGCGCGCCCGCGAGCACCACGAGGACCACGAGGCCGACGGTCGCAGGGACGAGCCAGCGCCGGGCGTGGCCCTCCTCGGACGTCGGCGGCGCCGGCGGAGCGCCCTGCGGCGCGGCGGCGCCGCGCTCAGCGCTCGCGCGCCCGGGCTGGGCGGCGGCGTGCGGCGAGCTCTGCTGTGACTGCGGATAGTCGGGGTCGATCGCGCGCTCGCGCGCGATCTGCATGGCCTCCTGGATCGCGGCGCGCCGCCGCTCGCCGCGCGGGCCGAGCATCTGCTGCATCAGCGCGGCGAGCTCATCCGAGGTGGCGATCGGCGTCGCGGGCGACAGCTGCTCGATGGAGCGGCGCAGCTCGGCCATCGAGGCGAAGCGCTCCTCCCTCGGCTTCGCGAGCATCCTCATGATGATGCGCCCGACGTCCTCCGGGAGCGACGGGACGAGGGTCTGCGGCGGCTCGGCTGCCGCCTTGTCGCAGATGCGGCGCACCGTCGCGGGATCGTTCTCGGCGTGGAAGGGGTGCCTGCCGGTCACGAGCTGATAGAAGACGATCCCGAGCGTGAACACGTCGGTGCGGCGATCGATGGGCTCGCTGCCGGCCTGCTCCGGCGACATGTACGCGTACTTGCCCTTCACCTGGCCGACCTGGGTTCGCTGCAGGTTCGAGGCGGCCTTGGCGACGCCGAAGTCGAGGATCTTCACCGACCCGTCGTATCCGACCAGGATGTTTTGCGGCGAGACGTCGCGGTGGACGAGGCCGACGGGCTTGCCGTCGCGGCCGCGCAGCTCGTGCGCGGCGTGCAGGCCGAGGGCCGCCTCGGCCACGATGCGGAGCGCGAAGGGGAGCGGCAGGCCGCCGCGCGCCTTGCTCTCGCGGAGAACCAGGTTGAGCGGCTCGCCGTCGATGAGCTCCATCACCTGGTAGAGGACGCCGTCCTCCTCGCCCACATCGATGGTCTCCGCGACGTTCGGGTGATGGATCTGCGAGACCAGGGTGGCCTCGTCGAGGAACATCGCCTCGAAGTCGGGATCGTCGCTCAGCTCGGCGCGCAGCAGCTTGACGGCGACGATCCTGGGGAGCTGGCCGCCCGTTCGAGCGGCCCACACCGAGGCCATGCCCCCGAGCGCGATGGGGACGAGGAGCTCATAGCGACCGAGCGTGTGGCCAGCGCGTACTTCTCCCATGGTGCTCACGTGCCGCGTAACCCCGGAGCGAGGCAGTGCCCGCCGGGAATCGAGCCCGCCGAGCGCGGCCCGCCGCGGCCCGCCCACTACGTCGGGTCCGCAAGAAGCGCTCGGTGTGCCAGGTGGTGCTCTTGATCGAAAAATGACCGCGTGCGCCCGGATTGCGGCCGGGCGCCTGGTGTTCGGATCGTCGCAGAGAACGCCTTGGCGCTCAACCCGGAACGCCGTTCGGGTCGCAGCGTGATCTTTCACCGATCCATCGCGGCGCGGCCGCGGTCGCGCTCAGCGCGTGAGCCCGCGAGCCTTGGAGAGATCGCCGGTGTCCTCGGCCGGCGCGTCGGGCTGTGAGGACTCGGGAGACGGGATGACCTTGCGCAGCGCGGACAGGTGTCGCTTGGTGACCCCTGTCACCGCCAGGATCTGAGCGTCCGTCGCGCGGCGCACTCCTTCCATGGAACCGAGCTCCCGGAGGAGCGCCGTCCTCACCGCGCTGCCAAGCCCTGGGATGTCCTCGATCGCGGACCGGAGGCGCCGCGCCTTGCCTAGCCGCTTGCGTGCGTGGTTTGCGAAGCGGTGCGCCTCGTCGCGCGCGCGCGCCAGGAAGAAGAGGGCGGAGCTCGTCGATCGGAGCGGGATACCGTTCTTCTGGCCAGGCAGGTAGACGCGGTCGACGAGCTTCTCTCCGGTCTGCGTCTCCCGCTCCTTCGCCAAGCCGACGATCGGGAGGCCGTGCAGGCCGAGATCGCGCGCCGCCGACAGCGCTACCTGGAGCTGGCCGCGCCCACCATCGACGACGAACAGATCTGGAAGATCCCACTCGCCTCCGCTGGCCTCGGCGCTCCTCGACACATCACCCCCCGAGCCGGCGCTCTCCCGCTCCGCGGCAGCGGACACCTGCGTCCCTTCCGTCTGCGGCGTAGCGTCGCTCGCTGTTGCCAAGCCGATGTCCTCCTCAGCGACGTCGCCCTCCATCGCATCGCTCTCGAGCGCGTCGCTCTCCGCCGGATCGCTCTCCATCATGTCGCTCTCGGCGACGCCTTCCATCATGTCGCTCTCGGCGACGCCCTCCATCACGTCGCTCTCGGGCGCGCCTTCGGCGCCGAGGGCGGCCTCGCTCTCTGCGGTGGACGCGGGGCTCGCCTGCCGGGCGGCCTTTCCGCGGCGGAAGCGCCGTGAGAGCACCTCGTACATCGCGGCGTAGTCGTCGCCGTCGGCCACGCTCTTCACGTTGAAGCTGCGGTAGCGCTTCTTGTCCGGCTGACCATCGAGGAGCGCCACGATCGATCCCACCGTGTCGCCGCCGCCGAGATGCGAGATGTCGCAGCACTCGATGCGACGCGGGAGCGTCGGGAGACGAAGGCGCTCCCTGAGCTCCTCGAGCCGGGCCTCGAGATCGTCCGAGCTCCGTTGCTTCTCCCGGAACGCGTGAGCTGCGTTCTCGCTCGCCATCTTGAGCAGATCGACGCGGGGCCCGCGCTGAGGCACGAAGAGCGCCACCTTGCGGCCGCGCCGATCGCCGAGCCACTCCGCAACGCCCTCCGCGCCGTCTGGCAACACCGGCACGAGGACCTCATCGGGGATCGTGGTGGACGCGACGCCATAGTACTCGTTCAGGAAGCCGCCGAGCACCTCGTCGTCCGGCAGCTCCATGTTGCGGAGCGAGAAGGACAGCGTGTCTGCGACGCGCCCCCTCCGCACCAAGATCACCTCGACCTCCACGAGCGTCCCCTCGCGGTAGATGCCCACCACGTCTTGATCGACGTCCTTCACGTAGACGACGCGCTGGGCCTCGCGCACCGCCTCGACCGCCCGGAGCTGATCGCGGTAGATGGCGGCGCGCTCGAACTCGAGCTCCCGCGACGCGTCCCGCATTCGCGTGGTGAGCTCGCCCGTGAGCTCGTCGTGGCGCCCTTCGAGGAAGAGCGCGACCGAGCGGACCATCTCCGTATAGAGCTCCCGGTCGACATCCATCACGCAGGGCGCGAGGCAACGCTTGATCTGGTACTGCAGGCAGGGGCGCCGGCGCGACGCCATCTCGGTATCGGAGCAGGTGCGGAGCTGGAAGTGCTTGTTGACCAGGTGGAGCGTCCGCCGCGCGCTCGTCGCCGAGTGGTAGGGCCCGAAATAGCGCGCCTTGTCCGGGGCGGGACGGCGGACCGTCTCGAGCATCGGCCACGCCTTCTGCGTGTCGAGCTTGAGGCAAAGGAAGTCCTTGTCGTCACGCAGCTTGACGTTGAACCGCGGCTTGTGCTGCTTGACGAGCTCGTTCTCGAGTACGGCCGCTTCCTTCTCGGTGGCGGTGACCACCGTCTCCAGATCGGCCACGATCTTCCGGAGTATCGGGATGAAGTACCTGGCGTCGCTCCCGCTCTCCTGAAAGTAGCTACGGACGCGCGAGCGCAGGCTCTTCGCCTTGCCGACGTAGACGACGGCGCCGGCCTTGTCGATGAACAGATAGCAGCCCGGCGTCGTCGGGAGCGACGCGAGCTTGGCGGCGAGGAGGGCTTCGGGATCCTGCTTGGCGCTCGGGTTGACCACGGCCGGAACGATCTAGAAGTCGCGCGCGCCGGCAGCAAGCGCCGCGATCACGGCTCCTCCCGTGGAGAGCGGCCGACGCGGCCCGTGCCGGTTCTCCTTTACATCTAGAAAAGCGCCGTCATGTGACGCGGCGCCGCTCGCCGGGAGCGACGGGGCAGAACGCCCAGGTCGAGATGTCGAGCGGGTCGCCCGACCCGACCGCGACGTTCGCGAGGCCATGTTCGAGCCGAAGCGAAGGCGACACGAACACGCCGGCCAGACTGCGGGCGATCGCCGCCGCGCGGCGAGGCGGGAGTCCCACGCGCACCACGTTGCCATCGGTCCACACGCGGGCCACACGCGGGCCACACGCGGGCGCGCTGATCATGTGAGCCGCGCGTCATCACGCAGCGCACGCGGGCGGGCTGATCACGTGAGCGGCGCGCGCGGGCGCCCTGATCATGTGAGCCGCGCGGCGCGCGCGAGCGCCCTGATCACGTGAGCCGCGCAGCGCGCGCCGCGGCCTGATCACGTGAGCCGCGCAGCGCGCGCCGCGGCCTGATCACGTGAGCCGCGCGCGCCGCGGCCTGATCACGTGAGCCGCGCAGCGCGCGCCGCGGCCTGATCACGTGAGCCGCGCGCGCCGCGGCCTGATCACGTGAGCCGCGCGCGCCGCGTGGTGACGCGCGGCGCTCGCGAGGCCACCCGATCACGGTGTGCCGTCGCGCGTCGCACGACCGCCCGTGTAGGAGGCAGCGCGAGCGACTGCGGTGATGGCCCGCCGCGCCCGGGTCGACGCGAGACACGCCCTCGAGCAGCCAGTAGGTCCGACCGCAGGATCTCCGCGGGAGGAGGTCTCGGGTGTCGAGCGCTCCTCCTTCGTGGCCTGGCGGACCGCGGCATCTTCGCCTCGGTCGCAATCCGGCGCGACTCCCGGTCGCTCCATCGCGCCCAGTCCGTCTGGAGCTTCCTGGTCTTGAGAGAGGTCGCCCGCTGGAGAGCGAGGTTGCCCGTACCGGCCATCGGTGCCCGCTTGTCCCCGCCGTAGCTGCGCTTCGGGCTCTCCCCGCAAGCCACTTTCAGCCCGCCGGGCGCCACGGTGGCGAGCGTCTGGGAAGCATCTGGGAGGAATCAGGGAGGGGCGATGGGAGGACCGATGCCCGGTCGGAGCTCCATCGTTGCCTCGCACCCTCTAATCAGGTTGCCTGAACCCGAAAGGACTTGTATGGTCGTAACACCACCAGCGACTGCCCGTTCGATACCCGGGTCCTGGGGCCAGAAGGCATCGGCGAACTGAGCCTGCGGCGCCACCGGCCCCGTGTCTGGTTCCCGTTCGCTGCCGTCCAGGTGCGCCGCTGCGCCTGGTGTCGGGCGGCCCCCGAGGTGGAGTGCGCGTCGAGCTGCCGAGGAGTGACGAACTGTCCACCAGCGTCCATCACCACCGCCCCGCTCGGGGGATCGATGTCGCCCTCGGCGGCGACGGTGAGCTTTGCCCCCTCGCACGGGAGCGAGCCGCGGGCGAGCGTCACCCTGGTGCGCAGCACGAGTGTCACCCCCTGAATCAGGATGAGCGGCTGAGCAGGAGCGGCAGCCTCGCGGCCTCCCGCAGGGCGACTTCCGGCTTGCCGGGGCGGCCGTCGGAGCTCGGGCACGGCGAGCGGTTTGGGAGACTCGGCCGGAGGCTGGGCAGCTCCAGCACAGCCGCAAAAAGACGCAGCCAGACCGGAGGCGACATGGCCTGGGGGCTGCAACATGGGTGGGAGCAACCGCGTCGGGCCGCCGCGCCGATCAGCCAGGGGGATGTCCTGGCAGGTGGGTGGGGTAGCCCTCATGACGTCGACACCGCCGGAGGGCGTCTCGACGGCCGACACGTTGCGGTCGATCCCGGAGAGCGGCTCGGTCGGGAGACGAGAGCTCGGGCATACGGTTACGCCGCGGGAGCAGGGTGGAGTGCAGAAGTGAAAGGCTGCCGTTCCAGCTCACCGGCGATCGGCTGGAACGGCGACCTCGGCCATGACACCTTTCCTCATCGCGGGTGCTCCACCCGGGGGGTCGGGCTCCTCCACGGTCCCTCGGTCAGGCGCCCGCTTCGGCCGATGCGCGGTGGGGCGCGTGTGTCCGGAGCACAGGAAAGCAGATCTTCATGGGAATGTCGCTGGCTCCCCTCGGTTACGGGGCTGCCCACGGCACGCGCGCCGCGGCATCCAAATCCGGAGCGCGGTGCAGAGCGGAGCACGGCGCTGTCCATCGCACCCTCTTGGTTGGGGCGGTGCCTGGCTTCGCGGCGCGACGTCGCCAGGGAGACGAGGTGGCTGGAGTCCGGCTCGACCGGTCGCCCCCAGCACCCCATGACCCGACGGGGAGGTGGCGAGCGCGGGTTCTTGACGCACGTTGAGGGGACACCTCTCGAATTATTTTCAAGCAAGGTGCTGTTCAGCAGTTGACAACTCTAGCTATTCATGGGACGCGAGATCCAATGAACAACGTCGAAACCGAGATCAAAAGCCACGTTGATGCATTCGTCTCTCAGCTGAGCGGACTTGTCCGCAAAGCGGCTCTCGAGGCTGTCGCCAACGCCCTGCGAGGCGAGGGCCAGCCGGTCGCTGCGGCCGCCGCGCCGCGCAAGGTGGGTCGGGCCAAGGCCGCTCCTCAGCAGCCTGCGGAGGTCAAGAAGGCGGTCGGTCGCCCCGCTCGCGCTGCGAAGCCTACCCGCAAGAAGGGCGAGAAGCGCTCGAAGGAAGAGCTCGCCGCGATGACGCAGAAGGTCCTGGAGCACATCCGGAGCAACAGCGGCCAGGGCGTCGAGCAGATCGCCAAGGATCTGGGCACGACCACGAAGGAGCTGACCCTCCCGATTCGGAAGCTGCTCGTCGAGAAGAAGATCACGTCGAAAGGAGAGAAGCGGGCTACCAAGTACTTTTCCCGCTGAAGCCAGCCTCGACGCTCTCCAGAAGAAGGGTCCGGCCAAACCGACCGAGGTCGACCTCCCGCCTTCCCCCAAGCCCAGCAGGGGAAATCGCGGCGAGCCAGGAGCCATTCCGGCAGGCGCGGAGACGTCGCACATCGGGGCGGAGCAAGCTCCGCAGCCATACACGCTGCTGGATGCCCCTCAGGAAGTCCCTCCAAGTCATGTCGTCTCCTCGTAGGACGACGGAGAAATCCGCGCGCAAGGCACGTCAGCTGCCGCCCGACCGCTGCTGAGCGGATCCGCCTGGTGACTCGACGCAGGCTGCGCCTCTCCCCGATCGCGTCTGTGAGCACATGTCCGCTCTGGTGCCCAGGACGCTGGGTTACCGAGCCGCCACGCCCGTGCTCTTGTCGACGGCGGATCGGGAGAGACCATCACGCCATCACCCCTGAGACCCCAACATATCGTGGGGCATCATCGATGGACCACCACATCTAGTTTCGCGCATCAGCGATCCCGTCGGGCCTCCTGTCACGCAGCGATGACGCGGCCTCGAAACGGACGCTGGGGCGTGAAGCGGGGCGGAGCTCCAAGGAAGCGAAAGCGAGAGGCACCGGCGCGACGCGGCGACGCGGCGCGGGAGTCCGGTCATCCCGGTCCGGACCCCCGCCGGGCGGAGCTCGTTCCGTGGGGTCGTGAGGGCGGCAGGGACTGCCGACGTGGAAGAGCACGATCGGCGCTGCGCGCAGGCGTTGTTGCTGTGAACGCCTGACCCGCTCCGCCCATCCGGCGCCTTCTCGACGATCGCGCGGCGCCCTCGGAGCGACACTGGACCCGGCCGGCCCGGAGCTCAACGCACCTCCACGGACACCTGGACAGGACGCCCCAGGCGGATATTGCCAGCTTGCCATGTGGGCGAGCCCGACGCCTGGCAAGGCGGTGCCCTGGAGGCCTGTCGGCCTCTAGCGATCAGGAAGAAACATGGACAGCGGGGCTCCGCCGCCAGGCCCGTGGGATAAGCATGGCCTGTGCCATGAGGGGGGTCGCTCCACCGGATAGCTCGGCTCGTGTACCGAAAGGAGCCTCGAGAGCAACGCGTCAACATACCGGACAGGTTCTGACCATCCGCGGTGATCGAGCCACTGGGCGATGCGCTCAGAAGAGGCCGCGCGCCGGATCAGACACCCGGTAACGGCTGCTGACGCTGAGGGCGCGGCGCGGGCGGTGGGAGGGTGAGAGCTCGCGGGGAGGGCGACTCGGGCTCAGCGCTGGGCTCGGCTCCCGACGATGAGGACATTCGAGAAGGGCGTTTTCCCCCAGGCGGGCATCGTCTCGCAGGAGAAGCCGAGCTGCTCGAGGAGCGCCACGATCTCTCGGGCAGGACGGAAGCGCACACGCTCGCCCCGGTTGAATCGAAGCGCGGTGAAGACGCGCTCCTCAAGGAGCGTGATCGAGCTCCTCAAGCCGCGCTCGGTGTCCGCCTCGCGGACGAGCAGGCGCCCGCCCGGACGAACCGCGGCCGCCGCCCGCCGCAGGATCGCGTCCTGCTCTTCCACGCGGAAGTAGTGGAGCAGGTCGATGAGCAGCACGGTGTCTGCAGTTCCGAGCTCGGCCTCGCGCGCATCCGCGCACCAGAACTCGGCGTCCAGCGGAGGGGCGGCGTGGGCCGCGCGCTGCGCGCCGGGCGACTCGGACGAGCGCGGGAGAGGTGCGCCGGAGCCCCCGCCGGCCGCGCGCCGAGCGTCCTCTATCTTGGCTCGGTCCCAGTCGAACCCACGCGCGCGCTCGGCCCTCCCCAGCTCGAGCAGGAGAATCGGCAGCTGGCCAGCCCCGGTCCCGATATCGAGGACCTCCCCGAGCGCGCCGGGGCGGTCGCCAGCGATGTCGGCAATCAACCGGGCGATGGGGTCGCCGAGCAGCTTGAAGCGGACATAGTGAAAGCGGGTACGCTGCGCCGGCGTGGCGCCCTCAGGCGGGCTGTACCGCCCGGCGACGCGCTCGACCGCGTGAACCCACGGCGGTGCATCCCCGGGGAGCCGATACGGCTCCATCCTGCTGCTCTGCTGCAGGGGAGCGCGGCGCCGCTTCAGCGTGACGAGGACGAAGATCAGGCCGCCGCCGAGCGCCGCGAGCGCGAGCCCGACCACCGGGGCGCCGAGGAACATGTACTCGGGGAAGTCCGAAAGCGCTTGCGCCCAGCTCATCTTTTCGTAGAGGCGCAGCCAGCGACCCGTGCGGAGGTACGCGCCGACCTGGACCTCGGCCGTGAGCAGCGCTGGCGCGAACAAGGGGTTGGAGATGTTCGCAGCGACCCAGGCAATCGCTGCATCCAGGCGGAACCACAGACAGAGGAGGAGCACGAGCGGCGTGTGGCAGCCGAAGATCGGCTGCGATCCGATGAACAGGCCGATCGCCACCGCCACGGCGGTCCGGCCGGCGGAGAGCTCGCTGCCACGGAGCTCACGCCACGCGCGGCGCGCCTCCTCTCGGAGGAGAGAGTATTTCGCCAACGTTCAGGGTTTGCCTTCCCGTGCAGCACGATCCGTCTCACCCGCTGCATCGGCCGTCGTCTTGGAGAGGATGTCGCTCACGGTCGTGGGTGTCGCCTCGTCGAGCGCATCCCACGTGCCACCCGCCGCGGCGGCCGGCGCCGGATCGCCTGACTCAGCGGCCGCAGTGCGCCCGCTCCGCTGCGCCTCCAGCGTGCGGAGGTACATCTTCGCCGTCCTGTTGTCGGGATCGATCGCGAGCGCCTCGCGCCACTCGGCGCTCGCCTGATCGGGCGCGCCGAGGGAGAGCAGCGCGACCCCGAGCAGCACGCGCGCTGGGGCGTACTTCGGGTTCGCGTCGCGCGCGGCGGCGTAATGCTCGCGAGCGAGCTCCAGATTCCCGGCGTCGCGGTACATCGTCCCGAGGCGCAGCTGAAGATCCACGAACGTCGGACACAGCGCCACGGCCCGCGTGAGCTCGGCGATCGCTTCCTGCGCGCAACCGACGTCGGCATAGGCCTGCGCGAGATCGGCGTGCATGTTGGCGATCTTGCCGCGCGCGAACGGGTCGAGGATGCCGCCTTCCCCCTCGCCGCGGCGGATGCGAGAGTAGACCTGCCGCGCGGCCTCGTATTTGCCGAGGTCGTTGTAGGTGACGGCGAGGTTCAGCAGCGCTTCCGTGTAGTGCTCGTTGAGCTGCACCGCGCGCTCGAAGTGGGCCTCGGCCGCGAGGAAATCACCGCGTTCGTGGAGGATGACGCCGAGCATGTTGTAGACGTCCGCGAAGCGGTCGGTCTTCTCGATGATCTGTCGCAGGGCGTGCTCGGCGAGATCGTACTCGCGCCGCTCGTAGTGCTCCCTGCCGAGAACCAGAAGCTGCTTCAGCCGGTCGTCCATCAGGCCCGTCAGCTTACGCGACCGGCGTACAATGGGATCCGCCTTCCGCGCAACCCTTGCGTCGGCGAGGGAGCCCCGCGGTTGCAACCCCGTCGATGCCTTGGTACGCACGTCGGCGTGCCGAGTGCAGTACCCCAGAACCCGCTCGAGGCCTCCGGAGCGCCGGACGCCGAGGACCGCGCCAGGGAGCGGAGCGGAGAGGCCGGCAGCGCGGCGGAGCCCGCCGCCGCTGTCCCGCAGGACGCGCCGCGCGCGGAGCCCGGCGCCGCCGTCCCGCAGGACGCGCCGCCCGGCGCCGCCGTCCCGCAGGACGCGCCGCGCGCGGAGATCGTGCGCATCGGCGCGGCCGAGGACGTCGCGGACGACGCGCTCGACCTCCCGGGCAGACCAGCCACGCCGCCGCTGACCGCTCCGCTGCAGGGCAGCCGGCGGGGCGAGGGCGCGCCGGCCGCTCCCTGGTCGCGCGGCAACGATCCGCGCGCGCGCGCGGCATCGACGTGGCCGCAGCTCCCTCCTCCTTCTTCTCGCGGGCGCTCATCGGCGCCCTGGTCGCGCGGCAGCGATCCGCGCGTGCAGCCCCTGCGGACGCCGTCGCTCATGGACGGCGGACCCCACGCCGGCCCCGGTTCGACGGACGGCCCGCGGCTCCCACCCGGCCTCGGCCGGCCCCCTCCAGGACCGCACCTGTCGCCGCGCATGACCGCGGTCTTCGGCGGTATTTTCGGCCTCGCGACGCTCACCTCGCTCATCGCGCTGCTGATCCAGGGCGTCCCGGTGCGCGACGAGCGCGCGCTGGTCGCGGCGAGCCCGGCGACCTCGGCAGCAGGTACGGATGAGGCCGCCAAGCCTTCCTCCATGTCCGAGGTGAAGACCAAGCAGCGCACGCCGTTGCCCGGCCCGTGGCGGATCTCCGAGCTCGGGAAGGATCCTTCCGTGCTCCTGGTAAGCGACGTGATGGACCGCAGGTCGTTCATCGCGGCCCTCGACGAGAAGGGCGTACCGAAGGCGCAGATCTACCGGATCATGAAGGCCTTCGACGGGCTGCGGAAGTTCGACAAGTGCGGCCGCAAGGACCGGTTCACGGTCGCGATGGATCGCTCCACGCGCCGCGTCCGCGCCTTCGAGTACGAGGTCTCGGCGAGCGAGATCTACCAGGCGAGGGACGACGCGGCCGGGCGGCTCGCGGGCGCCGCGCTCGACATGAAGATCGCCGAGGAGGAGGTCGTCGCCTCCTTCTACGTGGGGAAGGATCTCGCCAACGCGATCCGGGCAGGGGGCCTGGAGCCCGGCGTGCTCGACGTGATCGACGACGCGCTGAACGGGCGCCTCTCGACGGAGAGCTTCGAGGAGGGGGGCACGGTCCGGCTGATCGCCATCGAGGAGACGGCGCTCGGGATGTTCTCCCGGTACAAGAAGGTCATCGCGCTCGAGTACCGGCCCCCGGATCCCGCGGAGAAGCCGGTGCGCATCTACGATTTCAAGGGGCAGGAGGCTCGCGGCACGTTCGATGAGCGCGGCCGGCAGCCGCACGCCGGCGGCTGGCGCGCGCCGGTCCCGGGCGCCCCCGTGACGTCGAAGTTCAACCCGCAGCGAATGCACCCGGTGCTGAAGAAGAGGATGCCCCACAACGGGACGGACTTCGGCGCGCCGATGGGAACGCCGGTGTACTCGGCGTATCGCGGCACGGTCGACTGGGTCGGTCCGGCGGGTCCGAGCGGCAACCTCGTCACGGTGACGCACGCGAACGGGGTCACCACCGGCTATGCGCACCTGTCGAGGTATGCCCCCGGCATCAAGGCCGGCATGAAGGTGGGTACCCACCAGCTCGTCGGCTACGTCGGGTCGACGGGCCGCTCGACGGGCCCTCACCTTCACTTCAGCGCGAAGAGGGACGGCAAGTACTTCGATGCCGAGTCGCTCCAGCTCGACGGAGAGCGCGTGATGCCCGGCGTCGATCGCGCGGCGTTCGCCGCGACGAAGGAAGCGCTCGACAAGCGGCTCGACGCCATTCCGCTGCCCGAGCCGCCGCCCGAACCGGTGAAGCTCGAAGCGGCAGAGCCTCCCTCGCCGCCGCCCGCGGCCACCAGCAGCGAGCCGGCGGCCGCCGCGGCACCGGATGTCGGGCCGAGTGGACCGACCGAGCAAGAAGCGCGGCCGCCGGAAGGCGCCGGGGACGACGAGGGCGAGCTCATCGAAGGCGCCGATCTCAAGAGCCCGCCGGAAGCGATGTGACGCCGAGCGGGCCGAGAGGTCCGCTCGAGGAGACCAGAGAACACCGAGCGGGCCGAGAGGTCCGCTCGATGAGAGAGATGCCGAGGGGCCAGCCGTCCCATCGTCGGCGCCTTCGCGGCATCCGACAGACAAAACGCACCGAGGACGCGGAGGGGTGAACCCTCGCGTCCTCGATGTCCTTGCCATGGCATCCGCCTCGATGGGCGGCGGCCCAGGCCTGTTAACGCTTCGAGTACTGGAAGCGCTTGCGGGCGCCGGGCTGGCCGTACTTCTTGCGCTCCTTCTTGCGCGCGTCGCGCGTGAGGAAGCCCGCGCGCTTGAGCGACGACCTGCGCTCCGGATCGAGCTCGCAGAGGGCGCGCGCGATGCCGTGCCGCATCGCCTCGGCCTGCGCGCTGTGGCCGCCGCCGACCACGGTCGCGTTCACATCGAACTGATCGAGCAGCTCGAGCAACTCGAGCGATTGACGCATCACCATGCGCGAGGTCTCGCGGACGAAGTAATCGTCAGCGGGCCTCTGGTTCACCTTGATGTTGCCGGTGCCCGGCGAGAGGAAGACCCGCGCAACGGCGGTCTTACGCTTACCAGTGGCGTACGTTCTCGTTTCCGTCATGGCTTTGCTCAGCTGTAGCTAAGGGGCTGCGGCTTCTGCGCCGCGTGGGGGTGATCGGGACCGGCGTAGACCTTGAGCTTGGTGAGGAGCTCGCGCCCGAGCACGTTCTTCGGGAGCATGCCCTTCACGGCCTTCTGGATGGGGAGCTCCGGCTTGCGCTCGAGCAGGTGACCGTACGACTCGGAGCGGAAGCCGCCCGGCTCGCCGCTGTGCCGCACGTAGTTCTTCTGCTGGAGCTTGCGGCCCGTCAGAAGGATCTTCTTGGCGTTCACGACGATCACGAAGTCGCCGGTGTCGACGTGCGGCGTGAACGTGGGCTTGTTCTTGCCGCGGAGCACCGTGGCGATGCGGCTGGCAAGGCGGCCGAGGGGCTTGCCTTCCGCGTCGATCACCCACCACGTACGCTCGTTGCGGGCCTCCGCAGGCTTGGCGGAAAAGGACTTGGGCTGAGGATTCATTGGGCGAAAAACTCCGGAAGGGCGCCTGCCAAAAAGGGGCGCCACTTCTACAAGGCGGCCCTTCGCCTGTCAAGCGTCAGGCTTCTGGGGCAGCATCGTCATCGTCCAGCAGGGGTTGGTCAAGCGGGTCCGTCAAGAAGTCGTCGTCGTCCCGTCGTCGTCGTCCCCGTCGTCTCTTCCGTCCCGCCTAGCATCGCTGGTTGTCTCGGGCTCCCAGATTTCTCTCATTTTGCCCGCCCATCCAGATCACCAGGGCATTGAACAGACAGAGCCCCCTCGCATCGATGCATCTCCCTGCTCGGTGCAGCTCAGTCGCCCCGCACAGAGCCTCGCCTCAGCGGCATCGACGGCGACCGACCCCGGAGCCCCCTCGGGCGCCGCGTCAGGCCACACTTTACAGAAAACCCGACTTCAGCTCGACGAGCGGGCACGGCGGTCGAGCGACCGACCGCTCGGTCTCATCGCTCATCGTTCACGTCACATCGCTCGCCGACGTCCTGCTGGCTCGCTTGAAGGAGCTCATCACGCCAGGGAATCGATCGACGGTTCAGCTCAGCGGAGAGGGCGGGATTCGAACCCGCGGTACGTTGCCGTACACACGATTTCCAGTCGTGCACCTTCGACCACTCGGTCACCTCTCCCGATACAACTTCAACGCGCCCCGCTTCTGCCCGACCGGCGCCGCTCGCGAGAGAGCGGGCGGTCAGAGCCCACCTGTTTCAACGGGGGCAAGCAGCCAAGCGTAGCGGAGAGAGCGGGATTCGAACCCGCGGTACCCTTGCGGGTACACCTGATTTCGAATCAGGCACCTTCGGCCTCTCGGTCACCTCTCCGCCGGCGAACATGGCAAAGCGGGGCCGGCTGGTCAAGCATCTCCTGACAACCGACCGGTCCGAGGTGCGCTTTCAGCTCCGAGGCCCCTCGCCAGCAGCCCGGCGCGCGCTCCCGGGGCAGGAGATCGTCGTCCAGCGTGCGGCTCTCAGGCGCTGCAGGATCCGCGCGCAGCGCAGGGACGGGCGCGGCCCTACCCCGCCCCGCGCGGCGCCTGCCCGCCGCGAGCGGCTGGCCGCGCCGGCGCGGCGCCCTCGGACGCAGGCGCGCGATCGCCTTCGGAGAAGGCCGCGGCCCCGAGCGCGGCGCGCGCCGCCGGCGTGCCTGCGCGCGGGAGCCGGATGATGAAACGCGCACCTCCGAGCGGGGACTCGAGCACGTCGATGGTGCCGCCGTGATCGACCACGATCTTCTTCACGATGCTCAGGCCGAGCCCCGTGCCGTCGTACCTCGTCGTGACGTACGGATCGAACACCGAGTCCCGCACGGCGGGATCGATGCCCGGGCCGTCGTCGTCGATCGCGATGAGGTGGCTCTGCCCCTCGCTCCGCGCCGAGACGCGAACCCTGCCCCACGCACCGGCGCCCGGGCGCTCTCGGGCTGCTCCGCCGGGCATCGCCCGCTGCGCGTCGCGCAGCGCCTGCGCCGCGTTGCGCACGATGTTGCCGAGGGCGCGCCGGAGCATCTCGCGATCGAGCGCGGCCGGCATCAGGACATCCGGCACGTCGAACTCGAGATCGACGCGCCCGAGCAGCACCTCGTCCGAGGCGTGCTCGCGCCCCGCCTCCTCGACCGCGGCGAAGCGCTCGCCCTGCTCGCGCAGGAACTCCGCGAGATCCGAGGGTTCGAGCTCTGCCCGCGGGAGCCGCGCGAAATTGGAGAACTCGCCGACGAGGCGGCGCAGGGTGCCGACCTCCTCCTCGACGACCTCCAGCGTCGTCTGGAGCAAGCGCTGGTACCTCGGATCGCTGCCCGCATAGCGGCGGTGGCACTCCTCGACGGCGAGCTGGATCGGGGTCAGCGGGTTCTTGATCTCGTGCGCGAGGTGCCGGGCCATCTTCTGCCACTCGCCCATGCGCTTGAGAAACTCGATCCGCGCGCGGCTGCCCTCGAGCTCCTCGAGCATGCGATCGAAGGCGCGGCCGAGATCGGCGACCTCGTCGTCGCCCTGCAGCCCCACGCGCACCGAGAGGTCGCCCTCCGCGACGGGCCGGGTCGCCGCGGCGAGCCGCGCGATGCGGTCGACCACGGGGCGCGCCACGAGCACACCCGCGAGGATCGCGAGGAGGATCGTCGCGCCGAGCAGGGCGGCGAAGGCGTCGCCGTAGCTCTCGTCGAGGTACTCCTTCCGGTGCTCCCGCTCGAGGGCGTGGTACGCCTGCGCGAACGCCTGCGCCGCGTCGAGCTCGTCGAAGCGCGCGCTCGGCGCGGCGAACGTCGCGACGAGGGTCCGCTCGTCGCCGTCGCAGTCGCCGTCGTCGGGCGCGGGATCGCCGGGCTCCGCGGCGTGGCCGGGCGCGCGCGCGATGGCCTTCCGGACCGTGAGCGTCTTCTCGTGCGCCGGATCCACCGGGCGGCCGCGCTCGCGCGCTCCGACGAGATCGCCGCCGCAGCGCTCGACGCGGAGCGAGACCAGCGCGGGGTGAGCCGCGATGATGCGCGTGAGCTCGCCATCGAGGCGCTGCGCGTCGCCCCTGAAGGCGCTCTCGCGCAGCGGGTCCGCCGCGACGATCGCGTCGGCCTCGGAGCGCATGCCCTGCTTGATGGCGGCGGCCAGCTCGGCGTACACGCCGAGCGCCCTGTCCAGGTGGACGCCGAACTCCGGCTGGAACGCCGTCGCCGACACCCGCGCGATCACCGTCCTGGCGACCACGATGCTGGCGACGAGCGGGATCAGGGCGGTCACGAGGATGGCCGCGACGACCCGCCGCTCCGTCCTGCCGGGGATGCGCATGCGCGCAGCATAACCGCGGCCCCGCGCAGGCGCGGCGCGGGAGCGCCGGCGCTGAAGCCCGCGCTGAAGAAAGAGGGGCGCGCCCTGCAGAGGAGCGCTGCGCGCGTCGCACAGGAGGCCGCTCGCCGCGGCGGGGATGCCCCGCCGCGAGAGCGGCGTTGCTCGTTACTCGACGGTGACCGTCTTCGCGAGGTTGCGCGGCTGATCGACGTCGTTGCCCTTCAGGTTGGCGACGTAATAGGCGATGAGCTGGAGCGGGAGCACGGTAAGGAGCGGCCCGACCTCGTCCGGCACCTTGGGGATCCAGACGTGGTGCTGAGCGATCTCGAGGATCGACTCGTCGCCCTTCGTGGCGATCGCGACGACCTGCCCCTCGCGCGCCCGGACCTCCTGCAGGTTGGAGAACGTCTTGTCGTAGTGCGCGTCGCGCGGGCAGACGACGATCACGGGGAGCGCCTCGTCGATGAGGGCGATCGGCCCGTGCTTCATCTCGCCGGCCGCGTAGCCCTCGGCGTGCGCGTACGAGATCTCCTTGAGCTTGAGCGCGCCCTCGAGCGCGATGGGGAAGCCGAGGCCGCGCCCGAGGAACAGGACGTCCTTCGCGTGGACGAGGCGCTTCGCGATCGCGTGCACGTAGTCGGCGTCGCCGAGCACCTCGCGCATGTGGCTCGGGATCTCCCAGAGGGCCTGGAGGATCTCGCGCCCGCGCTCCGCCGACAGCGAGTCGCGGCGGCGGCCGAGATAGACGGCGAGCAGGAGCAGCGCGGCGAGCTGCGTGGTGAACGCCTTGGTCGAGGCGACGCCGATCTCGGGGCCCGCGTGCGTGTAGAGCGCGCCGTCGGAGAGGCGCGGGATCGCGCTGTCGAGCACGTTGCAGAGCGCCAGCACCTTGGCGCCCTGCGCCTTCGCCGCCTTGAGCGCCGCGATCGTGTCGGCGGTCTCGCCCGACTGGCTGATGGCGATCACGAGATCGTCGGGGAAGAAGATCGGCTCGCGGTAGCGGACCTCGCTCGCGAGCTCGACGACCGTGGGGACCCTGGCGAGCTGCTCGATCCAGTAGCGCCCGGCGATGCCGGCGTGGTGGCTCGTGCCGCACGCGACGATGTAGACGCGGCGCAGCTCCCTCGCGAACTCGGGCGTGACCCCCATCTCGGTCGCGTGCACGTCGCCCGCGGCGAGATCGATCCTGCCGCGCAGCGTGGCCTCGACGACGTCGGGCTGCTCGTGGATCTCCTTCAGCATGAAGTGCTTGTAGCCGCCGCGCTCCGCCTGGACGGGGCTCCAGTCGATGCGCTTCACGCGCCGCTCGACCTTCTCGCCCCCGGCCACGGTCTCGATGCGGACGCCGCTCGCGCGCAGCTCGACGATGTCGCCGTCCTCGAGGAAGATCATGTCCCGGGTGTGCGCGAGCAGCGCCGGGATGTCGCTGCCGCACAGCATCTCGTCCTCGCCAGCGCCGACGACGAGCGGCGAGCCGTACCGGGCGGCGACGATGACGTCGGGCTCATCGCGCGAGAGGACCGCGATGGCGTAGGCGCCGTGGACCTGCCGGAGCGCGCCGCGCACGGCCTCGAAGAGCGACTTCGCGCCCTTCTGGAGCTCGCGGTGGACGAGGTGAGCGACGATCTCGGTGTCCGTGTCGGAGAGGAACTTGACCCCCTGGCTCTCCAGCTGCTGCCGGACGGCCACGTGGTTCTCGATGATGCCGTTGTGCACGACGGCGACCGGGCCCGCGGAGTGCGGGTGCGCGTTCACCTCGCTCGGGCGGCCGTGCGTCGCCCACCGCGTGTGGCCGATGCCGGTCGTACCGTCGAGGGTCCGCTTCTCGAGCGCCTCGCTGAGCTTGATCAGCTTGCCGAGCGTCCGGACGATCTCGATGCCCTTACCGTCATGAATGGCGATGCCGGCCGAGTCGTAGCCTCGATACTCCAGCTTCCGCAGCCCTTCGACGATGATCGGCGCCGCCTTTTTTGACCCAACGTATCCGACGATCCCGCACATGCTCGCCTCGTTCAGGTAGTGCCCGCGCGCGCCTACGCGTGCGGCGGAAAATGGAACGTTACTCCTGGCACCGGGAGCTGACAGAGAAAATCGAGCCCCCTGACGGTGAACGCCGCGTCGGTCGCGTTGGGCGCGTTGATCGCGCGAAGGTCACAGCCAGGACGAACGCTATCAACGCCGTGATCGAGGCGACCCCAAAAGTGAGGGTGCCGCCCCCGTGCTTGTAGAGCTCCCCCCAGACGAGCATCCCGACGACGGATCCAGCGCCAGCGCTGGCAGTAAAGAGCCCCTGCGCCGTGGCGAGGATCTGAGGCGGGGAGCGATCCCGCGTGTAGGCGAGCGACGCGACCCACATCATGCCGAACGAGACCGCGTGGAGCGGCTGGATGGCCAGCAGGGCGGGCCAGAAGCGCACATACGAGAGCAGCGCCCAGCGGAGCGAGGCGCCCGCGAAGGCGAACGCGAGCACCGTGGGCGGAGCGAACCGCTTGAGCAGGGGGCCGGAGAACGCCATGAGCGCGATCTCGCCGGCGACGCCGACGGCCCACGCGACCCCCACGAGCGACTCGGGGAAACCGATGTCGCGCAGGTGCAGCGTGTAACAGAGATCGTACGAAGAGGTGGCGCTCTGAGCCAGGAACGACGCCGCGAGGAACAGGCGGAAATCGTGGCTCTGGAGGAGGGCACGGGCGCGCTGCCGCACGGAGCCTTCGGCGGCCGGAGAGCGCGCAGCGCCGGCAGCGCCTTCGCCTTCGGCGGCCGGAGAGCGCGCAGCGCCGGCGGCGTCGGCCGCTCCGTCGCGCAGCGCGGACCGACGGAAGGGCGCCTCGCCGCGCGCCGGAAGGGCCCACGAGATGGCGAACGCGATCAGCAGGGAGGCAGCGATCGTGCTGGGAAACGCGGCCGGCCGCGCCGGATCGACGAGGGCTCCGCTGGCGATCGCCATCAGCGCGAAGCTGATCGAGCCCCAGAGCCTGAGCCTGCCGTAAGCGATGCCGGAGCTCGCCGACGCCTCCACCGCGACGACGTCGGCCATCATGAACATCGGCGATCGAAAGAACGCGAACGCGAGCGCCGCGACGAAGAGGCCGCCGAAGCCGAGCGACACGCCGAGCGCCGACGACAGCGCGAGCAGCGCGAACACGACGAAGGCGCCGGCGCAGGCTGCCCTGAGCAGCCACACCCGCACGCCGAGCGCGTCGGCGATCAAGCCGAACACCGGCGGCGCGACGAGGCCCATCGCCGGGAGCGTCGCCGCGATCGCCCCCATCGCGAGACCGCGGATCCCGCGCGCCTCCAGCCAGCTCGGGAACAGCGGCAGGTACACGCCGAGGACGGCGAAGATACCGAAGTAGTAAAGCGAGATCGCCCGCGGCGACGGCCTGTGCTCTGAAGGGATGGGAGGTGGCATCGGCTGTGAGCGGCCCGCCCCGAGCGCGAGGGGCGGGCAGCGTGCCGCTCTCTGACGCCCGCCAGGCAAAGGAGCAAGCTCCGCGCTCTGGAAGCGCGGAGCAGCCTTCATTGCCGCTTCTCGATCGCCGTGGGGCGCCCTACCGTACGCGCGGGATGGGCACCTCGGACCTCCGCAACGCGCCGCCCGGAACCTGGCTGCCCGCGCGCCGCCTGGCGCTCTGGATCTTCCAGCCCCTCGAGCGGTTCCTCCACGTCCAGGCGGCGAGCGGCATCGTCCTGCTCATCGCCACCGCGGTGGCCCTCGCGTGGGCGAACTCTCCCTGGGCTGCTTCGTACGAGCGCCTCTGGCGCACGCCGATGAGGCTCGGCCTCGGCTCCTACCTCGTCGAGCACGATCTCCATTTCTGGATCAACGACGGGCTGATGACGATCTTCTTCTTCGTCGTCGGGCTCGAGATCCGGCGCGAGATCCATCAGGGCGAGCTCTCCGTCCTGAAGCGGGCGGTGCTGCCCGTCGCGGCCGCGCTCGGGGGCATGCTCTTCCCGGCGCTCATCTACCTCGCGCTGAACCCGAGCCCGCCGGAGCGCAGCGGGTGGGGCGTGCCGATGGCGACGGACATCGCGTTCGCGGTCGGCGCGCTGGCGCTGCTCGGCAACCGCGTCCCGGCTGCGCTGCGCGTGCTGCTCCTCGCGCTCGCGATCATCGATGACATCGGCGCGATCCTCGTCATCGCCGTCTTCTATTCGTCGAGCATCTCGGTCGCGGGGTTCGGGCTCGTGGCCCTGGGCATCGCGGGCGTGCTCGCGCTTCAGCGCTTCGGCGTCCGCTCGCCGGCGGTCTACGTCGCGCCCGGCGTCGTTACCTGGGCCGGCCTGCTGAGCGCCGGCGTGCACCCCACGATCGCGGGGGTCCTGCTCGGCCTGCTCACGCCGGTGCATCCCTGGTTCGGCGAGGAGGGCTTCCTCGCCGAGGCCCGCAGGGCGCTGCAGGACTTCCAGGAGCGCGCGACCGGCGGGCATGACGCTCGCGAGCTCACCGGGCCGCTCGCGCAGCTCGCGCAGGCGCGGCGCGAGGCGCTGCCGCCCGTCGTGAGCCTGGAGGCCGCGCTGCATCCGTGGGTCGCCTACGGGATCATGCCGCTCTTCGCGTTCGCCAACGCGGGCGTGAGCCTCGGCGACGTGCACCTCGGCGCGGCGGGCTCGACGCGGCTGCTGCTCGGGGTCGTGCTCGGCCTGACGATGGGCAAGCCGCTCGGGATCATGGTCGCGTGCTTCCTGTCGGTGAAGCTCGGCCTCGCCGCCCTCCCGCGCGGCGTCCTCTGGCGAGGCGTGCTCGTCGTCGGCTGCGTCGCGGGCATCGGCTTCACGATGGCGATCTTCGTCGCGGGGCTCGCGTTCGGAACGGGGCAAAGGCTCGGGGTCGCGAAGCTCGCCGTCCTGCTCGGGTCGCTGTTCTCGGCCCTGGTCGCGATGGCCGTCGGCAAGCTCGTGCTCCGCCCCGCGCAGGCAGGCCAGATCGCCGCGACGGCCGATGAGGCGGAGGCATCGACGGAGTACTGAGCGACCGGGACCTCGGAGCGCGAGGCGGCGGTCGCCGCCAAGGGGCAACGCACAAACGAGAACAGCGGCGCCTCTGGGGAGAGGCGCCGCCGCTGAAACGTCGGCCTATCTCGGCTTAGTACCGATCGCCGCCGCGGCCGCCGCGACCACCGCGGCCGCCACCACCGCCGCCGCCGTAACCGCCGCCGCCACCGCCACGACCGCCGCGGCCACCACCGCCGCCGCCGCCGCCGTAGCCGCCGCCGCCACCGCCGCCGTAGCCGCCGCCGCCACCACCGCCACCACGCTGGACCCGCTCCTCCGCCTCGTTCACGCGAAGCGGACGGCCGTCCATCATGGCGCCGTTCATGTTCTCGATCGCCTGCTGGGCCTGCTCAGGCGTGCCCATCGTGACGAACCCGAAGCCGCGTGACTGGCCACTCTCGCGGTCGGTCACGATGTGCACATCCGTCACCTCGCCGCTCTGAGCGAACGCGGCCTGCACGGAGGCCTTGGTGGCGGAGAAGGGGAGATTACCAACGTAGAGGCGAGTACCCATGACACTGATTCACTTCACGGCTCTGCGAGATGCGTCAGCTTCGGTGCCGAACAGTGCCCTGCCGCCCCGATGGAGCCGTGGGGGATCGAGGGGGGGCGGCGCTGGGGAGGAGCCCCCGATGCGCCACACGTTGCGTCGTCCAGTCCGCGATCAATCCGCGATCCCCGAGAAGAGAAGCGTCGTGTCGAGTGCCAGTGACGTTCGTGACCAGCCGATAGTAACCAAATGTCCCCACCGCGCAAGCGCTCCAAGCGGCCCCCATCGTCGCGAGGCTCCCCCGGACGTCCCGAACAGCTGCCGCGCGGTCGCGCTCGCTTCCACGCGGGTAGGCACACATCAGCGCCTCGCAGGGCGGCGGAAGGTGGCGCCGAGATCCCAGCCCTCTCCGCCGGCGGCGCGCGCGAGCGCGATGTCCGGCAGCACGCCGCCCGCGATCCGGACCTCGGCGATCACGCCGAGGCGCAGCGTCGCGGTGAGCGAGCGCGGGGCGGCGCCGGGCGCGAGGCGGGGCGGGTGACGGGCAAGATCGAGGGCGCGGCTGCGATCGTCGGCGGTCGCGAGGGCGAGCAGCGCGCCGAGGGGCCCCGGGCCGAGCGGGCGCACCAGCTCGATCGCGAGCGTCGCCTTCCCGCGGGCGCGGCGGCGCCCGAGCTCCGCCCGCGCCACCGGCTCCGCGGTGACCTCGTGCCCTGGCCGCGAGAGGATCGGCGCGACCGCCTCGGCGACCTCGACGAGGTGAGCGGCAGACTCGTCCACGAGCAGCGGCGCCGGGGGCCCTCCCCATCCGGGATCGCCGTGCGCCCTCGGGAGGCCGACGAGGCCGAGGTGCGCCAGGCGCTCGGGCGGCAGCGCGTCGACCAGCCGCTGCGCGACGCCAGGCTGACCGAAGAGCCCGGCGTCGGGGCCCGTCGTGAGCACGATCCACCCGGCGACGCCCAGATCGAAGCGGACGGCGCCGCGGCGGTTCGTGTGGAGGCCGGCGCCGAGCCAGCCGAGGTCGTCGCGCTCGGTCTCGAACGCGCGCAGCGAGGTCGTCAGGTCCTCGGAGCGGATCACCTCGATCGCGTCGAGGAAGGCAGCGCCGCGCGCGGCGACGTCGTTGCGCGTCAGCGTGATCTGCCCCGGGCCGACGTCGGCCCGGAACGCGCCGGTGCCATCCGGCGCCGCGGGGTCGAAGGCGCGCGGCAGGAGCGCGACCATCGGCGACGCGAGCGCGCGGGCGACGCGGGCGGGATCCGCGCGCGGGAACACCGCGGCGAGCGGATCCCTCGGGTGCCGCTCGGGCCTCGGGATGTCGGCGAGCGCCGCGGCGGCGCCGCGAGCGCGGGCGCGCTCGACGGAGCTCACGACGTCGCGGCCGTCGAGCTTGAGCAGGCGCGCGGTGCGCAACCCCTCGCGCAGGCGCACGACCGCGCCGTCCCCTTCGCGGGACGGCAGCGCGGACGCGAGCGTCGGGTACGGGTTCCCGGACGCGTCGAGCCCGTAGAGGCTGTCGGCGATCGCCGGCGCGAACAGCGCCGCGGCGGGATCGCTCAGGTCGTGCGGATCGAGCGAGCTCGTCGGCCACGGGAGGTGCATCGAGAGGCGGCCGCCGAGCGGGATGCGCCCCATCGCACGCGCGCCCTCCGGGAGGACGGCCGCGCCGAGCAGCGCGCCGGCGCCGCCGAGGAAGGCGCGGCGCAGGAGCGATCGGCTCACCGCACCACCCAGATCTCGTCCGCCGTCGCGACGGCGAACGGGGCGCGCCCGGCCCCGTCGGGCGGACAGACCGCGAGGGCGCGCACCCCCGCCGGCGCCGGCAAGCGCAGGATCTCCTCGGGCGCCGCGCGGGCCGGGCCGCCTTCCCGGCGCCGCCACGACCAGACCACGACGGCGTCCTCTAGCGGATCGAGGACGTCGAGGCTTGCGAGCAGCTCGGGCTCTCCATCCTGATCGAGATCGCCGATCGCGAGCTGCGCCCCGGCGCTACCCACGACCTTGCGACGGCCCGCGCTGTCCCGGAGCTCGACCGCGCCGCGCTCGCGCGTCGCCCAGACCGCGAAGGGCTCGCCCTGCGCGGACAGGAGCTGCGCCGACGCGAGCGCGTCGTACCGGCCGGAGAGCGTCGCGGTCGCCGGCGGGGGATCGGCCGGGGCGCACGGCCCGAGCGGGCCCGTGAGGAGCGGCCCCCACGTCGTCGTGCAGGCCGAGCCGCCCGCGTCCGGGATCGCCAGCCCCGGGAGCTCGGCGAGCGCCTTCAGCTCGCCGTCGAAACGGACGCTGCGCGCGCGATCGGTGAGCCCGATGTCGGCGAACGGAGGCAGGAGCTCGCCGTCCCTCGCGCGCTCGACGAGCGTGGCGAACGCGAGCGGCTCGCGGAGCGGCGCCGGGTGCACGGCGACCACGTCCGGCCACGGGCGCGACGCGAGCGGCACGACCCGGCCGCCGCGGAGGCGGAGCGTCGTCACGCGCCGGCGGCTCACGCTCAGGAGCTCGAGCGCCCCGTCGGCGTCGAGATCGCCGCACGCGAGCGCGACCACGTCGCCCTCGAAGTTCTTCGCGCGGTCGACCCTGGCGGCGACGAGCGGGATCGGCGCGAGGAAGCTGCGGATCTCCGCGTCGAGGGGCGCCTCGGCGTAGGCGTGGGCGATCGGCCCCGGCTCCGGATCGCGGATGCGCGCCCAGACGGTGCGCGGCACCGGGTACACGTCCGCGGTGACGCGCAGCTTTCCCGCCGCGATCTCGACGATGAGGTGGACGAGCGCCGCGTCGTCGCGCGCCGCCTCGCGCGCGAGCGGCAGCGGGATCGGATCCTTCTGCGCGCGCACGCCGGCGCCGAGCTTGCCGGCGACCTGGGCGGCGAGCGTGGCCACGAGCTGGGCGCCGCGCGGCGCCGGCGCGTCGGAGACCAGCGGCGCGGCGGCCACGAGCGCGCGGCCGTCCACGGCGCCGAGCGAGCGCACGAGCGCGTCGACGGCGCGCGCCACGGCCGAGCGCGGCGGCCTCGGCGCCGGCGCGGCAGGAGGCGGCGCAGCGGGCGGAGGAGACGGCTGCGCGGCAGCGGGACGCGCGAGCGCGAGGAGAGCGACAAGGAGGAGGCCCCGGGGCGACAACGGCGACATGTTACGCGCGTCCGTGGGCCCGGGGCCAGAGCCGCAGCCCCGCCGGCACCACGAGGAGCGCGACCACGAGGCCGACCGCGCTGCCCAGCGCGCCGACCCGGCCCAGGTCGCGGAGGCCGTCGAAGCCGCAGAACGCGAGCGCGGAGAAGCCCGCGGCCGTGGTCAGCGCCGTGGCGGCGATCGCCGGCCCCTCGCGGCGCAGCATCTCGCGGATCACGGCGTCGCCGCCGCCCGCCGCCTCGATCTCGCGGGCGCGGTGGAGCAGGAACATCCCCTCGTCCACCGTGATCCCGAGCAGCACCGGGATGACGAGCGCGTCGTACGCGTGCAGGGGGATGCCGAGCACCCGGATCAGCAGGAGGACGAGGGAGATCTCCGAGGCGACGACGAGCGCGGCCAGCGCGATGTCGCGCGCGCTGCGGAGGGAAGCCGAGAGCGCCAGCAGCACGAGCGCGCCCGCGACGAGCGCGATCCGCGGCATGTCGTGCGCGAGCGTCTCGCGCAGCGACGCCTCGAGCCGGCTGTAGCCGGTGAGCATGGCGCGCGGGTCCTCCTCGCGGAGCGCGCGCTCGATCCGCTCGACCGAGCCGGTCTCGCGGGGCCTCACGTACAGCGCGACGAGCGCCTCTCCCCCGTCCGCCCCGAGGTAGCGCGAGAGCAGGATCGACGCGGGGCCGCGCTCGAGATCGGAGAGCGCCACCTCCTGCCGGGGCGGCGCGCGCATCCCGTCGAGCACCGACGAGAAGCGCTCGGGCGCGAAGCCCGTGTCGCGGAGCGCGCGCTCGAGCTCGTCGGCCTTGGCGGGCAGATCGAGCGCGTCGCGCGCGGCGAAGCGCTCGGCCTGCGTCGGGGCGGCGGGGGCGAGC
This sequence comes from Sorangium sp. So ce693, assembly GCF_051521375.1. Lineage (NCBI taxonomy): Bacteria > Pseudomonadati > Myxococcota > Polyangiales > Polyangiaceae > Sorangium > Sorangium sp. So ce693. Next base: position 10,710,009 of record NZ_CP150347.1, read on the forward strand.
GCGGTGAGCGCGTCGACGGCCTCCACGTCGTCCTTCATCGAGGCGAGGCGCTCCGCGATCCGGTCGCCCCGCGCGCGGGCGCGCTCCTGGTCGCCGTCCGCGACGAGCACCACCCACTGCCCCCGCCGTCCGCCGAACGCCTCGAAGATCTCCTGCTGTACCTTGAGCGGCTCGAGCTCGGCTGGCCGGATCGCGACGATGGCCTCCGCGAGCGGCGGGGAGGCGCCGAGGGCGACGGCCGCGATGGGGAGCGCCGCGAGCCCCGCGAGCGCGAGCGCGCGGCCCCGGGTACGGGTGAGCCGGTAGAGGAAGTCGGGCCAGCGCGCCGGCGCCTCGATCGGCGGGGTCCCCCGCTCGAGCCACGCGCCCACGGCCGGCGTCACGAGCACGATGGCGATCGCCGTCAGGACCTCGCCCGCGGCGCACAGGAGCCCGAGCTGCCGGAGCGCGTTGATGTCCGACAGCGCGAGGGCCCCGAACGCCGCCCCCGCCGTGACGGCGGCGATGAGCACGGCGCGGGAGGTCCGCGCCCTCGCTGCGCGCCCGGCCGCCTCGGGATCGAGGCCCTCGCGCCGCGCCTCGAGCAGCGCGGCGTAGACGTGGACGCCGGTGTCGACGCCGACGCCGACGACCACCGACATGAAGGCGACGGCGATCGCGCTGAGCCCGCCCGGGAGCGCCGTGGCGAGCCCCGCGGTCCAGAGGGTCCCGAGCACGAGCGGCGGCATCACCGCGGCCAGGGCGCGCAGGCGGCGGAAGAGCAGCGCGAAGACGACGGAGGCGAGCAGCATCGAGAGCGACCCCGAGATCGCGAGATCGCGCGTGAGCATCGCCTCGGTCGCCGCGGCGATGGCGTGCCCGCCGGTGAGCCCGAGCGTGAGCCCCGGGTGCGCCGCGCGCACAGGACCGAGGACGGCGTTCGCGTCCGCGACGAACGCCCGCGCGTCGGCGCCGCGGAGCGCCTGCCCCGCCGGCTGCACCAAGACGAGGTGCACCTTGCCGTTGTCCGAAGCGAAGGCGCCGTCCGCCTGCGTGCGCACCCCGGATCCGATGTCCGCGGACTCGAAGACGAGCTGCGAGAGGCGCAGCGGGTCGGCCGCGATCGTCTCGGCCGCGGCGCCGCCGCCCGGCGCGAGCAGCATGGCGCGCGTCTCGGCAAGGCGCTCCCGCATCCCCTCGGGCGAGAGCGCGGCGGCGAGGCGCTCTCGCACGCGCGCGTCCGCGTGCCGGAACGCGACCCACGGATCGAGCGAGCGCGAGACGTCGATCCGATCGGCGGCGCGCTGCACGGTCGGGCGCGCCGCGAGGGCCCGCGCGATCTCCGCGGCCACGGCCGCGTTCTCGTCGGGGTCGTCGCCCTTGACCATCACGACGCCGAGGTCGCCGCCCCCGAACCCGCGCACGTACCGGCGCAGCGCCGCGGCGTCCCCGCGCTCCGGCAGGAGCGAGGCGACGTTCGGCTCGAGCTGTAGCCGCAGCGTCACGGCGGCGAAGGCGGCGAGCGTCAGCGCCGCGAGGGCGACGACGACGACGAGGCGGAGCGGCCGGCGGCGGGCGTCCGCGCGAGCCGGAGGAGGCGAAGGGGGTGCTGCCATGGAAACCCGGAGCCGAGCCCGGCGCCGCTCCTCTACCCTCACGCTCGCCTCGCCGCGAGGCCTCACACACGGACCATGCTCTCGAGCTCACAACGCTTGCGCTCGCGAGGGCGCCGATTCATCCCGGCAGCATGGAGCTCCCCCCGATCGTCCTCGCAGGCAGAGCCGTCCTGCGGAAGCCCGCCGCGCCCGTCCCGCCCGAAGAGATCGGGACGAAGCGGCTCAAGCACCTCGTGTCGACGATGGTCTCCGTCATGCGCAAGGCGCCCGGCGTGGGGCTGGCGGCGCCGCAGATCGGCGTCGGCCAGCAGGTGATCGTGCTCGAAGACAGCGAGGAGCTCATGGCCCGCCTCACGCCGGGCCAGCGCGCCGAGCGCGGGCGCGTGCCCTTCCCGCTCAGGGTCGTCATCAACCCGACGCTGAGGGTCCTCGCGCCGTCGCTCCCGGACGCGGCAGGCGCGGGGCGGGCGACGTTCTTCGAGGGCTGCCTGAGCGTCCCGGGTTACATGGCGCTGGTCGAGCGAGATCTGTCGGTCGAGGTGAGCGGCGTGGACGAGGACGGCAAGGAGGTCCGGTGGGAAGCGACGGGCTGGCCCGCGCGGATCCTCCAGCACGAGGTCGATCACCTCCGCGGCACGCTGTACGTCGATCGCATGGTCACGCGCTCCTTCTGCAGCAACGAGGAGGCGAAGCTCCTGCTCAGCCTGTCCGTCGCCGAGGCGCGGGCCGCGCTCGACGCGTGACCGCGGTCCGGCGCGCCGGGAGGCGAGCGCGCTCGACCGGCGGACGCGCGCTCACGGCGAGGGTGATGAGCCGGCGCTGGCGACGAGGGCTTCCACGATCCGCTCCATCCTGATCCCGCGCGAGCCCTTCACGAGCACCAGATCGCCGCGCTCGACGATCTCCTGCGCTCGGGCCGCGGCGGCGTCCGCGTCGCCGGCGAACCACGCCCGCACGCCGGCAGCCTCGGCGGCGCGCGCGATCCGCGCCGCCTCGCCACCGACGGCGATCAGCGCGGCGGGGCGGACGGCGCCGACCTGCTCGCCGAGCGCGTCGTGCTCCGCCGCCGCGAGCGCGCCGAGCTCGCGCATCTCGCCGAGCAGCAGGACCAGCCGCTTCCCGAGCGCCTCGGCCACCTCGACGGCCGTCCTGAGGGACGATCGCATCGACAGCGGGTTGGCGTTGTAGGTGTCGTCGATGACGACGGTCCCGTCCCGCAGCTCGCGGACGGACAGCCGCCCGTCCCCTGGCGGCGCGAGCCCTGCGGCGGCGCGGGTCGCCCGCTCGGTCGAGAGCGGCTCGCCGACCGCCTCTTCCACGACGGCGACGGCCGCAGCCGCCGCCAGCGCCCCCGCCTCGCCGAGCAGCGGGACGACGAGCTCCAGCGCCTCGCCTCCCCGCTCGATCCTCACCGAGGTGCCGCGCACCCCGACCGGCCGCCTCCCCGCGATCCGGATTCGCGCGCGCTCCCCGAAGCCGTAGGTGATCCGCCGCGCGGCGCCGGCGCGCTCGAGCTGCTCGACCACCTTCGCGTCGTCGCCGTTGCCGAGGGCCACGCCCTCGGCCGGCAAGGCGGCCAGCAGATCCCCTTCCTCGGCGGCGACGTCTTCCAGCGTGCCGAGCCCCTCGGTGTGCTCGACGCCGATGGACGTCAGCACGGCAAGGTCCGGCCCCGCGATCCGCGCGAGGGCCGCGACCTCGCCGCGCTGGTTCGTGCCGATCTCGACGACCGCGAAGCGATGGCGGTCCTCGAGCCCGAGCAGCGTCATCGGCAGCCCGATGGCGTTGTTCAGGTTGCCCGCTGTCGCGTGCACCTCGCCGCGGCCCACCCCCGCGAGCAGCGCCGCGATGGTCCGCGTCGTCGTCGTCTTGCCGGCCGAGCCGCCGATCCCGACGATCGCCCGCGGCCCGTCGGCGTGGGCGCCCCTCCGCCATCGCTCGCGGTGCGCTCTGGCCAGCGCCCCGAGCGCCGCGAGGCCGTCGTCCACGAGCACCGCGCCTCCTCCGGGCGGCAGGGCCACCTCGCGGGAGACGATGAACGCGGCCGCCCCGCGCTGCGCGGCGGCGTCGAGGAACCTGTGGCCATCGAAGCTCTCGCCGGTGAGCGCGACGAACGCCGCTCCGGGCGCGATCGTCCGGCTGTCGGTCGAGATGCCCCGCGCGTCCGGCCCGCTCCTCAGCACGCGCCCGCCGGTCGCGCGCGCCAGCTCGTCGAGGGAGAAGGGGGCAAGGTTGTGCGGGATCGGCGTCGCCATCGCGGGCGATCACCAGCACGGAACAGGGCGCGGGGCCAACGAATCGCCTGCGGCGCGCCCCGTCTGTGCGGCGTCGCGCCGCCTCAGCGCCGGGTCTTTTCCTTGTCGACCTCGTCGTAGATGTCGTCGCCCTTCGGCCGCGGGCGCGCGGCCGGGCGGGGCGCGGCGGGCGCGCTGGGGGCCGCTGTCACGCTCACGGTGGGCCCTGGCGACGCCTCGGTGGCCGTGGGCGGCGGCTCCTTGTAGTCGATCGCGATCGGTCCTCCGCCGCGCATGCTCTGCCACAGCGTGATCCCGACGAGCGCCAGCAAGGCCACCGCCAGGATCACGCTGAGCACGATGATGAGCGTCCTGCCCCCTTCCCGCCGCCGCGGCGTGACGGCGGCGGGTGGCTTCTGCGGTTCCGGGCGCTCCTGCACGAAGGTCGACGGGAGCGCCGGCATCTCGAGGCGCGCCGACGTGGTGGCCCACGGGCTCTCGGCCGGCGGCATGGCCGCGCCGTCCCACCCGCCTGCCGCCGGCGGCGCGCCGTGCGCCGCCGCGCCGTCCCACCCGCCGGCCCCCTGGGGCGCGCCGTGCGCCGCCGCGCCGGGAGCTGCGCTCATCGCCGACGCTGGCGCAGCGGCCGATGGCGGCCCGCCCTGAGCCGACATCCCCGCGTGCAGCGAGGGCAGCGGCGTGCGCGCGGCCTCCGGCGTAGCGGGCGCGGCGGCACCGAAGCCAGGGCCCGCGAACCCGGGCGGCGCTGCCGGCGCAGGCGGCTGGCCGGCGTGCGGCGAGGGCATCGGCGCGCGTGCGGCCTCTGGCGCGGCGGGCGCGGCGGCACCGAAGCCAGGGCTCGCGAACCCGGGCGGCGCTGCCGGCGCAGGCGGCTGCGCCCCGCTCGCGCCCATCCGGTCCGTGATCGGCGCCGGCTGGAAGGCCGGCTGGCTCGGAGGCACCGGATCCGACTGCGGCGGCGCCGAGATGAACGGGAGCGCGTTCGGAGAAAAGACGCCGCTGGCCGAGAGCACGTCCTGCTGCGAGACGAGCCCGGGCGGAAGGGTCCCTCCGCGCGCCGAGACGCTCGCGGTGGGCGGCTGGGTGTACCCGGCGGGAGCTGGCCCCGAGAACGCGGGCGCCGACAATGCCGGCCCCGAATACGCGGGCGCCGACGGCATCGGCCTCGAGAACGCGGGCGGGCTCTGTTGCTGTAGATGAGGGCTCAGCGCGTACTGCGCGGCGAGCGGGCGCAGGGCGCCGGGCGCCATCAGCGGCGGCACGGGCAGCGGCCGGAAAGGGCTCCCCGAGCCGTGCGCCGACGGGAGCGGCCGGCCTGGCTGCGCCGTCCTCTCACTCTCGGGGGCTCCCCATGGAACGTGTTTGTCGGTCATCCGCGCGCCTCGGAGGGACCGCCCACGCGACCCCTCCGCCTCACACTGAAGCGGAACAGCGCTCTCAATCTACCCCCAAGTCTCGGCGTGCGGCCATTCTTCTGACGCGTCGCCCCGTCCCCGCGAGGCGCTGCCGCTCGTCAGCGCTGACGCCACGCGCGCCTCACGGGACGACACCGCCCGTCGCGGACGCAGGACAGCGACGCCAGGGGTGCGCGCCTCCGGTCGGCTCGGTGAAGAGCGAGCTCGTCCCGCCGCCGAGGCGCTCACGAGGCGCGCGCTCCTCCACCAGCGCCAGCGGCGCGCAGGGGCACGCACGCCGCTCCGGAGCGCGCGGGTGGCTCCGGAGCGCGCGGCGGAGCGCGCGGTCGGCCCTCTCGGGCGCGGGCGTCTCCGACGGCAGAGCTCGGACCGAGGCGCTGTCCACGCTTCTCGGGAACTCTCGACATGGCCGCGGCGCGCCGCGGACGGGCATGCCGCTCCCGCCGGGGCGCAGGCTTCTGCCGCCGCGGGGCGGCTGTCGACCGCGGCAGCGCAGTGCTATGGCACGTCGCGATATGGCCGCCGAGACGATGGACCCCCGCGCCTCCACCGAACCTTCTCCCAACGAGCCGCGTGAGCCCGCGCGCTACGATCATGCCGCCGTCGAGCCGCGCTGGCAGCGCGCGTGGGAGGAAGGCGAGACGTTCCGCGCCGTCCGCAGCGCGGACCCCGCCCGCGCGAAGCGCTACGTGCTCGACATGTTCCCCTATCCGTCGGGGGCGGGGCTGCACGTCGGCCACCCCGAGGGGTACACGGCGACCGACATCATGTCCCGCTACTTCCGCATGCGCGGGATCGACGTGCTGCACGTCATGGGCTGGGACGCCTTCGGGCTGCCGGCGGAGCAGCACGCGCTCGAGACCGGCACGCACCCGGCCGACACGACGGCGCGGAACATCGCGACCTTCAAGCGCCAGCTCAAGATGCTGGGCTTCAGCTACGACTGGTCGCGAGAGCTCTCCACGACCGATCCGCGCTACGTGCGCTGGACGCAGTGGATCTTCCTCCAGCTCTTCAAGAACGGGCTCGCGTACCAGGATGAGGTGAGCGTCAACTGGTGCCCGGCGCTCGGGACCGTCCTTGCGAACGAGGAGGTAATCGACGGCAAGAGCGAGCGCGGCTCGCACCCGGTCTACCGGACGCCGCTCAGGCAATGGATGCTCCGCATCACCGCCTACGCCGACCGCCTGGCGGAGGATCTCCGCCTCCTCGACTGGCCTGAAGGGACGGTGGCGATGCAGCGCTCCTGGATCGGCCGCTCGGAGGGGGCGCTCATCACGTTCGAGGTCAAGGGATGGGGCAAGGGCTCGCTGAGCGTGTTCACGACCCGCCCCGACACGCTGATGGGCGTCACCTACGTCGTGCTCGCGCCCGAGCACCCGCTCACGACATGGCTCACGAGCGCCGAGAGCGGCGCGTCCGAGCAGCGCCGCGAGGCGGTGCGCACGTACGTCGCGGCCGCGGCGGGCAAGAGCGATCGCGAGCGGCTCGCCGCGGCGGCGAGGGAGAAGACCGGCGTCGACACCGGCCTCGTCGCCGTCCACCCCATCACGGGCGTGGAGGTGCCGATCTGGGTCGCCGACTACGTGCTCGGCGGCTACGGCACCGGCGCCGTGATGGCGGTGCCAGGGCACGACGAGCGCGACTTCTCCTTCGCCCGCACCTACGGGCTGCCCATCGTCGAGGTCGTGAGCCCCGACGGCACCCTGCACGACCAGCTCGAGGCCGCCTACGTCGACCCGGGCGTCGCGGTCCGGAGCGGCGAGTTCGACGGGCTCGCGACGGAGGAGTGCAAGCGCGCGGTCATCGCGCGCCTCGAGGCGCTCGGGCGAGGCAAGCGCGAGGTGAACTACAAGCTGCGCGACTGGGTCTTCTCGCGCCAGCGCTACTGGGGCGAGCCGATCCCGATCTACTTCCCCGTCGAGCTCGCCGATCCGCAGGGCGATCCCAGGAAGGGCGCCGCGCACACGATCCGCTACGATCAGCCGATCGCGGTCGACGAGGCCAGCCTCCCGATCGAGCTGCCGCCGCTCGCCGACTTCCGCCCTGGCAACGACCCTGCGGGCCCGCTGGCGCGCGCCGTCGACTGGCGCTTCTTTCAGCAGGACGGCAAGTGGTACGCGCGCGAGACGAACACGATGCCGCAGTGGGCGGGCTCGTGCTGGTACTACCTTCGCTTCCTCGATCCGCAGAACGACGCGGAGCCGTTCTCGCAGGCCGCGTATGACGCGTGGATGCCCGTCGACCTCTACGTCGGCGGCGCGGAGCACGGCGTGCTGCACCTCCTCTACGCGCGCTTCTGGCACAAGGCGCTCTACGACCTCGGCCATGTGAAGCACCCCGAGCCCTTCGCGAAGCTCGTCCACCAGGGGATGATCCTCGGCGAGGACAACGAGAAGATGTCGAAGTCGCGGGGCAACGTGATCAACCCCGACGACATCGTGCGGGTCCACGGCGCCGACGTGCTGCGGCTGTACGAGATGTTCATGGGCCCGCTCGAGGCGGTGAAGCCGTGGCAATCGGCGCAGATCCAGGGGGTGGTCCGGTTCCGGGACCGCGTATTCGCGACCTGCACGCGGCCGCTCTCGGACGCGATGGACGACGCGACGAGCCGGCAGCTCCACAGGACGATCAAGAAGGTGACCGGCGACATCGAGGCGATGGCGTTCAACACCGCCATCTCCGCGATGATGGTCTTCGTGAATCACCTGAGCTCGCTGCCTTCGCCGCCGCGCGAGGCGGTCCTCCGGCTGATCCTCCTCGTCTCCCCCTTCGCGCCGCACCTCGCGGAGGAGCTGTGGCGGCTCACCGGCCACGAGCGCTCGCTCAGCTATGAGCCATGGCCCACGTACGACGAGGCCTTCTGCGTCGACGACGTCCTGGAGATCCCGGTGCAGGTGAACGGCAAGGTCCGCGGTCGCGTGATGCTGGCGAAGGCGGCATCGGAGGAAGAGGCACGAGCCGCCGCGCTCGGCCTGGAGAGCGTTGCCGCCCTCGCCGCCGGCAAGCAGCTGAAGAAGTTCATCTACGTCGCGGGGAAGATCGTGAACATCGTGGTCGGCTGACGCTCGGGCGCCGCCGGGAGAGGGTGAACGCTCGCAGCGCGGCGACGTCGCGAACGGACGCGCGCGACACCAGCGCGAGGGAGGTGTTCCCGGAGCGCGAGGCCGCGCGCCCGCGCCGCCTCCTCACCGAAGCTTTGAGCTCGGTTGACGACAGGGTCGGGCGCTCGGCTGTACATGAGCCCGACCGGCGCGCTGACCGCATCCCGCACCACAGCGCAGCGGCGTGGCTCCGCCGGCGGTCGAGCCTCCTCGGAAGCAACCCTCTCCTCCCTCGGGGAGCGCGGCGGTGCACAGCCCAGGCTGGCAGGTGCCGTGCAATGGCGGCTGGCCGTGTGCCGGAACAGCACCGCATGGCGTACCCGAGCTGGATGCCTCCTCGCCGCCGCGCTGGCGGGCTGCGCTGGAGACGCGGACGAAGCTGACCTGCACGAGGAGGACGCGGCCGAGGCCGCGCTGGAGATCAAGGGAGGTTATCCAGACGCTGGAGATCGCGCGATCGCCGGGCTCCTCATCACCGATCGCCGAGGGCGCGTCGCGCGGACCTGCTCGAGCACCGTGATCGCGCCCAACCTGGTGCTCACCGCGCAGCACTGCATCGCGGAGGCTCCCAAGCTCATTGCCTGCAAGACGGCGACGTTCGGTGAGCCGGTCGATGCCTCGCAGGTCTACGCCACGCTCGGCGGGGCCCTGTGGGCCGCCGACACGCCGTGGATCGGCGCGCGCGCGCTGCTCAGCCCGCCCGACGGCAACGCCGTCTGCGGGCGCGACATCGCGCTCGTCGTGCTGTCTTCCCCGCTCGGCGGCAGCGAGGTCACGCCGCTCGCGCCTCGCCTCGATCGGCCGCCCGAGGAGAGCGAGGTCTACTCGGCGGTGGGCTTCGGCGACACGGAGGGCAGATCGCGCGGCGGCGGCGTCCGCAGGCGCCGCGATGGGCTCCACGTCGAGTGCGTGGGGTACGGGTGTGGAACGCAGGAGCGCGTCACAGGAGGCGAGTGGCGCGGCGAGAACGGCATCTGCAGCGGCGACTCGGGCGGACCGGCGCTCGACGTCGCGGGGCGGATCATCGGCGTGACGTCGCGCGGGCCAGCCGGCTGCGCCGACCCCATCTATGGTGGGCTGATCGCCCATCGCGACTGGATCGTCACCGAGGCGAGGCGCGCCGCTGACGTCGGCGACTACGACCCGCCCTGGTGGGCGACGGCGTCGGACTCCGCGGAGCGCTTGCCCTCGCGCCGGCCGCTCGACGAGCGCTGGCTCTCGTGCGCGTACGGCCCCGTCGTCGGCGACGACAGCGGGGCCCCAGCGGCGCGCGCGCTGCTCGCGCTGCTCGCGCTGCTCGCGCTGAAGCGAGCCAGGACGTCGGCGCTGCTGACATGCCGCGCGCGGCGTGCACGCGGCGCGCGCGCGGCGTCGCAGAGCACGATTTCCGCCTGATCGAAGCTCCAGCGCACACCTCGCCTGCTAGGATGCGGGCGTCCTGCCCTGCGGAGTGTCCATGCCCATTTCGCCCATCATCCGTCCGGCCGCGCTGCTCGCGGCGCTCACGCTCGCCGCGCTTCCCATCGGCTGCGGCCCCACCTACGTGCGCGGCAATCAGGTCGAGGGGCTCGACGACGCGGCGATGAGCACGGGGATCGACAGGCGCGACATCGAGCAGCTCCTCCACGAGAACCTGACGTCGCTGATGGCCTCTCCGGTGGCCAAGGCGTGGGCGCACGACGGCTCGCGGCCCACGCTCGCCATCTATCCGCTGTCGAACCAGACGAGCGAGCACATCGACAGCCAGCTTCAGGCGCTCCTCTCCGATGTCGAGACGTACCTGGCTCAGGCGAGCCTCGTCACCGTGGTGAGCGTCGAGCGCCAGCAGCAGATGGTCGCGGAGGTCGAGAAGCAGCACGGCGGCGGGTTCGATCCGAGCCACATCGCCGAGTACAACCGCCAGCTCGGCGCGAAGTACTACCTCACCGGCAAGGTCTTCACCGCCGATGAGCGCACCGAGGACGAGCGCCGCGTCCAGTACTTCATGTTCATGCAGCTCATCGAGGTCGCCACGAGCGCGGTGGCCTGGCAGAACAGGGCGGCCTTCACCAAGGCGCTCATCCAGGAGTGATGCGCCGGCGGCACGCGGGCCTCGCGGGGCGCAAGCGTGCGGCCCTGGCTCCTCTCGCGCTGCTCCTCGGCCTCTGGCAGGCCGCCTGCGGCGGACATGAAGATCGCGTGCGCACCGCGCTCCAGGCGCTCGATCGCGGCGCTCCCGCCGAGGCGGTGGCCGCGCTGAACGAGCAGCTCGAGGTCGAGACGGCGGCCCAGCTCCCGGCGCTCCGGGGCGACAACGCGCTCCTCCTGCTCGACCGCGGCAACATCCTCCTCAGCATGGACAGCTACCGGCTGTCCGCGCGCGATCTCGGCGCCGCGGACAAGTCGATCGACCTGCTCGACATGTCCCGCGGGGCCGCCCACGATCTCGGCAAATACCTCTTCTCGGACGACGTGGGCCCGTACAAGGCGCCCGCCTACGAGAAACTGCTCATCAACACGATCAACATGATGAACTACCTGGCGCAGCGCGACCTCAGCGGGGCCAGGGTCGAGGCTCGTCGCCTCGCGGTCATGCAGAGATACCTGCGCGATCACGAGGGCGAGACGGCGCTCCTCGGCCTCGGCAGCTACCTCGCCGGCCTCGCCTTCGAGAAGAGCAGCCAGGCTGACGAGGCGCTCCTCCACTACGACGACGCCCTCCGCCACGGGTCGTATCCGTCGCTCCGCCGCCCGCTCCGCGCGCTCACGCGCGGCGAGCCGAGATCGCCCCGCATCGCCGCGTTGATCGAGGGCGAGGCCCCGCCGCCGCCCCTCGACGAGACCGGCGAGGCCGAGCTCATCGTCGTCGTCGGGTTCGGGCGCGTCCCGCAGAAGGTGCCGCAGCGCCTCCCGATCGGCCTCGCGCTCACGCTCGTTGCCAACGACCTCAGCCCGACGGATCGCGCGCGGGCGAGCGAGCTCGCGGCGAAGGGGCTCGTGACCTGGGTCAACTACCCGACGCTCGCGCGCGGCAAGGGCGGCTATTCGATTCCGACGCTGAAGCTGGATGGGCGCTCGCAGCCGATGGAGCAGGCGCTCGACGTCGAGGCGCAGGTGCGCGCGGCCTGGAAGAAGAACGAGGGGACCGTCATCCTGTCGGCCATCACGAGGACCCTCGCCCGCATCGCGGCCGGCGAGGCCGCGCAGGGCGCCACCGAGGCTGCTGCGGAGGACTCCGGGCCGCTGGGCCTGCTCGTCGGCCTGCTGACGAGCGCGACGCTGACCGCGCTCGACACGCCGGACACGCGCGGATGGTCGACGCTCCCCGCGCGCATCGCGATCGCGCGGACCCGCGTCCGCGCGGGCACGCACGACGTGGTCGTCGGCGTCCGCGGCGAGTCGCGGCGCGCCCGGGTGAGCGTGGCCGCCGGCGGGTGGGCCTTCGTCCCGGTGATGGTGCTCCGCTGAGCGACGCGCGCGGACGCGAGGGTTGCGGGCGCACCCCTCCCGCGGCAGTCTCCGCGCCGATGCGTAGCCCTCCTCTCCGCGCCGTGCTGGTCCACGCGCTCTCGGCGTGCTCTCCCCTCGCGCTCCTCTGCGCGACCGCCTGCGGGACGCTCGCCACCTCGCCCTCCTGGGTCGGCGGCGGCCTCGCGGTCTCCGCGCCGATCCGGGCAGCCGAGGAGGACGCCGCGATCGAGCGGGAGCGCGCCGTGATCGCGAGTCAGCCCAAGCAGATCGGCGCGCGGCATCTCCTCGTCATGCACGAGGGCTCGAAGAGCAAGCCCGAGGGCCTCCGCCGTACGCGCGCCGAGGCGCACGCGCGCGCGCAGGAGGCGCTCCTCAAGATCCGCGGCGGGGCGAGCTTCGAGGAGGTGGTCGCGGAGTACAGCGACGAGCCGGGCGCCGCCGAGCGCGGCGGGGATCTCGGGGTGTTCGAGCGCGGCATGATGGTGAAGGGCTTCTCCGACGCCGCCTTCGCGTTGAAGATCGGCGAGGTGAGCGAGATCGTCGAGACGCCGTTCGGCTTCCACATCATCAAGCGCACCGAGTAGCGCCCGCTCCAGCACTCCAGCGCTCCAGCTCACCGCGCGCCGGCCGCGGGCTCGACGCCTCGGCCTTCGTCGCCTAGCGTGGCGCGCATGACGAGGACCGTCCGCGCTGCGCCGACCGCTGAGCACCGCCGCCTCGAGGAAGAGCGCGAGCGCCTCCTGCGCTGGAAGCACTGGGGCCCCTACCTCTCCGAGCGGGCCTGGGGGACGGTGCGCGAGGACTACAGCGCGAACGGGGACGCGTGGGCGCACTTCCCTCACGACCATGCCCGGAGCCGCGCCTATCGCTGGAACGAGGACGGGCTCGGCGGCATCTGCGACCGACACCAGATCTTGTGTCTCGCCGTCGCCGTCTGGAACGAGCGGGATCCGATCCTGAAGGAGCGGGCCTTCGGCCTGACCGGGCCGGAGGGCAACCATGGCGAGGACGTCAAGGAGATCTACTACTACGAAGACGCGACGCCGACCTCCAGCTACCTGCGTTACCTCTACCGGTACCCGCAGCGGCCGTTCCCCTACGAGGCGCTCGTCGCCGCCGCGCGCGACCGCGGCCTCTCGGAGGGTGAGGTCGATCTCCCCGATCTCGGCGCCTTCGACGGGGATCGTTACTTCGACGTCTTCGTCGAGTACGCGAAGCGGAGCCCGAGCGACATCCTGATGGTCATCACCGTGGTGAACCGCGGCCCGGAGGCCGCGCCGATCCACGTGCTCCCGCACCTCTGGTTCCGCAACACGTGGTCCTGGAGCGAGCCTCCGGGTTCGGTCCCGGAGATCCGGGCCATGGAGACCGACCCCGGTCATGTGATGCTGCGCGCGGCGCACCCCGAGCACGGCGCGCATCACCTGTACATCGAGGGCAGCCCGGAGCTGCTCTTCACCAACAACGAGACGAACCGCGAGCGGCTCTATGGCGCCCCTTCGCGGACACCGTACGTCAAGGACGCGTTCCATCACCGGGTCGTCCACGGCGACGAGGCGCGGGTGAACGCCGAGCGCCGCGGCACGAAGGCGGCGAGCTGGCATCGCCTCGAGGTGCCGGCCGGCGAGAGCCGGCGGATCCTGCTCCGGCTCGCGCCCGAGCCGGTGGAGTGCCCCTTCGACGGCGCGGACGAGCTCCTCGAAGCGCGGCGCAGGGAAGCGGACGAGTACTATCTCGCCGTCCAGGGCCCTGCCCTGTCCGACGATCGCCGCGCCATCCAGCGTCAGGCGGCGGCGGGGCTGTTCTGGACGATGCAGTTCTACCACTACGACGTCGACACCTGGCTCCGCGGCGACGCGTACGCGCCGCCGCCCGAGCGGCTGAGCGGCCGAAACGCCCACTGGCGGCACGTCTCCGTCGCCGATGTCCTCTCCATGCCCGACGCGTGGGAGTACCCCTGGTTCGCGGCCTGGGATCTCGCCTTCCACGCGGTCGCGCTGGCCTCGCTCGACATCGACCTCGCGAAGGCCCAGCTCAAGATGATGGTCAAGGAGTGGTACCAGCACCCGAACGGGCAGCTGCCTGCCTACGAGTGGGAGTTCTCGGATCTGAACCCCCCCGTGCATGCCTGGGCGACCTACCAGATCTACAAGATCGAGCGGAAGCAGCGGGGCGAGGGCGATCGGGTGTTCCTGGAGCGGGTGTTCCACAAGCTCCTCATCAACTTCGCCTGGTGGGTCAACAAGCGCGACGCCGAGGGGCACAACGTCTTCGAGGGCGGGTTCCTCGGCCTCGACAACATCTCGCTCTTCGATCGCAGCGAGCGGCTCGCCCCTGGGATGCGCCTGGAGCAGGCGGACGCCACGGCGTGGATGGCGATGTACTGCCTCGACCTCATGCGCATCGCGCTGGAGCTCGCGCTCGACAACTCCGCGTACGAGGATCTCGCCAGCAAGTTCTTCGAGCACTTCCTGCGGATCGCGCACGCGCTCCACCACACGGCGGACGGCCGGCTGCCGCTCTGGTCCGAGGAGGACGGCTTCTACTTCGACATCCTCTTTGCCGGAGGGAAGCCGCGGCACGTCAAGATCCGATCGGCGGTCGGCCTCATCCCGCTCTGCGCGGTGCACGTCATCACCCCGGAGATCTACGGCAAGCTCGCGAACTTCCGGCGCCGGACCGAGTGGTTCCTCGGCAGAAACCCCGCGCTGGCCGAGGCGATCACCGTACGTCCAGACGGCCGCCAGGTGCTCTCCGCCGTGCCGCCGGGGCGCCTCGAGCGGGTGCTCGCGCACCTGTTCGACGAGGACAAGTTCCTCTCGCCGTTCGGCCCGCGCTCGCTCTCCAAGGAGCACGCGGCCGCGCCCGTCTCGCTCGGGCTCGAGCCCTGCGATGCGCAGTACAAGGTCGACTACGAGCCGGGCGAGTCGATCACGCGCATGAAGGGCGGCAACTCCAACTGGCGCGGCCCGATCTGGTTCCCGCTCGGCTATTTGCTCTACCGCTCGCTCCTCCGGCTCGACCACGGCTTCGGGGACGTGCCCACGATCCCGTCGCTCGGCGGCCACGGCCCTCGCACGCTCCGCGACGGAGCGCACGAGATCGCGCGCCGGCTGATCGCGATCTTCGAGCGTGACCGCGAGGGGCGCCGCCCTGTTTACGGCGAGCACCCCCTCTTCCAGCGCGATCCTCGATTCCGAGATCGCCTGTTTTTCTTCGAGTACTTCCACGGCGACACCGGCGCTGGGCTCGGGGCCTCACACCAGACCGGCTGGACTGCCCTCGTGGGCGACCTGATCCTACGCACGGAACGGCACACCCCCCCACGTTCGTAGCGCACCCCACAGAGCGTTCGGCTCATCACCGGTTCGAGCCGGATCCGTGCTAGGAGGGCGCCTGTGTCGCTGGCGTTCGGCGTCTCGCTCCTCGCGTTGGCCGTCGTGCTGGGCGGCATTGCGGCGGTGTTCCGTCACCGGAGTGAGGGCGCGATGTCTGCGTTGCGGACGTTCGCCCTCGTCGGTGCGGCGTCGATCGCGCTGCTTCATCTGCTCCCGGAGGCGATCGGCGAGATCGGCTGGCTCGCGTTGTTCGCCGCGGTGGCTGGCTTCCTCGCGCCGGCGGTGCTGGAGCGCCTCGTGCTCGGGGACGCTGGGGGTCACCAGACGCCGACGACGGCGCTCGCGATGGGGTATGCCGCGGTGCTCGCGCACCAGTTCGGCGAGGGCGCGGCGGTGGCGTCGCTCTCACGCGTTGGACAGCTCTCGCTCCCTGTCGTGCTCGTGATCGCTGCGCACACGGTGCCGCTCGCCATGGTGGTGGCCATTCAGGTCCTCGAGGTGAGAGCCGATGCGGGCGGCAAGCGCGCCATGAGCGCTGCGCTCGCGGGCATTGCGCTCGCCACGGTGGTTGGCGCCTTCGCGACGCGGCTTGTCGACGTGGAGCACTTCGAGGCGATCGAGCCCTGGTTGCTCTCCGCGGTGGCGGGCCTCCTCTTGCACGCGCTCTCCCACGAGGCGGTCGCCAGCGGCCCAGCGACATCCGTGAGCCGCGCCGGCGAAGCCATGGGCGGCCTGCTCGGCCTCTTCCTGGCCACAATCGGGATCGACGAGGAGGAATGGGTGCAAAAGATCCCGTTCGCTCTCCAGATCGCCGCCCTGTCCGTCCTCGCGGGCCTCATCCTCCTGCGCAGCTACGGCCCGAGGCGAGCCGCCGAGCGCCCGCACTGACGGCCCTCGCGGCACATACATCCCGACGCCGCCGCAACGAAGCCGTCCTGACGAACCGTAGGCCCCCGGCGAAAATGGCCGTCGGGCGGCGTGGCGAGGGCTGATGTCTCAGCCTGCTCCCAACGAAGCCGTCCTGACGAACCGCAGGCCCCGGCGAGGGTGCTCGTCGGGCAGCGTGGCGAGGGCTGATGTCTCAGCCTGCTCCCAACGAAGCCGTCCTGACGAACCGTAGGCTCCCGGCGAGGGGGCTCGTCGGGCAGCGTGGCGAGGGCTGATCTGAGCCTGCTCCCAACGAAGCCGTCCTGACGAACCGTAGGCTCCCGGCGAGGGGGCTCGTCAGGCGGCGTGGCGATGGCTGATGTCTGAGCCCGATCGACGTTCTGTCGCCGGCGTGCACAGCGCGCCGGAGACAGAACGTCCCAGGCGAGTTCAGCCCTCGCTGCGCCGCCCGACGAGCACCCTCGCCGGGGGCCGATCAGCCCGGAACGCGCCTCGCGCAGCGGCCGACGTCCCTGACGAGGCCTCACTGCGGCCAGGACGCCGCAACGCGCATCCGGAGTTCGAAGCACAATGGACAAAAAAAAACCTGCGCACGGCTCTCACCGTGCGCAGGTTCGAAGAAAATCCCGGCGGCGTCCTACTCTCCCACCAGGTTGCCCTGGCAGTACCATCGGCTCCAAGAAGCTTAACTTCCGAGTTCGGTATGGGATCGGGTGTGACCTTCTCGATATCACCACCGGAAACTTGTGGGTGCGTCCAATCGGAACCCGACGGAGCCCGCTTCTCGCGACGCTCTACGCCAGGCCAGCTGTGTCACGCTGCTCGTCACCCGAACTCCGGGCGCGACGCTTCGATGTTTGCCTTAGAAGTATGGTCAAGCCGCACGACCTATTAGTACCGGTTAGCTCCGCCGATTGCTCGGCTTCCACACCCGGCCTATCAACCTCGTGGTCTACAAGGGGTCTTTAGGGGCCTTGCGGCCCGGGACACCTAGTCTTGAGGCCGGCTTCCCGCTTAGATGCTTTCAGCGGTTATCCGTTCCGTACATGGCTACCCGGCTATGCCCTTGGCAGGACAACCGGAACACCAGAGGTACGTCCACCCAGGTCCTCTCGTACTATGGGCAGCTCCTCTCAAGTGTCCTACGCCCACGGCAGATAGGGACCAAACTGTCTCACGACGTTTTAAACCCA
Source organism: Sorangium sp. So ce693 (assembly GCF_051521375.1). Lineage (NCBI taxonomy): Bacteria > Pseudomonadati > Myxococcota > Polyangiales > Polyangiaceae > Sorangium > Sorangium sp. So ce693. The sequence goes on from NZ_CP150347.1 coordinate 10,727,247, forward strand.
GCTCGCGTACCGCTTTAATCGGCGAACAGCCGAACCCTTGGGACCTGCTCCAGCCCCAGGATGCGATGGGCCGACATCGAGGTGCCAAACCGCGCCGCCGATATGAACTCTCAGGCGCGATCAGCCTGTTATCCCCAGAGTACCTTTTATCCGATGAGCGATGGCCCTTCCATACAGAACCACCGGATCACTAACGCCTGCTTTCGCACCTGTTCGACCTGTCGGTCTCACAGTTAAGCTCCCTTGTGCGTTTG